>NZ_RBWS01000011.1 GCF_003627955.1 Sphingobacterium puteale | reverse complement strand
TTCCCATACCAACATAAGGTGAAACATACTGGCCCATCGGATCCACTGCCAGCCACCTTCCTATCGCCACATCGTAGTTTCTCAGCTCAAAACTGTTCCAACCAGTTTCCTTATCCTTCTCCGCATACAGTCCCTGATAACCATACCTACTGTCTATACCCGCCGAACGGGCTTCCATACCATAGGGGTAATAGTCCGCATTGTACTGTACATCCGCAAAACCTCCGGGCAGCTTGTTCCGGTTGATAATTGCCCTTGTATTGCCCAGATGGTCCGTCAGCGTATAGCTATAATTCCCTCCCAGCCTGTTCAGCATACCCAGCCTGTCTGATCCATACACCGGCTGCTCAAGAAGCTGCAGTGCCCCGCCATTCTTGCTCTCAAACACAGCCATTAACGTGCCCGCATCATTGTAACTGTACCAGCTCACTGCGTTTGTCCGGTGGTCCTTCTTCATGATCCGGTTGCCACCCTCGTCATAGGCAAAGCTAAGCATTATCACCGACTTCGCCGCATCACTGTAGATACTTGTCACCTTACCCGAGACATCATAGTCCAGGTACATACCCGCTGTCCCCTTCACCTGTGAGGCCAGCTGGCCGACCGCGTCATAATTATAGCTCGCATAACCCGTTACCGAACTCAGCTTGTTGGTGCTCGCCTGATAATTGTAGGTAAAGTTGTTCACAGTAGTGCCCGCTCCGTTGGTCCGCTGCAATTTCAGCAGGTTCCCGTGACTATCGTAACTGATCCCCTTCTCCTGGTTCACATTAGCCGTTCCCGTGAATACCTTGGTCCCATAATCCGGTGTACCCCAGATGTTGGACAGCAGCTGCCCCTTGGTATCGTAAGTATAGATATTCATCCCAGCAGCGTCCACCACGGTATTTGACGGTGTTACCTGTGTCTGCCAGCCGATACCGTTTGCCAAACCGCCAAACTTAAATGGGGCTGACGCATTTTGGATACCTAAAATATTGGTACCTGTACGTAGGTAATCATTGGGATAATACTCCATGTTCTGGCTGAACACATCACGCGCAAACCCGTTGCCCTTTCCATCTTTGCCCGGATCATTGATACTAATCTCATTCTGCATCACCACATTTGCATTGTTGATGCTCTTGAGCTTGCCGTCAACCGTGTACACATAATCAACCCCTTGCAGCTTGTCGCCATATTCAACACGTTTCAATCCGCCCGTCAAGGCATAGATATATTTGGCATGCAGCACCCTGCTGGAAATATTGTCAGTCGTATTGGTGTACACCGTTTTCAGCTTCCCGTTCAGGTCATACTCATAATAGTGCACAAATGTCTCCGCGGCCGTGTTCTTCTGGTACACAGACTTGGTCACACGCCCAAACTCGTCGTACACATACTCCATCGTCTTGTTGCCCAGCCCCGTCGCATTGCTGACCGTCCATAGCACATTTCCGTCACCGTCATAATTGAACCAGCTCCGGCTGACCAGTTTGGCCGCGTCCTTCACATTGTTGATCAATAGGCTGTATTTGGCTGTATAACTTACGGCTCCGCCCAAAAAGTAGCTGTCCTGTACATACCCCGCAACACCGTGCGTGGCATTGGCAACATCGTACTGGATCACGCTCACGTCACTCTGCGTACCCGTGACCGAGGGAAGCCCTCCGGCATCCAGCATCGCTGCCGTGAGGTTCTCAAACTTGATCCCCGTACCCGTGGGAAGATATTCCCCCGACTCTGTCGCCCTTCCATAACTATCGTAGTTGGTATAGCTGTAACTGCCCTTCTGTTTCTGCAAAGCGTTCTGGGAGAAACGGATCTTACCTTCGGTATTATACTTCAGCTCCGAACGCCCCTGATCAGGACCGGTACTCGCAGCAAGCAGCCCCTGCGCATTGTACTCAAAGGTCTTTATATAGGGAACGCTCGCCAGCGTGGCATAATTTGCCAGCCCCCCGTTCAGCAGCTTCTTCACACCCTCGGGCGGGATGCTCGCACGCAAGCGGCCTAACTGGTCATAAAAATTCATCGAGATCGTACCCAGCCCAAGGCTGTAACTCGCTGTCTGTGCCCCGGTAGTTGTACGCAGCTCATAGAGCCCCTTGGCCAGGGTCACTGCTCCCGCGGAAACGCTTGTCACGGCTTCGTTTAATACATAGTTCACCAGGCTCGAAGCCGCGCCGCTGAAACTCACCGACTGCGAGGCCAGTACCGGAAAATAGGCATTGCTGTTGGCAGCAACGCTCACCGTCTTGGCTATTGTCAGCTCCGTACCAGCCAATGCCGAAAGCACCGGAAGACCGTCAACCGAAACCGAAATTCCTACATTCCGGTCTGCATCTAGGCTCACCGACATGACCCGAACAGCCGAATCCACTGCCGTACGGCCGCCAACCTCCGCATCCGTGAAATACTTGCTCCGGATGCTCTCATACAGTTCCAACTCACCAGTGACCGGAACTGAGAAAGATATCGCCTCACGGTTCTTGCCCATACGAAGCTCATTGCCTACACCGGCCTTACGGCTGAAGATACCGCTGCCGTTGGAGGCATCTGTGCCCAATGTGTAAGGATGCGTCGTGACATCCTGGTACGGTTCCCAACTATTGGAGCTGCTGTAATACCAGCCCAAAGTGCCCGATGTTGTACCACCGACTGCGTCAGCGGTCACTGTCTTGTCCTGCTTTGTCCCCACACTGTTCAAATACCGGCCGAAATTACGGAAGCTGTACGCCACCCCGCCAGCCGAGGTAAAAAAATCACTCTTGTAAGCAAAAGATGCATTATTGATCGGCGCCGACAGCGTACTGCCAACAGCTCCACCGTACACCGAATACAGCGGCTCGCTCGCTATCACGTGCCCAAATTCCAGATTCTTGCTCTGCTGCTGAACGGCCTTGCCCAGGTCATCATAGAACACCTTGCTCTCGGAAACCACCTGACCGCTGGCGTTAAAACTTCGGCCAAGGATCCAGTTCATGTCCGTATTGGCCTGGGGATTGTTCGGCGCCAGGGGGATCTTGAAATCCGAATCAACCTGCAGCACCGCCGTCGAACCAGACATCAGGTGGACTCCGGGCTTTAGCGTGATGGACTGACCGCTCTTAGCAGTCAGACTCTGACCCGAGGAAAGTATATAACTGCTCTGGCCAGTAGCCGGAAGGACGATCGGGTCCGGGGTAATGATCTGAGTCTGACCTTGTGCACCAAACCCGGCCAGGCATAGCAGCGCTATAGCATAGTGGTCAGCAGCTTTCGCTACCCACCTGTATGTTCGTTGTTGGTTTCTTTTCATCTTGGATAAATCGCTTAGTTCGACAGTCCGTTAAAACTCCTGGTACTATAGTTCAGCTGTGTCTCCGATACCTTGTAAGGTGTACGCCCGAACTGCTCCCGGTAGGTCGCAATAAGCTGTCCCATAGCATTGTACTCATAACGCGTATAAAGGTTGTTACGGTCCAGGCTGTAGCTCAGCTCACCAGTGGCCGCATTATAAACCGAGGCAGAACTAACACCGTTTTTTGGCTGGAAACGGAAATCATCGACATATGTCGTCCCCGTACCGTCGTTTTTGGCAAACACACGCACCGTAGTGCCCCCGCTCAGCGTGATATCAAATGTGATCAAAGTCCATTTGCCGGAAGTCCTGGTGCTCACATTGGAAGCGCCCGATACCGTTTTGTCCACACCGTCAAGCTGATAGTACAGCTTCACGTTATGGGCAGTCTGATTGTTCACCCAGACACTCGCCGTATAGGTACGTCCCGCAGTAAGCTCGGACACAGGAACACTGTAATCAAAACCGGTCTGATCTGCTGCGAGCTGAAGGCTCTTACTGCCCGTATGGAATACTGCAGTGGAAACAGTACCTGTACCCTTACTAACCTCAAGCTTCTTACCGTTGCTGATGTTTTCATCCTCGGCCCCGCTGAAGACAATCTCCCCATATTTGGCAAACGTACCGCTCAGCACGGGTTTGGCATTGTTGTAACCATAGCGCGTGCTGGTGTGATTGTTCTTGAAATCCCGGGTGCTCAGCACATGACTATAGGCATCCATCAACACGACATCATTGTTGCGCTTCCATGCCGCATTCGCACCGGCCGGATTGCTGCCCGGAAAAGCTACAAAACTTGCAACTGCAGTCATCCCGTTGGCCGCAACGCTCAGGGGCATCCATACATAACCCGACGTCTGGCGCCAAACATTCCCGTTGGTCGCTGCATTGTTCTGGACGATACGGTTGCCACTTCCATCCAGAACTGCACCACCGTTGCTCCACACATTGTAGCTTGCAGAAACCAGGTGCTCCTTGGCCCCGCTCGCATTCAGCCGGTATACATTGCTCGCCGAAACCTGTGTCAGCATATGCTTCTTGGTCCCATCAAGCTGGCTCGGGCCCATCGCCGCGAAATCACGGTACGCAGGGGTGCTCTGGCTCAGAAAGCTATTGCCGTAAGAGTCCGTGCTGATAGACTCCGTAACGGCGCCGCTGTAGAAATCAAAGGCATTGACCTTTTTTGAGGTCTTTGTGTTATGGATATAATCATACTCCACCGTGCCAACATTCACCAATGGATAATCTTCTCTGGCAAACATGGTCCCCATAGTCTGCCAAGTATTGTTAGAGGTATTGAGCACCTTTTTCACTTCCGAAAAACGCTCGCTGAGAAGCCCCTGGTAACCAAAGCCCTGAAGCTTGGTTTTGTAACCTGCAAAAAAATCACCAGTAATACCCTCATGCAGGTATTGGTTGACAACACGCTTGGTCAGTTTCCCGTTTCCGTCATAATAACTGACGGTTTTGGGAGAGCCCATTAAACTCATAAACTTACGAAACAAATGATTTGCAGTCGCATACGAAGTTGATGAACTGGGACTTGTCACATAGTTTTTTTCTATTTTAGCATCTTGAAATGTAAAAAATTCCATCACATTTTTTGTTAATGGAGCTCCGTTTGCACCATCGGGATAGACTATTTTGGAAACACTTTCCACTCGAGAATACATAACTCCTGGCCCAGGGAGCTCGGGGCCGTAGTAAGAAACGTTTGCAAAACCAAGATTCAATGTTCCATCAAAAATTGATTCATAATGACCTTCTGTAGATGCTCTTCCTTGATACCGTTCGTAATTTAAAGGTTCATAACTGGTAACACCCGACGACACAGAGGAATCATCCTTACAATATTTGTAATTAGTCGTATATTTTATACCATCTAAGCTTCTTAAAGTAATCGATTTTACACGAACACCATTGCCCCCCAAATGATTCTTGTCCATTGCAGTGGCTCTTAAATTAACATCCAGCACCTTGGTTTGAGAGCGATTTGTATAATATACATTAAACAGATTATCTTCTAAGTAATCTGCGAATTCAACATCCATCGTGTTTCCATTCATTGCTTTTACCAGAACAGTTGAACCCATATATGCATCATACATTTTTGTTGAATTTGGATCAATGGGATCCACTGACCGCCCCCCCATATTAGGATCAGGATTTTTTTCATAATACTCTCTAAAAAATACTGCCAAAATATTTTCACCGACTTGATATATGTCTTTACATGCTCTACCATTGTTTATCATCGTAAGCCTATAATTAAGTGGCGATAGCTTGGTTACACTAATAAAGTGTACGGATATATTGTTACCATATATGCTTTCACGAAAATCGTGCCCCTCAAATCCTATTTCAACAAGAGGTCCGCTGGAAGTCTTTATCGTCCGCAAGGACCACACATCTGTCGACTTATTAGAGATCCTGGTCGGAATTCTACTTAAATTCTGATTAAAATAACTCACATAATCCGATTTATACATGCCCCAATAATCATATTTATCCTTTTCGTAAGGCGGATTTTTGGTTTTTCTAATATTTTTTGAACCGAGATTACTAGTTACATTTCCTCCTTTTAAAACATAGCTATAGGTCGAGCCAGATTGGGTAATCTGATCAATATATCCACAGAAGACAGGATCTGCATCATCCGTCTCAATAAGATCACCTAATTCGTATGCTACCGTAGTTCCTGAAATACTGCCCGGGGAAACAGTTGCAAGTCCTTTTTTCTGATCTGAAACTGAAAGGTTATAACCAAACTCCGTCTGTGGTAAAATACTGGCTCCTCCCTTTCCTCTGATTTTGAAAGATTTGAGCGTTAGTTTTCCCAATTTATTTGAGGGACTGGAATAATCAAAGCTGGTCGTAGCACCTTTCGCAAGTGAATAGTCATAATCGAAATCAATCACCCTGAGAGAACTAGACTCTAACTGCGATCGCCCATAGGCATTCACATCATTTTTATCGAACACGTTATTGGATAACTCACATTCTGTACACGATACCGTACGGCCGGAAGGTATAAATCCAGAAGAACCACCACTAGAATTACCTACACTTGGTATCCCTGTGTTCTTAAGAATATAAACATGGCTCAATCGAAGGCTCTGATTTGAATTTGCATTATATAAGCCTGCATTGCTATAATCTGTGGAGACACTGTTCTGTGAGGACCAGTTTTTATTGAAAGATTCTTTGGAAGCACTTTTGCCATCAGTTCGCACATCTTTCTCAAAAAGAGCTGTATGCGTACGCGTTTTTATAGCATTCAAATAATAAACTTCCTTTTTCCCCATTGATACGGTCTTAAACCTTTGGTCGATATTATTCGTAAATCCTTCTGTAGGCGTCCGCCAAACAAATTCATCGGTCCACTTACCATATTCAAAACTGACCCAGTACCCATAATCTGCTTCGTCAAGTACCCCTATTGTACCGCGGTCCACATAATCAGGTCCAGTCACCGCCGTGAGATGCCAGGTATAAGCATATCCGGCATTTTTAGTCTGCCTGTTAAATTTCAGGTCACTGCTATTAAGTTTAACTGTATTTTCCTGATAAACCTCTTCCTCATAGCTATAGGCTGGTAAATTATAGTGATAAGTAACACCACTTTCATTCGTTATAGAGAATCCTGTAATACCACTGTTAGTTGTCCCAGATGCAATAGGTCCCAGATGTTTCTTGCGGTCCAGTCCAGAGGCAACTGGCTGTATAAATTTCACATTGGTGTTGGGAGTAACTACATTACCGTTTGCATCTGTTTTGAAATATTGAATTGTTTTGGAACCGGCTAAAACTTGGTTTGTACTATTATATCCTGAAGACCAGCTTCCACTATTTCCGCTAGGAGCAGCAAAGGGTAGCGTGCCATTTAAAATCGTATTCGGATCAGTAGAAAATGCCGTATAGTTTTGCTGTAAAGTATTTGAAAAATCTCCTAAAAATCTAAATCCCAAATTATTTGATACTTTGGTGTTATTACCATATTGAACAGTCATTTTTGATGATGATGCATCTCTTTCGACTACATTTTGTCTGGAAACAGATCCCTGATAAATAAATGGCCGCATATAACCGCCAATTCCTTGGCCCGTCACCATATAGGAGTCGAATGCAGGCTGGGCACCATCCTGTGTCTTGTCGGGATCGCTACCGCTACCTAATTGAAATGCATCGTTAACCAAACTATTGTCACTCAATAATCCACTAAATGACTTCGAATTCAACGCTCCGTAAATATTACTATTTTCCGTCTCATCGGACCAATATCTTGTTCTTATTTTGGAGAACCTCACAAAAAGAAGGTTTAGTCCAGATTTCTTGGTCTCAGTCTGTACAACCCCTTCTTTACTATTGGAAAGACTTGACTCAATAGAGATATTTGTAGAAACTCCAACTCCACTGGTTGACAAATTTGCATCAAGCAAGCTATAACCATATACCGAAAGTAAAGACGTCGAAATCCCAAGTGAGTTGTTCTCTCCCAGGGAGCCCGTAAGACTTAATCCCATTGCACTGAGTCCCCCTATCACTGAGAAACCGCTACTATAAGGGTTGGATCCAATACCAATTGTTGCTCTTACTCCTGAATCTTCCCCCAAACTAAATCCGTAAGCAACATTCCATCCGATCCCGACCCCTCTATAGGTATCCTTTACGACTATAACATCGGCGGAAACATTGACAACAGGAATTGTCACTCCGACAGAAGTCACATTTGTTACTCCTCCTGACCAATAATCACGGCGGCTGGCTTGGGTATTGGCCCAATCGTCAGGAAAACCGCTAATCGTTCTGGTTATCGATCCTGGATTTAAGGTCCATCCCAAACCTACCCAGCTACTTTCCTGCTCCGGATTGATACCAGCATGGTAGGACAGTGATAATGGATAACTTCCTTCCGGGCCCGGAACCTCCATCAGAGGTACATTGTAGACAAAATCTCCGGTAACGGGATTGACCATTGTCGAAGTATCTACCGGTTCAAAGCTCGATGCATCGGGCGACAGGGGACCACTTGTCAGGGCTAGAGCTGTCAGTGGGCTAAAAGTTTGGTATAGTATTGCACTGAGACAAACCAATGCAAATATTTTTCTTTTTCTTTTCATTTTGATTATTGGTTAATCTAGTTTTTCTAATTCTACAGTGAGATCATCCAAACGTTCCAAAGCCTCCCGTTTAAATGTAAAATCATACTCGGGAAGGCCCAATCCGATATCTCTTAATTTTATTGTCAACTCTTTTTCGTCTTTTAGCTTGTCCCGATCAAGCGCTATAACGACCTCCGTATTATTGGTCGCGCCGTACATTGGTGAGAATTGAAAGTCAGCTATTTCTTCATCCTTCCCATCACAACGAACAATGATATAATCGCCAAGTTTAAAAGATAGGCGATTGACCAAAACAGAATAGGAACTCTGGTCAACAGCTGACAGCATATCCTTATCGTTAATCTGGTATATCAACCTGAAATACAAGTATTTTCCTAGTAAAGTACTGTCAGCGTTGTCCCGCATCAGTATGCCTGGGATATACGACATGGATACTTTTACCCCGTTGTTCTCC
Organism: Sphingobacterium puteale; assembly: GCF_003627955.1. Taxonomy (GTDB): domain Bacteria; phylum Bacteroidota; class Bacteroidia; order Sphingobacteriales; family Sphingobacteriaceae; genus Sphingobacterium; species Sphingobacterium puteale. The sequence continues at coordinate 245,895 of NZ_RBWS01000011.1, read as the reverse complement.
TTGCTGTCAAACACACCATGGTTTTTATTCTGGATATAAGTATAAAGCTCTCCGCGATTCATTATTTTTTTCTGACAACCCGATAAGATGGATAGAATGCAGATATTGATATATAAAATTCGAAGAATCACTGCTACCTCCTATTTTTTTGAATTGAGTTCTTTAACAATGTCTCCGGTTATATCTGTACCATCCTTGGCATAAGCAATCGTGCCTGCGGGATTGGCAATCAGGATCATGCGATATCCCTTGCGCTTGCCGTATTCTTTTAAGAATCCATTGATGGTATTGACAACGCCTGAAAAATCTGTCTGACGCTGTTTCTCCAGCTTATCCTTTACAACAGCCTGATAGCGTTGTAGGTCAGCCTGTTTTTCGTTGATTAAGCGCTCCTGCTTTGAACGCGAAGCTGCATCTAGCTTTCCCCCATTTTTCTCATAATCCTTTAGTGCCCCCTGAATTTCTTGCATCAATGTGTCAATATTTCCCTCGTACTTCTTCGCCTCATTCTCCAGTTTTTTGTTGACTTTTACTGCCTCGGAATACTCCTGAAAAAGCTTTGCTGTATCCACATAGACAATCTCATCTTTTTTTCCGATTAGGTTCCACACACCAAGAGCTAGTCCTAATAATACTAGCATGTACAGCAAAGAGCTATTTACTTTCATATGATTTAATTTTATTGATATAAGTACTATTCTAAAATTTTAGCGGTGAAAACGGATTATCATTTAATCTTCGGTTACCTGGGTTTACTTTTTTGTCTTGATTTAACCGAGCTGGATTCCTTCTGGATTTTCTTATTGAGCGCTATGACTTGCAAGGTAAGCTCCTCAATCTTTTTTAAAAGAATCTTATTCATCTCTCCCAATGATATCCCATTTGCTTCCGCATCGGCTGCTTTAGGGACATCTGGAAGATGGCCGTTCTTTTTGATAAACTCTTCCGTTTCTGCCAGAGACAGTAATTGGTAATCTTGCTTGAATACATAATCAGGCCAGCCAGCGGTTTCCACCTTGATCTCCTGGCTCCGGATTTTCCCGTTGACAGCCAGATCATAGGCTCCCGGTGTCGCAGTCTTGATCCCCACCTTACCCGAAAACGAAAAATCACCAAGGCCTATTGGGTTATCCAGTAGTGAACTTATGGTAGGCTCGTTACCATTCACTTCCTCCAATCGAGGTCCATAAAAATATTGACGGTCGCTCGTATTGGAATCATAAAATAGATAAGAACGGAGACGGGTTGATGTTGCCGTTGAGGGGAATTTAAAATCTAGTGCAGAAGCAACTTTGGTTCCTGTAACCCCATCGTAAACTCCGCCCGAACTTGCTTTAGAAGGATCGTTGGAACCGTGTACATAACCGACCAACAGGTACCATTTATCCAACTCAGGAAGATTTCCATACCAGAAATAGGGATTATTATTTACAACATCATTTACGGAGTTGACGTTTGCAGCGCATCCAAAATATGCCGTTCCTGTCTTTGAGTTCGTTCGTTTTATCCATACGGAATAACGATATGTCTTCTGGTGGTTGATAGGGATATCCACGGAATTGAAACCTCCGTCTGCTTGGGCATCTCCATTCGGGGTAGCTTTCCAGACAATCACTTGCCGCCCCTGAGGACCAATCCCCCACTCGCGTTCGTTTTCAGTGACGAGACCATTCGGCGTGAATCAGACTGTGCCACCACCTCCGATGACCCAATCATTGAGATTTAATAGATTTTGTGCCCTGCTTTCCATAGCATACAAAACAAGGACAAACAAAATTCCTATTATAATTTTTTTTCATAATTAATTACAAAATGGTTAATAACAACAAAGGGTAATTATGAAAGTAAAAGATACGGCATCAGTTGAGCTTAATTACTTTTCATCATTCGGCTAGTCTCATTAATTTAAGCTCAAATAAATATAAGAAATTTTCAAACACACATCACAATAATTTTTTGTTAAATATTTCCTTACCCCAGACTTAAATATTGAAAGTCCCCGTTAGATGTAAATTTCGTTGACTGCATATCTTCTATCTAACAAAAAAAGCACCCGAAGGTGCTTTCATACTCATTTTTTCCGTTTGTACCATCTTCCGAGCAGCTGGCTCGTTGCAAAGCTTACAAGTGTTCCTAAGGCGGCAGTCAGGAGTGTCTGTAGGATATCGCCAAAAGAAATACTCGCCCACAGCGAACATAGCGTACCGCCAAGTGTACCTATACGGATATCATTGACTTTCATCTGGTCCTCCCTCCTCTTCAATCCTGTCCTTTTCGCTTTCCTCCTTGTCGTCAATGACGGATTCAACAATACCTACACCAATAGCGAGATATTTTAAAATATCCATTGCCTTTCCTGGCAATTTAACCGGAGCCAATAGGATCACCTGCAGCGCCCGGCCGATTTTATTGATTATTTTCTTCATTGTTTAGTTTTTTTTATAAACTGTTGACATTAAATATTTAAACCATTGTTTCACCCATCTCTCGCAGAACGATAGTCCTGATCTTCGTTCCATGATTTAATTGTCCTGTTTCGTGGCAAGCGTCAGCTTTTTTTGACACAAATCAGGCTGACAGATCTGTAACCAGACTTCGCCCTGTGCCATCAGCTTCAGCAACCGCTTGTACAAAGCTTTGTACGCCTTTTTCGACTGATAGATTTCATATTCTCTGGTATACTTGATGTATTTCATAGTGTAGCCGACCAATAGGCAGCCAGCCGTATCACCAAAATTGTTACCGATATGAATGTAGACATAGGAGAAGTCAGGGATGGCGAGTATCTCGATCATGCCTTTGTGCAAATCAGGGAACAGTCTCTTATAGCGCGCATTCATGGCACCATACGTATTCAGTCCGAGTTTATACTTACCTGCGGGGATTGCTGTACTGCCCTTGATCTTATAGTCACGAACGGAATCCTCCAGTCCATAGCAGAAAAATTCGCCGTCGACATAGATTTCCGAAAGCGTACTGTTTTCACCTTTTTTGACCCTTTTAACGTTTACAATTGATTTCATAAGCTTGTGTTATAGTCAAACAAAAGGAAGTCAGCGCCAGTCTAACGGGCGCTGCTTCCATCTCGGTCCGATTACCGTGCAATCAGCGAAACTGGTTCGCACCAATCCCCCGTCCCCTTACCATTGCGCGTACGAATGCGCACACAATAGCGTACTCCGGGTTCCATTTCTGATAGCACATTCCCACGTGAGGAGGTCGTCAGAACGACCTTATTCCAGACGATCTCTCCCGTACTTGCCATCGTGCCTATCTCCACCTCGTATTCCCAGGCTGCCTTAACGGGCTTAAAATCTAGACGTAGTTGTCCGCTTAGGCGCCCATCGCGCAACTGTACTTTTTCTACCATGGTGGGGGCCTGCGTGCTGCTGGGTTGAGATGCCAGGACCATTCCGGTACTCAGCAACAGCGACAGTTGACCGTTGGCAACCTCGTTGACATAATGGGCCAAACTGCGCAGCGCATTCAACAGCGCATCGCGGCTCTCGTTCTTTTGACTGATCTCCAATGCGCTTCCACGGCGGCTGGCGATCTCATGCTTGGTGATATAGTCGTTGACCAGCGGCTCCAGCACCGTGATCGCCGGATTTGGCTGTGGAAAATTAGCTTGTGCTGTTGTTTCCTGCATGGCTTTTAAAATGCGGCCAGCCAGCGTCGATAACGCATAGTCAGACCAGCCCGAATAATTGCTGATTACTTTTTCTTTTCTCATTTTCTAGTCTTGTAAATCTTGAATAAAAATTTTACGTTCTGTTTCGGAATACGCCCGTCTTATTAAGGGGGTACCCAATGCCTTATGGATTGCCGTGTTTTCATGATCCAAAGGTGGTAGGAGAAAAGCCCCGAAAGCGATCTTTTGGGCAAGGATGGGCCAACTTGGGCAAACGCTGATCTGTCTGCATGGCAAACTTTGGCAAAGTCCACTATTTCGCATTTACTTTCGCCCGGAACGAAAGCACTTGGCCCCAGACCAATAAAGCAAGCGTGTGCAACACATACACTCCAGGCGCCCCAGTAAACACTTGCGCACGCAACGCATTTTCTTCGGACGTTTTTTAAAACCGATGAACCGCAGGTGCAAACAGGAACCAGACGAACCAGATCGGGTCAGCGTCCAAAGGATTATGATCACAGTCACAAGAAGATGCAGATTAGGCACGAAGAAATGTGAATAGCTTAAAAGAATATAGGTTGGTAATCGAAGCGATTGTTATCATTGCCGAAGCAGACAGTTGCAGCGTGCCGGCAATCACATTTAACACGAATGGGTTTGCGTGTACGGACCAAGACAAACCGTGGTCTATCGCAACAATTGTTTCGGCCGTCAAAGACTTTAAAAGAAAAGAGCAAGCAATTCTACAAAGAGGGGAAGAAAATTAATCAAATGGGATAGCTAGTGCGACGGTGAACATTGATTTTGCCCGGGCAGGCAAGTAAACATCGTCGACGGGTCATAGAATTGCTTGGTGGTGTGACAGGAAGTCACACGGATCGGAAGAGATTTCGGCAAGGCAGAACCAAATATCGGACCGTCACGATTTACCCTTGATCAGGCAGTACCATTTCTTGGCATCTTCGACTTCAGCCCGTATAAGACGTACATTCCGTTTTTTAAATATGCTCGTCAATTTCTTCTGCCGCCGCAGTGCGTCCAGGGTGTTGCGGCTGATCTTAAGCTCGAGGTAAGCTTCTCTTACGGTCATAAGCTCCTCCTCAGTGTAAGTCTTTACCTGCTGTATTTCGGTGGATTCTTCCTCTTTGGGTTCCACTGCATTTTGCGCAGCCTTGCGCTCTTGTAATAGGCTCAACATGGCCAATAGCGTCTGATAGATCGCTTCACTTCTGTTTCTCATATACAATTTCAATTAGATAATTTATGGTCATATCAATCGTATCCCCGTATTAGCAGGGACAATAATAATCTGGTGGCTATATAATTGGTTACCGCAACGCAAAACTTCTGTTAACGCGCTATCGCTGTCTATCGTGTTCGAAGAACAATCCATTCTATCAGCACAGCTAATAATAAGCACTGAGCCTCTCGCTCATATTTGTCAACAATTTCCGTACTTTCAAAATACTGTTCCGGTCCATATCGCTATATTTTTTCCGCAGGCTTTCGTACGAAAGATGCTCCTGGTTGACCGTGCGAAATGATGTACAGACAAAGGTCAGCATCTGTTTCAGTGAGCCCTGCTCGACCAGTTCCATATCTTTCAGCAGCCGCAGTAGCAGCAGCAGCTCCTTTGAGGAGATCTTTAATGTACAGGTTTCTTTCAGACCAGCGAGCTGCAACCCTACATTTGCAATCCATACCTTATAAAACGCCAATTGATCGGCCATCCAGATCCGCCTAGCTTCTTCACTCAAGGCCGAACTCGCCAGGAGAGACTGCAGTTCTGACCGGGCGAACAGCATCTCGGATTGCTGGTCTACAAATTCCTTTAATAATGTACAAAGGTCCATACACTTCTCTTCCAGCTGCACCAGACCGGGCATCCCGCCATCCCCTGCCCGTTCCGCTTGATCGACTATGACGCAATCTTCTTGCAGCGCCCCTATCGCCGCCTGTATATTGCCTTTAAACGTCACTTTTAAATTGTTTCCGCTCATTTTTAAACATATTTTTCACTTTCTTTACATAGGTCCGGCCCACCTGCTGTTCGGTACGCCCCATTATCCCGCGCAGCTCCAGCACATTTCCGCGCCTAAGACACAGTATATTCCGCTTGGACAAAATACAGTCGCGATGCACCTGGATAAAAAACTCGGGCGGCAATGCCTTATTTAGCGCACTTAAAGTCATATTGAGCACGATTCTTTTATTGCCTGAATACAGCTCCACCTGCTCACTGTCACTCTTGGGCACGAACATATCCATCTCTTCAAAGCACAGTTTCATTTTATTCTCTTTCCCCGGCAGGATCAGGCCAAACTCATCCGTTAGCTTCGGAAAGCGCTGCAGTAACTGCCCGTTCGTCGCTTTTTTCTTCATTTCCAGCTTTTCAAACACCCGGTCTACAGCCTGGTCAAAGAGCTCATTATCATAAGGCTTTTCCAGATAAAATCGTATGCTATCGTATGGCGACAACTTGGGGCCATAATTATCGTAAGCCGAACAGCAGATGATATCCAGCTTGCCGTCCAGCTGTTCGATCAGTTCAAGTCCGTGCAGTTTTTCCATTTGCATATCTACAAATAATAGATCAGCCTGATGCTCCTCGATCTTTTGCACCACGAGCGTCGGATCCGTTCCCCACCAGACCAGATGCAGGTCATTTCGTGCGTTGATCCTTTCCAGCAGCGCCTTTAATCCTGACCGCTCGTCATCTACTGCGATACATTTCAAGATTCTTTTTTCCATCAATTTTGATAAATAATTAATTTCACGTGGTAATGATCCCCTTGTGGCCCATACTCAAATACATGCTTCCCAGGGAATAGCATCGCTAGTCTCCGTCCACAATTGATCAGTCCCTGTCCGGTTGACGGCTTGGCGCTAGCTCCCCGATCGATTGCATTGCGACAATAGAACTCCAGCCGGTTATCGAGCAGGTCCAGCCGGATCTGGATCGGATCATCTTTTATATTTTTTAAGCCATACTTAAAGGCGTTTTCGAGCAGCACAAGCAATAATGTCGGCGGCACCTTCTGTCCCCATGACTCGCCACTCACCTGATAGTCTACCATACTATCCTTAAAGCGATGCGCCTGTATCTTGAGAAACCAGTCTATAGCTTCCATCTCCCTATCCACCAGCACCACCGTATTTCCATTGGCAACCTGTTTCACGCAATAACGCAGCAGATCTGCCAGATACTGCATCTGGCAGGCGGCTCCGGGCGCAACATCTTTGTATTCCTCTTTGATATCATTCAGCACATTAAATGTCAGGTGCGGAAAGATCTGTTCCATCATTTGTCTCAGTTGCAGGTCTTTTGCTTCCAGCTCGAGCCTGTGTCTCAACTCACTTTCGGCACGATAATCTGCCGCCGACTTTTTATAAAATACCTGCAGCACCAGCGCCGTTACCATCATCATCATGCTCAGTACCTGATTGGCGATCTGCCAATAGAGCCGGTCCCGCTCCGCGAGCCGGTCATCAGCAACTGTGAAAAGCCCCAAAAAAGGGAATAGGTCAAAAGCAAACCAGTTGACCAGTTCGATCAGGAGCCAGACCACACTGATAAAAATCAATATTTTATACCATGGCAAAGATTTCAGATAGAACCTATACATGATCAGTAGTGAAAGATTAAAAAAAATCAGCAATATCCCCAACTTTGCCAGAACCGAAATATAATCCAACACCCCATGCTGTAAATGATAATTGATGAGTAAAGAGAGTACAATATAAACCGGCCATACCCGTACCTGTACATCGAGGCTCTCCCTAGTAAATATTATTGATTCCATAATATATCGTGAAAACACAATATATTAAACACAATTGAAATACAATAAAAAATACCCTAATAATTAAGTAAAAATCTATTTACACCATTGGTTAAACAAATTGATGTACTCCTGTTGCTTCAGACCATATACATGATAATTCCGTTTGTCCAGTAGAAAATATTTCCCATCGTCTGTATTCTGATGGATCAGCCCATACTGCTGCATTTCCGCGTACGAGGTATCGTCATTGATTCCATCCACATAAATTAGCCCGCGCTCAGGGAGAAGCAGTCGTTGCAGCTGTGTCCATACAGTCCACTGCTGCGGCACATGCATCAAAAATGCGGACAAGAAACCAAATAGGGTTGCCGTTGTTAAGCGCACGAAATCAGCACGGGACAAGTCGGCAGCAGATAGAATAGGCGCTCTGGTCTGCAGCAGGATTTCTCTTTCTTTTCTCAGCGCCAGTAATGGATAGATGGGACATTGTAGCCTGTGGGCCAATGTAGCCGTCCCGCCGGGCACATAAATATGCTGGCCCAAAAACGTGATCTCCACAAGATTTTTGGTATCAGCGGCACCGGCTCCCGTAAGCCCATCTGCATATATAACAAGTTGATATCCAGCCCGGACAAGACTATAAATCTCTTTGAGCGCTGCAGGCTTATTGGCATTGAGCAACCTAAAGCGTCCTTCCATTTCTCCTAGTTGCATCTGCTTCATTAAATTGGGATAACGTGTATCCCAGGTGGACTGCACATCATCCCCGACAAGCAGAGCAAATTTGATCCTGTCACGCAACAGCAGATAATTGATCAATTGATAAGCCCCAAAGTGAAATGTGCAGATGATACCATGCCGCCGCAGCAGCTTGCACCTTAAATGCTCCCAGCCAGTTATGGGCAGCGGAAATTCGCCATCCATAAATAGCACATCCAGAGCATTCAGGGCAGCATATTCACGAAACTGACGATACAGCAGCCTATGCCTGTCCCAATCCAGCAGGGGCATAAAATGCTTTAGGTTTGCACTGAAATAGGCGTATGCATTTACAGACTCCACCGCCCCACTTGTGTCTGCCAGTTGCTTTTTGATATGTGCTAGTTTTTCATTATACAATTTTACACGCTTCATATGATGCTCCTCTATTTAGCTGTCCATATAATTCGGCAGCGGGTTTAACTATCAGGCTACCGAATTACAAACAATAATTGTTTAAAACATATCCAGTCCGGGTAAGACGACATCGCAGATATCAGTTTTCAGCACGGTCATTGCGACCATGGTGATTGTGCTACTAGCTGTCAGTGCCTCTCTTGACAATACATTTTTTACCAGTTTTTCCCATTGTTGTGGTTCTTTGATTTTTACTTGTTCATTCATTGCTCTGTAGATTACAATTAGTTAAAAAAATAGCGCTGCGCAGCGACGTTTCGATAGATCTACAATGCGAACATAAGCAGGAATGCAAAAAAATAGATGAAATAAAAAACTACGACATTCTCCTCGGGGTGAATGGTAAATTTTTAGGAAAAATTGCACCTATGTCACCCACTTTTACTGTTTTTAGGGCCATTCCTATTCTCTCCAAAATAATAATCCAAATAGACTGTCCCTTCTGTCACTTTTGGCGAAACTAAAAGATCATTTTATTAGCTGTTTTTTGGATGTGGTACCACAATGGGCCATATCCGGGAAAAGCAGAACAACCTATTAATAAATACAACCTTAATGCAATGAAAAGAATGTTTACCTACTTTGAAAAGTACCTTGCGCTTGAGGACGAACTCAAGGAACTTCTGCAGCACTTCGGCAGAAAACGCAGTTACCGAAAAGGCGATTTTTATAAGCAGGAGGATGAACCCGTCGAGAAATGGTGTTTTGTCCTGGAGGGCCTTGTGTCCAAGGAGCATATCAATTCGGCCGATCAGCTCGTGATCGAACGGATCTGCGAGCCCGGAGCCTTTTTTACGGGCACCAAACATGTTTTTTCCAAGTCAAACGAGCCGATTGCTATCCGCTTCCTCAAGGACACTACATTATTTGAGATACGAAATCAATACTTTCAGGACATGGTCGAAACATTTCCAGGTCTAAAATCCGTATACCATATCCTTACCCAGCATAAGCTCAATCATGCCGTACGGCATCAGCATACCATCCATGCCCTAAGAGCGGAAGAGCGCCTCCATGACCTATACCTGTACCGCCCCGGGCTAATCAAACTACTGACCGTGGAACAGAAAAAAGCATTTTTAGGGATCGCCAATAATACAGCTTATTACAGAGCCAAATACTATTTAGAAAAAAAAATAAAAAAAAGTGAATAGTTGTCCGAATCGTACAAGTTTAGGAAAGGCGCCCGATCTAAATTTGTAATAACAATTCAGATAACAGGAAATCACCCAGACAGCTGACTTCCAGGAAGCCGGCCGGTCATTATACAGGATCCCTCGATTGCATACTGTGAGGTAAAAACGATATGCAGAACAAAAATTAACAATTTAAAAACAAAAGTTATGAAAACTTTAAAATCAAAATTTATTGCCGGAGTGTCAGCATTGACATTATTATTAGGGAGTTTCTTCATTGTAAACGCCATGGAAAAAAAAGATGGAGCAGCTAAAGCGCCGAAACAAACAGAATACCGATGGTTCAGGATTACCAGCAATTACTCGCCCGGTAATCCCGTTTCATCGAGTGACGCTGTTTATTTAGGGACCTCTGCTACACCACCATCGGATGATTGTCCGACAGGTAACAACAATCAGTGTGTTTCAGGCTTCCTGCCGAGCCAGACAACAGCAAGCGGTAGCAGCTACGTACTTTCCGGGTCTTCACAGACGCCTAACCCGTCTGCGCCCCATATTACAAAAAACTAATCGCTGGTACTGAAGCATCTGAGCAACGGCAATTTTCAGATCGAAAATTGCCGTTGTACTTTCAGACCCGCCTCTCACTGGCTAGTATCCTTTATTTTGGGTCAAAAAAGAATTCCGTTCGATCTGCGTGCGTGGTATCGGATATAAAGCAGCATCCGAGCTCCACTCTGGCTTTTGACCAGACATAACTGCGTCAACCCGTCCGGTGCGTTTCAGGTCAAACCATCGGTGCCCCCATTCGCAAAAAAACTCAAGGCGCTTCTGTTTCTCGATTTCCAGAAGCAATTCTTCTCCGCTTATCTCCCGTTTCAGGACACTGAGCCCGGCACGCTTTCTGATCAGGTCCAGATCCTCAAAAACCTGCCCCATATTACCCAGCTTCAGATCAGCTTCAGCTCGGATCAGGTATTGCTCCGCCAGCCGCAACACCGCATAGTGCTCTGCACGGGCTCCGCTATTGAGATCCCTGGTCTGATATTTAAAGGGATAGGCATACTTTACGCCCTGTATTTCATTCATACGGATCCATTGCTGTTTGCGTAGGTCTTTTTCCTCAAAAGCTGCTAAAAGCGACCCGGTGATTATGTAGGCCGGCACACTCGATAAGGAAGAAGGAACAAAGGTATAGCCTTCCCAGGTAGCCCTGCCAGGATATATGGATGAGAATACGGAGATAAGTTCCCTGCTCCCACCGTCAAAAACTTTTTCCGGTGTTTCCGCCAACTTAAACACCCCGCTTTCGATAAGTGCCGTCGCCTCATCAGCGGCCTGCTGATACCTATCCGTAAAAAGGAATACCCGTGCAAGCAATGCCGAAGCAAAATTTCTATCGGCCCGCACATTTGAAGCACTGGCACCGGGTAATATTGTCTTTGCCTGCCTCAGGTCTTCGATAATTTTGTCGTAAATAACAGCTTCTGAACTCCGCGGAAGAATTCTATTTGCTCCATAATCGGTAGTCAGCACCAGAGGAACTGGCCCATAAAGATTAATCAGATAAAAATAGAGCAATGACCGCAGGCATAAAGCCTCGGCGGTCAACCGGGAGCGTAGCGACACACTCAGGCCTGTGCTCTTTTCCAGCCCCTCAATACAAGCATTCAGGCTATAGATCTGTGCATAGGCTGATGTCCAGAGCACATCGATCGTACCGTTATCCACTATCAGCATATTTTGCTGGAACTGCGTATTTTCATTATTGCCCTGCTGCACGATTTCATCGGCAGACATGCCGGGATAGATCGTCATCGACCCCGACAGGAAGCTTAGCCCGCCCTGGATCTTGGCATAGATTCCTATCAGCGCGGCATTTGCCGAAATACTGTCACCAAATACTTTTTCTTCAGTGAGTTCATTTCTGGGGAGCCCGATTTCGATCATCTTCTCACAGGAGCAAAGTAGCATCAGCTGTGCATAGAAAAAAATTATTATTAAGAATTTTTTCATCATTACAAATTATTTATTATGTCTATAAGCTATCTTAAAGGGACAATTGCAGCCCGATTACAAAGCTCTTCAGCACCGGAACCGTATATAAGCCCTGGGTCTCAGGATCATTTCCCAGATAATTAGTTATCGTAAATAAATTCTGGGCGGAACCATAGATCCGTAATACCTTAACCCGGAGTGCTTCTGTTATTTTCTTGTCAAGGGTGTAGGAAACATTCAGCGTTTTAAAGCGGATGTATGATGCATCCGAATATACGGCATCCGAAAGGGCATAACTCTGTCCTGCTTTGAATACATCACTGCCAAAAGTCGTGGTATAACGCTGGAATTCCGCCCGGTCTCCGGGCCGCTGCCACCGGTCAAGCATGGCTGCCGGCAAATTATATTCCTGACCCACCGCCCCGTTATAAACCTGCTTAAGATAATTGGAGCCTGTCTGCTTTTTGAATTCCACAAATAGGTCCAGCTGAAAATTTTTATAGGTCAACGTATTCTGTAATCCACCGAAATAAGCCGGATCGGTGGTACCTATATAATTAAAATCATTAAAGCTTATCCCCGAAGGCCGCTGTGGATTACTGGTCAGCTCTCCCCCTGCACCGCTGAACTCGAATAGCCCTGTTTCCGGATTGACACCAGTATACCGGAATGCGTAAATGGCATTCAATGGCTTTCCGATCATGTACCGTGTTGCATAGCTGGAAGTCTCCAGTCCCGGAAAAGCCACTAGCCTGTTCCTTGGCAGGCTCAGGTTGAAGGCGGTATTCCAGGAGAAATTGCCTCTTGCGATATTCTTGCTCTGCAGCGTGATCTCAAGGCCCGAATTCTGTACTGTCGCGTCCCAGTTTTCTGCTACACTGGAAAATCCTGTCTGCGAGGGCAGGTAATAGCTGAGCAACTGATTGCTTGAGCGATTCCGATAATAGGATGAACTGACAAGCAATCTATCATCCATAAATCCCAGTTCCAGTCCGAGTTCAAGTTTTTTTGTCGAGGCCCAGCTCAGATCGGCATTAAACAGGTTGAGCGGCTGCAGGCCTACCACCCCTTCATAGGGGTAACTTGAAGTCCCCCATCGGGAAATATACTGATAATCGCCCGTGGCATCACTTCCCGCCACGCCGTAGCTTGCCCTGAGCTTTCCGTAGCTCAAAAATCCCAGCTTATTTTTCATGAAATCCTCTTCCGAAAAAATCCAGCCCAGACCGACAGACCCAAAATTGCCAAACCGTTTACCAGGGCCGAACCTGCTGGAGCCGTCCCTGCGAACGCTCAAGCCTGCGATATACCTGTTATGATACTTATAGTTGAGCCTTCCAAATGCCCCTACGTATTTATATTCGCTATAGGCATCCGTCGCATAACGGTTTCGGGCGCCATTGATAGAGGTGATCAGTCCGTCATGGGTATACCCACGCCCGGTGACCTGTTCCCGTTCATTTGTATTGTATTGCCAAGAACCTCCCAGGAGTACTTCAAATGCATTTCTGCCAGTGGTCTTTTTAAATTCCAGCTGCGGCTCGGCGATCAGCGTCCCATAGCTGTTCTTCCCAAAGGAGGATGTCGCCTCTGGGCTCAGATAGGGATTCTGTGCCAGAAAAGGATTGCCCGCATATTCATCCCCATGAAATGCATTATAACCAAAGCTTGACCGCAGGGTCAGCTCGTGCGTCAATTTATACGCCAATAACAGGTTGCTGTTCAGTAGGGTATTTTTCATCTGGTAGGTATTGTGTAGGTACGAAATCGGATTGTCTGGTATTCCCATTCCCAGTTGTATACCGTTATAATCCCACCTGAGATTTCCTTCCCTATCAATCAAATCCGGGAAATTCGGGTCCAGCCGATAAGCCGTGAGCAGGTTGGCATTGCCCGCGGAATTGTTCTTTCCATAAGAATAAGTTGTCGTCAGGTCCAAGCTGAACTTCTTATTTTCGGAATTGTGGTGCAGGTTTGAGGAAAATGACATCCTTTTATCCGCAAAGTCGCCCGGAAAGATGTAAGATGTCCTATTGAGCCCAAGCCCCAGCCTAAAATTTGTATTTTGGGAGCCACCGCTTACCGCACCGGTAAAAGCCGTATTACTGGCCGATTTTCCAAGGAAATAATCCTTCCAGTCTGTATACTTATCAGGATCAAAGGCTAGCAGGTCAGGCGCAAAGGCGTTATCCCACAGCGTAAGGTTTGGCGAGAGCCCATCATTGCTGATGGCTTCCCTGCGTATCGTCAGATATTCCTTGGTATTCATCATCCGCATAGTCTTTCCCATAAAGGAAACACCCTGACGGACATCCATGTCAAATCCGGTCCTTCCGCCTGTCCCTTTTTTGGTCGTGATCAGGATCACGCCGTTTCCGCCCCTGGAACCATAAATGGCGGTGGCATCCGCATCTTTGAGCACCTCGATACTTTCAATATCGGATGGATTCAGGCTATTTAGGGGACTGAATCCACCCTGCTGGTTATTGAGCAGCGCGATATTGCCCGGTGATGCAAGGGAGCCGAACTGATTGACATTTTCATTCTGCGGCGCAAACGGGATTCCGTCGATAACGATCAGCGGATTGTCCATTGGCGCCGGAGAACCGAATGCGGCGGTCGCTTTGGGCAAGGTGTTCTGTCCCCTGACCTGGATTTTAAAGGAGGATCCCGGCAGCCCGCTCGTTGCACTTACTGTAAGCCCCGCCACCCTACCCTGCAGGGCTTCTAGTGGATTGGAAATAGGCTGCCTTGCAATATCCTCGGCCTTTACTTTGGCGACCGACCCCACATTGAACCGCTGCGAGGTGGTACCATAGGCGATCACCTGCACTTCATCGAGCATGCTTGTACTTACGATCAGTACAACGGATAGATTGCGATGGCCATTGACCGTTACTGTTTGCGGCTGAAAACCCATGGCCTTAAAGCGCAATTTTGCATCTCTTAGCGCCGCATCGATGCTGATCGAAAATCTTCCACGGCTGTCGGTGCTGGTTTTCAGACCGGACTCCGCCAATGCTACCGATACACCTGCTATCGGCTTTTTCTGTGTGTCCGTGACCACACCGGTGACTACCTGGCCCCATACATTACCTGAGGTCAGCGATAAAATCAATAGGTATAAGATATGTTTCATTAGTTGGTTGTTTTAGGATCAGTGATAATAGCTACTTTGATTTTCCTGCTTTCTTTTCTGAGCCGCAGCCCCTGCCTTTCAAAGGACCTTTTCAGCTTCGCCATATCCATTAGATCAGCAGGTAGGTCCATGGATACGGGCTTACTGATCTGCGTTTCGTCGATAAAGGGCTCCTCGTGCATCCGCTCCAGCTGGCCTACAAGGGAACTAAAGGGATAGTTTTGTACAAAGAGCGGCAGTCCGGTATTGTCCGATAGATTGGTTTCCCTGGGCAGATCTGCGGGAAAGCCCGTAATTTTCCTCGGATCGTTGGTGGTGATTATCCAGCAGCCGATTTCTCTTTCGGCAAACTCCACCCGATATCCGAAATAACGGTCTATGTCGGCAGTGAAGAGCTTAACAGCCTCTCCATTTGAACGGGCTGGGAAAGTCGCCAGATAGTTAAATGTATGCTGTTCCATCCAGGCTTTAGCGCTAGTTAGATCATTGGGAACATGTAAACGATCAGGATCCTTTACATGTAATATTGTCCGCGCAGGTCCATAGGACGCAAGTGTGGGATAATAGGCCAGCTTATAGAAATCAAGAATAGGGCTATTGGTAAAGACAATCCGGTTCACATTTCCGCTGCTATCCTGGATAACAATGGATCGGCGGGTCAATTGTTCATTATAGCCCCGCAGAAATGAGCGGTAGATATAGCTGGAATTATCTTCGGATGGCGCCGAAGATAATTGATTCTTTTCTGGAAGAGCAGTGGCTCCAGCATTTTGAGAAATGCTATCGGACATACCGGCTATTGCACCTGCAAGGCTATTTTTTGTTATTTTATCGCTCAGTGTCAGGCCAAATACCTTACTGTCCCTGATCCAGACCGAATGTGTCAACGATTGGGGAGGAAATAATTTTATCAGTATCGTATCGTTAATAATAGAGGGCATCTGTACCGGATTGACCCTTTTGCTTAACACATTTTTTATCCGCTGGGGGGTATCCCTTGATCCTCTGCTATTGACCAGCAGAATAGCCAGGTCATCTTTAAAGTCTGCCTGTAAAGAATCCAGTTTCGGAAAGCTTTTTAAACATGGCCCGCACCATGTCGCCCAGAAATCCAGGATGATCAGCTTTTTGTCCCGATAATAATTTAGGGTGATCTGTTCTTTTCCTGAAGGATGGTTAACGACCTGTAGTGGCGTATTCCATAGGGCTTCGGGAATGGTATCCCCGATCTTTAAGGCAGTGATAGCCTTTAGCCCGCCAGCCCCGCTGTCCCTGCGGGGCGTCTGGGCCGATAAACTAAACATAGAAAAACATAGGACAGATAGTAGGGCACTATATATAAATTGTATTCTGAAATTGGGCAAGAGCTCTCCCGCCCTAAAAAAAATATTCATTTTTTAGGTGTTTAAAAGAGTGACCTCAGCACAAAATCTTCCCTATCCGACCGTGATCGGATCTTACCTTTCCCAAGCCTGGCTCAGGTCACGTAAATAATAAATTGATTCATTGGAGAGCCAGACGAACGTTGGAATGGTATTTCACAAGGTTATATAATTGACGACACGTTGTCCATGGCTAAAGGGCCAAATTCATAATTGGCAAGTCCAGTCGAGCTACTCGGCTGGTCTTTTAACGTTTTTAAAAATAAATTGAATAATTTTTTGCATTTTTACCATTAGAGATTAACGGTATAGGGAACATCATAGTGAAAGATAGTATCTATGTAGGATGGATTTAGATACTGCCTCCATGCTGCCTGAGTTCCCACACAAGACACATATCAACAGCAGTATCCTCCTCCAAATTAAGAGCAAATATAAGTCTTTAATTCGGAGTATGGATATAAAATCTGCTGCCTCGGTCTTGTGTGGGATGTTTTCAGCATCGAGACTTTTAATATTTTATACCTATACCATTTAGTATGTATTAATTAAAACTATTTCATATTGTCATTTTTTTAGTCATCATTAAACAATGATTACTACACAAATATGAGAATAAATTATAATATATCAAAATATTGATGAAAAATAATTTTTCAAATTATAAGACCGACACTTTTTACAACATTGCCATTAAAAACAATATAAAAACTGGTAAAATGTTGAAGGCTCTAAGAAATTTGCTTGTACGACAACCTGACGAAATCGCCTCTGTATTAAGTATGACTACAAATACCCTTAAAAATGCAGAAAAAGGCGCAAATGTAGGTACCGAAGTTATTAACGAATTAATAGGATTTTATGGATACACGCCAAAAGATTTTCACTCATTAGAATCGCTACCTACTTGGGAGGAACTACTTCAAAAAATAGAAAGCTTTCATAAAGCCAACAAAAGTGATGTCTATCTTATATTAAAAGAAAAACCAAACTTAATTGATCTAATCGAACACAGGTTATTGAACACTAAGTTATTCAAAAATTGGGTTGATGAAAATTCGGTTTTAAATTTTTGTAAAACTGAATATGATTATAGTTATGAAAGTGCGATAAATACATTAAATAATGCGGTTACCAAAGGATGGCTTATTCGAGATGATAGCGTTAAACCTAAAAAATATAAAATGGTCCAATAATTTCGGAAACACTAGGAGGAGAATGAAAAGTACAATATCCCTATATGATTCACGCAGAAAAATGACTGCCTAAAAAAATGACGTATCCTGTGACATAATTGGCAAGTACGGATGTTGGGAAGGATATCCTCACTCGATGCTGCAAAGAAGATTGCTAAGGCTTTTAGTGTCACACTGGATTATCTCGCTGGGGAGACCAGCGAGGTCGCCTTTAACCGTAGGATAGTGGAAAGCTTTCAGGATATTGAAAAGTTCACCGAAAGTGAAAATGAGCACGTATTTGCACTGCTTGACGCATGCCTTGCCAAAAGCAAGACGCAGGCAATACTCAAATAAAACAACAACGCCCAGTCTTTGTCGGATTGGGTGTTGTTGTTTTATTTATGAAGTAATGAATATACCAAACAGAACCACGCTACCATCCAAAAGAAGAAGAAAACGTAAGAGCACCATTTAAAATATCCCGAGCTTTTGGAAATCCTATTTTGAAAGAATATCAAAACAGGGAATAACAAATACAAAAAGATGCCGATCACCGGATTATATCATCCGGGATAAGGCAAATCAATCCTAAACAAGTTTAACATCAACATACACAATGATGTGTATGATAAATAGACACAGATCGGATTAACTGTGGATTTAGACACTGAGCATCTTCAATAAAAATATTAAATGGCACACGGATTTATGTCTATGTGCCATTAGTACTTTATAGATTAAATTTCTTAAACTGATTACTCGATTGCCCCGGCTACATTAAAGTCTTATGATGTGAGAAATGTAGTAATGATACGATAACATGAAACAATTCTAACCTTCTCTTGCTACCCGCAATCCCAAGAAGTGTTAGGGTAATCTATCTTTAACTGTCAGGCTACATCGAAACTATTTATATTTATTTGAATACAGAATTTTGTAGCAAATTAATTTTAAGAAATTCTTCTAGATCACTATCCGGAAATAAGTTGTTTATAATACCGTCGGAAGATAGAGCACTCTGACCATCCATAATCAAAATGTCTGTAGAACGAAATGAGATACTACCATTTCTTCCCTGCTCATTTGTTTTAATCTGGAACAGTTTATCAGGTTTGGTTTTATTTACTTTTTCCTGAGAAAGTTTTCCGATCTCGCCTTTGGCTAGAAGCTGATTTATCATTTCTTTTAAAGCGTCGATACTGAGATTTTCA
This sequence comes from Sphingobacterium puteale, assembly GCF_003627955.1. Lineage (GTDB taxonomy): Bacteria > Bacteroidota > Bacteroidia > Sphingobacteriales > Sphingobacteriaceae > Sphingobacterium > Sphingobacterium puteale. Next base: position 227,256 of record NZ_RBWS01000011.1, on the reverse strand, counting down.
TCTGTACACAATTTCACTAAACTCATTATATGTTCAACATCGTTCAACGGAAGCAAAACCTTTAGATAATTCCAGCTGACTGTTGCCCCAAGTACCCCCACCCGAATCGGGTCTTTGAATAGAGTAGCAAAGGCAATTGACATACGAATATTATCCACACTGAATAAATTTCCCCAATTCCTCTGTAGTCGCAACGATTCCGACGCAATAAATTCTTCGTCCCCTTGTTTATGTAGATCAATAAAATATTTCCCTATTTCCCATTGGAAATTAACATATGAGTTATTGATTAGTTGTAAGATCCCATAACGCTTTAAGCCAATGGAATCTTCAGTTAATTCGATCTCTTTGTTTTGCATCTCTTTTTTATAAGCTTTATTTAAAAATAGTAAGCTCTACCTAAATTACCAAACGATACAGCCACCAGTACGTTCATACTGTCTGGTAACTATTTTAGTACATAGAGCTCCATCGTAGTATTTATATACGGCATTAACCATAAAACTGGCCATTATTAGGTAACTGTTCCCTAAAGGTGTAGGAGTGTACCTTACCGTAGAAGGTAGAACTGTTAATTCTCTTACAACCCGTTCGCCGTGAGCATTTATATATTCATCAATGGGCTTTTTTGGAATGGGAGTAACACTTACGATACCTATTACAAGTCCTGTGGCCTGACTCCTTGTTTTCTCTACTTCAAGCCAAAAATCGAACGTTCGCGGTCTGCTGATTCCGTTATCGTTATAGTATTCATCCTCATAATAATTTAAAATTCCCTCTAGGTCAAAATTCAGTTTAGATATATCTGTTGTATAACCTGTACCTGATCCAGAGCCTGTACCTGGTCCAGAACCTGATCCTCCCCCACCCCCACTTGACCCAGAACCATTATCATTACTATTAGGTATATAATAAGGATTTAGGATCGGAGCCGCATAAAATACTTCTCCTCCATACCATCTGTATTCTGGATACGCAACCACATCTACCATATCAAGATAACTTGGATCAGTTAATTCAGGATAATAAGGTGTTCCGTTATCATCTAGAGGTGCCAAATAATAGCGAGATACTAAATTTTCATAATTTACTTCCCAGTACATGGGCGTAATATTCCCACCGATTGGCATGTTCCATATAAATTCACATGAATTAGTTTCTATGTTAAAATATAAATTAGCGGGACAGCTTCTCTTGACGACATCTGTAGGATAAAAATACTGTTGATATGTATTGGAAGGATCAAAATCTCCTTTTAGTTTAAGGGAAGCCTTTGGTCTAATAATCTTACCTGTAAAATCATAGGCGATATAATCCGCTCTTTTTGCCTGTTTCCATGGTAAAAAATATTTAATAGACCCGTTACTATATGATTCGCCATGTTTTTCGAAATGTAATTCAAATCTACCTAAAATATTGCCATTGTTGTTCGGCTGCTTGGAAATTCTTGTTGATATAATTAGAGAGCCGTCTGCAGCAATTTTATAGTCATCCCAAGCGATCTTAATACCATATTTATCGAATAATTTATTTGTCCCTTTTTCTTTTAAACTGTTATCGTAAATACTTTTCGCTTTTGACGTTATATCTATTAGTTCTGTGTTATTATTTTCTTTCTGGCACCCCAACATGAGAAGTAGAAATACAAAAAAAATAGTTTTAACAAATCTTTTCATGGTTATCTTAACTGACTTAAAAACTATTTAAAGATAACTTTCTATTTCATATTATCCAAATTAAATTTCTTTTTTATCACAACTCAGAAGCGTCCTAAACCAAGGATTGAGAGTATTGTTCCAGTTAAATCTAATTGCGCATGCCATAAGAAATTTTCACCAATTTTATTAGCAAATAAAATCACAGTGAAAACAATTATTCTTTTAGAAATGCTGCTATCTGTAATGTTGTCCTGTAAGGATAAAAAATTAGTGAAAGATCTAAAAGCCAAAAACAACTTCATCGACAGCTTGCGGTTTATATTGGATGACTGTAAAGCGCAGGCTCATATTATGGCTGATATCATGGAGCAGGAGCGCATCGAAGCGGCCATGAAAAAAGCCACCGATTAGGTGGCTCCTTGAATATTAGAAGTTTTAAAAACATACTTCATTTTGCTTTTCGTAAATCATTCAAGAGCTGATTCACTCTCTCCTTTCTTAAAGCCTGATCTTCCTCCCAAAAATCAAGAAAAACAGCTTCCCTACTAATTGCAGCCTCCGCCCATTTTTTAACTTCAGGTTCAATCCTCCCCTCCCGAAACAACTGTGAAAATGCCAGAGAAATTATTGAATTATTAATTGCATTGATATCTATGTACGGATTTGCCATTCCATCTACAATCAATTTCAGTTTTTGTGGGTCTGAACCATCTTAAATCTTTGCCTTTCTTTTTAATGGGCGTTCCGATTTCGCACACTCATCGGCTGCGCTTTCCGCTATATCTTTGCGGGGCAAAAGGATGCCGCTTCTATCGTTAACGCAGGAAAAATTGTACTGAATGATTGTAAAGGGCGGGCTCAAGTTATGGCTGATAGCGCGGAATAAGAGCGCATAGAAGGGGGCATTAAAAAGCCACCTACTCGGTGGCTTTTTGTTATTTATATTCGTATTGTTTTAAAACTTTACGTTCCATATCATTACTTTTCCATAGTTCTATACGGTAGTAATCATTGTCAGTATCATTAGGCAAATCATTTTCATTAACACTAACTAAATTTGAAGAGTATACACGGACTTTGTATTTTCCAGGACTAATATTTAAAGATAATTCTATGTGCCCCGTTGGACAATCTATTATCTGTAATTTTCCTGATGCTATGTTTATTCCACCTTCTACTATATGATCATATTTATTATAATCTATATCTGTAGGTTAGCATCCACTTTATACATTCCAGTCGGATCAATATATCCAATCGGATTATTTTCGACATAGGTATACGGCGACGTTGAGCAATATTCTGCCGCCAGCGGATCCACCACATTCCACCTTCCAATCTCCGCGTCATAGAACCTTGCCCCGTAATCATATATATTGCTTGATTTTAATAATTACGGATATTCAAAACCAAATATAATTTTAAATACCTTATTATTTTTTAATGATACATTTATAAAATAAAGCGGAAGTCCAGTTTCTCTTATAAAAGGGCTGTCTGGATTATCAATTGTATATGAGAGGACTTTTACTCCATGTTCAGAATATTCTTTATATCTCTTACCTTTCAATTCTATAAGTTGATTTAAATTCATGCCCAGTTTCAATCCCGAATCAGATATAAAATCATTATATTGGATCTTAACTCCAACAGAATCAAGCCCCGGTTGATCTCGTAAATATCCCATCTCAAACAAGCTAAAATAATTAGCAATATCGCCTTCATATTGACTTGCAATAAGGTATTGAATATTGTCATTGCTTAAAAACACTACTGCTGGATGTGCTCTAATAAAATCTTTTGCCTGTAATTTCTTCGATGTAATATTTCGCACCGAACTCTCATCTAACAATTTTAAACCGTTGACAGCTAAGTCGGGTTGTATGTTAATTTTGCTCTCAATTGTATCGCGAATTAAGGTAGTTTCTTTCTCTATTTTTGAATTACTTTTCTCATTACAACTCAATAATAAAAATAAATTGAAAAGTAATATCCTATTCACTAACATTCGGTATTTTTTTCCCATTTCTACCATCATTATTCGGATTATTATTGATCATAACTTGTGTTGATATTGATCTTTTTGATCGTATTATATTTTTGATATTGTCTCGGAAATTCGTCAAAATCATTCACTCACCAGACATTCCAATACATCCTTTAGTTCCTTCACTATTGCCGTCAGGGTGTATTCGTAATTCAGTGCGTCCAGTATCAAATTGAGGATTCAAATTAAAACTAAAACCAACCCCGTCTTTATTCATCCCCTCACTATAATCCCCATGATTTCTCCTTCTATCTCGATAGGTATCGGTGGTATATTCTCCATTTTCTGGTGCACCATTCCCCCCCTGCGACTGCTTTATGGGTCCAATCTCTTTCAGTTCCGTCAGCTAGAATAAGAAATAGCGTAAGATCAATATCACCAATCATTGAATTTCGCATCTGCCCTGCTATTTCTAATTGTGCGTCTTTAATTGGAGAATAGGTCATCTTCTTAAAAGTGTGATAGGTCTCTAAGACAGCTCCTTTATATTTTTTATTATTCCAAGTACTCACCCTTTCATAAAAATGTTCCTCTGTAAGTCTCACCATTCTGAAGAACTCCTTCATCTTGATAGTTATCTGCCGTAACATCATATCTCCATTCTGCGATTCGACCCGATCTCTACCATCAGGATCTATATAACGAATGGGATTGTTATTAGCATAATTAAAACTACTTGCCCCTGGATGTCTCTCAGCAAAAGGATCCACCACATTCCACCTTCCTATCTCAGCATCGTAGAACCTTGCCCCGTAATCCAGTTGAATATTAAAAATTTATTTCCCACTTCTCACACTGTAATATCTCATTTCCGTCTATATAATTAAGGATCTTGATCGCAAGTTCATTCTCTGCTACCCAAAATACCTCAACTGGGGCAGATTCTTCATAATCAAAACTTTTCAAGTTGATAATTGAATTATCGCTACAAATCAAATACAATTCAATTTTATTGCTTAGATAATCTATCTCAATATTATTACTAAAGGTAAAAAACATTTTACCATTCTTGTTTATATAAGGAGTTGATAACAATTTATAACGATTACCATTTTGTAGATTTAGCAGAAATAATTCATTGTTTTCATAACCATCTTTAGAAAATAAGGATATAGTTTTATTCAAACTGCTCAAATATCTATATTTTCGATAAGTTAAAACATCCTCCTTACCTTTATCTTGCAAAACAATAGACTTATTATTTTCCAAGATAAATTCAAATCTACTTCTTATCTTTTTTATAGTTGACAATGAGTCTAATTTGCGGTCAATTTTATGTGCAATTAAATTGGTATACTCATCCTTACTTATTTTTTTCGATATGATTTGAGGACGTGTAATGCCATTTATCTTTTTGTCAGCCTGCCCTTTGCATAGGAACTGATTTGACACAAAAAGACATAAAAATATAAATATTATCTTCTTCATTATTTATCACTTAAAACTAAACTTACTTTTATTTAATTTCTGAATGTGCATATGATGTTTATGGTGGAAATTTTGTCCATTTTTAGGTGCTACAAAATTTGTTCTTGGTAAAGCCGGCCCATTGCCACTTGAATTCTCAGTAAGAATTGAATAAGGATTGTTGAATCCCAAACTATTAAGCGATTTAACAATCTGGTTACTAAAATATTCACTATAATTTTTATCCCCTACCCCAATTGCTTGGCTCATTGAAGGATAAGAACTTCCATATCTAATATCGGCATATTCACCTAATTTTCCACCATGTCCACTATGTTTTCCATTTTTGTCAGTTAACTGTGTTGTTTGTAAGCCATAGTCACCGTAATTTCTGGCCATACCGTTTAAATCATCAGCTGTAAAATGACCTGCCGCTCCCAACACTGCCGCAACAAAATCTTCTTGCAAATAAGTGAAACCTTGTGCTTTTGCATTATCAGTAATAAGTAACAGACTTGGATCCACTGTTGATAAATCAACTAACTCAACGGTGTTTCCTTTCGAATCTTTTATATCACGTTTATTATATGTAACAAGATCTCTAGTTGCTCCATCAGCATCATGATATGTATAAGTATTGGTTTTATCTTTAGTTCTAGTTACTTCGACTCTACCATCATCATAGATTTCATAGTTATCCACTCTCATTCCATCAGGGTCAATAAACCTTATTGGATTATTTACTCCGTAGGTATAAGGAGACCACCTTCTATACTGCTCTGCCAGCGGATCCACCACATTTCATCGGCCTATCTTCGCATCATAAAATCTTGCCCCGTAATCGTACTGTTTATACTATGTGTCTATTCATTTTTTTCCGTAATTTATTTCTTGTCACAATTATCCCTAACAAATTCAACCTGATCAATTAAATCAATAATTTCTGAATTTAATTTTTTAGGATACGGAAATAATATAAATTTATCTTCAGACAAAAATTCAATGATATGTAAAGATTTATTAAGACCGTTTGATATGGAAAGAATAGAATCTTTCTCAATTCTATACGTAAATGAAACTTTCTTATTAAAGGGAAGATATTCTATAAAACCAGAATCTCGCTTAAATTTCATAATAATAGAAATATTATCCGTTTTTCCACCCCATTTACCAACTAATCTGATTTTTTTGGAAACTTGATTAGGTATTGAAGAACAAAACAAAGCACTAATTAAAAACACTAAAATTATACCTTGCGATTTATATTTTGCCATATTAATTTACTTTAAAGGTTTTCTCAACTTCTTCTATTTTTTCTGACCAGCACCCCGTAAGGTCTTGATTATTATATTGTCGTATCCGTCCTACCAATTACATATTGTCCATGAAACTCAAAGATGAGTTTTCCACATGCCTTGCTGAGATCTAAATGATTCCAGGTAAAAACACATAATCATTATTTATCTAAGCCTATGTTAAAGAACTCCTTAAACTGTATACAATCCATTTTAAAATTACCGTTATCAAGGGTTATTATGGCTCCCATCATCATTGCACCACCTAGCATACCTCCTGATTCTTTTTCAGCTTTTTGTATTGTTGGGAGATCCCACTCTTCAATCATCTTATAAAGTCTTTTGATAAAAAATTTTTGGCCGTATTCTAGGTTATTTTGATAAACTTTGAATTCAACAGTTCCTTTCTTTGTCCATATAGCACTATAATATTCGCCAGTTTCCGTATAATAAGATTCAAGGCAATAAACTGTATCATTACTATAATTTATAAAATCAATTCGATCAATCACCTTTTTTCTGCTTTCGAATGATAGTTTTGGATAAACTCCACAATCTTTTTCCACTTTCTGAGCTTTATAAATTTGTTTGGAAAATGTATTGAAGTTTTTAATTGAGCTACACCCTATAAAAACAAAGCTTATAAAAAATAAAACGAAATTCTTCATGCTAATTAATATGTAAATGGTATTTGATTTCTTCTTCTGCTTATTGGTCTATAGTTTGGGTTAGTTACGCCATTAGAATTATAGTAACGACTTTGTCTTGTTCTATTATAAATAATCCTAGTGCCTGTACCATTTCCATTTGCATCAACAGTATAATGTGTTCTTAAAGGTAAGCCATTTTCAGCTCGGATTTGGTTTTCTGTATGGGTTGCAGATACTTCTGCATATGGTATTGATTTTTGATTTCCATTTTGATCGGTTACAGTTTGCCAAATATTCATATCCAAATTTCCATTAAAACGGTCTCTGGTATGCACCAGCTCATGTCCTAATCCTACATAATTTCGCCCCTGAAAAGGTGATCTGCCACTTGGATTGTATCTGACAAAGCTACCGTATTGCGGATAATTTGAGTCTTGAAATTCAGAATTTCCTACATTGCTTTGTATAATTTGCACATTATCAGCGCTGTCCAGCGCAAACATCAGTACAGACGGATCAGCTGTGATACAACAACATCGTTTTCGATCTTGATACGCACACCATTGGGATAAATAATCTCAACATCGCTCTTTCCCCGCGCCTTATCAATTGTTATAAAGCTTCCGCGGGCGGCTATGTCATTTTCTTTAATGCGCGAAAACCAATAATAGAAGGTCGCTTCATTGATCCCATTTTCCACGCAGTATCGTTTCTTGCTCATACCGCTCTGATGCCAGTCTGCTATCATAGACTGCATACGCTCACGTTTTTTCTTCGATGTTGTTCATAGCAACAAAGCTAACAACTGATGGAACCTAAGTCAATATGTACTTGGTAGGAAGGATACGTTACAGTACGGATACACCGCGCGTAACTATCTATAAACAGAAAAGCTACATCATACGAAGTAACTTTTCTGACAGTGTACTTTCTCAATTATCTTTTCTATTTACTATACATAGATTATTAGTCGAATTCATAAGGCTACTCTGAAATCAAAAAATTTCTACTAATAAGTTTAAAACCTGACTGAATTTGTTTATATTTTGAATATCTATAATCAGTAGGCTCAGGTATTTCGATTAAATTCTTCGAGCTATTTTTTCGTTTCTTAATCAACATTGAAAAAGACATCAGGGATTCTTTTTGAAATTGAAAAAATTCTTTAGCTCCGCGATCTATAGCGAGGAGTTTATTATTAATAAAAATCCCATATATAGAACTTGAGTTACTCAAAAGATAATTGTAAAACGCAGATCTATCCATATAATAAATCTCGAGTATAGAATCTTTTTTATCGTAATACAAAATAGCATCCATATCATGGATCACCTTTCTTATTGTAGAATTCTCTTTAAAAAATACTTCTTCTAATCTTCTATCCACCTTATCTAATAAAGGGAAAAAATTTGTACTTTGTGATTTAGCTGCGCTAACAATAAAATAAAAAAAGCTAAATATCAACAATTTATTTAAAAATTTTATCTTTATCATATCTTGTATAGAATTTTCCAAAAACTCTGTGAACTTTTAAAATGGTACTAGGAGAATACCTATTTAGCGATTCTGCTAATTTCCGGTCACCGTTAGGTGTAATCTCACCCTAGCTAGCTACACCCAAAACTAAAGAATTCCAATCAGATGGCCTCTCCCCAAATTTAGGAGTGTTCTAAAGTAGAGAATTCCGTTGTTTTGACCTGTTTTTCGATAAACATTTCAGGTGTCATATCCCCTAAACAGCTGTGGGGTCTGAAGGTGTTGTACTCTTCCCTCCAGATTTCAATTTTTTCCTTCGCATCTTCCAATGACAGGAACCAATGCGCATTTAGGCACTCGTCCCGAAAACTTCCATTGAATGACTCAATATACGGATTATCTGTTGGTTTTCCCGGTCTGGAGAATACTAATTCCACCTGATGTTCATATGCCCACCTATCGAGATCCTTGGAAATAAACTCCGATCCGTTATCCACTTGGATTTTCCTAGGCATTGCCTGCTGAAATAGCCTGAGTCCTTCCAAAACAGAAACAACATCGCTTCCCTTAAGCCCCTGTCCGACCTCAATAGCCATACATATACGGCTATAGTTATCCACTATAGTTAAGCAGCGGATTTTCCTGCCATCGAACAGCGCATCGGCGACAAAGTCCATACTCCAGCAGTCATGTAAATTAGAAAAAACCGGTCTCTCGGACCGATGAGCTGCGGCGCGGCAGCGTCTGGGCCTTTTCACCCGTAGATTTAAGCCTTCTTCCTTATAAATTCGATAAATCCGTTTTGGATTATCCCGCCAGCCTTCACGTTTCAAAAGAACGACGATCCGCTCTATGCCGTAACGGACACGTGTTTCAGCAATGCTTTTTATGCGAAGGCGTAATGGACCGTCATCACGTCTATGGTGTTTATAATACCAAACTGAGGTGCTCAGCAGAGATACCTCGCATGCTCTACGGAGTGAAATCCGATAATCAGAAATGAGTCCGGTAACCATTTTCCTACGCTGAGAAGGCTTTAAAACTTTTTTTTTAATACATCCTGCAGCATCTGTTTGTCCAAGCTAAGATCTGCCACAAGCTTTTTCAGCTGCGCATTCTCTTCTTCCAGTTGCCGAAGCTTACGCAGCTCCGATACGCCCAGTCCGCCGTATTTCTTCTTCCAGTTGTAGAACGTTGCTTCGCTGATACCCATCTTTCTGCAGACTTCTTCCACACGGGTACCTGTCTCGGACTGCTTGATCGCAAAGGCGATCTGTACTTCGGTAAACTTTGATTTTTTCATCGCTTTTCCTCCCTTTTAAAATTAGTAATTCATACCCGAATTCTCTACTTTTAAATGATCCAGTTTTTTGGGGAGAGGTCAATAGAACCTGGCCCCGTAATCTTAATCTCTATTTATCTTTTTTAATTTTTCCCATTTCCCAGTATATTCATTCATAAAATAAAGAGTTGCTCTTTTTCCATTCAATAAATAGGAATCAAAACTTTTATAAAAGAATTTATTCTTTTCAATAAACACGGTAAACTCTAAATCCAATGCATCAGTATTCTCAATGTTAAATACTTCGGATATTATCGGTGTTGAAATGGCAGTAGAAGAAGACAATGGTGGCTCATAATTTATCTTTATAAATAACTGGCTAAATTGTTTTCGAATATCTATTTGATTTAATGAATCACATCGAACATCAGTATACATCTCATTATCAAGATATAAGTAAAAACGATAATTTTTTATCTCATTATCACCGACTAAGGTTGGGATAAATTTTAGAATTTTGCTGTTATTTTTTGCCCTATTATTTTTTGTTAGGAAAAGCTGGGCAGTAGTATTGGTAATTGTACTGTTTAACAAAACAGAATTATTTTCGACTTTCTGCCAGACACCGCTCGAAAAATATACCAAATCTAAATGTCCCCCTCGATATTTAAACGTTGAATCCGATTTCAATTCAATTCTCCCAAAATTTTCGCTACTGTAGATCCCAAAAATCGATTTTTCGGTCTTACAGCTAAAAAATAAAATAAAAAAAATGATATAAACTAGTTTAAACCTATTTTCCATTTCGAATGTTATTAAGTAGTTTACGCATTTCAGAAATCCCAAAAGCAGGCATATATATATCAGCTTACCATTACTATTAATACCCATTACCCAATTTTTATTAATATCATTTCTTCCTTTTATTCCTCCCCAAAGAGATGAGATCCCAGATACCGATTGGCTGTCAAAAGAATATTGGCGCTGATAAGCTGGAACTTCAACATCAATTCGTTCTGTTGTTTTAATTCCTCCCGATTTGTATATTTGATAACCGTGAACAGCCTCATGTACGCCATTTGCATCACTAGGAATGTCCATAGTGATAATACCTTTCTCCTTATAAGCGAATCCAACGCTCGCATCGCTAATTTCATTAAATGCAAATTTCTGACTAACATCTTTGCTTCCCATCTCTGCCAGCTCATTATACGAACTATTTAAATCTCCTATTCTCTCATTAATAGTAGCGACTTCACTTTGGGCAGACTCTAATTTTGACGAAAGCTTTTCACTAGTACCTTCTTTATCAATTTTTGCCTGTATTTTAGATACTTCATTCTGTGCTTTTGCTAAGAAAGAATTTTCCATCTTTAATCTATCTTGTATAAGTGACTGTAATCTTTCGCCTATTTTTCTTGAATTTGGGTCAGCCCACTCCATACCATCAGGATCTATAAATCTTATTGGATTATTTAAAGTATAATTGTATGGTGACCATCTTCTACTTTTCTCCGCCAACGGATCCACCACATTCCACCTGCCTATCTCGGCATCATAAAAACGTGCCCTGTAATCCAACTGTCCTTCTATTCCTATAAATCTCTTCTTATTAAAGATTCGATATTATTGACATCATCTTCCCCTAACCATATGTAATCAGAATTTTTCAATGGCCAAGTCAAATTTGAAAATTCACCTTTTTTCATCTTCTTAAACCATTTCTTATACAAGAGATAAACTGTGTCCATGTCTTTTCTATTAAAATTACAATTTTTACCTGTATGTTTATTCAGAATTATTGGGGAAATCACTACTGCATCATCAAATAAATAAGATGTCAGTGAATACAACGCTTCGATCTCAATCGGAAATTTTAGTTTTTCTGTCGAGATCTTAATCCTATTCTCCGTTCTACCATAGACTTGGGAATACATCCTATTGCTAAGTTTATCATTCCGATAAAAACATAGGTATTCCTCTAATAGTCTTATCTTATCAGATTTTCTTAGATTGCTTTTTCTCATTCGTACTCTATCATCCTCAAAAAAGCCAGCTTCTGATTTATAAGGAAATGAAGCATTTATGTAATATTGGCTCTGTCCGTTTTTTCCTATTTCAGAGATTAGAGAAAGATACTTCATACCGCTACAATTTATTGAGAGGATAGAACATCCCGTTAGTAAACCAGTAACGAATATTCCAACAACAATCATTAAATAAAATTTAATTATTCTCTGTCTCATTCTTTTTGAAGTATTTTCTTATGTAATTCATTATTTGATTAAATCCTTCTGATCCTTTTTCATATCTAACATAGTTTGTCGCTTCATCTCTACTTGCATTCTCTTCAATGGGATTTATATCATTCTTGTTTCTATATCCATTCCCGCTTTTGGAAGCAGAATGAAAAGGTTCCCAAAAATCACCAGGCTGACTCCTTCCTACGGACATTACATTGTGATCTGGAACATCTTTCGGATTATTTCCCTTATCCTCATATCCTTGCAATTCTGTGTATTCATCGGCCAAAATTTTACCAGCACCATATCCATCAATAAAAAACTCACCATCACCGAAAGTTAATCCATTGCAATTTGACATACACTGAGACATAGGTATTCCATTAACATGAGTCTTCGATGCTTCGACAACAATTAAATTACCATCTTTATCGTTATATTCGACGCTTAAAAGCCTTTCAACAAAAACATCTCTTTGTTTATCAGTTCTTATTGTTCCATTCTCATATCGCATTAAATATTTCTGATAGGGAGATTTAACAGCATTAAATGTTCCTATTGAATTAAAAATTATTTTTCCAGTTGCTGGATCTCTTTCAATCATTCCATCTGCCAATCTCAGCGTCATAGAACCTTGCCCCGTAATCCAAATGAATGTTTATGGCATCCTTTCCAGCTTTCTATATTCATCCTCAATTTTTCTTAGAAAATAACCCGATTCCAAGGGTGGAATACTATCGCCAAAAATTTCCCTACTAAAAGACTCAGCATCTTTGTTACCTAATTCTACTGATTTCATAAGATAAAATTTAGCCATATTATTGGTTATTTCATCATTGCTTTTCATCTTTACACCATTTATTGTTATAGACTCATGTAAAATATAATAAAGATGTTCATATGCTTTAGGACATTGATATTTATTCGCCATAATCAGTGAATAATAATATAAGTCGTAAAATCGATAAGTATCTAAATAATTCTCAGAAATTTTTTCGTAAGCATCAAAATCCCCCCCATTCAACGCTTTTTGCCATAATGAGTCTGTTTCTTTCTTATTCAATTCGATTTCTTCAGGATGAGGATCTATCGATACTTTCTCCTTATTATTCTGACAGCCGAAAAAAATTGGCAGCCCTAAAATTATTGACATAAATTTCATTTTATTTTATCTTTAGGTAAATTCTCATTAACTCCTGGAGAGATATATGCGCGTTGTTGTTTTGATGTCATTTTCCCGTTTTCAAATTTTATGAATCTTCCATCACCTTTATGGTTTCCTATACCCAAAAACTCCGATTTCCCGTTTGGGTTACCAAATATTGCGTAACCATCTGCTGCAAGAATTGTAACATTTTTAAATAATTTTGATTTTGACATCTTCATCGCAAGAGGTCCAAGATTTGGCATTAATTCACCTTTAAACAGAAATTCTGTGGATCCAGCGTTGCAAGCGTACATAATCAGTACGACTTTTTGACCTTTTTGCATTGCATCTTTCCATCGCGGACTTTTTCCATCAACATTTTACTCACTGCAGCAGCGTCCTTCGCCTTATGTTTATTACCTTTTGAGTCATAATATTCTATTCCTTGAAAATTGCCATGACCAAATAATTCAAAAACTCCATCGCAATCATCAAAAACTACACCTCCTTTTCTGTTTATCCCTATATTGTCCTTGGCCCAACCTCCATTTTGATCTATCTTTTTACAGGATTATTTCCCATTCCAACATAATATAATTTCACATTAAGATATTTATCCCATATACTACGAACCCTTATAAGATCAAACATCACCTTCTGATGCAATAAAGGTATCACTTATAGATTCCTCCGCGATTACACCAAAATTCATAGTGAATCTTGCCCAATAAACATCTTCAAATATTAATTTATTTATTTCTGAAATGTTTATCGAAAAACAGAGCACCCAGCGCTTCCGCTTATTGAACTCCCGGCCGATTCGGCAAACGATTTTGTCGTGTCCTATTTTACCAAAAACATTTTATACATCATTTACAGTCAATTTTTATCCACTGACCAAAGATGCATCCGAACCAGCAAACCAAATAAATAGAATAATCAGCCATTGAATAGCGATACAGACCCAGAAAGGTCTATTGTCAGCATCAGTCAGCATTTCCAATACAGCAATAAATTTGGACTTCACAATATCATAAAAGTTATTATTATTGTCGAGATCTAAGCTGTCAAAGCTTATCTTGTTCAAGCCAAATACCACAATACGCTTGATCCATGGATTTTCAATCTTTGTGTTTTTCACTTCGTTGATCAACTTGAGTTTCGCAAAAGTATAATCACCTGCATTTTGAACAAGGTCAGGCTGATTGGATTGGTAAACCAACAGAATTTTGTCCAATGCTGGTATGATAAGATCATCCTGTCTTTCCTCGATCACCTTGCTGGCAACTGTTGAAAAAACATATTTATTGCTAAATAGAAAAAGCAGGATCGGCAGCAGAATCAAGCCAATTAACCACAGGAACTTTCCGACGGTCTGTAAGGACCCGGTCATTGAAAAGAAGGCGCCATCCGCATTGCTCCTGAGCAGTAGGTATCCAACTATAAGATACAATACAGTTGACAGAATAGCTAACAAATAGCACTTAAATAAGGTTTTTGTTGCCAGAACAGTTAACTTTTTGATATAAGACAAATTTGCATTCATAATATTATTGTATAATTTACCGCTCTAAATTAGAATTAATCTCTTCAAATTTCCTCTTGAATTCCAATTCGCCCATTACCAATTTAAATTCGTTGTAGTTTAAGTTCTATTCGTATTTCAACTACCTATTTTCAAGTGAACCTCTGGACATTTCATTGTTATTGATTTTATAATTGACAAATAAGTCGCATAAGAATCATATAAAAAAATTTCAGGAAATACTTGCGTAGTTAAATAGCGACACATACATTTGTAGTCAAATAACTTCATAATGAATTTAAGACGAGATGTTTTCCAGGCTATAGCGGACCCAACGAGAAGGGCAATACTTCTTCTTTTGGCTTCACAATCCATGACGGCAGGGGCTATTGCCGCAAACTTTAACACCGCAAGACCGACCGTGTCCAAGCACCTACAGATTCTCAGTGAATGTGAGCTACTTAAATCTGAACAAAATGGCCGTGAAATTTACTACCAGCTCAACGCGCCTAAAATGAAAGAAATAGCAGATTTTATCGAGCCGTTCCGTAGCATGTGGGATGACCGTTTTAATAAATTGGAGGAAATTATGAAAAATTATAAAGACAAATAAAATGGAAAAGAAAACTAAGATCCATGCCGAAGATGGTAAACAGGAAATTTTGATTACCAGAGAATTTGACTTACCCCTTCATTTGCTATTCAAGGCTTATGAAGAAGCTGAAATCTTCGAGCAATGGATGGGTACCAAGGTGTTAAAATGGGAGAACAAACGACATGGCTCTTTTGCTTTTGAAACCTTCCACAACAATACGGTCGCCTTCAAAGCAAACGGAACGATACATGAATTTGTATCCAACGAGAAAATCACAAGAACTTTTGAAATGGAAGGTACTCCCTTCCCCGTCCAACTAGAATACCTAAACTTCGAAAAGATAACCGACACGAGCAGCAAACTGAACATGCATATTGTATTTCAATCCATTGAGTTTCGTGACCAGCTCCTCCGGATGCCTTTCGCTCAGGGTATCAATATGGCGCATAACAGACTTCAGGATATGGTGTCCAAACTCGCATAAACCTAAAATTCTCACTAAACGAAAGCAACAAAATGAACTTAAAAGCAGCACATTTCTTCGAAAATGCCTCGAGATGGAACGAAGAGTTTAATTTATTACGGAAAATTGTCATCGAAAACAAGGCACTCGTGGAAGACTACAAATGGATGCACCCTTGCTATACCTTTGAAGGAAAGAATGTTGTCCTGATCCATGGATTCAAAGATTACTGCGCCTTATTATTTCACAAAGGCGTGCTGCTAAAAGATCCCAAACGGCTGTTAATTCAACAAACTGAAAACGTTCAATCCGGCAGGCAGCTGAGATTTACCAGTATCGAACAAATTATAAACCTGAGCGAGACAATAGCTGATTATATCCAGGAGGCCATAAGCGTTGAAAAATCCGGAGTAAAAGTTAATATGCGAAAGACCGAAGATTATCCGATTCCAGACGAATTCGCAAGAGCCTTAAATGAGGATAAAGAACTTAAAGCTGCTTTTTCATCTTTAACCCCGGGCCGTCAAAAAGGATATTTATTTTATTTCAATCAGGCTAAACAAGCAAAAACACGTGAATCAAGAATCGAAAAGTATTATCAACATATTTTGGATGGAAAAGGTATAGACGATTAAAAATGCCATACCCTGGGCAACCAATGTAATTATTGCAGGTGACGGCATAGATTCTGTCCAAAAAGATGGCTCAACATGGGAAGTGAACTTATGGTGATTGCAGCATATAGTATGAGTAAAATTTGATAACTTTGATCTGCGTTGTCAAACGGCGTCTAAACCACTAGGCGTGCTATCGGCACTCCCGTACAACTGCATTAAAACACTTAATTTTACACAAGGAGCGTAACATGAATAAAAAATTTTTCCTGTTCATCTGTGGCCTACTGCCATTCCTGACACAGGCCCAGCAACAAATCAATAGCAAAACACGTCCAAATATTGTCTTTATACTGACCGACGACTTTACGGCGCAAGCATGGGGTGTCTATGGGGGAATTTTAAAAGATATCGTGAAAAATCCAAATATCGAAAGCCTTGCCAGGCAGGGTGCCATACTGAACAATGCTTTCTGCACAAACTCCATTTGCACGCCGAGCCGGGCGGCTATTCTTACCGGACAGTACAGCAACAAAAACAAGGTATATACCCTTGATGATGCATTGGACCCTAACAAAGAAAATATCGCCAAAGACTTGCAACGTGCAGGTTATCAAACGGCTGTTTTTGGAAAATGGCATCTCAAAAACAGACCGTCAGGATTTGATGAGTACAACGTATTACCAGGACATGGTGTCTATCACAACCCTACATTTCTATCCAAAGATAACTGGAACGACAATGAAGAGGCTGGCACTCCCTATCAGGGCTATGTCGATGACATCACGACAGACCTGAGTCTTGACTGGTTATCCAAACGCAATCCCGAAAAGCCTTTCTTTTTGCTTTGCCATTACAAAGCAACACATGAGCCCTTCGACTTTGCTGACAGGTTCAAGGACTTATACCAGGATATTGAATTTCCTTATCCGGCAACTTTTTTGGATTCTGGCGCAACAACCACAGGGAGGTCCTTTGAAGGCCAGCCACTTGAAGAACTTGGCCATCGTTATGAACTAGCCTCAACAGGACCTTTCTGGACCTCCTATCCTGATCTTCCCTTCTCTACCAAGGGGATGAGTGCAATCGACGCACGAAAAAAAATCTATCAAAAACTGATGAAGGATTACCTGCGTTGTGTGGCGGGCATAGATGACAATCTCGGAAAAATAATGCGCTATCTCAAAGCGGCCAAACTAGACGAAAATACGGTTGTCATCCTTTCCTCTGACCAAGGGTATTTTTTGGGCGAACATAATTTTATGGACAAACGCCTCATGTACGAAGAGTCGCTGCGCATGCCTTTCATCATCAGTTATCCAAAAGAAATTAAGGCCGGCAGTGAGCTGAATGATATGGTTTTAAATATTGACTTCGCTGCATTATTCGCAGATTATGCCGGCATAAAAAAGCCATCTTACATACAAGGAGAAAGCTTTCGTAAAAATCTGAAAGGGAATACGCCTGGTAATTGGCGCTCTTCCATGTATTACCGTTATTGGCAACATGACCCGATACGCCCCGCACACCTGGGGGTGCGTGATGAACGTTACAAACTGATTTATTTTTATGGCCAGCCGCTGGAAATGACCGGCAGCGACAAAAAGACCACCGCAGCAGCATGGGAGTTTTACGACCTGCAAAAAGACCCGATGGAAACACATAATGCAATCCGTGACAAGCAATATGCTAAAGAAATTAGTCGCTTAAAAAAGAAACTCGTTGAACTGAAAGCCGAAGCGGGGGACGATGATGAAAATCGGCCGGTATTTCAACAACAATTACGCAAAGAAAATCTGATCGAAAAATAGGTTCTTTATCAAGAAGCGGAACTGTCTCCATGGACAATTCCGCTTCCTAGCGTATCTATCGGGTAATTAAACAGCAGTATAACCGCCATCAACCAAATAATAACCACCGGTCATAAAAGATGACTTTTCGGAGCTCAGAAACAGCACCAGTTCCGCCACCTCTTCAGCCTTCCCTAAACGACCAATAGGGTGTTTGCTGATCAATGCGTGAACGTGCTCCTCATCCAAATTTTTGAGCAATGGTGTATCGATATATCCTGGGCCTACTGCGTTGCAGCGAATATTTTTCTGACCATATTCTGCTCCTATATTTTTAGTCAGACCTACCACAGCATGTTTTGCAGCCGTATAAGCACTTGACATAAGAGCAGCAACTGTACCATGAATCGAAGCCATATTGACAATAACGCCAGCACCATTTGCCTCCATGGCCTCAAGCTGGTATTTACAGCCATAGAATACTCCATTGAAATTAATATCAATTACCCTTTTCCAACCGTCCAAACTATAGTCTCCCGTCATTGCTGCCTCGCCTCCGATACCCGCATTATTACAGGCAATGTCCAATTTCCCATAGGTGCTTACTACAAAATGCACCAAAGCTTCATTATCTTCCGCCAATGAACTGTCTGCTTTACAAAAAGCCGCCTCAGCTCCTAATGCCTTAATCTGTTGCACCGCATCCAGACCAGCCTGCTCATTGATATCCGATACCACAACTTTCGCTCCTTCTTTTGCGTATGCCAAAGCAACCGCTAACCCTATGCCGGAGCCGGCCCCTGTCACCAAAGCAACTTTATCTGCTAAAATATCCATAGTATATAAATTTATGTTTATGACATAACCAATTTACCAAAATCCTAACGCAATCTGTCGAAATTGCGCCCCAAAAAAAACAAAAAAAGAAACTCAAATGACATTCCCGCAGCATCCAGTCCAGGCAAAAAAATAGCTCCACTGCTACGGACAATGGAGCTATACTACCTAAGGGATAAGTGTTTTTAATCTTGGAGCTGCGGGTATTTTTGATAAAGTCGGTTAAGAAAAAAACGACCCATCAACTGAAGTTTTGACTGCGTTTCAAACATACCCGGACCCGGAGATATAATGCCATCTGGCATTCGCTGCACAGCACCATAATAGATGATGTCAAGCCCATTTCCATTGACGTCAAGATGCATCTTTTTAGGTTTCAACCCCATAATAGATCCCATCCGGGTAACTTTCTCCGAATTACTGATCTGGGCGGGCCGGGCATTCAATAACGTTTCATGGTCAAAGACCAGATGGTCCCTTGCTTCGCCGTCATCAAAAAAGACATAATGTAATTCATTATTGCTAAGGACAAGAAAAGACGCATTGTCACGCTCGGTGTATCTCGCCTTTACCCCTACAGCCGCCCAGGCCACTGTCTTAGCGGCCGTTGCCGCGGCAGAAGCTACTTTATCCCCGACCGTCGCAATGTAGGCACACTGCGTAAACGCCTCAATCGGTGCCCCATTCATCTGCTTGCTTAGTTCTTGAAACTCCTGGCGCAACAACTCTTCCTTAACCCCGGAGGCCAAAGCAATCCCTGCCTCTCCTTCATACTTTCGGGCGGTCTCTTTTTGTTTTTTCATCATGATGATAGAGATAAAAACACAGGCCGCCACAATCACAACAAAAATACCGATGTATAAAATCATATAATTTAGAAATTGGTTATTAATTCACAAATAAATTGAGCGTCAAAAAAGAGGATATTGATTTTCAGTATCCTCTTGCCGGAAAAGTTCACAACAAAAATTTTGCCAAATCAGCCTATCCGATCCGGATAACAAATATTACTTAATGCTCCCTTTCTTTAAGTTCAAGCTGTAACAGAATATCCCGTTTCTTGCCCTCAATCAAAGATAAATTACCGGCCACAAAAACGCCTTTTTCCCCGGAATTTCTACTTATGCCATATACGGTAGACTCATCATCCGGATCCGAGGCCCCTTCATAACGAAACAAATAATCAATTTTAAACTGGTCTGCATCTGCCAATAGCTCATCAAATTCAATGTTGTAATCTATTGTATAACCCATATCACTTAACTTTGCCAATGCTACACTAGCTGAGGAATACCCATGCATTCTTTCCATAACTGAATCTTCTTTGTTTAACCGTTATCACTTTTTTATTATAAAACGATTATTTAACCGTTTTTGTTTTCCTCAATTTCAAATAGTTTATTCAAGATCATATTTCTATTTTTGTGGAACGAAAACGAAATATGATATGGCAAATCTAGCAGCTCCGGCTTATCAACATACACCCCAACTTGCTTTCCAGCGTTTACTTGATGTACTGTACACTTTGAGACTAGAATGTCCCTGGGATAAGAAACAGACAATGGAATCGCTACGCCATCTAACGATGGAAGAACTTTACGAGCTGACGGATGCCATCCTGGAACAGGATTATCCCGAAATAAAAAAAGAACTCGGCGATGTCTTAATGCACCTCCTATTTTATGCCCGCATAGCAGAAGAAGAAGGACAATTTAATATCGTTGATGTCCTGAATGCAATCTGTGATAAACTCATTACGCGCCATCCTCATATCTATGCCGACACAAGTGCTAACACGGAAGATCAAGTCAAATCCAACTGGGAGGCGATCAAGCTTAAAGAGGGCAATAAGTCTGTTCTTTCAGGTGTCCCAAAAGGACTACCAGCCCTTGTCAAAGCCTATCGCATTCAGGATAAAGTAAGAGGTGTGGGGTTTGACTGGGAAGATAAAAGACAAGTATGGGAAAAAGTTGAAGAAGAACTTGCTGAATTTAAAGCAGAATTCAACATCGAAACAACAGAGGCCATTGACCGGGAAAAAGCTGAAGGCGAATTTGGAGACCTCTTATTTTCGTTAATTAATTATGCCAGACATATCGGTATTAATCCTGAAAATGCATTGGAACGCACCAATAAGAAATTCATCGCAAGGTTTACCTATTTGGAGCAGAGGGCTGCTGAAAACGATCAAAAACTTCAGGATATGAGTCTCGAAGAAATGGACGTTTATTGGAATGAGGCAAAAAAATTAAAAAAATAACAACTATCCATTAAAAGGTGGACGACTCATGGAATTTAATTCTACTTTGTCAAATTTATCCGTAAATTCGCAGCAATATGGAAACAGTTGTTAGTGGTATCAGAAGTACCGGAAAATTACATTTAGGAAATTACTATGGCGCATTGAGCAATTTTGTGAAAATGCAAAATGAATATAATTGCTTTTTTTTTATTGCGGATCTACATTCGTTGACGACACACCCTACACCACATGGCCTTCAGGGAACTGTACGTCAAGTTATCGTTGAATATTTAGCTGCTGGAATCGACCCTGAAAAATCAACTATCTACGTCCAGTCTGATGTCCCGGAAGTTGCCGAACTTTACCTTTACATGAATATGAATGCGTATTTAGGCGAGCTTGAACGAGCAACCGCATTTAAAGACAAAGTACGCAGCAATCCGGACAATGTCAATGCCGGCTTACTAACGTACCCGGTATTGATGGCTTGCGACATCCTGATTCACCACGGAACGAAAGTTCCTGTAGGCAAAGATCAGGAACAACACTTAGAGATGACGCGTACATTTGGCAATCGCTTTAATCGTTTATATAATGTTGATTATTTTAAAGAAGCTTTTGCTTTTTCCTATTCAGATAAATTGGTTAAAATACCGGGATTAGCCGGACAGGGAAAAATGGGCAAATCCAATGGTGAAGCCGACTGCATCTACCTTTCAGATAGCGCCGATGCCATTCGCAAAAAGGTAATGCGTGCCGTTTCTGATTCAGGTCCGACTGAAATGAACCAGGCCAAACCTGAGGCAATCCAAAATCTATTTGATTTAATGAAAGTAGTTTCTACGCCTGACACATTACAGCACTTTGATGAGCTCTATAATAAATGTGAGATCCGTTATGGCGATTTCAAGAAGCAATTGGCAGAAGATATGGTATTGGCAACAAATGACGTACGCCTACGTATCGAGGATATATCAAACGATGATGCCTATATCGCAAAAGTTGCAAAATTAGGCGCTGAAAAGGCGGGAGAGTCTGCTCGCAAAACACTGAAAGAAGTGCGTGAGATCATTGGTATCAAAAGATTTTATTAAATAAGGAAAGAGAATATGCATATAGCTATCGTAGGAAATATAGGTGCTGGAAAAACGACACTAACGGAATTATTGGCGAGTCATTTCAAATTTGAGCCTCAATTTGAGGCGGTAGACAATAATCCCTATCTGGAAGATTTTTATTCAGATATGAAACGTTGGGCCTTCAACCTTCAGATTTTCTTCTTAAATAGTCGCTTTAGACACATTGTAAAGCTTCAGGAAACGAAAATAGATATGATTCAGGATCGCACGATCTATGAAGATGCTTATATCTTTGCTGAGAACTTATATGATATGGGCTTAATGAGTGCACGTGACTTTGAAAACTATAGCAACATCTTCCAAAGTATAATTCATTACATTAAACCCCCGGATCTGCTGATCTACCTGAAAGCGTCTGTCCCTACTTTGGTAAACAATATTCAAAAAAGAGGACGTGATTATGAATCAGCCATCCGATTGGATTATTTATCTAAGCTGAATGATAAATATGACAAATGGATCAACAATTATAAAGAAGGTAAAGTGATGATCCTCGACAAGGATAACCTTGACTTTACTTCTAACCCTGAAGATCTAGGTGGCATTATACAAAAAATAGAAGCTGAATTATTCGGGTTGTTTGAATAATCACAGAGAACAAAAATAGACAAAAGCCTGTAAAATCATCCATTTACAGGCTTTTTAATACGTAAAAATTCGCAAAGTATCATGAAATTTTTAGGCATTATTCCAGCGCGGTTTGCTTCCAGTAGATTTCCCGGCAAACCGTTGGTTGATATTGAAGGTCAGACCATGATCCAACGGGTCTACGAACAGGTAAAAAAATCAAAAAAGATAACCAAGGTAATTGTTGCCACAGACGATCAACGCATCGCATCCGAAGTACGCTCTTTTGGCGGTAATGTAGTTATGACCTCCGAAACGCATCAATCGGGTACAGACCGCTGTGCCGAAGTCGTCAGCCATAATCGGGAGTATGATGTTGTCATCAACATTCAGGGGGACGAGCCTTTTATTAACCCCGAACAAATTGATTTACTTGCAGCTTGCTTTGAAAATCCACAGACTAAAATAGCGACTTTAGTAAAAGAGATCGAAACATCGGAAGAATTGTTCAATCTGAATATTCCAAAAGTTGTCCGAAACGTCTCCGGTGAAGCCATCTATTTCAGCAGACAAACGATCCCCTTTTTAAGAGGAGTTAATCAGGAGCAATGGCTTGAGAAGCAGAAGTTCTACAAACATATCGGAATTTATGCCTACCAAGCAGATACTTTAAGAGCATTGACCCGGCTACCAGTGTCGCGTCTTGAGGAAGCTGAAGCACTTGAACAATTACGCTGGATAGAAAACGGATATGCAATACAAACCGCGGTGACCACACATGAAACTGTTGCTGTGGACACGAAAGAAGATCTTGATAAGATTTTAAAGTTATTTTTTAACAAATAATTGCTACCTATCGGTGTTCGGTATACAGCAAAGACCGGACACCGTCAAGTAATTTCTTTTTGTCCTGAGCGCTCAATTGGGCAAGCTGCTGTTTTGTCGCCGTCAATTCATCGAGTTGTAGCTTGGTACTCACCCCTACCACCGCCGTCGCTACGGCAGGATTGGAAAGTACGTAGGATAAGGCTTCAGTCGTTCTGTCTTTTCCCGATTGTTTCACCATCTTGTCCAGGTTACGGAGCAGATGCGATACCTCTCCCGACGTATATTGAAGATAAGGTTCCACGGGTTTATTTACTAAAAGTCCTTTTGCCAGTGTGCCCCGAGCCAGAATACACACATCGTTCGCGGTCAACAATGTATCTATCTCCTCCTCGAGCCTTCTGTCCAGGAGATTATACTGCATCATGACTGACGAAATAGCCGATTTTGACAGAAATTCTTTAATGACATTAGGACGAATAGACGACAATCCGTAGGCACGGATCTTCCCTTGCTTCTTCAGTAATTCAAACGCTTCAATAATTTCATCTGTCGGATCATCAATGGTACCGCCATGCAGCTGATAGAGATCGATGTAATCTGTTTTCAATCGAGAAAGTGACCCTTCAATAGCTTTGACAATATAATCTTTTGATGCTTTCCAGTCCCAGCCCGAACCATCCGCCCGCCAGAGATTACCTACTTTACTGGCCAATACAATCTGTTTGCGAAAAGCCTGTACACTTTCACCCACAGCCATCTCGTTTTGACCTTTGTCATAGAGATCCGCTGTATCAAAAAATGTAATCCCCATATCGAAGGCCTTTTGGATAATATCTTTGGATTGCTTGGGCTGATTGCTTTTTAACGACATACAGCCCAAACCAATTTCCGAAACCATCAGGCCACTGTTACCTAATTTACGTTGTTTCATTTGTGTTGAAATCAAGTAATTCCACCTCAAACACCAACGTGCTATTTGCAGGAATATCATTGCCTTTTGCCTGCCCGCCATAGGCCAGTCTGCTTGGTATAAAAAACTTATATTTAGCCCCCTTAGACATCAATGGAATACCAATTTGCCAGCCTTTAATCACTTGTCCCAACGAAAGTTTCAAGGGCTCGTTGCGATCATAGGAACTGTCAAACTGTTTCCCGTTCAATAACGTTCCCTTGTAATGCACGGTAACTTCGTCATTGGTGGTAGGTTTTGCTCCTTCTGCCTGATTTAATACAAGATACTGAATTCCTTCGGCTGTTGTTTTCATGCCGGCTATTTTTGCATTTTCAGCAAAGAACTTATCTTCTTGGGCGCGACTTATGGCCTCTTTCTCCGCGCGTATGTCCATAATGGCTTTCTGGATAACCTCTCTTGTTTGTCCATCTTCCAATAAGGTTTTCTCGTTTTTTAAAGTAGCAGTAATAGCTTTTGCGATAACATCAGCTTTTAAATAAGCTACTTCAGTAGATTTCAGCGATTTGCCGATATCCATACCAAATGCATACGATACGGAGTCAGCTCTGGTAGTTAACACATTGGTTGATCCAGGTTTTGTTGCCGTAGTTTTTTTTCTGACCGAACTGGTCTTTTTTTTCTGCTGGGCAAATCCAGTGACGGTTGTCAGAGACAATAGGGCTAATGCGATATACTTCATGTTTACTTAGCGGTGCTTTTGCACAATTTCTTCAATAATTTCCTGTGTTATATTAGGGTAGTCAACTTCAACCCTTGATTTACTGTTTAGCCAAGCCTCTATGGCTAGCATATTTTTTTGTTTTAAACTCGAAATTACCGGTACCCCCATTTCTTCCAATGATGCAGCATTCAGATGCTGTTCATATTGATTTTTCATTGGGACGACCAACAGTTTCTTTTTCAAATATAACGCTTCTGCGGGGGTTTCAAAACCCGCACCGCATAAAACTCCTGAAGAAGATGCCATACTATCGATAAAAGCCTGATTATTGATGGGTCTTATGGTCACATTCTTCATTTCAAATGGTCTTGAATTGTGCTTACTGAATACATCCCACTTCACATCAGGAAATTTCATTAAATGTTTCAATAAGTGTGCATCATCGTAGGCCGGTAAATAAACCGTATAATGCCCTTCGTCCGTAACACTTAGATCACGAACGGCATTGCGGATAACTGGCGAAAAAATATTTTTGGCATATCTTTTAAAATGAAAGCCATAAGAATGCGTGGCGGGAGCATAATTTTTCATAATAAACTTCCCTAACATGTCACTTTCTTCTGGTTTAGGGCTTGCGGGATCCAAGGCGCCGATCTGATGGCTCAATCCAATACATTGTAGATCTTTAGAATGACAAGCCCAGGCCGAAATGGGCTCAAAATCATTAATAACCAGATCATAATCTTCGATCGGCAAACTCTTGATCTCGTTGGTAAATTTACGTATGGTTGAACTCATAAAAGTCTTCCACAGATCCACCCCCCCGGATTTCCCAAATATGAAACTTAAACCATGAAAGCGATACTTGACTTCGAAAGGCAAGGAAAGATCCGCCTGAATCCCACTGACCAAAACATCCACTTCTCCTAAGGCTTTCAAACAGGGAACAATATCCATGGCACGGCTTAGATGTCCGTTACCGGTCCCTTGTACGGCATACAATATCTTCATAACGACTGTATTTTGTGTCGGCAAATTAATGAATTTTAACGAATTTCAATATTATTTTATTGTTTAGTTAGGTTAAGAAAATATAAATTAATACAATAAATCAATCCAGTTAACATACATTTACTTTCTTTTTACGTATATTTAACACCAACAATTATTTAATAACCAATTTACTATGATAAAGTCTCCTCTCCTTTGGACACTTTCCATTGTGATCCTGCTCACGTTTAACTCATGGGGATTTTTTGCACATAAAAAAATTAACCATTACGCGGTTTTCGCACTCCCCGCAAAGCTGGCAAAGTTTTACAAACCCAACATTGATCTGATTACGGAGAAAGCTGTCGATCCAGATAAGCGTTGTTTTATTGATAGTGCCGAAGGACCGCGGCACTTTATAGACATCGAAGATTACCGCGAAGATCGTCTGGTCGACTCAATTCCCATACATTGGTCGCAAGCAAAAGAGAAATTCCAAGAACGACAGCTACTCAAAAATGGAATCGTCCCCTGGCAAATTAACTTCACTTATCTCAAACTGGTGAAAGCTTTTCAGTCCAAGGACTACGATAAAATCATCAAGCATTCGGCAGATTTAGGTCATTACATCGCTGACGCCCACGTCCCTTTACATACAACCAAAAATTATAACGGACAATTAACAGGTCAGATCGGCATACACGCTTTTTGGGAAAGCCGATTGCCCGAAATGTTCGCAGGAAAATACAATCTTCTTGTCGGAAAAGCAATTTATATCGAAGATCCGCTTAATGAAGCGTGGAATATTGTCCGTGAGAGTAATCGCCTGGTTGATTCTGTGCTCGGTATCGAATCGCTTCTTAATAAACAATTTAAAGCCTCCCAAAAAAACTCTTTTATTGAGCGTAATAATCAATTACTATGGACCTATTCTGATAATTATGCAAAAGCTTATCACCAGGCACTGAATGGAATGGTGGAACGGAGAATGCGCAAAACAATTCAACGTGTAGCCTCTTACTGGTATTCTGCCTGGCTTGAATCCGGACAACCCGACCTTTCTCCTGGTACCAAAATAAAAATTGAAAACAAACAAGATAGCATCACTACCCAAGGGAAAAAGCCCATTGGCCGCGAAGAATGGATGTAATCGGAACCGAAAGATAAAAACCGGACTACTCACTATATTGACACCGGACTATTTACATTCTTGATCATCTGCCTTAATTTTGCGGCATAAAACCTATGAATGGCCTGACCGTAATTTTAGAATGATACGAAAACGGTCTGGTGCAGATTAGTTAAAAGTAATGATGCAAACTGATATCTCCGCATTATTTTCAATTAGTTCGTATTTAATAGGGCAACTAAATAAATCATGTTGAATAAGAAAACTGCATTAACAAAACTTGCCATCGTGCTGACTGTGGGCACCTCCTTTGCACAGGTAAAAGAGACAAAAGTATTGAATGAGGTTGTTATCAATCAGAATAGACTTCAGATCCCCTTCTCAAAGCAAAGCAAGAATATCCAGATCCTTACACAGGAGGATATTCAGCGTCTTCCAAACCGTTCGATCAACGAACTGCTAACGAATATTCCAGGGGTGGATGTCCGCCAAAGAGGGCCATTCGGTTCGCAGGCTGATATTAGTATAGATGGCGGTTCATTTGAACAAACAGCTATCCTACTGAATGGTGTAAAAATTATGGATCCACAGAGTGCACATCATAACATGAATCTCCCCGTACCTGTGGAAGCGATTGAACGCATTGAAATCATACGGGGGCCGGCTTCCCGTATCTACGGTATAAATGCCCTGACCGGCGCGATCAATATCGTGACCAAAAAAGTGGAATCCAAGCTGATTACTGCACAAGCTTACGGCGGCTCTTCATTTAAAGACAATGAACAGTCCAGCTCGGGAAAATACTACGGAAAAGGAGTCCAACTGGCTGCACAGTTCAACGGTGGACCTACAAGTCAGGGCCTCTATCTTGGCCATGAAGATTCCAATGGCCAGCGTTACAATACAGCCTCCAATAACAACAAACTGTATTATGATGCAACCTATCAGCCCAATGAATCCAATCAAATAAAAGCAAACTTTGGTTACATTGACAATCAGTTTGGTGCCAATGGATATTATGCTGCCCCGACAGATAAAGAAGCTTATGAGCAAGTTAAAACAGCATTTTCATCTATACAGTCGAAACATCAGCTGAGTCCTGCATTTTCAATCAGCCCGAGGCTCAGCAACCGATATAACGAAGACGAATACTGGTATTTGGGAAAGGAAACGACCAAAGGACGTTCAAAACATTATAGCAACGTCTTCGGTGCTGAGGTAAATGCGGTTTTGGAAAAGCATTATGGCTCCTTTGGAATTGGACTGGAAAGCAGATTTGAACGAATCAATAGCACGGCGATTGGCTCTCATAATCGGGAAAATTACGGCGGTTACCTAGAATTCAAAACTGAAGCGATTGCCAAACTCATGGTTAATGCGGGAGCGTATATAAATTACAATTCCAAGTTTGGATGGCAAGTGTTCCCCGGACTCGACTTAGGCTACGCGATAACCGAAAGCTGGAAATTTGTCTTCAGTGCAGGTTCTGCTCAACGCATCCCGTCATTTACGGACCTCTATACCAATCAAACTGCCAATATTGGAAATCCAGAGCTAACATCAGAGAATGCGTATCAGATTGAGGGTGGTATCAAATACCTGTCCAACCGTATCGTTGCTCAGGCGAGCTATTTTCACCGAAATATAAATGATTTCATAGACTGGCAAAAAACCGAGGGCGCAGCTGCTGAAGGAACCGTGGTTCCATGGAAACCCTCCAATATTGGAAAAAATACTGTTGATGGAATCAATGGGTCTTTTCGTTACCAGCTCAATGATCCAATGGCCACCACACGATATTACACGACAATAAGTTACAACTATCTAAATCCAACGATCAAAGTTGAAGATGGCGTCCGCTCCAAGTATGCCATTGAAAATTTAAGACATCAGGTTATTCTCAATTTTACGGTAAATCATAAAAACTGGATGCTGACAACAGCCAATCGTTTTAACGAACGTATTAGCTATAAAAACTATTTTATTGCTGACATAAGAGCTTCCCATCAGTTTGCTGACCTTCTTATTTTTGCCGATATACAAAATATTTTCGACAAGAGTTATATCGAAGCCGCAGCGGTACCAATGCCGGGAAGATGGTTTAGTCTTGGAGCGAAATATAAATTCGAGTACTAGGTCTATCTTAGAAAAAGGAAAACACTTAAGAACAAATCATGGTACTACCAGCGAAGTAAAAGCTCATATGCATAATATGCCCCTTAAAAAACAGCTATTTAAGGGGCATATCTATTTAAATTTCTAAAAGCTAATTGTCGATGGTGACCATACTATTTTTTGGCAAGTACAGATAAGATGCCGCCGATCAAGTGTTTCTGAAATTTGGGCTCATCATAAGATTCTTCCGTATGCCCGAGACCTGTATAAAAAACTTTTCCGCCATCGTAATCCTGACTCCAGGAAATCGGGTGATTATCCCCCATTTTCCCACCATTGTAACTTTTCTCGTCCAGCTTCATCAACACGTGTAGATCATCTTTGACATCCTTAAAATTGTACCATTCATCTTTATGTAACCAGACCGGATCAAGATGTTTGGTAGCCGCATGTTTCCTGTCGAGAACATCTATCTTTGCTTGCTGCACGGCTGGATGAGACGTAAAATAAGCTCCCACCAAACCGTTATACCAAGGCCAATCATATTCGGTATCCGTTGCTGCGTGGATCCCCACAAAGCCTTTGCCCGATTGAATATAACGAACAAATGCATCTTGCTGTGTGTCGTCCAAAATATTACCTGTTGTACTTAAAAAGATGACTGCGTCGTATTTTTTTAATCCTTGATCCGTAAAAAGAGCCGCATCTTCGGAATGATCCGAGGCAATCTTTTCCTTATCCAACAATTGTTTCAGCACCTGAGCACCTTTTTCGATACTACTGTGTCTAAACCCTTGCGTTTTACTAAAAATCAGCACCCTTTTTTGTGCAATGGCGGTCATGCTCACTGCAAAAAAGAAAAACAGAAAAATGAAGAATTTATTCATGATATAGTTGGTTATTATTAAATTTTAGTTTAGGTCCTTTATAAATCAAGGTCGCAGCTTCCTGCGATACGTTAAAACTGAGATCGTAATAGAAAAAGCCATGTACTCTCCCCGTACACGGCTTTTTCAAAGTTTTATTGTGCGATTAGTTCTCGGTAGAAATCAAGACTTCCGATAATATCATCCTCAGAGACGAAAATATCATACTGACAGCTACCAATCTTATCAAGTAGCGCAAAGCCAATCTGATTAGACAGGTTTTTCTTATCATTTCGCATCAGGTCCAACAGAGTTGTATCTATGACCGAACTGAACGTATAATCTTCAAAGTATCTTCTGAAAGTAGCAATCAGGTCATTTAATTCATCCAACGAAAGTCCATTCAGTTTATAAGAAAGGTACCCTTCACAGATCATTCCAACAGCAATTGCTTCCCCATGTAATAAAGGGTTGCGGTCGTTCAACAGCGAATATCCCTCAATGGCATGACCTATGGTATGTCCAAAATTTAGGATTTTACGAAGCCCTTTTTCTTTGGGGTCTTCTAGGACTACTTGATTCTTTATGGAAACAGAATGTTTAACCAGTTCATTATCTAGCTGCGTTATATCCAATATTTTCACACGTTCGTAATACGCATGATCAAAGATCAGCCCATGTTTAATGACTTCAGCAAATCCGGAGATCAGTTGCCTGCTATCCAATGTTTTTAAAAATTGGCTTGAGATAAATACAGCCTGCGGTTGTGTAAACGTTCCGATTATATTTTTCACGCTTCCCATATCTATTCCTGTCTTTCCGCCGACAGAAGCATCTACCTGCGAAAGCAAGGTGGTCGGAATCTGAATAAAGTCCATTCCGCGCTTAAACGTGGATGCGGCAAAACCGCCCATATCGGTGACGACACCACCGCCAAGATTAATCAATAAAGAATGTCTGTCAGCGCCAAAATCAAGCATATTCTGCCACACGCCAATACAAAAATCTATATTTTTATTCTCTTCGCCCGGATCTACTTCTATGACGTCATAGTTCGTTAAATCAGGTAAGGCCTGTTGAAACAAAGGCAAGCAATTGTCTAAGGTATTGGTATCTACCAAAACTATAATTTTTGAATATTTGCGTTCCGATAAAAACGTCTCCAGTGAGGCCAACGTATCATCAAAATATACCTGATAGCCCAAACTTTCTATGACTTCCATTCTACGATTCTTTAAGGTTTAAGTTTTCTATTTACCAATATTGTTTAATATTACACCAATTTTATTTCCATCCCATCAAATTCAACAACATCCCCGGGCTTCAATTTCAGTCTTTTCCGATAATCAACCTGACCGTTATACTTCACATATCCCTCAGCAACAACCCACTGAGCCATAGCGCCATGCTCCACCCAATTTAAAGCTTTAAGTAACTGAATAAGCTGTATATATTCCCCTTCGATTTTAAATTCTTGCATTTCACAAAAATAGTGGTTTAAGCGAGGAATACAAGAATAATCATCGTTTTAATGTTTACTAAATTGCTACATTTGCCTTATTGCAAATAAAGATTATGATTGAGAATTCTGAGCCCAGAACATTGTCCTTTGATAATACAGAGATTGCTTTTAAAAGTAAAAGCGATAAGGATTTAGAAAGAGCGTATTGGTTATTCAAAATAATAGCGAATAACTTTTTGACAAAAGTAGGTCCATCCATGACCAACTTTGCGCTGAATATTGGACTGCCGATCCAAGGTATCATCCGAAGTACAATCTTCAAACATTTTTGTGGAGGAGAAACCATCGAGGGTTGCGAAACAGCGATCAATGAATTGGGTGAAAACGGCGTCGGAACCATTCTGGACTATTCGGTTGAAGGTGAAGAGACAGAAAGTGCATTTGATGCCTGCTGCGACGAAGTGTTACGTACAGTCATTGCTGCAAGCAAAAATAAATACATTCCATTTTCAGTTTTTAAGCCAACAGGATTAGGTCGGTTTGAATTGTTCGAAAAAGTGAATGCAAAAGAAACACTAACAGCATCGGAACAAGCTGAATACCAACGTATGTTGGATCGTACGGACCGTATTTGTAAAGCCTGTCACGAAGCTGGGGTAAAGGTTTTGGTAGATGCCGAGCATTCCTGGATACAGGATGCTATTGACGATATCGCTCGCGAGATGATGGAGAAATACAATAGGGAAAAGCCTATTGTCTATAATACCTATCAACTGTACCGCAGCGATAAATTAGTTTCTTTAAAAGCTGATTTTGAATATGCCAAGGTAAGGGGTTTCCATATGGGAGCAAAAATAGTACGTGGTGCCTATATGGAAATCGAACGTGCCCGTGCCAATCAAATGGGATATGCAGACCCGATCCAGCCAAATAAAGCGGCTTCTGATAGAGACTATAATGAAGCAATTGAGTTTATACTGGACCACTTGGATAGCTTTGGACTGATGGCTGGCACGCACAACGAAGATAGTAGCATGTTATTGGCCAAGGAAATTGACAGACGTGGTATCGACAGATCTTCAGACCGTATTTATTTTGCACAACTTTTAGGAATGTCGGACAATTTGAGTTTCAACTTGGCTGCACATGGTTATAATGTTGCCAAATACATGCCTTACGGACCAGTGAAGGCCGTTATGCCATACCTTTTCCGTAGAGCACAGGAAAATACCTCCGTTGCTGGAGCTACAGGTCGTGAGCTCGGGCTTTTGATCAAGGAAAAACAAAGAAGAAAAGCTAGTCGTCGATAACGACTAGCTTTTCCTTTGCTGCTTCCCCTAAATTCCGCTTTTTTTAACCTGCAATAGATCCTCACTTTTTCGCAAATCCGGATATCGTCTCAGCTTCCTTACTCTCAAGGGTGCGTGAATAGCTTAAATAGAGCTGCCTTCTAGTCTACCCCTATCGAAGTGTGCTAATTACAACTTGATTCCCAATTATTGAAACAATTATTTATGTTTGCAAACTTTTCCCTTAAAATAAAGTTCATAGGAAAAAGGTGTCCCCACGGGATACGAAAGTATATATATTTGAAATGGAGGAAAAACTTAGATTATTTGATCTTGCCCGTCATCAGATCAGCAAATACCCTGATCTTAACATGTTTGCACATAAACTGAACGGTAAGTGGAGCTATATCAAAACAGCTGATTTTCTTGAAAAAGTAGACAATCTTTCCAAAGGACTGATTGAGCTTGGCGTCAAACCCAACGAAAAGGTTGGTCTTATCGCGGGCAGCAGTATTGAATGGCACATGATGGATTTCGCAATTCAACAAATCGGTGCTGTGGTTGTCGCCATTTATCCCAATATTACCGACGCAGATTATCAGTACATTTTTAATGATGCTGAAATCAGAGTTTGTATTGTCAGCAATAAAGGCTTATTTGACCGTTTGATGAACCTGACCACATCTATCTATACCTTAAAATACATCTTCTGTATTTCAGACCAGGAGTCTACCCGAAGCTGGAATGAGCTCAACGACTTGGGAGGCAACTGTCCTGAGGAAAAATTAAGCCAATTACGCGAGCTGATCAAGCCAGACGATTTGGCGACACTGATCTATACCTCCGGCACTACAGGAAAACCAAAAGGTGTCATGCTCTCCCATAATAATATTTTTTCGAACGTACTTGGTGCAGCTGAAATTACTCCATGTAAAGCATACGACCGGGGTCTCACTTTTCTACCTCCCTGTCATGCTTACGAACGAATGGTACTGTATACTTACATGTATTTAGGCTTTACGATCCATATTGCCGAATCTTTTGACAAAATTGGTGATAATTTAAAAGAAGTAAAGCCGCATATCATGACTGTGGTTCCCCGTATTCTTGAGAAGGTTTATGAAAAAATCATGAAAACGGGACATGAACTCACCGGATTCAAAAGAAAAATATTTGATTGGGCAGTAACCGTCGCGGAAGAATATGATCCGAATCCCGCAAAAAGAAGTTTCGCTTATACAATGAAGCTTAAACTGGCCAAACAACTTGTGCTCCATAAATGGTATGAAGCACTGGGTGGCGAACTCTTGACTGTCGCTTCTGGATCAGCATCATTACATAACAGGCTGACAAGAGCCTTTTTGGCGGCAGGTATTCCGCTATACGAAGGATATGGTATGACCGAAGCCTCCCCTTTGATCTCCGTCAACCATTACATTAAAGGAATCCGTATTGGTACAGTCGGGCTCCCCGTGCGCTTTGTAGAAATCAAACTCGCGGAGGACGGCGAGATATTGGTCAAAGGCCCCAATGTGATGATAGGATATTACAAAAATAAAGCAGAGACAGACAAGACAATTATCGATGGTTGGTTACATACTGGGGATATAGGCAAATGGGAAGACGAGAAATTCCTGAAAATCATAGACCGCAAAAAAGAAATGTTTAAAATCTCCGGCGGTAAGTACGTTATCCCGCAACCGATCGAAACAAAACTTGTCGAATCCAAGTTTATTGAACAGGCCATGGTTATCGGTGATGGCATGAAATTCGCCTCTGCCTTTATTGTGCCCAATTACGCTCACCTATTGGATTGGGCCAAAAATGACGCACCTGAACTCGCCGATATGACCAAAGAGGACTTTCTGACAAATCCAGTCATTATCAAAAAGGTGAATCAGGAAGTGCGTCGCGCCAATCAGCATTTCGGCAACTGGGAACAAATCAAAAAACCTATTATTCTAAGGGATGAATTCACGATTGAAAATGGCGAACTGACGCCTACATTAAAAATGAAGCGTAAAGTCATTCTCGAACATCATCAAGAAGAATTCAATAATCTATATCAGATGGAGACCGATTGATCTCAATCACTTCCACATTAATGTATTTTCGTAATTATCAATAAAAAGTATCACATGAAATTATTAAAGGATAGAATCCTTAATGACGGTAAAAGCCTCGCCGGTGGAATACTCAAAGTAGATAACTTCATCAACCACCAGATGGACCCCGTGTTGATGAAGTCTATTGCGGTGGAATTTGTCCGTCGTTTTGCAGATCTACCCATCAACAAGATCATAACGATCGAGGCCAGTGGCATCGCACCGGCTATTATGTTAGGCTATCTCTTGGAACTCCCTGTTGTTTTTGTCAAAAAGGCAAAGCCTAAGACCATGGGCGATATGTATCTTAGTGAAGTACATTCTTTCACTAAAAACCGAACTTACGATATATGTGTAAGCAGAGAGTTTCTCGCAGCGGACGATAAGGTGCTCTTTATTGACGATTTTCTAGCCAATGGCAATGCAGCATTTGGTATATTGGATCTCATCCAACAGTCTGGCGCAACATTATTGGGTATGGGCTTTATCATTGAAAAGTCCTTTCAGGAAGGAGGCAAAAGATTACGGGAATTATCTGATATCCGAATAGAATCTTTAGCACGCATAAAATCTCTGGAAGTGGATAAAGTCAGCTTCGAAGAAGATTAATAGCACAAATAAAAGCCTCATTTCTGTCAAGAGTGAGGCTTTTAAGCTTAAACAACAAGATAAAATATATTTTTAATCCCAACGGTAGTCATCATAAAAATCTTCGGGGTGTCTGCTGATAGGCACATCTTTTACCACCCGTATATTAGCTGCTCCCAAGTTAACATTCAACATAAAAGAAGGTACACTTGCAGAAAAACTCCATTTTCCATTTCTCATATAAACATATCCATTTCTATAAGGGTCATAAAATGTTTTATAATCCCTAAAGTAAACGTGGTGTCTATTATCATATCGATGTGCTCTTGCCCATGCTGGAGGTCCATGACGGTATTCTTTGCGGTAATACTTGGCTACTTTCTTGTAGTGCTTCCGCTCTTCCTTTTCTCTTTTTTCCCAATATTTTCGTTCTTCCTTATCCCTTTTTTCCTCATATTTCCGGTGCTCTTTTTCATGCTTCCATTCTCTATCATTTCCGCGGTGTTGAGCTGACGATTCTTTTGGAGTTATCAAAGCAAGTCCTCCTATTGCCAATGCGAAGTATAATATCTTTTTCATAACAACACAATTAAATTTGTAAATCAAGTACCCTATCGCCTATTTTTACTTTTTTATAAGCGTTTCTATTGGTATGACTTTCATGTTTGAACAAAGGTTTAATTGATCCCCATAAAATTAATTTGTCCGAATATGAATCCGTTCCCATTCCAGTCAATTTAACGTATCTTTGCAACATGTCCAATACAGGTTATATTACTGAAGATACGATTGTCGCATTGGCGACACCCTCCGGAGCTAATGGTGCGATCGCCGTAATTCGCGTTTCGGGTCAACAAGCGATTAAAATTACCAATGCCATTTTCAAGGGTAAAGACCTAAGTCAGCAAGCCTCCCACACGATTCACTTTGGGACCATCCGTGACGGTGATGAGATTATTGATGAGGTACTGGTGTCCTTATTTGTCGCGCCCAATTCCTACACCAAAGAAAATTCGGTAGAAATATCTACGCATAATTCCAAATACATTATTGAGCGTGTTATTCATTTGCTTATCAAACAAGGCGCCCGGGCAGCCCGAGCTGGCGAATTTACGCTTCGGGCCTTCCTCAATGGCGGAATGGACCTTTCACAAGCCGAAGCTGTCGCTGATTTGATTGCCTCCAATTCCGCAGCATCTCATCAAATAGCCATGCAACAAATGCGGGGCGGATTTTCCAATCAACTTAAATCCCTTCGCGAAGACTTGATTCATTTTGCATCTCTCATTGAGCTCGAATTGGATTTTTCAGAGGAAGATGTAGAATTTGCCAATAGAGAACAGCTAAAGAATTTAATCAATAAAATTAAGGTCATTGTACAAAAATTGATTCTATCTTTTGAACAGGGAAATGTGTTAAAAAATGGCGTTCCCGTGGTCATTGCCGGTAAGCCAAATGTAGGCAAATCAACCCTATTAAATGCTTTCTTAAACGAGGAACGTGCTATTGTTTCGGACATCGCTGGGACTACACGTGATACCATTGAAGATGAAATTAATATCCATGGGGTGACCTTCCGGTTTATAGATACCGCAGGTATTCGCGAGACTGCAGATATTATTGAAGCAAAAGGAGTCGAACGCACCCGTGCAAAAATGAAGCAAGCGAGGCTGATTATTTACCTCTTTGATCCGCTGCAGGACAAAGTAGACGAGGTGAAATCACAGTTGCAGGAAATTCAGAATCTTCAAATTCCATTTTTGACCATTATCAATAAAGCTGATCTATTGTCTGAACAGCAAAAAGATGAATATGCCTCACTCAATCCGCTTTATATTTCAGCAAAAGAGCAGATAGGTGTAGAAGAACTGAAGGAGGAACTGATCAATAGAGTACAGCTGGGAAATTTAAATACAGACGATGTCATGGTAACTAACATCCGACATGTAGAAGCCTTGCAAAAAACATCCGATTCTCTGGAGCGTGTATTATTCGGTATTGATAATCCGGTTACTTCGGATTTCTTAGCGATGGATATCCGTCAGGCCTTATATCACCTTGGAGAGATCACAGGCAGTGTGTCTACAGATGATTTACTGGATAATATCTTTTCCAAATTCTGTATCGGAAAGTAAATACGATAGGTAAAACAAATTAAAACAAGACAAACATCCGATAATTAACTAATTACAAAACTTAAAGTTTTGTAATTAGTTGTTTGTATTTTGGTTTGTTTTGTTATTTGTTGTCCCCCACTTGTCCCTCAAACTGATAATATTTTATTTTTTGAAACGAAGGAGAGATGCATCTTAATGTACCTTAGTGTATCTAAAGCGATGTTTAAACTCTTCTAAATGAAATGTTATGAGTTCAAATATCAAAATCAAAAAAAACTGCCAGCACTGCGGCCAAGAATTTATTGCTAGAACCACGGTTATCAAATATTGTGGGGATTACTGTGCTAAAAAAGCTTATAAAGCAAAAATGCAGCTATTATGCAACACGTAGTGTCTTTCCTATAAATATACATTATTAAAAATGAGAATAATGTAAGTAACACAGCACTGTTTAAAGATTAAAACACTGATTATCAACAACTTGTAGTTATGTGAAATATGTGTGATATCAAGGTTTTAATGTTTCTTTTTATCCTGGTGTATCTTTACTGCAAGATAAGTGATATCACCCACTATATCAGCGACCTATATTCATTAAACTATATACCAAATAATATAAAACATGAAAAAAAGAACTGAAAAGAAGATCTACGTCAAACCTGTGATCGAGCAATTGCAGATTGAGATGGAACAAGGCGTGGCTGCGGGATCGCAAGGCTCGGCACAACCGGGAGGCGGTTCCGGTGTAACCGAGAATGACTGGAATAATGGCGGAACAGAAACCCAGGATCCAAGTGGCGAATGGTGGAACTAATTACAATCAAAACCTTTAAGATGAAAAAGAAAACAATATATCCCATTGCAAAGTTGACATTTACGCTGGTTGTACTCCTACTTTTAGCTGCCTCCTGTAATAAAAGCAAAAATGATAATACCATTGAAGCCAGCCAAGGCGGAGTGAAATTGACTTTAACCGAATCCGAATTTACCGGGGACCTTGGAACAGTGACAAAAGCTTCCACGAACGCTACGGCAACAAAACCATTCAATGTCACAAAGGAAGTTCACTCAGGTCCGTTTACAATCACGGCAGAACTTACTGAAAATACACCAACAAGTTCAGTACTCAAAGCATCCAGTACTAAGGCCGCTACAAAATTGCTTTCTTTACGTGGCGCAGTTAAATATAGAATTGTCGCCTTTAAAACAGATGGCACTTATGTTGCCCAGGCTGTTGGTGATGCCTCAGATCCAAATCAGGTGTTTTTTGGAGATAAACTGCAAGTAGGACATAAATATAATTTTTATATTTTTTCGCTAGGCTCGACAACAGACGATCCTCCAGCTGTTCCCACAGATAAAAATATGTATCCAACAAGTGATCCAGAGACAGGGTTTACTTTAAATTTCCCATCTTTTGAGGAAAACAGTGGGGATTATATGTATGCTGTGGAAAAAGATGTGACAATTCTTGGTGGCGGAGTACCCACACCGTTAACCACCCCTCTTCAACATATGTTTACACGGGTAACAATTCAGGTGGATGATAGCGACGCCGTAGGGATTTTTGGTCAGGCCGGATATCAAAAAGGAGGTTATGTTTCTGAAGTTCCTGTGAACGGAAGCATTGATTATACCCAAGGATCTGTGTACGCACCCATCGTAAACATGAGTACTGGCCAGGTGATCCCTGGTACGGGCAACCCAAATGCGCCAAATTACTTTCCGTTGCTAAATTTAACAACAACAGGAAGAACTGTGATAGTTAATACACAAGGGCTAGCAAATTTTCAACTTAGAATTGCTATAAACGCAGGGAGTATAAAAATTGGACATGATGTAAATACCGGTGATGCTTATTTTACTTTTTCAAATGCCGGCCAGGGGATGAAGCCTGGATATTCGTATACGTTAAAATTGCGCTTTAATAGTGACCGCTATGTAAATGCGGCTAATGAAACCAGAACTGCTAATGCATCCGATGCCCTGTATGCTGTGATCGGCGGCTACCGCTGGGATCGTTACAATCTTGGTGCAGGTCTGCTAAACCCAGCCTCCGGAAATCTAAATGGCACATCAACGCAGGCACTACACGGTAATTTTTATCAATGGGGACAAAAAGCTGTTGTAGCAAATGCAAGTACAAGTGGAGACGGCGCTATCGCGGGATGGAATAACAACGTTTATTTACCGGCAAATTCATGGAATAGTGGAACTGAGGCCAATCCAACAAAAGTCGTCGCCAATGATCCGTGTTCTGCTGGAGCAAGGTTACCAACAAGGTCAGAATATGATAAACTGATCAGTCTTTCGCTCTCGACACAATCAGGTACCTGGGGCGATTTTACAACCCTTAGTAATATGCCCGGTTATGATGCTGCTATTGTGCTCACCAGCAAAAAAAGTGGAGATATTAACTTGATGTTTCCAGCTTCGGGAAGGCGCGAGCTAAACAGCGGTGCATTATCATATAGAGGACGTGCAGGATATTACGCAACATCTACACAATCACCTACTAATAGTAATCTTAGTAACTATTTTTCATTGAGAGCAGCTCCGTTTACTCTGGGATCAATCAGTGGGGCAGACAAGCCAATAGGCTACAATGTACGCTGTATCCAGGATAAATAAAATATTAGATCATAGCTTCTACTTTTCAATGGTAGAAGCTATATCTTTGGCGTATAAACTGTATAGAAGCTGCGAAAAACAATGGAATAAGAAAATTGAGCGACCGTGATTTAGCAAATCTTATATCAGTAAGGATATTTGAGATCATGCAGTTGAAAAGAAGCTACATGATAATTTTATTACAATTCACCATAAGGAGAATGACTCCAGCTCTTGTGCAACAATCTCTTACACCACCGACTTTAATTATTATTGGAAATAATTTGTTGTCATTTACCCCCATTTAATTACTAATGCAGCAAAAACCGCTGTAGTTTATTTCGTTTCTTGACAGATGGGGCAAGAATGGAATAGTATATTGTCTATTTCTTGCAGCAATAGTGAGGTGTTCCGACTGAGCATATGATTCGGAACGGAACAGGCTCGCTCCTTTTTGAATCAAAATTTGTCAAATGTAATTCTGTCGAATCTCAGTATCACTGCGATGTATGATGGAATAAACTCCTGTTTTCGAGGATGAACGCTCCTATAAGAGATATTTTTGTGATATCAGAACTTTCGGCTCTTCAAATGAAAATCGGTAAATTAAAAAGTAGTTGAAATTAATCATTTGTTCAAATTGTATTTAAAACTTAATGGAACAAGTAAACTTTAATTTTTAACAACGTGAAATGAATAAAACAAAGAACATCTTACTTTTCGGAATGATTTTCTTCCTATATGCATGCTTGT
This sequence comes from Sphingobacterium puteale, assembly GCF_003627955.1. Lineage (GTDB taxonomy): Bacteria > Bacteroidota > Bacteroidia > Sphingobacteriales > Sphingobacteriaceae > Sphingobacterium > Sphingobacterium puteale. Next base: position 185,793 of record NZ_RBWS01000011.1, on the reverse strand, counting down.
AACTATCCAGGTATAACCACAGATTTATGGATGATTGGTACAACCGGGCAAGGAAATGAATGGTTTATCAGCAAGGCAAATGGAACGATCTGGTTTTATGATCATGACCACGGAGAGTATATTGACCTTCAGTTTTTTATAGATTTCAAGATCTCATTTTCGGAATTTTTGCAATTGGCTTTTTTATATCGGGATTTAGAAAATTTATTGGATGAACAAGACGAGGAAATAAATGAACAGCAAATTGCTGATTTTAAGAAAGAAATTAATTCTATAAAATCGGATCTGTATGAATTATATCCATTTCAATATTTTTAAATTTTAAGTTGGGTTCTGATCTAAAAATCAAAATCTATTCCTGGGTAAGCACTTAAAAGCTTTAATTTAGCTCGCTTTACAAGATCGATCTCTGGAAAAGGGTAATTTATTATTGCATCAGATTATCATTTAAGGTATACAGTTTCTACTCAAATCCAGCTTTAGGCTATCAACTCTTCACCAATCAACACAACAAGTTATACCTGCGAAATAAGATCAAATAATAGTATATAGCCACGGCATTATCTATCCAATTCGCTGATCGCCTGTTTTACATATTCATTCTCTAGATCCTCCCCTGTAATCCGATCACCCCAAGACAAATAACCCTCTTTATCTTTGGCAAAACAGCCGGACACCGTACTTTTCACTTTAAAGGTCTTATAGTCTACATGATCTAAAATACCTTGGCGATTTTCATAGATATGCCTTTTGTCTTTAGCATAGCAATCACCAAGTGCTACAAAAGTTGCATGATCAGCTTCTTCAAAAATAGAAAAGCTTCCACCATAAGCCATTGCATAATAGCGATAAATATATTTTTTATCTTTATAGAATGCACTGTTTAGCTTTTGAAAGGTACTAGTATCAATAATTGCATTCAATGGTTCCTCTGTATTAAAGCCCATTCTTGTAAGATAACTATCAACAAAAGTAATACCTTCACTTCCAACAGCGATCATTTCCTTCAATCCGATATTTCCATTTTTGTTAATCCATAGATCATCTTTCAAAAGCCTCCATTTTAAACTCCTATTTGTGCTATCAATAGATTGTGCAAGCATTTTGTCCCGCTCTCTATCCACCTCATTTGGGCACCTGATATTTTGGATTCCAACAAAGGACAATAGTCCACCAAGTTTATGAAATTCCTTTTCTTTAATAATATCCGTATCTATCTGATAGATTCCCATTCGGTATCTGTATAGATTATCCTCGCCGCAGCTGTTGAAATAAGGTATCGGCTTCAAAAATGAAATAAGGCAAAAAATACATGCAAATAGTATCACCACAACAAATATAAATTTCAATAATTTCATATTAGGAAGTCTTTTGTAAAGAATAAGGCTTCCAGCGTATCAATACCACGAAAAAAATCAATATCAATTGCAATACAATTATCAAAAGAGCTAATATTTGTGTTTGAAAAGCCCTCTCCGAAATCTGCCTTTCATCGGCACGTTTCAGATCTATTTGATTTTTCATAATTTGTTTATCGCAGGAATCAATATCACTCCTTTGGTCCACCTCCCACTTTTGCTCACTTGCAAACTGATCATTCTTATTGGACGGAATATCCAAAGAGCTCATCAGACCAAGGATGAGCCAACAACAGGTTAGAATAGTTGCAACAGCCAAAACAATAACAATGCTTTTCTTTATCGTAAAACTGTATCTCCCACTATTTCGAGCTATACCGACTTTGTTTTCATTTTCCATAATCATTAAGATAATACCGTTTAATATTTTTTTTTCAAATAGAGGTCATTCTTCCGCCGTATTAAATCTTCTGGATCTGGCTGGCATATCATCCGCCATTGTATTACTTATTTCCTATGTCACATCTCCCTTTACTGGACTCCGACAAACCATCTTCATTCAAATCTCCTGATGTTTTATATTGAATCTCAAACACTGTAGGATCGCCAATAAAATCAGAAGCTTTTTTCCCCTGTGGACGGAAATGTAAATGCAGGATCTTCATCTGATTCTATGTAGTCGGGATTGGTTAACGTCAAATTCTTAGGCTTGCTAATTTCTACAAACTTTTCCTTTTCTAAGTCAATACGCCAGATCCTGCTTATTTGAGTAATCACTTCGCAATTATTGTCATAAAACGTTACTAAATAGTTTTCTTCCCGATCACCCTCTATTGCCAATCGGAAATTTCCATAGCAGGTTACAGGATAGTTGGTCTCCACATTCAATTCATCTAAAATCACGAACACAGATTTACCATTCGTATCATAACGTAAAAATCGTTCAATCACAAATTTGGTCCGTCCGCGCTGGCAATGATCGATGATGGCGGAATATTGCGCAAGTGCAAATTTGGCTTTGGATTCAATTACTGGTAACATCACTCCAAGACATGTATGCATTTGTAGTACTTCGATATCTTCGGTCGTCTTACCAATAAAAGAATGAATCGAAGCACCTATCTTTCTTACTGTATCAATATTGACAATAGCCTCTTTTTTCGTTGGGCCGACCTTTTGTTCGACCTGATCTTGTGGTTTATAATTACACGATTGAAAGACAACGGTAATGGTCAAAATGAATGTAAAAACTTCTTTCATAATCCTCTTTTTTTATTGGGTTCCTAGTCTCAAACCAGGTGTTTGATTTAAAACCGCCGCCAAAAAAATAGAGTAACCAATATAATGGATAATCCAACGATGATCAAGGTCGAAAATCAAACAATACCTGGCCATATTCTTTATTGTCTCCAAAACATTGTACAGCATCTACCCAAAAATCAGTCCCCATTGCACCTTCGGGATCACAATCCACAAAGGCGAAATATTCAGGTAAAATAATGCTAAGATAAAACAGTATAAACAGCACATCAAGCCCGCTTACAATGCACGTGTAAAATACTGGCCACCACTATAAAGTAGTAGGCCTTTCCTGTTAAAACCTCCACTGTAATAGTCTCATCAGCCTGGATAACAATCAATGCCAAATACCCACTTCATACCAAATTAATTTATACTAATATACAGTCGAATTTTATGACGTATAGGATTATTTTATATTTCGTCGGAAGTTATTTATTATTCGCTATGACTTCTTAATTATCCGTAAAACCCGATTGTACCAATGAGCACAATCCGTATGGTCAACCAGATTAACAAAACTCCAATAAATAGACACATGTTTTTATCAAAAACAAAACACCAATTGTTCCACAAATCATGGGTGATGTCTGTAAATTCACAAACAATCGGTGAATCCAAAAAAGCCGAAAGCAAAAACTATACTACCCCATTACTTCTTTTGGATACCTGACGGCACAGGTAGATTAGCCGTCAGTTTTATGGACTTTAAGAACATGCGCGGCTTGTACGATCTATCATAACTGCCCGGGGCTAGATTTGTCCATAGATGAATCAATGAAATATGAAAAAGCCAAAAATTGCTACCGCACAATTCGAGCAGTTAAAGAATGACCGTTCGATGATCATAGACCCGTTCGGCGATATCCTGACCGAATGCCGTACCTTTTAAGACGATTTTGCCACCACGATTACACCTGAAAAAATAATTCAGGCTGGTGGACATTGTTATATCAACGACCGACGGCCGGAGATATATCGAGAGATTATCGGCCGGCAACATGAATCGGCTCAAAAAGTTATCTAGCTGCAACCAAATATTAACTAATCCCCAGCAACTGACTTAAGGTTTTTCCAGAAGGCTTTAAATCAGTTGAATGATAACAGACATCCGTAGCTGCCCCAGCCATCTGTTAACTAAAGTTTTGAGAACATTTTTTTCGCTAAGCATCACTCTACAACACCTTATTTATGTTAATTTAGCAGATTCATATTCACTAGCAGATTAAATAAAATTATGAGCTATATCCAAAAATATTGGAACATACTTACGAATATCGGTACGCATCCAGATATGTCCTATGTTAACCTCAAAAGGATACAGATGGTCAATCTGATTGCCATGCTCTGTTTATTGCCCACACTCTGTTTTTTTGTCATTAACACCGTGGACCAGCGCTATCTGCTGTCAACCATCAACCTGTCCAATTCAATTTGTTCGATTTCTGTGCTTTTTTTGCAATATGATGGTAAACATAATTTTGCAAAAGCAATGTTATTGGTCAGTAATTTTATTTTTTTCTTCTTAGGCGCTATATTATTTAAAAATGGAGGCGAATATTTTCTGCTGTGTACGTTAATTGCTTCGATGTTACTCTATGACGACCGTCGCATCCATATTATTTTCTGCCTTGCAACTGCTATTGCTATCACATCACTCTATTTCTACCCCGCAATTGTCCCTGTGGCTCAACGTGTGCCTAAGTTAAGACTGATCTTCAATATCTGCAATGCGCTGGCGTTTATCGTTATCGCAGTTAATTTCTTCCTTCAGATTATTTATAATAATACAGAGAAGATCGAGGAACAACGTCGCAAACTGGAGTCCATAAACCGTGACAAGGAAAAAATATTTTCCATCGTCGCCCATGACATCAAAAGCCCGTTTGCCAGTCTCGAAGCACTGGTATTGATGTTGCGCGATCAAATACTCAACAATAATATATCCAAAGAATATATACAGCAACTGTATCAACAAATTGTGCATCAAAACCAGGCGCTGGATGATTTTCTTCAATGGGGTAGCAGTAGTATGCGCGGAATTACCAGTCCGGCGACATTGGTGGTAATCGAACCATTGGTTCATGATATTATAAACCTGTTTGCTGATCAGATACAGGCGAAACAGCTCAAGATTGAAATTGACATACCCGAATCAACTCACGTACTTGCGAATAGAGATCATACGATCATTATTCTCCGAAATCTTATTAGCAACGCCATCAAATTCAGCTATGTAGCTGGAAAAATAAGCATCTATTGTACTGTGGATGAGAATTATACCCATATTCATATCCAGGACGAGGGTATTGGAATTAATCCTTCCAAATCCGCACTGCTGTTCAATGTGATCCAGCACAAATCATTCGGTACGGAAGACGAGCCCGGGTCGGGCCTGGGGCTCGTATTATGCAAAGACCTGATCGAACGCAACAAGGGTGTAGTAGATATACAGAGTATCCCCCACAAAGGTTCCATTTTTACCGTTGGCTTGCCCACTTATCCCACAGTGGACAATCCCACAAAAATAACAGCACACACCTGTTACTAAAACCTGCCTGTACTGCTTTAGGTTATATTTTTTAAAAGCAGAGTTTCTATATATTCATCATTTTTACAACGATTTTAAAGGATGAAGACTTATGGCGAAGAATAATACTACCCTACTACTGCTGTGCTCAACCATTGTCTAACAGTGATTAAGGAGGTGGCAGAAAAAACAAAGGCGGCCCCGTTTATAAATTAAGTCAGCTAAGTTGGATCTGAACAATCGAGTCGGGATCTCTACTCCGCGGATATGATCAGATGGGCCGAAATCAAACTCCACATTGAAATCCAACAAAAGGAATGGACTCACCCGTTTTTTGGTAATTCCGTTACCGGGAACCATATTATACACGCGGAATCCATCGCCTACCATACCTGGTTTTGAAGGACGAGGGAATATTTTTTCAATTGATTTTTTCATTTTTAGTACTCCTATTTTATGAATCTATACATCAGAAACAGCGCACTTGCTTGATTTTGTATCATCAAATTTAAGCCATCAAGGAGGTACAAACCAATAACCTAGCTTAAGCGTAAGGCTCAATGTAGATTAAGCATCTGCGGACGTATCATGTCCAACATAACCCAGCCAGTATAACAGCGATAAATGACCAATTAATTTTTGTAATGTAAAGCACATTAAGAATTATTCCAAATAAAATAAATATGTTGCAAAGGAATGCTTAAGCGGATTAACCAGAATCCGCCTTATGGAACAAATTATCCATTGAACGGAGTTTTTGTCTTTCTGGAATGTTATTTATCAGAAGCAACATTTAGAAAATAATCGTAACTTCATGCAAAAAGCAATTTCTTTTTGACCACTAGACCTTAATTGTTGTAATATGCTCCACCAATACTTAATTAAACCGGCTTCAGCCCTAACTTTTATTTTCCTTTCCTTGCCGGCTTTTTCAGAAGGACAAGTCCTTAAGCCGACAACCGTAAACAACATAAAACAGAACGGGACCATCCAATGGGACGATTCCAGCCGACGTCGAATCTCCTCACCCAATTTCGCCAGATATTCCGGCTATGGTCGAATTATCCAGCTATCGGACGAATCGTTGCTCGCTGTTTATGAAGCTGATGGAAATATTGTTGCTGCCAAAAGTCAGAATCTGGGTGATAGCTGGTCAGAGTCCATCGTTATTTCAGCAGCAAAGGAAGGCTTCAAAATGTGCGTACCAGACCTTATTAAACTGGACGATCAGCGTATTCTTGCATTCTATAATGCACGCCCTTATAACATTTCCCCAAACCGGAAGTTCGGCATCCATCTCAGACAAAGCACGGACGGCGGACAGAGCTGGGGAGCCGAACAGATACTTTACCAAGCTGGGCACCAATTCGAAAATGGATGCTGGGAACCATCGGCCATCCAATTACCAAATGGCGAAATCCAGCTCTTTTTTGCTAATGAAGGCCCCTACACAAAAAGCAATGAGCAAAATATATCTATGCTGCGTTCCATTGACCATGGAGCAAGCTGGAGCAAAACACCATCTATCGTCAGCTTTCGTCCCGGAAAACGGGACGGGATGCCTGTACCGCTATTGCTGAGGAATAAAAAAGAAATCGTTCTAGCCATAGAAGACAATGCCGTTCGTACTTTTAAACCATATATCCTACGCAATACACTTCAAAAAAATTGGGCAAATACCATCTCTGGCAAGAGTGCTGACCGCAGCTATGCATTACATCATCCCATTGCAAATGAAATCTATGCCGGGGCCCCCTATATTAGACAGTTGAGCACAGGTGAGACGATACTGTCTTATCAGAGCACAGAGGGCCGCACGAACAAAATGGATTATGCCGACATGAAAGTGTTGATCGGAAATGAACGGGCAATGAATTTCAAAAACAAATCAGTTCCGTTTGTCATCCCGCAAAATAAATCCTGTCTCTGGAATAGTATCACCGTACTAAGTGATGATACAATTCTAGCGATTACGAGTACGAACGCATATTCAGATCAAACCGAAGTATGGATGGTCAAAGGAAAATTTCTTCGAGATCCAGAAGATCAGGGAACAAAAGATCAGGAAAATACAGAAAAAAAAATCACCATGCTCGCATATTCGGCAAAAAAAGCGCGATAAAGATATTAACAAACACTAAAAATAAAATAAAACAAACAACTCAAAATTAAGCTATTAAAAATACAACACATCCGTTTTTCCCGCTATAGCAGGAGAAATAAGAATCGCTTGCTCGGCGTACTAGTAAATGATTTTCAGTGCCACGGAGAAAGTTCATTTTTTTTGAAAATGAAGTTACCCTAAGTGACAGGAATAAACTTCGCACTAAGCCCCTTATTAACACATCTACACCCTTCTATGCGGCACCACACTGGTTAAGCTATAATAAATTCTGTCATATCTCCATTGCATGTCAGCTGACATCATATTGAAACGCTATATGAATGACCGCATCTGCACAGATATTCCTTAGTCGGTCATACATCTTTGACAAAACAACTTTGTTCACAGCAATAGCCAATTTCTCCCAATGGGAAAAACCGGATTCCAAAACTCAAGAAATTCATAAAAAACGCAGAAAAACCGTTATAACCAATGGTTATACCAAGGTGCTTTTTATAATATACTTTTTATTTATATAAATAGCATAAAAAATTAAATTTCAAACAACTAAAGTATTAAAAATCGTATTTCAACTAAGCGGTAGAATAGTAAAATCCGCCATAATAGATTAAGAATCCGGACTACTTTTCTTATCGTCAAATTGCACACCACGGAGTTTGCCTATCACAGATTCTCTACCAGCCACTGCCACCATTCAGCCGGTGTATGGATACTGATGAACTGTATATCTTTAGTTGTTGTGCGCTATTCATTTCATTTTTTTTACTTCCAGGTCCCGATTATTGGCCATGATTTGCATTTTGCTTCTAAAATAAACACAGCCCCGTATCTTCGCTAATGGTCTAAAAATAACAGAAAATGCGACAACAGTACGTCCGTATGGTTGGCGAGCCATTTCATTCAATGATAGGGCATTTTGACGCATTCAAAATACGATACACTGGATTAGACGGTAAAAACAACAGCTTTTTATAACTCTTTTACCTAAAATTCAAACTGCTCAGATACAATATGGCGATAGTTACAATTTGCATTAATATCCTGTTAAATTAAATCAAATTCATCATTTAACCTTTCTTCATCGATTGTTTGCAATGCTCCCCAAAAAATATTTAAGTTGTTTTTAAGGTCACGGGAAGGTGTAGTCATTTTTTTTAGTTTCTCATCCGGCAACAAGCGTTTTAATTTTTTCTTTATCTGAGAATTAAGTTTAAGCTCTTCCGGACGATGTAAATATACTCTAAAATACAGCATATTTAAGTAGACCGTTGCGCTGACCTTTACTAACCAAGGATTGGACATCAACACTTTTGTAGTAACCTCTATATAGGAGATTGTACCGTCTTGCATATATACATCTGATTTACGTGGACCTTTCACAACAATCACGGCCTGATGGCATTTTATCTTTTTTTGATTATACAGCTCAGATTTATAGCTTCTCCGCAAAATATATTCCATTAATGCCGAACAGTCCCGTTCTCTTTTCCAAAGAGTCACCAAAGGCTCCAGCGGGAGTTCTTTATCCATTTGAAAAAAAGACGGTCTTTTCTGAATGTTTGACATCTTATCTGGAGACATTAACACCCTTTTTTCATCAGCTACCGCTTCACTTGTTTCTTCAACTTTATTCATTATTTATTTCATAAGAAAAGTAAAACATAAAAATATCTTCCATTGAAATTTCTCAGACAGATATTGGTATCTTATCAATAACTGGTTTTTACCAAATTTGACGGTATAATAAAGTTTTAGTCACTGTCGAGCAAACATTGATTCGTTTCATTAAGTCAAAAACAAAAATTACCGTCAACCCAAATTTACAAAATTTCTTTTAATTATATATTTATTAACTATTACACTTTCCGTAAAATATTACTGATTCCAACTTTTTATTATTAATCCGTTTGTTTTACCACTTATACTTTATTTTATTTGTCCATACGTTTTAATTCTTACAACAAACCAGTTTTTCTAAATAACCTGAAATATTTCAAAAAAAATCAACAGTTGTATGCAGTCAAAATCATTTCATTTGATAGAAACAAATATGTGTTTACTAGCGGGGAGTACACCAACAAAATCCATAAAGGAAAGACTACCAGGGAGTCGTAAACGACTGTTTTATAACAGTAGCATAAAAATATTTGAAGAATACCTAAGTATCGGCAATCTGGAAAGTTATAGTTATATCGTTGAAGTCGCTACACACACAGCTATCAATTTTCAGGTCCACAATCCTCAAACCCATTTGCTCTACCATATTGACGGGCGTAGGGCTGTTCGATACGGCCAAAGCCAAAGCTGTGAGGAATATCTGTTCCCTCCACATCAGGGTGTATTTCTTTATGTTCCGGAGACGATCATTAACGTATATTTTGAGCCCGGAAATTATCATTTACAAGGATTTAATTTGCCTGTCGACCTAATTGAACTCGGTGAGCTGGCCGAATTTGGATTTTTAACCGAAATCATTGCCACGAATAAACTAAAGCCCCGACAATATAAAGCTAGCATAGGTTTTATAGCTTCACAGCACACCCGGCGAATTCTCCGCGATCTTACTATCGAACTTGGCAGTAAGCCACTTATCCCAAAGATCCGCATCTTGCGAAAAATTGAGGATCTACTTTACCTTTGCAAAGATAAATTATTAATAGCCGGAAGACAGTTGTATGATCCTGATCTGATAGTGCAGCAGGCACGTCTGCTCATCTCCAAACGCATTGCCGAAAGTGATGATCTGGTAAGGATCAAAAATATTGCTAACGCGCTAAATATTCAGCCAAGCTACTTAAGTTATCTTCATAAAGAACGATTCGGAATTGCGATTATGAAATACCGCAATCAAGAATTGCTAAAAAAAGCTAAAGTTTGTCTCCGTCAAAACAATTCCATCAAAATGAGCACCATAGTATGCGGTTTTAAAAATGAGTCCAGCTTCTGCAATTTTTTTAAAAAACAAACGGGGCTCACCCCAAGCAGTTATCTCCTTGGCACGACAACACCAGAAGAATAATCGGGACTGTCAATGACAGCTTTGACTGTTGAAATAAGAAGCCTGGTGTAGCAGAAATCCAACGTAGCCCCGCTATTTGACAATGCCAAATTTAAATTTCCGAACATGGGACTCTGGCCAAAAAAACAGGATTTAAAAATATAGGGCAGGGCTTTGTCTGTCCAGTGTAAAAAGGCATTGCTAAAGACCCGAAATAACCAATTTAGCGGCAAAATGCTATGGAAAGGGAATGGTGTTTGCATCATTAAAAAGAGCGGCAATAGATGAATTTGCGCAATTCAAAACGAATTAAAATCAACATGTCCGGATAAAATGACAAGAGAATAAAAAGGAGGTCATATGAAACAGTTATTTGTATTGCTGGCTTTGGGCATCGGCCTATTCATTGTCAGCAAGTTCGGCTTTTCACAAAAAGCCGCAGGATCAAAATCAGCTAAACAACATACTATGGATAATATACACAACAACGATCAGGTCATCTATTTCGCCGGCGGCTGCTTCTGGGGAACCGAACATTTCTTCAAGCAAGTTCGCGGTGTTACTGCAACAGAAGTCGGCTATGCCAACGGCAACGTGCAGGATCCAACCTATACCCAGGTTTCAACTGGAAAAACCGGATTTGCAGAAACGGTCAAAGTAAGTTATGATCCGGAGGTCATTGACCTTAAATTGCTGGTTGACCTATTCCTAAAAACAATAGATCCTACTTCACTCAATAGACAGGGCAATGATATCGGTACACAATACCGTACCGGCATCTATTACACCAATGTAGCTGATATCCCTGTGATCAAGGAAAGTTTAACCGCAATGGCTAAACAATATTCTAAGCAGATCGTGGTCGAATTAGAACCTTTGCAGAACTACTACGATGCAGAAACCTACCATCAAAAATACCTCGACAAAAATCCGGGTGGTTATTGCCACATCGGCCCCGATTTATTTGAAATGGCGCGCAAGGCAAATCCGGAAACGACAAAAGCAGCACCCGCTCCTTCCAGCAGCTATAGAAAGGCCGACAAGGAGACTCTGAAAAAGGAACTTACCCCTCTGCAATATGATGTAACACAAAACAATGCAACCGAGCGTGCCTTTGCCAACGAATACAACGATGAGTTTAGAGAAGGTATCTACGTAGATATCACTACAGGTGAACCCCTATTCGTCTCGACCGATAAATTTGAGTCCGGCTGTGGATGGCCAAGCTTTTCCAAACCGATAAGCGATAGCCTGGTAGAAAAATTATCAGATCATTCTTATGGCATGCGGCGCACGGAAGTACGGAGCAAAACCGGTGACGCACACCTAGGGCACATATTTGACGACGGTCCTGTGGATAAAGGGGGGCTCCGCTACTGCATCAACAGCGCTTCACTCAAGTTTATTCCCAAAGAAGACATGAAGAATAAAGGCTACGAACAATACCTAACATTATTGGTTAAAAAGTAACGGTAAGCACATCAATAAAATTGATTGAGCTGCATGACATTATCAGAGGCCATGGTAGAAAATGACCTGGCCTCATGAAAAATGGCCGAAACTGTCTATTATTTGTCATTGTAGCCATATCCGCATCTTAGTACATTTGTGGCATACAAGTGAGCTATGGAAAACACAAAAGAACAAACAGGAATAAAAACGATTGCACTTTTGATATTACCGGGGGTTCAGTTATTGGATGTTGCCGGCCCCTGTGATGTATTTATGTCGGCCAACTTTTTTACGCCAGTTGGTAGTGCACCGAAATACCGAGTTCAGCTGATATCCAGTACACCGGATCGGATGGTATACTCGAATGCCGGAATACCTCTCACCTGCAGCCATTCCATTTATGATCATGATTGCTCAATAGACACATTACTCATTGCTGGCACTGACCTTAATTTGCTCGATGAAGTAAACCCCGATATTTACCGTTATTTGCAGGGTATTGCGACAAATGTAAGGCGTATAGGCTCAGTTTGTGTTGGTGCTTTTGTTTTAGCAAAAGCCGGGCTACTGGCGGGTAAACAAGTCACAACCCATTGGAAATATGCCGCTATCCTCCAACGGACTTATCCTGATCTCAACGTTAATGTCAATCCATTTTTTATCCACGATCAGGGGATCTATACTTCAGGTGGGGTCTCCTCAGGAATAGATCTTGCCTTGGCCTTATTGGAGGAAGATTGTGGAAAACCATTGGCTTCTGAAGTAGCCAAACATCTCGTTTTACATTTAAAAAGACCCGGGTGGCAGTCCCAGTTCGGAGATGCTATTACCGATTATGACCTATTAGCCCCTTTCACTAAAGCGATTAGAGATTTACTTAAAGATAAACTGGGCCAGGCAATCAGTATAGACTATATGGCTGAATCAGTTAATATGAGTGTCCGCAATTTCTCTAGGGTCTTTTTAAAAGAATCAGGCATGACTCCGGGTAAGTTTCTCGAAAAAATGCGGCTGGACCAAGCAAAGAAGATGGTAGAATATACCGATATGAGTTTCGAAATGATCGCACAGAAATGTGGCTTTGGAAACGTAATTTCTCTTCGGCGCTTATTTCTAAAGTACCTTTCCATATCCCCACTCCAATACCGGAAGGCTTGTAAAGGCGCCGAATAATCCATTTCTACAAATTAAAACACAAAAAAATACTGGTGTTCATTCACCGGCAGGGAAAACTATATCTCAATTTAACGATCAATAATAGTATATCGCGATGAATCCGAAACAAAACAACAAGAGCATGAACGTAGCGTTTTTTATTTATGATCAGATAGAGGCACTTGACCTCAATGGTCCGCTAGATGTATTTGTCAAGGCAAATGTTATAGCTCCGGGGAGTTATAATTGTTACACGGTCGGAAAAACCAAAGAAGCCGTACAAATGGAAGCAAATACCATGGCAATTATCCCAATGCACTCAATACAAACTGCCCCCCGACCGGACATGATTGTCGTTCCCGGTGCCAATCCAGACTGTGTTATGGCATATCTGCAGAATGAAGATTTCCAGTACACGTTACTAAACTGGTTAAAAGACTACTATGACAAGGGCACAATTATTTTTACCGTTTGTACAGGAAGCATGCTCTTATCCAAAACAGGGATATTGGATCATTATGAAATAACGACCCATGTCATGTTGCTGGATGCCTTAGAAAAGCATAATCCCAAAAGTATTGTTAAACGTGGAGTACGGTTTGTCGACCAGAAACGCTTGATTACTACAGCTGGTATAACCGCAGGAATAGATGCTGCGCTTTATCTGGTGGAGCAACATTATGGGAAGGAACTTACTGAAACCATTATCGAAATCTTTGAATATCGGCAAAACAATTGTAACAGTAAATAAGAGGTTGCTGTTGACGGGATAAGAAAATGCGGGAAGTACTTTTTTAGATGCTGCCCATCACACATAGTTCTGTGAGGGTAGGTACTGGCTTACCACCCTCATCTTCGAGGGTAATGGCAAAGGCTTGTGCTTTAGAAACATCCAGCATCTTGCTCGCCATGGCTTCTTTGGCATTCAGTGGGAACACACCAGCACTCACGGGCTGACCATCGACCATCGCCCAGAGCTGATACTGTTTACCTTTTGGCGCAGCTGGCATCTGTTCGAGACTGAGGTATACCGCCTTTGAAGTCTGATCCCAAAATACGAGTGCGTGTAAATCAGGCTTATTTTCAACACCTTTTAGTGCTATAGTTTTTACCGCCGGGTTCTGCACCAAGCTCCATTTATACTGTAAAATAGCTAATGTAGAATTTTGCGTATCTAGCGTGGTATTTGCCTGGACAAGCATTTCCTTATTTTCCTTTTGCTGTTGATAGAAGAATAAATTTGCACTGACGCTGAGTACGAACAATATGCTGGCAGCTATGGCCCAGCCATAGGATCTAGCCGGCACGATCCGCTTAGGCACCTCTTGAGTGTTCAATATTGGCGCTTGGACAACAGCATCAGGGGATATGGCTCCCTCCGTCGGCAGACCGTCTGATTGATCATCCTTCAAAACCAGATTTTCAGCTTCAAGTCTATTCCAGATATCCTGTCTTAAGGTATCAGGCATCGTCATCGCTTGGATATCGGCTAATCCCTCGAGCGCTTTTTCGGCCTCGGCGATAGCTCGTTCCACTTCGACATTATTTTTTCGAATACAGTTCAGTATGCTAACTTCCTCTTCGGAAGCAAGCCCCAAAACGTACGATTCAATAATCCCTGACGATATGTATGCTGCGATATCCAAAATTAACGATAGTCCTTTAATAATTGTTTTAACTGTAAAAATGCAGCCTTGGTCCGTGTTTTTACGGTACCCAAAGGAACATCAAGCTGTTCGGCAATTTCCTGTTGCGTATATCCTTCATAGTAGGCCATCTCGATCAAGATACGACATTCAGGCTTTAATTTATCCAAAATATTTCTGAATCCAATAAAATCTGCTTTCGTATGTTGCTCACTGTCGCTCTGATCCTGTTCTTCTTCTGTATTTACGATATTTGAGAGCGGTTGGTTTTTCATTTCGTTGACCACACTCTTGGATTTGCGGTAATCCAGCGCCGTGTTACGTGCAATATTGATCATCCAGGTATATAACCGGCCTTTTTCGGCATCAAAAAGATCAACATGCTTCCAGATTTTGACAAATACATCCTGAATCACTTCCTCGGCATGTTCAGTGGAAGCTACAATACGACACACCACCCCATAGAGGGCATCCGCATAGTTATCGTAAAGATAACTAAAGGCCTGCTCGTTCTTTTTTTTCAATAAAAGAATCAAAGTTTCTTCAGGAAGGTTGTGTAATGGACTCAAATCTTACGTTTATAACGCTTAAAGATGTAGATAAAAAACCGAAAAACAATGTAACCTCCATAAATCACGTAAAAATACTTAAATCTCGATAAATAACCTGGAAAAATACCTGATGCTGGTACCCCTTAAGACTATGCCGGACATCATGAAGCAGAAATCGTCAACCTTTAATTAAAATCATAAATACCGTTCTTCCAGTCCAATATTTTTGAAGAATCCGCATTTAGCCAGTTTTTCAACAGCGTGGCGTACACTTTTCTGAAATCTTCCGAATACACCAGATCACCAGCGTTGAGGTGCTCCAGGAGAGCAGCGGGTCCAGTTCACTGATTTCATGTTTCACATAACTAAAATCTTCGGGTTTTGCTGTAAATGCGGACATCCATTCCGACCGCAGATAAGCGCCCTCCTTCTGCCCTTCCACCCGGCCGACATTATACATTTACCGTTGAGCTGCAGCTGAGCTTCGGGCTGTACGGCACGAATCAGCTGCTGTCCTGTGGTTAAGTTGGTAAAATCATAGCAAAAGGCATTCGGCCTGATCCAAAAAGAGCGGTGCACGAGCCCCTTCTCCAATACTTGGGCACATAACACCCTCCCATGCTGCGCCAAGTCTGTACCGGCGATGTGTCATCACGGAAACAAATATCCTCTTTGGGAATAATTCCGAATACCATCTCGACGAAATCTCCGTTTATAATTTTTGATCGTCGTTATTGATCTGTTTTTCTTTCGATCTGTAGCTACCATATTTTCCCTTTCCGAATTGCCAGGATAAAGAGAGTCCAAAAGAACGAAAAGGTAAAGAAAAGTTGCTTTTTTGCATCATACTGGAGGTCTGAGCGTAGCTGCTTAAATTCTTTATCTTATTGAAAGGGTCAGTCATTGTTATTCCGATTGTCGCAGTTTCTTTCAACAGCTTTTTCTTCACTGTGATATTCCATAGATTGAAAGCGGCAAATTCACCCTGAAATGTCCTTTGTGGGGAATCCCAGAAAATATTAGAATCAATGATAAAGCCCTTCCCTGCTGCCACCATTATCCCGACGAAAGTTTTATACAACAGATATACACGATCTTTCGTTAAGCTGGTGTTCAAAAAGTCGTTATCCAAATTATTGGAATAAGTATAGAGGTCTATATTGCCTTTGAAGTCAATTCGTTTGAACAAAGTAAAGGATCCATATATAGAGGTCCCCAAGCTCTTATTGCTACCAATATTGCCAAAGGTCTGCAAGGTCATCGTCCTGTTATTTTCAAAACGGTGCTGAAAGACCTGCTCGATCATATGGTTGATGGTTTTATAATAAATTGACAGACCGACATGCCCATTATTCCGGTTAAAGTTAAAATCGCCCCCGATTCCCAGCTGATGCATGATCTCCGATCGTAGATTTGGATTCCCCTGTATCTGATTAGCTCCATCGGTATTATTTTTAAAAGGGTTTAAGTAATAGAGGCTCGGGCGTTGGATCCGTTTGCCATATGCAATTTTGAAGGCTGTTTTTTTTCCATAGGTATAGGAAAATGCCAAATTCGGGAATAGATCGGTCGAACGGTTCGAAAACTTAGATACACCATTTGTCTCCGCTCCACCCCAGTTTGTTCTTTCCCACCTCAAGCCGGCACTCAGGTTAAATAACTCCCCGATCGGCAGAACCGCCGCCACATAGCCTGCCAAGATATCTTGCCTATATTTAAATAGATAACTACGCTGGGCGTCAGCAACCATTCTATTTGCCAAACGATCCAAGCTGTCTATGGCAATAAGCGCATTGACATTGCGTTTTACCATTTTTACTCCAAAGTCCATTGCTATGGCTCCGACCGGATACTTAAGGTCCAATTGTGCTGTGTATTCATGGCTTGAACCTTGGTTATTTCCAACTTCCCGTCGACTATTGTAATCCGAACGATAAGCCAATCCATTGTTGCCCTTTGCATATTGAGTCGACAGCAGGAGTTCCTTTCCCGGAGCTCCAAGCTTTCTGACATAATCTATACTCATATCCAGGTTGCTTGCCGGCTGTTTGTTGTCAACGGCCCCCAGGATCACGCTGTTTTCACTGGGGTAGGTACTTTCAATATGATTGTCTGTGATGACTGTAAGCTTGTTAAAATTGAGGTTTGACACCAGTAGATTATTCGAATCTAACTCATAGTCCATCGCAAGCGCCAGTTGCCGGCCATTCCTGCGGTTCCGGCTCTGATTTACCTGGGAGAATATTGCTTCTCCAAAGGCAGATAAACGCTCCGACCGGATGACACTAGCAATGGGATAGCTCCAGGAGCTGCCGATACTGGCTGTAAGGCCGAAGTTCCCCATCCTACCCGCAATATTTCCCGCTATGTTGCTCCGACGTGTTTCAACTGAACTGACCACTCCGCCATTTAGACCGTCGACAAGTCTTTTATTGGTAATAATATTGATAATGCCTGCAGCACCTTCCATATCGTATTTAACAGATGGGTTTGTCATGATTTCAACCGATTTAATCTGATCTGATGGAAACATGCGCAATGCATCAGCGCTATTGCCTGTAAAGATAGCCGATGGCTTGCCGTTGATCAATATTTTTACCTGTTGATTTCCCCGTAGCGCAACTTTCCCATCTGGGCCAAGGGACACCATCGGAAGTTTCCTAAAAACATCTTCTCCTGTGCCACCGCTTAACGATGGCTCATTTGCAACATGGTAAACAATTTTGTCCACCATGTTCTGGATGACCGGAGGCCTCTTTGTGATGTCGACTATTTCCAACCTGTTGCCCGGTACGATAAAAATAGTGCCCAGATCTATGGGTTTCTGATTATTGGACCTTTCCATAAGTTCGAGCCATTTCTCTGTATAGCCTATGGCGCTTATCCTTAGTTTGATAATATAGGCTGAATCTACTTTTACTTCAAATCTTCCGGCATCATTTGCTGCTCGGGCCAAGGTTTCCTTTTCATTCCGAAACACCTCCACATTGGCAAAACTGATGGGCTTATCCGTTATTGAATCTTTGATCTGTCCGTACAGAAGCAGTTGTTTTTGTGGAATTATAGTCCACTGTGCGGACGACCACAATGGCCAAAGAAAAGACCATATAATAAGAAGTATAATTCTGCTAAGCATTTTTTCTTTTAAAAATAGAACCGCCGGATGGAAATGATAAATTCTTTACGTCAATGGTCCCGTATTTTACACAAATCGCTATAACAGGATTAAAATTATGTTCAATTTTGTAGCAGTGAATCTTAAGAACAGGAAAAAGCGATGAACAACTTAACAATTATATCTGCGTAATGAATCGAAAAATCTATGAAATTATAGTGCTCGTATGGTTTCTATCTTCTGTCTACCTGATCGTTGGAGCTATTGTATTTAACAAAGCTTCATTTATGGGAATTGCCCTGATAACGCAATCGCAGGTGATCCTATTGCTCATTATCTTATTGACGGCAGTCTATATTTTTCCTAAAAATTGGGAGAGAAGACGGTGGGGACTGATTATCGCATCGATTGTCGGTTTGAATCTCCTGTGTGTACTGATCCGTTATTCAATCGAAGAAATTATCTTCGTTCGCTATCTCGGGTTTCCAGAAACAAAAGATTTAAATCCACTATTTTATGTTTATGACAACTTTTATTATTCCCTACCAGGTTTCTTTCTAGGCTTCATTACCTTTCTGATTTTTAAAACCATTGCTATCGAAAAGCGGAACAGTGAGTTGAAAGCTGTAGCGAAAGAAGCTGAATTGAGTTTTTTGAAATCTCAGATCAACCCCCATTTCCTCTATAATATTTTCAATTACATGTATGCTGTTTCGTTGCCCATTTCGGCAAAGCTATCCGAGACCATCAGGAAATTAGCAGGGACAATGCGCTACACCCTGACGCAATCCAACGTTCAGATGGCCCCTTTGACCGATGAAGTCGAATTTATCCAAAATTATATTGATCTGCAGTCCACACAGTTTGAGCAGGGTATATACTATAGCTTTACAAAAAAAATTCAGGACGATAATATCTTATATCCGACTTTGGTGCTCATTACGTTTATTGAAAATGCCTTTAAGCATGGAATAGTCAGTGACCCAAAATTTCCCCTAGAAATTGTTTTGGTATCCACAAGGAAAAAGGTGACCTTCCAGGTCAAAAATCACATCAATCAGCAGTTGAAAGATTCCGGTCATGGCATCGGGCTAGCTAATGTAAAACGGAGACTGGAAATTCTATTTCCCTCAAGTCATTCGTTTCATATCTCAAAAGACGAAATGCTTTATTCAGTTCATCTTGATATATATTTAAATGATGGAAAATAAGGAAAACATACGCTGTATCATCGTTGACGACCAATTATTTGCAATGGGAATATTGAAAAACCACCTACGGCATTTTCCTGAAATCACATTGGCGTATGCAGGAACCAACATTTATGAAGCCCTGCACATCATTGAAACAACAGCAATTGATCTCGTTTTTCTGGATATACAAATGCCAACGATGAGCGGTCTGGAATTTATGAAACGTTGCCAGAATCGCTGTAAATTTATATTTACAACAGCCTATCCCAAGTATGCGATCGATGGTTATGAGCATGATATCATTGATTTTCTGCTCAAGCCCATCACGCTTGATCGTTTCAAAAAGTCCATTGTCAAATTTCATCAGCTCAACAAGCTCGCTGATCAAGAAAATAGCCTTCTGGAGACAGGCCATATCTTGATAAAAGGCGATGCCAAACAGAAATATTTTAAGGTAAAACTGCAGGATATCTATTATGCCAAGGGGCTAGACAACTATATCCGTATCTATACAAGGGCAGGCTCGATCATTACCTATATGAATCTCAAAGATCTGATTGGACAGTTGCCAGCCGATAGTTTTTGCAGAATTCACCGGTCTTATATTGTGTCTCTTCAGCATATTACCTATGTCGAAAAAAGCCTCGTTAAAGTTTCAGCTGATACGATTCCCATCGGGTCCTCCTATAGAAAGCAGTTTTTTCAAGTTTTTCAAAAATCACCCATGAGTAGAAATACATAGTGACAGCCGGAATTTCGATAAAAGGCATAGCAGATAATTTACGAAGAGAGGCCTATTTACCGAACAACTCCAGTGCTTTTATTATTTTTCGGTCTTTTTTTAAATCTTCCAGGTTATCACCTTCTAGGACTTCAACATCAGGTAAAATATTGGATTTATAAACTTTTAAATTTCGATCCACTACATAGTCCGTTGACAGATTAATTCCTGCATGATCGTTTATTTCAAAGCCCTGTACTGCTGTGGTATAATTGGCTGTTGGTTCCCCTACAATAAATGTGTTATTCCGTCCGATGAAAGAAAGCGCAATCATTTCACCTGCACTTGCTGTATAGCAGCTCGTTAAAATAACCAATGGAACATCCGTTTGTATCGGATGGAACAAAGCTGTTTTTCTGTCCAGCACATTTCCATCAATCAGCAATTTTCCTGCTTTGATCTCCCAATTGCCCGTAGGTTTGTCCCGGGCATCCCTAAACCCACCGAAAATGATGTTATTTCCAATAAACTCCTTCAGGCCCAATAAGATCGGGTACATATTGCCGCCCGTATTTAATCTCAAGTCTATAATCCAGGCCTTGATTTGAGCTGAATTTATGGTATTGACATGTGATACGATATCGTTTGCTAAACTATCTACTTTTTTAAACGCAAAATCACGGTTTCCAACAATCCTGATATACCCTATTTTTTTATCAATGATCTTACTACATGTTTTATTTTCAATTTTTAGCTTGTCCTTTAGATAGACATTTGCCATTGCATGGGGATTGTTCCATCCGTATGTTTTTCCTTTATATTTTAGACCGCCGTGATAATCATAAAGCTGTTTAAATACACCCTCATATAAGGGTGCAGTCTCATCTATCGTGCTTAAGTTTACAGATTTACGGTATAAGTCACGTTTTATGGCTCCGAGGTTTTCCGTATGGATTGAGTTGGCTGCTATCAGTTCAATCGTTTTATCGATAAATGATTTTACGCTGTCATTTTTAAAACCTTGCGAAAACGAAAATGTCGAAGATAATAGCAGCCATAGCAATAAAAAAGATCTGGTCATCATTGAGCTTTGTCGTGATTTTAAAAGTAGCTATTTTATTACTGAATTTAGCATTCTTTTTTTTTTCAAAACTAATCGTTTCTGTACGAAAACCGTTCGAATAACAGACGAACTAAACCGTATAACCTACTTGCCGCCGTCTTCCAGCAGCGCATTGACACACCATAGATAAGGAGCCTGTCCATGGTAATCGCCTGTATGGCGGGGACGATCATAATAATACTGTTTATCGTTCTTTTTATTGGTCCCCACACAGACATTGGATACAGCACCTTTATCGTCCACATATTTGGTTAATCCCAACCAGGCATTCCGGGCTACCGGGCTATATTGTTTACTATTTAGCCAGCCCTGTTTAACGCCCGATATCATTGCATAGGCAAACATTGCCGATCCGGAAGTTTCTTCCCAACAATCCGGTTGATCGATCAATTGATTCCATAAACCACTTTTCGACTGGTATTTTTTGAGGCTCTTCATCATCTTCAGATAGCCTTTCAGGATACGGGGCCGATCCCGGTGATCCCGTGGCAGCATCCGCAATAATTCCGTCATCCCTGCTGCCATCCATCCATTGCCCCGCCCCCAGTAGAAAGGGACATCCGGCGCATGATAGAACAAGCCATTGGAACGCTGTAAATCGTCCAGATAAAGCACCATTTCCTTAGCTGCACGATCCAGATATTTCGGATCGGCCGTTGCCCCGAAAGCCTGTGTCTGTAGGATCGTAATCATGTACATATCGTCGATCCAAAGACGCGTCTGCCAGGAATAGCCTTTCTGGGCCCAGTCTTTTTCAGCCTGACTGGCGTTTTGCGGTACTTCCCATTGCGTATCAGCGTAAGGAAGTCCCAGATCCAGGTAACTTTTATCCTTAGTGAGTTGATAAAGCCGTAAAGGGAGACTTCCGAACATATTTAAGTCGACGTGATTTTTGATCGGCAGCAGGTTCTGCTCAACTGACGTTAATTTAGAAAAGCGGTCTTTCATCGCCTGCATCAGCTGCTGATCGTCAGTCAGGTCAGCGTAGTTAATGGCACCCGTCCAGTAAAAAGTCTCGGGATAACTGATCCATTTACCCGCATGGAGCATATGTTTGCCGGCGACGAAACGGTGCGCAATTCGGTAACCTACTTCCTTTGGCCCCGCTCCCGCAGGAAAGTTTGTTAGTTCCGTTTGTCCAAAACAAAATTTAAACGGAAGAAAAAGTAAAAACAAAAACACATTTTTTATCATAACAAAAAGCATTGATTATTAATTCATTGAATTTAAAAAAGGTCAAAACCGATCCGCGTCATTGCAGACCGGTTCCGTCCCATAAGGCATGACTACTCCACTTTGGCTTCATCCGCAACAGCATCCTCCCACTTATCCCATACCGGAGTTGCCGCGTTATAACCATCATAGCCATAATTTTGCTTTAATTGCCCTTTAATATTAGAGGTTATCGCTACATTGGGAATTGGCCAATACATATTCTTTTTATCCATGGTGTACTTGATATCACTCAGACCAGTAGCACTCACGTGAATGACACCTTTATTGTACAGGCTGTAATGCACGATACGCTGGTACCAGTAGCTTCCACCGTTAGCATCTGTACCGCTCTGCTTATCGAAATTTTCCAGATTATACACGTTCCCCCATTCATCGGGCTTACCACTGCGGGCCAGACACAGCGATACGCGTTTCAGTTCCACATTCCGCCATTCCTCCCAATAGAGTTCACGTGCCCGTTCATTCATAATATCACCGATAGTTACGGCGCCCCGGTACAGTTCCGTACATTTTGCCCGTTGACGAACGGCATTCAGATCATCTTTTATCGTTCCGTCAGCGGGATTGATATAATATTTTGCTTCAGCACGCAAAAGGTAAGCTTCCGCCAAACGGTACAGATACCAGTCGGCGATACTACCATTCGTTGCGCCTCTTGAACCGTCCGAACCGCTGATATTCGCCTCACTGACGGGATCATCCAGAAAAAACTTATAATGCGGCACATCAAACCAACGACGGATGGAATCTGTACATAATAATTTGCCCGTTTCCGGATCTTTCAGTGTGATCGGTTTTCCAAAATCTTTTGACTCTTTGTTATTTACCTTATAATCTTCCATGCGTACCCAATTTCCTACTTTGGAACTGTGGCGCAAGTCGCCCTCATCCAGTTTACCGTTGACAGACCATACCCCTTTTGACTGGAAAGCCGTAGGCCTGAAAGTCGCAATACCACGGCCAAAGGCCCGCATATAATCGTATTTTGCATTGTAATCCGAACTGTTCCGTTTAATATTCAGCAAGGCCTGCTTCCCATCAGTGGTCTGGATCCGGCTATCGAATACAAAAGGATATAAAATACGCATGGTCAGCATTTTCACAAAAGACTCTGCATCGGCGCCACGATTGGGCATCCCCATGATCACCTCGCGATTGGTTGGGATCAATTTATTTTCAGGGCGGTGCATATCCCAGATGACGTTGCGGCTAATGGACCAGGTCTGCGCCTCCCCTCCATCGTTGAACGTTCCAAAACTTTCGGTCATCAGGGAATACCCCGATTGATCAATCAGGATATCCGTCTGTTCTTTGGCTTTCTGGTATTCCCCTAGGGCCAGGTAACATTTCGTCAGCAACATCCGGCAGGCTCCCTTATTGATCATGCCGATCAGGTTCATATTTTTCTGGTCCGGCACCCATTGTACGGCAAATTCCATGTCTTTGGTGATCATCTGTAAAATGGCGTCACGTTTGGTACTGCGGTAGTTCTGCTTTGGCACATCGATAATGGTCGTCACCAATGGGACGTCACCGTATTCAAATACCAATGCCATATACCGAAAAGCGCGGTGAAAGTAAGCCCGGCCTTTGTAGGCATTTTTATCCTGTTCGCTCAAGGTCTCTACCTGATCCACATACTTGATAATGGTATTGGCATAACTGATGCCTTTATAGGTTTCCTGCCATAAATACCACATACTGTTTGAGCGGTCCAGATTCTGCAGGGTGGAGTTGTCGCTGGTCGGTGTAAGCATGTTGGCGACGTCTGCCATCATACTGCGTTTGTCCGTATTGCTTGCGACCATCAATTCGGAGAAGATGTATTCTGTCCCAAGGGTCAGCATTTCATTATTATCCGTGGCCCAATACCCTTTCAGATGACGGTCGCAGATGGCCATGGCCGACAGCAGTCCCGACTCGGTATTAAAGGTCTCATTGGGTAAATAGATAGACAATGGGTCAGGCTGTAGAAATTCCTTCGAACAGCTGCTTATGGCAAGTATACCGGCAAGCATCATTGCGATACCTCTGCTGATAGATCCGGATGTATTTATTGTATATTTCATAGTTATCAATTCATGAGGTTATAAAGACAGATTCACACCAAAGGTAAACACACGGGAGGCCCATCCCTGGGGATTATTGTCGGGATGAAATGTTTCAGGATCGCCAAATTCCCAGTCTTTGGTCCAGGTAGCCACGTTGCGCACGGTTCCGTATAGCTTCACCCGGTTTAAGTTATACCTGGATGTCAGCGATGCCGGTAGCGTATAGCCCACAGAGATATTGTCCAGACGGATAAAGGAACGGTCGTAAAGCCACCGGGCACCCTCTGCCCCTACGGGTCCTTTGGCTTCGATCCGGCCATAGCGATCCGTTGGGTTGTCCGGCGTCCAGTATTCTTTGGCCGGCAGATTAGCCAGCCCGTACGCCATCCGCCCCCCGTCATCATCATTGTTCAGGTAATTGCCCGACAAGCTTTTATGCCCCATATACGAATAAATATTAAACGAAAAACTGAGGTCTTTCCATAGCGTAAATTCATTGCGCATTGCCCAACGAAAACGAGGGTCGGTCTGTCCTAAGAACACCTTATCATTGTTGTTGTAAACAGGTTTCCTTCCGGCGTCATTTACGACATCATCGGCTGTATAAGGATTCGCTACCTTGGGGTCGCCCGGTGCCTGTCCATATCTGGCCGCTTCCGCAGCTTCATTGGCCTGCCAGATGCCCGTCACCTGATAGTCCCAGATCGCGCCAATGGGCTGACCAATAAACCATCCATTCGAAATCTCGTCCATTTCCTTTCGTCCCACCACGTTTCCATTTGCGTCCAGCACGTCTTCGTAATTCTTATAGAGATGCACAATCTGATTCTTGTTGTATGAGAAACTGAAGGTGGTGGACCATTTCAGGTTGTCCTTTTGCAGGTTGACCGTATTCAAGGTCAGTTCAATCCCTTTGTTGTCCACTTGCCCCAGATTTGTCGTGATGCTGCCAAAGCCCGTAAAGTTCGGCAGCTTCTGCTCCATAATCATATCATGGGTCTGCATCAGGTAATATTCCAAACTACCGGAGATCCGGTTCTTTAAAAATCCAAAGTCCAGACCAAAATTCCATGCTGTGGTCTTTTCCCATTGCAGGTTGGGATTGGCCAGGCGGTCAACCATCAGGTAACGGTACTGGACCAGTTCCCCGGCAGAGTTGAGGTAGCCATGCATTTTTCCACTGCCGGCATAGAGGTTCGCAAGCGCCAGATTGGGATCTGCAAGCTGGCGGTTCCCATTTTTGCCGTAGGAAGCACGCAGTTTACCATAATCCATGACATCCGTCCATTTAAAGAATTTCTCTCTGGTGAAGTTCCAGGCCAGCGCCACGGAGGGAAAAGTAGCATAAGGATTAGACGTTCCGAAAGCCGAATAACCATCTCGCCTGATGGAAGTGGTCAGCATATACCGGTCATCATAAGAGTAAAACAAACGTGCCAACAAGGCATCCGCCGTTTGATGGCTATCATAACTATCGAAGTTGCTATTTTCTTTTGAGCCATTTTTGGTATTGTGGAAACCAAGCGCATCTGAAGGTAAAATGTTACGAGCCTCGATACGGTCTTTCCAGGACTGCTGTTCCTCGGCCTCCTGCACCAAGGTCAACATCAGGCGGTGCTTATCCGCAAAGGTGTGCTCCCAGTTGATGGTATTATTGAGCGACCAGTCAAATCGTTTTGTCTGTTCACGGTTTGCACCCCGATCGGCAGGATTAGATCCCGGGAGCTCCGCCGACATGAAATAACGGTCATGGAAATATTGCAGGCGCGGCGATGCGTTAAAAGAATACGTGATATTGAACGGTAATTTTACCTTCGCATTGAAGATGGAATTCAGCACCGTGTAGCCTTTATCCAGTTCAAGATAGTTCTGCAAAAAATCATAATTATAGCCCCGCTGGCTGAACTGTTCGCTGAGTGGATACTGTATCGGGTTGCCATTGGCATCGGCATAATCCGCGTAAGGGCTATTACGCAGCGCCTGATCCAGGTCGATGTCTATATTTCCATCAGAGCGATCCTGAAAATTAACATTCGCCCCCAGCTCCAGCCATTTGTTTACATGCGCATTGATTTTCATATTGGCCCGGACGGCCTTGTACGTGTCACTGATAACAGCACCTTCATTTTTAAGGTAGCCCATGGACAGGTAATAGTTCACCTTATCGCTCGCCCCGCTGATACTGGCATTATAATCCTGGTTGAATCCCGTGCGAAAGGTATGGTCTGCCCAGTCCACCGCCTTTCCGTTCAGGAAATTCTGTAAGGCATTTCCCTGCAGTCCCAGACGGCGGCCCCAGATGCTCTGATCGGACTCCCCATTTTCGTTTGTCGAAAGCGCACGCCAGGATTCCAGCGATAAAGATGACGGCAGTTGATCCGGACTCAGGTAAAACCCATAAGGCACCGCTAAGTTTCCGTTGTCGTCGCGCGTCTGATAAGCTTCGTACAGCCCCGTTTCCGGATTAATACCATACGTATTTTTCGTATACCAATCCGCTCGATGTTGCATGTAAGCGGCGGGATTGAATCTTTTGCGGTAGTTGCTCAATTGCGTCGCACCTGCGTTCATGGTCATATTGATTGTCGGCTTGCCCTGTTTGCCTTTTTTTGTGCTGATAATAATCACGCCACTGGCCGCTTTTGAGCCGTAAATTGCCGCGGCCGAGGCATCTTTTAAAATGTCGATCTGTTCAATGTCATCCGGGTTGATTTCCGAAAGTTCACCATAGAATATCATTCCATCGAGCACGAGCAGCGGATTATTATGGCCGCTGTTACTATCGTAAACCGATCGTTTACCGCGTACCTCGATCGATCCACCTCCTTTTGCCGAAGCGTCAAAGCCGATATTCATTCCCGCTGTACCACGCAAGATATCCTGCACCGTTTTGGGGTTTTCATTGGCTATTCGATCCGGTAGGATCTGTGTCACTGAACCCGTCAGGTCTTTTTTACGCATAGTACCATAGCCCACCACCACGACCTCCTCCAATTCATCTGCCGATGAATTCAGGACGACATTCAGCACCTTAGCCCCGGTAAGGGAAATTTCTTGGCTCTTGTAACCAAGAAGCTTGAAAACAAGCTTTTCTGCATGCGGAGACACCGAAATGGAATAGGAACCATCGGCCCGCGAGGCTGTACTCATTATACTCCCCGGCACACTGACGGTGACACCTGATAACGGCTGGCCCTTGCCATCCGATATTTTACCCGTAATTTCACGGTTTTGAACAATCGGTCGGGTAATTGATTTTAATGCTGCGTTGGCGTTTAATGCAGTAGCCGGACTACCAAAAGCGACCAGACATAACAACCAGGATGAGGATATCCGATGGCTTTGTTTAAGTTTACAATAGTTTCCCATAAAGCAATATTCACTTCGATTGATTTAGAAATTTTACAATTGGTCTCCTTGTAGTAAGGAATTTTAACTGTAAAAGTGAAGATTAGCATTTACAAAAACAGGACCTATTCGTCTCAAAAAAATGCTATTTTGTCTCAATAACACGATATTCAATATACAAAATCAGTATATATCCGAGATCCACGGTCAATTAGTCGCTAAACTCAGAGAAATTCTTGTTAATGAAAATTTAACTACAACGTTTGCGTAATTTAACTACAACGTTTTCGTATTTTTCTTATTACAGACGGATAGGTCGGTATTTTAATAAAACATATGTTGAAATACAGTAAAATAGAATAACTCGACGAAAAAATCTGGCCGGCAGATAGATTTTATATCAGAACGACCGGGTAAAGGCTAAATGGGGCGACAACCTTAGCATTGAATCAGAGTATACCTCAGTGCAACGAAAATATTCATTGCACTGAGGTTTGGAAGAAAATTTACCGGAACTATAGCTTTGTGTTCTGCAAATTTACGCTAATAACTGACCACCTTCTCATGAGTCTGGAAATTGTCCAGGGAGAACATGGTCTTTTTATAATAGCTGACAAAAGAAATACTTCCTTTGGGCTGGATGTCAGCGGGGAACTCCACGGCAAAATCCAATGGCGCCAGGAACAGTGAATCCCGCTTATTGTCTGATCTATCAAAATATACCCGAGTTCCCTGTAATGGTGTGAAACCACTACCGACCGTCTCAACGAAAAATATAGCCTGCTTTCGGCCTCCCGGCGAAGTCGCGAAATTGCTGAATACCCTATTGAGGCTCAAAACCGTCGCACCGTAGCGTTCACCCTCCACAGATGCCGTTGCTGTCATTGCCTTCGAACTGTCTCCTTCGGCACTAAAGCCACGGGCACTGACCGTGTAGCGCGTTTCCTTCAGCTTTTCCAGAAAGATATTTTTTTCCTTTCCGATCTCTGAAGCCGTAATATTATAATACGATGTGTCCCGCAGCGCATTTAAGTCGTTGGTTACCACCAAACGTATCCGCCTTATCTTTGGGTCGGTACTCAAACGCATATGCACCTGGGCCCGCCCGTTTCCGGGATATATTGCCAATGAATCCAGGGCTCCGGGATAATAGCGTTCAGCATTTTCCAAATAGGCCTTATAATAGTGATCTTCCTTCTTACAGGCCGCCAGTCCAACTATAAGTGCACATATATATACTATTTTTCTTTTCATAATTTTCACTCATTACAATTAAACAATCATCTGCTAACGTTGTCCCCAAAGGGTGACCTCGGACATGATAATGGCGGAAGGATTTTTGTCCGAAGCTTCAATACCATTCCATGTACTTAATACCTTGATACGGATATAACGGTTCTTATAACGGGCATCCGTAGGATTTACATCCGGAAAATCCCATTCCTCACCTTGTTTTACATAATTTTTATCATCCGTTGTCGCTGCCTGCCCGAAGGGTAGCCCCGAGGGTCTCACACTTTCAAACGTTCCCAATAAAAACCATTTGTCAAAACTTGGGTCATTCATATCCGGACTGTTAGATCCCCATACCTGGAATTTTTTAACATGGGTAGTCGTGTAGGAACCGTTCAGATCAGACATCCGCGGCCAGGTCTTGATACGGCTCAGAATGGACGGTACCCCAAGATCTATCGAGAAAGAAAAAGGAATCGGTGTCGATGCAAACCAAGCCTCGTCTCCATGTGCCGTCATCTTGTTATCCCATAATGTCTTATATTTCAAACTACGTCCACCATAAGTTCCATTAAACGTATCCCAGTCGCCACCGATGGCACCTACCGCAATCTGGGTCAGCTGCCAGGTATCTTTGGGAATCAATATTTCTTCCAGTGGCGCCAGTTCCTTTGAAATGGTATCCGAATTATTGCGCCATTTATCCTGAATAAATACCCCAAAAGTGCTCATGCCTTCGCTTATGCCGCGTACACGCAAGGTTTGCGTTTCCAGGCTCGTATAGGCTGTATCAATATTTTTCCAGTTGTTTTCCGCATCCTTTTTCATGACAATGACCACCAGCGGCTGTTTCTCCTTATTGTCAATGTAAATATTGACTCCGCCATAGGTGGAATTAAATTTTGAATCGCTTTTCAGGCTCTCCGAAATCAGTCGGTTATATGGTGTAGCCACGTCGACTGTCACGACGATTGGCTTGGACGTGACCTCGCCAACACTTACAGAATAAAGTTCAACATCATACCTGCCCGCAACAGAAAAACCTTCCACCCGAAGCGAATCCTTGTACTGTGTAGATTTAGTCTCTACACGACTGCCGTTGTTCAAGACATAGACCGCCTTTACATAGCGAAAATCCTTATCTGTGGGGAGGTCATATTTGATTACAGCAGCCCCGGCCAATGCATAGGTACGCACATTGGTCACTTGCCCTGCTACAGCACCTTCTTTGATCGGCTGTATCCCCACATCCTCCTTACATCCCTGAAAAAGAGCAATAAATAGCCCCACAAAGATCAGGAGCTGGTGTAATCCTTTCGTGTTATATACTAAGTTCATATTCATTATTTTAAAAACTACCATCCATAATTTTGAACCATTTTGGGATTCCTACGCAACTCCGCGCGGCTGATCGGCCAAAAATAATCCCGCTCTGTAAAACTCGGGGAATAGAATACCATCTGTCTGTAGTAAAGATTGGGGTTTTGCTGATTCACATCATTGCCCACGACCTCCTTGCTCAGTTCCTCCGTCCCATCTTTCCAACGGCGTAGATCCCAGAAACGTTTACCTTCAAAGGCAAGTTCTATCGTCCGCTCATCCTTTATGATTTTCCGCAAACCATCCTTTGTTGCGGGGCGGCTCGGGTAAATGGAGTACTCCTGCCAGGCTGCCTCTACCCCTTTTAACCCTGCTCTGGCACGTACTTTATCAATGTAGGATACCGCTTCCGCCGTGGGGCCGTTCACTTCGTTAAGTGCCTCGGCATAAAGCAGGTAAAGGTCTGCTAAACGGATCACGGGAGCAATGAAAGATACAATACTCATTGAATTGGAAGCTCCGAAGGTATTTTCATAATTCACATATTTTTTAACCCCGTATCCCGTGACATTATAGTAGGTACCATTGTTTATCCCCACATTTCCCCCTAGCCGATAAAAGGTACTGAAGGCCGCTGCTTCTGTCGCATTACTCCGCATAAAATAACGTCCGCCATCGAAAGAGATATTGCCATAGAAACGTGGTTCGCGGTCCAGATGCAAACGAATGGTCTGGTTGTTGAGCGCCACATCATATTGGTACTTGGGATCAGTCACATTGACTACCTCAAAACGCTGGCTATAAGGATACGTTTTGTCCTCGTCTATGGGCACGCCATTGGCGCTATAGTATTTAGCGATCATATTCTGACTAGCCGAAAGAAAGGAACGAATACTTGCATTCGACTGCGTATTGGCATCCCATCCGCGGGGCATATAGGATAGCTGAACGTCGTTGCTGATCAGATTATTGGAGTAAAACCAGAGTCCTTCCGTATTATCTTTATTTTGACAAAAAGCCAATCTTGAGCTCAGCTGGGCGATAGCCTCAGGACGGGTGATGTTAACTCCAGGTGGCGCTTGCCAGACAAATAACGACTTGCCCCCTTGCTCGGCGGCTTCAATAGCTTCCCGGCATGCGTTGGCGGCACTGATCCATTTCTCCGCCGAATAAGTGGTATTAAAGAGCTGCTTGCCGTTCTGATTTTTGATCGTAGCCACCAACGATTGGTTGCCATTGAACAGCGGACTTGCGGCGTACACCAGTACCTCTGCTTTGATTGCCTTAGCAGCTATCCGGTTCACACGTCCCATTTCGGCATTCACATCAACCACATTGGGGTCAAGAAACTCCATGGCACCATCAATCGTTTTGATAATATAGGTAAACACCTCATCGACCGGCTGCCGCTCAACGGCATAGTTTTCCAGGTCCGATCCTACCGGGATAAATTTGTCCATGATAGGAATAGGTCCATAACGTTTCAATAATTCATAATGGTAAAAAGCTTTGAGAAATGTTGCCTCTGCTTTCCATTTATCACGTTCTTCGATAGGCATATCCGGTACCTGACCGATACTATCTATAAAGATATTGCAATCCGAGATACCGCGCCAGAGACTGGATGTACCATCCCATTCGTTGAGCAAAGGGCTATCCGCATTCTGTGCACCACGGAGAATATTTTTACCGGCTGACGCGATCTGTTCGTTTGTCCAGATCTCTCCGGCACCCATGATCGCGGGGTTAGCATTATAACCACTAAAATTAGGCATGGCGTTATAACATGTAGCCAGATAGCGTTCGGCCATTACCCTACTTGCAAAAGCATGTTCGAGTATCGGTACATTATCTGGTACGACATCCACATATTTGCTGCAGGATGCGCTTGCAATGACCAATAACACACCAATTAAATATTTTGTAATTTCTCTTTTCATAATTAAAAGCTTGCATTAATACCAAGGTTAAACACCCGTTGTAGCGGATAGCCCAATCCATTACCACCGAGCTCAGGATCCCACATTTTGAAACTGCTGAACTTCAGCAAATTGGTTGCGCTGGCATAGACCCTAAACCGCTGAAATTTATAGCGTTTGGCCACTGCCGGATTTAATTCAAATCCAAGCTCGACCTGTTTGAGGCGAAAAACATTCCCATTACGCATCCAGAAGGTACTTGTCTGCGTATTATTCGCCATTGGCGTACTACTCAATCGCGGCCACAGGGCATAAGGATTCTGGTTACCCTCCGACCAATAGCTGTCTGCCCAGACCTGTAACACGGCATTCGGCGCCGTTACGCTGCCAAATGGAGCTGATCCAGCATAAGTCGGATTGATAAACAGGGAAGTCTGCGCCATACCTGCAAAAAAGAAAGAAAAATCAAGTCGTTTATAGCCGGTACTCAAGCCAAAACCATAATTGATCTCGGGAGTTGTCGGCAATCCAATAGGCACCATATCATTGGAATTAATGACGCCATCTTTATTGATATCCAAATATTTTATGTCCCCGCCGAGTACCTGCTCAGAAAAAGTTTGTGCCGGACTGTTGCGTACTTCATCATCATCAATAAACAACCTTTCGGCAACATATCCTCTTTGCTGTGTGGCGCTTAGACCAATCCTACTTAAGTAAGGATATTCGTATTGCGGTTCTTCGTAATTAACGTATTTACCGGTCGCGTAAGTAAAAGTACCCCGGGCCTGAAACCATAGGTCGGAGTTGACAGATTTTGAATAGTTCATTTCGGCATCAACACCCCGTGAACTATACTTGCCAACATTGGCCAGGATATTCGCCGAATAACCTGCCGTAGATGGAATAGAAGCTCTGGTCTGCACGATATTCGAGCGCTTTTGGTTGAAATAGTCAACAGTCAATTTAAATGCGCTTTTAAAAAGTCCCAGCTCAAGACCAAGATTGGACTGTCTGGAAATCTCCCATGTGATGTCGTTGTTCTGGTATTGTCTGATATCGATACCATTGATCGTTCGGCGGGTTTCGCCGGGCATCCCCCATGTATAGGACTGATTCCCCGAATTGAGCTCTACATCCGAAAGATAAAAGAAGCGGGAACTTGTCGCAGAAATCACGTCATTTCCCACCAGACCGTGTGTGGCCCTCAATTTAAGGAGTGAAACAACATCCCTATAGGGTTCCATAAAGCTTTCATTCTGTACATTCCAGGCAAGGCCCGCTGATGGGAAAAATCCCCAGCGATGTTTATCTGCGAAGCGTTCTGAGCCGTTATATCCAAAGTTAAATTCTGCGGAATAGCGTTTATCGAACGAATAGGTAAACCGTCCCGAATAGGAAACATTGCGGTATGGTAACGTATTCAATAAAGACGGGGTACGGGTATCAGGCTCCACACGGTCCTGCATTGCTGTTAAAAACATTCCGCTGAGTGCGTGTTTGCCAAATGTACGGTCATAGAGGATCTGATTTTCCAGACGGAAGATAGCAGCGTTGGTACGATCTGCGGGGCTATAATCCAGATATTCTGTTCCCTGCTCAGGATTGAGTGGGTTATAATAGGGTGAATGGCTTGCGTCATAACCCATAAACTCATAATAGAAAGGTTTGTACTGTCTATTTTCGGCGAAATAAGAATTACGCGTCACGTTGAGCATACCACGATAACGGAGACCTTCTGTCAGGAAATCCAACTTTTGGTTCAATTCAACAGAAAGGACAATATTGCTGCGCTTGTAGTTTTGGTACCCCTTTACCACCTCGGCATAGGAGTTTAGATAACGTCCATCCTCTGCATTTCCAAACATAGGATGCCGGATATAGGACTGTTCTATTCCAGGTCTGTATACAGGTTGAAAAAGAACCGGGTTTGAACGCAGGGCATATCTGAATGCATCAGCTCCCCCCACAATCGGACCACTGTAATCCTGAAGATTGGCCAATGCTCTTACAGCAAGAGTGGTCGACTTGGTCACATTGATATTGATGTTGCTCCGAAGGTTATACACCTTGAAATCAACATTGTTATTGAAATTATTCAGGGGATCCACTTTGATCAAGCCAAAGTCTCTGGTCATATTCCCGCTGATATTATACTGGGCAATCTGACTTCCTCCGGTAATGGTCAGGTTATAGTTCTGGGTATTGGTTTTTTCTTTGATCAACATACCGAGCCAATCGACAGCAGGATAGGCATAGGGATCATCTCCGATTTCAGTTCGGGCAATTTTTTCCGGAGAATAGAGGTTGCGGCGTTCTGTCAGCGGGTCGCGGGTCATATAGGCTTCGTTCTGCATTTTCATCCAGGTGACCGGATCTGCGATCTTCACCTTTTCCGTTGGTGCCGACAGGCGTTGATCCACGCGAAAATTAAGACGCGCCGGTCCCTCTTTCCCCATTTTTGTCGTCACGAGTAATACACCGTTCGCTCCCCTTGAACCGTATACCGCCGCCGCTGCGGCATCCTTCAGCACCGAAAAACTCTCAATATCATCCACAGGGATCCGGGCGAGGTCGGTCGAGGTGACCTCCATATTGTCCACCAAGATCAGCGGCGAATTATTGACACCGAAGCTCCCCACACCGCGGATAAAGAAGTCTGCATTGTCGAGCCCAGGTTCACCACTGCGCTGAAAGGAGATCATCCCCGCAACCCTACCCTGTAAGGCTGTGGTGAGGTTGCTGCTTCCGGTACGCAACTCCTTTGGAGATACCGTAGTGACTGCACCGACCACACTCTCCCGTAAGGTTTTCTGCCCAAATGCGGTAACCACAACCTCATCCACATAAGCCGAAGACTGCTCTAAAATAATGTCTATTTTAGTCCGTCCGGCTATTGGAGCCTCTTCTGTACGATAACCTACCATTTTGAATACCAGCACTTCCGTGGCAGGTACCTTTAGAATATAGTTACCGTTGAGGTCTGTGGTCGTTCCTACACTAGGTTTGCTTTTGAGATGGATGGTTACACCTGGCAATATGGTACCGAGAGAGTCCTTGACCGTACCTGTCACTTGCACTTCACGCTGGATACCCCCACTTGCTAGGCTTTGCGACTGGTTCTTTTTTTCAGGTTTCGGTACGATAACAACAGTCCCGTCATACATTTGGTAATCTAAAGGCTGGTTCTGCAATAATTGTTTTAGCGCAAGCTCCAGCGGTACTTTTGTCAAATTGATATTGACATTGGAAGCTTTCCTTAGGGTGGCTTCTTTATAAATAAAGCGATAACCTGTCTGTGCTTTAATTGCTCCCAAGGCATTTTCCATCGTTGAATTGTTCAATTTAAGGCTAACTTTCTGGGCCAGACCTTTTGAAGCTGCACTCAACGTCCCCATAATTACGAGAAATACAGTAAGTTTCATGGTTAGTAGTGTTTTGAACAGCATATGGCTACGCCATCTGACAAATAGATTTTGCCATATATACTTAAATTCCATACATTTGATTAGATAAGGTTTTACTTGTAATTGTGTTAGTACTATAGTTCGTTTAGAACCTTATATGCTGACTGGGGGTATTCCAGTACCTCCAGTTTTTTTTAAGATCCTTTGTTGTGTTGCTTGTTGATTATTTTGTCATTGACCTCCTTTTTGATTTTATCACTAATGTTCTATTGTTGATCTGGATATCCAGACCGGTTAGCCCTTCCAGCACCGCGCATACCGCCCGGATAGATTCAGTTCGTTTGATTCCCCCTGTAATTTTGTCTTCACTGACCGCATGTTTATATTCGACATCAACATCATACCAGCGGGCAACCTCGTTCATGATACTCTTGAGGTCTTTTCCGTCAAAATAGAAATAACCTTCCTTCCAGGCGAGGGCTTCTTCTGGATCCGCTTTTACCACAGTGATCCGGCTATTGTCGATCAAGGTAGCGTTCCCTTTGTCTATCAATACAGAATTGTCGGCGACACTTACCTTTATCCTTCCTTCGGTCAGGATTGTCTTGATCTGCCCCTGTTTGAGATGCGTATTGATGTTAAAAGCTGTTCCCACAGCCTCAACAGTAGATTCACCCACTGCTACGCGAAATGGCTTGGAAGGATCCTTTGCAACCTCAAAAAAAGCTTCACCCTTAATCGCTACGCGGCGTTCACTGCCCGTAAATACAGAGGGATATTTTATTTCAGAATCGGCGTTTAACCAGACAACCGTTCCATCATTCAATTGAATACGATAGGTTCCGCCAACAGGTACATTGAGTTTATGGATATGTACCTCGTCTTTGTCTGTCGCTGCATAGTCCAATTGATTATCCGCTATTTTCATCAGATTTCCGCCTTCACGGATTGTCGTACTGTCATCCCCGCCCAAGCGTATCGTCTCGCCATTTGACAAAGTCAACACGGCCTGCTGTTTTCCCGGAAGTACATTTATATTTTTTTGAGCAACGATGTGAACTTTTTCAGCTCCGGAAAAATACGGTACAGCCCAGACTCCAAGACAGAGGGCCGCGACAATAGAGGCTGCCACCAACCGTCTTCTTTTCTTTTGTTGTTTACGAATTAATTGGGCCTTGGCCAAAGTAGACTCCCATCTGAGCTGTATATCGTTGCGCATATGGCCATTGAGCAATTCGCGGATTTCCTCCTGCTTGACCTCCTTATTCTCCAACCAGATCTTTATCCGTGGATATAATGCCTGAAACTGCTGCAACTCCAACAGTTCCTCAGCGGTGATTGTTCCACTGAGGTACCGTTCCATTAATTGAGCTATCCTTAAATAATTTGATTCCATAATTTAAATATATGAGGTCATGTATCCGTTATAGGTACCCGGAAAAAGACGCCATCTATCCACAAGACGCGCGAGCAGGAAGAAAGGATGACAAGAAAATCAAAAAAAATTAAAATAGTAGGATTTTGATGGAACGAAATACCGGAAACAAGACTTTTTTAAGTGTTGCCATAGCCCTGCGTTTTTGGGTCTTGACGGTATTGATCGAAATTCCGTAGCTTTCAGCGACCTCCAGATTCGATTTCTCCTCAATGTAAGCCATTTTAAAAATATTCTGACTGGCTTCGGGGAGATTACGGATGGAAGCATAGAGCTGGTTAATGGCTTCCGCGTAAATGATATTTTCCAATAGATCTTCATCGGATATTTCAGTAGCCGGATTGACCTGACGATATTTATGGATTACCTTTACTTTTCGGAGATGACTTAGCGAAGCATTCTTAACCATCGCATAAATATAGGATTTAGCAGCTTGGCTATCCTTTGGAAGGACAGTATCCTTGTCCAGCAATTTAACAAACACATCCTGTACAATATCCTCCCCCGTCTCGTTACTGCCCACCAAACGGCACGAAAGTTCTACGAGCCCGTAATAATTCTGCTCAAATAGTGCTTTTATCTTATTTTCCATTAGGTTCGACGGCATGAAACTGAACTGGTTAAAATCGATTACTTCTGGCAATTAATATAGCAATTTAAAACTATATTCATACAATTTTAACAGGAAAGGCTTTATTATTTTTCAATCTGAAAGAATGTCAAAATAGATCCCGGTACGACGGTAATTAAGGATAGTATATAAACCCAGAAAGCCAAGAATATTCTTGGCTCAATTATTTGTTATGCAAAGCTATGATCTTATGACATCCTGTTGCAGGCCTCCATGCTACCGGATACAGGCAAGAGTCTAGGATCGAAATCACAATGGCGTTGGAATCGTTAAGATAATTCCGCGGTTTCCGTTTCAATGATATAAACGAGTTCATATTCGCCCTCTTTATACGGAAAACGGTTCATCTCATCAAGCTCCCGGGTCATTTCGATACAATCCAAAAAGTTTTGTTTACAGCCTTCGATCGTGTCCCCATAAGAGGTTAATACAACCGGGCAGTTGACCGTTTTGGCCCAGAAGCCTTCATTATGCCTTTCGATTCTAATTTCTAGTTGATTCATATTTCTATTTTATGTTTGGCGCTATTCTGTGAGAAAAATACTTCTTTTTAACATGGTCTCTGCAAGAAAATAGAGGCCTTTTTCGAATTATTTTGCCGAAAAATAGTAAATAAATTGGTTTACCCCGCCCTTGTTCAAGACTAGATTTTATTTTTTTTGGGCATTAGACCTTATCCTACTTAAACAGAGCAGGATAAATTTTCAACAATTGGACGCCATCCACTCATGGCTTTATAGGATTTATCGCTTGGCCGCTTGATAATTCTTTTTCCGAACCACCAAGCTGATAACCCATACTGCAAGCAAGATCGCCAATATAGCACCGCTTTTAGCATTGATACCCGGAAAAAAATTGTTAGGAGAATGAAATGCGCTTATGGCAACAAGGGAACCTGTCGTGTCGGCAACTTTTCCTATTCCCCAACTTCCCAATACCAAAATAACAAAAAAGGATACTTGTATAGGCGTGAAATCAAAATTCAGATGCCATAAAAACCATAGCACAGACAATAAAAGTATATTATGTAATGGTTTCAATGCCTTAAATTCCTGGTAGATAAAGCCGCGCCATCCGATTTCTTCCAGCAGACCATAGACGAGCACTGAGAAAACAGCTAAATATGGAATCGTACCTTTTACCAAGTATGATACGGCACTAATTAAAACAACTGGTAATGCCCAATATAGGGCAATCGGGAGGCATCAAATAACTGCTTGATGTTTTCTGGGCTTGGAATTCTCATACAGTTTTCATGCTTTTATAAGAGGTATCGCTTAGCCGCTTAATGATTCTTTTTCCCTGTGTTGTTTGATACAGAAAGGATACACCGCCACTGACGCCGTATAAATCCATCTTATTAAGCGCTTCCACATTCAGGCTCAGCCACATTACATGGAAGATACTTAAGCTATCTCCATGCGAGACGATGATTATATTTTCATCATCACTAGCCATTATTGTTTCATAGAAGGGTGCCATCCTTTGCCATACATCAGATCTGGATTCAGCATCACTAAAGCATTTATCATGGATAGATATTTCTTGCTTCTCCATATTTTCTTTCAGCCATTGTACAGATTGGCCCACCGCTTTCCCCAGATACCTCTCTTTTAATGCATCAGTAAACTGTACCGGTATATTAAACTGATTTCCAATTATTTCAGCAGTCTTCCTTGTTCTGCTAAGCGGTGATGAATACAATAAAAAGTTGGTATCCTGAAACTCAGATTTTAAGTTGTCAGCGATATTTTCTGCCTGTCGAATTCCTGTTTCTGTTAATTTCCAATCAGTCCATGAACCAATCATTCCATTTTTGTGATGCAAGGATTCAGGATGTTGTACGGTAATGATATTTTTCTTTTTAAACATGGATTTTAGTCGATTATTGAATGGAGAGGTTTCACTGATTGAACAGCGACTATAATTAAGAACTTTCGGTCGCCGACAAAAACGCAGCTTTAAAGCCTCTGATCGCTATAAGATTGAGGATGGCTGCTTCATCACGTTTTAAGGTTCGCACGGTAATTGTACACAGCTTATCCTGCAAATCCGCCGAAATGTATTTTAAATCAGCAATATGCCTAGTCAGATAGGTGATTAACTCAGCACGTTTGGCCAGCACTTGGGCCGAAACAGCAAAGGTAAGTAAGTAATATTTCATCTTTCACGTTGTTTTTTGATCCATTACAGAATCGAAATCCATAGCAACAAACTGATTGTTCTGATCAGCTTGGGCCATATACGCACTATTGCGCAGACCAAATATAAAAATTTCTGACCATTAAACAATAATAGTCAGAAGTAAAAAGTGCAAATAAATTCAATTTCGCCAATGTAAATGGATAAACAGCATATTTAAGATAATGCCCGGAATTTCAAAAATTTACCCCAGGGGAATTAAAAGGTCAGAAAAAAGCCTCTTGGGATTGGCTCCTCAGAGGCTTTATTATCTTCTGCTTCATGATAAGCCAGTTATCCAACTTCTTCAATTCAGCAGTCATTTTCCTGTTTTTACCTATTTTTCTTTTGGCAGATCAGCTTCAATTTTCTTCACAAAATCTTCAGACACACTCGCAAGTTTAGCAACCTCCGAAATAGAAAATGTCCCCAAAGACAACAGATTTGTTATTACTTCAGTTTTAGCCATAATCTCGCCCTCAATTTTTCCTTCAATTTTACCTTCAATCTTACCCTCGATTTTTCCTTCGATTTTTCCTTTAATTCTACCTTCAGTCAAAGCTCTCTCGAGCGCTATTTCTTGACTTTCACGAATACTTTGGGCATCCCATTTATTTTTTAAACTTACATTGTACATATCCCGTTCCTCCTGATTTAGTTTACTATACTCTGCCAATTTAAACAGCTTCTTGAAAACTGGTTTACGCAAATGCGGTAATTTGTCCATTGATGACAAATTTTTGAGCACATAAAGCCAACGATATAGATCGTTAACTAACTCTGTTTCAGCCATAGCAAAGTTAACCAATTCGACGTATATAAACCCAGATTTTCGTAAAATATTTTCCCAGTATCCCGATAACAAAGGCAAATATCATGTAATCGAAAGATTTTAGCCAAAATGAATATTAATAATTTGTTAATATTCCTAAAACACACAGGTATAATTGCCTATTTACATTTGGTCTTTGCTTAACTAACATGGCTAATTGTGAATTTACAGCGCTTACGGATCAGGAACTGCTCGATTTGGTCCAATTGGAAGACAATAAAGCTGCTTTTTCCGAACTCTATAACCGCTATTGGGAACCCTTGATTAATCTGGCAGGAAAAAGAACGCTCTCCCTTGCTATGGCAGAGGAAATCGTTCAGGATGTTTTCGTCAATTTCTATTTACGACGGAAGGAAATTCAGCTTAATAATTCCCTTTCTGCTTACTTAAAAACGGCAATTAAATTTCAGGTCTTTAAAGCCTATCGGGTAAAAAAAATCCAGGATAAATATATCGAGACTGTAGCCTACATCGGGCATACCGTTCCGGTACAGCCCGACAATATCCTCGAGTCCAAACAGATCCATGCGGAGATTTTTAAGATCACCGAAAAAATGCCCGCCACCTGCAAAGAGGTCTTTCTATTGAGCCGTTTCGAAAAACGCTCCAATCAGGATATCGCCGACCAACTGAATATTTCTGTGGCCATGGTTCGCAAGCACATTACCAAATCCATGAATATCATGCGCTCTGAAATCAAAGATCATCAAATGGATATTTTCTACCTGGTGCTGCTGCTGTATATGCATAAAAATTAAGCGAAAATATTTTTTTTGAAATTCCTGTTCCCGCTTTCCAATACTTAGGGTACTAGTTAGTATAAAGCAAAGGAAATGGACGATCAAAATCAATACATCCTCGATATACTCGCGAAATACGAAGCCGGAACGATCACGCAAGAGGAACTCCAGATACTCGAAGACTGGTACGCTTCATTTGAAAGCAATCCAGATATCACCGACAGTTTAAGCCCGGAGGAACGTGCCGTCCGGAAAAAACAATTGCAGGAAAAGATCTTCGATCAGATTGACCAGGAGACATCCTCAACGGCAAAGATGTCCAAAAAGCGATTTTTTCTAAATCCGGGCAATAGGTTATGGCAAGCCGCTGCTTCCATAGCTCTCATTTGTGCAGTCTCATTATACATCTTCAAGAAGCAGTCCGACAAGCTTCCCGTCAGCGCAGAAGAGCAAAGCAGCACGATCAGACCCGGAACGGATCAAGCCATCTTAACACTCGGCAATGGCGAAAAGATTCTACTGGATGACTCCAAAAAGGGAGAGCTCGCTACCGAAGGAAACATTCATATCAACAAGCTGCAACCGGGCAATCTGGTTTATACAGCGGGTAAAAAGGTCCCTAAGGTATATTCAAATACACTTTCTACCCCGCGGGGCGGCAGGTACCAGTTGACCTTAGCTGACGGTACACAAGTCTGGTTAAATGCCCAATCTTCGATCACCTACCCCTCAGCCTTCCGTGGATCTACACGGGAAGTGACCATCACCGGTGAAGTATACTTTGAGGTGGCACACAATGCCGCCATGCCTTTTCGGGTGAAGTCCGAAAATCAAACGATCGAAGTGCTGGGCACACATTTTAACGTCAATACCTACAAGGCCAAATCCGTGGCCAAAACAACCCTCCTGAGCGGTTCCGTCGCCCTGAGCAATGCCGATCAGCGCATCGTCCTCAGGCCCGGTCAGCAAGGTGTCGTGGCCGGCCGTTCTCTGTCCGTCAAACAGGTTGACCCGACCGAGGTCATTGCCTGGAAAGAGGGCTATTTTGACTTTACGGATGCGGATATTGGCAGCGTTATCGACGAACTGGGCCGCTGGTACAATGTGGACATCCACTATCAGGGCACCGCAACCCAGGAAACCTTTACGGGAAGGATACCACGCTCCTGGCCTTTTGAAAAAGTATTGAATCTATTAAAAACGTTTAAAAGCATTCAGGTAGAAATGCAAGGAAGGAGGCTTATTGTAGAAACAAGATAATACACAACCTAATGTCCGATTCCAAAAAAAGCCAATAGTGGTCGTAACACTACTGGCCGATAGCCGGAATAGGCAAAATGAATTTCTCGATCCGATTTAACACATATTTCAGCTTAACAAATGTATAAAAAAAATACAAACATACTATTGAAAATGAAGCTAAGCACCTTCATGACCGCTTTTGGTATGCTACAGATCAGCTTGGGGGCAGTAGGACAAAACATCAGCCTCTCCGAGAAGAACAGCTCCCTGGCCAACGTATTCAAAAAAATAAGTACGCAGACAGGCTATGGATTTTTAGTCGAAGGCAGCCTGCTTAAAATGTCCAGACCGGTCACTATAGAAACGCGGAATACCGATATCAATACGGTATTGGCCGCCATTTTCAAAAACCAGCCGCTGAGCTTTGAACTGCGGGACCAATCCGTGCTTGTTTCGGCAAAAAAGACAAGCAGCAGCCTCCTTTC
The DNA here is from genome assembly GCF_003627955.1 of Sphingobacterium puteale. Taxonomy (GTDB): domain Bacteria; phylum Bacteroidota; class Bacteroidia; order Sphingobacteriales; family Sphingobacteriaceae; genus Sphingobacterium; species Sphingobacterium puteale. The sequence continues at coordinate 142,467 of NZ_RBWS01000011.1, read as the reverse complement.
AGCCTCCAAGGGCGCAAGCAACATCGGCGCCCAACAACAGGGCACAATCAGTGGAAGGATTACCAACGAAAACGGCGAAGCGCTCGCAGATGCCAGCATCACCGTGCTCCAGACGGGACTGTCTTTGAAAAGTAAGGCCGATGGAAGTTATACGTTGAACCTCGCTGCCGGCACCTATACAATCGAAGTCCGTTACATATCCCATCAGACAAAAAGGATCACCGACATCCTTGTCCGTACCGGGAAGCAGACCAACCTCAGCGTCGTGTTAAAGGATGTAGTCAAAAGCCTGGAACAGGTGGTCGTCACTGGCAGCTATAAACAGGAAAGTATTGCTTCACTCTATGCCAAACAAAAAAATGCAGCAACGATCTCCAACGGGATCAGCCGCGAGCAGATTGCCGTGTTACCCGACAAAAACGTTGGTGAGACCTTGAAGCGCATCGCCGGTGTCAGCACCAATGACAACCGCCGGGTCGTGATCCGCGGTATTGCCGAACGCTATAACCTGGCCATGATGGATGGCGCCACCCTCCCTAGCACCGATGTGCAGGTCCGGGACTTTGAATTTGATATCGTACCGAGCAACCTGATCGAGAATGTTATTATCCACAAGACCGCATCGCCAGACCTGAGCTTTGGCTTTGGCGGCGGACTGGTCCAGATCAACACCCTGGCCATTCCATTGAAAAACTTTACCTCCTTTTCGCTGGGCAGCAAATATATCAATGGCTCTACGGGAAAAGATTTCCTGGGCTATGGCCGTGGCAGCTGGGACTACCTGGCCTTTGACGACGGCACGCGGGGCAAGTTCCCGCGGGATCTGACCGTCTTCAACGGCATCAACTACGATCCTGCCAATCCGTACAAACCGGTACCCGAGGGAGTCACGCCCTTTACCCCCGAAATGATCGCAGCACAGAACAAACGCATTGGCGGATTGGAACGTCTGGGTACACGAAAATATACCGCGCTACCCGGACAAAACTATCAGTTCAGCCTAGGACGGAGCTACAATAGCATGAAGGGCATCTTTGGATTTGTAGGTTCGCTCAGCTACCGCAATGAACAGTCTATTGACCAGATCTCCAATTTCGAACGGGGCAACTGGCAAAAAACAGACGGAGCCAGCTTCGATATCAGTACCGGAAAAGAAATCAATCCGACTAGCGCTAGGCAGTACAACTTCAATTCGAGTCTAAGTGGATTGGTCAACCTGGGCTGGAACAGCAAAAATCATAAAATAACCTCCCGCAACTTTTATTCCCGCATGTTCAACAATCAGTTTTCCGTCATCGAGGGCTGGGGAAACGATATTGGCCATGGCTCCAGACCCGCTATCCGGGAGTATGACCGCCCCAAATTTATCGATATGCTCCAGAACAGGCTGGATGGCGAACATCGCTTGGGCAACTTTAAGCTCGAATGGAATATTGCCCGCAACCAGCTGAACAACCGCGAGAAAGATGCGACCGAAGCCTGGCTCGAACCCCGAGGCACCCTCAATGATACCCTGTACAATATTGTGCCTTCGCATTATGCCAATGCCGGTGATGGGACCTTTACACGTTCCGAATACCATTATACCGAGACCAACAAAATTGCCGAGGGTGCATTGAGCTACCAGACCAACTGGCTTGGGCAAAAGCAGACCCTGAAAGCCGGCTATCAGTTTATGGATCGGCATGGATTGTTCGAATGGGTCTCCCTGCCGATCGTTTCGGTCGGTGCAAATACTTATTCGCCCGTCAACACCTGGTCGAAGTACCTGGATTTTAAAGATCCCTTACATGGGATGTTCTATTATCCCGCCGCCTTCTCCATCAGTGCCTATGAAGGGAAAAATATCAACCAGGCTGTCTATGGCATGCTGGACAACAGGTTCAACTCCTGGATCAGGCTGGTCTGGGGACTGCGTGCCGAATACTTCAAGTATAAAAGCCTGCAAAACGGCGATAATGACCTGCAGATGGATGCACGCACCATTGCCATGCGCAAGCAGCGCTTTGTCGACCCCAAAACCGGCAAACTGGTGGGTATGACGGCCGATCCCGAGACCGAAGAGAAAACCTGGCGATACCTGCCCTCGGCGAGCCTGACCTTGACACCCGTAGAGGATTTCAATATCCGCATGGCCTATTCGCAGTCGGTAGTCCGCCCCGCATTGATCGAAAACTCCAGGATGGTACGCCAGGATCCTGCACTGGGTGGCGCTTACCGCCGCAATGAAGGCGTGCTGTCTACCGTCATTAATCATTATGATATGCGTTTGGAATGGTACCCTTCCCTAGCGGAAGTCATTTCCATTGGATTTTTCTATAAATATTTTCAGAATCCGATCGAATTGTACCGGCAGATGATGGATTCCTCGCATCGCATCTATGTAACGACGAATAACTCCGAATGGGCCAAAGTCAAGGGGCTGGAGTTTGATATCCGCAAAAACTTAGGATTTATGCTTCCGGGCTCCCTGTTGGAGAACTTTAATTTCAGCGGCAACGTCACACTACAAAGCTCCGAGGTGCAGTCGGCCGAATTCAGGGCCAAGGGCATCGACACCGATAAATATGGGAATACCTTTGAGTACCGCGAAAAACAGTTCCTGAAAAGCAAGCGCCCGCTCTATGGACAGATCCCCGTCGTCTACAATGCCGCCTTACAATATGCCGGAGACCGCCTCGGTGCCAACGTCGCCTTCAATCATATGGGGTACAAAACCTTTATGACCGCCATGAGCGAAGACCTGATCGAATACGAGCGCCCCCGCAATCAGCTCGACGCACAGCTGAGCTACAAATTGCTGAAAAACAAAAATCTGGACCTTAAGCTCAACCTCAGCAATCTGCTGAACAGTCCGTTCCGCTTTTATGTCAACAGGCCCGAAACCTACAAGATACAGGACCGCTGGAAAGGCCTGTCCAACTCCGAGTGGCCGACCCAAGAGTGGGACGAGATCTACGAGTGGAAATTCGGGTTTTCCCAAAAATATGAGGAAGGTTACTACGAGACCTCAGCAGATGGAACCAAAAAGATGCGCATAGGCGACAAAGAAACCTTTAACCGCAAAGTAGGCAGTTCCTTTAGCCTATCCATTGGATATACATTTTAAATCAAGCGTTATGAACATAAAAAACATTTTAACAGCCACGGCAATCAGCTTCTTCCTGCTCATCGCCCTCCTGTCCTGCAACAAAGGCGGAGACCAGCTTTTGTATCATTCCAATATACATCTGTTCAATTTAAGTGGGTATAATAACAGCAATGAGGAACTTACGCTGCAACTGGACACCTTTCCCCCTACAGTAACGCCAGCATTTGGCAAAATTGCTTTTGGCGCCACCTATAATTTCAATGACCCCAAAAAGCAAAGCTTAAAATTCACCATGAAGTCCAAAGCCAACGATAAAATTCTGCTGGAGCGGGAAATCAAAGCCACGGATACGGAAGCCGAGACCAACCTCAACCTGATCTATATGGACGGGAAGGTGGGCGATTTCCCGGTGATCCCGGCACCCGAGGAAGGCAAGGTGCAATTGATCTATATGTTCCAGTCCAATATTTTAAATTACCGCGAACCGGTGGATATTGTATTTAAGAAATACTATTTTATCCCAAAAGTGTTTGAAGAGGTCGTCCGGATCAAAAATCTAAAGCCCAATGAGTTCTCACAGCCCATCTCTTTTACCCCTTTTCCTTTAGGCGTACAGGAATATAATGGGCAGAAAACGCCTGTATTGTTTCGGGCACATATCTATAAAGCCGGGACTGACATCCCCTATAACGCGGGCACACCCTATGAATTCAACCCGCTGACTTCGGTTGCTCCGACGCCCTCACCCGTAAAGGCCAGTTCCAAGTTGCTCATCATCAACGAAGCTCCGGTCAATAATATGATACAGTTTAATAAGGTTTTAGAATTATAATTTATACAGATGAAAAATTTGTTGACAAAGACATTTTTCCCATGCATGGCGCTGCTGCTGATCGGTATTCCTTTCTTTTTCTGTGCCTGCAACAAGGATACTGTTGAAGTAGAGCGCGCGATGCATATCCTGATCAATGGCCACAATGGTGCTGAGCATCCTTTAGTGGTGGCGATCGATACCACTGTGTTCGATCATAAAGACGGCGCTTTTATTATCCAGCCCAAGAGCAATATCCATTTTACCACGGCCTTTAGCTACAAAGTACCAAAAAAACGGCTGGTTACCTTAACAGATACCGTGACCAAGAAAGTAGTTTACAGTGCTGAATTGCCAGAGAATACCATCAGAGTCAATTTCAACTACCTCTATTTTGACGGCAAGGTACAGCAGGTGGTTCCCCCTGCTGCCGACCCCAATGTCAATAAACTAGGCTTTTACATTTATGATAAAAGCATTGATTTCCCGGTTGATATTTCGCTACAGCAGGTCAACGCAACCACGGGCGATGTCCGTAAGGAGTACATTGCAAAGAACGTGCTTCCCGCAAAATGGGTCTACGTCGATTATCTGCCACTCAAGGGCTTTGACAAAGAGGTCGACCTGCGGAGTGCTACGGTTCATTTCACCAAGGCGAATACGGATGAATGGGCCTTTGAAGGCGATGAAGCAAAAAGTAAATTGCCCGCCGTTGGGTTCTTTTTCCCAAAATTGAACGATAAAGGAAAGGTGCAACCCTATTTTATTGCACCCAAGGTGCCGAATCAAATATTCAGCCGACTTTTCTTTTATTTGGATTAACGGGATCAACATGTAAATCACAGGCGGGAAAGTATATTTTCACCTAGATTAAGATATACCTTCCCGCCTATTTTTCGGCAAAAAATCCACCACTTCTTTTGTAAATGCATTGTTTCACATGAGCACACAGCAGAAGATTTTCTACGCCATTCAACCGATACCAGTTCTCACAAATACCGAAGACTTTTGAGCTTTTCTTAGAGCAAGCCCAGGTTTTGCTGGCGGTAAAATGCGGACCGGCCGGCCTTGACCTCAGTTATCGGATCGCTACTGGCGCTAGGCAAACGCCCCCCCCGTTCCCATGATACGGAAAATAAAATCCAACTAGGGTCCCCGCAAAAGTTGTTCTCTCCCCCTTTTAAGGGAAATAATCGAAATACCAGACCTTAATAGATCCTGAACAGGTTATATTCAAGGATAAATGCGTATTTTTACCCCTAAGCATTCAATCTTATTTTAAATAATCAAAACGCCCATTCAAGCAGGATATATTTCTTTACAATTGGATGAATACCGTACTGTAACCTTCATGTCTTATGGACGAAAGCAATGATGAAACACTTTAGGCTAAATAGCTTCAACGCACTATTTTTCCTCCTTTGGGGAATGATCACAGCAGTACTATGGGTATTTGATGACTCTGACTATCCAATGGTCATCCAGAAAATACTATCTGGAATATCGCTGCTTGGGACCTTATGTACGACAACTTATTTTCTATGTAACTATATCTTACCCAAAGCGATCGACAGCAATAAGTTGTATTCCATCCTGCCCCACTTTTTGACGTTGTCGGTCTTCCAGGCTATATTATTATGGATTTTTCAAGAAGGATTATACTTCCTTGAGGATCGCAATTACCTGCCCCTATCGGAAGTCGCTCAGGAACGGGAAACCTTTGTGACGACACTGGCGAGTACATTTCCGGTAAGTATCCTTCTTAATCTTGGTTTTGGTGGCTTAAAGGTCTATTTTGAACACGGCAAGTTGCATCAGCAGCACCTGACATTAAAAAAGACTCACCTGGAGATACAGCTCCATGCACTCCAGTCAAAGATCACGCCTCACTTTATGTTCAATGTATTGAACCATATCCATCTTTTGATCCAAAAAGATACCGAGCTTGCCTCCACGCTGCTGATTAAATATGCGGATATTCTACGTTATCAATTGTATGGAGCTGACAAAGAACATATCTCCCTGGCGGAAGAAATTGCCTTTATCAACAATTATATTGAAGTCGAGACTTATCGCTGGGCAAACAATCTGACGGTATCCCGCGACGTTCAGTTGACTGATCCACAGGTCCATATTGCCCCTCATTTATTTATTATATTCATCGAAAATGCGTTCAAACATGTTGGCCGGGCCACTGCGGAGAAAGGTGTTATCGCCATACAAATCAGCCAGGACGCCGCAACAATCAAACTGGATATTCAAAATTCAAAAGGATCCATACAGCCCAAAAAGGCGGATCATACTGGTATAGGGTTGAAAAATGTAAGCGAACGGCTATCGCTGATCTACCCTAACCGACACGAACTGATCATCAATGACACAGCAGATCGCTATCAGGTCACACTCACAATCACTATTCATGAACAGCATGACCATTAAATCCGAAACACCCATGCCGCCACTCAAATGCCTTATTGTCGATGATGAATTAGGGGCTGCGGAAGGAATTAAATTTTATATTGAAAAGTTAGACTTCCTTGAAGTCACACAGATCGGTTTCTCTGCCATAGAAGCCACTCGTGCCTTACGTGAACATGAGATCGACCTGATGTTTCTCGATATCAATATGCCCGAACTGTCGGGGATCGAACTGTTAGAGTCGTTAAAAAAGACACCGTTAACCATCATGACGACTGCTTATTCCGAGTATGCACTGGACGGTTTTAGGTTAAATGTGGTCGATTACCTGCTTAAACCGATCAGTTTTCCACGATTCTTTCAAGCGGTTCAAAAAGCCCATGAAATGTATCGGTCACAGTTAGCACTTCGCGACATGATGACGACAAGAGATCAGGATATCTATATTAAACAGGGGGATACCTTCATACGATTCGTATGGACAGACATCCTATACATTGAGGCGATGCAAAATTATGTCAAAATATACCTGAAAGATAAAGTATATCTGGTTCACCAGACCATGCATGTCACCGCAAATATGCTGCCCGACAAAGCATTTTTCAGAATCCATAAGTCATTTCTGGTCAACCTATCTCATATCGAAAAAATCAGTGGCGGAAGGGTCTATGTTAATGGGACAGAACTGCCGCTTTCGAAATATCGGCGTGAAGAGTTATTTAAGACCGTTGTCAGCAGAAAACTTTTGAGCAGGTAATACCTGCCCAAAAGTTTCTAAAATCTATAGGTGATGGATAACCTCGCCTGCTTACTCCCTACTACAGGTAAAATGCTTAAGGCGTTTATATTTTCTTTCTTAGACCATAATTTATGCAGTTTCGGCAATAATAGATAGGCAATTTCCGTACTTACTATACCGATCCCTGCACCTGCTACCACATCGCTTAACCAGTGTTTGTTGTTCACGATCCGCAACGCGCCAGTAGCGCCTGCGATCATATAGCCACTGATCCCTATCCAGGGGCTGCTATTCCCATACTCTTTATATAAAATATGAGCACCGACAAATGCTGTGGCGGTATGGCCCGAGGGAAAGGATTTTGTGTTGGAACCATCGGGGCGCGGCACTGTTGTCGTATGTTTCAGCGTTTGCACAGTTAGCCCCATAATGGCGTGTGAAACTGCCATGACCAAGGTCCGGTCAGTTACATCATGCTTTGGCCGCGTGCCCATCAGGTCGATGGCATATACGCTGAGCGCAGGTAGATATTGCAGGTAATCGTCTATTGTAGTCCGGCCTGCAAAGTACTTTTCACGGGCGTTTTTCACCTTCATGTCCAGTCCTCTCAACGGGGTATTGTATTGGGCGATGACACCATATCCCATGAATGCACCCGCGGCGATCAATGCTGGATCGATTCGATGATTCTTTGTTAATATGTCAGGACCTGTTCGCCCGGAGTCCAACGGCCGGACCACTTGCAGATTTATTGACTCCGGTGGTTGCTGCACGGTTATTGAATCTGATGAAACCGGATTTTGTGCGAATGTATTCGCATAACTAAAAATGATGGCAATAAGAACTGTAATACGCATAAAATTGTGTCCGTTAATCGTTAACGGACACAAAACTGATGACTTGACGGCGTCTTACAGCAAGTTATTGATGACGGGATCCGGTGTGATGACCTGTAGGCGGAAATGAGGGACGAGTGACTTTCTCGCACCACTGCCCCTTTGAAAAAGGACAGCCGCACTATATGGCCAGTTTAACTGTCGTTCTATCGACATTTTAGACCATTGGACAATTGCGGAGGCGGCAGATCAGCCTCCGTAATTGTTATTCAAAGCCTCTTACCTGATTTTTCAAGCTCTTTGACGAAATCCTTACCCCAATAATGGATATCGTAGTGTTCAATATGCTCATACAGCCTACGCGCCCTGACCTGAGCCTCTCCGGGCTCCATGACGAGCGCTTTTAATAGCGCATCTTTCATGCTCTTGCGGTCATAGGGATTGGTCAATATGGCATAAGGCAATTCGACCGAAGCTCCCGCAAATTCCGAAAGCACAAGAATCCCGGGGGTCTCCAATAGGCCATGGGTAGCAATGTATTCCTTGGCGACCAGATTCAGCCCGTCGCGCAAAGGCGTGATCCAGGCAACGTCGCTCAGCGCATAATGCTTGATCACCTCCTCAAAAGGCAGTGCCCTGTAAAAATATTGGATAGGCGTCCAGTTCATTGTGGCATATTTACCATTTATCTCACCCACAGCCTGGTTCACCTGATCCCGGATCTCATCATAGATCGTCATTCCCTGTGATGGCGGTGTACAGACATTGACCAGTTCGATCTTACCCCGAAATTCGGGATACTCGGCAAGAAATTCGCCAAAAGCCTGGATTTTTTCCAACGGCCCCTTGACGTAATCCAGGCGCTCAATGGATATGATACGCGTTATTTCAGATTCCGCTTTGCTTTTTTTGAGGGCATTGATCTCCTCCGTAATGTGATCATCAGTCAAAATATGCTCGATATGATCCCTGTTGACACCGACCGGTTGTGCCCCTAGCCTGATCTGCCGGCCGTCCACCTCAATGATCTTGGTCATCTGATCGACCCCGAGGGCACAGCTATAGGTCAGGAACTGATTGGCGACATCTACCTTTTTGATTACTTTAAACGGCGTATGGCTGCGGATCACATCCACAAAATTCTCCACATAGCGTGGGATATGAAAACTGATAAAATCACAGAGCAACAGGCTGCCGATGATCTCTTTGCGCCAGGGAATAATATTAAAAATATCCGCTGCCGGAAAAGCCGTATGGTGAAAAAAACCAATTTTCAGATCGGGACGCATGGTCTTTAAAAAAGAAGGCACCATCCACAGATTATACTCATGGATCCACACCAGCGCCTCCTCGTCGGCCTCGCGGGCGATCCGTTCGGCAAAGCGCTTGTTGATCATCAGGTAATGCGCCCAGTCCTCGTGGTTGAACTTGGCCCGGTCCACAAAGGAAAAGATCGTCGGCCAAAATGCCTCTTTGGAGAATACACGATAGAATTTATCAATATCCTCTTTTGACAACGATATGGTGGAGGCGACCAGATTAGGATAGCAGCTTTCATCCACCAGCTGATTTGGAACCGGCTGTCCGTCCTGCTGGATCACTTCCTCACCGATCCAGAGGCCAGACCTTCCCTTTTCGAATAAGCCCAGCAGCGAGGGAATGATGCCGTTCGGACTTTTGGGTGCAACCCGTACCGTTTTACCATTGACCGCTTCCTTTTCAAAAGGCAACCGATGGTATACCATCACCAGCTGATCGGATTTCTTGGACTTTCTTTTTTGAGGTATAATTTTTTTTTCCCCACGGATCAGCTGTTGAAACGGGCGGTGCTTGCCCATATATTCCAGTATTCCGCCCGCTCCTGCAGCTTCCGCGTTATAAGCCGTATTCAGCTCAGCAATCGCTTGCAGCAGACTTGGTTCGGATTTTCCGACGGCAACACCCTTAAAACCGATCTGAAATAAGGCCAGATCATTTAAAGTATCACCGGCCACCATCACATCATCCGCATGGACAACCAGGAATTCGACCAACTTCTTTAATGTTGTTCCCTTATTGACACCTTTAGGTAGCAAATCAAGGTATTTATCAGCCGAAGTTATAATGTCACAGTCATACCTGTCGGCCACCTGCTGCACCAGGCTATGGTCTACCCCAGCTTCATAATAAAAGGAGCTGCGGCGCTGCTGTGGCACATGTTGGTAATTCAGCTGCGGAATTTCCTCCAGCGCAGCGCGGATCGCATAAGTCTGCGGCCATTTTTCCTCAATTTCACTCTGCAGTGGCTCAATCGCTTCCAGGCTATGGCCGTTAACGACCGTGGCACCCACATCGGCGATAATGAAGTCCGGCACCGGAATGAGCGGATCGCTCAGCAGCGGCAATACCGACTCCAGTCCTCTTCCGGTGACAAAAACCAGCTGCAGGTTGGGGCTGGTCTTGATCAGTCTATATAATCTGAGGCGGTCTTCCATCTTTCCGCCTAAAAAAGTTCCGTCTAAATCTGTTGCTAATAGCATATTATCTGATATTCCTTTCTAAAAGTTTAAATTCATCCATTGCAGCCATATGGTTGTATAGCACCCGATAGGCTGTCTGTAACAGGGGTAAATTGAGCCCGAGGCTCTTTACCGTCGCCATCAGCCCCCTTGTTGCAAAGTATCCTTCGGCGACCATCCCCATGAGCTGACGCGCCTCGAAAACCGAATACCCCTGGCCAAGATATTTACCAAACGCCCGGTTGCGGCTATGCGCGGAGTAGCCCGTCACTAATAAATCGCCCAAATAGGCAGAGCTTCCCAACCGGGCATCGGGTGCGCCAACGGCACGCAGCAGCAGCCCCAGTTCGTCGATGGCATTGGAGACCAGCACCGCCATAAAATTGTCACCGTAATGCAGTCCCTGGGCCATACCACAGACAATACCCACAATATTTTTGTAAATGGCAGCATACTCCATCCCCACCATATCCGGACTGTACTTTACCTGCATATAACTTGAAGCAAACCAGTTTGAGATCTTACCGATAAAGGTTTCATTAGAACTGCATAGGGTCATATAGGTTTTCTTGTTCCGTGCGATTTCCTCGGCATGGCAAGGGCCCGCAATCATCGCCTGCTGAAAATCTTTCAGCTCAAAAAACCGGGCGAGATAAGAACTTGGAAGCAGATTGTCAGGGCCGACGGTCCCTTTTATGGCGGTGATCACAAATTTTTCGGCGAGGTCCTCTTTGGGAATTGCAGCGCAAACATTGTCCAGATGCGCACTGGGCACGGCGAAAAGAACTACTTTCGACCGGGTCACGATCTCGTCCAGTTGATCGGAGGCAAAAATTTTTGTATTGTCAAGTTTTAAAAACGATAGGTAGTCAGGGTTAATAGCATCCCGGTTTATCGATCGCACCTGCTCGGAACGCCGCATATACCAGTTGACATGGATGCTATTTTCTGTTAAAATTTTAACCAGGGCCGTAGCCCAACTCCCACCACCTATCACACTAATCTCATTCAAATTGTCGGGGGTTTTAAGACGCAAAAACAGAAAGTTTTCGCCATCCGGTTATCTATTAATTTACAAATATACGTAAAAATTAATCAATAAGCAAATAAAACATAGAAAAGCTGCTATTAAAGGGTGTTTACCACATAAAAAACCGTTTTTATATTTCTTCGTAAATTTGTCTGTTCATATGAAAAATTTAGACATGCTCAACTTCAGTGAACACCAATCAAGTTCGATTTATCAGTACATCTTCGATCTCTTTACGACATTAGGTTTACCCGAACAGCAGGCCCATATGGGTACGGCAGTCGGATTACTTCTGGCTTTTGCCCTGTTACTCTACGCGCTGGATTACCTGATACGCAACATCCTCTATTCGGCATTGAACAAAATTGCCCGGCGAACCTCCACCCAATGGGATGATTTCCTTTTGGCCAATAAGGTGCATGTGCAGCTAAGCCGGACCATATTAACGCTACTGACACGGCAGCTGCTTCCGGTCGTCTTTCTTGGCTTTCCGGTACTGACAGCCACGATTGTCAAATTTTTGGATTTGTTGGTATTGTTTATGGTGTATCATCTCGTCAACAGCCTGTTAAAAACCTGCAGGGATATTTTTCGGACGTCAAAAGGATTCAAGGACAAGCCCATCGACAGTTACCTGCAGGTGGTACAGATTTTTTTGATTTTCGTCATCGGCACACTGGCCGTGTCGCTGCTGACCGGCAATTCGCCCTGGTCTTTTCTCGTTTCGCTGGGGGCGGCATCCGCCATCCTCATGCTGGTATTTAAAGACACTATTCTAGGCTTTGTCGCCAGTATCCAGGTATCGGCCAATGACTCGGTCCGTGTGGGTGACTGGATAGAGATGCCCAAATATGGTGTTGACGGCGATGTGCTGCAGATCAACCTCAACAATGTGAAGATTCAGAACTGGGACAAGACCATCGTCACCATACCGACCTATACCTTGCTAAGTGATTCATTCAAAAACTATCGCGGGATGCAGGAGACTGGCGGCCGTCGGATAAAACGGGCTTTGAACATTAAAATGTCTTCTGTACGCTATCTCAGCACCGAGGAAATTACAGCATTAAAAAAAATCCACTTGCTGGCCCCCTATATCGAAAAGCGGGAGCGTGAGATTGCCGATTACAACAAAACCCGGGATACCGGCAGCTCCTCGCCAGTCAATGGCCGGAGAATGACCAATATCGGTCTGTTCAGGGCCTATGTACTTGCCTATGCCAAGCACAATCCCAATATCCATCAGGAACTGACCTTATTGGTGCGTCAGCTCGCGCCCAACGAATACGGCATTCCGCTGGAACTGTACATGTTTACCAAGGGTACTCAATGGGTTTATTTCGAAGATACCATGGCCGATATATTTGACCATTTGCTGGCCGCCATTAAACACTTTCACCTACAGGTGTTTGAACTGCCCGCATCCGATGACCTGCGCATGCTCATGGCCGCACGCAATTTCAGTTAAATTTTAAGGCTCAATCAATCGCAGACAGCAGACCATGGCTGCAAAAGTACTTTTGCAGCCATGGTCTGCTGTATTTGTCATCCACTTTCAAGCGATATCCGAAACATTATTGAAACAAATCGAGTGAGCGACGTATCTTGTTAAAAAAAATACTGATTCAATATTTTTTTTCATTCCATATTGCACAAATAACCCGAATTAAAAGTAAAATAAGCGAATTATTCATAATTTACACAGCCAATTTCAACCAAATCACTACAATCTATACGAAATTTAAGAAAGTATACTATGTTTTACCCCGTTTTTCCCTACTTTTAATGCGCCTAAAGATTTAATTTTAAAATATGGACGATATTATCAATAAAATTTATAACATCATCTGGAGTGATGCTCTGGTATACTTATGTCTGTTAACAGGTATCTATTTTACGATACGTTTCCGATGCCCGCAGCTCATGCAAATTCGGGAAATGATACGTTTGCTTTTTAATGGTAGTAGTTCGGACAAAGGAATTTCCTCATTTCAGGCATTCTCGCTCGCTATCTCCGGCCGTGTGGGTACGGGCAACATTGCCGGTGTCGCTACAGCCATAGCCATGGGCGGCCCCGGAGCTATCTTTTGGATGTGGGCCATCGCTTTTTTGGGCAGTGCATCGGCCATCGTGGAGGCTACGCTCGGACAGATGTACAAAGAGGTCAATGATGGAGAATACCGCGGCGGGCCAGCATTTTATATTCTGAAAGGGTTGCGTTCCAAGGCCTTCGCCTGGACATTCGCTATCGTCACGATCATCAGTACCGGATTTTTACTCCCAGGCGTGCAGAGTAATAGCATAGGTGCGGCGGTTGAATCAGCCTTCAACTTGTCGCCGGGCGTCACCGGATTAACCATAGCGGCTTTACTCGCCATCATTATTATCGGCGGTGTAAGGCGGATCAGTACCGTCGCCGAGTATGTCGTTCCATTTATGGCGGGAGCCTATATTCTGATGGCATTAGTCATTATTGGCCTCAATTTTACACAGATACCAGCCGTCATTTCACTGATTGTAAAAGCCGCTTTCAATCTGGAGGCAACCTTTGGTGCTGTGGCAGGCATGGCAATTTCATGGGGCGTAAAACGGGGCATTTACAGCAATGAAGCCGGTCAGGGTACCGCCCCACATGCTGCCGCCGCCGCCGAAGTATCGCACCCGATCAAGCAGGGGCTGGTTCAGGGCTTTTCGGTCTATGTCGATACCATGTTTGTCTGTACAGCAACAGCGTTGATGATCCTATTTACGGGACAATATAATGTGGAAAATCCAAACGGAGGGTTTATCGTACAGCACCTTCCCGCTACGGAAATGGGACCGGGCTTTACGCAACAGGCCGTGTCACATCACTTCCCTGCCATTGGGGACGCTTTTGTCGCTTTAGCTTTAGCGTTTTTCGCGTTCACTACCATCATGGCATATTATTATATTGCCGAAACTAATATCAGCTTTGTAAGCCGCAAAAAACAGCACAAGACCATACTTATCTGGGCTTTGCGCCTGCTTATGTTAGTATCCACCTATGTAGGCTGCATCAGTACGGCAAAGTCTGCCTGGACACTTGGCGATATTGGCGTCGGACTCATGGCCTGGCTCAACCTGATTGCCATACTTCTGCTTCACAAAAAAGTACTAGCCATTTATGATGACTATTGTGAGCAGCAGAAGGCCAAGAAAGATCCGGTTTTTAACAACGATAAGTTTAATTTTCCGAACATGGATCTTTGGACCAAAGAGCAGCCCTAATTTGGCACCGTAACCATTCATATGTTTTCAGCACATCATATCAGATTGTGCTCGTGTGCATATTTTAGCATTTGGGCAATCGTCTGACAGCCGGCTTTAGCCATCATTTTTCGACGGTGTGTCACTACCGTATGGGGACTTAAAAAGGTTTTTGAAGCCGTTTCGGCCACACTGTAGCCATTCGAGAAATATTGCAGCACTTCGATCTCCCGTGGCGTAAAGGTTTCCGCTCTTTTGTCGTTGCTGGACAAGATATATTCGAATTCCCTGCAGATGAAGGTCTGCCTACTTTTTACTGCTGCCAAACAGGCCTGTATCTCCCCCAGTTCGCAGGATTTGCTCAATAGACCATCTGGACGGTATTGCAACATACTCGCTAACACAGCCGGTGCGGTTGCCCCGGTCAGAAAGATAACCTTTGCGGCTCCATTGATACGCTTTATTTCTGTCAGTATGGAGAGTCCATTTTCATCTTGGAGGTAATAATCCAGAAAAACAAGCAGCTCCTCCTTTCCGAAAGCGCGCAAAAATTGAATTAAGTCGTTACCCCTGTTAAAGGATTGGACTATATCTATCCGACATTCACGTTTGAGCAACAGCTCAAGCGAGAAGGCGACAATCTTTTGATCATCTAAGATAACTGCATGCCTGGAGGTCTTCATAATATTGGCTTTTTATTAATCTAGTAAACAAATTTAATCATTTGATATAATCATATCAGCGTGTTATTGTATAGTTGTAGCTTATAAGCTACAGCCATCGCATATTCATGCTATATTGAAGCCAAACAATCGCATAAACAGGTGATATTCCCTTTCACTCTATCGTTTTCAATCCATAAAGCCTTTTTTTTACACCAGAATTTAGTTTATGGCCAAATCACATACGGTGCGGCTACTTACAATTGAGCCGAAGTTTAAGTTATAATGCTGAGCTAACGATAGTGTATAGTATTTACCCTTGATAAAACATATTATTATGAAAAAGAAACCTATTAAACTCCAGTCAGGCAAACTGGAGTACCAGGCACCTCAGATACGGGTGACCAAGGTCTTATTGGAACATGGCATCGCCGCAGGGTCTAACGCACAGGCCTCAGGTGACATCCAACAAACATGGGATAACGAAGAATCACAGACTCACAGCCAGAGTGACGGCTGGTGGTAATCATTCAATTCGCTATTAATTTAACCCACTAAGAAAATGAAAAATCATTTTATTCAAGCATTGGCGCTCTTTACCGTACTGTTTACTGCCTGCAGCAAAAATGAAAGCACGGATCCTGTCGGAACAGAAGGAAAAGTAAGTGTCAAAATCGGAGGCGTGTCCTATTCTGACGAGGGCACGGAACCTAAGTTAAAGCTATCCAATACCAGCAATACAAGCAGTCCTATATCTATCCAGAGAGCTTCTATCCCGTTTGGAGATGAACTAACTGCGCTGGCGACGCTGTCACCGGAGACATCCGATCTATCCGGTACTTTGCGCGCTTCAGCAGGACTTAAAATGGCGACCGGCCCCGAGCCACTGGGCACCGGCGCCAAATATGCGGTTGCCGCCTATAATTCCGCCGGCGATTATATTAAAGATTCTGGTGTACTCACCTATACTGGGAGTGGTACAAACTGGAATCTTACGCTTGCCCCAGGTGCCTACACATTCGTTGCCGTCGCTGTGGCAAACGGCCATACATTTCCGAATATCAATTTCAACCAGAACCTTGCCAATATCACATTTGATGTGCCGGGTGCAGACACGGATGTACTTTGGCAAAAACAGACCGCCAGTGTAACCGCAAATCAGACCCTCTCTCTGGATCTTATCCTCAGCCATTTATTTACGCAGGTACAGGCCACCTTGGAGAGCACATCAGCCAATGTGGTGGGCAATATCACCTCTATCGTTGGTAGCAGCATATCCCCGAACTACGGTACGGCCAACGTTCACTTGTCTGACGGCCATTTTACACAGGGAGGCTCTTCCACTGCCCGTAGTATCAGCTTCAGCGGATCAGGACTCCTATGGACAAGCAGCCCTGCGCTGATCATTACCGAGGGAACTAGCGCCGGTAAAGTCAGCTTCGGGACGGTCACCTTAAATGCAGTTCAGAATGGAGTAAGATCCGGACTGATCAACCTGACGGACCTGAGCTTACAAAAAGGCGTCAAATATAACTTAAAACTGCGCCTTGTCCCTAAAGGGGCAATAGATGTACCTAATTCCAATTATTATTGGAGTTCGGCCAATTTGACAGGTACCGCACCCATCACCCTGGCTGCTGCCCAATATTTGAAAGGTAGTGTTTATAATGGTAACGGTTCTGCCTCTTATTGTGAGACGGCCATTGGTACCGGCTGGCGCACGGCAACGCAAACTGAGTATCAATCTTTGATCAACCAAGGTACCGTACGCGGAAGCTACAATGGGCAGACCGGATGGTTTTTAGGAACTTCTATACTGCCGACAAGCAATCTGGACAACTACATGTTCTTACCTGACAACGATTTTACCCGATCCGTCTCTGGTAACAACGATATTCCAACTAATGCTCTTGGGGTATATTGGGCAAGCCCGACTGTACAGGGTAATTCCAAGCCGGCATTGATATTGACAGCAACCAGCGTCTCGATCGTGAATATTCATCAAAATAATTGGGCTGCCATTCGTTGTGTGAAAAACAAGTAGCCTGACCCTGATGGTCTATATTATAACGAAAAAAGGGATCGTACAGTAGCGCTATGCTGTACGGTCCCTTTTCATTAGCAAGCCAAAGCGATAGTATTAGGGATTTATTCTACGGGATACACTCTTGATATCGAACTTATGTTTCTCTTTTTGCCGATATTTCCTCCGCTTTTGATAACTTCCCTATTTATCCACCTCACTTTGTCCAGGTCGAGCTTTTCCACCTGCCGGTCGTAGGTGACCAAACCGTTGATCTCATGCTCCACATCTGAAGTCTGGGTATAGATAGCACTACTCAATCCCCTATATATCATCCGCTGTTCGATCTCGTTGAGCAGATAAATATAAGTATCCGTCAATGTTTCCTTGTTAATCAATATTTCGTAGGCATTATTAGGCACCGGCCACATATGATTGCGTACAAATAGTCCCTTACCGCCAAATTCACCCAGGGAAGCTGCCCGCTTCTCGTCGGGAAGCGGAAATGCTTTGTCCTCCATCTTTCCGTAGTGGTGCATATCCACAAAATCGCCGTTGCCGGGATCACCTTGCGCCGGCCGGTAGCCCGGTGCATAGTTGAACCCTGAATTGCCGTTCACCAGCCGTGTAGGATCATACGCTTTGGTCCAGTTGGTGATATCAGGCACCTCGAAGGCACCCCAATTTTCGTTAAAAGGCACCCAGGTGACAATCGAAGGTACGCTGATCAGCTGGTCCATCATCTGTTTGAGCTCATTCCTGAACTCCTGGCGCACAGCTACCGAATCGTTATCATCGGGATACCACAAGTTGGGCATATCCTGCCATACCATCATCCCGAGGCGGTCGCAATGATAGTACCAGCGCATCGGTTCAACTTTGATATGCTTGCGGATCACGTTGAAACCTGCCCTTTTGGCCAGCTGAATGTCGTACAGCAGCGCCTGCTCCGTCGGCGCTGTAAAGATCCCATCCGGCCAGTAACCCTGATCCAGCACGCCGATCTGAAACTCAAACTTGCCATTTAACAGCGTTCTGTTAACACCGTCCACCTTGCCGATGCTGATGGAACGCATAGCGAAGTAGGACTCTACCTGATCCACGATACGTCCTTGTTTATCTTGCAGTTGAATCTGCAGATCATATAGAAAAGGGTCATCCGGAGTCCATAGATGCGGGTTGCGGACAGGTAGAAAAAATGAGGCGTTGTCCACACCTTCTGCCCTGCCGACCTGTGTTATACCATCATGTGCCGTAGCCACCACTTTTAGCCGTTCTCCAGTGGTCAATGCGGTTATCTGCAACCGGTTATTCTTTAGATCAGGGATCAGCTTTAATTGTGTAACATGCTCTTTCCGTATTGGCTCCATCCACACGGTCTGCCATATGCCCGAACTGAAGGTATAGTCGCCCTTATCACCATTCTTGCCCGAAGATGTCTTGCCATCGTTAGCGTCGTAGACCCCCACCACCAAACTGTTGTCGCCCGGCTTTAGAAAGTCCGAAATATCCACACTAAAGGCATGATATCCACCCTTATGGTCCCCGGCTTTTTTGCCGTTGACAAAAATAACAGCATACTGGTCCACAGCACCAAAATGCAGTAAGACACGGCTGCCTTTCCATGTCGGCGGAATCACGATATTACGCCTATACCACAGAAACTGCTCGCCACTGCGGGCTATGCCTGACAGTTCCGCCTCAGGAGCAAAGGGTACCCGTATCTTTTCCGTTCTGGCAGGAAAATCCGGAGCCATGGTGGCTGTCCGCGGATCCTGCTGTAACCTGCCGCCCATATAGTCCCAGAGGCCATTGAGATTTTGCCATTCCTTACGCTTCATCTGCGGCCGCGGATATTCGGGCAAAGGTATATTTGCCGTCAGCGCCTCCTGTGTCCAGGGTGTGGGCAGCGTAAAGTCTGCTAACGATTGAGCCTGTGCATGCGCTGTCACCAGCAATGCCATTAAGAGAGCCCAGAAACGAAAATTAGTGCTTGTCATCATTCTATCAGGTTTGGTTTGTTTATATGCTTGTTTGTACCGCTCATCAGCGTGCTAAATTGATTTATTAAATTGACCTGAAGTATCTTCTCGTTAATACTTCGTGTCAATCATGCTTATGGTATCGGGTTTATATATTACAAAGATGTCATTTAAAACTTTTGCAGGACATAAATGAACAATAATATTACAAATTCAGCCGAGATACCCAAACAGGGCAGCTTTAGCCACGTTATGCTTATGAAAACTGTATCCCATATGATCTTCCAGTCCTAACGGTAGTGGAATTTTCGTAAAAGTTGGACAGTTATTTTACGAAAAAGTTATATTTGTGTGATTAAATGATGAACTTTGGTAAAAAAGTGCCTGATTTCACATAGTTCGCCTTTGAAAAACACACCTAAATAAGTATGCAGGACAGCGAATACGCCACACTATCCGACGGGATTCTGGTCGATCTGATTCGCCAGGATGACGAGAGAGCTTTCTCTGTCATCTACAAGCGTTACAGTGTTCCTTTGTACATTCATGCCAATAGATTTATCCGCGACCGTGAGGAAACAAAAGACATCCTGCAAAAAGTCTTCGTTAAAATCTGGGATATCCGCGGCAAGCTGCCGACGGATATTAAGCTGTCTTCCTATCTGTATCAGGTCGTGAAAAATGAATTGATAAATCATATTTCACATAGCAAAGTAGTTGACAGATACCTGGATAGCATGTCATCCTTTGCCGTCAGCTATGTTTCAGACACAGATCATGTAATCCGCGAAAAACAGCTGCAGGCGATCATCGAAAGAGAAATTGAGAATCTTCCTGAAAAGATGCGTGAAATCTTTCAGTTGAGCCGTACACACTATTTGAGTCACAGAGAGATTGCCGAAAAACTTGGCATCAGTGAAAAAACCGTAAAAAATCAGATTTCAAACGCGCTAAAGTTATTGCGCAACAAGCTGCCTCTGCTCTTATTTATTCTTGCATTTTTTCCAGACCGGCCCTAACGGTCAGATTTTTTAAAAAAAATTTCACTTTCATCTGGGACCTGCGGCGGACTTAACTGTTATACAGCAAAACAACAACGCAAAAGACGTGAGAGAACCGTTAAAAATAGATGACGACCTACTGAAAAGATACACCAAGGGCCAATGTACCGATAGTGAGGCAGCTTTTGTCGAAGACTGGTACATCGCTCAGGCCGAACAGCTTCCGGAATTCGATCTGAGTACCCCGGAGCTGCAGGCAGATATTGCAGACAGCTGGGGCCGTATCCATTCTCACATACATTCTCCAAAACAACCCCATACTGCATGGCGAAAATGGATTGCCGCAGCAGCCTCCATAGCCATCATCGGACTCGCTTCATACTACCTCTCTATTGAGCAAAAGCCTACTTTTAATTATCAGGACAGTTCGGTCCAAACCACAGCTGACAAACAATCATCAGCCACCCGCGCGAATACTGCGTCCATACACCCGGCGAGCAGCGGTGCGGTCTTACAGTTGTCAAATGGCGAACAAATCGCACTTAATCGCAGTAATGGGTCTTCCAGTCGCAAGGATCACGATATCCTCATCGACTGGAGTGACACCGACCAGCTCGTTTACCAGACAGACGGGTCAAAAAATGGCTCCCACGCGATGTTGAGCAACACGCTCATCGTTCCCAAAGGATATACCTACAAGATCGTGCTGGCAGATGGTACACGGGTAACGCTTAATGCAGACAGCAAGCTGATCTTTCCGATACAGTTTACGGGCAGTACACGCGAAGTGACGCTGGAAGGTGAAGGTTATTTCGAGGTCAGCAAGCGTCAGATCAGCTCCGGTGGCCGGATGATCAAACAGGAATTTATCGTCCATGCAGGCCAAAATGCAGTGCAGGTTCTGGGCACTAAATTCAACGTTAAGGCCTATAGGGAAGACAAACAGAATAGCTTTACTCTGGAAGAGGGATCCATCGCGCTGAACAATCCGGCCAATCCGGCACCGATACTTCTTAAGCCCGGCCAGAAAATTGTACAGACGGGCAAAGAATTCGAACTCCTGGAAGTCGATCTTTCCAAAGATCTTTCTTGGAAAAACGGCGATTTTTACTTTGATTCTGCCTCCGTCCGGGAGATCATGGACCAAATATCCCGTTGGTACAATATTGAAGTAGAATACCTCGGCCCTGTCGGACAGCAGCGCTATATCAGCACCATATCCCGAAAGAAGACTTTACAACAAGTACTCGAAATACTGGAAACCACGACAGGAATCAAATTTGATATCCGCAACAACGAAAAAGAAAGGAGGCTGATGGTCATACCCTAACAAACCAAACACCTGTGGTTTCAAAAAATCTAGAGGCGTTGCACCGCCCCTAGAATTGATTTTTTGAATTCACGCCTAGCATTTATTACGAAAATTATGAACTGCATGACATGTCTCCTTGTCAAGAGGGACATGTATGTCCAAAAATCAACAAACAAATGTATCAATATTTTTTTGCTAACGAAAAGTATAAGGTAAATCAACCGATCCACAGACCGCCTGTCTTTTCCAACTTTATAATCAAATTGCTTATGCGATTTCAATTATTCTGCATTTTGTTTTTGGTTTTGTTTTTACAAACAGCCACAGCCCTGCACGGCCAAAACAAAATTAACCTAAATGTCAAACGTGCCAGCTTGGAAGAAATCCTTCAACAAGTGCGGTCGCAGACCGGATACGATTACGTGATCCGTCCCGAACACAATAGATCGTTCTCGCCTTTAACCATTAGTTTAAACGAACTGGAGCTTTCGGAAGTGCTCGGACTCTGTTTTCAGGGACAGCCTTTAGGCTTTATCGTCCGCAACAATACGATCATCGTGACGGACAGCCAACAGCAACGGACGATCAATGGTATCGTGACGGATACGCAACAGAAGCCACTTGCGGGCGCCACTGTACGTATAAAAGGCACCCATAATCAGACCCTGACCAACAGCAAAGGAGTGTTCGTCCTGGCCAATGTGCCCAGCAATGCTGTTCTTGAAATCAGCTATCTGGGATACGAACTGCGTCAGATCGACCTCAGCGGCACCCCAGCCAGCAACCTAGGCCCCCTATTTGTCCTCAAGCCGCAGATCGCGGCATTAGATGAGGTATCCGTCATGGCCAACACCGGCTACCAGAAACTTGATCCCGGCAAAACCACAGGCTCGCTTGTGGTCATCGATGAAAAGAAAATTCAGCAAAGTCCTGCGTTGAGCCTAATGGAACGGCTCGAGGGGCAGATACCGGGCGTTCAGTTTGACACCAAAACCCATAGTATCCTGGTGCGTTCACCCAATACCTTTTCAGGTTCGACGAGTACGCCGCTGATTGTCATCGACGGCTTTCCGGCCATGGAACAACAGCTGACTGCCAATCCAACGGGATCTGGCAACCGTCTTTCAGCCACGGGCAGCAGTGCGGGCATACTCAACAATTTCAATCCCGATGACATCGCCAGCATCACTGTCCTGAAGGATGCAGCGGCAGCTTCCATCTGGGGATCCAGGGCAGCCAATGGGGTTATTGTGATCGAAACGAAAGCTGGTAAAATGGGCAAAAACACTATCAATTTCTCTTCAATTTTCGGGACCTCCGCCCCGCCCAGCCTGCACGATCTGCGCACCATGAACGCCTCTGAATATATCGATTTCGAAAAGGAAATGTTTGACAACAACTTCTACTACGATCCGACTTCAGGCTGGCGGGCCCCCAACAGATCCGACGCCATTATGACCATGTTCCGTACCAAACGGGGAGAGATCAGCCTCGCCGAGCAAAACAGCATACTCAGCCAGCTGGCACAGACCGACAACCGGCAGCAAATCCGAAACGAACTGCTGCAGGCGGCTCAGAATCAACAGTACAACTTGTCTTTTAATGGAGCCGTACAGGGCGCCCGTTATTATGCCTCTGCGGTATATTCAAAAGACAGACCTATATACCGTGAAAACAATACCAATAATATGTCGTTGACATTCAATGTCGAAAACAGTTATTTTAACCAAAGACTTAAAGTAGCCCTAGGCATCAATCATACCATTCAGAAAAGCAATGTTAACGGTGCTGCGATCAGCGCCATCAGTCCCGGGACTTTTGGCCTCACGCCCTACAATCTGCTGCTGGATCAGAATGGACAGCGCATCAGCCGCTATTATGCTTTCACACCAACCGTTGCGCAAGAGCGCTTCGAAAGCCAGGGTTATCTGCCCTGGTCATATAACCACATCGACGAACTCACGCAGAGCAACGATCATTATGACAATAACCTGACCCGCTTTACAGGGCAATTATCCTATCGTGCCTACAGCTGGCTGAACGCAACACTGTCGGGTTCTTACCAGAAAGGGCTCCGCAATATGCAGAGCCTGCGCGACAAGAACAGTTATGAGATGCGCGACCTCATCAATACCGGCACCACAGTAAATAGCGGCGGAAAGCTGATATACGGGGTTCCACTAGGCGGTAAATATGTCACCTCAAACAACAAAATGGATGACTATTCGTTACGTTTCCAGCTCGATGGCTCCAAAACATTCCACGATATTCATCAAGTTGACGTATTTGCAGGTAGTGAAATCCGTCAGAGTCAGGCAATGGGTTATCTGCAGACACGATATGGATTCGACAAAGATACCTACCAGTCCACGGTTATCAATCCAACAGTTCCCTATAAAGATATATATGGAGGCAGCAAAACGCTGAATATACAAGATGCACCGATCAATATTGACCGCATACGTTATCTGAGCTATTACGCCAATGCGGGATACACCCTCCTTTCGAAGTACTTTCTAAGCAGTAGCATACGCTTTGACGATGCTACAATCATCGGCGTAGACCGGTCCAAACGTGCAAAGCCTTTTTGGTCTGCGGGGCTACGCTGGGATCTGCACAAAGAGAACTTCATGAAAACCATCCCCTGGATCAATATGCTGAGCTGGCGCGGTAGTATCGGTACCGGAGGCTCAGTGCCAAAAGACGGCACTTCATTCACCCTGTATTCGGCTTCAATAACCGATTTCTTCACCCAGCTTCCCACCGGCTCCATTGTGATTCCGGCCAATCAGATGCTGGGCTGGGAAACCACACGGGCATTCAACACGGGGCTTGATCTCACCGCCATAAACAACAGGCTCACCATCAACCTCGATTACTACAGCAAAAGGTCTTACGGAATCGTTGCGTCAGTACCCTACAACTCTACCTACGGCTGGTCCAGTCTGTCCTTCAACACCTCCAATATGAAAAGCCATGGTATAGATATCAATATCCAGGGGCAGATCGTGCAGAAGGCCGGCTGGCAGTGGAATAGTGCACTTAATCTCTCGTACAGCGACAATAAAGTTACCGACGATCGTTTTCCGAATACACTCAAGACGCCGGAACAGACATCTACACCGATCGAGGGCTACCCTATTGATCAGCTCTTTGCCTACCGCTGGGCAGGCCTTGATAACAAAGGTAGATCACAAATCCGCGATGGACAGGGCAATATCCTGGATTCAGAAACGTCCACAGACGATTTTAGCCCTGCAGACCTGCTTTATATGGGCCGTATGAGCGCTCCCTATTTTGGCGGCTGGACCAACACCCTGTCCTACAAAAATTTCACGTTTACAGCACGCATGACCATGAAATTTGGACACAAAGTCCGCTGGAAGGAGGTCAACTCCACACAATACCCGAGCAATACAGCAGGCTTTGATGGATACCTGCCCAATAGCAAGGCCCTGGTAGACCGTTGGCGCCAGCCCGGAGACGAGGCCCATACCGATATTCCCGGCGTCATCAATACCAATATCAATAGTATACAGCGCTTTGAACTTGCAGATATCAACGTGATTGACGCCAGCCACATCCGCCTGCAGATGCTTTCCTTAAATTATAGCTTTCCGGCCAGTATGCTGGGCAACAACAGGACCATCAAATCGCTGAGTATTGGTGCCACGGCAACCAACCTGGGGCTTTTCTGGAAAAAGACCGGCCGCGATGTTGACCCAGAGTATATGTTTGACGGCAGCTACAGCAGCATGCCACCGGTCACAAGTTATGTATTCCGCGTTAATATGGGTTTTTAACTACTATGATGAACATGAAAAAGAGAATTATTGCATTCAGCCTCGCTGCATTGATGACCACCGGTATGGTATCCTGCCGGAAGTTTGTGGAGATTGACCTTGTGGGTAAGCGCGAACTAAAATATACACAGGACTACCAGAGTTTGCTCAACAACAGTACAACAGTGGAGAAATCCTACTACTGGCCCGTGCTGGCAAGCGATGACATCTACGGGTCTGACGAAGCCTACCTCAATACCTTATCGTTAACCGATGCCAACGCCTATAGCTGGAAAAGTGATCTGGTGGGCGACAACAACGAAGATGCCGACTGGGCCGACCAGTACAAACAGATCTACCTCTTCAATCAGATCGCCGCAGAGATCATGGACAGCCAGGGGGGCAGCGAAGCACAGAAGAAAAATATACTGGCCCAGGCAAAGGTGCACCGCGCACTCAACTATTTTCACCTGGTCAATACGTATGCTAAGCAGTATCAAGAGACAAGCGCCGCCACAGACCTTGGGGTTCCTTTATTGACAAGTCCCGACCTCTATGCTAAACTGGACCGTAAATCAGTGGAAACAGTTTACAAGCAGATTATTGAAGACCTCAGTTCGGCCATTCCCGATCTTCCTGAACAGCCCGGTTTCAACATATTGGCGTCGCGCCCGGCAGCCGAGGCCATCCTTGCCCGTGTCTATCTGCAGATGCGCAATTACGGCAAAGCACTGCAGTACGCAGAACTGGTACTGGCCAGACCGCAATACAAGCTGATCGATCTCAATCAGTACAAAGCGGTGCCCAACACCTACCCCAATGTGCTTGACGATACGGAGGAGATCTTTATCAAAAGTCTGCGCAATACATTTCCCACCCTCTCGCTAAATCCTGCCTTGCTTGCGCTCTTCGAACCGGGCGATCTCCGGAGTACATTATTTACGGTAGACGGCAGTGTGTTTACCTGGACACCGTTCCAGGGTAAAGCCTACAACAAACACCGTATTATTTCGGCTAACGCCAAAATTACCAACGGGCCTACCCTTCCGGAGATGATGCTGATCAAAGCGGAAGCCTTAGCGCGCGATGCCGGGCGGTTTACGGAGGCTCTGGATATACTGAACACCCTGCGCAGCAAGCGGTTTGAACCGGATGCATACCAGCCACTTCAGATCACAGACCAGCAGTCGGTGCTCAAAGGGGTTATCAACGAACGGCGGAGAGAACTGATGGGCAAAGGTCTCCGCTGGTTTGACCAGAAGCGCTTAGCTGCCGAACCGGGCTTTATCAGCACGCAGACCCGCGTATATAAAGGTGAGTCATTCACCTTGGAGCCCAACAGCAACCGCTATGTGTTGCCTATCGCATCCAAGTACATTGTTCTCAATCCCGAAATTATTCAGAATCCGAGGTAACAAAGACATTATACATATCATACCCACTGTCAGCGTAAGTATCACCTACTTCGACTGACAGCAGGCAGGGTGTCCGGACAGCAGCGGACACCCTGCCCGGGATCACTCATACCAAATCAAAGATAAAAATGATCACAGCAAGCGACAGTCCTATTGTTCAGGTGGTAGACCTTTCCCACCGTTACAACGTCCAATGGGCCATCAGAGACATCAATTTTGAAGTACGCAAAAACGGCATTTATGGTCTTTTGGGCGCCAACGGAGCCGGAAAATCCACCACCATGAATATCATGTGCGGGGTGGTTAATCAATCCCACGGGGAAGTTTATATCCGGGGGATAAGCATGGCCCAGAACCCTGTGGAAGCCAAAAAGCACATCGGCTTCCTGCCGCAGCAGCCGCCCTTGCTCCCCGAACTTACGGTAGAGGAATACCTCATTCATACAGCCAATCTACGGCTCATGGAGCCGAACCAAATTCCGGCGGCCATCGAACGTGTGCTGTCCAAGTGCAGCATCGCACATTTTCGCCATCGCTTGCTCAAAAATCTGTCGGGCGGATACCAGCAACGCGTTGGCATAGCGCAGGCCATCATCCATGAACCCGATTTTGTGGTACTGGATGAGCCGACCAATGGCCTTGATCCCAATCAGATCCTTGACATCCGTCACCTGATCCGCGAGATTGCAGCCGAACGTACCGTAGTCCTGTCGACCCATATTCTCCAGGAAGTCCAGGCACTATGCGACCACATCTGGATGATCCATGAAGGCCGAATGATTTTCTCAGGATCGCTTGAAGAATTTGACAACCAGGTAGCACCCAACAGCGTCGTTGTCAGCCTGATATCACCACCTCCTGCAGAAGCTTTTCTACAGCTTCCGGGCTTTGTGGATATGGAGCCTCTCGGCAATATCAAATTTCGGATCCGCTCCACGAATACGCAAGAGCTCGTCGAAGCATTGGTCGAAAGGAGCGTACAGGAAAAATGGAACCTGATCGAAATTTATTCCGAAAAGAGCTCTCTGGAAACTGTATTTGCCGAGATGACCCGAAAAAAAAGAAAAGTTTAACTCAATCCAAACATGAAAACGACATTAAAAATAGCAAAAACAGAGCTGCAGGTGCTCTTTTATTCACCCGTCGCATGGCTTATCCTGATGATCTTCACATTCCAGATAGGCTATTTATTCGCCGGATCTTACGCGGGTATGGTACAGGTACAGTCCATGAAAATTGACCTTGTCAATGCGACAGAGAGTTTATTTTCATCTGCCTGGGGGGGCATTTATCCGAAAATACAGTCCTATCTGTACCTCTACATGCCCCTATTGACCATGAGCATCATGAGCAGGGAATACAGCAGCGGCTCAATTAAATTGCTATACTCCTCTCCCGTTACCAACAGCCAGATTATTCTAGGCAAGTATATCGCGCTGCTGCTGTTTGGTCTCGTACTCACACTTCTGGTGTCGCTGCTGATTATCTTTACCATGGGTACCCTGATCAATGCTGATATCGGCCCCATGCTTACCGGCCTATTGGGTCTTTTTCTGCTTTTGTCTGCATACGCAGCAGTCGGCCTCTTTATGTCCTCATTGACCAGTTATAATATCGTAGCTGCAATAGGAACCCTATGCGTATTTGCTATGATGAACTTCGCCAGAGGCCTCTGGCAGGACATCCCTTTTGTGCGCGAGATCACCTACTGGCTGGCGATCAACGGCCGGGCAGATACATTCATTGCCGGTATGGTCACCAGTGAAGATGTGCTTTACTTTCTGCTGGTCAACATCCTGTTTGTCAGCTTCACGATCTTCCGCCTGCAGGCCATACGTAAAAAACAGGCTACGGGCCAGAACCTGCTGAAATTTGGCGGCATCACCCTAGCGGTATTCCTGATCGGGTACCTGACCACATTGCCTTTCGTCAAATTTTATTATGACAGCACCTACCGCAAAAGCAATACCCTACGTCCCAGCAGCCAGGCGATCATGGCCAAACTTCAGGGCGGATTTAAGATTACCACCTATGTCAACATGCTTGACGCCAACAGCTTTATCGGCCTTCCTTCGTCGTATAAAAGCGACGTCGGTTCTTTTGAAAAGTATATCCGGTTTAAGCCGGAAATACAGATGGAATACGTGTACTACTATCATCACACTGAAAACCCGATTCTCGACCGTCAGTTTCCCAAGCTCAATGCCGAACAGCGGATAGATACCCTACGGAAGTTCAACAAGTGGAAATTTGACATCCTGCCTTACGCTGCCATTAAGAATCAGGTCGATCTCTCCACGGAGAATTATCGTTTTGTCCGTGTTCTCGAACGTGAAAATGGCCGCAAGACGTTTCTGCGTGTCTATGACGACATGCAGCGTGTGCCGTTGGAATCAGAGATCAGTGCAGCCATCAAGCGGCTGGTCATGGACGAACTTCCTATTGTGGGATTCGTGTCAGGGCATGGCGAACGCAACAGCAATTCTACACAGGACCGTGGCTACAAAACCATTACTCAGGAAAAGACCTTTCGTTATTCCATGATCAATCAGGGCTTTGATTTTAAAGAAATCGATCTTTCGAGGCCAGTTCCGGAGAATATCAATATCCTGATCATCGCAGAGCCGCGCCGGCCATACAACGAACAGGAACTGACCAACCTGCATAGCTATATCGCCAGTGGCCGCAATATGATGCTGGCCGGAGAACCGGGCCAGGAAGCTATTTTCAACCGGATCGCTGCACCACTGGGTCTGACCCTCGAGCCCGGTGTGCTGGTCAAACAGCAAGAAGCACTTCAGCCGGATCTGCTCACCCTAAAGCCGACGAAAGCCGGTGAGGAATTTTCCTACTACCTGGCGCCCATGAACCGCCGCGAAGAGGTGATCACGATGTCCGGAACAGCGGGCATCATCGTCTCGCCAGCCTCGCCGTTCCAATCCAAAGTACTCTTTGCAACCGATAGTAGCGGAACCTGGAATGAGCTCGAAAACCTCAATTTTATCGACGGTAAGCCGATGGTAAACCCCAGTGCTGGCGAACGTGAAGGCGCTCGTCCCACAGTCGTGGCACTATCCCGTAAAGTCGGAGCCAAGCAACAGAAAATCCTGGTCACCGGCGATGCCGACTGGATCAGCAACAGCGAACTATTTATTAAACGCAATCAGGTCAATGCCTCCAATTTCTCGTTGGTCAGTGCTGCGTTTTCCTGGCTCAGTGACGGTGAGGTGCCTGTCGACATGCGACTTCCCGATCCGATCGACAAAACGCTGCGCATCGGCGAAAGCACATGGACCTATTTTGAGTTACTTATCAAATTTATCATACCGCTGACCATGCTGGGTACCGGCATTGTCATCTGGATCAGAAGAAGAGGACGGTAAGCATGGGATTGATTATAGACAAGCAGACCAGAGACGACCTGTCGATCTTTGGGGCCAGAGGTGCAGAGTCCGTCTTTGGCATCTTCAACAAGACCACAACATCAGGTGGAGCCGAATTATTGGAAGAATGGTTTAACTACCCCCTATCCGATGCGCTGTCGATCGTCGACCGTACAGCAACGATCCGGTATTTTATGGAACAGTCCATGGCCTTTCCTTTCCAGTCCAGCTGGTTTGACCAGGCCCTGTTCTACCTCGATATGGCAGACGAGCGCAGCCGTCTGCAGGGGGGCAGCCTTTCGCTCAGAGAACGCTTTCAGCAGCTCGTCGGAGGCGACAGCGAGTACAAGAAGATCGTCGGAGGCATCATCGCCTGCAGCCAGATTATCCATTGCTGGAAGGATCTTATCCGACGTTCGCGGGCAGATCACTCCGAGAGCTATCAGAAAGAACTGAAAAAATGGGAATTGAAATATGCCGACAGTGGTCTGGAACAGATTCCGCTGCTTCAGGACAAACAGCGGCTGCAGCGCGAAATAGTCATCCAATATGACAACATCCTCCGGTTTGAGGAGAAAGAACTGCTGCTGAACATCTTACGCGATATATATACCTTTGATGTCTACAGGACCGTCGCTCAGGTCGCCCATGAGCGCCAATTTGTGGTTCCCATCGTCGACAGCAGCCAGCAGGATCAGCTCATTTTTGAAGGTGTATTCCATCCGCTCGTCGCCAATGCCAGAGGCAATGATCACGCCATGGATCGCCTTCACAATATCACTTTTCTGACGGGAGCGAACATGGCTGGTAAATCCACGTTTATGAAATCCCTGGGAATCGCTCTCTATCTGGCCCACGTAGGATTTCCGGTACCGGCTAAAAAACTGCTGTTCAGCCCACGAGATGGCATATTTACCTCGATCAACCTGCCGGACAACATCGCGATGGGCTATAGTCACTTTTTTGCTGAAGTGCTGCGCATCAAGAAAGTGGCCCAGCAGCTGGCCGAAGGCCGCAAGCTCTTTGTCATTTTCGATGAAATGTTTCGGGGCACCAATGTCAAAGATGCCCTCGAAGGTACCGTGGAGGTTGTCTCCCGTCTATACCAGCACCCCAGATGTCAGTTTGTACTTTCGACCCATATTCTGGAGGCCGGCGAACAGCTGAAGCAATCGCACGGCGACATCAGATTTGTCTTTCTGCCTACAGTCATGCAGCAGGGCCGCCCAAGTTATACCTATCACCTGCAACAGGGGATTTCGGCAGACAGACACGGCATGATCATCATAGAAAACGAAGGCATCATTGATCTATTAACTTCACAAAAACAACTGGACTCATGAGCTTCATTATTGATAAACAGACCCTTCAAGATCTCAATATTTCCGGAAAATATAAAAGGGACTCAATCTTTTCCCTTTACAATAAGACCGAGACCTTCGGCGGGGAGCAGCTGCTGGAAAAACTATTTGAGCAACCCCTCGCCGACAGCGAAGCTATCCGGCGGCGGAGCACACTCATTTCCTTTTTTCGGAGGCTACCCCGCCGGTTCCAAATCCGTCCGGAAGACCTCGATACCGCCCAGAGCTATACCAACAGTTACTCCGGCCGCGGTTTGAATGTCGCCCTGCTCCGTGCCGCCCGTCGGCAGCTGCTAGCTGTGCTCGGGCTGAAAGAAGAAAAAAAACATACCGAATCAGGCATCCGCGCAACATTCCGGATCATGCTTGAGCTCGCCAGCTACCTTTCACTCCTGCAGGAGCACGATACAGATGGTCTGCTTCAGGACAGCATATTCGAACAGTCATGGTTGCACAGCGAACACAGCCTGCTGCTGCAGCTGCAGCAGCAGATTGACTCACATACGGATACATTACCACTTGTTCTCGCTGCACGCTGCGACTATCAGCTGCGGTACAGATGGGCCAGGGAAATTCAGCAGAGTCTTTCCGCTATCTATCATATTGATCTGTATCAGTCCATTGCCGAGGTCGCCAACCAGCGTCATTTTGTACAGGCAGAGGTCCTGCCCCCAGATCAGCAGGCGATTGAACTGCACGAGGTATACCACCCTGCCATCCCCGATGCGGTGGGCAATGATCTGCAATTTAATGGCAGCCACAACCTGATCTTTCTGACCGGGGCCAACATGGCAGGCAAATCCACCTATATGAAGAGCTTTGGCATCGCGATCTACCTTGCCCATCTCGGCCTGCCCGTGGCGGCAGCTAAAATGCGCTTCTCAGTGAAAGACGGATTATATAGCTCCATCAATGTTGCCGACAACATCGATCTAGGCCACAGCCATTACTACGCTGAGGTACTCCGTGTCAAAAAGGTGGCGACCTATGTCAGTCAGGGCAAAAATATGGTCATCATTTTTGATGAACTCTTCAAGGGCACCAACGTCAAAGATGCCTTTGAAGCAACGCTCACGGTGACACGCGCTTTTCAGCAGCATCACAACTGCCAGTATCTGATTTCGACCCATATTGTTGAGGTCGGCGAGCAGCTGCAGCAGGACAACAGCAACATACAATTTGTCTATATGCCCACGACGATGCGTGGACAAGTTCCTTATTACAGCTACCGTTCAGCTAACGGAATCAGCAGCGATAAGCATGGTATGGTACTCATCCACAAAGAAAAAGTACTCGAATTATTAGAACAAAACAGCAAAAACATATAAGATATGCGACATACTACCCTATTTTTTACATTATTGGCCCTTTCTCTCGGATCGGCAGTTCCCCGGCTGAGCTATGCACAGCAGCTAAATACCGCAACGGCCACCGCTCATGAAGCCCGTATTCCGCTCAATCCGGACATTAAGACCGGGAAGCTTCCCAATGGCTTCCAATATTTTATCCTGCGCAATACCGAGCCCAAGGAGAGAGTATTATTTTATCTGGCCAATAAGGTCGGGTCACTGCAGGAAACAGACAAACAGCAGGGCCTCGCCCATTTCCTGGAGCACATGAACTTTAACGGCACTACCCATTTTCCGAAAAATGCCCTCGTTGATTATCTGCAAAAATCGGGCATTCGCTTTGGTGCCGATCTCAACGCGTATACCGGATTTGAGGAGACGGTATATCAATTGCCTCTGCCGACCACCGACCCCGAACTGTTAAAGCAGGGCTTGCTGATCATGCGCGACTGGGCAGACGGTGCATTACTTGAAGATGATGATATCGATCAGGAGCGTGGTGTTATTCTCGAAGAAAAACGGCAGCGCGGAGGGCTTTCGCAGCGGCTGCAGGAAAAGACATTTCCATTGCTGACCAACCAGTCCCGGTATGCTTACCGCATGCCCATCGGGACAGATGAAGTACTCAACAGCTTCAGACATGACGAAATACGGCAGTTTCACAGAAATTGGTACCGCCCTGAACTGCAGGCACTGATCGTCGTCGGCGATATCGATCCCGACGACATGGAACGGCAGATTATTGCCCAGTTTTCTGGACTAAAAAATCCAAAAAATGCGCCCCTGTCCAAGAGCTATCCGATTGCCCTGACTGGAAAAAAACAGTTTATGAAATTTACCGATCCCGAAGTCACGCAGACCTCCTTGCAGATCCTGTATAAACGGCAGGTCCAAAAGACACGAAAGCTGGCAGACTATAAAAATTCACTGGCCAAAGATTTCTACATTCAACTGACCAATATGCGCCTGGCCGAACAAACACGACGGTCACAGTCACCCTATCTTGCGGCCTCCCTGAGCAACGGTACGCTCGTGGGCAACCTGGAGACCAACAGCATACAGATCATGCCCAAGCCAGATAGCCTACAGTCCAGCATCCATGCCGTCTATCACACGCTGCGACAGATTGCCACATACGGATTTACAGCGACTGAGATTAACCGCTTAAAATCAGACTACCGAAGTATGCTGATCCAGAGCCTCAAAGAATATGACAAGACTGACTCTAAGTCCCATATGGACCAGATCCTGGCACATTACCTCAAAGATGAACCGGCTCCTTCATTCCGTTTCCTACAGCCGGTACTGCTCAAAGCCATCGATGAAATCAGCCCTTCCGATGTCCTGGCCCATGGCCGAGAATTTGAAGGACAAAGAGATCGCGATATGGTGCTGGTTTACGATGATGACCTCAAACAGATCCCCGGCGAAGCGGTATTGGACGGCTGGATCAACCTCGCGCTACAGCAGGATGTGAGTCCCTATCAGGAAGCGGCACTCGCCGACAAGCTATTGTCAGCGCTGCCGCAGCCGGGCAGCATCATCAGTGAAACGGACAATAAAACGGTGGGCACCCAGACCCTTGTGCTCAGCAATGGTGCAAAAGTGATCCTGAAGCCCACAACCCTAAAAAATGACGAGATCCTGCTGACTTCTTATAGCCCGGGAGGCTATTCACGCTATTCGCTTAAAGACTTCCAGTCCGCAACCAATGCGGCCAATATTGTGACAAGCAGCGGATTAGGTCCTTTCAACTCACTACAGCTCTCTCATTACCTCAATGGAAAAAACGCATCGGCGAGTCCCTTCATCAATGAGATCGGTGAAGGTATCAAGGCGCAGTCCAGCCGAGAAGATATGCAGACCGCATTTGAACTATTGTATGCTTATTTTACAGTGCCCAGACTCGACCGCGACATCAATAAAGCCAATCTCGAGAAGACAAAACTGTCACTGAAAAACCGGCATCAGCAGGCCAGTACATTCTTTACGGATTCGATTGCTGCAGTGCTCTACGACAACGATCCACGTAAGACCGGGCCCACCATTCAAAAAATTGAAGAGATTGATATCGACCGCGCATATGAGATCTACAAGGACCGATTTGCCGACGCTTCAGATTTCATCTTCGTCATCGTCGGCAACTTTGACCGTGCACTCATAGATCCTTATATCAAACAGTATCTGGCCACACTCCCGAGCCTCGGACGCAAAGAAAAATTTGTGGATAACGGTGCATATCCGCCGGCACAGGGGATCAGCCGGTCCATTTACAGAGGAAAAGAAGAAAAGTCCACAGTGGCCATGGCGTATCTGAGTACTTATGATGACTACAGCGAATACAACAACCTGCTGATGGATGCCCTTTCGAGTTGTCTCACCATCAAGCTGACTGAGCGGCTGCGCGAGAAAGAAGGCGGTATCTATTCCATCAGTGTATCTCCGTCACTGGCCAAAAATCCCAGAAAGCGGTTTGGCATGAATATCTCGTTTACCACCGCACCCGGACAGGTCGACAAATTGGTCGCAGCAGCCCTGGAAGAGATTGAGCTGATCCGCCAGCACGGTCCGTCCCAAGAAGATATCGATAAGTACATCGCCGAAAAATTGCTGGGCAGCAGTCAGCAGGTTCAATACAATGGCTTCTGGCTTTCCTACCTGCTCAGCAGCGCCGTTGACCAGCTCGACCCGTCGCGCGTTTTTAAGGAAAGTGATCTGATCCGGTCTATCACCGCCGAACAGGTGAAACAGCTCGCACAAAAATATTTACAGCCTGAGCACCTCTTTAGATTTACATTATATCCCCAAAAAGATTAAGTTGCTGTTGTTTGTTTAATTATATCCAAAAAGCCGTTTGAGTGTTCTCAAACGGCTTGCTTATTAGCGAACCCCATCTCCCCCCCAATTAATTCCCTGCCCGACACCTTTCCATCACATTTTTGTGTGATTCAATCGTCCAGCATTTCGGTAAGGTTACGGCAATGGCCAGCTGTGGGCATGAGCGCTGGCGTCCGATATGCATAAGGTGAAAAACATGTCTGCAATGATTTGTGCATATGGTGCACAATCACCTGAAAATATAATCGCTGTCACCTCTACCCGAAGTGGTTATGCCTACATTCGTATCATGAAAGAATAGATATCATTTAGCAAATTTCACAGCTATGAACAGCATCAGCGATTACGACAACTTTTTTCTTCCGGCAGATAACCTGGAAGAGGCAAAAGAATTTTATGGTAGGCAGCTTGGTCTGGAAGTCAAATTTGATTTTACGGACAAAGGAATGACAGCATTCCGGGTAGGCGCCAACGAGCCGGCAATTATCTTAAGCACCCGACATGCCCAGCCAACGATATGGTTTACGGTGGAAAGTGTAAAAACGGCCTACAAAGACCTTACATCCAGGGGCATATCATTTCTGAGTGAACCATTTGAGATTATGACTGGCTATGCCGTTGAATTCAATGATCCCTTTGGGAACAAACTAGGGCTGACAGATTATAGTAAAATGGGGCCATCGTCTTAAAGCTTATCAAAAAAAGAAACCGCGCCATCTCGCCCGCGCCGCGGTTGGCCCAGGCAAGGCATTATAATCCGAAAAGGTAAGGGTTTAAAAATAGAATAGCAATAAGCGAACCTGCCCTCCGCCGGCATCTCATAGAGGGCCTTCTGCAAAAGCAAGATCAACTGGCACTATCGGGAGGTAGCTACAAGGCACGATGCCATGCTCACAGAACCGAAAAAATTGGCCGATATGCTTATGACACTGGTCCATCTCGATCGTTAAGCATAAGGATCAGTGCCTATACCTTTCGAAGAATTCATAAGTTCGCAAGAGCTGATCGAGGCGTTGTCCGACATCTCCGGAGCGTGTGATCTCATGATCTGCGCCCGGATGTCGGACATATTCCGTATCACGCCCCAAATATTTGAGCTGTTTGTATAAAAAATCACTCTGCACAGGGCCTGTACGATTGTCCTGCTCCCCATGGAAAATAAGTAAAGGTGTTTTTATCTTCTCAGCATATGTTGTAGGCGATTGTGCTAAAAGGGCGTCCCGCATACCCTTTTCCCATGGAAATCCATCGAAATAGCGTTTCAACATCGGCCATACATTGGCGCTACCAAAAAAGACATGGAGATCATATACCCCACGCTGGCTGGACGCAGCGCAGAACCGGCTGTCATGCGCCAATATCCAGGTGGTTAGATATGCACCATAAGATCCGCCAGTGATAAACAGCTGCGCGCTGTCGACGACACCGGTCGCGAGCGACAGATCTACGGCCTTAAGCACATCACGTGATGGTCCAGGCCCCCAATCTTTAAAATTAGCTTTTAAAAAACTCTCCCCATAGCCACTCGAACCACGTGGGTTCGAAAACAATACCGCATAGCCACGTGCGCGAAAGTACTGATACTCATGCCACATACTGGCATCTGCGGGTCCGAACATGGAAGCTGGCCCACCGTGAATCTCGACCAAGAGCGGATAACGTTTGTCCGTCTGGTAATTTGCAGGCTTCAAGAGCCAATAGTCGACCTCCAGCCCTTTTTCATTTCGAAAACTGCTTTTCTGCGCTAGACCAATATTTTTTCCCGATAGCCATCCTGAATTGATCGCAGTAATGACAGTACTATTTTTAAAATCGGCGTCCGCACGGTACAGCTCTGATGGATTTGCGAAAGTGGTTTTGGTGTAGAAAGCTTCCTGACCATTTACCCAATAGTCACCGATCCCCTCTTCCACCGAACTCAGGGCGCGTATATCGCCGGTTTTTACATCCGCGCGATTTATGGTACGTCCGCCTCTATCCGAGGCAATAAAGTAGACTGATTTTTCATCCGCTGAAAACCGGATATTGCTCAAGCTACGATCTACAGCCAGGCGATTACCTTTCCAGTTTTGGGTATCATAGATAAACAATTCACCAACTGTCAATGAATTCTGCCGGCCTCGGTTCACGGCAACCCATTTTCCCGATGCGGATATCGCAGCCACCTGAAAACGATGGATGCTATCCCCCAAAATGACCTGCTTTTTTTTGGTAGATAGGTCAAATAAGACAAGATCAGTCGATGTTACACGGTCCGGATGAAGGTCATTTTCGGTCTCGACGCTCAAAAGCACCTTATTGTTTCCTAAAAATTCCGCTCCTGAATAGCTTCGAAAGCCCTGAGTTAAAGGCACGGGAGCTGTGTTGGCTGCTAGATCCAAGATGTACCAATGTGTGAAGTGGATTTCACCCGTCGTTGAATTTTCTGTCTGAAACTGCAACTTGTTGGTTACTTTGGCGATACCCTGCTGTTCATCATGTTTGAGATAGGCGATTATTTCCGCTAGACCGCCGTCACGATCTTCTTGTGCAGGCCCAGCTAATAAAGAGGCGTTATAGCTATCCGCTGGTTTTTCCGTCGACCATGCCGGTACTTGCCCTGCAGGATTGAAATCTTTACTTTTTACCAGCTCGCCAAGCGTAAAGCTACTTGATAAAAGTACCTTTGAACCGTCTGGGCTGAATCGTACAGTTCCCAGCCCCTGCTCCAGCTTGGTTAGCTGTTGAGGCTCTCGACCGTCTGATGGAAATAAAAAAAGCTGCGAACGTTTGTCACTTCCCTTGCCAACAGCCCATCTGCGTCCATCCGGGCTGTACAAGATTTGCGTAAATTTCTGCTCCACTTTCTGCGGATCAGCCTTTCCTGTCGATGCCGTATTGTTTACATACCAGATCGTTTCATAGCGAAAACCAGCATACTTGGTCGTATCTGCGACAATACCGCGCACGGCATACGCAAATTCGCTTCCGTCCGGTTTCACGTGTAGATCAACAATATTTTTTACGCGAACCAGATCACTCGCCACGATCAAACTATCCGTATCCGATGCCCTGGCAAAAGCTGGAGAAATTCCCCCCAGTAGCAGCAGACAAATTAAGTGATGCTTCAAGCGTTTGTATTGACTAGGTTTCATTGAGTTTTTCGATTAATTTTTGTGCAGAAATACGGGCTTTGCGCTGAATAAAATCAGCGTCGGTGTTGTCGCCAATTTCATAGACCAATGCTTCGGCATGATACGTTTTATACAAATAACTATAGGCCGTGAAGGTCGGCCCGCCTAAATATAGAGGCTTCACCAGCGGCTCATATCCTGGAATAGCTTCTTTGACTGCGGCTATCCAGGTGGGAATAAATCCCGGGAACCGGCTGGGCAAAGCAGGATCGACCGTGTAATAAATATCGCTTCCTGTAGAATGGAAATCGATGGCAAAATAAAGCTCGCGGCCCTCCTGCTCGATTTCCCGTTTAAAATAATCGCGCAGTGCCACAGTCTCGGGCTGGTTAAATTCGGCCCAGTCCCGGTTGAGGTCAACACCATTTGCATTGGCACGCCAATGCCCCAGGTCCACTCCGTCAGGATTAACGAGGGGGATCAGGTAAATACGATAGTTCTCTCGAAACCGCTTCGCATCTTCGCTGTTGCCCAAGAGGTATTCGACAAAGCTGGCGTAGGCATAATGCCCTGTAATTTCGGGTGGATGCTGTCTTCCGAGGACTGTGATGGCCTTTTTGCTTTGTGGGTTACCCGCTAAATATACGTTAATTGGCTTACCAAGCGCCGTTTTACCCACTTCCTTTTTCTGTATCTGAACAGCAAGATTTACACCTTCAATCCAGCTATAGACTGCTTTCGACGGAATATTTGCCTGTGCCGAGATCCATGTTCTCTTACTGGAGATCGGTAAGTCAAAAGAAGCACCGAGGATCTTATTCCAGTTCGTTCCGTCTATGCTCACTTTCGGGTCGTAACGATGGCGCACGCCGGCGGGATAGTCAAGCTGGATTTTTATCGTCGTATCGCGGGCGGACCAGACCTGAAATCCATACCAGGGACTAGGGTTTATTGGCGTGCGTTCCGGCGCGACTTGCAGATGGTATACGCCGTCGGCGGATTTCGCCAAGCCATTCAATCGGGCACCGTCATAATCATTGCTAAAAAAGACGCGTTGATCCAATGTGAACGTGCCGCGTTCCTGTTTGACGATAGCTTGGGATTTGGTCGATTCATAGCTAATCGGATTCTGCCCTTTAAAATCCTTTTTCAGTCCGCCGATCTCAGTTTTCCCTGAATTAAACAAACTGTCCAACACCTTGCCCAGTTCTTCGCCACGGACATTCCTGGCTATGATTATCCCCTTATCGTCCACCAAAAAATTGGCGGGAATTGCCCGAACAGCATAGGTAGCCGCAATTTCACTGTTCCAGTATTTTAATTCGGAGACATGCTGCCAGGTCAGGTGATCGTCGGCAATACCTTTGAGCCAAGCTTCTTTCTTCTTATCCAGTGAAATGGCATAAATTTCAAAGCCCTGGGATTTATATTTTTGATAATTGGCCACAATATTAGGATTTTCTTTCCGGCAAGGGGGGCACCAGGAAGCCCAAAAATCAATCAATGTATATTTCCCCAAATGATCGTAGAGCGCCTGCGGGTTGCCATCAGGGTCATTGGCGACAATAGCGGGGGCTTTCTTGCCTACAGCTACCTGCCGCGTCACGGCGATGATTTTGCGGAGATCCTGTATATAACGCGATTTCTGCTGAGGTCCGGAGAGCAGGGCGATATGCGCTTCCAGTTCTTCCGGAGACAATCGATAAGACCATTCTCTGTAAAGGAGGTAGCTTGAAACGATATTATCCGGATATTTTTGGATGAAGGATCGTATATCGGGTTTGCGCTGTGCCCGATATTCGTCAAAGAGTTCCTGG
Source organism: Sphingobacterium puteale (assembly GCF_003627955.1). Taxonomy (GTDB): domain Bacteria; phylum Bacteroidota; class Bacteroidia; order Sphingobacteriales; family Sphingobacteriaceae; genus Sphingobacterium; species Sphingobacterium puteale. Next base: position 101,778 of record NZ_RBWS01000011.1, on the reverse strand, counting down.
CTTTTCGACCCAGATAACGATACAACCGTTCTGTTGTCATCTTTTGCATCGATGGTTACTTGATTATTTCCGGCATCCAGAAAAACATAGCTTGGTATAACATCCCGCTGTGTAGAAATGCCATATAAATCTGGCAGGGGAAGTTGCTTCCGGAACGAAAAGGAGCCCTTTTTTACCTGAGCGGAATCAATCACTGTAAATATTTTGTTTTCAAAACGTTGCAGATAAACAAAAGGCACATCGCCATTCTTGACCGTTCCTTTGAGTGATAATATCTGTTGTTGTGCCTGTAAAGCTCCGCTACTGGCCAGCAGTAAAGGAATAAGGAGTTTGCTTGTCTTGTTCATGCTCGACTCGTTTAATTAAAAAGTTTATTTGTCGCCAATTCTGTATTAGGCGCTGGAAAAATATAGTTCTGGGCTGTTGTGGGGACTGCAGGTGTCTGTATATTCGCGTCACCTTTTGCAGGCAGCTCTTTCAATTGACGGAGCAAATCGTGCCCCCGCACCCCCTCACCCAGCAATTCAATTCGTCGTTCTTTGGCAATGGCTTCCAAGATAGAAGTTTTACTAGACAGCACTATACCTGGAAATACAAAACTTGCATCGGACCTTTGGTGCACGGCCTGCAAAAGTGCACCGGCAAGGGAAAGCTCCTCCTGCTGCGCAGCAGCTTCTGCATAATTTAACAAGACCTCAGCATAGCGAATAACCGGAATATAGTCTACATAAGGTGAGGCCTTAGCGTATTTTTTCAAATACTGTTTGTCCCCATTGGCCTGAAGCAGGTTTCGCCTTTTGTCTACCGCTCCCCATTGTATGTCGTTTAAAATGCCACTTGGATTAAGATAATATTCTTTATTGACCAGATAGACATAGCCTATCGCGGACTGTCCCGAAAGCGCATCTGTTGTGCTCGCCGGCATACTGAGAATGGATTCTGTCGTGGTATAATTGCCCCCAAAAATCGTTGTAATATCCGACTGTAGCTCATGCGTAACACCTTGCTGCGCCTTAAATGGTGCAATTTGCTGCGGGACGATCTTTTTTGCTTCCTCCCGTACCTTTGCATAATTATTGATCGTCAGGTAAACCCTGGTTTTGAATGCCCGGGCGGTATTTTTATGCGCCCGCGTTGTATTGAGCAGTGCGGTTGAATAATTGTCCGGCAAATCCTTTTCAGCCTCATCGAGATCGCTCAAGATCTGTTTGTACACCTGTGCAACCGTACTGCGGGCCAGATCATTGTTGTTTCCGTCGACCTCAGCCTGCAGACGTAATGGTAGTCCCGGCGATGCGCCCTGATCTTTGTTGTAGGGTTGCGCAAATACCGTCACCAGACTAAAATAAGATACTGCACGCAAGAACTTTGCTTCTGCAATATAAGCTTTGGAAAGTTCAGTGCCGATGACTTCAGTTCCGGGACTAAGGGCAGCAATCAGGATATTCGCACCGTTAATCGTGGTATAAGCCGCAGACCAGAGGTTGTTGATATCATTGGATCCCGAACTGTAGGAATTGTTCCAGCTTTCATAGGCTGTATAGCTATTGGCCGTGACATTGATAAAATCCTCGCCACGGACATCCTGGTACAGGAGATAACGTCCACCATACAAACTGGCTGCTTTTAAACTTTTATAAATGCCATTGACAACCCCCTCGATCCGAGCAGGTGTATCAAAGACGTTTTTATCCGATATAGATGTAGTCGGCACAGGAAATAATCCGTCATCCCTTTTGCAGGAGTTCAGGGTAGCTACCAAAAATAATGCGCTGACTAAGTAGAGATTTCTTTTCGTATTAATTTTCATGTTTTCAGATTTTTAGAATGAGACATTTAAACCAGCGGTCCAGGTACGCCCCTGTCCGATCGAGTTTTTTTCCACGCCGATGGAGGTATTGGAATTTCCGTTGGAAGAAGACTCCGGATCTGTCCCCGAATACCCCGTGATCAAGAAAAGATTCGACGCCTGACCATAGATCCGAATACTGGAAACTCCGATCTTATTAAACAGGTTACCCCGAAGTGTGTAGCCCAGCGTTAACTGTTGCAACCGTAGGAAATCAGCTTTCTCGGCATTTTGATCGATGGAAAATCCAGCAGAACCATTTGAGATCACATCGTTATAGACCAGGCGAGGTATGTCCGTCTGCTGCCCTGCCGTCGTCCATCGATTGAGCACTTCGACCGAATTGTTGTAAAAACGCTGATCCAGTAGCGTACCTCTTGTACCGTTCATGACTTTATTGCCACCTGCAAAGGTGAAATTGACCGCAGCATCAAAAGCTTTATAGCGGAATGAATTATTAAAGCCGCCGTAGTAAGTTGGCAGTGCTGTCCCCAAGACCTGATAGTCAGCTACCGTGATCGGACTGGCAACGCGGCCGTCCAGATAAGTCCAATTGCTCTGTCCTGAAGCCACTGCAGCACTGTATTGTACACGCTCGCCATTTTTATTGATAAATATCCGCTGCCCATTTTCAGGATTTACGCCATCGGTGACTGCACCGTACAAGCTACCCACCGCGTACCCCACCCGCGTAATGTTGTTGGCTTCCGTGGTAGTATGCGTATAACCAATGATATCAGCGTTGCCATCAGACAGGGCTGTGACCTTATTTTTTACATGCGTAAAATTAAGCGATGCATTCCAGGTAAAATCCCTTTTTTTGACGATATCACCACTGATCGCAAATTCGATCCCGCGGTTATACATGCTGCCGACATTTTTAAGAATACTGTTACCTGGAATACCTTTTGATGGCGACTGCGGCACATCCAGAATAAGTCCATTCACATTGTTTCTAAAGTAATCGACATCCACATGCAGGCGCTTTTGGGCTAAGTCCAAGCTCAGCCCAAAATTAGTCTGTTCGGAAGTCTCCCAGCCCAGATCCGGATCACCCGCCTGCGACATGCTCCAGGTAGGCGCTGTTCCATAGAGCGATGAGCTATAGAGATTGAGTGATTCATAAGCCGAAAGATTTCCATTGCCGACCTTACCCCAGCTCCCCCGGAAACGCAAGTCGCCCAGTAGATTTGCCAAGCTGCTATTCTTATAGAAATCCTCTTCAAAAACAGACCAGCCCAGCGACACGCCACCAAAATCACCATACTTGCTGTTTGCTCCCAAAGCCGAATTACCATCCCTTCTAAAATTGGCCGTCAGGAAATAGCGCTTGTTGTAGTTGTAAGTGGCACGGACAAAAGTAGAGCGGTAGAAACGCTCCGTAACGCTCCCACCAGCCCCGGATAGTGTTGTCCAATTGCCCTGAAAGTTTTCAAAAAACGGATCAGAGGCGTTGTTTTGCGATGCATTCCAGCTATCGTTGTCATATTTTTGAATATCGTAGCCCGCTAACAGCGTCAGGGCATGCTTTTCGGCAAACACCTGATCATAGCTTAGGCTGTTGGTAAAATTCCAGTTGTTGCGCAGGCTGCTCACATTGGTGACCGATCCACCATTGGTATAGCCCGATGAGCCTAGATTGGGGCTCAAATACGTTTTGGTAGTGGACAGGTTACGGTCTACCGCATAGGTCGTGGTGAATTTTAAGTTTTTCAACAGATTGAGCGAGGCATGCAGGTTTCCCAAGATATGATCGTTGCCAGTCGTGTATTTGCTGTAGGCAAATAATGCTTCAGGATTGTAAAGTGTGTTCGTAAACAAGTTGGCTCCGGGACCTAACAAACCCGTGCTGCTTAAATTGTAGCTACCGTCATCTTTATATGCTGAAACATTTGGCGGCAATACCAGCGCCAATCGAGCGCCACCGATCAACAGCAGCTGGCTGCTGGGCAAGGAACCCGAATTTTTGGCGTCGTTGAAGGTATTGTTATAGGTCAGGTTACTACCAAGGGAAAACCAATCGTTAACTTTATGCTCTATATTAAACCGCAGGCCTTTGCGGTCGAAGCTGTTTTTAGCAAAAAAACCTTCCTGGTCCGAGTAATTTCCCGAAAAATAATACTGTGTATTTGCGTTGGCTCCGCTTACGGCGAGGCTATGGTTGTGGCTATAGCCGGTATTATAGACATGATCGTACCAATTCGTTTCAACCAGCTTGTCATTCGCGTCGTACTGCGGGAAGAAAAGCGCACTCGCCACCTTATCGTTGGTACCGTTTCCTGACAAGATCTTGTTGTTCAATACAGCTTCATTTTTGATATCAATATACTGACTGGCATTCAGCAGCTTAGGCAAACGTGTCGCGGATACCGCAGAACCCCAGACGTCGTAGGTGACTTTTGCGCGGCCCTGTTTACCTTTTTTGGTCGTTACGATCAGTACACCGCCTGCTGCCCTTGAACCATAGATTGATGTAGAAGCCGCATCTTTCAAGACATCAATTGATTCGATATCCGAGGGATTGATATCCGCCAGCGGATTGTTGGCCACATTGGATGTACCAATATTACCCGTATTGACGGGAATACCATCGATGACGATCAAAGGATACGAACTGAGGGATATCGAATTCAGGCCCCGCACCCGTATCACAGGCGGATTATTGAGCAATCCATTCGGCAAAGATATACTCACCCCTGAGGCTTTTCCTGCCAGGGCCTGGTCAAAACTCTGTACGGGAATATCTTTGATTGCTTCTGCGGAGATCGTTGATGCTGCCCCCGTAAAGTCCTTTCGTTTTTGGGTCCCATAGCCCACGACGACGACTTCTTCTAGCGTACGGTCCTCACGCAGCAGACGTACAGTGTCCCCTTGTTCTTCAATAAGGACGATTTGCTCTTTATAACCGACAGATGAGACGACGACTCGTGCAGGTAGCTTTTGTCCAGTGACAAAAGCAAAGTTGCCCTTTCGGTCTGTGGTCACAGCATGCGTAACACCATAAAGCTTAACTGTAGCGCCTTCAATAGGCTGGCCGTTCTCGGCATCAACCACCTGTCCTCGGAAGGACGCATTTATAATCGTTTTTGGAGTATCCTGCGCATAAGTGACCAATGGCTGTTCTGCCAGTCCCGCCAATAATAGGTACGCCGAATAGTATAGTATTCTTCTCTTATTCATAGGTAGAATCGTTTAGTTTAAAAATAGATGTACTGGCCATAAACATGTTTATAGCAAAAGGATAAGGAGCAATACCAGAATTATTGCCTTATTTATCAAGAGTTGGAGAATTGTACTAGCTACACATTCGAGGCGCAGAGCACGCGCTATGAGCTTTTGGAAAAGATAGATTACTTACTTTGAAAAGGTGGTTTAGATAATGCTGTTTCATTTTTACTTTGTTTAAATAGTGATTAGATCGTCGCCAACGCCAATTGAAACTACGATTAAGCAAATGTAAGCATTAAAATAAATAATGTATACTAAAATAGTAGATTTTTTTTATTCATTGTTATGTCGTGCTGCCGAGGAGGACCAAAAGCCACGGATTTATTTTTTGTTGAACTTTTTGTACGGAATTTTGTTCAATTCTTAAAAAGAAAGCATGAAAGCACAAATCGGACTGATTATCACGGCAGTTGCTGGAGCAGCATTACTCGTATACAGACGCTGGAAAGAAGGTACTATACAAGAATCAACAGAAAAAACAGATCGCAGACAGACAGGCAATCTAACAAACCCACCTTCTTGGTACCGCCCGCTTAAAATGCCCGAAATCGACAACATGGATATTGTATCATTGCAATATGCTCCCGTCAGGGTATCGCCCGACAGAAATGATTCGGCGCAAGGGATTAAAAAAAATATTTCGTATTACCACAAAGGTAATAGACATCAATAAGGTAGTCATACAAAACCTTATTGATATCTTACTATCTTATTATTATCCCGAAATATTAGACAACAAACATAGCTACAACTAATTACGATAATTATTTATTTTTTTACTTAACCTGACTACAGGCTAGCGTAGCATTGTAAAAACAGCGCATTATCGTTCCAGTTCTTTCAGGTATTCGATCATGGCATCAAGGCTTTGCAATAGCTTTTCACCTTCAAATCCCACCTTTCGAAAACGAATGTTTCCTTTTTTATCCAGGATTAGCGTTGTCGGAATGGACGTTATCTCCAACTTGCTACTGAGCTTTTTATCTTGGTTGTAATAAAATGGAAAGTCAAATTGGGGATTGGCCTGTGCCCATTTGTACGCATCGTCCCAGCTATTTCCACTGCCCGAATTGAGTACAACGAATTTAACCTGCGGGTCGTCCACATATTTTTTGTAAACCTGATGCAAATAGGGAAAAGAGGCAATGCAGGGCTTACACCAAGTGGCCCAGAAATCTATGATGACAATCTTGTCTTTGAATTCCGCTTTAAGCAACGGCTTTTTGTCCATATCTACTATGCTGATGTCTTCTGGAAAAGGCGTATTGCCGATGATTTTCTTAAACTCCTCATAATAGCCCTGTTTCCATTGCTTGTCAAGCTTGCTAAAATAAGCTTGCCGTTCAGCAGCATTGCCCATCCCTGTTTTAACGAGCGCGCTGTCGAGAAACTGCCGGATCTGTGGGTCAAAAGGAGCATGCCGATAGGCTGCCCCCAACAGGGGTATAGCACTTTCTGGATCATTCCACTGCTGATACTGCAGGGCAACGGCTCGCAGTAGTGCAGCCGATTGAAGTGTAGGGATGCTTTTGGCAAACCATTCTCGGGCAGCTTCGGGCTGATTTAACTGCGCGGTTATCAGTCCCTGATTGGCCATTAGTTCAGCTTTTATCGCCCTGAGCTTATCGGCTTTGGCCGGATCATGGGCCACCAGATATCCCGTTTCCGGAAAAAAGCGTATTAGACTCACCGGATAAGCCGCGACACTGTCAAGCAGATATAAATTGAGTTTGGACGCCTCTTGCAGCATCAGCTTATGATCCAATAGCAACTGTACATAGTCATTGTATGCACGCCATTTGTAGGGATCTTGTTCCCAACGGGTAATCAGGGGCAGGTATTTCCGGGCCTTTACGCTGTCGCCGTGCCGCACGTAATAGCTAAAAAGATATTCGTAAGCGCTGCCATAGGCTGCCTCATTATCGGCCGTTTTGAGGGAAAGAAGCTCCCCTATCTTGGCGACCACAGTGGCGGAATCCTGCTCACGGAGCAATTTATTGAGCCGGTAAGCGATGCCGATCTTCTTGTCGGGAAACTCCTTGATCACGACCTGGCGGATCGAATCCACTTTTTGGTTTTGACCGAGTATCAGATAACCCATGGTTACCTTGTTGAGGTTACCTTCAACGAGTGGATTGCTTCGGAATTTTTTCTCCACCACCGCTAAGCCCTTTTTCAACAGCTGTGCCTGCTGGGCCGGACTACCTTTTTTCATTTGTAGCGCAATCAGACGGAGCTGTGCCTCATAATTTTCAGGATACAATCTCAACTCTTTGTTGAGGTAATATTCCTGTGTAGCAACAATATGATCCGAGGTTTTATCCTGGACCGGTATGCTGTACGATTTTCCCAGGTAATTACCGGCGATCAGTTTCCCATTTTTATAAACGTAGATCTCATATTGACTGCTGTCGCTTGCCTGCTGTACAAATTTCTTATCCTTGTCGGCGATCGTAAAGCAGGAAAAGTTGGCATAGGCAGGCAGTTTAAAACGTACACGCCACAGTCCACCTTCTAGCTGCATGGGCATCCGGCTGGGGAATTCATAAAAATTGGAATAGTTAAAATCCACGAAAAATGGCCCTGCCTTAGGAGCAGCAGCAGATTTAGCGGGATCAAAGCTGATGGTTACCGTATCACCGGCCGCTGCTTTTTCCGGCCGTATGCTGACTTGCGCCTGCAAGAGCAGGCTTGCCTGTAGCAACACAAGCAGCAAGGCATGTCTGAATAGCTTAATCATTTTGTTGGAGGTTGGCATTTGTCAATAAAATAGTGCTGGCGATTGGTATTTTAGTGTCACTTTCACTAAATTCTGTTTTGACCGTTGAAAGTACAGGCAGCGCTCTGTTTGTGCGGACCAGGTCAAACCAACGGTGGCCCCATTCGCCGAGCAGTTCCAGCTGGCGTTCTTTTTCGAGCGCCAGGGCGATGCTTGCTTTGTCCATCGTTTGTGGCAATGCTGCGAGGCCTGCACGCTCACGTATCTGATTGATATCCTGCAGAGCCGCCTGCAACTTATTTTGGTTGAGCCGCGCTTCAGCACGGATCAGATACTGCTCGGCAAGGCGTAGCACCGTATTGTATTCGGTCACAGGTGCGCCTGTGCGCACCTTGTACTTATAGGGCATATACAGCGTTTTATTACTGACGACATAAGGCTTTAACCACATCGCTTTACGTAAGTCATTCTCTTCATAGGCCGCCACGGTGCTATCGTACACCTGATAGTAACTCCGTGCTGTCGCTGCTGCCGGAACAATGCTGAAACCTTCCCAGGTATTGACCCCGGCAGTAGAAAGATTCACGGTCTGCAGTTGCCAGATAGCCTCTTTGCTTGTTTTCAAAAAAACAGTATTGAGATCACGCGACAGTTCGTATTGATTATCGTTGATAACTTTATCAGCCGTCGCTTCGGCATTGGCCCAGTCGGCCTGATAAAGATACACCCTGGCCAATAGCGCGTCAACCGCTTTTCTATTGGGGCGGGTACGCTCATTCCCCTGATAGTCCTCAGAAATATCGGCAGCCGCTTTCTTCAGATCATCCACCATGAATGCATAGAGCTCTTCACGGGAGGCCGGACCTTTCTGATTGTTGCCATCCAGGTCTTTGGTATCCGTGATCAAGGGCACCTTATTGAATAGGTTGCTCAGGTAAAAATAATTGAACACCCGCGCAAAACGGGCCTCAGCCGATAGCTGTGCCTTTACCCTGCTGCTGAGTGCCGAAGCTTCCAGCCCCTCGATAATCTTATTGCTGTGATTGATATAGCCATAAGGTTGCGACCAGAGCCGATCGAGATAAGAGGTCGCCGGACTTAGTTTATTGTATCTGTACTCATCATAGCTCGTAAAAGCCGAGTAGTAATCGTCGGCAAGACTGGAAAGTACAATGGTCATCAGGCCACTGGCAAACTGGTTGTTGTAGTTGTTCATACTGGTATAGAGGCCGCTCACCGTTGCTGTGGCCGTTTTTTCGTCACTGAAAGCCGACTCTGCCGCCACTTCTGTCTTGGGGGGGGCCACCTCCAGAAATTTATTGCAGGATAGGTTCATCAGTGGTGCTGCAAAAAGGCTGTAGATGATATATTTGTTCATGGTATAAGTCTTTAGTCGTTTTATGATCATTAAAAAGTGAGCTGAACCGCAAAGGTATAAGTACGCATGGATGGTGTGGCACTGTTCCGTACCGAACCGAAAGGATTGACATCCGAAAGATTCGCGCGGTCAAACCCCGGGATCTCGGGATCCAGCCCCCTAAAGCTTGTCCAGGTAAAGAGGTTCTGTGCATTGAATTGTACCAGCGCCCGGCTGATATTGATCTTCTGTGTCCATTTGGAGATGTCGTAACTAAGCGATACATTTTTTAAGCGGATGAAGGACGCATCGTCCCATACGGCCGATGAATAGCGGTAGTAATTGCGGTAAGCTAGGTTGGCTTCGTTGGCGCTATTGGCCGTGGCGCGTGGTACATCCGTCACATCTCCCGGCTGCTGCCAGCGGTCTAATACATATTCATCCAGGTTGGCCAATCCGCCAATGGTCGTCGCCTGTGGGCCATAACCAATGGATGGTCCCTCCTGTTTGACAAACTGAAACAGGAAGCCAAGGCTCAGGTTGCCATAGCTTAAATTATTGCCGATACCACCGTAATACTTGGGTAGCAGTGAACCCAAGGTCACATAATCATTGAAATCCGTGATTTTTCCATCACCATCCACATCCCGGAATTGGGCGATGCCCGTTTGCGGATCCACTCCGGTAAACTGAAATCCACGGACGATACGTGTAGACTCGCCAATGACATATCGTCTCGCATCACCGCTATTTTCAAGTTCAGGATAGTCAAGCAGGGTATTTGATGGAAAAGTAATATTGAAATTGGTTTTCCAGCTGAACTTTTCTTTTTGGATATTCAGACTGCTCAGCTCCAATTCCAAGCCCTTATTTTCGATCACTGCCGGGGTATTACCAAAATAGGAGCTATAGCCCGTCTGCGGCGCTAGTTCGATATTGATCAATTGGTTATCCGATCTATTGCTGTAATAATTGGCGGTGAGGAAAATACGGTCCCTGAAAAATCCAAGGTCGAGGCCCAGTTCTTTCTTTTTAATTTCTTCCCATCCAAAATTTGGATTAAATACCCGTGTCGGATACAGCCCGGTGATACCCTGGTAGGCAAAGCCCGTTCCCCAGGTATCCAGGTACTGGTAATCGCCGATCTGATCATTACCTGTCACCCCCCAGCTCGCACGTAGTTTTCCGAAGCTCAGGACGGACTGATCCTTTAAAAAGTCCTCACTGCTGAACACCCAGGCGGCGCCGATCGACCCAAAATTACCGTACTTATTGTTGGGGCCGAAGCGGGAAGAGCCATCCCTTCTGTAGCTGACATTCACCAGGTACCTGTCTGCGTACGCATAATTGATACGTGCAAATGCAGACTGGTAGCGGTAATCCGCATACTGGTTGTTGCGGATCGCAAGGGCACCTGCGGCAGCCATGTTGCCTAGCTGGGAATCACTGGGGTAATTGCTGCCATCCAAATATTTACCTTCGCTGATCCGCTGCTGCCAGGTGCCGCCCAAAAGGAACTTAAATTCATTTTTGCCAAAGTTTTTGCTGTAATTCAATTGCGGCTCAACGATATAAGACTGATAATCCGAATTCCCGTAAGAGGCCATTGAACCTGTACTGGTCAATGGATTAAATCCGGCATTGGGCAGCAGGCGGGTCTGGTCCATGCTTTTGAGGTTATACCCTACATTGACTTTCGCAACCAATTCGGGCAAGATCGCGTACTCGGCTGAGAAGTTGGCCAGCAAGGATTTTGATTTAGAAACACTCGACCGCTCCATATAGGCTGCCGGATTCTGCAAGCTCTGCTGAAACCAATAATAGTCGCCCTTTTCATCGTATAAAGGATAATTGGGCGCCAGGTTATAAAACTGTGCAATATCTGTCGGCACTGTATTATTACGGTCCAGATTGAGGTTGAAACTGCTATTGAGTTTAAAGCGCTGATCTTTGGACTGCGTAGCCAGGTTCAACAGCCCACCCCCACGCTGATAATTTTTATTACCAGGCAAGGGATCACCCTGACGATTGAAATTGGCACTGGCCAGATATTGTGTATTTTCGTTTCCACCGGAAAATGATAGCTGATAACTTGAGAAAGGAGCACTTGCCCCAAAAAACGCCTTTTGCCAATCACTGTAAGCAGCCTGATCCCAGGTCAGTAGATCCGGCGCATTATCTGCCGTCGCTGTCCACTCATCGTTTTTAAATCCTTCCTTCCGGATTTCCAAATATTGCTCCGTATTGAGCATCTTGAGGTTTCGAATGGCTTTCCCCGAACCAATATTGGCATTAAAGTCTATTTTAAGCCCGCTTTTATTTCCTTTTTTTGTTGTGATCAGGATTACTCCATTCCCACCCCGGGAGCCATAAATGGCTGTTGCATCGGCATCCTTAAGCACATCGATCCGTTCAATATCCCTGGGATTGATCAGGCTAAGCGGGCTTTGGTTTCCATTGGCCGAGGCAAACTGATTCATGTTTTCGTCCGAAAATGGAATACCGTCGATAATGTAAAGGGGGCTACTGCCATTGCTCAGTGAATTGACGCCACGCAGTTGCACCTGAAAAGAGCTGCCCGGCAGCCCCGAATTGGATGCGATATTGAGTCCGGCAACACGGCCCTGCAGTGCAGCTAATGGATCCAGTACCGGCTGTGTCTCTATTTCCTTGCCGGTCACACTGGATACGGATCCCGTATTTTTGCGTACCGAAGACGTACCGTAACCGATGACCACCACTTCATCCAGATTACCCGGGTCTACCTCAAGACTTATCTCCATGCTGCCGTTGCCCGCAAGCTTCACTTCCTTGCTGCGATAGCCGACATAACTTAAGAGCAGTATATCATCCTGCTGCAGCCCATTTAAATTAAAACGGCCGCTGGCATCGGTAACGGTGCTGGCTACCTTATTTTTAACACGGACACTGACCCCTTCAAGCGCTGCACCGGCCGCATTGCTGACCCGGCCACTGATGGTAGCCTGTTGGGCTTTGCCGGCTACCTTACCCTGGATCACGATGGTATTTTTGACAATTTGGTAGCGGATGCCTTTAGCCGAGAATGCCTGTTTAAGGAGTTCCGGAATATTGGCATTGGTTAGATTGACATCAACATGCAGATCAGGGCTAATTTCATTGGGATCATACACAAAGCGATAATCGCTACGCTGCTCGATGGCTTTGACGAGCTGTTTAAATTGAACATGTTCGGATGGCTTGTCTCCCTGCTGACTAAAGGCATAGCCATTGACATGCATCAGCATAAATAGCAGTGTTTTTACGGACTGTTTCATAGGGTATTTAGATTGAAAATTCGTTTGTTTCGAGTTTGGTTAGGGAACAAGTAAGAGTCTGTCCTTGTCGATTTTATAATTGATGCCGGCGAAACGTAATATCTTCAGCACTTCGGCAAAGGACTCTTTTTTGCTGATTTTTCCGCTAAGCACTTTATTTTTATAGACAGGCGACAAGCTATAGGTAAAATTGTACCAACGGGCAAGGTCAGCCAAAATCTCCGGAAGCGGCGTCTGGTCAAATTCAAAGTAACCGTCTTTCCAGTTGGAGACATCCTGCGGTCTGTTTTCCTGCTGAAGCTGGAAGGCACCATTCAGCACATTCACCTGGATCGACTGTCCCGGTAGCAGAGTCTCCTGCCTGCCGGCATTGCTGACACGTATTTTTCCTTCGTCAAGCTGTGTAGTCAGGAGCTGACTATCGTTTGCGTATAATTTCACGTTAAAAGCAGTTCCCAGGGCTTCAATGCTGGTGTTGCCGACATGAACAATAAAGGGTTTCGCTTTATTTTTTGCCACCTTGAAATAGGCTTCACCTGTCAAGAATACCGAGCGCTCCTGGATATTGTACCCTGGCCCGATTTCCAGCTTGCTGTCTGCATTTAACCACACCGTCGTACCATCCGGAAGCTCCATTTTGAATTCTTGCCCCTTTTTGGTTTTGACCGCTACCTTATCCCCCTTTTGCTGCGCCATATAGGCAGGGCTAAACGGCTTCTTCTTGTCGAGGCTGACCACCTCGTTTCCGATCAGCAGATCGGCCTGGAATTGACCCACACTAAAAGGCAGTGGCTGAGGAGATCGCTGGCGTTGGGAGAAGAAGTACATCGCTGCTCCAGCCATCAAAAAGAATACGATACTGGCTGCTATCTTCCTATAAGCTTTGCGCTGGCTATGAGCTCTTAATTCGGGACCAAAAATATGCTCCTGGAAATACCGATCTTCGGCAGCCAGATCAAGTTCCGGTATATCTTTTGTGTTATTTGTCCTGCTGAGCTGATTGTACCAACTTTCGACAAAGGCCTTTTCTTCGGCATTGCACATCCCCTGCTGATACTTTTGCAGCAATTGTTTCGATAATGGTGGTTTCATAGGTACTATCCTGTTTATTGCTTAGAAGACAGGATGACGGCCTCTTAGTGGTAGAAAAAAATGAAAATAGTTCGTATTTTTTTTCTTAGGACTGTCAATGCGTTGTAAATCTGCTTTTTGACTGTCTGCTCAGAGATAGCAAGTTCCTCGGCGATCTCCCGGTAACTTCGTTGTTCAAAACGGCTTTTTTTGAAGATCAGCGCCATTTTGCGCGGCAGCTTTTCAATCGCTTTATCGATCTGTTCAGCCAATTCTTTCTCCCGCAACAATTCGTCGGGCATAATTTCTGGGCTTGGCGCTGCATGCTCCAGGTAATGTTCATATTTACGGCCCACATCCTGGCTTGCAATGCGGTTGATCACCAGATTACGGGCCGAACGAAAGAGATAAGCCTGATAAGAATGCTCGATTTCCAGCCGCTCCATACGGTCCCAGAGATTGGCAAATATTTCCTGTACAATATCACGGGCCTCGTCCTGATCATTTAACATCCGGAAAACATGTACATACAGCTTCACCCAATTCTCTTCGTAAAGCTGGGTAAACAGTTGTCTGACATGTGCTACATTCATCCTTATGGTTTAATTATTGTTGATCAGTCAAAATTAGGCTTTATTTTTAGGAAAGTCAATTTATGATGGATTTCTATAAAAACCAGTAGAATAATGCAGCAACAGTATCCTTGTTTCTCCTTGCTGAAACCATTGCTTATTTTTTCACCCCTGCCAACACCTTATTGAGCAATTCGGTCAGCTTATTTAAATCATCTTCCGTCAAACTCTTAGAAGCTTCTTTGGCCACTGTTTCCCTGAAATTCTCCGAATTGTCGATAATGAATTTGCCCTTATCCGTTACACGCAAGTTGAAAATTCTGCGGTCGACGGCAGACTGTTGCTGTTCGACGAGATCATGTGCAATCAAAAATTTGAGCTGTTTGGACACTGCGGGCGGACTTATATTAAACGCTTGAGCGATCTGCTTGACGATACAATGATCATGACGGTAAATATATTCGATCATATTGTAGTGCGTGGCAGTTACTCCATTGACCTCGCCCCTATTCATATTCGCCAAGATGAAGCATTGCAAATCTGTAAACACCTCATAAAATTTCCGTTCAGTTTTGTCCATTGCCCACAAAATAGTTAACTTAGTTAATAATTTCCAAAGTTAATGAATATGGAGCATATTAACGTCATCCATGCCCGGCAAAATAATCTCAAGAATATTTCTGTCCAGATCGCAAAGAAAAAGATCACTGTATTCACTGGTGTCTCGGGATCGGGCAAATCGTCTTTGGTCTTTGAAACGATAGGTGCTGAAGCGCAAAGGCAGTTCAGCGAAACACAGGCCAGTTTTATCAGAAACCGCCTGCAGCACATCGGTGTTCCGGATGTGGACAAAATAGATAACTTGAATGTCCCTATTATTATCAATCAAAAAAGATTAGGCGGCAATGCACGGTCGACCGTAGGGACCGCTACCGATGTTTATGCGTCTTTGCGCTTGCTTTTCTCGCGCATGGGGACACCGTTTGTGGGCTATTCGAATGTTTTTTCTTTCAATAATCCGTTGGGGATGTGCAAAGAGTGTGAAGGGCTTGGCATGGTACAGACCGTTGATGTGGAAAGCCTTATAGACAAACAAAAATCTTTGAACGCAGGAGCCATACGATTTCCGACTTTTCAGCCTGGCGGCTGGCGTTTGACGCGGTACACCTTATCCGGTTATTTTGACAATGATAAAAAGCTTGACGATTATACTCCGGAAGAATGGGACCTGCTTCTACATGCGGTAGAACACAAACCCAAGAACCCCGATCGGGAATGGGGAAAAACGGTAAAATACGAGGGAATCATCCCCCGTATTGAAAAAGCTTTCCTCAAGAAGCAATCCAAAGAAATCCTTACCCGAAAGGAAGCGTTAAACAAAACGATCATTACCAAAACTTGTCCTGTATGCAAGGGGAAAAGATTAAATGATAAGATTCTGTCCTGTAAAATAAACGGCAAAAGTATAGCCGACTGCACCGCCCTTGCCATCGATGAGCTTTTGGAATTTATTGGTTCTTTACAATCCAACGCATTTGCTATCATTCTTACTGAACTGCAAAAGAAACTTCAACATATCGTGAACATAGGTTTGCAGTATCTGACATTGGACCGGAGAACAGATACGCTGTCCGGCGGGGAAAGTCAACGCATAAAAATGGTCAGAAACCTGGGGAACAGTCTCACGGATTTGCTCTATATTTTTGACGAGCCAAGCATCGGACTTCATCCAAAGGATTTACAAAGTATAGCCGCGATCATTAAACAGCTGCGCGACAAGGGCAATACCGTTTTACTTGTCGAACACGACCCTGATCTGATTCGCATCGCCGATTGGGTCATCGATATGGGACCAGAGTCGGGCAAGAACGGCGGTGAGATTGTCTATGAAGGCACGGTGGCCGGACTGAAAAAATCAACCGGAAAAACAGGACGATACTTTGCCAAAGCACCTGAAATGAATACCAAGCCCAGATCCGCAAGCGGATATCTCGAAATCAGTCATGCGAATCTGCATAATCTTAAAGACATCCATGTCAAGATTCCCCAAAACGTGTTGACCGTGGTTACTGGAGTCGCAGGCTCAGGTAAGAGCACACTGATCAACAAAGTCCTGCCCAAATTTTATCCCAAAACCACTCTAATTGACCAGTCTCTGTTTTCCACGGGCATACGCTCTAATCTGTTGACCTACCTCGGTTTATCGGGTGCGGTACGAACACAGTTTGCAAAAGCAAATCAGGTATCCGAAAAACTTTTTAGCCGAAATAGTTTAGGCGCTTGCGAGAACTGTAGAGGTATCGGTGCAGAAAAAATTGATCTGGCCTTTATGGATGACATTGAACAACCCTGCGAAGTCTGCGGCGGCTCCGGTTTTAAGCCAGCGGTCTTAAAATATCACTATAACTCCAAAAATATTGTTGAGGTGATGGCTATGACCGTAGCAGAAGCCTATAATTTTTTCCCTGACAAGCAATACCACGAGTCATTCGACATGTTACTCAAATTGGGTTTGGGCTATCTGACCTTAGGGCAACGAGCAGACAGCTTTTCAGGCGGGGAAAGGCAACGGCTGAAATTGACCAAAGAACTGAAAAACACCAATCAGATTATTGTCCTTGATGAACCAAGCACAGGCTTACATCCAAGTGATACAGAAAAGCTGTTAGAATTTATCAATGGCCTTGTTGACAACCATAATACGCTCATCGTCATTGAGCACAACCTCGATGTCATTGCCCAGGCCGACTGGATTATAGACATAGGCCCCGGAGCCGGCAAGTCTGGCGGAAATGTGCAGTTTACAGGTACGGTTACCGATTTGCTGAAGGATACTGTCTCACTAACAGCAGCCTGTCTACGGCAACATCTGCGCACTGGAACTGCCAACCCGAAAAAAGAGTCCCCAAAAGTTTAGCAGCCGCCTTCAACAAGCTGGCTAATTTCTTATTCCCAATTTTTATGCTAGCGTCCTAAGAGCCTGCTTGCCGCAAAGCTACGACGGATCACGAGAAAATGTCATATCTTTAATGTTCCAACGCTGTCAGCCTGTCCATAAATTCCTAACTTTGCCGTTCTTTTAAATAACAGAAACGAATTGATGGAACGATTACAGCTGAAACAACAGATCCAAAAAATGGAAGATGAGAAACTCTCTTTCCGGGTATTTGACCTGAATTCCGCACATGTACATGCCTATACTACGCCACATCAAAAAGATCACTTTTGTATTTTAGTGATCGAAGAAGGCGAACTAAAACTACAGATCGAAGCGCGTCAATACCTGCTGAACAGCAGCCGCATCTCGGTGATCTTCCCCAATCAGGTCCATGCTATTCAGGCGGTGTCTACTCAAATAGTCGGGAAAATCATCTTATTTGAAGAAGTATTATTCTGTTCGGATATCCTTAAAAACGAGTTAAGCCCCTATAATATCAACCTCTCGACCCAACTGAATAATACGGTCCTGTCCGGGTCAGAATTTACCGAAAGTATCCACACGATACAGCTGATCAAAAATATCTATGAACATCCGAGTCTAGTCCGCAAAGAAGAAGCGCGCTTTTACATCAAGATCCTGTTGCTCAAACTTATTGAATCCGTACACGGACAGCACCCTGTCCTGGGGAATAAGACCACAGACCAACCCTTGTATATCGAATTTAAAAAGTTGCTGCATGAAAACTACAAAGAGCAGCGGTCGGTGCAGTATTATGCCGATCAGCTTGCTATCACATCCAAAAAGCTCAATGCCATTACCAAAAAACATTGCGGCGATACCGCGATCAATACCATCCACAACAGGATTCTGACCGAAATCAAGCGCCAGTTGATGTTTGCTGACAT
Organism: Sphingobacterium puteale; assembly: GCF_003627955.1. Lineage (GTDB taxonomy): Bacteria > Bacteroidota > Bacteroidia > Sphingobacteriales > Sphingobacteriaceae > Sphingobacterium > Sphingobacterium puteale. The sequence continues at coordinate 83,840 of NZ_RBWS01000011.1, read as the reverse complement.
CACCCACAAGGAAATTGCCTTTGACCTGGGCTTCAACTCTCCGGCGGCGCTCAACAAGTTTGTGAAAGCCAAACTCCGGGAAACACCCACCCAGCTGCAGAACGAATTGGCGCAAATGTATAACACATAGTCTTGTTTGTGTAATAACAGAGCCCCACCCTCTACTATCTTTGTCGTATCACATTTAAAGATAGAAACATGAGTAAATTATTTATCGCAGGGGAAGTATTCCACGGCGCGGGAAGTCTTGAAGAACTGAAAAATATAAAAGGTAAAAAGGCCTTTATCGTGACTGGCGGAAATTCGATGCGCAAGAGCGGAACATTGGATAGATCAATCGCATTTCTACACGAAGCAGGTCTTGAAACTTTTGTTTTTGACGGTGTAGAGGAAGATCCGTCATCAGCTACAAGTTTCCGGGGTGCCGACGCCATGCGTGCGTTTGAACCCGATTGGATTGTCGGCCTTGGCGGCTGCTCGGCAATTGATGCTGCAAAAATGATGTGGGTATTCTACGAATATCCGGATGCTGATTTTGATGCCCTGGTCAAGCCTTTTACCGTCCCTAGGTTGCGAAACAAAGCGAAATTTATCGCTATTCCATCCACTAGTGGTACAGGCACTGAAACAACCGGCCTTGCGGTCATCACAGACCGGGAGAAAGGCGTCAAATACCCGATAGTTTCCTACGAACTGACACCCGATATCGCTATTGTCGATGGCGAAGTCTGTGCTTCCATGCCGGCACATATTACGGCAAATACGGGGCTGGATGCCTTGACACACTGCGTGGAAGCCTATGTATCCAATATCGACGACAATTATGCCGATGTATTGGCTAAAGGCGGTCTGGAGATTGTTTTCAACAACTTAAAAGAAGCCGTAAACAACCCTACAAACATCCGGGCCCGCCAAAATATGCACGACGCGTCATTTATGGCCGGATTGGCTTTTAACAATGCCTGGTTAGGTATCGTGCACTCGCTCTCCCATCAGGTAGGCGCTTTGTATGGCATTCCACATGGTGCCGCAAATGCGATCTTCTTGCCGAATGTCATCCGCTATAATGCCAAAGTATCCACTCGTTTCCCGGATCTGGCAAAAGTGATCGGTAAAGAAACCGCCGAGGAATTGGCACAGGCCATTGAAACCCTACGTAAAGAGGTAAACAATATCGCATCGATCAAAGAATTTGGCATTTCAAAAGCAGATTGGGAGAAAAATATTGATTACATTACAAACAATGCCCTCCTGGATCCATGTACAGGATTTAACCCACGGGTTCCGGTATTGCAAGATCTGAAAGACATCTATAACGCTTGTTACGAGGGTGTTGTCTTTAACGGTTAATCACATTTGTGCAAGCTGGAATTTCGATCGGACCACCAGCTCATTGGAGTCCAGTTCAGCAGCCACACTTTAAAGCGCACTGCAATACAGTGCGCTTTATCCAATATATTTAAGCATCTCGCAATTTATCTCAAAAAAACATTGAATACACGATTCATTTCATACAATTTAACCACTCAATTCGATTTAATGGTTCTTTTTTCCGTTGATTTTCTGATCACCAATTGATTGGACAATACCACTTTCTTAATCGTTCCCTCATGCTCTGATTCAGCCAATCTTTTTAGCAGTAAATTAATGGAGAATTCCGAAATTTCTTTGACAGGCTGCGCAATAGCCGTAATTGGTGGATGAAAAAACTTATACATTTTGTTGTCGTCAAAGACCATTATTCCCAAATCTTTGGGAATCTCCAACTGTAAATTAGCAATCGCTTCAAGCCCGTTATCTGCAATATAGTTTGTGGCAAAAAATAATGCATCAAGTTTTTGCTCTCCAAGTAGCAATCCTTCTATTTCCCGGACACTTTCCCCTTCTTCCCCATGATATTGAATATTCAGGACAACAGGGTTAAGTCCCGCATTGTTTAGGGCATCCGTGTATCCCTGTAAACGGGATTGCATCTGTACCTGGTCGGAAATAAGCGTGATAAAACCAATGGCATTGTACCCATTATTAATCAGATGTTCTGTACCTTGGTATGCACTTTCATAATTATCGACCAAAACCGTATCGGCATTCACTCCTTTAAGCGTCCTATCAAATAAGACAACGGGATAACCATCTTTGATCAATTCTTTCACTTCTTTTTCTATTCCTGGAGGCGGCGCGATAATGTAACCATCGATTTTCTGACCTCGGTACATGTGCAACATCTCCTTTGTCTTTTTTGTATTATTTTCAGTGCTACAATAAACGATCTTATATCCTTTTTCATACGCAACTTCCTCAGCATGACGGGCAATTGCCGAAAAGAAAGGATCGGAAATATCCTCTACAAGCATACCAATGATCTTGGTTTTTCCTGTACGAAGCCCCTGCGCAAAAAGATTAGGCCTGTAGCCGACCTCTTCCATGTATTGGAGTACCCTGTCCTCCATCTTTTTGCTTATTTTTGCTTGCTTTGCTTTTCCATTCAATACTAAGGAGACTGTCGCCTTAGAAATGTTCAAAGCTGCAGCAATATCTGATATCGTCAATTTATTATTCATTTTTGTGGTTTGAGGTCTATCGCTTTTGTATCAAAATGGATATAATGTTAAACATACAAAACATCAAGGATCTTTCCACATAAAATGTTGCAGCCATACAAAATATTTTCAGTTTACACGCAGATCCATTTATTCCACCCTAAACCAGTCAATGTCTGCCCATGACCGTGCACTGTCGACAGTTCCATTTAGGATAAAATACCCCATTTTGGCTCCTATCCATTTCCCTTGCCTGACATGAAATTTGTCCCCTAACGGAAGATAAACGCGGCCATCGCAACTGTATTTAAACTGAGCATCCCCCTTTAAATTCACTTCTGTCCGGATCCACAAGTCAACTTCTTCGAGCTTGGTTTGATAATTATATTTGCTGGTTGGCTTCAGATCTTTCAATTGCTTATTTGCGCTCACCCGTTCGGTGCCATTTTGCTCGGCATCCCGGCACTGCACCTGTACAATTTCATACCCATTTGCATTCTTTTTCAACGCAATATATCCGTAGTCCCAGCCCATGATTAAGAATCCAGCCATGTCACCTTCATTTTTTAAGACAACCTTGATTTTTGTTGATGCTTTAAACTGCGGTGCGGTGATTTTCTGCAAAAGAAGATTGGGAATCTGCCACAGGTTCCTATAGTCCTGCGGATAATATTGGCCATACAGACGTAAATAGCCATTGGTCGATGGGAACGCCCATGTCTGTCTGGGGTTAGCATGCCAGCTCCATTGCAAACCAAGCCTGGCTTTGTCAAATTCGTCATTCTCAAGGGGGTTCTTCACCGGATAGGATTGACCGACATCAGGTTTTCGGTACGTAGACACGGGTTCGCCACAATAGTTTTTATCGTTAGTTCCCATAACTGGCCAGCCGTCCTTCCACTGTACAGGTTGTAAATGTACAATCCGCCCGATCGCCCCGACATCCTGAAAATGCAAAAACCACCATTCTCCGCTCTTTGTGTCGACAAGCCCGCCCTGATGGGGGCCATTGATATCAGTAGCGCCTTGCGCGAGTACCGTTTTCACTTCATAGGGACCATAGATCTCCTTTGAGCGCAATGCGATCTGCCATCCCGTTGCTCCCCCCCCTGCAGGTGCCAAAAGATAATAATAGCCATCCTTTTTGTAAAACTTTCCACCTTCAACAGTATGGTTGATGCCATCATTTCCATCGAAGACCAGTGCTTGGTCATTGATTACTTTGGTTCCAGTCGAATCGAGTTCGCAGACCATCATCACACTGTTCATCTTTGCTCTGCTATCTGCCCAGGCATGCACAAGATAAATACGGCCATCATCATCAAAAAGTGGGCTGGGGTCTATCCGTCCCTTTCCTGGTAAAACCAATATGGGTCTGCTCCATTTTCCGTGAATATCGGTGCTCTTGACCACATAAATACCAAAGTCCGGATCACCCCAATAAATCAAAAACTCCCCGTTATGGTAACGGATACAGGGTGCCCATACACCTTTCCCATGCTGAGGCTTATCGAAAAAGCCTGCTGGTGCACCTTCTAATTCTAGGCGCGGCAAGGCATAATTGATAATCTCCCAATTGACAAGATCTTTGGAGTGGAGAATAGGTAGGCCCGGAACACAATTGAAGCTGGAAGCTGTCATGTAATAGTCATCGCCCACACGCATAACATCCGGGTCGGAATAGTCCGCATAGAGCACTGGATTTTTGAATTTTCCGTTCCCTAAATCAGGGGACCAAACCTTAGACTGTGCTTGACCAAATGCTACGCTGATCAAAAATAAAAATACAGTTAAAGTTGTCGTTTTAGCATTCTTCATAAGTTGCTCCATCATCATAAGGTGATTTGTTTGTAATCCGAGGCTTCCAGTTGGATGATCTTATTCCGGAAGGTTAGCTTGATCGTCCGATCACTTGTATAAAAATAACGACCACCTTTCCGCTCCAAGGTAACATTGGCTTTTTCGGCACAATCTATACTGAATTCTCTTGCCGCAATTTTATAGCCGTTTCCCAAAAATAGGGTAAAATCATCCCCCTGTTCGCTGATCAATCCATAGGTGCCTTTGACAACTTTATCGTGATACCTGACTTCATCCGCAGCTATGGAAGAAAAAATATAATCGCGACGCCCGCCTTTGCTTTCAATACACAGCCCCACAAAATCCGGAGCAGCATCTTCTACAGCAAACGATTTTATGGAAATGATAGACTTTCCTTCTTTTTCAGTTGAGGGCTCATAAACTGCCACAAAAGGATGTTTCCATGCCTCTCCATGTTGTCGAGCTGCAATAGTCAGATAAGGATGGTGATAAAAATCATAAGGCAAACTATATTCCTTACGATAGGATTTCACTGCCGGAGCCTTTATGGAAAAAATTTCCCGGCCTTTATACCCTTTCATCCAAAGATTCATATAAACATGGTTATTGTCAGGAAAGGACATTTTCCAGGTCGCTTCATAGTCCTTATCTGTCCTTGCCGACAGTTTGTCCCACATATAGTCCAAGGCAAAGAGATGTCCTCCGGCAAATCCCATCTCATCACTAGGTTTCATATCCAGTGGCTGTCCATCTACTTCACTGATTTTGAGCTCCTGTCCGAGGTTATGGTAAAAATAGTCGTGGTATTTTTCACCCCCGAGTTGTTTCTTTGAGCGAAAAATATCTACGTAATAGCCGGTCTTCGGCCCCGTGTTCACAATACTCATCATTCGATTCTGATCGCTCTGGCTTTCGGGCTCTAAAAAATACATATCCGAATACGTGATACCTGCATAATATCCGTCTTTTTGTCCCGGTTTTGGATAACATCCCAGTAAGTGAAAACCATGTGTACTCAGCATTTCGGGGTACTTCGAAATACCATCAACCATAACGGTATTGTGTGCCGGAAACTGAGAATAATATTCCAGATAAGGCTTCTCAAAATAAGTCGAACCTATACCAGACTCTGCGCCAAGCACATAGCCCCTGCCATAAAGTTCCATGGCCAGTCCATTGGCGTGCATATGGTTGCCGAGCGACGCGTACTGAGAAATCATCATTCCGTTGTCCTTGCTATGATATTTATTACGTTGAACAAACCAGCTTACATTTGGTGAATAAAACGTCGGGGTCACATAATCTGTTAGCTCTCCCTTGGGTACCTTTCTGTCCAGCACCAAGGGTTTATCTGTAAAAAAAGAGGTGATTTGTGACGGAAGGTGAGTCGATTGCGGCATCTTGTCGACGTCGGTCTGGAACAGCTTATACATTTTTGTATACTGAACCTCCTGTTCCCGCTCTTTGTATTTTTGCGTCAGCCGGATCATATCAGCCAGTGGTGCAAGGTTCATACGACCATAATAAGAATCTCCAAATGCTGTGGTCAGTCCATTGGGAAACTGGTATTGGGGCAGTGCAGTCACAGCCTTGTACATGACAGGGATATATGGAAGTAAGTTTTGATTCAATGTGTTGTCATAATCCCGGATAAACTGGGTGAGCTCATGACCTACACTTTGGGCATAGCCCGGACTTTCGTTCCAGATACCGGTTTCCTTGTCGTAACCATACGCCATAAATTGAGGTAAAGACCAATGCCGGGCACTACTCTTGTTAAGAATAGTATTGATGTAATATTCCCAGCCCTTACGATCTGCATAGTCTTTATCGCTGCCCAGTACCATCGCGACTTTCAGAATAAACTTCGACTTATGAAGGTTCCAATTGTTGTGAGGTACGCCATTTTTTATACTTAAATCGATACACTTCTTCAATGCGGTCTCAAAGATCAACTTCTTTTCAGCATGAACATTGTCGATATAATTATACAGAAAGTCATAGGTGTACGCCAGCTCATTGAGTATCCGTTCCTGTATGACTTCAAATGTGGTCATCCCAACAAGTGTCTGTGCGTGTCCATGATTGAGATCAATGGGTTCAGTGCGGTAATACATCCCCGTCAGGTAAGTATCAATAACACCAAAAGCCAATCTGGCATAGCGCTGATCATCAGTAAGCCAATAAAGAAAAGCGGCATCCTTTGCCAATTTCATGATCTCCTCATTGATGCTTTCGATGCTTCCGCCGGAAGCTTGACTCTGTTCTACCCACTCTAATGGTGCACCTGGTTTGGAAGAATTGCGAAAATATACCCCTTTGGTATCATCCATATAAGGGATGATATCGGCCAGTGCCGGGCGGTTAAATGGCGAACCAATACCTCTGCTGCTACCAAACCGGACTGTCGGCACCGGAGCCTCTCCATCCGCCTTGGCATATACCCCACCATTGATATAAACCTGGGTGGCTTTGCTTTTCCAGTACATCATCAGGCGTGAATACAACCAATCGGGCTGTACTTTTACGCTGTCAAGGTAAGGATCTATTCTATTCTTGATCCCTTTAAGCACTTCTCCCGCCCATTTTTGATCTTTCATCAGCTGACGCAGCCGGCCTTTCTCCTGATCTGTCGTCAACAAGCGGGGATGTCCTTCCTGAAGGCCGCCCGGCAGCGGGATCTCTTGCCCGCTTGCGGTCAATACCAGACAAGCGGATATAAAAAACATATGAACTAAACTTCTTATCATGATTTCTATTTTTGCTGGTGAATGTAAAAATAACGTTCCACAGGCTCGGCGGACTGTATGGTCCCTTTCTGACCGTATTGCCAAGCGGTTACGCTTACTTTTATAGGATATTTTGCCCTTGGCGGGATAGCAGTCAACTTGAGCCGGTCGGCCTCTATAGTTGCCGGTCCAGCCTTGACATAGTAGGCTACGGGCAAACCGGCATCGGTGGAAGCTTGTAAGCTGATTGGGGAAGCACCCACATTTACATCAGACAAGCCCGGAAAAAGTATGTGCTGGCGTTTGCCTACAAGCAGCGGATAATCAATTTTAAGATTCAGCTGCTGAACGGAGCTTTTAAATGTGCGATCGCCCGGGCTCGATGCCATTAGCCATATATCATTGGTGCGCTTGCTATTGTTCATGCCCATACGGTAAAACTGTACCTTGAATGTACTGTCATTGATTTTATGTATAGGACCGCAGATACGATTGATATGAATCTTCCCTTTGGCCTGCCGATCCAAAACATGCGACCGTGTCGAATCCGTAAACCTTGCTGATAGTCGATAGGTCAGCCCATCGGCCTCGGGCTCAATAACAGTCTGATACTGCGCATGACTGGCTGGATCAAAAGGCAGTAATCTATTTTTCCATGTAAAACCAATAAATTGCTGTTGTTTTGAATTTCCATTGCTATAATAGCGCTCCGTAGCAGCAGCCATTTCCTGATCGAAATACCAAAAAGCGTCATGGGGATCACCTTTGTATTGACCAAAGGCAGCTATAGGAGCTCTTTTCTTTTGATCAGGATACCACCGCTCAGCCAACCAGCCTCTTTGTGGATTTAATGCGATCAGCTCGGCGGGTTTATCTATTGCCTGCTTTTTCGGCAAGCGGTATTGTGCTGCTTTACGTAAAAAAAGACAGATATAGTCTACAACCTGATCCGACACATCAAAATGTCCATGTCCCACATCAGCTAAAAATGATATACAGCTTTGGGGATACATCATACGAAAGGCCAATGCAGGGTTTACCCTTGCCTCCCACCACTCGTATTCCCCTTGGATCATCAATCCCGGAATGCCATCAATATTTCTATCGCGTCCCCACTCCAGATTTTCACGTCCATAGCCCGTTAGATTGGTGCGGGGAGCATCGCCATGATACGATATGATCGCTAATGTTCTTTTGGGATTCCAGGCAGCAAAGTTCCATGGAAACGTCGCCATAGCAGAATGCCCGAGCGGAACGATGGGTATATATTTCAGTTCGCTATAACCACTGGTTTCTGCCAACGCCGCTATTGCCTCGTCCAAAACCTTCTGACAGCCGTCTTTCAGGTTCCATTGTTGATTTATACCCGGTGATATCCATAAGATTGCAAATCCAAGGTCGCTCATTGTCTGGCGGAAGGCAGCATGTTCAAATATGGGCTCCTCACACATATTATGCTGGCCGATGATCAGGCCGCGCAACTGTTGACAGTCAGGCGGAATCCATAAAAATGCTTCGGGATTGGCATTCGTCTCAGGCGATATATAACCGTTCACTGACACGGACCATTGATATTCCTGTCCTTTAACTACCTGTGAAAGTAAACAGAGTATAAGCAAAGTATATATCTTATTTTTCATAATTCGTTCAGTCGTTTGTCTTTATTTTAAGTCCCAATAGACAACATAACGCTGTTGATGAATACTATGAATCGGGGCCAGCTTCACCCCGTCAAGTTTATCGATGAAGATCAATTTTTCCTGATCGTATTTTTTAATTCTATCCGGAAGATTCCTTTCATTGACTTGCAGGGAAGTTTTGAGATCTGCTGGAACATGGTAGTCATAAGTATAATAATCGTTATGTAAATGCGGGTCTGAAAATGGAGCAGTTCCAGTCATTCCTTCTTTTCCCATCAAACCTGCCAGCACAAGAGGCCCGTACATAATAGCTGCTTTATCGGGGTTATCATTGGTTTTGGCCAAATAAAGATCCATCGGATAATACATTTCCACTCGATCACCTTTCTTCCATTTTCTTTTCAAGGTGATATAGCTCGAAGGCTGTCGACCAACAGCTATTTTTTTACCGTTTACCTTTACCTCTACGCGTGCAGCCCAAGCGGGATGGCGAAGATAAAATGGCATGGTTACAGGCTGATCCACATCTACGGTCAAAGTGACGTATTCACTGGAAGGAAAGGTGGTTTCTTGAGTCAAGCGTAGGCCTTTTTCCTTCCAATTTAGTTCGGATGGAATAAACAGATTGACATAGACGCCTTGCTCATCGTGATAATAGATAGCTTCATTGTATTTGACATGATTTTCAAAACCTGTCCCCACACAACACCAAAACGATCGATCAGGCGTACTGTACACCTTATGGGCACCAGGCAATAAAGGCAAGAAATAAGCAACCATGCCTGTCTGGGGATCCTGCTGCCCCAAAATATGATTGTATAATGCACGCTCATAAAAATCAGCATATTTCACATCTGCATCCCAGGTAAACAAGTGCCGTGTTAGTTTCAACATATTATTGGTATTACAGGTCTCCTGCGTATACCCGGTCAGATAATGCGAGAGACTGTCCGAGGGAATAAATTTTTCCTTATGGCTATTTCCACCGGTACAAAAAGTCTGATGATTTACTACGGTGTTCCAAAAATAATGCACCATATCGCTGGAACGGGCATTGGCCGACAATTCATAATTGCGGGCTTCGCCCAGCAATTTCGGAATAAATGTATTCGCATGCTTAAATTTCAGTTCATCAGTATGATCCGCCAAGGGATCAAGTACGGCAGCATGGTAGAAAAATTCCGCCAGCCATTTATGCTGCGCTTCACCTGTAATGGCATACAGATTATAAAAAGCTTCATTGGTACCACCGAATTCATTCCGCAACATCAACTTACGCTGATCTTCTGTTAACGGTTTTAATTTACGATATGCCCAAGAAGCGGCATTTTTCATAATAACAAGAGCCTTGTCGTTCTTTGCATATAGGTATTGATCTATGAGCCCCGCATAGAGCTTATGCAAGGTATACCAAGGCGCCCAAACACTTTTACCAGCAATATTTCTATTGATTAATCCTTCGCCATACGCACTTAGATACCCCTCACTTCCATTAGCCGTAAAAGTCTGCTGTACCTCTTCCAGGCCATTAATCAGGCTATCAGCCTTTGCCTTATATTTTGTTTCACCTGTTGTAGCATACAAATAAGCCAAGGCAGATAAAAGATGCCCTGTCGTATGTCCTCTAAGATCGCAGTCCAAAGATTCCCATCCACCAAGTTTTTTAATGGCAGAATAGCCCCCTTCCAAGGCAGCATATGTTCCCGAAGTATTGCGAAAACTCTGTAGCAAGCTATTTACATCTAAAGACATTATCCATTTTGCCGTACGTTCACGATTTTGAGTAAATATGGAAGGCAAAAGACGTACATCCTGCATATCAAAACTCATTGCTTTATATTTCCCTTCGACTCCTTGCAACTTCCGGTCAGCATGTTGCCCAATGTATATGGACTGCGACTTTACGTGTAAAGATGCCGCCAGCAATATTCCTATAGTGATTACTTGTTTCATTTTTTTCCCGTTTTACTTTCCCGAAAATCTGCTGAAGCAGCTAATGCATTTCGCATATATTGGGCGATAATGATTATTTGATGTGGAAGCCTCATGACGTCTTTATTTAAAAACGACGTTTTCGACATGTTCGCCAATGAAAATACGTGCCATATCACCCGTCTTATACCATTTCGGTTTATCCGGCATACTATCGGTAATTAACTTTCCATTGATGCGGAGGTTTTCGAAGAATATATTTTTTACCTTCCTATCCTTATCATAGCCCGAGATCATGGAGAGTTCGCCCCCTTTGCCATTGTAGCTTATATTCTTAAAGAAAATATTCTCTATACCCAGTCCCGGGGCTTTGCAGTATTTTTCATTGAAGAAAATCCGGAGATTAACAAGTTGTCCTTGTCGAAAATCTTCCACGCGGATGTCTTCAAAATGTACATTTCGGATCAGGTTATTATCACCGGCATTGATCGCCATACAGCCCTGATAATCCAATTGCATTTCTTTTTGATCCAGAATATCAATATTCCGGTAATACACATCTTCGATAATATCCGACTTATCCGCATTCCCATGTATACCAATGAAAATAGGATGGGCCACATCCGCCCAAAGAGTTGAATTCTGCATCGTGATATTCTTGCATCCACCCTCAAATCCTTTTCGTGTTGCATATACGGTGGTACAGTCATCCGAATTTCGGCAAAACACCCCATCGAATAGTACGTTGTTGCTGGCAAACACATTCATTCCATCCCCCCAACCGTAATAACTTACGCTTTTCACATTTCTGATCGTCACCTGATCAGAACCACCAGTCGCACATTGCGTCGTAAAAATCCCCTCCACGAGTACATTTTTCGAACGGGAAATATGAACGCCCATTTTGACCGTATGCTCTATTATACCGCGTCCGATCACCTTTACGTTTTCAACGCTATCTATCAGCAGCTGTCCGCGTAAAATTGCATCACCGGCAATATAAACGGTCTTATTGCTAGGCACTTTGAAATTACCACCTTTAAATTCGTGGATTCCTGCTCCGAAATAAATGACATTCGGATCATTTTTGTCGGGGATATTTTCCAGCATTGGATTTGCAAAAAGCAGTAGATTATGAAAAATATCGTCATTAATTTCAATGGAAAGATTGCGCGGCTGATCCAATGAGAAAGTCACCGTATTGCCCGAAATAGTTGGCTTAACCCCGTAAGAGAGCGGTCTAATCCGCGCTGTGCTGATTGTTCCCTTATTGTTGGTAACCGAAACTTCTACTGTCCCATTGAAATCAAAATAAGCCATTGACGCATTTTCTACCGTATGCTTTGTATTCCGCACCTCATCGACCTTAATGAGATGGCTTGGCAGGTATCTCCAATCCTTCTCACCTTTTTGACGCACTTTGACCATAAAATCAGTATTCAATAATGCTCCTTTCGGGGCCTCGTATACTTTCAGGTCTGAGCCATTTTGCTGTGCTGTTCCCATGAAGGTTATACAGCACAATAGTAGCAGTAAAGTAAGATCCGCGCGCAATTGTTTCATTTTATTATAGGCTTTTTTTTGTTAAAACACTCTTATACTTTACTTTATCCATTTTGGTTGCCGGACGTAAATGCAATGCTGCGCCACCACTTGCTTTCAGCAGTAGTTGGAGCGATGTTTTCTGATCTACGAGAAAATGGTTTACAGCTACTTTCGTTTTTGTACTCATCGCTGCGTCATCGGTGTAGCTGTCCATGACATATACGGTATCGTGATTCAAGAAATCTAGTTTCAAATCCAGTTTTCGTTGTTCTGTATTGGTAATAGCGCCCACAAACCATTCATCGGCACTCCGCCTTGCAGTCGCGATATAATGACCAATCTCTCCTTTTAGCACTTTGGTATCGTCCCATACCGTTTTGACCTGATCGAAAAAAGCGATCTCAGGTTCGCCCTGATACATCTCAGGGGAATCGTACCAGTATAAAAACTGCAATGGACTGTAATACACGACCGACAAGGCCAACTGGTGTGCATGCGTCGTTTTGATCCGGCTGTTGTAATAGCTGATTGTATAATCGCCGGCTCCCGCCAGAAAACGGGTAAATGGCAAGATCGTATTATGGGTCGCATCAGGCATTTCTTCATTCCCCCGAATACCTTCCTGGGTTAAGAGATTGGGGTAAGTACGGCTAAATCCAGTTGGACGGTATTCATCGTGAATATCCACCAGCAGTTGGTACTCAGCGGCCTTCTCGACGGCCTGGTGTAACCATGTTGACCAACGGTTTGAACCGACCTGGACAAAACCAAATTTAACACCCTTGATTCCCCATTTTTGATAAAGGGCAAACAGTTCATCCAAATCGTCCATCAAGGCGCGCTGATTGACATAGATAAATATGCCGATATCTTTCTGTGCAGCATAGTGAATCAGCTGTTGCATATCCAGATCCCTATTCCCTGCGACACGGTTAGCCTTGGAAGCCATTTTCATTTCGGGACCATACCAACCTGCATCCAGATGGACATATTGCAAACCGTGCTGCGCCGCAAAATCTATGCAGGCCAATGCCTGTGTAGTGGTTAGGCCGGAACGGATCGCTTTACCCGGTTTTATCCAGGAGCTATCTTTGATTTGATTCTCGAGATTTAGATTCAGTATCAAATCATTCTGCTCGATCAATTGCCCGGGCTGCTGGGCAACCATGATCACACGCCATGAGGTCGAAAAGGGCGGAATCGCATCTACGGGACCATAAATCGAGGCCTGTAAAGTATTGGCCTGACTGGTCGAGAGCTTAAGCTTTGTCCGTGCATAATCGATCATCTGTGCTTCGAGAAGAGCAACATATAACCCATTGGGTAAGGATAAAGTCAGTGGCCGCTCGCTTTCATCCTTCCAGTTTTTAAGCGGCTGTAGGGAATATGGCCCCTGTGCCCAGCGTTCGTAATAAGCTTTTGTGCCTTCTTCAAAGGCGAAACTTGTCTGCTCGCCCGTAATATGCAGAAACAATCCATTGCTATTTTCAGGAAAGAAATACTTAAATGCCACCCCCCCATTGTAAGCCCTGAATACTATGTCCAAAGAATAGCTGCGACGTTTGTCGTAACTTGTCCCATGCTGGCCTTCTGTATGTGCAGTTTGCTCATCAAATTTTGTAAACTTTAATACGAGTTCTTTATAATCCTCTTTTACCAGACTTCGCTCACCGTACAACGGTTTCCATTCCTGCTGCGTTGACTGACGGTGCTCCTGCGCAAAATCAAGATTTTCGCACCAGGACAGACTAGTATCATTTTCTATCGCCAACGCCGACTCAAATAATTGGTTGTCGAGCTGTATCCCCAGCTCACTTTTCGCAATGGCTTGTTTGCCCTTGTAGGTTAGTGAATAGAACAACTGTTTCTTACCCGAAGCGATCTTTTCCTGGGTAATCTGCATGGTATAAGATCCATCTGGAGAGCTCAACTTCCAATCGTGTAACACGGTCGTTTGTGCTTGTACAATTCCGATTCCGAGGAATAAAACAAAGATTAAAAATATACGGATGTTTTTCATGCGTCCTCCTTATTTAATTCCAAGTTCAGCCTGTATCTGCTCCAACGATTTCCCTTTGGTTTCGGGCATTACCCGCCAGATAAACAGGAAGGACAATAGCATCATGATTCCATAAAAAACAAAGGAATAGAAGCCGCCCAAGGGATCACTTTCAACAATAATAGGAAACAACCAAGAAATGATAGCGGCCATGATCCAGTGGGTGAAGCTTCCGAGCGCACTACCTTGTGAGCGAACGGCATTAGGAAAAATTTCGGAAATAAAAACCCAGATAACAGCACCCTGCGAAAAAGCAAAAAAAGCGATAAAACCGACGATATAGACTAAAATAAAAGGATTTTGAGACCCGCTTTCTTGTATTGAACCAAAAGCTGAGGCCGTCAAGATCAGAAAAAATGTCATCCCGGCAGCACCGATCAGCAACAGCTTCTTTCGTCCTATTCTATCGATAATACCCATCGCCAAAATGGTACATACAAAATTGGCCAGGCCAATAAATACAGATTGCTGGAATGCATCTGCTTTGTCAAAGCCTGCCATTGCAAATACACGGGGCGCATAATACAAGATCGCGTTGATACCCGAGAGCTGATTGAACATTGCCAATAGCACAGCATAGAAGACAGGCTTCTTATACTTTCCATTGAACAAACCTTCTTTTCGCCCGGGGGCTGTCTTATCCTTAGCCGTCAGGCTGATCTCCAGCAGCACAGATAGCTGGCCGAGTCTTTCAAACACCCGACGTCCCTCTTTGTCAAAACCTTTGCCAATCAGCCATCGCGGGCTCTCTGGGATCAGAAACAGCAGTAAAAAAAACAACAATGCAGGCACCGCCATCACCGCCAGCATATAGCGCCAGGAATCGTTTCCACCATAGCCGGCCAATAAGTAATTGGTCAGATAAGCCACTAGGATTCCACCGACAATATTCAACTGAAACATGCCGGCCAATCTCCCACGATTGTGCGCAGGCGCAATTTCTGCGATATACATTGGCCCTACGACAGATGAAGCCCCCACTGCCACACCACCAAGAAACCGAAATAACACAAACAACAGCCATGAAGAGGCGGCTGCGCATCCCAATGCAGAGACCAGATATAAAATTGCGATTGCAAACAAAACAGGTTTTCTCCCGTACGCTTGTGCGGGCCTGCCGACTGCGATTGAGCCTAACACAGTTCCTATCAAACTGGAAGCTACGGTAAATCCCAACCAAAAGGAATCCAATTTCCATAGCTGTTGGATGGTTTGTTCAGCTCCGGAGATCACAGAAACTTCAAATCCAAACAAGAACCCACCTAATGCGGCTATCAGCGCAATATGAGAAGCATTTTTTAGTAACATAATCTATTTTATAATTGTTTGCGGTTTAAATAAATATGCGCTGCCCACCATGGCGGAATGTTCGCCTAGCAGGGCCAGATGAAAGTTAGCCCGAATCCCCAACAATTCCAACCGTTTCTGGACCCGGGGCAGAAAGAGGTCCTGAGCTTTGGCGATATTCCCCCCGATAATGATGTCATCAGGAGACAGTTCGGCAGAAAATTGATGCAATACTGCCGTAAGGTTTTCAGTGTATTCATCAAATAACTTTAGTGCCAACGGTTCTCCGCGCCTTGCAAGATAACTGATCTCTTGCACCTCAAGGCCTGCACGGCCTGCTTTTTCATAAGCTGATCGAAACCAGCGCGTCGTCAGAAAATCATCCGCAATGCTATCCTTAAAAGCTGCCAGACCTAAATTTAGATCTTTGGTATCGCCATATTGACTTATTGCCGAACCAAAACCCGTACCGAGGGTAATCCCCAGAATACGTCGATCAGCTGCCAGCGCAGCTGCCATTACTTCCCCATGCAAAAAAGCTTCAGCATCGTTCCGAAAAAGGATATTGGTTTCATCGATTTTAAAATGACGAGCAAATATGCTTTTTATGTTCTCGCCATAAAGGCTTTCATATTTATCAAGCCCCCTGATGAGACTGACCCCCTTTTGATAGTCAAAGGGACCGGGCATAGCGAACGCAATACGCCCAATGGCCCTATCCTTTTTTAAAGCGAGCTGTTCAAAAGCATCAAACCATGCATTCAAAATTTCTTCCTGTGTTCCTTTACTATCCAATTTAATTCGGACAGTATATCCATCTATTATCTTTGGAAGACCATTCTGCACAAACCCGACCGTAATATGGCTCCCACCGATATCAGCTGCGGCAATTAAATCATTATTATGAGCTAGTATCATCAAATCGTTAGTTTCATTATTTATCCATTATTTCCACAAGTTCTTGTAGCGCAACAAGGCTTCCATATAATAATAGTCACCGTAGTTAATTGAGGTATTGATCTCAGTTCCATTTGGATAATGACCTGTCACCTGACCTAAAATGGCCGAATTCCCATCAGCATGATAATGTTCGGCTAAGGAAGCAAGCATCAATTCAGCTTTTTTTCGATACACAGCTCCTTTTTCTGCAGGCACATATTGACAAAGTTCAAAGAGCGCCGAAGCCACCACCGCTGCGGCTGAAGCATCCCGTGGAGCATTCGGGATCTTGGGATCATCGAAATCCCAATAAGGAACCAAATCCTTCGGCAATCGATCCAAATAAACGTCAGTCACCTTTTGGGCAAAATCCAAAAAGACAGGATCCTTCGTTTCCCGATAAACCATTGTATACCCATAGATTGCCCAAGACTGTCCCCGGGCCCACATGCTATTATCTGCAAAACCCTGATGTGTCACTTGTTTTATTCGTCTGCCAGTTTCCTTATCATAAACAACGGCATGATAAGAAGAATAATCATTCCGAAAATGATTGGCCATCGTTGTCTTTGCGTGACTGACGGCTATCGTATATAAGGAATCCGCTCCGCCATTTTTCGAGGCCCAAAACAATAGTTCCAGGTTGATCATATTATCTATAATCGTGTTATGCTGTGGCCATTCCATGTTGGGTACAGATCGTGGCCAAGAAAGAATCGTTCCGACCTTCGGATTAAAGAGCGTTGCCAGTGAATCTGCGGCAGCCAGCACAACCCGACGATAACTCTCCTCTCCTGTCAACCGAAATGCATTACCAAAAGAGTTGAAAACTTGAAAGCCCAGGTCATGATCGATTACAGGCTCGTACGCCAAGGGCTTCAATTCTTTGGTGAAGCGCTCGGCCTGCTCCTTCCATTTTGCCTGACCCGAAAGCTCATAAGCATACCACAATTCGCCCGACCAAAACCCACTCGTCCAATCCTGATAGCTTACATATTTCCATGATCTACCGTCTTCCAATACGCTGCGGGGGATATTCCTTTTATCGTTGGGGATATCGGACAGGGTACACTCCAGCTGATTTTGGATATAAGCAGTCTCTGCCTCCAAATTTATGACCGTATTTCGCAAAGACGAACAAGCGGATACTGTGACCAAAACCGATACGCAAATTGATTTTATAGCTATTAATTGTTTGATCCTATTATTCATAATTTACCGTATGCATTATGCTAACTCAAAAAAGTTCGGTCCCCTCCATGTAACCACCTATTGTAGAGGGAACCTCACTTTCACTCAAATCACTTTTATGTTTACTTGCAACCCATCACTGGCCTATCACTTGCCTATAAATTTTGCCAGTTCCTCTTTACTCGCAAATGTGCGGATCCATTCGACGGAATAACCAGCGGTAGCGGTTTCGGCCGGAATATCAGCTATTTTAAACTGGAATGTCTGCCCTGCACTAAATACGATTGGCGAGTTCACTACAGGCGGATTGGTTCCCTGTCCCAGCATCGAAATATCCCAGAATAGGACATTATCTGCAACAAAGTCCTTTGATTCTTTCTTTGAACCGTTGCCAAAAGACCCACCGGAGACATCAAACGTATATACAGCGCCCACCGGCAGTGCCTTCATCTTGATGGCAACTATCGGATAGTTTCCGGTATGGAGTGATATCGGCAAATTTGTCAATTTAAGATCCGCCCTTCTCTTATCAGTCCCTGCCTGCGAGTATGTCACATTGAGTGCATCAGCAGAAGCCGTATAAGTGGCTGATTGCTGTGGTACCCAACCTTCATTATCCGTATTGAATTCAAAGGCAAGTTTGCCCACCGGGATAGGCTTATCAACCACATTTCCATAAAATTCAATTTCGGCGATATTTCCGTTTCCCTCCGCCGTATAGTAATAAATATACCTGAAAATCTGCTCATTATCTATATTCGCTTCTGTATAGACACCTGCGGGAGGTGTTGCTGTTATCTTGTGCAGTACAACATAATCGGACAAAGATGGATCATTCGCTCCCCTAATCTCTCCGTTGAGCATCCGGGAGGCATGTGTCGAACGGGGAGCGTATCGTACAGATTTTACCATTGCCCCTTTTCCTGCCCCCATATCGTATCCCATATAACCTATTTTATTTGCTCCATCTACATAAGTAGCGATATCTCCGTCTACAGCAGCCTGGACGGTCGTCGCGGGATTGTTGTTCCATGAGCCAGCATGTCCAAACAATGTACCCGTCAATTTCTCCATACCTACCATGACATAAGAGCCGACAAGACGTTGTCCATCAATCATCAGGACGATACTCGCAGAAGGACCATCCGCAACTTTAAATTTAATTTGGTTGGGTGCAACCGATACCACTGTTCCCTCGATATTTCCGATATACGCCTTTACCTTTTGTATATCCGTACCAAAATTTTCTCCTGTCACCGTGATTTCATCCCCCACCTGTGCTTTATCCGTACTGGCGCTGATAAATTTTGCGGAAGGCATATACACAAAATCCTCCTTGGTCAGATCAGACTTTCCATAAATTTCCACTTTCAATTTACCTGTAACTCCTTTCTCGGGCGCCAGGACCACAATTTTATTGTCTTCTACGATTTTCACCGAATCAGCCCTTACCTCGCCAAAATACACCTTTACAGCCTTTAGCGTCGTCCCAAAATCTTTACCCGTAATGGTAACCGCACTACCCACGTAGCCCTGCTTGGGCGAAAAGTCCTCTACTACCGGAGCCGGGTAATTAAACTCCCGAAAATCAGGCCCTTTTTCGCAGGAACTGAGGAAGGATATCAAAAGCACGAGGGCTCCCAGAAAAGTATGACGAACTGCATATTTTGTTTTCATTCTTCTTAATTTTTATTGGTTAGAAATTATAGCGAAAACTATTAGTCTAATGTATACATCAAGGTTCCAAATCCCAATTGATCATACCCGCCACTATTTGGACCATAGTCACCACCACCGCCTTCAGGATAGGTCTGTGACATCCCCATTTGCGTATAGGTAGCGCTCTGTTTTTTAATCTTTGTATAGTGGTAATACGGCCCTGTCCACATCGGTCTTTCTGTCCCGCGGGCATTGTCGCTGATCTGTGTATGCACTTCCGTTTGGGCGCAATTGGCTGCCCATTTGCGTGTATATTCATGAAAGGGCACGGTAAGTTTTGCGACATTATATTTTGCCGTATACTCACAGGCCTTCAAGAAACGGTTATTATCAAGTCCATAAAAATCATCACCCTGGTTCCAAGCCATCTGGGCAATATGTCCCATCAGCGCAATACAGAGTGTTGCGTGCCCCTGATCCCGACCGCTTTCCTGAATCTGCGCCAGCCCCGCATTATCACCATCAAACACATAATTAATTACCTTAAACCAGTTACCGTTGCCATTGCCCCGCTGCAGGTAGTCCACAGCAAAATTGTAAATCGAACGATTGTCGGTCAAAATACCAATTGCCATTACGGACGCCAGGTTGGCCAGGTCCCAATTTGCCCAATAATGTGAATCACAGGTGCCCCAATGCGTATTGAGGAAAGCCATATTCAGACTATAAAACACATCTTTCATCCACTTTTTATAAGCCGTGAAGTCCTCCTGCTTCCAGCCGCTATAATCCCGCAATAGTTCTCCGGCCACAGCAAACTGAAAGCCATAGATTCCACCGGCTAAAGCCGTATTGGAATCCCCACTTATCCGTTTACAGGTCGTTGCCCAGGCATTCAAAATCGCTACGGCCGATTTTGCATAACTTTCGTCACCGCTTATTTTCCAACGCAATGCCAATTGGTAAGCCGCGGCGACATCATTGAATGCCCGCCCGTAATTGTCGGGTTCCGGTTCTTCTCTGCTGCCCCCACCCCGGATCAATTTTTCAACCGGGCTGGCAATATAACCCGCCTGCGCATGACTGTTAGCAATGAGCTTGTTCCAACCGGCTAAGATGGTTATATCCTGTGCTGCGAGTTTTGTCTTGATACGCTGAAAATCCTCAGGCGTATGTAAGGCTCCCACATGCTTTAGTGCCACAGATGGTGCCAAGGTATCAATCAGCTTGACAACCGCCTCCGTACTTTTGGGCGTATCACGTACGATTTCTGGGAGATCATATGCACAGGCGGCCATCGTTGCAGTTATGCCTGTCAACAGACCGATATAAATTTTTTGTCCTAAATTCTTCATGATGTTAATTTTGCTATTAATACCCTGGATTTTGTAATAGTTGCTTATTTAAGTTGATCTGCGACTGTGGTATTGGATAGAGATAATGCCTGGCAGCAACAGTATGGTTTTGGCTGCTGGAAATCACAACACAGCGCAGTTTACCTTCAGGAGTCTCGACGTCTTCCTCCCCCCAGATATAACTACTCGGCTTATATAAACCTGTTGCTGCACCATTGGCATCTTTAAAAGGCGTTGTATAATCATTGCCATTTCCGACCACTTTGCCCAGCCTCGAGGTATTCAGCGATTCCACCAGTAGGCCCCAACGCTTGAGGTCGTCAAAACGTTTTCCTTCGCGGTAGAGTTCTACAGCTCTTTCCCGACGTATTTCGTTCAACATATTCAAATTGTTGCCCGTCACAAGCGCGTTGCTTAGGTTTGCCACCCCTGCCCGCTGTCTCAGCTTATTGATCGACGCATCCAGTTGCGCATCGGTGATGCTACCATTCAATTCATACAATGCTTCGGCATAGGTCAGATAGACTTCTGCCAATCGGATAATAGACCAGTTAGCCGATTCTGTATTATCCTTTCGGCGGGTACCGTACCCATACACAGCATATTTACTGTTTCCATAACCACTGAATCCCAGGCTACCGTAATCCAGCGTCACCGAACCCGGCGCTGTACCGGCACCATAGAGATAGCTTATTAAACGTCTATCACGACTTTGAAACTCCGAATTAGCCGTATGATACCCTTGAAAGAGCGGTGATTTTTCGGGAGGCAGACCATCAGTACAGACAGCCATGTCAACAAATTTGCGGCTCGGATACAACTGTCCTACTGTCCAGGTAATATTGATACGTGATTGCTTTAAGGTATAGTCGTAAACATTGTAAAGGATAAATTCCTTATTGGTACTTTTATCATAACCACCAGGATTTGATTCTGCATCCTCCAAGTTGAATAAGTACCACAAACTGGCATTTGCCAGCTTTGCATCACTATTTTTATTCCACAGCTCATACCCACCATTGGTCATAATGTCCTCACATTGGGCTACGGCATCGGCGAGATATCGTTTGCTATTTCCGGCGTCATAACCTGCCGTCCCAGCACCTTCGGATGTACCGTTACCATCGGTTTTCTGTCCCACATATTTTTCCCAGGTAGCCTCATAAAGGGCTACCTGTGCTTTTAAGGCCTTGGCTGCCCATTTGCTGATACGGCCCTTATCGGCACTTGCGATATTCTGCTCAATCGGTAATTTTGCTATCGCAGCATCCAGGTCGTTGAGCACCTGAGCAACAATTTCATAACGACTATTTCGTGGGGCAAATAACTCCGGTGAGTTCACGTCAAGCACCTTTAAGATCAATGGCACACCGCCAAACTGCTTCAATAATCCAAAATATTGATAAGCACGGAAGAAATGCGCCTCACCGACAAACTGGTCGATATTTTCTGTACCAGTATATTCAGCTGCCTTACCAAGCAAAATATTGCAGCTACGTATCCCCGAATAATCCCAGTTTATACTTGTCGCATTTAGGGAACCATGTCCTTCTCCATACCCGTTGCTATTTGAGTTGGCAGAAAGGTCAGAGCTATTGTCCATGTTGGCAAAACTCCAGCCCTGCAGCCTGCCATAAAAGCTGGTTGTATAGGACTTAAAATCGCTTGCTTTGTTAAAATAAACGTTATCCATAAATTCGGCAGGAGGTGTCAGGTCAATAAAATCATTCTGACAGGAAAATAAACCCAAGCACAAACCTGCGCATAGGATATAATTAAATCTCTTTTTCATCATTTTAAATTTTAACGATTAGAATCCTATGTTAATACCAAAAGACCATGTACGGGCGAATGGATAGCCGGCATTGTCACCATCGGTCGCATTCTCTCCCGTTTCAGGGTCAAAACCATCCTTAATGGCAGTAGCCTCCCAAAGATCATTCCCCGAAAAATAGACCCGAACCTTCTGTAACTTGACCCGATCGATAAGCGATTTAGGCAGTGAATAGCCAACAACCAACGATTTCAAACGTATGTAGCGGCTATTCTGCAGCATAAAATCATTATTCGCATAGTTCCATGCCGCCCGATCCACATTGCTGGTCAAACGGGGAAACTCCGCATTCGGATTCTCTTCGGTCCAAGTGTGGCCCAGAAAGGAAGGATTCTGATTGGTATATAATGCCCTAAAAGGATAGGCCATATACCCCGTACGCATAATATTCTGTTTTAAATGCCCCTGAAAAAAAGCATTTAGATCAAAGCCTTTCCAAGAGCCACCTAAGTTGATCCCATAGGTGTAATGCGGCATGGCATCACCCATATACACCAAAGAGCTTTGTGTATTTCCTCCAGCTGTGATATTTCCGGTACCTGCAACATCGACCCTTTTTGTATCACCTGGGCGCAGTGTTTTTTGGGGATTTGTCTTTTCCAGACCTTTCAATGCCTCACTATTCCCATAAGCTGCATAATACGCATCTACATCAGCCTGATCTTTAAAATATCCATCCGTCTTAAACAAAAACCATGATCTGAAAGGATAGCCGTTGACAACATTATTTCGCCCTGCGTTATAGGTATCCGCATTTTCCACTTGATCTACCTTGGTATTGGCATTTCCCATATTGACCGCTACATTGTAACCGAAATCTCCCTTTTGATCTTTCCAGCCAATAGAAAGTTCCCAACCACGCGTATAGAATTTCCCACTGTTTGTCTGCGGCGCCGTTCCCCCTAATACAGAGGGGTAAACAACCTGTGTGAGCATACCGATGTTTCTTTTTTCATAGGCATCAAAAGTGGCGCTCAATCTATTTCTCAAGAACTTGAGATCTAGCCCGGCATTGGCCTGTATAACAGTTTCCCAGGTCCGGTCATAGCTGATCAAACCATTGTTGGATAAACCAGAATTTGTCTGGAGGGAAGCCGGTAATCCCAAAACAGATGTACCAATATTGACCAGTGACAAATAGTCGAAATCCCTTAGGTTGTCTGCTGCATTTCCCGTGGAGGCATAGCTGCCCCGCAACTTACCAAAACTGACAATATCTTTCAGTGGAGCCATAAAGGACTCTTCACTAAATACCCAACCGGCCTGTACGGAGCCAAAACCTTTAAACTTATGTCCTTTGGCAAAGCGTGAATTGCCATCGTAACGTCCCACAAGCTCCAGCAGGTATTTCTCAGCGTAGTTGTAAGTGAATCTACTGATATAGGAATACCGACCGTTCAGGCTTTTTCCACCACTGTTTGTCATTCCTTCTGTTTTACCAAGTCCGATGTCATATATTCCTAGATCATCATAACCAAGCCTTGTTGCATTAATCGTTTGTGAATTGAATTTTTCGGCATTGATACCGACCATTGCCGAGATATTATGTTTTCCGGCAAGTGTTTTATTGTAGCGCAATAAGGCTTCATAATATTGACTAAGCCCATTAAATGTACCTGCAGAATACGTATTATTCGTACCATCGGTGTTATAGGCATTGGCGACATAATCCCCATACCAGTTGTAAAGCTTTACGGGAACGACATAAGACTCACCCGTATAGCGTTCATTCTGCAAGGATGCAGCAGCCTCCAGAGAAATGCCGTTCCAGATGTCATAAGTAGCACGCAAATCTACCCGGCTAGTGAGCGATTTTTTGTCAAAGCGGCCCGCGTCGGAGGTGGTGGCAGCGGCATTTCTGTTTGAACCCGCATCGATTCCATTGAATGGAGCCAACCACTGCCCCATTGGGTTTTTAGCTGGGTAAAACGGCATATCAAAAGAATACAAGATATTTCCCAGCCCTCTCGAAGGCATGCTCGTATTCGCGTTAATGGCGCTGATATTCGATTCCAGCTTTAATTTATCGGTTAAATTATAGGTATAATTGAAACGCGCATTCCACTGTTTTTGACCATCATAAGCAGTAGCAAGGTTTGCCTGATTATCTGCATAAGCAAATGATAACCGATAACTGGACTTATCATTTCCGCTTCCCAAACTGAGGTTATGCTGATAGGAATAACGTGTTGAAAACATTTCCTGGATCCGATTTGCATTGAAGATATAAAAATCAGTGTTATACAGATCGTATTTACCCTCGATCCCCTGGGCCATTTTCCTGACGTTGTCTTCGCCCCATACCCACCAGTTTGGCACAGTTTCCTCTTTGTTGGCTTCCAGCCACATCGTTGCATATTCCTGCATCGAGGGGGAATATCCAACCAGACCATTGGTATTGAAGCGAAAGTTGCCGTTGTAGTCGACTTTTAATTTTCCTTTTCCTTTTTTTGTCGTCACCAACAAAACACCATTTGCTGCACGGGAACCATAGATGGCTGCTGCGCCGTCCTTCAAGACAGAGATGTTTTCAATATCGTCCGAATTTAAATTTAGAAAGGAATAATCGTTCAATGCCGGCACGCCATCAATGACGATCAGCGGTTTAGAACCGTTGATGGATGAGGCTCCACGAATGGAAAGGTTGAGCCCTTCGTTACCTGGCCTAGGTGATGTCCGTGTAACGGTAAGCCCCGGCGTCTGTCCCTGCAGTGCCAGAGCAACATTGGTAACCGCTCGGTCTTCAAATGTTTTACTACTGACGGTTTCGACGGCCCCCGTTAAGGTGGCTCGTTTTTGTGTACCATAGCCGACAACAACCACTTCTTCCAACGTTCCTTCCGTTGATTTTAGTGCCACGCTCATGCTACCTTGCGCCTTTTGTGATTGTACCTCATAACCAATTAGGCGAAACTCTATATTTTCACCCGAGTTGGCCTGCAGTACAAACTGCCCCTTGCTATCCGAGCTCCCCTTTGCCTGATTGTTGATGCGGATTGATACCCCTGATAAGGGCAACCCTGTTTTGGAATCCTTTACAAGTCCTCGCACCTGGATCTGCTGCGCAAACAAGGGGTTGACCTGTACCATGAAAACACTACAGGCAATGCCCGCCACCAAGGACTGAATACTTGATCTACTTTTCATATTTACATGTTTATAATTGTTTATTTCACATTTATAAAAAATCGCAAATAAATCTTTTCAGATTTTTTAAACGTCAAAACAACATTTTTAGATCCGAGTAAAAAAACCTGAAACGATATTCATTTCAGTCTGAAAGATTGTATAGCAATTAACTATTTAAGGTTTATAAATACAGGCCCTTTCCTACCTGCGATACAAACATAAAAAATAAATTTAACCGATTTAGTATTTTAAAAAATATTTTTCACAAAAAAATTATAAATAATTAATATACAATGATTTAAATTTACAAATAAACATTAAACAGTTTAGTTATTGTGTGATAATTCAGCATATTTTGTTTTAAAACAATGTTTAATTCCACATAGAAATGATTAAATTCCAAGAATAAGAGCGAATAAAGCTTATAAACGAAGGGATAACACCGGGATAACTAAATCGATTAATTTAAACAAAAAAAAGCTTCAATGTCCTTAAATTGAAGCTCCTTCCAATCCTATTCATTAGAGGTTTTGGGATATTAATATTTTATACTGATTATTCTTTAGCATTTGGAGCGAGGTGTCCGCTTTAGGGATGGCAAAAATTCCGATCAGTGCACAACGATCTGACAGTCGTATTCGTTCGGGACAAATCAGAGGGATAATAGGTTATCGACATTTTTGTATGTACGAAAATTGCGGAGCCTTTTTTTAAGGGCTCCGCAATTTGTCCATGTAATCGATTACTTTACCTCAAATTCATATATTCCTGCCGAAAAGTCTTTGCCCATCTGAAATTTTAACCGGACTTTTTGTGCAGAAACGGTTTCAAAAGTAACCGTATTGGTCTTGTCTTGTTCAAGCGTGTATGCTGTTGTATTTTTTACTTCGGCCCAATTGCCATTTAGATCGAGATATTCTATACGCCAACTATCTGGAATTCTGCTCCCGCCCCAAGGTCGGTCATCCCACCAATAGACACTTGCCTGGGAAATCTGCACTGGTTTTTCAAACTCATAATCTATCCATTCCTGCGTGCCTTTCGCTGGCCATAATGCATAAAAGGAGACATCTCGGTCCGAAGAACTCTTAGGCCAATAGCCATCGTTCACTTTCGCCAATGAAGCATTTACACCCTTGGAAGAGGTTACTTTTGCACGCGACGAATTTGTCATAGCAGGCAATGGTTTTGTATATTCCACCGTTCTGGGAATCCAGACTTCCATCTCACCAGCACCACGGTTGGCCCAGGCATAGTAGGGAATTGCCGTCAGCTTTTTGTCCTTTTCTACTATATTATTCTGCCCGTCCCGAGCGGTACTTTTACCTTCCATTGCCAGGCTAACAATACCATTAAGTTTATCGGGCTGATAGCTGCTCTTAACCAGCACATCATCGGTAAGCACGGCATTCGAGACTTTACCATCGTTGTCTGCCCATTCCAAGCAGTATACAATTGGCCCCCGTTCCAACGCCACCTTTCCTTTATCATCTTTCACCTGATCATGCGCAATCGTACGTTTTACGTCCATTGGGAATACGATGTCGATGCGATCACCTTTTTTCCATTGACGGTTTAACGTGGCATAACCGTTTGCCCTGACGGTATATTCAATCGGCTTACCGTTTATCTGGATCTCCACTTCTTTTCTTTCGGGCTTAACATAGGTATAGAGGTCACTCGGAACCGGACGTTCCAAAGCCCAGCCCGGTATCCTTACCAAAACGTCAAATGCCGCAGTTTTTTCCGGAGTAACACTGATTGTCGTATTGCCTTCCCAGGGATAATTCGATTTCTGTGAAAGGTGGACCTTATTCTTGGGCAGGTCGATTGTCGTTTCACTTTCCACAAAAAGATTGACATAGATTTCATTGTCCTTGTGCGCATAGGTATATCCTGGTATTGAAGGTATAAAACGACATACATTACTCGGACAACATGCACAGCCGAACCACTCGGCACGTGTATGCTGCCCCTCAGATGCCAAGGGGTTTGGATAGAAGAAACGGTCCCCTGAGAGCCCCACACCTGAGAGTACACCATTGTACAAGGTACGTTCGATTACATCATAATATTTCGAATCACCATGCATCAAGAATTGGCGATGGTTCCAATACACATTGCCAATTGCCGCACAGGTCTCACAATAAGCGGACATATTCGGTAGTTCATAGTTATCACCGAATGCCTCTCCATGTCCCCGTGCACCGATTCCGCCGGTAACATAGTACTTTTTATCAACCACGTTGTTCCATATCTTATCAATTGCATTTAGGTAGGCCTTATTGCCGGTAAGTGCTGCGACATCGGCCATACCCGAATACATATAAACTGCGCGTACGGCATGCCCCACAGCTTCGTCTTGTTCGATGACCGGTTTATGGCTCTGCGCATATTCACCCCGAACACCCTTTCCTTTCAGGTCAAGAAAATATTTCGCCAGATCAAGATATTTCTTTTTTCCGGTCACACGATACATCTTTGCCAAGCCCATTTCTACGATCTGATGCCCGGGTTCATATTTCAATCCCCCCAGCAAAAAGTCCTTTACCAGGAGATCGGCATTCTTAATGGCTATTTCCAATAATGTACGCTTTCCAGTGGCCAAATAATGCGCTACGGCAGCCTCATATAAATGTCCTGAATTGTATAGCTCGTGGCTCAGATCAGGATCTTTCTCCCAGCGATTCTCTCCAGTCCATGGATGTAGCTTTCCAGGCTCGGCAGCTGTACGCGCGGTATACAGGTAACCGTCAGATTCCTGCGCCTTTCCTATAAAATAGATCAGTGAATCCATCTGCTTTTCCAGTTCCCCACTCGGATTGGTCTGTATCGAATAGGCCATTCCTTCTATTATCTTATAAATATCTGTATCGTCAAAGGTATATTCTGTATTGAAATATCCCTTCATCAGGCCGCCAGCTTTCTTGAAGTTATCGACCCTTCCGGTGGAGTAACACTGCTGGAGTGCGATGGGGATCGTCACCTGCTGGTTGATCTTAAGTCTAGGTGCCCAAAATTTATCGGTAAACTTTACATCCACAAAAGAAACAGGTTCGATTGGGTAATCGTATTGTTTAGCCTCTTTAGTCTGCGCCTGACCTTCGGCAAAAAATGCAGTCGCCAATAGCGAAATCAGTACTGCATAGCATGTTAGTCTTTTCATCTTAACGTTCATTTTCCGTTTCACCTTTATTACTAATATCCAGGATTTTGAGCCAAGTTTGAATTGGTGTTCAAAGCCGGCCGTGGAATTGGGAACAAGTTGCGCGTTGCATTCTTGGTTGCCTTATGTGAGAGCCACGATTTCGTGCTGAAAACGCCAAAACGGATCAGGTCTGTGCGCCGGTGTGCTTCCTGGTCGAATTCCCAGCCCAATTCATCCAAAAATCGGCCATATTTGATATCGGCCCCGCCCTCCTTGGTACTTCCATCACTGTCACGCTGACCGTAATCATAGGTGCTGCCCCCCTGTAGCTGGCTTCCCGTAACAATTGCTTTGGCAGGCTGATCGGGAAAAGCCCGCTGCCTTACTGTCGTTACAATCTGCGCAGCTTCATCGGGCTTACCGGACCGCAAGAGTGCCTCCGCTTTCATCATCAAAACCTCGGCATACCGGACGATCGGATAATCATTACTGAGTTGTACCGCCGCCCCTTGCTTAATTTCGAATTTACCCAAACGGAAACCGTGGATGGTTTCGGAGGCATCAATCGAAGGAACCTCGTTGATCAGGTGCAAAGGTTTGTCCTTGTATGCCCCGAGCCCTACGACGAGTGCTTGTCCAGAAGAAGAATATTGCTGTCCCTGAATCCAGTTACGTTGATTCCGAATGTCATCTTGATCAAAAGAACGAATAAACTGAGGTGTCGCACACATACCGCCCCATGGTGCCGAAAGCAAGTTGTAGGTCGCCTGACTTTCCGAAGGAAGTGACTGCATATGAAGGTCAAATGCATTCCAGTTATTGGTATAATTTTCATCCAACGGCAGGGCAAATACGATCTCCTTCGAATTCTGGTTCTCGGTAACGAATACGTTCTTTTGGTTATTTTCCAGCATATAGCCTGCACCTGAGTTGATAATTGCATCGCAGGTGGCAATTACTTTCTGCCACTGTGCCGTACCGCTATACACCTCGGCATTCAGGTACATACGCGCCAACAACGCATTTGCTGCCCATTTATTCAATTTACCATACGTACTTTTGTCATTCTTTTCGCTGAGCAAACTGCTATTGGATTCGATTTCATTGACAACAAAATCATACACCTCCTTACGGGAATTTTGTTTCGGAAGAAAGCCTTCGGGAAGGTCAAACTGCGTTACAATTGGGACATTGCCAAAGGCGTCGCATAAAATCGCATAATAAGCTGCCCGGAGGACTTTCAGTTCTGCAATGACAGCCTCCTTATTTTCCGCTACGGGAATCATACCGGATTCGATTTGGTAAATGATTCGGTTACAGTTTGTAATTCCGGCAAACGTTCTGTTCCAAGTTTGCACCACTATGCCTTCATCAGCAGTCCAAGTATGTTGATGGATACGTTTATATACTCCGCCATCGACCCATCCATTCGGTCTTGCCGGAATGACTTCCTGATCACCGCTGAGTTCCTGGGCCCGCCATAAGCCATCCCAATCGAGTAGCAAAAAGCGCCAGTTGGAATATGCTGTTCCCAAAAGTGAGGCCAGGTCATCTTGTGTCGGCTGGAATTTATTGGAGATAATAGTTGTATAGGAATCATCTTTTAATTTTGTACAGCTGCTGACCGAAAGAAAAGCACAGCCGACAAATAAGATCTTTGCTAAATTATTTCTTTTCATAATTGACATCTTTAAAGAATTAAAAACTAACGTTAACACCAAAAGTAAAAGTGCGTGTTGTTGGGTATTTATCCCGGTCATCATTACCCGGCGACAATCCCAAGCGATTTACTTCAGGATCGATGCCCTTGTATCCTGTGATGACAAAAGTATTCAGCGAACTTGCATAGATACGGGCATTATTCAGCCACTTGCTTTTCATATTTCGGAAAGTATAGCCCAACGTGATGTTGTCTATCTTCCAATGGTCTCCGTCTTCAATGTAATAACTATTGAACTCAAGCGGAGCCGTTAATTTTGCTTTGCCAAATACCAAATCCTCTGACGATGCCAAGCGGTTATAATTCTGCAAACTAGGATTTTCAAGATACATACGCTGGAAATTAAGAATTTGATAGTCAAATGCACCGCGCATGGTGACGGAGAGGTCAATATTTTTATAGCGGAAATTGTTGTTCCAGCCTGCATAGTATTTTGGGAGGCCATTTCCGAGTACTTTTTTATCCTCAAAGGTGTGCCCGAAATCGTTGTATGCTACACGTGCACCATCGGCACCTTCATAGATCCATTTTCCATTATCGTCGATATCCACGGCCTTAAATCCGTAGAAATCACCGATCTGCTGACCGATATAGACAATATTTGTAAAGGTCTGTATCGGTTCGCCCGTACCGCCAGTTGTAAAGTAATCATTTGTCGTTTGGTACAGTTCATTGGACAGGCTCTTCAGCTTATTGGTATTTGTCGAAAACAGTAAGCTGGTATTCCATTCAAAATTGGGCTTACGCACGGGCGCTATATTGAGCAGCACCTCTATACCGTTGTTGCGCATGGTTCCCACATTAGCCCTTGTTGTCGTAACCAAGTTTGGGGGGCTCGGCACTTGATAATCATATAACAAGCCTTTAATATCCCGGATATAATAGTCAATATTACCACTTACAAGTCCTTTTAACAAGCTGAAATCTAGTCCAAAATTACTTTCCCGTTTTTCTTCCCATCGAATATTGGGGTTAGGGTTAGAAGTTGGACCAAGCGATTGTACCCAATGTCCATTGGAATAAATATATCCACCGTAACCCAATTGAGCCTGTCCCAAAAAGAGGTTAGATGGCGGATTTCCCGTTACCCCATATCCGGCGCGCAATTTTAAGTCATCAAAGACTGTCTGATCTTCCATAAAGGATTCGTTGGAGATCCGCCAACCTCCAGAAATCGCCGAGAATGTACCCCATGGACTTTTTGCACCGACGAGCTGGCTTGCCCCTTCATGGCGGACACTTGCCAGTAACAGGTAGCGATCGTCGTAGCTATAGGTCAGCCGGCCGAAAAAGCTGATCAGGTTGGTCTCAAATTTATCGCTGCCGATGGCACCCTTACCATCTTTTATTGCATTGCCTAGCCCGATATTATTGTAACCAAATACATCGGTCGGAAAATCCCAGTTTTGGATAAAGCTGCTCGAATTTTCATTTTCCTGGTAACCATAACCAGCCAAAATACTACCGCGATGCTTTCCGATGGTCTTGGTATACTCCGCTGTAAGTTCCATCAGACGATCAATGATCAGTCTATTCCCGAGCGCAGCATAACCATTCCGACTATCTCTTAAGTTGGAAATATGGTTTTTGGTCTCGGAATAGCCTGCCGTGATATTATTTCTTGAGTATGAAAAGAGCGAACTTAATTTCAGATCAGCGATCGGATTGTAGGTGATCGTACCAGCCATCCTAGAATTTACGCTACGGGTCTGACCGTCGCTCTCATAAAGACGAGCGAGGGGATTTTCATAGTTAAAATTACTAGGCTGTTCAAACCATTTCCCCTTCTCATTGTATACGGGCGATGTCGGATTAAATATCAGTGCCTGCCTATAGGTATATCCATTAAAAGTTCCCCCATCTTGTGTCTGCGTAAAGCTATTGGTCTGATTGAGCAGGCTTAGATTGAATTTAAGCTTATTGTCCAGCATCGTATGGTTAACATCTATTCTTCCGCTGAATGTTTCATTATCGGAACGTTTCAGAATTCCTTCCAAATACCTGTAATTCGCTGATGCCAGATAATTTGTTTTACTGCTTCCGCCACGAAATGTCAAATTATGGATATGTGTCAGTGGGGTCTGTGAAATTTCTTTTAGCCAGTCGGTATCCGAGCCCAGATCCCAGGAAGCATCCCTTATCCCCTCGCTGATCTGCTGGCGATAGTCGCTGGCTGTCAGCAGCTGCGGTTTGCGCAATATGGATTGTGTACTTACGGACCCCGCATAGTCAATGACATTTGTTTCCTGGCCTTTTGCCCTTTTTGTTGTAATGATAATGACGCCATTGGTACCCCGTACGCCATAGATCGCCGCAGCCGAGCCGTCTTTGAGCACATCGATGGATTCAATATCTTCGGGGGCTACGGTATTTAATGTTCCTGGGATTCCATCAATAATCACTAATGGGTCGCTATTTGCACCAAACAATGTTGTATTTCCGCGTAGTAGGATCTGGCTTCCACCCGTCGGGTTTCCACTTGTTGTCCCTACGCTTAATCCGGCCACTTTACCCTGCAACAACTGGCCGGCATCCTGAACAGGAGCTTTTACAAAATTTTCGGATGTCACCGTCGCAACCGAACTCGTTAAATCTCCTTTTCGCTGTTGGCCATACCCGATAACGACCACTTCGGAGAGCTGTTCGTTGTTAGGAATTAATTTGATCACAAGATTGGATCTTCCTCCGACGCCTACTTTTTGCGTATCATAGCCGATAAAACTAAATGTCAATGTGTCTGCAGCAGCAGATGGAATGGTAAACTCCCCATCATTGCTCGTGACAGCACCCTTGGCTGTGGTCTTCGAATAGATCGTAACCCCAGACAAAGGCTTGCCATTTTGGCCTTCTACCCTACCTTTCAATGCCACTTGCTCCTGCGCATACCCTGGGCAAGGTAACAGTGCCGTGGATAAAACGATCAATCCGCACCAATTGATCCGTTTCTTCGTTAAATTAATTGATCTCATAAAAAGTTTATTTATAAGGTGTAGCTACCAAAGCTTCATTTTAAATGTCAAAACAACACTTATTAGCTTAAAAAAAATTGTCTTTCGCTCAAACTGAATATAAACATCGTGGCTGCTTTAGTTTACACCATTGGTTATGTAAATCGAAAATAAGAATAAATTAAATGTAAAACAAACATTTAATTTATTCTAGGAGTCAGCGCCAATTTCACTGTTCTTATTCCGCACTCCCTAGTAATCTGCTTGTCTGCTCAGCCCGTCGAGGTAATCGTTCTTGTTGATGTTCGCTCCTGTAGTATCCCACAAAAAGATATCAATACTTATCATTCAGCTGTAAAACTGATGCTAATCTTCTCCAGGTACTCATCCATGAAGGCCCATTCGTAGGTAATTGCTTTCTAACATCGATGGATGTAAAATCACAGTTAGATAAGTATTGTTTTTGATTGCAGACGACCTGCGTAAAGATATGGGTATATATGGACATTCTTTGGCAAATACGCCCAACTTAAAAGCCTAGCAACAAAGAGCGTATGGTTCATTTTATAGGATTACAAAGGGTATTCATGCAATAGGAATACCCTTTGTTATTAATACCCTTTGTTATTAAAACCAAGCCTTTTGTTACTTCTCTGGGCCTTTAGGTCGCCAGCTTCGGAGTAGCCTACTTGCCGCAAAGCTTACGATGATGCCCAGCGTAGCTTCGGCTCGGTCTGCAACTCCTTATGGCAATTTATTTCTGGCTGATCGCACGACTTACCTCTATTGGTAAATCAGATTCTAAAACAGAAGCTCCGTCTTCGAATACAGCGCTATAGCTCTCGTAACGTTGCTCTTTTTCTGCTAGTTTATCGTAGCTAGGCGCAGTTGATATCATGCACATCACCCCTTTGTTGTTAAAAAAACGGTACATTTCCTGATTTGCTGGCACAATTTCAGAACCGATATAAACAATCATCCGGTCGTAGGGTAGCCCCGAGGATTCAAATTTAGCTAAAGCTGCCCGGTCTTTAATATGCATGGACAAATACTGATCTTTATTTTGATCAAGGTAATATTTCGCCTGTTCGACATTATGCACCGTCACCCAGACCCAGGCATACGCACTATTTTGGCGTATGATTTCAGCAGTCTTAGCCAATGGCAAGTCTTTCTTATCCAGATTGAGTATGGTCTTACCTTTGGCCCAATCGATCACTTCCTGAAGTGTATTGATTCCATACGGGGTCACCTTGCCCGTCTTGTCCCGCAACCTCAATTTCTGAAGTTCAGCCCAAGTATAATCAGCAACTTTGCCAACTCCGTTTGTTGTCCGCTCCAACGTTGCATCATGCATCAGTATGGCAACACTGTCCTTTGTGTAACGCGGATCTATTTCGAAAATAGCAGGCGTTTTTTTCAGCACTGCTTCAAATGCCGGGATCGAATTTTCAGGCAGTCCATTTTCGATCGTACCACGATGGCCGCTTATTATCTTTTTACCAGGTGAATAGCGAAAATATGCACGCATCGCTTTACAGGTTTTAAAGTCAAGCGTATGAAGCTCCTGCGCCTGCAGTTCCCCCAATGCCATCGTACTCGCTAACAAACTGATAAAAAAACCTATTTTTCTCATCACTAACTTATTTTTAACGGTTAAAAATTTGTGTATATATCGCTTCACACTGAGAGACCTGCTCTATGGGATGAATACGTTGTGCTCCTTAATAGACAATTGATCCATTCAGAAAAAAAGTTCAGGCATTCAATTTTAATAAATTAAAACCAGCCACTTTATCTAAAGTAAATAGTGTCAAAGCAGAATTCTCCTGGACAATTCGTCGATAGTTAGCCAGCGGCATCCCGAGCTGATACGCTAAAAACAGCCGATTGATTCCATTATGACCAACGATCAAAACAGTTTTACCATCGTAGCGCTGTAGGATATCATCATAAAAACTTTTGACACGATCGATCACCTGGCGTCCGGTCTCTCCTACTCTTCCTGCTGCATAATCCTCTGGTGACTGCAACCAATTTTCCCAAGCCTGAGGATCCTCGGCAATAAAATCAGGCGAACACTTTCCTTCCCATTGTCCAAAATCAATTTCGATCAATCTATTGTCCACCTGTAATTCATGTACAGCACCCGATGCAATCTCAGCAGTCTGGCGGGCGCGGATCAGCGGAGAACAGAAGACCCCTTCAAAATTATGTCCTTCCAGAAGCTGCTGCATACGCTTGGCCTGATCCACTCCTTTACCAGTCAACGCGATATCCGTACGTCCACAATACCGATTTCCATTGGCATTATACGCCGTTTCGCCGTGTCTTAAAAGTATAATCGTTACCATCTTAAATATAGCCTAATTGTTTGAGTTTATATTTGAACTGTTGATATTGTCCTTCATAGGAATCTGCTAATTCCATATCGGGAAACACCTGCATTTCTTTATGGGTCATTTTTGAAGCAGCTTCTTCCAAAGAACTATAATAGCTATATGATGCGGCCATAATTGCCGCCCCCAGTGCACCGGTTGCCTCCTTACATTTGAAAATCGGCACTTTCAGCACGGCGCTCCTGATCCTCAACCAGACCTTGCTATTACTTCCACCTCCGGCGGTAAATACGGCATTGACTTTTTCACCAGACAGTTCCTCAATAATCTCATAGGCTAACCGCTCAATAAAAGCCACCCCTTCTAAATTGGCTGCAAACACGAGTTCCCGGGAGACAGATTCGGGTTCAAAACCACGAGCCTGAGGTGCCATAATGGGATAGCGCTCCCCCTTATGTTTGAGCGGCCAGGCTAACAGCCCTGTAGGAATCAATACTGGTACCTGTTCGGTCAATTCCTGAAAATCAGCCTGAAAATCCAGGCTAATCCAGTCCGCCCCTGTATTGCTCGCCCCGCCGGGCATCCAGTGCCCCTCAGGATGGCGATGGCTATATAACCTACCCAAGGGATCAATGACTTGTGACTTGGTCACCCCTTTGATGACTAAAGTAGTCCCAATCGTCGTGTTCCACTCTCCGGGATTTACGGCTCCCGACGCCATCTGAGTCGCACAGCCATCCGTCATACCGACAACCACATCAATACGCGGTAGCTGCCAAGCCATTGCCAGGTCCGCACTCAATTTACCAATGATTGTACCGGACGGGACAACCTGTTGTAACCATTCAGGCTTCATACCCAATACATCAACAATATAAGAAGGCCATTCCAAGGCATTCAGGTCATATCCGCTCTTGAGCGCATTGGTATAGTCAGTCATGTGATAATTCCCCGACAGCTTACCTACGATATAATCCGAGGCATGGATCCATAAAGCGATATTTTTTACTTTATCTGGATAATGCTCTACATACCACAGCATTTTGCTCATTCCACTCGAGGAATTGAATCCGGTATACCCATGTTGTACATGGTCTTTTGCCGCTTGCATACAACGCTCCCCTTGCTTTACAGACCGGCCATCGCTATACATGATCGCATCGTGAAGCGGAAGGTTATTTCGATCAAGAGGTATAACCGTTCCCGAAGTCGACGTTACAGAAATTGCCCGAATGGCCTCTCTATCGATCGTCTGTGACAATCCCGCCAGAATTTTGGTAATAATAGCGGCACAGTCTCGCCACCATATAGCAGGGGACTGCTCTTCTCTAAACCGCTCATCGAGATCGAATTTCACCGATTCTGATCCCACTATATTTCCGAGCTGATCGACCAACACGGCACGTGCACCCTGT
Organism: Sphingobacterium puteale; assembly: GCF_003627955.1. Lineage (GTDB taxonomy): Bacteria > Bacteroidota > Bacteroidia > Sphingobacteriales > Sphingobacteriaceae > Sphingobacterium > Sphingobacterium puteale. Next base: position 46,610 of record NZ_RBWS01000011.1, on the reverse strand, counting down.
GTGCCAACATCCAATCCAAAGAAATAGGTATCCATCTATGAGGTCACTTGCTTAAATGTTCTGCGTGCATTTTTCCACTCCAAATACAATTGCTCAAATTGTTCGTGATTTTGGGGTTCGACTTCGTCCAACAGCACAGGTTCAAAATTTTCCAAACCAAGTGCTTCGTTACAGACAAGGACTCCGCCCAAAACCGATGCTTGCCGAAAGGTATCCCTGATCTTGATGCTTTTGCCAAATAAATTAGCGATAAATTGTCGTAATTTTCGGCTTTCCATACCACCACCACAGGCCCAGATATAGCTTTCATTGTGCGGCGATACAGCACACAAAAACTTGTAATTCTCGTAAATGCTACATGCTATATCCCAAAGGATAGCGAAAACAAAACTACCTCTGGTCAATTGATGAGAGACCGGGGCATTAAAAATAAATCCCCCTTTGGTAAGTGGTTTGTCCTCGTCTGCGATAAGCGACCCCAGTGAAGCCACACACTGCGAATAGGTCACTTTTTCCAGTTCTTTTTCGATGATATCATAGCCTTCGTTTGGATAGAAGATCTCCTTCAGACGTTGGTAATTGAGCCCCGTCACACCAGCATTGGCTTCTAGGATAAACTCATCGGCTTCAACATGGCGACTGGTCCAAGTACGCCGATCCGAATCCAAAACATAATCCTCAACAATCTTGATAATAGGTGTTGTTGTACCCGAAACGATCACAACGTCGTTAGCTGATGGCGCAATACTTTTGATGGCCAGTTGCGTATCGCCGCCACCAACAATCACCTTAGCCCCAGCATTGATCCCCATTTTTACGGCGAGATCGGGTAGAATATACCCCAAAATGGAACCCGCCTCTTTCAACGGCGGAACAATGGCGGTAGGCAAATTAAACTGCGCAAATAACTCCTGGCTCCAATTTTTTCTGGCAACATCATACAATAAAGTTTCGGAAGCTTGCGAATGCTCATAACCGCAGATTCCTGAAAATTTATATTGGACCCAGTCGCTAATACTCATAAAGCAAGCGATATCATTAAAGATATCGGGATATACCTCGCGAAGACCGACCAATTTGAATGCCGAAAAAAGAGAAGTTGGGTATCTGCCGGTTATTTGATACACCTGAGCTTTAGCTGCCAGTTCGTTCTCCCATGCCCTTCCCCGATGATCTATATTCGGCATCCCCAAAACCGAGTTTCCGTCTTTGTCCATAATGACGATACCCTCGCGCTGACTGGTTGCCGTGATCGCTTCAATCTGTACCGAACCGGCTTCTGCTATCGCTTCAGCAGACAGACGACAAATTTCGTCCCAGAGTTTATTGGGATCAAAGTAAATAGATTCTTCGTAACGATTGTCAGATTCATACTGTACATTTTCCCGTTTTATGCTCAATAACTCACCCGCAGGGGATGCTACGCCGACACGCGCATTCCCCGTACCGATATCTACAATCAAATATGCTTTTTTTATCACCTTTTATACATTTAAGTTTTCAAGTACAGCTTTATTTACCAATTGACGAATCGTCTTATTTCCATTCACAAAATACTCCTTCAAGTTATTGTTCATAATAAATGCATGATGGTCCTCTACTTCGTGCGTGGCGCCGGCAATATGCGGTGTGGCGATGACATTCTTGTGGAGGATCATTTTATAGTCAATCTCATCTGGAGGTTCATGATAAAATACATCGAGCACAGCACCACGGATCTGTCCTGCCTCCAAAAGCATAAGTAAGTCTTCACGATTGACCACCGTAGCCCGGGCTGTATTAACAAAAATAGCCTCTTTTTTCAATAAAGAAAGATATTTTGCATCAATCATACCTACGGTCTCCGGAGTTACGGGCAGGTGTATCCCTACAACATCGCAAGAAGTAAAAAGTTCGGTTAATTCCACCTTCTTATACGCGGTATTCTCGTCCGTATAGTAGGGATCGAAGTAATAAATTTCACTAGGAAAGCTGCTCAACATGCGTGCGATATGCTGGCCCACTGCACCAAAACCAACCATTCCTACCTTCTTTCCAGCAAGTTCATTTCCTTTAAATTGCAGATAGGAAGTATGTGCACCCACGCCCCAATTTTTATTTTCCAGCCAGTCAACAGCTGGGAGCGTATTACGCATCAGCGTAATCACATTGGCGATAAACATTTCAGCGACAGCCTGCGCATTGCGGGCCGGCGTATTAAAAACAGGAATCCCCAGCTTGGTGGCTACAGGTAAATCAATATTGGACGGTGTGCCGCGGCAAATACCGACAAACTTTAACGAAGGATTCGCATGAAGCACCTCCGCAGTAATTTCGTCATGTTCAGCGATCAAGGCCTCCGCTCCCGTGTCCCGCAAAAGATCAATGAGCTCCGCTGGGTTATAGGCTCTGCCATGTGGTTTCCATGGCCGATAAATAACTTCGCCAACCAAACCCACCAATTCTCCGAATGCCTTCTCATTCTCATAGGGAGCCGTCAATAATACTTTCATAGTTTTCGTTCTTCTATTTAATTTTATATATTTCTATCAATTTTAATTGAATGCTGCACAGGCAGTCTGATTAAGGCAGTCAAGAAAGCGCTCAACAAATAAAGGACCGCCAGCATCCAAACTACACCCTCACTTCCCAGCGTACCGATGCACAGCCCAACCAGAACCGGACCTACAAATACAGGCAGGCCAGCCCCGAGATTGAGAATCGCCATTGCCGACCCCTTCTCCTCTTTTACCAAAGAAGGTACTAGTGCCGACAGTGGGACGTACCCGGCGAGCAAAGCACCCCATAGTACGCCTGCTGCCAATACAGCCCAATAATTACCACCAAACCAGGCCGGTGAATAATAAAACAGCAGTGTTGCAACCGCACAGCCTACCCCTCCAAACCACATAATGGTGTTACGCCAGCCAAGCCGATCTCCAACAAATCCAAATAGGAGGTTAAAGACGATATTGCTGGTAAAAATGGTACCCCAAATCTGCAACCAAGCCTTGGTTTCAAAACCATATTGGGCCATATACATGGGCAGAAAGACCGGAAAAGCAAACTGTGCCGTGGTATTGATCACCCTTACGATTCCGCCCAACAAGACCTTAGGCTCGCGCCTAACAATGGTCAGTCCTTTCAGCATATCTTTTAATTTCGATTGCCCGGCATGACGGACCGCAAATCGGTCACGGTTTAAAACCAAGGCGAAAAAAGCGCCGATCAAGACCCATAACAACGAGGACCACAGCGTATTCTGGTAGCCCATGTAATCTAAGGCCCAGCTTGAATAGTAAGCACCGAGTACGTTCAATCCCCCCGTAAAAACAAACCAAAACCAGCCTACAGCACGCCCTAACATCGATTGAGGTGTACGATAGGTAATCCAGACCATAAAGGAATAAGCAAACAGCGGATAACCGAAACCACGAATGGCATAAAATAACAGCATGAAAGTAAAATCAAGCTTTTGCATCCCAAGTCCGACAAAACCGATTGTACCGATCATATAAAGCAGTAAGCCCATCACCATGGATCTGCGCGGGCCGTAATTTTCGGCAAGTACACCCGAAAACCAAGAAGATATGGCAATTGTCACTCCATAAACCGTAAATAAACTAGCTGACTGCTGTATATTCATTCCATGCGCTATTAGATAGGGACTCAACCAGCCCTGTTCAACACCATCGCCCATCATAAAAAGGAGGATACCCAGATAACCCCATTTTAAATTTGAAGGAATTCCCCATTTCCCAAGTATGTGTATCATAATTTAGTTTTTTTGAATATTGGTTACTTTACAGCACTAAATTAACAAAATAAAACAAAATAAAACATAAAATAACATTAAATAAAAAATTATTAAACAAAAAAAAGCAATATTAAATATATTGCTCTTTTAAAATTGCTGTGCCTATTTATAATTCAAGTTCAGCAAACAAAAAATAATGATCACTCGGGTAAATCCCCTTAACATTGTCTTTGATAATGACTGATGCTTTAGGAACAACCGGACCTTTGGTAAATATAAAGTCGATTTTTTTTGCCCGGTCCTTCTTCTCATACTGTTCACCTTTAAATCCATGGGTCGTGCCACCAAAATCTTTCGCACCATGCAGTTCAATAAAAGTATCTTTCCAGCCTGCTGACAGCACATTCTGGTGCACCTGGCTGTCGGGGCCAACATTAAAATCGCCGGTCATGACCTGCACTAATCCATCGGCATATTGCGCAGACTCATCCAGTACCACCGCTATCTGCTTCAGTTTTGCTTCGGCATTGACATGATCCAGATGAAGATTCACTAGGCGAAACTCCTTTTTACTATAGCGGTCGTACAACCGTACCCAACAGGCATTACGGGCGCGTGCTGAGCCCCAAGAAACACTTCCACCTATCAACGGTGTCTCGGATAGCCAATATGTACCAGCTGCCAACAGCTCAAACCGCTTTTTGGAAAATAAAACTGGATTTTTTGCAATACCATGATATCCCGTTTTGATGGCGTCCATTTCCGGGCCATCGAATCCCAGCGCAACATATTCCGGCATCGCATCTTTAATAGCTATAAATTGATTATACAGGACTTCCTGAAAACCGATGATATCTGGCCGCTGTCGCTTGATCACTTCCAGACATGCCGCCCGTCGTTGCTGCCAGCCCAATCCCTTTGCCGCGTCCTCTTCGAGATCTACCCGTATATTACAGGTCAAGACACGAAGATTATCTTTTTTGACAAACCCACTGGCAACAGTATCGTCCAAGGGTAGCAGCGACACAAGCGCAGCCGCCCCCAACTTTTGCAAAAAACCTCTTCGACCTAGCAGATCCTTGTTAGTATCCCTTATCATATCAGACGACCGTTTCATTTTCTCCAAGATATGCCCCTTCGGCAATCAGTTCCCTACGAAGCTCATCAACATTGATTTCAGCGGGAGAAACACCTTTACGAACCGCGATTTTAGCAGCACGTCCGGCAGCCTCCCCCATGGCCATACAAGGAGCCATTACACGAATCGCAGACATCGCCTCATGCGTCGTAGAAATAGATCGCCCTGCCACTAATAGGTTTTTAATATGTGTAGGCAACAACGAACGATATGGAATATCATAACTGTCCCCACACCAGGTCAAGGTACAGCCTCCCCCTTCAGGATGATGGATATCGAGCGGGTAGCTCGCTACTGCAATAGCATCGTCAAAACGGGTACATGCTAAAATATCATCGGCCGTAAGCACATATTGGCCTACAATACGCCTAGTCTCCCGAATTCCCAGAAAGGGAGCCATTTTAGTAAATTTAGCCTGCTCGAATCCTGGAACGAATTCCACTAAATAGCGCTGAATCTCTTCGACCTGTTTGCGCCCTTCTATTTCTCCAAATGTCAGACTGGCCGGATTGGTGCCGTCCACCCCATTCACGCGAGACATATTGACCCACACCTCTCCTTCTCGGAGCCCTGTGATTAATATCGTACGCTCAACAGGCAAATGGTACCCCGCCAATCTCGCTTTCTCCATCACGCTGCGTAATCCAACGACGATAAACTGGTTATTCTGCCCAAAATATTCAGCGGGAATAAAATCCGTCAGATACGTCCGGGGTTCTTCGGCAATGGACATACGCAGTTTTTCGGTATCAACACCCCCCATGCAAAACATCAGTGTCGGTGGCTGCGCCCCACCAGTTTCATTCCCCTGCTCACAGGCAACCCCTGCCCTAAAGGCCACATCGGCGTCACCTGTACAATCGATGATTGTCTTTGCGAGAATTACTTCCCGGCCGGATTTGCTTTCAATGAACACTCCTTTGAGCACATCGCCCTCCATCACCACGCCTGCCGAAAAAACATACAGCAGGACTTCTACTCCTGCCTCTTCCAGAACTTTTAAACCAATATTTTTAACCGCTTCGGGCTCTACCAACGTAAGACTCATGTGCAATGGACAAGGACGGTGTTCCGATGCCGCATCCACAGCTTTCAACCTATCGATAAAACGCTGAGGAAGACCTTTGATGATCTGATTCCCCTTTTGCCCAAGAAAGCCCAAAATTGGTAGACCGATCGTCATATTGCCACCAACAAAACTTCTGTTGTCAATCAAAGCCACTTTCAGACCATCCGAAGCCGCAGCCTGCGCCGCAATAATACCTGCAGGCCCTCCACCGACAACCAATACATCGACCTCCATTCTTACCGGAACCTCTCTTGCAGGTTCACTAATCTTTTTCATACTGTTCATTTCTATAAAAATTTATTTCACAAACTACATAAATACGTTAAACACAAACAAAGACGAACGTCAAGGAATTTTATACGACTAACGATTCGGCCCGCTGCTGCTCCGCGGCCACGGGAAGCTCTTTTTTTACCATTGTCCATAGGATCAATACCGCTAAAGGATGCATAAATGCCATGATTATAAATACGGTGCCCGCACCTACCGAACCCAGCATCTGTCCGACGAAATAATTAAACAGGACCGCCCCCAGGGCACCAAAACCGCCAGCAATACCCAAAACAGAGGCAACATTAGCCACAGGAAATGCCTCAGCAATCACCACACTGACCGTAAACAACCAACTCAGACACGCTATAGCCACTAATCCAAAAATGAGCAACGTAAGATAAGGATTAGCAATATAAGTGGTGAGGCAACAGAGCGGAGCCAGCAGCGCCACTGCGGTTAACATAATCTTGCGTGCCAGAAGTGGGTCTTTCCCTCTCCTTACCAGTCTATCAGACCAAGCCGATGTCCCGATAGCACCTAAATCTGCCAACAGAAATGGTATCCAGCCAAACATTCCAATCTGAGCCAAGGTCAAGCCCGATTCTTCCTGAAGATAACCTGGCAACCAAAACAAACAAAAATACCAAACTGGATCACTTACGAATCGGATCAACAGAATCCCCCACAACGACTTTCTGCCCCACAGTTGCCTCCAGGTAAAGGCCGAGGACGATTGTTTAGGTTCAACCGTATTTTCCTCAGCGATGGCAGCGGGTGGTTCAATGTAAATCACAAACCACAGCAAGGCGATCACCAGGCCAATTACGCCCGCTACAATAAAGACCGTATGAAAATTGTAGGAAATTGCCAGCCAGGCAACCATCGGCGGGGCAACGATAGCCCCTATTGAACTGCCGGCTATGCAAAGGCTATTGGCAGTAGCCCGCATCTTGCCCGAAAACCAGACCGTAATTACCTTTAATTGCGCGGGGAAATTAGCAGGTTCGGAAGCGCCCAGCAATCCACGAAAAAAAAGAAAAGAACCGAAGGTGCGCGAAAATCCACCACCAAAACAAGCCAGAGACCAACCCAGAATACCGATTAACATCACCCGTCGTTCGCCAAACCGATCCACAAGCCAACCGGAGACCGGATACATGAGCGCATAGAACAAAGTAAAAACATTAATAACCAATGCATAGCCATCGTCCCCAAGACCATACTCCGCTTTTAGCATAGGTTTTAAGATAGACACAATCTGGCGATCATAATAATTGAAGACAATTGCCAAAAATATAACGAGAATAATTAACCAACGCCTATACAGCGGAGCAATCGGAAGGACAAACTTGGACATAAATAGATTGTGGTTTTTTTCTTTTATTTTGATTAATCAAATTTATAACAAAAAAAGCAAAATAAAACATTTTTAAATAAAAAAAAAGATAATTTAACATTTAGAAGCTTGAAGTTTAATTTTCAACACAGTATATTTGCCAATAAACTTGTAGCATTATGAAAAGTATAACAGAGCGACACGAATTCATACTCAAGAAACTTAAAGAAAAAGGAAAAATTTCCATCGATTGGTTAAGCAGAGCAATGGAAGTCTCCAGCGTAACGATTCGTAAGGATCTTAAACTTTTAGAAGATAAAAACCTTTTATTTCGCACAAAAGGTGGCGCTTCTGCCTACAATCCCTATGCGGGAGATCGCCATATCATGGAAAAAGAATCCATCAATAGCGATGATAAAGAACGAATCGCCAAAGCTGCGATTAAACTGATCAAAAACAACGACTCGATCATGATCGGCTCCGGCACCACTGCCTATGCCCTGGCAAAAAATCTAGAAGCTACACAGCATCTGACAGTGATCACTCCTGCGCTTAAAGTCGGACTCGAACTTAGCAACAAGAAAAACATCGAAGTCTTACAGCTGGGCGGGCTGATCAGGCCAAATTCATCCTCGGTAGCCGGTCACTATGCATCAAGATTGCTCGACGAAGTAAGCTGCAGTCTTCTTTTTCTTGGCGTGGATGGTATAGATATCGAATTCGGCATTTCAATCAGTAATCTTTCCGAAGCAACCCTTAACCAAAAAATGCTTGAAACATCTCAAACTGTCATTGTACTGGCAGACAGCAGCAAATTTGGAAAGAGAGGGCTCGGAAAGGTATGCAACATTGAAGACATCCATTATATCATCACCGACAATAAAGTCTCCGAAAGTGATGTCAAAAATATAGAGGAACTCGGCGTAAAAGTAATCATTGCTTGACCAGGAAGAAGGCCTTTAGGTTTAAACAGCTAGAGACCTTCTTTTTGAACAGCGCTTTTAGTATCCAGGATTTTGTTTCAGATTCGGGACCATCACAATTTCGCTTTCGGGTATCGGCCAAAGTTCATCCTTATTTATTTTAAAAATAACATTCTGAACACCAAAAACCTTATTCGCCAACGCTGTATTGTAAACCGGCGAAGCGTTATCGTCGATTTTGGTCAGGACTGCGGAAGTCCACTTATTTGCATCGCGGTTAAGATAAAGATTACCATTCAAGATCTGATTGGCAATTCCCCAGCGGCGCAGATCATACCACCTGAAGCCGTCGCTAGCGAGTTCGACCTTACGCTCATAACGGAGTGCTTTCCTTAATTCGGCCTGACTAAGACCGGCTTTAAGTACCGGCATATGCGCCCGAAGACGTATCTGATTGATGGCATCGTACACCGAATTATCAATCTTATTCGCTTCTATTTTAGCTTCTGCATAGATCAAAAGCAATTCTGCATACCTAAAAAGCCCGATATTCAGATCACTTTGCCCATTGACGGAAGTCGTTGCAAAATCTTTGATATCCACATGTTTCCGCCACAAATAACCGCTATATGACCGGGCAGCATTAGACTGGTCTGCATTAGCCACAACGGCCGGCTTATCGCTGGTCCCGTTTAAAACAGGCCAATAATTTGACACATTTTTAAACGAGCTGTTCATTTCAAATTGATAGCCAAGAAATCGAGATCCGGGCCGCACACAATACATATCCAATCTCGGATCCCTATTCGCAAAAGGATTGGAAGCATCATATTCAGTAGATTCGGTAATCGAAAGACCGTCAGAAGCCTGAAAAGAGTCGATGAAATCTTGCGTTGGACCCCAATAAGCCACCCCTCTACCAAGGCGTGAAGCCGCATAATATTGCTGATTATGCACATTGCCGGGAACATTGATATTATATTCCATGACCCAGATCCACTCTTTACTGCTCTTGAACCCCTCATGTCCAAAAATATTGCTCACATCAGGCTCGCCCGCAACATGGTTCTTGCCAGCATAATTTATGCTTTCATTGAAAGGAGTCAGCTCATGCAATCCGTTTGAAAGCTTAATCGCCTGATCAGCTGACGCTGCGGCAAGATCAAATTTACCCGCATAAAGTGCAACCCGGGCCTTTAACATATAGGCGGCAACACCGCTCGCTCTTACTTTTCCGTAAGCGGACTGGTTAACAGGTAAAGCATCCGCAATAGCGGTCAGCTCTTCAATGATCCATTGCCTAATTTCAGCAGCATCCGTTTTGGCGATATTCGCCTCTCCTAAAGGTACATTTTTAGTCAATAAAGGTACTCCCCCATACAATTCAATCAATTGCGAATACACGTAGGCACGAATAAAACGGAGCTCTGCATCCAATTGCTTCAACTTTTCGGGCGGAATCTTTCCTTGTAATCCTGGCAATTTATCCAACACCAAATGAACCCGAGCAAGTGTTTTATAATGTGCTGTCCAAGGTTTCGTAGCCAAGGCATTATCAGTCGTATAGGAGCTGGTTATGCCAGGCGTATAATTATTGCCCGGACGTGCATAACCGATATCCGTAATATTGTCCAGCACATGCAAAAACGGTGTGCTGCTCGCATCCAGGAGGGTCAGCGCCTTGTAAGCCCCCAACAACCCATTCTCAGCTTCCGTTTCATTGCTTGGAAACGTACCCGTGGCCGGACCGTTCAGCGGTTCTTTATCCAAATTACAGCCACTAACAGTTGCAGCCAGCAGCGCTATACCAAAATATATTTTTATGCGATTCTTCATGTTTTCGTTAAAATTTAAAATCAACACCAAACGTGTACACTTTTACCTGCGGATAGAAATTACCATCTCCCAATGAAACCCCTTCACTAGCTCCTGCATTGTAATTGATTTCAGGATCATATCCTTTATAGAAATTGGTTTTCGTAAAGAGATTTTGTCCATTAACATACACAAACAGCCCATTCAATTTCAATTTTGCTAATAGATGCTGTGGAATTTCATACCCCAATTGTATATTTTTAAGCCGGAGATAAGCTGCACTCCGCATCCAGAAAGTGGAGTTTTGCGTATTGTTGGTCGAAGAATGCGACAAGCGCGGCAATGCAGCATCCGGATTGTCTACCGTCCAGTAATCGGTCTGCCATTCCTTGACAGCACTTGCCATTGCCAGCGGGACAACATAATGCGAGCTCAGGTAGCCATCCGCTTTGGCCACTCCCTGCACAAATGCATTCAGCCGAAGCCCTTTGTAACTCAGATCCAGATTTACACCATAGGTATAACGTGGAATCGTATTACCAATGATCAGTTTATCACTTTCATTGATTTTGCCATCCGGTATCGGGTTACCAGCCCCATCGAATCCTCCCGCGATATCCTTATAACGAATGTCACCCGGCTGCAGCGTTCCGAACTGGGCAGGACCGTTTTTGATTTCATCCGCATCTTGGTAATAACCATCAGCCACATAGCCATAAATAGAATTAATCGAATATCCAGTCTGCTGACGTAAAAATGTCCCCATCGTTGTATTGCTCATATCCAGGATTTTGTTCTTGACATCAGCTATATTCCCACCTAAACCGAGCTTAAAATCCCCAAATTTCTTATCATAACGAACAGCAAGTTCCCAACCTTTATTCTGCACCTTGCCTGCATTCTGAAACGGTCCGGGAAGTCCATGTACGGCAGGTATATCAAGTTTGAGCAAAATCCCATTGGTCGTCTTGCTATACCAGTCGAAAGTCAGGCTAAAATTCTTAAACAATACCGCATCGAGCCCTGCCCCACTCATCGTCGTAGATTCCCACACCAATCTTTCATTAGCCATTTCATTCTGCGATACCAATGGATACAATTGTCCGCCCATGGATATACTTCCCAAGGCCAGCTGCGAGGCGAAAGGGTAATAAGAATCACCGATATTCTGATTTCCGAGCTTACCCCATGAGCCTCTTAATTTAAGCTGATTGACCGCTCCTTTTAAACTTTCCATAAAGGGCTCCTCGCTGAGGCGCCAGCCCGCAGAGAAAGATGGAAATGTGGACCATCTGTTATTTTTAACAAATCTGGAACTTCCGTCGTGCCTGATGTTCGCTTCAAATAAATAGCGATCTTTGAAGCTGTAATTCAATCGGCCAAACTGAGATATCAGCAGCCACTCATCAATTGTACTGCCATTATTCTTTGTTGCATTGTCAGCCCCGGCATTTAAAACCTCATAAGTGTCATACATAAAGTCCCGGCGGTAACCCATCAAAAACTTTTCATTAAAAGACTCCCGGGAGGTCCCCACCATCATTTTAAAACTATGGTCTCCATAAGATCTGTCGGCCGTTGCCGTCACAAAATAGCTCCCAAAATATTGCCTGTAAGAACGCTCTGTAAGATCTGTTGTCGTATTGGCCGAGCCAGCTGAAGCCCCATTTACATCATATACTTCTACCATTTTGGTAAACTGATGCGTATTTCTCGTTAAATACCTCGGCGCGATTGTCCCCAGGAGGCTAAGCCATTCCGTAGGTTTATAATTCAGGGATAGATTCCCAATAAATTCCAGGTTGTTCGTATTATTATTCCCACCCTCTTCGATCTGCGCTACAGGATTATTTTTTACCCAACCCTCAGCCCATAGTCCATTGGGATGGCGAATAGGCAAATCCGTCGGCATGCGGCCCAAGTAATTCCATATCGTTCCTTCACCGGCAATCTGCTTTCTATTTTTATTGGTCACCGAGAGATCCATCCGTACCGAAAATTTATCACTTGGCGTAATGTCCATATTATTACGGAAAACATAACGTTTAAACCCCGTGTTCTTGATGAGTCCGTCCTGCGTGGAATAACCAAACGAAGGTGCTACACGAATAATACCGCTATTTGCAGAAAGACTCAAGAAATGGTTTTGTGTAAAACCAGAGCCCTTTAGAATTGCCTTTTGCCAATCAAAATTATCCGGGTCAGCGGCATATAATTTGCGATATTCCTCCATGGCCTCATCCGTATAAGTAGGCTGATTTCCATCATTGCGGTTCGCCTCGTTAAACATACGCATATACGTGAGTCCGTCGGCTACCTTAGGGATAGCGGTTGGATCCTGCATACCGATATAACCCTTATAATCTATAGCCAACTTGTCCTTCCCTCTTTTCGTCGTAATCAAAATCACGCCATTGGCAGCCCGCGAACCATAGATAGCAGAAGAAGCAGCATCTTTGAGCACAGAGATACTTTCGATCAGATTGTAGTCAATATTATCTATCGATCCGGCCACACCGTCTATAATCACCAATGGAGAGGAATCAGAACCACCAAAAGAATTAATTCCCCGGATCCGGATCTGTCCGCCATCGCCACCCGGAGCGCCAGTCTGCGAGGTCACCGTCACACCCGGAGCCAGTCCCTGCAATGCCGATGAAGTAGAAAGATTAGGCCGACGTTCCAGCTGGCCACTTTCGATAATGGATACAGCCCCCGTTAAATTAACTTTCTTTTGTGTGCCATACCCAACCACAACAACCTCTTCAATGTTGGTCGCACTTCCCTCCAGTACAATAGCTAAACTAGCCTGCCCCTGATAAACAACCTCCCGCTGTGCATACCCGAGCATGGTGACAATTATTGTATCCCCATTTTTTACGTTTAAACTAAATTCACCATTGTCCAACACAGCCGAAGGACCGGCAGCACTCCCTTTAACCTTAACGGTCGCCCCTATTAGCGGATGTCCCTGCGTATCAACGACACGACCCTTCATGGCGGCCTGCTGTGCCAAAGCCATGCTTATAGGCATGGCACATAGTAACGCAGCCAAACGAAATGTTTTATTCATTTTGATTATATAAGAATTATAGATTTACTATTCATACCACTGAGATTATCCCGATCCAATTGGTTATTATGAAACTTAGGTATTATGTTATTCAACAATATTAAACATTAAAATTTATTATAAAAAATAAAATACAAACAAATTTAATATATTTAAACATATTTAAACATAAAAATAAACATATTTAAAGATAATTTAATATCAAATTAACATGAATTGCCAATGGAAAATCGCAGCTATTATTCGATAAGGAAGCATAGGACAACAATGTTAGCTCATAAACCGAACTACCATACACCTTTCATCTTGTAGAGAGAAAAAAAGATTTTTAAACAAAAAAATACAAGCTAAATTCAGCTAGGTGTAAATCATATAAAAGTTCTAGATTTAATTTTTTTCACAATGAGAACCATCATCAAAAACAGTCTGCTATTCTTTTACCTGGGGTATTTTATAACAGCAGCAAAAAGTCAGTCAACAGGCAATCATTTTCAGCAGCCGACGCTGAGCGACCAAAAATCATGGTCCATGGTACTGCTTCCGGATATACAGAACTATACAAAGTTCAAGCGGAATCAACCTATTTTAGATATCATGATGAACTGGATTGTTGAGCATCAGGAAAGAATGAATATAAAAATCGTGCTCTGTACCGGTGATCTAGTGGAACATGATGATATCATTAATCCTAACCGGATAAAAATGGACCAGACCGGAAAACAGCAATGGGAAGCTGCGGCAAAAGCTTTCGCTAAATTAGACGGAAAACTACCCTATATCACAGCGACAGGAAACCACGATTATAATATATTCAGCTATACGCACAAGCCAAAAACCACCCATTTTCCACGTTATTTCCCTTCAGACAAAAACAGCAAAAACCTGGAGCTGCTGCGGGATGTCACCGAAAACATATACGGTGATCCGAGTTTAGAAAATGCAAGCTACGAATGGCGCTCGCCACATGGACAAAATTTTCTTTTTCTATCGTTAGAATTTGCTCCAAGAGACACGGTATTGGGATGGGCCAGATCAATAATTAACCGACCAGCATACAGCAATCATCAAGTCGTCCTTTTAACACATTCTTATTTAAATTATAAAAACGAGCATATTGAAAAAGAAAAATATGATCTTGATGATGCCAACTATGGCAAATCCGTCTGGAAAAAACTAGTCCAACCTTCCAAAAACATAGCGCTGGTATTTTCGGGCCATATCGGCGCTGCCAATGATATAAAAAAGCACATCGGTTTTCGCATTGACAAAAATTCCGCTGACAAAAAGGTAAACCAAATGACCTTTAATGCCCAGGCACTGGGCGGCGGACATCAGGGCAGCGGAGGCGATGGCTGGTTACGGATCCTTGAATTTCTTCCGGATGGCAAAACCGTAAAAGTAAAAACGTTCTCGCCGTTATTTGCACTTTCAACCTCCACACAGGACATGGCCTGGCGCAAAGAATCTTTTGACGAATTCGATATTCAATTGGAATAAATAAAAACTAGAAATAAATACTCAGTATCGCCACTCTATGTGCGCGAAGCCTAAGAAACATAGATCTTTAATAACGTCTCCCTACCTAGGGACACGTTATTTAGTTTCGGCTAGTCGGATACCTTCGCATTGAATTTATCCTCATATACCTTGACGGTATCCGGAAATGCTAAAGCTTCTCATACTCTTTAAAACGTTCAAAGCTTATTCTTCCAATTATTGGATTTTTTCTGACATGCCTTCAATGAAGCTACGGCTTTGTTGTTGTTCAAAGTGCATTAAGTTAAATATTAAATCAAATTTAATTTTATTTAGTTCGAAAACAAAAAGCGACAATAAAAGGTTTATTACAAAAATGTCAATTTTCTTTATTGACAAATAGCGGTTCTTTTTCATAATTATTTATTGCTTATTAACAAAAATAGAGTATACTTTAAAGCCAAAGCCTAGCTCTTAATTTGTGTTTAATGAGCCTACGTATATGACGGTGCATATCACAACGAAAACACACCCGGACCGACAATTGGCCGTGAAGGCAACTATTTATTGAGCGGAACAGATGGCGGTTATCGCGAACTACACCTTACCGGAGCCGCAGGTGACGTTGGCTATGGAATTAATATTGGCCAAGCTGAGGCAAATACAGCATATCAAATACGCTGTGTGAAACAATAAATTATATGAATTACAGAAGGTAAATATTTTTAAACATAAAACTTATAAAAAATGAAAAGATGCTTTATTGTTTTGCTATTTCTGTTTTGCTTTGTATATCGCAAAACCGATGCATGCACAAGGGTTGTATATAAAGGCCCCAATCAAACCGTGCTCACCGCAAGGAGTATGGACTGGCGGGATGAAATACCCGTTAATTTATGGGTATTTCCAAAGGGGATGCAACGGAATGGCGAAGTTGGCCCCAGTTCTGTCAAATGGACTTCGAAATATGGAAGTGTCATTGCTAGCGCCTGGGACATGGCTACAACAGATGGTCTGAATGAGGCCGGTCTTGTTGCCAATGTGCTGTGGCTCGCCGAATCCCAATATCCCAAATTCGATCCAAAAGGACAGAAGCCCGGGCTGAGTATTGCGGCATGGGCACAGTATGTGCTGGACAATTATGGTTCGGTCGCGGAAGCTGTAGCGGCACTTAGAAGAGAATCATTCGCCTTAGTAAGCGACTATATCCCAGGCACTGAACGATTTACAACACTTCATCTGTCACTATCTGATAAATCTGGTGATAATGCCATATTTGAATACATCAATGGCCGGCTCGTGATACACCATGATCCGAAATATGTCGTTATGACGAACTCGCCAGTTTTTGATGAGCAGCTGGCACTCAATAATTATTGGCGGGGAATTCCCGGTACCATCATGCTCCCTGGGACAAACCGTGCTGCAGACCGATTTGTGCGGGCATCCTTTTATATCGATGCGATTCCTCAGACCGATGATGTGAGGACATCGATTGCCAGTGTCTTTAGCGTGATTCGAAATTGTTCTGTTCCCTATGGCATTTCTTCCAAGGAGGAGCCTAATATCTCGTCTACAAGATGGCGTTCTGTAGCGGATCACAAAGATTTGGTATACTATTTTGAAACAGTGACCACTCCAGGAACTTTCTGGATAAATCTAAAAGATCTGGATCTGAGCGAGAAAGGTAAAGTTCTTAAACTTGATGTGGAGCAAAACAAAACCTATACTGGATTGAGCAATGCGCACCTTAAGAAAGTAGAACCTTTTAAGTTCATCGGACTATAATCCAATAAAATCATCCTAGGTTATTTCATCTAAAAACAGTTGGGTTAAATAGCCATTGGATTGATCAGCAAAATAAGGAATTATTGCATTATATATATTTATTAACTTATTTCAAAAACTATGTCAGAAGAAAAGTTATTACAAACATTAATACGAACTCAAGACGAAATTTGTGTGACTATTTCCGTGAACACACACCGCACACATCCTGATAATCTGAATGACAGAATAAAGATTAAGAACTTTACCAAAGAAGCAATCGACCGCCTTTTGGAAAAGTACGATAAAAGAACGGTGTCAGAACTGGTAGTTAAACTGGAAGAATTAGAACAGTCGATCGATGTTAATTATAATCTGGAGAGCCTACATCTCTTCGTTTCCGACAATGTATCAGAAATTTTCAGTTCTTCATGGGAAACCAATCAGGAAGGAGTACACATCAGCACCAATTTTGCTGTTCGGCCGGTCATTAAAGAGATTGGTCGTCAGACGCAATATCTGATCATGCTCTTATCTCAAAACAGTGTCAAGCTGTATAAGGCATTAAATGGACTCATTGAGAACGAAGTCCAAAATGATGCATTTCCAATTGGTGAGAATACATTTTACAATACATTTCCGGATAAAGCAAGTGATGCGAAACATCTCGATGATCTGTTGCGAGAATATCTGAACAGAGTGGATAAATCCTTGGTCAGCTACCGCATCAACTGCAGGCCCGCGCCTGGGAATTTATGAAAGAAGCGTTGGAGCGTAAAAACGAAGAATACTTTGCGGAGCTTCAGGCAGCTATTGGGCAGGGCCTGGTATTGACAGATCTTCAGGAAATATATCGAGCCTGCCAGGAAGGAAAAGCTGATTTTTTAATTGTACAGGAAAGCTTCCATCAGTCTGCTAAAATAATATCAGATATTGAGATTGAGCTTGTGGACAGCAATTTGGGCAAAAACACCGTCGACGACATCAGCAGCTTATTAGCACTTTTGATCAATGAAAAAGGAGGAAAAACATGCTATGTTTCTGAAATACCAAATCCCGAGTTACGTCCCATTGCACTGAAAATAAGGTATTAATAGGTTACCAAAATGTGTACCCATTGCAATAATTAAGATTTCAGTAATGTCATGTGGTTACGCATTATTAACTGCAACGAGCATAGGCAGAAGCCAGAAAGCATTTGCTTATGCTCGTTTATCCTTGTTGTGTTGCAACCTCAAAATTATTCCTCTTGTTCCGCAAATTCTCCAATTCTGTAAGAGCATATCCAATATAAGCTCATCGAAATTCCAGCCAATCTATACAACAGGAAGTGCACCTCCATCAATCCTATAATTTGCTCCCGTGATGTATTTTGCCTGGGGTGAAACCAAAAAGCTGACAAGAGCTGCTACCTCCTCAGGTTCTGCCATTCTGCCCATTGGAAGATCGCCAATTTCATTTTTGATAGCATGAAATGTTTCCTCAGCAGAGCTGCCGTTTTTTGCTGCAATATCAGCGATAAAAGCTTCCATCAGCGGTGTTTTGACCAATCCCGGAGACACGGCATTCACACTGATCCCTTGCGGCCCCAATTCGCTTGCCAAAGCTTTGGTATAGGCATTCAACGCTGCCTTTGAAGCCGAATAGGACATGGTCATTTTCCACAGAGGCTGTAGTGCAGCGCCGGTAGAGATGTTGATGATTACACCCTCCTTCCGGGCCACCATACTCGGAATCAACGCCTTATTGACCCTAACGGCAGACATCAGATTCAGTTGTATCTCGTTATTCCAGTCCTCATCCGTTAGTGTACTGTATCCCCCGCCGGGGCTGGTATTGGCACCGGCATTATTGACCACAATATCCACTTTACCGAATTTTTCCAGAAGTTCGTCCGCAATGATCTGGCCAGCATCGGGTCTACTCAGGTCACCTGCTATAAAGTAATGTTCAGTTTCCACAGCTGGTTTAGTCCGCGCTGTTATAATAACCTTTGCCCCCTCGAGTGCGAGCTTATCGGCGATTGCCTTTCCGATACCTTTTGTTCCGCCCGTAACGAGCGCAATTTTTCCTTCTAATGAATTTGCCATAATGTTAAATTGAAATATGATGTTGTAAATCTAAATCCAATACTTTACATTTGAAAGTAGTTACACAAATGTAAAGTAATACCAAAAAGTACAGTCTTGCAGCAAATCAAAACGTTATGAGCGAAAAAAAATCTGAAAAAATTTCAGCTAAATGTGTCATTCAGGAAATTTTGGATATAATCGGAGGAAAATGGTCCATGTCAATTATTTTTGCTCTTCTACATGGCACCAAAAGATTCAACGAGCTTCAGAAATTAGTCACCAACATCAATACGCGCATGTTGGTGAAAGAATTAAAGAATATGGAGGAAAATGGGATTGTTATCCGGGAAGTATTTGCTACTGTACCTCCAACGGTACAGTATACACTCACAGAAAAAGGAAGAAAGCTGGAACCTAGCCTTACAGAACTCTTTAAATGGGGTGAAGAGTTTGTAAATTAAAATGATCCGTCAAAAAAATTTGATACCGTTATAGATTGTATTCTTTATTGATAACACTCAGAATGCCTATATTTTAAATATGCCCTACTTGATGAGAACGGGCTACCGGAAAGTTCTTTGGAGAAGATGGTAAATTACCTTGGTAATGAGCAAAAATACGGCACATTAGTATAATTTAAAATATGAGGCAAATCAATCTGTTTAAAGGAAAATAATATAGCTATAGTCCAAGGTTTTGTCTTGAAAAATCTGCCAATAAATTTTAAGCTATACTTGCAAAAGAGATTAATTATTATATTCGCCCCTGTTACATCTCCCGAACAGGGCTATAAGAAATATTAATTTACTGCAACCTACTAATGTGATGAAAAAGCAATTCTTGTTTTTTATTTTATGCTTGTTTACATTTACGGCCCTAGCTAGCGATGAAAATAAGAAAGAAGTTGATGCACTTGTAAACGAAGCAAAAGACTTCCAGGCCTCGGTCAACCTAATACAACAGCTTGACTGTGCAATGAAGGCTCTGGATTTGGCCACTAAATATGAATATGATGAAGGAAAAGCAAGGGCGCAATTCTGGATTGCTGATGCCCTTCTTTACATTGGATTATTCAAAGAATCATTTAAGGCCATTGAAAGCCTACAAGCGACTAAATTCTACCAAAATGATGCGCAGATGCAAGGCGAAATTCATGGCATGAAAGGGAAATGTTATATGTACCTCGGGCTAACCCATCAGGCAATTCAGGAGTTTCAGCTACAGTTAGCCGCGGCAAAGAAACTTGAAGATGAAAAACAAAAAAAACTTTCCGTTTATGCATATGGGAATCTAAGCACTATTTTCAACAGGACGGATAAACTGGACTCCCTGATGAAATATAACCAGCTGCAGCTGGAAACCTTAAAGGGGCTCAATGAAAAGGAAAATGCACTTCTTTTCATTGGTGTTTATGACGACATGGGAAGCTTTTATACTAAAAAGCTAGATTTTCCCAAAGCTGCGTACTATCTTAAAGAATCGCTAAAACTGGTGGAGAAATATAAAGTTCCAGTCTATTATAATACCATGACTTATTTAGGGAATCTGGAGCAAGAGAAAGAGAATTACAAAGAAGGGTTGGTTTTCTTTGAGAAAAGTCTTGCAAATAAAAAAGCAGTGGGAAACAGAGAGGCTATAAGAAACAGTTACAGATTTTTAGCTGATTACTATGCGTATTACAAACTAGGGGATGCGAAAGCGCAGGAGTATGAGTTCGCCTTCAGCCGGCTCAATGATTCCTTGGAAAAAGAAAATAGACAGGTCATGGATATGGTATTAGCCCGTATTCTGAATTCGAAAGACAAGGAGGCAGCAAAAAAAGTTTCGCAATCATCAAGGATCTCAATGATTGTCCTTGTGCTGTTTATATTATCAAGCGTCTTCTTCACATGGCGTGTAAGGCAAAATCGAAAAATTATTGTACAGAAAGAAGAGGCACTTCAGGAAACCGAGGTAATAAATAGAGAGCTCGTTGAGCAGATCGGTGACAACAAATTCAACAACCTGATCGACCTGGCCAAAAGTAACAACCCGGAATTCCTGACCTTGTTTACAGAGCTGTATCCACAGTTTATACAGGAACTAAAAACTTATGACCCCAATCTGCGAAGCACAGAATTAGAATTTTGTGCCATGGCTTTCCTGAACTTTTCAACGAAAAATATATCCGAATATACATACGTTACTGTTAGAGCTGTACAGGTAAGAAAAAATCGTTTACGTAAAAAATTTGATATCCCTTCCGATGCGGATTTCAATACTTGGATGCGTGAGCTAGGTGAAAAAAGTGTACGCTAAAGGCTAAATTCCACGTTATAAAAAATCCTTAATTCATCATTTTATTTAGCGCATCGGAATATGTTGCGGAAAGCTTTCCTTTGTTTTCCTCAAAATTTTTCTTCGCCTCAGCCAAAACAGGTAACTGCTCCCAGATCCCGTTCATCTTAAGGTTGAGCTTGTTTTTCGATTTCAGTTCCTCCATTACTGGTATTGCTTTGTCGAAATTGCTAGCTATCAGGTAACAATACAAGAGATCTGTCTGTAAAGCAATCTTGATATCCTCATTGGCAACTCCTGTCAGTTCCTTTTCAAGGTATTCGGCGATCTGAGCGACTGCCGCAAAACTGGACTTATCAACTTTGTTTTTATCGTAGGCAGATTTATTGATATCGTCAGCAAGTAAGATCAGCTTATCGATCTGCTCATTATATTCAAGCTGCTTGGGATCATTCTTATCCTTAAACCTTGTAAAGAAAAGACTTCCTGTACTTTGGAATCGCATTTGTTTTTTGGTCATGTTCCGGTTCCAGAAGCCTGCAATCTGGTTATGGCCAATTAAATTATCGAAAATACTAAGCGTCATGCTTGTATAATTCTGTTTCAGGAACGCCAGCGACTGTAGCATCGCATCCTTTTTATTTGGAAAAGTAGTCGCTATTTGAGCCATTAACTGATCTCTTTCAACAATCAGATCCGCGAGTCCTCTATCAACATATTGAGCCACAATTGTATCCTCTTCAATAACTTTGTTATCAAAGGAATTGCTATAGGTTACTTTTAACGGAACATTTAGCACGAAAGAATTTTTAAAAATGTTCTCCCAGGCGTTCCCGCTTTTCGTCGTAATGCCCTCTAGTGTCATCGGTAAAAACTCCACCTGGCACAAAAGGATACCCGCACCTGTTTTCTGCGTCATCTGGAGATTACCAACTACCAAACGGTTATTTTTTGCATCTGTCCGTATTTTCTCCGTACGCATTGCCGTAATATCCACCGATGTCAGCTCTTTACCTTCCATCACAAAATTGATTTTTGTGTTGTCAGGATTGATCTGGAGCTTGTACTCCAAAAACTCATAGGAAAATGGTTCTTCGGGATAACTGACGAAGGAACTGGTCTTCGTTTTATTTTCGACCTTAATCTTTTGCGCATGGACAGCTATACATCCAAAAAGTGAAAAAAGTGAAAATAGCATTGTAGTGATACTTTTCATAAAAAATGCAATCAATAAAATGTGATAAGTAAAAACAATAAAACACAATTCTAATGTTATTTAACAATAATATTTACAATTCGTGACAACAATTTTAAATCCGACAAAAAAACGTCCCCCGGACTGGGAGACGTTCTCACCTTACTTCTGCTATTTTTTCTGGTTCCAGTATCGCCCAAGCAACCTACTGGTCGCGAAACTTACGAGTGTACCCAGCGCAGCCGTCAGCACCGTCTGTAACACATCGCCCAGCGATATACTGGCCCAGATGGAACAGATCGTGCCTCCGAGGGCAGAGAAGCGGATATCATTTATTTTCATCCACTTCGCTCCTTTCTGCCACTAGCTCGTCATCATCGACCAGAGATCCGGTAGATTCGCCGCTTGATATATGGCCGGAGCCCTCATCAAAAGACTTTTCAGGCGGCGGCTTATCCTCCTCCAGGACCGTTTCCAGTATTCCCAGGCCCAGTGCAATGTATTTCAGTATATTCGAGGCCTTTCCCGGCAGTTTGAGCGGCGCTGCGAGGACCACCTGTAGCACTGCTCCTATTTTGTTTAAGATTTTTTTCATACCAATTCATTTTTAATAGATTGGATGAACGGTCAAAGCCTAATATTCCGACTGCAAATTGATGAAGTCCAAAGGCGTTAAAAATGAATTCTTGTCTGAACGAAGTGAGTTTGAATTCATATAGCCATTGGGCAAAAGCAATTGCACCAAGGAATAGAGCGGTAGACCGTCATCCAATCATTTCCCCTTCTTTATTCGAGCAATATAGGAGGACAAAGAATTGAAAGCATGGCGTTCCGACTTCAATCCCCCTCCAACAACTCACCTCGATAAATATGAAGGGCCAGGGATAGAAAATATAGCTTTCTGACTGTCAAGCTTTGACGGGATCTGGTGTAAATATGAATCACTGTCTGAGCACAGCGAGTTTGATTCATATCGCCAGATAACTAAAAAGCTGACATCAAAGAAAGCAATGACCTATTCCGGCCCTTCCTTTATCGAATATTCAAATACACTTCATCCCCCCTATCCCACAGGCTATACACCAATGCCTTCAGCTTCGCCAGCGCTTTACCGCTGTAATCCCCTGTCCCCTCACCGGTTAGCGTAGTTACGGGTGCGATACAGCCATGCAGTTCTTTCAGTGCATTGTTAGCTGCATGGATCAGGATCGCTTCGCGTCCCAGCACATTTGGGATGCCGATCTGCTCCCCATGCTTTGGATAGCGCCGTTTTATTAGTTTATACTGCCCTATCGGGATGCAGCTGATCCGCGGGATGTTATTTCTATCAGGGAGTTCAATCGTATGGCAGATTTCCTCACTGCCATAGGTAATGGTTCCGTTAGTTCCATTTGCTCCATATTTCCGTTGGAGTAGCAGGATATGTTTTGTATTCATTTTGTTGAATAACCCAAATAATTTGAGCGTGAATATTTTAACCCATTTCTGTTTGAAACCAGCAAATAAAGGTGAAATCCATCATCCCGAAAACCTTCAGGTATCGGAACGATGACTTTCCCTTCGCGACGTTGCCAGATCTGCTCATTGACAAAGGCATAGCCTTTGTCAACCTGGTAGGCGCACAGGGTCAGCCGATCATCCTCTCCAAATAGCGCTGCGTTGTCACTATCGTGTGTTAGCTCAATGCGATCAGCATACCGCCTTAGTTCGGGCATGTAGACGCCGGGCAGGGATCCATCACTTAAGCGTACCAGTGATGGGTCCACCACCGGCCCCTTTGCTTCGTGTTTTATTGCCACCTGCAGCGTATAGCCTAGCGCCAGTCCGGCAGGTAGGGATCTCTTTCGCCTGGCCGTTTCGGCAAATCCTTTTTTAATCAATCCGTGTAAGGGCGCTAAAAATGCCTGTCCGACTTTAAATGCAGCCCGTACCCGCTGCTGAGCAGGACTGATAGTTTTATTAGCCATAATACGTGTTGTAAATATGGGCTGAGCCAGAATGGCCCAACCCTGTATAATTTAGATTAGCTGTATCTCGCCTAGATACACACTTTTGGATACCTTGGTCTTTGACCGGTTTGACAAAAACAGCCAGGTATGCACAGCACCTGTTGCCAGATGCTCGGGCACCGTGAATGACACCGTACCAGCCGCACGGGTACTTGGCGTAGGTGTAGATATAAATTCGTCTTTCTCGGGGTGATACGCCAATACATAGACCATGTCATCTGAGAAAGTCTCGAACGTCTCGCTATCATCTGTGCTCCAAGTGAAAGAGAGGTCTCCCGCGTCATACGACACACCAACAGTTCCGCCGCCGTACAGGCTACCATCCGAGATACTGATCTTGGAATAATCCAAGGTATAGTCCGGATAGATACCCGTGATGGCCTGGTCCAGGTTAAATTGAAACGCCGCATTGATCGGTGTCAATTTTTCGGTATTTTTACGGCCGAAGCCGATCTTCAAAAAGAAGTTGATGGGCAGCAGAAAACGCATTAGCGTTTTGAATTTTTCCTGCTGCATCATCTGTGCTTCCGATGCGGGCTTTGATCTTTTTTTATAGAGCCCTTTAATATAGTTGATACTCTTCCAACTACTTCCGATTATTGAGCCGGCTTTACCCTTAAAGCCTCCATTTGCTCCATTTACAATAGTTCCCATGTATTAAAATCAATCCTTTTTCATACCGGTATATTTGATTGACATAACAAACATAAAACACTTTAAATCAATAGAAAATAGATACATCATGATAGACCGACAACTGACCGACGGGCATTGCAAAGTTGACCGATCACAGACCGGGTTCAATTAAAAAATTTGGACTTTTATGAGGCAAAAACCTAAAAAATAACAGCGAATTTTCGACCGGTTTTTTCGTGGATTAGCCAGCAATTAACTCCCAATCAACTCCCAGCTTTCATCGGGATGTCATCGGGTCGGCATCGGGTGCTGATGCTATTTTCCCAATGAGATCCCGAAGCCGATTCGAAGAAGAACGCCGGAAAGCTAGAAGTTGGTCAGGAGAAAGTCCGAAGAATATTGGGTGATCGGGTGAATAATCGTAAATTTGAAACCCTTAAAAATTAACGATGGAAATACGACGATACCGCCCCTCCGATCTGGCACAGATCAGCCAGTTGTTTTACGATACGGTGCATACGGTCAATGCAGCAGATTACAGCGAGGAGCAGTTGGACGTATGGGCGACGGGACAGCTCGATCTGGCGGCCTGGAACGGCTCCTTTTTGGCGCATTACACACTAGTTGCAGTCATCAATGATGAAATTGCTGGCTTTGGTGATATCACTATGGACGGCTACCTCGACCGCCTTTACGTGCACAAAGATTATCAGGGACAGGGTATTGCCACCGCCCTGTGCAATGAACTTGAAGCTGCGACCGCTAGCACACATCTTAGTACACATGCCTCCATTACGGCAAAACCATTTTTTGAGCGCCGTGGCTATGGCGTTGTCAAAGAACAACAAGTGACCCGAAACGGCGTTCAGTTGACAAATTATGTTATGGAAAAAAAACGCTAGAAAAACGTCTCTCCTGCCAGTGAGACCGCTTCAAGCGTTTTTTCCATTGGATATACAAGCATCCAAGCAACATTTTTATCGGGCGTACATTACCAAGGTATTTCACCAGCACCTGGATTCGTTTCCTCGCTAAAGAATTTGCCGGAGGGGCCATGTTCATCAATCAGTGCATATTTGATGACCCGGCTAGCCGCGAGCCCAACTTCACCCCCATTATAGCCTGTGAAATCCGTTTTTGTATACCCCGGGCATACGGCATTGATCTTAAAATTTGTATCTCTGAGCTCATAGGCCAGGTGTACGGTATACATGTTTAGTGCAGCTTTGGAGGCAGCATAGACGGCATACTTCGCGTAGTCGTAGGCAGGCCATTCCGGATTGCTTTGCAACGAAAGCGAGCCTACACTGGTACTCACATTCACTATACGGGGTTGATCCGATTGTTGCAGTAAGGGAAGGAAATGCTGGGTAACCCGGGATACGCCAATGACGTTGGTATCAAAAGTCGCCAAAAACTGATCCTCGCTAGCCTCCAAGGCGGTGTAGGGCGCATCCCCATTAATCCCGGCATTGTTGATCAATATGTCAAGTACAGTTGTCTTTTCAGCGATTTGGTCACGTGCCGCCTTTACTGAGCGCAGGCTGGTCACATCCAGTGCAATAGCCTCGACATGTGTAAGTCCTGATGCAGCCAACTTTTTTACGGCATCCAGCCCATTTTGTAAGCTTCTACTCCCCAAATAGACGTAAAACCCCTGCTCCAGTAATTGCCGCGCTGTTTCAAATCCAATGCCTTTGTTGGCACCTGTAATAAGTACTTTTTTCATCTTTTTTATATTTAAAATCTGAAAGCAATATTATAACAGTCCCCAAAAAATTTCTTTACCAAATGGTAAAAAATGCATCAACTGATATTTTTACGTATTCTGCTCAAGGATTGCTGCGTCACCCCCAGATAGGAGGCAATATAGCGTAGCGGAACCCGCAGCATGACCTCTGGATAATTCTTCAAAAATTCAAGATATCTGGAAGAAGCATCCTGCGATACAACAGGGCCTTTTCTTGACTTTTGATACATACATAGCTGAACCATCTTATTTTTTATGATGTCCCATCCGGCTATGCTATGGGATAATCCCTCCCATTGTGCCTTTGAAAAAACAATTAATTTGCAATCCGTACAAGCTTGAATATATTCGGTCGAAATTTGGTGCGATTCAAGATTAAGGTAATCCGCCGCCAGGCTATTTTCTGCAATAAAACAGCGCGTGATATCTTCTCCGTCCTGATTATAATACCAGCCCCTTAGCACGCCCTGCACGACAAAGCCCACCTGCCGGGGTATCGCCCCAGCCTCCGAAAAATATACCCCCTTTTTCAATTCTATTTGCGTAACACTTGCTTTGATTAAAGCGATCTCTGACGTATTGAGATGACCAAATCGCAAGATATAATCGATTAAACTATCCATCATTAGCATTTGATTGGTCAATTTACAAAAATATAGTTTATTTGAGAACTGCTATAAGATACCGCCCCCATTGCAGAAAAATATTCATTCCTAGCCCAGCTGTTCAAAGGAGAATGCACAGCGATTGTATAATCAAAAAAACGCCTCCCCAAGAAGAGAGACGTCCGAAGAAAGTAATCCGCGTACAGGTAAAAATCAATTGATCGAGCGGTACTACAACCCTCGGTAGCTAAGCCGCAGGCGCTCTACATCCACATCCCGATAATAACGCTTATTGCGCTCCCGTCTGGCCACACAGATATAGCCATCGCGCTGGAGCCGATAGAGTGTCTCGGTGGAGATACCGACATGCGATTTGACATACTCCGCATCGCGAAGCACGACATTTTCCGCTTCTAGCTGCTCCCGCAAGTCGAGATAGGTAGCCAGCTGACGTTTTACTGCCAGTAGTTCCAGCAAGATCAATTTTTGGACAAAGGAATGCCCGGAGCTTATGGAAAAGCCCCTGAGGTACTGATTTTTACGCATACAGATTTATTTAGGGTTTATAAAAAGTTTTTCATCTTCTTTCTCTTGTCAGACCAGCTATACTCTTCCGTCTAGACCGTCCGATTGGCAATCCCTCAGCTGTACCTTCAGTGAGATATACATATTTACCAGATATTTCACGTACAAAGTTGAGATTCACGATAAATCCTCGATGGATGCGCACACAATAAGAGGGTGGCATGTTTTGTTCTATTTCCTCCATAGTGACCCTAGCTGTCAAACGCTCCCCCCTTGTGGTGATCTCTACGTAATTGTCTATGCACTGCATATAGATAATATTTTTAAAGAATAAGATCCGCTTTTTGCGAAGATTTTTAATCTCGAAAGTGTAATAATCGCGTTGTAGTTCCGGAGCTACTATAACCGGCATTCCCAAGCGTTTCAGGCATTTGTTCAATGCATGAAATACTGCTTCAAAACTTACCTCCTTCATCAGGTAGTCACAGGCATCGTACCTGTAGCTCTCCACGGCAAACTGACTATGTGCGGTCACAAATACCAATGCTGGCTGCAGCTCGGCAGGTAAAATGCGATACAGCTCCATGCCTGAAATATCCGGCATCTCGATGTCGAGAAATAAAATATCAACTTTATTGCGCAATAGATAATTGAGTCCCTCTTTTCCTTTATTAAACACCTTAATATCCTCAAAATTACCCATATGATCAATCTCCCTGAGCTTAAGGATCTGCTCAACAACTTTCTGAGAATCGGCTTTATGGTCATCAATGACCACAATACTATACTTCGGCATAATTATTTATCAAATTTCAATTCAACTACAAAACAGGCCTCATCTTCAATGCGATACTGCAGGGTGCACCCTTGGTGGCGGAGCGGCTCATAAAGACGATTTACAAGATCCAGTCCCCGGCCTGTACCTCGGCTTACGCACTCCCTATCCATGCGGTTACATATTCTTAAGATCAGCGCATGCTCCATTACGGTCCACTCGAGCAGTATCAGTTGATTTTTGGCGCTATACTCTGTTGCATTTTCGATCCAGGTCATCAAAGTAAGTGTCGGTACCGACCTGTTCCAAAGCCAGGCCGGTATATTTTCAACACCTTTAATTTCAAATCTGTGGTGTACCGACATTTCTATCAGCTGTCTGAGGTAGCGCCACTCTTCGTCCAGGCTCACCAGAGTGTCGCGCAGTGCCATCTTGTTGATTACATATTGAAAAAAGTCCATCACTTTTAGATCAAAAGCTATCTTACCCTGTACGGCCATATCAAATAATCGGCGCAAAAAATGACCAGAGAGCAAATTACTATTCGAAATATTATCTAACGTGCGTTGTAGCTGCTGGGTTTCGGTCCCATTTACCCTGATACGCGAAATTAAATGATCGACGAGCAGGTAGATAGTGGCAAGTAATAGCCCCCGAACAATTTTGCGCATTAGCTTCTGCTCGTCCCCCTCTTTCCAAGGATAGAAAAATACAACGTCCCAACTGGGGAGAAGATCATATAAATATAATTTTACAATATCGTATACCGCCAGCAGCAAGACCATACATGGTAAAAGCACAAGCCATTTTCCATACCCATGCCGCCAAATGTTGTGAAAAATCAGAAAGCATACGCTGTAATAGAACAAATACGGCAACGCGTAAAGAAAGAAGATATAAGCTGGATGATGTATTAACACCCTAAATTCGGCAAACCACAGTATAATAAGCCATACGATGATTCCGACAAACCATCTGACATAAAGACTCCTAAAAGAAATAGATTGAAAAGAAAATACACTCATCACGGTAAAGGTTCGTATATTAACTAAATTAATTAAACTTTTCCTTATTAGCAATAATTTCGTAAAATCTCTTATTAAACAAGTCAAACAGATAAGCTTTATCTGTAAAAGAAAAAGGAAACATCCACCCGCCTTGTCTGGTTAATCCCCGTGTATTTTTACTGTCAGCTTCCAGATAATGATGTATGAGTGCCCAGTTTTCCCAAGCTGTCCAATCTAGATCGATCATCTCCTGAAAAGTCTGCTGTAAACTTGTAAGAGCCTCCAGCAAAGCCTCCGGAGTTTTGCTGCCACCGTTTAAAATAACCTTTGGTTCGGCTAACTGCCAGCTTTGAGTTGTACCCGCTCCATCGGGTTTGAGATGGATCGCTTGTACAGGCAGGTCATAACGATGTGCCAGTTTGAGCAGATTGCTACGCCAATAAAAGTAACTACCGCCAAAAGGCACACGCAAACGGCCTGCGCGCTCCTTTTCCTGCATTTTCACTGATGACTCATTGGCATCGAGAAAAACCAGCACTATCCGATCCATTGCCACAGCATGTAACAACTTGCGCAAGACCAGCGGGTCACCCGCATCCAGGCATTCGAAATGTTCAGGAGATAGTCCCATTCGACTAAGCATCAACCGATAGCTCTCCTGCTCGCGCTCCAACACCGTAGCAGAGACCAAAAGCGTTAGGCGGTATCCAGCAGCCACCAGTAAGCGCGGCAGCAGCCTATAAGGGCCAAAATGAAAAGTGAACAAAATCCCGGGGTGCAAGGTTTCCAGCTTATCCACCACAATCTCCTTAGTCTCGGGCTGCTGCTCGACATATAGTCGCTGGAAGGTCTGCCTATGCTCCTGCCAACGCTGATATCCTGTTTGGAGTTCGGCCGTCATTTTATCGGGATAGAAGGCCTGCACATTAGCCATCCACATAAGACGCTGCAGTTCGATTTTTTTTTGATTATTCATAAATGAAGCTTAGTATCGGCCCATAGATGGTTATTCCGATGGGCCGAGAGATTAATGATTGAGGTTACAGCGATCCGATCCAGCACTTATCGTCTTCAAGGTCGCCAAAAATCGGTTCGTCAGCAAACAGTTCAAAGACTGTATAACCTTCGAAAATCGTTGCTTCATTTACTTGCAATTCATTTTCCATTTTACAATTGATTTTTTTGATTCGAAAGATACAGGTCGAATCTCTCCTGTTCCATCGTACGATCGGGTTATTCATTCATCAGCTGATAAACAAAGATGCCGAATCTCGCCAGCAGAAAAAATTTATGGGAGACAGAGCCAAAAAGAGGGTTCCAAAGTCAATGCGCTTCAGTATCATGGCCACAAGTGTCGTTCACCACCCTATTGTGCATTTCACCCCTGCATTTAGGTCGTATATCCCAAAGAAAAATATGCCTGTCGAGAATCCGTATATTGCCTATTTCTTTTTTTATAGTAAAAATGCCAACATAAACTAAACAATGAAGAGAAGTAAAGAAGACCTACTAAATCCCTTTTTTAAAGAAATTTATCCCGACTGGCAGAAGGAAATTCCAGAACTAAAAACAGCTTTTGAAGAAGAGCGATTTATTAAGGGGGAGCAATTGATCAATGACTGGGGCGACCTGTATCTGATCGTTGACGGAATTTTTGGAAAGTATGAAAAAACCTGCCCTGTGCGCTACGCCATCGGGGGCGAATCGCTGATGATCCCCAACCAAAGGCACGCTTATCAGTTTACAGCACTAAGTGATTGCCGCACCTATCGCACTTCGCTCCGGCAACTCGAGGAAATTAATGCACACAACCCCAAAGTCTTTTACCTCTACGCCAATCTCAAGGAAAAGCAGCAGGTCTATCTCGACTATAGGCACAAGCTGCTTTCGATCCATAATGAGGATAAGTACGATTTTGTTTTTGACAAATACCCTGACATACTTTCGCACATTACACAAAAAGAGCTTGCACGGTTTATGGGGATCAGTATCGAACTGCTGAGACGTATTTTGCGTGAAAGGGAATACTAACGAGTACAATTTATTGGGACTTGAACACCAATTTATTGGGACTGAAATACCAAAATATTGGTATTTCAATTCCAAAACATAGTGCTCCAAATCCCAAAATATAACAGGTATTGCTTTAGAACTTTGTAATAGCGGTTGGATGCAGCAGATCAATGCCATCAAGCTTAATCGAAGAAAGTAACATGTACAGGTGAGGCTGCCATCCGAAAGCTCCAATAAAAAACAAACGTTATGAAACAGTACAAAAGAAAATTTGCCTTATTCCCGCGATGCCGGTAAGCAGCAAGACTAACCAGGAACCCCATCTGTTATGGGCAGGTGGCTCCGCAGAACACCAAAAAGATACAACAGCAATACGTACAAGCTTATGGAAAAGCGCATCAATATTTCAGCATATCAACAGGATCACCCTACGAGCTCCACAAAACGCGGTAGTTTAATCCGCCGGACTGCACGCTGGATTTATTTTCGCTTGCCTGATATGATCATCTATGGTTATGTCTTTATGTATATGTACACGGGGTGGGCCAAGTTTATGAATATGGCCACCTTCATTAAAGGCAATAGTAAGATCCCCCATCTAGGTCAGTATGCGAAAGCGATCGGCTATGGCATCCCCTCTTTGGAGGTTGCGCTGGCTGTACTGTTAATTATCCCTGTATATTGGGTAAAGCGCTCCGCACTGTGGGCATCGATAGTATTAATGGGTGTGTTTACCATATACCTTAGTTTGATGGCTATGTTTGCAGAGAAAAAGCTTTGTCATTGTGGTGGTGTTATCGAATCAATGGGCTGGAAAACGCATATCGCCTTTAATATTATATGGCTGATAGCAGGACTCTATGCCCTGAAAAGAACAAAATTATAAACATTTTAAAATTTAATCCCGTGGAAAAAATCAAAAAATATGGGAAAGTGCTACTGGGAGTAGCAATTTTAGGCGGCGCGGTATTGACGCAGTCGTTTACAACAGCGGTTAAAGCTGATAAAAAATTGGCAAATCATTTTTATGGGTACGACGAAGTTTCTCAAACTTACCTCGAAATAACCGGGCCATTAGATGAAACTGCCAACTGTGAATCTTTTATGGAACCAAAATGTGTTGTCGGAACAGACACCCCAATTCCAGACGGATTTACTTGGGATGATGCACAAAATGATCCCAGCATCAGCAGCCAGATTACTTACGAGAGCAACGATTCCGGTAGCTATACGCGCTAATTTGGTTTAAACGCGAAATTACTGTATGTAATTACGTGACGAAGCCCAGCTTAATGCTGGGCTTTGTTCCGATAATACGATTTTTCATAAAGTATTATTTCAAAAGATTTTCAATTGTCGTTATTAATTCCTCTCTCCTTTCATCTCCGAATGGCCTGGTTGCATTGGTCGTTACCAATTTACCATGTCGGTCCACTATCATCAATTGAGGAAAGGACCGATATTTATAATTCAATAGAAATGGATGATTCTTTCCAAGTCCATTGGTATAAACATTTAGACTATATGGAGAAGTATATATTCCAGTATTTATACCTTTTATCCAATTATTTCTCTTCTTATCAACATTGACGCTCAGAAAAATTACATTTCCCGCATGAAATTTTTCGATTACATCCTCCATTGCTTCTCCTAATTTTGCACAGCCCAAGCATCCATTAAACCAAAAATCGATCACAACAACTTTTCCCTTGAGATCGTCCAACCCTATATTTCGGCCTTTGACATCTTCAAACGCAAAAGGATATATCCTTTTACCTATTGCCCTACTTTCCTTTTGAGCCAATATCATCATTCTACTTACACTGTCTTTCATGAACACGAGCGCGCTATCCAGATAATCAATTGGAAACTGATCATACTGGATTTCCTTAAGTATGCATTCCGTCACTGCACGATCCCTGACGACCCCTATTGTTTTTGCTTTTATCTGATTATAAAGATCCTTAAAGATAAATTTCTGTCCATATAAGCTCCTTTTGAATTTAAGATCATTGACCTCACGGACAAAATTATAATAGCCGATTAAAGCTGGAAAAAATGACTTTTCTTCGTAATGTGTCCCAATGCTGTCTTGCACAATTTGCTGAAACATGTTATATGCATATGCTATTATATCGTTGTCAGAATTTATGTGGCCCAAAAAAGAAAAAAGCGCCAAATCGATACCCGCAGCACAATTTCCCCTTAACATCTCTCTTTCCGCTTCTGAAAGGTATAGCGCGTAGGCACTTAGAATAGAATCCATTCGACTACGGTTATAATTTCTTGCGTCAAGAAGATTGTCTACATCATTCTTCGTTGACTTAATATTTTTGGATCTAGGATATTTCGACAGTTGTTCAAATTTTAGTTGGCATTCGACCAATTTAGACTGCCCTTTTGCCAATGATATCCTACCCGTAGAATCAATAGATAGATAAATTTCCAGACCATTTTTGACCAATAATGGTCTGTTCCTATTTGTAAATCTTTCATTTTGGATAACAAGGAAACTGTATTCCTGACCGAGATCCAATGAAAACTTATTCCCTATGGACAATTTCCAGACTTTTTTATTCGACGGTTCCTCGATACCCCGTGTAAGGTAATCGTGAGCAGTATATAAAATGATAGAATCAGAAGCCTGCGTAGATGTAAATTGTGGGATGACAAATTTCACCTGTCCTTTTGCGACAGTCACCGATGCCAATAAAATCAACATGCAGGTATATATATTTAAATTTCTCCTCGTTCTCATGGTTTTTAACGTTCATTTTGGATAATGTGACTAAAAGCAATCTCATCGTCAGGAATAGGAAATACGTATCGGCTGCTATTGGCCGATAATGTGTAGTTTTTATCCCCCAGTTGTCGCTTGAGCTCGATTCCTCCCCCCTCTTTATTTAAGCGTTTGATGTCAGTCCAGCGCAGCCCACGCCACACCAATTCTTTTCTTCGCTCGTCCAAGATCAGTGCTAACAATAATTTGTTATCCGTGGATTCGATTGCTTTGTATTTGCCTATTGAGTAGCGCTTGACCAAAAGGTCATTCATCACTTCAATTGCAGATTCATCTTTCCCCGACCGCACAAGGCACTCAGCTTTGATGAGATACATTTCATCTGTAGCCAGCCCTGTAAACGGATAGGATCCGCCGCCGAGATAACCACGCTTAATATTATAATTACCGAGGTTGTTTTTCATAAAATAAACCTCTTTTCGCAGGTCATCTGGTTCATACATTCCGATAAGCTGATTGTCCACTCCTATTGCAGTACGGTTGAGATAACCCGTTGTACCGGCATAATTATTTACCTGCGTTGAAAAGTAGATCACTTCGTCCATGACATAGGTGAATGGCGTTTGGCTACTTAGGCTTACCGTGTTGTAATCCACCAAATTATTATGGATAGAAAGTGTGCTATCCACATATAGTAAGGCCTGTGAGTAATTTCCCATCGCATGCATTATCCGTGCTGCGAGTGCGTAGCACGAGGCTTTTGAAGCATGGTTTCGTTTAGCAATATAGTCGTTGGCATCCAATAGCTGAGTTGCTTTTTCAAGATCAGTCAATATCAATGTGTACGTTTCTTCTAGCGTAGATCGTTGTACTACTTCGTCCACATTGGGCGAAAGCTTCAAGGGAAGGCCCAAATCTCCATTTGCTGTATTGACATCGTAATACTTACAGAAATTACGTGAAAGCTCATAGTAAGCATACGACCGAGCGAAGTAAGCCCAACCCAGTAAATTATTGTAGCGCCTAGTATCCTTTACAGAAGACAGCTTACTCATTTGTGTAATAATGTTATTGGCATAAAAAATAGCAGCATAAGGCTTATTCCAATCCATGATATTGATATCACCATTGTAAATATCCTTTTCCCAGACATAGGCCCGTCTTTCGGTTTGTGTCAGCGTGCTTTCCCAAGCTTTTTGATCGACGATAAAATATTCATCGCTAGAGAGTTGTCCCAAAGCTGGAGATATCGTATTCATGACGCCGTAGTTTTCCAGCAGCCCTTCCATATCCTCCAATGTGGCTGGCTGTACGATTGAAGAACTAGGCTTCATATCAAGAAAATCTTTGCGGCAGGATGAAAACATGATCAGGCTAAACAGTAGATATATAAAACGCTTTTTCATAGCATTAAAAGTTAATTTATGTTCAGATTAGCGCCCAATAGAATAATCTTAGGAGCTGGTATAATATTATTAAAGTCAGGGTCTTGCCTTACCTTAGTACGCTTCCACAACAATCCCACATTGGTCACCGTACCAAACAGTTCAAGGCTTTTTATTCCCGCAGGAAGCTGACGAAAACTGTAGCCAATTCGAATATCCTTTAACCGAATATGATCTGCAGGTTCAACCAGCCTTTCCGAAAGATTGAAGAATGTACCGCGATTATTATTCAAAGGATAGCTGAGCGAGGGAATGAAAGTTGCATTTTCGTCCCCTTGCTCCTGCCATCGGTCCGAGAATCCCTCCTGCCGATAACTTACACTGCTTCCGTTAAATACGTTATTCCGTCTAAAGTAATAGCCAAACTTATACACCAGATTGAATGACAGATTAAAGTTGCGATAATTGATGGTATGCATAAAATTTCCATAGCTGGTTGGTGATAGCGAACCATGATAGATCAGCTGCCCGAGATCATTCGCATTTAGCAATGAGGCATAGTCAATACTTGGTTGCCCATCCTTAATGCCCTGTGGATTACCCATATCATCTAACCCTGCCCATTGAAAAGAGAACAAGGCAAAATAAGGATAATCCTCTTGCGGATTTTCTCTGTTATTGGAAGCAATGGATGCGTTGGTTCGATTGCTTACATAATTTTTAATCACCTTACTACGCATAAAGCTAGGCTGCAGGCTCATTGTCCATTTCACTTTATTAAAATCCAATGTCGACTTCAGTATCAGATCCAGCCCCTGCGTACGCGTGCTTGCCGTATTTCCTCTAAATTGCGTAACACCTGTCTGCGGCGCTAGCAACGATGTCCCCATCAAATCCAGTCCGTCCTTGATAAAATAGTCCGCTGTCAATTCCAGAATATCATTGTATAGGGCCAGGTCGAGTCCCATATTCCAATTTTTAACCTTTTCCCATCTTAGAGAAGGATTTGGCGGATTGACTACGGTCAGATTATTCGCGTTCCAAGGAGTCAGCCCCACCGAGGGCTGAGCCGTTAGATAAGCAGAAAGCGAACGATCGACATTACCGCTATAGCCAAAACTAGACCGGAGCGCCAGTCGGCTCAGCAGTTTTCTTTCACTACGCGAGTGATTGATCGCATTCCACCGTCCACCAACAGACCATAGTGGTACACCCCGCTGATTAGATTTTACGCCGAATAAATTGGATTCATCCTTTCTTGCGCTGACGGAGAGTATATACTTGTTGTCATACGAGTAGCTACCCTTAAAGAAATAAGACAGGAAGCGGTCTACACTTGCCGTACTATTATCGTTATTTGAAATGCGGCCACTTCCGTTGCCAAACCAAAAAGGATAGGTAGAAACATAGTCTATAGCTGCATTCTGATTTACTCTTGTCTCCTCATTATAGCCGTAAAAATAATTCCTATACCGTGAGGCATTATCATCCCTGATTTCCCAGCCTAATATCCCATTGATACTGTGCTTTCTACCAATCCACTTATCTACCGTCAATGAAGTCCTAAAACTTTTAGAAACTGTATTCAAGCTAGTCTGATCCAACATATCTCCCCAGGGAACAGGTCTTATCAGGGTATTCTTTAAAGGATCTAAATGACTATAGGTATTAACCATATTTCGTACATAGTATGAATCCTTCCCGTATAAGAGCTCATTCTGGCTATTGCTGCGTTGTAGCATATATTCAGTTTTACCAGTCAGCCAATCAAAAGGTTTTATTTCAAGGCCAGCACCAATCCGTATACTTTGTGTCGCAGCGCTGTAATTGGCATTATTTTCGTTCCAAGGCCGATATGACCAATCCAATAGTTGGTTACTACCGGGATTGGCAGCATAAGCCATATTTAGTGTGCCGTCGCTTACAGCCAGTGCCTCGCCACTAGCTCCGATCAGATCCAAGTAAGGATAGTTAGGCGTAAATGATTGGCTATTGTTTCTACTCAGTTGATCACTGAATTGGATAAAATTGGTCAAGTTGAGCCAATGATCTGCCAATTTCAATGAACTGTTAAAATTAAAACTATGCCGGCGGTTGTTATCAGTGGACAATGTTTGCTGATCCCGATCGTAGCCATACGAACCAAAATAAGTATAACGATCCGATCCACCACGAAGGTTTAGCGCATATTGCTGCCTTAGTGCTGTCCTATACCAACGTTCCAGATCATTTCGGGTATCGGTTTTGCTCAGATCGAGCAGATTTTGCTCTAAGGTAGACTGCGAAATTTCACCTTTGCGTTCCTTTTCAAGCAGTGTTACTACTGGCGAAATCTCTCCATAGCCGTTATTTATAATTGTATTGTACCGACCTTTTTCATATAGAAAGCGTTCAAAATCAATAAATTCTGACGAGGTCATCTGTGCAGGATAATAAAGATCAGGCTTCGCTGTTAAAGCTAAATTAGCTACAAAATTAATCTGCGGCACAGTGGATTTAATTCCTTTTTTTGTGGAGATTACAATAACACCATTCCCCGCCCGCGCGCCCCATATCGAAGCAGCGCCAGCATCTTTGAGTATAGATATCGATGCTATGTCATTAGGATTGATTGCATTGATATCCCCTGAGTAAGGAAAGTTATCCAAAATGATCAGCGGCTCGTCATTGGAAAATAGTGTACTGCGTCCCCGTATGGATATACCGGCCTGATTGGTATTAGATACAGCACTTTTATCAAAAAGGACGGCACTACTGACACCATTTAACCTATCCAAGAGGTTAGCCGAAAGCTGCCTATTCAATAATTCATTATCTACCTGCACAAAGCTCCCCGTCGCCCTTTCTTTTGGAATCTTTTGGTAGCCTGTAGAAACTATCTCTACTTCATCCAATTGATTCTCCAGTGGTATCAATTTAACAGCCATTGATACTCCGGCAGTATATGAAGTTTCTAAACGCTTGAATCCCACATGGGAGAACGAAACTAGACCTTTAGGATTGGCGACTGGCAATGAAAACGAGCCATCCTTATTAGAAGAGGCTCTCCCCTTTTCACCTTCGACACGGATGGAAACTCCTTGGATAGGTTTACCATCGACAGACGATAGGACAATACCGCTGATGGATAACAACCCATCCGCCCCGCTGTCCTTGCGGGGCGTCTGAGCCGATAAACTAAACATATGAAATACAGCAATGCATGTTAAAAGCATTGTTGTATTCTTTAATGCCTTAGAAAGACAAATTACTTTATTAAAACACAAACATGCCAGAATAAGCAGGGCATGTTTGTTCTTCAATGCCTTTGAAAGACAAATAATAGCATTGAAAACTAAAAAGTATAGATTCAGCGATAACTGTATCACACCCTTTACGCTCTTTGGCATCGGCACAGGGGTACATGCCGACATGATCCACCTCAAGCTATATACTATACAATCGAGGGGGTACTTTTTATCCCATTCGAATAGAACTTTTTTTAAATTATTTTTTCCATCGCCATTTATAGGCACCAGATGTGCTACCTTATCCAATAAGGCAGACATCAGATTTGATCTGTTTGTCATCTGCTTATTGTTAAGGTTAGTCTATTATACGTCCAAAAAATTCGTGGATCCGCTTGGTGATCTCCAGCTCATCCAGGCTAAAACCTGTTGTTTCAGCGTCTGAAAAATCTAATTTGCTCATGTCCACATAGTCTTTATGCACGTGGAAATAAGCAATCAATACCGCTAATAGGTCAAATCCGAACACTTGCTTTTGGCAGAGCTCTATTAGATTTTCATGGGGCCAGCGGTCTGCTGACCTCTTAAGTAGTAAAGAAATGGTATTCTGGATGGTACGGATATCATACTTTTTCCAAAAATCAGTGATCTTATCCGTAGGATCATAATCTTGATCGTGTACTTGGTATATGGCTAGTTCTAGCGCTAGAACATTTGAATATTTTTGATTCATTTTAAGGTTCATAAAGATGACTTTGGCATTGTCCTATCGTTTGAATCGGACATACCTTCCCCTATTGCAAAATTTTTGCATTCCAAAGAGGTGTCATTGCAGGGAATTCTTAGTCCTTGCTGGTGTCACAAATTAAGAATAAACAAAATCCCGCAAAGCACCTCAAAACAATTACAAAGCATTGGTTAGGGGGGTATTATGGCGCTTCCTGTCGGGACAGGTAAAAAACCGATCTGCACCTTATAGAAAAACTATACAATAATTCCTTTATTTATTTGGCAGAATAAAAATTAAATGCTAATTTTAAGTTGTTCAGGCTCGATAGAGCAATTAACTTTATTATTAACCAGATCAAAAAGGGATGTTGTATACAGACAGATCGGAAAACCTCGGACAAGGGAGTACTTATTTGTATCCTATCGGCACATCACAAACCTGCGATAGCAGCCCTCTCCTGTTTCGGTTTTTAGTGATTTAATTAATCTATCCAGGCGAACGAATTACGTTCTTTATGGGAATAGTGTCTACAAACCGATGGCTTACCCCTTGGAGGCAACCTGTGGTTTTTTGGTGGGTGTTTTCTTTCCGTTTTATCATAATTCTATTTTGGTTATGTAAAACGATGAAACTCTCAGCAAGGAAAGGATTGAAATCCAATAGAGGAACCGTCCTGCTCCTTGCTCTGGAAACCGCTAAGAAACCAGCCATCAGGTCTACACGAAACCCGAATCTTGCACCCAAGAGAGACTTAATAGACGGCTCACCCTACTGGGTAATATATCGTAAAGATAGTATTTCCAGTAGATAATGGCGAACCGCAGTCCTCTCGCGTGCAAAGTTTAGCGGTTATTTGAACGAGAGTGACATCGTAATATGAAACTATGTTCACATTATTTCGCATTTATCACATAACAAATATAGATCAAATAATCCATATACGGAAATCATTTAACCAAAAATGGAAGAAAAATTAAAAAAACTTACGGCTCTTGGTGTTTATTTAAAAAAAATAGGTGCAAAAGCTTCTAGAATAAAAGATGTAGCGGAAGTTGATCCTAAAAGCATATCTCTGCTATCTACAAACGAAAAAAGAACAATTTATGCAGATGAATTTTACAAGATCATCTATGTAGCTCATCAACAAACAGGGTTAAGTGAAAATGAATTTAATATAGCTATAGACGCAATTTTCCCAAATAGAGTTAAAGTTAATCTTTTGAAAGAATTTGATGATTACTCCCCTGAAGGTAAATTTTTTAAAAAGTATACTCAACAACAGAGTGAAATTGAAAGCAAGCTTAAAATACCTAACGCAAAAATTAGCAAATATTTTGGTGATAAAGGAAAAAAAGCTTTAGCAGTTGAGATAATCACTTTCGCTGAGGCTATAGGTTTGAACGTTTTACAAACCTTTAAAGAAATTTATGGGCCAATAAAAATTGCCAATAACTCTTTACCAGATTTGAATAATATAAACGACAGAACTAATAAGATTTACCAATACATATCCGCTTATAATAATATGGATGTGGAGAATATAACGATAGATTTTGCAGATAATGTTATTTTCCAAAATATTATAAATGGGGAACAAACAATGTACTTGAAAGGAATTAAAGAATTTAAAAAACAGGCCACCGAAGCCCTTTCCTGTTTCAGTGAAAGAGAACAAGTCATTGAGTCAATAACCCATAACTATAGTTCTACCGATATCTCAATTGCCTACAGAGCGATCGCGGCGATGGATTTTCCTAATGGCTTGAAAAAAGGTGATGAGATAAACTTGCAAGGGAAGTCGATTTTTGAATTCTCAGCAGAGGGTAAGATAATTCGGTTAACGGATATATCATAGGGACTTGAAATGATATTAGTGGAGAAAAAAAGAAACCCAAAATGGCAACGCGACGAACTTATTCTCGCCTTGGATCTATATTTTCAATTGGAACCAGGTCAGATACATGCTAGAAATCCATTGATTATTGAGTTATCAGATACTTTGAACAAATTACCTATTCATGGGGATAAAGACGAATATGAAAAATTCAGAAATCCTAACGGTGTGGGACTCAAGCTCAGTAACTTTTTGGCCCTAGATGAAACATACTCTGGCAAAGGGATGGCTGCAACAAGTAAACTCGACAAGGAAATATTTGCAGAATTTAAGGATAAAAAGGAATTGCTAGGTAAGCTTGCCAATGCCATAAAACTGAGCGCAATCAATCCGGCTATTAGGGATGAGATACTTAATCTGCCTGACGATGTTGATGATGACGCAAAGGTAAAAGAAGGTGGTCTTTTATACCGCTATCATTTAGCAAGGGAACGAAACCCCGGTATAGTGAAAAAGAAAAAAGAAAAGGCTTTGAAACTCCATGGCAAACTGGAGTGCGAGCTATGCAGTTTCGATTTCCAAAGAGTATATGGAGAAATAGGTTACGGATTTATAGAATGCCATCATAAAAAGCCTTTGTATACTCTAGTAGAAGAAACGGAGACAACATTGGATGACTTAATGCTTGTTTGCTCTAATTGTCATAGAATGTTACATAGAGGGTGGATAGATTTTTAGATTGAAGAGATTTATAGGAAGATGAAATTATTGGCCATATATGAAAGGAGAACAATTTAAATGGGATTTTTAAATGAGTGGTGCAAAGACTTGTTTCAAATCATTGCGGCACTAGGCTCTTTGGGGACGCTTGGTGCATTTTTGCTGTTGTTTAAAAAAGACGAAGAGAAGCAGAAACAATTAAATGCTCTAATAAGTATTGCGGGAATTAATGAAAAGAGACTTAAATATCAAGCTGCTCCGAAGTTATGGCTTAACGGAGCTAGTTCTAGTCCAACGCAAAGATTAATAAGTATAGACCTCAACAATAAAGGAAAAAGGGCTCGTCTTTTGGAGTTTAAAAAACTCGAGGGGGACTTCACTTTTAAGGATGAAAGTCTACCGTGGGACATAGAACAAGGAGAGAGAAGGTATATTTTCATTACTCCTAACAACCAACATCCTCACGATACATATTACAAGCTTATAGTTTTTTACAACGACGACATTGGAAACTCATATCAAATTACCATTGAAGGAACAGGGTCAAGTGTAAAAATAATATCTGATGAAGAAATAGCAAATAAAAACAAATGATGTTAAATATAGAAACAGAGTTTAAAAACCTAGCAAATACTAATCCTGAGGAATTTCCTGAAGGGAAAGACTATTTAAGCATTTATAATATTTTAAAACCTAGCTTTGATAAACAAGTTCACCAAGAAATAAAAACAAAGATACTAGAAATAGAAAAAGAAGGGTACTTTAATGATCATGGAGTAGATCATATCAAAATGGTCATCGACCGTGCGTCAAAAATAATCAATTGCTTCCCTCGTATTGCTAATAACAAAGGAAATTCCTTATATCTTAACCCATATGAATTGTTTATTCTTTTAATTGCGATAAATATACATGACATTGGCCACCTAATAGGATCGCGAAAAGAACATGCGAAGCTTGGAAAGAAAGTCCTAGCTAGTTTTGATAAGGGAGATCTGTTAAGCTCTTCTGAAAAGGTAATTATTGGAAAAATTGCACAGGCGCACGGAGGAAAAGAAGATCCTATTGGTCTTTTAGAAAGAGAAACCTTAATTTCACATAAAACGATTCGGCCACAGCTATTAGCCTCTATTTTAAGATTGGCGGACGAACTCGCTGAAGATTCTTCACGAGCTTCTACATTTCTTTTAGAAATAGATCATATGGAGAAAACTAGTGAAATTTTTCATCGATTTTCTCAAAGTTTGGATAGTCTAAGTATTCTGTCAGGCGAAATACGTTTAGAATTCTATATTGAGAAAGAAAATATTAGGCGGGAGTTTCCGAAATTAGGTTCAACACAGTACTTAGTAGATGAGATCTACGAAAGGATGTTAAAAACGTTCACCGAATCTCTGTATTGTAGTAGATTTCTACCAGAAACGAGCCGCTTCCATTCTGTAAATGTTAGAATTCATTTTTTTGATAAAGAAGACAATGAGGAGATAATAGAACCCATCGCATTCACTTTGAGAGAAAGCGGATATCCTTCACTACCCTTAAATGATATTTATGACATGTGCACTAGCTTAAGTACTGAGGGGGAAAAAAGGGACGGGAAATACTATTGTGAGAAAATAAAAAATCTATTAAAGCTGAAAGAACATGAAGAATCCCTTTGAAGTTAGTACCCCAGAAGGAATAACAGCACAAGACGCCTACGATTTATTTGTTGATGTATTCACCGACTTTCATCAAGTACCAAAAGTGGGGCACACATTTCTTAATGGGCATCGAGGATC
Source organism: Sphingobacterium puteale (assembly GCF_003627955.1). GTDB lineage: Bacteria > Bacteroidota > Bacteroidia > Sphingobacteriales > Sphingobacteriaceae > Sphingobacterium > Sphingobacterium puteale. The sequence continues at coordinate 2,723 of NZ_RBWS01000011.1, read as the reverse complement.
TGGGAAAAGCATGATGTTTAGATACATGCTTCCTGACTGCCAAACAATATCAAATAAATGTGAACTTAATGAGCTTGATTACTACGCATTTTATGTTCCTATTAAATTAACTGACATTAACTATCCAGAACTTGAAAGACTACAGGATAATTCCAATACATTTTTTAATGAGCATTTACTTGTCACACTAATAGCATCAAAATGTTTCAAACAGTTACAGGGATATAGAGAGCTTCTAGATCAGAACATCGATGAATTGCGTGTTTTTTATAGAGATACGTTTAATTGGTATGTTGAGATTTCTGGTGGAGAAATATTGCAGAGCGAAAATATAAATGAATTATCGTCAGAAAGTATTATAAAAAACATTTTGAAGGTGATCGATAAAATGGTAATAAAATGCAAATTATATTGCAAAAATATTGCCATGAATAAAAGCATTCCAAATAGTTATAATGGTCCACTTTGTAATTATTTAGATTTTCTCTATCCAATTCTAAGCGAATTAAAAACACTTACTTTTTTTCCTCAAAACAAACCTGTATATATTCTAATAGATGATGGAGGTTATTTAAATTTAACACAAACAAAAGTTTTAAACACCTGGGTATCATACAGAACTTCAAGTGATATAAGTCTAAAAATCTCAACGCAATTGGATTACAAAACATTTTCGACCGTTAATAATAAGACCATAGATTATCCCCATGACTATACACAAGTAAACATTGCTTCCGTTTATACTAGTGCTAAAAACAATTATTTTAAACGCATAGAAAAAATTGTTAATAAACGCATATTAAAGTTTCTAGGAAAAGACATTTCCGCAGAACAATTTTTTCCATACGACGAAAACCAAGAACGAGATTTAGAAAGAATAAAACAGCAACTATTAGTTGAAAATTCCACTGAAGGAAACGATTACAGCGGTCCAGATGCAGCAAGGCGATATGCTACATCTGAATATTTAAAAAAATTAAAAAAATCACGCGCCGGTTCCACTTTAAACTATGCAGGGTTTAATAAGTTAGTGGATGTATCATCTGGAATAATCAGACATTTTTTAGAACCTGCGTCAAGAATGTTTAATGAACATATTTCGAAAAATAATCCTACGGTAGCAAACATTACTTCCATTCCGGTAAACATTCAAGATCTCGTTATTAAGGAATATTCTTCAGACTTTTTAGAGCATGAATTTAAAAAAGTTATAAACGAGCATGGATCAATCAATGATGGCGAAAAATTAAGTAAAGCTGATAAACTTTATAACCTGATAAACGGGTTAGGCCAAATGTTTCATAGAATTTTAGTTTCGGATAAAGCCGAAAGAGTAGTATTTTCCGTAGCTTTAAACGACTTACCAGATAAAGAATTAAGTGAGATCATTGATCTCGCCGAACATTATGGTTACCTTCATAAAAGTACTATTGGAAATAAGCATGGAACTGGAAGATGTAAATTATACATTTTAAGCAGATTATTAGCCCCTTATTTCAAATTAGATCCTTCTGGCTTTAAAGGTTATAGGTTTATGAATAGTGATTTACTAAAAATTAGTTTAACAGACCCAGTTCGTTTTGAAAAAGAAGCGAATAAATTAGTCACAACTGAGGAAGATTCTCAATTGAAAATCTGGGGTAGCTCAAATGATAATATTATTGAAAGGGACTAAATAACCGTTTATTATGAAAATACAACGTAGTGATTTAAATAATTCAATTAAGGATATTGATTTCTTTATTTGTTCTGCAGGTTTTGAAGAGAGATCAACAATAGTTGCTCAAACCCTTAACCTATCAAATATTAGATACAAAACGGTCTTTCACATAGCAAATAGTTATAAGCTCAGCGAGATTAATTTAAAAAAAATATGCTCGGCCGGAAAGTTTGATTTAGTTGAATATCCAAAAAATGAACCAGTTAAGACTTACGATATTATTAAAGATTATCTGACCAATATTGAAACGACGCAAGCTATTAGAGTATTGATTGACGTCACTACCTTTACTAGAGAAGTTCTTCTAATAATACTTAAAATATTCAATAGTCATGAAATGCGCAAAAAATATATCATCCAATTTATTTACACTCCGGCTAGAGCTTATCAAACCTCGGATGATTCGGAAGAGCAATGGCTCACAAAAGGTGTTCGAGAAATCAGATCTATTTTTGGCTTTTCAGGATTGCATATTCCTTCAAAAAAATTGATGCTCATCGTTTTAACTGGATTAGAAGATGAAAGAATTGAAATTATTGTAGAAAGTTTCGAGCCTAATGCATTGTTGTTAGGAAAACCTAGTTTGCACTCTTCCAGTCATCCAGACTTAGATGTTAAAGCTAATTTAACAACAGAAAGATTGAAAAATAAATATTCATCATTTCTCAATTATTTCGACTTTTCTTGCGATAACATCTTAGAAACTCAAAAAATCATCGAAGAATTATGCATGAAGTATGAAAATGAATATAATATAACAATTGCTCCATTGAACAATAAAATATCGACATTGGGGGTAGCTATGGCATGTTTAAATAAGGAAAATATCCAAGTTTGTTATGCCAGTGCTAACCAATATAACATAAAATACTCTAAACCAAATGATTTTTTTATTTTTTGCAAATAATTTAGGGATATTCAGAAAAACCCCAACTATTTGATAAATAAATAGTTGGGGTTTTATTATCTTCGTGTATTCCCCCGAATAATAAGGTTAGCGGCC
>NZ_RBWS01000010.1 GCF_003627955.1 Sphingobacterium puteale | reverse complement strand
CAGCGGAAAAATCTTACAAAGATCGGGATAACAGAACAAAAAATGGTGACCGAAATTATTCTGACCACCATTTTTTATAACATTTACTGAATATCCCTATTCAATTGTAAACATGAACAGCTTGATCGGTATATACTGGTTGTATCATACTACAAACTCAATCCCAGTGTAAACGCGACACCCTTTGATTGTAAGTCCACATTCCCATATCCTATTCCTGTTAGAGGTATCTTAAAAAAGGGTTTTATTCCTATATTGATCTTATTGCTGATTTTCTTTTCAACCGATATCGAAAAGTCTGCTACACCAAAAATATGCTGGTTTTCGCCATTGACCTCATAGCTTACACTTTTTTTATCGTCGTAACTGCTTTTGGCCCCATAGACTGCCCCCTTTTTGCCTCCGTAACTAGCTTCACTTTCATAGTCAAATGTATATTTTTCCTTCAGCATAAAATAGCTGGACAGACCAGCACTTACATTAAACTTTACCTTTTTACTTTTCAATACCGTATAATTTGCTGTCAGGGGGACATCGATCACATCGCATACGGCACTGACCTGGCTAGGCAACTGTGTCAGTTGTGGGGGATTCGAGGGAGAATAAAAGCTATATGCTGACTTATAATTCTTCTTGGCATAGATAGCGCCAACAGAAACACTCAACCCTTTAATTAGTGGATAGGAATAAGCCAAACCAACGTTCTGACTTAAGGAAGATTTACCGGCACCTTTTACACTCGTTAGATCAGGTCCCGCCAACAGTGTTAACACCGACGACTCTCTTTTTAGCACACTGGGTTCTTCAACCTGCGTTTGATTATACAACGCGGCTAACCGATCTCCTGTTGTTTCAACCGGATCTACGGATAAGTTAAAACGGGATAGTTGCCCAGCTTTAAATTTCATTTTCGGAACTGTAAAATCGGTTTTTGTATCAACCAGCCGTAGGATACCATGATTTGCTTCTGGGAGCGCTGCTATCGTATTATTTTGTGTCAGCTCTCCACCAGTTTTTTCCTCCAGACTAAAATCAATATCTTCTTTCAACCCGGATTTTATATTTTCCGTTTTTCCCTGAGGGGTTATCCGTGAAAGATCATGCTGAATAATCGTATCTCCTACTTGCTGCTCAGAGCTATTTATAGCAGCGGATTGACCAGAATTATCCATTTTTTTTCTTTCTACTGGTACCTCCTTATTCCAAATAAAAAAAAGAGCGAGAACTGCGGCTGCTGCCATAGATAGTGCTGTAAGGAAATACAATGTTAACCTTCTTTTTTTATTTCGATCATTGTTCAATCGAGACTCCATCTCCTCCCAATGCGATTCATTAAAGTCAAAATTAGCTTCATCGAGACCTTCTCTAAAGATCTCATCAATCTTGTTCTTGTCCTTTTCCATCATGTATTCTCCCCAGTTTTACCTTTTGTCTCCTCTTGGCTTTTTACCATTTCAGCAAGTCGTCCGCGGGCTTTATGCAAATTGGATTTTGAAGTCCCAACTGCAATACCCAGCATATCACTGATCTCTTCATGTCCATACCCATCAATCGCATAAAGATTAAACACTGTACGATAGGCCGGTGGAAGCCGATGTATCATCAGTAACAAATCCTCGTAATTCAATTTTTGAGTTATCGTATCATTATCGGCAATAGCATGTTCAACCACCGCAATATCGACCAGGTAACCCTGTCTAATTTTCGCGCGATAGAAATCTATTGCCGTGTTTGTCATGATTTTTTTTATCCAGGCAGATAAAGGCTTTTGATAATCATATTTGATTATATTTTTAAATACTTTAAAAAATCCCTCGTTTAAAATACCTATTGCATCTTCTTTATTATCGGCATATCGTAAACATATACCCAGTGCCAGCGCATAATATGTGGTATAAAGATCTTTTTGAGATCTACGGTCCTCATTTATGCATCCCTTAATAATATGGATAGATTTTTCGTCAACTTCTTTTATCGCCACTCGATATTGTTGCTTTTCTTTTGATAAATATAGTATAAAATGTAGTACGATGAGATAATAAGAAAGGTTGCCTGCAAATGAAAAAAATATTTTTTTCATTGCAGGCAACCTTTTCCAGAGCATGGTCGTAATGGGTAGTATCAACATTAAAACTTAGTATTATGGAACTCAACCCAAAAAATGTAAAAACAGCCCTAATGGCCGTCCTCATGTTATCCTTATTTTCGTCTTGTTCTAAAGATGACGATAAAGCTCCTGAAGATAAAAAGCAGGGAATACAGACAGCTGCAAATGCGCAATTTGGCACCATTCTGACAGACGCTAATGGGAAAACACTCTATTTCTTTTCAAATGATACAAAAGGCATGTCAGCATGTACGGGAAATTGTCTATCCACCTGGCCGGTTTATCATAACAATGAGTCAAGTTCGGATATGAAGATCGATAAAAGTCTTCTAGGTGAAATTACGAGAGCTGATGGTAGCAAACAAAGTACCTACAAAGGTTGGCCATTATATTATTATGCAGGAGACAGCCAATCTGATCCTGTAAAAGGAGATGCCGTAAATAAAATCTGGTATGTGGCAAAGCCCGATTATCTGCTCATGGTTGCCAATGCACAACTTGTCGGGCATGATGGAAAAAACTATTTGGGAGATTACACGGAAGGTACGGGCAGCACCTTGTATTTAACCGACGATAAAGGCCGAACACTTTATGCCTTTAACCCCGACAAGTTCAATAAAAATACGTTTACCAAACCCGATTTCAGCAATGATAACGTCTGGCCGATCTATCAAATGGACAAAGGAGCCTTACCATCCCTCGTAAAATCGGCAGATATTTCGGTTATCGATGTTTTTGGTAAAAAACAATTGACGTTCAAAGGATGGCCTATGTACTATTTTGGCCAAGATCAACAACGTGGTGACAACAAAGGAATCAGCTTCCCTCGCCCTGGTGTTTGGCCAATCTTGAATGACAAAACAACCACCGCACCTACCAGCTAAATTATCGTTTAGGAAGCTATCGTGATTTATTCTCATACACGGCACACTATACTGACCTGAAACTTTTACAGGTCTCGATCGGCAATCACGAATAAAAATGTGCAAAAATAAAGCTGATAGCTTCATCAACTTCGAGAAAAAACAATACACATGAAAAAACTAAAAATAGCTCGACCGCTCATCCCGAACAATAAGTTCATGCTACTTATTGCGACTATTGTTGTAATAGCTATTGCACTTACAGGATGTACCAAAAAACAAGCAGCGGAACTATCTCCTGAACCTTCGGGGCCAGAAGAAGTTACCGTAAAAAATGTATCCTATACAAATTTTGCAAAAGCACTTTTTGAGACCAAATGCAGGTCATGCCATACCGCTGGACGACCTGCCAGTGCGCGCTGGGAATTTAATGGGTATAACTCTGTCAAAGATCATATCACAAGAATTAACAACGTCGTATTGGTGACCAAAACGATGCCCATCGGCGGCTCCTTGACAGCGAAAGAAATAGAACTGCTGGATGCCTGGATCAAACGCAATACTCCGGAAAACTAACCAAAACTCATATGAATAAGATACATATATACAGTATACTCCTGTTATTGTTCGGGAGTAAAGCGACATTCGCTCAGCAGACAAATTCCCTAGTCTCCAAAGCTGCAAGCATTTCTTTTTTCAGCAGTGCCCCCCTGGAAGATATAGAAGCGAAAAGCAATTTAGCGGGATCTGCCCTAAATATCAAAACAGGAGAAATTATCTTTCGGGTAAAAATTACTTCATTTCAATTTGACAAAAAACTGATGCAGGAGCATTTTAATGAAAATTATATGGAGAGCGATAAATATCCGCTTTCTGAATTTAAAGGTAAGATTGAAGACTGCGAAAAACTAGCCAAAGATGGCACCTACAAATTGAATGTTTCTGGTACATTACAAATCCACGGCGTCGGTAAACCCTATTCTACCGCTGCGACTTTCAATGTAAAGAATGGTGCAATAAAAGCTATCGCCGCCTTTGATGTCAGACTGGCAGACCATAAAATCAGTATTCCCTCCATCGTCGGGAAAAAAATTGCGGAGGTCGTGAACGTAAAAATAGAAGCTGCTTATAACTAATAATTATTCCATTCAATTATGAAAAGTATACTAGGCATAATGCTATCTATTATTTCGCTGAAAGTAGTTGCACAGGAAGATCTCGATAAAATGATCAAGCTTGATGGGCCAAAGAACGAAAAAGTTACTGCGACATTTAAATCAGGCAACTTGATCAATCTAAAAACCACTGAAACCATTCATCGAAATGAAATGGACTTTAGAGTAGATCACCGGTTTGGAGATATTGGAGGAAGTGCTGGCGGAGCAAAAAATTTCTTTGGTCTTGATAATTCAACAGATATCAGGATCGGTTTTGATTATGGTTTAACGGATAACATCAACATTGGAATCGCCAGAGCGAAAGGTGCCACAGAAGTCAGACAACTCTATGAAGGTAATATCAAATACCGCTTTGTTGAACAAACAATAGACAATAGTGTACCTGTTTCGATCGCCTTTTTTGGAAGCACGGTCGTATCCGCTATGGAGGCGTCAGAAGAAAAACATTCAGCGGCAAGTTTCGAACGGTTCAGCGACCGTCTGAGCTATGTGACGCAATTGATTATTGCTCGAAAATTCAGTTCGAGTTTTTCTCTTACTGTTGTTCCCTCCTATCTTCACCGTAATTATACAGCCTATAATGACCAGAATAACATGTTTGCAATCGGTATTGGTGGTAGGGCGAAAGTCAGTAAGAGGATAGCATTCGTTGCCGACTATTTCCTCCCTTTCCGTCAATCCTCGAAAAAGAAATACCGTGAAGAGGTAACTGGCCAACCCTACTACAATGCCTTAGGAGTTGGTTTGGAAATGGACACAGGTGGACATATATTTCATCTCAATTTTACAAATGCCACAGCGATACAAGAATCACAGTTTATCAGTGAGACCAACAGTTCATGGGGGAAAGGGCAATTTAGATGGGGATTCAGTATTGCAAGACGTTTTAATTTTAACAAAAAAGATAAAGGATAAAATCAGTAAACACACGGTGCTTATTGGTTTGCTATCAATGATATTAATCGTTTAAAGCTGAACTATTATCCCCCCACCGATAAAGGTGAGGGGGATAATAGTTTTTTTTAAATGCCCATGAGAGGCATTCTTTTGAACAGCTACTTAAATATTTTTAAGTGTGGTGTACCATTGGTAGCCACCATTTAGTCTGATTTTTATTTTTTCCGGCTTCGCAGAGCGTATGGTATATTTGATCAATTTACCGTCTTTCCATTTCATGTCGACCGTATAATTGCCCCTCGCTTTAAGGCCTTTCACCTCGCCATTTTTCCATGCATCAGGTAAAGCAGGCAACAGATCTATACAGCCATCGTGACTCTGCAAAAGCATTTCAGCAATACCAGCTGTAGCACCGAAATTGCCATCGATCTGAAATGGAGGATGTGCGGAAAATAGATTCGGATAAACACCTCCACCACCGCCCATATTATTGGGATCAGCTACCGGCTTTAGCATTTCCCGGATCAATTTGAACGCTCTGTTTCCATTGTGAAGTCTTGCCCAAAACAAGGTTTTATAAGCAATAGACCAGCTCGTACTATTATCTCCTCTTACCTCAAGCGTCTTTTTTGCTGCTTCCGCAAGGTCGGGAGTAGATAAAGGCGTGATTAATGGAGCCGGATAAACCCCATATAAATGAGAGACGTGACGGTGAGTCGGTTCTATTTCCTTATAATCCTCCAACCATTCCTGTATACGTCCATCTTTGCTGATCACTCCAGCCGGAGGTATCGTTTGCAGTAAATTCTCTAAATCCTGTCTAAACGCATGATCAATTCTCAGCTTTTTGGAGGCTGTGATCACGTTCGTAAACAGCTCCCGCACAATCTGATTATCAATGGTAGGCCCCATACAGATACTCGCGGTCTTTCCGTTAGCCATATAGAACGTATTCTCTGGCGAAACAGAGGGAGAAGTAACCATCCAGCCTGTTTTAGGGTCTTTCACTAACACGCTTTTATAAAACTCAGCCGAACCTTTCAGCACAGGATAGATATCTTTTAGATAATTTAAATCATTTGTAAAAGCATAATGATCCCATAAATTGCTACATAGCCATCCTGAACCGGCATTTGATGCTCCCCATGACGCATTTTCACCCGGCTCAGTAAATCCCCAAACATTGGTAATGACATGCGCAATCCAGCCATCAGCATTATAGTAAGCCTTGGCGGTTTTCTTTCCCGGTTCAACGAGACTTTTCACCAATTCGGCAAGTGGCAGATTCAGTTCAGATAGATTGACCACCTCCAGAGGCCAATGATTCATCTGTACATTCACATCCAGGTGGTAATCCCCATTCCATGGTGTGTTGATCTCCTGCGCCCAAAGCCCCTGTAAATTTGGTGGCAACAGTCCTACCCGGGTGCTACTGATGCTCAGGTATCTCCCATACTGAAAAAACAAAGTAGCAAGTGATGGATCATTGTTGAAATTGTTGTAGAAATTAGCTATCCGAAGGTCTGTTGGCAAATCTGCAGCTGCCCCTTCTCCAAGATCAATATAGGCGCGTTTAAAGAGCTTGCTGAATGCAGCGATATGATTACGTTTTTGCAGATCATAACTTTTTTTCATCGCTGCAGACAAAAATTGACTTGTCTTTTCTTCAAAGGCAAAGCCCCTGAAATCAGTTCCAGCAGAAACGTAAATCAACACCTCAGTAGCATTCTCAATAACCAGATTATTATTTTCCGGACGGATCGTTCCGTCTTTCAATTTCGCCTGTACCCGAGCCAGATATTTCATCCCCTTACCATCGGTACCATTATTGAGCTGGCCGGACATCTGCAATTCGTTGCCCACCGTATTAACCAGATAACGCTCAGGTCGATTCATCGCAATACGACAATTGAGCTGCCCTGGCTTGTCTGCTGTCAACCGAATGACATCGACATCATCATCAAAACTTGTAAAATACTCGCGTTTATAATTTACACCATTACGTGTAAATGTACAATTCGCAATGGCTTGGTCTAATAGGAGCTCGCGACGGTAGTTCTCAACTTTTTGTTCCTTTCCCTGATCCCCCTTATAGGTAAAATCGATCTGCAATGCACCCATTGTTTGAAATTTACCCCACCGTTCTCCCGCTGAGCCTTCGCCTTTACAAACAAAATTGCTGTTTACCAATGCTTGCGCTTCATCATTTTTCCCCTCTAAAATAAGTTTCCGGATGGCTGGAAGGCTTTTATAAGCTTCGTAATTATTGGCATCCTGCGGACTTCCAGACCATAAAGTAATATCGTTCAGGACAATGCGCTCCTTTAAAATACCGCCATCAGGTGTCATTCCCAATCGGCCATTACCCAGCGGTAATGTGGCTTCCCAAATTTCCGCTGGTTTATCATACCACAATTTTAAGGGCTTTTGCTGGGCAGATACAGTTGTAAGAGCGAAGCAGAAAAAATAAAATACAGTTAACAGTTTCTTCATGATATATCGTGTTTCAAATCCCTCATTGTTATATGGAAAACAAGTTAATCTCCATAAACTTTAAATTCATAGATATTGGCAATAGTCTTGTCTTTTGCAGGCAAAACTGTCAATCTTACCCATCTTGCTTTGGCATTGCCCTCATCAGCAAAACATGGAATTGATATTTTAGCGTTGTTGGTTTTATCTGCAAAAACAGACCATTTTACATTGTCGGCGGAATACTCAATTTTGTATTGTGCACCTTTATCTACGAAATCCGTGAAGGTTTCACATCTTTTGATTTTCTGTACAGAACCAAGATCCACGACCAGATGCTGCTCAGTACCATCAGCTTTTGGACTCCACTTGGAAAGGCTGTTTCCATCAAATGCACCAATCAAGCTATGTCCCACGGGATCAGCCGGAGAGGTGGCAGGCATCCATGCAGACAGCAATTGACCTGAGGCCGGGGTGTAATTGAGGACAAGGTTGTCGAATCCGGCAAAATTAAAGCCCGATACGTAGCCGGCTGCACCAATTGAATAGGTATCATCCTGTACATCAACAACGAGTTGGCCGTCTATGTAACCTTTGATATTACTTCCTTTTCCGGTCAACCTCAATTTATGCCATTTACTGGCATCCACATTTCCACTTGCAAGTATATTTTTCTTTGTCTGAAGTTTCCATGTACCATCCTTATAGATATTAAAACGATAGCCGAAAGGAATATTTGATTGATTGGCTTTATCATAGGCACCTCTCAAAATTAGTCCGGCATAACCGACTCCATTAAAGGCATCATTTTCGACAAAAACATCAGAAGAAATTTCGCCCTGCTCCCATTCCGTATTTTGCGCAACAAACGTATAGGCACATTCATCGGGAATCCAGTGAGTGATATCGTTTACGAGCAATTGTCTTAAGTATTTATTATTCCCTTCAGATTGCGCCAATTCAAAAGCACCCGAGTTGTCATAAAAATATTTCGGCGAAAGCGGAGCTCTTTCTAAGGAGTAATTATCAAAATTATCACTGTATTTTGTCGGGAAGGCTTTTTCCTTAGGAATAGTATGCGCTCCCTTTTGCTGACCTGTCGTTGTCGTAATCGTATAAATACTCTCCGGATCAACAGCCAATGTAACTTCTCCGTTGACTACAGAAACATCTTCCTGTTGTACAAATTGGTCTTTACTGTCCGACTTCCACACATGCAACTTATCTTTAGGAAGATCAGCGATATTGAATGTTAATTTCTGTCCCTCTGAACCGCTGACCACCACAATACTATAATCATTGCTGCCATCCATATTTTTATAAGTACAGTAAGCACCATCCCCACTGAATTCCCCACAGCCACTATCAAGATATTTCCATCCCGGTTTGGCAAACTGGTTAAAATGCGCTACTGCCCAGATCGTTGGCCACACCTCATAATATCCTGACCAAGGTGTGGTCCCTTTCATCAAGCCTACGTTCGAAAAACAGGAAATATCGGGCATTGAAGCAATCGGACACCACATATTCACTTTCACTATTTTCCATTTGATGTAACATTTTAGGATGTTCTTGGCCAAATATGTCGTGTTTCTCCAGGATGCTCCGGGCAATGAAAAATCCTCACCGGACCATAAGGGTAATTCTGTCAGAACAGAATTTGGATTTGGTTCTTCACCTCTATATCCCCACATATAGGAGTCCGGATAGTGATAGCTGATCGATGAAATTGTATTTCTGAATACAGAATCTTTAACCAGCAAATCACTGATTTCCCATGCTTTGCCCGCGCCTTCGGGTGCATTTATTTTAATATCTTTAAAACCATTCCGATCGAGTGTAGGTCTTAAAACGTTGACAATCCAATCCCTGTTATAATCGCGTTCGTTCCAACAACCTGAAATATACTTCATTTTGAGTCCCCAGTGTTTTGCACCTTCGATAAACTTGACCAGGTAATCAGCGTTATCCTGTGACCATACCCCTTTAAACCATCCGGGCATGCTCCATTCCAGGGCATCAAGTTCAATATTCGGATTTCTATTCGCGGCTTCACGCATCAGCCAGTACTCAAATCCACGATTGTAATGAGGTTGTTCCATTTCTGCCCTTGTACGTGCAAAACTTGGTTCCGAACCACAGGTGGTGTTACCATCCCCCCCAATTTCAGTCTTAAGGTAAGTAAAGCCTGCACCAAAGTTCGGTTTGAACAGGTAATCTAAAATATCGCTTCTGGATTTATCGGCATAATCTATTAATAATCTTGATGAAGAGCCAGCACTCACAGCGCCGACCCCGTCAAAAAGCCGTCCGGTACCTTTTCCATCAATCTTAATTATTTTAGATGAACCCGCATTCGTCTGTGCGAAAGCGGCACTGACTACAAGAGCTAAGTAAAGTGTTGTAATTGTGTTTTTAAACATAGTTGGTTTCATTGTATTACCTGTTTGAATTTGGTATAAATTTCAGGGTAAAATCTGATGGCTTTACACTGAATATTCTTGTATTAGCGCATGCTAAAAAATGATTATTATTTTACGATCCGATCACTTGTCCAGAAAGTCAGTTCTCCCATTGTGATAAATGTACCTCCGCCCCAAGTTTCCAGTACTTTAATTCGGATATACCTCGCTTTAGGCGTTCCCGGAGGAAGTTTAAATTCTTCACCTGCTTTTGCGTAGTTGATATCTCCATCGGTTGTTTGTCCGACCGGCAATCCTGAAGGTTTTACGGATTGACATTCGGCGAGTTTTGTCCAGCTTTCCCAAGATCCGTCTGAAGCAGGACTATTGCTGCCCCATATTTCGAATTTCTTCACATTCTCAGCCCTAAAGATACGATCTGCCGCCTGCCAGGTTTTAAATCTGCTAATAGAAACAGATTCCCCCATATCAAAAGTAAACCATTGTGAAGATCCATCCGTGGAAGCAAAGCCTTTACCGTCATAATCTTTATTCCAAAGATATTCCATTAGCCAACCCCAATTATCCCGAACATCTGTAGGAAGCGAATAGACCTTAAAGTTTGCCTTATCCACTTCGCGCTCAAATGCTGGAATCCCGATCTCGACCTGATCGACAGTGAACTCGTCTATTGCTTTAGGCTCGGGTAAAAATATAGATCTGTAGACAAGTTTAGTATCATTCTTATAACTTGGCAACTCTGTGGTTGCACTTCCTCCTGGAACAATCGCTGTCTGTGCCAAACCCGCTTCGTCTGTATACTTTAGTTCAATAGATTTTTCGCCATCTAATGCCGCATTCCAATTAATAATAAGCTTGTTTCCATCTGGAGAGAAACCAATTGATTTAACCGTACGGTTGGACAATGCCCGTTGATAATTATCACCATATGCCGTACCCGTTACTTTTTTAACAATTGATCTTGCGTTATTGGCAGTATATGTATATACCTCAAAAGAATAAGCCCCTTGGGTAAGGTTATTGAACATAAAATCAACCACATCCTTACCAGTTGTCTTTACAACATTTGCTTCTACGGAATCCGTATTATTTTTCCAGAACACCTTGACTTTAGTGACCAGCGGGTCATTGCCCAGAATAATCCGCAATTGAATCCTGTTCCTTCCTCCATTGGCGGCGACACTATCGGCTCTTCCCGGATAGTAAATTTCGCCATCTTTTGTAATCTCTTTATAATCGTCTTCTTTTGTACAGGAAATTATAGCAGTCCCAGCAACGATAAAGAAAAAAAAGCAGGTTAGATATTTTATTATTTTCATATTTTCTCTTTTAAAGTATGATTACTACGGATTAGGATTCCCCCACAGAGTCAGTTCCGTGAAATTTACATAAACCCCATTGGTCCAGTTTTGTAAGGTCTTAAACCGGATATACCTTACAGCAGGTGCTTCTATAGGGATATTAATGGTTTCTCCTTCCAAGGCTGCTTCATTATCAGCGTTAGAATTCTGTCCGACAGGTAAACCAGAAGGTTTAATCTGTTCGTGTTCGGCAAGCAATATCCAATTGGTGAAACTGCCGTCCGGACTCGGATCATTAGAACCCCATATTTCTACTTTTCTCGGATTGTGCAGATTATAGTACCATCCCTGTCTCATAAACCAGACTAAACGGCTTAGTTTTACGGTCTTCCCGATATCAAAGGTAAACCACTGCGGCATCTTTACAGGATCTGTTGTATGATATGCTGTCGTATTGCTGACATCACCATCAAAAAGATATTCGACTTCATTTCCAGGATAATTTTTTGCATCCGTGCCATTAATATTTAGTCCTTTCATCTTTGTCCGATCCAGTCTCGCCTCAAAGATGGGAGTTAATGTCACGTAAGTCGTGTCCGATAGGTTCCCCCAGCGATCCCGTACCATCAGTCCGAATCGGGTTTCCACAGATGGCAGCTCTCTGGCGCCAAAGCGTCCTGTTTTCGCTTTTGTACTAAGCGTTTTTACAGGAACAAAATTGCCCAGTTTATCATTGGTTAAGATCACAATAGCGACATCTGAGCCAATATCGTTCCTATAAGTAACATCTATTCCGCCAAATGCCTCGCTCGCGACTAGCTTTTCCTTGACAAGATCAAATGGTGGTGTTTTGGGCTGTACTTTTACGACCAATGGCTCCGATACATTTTCACTTTTGTCGACCGCGTATAATCTTGCTTCGTAAACATCCGTATCAGCAAATCCTTCCAAGACAACACTGTCAAGATACCGGCTCACTTTTGTCGTCCGCACGATACCGTCTTTTGTGGTATACTCGGCTCTTACATACAGTAAATCATGATCCTTTGGCAGACTATAGGTTATTTTAGCAGCCCCATTTAAATTTTCAACCTCGGCATTACTCACAGGTCCCGGAGCCTGCTTATCACTTTTATCCATTGTACCCACCTCGGTTTTCTGACAGGATCCAATCGTCCCAACGATCAATAGTCCCGCAAATAACACAGATATTATTCGTTTCATTTTTTCTTTTCTCAATAGTTAGTCATTCATATTAAATTTTCCTTGGCTATTATTACCACCCACCATTTTGAACCAGATTCGGATTCACCAAAATACTGTAGTCTTTTATTGGCCAAAAATAATCTCTGGGGCTATTAAAGCTCTGATTGAACAACAATACCCTACGGTTATAATCCGAGTAGCTAGTTTGGATAACATCCCAACCATAAATAGGTTGATTCAAAAATTCACCAGCTCTTTTCCAACGTCTCAGATCCCAAAAGCGACTACCCTCAAAAGCCATTTCAATCAAACGTTCCTGTTGGATAATTTCCCTCAAACCATCCTTATCAGTATATTTATTCGGATTTTTTGAGAAGTTTGTCCATGAAGATTCTACCGATTTAAGTCCTGCACGATCTCTTATCATATTGACATATTCTAATGCTAGCGTCTTATTATCGGTCTCATTCAATGCTTCAGCATAAAGTAAATAAAGATCACCTAAGCGTACCACAGGCCATGGATAACGCTCTACCGTAATATTGGTTGCGCTTGCGACCATTTTCCAATTGACCAATTTCTTGGTATAATAACCTGTTACCGAATAAATGCGGCTTTGCTTTTTGCCAGAATGTTGGCCTGATTTGGCTTGAATGTTAAAATTTCCATTTTCCATATACCATTTAGAGCCATCAAATGCCATATCCGCATAGAAGCGTGGTTCTCGGTTAAAATGCAAGCCGACTGACTGATAGCCATCCTGTATCCCAAGATCGGCAGCTGTCGCAGTCCGTAACTGGAACCTATTGGCGTAGTCCCATGTTTTATCCTCAGAAATGGGGACACCATTTTCTGTATAAAACAATTCGGCCATTTTCATGGTAGGTGCAAGTTGTCCTTTTAAACCGGAATTAGGAACATTTGGATCTAACTGCGGACTAGCATAGAGTTGCAGCGTCCAGGTATCATTGGGTTTGGTCGTTGTGCCCCAGATCAACTCCGAGTTCCACTTCTCACATACAGCATTTCGGATGCTCATTTCCGTTTTTGTGAAATCATCAACCGGCTTTGTGGGCGAAATAAAACGATACAAATCAATATCCGCATTTTTTGCTGCCGTAATCGCTAATTTACATGCCTCTGCTGCCCTTTCCCATTTTTTTTGATCATAGGTTGCGTTAAACAATGCTCTCCCATCCGGATTCTTGATATTGGCAAAATCCGGGTTTCCGTTAAACAAGGGACTTGCTGCCGTGACAAGCAATCTTGCTTTTATTGCAAGTGCGATAGGTTTCGTGATTCTCCCCAATTCAGTACTTTGATTTATAATCTTATCTGGTAGGCCCACACTACCTTCCCCGGCCGCCGCCTCATCTAATAGATTGACGATATAATTAACTACGGAATCAGCTGACTGCCTGCTTACTTTTACCTCCTCTGCGCTAGCATAAATAGGTAAGTTCTTATCGACGATGGGGATAGGACCATACATTCTAAAGAGGTACCAGTGAAAATAAGCTTTCAAAAATTTAGCTTCGGCAATCCAGCGATCTCTCATATAGGGTTCAACATCTTTGACCCGATCGATATTTTCAAGAAATATATTACAGTTCCGAATACCATTCCACATCGACTTACCATCATAACCGTCCCAATAGTTCAATTCAGGTTCATCCTTATTCTGAAGGCCTCTGGCAATATTATAAGGGGATAAACTTGAATAATCCTCGCCCGTTGGCATTGGCCAATAAATCCATAGCTCGTCTCCGGTATTCAGCCCTGCATTCATTTCCGGATGGCCCTCCCGCGGCAAACCGTCATAACAGGTAAACAAAAACTTCTCGGCTTCATTCCGGTTGGAAAAAGCGTGGTCAATGGTCGAGACATTGTCCGGAACCACATCAAGAAAGTTTTTCTTACAGGAATTCATCATAAATAGCAGCAAGGCTGCCGAAAGGGTCAAACGAATCGTATATCTTTTCATATTGAATTTCTCTTTTGTATTAGAATTGGACATTTAATCCGAAATTGTATACTTTTTGAAGCGGATATCTCAGGCCATTACCACCCATCTCCGGATCCCAAAGATCAAAGCTACTTTTGACAAACAGGTTACTGGCATTTAAATAAAATCTGATTGGTCCTACTCCCATTTTATCGAGCATTTTGCTCGATAGGTTATAGCCCAATTCGACTGTTTTTAACCGTAAAAAAGAGCCATTACGCATCCACCAACTGGAAGGTTTAAGATTATTTTGGTTTAGGTTCGGACTTAAACGAGGCCAAAACGCATAAATATTGCCATTCTCTTCGGACCAGTGATCATCGGCAATGGCTTGTAACAACCCATGTTGATAAGGGCCATTCATAACAAAAGGACTGGTTTTATCGGGATCAATCCAGAAAGAAGACCGGCCGGACCCCTGAAAGAATCCACTAAGATCAAAGTTCTTATAACCTACCGACAATCCAACACCATAAATAATTTCAGGTACTGTCGGCAAGCCCAATGGCACATAGTCCAAGGAAGAGATCATACCATCTCCGTTAATATCCCTGTATTTGATATCTCCGCCCATCACCTCACCGAAAGTCTGAACAGGAGAATTTTTCACCTCTTCATTATCGACAAAAAGTCGTTCTGCAATCAGACCATAATATTGACTAAGCGGATGACCGACTTTAGACAGATAAGCTAAACTGGACGGGTAATTGGGTTCCTCATTGACAAGCAATTTGCTTGTGGCATAGGTAAATGTTCCCCTTGCCTGTACCCACATGTCGCCAAAAGTCTTATTGTAATCCACCGAAAGATCAATACCCTTTCCTTCTGCTTCACCCACATTAGCTTGTATGCCTGCAGATAAGCCCATTGTCGTAGGAACATAAGCCCGATTCATCAGAATATTATTTCTGCGTGTTTTGTAAGCATCCAAAATAATATTGACACTGTTAAAAAGGCTAAGATCCATCCCTAGATTGACTGTTGTTGCCTGTTCCCAGGTAATCGTCTCATTGGCATATCTCGAAATCGAAACACCATCTTTGCTATAGGTATAGTTTGTACCAAAAGCTGATCCATGTGCTCCATCCCTCAGATTCACTTTAGACAGATAAAAGAAGCGGTCATCTGTATTGCCGATCTGATCGTTACCGATCAAACCATAAGTTGCTCTAAATTTTAGTTTCGTTATCGTCTGTCTTAATGATCTAAAAAACTCTTCATTTGATGCATTCCAGGCTACCCCGATTGAAGGAAAGAAGCCATAACGATGATTTTTCGCAAAACGTTCAGAACCATTTAGTCCAAAATTTGCTTCAAGTAAATACCTGTTATCATAGCCATATGTAAATCTCCCCGACAGCCCTTGATTGCGAAAAGGAAGTGAAGCCTGAAGATCAGCGGCATTGCCGGTAAGAAAACTCCGCAACTGGGTCACTAATAAAGCACCGACACTATGCTTTTCTGAAAAAACACGATTATAATTAACCGCAGCCTCCAGATAAGATACTGTGTTTGAAACTTTTTCTCCTTTATTATAATCCAGATACTCTGTTGCATTTTTCTCATTGAGCAATTCCAATGAGTATTTATCACCTTTGGCATCTAGCGCATTTGCCCTATAATAGAAAGGATTGTACCTTCTGTTCAAATCAAAATAAGAATAGCGTTGTGTATAAGCCATGAGTCTCGCATTCAGGCCTTCTGTAAGGAATTTGAAATCCTGCTTAACTTCAAGCTGCACATTCAATGTTGAAGTGTTGTACTGCTGAAATCCCGAAACCATTTCTGCATACGGATTAAAATACAAAGCTTCTCCCCTTTCACTAATTTTAGCATTGCCAAATAAAGGATGTTTCGCATAGCCCATATCAGATGCTGGAAAAACAGCTGGAAATTTAACAGGATTTGCAGCTATTGCGCCCTGAAAGATATTACCCCCTCCACCAATTGGTCCTTGATAATCATCGAAACTGCCCGAAGTCCGTACAATTCCCTCCGTTGTAGGTGTTAGTTTAACATTAACATTTGAACGGATTTGATAACTTTTCAAGTTAATGTTGTTATCGAATTTATTTCCATTGTCAGACTTCAACACACCATTATCTACGTTATAGGTACCCGCAATATAAAACTGTGCGTTTTTCCCGCCACCACTCATATTCATATTAAATCGCTGATTGAGTGTATAATCTTTGATCAGCAAGCCGATCCAATCATTATTTGGATACAGTAAGGGATTATCTCCGGCAATCGTCCGATCAATCTTGTTTTGGCTGTATGGCAGTTCTCCCAAGCGATCTCTGGTTAGCACAGCTTCATTCGCCAGCTTCATATAGGTGATATTGTCCGCCAGTTTGAAATTTTGCGTATTGGAAGAAAGCGAATTCTCAACCCGCACATTGAATTTTGTTTTGCCTGAAATTCCAGATTTCGTCGTCACCAACACCACGCCATTAGCCCCTCTGGCTCCATAAAGCGATGATGCCGCTGCATCTTTTAAGACCGAGAATCCGGAGATATCATCGGGTTGCAATCTGGCTAATGCATTGGAAGAAGATTCCATACCATCAATCAAAATCAGTGGATCTACCTTCCCACTTCCAAATGTTGTAATCCCGCGGATAAAAAACTGTGCATTATCCGCGCCGGGCTCACCACTCCGTTGAAAGGCAACAACCCCAGATAGCCTTCCCGCAAGCATCGTTGTCAGATTGCTGGTCGGTCCTTTCAATTCTTTCGGATTGATTGTTGTAATGGAACTGACCATACTCTCTTTTTTCTGATGGCCGTAAGCGACTACAACCACCTCATCCAATTCGCTTTTATCCTCCGTTAATTGTACATCTATCTCTTGAAGCCCATCAATCGGAATTTCTTTTTTTGCATAACCAACGATAGAGAAAACAAGAATTCCCTTGGGGTTCGATACTTTGAGACTATAATTTCCATCAATGTCTGTTGTCGTTCCGTTGCTTGTCCCTTTTTCCACGACAGACACCCCCTGTAGTTTTTTATCCCCTTCTCCCGAAACAGCACCTTTAATCAAATTCTGATCGGCCCGGCTCTCCCTTCTTTTGGAGATAATAATCATTCTTTCCTCTATCGCATACGCTAGTCCTGAATTAGCTGTAACTTCCTTCAACGCCTCATCAAGTGTGGCGTTCTTAACTCGAAAATTTGTCTTTTTTAACGGGCTGATCAGATCTATATTATAGAACATGTCGTACCCCGATTGTTTCTTGATCTCTTTCAGCACAGATTCTACAGCTGCATTTTTCAGCTCGAGATTGATACGTTGGCCATAGCCCTCCGCAAATGCCGAAATCGAAAATAAAAATGTAATTACAAATGTTAGCTTCATTATGATTAGATGCTTGCGAGTACATATTACAGTTCCCAATAGGCGATGTAATAAACAATACAAATGCTTGTATTGAACTTTTAAATTCATACTTTTGTGATGTTAGGTTTTTAGAAAATTTTGTATTACCCTAATGTTCGCCGACGGTATGGCAGTACTGTCGGTTTTTTTTGATTAAGTTTTTTTCCCCATTTATTTTTCAAATTTTAGTGTAGTTCCCGTTCGGTTAATCTTGATATTTGCTGTCCGTGCAATAACGCTCAATGCTTTGTCCAACTCATAATTTCTTGGTATAGTTCCACTAAATGTAAGTGCAGGAAGGGTTTCCAAATCCACGTCAATATTATACCATCTGGAGAAATCCTTCATAATTTCTTTTAACGTAGCATTATCATAAACAAACACACCATTCTTCCAGCCCAATACCTGCTCCTCATTTTCAGTCTTATCTTGTTTTAAAGCTTTGGATTTTTTATCGAGGACAATCTGTTCGCCCGGTTTAAGGATATATTCCTTTTGCGGTGATGATCCAATTAAATTCTGGACAGATACTTTACCATGAAACAAAGTGGTTTTAGTTATTTGTTCATTTTCATAATTGTTGACATTAAACTTGGTTCCGTATACCTTAATCCGTTGATCGTGTGTTTTAACAATAAAAGGCTTATGTTTATTGGTTTCTATGTCAAAAAATCCTTCACCCTGAAGTTCGACCTCCCGTTGACCTTCAGCATAGAAAAGTGGAAATTTAAGTTGGGAATCAGAATTTAGAACCACAGCACTACCATCGGTAAGATAAATACGTGATTGTCGGCCTTTGGCTGTCCGGATTGTTTGATATATAATCTGAGGCTTAAGATTAGGCTGACTATCCAGTACTTTAACATGAATGTCCCCCAGGCTATCCTGTAGAATCACGGTGCCATTTTCCCGTAATAATTCAACGTTAGAGGTACCATCCAGTTTTATCTCTTTTCCATTACTTGTTATCAATGTACTCCGGTTATCTGCTATTCCTATACCACCAGATTCTTGCCCTCCACGTGTATACCATAATACCGAAATTGCACAGATTATTGAAGCCGCAGCAGCAATTGATATCCACGCGAATAGTTTCCTTTTGTTCTTTTTTTGGTTCTGATAAAAATATTCACGGTCGAAATATTCATCAAGCTGCTGAATAGCAATTTTAGCATGATCATCTAACTCAACTTCCTCTTCTAGCTGCAAATCTTCCAAGATCAGTTCCTTGAAAAGTTTTGCATACTCCTTTTGACGCATGTAATGCATTAACAGATGGATTTCTTTATCCGTGCACTGTTTAGCAAGATATCTTCTATATAAGTTTATCAATTTGGTTTGTTCCACAGTATAATTGGTCTTACTTTAACTCTATATACGTAAGCCAAAAAAATATCAACTATACCAAATCAAAAAAAATTAAAATACTTGCAAATATGTTCTACGACTTGCAAACGCAGAGATGCTCAATGGATATTTACTGATTTTAATGTGTAATGACTTGTAGCAGGATTGTGCTGATGTAGCTGAGAAATACAAACTGGTGTTCCGCTAATAATATATAAGGAAACAACAGTAATTTCCATTCTTAAATGGAAAATCGAGGTTAATATTCCACAAATAATATCATAAGAAAAAAGTACTGATCCAAATCCTAGGTGTGAAATACAGGATAGTATTCTGCAAATAGCATCATAAAAAAACAACAATAGTTCCAATTCCAATGCGATTTAATAATACCGGTAGCTTTAACAATATGATTGTTGATGGTGGCTGTAGAAATATTCAAAAGTTTGGACACCTCATCATAGCTTCGACCTTCGAGCTTACAAAGTACATATACTTCCCGACATCGTTCGGGAATAATATCCAAGATATCATTGAGGTACTTCTCCATTTCTTTATAAGAGACCGCCGCTTCAATATCATTTGCGCATTTTCCTTTCGATAGAATCATCAGCTGTTCACTCTTAGCTTGATCTGAAGCAATTTTTCGAAAATAATCGTAAACTGTGCTTTGTGCAATTGTATAGAGATAGGACTTAAAATTTTTTGAAACATCAATCTGCGATCTATTCTGCCAGACCTTTATAAATACATCCTGAACGATATCCTGCGCAAACTCCACTGATCTTACCTGCTTTAATATACGGCCGAAGATCTGTGCTCTATAGCCATAATAGAGTTTTTCGAATGCCTTTTGATTCCCCTCAGCCAATTGTAGGAGCAATATCGCGTTGTCCTCTAGACTCATAATTTTATTTCTATCGAAGTTCAATAATCCATGGTTTTTCAATTGCATTACGATGTGCGGGAAAATAATTCATAATTTCTGCACATGTGCTTTTCTAGGTACTTGACGAGTTGAAAATAGCAGCAAAATTTCGTTAGGCCACCTGACAGTCGCCTGACAATTGATCTTGAAACAAAAGAAATGATATAAATTAAATCAGAGATGTATAAAACACGTAAAAACATGTAAAATATTACGATACAGTCAATGCATTCCTCTTTTTTAAAAAGGACGTATCAAATCGTTACTGACATTACTAAATGGTTGAGCTATTTTTTTCCGACAATCAACTGTTTCACTACAGGAGCAGTATGATGCAAGTAGCTGAGCTAATGAACCTGTCGCGTAGAAATATCGAAGGTAAAAAGCTCAAAACTGGCACGAAATTCGATATCATTTAACCAGACATAATTAATCAAATACTTAAAAAAACTTAAAAGATAACACAGTCATTTTGAGTCGTAAAATAATCTAAAACCTATGATCGTATCATTAAATACTTATTTAATTATTATTGGGATATTTTGTCTTTTAATAGTTATCAAACCGCTTTATACCCGATTTATCAAAAAAGAGGAAAGTAAAAATGATGCGATATTGTTACTGCTTCTCCTAACTATTCCGATCAATTGGTTTACACCAACTATCCTGACAATTACAGACTGCAATAATTATACAAAAGAGGTTGTGTTGTTCCCAACAACGAAAGATGGCTTTAAAATTAACTACGGAAGAGCGACTTATATCTTGAATAAATCGGATCGGAATTTAACATTTGAATATTACTACTATGGAGATAATACACCAGCGAAGGGAGAGGAAAATAAGGAAATTGAACCGAAGCAAAATGCGAAAGTAAATGTTATTTCAATCGATTATATTCTTTCGGAACCGGCAGAGAGTGTATCTACAAAATCGAGCGGTGCAACAAAAACTGTATTGAGATGTAAATAAATAGGATATAGCACATTTGTTATTCCTGCTGTATCCAGGCAAATTTCCCCTTGTTTAAATAGATAACACCTCCACCACAAGATTCAGCTTGGTGAATGAAAATACCATCGTTTATCAATTTGATTTTATCTGTTTCATTTACTTCTTCATCTGTAATTATTTCACCATCATCATTTACATTGTTCCAATAGATTTCCCCTTTGGGCGCTTTTTCAAAAACACCCACCCAATCTATATCATCAAAGCCCTGACCCAAGATATCAGTACCCATACCTAAGTATTCAATCTTTTTGTTCCCAAAAATAAATCTTAGGCCATATTTCTCATTTTTTGTATTTTGGACAATCTGCACTGTATCCGTCAAATTGTCTCCGTCCAAATCACAGTGTAACGTACCCGGTTTATGTATTTGGGATAACACTATCGTGTCTGGAACCGTCTGGTTTTCTATATTTCGAGGGGGCTCGTCATTATTTAATTCAATCTTATTTTCGACCTGTTTGCCCTTGGAACCTTCGGTCTTTTTATCTCGACAGCCTAGTACTATGCATAGTGCCAAAATGAGAGAAATTATAAAACGATGTCTTGCCATAATGTATATATTTTAAGAAAAATGATCACAATTAGCTTAGTTATCACAACTCGCAATAAATAAGGGCTTCGGCAATATCTTTACGGCTATCTGGGGTTCTGACGTTCCCTTAATCTGATCAAACTTCATTAATACGCCATCGTAATGGTAGTCTGTGCTTTTATAGTCCAGTTCTTTTGCAGGTATGGCCCGACTGACATATAGATTTTTGTCGGTATCATATCTGTAAGCTGCTAACGCTATTTCTTGATCCATATCATCATGGGTATTGTACCCATTATTTACCAACTTGAAATCCGCATCAAAGGCTCTATCAAAAGATTGGTCTAAAAATTTCAGTTCTTCGAGCATAGAAAATTCTTCTTCTTTAGTTGATTTTCGAATAGGCGTATCCGACTGATCACTCACAGGATATAACCCTTCTGTGCCTATTTTGAGAACAAAGTCATTGTGGTACAAGCTACTTTGCATATGTTGAACAATAAAATCATTAAAATCGCCACTGGCAAAATGATACATCAATTTAGGAATTTCAATACCACGATCACTATCCTGGTTTTCTTGTTCCAATAAAGTAATTGTATCCATTTTTTCATTAAACAGATGAACACTGGGAAAGTCCTTACAATTCGCATCCTCATTAAAAAGAGGCTGCATCTTATCCGGGAACTTTCCGGCCAAAATTGCGCTACTCAAACGGTCCCCCATGAAACAAACACGCATCCCGTCCTTGATAGTCGGATTTTTCCGCGCATACACATAAAATTGGGCCTCAGGATTTTTAGGTTGTAGATAAATAAGATCATTTTCGATCTTCCAGGTACCTTTTATTAATGTTCCGTAAGCGATTATCAAAAAAGTCTTGTTTTTATTTATAACAAAAGCGGTACCCGAAGATTTATATACTCCGTCAATATGTTGTTCGCTTTGTTGTGCACAGGCAAGATTAGCGCAAAATGTCAATAACAGCACAAGTAGTTTATTAAATTTCAATAGCATAGTTTCAATATTTAGCTAAATATCTTAAAAAAGCCATAAGATAAATTACAGATTAAACATTCAACGCTATGGGATTAAATTTTCGATGGCATTTCGCCAATATTTGGTTTATCGCTTTCCGAACGAATATGTTTCAGTATGCAGGCTATCCATACTTTTCAGTAATGCAATCTCTTTATTTGTTAAATCCATTTTCTATAAAAATCTCCCTGCCTTGTCGCCTTCTGTACTGACATTTTTATTTATACCATTTTATAATTAACTCAAAACAATAGCGTAGTCCTTTTCAATTTTAGCCAATGATACAGTTTTGCAAAGATATTGAATTATCATAGAAAGTTTCCCGATGCAAAATTGTCAACCACAGGCCCAAAATGATAACTTGCCTATTTCAGCAATAATTTTAGCCAACCACAGACAAACGGGTTATACATTTTTTTATTAGCATTTATCTTTTCGACGGTCTTATGATATCCCGAAAGAATATGGTCTTTCCGCTTTTGGTTATACCTTGAATAGTAATCCAAAACCCTTCTGGGTTACTATTATTAAAAAACGAAATCTCCATTCCGCTACTGCGCACATCCAATTTGACATCCGGATTCCAATACAAGGTGGGCCGTGCATCAAATTGTTCATTTGCTAAATTATAATTATAGGTTACCAGTTTAAAATGTTCTTCTCGCATATAACCTTCAACTTCCTGCTCGTCCAAGGCCCTGCCTATATATGGGTCCCCTTCACTGGGATCCATTTGATAAACATACAATACAGAAGTAACGTAACCGTCTACTTTGAATTTCTCAAAGTACTTGACATACGGAATCCGATCCATGGATGTATTGAATAAATCTTCCAGCTTCCATCTATTTGTTCTTATTTCATAGTTATTGACAAATACACGATCCCATCTGGTTGAATCTGCGATTTTAGTATAATTTAAACGAGCATATTCTCCAAAATTTAACGGCAGAGCCTTAACGAAACGGTCGTTATGGGGATCAAGTACGGCATCAGCAGGTCCTTTAAATTTTTCTCCGGCATATCTACCCTCAAGGTAATCAATACGCCTCTGCTGCACACTTCGATCTACTTTGACTTCCTTTAATCGGATCCCCCCATTTTTATCACGATAGCTCAATGGCGTATAGGCCCACTTACTTTCGTTCCATGCCTGAGGTACTAAAAACTTTTGATGTAAAGGGGGAATAAAAAAGGTAGAATCTACTTTTCTCGGTCCAAAATTGTACTTAACCAGAAATTTATCAAACATCATCTTTTTTTCGATAGCAGACAGCTTAGTAGCTATCGTCCCCCGGATAATCAAATTATCCACGATAAAGTATCCTGAGAGATCAGGTATAATTGTTTTATAACGCATAACCCTATCTTCCGGAAATTTGTATCCAAAAGACATTCCACCAGGTTTTCCTTTCCCATTATTTTTTGCTATCTGATCAACAAGCTTCTTGTGGAAATGCACCCATTTATTTCCTTCCATTAAGATCTGCCCTTGTAGGTAATAAACGGAGTCATTTGTCGACCGTACCTTATTAAAATTCAAATTGGATGGAGAATTCCAAGCGCTGATGGCTATCAAACCATACTGCAATTTATCATTCCGGAATAAATGTGTTGAATGGACAGGTTCCTTATGCGAGAAATAGGGCCTAAAGTAAATATCCTCAGTAATATCTGGGACGCAATCATTGGGTACTTCCAAAGCTGTGATCGAGATAGATAAGTTTCCCTCTTCACCTGAAGGCAAACTCAGTCTAAAACTATTCTTTCCTCTGTCCTTTTGCGTTATCTGCAACCATTTGATATTAGGCACAACTTGAATATCTCTCAATCCGCCCACAAAATGAGCGGATTGAGAGCGTATGCTATCCTGTTGATCGCGCAGCT
The DNA here is from genome assembly GCF_003627955.1 of Sphingobacterium puteale. GTDB lineage: Bacteria > Bacteroidota > Bacteroidia > Sphingobacteriales > Sphingobacteriaceae > Sphingobacterium > Sphingobacterium puteale. The sequence goes on along the minus strand of NZ_RBWS01000010.1, from coordinate 231,271 downwards.
CAAGCCGCAGCAGACCATAATCTAGATCATTGCGGTTTAAATAAATAACAGTCCGCCGATCAGGTCTAATTGTGATCGTATCTATCATGACCAACCTGTCATTCGAAGCCAATATGATCTTTACCCTTTCAGCAGGAAGATTACTTTCTAAATAAACAGCTATAGTATCACCTATATCCCTACTATATATTTTTCGTCCAAGTTCGGTTTTTAAAAGGATGTCAGGTTTACGCTTACCATTCACCTCCCATTCTAGGCGACAATTCCCAACGAAAGGGGGAATATTGACAACACCGTACCCGGAACTATCTAACTCAAAAACCGACAGTAAATCACCATCACTTTTTAAAATAGTCCCTTTGACAAGTAGTGGTTTTTCACCAGCCTCTATCGTCTGCAAATAAAGCCTATTATCTTTATTTTGCAGGAAACCATTGCCTTCAGGGCGTACAATCAGGGGGCAATCCACCGTTATAGCTCCACTGTCTAAATCATTTTTATTCTGGTTATTTATTTGAATAATCGGAATTTCCTTGAAATAGTATCGTTCAATCATTCCTTTATCTGTGCCCACGTAAGCATTAATATAGATACTGGTCTGCTTCCAATCCAGCGGAAGTAAAAATACACCATCACTCATACCTCCACGTTGTAAGCTAAACATAGATCTCACAATATTACCCTGTTGATCCGCAAGATTTAGATGGAGATTGATGGCAGAAGAATCAAGATAGCCATGCTGCACAACATAGCTTTTAAACCACACAGAATCGCCAGGGAAGTAAGCCTCCCGATCAGTATGAATGTATATTTTTCGTACTTCCTGTTGTCCATAAACCAGGCCCGAAAAGAAGCCTAAAATCAAAATTATTTTAATCCAGACAGCAACGGTTGAGAAAATACGGTCCAAAATCATTATGCATAAATTTCTAGTTGGTAAAAAAATAAAAAAAATCAGACACTCTAAATTAAGCCATGGCCATAATTTGCACTAGGACAGATAAGGATGTTGCCAGGGCATTCGATAAGGTCTTTTCAATAATTTGGTTGCTTCGGGATCATCGGTACATATTTTTTTCATTGGATCATATCTCAATGGTCTATTTAATTGCATAGAAATATTGGCAAGTATACAACAGGCTGTTGATATATAGCCCTCCTCGATGTCAGCCACAGGCAATCGATCCTGTTCTATTGCGGACAATAGATCCAATAGATGTTGCCGTGTGGCAGGAGCGGTGTGCAGTTCAATTCTAGGCTCCTCCAGATCAGCCGGAAATTTCTCCTTTTCATAAACCACGTCTTTTTTTATGGGAGTGCCTTTACCAACTGGGGTAAACTCATATTTCATCACACTTCCTTTTAGCGTTCCTTTATCCCCATAGATAATAAACGCCCAAGGATATTCGGGATCCACAGGATTGCCCCAGGTACGATGTTGCCATATACAATTAAGCTCATCATATTCAAAAACTGCCGTCTGTGTATCCGCAATGGTCGACTTTCCATCCTTTTGCACATAGATTCCCCCTGTTGCACTAATTTTCTTTGGCCATTTAAGCTCTAATAGCCAACGAACAGTATCAAACATATGCATACCCATATCACCTGTGATACCATTCCCATATTCCATAAAAGTTCGCCACCAACCGCCATGAGGTAAACCGTCGTAAGGACGTAAAGGAGCCGGTCCAGTCCATAGTTCATAATCAAGAAAGTCAGGAACAGGCTCCAGTGCCGGATTACCGTTCTTCCTCATATGATAGTAACAGCACATTTCCACATGCGATATCTTACCGAGTAAACCTTGGTCTATAATCTGCTTTTTTGCATCAATCAGATGTGCCGTACTCCGCCGTTGCGTTCCTACCTGTACTTTTTTATTATATTTTCGTGCATATCGAAGTATTGCTTCTCCCTCTAGCACATCAACACTTACGGGTTTTTGCAAATAGACATGCGCTCCCGAACGTATTGCATCTATGGCCTGCCGCGCATGCCAATGATCAGGTGTACCGATCAGAATGAGATCGAATTGATGATCGGCAAGCATTTTCCGGTAATCTTTGTAGAGCTTTGGAATCTTCCCCGAGCGTTGTCGTTCTCCGACCAATCGCCCCGCCTCCTGCAAATGACGGCTATCAACATCGCAAATCGCAACCACATTGACATCACAAACCTGCATCAGCCTAAATAGATCACTTTTTCCATACCAACCAGCCCCGATCAGTCCGACCTTGATATTTTTAGGAAATCTCTTAAAGGATAATCCTTTAGCTTCTAAAGCGGATAAAGTAACAAAAGCACTTGCACCCAAAAGGAAGTTTCTTCGGTTTAGCGTATAATCAACCATAATTTACTGGCTTATTGTTTAGTTTGTTATTAAATTAAACAATAAACTGAAGATAATGTTTATTGAGCCATCATTTTCAATTGTATCCGTTATCACCATGACACTTTATAAGCTATTCGTATTTCCATTTTTTTATTCTGTATGCAAAGCATTATGAAGAAAAACAGAACATCAATATACTTATTTCGTCTTCTCAGATAAAAATACAATGTGATCAACGACATGGATGACACCGTTATCCGGAACTAAATTAGATGTGCGGATTTGCCATTGGTTATTGGTCCCTTCATTGATCAGCCCCACATAGGTACTCGTATGGGACAAGTACATGATTTGACCTTTTTCAGTCGTATAGGCAATTGGCTTGTTACTCGGAGCCAAGGCAGGATCGCTAAAATTCACTACTGCCTTTACAATATGATAACGCAAAATATCCTTTAGTATTGGTACCGGAATAGCTGTAATATTGTCGTATTTATTTTCTTTTAGATATGCTGTAAAAGCTTGATTGGTGGGCAGAATAAAGGTCGCTTTTTCCTTACGTTCATACAATGCTTCATCCTTACATTGCAAAATGGTTTGTTTCAGTAAGGATAATGAATCCTTCCCCTGAATATATGTCCATGCCGACATATTCAGTTTACTGTTGTCTTCCGCGTAGTCATATTCAAAGCTTTCCTGTATTTCGCAACTAGAAAACAATGACAGCGTACCAAAACCACATAGAAAAAAAATAACGATATATTTTATCTTCTTCATAAGATTATCTATAAAATTCATTTTGTTGCAAATTTGGATTTTTAAGAAGTTCCCCTTCATGTATTGGCCACAGCAAATTTCGTTTATCGGAGAGACCATTGATCGGTTTCATTGTCGAAATAGCCGTTTCATTTCGCAGGAGATCAAACCATCGGTGTCCCTCAAAACAAAGTTCCACAGATCGTTCATGTAAAATACTGCCAACTAAGCTTCCGAATTCGCTTTGCGCCTTATCTTGATCCAAAACTGGCAGTCCCGCACGAATACGGATACGGTTCAGTAGGTCCAATGCTTCAACAGGCTGATTTAAATTGGCATGCGCTTCAGCCTTTAGTAGGAGGATATCGGCCAATCGCGTTAATACAATATTGCCTGCGGAAGGTTCTGGACTTTCGTCATTAAATCCTTGCCCAAAAAACTTCCATATTTTACGGGGCTGAACTTGGGACACATCGTAAATACGAGGTTTGCGAAGATCGTCAGGTTCGATTGATGCGATAAAACCCGCACTGGGCACATAATCACTATCCGATCCATTGGCATACCACACACGGAGGTTATTGGGTTGTACTTCACTATATCCGACTTCAAAAATACTTTCGGTACTGCTTCCTTTTACAAAAATGTTATTCCAATCCTCAATTGGTACCAAGGCATATTGCGGGTCCGCGATTACTTTTTCAGCCATTTCTATCGCCTGTTCATACTTTTTTTGCCACATATAGAGCTGCATCAGAAAAGCATAAGCCGCCCCTTTGGTAATCATCACACGGTTTCTGGCACCTGAATAATTTGAAGCGCAATTCTCTGTTGCTAAGATTAAATCTGCTTCCACCTTAGCCAATACCTCCGCCTCAGTGTTCTTCTTGACAAACAGATCCTGATCCAATCCCTCATAGGGTTCCGTAACCAAGGGCACCTGCCCCCATATCCGAACCAAGTAAAAATAAGCGAGTGCCCTTAAAGCATGGGCTTGCCCAAGTAACTGCCTTTTTAATTCACTATCTTCGGCTCCAAATGCCTGTGGAATATATTTGATCGAATAGTTCGCTCGGGATATAACCGTATAAAAATTATCCCAACGTGCCGAATTGATAACGGGAGTCAGCGTGTTCTGTTGTAGCGCAGCAGGATCACCGGCATGGCGGGTCACAATATTATCAGCCCGCCCCTCTCCCCAGTAAGCAAAATTCTGACGAAAAAGAGATTGCAAACCATTATAGATACCATTGACACCAGCTTGCGCATCACTGGGCTTTTTATAGTACCCCTCTCCGGAGACATTGCTAATAGGCTCCTTATCCAACAACGAATTCGAACAACTGCTAACGGATAAAAATAGAAGAGAACAACATGTATATTTTAACAATTTTCTCATCACGATTTATTAAAGACCAAGGATTAAACCAAACATAAATGTGCGGCTCTGTGGATAAGAGCCCTCATCCAATCCTACACGAAGACCAGAATAGGAATTAACATCGGGATCGAAACCTGTATACTTTGTCCAGGTAATCAGATTTGTAGCCGTAACAAAAGCATCGAGCTTACGCAAACCGATGCGTTTGCTCCAAGCGGAGTCAAAAGAATACCTCAAATTGACATTTTTTAATTTCAGATAAGAACCATCTTCGACCCACCTGCTTTGCACCCGACTATCAGACTGTTTTGGATCATCCCGAATCAATCGGGGAAAATCTGTTTGGTCTCCCTGTTCCCGCCACCGGTTAAGAGCGTCAGTAGATAGATTATTATAACGAACAATTGAATTGCGCTGATGATTCAACTCGCTATAAATCTGATTACCGACAGAATATTGGAAAAACACATTCAAATGGAAGTTCTTATAGCTAAAATCATTGGAAATCCCGCCAAAATACTTAGGTTCAGCAGAACCAATAATCTCGCGGTCATTTTGATCGATCATATTATCATTGTTCACATCCTTCCAAATGGGATCTCCACCTACAAATACAGCTCCGTTGGCACCATTTGTTAACCCGCTTGTATTGTCTTCATCTCGCGCATACACACCAAGAAAACGCCAACCATAAAATACACCGATAGGCAGGCCTTCCCGTAGAATATGGAAAGTACCGTTTTGAATATGACCGCCAGTCAGAAGATTCTTAGGTAACGACGTAACTTTATTTCTATTCAAACTGATGTTTATATTCGTATTCCAGCTAAAATCCCCTTCCAGATTACGTGTCTGTAGGCTAAATTCCAATCCTCGATTCTCAATTGACCCTATATTTTGTGTAATAAATTCAAATCCCGTGGTTCCGGGAATAGGCACGTTATAAAGAAGATCTTTCGTTTTCTTCAAGTAAGCATCCGTAGAAAACAGGATTCTGTTTTTTAAGAAGCCAAGCTCTAAACCAAGGTTATATTGACGCGTTGTTTCCCAAGTGAGGCTCGGGTTGGGCATCACTGTGGGCGCCGCTCCCGAAAAATCCAGATAATTCGTTCCCAAAGTAAACTCTCCTCTCGCTGCATAATCACCTATAGCCTCGTTTCCGGTACTTCCGAGGCTAAAACGAAGCTTACCATCGCTAAGCCAGCCCAAATTCTTGATTCCTTTTTCTTCGACAAAACGCCAGCCTGCTGATGCAGAGGGAAAGAATCCAAATCGTCGGTTACGACCAAAACGGGAAGAACCGTCCGTACGAAGATTGAATTCCAGCAAATATTTCCCGAGATAGTCATAGGTTACCCGACCGAAATAAGAAAGCATGGCATGTTCGGAAGCGATATTTACACCTTGGTTTGAAATGACTGATGCACCATTCAATGTACGGATATCATCACTTGGAAAATATTCTCCATCGAGACCTGTCCGGTCATAACGCCATTTCTGAAAACTTATTCCCAGTACCGCTCCAATATTATGTGCATTAGCTACACTTTTTGCATAGGTAAAATAACTTTCATTACCCCAGGTAAGATTTCCAGAAGATCGTACAGCACCATTATTATATCCCTCGCGGTAATCCAATATGGATGGCATAAATTCATCTTCTTTCATTGAAATATAATCCAGGTTTACATTGCTTCGGAATTTAAGATCTTTATAAAGATCAATTTCTAGGTATTGGCTTCCAACGATGCGATTACTCTTGTTCAGATTGGTTGCAAACAAAGCCATCCCAACGGGATTCCGCTGTCCGATCATATAACCATTCAATGTCCCATTAGGTAGATACATCGACATAATAGGTGGCCGTATCAATAAACTCCGGATGATACTCAGATTCCCTGAGCCCGCCGCATTTGTCCGATTGTTCACGGCATTTGTATAGGAAATACTCTGGCCTATCCTGATCCGGTCCGAAATCGTAAAGTCGACGTTCAAGCGTGAAGTAAATCGCTTGTAATTGGAATTTAATATCACACCATCCTGATCCAAATAAGATGAACTCCATGCATATTTTGTTCCTTGGTTCCCGCCTCGAACAGAGAGATCCAACTTATATTGCTTTGCTGAACGCATCAACTCATCCTGCCAGTCCACATCACCACTGTTCATGGGGTTCAGTGAATCTATAATTGTATAAAATGGTTCCTCGGGTTTGGCCATTCCCCTATAGGAATCCAAAACTGCTTCTCGATATTGTCTTGCGTTCAAAACACTTAGTTTGCGGGTCAGGGCGCTCACTCCCGCGGTTGTATTTAATATCACCTCGGGTCTACCTTCAGCACCTCGTTTCGTCGTTATCATTACGACTCCATTGGCGGCTCTAGAACCATAAATCGCGGTAGACGCAGCATCTTTCAGAATCTCAATCGAAGCGATATCGTTCGGATTGATATCCGTCATCGGATTCAGCCCAGAGTTTTCAGTACCATTTAGAGAAGAAATGGAATTGGATTCCAGTGGAATACCGTCTACAACAAAAAGGGGATTGTTACCTGAGTTCAATGAGGAGCTTCCCCGGACACGTATGCTCATCTCTCCCCCGGGCGCTCCAGAATTGGACGAAACCTGCACCCCGGCTGCCCGCCCCTGTAGAATGGAAATGGGATCCTGCAATGTTGTCTTGGCAATTTCTGAAGCACCTACGGAAACAATAGATCCTGTAAGGTTTCGTTTTTTCTGACGCCCATATCCTACCACAACAGTCTCTTCCATCAGATTGGAAACAGCAACGAGTGCGATCGTATAGCTTGCCCGCGAATCTATTTTTATCGTCTGACTCGAATAGCCCACAAATGAAAAAGTAATGGATTGTCCTATTGCTACATCGTCCAATACAAAGCCCCCCCTTTTATCTGTGCTCACTGTCACATCTTTTGTGTCGCTGAGCTTTACGGTGACTCCAAATAAAGGCGACTTTGTGGTTGCGTCAATCACGTTACCAGTGACCGTCTTCTGCTGAGCGACTACAATACCAGGAAAAATTAAAATGCTGCACAAAAAAAATAAGGATAAAACATAATACGGTCCGTTAAAGTTACACTGGTTAGCACTAAATTTCATATCAAGACTTTAAGTTTATATCACCTATAACTATCGACAACGATTAATAAATAATATTTTAATGAAAACATTTACATTAAAACGTCAAGCATTATCAAATAATTAACGTTTGAAAAAAAACAATAGTATACGTAGCACTAAATTTAGTAACATTTATGTGACAATATCACATCCAACAAACATGATATCGTCCTACTATCTATTTCATAAATACTGTTTTCTTTCCCAACCAAGTCAATAAAAATTCCAAATGGGATCTTCGGAAATTGGATGAAATCCAAGCCGCAGACTGCCGTGCTTGTGGAAATTTCATATCCCGAATAGATGACATAAAGCAGGTCATAAAAAAGCCCTAGAGCGGGGAACTCTAGGGTCTTAGCCATATATTAACCTATTTTATGAAAAGTATTTGCATTATTAACGCATTATTGTGGCAACTTATTTTGTGCTATATTGAAAAAAATTAATAATTATAAAAAAATCCCATTTATAGCGCTATAAATGGGATTTTTCATACGATCCAAAATAAGATTTTGTTATTTGATCGTTACTGCAAAAGCATATTCATCTGGAGGAAGACATTGTGATGCATCACATGCTTGCCATTCCACACTACCTTTCACAGTTGCTGTTCCTTTTTTCAAAGTCACCTTTTGTTGGAAGATCACCTCATTTGTAAAATATCCTACATCCATTTTAAAAACCTCCTCGTGTTTTACTTTCGGTTTTGGCTCAGCAGTTTTTCCTGCCAATACATAATCAGTCGCATTAGCAAATGTGAAAGAAGTCGGAATAGGTCCGCCATCTTTTACATTTTGCGAATAAATATGCCAGCCATTTTGAATGGTCGCTTTTACATAGACGACTGCCTCTTTGCTGTTCAGCTTTTTGCTAGCTACAGTCCATTTTACCGGTTTGTGAATCTGAGCAAAAGCGCCAGTTATCATAAAAATAACTGCAGTCACTAACAATACTAATTTTTTCATTTTTTTATATTTATTTTGGTTTATTACACGATGTCCATTCTCCTCTACCTTCATATCCATTTTCTTCTCTATGACAATATGATGAAATAGAAAGACAAAAACCGCTACAACAATATTCGCTATAAACAATATAAAACACAACAACGGGCCAATAAAACAATAAATTTTATCGAAAACAACATAAAAAACAGATTAATTCACATTTAAACAGCTCCTTTTCCATTATTCTCGTCTTATTTTTTTGTATCTGAAAAAATGAAAAGAAACCGCTATGTCACTAACAATGCCAGCCAAAGTCTACTATTATCCACTTAAAATCAGAGACAACAGATTTGTTACGTTGCAATACCTGTCAAAAATCATCTTTGGCACAGAAATCGCATATTATAAAATTCATAATTTAGGTTAATAATTGGTTAGGTTAGACCGCTTGAAGTTCCCCGCTTCAAGCGGTTTTTTTTATTATAAATCTTCATATTTAAATCCATACTGACACATAGCTGTCAATATCCAAACCTATCTTTGAACCTAGCAAAAAAAACAGAATGAACGATCCTTTGTTTAAAAGGATGGAAAAAAATAAGATGAATACATCAAAATATTAAACTAATATATTCCAAAACAAGATGAACACACTCCAACAACTAACATCTGAACTTGAAAATGAGTACCAGATCACCAAAAATTTTATTAAACTTTTTCCAGAAGGCAAAAATGACTATGCCCCACATGAAAAAAGCATGAAAATCATGCCCCTTGCGACCCATCTGGTGGAGGTATTTGAATGGCCAAGTACAATTTTGAAAACGTCCGAACTGGACTTTGCAGATGGGGGGTACACGCCTACTATTTTATCAACGCGTGAAGACTTACTCAAGAAACTAGACCAAGACTATGAAGCAGGCAAAAAAGCTTTAGAAAATGCAACTGAAGAGGATTTAATTCCGACTTGGACGATCAAGAATGCAGGGCATCAACTGGCGAGTTGGACAAAATATGAGGCAATTCGTCATTCTTTAAATCAGATTACACACCACAGGGCGCAATTGGGTGTTTACTATAGACTGAACAATATTCCCTTACCGTCGAGCTACGGTCCTTCTGCAGATTCACAGAACTTTTAGAATAAAGCAGTTCTTCTTTCTATCTACGGGCTCCGTCCCAGTCTGCTTCGTACCTCAGTCGGGACAGCGTAGGGATGAGTCCATGGTGTCTCCGTGGTGAGTCCGTGGTGAGTCCGTGTCACACTCGCTAAAACCACGTTCGCAAAATGGTCAGACCATGCTAAGATCTGCTCTCAGGTACGATTAACGCCCGAATTAGATACGAATAGTTACCGAAGATATCCCAAATACTCGGACTCGCTTACTGGAAACACGGTCTTTTGAAGTGACGGCGCTAATATTTTAAAAGAAACGTGAACTTAAAATCCATAAAAACTCCGGACTATTGTTGTCCGGAGTTTTTCACGGATTATTTATTAGCTATTAAATAGCTCTCAGTCTTTGAAAATATACTTTATGTTGGGACGAGTCCATATGCCGAATAGCATTCTTGTATTCATCAACCATAATGGCATAATTTTTGAAAAAATATTATCGACAAACCAATTAAATAGTACACAAAACGGGCGAAAAACCCATAAGCCAAAAATATAGAAACAGTATATCTAAACCTTGAATATGATTATTTTCGGAACAAGAACAAAACTACTACAAAACAGCTCCAATGCAACTGTGGGAACTTGCAATTATTGCAACTCAGTCGGATCCTTATATGCCTACAAACAGGTAAAATACTTTCATATCTTCTGGATCCCCATTTTTCCATACAGTACAGAAATTATTAGCGTATGTAATCATTGTAAAAAAGTAAATTACCAACGTGAGATTGATCCCCAAACCCTCGCAACAATCCGTTCAAGCGGTATGCCGAAGACACCCGTTGGATATTTTTCTGGATTAATACTCATCGGTCTTTTCTTCGGATCTGCGGCCGCAGCGGGAATATCCGGATCCATTAAAACAAAAAAATACCTGGAAAGTCCGGTTGCTGGTGATGTATATGAAATCAAACGGAAAGAAAATGGGAAGTCCATGTACACCTTATACCGTGTTGCCAATGTCACAACGGATTCCATTACTTTCGACGTCAACGACTACGAAGCAGAGGGAACGAAAGGTCTTCGGAAATTGAGGGAACAACGCAGCGATAATTACTCAGAAAAAGTCACTTTAGCCCGCGCAGAAGTTGTCAAAATGAAAGATGATAATCAGATATCGTCAATAGAAAGAAAATAGAACTGGAGCTTATGGACAAATCTGTTCTTAAATGAAACACATTATTCTAGCAAGCCTTATCTATTCTACTGAAATTTATCATCCAGTAGCAATTGATAAGTTCAATATATGACTTACATCAGGATAAGTTTCTATATTAATTCCATTACAAACTGCTATGCAAGAGAATATGGAGCTGTGATTTTCACTTTCATCAATGCAAAAATCAATATCAACCAACGAGTCAAAAACGAAGTCGAACAAGAACAACGACAACATAGGTTGCCCGTTAAATAATTACTTAATATAGCGAGATGAAAACAGTATTATGGCAGGGAATCGCTTTCCCCTCTCTAGAGTATTTCAGTTTACAGGAAAAGGAAGATTATTATATTGTGGCATCAAAAATAATAGGTTCCTATCAGCAAAAAATTTATTCGGCCTCCTATCGACTGATTATAAACAAACAATGGAAGATCGAAGAATTTCTTATTGATTCTGAAGTCAATATGACCAAAAACATCCTAACTGGGAAAAAAACGGGTATCAATTGGGAAATCAATCATTTCGACAATCCAAGCTTCAAGGGTTTTCATTATATAGATATCTCTTTAACTCCTTTTACAAACACGCTACCGATAAACAATCTACAGCTTAAAATTGGTGATTCAAAAGAAATAGATATCATCTATATCGACCTAATCAACAGCGACATTACTCCAGTTCGGCAACGTTATACAAGGACAGATTTACACGAATATCTGTACGAAAATATAGTCAGTGATTTCACCGCTTATATTCAGGTGGACGAGAACGGACTGATCCTAAACTATCCAGGTTTATTTGAAAAGATAGCCGGAAACTAGTTTCGGTTATCCCAAAATAAAATCAACGCAAAGCCATCCCTCAACCTTATCCTACCAATACCTGGTCAAAAAAAACAAATCGGCATCTATATAGGTGTAATAACTGTGCTACTAGATAACAGTGCTATTAGGATACGTTTTTATTACCTTCGTTTACATAAAATATTTCTATATTGGTTGCGAGTTTTTCATGCTAAACCGACAAATTCTATTTGGCAAGCTCTTAAACACATAATTATTAAAAAATCACAAAAAAACTTTATGCATAAAGCTATTTCACTGATCCTGCTATTGTTTGCTTTCTATTGTCCTCGTACAAGTTATGCGCAAGAAAAAAATCATATCCCCCAGCTGATACCTTTTCCCGAACAACTGGAATCATCTACGGGTTTCTTTCAACTAGCCAAGGGAGAACTCTCTTATACAATTGATTCCGACATCTCCTCAAACGCTCTAGACCAATGGGTACGTCAATCGTTATTCGGGGACATCACTAAAAAGAAGGTGACACATGCCAATGCAACACTACGATTGATAAAAAAAAGTAGTCTTTCCAAAGAAGGTTATGAATTAACGATTGATAAAAAAGGAATACAGGTTTCCGCTTCTTCGGATCAGGGGCTATTTTACGGACTACAGACAATACAACAACTGTATCTTCTTGCTAAACCTAATGGCGATATTCGTTTGCCTTATCTGTCGATTAAAGATCAACCGGCATTTCAGTGGCGCGGTGTAGAACTTGATGTAGCGCGACATTTTTTCTCAAAAGATTATTTATACAAGTTTATAGATCTCTTGTCTTCCTATAAATTCAATAAGCTTCACTTGCATCTCACAGATGATCAAGGTTGGCGTATCGAAATAAAAAAATACCCAAAACTTACTTCACAAGGTGCGTGGAGAACTTATAATAACCAAGATTCGGCCTGTCTTGCCAAAGCGAAAGAGAATCCGGATTTCAATTTACCCAGTGAACACAAACGTATCCATAACGGGCGAGAAGAGTATGGCGGATTTTACACCCAACAGGATATCAGGGATATCGTGGCCTATGCGTCGAGCAGGCATATGGAGATTATACCGGAGATAGATATGCCCGGGCACATGATGATCGCGACGAAAGCCTATCCCGAGCTACTCCTAGACAGTGCCACTGCAGGTTGGGGAAAACAGTTCTCGGTACCAATCAGTCCATGGAAAGAAAGTACTTATACATTCATAGAAAACGTACTTAGCGAGGTTATCGAGCTTTTCCCTTCCGCTTATATTCATATTGGTGCCGACGAAGTGGAAAAAGACTCCTGGTCAAATTCAGCCACAGCTAAAGCATTTATGAAAGAGAAAGGCATAGCAAATTTACATGACTTACAAAGCTATTTTGTAAAACGTGTAAATAACTTCATACGTTCGAAAAACAAACGCAGCATTGGCTGGGATGAAATCCTTGATGGCGATTCGGATACTTCGATGACAGTTATGTATTGGCGGGGATGGGTGAAAAACGCACCTCGGGAGGCGGTCAATCGTGGCCATCGTCTCATCATGACACCTACCAATCCGTTGTATTTTGACTACCTTCCTAATAGTAGTAGTCTGGATGCGGTGTATAACATGTCTGTCATACCATCCGATATTCCCAGTAACAGATCAAATTTAGTCCAGGGCGCGCAGGCAAACATCTGGACAGAAATGATTCCGTCGACAGCCCGATTAGAATTTATGATTCTGCCAAGGCTGAGCGCATTGGCAGAGCGGGTCTGGACCAACAAATCACTATATGAGAGCTATAGAAATAGATTAATCGCTCACTTTGGGCTTTGGAACAAGATGGGCCTACGTTACCGTATGCCAGATTTAAAAGGCTTTGCCGATACTCAGGTGATTGTTGACGGACAATCCATCTTGAAAATTGAAAATGAACTTCCGGAAAACGCTATCCATTATACGACTGATGGCAGTTTACCGACTCAGAAAAGCCCAGTACTAAGCGATTCGCTTATTGTCAAAAACGAAGGAGCCATACGTTTCGCAACGATATCTTCTTCAGGAGCAAAGAGCGAATTGTACCAGGTGAATTTCAAGAAAGACGGCTGGAAAAAAGGTGTTACCGAAAATGTAAAGAATATGCGTACGGGATTGACCGCAACGCTATTTAGTGGAACATTTGCAAACACAGCTGCAATAACAGGCAAGGCGGTACACCAAGAGATTATTAAGAATATCCATTTGAGTGATACCATCAAAATGCCTGCCTTTGGCGCAAAAATTAAGGGTTATCTATATGTGAAAGAAAAGGGGATCTATAATTTCTATTTCACTTGTGACGACGGTGGCGTCTTACGCATTCATAATCAGGTGGTGGTAGACAATGACGGGCAACATGCACCAATCATGAAGAGTGGACAGATGGCCCTCGAATCCGGATATCATCCGATAACCGTTGACTTTTTAGAAGCCGGCGGAGGTTTTACACTAAAACTTCAATATAGTGTTAACGGTTCTAAAGTCACTGACATACCCAATGATTGCTTCTTCCATAAAAACTAGATAAGGCCGCCCGCAATAGGAGAGCATTGGAAAATTATCCATTAATAAGGGCTTTTTCAGTGCCCTCCCGAAATAGGGCGTTTTTTTGTCACATCTTTTGAAACTATTTTTTCCTTGTCATCCAGCCCATATAAATAGCTGATTGAAAAAAACGCACCGGAGCCTCAAAGCCTGCTTCAACACATAAGGCCGCAAGCCGGTCCTCAGGTACATGAAAAAGTTCCTTCTCTATCCTATTCAGTCGATGATTGATCTGTTCTTCTGTAATATCATCAGGCAATAGGAGTCTTAGAATTTTCAGATTTTCCCTGATCATCCGTTCATCCCCGGTAATATCCAGCATCACAAACAATGCCCCTGAGACTAGCCTATCTCCGATTTGCTTCAGCAATTCTAATTTGCTCCCATTATCTTCAAGAAAATGAAGAACCAACAATAGGGTGGCCGCATCGTATTTTCTGTCAACCTCCAAATCACCGATTAACGCTTCAATAAGCCTAACGTTCGTATATCCCTCAAGTTTCTGTCTGGCTTGCTGAATCATTTCCGGCGAGGGGTCTATACCTGTTACATTCCATTTCTTTTGCTTAGCTACAAGTTTTTGGATCTCGTTACCGGTTCCACAGCCAACAACCAATATTTCGGTCCGGGCCGAATCCCAAAACAACTTAGGTAAAAAATCCAAAAAATACCGATAATTTGGTATCCAAGCTTCTACAAACTGATCGTAGCCACTTGCTCTTTCATTTTCAAATAATTCTACTTTGCTCACACTTCAAAATATTTAGCTTACCACAAACTAATTAAACACTAAATTTATTGCTAGACTATAAAGATAGCTGAATTGAACCAAAGTCTATTTCGATTAAAAAAAAGTATATTCAAAAGACAATTCGACCAATGTGCTCTGGCTGTATTCATCGGGAATAGATTGTCCGACAAGAATCATTATAATTGAAAAACACATCGCCTTTCATTGAGCACTGTATAGAATCAAAACTTTTACTATCTTTATTATACTTAGCCAGAGTTATGATAACGACAAATATAGAGCGACCTGTTTAATCGGATGCAATTCAGACAATTTTGTTAAAGTCATACTCGAATACATATTAACAATACCATATGAGCTTTTTAAATTTCTTGAAAGGACAGCGTAGATTAAGTCAGATTGACGTCAGTGAAGACCAAGATTTTGTTGATCTACAATTAACCATAACAAAGAGCTGGAATGATGAAAATTTAAATTACATTATTCAGGCAAAGGGTCTTTGGGAAAAAGAAACCGTTGGTATCGAAGTCTCATTTCGACGTGATATGAAACTAGGAATTGTAAATACAGAAGTTGACAAAAAAAGATTTTATCAAGAAGGAATTAGCTTTCATTCTATGGGGGAATTAAGTGATAATTTTACGAAGGCTTTAAGTGCATTGTTTAAAACTGAAGGCAGCTCTTTCAAGATGAATGAGACCGTTGGCTCTACGGCATTTGTACTCAGTGGCCAACCTGAATATTTTGACGAAGAGTATATAAAGACCAAAATTTTCTTCGTCGACACGAACAAAAAAGAGAATTATGCGGAATGGTATGTGAATATTGACCTAAAAAATAGAATTCTTGAATTAAGAGAAAAAAATCCGGAATACCGAAAAAATATCTTAAATATGCTGACTATTATTTAGTTTTTAACACCTGTACATCGTAAGACAACTAATTTTCATCGAATAAGCTCCGATATCGGTACCACGTCTTTGACTCCTTTTAATACACCAAATACTATTTATCCGTTAAAAAATGGTAAAACAGTAGTTTAAATACCCGAATAACATTCGATATACTATGTCGATTTAACCTTTTGAAATATTACCCATATTAACAAAAAGGGTATTTTTTACTCTAAAAAAAACAAGTATTTACCCTCTACCTTGCGTATTTGTTTTTATCTATTTTAGCCCTACCTTTTAAAAAGCTACCATATGTCCAATAAAACAATACTCATGCTCGACGATGACAAGCATGTTCTTGAAGTATGTACGATTATTCTCGAAACCATCGGTTATCGTATCGAAGTATCTGAGACTTCCCATGATATCATTGAAAAAGTTGAAGAAGTACAACCAGATTTAATTCTAATGGATAATTGGATTCCTAAAATTGGCGGTGTTGCAGCAACGCGTCTACTTAAATCTCACCCCTCCTTCCGGGATATTCCAGTAATATATCTCTCTGCAAATACTGATATACAACAGTTAGCCAAACAAGCAGGAGCAGACAGTTATTTAGCAAAGCCATTTGACCTTGAAGATTTAGAAAATATGGTGGCAGATTTATTATGTTGTTCTTAAGAATCAAGCAATTCATACTGCTCTTCTTTTAGTAGATTAGATCATAAATTCTTTAACAAACATACGATTAATATATTTCTCCAAAATATCAACAGTCAAAAATCAGATCAGACGTATCAGGTTCTTTTACAGACAAAAATTCCTACATCTATATTCCAAAACAAGACTTAGGAACCCAGAAACCAATTTTTCTTTGGTTCAAATGTACTTATCATCTAGCCAAATTACTGCGCTATAATAAACTACTGGAATCAACGGGCTACACAACCGATTCGCTGATCTCAGTTCTATGATAAAGTGTATTTCTATAGGTGATCCCCCATTTTGCGATTTCGTCGATAATAGGTCCAAGTGTTCGCCCACAATCAGTCAGTTCATATTCCACCGTCAGTGGCTTGGTATTCAATACGGTTCTTCTAATAAGTTGATTCATTTCCAAATCTTGTAGCTCTTTGGACAACATTTTTGCGCCAATGCCATCAACCTCGCGCAATAATTCCATAAAACGCAGCTTCTCAAATAACATTAACGAACCTATTATGTGAAATTTCCATTTACCAGTCAAAATCTCCATGGTATCCTTTATGGCTAGTATCCTTGTTTTGCAACCGCTGGACGAACTTGATAACGCTTCTTTTTTCATTGATCCGATCTCCTTATATAGTACAAAAATACGGAATTACGGGATGACAGCATACTATCTTTTTGGAAAGTAGTTTCTTTAAGGAAACTAATACCAAAAATAAACTATCTATGCTATACCTTTGTGTTGATAATTGAAATGGCATGGTTGATGCCGATAAGATATAATAGTGCAAACATCATATTAAAAAATAAAACGATTAAAACATGAAAAAACAACTAATCTCGGGTTTAGCCCTTATTTTATTATTCGCATCTTGTCAGAATACAGGTGGCGACAAAGCTAAGACAACATCAGCACAAGAAGTGACTGAGCAAAAAGGCCAGACTTATACTGTAGACGCAGACAAAAGCACATTAAAATGGACAGGTTACCACAAAGGTGGCTTGAATCCTAGATATGGTGTTTTAAAAAGCGAGGGTACTCTTTCCGCTGAAAACAATGCGATAACCGGTGGTACTTTTACGATTGACGTCAATTCCATTGTAACAGATAGCGCTTCGGTGGATCCAACAACTGCCGGTGGTAAAAAATCAACAGATTTAGATGCACACTTGAAAAGTGCTGACTTCTTTGATACAGCTAAATACCCAACAGCTAAATTTGAAATCACGAAAGTTGCCCCATTTGACGCTTCTCAAGGAAAAAGTGTCGTTGCTGATGCGACAAATACTGTCAGCGGTAACTTGACAATCAAAGACAAAACAGTAAACGTAACATTTCCTGCAAAAATCACGTTCAACGGAAATGAAGTTACTTTCTATTCTAAATTTACGATTCAAAGACAAGATTGGGGACTTTCCTATGGTACCGAAGGTAATCCACAAGATTGGATGATCGCACAAAATGTTGACATTGAACTTAATGTTTTAGCAAATAATACAAAATAGCAGGTTTCTAATAGCTACTACAGCTTCCTAAGATTCCAAATATAAACAAGCAAGCTTTTCTCTGAGCTTGCTTGTTTATGCTATAGTTATTTTTATCCCTTTTATTTATGGTAATCAGCGTGAAATAGTTCGGTCAACAGAGATTGCCCCTTGATCTTGCGCCTCCATTTTTTTCTTTAGACGTTGTTTGGCCTTTTTGATGGCTTCCGTTGAAACACAAAGGAGTTCACTCATGCTACTGTTGTTTAGATCTAATTTTTGAAGGGCAAGTATACGCAAATCATTATCTGTTATTTTTGTATAGTTTTTCTTCATTTGTGACAGGTACCCCGGATAGACCTTATCAAAAACATGTTTAAATTTAAGCCATCTTTCATCTGTCATAATATGTGTTTGCAACATGGCATTTAAGTTATCGGTGACCTGAGCCATATAGGCAGGGTTTTGCTCCGAAACTTTAACAATTTCTTGCCTTAGCTGTTGAATCGTTGTATCATTTTGCTTAATCGTATCGGTAAATTCGCTGAGAGAATCCTTTAAAATCACAAGTTCTTGATCAAGTAATTGCTTTTCATAAGCGAGAGTGAGCCGGTCCTTCTCCAGAAGGGCATTGCTCATTTTTATCTTTGTTTTTGATCTATTTATTAACAGCAATATGATTGTAAAGACCAGAATCAAGAAAATTCCAATAAATTGGTATATCCGCTTGCTGTGAAGTCTTTTTTCTTCCGTAGATTGAATAGTTCGATTATATCTTTCTGTCTCCCGCTGCCACATAATCTTTTGTATCTCCTTATCATTTATTCTTTTTTCCAATGAGTCTTTCAAAGCAAGATAGATATGCAATTGCTTAAGTTCATCTTCTTTTTGATTCAACCCATGGGCGATGTCGGATAGCAATTTTGATGCATCCATCTTGTATTTCAAAAAATAAGGCTTTTCTTCCATCAAATTGATGCCAGATACAACGTGTTGCTTGGCCAATTTCCATTCTTTAAGGGCAAGATACCAGCTTGCTAAATTCAGATTTGCCCGCATGGCATCCTTCCGCTCATCATATCGCATGGAAAGATCTATATTTTTCCGAATCAAAGCAATTGCTTTTTGCCTGTCTCCCGATTTCCATGCCTGATCAGCAAGATTCCCAGAAATAATACCGATCCAAACAGAATCTTTCGCCAGTTTTGCTTCTTCCATCGCACGATTTAGATAAATTAGCGCCTCACGATTGAGCGAATCCTTGGAGAGGTAAACGGCTATCGCATTAGTTAGGTCAACACGTTCCCTGGAAGCGCGTTTCGAAAAAGGCAATGCTTCCTGTAAGTAAGTAACCGCACTCGCCTGATCTCCAATGTAGCTATAAAAATTAGCGATGAACTGGTAGTGTTTAACGAGCAATGGAATTTTTCGGATATCAATTTTTGACTTTAAATCGTTTGCCCGCAAAAAGAATGGAAATGCGTCCTTTACTTTTCTATAAACATAGTTATAGTATCCCTGCCGTGCATAGCCTGTCATTTCCAGTTCAATATTATTATACTTTTGAAGCAATTGTTGCGCAAGGAGGTAATATTGATCGGAAATACCATTCGTTCGATCAAATGCAATGGAATACCCGTCGGCCATACGCATATAATATCCCCATTTCAATATAAAGTTATTTTTCTCATTGGCGATTTCTAATACAGGTTGTAGTGATTTTTTTAATGCCAAGGTATCCTTCCCAAAATTGACAGGAAGCTGCAAAACAGCTTCAAGCTGACGAAGGGGATCTTCCATAGGCAGTATTTTTTCTATAGATTGTCCGAAAGCTATATGCGTATTTGTAATTGTCAGGATAGTTAGAAAAAACAGTGAAAGCAAATAAATTTTCATTCTCAAAAGGTCAATTTTTTGTATAAATGGCTAACTGATAATGAGTCAACTCCCAATAGATCGCAATAACAAATACAGCACAATCAAAATTTGACAAGCTCATTTTACCGGTAGGATTCTCCAGCCGCTATCAGAATAACTTTTTAAATGATTTGGCAAAATGGCTAATATTGATTTACAAAACGAGGTTATTGTTTCTCGATCCATTGTTGTAAATATACAATTTATCTGTGGAAGAGATCGGTCTGTATATTAAAAAATTGTACGCGCTGACTATCTAAAAAATATAGATCTATTTACTTTTTATATCTTTATTTAAATGAGGATATGCTATAATTACAAGATGCAAAAGATCTTTCAAAATCATAAGGGTTTATATCAATAAAATCAGAACTTCTTACCATATTCAATGATTTTGGTTTCCATAAGTAAAAGCTGCTGGTCTCCATTTTTTAATTGTACGGTTCCCTTGCCATTTTGGGTATCTACGGTAATTTCCATTTCAGCCGCTATATTTTTAGCGCGATCAAAAAAAGCAATGAATTTTTTAAAAATATCCGCTTCATCAAATTCAAAATTTACAGCACAACGGTTTTGATTATGATCAGACCATGTGATATATATCTGTCGTGGAATTCCCCTTTTTTCAAAGGCTATATTTTGTGCTCTTTCATCAAAAGCAAAACGTTCAGCATTAAAATAAAGGAAACTAGCATCGAATTTTTTGATTTCTGGAGCGATCACAAACTTTGGACACCATGTATAAGCCGTCCCTATTTTGTCCCAGTAATCATCAGAAACAGGTTGGTCTTTTTTTGCTAGCTGTATAGCCAAAGGAACGATCATGGTATCTGTCAGTACCTTATTGCGCCACTCCTGATTGAATAAATCACCATGCACCATTTCCTTACTGTCAGAAACCTTCTGATCAATACTAATTTTTTTCGCCTGATACTGACCGATCCCGGTCTGACGATAACCAGTTCCAGCAGCCCATATCACCAACCTCCCCCCCGGAGCAAACCCAAAAATAATCTTATCATAATGTTCTTCAACGTCGCTAGTTGCTCTTCGCTCTACATAAGATTGTTTAAAAAGTGTGAGCAATTTATTGTAGTCTATTGTGTCCTGGAATTGGTAAAAAGCATTTTCCGAGAACGAGTACCAAGTAACGTCAATTGCTTTGGGCAATGACATCATCCTTTTATAGGTCTCGGCTCCTGCCTCGCCCCATTTCGCATGATAATTCACGGTATTTCCCTCACTAAACGTGAATTCATAATTTTTATCTTTTGGGAAGATGAACCTCCCCTTATAAAGTTGTACTGGATAGCCTGCAGGATTACTCATTGCTCCGGCCCATTCAAATCTTCCCTCTTTTAAATTATCTGCCTGATCTCTCCGCTCCTGTTCAGCTTCCTTAATCTCTCGACCAACAGTTGAAAAAATAGATACGATCACACTAAAAAAAATACAGGCCAAAAATGTTAGTGTCAAAGCTTTCCACGATCGCAAACCCCAAATGAATGTGACGCTACTGAATAAGCTCAAAAAAACACTCAGAATTAAAATCAAAGGGAACATTTCTGAAATTACCCCGCCTAGATCAGCGTATATCTCATGTTCATGTTTGTCGCCCAGCGTACCAAAAAATAGCAGTACAGGTAACAATGTGGAAAATATAAAGTAAAGCAAAAAACTGTAAATACCTTCAAAGACAATACTAGGCTTGTCAAATACATTGAATTTTTTCCGAAGCTTATTGAAAAGGAAATAAATAAGGGTAATTAAAAGAAAATAGGGTGAAATACAAAATGCTGCATAAACCAAATTCATATCGGCATCTTGTGTTAACAACATGGCCAATAATCCCAAAAGAGTAATCACAAAGGCTGAAATTATAGCTTTAAGAACCATATATGGATTTTATTATTTATAGAACAACTTTACCCAAAAGTAATAAGAAATGGAATTATATATACAAAACAATTCATATTCAAGGGAATTCAATGCATATTCGTTCTTTTTCCGCAAATCAGTTAAAAGACCGAGGATCACAACAGTATCCTCCTTATGTCAGATCGGAATGGATAAGTCATAAACCCGATGCAGTTTACCACAAACGGCGTGACATTACTGGTCGCACTTTTGTAGAACAGGACTTTGTTAAGAGGTCACGTTTACGCCGTTCACGACGACAACGTTTAAATTAACGATTTGAACGAGCTAAAGGGCTTCAGCCAAATTATTGTTGGATTTCCTAATTCTGAATGAAGACGCTACCGCTATATTCCTTGCGGCGGAGTCCTTTAAAATGGGGTGTTATGGTCAATACAACATTGGCCTTCTCATTCAAAAAAATCCTTTTAAGCAGAAAATTGAAAAGAGATTTAACAATTTCCATCGCCCACCAAACATTCAATGAGATCGAAAGTTATCAGGCAGGCGATGGTTACCTGAAAAAATTTACTGTCAGGATATGCGGTATTAAGCCCCCGGAAATTTACTCATATCCATATAAAATATCTCCCAAGTGTGGCCATCATAATCTTCCACCTTTCTTAATTGCATAAAACCATGATCCATCATTGGCATAGGCTCTGTTCCTCCTGCTGCTAGCCCTTTTTCAACAATTTCATTTACCCGCTCCACGCTTTCCACAGAGAGAGCAAATAGTCCGGCTATATGACTTTTTGTATCCGCTATCGGTTTATTCGTAAAGGATTTAAATTTATCATGGGTCATGATCATTACAAAAATGTGCTCACTCCATACCATACATTTAGAGTCATCATCGCAAAATTGTAGATTTACCTCAAAACCTAATTGAGTATAAAAAGTCATTGATTTGTTTACATCCGCCACAGCGAGATTAATAAATACCTGTTTCATTTTTTAAATTTTAATTGCTATTGATAACACAAAATTGCGCATTACGCTTTACAAAAATCTTGGCCTATGCCAAGATTTAAAAATGCTATGAACATGTTCCACATTAAAATCCTTGCTTTTGATACTTTTCTAATTTAAGTGCAATAAACTGTTTCCTATCACCATTTGTTGCTCGCATACACCAATTCCCAACAAGCATCGAGTATAAATTCCGGTGATCATCCCAATTGTTTCACTATGTTCGCCACCTATGTTGACATTCGCTTTATGTAAAATACAGTTGTTGTCGAGTATAAATTCATAAGACTCAACGCTGACTAAAGATAGTTTTTTGCACCAACCCGAACTTCTTCGGATGTTTTCCAGGTACCGATAAATTACAACAATCGCTATCTCCAATTTTGTTCATTGTCATAATTATTTGCCAAAGATACCTGTATCAACTTATTTGGAAAGCTCGGCAAGCTCTGTTTGAGAGAATATATGCTCCCCCTTGAGATAACTATTCGCATCCTTCAGGTAAATATAAATTATTTTTCTTGCTTCTGGATTAGGCAGCTTATATAGGTTATGTACCAAAAACTGCTTATCCCGCAACCGGTCCCTACTGTAGTTCAAAAAAGATGGCGCATGTGTCTGTACACTCCAACGAATAAAACGCAAATCAATATTATCAGGATATTTGATGATAACCGATTCCAATAATTTCTTACCTTTTTTAAACTGCCCCAATTTTGAAAAAGGATTTCCCATATGCTTTGCCCAAAGAATCTGATAAGCGGCAAGATACCCTTTTTCTGTTGCGGTATTTGCCGTAGCTTCCAATGTTTTCAAATTGGTCTCACAGAGTTTTTTATCTTTAACTGCTGCGGCATAATCAGCCCGCATTTTGTCTACATTTATCTGACCAAAACAATAGATTGTGCTTAAAATAAAAGAAAAACAAATAAAAAATCGTACTACCATTCCAAATTCAATTAAATAAAATCATACATTATTGATACTGAATTTAAACATAAAATGTATCTTCTTATCAGCCAAACAAATCGTTGTGTTAACTTCAAATTCATCCTCAGACTATACTCAGTCTTATTCTAGTTCATATAACAATGGATTAAGTGCAAGAGTTTTCTTATTTTTTTCCTTTCATCAGAAACCGCTTGCTCATTTACCTATCAAAGGCTCCACGACAACCGACTGCCCCCTTTAAGCTTCAACGTGCACCTATTCATCAAACATTCTCGCATCATAACTTTTGATCACAAAGCCACCATGCAAGTATCTCGCTTTTCTTGTTGTTTTCTTCCCATCTGATTGGCGATAAAAAGTATAAGAAATTACCTTATTTTTCACGTCAAATTTTATGGGTATTGGCGGATAAGACTTTAAATGATCCTTACTCGATTGATCACTTTCTGGAGAAGATCTGTTCTGCAACAGGCTTTCATCAACATTTGTCCAGCTACACACCGATAAAAAATGATTATTAGAATCAATCGAGCTCGAATTATCTTGATACAAGTAAGCCTTATAACAGGAAAAAGATAGCTCATCCATTCTTTTGATTAGTAAATACCTATGCTGATCAAGCGAATAGACCGCATGGAAGTAATCAAAGGTTCTTTCTTGCTTATGGATCACATATTTGTTTTTCAACACATAATTCCAATGTTCAAAATTATTTCTGAGGGTGAACAGCTCATACTCCCCAGATTTTTTGAAACTAAAAGCTGAATTTAAACTATCCAATACCTTATCAAAGGTTTTAAAACTTACTATATCCTCTTGCTCAAGTACTTGAATTAATCGTCCCTCAAATTCTTTGGAAAGTGTAGCTTTGGTGTCCGAGTCTTGATTGGCAATCGCTGTGTTGAGATCAAGCAATGCCTGTACAAGTTTTAACTCTTGGTCGTTTTGTCCATAGGACACATGTATAGCTTGAAGCAATAAAACCAACAGCGCTAATTTAAGCAGGCTCATCTGTCCGATTTTCTATCCCTTAAGATTAGAAAGACGCGAAAACTCATCAAAATCTGCGGTGATCGTGTCTCCTCTTTTTGTTGCTGTAAGCCGTGCTCCCTGTTCCGATATTTTATACCCTTTTTCCTCCAGATACCGCTGCAAAGCTATCCTATGATCCATTTCAAATTGGGAAATTAACTGCGGAAAGACAGAAAGTATTCGCAGATGATCATCTTGACGCTGACGGTCAATAAGATCGCTTTTGATTGTCACCAGCATTGCCCCCTGTCCATAATCAGCAATATAATAAGCACTTGCGTTAAACATTCCCGAAGCGATCAAACCAATGCGATGCAACTCGTCTTTGGAAAAATCAAAGCTACTACTACTGAGCAGATCAATCCCTTGATCTTCACCATATTTTTTCAGTTGAAGAGCCTGCTGCATAATATGTTCAGACAGACCAGATTTCTTATTTGCCCATGCCCAAAGCCAAGTTTCGGACGAATGTGAAAAAGTCCCTAAGACCTGAATCGGAAAATCAAGGTTTGGGCCAAAACTGATCTCCTCTTTGCTCATATCAATATTCCAATTATTATTACCGATGACCGTTGCAAAATCATATTGCTTATCAAAGGCAATTCCACCAAATCTTTCAATCAGTTCCTGTTCCGTGCGATAGATCAAGTTATCTTCCGGCTCCTTTATAGACGTGACCTGCCCCACTTTAGCTCCATGTTCCGCTCCTGTAATACCTTCCTCTACTTTAGAACCTTGCTCTACCTTAGCTTCTACTTCGGTACCCTGTCCTGTTTTGGTACCCTTTCCAAAAAGTTTGTTTAAAAATCCCATAATTGTTTCTCTATTTTTTCAATTCAGCCAGTAATTCAGTCCTTATATAGCTCTCCCCGTTAATTGTCAGTATGATTTCATCGATCTGTTTTAAATCAGCTATTATTTTAAGCAATTCATTTTTTCTATCTATTTTGATTTTCTTATTGATAAAAAATTCATGAATATAAAGCGTATTCAATTTCGGAATTGTCTTTAGCTCAGCCAGATCCTTCGCGCTATTGATCTCAATCGCTAATTCCATAGTACTTCATTTTTATGCTTAACTCAAATATACTGAATGCAATAACCAACCTATTTATTACATTTACAATCCGTCAACATCGTTTATGATTCGTGAAATTACTGAATATATCGACTGACGATCTCTATCATATATTGAAAAAAACAGCACGAATATTAAATGAATAAGTTTTTTTTACTCACAATTATTATTTTTACCGAACAGAAAAGTTTGAAAAATGATAACAGTAGCGATAATAGAAGATGAACCCGCTGTCCGTAAGGAAATCAGTTACCTTATACAAGAGGAAACCGACACAGAACTAATTGGTTGGAGCGATAGTGTCAGAACTGCTGTAAAACTAATTGAAGAAAAGAAACCGGATGTGATCCTAATGGATATTCAACTAAAGGATGGTACAGCTTTTGATCTTCTAAAAAAACTCCATGTTATCCCACAAAACGTCATATTCATCACCGCATATAATCATTTTGCCATCAAAGCAATCAAGTATGGTGCCCTAGACTACCTGTTAAAACCAGTTGACCAAACTGAATTAAGAGAAGCTTTAGAACGCTACCGTCGTCGCAGCGACAATAATCCGCAATGGATGCAACAACTAAATATGGCACAAAGTGCAATGCACCATGGCGATTTACCTGAAAGTATAGCTTTGACATCCATTCATAATGTGCGTATTGTTGCTGTTCATGACATCGTCTACTGTAAAGGTGATGGCCCATATACTTTTTTCTTTCTGAGTGACGGTTCCAAAGAACTTATATCCAAACCGCTGAAATATTATGAGGAATTGTTACCCGCCCCATATTTCCTACGTACCCATCAATCCTATCTGGTAAACCGCAAGTATATAACTGGCGTTAACCGCTCCGAGTATATCGTATTAAAAAACAAAGAAGAAATACCTATTTCATCACGACGGAGAAATATAATTTTAACCCAGCTTTTCCCAGACAAATGAAATATCTGCTACGAAGTATTTTCTTTTTGCTGCTTATTTTACATATTGTAGCTTGTGACAAAAGACCGCCTTTTTCTTCCCAAGATCATGATACTGTTTTAGCACAGATAAAGGAGCTCGAAGACATAAGGTTGACGCGTACAAACGGCGACTCGCTCAAGAAAGCTTGGCGGCAACTTAGCGAAAATCCTGATGTAAGAAAAGATACTGTATTCTTTGCAAAAGTTAAATACAATACCGCCCGCTTATATGCCATGCTTCAGCAGGATTCCGCTGGTTTTTTTGTAGAGCAGGCACTCGAATTGATCGAACCCACAAGTGGTAATCTAAAATACAAAGCACTTATCTACAATGGCATTGGCAATATCCGCAGTGCCGAAGCAAAAGAACGAGAAGCGGGCTATTACTACAACAAAGCAGCTGCAATCGTCCTCTCGGACAGCACCGCAGGACTTTCTGCCGAAGCGAAATCAGCCATATTGCTCTCTGCGGCACAAAATAATCTGAGTTCATTTCAGTACAATCTTGCTGAAAAAATGAATCGGGCAGCACTTCCGCTTTCAGATTCACTCCCAGAGGGACACATCAATCGCCAGCGGGTATTCGTACAGATGATTCAAGTATTAAATGCATTGCAGAAACCTGCAAAAGAAATTCTTCCCTATCTCCAGAAACTAGAAGATCTACACCGTACATTTCCAGATAAATATAATATCAGTTTTTTATACGATTCGAAAATACAGTACTTTGAAACAACAAAACAGCAAGATTCTTTATTACATTATCAGTTGCTTAAAATAGAAATTGATGAAAGCTCAGGCGATATAAAGGAGTCTACGGTATTAATGAATAACCTATTCGTAAACTACTGTAATGTCGCAGCAATTTATGTGCTATTCAAGAAGCCTGTGCAAGCAGCACAATATATAGTGAAGGCCAAACAGCTTAGAACACAGTTCCCTAAATTGATCTTTCCGCATAATGAAATACTCTTTCAAAAAAGCTTGGCCGCGCTTTACCGTTTACAGGGCAAAAAGGAAGAGGCAATAACCGTCTTAAATAATATTGTTCAATTACAGAAAAATGTCTATCATTCGGAAAACACGCAAGCTATTGCCGAAATGAATGCATTGTATCAACTACAGGCCAAAGATCAGTCCATTCGCACATTGAATGAAAGCATTAAGATCAATAAACTACAGTTGCAGCAAAACCGCCTATGGCTGGCCATATCCTCTTTGGGTCTTATCTTATTGATTATTATATTATTCTTTCTATACTATAGTTTCCGTCAAAGACGCCTAAGCCAGGAGAAAGAAAAAGTGCTGCTGCAACAGCAATTACTGCGCACACAGATGGAACCACATTTTATTTTCAACACCTTAGCAGCGGTACAGAGTTTTGTGCGATTAGATAAGAAAGAAAGTGCCATCAAGTATCTCAATCGTTTTAGTCGTTTGTTGCGGAGCAATCTGGAGTTAAGTCGAGAAAATCTGGTGCCTTTAAATGAGGAGATCGAAACACTGGAAAATTATCTGACCTTACAGCAAATGCGCTTTGAAGATGCTTTTACCTATCGTATTATACAGCCAGACGAACAAGATCTGAGTGCCATCATGTTACCGCCAATGTTGATACAGCCTTATGTCGAGAATGCCCTATTACATGGTATCGACCTCGAAACCTGTAAAGGCAATATCGACATTCATTTCCAATTGGATGGAGATATTTTATTGGTAGACATCCTTGATAGCGGGAAGTCTGAACCAAATATCCAAGAAACTCCACATCGCTCACTCTCTGGAACAATCAGTCACGAACGCATGCAGCTCCTGGGCAGGAAAGCAAGCATAAAAATCACGAAAAATCCTGAAGGTGGGACATTGGTCAAATTGCAGATACCTGTTACATCCTGAATTTTTTAAGACAATGATTTGGTTATTCTTTATATTTCAATTCGGACTTTATACTTGCCACAATTATTGCATTGGATTTGGCCCGCATTGCAATTTTCCTGTTTTACCAAAAAGATAAAACTCGCTTACTTAGGAATACCATCGTAAAGTCTCCTTTAGGAGGAGGTCTATTATCATTAAAAACGATTGCCTTTGCTTGTCTTATGATTCCAACGCTATGTCTTCTCTATTTTAGTTTATTAGGCAAGTTTGCCAATATTAACCTGAGTTTTATTCTAGCCTATTACAGCACAGCAATTATTAGTTTTCTACTGCTTATCCTTTCTTCCAAAATTCATCAAAAGCTACAAGTAAGCTATTCTTCTGTAGGTAAAATCAGGCTACTATTTGTTATTGAAATATGCCTGCTCATGGCCTTGCTCTTTTTTGCAACGAAAGTTGATACAATGAGTTTTATTTCGACAAACGAGCGTATAGACCACATATCAAATCCGTAAGATTGATATTTTGCGAATCGTAAAAACTATTTACGATTTGTAAATATCACTGCTGTGGCCAGCATTCCTTTCTTAGCTTTGATAAATCAGTAATGGTAGGTACATGAAAAATACGTTCTTTAATATCGCATGCATTAGACGAATCATAAGTTTCGCTATCCTTATTGTTATAACCAGAAATATTATGGCACAAGAAGTCAATCATTATATCGCGACCGGTAAAGACAGATCCAAAACGATCAGTGGACAGTACGGTGACCTCAGTGGCATCTGTCTCTTTGAAGACGGCAAATTCATGTTATATGGTTATGCTACCATGGTCTTTGGCTCTTATGTCTTTGAAAAAGATTATCTTCTTTTCTATCCAGACCAGTTACCGCAATTTCAGTTATATGCATGCCATAACCCCACTTTAGGAGATGACGTATCTGTCAATTTTAGAGGCTTCGAAGAGGGAAAGACTTCTGTACAGTTTGGAGACGACAGCATACAACCAGTTTTCAACGATGGGGCCAATTGTTTCGATTTCCCCTATATCTATGAGCAATCGCACCCGATGCCACAGTTGAAATTCACTGTACAATATGAAGGTTTTGATGCTGGCCCGGTATACCAAACATTCCACTATCAAAATGACCAACGCTTCAATGACTTCATCGCAATCTATAATAAACCACAGCGAGCACGGGCGAATTTCGGTGCCTACCTGTATTTAACTGAAGATAAAAAGCTCGCCATTAGTCTTTCTAATTATGGCGGCAGAAAGGGCTTTTTAAGAGAAAACCAAGCAGACCCTACTCAAAAGCGCTGGCTTGAAATACTAGCAATGAAAAATGAATATGATCGTGCTGGAAGCATTATGCCGACTGCAATATTTTCTAATGCGGCCTATAACATTTCTTATCCCGAGCTAGAAGAATATAATTTTGACAAAGCGACAAATCAATACATCAGCAAGTCCGCGGAGGATAATGACCAAGAGCGCGATCAGGGTGATCGCTATCTGCGTCAATATACCAAAGAGCCATTAGTACCCAAACAAGATAAGTTTGACACCAAAGCTACCGCTGCCGCAAGTCTATTTTTTGCCAGCTGTGACAAACCTGACGAATCGTACAATCACATTAAAAGAAGAAAAGAAAAAACTAAATGATCAAACAAAGTTTATACCTCATCCTATTGCTATTACTCGCTACAAGTAGTTATGCACAATTGAATTTGCGAAAAACGATTTTGCAAAGTGATTTGATTATTTCGATCAATAACCATCGTCAGGACACTATTTGGGACAATGACCATACTTTGCAGTCATACACGCAAATGGATAAAATAGATTCAGGCAATGCGTTTATCCTACGCAATAAACTCAAATCTACACCACAGACACTACGAATCAAGAATTATCTGGGGCAGGAAGGCTTCTTCTCCAATGATATTAATCAGCCTTTCTCTTGTCTCGTACCAATGGTTATCGATATAAGCAAACACTATCAAGATATATTTTTCATAAAAAAGGAAAAAGGGCAGTATAAACAAGTATTGACGTTATCAAATGTAGAGGATGCACTCTTTCAAGCTTATAAAAAGCAGATAACAAGTAGCAGCAATTTTGAAAACATCAAAAATGAAAACGAACGGTTTTCCAAAACCCTGGACTGGTTTATCGAGAATGGTCTACTACCCGATGGCGAATTTATAGCCTATTATAAACAAAAAGGTATCACCACAGATTCTATATTATACACCGAAAAACAATATCAGACGGCCCTACAACAATTTCAACTGGGGCATGAAGATCTGTTATCCCTAATCAAAAAGAAATACCCTGAAGAGGTAAAACAATATTACACTCAAAAAATGAAGGACATTCTACTTATCGAAGAACCTGATTATAATAATTATTATGAATTCGACAAAGCTATTTCTGCTCTTACCGATAGCTTTAACAGCGACACCAGTTCCGCGGATTATATCTTGTGCAATGCACTAACATCCGAAAAGTTTGAAAAATATGAAAAGAGAGATATTATGGTACATTTACTAAAAGTCGCAAGTGAGTGGAAATAAGTAATGGTATCAAGTTTGCTTAGCGTAACGAATAGAAAACAGTGATCGACCATGCGTACTATTATATTAGTTATATCATGTATCATCCATATCGTTGCCTATGGACAGCACCGTACGGTTCGCCAGATCGTAGATCACGTGATTCATTCCTATAACAATAAAGACAGCATCGCTTTTAATGCACTTCTTAACAAAGACGTTGGTCTCTATTTCATCACCACTTTGGGAGTCAATAATCGTTGGACATATAGTCCAAAAATCTCCTTTAATCACCATACAGATTGCTCGATCAACAACCCTTACCAAGATTTTCTGGCGCAGGATCAGATTTCAAACACAACCAAAAAAAATATAACCTATAGCAATCAACCTTTTTTCGAGTGTGAAACAATCTATAAAAAAGGGATATTTGTCGCCAATAAAGGTAAATACCACACCTTATCCGAATCTATTAATTTTTATAAAACACACTATTCAGACATTATCGGCGAAGAAATTACATCGAATAAAAGGCAGGAACTAGACTATCTCTATAGCAGGGTAAAGCGTATCGAAACCCGGAGTCGACGGATTATTGTCAACAGCGACACGGGTACTTTTATTTTTTATATCACCAAAATTGACGGACAATGGTGGTTAACGATTATAGATTTTGCCAGCGCTGACTGCAGCGTATAATTGTCCGCATCTGAACAAAAACATGTTCGAATATGAACAGTCTCCCTCTCTAACAACAAAACATAAACAACTAAAAACCAACACACTAAAACAATGGCAAATCAATTGCAATTCTATTTTCACATGAAATAGTCATCTATTTATAATTGATATCGCTATGTTAAAAAACTATATAAAAACTGCTTGGAGAAGCTTAAAAAATCAACGCTTCTTCTCATTAATAAAAATAGGCGGTTTTGCCTTTAGCATAGCGATCTGTATGCTCATTGTTTTGTATGTAAAGCATGAGCTGAGCTATGATAAATTCTACAAAGATGCTAACCTGCTTTTCAGGGTCGTAGGCGTGGTCAATAAAGACAATACTGTTCTAAAAGGGTTATCGCTGCCTGCCCCAGCGGGCACTACTTTAAAAGAAGAATTTCCGGAAATTATTGCCTCCGGAAGACTACTAACAAACCCGCTGTTTGGTGCTGGAACCAATCAAGTCGCCACAACGGGCAATACTGAACTATTTTCTGAAGAAGGCTTTTGTTTTGCGGATCAAGCGATCATGGATTTCTTCCCTACCAAGACAATCTTCGGTTCATTAAGCCATGCGCTTGACAATCCCAAGACCATTGTAATCACCAAGCGAAAAGCAGCAAAACTGTTTAACGGAAATCCGATCGGAAAACGCATCTATCTAAATAATGATAAATCAAACGAGTATTCCATTACGGCAGTCATCGATGATATTCCCACAAATTCCAATCTATATGGATATGATTTCTTTATGACTTTAAGTGGTCATGAACCTTATGAAGGTGAAAAATTAAATTGGCTGGCCTCCAACTATACAACCTATTTTAAAGTCCGAGAAGGGACCGATATTCAACAATTAGAAAAGAAAATCACAAAATCTTACATCCAGGATCATTATAAACCCGCTATAATTAAAGCAGGGATGACGGTCAATGAAGAGGTTTGGAATACTGCAAGAATGACTTTACAGCCCTTGGAAAAGATTCATCTATATTCCAATGACGTGCAAACGCATAAGATTGAAAGTCAAAATCGTGGAGATATTCGATTGGTCTATATTTTTAGTGGAATAGCAACATTCATATTGATTATCGCAATGATCAACTTTATCAATCTGTCTACTGCCAATGCTGTTACACGTGCAAAAGAAGTTGGTGTCCGGAAGACAATCGGCTCCGGTCGAAAAGCCCTCATTATACAGTTTATGACGGAGTCCTTTTTATACAGTGGAATTTCGATCGCATTTGCCTTATTTTTTGCTGTACTTCTACTTCCCTTTTTTAATCAGATTGCCGGCAAATCCTTGGTTTTTCCTTGGACAACCTGGTACTTTATCCCTACCCTTGTCATCTTTGGTTTATCGATAGCTATTGTATCTGGAATTTATCCCGCAATGTATCTTTCTAAATTCAAGCCAATTGCCGTGTTAAAAGGAAACGTAAACCTAAAATCTAACCGCAACTGGTTTCGAAATGGACTTGTTATCTTCCAGTTCGCAACATCTATCATCCTGATTATCGGCACCCTGGTCATCAACCAGCAAATCAACTATATTTTAGATAGAGACCTAGGTTTCAATAAAGAGCAGGTGCTCATATTAAGAGGAACAGGCACTCTGGATGGAAAGCAAAGATTATTAAAAAACGAATTAAAGGAATTGTCCAGTGTGACTTCTGTCTCTATAGGTGATTATCTACCTGTTACCATGGACGGCGTAAAACGTAACGGAAATTCATTTTGGAACGATGGTAGACAAAATCAAGACGTGGGTGTAGCCGGTCAGAACTGGATTGTTGATGATGATTATATCGCCACCTTCGGGATCAAAATTCTCGAAGGCCGTAATTTCAACATGAACATGCCAACAGATTCTGCGGCGATAATAGTCAATCAAAAGATGGTAAAAGAGTTGAACATCAAAAATCCGATCGGTGCAAAAATTCGAAATTATGCAACTTATACAATCATTGCCGTGGTCGAAGATTTTATCTTTGGGAACATGCGTAATGAGGATGTTAAACCGCTGGCACTGGTTATCGGCGGTAGCCCGAATATGATGTCCGTCAAACTTAAATCAGACAAGTTGGAACAAAGTATTCAGGAAATTACGAATGTTTGGAACAAATTCTCTCCAAATCAAAAAATCCAATACACCTTCTTGGATGAAGGATTCGCCATGTTATATGCAGATGTACAACGGACTCAGGTTATTGTCTCAACCTTTGCCGGTTTAGCGATATTTATTGCCTGTTTGGGCTTATTTGGACTTGCCGCATTTGTGACCCAGCAGCGGACAAAAGAGATCGGCATCCGGAAGGTTCTTGGAGCCAGTTTGCTCGGAATTATAAAATTGCTATCCACCGATTTTATAAAACTTATTTTCATAGCCATTCTAATCGCCTGTCCTCTTGGCTGGTGGGCCATGAACACCTGGTTACAGGACTTCAATTACAGAATCAGTATTCAGGCTTGGATATTTATACTTGCAGGAATCGCCAGCATGTTGATTGCATTTGGAACTATCTTCTACCATGCGCTAAAAGTAGGACGTATAAATCCGGTCAATAGTTTAAAAGATGAATAATTTCAATTTAATTACCTAACTTAGCATATAGACCAAACGATTACGTTTTGAACACAATTCTTAAATTTATAGTTGCTTAGTTAGCCTCACAAACCACAGGCTAATCATTCTTTTATTTGGATAATCCTATCCAAACAGGTTTTCATTTGATTTTATTATTCACCCTACTGCTATAGCAAATATTTCTTTTTGCTATGCAGGCCATCCATAACCTCGTGTTTCGATAGCAGAAAAATCGTGAATAATATCAAAAAAATTGACAAAGAATATTAAGCACGACTATAAATAATGCAAAAGAAATATATATGGGCTGTCAGTCCCAACAATACACCATTACTAAAGAAATCATGTAGCCACTGCGATAGCAAACAATTTTATTGCAGTGAAAAATTCAGAATAAATGCACAGAAAAAAAACGTTGACGTATGGTTGATTTATCGATGTGTAAAATGCGACAGCACATACAATCTGACCATATTTTCACGTACCCGACCGACTGCAATAGACAGTATATTGTTCAACAAATTTCAAAATAACGATACAGAACAGGCTTGGAAATATGCGTTTTCCGAAGAAATGAGAAAAAAGAATAAGGTGGAAGCCGATTTAACCACAGTAAGCTATACTTTACAATATGACCAGATTTCAAGCGATGAATTGCTGTCTTTGAATGAAAGGATCTTAACATTTGAGGTGGACTATCCCTTTGACTTTCAACTTAGGCTATCATCCCTCATTCGTACCTGTCTCAACCTTTCCTCAAGACAACTCGATCAACTCATCACGCAAGAAGCAATTACGGTAGCGGGGAAAAAACTACAGAAAAAACATAAGCTAAAAGACAAAGATCGCATTGAAATTGATTTTAAAAAACTTAAAAGTGTGCTGTGTAAAGAGTACCAAAGTCTACTAACGGGTTGATCTGATCCTCGATTATCTGAAAACAGATAGTCTCAATTTCTGGAACTGTTTTAATAAAATTTATAGCTTATCACAAAAAAGGGAACCGTTGGTTCCCTTAATTTTTTGTATCAAAATGTATTACTTTTTATTGTAAGATATACATCTCCCTATTTTTGCTGAAGTTTATCCGACAGCATCTTCATGTAAAAACCGCCTACAACACTACGCGCCTTAAAATTCTCACGTATCCCCGTATTCGCATCGTAAAAATCATTTAATGGAACACGTGATTCTGTTTGGATCGCATGGTTGAACACCGGATGCACCAAAGCTTCAAATTCTTCTCTTGTCGGTGCGAAAGTTGCTGTCCACAAAATCCAGTCGTTTTTGGTATATGCTTTTCGGCTATCCAATGGAATGCCGAATCTACTTTGCTTAGTAAGGTAATACTTAATCTCCGTGTTGTAGACTTTCTGTGGAAACAGATTCAATCCCAGCACCTTGTCCCAGATCAGGTTATATTTTTGGCTCCAGGTATTTTTATCGTCAAATGTCAGCGCGTAATGGTCTCCGGCATCTGCCATTTCCATCCATTTTGGCACCATCTCCTCTGCGATGGCACGATATTTCTTCGCCGTCTCAGTTTCACCGATCGCCTCAGCCATTTGCGCATAACAGGCAATCCCCACAATAGCCTTTACCGATAAGTTTACGTTACGGGCAAGATGGCCCGCAAAATCATCTGTACATAATTGTGTTTTCGGATCAAAACCATCCTTTACAAGGTAGTCTACCCAAGTGGTGAGCGTCTTCCAGTGCTTACGTGCATAGCTCACATCCCCCTGTACTTTTGAAATCGCGGCTGTCAAAATAATCATATTTCCGGACTCTTCGACAGGCATTGGCTCGCCATAAGTCTGTCCATTGGCCAATGGATATGTACCCAGATCATGTGCCGCCCAAGGGTGAGGATATTTGCCACTTTCACTAAAGTAAAAGATACCCGTCAACATGCCCTTCAACAATTCAGGATTATAAATCAGGTATAAAGGTGCAGAGGGGTAAGTGACATCGACCGTATTGATAAAACCACCACTGTTGTTCTCTTTGGACAACCAGAGCAATTCATCCTGTGGACTTTTCACCAAGGTGTGTGCAGCAATACTCTGACGATAGGCCAGTGTTGTTAAATGCGCATATTCCTTTCCCCCTGATTTCAAAGCATCAGCATAAACTTGTTTGTCGAAAGCAACACATCTGTTCATTACTGTGCGGTATTCATTGGCCGCTAATGTGAGTTGATTTTCGATGGTTTCCTTACCCGAATTATTCCACCAGGGCCGCAGATCTTTTTTGAAATATTGGATAGCATAAATTTCATCATAGCCAAGTTCAACAAAACGTTCGACTTCCGTGTTGCCCACCGTCCCAAAAGGAATAATTGTATTCAAGGATAATGCTGTTCCCTTTGTACTAGTTGATTTTGTATTCCCTTTTCTAAAATTATCCACAGCCGTTGCCATCGGACTTACAAACTGCCGTGCTTGATTCTCCTTTGGTGAGGCAACGTAGAAATAGCCCCAGTCGATACGCATATCATCAGCTCCTTTTTGTAAAATAGGTTGTTCGACTGTCCCTGTTTTCAAAATAGCTAATTTGTCAGTCTCATATTTTTCAGCAACGACCTCCTGTGATGGTTTATAAACCGCAATGTTGGATGCAGCACTTAAAAAGACTTTTACAGCATGTTGTTTTCCATCATTTGCTTTTACCTGATAGGTTATATAAGATACAGGCCTAGCCAATAGATTCAGATCATCCATCAACAGCGGCGACGTAAATGTAAGCTTCAGATCGACTTTACCTGCCTGGAAGTTATATACGGTACGTGTGGCTGTTATCTCCACATCTTTCTGTATGGCAGTTTGTATCTTTGCTCCCTCCTCTTTGAGCCTATCTACCAGGCCAAAGTCGAGAAAACGGCCTCCGGCAGTATTGCGAAGATGTATAGCAATCTGATTTTTGCCAGCCTTTAGGTCTGACTTATTTATCGGCAAGTACTGGAAGCTGTTTGTCCAACCCGCCTTTTCATAAACCTTTTTTCCATTTAAAAACACCATGACATTATCATCGTGGTTCAGTTTTAAGAAGAGTTCATTGATGCTTTTCGGGTCAGTCACATTAAAGGTACGACGTACCCAGATATCATCCGATTTCCACAAAGTCTTGACATGTCTTTGATCATCACCTATAGGGGCAGCACCTGATTTCCAGTCACTGGCCTGATAAGAAGAAGACTGCCAGTCCCCCGCAGGTTTGGACTCAGTATATTGTAGTGTAAAGGACTGATCCTCCGCCGTAGGAAGAATCGTTTTATAATTGGGTTCCTCTTTCCCAAGAAAACGATAAATATTGCCGTCGACATTGATCAGTCCCAAGAGCGAATGATCCGCTTCGGTCCAATGTTTGGTAGTCGATGCATTCAACTGATCCGTCATTGACCAGATACTAAAGTTTGGATTGTGGGTAATCAATGGGTAAGCTGGAGCTTTTCTTTGTTGCGCCTGTGCATCAAAAAAGCTCGATATACAAGCTAACAAGCAACAAATACTCACTTTTCCGAGTTTGTTCATTTTAAAAATAGGTTTTTTAAAGGGTTTAATCATATATTTTGATAAAATTAGCAGCCTAGCTGTTTTCAGGCATAAAAAAGAATCAATAAAAAATGCCTAAAGAAAAACATGAGCATCACAACAAATAACGTTGGAATAACTGACATTCAACAGCCTCTCCGTATCATTTTATATGCAATTTATATCATATTGCAGCAGGTCCCCAAATAGATTGGGCGATAAAAAATACAATCGGAAAAGATTAGAACATCCGATAACTGGGTGCAACAAAAAACATTATTATCTTTGGCTATCCGATCAGAACGAGTTTGGTCAGACTGATCGATTGGAATCAATTTTACCTTGGAGAATATGAGAAGATTTTACATTTTTTTCTTTACGATTATACTATGCTTTTGTTCAACAATCGTTGGGCTCTATGCACAGGAGAACGATTCAATCAATAAAAAAGAACTTGGTTTAAGTACCTTATTAAATGATATCCGACAGCAACAGATCAACGATTCACTCGAACGTCAGAAACTACAGCATGAAATCGCCAGTCTCAAGAGTCAGAATAGTGCCAAGAAAGAAAATCTAAAACAACAGCTCAACAACTTTGACGAAGAAAACAACCTGCGCAAGCAACAGTTAAAAATCAAAGTTGACTCGATCAAAAAAAACACCAAACGTTATGCCGTCGCACCATTTAATGACACCCTCTTTTATATCTATAACAAATTAGGGTCATCCCTGGCCAAGGATCGCGCTTACAATGTGGTCAACAGAATTGAGAATCTCTATGAAGATGATTTTGTAAAAGTAGATTCCTTTAAAATCGAAAACAACGAAATCAGCGCAGATATTGTTTACAAAGATCTGATCATTACTTCCATCACAGAACTTGACGCCCTATTGGAAGGGAAAAGCAAAGAAGAGATTGCCACACAATACCTCAAGCGTATCCAACAGGCCATCAGTCAGGAAAGAGCAGACAATAGCATTGCCAAAGTATTGATCCGTACAGGACTTGTCCTCCTTATCCTTGTGGTCTTTTCGATTTTGGTGTATTTTATCAATAGACTAAAAAGATATGGCACGAATCGCCTATTGAGCGAACGTACAGAGCGGATCAAGGATGTTAAGATCAAAAATTATGTATTTCTAACCTCGGTTCAGAAAACCCGCATTTTCATTAACATGATCAATATTGCGCGTTGGGGACTGATTGTGTTGATCGCTTTTATCATGCTTCCCATTGTTTTCAGTGTTTTTCCCTTTACGCAAAGCTGGGCATCCAATCTGATCGGACTTTTTACCAAACCCCTGAAGAAAGCGGTCTTCGCCATTTGGGATTATATTCCAAATCTGATCACCGTTTTTGTCATTCTCTTTGTCATGCGTTATGCTGTACGGTTTGTGAAATATATTTTCAACGAAATTGATAAAGGGAAATTGGAGATCAATGGCTTTCACCGGGAGTTTGCCATGCCTACCTTTACCATTGTCCGATTTCTGCTACAGGCCTTTACATTGGTACTTGTATTTCCCTATCTTCCGGGAGCAAACTCTGATATCTTCAAAGGAATCTCTGTTTTTATCGGAGTATTATTCTCTTTGGGATCATCCTCCGCTATTTCAAATATTATTGCAGGTCTCGTCATTACCTATATGCGCCCTTTCCGCATCGGTGACCGGATCACAATTGCGGATAAGACAGGTGTTGTCATCGAAAAATCGCCCTTGGTAACCCGGTTAAGGACAATTAAAAATGAAGAAATCACCATTCCAAATTCGTCCATCCTATCAGGCAATACGGTTAACTATTCGACCTTTTCAGAAGAAGGAATATGTTTTCAGGTTGAACTCACCGTCGGCTATGAAGAACCTTGGCAACGTATACACGAATTGCTCTTAAATATTCCCTCACGTATAGCACGTGTCAATCAACTTCCGGCACCATTTGTATTACAAAAAAAACTAGATGATTTTTATGTCCTCTACGAACTGAATGTCTATATTTCCAAATCTGCAGAAATTGAGTTGGCCAAATCCGAAATTTATCAACATATTCTAAATGACTTTCTGGCTGCAGGCATTGAAATGAATGGCCCGCACCTATTTGCAAAAGTGGATCATGTACCCCAATATCAACCTAAAAACACGGATAAATAGTATTAAAGTCTGAATTCTATTTTTGGATCAGTTTTATTGGCATGGAGCATCATTTTGGCTAGATTTCCCAACTGTGCCAACGCAAAACGGAGTTCATCCGTCCATGGTAGTCCCAGACAAAGGCGCATACAATTTTGAAATTGATTTTGCAGGGTGAACATTCTCCCCGGGGCAATACTTATTTTCTTTTTTAATGCGTAATTGTAAAGCTTTGTCGTATCTATACTTTTTGGCAGCTCGACCCAGAGTGCTAGCCCTCCTTGCGGTCTGCTGATCCGCGTTCCTTCCGGAAAAGATTCCGCGATCACATGGGCAAACCGTTGATAGTTTTCCAGCAATGTTTTCCGAAGTTGATAAAGATGATGATCATACCTCCCTGTTTTCAGAAAATTCCCTACCGCCTCGTGAATCAATGTTGTCGACGACAAGGCATGGATTAATTTCAGACGGAGAATCTGATCCTTGTATTTACCTGCTGCCACCCAGCCCACCCGGTAGCCAGGGGCCAATGTTTTTGAGACCGAGCCACACCATAACACGTTACCATCATCGTCAAATGTTTTGCAACATTTGGGTCGTTCGCGACCAAAATAGATATCGCCATAAGTATCATCTTCAATCAGCGGAATAGCATACTTAGCGAATAATCTGACCACTTCCTTTTTATTTTCATCAGGCATACAATAGCCCAATGGGGTATTGAAATTGGGCACCAGCAGACAAACATTGATTTCGGGCAATAGACGTTCAAGCGCATGGATATCAATTCCTGACATTGGATCGCAGGTCAATTCAATGACCTTCAAACCCAAACTCAGAACCAACTGCAAAATACCGGGATAACAGGGACTCTCCAGCGCAATCGTATCTCCAGGCTTGGTCAATGCCATCAAACAGAGCGATAAAGCATGCATACAACCATTCGTCGTAATGACATCATCCGCTGTCAATCGACCATCCCAGCTCAGGGAACGGGCCGCTACCATCCTCCGCAATTTTAAATTCCCCTGTAGAGGTTCATATTCAGCACCGCCCGCATCCAATTCCCGGGTTGCTAGTACGATTTCCTTTTTTAATTTAGCCAAAGGCAGTAAATCCCCTGAGGGAACACCGATGGAAAACAAGGTTAGGTCTTTACGGCCCATATTCGCGTAGACGCTACTGATCAGCTCATTGGGTTCAACACTATCCTCCACAAGGCGTATCTGGCCAGTTTCGGGCAGTTGTAATCTGAATTGGGGCAACGCGTTCACAAAATACCCTGACTGTGGTATCGCATAAATTAGTGATTGCGCCTCCAATGCCAGGAATACCCGCTTAGCTGTATTCATACTGATACCATGTTCTTTACTCAACACGCGCACCGATGGTAGCCGTTCATTGGGCCTGAGAACACCATTTTTTATTTTACTCGCTATATTTTGAGCCAAAACACTATATAGAAAGTCTTTTCCCATTTTGTAAATATAACTGTATCCATCAATTAAACAAAAACTGTAACTGTACTCAATATTAACTATTCGCGAGATTTGTATCAAAATGTAGATCATCTGACAATGAGCATCAATACAGAAGTAACGAAATCATCCAGCGGTTTGCTGAACGGTTTAATGGGTGTCATTATATTTAGTGGATCATTGCCCGCAACACGGATCGCAGTCTTAGATTTAGATCCATTCTTTGTGACCGTATCCCGTGCTACGATCGCAGGCATACTCGCCCTTATCGCATTATTGATCAACAAGGAAAAATTCCCTCAAAAAACACAGTTTTTATCCCTTGGTATTGTTGCGTTGGGCGTAGTCATTGGTTTTCCCTTATTGAGTGCCTTGGCTTTACGCTATGTAACCTCCGCGCATTCCATTGTCTTTGTAGGCATACTTCCCGTATCAACCGCAGTTTTTGGTATCATTCGTGGTGGCGAGCGCCCCCGTCCGGTATTCTGGATCTTTTCGATATTGGGCAGTCTTTTGGTTGTTGGATATGCCCTCAGGCAAGGTATATCTTCCTCTCCTGCTGGCGATATACTCATGCTATTGTCTGTTATTCTTTGTGGACTGGGTTATGCCGAAGGGGGCAAGCTTTCAAAGACATTGGGGG
The DNA here is from genome assembly GCF_003627955.1 of Sphingobacterium puteale. GTDB lineage: Bacteria > Bacteroidota > Bacteroidia > Sphingobacteriales > Sphingobacteriaceae > Sphingobacterium > Sphingobacterium puteale. The sequence goes on along the minus strand of NZ_RBWS01000010.1, from coordinate 188,780 downwards.
GCTGGCAGGTAATTTCCTGGGCATTGGTATTTTCATTACCAATAGCGCTGCCTTTGACTTATATTTTTGTTCCAACCACGGTAGCCCATGTAAGCATCGGAGCCTGGACAAGTCTTGCTTACGTTTCCCTCTTTAGCATGTTTATCGGTTTTATCTTTTGGTATAAAGGATTAGCTCAAGGCGGTATCGCCTCTATTGGACAGCTACAGCTCCTTCAACCCTTCTTTGGTCTAATCTTAGCCGCAAGCCTACTTCACGAAGAAGTGAATATCGGGATGTTATTCGTTACCATTGGTGTCATACTCTGCGTGGGTGGCGCTAAAAAATTTGCCAAATAACAAGACATGAAGCACAACAGGCCTTGTCCGCTAACAATTATAAAACCAACACATACATCAGTTCAGCTGCGACAGTGCCATCCGGCCATTCGACCTCACGGGAATGCGTATAGGTAAATTTAAAGGCTTGATTAGCTGCCTTCGACGATTCATTCCCCGCGCGATGCGATACGGTGATCTGAGCACATCCTTTTTCGCGGGCCCATGCAATACGTGCCTGATAAAATAATCTTGACAGCCCTTTTCCGCGATGGGGTTCACGAACAAAAGAAGCAATCAGAATAGCATTTGAGGCATCATCACGGTCCACCACCACACCTGTCAGTCCGACGATAGCCTCTTGATTGTATAGTCCAAACATCGCACAATTTTCATTCTCAAGTAATGCCACCCAATCCTGCTGGCTATAGGCCGCCTCCCGCTGATAATTACTACCAAATACCCCCGGATCGGTATGCAATGCTTCCAGCCTAATCTTCTTATAGTCTTCCCATTGTACTGGAGCTATGCGCCGCAACACGTAATTTTCTTTGCTTATTTCTTCTTTTATTATCATCAAAGTAAATATAACCAACAATCTCAATTATACCCGTTAAAATTTTCACTGGACTATCCACATTCTTGGATTTGGACCATTTACTCCGATCACTTTAGCCCTATTTTTGTTGTGATCACGAAAACACCCTTGTATGTACGTACCCAAACATTTTCAATTTGAAGACTATACGGAACAGGTCGAATTTATGAAAGAATATAGTTTTGCAACGATTGTATCCATTAAAAACAATATTCCGATAGCGACACAACTTCCTTTTCAGATCAACGAACATGCTGATAAGCTATTTTTAAGCTCACATTTTGCTGTTGCAAATGAGCAGGCCAGTGGTATCGCAGACAGCGCTTCCTTGGTTATTTTTTCGGAACCACATGCCTACATCTCCCCTATGCATTACGACAAGGAAGAAAGCGTACCAACATGGGACTATATCGCTGTACATGCCTACGGAACAGCACGGATTATAGACAATGAGGACGAAAAAAAAGTAATGCTTGAACAAATGATCAAGACCTACGACAGTGCTTATTTAAACCAATGGCAAGGACTGTCAGATCGTTTTAAAAAAGGCATGACGCGAGGTATTGTTGCCTTTGAGCTGGAGGTAACGGATCTACAGGGGCAAAAAAAGATTAGTCAGAACAAGGCGCCCGCTGAAAGGGAACGTATTGCTACACATTTAGAGAAAGGGGGCAATTCTGTCGAAAAAAGCATCGCTAAATCTATCAGAAACTTACAGTCTTAATTTATTATACACGGTCACATGGACAAAAATTCAACAAACATAAAAATCCTCAAAGTGAAAATGACTGATATTGATCTATTGCAAAGTATAAGTCAGCAGACCTTCATCGAGGCATTTTCCGAAGCCAATACAGCAGAAAATATGACGAAATACATGGCGGAAAAATTCTCGAATGAAACATTATTGGCTGAATTGAGCAATCGAGGGTCGGAGTTTTATTTTGCACAACTCGGTAATAGGATCATTGGCTACCTCAAAATAAACAGTGAACAGGCGCAAACAGAATTACAAGATGAGCATGCACTGGAAATAGAACGTATCTATATATTACAAGAATTTCATGGGAAAAAAGTCGGGCAGCTTCTTTATGAAAAAGCATTGGATATCGCTAGGTTAAAAAATGTTAGGTTTATCTGGCTGGGTGTATGGGAGGAAAATTATCGTGCAATCAGTTTTTATCAAAAAAATGGTTTTGTCGCCTTCGATAAACATATTTTCAGATTAGGTGATGATGAACAAACTGATATTTTGATGAAAAAAAGTGTCGTTAACAATTAATTTCAAACTATGAATGCGACTATCAGTGACAATATAAAAACGATACTCCAGCGTATCGAAAAGGCTTGCCAGAGTAGTGGTCGAGATCCAGAAGAAGTAAAATTATTGCTCGCAACAAAAACTGTAGCAGCAGAGCGCATAAAAATCGCTTTACAAACTGGACAGACCTTAATTGCCGAAAACAAGGTCCAGGAACTAAAGGAGAAATACGAAGATCTCAAAGAGATTCCACACATCAATCATTTTATTGGACATTTGCAGACCAATAAAATCAAAGAAATCCTTAAGTATAACGTTTCCTGCGTGCATTCTGTTGATCGCTTCGATTTAGCTCAAAAGCTCCATCAGCGGCTCACAGCCGAAAATAAAACAATAGATATACTCATTCAGGTAAACACATCTTACGAAGAGAGTAAATATGGTGCTGCTCCGGATCAGGTCATTGACCTTGTCAGACAGATTTCGGTTTTCAATACCTTACGTATAAAAGGCCTGATGACGATCGGTCTGCTGAGCGCCGAGGCTGAACGAGTGCGCAAGTGTTTCCAGTTGCTCAAACAGATTCAACAAGAAATTATCAGGCTCGACCTCCCCAACGTGACAATGCAAGAATTATCCATGGGAATGAGCGGGGATCTGGAAATAGCAATTGCCGAAGGCGCAACTATTGTTCGGGTGGGCACAGCAATATTCGGACAGCGAAATACACCCGATAATTACTATTGGAACGAGAATTTGATGTAATAGAAAATCTGATCTATAAATAGAGCTTATGCATGTGCATTTTATCCAGCATGAAAATTTTGAAACCCCGGGTGCGTATTTACAATGGGCGTTAACACGACACCATAAAACGAGTTTCTCTAGGGTATATCAAAATGAAACGCTACCGCAAGATAGCGTGATGATAGACCTATTGGTTATTATGGGTGGTCCCCAAAGTCCAGATTCGTCTCAACAAGAATATCCCTATTATGATGCTCCTGCTGAAATTGCATTGATTAAGAAATGTATCCATACCGGTAAAGCCGTCATTGGGGTTTGTCTGGGCGCACAATTGATCGGTGAGGCGCTAGGAGCAATATACGAACCGAGTCCGGAAAAAGAAATAGGCGTCTTTGCAATCCAACTTACTCAAGACGGTTTACAGGACGAGAAAATACAGCATTTTGGTAAATCCCTTCCTGTCGGTCATTGGCATAATGATATGCCGGGGCTCAGTCCGGACAGTCAGGTACTCGCGACCAGTGTTGGTTGTCCGCGACAGATTGTAAAATACAACGATTTGGTCTACGGTTTCCAATGCCATATGGAACTCAATTCAGAAGTTGTTGAACTGCTGATCAAAGCAGAAAAAGATCTTTTACACAAAAGCCAAGCGCACAGGTTTGTCCAGACCCCAGATCAAATCCGCGGTTACGACTTTACCGAAATGAACAATAAACTATTTCAATTTCTTGATCATCTGGAAGCTACCTATCGGTATAAGAAAAAATAGCTTTTAAAAGAGACCGTACTAGTAAGAAACTCAGACACACAATAGATCAACTGTTATCTGTATTAACCTCGTAGGACTTAATTGGCAAAAATAATGCATCAAACATCCGATTTATACTATATTTTAGCGCTGAGGTCAAGAAAAAAATGTAGATTTAGCTATCAAACAACATGCAGATGGATTTTAAACTTAGGTATCTTTTGAGCGGAAGCATCTTATTAATCGTAGGTCTTGTGCTATTTTCCTGTTCGGTTAAAAAGAATGACGAGAATTTGATTTGGTATGAAAATCAGGTTATTGAACAGGTCGTCCCTGATCAGGATTCAGTTTACAGGATACAGATCGGTATGATGGCAGCCTCTTTTTGGTTAGACACCAAAAATGGTGAACGAAAAGATGAGTTAAGCCTTTTACAAAAGAGTTTAAAGCAGCGGAATAAACTGACCATCGGCGTAGAACAGGGAACCAATAGAATCATTCGTGTTGATAAATAGCAGCCCATTTTTATCCCCCACCCAGTCTCCTGACTTTACCAAAATACTGTCAGGCTATCCTTTCCATGTGATAAATCTGCGGCGTCTCTTGCAACTTCTCCTCCGCCATTCGTGCGAAAGCCAGGATATAAGGCTGCTGATTATGGTTATCCAGTCCCGCACGGCTTTCCCAAATTTCATAAAAGATAAACTGATTCTCATCGTCTATCGTGTGATGTAGGTCATATTGAATACAAGCAGCTTCTTTGCGGCTTTCTTCGACCATATGTTGCAATGTAGCCAGGACTTCGTCTCGATACAACGCATTTGCTTTTAAAATAGCGGTTATATAAATCCTCATGATAATTGATTCTCAAAATAAAATACTTCTTCCAGATATTCTTTATACTCTTTTTCGTAATTGTCTACACGTTCCTGCGTTGCACCCTTCTCCATATCATGAAAATGGAAACTTCCGATACTTTCCAGTCCCGCAAATTGATTCATCTTATGGAAACCGAACAGAACGCCCTCGTCAACAGAATGTTGATCAAAAAATTCCCCCTCCATGGTGAATGCAGTATCTGGCGCATTCCAGCTTGTGGTCACAAAATACTTTTTCCCATGCATTAGACCACCGGTGCCATAATTGATTGCGGGATTCTTGCGTGAACGACCATCACTCCGATAGATTCCATTATTGTGCCCGGCTGTAAAAACTTCATCGATATAAAGCTTCAGACGATTGGGTACCTGAAACCACCATATAGGAAAATGATACACGATAATATCCGCCCATTTAAAATTTTCTGCTTCTACCATCGGATCAAATACATCGTTTACATTTGTCACACGCGTTTCAAATCCGTTTCTAACTAAAGTTTGTACCGTCCAATTCGTAATTGTAGTATTAAAAGAACCACCAGAGTGTGCGAATTCCTGCCCGCCATTGATAATAAATATATTCATCTCTATAATTTTTCTTATTGATAATACAAATTTCTATCATATTTTTAAATCACACAAATAATTTAAATTGTATATTTGTATCATTAAAATAATACATATGAAATGGAACTTAGAATGGCTTCGAACTTTTAAGGCGATTTATGAGACCGGCACACTGTCATCGGCTGCACAAGAATTATTTATTTCACAACCTGGTGTAAGTCTACATCTCAATTCTTTGGAGGCCTATACAGGGCACAAGCTTTTCGATCGGTCAGCACGCCGGATGGTGCCAACGGAGAAAGGAAAAATTTTATATAATTATATTGTTGATCCACTTAAAAAGCTGGAAACAGGCGAGCAACATTTTCACAAGCGAGCTTTGGATGAACGTATTACCATTAGTGTCGGTATGTGTTTTGAAACCTTTCAATATACCCTTGAGGAACATATTGCCCAACTTCCCTTTAACCTCATTATTAAATTCGGTGAATATCCACAGATGCAGCAGGATCTGGACAATGGATTACTCGACTTGATCATCACACCGCAAAAAGGCAATCAGCAGAATTTAGTCTATCAGCCCTTTTCAAAAGAGCGCATCGTGCTGATCGCAGGCTGCCAAACAGATACAGCAACGCTCGAAGCTTTATTGCACGACAATAAGATTAAGGAAGCTTCCGAGCTATTAAAAAAACAACTCTGGTACAGCACCGCAGCGGATATGGATCACCTCAGAAATTTCTGGTCAACACATTTTGGCGAACATCCGGATTTCAGTCCCAATTACATTGTGCCCAATATCAGTTCCATTATACGCTGTCTGAGCAATAACAAAGGCTTTTCTATTGTTCCTGACTTTTTATGTGCAGAAGCTATTGCCTCCGGCAAAATTAAGCTCGTTTGGGAAGGTCAATCTCCGGTTGAGAATACCCTTTATTTTGGCACACGCAAGAAAACAATGTATCAGGAGGAAATCAGTCAATTGGAGACATTATTACAGGAAAAGTGGTAGATACCTGAAATGTTCGCGCGGCCCCATCTTGTATAATGACCTTATTGTCTCGAATCAGCTCTTTATCATTGCTAAGATAGCAAAATTGGCTCGCACCAGCGCTGCTCGTTTGACAATGGTGTTTTAGTGCAAATTTCTTTTAGAAATTTTATAACTTCATTGCAAATTAGGCAATTTAGAATATTTCTCGATGAAAGAGCATCAATATAAAGCGACTGTCGAATGGACAGGCAATTTGGGCAGTGGTACAGATCATTACAACAGCTACGAAAGAAGCCACCTGATCAGTGTAAAAGATAAAGTTATTATCCAGGGGTCATCCGATCCGGCATTTCGCGGGAATCCCAGCAACCACAATCCCGAAGAACTGCTTCTAGCTTCATTATCCTCCTGTCACATGCTATGGTATCTCCATTTGTGTTCGGTCAATAATATTGTCGTTGAAGAGTATATCGACCATGCCACAGGAAAAATGATCGAGGAAGAGAGTGGCAAAGGCTTCTTTAAAGAGGTTACACTTAGCCCTGCTATTCGTGTTCAGCGACCGGAAATGATCGACAAGGCAATAGCGCTCCACAAAAAAGCCAATGAATATTGTTTTATTGCAAATTCAATGAATTTTCCGGTGCTCCATCAGCCCCATGTACGATCTGAAGTGTAATCTTATCTGTTGCTGAGACGTTCTTGTAATTCCCTTCTAAAAGTAATCCCAACGGGTAGGTTCATATCATTGATCTGCACCATACCGTGCTCGTACTTACTGACCTTATTGATAGAGGCGATATAGGATTTATGGATGCGGACAAATTTGGAAGCAGGTACCTGTTTTAAAATCTGCTGGGTAGTACTGGCCGTAAGATATGTCTGCGCGGGCGTCACGATTTTTACATAATTACCAAAACTTTGAATAAAATCGATCTGAGAAAGCTTCACCTCAATCAATCGTCCATCCATGCGGATACTTATTGTTTTTGGTTCCTCCTCTTGTTGGGTCAGGTTACTGGTGTAGGAAAGAAAACGTTGAACAGCTTTAAAAAAACGGGGAAAAGATATCGGCTTCAACAAATAATCAATAACGCCGTAGTCATAGCTTTCCAACGCATATTCCGAGTAAGCTGTTGTTAGTATCGTTTTAGGTGGATTGTCCAACATTTTCAAGAATTCCATTCCGGTAATTTCGGGCATGTCAATATCCAGAAAGATCAGATCAACCCGGTTATTGCGCAGATATTCCAGTGCTTCAAAAGCATTATAGCATTGAGCGACCAATTCCAGATCAGCGCTTCTTTCGATATAATTGACCAATACATAATGCGCAGCTGGTTCGTCGTCAACCACAATACAGCGATTTTTCTCCATAGCTAAAGATTTATGACTAAAGATACCTCAAACTCCTCTTTACTTGCGTTTGTGTTTAATTGATAGCGGTTGGGATATAACAATTTCAATCGTGCTACCGTATTTTCCAAACCTATTTTTGCCGAAAAGACATTCCGTTTTTTCACGGGAACTGAATTTCGTACATGCAAATATAAGTTCCCTTTTTCAATCCTGATCGAAATTGCTACGTAACAATCTTCTATACTACAGGTGCCATGCTTGAAAGCATTTTCAACAAATGTAATCAGTAGCATTGGCGCAATCTGGTAATTGACTCCCTCTTCCCGCTGATAATCAAAATCAATCTTGGTTCGATAACCGAGGCGTTCCCGTTCCAATTCAATATAGCTCGAAATAAAATCAATCTCATCATCCATAGACACAAATTCCTTATCACTACTTTCCATTTGATAACGCAGCAATTGCGATACCTTGATAATCAGTTCAGAAGTACGTTCCGGAAATTTGAGGCTGATACCATAGATGGTGTTTAATGTATTGAACAAAAAATGAGGGTTCAGCTGTTTTTTCAAATTAGATAATTGCGTTTGGTTAGAAAGCAGCTCCCGTCGTGTTTTCAATCGCTGAAAGCGATAAAACTCAATAAATTGAATACTGCCCAAAATACAGATTAACGAGCCCAATAATACGCCGACCTGATAATGGAATGTTTTCTGAGCAAGATTTTTGTATAGAAAACAATTTTTGTAGATTACATTTTCCGTTATTTCTTTTAGAATCAAGGCGAAAATCAGCAGTATCGCAATGGAGGACAGTGCATACAATATGGCTTTATTCTTTTTCAGCAGCAGCGGCAGCAGAAAAAAACGGTTCACCTGCGCATGAACATATAAGATCAGAAAATAGATCACCCCCATTAAAAAGCCTTTCCAGCTTAAAATCAGGATCCAGTCATTCAGCGTAAAGAGGATAAACGAAAAAACCAATAATGTGGTTTCCTGTATGATCTTATTTTCGAAAACCTTTCTCATACTCCCATGTTGTGTTAGAAATCTGTTACAAAGTAAAAGTATTAAGTTTATAACCACCGAAAAATAAATGACGAATTACATTGGTCACTTTTAAATGCCATAGATCATTTTAAACGGACTATACAACAACGTCCAGCCTTATCTTCGTTTCCATAAAATGATATATAACCTATGCTGAAATTGAATTTAGTGTTGTCATTGGCTGTATCACTTGCGACCTCAACCTCATTTGCACAAAAGCTTACCATCCGTGATGCCGTAGACCAAGGTCTTGCAAATTATGGAATTATTAAGGCAAAGGCATATTATGTCCAGTCAGCACTACAGACCAACGAACAGGTAAAACGCGACTTCTGGCCTAATTTGACCGTTGCAGCGCAACAAGATTATGGAACCATCAATGGACAGAATGGCCCATTATATGGATTTGGAGGGCTTGGTGTTGCTTCCTCGGGTGCGGCACTACCGGAGCAAAATTGGAATTCCGCTTTTGGAGCGCTTTATCTTGCCAACATCAATTGGGATATCTACACCTTTGGCCGCAGAAAAGAGCGCATCGAATTGAGTAAGGCGGACAGCAGACGCTTGGAAATTGATCTTCAACAAGAACAATTCCAGCATAAGATCAAAATTGCCGCAGCCTATCTAAATCTTCTGGCGAGCCAACGTCTTCAAAAAAATCAACAGAAAAACCTTGACCGCGCGCTCGTATTCTTTAACATCGCGGCTACCAAAGCCAAGAATGGGATTTTGCCCGGTGTCGATTCAACCTTGGCTTCGGCAGAAGTATCCCGCGCGAAGATCAGTTTGAATCAGGCCGGAGAGAATGTGAAGGAGCAAAACAACAAATTAACGGTACTGATGGGGATCAACGCAACAGATCTTCAGATTGACACTGCGCTGGTAACAAAAACACCTACCCAGCTACTGACCACCGACCCGACGTTGGTGGACAACAACCCCGTGCTTCAATATTACAAAAGCCGGATTGAAGTTGGCGAACAACAACTGCGACTGTCAAACAAGGAATACCTGCCCACCTTATCGGCCTTCGGTGTTTTCCAGGCAAGAGGTTCTGGCTTCAAAAGCGATTACACGACAGACCTCCATGCATTTACAAGAAACTACTGGGATGGTATCCGCCCCAACCGACAAAACTATCTTTTGGGCTTGGGAATCAATTGGAATTTAACCACGATCGCCCGAATCAACAAAAAAATCAGCGCACAACGGCATACCAACGATGCTTTACGGGAGGAATATCAAACCACCGCAGCACAATTTGTTGCACAGCTGGATGCCGCCGACGTTAAGATCAGATTAGCACAACAGAGCGATATCGAAGCCCCTCGACAAGTATCAGCGGCCCAACAGGCCTACAATCAAAAGATGGCTATGTACAAAAACGGTCTGGCGACACTTGTGGATGTCACCCAAACCCTATATACACTTAATCGAGCCGAAACAGATCGCGAAATCGTCCATATCAACCTGTGGCAATCACTTTTGCTGAAAGCAGCAGCAGCTGGAGATTTCGATATTTTCAACAAAGAACTATAAATAACACCGCATGAATTTAATACGTTTTGCCTTACGTAAGCCGATCTCCATCCTTGTGTTGGTCATGGGACTTATTGTATTCGGAATAGGCGCAGTACGCACGATCAAGGTAGACATTTTACCCAAAATGAACCTTCCTGTTATTTATATTGCGCACCCCTTTGGAGGTTATTCTCCAGATCAGATGGAGTCCTATTTTGCTAAAAACTACGTCAATATCCTGCTTTTTGCCAACGGAGTCAAATCCATTGAGACCAAAAATATCCAGGGGCTGACCTTAATGAAGATCTCCTACTACGAAGACACCAACATGGCTCAGGCTGCAGCCGAATTGAGTGCATTGGCCAACCGGATCCAGGCGTCCTTTCCCCCAGGATCACAACCACCCTTTATTATCCGGTTTGACGCATCTTCACTCCCTGTAGGGCAGCTGGTACTCAGCAGTGATAAACGTTCTAACAACGAACTACAGGATCTAGCTAATGTCTATGTACGGGCTTCTTTCACCTCCATACCGGGATTACTTTCCCCACCACCTTTTGGAGGTAGTCCACGTACAATCGAAGTCAATGTTGACCCCGATCTGATGCGCAGTCACAATATGACCCCTGATCAGGTCGTCGAAGCATTAAAACTCAACAACCAGACCGCACCTGCCGGAAATGTCCGTATAAAAGATAAAAACTACATTACACCCACCAATAACACCATTCGTGATGTGAAGGATTTTGAGAAAATCCCACTCTTTAAAGGTGGTGTACAAAATCTCTATCTAGGTGATATAGCTACTGTAAAGGATGGTGCCGATGTCACGGCAGGTTATGCACTCGTCAATGGCAAACGATCGGTCTACGTCAGCATTGCCAAAGCCGGGGATGCCTCCACTTGGGAGGTCGTACAAAATCTGAAGGCCGCACTTCCAAAAATACAGAATACCCTGCCCGAGGATGTCAAATTATCCTATGAGTTTGACCAATCCGTCTATGTCATCAACTCCGTCAAAAGTTTGATTACCGAAGGCGCTATCGGAGCAATACTCACCGGTCTGATGGTCTTATTATTTTTGGGCGACCGTAGAGCAGCTTTAATCGTTATCCTAACAATCCCAATTTCTGTTATTTCGGGCGTACTCTTCCTGAAACTATTTGGACAGACGATCAATCTAATGTCACTGAGTGGATTGGCACTGGCAATCGGCATCCTCGTTGACGAGAGTACGGTTACGATAGAGAATATACACCAGCATCTGGATATGGGCAAACCCAAAGCATTGGCAATCTGGGATGCCTGTAAGGAAATTGCCCTGCCAAAGCTGTTGATTTTATTGTGTATCCTTGCTGTATTTGCGCCTGCATTTACAATGACAGGTATTCCGGGATCCCTATTCTTACCCTTAGCCCTGTCCATTGGATTCTCCATGATCATCTCCTTCCTGCTGTCACAGACTTTTGTACCGGTCATGGCCAACTGGTTGATGAAAGATCATCACAAGACCGGTACACATAAAATAAATCCAAAAGGACTGAATGCAGATGAAGTAAAATTTGCCGAAACAGGTCTATCCATTGAATCCGAACAAGATACTCTGAATCAGAAGAAACTTCTTGTCGAACGGGAAGATTTTAACAACGATGGCAAGATCAGCCTGTTTGAACGCTTCAGAAATCGGTTTATGAAAATGATCGACAGACTGTTCAAACAGAAGAAAATTATCACCGTCGTCTACCTGGTTGGTGCCATAAGTCTGGTACTCGTTTTACTCAATACGATTGGACAGGACGTATTTCCAAAGGTCAATTCAAGTCAATTTCAGATGCGTCTGCGTGCGGTTGAAGGAACCCGTATTGAACGTACCGAGGAGAAAGCCAAACGCGCGTTGGCCGAACTTGAAAAACTTGTTGGAAAAGAACATATAGGGATCTCCTCTGTATACATTGGCCAGCACCCAGGGCAGTTCTCTGTATCGCCGATCTACCTATTTATGGCTGGGCCTCATGAGGCAGTTTTTCAAATCGCTCTTAAAGATTACGAGAACGATATGGACAGCTTCCGCGATGAATACAGAAAGCGACTCAAGGCCACTCTTCCAGATGTGCAAGTTTCCTTTGAACCTATCGAACTCACCGATAAAGTCCTGAGCCAAGGTTCACCAACACCGATCGAAGTGCGAATTGCCGGCAAGAACAAAAAGAACAATGAGAAATATGCAGGTAAATTAATCGAAGAACTGAAAGCTATTCCCTATTTCAGGGATGTACAGCTGGCACAATCCATCAAATACCCGTCCTATGACATCAATATTGACCGGGTGCGTGCCGCTCAGCTCGGTATTGACCTTGCAGAAGTGACCCGATCATTGATCGCAGCAACATCGTCCTCCCGTTATACAGAGAAAAATACCTGGATTGATGAAAAAGCGGGGCTATCCTACAATGTACAAGTACAGGTTCCGATTGATAAAATGAAAGACGAGAAAGAGATTGGAGAAATACCATTGTTAAAAAATTCGTCAAGACCAATACTGAGCGACATTGCAACCATTACGCCATCTTATACTTATGGCGAGAATGACAACTTAGGTGCTATGCCCTACATTTCCGTCACGGCCAATATCGACCATACGGATCTGAAAACAGCCTCCAATGATGTACAACATAGTATTAAAGCTTTGGGCGAACTTCCACGCGGTCTTTCGGTGGAACAAATCGGATTGGGAAAAGTATTAAATGAAACCATGGATAGCCTACAGGCAGGTTTGGCTGTAGCAATTATTGTGATATTTCTGATGCTTTCGGCCAACTTTCAGTCGTTCAAAGTATCCTTGGTTGTTCTCACCACCGTGCCAGCAGTTGTTCTTGGATCCTTACTGATGCTATTATTGACCGGTTCAACACTCAACATGCAATCCTATATGGGTATTATTATGTCTGTGGGTGTATCCATCGCCAATGCGGTGCTATTGATCACCAATGCGGAGCATATCCGCAAGCACAATCAAAATGCATTGGCAGCAGCACGCGAAGCAGCCTCACTGCGTCTACGTCCTATTATTATGACCAGTTTGGCCATGATTGTCGGGATGTTGCCAATGGCTATCGGTCATGGTGAAGGCGGTGAACAGGTATCCCCATTGGGACGTGCCGTTATCGGAGGCTTACTCTTCTCCACCTTTGCCGTACTGGTGATTTTACCTTTAATATTTGCTTGGGCACAAGAGAAAAGCAGCACCCAATCGATCTCCTTAGATCCCGAAGACGAAGAAAGTAAACATTATATCGCAGCATTAAAACCTTTATCATGAAACACAATCTCCTAAAAATATTATCCGCAGTTGGCCTGCTCGCCTACTTAACCGGATGTCAGTCCGCTGCCGAGGAAAACAGCAAAAAAGTAGCAGTTGTAACGGCAAGTCCAGCAATGGAAACATTTGCACCGTCCAAACAGAAACTAACAAACAAGATGCAGATTCCGGGCGAGATCAGTGGATTTCAGCAGGTAGAAATTTATGCCAAAGTGAGCAGCTATGTACGGGCATTAAAAGTTGATATTGGCAGTCGGGTTCAGGCCGGACAGCTGTTAGCTGTACTTGAGGCTCCAGAATTGAGTTCACAATTGTCAGCCGCAAAATCAAGGTTAAAGTCGCAGGAAGCGATCTACATGGCCACTAAAAGTACCTACGATAGACTGTTCGAAACCAGTAAAGTCGAAGGTACTGTAGCCCGACTGGATCTCGAGGTTGCCGAGGCGAAAAAGAATGCTGATTTTGCCCAATTTCAGGCGGCAAAATCAGCCTATGCGGAGATACAGAATCTATTGAACTACCTCGAAATACGTGCCCCATTTGACGGTGTTATCGCCACGCGGAATGTCAATCAGGGGGCTTATGTCGGACCGGCCGGAAGAGGATCGGAAATGCCGATCATGACCATCCAACAGCAGAGCAAACTCCGCCTGGCCGTTGCCGTACCCGAACAATATGCCGGCTTCCTGGCAGCAGATCAACCGCTGCAGTTTACCGTAAAGTCCTTGCCGGGCCAACAGTTTTCAGGCAAGATCGCACGCAAGTCAGGAGCGCTGGATAGCAGATTCAGATCTGAACGAGTTGAAATCGACATTACAAATACCAACAACAAACTCCTCCCGGGTATGGTTGCTGAGGTCGAGCTGCCCCTGACTTCTCAGGATAGCACCTTTGTTGTCCCCAAAACAGCAGTCTTTACCTCAGGTGAAGGAAGTTTTGTCATCGCCGTTGTAGACAACAAAACAAATCGTGTCCCGATACAAAAAGGACGTAGCATTGACGGGCAGGTAGAAATCTTTGGCAACCTTAATCCGGCCATGCGGCTCCTGAGTAAAGCCGATGAAGAAATTGCGGATGGCACCACTGTTAAATAAAAGCACGGAAGCCCTAAGAATAAAAGCGAAACCCATGCGCATTGATCGCTGAAAAGAGGCTCTAGGGAATACAAATGAATAAAAGCCAATAGGGTGTCCAAAAATATCGGACACCCTATTGGCTTTTATTATTTTTAAACGACTATATGCCCATAAATTTAAAGGCGTTGGCCGATTCCCTACTCCACTTTTTTATCATCGATGGCTATTGCTGCGGCCGTCAATGCAACAGCTCCTCCAACCAACAGCACATCTTGTCCTTTCTTCTCTTTATACGCCATCACATCCCCTCTTTTTGTATAAATCTCTACGATATTATTCAATGATACTGTTCCAGTCTGCCAGAGCTGTTCCACATAAAACTGCTGTTCTGTCGTTTTCGGCAACACCTGGCCGTCGACCAACACCGAATAACTCAAAAAACTACGCAGATTGTATGGTGATTCAACAGGCTCAAATTTGGCAAGCTGCACAGCATAACTTTCCCCATTCATATCATACATATATACCTTTTCCTTTTTTGATGATTTGGTAATTTCCTTCACATCGTTTCGAAGATCAAAATAGCTGCCATCTACATAAGCATGCGGAGGGATAAGCACCACATCCTTTGGCAAACCTATAGTGCCATTAAAATACCCACGTAACAAGTCTTCATTAAATATGCTTGTTTTCCTATTTCCAAAGCCCGAAACAGTTCCATCAATTTCTCCTTTGATTGCCACGCTTTCAGCAGCATAACTGAACGCTTTGCCATTGATGATCAGCGCCGAACTTTTCAGATCCCATAAGACAGGCTTATCCAATTTATTCGCTATCTTTAGATATACCTTACCCTCTTTACCAGCAAAAGAATAATCAATCTTAATCGTATCATTATCGAATGAAAAATGGCCATTCTCTTCATTCTTTTTTATATTGTCGCCATTGAAAGTCATTAAATAATTTGAAGTACAAGCAGAAAGTAAAAATGCGCAGCAAATTGGTGCAAGGATTTTGGCTATTTTTTTCATATTACAAGTTGTATTTGTATCGTTAAGTGCAATTACATGATGTTAGAATCATTATTTACTAATATAAAAAATATTTCCCAATAAATTCTTATCCAAAAGTTTTATCCGCTGTCACTTCACTTTAAGTTTTTAACCTTATTTTTCCCTATTTTCAACCTATGTATCGACGGTGAATCATTTTAAAAAAATTTAATCGACCCGAAGGTACCCTCTGGCGGTCCTCCGATCAAAAAAGAGGTTTGTTTTATCGTCAAAGCAAATTATATTTACGGCACACTAAACCAATCAAATGAAAGAGAAATTTATTGACAGAAAAGACCAACAGGCAAATAAAATATTTGAAAGACGAACATTGGCAAATGACTACCGGACCATTCTTCCCTTGTTAAAACCCGGTTTAGCGATCCTCGATGTAGGCTGTGGCACTGGAACACTGACAAATGAAGCCGCCTCACTTATTGCGGGCGGAACAGTGATCGGTTTAGACAACACCCAATCGTTTATTGATATAGGGAATCAGCACTACGGTGACACCGCCAATCTTAATCTTGTATGTGATAATATTTTCAGTTATGAGCCTCCACATCAGTTTGACCTGATTATGACTGCAAGAACAGTGCAATGGCTAAGTGATATTCCTAAGGCCTTAAAACTGTTCAAATCCTGGTTGAAACCCGGAGGACAGCTTTCGATCCTGGATTATAACCATACCGCAATTGAATGGAACCCTGCACCGCCAGCCAGTATGCAGGAGTTTTATCATACATTTCTGAAATGGCGTGCCGATGCAGGGATGAACAACCGTGTCGCAGATGAAATCGCCACTTTAATCCAACAACAGGGATTTGCAGCCATTGAGACGATCAACGCCGATCAGACCTATACCAAGGGCGACGATCATTTTCAGACCAATCTTGGCATCTGGATCAAAGTTGCCCAGTCGCAACAAATGGTCATAGAAGGGTATATTACTGATGAACTGCGTTTAAAAGCCATTGCAGATTACAGCAACTGGATCGAAACGGAGGCCCTATCAATGACCTTAAAAATGAATGACGTAAGAGGAAAAGCATAGATAACAATTTTATTTGTAGCTTAGTATCCATGTCCAATCAACACAATATTTTATGAACAATCAATATTTCAAACAAAAAATATGAAAATCGACATTTTTCAAGTAAACGATCAAAATATTGCTGAGGTAAAAGACTCAGGCATGCTCATCAACAATCTCGATGACGGTTTACAGATCATGGTAGACTGTGGCGCACAGGAAGCATATAAAGCAATCTTATACCAAGAAAATATTTCGCCTGATTTTTTTGAACTCAAAACGAAGTTGGCGGGGGATATTCTCCAAAAATATACGCAGTACGATTTTGACGTTGCTATTGTTGGAGACTTTTCCATTTATAACAGTAAAAGTTTGAATGATTTTATCTACGAAAGCAATAAAGGCCGTAAGATCAACTTTGTTGCTACGCGGGACGAAGCCATTACTAGACTATCAAATGGTTAATGGTGCAACCTGATCTATTCAAGATGGTCTTTAACTTGCTTAATAATACGCACTAAACGTAACTTAAATGCAAAATCGTATTTCTGCTTTCTAAGCAGAAAAATGCCCAAAAAAGTTAGACACCTTTTTGGGCATGTCTAAAATAGCCACTTATTTTTTATGAAAGCTGCAACCAATCCTCGTAGGACATCACACCCAATTCTGGCCTCCCCTCGCCTTCTAATAGGGCAATAAATTCCAATTGATTTCCATCTGGATCATTAAAATAAATTGCCAATGCCGGCATCCAGGCAAATACCATTGGTTTTTCTACACCATCTTTCAAAAAATTGTAAGGTTTTAAATCCCTTTCCCTGAGATAATCTACTGCGTAATTCAAGATATCTTCTCTACTTGCTCTAAAAGCAAAATGCCGCGGCTGAAAATTAGCTTCCTCCTGCCAGAGTCCCAACATAAATTCCTTACCTGTGCCTACCCACAAAAAAACGATAGGTCGACTGGGATCACGATATGCAATCCGCAGACCAAGCACCTTCGTATAAAAATTGACAGACTCCTCCAGATTACGTACCTGGATATGCGTTTCATATAATCCTGCTATCTTCATTGTATCAATAGTTAAATGTGATCTAGTTTCCATACATCATTCCAAACTTTTGTTGTCATGAGCCGATGTATTTATTCCTCCATGACAATTTAAGTTAAATTCCGATAGCTTAATCGGGGCAATCACAAATTAGACAGAAAAATGATGATTTGAGCCGAAACAGTTTGATTTAACAGAAAAACAACCTTATCTTGTGTAGAAGACACATAAGCCATGTACAACACACTAGAATTAAAAAAATATACAGCCGAAGATTTCCCCCTTTTTAGAGAACTTACCAAGGACGACGAAATCATGAAATATATTTCCGGCAAGGGTTTAACGGCCGAGCAGGCCGAGAAAAAATTTGCTTCTATTCTCGAAATCAATACAGATCCATCATTGGGTTATTTTAAGGTGATAGATTCCGAGAGTCAATTATTTTTGGGCGACTGCAAATTGGTCAACTATAAAAAAGATCCAACCGTATTTGAAATCGGTTATTTGCTAAAAAAGGAGTTTTGGCGTAGAGGTCTCGGCACCAAAATCTGTGAATCTCTGCTGTCCACGGCCAAAAGCATCGACGCCAATAAGGATGTGATCGGTATCATTGATCCCGATAATGCTGCCTCCAGACAACTATTGACAAAATTTGGGTTCCACAGCTACTTTGTTGGTACCGAAGATGAGATTGCTACAGAAAAGCTTATTTTAAAACGCACATAACCTATTTTATCCACCCGAAAGAATAAGGTCTATTGCACATGACAATCCCTATGAAGTTTAGCATCAAGATCAATCCAAATACACACGACAGTCTACAAGACACTTTATCTTTCTTTGGTGTAGATTGCAATCGCCCTTACTACATCTCATCGGGCAATCCGCTTTTTGAATACCCTAGAAATGCATTTCGTATCGATTTTTACGCCATTTGCATTTGCACAGCCGGAACGATTACGGTAGAAATTGATAATCAAGAATATACACTGTCACAGCATAGCTTACTTGTTTCAGCCCCTTCCACCATCATCAAATTTACAGCGGTCAGCAAGGATTTCAGAATGAAACTGCTTTTCTTTGACAAGTTGTTTCTACTTAAAAACATTGCCAACCCATTTTTTATCGAAAAACTGGGACTATTCAATAATGCGACATTCGCAATGATACCCGAGGCAGAAAAACTCGCCGGAAAATTATTAAAGCTCCTTGAATATTTAAGCGAGGTGACCCTCAGGGCGACACCTTTTACCCCCGACATTATCCGCACCATTATATTTAACCTGCTGCTGGAAATAGCCGATGTGCTCGCCATGGAGGACCAACATGCTGTTGAAACAATTCAGGAGGCCAATAGCCTCTACTTTAAGTTTACGGACCTGGTACAGCAACATTGCAACCAATCCAAAGATGTAAAATATTACGCCGATCGGTTATTTATTTCAAACAAATACCTGATTAGTATTGTTAAGAAAGCATCTGGGAAAACGCCCCATGAAATCATAGACGAAAATTTGCTCAAAGAAGCGTATGTCCTACTCGGAAATCCGGAGAAGACCATTTCCGACATCGCCTATGCGATAGGTTTCAATTCGATCTCTGCATTTGGCCGTTTTTTCAAAAAGTACGCCATGTTATCGCCTTCTGAATATCGAAAAAGACAAAATATGTAAAAAAAGGAAATTCGGTAGAACAATAGCGAATTTGAGGGCATAAATGATCTGAGGAGTATGGCTAACTTTACTCAAGAATTAAAAACAATAAGAATCATGAAAGAAATCACCTCAAAATTCGACAAAGTATTAAATGCATCTGCTGAATATGGAAATGTAAATCATGAACCGGATTCAAGCAGCGAACAACAACGTAACACGCCTAAAAAGGCCATGCCTTTTTCAGATCAAATAGGAAACTATCAACGTAACAAAGGAATCCCGACCAAATCCTATAAGGACAGTAAAATCTACATTGTCGGTAGCGGGATTGCCGGCATGTCAGCCGCATACTATTTCATCCGTGACGGACATGTCCCTGCAGAAAATATCACCTTCCTGGAGCAGTTACATATCGAAGGCGGATCCCTGGACGGTGCCGGTAATGCCAAAGATGGTTATGTCATCCGTGGTGGACGTGAAATGGACATGACTTACGAAAATTTATGGGATATGTTTCAGGATATTCCAGCCTTGGAAATGCCAGCTCCTTACAGTGTACTTGACGAATATAGATTGATCAACGACAACGATTCCAACTATTCTAAAGCACGGCTTATTCACAATCTTGGTGAAATCAAAGATTTTAGCAAATTTGGGTTGGCCAAAAAAGATCAACTTGCAATTATCAAACTCCTGTTGAAAAAGAAAGAGGAATTAGATGACCTGACAATTGAAGATTATTTCAGCGAATCTTTCCTGAGCAGTAATTTCTGGACCTTTTGGCGTACCATGTTTGCTTTTGAAAACTGGCATAGCTTATTGGAATTGAAACTGTACATGCATCGTTTCCTTCATGCAATTGATGGATTAAACGACCTTTCTTCCCTCGTATTCCCGAAATACAATCAATATGATACTTTTGTCACCCCATTACGCAAGGTGTTACAAGAGAAAGGTGTCAAGATCCAATTTAATGTCCTGGTCAAAGATCTTGACATACAAAGCAATACCGAAGGAAAAACCGTTGAAGGAATAATTACCGAACAAAGTGGTAAAGAAGTACATATCCCACTTGGTCCAAATGACTTTGTCATTGTCACCACCGGTTCAATGACTGAAGACACCTTCTATGGTGATAATACCAAAGCACCGATCATCGGCATCGACAATAGCACCAGTGGACAAAGTGCCGGCTGGAAACTCTGGAAAAATCTGGCAGCCAAATCAGCTATTTTCGGTAGACCCGAAAAATTCTGCAGCAATATTGAAAAGTCAGCATGGGAATCTGCTACGCTGACTTGTAAACCTTCGGCTTTAATCGAAAAATTAAAGAGCTATTCGGTCAATGACCCCTATTCAGGAAAAACAGTCACTGGCGGCATAATTACCATTACAGATTCCAACTGGTTGATGAGCTTCACCTGCAACAGACAACCGCACTTCCCAGGCCAACCCGACGATGTTCTTGTACTTTGGGTCTATGCGCTCTTTATGGACAAGAAAGGAAATTATGTTAAAAAGACCATGCCCGAATGTACCGGAAATGAAATCTTGGCTGAACTATGTCATCACCTCGGAATAATAGACCAATTGGATGATGTCATCAAAAATACCATTGTTCGTACCACATTTATGCCTTATATCACCTCCATGTTTATGCCCCGTGCTAAAGGTGATCGCCCAAGAGTAGTGCCCGAAGGCTGTAAAAATCTGGGCCTCGTTGGACAGTTCGTCGAAACCAATAATGATGTTGTATTTACCATGGAAAGCTCCGTCAGAACCGCGCGTATTGCCGTATACGAGCTCTTGAATCTCAACAAGCAAGTTCCTGATATCAATCCATTACAATACGATATACGTCATTTGCTAAAAGCAGCACGGACACTTAACGATGACAAACCCTTCCTAGGAGAAGGGTTATTGCGTAAAATCCTGAAAGGAACTTATTTTGAACATATTCTTCCCGGAGAGAACGAAGAAAATGAAGATCATGAATCCTTTATCGCTGAACAGGTTGGCAAATTTAAAGATTGGTTAAAGGGAATTAAGGGATAATTAATCTCCTGACTATTGAATAATGAGTTTATAAAATAAGAATAACATGAAATTTACAAATGTAACGATTGCGGGAAGCGGGGTTCTAGGTTATCAAATTGCTTTTCAGACCGCCTTCCATGGTTATCAGGTGACCGTTTACGATATCAATGAGGAAGTGCTCGAAAAAGCTAAATCCAAATTTGAAATCTTGGCTAAAGCTTTCCAAAAAGATCTCCATGCGACGGATGAACAGCTGGAAGCGACTTTCAAACGTTTACTGTATACATCGGATTTAGCACAGGCGGTACAAGACAGCGACTTATTGATTGAGGCTGTCCCCGAAAATCCGGCCATTAAAATTGCTTTCTACGAGGAGCTCGCGAAGGTCGCACCCGAAAAGACCATTTTTGCCACAAACTCTTCGACTTTGCTGCCCAGTCAGTTTGCGCAGGACACTGGCAGACCACAGAAATTTCTTGCCCTGCATTTTGCAAACGAAATCTGGAAACATAATACAGCAGAGATTATGGGACATCCCGGTACGGATCCTCAGGTATTCGGCGCTGTAGTTGAATTTGCCAAGTCGATCGGTATGGTCGCCCTTCCACTACATAAAGAACAAGCGGGTTATATCGTCAACTCCCTCTTGGTTCCTTTACTCTCGGCAGCAACAGACCTATTGGTCAATGAAGTTGCGGACGTGGAGACAATCGATAAAACTTGGATGGTGGCCACAGGAGCACCAACGGGACCATTTGGCATCTTGGATATCGTTGGCATCACCACTGCATATAACATCAACAAGATGTCCGCCGAGGCGACAGAAGACCCTATAAAAATAAAGACTGTAGCTTACCTCAAGGAACATTTTATTGATAAAAATAAATTGGGAGTTGCGACCGGAGAAGGCTTTTATACCTATCCTAATCCAGCTTATCAAGCTCCTGACTTTTTGAAATAACAGGCACTTTAACATCCTGATTAGCAAATCGCCTATACCTTTCAAAAAAGGATAGGCGATTTTATTTTTTCAGCAAGAAGGTAGGTTAATTCGCATATACCGCATTGAGCCAGCCAAAAACAGATTTGTTTTGGGCATTTGGATCCATGGGCTTAGGCAATTTAAGTACATCAAGCAGTGCATCAAATGCATCTGCGATCTGGAGATCATCACGATTGCTAAATAATGTGATAATAAGGTCTTTCTGCTGATCTAAATACACAATATTATGGAAACCAGTTGATTCTCCCGAATGGAAGAACAGCCTATTTCCCTCCAAAGGATAGATAAACCAGCCTAAATTGTAGAATACACCATCTTTTACCGGAAAGTTCTCCGCTCCCAGAAAATCCTGTATAAGAGCTTCGGAAAAACGCTTATGAAGCAAAAAATTAGCCCATTGATGGTACTCCAAAGCCGATAGATAAACTCCGCCATCGCCTTGAGTCGCACTGGTCACACTCTGATCAGCAAACACAAAGGTATCCCCCTTAGGATGATAACCGAAGGCCCGATTGGGAATAGCTGAATCCATTGTGTAGACAATTCCATTGCTGATACCATTCGGCAGAAACAAATGCTTTTTTACAAATGCCGCAAAAGATTCTTCGGTCACCTGTTCCACAATCAAAGCCAACAGGCAATAGCCCGTATTGCTGTATCTGAATCGGCTCCCTGCAGGAAAATAGAGCGTATCTGTCTGCCGGATATAATCCAGCACATCCCTATCCGAAACCTGCGCCGTTCGATCACTTGGTATCAATGCCTCATAATCCATGATGCCCGAACGGTGTTGAAGTAATTGAGCAACGGTAATACGCCGCAAGGCTAAGGGCAAATCGTCAAAGAAAAGCCCCAATTGATCTGTTGGTTTTAGCTTTCCCTGAGCAAATAAACTGCAAATAGCTTGCGCTGTCACCTGCTTACTGACGGAGGCCATCCGAAAATGGCTTTTTTCGGTGATCTTTTGTTTCGTTTTTAGATCCGCTATTCCAACGGCATATTGGTAACGGATCTTTCCATGCTGACTAATCGCAACTGCTATCCCAGGCTCATTTCCATTCGGGTAATAGCTGGAAAGCGTTTTATCCAATAAAGATTTCTCCATATTTTGTCCCATCGCATAGCTAGTTACACACATAAAAAGTAAAACGAGTTTTAGGTACATGATGCTATAGTGCTGCATTGCTTTTATTTTTGTGTATTAATACAATTTAAGATCTGTATAGGTGGTACCAATAGGTATTATTCTGTCAGCTATCCAGATCTGGGCCCGGTCAAACTTTGTCATCTTTCCTTTTGCAACAATAAACGCTCTATGGCAACGCACAAAATCAGACTTTGGCAGCAATTCGCTGAGCTCACTGATGGTGATCCTTGAGCTAATCAGTTTATTCGATAGGTGTATCTGTGTATAGTTGCCAGAAGCTTCGATATAGTGTATATCTTCAAATTCGACCTTTACATGTTCATAGCCATCTTTTACAAAAAAATAGCCATTGTTCATCGCAGCCTTTGTAGATCTCAGATGGTACAGTTCATGTGCTTTGTTGCAAGCCTTTAAAAATCGAGCCATAGAAAAAGGCTTTAAGAGATAATCAATTGCATCAAGTTCAAAGCTCTGCAAAGCATGTTCGGAATAAGCGGTTGTAAAAATAATCATGGGAACCGTATTCAGGCTTTTCAGAAATTCGATACCTGAAATATCAGGCATCTTAATGTCCAGGAAAATTAGATCAACAGGCTGCCGCTGTAAATAACTGATCGCCATAAAAGCATCTGTGAATGTTTCTCTCAATTCAATAAAGGGAACTTTTGACGTGTGATGGCTAATGACCTCCAATGCCAGTGGCTCATCATCTATCGCTATGGCTATCATACAAATTATTGGTTTAAAATCTTGTCAAGCTGCTCGCAAAGCTGCTGTCCATGGCTTGGTCGAAGCGCTTTTTCAACGACCAATTTTCTGTTTTATCAAATATAAAATATTGTGGGTAATATTCCGCTTTATCCTTGGCATTTCGTAACAGCTCCTTCCAAAAAGGGGCCATCTGTTCACTCCTTTTACCTAGTCAATATGTAAGGTCAAGTGGACAAAAAATTCCTGTACATTTTCACGAATGATCAGCTCATGTCTGTCCCTATACAACAACAATAGGCGTTTCCGTACATTGTCAAGCCCCACACCGCTTTTTAACTTTTCAGGGTCATTGTCATTTTTGAGATTGATGCTGTTACTGACATCAAAGAATAGCACATTTCCCCTGACCTGTAAGGAAATTTTGATATATGAGGGCTTCTGTAAACTAATACCATGTTTGAACGCATTCTCAACAAAAGGAATAAGCAACATCGGGGAAATTTGGTAATTTTCAAACTGCTCTTCAATCAACGTTTCGATCTTGATATCGGCAGACTGTGAGGTCCGAAGAGTTTGCAATGCGATATAATTATTCAGGTATTCGACCTCTCGGATCAGCGAAATCTTATCCTGTGTGTTCTCATGAAGCATAAACCGCATCATGTCCCCCAGCCGCTGGATCCCCTCACCGGTTCTTTCGGCTTTTTCCTGCAAAGCGGTACCATACAATGTATTTAATGCATTAAACAGAAAATGTGGATTGATCTGTGACTTTAAGAAGTTGAGATTAGCATCTGATTTACCCAGTTCGGTTCGTAGTGAGGTCAACTCATAATTTTGTAAAACACGTTTTCTATACAAAAACCATGAAAGCGGAATACTGACCAATAACTGTGTAGGTAGATGAAACAACGCAACAATAAAAATTACTTCGGAAGTCCGATTGAAGAAGAACAGCGCCAAAATACATAAGGGTAACATGAGGACCAAACTAATGACAAAGATGTTCCAAAAATAGCGGCCAAATTTCATTTTTTGCCTGTACAGTTCAGGCAATAGGTAATAAAGCGAATAAATCACAATACCGACCGCAGAAAGCACCACCATGGTCCAGAGGATCGCAAACTGAAAATTTGATCTGGATGTAATCCATAAAAATAATCCCACAAACCAAAATCCTATCCCGAAAGCCAGATCCATCTTCATCTGTCTTTGCACAGCGGTATTTCCGTCCATATTTTTGAGCAGATAGGCCATAAAATACTTGCCACAGGTATAAACCGAAATAAGGATGACCATTAATGCCGTCTTATTAAATGCATCAAAAAATAGACGATTATATCCCTGTTGAATTGTCTTATAAGCCAACAACTCATAGGTATGACTGTACGTCTTAGCAATACCCAGTACAAGGCTAACGACAGCTATCAGCAGAACGATCAGGGCGTATTTTAATGCTTCGCTTTTCTTCTCAATAATTGCCGGGATCAGTATAAAATTTAGCGCCAAAAAACTTAGATAGACCGCTAAAATATAAAGGAACTTAGGCACAAGAAAGTTAAAGAAATAGGAATAACTTATGCCTACGGCAATGAATTGTTCATGGATACCACCATCATTCCTTTGATTGGTGTCTGATACAAGGTTATAGCTGAATAGTATAAAAAGCAGCGTTGCTAACCAGAATTCTACTTTTCGAAATTTTCTTAGTCTCATCATGTAGTCAATTATTCATTTGTGTTTGCATTCAATGGTATTCTTGAATGCTTCGCATTTTGTTGTTAAATGGTCAAATGGAATATCCAGTTTTCCTTCACATTGTTTGTGCTTCTCCAACAGGAATATTTCATCTACGATTGGTTTTGATGATACAATGCTAATAGAAATGAAAAGATAAATAGAAAAAATGTGACGAATGCCCTAAAAAATGGGATGGGTAATTATTTCAGGAATTTCTTAAGCTCCCGATTGAGGCTTCGGACCGAAATACCGAGATAAGCAGCCATATCCTCCTTCTTGATTGCCATATCCTGTTGGGATTGGATTTCCAATAAACGATGTAAACTATGTTCCAGACTGTATAACTGCTGGTAAGATGCCCGGCTCGAGGTATGCACAATACGTTGTGCCATCACATCCAGCAACATATTGCTCCATGTGATATCTCTTTCCAATAACTCCCTAAAATACGTTTTGGAAAATGCATAGACCGTCACATCGGTCATGGCCTGTATACTACACAGACTGGGAATATGACGAATGCTTTCGATCTCCCCAACGATTTCCCCGACCGAAAGGAATTCAACGATATACTCCTTGTCATTGGCCTCGGTAAAATAACACTTGACTATCCCTTCACTGATAACCATAACCTTGGTGGATGCTGTTCCCTGATCATATAAGTTTTGCCCCTTGGTATACTTTCTGACCACGATATCCTCCTGACGCTGCTGCTGAGCGTAAAGTGTTATCGTACGATCCAAAAATGATTGATTTGTTCTTAACATAACGATCCGGGACAAATGTCCTTTTAATAATGATTTCCTTTTGAGAAATTAGCTTCATAAAATTACAAAAGTAGATTTAAAAACAGCATGATTTATTCAAGACGACTCTTCGATGTGAGTGGGTTAGATGAACTCTTGAATACTGTGCCGCCGAAGGCAGCGTGAACCGAGCGCAGCGAGCTCACGAATACCTTAAAATACCAACTTAATGAGTAAACGAGCTTATGAAGACCATTGAGAATAATTCATAAACAACGAATGATACAAATGAAAAATAAGATAACAACCATCGCTTTTGATGCCGACGATACCCTCTGGGCCAATGAATCCTATTTTCAGGAAGCAGAAAAACAATTTTGCCTGCTTTTAGAAAACTACCTTCCACAACATACCGTCTCGCAGGAGCTCTTCGCTACCGAGATGAAGAATCTGCACCTATATGGTTATGGGATCAAAGGCTTTATGTTGTGTATGATCGAAACCGCCAATCGCATCTCGGAAAACACGGTCCCCATTGAGATCATTAATCAAATTATAGCGATCGGACACGAGCTCTTGCAGAAGCCCGTTGAATTGCTTCCCGGTGTGACCGAAACGCTGACCCAGCTAAAGGGCAATTACAGACTGGTCGTTGCAACCAAGGGTGATCTCTTGGATCAGGAACGGAAATTAAAAAATTCGGGACTGGAAGACTATTTTCACCATATCGAAATCATGAGCGACAAAAAAGAAAAAGACTATCGTAAGTTACTCAAGCATCTGGATTGCACACCTGATCACTTTATGATGCTGGGCAATTCCCTCAAATCCGATATCCTTCCGGTGCTCGAGCTCGGTGGGTTTGGTGTTCACATTCCCTATCATGTGACCTGGACGCATGAACAGCATGAGGTTAATTTAGAACACGAACGCTTTATTGCCCTCCAAAAAGTCGATGAGATCCTGGGCCATTTGGGTTAAGGACATTTGAACAGCATAAGCCAGTACATTGCCTATAGGGCGCGAGCTTATGCTGTTTGACCATTAATAGGTCATCTGCTCGTCCATTTCATATTTCATACTCGGATAATTGAGTATACGCCGCATCAATGCCATCTGACCGCAGAGATAATCCTGCCTTCCGATGCACATCCCCACAAAGTTGAGTTTGTTCTCTTCGACAAAAGGAATATTCATATCGATTTTGAAAATCTCCGCCAGTTCTGCATCGTCTACTTCCAGCAGCCGCTGATAAACTTTTGGGGAAATGGCATAAAAACTATCTTTCAACTCTTTTAAGGTCGGATATTTAAACTGTTCATCCAAGGTTTTACCCATAAAAAATAAGTCGTGATAGGGATCTTCTTCCTGAAGCCCCAAGACGTATGCAATTCCATAACGTACATTAACAAAATTACCTGCCATCCAAACAATATGATTGCTCTGCCCATTGATGCGCTGACGTGCATGTTCCTCTGAAATCCCATCCAACACATTGATAAAACTCTGACTGTGCATCCGGTACGCAGGAATAACGATTTCTAGTTTTGCTGATTTTGGTTTATCCATTGTTCATTGATCTATAGGTGCCGGGCACCTGGTTACACATCAAAGCTAACTGATTTAGAGCACGATACTCTTGTCGTATGGCAAGAATATGAACTTATTGAAAAGAGCTGCCGTTAAATAGCGAAACCAAGGTAAATTTGATAACTTTGTCCTGCACCGTCCATACGCTTTGGTCGAAGTCAATATTGAGGATGAAGTATTAACGAATAATCTTTCACTGTTGTATGAAGATTCTTTTAGTCGAAGATGATGTCCGTGTCGCGGGACTAATAAAACGCGGACTGGATGAAAACGAATTTCAGACCGACATTGCCTATGATGGTATTTCAGGAAAGAAAATGGCCCTGCAACACGATTTCGACCTGATCATTACCGATATTGTATTACCCAAGATGGACGGGCTTGATCTCTGTAAGGAAATCCGCCATATCAAACCCGACCTGCCCATCATCATGCTTACCGCACTCGGTACCACAGATGACAAAATCGAAGGTTTTGATGCTGGGGCGGACGATTATCTGGTCAAACCTTTCGAAATGCGGGAGCTATTGGCACGGATACGGGTGCTGCTCAAACGCTATCAGAAACAGGACAGCACTACAGGAACCATCCTGCGCTATGCAGATCTGGAAATGAATCTGCATACCAAAAATGTCAGACGCAACAATATTGATATCAGTCTGACACCCAAAGAATTCAAACTGCTCCACTATCTGCTGCTGCACCCCGAACGTGTATTGTCTAGAATGGAGATTGCCGAAAAAGTCTGGGAAACCCATTTCGATACCGGTACTAATTTTATTGATGTCTATATCAATTACCTCCGAAAAAAAGTAGACAAGGATTTTGATAAAAAATATATCCATACCAAATCTGGGATGGGCTTTATTTTAAAACAGGACTAATGCAGATCAGAACGCGAATAACCATACTGTTTACAGTCGTCACAGCGACCATCCTGATGATATTTGCCTGCACGGTTTATTATTCGGCCGTAGAGAACCGGGAGAATGAATTTTATGCCCTCCTCAAAAAAGAAGCCTACACCAAAGCAAATCTATTTTTAAATGCACAGGTAGACAAAAAAACACTGGAAGATATCTACCACAACAACCGAAAAATTCTCAACGAGGTTGAAGTAGCCATCTATGACACCCGTTTTAAGCTATTATACCATGATGCCGTAGACATTGATTTTGTCAAGGAGACGCCGGCTATGTTGCGGGATATTGTCAAAAAAAAGGAAATTGGCTTTTATCAGGACAAATGGCAGGTGATCGGCATTACCTATGCATACAACAACGCGAATTTCATCATCACCGCCGCCGCTTATGATCAGTATGGTTACAATAAACTTCAAAATCTGTTATCGACCATCATTATTGTTTTTATTTTTGCGGTCTTTTTAAGCTATGCCGCCGGAATATTTTTCTCAAAAAAAGTATTCCGTCCGATTCAGGTCATGACACAAAAAGTCAAAAACATATCGGCCAATAGCCTGGATGCAAGACTTCAGAGCACGGGCAATAAAGATGAGCTATCCGAACTGGCAAACACCTTTAACGATATGCTGAACCGTCTTGAGAGCTCCTTTGACGGCCAAAAGCACTTTGTCTCCAATATTTCCCACGAACTGCGCACGCCTTTGGCAGCGATGATTACCGAACTCGAAATTTCCGCGAATAAAGACCGAAGCACCGCTGAATATAAGGATATCATTGACAACACACTAAACGACGCCCAGAAACTTAAAAAACTGTTTAATAGTCTACTGGATTTTGCCAAGGCGAGTTACGATAGTTCGGAGATTTCCTTCAAAGCACTACGTATCGATGAACTCCTGCTTGACGCCTGCCAGCAGGTCTTGCAGGCCAATCCTGATTATAAACTCGACATTTTCATTGATCCCGCTCTGGAAGACGAGCAGATGATTTCGATTGTCGGCAATGAATACCTGCTCCAGGTCGCTTTTGTGAATTTAATCGAAAACGCATGTAAGTTTTCCGATAACCAAAAATGTTCCATAACGATTAAATCCAGTGGAACGTCCATACAACTGGAATTTAAAGATGACGGCATAGGCATCGAGCCTCAGGATCTTGAACGCATATTCACCCCTTTCTATCGCGGCAACAACAAAGCCTACAGTGAAGGGAATGGCATCGGTCTCTCACTGTCCAAAAAGATTATTCTACTGCATCAAGGCGAAATTCTTGTCCGCTCAACGAAAGGCATCGGTAGTGTATTCCAGATCAATCTACCCCATCCATCAGCACTCTAATAAAATTCTAATATTTTTCTAAAGCCTCTCTAACTGCCTTCCAGCAGAGGCATGGATAGCTTTGCACCATAATTTTTTTGAAACAGAAACGCCGGTCATCAACCGCCCATTCGCTGAACAGTTCTTGAATGGGTAGAAGATGGCCTTTAGAAAAAAACAATGGTTAACCGCGCTATCAAAATTCCTATCCATCCCTTTAGATTCATGGGCTGGATCGCTGTCCTCACGATCATGCAAGCATGCACTCAACGTTCCGCTGTACCTTCGGACGAATCCTCGGCCCTGCATTTCGCAGGTGACACCCTGACGATCAACGCACATGCGCCACTGCTGTCCAAGATCAAGTGTACCGCCGTCGTTCAGCAACCGCATCAGTTGACATTCAGCACCGCCGCGATGGTCAAAATCATCCCCAATAGTTATGTTGAAATCCCCATGCCCTTTGCGGGGCGGGTTGTCAGATCCTATGTGAGGCTTGGGCAGAAAGTAACGGTCAATACAGCCTTATTTTCAATCAGTTCTTCGGATTATTTCGAAGCACAACGAACATACTTTGAGTCCAAACAAACCTATGCCCTCGCAGCAAATATTTTAAAACGTCAAAAGGATCTGCTCAGTCACGGTGTCGGTACACAGAAAGAACTTGAAGAAGCGGAGACCAATTTTGCCATTAGCAACGCGACGCTCAATAATGCGGCGGCGGCTTTAAGAATATATGACAACAACCCGGCGCAGGTCGTACTTGGTCAGCCCATGCTCGTCCGTTCACCCATCCATGGTGAAATCCTCAGCAATAGCATTGTCCTCGGCCAATACAATAAAGAAGACGCTCCAGCTTTACTTCGGATTGCCGAACTGTCGAAAGTATGGGTTTCGGCCTATATCAAGGAAAAAGACCTCGCTGCCATAGATCAGATCCGCAGTGTCGAAGTGCGCATTGACAGCCAGCCGTCAAAAAGACTGCAAGGAAAGATTGTCCATATCAGTCAGTTTGTCGACGAAGCAAATCGCAATATCGAAGTGCTGGTTGAATGCGACAATAAAGATCGACTGCTCAAACCCGGTATGTATGTCAATACGCGATTTGAACAGCTAGCTGCTGCCAGTATATTTATTCCCGCGAAAGCTGTACTCCAATTTAATGATAAAAGCTTTGTCTGGGTACAGCTAGCTCCCCACACATTTATCAGACGATATGTACAGACCGGTGTCACCGAAAATGAGCAGATTCAGATTATACAGGGTCTGTCCAATGGTGAACAGATCATCGGTGAGGGCGCATTTTATCTACTAGCAAGCAACTAAATCTTTATCCAAAATCGTATTACAATGAAACAACTTGTTAGCCAGATCATCGCCAAGAGATGGGTTATTGCAGCTGCTTTTCTCCTTATTGCATTTTTCGGGTATTACGCTTGGAAACAGCTTTCAGTTGAGGCCTATCCCGATATTGCAGACGTGTCCTCACAAATCGTCACTCAGGTGCCGGGCCTGGCTGCCGAGGAAATGGAGCAACAGATAACAATTCCCATTGAACAGACCATCAACGGATTACCCGGAATGGAAGTCATGCGTAGCAAAACCACCTTTGGACTATCCATGGTCACCATCGTGTTTAAAGACGGTGTTGACGACTACTGGGCCAGGGCCCGCATACAGGAACGCCTGGCAGATCTCAGTCTCCCTTACAGGGCAGTACCCGGATTAGATCCACTTACCTCGCCAACAGGGGAGATCTTTCGTTATATTCTCGAAAGCAATACCCAGGATCTACGGAAATTGACCGAACTCCAAAACTTTGTCATTATCCCTAAGATCAAACAGGTGGCGGGAGTAGCCGATGTAACCAATTTTGGGGGCATCACGACACAGTTTCAGGTCGAGCTGGATCCTAAAAAACTCGATCAATATGAAGTTTCTCTAGGCGAAGTAACCGCAAAGATCGAAGCCAACAATGCCAATGCCGGTGGAAGCATGATGAACCGTGGCGACCAATCCTATGTGATCCGAGGCATCGGCCTTGTCAAATCGCTGGACGACCTCGGCAATATTGTTGTCAAATCGGTCAATGGAAACCGTATCTACATGCGGGATCTTGGACAGGTAAAGCTTGGCAACCTCGCCCGTAAAGGCGCCTTGGGCTACAGCGACAAACGTGGAGTAGACTATTCAGATAATATTGAAGGCATCGTATTGCTATTAAAGCATGAGAATCCCTCCAAGGTATTGGCCGGTGTAAATGCGGCGGTCGAGGAACTTAACAGTAAAATCCTTCCGAAAGATGTCAAAATACACGTGGTCCTCGATCGCACGAGCCTGGTCGACAACACCCTACATACTGTATCCAAAACACTCCTCGAAGGTATGGCGCTCGTCATTCTTGTACTGATCCTTTTCCTGGGGAGTTGGCGTGGTGCGCTATTGGTTGCCATCACCATTCCACTCTCGTTGTTGATCGCCTTTATATTGATGCATTTTACAGATATACCTGCCAATTTATTATCCCTGGGGGCGATAGATTTCGGAATTATCGTGGATGGTGCCATTGTTATGCTCGAAACCATTCTGAAAAAAAGGGAAGAAAAACCCGACGCTCCATTGGTCGAGCGGACCTTAACAACTAAAATTGCTGAAGTGGCCAAACCAATTTTCTTTACCACCATCATTATTATCACAGCCTATCTTCCTCTTTTCGCTTTCGAACGGGTAGAAAAGAAATTATTTACACCGATGGCCTATACCATAGGGTATGCGCTATTGGGGGCTCTAGCAGTATCCTTGCTACTGATTCCCGGACTGGCATACCTCATCTACCGCAAGCCACAAAAAGTTTATCACAATCGATGGCTGGGAAAATTAACGGCACTTTACCATCAGCGGATCAAAAAAATAATGCTGCGTCCAAGACGAGTGTTTGTTTCCCTCGGCCTTGTTCTTTTAGCGACAGGACTGCTGACAGCATCCGTGGGTAAAGATTTTTTGCCTACACTTGACGAAGGTTCGATCTGGTTACAGGTCTCCCTCCCTCCAGGCATCACGGTAGAGAAATCCAAAGAAATGAGCGACAGCCTGCGTGCGCGTACCCTGAAATACGAGGAGATCTCCTATGTCATGGTACAAGCTGGACGCAATGATGATGGTACCGATGCCTGGACCCCTTCACACTTCGAAGTCAGTGTGGGTTTGAAGCCATACAAAACATGGAAATGGGGAAAAGCCAAAGCAGATCTTATCAATGAGCTAGCTGCAGAATATGCCCAAATGCCCGGCTATAATGTAGCTTTCTCACAACCGATGATCGATGGTGTCATGGACAAAATCGCGGGAGCACATAGCGAACTCGTGGTCAAACTTTTTGGGGATGATCTGAAAGAAACCCGGCGTGTTGCCGAAGACCTCATGACCACACTTAAAGGAGTGGAAGGCGCTGTTGACCTGGCCATTGACCAAGAACCGCCTCTCCCACAGTTGCAGATCATCGTGGACCGCGACAAAATTACACAATATGGATTGAATATTTCGGATGTCACCGACCTGATTCAAATTGCAGTTGGTGGCAAAGCTGTATCTCAGGTCTATCAGGGGATTAAAGTATATGATATCACCTGTCAGTATGCTGAGAACGAGCGAAATTCGCCGGAAAAGATCGGCAATCTGATGTTGTATCCCGATAATGGCACACGCATCCCCTTGTCGCAAGTCGCCACGGTCAAACTCAATACCGGAGAAAGTACCATTTCACGCGAACGCAATAACCGCCAGCTGACCGTCAGATTGAATGTACGGGGGCAAGATTTAGGTACTTTCCTGACCAAAGCCCAGCAGGCAATCGACCAGAAGCTGAAATACGATCCACAGAAAATCAGACTGCAATGGGGTGGTCAATTTGAAAATCAGCATCGCGCCTACAGCCGACTAGCGGTCATCGTCCCCCTGACACTGGCGATCATATTTATCCTGCTGTATAGCACCTTCGGTTCTTTTGGACAGGCCGGATTACTTATCGGTATTGTACCGCTGGCGCTCTTTGGTGGAATGCTTGCGCTCAATATACGGGGTATGACCCTAAATGTATCTTCGGCAGTGGGTTTTATCGCTCTTTTTGGTGTTGCCATACAAAATGGTGTATTGATGCTTTCCCAGTTCAATGTGCTACGAAAAAATGGAATGGTCTTAGAAAAAGCTGTCATTGAAGGCGCTTTCAGTCGATTCCGCCCTGTACTGATGACCGCGACGGTGGCTATACTTGGTCTGCTTCCAGCGTCATTGGCGACAGGTATCGGATCAGATGTTCAACGGCCTCTGGCCACCGTGATCGTCTATGGTTTACTCTTTTCTACCCTGCTGACACTGTTTATGCTTCCACCCTTGTATTATCTGATGGCGCGGAGACAGCAAGACAATAGCAAACCACTTTCGACGAACGATCAGAAATAATAAGAGAAACTTTATTAATAAGATACTATTTGATGGAGCGAGGACGTCAATACAGCTTGGGCCAAAACTATCAACCGATCACATACAAGCGGAGACAAATTCCCAAAATCAAAACCACACTCTGATTAAAGTAGTACAGCTGCTTTAATCAGAAGGACTAAAATAAAATTCCGATGAAAACACAGATCAAACTTCTTCTTTTCCTTTTACTTCCACTTGGAAATGTGGCGGCACAAACGATAGATTCGACTTTTGCACAAAAAAAACTGGATTACAGCAACTTTATCGCCCAGGTTGGAAAGAACAACCTCGGTTACGCAGCTGAAAAGTTCAACCTTTCAATCGCCGAGGCTAATATCATCAGTGCCGGTATCTTCCCCGATCCCGAATTCACCGTAGGGCTCTTTGACAATAGCGAAAGAAGCAAACAACTCGGGCGGGGTTATACCGCCGGATTGAGCTGGACGGTAGAATTGGGGGCAAAACGGCAGACACGTCGCCAGGTTGCAAAGGATGAGGCCGAAACCACCCGTCTCCTATTCGGAGACTATTTCCGAAATCTACGTGCCGATGCCACCCTTGCTTTTTTATCAGCAAGGTACAACCAGCAATTGGCAGCAACCTATCGCAGTTCCTATCAACAACTCGCTCAGCTCGCCAGCTCAGACAGTATACGTTATCAACTAGGCGCTATTCCACAAATTGACTACCGCCAGTCAAAATTGGAAGCCGCCCATATGCGCAATACGCTTTCGGCAGCCGAAGCGACAGCCAATTCCTCCCTAGCGGGGTTATCACTACTTATGGGGGATAAGAGCCCCATTCTTTGGCTACCACAAGGATCTGATGCTTCTTTTAATCGCAACTTTTCATTAAGTACATTGCTATCAACCGCAGTACGAGAGCGTGCTGACCTTAAGGCTGCGCTACAAAACAAACAGCTCTCCCATAGTCTGCTCCAGCTGGCAAAGGCAAACCGTGTGTTAGATCTCGGTATTTCCATCGGCTTTACCTACAATGGTGAGGCCAGAAATGAAACCGCACCGACACCACAGTTTAATGCCATCAATGCCGGCCTAGCCATACCACTAAAATTTTCCAATTTTAATAAAGGCGAGCTGAGATCTGCTCAGTTCAAAATTGAGCAAGACGAATTGATCTATCAAGATGCAGTATTACGCATCCAGACTGAGGTGAATCAAGCTTATATGCAATATAAAGCCACTCAAAAACAGGTACAGCAATTTAATAATACGATGCTGCTCGAAGCAAAAGCAATCCTGGAAGGAAAGATCTACAGTTACAATCGCGGCGAAACCGCCCTGCTGGAAGTAATCAACGCACAACGCTCCTACAATGAAACCCAACTTGCTTACCATGAAGCACGCTACAATTGTGCGGTCGCATTGGTGGAATTACAACGTGCTGCAGCCATTTGGGATATTGATCAATTGTGACACCGTTATACTGGTGAAATCTGATTCTTTTTAAGCTTCTTGTACATGCTTTTCAAGGAAGGGGAAATCAGTATCAGCAGCAAGATGCTGATACTGATCATCGACATCAATTCATAGTAGTCCATGCCATATCGGACGAAAGACTGTATATTAACCCGTTCGCTGATGAGCTTCAATCCCGCGGCATATTCCTTGTACTGCAATCCATGCTGCAGTACCCGGTGAGATTCCCGCTGAATATAGTCTTCAAATATCAGATTGCCTGATTGCAGCTGATCCCGAAAAACCTCCCGGTGCTGGGCATGTTCAAATAACTTAAAGAAATTCTGCAGGCCAATACTACTGGTATAACCCAGGTAACGAACGGCCAAACAAGCTGCAGCCGCTGAAGCGCCCAAATGAGGGCGTACACTGGCAATCACAAATAAGATTGTCGGCACCATAATCAGGCCAACCCCCAGCCCATGCAATACCAACGGTAACCAGAAGTGATCTTCATTGCCCTCACTTTCAAATGAAAAAAACATGTATTGATGAAAGGCCAACAGGCAACAGTAGCCAACAATCCAGATCCATTTCACTGTGCGCCGTTTTAATAACCAGTAGAAGGATAGCATAACACCACATACAATCCCGAGGATATTAAACCATTGGATATAGGACAGGTGAATAGGATCCAGGCGGATGACCTGTAGAAAATACTGATTGGAGATCGTCAGCGAAAACCGTTCGATATACATCATATACAAGACCAAGATTCCGAACAGGAAGTTCCGGTTTCCAAAGATGGACAGCTCGATATAAACACGTTTTATTGCTTTCTGCCGCAGAATAAACAGGCCCAGGCATAAAATCCCACCGATCAGTACGGTCAGCATGGAGGTATCCGAAAACCAATAAAGTTCCTGTCCATAGACCATCAGGTAACCGAAACTTATAACAATAAAACTGTAGAGGATAAAGCTGGCCCAGTCCAGGGAAAACAAAGGGTACGGACGATTATGCCGGATGGGTTTCATTGTGACGATAATCAATAATAGCCCAGGTACAAAAGATAAGGCAGCATACAGGTAAAGTTCATCAAAGTTGAATGAGTCAATAAATTCCGCTGTAACAAAGGTATTGAAAGGCGAGCTACAGAGCAGCATACCAAAAAATATGGCATAACTTCCCTCCTTCGCACGTTCCGTTTTCAGTCTGGAAAATATCATGGATATGGAG
Organism: Sphingobacterium puteale; assembly: GCF_003627955.1. GTDB lineage: Bacteria > Bacteroidota > Bacteroidia > Sphingobacteriales > Sphingobacteriaceae > Sphingobacterium > Sphingobacterium puteale. The sequence goes on along the minus strand of NZ_RBWS01000010.1, from coordinate 151,200 downwards.
AGGTTGACAGCCGATGCGAACAGCATACCCTGAAAAAAGCGTAAGCCATATATCCAACTGATCTCGTTGATACGATACATCAGGTAACAATTGAGCAACTGTAAGAGATTGAAAATGATGTAGTACTGTTTGACAGGGAAATACTGAAAAAAGCGACGTTCCAGGACGTAGAATCCGACAAATCCCGCGTAGAAAAGAATAATAAGAAACTGTACATCACTCGGCTGTGCACCGTAGAACCCTGCAGTGACATTGACATTGGCACCGGGCAGAAAAAACAAGACCATGCTTGGCATCAATCCGCTGAATAAAATCAGCTTAATCAACCATTCGGGTACCCAGTCTTTGAAGATCCCTTTCACTGTTATTGATTTTTTGAGACCGAAACATTGACATTCATTCCTGAGAGTAATTTTTTGGCTCCCTTGCCCCTATCCAGTTCAATACGAACGGGAACGCGCTGTACGATTTTCACAAAATTGCCCGTTGCATTGTCCGGCGGGAGTAGCGAAAAAGAGGAACCTGTTGCAGGGGAAATAGAAATTATCTTTCCATAGAATGTTTCATCCGGGTAGGCATCCGCAACAACCTCTACACGCCCGCCAAGGTTGAGATAACGCAATTGCGTTTCTTTAAAGTTGGCTGTCACCCAAGTTGGTGTCTCTGCATTGACAATAAATCCCAGCACTTCGCCCGGATTTACCATCTGTCCTTTTTCAATGCTACGTTTCCCTACCCGACCATCATAGGGAGCCCGGATTACGGTATATCCCACATCAAGATGCTTTCGGTTTGCAGCAGCTGACAAGCGTGCTTTCTCCGCATTGATTACCCCTTTTTTCACATCAACATCATTCACCCGATCTTTTGAGGCTTCCAGCTTATGCTGTAATGCGGCGAATTCACTTTTGTACACCTCCAGTGTGGCTTTTATATCCTCTAATTGCTGTGCCGTAGCAGATTTTTCATCAAACAGAAACTTGTAGCGGTCGTATTCAAGTTGCTGTTTCGTCACCCGCGCTTCAGCCGCTGCAATGGATTGTTCCAATGATTCATGTTCGGCCTGCAATATTTCTTTTTGACTGCCCAGCACACTGATTTCCGCATTTTCTTTGTTTATCGAAGCTGAAGCCTGATCAGCTTCATATTTATATTCCCGATTGTCAATCAGCAGCAAGGTATCACCACGCCTGACCGATTGATGGTCTTTATAATGAACCGAAATAATGTAACCTCCCACTCGGGAGATGATGGGATTAATATACTGGGTCACTTGTGCATCATTGGTATAAGTATACCGGATACGCAGCCAGAGTATCCTTCCGCCCCATAGTAAAAGTGCCAACAAAGCAATCCCGGCAAACCCATTGGTGATGCGGGTCAATTGTACATCGGTCATTGACCGGCCTGATTTAGGTTTCATTAGATCGTACCCTTCAAAAATTCAATAAAATAATAGTGTTTCTGTATCGCAATCCGGGCGGATTCCAGCTCAAAGTTTGTCTTGAGGCATTGCATATCTGCATCCAACAGATCGGTGATCAATGCCGAAGACTTGAAATACCTATTTTTTATAATACGGGCATTTTCCTTGGCCAGGGCCAGATTTTTTTGGCAGACCTCCCGTTGTTCCAGTGCGAGGTTATAATCCAAGTAGGCCTGTAACAGTTCATTTTCCACAGCTTCCTCTTCATGGTGGTGTTTGACCTCTTCCCGCTTCAAAGCAACCTGAGCTCCCCGAACAATATTTTTATTGAGGTACAGGGCGGATATCGGGATATTCAATTTAAGCCCCACTATATTTAAGTTATACCAGCTCGCATTATACGGATATAAAAATACCTGCGGATTGGCAAAAGTAAATGTATTGGTCAGCCCCATTTCAGGCAGATAATTTGATTTGGCCTGTTTGACGCTCAGTTTTTTTAACGCAACTTCCTGTTCGGATTTTAACAGTACAAAAGCTTCCTGTCTCGCAATGGCCACAAGTTCCGGATAGTTCAGCGGATGGCTTTCCATCGTGCCACACATCGGAACAATTTCCTGGTGTATATCGGCGATCAGCTGTAATTTTTGGTTAATTGCCCTGATATCATTTGTGATCTGTACCAAGAGCAATTCGCGCTTGGACAATTCAAGAGAAATCCGTAACACGTCACTATGTAATACAACCCCTGCGGTGTAACGAGTTTCGATCTCTTTCAATTGTGTACGCTGATCTTTGATATCCTGCTCAATGAGAAATTTGTTGCGATAGGCTAAATCCAGATCCAGAAACAAGTTACATATCTCCAGCTTAATCTGCGCCGTAGCGCTTTTCCAATCAATATTGGCCAGTTCCATTTCGAGCTTTTTTGATTCGATTTTCATCAGATCCCGATGGCCGTTGTAGAGGTTCAGGTAGAAATCGAGTCCGGTATCATACAGGTAATGGATCACATCGTGTTGGGATGGTTTGGCAAATATCCCCCGATCGTAGACAGGCATGTTGCTCGCATAACTCGCAGAGGCCCTGACACTGATTTTCGGCAGTAATTCCATCCGTTGCTGCCGTAAGGCTATCCCCTTTTCCTCCAACTGCAGATGTGACTGTTCAATATACTTACTGTTTTGCAGCGATTTACTGATCAGATCAGCAAGCGAGATACGTAGCGAGTCCTGGGCCCGCGTTCCTAAAACCAAGCATAGGAGCACTGCGATAGTGCATATTGCTTTGGTCCAATGCGACGAAAAAAAGTTCAATGTCTTTCTGTTATTTTTTGCGTTGCAAACTTAGATACTAATTGGAAAATGCATTTCTTCACAAATGCCAATATGTTACGAAAAAAAGACATTTTTCAATCAATTATCAATAAAAGAGCAAAATCTGCCAAAAATCCTCTCATCCCCTGGCATCCAATTCAGCCAACGATGCGTATTCCCTGCCTGCTTATCAGGCGATGGCCGACTATTTATTGAAAAAATGAAATTAAGATTTCCAAAAATGTTTCCGTAACCGCACTGACGGTACTAAAACCTATTAAAGACAAAATAAAATCATTGAAAATCAATTTATTACAGTTTATCAACTTATTTTTCAGTTTTAAAACTGAAAAATAAGTTGATAAACTGAAAAATAAGTTATAGCTTTAAACTATGGAAGAATTAACAAAAAAAGAAGAAGAGGTTATGCATGCTATATGGAAATTAAAGCAGGCCTTTGTCAAAGATATTATTGAATATATCGATCCAACACAAACGACGCCCTATAATACCATATCATCCATTGTACGGATTTTAGAGAAAAAAGGATATGTAGGATTCAATGCCTATGGGAAGACCTATCAATATTATCCACTGATCTCCAAGATGCAGTACCGAAAGTTTTTCTTTTCGCGTGTGATGAACAAATATTTTGATGATTCTGTCGAAAACTTGGTTTCGTTCATTGTCAAGGAACAACAGATCAGCGAAACTGACATCGAGAAAATCAAGGAAATTATCAATAAAAATAAAAAAGATGAATAACCTGTTTTCCTATGGTATAGAGGCCAATGTCAGTTTGCTTATTTTAGTCTTGCTCTTTATCTTGGCTTTTCGGCAGCTTTCATTTTTCCGTTGGAACAGATTTTTGCTTATTGCACTGGTTAGCTTTTGTACCCTGGTTCCCTGTCTTAAATTTAAGACCGATTATGTCGATTTAAACGATCCCAAAACAAAGTTAAATCAGGAGATAGCGTTTCAAGAGCAGTTACACAATTCCAACGCCCCCTTGTCGATCGAACCCGAAGAACAGCTCAACCTATGGGACCGGATGGAGTTAAAAAAAATACTCACTTATGCTTACCTACTAATCGCAATCTTCTTTCTGATACGATTAGTTTATCGCAGCTTAACCCTCGCATACTTTTTAAAGAAGATGGATTTTCAGGAGCATCAGGGAATTAAAGTGATCCCGCCGTTTAATCGCTTCAATAATTGTTCGATCTTTCATTACATCGTTATGGATAAAAACGCACTTAAAAGTTATGAAGGCCAGCTCATCTTTGCCCACGAGGCTCAGCATATTCGAAAAGGACATGCCTGGGACAAATTCTACATCGAACTAATGTGCTGCTTCTTCTGGATAAACCCGGCCATTTATTGGGTCCGGAAAGAACTGCATCGTCTACATGAATTTCAGGTCGACCGTGCAGTGGGAGAATGCTATGGAAAGACCGATTATGCGAGCTTCTTGCTGAATCTGACACAACAACATCAACAAATAGATTATATGCAAAGTAGAATTTTAAAAAACCAAAATGAATTGGTAGAACGCATCGACAGGTTGATGCGAAATCTATCGCCGCGCACGAAAGGTTATCAGTATCTGCTGCTTGTTCCCTGTATATTCGTGTTAATTGTCTCTTTCTCTTTTATTAATCCCACGAAAGAAAAAATCACTGCTCTCAATGCTGTTAAAAACAGCGTAAAGACTATTGTTCTCGATCCGGGACATGGCGGCAAAGATAATGGTGCCACCAACAGCAAAGGCCTCAAAGAGAAAGATCTCACTTTACAGGCTTGTAAAATGATTCAAAATGAACTTGAAAAAGAAGGTTTTCAGGTTGTATTGACCCATTCGAAAGACGAATTTATGATGCTCAAAGACCGTGCAGCATTTACCGGCGATGCCTTGGTTTCCATTCATTTCGATGTTGATCCTTCAAACACAAAGCTGCCAATCGGCTTATTTTATCCAAAAGCCGTTGAACTTCCGAAGATACAGGATCAAAGTCGGGAGTTCGCATTCCGTCTCACACAAAATTTAAAAAATCAAGGATTGAGCACGCAGAAACCCGTTGAAAGCCACAGTCATGCGATTTTACGGGGAGCAAAAATACCGGCACTCATTGTCAGCTTAGGGAATATGAATACCTTTTCCAACACCTTGGACCCACAATTTATAAGCGCTTTTACCCGTGCCTTAAAAACTTCGCTGTCGGAATAGTTTTCTGTAAAATTATCCGTTAAGTTCTTTTTACAAAGATTCCAAACAATAGAAGATTCCCTATAGGGAATCTTCTATTGCATTCCAGAGTTCAATGCGCTTTTGAAGCGCCTCTTTACTCACTATTTTCATTTCTTCCCACTTCTCGTCATCCTCTTTGGCCAGATCGGAGATCATCTGCATGGCCAAAGGGCCATGCTCATCACCGTCCAGATCAATATGACGTTGGAAATAATAGATAAAATTATCCAAGCTAGATTCAGGGAAGTTAGTTTTCAGCTCCTGCAAAATAGAAGTAAACATACCCGGAATAAGGTCCTCACGGCCAAATGTAAAAGCAGCCGCAATTTTATGTACCTCCCCTTCTTCAATCAATTCAAAAGTAAAATTCAGAAAATCTTTGATCCTTTTGTCCAGTGTTGTCAATGCAATGGCATCAAAAATACTTTTGGATTTCTTGGCGTGCACGATAAACTTATTGATCAGATGCAGATCTGCTCCCATTTCACTCATTGCGTCCAGATACATTTCAAAATGGCTCAAACGGCGACCATCAATATATTCGTCAGATTCTTCCGCTAATACAATTTCGTTGATCAGATAGCGTGTCGATGGATGCTCGCTCGCAAACCAAGGTAAAGTCGTACAGGTCAATTTAATCTGTAAAGCTTTTAGTAAAGACATAAAATCCCATACGGCATACACATGCCCTTCTGTAAACGAACGTAGATTCTTGATCGTTTTGATCTTACGATACAGGGGGTGTTGCAATAATACCTCGCGTTCGGCAGCAATGTATTCGTTAATTTCCGCAATTCTATTCATGGCGCAAAAGTATTGTCTTATCTCTGTTTTTTAAAGTATTTTCAATGAGATTACAGTAACATGATAAATTTCTCGTCCAGTTATCCACTTCATAACCAAATCACAGCCAACAGCCCGCCCCTGCTTTTTGATCTCCTCATAGCTGTTGCTATCCCTAATTTGCAGTTAGAAAGAAAAATATTTTTTATTATAAAAATAATCTACTATATTTGTAGAGTATTCAGAATTGCATGATGCAATACCAACCGAGTGTAGGCACCGCGGTGGTAAATTAATACGGGTTTCGACCAAAATAAACGTCGCAGAACGATTATTTTCCCAACAAGATCTGGATACAGTTTATGGTTTAATCCTTTAAATTTTTAAATTGTATGGCTACTACAACAAATCTTTACCAACACTTACTGGAAAAATTCAGCTACTATTCTACGGACGAACTGATACAGCTCAACAATGACACCATTTTGGGTCAAGGCTGGGGATCATCGAAAGCTACCTTTAGAACAGCTTTGATCAGTACGTTCTCCAAAAGAGGACTGGATCTTTCCAACATCATTTCCAAGGAAGACGGTTTTACCTCGGTAAAGCAGGTGCCAGTACGTTTGGAACAGAACGTCTTGATTCCTTTACAGTAAGCGTTATAGCACAAAAAATAGCGCGCATCGAATGGACTTCGTGCGCGCTGCTGTGATTGGTTTAGGAAATTGCCGATCTAAAGAAGGCTATAATCTTATTACTTATAGTTTGGATTCTGAATTAACACACCTGCGCTTTTCTCAATTTCTGTTTGTGGCAGCGGCCAGCGGTAAAATTTGTCTTCAAAATGATAGGGCACTTTACTGTCTTTGACCGCATTGAGTACTTCACCCGCGATATGCCAACGAATCAGATCGTAATGCCGCAGCCCTTCGAAAGCAAGTTCTACCCTTCTTTCGTGGCGGATACGTTCGCGCATTTTTTCCTTGGTATAACCGGCAGGAAACCCGGGCATCTGAACGCGGCTCCTCAGGGTATTCATGGCATCGTACACCGATGGATCTGGCCCGGCGATTTCATTTTGTGCTTCGGCATACATCAATAGCACCTCCGCAAAACGCAGTACAACCGCATCCTGTTGACTCAATGTTGAAAAGCCAAAAGGTAAGTTGGCCGGATCCAGGAATTTCAGCACCCCATAACCCGTAGGCCGCGGATTGGACGGTGTATGGATCTTACCGCCGCCAAAGTCGGGATGGTCCACAAAAATTGTTTTGCTCAACCGCGGATCCCGATCTTTAAACGGATTGGCCCGGTCCGTCAGCGGAGATTCACCATAAGGCAGGCCATCTTTGCATTCATAGGTATCCACGAGGTTTTGCAACGGCGAAGCTGCTATCCAATCGCCTAGGTACATGTCCCAGGGGGCTGTATTATTCGGTGCCAGAAAATTGACCGAAAAGATAATCTCGGGATTGTTCTTCTGTGTTGCGTCGCGAAAGACATTTTCAAAAGCTGTACTCAAGGTATACTCTTTCATGACATCGGTGCATAAGTCTTTTACCTCTTTCAAAATTGCTAAATCGGGTACCCCTTTGTCGCCATAAGCCGCAAATAATAAAACCCGTGCTTTCAAGGCTTTTGCTGAACTTGAAGTCGCATGTCCCCCATTGTTGAAATAAGGTTTAGCCGCTAAGTTGGCGATCCCGAAATCCAGATCGGCCCGAATCTGTTTTAGAATATTCTCCGCACTTTCCTTTGGCTGACGTTGATTCTCCAAACTGAGGGGAGTCAGCACAAGTGGCACTTCACCATAGATACTGTACAATTGGAAATACACAAAAGCACGGATAAAGCGGGCTTCGGCTTCCATATTTTTCTTCTCTGCATCGTTCATATCCGAGCCGTTATAGCCCTGAAGCTTTTCGATCAGGCGATTGGCACGTCCTATACCTACATAAGCATCGTTATAAATACCGGTTTCGTAGCCCCCTGTGGTCGGATTTAAGTTCCCACCGACGATTTCATTAACGCTACCTGAATTGAACTGATTGTAACCATTGTCGGTCAGACAATCCCGAAAAGGCATCCCATAAGAGAAAGCTTCACTCTGCAACGAGGCATATACACCGGCCAAGGCATTATCAAAATCCGTTTTCTTGCCAAAATAGTTGTCCGAAGCGATCTGATCCAAAGGGTTGAGGTCCAAGGCACTGTTACATGAACCCAAAAATAGGCCGGATAGCATCAACGCTGTTATAAATTTCTTTTTCATAGCACTTAAAAGTTAACTTGTACACCAAATGAATAAATCTTGTTTTGTGGATACTGTACCAGATCACCATTTCCATAGCGTTCAGGGTCCAAGCCCTTAAATTTGGTCGCAGTAAGGAGGTTATCACCCGAAAAATAAACCCGCAAGCGATCAATTTTATATTTTTTTAATAACCCATCAGGTAAAGTATATCCTAACACGAGATTTTTCAACCTGAAATACGAAGCATCCTGTATAAAATAGCTGGAAGCCCGGCTGAATTTCTCCGGAGCACTCCAACCCCAATAAATACGGGGCATCGTTGTCGAAGGATTTTCAGGAGTCCAACGGTCTAACCAGTCTTTTGTCGGCGGGCTACCTTGTACAAATGGGGTTACGCCCCAGCCCGAAACATAGGATTTGACGCCATATACGCCTTGTAATAGGGCCGAAAAGTCAAAGCCCTTAAAACTAGCACTTAGATTAAAACTATAGTTCAGCTTTGGATCCACACCGGCTATCATTGTTCTGTCGTTGGCATCTATTTTTCCGTCACCATTGACATCCCGATACTTCAGATCGCCTGGCAGAGTATTGTCGTTAAACTGTTTTGGTGAGCTGCTCACTTCAGCCTCCGATTGAAAGATACCGACCACCTCGTAGGTATAGAAGCTATCCATGGCGTAGCCATTTTTTTTGATTGTATAGCCCCCAATTTCCGGTTCGCCAAATTTCACTAGCTTGTTTTTGAAACGGTCGAGATTTGCACCCAGTTGATAGCGCAAACCTTCCAATGCTCCAGTAGTAATCTGATTACGATAAGTAATTCCCAATTCAACACCTTTATTTTCAACGATACCGTCATTGATATTTGGGGCGCCCAATCCGACGATTGCCGTGATCTGCGACGGGCGTAGGATATCGGTTGTCCGTTTCTTATACCAGTCGAAAGTAATATCCAAATTTTTGAACAGGCTTAAATCTACCCCGACATCTGTCATGGTCGTTGTTTCCCATTTGATCAGTGGGTTGGTCAGTCTTTGCTGTGCCACCCCCGATTGCAGGCTATTGTTATCAAATGAATAATTACCGGTAAGTCCCAATACAGGCTGGTATGGATAATTTAAGGAATAGCCATTCACATCCACTACATTCTGATTTCCAAGTTGGCCCCAAGATCCACGGATCTTCAAATTATCCAACCAACCGGAAGCGAATTCCTTGACAAACGATTCTTCCGATACGCGCCAGCCTGCAGAGAAAGAAGGAAAGGCTGCCCAACGGTTTTTACCGTAAAACTTGGAACTACCATCGTAACGCATATTGGCTTCCAAGAGGTATTTCCCTTGATAATCATAGTTCAACCGGCCGAAATACGAGATTAGCGCCCATTGGTTGGCTGTCCCGTTTGCCCGTTGAATATCCGATCCCCCGGCATTTAATTCTGTTAGCGTATCGTCGACAAAATTCTGTCTGAAGCCCTGGAGGTAAGTATACTTACTTTTTTCAATACTATATCCAGCCTGCGCTTTGAGGTGGTGTGCGCCAAACGCGCGATCATAGTTCAGGTAAGTAAATAAATTGGTGTATATCGTTTGCTGATCCTGATCCGTAAGCCCCTTTCCAAGATCCAATGTTGTTCCGAGCGTGCCCGTATGGTAATAATATTCATCCAACGTTGATTTATAATCCTTGTACTTGTCCATATTGAAATTATAGGCACCTTTGGTATACCAGGAAAGCCCCTTAAACAGCTGTACCTCCATCCAAGCCTGCAAATTGGCCGCATAGTCATCGGTATTGTAGGTGAATTTCCGGTCCAATACCGCCATAGGGTTTTTATTGTTGTACTCCCAGTCGTAAGCTTTGTAAGTATACCGTCCGCTACCATCCGGCAAAAATGGGCCATAAGTTGGTGCCTGCGACATGGCCGACAGGAAGAGGTCTTTGGATCCCCCCGGAATAGATTCGGTATGTCCTGTCTTGAGCAAAATATTTGTCCCGAATTTTATACCTTCCGAGATTTTGGTCGTCAGATTGAGGCGGGCGGAATAACGGTCGTAGTTGAAACCTTTGATCATTCCATCCTGATTGACGTAGCCCAAGCCAACATTAAAAGTTGTCTTTTCGTTTCCGCCCTGGATGCCGAGGTTATGGGTATACGTCGGTTTCGTTTGGAAAATAAGTCCCAGCCAGTCCGTATTTGGATATTTTATAGGATCGTTGCTGTTGCGATAGGCGGCGATCACGTCAGCGGGGTATAGGCCATCGTTGAGGTTGGAATTCTTACGCGCTTCGTTGTACAGTTCCATGTACTGTGCCGAATTGGTGATCAGATCAAACATTTTCGTGGGCTTATAGATACCCACATTTCCGTCATACTGAACGGTTGTTTTTCCCGATTTCCCTTGTTTTGTCGTGATCAGAATAACGCCATTGGCTGCACGCGAGCCGTAGATTGCTGCGGAGGCTGCATCTTTCAGCACGCTTACATTTTCGATATCATTGGGATTGACGTCGGAGAATTTTCCCTGTACACCATCGATGAGCACCAGGGGATCCGATCCGGCACCGCTAAAGGTGCCTTTACCCCGAATGCGGATGGATACGCCTTCATTGCCCGGTTCTCCCGAGCCTTGATTGATCTGAACACCTGGCACTGCCCCCTGCAGCATGGAAGCTGTATTGACAACGGGCCGTTTGATCATATCTTTGCCACTCATTGTAGCCACGGCACCGGTTAGGTTTACTTTCTTTTGTGTACCGTAACCGACGACAACGACCTCTTCCAAACTCGACGAAGCGTCGTTCAGCTGCACATTCACATTTCCCTCATTGGCAGCAACAGCCATTTCCCGGCTTTCAAATCCCAGCGAAGAGAACGTCAGTACGACAGTTCCATCTATCAGCCTGAGCTCGAATTGACCCTCCTGATCCGTTTGTGTTTCCAGCGTTGTATTTTTGACCCGTACTGTCACACCAGGTAGCGGGCGCCCTGTATTATCCAGCACTTTTCCTTTTATTGTACGCTGTTGACGTATTACATCCGCGACTGTGGAAGGAACTTTTTCTGTTGGGGCCAAACGACGGTCTGTTTTCCTTATTGATGCAGCGGAGCCCGTGTAGGGTACAGCTATCGAAAGACAGAGTGCCATAATACTGGCCTCAGGACCGAAGGACAGGCCCTTGATCAAAGGCCATTGTCTTGTCTTTTCTGTTTTCATATTTACTTTTTTTGTTTATAAGGTGCTTTTATCTTGAAATTTTTGGCACAAAGTATCCCCTATCATGCAAAAAATTGCATGATCCAATTCGGTTGAGGACGCTATGTTTTGTTATTTTTCTTTTGTACGATAGGCGATCCAGTTATGATCTATACATACGTTAAGTTGTTGTGATTTGGCTGAATAAATCTGATAGTTCAGTATCTTACCATCTTTCCATTCCATATCTAATGTGTGATTTCCCTTGATGCGCATGCCCCTCACCCGGCCTTCTTTTTTCCAGGCCTGAGGCACCGCCGGTAGAAGATACACCGTATCCTGATGGGACTGCACCAGCATCTCGGCAATACCAGCTGCTCCACCAAAATTACCATCGATCTGAAATGGGGGGCCTGCTGTTAACAAATTGGCGTAAACACCACCACCGGCGCCATAATTGATATGTGTATCGACACGTGGGGTCATGAGTTGCCGAAATAATTTATAAGCCCGCTCGCCTTCATGTAATCTGGTCCAAAAGAGTAGTTTATGGGCAATGGCCCAGCTCGGTCCATCATCCCCCCGTACATCTAGGCTTTTTTTAGCGGCAAGCTGCCAGTCCGGATGTTCATCATAACGGATCAGATAGCCTGGATACAAACCGTACAGATGCGAGATATGCCGATGCTGCGGATCCGCCTCTTCATAATCTTCGATCCATTCCATGATGCGGCCATCTTTGGCGATCTGTACCGCCGGAGCTAAGCGTTTAAGCTGCGCCGCAACCTTCGTTAAAAAAGGGTCCGATTGTTTGCCCAATAATCCCGCCGCATGAATGATATTTCCAAACAATTCACGTACGATCTGATTATCTATCGTTGGTCCCATGGTAACATTTGCCTGCTGCCCATTGGGGAGCTTGAAGGAATTTTCGGGAGATACAGAGGGCGAAGTCAACAACCAGCCCTTCGTTGGGTGTTCGGTCAGGGCACTGGAGTAAAACTGTGCTGCTCCGTAGAGAATCGGGTATATCCGCCGTAGATAGTCTATATCTTCGGTATAGAGGTAATGTTCCCAAAGGTTATTGCAGAGCCAGCCCGAGCCCGCATTGGCAATTCCCCAGGAAGCAGATTCTCCAGGTTCGGTATAGCCCCATACATTGGTGATCACATGGGCTACCCAGCCCGGTGCATTATAATACGCTTTCGCGGTTTTTGCCCCCGGGGCCATAAGGCCTTCCACAAGCCCCACCAAGGGTTCATTGAGCTCGCCCAGATTGGCCGCCCCGAGGTGCCAATGGTTCATCTGCACATTGATATCCAGGTGGTAGTCCCCATTCCAGGGTGTCTGAATCTGATTTGCCCATAAGCCCTGTAAGTTTGGTGGTAGCAAGCCTAAGCGCGTACTGCTGATACTCAGGTAACGACCATACTGATAGAATAGCGCTGCCAGCCCTGGATCCTGATCCGGTTCTTTACCAAAGGCCACCAAACGCTCATCGGTCGGTAAGTCATCTTTCGACTGCCCCAATCGGAGCGACAAACGGTTGAACTTTGCCAAATAGTTTCGTAGATGTTCGGCATACTGCCGGCTATAGGATTTTTTCAACGCCTTTGTTAGCGTTTCAGCTGTCGTACGCTCAAAATCCTTACCTTTAAAATCAGTATCTGTTGCCACGTAAATCAGCACTTCGTCAGCCTGTTGAATAACAATAGATTGTCCTTTTACCAGCTGTTTCCCGCCTTTTATCTGCGCGCGGACACGTGTTTTAAACTGCATTCCTTTACCGTCCACGCCATTGTCCAATTGTCCGACTAAAACAAGCTCGCCATCCTCGGTCCTGGCAGTTGCCCTTTCGGGACGGTCAATCTTGATTTCCAGGCTTAGCTGGCCTTTTTTGCTGCTCTGTAAATGAATAACGCCCAGGTCATCAGCAAAGCTAGTCCAATATTCGCGGCTATACCTGACGCCTTTGAGCTCATAGCTTGTTTTCGCTATCGCCTTATCGAGGTCCAGTTCCCGGCGATAGTTCTGCACTGCGGAGAGATCCGTTTGTCCGTCAAAGGCAAGCATCAGATTGCCGAGCACTTGATAACAGCCCCATTGCTTGCCGCCCGATCCCGGGCCTTTGCAGATAAAATGCTGGTCTATCAGCCGCTGGGCAAGGTCGTTTTTCCCGCTTTTTATCAGATTTCGAATACTATCCAAATACCTGCTGGCCTCATAATTATTGGCATCCTGAGGGCTTCCCGACCATAGGGTGATATCATTGAGCACAATATGGTCATTCTTCAATCCACCATCGGGCATCATGCCAATTTTTCCATTGCCCAGGGGTAAGGTCTCCTCCCATTGTTTTGCCGGCTGCCGATACCAAAGTTTGCCCCCCAGCACTTGCCCAAATAAGTTTCCCGAAAAAAAGAAAACCACAAGCGTACAGAGTAACTTACCTTTCCGAAGATTTATTTTTGATGATCTATTCATGTGGTTTTAATTTTTTGTCCAGTCATCGGTTCGGAAGGGAGATCCGGGTATCCCGGCTTCGTTGTATAAAGTCAGATCCGGGTTATCGGCCCAGCCGTAGCGCACTGCAACGGGTGACGGTACTTCTTTGGCGGATACGATCAGCTTATTTCCGACCTGTTTGACTTCTGCGGGATAAAAGACCTGATCGGCTCCAGCAATTGTGAAACTACCGTTGCGGTTATCCGCTCCTTTCAGCACAAGCTTTTTGCCCATGGGGTTAAAGCTAAGTTCCATTTCCGCAGCTTTTGTCGTCCAATGCTCAAGAACAGGTCCCGAATAAGGGATCTTTTTCCCATAAAGCTGCGCTGTTGCAATCCAGCCAAGCCTTCTACCGACATCCTGTTTGTTTTTCGGATGGATATCCAGTGCATCGCCGATATCAGCAATGACTGCCATACCTGTATAAGGCAATTTGAGTGTTTGGCGCTGTGCTTCCCGTAATCTCGCCCAGGAAGAAGGCTGCGGTGTTACACTTTTCGCCTTAAAGTTGGCCAGCTGAACAAAATAAAAAGGCATCTTTTCATTGTTCCACTGCTGGCGCCAGTCCTGAATCAGTGCGGGCAGCAGTTGCTCATAGGGAGCGTCTTTTGAATCCGCGTTACTTTCACCCTGGTACCAAATGGCGCCTTTTATTTTAAAATCCACAAAAGGTTTGACCATGGCATTGTAGAGCACAGTAGGTCTGTTGGGCCCCTCCATCGCATTCGGTTTTGCGGGCAGCTTCGCCAGATCATAACCTACTTTGCATTTCCAGTCTCCAACCAGAGATAGCTGTTCGCCATTTGGCCCTTCCAGTCGCGGTTGTTCTGTACCACCATATATTCCGCCATCGCCGGCTCCATCAAATACGCGAACGGCGATATGCAATCGGCTGCCGTTGTTGGCCGTTGCAGGAACAGTATACTTCCGAATCTGGTCGTAACCGACAGTTTCACCCACTTTTGTACCATTGACATAAGTGATGTCGTTGTCATCAATCGCTCCCAAAACCAACTTGATCGGTTTACCCTGCCAATGTGCCGGTAGTTCAACGTCTTTGCCAAAATAAACGACACCATCCATTCCCGGAAACAGGTTCTTGTCAAAAAAGCTCGGAATTGTAATCGTAGACCAGCTGCTTTTATCCAATTGTGGGGCAAACCACTCGCCCTGCGTTGCTGTCTTCACCTGATCCTGCTGTTCGGCGACGCGATTCCATTCGGCCAGGTCTTTCGCATAGATTTCCTGCGCATCCGGGCGCTGGATTTTATCAATGGCCGCCGTATAGGTTGAAAAAGGTGTAAGTGCCTCCCGGCTCATCCAGGCTTCAATGATTGTTCCTCCCCAGGAGGAATGGATCAGGCCAATGGGAATGCCTGTTTTCTCGTAGATCTCACGTGCAAAAAAATAGGCCGTCGCCGAAAACTCCGGAATACTTTGTGGCGTCACCGGATTCCATCCACCAGACTCCACCTTCACTGCTGTGGTAGGTTGATTGGCCGTTGCTTTTGGTATCTGCAAAATACGAATATTGGGAAAGTTGGCTGCTTTGATTTCCTGCTCAAAGTTATTGATCTTACCCCAGCCCGCCAGGGGCATTTCCATATTTGACTGTCCTGAACAAAACCAGACTTCGCCGATCAGGATATTTTTGAGGATCAATTGATCACCATCGTTGATGGTAATCTGGTAGGGTCCACCGTATTTCGGGGTCTCCAGATAGACTTGCCAGCCTCCCTGCTGATCGACCTCAACTTGGTAGTTCTTGTTGTTCCAGCTGGTGTTTACGCTAAGTTCCTTGCCGACTGCGGTACTGGATCCCCAGATCTTGACCTTTTCTTTTTGCTGCAGCACCATATTGTCGCCAATAAAAGCCGGCAGCTGTACTTTGGCCTGTAGGGCAGAAAATCCACTTGCAACGCTGAGTAGCAGCGCCAACAAAGTCCGTTTATACTGTTTAGGTTTTATCATGATTTTTGAGTTTGTTGCTCAATTGAGTTTATACATTTGGCGCATCCGAAGTCCGGGCTGTTAGCGTCGGAGCTTCGGATGTGCCACCGATATTTTTTAGCGTGCCGATATTTTTAATAAAACACTGGGACGGTTGCTATTCAAGTCTGGATTTACGCCAACTTTCATCAGGTAGTCGCCCGAATAGGTTTGTCCCTGGCCTAAGCTCGACTTGGTTCCCGGATACAGGTTGATCTCCTCCACCCGGTATTGCTTTTGGGCATCCAGTCCTTTTAAACGAATAGGATCGGTTGTTCCGATACCATAGCGGTTATTGACCAGGTAGTTGAAGATGACAGCCTCGGTTTTTTGGCTATTCACGTAGCTGAGGGCGGCAAAGTCACCTTCACGTGGATCGGCCAGACGATACTGCTCCCCGTGCCATATTGTTCCTTTAAGCGCGTCGTAATCCTTTACCGCCTGCTGGCAGAATAAGAGATCCTGTTCTTTCAGGTGGCTCACCACGATATCAAAACCCAGTTTACCCATCATCGCTACATCCGTACGGAATTTGAGGGACTGTTTTCCCCAGTCTGTCACATGGTTGGAGGTGCTGATTGCCGGGAAAAAGTACGAATACTCGTACTGCATAAAAATACGTTCCAGAGGGTCTGTATTGTCCGAAGGCCAAAATTCGGTAAAGTACCGAAGTGCCGCATAGTCCACGCGACCACCACCGCCCGAACATAACATCATCGGCACTTTCGGATACTTCGAACGAATGCGCTCCAGGACTTTATAAAGACCTTCCACATACGAAACATAGAAAGCGCCCTGGTCTTTTAGAAATGCCGAATGCGCATTGTAAATGACCGCATTACAGTCCCACTTGATATAGGCTAATGCCGGATTTTTGGTAAACAGGTCGTCGAGGATCTGGAATACAAAATCCTGCACCTTGGGATTTGTCAGATCCAGGACCAACTGATTGCGGAAGTAATGTTCTTCCCGCTGTGGCTGTTTGACGACCCAATCCGGATGTTGTTCGTAGAGTTCGGATTTGGGGCTAACCATTTCGGGTTCTACCCAGATACCGAATTTAACGCCCTGTTTGGTCGCTTCTTCCACGAGTGTAGCGATACCATTGGGCAATTTTGTCCGGTTCGGTTGCCAATCTCCCAGACTGGAGTGATCGCTGTTACGCGGATATTTATTTCCAAACCAGCCATCATCCAATAAAAACAGATCTACCCCTAGTTTTTTGGTATCCTGGAGCAAACCTTTTAATTTTTGTTCATTAAAATCAAAGTAGGTCGCCTCCCAATTGTTGAGTAAAGTCAGGCGTTCGCCATTTCCATCCAGCAGCTGATATTTACGGGCCCAATTGTGCAGATTTCGGGAGGCGGTGCCTTTTCCTTTCGTCGATAAAGTATAGATCAATTTGGGTGTTGTAAAGTCCTGGTTGCTGGCTAATTTTACATTGGAAGCATAGTTATTTATTCCGGCAATGATACGCAGGTTATTGAGGTAGTCCACTTCAAAATCCACCTTAAAATTTCCACTATACCCAAGGCTTGCCATCAGTACTGTTCCTTCATCTTCGGATGCCGCCTTGCCCAGAGACACCATAAAGGAAGGTGGCTGGAATAAATTCGCGCGTGTTCCGAGTTTACTGTCCAGCACTTTAATGCCATGAGTCAAGGGCGCCTCCTCTACTTGCATTTCTTTTGCCCAGTCGCCATGGTACTGCCGTAGCCAATACGCATTGGAGCGCAGGGTCAGATTGGCCGAAGCAAATTTTTCCAGCGTGACGACTTTCTTTTCCTTATTTTGGATGGTTGCCCACTGCTCAATGACGTCCTCATTCAAAAACGATTTATAGTGTAAAACGACATAAATATCGTATACCGGGTCTTTTAAGGTGATATCAAGCTGTTTGACATTAGCATCCAGGTTTTTCACCTCATGTTTTTCATAGCGCAGGTCCAGGGAGCGGTTGCCATCGGAATGAACAACACTGATGGCCGGTTCCAATAGGTTTTTTGAACCTGAGGGAGTATACGCCGCGTCGGAGAGGCCACTATAATCTGTCAATTGTCTATAACCGCTTGCAATGGTCGAGTACTCTTTAGCATCATTCAATTTTTCACCGTAATAGCGCATTTTCAGTGTTTTCGTGGAATCGTACTCCAACACCAGGGCATTCGATCTGGTTTCAATAGGAATCTGTTTGGACTGCGCCTGGATCTCCAGATGGACAAGCCCCTGGGTCATCAAAAGCCCGAGTACAACATGTTTAAAGTGATGGGTTGGCATATATAAATAGATTTAGGATTTGTTAACGAACTTGACTATTTTGTTTGCTTTCAATTGAATCTTATAAAGGTATTTACCATTGATTTCCTGCTCTGGGCTTAGACCTGCCAATTGGGAAGGGCTTAATACCTGAATCGTTTGATCCTGCGGCGATGAAAGAATAAGCTGTCTAATGCTGCTGTTGCTCCATTCCATCTTGTCGATGTGTACATTGCCCCGGGCTTTGAGTCCTTTCACTGTTCCGGCCGACCAGCGATCAGGCAGTGCAGGAAGTAATTCCAGCACATCCGTTTGCGACTGCAGCAACATTTCACTCACCGCAGCCACATAACCCAGGTTGCCATCTATCTGAAAAGGTGGATGCGCACAGAGCAAGTTGGCGTAAACGCCACCACCATTGTTGTAATCAATACCATCGCCGCCAACGAGGTTAATGAAATTAGTCAAGATTTTATAGGCGTGATTCCCATCCTGCAAGCGGGCCCAAAAAGCCACCTTCCAGGCCATGGACCAACCGGTGGATTCGTCGCCACGCGCGGTGAGGGTAACTCGTGCAGCTTTGGCCAGTTCCGGTGTTTTTAAAACAGAGAATTGGTTACCTGGATACAGACCAAACAGATGCGAGACATGGCGGTGCTTGTCCTGCGGATCATCACGATCCGTTTCCCACTCCTGCAACTGTCCCCATTTACCGATTTTGGGTTTGAGCAGCGCAGCGCGAAGTGCCGTGATACGATTATGGTAATCGGCGTCTATATTTAAAATTGCACTCGCCTGGATGTAGTTGCTAAAGAGATCGTAAATAATCTGGTGGTCGTAGCTCACGGCATCCTCTGTGGGGCCATGTTCCGGCGACCAGCCCTTTGGCGCCACCACAGTTCCGTCTGCTCTTCGAACCAGACGATCATCCCAAAACTCGCTTATTTCTTTTAAAATCGGGTATGCAAATTCGCGTAGGTATTTCTTGTCCCTGTTAAAGGCATAATGCTCCCACAGCGCCTGAGCATACCAGGCACTTCCGGGGGTGTTCCAGAGAAAGCTCTCGCCACCGAAGATATTATTTTCGGTCTTTACGGTCCAGCCCCTTACTCCCGGAAATTCCTTCTGTGTATTTATTTTTTTCACCTCACGCATGCTATTGATATAATCGAGGTAAGGCCAGGCCGATTCAGGTAGATTAGCGACTTCTGCAGGCCAATAGTTCATCTGTACATTGATATTGGAATGGTAATCTGAGCGCCATGGTGGATTGTTACTGTTGTTCCAGAGTCCCTGCAGGTTTGCAGGCAAACCGCCCTTCCGCGAGGAACTGATCAGCAGATAACGTCCATATTGGTATACCAATGCTTCCAGAGCCGGGATCGGCTGTTTTTTATACGCCTCCAACAGCGCTTTTGTTGTTTGCTTGGCGTCCAGCTGGCTATGGTCGAGATCAAGCGCCACGCGGTTAAACAGCGCTGTATAATCTGCAACGTGCCGTTCCAGCAGCTTATTTACACCATATTTTTCCGCTTGCTGCAGATAACGTTCATTGACCTTCATCGGTTCTTCGGCCGACTTCCAGTTGGTCGCCCGTGTATTGGCATAATCTGTTGCGGCACTCAGCAGCAGAACAAGGCGATCGGCAGATTTTACGGTAAGGACAGCCTGTCCTTTTTCATCTGTCGTTTTGGAAAGAGACCCGCCGACGACCTGCACGCGTACCTGTGCGGCATACCGCATGCCATTGTCGAGCGTTCCCTGAAACCATAGACGACCATCTTCTACCTGCACCGCCTGCCCATGTGCATCCCGAAGTGCGATCTGGGCATTGAATTTCCCTTTTTTACTGTTTGCATAGTCAAATACCATGACCTGATCGGGCTGACTCGCAAAATATCGACGGTTGATTTGCTGTCCATCCTGCTGATAGGCTATTTCATGCAGGCCCTTATCCAAATTTAATTTCCGGCTATAGGCGGTAAAGGATTTATTAACGTCGGAGTCAAAGCGAACAAAAAGATCACCAAAAGCCTGATAGGCACCTGTTTCCTGTTCATCACCTGTCCATAGGCTATTTTCATTAAATTGAATATGTTCATGATTTACGCCCGCGAAGATCATCGCGCCAATTCGTCCATTTCCGATAGGGTACGCTTCGGTCATCCAATCCGTTGCGGGCTTATTATCCCAGAGGTAATAGCGTTGTGCATACGATGTGGCCGAACATAGGGTCAAGCATATAAAGATGAGGCATTTAATTTTTCTGTGTATTAACATAGCGACTTATACAATTTATTGAGCGATGCCCAATGGTGAAAAAACAAAATAGATGACAATCATCAATAGGATGAGAAAGGTGCCAATCCGATACCTTCCTTTCCAATAGGTGCCCTTGTCCTGGCCCGAAAACTCAAACTGATACTCCGAGAGATAGTTTGGCTGGCTCAGTTTACTTCCCCCCCAGATGACCAGTGCTACAGCGATAAACAATAGCGCGAACAAGTGCAGATAGTGTAGCTCTGTCTTCCAGACAAACACCAGAACGAAGTAGCTGACCATGTACATGAACAGGCCGATTTGTGCCATCCTTGGCGTCACACGGCGCGATAGAATCCCCAAGATCATAATGGTGAAAATGGGCATATTGAACAGCCCCGATACGGTTTGGAGGTACGTATAAAATCCGTCATGGGCAAAGAGGATAAAAGGTGCAATAAACATGGCCGAGATAGAGATGATCAATTCGAACAGTTTTCCTTTTTTGACCAGCTCCCTTTCACTGAGCGTTCTGTTTCTACGTTCCAGGTAAGGTTTATAAATATTAAAAACAAATAAGCTGCCACAGCTCTGAAGGCCAGCAGTATAGGTAGTCATTGCCGCACCAAAGACCAGTGCCAAGGAAAATCCAATCAATACATCCGGAAAGATCAGGACAATGAGTTTCGGAAAAACAGAAGCTGTAGGCTGCACATGCGGCAATAAGTGTACGGCCAGAAGACCAGGCAAATTGATTAATAGCGGCATCAGGAGTTTGCCCCCCGCAGCCAAAGTCATTCCTTTCTGTGCTTCCTTTAGATTTTTGGCGCTTAATGCCTGTTGTGCAATATAGGGTTCCATCCCCCAGTAATAGAAATTGATCAGCAGCATGCCGGTAAATAAGGTCGAAAATGGAACCGCATCATGCTTTCCACCGACGGCATTGAGATGTTCTTTCTTGTCGTGAAATAACTGGATTACCCCCGTCCAGATGTCGCCATTCCCCAAATACCAAAAGGCAAAAACCGGAATCAGCAGGGCGAGCAGAAACAGACAGAACCCCAAGCCCAGGTCAGACAGGGAAATCAGCTTCAATCCACCCAATATGCTGTATAAGCTCCCGATGATCCCGAGGGCCCAGACCAACATCCAGATACTCTGCCAATAACTGATGTGCAGCAGCCCGGGCACATCAAACATTGTGGCCAGGCTTAGCGCACCACCGTACAATACCGGTGGCAATAAGTTAACGATGTATCCGATCAGAATCAGGATAGATACCAACATCTTTGTTTTGGTGTCAAATCGTAGTGCCAAGAAATCCGGAACCGTCCGAAAACCATGCTTAAAATAAATAGGCAGTAGAAATTCCGAAACCAGGAGCATCGCGACTACCGAACTCACCCCCCAGCCGATGACCGACAGGTTGTTGATATAGACCGATTCATTTTCACCAATAAACTGGTTGGCGCTCAGGTTGGTCAATAGCAAAGCCGAGCCTACCATCCAAAAACTATTGCTCTTTCCGGCAAGGAAAAAGCCATTTAAGGTATTGGAATAGTTGGTTTTAAACTTCCATAAGGATCCCAAAGCGACCAAACCGGTAAAAAGACAAAAACTAAAAACTATCATCTTATAAACTTCCCTATTTTAGACAGAGCCACGATCTGCCAATGTTGTCGGCACCACTTCCTTAATCAACGTTCTTTCGAGCACAAACTTGGCTGCTTCCGATCCGATCCGTGCAAAACTTGTCGAAAAGGTGGTAATACCGCCGCTGATAATCTCTTTGATGACATCATCGTTGTGCGAGAGAATTCCCAGATCCTGCCCGAGGGTCCAGCCTTTTTGTAGCACCTCTTTCAGCATCTGATAGAGCTCCGGATTATGAATGGTAAAATACAGTTTTCCCTTTTTTAGATCCCCCACATGGTATTGCTTTTCGATACGTCCTTTTACTTTATAGTCTTTCAGAAAGCGTAAGAAAGCATTTTTGATTTCATTGGGTTCGGCTGTATTTTCCCTAAAATAGAAGATCACTTCTTTATACTTTTTGATCTTTGGATAAAGTTCCTGAAAAACGGCATAAGTGGCTGCCTCAAATTCCTGGGACACATAGGAATAATCATCGCCAAGATCCATCAAACGGTCAATAATCAATAATTTGGATGCCGGAATGGAACGCAGCAGCATTTCGGAATCTTTATTTTCAATCGGAGCAACAATATATACCGTATATCGTCCCTGGATACGATTAAAAATATCTTCAAAAGTTTCCATATTGTTGTGATGGAAAAAGAGATCCACCGTTACTTCCTCCGGCAGGTTGGTCCGTAGTTCATTCACCAAGGTGTCCTGAAAGGTATCGTATGCATACAGCAGGACCGCAACTTTTTGTTTCATCTGCGTATTGTTGCTCACCACAAAATATCCCTTTCTGTTTTTCGATTCCACGACTCCGTGGGCAATCAGATCACGGTACGCCTTAGCGAAGGTTTCGCGTGCATAGCCCAGGTATTGGATCAAGTTATTGACAGAAGGTAAACTCGCGTGCACCTCCAGTTCATTCGCATCAATGGCATCCAACACGCCCTGCACAATACATTCATGTTTCGAAAGCCCATTTAAAGCTTCCAATCTTTTGATCCGATCGATCAACGCCTTAAACTGTTCTTCTTTGCTTATCTTCATATAATATTATTAACTAAAGAGCAATCTTAAACAATTTTGCTCCTGCTTGCTCAAAGGCAATGGGATTTTCAGCAGTAAAATCCTGCGCTGTTTTTTCAAACAGTTCCACCGCCTTATAGGTTGTATTTGGCACTAGGCCAATCTGTTTAAAATCAATATTTATTGCTGCCGGGGCTGTATTGTAATTAAATACGGCCACATACAGCGTTGTTCCAATTTTTTTGTAATAATACGTATTTGCGGCTTTTCCTTCTACAAATCCTGCCGGGCGGAAGCTTTTACCGTCGGCTATGATCTTTAAAATTTCGGGATCCTGCAGATATTGATTCATCTTAGGCTGCCAGTTTTCTTTTTTAGACAGGTCATCGCCGAGGATAATGGTCCCCGTTACAACACCGGAAAGCAATCTTGCCTTATTGACCTCAGGGCTTTCATCGTGAAAGACCAGGTGGTCGGCATCGATAAAATCATAAAGATAAGTTTGCCACCAGCCGTAACTAACACTGTTTAGCGTATATTGAGTTTGGTCGATGGTTTTCCAGGCGTCGCAGGCTATTCTGCGCATGTGTGCAAATTGGGCAGTTGCCAGGGACGGCGAAATTGCCGCGTAGATCAACATTTTATCTTGGAGTACGTCAACGAGATGTTTCATACCCACAGCATAAGCTTGCATACCGGTCTGAATTTTCTTGTCGTAAAAACCTGTGGATTCGATTGCTGCGTGAGAAAGGAAATCGACCTTGATCATCCGGAAGCCACAGTCGACCAATTTCCCCAGGATCACATCCATACGGGCCAAAGTACCGGGATGCGTCGGATCAAGAGCCCGACCACCATCTAAATTGTGGTAGCCTTTTTGGGTTTTGGTCCAAAGCTGGCCAAAGGTAAACTGGCTTCCCTCCGCCTTGCGGTCGGGCCCACTTCCATGCCCCCAGTCTGTAAAAGGAGCCCAATAGACGCCGGGCTTGAGGCCCAAAGAATCACAATAGCGAACAAATTGCTTCAGCTGCGTGTAGTCGCCTGACATACCTCCGGGCGTCATATTATCCCAAAAAGAGTCAAGATCTATAAAAGCCTCGCCATCTGCGTTCCGGAAATAAGGAATATCTTTTGCGAAATAGTCTGCCGTGCCCGTGGCATTCTGAAAATTAAGTTTTTCCTGTATCACTCCCCAGCTGTTCCAGCCGACAGGTGTGGCACCTTGCCAAGATTTCACATAAGCCGGTGATAGCTTCCGGTGGGTTTTAGCATAGTTTTCGAGCCCAATGCGCCAATCCTTGTCGTAAGACACGAGGTATTTTGGGGAGCGAATGACATCACCCTTCACCGTCCCGTGCGCCATGGAATCCCGTGTGATATTTACATCTGTAAATCCGGCTTGTGCTGCCAGGTGGGTATATTGCCCCTGATCTCCTTCGATCGCGATACCCGATTTCCAGACGGATTGATCCAATGAACCAATCAAGAGACCTTTTCCGCTATCCTTATCGTATACAACACCGACTTCGGCACTGCGCTTACTATTCCTTGCAAGGGCATTGTTTTCATACGAAATAAACGTATCGTTATCAAAAGGAACAGCCAGCTGGTACAAGGATTTTCCCAGGCCGGCAACCGACGCATTTGACCAGATCGGCACAAGTTCATTACTGGCTATATTTTTACCCCTAACTTCCAGTTCAAGGATGACACCATCTATAGTGTCGTAGAAATAAAAATGCTGCAGCAATGTAATGCCCTGTTGAGTTTTAACCGAAATGGTATACTGTATGCCTTTGCCCAAATTGTCCTGAATAGGCTTTTCTGTGACGCTGCGGGTTCCTTTCAGTTTATCAGTACTAATTTTTTGTCCATTAGCAAGTCGCACGTAGGACACCGCCTGATTAATAAAAAGCTGCCTTTCCGATCCAATACTATAGGTACCTTTCGCTTTATTATAATTAAATGTAACTCTATTCTTCTTTATTTGAAGCGTCTGTCCTGACAAAGTCATCGAAGCCGCCAATAAGAGTAATATTCCAAAAAAATATTTCATCGGTTTAATTTGATTGATTCGTTTTGATATCGTTTTTACATATGGAAATACCTAGCATAGCACCACTTTTTTATACTATTACTGTCCATTCCAAAAACTGAGTTCACTCATATTACTCTGATTTGTATCACCGTTCGCATTATGTTTGACCCGAATTCTAATATACCTAACTGGTGGCGGATTTTTGATCAGTTCAAACTTTTTGGCAGCGCTTCCATCATCGGTTCTGACGGCATCCAATAACAGCGTCCATCCTTTCCGTATCGCTTCATCCTTCCAACCTGCATCGTTGGCGGGCAAAGTAGTTGCTGCGTTACTAATATCTGCTATTCCCCAGACCTCAAATTGATCCGGATTATGGCAGCAATTTCGCCCTGTCTCCTCTAAAATACTGAGATTATTGTATATCTTACCCATATCGAAACTAATGGTATGTGGTAAAGGGACATTGCCTTGACTATGATATATATTCGGATATCCTTGCGGACCTACGCTACCGTCCCACAGATTACGAAGGGGACTTTCCGCCAATGTGCCGACATCATTGGGTAGCGAAAGCTCTCTGAACAATGATTTATCACATAAAATATTAAAATAAACCTGGGGAAAAACGGCATCGGCTGTGGCGCTAAAAATATCTATTGCATTCCTTGTAGGTTTATAAAATGATCTATACGTAATCTCCGTTCCTGGTTTATAATCATTTAAATTCAAAATACTATCTGTTGGGGCAAGATCTACCTCTTTGATTGTATTCGCAGTAGTAGTATATTTCACTTTTGTCGTCACATTTACTGTATCCGGCTTATTAAAATTAAGTTCCACCTTTCCATTATCAAAAGCCACATAAGGAACATCACCATTATAAGGTCGATTCAACAGGCTCGCCTGATAAATGGGACCATATACTTTGGCATTTAACAATTTCGGAACCGATTTATTTCCTTTCGCATCATAAGAATAGATTGTAAATGTATATACCGCTTCTTCCAAATTTGTAATTGTCGCCGAGACACTGTCTTTTTTATCGGTTACGTCAACAACTACGGAATCTTTTTGATTATAAAAAATCACATATTTGACAATGCTTGGATCAGAACTTTTTTTCCAGGTCAATATTGTCCGCAGATTTCCTGGCTTCTCGATCACCTGACCAACTAGACCGGTATACACAATTTCATGACCACCCAATAAGTCCCTGAAATCTGTCTGTTGTTTGCTACAACTTGCGAGCAATGCAAGTAAGCAACAGATTAAAGTAGTTATATTATTTTTCATTGTTTGTCTCCTTTATAAATCTCATTATTCAGGTGTCCCATAAGGTGTTACTTCCATCAAATGCGCACCGGCTTCCCTTCCCCAGACGGTTGACACGGCTATTCGTAAATACTTCACTGGAGGAGCGCCAAATGGCACTCTAAAACTTACCCCTTGCTTGACAAAATCTTCATCTGCCGCGGTAGAATTGGCCGGCGCATTTCCGGATGGTGGATCAGGAAAAACAAAATTGCCCAAATTTACCCAATTGCCAATGACCGTACCTTCATCTGCCCTTACGGGTAACTTCACATTATCCGGTATGGCTGCATTGGTCCCCCATAACGAAAACTCTCTAGGATTGGCATACTTATACGTATACTGCGATCCTGTTCTTTCAAACACCACAAAGCGACTCAGTTTGTATGTTTTTCCTATGTCAAAACTGCAGGAATAAGGAAGAGGCTCACCGAACTTTGTGTGCCACCCGCTACCATCTGCCCGACCATCCCACAGATTCTGCACCTGCCAATTAAAATCTATTGGCGTATCTGTGCTCAAATTCAATGTGCTAAATTTATTCTTATCCACTGCCTCTTCAAACAATGGGGTCAGGGAAGTCTGTAATGTATCTGAAAGGTTTCCCCAACGGTCAGCAACATACACCGCAAATCTGCGTTCAACGGCATTAAATCCAAATACCGAATGATCTATTTTAGTGTTTTTAGTAACAAACTGGTCTTCGATTTCCATTAGACCAGTATTCTTATTGAAACTTAACAAAACGATACTGATCTGCTTGCCCGACGGATTATTGCCTGTAATATTAACTCCGGAAAAATCTGGTGACAACAAAAGTGATGGACGAGTTTCGAGATAAGCGGGTATCTTCGGATTTACGGTAACAGTAACAGGATCTGACATCACATTAGCTCTAGTTACGGTGTATAACGTAACCTCATAAGGTTTTTCTTTTGCAAACCCTTCCACAACCACTGTATCTTTATAATAAGAAGACTTAGTTTCCCTAACGAGATTGTCGTTCACCCTATATTTAGCTAACACATATAATATGTTTGGCGAATTGGGTAGATTATAGGTAATATTGGCTCCGCCTGTAAAGTTATCAACCTTAACATTACTAACAGGCAAAGGCTTGCTCGTATCCTCCGAAATAACAACGTTAAAGCCGTTGTTTTTCTTACAGCCGCTTATAATAGATACCATTATAAGGAGAAATAAAGGGAGAGTATATTTTTTTATATTTATCATAACTAAGTTTACTATTACCACAAAGGATTCTGAACCAGATTATTATTTACAGGAAAATTATCCGAATTAATTGGCCACAAATAGTTCTTCGTACTAAATACCGGAACGAATAAGGTCAATGGTCGGTAATAATTGACGGATTGCTCATTATATATATTCCAGCCTTGTATAGGCTTACTCATAACGCCCTGCAATTCCTTCCAGCGACGCAAATCCCATCCTGGCACACATTCAAAGGCAAGTTCGATTCTTCGTTCCTGATGAATGATCTGACGTAGGCCAGATTGTGTTGTATATTTTGATGGGTTAGTAGACAAGGCGGGCGTATACGCGTCCTCGATAGCAGGTATATTGGCTCTGGCCCTGACAATATCAATGTAAGGCAATACTTCACTATAGTTTTTACCCTGTTCATTTAGCGCCTCTGCATACATCAAATAGAGATCGGAAAGCCGCATCAACGGAAAATGAAAATTTTCATAAGTCATCTGGGTACCATACACCGTCAGATAATTCACCAACTTTTTGACCCAATACCCAGTGATATTGGTATGTGATTGATCTTTAGGTCCGGCATAACTTGTCGTTCCTTTCGCCTGCACATAAAATGCATTTGTAGGATTATTTAATTCACCATTTCCATACCATACACCGCCATCAAAAGCTATCGCAGCATAGAACCGAGGCTCACGCTTGAAATGGGCTGCGACAGTTTCATAACCATTGTGTACATGATATTGATCGGTAGCTGTTGCTGTTTTCAGGGCATACCTATTCCTATAATCCCAAGTTTTGTCTTCCTCAATTGGGAGTCCATTCGCTGTATAAAATAGCTCCTGCTGAGCAATCGGAACAGAAAGCGTGCCTTGAGCACTACTTAAATTGGTCGCTGAAGCAGCAGATAGACGTGGCATAAAACGTTCTTGTAGGCCAAACCCAAAGACAGGATTCAAGCCCCATATTAATTCAGTGTTCAATTCCCATTTTTCAGTAATGGCAGTTTGCATGGTCAAAACATCCTTTAATTCTTTTGGAAGATTTGCGGGCATCGCTGCTGTTGGTGTGAACGTGTGCAAACGCAGACCATTGGCAAGGCAAGCATTGAGCGCTTCGGAACAAGCTTGGGCCGCACGGTCCCATTTGGTGTTATCTTTTGCCTGATTAAACAGAGGTTGTCCGTCTTTATTGCTAAAGCCAATGTAATCAGGATTTCCATTAAATAATGGACTAGCAGCAGTTGTTAAAATCTGTGCTTTGACGGAAAGTGCTATAAGTCCTGTGATCCGCCCCAATTCCAGTTGTGGATTCTGGATCTGAATAGGCAGGTTTGGAATAGCTTCATCAATTAAACGCACCATGTAGTTCACGACCGAATCTACTGGTGCCCGTTTCACTTTAACGTCTTCGATCGAACTATTTATTGGAAGGTTGACATCAATAATAGGAATAGGCCCATACATTCTAAACAGGTAGAAATGATAATAAGCTTTCAGAAACTTCGTTTCCGCAATCCATCTTTTCTTTTCCGATTCACCGAGGTCTATGGGCTTATCAATGTTCTCAAGCATCGTGTTGCAACGTCTTATTGCTTTAAAAATAGCTTGTCCTCCCTCGGTGCCATCCCAATAATTCAGTCCTGGTTTTCCCGCATTCTGCGTACCTCTCATGATATTAAACCCTACGGGATTAAGTCCTTGATTGTCATTTATTTCATTGGGCGCAGGATAGATTATCTCCCCGGAAGTAGAAAAACCAGCGTCTAGCCAAGGCGTATTCATCTGTTGTAGCGTTGAGTAGCAGGTGAATAGATAATTTTCAGCCTCGTTACGATTTCTAAAAGCGTAATCTATTGTACCGACATTGTCCGGTGTAACATTCAGGTACTTCTTACATGACACAGTCGAGATAATCAGGACAGCCATGTATAAAAATTTTGAATATGATGTCTTCATGTGTTGATTCATTATAATAAAAGATTTATATACCCAGGTTAATACCGAGGTTATACACTTTCTGTAGCGGATAGGCAAATCCATTTCCTCCCAGCTCGGGATCCCACATTTTGAAGGGGCTCCAGGTCAATAGATTCAGTCCACTAAAATAGATACGCAAATTCCTGACTTTAATCCTGTTAAGTAATTTTATTGGGAATCTATAGCCAAACTCTAAGGATTTCATACGGATAAAACTACCGTCACGCAGCCACCATGTGCTATTTTGGCGGTTATTTTCTATCTCCGCACCATTTGTACCCAATCTTGGGTATAAGGCATATAGATTTTGGTTATCTTCAGACCAATGGTCATCTGCATACTGTTGGATCACCTGCGTATTTCCCGGTAACCAGGAGTCAGGACTTTTGATAAATGGACTTGTCCGTGCTGGATCGATAACGAAAGACACCCGTGCCTGTCCCTGAAAAAATACGCTAAGATCAAAATTCTTATATCCTGAGGATAAACCGAAACCATACACGATCTCCGGTACTGTAGGGTTACCGAACCAAGTTTGATCCTTACCATCAACAACGCCATCCCCATTTAAGTCGCGATATTTAATATCACCACCTCTCGGTGCGATTCCATTGCTACTGAAAATTTGAGTCGGTGAATTCTGTGCTTCTGTATCATCGACAAATAAGCGCTCGGCGATATAACCATAATTTCTATTTATCGCCACACCGGTATGCAGTCTATATTTTTCATTGTAATCAGGTTCTTCATACTGGGTATATTTGTTTTTGGCGAAAGTAAAATTTGCAATGGAGGAGATCCAAAGGTCATTGCTAAAGTTGTGTTTTCCGTCCAAGGAGAATTCAATTCCCTGAGACTCCACCTTTCCAATATTTGCGTTTATACCTGCCTCTAAACCCATTGTTGTCGGAATGTTAGCACGATCTTGGAGAATATCAGATTTATAGTTTTTATAGACCTCGGTAATCAGCTTAATATTTTTCAGGAAGGTGAGCTCCAATCCCAAATTGATCTGTCTCGAAATTTCCCATGTTACATCTCTATTTTCATAGTTATTGATTGTTACACCATTATGCGAGTAGCCATTATTTATTCCAAAGTATGCAGGATTGCCACCGTTTAAGTTTACATCAGATAGATAGAAAAATCTTCGGTCACTAATTGCATCATTTCCTACCAAACCGTAGCTACCTCTTAGTTTCATTCGGTTGATCACATTGGAAAAATGGCCATAGAACTTTTCATCAGATATAATCCATGATGCCCCCATTGTCGGAAAAAACCCATATCTATGATTTTCCGAGAAGCGTTCAGAACCGTTATAACCGAAGTTGAACTCCAGGAAATACCTACTTTTGTAGGCATAGGTCGCACGTCCGGATAAGCCTAAATTTCGATACGGCAGAGAGGTGAACAAAGTCTTCGCATTCGCATTTAACTGCTGCTGTTGTGTTCCTATCAGCGCTGCACTAATGTTGTGATTTTCATTCAAGTCAGCTGCATAATCCAATACACCCTGTAAATATAAAAATGTATTGAGTGTGCTCTCTCCGGCATAATAATTCAAATACTCCCGCGCCTGGTCCGGTTTATTATTTATCCAGTTCAAAGTATATTGGTTACTGGCTTTATCGTAGGATTTTACATTGTAAAAATAAGGTGCATAAGCCAGTTGGGACTCAAATCGCGCATATCTATTCGTGCTAAATATACTTCTGAAATTCAGACCTTTTGTAATAAAATCCAATTTTTGATTCAGCTCCAATTGGGCCAGCATTCTGGATTCCGAAAATCTTCTGTTACCCCGGAGTAAAGCAGCATAAGGGTTTATGTTCTTTACATCAGTCGATGATGAAGGTAATGTACTCCCATCAGGCAAAACAGTTGCGTCGGTATTATTTCCAAAAAGGATATGCTGTACGCCGGCATTAGCAGCATCGGGTTCATAAAAGGCCGGAAAATCCACTGGGCTAGTATGCATCGCAATATTATAGAGATCGGTAGCAAAAGAGGGATCATTGGTCATCGGTCCTCTATACTCATTAAAATTTCCAGAAAGACGAACAACGAGTTCTGTGCTTTTGGTCAGATCAATATTGACATTGGAACGGAGCTGATAGTTTTTAAAGCTCACGTTGTTATTATTGTTATTTCTGATATCCGTCCTCAAAATTCCGGCATCGTTCGAATATGAACCAGCGATATAATATCGGGCGACGCCGCCTCCGCCAGAAACATTCAGATTAGCCCGCTCGGTACTTGTACGTTTTTTAAACAGCATATCCATCCAGTTTACGGCAGGATAGACGAATGGATTACTCCCTGCCGCTCCCTCCATGGAGGCCTGTGTGTTCATAATTTTGTTGGGCGTATAAAGTGGTACCGCTGACGGGTTTCGCGTCAAGGTCGCTTCATTGTACAACTTCATATAGGTAATCGGATCCGCAAGCTGCAAATTCTTAACAGATTCCGATGCGGAACGTTCTAATCTGACATCTATTTTAGCTCTCCCGCTCTTACCCTCTTTTGTCTTTACAAGAATAACACCATTACCTCCCCGAGCCCCATATAAAGCCGTAGAACTTGCATCTTTCAAAATCGAAAAACTTTCGATATCATCAACCTGTAACCGGGCCAGATCTGAACTCGTCATCTCGACGTTATCAATCAAAATCAAAGGATCTCTTTTATAGCCAAAGGTTGTAACACCGCGGATAAAGAAATTTGAATTATCCTGTCCCGGTTGGCCACTCGGCTGAAATGCAATTACACCAGCTACTTTTCCCGCCAACGCATTGGTCAGATTACTCGCCGGCACCTTTAGATCACTCGGCCTAACGGAAGTCACAGCACCAACAATTGCTTCCCGTCGCTGCTTTTGGCCCATTGCTGTGACAACAACTTCGCCAATTTCGTTACTTGTCGACTTCATCTGTATTGTTACAGTAAGCTGATTGGGACGCACTGTCAAGAGTTGCTGCTGATAACCCACAATAGAAAATTTGAGTACATTTCCATCGGCAACATCCAGTTGAAACCTTCCCTGCGTATCGGTTTTTGTCGCCCCGGTCTTCCCCTCCGTGGCTACAATGCTCACACCGGCAATTCCCGCTCCCAAAGTATCAACAACAGTTCCTGTAAGCTTCCGAAGCTGTGCCTGAGCATATCCTTTATTCATTGCCAAAGCAATGAAAAGTAGGAATAGCCCTGCTTTTTTAATAAAGTTAATAGAATTCACAAACATAGATTAGATGGTTATTATTGGTTATTATATCAGATTTAAAATAGAATAGTGGTTCCCTTAAAACAACTATACTATACTACTCTATACTAGTTATTGATCAAATGTATAAAATGTATTTATTCCGTCCAAATAATTTTTGAAATAAATTGAATAACATAGTGTAATAACTCACTGTATTATAGCTACATTAAAATATATTAAAAAACCAAGAAGCCATTCAACTGCAAATAAGTTAGGCGAAGGAGGGTCGGCGGATCAAAAAAAAGGTAGGCCTAGCCTACCCTTTTGTCAATGAGTGGTGATATTTTAAAGTATGATTGAGCGAATGTGCAGTCTGCCGGGCATCGTCCTGATAGGACGACAGATCCTCACAATTTCGAATGTCTGCCACATCCACTTTCTTTCTTACTTTGCTGATGACCTGATTTAGCTCTGATTTCCAGTTACCCGGATCGCCAAAATCGTCCATCCAATTTTTATTGATAAACTTTTTGTAGTTCAAAAGCAAAATATACAATTCCTCACCACTACCGGCGCGATTGATTGACGTGCGCCAGTTCTCTAATTTTTCTTTAAAACTCATAACCAGCAATATACGAAAAAATATGGACATTCCAAAATCACTTCTTTGAAATGGATGAATATTATTAAAAATTAAGTGACAGAATGATTAAACCTTCGGTGAATTATCTTGGTCATAAAGTAAAGACTCAATATAAATATTATATTATAAAACAGATTAAATTATGGCCTTTATCCACTTAAAAAATATGTTTGTTATTTCCTTTGCATTGCTATGTATAATGGAGAAAAGTATTGCTCAACACATTGGGGACAATAAAAGATCCACGTCTCAGACGACCTTTCGGCACGACAGAGAAAACGATTATGTCAACATAGGCAACCGGATTTTCTACAGGGATAGGATGGTCGAAGATGTTGATGCACGATCTTTCAAAGACCTTGGTAATGCTTATGCAAGAGACAACTGGAATGCCTATTATCGTGGTATCAAGATCAAAGATGTATCGCCACATTCTTTCCAGTCACTTGGTTGGGGGTATGCGAAAGATAGCTGGAATGCCTATTATCGTGGCATTAAGATTAAAGATGTCTCTGCACCCAGCTTTAAAATACTGGATGAAGGATATGCCAAAGACAGTTGGAACGTCTATTATAGAGGCAATCAAATAAAAGATGTATCCGCTCCAAGTTTTGTTCTTCTTGGCGACGGATACAGCAAGGACAGTTGGAAAGTCTATTATTATGGCCAGGAGATAAAAGATGCGACTGCCTTCACATTTAAATATCTGGGTAAAGGGTATGCGAAGGATAGCTGGAATGAATATTATAGAGGAAAAAAATTAGATTGATTTATTCGATAATCATGTTGATGCCTACCATTTTAGCCTTGTATTTAATCTTTTCGATCAGGCCATAGTAGCTCCAGTTTCGCAACAAGAATTCATCACCTTTGGCAATTTCTTCCTTGTTGGATTGGTTGACCAGTAAGAGCGTACCCGCTTGTGCTTTGACGCATAGCTCAATTAACCTGCGGCTATACAGGTGCAGTTTTGTGTCTACATAATTTTTTTCCTTTTCATTGTAATGTTCCAAGCTTTTCATTTTTCGCTTACGTCCACGTCCACCTTTATCAAATGCGGCAGCCTTCTGCAAACGATGCCGTGCTGCTTGAATGGCCATACGGCGGTAAGTAAACTCTTCCTTGTTACCGATCTGAAAGGACTCCTTACCGATGGTCACTGCTATCGGGTGTTCAATAGAAAGCGACGCTTCGGCAATAATGTTATCTTTCAATTCTTGGATCTTTTTGGGAAGTTCCAGGGCCAGCAGTAGAAAGATCTTACCTTTAACAATTTTGATTGCGCTGCTGCAGACTTTAATTTGTCCGACCAATGCACGTTGGAGCAATACCCTTTTATCCGATCGGTCTTTACCGAGGTAGGTCCGAAAAGGTATTTTGAATAGTGTGAATTTAAAATCTCTATTATTCTCATCTTTACTCAAGTTAATTTGTCGACCGGAAAAAGGAATAGGCATGTCTTTTTTATAATTGCGGAGTGATTTTTCACCTTTCCAGTACGAGAGACGATCCGCCTGAAAATATTTGATTAACGCCGTGTTTATCTGTGATAGAATGTCCGTAGGAATTCGTCCCTTAAAATAACTGGACAACAGGCGATACGTTGTATTCATCCGTGAAGTATTCAAGACACCTTCAGGATCTTTTGCCTGATCGGCCAGTTTAATTTTCACATCTTCTTGTAGGTAAATCAGATCTTTGAGATTCTCTTGTACATATTGGTGGGTGATGACCATATTGGCACCACGGAAAACAAGATCCTGCCATTCGAAGAGTTGTTTAAAATACTCTGATCGTTTTTCTTTATCGTCACAATCCACAAAAACCTGTATTTTGCGGGTCAATACCATTGTATCAGCTGCCATATCTTTTTATATTTTTTATGCCGTTTTCTTAGCAGATTTAATTTTTGCATGTGCATTAACAAATAATGTCCGCACCTGTCCCCCATCCAATTGTAAAGCTTCTGAAATCTTGTCAAAGGAAT
This sequence comes from Sphingobacterium puteale, assembly GCF_003627955.1. Lineage (GTDB taxonomy): Bacteria > Bacteroidota > Bacteroidia > Sphingobacteriales > Sphingobacteriaceae > Sphingobacterium > Sphingobacterium puteale. Next base: position 115,901 of record NZ_RBWS01000010.1, on the reverse strand, counting down.
ACTGCAATTCATAGCGCATGCGGAAGACCTCCGCCTCCTCTTCGGTCATTTCATCATTTAATTTAAATTCAACAGGTTTAGCCATCAGCTGCATTTTCTCTTCACTATGAATGATGGAACGCAGGTATTCGATTGTTTTCTCTATTTGTAGGCTAACTTCATAATCAGAGATATTCCCCATATAGTAAGCGATACGTTCATAGTTAAAACTATATTTGAGGCAAAGGCGGATAAAGAGCTGTTGATCGCTGTTGAGGTTTGGTAGGATGGCATTGATCTGATCCATTTTCTTTTTCTTTTCCAGTTCCAGCTGTTCGATATAGAGCAGATCGTCTTCGCTTTCCTCTTCCAGTTCATAACCCAGCATAAATTCCTGATAGTCTTCGATGCTGTCGAGGCGGAGTAAGCTTCGGTGAAACCTATTGCGCGATTTCTGATAAAAAGCCTGAATGGCAGACTTCACCTGGGCTTTCAAAAAGTCGAAGATCTCCGTTTCGGAGTGCACATTTTCACGGAACAGCCAAAGCCTTAGAAATGCTTCCTGCGCAATACTTTCGCCCGTACATTCATCATCGGTTGCACGGTGGGCACGAAAAAGGAAATGTTCATAGAATTTTTGGTAGAAAAATTTAAGTCCTTTTTCATGACCATTGTGCAAGTGTTCAATGGCAGTTTTAATGTCCTTGTTTAGTAAAAGTAGTTTCATAATTCGTTTTTATGGTTAGCAGACGAAAAATTACTTACCGCAGCTCCGGCGGAACTTGACGGATTTTATAGAAACCGAAGCCGGGTAAGTGCAAATTGTTATTCGGTTATAAAAACTTATTGGTATTGAGTTGGCGGTATTGGCGCGATGCGTTCCAGTTGTGTATCCCCCATATATCTTGAGATTATTAGCATAGGAAAAAGTGCTTGCATTTGTTTGGAACAAGTTGTGTACACTCTACTTTTTGGGGTCATTAACATCTCTTAGTGTCTGTAAACCAGAATTTTAAAGATTTTACACATCCTACATTTTGAGATCATTAGCATCGATCTCAACGAACAAAACAGGAGAAGAAAGTTGTGTATACCCCACATTTTGAGATCATTAACATCCTACCTCTCAATCTTGAAAAAGCAATTGACGCTGTGTATACCCTGCATTTTGAGATCGTTAACATCTAATTTTATTTATAAACATTAATTTTTTAGCTGTGTATACCCTGCATTTTGAGATCGTTAACATCACTAACTCCTAGTGCTTGAACGACCACCACGCTGTGTATACCCTGTATTTTGATACTATCAACATCTGACCGTTCACGAGGCACCGACTAAAGGCCGCTGTGTATGCCCTGCATTTTGAAATCGTTAACATCCCTACCTCCTAGTATCATAATAATAATCAATAACATAGCGTAGAATGTAACCCAACATTTTATTAAAAAGGGTATTCAGTGAGTCGCCATTGCGCTCACCCTACGGCATAACAAGATGCCTCAATATATAATTTTAAAAACTCTAATATCACCTAAATAAACAGTAGCCCATGTGCTAGTTGCATATATCCCCTACATTTTGAAATCATTAACATCAGCCCCTCAAAACAATTACAAAGCATTGATGTTGCTTATACCCTGCACCTATGAGGTCATCAACGACCGTGGTATCGCAAAACAAATATAATTGTCAATACCCCTACTTTTTGAGATCATCAACATCTTATACTCGCATTGGATCTATATTTTCAATGTTGTGTATACCCTACATTTCGAAATCATTAACATCACAAGCTGAAGAATTGTTGATTACTGTAAATTGTGTGTAGCCTTATTTTAAGATTATCAAAATCTAGGAATTTGACGGTTTCGTTCATGAGCGTGTGTATACCCTACATTTTGAGATCAACAACATCATATTGTTGACTACTACTCTGGCGGGCAGGTTGTGTATACCCTAAATTATGAGATCATTAACATCTCAAGAAGACTTACATAAAGTTCACCCTCATTGTGTATACCTACATTATGGGGTCATTAACATCCGGCCTAGTGAACATCATAAATCAAAATCATGTTATTTAACAGAAAGATCGGGAAAACCGTTGTTTATACCCTACTTTTTGAGGTCATCGACATCTCCTGTATACACCAGTAAAACAGCACAATAGTTGTGTATACCCTACATTTTGAGACAGTTAACATCGCATTTTAAAACGCCTGATATTCACTCGTGCTGTGTATACCCTGCATTTTGAGATCGTTAACATCTCTTTTCGCCAACTTTCAGTTCTTCCGCAGGCTGTGTATACCCAACATTGTGAGATTATAACATCCTCCCTCCTAGTATCGAAATAACAATCAAGAACATAGTGTAGCATGTAACCCAACATTTTTAAAAAAAGGGTATTTAGTGAGTCGCCATTGCGCTCACCCTACGGCATAACAAGATGCCTCCTATCATCATCAAACCGATCAGCTAAACAGTCGATCAGCCTATATTTTTATATTCTCCTTTTTCAATACCAATAAGTCAAAGAACACCCCTCACGCAAAATAATTACCTTATTTTTGCGCAAAAACAATTTTTCAATAAACTCAATAAAGAGTCTATTTCAACGATTCAAATAATTTTATTTTTTATTAATCCTATGCTTCGAATGGCAGTTACACGTCAATAATAGGGGTTATCAACATAGGATGCTAGATACGAGTCTATAAAATAGAAATCAATTTTATTCCGGTGACTTTGCGATATTTTTAATGCTTAATTTTCTCATTCATTAGATTTTAGTCGTACAACAATAGTTTAACACCTTACCTCCAAGGTTACCGCTGTCCTTCATATTTAGTTATCGGCTTTCGTTGAAACAAATATAAAAACAAATATTTATTTGCGCAAATAAAATACAAATATTATTATTTTAAAAATGCGCAAATAAGTTTTCCATTTGTATATGGGAGATATCAACGAGCATATACTGGAGGAAATTGGCGAGCAATTGCGCATTCGACGTGAAAAAATATACTACACCCTTAAAGATGTAGCCAATATGACGGGATTAACCACCAATACAATAGCAGCTGCTGAAAAAGGAAAAGGCGCCTCACTGAACAACTTTATCCTGATCTGTCGCGCTTTAAAAATTCAACCACATACCATATTCAAAAAAGAAATAGATTTAACACCACTCTACAATATTCCTCCTGAGTCAAAGCGTCGTATTGAACTGACGAAAGAACTGGATGATCTTGTTTACAATTCCAATTTTTTCGAAATCCCCCGTCGTGTTTCTGATATCATCCAACAGCTGAATGCCAACAAAGAGCAAAGCAATAAATTTTCTGTTTATCTCAGCAGCTACTGTCAGGAAGGTACACTGGAATACGAAAAACATGGAAATTATAAAGAATACCGAAAAAAGAATTCTCCAAAATCTGTCAAAAAGTATAGTAACTGATTGGTTTCGCACAGTAAGATTGCGATTCAGTCGCATGGAATATTCACTAAGCCCTATGACTGCTACAAACAAAGCAATGGAACTTTGATTTCCCCACGCGGAAAAATGAAACGAGCGGGTGTTTTTCTCATTTTCCCGGGTAACTGGACGAAAAACCCTCCCGACTAATTGGTGCAGTCGGGAGAGTTTTTCGTCCAGTCGACTGACTGTTTGATTTCCCCACGTGGAAAAACCAAACAGTCATCGGTTTGTTTCATACTTTTAGATGGGGAAAATGCAATGATGCAGCGCGGATTGACAAATCCATCCCGCAAAATCCACCAAGTTAAATTTCCTTGCACAAAGGAAAAAAGTGGGGAAAATGTCTAGGATCATTTAAGGATTAATGACCAAACTATTCCCTAATCCCGTCATAAATCCCGGACCGATATTCTGTGCTTTCAATAAATCCCGATGTTTGCTATCCAATTTCGGAGCTCCAGCATCTGCTGCGGCAGCAAAAGGATAATTACCAACAAAAGCACCCAACACCGGACTGGTACTGGTGGGCTCATAGATTCCGTCAGTTGTCAATGTATATTGTGGATTCTGACGTGTAAATCCAGCCGGAAGCTGCTGACTTGTCGGCACGTCAAATACAATGTTTCCCTGATAAACAAAATTGACCGGTTGATCGGTAAACGTTAAGATGATGGACTGCGCAGATTGAGACACCACATTATTGGCGATATGCCCATCTGTTGGTGGTAAGGTACGGCCATTTCCCCCCTTTCCCGAACCGATATCAAATGACTGTTTACAGTTAATCATGGTATTGGCAACAACTTTCACCCGTTTTACTTGATAGTAACCGCTTAATGGTGAATTAGGTACTCCGTCCATTAAAACCAAGGGTGCTTTTTGTCCTGTTCCCGCCATATTCTGGAAATAATTATTATAAACAATATGATCCTCGCCGATGACACGGATTCCCCCGGCGGCGCTATTACCATTACCGACAAAATAATTTCCATAGACGGCAGAACCGTTTCCATGTCTCAGGCACAACGTCCCCTGACTCTCGTGGAAGAAATTATTGCGAATGGTATCCGCTCCCATTTTGTTTGAGATAATTTCCATCTCACCATTGCAACGCTGAAAGATATTATCCTCGATCGTCGTATATGCATTGGTCATGGACCAGTCACTCGTTCCAATACGAATGGTTTCGCCACCGTTGTTGGGCAGTTCTGCTCGCTCCCCAAAAAAATTATGGTCAATCCGGTGCTTCATGATTTTGTTTGTTCCCCAGACCACCATCGTAGGGCCCTGATGGGATTTTCCTTTGAGATAGCAATGGTCAACACGATGATTAGATCCATTGATCGAAACCCAGCGGTAGTCCGTGGTTGCCGTAGGTGGATTGTAATCCACAATAACACTATTTGTAAACCGGCAATTTGATGAAGATGAGGTGAAATCAACGACATTTTTACCTGATGTATATCCGTTCTGAAAAACCAGCCCACTAACCACAAGCCAATTTCCCGTTATACTAACAGAAGACATACCTTTCAGAATAACTGTACCGGGTTGCTCGGCCATCAGCACGATAGGTTGCTCGCTTGTCCCCCGGGCGGCGAAGGTCAATTCCTGGTCTGTCCATTGCCCCGATTTCATAATCACCGTATCCCCCGGCTGCAGACTTAGGGCCTGCAGATCGGCCGCAGATTGAATGGTATGACATTGCACACAGGCGACACCATTTAATTGCATATTGACCATTGCCGGTTTCTCACAGCTGCTCCCGATCACCAATAGGAGTGAGAGCGAAGCAAATACCATTTTTTTTACGTTCATATTTAAGTTTTATCGAAGGTATTTAATTTACTGTAAGGAAATAAAAGGATAGACAGTGGTGTTTCCCTTTACACCGTAAACATGCACCACACCATTCGTAACCCCATATCCCCCCGATCTATTGGTTGTTTTATTATTAATCTGAATCGGAGCCAGATCACTATTGTTCACCAGCTTTAAATACATGGCTCCCTCCTGATCAAAACCTTTCCCCTCATTCATATAGCCGAGCAGCGATCCTTTACTGGCTACAGTGTTTGCCGGCAATAAAGTTTTTGCCTTCACATTGCTGATGCTCAGATCAGCAAAGTTATATTTGCCTTGCAGGATAAGGTAAAGAAAATAATTCCGTACGTCCTCTTTGTTATAATCTTCCCATTTAGCCGCTGGTTTGGTCAATGGCTTTCCAGTACCATCTATTCCTGTCACGATAGGAAAATCAAAAAAGAGTCCACCCGTTACCTTTTTTGCCTTCGCATCCCAGATCTTAATGGCATCATTGTGCAAAAAAATAAATGTTCGATCTGCTTTTTCCAGTTCATTCAGATCAATACCGGCATATTCCAAACCCATACGCATCCATTTGAAGGCTGTATCTGTTGGATTTTCGGGAGTTCCATAGGAACGGTTTTCTAAAAACTTCTTCGCACTAATGCCTATATTAGGATCCAGCGTTTTATGCTTGTAATCGTAATTTTCCTGCAATTCCATATCAAAAAGGGAACAGCCAGTTGTCAGTAAAGTCAGGAGCATCACTCCGACTTGTATCCACTTGATGTTAAAATTTCTTTTCATAATTTCCTTTTCTAAATTCGCGCATTAATCTGTGTACCCCGGATTTTGAACCAACAAACTATTAGAGTTTAAAACATTTCTATTCAATGGCCAGTAAGCCCGGTTTTGAGGATCCAAGAATCCAGGCATTTCCAGATTTCCCGCATCCTCTTGTCGACGTTTCAAAATAGGATCCATCACTTCTTTGACACGATTTGTTCTCACCAAATCGAACCAGCGCTTGCCTTCTCCAAAGAGTTCCATCTGTCGTTCATTCAAGATCGCAGTTTCCAATCCATAAGCAGTTGCTAATTCAGGTGCGCTCACATCATACACCGGAACTTGAGCACGTTTACGCACAAAATTCAAGTATTTAATGGCCTTTTCCTTATCGCCCCTTGCGTTCAGTGCTTCGGCATACAGTAGATAAATGTCGCTCAGTCGGTACATGGTCAGATAAACAGGAAGCAATTGATTCGTTGCTGGCCAAGGGTCTGCCTTAGTGGGATTGGCTTCTGTGGGATACCATTTAATAAATCGATCCCGTTTATTGCTGGGCATACCAAAATAGACATCCAATGTTTGTTTTGGCCGAATATCGGGACTAGGTGTAGCTGTCGTCTGCGGTAAAAACCAGTTTGTCCAAATTCCTTCATCCACAATTACTTGTTTGTTATTCGCCGTCCAGGAGGTTTGCATACATGCGCAGCCATTCTTTAGATAATCCCAGTGAATACTCCATATGGTCTCTTTACTGGACGATGGGTTTGTAAAGATGGTCTTCCATGTTGCCGCATCCTGTAAATTGGTTTCATTTAAACCAGCATAAGTGACATTGGTCGGCGACTTTGCCAAGAATAATTTCTCCATCCACTTTATCGCATTTTCATGATCTCCCTGCCACATATACACATCGGCCATAATCGCACATATTCCGGCTTCACCGATTGTCCACAAGGGGCTTCTTGCGTCTTTGGTAATCAACGAATAGGCTTTTTCCAGATCTGGAATAATGACGTCTTTTAGGAGTTTTTCTTTCGGTTCACGTGCTCTTTCAGCGGGTTTTTGAACATCCTCGTATGGCTCTAACCAGATCGGTGCGTCACCCCAGACACGAACAATATAAAAGTAAGACATGGCGCGGAGTGCATAACTCTGCGCTAAATAATCGTTTTGCATTGCCGTTGTTATCCGACTGTCCAATTGTGCTGCCTGCGGAATATATTTGATGTTATTATTCGCTCTTCCAATAGTAGTATATAAACCGCTCCAATCTGAAAAATCATTGGAAGGAGTAATACTGTTCAACACTATTTCATCGACATAGTCCTTGGTATAGCTAATAAAGCGATCGAAATTATCGGACCGATATTCTCCCCAATAAAGATATTTCTCGGTATACTGTTCTTTCCCGACCATTTCAAGCTGAAATGCACTATACATGCCGGCCATTGCAGCTTGTACATCGTACATATTTTTGTAATGCTGCTCCAATGTACCGTCGGCCAGTGGCTTTTCATCCAAGAATTTTTTACAGCTACCCAGGCTGCCTAAAAAAAGTAATGCTGCGAAAATTTTTATTTTATACATAATTGTGAGCTTCTAAAAGTTAACATTTACACCGAAACCAAACTCTCTCCTTCGGGGATAACGACCATCATCCTCACCCGGTGTCAACGGATTCGTTGTGCTGAATTCAGGGTCATAACCTCTGTAATTTGTCCAAGTCAATAAATTTGTTCCATAGATATAGGTTGTAATACCCTTCATTTTCAATTTATTGGCCACGGTTGGACTGAAGGTATAAGCTAGACGCGCACTAGCTAAGCGAATAAATGAGGCATCTTCAACGTATAAACTGTTTTGATTGGTCTTCATGTTCCCTCGATTGTTTCTTTCAGGATAGTAGGGATATTTCGCTTCGTCCCCGGGTTTTCTCCATACATTGTAAACCATATCCGGTGATCCAGCTCCGGTATTTGAAGGATAGTTTTGCCGTTGCAACAAAGCATTATACACTTCTCCACCGATTGCACCATTAAAAAGGACATTCAAAGAAAAACGGTTGTAGGTAAAGGTTTGCATAAAACCAAAGTAGAAATCAGGCGTAGGATTACCCAAAATCATACGATCGTCATCATTTATCAAACTATCGCGTTTGTTGTTGAGCCACTCGGCATCTCCCCCTTTCAGCTTTCCGTCCGGAGCATACAGATGATGCACCGTTCCTTCATAATTTTGTCCATCTGATGTATAAACAGGTTTACCGTCGCGGTACAATGGTTTTCCCTGATCGTCAAGTACAAGTGTCAGTTTATCCCAGTTATCGTTATAGGCATTGGATTCATCCCAAGCATATACGCCTAAATTTTTCCACCCATAAAAATTACCGATGCGCCCACCTTCTTCGAGGTACCATTTATTTCCCGGAAAGAAAGGAATACCATCGGCAAGTTTCACAACTTTTCCCCGTTCAAAAGAGATATTTCCGTTGATTTCCCAGCTAAAATTTGATCGAACGATCGGTCGGGCATTAATCACAAACTCCATTCCCCGGGTTCGGATCGATCCCACATTCACCTGTAGTTTGGTGTATCCGGTTTCTTTTGGCAACTCTCTGGGATACAACAAGTCCGTTGTTGTTTTCACATAGTAATCTGCGGTGAAGCCCAATCTTCCATTAAGCAAGGTAAGGTCTAGTCCCACATTATTCTGCGTGGTCATTTCCCATTTGATCAAATAATTACCTAAAGTCGGGGTCATTGAAGCTCCCCCCACACCATTATAATTTCCACCAAATGCGACTTTGGCATAAGATTCGTAATCCCCTATTTTGTCATTTCCGAGTTGACCAAAACTATATCTCAATTTTGCGTCCTGCAACGCTGGCTTGGCCCATTTCATAAAATTTTCGTCGGAAAAACGCCAGGCAGCTGATCCCGAGAAAAAATTTCCCCACTTGTTGCTCGGTCCAAATCTGGACGACCCATCCCTTCTATACGATGCTTGTAGAAGGTAACGACTCTTATAATTATAACCAATTCTGCTGAATAGGGAAGCTGTAGCATTTGCAGTCGCCGATGTATACGTCTTCGATGAGGTCAGATAATCCGGGAATGTGACCAAGACTTCTTCGTTTACACTATTCAAATACTCAGAATGGAAACGATCGAAACGTCTACGGTCGGCGCTGAATCCCAACAAGGCATATACGTTATGGTCCTGCGCGAATGTTTTGTTATAGTTGGCAAATGTCTGGAATTCCCAGGAGAAGGTCTTGGTAAATTCATTCGTCCCACTGTTCTGATCTTTATTGGGCGATAGAAAACGAGGTGAAAAGCCTGTATTTTGCAAGTTATCCAACCGCGCATTAAACAAAGCCGTCAGTTTTAGATCATTCGTCAACTGATAGTCCAATTGGTTATTAAACTGTCCCGAATAAGTTTCGTCAATATTTTGTTCATACAATGCATTGGCGACCGGATTTCGTTTCGATCCAACATAACTCGTCAAGGATCCGTCAGGATAATAGATCAGAGAATAGGCCGGCCTGTCCATGACGACACGTACCGTGTTGGCAATTGGAATGGTATTACCTTTTTGCCAGGCAAAGGAGATATTATTCGCGTATCTCAGTTTCGATGAGGCCTGATACTCCACATTGATCCGCGACTGCAAACGCTTTGCATAGCTATTCAGGATAATGGACTTATCATCCAGATAATTTAAACTGCTGTAATAACGAAGATTTTTTTGGCCACCACCGATACTCAACTTGATCTCTTTCTTTTGCGCAAGATTGCCGAGAAGCAATTTTTGAAGATCATTATCTGCATTAAAGCTTGGATTTAGCGAGTCTATGTTACTATTTTGTCCCTGTATATTTCTAAACTCGCGCACTTCAGCCGAATTGCTCACCGGAATATAATGCGCCAGACGGCCAAACAGGTGGTTATAATTGACATTAATCAGAGGTTTTCCTTCCGCACCACGCTTGGTTGTGATCAAAATAACACCATTTGCTGCGCGCGATCCATAGATTGAGGCAGATGCAGCATCTTTTAATACTTCGATGTTTTCGATATCCGTAGGATTAATATTTGCGCCATCCGGATTGATAACGCCGTCGACCAGATACAAAGGCCCGTTACCACCATTCAACGTTGAGGTTCCCCGCACCTGTATGGATCCTGTTGCCCCAGGAGCACCGCCCCCATCGTTGACGATCAGTACACCGGCAGCTTGTCCTTGAAGGGCATCAAATAGGTTTATGGGCTGTCTTTCTTGGATTTTTTTTGCGTTGACAGAAGATATTGCTCCGGTCAGATCCCGCTTTTTTGCGACGCTACCATAGCCTGTGACTACGATCTCATCCAGGGCATTATCGCTTTCGACCAGCTGTACATCTATCTGTCGCTGACCGCCGATGGCTCGTTCCTCCTCTTTCATACCAACCTGACTAAACACGAGCGTGTTAGTAGGAGCAGCTTCAAGCTGATACTTCCCGGCTGCATCTGTGCTCGTTCCCTGGCTCTTCCCTTTAATACGGACGCTCACCCCTTGAAGTGCATCGCCTTTACTGTTGCTCACTTTGCCTGAAATCCGGATATTCTGCTGGGCAAATAGCGGGAAGCCCATACTGCCCATTATTAAAAATAGGCAGAGTACAAAGCACCCCATTTTTGTGATACTTTTCATCATAAGTTAGATTTTTATTAATTGGTTATTTACTATACGATGGAATTCGGGCCATCATGCTCCCATTTCGTCCCGGCTTCGCTATTGACCGAAGCTAATGACAGACTGACCCTCATTTCCTTATTTGGTTATTGTTTATAATTCGTTATTCCCCAAATATCGGGCACTTCCTCTTGTAAAAGGGGGTAAATTTTGTTCTTTTTAGCAGTAAAAAATGGTCATTTTATCCCAAAAAGCACCCGTTTCCACCATCAGTGACAAGGGGTTTTAATATTCCTATTTTGTCATAAATTCAAATTGAACCCTTCCGATCGTATTTGGTTTTCCTTGCTGCGGTTTGGATATTTCTCCACGCAGACTCCCCTTTCCATTTTTTTTGACCAGAACCCTACGCCAGGCATAGCTTCCTTTTTCATAGTCAAAGCTCACACCGTCATCATCATATATCTGATAGTTTCCCTCCTTCTGCCCATAATGACGGATAGTCAAATCAACTTTTTCATTGGGGAGCGGCATGTGTAAACGACTACCCATCATGGGTATAATACCGCCATCTTTGACGTAGACCGGTATGCGGTCCGTGCCCGGATCGGCAACGATCTCTTCTCCATTGCCCACATATTTCCCTGTATAGAAATCATACCAATTCCCTTTTGGCAACAACACTTTTCGGGATGACTCTCCAGCGAATAAGGGCGCGACAAGTATGTATTCACCACACATATACTGATCCTTGACTTCTCTGTTGACGGCTTCGAGATATGGATTTGTTTCCAGGTCTGGGTTGCCCGGCGCCACCTTCACCTGCCCTTCGAAGCCTTCTTCCAGTACCATCGCCCTGAAAGGAGGTGTACCCTCATAGTGATACTTTGCAAATTCGGAATATAAATACGGCATTAGCTCCATCCGCAATTGTGCATAATATTTCACCTGATCAGCAACTTCGGGAAAAGACCAGGGTTTTGTCCCACTGGACCAAGCATTGATCATGGCCATTGGTGAAAAGATAACGGATTGAAAGCGGCGTAGCCACTCCTGCCCTGTTTTCGACCCTCGCACTTCCGGCGTCCATAGTACACCGCAAAATCCACTATTGACCAATGCCGTTATAAAATCCTGGTGACTGTAATAGTCATTGTAGATGACATAGGGCAAATTATTGGCTCCGGCATTCGATGCACGTACCAGTCCGAAGGTTCGCTTATTCAGACTTCTATACAGGCTATCGGTCAGTTTCTGTGCGAGTACCCCATAGGTCTGCCGCATCTGGATACCACTGATACCCGATGGAAATTTGGCCATATCAGGCCAAAGATAATAATCGTAGCCGTCTACTTCATCCATTTTATAACCGCTGACGCCAATATTGAGCTGGGCATCCATGAATTGTTTAGCGAGGATTTTCTTAGCTTGGGGATGATTCAAATCAGGCACTGTACCATTCCAGACGGTATGGGAACCTGTATAAGGTTCAATAGCCTTGCTGATACCCGCTTCTGGTGAGACATACGGGTTCGTCCAGAGATTTAGACGAATTCCCTTCGTAGCCAATTTCTTGATCAAAGCAGCTGGATCCGGAAAACGCCCTTTGTCCCATTCAAATGTACATGGATAAGCCCGCGACTGCCATCCGGGCTCAAGACCAATGAAATCAAGTGGGAAACCATGTTTTTCAAACTGGTCGGCTTCATTGAGCACCTCTTCGGACGTATAGAGTTTTTGTACCCGCTGTGTAAATCCCAGCCCCCATCGTGGCGGCAATGCACCGCCACCGCAGAATAGATTGTATCGTTTAATTGCGTCGAGGGGATTTATACCTGCAAAAACATAAATTTCCACACCTGCTGCCAGGATATAAATCTCTACCGCATCTGAATAAGGCCGTGAGTTCCAGCTTTTATCGGTATTGCGATCCTTGGCTTCTGCCGGCTCCTTCGCATCTTTACGCACACCTGTACCTATGTAATAGGTCAGATACTGCGCAGAATTAACAAGCACTCCATACCCTTTGGAGGATACATAAAAAGGAACGGGGGCATGCGTACGGCCATTGTCCTTGCCCCCATAGTGGTCCACATGCAGGTTAAGTATCTTGCCGCGTTGGTGAACAGTTTGGAAATTCAGGCCTAATCCATAGATCTGTTCATTTTTTGTCAAGGGCATCCGCACATAGGTTTTCCCGTCAATCAGTTCGGCATGAATTTCCATTTTCGGCAATGGAAAATCAGTTGATTGCAGCTGTTCAAGTGTAGCAGCGCGAGGTTTACTATCGGCAGCACCCAGCAAGGTATATTTCTCGGGCTGACCAAAAGTACCTTTCCATACACCTGGATACTGCTCTTTCCATTGAATAGGCTGCGTCTTTGCCTGCGTACAGATCAACAGCATAAAGATCATCAAGATTCTCTCCATAGCATCTATTTTTTTAACAGCGCATTTACACACCAGAGTATCGGCGCCTGCCCGTGCATGTCACCCGTCTTTTGTTTTCGGTCCAGATAATATTGATAATTATTTTTTCGGTTGGTACCCTCACAGACATTGGCTATATCTCCTTGTTCGTTGATATAGCCAACAAGAGCCAACCAAGCCTTACGTGCGATAGGCGTATACTCACTGGCATCAAGCCAGCCGTTCCGCACGCCGGTAATCAGCGCATAGGTAAACATGGCTGAGCCCGAAGTCTCGGCCCAGGATTCCGGTTTATCGATCAGTTGGCCCCACAGCCCATCCTCCCGTTGATACTTTTTGAGGCTGGCCATCATTTTTTTGTAAGCGGTTAATATCGCCGGTCTATTGGGGTTATCGGCCGGTAAGGAAGACAACAACTCACTCATCCCCGCCGCCATCCAGCCATTCCCCCTTCCCCAAAAGAAGGGCGCATCCGGGGCATGATAGAATAGTCCATTCTCCTTTTGGATGGTATCAAGATAGACGAGCATTTCATGGGCAGCCCGGTCAATGTATTTACGTTCCCCGGTCACCTGAAAAGCTTTTGACTGTACCATGGTGATCATATACATATCATCGATCCAATAGCGGGTCTGCCAGGTCAGTCCCTTGTCCAAGAACTTTTGGTAAGCATCTTTCACCGTTTGAGGTGAATCAATAGGAATACTCCATTGCGCATCGGCAAAACGCATCCCCATCCCGCGAAAAGTTTTGTTTTTTGTCTGCTGGTAAAGTTCAAGGGGAACCGTTCCGAATACCGCATAATCCACATGCCAGGGGCGGGGTACCAGGTGCTTCTCGGTATCAAAAAAAGGCATAAAGCGTTGTTTCAGCTTATCGAGCAGCGCTTTGTCCTGGGAGATTTCCGCAAACTTCAATGCCCCATACCAGGTACATACTTCCGGATAAGTAATAGATTTGGGCGGTGCAGGCGGTTTAAAGCTGTTATGTGGACTTTCGACAAAACGCTGTGCGACCAAACGGCCAATGGTCATGGGATTGGCCTCTTCGGGCCAGCTTTTTAAATTTATGTCCTGTGCCGGAGCATATAGTGCCAAAGACACAACAATACCCGAAAGTATCGACCTCATAAAAGATATCATCAGCTGGGTTTATATTTAGTTATTATACCAAATATCGTTATGCCGCTGCTTTTTCGAGGGGTAATTTTCGGTCATTTAGGTGGAAATATTGACATCTGTAGTTGCACAGCCAAAAAATTATAGATCCATCATCACACGCAGGCTCATAAAGGACATTAAGACAACGATTATCACGCCAATCAGCGTGAGGATCACCGGTTGTTTATATACACCGACAATTGCCGGTTTATAGGCAGCGATTAGCATCACCGTCAGCGAGACGGGCAATATAATCCCATTGACTGCACCAGCGATAATCAATAAATGAACAGGTTTACCTACAAAAACAAATATGATGGTAGAAATCAAGATAAAGGCAATAATAACCCAATTTTCATTTTTAGCGATCCGTGCACTGAATGTTTTTATAAAGGAAACGGAAGTATAAGCCGAACCAATAATGGAGGTAATCGAAGCAGCGAACATCACCAGGCCAAACAGGCGATAACCAAAATTGCCCGCTGCAAGCCGGAAGACCGAAGCTGTAGGATTGCCATCGTCGATCAGCAAGCCCTTGCTCAGCACACCCAGCGCAGCCAAAAATAGACATACCCTGACCAGCGAAGCAACCGATATCCCCATGACAGCACTTCTATTGACGGTAGGTAAAGCATCAAATCCCTTTACCCCCGCATCAATCAGACGATGACCACCCGCAAAAGTGATATAGCCACCGACAGTCCCTCCGACCAGTGTAATGATGGAGACAAAATCAATTTTTGCAGGAGCCACCGTACGCAGTACCGCCTCGCCCAATGGTGGCGAAGATATCAGCGTGATGTAAATAAAAGCCAATATCATAATTGCTCCCATAAGCTGCGTAAAACGGTCCATGGCTTTTCCGATCTGCTTATTAATAAATACAGCAATGGCGATCAATGCAGAAATGCAGGCTCCGGTCATGACATTAACACCAAAGAGCGCCTCCAGTCCCAGTCCAGCCCCAGCGACGTTACCAATATTAAATGCCAGTCCACCGAGGATAATAAGCAAGGAAATAAAGCCCCCCAGTCCGGGCAGCAATTTATTGGCGATATCCTGCGCCCTCATTTCCGAGACCGCTATCACACGCCATATATTCAGCTGAACCCCAATATCAATCAGGATCGAAACCAGAATTACGAATCCAAAGCTCGCGCCCAGTGATTTGGTAAAAACCGTGGTCTGGGTCAGGAATCCCGGACCGATAGCCGATGTCGCCATCAATAATGCCGCTCCAATAAGCGCTGAGGTGTTTTTTTGTTTCATCGGATAAGTATCTGATTGTCTTTTAAGGTCTGGTTGACTGTCCTTGCAAACTGGACAGCCTCTTCGCCGTCGCCATGCAGGCAGATGGTATCGGCCTGGATATCGACCGTAGTACCTTGCAGGGAAACAACTTTTCCTGTTTTAATCATACCAACCACCTGCTCGGCGGCCTGTTTAGGATCATGGATCAGGGCATGTTTATCCGACCTTGGGGTCAATGTGCCATCCTGTTGGTAAGTGCGGTCGGCAAAGACCTCACGATAAACATTCAATCCCTTTGCTCTGCCAGCTCTGATGAGTTCGCTTCCCGAGAGCCCATATAGTACGAGTCGGGGGTCTATATCATAGACGGCAGCTGCAATGGCGTCTGCCAGCTCAGGCTTTCTTGCCGCCATATTATAAAGCGCGCCATGCGGTTTTACATGTTGCAATGTTGTCTGTTGCACTTTGGCACAGGCAGCAAGTGCCCCCACCTGATAGACGACCAGCGCATACACTTCCCGCGCTGTAAGCTGCATCTCACGTCTGCCAAAACCTACCAGATCCTGAAAACCGGGATGGGCGCCTATTTTGACCTTGTATTTCAGGGCCAGCTGAATGGTTTTCATCATTGTCGAAGGATCTCCGGCATGAAAACCACAGGCAATATTTACGGCGGAAACATAAGGCAGGACCGCCTCGTCATCGCCCATTTTCCAAGGGCCAAAGCTCTCGCCCATGTCACAATTCAAATCTATGGTAAGCTGTTTTTTCATATTTCAATGCGATTGCACGTTTCAGTTTTTTAAATTGCGTATGCTGTTTCTTCAGCAGGTCATGCGCCTCATCCAGGCTAATCCGTTCAAAGCTGATACGATTATTTGGCCCTTTTTGAGCCAGAAGTGGCAGGTCTATTGTGGCCACCTGTGCAATCACCGGATAGCCGCCTGTGGTCGGATGGTCAGCCATTAAGACAATCGCATTGCCATCAGGCGGCACCTGAATGCTCCCGAAGGTCACCGCCGTTGACAACAGTTCCTTTTGTTCTGTTAGCCGAAGCCGTTTGGATGTTAGCCGATAGCCCATCCTGTCCGAGTTGTTGCTGATGGTGAATACATCCGAAAAGAAGCTCTTTTGAGCTGCACTTTCAAAGCAGGGCAATTGCGGTCCATCCATTACCCGGATGACGTTCGTACTGAGATCCGGGTATAGGCTTGGATCCATGCTCCAGCGAAACAAGCTATCTTTCCCCTTATAGCAATGTCGGAAAGCGATACGGTCCCCCTCTTGAAGCGGTCTTCCCTTCCAGCCACCTACTTGTCCTTTACTATAAGTCGACCTGCTGCCCAGCAATTTGGGGATATCAAGCCCACCCTGAAAACAGATATAAGCCCTGCAGCCCGAATTTGGTCGTCCGAAGGACAGCAGTGAGCCAGCCTCAATCAGGACCGGTTTCCACATCGGCAACGACTGACCGTCAACTTTGGGCGACAGGTTAGCCCCTGTCACTGTGATAAGTTGTGTCTGTTCGAAATAAATGATAGGACCAAGGACAGTACATTCTATGGCGGCTTCGTTGTCTGCATTTCCCAGGATACTGTTACCAAGAAGTAAAGCATAGCTATCCATCGCTCCGCTAACCGCCATACCGTAACGCTGTAGACCATAGCGTCCCAAGTCCTGTATGGTCGTCAACATGCCCGCTTTGATGATCTTAATGCCCATAGGATTCTGTTTTTAGTAGTACAAACTCATCATATGTGATGGGAACAAAGCGTACACAATCTCCCATTTCGAGGAGTGAGGGACTCTCCTTGCTAAGATCAAATAATTGTAGCGGTGTATGTCCGATAATTTGCCAACCACCTGGAGTTTCGATTGGGTAAACGCCAGTCTGTTCCCCCGCGATGCCCACTGCACCCGCTTCTATTTTCAAGCGGGGCACCTCCTTTCGTGGCGTCGCGATCCGACTGTCCATACCGCCCAAATAGGGAAATCCGGGAACAAATCCGATCATATATACCCGGTATTCGGGGGTACTGTGTAAACGGATAACTTCTTCCTCTGTCAACCCGTTATATTGGGCTACATAAGCTAGATCAGCCCCGTTGTAATAGACAGGGATTTCCTTTTTTTTGCCTATATATTCTGTATCCTCTGGTATATCTTGTACAATCATCTGGAGCACAGATAATAGCTCCTGATAGGTAATCTTCAGCGGATCATAGTATATCGTGATTGTTGTATAGGCCGGAACATACTCGATAACGCCTGGCTGCGACCAGTTGTCGATATGCGTAGCAACCTGACGAACACGCACATTGACCATCTCGGAAATTGTATCGCCAAAGGAGAGAACGAGCGCCTGATCTCCCATGGGAAAATACCGGATGGGATTTGGCAACGCTATACTTAGAGACTGCTCGTGGGAACTTCCCATAATTTATTTATTATAATCTATACAAAGATTATAAATACCGGACGATAATCAAAAAATAATCGGGTTGTTGTGAATAGTGGACTATATGATTAAAATTTTTCGATTTCTTCGGCAGAGAAGCCAGAATAGCGTATAATCTGTTCGATAGGAACACCATCTTTCTTCATTGCACGTGCAAATTCAATAGCCTTTTTATATTCTCCTTCTGCAAGTCCTTTAACTTTCCCTTCTGCAAGTCCTTTAGCTTTCCCTTCTGCAAGTCCTTTAACTTTCCCTTCTGCAAGTCCTTTAGCTTTCCCTTCTGCAAGCCCTTTAGCTTTCCCTTCTGCAAGCCCTTTAGCTTTCCCTTCTGCTAGTCCTTTAGCTTTCCCTTCTGCAAGTCCTTTAGCTTTCCCTTCTGCAAGTCCTTTAGCTTTCCCTTCTGCAAGTCCTAGTTTTAGACCTTCTTCAAGACCAACCTTTCGACCTTCCTCACGTCCGGTATTTATTGCCGAATTGAAAACGCTTTCGGCATCTCTTTTATGTTTTAAACTTGCTTCGTATGACATCAGATCTTCCTCCGTTAATTTACCTATCTCTCCTATTTCAAAGATAAGGCCAAATATTCGCTTATCCAAAAAAGCCGGCAATTTATCCATGGTACTCAGATGTTTAAGAAGATACAACCATTGATCCATGACCGAAACTAGCTCTTCGGGAGTTTTATTAAAAAGAGGTAAGGATACCATTTTATAGCCCAGCTTATCGTAAAATATTTCATGTGTATTTTTATCACATAGCGCTACATCATAGAAATAAGGATGACCTGTATCCGGATGTTCGAAACCCTTTCTTTCATCCATTCGAAATTCCAAAATGCCAATAAAATACACCTCAGGCAAGCAATAACTGTTACCTTTCTTGCCGCGGGTCAATTGTTTATTGATCAGTCTTGAGGTATAATAAATAGCCCGATCCTTAAAGAACTCTTGAAATAATTGCTGCATCTCAACGATAAAATGCTTGCCATCATCGCTAATACAGAGCAGATCAAAAACTACACGGCGTATGTCCTCATGATCTCCATCATGTTCCACAGTCTTATAGCGTAGATCCTTCACAACCTTTTCTCCTTCAAACAGGCTATTCAGAAATTCAATCAATAAAATTTTGTTCTCCTCTCTTCCAAAATAAAACTTCCAACCGAAATCAGTACGTGGATCAACATACTTCCCAAGATACTTTTTTAAACTGGTCATATAATTACAAACTGGTTATGAAGCAAAAATAATAAAAATTAGCTGAAAATACTAAAATAATTAGCAAAATAAATATTAATCAATGTAGGTATCCCAGAACTCAACTATACACTTTCCATCTATAATTACCTAGCTCCGTTTTAAGTTTCACCTACTATTGACCTACAGTTAGCTTACTATTGGCCTACTACAATAGGTAAACAGTAGGCTAACTGTAAACCAAAAGAGGGGCAAAGGGCGAACAAGGCCAGGAAAAATAGCAAAGAAAATAGGAAATTAGGCGAAGGATATTTTGTACTAGTTGTTGATCCTATCTTCGAAAGTCATTCGGAACTGCTTCGCCGCTTATTCGGCGACGACCTTATTTTTCTTCATTATCCCCAAAAAAAACAAAATTTAACATATAAAAAAAACCGCCCTATCATCTAGGACGGTTTTTCTTAAGATATGTTCTTCGGATTAGTTGAAGATATAACGGATACCTACTTGTGCAGACCATCTTGAATAGATATCTTGAACATAATAAGGTGTGTTGTTATTTAAATTGCCCAAACGATAAGTTGGTTTCTTGGTAGTTCCTTCATAACCAGCAAAGGTCACAGGGACGAAACTATTATCCCAGAAACTTCCTACACCAGTATATTGTTTTCCCCAGTTACCATTCAATAAGTTACCAACATTCATGATATCAACAGAAAGTTGAAGTTTGTTTTTTGTATTGCCAATATTTGTAAATAAATCTTGAACAATTTTTAAATCAAATTTATGTGAGAAGGGTGATCGAGCTCCATTTCTTTCGGCATATTGGCCCCTCCTTGACTTCAGATAATCATTAGATTCAATAAAGCCATTCAAAGCCTCCCATTGTTGTTGCGGAGTTTGATCCCCAGACTGGACAAATGTTATCTCAGATTGGTTTCTTGGAATATACATTAAATTATATTGATTACCTGCTGACGCATAACCAAGTAGATTTCCTCCAGCTAAGTAAGAAAATCTAGCGCCAGATTGTCCTGTATAAACAAGAGATATAGAAGTACCTAAATGTTTCAAGTATTCTTTAGAAAATGACAAAAATCCGATAACACGACTTCCTGTACTAAATGGATTGTGAGCAAGGGTTACATTATTTGAACCATTTACAGAAGCAACTCTATACCAATTGGATTGGTTTTGAGAAGATGTACCAGATATCAAGTCTTTCGCAGCTGTATAAGTATAGGCTACAGATGCATCTAAACCAAACAAGAAACTTTTCGATAACGATGCCGTTGTTGACCAAGAGTAACCTTTGTTAACATTATTTACATAAATAACTTCAGTATAATTATCCAATACGCGGCGGTTATTATTATTTGCATCATATACCACACGATTATCAGCTCCTTCCAAAGTACCTATTGGTCGTTCTAGATTTAAATCCCTAAAATTAAAAGCACTTAGATTTTTGGAGTAAATAAATTCTAATGTTCCTTTAATTCCATAAGGTAATACTTGATCGACTCCACCCGAGAAACGAGCAATCTGAGGCATTTTCAAATTTTTATCAAGTACTGTAATATTTCCGGACGGCGTAACCGCTCCATCATATTTAGGCAATTTGTTAACATCGCTGATAAAGGGAACATTTGCATCTGTACCATTCCCGAGTTTATTTCCACCCAAAAGAGCACCGCTTTGTGTAAAGGCACCTGCTGCCCAAACAAAAGGAACGCGTGAGGTAAAAATACCCATTCCTCCACGTACAATGGTTGAACGGTCTCTATTCACATCCCAGTTGAATCCAATCCGAGGAGAGAACATCAAAGGAGCGCTTGGCATCCGATTGGTTTGAACATTATATTGTTTCGCCAGAATAGAATTATTAAAATCAGTATTCTCCATTGGCTTATCCAAATAAATTGGAATATCTACACGAAGACCTGCAGTAATTTTTAGATTATCCTGCATTTGATATTCGTCTTGAACATAAAATCCTAATTGTACAGCATTAAATTTAGCACCTTGACGTGGATCGTCCGTGTTACTATAACCAAAATCCATATTAGTCGCCATCCCTCGTTCAAAATTTTCAATAGCAGTGTAAGGATTTCCGGTTACGGGGTTTATATCGCCGACCTTAGAATCGTTAAAAATAAATGATCCATTAGAATTCCCTGTATAAGCATTGTACATTTTATAGAACTCATTATGCGTCCCAAATGTCAAGGTGTGAAGCCCTTTATACCAGGTTAGGTTATTAGATAATGTATAAACATCTTGATCAAGCTGATTAATATTAGTATATGGATCTACTCCCAAGTAATAAGTTCCAGTTTTGGTTGTATTAATTCGAACATATGGAAATAATTGACCTTTATAACTTCTTGAATCTCTTACACGTGTATAACCAGCAATAAAACTATTCGCCAATGAATTATTAATCCGACTACTTAACTCCAAAGTAAGTGTATTTGACTTAAAATCTTTTAAGATTGCACCATTACCAAATGTTAATGAAGATGCTGTACGGGTATTGCCCACATCAATCCCGTCTACATAATTGTATCTCAATGAAAGTTTATTTTTTTCGTTGATATTCCAATCTAAACGCGTCATCACTTTATTAGATGTGTTTTCATCCGCAAGATCAGTATATGAACCCGCATCATAACTATATTTGCTCAACGCAATATCATAAATCCGTTTCGCATCTGCTTCTAATAAATTAGAGCCAGAAGAGCCTACTGGATAATTTTCGGGAGTGTTATTCTTGGTATGTTCGTAATTTACAAAGAAGAATAATTTATCCTTTATAATTGGACCGCCTAAACGTACTCCATATGTTTTCTCAGAAAAATTCGCTAGTTTAGTTCTTTCATCGCCATCTTTAACTAACGATTTTGGTGTTTTTCCCGTTAAATCCTGATTCCGGAAATAGTGATATACTGATCCTTGAAACTGGTTCGTACCGGACTTGGTTACAGCAGAAATACCACCACCAGCAAATCCACTTGTCCGAACGTCAAAAGGCGCAACCTGAACAGACATTTGTTCTATCGCATCTAAAGATATTGGACTTGTACCACTCCCCCCGCCATTTAATCCGTTTGCATTTAAACCAAAAACATCGTTGGTAACAGCTCCATCAATAGTAAATTGGTTGAATCTATTATTCATTCCACCAATAGAAACAGAACCTCCTTTAACATCAGCTTGCGGCGTTAGTCTCGTAAAATCTTCTATTGAACGGGAAACAGTTGGTAGATTTTCCATCTGTTTTCTAGAAATGGATGTTTCAGCGCCGGTTTTTAAATTCTTCGACCCCCCAGTTCTCGTGACAGCAACTTCATCCAAAACTGTTTCATTATTTCCAAATGTACTGTTCAATACGTAAGGTTGCCCCAATTGTATGTAAACATCATTATAAACAATTGGATTCTGCCCAACATAGGTTACCTCTATTCTATAAGGTCCACCAACACGCATCGCTGGTAAATTAAAACGACCTACTGAGTTTGAAGAACCCGAATAAACCGTTCCCGATGGCACGTGTGTTGCTTTGATAGTAGCGCCCGAAGTAACACTGCCGTTTGCCTCTTTTACAATACCTGTAACGCTACTTGTCGTGACCTGAGCTTGTACAGCACCATAACTGGCCATTACAAGAGCGAAAAAGAGTAAAGATCTTTTCATATAATGTGATTTGTTAAAAAATGTTAAGCAAAATTACTAAGAGATTTCAAATAACAAAGGACTTAATATAAACTTAACATACTACCACACATCTAGTTTCTATCTTTCGACCGCAAATCGCTGGCCTTTTACACAATTTTTACACAAAAAAAACGTTATAACATCTTTTAAACTAGCTTTTCATCGAACCCCTCTTGCTAAAAAATAGTTTCCCAAACCTAATCAACCTATTTCAATTGTAACAATAATTAAATCTCGCGGTCTATTCTATTTTATATAGGTTGTCACATATTTTGTCTGGAAAAAGAAAAGTCTCCAGAATTTCTAGAGACTTTCTTTATGAAATCTGAATACTCGTAGTTAATATGTTATTTTAGTTTTATACACCTTTAGAAACACTATATCTTTAGAACTATCAGATATTCCTATGGGCCTAAAAATTAATTCTAGGCCCATTTGCCTAGGGCTAGATATACTGTAAGTATAACCATCCCATATATCGTTTTTTGTATATCGCGCATCAAAAACAACATTTTGATTTAAATCAAAAAAGTTCTCATTTAAATATTCGCCATCACTATAAGGCGTATAATCAAAGTCTGCAATAACTCTGACTTTTTTTGATATTAGATTTAAACCTGTATTTGGATTTAACAATAAATCTGAATCTCCGTTTTTAAGCTTAAAATCTGTATACCTCGAATAGTCATGATCAGCCATCGACCAATTGGGATTAGCGCCAGGAACCAATTGCTCAACATCTCTAATAATAACTAATTCAGGATTGTTTTTCAAATTGAACACACCAAAGTTTGTCGTGTTTAACTTCTTAATTACCGTACCAGTGGGTATATCATTGCTTGTGGCCAAAGATAGAGTATACACTGGCACTGTCGAGGTAAATGTACCTTCTAACTTAAGAGTTCCATTAAATTTCAACATTTGCCATTGAAAAGGCTGGCTCTTCCCTCCAATAAAAGCGCTTACAATCCCTAAAGCTTGACCAAATAAAGGAATTGCGTTAAGATAAGATTTACTCGCTATCGAACCGATAGTTGTTAACAACGAGGGGCGATTAGATAAACCTCCTACCTCCTTTAAGAGCTTTTTAGTATCATCAAATGTTTTAATATACTTTTGTCCGGTTTGTAAAGTTGAGGAAAAAGACGATGATGAAGTTCCCAGTTGCGCTTTATTAGCCAATTCATGAGCCAAAGTAAACTCTGTCGAAGACAAATTGATATTTGATTCATTTATTGAATACATCTTGAAATCTAAGACATTATTTTTATTAATCCTGTCGTCGTAATTAGCCAACGTAAAATCAAAGTTTATCCATGATGAGTACGCATTTGCATAGGCAACAACAGTCTGTTTTTCAGAAGGATCATAAGTTGCATAACTAGATTTCGCTTCATCACCCACATAGGATAAAATAGAATTTGAAAAATTGCTTTCTCTAAAATATAATTCACCTCTAAAATAGTTTGCAGAAACACGTTGCGAATTGTATAAAAATAGACGCAAAATCCCTCTGTACTTATTATAGAGTGCAAAAAAAGGAAAATCAACACCCTTCGCCGCTGTCCCAAGATTATCATAGACCAATTCCCAACCATCAGCTGGTTGAATATCAGGATTGGCTACAGCCATTGGATTTCCAGCTGAGTACCACGGATAGGATACAGTTAGTGGCACGGTAATGAGGCTACTATTTCTTGTATAGATAGTAATATCGGTGGAACCAAGCCACGACGCGTTCAATACATTATTTGCATTAGCTAATTTATTTATTTCCGCAAGATTTATGTTATCATCTGGTTGTAACTCTTGCTTACTACAACTAAATAGGCATATCAAAGCAAATACTAACAAAATTTTTCTTTTCATAAGAATAAATTAAAAAATTAAAACCGGTTAAAATGTTTATTGACAATCTAAAATATAAAAAAAATCACAAAACAACATAAAATAGCTATTTTTAGTAAAAAATTAACATTAAGGGAATAAAAAATTAAACCAAAAACACTCAAATTGATTATTAAATTGCATATTTGTAACAACATTCTTCCAATCATAAAGAAAGCTTTTTAAAAAAAATTCACTAACTTTCTCTCAACCGAGCATTTTATTGATCAACTCGTTTTTTTGTAGCAATGGCGCTACTAACCTAGGATTTGTATTAAAACTGTAAACTATTGTCCCTGCGAATTGGTTTTCTCTAAAAATCTGTTTTTAAAAACGGATAACTTTTTAGAAATTCGCACACCTTTATAATTTTCTTTTCATGGAAGTCGGTATTCAAAATTCTTCTTTTCACGAACCCGCAGACATTAAACTGTCTCCAGCAGGGCTTTCTTTCTTAGCTTCAGCAGCTAAATGGGCCAATTTTTTGGCTATTGTCTGTTTTATTTTTATCGGAATATCGGCCATCACCATGATTAGCTTGATCTTTGGGGCCAGCGCCTTATCTTTGGGTCAGGGTGAATATGTCTCGGCCGGTACAATATCGACCTTCGGTGTACTTTACTTACTGCTGCTGGCTTTCTCCTGCCTCCCAATTTATTATTTGTATAATTTCGGATCTAAAGCAAGAAAAGCAATAGAAAACCGCGACAGCATTCAACTTGAACTCTGTCTCGATGCCCTAAAAAAGCATTATAAATTCATCGGGATCATCGTTATTATCACGATCGGATTTAATTTTCTGGGTCTTATACTTGGAGTTGTATTAGGTATCTCTGATGCAATTGCAGGTGTATAAACTAAAATAGCATAAACTGAAAACAAAAAAAGGGAGCATAACAGATGCTCCCTTTCTATTACAATCAAATTACGTTTTTACTTTTTGTAATACCGCATTGCATTTGGAATCTGTTTCTCAATATCCGCAATACGACGGGCATCACTCGGGTGGGTACTCAAAAACTCGGGTTGACCTTTTTGACTGCCCGATGCCATACGCTTCCAAAATCCAATGGCTTCATTCGGATCGTAACCGGCCAACGCCATAATAATTAACCCAGCCTGATCGGCAGAAGACTCATCGCTTCGGGAGAATTTCAACTGTGCCAAGCTTCCCCCCAAACCATATAGGTTGTTAAAAATACCTAGTGAGCTGCTACCCGTCATCCCCGCTGCTGACCCCAGGATCTGCCCACCCATTTGTAAAGCCATCTGGTTGGATGCCTGCGCCACGGAATGCTCTTCAATAGCATGGGCAATTTCATGCCCCATTACTGTCGCCATACCTGCTTCGGTGCGCGTTACCTGTAATATTCCTGTATATACAGCGACTTTACCGCCCGGCATACACCAAGCATTCACATCGTCGCTCTTCACCAAGTTAAATTCCCAGTTGAAATTATATTTATTGGCTATACCCTTGCTTTGCAGATATTGGTTTACCGCTGTTGCCAATCGGTTACCCACACGTTTCACCATTGCTGCATCCGCTGTACCGGTAATCACCTTTGCACTATTTTTCGATAAAAAATCTTTATAAGCTAATGCTGCCTGCTGATTCACTTGGTCAGCACTGACCAATTTCAAATATTTCTTTCCAGTAACCGCTGAAGTTGCACAACCTGACATCCCCGATGCTAGCGCAACACAGGCCAAAACCATAGCCGAATACTTAAATATGCCTTTCATAATATTCTATTAAAATCCGTTTTACAGGATACAATTATTGTGCCTATTCTTTTTCTTTCGATTTTTTCTTGAACAGATAAATCTTGGATTCATGTCCCTTTAGCAGACGCTCAATATTCTTTTGATGGGTAATCAATAAGAGTATACAGATCGCGATGCCATACAGTAATACCGAAGGAATCGTAGTCTTAAAAATAAATGCCAAACTAAACGGAAAGGCAAATCCAGCAGATATCGAACTTAAAGACACATAATGGGTGGTCAATAGGATAATGATAAATACGGACACACAGACCAAAGCTGCAGGTGTATGTATTGCAAGGATCATCCCGCACAATGTCGCGACCCCTTTTCCTCCCCGAAAGCCTGCAAACACCGGAAATAGGTGCCCGATCACAGCAATCACCCCCAGTGCCAACTGAAAATTAACGAACTGAACATCACTGGTATTCTGCCCCAGCTCAATCAGGTAAGCAAGATTTGTCGCCGTCCATCCCTTAAATATATCCACAAACATCACGATGGAACCGGCACGCGGCCCTAAAACGCGAAAGGTGTTAGTCGCTCCAGCATTACCACTCCCATACTCACGAACATCTACGCCATAAAATGCTTGACCCAACCAAACCGCTGTAGGTATAGAACCAAACAAATAAGCTAGTAATACTGCAATTACTAAATAAATCGATATCATTAAATTAAATCAGTTCTTATAATAATTTGGCCTTCAAACTAAGATCCAAACTCTTGACACTGTGTGTCAAAGCGCCCACCGAGATATAGTCTACTCCAGCCTCTGCATATGACCGAATGGTTTCAAATGTTATTCCTCCAGAGGCTTCTGTCTTAAAGCGATGACCGATAATTTTAACAGCTTCGGCCACATCCGCAGGTGAAAAATTATCCAACATGATTCGGTCCACTTCGCCAAAGTTAAGAACTTCGTCAAGTTCCGCAAAATTTCGGACCTCAATTTCTATTTCTATTGGTTTATTTAATTTCTTTCGATACTCGTTTGCACGTGTCAATGCAGGTACAATTCCACCACTATAATCCACATGATTGTCCTTGATCAGGATCATGTCGAATAAACCAAAACGGTGATTGGTTCCCCCACCGATTTTGACAGCTTCCTTTTCCAATACACGGAGTAAAGGTGTCGTCTTGCGGGTATCCAATACTTGAGTGCCTGTACCTTTTAACAGATCTACATATTTTCGGGTTGTCGTCGCAATGCCACTCATACGTTGCATTACATTCAACACCAAACGTTCTGCCAGCAAAATACTTCGGATATTCCCGCGCACAAAAAAGGCTATATCACCAACTTTTACCTCGCTCCCATCTTGAATAAACACTTCACAGGCTAAGGTCTCGTCGATATAGCTGATGATCGCCAGGGCAACTTCAACACCCGCCAAAACGCCATCGTCTTTCACAATCAGTTTCGCTTCACCCTGCGCTCCTGCCGCAATCGTGGATAATGAGGTATGATCACCATCCCCAACATCTTCAGCGACTGATTGTTTTACAAATTGCGCCAAATAGTCCTTGATTTCCTTCTCCATAAATACAATTTATTGGGCTAAGATGTGGAATAATTTTTTAATCGGAAAATAGAATGATAAAAAAATAGTGTCTGGCTTAACTTTTATCGACCCGAAGTTCCTCGATGGACTGATTATTGGATCCAGCTCCGATCTTAATAAATACGCGGTAGTTTGCCTGTTCGGTCGCCAGTGAAAAGGTGAAGTATTGATAACCATTATTCGCATTGCTGGCCTGGGTCAGTTTAACGGTCTTGGGTTTATGTTGATTAAAAAATGTACCTAACATAATCTCGGATTGGTACTTGGTATACACACCGTTTTCACCCAAAATAGACAAGGTCAGATTGGATCCAAAATATTTAGCTATATTCTTTGCATTTCCCTCCCTTAAATAGGTTTTAAGTTCTTCGGAAATACTTCCCAAAGACAATTCCCCGACCTGTAAAGCAGGCTGCGCTAAGTCATTAAAATCTTTTGAATTATGCCCTGAGGCGTCAGTGTGTATAAAAAGACTATAGACAAATATAAATACGCAATAGCTAAAAAGTTTCATATAGCTCAGAATAAAATAGAACAGTTTCCACAATAGATGTATCAATTATTAGGTAGCATAGTTTACACCAAACATAAACTATGCCACAAACGTATAAAATTATTAGATATAAACAAGGGAAGATTTTAAAGATGCATTGATAGATTCTAAAATTAAGGTTATCTTTGTTATACGATGAATAAGAAAAAAGTTGCACTCATGATCCTAGACGGACTAGGATACGGAAAACATGATAAATCAAATGCAGTTGAAGCTGCAAATACCCCATTTTTAGATCATTTATTGGACACATACCCAAATTCAAGTCTGGAAGCTTCCGGTGAAGCCGTAGGCCTTCCCGACGGACAGATGGGAAACTCGGAGGTCGGTCACATGAATCTTGGCGCCGGAAGAATTGTCTACCAGGAACTAGGACGTATCCACAAGGCCGTAAATGACGGCGTATTCAATACAGATATCGTTATCCAGGATGCATTTAAATACGCACTTGAAAACAATAAAAAAGTACACTTTATCGGTTTGCTTTCCGATGGTGGTGTGCATGCGCATACCAAACACCTGAAAGGTCTTTGTGACGCCGCAAAACATGCCGGACTAAACAGTGACCAGGTATTTATCCACGCATTTCTCGACGGTCGCGATACAGACCCCAATTCTGGGATCAGCTATGTCAAAGATCTACAGGAATATCTAAAAACAACCTCAGGCACCTTCGCTTCTGCCATCGGTAGATATTATGCGATGGACCGTGATAACAGATGGGAACGCGTTAAACTGGCTTACGACCTATTGGTGAAAGCCGAAGGCGAAAAATCCAATGACTTGATTGCCTCCATTCAAAAATCTTACGATGCCGGCGTTACTGACGAGTTCGTTAAGCCGATCTCATTGGTGAATGCTGATGGTACGGCAGTAGCAACAATCCAGGAAGGTGATGTCGTCTTCTGTTACAATTTCAGAACCGACCGGGGGCGTGAAATTACCATTGCACTGACGCAAAAAGCTTTCCCTGAGTATGATCTAGCTCCGTTAAACCTGTACTATGTCACCATGACGGCCTATGATGAAACTTTCCAAAACGTACGCGTTGTCTTCCAAAAAGACAACCTGACCAATACACTTGGTGAAGTTTTGGAAGCCAACAATAAAACACAGACCCGTATCGCTGAAACAGAAAAATATCCACACGTGACATTCTTCTTCTCCGGCGGCCGTGAACAACAGTTCGAAGGTGAAAACCGTCTTTTGGTGCCTTCACCGAAAGTAGCCACTTACGACCTCCAACCTGAAATGTCTGCCAGCGGAATCACCGAAGCCATCGTCAATGATATGGAAACTCTTCAGCCGGACTTTATCTGCCTGAATTTTGCCAATCCGGACATGGTAGGCCATACCGGTGTATTTGAGGCTGTTGTAAAAGCAGTAGAAACGGTAGATCAATGCACAAAAACAGTGGTGGAAACTGGATTGAAAAATGGCTATTCATTTATCATCCTGGCTGACCACGGCAATTCAGAATTTATGGTCAATGAAGATGGCTCACCAAATACAGCACATACAACGAATTTGGTTCCATGCATCTTGATAGATGATCATTACAAAAAAATCGCAGATGGTAAATTGGGAGATATCGCTCCAACCGTTCTTAAACTTTTGGGCGTAGATATTCCCGTTGAAATGACAGGAAATGTATTGGTATCAGAATAAGAATTTATATAAAAACTTAAGCAGCGCACTTCCACTACTGGTGGGAAGTGCGCTGCTTTTTGGGAGCTGCAGCTCCACCTCAGGACAAAAAGAAAGGAAAAAGACAACGGATATTTTTTCAGTAGACTCTTTTTTCAGCGCCGAAGCGCAACGCCTGCAGCAGCTTAACCCTTCGGTATTAAAATCTGTCAATAAAGACGGCGAAAAAGAACAACGTGAAATTAAAATCGCAAACTGGAAAAATGAACTTTCGGCATTCCAGTCCGCAGATATCAGCAAAAATTTTGATCCCACACTCTATGATCTCAAAACAGTAGATTGTGTTACGGAATTTACCGCTAAAAAGGAAGAACTGCAGATACAAAAACTCAGGATCGAATTTGATCGCAACAACCAAAAGGTCAAGCATATCCATATCGATAAAAAGATTGCAAACTCCCTGTACGATAGCAATGAAAAGCTGGATTATTATAGCGATTCGTTATATAGCATCATAAAATTACAGGATGTACAAGGTCTCGATGCAAATCAATATGAGATTATTGGAAAGTTTGTACAATCCAAAAAATAAAGTGCTAAAAAAATGTTTTTATGTGAATCCATAAAGACATTTTTTTTTATTTCCCTTCCAATCAAAACAAATAAATGCAACATCATTGCTTTATTTGTTTTTTTACTTATATTTGCCCATTATATGTCTACAAAGACGACAGTTTAGAAAAAACAAGGTGCGCGGTATTCCATTGAACAAATTAGCAGCTTTTACGCTTTTAATGACCTTTTTAATCGGTCAGTTCATTGTCTATACCCATTCCCATAAACCACCGGTATTAAGTATCGTGGACTGCAATTCGAAAAAACATCATGCAGACCATCCCAAATGCTCCATCTGTGACCAAAATTCACATCCGCAATTACTCTTTAGTTTCATCCAAAGCGAATTTTTGCTTCCCGAACGGGAAATAGTATTTGGTCTTTTTGTACCCGGCGACCAGATGGTCAGGGCATTGCTATCGGGCAATCGCGGCCCTCCCATGTGTTGATATTCATCCAATATGCAACAATGGCTGTTTTTATGGAAAGCAGCTGTATGCTATCTATGATAAACTGGCCTTCCCTTATCAAGTTTTAACGATGAGTGCTGCCGTTTTCATAATAGATTTTCCTCATATTCAACAATAAGGTGATCCGTATATCAGCCGGATACGCCCATCCACGATGGCACAAAAATATTTACAGATGAAACTCAACTTTAAAGACGGCATACTCATGCTTGTCTGTTATTTCCTGCTATTTTCTGCTACTGCTGCAACCATATCTGGTCGAGTGACAGATTCAAAGACAAATCAACCGATCGCCGGAGCGACGATCTCGCTGCTCCAGCTGCGCTCGAGCACCTCTTCTGACCAACAGGGACATTATGCTTTCAAATCGCTTCCTTCGAGTGGACGTTATCTCGTCGAAGTACGTTTTATTGGCTACCAATCGCTGATCAAAACGATAGAGCTGACATCAGAAGATGTGACTGTCGATTTTGCATTGAATGAAAGTATTATCGAAACAAATGAAGTCGTGGTCACAGGTACGCTTGTCACTTCACAAAGCCGCCGAAACAGCACCTCTGTCTCCGTTATCTCCAAAGACGAATTGCAGGGTGGTGCGACAAACTTGATCGACGCACTTGCACGTCAGGTACCCGGACTAAGCCAGATTACAACGGGACAGGGAATTTCCAAACCCGTCATCCGCGGTCTCGGTTATAACCGTGTTGTCACCGTCAATGATGGTGTCAAGCAAATGGGCCAACAATGGGGGGATGAGCATGGTATCGAGATCGACCAAAATCAGCCAGACCGGGTAGAGGTCCTTCGGGGGGCAGCTTCGCTGATGTACGGATCGGATGCCATCGGTGGTGTCATCAATATCCTTGAACCCAGTGTGCCCACTGCCGGTCAGATAAAAGGTGAACTGCTATCCAGTTACTCAACCAACAACGGACTGACCAACAACTCGCTCATGCTCACGGGCAATGAAAATGGATTTGTATGGCGCGGACGCGGCTCCTATCAAAATGCTCATGCCTACAATACACCAGCTGGGCGCTATATCAATAGTGGTTTTAATAATACCAGCTTTAGTGGAATGCTGGGGTTAAATAAACAATGGGGTTATTCACACCTTAATTTTTCCTACCTCAAAAATAACATTGGTTTTTACGATGCCGAACCTGGGGATCCCTTATATAATGAATCCAAAAGCCGGACATTGGATTTTCCGAAACAGGATATCCGCCATTATAAGCTCGCGCTCAATAATAATTTTGTGATCGGCTCAGGAAATCTAAAACTGGACCTGGGCTACCAAAAAAATCAACGTCGCGAACTGGAGGAAGCAACACCATCCTTATTTTTTGATCTGAATACCTATTCATTGGATGCCAAATACTACCTGGCGGAAAGAAACGGATGGCAGCATGTTGTTGGTCTCAGCG
This sequence comes from Sphingobacterium puteale, assembly GCF_003627955.1. Lineage (GTDB taxonomy): Bacteria > Bacteroidota > Bacteroidia > Sphingobacteriales > Sphingobacteriaceae > Sphingobacterium > Sphingobacterium puteale. Next base: position 83,020 of record NZ_RBWS01000010.1, on the reverse strand, counting down.
CCAGTCAGGAACATAGCATCAATAAAGGCGTTGAATTTTTGATCCCTGCTTATGACCAGATCGAACTGGGGGCATTTGGTTATGCCAAGAAAAGCTGGGGCGAGAACACCTTTAATATGGGATTACGTTACGATTTCGTCCGTACCAAAGGTAAACAGCTCTTTGTCGATGATGAGGAACAATTTCCAGGTTTTAAAAATAAGTTCAGCAACATTAGTGGTGCCTTAGGATATACGCATAGTTTCAGTGAAGATTTTAACTTCAAAGCCAATGCAGGATCAGCTTTCAGGGCACCTAACCCAGCTGAACTTGGTTCTAACGGTGTACACGAAGGTACATATCGCTATGAAATCGGAAATGAAAACCTGAAGGCAGAACGCAGTTTCCAGGCAGATGCAACCCTGGAATTTGGACATAGTATTGTCACGGGTAGCATCGGTATCTATGAAAATTATATCCATAATTTCATCTATGCTTCAGCAAAAAAGGGCGACACCAAAACTGTCGTTGACGAGGATAATAATGAGCAGACCTACGATGTCTACCGCTACGGACAGGTCAATGCCAATCTCTTTGGTTTCGAAGGGAGTTTAAACTTCCATCCGCTCAACTGGGTTCACCTGGACAACACGTTTACCTATACACATGCGCAAAACAAGACTTTTGACCGACCATTGGCATTGATCCCCGCAGGTGTTTTACATAACACGCTTCGTCTCGAACCTAAGATCAATGGCCTACATGCTTTCTATGTATCGGTAGGTTTAGACAATTATTTTAAACAGAATCGCATTGACGAAACTTTTGAAACAGCTGCGGATTCGTATTCATTGATCAACGCCGGAATAGGTGCTACCTTACACCTAGGAAAACAGCAGGTAAAAGTCTATGCGACGGCATCCAACCTGACCAATAAGCGCTACTACGATGCGTTGAGCAGGTTACGTCCAGGAAGGTTATCGCAGGAGGATCCTGCTTACGGGGTCTACAATATGGGAAGGAATATTACGTTCGGTGTCTACCTCCCCCTTACTATTAAAAAATAAGCACACATAAAAATGCCCCCAAAAATTGTCTAACTATTTGGGGGCATCGTATTTCGTCCCTACTTTATGCCTTATGCCAACCATTGATTGGGGCGGGAATCGCTTGCTGACACGATCTGGGAGTGATTCCATCATTTGGGATCATCGGCTGTCGCCTCCCGTGCCAAAGGCACATCGTCAGGCATGCCTTCCAATGAGGAATCTAATGCAAACAGTGATTCGTCCGAAGCCCGGTCTCCACCGGCGATCTTTAATTTATCAATCAATTCAAGTGCGAGTTTCTCTTCTTCGATCTGCTCTTTGACAAACCATTGCGCGAAGTTCCATGTAGCCCAGTCCTTCTGTTCCATGGCCAGATTGACAATACGATAAATTGCTTCGGTGTTGTCCACCTCATGTTTAAATACACGTTGGAAACATTCAGTTAGGGTGCTCGGATCTGATGGCGGAGCCGCTATCGCCTGAATTTGGGGACGGCCACCACGCTCGAGGATGTAACCCATAATTTTTGTCATATGGTTCCGTTCCTCCTGCGCATGCCGATATAGAAAATTGGCAATTCCACCGTAGCCCTGATCATCGGCCCAAACACCCAGAGCCAGATAAATTTGTGCAGCTTCGGCTTCTTTCGTCATCTGACTGATTAAAATGTCCTGCATTTCCGCTGACAATCGATTCGTTTCCATATATTAAATTCTTGTTGATTCAAGTATAGAACAGTATTTCGCAACATTTCGTTTGCAAATTTGTCAAAGACAGCGTAAAGAACCGATCTGTCGAAGTGCAGCTACCATGGAAAGGCATTGGTTCAGCAGAAAGAATAGAAAAGGTGAAGGACGGCCGGACACAAAAAAAGGGAAACCCGACCGAGTTTCCCTTTTTTATTATCTACCGTGCAGATTATTTCAGGTTATCTCTATACACTTTAGCTTTTTTGACTTCTGTTTGAATGTCTTTTTTAGAAGAATCAAAGCTCAATACTTTTTCATAATCCTTGATGGCATTATTATAAGCATCTGTAGCCATTGCTTTGTTGTAATTGGGTGTACCTGCCGTACCGATCAAAATTCCTAGATCGCGGTTCGCGATCGCTCTATTTTGGTAAAATTTGGAGTCTGTGGGTGTGATGGCAATTGCTTTTGAATAATCCTCAATCGCTACGCGCAACAACTGTTCTTTGTTTGCCGCAGACACTTTGTTTGTCTGAATGGCAAGTGTGTTGTTTGCTTTCGCTTTGAAGTAAAGTGCATTTGCATTTTTAGGATTTAAAGCAACAACTTTTCCGAATGTTTCAGCAGACTTTTTATAATCACCATTTTGAAATTGGGAGTAACCCAACATATACAAGACATCCGGATCTTTGCCTTCCTCAGGTAAAGCTTTTGTCAAGTATGACTCTGCATTTTTGAAGTCACCGTCCAAAAGAGCTTTTTGCCCCATTCTCACATTGGCATTGCTATGCTCAGCTTGTTTTTGTTGTGCATTGGCGCTAAGTGCGACCAAAGCAAAAACTCCTGTGAACAAACCTAATTTAAGTGATTTTAAGTTCATATCTAAATAGTTACGTTTTTTCAATATACCTTATTATTGACCAATATTGATCGTTTATTACCCTATGAAAAAATAGCCCCATTGCTTCACCTCTCGCAAGAATCTGCCACTGTTTATTCTTTCACATTCCAATATTACAATTATTATGCCTATTTATCCAATAAATGGCAGATAAATTTTATTTAACCTGCCTTTTTTTCCTATTCTAGAAAATAGATTTGTAATTTTGCTACCTTTTAGCAATTGGCACTTCCCTTGCACTATAGAGGAAACAATATTTGAAGCTTAAAATTTGAACGTCTACCGACAACATGTCAGCGACTGACAAATACACAAAATAAACACTATGAGCAAATTCGAAACTTTTGATTTCAGTCAGGCTATTCCAATCGTTGCGGAAGACACCGAGTTCTTCCCTTTATTGACACAGCAGGATGAAGACGATATGGCTAACGCTGAAATTCCAGAAGCACTATCTATTTTGCCTTTACGCAATACCGTATTATTTCCCGGTGTTGTCATTCCGATCACTGTAGGAAGAGATAAATCCATCAAATTGGTTAAAGAAGCCTATAAAGGCAACAAAACAATCGGTGTGGTCTCCCAGAAGGATATGACAGTAGAGGATCCCGGATTTGAAGAACTGAATAAAGTGGGTACCGTTGCCCACATTATTAAAGTACTTCAGATGCCCGACGGAAACACCACGGTGATCATTCAGGGAAAGCAACGTTTCAACCTGGTGGAAATCATCGAGACCGAACCTTATCTGAAAGCTCGTGTCGAGAAATTCAACGAGGCGAAACCTAAGATGACCAAACATTTCAAAGCGACAATCTCGACCTTGAAAGAAATGGCATTGCAGATTATTCAGCTTTCACCAAACCTGCCTAGCGAAGCTGGTATTGCAATAAAAAATATTGAAAGCCCCTCTTTTCTGATCAACTTCATTTCGTCTAATATCAATGTCGAAATGATCAAAAAACAAGAGTTGCTACAAATTCCAAAGGTTGAAAACCGCGCGAAACTCCTTTTAGAACTGTTGACCACAGAAATCCAGATGCTGGAACTGAAACATCAGATCCAGAACAAAGTACGCGTCGACCTGGACAAGCAACAACGGGATTATTTCCTCAACCAACAGCTGAAAACTATCCAGGAAGAGCTTGGCGGAAATACCCCTGACCTGGAACTTGAAGAACTCAAAAAACGTGGTAAAACAAAAAAATGGGCGCTCGATATTGAAAAACATTTCAACAAGGAACTTGAAAAACTATCACGTATCAATCCAGCGGCGGCAGATTACTCCGTTCAGTTGAATTATCTGGAGCTCCTGCTTGATCTTCCATGGAATGAAACGACCAAAGATAACTTTGACTTAAATAAAGCGCAAAAAGTCCTGGATAAGGACCACTATGGTTTGGAAAAAGTCAAAAAACGTATCATTGAATACCTCGCGGTACTGAAACTAAAAAATGACATGAAAGCCCCTATCCTTTGTTTGGTAGGTCCTCCGGGAGTGGGTAAAACCTCCTTGGGAAGATCTATCGCCAAAGCATTGGGACGCAAATATACCCGCATGGCCCTGGGGGGGGTGCGTGACGAAGCTGAAATCAGGGGGCACCGCAAAACCTATATCGGCGCCATGCCAGGCCGCATCATCCAATCACTGAAAAAAGCGGGCGCCGCAAATCCGGTCTTTATCCTGGATGAGATTGATAAAATGAGCGCCGATTTTAAAGGCGACCCTTCTTCGGCCTTGTTGGAGGTATTGGATCCAGAACAAAACACACATTTCTACGACCATTATGTGGAAATGGAGTTTGACCTCTCAAAAGTGATGTTTATTGCAACCGCCAATTCGCTAAGCGCCATCCAACCCGCTTTATTGGACCGTATGGAGATCATCGAAGTCAATGGATACACCATCGAAGAGAAGATTGAAATAGCGAAAAAACACCTGCTTCCAAAACAGCGTGAAATGCACGGTATGGCTGCCAAGGATGTTGCCCTAAAAGGTAAGATCATCGAGAAAATCATCGAAGACTATACCCGCGAATCCGGTGTGCGCGGACTGGAAAAGAAAATTGGTTCGATCGTCCGTGGTATTGCCACACGCATCGTCATGGAAAAAGATTACAACCCAAGCATCAATGATCAGGATGTCGTGGATATCCTGGGGGCACCGATCTTTGATAAAGATATCTACGAAAACAATAATGTCGCCGGTGTCGTAACCGGGCTTGCCTGGACTTCCGTAGGTGGTGATATTTTATTTATCGAATCTTCTTTAAGTCCCGGAAAAGGACGCTTGAGCCTGACAGGTAATCTGGGCGATGTCATGAAAGAATCCGCTTCTATTGCTTTAGCCTATTTAAAAGCACATGCTTCGGACTTTGGCATTGACTACCACGTATTCGACCATTGGGATATCCATATCCACGTTCCAGCAGGTGCCATTCCTAAGGATGGTCCATCCGCTGGCGTAACGATGCTCACTGCGCTGACATCTTTATTTACACAACGTAAAGTGAAAGAGAAACTGGCGATGACCGGGGAAATTACGTTGCGCGGAAAAGTGTTACCGGTAGGTGGTATAAAAGAAAAAATCCTTGCCGCAAAACGGGCGAATATCAAAGATATCATACTGTGCAGATCCAACGAAAAAGATATCCTTGAAATCAAGGAAGATTATATCAAAGATATGCAGTTCCACTACGTGACCGAAATGGCACAGGTAATCAAGCTCGCCCTTCTGGAAGAGAAAGTAGACGCTGCCTTAGATCTATCTCAGGGAATTGAAAACACAAAAAAAGTGGGATAATCACCGCTCAGAAATTTAGAATAATAAATAAAAAACAGGGTGTCTGATCTCTATCGGACACCCTGTTTTTCTTTTATGCTGCCCATACCCTTTGCGGTTGCAGGTCAACTATTTGCTACAGCATACGCTATCAGCCTAGTTTCTCATGCAGCAGTTCCTCATCTAGGCTATTTTCATATTTTGAGATCACCAGCGTTGCCGCTGAATTGCCGATCAGATTGGTGATGGCTCTAGCCTCACTCATAAACCGGTCTACGCCAAAGACCAATGCTACGGACTCGACAGGCACGTGTCCGACAACAGGGAGCGTTGCCGCCAAAGTCACAAAGCCGCTTCCCGTCACACCTGCTGCTCCTTTTGAGGTCAGCAACAGCACCAGCAGCAAGGTAATTTCCTGCTCCAGACTCAGGTGCATATTCAGCGCCTGTGAAATAAATACCGCAGCCATGGTCAGATAAATACTCGTCCCATCGAGATTAAAGGAATAGCCCGTCGGAATCACCAATCCGACCACAGACTTCGCACAGCCCGCATCCTCCATTTTCTGCATAATACCCGGTAATGCAGATTCCGAAGAGGAGGTACCCAATACAATCAAAATTTCACCTTTGATATACTTCAGAAATTTGAAAATATTAACTTTGACATAGAAGTGCAATACGGCCCCGATCACAATCACGATAAAGATAATGCAAGTCAGGTAAAAACTTACCATTAACATCCCCAGCTTGGTCAGGGCCTGAATACCAAATGCGCCAATGGTAAACCCCATTGCTCCCATCGCCCCTATAGGCGCCAGGTACATCACCATCTTAATAATGGCAAAAAGTACCTTTAGAAACGATTGCAGCACATTGATCACCGGCTCCGAGGCCTTTTTACCGATCTTGGTCATGCCCACTCCAAAAAGTACCGCAAAAACCAGTACCTGCAGCATATTATCTGAAGCCACTGAAGCAACAACATTCTCCGGGATAATATCCATGATAAAATCCATGAAACTATGTGATTTCTTAGATTCCGAAATATAGTGTGACACGGAGGATATATCCAGGGTCGACGGATCGGCATTCATACCTGTACCGGGCTGAATCACGTTGACAAAGATCAAGCCGATGATCAATGCGACCGTCGTCATGACTTCGAAATAAATAATGGAGCTCAGTCCGATCTTGCCTACTTTTTTCACATCCTGCATTCCGGCAATTCCGATGACGATCGAACTGAAGATCAGGGGGGCAATCACCATCTTGATCAGTTTGATAAAGGCATCCCCCAACGGCTTCAGCTTTACGGCAAAATCCGGAAAAAAGGCGCCGCAGAAAATACCGACCAATATACCGACGATAACCTGAAAATAGAGACTCTTAAAAATATGCTTCATGGTGCTAACGATTAACGGCAATTCCCTCGGCCTTCAACATTGTTTTAAATTTGGGGTTGCGGATATATTTATTAAAGTCATGGCTTTTCATACCGGTAAAATCCGTATACTTCATGATCGGATAATGTTTTACCAACTCATTGCAGACATCAGCTTTATACCCTAAATCCGTCGCTTTCAGCTTATTGGACAAAAAACCAACAAATTTCTTCAGCATCACATCGGTATTATTGATGGTGATATGGATTTTCTTAACCTGTTTGCTCAAACTACAGAATGAATCCGTTCCCGATGTCACATCCCTGACCTTAAAGTCATCGAGGCCTATCGCCGGTGCGAGCATAATGCAGGTAATGTCATTGCCATTTTCCGCAAGCTTTTTCGCCGCATCAACATCTACGTTGTGATTCTCTAGTGTACCTTTGGCAAAACTCTCGCTGAATGTTGCACTGCTTAAAGCACTCAGCACGACTGATGCTCCCCGACTATGGGAAATTAAAATGATCTTTTTGTTATGGATGCTATTTAACAAATTCCGCAGTCCAAATTCACCCGCCATCTGACTGAATGAAGTAGCAGAAAACCAAACTTTGGCGCCACCAAAGGGATTCGTGGTATGTAAACCATCCCAATAAAATTTTACGACCTCATCTTTATTGGGATTAAGCTTTAGCAGCTTGCGCATATATTCATAGCTCTCATTGACTTCATCAGAGGGCGCATTGAAACCATGCACAAAGATAAACACACGGTCTTTTGCTTTCACTTTACTCCTCACCGCCAACATGCGGGTCTTTTCAAAACCTTTCAGTTGGTTTTCAAGTCCTTTTTCGGTTGCGATCTTCATCAGCGAGTAGGCATTGATATCACCGCTTTTAGGTGGTTCACCATACGTCTTACGCCAATTATCCGGATAGAAATTGCCGTTTTGGTCTACAAATGAATTGACGATATTCGGTTTATCGAATGAATTGGGATATGGGTCCTTGGGTACATTATGAGTTATTCCGCAGGAAACCATTAAAAAAAGAAGAAAAAGATAGAAAAGTTGTCCTCTCATGAAGCTATTTTTTAAGCTGTTAAAAACCATAATTTCATTATGGGAAAGATTGATCGAGTCATAAATGTATATATTGGCGAAATACAGTGAACACTTTACGAAGTGTGCGGCACCATTTTAATCAATCCGTCCTACGAATATATAAAAAAAGGGATGCATAAATGCATCCCTTCCTCTGATATTTTTTAGCCTTTAATTACTAAAGTACGCACGTACATTTTTACCTTCAATCCAGTTCATAAAGGCTTTGTTCACGACCTTATTACCACCCGGAGTAGGATAATCACCGGAGAAGTACCAGTCACCGGTATGTGCCGGACATGCTTTGTGCAGGTTATCCAATGTCTGATACACCACCTCAAGTTCGGCTTTCAAATGGTGCGGTCTGACGATACGACCAATTTCTTCAGAAATCTCCTGATCTGTAAATGGCGCATAAATAGCCTTGACATAGTTCTCAATTTCATTGACATCCTGGGTCATCGACAACAGGCATTTTTGATATACGTCATCAATAATATGTGCCATACCACGTTGTTTCAACAGGTTGATTGCGGCTTCAAACGCAACGAATTCACCCATACGTGACATGTCTATACCATAACAGTCCGGATAACGGATTTGAGGAGCCGACGAAACAATCACAATTTTCTTTGGATTCAAACGATCCAGGATCGTCAGGATACTTTGTTTCAACGTAGTACCACGTACAATGGAATCGTCAATCGCAACGATGGTATCCTCATGATCTTTAACGATACCGTAAGTCGTATCATACACATGTTGTACCATATCCGTACGATCGGCATCCTGTGTAATGAAAGTACGCAATTTGGCATCCTTCACATTCAGTTTTTCAAAACGGGGTTTGATACTTAATATATCATCCAGCTCCTCGTCTGAAATTTTCTCCGAACGTTTTAACAAGGTTTCTTTTTGGAAATCCCTAACGTAGGTATTGATACCATCCATCAAACCATAGTAAGACACTTCGGCAGTATTAGGAATAAATGAGAATACGGTATTCTTAATATTGTTTTTGACAGACTCCAATACCTGAGGTACCAATAATCTACCTAATTCTTTACGCTCTTTATAGATATCAGCATCCGATCCGCGTGAGAAGTAAATACGCTCAAAAGAACAAGAGCGTTGTTCAACAGGTTGTCTAAACATTTCCTGTGATACTGTACCGTCTTTTTTAGCGATCAGCGCATGCCCCGGTTTAATTTCCTTCACAGCACCGATAGGTACATTGAAAGCAGTTTGAATGACAGGTCTTTCCGAAGCAACCACCAAAATTTCTTCATCCTGATAGTAAAATGCCGGACGGATACCCGCAGGATCACGCATCACGAAAGCATCCCCGTGACCAAAGATGCCGGCAATGGTATACCCACCGTCCCAAGTCTTCGCTGAACGCTTTAAGATTTTGGAAACATCGATGTTTTTAGCAATCAATGAACTGATTTCCACATTGGAATACCCTTCTTTTTTGAATTGATCAAAAAGCTCCTGATTTTCATCATCTAAGAAATGCCCAATTTTTTCCAAAACGGTTACGGTATCCGCCTTTTCTTTTGGATGTTGTCCCAACTCGTACAGCTGTTGCAAAAGTTCGTCCACATTGGTCATGTTGAAATTACCCGCAACAACAAGATTGCGTGACATCCAGTTGTTTTGTCTTAAAAATGGGTGACAGCTTTCGATACTGTTCTTTCCATGCGTTCCATAACGCAAATGTCCTAAAAGTACTTCTCCAGTAAAACTGACATTATCTTTTAACCATTGGGTATCCTTTGACTCATCCGGAAATGCCTTCTGAACAGAAGCAAATTTTTTCTGTACATATTCGAATATATCTGCCACGGCAGTTGAGCCCATAGCTCTGTAACGCGAAATGTAACGATTTCCAGGTTTAACATCAAATTTAATGGTTGCAATTCCAGCCCCGTCTTGTCCACGGTTATGCTGTTTTTCCATTAATAGGTACAATTTGTTGATGCCATAGAATGGCGTACCATATTTTTCCTGATAATAAGATAAGGGTTTTAACAGGCGAATTAGTGCGATTCCGCACTCGTGTTTAATAGCGTCGCTCATATCTTGATTTGATGTCGCAAAAATAAGAATTATTTAGAACTTACTACCCCCTACCCGCACTTTTTCCGCAATAAAATTACAGTGAATCGACAGTGTCTCTTTGGGATAGGTTTCTAAGCCCTATTGCGCAATAAAAACCGGAACTTTCACAGCATGGCGTAGCTTGTTGACGGTCTCTCCAAAAACAAAGTCTTTGACTCCGGTATGACCGTGGCTTCCCACCACCAAGAGATCAGCATGGTATTTTTCACAAACTTCGGCAATACTTTTGATCCGATTGTTGTAGCCAAGTTCATATTCCGTCTGATGTCCTTTGGACAACAAAAAGTCTGCATATAGTTTCAGCCGTTCCAAATCTTGTCGCGACTCAAAATCATCGGTAGACTCCCCTGTATATTTAACAGAGGCACTTTCGACAATATGGACAACGACAAAGCTGGTATCCGCATGTGACAGTCGCAGGGCATACTGGATCACTTTCTGATCCGAACTTGAAAAATCCAGCGCGATCACCACCCGCTTGAACGAACCTTTGTCCTCAAAATGTAGGGTCTCAAATGGTGGATGTACTTCCAATTCGATCGGTTTTGATTTACGTAAAATGGGAATCAATACGGTCATGATCAACAAAAAGAGCAAACCAACGGCCCCCAGAATAAGTAACACCGTGACCAAAGGATTGTTTGCTTCGGCAATCCAGCCCCTGACCTCGTCATAAACCAGTTTAAAATTCAACACCGCGATCACAGTGGCAATTAGCCAGGCAAATGCTTTCGTCAGCGGTTTAATCGCAAAGATACCCATCTTGGCCTTGTCACTGACGAAGTGAATCAGCGGGATCACTGCAAAGGCCAGTTGCATGCTCAGGATGACCTGACTAAAGATCAACAGCTGCCCTACCCGGCCTTCGCCAGAAATCAGGATCACCAGGACCGCAGGTATAATCGCCAAAAGCCGTGTAATAATGCGACGAAGTGTTGGACTGATACGCAGTCTTAAATAGCCTTCCATTACAATCTGACCAGCCAAGGTACCGGTTACCGTGGAACTCTGTCCCGCCAGAATCAATGCCACTGCAAATAGTTTCGATGCCCATTCAGTGCCAAGTAAATTCCCCAGTAGGTGGTAGGCATCTTCCAGTTCGGCGACATCATGCATGCCGTTCTTATGGAAGACCGATGCTGCCAGAATCAGAATGGCGGCATTGACCAAAAATGCCAGATTTAACGCAATGGCACTGTCCCAGAAATTATATTTTAAGGATTTCCGTATGGAGACTTCATTGCGGTCAATCTTTCGGGTCTGCACCAAAGCTGAATGGAGGTAGAGGTTGTGCGGCATGACCGTGGCACCGATGATGCCGATGGCAATATAAAGTGCGGCACTATTGGGAATGCTCGGAATAAAACCTGTGGCTACCTCCGCAAAATCAGGTTTGGCCAAAAACATCTCCACCAGAAAGCACATTCCGATCAGGGAAATCAAACCGATGATAAAGAGTTCCATCTTGCGCATCCCCAGCTTCTGTAAGTAGAGCAACAGGAAAGTATCGGCAAAACTGATCAGCACTCCCCAGAGCAGATCAATACCAAACAGCAAGTTAAGCCCAATGGCCATCCCCAGCACTTCGGCCAGATCGCAGGCGGCTATAGCAATCTCCGCCAGGATATACAGCACAAAATTCATGCGCTTGGGATAGGTCTCCCGATTACACTGTGCTAAGTCCTTACCCCGCACAATTCCCAAACGGGCACAGAGATTCTGCAGCAATAAGGCCATAATATTGCTCATCAGCAACACCCAGATCAAGGCATAGCCAAACTGGCTCCCCCCGGCGAGATCCGTCGCCCAGTTGCCCGGATCCATATAGCCTACACTGATCAGATAGGCAGGACCAAAGAAACTGAGTATCTTTTTAAATTTGGATTTTCCTTGATTGACATCCACACTTTCGTGGATATCGGATAATGATTTATGATGGGAGTCGTCGTGATGCATAGTTTACATGAGGACAATATCTTTTATTGCTAGGGCTAAAGATAAAAAGCTTTACAGTATTAGGCAATTAAACAGCCATATAATTAGAATTTAAATGTAAGTTGGCCAGAGTTTTCTTTCGACTGGTTGCCGAATTTAACAAAATCAACCGGTTCATACTGCCCCATATCGGGATTAAAGCGGCGGATATACACACCGTTACACATAAAACTCAGATCGACCGAACGTAGCATTTTCTTTGCGAATTCAAGTCGTTCGGGCTCCAGCCTGCGTCCGATGGAGATATGGGGTTCATCACTGATCTCGATCAGGTCAAAGGGACTCAATGTGTGCACAACCTTTCGCGCTCTATCCTTCAGGTAACTACGGGCATGTACCGTCGGACCGATATAGAAAGCACCACCAGCAAAGGAAGCAAAGTGATCAAAATACACATATTGGCTGCGCTCATAACGCAGGGACTGGTGCAATACAGCGATAGCCTGTGCCAGCGTATCGTCATTTCCTGTAAAAGCACAAATAGTTACATGGGCTTTGGAATTGCAGCTATGGTACCAGCCCTTGTCCTTATCCGGAAATTCCTCCGCCAATGCAGCCCGCAAGCGCTGCTTTATCCCATCTACCAAAACTATACCAGCTTCATCAGGCTGAAAAACAAACGAATATTTATTAACGCTACCCTCCATAACAAAAAATCAGCTTTTGATCAGTAGGTAAGATACCAAATCCGATGGAGATAACAAAACGGTGTGGCTCTTCTGCTCAGACATTGCCTGACTCATGGCGTTAGCTGCGGCATGTGCAGATGCTACCAGCCGATTCCGTAATCCTCCCCATTATTGCTGCTACCGCCCCAGAGTGTACCATGCTGCTGGTCAAAATAAATGGCGTTGATCGGACCGCTGTTGCGCTCACCAAACTGTATACTGTACCCCATTTTCTGAAGCTTTTCGACGACTTCGGGCGACGTGCGTTTATCCAGTAGCAAACTTCCCGCCCGTGGTTTTCGGTCATCCAATTTGGTACCGCCCAAAGACAGCCACAGCTGATTGCTGTTGATATTTGGCGCTTCACTGGCCTGTTGTGGGGTCATGCCGAACTCTACTGTATTCAAAAAGAATTGAAGCAGGTTTTGATCCTGTGTATCCCCGCCCTGCACCGCGAAAGAAAGGTAAGGCTTTCCCCCTTTTAAGGCTAAAGAAGGTGTGAGCGTGACCCGCGGGCGTTTGCCCGGTGTCACCACATTGAAAGGATTAATGAGGGAGTCGAGGACAAAGCTTTGCAAACGCTGGCTCATGCCTACCCCTGTATTTCCGGCAATACAGGCCGGTAACCAGCCCCCACTTGGTGTAATGGAAACAACCCAACCTTCGGCATCCGCAGCCTCCACACTTGTGGTTCCGCGCAATAAACGGTCCATATACACACTATCCCGGATTCCGGAGGCCCAACGTGCAGTATCCGACAGGGATAGCAAAGATGAGGTGGAACTCACATCGTGCTTGGGCACAAAATCCTTATGTGATTCGGTATTCGGCGTGAATTTCTTGCTGCGCTCCCCGAGCAGGCCGGTAAAAGGGTTCTGCTTCCCTTCATAAGGGTAGGGATCCCCCGGAAGTACCTGTGGATTGTTATGTGCCGGGTCAATAGTGGCAGCCCGTGCCTTGGCGTAGGAATCACTTAAGAGCCCCCGGATAGGGGCTATAGGTTTGAAATAGGGATCACCATAATAGAAATCCCGGTCGGCAAAGGCCAGATTCATCACTTGATAAAGCGTATGGATATAGGGGGCTGAATTATATCCCATGGCTTTTAAATCAAAATTTTTCAGTAGCTGCAAGCTCTGTAGCATGGCAGGTCCCTGTGTCCATTCCTGCAATTTATAAACGTCAATACCTTTATAGTTGACATGTAAAGGCTCTTCCTCAATGGGCTTCCAATTAGCCAGATCCGCTTTGGTGATCAAGCCTCCCTGTTCTTTGCTGCCGCGGACAAATTCATCGGCGATATCGCCCTTATAAAAGCGGTCATATGCCGCCATAATCGCTGTTTTTCGATCCTTGCCGGCTGCAAGGGCTTTCTTTTCAGCTTCAACAAGTTTGGTTAATGTCCGATGCAGATCTTGCTGTACAAAGATTTCCCCTGCTTCGGGTGCTTCCCTTTCCCTGCCTTCATGCACGAGGAAAACTTTTTTGCTATAAGGCCATTCTTTGATACGTGCTTTACCACGTTCAATGCTATTGGCTGTCTGGGCATCGATGGGATAGCCCGCCGCCATCCCGATGGCCGGCGCCAGGATTTCAGCCAGGCTTTTGGTGCCGTACTGTGCCAACATATAACATAAGCCCCCAGGTGTACCGGGCGTAACCGCAGCAAGCGGACCGTATTCCGGCGGGAATTCATAACCCTTCGACCGAAAAAAATCGACCGTTGCTCCTGTCGGTGCCACGCCCAAAGCATTGATGGCAATTACCTTTTTCAATTTTGGATGATAGATCAAAGCCTGGGTTTCCCCACCCCAGCTCAGGACATCCCACATGGTACAGGTTGCAGCAAGCATTGCACAGGCCGCATCGACCGCATTACCGCCTTGCTGGAACAACTGTGCACCGGCTGTCGCCGCCAAAGGTTTTCCGGTAATGGCCATCCAATGCTTGCCGTGCAAAGGCGGTTTCTCCGTCCGTTGTGCCCGGGACTGTACCGGCAGCAATGCAGTCATTATCCCTGCAAGAACAGTAAATAGCATATATCTTCTTTTCATCCCTGTTATTATTTTTTGTCCAAAGTCCGCCACTCTGGTCCCTCCCGTTGTTGAAATAAGGATACCAGACCGGATTTGCGCATAGCAGCGCATGTATATCGTTATTGAAGACAAGATAGGAATTATTTAAAAAACCATCAGACCATTGCTGCAAATCCGGTTATAAAAGACCGGAAAAATCGTTCTGAAAACCAAAAGCCCATACCAACCGAAGTTGATATGGGCTCTCTATACTGACTTTTTGGTTATCGGCTTACCAATAAATGGAGTACAAGGCTGTTACCAATAGGGCAACAATCAATGTTCCGATCAAAAATGCTTTATGCGGTTTAAACATTGTGGTATCTACTTCAAGTCCTGCAGGCACTACACCACGCTTGTTGTCCATCAGACTGATAATGATCATACCGACAATACAAATGACAAAGACAAAGCCCATCCGATCCAAAAACGGAATTTCGTAAACACCGGTTGTCGGATTTGGAATAGAAAAACCGGTAGAGGCCAAGAACGAAAGATCTGCCCAGTCCGGTAATTTTTTGAAAATAATAGACAGGATAAATCCACCGATCGTCGCAAATAACGCAGCATTGGAAGTCGTCTTTTTCCAAAAGAATCCTAAGATAAACATGGCAAAAATACCCGGCGACACAAATCCGGTGTACTCCTGAATGTACTGGAATCCACCTTTTTTGTCGATACCCAAATGTGGCGCGATGATCACGGCCAGAATCATGGCAACAACAACAGTCAATTTACCAATATTGACCAATTTCTTGTCAGTAGCCTCTGTATTGAATACTTTCTTATAAATATCCAGCGAAAAGATTGTCGCGATGCTATTTGCCTTACCCGCCAACGAAGCAACTACCGCAGCAGTCAAGGCTGCAAAAGAAAGTCCTTTCAGTCCTGACGGCAACAGATTCAATAAAACAGGGTAAGCATGATCTGGGTTTACCTCACCATGTTGCATCATTTCATTTTGGAATAAACCATCTTTCCACATCACGTAGGCTGCAATACCGGGCAATACCACAATAATCGGCATTAACAATTTTAAGAAGGCTGCAAACAAGATTCCGTTGCGTGCAGTCTTTAGATCAGCACCCAATGCACGCTGTGTAATATATTGATTACATCCCCAATAGTTTAGATTTACAATCCACATACCACCGATCAAAACGGTTAATCCGGGTAAATCGAGGTAGTTTTCATTCTTGCGATCCAGGATCATATGGAAGTGATCAGAGGCTTTCTCGGTCATCAGGTGATAGCCCTGCAATATGCCTGAACCACCATAATGTTCTGACACGAGATTCAATGCCAAATAGGTTGTTGCCAAACCACCCAACACCAAAAAGAACACTTGAATAATATCCGTATAGCCAATCACCTTCATACCACCCAAGGTGATAATAACGGCAAAAATAGCAATGGCATACATACATGCTTCCAGACTGATACCCGAAATACTGCTGACGGCAATGGCTCCCAAATAAAGAATAGAAGTCAGGTTGACCACAACGTATAACAGTAACCAAAAAACGGCCATAATCATGGCAACGGTACCATTATATCGCTTGTGCAGAAATTGTGGCATGGTAAAAATCTTGTTTTTGAGGTAGACAGGTATAAAAAATACCGCAACCACAATCAAGGTAATCGCTGCCATCCATTCGTAAGTCGCAATCGCCAGGCCCATCTTAAAGCCCGAACCACTCATACCAATAAATTGCTCCGCAGAAATATTGGACGCAATCAGCGAGGCTCCGATCGCCCACCAAGTCAGGGACCCTTCGGCAAGGAAATAATCCTTTGAGCCTACAGACTCAGACTTTTTGCGATAATACACCCATAATCCATAGCCTGCAACAATGACAAAGTATATCAGGAAAACGATGTAATCTTTTGTACTTAAATAATTATTCATGTGTTGGTAATTGGTTTAATTTGATCGCCTAATATAGAAATATTTTGAATAACTATATATATCTATTGATCAAATTTTCTAAATACTCCTGTCTGCCGCTGATCGTTTGTGGCTCACCGAATTCTACTGCCAGATCTCTTAAACGTTCCAAACTCAAGGTTCCTTGCTCAAAAGAAGCCCCATTGCCGCTATCGAAAGAGGCATAGCGGTCGGCCCGTATTTTACGGTATTCAGAATCTTCCAAGATACGTTCGGCAGTAAGCAAAGCCCTTGCAAAAAGATCCATTCCTCCGATATGCGCATAGAATAGATCTTGCGGATCGGTTGAGTTCCTGCGAATTTTGGCATCAAAATTAACTCCACCACCCTGGAAGCCGCCGCCTTCCAAAATGATTAACATAGATTCGGTTAGTTCATTGATATCATTTGGAAATTGATCGGTATCCCAGCCATTTTGATAATCACCCCGGTTGGCGTCAATGGAACCTAATTTCCCAGCATCAATAGCAACCTGCAATTCGTGCTGGAAAGTGTGCCCCGCTAAGGTAGCATGGTTTACTTCAAGATTAAGTTTGAAATCGTCCAATAGGTCATATTGTCTCAAAAAGCCCAATACGGTTGCTGCATCGTAATCGTATTGGTGTTTGGTCGGCTCACATGGTTTGGGCTCGATAAAGAATGTGCCTTTAAAACCATTTTTACGGGCATAATCCTTCGCTAAGTGTAAAAACTTGGCAAGATGCTCCTGTTCACGTTTCATATTGGTATTGAGTAGGCTCATATAACCTTCCCTTCCACCCCAGAACACATAGTTTTCACCACCAAGGGCAATTGTTGCATCCAATGCAGCTTTTACCTGGGCAGCACCATGTGTCAATACCTGAAAATCCGGGTTGGTCGCTGCCCCATTCATGTAGCGCTTATGGCTAAAAAGATTGGCAGTACCCCAAAGCAGCTTGATGCCACTCGCCTGCTGTTTCTCTTTGGCGTAATCCACGATCGTTGCCAATCTTTTTTCATTTTCCAGTACGTTGTCGGTATAATCAACCAAGTCCACATCATGAAAACAGTAGTATGGAATATTCATTTTGCTGATAAATTCAAAAGCGGCATCCATCTTGTCCTTTGCACGTGTGATCGCATCTGTGCTCTCATCCCAAGGGAAATTGTGCGTAGCACCGCCGAATGGATCCGAGCCATCGCCATTGAACGAATGCCAATAGGAACAGGCAAACTTAAAATACGCTTCCATGGTTTTACCCGCAACGACTTGCTTCGGATTGTAATAACGAAAAGCAAATGGATTTTTACTTTCTTTTCCTTCAAATTCGATCTGTCCGATCCCTTTAAAAAACTCTTTTTGTCCTTTGATAATATTCATCTTATTTAATATTGATTTTTGTTTCTAAAATTTTCTTCCATTGTTGATAATTTTCTTCATACTGATCAACAACCTTGGGCTCCACCGTATAAACAGGTTTTAAACTTCTGAAAGCTTCGGTGAGATCGCTGTAATAGCCGCTGCCGATTCCTGCCCCCAAGGCCGCGCCAACACTACCGTCATGATCATAAACTTCCACGGGAACATTGGTCGCCCCCACGAATGAGTCGCGGAATACCGGGCTCATAAATAAATTAGCGTGTCCCGCACGGATCATCTGTGGATAAAGGCCATTTTCACGCATAATATCCAAGCCATAGCGAAAAGCAAAGGCAATTCCTTCCTGGATAGCCCGTAGGATATCAGATGTTTCATGTCTATTCAGGTCAATGGATGAGATCGAGGCACCTACCAGCTGATTATTTAACATACGCTCGGCACCATTGCCAAAGGGAATAACCTGCAAGCCCTTACTTCCGATCGGCGAGCTCGCAGCCATGGCATTGATCCGATCGTAGGATAAATCTCTTCCCAAAAGTTTCCTGCCCCAGCTGTTCATAATCCCCGTACCATTGATACAGAGCAATATGCCTGTCCGGATCGCATCTTTCCGATAGTTGACATGGGCAAAGGTATTGACACGGGACTCGCGGTCAGCGATCAGCTGATCACTCACCCCATAGATCACGCCGGAAGTTCCCGCCGTGGCTGCCACTTCCCCCGGCTGTAATACATTCAATGACAATGCATTATTTGGCTGATCTCCAGCCTTGTAGTTAATCGTTACTTCGGGTGACAGTCCCAGTTCTTCGGCCACAGTGCGTTTAATCTGACCGTGTTCAGCAAAAACAGGGCGTATCGCCGGAATCAGACCGGAATCAAAACCATAATAATCCATCAAGGTAGCGGACAGTTCATTCTGTTGAAAATCCCAGAATACCCCTTCCGATAAAGCAGAAATGGAAGTACTGACAGTCCCTGAAAGTTTCATGGCAATAAAATCACCGGGAAGCATGATCTTGTCAATTCGCTGATAGATTTCGGGCTCGTTTGCCTTAACCCAAGCAAGCTTGGAAGCCGTGAAATTACCGGGAGAGTTGAGATGGTGTTTTAAATTGAATTCCTTTCCGATCTCCTCAAAAGCTTCATTTCCCAAGGCAACAGCCCGGCTGTCACACCAGATAATCGCATTGCGCAATACCTGTTGGTCTTTATCGACAATAACAAGTCCATGCATCTGATAGGCGATGCCGACGGCCGTGATTTGCTTCGGATCGTATAAGCCCGTGGCATTCGCCTTGGATAAGGCCTGCTTAAAATAGCTCCACCAATCGAGCGGATCCTGCTCTGCCCAATTGGGCTGCGGTGAATAAATGGGTGCTTCAACAGCGGGATACTGCGCTGAACAGATCTTTTGTTGTGTGGACGCTTCGACAATGGAAACCTTGACCGAAGATGTACCGATATCTATACCTAAAAAATACATCTGATTTTTTTAAAACTGGTTATTTAAAACAATAAGCGGAAACAACATTGCAACCGGTTGCATAAAAGTAGGATATGTTTCTGAATTTTCCAAAATATTCAATAAAATTATTTACTTTGGGGCGTGAATAAAAAAACAACGATTTATGATATTGCCCGGGCGCTTGGAATCACAGTTTCAACGGTTTCCCGTGCCTTGAATAACGTACCCACCATCAGTGAGGCTACACGGCAGCTGGTCTTGGCAAAGGCCAAAGAGCTGAATTACAGTGTCAATAAAATTGCGTCTTCGCTCTCTTCGGGCAAGTCCAATACCATTGGTGTTATCGTGCCGACGATGCAAATCCACTTTTTTGCAGAGGCTGTTCACAGTATCGAAAAAGAATTAAAGAAACACAACTATAGCCTATTGCTCTATCAGTCAAACGAATCCTATACGGATGAAGTAAACGGTGTAAAAACCTTGCTGGAAGCACAGGTAGACGGAATCATTGCTTCCCTCTCCCTGGAGACACAGGATATTGCACATTTTCAGGAAGTCATCAAACAAGGCAAATGCCTGATCATCTTTGACCGTACACATCAGGACATTGCCGCACCTGTCGTCAAGCTAAACGACTTTGAGGCGGGTTATCTTGCGACTAAACATCTGATCGAACAGGGCTATAAAAAAATCGGTTTTATCACCACAAACAAAGAAATCGCTATTTTCAAGGATCGTTTCAACGGTTTTGAAGCAGCTTTGAAGGAAGCGGATCTTCCCCAACTCGATGAACTTATTGTGCATGGCGAACTATCTATCGAAGCCGGGATAAAAGGCACAGAGCAGATTTTGAAATCTTCCATTAAACCGGATGCCATCATTGGCGGGGATGACTTTACTGCTGTCGGGATTATTCAGGCGCTTAAAACTGCACATATAGATATCCCCGAAACGGGTGTGATCGGTTTCGCAAATCAGACCTTCTCTTCGTTTATCACACCGACCCTGTCCAGTATCGATCAACAGGCCAACAAAATGGGGGAAGAATGTGCCAAACTCTTTTTACAAATGGTCAAACAAAAGGATCCTTATGAAGACATCCAGCAGGTTGTCCTTGATCCGATCCTGATAAAAAGAAAATCTACCTGCAGAATAGACAAATAATTAATAACTTTGCCGAAATTTGAAATAAATGCAAGCCCGGCAGAAGTTTAGAATTCTAAGTATTTGCTTATTATTTGTTATCCAGGCACTCTTTCTAGTGGCCATCTTTGTTGAAAACACCAGTTCATATATTGTACTGTCTTTCATCGGATTACTCTCTTTATTCATGTTATATAGCTACTTTAAGTCGCCTATACATCATCATATACATGAATATGAGTCGATCAAAATAGCGGCATGGGTGCCCGTAGGCGCTATTGTCTCCTATTATTTTAATCAGATTTTTGGTCTTGGCCCAGTGATGGGTGCTGCACTGACAGGAACATTGGCATCATTTATCCCCAATATCAATAAAGAGTCCGGTTATCTTCCCCACCTCCCTGCCGCCGTCTATTGTGGTGCCTTCGTCGGCATGTCCAGCGCGCAGGTTGCCCACGGTTTTTCTTTTATCCTGACCGCGAGCGTTTTTACCGCCATCTTTCTGATCATTTCAAAAAGCCTGCTGAATGGGATCGGTGGCAAATTGGGGACGTTGGCTTTTCTTGGTGTTTCGATGACCTATTTACTGCTTTATCTTTTCAAATAACATGGAAACATTCATCCTCTATCTTGTCGGAATTATCGGAAGCACAGCAACATATTTTGTCAATACCCGATACAAACAGGGGGCTGTCCGTTCCTCTGCCTTATTGACTTTGATCGTGTCCGGTTTTCTCTATTTTTTTCCACAGCTATTGTCCAGCTATCTTACACAGTATATTCCAGCCGTATTTATCGGTGCATCTTTTATCGGAATGGTGTCCAAAACGCAGTTGTCCACCTATTTCGGTCTCTCTTTGGCAGGCATAATCTTCACCACCATCCTGCTCAATACCAGCAAGTTTTTTAATGGATATGGCGGCGCATTGGGGACATCGGCCTGTATATCGCTGCTCGTGGTATTGAGTATCCCTTATTTTAAATCACCTAGAAAAATGACGGTCGGTTTTCTACAGTTGCGCAAAACAATCCTAAAAAAAGGGCGTAGGAGAAAAAGAAGAGGTACAGATTTATCGAAATAATATAGGTAGATTTACGGTAACAACGCGAGCGGAATTATGCAATAATACCATCGAATTTAACGCAAATAAACCGCATGCAATTAGATAACTGAATTTAATGTAATTATAGCGCTGAATTTACCGCAACAACTAGTATAACCACATGAAACCATTCTTCTATTTCTTCCTCATTCAGGTCTTTCTGACCGAAACGCTATCCGCACAAAAAAACACGATTCAGTTGTTGAACCAAGAACGCAACAGTAGCTACCGTGGACTAAGCGTAGTTGACGATCAGACGCTCTGGGTCAGCGGAAACAATGGAACAGTCGGGTTAAGTACGGATGCAGGAAAAAACTGGCAATGGATTAACCCCATTGGCTACGAAAAAATCGACTTTAGGGATATTGAGGCTTTTGATGAAAATGAGGCACTGATTATCTCCGCCGGTTCTCCAGCCTTGATCCTTCGCACCACTGATGCCGGCAGAAGCTGGAAAGAGGTTTTGAAAGATACTCGTCCTGAAATATTCTACGACGGATTTGCTTTTACCCCCAAGGGTGTCGGCATTGCATTTGGTGACGCCATCAACGGGAAGATGCCCTTATTGAAAACAACAGATTTCGGACAGACATGGCAGGATATATCCAGCAACTTAAGGTATACCATCACAGCAGGTGAAGCAGGCTTTGCCGCCAGTGGTACGGCTATCTTTAGTCTTCCAACGGGGGATTTTTGGATCGCAACCGGTGGTACTGTTTCAAATATTTACAGCAGTAGCGACCGGGGAGAAACCTGGCAACGCTACAGCTGTCCGATTGCTCAGGGACAAAATAGCAGTGGCCCATTTTCCATCGCATTTCGTTCGCAAAAAAAAGGCATCGTTGTCGGTGGAGATTACCGGAATGACAAGCATACGGAAAAGGCCTGTTTTCTAAGCCATGATGGTGGAAAAACCTGGCATCCGTCCAGTCAGCCCATATCAGGCTTTAAGTCAGCGGTGATTTATCTTTCAAAAAAACGGCTTATTTGCACCGGAACATCAGGTACAGACCTATCGGATGATCAGGGAAAGACATGGCATACCATCTCCCGGGAAAGCTACAATGCGGTACAAAAAGCAAAAAAAGGAAAAGCTGTTTTTTTGACCGGGGATAAAGGAAAAATAGCAAGGCTGGTCCAATAGGCCAACCTTGCTATTTTCTGGGCTTCCAGCTTTTGGTGCCGGATGCCACAAAAAGAATTGGAGTCTTTTTTCCGGGTAATCGTCTTATCGGCGTGACAGCCGCGACTCTTCCAGATCCAGCGAATACTCCAGTTCTTTAATCACATCGCTGTCGTATTCTTTGCTCTCTTTCATCTTCGCTAATCCATCGCGACGCAAAGCCAGAATTTCCAGCATAATTTTGTTATATAATCCCCGGACAGCTGAGAGCTGCGCACGGGTATCTTCTTCTTTGGCACGTTCAGATGCATTTATGCTTCTGATAAGCTGTTCTTTTACCCTTGCGATTGTTTCGTATTCCATCATCTCTTTGGCATAATGCTTATCCAGATAAGCAATCGAGTCCTTACCGAGCTTAACGCGGATCTCATCAATCTGTTCTTCCACGGATACCTGTTCGTCGACCTCATCAATTTTTATTAACTTAATCAACAGGGGCAGTGTAAGGCCCTGAAACACCAAGGTCACCAGAATAACGACAAAAGTGATAAACAAAATTAGATTGCGGTGCGGAAAAGCTGTTCCGTCATATAATGTCATGGGAATGGCCAAGGCCGAGGCAAGTGAAACAACACCCCTCATACCGGCCCAACCGACTACCAAAGGCAGTTTCCACCCCGGACCTTTTTCTCTGACGCGCACCCGCTTGAACAATAGACGCGGCACATAGGCAGAGAGATAAACCGCTACCAGACGCAGGACGATGACAATAACACAGATCGCCAAGGCATAATCTATGGCCTCTTCCATCGAGTACTCACCCAATCCGTTGATGATCACGGGAAGTTCAAGTCCGATCAGGATAAAAACAAAGCCATTCAATAGAAAACCTATTGTCGCCCAAACCTCCTTGGTCTGGATACGGGTATGATAGTTCAGATAATCACCTGCACGGAAGGAAAGGAATAATCCGCCACTGACCACTGCCAAGACGCCCGACCATTCAAAATGCTCCGCAACGATATACATCAGGTATGGAGCAATCAAGGTGATCGGGGTTGATATGCTCGAGGATTTGGCCACGTAACGCAAAAAGAAATACAAGATATGGCCGATCACCAAACCGACGACAACCCCCATAACCGACAGAACAAGAAATTGTGTTGTTGCCGTACCCATGGCAAATTGACCTGTTAGAATAGCGATGGACGCAAACCGAAACACCGTCAGAGAGGCAGCGTCGTTGACCAGGCTCTCCCCTTCCAGAATGGCAATCCCCCGTTTGGGTATACTGATACCCTTTAACACCGAACTCGCAGCAACGGCATCTGGTGGTGATATAATTCCACCCAACAGAAAACCCAAGGCTAAGGTGAAGCCCGGGATAATGCTGACCGAAAAATAAGCGATTGCCAAGGATGTAAAAAAGACAAGGCCAAAGCCCATGATAAAAATAGATCGGCGCCATTTCAAAAAGTTTCCCCAATTCGTATACCAGGCAGCCTCAAATAGCAAGGGCGGCAAAAATACCAAAAAGACAATATCCGGATCTATACTAATGACCGGAGCTCCGGGAATAAGGGAAATACCTAAGCCGCCAATAACCAACAGGATGGGATAGGATATCTTTAGGCGCTGACTGAGGACAAACAGCATCGCCATAAAGAAAAATAACACCATCACCAGCAGCAGATTGTTGTGTATAGTATGTCCCTGCTTCCCTCCTACGGCAGATTTGACATCTTCATAGGGCGCCAGCATCGCGATATTATACTGCCTGATCTTCCAATCGTTGTCTATTTTGCTCACGACACCGGTACCACGAAAGTATTTTGTATTTATCTTAAAGGTTTCGTCAAACCATGCTGTCGTACTATCGGTATTAAAATGGACAGATCGGTTTTGGTAGGTATAATTCCAGGCATATTTGGGGTTAAAATACTGTTCAGAGAATCTATCGCTATGGTTTTTATCCCAACGTTCCTCCCTGTCGGCACCCAATATTACCGCATCTTCCGCAAGTGAATTGATAAAAGGGCCAAACTTCGCTTCGCCCGAAGATTTATGCCAGGTATCCAGGATAGCATTGATCGCATTTACAGGATCCTGAGCCTTTGAGGAAACGGCAAGTAAAAACAGGCTTAAAAAACAATAAATAGTAATAAAGGTCTTTTTAATCATAAACTATGATAACATGTTTTTAGTTTGTGGAAAGATATTTCCATTTAGGTCATAAAACAAAAAGCTGCGGATGCAGCTTTTTGTTTTTATTTAATTATTTCTTCGATCTCACGAATGATCTTTTGAGCAATCTGCTCGGCAGCTTCCGGGCTCGGACCTTCAGAGTAGATCCGAATGATTGGCTCGGTATTGGATTTACGTAAATGCACCCATTCATTTTCAAAATCTATTTTCAGACCATCAATAGTGCTGTGCTCTTCATTTTTATACTTTTCTTCCATTTTCGCCAATAGATTGTCAATATCCAGTTCCGGTGTTAACGTAATCTTATTTTTGGACATAAAATATTGTGGCAATGATGCACGGTACTCGGAGGCTTTCTTACCCAATTTAGCCAAATGTGTCAAGAAAATAGCCACCCCCACTAAGGCATCACGACCATAATGTGAAGCTGGGTAAATTACGCCACCATTACCTTCACCACCGATTACGGCATCCACCTCTTTCATCTTGGTGACCACATTGACTTCACCGACAGCGGCAGCGTAATATTCACCGCCATGAGCCTTAGTCACATCACGCAAAGCACGTGTAGAAGATAGATTGGATACCGTGTTTCCTTTTTTATGCTGCAGAAGGTAATCCGCCACGGCAACAAGTGTATATTCTTCACCGAATAGTTCGCCATCTTCCATCATAAATACCAAACGATCCACATCCGGATCTACAGCAATGCCCAGATCAGCTTTATTTTCGATGACAGCAACAGATAAATCTGTCAAATGTTCTTTTAAGGGCTCCGGATTATGCGGGAAATTACCATTGGGCTCACAGTGAATTTTATAAATTGTCTGTACCCCCAACGCATCCAACAAGGCCGGAATAAATGTTCCACCCGTGCTGTTCACCGCATCCAGAGCAACTTTAAAGTTGGCTGCTTTGATGGCCTCTTTATCAACATATTCCAATGCCAATACAGCGTCAACATGTTTTTGTAAGTATGAATAGTCTTTGTGTACCGATCCGAGTTCCTCGACGGCAGAAAAATCAAAATCCAGGGATTCTCCAAGTGCCAATACTTCCTGCCCCTCAGCATCAGATATAAATTCGCCTTTTGCATTTAACAGTTTAAGCGCATTCCATTGTCCCGGATTATGCGAGGCTGTCAGAATAATCCCACCAGCTGCGTTTTCCATAGGAACTGCAATCTCGACCGTAGGAGTCGTCGATAATCCCAAATCAATCACATCGACACCGATACTCTGCAGGGTACCGATAACCAGATTACTGACCATTTCGCCTGAAACACGGGCATCTCTTCCGACTACAATTTTCTTTATGCCACTTTGCTTTACAATGATCGTTCCGTATGCAGCTGTAAATTTAACAATATCTATTGGCGTAAGTCCTTCTCCCGCACGACCGCCTATCGTACCACGTATTCCTGAGATTGATTTAATTAAAGTCATTTCCTTTGAATTGATTAACGTGTAAATTTAGCATTATGCCAATAAAATCTCGAATTAAAATTATAATTATTGAATATTTAGCGTATCTTTGTTGCAACAAAGTTGTTTTTAAAAGAAACAATCGTTTGCAATGAAATTATTTTTACTTTTGAAAAGCGAGTTTTTAAAAGTTTGGGAATTTCATTGTAATCAACAACATTTATGATTCAACAATTAGTACACATCGATCAAGAGATTTTTCTTGCCATCAACCAGGGCTTGAGTAACCCCGTGTTCGATTGGCTGTTGCCTATATTGCGTAATCCATACACTTGGGCTCCTTTATATCTTTTTCTGATCATTTTTTTCATCAAAACGTATGGAAAAACGGGTATACTGATTGTAGCGATGACCTTGGTTACCTTTGGTATATCCGACGGTATCTCATCTCACTTGATCAAAAAGAATGTTAAGAGAATCAGGCCTTGCAACGATGTGGAGTTTAAAGAGAATATCAATATCCGGGTACGCTGTGGCTCCGGGTTTAGCTTTACTTCCTCTCATGCGGCCAATCACTTTTCTTTGGCTTTCTTCTGGATCGTGCTATTTCGTAGAAGATGGAAATATGTGCTATGGCTGTGTGTTGCATGGGCATTTCTGATTTCGGTCTCGCAAATCTATGTTGGCGTCCATTACCCCTTTGACATACTCTGTGGCTCCGCGCTGGGAATCCTTGTTGGATTGGCTACGGGTTACCTGTTTAAGCGGTTCGTACCTAGCTTTTTTAAAACTGAACAAGTATAATGAATTCAATTTTATTGATTTTAATTTTATTCATACCTGCATTTGCAAGTGGAATCGCTGTTTTTTTCGTCCAGAAAAAAGGAACAAATTTTCTAAAATTGATCCTTTCTTTTAGTGGGGCTTACCTATTTTCCATTACGGTACTGCATTTAATTCCGCATGTTTATCAGTCAACGAATACTTCACCCGAGGTATTGGGCATCTATGTACTCGGTGGCTTTTTGTTCCAGTTATTCCTTGAGCAATTTTCTCAGGGGATTGAACACGGACATATCCATACGGAGCATGGACATCATAGCCATCGTTTTCCGATCGGTATTATGTTTAGCTTATGCCTTCATGCTTTCTTGGAGGGGATGCCTCTGGCTGCCACACATCAGACCGAACTCGCGTTAGGGATTTCGATCCATCACATTCCCGCAGCGTTTGCCTTAGGCAGTATTCTCATCAGTACGCACCTGAAAAAAAATACCATTATCATTACGCTTGCCCTATTTGCAGCGATGACGCCTTTTGGATTTCTGTTGAGCAAGGCGATCAGTGCTGGCGAAGTCGGTAATATCCAGCAGTATTTTGATAAGATTATGGCCGTTGTAATCGGTATATTTCTACATATATCCACGACCATATTGTTTGAATCCGGATCTATAGACCATCACAAATTCAACAAGAAGAAGATGATTGCGGTGATTGCCGGCGTGGCCATTGCCCTGGCAAGCTTTGCTTTCGTTGGCGAACACGATCATGCACATGGCCCTGGAGAAAGCCACCAAGAAGAAATGCATGACCATGACCATGATCATCATGAGCATGCACATTAATTAGCCCCTTAATTTATCTAATAAAGCACTGAGCTGGATGGCTTCTTTTTCAGTGATCCTATTGGGTAAAATATCCGTCATCAGCATAGGCTCCTCGAGATTTTCAAGAATCTTCAGGCCCTTATCGGTGATGAACAGATCAACAGCACGTTTATCTCCGCCGGATTGACAGCGAGAGACGAGTCCTTTGGTGACCATGCGATCTATCATCCGGGAAATATCCGGCGTGGTGCTCAGCATCCTTGATTTGATCAGGTTGTTGGTGGCCGGTTTTGGGTATTGACCTCGTAGGATACGTAAGACATTAAATTGTTTCAAAGTGATCCCCTCTTTGGCTGCCCTTTGTTCAAGTTCATTATTGAGCCAATTGTACGTGTAAAGGATGTTTACGGTACAACGATGCCATTCATTGCTGAATTTGCTTACTTTGATTTCCTCCTCGATTTTCATTTTGGTTGATAATTAATCCCTTTTTAATCGTAAAGATAGCTGTTTTTTACGCTAAATACATAACTATGACATTAGAATCATTCTAAATGGTAGAAAATCTGTATATTTGGAGGATACAAAAAAACAGGTAGATGCGTCATAAAAATAGCTTAGATCAGCTAAAAAAAGGGGAAAAAGCGGTGATTATTGATTTTGATTCGCACGATATTCCAGCTAAATTTTTCGAATTAGGCTTTGTGCCCGGTACTGAAGTAGAAGTGAAACATATCGCACCGCTCGATGGTCCTATATGTTTAAATATTATTGCGAACAACGCTTTGATTGCCATTCGCAAATCAGAAGCTAAAGTCATCCTTATTGATCAGAAATAATGAATAACCCGATTATTGCACTTTTGGGTAATCCAAACGTGGGTAAAACTTCCCTTTTTAACCGGATTACAAAATTAAATCAGAAAGTAGGAAACTATCCCGGTATCACCGTAGAAAAACGTGAGGGCCAGGTGAAAGCCAACAACAAGATCTATCGTATCATTGACCTTCCGGGAACTTATACCTTGTTCCCAAGTTCAATGGATGAAGAAGTCGTCTTCAACACCCTGGTCAATAAAGAAAGTAGCTTTAGACCAAATCTTGTCGTCGTCGTTGCCGAACCGACAAACCTGAAAAGATCCATCATCCTTTATCAGCAAGCGCGCGAACTCGGGCTGCCGGCCATCTTTGTGATCAATATGATCGATGAGGCCAAAGAAAAAGGAATAAGCATAGATATCGCAAAACTTGAACAGCTACTCAATACAAAAGTATACGAAACGAATGCACGCACCGGACAGGGCATAGATCAGCTGATCAAAAACTTTGATGTGGTACCACCGATGTATATCAGCAAATTCCAGTTGCCGACAATAGCAAATGAAGCATTGGAAGAAACCAAAAGGCTGTTTCCGTTGGATACGGAATACCATACCTGGCAATATTTGGCTAAAGGTGAAGTTTCGTTTCTCTCCAAAGAAAAAAATCAGGCTATTCAGCAAATTCGCGATAGACATCAGTTAAAAGCCGAGAAACTACAAAAAGAAGAAGCCATCCTACGGAGCAAATCCCTAGATGATAGCTTATCCGAAATTTATACCAAGGACGATGCGTCCAACAAAAATAAGACAAATGCCATCGATAGAATATTACTTCATCCGATCTTCGGTTATCTGATTTTCTTTGGCATCCTTTTCCTGATTTTTCAGGCGATCTACACCTGGTCAGGGCCAGCCATGGACTTTATTGATGGACTTTTTGGTGATCTTGCGGCTTATACGCAGACCGCACTTCCCGCGGGTCCACTCACGGATCTGTTAAGCAATGGTATTATCAAGGGCATTGGTGGTATCGTCATCTTTATTCCACAGATTGTTATTCTGTATATTTTCATTTCCATTATGGAAGAAACGGGCTATATGAGCCGTGTGGTTTTCCTGATGGACCGTTGGCTCAGGCCTTTCGGGCTAAATGGAAAATCCGTCATCCCGTTGATTTCAGGCGTTGCCTGTGCGGTACCGGCAGTCATGTCGGCGCGTAATATCGAAAATGCCAAGGAACGGCTGGTCACGATACTGGTCACGCCGTTTATGACTTGTTCCGCCCGTCTCCCCATCTACATCGTATTGATCGGATTGGTAATCCCGGACACTAAATATGCCGGATTCCAATTGCAGGGTATGGTTTTATTTGTCATGTATCTCCTGGGAATATTTGCCGCATTGTTTTCAGCGATACTCTTGACGAAAGTCATTAAGTCCAAACACAAGTCTTTTTTAATATTTGAGCTTCCGACTTATAAATCTCCAGACTGGAAAAATGTCGTCCTTAACGTTTGGGAGAAAACGGCAAGTTTTGTCTTTGGCGCCGGTAAGATTATCTTGGCGATCTCTGTTATCCTTTGGGCTCTGGGCAGCTTTGGTCCAAACGACAAATTCGCAAAAGCCGAAGAATATGTAAAGCAAAATAACCCCAATCTTTCAGGGGAAGACCTCGACCATGAGATCTCTTCCTATCGTCTGGAACACTCCTTCCTTGGCTATCTTGGCATGGCAATTGAACCTGTTGTGGAGCCCTTGGGCTATGACTGGAAAATGGGAATCGGTTTGATCTCCTCATTTGCAGCGAGGGAAGTTTTTGTGGGAACAATGGCAACCGTATATAGCCTTGGCGATGAAGTGGATATTGAAGATGAAGCTACGAAGACAACAGTATTAAGCAAAATGCGGAACGAAATTAACCGTAATACGGGCTTACCGGCCTATAATTTTGCTTCCGGAATATCGCTGCTTTTATTCTATGCTTTTGCCATGCAATGTATGAGTACAATAGCAGCCGTGAAACGGGAAACCGGATCTTGGAAATGGACATTAATTCAAGTTGGTTTTATGACAGGTCTGGCTTATTTCAGTGCCCTGATTGCTTACCAGCTCTTAAAATAAATTAACGTGTTGTGTGAGTCCCGTCACCTGGACATTCACAACCTTAAAAATTAAAGATCATGGATAATTTAACAGTACAGTATCTCATCGTTGGAATTTTAGTATTAACGGCTGTATGGTATGTCGTTAGAAATGTCCGCAAATCACTGAAAGGTAAATCAAGTTGCTCCAAAGGTTGCGGATGCAGCTGCGGAACAGTGGAAAAACCTCAAAAAGCAAATTAATTTATCTTTTACTGTATCATTTGCAAACAAAATTTCGTTCTAAGGTAGAGTGGCCAAAAATCACACTAGCTACGAATAAAAGAAACGCTACCATTCTTATGGTAGCGTTTTGCATTAAAGTAATGTCCTTCAACAACATAAATCAAGATTACTTACCGGTTTAACAAAAAGGGATGCCTAAGGTGCATAAAATACCTAAGGGTTTTATTAACTTTATGCGCTTAGGTCAAAATACCATGGCAACAACATGAATAATTTGTGGTACTTTGCAGCTAAGTTGCTTTGCATCATGATTCCGCGTTGGACAGCAGCGATGTAACCGTTGAAGACCAGACCGGCCAACACTAAATAAGTAACCGTATTAACCATACAGATGGAGAAACAGGATAATAAGGATTCGAAACAATTAAAAAGGGGGCTACAAAATAGACATATTCAGCTGATCGCCCTCGGCGGCGCCATTGGAACAGGATTGTTTCTGGGAATCGGAAAAGCCGCTACATTAGCGGGGCCAGCAGTAATCCTTGGTTATGCCTTTGCCGGAATAATTGCGTTTTTCATTATGCGCCAGTTGGGAGAAATGGTGGTCGAAGAACCAGTTTCCGGAAGCTTTAGTTACTTCGCCAATAAATATTGGGGACCTTTCGCCGGTTATGCATCGGGCTGGAATTACTGGGTACTTTACATTTTGGTGAGCATGGCCGAATTGACGGCAATCGGTGTATATGTCCAGTTCTGGTGGCCAGAAATCCCACTATGGGGATCGAGCTTATTTTTCTTTTTTGCTATTAACGCATTGAATCTTGCTTCCGTAAAAATTTATGGCGAGACCGAATTTTGGTTTTCAATTATCAAGGTTGTGGCTATTATAGCCATGATTGTCTTCGGTGTCTATCTCCTTGTCAGCGGTACCGGCGGCGAGCAGGCAAGCCTGAGCAACCTGACCTCCCACGGCGGCTTCTTTCCGAAAGGCTGGTTTAACCAGGTCGGAGATGGAAGTTATGAAGGATTGCTATCCGCCATGGCATTGATCATGTTTTCTTTTGGCGGACTTGAATTAGTAGGTATTACCGCTGCCGAAGCCGAACATCCCGAAAAAAACATTCCCAAAGCGACCAATCAGGTCATCTATCGGATCCTGATCTTTTACGTCGGGGCTTTGATTATCTTATTTTCACTTACACCCTGGACAAATATCACAGCCGATACCAGTCCATTTGTTCTGGTCTTTGACAAACTCAATGGTTTTGAGTTCACCTTATTCGGAAAAACATTCTATTTCACAAAAATTATAGCAAATGCACTCAACCTAATTGTACTCACTGCGGCTTTATCCGTATACAATAGCAGCGTTTACAGTAATAGTAGAATGCTCTTTGGCCTCGCTGAGCAGGGTAATGCACCTAAGTTTTTATCCAAACTCAACAAAAACCATGCGCCTATCAATGCGATTCTAGTTTCGGCTGTGTTTGCCGCAATCTGTGTTTTCATTAATTATGTCGCGCCAAAGAATGCTTTGGAGATCCTGATGTCACTGGTTGTATCTTCCTTGATCATCAACTGGTTGATGATCTCTATCACACATTTGTATTTTAGGAAAAACAAGCTCGATGCCCATGTAAAAACGAAATTCCCTTCGTTTCTCTATCCATTGAGTAATTATATCTGTCTGATCTTTCTGATCGCTGTGTTGGGTATCATGTGGGTAACAGGCATGAAACTGCCGGTTGAACTGATCCCGGTCTGGTTATTATTGTTATACATCAGTTACGTACTGATAAAAAGAAAAAAATAGGAATTGTAAATCAATTTTATCAAACTCATAATTCTGGCGCCAACGATCTCCGTACAAAATAAAGCGCCTGATTCTTAAACGAATCAGGCGCGTTTGCAAAGAATGAGTTAAATAATCAATCATTATCGTTCTTTAATATGCCTCGATCCAAGTAGTCCTGATCTAAAATTGCATATTCATAATTATCACACCAACCATCTTTTAAAGGCAAAATCTTTCTCCGATGGGCCTCCCTAATCATACCTGCCTTTTCCATTATCTTATAAGACGCGATATTTTCTACCGCACAGCCAGCTTCTATCCGATGGAGATTAAGTTGTCTGAATCCAAATTCAATTATTCGTTTTAAGGCCTCTGTCGCATATCCCTTATTCCACATTTCCGGAACTAACTTAAACCATACTTCCGAATTTCTATATTTTACCTTGACAATACTGATATCAATCAGACCGACAAATTCCGCCCCAGCAATAGTTTCTATATAAAAAGTATAGTTCTTTCTATCCGCAGATTCTTTTTCCTGTTCCGACCAGGTTTTTACCATTTCGGCGGTATCTACGATCCCATTAGGATGCCCGCTCGGATTAAATAAGGCCGTTTCGGGGCACATTAATAAATAATGAATATTTTCCAAATCTTCATTTTTCACTGTTCTTAACCGGAGTCGTTCTGATATAATTTCCATTTTTTAAAATTACACAAATAGCGTAATTTTCAGTGCTCATTTGACAATAATATCTAAAACAGGCCCAGCTGCATTCCCGCATCGGGCAAGCGGAAAAGATCCCTTCTTAGGGGCGGAAGCACCCCGTTATTCATATATTTCCTCACAGAAAGCTTAAATAAATGCTGCAGGCTCTCGGCCATATTACCATCCCCTTTTATGCGTCGTCCAAAATCAGTGTCATTAATCTTTCCGCCATGACAAGCTTCGATCCAATGCAATACCTTTTCAGCACGATCGGGATAATTCTGATACAACCAATCTTTAAAGATGCCACCGATCTGTCCATTGAGTCTAACAATCGTATAAGAGGCCGTCATTGCTCCCGCGTCTGCTCCCGAACGAATCAAATCTGAAATCTCGTCGCTATTGATTCCAGGAACAATAGGCGCTATCATCAGCATCACAGGCACACCTATCCCCGTCAATCCCTCAATGAGTTTTAAACGGGCCGAAGCTGTAGCGGTCCTGGGCTCCATCTTTTGACGTACCTCCTCCCGCAGGGAATTAATGGTCACGGCAACCGATACCAGATTTAGCGCTGCAAGCTCACGCAAGATGTCAAAATCCCTTCGCATCAATACATTCTTGCTGATAATGGAAACGGGATTCCTGTATTTAAGCATCAATTCTAAAAGCGAGCGTGTGATCCCCAATTTTCGTTCGATAGGTTGGTAGCAATCGGTATTGCCGGATAACATAATCAAATCAGGCTGATAACTAGACTTGCGGAATTCATGCTCCAGTAGCTGCGCCGCATTATGCTTGACTAGAATTTTGCGCTCAAAATCCAGTCCTGCACTAAAGCCCCAGTATTCATGCGAATTGCGGGCATAGCAGTAAATACAACCATGCTCGCAGCCCTGATAGGGATTTATAGACCTTTCAAAGCGCAGGTCCGGACTATTGGATTTGGAGATAATGGACTTCGGATGCGTCGGAATAAACTGTGTTTTTTCGGCTCCAAGAAATTCTTCGTCCAAACCTTCAATATGTTCCTGAACATATTGATTGGAAAAAAATTTGTTATTGGGATTGATCTGTGCCCCCCTGCCCTTAAAATATTCTGACGGATTCATAAGTTAAAATTACTAAAATTATTAGTAATTTTAACAAAAATATGTCATCTTATTTTCCCATTTGAAAGAAGTTCATAAAATGGTAAATGCGTTAGAAGAATCAGTACATAAAACCAAAAAGCCAAACAGGTATCACATTACTAAAACCAATTTCTATTCCATCTTTGGCAAGATAGGCATCAGAAATACCTGTGATCTGCTTTTTCGTTTTGTTTTTCCCTCCGACTTCGAAAGTATAACGTTTATCAACTAAAAAATCAGCTACAGGGGACAGATTGATCTCATGGAGCCCCATAAACTGATTTAAGAAAAATGTTTCCCGCACATTGCCCACATTCGTATTTTCTTTAGCTAGCGCATACATAAGATTACTATTATTAAGATATAGTTTTTCGGGTTTAGTTAATACCCCTATTCTTGAATTATCTTTATACAGCTCATTAACAAGTCCAGCACGCCCCAATATTTTGATACCATGCACTAAAATATTACGAGAAACTCCCACAATTTCGCTCAGCTTCGTAATATTTGGAGTAAACGGGGCGCTAGTTGCTATACTAATAAGGAGTTTTTTTAATTTAATAAGCGTCTCATAGTTTAAATCTTCTACCGCATTGATATCTATCTCTATGATCAGGTTGATGGTATTTTGCAGTTTCTGATAGTAAGCTTTTTCATTTTCTTTATAATATGGATAAGCTCCATACTTAAGGTAATTTTCGAAATGCGGTAATGGCTTTATCTCTTTTAAGATATCTGCAGCTAGTTTATCATGATTTTCGATAATATCTATCAACGAATAGGCTGAGAACATTTTACCCGTTTCAAACATCAGAAATTCTCGAAAAGAAAGCTCTTTCAAATAATATGTTATTGCTCTCCTGCTCAAATCTGATTCTGACTTATATATCTCGAGCATGGATGATGAAGTAAAAATAACATTCAGATCTGGAAAGTTATCATAGATCAACTTGATCTCCCTAGACCAATTGGGATATTTATGCACCTCATCCAGCAATAAATGAGTACCACCAAATTGAACAAATTCTTTGGCTAACGAATAAAGTTTGTTGTCAAAAAAATAAATATGATCCAGACTAATATACAGTGTAGATTGCAAAGGCATATATAGCCTAGCTAACTGCAACAGTAAAGTAGTTTTTCCCGAACCTCTTGCCCCCTTAATAGCCACCAATCGATTTTTTAAATCAATTTCTTGTAGTAGATAACGTTGTATTTTCAAGGGAACCCCAAGCATCTTAGCTTGAAACTCTAACAACAGCTCTTCCATAATTGCTCAAAATAAAAGCAAATATAACCATAAATTGCTCAAATAAAAAGCAATTTCAGTCGATTATTGCTTTTTATTTGAGCAATCTAACAAAAAAACTACCGCTATCAACATCTTACCAGAACTCAACAAGCTAAAAAACGGTTATGGATACAATCTCGGCCACTTATCCATGTTCCAGATATAGATAAGATGAGCTGCTTCAATTACTCGTTGTAAATGCCGATGGAAGTCATTCAGATAATCATCACCCCTACTATCATCTGCACAGGTATAGTCCATACTCACCACCAACCACCAATAAAGTGCATCCCGTACATGTGGCAGATTATATGTTTCCCATAACTGATAAAACACCTTTAGTGGATTATAATGCCCTTCTTTATCAAGGTAGATTAGATTATAAGATTCCCACTGAAACTGTTCTGGGTTATGAGAATTATTAAAATACCCTATCGCACTGTTTATCTCATCTTTATCAGGCATAAAGGTTTTACCATGCGTCTCATAGCAATGTCGAAGTTCGGAATCTGGCATCCAGTAACTTTTATCCAATCGACAAATCATAAAGATACCTTCAATCAAAATCTCTATAAATTCGTAGCGAATAAATGTTCTTAATGTCTGCTCATTATTCATTCTATAAGATGGTCTGATCGCAGCCTCTTGCCACTCATCGAGATGCTCTCTCCAAGCTGGGAAATTCTCCCAACCAAAGAAAAGATTAATTACATTAAATGGATTACCGATCTCCTGCGGATGCAATCTCCGCGGAAAATAATCATAGGGTGTAGGGTTTGCAAATGGCATAGCTAAACAATTATTTTTTTCTCCACTAAACTACTATTCACAAACTCTCTATTCAATGCATATAGAATCTCCATAAGTTTGTTTATCCTAGATTCAAGATCCTCAAAACACTTAATATTGTAATATTGATTTTTAGTTTGAAGCGCATGAAACAGAGCATCTTCCAATGTCATTCTTTGATAATGAAACCAACTGTTAGCTTTGTAGAAATTACGAAGTGCTTTTCTAAGAATCAGGAAAAAAGTTAAAATCTGTATTCATAATAATTCATATTAAATTTATAATCAAAATCTTAAGATAATTACAATACTAAAACCTTACGTTTAGACAAAGCGGTGGCTGCAGATACTACTACAGTATCCGTTTCTAAAGTCTTTTTTATATGGTTGTTTGTTTAGTCTTTAATTGGTTGTTGGTTTCATCAAAACCTTCAAATGCACTTTGGCATCATCCTCGTTACCATAATCGTATAATAGCACGCCCAGTAAGTCCAATTTTGAGGACAATCACTCTCGATTAGTAAATCTTTGTCGAGTATTATTATATATTATCTATACAAATGTACCAATAAAATTATTATATAAAAATAAATTGTAAATATTTTCTATACAAATAGAAAGAAATATAAAACAGATACTCACCTTTGATCCACCTGATAAAGATTACGATACCATCTTGGTATCGCTTTTGCCCTCTATCTTGAAAAAAGAAGTAGTTATGCTCTACTTCTTAATTCGGTTGACTTAAATCCCGCCGGAATAATAGCCGCCCACAATCTCAGAAATTATTAATGACAAAAAAATCCCTACACTGTAGCTACAGTATAGGGATTAAAATTCTTATGCTGAATT
This sequence comes from Sphingobacterium puteale, assembly GCF_003627955.1. Taxonomy (GTDB): domain Bacteria; phylum Bacteroidota; class Bacteroidia; order Sphingobacteriales; family Sphingobacteriaceae; genus Sphingobacterium; species Sphingobacterium puteale. Next base: position 45,194 of record NZ_RBWS01000010.1, on the reverse strand, counting down.
TTGGTTCAGTTTTTACTATTTCATTAAGAAACCACCTCCTAAGAGATCATTTCCTTCGTAGAATACAGCCGACTGTCCGGGTGCGATACCTTTTACATTATGCACAAAATCTATACGTACTTTATCGCCCTCTTGTGAGATTGTCGACAAGGCACCCGAGTCTTTATAACGTACCTTTGAGATAGCCTCCATCGGTTGGTCGAGTCCTGCATATTTGACGAAGTTTACATTGCGTACATAAGCATGTGATTTTTCAAGCTCATGCTCCTCACCCAATACCACCGTGTTGCTTTCAGGAAGAATTTCGATCACAAACATGGGTTTACCCAAAGCAATGCCCAAACCTTTACGTTGGCCGATGGTAAAATACGGGTAACCAATATGTTTACCGACCACTGTTCCGTCTGAAAGGATAAAGTTACCCGGACCGATTTGCTGATCTAATGTAGGTACTTTATGTCTCAGAAATGCACGGTAGTCATTGTCTGGCACAAAACAGATTTCGTAGCTTTCCGATTTATTGGCAAGCTCTTTCTGTCCCATGTCAAGCGCCATTTGACGGATTTCCTTTTTCGTGAACGATCCCAATGGAAACTGTGTACGAGCTAGATTTTCCTGCGATACCCCCCATAGGACATAGGATTGATCCTTATTTTCATCTTTACCCTTTGATATGACATAACGGCCATTGTCGTGCATACGAATATTGGCGTAATGTCCCGTAGCGATAAATTCACAATCCAATTTATCAGCACGCTTCATCAAAGCCTCCCATTTGATGTGGGTATTACAAAGAACACATGGATTGGGTGTACGCCCAGCAATGTATTCCTCTACAAAATTGTCAATTACAAAGTCTCCAAACTCATCGCGTATATCTAATATATAATGAGGGAAACCATAGTTTACGGCTAATGTACGAGCGTCATTGATACTGTCGAGGCTACAACATCCAGTCTCTTTAGACGAACCACCTGCGGATGCATAATCCCAAGTCTTCATCGTGATACCTATGACCTCATATCCTTGTTCGTGGAGCATGACAGAAGCAACGGAGCTATCGACCCCTCCACTCATTGCAACTAAAACTCTTCCTCTTTTACTCATCGCTATTTATTGAAATGCAAAGATACAGCTTATTCCTTTTTCTCTATGTTAGTTTCTTGTAATTTTATCTCGATCAAAATCAACACTTTCGAAAAAAGAGGAAAAATAATCTACATAAAAATTTTAGAATTCAAATTATCACACTATATTTGCATCGCAATAGGGGAACAAACCCATAGCAGAAAGCGGTGCCATAGCTCAGCTGGTAGAGCAAAGGACTGAAAATCCTTGTGTCCCTGGTTCGAACCCAGGTGGCACCACGCTTCAATCTGATGATCACAGATTTAAATAAAAGGTCAACTGGTGCCATAGCTCAGCTGGTAGAGCAAAGGACTGAAAATCCTTGTGTCCCTGGTTCGAACCCAGGTGGCACCACAGAAAAAGCCTGTTCATTTGAGCAGGCTTTTTTTGTTTAAACAGCTTTATACCCAAAATTCTTTGGGTCAAGTCGGACTCCTTATCATTACCCTGGCAGAAGGAGGGCAACTCAGTTGATTTCTATCCCATTCTTTCCTGGAAGCGGCTTAAATTTCCCATGGGGTTCTGTTTGGTACCAGTAGGCTACCGAAATAATATCAGATTTCTGTGGTAGATATCGGTCTTCAGAGCGCCAGCCCAGATCTTGAACGGTCACCTTTAAGTCGCCATCAAAACGTACAGGGTCAAGAATATGCCATCGATACATACCAAATCGCTGCTGAGAATCATATATCCCATCTGGCCGAATGACCTGATGTAGCCCAGCATAAGGGGTAGTAAATTCCTGATAACGTCGGGTTTCTTTATTTTCAAAATTGTATGATCCACAAAAATAATCTTCCAGCCCTGTCGTCACAATCGTCGCAAACTCTTTATCGCCATCGAGAAAGAACTTGACTTCACCTTCGCCCCACCAGCCAGTGTTGTTAACTCCCACAGCTAAATAGGTTCCCACATAATGTCCCTTGCCTTTGACACCATCCAAAATGGTGTGTAAAGAACCTTCGGTGGGATGGGATCTCCGATACTGCGCATGAAAATAGGCCTCATCATTTGCGACCTCGGTCTCGGCATAATTGACCTGATAATAGAGCACCATAGGGTGAATGCTCACGTTCTCCATCGTTATTTTACATTTTTTTCGAAAAGGCATTTGCCAATACGAGTTAAATGCACTCCCCGGATTGACGGTCATGGCCAAAGAATTTAAGGGCGCATATTTATTCCAGCCCATCCCAAAAAAGGCACCGACAGGAGCTTCAATTGAAGGCTCAGTCTCCCCATCCCAATAAAACCGGATAATGGATTGGCTCCAGTTTCCTGTAGGTGTCATCCAGATGTGCTGAATAATTCCCGAGCCATCTATTTCAGCCAGCGTAAATGTCTCACCAGCACCAATATGAACATACGGATTAACTTTCCAACCTACCCCCAATTCACGGGCAGCCCTAGATGCATTTGCCTGGTTACGCGCTCCCTCCTTTTCATTTGGGACAGCCATTCCCCCTTTACCTTTCCCACCGCTAAAGTTCTCAGGGCTGATCGACCTGGTTTTAGCATTAGACAGTTTGGATAGATTACTTAATCCACTTGAATTTTGAGCAAAAGATGTATAACCGAATAGGACTATACACCATACAAACATGAATCTTTTCATATGCAGTAATTAATTATTTTTTGAGTGTCTATTTTCAACGGCTTAAATGAAATTTATCAGTTAGATGGGAGTTTTCCATAAAAAACCACATCCAATTGGGTCCTAAAATTGAAATATTAAATATGGACAGCGGATCATCCATTTCATCGTTATCTGGAATTTATTTCTTACAATCAGTTATGCAGGATCTGTTTAACTTTCTTAGCTAAATCGTTTAAACAAAAAAGTAAAAAATGAAAAGGCTCTCTAGCTTGTCTTAAGTTTATATGTATCAGTTATACAAGTATAGACTTAATCAATTAAATAAGTAAATAAAAAATTGTATCTTTTTTGTTAACACCAAAATTATCAACATGTTAACCACAAAACATACGATTCACTTATTTTCTTAGTATCAGCAATCGGCCTCTTTTTTATGGTATAGAAAAAGCCGGAAGCGTAGTTCTTCCGGCTTGACGGGCAGGGCCCTATTTTTTTAGCACAGATAGTGCCTCTTTTCAATTTTCGCCTATTATTGCTCCGCGATAATGGAACGATCCAGATGCACATAACCGCCATCCACATGGATCAATTGTCCTGTTGTATGGCTTGACTTTTCAGATAGTAAGAATACGGTTGTATCCGCGATTTCTTCTGCAGTCGTCATGCGATGTTCCAGTGGAATACGGTCAGTAATTTTTTTCAATATTTCCTCCGGATTTGGTAAGGTCTGGATCCAGGTATCGTATTGTGGCGTTGCGCATTCGGCAACAACAATAGCGTTTACACGGATGGAAAAAGGCAACAGTTCTACCGCCCATTCACGTGTCAGTGCATTTCGTCCACCATTAGAAGCGGCATAAGCCGAAGTATTGCCCTGTCCGGTTTCTCCTGTTTTGGAAGAAATATTGACGATACTACCTTTAGATACTTTCAGCGCGTCAAGGGCATGATGCGCCATTAAGTAATAATGGATCAGGTTTTTATGCAGTGATGCTACAAATTTTTCGTAGTTACCAGAAGCTAAGCCTACCCCATCATTTTGTCCTGCATTATTCACCAAACCATCGATACGACCATAGACCTCCAGTGTCTTTTGTACTGCTTTTTCACAATCTTCAGGTTTGGACAATTCAGCCTCAATACACAAAGCATCAATACCGAACTGTTTCACTTCTTCCCTTACTTTCTCGTTGTCGGCCTGCTTACGTCCAACAATGACAGGAATAGCTTGCTCTTTGGCCAATGCATGCACGACAGCACGCCCGATCCCTTTCGCGCCCCCCGTAACAATAACAACTTTATCTTTTAAATGAAGATCCATAATAATTTTATTGAATTGTGTGTTTCATTGATGCTTCGAACCTGTCCGCATCAATAAACTCGTTTCACTGGTTATTGATTAAAACCTCTGTCGACAACGTCGAGCTACTTATTCCCGTTATTTGGCTGTCTAAAAAATCAGCATGCATTCTTTCCCTTTCATGCATACTGATTTCTTTCTTATAAATTATATACACGTATAGCATTCTCAGCCCAAAACGCATTTTTTTCCGATGCTGTAAAGCTGCCCAGTTTATCCTCCACTATTGCAATACTTTCCTCATAGGAAGCCGCCAAAAGGCATACCGGCCAGTCCGACCCGAACATAATCCTGTCTTTTCCAAAACGTTGAAAAATATGGTCGAGATATTGTGTAAAATCATCCAATTTCCATCCGGTCCAATCTGCTTCCGTTGCCAGTCCGGACACTTTACATACGACATTTGGGAAGGCAGCAAGCTTATCGATAAACGCGGCCCAGTCATCAAACTCTTTTGATTTAATGGGCGGTTTGGCGATATGATCCAGCACAAACTGCAGGTTCGGATTCTGCTGTACACATTGTAATGTAGCCGCGTAATGACGCGGACGGATCAATAAATCGTAGGTGTAACCAAAAGCGGCCAGCGCTTTCAAGCCCTTCAATACAGCGGGCCGAATCAAAAAATCCGGATCCAACTCCCCCTCAACGACATGACGGAAACCTTTGATTACCGGCAATTCTTTATAGCTGATCAACTGTTGCTCAATATCTTCGGCCTGAAGGTCGATCCAACCGACAACACCCTTGATAAAAGGGTAACTTTTGGATAGCTGCACCAAGTAGTTTGTCTCCGCGTCAGACTGATCGGCCTGAACGGCCACACTACCTGCGAATCCATTTCGTTCCAAAACAAACTGCATATCCAGGGGCGTAAAATCCCGTTGGATAGCCTGCATTTCGTCGGTAATCCAACTGTCTCTAACGGGATCGTATTGCCAAAAATGCTGATGGGTATCTATACGCATAATAAAACCTAAAATATTAGCTAAATTAATTTTTGGAATAAGCAACCACAGTCTGACGCGACTCGCCGAGGCCATCTGCTCCCAATTCGATCACATCACCTGCTTTTAAATAAATTGGCGGATTGAAACCAAGGCCCACACCAGCTGGTGTTCCCGTTGAAATCACGTCACCCGGCAATAGGGTCATAAATTTGGAGACGTACGATACAACGTGGGCAATCGAAAAAATTAAATCCTTGGTATTTCCATCCTGATAGGTTTTTCCGTTCACTTTCAACCAGATGCGCACATTATTGATATCCTTAATTTCTTCTTTGGTTGCCATAAACGGCCCCATCGGAGCGAAGGTATCACAACCTTTTCCTTTATCCCAGGTGCCGCCACGTTCCAACTGGTACTCGCGCTCAGAAACGTCATTGTGCAAGACATAACCCGCCACATAATCCAGCGCCTCATGTTCCTCCACATAAGAAGCTTTTTTACCGATCACAATACAGAACTCCACTTCCCAATCTGTCTTTACAGAATCTTTAGGAATCATTACGTTGTCGTATGGTCCTATTAAAGAAGTCGTAGATTTCATAAAAATAATAGGTTCAGCAGGAATTGGGGCATTGGTTTCCTTTGCATGATCCATATAGTTCAATCCGATGCAGACAATTTTGGACGGACGGGCAAAAGGTGCTCCGATACGTTCTTCCTGAGGTATTTCAATAAGCTTACCTGCATTTGCTTTGACGAATTCTTCCAAACGAGCCAAGCCATCCTCTGCAAAGAACTGCTCATTGTAATCACCACCAAATGCACTTACATCGTAATTTACGCCGTCAATCTGAACTCCGATTTTCTCTTTGCCGAAGGCTCCAAAACGTATTAATTTCATATTTTTATAGATTTGAGATTTGTATGGTATCTAACATTTAATTATTCAATTTAATAAAACCACCATCAATAGGATAGTCATTGCCGGTAATAAAACCTGCATCATCACTACAAAGGAAAAGTGCTAATTTAGCAATTTCTTCCGGCTGTGCCATACGGCCTATCGGTTGGCTTGCAGACAACTTTTCAAACATTTCCTCTTCTTTACCGGGATAGTTCTTCGCTATAAATCCATCCACAAAAGGGGTGTGTACACGGGCTGGCGAGATACTGTTGCACCGAATGCCATAAGCCATATAATCCCGTGCTACAGACATGGACATTGCATAGATCGCACCTTTACTCATGGAATAGGCGAAACGATCCGTAATCCCAACCCATGCCGCGATTGAAGCCAGATTTAGGATAGCCCCTGCTCCCTGTGCCTTCATGATCGGCACAACCGCATATAATGCATTATATGCACCCTTCACATTCACATTAAAAACGCGTTCAAAGTCTTCGGATTTACAATTTTCTAAATTACCAACGTGGGCAATGCCAGCATTATTCACTAAAATATCAATTTTTCCGATATTTTGAGCTATTGTGCCAATTTCTTGTTGATCGGTCACATTACAACGATTGAACACAGCCTGTCCTCCCAGAGCCAAAATTTCCTCCACTACAGCATTCCCACCTTCCTCATTTAAGTCCAGAATATGGACTTTTGCTCCTTCCACAGCAAATTGCACACTGATAGCTCGGCCAATTCCACTACCACCGCCTGTAATAACAGCTACTTTCTGTTCTAATTTTCCCATTGTTATTTAATTGTTAGCGTTAAAACCAGATCTGCCTCATCGTTTGACGCAGGCAAATCCAATCGTAAACTATGATCTATATTACTGAATTTAATATCCTTATTGCCAATAAATGTCTTCACCTTCTTCACCTGATAAGGTAGCTTGGCAATAACTAATTCTTTTTTCCCGGGTTTAAGGATATGCAGGAATACCTGATTTCCTTTTCGCGTCAATGCATAATCATCTGTAGGTGCGACTCCCCCGGCTTCGGTTCCATAAATGGTCTCACCATAAACAGCTAACCATTTTCCGAGATCTTTTAAGCGATCTTGTTGATAGTCCTGGATCTCGCCATTCGGCATCGGCCCTACATTCAGCAACAGGTTTGAGCCATGTCCGGCCGCCTTGACCAAGTAGGTCAAGACCTCTCTGAACGATTTACGTGTCCTGTCTTTCAGTTCAAAACCCCAGGATCCGGCAATCGTGCCACATACCTCTTTGGGCAATTTGCCGACATCATGTGCGCTTGTTCCAAATCCGGTGGTGTTCTCCCCTGGCAGGTCTCGTTCAAACATCTGAAAGTCCTCTCCTTCAAATGGAGCCAGATGGTGATTGTTACCCACCAAACATTGCGGCTGCAACTTGTGGATCAATTCATAAATTTCGCTTAGATGCCAATCCTCCTTTGGTTTGTCCCAATGTCCATCAAACCAGATTCCGTCAATTTGCCCATATTGCGTAAGCAGCTCGGTCAACTGACTTTTCATAAACTGCACATAATGATTCCAATCGCCTTTTGTGGAATCACGCCCTGCAATACCACTACCTGTTTTACCTGCCGGCAAATAATCATTCCGATGCCAATCCAGTAATGAATAATAAAACATGACTTTTATCCCTTCTGCACGGCAGGCCGCCACCAGTTCCTTCACGATATCACGTTTAAACGGGGACTTTTTTACAATGTTGTAATCGGATGTTTGACTATTCCACATCGAAAAGCCGTCATGGTGCCTGGTTGTAAAAGTAATGTACTTGGCACCCGATTGCTTAAATAATTTTGCCCATTGTTTTGCATCAAAAGAAATGGGGTTAAAAAATTTAGGCAGCAACGCATACTCATCCAGGCTAATATTCTGATTGTTCATGACCCATTCGCCATCCCCCAACACACTATATACCCCCCAATGGATAAAGACTCCGAATCGAGATTGTTCAAACCATTCCCTATTTTTTTGGTTTTCAGGGCTTGGTTGATAATGTTGCTGGCTATAACCATAGGAAATGGATCCAATGAGCAGGGCCAGGCTACAGATGACATGTTTTAGTTTCATATGGAATTATTTATGATTTAAAGGCCATATGGAATATCCGGACCATTTTATATGCTGTCTGTGCTTTTTTAAGACATGGATATTTCATTATGCTTGATAATTTGGTTATTTACAAAGAAACACCCCTTCGCCAAGGAATAAAATCATCCTGTCCCAACAAGACTGCTTTAGGTTTAATTTCACCTGAAGCAACTTCAATCACATAATCAAGGATGCGATGCGCAGCCTGTTCAATGCTCTCCGTACCTTCGATAATGGTACCACAATTGAGATCTATGATATCTGGCATTTTTTCAAAAGTTTTGGTATTGGTCGATAGTTTTACCACAGGGGTAATGGGGTTTCCTGTCGGTGTGCCCAGGCCTGTTGTAAATAATACAATATTCGCTCCTGCAGCAACTTCCGCAGTGGTACTCTCGACATCATTCCCCGGTGTACATAGTAGGTTTAGCCCTGCACCATTAGCAAGTTCGGGATAATCAATTACGGCTGCTACCGGTGAGGTACCTCCTTTTTTTGCCGCTCCTGCAGATTTGATCGCATCCGTAATCAGGCCATCCCGGATATTGCCCGGAGAGGGATTCATATAGAAGCCCGAACCATCTGCTTCCGCCTTAGCGTTATAGGTGCGCATTAAGCTCATAAATTTCTCCGCAGTAGCTTCATCCACACAACGGTCACTAAGTTCCTGCTCCACGCCACATAGTTCCGGAAATTCAGCTAAAATGACCGAACCGCCCAAAGTTACCAGAATATCGGAAACAAAACCCAGTGCCGGATTGGCAGAGATCCCTGAGAAGCCGTCTGAGCCACCACATTCCAAGCCAATACATAATTTATCCAACGTGGCTGGTTTGCGCTCATTTTTATCCGCCTGCATCATGCCCGCAAAGGTCGCTTTGATCGCCTTTTGCATCAGTTCTTTCTCCGTACCCTCTTTTTGCTGTTCAAAAATGTATAAAGGCCTGTCGAACCCCGGATTTCTTTTCTCGATTTCAGCCTTTAGAATGGAGGCTTGCGCATGTTGACAACCTAAGCTCAATACAGTCGCTCCCGCGACGTTTGGATGGGTTATATAACCGGCCAGCAAGCCACAGAGGGCGTCGGAATCCATACGTGTACCCCCGCAGCCCATTTCATGATTCAGAAACTTGATACCGTCAACGTTTTTAAACAAACGTTCTTGTTCATTTGAAGTTGGATTGGCCAATAAGTCCTGCCCGAGAATCTGGTTCACATCTGCTCCGGATTTGTATAAATCTATTAAGTCTTCTACTTCGGCGATATAATTATTGGCTTTCACTTTATAGCCCAGCTTTTCTTCGAAAGCCGCTTTAAGCGTCAGGACATTCCGGTTTTCACAAAATACCAATGGAATGACCAACCAATAATTCGCTGTCCCCACCGTACCATTTGAGCGGTGGAACCCATTGAATGTTTTGTCTTTAAATGCGGTGACATCTGGTTTGACCCAAGCGGTCTTGCGGTCTCCCATTCTAAAGTCTTCGGATGCATGACGTAGATTTTCCGTTGTAATCAATTCACCAGCACTTAAATCCGCATTCAGCTTGCCGACCAAAACGCCGTACATCAATATTTCGGCATCTCGTTTCATCGGCTGAATGGTAAACTTATGTTTGGCCGCAACGGCTTGTTTCAAAGTAAACTCGCTGCCTTCGAAAACAATTGTCGTTCCTTCGGCCAAGTCCTGTAAAGCAACCAGGACATTATCCATCGGATGGATCTGTAAATAGCGTTGTATGGCCATAATTTAAACTAATTCAAATATTTTATTCATCAATACCCATTTCTCACCGGGTTTGGCTCCCGGGATCGCAGCCTGATATTTCCACATCAGTTGCTCCCACTCCTGTACCTTTTCATTGGCCGCATCCATAGCTGATTTCTTTTCAAATGAAAAATTCGCACCAACTTCCATGTTCATAAATAGTCTATTCTCAAAACGATAGATCTCCATCTGCGTTACGCCGGCATCCAAGATCGATTGCTTGATCTCTGGCCACACCGCACGGTGATAGTCCTCGTACTCTTTGATCAATTGTGGATCATTGACAAGATCCAATGCCATGACATATTTTTTCATCTATATAAATTTGTTTTTTTTCTCGATGAAGCGATCAGATTTATCATCGAGTGTATTTTTTAAGCGCATTCATAATTTTCCTTCGTTGTATCCATGAACTGATTTATTCATTAAATTAGTATGCTAAGGTATTCATGAACTCACTTCGTTCGGTTCACTCGGTTTGATTAAACCATGATGGTTTCATTGTTCGTTATTAATGTGATTTAAGATTTTCTGTTTCGGCGATACGCACGTTCCTATTTTGAAAAGCAAAGGCCAACACCACAATAAAACAGACTAAAGGCACAAAATAACCGTATTGAAAATGGCCTGTTTTATCCGATATAAAACCCAAAAGCGGCGGCAATAAAGCCCCGCCTACAATAGACATAACGATTAAGCTGGATGCAGATTTAGTATCTGCGCCAATACCTTGTACACCAAAGGCAAAGATGGTCGGGAACATAATGGACATAAAAAATGCGATTCCGATCAAGGCATATAATGTTTGTATCCCCGTTCCAAAAATAACGAACAGCGATAACACGATCGTAACAAACGAGTAGATGATCAACAACTTGGACGCAGACACAAAACGCATAAAGAAAGTACCGATAAATCGACCCAACATAAATGCAAGTCCGGCAAAACCAGCGTAGTCTGCCCCATCTTTACCTGATATTCCCGCTACTTCGGTCGCATATAATACCAGAAAGCTCAAAATACAGACCTGTGCACCAACATAAAAAAACTGTGCAATAACAGCCCATCTTACATTTTTATGCTTCAACGCGTGAAAAAAGCCAGCTTTTCCCTCTTCCTCATCATCTTTGATATCCGGTAATTTGGTAAAGAAAAATAAAGCAGCGATCAATAAGATCAATACCCCTAAAACAAGGTAAGGCATTTTTACGGAAGCAGTTTCTGACTGAATATAAGCCATTTTTGCCTGTTCAGCCATTTGCGCTAGTTCTTCCTGCGATTTAGGTTCGTGCGACAAAATAAATTTCCCGCCGAATATAGGTGCCAGAAAGGCCGCAAGTCCATTGAATGACTGCGCAAAATTTAACCTTTGGGCTGAGGTTGAAGGGTCACCCAGTATCGCCACATAGGGATTGGCAGCGGTCTCTAAGATCGTCAAGCCACAGGCAACAACGAATAGCGCGCCCAAAAAGAATACATAACTGATCGTATTCGCTGCCGGAACGAATAAAAAGCAGCCCAGTGCAAAGAAAAGCAGTCCGATCAGAATGCCCGCCTTATAACCATAACGCTTCATAATAATTCCCGCTGGGATCGCCATCACAAAATAGGCGATAAATACCGCTGAATCAACCAGAGATGCCTGGAAATGCGATAAACTAAAAGCATTCCGCAAATGTGGAATCAAGATCGGATCAAGGTTATGGATAAATCCCCAAAAGAAGAACAAGGAGGTCACCAAAATCAAGGCAAATGTGTAACTCTTTTTGTTAGTCATATATTCAAATGGTTATAAGTAGTTATTTTATGTAAAATAAGCCTAAAAAACTTAGACAATATTCAAGTATATTATCAATTTATTAAGCTATATTACCATATCCAAACAGAAATAAGTAACTTTAATGCATATATTTCATAGTCATGAAAGCACAGTTACTGCATTTAGACAACGACCTTACCCATTCATTCAATGCGAGAAGAGACGATACACCGCAATATCACAATATTTGGCACTATCACGAAGAGCTCGAACTGATTTATTTTGCTGAAGGATCTGGCACACAATTTATTGGCGACAGTGTACGACGTTTTGAATCCGGAGATATCACTTTGGTAGGTTCCAATCTTCCCCATTATTGGTTGTTTGATGAGATTTACCTACGGGAAGATCGTCCCCAGGCCGCAGATATACGGGTACTGCATTTTAAGGAAAACTTCTGGGGGAATGAATTCACCAACCTGCCGGAAAACAAAAATATCAAAGACTTGATGCGGATTTCGAAACGGGGGATTGCACTTTCCAGCTCTTGCCGGACGGACACGATAGCACATATTGATGCCATATTAGATAGTGTGGGCACCGCCCGTCTTATTCACCTGCTCCAGCTTCTTATGACCATTGCCGCAGAAGAACAACATGACCTATTAACCAGCACAAGCTTTACGATTCAGTCACAGGACCAAGATGCGGACCGTATGCGCATTGCCATGCATTATATCGGTGAAAATTATCGGGACCAAATCCGTCTACAGCAACTAGCCTCATTGACAGGTATGACACCTAATTCATTTTGTCGTTATTTTAAATCACAGCTCGGGAAAACACTTTTTCAGTTTCTCATTGAAATGCGTGTAAAGACCGCATGTAATCTCCTGATGGAAAACAAGCAGACAATCAAACAAATCTGCTTCGAATCCGGATTTCAAAACTTTTCAAGTTTCCACAAATATTTCAAGAATATCACGGGCACAACGCCCCTCAATTATCAAAAATCAAAAAGTTAAGACGACTTTGCCCAGCAAGACGGAATCTTCCATTAAACGATGCGCCTCCGGTGCCTCCTCAAATGGAAGAACATGATACAGGACCGGTTTAAAATCTCCGGAAACAATCTTAGGCCACACCTTAGCCCAGATCTCATTACGTAATAGTTCTTTAAATTGACGGTCCCTTGCTCTAAGGGTACTTCCGGTCAATGTAATCCGCTTTTGCATCAATTTAAGCAAGTTCAATTCCACTTTTGCGCCTTGCATGGCATTGATATAAACCAGATGCCCATCAGGGTTCAGGAGGGCTATATTTTTTTCAAAATAAGCACCGCCAATACTATCCAAGATTACATCAACCCCCAGATCGGCCAATGCCAGCTGAAAGTCCTCGCTTTTATAGTTGATTACTTTCGATGCACCAAGAGATTGACAAAAATCGCCCTTTTCCTCCGAACTAACGGTCGTATAGACTTCTGCCCCGAATAAGACTCCCAATTGAATCGCGGTGCTCCCGATCCCGCCGGCTCCGCCATGAACCAAAAAATGGTCACCCGCCTGGAGCTTTCCCCGACGAAAAACATTATCCCATACCGTGAAAACGGTTTCCGGAAGTGCCGCCGCCGCTTCAAAAGTCAGATTAGGCGGAATAGGAAGACAATGTCCTTGATATACGGAAACGTAATTTGCATACCCACCACCGGCAACCAAAGCACACACTGGATCACCAATATTCCAGCTGTCGACCAAACGCCCCTTTTCGACAATAACACCCGCCACCTCGAGTCCCGGAATTCGCGGATCGACACCTGCAGGAGCGGGGTAGTTTCCCTTTCGCTGGAAAACGTCCGGCCTGTTCACCCCTGCCGCCTTGACTGCTATCAGCACATCTAAATCACCTACCCGCGGTTGTTCAAGTTCCTCAACCTGCAATACGTCCGGGCCGCCCGGTTGGGTTATAACTACTGCTTTCATCTGTGAATACTTATTTATTATGTTTTATCTATGCTCGTCTAAAGAGTCTATTTTTTGGTTCAAGTATCCAATGGGCCGATCCATTGTTTAAATCTCCTATCACCTACTCTGAATACCGATATCTTTATCTGCGTGTTTAATCAGGATTTCTTTGGATATTTTTGTAACCTTATATTGAGTGAGAGCATAAAATAACGGGCCAGGCGATTATTTTGAACATCCAATATATCGTTTCCGACAACAGCACGGGAGATTCCCGTATTCTGATTCATCAAATCGAACCCCTGAAACCGCAGCATCCCCAAGTTATTGCGTCCAAAAGTGTATTCCAGATAAGCATTGATGATCGTTGGATTGATATTGCTCCATGAACTTGAATACCCCGCGTTAAACTTTTGGGACATCTCCAGCCCCATGGTAAAATGCTTGCCCATATACGCTTTTGACCCAAGGCCCACAATTCCTGAATGCGCCGTAATATTATCCCGAACGGGCCAATCAAAAGTCGCCCGGTTCAGCGAATAATTTCCATTGAGCTCTGCCTCAAAAATATCGTTCCAGGCATAGCGAAATTGAATTGCCTGTGTGAATAAAAAATGTCCACCAAAGCTTTTCTTGTCATTGACATACGATATATTATTGTAGTAATCAGCATTCCCGTTAAGGCTCATCTGTAAGTTATCCGAAAACAAAGAAGCTGTAAAAAGATAGTAGCTCTTGAGATCAAAATAGCCCTCAGTATTACGGTATGTTGTTTTTTGTACTGTTGAATTAGGCTCAATAGTACGATTTGCCACAATTTTATCATTGACGAGATTATAAGCAAGACTAGCTTCAAGATATTGCCCCTTCCGCGTCATGGATTTGCGGTATTTTGATACAATGCTATGTGCAAATTCAGATTTCAGATCCTTGTTCCCAATAACAATATTCTGGGTATTGGTATTATCCACTACAGGTTGTATCTGATAAAAACTAGGCTGGTTATTTCTCCCATAATAATCGATGGCAAGATCCTCGTCTTTCGTAAACTTCCATTTTAGCCCAGCCGAAGGAACCAGATTGACATTCGGGTAGGAAGTTCGTATGTTTTCATTTGTTAAAGCCCCGTTTAATTCTGATGCCTGTACCGCAAAACCCAAATTTATCTTAACATTTTTTCCTATATCCTGACGGTATACCATCCCCACCTTATTGTTAGCAAAAGAATAATCGTATTTTAAACTTAATGAATCTATCTTAGATTGAAGTATATTGTCGAAAGTCGAACGACTGGCATCAATTTTTGTGTAATCAAAATCGTAATTGATCTCCAAAACACCACCAAGGTCCACAGGCTCAACAAGTGACAAGCGGCTTTGGATATTTTTACTTTCGTTATTGGATCGGATCATTTGATTTAGATAAGTATTTGTGACCTTAGGCGGAGTCAGGCTGCTATCTACTGCTGTATTATTATCACCTAATACCTCATCTTTATCCAAGGAGTTAAAGTCTGAATGAAAAGTATACAATATTTTTCGGCCCGGTTTGTCAAAACTACGGACATAAAATAGATCAAGCGCTGCTGCAGGACTCTCGGTACTATTCGCCGCACCATAGATCCCCGTACTGCTCAATCTATTGTTTTTTATCCGTCTATCTTTTAACGTGCGGCTTGTGGAATTGGTCCAGGAGAGTTTTGGAGAGATCTTCAATTGATCTTTAGGCGACAGCTTCATATCAAAGTCCCAGTCCATCTTGTGTGTCCGGTCAACCGACTTTATTTTGTAATCCTCATAGTTACTGATTGCTGTGCTATTTCCTTTTCCAGATCCATAGATAGATTGCAAAAAAGAATTTCCTACCGTATTATTATTACGCTGTGTAAAAGAGTATTTTCCACTGGCGTTCACCTTTTTGGAAAGTGGACTTGAAAAACTTGCCCCGATAGAACTTATCTTATTAACACCATCGGTGGGATCAGCAAAATCTGCCAGTTCGCCCATTTCCCGTTCCCGCTCCCCTCCATTCGGAGAACCGAAAGAAAAGAGATTGGTATTTGTATTATTCATCGAAGACACCATGGAATATTCCTTTCCATTATCAAATCTATTCACCCCGATACTTCCCAGATAGCGCTCTGCGGTTCCTCCGCCCAATGTCGCCTGCCCAAAGGTGATTTTTTTCTTATCTTCTTTAAGAACAATATTCAGTACTTTCTCAGACTCCGTACTTTTGATCCCTTTGGCCGTTGCTTCATCACCATAAAAATCAATGACCTGCACACTCTTCACGAAATCCGCCGGAAGGTTTCGTGTAGCCGTAAGCACATCGCCACCAAAGAATTTTTTACCATCAACTTTTACCGAAGATATCGCTTTCCCAAAAGCATAGACTGACCCGTCTCTGGATACTTGCACGTTGGGCAAGGCTTTGAGCGCCTCCTCTAAAAGTGCCCTTCGATCGAACTGAAAAGCGTCCAGATTAAACTGCACGGTGTCTTGCTTATAGACAATAGGTTTGTATTTTTGGATAACGATTTCTTTGAGCAAGGATACATGCGGAAACATGGTCAATTTTCCCACATCCAATTTGGCTGTGCTACTATTGTATAGTGGATAACTTCTTTCGAGAATACTCAAACCTATCTGGCTACAACTTATGCGAATGTCGTTGCCCAGAACACGTCCAAAGCGGAAATAGCCGGTAGCTGAAGTTGACGAAAATAAGGTATCCCGGGAACTCGTCAAATGCACGCTAACACCTTTCAGCGGGTTGCCGGCAGTATCTACAACAATTCCATAAACTTCTTTTTTTGTCGCCTGACCAAAAGTGCTTTTAGGCAGAAAAAATAAGCTTATAATGGATAACAAAAGTATAAACCGGATTATATCCCCGCCCCTTAGTTTCATCAAACAGACTTTGCAATAATACAATTCAATATAAGAATTCTTAAGGTATTAACGTAAAAAGTTGTGATTTTGTATAAAAAAAAACGAGTTGTCAGGAAAACAACTCGTTCTTTCAACTAATTTTTTATAATCAGTTACTCACCAGCAAAGGTAACCTTCACAAGATGTTTGTCAATTTCCCAACGGCCTGTACCATCTTCACCAATGACATCAAATAATTCCAGGATACGTCGCGCAACAAATTCCTCCTCTACCTGCTCTTCAAGGAACCATTGTACAAAGTTGAAGGTTACATAATCCTTCGCTTTGGCACATTTATCAGCAATATTATTAAATTGCTCTGTTACAAACATTTCCTGTTCCAAAGTCTGCTCAAATACACCACGGAATGATTCAAAATCTTGTGGGATACCTGTAATCTCCGGAGAGATCGCACGTCCACCACGATTGTTGATGTAGTTGAAAAGTTTCAACATGTGCTCACGCTCTTCGTTAGACTGCTTTGCAAAAAACTCAGCAGCGTTTTCCAAACCTTGATCATCACACCATGAAGACATCGCCAGATAGAGAGCTGAAGAGTGTGCTTCTACTTTGATCTGTGCATTTAGTATATTTTCGATCTCTTCTTTCAAAGAAGATTTTAATTTCAATAAATCTTTCATATTTACCTTAAGTTTAATTTCTAAAACAATGTCAAGTGATATACATTATCACCGGATTACATTACAAAGATACATCGGATTTGGAAAATCTGTATAAATAATCTGCAATACAAATTCAGTCTAAATTAGACAGGAAAACCGCAACTTGTTTAGAATCAATACAATTACAAATACCGCTCATAGATACTTTCAATAACCCATAAATTTAAATAATGATAGCCCTGTTACCCAAAAAAACGTCGATTTTTAATAAGTATAGCAGAACACGAAATGGATACTTATTTAATTTTAATTTAAATAAGCAAACCATATAACAGAAAAAGCGGTGTATCTTTTGTTTAGACACACCGCTTTTTCTGTTATTTTATTATAATGTACTTATGCCAAGACGGCAAAAGGTGATACTTGTAGACAGGTTCTGATGACCGAATTTAATTCCATCATAAACTTAGCACCATCCAACAGCTCGCGAAGTTGAAGTACATCCTCTACAGCAAGAATGAAGCATCTTTCTGTACGAAAAGGCATCACAATCTCAAAATCAGATGAACGTGTGGTATCATTGATCATGTGTTCTACATCAATTGCATCCATACGCTTTTTGAATTTCAAAAAGTCTGACACCGAAAAAGATGTCGTTTCGTTATTATACTCCAACCAGAAGCAATTTTTACGGCTACATTGATATACCGTACCAGCTGTAGTGGAAAATACTTCTTCAACGTGTGCTAATGGACAAACCAATTTTGACATTTCTATTACCTTCTCTATTAAACTGCTCAAAAATAAATATTATTTATAATCAATCCAAGTAAAACCGATAATTATTTTGATTTAATATAAATAAGCTTCACCGCCCAATATTACTGACAAGTTGCGAATCTCCCCAAACAAGCTAAAAAATATGCAAGCCGAAGAAGCGAGCAGCGCTTGAATACTTAAAAAGCCGGGACAGCTCGATGGTTCCCATAAAAAAGGAGGTCAGCTTAAACTGACCTCCTTCCTTATAAGTATGTAATATTTTTTTAATCGTATTCTTCCTCTTCTTCTTCCTCTACGGAAAGTACTTCTTTGCGATTGCTAATAACTGTATTTTTTGTCTTTGTTTTATATTTGTTAATCTGTCTACGCAAGGATTCTACAGCGATATCTGTCGCCTCCTCAAAACTCTTCGCCTGCCCTTTTGCGAAAAGTTGGCTTCCGGGGATGTTCAGTTTAATCTCTGAAATCTTATTTGCCTCGTCATCGACATTTTCCAATCGCAGGTAGCATTCACCACCGATAATTGAATCCAAAAACTGCTCTAATTTTCCTGTCTTCTTTTTAATGAATTCGATTAACTTTTGATCTGCATTAAATCGAATGGATTGCACAGTAATGTTCATTTTTCCTCCTTTTTTTAAGCTTTTGGATGAGCTTGTTTATAAATAGACTTCAATCGTTCTGCTGAGTTGTGCGTGTACACCTGCGTCGCCGCAAGTCCCGCATGTCCCAACAGCTCTTTAATTGCATTTAAATCTGCCCCGTTATCCAATAGGGCCGTTGCGTACGTATGCCTCAAAATATGAGGACTCCGCTTACCTTGTGTGGAAATCAGTGTTAAATAATGATGCACAATATCATAGATGAGCTTGGCATACGCTGGTTTACCTTCTTTCGTAACAATCAGTAAGCTGTTATTAGTACCAACAAATTGCGACGCCTTTTGTTGCAAATAGTTTTTCAATTCTTTTACCAAAAGATCATTTATCGGAACAAGGCGTTCTTTGCTCCTTTTACCTAATATAAGGATATTTTTATTAAAAAAATCTATATCCTGCTCCTTAATTTTCAACAGTTCGGCCAGACGGATTCCCGTCCCAAAAAGTAGCTCCATCACCAGATAATTCCGGCACGACTCAAAATCATGCTGCTCCTGTTCCAGATGGTCTAGCAGACGAACCAGTTTTTCTTTCTCCACAACGACAGGTAGTTTTTTTGCAGTCTTTAAGGCCTTAATAAGTGTCATCGGATTTTTATCCAGGCATTCCTCACGCTGAAGAAATTTAAAATAGGTCCGCAACGAAGACATGCTTCGATTGACAGAACTCGCATTCTTACCGGACTCCATCATCTTCGCAAAGTAATGCCGTAAATCCCTGTAAACAACATCCGATAACATGAGTCCCTCCGCATTTAAAAAAGACCAAAACATCTCCAGCTCGTGCCGATAGGCAACAACCGTATGTTCTGAATATCTTTTTTCAATCTGCAAATACCGAATAAACTCCTTTTCCAACATAATTTCCCTCGCTATACTATCCTTAAATTACAAACTTAAAAGCACAAAAAAAAGGGAAAAGCAATGCTTTTCCCTTTATATTTTTAAATTCTCAGCGAATCAATTAGTTAGCCACATCTTGATTCAAAGATTGTTTGTAAATCGCTTTTTTCACTTGAATGCGACGAGTTACAGATCTCTTTTCATAAGCTTGACGTGAACGCAACTCTCTTAAAACGCCAGTTTTCTCGAATTTCTTCTTGAAACGTTTTAATGCTCTATCTAAAGATTCTCCTTCTTTTACATTTACGATAATCATGCGTTGTATATACCTCCTTTCGTCGCTTTTAAAATTTAAAGTGGGACAAAGGTACGATATTTACGTTGAATAAGAAAAGAAAAATAAATTTTATATTAACCCAAATTCCTCCAAGATCATTTTCAAGGGTTTCTCCTTGGTACACAATGCCGTATGCCAGCCTAATTGTTCAGCTGTAGCCAAATGCTGCGGACTATCGTCAATAAACAACGTCTCCGCGGGATTTAAATCCTGCTCCGCCATAACCAATTCGAAAATCTCGGCGTCCGGTTTACGCATGCCCACCAAATGCGAATAATAGGTTTTTTCAAAAAATCCTTCATTATCGGCAACAGCATATTTTTCATGAATAGCATTCATACAGTACGCATAATGAATCGCATTATTATTGCTCAACAAAAAAGTACGATACTCTTCTTTCAATTGCAATAACAACGCATGATGTCCCTCCGGGACGCCGATCAATAAACTGTTCCATGCTCCATCAATTTGCGCGTCAGTCAAGGCAGGATTTTTGGTAATCGCACGAATCCCATCCCGGAATTGCGCAGCACTAATTTTTCCCTTGTCAAAATCGTCAAAAAGTGCACTTTGGCCATGATGCCCAAAAACTTCGTCAACATTTTCTATACCTAACTGAGTAAAAGCAACTTTCAACTTCATAAAGTCGATCATGAAGATTACATTTCCATAATCAAGAACAATATTTTTAATTTTTTCCATCGAATTATTTTGAAATACCAATACAAATATCGATAATTGCATCGTCAAAACGGCATAACCAATGCTGAAATTGACAAAACAAACGACCTGCTCCTATAGCTCAGTCGGTTAGAGTAGAAGACTCATAATCTTTTGGTCCCTGGTTCGAGCCCAGGTGGGAGCACAAAACAAAAAGTCGCTTTCCTATATGGAAAAGCGACTTTTTTGCGTTTAATTCCCACTCTTCACCTATTATTCGCCGGATAGTACCTATTACAGTCTACACAGTTTTACAATCTGTTATGGCCGTTTTATAATTCGTTAGAACAATGCCCGGGATAACAACAAATCTGGACTTCGTTAGATATCTTTTCTATTATCATCTGAATCAATATCAATCAGTTTGTTGTACGGATCCACACCGACCTGCGTAGGTTTTTGATCGACAACTAATGTCAACGTATTATTGATCTGATCAATACGATGTTTTTTGAGGTAAATTTCCAGTGGTTTTCCATTTTTCTTATCCGCCGCTTTTGAAAAAATACCAATCTCAATATAGTCTCTCAGTGGTAAGGATTTCAATGTCACCCGATCTGATTTTTTAAATAATAACGGTTTGCTACCTTGATCATTGTAACTCTTTTTCCCATTGGCATCCACGCGATACTTAGCCACTTCAAATTGAATATCCACTTGATATTTTCCATTTTTCAGCTTTTTAGTACTCACCTTCTCCACTTTATTGTTGTACAGGGTGATTGTCTCAAACATATCTTTGATCAGATAACGAAGTGAATCAGGTGTCGCTTTGCGAAAGTAATCCACAAATTCCAAGGATGTTGTATAGGGTGGATTTTGGAAAGCTGTGCTGTCCAGATAGGCTTTTGCTGTCTGGTTGAAAACATGTTCACCCAGATAGTCACTCAGCGCATATAAGACCAAAGAACCTTTTTGATAATGAATATACATTTGGTTTTCGTTGTACATCAATGGTCTCTCGCCTAATTTTTCTGCACTTCTCCCCTTTAGATAACCATCCAGTGCATCTTTGAGAAATTTGCGCATCTGTCCTTTTCCATACCTCTTTTCCAGTACTTTCAAAGAGGAATATTCAGACATACTTTCTGACATCAGTGTGGCACCCTGCGTATTGGCGCCGACAACTTGATGTGCCCACCACTGATGCGCTATTTCATGCGCGGTCACAGCATAGGGATAATCCACCGCATCGTCTTCTTTCTCATCCACATCCGCAATAAAACCTATCGCCTCCGAAAAAGGAATGGTATTGGCAAAAGACTGCGCAAACGTTCCGGCTGTTCGGGGAAATTCAACAATTCGAAGTTGCCGATGTTGATAAGGACTATATTGGCTAGTAAAATAGGCCAAGGAAGCCTTGCTCGAGGCCATCATCCGATCAAGATTATAGGTATGCCCTTTGTGGTAATAGATTTCCAAATTAACACCATTCCATTGATCCTTTTTCACCTCATATCGAGCGGAATTAAAAGCAAAGAAATTCAGGATCGCTGAATCCATTTTATACTGGTAGTATTTTCTTCCATTTTTCTCCCATTTTTTGGTCAAGTATCCCGGAGCAATGGCCAATTGATCCGTATCGGTACTCACTGTTGCCTCAAACCTAATCCAGTCTGCGTCATTTGAAATATAGTTATTCTTTCGCGCATTGGAATCAGTGGGCGAAGCCATACGATCCCGATAAGGTAGTCCATATTTTTTACGGATATCATTATCCACCAGCTCGCCCCGGTCTAAATAGCCGATATTCGGAAACAACATATTGTTAATGAAAGTTCCATTGCCTTTAACGGGAGACTTCTCGTTCACCCAAGTATTGGCGGGGCTAACTGTAGTAAAATTTAAGACGATAGAATCCCCCGGCGCCATTGGCTTGACCAACTTATAGATATTGAAATTGTAAATATCATCGGCAGAAATCAGCTTATTAGGAACATCAAAAGAGAAGGTATAGTCATAATCATTATAATTGACAAAAATGGAGTCTATGGCAACAGTAGTTTTATTCTTCAGCACATAAGAAGCCTGTGCTTTAAAGCTACGCGTCGAAGGATAGATATCCATATTGAACTTGATGTCAACAACACGGGGCTGAGGCCGAAATTGATATTTTTTGTACTTCTTTTCCCATTCCACGGACTGCTTTTCATGATCAAGACTTGTATAATAAGGATTTTTAATATGGTTCTCATAATATATACCCCCACCGATCCCTAAAAAACCAATTAAACTCAGGAGAAGAACTGTTATACTGCTCGGGCTTAAGCGAGCTTTCAAGATCGCCAAACGTTCCTTCATGCCGGAGAATCCGCCTCTACGCCAAAGTAAAAGAGCTATCGTAAGAAAAAACACCGCAAATAGCAACCAATAGGCCCGATAAGTTAAAAAGGGTAAGATATAGCCAAAACCGTCCATATCTGAATAGTCAAGCCCCGGCCCCTGGTTAAACTGATAAATCGCCTGCTCTACGCCTACCATCGATAAAAATGGCAATCCGATAAATAAGGTTAACAGGATAAAAAAACCAGCCAGATAATTTTTGAAGAGCGTATGTACGAAGGTGGCTACAAATAGCCATACGATATTTGCCAACATACCATACACCATCAGGTGCATGATGTATTGCCCGATTTCGAAATGATAATAATGATGATAGACCTGAAATGCCATACAGGTGAGCATTACCACCGTGAGCAAGGTCAGTTGCATCAAGATGATCGCGATTATCTTGGACCCCATAAGCGCCCAATTCGGAACTGGCGTCACATCCAATAGTCCGCCCATGCGTGTAATACTACCTCGATGAACCAATAAACCAGTGAAGAGGAAAGTCAGGATCAACAAAAAGAATTTAAAGGTCGTTCCAGGTATCATCAGCATTTTCCAGGTAACGGGGTAAGTCGAGGTACCAAAAATCGCACCGATTGTACTAGCCATCAAAAGGATAAACAGCACACCGACCAGGGTTAGGATCAAAAAAACCGGATTTTTAACAATATATCGATAGTCATACCGCGCCAGTGTCCAAGTCGTTTTCAAATAGTGGACGGTTGAAAAGTCGTAGCTTACTTTCGGTAGATTGAGCCGAAAAACACTGTCAAAATTATTCTTTGTCAGGCGTTTTCCTTTCTTGCCTGTTTTTACTGAAATGGAATCCTGTGAGAAAGAAAATAACAGGTAAAATCCGCCAATAAACAATGCTGCCACAGCGAGCCATATCAGACGATTATAGATAATTGCCCCCAGAAAAGGAAGATTGTTTGTGTTCTTTTCTTCAGGAGACCAATATTGTGTGTAGTAAGAAATGGCGCTATCACCAAAGGGATCTATCAATGCCCCGAGATAGCGATTATCGGCGTTTGTTGTCAGATTCTGGACAAGTACCTGTACAATAATAAGCACCAGCACCGCAACAAAACCTACATATACGTTACGGGTAAAAGTGACCAATACAAAAATAATAGCGCTAAGGATAACCAGATTGGGAATAACCTGAATAAGATAGGTCTGGAAGTAGGCTAAAATATGTACGGGACCCAACAAGGCTGGATTAATCCCCGGAACAAACTGTGCAACAACTATACCTAAGGTCGATGCCAGTACGATGACGAGTACGACAGCTATCGATCCAAAAAACTTGCCCAATAGATAATCTGTTTTGGTAAACGGATAACTAAAAAGAATGGTATGTACATTATACTGAAAATCCCGATAAACACAGGCCCCCACAATCGAGGGAATTAAGAAATAGATAATGGAAGACATTCCGTTTATCATCTCATTAATAGCCCAAGGCGAATTTCTGATGGTATTGGATGAAGTCGTCGCCGTGACGCCATCAAATATCCCTAGTGAGGACAACATGATGAACAACGACAGGGCAAAGAATAAAGCCATATAAATATAGACGGCGGCACTCTTAAACCAACGTGTAAACTCAAAATTAAAAATCGGACTAAACATGGCGCTGGTCAGTTTTTAGTGCAACAAAATAGACATCTTCCAGTTGCCCTTGTGCATTTACGAAGGATTCATCTGGCTGCACATCACTATAAACCCGGATATTGAGTGTATTATCCTGATTATAGTTTGTAGAAATGACGTTATACTTCTGTGTATACTCATCCAATTGATCGCGGCTAATGATCCGTACCCAGATCTTGCCTTCCAATTGTTCTATTGTCTCCTTTGGCGTACCGCGCAATAGTATTTTACCCCCATTGAGAATAGCAAGTTCATGGCATAATTCGCGGACATCATCCACAATATGAGTCGAGAAGATAACCGTATGATTGGTTCCGATCTCCCGCAATACATTTAAAAAACGGTGTCTTTCAGCAGGATCCAGTCCCGCAGTAGGTTCGTCAACAATAATCAGTTTGGGATCGTTCAGCAATAACTGGGCAATACCGAAGCGTTGTTTCATTCCTCCCGAATAACCACTCACACTCTTGTTACGGACATCCCAGAGGTTGGTTACTTCCAGCACACGCTTGATGATAGCCTGCCGATCAGCACCTGTCTTAATCCCTTTGAGTTTCGCGAAATAGTGTAATAAATCTATCGCCGAAAGGTTCGGATAAACACCAAATTCCTGTGGTAAGTAACCCAAAACTTTTCGCAGTTCCATTTGCTTTCCAAGAACATCAATATCACCAAAAGTAATGCGACCATAATCGGGCTTCTGAAGAGTAGCTATAGTGCGCATCAAGGATGATTTTCCTGCCCCATTTGGTCCGAGGAGACCAAACATTCCCGGCTTTATTTCTAAGTTTACTTCGTCTAGTGCCTTTACACCATTAGGATAGGTTTTACTGAGATTTTCTATTGATAAATTCATAAATAAGTTTAACTGTTAATAATTCGTTAGTATACTGCAACGACAATTTGTTACAACAATATAACAAAATTTCACAAGAAAACAGGCAGATCTACCTATTTTTCAATGAAATATCAACTAAAAACAGTTATTGCCCGTACAGCTCAATCGAGGTATGAAAACCGTATAGGCAAATTGGAATGGCCGCTTAGAGCTTTAACTCAAATAGACTTACCGTGGCTTTATCATAATGCGCGGGCAGACCGGATGTATCAGAAAGTTTCTTTAATCCAAGAAATTCGAAACCACATCTGGTATAATGTTCAATAAGTCCCTTATTTTCCCCCACTGTATCCAGGCGAACAAAGTTCTTATTATTTGCAATGGCATATTCAACCGCCCAATGCACAATGTATCGAACGAGATTCTGGCCTCTAAAATCGGGGTTTGTGGCAATGCGATGAATATAAACCGCCGGGTCTTCATTTCTTTCTTCCCAGATATCAGGGTCATCGAATGTGGTCGCCCAGACACAGGCAATATCCCGACCGGCAACCATTTTCCATTGCCTATGCACTTTCAGTTCCTGCTCAATAAGCTTCCGGTCAAATTCAGGCCAAGAAACAACGGATTTTGCTTTTTGAAAATCTGTCGCAAACTTATAAAACTTAAAAATCGAATCAATATCCTGCGGGGTACTATTCCGTATCTGTAGTTCCATTATTATCACTAAATTACTGTTATCAACTTTGCCTGAAGCATACACAAAATTACACTTCTGCGAATAATGGTAATGGATACAGATCATTTCTATATTAGGGTATCAGTTTCTGGTGCCATTTGCCCAAATTGCCACAATAATAGCTGTTGGCTACAACGGAATAAACTTTCATCCCAAGATCCCCAATATCCATTTTACGTCAAAAATATCTGTCACTTCCACCAATTGATCCGTCTCGTTGTTACCTAATACGGGTTGACCAGCCCCTGCCGCCAGCTTAGCGACGAGCCGTCCACGGTCAGCCACATTCGTACAAGGTAAAAACACCGAAAGATAGTTGCCAATTTTTCGACCATCATCGTGTACCAGATCCGAACCATAGATGACCACACTGGGAGAAATAAGAGAGGCACTTACAATAGGTAGCTCTGAATACCCATTTATTTTTTTATCTAGCCTGTCAAAATCCAGGCTCCCGCCAAAACATGACTGATAAAACGTAAGCGCCTTTCTACAATCCCCCGAAAATGTGATAAAAACCCCGCTTCTTAACCGTTCCATATCCTAAACAAATTGAATTAAACTATGCATCCGGTATGACGGGCTCCACAAGTTTTTTCATTTTTTCCAACGATTCCTGCCATCCCAGGTAACACATTTCGGCGGGGATAACGTCAGGAATTCCTGTTTGTTCTATTTTAAGTTCAGTACCGCAGCTGACTGCACGCAGCGAAACTGTCGTTGTCATTTCTCCTGGTAAATTGGGATCATCAAAGCGGTCAACATATTTGATAAATTCATTGGGTATGATTTCCAAATATTCACCGCCAAATGAATGACCATTGCCCGTACCAAAATTGATAAATGTCATCTTAAACTGACCGCCTACTTTAAAATCCATCTGCTGTACAGTACAGACAAATCCATAAGGCGGTAACCAAGTGGCATGCGCTACCGGATCCGCGAATGCACGGAATACTTTTTCAGGGCTGGCCTGAATAATCCGATGTAAAGAAACACTATTTGTTTTCATCTCGTTTGATTGTTTATAATGTAAATAGATAATACTACCTTTTTGTTCTTTTTAATAAATTCTCAATAAACCGATCCTTTCGGATGGGAGCACTGTCATATTAAGATATCGCTGATGCGCCTGTGTATGTATCCTGCTGTGCTGCACGGCTTGCACCAGCTAGCTTTGACCGATAGACATAAGATAACATCAGTATACCCAATACAATAAGCGGCAATAACATATAGGTTATATTTTTATCCACACAAGCGTGGCTGATAAAGGCAAATAGTAAACTGAATGTCAATCCTGCATAAGCCCATTCTTTTAATTTAGCCGGAAACTGCGGAATGGCAATGGCTATGACGCCAAGAACTTTACAGATAATAAGGGCATAAGCGAAATAATCCGGATAACCCAAGGGCTTCGTTCCTGCGTTCATATATTGCGGTGCAAATAGTAATGTGCCCAGTGGCATAACGCCTTCCCAGATAACAATTAATATTGTCGCTATCCAGAAGATAATTTTATTTTTTTTCATGATGTTGGTATTTTATAGAGATTAATTTGTTGATTCAACGTGTTTTACAAAATTATTAAGAATAGCTTGCCAACCTTGCTTCTGAAATTCAGGATCATTCATCTGCTCCGCATCAAAGGTGGTGCTCATAATTGTCTTTCCACCTCTTTCAGAAAATAATGTGCTTACTTTCCGACCATCTGACATGGTATAGGCGATTTCCTGATACAATTCTACCTTATCATAAGTCCCCTCAAAATCGAACACAAAACTTCCATCCTTTGCTTCCATCCGATTTTTAAAAGTACCATTCACACGCAAATCGTTTTGACTGCTTGGACAATGCCAGCTTGGATCCGCGGCATTCCATTGCATGATATCCGCTGGCGCATTCCATTGCTGCCACACTTTTTCCACCGGTGCATTTACTGTGGCTTCCACGTTGATTTTTGTTTGTCTTTCCATGATTTCTTTTTATTTGTTTATAATGATATAGCAAAGATGCAAAGGATTTTAAAGGCCGACGTATTGTAAAACCGACAACTTTAGGGGTGGATTACGACAAAAACAATTTGTACCTTTATCTCATAAACCCAAAAGATATGCAAATCTCTGTTTTTGTTCCCAAATATGGTACTATCGAAGGTATTACGCCAGCATTTAGAACCTTTCATACGGCCAATGAATTTTTATCGGCTTTTGGAAAAAAACCGATATTCAATGTTGAATATGTAGGCCTTAGTGAATATGTACCAGCCAATAGCGGCGAGTACACCATAAAAACAAATCGCTTACTGCAAAATGTTGACCGCACCGATCTACTGATCATACCGCCTACTTTTGGTGATATTGACACCGGAATAAGGGACAATGCCGAAGCCATACCTTATTTTAGAAAACTTCACTTAAAAGGCACCCGCTTGGCTAGCCTATGCGTGGGAGCTTTTCTTCTGGCAGAAACAGGGCTCTTAAATGGAAAAAAATGCTCGACTCATTGGGCTTATATCAGCGAGTTCAAGGAAAAATACCCCGAAATAGAAATCGAAGATGGCGCCGTTATCACCGAAAACGACAATATATATAGCAGTGGCGGTGCCAGCAGTCTGTGGAATTTGATACTATATCTTGTCGAAAAATTTTCCGACCGTGAAACGGCAGTTATGATCGCCAAATATTTTGCATTGGATATCAGCCGTGACAGTCAGTCCCAATTTGCGATATTCCGCGGCCAACGCAATCACGAAGATCTGGATATCCAGAAAGCACAGGACTACATTGAACTGAAGTATGAGGAAAAAATTACGGTCGAAGATTTAGCCAATTTTGTTAATATTGGCCGTCGAACTTTCGAACGAAGGTTTAAAGAAGCAACAAATAATACGCCCGTGGAATATATCCAGCGTGTACGCATAGAGGCAGCGAAGAAATTTTTTGAAGCTTCAAGGAAGAACGTTTCCCAAGTGATGTATGATGTGGGCTATACCGACACTAAAGCTTTTCGCGATATCTTCAAGAAAATAACGGGCCTTACACCCATAGAGTATCGAAACAAGTTTGCTAAAGTCGCTTAAGAGAGAAAGATTCATTAACAAAAAGTAGCTGTATAGCATAGCAATAAAATCAGAAAGCCACCCGATATCAGGTGGCTTTCCAATACAGTTTCTTATACCTATTTTTTTAGCATCATTTCCCGGATATATTTTACGGGCGAATTACCAAAGCTCAGAAATTTCTCATTGAAGGCTTTCAGTTTAAATTGAGCACCTTCCTCCTTTTTCACAGCTTCTCTTAAATCGTAGATTTCTTTATATCCTGTAAAATAGGATGTCAGCTGCACACTGCTAACGGATACTCTTTTCCACTTTCCAACGGCTTCGGCCTGTTGTTGAAACGCTTCGTCAACCAATAAATGCATTGCATCCTTTTCGCTCATATTCTTCACATGAACACTATAATCCAATATTGCATTACACACGGTACGCAGATGCCATTTATACCACATCAACCACATTTCAGGAGCATTGTCACCATAGCCATTTTCCAGCATCATCTGCTCGGTATATACGGCCCAGCCTTCGATCATCGCACCATTCCCCAAAACACTCTTGATTAAGCTCGGTGATTGATTGGCATAGACCAATTGCGTATAATGTCCGGGAATAGCTTCGTGGATATTCAAAATCTGCAAAATATAGTGATTGTATTCCCGCAGATAGCTTTCTGAAGCTTCTTTGGACTATCCTGCAAGACTACCGACATTGTAGTATGTATTTCCACCTTTATCGTAGGGCCCCGGAGCACTGATAGAGGCTCCGGCCACACCGGCCATGTAGGCAGGTTCTTTCCGCACAATCAAAGGCTTACTATCATCAATATATAAAAGATTCTTCTTCTTCACAAATTCCACCAGTTTTGGAATCTGTGCTTCAATAGCAGACTGAAAATCGGCCGCTTTGACGTGATTAACAGACAAGGTATCAATCATCTTGCGGATCAGGACCAAACTATCTGTCGGCTGCACGGCCTTTCCAAAATACTTTGGCCATAGCTCCTTACTGATTTTATGCATTTCGGTATGCAAATAACGCTTACGTGCTATTGCTGCATCGTAGATCTCCGCAGCTGTAGATCCTGATTGGATATCAAATTTAAACTTTTGATCATATAGTTCCTGCCCCAATCTAAAACCTCGCGGAGACGGATTGGATGTTTCCTTTAAATAGGTTACAAATCCCTTTATTGCTTTTACAGCTTGATCGGCTTTCGTTTGAATAGCTGCCTTTTCAGTTGCCGGAAGATTGGATTTTTTTAGAGAATCACGCAGATCGGTTTCAAATACAGATAATCCACCCAAATTTTGCTGTATGGCCAAATCTGTCAATACCAAAGCTGGACTCTTGATCTGCCCTTTCGCGGCTTCATAATAGGCTGGAATTTTCGCTATGCGCTGTTCAATAGCGTGAAGGCGGTCGTGCAGTGGAGCATAGTTCTCAGCCAGCATAAAGGCGATGGTTCCGCTTACATTATAGGCAGATGGGTTCCATTCATACGCCCGCTCCTTTTCGATCGACCACACATTGGATTCCAGATAATTCTGGATCAAATGGTAATCCGTTTGTTGCGAGAGATTCAGATCATGCAGATCAAAGCTTTTTAACTGATCGAGCTGCTGTTTTGAAAATTCCAAGCGTAATGCCCTACTTTTAGCATCAGGAATCGTCAATAACGAATCGTATCGATGAAAACCTACCTGTGTGGCCCATTCCGGATTTTCTTTCCAGAGCTGCTCGATGAATCTATCTTCGTAAGCTTTAAAACTTGCATTGGAGGTCGTATCCGCAACGGCTTTTTTAGAACTGGAGCTCGACCCGCAGGACGCCAGGATTCCAAAACTCAGGATAGAAAACGTATATGTTATCAGTTTCATTGGAGTAATTTGACTAAAAATAGCAATTGTTGTTGATTGTTGATCAATCACCTCAAGGATTTTACAATTCATATCGCTGCAACTTTCCAATCTATAGCTAAGTATGGAATTGGTCGATTTTATTAGAAAAAACAAAACATAAATAGCTAATAATCAAAATATTAAAAACAAATAAAAAAATATTTAGCGCCTTATGTCCAATTTCTTTAATTTCAATCATTATTGTAGTGTAAAACAGTTACACTTAAAACAATAATAAAATGAAACAACGAATCAATTTTTTCGCAAAAGGCCAAAATGCGATGAAAGCTATGTTTGGATTGGGAGCTTATCTAGGTAAATGTACCATCGAACAAGAGCTTTTGCATCTGATTTATTTTAGAGTATCACAGATCAATGGCTGTGCTTATTGCCTGGATATGCATTCAAAAGATTTGCTTGCCACAGGTGAAAATCCACAACGTCTATTTTTATTGGATGCTTGGCGTGAAGCACCGCTTTATAGTGCACGTGAACGTGCAGCGTTGGTCTGGGCTGAAGCAGTAACGAAAATAACCAATGGAGATGTACCCGACGAAGTTTACGCCATTGCAGATCAGGAATTTTCTGAAGAGGAACTCATCGACCTGACTTTGGCCATAACCACAATCAATGCATACAACCGTTTTAATATTTCTTTCCGCACGGAAGCCGGCGGATACAAAGTGGGCCAACATAAAGTACAGACAGCATAACAAAGCTAAAACGAGATAAGTCAATTTATTTAACAAATTAAACGCGAAGCATGAAGGATTTCATCTTATTATTTCGGCAGGCCGGCAGTGAACCGCCGCTTTTGAACGAAGAAGAAATTGCCAGAATAAACAAAAAATGGGAGGATTGGATCGGTGGTATTGAAGCACAGGGAAAATTATCTGACCATGGCTCACGCCTTGAAAAAAGTGGAAAAGTATTAAAACCGGGCGGGATTATTACAGATGGTCCGTTTGTGGAGATCAGGGAAAGCCTCGGGGGTTTTATAGTCATCTCCGCAGAAAACCTTGAAGAAGCAACAACATTGGCGCATGGTTGTCCCATTTTGGAATCTAGCGGCAGCGTTGAAATTAGGGCACTTTTGGTTTAAAAAAATTTTATGGGCAGTTGTACGCTATACAACTGCCCTATTATGTATGATGGAATCTAATTTTCTAAAACAGCTTTTTCAACAAGAATTCACCAAGATCGTCGCTGTGATTTCAAAACGTTTTGGGCTACAACACATTGAAATGGCCGAAGATATTGTCAGTGAGACTTTTTTGCTGGCTACGGAATCATGGCAAACGAAAGGTTTGCCCGCAAATCCAAATGCCTGGCTGTATTCTGTAGCTAAACAGAAAACCTTAAGTCACTTTAGAAGGAATAAAATTTTTGAAGACAAAGTGGTTCCGGAAATACATCAAAATCAGATTGCCGCGGATTATACCGATGAATTTAGTTTCACCCAGGAAAACATCAAAGATAGTCAGTTAAAGATGCTGTTTGCCATCTGCACACCTGCAATTGCCAGTGAAGCCCAGATAGGTCTTGCACTGCGGATTCTATGCGGTTTTGGGATTGAAGAAATTGCCGAAGCCTTTCTTTCAAACAAGGAAACCATCAACAAACGGTTGTTTCGGGCAAAAGAAAAGCTTCGCACAGAAAAGATCCAGCTCGAATTGCCTTCCGAAAAGGAAATCGTGAAAAGACTGGATAACGTATTGCATATTATTTACCTTTTGTTTAACGAAGGGTACTACTCCAAGACCCAGAATGAGATTCTAAGAAAGGACCTGTGCGTTGAGGCCCTACGCCTGGCTCTCATGTTATCTACTTACGAAAAGACAAATGTCCCCAAAACGAATGCGCTCATCGCGTTAATCTGTTTTCACTCCTCACGCTTCGATGCCCGACACAGTATCGATGGAGAGTTCATTTTGTATGAACAACAAAATGAGAAACTTTGGAACCAAGCCTTAATCAATCAGGGAATTTATTTTTTGAATCTCTCGGCGGATGGCGATCAATTGACCTCCTACCATATCGAAGCAAAAATTGCGCAGTGGCATTGTGCAAAAGCAGATACCGTAGAAAAATGGGAACAAATCCTTCAGCTATACGATCGTTTGCTGGCGGTGAATTATTCGCCGGGTGCAGCACTCAACAGAACCTTTGCCTTATACAAAGCTAAAGGTCCAAAAACTGCACTGACCGAGGCAAAAAAACTAAATCTGACGGATAACCACTTTTATTATGCGCTCTTGGGAGAGCTTTACAAGGATATGGATCGACAAAAAGCAATCGCGAACTTTCAGCGTGCACAAGCACTGGCAAAAAGCTCCCTGGAACGGGAAACTATCCAACGCAAGATCAATATGCTGTAAAGTTCGCGATCCGTTACACTTTGTCGGCTTTTATAATCAGCTAATTCTTCTGCCTTAGCTGATCATGGATCCCTTTTTTGAGTTTTGCCAATAAGTCATAAACAGTTCGTAAAGTTCGCTGGGTTCGATCGCTATCACAGAAGCCGAGTACATAATATTTAGCTGTTGTGAAGCCTCATCATAAGCCATTTTCCATAACATCGCTGAAAGCCGGTCTTTATAATTGGAAGCATTGCCTAAAGTGACAACCACTAAAGTATCTCCGCCTACTTTCTGTAAGTTAATTGCTGTGACATCATCCCAATTACCGGCACCGAAAGCTTTTGCCATTGGCGTAGTTTTTCCGGAGAAATGACTTTTGTTCAATGAAATCTGCGCAGATTTGTCCCGAAGACTTAATAAGCCATTCACCAAAAGACCTAACATTATAAGCAATATTCCACCCGAAAATACCGCAGGTTTCACTTTTAATTCACCGTCAAAGATTCCGATACAGTACAAAAAGAGCAATAAAAGAACGATACAAATCACGCCTGACAGACTTAGAAGCTTAGTAGTTTTGCTTCTATTTCTAT
Source organism: Sphingobacterium puteale (assembly GCF_003627955.1). GTDB lineage: Bacteria > Bacteroidota > Bacteroidia > Sphingobacteriales > Sphingobacteriaceae > Sphingobacterium > Sphingobacterium puteale. The sequence goes on along the minus strand of NZ_RBWS01000010.1, from coordinate 11,258 downwards.
ATAAGTTTACTTCCTGATCCATCTTAATTGCCCCAGTTGACATTAAGGTTATGCTTTTCGGCGTATGCTTTTCCTAGAACATATACCTCATCAAATGTTTTATCAATCCCGGGCATGTAATCTTGTTGTATTTTTTGTAGCAATACCTGCTTTTCTTCAGTAGATCCCTTTTTATCACAAAGTTTAGCATAAGCAGTATACTCATTTTTATAGACCGGCAGCACCTTTTCAAATAAGGCGATAGATTTTTCTTTTAATGCTTTTGCATCATCATCCGAAACATGGAGTGCATTGATGTCTTTTAATGCTTTCTCTACTGTTTGGATCTTTATGTCCACGGTTTTTTGCGCTTCATCACCTGCGTTCTTACTCGAGGGGATATCGGCAAATTCAACAGTCTCCTGTTCGAGGCGTTTACCAAAACGGTCTGGAGCAAAATCGGCTATAAGATTAGTATTTAGAACAACTTTTCCGAAAAAATTTTCTGGGCTTGGAGCTTGGCAAGCAGTGAAAAATAGACTCGCCGACATGAAAATAATAAATAGTAAGTGCTTCATAAAAAATTTTATTTTGTCCGAAATTAATTAATATTAGTTAAACCGGCAAACCATCCCATTCTTCACTATTGCGTCCATAATAGCTAAAAAAACGTATACCGCACGCATCCCGATATTATCTTTTGCATTTCACTTGACCAACACGCTAAATTTTAATAATTTAGCAATTATAGAACAACAGATTAAAAACCGCTGATTATGGGCTTTGATATTAGTTACCATCCTATTTCTGAAGAACAGATTAACGCCTGGTATTTTGAATCGATTGCAAATCCTGAAAAAATAGAAACGCTGGCATACGAGTATCAAATTGATGATTTCTATAAAACAAAATATCAGGACACCATAAACGCCGGTCGGGAAACAGATCAGAATGATTATTTCGACAAAACACATGGTTTCTTTATCGCCGTCGTTCAAGGTTTTTTTGAGACCTATTTCTATGTTCGTGGCGGCGCATTATCTTTCTCAATGAATAAATTATTAGATTCCTATTATAAAAAATGGGAAGAATTTATTCCAATAACTTCGCTCACAAAAAAAGTACAAAATAGGCTTATTGAGAATTATTGCTCCGGTGTATATATTTCGGCCGATCAGGTCATTCGACTGTTGGAAGACTATCACCATAATCCTGAAATTAGATCGGAATTGGATCAATTATTTTCTGAGGGACGCATCACGATTTTCTTAAAGGCATTGAATTATGCCAAAGAGCGTGGTCTAGGCCTCCTGGAAGCTACGGAAGTTGTGGAACCTCAGCCTTTTGATCTGAATGAGTCTAAAAGTTATTCTAATCTCTTTAACTGCGACAAAGAAGGTCCATTGCTTTATCAAACCACAGCATTCGAACAGATCAAAGATATCGAACAGCGTAATGGTCTCCCTGAAAATGAGATCCTACCCAATTTGAAAGTTGAAAAAGCACACGTAGATCCTGCGGAAACAGATACGGAGAATTCACATGAAATCAGCAAAAAGAAAAACTTTTGGAAACGTTTATTTGGTTAAATCCGGGCACACAGAGACAATGTTACAAATCCCGCCGACACATTCAGCCGACAATGAAATCGTCAGCTCCAGGATCGTCTTCGCGATGAAGAGAACTTTGATCGCCTTGAACGTGAATTAAAAACAATGATTTACCCCCTTTCCCCCACTAATAATACTTGCTGCCATGTCCATTGTTTTATTCATTATCATTGTTTTTTTTGTGGGATTAAATTATATACTTCGTTCCACTGTTAAAAAACAACATAAAAAGATATCTTCCGTTGAATATATTGTTGTTATTGGCTACATACTATCCTTAGCTTTATTTGGAGCAGGTCTGTTGACCCATTCGAGTCAATATCATGAGGCTGTCGATCCCGTTGATGGCGCCTGCTACCTACCTTTTGGTGGGAAACATGCCCTATCGCTGTCTATCTATTTTGTTGCTTTCAATGTTGCTGTAAACGCCGTTTGGATAAAAGGTCGACAAATACCACCAATCCCCTTAGTCCTTGCCCTTATTATTTTGATGTTGGGATGTATAATCAGTATCTTTGTGCTGACTCAGGTAAGCTATCACGATACATCAACCTTAAGCATCTATGTCGGGAATGAAGGCACCTTTTACTTTATTTTTACACCGCTTTTCTGTTTTTGTTTTGGCATAGGTTTTATCTGGAAGATCATCCAGGAGGAGAAGACAACAGCGATCCACAGAAACTATCAAAATCCTATACTGAACAAGATCAATAGGCAACTTTCGTCCAAGATGGACTATCCGGTATGGGCGCTGATCTTACTTGTTCCTTTCTTTGTCATCATAACTGCTATTCTTATCCTATTTGGCCAGGATAGTGACTCAATGGCCAAAGTGTTCACCGAGACCACTACCTGGGCTTTTTCTCAGAAAATGCATCCACCTATTTTAGACCATCGGGGACATTACCTCTGTACCGTGGCTGCAAAAGGTGATCCAACAGTTGTAAAACCATTACGTTTAGGCAATCGGCATGGAAATACGATCATCGTTAACCGTCAACTGCTGGTGGCTAATGCCTTTGAGGAGATCTTAAGCGACTTATGTCCAAAATTGCATCGTTATATACGTTATTTTTACGACAGATACGGATACAACATCTCCACCAGAATCAACTCGGTCGGGGCATCAAACCTAACCTACAGGTTAATGAAACCACTGGAATATACTTTTCTCTTCTTCCTTTATCTATTTTATGTAGAGCCCGAGAAGAAAATCGCCAAACAATACACATAATCATTTCAATCTTTACATCCTTCGAATAAGTACCTATATTCGATGCATTGGAGGACCATGACATTTTTTTATATGGATCAAGAAAATTATTTTATTGTCCTAACCGGGGGACCCGGTGTCGGCAAAACTACATTACTCAACAAATTAAAAAAAGAAGGCTATAGAACAGTGCCCGAAGAAGCACGTCGAATCATTCAGGAACAGGTAGCAAAAAACGGCAATGGCTTACCTTGGAAGAATAAGCAACATTATGCCTCATTAATGTTGGCAGCGTCCAATGCTCGTTACCTTCTCGAAATCAAAGAAAACACCCAACGCCAACAGTATGTCTTTTTTGACCGGGGTATTCCAGATACACTCGCCTATATCGACATGGAAAAGTTAACTGTTGCGGCTCCTTTACTTGAAGAAGCCAAAAGATACCGTTATCATAAAAAAATATTTATTCTTCCGCCATGGCAGGAAATTTATGAAACCGATCATGAGCGAAAGCAGACTTGGGAAGAAGCCGAAGCTACATTCTATCAGATGAAAAGTGTCTATGAACGGCTTGGATATATGGTCATAGAAGTACCTAAAACATCCGTCGAACTACGCTATCAATTTATATGCGAATCGCTCGGATTAGCTACTCACTGATCTTTCATTAAGGTTTCGATGCGACGATCCGGAATTAACCACATGATGGCTACTGTACCATACATCAACAGACTAACGTACGGATTTATAAAAGATATACCGATCCCAAGAAAATACAAGGCTGTAGAAATGTTCTCCTTGGTCTTCGATTTGACGGCACGTTTCAAAGCTGACTCTTCCCCTTCCGTCTGGACCGCAAAATATTCAACAATGTTGTAGGCTACGGAACACATGATCAATACAACGCCATAGGCAATAATGGGATCACGTTCAAAATGGGATTCACCAATCCAGTTGGTTGTCAAAGGCATCAAGGAGAGCCAAAATAAAAGGTGTAAATTTCCCCATAATACTTTCCCATTGACTTTCTGAACAATCTGAAAAAGATGATGGTGATTATTCCAATACAACCCAACATAGACAAAGCTGACTACATAGGAGACGATTTTGGGAAACAGGGGTTTTAAACTAGCAAAAGTGTAACCTTCAGGTACTTTTAATTCGAGTACCATAATGGTAATGATGATGGCCAATACGCCATCACTAAATGCTTCCAGCCGGCTTTTAGTCATTGTTATAAATCGGTGTTAAAAACTGATATTGCAGCCCCAGGCGAAACACATTCAATCGTGCCGGTCCTGGGTTATTGCCATCTACTCCATCACGATAATCCTTTAAACCCCAAGAATAGCCTGCAAAAATCGTATAACGGTCGTAATTGACATTAAACTGTAATCGCGGGCGAATATCAACATCAATTACTTTACCTCTATCCCGTTCAAAACTTGTCTTATTGCCACTCTTATCTTCGATACTTCCGTTTTCCTTGATGTTCAAAGTCTTCGCTACATCAACACCGAATTGCATATCCATTGTCATCGGTTCAAAATAAACACGATAGCCGACGAAGGGATTAAAATTCAAAAATTGTTGGTTGAGCTTGGTCAGCCCACGACTGCCATTTGCGAATTCATTGCCTTCCAGGTCAACCTTGGTCTGTAAACGTTCAAAAGCAGCTTCTACACCTAAAAGAAAGTTATTTGCAAAGACATAACGGTAGTTCACTGCACCACCCAGATTAATTCCATACTTTTTACCATAAGGATTATTGGTATAATAATCCTGCTGACCAGAGCCATTTAAAGTGCTTTTAGCGATGCTTCCAGACCCCGTAAAATTAGAGACACCGGAAGTTACACCGACACGAAGTTCATGGGTTTGTGAAAAAGCCGCAAACGGTACGGCACAGGCTATACATGCAAAAAGTAAAAATCTCTTCATCATAAAAATATAAAACAATCTAAAATTAAGAAAATTTAGGCGATTGAGCCGATATTGCCACTTTATTTTTCAAACAATTATTTTTTGTTCCATCATGCAGTATATTGAGTCAAATTCAGGTAGCCAAATAAGTCCCTCTTTTCCATATTTCTTGAACTACATCAATGGAATTGAATCAAATGGACTTTAATTTTGTTGTATCAAATCAAAGGAATACATCGTATGAAATATATCTTAGAGAATCCTGTCAGCGGCCATATTGGCCAGCAAAAATATAAAACGACCATCCACTGGCGCAATGGTGAACTGATTACCGATGAACCTGAAAAATTGGGTGGAAAAGATCTCGGGCCTGACCCATACACCCTATTGGTCTCTTCCCTCGTTTCCTGTACATTAGCAACTTTGCGGATGTATATTGACAGAAAAGAACTTCACATCGACGAAATACAAGTCACGGCCAATTTATATCTACGAATTGAAAAAGAGCAAGTAGTGACCTATTTTGACCGAGAAATTTCATTCGGACAGGCGATCGAAGAAAACACGGTATTACGTTTACGGCAAATTGCCGATGAATGTCCGATTTCAAAGATATTAAAAGGCAATTCCGTTGTGAATACAATCATGAAAACAAACAATTAAATGAAGAATTTAATCATTATTTTGTTCGGAAAAAACGAGGAAATCCTCCACACACTACAGCGGATCATAACGGGTACAAGTGGCTGGCAAGCGGTCATTCAGCAAGATCTCTCCACTTGTAAGAAATACCTCTCCAGTTACCCTGTCGACATCCTGCTGCTGAGCTCTGGTTTATCAACACTAGAAGAAACCGAAATCATGGACCATCTTTCTTATTTAGACCATCCGATTGGTTTGATAAAACATTATGGAGGTGGAAGTGGGCTTTTGAAAAATGAAATTTATAGTTTATTCCCTGATTTGATTCCCAGCAAATAAATGAATTTACAAAGAATGGTCTGTTTTTTTGGGTTATTAAACCAGTTCAATGAAAAATACTCCTTAGCAGACTAATTTTGAATATATAAATCGTAAGATCATGAATAAACAAAACTTTATAAAAAAGGGACTTTTAGGTTCCGGAATATTTGCATCAAGTGCTGAGTCAGCAGATGTCATGAAGAATGAAATCGATGAAATAGAACCTTTGGAAACATTGGATGCCAATGCAGTGCAATACAAGTCCGATCAACTGGAAAACCATAGTGTACTACACAAAGCAACGAGCCGGGGTTATGCGGATCATGGCTGGTTGCAGAGTAACCATACCTTTAGTTTTGCCAATTACCATAATCCCGAACGTATGCATTTCGGTGTACTCCGGGTACTGAATGATGATATTGTTGCCAAAGGCAGGGGTTTCGGATTGCATCCGCACGACAATATGGAAATTATCAGTATTCCCCTGGAAGGGGATCTGGAGCATGAGGACAGTATGGGCAATCAGGCCATCATCCGAAAGGGAGATATCCAGGTGATGAGCGCAGGAACAGGTATCATGCATAGTGAGTATAATAAAAACACCGATCAGTTTGTTAAATTTCTGCAGATCTGGGTCTACCCGAACCAACGCAATGTAGCACCTCGGTACGATCAGATAACCTTGGACAAATCACAAAGACACAATAAGTTTCAACAGATCCTTTCACCTGATCCGGCAGACGAAGGAGTATGGATACATCAGGATGCGTGGTTTCATATGGGTAATTTTGACAAAGGTGCTGAAGCAAATTACAAAGTTATGAAAGCTGGAAATGGCGTTTATATTTTCGTCATAAGCGGAAGTGTCAACGTAGCGGGACAAGAGCTGGAAACGAGAGATGGCTTCGGTATCTGGGATATTTCGGAAATTAAACTTATGGCCACTTCGCCCGATACTGAGATCCTCCTGATGGATCTTAACATGATATTAAATTAATTCACTGTCATCCTGAAGCGACAGATAAGCGAGATATGATTAAAATATGGCATCACTTTATTGCTTTTACCGCCGGCTAAATCCAGCGGTATTCGTAAGCCGGATGCTCGTATTCCTGATCGGATTACCATTGTAAAAGGGGAATGTTAACATTCCCCTTTTTATCGTCGTTACAAAATCTACTTTAAAAACTGATCGAATTGAGTTTTTTATCGACTAGAATACCGTCTATCGCTTTTAAATTGAAGTTAACGTTACGTTTGGCTTTCAATTTGATCTTAAATAGCACTTCGGAGCCATTCAGTGTTTCCTTATTGCCCAAATTCACAAAAGTAGGATACAAAGCTTTACTGCCGTTTGTATGCAGACGGTCATTAGTATAGTTATTCATTTCCTTTAGGTGTAGCGGATCTATTCCGACAAACTCAAAATCGCCCTGATTATAAGGCAATGCGAAGCTAAGCGCATTCACCGCTTTAAGGTTTTCTCCGCTCACTGTGATTTCAACGATATCACCAGATTTCAAAGCTGTCTTGGATGCCGTCAACTTCAGCTTACCGGCAACTTTTTCCTCTTTGCCCGGTTTGGACCCGCCTTCGATCGACACGGCAATATTTGAGATATCATAGGCATCAATCAAATTATTTTTATTGACATCACCATTACCCACATAGCCTTCAAAATCCCCATCCCCCATTCTTAATCCGGTATAGTTAATATAAGAAGTCAGATCATTATGGTCGATCAGGCGATCGTTGTTAATATCGCCAGGTAAATAACTAGTCGATCCGGGCACCTTAAAGACATAGAGCTCACGGCCTGAACCGAAGCCGCCGACAGCCTCCGAAACCGAAATTTTAATAAAACGTGCGACAGGATGCTGACCAAAACTAAAGCCCTTCATTTCGCCATCACGTTTCCACTCAAAGCTTCCGACCTCAGACCAGGTATCTTTATCATTGCTATAAAATACTTTACCTTTTAAAATGATGCCGTTGCCACCATCCGTCCGGGGAAGGTACTCAAACTTGTCCAGCTGATTGACGGATTTCAGATCTAGCGTAATATCAAACGGAACCGCAGTTTGCCCCCACTTGGTATGCCACATATCCCCTTCATCGTAGTTGAACAGTTTATTGATGCCGTTGCCTCCTTGATTGTCTACAGAGGTCTCTGCTTTAATACCTTCGATCGCAAACTCCAGCGGATTAGCTTTTGTTTTTGCACTAAATGTACTCCAATCAGAAGCACCCGCTTTATTAACGGATCGAATTTTAAAGTTATATTCAGTTTCTGCATCCAGCCCTTCAAATAACAATTGATTATCTTCAATGGTCGAGTATATCAGATCATTAAACGCAATCTCATAATAGTCTGCATTGGTGACCTTCTCCCATGTCGGTGTTAATGTGTAGGCTTGGGTATTATTCTCCGTTACTTTGGCACGAGGAGGCGTAAGCGCACCCGTCTGTGCCAAATGCGCGTCATTAGGCGTGAATCTGAACCCATCAACTTGTATTTCTAGCGCTGTTGATGACACATCCTGCTTACCGATACGTACTAAAACCATCGGATTTTTGATTAGCTTGACCTTTTCAAATTCGGATCCCTTTGTTGCAAACTGATTCAGATCAGGCTGTGCATCGTAGAAGTAGGCATTTTCCAGGTTCTTAAATTCAGCCAGTGAATGTGCCGTCTGAAGTTTTATTCCTTTTTTATTCACTTTAGCGGTTACCTTCTTCGGGGCAGCGGTTACATTAAAACGGACTTCTGTCGCTTTCTCTTTTTCGAATCCCTCAAATTCCCCTTCTGATGGCGCTACTGTGAACAGCACTTTGTCTTCTTTCTGTATGGAAGAAATCTTTGTATTGACGCCTTTTCCATAACGATAAGCTTCTGTTTTTCCATCGTCATCATATTCCGTGAATTCAGAATTTCCAAACGGATATACCTCGTAAATACGCTGATCCTTTTTGATCTCCTGTACATTATTATTTGGATTCGTAACAGGAATAATGGCTCCATTTTTAACAAAAACCGGTAGTTTCCAAATTGGTACATCAAAATTATTGATGATACGTCCGCCTGTATATTTTTCACCGGTAAAGTAATCTATCCATGCTCCATCAGGTAAATAGATACCGTTTCGGATGTCATTGCCCTTCTCATCCACGCGCGTCTCCTGATAGATCGGTGCCACCAAAAAATTAGGCCCATACAAATACTGATATTGTGTCGCCTTTCCAAGTGTGTACTGATTTGCCTGTTCCAAAAACATCGCACGAATCATCGGCAGACCATCGACAGCCTGTCTAGCTATACTATAGCTATAAGGAACCAATTGGGATTTCAGCTTCAGGTAAAGACGGTTGATGGAAGTTGCTGGTTCGCCCAAAGCATGTGGATACTTTTCGTTGGATCCCCATCCGTCCATATTCAATTCCATTGGTGTCCAAGTTTTCCATTGAAAGTCCCGAATGTTCACCTTAAAGTTTTTTCCACCAAAGATTCCATCCATGTCTGAGGTAATATTTGGCTGTCCGGAAAGACCAGAACCGATATAGGTCGGAATATGGAATCGGATATATTCCCAAACCCCACCGGTCTGATCGCCCGACCAAATACCGGCATAGCGTTGTGTTCCTGCCCATCCATCCAATGAAATAATAAACGGTCGTGCATTATTACCATAATAAGGCATGGTATGCCCAACGTCAGCAACACCGTTTAAGCCAAAGGAATAACCGGGCCCTACCCAAGCGACATCCGTCTTTAGAACCCGGACACCTGCATCACGTACTTCTTTGACAATATCTCTTTGCAGCAATGCACTGATGCTGTCTTTAGGATGCAGGTCAGACTGCGTCCATAAGCCAATTTCCACGCCGTTTTTACGAGCATAATCACCAAATTCCTTTAGGTTATTAATATTTCCGTCCAATGTCCCGGTCTGACCATATCCCGCGCCATAGCCGTCATTGGGCAGAATCCATCCCAAAGGCATATCATGCGCTTTATAGCGATCTATAACGGCACGGGCCGAAAATTGGTAATTCCCTTTTTCGCCATTCAGTGATTCTTTTATACCGCCATTTTCCTTTTGGCTTTCTTTATAGCGTTTTCCATCTTCAAACAGAATTCCCTTTTCATCCTCTTTCCAAAAATCTCTATTATATGCATTCAAGTGACCTTCATATAAGCCAAATTTTGGCAGAAGTATGGGATTACCAGTTAACTGATAAAAATCTTTAAGTAAGGGTACCGTACCATTATTGATCATAAAAAACACATCCAGATAATCGGTGTCATGGGATAATTTTACAGTACCTTTTGTTTTAGCCCCAAATGCGTAATTCCCTTTTTTGAACGTATGCCACATAAAGCCATAACCGTTCGTTGACCAAAAATAAGGTGTAGGAGATGCTACACCGCCATCAGTCCAGCTATTTTGGTTTTCAATTGCGATCGCTCTACCTTTATGGGAGAACCGCCCATTTTGTACACCACCGCCGAAAAAGTATTCATCCTTATTTTCTTTCAGCGTTAAGGTCACTTGTTTGGATTCAAAAGCAATAGGTTTTAAACTCTCGACGACAACCTTATTTGTGATACGGTTGAGGATACTAAATTGAGAAGAATGTTTATCTATGGAGAATACAATATCTTTGGTTGTGATCTTAGCTTTACTGCCATCGTCTTCTACTTCCAGCTCATTCACCGCCTTACGTGGCTGTTCGACAAGGATCTTTGCCTCAGGTTTTGCTTCCGGATCGCGGATAATACCACCATGTATATCCTGAAACATTCTGAAAATATGATTTCCATAAAAATCCAATGTCAGCCTTTGGTTATTTTCATATACAATTTCCACTGTTGTTGGATTAATTTTCTGTACAGCAATAATCCTGCTAACAGTGGCGCTTTGTTCCACCTTATAATTAGCAGCTGGGCGGATCATCGCACCGATCTTATTCGATTGAAAAATAAACGGAGAAGCCAATCCCACCAATAAACTAACTTGCGCTTTTGTACTCCAAAAAGATATCTTCATGTGTATCATTTATAATATTAAATCGCATTGCTATATCTCCATGAGAAAGCGGCGAAATGCTGTTAAATTAACATAACAATAATACAATAGTAAATCCAAGTAAAAAAGAGCTTGCGAAATGCAAACGATTGTCCAATAATAATGTTGCAGGAGTCAAGTGATTTTAGCCGACCCTTCCTCCAGCGGTACTGCTTCCAAGAAGACGGTTCCCTGACCGAGTTATAGTCTTTATTTATTCACCTCCCGGCTCTGGGGTAAAGGCTTATCAACAGAATTTGGGCCATGGTTTACCCGGCTGCTGAGTGTGCACGGTACGTGACCGTGCGGTGTCAGGAGCTCCGAGCCGTTTCCCGGAGTTTGCTCGGCCCGCCGCTTCTTGATAGCGAACATGGAGCGGGGGCATAGTACCGGCAAAGGGAGGAAATGGACCGGAGGATAAATAAAGGTCCTTGGGGAGCACCCAAACGAAAGAAGCCCTTGACTGTTTCCAGCAAGGGCTTCCGTGTAAAAAAAGGCACCGAC
>NZ_RBWS01000009.1 GCF_003627955.1 Sphingobacterium puteale | reverse complement strand
AAAAGATGCCTATGGCCTTTTTTAGTATTTCTAGTTCCAGTTCTGAGTCTTTAAGTTTTTTTTCCAAGAAACTAATCCGCTCTTGTTCTGGCGTTTGCTTCATATTTCCATTCCCAGGGAAACTTCCTGATCCAAACTCTTCTGACTCTTTACGCCACTTATATAATTGGGCAGCAGAGATTCCCAACTCACGAGCTAGCTCAGAAAGATTTTTCCTGTTTTTACTTAATTCAACTGCTCGCTCTTTAAAAATGCGATCGTACTTTTTACGGACTTTAATCATTATTTCAAAATTAAGATATTTTATTGTTCTTAACTTGATCTGCCGACTAAGTTAGCAACTCCAATCCTCAAAGGAGAGGAACGAATTTATTATTTAGGTATTTATTGCGAGAACCTCCTATAAACTATTTGAAATACGTATTACCCCTTGGCTATTCGCTATAATTAATAATCCCCTTCTAGGACAATTTTAGCATTTAAAATTGTCCATGTTATCTGCATTTATTTTAGCGGATTTTTAGAAATTTCATTATTAAACTTTACAAGCTCATCTAATTTCTGAATAATTTCATTCATTACTGAACTAGAAAATAAGACATTCTTACCATATACTTCATTTCTTATTTCAAAATTACCATTGAAAGAGGAAATTATTGGTGTATAGAAATTATGATTTTTGACACCAATAATATTACTGAACCATAAAAAATCGTGACTAAAGAAAGGATATAGTTTCCAGAAATGCGTTTTAATTTCTTTGATTAACTCAAAACTAAATTCGATTTCCTTGTTTTCAATTCTCTCTATTAGGTTAAACCATCTCTTTTCCAGGATCTGTTTTTCAGTGAGTACTAACAAATCATAATAAAATGAATCAATTTCTACTTTATCTTGAATTGATAAGATGGAACTACTTTCTTTTAGCCAAAAATCAATAATTTCGGCAATTTCGTTTAATTTATTTGTTGTTAGAGTTGCAGTTACTAATTCTTTATCTTCAATTTGGAGAAAATATTCATTTGAAGTCAAAGAAGTTGAAACATGCGCAAATCTATCTTTATTCTCTGCAAACGCATAAAATTCAGTATTTATTTTTACATTATTATACGAATTAATAAGCTTTACGCTTGAATTTATTTTGTCCAATTCGGATTGAAGGCATAGCGTTAAATTCACGGCTTTTTTAAAATAATTGCAGATAACTCTCAAATATACGCAATTCACCAAATTAGAAAATAGATTTTAGGGAAAATGCCAAAAGATATTATACCAGGATCTGATGGAAATTATTGAAGATAGACATGCAAGGTCATCGACCATTATAGCCAGTCAGTTTCCGGTGGCAAGCTGATATGATGTGATTGGAGAGGATACAATTGCGGACACTGTATTGGACCGGATTGTACATACTTCTCACCGAATAGAACTTAAGGGAGAAAGTCTAAGAAAAAAAGGTATTATTGTCAGGCTATTGGTAAAAATCCCTAGATAACCAAAATCTGAGGGGTCAATATCACCGGAATATGCACATTATAGGTTTACGCTCTCGAAATCATTGGGAATAAAATTACTCAATTCAATGGTTTTATTATATTCACTTTGCTGAAAATGTTGAATTCTCATAAGCTTTTTTAGGTCTCTGTATCTAATTAGTTTACCCAAAACCTCGCTATAAAACACAGCGATATCAATTCTTAATTTTTCCATCTCAACGGTGTAGACCTCATTCTCTGCTAAAAGTATATTTTCAAAATCTGTTAGAAGCTTACAACTATACAATAACTCGTCATATTTTAATTTAGGGTTTTTAAAAACAAGTGATCTCAATCTTTCAGTTATTGTTTTGCTTTTAAGAATTATATTTTTTTTTGATAAATCTGCTTCACAAAGATTATGAATTTTACGTATATATTCCACTACTTGAAAAGGAGCAATAATATTTTCAAAATAGGAACGGAGCCTACTAAGAGATCCCCATCTACTTCTATCAAGGGAAAGATCCATTAAACGAAGATAGCCGTATAAAAATAATAATTGTTTATATTTAATTTTAATACTTTCCATAGATATTGTACTTCGGCTTGTATACAGATTAGTTATCCCTCGCTCCATTTTCATAATGATAATGCTCTAAACTTTAAGTTGTTTCCAAACATTAGGTAAGCCCCTCAACAAATTCTGAAAAGGTTTTATTTTTAAAAACAGCTTCTTCATTTGACATTCCAATAAATGGTATTTCATAAATATCACTTGTGCTTTTCTTAACTGCATAAGCTGTACCACCACCATTGGAACCAAAAATAAAAAAATCAGGTGCATATTCGTCAACGTTATAATCTCTATTAAGTTGGATCATATCGGTTAAAGCCCATAAAACTATATAATTCTCATCTGAACTAATATCTGCACCATTTGAATCCTTAAAAAATTCAATAAATCCCGCTGGAAGCTTAAAATCGATCTGTTTCAAAAAATTTTCAACTTCTTGCTTTATTGGAGCTATGTTTCTATCAATCGTTGCCATAGTTTTATTGTTTAGTATATCTCATTAAATCATTCCAAAATTAGTGTATTGCGAATGCTTCAGCATATTCTGATATGTTTACCATTTCTATCAATTCTTATTAAAAACCGGCTTAGTTCCTTTCAGATCTAATGGAGCACCTCAATGTATGAAAGCTGGCTCGGCTGATCTATGTTACGATTTTTTCATCATAACTGTTTTAAATCCTTTAAAGTAAAATTTTGAAAAGTACAATCCCATTCATCGGAACCGTAAACGAACAGTTCTAAACTATGCAGTTTAAAATCTGCTATATTTCCAACAAATCCAATACCTGGATCAATTCCTTCGGTTATTATGATTTTGTCGACTGACAAAATATCCTCTGAAATTGGGAGGATATCTTCTTCGTCATAATACTTGAAAAATATATACTGCCCTACGCCGGTACATTCCCTTTCTACAACATATAATTTTTCTATATGGCTAGTTAAAGCCTGATATTTGTGTGCGAAAACAGAAAGCAATTCTGATTCTAAAACTGTCAACTTATTCATAGCTATACTAAACTTCATAGATTCTCTAAATAACACGGCTTATTATTCAATTGCCCTAGGAGATTTATAATCTTAATACTAGGCAGAAACATCTGACTCCCTTTCTTGGGATTTGGTCGATATCTACACTAAGCCCTATAATAGCATCAACTTGAATTGCCTGTGCACGTTGCTTGAGCAATTCGCTCAGGATATGTTGCACTTCAGATTGTGCATAGGTCACTCCAGGAGGTAAGCATATATTAATCCTTTCAATCGGCCAAGGTTAATACCCAAGTCTAATCTACATTATTTATGCTTAACGAATAAATTTGGAGATTTGATTATACGACAATTTTGTAAGTAGTGCATCATTCCTATGTATTTTTCCAATTATGCAGGATTTATTTTTTATTCATCATTTTGTTTCAAGTATTTTATCGGCACATCCTCTGTCAGCCAAACACCATTGTCTGAAATGAAAAACCGAAAATTGTCATTATACATTTGTTCTGCAAGCACTTTGAAAACAAATGGTTTTCCGTGTCTTTGGCCAACTTTCATTGCTGTTTCAATGTCGCTACTTAAATGAACATGTTGTCTATTTCGTTTTTCAAGTCCTGTGTTTAAAATGGATTGGACGGATTTTTCACTTGTTCCGTGGTATAAAATTTCTGGTGGTTTTTGATTTGTGTAGCCTAACTCAATTTCTACTGAATGTCCTTGGCTAGCTCTTATCCTATCAAGTGTATCATTAAATGCAAATCTCTTTTTAGAATTTGTTGCTACAATGTGACTAAGCGTTTCTCTGTCTAACTTTATTCCGTAGTTGTTTACTTTTTCAATTAAGTTATTTACATCGGTCCAACCGTTTTGGTCAAGTTGAATACCGATTGTTTCAGGTTGGTGTCGTAATACCAAACTTAAAAACTTGCTTATATTTATTTCGCTCTTATTCATAATTCTAATATTAGGAGCCGAAAAGTTTCTGCCACCACGTCCGCGCCGCTTTTGGCAAGCTGCCGTTATGGGCAGTAATTTTTTCCTCTTTCATTATATCTGTCACGTCCTGAATTAAACCGTCCACCATTGGTGAAAAATTTCTGTACTTTTTACATTGAACTTTTATAATATGATATGAATTCTTAGCTATCTCATCTGATGAGCTGTTTGTTCTAATAATTATTCTGCAAAGTTGTTCAATACAATCTCTTATAATATTGTGGTTATCTGTTCCTTTTATTACGCTCTCAAGGATTTCAAGAGCTTTATTATTTTCACCAGTCTCAACATATAACTCTGCCAATTGTCGATTGTAAATGTCGGTTAGAAAATCTTTATCATTTTTTTTGAGTGTCAATTTATAAGCTTCAATCTCTGAAACCTTGTCGTCTGCATATTTGGCGTAGGTCCTATATAAACCTAGTTCTTCATCAGTCCAAGCTCTTTCTTGATTGATCCATTCAGGTAGTTTCGTCAGAAATAGTTCTCTTTCATTTGCCGAATAGAGAAAATACAGTTCGTCCTGAATTGGTGATTTGTAACATCTGAAATAGGACTTCTTCATTTCTTTCCAATCGTCAATGTCTACCTGCGAATAGATACAACTTTCTTCCGCTTCTCCAATATACTTTAACAGTTCTGTTTTCTTTGGGTTGTCCGCTGTTTTTAAATATTGGTAGGTTTCTTTAATCCCTGCCGAAACCAAATATTCTCCGTCAAATCCAATTCCGCTGTCAAAATCAATATTTTTAGCTTCAAGAAACAACCATACGATTTCGGGAGAATTGAAAAGTGTCAGAATGAAGGCACAGAAATATAAATTATCAATGTCACCGTCTTTTCCATATTTTCGCCATTCCTTTTCTTCTGCGAAAAGATACTTTACAATTTCATAGTCCGTCTGTTTAAGATCATTGTAAATTGCAATATTTAGTCTTAATCGGTCAAAATGTTTTGAATCTATGGCGTCTTTGTCAAAGCGATAATTGTCCAAGAGTTTTGGGTTCTGTCGGACTAAGTCGAGTTCAGTTTTATATTTTTCTAATACAGTCACGCTGCCTTGATATTATTGTGCATCAATCTCAAATATACGCAATCCAGCAAATTAGAAACAAAATACCTGTCAATGTATCAAAAATAAAAACGTCAATTTCTTCTAACGGCTTCATCTGGAGTTTCAAATTCATGTGTTATCAAGGTACAAAAAGGTATGATAATTATCATTACTGGGTTATATATTTTGTCTATTTAAATCCTCTTTTGTAAATTCATCAACTTGTTAGCCACATTCATTAGAAATTTAAAAGATGACCACTAAAAACGGCTATTACTTATGTTTCATAATGGAAGAAATTTATTTTTTATTTGATGGAATTGATTATTTATTGTGGAATCCAAGCGAGCGGAAAAAGTTCTTTTTACAAAGAAAATCATTTTAATAGCCATGTTCGGATTTCGATGGATCTCCTGAATACGCGTAATAAGGAAGAGCGGTTTATAAAAACTTGTCTTGAAACACAACAGGCCTTTGTCATAGATAATACAAATCCGACGAAAGCAGATCGAGCAAAGTATATTCAACTCGCTAAAACACATAAATACAAAATAATAGGATACTACTTTAGCTCTAGCCTTCAGTCCTCGCTGGAAAGAAATAGTACGAGAATAAATAAAGAAAGAATTCCCGATATCGGCATTCGCGGTACGCATAAGAAGTTACAGATACCTGCTCTTGACGAAGGCTTTGACAAATTATATTATGTTTCCTTAGATGCAGGCATATTTACTATTAAAGACTGGCAAAATGAAATTTGATGATCTAGATAAAAAATTACGTATCTATGAGACATATCAGGACAGACAGGTCCTACCTGAAATGTATATGGTCGCGCGAATAGATGGTCGGAACTTCACGAAGCTGACAAAGGAAAAACATGATTTCCAAGCACCTTTCGACGAGCGGTTTAGGGATATGATGGTAGAAACCGTAAAGTACCTCATGTGCTGTGGGTTTAATATTATTTATGGATTTACGGAAAGCGATGAAATCTCTCTACTATTTCATTTACGTGAGAATACATTCGGACGAAAAACCAGAAAATTGATTTCTATCATGGCAGGTGAAGCAAGTGCGAAATTCTCATCTATGCTAGGTGATGTTGCTGCATTCGATTGTCGGATATCTGAATTGCCAAATGCGCTACTCGTCGAGGATTATTTCAGATGGCGGAATGAAGATGCTCACCGTAATGCGTTAAATGCACATTGTTACTGGAATCTAAGGCAAAACGGTCATAATAAAAACGAGGCCACCAAACGAATTGAAGGCCTTAGCGTTTCAATGAAGAACGAACTGCTGCATACCTATGGTGTAAATTTCAATGATCTCCCGAACTGGCAAAAAAGAGGAATCGGAATATATTGGGAAAATGTGAAATCAACAGGTGTTAATCCTTTGTCGAATGAAACTGTTGAAGTTAGCCGGAGACAATTGACCACCGATATGGAGCTGCCTATGGGGGATGCTTATAATCGTTATATTGCCGACTTGATCCAAAAGAATGAAGCCTAATGAACCAGAATATGTAGGCAATATTTGAACATGTTTCAAAAAACTATATAATATCCACTATGTTTCCTATAGATCGCGAGTTTAAAATTGTCTATGCATTATACATACTGCTGTTCTGCTATATTATCTATCGGATTTTAATAGGCGGTAAAGGCGAAAAAGTTCGACTGATATTCATTGTGTCCATTAGCCTTATACTTAATACTTTTCTATACATAGACCCCGCTAATTTTCAGGGTGGAGCATCATTAAGTGTGCTATTTTACTCATTAATTATTTGGTTGTTAACCGCCCTAGTAACAGTTGTCAATTGTATTTTTTCAAATTGGAAGAAGAAAACTTAGCCATTATAATTATGGAAAAAGAAAAACAAGATTACATCATAAACTATTATCTTCATTTGATGTCCCCAAAAGAAAAGCTTGCTTATAAACATGCGCATTCACTTTTAAAGATCGATCAAAATGAGGATATTGATAAAATAAAGAGAGTTTACTTTAAAGCCGGATGGCTAACCGAAGACGAAAACGCACTAAGTTTAGTGAATAATGGTCTAGAGAAATTTAATGAAGATACTGCAGCGCGTATCATGCGTGATCATGCTGCTGAAATATTTTTTAATTACTGTCCCAATTGTGGGAAGCTAGCCAGAACTCCAACAGCAAAACAATGTCGTTTTTGTTATTACGACTGGCATTGAATTGAATAACTTAATCTACAATGAAAATCCACATCGTTAGCGACCTGCATAAAGAATTTGTATACAATGATTTCAATCATGAATATTATAAAGGAGCCTATCCGAAAACACTATATAAAATCAAAGATGCAGCAAGTACTCAAATATCCATGTGTTGAAAAATGAATCTTTGGAGATCGACCACGTTTGTTTCCATGGCTGTACACTCTGGACTGATTTTTCCTTAAAGGGCAATCCTGCTGCATATAGGGCACTATGCCAAAGCCGGATGAATGATTACAATTTTATCCGATTGACTTTATAATCAATATGCCACTATTAATGGGAAATTACCTATTGAGTATGGTCTTCAATTTGGGAAGATCCATTTCATTCAATCCGATATAAGAAGATGTCAATACTAACCTTGATTTGAATGCTTGTGGTAATTCATTTAATGATTTATCATCATCTATAATGATCATTTGCTCTGGAAGGATATTTTGACGCGCAATCTGACTTAATACCTGATCTTTCCGTGTAAAGCGATGATTTAAGTGTTGGTTTACATCATCCAACAACGTAAGCGAACCTATTCTAATATCTCTATCAAAAAACATTTTTTTCCATTTTGCTATTGTATATCTAAAACGGTGCGAGCTAGAAAGGATAATTTGATCTTCCTCTGCAATGAATATAGTATTGAATGTTTCAACAGCTGTACTACTGAATATATAAAAGCCATCGGTTGCCTGCTCTACCGACCTATGTGGATTGGCGTGTACCATGACACCGTCTATATCTAAAAAGAAAATCATACTACACGAATCTAATAATTAATTTGGCACTTCCTCTCCACCGGTTTGCGATTTAATAATAAAAAATATTAACCTTAGATGGATAGTCCAGTCTAATTTTGTAAATTCAACGCATAAGCCATAGCATGAAACAGATCATTCAACAATTTCATCTTTCTGTCCTCACTATTCTCGTTATTGGATGCAAAGATCCATCGCGCACAAAGACAATGGATTTTGGTCTATTTACGATTGAAGTTCCTTATAAATGGCAGCAGGTCAAACAAGATGGAATCGACAGTTATGTCGGTGCAATTGCTGTAGACAACACGGATACACTTTACTTCGATCTGGGCATGTATTCAAATACGTTGACAGAGCATAACATAGAAGTCATTACGAGACAGATGATGGAGGAAAGCGCAACAGACTCTTCGGACTATATTATTGTAAAAGATATGCCGATACTGGATTTGGATCTCGATGCCGATCTGTACAGAAAACAAAATGTATCCTGGGATACTATCGATAATAGAAGAGCGAAAATCGTATTTCCGAGAATATCCGGAAAAGGAATGACCGGAGTGTATATCGGCAGTCTATGGGGAAACTCTTCAAAAGTCCGATTTAATCTCTGTGGAGCAGATCTAAAAACGCAAACAGAAGAGGATCTTCTCAAAGCGATAAAGACATTGAGATTCCACAAACGTAATATAGATAATGAAGAGAATTAACGCTCCCCTATTTGTACATCTCAGTTTTATGGCTTTGACTTTTTATGCAGTATTAACAGCTGGTGATTGGCTGACGTATTTTACGGGGAGTTTAAATTTTAACCTGATTATTTTTGGATTTCAAGTTGCAGGACTTATTTATGCAGGATACCTACAGGCGCAAAAAAATAGAAAGATATTCTCCATATTCTGGCCAGCATTGATTGGATTGATCATACTTATATCGTGTGTACTCATCACGGGAAATTATCAGTTTAATACCAATATAAATATCACGATTTTATGGCTGATTCCTGAGGCTTATTACATAGCATATGATGTTTTAATAGCTTATCTCATCAAGGAAATTCCGCTCCCATTGAATATAAATTGGCAATTCCAAGCCAAATGCATTTATACTATTCTCTCTGCCATATTTCCCTTGATCGGATACACTGTATTTAAATTGAAAAGAGTACGCTCAACACTTAAATAGGAATCTATGGAAGATAATTGGAGTAAATATGGATTTTCAAGTACTATGGGGCCAAAATTAAGGGAACTAGTACAAATCCAGCTTGCTGATGAATTAAATAGTTTATTGGCTATGAGCTTTAAATATGATTTTGACTGGTCAGAATCCTGTATAGAAGGCCATGATGGAATGTTTCTGGATGGTAGCCTGGAAAATTATTCGGGTATTATATTGATCGACAAACAAGCATCAATTAAAGCCGATGGCTGGATGGACTTTATTCAGGAAGGAGACTTCTTCCTGGCTTATTGGGATCAAATAACTGTTTGGCAAAATGATAGGGAACTATTCTCAAAAGATTTCGGGATCTCTAGTTTTGCCTTGGCATTAGTTCCTGAGGAATTACGCTGGCATCTGAAAGAAGTCAAAAAATACTAAAAAAATGGATAATCTGAACAAAAAAGTTTGGTACGCATGTTACGGCTCCAACCTGCTGCAAGAAAGGTTTCTTTGCTATATAAAGGGAGGTCAGCCCGCTGGCGCAAACACATCCTACGATGGATGTGATGATAAAACGCTCCCGATCAACAGTGAACAAATGTATATCCCCGCTGAACTTTACTTTGCGAAGGTCTCGAAAAATTGGAACGGAGGCATTGCCTTTATCAGAACTACATTTACTCCTACTGCGTCTACTTATGGACGAATATATTTGATAACAAAAGGCCAATTGATAGATATTGCTAGACAGGAGACGAATACAAGTACCAGCTTAGAAATTGAATTTGGAAAGGTAATTAAAAATGGCTCTTATATCTTTAAACAGCCATCCTGGTATGGTAACATATTATACCTGGGTGAGCATAACGGCTTCCCTATTTTTACGATAACAAATGAACAAGATTCACAATCCTCGACTAAACCTAGCATTGCCTATTTAAAAACAATTATTGATGGACTTCGGGAATCACATGGGCTGGACAATCTTGCTATCTTTGATTATCTAAAAACCAAACACGGTATTATAGAAAATTATTCTGAAGAGGCACTCAAATCTATTATCAGTGAAAATGAGGACTAATTTATTTAAATTAGTGGCTAAATATTTAGAAAACTCTATTAAGCAAAATGAAATCAACGGAAGTATATCGAGTAATCAATAGAATTATCTTTCCCGAATTAAAAAGTGCAGGGTTTAAAAAGACTAAAAGTGGCATGCTGGGATTTTACAAACAATTAAAAGATCACTATTTAGTTATTTGGTTCCAATGTGCCCAAGGTGGTTTTGATGCTTATGCTGGTTCTAAATTTGTCTTTGAAGTACAGATTAGCAAGTCCAATGACATCGGTTCTCAGTCAGTTTTTAGGGAAAGAATCCCATTCTTTTTAACAATGGACGATCTAGCCAGAGTAGCCGAGCTCGAAAATAAAATTAAAGACAAACTTCGTTTGCCACCTAGTAACCATTATATTTTTGGCATGGATGAAAATATACAGCTTTGGTACAAGAAAAAATTTGAGAAAGTTGATAACATCTACAAAAATTCTAGTGATATCTGGTTTGTATATTTTAACGAAACAGATATCAACAATTGGATTGAATTCTTACAACCTGTCATAAGAAAGGTCATATTTGATTTTGAAAAATCAGATTACTAAATGAAAAGTTTTTAATATCCTATCTAAAAGAATAGTTTTCCAACATGTATAATGCCAACAGTTCATTTCAGCAGAAAGAAGCCATCTACATCGATGGAAAGGACAAGACCAACGATATCCAGTCCTATTCTTTTGTGGGCGAGAAATGTATTGTGGCATTTAAAAGCAGTAATAAAAAATACACCTACAACAAGGATAAAGTTCAGGTCATCAAATCCGCTTTGCAGAGCAAAAAAGCGGCTACCACTTTCAACTATTTAAAAGCGATTGCAGATGCTGTAGGGCTCAAGTCAGAAGATGGAAAAAACATTCTTGAAGATAGCTATAATAGAATATCATTTATCCCTGAACATGCCATCCTATCTAATTATCTGAATGAAATACAACCCAAAAATTGTGATCTCCTCGCTCCCGTTGAAATCTTTCCCTTTGGATTCAACCTCAGTCAAAAAGAAGGTGTAAATAATGCCTTTGTCAACCCGCTGAGTATTATCGAGGGGCCTCCTGGGACCGGTAAAACGCAGACAATCCTCAATATAATCGCCAACGCTGTTATGCATGGTCAAAGTGTAGCTGTGGTGTCAAGCAATAACTCGGCAACGAAAAATGTGTATGAAAAATTGCATAGGAATGGTCTCTCCTTTATCGCTGCTTTGCTGGGAAGCAACCAGAATAAAAGGGAATTTATAGAATCGCAATCGGACATTCCTGACCTATCCAGGTTTCAGTTAACGGAGAAGCAACTGACTCAGTTACAACAGCAGAATAACGCGCTCCTGCTACAACTCACCGAAGAACTAGCACAGAAGAACGAGCTGGCCACGCTGAAACTCCTTATTGAAAACATAAGAACGGAACAGCAGCATTTTCTGAATACTGTGAAATCAATAGCAGAATTTAAACTGAATAGTAACCTCTCATCAGATCGGCTACTGGCACTCTGGAATTCCGTCACCGATCAGGAACATACTGGCAAACAGTTTAACTGGTGGAAGAAACTAATCTATCGTTTCAGGTACCGTATCAAAGATAAGGGCTTTTATACCCTATCGCATTGGGACATGATCAGGATCGCTCAATCGGCTTATTACCGAACCAAGATTGCGGAACTGGCATCTCGTATCGGGTCATTGGAAAAGGCTTTACATAACTTCTCCTTCGATGCAAAGATGCGCGAGTATACGGAAATCGCGATGCGGCTTTTTAAAAATGTACTTTACAACAGGTATCAACACAAGGATCGTCCGATATATCAGGAGGCTGATCTGCGTGGTAAGTCCGTCAGTTTCATCGAAGACTATCCTGTCATCATGAGTACCACCTATTCGCTGCGAAGGTGCCTGGTTGAACATACGGTCTATGACTATGTGATCATTGATGAGTCTTCGCAGGTGGATCTGGCAACGGGTGCATTGGCCCTATCATGCGCAAAACGTGCCGTTATTGTCGGTGATCTCAAACAGCTGCCGAATGTAGTGGATGCGACAATGGCCCAAAAGACAGATGCGATCTTTCATGCATTCAAGCTGTCTGAACCTTATCATTATGCGAAAAACAGTTTACTTGCATCCATCACACAGTTATTCCCTGATGTCCATAAAACACTGCTGAAAGAACATTACCGTTGCCATCCAAAGATCATTGAATTCTGTAACCGTAAATTCTACAATGATCAGCTCATTATCCTATCTGAGCCAACATCAGAGCGCGAACCGCTACTGGTCTATCGTACAGTGGCGGGTAACCATGCTCGGGCACGGATGAATCAGCGGCAGATCGATGTTATCCTACAGGAGATCATCCCACAACAGCAGCTTGCTTCGGTTGACCTGGGTATTGTGACGCCTTATCGTAATCAGACAAATGCCTTGCAGGGTACATTTGCGGGTACGGAGATTATAGCTGACACGGTTGATAAATTTCAGGGTAGAGAAAATGATGTGATTATCCTCTCAACGGTCGACAATGAAATCTCCGAATTTACAGATAACTCCAACCGACTAAATGTGGCAATTTCACGGGCCAAAGATCAGCTGATCTTATTGGTGCATGGCAATGACTCCGAAAACGAAAGTAATATCACCGACCTGATCCGTTATATCGAATACAACAACTTCACGATCATACAGAGTAAGCTGCACTCTATATTTGATTATCTGTATAAAGGCTATGAGGAAAAGCGTCGCAGGATCTTGTTGCAGAAGCGTATCAAATCGGTATTTGACAGTGAAAACCTGATGTATACGCTGGTGCGTTCTGTATTATCTGATGACAGGTTTTCAAAATACGATGTGCTCCTCCATTTTCCAGTACGAAGCCTGATTGACGACTACTCACTCTTGACGCCTGCTGAAGCAAAATATGCAGGCCATCACATGACGCACCTGGACTTTTTGATCTATAATAAACTTGGCAAGAACGCGGTCCTGGCGATCGAAGTGGATGGTTATGCTTATCACGCCGTCGAAGGAAAACAATCGGAACGCGACGCGATGAAAGATGCCATTCTGAAAAAATATGGCCTTCCCCTACTCCGCTTTTCGACCACAGGAAGCGGTGAGCGGGAAAGGTTGGTGAGGAAGTTGGAGGAGATTATGAAATAGAAAGGGATTCTTAATATTCATTTGTTCCGAATTGAATGGTCATCAGTTTTCGAAACTTGATAATCAACAGTACCAAAATCTCCAATTATGGGAAGACCATTACCTACGATACTTGCTTAAATCGATGGTTCCCTTTGTCGATTTCCCATTGCAATAGAGTTGTCTTACCTCCACAGAATTAACGAGTTCGCCAGTATATGTAATTGTCCCAAAATTTCGTATAGCTTAAAACCACACACGGTATTACGATTCACTTTCATAAACAAATCTTCGTATATAGTTTTCCAGATCAGTAAGTTCAAAAGGCTTTGGTAAAAAGCCGTCGGCTCCACATTCAATTGAAATGTTCCTTCCGTCGATATGACCTGACATCATAATCACGGGCAGCTTATCATATTTAAATGAACTCCTGAGATCACGCAGTATAAGGTCACCATTCCGTGCACCCATATGTATATCCAAAAAGAGTATATCAGCATGTATATTATCCAACACTTCCATCAGAACCAAACTGTTTACAACGGTTATAACAATCGTGTCCTGATTCTCTAACACCAAGGAAAATACATTTAGTATTTCTTTATCATCATCACACACCACAATTTTCTTTTTCATCTTGATTTTTTCTATTATTATAGATCAGAGATAACTTGTCAAAGATCATCATTTATAAAAAATGGATCTTACAGACGTAAGATCCATCCATTTTTTGTCTTTCTGTCGGAGCTGCACAGAACTTTGCTCTCCTCTCGGGCTCTTTTAATCTCTTTTATTTAGCTTGCGTATTGAGGTTAGTATCCGCCAAAGCAGTTAAATCTGCATCACAATTTTTTTCTTCCGCAAGAGTTTCAAGTAGAAGGTCCAGTGCCTCATTGTATTTCAATACCTTAGCAAAAGCGGCGAGTGTGCCATAAGTGGCAATTTCGTAGTGCTCGACTTTCTGGGCAGCAGCGATAATACCTGCATCTCTAACAGTTCCTTCTTCGGTTTCCTCGATAATGTGTTCGCCCTCTTCGATCAGTCCGGCCATCGCTGCACATCGCTCTGCTTTGGGCTTTAACTCTAAACTCTCAAAACACTGTTCTAAGCGTTTCACATGATTTTCAGTCTCCGAAAGGTGTTTGGAAATTGCCTTTTTTAGCTTATTGGCGGTAGCATTTTTTTCCATTTTGGGCAATGCTTTTGTCAATGCCTTTTCTGCCCAATAAATGTCTTTGAGCCCATCTTCAAAAAGCTCGGCCAAATCTTTTGCGGCATCCGATGCTACGCGTTTTTTTGTATTGTCTGTGGATTGCTTGGTCATCGTTCCATTTTCAGACTTTTCACTTGTGTTACTTTTAGTTGTTGTTGCCATGTTTAGTAAGTTTACTGCTCTAAAGCTTTTTGAAATTGAACATCCTTCGAACAGTTTTGGTTCTACTAACAGAGAGATTGCTTGTACTTCACGTGTATATTCCGACGAAGGCGTATTAAAACATCTTTTTTGCATTGAACTCTAATTCTCCTTAAATAGAAGTATAAAGCATCTGCAATTAGGATTCACCTCCCTATCACCCGCGAAAAGCTTAGAAAAACTGATAAAATTTTGCTTATATTTATACAAAAGATTCGCTAACAAGATTCCGACAGAAAATCCAGCATTATTATCCACACAATTTGTATTTAGCTAATTAGCCGGTACAAAGCCATATATTTTTAGTCTTAAATGTGATTTCGTTTTACCAGATAGCAATAGTTATGAAAGAAAATAATGATTCAATCTCCCATCTGCTTATGCGGATCGAAGATATCCCTGCAGTAAAGAATATATTGAACACAATATGTTTGTATACAGGCATGGATCTAGGGTTGGTGACCTCTCACAATGGCCATCAATGGATAGCCTGTGCTGTACGTGATTCGCTGGGGGTCGGGGTATCTGTTGGCCAGCAGCTGGAATTACATTATACGTTAGGAGATGAAGCACATGGTAAACACGCGCCTATCATTATTCCGGATATCGACTATTGTGAAAATGAAGATTGGAAACGAAAATTGTATGCAAAAGGTTTTAAAAGTTATATCGCATTCCCTATAGTCGACAAGGACGGATTGTTCTTTGGAACGCTCTGTACGATAGATTATAAACCGGTAACTATCGATACTGAGCGGATAGCACCACTATTCGAACTTCTATCTGAACTGATAAGTTTCCATTTGGGTTCAATCGCCAAGATTAAAAATACAGAAGCACTGCTGGGTGAGGAATTGGAATACTCTGAACGCAGGGATACCCTATTATCAGTTTTGGGGCACGATCTGAAAAATCCATTGAGTGCTGTCATTACCTTGTCGCAGTATCTCGCCGACAAACTCGAAAATGCGAAACATAAACAGACGGCCAAGCTTATATACGATTCCTCGCACAGAATGAAAGGTTTAATCGATAACATCCTAGACTTTGCACGTAGTAAGCTAGGTACGGGTATTCATCTGAACAAAAATGTGGTCCAATTAGATCAGGTGATCCTACAGGCTCTGCGTGAGATCCAAACAAGTTCGCTCGAAAGAAAGGTATTTACACATCTTGGTGCAAAACTTACGGTCAAATGTGATCATGAACGTATGGCACAGGTGTTTTCAAATCTTATAGGAAATTCATTTCGCCATGGATCTGCAGAAAATACAATCGTTATAAACTCTTCCATTGAAAGTGGGAAATTTATCTTCCGGATAGAAAATGATGGACATAAAATCGCAGCCCCTATATTCAATAACCTATTTAAACCTTTTGTTGGAAGAAAAAATCAGAAGGAAGGCGGGCTGGGATTGGGACTTTATATCTGCAAACAGATAATAACCGCACACAAAGGCGATATCCATGTTAAATGCTTTGATGAGAAAGTAGTATTTAGCCTTTGGATCCCAATAGAATAAATGCTCTGATCATGATTAATCTATTATTTCGGGGATATTAAAAAAGGCGTTAACGCAACTAATGTACGTAAGGCATAATTAAGTAGAATAGTCAATTTTGGAAGATGGCTACGCTGTCTTCCAAGAGCATAACAGGAAACTGTTATGCTTTTTTGTGGAATACATTCTCTACAATTGTTTAGTATATAGGGACGTTAATCAAATTCAGCTTTGCAAATTAAAAAAGCGAGCAAAAGCCTGGTCTAATAATCCAGACTTTGTACCCGCTTCAAATTAATCTACCTTTGTGCAAGTGCAAAAAATAAGCTACCGTTTCAATCGCCTATTTCTTTTTTTTACGGAAGACATTATCCGTTACGTCTTTAGAGACAACATCTTTTTCCTTTTGATAAGAAGATTGTGCTTTCTCTTTGGTGCTTTTTTCCTTTTTAATGTCTTTACTCATGATGTATGGATTTTATAAAGTGATGGTCTTTTTACTTTCAATAGCTATGATTGATCGGAAGGAATAATATTAAGCTGAATCGTATTTACTCTTTGAAGTACGCAAGCTGCTATTTGTTGAACTGAAAATTTCCGAAAGGTATATCGTGGAGAATTTAAAGATAAAACAAGTGTATTTATCATATTGGATCTACTGAATGGGTTAAGATGAATAGCAGATCGCAGTAATAAATGTACGCATAATAATTGACAATCAGGCATCAAGTTTTTAAAATAAACTAACGCACAGGTTCATTCATGTAATCCTCCATCTTAAGCCGGGCCATTAAATAACTTATAGTAGATTCTGCGCCTTGATTGATGTTGATCGTGTGCTCTTCCAGACCGTCAAAACATCCACCGGTAACAGGATTATAAACAATCTGCCGAATATGATTCCGTCCCAGAAACCATTCAAATACGATTCGTATATTTCTCTTATACTGCTCATCTCTTGTGAACTTATAAAACCTATCTAGCGCAATAATAGTATAGGCAACATCAATGGGCTGCTCCCCACCTTTAGCCTTGGTTGTCGGTTGGCCACGGTGTGCCCACCCTTTGTTGGAAATCACGTGAATCTCATCGTCAACAATAATCTTGCTCAATAAGAAATCAAAGGATTGATAAGCGATGTCGCTATATCTGCTATCTCCAGTAGCCTCATAAGCGATCAATATGGCTTCGGGAATTACACTATTGCCATAGGTCATATATGATTCATACCATTGCCAATCTGCGGTGCTCTCATGTTCAAACATGGCTGCCAACCGATCTGCAAGTACTTGGATTATAGCTTTATAATTTTTGCCCGTCATAAAACTCAGACCTTTAATCGTGAAGGCCATCGATCTTGTCGAAAAATACACTAAAGCATGTTTGGAGGCTCGCTCCATAAGTTCTATTGCAAGCTTAACTATTCTTTCCGGCAAAAGATTGGCCATGCCCACCACTTCGCCCAGGGCCCAAACAGCTCGGCCGTTGGCATCCTCAAGATTCTCTACTTGGTTTTGTGTTGTAAAATTTCCGTATCTGTCTATATAATTTAGAAAAGTGTCATCTTCTTGCATACAATAAGCTATAAAATCTAAATATTTCTGGATCAGACTAAGGTCTTCATAGGATCCATACAATTTATAGTGATGTAACATAGCTACAAGCGCTCTTGCATTGTCATCCAAAGCATAACCGCTTGAAAGGTCCGGCGTGGAAATATCAGCAAATTGAACAAAGCCGCGCTCCTCTGACATCCGAAAGATATGGTCCAGATTGATCGGTGGAATGGAGTAGATCATTTTCCCTTTCTTATCTATAAGAAGCTCAAAAAGATATACATGAGCTATAGCAACGTTTTGCCAGGAAGTCTTGACCATCTTCTCAAGGTTAACATGATGAATCTTGCTTAATTGAAGTTCATCATCCAAAATATGATTGACAGCAGCTGCGAGCTGATCAGAAGCTTGAAAATCTATTATGGTGCCCATATCTTCCTTTAAAACCTCCTTCACATGAGGGATTGGCGTAGAGATGATGGGGCATCCGGAGCTCAGCGCATAAGAAAACGTACCGCTAACGGCCTGTAGCGGATCTTTTGACGTAAAAAGGTACACGTCGGTTATAGATAGATAGGCTAATAAGTCTTCAGTGGAAAGAAATTCGTTAATAAAACGCACATGAGCTGAAATACCGAATTCATCAACTATTGCCTCAAGCTCGTTTCTATACGACTCTCCTTCACTTCGCAGCAGGTTGGGGTGTGTCATTCCTAAAACAAGGAATATCACATTTGGGTTTTGTTCGATAATAGATGGAAGTGCATAAAGTGTGGTTTCTATACTCTTGCTGGGCCCCAGCAAACCAAATGTACTGAGGACTTTCTTGCCCACGAGGCTAAAATACTCAAGAATGGCATGTTTATCCTTAGCTGGGGCTAAATGGGTGCCGTGCGCAATTACAGTTATTTTACTGGTAGGAATTTTGTAATTACGAATAAGGATATCGGCAGATCCCTGGGTCATCACGATGATTTGCGAGCAATGATAAGCAATGGCAGATACATGTTCGAGCATAGTGCGATCAGGTGCTGGTAACACTGTATGGAAAGTGACTACAGTAGCAAGTTGTGCTGCATTGAGATCCGAAAGAAAAGATATGAATTTAGCCTCCTGACCAAGGAAGAGACCAAACTCATGTTCGACACAAATTAATTTAATATCCAGATCACACAGGATATTTTGAAGGATATTATCGAATGAAAGCGGATTTAAAATATCTAGCTTCCCCAATGGGCCATCATCTTGCGATGTATTATTATCTACAATCGGTATGGGAATTAGCCGGTACGACTCTTCAAATTTACTCGCGATAGCATTTATCAGATCTGTTGTATAGGTTGCAATACCGCAGGCGCGTGGAGGAAAAGTGGAAAGGAACGCAACTCCTTTTTTTGTTTTTGAAATCATGTTGGATTTTTTAAGTGAAGTCCTTGCATACGATCTTCTTGTATCTTTGACAAGGTGCTACACGTAGGGAGGTTTATAAATCTACAAAAATAAAATGAGAGAAATGCTAACTGGAATGTTATATCTGAAAAACTATTAATGATATGTTAAACTTTGAATATCAACACTTTTTTATCCTCATTATACGCCAACTTAGACAAGTACAAAAAATCAGCTATTCAGTCACAGTACTCTACTTTTGGCTCGACTCACCATCGCTGGCCATACAACGTTTAATGAAAAGGGTAGAAAACGGAAGGCACATTATCCTTTCTTATGTAATAGAAAGGCGATATCATCGTGGTTTAGAAAACTTGTTTAACATTTATATTTATAGCGGAACGATGTATTTTGCTAAAAATGCGAAAACAGAAGAATGGAATTTCTATTGTGACTTTTATTAAAAAAAATCGTAGTTAACATCGGCTTGGCAAAATCTAAATATTTACCTAGCTTGTGATGACTTGTATAGCTGTCCTTAGCGTAACTTTTTATATATTAGTTTCACAGTTTCACAAAAACAGTTGTTACCTGCAATGCAAAGACAAACCATTCTATGGCAAAAATAACAGATATTAATCAAGGCGACTTGTTAACATTCAAAGCCGCTGACAATAGATTTAAAATGTTGCTTTGCACGAGTACTTCCAAAGAGAAAAGCCCGCAATATTTTATTTTCTCGGCATTGACTTACGACAGTTTCGAAAAACCGACAACTTCAAACATTAATAATATCGAATTCTTTGGAATAGGAAATAGAAAGTCTGACTACTTCAAATATTCTGACAATGAACTTAAAAAGATGTGGTCAATTCATCCTGAGACTGAACCGTACTTTTTAGGTTCTTACGGATTTTTAATTGTCCGAAAAGACTTTATGAAGTTTCGAGACAATTTTGAAGTTATTGGTACTTTAAATATTATTGACCACCTCGACAAAAACGGCAATGGTAGTATGAATATAAGTAACTGGGAATTAATTAAGGACTTTTTCGCAAATAGAATTAATTCCGTTATGCAAGACAGAAGACAGAAAACCTTTAAGATAGCTGCAATTATAAAACCTTAGAGTTTTTCGACCTCTTCGACTGAAAGTCCTGTGCCCTTAGCGATATCAGCTATTGGTAATCCCATTTCCTTAAATGCTTTAGCAGTCTCAAGCGCTTTTTTGCGCTCCCCTTCTGCCAGACCTTTAGCTTTACCTTCCGCCAGACCTTCCGCCAAACCTTTAGCGTGACCTAAAGCTTCTCCGGATTTCATCGCCGTATTGAATACGCTCTCCGCATCGCGCTTATGTTTTAAACTTGCTTCGTATGACATGAGTTCCTCCTCCGTTAATTTACCTATCTCTCCTATCTCAAAGATAAGACCAAATATTCTTTTATCCAAAAATGATGGCAATCTATCCATAGTACTCAAGTGCTTAAGTAAGTACAACCACTGATCCATAACTGTCTTTAGTTCTTCCGGCTGTTTATTAAATAATGGAAGCGAAATCATCTTATACCCCAATTTATCATAAAATATTTCTTTGGTCAATTTGTCACACAGCGCAACATCATAGAAATAAGGGCGCTCTGTGACACGGGATATACCAGAACTTCCGTTTCTATCCATGTCAAACTCCAAAATACCAATAAAGTAAACCTCCGGTAGGTAATAATCGCTACCCTTCTTGCCTCGCGCTAATTGTTTATTGATGAGACGTGAGGTATAATACACCGCGCGGTCCTTAAAAAATTCTTGAAAGAGCTGCTGCATCTCAATGATGAAAACCTCACCATCACTGCCGATACAATGTAAATCAAATACAACACGACGCATTTCCTCATAGTCGCCATCTTGTTCTACAGGCTTATATCTTAGATCCGAAATTATCTTCTCTCCATGAAATAGACTATTGAGAAACTCAATTAGTAAGATTTTGTTGTCTTCTCTACCAAAGTAAAATTTCCAACCGAAATCGGTACGCGGATCTACATACTTACCCAAATGTTTTTTTGATTTAGCCATAATATTTATTAATTGGTTATCAAACAAATATACAATAATAAATTCAAAAATACTAATATAATTAGCAAAAACACGAGCCGGAAAGTAATTTATATTGATAATCAATCGCACGAGCTGAAAAGTTACAGACAGACTAGTCTTTATCAAATTTTATGAGTTATTTAGTATGTCTTAAATTAGGACCATAGCCTATTAAATAATATCGATTATGTATAAATTACTTTTAATCACTTTCTTACCCCTTGTTGTCTTATAGCAGCTCCGCGCATTATCCTATTAACGCTGCAGATAAGATACAAAACACGTATTCTTATGCGTATATAGGATTATAAGATCACAGCACTAAAAATGCAAGGCCATAGCCAAAATGCATTGCCGCAGGTTACCGGGTGTGATAAAACCCCTACCTCCATAATAATAACGGGTATTAAATAAATTTTCGGCGGTCAATTTACATTGAAATTGCTTGAAAACATAACCTATATTACCATTACAAAGTGTATAAGCGTCGGTATAAAAACTTCCAGCATTTGTACTGTTAATAATCAGATCCTGACCAACATAATTCCCTCCTAATCCGGCACTCCACTTACTGTCCTTATTTGCCGGTAGTTCATAGCTAGCATACCAGGTGAAAGACCATTTTGGACCAGCATTTACAGGCCTTAATCCCTGAACGGCAGCATCAGCAACCGTTAACTTACTAGCATTGTAAGCTCCCCCCGCATGGATAAAAAAATTGGCCAAGGGTTCGGACTGTATATCGAGTTCTACACCACGACTATACTGTTTTCCTCCTTGAATATATTTCGTGGCATCCGCTGGATCTGTAATCACCGAATTGCGTACCCTAATATCATAGTAGCTCAGAGTAAGATCAAGTGCATTGTTAGGAACCGCTATTTTGACACCGGACTCGAACTGGTTTCCGTATTGGGGTTTAAAATTATATAGAATGCCGTTGGCACTTGTAGGTGCGAGATTTTGAAATCCGCTCATATAATTTCCAAAAACTGTTATAATTTTTGGAATAACCTGATAAGTCAGACCTATTTTAGGCGTGATGGACGACTGTTTATAATCGGCTGTGGTAACGGCAGTCAACAGATCTTTTGTGCCAAAATTGATCAATCTATCGTACCTGGCGCTAAGCATCAGCGTCAACGCATCGGTGGGTTTGATGACATCTGAAATGTAGGCCGAGTAGCTGTTTTGAGGAGCGACCGAACTATTGGGCTGCTTGGAAAGTACGATACCACGGATCAGGTCTGCATGAAATAAATTTGCTGTAGCCGAAGGATCAGCAATTGATACCGTATCCACATAACCTGCATTTTTATAATTTGCGGCATAGCTATAGCGCTGGTAATCTAGACCGATCAGTAATTTATTGTCCCAGTCCCCTATCTTAAAATTGCCAATAAAATTTTGTTGAACCTGATAGTTGCTGATATCCTCGGATTCATAGTGTAATATCTTCCTTGCTACCGCGCTATTATTGTCGAGCAGCAGGTTTGTCTGATAATCGCCATTTGATGTACTGTTTGTACTGGCGAGGTTTGTTTCAGACTGCCAAGCCGGAGAAATGGCATAACTTATCTTTCCATAAAAATTAAGTGACGATGTTCGCCATAGCAAGCTGTTATTCGTATAAGAACTGAAGTAGTCCAAATGGAGATCTTTAGAACGCTGTACGTTTGTTGCAATGCCGCCGATTAGTGGATTGCTAGGTGTAAACAAAGGATTATTGGTAGTATTTCTGCGCAAGAATTCTACCTCCATTCTAATCTTAAGGTCAGGACTCAACTGGTAGCTAAAACTTGGTGCCAGAAAAAGGCTTTTATTCAATCCCTGATCCTGGAAACTCTTTCTGGAGGTATAGGTACCAAACATTCTGAACAGGGATTTGTGTGCTGAATCAAGTGCTGTATTTATTTCAACACTGCCGCGATGCAGGGCATTGTTGCCCGCTGCGAGCGAAATAGTTGTAAATGTACTATCCACGGGAATATAGGTGAGTACATTGATCAATCCCCCGAAAGCCATATTTGTACCACCAAACAGGGTACCACTGGGTCCTTTGATTACATCCAGCTGCTGTATATTGCTATTTTCATCGCTATAGTGTAGGTAAGCATTGAGGCCATTTCTAAAATTGCTTCTGGTCCGAAATCCACGAATAGTAAAATAAGGTGCAATCCCGGCCCAGCTAGGGGTAACCCCAGCTGCATTTGCCAACATAGCCGTCTGGGTATAATAGTTTCTATTTTTAGTTAGGTTGATACCGACACTTGTTGTGACCTGTGGATTCTCGTAATCAGGTATGTTTATCCGTGCAGACTGATAGCTAGACCTATCTTTCCTAAACTGGGATTTTATAAAAACAGAATCAAGCTGTTTTGGCAATAGCGTATCAGCATATTGCGACTGTGCATCGACGCTAAAAATTGTAAATAGAAGCGTAAAAATTAAAAATGACTTTAAGTATAGCGTTTTCAAGGGTATAATAAATTAAATTTGACCAATATATACCCACAACAGATCTGTTGCCTGTAAGCAAATAGCTCGAGCCATCCTGGTACAGACAACAATCTGATTTTGCAGGTTTTCATAGCTGGGCTTATTTCGCAGCGCTGTTACGCTCTCTCAAATATTCCAAAATAGCTCTGGCTTCCTCCTGCTGCAGTCCTAAGCTAATCATAGGAGAGCTGAAACCTTTGCTCAGCGCTATTGCATCGGCGTCTTTTTCGAGCATAGTAGCGGGATCCAGCATCATATTCATGATCCACTCTGCTGTACGCCGCTTTACAACGCCATCCAACGAAGGCCCTACCAAGGTACGTTCGAAATCGTGGCACATGGCACATTTAGACACAAAGAGCTCCAGGCCTTTATTAGCTAGCTGTGCGTCGAATGGTTTGTGTTCGATCGCGCTAACAGGCCCCACTCCTTTGGATCCATCTGATTTAAAATCCAACATGGCTGCTTCTGTTGAAGCTGCCGGTTGGTTTGCTGTTGTACTACTGTTGCTTTCTTTCTTCTTGTCTTCATTTCCACCGCAGGCGATTATCCCGATGATACCGAGACAGGAAAGGATTACGTTGATTTGTTTGTTCATTTTTCTTTATGTTATAGTGATTAAAAACTTTATGAAATATCGGACAGCCAGCAGCCGTCCAATTTTTTTACTTAATAATGTAGACCTGGTATTTGATATCATCCTGATTTGCTTTCTTGCCGTCTTTCCACAGCTCAACGATAATTTCCCATTGGCCAGCCATGGAGAAATTTACTTCTCCTTCATAGTAACCCTGTCCAATGGCTTCAGCATCCTTATTACCCGATGAGCCATGTCCCATAGCTGGCATATTTGTTTTCAGTTTGATGAGGTATCCATCCAATGGTGGAAAATCATGGTGCTCCATCCTACTCATCAGAAATTTGATAGGATGCTTTCCTTGCTTCAGGGTATCCGGCAGCAGATTGGATATAAACACGCGGCTATCATCCCGTGTACCGGAACTCATCGTCCGCATTGTCTTTGCAGCAGATACGGGAAGTTTTAGGGCTATGGTATCCTTTTTCCCTTTCGTTTCAAGGGTTGTATACAAATGCCAACCCGGTCCCATATCCGGTATATCGGCCATGATAAACACCATTGACCCTCGGTACCAGCCCTCGCCTAGGGCAACAGGATGTTCAAAAGGTCCTCCATGCTTCATCAGTCCCATATCCATCTGTGGGTAATAGTCAAGCGATGAACTATTGAAGGGTTTACCCTCTTTGTCCTTTACCTGTAAATAAACCGTATGGTATTTATTGTCAAGTTTAGCGTCGGCATAGACCTTAAATGTCAAGCCCTTGTACACGGTATCTGCGATAGCAATTAGCTTAGATTCGTCTGGAATAGCTGGTGCCGCAGCGCCATTGGCACCAACATGTTTTTTCTGGGAATTCTGTTCAGTACAGGCAATAGCATATAGGACAACCGAAAATGCCACGAGAAATTGGAATACTTGTTTTGATAAATTCATTGAATTGTTTTTTGCTATCCTTTATTCAGCAAAAGCTGGATATCGGCTATGATTTTTGGAATTGAATCTGTTTTTGTCCCATCATATACGGCTCTGATCCTAAAAGCGGTATCGACAAGTGTAAAAGCACCACTATGATCGAATCCTCCCGGAGCATTCGGGTCTTCCTGTGCAAACGAGAAATAACCGTCAGCACCAGCGAGCTTATACAGCTCGGTTTTCGGACCGTTGAGGAAAAGCCAATTGGATGGTGCTCCCAGTTCTGTTGCATACCGCTTCAACACATAGGGTCTGTCGTATTTTGGGTCGACTGTGTGCGATACGATCACGATTCTAGGGTCGTCCGCAAAGTGCTTTGCTACTTTAAGCAGATTGCGGGAGGTGATCGGGCAGATCGTAGGACAACGTGTGAAAAAGAAATCAGCTAGGTAGATTTTTCCTTTCAATGTCTTTTTGGACACTATGCTACTGTCCTGATCCAACAGTGTAAAATCGGGTATTGTATGGTATAAAGTATCGATGACCTTAACACCATCCTTATTCCTTTCCATGATATCCCGCTCACCCAAAATAGGCAGAGGACCTGAAGGAGATGATGGCGTACATGCAATAAATTGACATGCCAAAAATGAAAATAAGGTCACAACTATCCCTATACGGGAATATGTGCTCATGAGATTTTGATTTAATTATTATTAACAATTGCAATTGAAAAGGCCACCTCGTCAAATAGCTTATCAATTGCTAACACGTATAAGAATAATTTAAACCAATGGTGGATGGAAAATTGTAAAGGTGGGATTGTAGGAATAATCTTGTTTGTACGCTGGGTAAGGCAAACTAATATAATCTTCATTGTTTAAGGAAGACATATCAAAAGAAAAATTGTGGGAGTTGTCGATAAAGACTACGTCAATAATACGGGATTCAAGATTTTTTTGTTCTTTTTCCTCATGTTCGCGCATTTTCTTCATCAATACACACTGTCCACGGCAGGACAGTGCTTTTTCATTAAAGCGATTCACACATTCATTGCGTGCGATATAATCCCTGTTCAATGCAAATACAGACCATAGCCAAACATTTGAGAAACTCTGTAAGAGCATCAATGGCAATAAGATCCATATGAACTGTTTCGCTTTCATGTTTAGTTAATCCGCCAAATATAAAAACGAAAGATGGAATAAGCAACCTTATCGAAAAAAGAATTGAAATTTATTAAAAAACGTTATTAAACTATCTATTTCTAACCATACTTCAAAAAGCGAAAAACTTGACGAGATACTGATTCTCCAAATAGAAGATTACAACATTGCCGAAAAGATGATCCTCAAAGTTGAAGAGCTGAAAATGATCACAGCCCATTCCATGCTTGAACTTGTTGTAAAAGGCACAATTGAAATACATGGTGAAAAAATTGCCGATATGCTCTGTATGAAATATATCGGAAAATTTGACAAGGGATAAAATGTAATTTGTTTTTTTCGGTTTATAATCTGCCATTTCACATGTTCGGATATTTACGAACCAAGAACATTTACTCAAATATACTGACGAAACCCACGGAATAATATATAAGCCTTAGCGTAAATAGAGATTTGGACGCAAGATCCATACCTAGATCGGAATCGAAATTACCACTTCTAACCCACCAAACGTATTTATCTGGAAGCCTGTGCTTCCTGAATGCATTTTAACAATCTGCTGGACAATATATAAACCAAATCCATGCTGTTTAAATTGGAACAGATTGTCACTACCCAAATATTGAGTCCGTGTTTTAAGAAGGTGAATTTCCTCGGGTGTCATTCCCCTGCCATCATCAGACACAATAAATAACAT
The DNA here is from genome assembly GCF_003627955.1 of Sphingobacterium puteale. Classification (GTDB taxonomy): domain Bacteria; phylum Bacteroidota; class Bacteroidia; order Sphingobacteriales; family Sphingobacteriaceae; genus Sphingobacterium; species Sphingobacterium puteale. The sequence continues at coordinate 276,269 of NZ_RBWS01000009.1, read as the reverse complement.
GTCTTGTTTCCTCGCTTCTACCCGCACATAGATATTACAACCAGCCGGGTTATGCTTAATACAGTTATGGATTAAATTATAGATGGCCCGCTGCAGAAGTCTCCGGTCCCCGATCAGACAGACCGGTTCAGAATTTTTATCGATATTAAGTTCAACAGAAAATATGTCCGGTACTCCACTGTTTAAAAATGAGGCAATCAAGGCACGGCAAAAAACCGATGGATAAAAGACTTCCAGACGCAAAACCTGTGAATCATCTCCCATACGTGTGATGAGGTTCAGATCATTAACGAGATCCCGCAACCGGGTGCTCTGGTATTTGATAAGCGATGCCTTATCCTGAACTTCTTTGGGAAGGGAACTATTGGTTTCAATACTTTCGGCGTAACCGAGAATAACTGTGAGGGGTGTCCGAATATCATGGGAAATACCCGCAATCCAATTTTCCTGCGCTGTCTGCCGTCTTTTGAGTAAATCAGAAGTCCGGTTTAACTGGTTGGCAACTTCCGAAAAATCGCCATATTCTTTTAAATGGATCTGGTCCCCAGAAGCAAGAGATTTAACTCCCGTCAAAATATTGTGAACTGATTTTATCGATTTTCTCCCGATATAAAAGTATAACAGAAAAAGAATAAATAAATCGCATACTATCAAAAACAGAATACGGAAAGGCACTGCCTGGAGTTCCCCATAAGGAAATATATAGTTTAGTTTTGATAAACTATTTTTTGGGTATCCTAATACGATCAAACCTTTTGGATGTTTCCATGCAACGACAGGGTAATCCTTAAGATAGTACCGACTGAAGGTGGCAATGTCACTTAAGGTATAATGCGTAGGGATATCTTGGGGTAGCTTATGGATCCATAATAGTTTTCCGCTATGATCATCAATCAACATAGCCCAAATATTCTGCTTTTCGAGCTCATTTGTCATTGAATCAGGAATTTCATAACGATTGTCTACCATCCTGATGTTTCCGGAAATTTGCTTTATCAGGGGAAGAATGGCGGTTTCGCCTGAAACAGACTGCTGAAATCGGTATATGTAAACTCCTACCAAAAGTATATTGAAGCAAGCAATCAAAAAGATGGCAACAACTGTCCTTATTACAAACTGCCTGATGGATGACTGAAAGACATTCATAGTGGTACGTTTAGTTTATAGCCTAATCCTTTGATTGTGGTCAATAATAGGGGTGAAGATGGATTTACCTCAATTTTCTCACGTATCCTACGGATATGTGCCATCAGAGAATTCTCATATCCGTAACGGTTGTCACCCCAGACACTATTGCAAAGCGTATCTATGGTAACAATACGATTTGCTGCTTTATAAAGCGTGTCCAAAATTCCGATTTCTTTGGCTGTTAGCTGAAAGACCTCTCCTTCTCTATACACTTCAGCTTTACTGATATCAATAATGCAGCCTTCCAGTATAATTAAAGGATCATCTGCTTTATAACAACGTCTCAGAATTGCATAGATTCTCAAGATAAGCTCCCGTGGAGAAAATGGCTTTACCATATAATCGTCTGCCCCCAGTCCCAGCCCTTCAAGCAGATCCTCCTGTTGATCTTTAGCAGTCAGGAATAGAACAGGGATATGTTCTGATTTTCTGATTTCCCTGAGAAGGGAGAATCCGTCTCCATCAGGAAGCATCACATCCAATATGGTAAATTCGGGTTGATGTAGCGCATATTGTTCAAGCGCATCTTTTTTTGTACCACATTTGAATATGGAAGAAAATCCTTCTTCCTTAAGTAAGGATTCAAGCATATCCAGAACCACCTGCTCATCATCGACTAACAATATCCTCTTATCTCTCAGAAAGTAATGCTCATTTCTGTTCATAACAACAAAATTAAGCATAATTGAAACAAGCTAGAGGTTAAAGGCTCAAATGTAAGGTAAAAGTAAGGTTAGTGTAGGATTGCTGTAAAGAAGACGTTATACTTTTGCAGCATATTCAAGTTTAATATCGGAAATATCAATTTAAGAATGGAACCCAAAATATTAAAAGAAAAAAATCTCCGAAATTTCAGCGTGACGGCTGTTCTATTTTTATTATTTATCGCATTAACCATCGCAGTACTGACATTTGATATGCAGCCTATTGGTCCGGGGAGCTCCATTGTCGGTCTTGCAGACCTTAATAAAAGTCTTCACGATGCAATTGGTGTTAATCATTACTGGTACAACATAACGGAATGGACTGGTTTAATTGCCATAACGGTGGCTTGTGGATTCTCACTCTTGGGACTGGCGCAGCTCATCGCCAGGAAAAGTATTAAAAAGATTGATTCAGACATTTTCGCTCTTGGATCTTTTTACCTGTTAGTAGCCATATGCTATGCTCTTTTTGAAATCTGGATCGTTAATTATAGACCAGTTATGATGGACGGGACTTTGGAGGCTTCTTATCCTTCCTCCCATGCTATGGTCGTCCTATGTATTATGGCAACCGCTATAATGCAATTTCAGACTAGAATTAAAAATAGGCTTTTAAAAACAGTAGTTATTTATATTTCTGCCTTCATTATTGTCATGACAATAATTGGCCGATTGGTTTCGGGAGTGCATTGGTTTACTGATATAATGGGGGGTGTATTACTTGGCTTTTCGCTGACCATGCTTTACTACAGTATTGTTCAACGTTTAAACCTGTCGGAACACATTCTTTAATTATAATCTCTACAACTTATTGGAAAAGCTATGCTAAAGAATTTGCTATACTTCATTGTACTCATTTATTCCCTAGTTCAGGGAACAAAGGCGCAACCCCGCGAAAGTGTTAAAACATCTACAGACATACTGATGTTCGCAGCACCAGCTGCGGGTTTCATTAGCACCTTGGCACTAAAAGATTACAAGGGCACCAGAGCACTGATTTCATCGGGTGCAACCAGTATTGCAGCCACATATATTTTGAAATACGCGATAAAAAAAGAGCGACCTGATCATAGTGACACACATTCATTTCCATCGAATCACACAGCAATATCATTTCAGGGAGCATCATTTATAGCTAAAAGGTATGGGTGGAAATATAGTATCCCTGCGTATCTGATTTCCGGGTATGTGGGATGGGGACGTATCTATAGCAAAAGACATGAAACCTGGGACGTTATCGCAGGCGCAGCTATCGGAATGGGAAGCGCACTCATCTGCACACCTCCCTTGTCAAATAACGTTAAACTGAATATTGCTCCCACCGTAATGCCCAATGGCAGTATAGGCTTTTATTCTTCCATAAATTTTTAAAAATGAAGAACAGTAGTTCGCCAAGAGCAAGAAGCAGGCGATACTTACCAATAAAACAACAGCGCCCAATCCGAGAAAGATTAGGCGCTGTTGTTTTATTGGTGAAGTAATGAATATACCAAGCAGAACCACGCTACCATCCAAAAGAAGAAAAAAACGTGAGAGAACCATTTAGAATACCCCAAGCTTTTGGAAATCCTATTTTGAAAGTATATAAAAATAGGAAATAATATATATAATAAGATTCCAACTACCGGATTATACCCTCCAGGATAAGGTAGCACAATCCTAAAAGCATTAGCTATAAACATATTAAACGAAGTATACGACAGAAAAAACCTATTAAGATTAGAATGATATTGATTTTATTTTTCATTTATTCTGAGCCATAAATAGAAGCTATCTGCCAATAATTAATTTGTATCTCACAATTATGAGTTACACTCCCTTTAACCCAAGGGATGAGATTAACTACTGACATTCAATTGTCACAAACCAGATTTAAATGTGAGTGGCAATGATACGATTTTGCGGAAAGCACTTTTATAATGCTGTAAACCATGCTTGATTTGCCACTTGCATCGTCAGACTGGTACCCAACCGTAATCCTACAGCTGATGCTGCCCATCAATAAGGTGTTCCTGCTTCCCGTATAGGTATGGGAAAGTTCCAGTTTTTTGGTAAGCTCCGTCAATACCAATAAATTTGGTGCCCATAATTCTGAAATGTCGCTGATGTCTGTATTCTCAAAGCGGATCCCGAGAAGCAATGTCCATTCGTTTCCAAGATCAAAATTTAAGGTAGCATAGGCTGAGAAAACAGGTTTTAAATTCGCAATTATTGGTGTGCATTTCGATTTGAACGGTAGGATGCTGGATGTTGTATTTTTGCATCAGTTGCATAATGTTGTTCATGATATCCTGTACAGATTTTACTGCTAAATCCCTTGTAACTGCATGTACAGAACCTACATTGTAACTGCCATCCAGACTCCAAATGTGTACATCGTGAATATTGGTTACACCTTCAATCTGGTTGAGTTCTTCTGTTAATTGAGTTACATCCACATTTTCAGGAACAGATTGCAACATTACTTTCACTGTGGCAATCAGGTTTTTAACAGCATTGAACCCTACATATAGTGCAATTCCAATAGTTAATACGCCGTCAATCCAATTCCAACCGGTAAAGTAAATAATCACCGCCCCAATCAAAACAGCAGCCCAACCCAAAACATCTTCCAATAAATGCAGCATGATGGATTGACTATTGTGATTATGCCCAGCATGACTATGTCCGTGATGACTAAGCCCAGCGCCATTTTTAATTTTAAGGAAGGCAACACCATTTACTGCTAGTCCAATAACTCCCAATACTAACATGCCAACACTATGAACTTCTTTTTCTGAAAAGAAGGAATGATAGCCTGCAATAATCATTGTTACCGAACCTGCCAACAAAAAAATGGACAACCCCAATGCGGACAACAGCGAAAATCGTTTATAACCATATGAGAATTTGGCACTTCGTTTTTTATTCGATACTTTCTCTAAAAGTATGGCAAGACCGATTGCAACGGCATCCATTAAATCGTGGAAAGCATCAGCAATAATGGCTGTAGAATTCGTTAAAACACCGCCAATTACCTCAACGATAGAAAATGCCAGATTGAGCCAAAAGGCAAAAGATAATGCATTGTCTTTTGAGTGGTGTTGGTCGTCGTGTTCATTGTTGTGCTCGTGCCGTTCGTGTGAATGATCGTGCTCGTGCTCCTCGTGTTTATTGTTGTGGTTGTGTTGATGTGTCATTTCTAGTTTGTAATAAAATTCCAGAAACTAATTTCCCTCTTGATTTGAAAATCCAGTTTTTCATATAATTTTATGGCTCCGATATTATTGTTGGCGAGGTGTAAATACGGGATGATGTGCGTGCGACTTCTCTTCGTTTTCTCCTTTTTTCCCTTCGGTTACATCGACGGTAAAATCTGCTGTATGCACTTTTCCTTCTATTTTAAACTGCGCCCACATCCTGTAAACTCCGGCCTTTTCGATTTTTGTCTGTGCAAAAACTGGAAAACGGCTGTCTGATACCGGATGAATATGCAGAAACTCTTTGCCGACCTTGCCAATCATTACGATGTGGGCAGATGCGCCTAAATATTGTTGCAAATCTTTTTCGATTAATTTCTTTCCGTCTTTTTCGATGGAGATTTCCAGGTGTTGTGTTTTGTTGGTTTTGAAGTCGCTTCCATTAAGAAGGGTTAGGGTAAATCCATCAACTTTTGAGGTATACTTCGTAGAAATATCGTTATTAACCGGACTGATTTTTCCCCCTACTTCAATTTCCTGTTTGTTCAAAGTCTGTTCGCCACCGCTCGGTTTAAAATCAGAAAATAGCAGATACTTTCCACCAGTCGGGAATGTTTCCATCATCGCATACGCACCGTCTTTCTGCTCTTCCGGATGGACGTGTCGAAACCAGTTTAAATCTTCGCTTACCACCATTAAATGTAATTTCATCTCGTGTGAAATATCGAGCGGTACTATTTTTTCGTTTTGCTTTACAGCAAGTGTCAATTGAGTTGGTTTTCCTGCTTCTACATTTTGTGGCGAAGTCGTTAATTGCACCTTATATGCAACTGCATTTTCAGCATTAACCGCTTTTAAATCCATCCCACATTTAGGGCATTTTTCTCCTTGTTTTCCAGTGACTTCCGGGTGCATCGAGCAAGCGTAAACGCTTTCTTTGTCTATGTGCTCGTGAGTTGTCATATCTTTATGTTTTTTATTTTCTACATTGTTACAGGCCGATAAAGTAGCTAAGCAAACCGTTACGCCCAACAACGTATTGATTACCTTCTTCATCTATCTAAACTATTTTATGGGCTCAATGTTGAAACAATGTAAACTGTGTCTCTATTGCTATTTGTAGCCATAATTTCTATTGCTTATTTGCACTACAAAATTGGCAACAATACTGAGGATAGTTACTATGGAATTATGGATTTGATTTGTAATATTTACTAAACTTGTTCTAAAGGTTTGCGTTTCTCTTCCTTTTTTTGTTTGAAATGACTTGGCGTCAATCCCGTAGTTTTTTTGAATTGATTGCTGAGGTAGGCAACAACAGTTGAAATAAAAACAGAAATGAGACGAAGTGTTTATTCAAAATTCGGCCAGTCATCAGTACGGAACGGCGATACCGGTAAACCTTTGGTATTGAAAAGATTGGGTGTAGCGCTGTTGGTAAAACCAAAACGCACTGCCTTCGGCGCCTTTACCTGATCGGCGAATACCAGTAACTGTGATCCCTTTAGCTGATGTCTGGCGGGGTAAAACTTACGGTCCTCGCCCGCGATGTACAGATCAGTGATTTCTTTTCCACGGACAAGCAGCTTACCATCCAGGTCGGCAAAAGAAAGGATGATCCTGTCTCCTTCGATTGTATAGTCTTGCAAGGTCGGTGATTTATAATCCACCAAAGGTTGTGCATAGATTTCTGCCAGCGCCAGATCCGCCAGCCGCGATGCCACTGCTTTTTTCTGGGCCGGATGGATATTCTTTAGATCATCGACAAGATCCGTGGTGACCACCATGCCCGAACGCGGCAGTTTGCGGGCGGTCCTTGCCTGCTGCTCACGGAGCAGTGCCGCATTTGGCTTTTTATATTGCGGGTAAGCATAAGGGGCAATCTGCACAAAATAAAATGGGAACTGGTAACCCCAGGCCTCCCGCCAGGCACCTACCATGGTCTGGATCAGTTGATCATATCCCCCATAGGCTATCGTGTTATCCTCCCCCTGATACCAAAGGGTACCGGCTATTGTGTATCCCGCAAATGGTGCCAGCATGCTATTCCAGAGTACGCCGGGCTGATGGGGTTTGCGGGGCGCCAGCTTCTGTAATGCGGCATAACGCGTCAGTTGTTCGTCTGCTATGATCTTCTCCCTTGGTGTCCAATACTCTGCGGCAGTGCCGCCCCAGCTGGCATTGATGATACCAACGGGTACACCGAGCTCGCGCGATAGTTTTTCAGCAAAGAAATAGCCGATCGCCGAAAAATCCCTGACGGTCTCCGGCCTGCATGTTTTCCAGCTGTCAAAAATATTGTTCTGTGGAGTTTGGGCAGCGATATTACTGACCTGTAACAAGCGGATATTCGGATTGCTGACATTCGGAAGAATATCGAGGATCTCCTGCAGCTTATTGGCGCCTGACCATTGCATGTTGGACTGGCCCGAGCAGAGCCAGACTTCGCCGATCATGATATCCTTGAGTTCCAGCTGCTGCTCCTGCATAATCAATTTGATGCTGTGCGGACCACCTGCTTTCGGGGTTTCCAGCTGCATGCGCCAGGTCGCATCACCGCTGGTCGTCACTGACAGGGTATCTTTGGACCAGGATGAAATCAGCTTAACCTGTTGTCCGGCTTTGGCCCAGCCCCAGATATTCACCATAGCCTGCCGTTGCAGGACCATGTGATCTGAAAAGAATGCCGGTAGCCGTAAATTTTGCGCAAAAGCCTGACTCAGCATCAGGAAACAGGCAATTATAAATACTACGTTCTTTTTCATCTTTTTTTGTTTATGCGTCAATGAGACGCCGTTTGCCGTTTGTAAACGCTATCCCTTTCCGAGTTTATTTGCTTTCATTTCGTGCGGTGAAAGGTTATAGGTCTTATTTTATTGTATCGTATCGTTTTTAACTTTTACCAGCAGCAGAGATAGCGCAGCCAGCAGCAGCCCGATTGCCACGACCTGATAGGTAATCGCTAGGCTCACGTCGGCATCTTTCAGGGCACCACCGACGTAAACCATCAATCCGCCGACAATGGTGCTCAAAAAATTCAGGAAGCCATAGGCCGTGGCGCTGTAACGGCTATCGGCCACCTGCCGTAAAAGCGGCATCAGATTGGCATCATTGAATCCGCGTGCCAGTCCGAAGACAAGCATCGCGAGAATTGCCCAGGTAAAAACATTGGTCCAGGCCATAAAAAACAAAAAGGGGGCGCCCAGCGCAAAGCCCAGGACGATCACATAGAGGCGGGCGCGCTTATTCCGGCGCTGCCAGCGGTCCGCCAATAAACCACCCACAATGACACCTGCAAAAGACCCGATTTGCATATATCCCGTGGCCGAAATGCCCGCTTGGCCGAGATCGAGGTCGAACTGTTCCTTCAGGAATGTGGGAAGCCAGCCGTTGATCAACCAGTTTGCCATGCCCAGGACAGCAAAATAGACCATAATAATATAAAAGGAAGGCAAGCGAAATAAGCTTTGCAAAATGGCTTTGAGCTGCACGGTCTCCCGCTTCTCTGGTAGCGGTTCGTTCGGAACTGCGGGGACAGTCCGGTCGCGCAAAGTATAGGCCAGTAGTAGCGCGTACACAACACCAAAAAGGCCGAAGACATGAAATCCCTGACGCCAGCCCCAATATTCGGCGATATATCCCCCCAGACCACCCATGGCCATTCCCGTATAGAGTCCGCACATATGCAGGCCCGTGGCCAGGGACCGCGTACGGCCACTATGGTAATCACTAATCAGTGCCAGGGCGGCAGGAATATAACAAGCTTCGCTGACGCCCATCAACACCCGTGTCAGTAATAATTCGGGAAATGAGCGCGCATAGCCTGTCCAAAGCGTAACCGCAGACCAGACGAATACCGAGAAAAGAATCACTTTCCTGCGGGAGTACCGATCAGCCATATAGCCCCCAAAGGGACTGACAATGCCATAACACCATAAAAAGACAGCCGTCAGCAAGCCGAACTGGGCATCGTTTAATTGAAATTCGCTGAGAATCGGATCCCGCATCGAAGTCATCAGCAGGCGGTCAAAATAGTTTAGAAAGGCGACCACCCACAGGGAGATGACGATGAGCCAGGCATAGCGTTTTGATGTCGTATTTATCATTATTTTAGGTTTATACAAGTTCTTTTAAGCGCGATACGCTACTACATTGTTACGAACTACTTCAGTAAATTAAGGTTTAAAACGGATCGTCAATATACGGTTGGTCCGCACACCGGGTCGCACCTCGCCCATCGGAATAAAGATCTGATCAGCCTGCTGCAGCAATCCCGTCGTCACCGGAGGCAACAGCTCTGTTGCCAGACTGTCTCCTTGCCCCTTGCTTTTGCGCACAGGAACCTGACCAACATCTGCCCATGTGCGCTGTTGGATATCGTATGCCAGGATCCGGTCCGAGAAGCCAGGATGCCCCACTGGGCTTGCTGCCGCCAATGCGCCGTCATCACCGCCGAAAATCAGGAGCTGCCCTGACTTTGCGTCAAAGGCGGCGGGGCTAGGTGCCGCCGCGACAGCATGGCTAAGCTCCGGCAACTGCTGCCACACTCCATCCGCTGTCAGCAGATAGGCGTCTTTCAGATACTTCCGCTTACCATTGATCAGTGTTACACCCGAAAGTATCAGCAGCTCACCGTCGGCATTTCCCACGACAGCCAGCATGCGTCCCGGACCGGGGATGGCGCTCAATACCGTCCAGCCATTTTCGGGATGATCCAGATCCAGTCGCCAGCAATTATTGCTTGCTGTCAGGGCATCAGGGCTATTGATGCCACCAAGGACATACCAATAGTTTTTGATTCGGACCGAGGCACAGTTGGCGATCGGAGCCGGAAGATCTGGCAAGCGTGTAAACCTACCACTATCCACCGAAAGCTCAAGGCGGTAGGTGGCCTGGAGATGCCCCAACTGATCGCTCCCACCCGCCAGATAGATACAGTCCTGATACGAAGCATAGGCTCCGTAACCCATTGGGCGGGGCAGCTGAAAGGCGGCTTCCTGCGGAGATCCGTTGCTATTCAGGATAAAGATCCGGTCTGTCCACACCTTCTTCCCGCCTTCCCAAGGTGGAATCCCCGAAGGAAAATTGGCTCCGCCCAAAGCGTACGCATGTCCTTGTGCCTTGCCGACATAAGCCCCGGCATAACCCATTGGATCAGCGACCTGCGCAGCTGTATCCCAAACCATTCGATTGCTCAAAGCCTGTGCTATTCCTTCACGATATCCCATAAATAAAAAATAAAATAAAGCAAGTTTACTGATACAATGCCACATGATCCAAGAATTTCGACTGTTCCAATTCGGTCATCAGTTGCTGCTCATTGTCTTCATCCAACAGCGTCAACGGAAGCCGCGGCTGACCCAGATCTAATCCGATTTTTTTCATAATAGCCCGCTGCACTGGGATCGGCCCATATTTTACCAGCAGCTGCACCATCTCCACGGCTTCAAAATGAAGGTTTCGTGCCGCTTCGTGTGCACCGGCTTCAAAGCGGCGGATTACCTCCAGATAAAGGGGGGCAGCGTAATTGTAGGTACTGCCAATGGCGCCAGTCGCCCCCACTGCCAGTGCCGGCAACAGCAGTTCATCGTAGCCAAACAGAATATCGTACTTGCCCTCCTTGTACTGCAGGCAGGCCTGGTATTCATGTAAGGTCGCCGCCGTATATTTGATACCATGGAAGGTCGGGATTTTCTGCTCCGCCAGAGCTAGGAAGTGGAGCATATCAATCTGCAGGCCTGTGACAGCAGGAATATGGTAGTAGTAGAAAGGTGTATTGGGGGCCGCTGCCGCAATGGCGGCCATGGCATCGACCAGATTTTCCACGGATGAAGGCTTGAAATAAAAGGCCGAGACCGCTGAAATATAATCAGCGCCGATGCTTTCGGCATGTGCTGCCAGGCGTTTGGCTTCGGCAATGGAGCTATGCCCCACATGGACAAAAGAAAGAATCCGGCCGTCAATAGCCTTGATATAACGTTCGGCAACTGCCATGCGCTCGGCCGTGGAGAGACTCGGTCCCTCCCCGTTGGTTCCGCAGATAAATATCCCCCGCAGCCCCTGTCGGACAAGGTGCTCCGTCATGGCCGGAATACCGTCTAGGTCGATATTTCCAACTTGGTCATAGTTGGCAAATGCCGCGGCGATCAAGCCTTTTATTTTATGTTTTTTTTCCATTTTTTTCTAGCAATAGTTGAGGTTATAATAATTCTTTTAGCGGTACCTGCTGAAAGATCAGATCCGCCTGGCTACCTTCATACAGCACGCCAATGGTATGCTCGTCTACCGAAGTAATACAGGAGTAGCCCCGTCCCTTGCCTTCGTCGAGCAGAACTTTGGGCTGCCAGGACTCACCGTTGTCCTTGCTGACTTTGAGTGTGATATTGGCGCGAACAAATTTGGAATCCGGATTACAGAAGACCAATAAGGAACTTCTGTTGCCTCCTGTTTGATAAACATGTTTATGGATGCTGGCCATACAGGTGGGTTCGATCAGCGCCTTGTGCGAAGTGGGATGCTCGGTCCAGGTTTCGCCCAAATCTTTGGTCAGCGCGATCGCGCGACCATTGTCACCCCCCTTGTGAGTGGCGTTGTAGTTGGAACGCATATTTAGCATAATGTCCCCATTATCCAGTTGCACCGCCATGCATTCCGTCGTCGATTCCGCCAGTGCCGGATTGGAAGTCTTCCAGGTTTGACCGCCATCCCTGCTATAGATGATATTGGAAAATGCTTTGCCCGTCTCATCACGTCCCTGGCTTGGCATCAGCAGTGTACCGTCCTGCAGGCTAATGCCATGCCCGGGCGCAGGAGCCCAGAGCCACCATTCCGCCCGTTTCAGATGGGTGAGATTGAGCGGTTTGGACCAGGTCAGGCCATTGTCTTCACTTTTTACCAGCAGAAACTGGGATGTCTGTTTGATCCCAAAACCGGGCTGTGATCCCTTATTTTTCCATTGATGATTGTGGATTTCGCGCCCATCTTTTATTCCGGGATACCAAGTGCCTGTTTCATCCAGCACACCGTGCATCCATAGCCCCGCGACATAAATTGTGCCGGTTCGCTCGTCGAGCAAGATATTGGGATCGGAGACGCCGTTAAATTTTTGTGGCAGGCCGCCGAATGTGCCCATATCGATCGCTATTTCCATAGGCTGCCAGCTGCGGCCACCATCCAAGCTACGTGATACGCCGATATCTATGTCCCCCTGCAGGTCCCGGCCCAGCTCCCTGCGGGCATCGTATACTGCGACCAGACTGCCGTCTTTGGCTGTAATTATCCCCGGTATACGGCTGGTATGAACCCCTTCAGCACCCTGGCGGTGTACGGCAATGGCCGGTCTGTAGCGGCTAAACTTGCCCGAAAGTAGGGAATTAGAAGGTACCCCCAGTAAGGAGACCTTTGTTATAGCCACTTCAAAAGCCTGATCTAGCTTTTTGAAAGGATGCACTTTGGCGGTTACCCACAGATAGTTGACACCTTTTTCCAGTGTCAGTGGAACTGTTATTTTTCCGCTTCTCCCCTTCCATTTCTGTGCAGTTACGCGCTGCTGTGCAGCATTTGGTACAGGCGTCAGCAGGGTACTGTCGGTACCGGCAAACCAACAGCTTACGCTATCCAGCTGAGCCGCTGCCAGCGCGTCGGTCTTTAGGGTAAGTTCTGCTTCGACCTGCTGTCGCTTGTCGGCTGTAAATTCCAGTCGTTTGAGGATATTGATCGGCTGATCCGCTAATACTGGTAAGGTATAATGCCGCTCGGCAATCCGGACCTGCGCAACTGCCGCCGTAGCGGTCAGCAGCAGGAACAGAGTGAGCAGGCTATCTTTTATTTTAGTGGTTATTTGCATATTTTAGGTACTTATGTACTACATATAGGTTTAAAAAAATAAGAAGAAGCGGTTAACGCTCCTTCAGAAATTCGATGTGCGGGCGCAGATGTTCGCGCATGGCATCTGAAAAAGAGTCACGGTCGCCGTTTTTAAGTATCTGTACCAGATCGCTGTGCGACACGCCGGATTTGATGCTATGGTGGCTGTTGCTCAGCACAAAGCCAAAGATCGGCATCAACATGGTCTGGAAACGTTTGAGCGTGTTATTGCCCGTAATTTCATACAGTTTGCCATGAAAGGCAATTTCCTGGCTGATCCTGAACTCCTCGGCGTCGGCATTTTTATCCTTTTTCACAATCTGTTCCAGTTCGGCGATATCTTTGTCCGTCTTCCGCAGATAAAGCAGGTCAGCCATACCCAGTTCAAGGACTAGGCGCAGTTCAAAGATATCCTTCATGGTATTTTCGTCCATCAGCTGCGGGTTCAGTACCCGTTCAAAGGAACCCAGGATATCCGGTGCGGACAGCACCATACCGCGCTTCTTTTTGGTTTCGATCAGACCCAGCATGCGCAGGCGGCTCAGGGCTTCACGCAGCACGTTGCGGCTGACGTCGAGTGCCTCGGCGAGTTCCAGCTCTGTCGGCAGCGTGTCGCCCGTTTTTAATTTCTTGTTGGAAAGATATTCTCTTATACGTATCTCAACTATATCAGCGCGGGTACTCGTCGCTATTGGGGTGAGGTCATTTATCATATATTCAGCAAATAAATCATTTATTATGTTCTACAAATTAACAAAAAAAGAATAGCAATCCAAGCGCATTAATTGTAGCCCTCGGTCTGTTTGATATTGGGATTGGTGTTGATCGAACTATCGTGTACAGGCCACAAAAGGATGTTCTTTTTGGACTGCTGATTTTTCAGGCTCTCCACTTCGTTGAATACGACACCCAGCCGGATTAGGTCCCACCAAAGTTTACCTTCGGCCACAAATTCCTTTTTCCGTTCGCTGAGTATGGCGGTATTGATCGCATTGGCCGGAAGTCCGTCTGCATAAAAATTGTCCGTTCCATAGGCCCGTTTTGCGATCTTGTTGAGCTGCTGTACAGCGAGCTGCCCATTTCCAAGCGCGTTTTCGATTTCGGCGCTGAACAGCAGGGCATCGGCATAGCGGTAGACAAGCAGATCCGATTCAAAGATCCGAGTGCCATTGACCCATTTGCCTGCATATTTATTGATCCATTGGAAGGTCAGTTTTTTATCGTTGTCAAAGGCCGTATCAAAACTGACTTTTGCCCTCGTGTCGGCCGCATTTTCCGTCAGAAATGTTTTGTAATTATTCGTCAGAAAGATCCACTGCTGATGCGAGCCGACTTTAATGGGATTTTCAACCAGGCCCGGTGAAATATATTGGATCGGAACCAGAAAATCCGAAGGATATCCGCCTGTAAATTCATCCTGCGTCATGCGCCAGCAAAAGATCACCTCAGGGTTTAATTCCGTGGCAAAGACATCCGCAAAATTCTGCATCAGGGCATGCTTGCCCGTCAATACTTTATCGACTGACTGTTTCGCCAGGTTCAGAGCAGCGGTGCCACCATTCTGCTGTTTGGCCATCCAGAGGTAATAATCCGTTTTGAGCAGCCGGATGGCATCCAGGTTACCATACTGTGCTTTGGTTGCCGTTGCTGGCATCAGTTCCTCCGCCCGGTCCAGATCCTGTTTGACCAGCTGAAATACAGCCTGTACAGGCTGGCGTGAGGGATAGAGGTCCTCCTGATTGGGAGACTCAAAACCGGCGGTCAGCACGGGCGCATCGCCCCAGACCCGGCCGATCCAGTAATAGCAAAATGCGCGGATAAAATAAGCCTGTGCCAGGTATTCATTCTTCTTTTCGGGCGTAGCAAAGCTGATCTCAGGCACATGTTTGAGGATCAGGTTGCAATCGTTGATGGTGGTATATAAATTGTTCCAGTTGGCATGGGCATGCGTGCTGTTGAGCTGATTTAAGAAAGCTGTACTGTAGCCCGCGTTGGTTTCGAGCCCAGGGCCCCAATAAGCGGTACGGTATTCGCCCCAGAAAATATAAGCTGCCGCAAAGGTATTGCGCATGCGCACATAGGCTCCTGTTACGGCGGCCTGGGCATCGCTTTCGTCCTGCCACATCGAATTGGCATTAATGGCGGCTTTTAGGTCCACATCTAGTCTGTCCGAACAGGCGGCTGCCGACAGCAAGCCGAGGGATACCATCGCACCGTATAAAAATCTTTTTGTCTTCATTTTCATTTCGTTTATAAAGTTAACTTAGCGCCGATCGCGATCTTGCGGATGGCCGGATAGTTATAATAATCGTTGCTATAGGTCGTGGATGCGCCAACTTCGGGCGATATTCCTGTTCCCCGCAGGGCAGAAAAATAAAAAAGGTTCTGCCCCGAAACCGACAGCTGCATGGAGCGGACCCCAATGCGTTTGCTCCAAGTATCTGGTAACTGGTATAGAAAAGACACTTCACGCAGGCAGAGGTAGTCGCCTTTGTAGTTGAACACGTCAGAGGTCCGCGAGAAATTGCTGTTACCAGTATCGGGATCATTGGCCGTAAAACGGGCATACTTCGACTGATCGCCAGCATTTTTCCAGGTCTGATTGACCTCCTCCACCAAGGTATAATTGTTAGCAAAGGTATTCATGAAATAGCGCATGTAGGCAGTATGGTTAATCGAATGTCCCAGTGCCCAGTCGACAAAGATATTGAGTCCGAAAGAGCCATAACTAAAGTTGTTGGCCAGTCCGCCCGTGGTATGTGGCACGGTAGCACCGAGTTCAAACTGGTCCTTGCTGCTGATGACGCCATCGCCGTCGCGGTCCTGCCATTCGTAGTCCCCGGCGAGTTTGCGCCCTTTGACGTTCTTTTTGTCCGTCGGACTCCAGCCACGGGCTGACTCATCGTAACGGGCGACGGCAGCCTCCTCGGGCGTCTGCAGGATATGATCCACCTTGTAGCCGAAGTAACGGTACAGCGATTCGCCCTCTGCGGTGCCACCAAAAGCAGTACCATCGGCCAACTGAATCCCACCGATCCGGTTTTTGTCGCGGCCATTGTCAGGCAGTTCCAGTACCTTGTTTTTTACAAAACTCAAGGTCAGCTTGCTGTCCCATCGGAATTTGCCTGACCGTATATTGTCGCTGGCGATTTCAAAGTCAAATCCCCGGAACCGCACTTTGCCCACATTGGTCTGTACCGTGGAAAAGCCCGAGGTATTGGGTAGCTGCACGCTGAAAAGCAGATTTTTGGTAGTCTTATTAAAATAATCCGCCTGGATATTGATCCGGTTGTTGAACAGGGCAAGATCAAAACCAAGGTCAAACTGCGTTGAAGTCTCCCAGGTCAGGTCGCGGTTGGGCATCGTAGAAGCATAAATGCCGGCTGCGCCATCGTAACGGATATCGGTGGTAAATTTGCCCAACGCATCGTATAGTCCGATGGAGTTATTTCCTGTCTGTCCATAACTGGTACGGAACTTCAGGTAGTTTACCGTCTGCTGATCGCGCATAAAAGGCTCCTGGCTGGCTACCCAGCCCGCTGAAACACCTGGGAAAAATCCCCAGCGGTTTTCCTTGGCGAAGAGCGATGAACCATCATACCGAAAGGTACCCATCAGCAGGTACTTTTGTTTATAGGCATAATTGGCACGACCGAAATAACCGATCAGGACCTGTTGCCAGACATCTTCATCGGCCCCCGTTTTGTTCGGTCCGGCGGAAAGCGTTGGCACCTTGTCGGAGCTGGCACCGTTGACGGAGGCACTAAAGGAATTAAAATCCGTCTGCTGATACGAATAACCGCCCAGCAGGGATATGGTATGCCCCTGGTTCCAGTTGGCATCGTATTTTAAGAGGGCATCCACTTTGCTGCGATCCAGCTGGGACTGACTCGCCTTGGTACTGCGCAATCCCGAAAATTCATGTGCCTTTTCAAAATAATGATAATTGGAGAGATGGGAATAGTTGGATACCTGTACCTGTGCTTTAAGCCCATCAATAATTTCATAGTCAAGGCCGCCGATCAGCGATAAACGTCGGTCTTTGGTGCCATAATCTCGCGTATAGTCCCACCATAGCGGACTTGGCGAGGTGGCATTGTACCCCGGGGTCGGCCGGCCGTTGTCAAAGTACATCTTCTGTGTTGGCGGAGTCGCCAGTCCCCGGGCAATGACGTTTGTCTGATTTTCAAATTCCTGGGAATTGGTCAGGGAATAATCAAAGGCTGTATTGAGCGACAGCTTCCTGGAGAAGGTAACATCGCCCTTGCCTCTTGCGGAGAATCGGTTGTATCCTGTACCTAGGGCTACACCACCGTCATCCGTATAACCTGCACTCGCTGCATAACGGACAAGCTGGCTGCCGCCATTGACACCCACGTAGTAATTTTGCCAGCCCACATTCCGGAAGAGCAAGTCCTGGTAATTGTTGTCCTGAAAGATCAGCGTTTTGCTCGGGTCCAAAGGGTCCGACATGCTCTGATAGCCCGTAGGAACAGCCTCACCGGCCTGGAGGTAACGGGTGGAATAAATGGAGTTGGCATCGTTGCCCGAACTCGCCGAATAGCCCGAACTCGTATTGTAATTGGGATTGGGGCTCAAGGCCACCGCAGGCCGCACGATCTGGATATAATCGCGGGCAC
Source organism: Sphingobacterium puteale (assembly GCF_003627955.1). Classification (GTDB taxonomy): domain Bacteria; phylum Bacteroidota; class Bacteroidia; order Sphingobacteriales; family Sphingobacteriaceae; genus Sphingobacterium; species Sphingobacterium puteale. Next base: position 258,692 of record NZ_RBWS01000009.1, on the reverse strand, counting down.
TCATCATATTCATCTTTGATTCCGGCTGTTGGAAGGCGTAGGTGGCATCAAAGGTAATGGTTGCCTGTTCGGCTGTTTTTCCTTTTTTTGTGGTAATCAGCACCACCCCATTTGATGCCCGAGAACCGTAGATCGCTGTTGATGCCGCATCTTTGAGCACCTCAATGGATTCCACATCATTGGGATTGACACCCGAGAAAGCACGTTCGACGCCGTCTACTAAAACTAGGGGATCGTTGGTTTTATTGATCGAAGAGCCACCACGGATGCGAAAGACAGGATCAGCCCCGGGACTATTGTTCGACTGATACACACGGGCGCCGGCCACTTTTCCTTTCAGACCCTCGCCCACCGTGCTGACCGGCACATTTTCCAGTGCCTTGCCATCCACTTTACTGATGGCAGTGGTCAGCGTGCGACGTGACTGTGTGCCGTAGCCAACCACCACGACCTCATCCAGACTCCGGTTTGTGGCGATGAGTTCGACAGTCAGCGAACCGCCGGCCGACACCTGCCGGTCCAAAGGCTGATAGCCGACCGAGCGAAACTGCAGCGTGTCCGGCAGCCGCTGCAGCTCAAGCCGGAATTTTCCATTGGCATCGGTCTGCGTCCGGTTGCCCGAATGCCGACCCGAAACAGTAATGGATTGTAAAGGTTTTCCCTGTTGATCCCGAACCGTACCTTCGACACGCTGCTGCGCGTACAACGAGGATACGAGGATAATTTGGGTCCCCACAAATAAGCTCGCTTTTTTGCTTGTCCAAATCATAATTTATGGTTATTAAGTGTAAAAAAACAGATGCAAATGAGCGTTTCCCACAGACGCTCCCCAAACGATGACTTATCCTAATTATTCCAGCGCAGCACGATATTCCTTTATTTTTAAGGCTTAAGATCAGCCATCGTATCCCTCTATTGGTTATTCTCTATATGTAGAATAGTTGTTATGTCCTACATAAAAGTAAGTAATAAAAATTGATAAAACAAAAAAAATGTTATTTCGTACACAATTCGTATGGCCAATGGCAGATTACATGCATACACATCCAATATTTAAATTATCTGCGCTAAATGGGCGTGAGAATATCATCATTATATGGTGCTCACTTGTTGGATTTGGAGTTGCATTGGGTATACATCATAGGAAGTACAATTCCGATGACAACTCATGACTGCAATAAATTGACTAATTTTAGAAAAAGTCTCGATATATGTCTGATTTCATAGCGCAGCTTCATTATAGAACAACACAAGAAGGTGGAAGAAAGACTCCTGTTTTCTCTAAATATAGACCTCAGATCAAATTTGATTTTGACGAAATGCAAACTTCCGGTGAACAAACATTTATCGATAAAGATACGGTGTATCCTGGGGAGGAAGTCAAAGCGGTGATCCGGATACTTGGTGTCATATATTATAAAGGAAGACTAGCCGAAGGTATGTTATTTGAATTTCGGGAAGGGCCCCGTGTGATTGGTACAGGAAAGATCTTACAAATATTGAATGATACATTGAAAATAGACGATGGCAGTACGATTGACAAAGATAATCAAAAATGAAAATTCATATCATTAGCGACCTACATAGAGAATTTGGATACAATGATATAAATCTACGGATAGCTGATGTTCTTGTTTTGGCTGGAAATACTGATCTAGGGATAAAAGGGATAAGCTGGCTCAAATCACTTTCATTGGATATACCGATCATCTTTGTACTGGGCAATCATTAATATTATAAGGGAGCGTATCCGAAAACACTCTATAAAATCAAGGACGCTTCGAGCAATTCAAAGATCTATGTGCTCGAAAATGAATCTTTGGGAATCGACCACGTTTGTTTCCATGGTTGCACACTTTGGACTGATTTTTCTTTGAGGGGCAATCCTGCCGTTTATGGATCGCTATTCCAAAGCCGTATGAATCATTATAAGGAGATCAGGTTGGGGGACCGTTTGGACCGGCAAATACTCTTAACCTTTTGGCTCTAGGCATAAAACAATACCTTTTTTTAATTTAACTTTACTCTTTATCCGATCTATTTTTTTAATAATCTGACGGCTCCCATCTATATGTTTTTCAACGACGTATCCGTCCTCGACAACCTGGATTGATAGATCTAATGCCCGGTTCTCCTTATTCGCAATTTCAGAAGCCTGTTTCGCTTGCTTGATTTAACTTTTTGCGCTCTTCTCTCAATTCTAATGCTGATGCCATAATAACCTCCGTTGTCTAAATATACAAAATATTCACCATACTTGTTTCGAATAAGGACTGTATTTCCTTGAACGGATATACTGTCTTTAAATGGAAACGAGCACGTTCTATACGTAAACCGGTATCTATAGGAGATAATATTGGGATGGAAGCATGCTAGTTCTATAATCAAAAAATGAGCTGTTAAAATAGAAACCTCATTTTGCTTTAATTTTACCTCTATGCTTTAGACCAAATTTAATTAAAGCATTGGCAACTTCCTCCGTTTCTTTAGCATAGGCGGTAAGCGCATAAGAAACGGTCACAGGTTTGGTGTCATTAACCGTTCTGCTAATCAGTAAATTATCTTCTAATTCCTGAAGTTCCTTGGATAGAACTTTTGGGGATATTCCCTGAGCCATCTCTTGCAGATCTTTAAACCGCATTGTGCCGTGTTTCTGCAAATTGTGCAGAATACAAAATTTCCATTTACCACTGAGCAATTCAATGCCATCTTTTAATGCCAATATAGTTTCTTTATCAATATTTTTATTGCTCATTAGATAGTTACTTTCCTAAAGGTAATGAATAGTAAATATATATTGAATATCCAATAGTTTTGTGGTACAGAAATTTAAAGAAAATCATTATGAAAGTAACAGTAATCGCAAATATTTCGGCTAATGGAAGAATTTTGATATCCGATAATCCGCATCATAAACTGCCACCGGAAGCAATGGAATTTTATATACAATCTGTAAGACGGATTGGAAATGTAGTGATAGGATTGAAAACATTTGAAAATTTTCTAAATTTTCCAGATCCAGTAAAAGAACATTTTAATGGAATAGAAATCATCATATTGGCAGATAAATCTTATACGGCTGATGGCTACAAGACTGTAGCAAGTCCCGAAGAGGCAATTGCATATATGTCTGCAAAAGGAGTGCGGGAAATAGCCGTTGGAGGCGGAGCAGGTACTTTCAACGCTTTTTTGGACAGGGATTTGGTTACCGATATCTATTTTAACGTCAGCCCCATAATCACTGGAGCTGGAGCAATTTTAGCAAACAATGAGGAGTTAAGTTCAACGTTCAGGTACAAAGCACAGACGCTTAAAAACGGTTTTCTTCAATTGCATCTAACTAAAGAAGACTGAATAACAACAGAGCAAAAATGTCTTTCAAGAATAGTTGAATGACGGAAACAAATTCGCTAAAATTATTTTTTTCCGATCTATATCCTTTCAATTGGCGACTGTATACACACGACGATAAGTATATGCATTATGGCTAAGGGCGCCGGCGAGCGGAAAGAGAATAAGAAAACCGGTTGCTGTAGACTCACTGGGCACGATTAAATCACCATGTTTATCTAGTGCAAAGCAAATAGTTTTGGTAAAGAATCTATTGACTAATACATAGATGTCAAGGTCGGTATTTCTGAAAGAAACAAAGTTTTGCGGTTCGGGCTTTACTTTCCTCGTTCTTTCACGCACGACATTTCCTAAGGTATCAATTAGTTTGAAATGGATTTTATTTTTTTTGGTGAGCTCCAATGAAGTTTTGTAAAGATAGTGCAGGCTGTCAGTTTTATAGTAATTTGGTTCAATATAGTTCCATAGACAATATTCATTATAAGCTGCACTCTTCTCCTGACTGCTATGATTATGGCCTATTATCTTCTGGGGATAATTATCAAAGATGTATGTCTCCTTCAATTCTACCTTCGAAACGCTATGTGCCGTAGCATTTTGTGCTAAATACTTGGGCGATATGGAAGTACAAGAGATGCACAAAAAAGTAAATACCACGGAAAATAGTGCAATGGCTACAGCGCGCATATTATGATGTTTTTTCATTTCTTTCATAAGCTCTTTTGTTCAAATTCTAAATGGCTAAGTGCTTTCTTTTCATTTTGTGCAAAGAAGACAGTATAAAATCCGACCAATAGTAATAACTAAAATGGAAATTCATATAAGAAGTTTTGTAAAAATTAAATCTACTTAATCTATCCGTTGCCTCCAACCGTAGTCATACGAACAGGTTTCGCACCTTACAAAGAAATAACTGGCGCATATTTTAATTTTATGTTAGCTTTAAACTTACCAAAGTTCCATTATCAAAGGAGATTAAAACTTTAATAAATCGTTGACGTTTTTGACCAATGTCAACGACTATATCCTAATATAAAGTGCATCTTTGACCGATAAATAATAAGCGATGAGAGAGCAACTATTACAATTGTTACGTGAAAAAGCGTCGTTAACCGAACAGCAATTAACGGAGGCCCTAACTTATTTTAAACCCCAATCGATAAAGAAAAATGACCATCTGCTCAACGAAGGTTCTATTGCAGACTATCTTTTCTTTGTCGGCAAGGGCTGTTTGCGCCTATATTTTCGCAATGACGAACTATCAACGGCAACCCGGTTCATGGCTTTTGAACATACTTTCCTAACCTCTATCGTCAGTTTCATTTCAAGACAGCCAGCTACAGAATTTATCCAAGCCGTAGAAGATACGGAGGTGCTCAGCATCAGCAACACTGACTTTACCTTTTTGAGAGACAATATGCCTGGCTGGGACAATTTTTATATCTACATCCTCGAATATGGATTAACTGTTGTAAATAATAAACTCAGCAGCTTATTAACCCAAACCGCTAAAGAACGCTATCGCGATCTACTGAAAAATAATCCAGAGCTCGTACAGCGTTTGTCTAATGCCAACCTTGCAGCTTATCTGGCGATATCACCTGAAACATTAAGTAGGCTCAAATCTACTATCTAACTAATAAAAAATGAGAAGCGACGAAGTAAAGAAGGGATACCAACGTACTCCCCATAGAGCCCTATTTCGGGCCACAGGCGTAAATGATAACGATTTTGATAAACCTTTTATTGGAGTGGCAAACTCCTTTATCGAAATTATACCCGGACATTTTTTTCTGAATAAGGTTGCTGAGATTATTAAAGAAGAAATCAAGGCAAACGGATGTATTCCTTTTGAATTCAATACGATCGGTATTGACGATGGTATTGCTATGGGACACGATGGTATGCTGTACTCGCTCCCCAGCCGAGAATTGATTGCCAACTCAATTGAAAGTGTCATGAATGCACACAAATTGGATGCGATGATAGCTATACCTAATTGCGATAAGATTGTACCCGGGATGATTATGGGTGCGCTACGTGTAGATGTGCCCACAATCTTTGTCAGTGGAGGCCCAATGAGAAAAGGATATACCAAAGATGGTACTGCCATTGACTTGTCTACTGCTTTTGAGGCTGTGGGCAAACACGAAGCAGGCTTAATCAGTGACGAAGAGCTCAAAGATATCGAGTGTAATGCATGTCCCAGTGGTGGTAGTTGCTCGGGTATGTTTACAGCAAATTCCATGAACACGCTGATGGAAGCTATGGGTATTGCATTACCTGGAAATGGAACCATATTGGCATTAACACCCGAGCGTGAAAATCTATATCGGGAATCAGCCAGAAGGATCTGTGAAATCGCTAAAGACGATCAGCTTTCCAAACAATTCAAACTTAAAAACATCATCAATGCAAACGCCATCCAGAATGCTTTTGCAGTGGATATGGCCATGGGCGGTAGTACCAATACTGTCCTTCATATGCTTGCTGTAGCTCACGAAGCAGATATAGATTTTCAGCTTAGGGACATTAACTCAATATCAGATCAAGTAGCGCACATCGCAAAAATATCGCCCAGTTTAAGCACCGTTCACATGGAAGATGTCCATCGCGCCGGAGGTGTTAACGCTGTAATGAACGAAATGACCAAGCGCAGCAACCATGTTCTCCTGGATAATATGACGGTCGGTGGCGAAATGCTATTCGAAAAGATTGCCAATGCAGCGATCAAAGATCCAACAATCATACATACAATAAACAATCCATACAGTCCTGTTGGAGGATTGGCGATTCTATTTGGAAATCTTGCAGAGCAGGGAGCTGTGGTAAAATCCGCAGGAATCACAGGCGAAAAGAAATTTAGCGGGACTGCAGTTTGCTATGATAGTCAAAATGATGCCATAGTAGGCATCCTTGCCGGTGAGATCAAAGCTGGAGATGTTGTGGTGATCCGTTACGAAGGTCCCAAAGGTGGCCCGGGGATGCAGGAAATGTTGACACCTACTAGCCTGATCATGGGGATGGGATTGGGTAGTTCTGTAGCGTTGGTAACAGATGGCCGATTCAGCGGAGCTACTCGGGGAATAGCTATTGGACATGTCTCACCTGAGGCTGCTGAAGGTGGATTGATTGGATTACTAAAAAACGGAGACCATATCGTTATTGATATCGACCAACATATGCTTTCAGCTGACATTAGCGAAGATGAGATGCAATTGCGAAGAAAAGACTTTATTCCGATCAGAAAAAAACTAAATTCTAAATGGTTGAGTCAATATCGGCAGCTTGTTGGCAATGCTAGCAGTGGTGCCATATTAAATTGTGATTTTTGAAAATAAAAGCGTTTCAGTTTAGCAAATTGACATCATAGACTAATTCTAATGTATTTAGGCAAATAAGGAAGGTAACAGAAAAAGAACAGAACTGGTGGTGGTTACCATCATGGCATGCTATTTTTCAATCGGGCAAGGTTAATACCAAAGCCTACTATACATTATTTATTCTGAATGAATATGTTGGTCAATTTTAACTATCTAGATTATTACATACTGTAAGGCTAAGGTATTGGTTTGAAAGTGGGATTGGTTACGGGAAACCGTAAGAAGACTTGAAAAGCAATCCATAGGTTTGAAAAGACAATACAAACCACATTAATCGACAAAATATGAAAGATAAAACAACCGCAGCTTTAATGGCGTTTTTCCTTGGAGGATTTGGTGCACATAGATTTTACCTGGGTCAGATCGGATTGGGTTTCCTCTATCTCCTTTTCTGCTGGACGCTTATACCTACCTACCCAAATGTTTTTTTGGTCTAGCCACAATATTTATTAATTGGTTATCAATCAAATATACATCAAAAAATTGAAAAATACTAATTTTATTAGTAAATTTACCTTTATGGACCCGTTAGAAATTCGCTGTCGCAATCGTATAATGTTCGTGAAAATGAGTATAGTGGATAAAGGGATGGAGATAAGTGATTATTATCTGTAGGGAAAAAATAGCAGATCAATGCGATTGCGAGTTCTAGTGTTTTTCTATTTTAATTAAATGACCTCTTTCATCATAAAACTTCCAATCCCCCGTTTCCTTTCCATCTGTGTAGATTTCGGTTTTTATCAACGTACCCTGTTCATTATAAAATTTCCACTCACCATTATATCTTTTGTATTTATTATAGATCTCCAAATGTTCCAATTTGCCATTTTGGTAATAATAATTCCATTCGCCAATTTTCATTCCTGCTTCATAACGGCCAATGCTTTCCAATTCTCCATTTTCGTAATATTCTTTCCATTCGCCAGTTTGACGTCCCTCTTCGTCATATTGTTGCATTCCTCTACTGGTTCCGTCTTTATGATACAATTTCCATTGACCAATACTATTTCCATTTTTCATAACTCCTAGCGAGGATAATTGACCATTATCAAAATAATGGTGCCAAGAACCTGTTTTTTCGCCATTTTCATAATCCCCATTATTGGCCAATTGTCCATTTTCATGATATTCTTTCCATTCTCCAGACATTTTTTCATTTTCATTGAATGATACACTACCCCTTAATTTTCCATTCTTCCAAAACCACTTGCTTTCACCAATTTTCTTTCCACTTTTATATGTGCTGACAGTTGACAACTTTCCATTGTCAAAATAGATGTTTGTTTCACCAGTCAACTGCCCATTTTTATCTAAATAATATATTTCCTTAACCTGACCGTTGTCGAAAAACGTTTTATGCTCCGTGGATTGTCCTTTACAAGAAAAAAAGATGTGAAAAATAACGAGTAGAAATAATAGTTTTTTCATAAGTATGCTCATAATTTTATATAAAAATACTGCCGGCTATCTGATGATGCAAGGGCAATTTATAATTCGTTAAGCCGTATTTATTATCCGCAATAACTTTATAAATATGCGCGAATAAACCGATGTACTCCATTTTCACTTATGTGTAAGCTATAAAATTGAATGAAGTGTTTTTGCCAAATACGTTTTTTTGACGTGCCGTATTTTAAAATGACGTGCAACGTTTTGCGCCTTTGCGATGGGCGGGCTTTTCAGTTTAAATGTTGACGCGGAGAACTAACCTTTCAGCAACCATAAAACTATCAGCGGGACACGAAACCTCGTCCATTGCAAATGTGCTGTAATAGACTGCCTTTTCTGTTTCTTTATTTAATGTCAACGTATGCACTTTTAAAATAAATTTTCATGTTGGCTCTATGCTTCTTCCTCGGCAAAATTTCTTGTCCGTTCGCTGCACTGCTGCTTGAATAATAGTCACCACTTTTAAATTCCACATATCCATAAATAACTTTGTTTTTTGTAGCGTCTGGAATTTCTGATAGAATGATTTTTGTGTCTGTGCACGGCACTTCAAGTCGAAAAATCAAACTGTCCTTTTGGTTGTATGCGTAAGAAGGGAAGTTGTCCGATGCCAGCATGTGATAAAGTGTTGCCTTGCCTTTAACCATTTTAATTGAAAAGCCTGTTCCCCCGAAAAGTCCAAATGCACCATCTATGCCCAATGTATCGCCTTGCCAATAGTAAAATGATTTAAAAACTGTGCTTTTATTGTCTTGCTCTTTGAGTGAGCTACTTAACTTGTCGTCTTCGTAGAAGTCAAGCAACATACGGTTATTGTAAATTAAAATCTTGTCTTGTCTAGCGCCAAATTCGCTTATAGTGATATTTTTCTCTACTTCCGTCTTAATATTTGGGTCAATTGTCAGTCCGACCGTTAAATTGTCTTTTGTCGTTTGTCCACGAGCGCTAAGTATCGAGCAAAAAGTGATTATTATGATAAAGTATTTTGTCATTCGTGTTGTCTTTTAAAGGCAGCTACCTAAGTTTTTTTCCAAAGAGGAGGTACGTCGAGTATTGGACAGCACAGATAATCTCAAGTACTTTGATAAAAATCAGCAAATGGATGATTATATCGTGAACTTTCCCTCCCTTAGATGGAATTAGCCTTGGTTACTATCATGGTAGTATACTTTTCAATTGAGCAAGTTAATACCCAAACCTAATATACATTATTTATCCTGAATTAATATGTTTACAGCTATTAACTTTCAAGATTATAACAAAACGTAAGGCTAAGGTATTGGTTTAAAAGAATAGCTGGTTACGGGACACCGTAAATGCAGGCAATGCTAACCAGATGTCCGTTTGGACCAAATGTTAACCAGTTTACTTATGCATCATTAATCGCGTAATTATAGAGTAATTCTGCCAGTTCTTCATTAGAAAGGGATCTGTTTTGACTATTATTTGCCGCTTCAATGGCATCTAAGAAATAATAAAAATCAAATAAATTATAGTAATTTACTCCATTATCGGTATATGCTACACTCCCTCCAGTTTTCTCAATTTCAAAATATCTCAATTTATTATGAATACATAAAGGGATCTCCATAAAAATCTCGATCACTTCGGATTCCTCATGTAATAACTGCAGATGGCAGAATTCTTCGTACGAACCACCATCCCTAAAAAAATCAATTAATTCTAAAAGCTTCATCTAACGCTGTTATTTTTATGTTAAATTTAAACAATTCTTAAAACGCGCAGCAAAGAATTGAAGATAACAAAATCAGCTCTAACTCATATTTATTATGAAAAAGAAAAAGGCCCCTTGCATTATTCAGTTGAGACATAAACTAAATGATTACGGTATATTTGCCAATGAGCAGTTTGCTAAGATGGGATTTTTGCGCGTAAACGTCACCGATTACATTAGCAACGATTTTCCTGGTTTTGTAAGAGCTGAATTTAGAGATATTAAAGGAGATATACATACCATCGAAGAGAAAGCTCCGGTTCTATCTGACCAAGAATGGGACGAGAATACAGCCTACCCTTTTTGGACACTTGTTCCTGGACAAATATTGGATAGCCGTGTTGAGATATCAGTTACCAAAACAGGAAAAGAAATAAAAAGAAAAATCGTCAAAATATCGCTTGAAAATCCGTGGGGTATTTGTGACATCAATGATAAAACTATTTTTGAAGTCTTTGATGGGGATGTTGTGGGGTGAGAAAGAAAACAAAACCTTGCCTGATTTTCTGGAAGCTTTGGCTGCATATACAGAGGATATCCAAAGGTATTATGATAATACAGATGCAAATGTAGATGCTGAGAAATCTGCGCGATCAACATTTGCTGATATCTTCAAGGGAGCTAAAGTTTACGATTAATAGTAAGCACTCCTTTCACATGTTCGCATATTCACGAACGAAGATCATTGACTTAAATATACTGACAAAAAACTACAGAATAATATATGAACATAAAGCTTAGTGTTAACAGAGATCTGAACGCAGACGATATTCTACAACTATATAAAGCTAATAAATGGAGTGCTGCCGAAAAACCAGAATTACTGATGAAAGCCCTCCTCAATTCGCATTCTCTGGTTACCGCATGGGATGCTACAACATTAGTAGGCCTAGGGAATGCCATTTCCGATGGATATCTCGTGGTTTATTATCCGCATTTACTAGTACTACCCTCCTATCAAGGCAAGGGGATCGGATGTTTGATTATGGATAAAATGCAAGAGATTTATAAGGGTTTTCATATGCAGATGCTCACGGCTGATGGAAATGTTATTGACTTTTATAAAAAGAACGGCTTTGAACGAGCAGGTCAAACGGAACCGATGTGGATCTATTCTGGTGGTGATCATTAAGATTGAAAAAATAACAAAACTTAAACTTACCTAGGGTCATGATATAGGCTATTATGTCGCCATTGATTCCGGAGGTAAAAAATCAATACAGAGGAATAGGTTACGTTCCTATCACTGAACAACTTGATTATGAAATACTTATTAATACTTTTAAATCTTTGCACTTTATTGTCCGCTTATTGTCAGGATACACCACCTATTGCGGTGTCCCCCATTGTTGATTTAGATATACCGATCAATCAAAAAATTGTCAATACTGTCGATAGTTTTTTAAGAGTGAGGGACAACTATACCAATATCAACAGGTATAAATTCTGTGAAAAATCTGACTTTGACCGATTTGGAAGTCCGTTTTCTTTCTTGCAGAATATGGAGAATAATAGTAGCGGTCAGCGTGTTTTCAATCCTTGCGTAATGGAGATTATTCCGTGGATTCCCCAGAAGCAATACATTGTTAAGATCAGCTTTATTTCTTCCAGCAAACCACTTTTAAAAGCTATTGTCAATGTAATAGCAAAATACGACAACGATACGGTAAAAATTTCATCTTATCTCCATTTTACTGAGCAGACCTGGCAAAAGAAAGAAAAAGGAGAAATTACTTACTATATAAGTCGTAATAGATTAAAAAATGTTGACAGAGACATTAAAGAACAGATAAAGTTTAATAAAAAAATGTCTCAGTATTTTGATATTCCTAGGATCCCTTTTACCTATTATTCTGCATCGACAGTAGAAGAGTTTTTCAATATGCAGGGGTTTCAATATCATCCGATGATGTATGCAGATAGTACCGGTGGCGTAGTTTATAAAAACAATGTATTGTCTGCAAATAATTCGGAATATTATCCTCACGAAATCAGTCATCTGTATATCAGAAAAGCTGTTCCCGGGGTAAATCAGTTTTTCGATGAAGGACTCGCTACTTATTTAGGCGGAAGCGGAACGCTATCATATGAGCAACTTAAAGCCAAATTTAAGAAAGAAGTCAATAAAATGGATTTATGGAAGGTTTGTCAATCTAATATATTTGACAGGACTTATTGGACACATGATTTTCCAGCCAGCTATGTAGTGGCAAGTATAGTTTGTGAATATGGCATCAAAAAATACGGCAAAGTAGATTTTTTAAAATTGCTCAGAGATATACGTGAAACAAAATTAATTTTTAAAAATCTAGGTTTAAATAGGGAAAATGTACAAGAGCAACTGCTCCGCCTATAGGTAGAGTCATGAATTAAACAATGAAAATCATCCCCTATGCACAAAAGATCAATAACATTATGTATGATGGCCGTGACGCTATTTTCATGTACTTCGAAGGACAAAGTTCCAAGTAGTACTAACGACATCCTTCGAACAACAAACGAATTTGACCTGACAGATACCATACCGAAGATAATGATCCAGGACACATCATTGGCGTTCCCAAAGATATTTGAGGGAAGCTTCTTGAAGGGTACAAAAGTAGCGCAATTCGGCACTGAAATAGCGTTTGATAAAATAGCTATTGGAAATCTAAAGATATCGTCAGGCCAGATTATCGCAACTGATCCTGTTATGTTAAGCGATGCGATAGCTTTTAGTGAAAATTTTCCTGTTGGTGAGTTTCCGGTCGAATTGGCAATGGCAAATATCAACGTCAATAAGGATCGAAGGGTCGCATTTGCTCGGGTAAAATTCTCAGATAAGCCGATCAAAAAATGGGCGTTTGCATTATTACCTGGACAGGCTCCAATCCCCCTCAAATCCAAAGAAATATATGGATATGGAGTAGATGCGGGACTAGGTCTTTTCGTTGATCGAGCAGCAAAGAATAATTTGGATACGCTGCTCGATAAAAACTGGGACAGTATGTTCTCCGAAAAATTCGAGGATTATTTAAATCACAGCTTTCAGAATCAAAATGCCGTCTTTTTCTCCACGGGGTATGGAGACGGTTTTTATGCTACTTACATAGGAAGAGACAGTGAAGGTAAAATTTGTCAGCTGTTGACTGACTTTGATATGGTACTTTGGCGGAATGTCGCGGAGTAGTGAAAGGTTGATCAATGGTTTGTCACAAATTACTATACTGAAAGCGGGATAAATGGACCTAATTTATTTGCAATTTTTACTGAATTTTATAAAAGGTAATTTCAATAACTAACAATGGTGTCCAAAATATAAAGCAAAATTTTGATAGTTTTATAATGAAGTTGCTATAATCACCTCTCGAAACAAACATTCTCGCTCCAAATATTAAGATTAGAATTGACATAAACCGTCGCTACGCGGACAGCTTACAAAAAGCGACTTGGCAAAACAGCTCCACTTTCGTATCTTCGATTCGGCTACGATACTTCGCCAAGTCGCCGCGCCAATTACCTGCAAGCATACTGCACACATCAATGCAAAAAATTGAATTTATGACACCGACAGAAAAACTTAGATCCATTTTGACCGAACAATATATTTCAGAAGATGGAGACGAATATAAGGTAGAACTAAAAGAAGGTTTGACCAACCAACAGATTGACGAATTAGCCAAACGACTGCCGACAGGACAAATTCCGACAGAGATAAGAGAATTGTTAAAATTCGCACGCGGTTTTGAATTTTTCGGACTTGAAGAAGTCACATTTGACGGAGTAGGTCAATTTGGATTTGAAGAGCTTTTTCCTAATTCAGTTCAGCTTGCGGGAGACGGATTTGGAAATTTTTGGATTTTAGATGTTGACAAAAATGGAAGTTGGGGAAGCGTGTTTTATGTGTGCCACCACCCAGCAGTAATCGTAAAACACTCGGACAACTTAACTCAGTTTATAGAACACGTTAACGATTTTGGAAAAAATACAAATAAGTCAAACCTTGACATTATTCACGAAAAAGTGGTTATGGATATTTGGCGCAAAGGAAATGGATTTATTGGACTTGAAAACGCAAGAAAATCTAACGACACAACTTTGAAAGACTTTGCATTATCACTTCCTGACAATTTCTTAATTGCAGACTTGAGACACAAACAAATTCAAAACGGATTTGCGTGGGGCAAATTCGGACCGAACATTGGAAAAGCAAAACGACACGAAACGGAATTAATTTGGGGAATTGAGAAGCCAATTAAAAAAGGATTCCTATCAAAACTATTTGGACGATAATAATAACATAGGCAATCAGACAATTTTAAGAGTACCCAACTGTCGATTAAGTCTTAACTTTTACAGATTAAGTCCTTGACTACTTGATATAATGTAATTTCCATCCTTCCCAAATCGTTTCAAACAAGGTAAAAACACATTACTATATGTCTCAGTTTAAACTTATTTCCGGCTTTCGATTTCTTCGAAATACGACATTACTTTTTTGTCTGTTTCATTATGCAAAGTAACCCTATCGTCAAAAAGATCTCTCCTCAATTGTCTGTATAACAATACGCCATTTCTCAAACTGTCTAATAAAGATTTTCTATCATACATTGGAAGGGTAAATTTTAGTTTTTCGAGATCTTCGGGGAGCAAATCCTGTTCGACTTTTCTAACACCTCGTGGTAAATTATCATTCTTAATATGCAGCAATGGACCAAAAACAACCATCCGTAGAAATGCCATAAAGTCGTATGCTTCAAGGTATTCTCCCCGCCCTATTTTTAACAACACGTAATGCACCCAGGTCCAAAAACGATCTTCAATCCATTGATAATCTGGATAAGGAAACTTTTCAACTGTCGGAGAAAGTATTGTTTCCAATTGTTTATCTTTATCGATTAGCAGGGTTGGATTTTCAATACGGACTTTAAATTCTTCAATTGTTAAAAATTTTATATCAACGTGCAAAAGAGGATCGGCATAAAGACAAATTAATAATCTTGGTTCTCCGACGTGCTCTCCGGTAAAACCCGACAGGAAATTCCCTAACCTTTTCGCGTAGTCCAACATAAGATTTCTGTCATTAGAAATTCTCTGTTTCGTTACCAGAATTAGATCAAGATCTGAAAAGTCATCTATTTCATTTGTTAGCCAGGATCCCGCTACCGCCAAACCAATCACATTTTCATCTGGTTCTAAAATTTCCTTTGCTTTATATGCAAATGCTTGTTGTATCATAATTATGATGTTTGTAAATTTAAAATAGTCGCATGTAATTTTTTCTCACTGATGCCAATATACCCGCTTTTCCCTCTTTGAAATTATTCGACAATTACCACTGAAGACAGGGTTTAGATTGTACATACTTAAAAAATACTATACGTTTCATAGATATTCTCATATTCTATCAAGTCAAGTTGAAGAAAATTTTGAAAATGTGGTGATTGCAAGTAGTCTTTGAAAGACTGTTCGTCTTTAAAGCAAAGCCATAAAATTATCTTTGTGGATGAGAATTTATCTTGTTGAATATCAAATGAGATGCTACTACTTTTAAAAATTGTTAATTCTCTTAGCTTTATAAGTTCAGCGATTGTCAATGCTATTTTTTCTGGTTCCTTAATCTTGAGAATTTGTGTAGAATAATAATATTCATCTGGAGATCGAGGTTCAATTAAATCCCATAGATTGCCGTATAAATCTTCAAAAACCGCAACAGTACCATAAGCTTCAAAACTCGGCTCCCTTACAATTTTTATGTTGCTGTTTATCAAATTTTGGTAGTCTCTTTTAAAATTATCTGTGTTTAAAAATAAAAAAACTCTTCCGCCGGTTTGATTTCCAATTCTGCTTTTTTGTTCTTCTGTTACGCCCTTTGCCAATAATAACGAACATTCATTTGCACCCTTTGGCCTTAATAAAACCCATCGCTTTGTTTCAGATAGCCAGGTATCTTCAAGCAATGTGAAATTTAGCTTTTGGGTGTAAAATTTTATTGCTTTATCGTAGTCATCCACTACAATAGCGATATGAGTTAAACGCTGTTTCATTATTTATTGTTCGTTTTTAGAAATCCATGTAATCATTGCCAACTTGTGCTTCGGTAAACTTTGATTTTTTCATCGCTTTTCCTCCCTTTTAAAATTAGTAATTCATACCCTTTATCCAGAAATTCGCTCTCTTTGAATGTTATAAAGGTCAAACTTAGGATGTTTCCAAAAATTCTCTAATCCAAGTGTGGAGATAACATCAATCTCTGTTGCATATATGGGGTAAATACCTTTAATATAAATATTATATCCGGTACCAATATCAATATTTTCATAGTTACTTTTTTCTCTAAAAATGGAGGGCGCAAATACTAAAAAACCGTCCATTTCAGAATCGTTAGCAATCTTTTCCCCAAAATTGATAGGATTTCCATAGGAAAAAGGGCATTTATTTCGTAGCCAGTTTGCTAAGTAGCCCGGCACTCTCCCCCAGGCAAAGTCATCTGATCTTACTGTTAATGTAAGTTCTGGCCGTCCGTTTCGCCAATCGGGATGATGTCCCAAGGAAAGACCATATGTAAATGATGTAATCATGCCCTTTTTGGGTATATTCTCGTACACGATCGTTGTAACACCTGGAAGACCCTCATCCAAACTGTCTTCTTTAAATAAAAGTGGTGTTTTCTTAAATACGCTATTCAAATGATTTAAGTATCGCTCCGCAGGTGTTGTTTTTTTTTGAAATAGTTTCTTGAACATTTTTTCATTCTCCTTTATTAACACTAGCCCCAATAGCCGACGTGTCTGTAATATAATTAAGTTTCAGCAAAAATTCCAACTTTTGATCCTCCTTTATTAAGGAACCGAGATTATATGCCGATTAATTCCATAATGATCCAATCGACCAAAATCATTTCACATCCTTCACCTAAACGATATAAAACTGACTTGATCAGTTCCAATTTCTACAGAAATTTCCGCTAAAGAAACTAGCGCGCTAATCGAAAGCCAAATGTGTTTGACGAAATCCCCTTCTGTTTCAAAAAACAGGGTGAAGCTTATATTAATTGATCAATCGAAGGTCTTTCAAAGTTTAATGTTTATGTAGTCAAATGAATTTTGTACGAAAAGACTTGTTCTGTCCTTTATGATCTGTGTGCCTAAGTATATGACATACTCATTCATAAATACAAAAATACAAATTATTGATGCTCAGAAAAACAATATAGACCTTTGAAATCTTCCAATAAAAGTGGACGAACCGAGCTCTACTAGAGGTAATATTTTCGGGTCTTTATAAAATTATATATATATTGGACTTGAAATAGAGACTATTCATACTTGAATACCATTCCTTGATTTTCTTGGAAAAAGGATAACTTTAATTAATTACTTTTACTATGCTACATTTCATTAATTCCAGCAGATACTATTCGGCATTCTTGCTAATATTACTATTCTCATTAAGGGGCTTAGGTGTAAAGGCGCAATTATTTGATCAGGACAGCCTGAAATTAATATCTCGGCAGTTTGCATTTACAGAAGGGCCGGCAGTGGACAAGGAAGGGAATGTCTATTTTACTGACCAGCCCAATAACAAAATCTGGAAATACAATACAAAAGGTCATCTTTCTCTTTTTAAAGATTCAGCCGGCCGTGCCAATGGACTGTACTTTAACCACCGCGGTCAGCTACTTGCCTGCGCAGATGAAAAAAACGAAATTTGGTCAATAAGCAAAGATGGCAAAGTTACCGTCCTACTGTCAGATGTAAATGGAAGGAAACTGAATGGTCCAAATGATCTTTGGGCAGATAAGAAAGGGGGGATTTACTTTACAGACCCTTACTACCAGCGTGACTACTGGACCAGAAAAAAACCAGAGATAGAAGGGCAGAAAGTTTATTACCTCCCTCCGGGAAAAGGTAAAAAACCAATTGTAGTGGCTGATGATGTAGCTAAGCCTAACGGCATTGTAGGATCGCCCGATGGAAAATACCTATATGTAGCGGATAGGGTGCGAAATAAAACTTACAGGTATACCATTGAATCTAACGGTAAACTCAGCGGACAGAAGGCGGTCATCGACCAAGGCTCTGATGGGATGACATTGGACAATCGTGGAAATGTTTACCTTACGGGGAAAGGTGTTTCTATCTATAGTCCGATAGGCGTATTGATAGGACATATTGAGGTAAAAGAACCATGGACATCGAATGTCTGTTTTGGGGGCAAAGATCGGACTGATTTATTTATCACAGCTTCAACAGCAATTTATTGCATCCCCATACGTGCAAAGGGTGTTGATTAATTGCCTGTCTTCAATAGTTGGTGTAAACGGCAATTTAGTAAGCTCTACTGATTATATGGACAGTTTCGCATTTGAATGCATCACAAGAGAAACAATGTCAGCATATTTAAAGTTTATATTATGCTGAACCAATGCGCCATCCATTAGATCACCCAGCTTCTCTATCGGAACGCGAGCAACCTCTTTAAGATGTACTGGTGTCCCCACTGCAATAATCATAAATAGCTGGCTTATACCTTTCCCGAAATTTAGTCAATATCCACACTAAGTCCAATAATAGCATTAGCACGAATTGCCTGGGCACTTCGCTTGAGCGTTTCTGTGACGCGCTTGTACATTTCCTGCATCTTCTTCTCATAGTTGGACAGGTTGTAGTAATTCTCTTTTTTGAATTGAACCTGAATTTTTCCTCTACAACAGGACTTATTGAATCATTGCTTCTTGGAGTTCGGGAATGGCTGACCATACAATTTGGTTTTCATTTAAGATTCGTCATTTAAATCGTGTATTTTATTTTTTCGCAAAGACCTCCCTATTTTAAATCATATCATTCATTTATTGAAAAACGATGTATCCATCCTATTCACCCTATCATTTGCCTTTAAGAGCAAGAAATGAAATCACTCGGCCTAAAACATAATTCAAAATTTATTAAAACCCTGCGAATATCAAATAAGTAATGACAAAGAAGAATTAAAAGAAAACACAATCGTCAGAAATACTATCTTTATATTCTACAAAGTCACTAAAATTTTATGAAAGATAACAATGGATTTAAAGCTTACATGGATGAATGCAGAAAATATACTGCTGCAATCAAGGATGAAAATCTATTTTTCTGGGGCGGATGGGTCTGTGAAGAATTGCTGGCGATAAGCCAGGGCATCATCTCAAGACTTCTGGCTGAAAAGGAAATTTCGCTGATAAAGGATATCCTTTCCTACATCTGGTCCGTGGTCGACAGTAACGATAAGTTGTCCCCGGAAAAATCAAGAATTTATTTGAGGGACCTGAATGATATCAATGAGACCGACCTGGATCGGACCGATTATCAGGAAAATGCCTTATATGAATTGATCATATCAATTGACGCGATCATGAATTTCGCAGTTTCAAAGCGTCGCGGTTTCGAATACAACCTATCGATGGCAGTTTTGAACGCCATCGATTCCAAACTACAGGACGATGATCAGGATATTTTGACGGATGAAGGTTTTAATGAGCCCATTGTGCAAAGGGAAATTGAATCACAGACACTGATTCTTAGATTAATGGCTGAAAAAAAATTGGATAGTAATTCGAAAAAACTGTACAGATAGAGAAAAACGGATTATGAACAAATTATTTGTAACCTTTCAACGTGGTCATATAAAAAGAAAAGGAGTTCCTTTGCTGGATGACATTACCCTTTTCGACACTTACGATCCTTCCAAAAGGACCAAATTTTACACTGATTCACAATGGCGTACATTAGACTATAAAAACTTACCTTTTCCTCCAGAAGAAAAGGAATATAAGTTTCCTTCGGAATTGTATTTGGTGTTCAAGAAAAAACAGACTGATTTTCAATTCAATTACCTCGAATATGGTTCGGATGTAAAGATATTGTCGCTGGATTTCTTTCGGGAGCTCTCTAATAATGGATTGGATAAAGGTCAATATGAATATTCAACCTTGAAGTTGGTAAATAAGGAAGGTAATCAATTAACAGATAGAAAGTTTTTTGCCTTAAGATTCGGAAAGTTCGATGATGATAAGTTTGATCTCAATCAGAAAACAAGTGTCAGAAGTAAGGTGAACGGAACTACTAATTATATATACCCAGACTTGGCACTTATTACAGAATCTTTGGATAAACATGTTTTTGTCTTGAAGGAATTTGCTTACAGAGCCTCATTTGTGTTCGATGGTAAGGAGTTCGTGACAAACATTGTTGATAAATTTAAAGATATTGATATTTATAATACCAAAGACTTTCCGTTTATTTATGATAACCAATATGATTAACATTTGATTACACTAAAAAATAATTAGGCATAAATAAGAAAAGTATCCATAGTCTATGACAATTTTTTAAAATAAAAGATATCATGTATAAGTTGTTATTAACCATATTTTTGTTTGCCTGCTGTCTTGGGAGTAGTTCAGCACATTATAAAGTAGATACTCAAACCGAACTACAAATGACCTTTTCCTATGCTTATATTCGGGTGGAAGGAAAATTCCTGTCGAAAAAACTAAAGGTGAGAGTTGACTTAGGAGATTCGGATGAACAGATCGCAGAAGGTGAAAAGCTGTCCGAAATACTGACCAATAAAAAGTCGTATGCTGCCATATTGAACTATATGTCTAAAATTGGCTATGAATTAGTAAATACATTCGACTTAACGGATAACTATAATGGCTCGGGAGGAACTTCTGGAATTATTTACGTAATGAAGAAAGCTGAGGAGAATTAACGATCACTCTTGAAATGCATTTTAACAAACTTATTATTGCCGCAATTATAACTATCACAGCTGGGCTATATATAGTTATTACAAGTACAAAAGAAAAATCTGACTATGCAAAATCGGAAGGAACAATCGAATATTTGGCATTAGAATATGACCGACATCCATTTAATAATCATGCCAAGTACAAATATCTAAAAATAGATAACTACCCCTATGTATTTGAAATATACGAACCAAATAGTGTCGAAAGTGATTTGTAATACCAATCTACTTGGGATCTCAAATTATGATTTATTAATATAAAAAGCTCATTACTGATGAATATCAACAATCAAATATGATAAAGTATCCTTAAATTAATCAAAAATATGTAGTCCACCCGAAACCAATCCACTGTCCGAATACGAACAGAGAATGTCCGAATACGAACACCTATCCAGACAAAACATCATTAACCATATGAATACAAGCCACTTATACAATTGGCAACCTTATTGAAACGGTTTAACCGTTGGATGAAGCCTTCTTAAGACTTATCTGAAAATCATTAGGTCTTTCGATCTTATTTTTTGTTTATTGGCTGACGGAGTAAAAGCAAAAAAACATGATAAAAAACTACCTAAAAATCACGTTGCGAAATATGAACAGAAACAAGGGGTATACATTTTTGAATGTGGCCGGATTAGCCATTGGCATAGCGGCCTGCCTGATCATTTCTTTCTATATCCGGAATGAATTAAGTTACGATGACAATTCGGCTATTCACCAACAGAATTACTGGCAAAAGGGAATTAACTATTCTTTTTAAGTTATAATTGTTTATTACGGATTCGAATTTAAATAACTCAATCTTCCAATTTTCGTACTTATCTATCATTTCCAAAAATAATTTAAGTAATTATTTATCTGATACCGGTTTCTCAAATCGATTAATTCCATACTATTCCAATCGACCAAAATCATTTCACATTCTTCACCTAAACGATATAAAACTGACTTAATGTGTTCAAATTTCTTTACAGAAGTTTCCGCTAAAGAAACTCGTTCGCTAATCGAAAGCCAAACATGTTTGACAAACTCCCCTTCTATTTCAAAAAAGATGGTGAAGTTCGAGAAACCAAATGCTTTAGTCTGTCTTGTTGTGCAGTCAATAATTTTATCGTAATTATAATCTATGTGTGTTGCTCTTTCAAATCCAAAAACTGTTAATAGCTCCATTAAATAGTCTTCTCGGATTTCTTTTGAAATGGTGGTTATAGGCATTTCTCCATGTTCAAATATTTCAGTAAATCCAAAATCTGTTCGTGACACCTCTGAAAGTGGTTCTATTTCTGCGATCGATTTTAATACATATGCCATATTTTCTAATGGAACAATTACAACTTGACAATAATCGTCTTCCCAGAGAAGTGGCAAATAACCGTCTGCCTCAAGTTTCCTTCTTGCTGTTGTCTTTCGTTTAAATATTTTGAAAAAGTCCAATAATTTCATTCAAACGCATTTGTTATATATTTGCATATTTGATATTATCAATAACAAACTCTTTTAATTCCTTTAAAACCGAAAGTCTGTTGGCCATTTCCGTATTGTTAAACCGAAAATAACCAATTTCAAATGTTTTAAGTTTTGTTAGGTTTTCCATTCCTGATAAATCGTCAAGGTCCACTTTTTTGTTGCTCTCTGTTGTTGATGCAAAGAGGGATAAGTGTTCAAGGTTTTCGAACTTATCAATCCCATTCAAGCTTTTAAGGTTTGAAGTATAAGTTAATGAAAGGTTTTTAATTCTGGATTTTGAAGCGTTTGGCAAGAAATTGAAGTCTGATACTTTGTTTAGACTTAAAAGACATAGCGTGTTCAGATTCGTTAATTCGTCTAAGCGGTTAAATGAAAAGTCGGCTTTTTTGACATGTGAAATTAATAAATGAGTCAAATTTGGAAACAATGAAATTAAATCCAAGTCATTTTGTTTGATGTTCCAAATATGTAAATGGCTGACATCTGTTAAATTATTCTTATACTTCTTTAATGCGTCAAGATTTTTACGATCAATCTTATAGTTATTGATGGTGATAAACTTCAGATTGTCATAAAACCGGATATTTTCCAATGTTTCAGTCGATGGTAGAACATACAGAATTTCAGATCTGAAATCGGTTCCACAAATTGTCTTTGAATAATTGGAATCGTCAGCCTGAACAAAATTTTCATTTTTTTGTTGAAATAGAAACTGCTGGAAATCTTGTATATTTTTTATCTCTTTTAAATCCATTAGATGATGGTTAACGTTATATTAATTTATCCAATAATTGTGTCAATAGAAGGTTTACCAAAGTTTAATGCTGTCAAAATTTTTGTTGCTTTTGCCTTATCTTCAATTAAAGCCTTCTCATACTCAAATACAAGTCCGGTGGTCAATAATCTCTCATCACCTGTAAGTCCATCAAAACTTATACAGTTCTCTGATATTTCATAGTCAACCCACTGTCCTTTAACAAATTGTTGTAGACGTCCAAACACAGGCTTTCCGACTTCTCTGCCTTTTATCCTTGTCGGAATAATAAAGTCCTGCTGACAATTTTCAGGTTGGTCTGCAATTATTATCCAATCCTCTTCATTAACATCATAATCCTCAAAGCAACACTCAATCGCATCTTCCATAGTGTAAAAGAAATGATCCCAATCTGCAAAACTGTCCTGTAAACTGTAATATCCAAAAAGATAAACTCCCCCTTTTGCATGACAAAGCATAAGTTTTTTTGTTTTTCCGTCTACGTCTTTAAATACTACTTTTCTCATTACATGTAAATATGATATAAATTGCTGTTTTAATATAATATCTTACCTATAATATTTTGATCAAGCTTCGAAATAAGGTTGTAGCCTTTCGCTCAGATTCATCTTGACCCATTGCCTACCAACTCCATACTCCATATATAATATTTCGAGGATACCAACATGTACAATATTGATAATTTCACGGTTGTGACTTTGCCCAATATAATTGATATAATCATAGGAGCTTTCGACAAAAGGGCCTGTCCGGTCTGCTATGATCTGGCCGCCAATATATGTCGCAAATTCGTTCATAAATAAATATGTTGAACGATCTGAGAAAAGACTATCCTCTCCCATTTCCACGATTTCCAT
Organism: Sphingobacterium puteale; assembly: GCF_003627955.1. GTDB lineage: Bacteria > Bacteroidota > Bacteroidia > Sphingobacteriales > Sphingobacteriaceae > Sphingobacterium > Sphingobacterium puteale. Next base: position 234,896 of record NZ_RBWS01000009.1, on the reverse strand, counting down.
ATATTCTGGTACCTTATCAAACAAAATACCTGTTAATGTATCAAAAATAAAAATATCTATCTTTTATAATGGCTTCATATGGAATTTCCAATAGGAGTAAAAATAAGAATTTGCATCAGATCTGCGATACAAAATAGATATAGAAATTATAGTTGCTGAGTTATATATTTTGTCTTTTGAGTGCTGTTTTGTAAATTCAAAAAATAGTGAGCCATATTTCATGAAGACGAAAAGATAACCTTTAAAAATCACTATTATTGGACGCTTCCTCAAAAGAAAAACTTGCTTATCAACATGCGCATTCACTTTTAAAGATAGATCAAAATGAGGATATTGATAAAATAAAGAGGGTTTACTTTAAAGCTGGATGGCTAACCAAAGACGAAAATTCACTAAGTTTATTGAATAATGGACTAGAGAAATTTAATGAAGATATAGCAACGCGTATTATACATGATCATACATCTGAAATTTTTTTTAATTACTGCCCCAATTGTGGCAAACTAGCCAGAACTCCAACAGCAAAACAATGTCGTTTTTGTAATTACGATTGGCATTGCATCATGACGGGTACATTCGTGAAATAGCAATAGCGCAATTAATGAATCTTTTTCCTTTAAAAAGCGTACCATACTTGCATCATGATTTGCTCCAACAGCCTGAAGCTTTATCTGCCATAATAAAATTAATAAGGGATATTACCTTTCCTTAATTTTAAAACAACATATTGTATTTGAGGCAAGAAGAGTAAAATGACAATGACAAATATCACCCCCATTAACATCCAATCGTAATAATCCCTAGTAGCACGGGCCAATAGTTGATGATTAATCATTTGATTGAAATAGCCTGTGGATACTGTTTTCGAATTATACATATCACGGCCAGCATTGATATATTGGTTTTGAATATCCAGTAAAGTAAGTGGTAACTGCGGATTTGTTTCCGTGAGTGCTTCCCGTATCTTTTCGCGAACCGCGGATTTTGTAAATAATTGAAGTTCGTTGTTAAATGCCAGACTTGCGCTAAAACCGGTGAACCTTGCCAATATGCCAACAAGCGAGGCATTGACTGCAATTTTCGGAGGTGCTGATGAAGCGGTAAATGAAACAATCGGAACAAATAGAACACCTGTGGCCACACCATAAACAAACATCGGAAGAATAAAATTGATTGTTTCACCCTGTACAGAAACAAATAGTATCATATAGGCATAGTAAATTGCCATTATACCAAAACCGGCAATAATCATCCTGATCAAGTTGTACCCCATTAAAACAAATCGGGAAGTGACCAACATGCTCAGGATCGTTCCTAAAATTACAGCCATCCATATCGGAATGGTATGCAGTGGGTCATTTCCTAAAATCACTTCCACATAACCATAGGCTAGTCCGGTACTACCTTTGAAAATGTAGAATGTAACAAGTAGGAATAACCCAAAAACAAAATTCTTTGCCTTAAAGATCTGTAAATTGATCAATGGCCTTTTTAGTTTTGATTCTCTGATAATAAAGAGGGAAAGAATAACTAAAGCACTTAAACTAAGCATCAAAATTAATGGGTTATCAAACCATCCGAATTGCCTTCCATAGACGAGTATAAATCCCAATATCAAGATGAAAGACATATAAAACAGATAGCCTATCCAATCCACCTGATATAAGGGTATCTTTTTGGTAAACCTCGCTTTACCGCTCATTGTCAGCAAAACAACAAATGTCAGAATAATGAGCACAACAATAAATCCATAGAATAGCCAGTTAAAATCAAAAAAATGAATGACCACACTTGTATAGATGGAATAGAAAGGTACAGCGATTTGTATACTGCCGTAAAGAAGACTGTAAGCAATCACACGGGCACGTACAGACTGTAATCTTGGAAAAATGAGCTGTAATACTATCCCTGACATCAATGCGCAGGTCATCCCTTGCAAAAACTGGCAAATAACAAACAATGTCCAATCTTTGAAATGAAAGCAGATAACGGAACATATTGCATTGACGGCAAGGGCAATCAGCAGATATTTTCTGGGTGCAAAATATTTTACTATCCGAAAATCAAGTGCCAGGAAAGCCACCGTTGAACCATAGATTACAACCATGCCATATTGTACATCGGTAGGTTGTATGCCGTAAAACCCCATCGTCGCGATCGGACTGCCGTAAAAAGCGAAACTGAACAGACAGGTCATCAGAATGGTAAATATGACGGCTCTCGCCACCCATTCGGACACCCAGGATTTGAAAATCGGTATTTTATGTGCTTGCATCATTAATCTTTTAAAATGTAAACATTGGCATTCATTCCGGCAGAGAGGTTCGCTAATTTTTCAGGCGTATCGGTAAGTTTAATTCTTACAGGAATACGCTGGATGATTTTGACAAAATTACCTGTAGCATTATCTGGAGGTAGCAATGAATACCGTGAACCTGTGGTTGGGGAAAGTGATTCAATAGTACCAGTGAATTTTTCATTCGGGAACGCATCAACCTCAATGGTTACCGCTTGCCCGATCTTTAAATTACCGGCCTGTGTTTCTTTAAAATTTGCAATCACCCATTTTTTCTCGGCCTTGTTCACCAAAAAAGCCAATGTCTGCCCAGCTTGTATCAGCTGGCCTTCCTGAATGGTCTTTTTACCAATTTGTCCGTCAAAAGGCGCAGTGATAACCGTATATCGAATGTCCAGTTCCTGCCGCTGAAGAAGTGTTTCTTTAATTTTTATCTCTGCCTGTATAACATTATGTTGCGCTCTAAAATCATTAAGTTTAGATTCAGCTACTTGTAAAGAAGCTTTAGCTTGATCGTAATCTGACTTTGCAATAGATAATGAAGCACTTATATTATCGAATTTTTGTTGTGTGGTAGATTCATCCGCCAGTAGATTTTTATAGCGGTCAAACTCTTTTTGCTGCTGATTCAATCTCACGGCAGCACCTGCCAATTGTGCTTTTATGACTTCAATACTTTTAAGTTGCGTTTCCTCGTTTGCAGCCAATATGGGCAATTTGGCTTTTGAACTCAAAACTTCTGCTGAAGCAGCTTCTTTTTTCAGTCCATATTCGTCCAATTCAATGACAACTAGTGTATCACCTTTTTTTACCAGCTGATTGTCATTGAAATATATTTTGCTGATATAGCCACCTACTTTTGCGTTTATGGGTGACAAGTAAGCGTCTACCTGTGCATCATTAGTGTGTTCGTAGCGATATCCTCTTAAGAAATAGGCTGTTCCCCAAATAATGATTCCTACGAATAATGCGATTCCCAACCAATTGGTGAGGCATACAATAATTTTATCTGTTTTATTTTTATTCATAATATTTGTATTAAAGAATTCCTACGATTGCCAATAATCTGACATGAGCTATTCTTATATTTGTTTGTGCTGTTGTCAGATTGAATTTTGCTTCCAATAAAGCATTTTCTGCTTCCAAAAGATCGGTCAGTAACGATTCCTGGTTTAAGTAGCTGCTTCTGATAACACGGACGGTTTCAGTGGTTCTAATGATATTTTTCTCTGCCGTTTCTACGCTCTCCAAAGCCTGTTGTTGCTGTAAATAAGCTTCTTTTACCTGAAGAGCGATTTCGTCTTTCTTCATTTCTGCTTTTTCCTTAGCCTGACTGCTGACAACTTGAGCATGAGCAATTGTATGTTTGCTTTTGTACAAATTATCTATAGAATACTGTAATTTAATTCCTGTCTGACCAAATCCCCATAAGTCATTTGAATACGGATAAAAGGAAATCTGCGGATAATTGTAGTTGTAGTTAGCGTACAAAGAAACTTTGGGCAATCGTGTAGCTTTCATTTGTTTTACATTCAGTTCGCTCCATTTGATATCACTATTGACCATTTTATACGCTGGAGATTTGTTAAAAACAATGTCTATATAATCATTGTAGTCACCGTCTGTGATAGCGTTTAATTCAATTATATCTCGATATTTGATTGCTAGCTCTGTATCAATTTCACGTCCCATCAGTATATTGAGATGTTGTTTGGCGATTTCGATCTTTTTTGTCACATCAGAAAGACTAAGTTCCAGCTGAGACAATTTCATGGAGGTTCTCAGTACATCACTCTTTAGTACGGTACCGTTTTTATGAAGACTTTCTATCAAATTCAATTGCTTTTTTTCTGCATCAATCTCTGCATGAAGAAAGTCATAGAAATGCAAAAGTTTGTATAAATCAAAATAGGCAACTGCGGTATTATATTTTACACTATGCTTTTGCAGATCCGCTTCATATTGTTTTCGCTTCTCTTCTTCCCTCTTCATGTCGATGTTTCTTTTGTCTTTACCACCATTATAAAGATTAATGTTCAAGTTGTAACCTACTCCGTACCCATAACCTTTTACGGGTACATCCTGTGGAGAAGAGAATAATCCATTGTCGTAAATCAGAAATTTGGAATTGAGTTTTACGTCTCCACCTACCGAAAGTTCCGGTAACAAATGGTCTTTGGCTTCCAATATTTCTATTTTACTCTGCTGATGATTTAGGTCAGAGAGTTTCAGTTGACGGTTGTTCATTTCCGCGACCTTCCAAATTTCTTCCAAACTTAGGGGCTCGGCTTTTTCAGTATACTGGGCATGGATCGAATAGGGAAATAATAGCAAAAGTATGCTCAAAATCCGAGTTGTTTTATATCGTTGCATCAGCTTTCTATTTATAAATGATGATATCTTTCTTTTTCTTTGCTAACCATTGCTTTAGCATCTTTTTCAGCTCATCTAAAACAAAGCTTAAATCTATCATTGGAATAAAGGGACTAGCATAGGCGCAAGCCAGCCAGTAGATGTTTGCTTTATCAATTTCTTCGTCTGAGCGAAGGAATTGATGTTCTGATTTTTTAGCTTGCATTGCAAGTTCAAAATCTTTGTCAGGTTTTATGATTTTACGTTTCATAACGATTCTACTAGTATTAACACAGCAAAATTATTAAGCACGTCATTCTATGCTTTTATATAAATAGCCTAATATTTGCTATATTTGGCCACATGGAAATTCTTAGCCAATTAATACAAATTGTAGATCAAAATTTCGATTCCATCCTTGTAATGCGACAACAGACGGAACAGCGTTTGCCAGCTCATCAGCACGATAAAGCTCAGTTGTTATTGGTTTATGGAGGAATTGCTTACCTACAAACAGACGAAAAGGATCTGTATATTCCGGCTAATCATTATATATGGATACCCAAAAACTACCCGCACAACCTGATGTTTAATACACAGGATTTGTACATCATCAATATTTACTTTCCAGACGAAAAGGCAGACAGTTTTTATGGTGAACTGGGTATTTATCCAGTGAGCAAGCTTTTGGCAGAAATGCTCTCATTTAGTGATAAATGGCAAGGTGATTATTTTAAAGGTTCATGGGAATTTGAGTTTTTAACTACGCTGAAAGGCGTATTATCAAAAGAAAATCTAAAAAAATTTTCCATTCAACTTCCTACAACAGACGATCAACGGCTTAATGCTATAATCGACAGTTTTAGAAATCGGTTAAATGAAGATCTAAGCTTAGACACTGTTGCTCTACAATCGGGGATGAGTGTGAGAAGCTTGACCAGATTATTTCAAACTAAACTGCGCATCACTTTTGTTCAATACTTAAAAATGCTTCGTATTATCAGAGCGATGGAATTGATTAAAGATACGGATTTGAATATGACGGAGATAGCCTATGAAATCGGATATTCGAATGTATCGGCATTTAGTAACAATTTTCATCAACTGACCAATATGAGACCAACTGAATTTAAAATTAAATGAGAGATGCCGCTTCCTTAATTTTACGGTTACGATGTTTCTGATTCTGTAAGAACTACGACTTCAATACTGCACGGGTTTGAACGCTACCGTTGTCTTTAATTTTATAATGCCTTTGTTCTTGAAAGAGATTAATAAAAAAACTTATTCGGTTTAAGATGTTTCAAAAAAATTGATATCCTCAGCAAGCAAGCCGCTTTTTCCAGCATTTTCTAATTGTTTTTTTATTATCTTATAACGTTTATCGTGTCTGTCCATTAATCGCATTTGGGCTTTTTTTAGCGTTTTGATTTTTGCTAGAACTTCGGAAAAAACTTTTGCGGGCACTTTATCTGCGCTTAGCAAGACAAATAAATATTCGATATTTGAACTAATAAGTGTTTCGATTTCGTTTAGTTTGTGCATTGCGTTGATTTGTAATACCCTTAATTTTTTATTTTTACTAAAATCAGGTAACGCCGTTAATGCGAATTCATCTAAATATAACTTTTTTAATCCCGTCGCATTTGAAATAAAATCAATGTTTTGAACTTTTTTAATTCCAGAAAGTTGCAGATACTCTACACCGTTAGATAATAACACCGGAAAATTTTCGCTTGCCTGACAATCACTAACAACTAATACTTTTAAAGAAATGCCATGTAAGACGGAAAAATCAATTTGTTGAAAATCGGATATGCTCAATCCTTTTAAATTTTTTAGCCCACATAATGAAACTATTTCGGTGAATTTCCCTTGCAAATGGAGGTAATTTATATTGGGAAACTTTTCCACTAAACGAAGATCAGATCTTACATCCACATAAATGTACAACTCTGTTACCAACTCAATCCTAGAAAATTCGGTGAAACTTTGTTGAGCCGCAATCGAAAGACCTAGTTTCCTCACATTTGTCAGTTGCGATAATGTTTCAAAATCTTGTTTGGTATATGCATGATATTTATTGGATTTTTTAGGGTCTTGAAAAGGTAAGATAATGAGCTTTACATCGGGGCGCTTTGCGAACAATATTTTGTCTAAACTTTGTAAAGGTTTATCGCTATTGTCATTTAATCGAAAATAAAAAATTCCATCCTTACCAATAGCGTTGCAGGCGTGTGTTTCTGAATAGGATTTGCATAATTTTTCCCATTCCGAATAATTAATTATAGAAAGATATTTAGTTGCTTCCATTCTTTTTTTGTACAAAAGTTCAATTGAAAAAATTAGCGTCCCAAATTTTATACATCATCCCACCTGACTCAAACGTTGCGGCCCTCACGGAAGGCCCCACTTTTGGCGGTAGTTTTTTATCTTTTATAATTCGGTTCTTCAAGTAAAATCGGTATCGGATTAAGGATTACCCATTTTGTTGCTAGCTGGCATAAATAATTAAGTTCGTCCGTTTCTGCATCTCCATTTTTGCGAATGCTTTGTACAAGTGAAGTTAGTTTTTCTAGTTCATCAACTGACAAAGCGTTATTCGAAGCTAAATGCGCAAGAAATGCGTCCAACATTTTTTTGAAATAAAGATTCCAGTTCCCGCCACCGTTTCTGTATATTTCATCTCTTACTTTTCCTGCAATTCGCACAACTTCTCCTTGCACTGTTTTTGCAGATCCTTTTGATGGAATTAAAAGTTCCCACAATTCTTCAAATTGTGTTTGCCAGGTTGTTCCACTTAAAACAATTGGCGATACGCTATCGTGCATAATGCGTTTTCTTACCGGTGGAACATTATATATTTCGTAAAGTTTGCTTAGCGCTTCGTCAGTTTCTTGCAGATAATCTTTGTTGAAATTTTCACGATGAAACTCAAAATTTTCTCCGATACGGGTAATGTTATCTCGCATTTTTGGAGTTATCGCCGCGTTTTTCAGTAGGATACTCGATATTTCTACTAAATTTACGATATCGATATTATTGGCACGGTTCAGAGCTTTTTCAAGGGGTGTCTCTCCATTTGCATTCAGAACATTTGTATCCGCGCCGTATTCAATTAATTTTTTTACCGAAGTAATATTAAAACTACTTCCTGCTGCAAAATGCAAAGGTGTGTCTCCATACTTATCAACTGCATTGATATTTGCCCCAAGTTCTAAAAGTATCGTAACCTTTCCACTTCGGGCCATTGCGTGTTGATGCAGTGCCGTACGTTCGTAATAATCGACAGCCTCAATGTCGGCTCCGTTTTCTACCAGCCAACGAACTAGCTCGTCAGGAATATTGAAGAAACTAAGAGCAGTTGCTTTTCCATAACCGCCTCGTGCATCTAATTCACAGGTATCAAATACCTTTTTGAGATTGTCTATATTATTTTCGTTAATTAATCCGTCAAAATTTTTTGGAAGTGTTTTTTTCTTTTTAGCCATTTTGTTTCTCTTGATTTTGGGGTTCAGTAAAATTGATTAAAACGCTCTGGGGCTCTCTTCTCCGGCTCAAAATCAAAGCACACAAGCCGATAAAATTTCTCAAGTTCAATTGAAAAACTACTGTCGAACTTTGAAGTTTCACCCCCTACTGCAAATTTTTTATTACCAGCAGTAGATTTCTCAATTTTTTATAATTCAGATAATAATGGTAGTTCATTTAAAAGCTTTTCTTTATTTCCATTTTCCAAATATCTTGGTAAAATACGCAGTTTTTGCAATTTTTTAAGTGAACATAAAGCGCTGATGTCGTAACTCTTCGTTTCTACATTTAGTATAAAAGCAAGATATTTCAGATTGGTTAGTTTCGATATTGGCTCCATACTTTTGACGGATTGTCCTGTTCCGCTCATTTTTCCGTGGTCTAAATAAAGTTCTTCTAAGTTCACAAGAGAAGATAATGGTTCTAAATCATACATATTATTTATCTCGTGGATATACAGAGTTTTAAGATTGACTAAACCACTAAGATAATTGATATTATCTACTTTCTTGATACTGGAAAGAATTAGCACCTCCAGATTTTTCAAAGGCGTTAAGTCTGGTATTTCATTTTGTTTGTTTATGCTTATATGAAGATATTTTAGATTTGGTAATGTCGAAAATACACCAACTCGCTCATCGTCAATTTCTCCTAATATTATTGCTTCAATATTTTTATTTCCATTTAACGAAGAAAGGTTTGTATAAGTCAATTTGAACTTTTTTAAGGGTGTTGACATTTCCAAAATCTTTGTGCCAGTAGGAATTGTAGATAAGTCAAAAATTCCGTTCACAGCCCCTTTGAAAACGCCCAGATGTGCATAGTTGGCAACTGGGCTTTTCTGTTCTAATAAATAATTATTCCAATTCATTTGTTTTAGCGGTTTTTCAAAGTTGCAGTTACTCGAAGATTGGCGCAACTTTGTCTTTTTAATTATTTACTGTTGTTTGCTAAATCTTAAAATTAAGATATTTTGTGTATCAAGGGCAAACCATTTACAATTCACTGGGTTTCGTTTATGATTCGTAAAAAACGTATTTTGCACTTAGCCCACCTCTGATGCAGAATCCTTATTGGCGGTAGCTTGTTATCTTTTATAATTCGGTTTGTCAAGCAAATCTGGTGTTAGGTTAAGGAGTAGTTGCTAATAACTGGCTCGACGATAGACCCGCCAACTTAACAGAATAGATGTATATCACATCTGTATTATTTTTTGGCAGCTCATTTATTTTACTTTACTTTGTTTCATAAAAATAATGCATAATTGAACGATATAAATCTATCACATGATGCAAAGACGGAAGATGAGAGTCGTTATCAGGGTAGACACACAAAGTCTGGAAATGCCTTTCTGCATCGTAAGCTGCCTTCGGCAGGCGAAACCAAACGAGTAGTAAAAAAAGAGAGCTTTGGCAAACCTAACAGCAAATATGACCACTACATCGCATGATGTGATTAGCGAAAACTACCTTCGGCTTAACATTAGCTCGGGAGGCCTCCCCATAGGTTCTATTGATTTTATTTCGGAAAAGATCAATTTCAATATTAGTGGTCGATCTTTTTTTAAAGGCATGGCGGCTATAAACCAACTCGAATTAGAATATAGCGATGGAAAATTAATTTTTATATTCAAGAACAAAAAGAATTTAGCGTTAAATTGCAGTTTAAAAGAATTTGAAAAAGTATGTACACATATAAAGACTTATGGATATCGTAAAACATACTAAAAAAAATATAGATTAACAGAAGTAGCTTGAATTGGAAAAACGAAGTTGATCACCCCCATATTGACGGATAAGCACTTTTCTCGTTTTTTAGAAAGGAATTGATAACATGGAACTTGCTTTTAATTGTTGAATAAAATTGGTTTGGAAACGTATAAAAAAGAACTCGTCAGAATCTCGGCTATTTTCGAAAATTTCTATACTGCAAAGTTTGCCAGATATTCAACCTCTAAATTAAGAGTTGATCCTCGCTAATAAGTAATCAAGTAAATTGATCAGATGATGTAAACATTTGTCTACCATTTCAATATGTTAATAACTTTATGCCGATTATTTAATCATTGTTTCACAATAAAAATAATTTTATACGTTATCTTTAATAGTATAATAACGAATCGCATTTATCACATAAAATTTATAATAGAAAAAAATGGGAAAATTTGTAGTGAAAACAAGAAAAGATGGTGAGTTTCAGTTTAATTTAAAAGCAGGAAATGGTCAGGTAATTCTGAGTAGTGAGGGCTATAAAACTAAGGCAAATTGCTTAAACGGCGTTGAATCGGTAAAAAGAAATGCGCAGGACGATGATAAATTTGACAGAAAGACTTCGACAAACGGTAAACATTACTTCAATCTGAAAGCGACCAATGGTCAAGTTATCGGAACAAGTGAAATGTACGAAAGTGCAAATGGAATGGAAAACGGAATTGAATCCGTAAAATCAAATGCACCCAATGCTACCATCGAAGATCTCGATTAAAGTGTAAAACTTGATTTGCATAAGCAAATGATAAAAAGCCCGAAATTTACGCTCGGGTTTTTTTGGTTAATCGGCGGCGCTTTAAGTTTATTGAAAAATCAATACTTTAACATGCATTTAACGTTATCGTATAGTGTTGATTCAAATATAAAATGTAATTTCACATCAGTCAATCACTTTAGATTGCAAATTAAATACGAGAAATATCTCCACTTCAGAAATCACATGTCCCAGTCTGTTAAATTCGACAATGTTAATACATTGTTCTCCAAAGCGTTAAAGCAAAAAATCAATAATTATTTTAATAATTCGTTAAAGCAAAAGACTGGCAACCGAAGGATATTTCTGAAAGCCACTATTCTTTTGGCTACTTTTATCCTTTTATATATTCTCTTGGTCTTCGTTCCACTTCATTGGAGCATTGCTGTCGTGCTATGCCTTATTTTCGGAGCTAACTTAGCTGCTATCGGCTTCAATATCATGCACGATGCCGGACATAATTCGTTTTCGGATAACAAACGTCTGAATACGGTATTGTCCTACACACTCAATCTCTTGGGCGGCAATATCTATTTTTGGAAACTTAAACATAATATCGCCCACCATACGTATACCAATATTGATGGTGAGGACCACGATATTGAAATTAAATTTATGCGTATCCACCATGATCAGAAGCTGAAAAAACACCACCGCTATCAACGGTTTTACTTTCCGCTGTTATACGGTATCTCCTATTTAGCCTGGATTTTTTATCAGGATTATGAAAAATATTTCCGCGGCCGCTTGGGAAATCAAGCCGAGCGTTTTCATTTTCCGGTCAGGGAGCGTGTCATTTTTTGGCTCAGTAAGATCGTACATTTCTCGCTATTTGTGGTTCTTCCCATTATCTTTGTCGGTTGGCTTCCTACCCTCTTTGGTTTGTTAATTGCTGGCGTTGTCTGCGGAATGAGTCTGGCGACGGTATTTCAACTGGCACACGTTGTTTCCGGAACTGAATTTAAAACAGTTGAGGGAGCACGTGTGGAAGAAGAATGGATGATTCATCAGATCCAGTCCACGGCCAATTTCGCTACAAGGAGTAAGGTATTAACCTGGCTGCTCGGCGGACTTAACTTTCAGGTAGAGCATCATCTGTTTCCCAAAATAAGCCATGTGCATTATCCTGCACTCAACCGTATCGTAAAACAAACTTGCAAGGAGTATAAATTGCAATACAACGAATTCAGGACTTTTTGGGCAGCGTTTAGGTCGCATATCGGGGTTATTCATGCCATGTCAAAATAAACTTAGTCGAATGATTCAATATCGTTCTGCAAAGTAAAATTAAAAACTCCTTCTTCATGCGTGATTTCTATTGGAAGAAGGAGCTTTAATGCGATATTAAGGCAGTAAATGAATTTATTCTGAAAATAAAACACAAAATATACTATATACCAATATTTTATACCTATACTTGTATCATAATCAGGTTCCGCCCTTGCTTTTCTGAATCGTCAAGTATCCCTTTCCGCTCAGTTTTTGCATTTCCAGAAGCTAATTTTGTTTTCAAAATAATAGTGAAGTACCTTTTTGAACTTGCATAACACCAAGCCCATTAAATACAAAACATCATTTCTTGCAAACAAATGGATTATTTCTCGTTGTTGGGACAGAATCCTTTATACAACGTGTGTAAACAGAATAATTTAATACTAATATATAATACAATGCAAGAAGGAACAGTAAAATTCTTTAACCAGACAAAAGGTTTCGGTTTTATTACACCAGCTGATGGTGGTGAAGACATTTTCGTACATGTTACCGGTCTGATCAATGAAGTACGCGAAAATGATAGCGTAACATTTGATTTGGAAAATGGAAAAAAAGGCATTAACGCCACAAATGTACGTATCGCTTAATTAAGTAGAATAGTCAATCTGGGAGTTGCATGGCGCATCTTCTAACGACGTGTAGCAGATTTCTGCTACACGTTTTTTTGTCCATCGATTGCCTCCCATCTACGCCAGGTGCTTTAGGTTCAGGCGATTTATCTAAATGACTATCGGATTTCTAATTTTAGCGTATATTTTTTATTAAATTGGCCTTAGAAACTGATGAGCACGGACCAAGAAACATATCAAAGCTACAGGATTCCCGTTCCGGAGGAATTTGAAACAGTGTTTTCTCATTTTTACTTTGCAGCGAATACATCAGAAAACAATATTACAAAAACACTGCTACCATCATTTCAGACAATGATGGTGTTTAATTTCGGGACACCGGCCTTACTGATCTCCAAAGAAAAGGCAAAAATCAGCATTGGTAACTGCATTGTACTCGGCCCAGTTAAACAAGCCTTTTCTTACACTTTACTCCCGGGGACACAGCTATTGATCGCCAATTTCAAAGCTGATGCTTTTTTTCGTTTTTTTGGTAGACCATACCCTTCCGGGGATCAGACCATGGATCCTGACGAGCTCTTGTTGGACAATTGCTTTCACTATTTATGGCAGCAGCTAAATGAAATCGACGATGTGGCAGAGAAAGTAAAGTGTATCTTAAATTTTTGTAAGCCTTATTTGAGGTCGCAGGATGATATTTCTGCTCTACTTTTCCATTTTCAATCCGGGCCACTGAATCCTGTTAAATCTGTTGCCGGGCAAACCGGACACAGTGAAAGAAATATTCAGCTCATCCATAAAAAACATTTTGGATTCAGCGCCAAGGAATTGAGTCGATATGAGCGTTTTATCAAAGCGATTGGATTCATCCAACAGCTAGCCTCTTCAACAGGAAAGGTAAACTGGTTTAAAATAATCGAGGAATGTGGCTATTATGACCAAAGCCAATTGATTCATGACTTCCAACATTTTATCAATACTTCACCTAAAAAATTTTTAAAATTTCAGCGTGATGTCTGCAGGGCATCTGATGGATAGGCCTTTTCGTTTTCTTACAATTTTCCCGATTGCATTCCTGATAAATTTGTTCCATTCAAACAATTAAAAATAAAAACAATGAAACATCTCATCATCTATGCACACCCAATTGACAGCAGTTTAAATAATCACTTTAAGCAAATTGTTAAAGAAACCTTGCTACAAAATGGACAGGAAGTCATCGTAAGAGATCTCTACCAATTAAATTTTAATCCGGTATTGTCCCTTGATGATGTCAACGGCCAACGCCGGGGAATTGTGGATCAGGACGTAAAAAGAGAGCAGGACTATATTATATGGGCCGATTCCATTACTTTTATATACCCCATCTGGTGGACGGGTATGCCTGCCATTATGAAAGGATATATAGACCGTGTATTCAGTTATGGATTTGCCTACAGATATGATGCCGGTGTTCAAAAAGGCCTACTAACCGGAAAATCGGCATACATCATCAATTCTCAGGGTAAATCAATGATGGAATACCAAGAAACCGGAATGGACAAAGCCCTAAAATTGACCTCTGATAAAGGTATATATAGTTATTGTGGTCTTGAAATCAAGCAACACTTTTTCTTTGATCGGGCTGACCGTGCAGAAGATCATACTGTCGAAGCATGGGGATCACAGCTCAGACAGGTCTATTTAGAAAATAAACTAGCTGTTTAAATAAAAAACTACTGTGCTGCCTAGCAATGGACAAAAAATCCGGGAAACGAAACTGTTTCCCGGATTTTCCGGTCAATGGTTTCGATTTAAGCAGAGCCTTTAGGAAAAGAAGCTAATTTTCCCAATCTTTAAACTTGCATTGCTATACGTCCTTTCGATTTTCTGAATTCCGTCAGGCTCACTACGTGTGTCTTTTTAAAAAATTTATTCAGATGGCTCTCATCTGAAAAACCAAATTCGGACACAATTTCATTGATCCGCATATCACTAAAAAGAAGCCTATGCTCGATCAATCGCATTTTATAATTTAATATATAATGCTGGATAGTTTCACCACATTGCTTTTTAAAGTAGCTGCCAAGATAACTTTCAGAGAAGCCGAATTTATGAGCGATTGAAGATACTTTTAACAATGACGGATCATGGATATTTCCCTGGATATAATTAATAATGTCTAACACCCGTTTATCTGTATTGGATGCCACATGTGCTACTCTCATCTTTGAAATATTCCTTGCCGCAATAACAATCAATGCATTCACATAATGTAAGGTCAGCTCCTCCTGAAAGAGGTCCGGATGATTGATGCCATGGAGAAGCGAGGAAACAATCGAATCAACCAGAATAACATCAGGTTTATTCTGTAAAATGCACCCGGACAAATAGGAAGCCCCATATAATAGACATTCCATCGAATTTATGCTATTCCACTTGTAGTCTTTTACATACCGTTCGCTGAACTTAACGAGCAAAAATTCTGTATGTTCGATTACTTCCAAATTATGCTGATCATTTGGTGTAAGGAGTATGAGACTGCCCTTGCTATATGAAGCGGTATTATTGTTAATTTTAAGAAATCCTCCTCCACAAATGACATATATGATTTGAAAAAAGGAAAACTGGTTATCTTTTAAAGGACAGTTTACCACCTGATGGTATTCCACTTTGACCAATTGATCGATATTCTCTCTCCTCATAACGCAAAAATACCTATTTATCATTAATAAATACTGATTTTTCAAAATATTTCTGTTCAAATTTGCTACATCAAAACTTTAGATAGCAATGAAAAAATCAATCTACGTCCTGGCACTTGGTGCATTTGGCATAATTACAACTGAATTTGGAATAGTTGGAATCCTTCCGACAATTAGCCGCGAATTCGGCATATCATTAGATACTGCCGGATGGTTACTCAGTGCTTTTGCGATAACGGTGGCAGTTTCGTCACCTTTTATCACTTCCTTCACGACCAAAATAAATCGGAAACTTCTCCTATGTCTGGTTATGAGCATATTTGTCCTCTCAAACTTAATCTCTGCATTTTCTTCAAATTTCACTATGTTGATGGTGGCTCGCATCCTGCCAGCAATATTACATCCGCTATTTTGGAATATCTCTATCGCTATTGCCTTTAAAAATAGTGGGGCAAAGGGTGTTTCTACGGTCATGTTGGGTCTCAGCTTAGCCACTGTACTTGGAATCCCATTAACTACCTACGCGGTAGATCTATTTAATAATTGGCAGGCTTCATTTTTCCTTAGTAGCGCGATCAGTCTAATTGCTTGTATAGGTCTGTTGGTATTTATACCTTCTATTCCTGCGGACAATACAAAATCCACACAAAATCAGATCGCGGTACTGAAAAGTCCTCTTCTGTGGCTCAACCTGATTTCAACCATTTGTACACTAGCGGCGATGTTTTCCAGTTACACCTATCTTACCGCCTATCTGGAAGAAATTACTAAGATGGATGGCGCACAGATCAGTGTTATGTTACTGCTCTTTGGTGGCATGGGAACGCTAGGAAATTGGCTGATGGGCCTGGCGTTAAACAGAAACGTGCTATTAACAGCAAGATTCTTTTTGGCTTCTTTAATCGCAGTACAGGTGCTCGCTTACTACTTAGGCGGAATATTTGCACCAATGGTCATTATAGTCTCCATCTGGGGAATGATTCATACGGGTGGATTTCTGGTTTCAAATATTCGGACAACTCAGTCGATTCCCCATCACGCCCTTGAATTTGTGAATAGCTTACTTACTTCATCCTTCAATATCGGAATTTCCCTAGGTGCTTTTCTTGGAGGGATAATAAGCGTCTACTATGGTGTACATTATGTTTTATGGGTAAGTATCTTGCTATTAGCGATTACATTTGCGATGAGTTTTGTCACTTTCCCAAAAATGCAAACGCAGGATGAGGAAAGTATAGCGACAAAGCTTGCTCCATCGGTATGTAAACAGGCTTAGGAAATCAGCTCGCATAATAAGCTTAAATAAAAGTATCCCTTTTGTTGGGAAGGGGTATTTTTATTTAAGTACCACTAGCTTCTTGATTTATCACTTCAAAGTTATTCTGTGCAACCGGCAAAAGGTAATTTTAAGCGGCTCCGGTAGCAGTCAAAAATACCAGCACGCCAGCTAAGCCGCAGCCTAAGGCAATGCCAAAGAAAACAGTGGCACCTGCTGCTAAAACAACAGCAAAAAGCATAGCAACCAAAGTTGCTCAGAAAAACAGCCGCAGTACGGACTTATAGAAAAAGATATACCTTGCTAAGGCACAATTCTAAAAATCGGATACAGTAAATGTGATTTTTCATAATAATTCGAATGCTTATATATCCAATCCAATTGGGATTTTCCGTCAGCCGAAAATTTTGGATTACCTGCTTTTTCATTATCAAAGGCAGATTTTAAATCCTTATTTTCTTTTAAAAGTTTGGCTGCCGTATCTTCAAAAACATAGGCAGAATAATATTCTTTCTGCCCAAGAATCGCATCAAAGAAATTCCAGTTGAAATAGGAATCTATCGCTTCGGGTTCCAGCGTCTCCATAAGATACTTTACGCCATCCTGATCCAGCGGAACCAAAAAGTCTCCGGCCCTGAACCTCACTTCCTTCATTTCCCTGAGCACATCGGTATCATAATGAAGATAATGTCCCTCATAAGGAGCAGAAGTTGTCTTGAAATCGTTGATCCGGTATTGTTCCACAATTATGGTCGAATCTTGTTGAATTGGATTCATTCTGATGTGATTGAGCTTTAACAAGTCAATCACTTTCCATTCGGATTGTGGGATTACATAATACTTCGGAATAGTGACTTCCTTGGTTGGACTGTAAGTATTGTACAGCTTAACCCGTTTTGAGAATTTGGAATTTCGGTCATACCACAATCTTTTTTCGGAGGAAACATCACTTGGCTTATATTTTGCCTCAAATCCTTTAAAGTCTATATTTTCATATTTCGTTGTATCAAGTTTCCACGCAATGGAATATTTGCTTCCAATACGATACTGTTTTAAATTGTCGACTCTTTTCTGTTGAATAATCTTATGATTTCGCTCCATAAAATCAAGCGTATTTAGCATATAATGATACGTTGCCTTTACACGATCTTTATAGGGCTTCAACATATGTGTTTCGACCACTGTTCCAATGACATTGAAAAGACTCGTATAACCTGTTGCATATCTTGGTGAATCCATGAAAACAGGAAAACCAAGATCTGGAACATCATTGTGAATATTGACATAGGGGACTGAAATAAATCCATTTTTTTCAAGATCCGTCAACAGTACTTTTTGCATTTCGTTATTAGAATAGTTTCCCAAAATTTTCCCCAAACGTTCCTTATTGGTCGAGATATAAGTAAACGTATATTGATAATCTGCGCCATTGCTGACATGGTTGTCAATAAAAACATCTGGTTTTATCCATTGAAAAATCTGCTGAAAACTCCGCGAATTTTTTGTATCTGTTTTGATAAAATCCCTATTGAGATCATAATTCCTTGCGTTTCCACGAAAGCCATATTCTTCGGGTCCATTTTGATTCGCTCTGGAAAACCCGTTACGATTTAACATTCCGCTGACGTTATAGCTCGCTATCGCAGCTATAATAACATGCTTAGGTGTTTTTATCCTGCCCGTTGCCAGATCTCTCATAAGCATCATGGTTGCATCAATTCCATCGGGCTCTCCGGGGTGAATGCCATTATTAATAAACAGTACCGATTTATTTTCTCTTGCCTCCTCCCGGCTTTGTTGTGATGGATTGAAGATGACAACATCGATCGGGGCCCCGTTGTCATCTTCTCCCTTTGTTTCATAACTGATTGCGGGAAACTGATTCGCCAATCCCTGATAAAATTTGCGCATTTCCTCAAAAGTCGTCGACTGATTACCATTACCTTTCTCGTAAGGTGAGAGATTTTGAGAATAGCCCACATTTGAAATCAATAAAAAGAATAGAACTGGAAGTCTTTTCATAAGATCAATTTAATGTCCTAATTTAAAAAAAACTTATTAAAGTCGGTTTCTTTTGATCAATACCTGTACCAAAACTCTATATGATGCACTTCCCAGTGGGGATATCCACATTTCTACCCTCGAGAATTTTATTGGAACTTTCAAAGGTAGATGAAACAGGGCTCATTTGCCAAGAACTGTTCGCTTATAAGGTTTTAACAAGAGAAAGATCTACACCTAGCCCCTTGAGCGAAGCAAATGTGAGCTTGTCCATCATTGCCCCGTCGAAGCGAATTGTTTGGAGTGTTTTGTAATACCTGTTCGTCAAGGTAGAAGTGGACCGAAATGAGACATTTCTAAATGTCGCTCCCTGAAAAGATGCACCTGTCAGCGCGACACGATCAAACATGACATCAATAAAGATCTGTCCATCGAGGTTGATGCCGCTCATGTCACAGGATTTAAATGTCGCACCTTTAAACGAACAGTTTTCAAATACTGTTTTTCTGAGATCAGTAGATGTGGTCTTAACATTGATCAAGGAAGACTCCGTAAAATTTGCTTTGTTAAGCTCGGAGGCATAGAACTCCGTGTCCGTAAGGATAGTCTTGTTAAAGCTGGTGCCAGTGAGATTGTTTACAGAAAATTTGCAGCCTCTCAAATCGGTTTCCTTGAAATTGGCTCCGGATAGATCACTTCCTTTAAACGAGCTACCGTTGAGATCAGCGTTCGAAAAATCAGCATTCCGCAGATCACTTCCCAGAAATTTGCGTTTGGGGGCATAGACACCCACAAAATCAGTTCCTGCTAAAGCACTGCCGCTGAAATCAGTCAGTAGTGTTCGTTCCGGCTCCGTGCTAGGCTCCACGTCGCGGCTCTTTCCGGCTAATATACCATCAGCATTGTAATCCGTAAGTTTAGGAAGCTCCCTGCCCCGTTCCACCAGAGTGCTGTCAGAAAAATAGTCCAATCCCACGGCAAAAATATCGGCCAGTTGATGGATTGTCATAAAATCAGGGATGGATTCTCCACGCTCCCATTTTCCGACGGCCTGTGGACTAATAAACAAAAGCCCTGCGAGTTGAGCCTGAGACATATTTTGTGATTTTCGCGCATTGGCAATTCTATTGCCTAATATCTTTACGTCCATAATTGTAATTCCGTTTATGTTTGACTCTGCAAAGATACACGGAGCCATGGTCGAATAGAATAAAATAACGACTACTTCTAGTTGTTATTGCACTACTTATAGTTGCAATTATCATCCTATAGTTGCAAAGCAGCATATATTGCATCGGTCAAAGACAAATCGTTGCTACTTGTTGACTTTCTCATCGACAAGCGCAAATTCTTCCCACAACTTGTTGATTGCTGTTGTTGGCAACCTTTTTTTGTTTGATGAAATGAGAATACGATACCGAAATGTAACTGAATTGCCCTTTTCCAGTTTAAAATTCAAGACTTCATTCCCATTACTAAAAACTTTTTGTCCAAGTGGGTTGGCAGCAAATAAGCCGTAGCCCCGTGCGTGCCAATAAGTTGGATAGCCGACATTATCCGGATGGTCCATAATCACTATACCAATGGTATCTTTTCCCTTTTGTCCATAAAGCATACACCATTTCCCCTGGGTGCCCCAAGCATCGTCCCCTGTCTTATTCTCACTGGTCAGGTATTGGCCTGTAACATTATGCTCAGAATTGCGCTTAACTGTTGTTGCGGAACCGTGGATATCTGTAAACTGCCGTTCTTCTTTGGACGGCAGTTCCAGTTCGTGTGCGACACGCAGACCTAATAGCCCATCCTTGACATCGGCAAAAGAAACCGCCTCCATAGCAGTAAATGTTGTTGTCCGGTCGATGATTCTAATATTCGTTGTTGCCGTAAAAGTGAACGCGGTATGTTCTTTCAACAGCACATGTTTTTTGATGTCGCACCAGTCTGCCGTGTATTTTATGACACCGGCTCTACCACTTTTAGTTTCGGAGATAGCCGTTGTTTTGATCCAGCCATATTTGTTTTTCTTAACCTCCGGTATGGCAGATGAGTTATTCCAAAAATCAAGGCCATTGACACTTTCATAGTTCATCCACAAGCCGATATGGTGTGGGTGATCTGTGGGGTCCCCCGCACGTGGAGCCAGTGGAAACCCTCGGGTAATAACTTCGCCATTGGCGGCAAAAATCGGATACAATATCGGTTTTTCCAAATTATCCGGATAGATAAATGCGGTAAAAGGGCTATCATTTGCCGTAACAATAATTTCCTTACGCGCGCTGTCTTGCCGAACAGTTATAAATTGTTTTTTTTGGGCGGACACCAGGGGTATAATGACCGCTAGCGATAGAGTAAGTAAGAGTAGTTTTTTCATTTGTCGGATTGATCTGAATTAAACCTCGTTAATATTTGAATGCTTTCCCCCCTGCAATCACTTCTTGTTGCTTGTCATCGAAAATAATTTTTTCTCCTGTCCTGTACGCTGCATTTGCCATAATAACCGCAATTGAATGGTTATACCCCGCTTCAATTGGCGCATTGGGTTCTTGACGGTTACGGACACATTCCATCCAATTGCGTATATGTGCCATTGTAACAACATCCCCGCCGGTATTCGCCGCCGTACCGACACGGATATTATTCAAGGCGATATCCGGCAACAAATTTGCCTTCATTCCCATTGCACTAGCGTAGGCTTCAGTTAGACCGCCGGTAGCCGATATTTTATTGGTGTCCAAATTGAGCGTCCCACCGTTGCTGTAATAAATTTCCTTCACCTCCTCTCCGTTCAGGACGCCTGAATTTGTCTGCCTGGATTTAAACAATACCTGAAACCCTTTAGTCAGATCGTTTAATGGACCGTAATCAAATACAGCAGTAAAGGTATCCGCATTTTCCCTACCATCTTTCCAAAGGTAATTTCCTCCATTTACCGCTACGCTACGAGGGTGCGGAAGACCTGTAAACCAATGCACTGTATCAATCTGATGGCATAGCCATTGTCCGGGAATGCCAGATGAATAGGGCCAGAATAATCGATATTCCAGATAATGTCTGGCATTGAAAGGTTCTTTCGGGCGATTAAGCAAAAATCGCTTCCAGTCGGTATCTTCTTCTCTTAGTTTGCCCACTAGATCAGGTCTACGCCATCGTCCCGGCTGATTGACGTTCCAGGTGAGTTCTACCATGACGATATCTCCAAATTTTCCGCTTTTAATAAAATCATTTGCCGCAAAGTAATTCAAACCGCTCCGACGTTGTGAACCGATTTGCACAATCTGTTTACTATCTTTCACCGCCTTTAATACCGCACGGGCATCTTCCATTGTTTCGGCCAGTGGTTTTTCGACATAAGCATCTTTACCGGCGTGTACCGCTTCTATCGCATGTAGCGCATGCTGAAAATCAGAGGTCGAAATAAATACCGCGTCGACATCCTTAATGTCGTACAAGGCCTCATTATTCAGGCAAGGTTTAATGGCATGCCCCAGCTTTTGTTTCCAGAAATCCACGCCTTCCTCCCGACGCAGCTTCCAGATATCGCTTACAGCAATAATATCAAAATTCAGCTCTTTATAGGCTGCAAGAAATGAGGGAGCGTGTGCTCCTTTATGTCGATCTGAAAATCCAACCACCCCAATATTGATGCGGTCATTTGCGCCAATAATCCGTCGATAACTTGAAGTACTGAATGCATGTGTTCCTGTATACACACCTGCAGTCAACAGCCCAGCTTTCTTTATAAAATCTCTACGTGAATTAATCATATTTTAAGTTTATCTAAGTTTAGTTACTTAGTAAAAGAATATTTTTGATATTTTGTTTTCTTTTGACTACTTATTATCGGTTCGGCAGTGAACAAAAAGCATTTTTTGCGGCTAAAGATCTTCATTAATATTGCCTCCTTACTTCTGGGAAATATTTGCCTACAAAGCAAGTTAACAACTTCCCGATGACTACGACATGTGCATTTTTTTTATTTCTGCTTTCTAACCAGGGATATTTTACCCAAAAATATATTCCGCAAACCGATTATTTTATGTTAATATAATTTTAGTATTTAACAATATCTGTTTATATTTAACTTGCAATCGCGACAGCAATTAATTAAATGCCAAATGAAAAAAATAATTCAAGAAGAGGAACTAATCACGGTTGGAAGGATGCAAAAAGATCCTTTTATTATGGCCATGGAAGAAAAAACAGCTTGGAAAAAAGAGCTAAAACAGAAAATCCGTAGTTACGTCTTTGCCCGACAGCAACCTTTGATTTACCGGAAAAATGGACAGATGGTCGCTGAATATCAAGATGGAACAATTCAAAGCATCTAAATATGGCAACAATATATATCATAGCCGGCCCACCTAACATCGGTAAAAGTACTTTCGGACCAGACTTTGTTCCTGAGGGTATAAAAATACTTGATCCCGATCTTATCGTGCAGCGTTATCGCGAGCTCGGCATCAGGAGTGGGTACAAACGATTTGAAAAAATGTTACAGCATGAACTTTCCGCCAACCGGGACTTTGCGATAGAAGTCAATTTAGGATTGAGAAAACATTTCGACATGTTGAGAATGGTCAAAGCTTTTCATTCCGATAATAGAATAGAAATATTATTCTTCTACACCGATCATCTCGATATTTGTCTGGCCCGGGCACAGGGTCGAAAAGATCACCAAACCCATCGTAGTATGGAAACTATTGAAGATTTATACGTTCGGGCCCTGCCACTGCTCAAACGAAATCTGGATATTTTTGATACGCTAAAGGGTGTGGACGTAAGAGAAAACTCCATAGAGCCTGAAATCATTTTTCATTATCAACAGTCCTCAGCCACTATCGAGGTCTTTAAAGAACGACCGCGATGGGCAGGTTAATAAAATTAAAAAAATATTTGTACAGCAACTGAATATTATTCTATCTTTGCAATCATCAGATGATATGACTATATGAAAACTGAACACATTGTAAGAAGATCTTTGGCTGAGGAAGTTGCTGCTGCGATTGAAGAAAAAATTAAACTGGGCAATTTCCCGATTGATTCGAAACTCCCCACTGAGCCGGAATTAATGAAACAGTTTGCGGTAGGAAGATCAACAATTCGCGAGGCCGTTAAATATTTAAGTCAATCCGGTTATCTGCATGTACAACAGGGGTTAGGAACTTTTATCAAGAGTGTGACTGGACATCACGCACTTGACGCAAAAATTGAAAAGGGTAATTTTAACGATATTTTTGAGGTAAGACATGTCCTGGAATTGAAAATTATTGAAAAAGCAGCAGTAAATCGAACAGAAAACGGACTGAAAGATATGGGGCTCGCACTTAAAAACAGAACAAAATATGCTACAGAAGGAAATCTTATTGCTTGTGTGGAAGCAGATATCGCTTTTCATAGCGCTATTGCTGAATCTTGCGGCAATAATATTCTGACAGCCTTATATAATACCTTATCGGTTCACGTTAATAAATTTTTCATGGAAATTTATAAGGATACCACACCATTTCTCGCCTCACAAAAGCAGCATGAGGATTTAATGCAAGCAATTAAAGATAAAAATATCCAGCAGGCTGTTGTAGTAGCGAATCAAATTATCCAACATAAATAATTTTATTAACCTTTTATCCTTTATGATCCCGACAATCAAATAACAATAAATCACGAAAGAAAACATCAGATGACCTGATGTATTAATTTATGAAAACAGAATCTTTAAAAGCGGATGGTTCTTGGAATAGTTCCCAGACAGTCTACCCTATCTTGTTTGCAATTAGCATTTCCCATTTGTTGAATGATCTTATTCAATCGGTTATTCCGGCTGTTTATCCCTTACTAAAGTCTAATTATGCGCTTAGTTTTACCCAAATTGGTATTATTACCTTAGTGTTTCAGCTTACAGCTTCCATTCTGCAGCCTTTTGTCGGACTTTATACCGACAAAAACCCCACGCCAAGATCACTAGCTATTGGAATGTTGTTTTCCCTGGCCGGTTTACTTTGTATTGCCTTCGCTTCCAGTTTTATTTATATCCTGCTTTCAGTGAGCCTGATCGGGATGGGCTCCTCAATTTTTCATCCCGAGGCCTCTCGTGTTGCCCATTTGGCTTCCGGCGGCAAAAAGGGATTGGCGCAGTCAATCTTTCAGGTGGGCGGCAATGCCGGTGGTGCGATCGGGCCGCTTCTTGCCGCCCTGATTGTTATCCCCTTTGGTCAACAATATATCGGTGTTTTTGGTGTATTGGCAGTTTTAGCTATCTTAATCCTTACCTATGTGGGAAATTGGTATCAATTGCACCTTAGACCGAAATCTACTGTGGCGACACATGGCAATGCACAGATAAAGTCGAACTTTTCCAAATCCAAAATTATCTTTGCGCTGATTATCTTGCTGATTCTCATATTTTCAAAGTATTTCTACATGGCCTCCATGACCAGCTACTTTACATTTTATCTGATCGATAAGTTTGGTATTAGTGTACAAGAATCTCAAATTTATCTTTTTGTTTTTCTGGCATCGGTTGCGGTCGGAACAATACTCGGCGGCCCCCTGGGCGATCGTTATGGGCGCAAACTGATTATTTGGATTTCAATACTTGGTGCCGCACCTTTTACGTTGCTTTTACCACATGTAGGGCTGACCTTGACCTTGCTACTGTCTGTTATGATCGGACTGATTATATCTTCTGCTTTTTCCGCTATCCTGGTATACGCAACGGAATTGATCCCGGGCAAAGTAGGTATGATCGCAGGGCTCTTCTTTGGACTTGCCTTTGGAATGGGTGGAATAGGCTCCGCCCTTCTGGGATGGCTGGCCGATAAGACCTCCATTGAACATGTGTTCAATATCTGTGCTTACCTTCCCTTAATCGGTGTTGCAACAGGGTTATTACCCAACATTGAACGTCAGAAAAAGGCGCAATAAAAAAAGCAGCTCTCCGGGACTTTTGGAGAGCTACTTTTCATGATCTTTAGTATCCGGGATTCTGGATGAGTTTTGTATTTCTATTTATTTCGTCGCGATGTAGCGATGTAAAATACATCTTATCGTTCCAGCTTCTATTTTCAATTCCGGGATCAATATTGCTTACAACGTAATTGTAGGTATAATTGCTTGGATCGTATTTATACAGTGTTACTTTTTTGTTGTCTTTCAGTGTGCCGGTGATATTGATGATATTGGCTTTACGCCCAATCGTTTCGGCAGCTATCATCCAGCGTCTTGCATCAAAAAAACGATGTTCTTCATAAGCCAGCTCTATCCTGCGTTCATTGCGATAGCGATTTTTAAGCGCGGCTCCTGTTTCTTCAATTGCAGGCATTCCTGCTCTGAACCGAATTTTATTTAACCAGGCTTTTGCTTCCGCCTCTTCCCCCAATTCAATACAAGCCTCCACGTAGTTTAGTACAGCTTCAGTATAACGTAACATGGGCCAAGGGACACGCTGCCTTGTATTCTGATCTTCCTGAGCAGGATCGGGATCAACAAACTTACGCATATAATATCCTGTTCTTGAGCCATTCCAATCCTCAACGGGGCTTTTTCTGGTATCTAAACCAAAATGGGTGACTTTAGCCCCTTCCGCATTGATAATTTCATATTGACCGGTTTGGATCTGGTTAACGGGATCTCTTTTTGTCACATCTGCTGGCCTTGGCTTCCAGTCAGCACCGTCATATAAAATTGTGGCTTTCAGTCTCGGATCACGATTTTGATAAGGAGCCGCCGCCATGGCAGCGTTTGACCAGTCAAACTTTTTACCGTCATTCGTCTCGTAATCATCTACGAGCAATTGTATTGGCGTATTACCCGCCCAGTTATGATATCCGTTGGGTCCGTTGTCACGTCCTACCCAGCCGCCGCGTTCGTCTTTTTCGTCAACAAAATAACGGCCTAAGATCATGTCCCTTGCAGCTACGGCATCTGCCATTTTACTTCCACCGCCGAGGGATAGGGCCATATAGTTTGCTGTACCTTCTTCGGCAGAAACTGCGGACGTCAAATCCAGTTTATAGGCAAAATCGGCCCGGTTCAAAACAGCTTTTGCCGCTTCCTTTGCTTTTGTCCAACGTTCGGTCTGGCTGCCACTGGTATACATCAAATATTCTGGTTTTGTGTAAGCTTTTAAGAGCGCAGATTTGGCCCCCGCCTTATTGGCGTCGTGGAGGTCACTAGCTGCATATAATAGCACACGCGATTTTAATGCTAGGGCAGCGGTTTCACTCGCGCGTCCTTTAGCAGCCTTTGAATCTTTTAAAAGAAGGCTTGCGCTGTCCAGATCATTGACGATGGCATCAACACACTCGGCATAGCTATTTCTCGGCACCATATAATCTTTATCATTCAAGGTATAGATCTTATTATCTATCGGTATACCGCCATAGAAACGTAGGAGCTGCTGATAGTAGTATCCGCGTAGGAAATATGCTTCTCCCAGTAATTTATTTGCCTTTTCCTGATCAAACTTGGCCTGTTTCAAATTTGAGATTGCAATATTCGTGGCGCGAATACGCACATACATTCGTCCATATTCATAGGTATCCATGATACGCCCCTGATCTGCTGGATTGGATCGTGACTCGGTTACGGTATTAATGCCGCGATTGGGATGCGTGAACAAAGCCTCATCTGTCATGGATGCCATTTCTTCTTCATAGAAACCGCCAACACCAAAGCCATTGTAGATATCGACGACGAAGGCCTCAGACAGTCCTGCGTCGGACCATACCAATTCATTGGGAACCTCACTCAGCGGCTTTGTATTCACAAAATCGTCATTACAGGCTTGGAAACCAGTCGATAACACAAGCAAGAGCAGAGATATATTTGCAATTTTTTTCATTTTATTATCTGATTTATATTTCTGAGAATAAGTTTTCATAGGCCTTTCGTTATTTTGGTAACTCGCATATACAGCAAGATTACACTGTAGCCCCTTTTTTATCTTCATCTTCTTTAGCATTTAAAAGGATAGTAACACGCCTGCATTAATTAACCTAGCCTGCGGATAATACTGTCCTAATGCATTTACCGCTTCTGGATCATACATCTTGATCTTGCTCCAGGTGATTAAATTCATACCATTTGCATAGACACGCAATGATCCGATACCGATTTTATCGCAGATCGTCGAGGGTAGGTTGTAACCTAATTCCACATTTTTTAGACGTAGATAATCCGTACTCCGCATCCAATAGGTATTGTTATACGAGTAATATTGGTTACTGCGATCCGTTAGTCGTGGATATACGCTACTCGGATTAGTTATGCTCCAACGCTTATCGTAGAATTCCTCAAGAAAATTACCGATAGAGCCCGATTCATCTGTACCGACGCGGATTTCTCCACCCGTTGCTCCCTGGAATAAAACGGACAAATCAAAATCTTTATAGCTCAAGCTGAAATTGAATCCGCCCTGAAATGTTGGGTCACTATTTTTGTCTCTTCTGACTTTATCATCTGGCGTAATTTTTCCGTCACCATTAACATCCTTATATCTCATGTCTCCGGGGCGCAAATCACCATTTTTTCGTTTTTCGGCCCCAACAATAGCACTATAGTCTAATTTATCATTGTTGATATCATTTACATCGCTAAATACGCCATCATAGATATAGTAGATATCTGTTTTGATCGGTTTGCCCGTGCTTTGTTGCCATGCCGGAGCACCTGGCGCCTCATCCCAGAATATAATTTTGTTCTTCGCATAACCGCCGTTAACACCAACCGTATACCCGAGTTCCCCGGCCTTACCTTTATAACCGAGATTAAATTCCCAGCCCTTGTTATCCACTTTACCAATATTTTCTGCCGGAAGAGTCATACCAGTACTCTGTGGAACAGAAGCATTTTTCCTCCATAAAATGGAGTTCCTGCGGTTTTTGAAGAGATCAAACTCCAGATTTAATTTGCCCTGTAAGAATTGAAAATCGAAACCTAAGTTATAATTATTGGCAACCTCCCAAGTGACCATTTCATTTGGCACACGGCTTTCAAAGAGTGTTTTAGCCAGTTTATCGTCCACAATATAGGTTCCGAATGAATAGGTTGAAAAATATTGATACTCCTGTAATTTATCTTCCCAATAAATATTGTCGTTCCCCATTTGACCATAGGATGCACGAATTTTGAAGTAATTGATGACAGGAATGTTTTCTTTCCAGAAGTTCTCTTCAGATACGACCCAGCCGGCCATTGCTCCAGGGAAAAATCCGAAGCGTTCACTCTCCGGGAACATATAAGAGCCATCATAGCGCCAAAGAAACTCGGCAATATATTTGCTTTTGTAATTATATCCAAAACGACCAAAATAATTCAGGCGCGCGCGCTTCCATGCTGTCCCATCGTTATTTTTCTCTTGCTCTCCCCCCGCAAAAAGGTAATCGATACTGTTCGATAAAAAGTAACGTCTATAGGCGCTAAACTTATCGTTGTCAATAGTTTCCCGGTTTACACCTGCGATCGCATTCACTTGATGATCTCCAAATTTTCGGTCAAAACTTAAAATACCGCCTAACAGGATATTGAGTTGATCTTCGTTGCTTTGGTTTAGGTTCGGGTCCGCAGGACCACGTCGACCGGCCTGTAACAAAGGTGTTTTACCGTCGGCTTCATAGCCTCCCGGCCAGGAATATAAAGTCCAGGGTGTCCCCCATGTTTTTTGATTTTTCACATATTTGTCCACGGAGGCATTTAAGGTTAGCTTAAGGCCGTCGACCCAGGGATTTGTAATATCTACCTGTCCATTTGTCTGGAAGTAATAGCGCTTGTCGTGATCGTACCCAGTGGCATTTGTCGTAATAACGACAGGGTTTTCGCCGTTCTCGATATCAGGTCCGGGTTTACCGTTTGGCCAAATTGCAGGTTGCGTCGGATTTCCGCGCATCAGCATCCGAAAGATCGTACCTGCACTTTTAGTTGGATAATTACGGTTTTCCTGCCTACCTAATACGCCGAATTGGGTTTTGATATACTGACTTATATTGGCGTCCAAGTTGATCCGTAAATCATACTGTTTGTAACCGGTTGCAGAATTTTTGTAATAAGCATCTTGATTTTGGTACCCCAATGACAAAAGGTATTTTACATCCTCAGTACCGCCATTGACCTGGAGATTATGACGTTGCTGGGGAGACCAATCTTTCAATGTGGATTTATACCAGTCTGTATTCGGATGCCCCCAAGGATCTGAACCATCTTTAAATTTTTTAATATCATCCGGTTTGAAAGGTGCTCCCAGAACAGTTCCATCCTTTTTTGTGTAGGATCCTGTCTCATTTAGGGCATTCAATCCAGCTGACCACTCATCTACTGGAAGGTTGTAGATCTCAAGTTCGTTACGGATTTCAGCAAATTGTGTCGCATCCGTCAATTTAGGAATCACCGTTGGTTGGGAATACCCTTGGTTAAAGGTATAAGAAAACTGCGGTTTACCAGTTTTTCCCCGACGTGTGGTCACAAGAATAACACCATTGGCTGCTCTTGCACCATAAATCGCCGCTGAAGCATCTTTTAGGACAGAGATATTCTCGATATCCCTGGGGTTAAGTCGCTCAATCCCACCTTCACGGGCCGGTACGCCATCAATAACTATGAGCGGACTACTATTCCCCAAGGTGTTTGTACCACGGATCTTGATCGTGGACCCATCGTTTCCGGGCTCAGCACTACCATTGGTAGCAATAACCCCCGGTATTCTTCCGGTCATTGCATTGGAAATGTTCAGTGCCGGTGATTGAGCGAGATCACTCCCTTTCACAGTAGCCACAGCTCCCGTTACTGTTTCTTTCCGTTGTTTGCCGTAACCGACCACAACGACTTCATCGAGACTTGACTGGGAGTTTAGAAGTGTTACATCTATGGCTCTTCGTCCATTGACCACTTCGTCCATCGCCTGTTTACCGACCATTCTAAAATTGACCGTGCCATTGGCTGGAACTTTGTCCAATTTGTAACGACCTTCATTGTCCGTCTTGGTGACTAAATTAGTTCCATTGACTGACACGGTAACACCTGATATTGGCGATCCTCCTTCATCCCGTACGACCCCAGTAACACTTAATTCCTGTTGAAAGAGATTTCCATAATGCGCAAAGCTCGCGGCGTCTACAGAGTGAGGACTTAGTGCTACTAAAGAGCACAACGAGCCAGTCCAAAACGCTCTCTTCCATTGATTTGAGAAATAATGGCAATTAATCATAAAAACTGTTTAATGGTTTAAATTGTATGTTTATTAGTTATTTATTTGCTTTTACAAGACACTCGGTTTAGAATCTTATCAAAGGCGGTTTATAATTGAATTTTTAATGATATGAAAATACAAAAATAAATAAACAAAGCAAGTGTTATTTTCACACAATTAACAAGAATAAGTGTAAATAATTGTTTAATAGATAATTACTCTAAAAAAGCACCTTAAACTCTCGCTTTTTTATTCTTTCAATGTTACAATGCCAAGGCAGTCCCAAACATAAGAAACGCGCTAATAAATTATATCCGGAAGTATTTAACAAAATATCGTCCTAATACATGAAATGACAATATTTTACTCAAAATAGAACTGTTATATTCTGAAAATACCAAGCCATTTATTTTAATTATTAT
The DNA here is from genome assembly GCF_003627955.1 of Sphingobacterium puteale. Classification (GTDB taxonomy): domain Bacteria; phylum Bacteroidota; class Bacteroidia; order Sphingobacteriales; family Sphingobacteriaceae; genus Sphingobacterium; species Sphingobacterium puteale. The sequence goes on along the minus strand of NZ_RBWS01000009.1, from coordinate 203,789 downwards.
GATGACATAATTATATGGAAATACGTGATTTTACGATAAAGGTTTTTTTATTTCATAATTTTAATAGCAATAGTAGCAATAATATAGAAATATAGGTTTCCAAAACAAAACTTCATAACAATGAATATTCAAATCAGACAAGAAAGCAAAGTCGATTATCAGTCAGTTTTTGAGCTTATTCGGAAAGCGTTTGAACATGAAGAATATAGTGACCATCAAGAGCAATTTCTCGTCGAAAGATTACGTCTGTCGAGCGGATTCATTCCGGAGCTTGCCTTAGTGGCAGAAATTCATGGTAAAATCGTTGGCTATATCTTACTGACAAAAATCAAAATTTGCAATGAAGCAAAAAAACGAGAGTATCCTTCTCTTGCTTTGGCGCCGATTGCGGTGTTGCCGGAGTTTAAAGGAAGGGGAATTGGGGGTAGATTAATCGCGGAAGCGCATCGAATCGCTACAGAACTTGATTTTGGATCCATTATTCTATTGGGCCATGCCAGTTATTATCCAAAGTTTGGCTATGTGAGAATGGCCAAATATGGTATTAAAATGCCATTTGAGGTTCCAAATGAACATTGTATGGTCATAGAACTCCGCCAACAGGCATTAGCCGGAGTACAAGGAACAGTCGTGTATCCAAAAGAATTCGAAATAGCCTAAAAAATGGCCGACAGAATGTGTTCGCAATAGTCGACCATTTTATTTTAATATTTAATTGGATAATCTTGCATAAATTCAAATTGATACCCATCTTTTTTAAGTGCATCTATCAAGGCCGACAACTCCTGCTGTCCCTTTTTTGTCTGGAACATATCATCATGCATTAAAAACACCACATTATTAGGAACCATCGAACTCTTATTGTTCATAAAGTTATGGATATGGGATAATGTCGCTTCCTGAGGTTGAACAGGAACTCCCGTAATACTGTTCAAACGCCATTCTACATCCCAACCAAAAATACGATAACCATTTTTGTGAAGCATATCAGCCGTTGTAGAGCCATTTTTCAGATCTATCTTTCGGACATCATCGTACATCCAAATATTTCTGCCCGGGAGTCTAACAATTTTATGCTTAAGGTTAAGATCCTTTTCATTTTTTTCAAAATCAGCAAATGCCTTTTCCGCATTGTTATAAAATCTTGAATATTGATTATTGGCATGTGTATAGCTGTGGTTATAACAAGCAATCAAGGGATTATTTTCATATTTTTCAAGATCCCGCTTTCTACCTTTGCTCATATTGGCATGTTTGCCAATTAAAAATACGCTTACTTTTATATTTTTCTCTTTTGCCAACGAATCAATGGCCGCACTTCCGATCAAAGGACCATCATCAAATGTCAGATAGATATGTTTCGGATGAGCATCAAAAGCTCTCCGCAACGAATCCTTCAGATTACGCTTTTGTTGCTTTACAGAGATAGGGTGCAAACTATCAACTACAAAATGTAGCTGATTTCTTTGGAGAGAATCCCATTTGTTCAACAGAACGGGCACTTTTTCCTTGTGGATCAATTTTTCATTTAGCGTATCCCTATCGCCTTCTTTGCCACTGCCCAATACTTTATTTGAGAAATCTTTACATGACACTGAACATAAGGTCACACTACCCATGAACAATGCAATCAACAACCTTCTACACTTCATAATAACTTAAGTGATTTTTTACGTTTCAAAAATACCATAAAAAGCCACTCTAAAAGTATAATATTTCATAAATCCCTATTTTCCGTGATAATCAGCTACAAAAACGATTAAATTATTTGTCTTAAAGGTTTATTAAACCTATACTGACACCGTTAAAATGGTCCCTCAGCTTTGCCTTCACAAAGTATTATTTCTTCTTAAAGATTAGAGCCCTGTTATATTCGAAATTCATTCGGGCAATGTTTAGCACAGATATCCCCTGTGGACATTCAACCTCGCAAGCTTCGGTATTGGAACAGTGGCCAAAAGATTCGGCATCCATTTGCCTGACCATATTCAGTACACGTTGACTTCTCTCTTCCTTTCCCTGCGGGAGCAACGCCATGTGCGTAATCTTTGCTGAGGTAAACAGGGCTGCACTCCCATTTTTGCAGGTTGCGACACATGCACCACATCCGATACATGCCGCTGAATCGAAAGCTTCTTCTGCCAGTTCATGTGAAATAGGAATAACCGTAGCATCGGGCGCCTGGCCCGTATTGATGGATACAAACCCACCAAGAGAAATAATTCGGTCAAAAGCGGATCGATCCACTTTCAGGTCTTTTTTTACCGGAAACGCCGACGAGCGAAAAGGCTCAATCACAATGGTGTCATTATCCTTGAACGAACGCAGATGCAACTGACAAGTCGTCGTATGTTGTAACGGACCGTGTGCGATACCGTTAATCATTACACCACATTGGCCACAGACCCCTTCCCTGCAGTCATGGTCAAATTCAACAGGCTCCTCTCCATTGACAATGAGCTTCTCATTCAATGTGTCCAGCATTTCAAGAAAAGACATATGTGGGTTAAGCCCCTGTAGATCATAGGCTACGAGCTTACCTGCTGATTGATTATCTTTCTGCCGCCAAATTTTAAGATGTAGATCCATAATTGTTCATTTTATTTGTAGCTTCTTACTGTAGGTTGTATTTCCTCAAAAGTCAATGGTTCTTTGATCAGTTCGGGCTCCTCCCCGTCTCCTTTCCATGCCCAGGCAGATATGAATTGGAAATCAGCATCATTTCGCAAAGCTTCTCCATCTGCTGTTTGGTATTCCTCTCTAAAATGGGCACCGCAGGATTCCTTACGGGTCAATGCATCATAACACATTAATTCACCTATTTCAAAATAGTCTGCGACACGTCCGGCTTTCTCCAATTCAGTATTTAATGAATCTGGCTGACCACTGACCATGACATTGTCATAAAATTCTTGTTTAAGCTTCCTGATTTCTGCTATTGCATATTGAAGCCCCTGTTCACTCCGGGCCAGACCACAATAGTCATACAGCAGTTTGCCCAGTATCTTATGAAAATGATCAACAGTCTTATTCCCTTTAATCTGCAACAATTCTTCAATCTGTCTTTTAACGGCGAGTTCAGCCTTTTCAAATTCTATATGATCTGTAGAAATCTCTCCGGTGTGAATTTCATTCGACAAATAATTGGCGATTGTATAAGGTGCAATAAAATAACCGTCCACCGAGGCCTGAAGCAACGAGTTTGCCCCTAGACGATTGGCGCCATGATCAGCAAAATTAGCCTCACCCAGCGCAAATAGTCCCGGCAAAGTCGTCATCAGTTCATAATCCACCCAGAGTCCACCCATCGAAAAATGGGCCGAGGGTGAAATCATCATCGGTTCGGAATACGCATCATAACCTGTTATCTTATGATACATATCAAAGAGATTACCATATTTTTCCGCAATTTTATGTTTCCCCTGTTCCTTGATTGCTTTAGCAAAGTCAAGGTAAACGGCATTCTTTAAAGGACCTATTCCAAAGCCTGCATCAATCCGTTCCTTAGCGGCTCTCGATGATATATCCCTGGGAGCGAGATTGCCAAATGCAGGGTATCTACGCTCCAGATAATAGTCTCTATCTTCTTCGGGAATATCATTTGGTGCCCTTTTTTCATCCAGTTTTAACGGCACCCAAATGCGTCCATCATTACGTAAGGATTCTGACATCAGAGTCAACTTGGATTGATAATCCCCCGATTGCGGCAAAGAAGTCGGGTGAACCTGAATCCAGCTCGGGGATGCCATCAATGCACCTTTTTTATGTGCCCGCCAAATTGCCGATCCATTGCAGCCCATTGCGAGTGTGGATAAATAATAGATTTTACCGTATCCACCAGTAGCGAGTATAACCGCATGGGCAGCATGTCGTTCAATCACTCCGGTATCTAAATCACGAACAATAATACCGCGCGCCTTCCCGTCGATGACAACAACATCCAGCATTTCGTGGCGGGAAAATAACTGAACAGCCTTTTTACCTACCTGCCGCATCAATGCCTGATAGGCTCCCAATAGCAGTTGCTGTCCTGTCTGCCCCCGTGCATAGAATGTGCGGCTCACTTGGACACCACCAAAAGAGCGGTTATTCAGATAACCGCCATATTCACGTCCAAAGGGAACACCCTGCGCCACGGCTTGGTCTATCAGATTTAAGGAACATTCTGCCATTCGATAGACGTTAGCCTCACGGGCACGAAAATCGCCCCCCTTTAAGGTGTCCACAAACATTCGATAGATACTGTCGCCGTCATTCTTATAATTTTTTGCAGCGTTGACTCCGCCCTGGGCCGCCACGGAATGGGCCCTTCGGGGACTATCCTGAAAACAGAATGATTTGACCCGGTAGCCCATTTCGCCAAGAGATGCAGCGATCGAACTTCCCGCTAATCCCGTTCCCACAACAATGACATCCAATTTTTTTCGGTTCGCTGGGTTTACAAGCTTTGCCGTTTTTTTATAGCGTGTCCATTTTTCTTCCAAAGGTCCCGCTGGTATTTTTGAGTTTAAAATCATGTCTTCGCCTTTAGTTAACAGTAAAAAATATATAAATTGGCATCAATGCAAAACCAATGCTGATAATAATGGAATAAGTAATCCCAATTGCTTTAAACCAACGGACAAATTTTGGATGATACAGGCCCAGGGTCCGCACCGCGCTATGAATTCCATGGATAAGATGATAACATAGGGCCACCATTGATAAGACGTAGATAAGTACGTACCACCATTGTTGAAACACCGCAATAACCAATATATAGAGGTCCTTATTTCCTTTTGCATCCAATGGCGGAGCGCCAAACTTATATACATACCAGAAGTTCTGGAAATGGATCACCAAAAAAATAAGAATAAGTGTCCCCAGAATCCCCATGTTCCGCGAGTACCATTTGCTCGCTCGTCCACGACCGTCTGACTGATAGGTACTGGCCGCTTTCCTATTCTTTATCGTGATGACCAATCCGTCAATAGCATGCAGTATAATACTCAAATAAAGCACATAGGAAACTATTTTTATCAGGATGTTTCCCGACAAAAAATGTGAATACGCATTAAATTGTAAATGCGCTTGCTCCCGGGGTAAAAATAATTGCAGGTTTCCTAAAAAATGGATCAGCAAAAAGAAGGCGAGAAATAACCCCGTTAAACACATGAGCATCTTCTTTGATAAGGTCGATAGCATAAGCTTTTTTCTTTAATAATAACCAATGACTTTCATCCATAATCCTCCTATGCCCATATAGATAATAAGTAGGACGATTCCGATTTCAAGTCCACGCAACCACCAGGACTTGAGATCAACATAACCGCTACCAAAGAATACCGGTGCAGGCCCGTGCCCGTAATGTGTTAATACGCCGTATATGGACCCGAGGAACCCAAGCATCATGGCCAATAACATGGGTGGAATACCTAATGATACCCCAACGCCTAACAAAGCTGCATACATTGCAGCGACATGGGCTGTAGCACTCGCAAAGATGTAATGGCTAAAGAAGTACACCAAAATAATTACCGGAAAAGCAACTTGCCAGCTCAGCCCTCCAATCTGTACCTTGATCAAATCACTAAACCAGCCGATAAATCCAAGTTCATTAAGCGAGCTGGCCATCATCACCAAAACGGCAAACCAGACAATTGTATCCCAGGCCCCTTTCTCCGCCTTTACATCCTCCCAAGTCAGTACCGAAGTCAGCAAGAGCAAAGTCAGGCCGATAAATGCGGTTGTGGTCGCATCAATAGATAGTGATCCGCCGAAAATCCAAAGCACTAGGAGAATAAAAAATGCCAATAACATCAACCATTCATTTCTGGATATTGGTCCCATTTCCCTTAATTTTTCTGCGGCCATTTTAGGTGCATCGCCCGTCTTTTTTAGCTCCGGTGGATAGAGTTTATAGAGTACCAGTGGAACAACAAAAAAGGCTACTATTCCAGGAATAAATCCAGCTACAGCCCAAGACATCCAGGTAATGTCAATTCCAAGATTGGCGGCAAACTTCTGACACATTGGGTTACTCGCCGTTCCGGTTAAAAACATAGAGGATGCAATCAAATTCATGTAGTAGCTGTTCAATGTCAGATAGGAACCTAATTTTCGATGCGTCTCAGGTTTATCAGGTACAGAATCGAAGCTAATGGCCATGGATTTCATAATCGGATAAATGATTCCACCCCCTCTGGCCGTATTGCTGGGTATCGCAGGGGCCAAACATACATCTGCCAACCCCAAACCATAAGCCAGTCCAAGCGAACTTTTTCCAAATACACGAATAAAAAGAAATGCGATACGATTCCCCAAACCCGTTTTGATAAAACCTCTCGCAATGAAAAAAGAAATTCCGATCAACCAGATAACTTTGTCTCCAAAACCGGTCAGTGCTTTGGTAATCGATTTACCGGCATCTCCCGGCGCGAGTACTTGCGTCAGTGCCGTGAAAGCGATAGCCATCATGCACATGGTACCCATTGGCGCTGCCTTCAGAATGATACCGAGTATCGTAGCAGCAAATATGGCAAACAGGTGCCAAGCTTCAGGACTAACGCCCTTCGGGACTGGAATAAACCACAAAATGAGCGCAACAATAAAGGTGATGGCCACATTTCTGATACTAATTTCTTTCATAAGAATTGCGATTTAAAAGATTAGAATCTACTTTGTACTTGAACAATAAATAAATTTCTATTGTATTCATTGGTATTCGGAGTCTGCTTTCTATAGCGGTCGAGCTGCAGACCGAGCTGTATCCGGGCACCGTAATTTTTTAAAAACTCTAGACCAAACATGGGTGTATACGTCTGCCTTCCATTTGCATTTAATTTATAGTTTGGGTCAATATATTCGTAACGACAGGAAAGCTCAAATGCACTGAGATTGTAATAGTTAACCTCGTACCTTAAATTGGGAAGGAAGTAGATACCCCGAACGAGATAATCACTTAGCTTTGATGTCCGCGCTTCCTCATTCTGCGTATAGTATAAGTTATGATTTATGGCCTGTTTCGCTTCCAGTTGCATATCTAGGTTCCATCGCTTTCCAAAATCCACATTCCCGCTCAGATCTATTCCCAGTGCATGAACCTGCTTTTTCATGACCTCACCAATCCCGCCATTTAACCCGAGATTGACGTTATATTTTTTTGAAAGCCCGAATACCAGACGTGTTGAATATTGTTTTCCGTTATCATTATCAGCGACTTGATTTTTACCGTTTCCATTGACAACGGAAAGGGAATAACTGAATGGCATATCTCCTAAATTAACTTCCCCTGTTGCGGCCATCCCGATCTGAAAACTTGCCCAGCCCAACTTGCCAAATTCAAGATATTGATTTGACCAATCCAAGGATTTTATAATATCTATCGGATAGGTTTCTTCAATGCCAAACCAAGGTCGGAATTGACCAACTGTAATGGCCAGCTTAGGGCTAAAAGTATATTTTAGGTAAGCGTTTTCAAGTACCTTGGTTTTTGGGTCGCTTTTAAAATCAGCTAGGTTGGCAAGCACAGCCACTTCAGTGCGCTTGCTAATCTGCGCACGCATCTGCACCCGCATATACTTTACCATAAAATTATTGTCTGTCCCTGTGCCATCGCTGTGATGAAGCCCATTGACATCGACATCTTTCGTTGTGCTCACAAGATACCGTGCCTGAAAAAGTCCCTTGATCTGCAGTTTAGGATAGGTTACCTCTCCTTTGCTTTGCTGTAAAGAATCTTTTTTTGCCGGCTCAACCGACCCCGGCTCCTGCCCATGGACAGTTGTATGGAGCAATAAACACAAGACAAAAATTGGAATATAAAATTTCCTCATATCTAAAATAATTAGCTATTCACTGGTAGCCCAGCACACTTTTCAATGTCAATAATGTATATTAATTATTCTTGCTCTATTAACATATGAATGAATGAATGGTTTTAAATTTTTAATAAAATTTATAACTCAAAGAAAATGATTGCAAATTATATTGGGAAAGGAGTAAATTCCCCGTTTTTGTGTATTTTCACGGTGGATGTAAAATGGATGCTAAATTCTAAACCACGGTCAATATAACCTTAAAGATTTTCATGAATTGGCGGCATCCTGTTGAATAAATTTTAGAATCAATAAATCATATGAAAGAACAATTAATCAGAAAATGCCGTATCTGTCTACTATTAATTATCTGTGGATTTTTAGTCCCTGTTTCCAAAGCCGCAGAGCACGAGAAACCGGCAATGTTTTGGACCTGGCTTGATTATAATCCAAACATAAATTTTGACTCGATCTGTAGGGAGATGAATTATTTGGGAATAGATGGGGTTATGCTAAATGCAGCAAGTCCTGATGAATATCGCGTTGCAATTCCAATTGCAAAAAAATATGGCATACAGGTAATTGCATGGTTGTGGACTATGAACCTGGAACATGATCGCGATAAAATTCTAAAAGAACATCCAGATTGGTTCAGTGTCAATAGAAATGGAAAGAGCCTGGCTGATACCACCGCCTATGTAGGTTACTATAAATTTCTTTCGCCCGTGGTACCAGAAGTTAAAGACTACATTAAACAAAAAATTCAGTCTTATTGTGAAGTTGAAGGTTTAGCAGGAATATCCATAGATTATAACCGCTATGTCGATGTTGTATTGCCGACGACGCTATGGCCAAAGTACAATATCGTCCAAGATCGCGAATATGCCGCGTGGGACTATGGATACCATCCAATTGCGATAGAAAAATTCAAAAAGCAATACGGTTATGATCCAAGAGCTCAAAAAGATCCTTCAAAAGACTTAAAATGGAGGCAGTTTCGTTGCGATCAGATCACTGAAATGGCTAATATGATTGCGGATGTTGTACATGCGTACGGAAAGACAATGGCCGCCTCTCCTTTTCCTACTCCCAAAATGGCTTCAAGAATGGTTCGCCAAGATTGGGGGAAATGGAATCTAGATCTTGTATTTCCTATGGTCTATAGTAACTTTTACACCGAAGATCCAAGCTTCATAAAAGATTGTACCTTGGAAAATGTGCGGGATAAAGCAAACCATACCACCCTTTATTGTGGTTTAATGGCTAAAAACAATGATGAAATGTTTGTCGATATGGATGAGGCATTGAACAATGGTGCCCAGGGTATTTCTATTTTCACCATACATAGTCTTCAAGATCCAAAAATTAAGGAGCGTTTTAGAGCCTATACAGCAGCTGCGAAATTAAAAAAAGAAAAAAATAACGGTACTTTATCTCCAATTCAGGGGCATAAAGTTGAAAACGATCCTTTCAGAAAAGTCGGTATTATGAAATTGATCACGCAAAAAATTCAGGACATGGTAAAGGCTGAAAATCCGGCTGCCCGTCCCGTAGCGTTGTCAAAATACAAACAGGTTGACAACTATGATGTAACAAAAAAATATCTTGTGAAGGATAAGGTCAGTAAAAAGAATTTCTATGTCACCTTCTTCTTCTATGGCGACATTCTTTCAGGCTGGAATGTTGATCCTGTACCGCCGAATAGCTAAAAATAGGCCTACTTTGCTAACTTTGGGATTTCATAAAAAGATTGAAGACATGAATAAAACTTTTGGTTTGATAACAGCGCTGTTTGTCCTGAGCTATACAGGCGTGACAGGCCCCTGCCTTGCGCAACGAACAGCGACTGAATCGACAGTACGGGATACGACAACCTTAGATCAAGCAACTTTAAATACCATTCTCGAAAAGAACCGTCTATATTATAAACAAGGAAAAGTTGCAGATTATATACCCGAACTGGGCAAAACAAATGCGCAATCCCTCGCACTTTCAGTTGTCAATAGCAATGGTACCGTCGTCAGCGCCGGAGATATCCGGCAGAAATTTACAATCCAGAGTATATCGAAGATCATCGCGCTGATGATTGCGGTCCGGGAAAATGGCGAAGAAAATGTTTTTGATAAAATGGGTTATTTTGGTACAGATAAGCCTTTCAATCATTTTGGCAATCTAGAGACAATGGGAAAACCGCTTAATCCGATGATGAATTCGGGTGCCATACTGACCACAGCTCTTATTAAAGGAAAGGGTGAGGAACCATTTATTAAAATCCTTAATATGATCCGTTTCATCACAAACAATGAATATATTGATTATAGCCATGCTGTGTATAACTCAGAACGGGAAATGGGGCATCGAAATCGCGGTATGTTCTATATCATGCGAAACAATGGCTTAATTGATGGCGAAGGAGAAGAAAAACTCAATAACTATTTTAAACAATGTTCGATCGAAATCACCGCCGAAGATCTGGCCAAAATAGGTTATTTTTTTGCCAATCACTGCGTTCGTTATGATGGAAACCGACAATATCGGGACCCAAATCTATCCCAGCTAATTCAGTCACAGATGTTAATTGCAGGCATGTACGAATTCAGTGGTGAATATGCACGTACGGTTGGCTTGCCTAGTAAATCCGGTGTCGGTGGCGGAATCACGGTCAGTGTCCCCGGTAAAATGGGGATAGGTGCCTTTAGTCCCGCTTTAGACCAGCATGGCAATTCGCTTGCAGGTTACCGCATGATCCTTGATCTGGTAAAAACCATGCAACTCAGTCTTTTTGATTAAAAGATTAATATCTGTTAATTAACCCTTTATAAAACCGAATTCCTATTTCACTTGTTTATTCCTCGGCCGACATAGCTATATGAAGGCTAAGGAAATATTAAATACCAAAAATTAAACCAATGGTCAGAACAGAAACAATAATCGCTGTGGAAAGTGTTCCAGCAAGTTCATTATTTTATCAGAAACTACTGGGCTGCAACAGCGCACATGGTGGCGAGACTTTTGAGATACTAACAGTCGATAACCATGTCATTTTATGCCTTCACAAATGGGGTGAACACGCACACCCTACACTACTCCAACCCAAAAATGCCGGAAATGGTCTCATCTTATTCTTTCGGGTAGCCAATCTCCAGGAGGTATTTGAAAATGCCACCAAACTCGATGCTACTTTCGAAAAGGAAATTCATTACAATGAAAACTCCCTAAAAAATCAGTTTATTCTTCGGGATCCGGACAACTATTACCTGATGATATCTGAATAAGAAGATTTGTCCGTGAATAATTCTTATCGACGAAGATGCTAAATGCGGCTTTGACTGGCTTTCTTAAACCAGTTTAAGTTTATTATTCAATCTTTCCTTCAACTTTGTCGTATAAAAATATAACACAATGACAGCACGATTAAATATTGCAAAAGTAGACGCCACAGCGTACAAAGCAATGATGGGTTTAGAAACCTATCTTACCGGGACTTTTTTAACTCCTATCCAAAAAGAGCTTATTAAGATAAGGGCATCGCAAATTAATGGATGTGCTTTTTGCCTGGATATGCATACAAAGGACGCATTAAAATATGGTGAAACTCCACAACGGATATTTTTGCTGAACGCTTGGCGCGAAACCGAATTGTTCAATACCGAAGAACAGGTCTTATTGGAGATGACAGAGGAAATCACATTAATTCATCAAGAGGGCTTAACGGAACAAACCTATCAGAAAGCAAAGAATCTTTTTGATGAAAAACAAATTGCACAGATCATCATCGCTATTATTACGATCAATGCCTGGAACAGAATCGGAATAAGCACACACTTAGAATTATTGAAATAGCGAATAACCCCGTGTAAACATACAAGACATTGACAAAAAAAAGTATTTAGAACGCATTCAAATGTGCTCTAAATACCTTTTTTATTTTTCTTGAAGACAAACCGAATTAACGGCGGCTCATCAGAATACGCAAGATATACCAAAACAGCAACATAATCGAAGAAAATAGCTGCAATGCTGCTCCGACATATTGCTCATTGCCATAGTTATATTTTAGATTTTGTGTCTGGTATAAGATGCTACCGGAAGCGATCAAAACCATGAATACAGAAAACCACAGCCCTAGTTGAAATCCAAATATTGCACCGGCGACAATTGCACCTAAAGCCAGGAAGCCCCCAATAACAAGGATGTTTTTCAGAAAAGAAAAATCCTTATTTGACATAAAGGCCACTGCTGTCAGCGCTGTAAACAGGGCAACAGTCATGATACTTGCCTGATAAAGCATACTCGCTCCATCAGTCATCGCTGCAGCAATGAAAATCATCGGCAGGAAAATAATTGCCTCCAACACGATGTAGAATGCCAGACCCATATACTGAGTCTGTCGGCTTTGGGCTAGGGTCCATCTGGAAGAAAGCGATGCTCCCAGCCAGAAACAACCAAGAAGAAATAACCAGATAAACTTTCCACTGACCATCCATACGATAAAATCATAAGGCACTAATTTTATCAAAAGACTTTCTAAAACGATAAATGCCAAAATGGAAAGGGCAACATGAAGATATGTTTTCTTATAGAAAACGCCCCTTTCGGCCTCATCGTTAACAAGTAAATATTCTTGTGATTCCATAAAACAAATAAAATAAGATACATTAATATAAATTAAAAATAAGCATTAATTCTATTTTTGCAAGAAATAACTTTAGTGGTGAGGACAAAAAAAGAACCCCGCCTAGCGGGGTCCATTCAAACAAACAACTTATTTCCAGCCTCCTCCCAAATCTTTGTAGACATTGACCACAGCATTCAGCTGTTGCTTCTTAGTTTCTATTAATTCAAGTTTTGAATCCAGTACGTCACGTTGTGTCATCAGCACTTCCATATAGTCGGCACGTGCCGATTTAAATAGATCACCTGAAACGGTAACCGAATTATTGAGCACCTCAACTTCTTTGGTCTTAAAATCATAACTCTTTCCAAGATTCTCGATATTGGATAGTTGTGTGGATACTTCGAGATAGGCATTTAGAATCGTCTTCTCGTAGTTATAGACCGCTTGTATCTGTTTTGCATTTGCGGTATTGAATTCTGCTTTCAGCCCATTTTTGTTCAACAGCGGCGCTGCCAGCTCACCTATAATATTGTACAACATGGATTCGGGCATTTTAAATAGGTAGGACGGTTTAAAAGCTTGCAAGCCAAGGGCAGCCGATATCTCCAGAGATGGGTAAAACTCTTTTCTTGCAATCTGTACGTCCAATTTAGCAGCCACCAATTCATATTCTGCCTCACGAATATCAGGTCTATTGCTCAACAATTGACTCGGTATCCCTGCTTGTACTTTGGCCGGTACCATATCTACGAAACTGCTTTTATCACGCTTTATCTCCTGCGGGAAACGTCCTAAAAGGAAATTGATCCGGTTTTCTGTTTCTTTAATCTGTTGCCGTGTCTCGAATTCCATGCCCTTAGTTTTCAATACTTCGGCCTGAAATTTCTGAACAGCAAGTTCCGTTACACGTGCCGCTTGCTTCTGTAGTTTGATTACTTCCAGCGCATTGTCCTGCACCTCGATATTTTGTTTGATGATCGTCAGTTGGTTATCTAACGCCAACAGTTCATAATAAGAGCGGGCAACCTCTGCAATAAGGCTGCTCAGAACAAAGTTTTTACCTTCGACTGTCGCAAGATAACGGTTCAATGCTGCCTGTTCGGAATCTTTTAGCTTCTTCCAGACGTCAATCTCCCAGCTGGCATAAGCCCCTATCGTTAAATCACCCAGTGGATCGGGCATTTCCTTGCCGGGCGTTATCTCTGTGCTGGCATCACCTGCCCCTTGACTGGTATACCGGCCGACTTTTTCCACCCCCCCACCGGCGCGCAAACCTATACTTGGTTTCAATGCTCCTTTTCGCAATAAGATATCGTTTTTGGCGATTGCCAATTCCTGCAAAGTCACATTTAACTCCTGATTATTTTTTAATGCGGTGTCAATTAAGGTGACTAAATTGGGATCGCTGAAAAAATCGCGCCATTTCACGCTCGCCGAATTCATTGTATCCAGTGCCGATGCTTCGGCAAATTGTTGTGGCACCTGCTTATTTTCTTGAATCTGTGTCGCTTTAGGGACTTTACAGCCGGTCACCGCCGCTGACAAAAGAACTCCTATCACCAAGTGTTTATATTTTTGATTAGCCATTGTTATCGATTTCTTCTGTTAATGGATTTTCATCCTCATGTTTGATGAGCTTGCGTTTGGAAGCAATTGTTCCAAAAACAAAGTAAAGACCCGGTATGACAAGGATACCAAACACAGTTCCGAATAACATACCTCCTGCTGCTGCCGTACCGATCGTCCGGTTGCCGATCGCTCCTGGTCCGGAGGCCAACACCAATGGAATCAAACCTGCAATAAATGCAAACGATGTCATTAAGATAGGTCTAAACCTTACTTTGGCACCCTCCAATGCCGCTTCGATAATACTTAGCCCCTGCGCATGCCGCTGTGTGGCAAATTCAACGATTAAGACGGCATTCTTACCGAGCAAACCAATGAGCATAACCAAGGCTACCTGAGCGTAAATATTATTCTCCAGTCCAAGGACCTTCAACAGGAAAAATGCACCGAAAATACCAATTGGCAAGGAAAGCAATACCGCAAACGGCATGATAAAGCTTTCATACTGTGCCGATAAAATAAGGTAGACAAAGCCCAAACAGATCAGAAAGATATAAATAGCCTGGTTACCCCGCCCCACCTGGTCTTTGGAGATACCGGCCCAATCTATGCCATAGCCCTGTGGTAAGCTTTTAGCAGCAACTTCGTTGATTACCTGAATCGCTTCGCCACTGCTATATCCCGGGGCAGCAGAACCCGAAATCTCGGAGGCCATGTACATATTATGCCGTGTGATCTCAGAGAGTCCATATACCTTTTCCATATGCATAAATGCGGAGAAAGGTACCATCTCATCCTTGTCATTTTTCACATATAATTTCAAGATATCTTCAGGAAGAGCTCTATACTGTGGCAACGCCTGCACCATGACCTTATATTGTCGGTCATATTTAATAAAGTTGGTTTCGTAGTTACTGCCCACCAAGGTCGAGAGTGTATTCAGTGCATTATCAATCGTAACACCTTTTAATTGAGCCATATCATTGTCAATATGAAGCATATATTGTGGAAAGCTCGCACTATAAAAGGTAAAAACAGAGGATAGCTCAGGTCGTTTATTCAATTCCCGGACAAAATCCTTACTCACGGTCTCCATTTTCTTGTAGTCACCAGAGCCGGCTTTATCCAAAAGCCGCAATTCAAATCCTCCGGCGGCACCATAGCCCGGTACTGCTGGTGGCTGAAAAAATTCAATGGAAGCACCGGGAATATTTTTTGCGGCGTTTTCCAGCTGTTCGATAATTTCCTGTGAGGATTCCTTACGCTCCTCCCAGCTTTTTAGATTGATCAGACAAGTTCCGGTATTGGCTCCGGTTCCCTCAGTTAATATCTCATAACCTGCCAACGAAGAAACGGACTGTACACCATCAATACCCTCCGCTTCCTTCTGCAAGGTTTGAGCGGCCAAATTTGTCCGCTCTAAAGTCGAACCTGGCGGCGTTTGGATAATAGCATAAATCATTCCTTGATCTTCATTTGGAATAAAACCTGCCGGTACGGCATTATTTAAAAAATAAGCTCCGATACAGAATCCGATCAACACCACAAAAGTAAAGAGACGCCTGTCGACAATGCCTTTCAGCAAGAAGACATATTTGTTTGACATTTTATCGAACATGCGATTGAAGGCGTCCAAAAATTTGTCCACAACGCTTTTTTTGCGTGCCTTTCCATGGTTGTTCTTTAACATAATGGCACAGAGTGCAGGCGTCAGCGTCAGAGCTACTATACCCGATAAGATAATAGAAGTCGCCATTGTAATGGAAAACTGGCGATAAAATATACCGACAGGTCCAGACATAAAAGCAACGGGTATAAATACTGCCGCCATTAAGAAGGTTATCGCAATGATCGCTCCACTGATTTCGTGCATCGCTTTCTTCGTCGCCTGATAAGCGGAAATATGCAATTCCTCCATCTTGGCGTGTACCGCCTCGATAACGACAATAGCATCATCAACCACCACGCCAATGGCCAATACAAGGGCAAACAGAGTAATCAAGTTGATTGTTATACCAAAAAATTGCATAAAAAGAAACGATCCTACTAAGGAAACCGGCACCGCAATAGTCGGAATCAATGTGGAGCGCCAATCCCCCAAAAATAGGAAGACAACGATTGCCACCAAAATAAATGCTTCAACTAGGGTATGAATAACCTTTTCCATTGAGGCGTCCAAAAATTTAGAGACATCATAACTGATCTCATAGTCCAGTCCCTTTGGAAATGAGCTTTTCAGTTCTTTCATTTTGTCTTTAACATCCTGGATAACCTGAGAAGCATTACTGCCATAGGATTGCTTCAGCACGATTGCAGCAGACGGTTTTCCATTTAAGGTTGAATAGATATCATACATTGCCGAACCGAATTTGATGTCCGCAATGTCCCTCAGACGCAACATTTCACCGTTGGCATTTGTACGCAATACGATATTGCCGTAGCCTTCTGTCGTGGTAAAACGTCCGGGATATTTCAGCACATATTCAAAGGACTGTGACGTAATACCCGATGATTCCCCGGCCTTACCCGGAGATGCCTCCAAGCTTTGTTCTGAAAGAGCTTTCATTACCTCCTCCGCTGAAATTTTATATGCTGTCATACGATCAGGTTTCAACCAGATCCGCATGGCCAATTCCCGTGTTCCGAGAATATTTGCCACACCAACGCCATCGACACGCCGCAGCTCAGAAACGATGTTCATATCCGCGTAGTTGTACATAAAATTTCCATCGAGATCTTTATCCTTACTAAACAGGTTGATATACATCAACATATTGGATTCTTCCCGTGTAATCTTTACCCCTTCACGGACAACAATGGGGGGAAGTTTATTGACAACAGAAGCCACACGGTTCTGTACGTTCAAAGATGCTTGATTTGGATCCGTGCCCAGGTTGAACACCACCTGTATGCTAGCCTCGCCGTCGTTACCGGCGTCTGAAGCCATGTATTTCATTCCGGGAACACCATTTATGGCACGTTCAAGTGGAATGATCACTGATTTGATCATCAATTCCCCATTCGCCCCCGGGTATTCCGCTGTAATATTTACTTTAGGTGGCGATATGGACGGAAACTGAGTTACCGGAAGTTGTACCATTGAAAGAATCCCCAGAAACACAATGATCAGTGATATGACGATCGAAAGTACAGGTCTATTTATAAAACGACTAAACATGTTATTTAAGATATGGGGATTTATTCTGTTTTTAACTTCAAATTAGAAATGGCATCTATTGGCTGAACGAAACTATAGTTGATTTTTTCATCCTCTTTCACTTTCTGTATCCCATCCAGTAAGAATTTGTCGTCTTTTTGAAGTCCACTTGCAACCACATAAAGATCAGGAAGGGAATTACCTATGTTAATGTGGCGGGCTTTTAGCTTGCCGTCTTTGTCCACAACATAAACGTATTTACGATCCTGCAATTCATAGGTTGCTTTTTGCGGTATAATTAATGCCTGCTTCAATGGGAAATTCATCACGACCTTTCCGCTTTCACCGTGTTTCAGTAAACGGTTGGGGTTTGGGAAGCGAGCTCTAAACGCAATATTACCTGTTTCACTGTCAAATTCACTCTCGATGGTTTCTACCACGCCATGCGCCGGAAGCAATTCATTATTGGCAAGCAACAATCCGACATGGGTATCCCCCCGTTTACTGACATTCGTTTGATAATTAAGATACTCTGGTTCCGAAACATTGAAGTAGACAAGCATCTGGCTATTGTCAGAAAGGCTCGTCAACAGCTCCCCTTCATCCACCAGACTTCCTAATTTCAATGGAATTCGGTCAATTGTACCATCGAATGGTGCTCTGATCTCTGTAAAAGAAAGGTGCAGTTTAGCAATAGCTGCAGCGGCTTTAGCCTGTTCCAATTTAGCTTTGGCCATGGCAAGTTCATTCGGGGACACCACATTTTTATCCGCTAGACTCTTGGTATTCTGTACTTCGATCTCGGCAACATTCACTTCAGCCATGGATTTTCTAAACTCTGCTTCATACATTTTGGGCATAATGCGGAACAGCAGTTGTCCTTTGTGTACAAATTGTCCTTCGTCCACAAAAATTTGTTCAAGATATCCTTTTTCCTGTGCGCGTAATTCAATATTACGGAAAGACTTAATCTGGGATACAAAATCTTTACGGATAGTTGTATCCATTTGTACCGGAGAAGTCACATTAAATTTTTCTTTCTCTTCTTTTTCTTCCTTTTTGGAAGTACACCCAATTTGGCATAATACGATAGCCAAATTAACGAGCATAAATACTCTTTTCATTTGTAAGCGTCTAATTAAAAATAAGTTTGATTGTTTGTTTGATATGGGAATTGAAACAACCTATCCTAAGCTTGTTGTAAGATGCAAAAACGGTAAAATCATTAACGGAGAAATGAAAATCCGATTGATACAGAAATAAAAAAGAATAAGGCTAAGCTATTTCGGAGGATTGGCCATTAAATTCTCCAGTTTTGCTGGAAGATATACCTTTGGGGATATAAATAAGCAACAAAATTGCAAAAAGGGATTTTCTTTGCAAACCGAAACACAAAAATGAAAAATACGACTGCACAAAGCAATAATGCGACAAAATCAGAGGCTGTCTGAAGATCTTTGGTTAATTGGAAATTCTCACTGTTAAATTCTTCAATGACGGGATTTTCATCGTGTACGCTTCCTGCAATAAGGGGATCAATGCGGGAAGTTAGCGAAGTAATCTTGTCCTTTAAATTTGCCTCATTATGCTGATACATGAAACTGATCGCAGGACGGTCGGACTCGTTTAGCACAGCATGGCTATTACCGCTCCTAATTAATAGGAAGACTATAAAACATAGAATTGTAATAACCGCTTTCATTTGTGAGCAAATATACTAGCGCAGAAATAATTTTAATAAGGTTTAACACAATTTAACAAAATGATTACACCGCCGATCTTACTCAAAAAAGTGAAAGCTGTTTTCCTGTTTCATCAGGAGGTTTTGCGCGAGCAAAGACTGTCCGGCCATTATATCTCCAGGAATTTCTGCGTTCTTCCTCTATTATCTGCTGAATATCAAACTGAGGCATAAAATTATGTTCTGCTTCCAGAACGATCTGATGGAGCTTATTCATCGATTTTAATTTATCCCTATTGCCCAGCTTTGACTTTTCAATACCTTTTTGTAAGATCTGAATACTTTGATCATAAATATCTAGAGGAACAGGAAAGGGATGTCCATCCTTTCCACCATGCGCAAAAGAGAAGCGTGCGGGATCATTAAATCGCGCAGGAGCTCCATGGATCACTTCGCTGACAAGTGCCAGCGATTGTAAGGTGCGGGGTCCCATGCCTTTTAATAACAAAAGATCCTCAAAATTTTTAGGCTGATTTTCCCGTGCAACATATAACATCGCTCCTAACCTTTTGAGATCAACATCCGGAACCCTAACGTCATGATGAGAAGGCATCATCAATCTTTTAAATTCTACTAAGACATCTGAAGAATCTTCATTGAAGAGCGTCATGATACCTGTCCTATTGGGAGCTGCTCCAGATGCCGTTAAATTTAAAATTATTCCTTGTGGACAACCGTTTATACCTGTATGCGGCTCCTCGACGAAGGAACGGACGTTCTCCGAATGCCAATGGTAACGACGGGCAGTTCCATCATGATCGTGCATACCCTGTTGTACCACAGCCCAATGACCGTTCTTAGCGACAATAAAATTATGCAGATACAACTGATAACCGTCTTGTATCGCCGTGTTATCTACTTTTGCGACCAACTTGCTTGTCCGAACCAAGCTATTACCATCCAAACCAGTTTTGTCCGCGAGGTAAAGTAGTTCTTGTGGTGTATCTTTGGAGAATTTACCTTTACCGCCGCATATATAGAGACCAAATGCGTGCGCGCAGGGATTAACGGCGCGTTTTAAAGCCCCCATAACCGACGTGGTAATACCTGATGAATGCCAGTCCATACCCAGTACCGCACCGAAGCTCTGGAACCAAAACGGATCTGCCAATCGTCTGAGCACCTCATCCTGCCCATAGTCCATCAGGATCACCTCTACAATGGACTTGCCCAATGCGCTCATCCGCT
Source organism: Sphingobacterium puteale (assembly GCF_003627955.1). GTDB lineage: Bacteria > Bacteroidota > Bacteroidia > Sphingobacteriales > Sphingobacteriaceae > Sphingobacterium > Sphingobacterium puteale. Next base: position 183,723 of record NZ_RBWS01000009.1, on the reverse strand, counting down.
CATAGAGCCAGGCAGGCACCTTTCCATAGTGCAGTGGCAAGTCTGCCGTCCCTGAATGCTTCATAAATAAAACTAAATTTATTAGCACAAAGATAACTTTTTTTGTTTAGCAAACGATATTTTCAAAAAAATAGCACAAAAATTAGAACACTTCTTTTGCGCTATATTCAGTGGGAGCTGTCAGTCAATACCTACGACCTAAAAAAGCTCACAACATACAGAATAAATAATAAAAAAATGGCTGGATAATTGGGCAATATCCAGCCATTTTCTATTTCAATATTGAATGTGTAACTCCCGTTCAAATTTAAAGATTTACTTTCCAGTGAAAGCTGATAATAATCCAGCACGGAAAGACGGATCTTTTTCAGAAAATTCAATAGAATGTTTATAAGTATCCACATTAAAAAACAATTCCGCCGGTTCTGCTTTTTTATTTTCTAAAAAGAGTTTAAAGCTATATGCAGTTTTCTTTGATAAATCAACATTCATTTTATTGGATGAGAAAACATTGGGCAGTACTACGTCTTTTGTAAAGCCATCGCTGGTTGGCATTTGAAACAATTCACCCAAAGCTTTGACTAGATTATTGGATTGCGTTCCTAGACTAGTGATTTTAATTTTCCCTTTTGTAAATCCTACGTCGTCACTTGGTTGCCCATCAATAATACCAGCAGGTATAAAATCAATGATTTCAAATTTAGCACCGACCGTATCTTTGTTAAAAAGTGATTTAGTCGTATAAATACGACTCGAATCTGTCTTTACTTCATCGGTGATACGCAAAAAGAAATTCTTTTTTTCAGGTCCGGGAGTGCCGTTCGTAAATTTTTCGATGCGCACCCGCTCAATGGTGTTTGCCGTTGCAGTATCACTTCCATCGTTTTTCTTCTGATTAGAATTTCCACAAGCAGCCAACATCAGCGTAGCTGTTGCGAGAATGGCTATAGATTGAATTTTGTACATGGTGATTTGTTTATTATCAGTAATCATTGAAATATTGCTCTTATAATATTACTATTATTACTGATAACAAACAACCATTGGCAATGTTTTTATTTTATTTCAATAAAGCATCGTATAAAATTTCAACAGGATGGAACGATTTTCTGCCGGCACCATCTTTAATCTGATGCCGGCATGAGGTACCCGCTGCTGCGATTAAAGTTGTGGTATCTGTTTTGCGTACAGCGGGCAATAAAACCAATTCCGCCACTTTCATCGAAACGTCATAATGTTCGGCCTCATAACCAAAGGAACCCGCCATACCACAGCAGCCCGATGGAATGATTTCAACGGAGTAATTTAACGGGAAAGACAATACTTGCTGGGTAACGCCCACCAAATGAAAAGCCTTTTGGTAGCAATGTCCGTGCAATTTAATTTTTCTGTCACCAGCAGTAAACTGTTCCCGAAGAATACGACCTGCCTCAATTTCCGCCAAAAGAAACTCGTCAATCATAAGTGCATTTTTTGCTACCCGAAGGGCATCACTACGCAGATTTTCATCAACTAAGCTTAGGTATTCGTCTCTGAATGTAATTATTCCCGATGGTTCAATACCTAACAGCGGGGTGTCATCTGTGATCAGGTCCTTTAGAAAACTGATGTTCTGGTTAGCAATTTTTTTTGCTTCTTTGACAAATCCTTTGGAAAGAAAAGTCCGCCCACTTTGCACATGTTTTGGAATAACCACCTCGTAACCCAAGGTCGTTAACAGTTTATAGGCCGTGATACCGATCTCAGCATCATTATATTCTGTAAACTCATCAGAGAACAGATAGACACGGCGTTTAGCCCGTGGCACGATCTTTTGCTTCCTGACCCATTGGCTTAATGTCGTTCCGTTAACTGTAGGAAGTGAACGCTTTGCAGCAAATCCGACCGTTTTTTTAACCAAACCGGACAGGAAATCGTTCTTCACGACAAAATTGTAAAGTGGAGCGACCAGCGAACCCAGTTTTTGAGAGTCGGTAAAATTAGCAATCAGTTTCGTTCGGAAGCCAGCGCCGTGTTCATCGTAATAGTGCTGTAAAAATTCTGCTTTCATTTTAGCGACGTCCACACTTGAAGGGCATTCTGTTTTACAGCCTTTGCAGCTCAAACATAGATCCATAACTTCCTTGATTTCCTCATGATCAAAGCGGTTTTTCTTTGTGGAATTGGTCAAAAATTGACGTAGCATATTTGCTCTGGCCCGTGTTGTATCCTTCTCATCACGGGTCGCCATAAAAGAAGGACACATGGTGCCACCGGTAATTTCCGTTTTTCGACAATCCCCCGATCCAGAGCATTTTTCCGCCAAACGGAGAATGGATTCATCTTTAGAAAAATCGAAATATGTTTTTATAGCTGTCCTATTCTTGTCGTTATCGTAGCGCAGATGGGCATCCATTGGAGGCGTGTTAACAATTTTATTGGCATTAAAAATCCCCAATGGATCGAAAATGACCTTGACTTCTTCCAAAAGCTTATAGACCTTTTGACCAAGTACCTTGCCTATAAACTCACCTCTTAAGCGCCCATCACCATGTTCTCCGCTTAATGATCCATTGTACTTTAAAACGAGGTCACTTGTTTTTTCCAGTATGGAGCGGAAAGTACGTTTACCTTCGTCTGTTTTCAGATTTACAAAGGGTTCAATATGCAATTCACCTGCTCCGGCATGCGCGTAGTAAGACGCATGTACACCTTCCTCAATCAATAATTTTTGAATGTCACTGACATATTCGGGCAGATCTTCCGGAGAAACAGCACAGTCTTCGATTAAATTTACAGGCTGACTGTCCCCAGGAAGATTACGGATAAGACCGAGCCCAGCTTTTCTGACATCCCAGACTAGGTTTGTCTGCTCAATTCCAGTAATATAAGGATAAGCATAGCCCAAGCCCCTTTCCATCAGCTCGGCCTTTAAAGCCATGGCTTTAGCCGCGGTCTCAGCCTCCGTATCGCCTCTAAATTCAACGATTAACAATGCCTGCGGATCGCCTTCTATAAAAAAACGATTATACTTATAAGTTGGATGTCCAACCGTAAAATCCAGAATATACTTATCTACCAGCTCCGAAGCCTCAGGTCTATGGTTTAATGCGATTACATTGCCACGCATACATTCGACCATATCGGAAAAATGAACACACAATAAGCCTAATTCTTTAGGCGGTAAATCCATCAAGCGTAGCTTCGCCTCCGTGACAATTGCTAGGGTACCCTCAGAGCCGGCCAAAAGATTACACATATTAAATGGCTGACTCCGATCACTTAGCACATCCAGCGCATAACCTGTATTTCGACGGGTTATCGAACGCTTGGGATAACCGGTCTCAATATCTGCCAGATTTTGAGGATCGGTCAACAAGTTATTCATGTGGCGATAGATATCCCCCTCGCGATCTGTCTGTAACAGTTTTTTAAAGTAGCTTTCCTCGTCTAGTGAAGCAAAGCTTACCTCGGATTTATCATCTAAAAGCACATTTGCAGCAATCAGGTTATGACGCGTATCACCCCAGACAATAGAATGAAGACCGGAAGAATTATTACCGATCATTCCTCCCACCATGGCCCGGCTGGCGGTAGAGGTTTCGGGACCAAACATCAACCCAAATGGTTTAAGGTAGTTGTTCAGATCATCACGAATGACACCCGGCTCCACACGCACCCATTTCTCTTCCGCATTCAATTCGAGGATGCGGTTAAAATGACGGGACATATCCATGATGATACCATTTCCGACGACTTGTCCTGCCAACGATGTGCCAGCCGTACGCGGAATTAAAGTGGTCCGGTTTTTCCCCGCAAAATCAATCAGATTCTTTACATCATTTATATCAGATGGAATAGCCACTGCCAACGGCTTTTCCTGGTATACCGAAGCGTCCGTGGAATAGGCAAGCAACATGGTTTGGTGTGATGCTTCCTCTGTATAGTACAACTCCCCTTTCAGTTGAGTTGCCAATAAGGCTAATTGATTCTGATCTTTCACTGAATTTGCTTTTTTAAATGTAGAAGACAAATTTAGTTAAATTTCTCCTTTGGAAAAAGGAACAATTGCAAGAAACATACAATTCTTTCAGACAAAACGCACAAAAACGCATACACAAAATGCAACAAACCTGAATTTTATTTCGCGCCTTCATCATTTGCTCGTATTTTTGTAATAGCAACACGATTTAATGAATTAACATCTCTTTGTTATATGCGTAATCTTATCCTTCGATACACATTACATTCAGATTTTATTATATATACAATACGGGTACTGAGCGGGTTTTTACTGGGCTATATCCTATTTATATCCTTTCCGGAATACTCTGTTTCCTGGACCCTTATTTCAATTATCCTGGTCATATCCCCACAGGAAAATGAATCAAAAAAAATTGCTATCGATCGTGCTAAATCAAATTTTATCGGCTCAGCTATCGGACTTAGCCTGTACTTCGTCCCTATCCCGCAACTTTATGCGATGATTATTGGTATACTTGCTTCATTGGCTATTTGTAAGGCGCTGAATATTATGGCTGTGGCGCGCACCTCCATGGTCGCGCTGATTATCGTCTATTTACATGAGCAAGAAAGCCGCTCCTATTTTGCTGCACTAGACCGCTTTGGCTGTGTGTGCGTAGGGTGTTTGATTGGATTGGGCGTCATTCTATCTACCAGAAATATAATTATTAAATTAAGAAATCGGTATAATTGTTGAATGCAGCAGACTACAGCATCTTCGCAATTCCTTTTTACCCAATAAATTAGATCCAACTCCAGCAATACCCTCCACTTTATATCGAATAAAATTCACGACAAAAACCTTAACAGCAGAATATTATTCTTAATTAACATAAAAATTTTGAATATTCTACATTTCTCCTTACCTTTGCAGGCGAAATGACAAAAGTAGAATATAATTTAGATCAAGTAGATTACAAAATCCTTCGTTTGATGCAGGATAACGGGCGTATCAATAATGCTGATATCGCTAGGGAATTAGGTATGGCTCCTTCGGCAATACTGGAGCGTGTTAAAAAGCTTGAACAAAAAGATGTGATCTTAAAATACAGCGCCAAAATCAATCCTGCTGCTGTCGATCAGAAACTTTTATCATTTATTTTCATCAAAGCGAATGACATTATCGGTGAACAGCGCGTTGGTCTAGCCCTTGCTGAAATCCCAGAAGTACAGGAAGTGCACGACATAGCTGGAGATGATGGTTATCTTATCAAAGTAAGAACCGCTGATTCGACAGGTTTAGTGGATTTAATGCGCAATACGTTAAGTAAAGTAGAAGGAATAATTTCCACGCGTACCACAATCGTACTTCAGACGGTAAAAGAAGATCAACAGGTTGTTATACCTGAATAATAGAAAGGAGGTTTCATTATGTTACAAGGACACAAAAAAGCTGCAAGCCCACTGATGGTTGTAGTTGCTTATTTTATAATTTACGTGGTATGGGGGTCAACCTTCTTTTTTATAGAAAAAGCCTTGCATAGCTTTCCACCATTTATATTAGGATCATTTCGATTTGTTACCGCAAGTGCAATCCTGATGAGCTATTGCGCGATAAAAGGTTATAAATTATTTAATAAACGTTCCATATTAGAAGCTTCCTTTGTCGGATTCCTCCTCTTGTTCGTCGATATGGCCGGAGTCATCTGGGCGGAGCAATATGTATCCGGTGGAGTGGCAGCGATAATCGCCGCAGCAGCAGCCATCTGGTTTATCTTACTTGACAAACCTAAATGGAAGGAGAATTTTAGCAGTATCACTACTGTAGCCGGGGTTGTGCTCGGATTCGTTGGAGTCGTTATGCTATTCGCCGAACAGATTATGGCATCCAACGACAATGCAAATGGAAATTTGAAAATCATTGCTTTATGCATTTTGGTATTGGGCTCCATTGCCTGGACAGTAGGTTCTTTAGCATCTAAATATTTCAAAAAGACAGAAGCGCAAGAAAAAGAAGACTTACATGTTATGGTCAAAACAGCCTGGCAGATGGTCACTGCAGGCGTTCTTTTTAATATCACGGCACTTTTTACGGGCGAGTATGCATCATTTGAATTAAGCAGCGTCGCCCCTGTAGACTGGTTCAATTTAGGCTATTTGATCACATTTGGTTCTATCCTCGCATTTAGCTCTTACATTTGGCTTTTACAGGTGCGCCCGGCAATGGAAGTAAGTACTTATGCCTATGTAAATCCGATCATTGCGTTAATATTAAGTCATTTTTTCACGTCACATGCCGTAACCTCCCTACAGATTGTAGGTTTGGCCGTGATTTTGTTCTCCGTTTTACTGATGAATTGGAAAGCTTACCGCATCAAATTATCAGCTAAAAATAAAAACAAAAAGATCCTTCAAGGAAACACATTGGATACATTGGCGAAAAACAATGACCGTCAAACTCCCATAGATGATCTCCCGGAAGCAGAATTGGTTCACTAGGTTGTTATTTTTCTAATTATATGATAAAGCTTAACGTAGATTTATGTTAAGCTTTTATTGTTTTTATGTTTTTGGCAAAATTAGCGTATCAGGAATAAGATTTCTTCGTATTTAATTGGCTAACTTTGCTCCAATATTTGGTTAAACTAACTATAATGAATATATCAAAGCAAATTGCCTTTATTGGTAGTCTTGGAGTCGCTTCGCTTTTGATGGTCGCCGGTTGCTCAAAGCAACTCCACCCTACACAGAAGGACTTCCAGCAATATCATATTAATAAGGACGTACAAGCAGATCCTACTGTCGTTTCCATCTATGAGCCGTTCAAGCAAAAGATGGAAGCTGAAATGAGCCGCGTTATCGGACACGCGGACAAGGCCCTCACGAAAGAGAAAACTCCAGAAACCTTAATGGGAAATTTTTTCTGTGAAGCGTTATTATGGATGAGTGCACATTATGCCCATAATACCGCAGATCTGGCCTTTGCAACCAAAGGGGGAATCCGTAACGATCTCAAGGCAGGAGATATCACCGTAGGGCATATTTTTGAAGTAATGCCATTTGAAAATACATTGACGATTATCGAACTAAAAGGCAGCCAAATACGTCAGCTTGCAGATTATATCGCCACCACACATGGCCAGCCCATTGCAGGCATGACCTTAACTATAACAGGCAATAAGGTACAGGACATCAAAATTAAAGGACTGCCCATCGATGACAACAAATTATACAAACTGGTCACCTATGATTACCTTGCCAATGGTGGTGATAATCTCGTGTTATTAACGCAATCGGTCTCCAGAACCAACTATCCCCAACGGATGCGTGAAGGTTTGATAGCGTATGTAAGTGAATTAACAAAAGCAGGTAAACAAGTAAATGCGGATTTAGATGGAAGAATTAAAATCAATTAATCGGAGAACGTTTATCAAGCAAGCCGGTGGATTTTCCGCTGCACTTGCTTTGGGTTCATTACCTTTTCAGGCGGCAGCAGAAAGTAAAAAGATCAAATTGACCATTTTACATACGAACGACGTGCATAGCCGTATTGAACCCTTTCCAATGGACGGTGGTAAGTATCAGGGACTGGGGGGTGTGGCTCGCCGCAGTACTTTGATCAATAAAATCCGTAAGGAAGAAAAGAACCTCCTGTTGCTGGATGCCGGCGACATGTTTCAAGGGACACCGTATTTTAACCTTTTTGGAGGTAAATTGGAATTGGACCTCATGACGAAATTGGGATATGATGCCGGGACTTTTGGTAATCATGAGTTTGACAATGGTCTGAACGGGCTTGTCAAATATCTGGATCACGCCAAATTCCCTTTTCTGACCGCCAACTACGATTTTAAAGGCACCGTGCTCGAAGGAAAGACACAAGATTATACCATTTTCCATAAAGGCGGTATTAAAATAGGTGTATTTGGACTTGGTGTTGATATCGAAGGTCTGGTAGATCCTAATAATTATAAGGGTATGAGCTATCTGGATCCGATTGAAATCGCGAATAAAATTGTTAAAATCCTTAAGGAAAAACATAAGTGCGATCTTATAATCTGTCTTTCACACCTAGGATATCAATATGAGAACGATAAGGTTTCAGATCTGGTACTTGCCTCCAAAACATCAGATATTGATCTGATCATCGGCGGTCATACTCATACTTTTTTAAACGAACCGACCTTAGTCACAAATTTAAAAGGAACGCAGACAGTGATCAACCAAGTGGGGTTTGCAGGCATTAATCTCGGCCGAATTGATTTCATTATGGAACCCGGTTCAGGTAAAAAACAGATGATAGCAAGTACCTATCAGGTTAACCCGTCAATCGAAGAGTCACTATTGGCATAAACGTTATCAATTTATAATAGATGCCAAATTGACCAATATCAATTTGGCATTTTTTTATCAAAATGAGTTATCGCTTTTATAAGCCCGGGGGCTCCTCCTATTGGAATGACAACAAAGCGCTTATAAAAATCAACACCGTCTAAAAAGCAAATTATTTGCATGAAAAAAATTATATCCATATACCTGGATTCTTTTAAAGGCCTTTCGCAGGCAGCCTGGCTTTTGGCCATTGTTATGTTGATCAATAGAATGGGTAGCATGGTCATCCCGTTCCTGGGACTTTACATGACGCAGGTACTTCATTTTGATATTAAGCAAGTCGGAATTGTCCTGATGAGCTACGGTATAGGTTCCGTATGTGGCTCCTATATCGGCGGATGGCTGACAGATCGGATCGGCAGTTTTAAGGTACAATTCGGGAGCCTGGTATTGGCTTCCCCCTTATTTTTATTAATCCCCTATTTTAAAGAAGTTCCGTCCCTGTCCGTCATGATCTTTACACTAAGTCTGATTTTTGATGCCTTTAGGCCGGCGAACTCTGTTTCAGTGGCCAGCTATGCAAAGCCCGAAAATATAACCCGTGCCTTTTCACTAAACAGACTGGCTATCAACCTAGGCTTTTCAATTGGTCCCGCCGTTGCCGGTTTCCTCGCCACAATTTCGTTTAATTGGATTTTCTACGGAAACTCCTTTGCCGTGCTATGTGCAGCAGTAATTTTCTTTATCTTCTTTAACAAAAGACAAAAAAGAACGGATGTTAAAGCAAAAAAAGACGCTTTGCTACACAGCGAAGTAGCAAACCAAAGCCGCAACCCTTATACGGATGTTCCCTTTGTGCTGTTTAATATCTTCTGCTGTATTTTTTCATTTTGTTTTTTCCAGTTAATTACAACCTTGCCGATATTCTATCGTGAGGTCCATCACTTGGATGACCATCAGATCGGATTCCTCTTGGGTTGGAGTGGTTTTGTGATTGTTTTACTGGAGATGTTTGTTGTTCATGTCGCCGAAAAGAGGTTTTCACTGATCAGCACCTTGGTGTTCGGTACATTTCTATGCGCCAGTTCGTATGCCATGCTGAATTATATGGGCGGACTTGGCTGGTTATATTTCACCTTCTTTATTTTTGGCCTCGGTGAGATGCTGACATTGCCATTTATGGCTACTGTATCCGTGAACCGCTCTACCCCAAAAACACAAGGCGCATATATGGGCTTCAATTCATTAGCTTTTTCCGCGGCAAATATTTTTTCGCCACTGCTCGGGACATCTATTGTTGACTCCTTTGGTTTCACTACACTATGGTGGGCAACAGCGCTGACACTTTCCTTCACGGGACTTGGCTTCTACCTTGTTCTAAAATGGATGCGATAAACAGCAAGGGGGAATTTCAAATGAAATTCCCCCTTGCTGTTTATCAATAAGATCCATAGATTTTCCTACCAGATCTTAATACGTTTGTCCATCGGGACAAACATCTTGTCACCCTCTTTCGTTTCCCACGCTGCATGGAACGCATCTAAATTGATAATCGGCGCAAAAGCCCGATATTGCGCAGGGGAATGTGGATCTGTTTTCACCTGATTCACAACAAACTCATCGGTTGTTTTTGTTCTCCAAATAGTAGCCCAAGAAAGAAAAAAACGCTGATTTTGTGTAAATCCATCGATCAGACCGGGATTTCCTTTATCTTTTAAATAAAGTTGCAGTGCATCAAAGGCAACAGAGGAGCCGCCCAAATCACCAATATTCTCACCTAAGGTGAAACGGCCATTCACAAAAACTCCGGGAACCGGTTCATAGGCTTCAAATTGTTTCACCAAGGCATCTGCAGCTGCTTCAAATTTAGCCTTGTCGCCATCCGTCCACCAGTTATTCAAATTTCCGTTTCCATCATATTTTGCTCCCTGGTCATCAAAACCGTGCGATAGTTCATGCCCTATGACGGCACCGATACCTCCAAAATTAACGGCTGCATCCGCTTTGTAATCATAGAAAGGAGGCTGAAGAATTGCGGCCGGGAATACAATTTCGTTAAACAGCGAACTATAATAGGCATTGACTGTCTGTGGTGTCATGCCCCATTCAGATTTATCAACTGGTTTGTCCTGTTTCGCAAGGTTCTCGTAAAAAGACCACTTGCTGGATGATAGGACATTCTCGTAAAGCGAAGTACTAACATCAAGTTTGCTATAATCTTTCCATTTATCCGGATAACCGATCTTCACTTTAAACTTCGACAGTTTTTCAAGCGCCTTTACTTTTGTGTCTGCGGACATCCATGTTAAACCATTGATATGTTGGCCAAATGCTTTTACAAGGTAGCTTACCAGTTCTTCAGCGTCAGCTTTCGCCTGTGGCGGAAAATTCTCTTTCACATAAAGCTTTCCCAAAAGTTCTCCGGCAATAGAATTCACGAACTCTACCCCCCGTTTATCCAGCGCACGTTGCTCCTTCTGCCCTTTCAGCTTACGCCCCCAGAAATCAAAGGAAAGGTCATTTAATTCTTTCGTTGTATATGATGCAGCAGTATTTAACACATGAAATGTTAAGATATCCTTAATGACCGGAAGATTCGCAGGATTGAAGATCTTATCTAAATTTTCATAGTACTTCAGTTCAGGTACAATAACGGTATCCGCTTTAAATCCAACTTCGTTTAGATATTTAGCAATATCGACATTTTTTACCATCTTCTTTAAATCCGCAACTGCCACCGGATTATATCGGCCGTTTGCGTCTCGCGACTGTTCGACAGTTTTTAGGTTAGCAGCCAATTCTTTTTCAAAAGCGACAATTTTAGGCCCTTTAAGATCTCTCGTGCGTTGACCTGACTTAGCATAAAGTGCTGAAATATAATTTGAATAGTCCTTTAAGGTCTCTTCATTTTTTTGATCTTTTACCTGATAATAAGAGCGGCCTAAACCCAAACTTCCCCCACCCAGGTAAACCGTATTGACATTCGAATTTTTGAGATGTCCATAGACATATCCACCAAAGAAAGGATTGCCTCCTATGGGTGCAACCTCTACCAGATATTTATAAAGATCATCAAAATTCTTTATCGCATTGATTTTTGTCAAATAGGGCTGAACAGGCGCCAAGCCAAGTTTGTCGCGTGTTTTCATGTCTACAAAAGATCTGTACAGATCCCCGATCTTCTGATTATCAGTCCCTTTTGGAAACTGGCCAGATAACGACTCTTGCAACACTTTCAGCGTGGCAATATCCGTATTCTCACGTAACTCATCAAAAGATCCCCAACGTGCTTTATCGGATGGTATCTTTACAGTTTTCATCCACTGACCATTTACAAAATTGTAGAAATCATCCTGCGGACGAACGGCTTTATCCATGTAGTCTACATTAATCGCATTATTTTGGGCATGACCGGCCAAAGAACCGCATGCCAGCAAAGCAGCTAACAGTATACTTCTCTTCATATGATATTTTAGTTTGTTCTCTATCACACAAACTTAAGAAAAGTTTTGCTATTGTTTGTAATACAGAACATAGTTTTGCAGACAACTAAAATAATATACATTGCATTATGTCTGCGTCTTGTTTCCCGTCGATTTACGGAGAAGAAGGAGGAAAATAATCAGAAACAGCGCCACACCGCCCAGCCAAATCCATGGATTGGCATACCATAAGGTGCCGTTTGCCTCTCTAAGTTTTTGATTTTCCTCAATGGGCACGTCCGCATATAACGCAACAAAGGAAGATAGCAGACAAAATAGTACAGACATTCTTTTCATACGACCAACTTTATATAGATAGAATCCCGCGTCGACGTATTTTGTTTGCTTAGGATAAAATTTGTGTTCAGTCCTTCTGTCTGATCTCGCCCAGGTGAACGACATCTTTTAAATCAAAAGGTGTCTCCTGGTAAACGAAATAGTTAAGCCAATTATTGAATAATAGATTCGCATGACTCGTCCATCGTACCAAAGGTTGATTGTCCGGATTGTCATCACGATAATAGTTCGCTGGCATACGTATGGTCTGGCCTTTTTCTAAATCTCTTTTATATTCTTCATCCAATGTAAACGGTGCGTACTCGGAATGACCGGTCAGATAAAACTCACGTCCGCCACGAGAAGATGCGATTGCAATGCCCGCCTCGGGAGATTCGGAAAGAATTTCTACGCCGCTTTTAGTAAGCAAATCTTCCTTCTCAATAGTGGTATGGCGACTATGCGGAATAAAAAACTCATCATCAAATCCACGAAATAATGGATGTCTTTTGTCTAGTGCTGTATGTTTGAATACGCCAAAAAGTTTTTCTCCCAAAGGTTTTTTCTCAACCTCATAGAAATGGTATAACGCCGCCTGTGAGGCCCAACAGATGTATAAGCTCGACGTTACATGCGTTCTCGCCCAGTCAAAGATTGTCTGGATCTCATTCCAATAAGTCACCTCTTCGAATCGAACCATTTCCACAGGTGCTCCCGTGATGATCATACCGTCGTAAAAGTTCTCTTTCACTTCACTCAGGCTTTTATAAAACATCTCCAGGTGTTCCTCAGGTGTATTTTTGGACACATGCGTTTCCAGTCGAAGAAACTCCATCTCCACTTGCAAAGGATTATTGGAAAGTAAACGAATAAAATCGGTCTCCGTTGTGATCTTAAGCGGCATCAGATTAAGGACCAAAACACGTAATGGTCTAATATCCTGCTCATTTGCTCTCAGGTCACTCATGACAAAGATATTCTCCTTTTTTAAAAGTTCTATCGCAGGAAGGTTATTAGGAAGTTTGACTGGCATATATAAATTCTCCTTATACAATTAGCATGCAAAATTAGCAAGAAAATGGCAGAATAATAAATGAATCCGCAAATTTAAGTTTGCACCGAATGAGCAGATTCCATTACCTTCCAACTTATTCTTCACTTAATTGTTTTAAGGCCTTTCTAAACTTCATTGATCCGAAGTTCATCCCGCCAACATGCTTGTTGACCAATTTGCCCGCTTTATCCAGGATAATGGTGGTCGGTATACTTGTCGTACTCCATTCTTTTGGCAATGCCGAATTCAGTTGATAGACCGGAAGATTATACTTCCGCTTTTTTAGAAACTTTGCTGAAGATTTCAGATTACCGTCAACGTCAACGGACAAAAAAACGATTTTGCTATTCCCCTGAAAATCCTTATACAGTTTGTCCAGAGAAGGCATTTCCGACAGACAGGGTGGGCACCATGTCGCCCAAAGATTGATCAGGACAACCTTGCCTTTGAGCTGATTTAACGAAACAACATTTCCTTTGCTGTCTTTAAAGCTAACCTCCCCATTCTTGTTTAACAGGACTGCTTTTTCCTTTTGTTCTCCGGTATCTGCATAACTGAACGCTGTGTGGACAAATGGTATAGAAAGCAATAAGCTAGCGGCAATCAATCTGAATGTATTTTTTATTTCCATCTTGTTTTCTCCAATAAAAGGACATTAACTTAAACGTCTGATCTGGCAAATGATTGTACCTTTCGTACAAAACAAACTAATATCAACGTTCTCCAACGCAACGACAGCTCCGGCTGATCCGAGTTATTCCTGATCCGAACGGCTGCTTTTGTGCAGTCAACAACTGAAAGAAATGATATGTCTAAAAGTTATTACAAACAAATTTACGGATATGGTTATTATATAGTATATAATAAGTAAATCAATATGAGCAAGGAAAAATCAATTCAGGAAATCGAAATCGATGGAAGAGTGTATCAGTATAGCTCCCTAAGGGATCTACCAGAAGGTAATATTGAGCACCTCCCATTCAGTATCCGAATTCTTCTGGAAAATGTATTACGTAATCATGATGGATTTAGTATAACGGATGAACATGTCAGCACATTGATCGGCTGGTCTCCACAACCCGTTGATAAAGATATTCCATTTAAGCCGGCACGTATTCTGATGCAGGATTTTACGGGCGTTCCTGCTGTTGTGGACATGGCTTCCTTAAGGGCTGAATTTATTCGACATGGCAAGGATGGACAGAAGATCAATCCGGCAATTCCGGTTGATCTGGTGATTGACCATTCAGTGCAGGTGGATTATTTTGGAACAGAATACTCCTACGACAAAAATGTCGAATTGGAATATGAGCGCAACCAAGAGCGTTATGAGCTTTTAAAATGGGCGCAAAAAGGTTTAAAAAATTTCACTGTCGTGCCGCCGGGAATGGGCATCTGTCATCAGGTAAACTTAGAATACCTTGCCAAGGGTGTAATAGCCCGAGATAATTGGCTTTTTCCGGACACCTTGGTGGGCACCGATTCACATACACCAATGGTGAATGGTATCGGTGTTCTGGGCTGGGGTGTGGGTGGCATTGAAGCTGAAGCCGCCATGCTGGGACAACCCATCTTCTTCACCTGTCCGGAGGTAATCGGACTCAAACTTACAGGCAAAATTCCGGATATCTGTACCGCAACTGATATGGTTCTTTCGATTACAAAAATCTTACGCGATAAGGGAGTTGTCGGAAAATTTGTTGAAGTCTTCGGAGAAGGATTGGATACTCTATCAGTGACAGACCGCGCCACCATATCCAATATGTCGCCCGAATTTGGCTGTACAGTCACCTATTTTCCAATCGATGACCGTACGCTGGAATATATGCACAGTACCAATCGAACTGAACAGGAAATTAAAATTGTCGAAGAATACTGTAAGCGCAATTTGCTCTGGCGCACGGGAAAGGAACAGATCTCCTACTCTTCGGTAGTGGAATTTGACCTAAACACACTAGAACCGACAGTCTCAGGCCCCAAGCGCCCACAGGATAAGATTTTGGTCAAGGATCTAAACCATAAGTTTTCACAACTTTTAGATAGCGAACACCATAGGCAATATATTCCTATGCCACAGCGTTCGGAATCAGCCTGGCTGGCAGATGGTGGGTCGGGGACCGAATTTACTTTTGGGAAAGTTCCGGTTGAACATGCTTCTCCCCATGAAGTTATTTCAGAGTCCATACATGCCGTACGCATCAAACACAATCACAAGGAGTATATCGTCAGCGATGGCAGTATTGCTATTGCCGCGATAACCAGTTGTACCAATACTTCTAATCCGACTGTGATGATCGGTGCGGGTCTATTGGCCAGAAATGCGATCGAACGCGGTTTGCGCACAAAATCCTGGGTGAAGACCTCACTGGCCCCGGGTTCAAAAGTAGTAACCCAATACCTGGAAAGATCAGGCCTGAATGCAGATCTTGATGCGCTAAGATTTCACACTGTAGGTTATGGTTGCACTTCCTGTATTGGAAACTCTGGACCACTCCCACCCCAAATTGCTGAAGCAGTAGAGAAAGGAGAATTGATTGTTGCATCGGTACTGTCAGGAAATAGAAACTTTGAAGCACGCGTACATCCTCAGGTAAAAATGAACTTTTTGATGTCTCCAATGTTGGTTGTTGCCTATGCCCTTGTAGGTCGAGTGGATATCAATCTAATGGAAGAACCATTGGACTATGATCCAAATGGCCAACCGGTTTATTTAAAAGATATCTGGCCAAGCCGCGAAGAAATAACCAAAACAGTTAACGAATGCGTTAAACAATCTGATTTTCAGGAAGTATATGACGTTATTTTCGACGGATCTACGGACTGGCAAGACCTGGAAGTCAACCTTGACCAGAATTATCAATGGGACCATAACTCAACCTATATCAAAGAATCCCCTTTTTTTGAAAACTTACAGGCAGTTCCACAGCCCATCGAGGACATCAAAAATGCCCGAGTATTGCTTTATTTAGGAGACTCTGTTACAACCGACCATATATCGCCGGCAGGTTCTTTTAAGGAAGATACCGCAGCCGGAAAATACCTAAAAGCCCATCAGGTGAATAGAGAAGATTTCAACTCTTATGGTTCTAGACGTGGTAATCATGAAGTGATGATGCGTGGAACCTTTGCCAACGTGCGCATTAAAAACAAAATTACCGATCAGGAAGGTGGTTTCAGCCGGTATTTCCCAACAAATGAAGTAAAAACAGTCTATGATACTGCAATGGAATATCGAAAAACTAATACGCCGCTGATCGTTTTGGCCGGAAAAGAATACGGTTCAGGATCTTCCCGGGATTGGGCAGCCAAAGGCACATTTCTCCTTGGTGTACGGGCGGTAATTGCCGAAAGCTTTGAACGTATACATCGAAGCAATCTGGTGGGTATGGGGGTAGCACCGCTTGTTTTTATCAATGGAGAGAATGCGGAAAAGCTGGGACTTGACGGTACTGAAACCTATACCATCACTGGCCTGGCGAATGAGTTAACACCGCATAAACTTTTAGATGTAAAAGCTGTTCACGAAAATGGGAAAACAATCACGTTTCAGGTCAGAGCAAGACTGGATTCGGCTATCGAAATCGAATATTTTAAAAATGACGGTATTTTACAGTATGTATTAAGGCAATATTTAAAAAACAATTAATTTACTGCCTTATTGATCAACACCAAATTTGCAAATACAACGGGGCACGATATATCGCGCCCCTTTCACAACCTATATAAAAACCTACCAGAGTTCTTTTTAGACAACTATTTCCCGCCAACACACAAGGAAGTTTGGCGACTTGCCAAAGTTAGATCCGATAACAAGAGATTTTTCTCCCTGAAGTCAGCCATTTTTTGGCCTCGGAACAATGTAAGGGATTAAATCGGTTATACTTCCATTATCAATGATAAAAATGTATTTTCGTCTGCGGTCAATCGCAATATTTACGTACAGACAAATCATGGAAGAACTGGTAGAGCAGACTATTTCGAATGTAAACTTCAACAAAGAATTACAGCAAATTACAGAATTTTATAAATGCACATTTGAGTATTGCGATTTCCAAAACGCCGCAATGGTTGATCTGATATTTACAAATTGTGAATTTAAATCCTGTAATTTATCCAATATAAAATTAAAAGGAACTCAATTGGATCATGTCATTTTTCAGGACTGCAAGATGTTAGGTATTCAGTTCAACGAATGTAGTTCCTTCTCTTTTCATATCCAAATGAAGAATACCATACTGGATTACGCTTCTTTTTTTGAACGTAATATGAAGAAATTCAAATTTGAACAGTGCTCATTGCAACATGTTGATTTTGAAAAAGCCAACCTCCAACAGGCCATCTTCAAAGATTGTAACTTCCTGAACGCCAGATTTCACCAATGCAATCTGGAAGGCTGTGACTTTAGGACTTCGGTCCATATCCAAATGGATCCCGAAACCAATCGGATGAAAAAGAGTAAATTCGAACCGGAGCAACTACCGGGTTTATTGGCAAAATATCAATTGTTGATTGACTGAGGGGAATTTTTGACATTGCACACGGCGAAGATTGTTAATCAACAATCGGCTAAATAACGGATTTCAGGGATAAAAGCATTTATCCTAAATCATCATATTTGCCTATCAATTTTAGGTAGATGAACCTATCATGCGCTTACAATGGCAAAAATATCTTACCATACAAGCTCATGACCGTTTCCTCACCGCTAAAAGCAAATTATTCTGATGAAAAAAACATTCTTATCATTCGCAGCTTTGATGGCTGCCAGCACAGTATCTCTCGCACAGATCAATAAAGCGTTTAAAATAGATTATGCCATTGTGGTTACAAACGCTAACAGCGGTACCGAGCAGGAAGCTCCGGTTTCCTTGTATGAGGCTTATGTCAGTAATGACAAGATAAAAGTGGTCTCCTCAGCGGATGGACAGGAATCTATTTTTCTGGCTAAAAAGAATGAAGATAAATCGACCATACTCTATCCGTCCTTATCGAAATACATCGTACACGAAGATGACGCAACTTCCTTCTCGATCAAATTAGTTCCGGGCCAAACTAAAAATATCGCTGGTTACCCTTGCAAGTTAGCACAGATCGAACTTCCGAATATAGAAGATATCGAGGGCAATAGCACCTTATCCATCTGGTATAGTGAGAAACTTCCTGTGATCTATTGGGAGAGTTTTGATATTTTCAAAAAGATTCCCGGTGGCGTTTTACAGGTAACCACACCACTGGGTGTAGACATTGTGGCACAAAGTGTAGCGAACAGCCAACTGAATGACAACGATTTTATCGTTCCTGAAGATTATGATCAGGTAGATTCCATCTACGGGGAAGAACAGGAGGGTGAAGAAAACAATCAAATGGCCGAAAACCTTTACTTATTTGAGGATAGTACTTCCGGTCTTATGGGGTTACAGGATGATACGCAACAAATCGTCGTGCCAGCACAGTATCATTACATCACACCATTTGTCGGTGAGGTAAGTGTTGTCCAGTTTAAAAATGAGAAATATGGTGCAATCAATCTTACGGGGAAAACCGTGATCCCTTTTCAATACGATTATTTAAGCTATGACGATAATTCGGAGCAATTTCTTTTTGGAACAAATGAAAAATATGGTATACTAGACAAGGCAGGTAAAGTTCTTATCCCGGCCAATTATGATATGATTTCATTTATCAATGGTGGTTACGCTGTTTTTCAGCAAAATGAAAAATACGGAATCCTAAATCAGGCCGGAAAAATCGTTGTACCGGCAAGCTATAGCTTCATCTCGGAGAACAATGGCACACATTTTATTTCTGTCGAAAATGACAAATACAGCTTGGTTGACATAAAAACAAATAAGATCTTAACGCCAGCCTATGATTTTATTTCAATAACCGAAGAACCGAATCTTTTCCTTTCCAGCAAAGATGGTAAATACGGTTATTTAAACGGTCAGGGGAAAATCGCCATTCCTTTTATCTACAGCGGCGCAACTTCCTTCAGCGATGGGTTGGCATCGGTCACAAAAGAAGGGTCAGATGACGTGATCTTAATCAATACAAAAGGTGAAGAAGTAGAATTGGACGCTGCTGCTGAGGCTGCCACGGAAGAGAGCTAATTCATATATAATTTTTCTAAAAATAAGAGTCCGTGTCTTATGCATGTTTAATACGTGTACGAGTTGGATCCGTATCTGCTATACCCCTGCTTCGGCCCATATAGGAGGTAAGAGCAGGATTCACCGCTGTTGATTAGACCATGAGTCCATGTTTAACTCGGACTCAACACGGACTCATGTCAGACTCATGTCGCTCTCATGGTGAAGCAGAGGCGACCATGTCCCGACCAAGTCCTATCTGTAGCACGTAGAGTTGCCGAGCAATACCATGTTGAGCCATCTATCGGTTTATCCGAAGAAAGGGGCCGTATCATAAACGAAATTCCCATTTGCAAATCAGAATTAAATTTGGGAGGATACCTTTAATTACAGAAATCATAAAAAAGGGTCAAATCTCTGATGAGGTTTGACCCTTTTTCGCTGAATCTAACAAATTGTCGAAATTTTAGATGGTATCGATATTGTAAAATTAACTTTTGATACAGTCCCTTTCTTATTTTTAGAAGCTATTTTTCAGTAATTATGTCGTGCTTACGGTTTTCTTTTTACCAAGAATTTTCTTGCCTATTGTGAAAAGTAGCACTGCAATGATGCCGCCCCCAAGTCCAAACAAAAGTTCCTTGACTATACCCGGGAAATCCGGCAAAGCGTGATGTAGGAAATCAATATAATGGTTAAAAATACCGCCTGAGACCAGGATTAAAGCAATGGTACCGACCACAGCTAGCAATTTGATGATAAAAGGAAGTGCTAACACCAGTAGTCTACCTAAGCTGGCTAAAGGCCCTTTTTCGTTCGCGCTTTTGATCAACTTATATCCAGCATCATCCATCCGAACAATTAATGCGACGATACCATACACACCTACCGTAGCAAGAAGAGCAACTACACAAACAGTAATAATCTGCAAAGTCAGACCTTTATCCAATACTGTTCCCAAGGCGATGATAACGATCTCCACAGAAAGGATAAAATCTGTTGTGATTGCCGCCTTGATCTTCGACTTTTCGGCTTCCATATCATTCTCTGCGATAACCTCTTCGGTCTTTGTTTCACCTTCATGCTGTTTCCGATGAAATAAATATTCAATAATCTTTTCAACCCCTTCGAAAGCCAGATAAAATCCGCCTAAAATCAAAATGTATTTAATAGCGATCGGAAAAAAAACGTTCAACAACAAAGCTATAGGGACGATAATCAGTTTATTGATGAGTGACCCTTTGGTAATCGCCCATAGGACAGGCAATTCCCTGGATGCTAAAAAACCTGTCGCTTTTTCCGCATTCACGGCCAAATCATCACCCAAGATTCCTGCTGTTTTTTTTGTCGCTATCTTGCTAGCAACCGCAACATCATCCATTAAAGCTGCAATATCATCTAAGATTGCAAATATTCCTGAAGCCATATTTTATTTAAAATTTGAACGTAAAAATATAAATTTAATTCAATTCGTAAATAAGTAATTTAACGGGATTGCCATAATCGCCTATAAACAGATCTATTTAATTGTGTATTTTAGATACAAATTATACCAAATATGAAAAAATCACTTTCAGCGACGGAACAAACCGCATTATTAAACATACTTAAGACCAGATTTGAGAATAATATGAAAAGGCATCAGAAACTGGTTTGGGAACCCATACAGCAAAAAATCGAAGCAAATCCAGCCAAGGCCCGGAGTTTACAGCAAATGGAACTGAGCGGTGGTGAACCTGATGTTATTGGCCTAGATCCAGTCAGCAACTCTTATCTCTTTGTCGACTGCGCTACAGAGAGCCCAAAAGGAAGAAGGAGTCTTTGCTTTGATCAAGCCGCGTTGGATTCCCGAAAAGAAAATAAACCTGCGGACAGCGCAATAGAAACGGCCAAACAAATGGGTGTCGAACTACTTACGGAAGAACAATATCGACAACTGCAAAGTTTGGGAGAATTTGATCTGAAAACATCAAGCTGGATACAGACACCTGCCAACATTCGCCAACTCGGAGGTGCTTTATTTTGTGACCGGCGCTATAATCATGTTTTCACCTACCACAATGGCGCGAACTCCTATTATGCCGCGCGTGGATTTAGAGCTATACTACATCTTTAAATAACACTAATAAACAAACTGTTTGACATAATTTAAGTCAAAAATGAAAAAATCAATAACCGTACGGCTTAGTCTTTTATGCTATACCAGACATGAAGGCGATCATCTGCAATCTCAGCTCAGGGAAAAATAATTTTTTATTTCAATAATTCCTAATGACAGAGGGTTGTCAGTTGACGGATCTATTTTTGGAGAAAATATAAAAACGCATGAAAAACAGATCTATTCCTTCTTTTAATATTATTGGAATTGCGATACGCACAAGCAATCAAGATAGTCAGGCAGCCAAAGATATTCCTGCTCTCTGGGCTCGATTTTTTGAAAATGATATCATGAACCGGATTCCTAACAAAATCTCCAATGCGCTCTATTGTGTTTATACGGAATATGAAAAGGATCACACACTACCCTACACCACTTTGTTGGGCTGTAAGGTTGCCCATCTTGATGATGTCCCGGAAGACATGGATGGCATACGCATTGAGGAAAATGTCTACCACCATGTCGAAGTTGAAGGAAATCTGGAAGCGGGCATTGTTTACGACGCGTGGATGAACATCTGGGAAGCCGATCTCCCGCGCGCATTTTCAGCAGATTTTGAAGTTTATGGAGAAAATGCACAAAATCCCGAACAAGCTAAGGTTGATATTTTCATCGCGCTTCAATAAGCAAAAAACTTAATAATATCTGGGGCAATAACAGCTAAATTTGTTAAAGCCTGACAACATGCATGGCTCCGTCAGCAAATGTAACAATAAGTATGTCGGAGCCACCTTGCTTTTATTTTCGTCAAAATATCTTTTACCTTTGTGCCGATTTAAAGCAAAATAATATGCAGGGCACCACGACGCATCGTAAGAAAATTGTTCGATATAGCTACCTTAAATTAATCGGAAGTTCAGTTTTTGTGAGCTTGATCTGCTGCTTGTTGGCTTATAGTCTCAAACATATCACCGGATATTTTCTGGAAAGAATAGCTGAGGGCATTGGAAACCTAGATCCCCGACTCTTTATCATCTTGCCCAGCATAGGCATCACGACAATATACTTCCTCCGGAAATATGCTTTTCAAAATAGAAAGAATAAAGGGATCAAGGAGATCTACACGACACTCGAAACACGAAAAGATCATCTTCCTTTTTTTAAAATACCGTCCCATTATGTCAATGGCTTTCTGACCGTTATTTTCGGCGGGTCAACAGGAATTGAAGTTTCTACGGTAGTAGCAACAGCAACTGTGGGGAATCAAGCCTATAAACGCCTCCATCCCGCTTGGGCTTATAAGACCGAGCTGATCTGCGCCGGTGTTATTGCCGGAGTGACATTATTGTTTGGCAGTGCATTGGGCGGCCTTTTATTTGCCTTTGAAGTTATTTCCAGAAAATACAACAAAACACTAATGATAAGCGGCATTAGTTCGATGCTTGTTGCTGCTTTATTTGTTTACTATTTGGATGCAGCTCCCCTGTTTAACTTTACGCCAAAGCAATGGCAATGGCAGGCAGTTCCTTATATTGTCATTCTCGCATTAATAGGCGGTTTATTGGCACTATATTTCACTAAAATTGTGATCTATGCAAAATCGTTCTTTGCTGGAATAAAAAATAATTTTATTCGGGTCAATCTGGGAGCGATCACTGTGGGTCTGCTGATTTTCGTTCTGCCGTTATTATACGGTGACAGTTATCACGGTCTTGGGAAAATCCTTGAAAGTAGTTTGCATGGATCAGTCAATTGGTTATACTTTCTCCCACTGCTTTTGTTAGTGCTGTTAAAACCGTTGGCGGCGGCGCTTACTTTGGGTGCAGGCGGTGACGGTGGCGTTTTTGCTCCAAGTATCGTAACGGGTGCGCTCCTGGGCATATTTTTTGCGCAATCCTGCAATCATTATCTCGGCACCCAGCTCATTGTCATTAATTTCGCATTATTCGGCGCAGCATCCATGCTTTCTGCAGCTATTCATGCTCCTTTTACAGCAATTTTTATTGTTGCGAGTATTGTTCCTTCAGGCTATATACTATTTGCACCACTGCTGCTGTCCAGCCTCGTCGCTAAACTGCTCGCCAAAAAGATCTATCCGTATAACGTGTACACCTACAAAGAAGTCGCCCACAGTTAATGGCTTATTTATTTTTATTAAAAAGCAGTTCCATTCGTCAATGAAACTGCTTTTTTGCAAAGTAATCCATGCTAGTCTTCACGACTACCATCGTCTGCCATACGAACAATCTTGGGAGAGAACTTAGCCACAATATCGACTAATTCCTTTTGGGATGCCATGACTGTATGAATATCTTTATATGCCATAGGCGCTTCATCCATTCCTGCCCCCAACAAAGTAATCCCTTGATCAGAGAGCATATTTTTCAGTTCAACGGACGAAAGCGTTTTGATCGCCTGCGTACGGCTCATCAACCGCCCCGCCCCATGGGAAGCCGATTGGATCGCCGCCATATCACCCTTTCCGCGAACCAAAAATCCCGGAGTCGCCATGGAACCCGGAATAATCCCCATGACACCTTTTGCCGCAGGAGTAGCGCCTTTTCGGTGTACCACAACCTCTTGTTCATTCCAACGTTCTTTCCATGCAAAATTATGATGGTTTTCAATTTTCGCTAGCAGCTCAGCACCCAAAGCAGCTCTTATTTTTTCATGGATAACCTCGTGACAGGCAGATGCATAATCACCGGCCAGATTCATTGCCATCCAATATTCCTGTCCCTCCATTGTATTTAAGTCCAGATAAGCCAGATTCTGAGCTTGATAAGGCAGCTTGCACAAAGACTTGGCCAATTTGGTATAATGAGCAGCAACAGTGGCTCCCAATCCTCGGGATCCGGAATGTGTAAGTAAGCCTAGGTAAACTCCTTTATCAGTATCCAGTACTTCATCCTTTTCATTGAATTCCACCATCCCAAATTCTACAAAGTGGTTGCCGCCACCGGAAGAACCTAACTGCGTCCATGCTTTATCTTTTAATGATGCAAGCAGATTATTCTCCGAAAACAATTTGTTTTCCAAAACCGCGTGATCCACGCGTTCGTGTTTCAGATACCCATTACCGGCACCAAATCGCGTATGTTTCAGGATAGTTTCCTTTAATGTGTCCGTTTCTGTGTCCAAAAGAGATGCTGGCATATCAAATATGGACAAAGCCATTCGGCAACCAATATCAACCCCCACACCATACGGAATTACCGCATTATTCGTGGCCAGTACCCCACCGATCGGCAGCCCATAACCTTGATGGGCATCCGGCATTAATGCACCGGCAACAGTAACAGGAAGTTTCATTGCCACTTTCATCTGCTCTTTGGCTCCCGCTTCGATTTCAGACTCTCCATAGATGCTATATCCCACAGGATTTTCGTTCAAGGTAATCAGGGAGGCATCAACGGCATCCTGCCCTAATATGGCATCCGCCAGTACACCGAACACTGCATCCGCCAAATATGCTGACGGATCTTCCAGAACAGCTTTAAATTTGCCCAACATCTCCGTTCTCGTCAAACCATGTCGCTTGCTGTTGATTTTCAACGCAGCACCTAATGTATGATTCTCCTTATATCCCAATGCGATCAGGTCATTGCCATTGATTCTTTTATTTTCCATTTTCTATCATTTGTTATTTTTTTTGGGGGAATCAATCCAATTCCAAACAGGTGGCAATAACCTCTTTACAATTGCCACCTGCACCTCTTTTTTCCAATTTTATTTACTTTCTATGCTCGTTATTTGACAAACAATTGCTTTAACTGATCGACAATCTGTCCATTTCCTGAAACAGATATGCTATTGATCTTTTCCGCAATTTTTTCTACATATTCCATTTCTTTCAATTTAAACAACATGTTGTTTTCCTCCATAAGTTTCGCCGTGTTGAGCAAACTTCTTGTGGAAGCGGTTTCTTCACGCCGCGTAATAATATTTGCCTGTGCCCGTTTTTCTGCAATCAGCACCTGGTTCATAATATCACGGACATCTCCGGGAAGAATAATGTCTTTGACCCCGCAAGTTAATAAGCGTAGCCCCAATCCGGCGATATAAGCAGTGGTATTTTCTAAAATATAGCTGCTGATCTCGGTCTTCTTCTCCATCAGTTCGTCCAAAGTCATTTGCCCGATATAGGTACGCAGATTTAACTGCATCACTGCGTACAACTGCTTCTCGTATTCTTTATGGTCCAACAGCGCTTTCTTGATATCTATGATTTGGTATTGTAAAGTGAAATTAACCCGTATCTGTGCTTTGTCCCGTGATAGAATTTCTTGTCCGACCACATCCAAGGTCAATACACGCATATCCGCTTTTGAAACGGCGATTGTTTTCGCATTCTTCCACCAAAAATATGTTCCCGGATTCAAAATTTCGGTGAACACGCCATCGACAAAAAGTAAACCCTTCTCATTTGGTTCCACTTTATATTGACGGATATAGTAAGCTAAGGTTTGCTTTTCAAACAATTGACGGTTGATAGAAGCCGGTATTTCGATTTCTGAAATATCCTCCAATTGGAATTTACGTGACTGCAGACCTTTCCAGAATACATATCTGCCCGCCGCCAATGTCTTCTCAAAATTATTGTTTAAGAAGACCAGCGCTATAGCGGTATCCTCCACTTCGACAATATCTACCAGCTCACGAAAGCCCTCCAGCAGCAAGAGCACATCAATATTTTGGTTGGACGGAAATGAATGTGCCCTATTGTATAGCTCCAGTTTTTCGCCGAAACCCAACCAGTATTTACCGGTTTCCAATACACGGATGACTTGGTTATTCTTAACCACCAATCCAATTTCATTGACATTTATTTGTACTCTTTTCATACTATCTGTTGTTTTATACTATTATCTAATGAAAAAAACCGCTATTATTTGTCCATCGATGCAGGGCGGAATCAAAAAGAGCCCTACAGATCTTTACACTTAGAAACTTCAAGAAAGCTAGCACCGCTAGTTGCTATCTGGTTCTTCCTATATCGGCTCTGTATGAGATGTTCCCGATCACAGGCCCCTCACCAACTGCTCCAAAGAGAGACAAAGCGCTCTCCAGAACCGGACAAACTATAGCAAGCTTTAATTAACTGACCTTTTTAAAGAAGGTTAACTTTCAAATCCAGAACCTAAATTCTGTGCAATACCCTTATGCTATTCCATCCGAAAATGGAAGTGGGATTCGAACCCACACGATTGAGTTGTTGTTCTAACCAAGCTGAACTATCCTGATTGCTCAGGAGCAGGAGTCGAACCTGCGGCCTACAACGACAATGCCATGCTCTACCCTTGAGCTACCCCTTTCGGGGAAAGGATTCGAACCTTCATCCCTGGCAATCTTCTCTCATGCTTTTCATCTTATCAGTATATTGAATTCCCATCGGGTACAACACTATCCTGCTATACAGAAACAGGACACCGGGATGCAAATCAAAGCCTGAGAGTATTTTCGTGCTCCCTTCAAAGAGAGGCACATATCTTAAAAGCATTTTGCTATTATTTTCATCAAAGAACATTTATCATCGCTGACATGACAAAGATCGCATGGCGAATATGCAGGTAAGCTGCGCAGTATAATTAAACATCAAAAAAATAACAAATAAAATTACAAATCCCTGATAATAAGCAATAAAAAATACAAACCAAGATCTCACATATGAGCGGTTAATTTGTAATGCGCAATTAGAATGCGTAGACAAGAAGAAGCCAAAGCATAGTTGACGTACATTAACGATTGGAAAGCAAAAAATATCACTGAAATCCATGAGAACGACTTCCGATATAAATACTAATTTTACGTTTGCATAAACAACATGAATTCATCCTAAAATGAGTGTAAAAATATTCTCGACTATATTGGCTGTATTGCTTGTCACCGTAGGCTGCGCGAGCTCAGACAATACAAATACCCCCGCTAGGGAAATGCGTAGAAACGAAAAAAAAATCTTGCTATCGGACAGTACAAAAAACAATGATCAGCCCGCATCAAAAGTAGCTGCAGATCCGGCCAAAGAATGGCTGGAAACTATTTTTCGCTGCGAAGAAAGGAAGCCCGGGAAGTATTGCTATTATTTAGACAAGGAAGAGACCATCTGTACGGCACGTTTCATGGAATTCCTACAGGATGCCAATAAAATTTATGGCCCTTCCAATCTGACAGATGCCGAATTACCCGAGGCGGAAGCGCGATACAAAGCCAAATGGAAAAATGTTTATCCCCTCAATACACAGGAAATGTGGTTATTTGGCCGAGGTAATGATGATGCTTTAACGATCAATGCCATCCTTATCAAAAAGTTAAGCGCAAATAAATACAGCGTATTTATAGATTACGGTGATGATATAAAGACACAAAATGAGGTACAGCTGGTTGTCGAAAAGAACAACTATAAAATTGATTATTGCAAGACAACCTTTGCACAATAATGGCACTATAAAAAACAGTTGAGCTGATCTAAAAAGTCACTTTCTATTTTTGAGGATAAAAAGTGACTATATAGTACCATAAATGAGATGTTTAAGCAGATTGAACAGGCGTCGAATTATGCCATTTTATGATATTGCCCTTATGCAGCAGTCCGTCCACAGCAGAGATTCTCGATACAGCTTCAGCGGAGCAGCTTGCATCCACCAGTAGGAAACTTGCATCATCACCTACATTTGGCCATGTTCTATTGCCTTTATCATCCAACGGTAATTTCCCATTTGTAGCATAACGCAGACAACGGGATAAGTCAAATTCCGTTTCATAACCATACAACTGTGCCGCAAGATTCGCTTTTTGCAGCATATTTCCGCTACCGAAAGTGCCCCAATGATCCTGTACATTATCATTCCCTGTAAGCACCTCCACTCCTGCCTCGCGCAGTTGCGGTAATGGCATGAGCATATTCCGAAAAGGAACCGAACTGGCAATGCCGACTTTCGCCGCGCCCAAACGTTCAGCGGTGTATTGCAGATCCTTTGGAGACATATAGGCTAACGCAAAAGCGTGACTGATAAATGTACGTCCCTGTAGCTCGGGATTCTCAAGTACTTTGTCTATCAAATAATGAATGGTTTTAGCACCTGACTCTCCCCCCTCATGCAAGTGAATATCAATTCCTTTTTTGTTGTCCAAGGCTAACTGAACAGTAAAGTCCATCGGTTTTTCGATACTTCCGTCTATACTATAAGGATCTAAACCGCCTATAAAATCAACTTTGTCCCAAGCGGCAATTTCACGCATGAGTCCGGTTGAATCGGTGTAATATAATCCATGTTGCGGGAAGGCAACCAATTCCGCACCAAAAGACGCTTTCAAATGTTCCAGCGCCCTGAGCAGATGTTCCAGTGATTTAGTACCCGAAGTCGGGTCAACGTTAAAGTGTGTTCTTGCGAAATTAGTTCCATAGCCTTGTAACAGCATAATTAGTTTTTCCGCTCTTTCCACTGATGTTTTGAGTAGCTCGGGGATAATTTCCTGCTCACGTGCAATCATATCCTTCACCGTTCTGTTTTTAGGAAACACAGCTTTCCAAGGAAGCCCGTATAGCGTTTTATCCAGGTGGATATGCATATCCCTAAAGGTGGGTAAAACAAGTTTTCCATTGGCATTGAATGATCCTGTTCCATCACCGGTTTGGGCCGGCCGAATTTCCTGTATTTTTCCACCCTTTATCGTTATGGAGAAAAGCGCGGTATCAGTTCCGATAATTTGTCCTTCCCGGTAAAGAAACCCTGTTTCCAACCGTACATTTTCCAGTGTATACTGCTCGCTTCGCTGAATTAATTCGTTCATGAAAATATCATTTTTTTCAAAACTAGGCTATTAAAGGCTTTCCGCTTTGTAGATATTATCACATCATTTGTAAATATTATGGCTGAGCCCTAAACTGGCTGGGTGTCATGTTCGTATGGCTCTTGAAAAACTTACTAAAACTGGCATTATCATAAAAGCCCAGATCAAAAACAATATCCTTAACGGACTTATTCGATATTTTCAACAACCTCTTGGCTTCCAGCAATATCCGATCTTGAATCAAAGCAGAAGCCGATACATGAAAGATTCTGTTGCTCAGAACATTCAGATAATTGGCAGAAATATTTAATTTATCTGCATAAAATGCAACAGATCGTTCAGCTTTATACCAACAATCTATCAATTGCACAAATTTCGCAATAATCGGGTTATCTTGATATTGGTCATAATCGTTAAAATTGTCCGCAACAAATTTACTAATCAGCAATACGATTACTTTGACCCTGGCGTAGATAAGTTCCCATAGAATTTCTTTTTCTTTCAAGTCAGTGGAAACAGCCCGAAATTCCTGTTCCAATGCCTGATACCCCGATGCGGATAAAGTAATCACCAAATGCCGCAAATAATAGGATACCGGAAAGCGCAAAGCTGGTAAAAGGCTTTCAAACCAGATCCTGCTGATCATCAATTGCAACCCTTGCGTAGAGTCTGTCATCGACCATTGATGTACCTGCCCCGGAAATACGAGATGTAATTGATG
Source organism: Sphingobacterium puteale (assembly GCF_003627955.1). Lineage (GTDB taxonomy): Bacteria > Bacteroidota > Bacteroidia > Sphingobacteriales > Sphingobacteriaceae > Sphingobacterium > Sphingobacterium puteale. The sequence goes on along the minus strand of NZ_RBWS01000009.1, from coordinate 153,938 downwards.
CGTTCCTAAACGAAATGTTTCAAAGTCCACTGTATGCGTACCGGTTCCTTTTTCAAAAAGCAGTAAAATAAAAAAATCGTGCTTGTGAGGTTCTTCAATCTCCCGCTTTCCGATTAATTCATGAAAAAGTAGATCACGGTCGGACATTATTCCATCGTAGAACTTCTGCAGATTTAATATTGGGAAATGGTCAGTAGGATGATGCATAAACAGGTTCAAAGATAAATCATAAATCTTGGAAAACATAAAATGGCGGTATCTGTTTTAGACATTGCATGAATTTTCTCCCAATTCATGGGTTTAATGCAAAAATATAGTTACTTTGATTTCAGTTTATAGAAAATCCAAATGTTGCGCAGAACTAAAAATCCAGTTTAGAATGAAAAGCAACCAACAGGGTTTTCAAATAGCCTTAAAAAAGTTTTTAATATGCAGATTGAAATTGATCATAATTTTTATGAAATCGTCAGCTGGAACAAAGATTATATTCAGATCCAGGGAACATATTCTCCCTATCGTATCTATGCCCCGCCCTACTACGATATTGCCTCTTTAAAGCAATATATTAAACTCAATCCACCAGTACATCAGGGAGGAGATCAATCCTATTCTTATCTTGAAAATCCCTATTATCTCTTCAAAACTCCCTACCTAGTTAAAGTTTTTTCGACGGTATCTCCTGCTGCCATTGAACTTAAATCAAGTAGCATTCTGGTTTATCAACGAAAGAATGTAAACACATTAAAATTACTCAAAGCTTGGAGTATGGATCTTCTATACAATGAATTAATCAAAATAGTATGCTATTGGGAAGAGCAACTGGATAACTATGCGATTAGGGCTGTACGTTTAAGCAAGCGATCGAACTCGAATTATAAAATCGAAGGCAACGAGATCTGTTTTTCCTCCCGATTGATTGATCTTGATAAAGAACAGTTGAATCTGATCGTTTTGGCAGCGTTTTGTAAATTTTCTAAAAAAACCAAGAAAGAATCCGAAGCTATTTATAACTTGTACATCCCCAATTGGAGGGAGTTTAATATATACTAAAACATGGCAGAAACCGCAATACTATTGACAATCACAGTAGACGGTAATTTTGACTCACTGATTGATGATCCCGTCCAGTTTTCGAAACTATTAGGTCCTGAGCAACGACGTCAGATTGACGATCATGTCGTTAATCAGTTGGAAGATAAAGATGGTGCTCCGGCCCTGAGCGATTTTAGCATCGCAAACATCACATTTGATCCCGTCTCCTCAAAGGGCTCCTTTCGCGTTCATTTTAAAATTTCCAGACAGTTCTGCTGTAGTGACGTTACTTCCTGTCAGACAGACTATATGGACTTCAAGTTCACAAAAAGAGGGAAAAAAATTGATGTAACGGGATCCTATGTATTGTGGGCTATCCAATAGGTACCAGATCTTAAACTGGGAACAGGAGAATTCAAGTCCAATAAATTCAAGCTCTATATATTACTATCAAAAATGAAAATTCCCGATCGCTATAAAATTAACACAACTTCTTTTCACTTTTACTGGACAAAGGGTATTGGTGTCAGCTTACTAACTAAATTGCCAACCACTCCCGATTTGGCTCATGCAGCACAATTTATACCTTTGCTATATCAATATGACAAAGCCTGTGATCAACTGGTGGAACAGTTGCATCTGAAAATTGGTTTCGTAAAGGGACAGCAACTGATTCGGGACTATTTACGCGGTAGAGTTATTGAAGCCGATTATGTTGGACTGATTTCGGAATTCATGGATACATTACCTCTGGAACCTGAGTGGCTCGATCGGCAAAAAATAGAGCAGGGAATCAAACTCAGTCAACGCTCCGGACTAACCGGACTAATTGTATTAAGGGATTACTGTCTTATGGGTGGCTACGAATCCAGTGCAATCAACAAACCGCTAATTTTTACGGGAGCGCTGAAAAAAGGTGCGGCAAAGCGTTTAACGGAAACCGTTACATTTTGGGTTGATATTACGGCCAATGATGCATTGAAAAAAGGCGGTATCGGTATAGAGGCCATTTTATTGACCAGATGCATCCATTCATTTGCCCGATTGAATATATTGAAACATAGTGGTTGGAATTCTGATAAATGGGGAATTCCTTTAAACACCTGGGATATGCTGGCAACAAACCTAGGCTTTTCATTAGTTTACTTAATTGGACTCAAACAAATGAAATTCAATTTATTAAACACTGAAATTGACGGTATATTCCATCTTTGGAAATATGTCGGAACTTTATTGGGAATTCCAGTAGATCTCCTCCCGGATTCGGAGGAGGAGGCTATTAAATCGCTGTACTATTGGACAATGACCCAAAAAGAAGGTGATAAAGATAGTGTCGCACTCGCTCAGGCTCTAATGGAAGAACCGGTAAACGCGGCATATCCAAGGAGCAAATTTGGCAGAAGACTCATGCGGGAAGTTCATTTGTATTATAACAACTATCTTTTAGGAGCTTATTCCTGCGCGTTGTTGGGACTGGAAAAAACGACTATCGGCAAAATTGCCTACTTCAACATCCTCAAAAACAAAAAAGCAAACAGTCAAATCCTAAACGATAAAGTCAGGCAGCAACAGATACGAAAAGGCCGAAAAGTTCATGAGGGAGTCAAACAGATCTATTTGACGTACAACTAACCTACATTTCGTTCGTAGGGTACTCTCGTGGCAATCGATCTGCCCAATGTGAGCTCATCAACATATTCCAGTTCACCTCCAAATGCGATACCACGTGCGATTGTCGTAATCTTAATATCAAATTCACGCAACTTACGGTACAGATAAAAGATCGTTGTATCGCCCTCCATTGTTGCTGACAACGCAAGAATAACTTCCTCTACACCACTACGTTGAATACGATTGAGCAAACCTTCAATTTTAAGATCAGCCGGACCGATGCCATCCATGGGCGAAATCAGGCCGCCCAGCACATGATAAACGCCCTGATAAGAATTTGTATTTTCAATGGCCATAACATCACGTGTATCCTCCACAACACAAATTATGCTTTTATCCCGCTTGAAAGAACTGCATATTTCACAGGTCGAATGGTCCGAAATATTAAAGCACTCCTGGCAATACTGAATATCTTCTTTCAATCGGTCAATAGTGGCAGTAAAACGGGCCACCTCCGGATCGGACTGCTTCAATAAATGCAAAACCAGCCTTAGCGCTGTCTTTTGCCCCACACCAGGTAATTTGCCAAATTCCGCAACCGCGTTCTCAAGAAGTTTAGAAGAAAAATTCATAATGCAAATGTAAGAATAATCGCAAAAAGTAGCTAGTATTAAAAAAATAGCTATATTGTATTCCTTTTTGAAAAAAAATGGGTTTTAGAAATTAAATGTATAACGTTATATATGGACATTACAAAAGAAGATAAAATTATCCGCGCTTTTGAGAACAAAACATGGCAGGAAATTAAGGTTAAAGATTCATGGCAGATTTTTAAAGTCATGTCAGAATTTGTGGACGGGTTTGAAAAATTGGCTAAAATTGGTCCCTGTGTATCCATATTTGGTTCTGCACGTACACCACGCGAACACAAATATTATCAGATGGCGGTAGATATCGCTGCCCTACTCACTGAACGCGGTTATGGAATTATATCTGGAGGTGGGCCGGGGATCATGGAAGCAGCGAATAAAGGTGCCTATGAGTCTGGCGGAAAATCCGTGGGCCTAAATATTGAATTACCATTTGAACAATTTCACAACAAATATATCGATCGGGATAAATTGCTTGAGTTCAAATACTTTTTTGTGCGAAAAGTAATGTTTATGAAATACTCCCAAGGTTATATCGTCATGCCGGGGGGTTTTGGAACAATGGACGAACTCTTTGAAGCAATTACCTTGATTCAAACAGGTAAGATTGCGCGCTTCCCTATCGTATTGGTTGGTTCAGAGTATTGGAAAGGCTTAATAGACTGGGTGCAAAATACCATGCTGCCAAACAAGTATATCAGTGAAGAAGATTTGAAACTTTTTCGCATTGTCGATACAGCAAAAGAAGCTGCCGACCATATTTTCCGTTTCTATGACAAGTACTTATTGAAACCAAACTTCTAATAATCAAAATATTATGTCAAAATAAGGAGCATCCGAAAAATCGGATGCTCCTTATTATTTTAATTTCCTCCTATTGTCAATCTAGGTATGGTCGGTCCGTTTTGCCCCCCTCAAAAAGAATAATATCTATATCGAAATCTAGGTGCAAGATCTTAAACAAAGGCAAATACTACGGATAATCTACAGTTGTAGATCATTGCTACCTTATTAAAATTTTGTTTTTAAATATTTGAAATACAGTTAATTAATACTATTTTTTGATTAAACAGGTTTTGATTCTAACTTTTGCAACTACACCACCGAAAATGCTGTCCGGATCCAGATCTATACCGTCATCTGCACGTACTGCTTGGTGGTCATCGCGCAGCATAAGATGAAACTGGACAGAAGTACTAATGAAGTACTATAAATATTAAGCATCTCCCTGACTGATTAAACAAACCTGCGAGGGTTCTTTAGCAAAACTAAATTTCAATATAACAAAGAACGGACCTTAATGCACCAAATTTATTTAATTTTTAAAATGCCCCGATTTTAATGGGACACTAGTGGTTGTAGATTATAAATAATAAAAAAAAAGGGCCTAGGCCCTTTTATATATAAAGATATGGATAAGATATACCGTAGCTACTTTTAGAAAACGCCCCATATTTGTTTACTAATTCCGCCATTACAGTATGCTGACGCTAAAATAGAACAAATTAACTCTATAGAGAAAAAAACAAGGGGGGACAAAAAGGGGGACAAATCACAAATAACTGAAAAACAATAAATTACCATTATCCAACAAAATACTATTTCAACTTATCATTGGGTCCAGCCTAGAGCCGCGGCCACTGTATTTCTGTATGAACAATAAAGAAAATTAGCTACTAAACACAAAAAAGAAGACCTGAGGTTGGGAGCCCCAGGTCTTAACTAACCAATTATTAACCTAAATTATGAAAAGTCTTTTTTATTATTCTATATAAGGAATGTTTCAACTATCAGACCAAAAAAAAATGTAGGCTCTTATTTCACATTTTTTTAACAAATTACTGAGATTGATATGACGAATCCCGTTGCTAATAGTCTATTTCGCAAATTATAGCGCGCTATCCCGACTAATGAAAGAGCCTATCAGAAGTAATTTTGTCATAGTTACTGACAGGTTCTGCTGCGACAAGGCCCATAGGATTATTATTCATGAAATGTACCTTATTTGGATATCTTTCGGCCATCTGTCGTACCAGTTCCAACATATAATGATTGCTAGGATACACCTTAACCTCTGCTCTGATATCATCAAGACAAGCATGCTGACCATACTGATCAATATAACCCATCCCATAAAACCGTCCATTTTCAATAACAATACAGCTTTTTTCTTCCACATTCCGACCCTGATCTATAAATACATAGGAAGGCCTCCGCTTCGACCATTCATCTATACACCGTTCTACCCGCGTATTATGCAGTTCACGATCAGGTAACTCACCCCTAATTGTGGATTTAATTGCCAAACTGGCAGTGCCAAAATGACAAAACTGGGCATTAATTTCGCCTTCTTTCATAAAGGATTGCAACAACTGAATAGCATCATATTCCCGCTGAAACAACTGAATAAAATCCTGAACGCGGTTCATTTTACCAATTGCCAAATGGAGGTAACCATTTTGGTCCTCATAAGAAAATAAGGCAAATTTTGGCTCATAACGTTTGAGCGCCCGATTATATTTCGGCCAAAGCCGTTTAATTTCAGCGCATTCCAGCAACAGGGACATAAGCTCCGTTCCACATCGTTCATAGCTGATGTGATAGATCTCTTTTAAAAAATTTTGCCGTTGTGCCTGAATATTATTGCCTGTAAAATGCGACGATACCCGCTTCTTGATGTTGATTGCTTTTCCCACATAGATTACTTTTCCATTTCTATCGTGAAAATAATACACTCCTGGAGTATGCGGGAGCTGCTCAAATTCCCTAAGATTTAAATGTGGTGGAAAACGCTGATCGATAGCCTTATGTTTGATCATTTCCTGAAAGACCTGAGCTGTGTCCAATGCACGCAGGTAACCAAAAAGGATCGCTGTCGCATCCGCGTCACCGCCTGCACGATGCCGATTTTCAATAGGTATATCCAGATAATCACACAAACGCCCCAAACTATAAGATAATAGCCCAGGCTTGATCTTGCGGGCATAACGCACCGTGCATAATTTAATTGAAGACCATTCTATTCCTGCCTCCTGCAGCTGAAAACGAATAAAGGAGTAATCAAAATTGACATTATGCGCAACGAAAACCCGATCTTTCAATAAAGCGTGAATATCTGAGGCAACATCCTCAAACATTGGCGCATCTTTAACCATGTCATTGTCGATGCCTGTCAACGCAAAAATAGAATTGGGAATTTCCATCCCCGGATTTACCAAAGTCTCCCAACGATGCAGTACCCGATTACCATCGTGTATAACGATTGCAATTTCAGTGATCCGACTGGATTTTGCATTCCCGCCCGTGGTCTCAATATCCACTATGGCAAATTCTTGTTTTTTGCTTCGATTCATAGTCATTCTTAAAACAAATATACTAACATTTTTAGTAGAAGCGTATTTTTTCTAAAGTTTATTAACAAAGGGAGTAATTGGAGTGGCGGAAATTGTCAGTTCCCTACGGCCTGTGATCATTTAGTCAATTTTCGGCAATATTCAACAGAATCAACAGTACAGGAAAGTTGTTGATTTGATTTTATTTATTTTGTAGCTACTTTTAGATAACACATTAAATCATAATCAATGGAAGTAATACATAAAAACGACGAAAAACATGGCAGTTTTGAGGTAGTAGATCAGGAAAAATCAGTCGCGCAAATGACATACACCTGGGCTGGTCCAACAAAGTTTATCATTGATCATACCGAGGTCAGCGAAAACTACACAGGTAAGGGATTAGGCAAGCAAATGTTAATGGCTGCAGTTGCTTTTGCCCGAAAAGAACATCTCAAAATTCTTCCCCTATGTCCTTATGCAAAATCTGTCTTTGACAAAGAGGCGGAATTAGCCGATGTGCTTTTTTAGCCCCAAAAAAACATAAAAAGCAGGTTAATCTATCATTGAAAGAGCCAACCTGCTTTTATTATTAAGACAGACTTTCGTGAAACATACCTGTGGATATAATAGCTTAAAACCGCTCCAATAACTTGAAAATAAGATATGCTCCTAATTTAGCCGTGCGGGCATCGATATCAAAATAAGGGTTTAACTCAGCAATATCCATCGACCTCAAATTGGGCAGTTCGATGATAGCACTATACAAATCGAAAAATAATTCATCAGGAACGATACCATTGAAGGCTAGTGCACTTACACCAGGTGCATAGGGCGCTGCAAATGCGTCCAGGTCAATGGTCAGATATACATAGTCCACCTGACCGGCAAAGTCCCGTACCTGTCTCCGAAGCGCATCCAGTCTGTCCGCGACTACATCCTTTCGTTCAATAATCTGCGTATGCTTGGATTTTGCATAGGCAATAAGACCTCTCGTATTGCTGATTTCCTGTATACCAATGGCCAAATAGTGAAATGATTGCCCCTGGTTACTGAGGTCTCTTTCGATCTGAAAAAATCCAGTTCCTGAATTCCCCTGTCCTGTCGAAGTTTCTCGCATATCCAGATGTGCATCAATGTTAATAATCCCGATCCGGTATTTCCTGTCGTCCAGGAAACGCTTTACCCCAAGATAATGACCATAGGTTACCTCATGTCCCCCGCCCAAAACAACGGGAAATCCCCCGCCTTTAAGAATGGAAGACAGCGCATTTCCAAGAGTAAATTGGGAAGATTCCAAATCATTATCTGTTAGCATAATATCACCAGCATCCTTAAGTTTAAGTTCACATGAAAAATGAGCTGGTAAATTTGCAAGTACATTCCTTATCGCGCTTGGCCCATCCTTCGCACCTACCCGCCCCTGGTTCCTACCTACACCTTCATCACTACAAAATCCCAAAAAAACCAACGATTGACTCAAATTGGAGTCAGCGGACAGATCTATACAGTCCACCAACTGATGCCAACGCATCCAATCTCTTTCTTCGCCATCAACCCGCCCCTTCCATACGGCTTGGTCTCCAGGGACATATAAGTCTTTGTGATTAAATAAAGGATCCATCAGTCTTCATTAAACAAATCATTGATAATATCATCGTCTACGAGTTGCGCACGGGTAACCAACAATGCGCTATTGCTCGCCATTGCATTGTCCAAGGCTTGATTTGCCTCCTTATTACGGGCCCACGCTCGCCTTGCAATACCATTATTTACATCAAAATACAACATTTTCTCCAATTTAACGTCAGCAGCAGCCGAACCGTCAAGCAGCATCCCAAATCCACCGTTGATAACTTCACCCCATCCAACACCGCCACCATTATGGATAGACACCCAAGTTGCACCTCGAAAACTGTCACCTATTACATTATGGATAGCCATATCAGCTGTAAACTGACTGCCGTCGTAGATGTTGCTTGTTTCCCGATAAGGGGAATCCGTCCCACTGACGTCGTGATGGTCACGTCCCAAAACGACCGGGCCCGCCAGGTGTCCTTTTCGGATAGCTTCGTTAAATGCTTTGGCAATCGCGATACGCCCGTTGGAATCTGCATACAGAATACGTGCCTGCGACCCGACAACCAACTTATTTTTACCCGCCTCCTTGATCCATTTGATATTATCCAACATTTGTTGCTGAATCTCCTTTGGAACAATGGCCTGAAGGGATGTCAATACATCCATCGCAAGCTGATCTGTCTTTTCCAGATCATTGGCCTCACCGGAGGTACAGACCCAACGAAATGGCCCAAAACCATAATCAAAGCACATCGGCCCCAAAATATCCTGAACATAAGAAGGATATCGGAACCCATCCCCTTCTGTGTCCAATATAGCAGCACCTGCACGACTACTTTCCAGCAGAAATGCATTGCCATAGTCAAAGAAATATGTCCCTTTAGCGACGTGCTTATTGACCGCATCCACATGGCGAACCAATGTTGCCTGTACAAATTGTTTGAATTTATCAGGATCAGCAGCCATCAGCGCATTGGATTCGGCAAAAGATAATCCCATTGGATAATATCCGCCGGACCAGGGATTGTGGAGCGAAGTCTGATCCGATCCAACAGTTACAAAGATATGCTCACGGTCAAACGCTTCCCAGACTTCCACGATATTACCGATGTATGCAAAGGATATCGTCTGTTTTTGAATCATTGCTGCCCGAACCTGCTTCACCAACTGGGCAATATTTTCAACCAACACATCTACCCACCCCTGCTCATGTCTCTTTTTTGCAGCCGCAGGGTTAATCTCCGCGCATACAGTTATACAGCCTGCTATATTACCTGCTTTAGGTTGGGCTCCACTCATTCCGCCCAGGCCCGAGGTTAAAAATACCTTTCCTTGAATGGTCTCTCCGACAGGCAACTGTCGACGAAAGGCATTCATGACAGTAATCGTGGTCCCGTGAACGATTCCCTGTGGACCAATATACATGTACGAACCAGCTGTCATCTGCCCATACTGCGTGACACCCAGTGCATTATAACGCTCCCAGTCATCAGGTCTGGAGTAATTCGGGATCATCATTCCATTACTGACCACAACGCGGGGAGCATGTTCGGATGATGGAAATAACCCCATAGGATGCCCGCTGTACATGTGCAAGGTCTGTTCATCGGTCATTTGGGACAGATAGTGCATTGTAAGCCGATATTGTGCCCAGTTCTGAAAAACAGCACCATTGCCGCCATAGGTAATCAGTTCATGGGGATGTTGAGCAACTGCAGGGTCCAAATTGTTCTGGATCATTAGCATAATGGCCGCCGCCTGTTTACTTTTTGCAGGATACGCATCTATTGGCCGCGCATACATCGCATAGTCAGGCCTAAAACGATACATATAGATCCTTCCATATTCCTTTAATTCAGTCAAAAACTCTGGCGCCAGTTCAGCATGCCATGATTTCGGAAAGTAACGAAGGGCATTCCTCAAGGCCAGCTTTTCTTCTTTTTTTGAAAGAATGTCCTTGCGCCGAGGCGCATGGCTTACCATAGCGTCACGTTCTATTTTGGGTGGCAGTTGGGAGGGAATGCCCTCTGCAACTACACGACTAAATGTATTGTCCATCATCGTTCAGTTGAAAATACTTCCTTACCATCTTTCCATACGGCCGAAGGCTTCATACTTCCCTGGTAATAAGTAATATTTTGATAATTATCGGTCCGGAATAAAATAAAATCCGCACGCATTCCCTTCACTAGCTTGCCCCGATCGTGTAGATTCAGGGCCTGTGCGGCGCGAAAAGTCAACGCTGATAAAACCTCGGCATTGCTTAGTTTTTCCATTGTAGCCAATATGCAGGCACTAGTCAGCAATTGGCCTATCGGTGCGGACCCCGGGTTCCAGTCGCTCGCAATGGCCAGGCATACGCCGGCATCCAGCAGTTTTCGTGCTGGAGTGAAAGCACAACCAATGCCAATTGATGCGGCAGGCAATGCTACAGCAACAGTATCGGAATGCGCCAAAAGGTTGATTTCAACCGCTGTGGATGCTTCCAAATGATCAGCGGATCGCGCACCCAGTTCCACAGCAACTTGGCTACCGGACGTACTAAACTGATCCGCGTGAACCGTCAGATCAAACCCCATGGCTTTGGCACGTTGCAAATATGGCCTGATCGTTTCCGCATCAAATGCTGTCTTTTCGATAAAAGCATCCACGCGATTGGACAATTGTTGTGCTTTCAATTCCGGAAAGAGGGTTACCTCCATTAGGTCAAGATAATCTTTTGCTGTCCCTTTATAGTCCATAGGCAGCATATGGGCTGCCAGACAGGTGGGTACCAGGTCCGCCGCAGCCACTTGATTTGCTTTTTTTATCGCACGTAATATCTTAAGTTCTTCTTCAACCTGAAGCCCATAACCACTTTTAACTTCAACAGTTGTAACCCCCTGTGCCAATAAAAATGCGGCACGGTCGACAGTAAGCTGTACCAGATCATCCTCCGTGCAGGCCCTTGTATGGGTGACAGTGCTCCAAATCCCGCCACCAGCTTCCGCAATTTCAAGATATGAAGAACCCGCATTGCGAAGGGCGAAATCATTTGCCCGCTGTCCCGCATAACAGATATGAGTATGACAGTCAACAAAACCGGGTAGTGCAACCTGATTACCTTCAAGACGAATAAGAACTGCTTTATCCTGCCATTTTTGGTACAGAAAATCAAAGTCACCTACCTCTTGAACAAGTTCACCTTCGATTAAAATTCCCGCCTGCTCAATAACCTGCAGTTTCGCATCCTTTATGGCGCCCTTCAACGGAATATTGTCCATTGTCAATAATTGCCTGAACGGACCTATCAGTTTTAAATCTTTTTCCATTTTCATGTGAAGCTAAAATGTTTCAAAACGTTCTACCAGCTCCATTGTTATGGCATTCTGTGGATTGCTTTGACGGCGTAAGCTAATCAGCTCGCCTGATTTGACCAATTCCAATGCACTGTCCAACAGAGCTTCCATTGGCTGATCGGATTCAATATGTGGAATAAACTGCCGTATGCGTTCGTGAATTGCTTCCAATGCCGGAGTGGACTGCAGCGGGTGATGATAATCCTTCGCCTGTGCAGCACATAATAATTCGACGCTCAGGATTTTATCCACGTTATCTATGACTTGAAGCAGCTTTCTACCGGAGATAGAGCCCATACTCACATGATCTTCCTGCCCCAGCGATGTCGGTATACTGTCTGCGCTAGCAGGAAAACATAAGCCTTTATTTTCACTTGCAATAGCAGCCGTACTGTACTGAAGAATCATAAAACCAGAATTGAGCCCTGTCGATTTCATCAACAATTTCGGAACCCCATTGGTTTGCCCCTCTAAGGATAAATAAACCCGGCGGTCCGATATATTACCCATTTCAGAAACTGCAAGCGTAGCATAATCCAAAGGTAAAGCAATGGACTGTCCATGGAAACTACCGCCACTGATCGTCAATTCATCGTTTATAATAACGGGATTATCCGTTACTGAATTGATTTCTAATTCGATCGCCTCCTTTAGGTGAAGCCAAGCATTACGTGAAGCGCCATGCACCTGTGGGATACAACGTAAAGAATACGGATCCTGAACGCGCGAACAATCTTTATGACTTTCTAAAATAGCCGAACCGTAAAGTAAAGAATGGATATTTGAAGCCACATAACGGTTCCCCGAATGTGGGCGAAGCTCATGCAGTTCGGAAAAAAAGGGTTTTATCGAGCCATTTAAGCCTTCAATCATCAACGCAGCAATGATATCTGCATTTTGAAGTACCCTATTAAATTCACTTACGGCTTTAACACCGTGCGCAGCCATAAATTGTGTCCCATTGATCAATGCCAGTCCCTCTTTAGCCCCCAATTGAACTGGTGCAAGATTATGTTTCACTAAAATTGCTTCCGTCGCATAAATCTCACCATTGACGCTAACCTTGCCAAGGCCGATCAAAGGAAGAAAAAGATGGGACAACGGGGCCAGATCACCCGAGGCGCCAACTGACCCCTGCTTGGGAACAACAGGAACGACATCCTGTTCAATATGCCAGACAATACGTTCTATGGTACTGTACTGTACCCCGGAGAAACCCTTTGCCAATGCATGAACTTTCAATATCAACATCACCTTAGCCAGATCATTAGCGATAGGTTCACCCATTCCCACAGCATGACTCTTCAGAATATTTTCTTGCAATAACTGCGTTTGATCCGCATCAATTAACGTCGTACAGAGCGGACCAAAACCCGTGTTAATACCATATACAACTTGCCCACGTTCGACAATTTGCTGCACATAAGCGGCACTTCTGTCGATATTTGCTTTCACTTCTGCCGAGATTTCTCCCTTTATATCCCCTTTTGCTATTGCTAAAGCAATGGAGCAAGTCAAATGTCCACTGCCGTATAAAAATTTTTCCATCGTTATAAAGCTTTTATCAAATTTAGCCGCTATATTTAATAATTAGAAATACCATTTTTATCATCAATTGATAACCATGAATTATCAAACAGAACTCAGACACTTTCTTTACTTCAAAGTGTTAGCCGAAGAGCTGCATTTCAGAAAAGCTGCGGAAAGGTTATTTATCGCCCAGCCAGGGCTGAGCCGGCAGATCAAGCAGCTGGAGGAGAACTACCGTGTGACACTATTGGAACGGAACAAACGACATGTATCACTGACCGAAGCAGGCAATTATCTCTTTGAAGAGGTGAAAGAATTGTTTAGGCATTTAGATCAGATTGAAACCCAGCTCCAAAGCTTGGCCAACGGCAGGATTAGTACACTAAAACTGGGCTTCATCGGCTCGGCAGTACAGACAATATTACCACAATTACTGATCAACCTCAAACAAAAACAACCGGATATTGAATTATCCCTACATGAACTTGCCAATGAAACACAATTGGACCTGATTCAAAAGAAGGAACTTGATTTTGGCTTTGTCCGTCTTTCCGATACGCCTATAGGATTACATAGCCTTCCTATTTATACGGAACATTTCAGCTTGGTGTTACCAAAAAACCATCCATTATTAATACAGAAAAAACCAAATCTGTACGCATTAAAGAATGAATCGTTTATTCTATTTTCGAAAAATTACAGTCATTCTTATTACGATCTGGTCATGAGTATTTTCCGGGATCATCAGTTTACCCCGAAAGTTACCTTGCGTACCGTAAACGCGTTAACAATATTTAATATGGTGGCCCAGGGACTTGGCGTCGCTATTGTTCCTGCCTCCTTGAAGAATGGTTATCACGTTGACGTCTGTTTCCTGGAACTGGACAGCTTGCCTCAACGAACGACACTTTCCCTGGTCTGGAATGCCGAAAACCGTAACCCGGGAATACCCTTCGTTTTAGATATTATCGCTTCACAAAGCCCAGAATCCATTATTGCTGAAATTTAGACTTTTTTTATCGTGGAAATATTTGATATATTTACTTGACTATATATTTTAAAAAAACAAATTATGATTTTAGAAGTAGCCGTACTACAAATTATCGAGGGACAACAGTCTAATTTCGAACTTGATTATAAAAATGCCTGCCAGTATATCAGTGCAAGTAAAGGGTATATTACACATTCGCTCCGCAAATGCATTGAAAAGGATAACCAATACATTCTATTGGTTGAATGGGAAACATTAGAAGACCATACTGTCGGCTTCCGAGAGTCTGATTTATTTAAAGAATGGGAAAAACTATTGCATCACTATTATGATCCGTTCCCTACTGTAGAACATTATGAAGTGTTAAAATAGCTTTTTAATCCACCTTTTTCAATAATATCTACTATCTTTGTAGAAATTTTAAATTCAACTTTTAACCCCTGTGAAGCCATGGCTTTACAGTAATGAACAGAATAAGATGTATACAAAAGAAAAAGCAAAAGTAAATAGTTTCACGGTAGACCACACCAAGTTGAAACAAGGGATATATGCCAAGGCTTCCAATACCAATAACAGCAACATTGAAAGCTACACGACATACGATATCCGCATGATCAGACCGAATTCGCCCGAACGTATGTTGTCTCCGGAGGTGATGCACACTTTGGAGCACTGCTTTGCTACGGAAATTAGGACTATCTTAGGTGACGAAGTGATCTATGTTGGACCAATGGGCTGTTGTACGGGATTTTATGTAGTCTTAGCAGGCACAGACAGAAGCCCTCAAGCTGTTGCCGAATTGATGAAAGAAGTACTCGAAACCATTTTGACAGAGGGTTATGAGGTACCTTTTCAAAACCCGATCAGTTGCGGAAACTACACGTTTATGGATTTCGATTCCTCAAAGCAAGCCTGTGTCAATTTCTTACATTTGATCAATGCTGGAGAACTCGCTTTCGAATACCCTTATATTGAAGAAAACTAAATGATCCTTAACAAAGAGATTGAAACAATCATTCTGGTAGCAAATAAAAATGAATTATCTTTTACTACCGACAATACATCGACCATCATCTATGAAATAGGTGTTGGTAAAGTGAACGCACTCTTATCTGTGGCAACGCTATACGAGGAGATCAAGACACTGGGTATCACCCCGGTTCTACTTAATGTCGGCACGGTTGGATGTACGCGGCACCCAATCGGTCACGTACTGTACCCAAGTTACTATGCCCAAGGCGACGCTTATACCGATGGATTCTTTTTGGAAAATACCCTTTTATTAAAGGGCCAAGGTTCAATCGAATCTGTTTCCGGCGCGGAATTTAAATATGAAGACGCCCTATTGACATCAGATCGTTTTATCAATGTAAATACAGCATTCTATCAAGATATCAAACACCTGAATCCTTTGGCTTTTGATATGGAAGCTTACGCACTTGCAAATTTTTGTTTTCTCAAAAATCTCTCTTTTCATAGTGTCAAAATTGTTTCTGACAACTGCGATGGTACCGTAAAAGACTGGGAAAGCATTCTTGGTGAAATTTCCGGTCGATTGGGAAAAATATTGGATGAGTTTGTGAATGAACGACTTCACAAAGAAAAAATAAGCATACCGAGAATTTCATAATAGTAAATACGCAGAAAAGACCTAAAGCGCTGGCTTTAGGTCTTTTTTTTCTTCCATATCCTATTGAAAGATCAAAATAGGTCAAAATCTGCGCTGCATAAATTTCTCATTCCTCATCAACGTAAAAGACTAAAATCTTGATTATTTGAATTATTCTAAACTATTTCCGGTCATGGCTTGTTCATATACCTAGATTAGGTACCAATCGTTATATTTATTATAACTCCTCTACACTGCAAATAAATCGATCTAATACTTTTATGAAGAATAAAAAGAAAATAATAATTTCAAATAGACTGCCGATACAAATAGAACGAAAAAAAGACAAACTCATCATCAAACCAAGTACTGGAGGTTTGGCCACCGGCTTGAATTCAGCCTTTGATTCCAGCGAAATCCTCTGGGTAGGTTGGCCGGGAATAGTTCCCAAGGATGATGCTGAAAAGGAGAAAATCACCGAATTGCTCAAACCGATGAACCTGCTGCCAGTTTTCCTTTCAAAAGAAGAAATCCGAAATTTTTATGAGGGTTACTCCAACGAGGTCCTCTGGCCGATCTGTCACTATCAGCCCAGTTATATACATTTTGATCGGGAATACTGGTCCACCTACGTAGCGGTCAATAAAAAATTTTGCGAAACGGCACTATCCATACCGCAATCTCTAGATTTTATTTGGGTACAGGATTACCAGCTTATGCTGCTCCCGCAACTTTTACGTCAGGAAAATAAGGAACTCAATATTGGCTATTTTCATCATATACCCTTCCCTTCAGAAGAGCTTTTTATGAATATCCCCCAACGGAAGGAACTGATTGAAGGCTTATTGGGGGCTGACCTGGTTGGCTTCCATACATTTGCAGATAGTCAGAACTTTCTGAACTCCTGCAGGAAAATATTAAACGTACCCTGTGGTCACAATCAGCTCAAACACAAAGACCGGCATATATTCATCGAATCTTTTCCAATGGGGATTGACTACGACAAGTTTGTACATGCCAGCTCCCTTCCGGAGGTAAATGCCATCGCTACGCAATTTCGCAGTCATTTTCCCGATCAGAAAATAATCATATCTGTAGATCGCCTGGATTATAGTAAAGGAATATTAGAAAGATTACGGGCTTTCCTCACTTTCCTGGAAAAATATCCGGAATGGCATTCAAAAGTTGTATTGTATATGCTTATTGTTCCTTCAAGAGATAAAGTATCACAGTATAAGAAACTAAAAGATGAAATCAATCGAAAAGTAAGTGAGATAAACTCGATATATGGTAATCTAAGCTGGACTCCGGTACTCTATTTTTATAAATCTCTTCCATTTGAAGAACTTATAGGTCTATATATGGCTTCAGACATCTGTATGGTTACCTCGACGAGGGATGGCATGAATCTCGTGAGTAAGGAATATATTGCCAGTAATACCTATAGTGACGGTGTATTGATCCTCAGCGAATTTGCTGGTGCTTCAAAGGAGTTGGTCGATGCACTCATCGTCAACCCATATAATCGGGCGGAAACTGCTGACAGCATCTATCAGGCCCTTAAAATGTCTCCCGAGGAGATTCACGAGCGCTCAGAAGCCAACCGTCAAATTATACAGAAATTTAATGTACAGCACTGGGTTCGTTTGTTTATTAACCGCTTGGCGGAAACAAAAGCGATACAACGTGATGAATGGGCACGACGAATTTCAGACAAGGTATTTAGCAGCATTGCCGAACGTTACCGAAAAAGCCACAACAGACTGTTTTTTTTAGATTACGACGGTACGCTGGTCAAATTTCAAAATCATGCTCAGAAGGCAAGTCCGACCGTCCTCCTATATAATTTGCTGGATAGTATAATCGCTGATCCGCTTAATACGCTCGTCATCATCAGCGGCCGTGCACAGGAAAGTCTTTCCACTTGGTTCGATGGACGTTCCTATTATCTGGTTGCGGAACATGGAATCTGGTCCAATTTTCCAAATTTCAACTGGGCTTATAAAAAAGGACTAGCTCTCCACTGGATGCCGGAAGTCAAAAAAATCATGGAGAAACTCGCCGACCAGACTCCGGGTGCCTATATAGAAGCCAAACCCTATTCCCTGGCATGGCATTATCGTAAAGTGGAACTTGGACTCGGAGAACTTAAAGCTACAGAATTAAAAGAAATTTTAAATCCAATGTTGAATGACTATGGACTGCAGCTTCTCGATGGAAATGCTGTTATTGAAGTAAAAAATACCGAGGTCAACAAAGGAAAAGCGGCATTAGAAATTGCCGGTCATATCAAAGCTGATTTCCTCTTGGCTATCGGAGACGATATTACCGATGAAGATCTCTTTAAGTATCTGCCGCAATCAACTATCAGTATAAAAGTAGGCAGTAATAAATCCGCAGCAAAATACTATTTAGATCAACAGGAAGATGTACTTCAATTTTTAAATCAACTTATTATAAAACAATGAAGGAAAACACAACAGTAGACAGACATATTTATCAAACCGGTATTATCGGCAATTGTTCCTATATTGCTCATGTAGGCATCGACAGTAACATATCTTGGTTATGCTGGCCGTCCTTCGAAGATAGTTTTATATTTGGCGGTCTATTGGATAAAAATCAGGGGGGGCGTTTTATCATAAAGCCAGAAGAGGATATTGTTGAAACCAAGCAATATTATATCAAAAACTCCAATATACTCTGCACGGAAGTCCATACCGAATCCTTTGCTTATCGCATTACGGATTTTGCGCCGCGATTCGAACAATTTGGACGTTATTTTAAACCTCTGATGTTAATCCGTAAAATAGAACCGGTAAGAGGCGCCCCAAGCGTCAATATCCAATGCCAGCCGACTGGAAACTACGGAAGGAATACCTTAAAATCTACGCGGGGAAGCAACCATATTCTATACAGTAGCACTGAAATTGGCGAACGGATACGCTTGACGACAGATGTGCCCATCTCCCATTTTTTTCAGGATGACAACTGGACAATTATTAATGAAAACAAATATCTTATATTGACCTATGATGCGGCTTTCGAATCTGCCATTTCAGGTACCTGTGAAGATTTCCTTCAAAAAACATTGAGTTACTGGCAACGCTGGATAAAACATTGCAGTATTCCAAATATCTACCAGAAAGAAGTGATCCGTTCGGCCCTGGTGCTCAAATTGCACCAATATGAAGATACGGGTGCAATTATTGCCGCTTCAACCACGAGTCTCCCCGAATTTCCAGGCTCCGGCAGAAATTGGGACTATCGATACTGTTGGGTACGCGACAGCTATTATGTCTTGACAGCATTAACACATATTGGTCAATTTGAAGAAATGGAAAGTTTTGCGAATTATATTGCCGGCATTACACATCATAACCCCGGAAGACTGCAACCCTTATATGGGATACTCGGAAATTCGGAACTCACCGAACAAATTCTTCCCTATTTAGATGGCTATCAAGACAGTGGTCCGGTCCGTATTGGCAATCAAGCGTTTGAACATATCCAAAACGATGTATATGGCCAAGCCATGATTGCCCTACTCCCCTTATTTACAGATCAACGCTTTAAAATCCACGAGAACAAAAATGTATTGGGCTGGGTAAATTTTATTCTGGAAAAAATTGAGGCAACCATAGATGAGAAAGATGCCGGAATATGGGAGTTCCGAAATTTCGCCAATCATCATTGTTATTCCAATCTTTTCCAATGGGTAGGCTGTAAAGCAGCACTACTTATTGCCCGTCAAAACGGCTATCAGGATATGGAACAGCGCGCAACTGTACTGCTCGAAAAAGCGGCCGCATATATCGAGGCTTGTTATGACGAAGAAAGAAAGGTCTACCAAAATGCCTTGGATAGCAAAAATTTAGATGCCAGTACCCTACAATTAATTGTCATGGATTACTTAAATCCTAAATCCACACGCGCACAGCAACATCTTGAGGCGCTGGAGAAAGAACTTAAAGGTGAAAATGGACTCTTTTACCGTTACAAACACCAAGATGATTTCGGTAAACCCAAGTCTACTTTTTTAGTTTGCGCATTTTGGTATGTAGAAGCCCTCGCTTGCGTGGGAAGGGTTGACGAAGCAAAAGAAATTCTGGAAAAATTGCTTACTTATAGTAATCATCTGGGACTGTTTAGCGAAGATGTCACTGAAAATAATGGCAGCCAATGGGGTAATTTTCCTCAGGCCTATAGTCATGTAGGTTTAATGAATGCGGTGTACCGCCTTGCAATTAAATTAGACAAACCAATCTTCTCCTTATAAAAAGGATTGTAAAACAAAAATGCGGTCAATTAGTTATTGACCGCATTTCTTCTCATATGTAAGTTTAAAACTTAAATCAAACGCTTACATTTTATCTAACCAATCTTCCACTTCCTCTTTCGTCTTTCCAGTTTTCTGTTGCAACTTACCTAACAACTCGTCTTCCTTGCCCTCCGCATATAACAAATCATCGTCAGTCAAATCAGCATATTGTTGCTTTACTTTACCTTTTAACTCGTTCCAACGTCCTTTCCATGTTAAATTACTCATAATACTCCTTTTTAGTTCAAAAATGAATTGATATATATTTATATTAAGTTTTCTTTATATTCATTGAAATGATCACAAATTTCATCCATCCCAATACTCCTTCCCATCAAATCAATAAAACGATTCTTATAGAGCGAAAATATATACAAACCTGTCGCAATATTCCCGATAACGAATATACCTTCAAGTTCATTGCTCCTGACAATCTTGTCTTTTAGGTGACACTCTTTTAGCAAAGGAATAGTATACGAAGACCATTTTCCCATTCGATCCTTAAGAACCAATCCGATATCTTTTGTTCTAGTCATTGTTTTTATCCTTTTTGATCTATATGCAAAACAGTAGTCAGTGATCAAATGTTTCAAAGTTTAGATGTTTACTATCAGAACAAGTGTTTTTATGCCGAAGACAGGTATTTATACGTCTATGTATGGTACACATCCAGCAACTTAACAAAAGTTTCCATCCCGCTGGGATGGAAACTTTTGTTAAGGTTGCCAGTTATATTGATTTTATCTTTTTCCCGGCAAATAGATCTGAAAACCCACGCCTACTCCGAGGCCGCTGGCACCACTGCCGGTATTGATACTTGCTTTGCTGTAGTTATACCCGAATGTTGCTTCCAAAGCGACTGTTCGGGTGATAAAATGGGCATACCCAACATTTGCTCCTACCGCCAAAGAAGCACTTTTGCCGATAGAGCTTCCGGAGATACCAATATCACCTTGTCCGAAAAAACGACCTGTAGACGATCCAGCGTTCGGAAAATAATAACGTACAAATGGCGCTATACCATAGGTCCATTCGTTATCCTCATCCTTTTTTGTATGTAATCCAAGGTTTGCCTGGGCACCTATCGCCAGTCCGTCTGATACAAAATAACCAGCACGTGGCTGAAGTGCAGCATTAAATGATTTTCCTTCAAAACTATAGCCAAGACTTCCGATTGAACCACCTACCATCCAGTTGCCCTGACGAATGGGCTCAATACCGACATCTGATGCCATCTGTGGCGTGGTTTCAATCTTCTGTGCATTTGCCTGTAAACAAATGCCGCTTGTAACGAATAAAAGTAGTGCAAATTTTCTCATAGTATCTTTTTTAATAAATTACTTTAATTTAATAACAAGATGCATGATTGAAAAGTTTTGTATTTATTATTAATTTCATTTTTGATACAGAAACAATCTTATCTATATTATAGCAAACCTATTTCACATAAATACAACGATTCGAACCCGGTAATTGTTCTATTCAAAAAGGAAATAGAATATGAGAACAACAATTCAATTTCGTAGTGGTATGCCATTAAAGTTCGAAGATGCTTTCTTGCTTTTGAACGAAATAGACCCTATCGATACTAATCCAGGCACAAATGAAGGCATGCCAGTCCGTAGACCTCCTAGAGTTCCTGACCTAGAAGAGGTGACACCTGACAAATACTATCCGGAAAATGCGGAAGGCCCCGATCCCACAGAGGAAGAACAACGCGACAGAGACGATTTGGATCATATAGATCCGGACCACGAAAAACATCCGGAGAAGCCGGATCATAAAGAGGAGGATATTTATCCCCCCGATTCAGACGAGGAGGAGGACGTCGAGGAAAAAGGCTTATAATCAACAATTAAAATAAACGTTATGACCAAAAATCATGGTAAACAGATCAAGGATGACGCGAAATACGAAGCTTTGCGCCGTGAAGGTTACAGTAAAGAAAAATCTGCCCGAATAGCGAATACACCCGACTCGGGAAAAAAAGGTGGAAAAAGCACAGCGCTGGATGAAAGAAGTAAAACTGAATTACTTGCGGAAGCCAAGAAAATCGGAATAAAAGGCCGTCATAAAATGACTAAGGAGAGCCTGATCAAAGCAATTCGCGCCTAATTAAAAAACTCCCTAAATAACGGGAGTTTTTTAATTAGCAGTTTCGGCTGAATTGCCAACGGCAAACTTAACGATTGATATCCTTTGAACTATCTTTTTGAGCAGAATCCAATAAGGTTGTGTCTTTCTGCATGCTCATCTTCTGTTGCTCACTTAAGTTATACCTTGTTTCATCGGCATTACTAGGAGTTATATTATCTGATTGTTCACTTCCCTCCGTATTATCTCTCGAAGAATTTTTACAGGAAAACAATGTTGTGCTACATAGTAGCCCGATTCCAACAATAACCATTAATTTCTTTACCTCTTTCATATATAATTTATTTTTATGTGCTGATTCTTAATAAAGGAACCCCTTTCATTAAACTTTAGTTCGATAAAATTGAAAAACTGTCCGTGTTGCTCCAAAACCTGAACAATATGAAATGTTAAATAACAGTGACCTATATCCGTAATTTAAACATTTCTTAAGGGAATAAATACCCATTTGAGGAGCTACAAAAGAGCGTAAACTTATTTTATTGCTGTACTATTTTTTTGAATAAACCGTCTTTCCGTGTAGCTGATAAGCCACAATGTATAAAATATCCGGTATACGTATTTTCCGCATTTAGCTGTTTAAACAAGGGTATACACCCCAATTTTGGCAAAAATTAGCACTCTAATTGCACCAATATGTTTGGAAAATCAATCAATTTAAATAAACGATAGATATCATGAACAATTCCAATTTAAACTTGCTAGTCGAAGAAAAAAGAAGTCTATTAAAACATTTCGCAGGAAAATTCACCACCGATCCTGACGAAAAAGAGGATTTGATTCAAGAAACACTTATTCGTGCATTGAAGTCGATCGATGACTTTATTAAGCATCCCAAATTAATGTCGTGGTTGTATGTTATTATGAAGAATGTCTATATTAACCAATATCGTAAAGCCAAAAGAACCAGTGATATCCATGAGACCTATATAGGTTTGGAAGCTTACAAAACGACAGAAGCGAATAAGGGTGAGAATAAATTCGTATCGGATGATATTGAGAAGGCCATGTGCGGTCTTTCCGAAGACAACTATCAGATCTTCCAGTTATTTTTGGAAGGTTACAAATATCACGAAATCGCGTCCTATCTTGGGATGCCGGAAGGAACCATAAAGACGAGAATACATATGACCCGCAAGAAGCTGCAAAAACAGTTAAAAGTATATCGAATTCAATAAAACCAAAAGTTCTTTTGAATGTTAACAAAGTAGAGTTCTTCACATTAATTTGAATTAATTTGACAATACATTAAAAAACAGCTATATGAAATCTAAAAACATAGCCTTCAATCAGCAGCATTTATCGATTTTGCTGATTATTTGTGGCGGTCCTATTGGCAAAGGAAATAACAAAACAATCGTTCAGCCAGATGCGGCCAGCTCGATAAACAAAAAACAAACCAAGAGCAACGTGGAAGAGGAAAAAAAACTTCCTGCTCAGGTAAAACAAAATAAGATCTGCATCAGCTAAAAAGAGACCACTTTATTCAGATAAAGTGGTCTCTTTTTAGCTGAATTCCGATAGATCAACAAATCATGACAAGCAGAGTTCCATTCTCTCTGTTTTGACAGACAATTTTACCTTCAAACGGCATTGCAGAGTGTATCGCTTTTTTAATGGCAACCCGGAAAGTTACCAAAGGGTAAAAATACGCATACTGCTATTTTTTTCAACGGAACGGCTCCGGCATAGGTTCTAAGATCGAAATGAAATCAAATATCTTAAAACGCTAAAATAAATGGAAACGATAACAATAAATGATAGCACATTGATCAATGATCTCATACAGATCAACAATGATCGCATCGCAGGGTATAAGAAAGCAATTGAGATTGCTGACCGTCTTCATATCGATACCTTGCCCCCTATTTTCGTTGATTATATGAATCAATCCGAACTATTTATTGAAGAACTTAAGCCCTATCTGGAACAGCAGGCCAAGGCCGCTACCGACGGTACAATGATCAGCGGTAAGCTTTTCAGAATATGGATGGACATTAAATCTGCCGTGTCCGGCAATGACCAAAAAAGTCTGCTTTCAAGTTGTGAACAGGGGGAAGATGCTTTTACAAAGACCTATAAAGATGTTGTTGACAATCAAGATTGGGAAATCACACACGACCTCCTCCTGCTGATCGAAAAACAGCTGGCCATACAATTGGAAGCCCACGAGTACATCAAAACACTAAGGGATAAAGAATTATAATTAAATATAGTCTAACTTAACCATAAAAAGATCCTTATTTGTCGATAATGAGGATTTTTTTATTATTCAACGACGTAAGTTCAACAATTGTTATCTAAATAAAGCGTCTATATGAAGATCAAAAATAAACAAGGCTACACAAGGCGAAAAATTAGAAAAATCTTTAAATATTTTGATAGCTCAGGCAAAGAGATCACGGATCCAAAGGTATTGGACCGGATACGTCATTTAGTCATTCCGCCGAATTGGAACAATGTCTGGATTGCAAAGAGTGCAAGAAATGATCTCCAGGCCTATGGTTTCGACCAGAAGGACCGCAAACAATATATCTATCATCCAAAATTTGTCCATCAAAAACAAACGGATAAATTTAGACATGTTCTCTATATGGGGCAGTACCTTCAGGATCTTAGGAAAATAAGTTCCCGACATTTGAAACATAAGGACTGGACGATGGAAAAATTATGTGCAATTGCTTTTAAAATAATGGACAGTACGCTTATCCGAATTGGCAATAAGCGTTATACGCTGGAAAACAAGTCGTATGGTCTCAGCACCCTTGAAAAGCGGCATGTCAAGATAACGGGCAATACCATCACATTCGCTTACAGAGGGAAAAAAGGTGTTTTCCAAGAAAAGACCTGGCGAGACAAACAACAGGCAAAATTACTTGACGAACTGCTCCGACTAAAGGGAAAAAACCTATTTCAGCTCGAAAAAAAAATAGGCAAAAGCAATTTTTGCGGGCGCACTTTTAATACCTATCTGCGTAATCATTGTCCGGGACAGATCACCTGTAAAGATATCCGTATATGGGGAGCCAGCAGAGAAGCGTTCGATCTATTATCCCGATCAAAGCAGGGAGATGATCTAAACACACGAAAAAAACAGCTAAATGAGGTAATAAAGACGATCGCCAAACAATTGGGCAATACCAAAACTGTATCACAAAATTATTATATCCATCCGGTCATACAACAGGTATATATGGAAGGGAAATTCCCTGTCATCAAAGAAAAATTGACGGGGAGTAAGCTCGAATATAAACTATTTCGCTTTCTGTTAAAATATAGCTAAACCCTTAGCGTCCAAACCTGAACCACTCGGACAGGGGATGTTTCTTATTTTCCAACCAATGAGCGACCATTTCCATTCCAGTGACCGAAAATGTAATTCCATTGCCCCCAAAGCCACAAACGAAATAGGTATTTTTAAATTGCTTATGTTCACCTATATAGGGCAGACCGTCTTTGGTTACGCCAAAGGTTCCGGCCCAGCTAAAATCTGTGAAAAAAGACTTATTGAAAATCTTGTGAAAAGATCTTTCCAACTTATCGGTCTTTTTAGCGATCAACGCATCACGCTTTTGCGGGTTACGAAATCCTTCATCTTCGCCGCCTAGCAAAAATCGGCCATCATCGGTCGTCCGCATATAAAGGTAAGGATCGGAAGTATTCCAGATCAATAAGTCTTTATACCGCTGATAAAGAGAGGGATTCACTTCGGAAACGATAGCAAAAGTGCTGATTAAGTCCACAAATTTTTCTGGGATTACGCCTACTGTCTCATAACCGATGCAATAGATTATTTTTTTTGCGCGGATCGTTGCCCCTGTAGATACTTCTGCCGTATGGCTGCGCAGATTGCTTTTTACAGAAATAAGCGCTGTCTTGTCAAAAACTTCCAATCCATGCCTGACATTGTGGGTCAGCAGTTCGTGCGCAAAACAAAAGACATCTATACTAGCTCCTTTTTCGGAGAGTATTCCGCCGTAGGCTTTCTCCAGATGGAATCTGGTTTTGATTTCATTCTCGCTAAGCCATTTTACTTTAAACCCAGCAGCTTTCCGGGCATCAAATTCCTGTTTTAGCCAAGTAATATCCTTTTTGCGCGAAGCATAATATAATGAATCTTTAGTCCGAAAACCAGCTTTGGATTCGATCTTGCGTGAAAGCAATCCGATATTGTCAATTGCTTTACTACAAGCTTCATAACTGGCGATGGCACCTTCCTCGCCTATTAATTCCGTTAATTGATAGAGCGGCGTGTCGATCTCGTATTGCAACATGGATGTTGTCGCCGCCGAACTCCCATTAACAATTTCCCGTTTATCAATCAGCACGCACTTTTTCCCCATTGATATACATTGGTGAGCAACCAGCGCGCCAGTGATTCCGCCGCCAACAATTAAAACGTCGCAGACTTTGTCCTCGCGCAGGGCGGGATAAGTTGCCAGGAGTCCATTTTTTATTAACCAGAAAGGTTCGTATGATTTTAAATCCATATTGTGAGATAAGCAATGCCCTTATAACCAATTTCAGAAAGAAAAGTTTGGATTACTTCGTCGGGCGTGGAAAGAACAAAAGCACTATTTTTTGGATGGCCCAAACTATTTCAACTTAGTAGCGGTTATCTCTCTAGAATAATCGTAATAAAGCAATCTGGCTATCAGATAGCGATAAAAATAACATACTATGCGAGCCATTTGGACAGGAGCAATCGGATTTGGTTTGGTAAACATCCCGATAAAACTATATAGCGCAACAGAAAGCAGCAGCCTTGATCTCGATATGCTAGATCGAAAAGATTTAGCCAATATTAAATTCAAACGCGTCAATGAACAAACAGGAAAAGAGGTAAAGTGGGATAATATTGTCAAGGGATATTTTATGAAAGATCATTATGTGGTATTGGAAGATGCTGATTTTGAAGATGCCAGTCCGGAAAAATCAAAACTCGTCAACTTACATGCATTCGTCAAATTGGCAGATATCGACAGTATATATTTTGATACACCCTATTATCTTGAACCCCAAAAAGGTGGTGAAAAAGCATATCAATTGTTATTAAAAGCTCTTGATAAAACAAAAACAGCCGGGCTTGGCGCTTTTGTCATGCGTAATGTAGAACACCTTGCCATCATAAAACCCTATCAAAATGTTTTGGTTTTGAACAAAATCCGTTATCAACAGGAAATAAGAAGCCTTGATGAACTGAAACTGCCTGCTGAAGTCAAACTACAAAAAGTAGAAATGGATATGGCCACGCAACTTATTCAACAGCATAGTCAGGCTTTTGATCTAAGCAACTATAAAAATGAATATAGTGAGGAACTGTTAAAGATTATCAAACAAAAAGATAAAGGTAAGCGGCCTACAATAAGAAAAATAAAGGTTGAAAATACGAAGGCCAATGACCTGCTCGCCAAACTAAGAGCAAGCTTAGGTTAACTAAAAAATTTATTCAATACATAAACTCAAATCAGGAAATACATATTGTCTACGCAAACTAGGCCAATGTTGGATATGTGGTGTACAGATCGTTATGAACTTGATTACTTACACATTTACAGCGAACGGACAGATATCCTTAGGTTACCCGTCAATGATTCACTATTTCTTTCAAACCATATGAGAGCGAACACTGTTCTTAATCAAAAAGGCATGAAAAATATTATTCCTGAACAGAAAGAAGGAAAGAAGCTTGATTGCTTTGAGTCAGTTGATTTTGAGAGTGCAGCGATGGCCGACTTGGCCTTTGAGACCGTATGCTCCTATCTCCTGGATGTCAATTACTGGTATGAACTTGCAAAAATCCCTGCCACGACTTTTCAGTTGACCGACAGCAACGGTTTTCCGATTGACCGTCCGCTAGCATTACATGACTACATCAGACTGAATATTCCCGGCCCCGGCCTGCCCAGCAGTGAAGGCTATGACTGGGTAAATGTAGTCAATATTACCCAAGATGTAACGACTGAATATAAGCTACTTGCTTTGACACTAAAACCCTGTCCTGATCCAAGACATCCCGACAACAAAGATACCTCCCATTTTTTTGAAGGTATCTCCTCTTCAACGTTCCTAGTAGAACAACGACGCAACAGCATATTAATTCAATATGCTGGACGTAATGAAATTATTAACGTGGAAAATCATGGCCTAGGTGACAATATCAGGAACTTAATTATTGGATTGGCCGCGAAAATTGGGGCCTCTTATCCGCAATGGAAACTCCTCGTTAAAGGCCTCGCAGATCGAATACGTCCGAATAGACCATAAATTGGAGCCACGATGACCAGGTAACGCGTAATATTATTAATTTTTTAAGAAAATAAATTCAAATAAGATAATCTGTTTCAATAAAAATATCCTATTAATCACCGATAGACAATCTACTTGTATTAATTTTTTCGTATATTTAGGCATATATCTTAAGGAGTTTTGGGGTTACTATGAACACTGATTTTCAATCTAACAATCAAAATGCGATCAAACTTCAGCATTTTGGCAGTCTTGTTGTTTTGGATGAACAATATACTATTGTAGCTCTGAGCGAATTCGCGGCTGAAAAAGCCAATCTGCCTACCGACGTTCTATTACGCACGAATTTTTTTGAAGGTTTTGCCAAGGCTTTTGGTGATGCTATTCAAAAGATCGCAGATGTGATGAGTGAATTGCGTGAAAATAGTCAGTCACGTCATATCCTGCCCATAAAAGTATATCAGGAACGTATCTATTTCAAAATCAAACTATATCAAGGTCATTTTTATATCGAATGGGAACGACAACATAAAAAATATATTTCCGCAAAAAAAATAAACGAATTTAACTTTTTACTCGACACAATCCAACCTAACAACTGGGATAGGGTTTGCTTAGCAATCAATAGATTACTAAATTACGATCGTGTTTTTGTCCTTCAAATTCAGGAAACCGGATATAGTGAGGTGATCGCCGAACATACCGCTGACGGTAAACCTTATTTCAGAGGAAAAGAGTTTTCCAGAGATTTCATGCCCCAAGAAGCGATGGAATATTATAGCAGCTATTCGTATCGTTATGTTCCCAACATCAAAAAAGTTGATCAGCATTTTGTGTATATGGAAGATAGCATAGACACACTTTCCAGTCTTTTGCGCCCGCTTCCTCAACTTCATCATCTTTTTCTTGAAAAGATCAGCGTCCAGAGCGCGTTGTTTTTCCGTATTTGTATAGATGATGAATTCTGGGGACTTGTGGTGGCTCAACATACCCATGAAAAAGAGGTAGATCTGCAACAACGGAAACTATGTACTTTTGCCATCCAGGCTGCTACCAATAAGTATGAAAGCCACGTAAAACAAAACCTGCTCGAAAGAACAGAACTTCTTAATTCGGCAGAAAAAGAGCTAAAAAAAAGTCTGTCCGAGAACAAAATGGTTAACTGCGCATTAGTCCAGCATATAGATACGCTCACCGAACTGGTCAATGCAGATGGTCTTGCCATTTTTAATCAGGGCGATGTCTTCAACCACCGTCATACACCGCATAAATCACTGTTTTATGAAATCATTCAATTTCTCCAACAACATAGTGATAAAGCATTGTTTAAGGATTACAACTTTAGATTAAATCACCAGCATCATTTCAAAGAAAAGTTAAATTTTGCAGGACTGATGTATCTCAAGGTTGGCCTCGAAAATGATTATTATCTTGTATGGTTCAGAAAAGCAAGTCAAAGTCGTGTGATGCAACTAGGACAGATCGGAAAAGCTCTTAAAGAACCCGGGAAACTAAAAATTTGGGAGGATGTTCGTTATGATGTCGCCAAACCTTGGAACGATGCAGAAATCAATTTTGTCTTGCGTCTCAATCAAATTATTAAAGAATCCATATTCAGAAAACTTAAAGAAAGACAATTACTTAATGAGGAACTACTGAGTCTGAACAATGAATTGGAAATGTTTACCTATACACTATCCCATGACCTGAAAAATCCCTTGTCAATACTAAAAATGGGCATTCAATTTCTACAACAGCATTCCGACAATATTGATCTTTCTAAAACCAACAAATGGTACCAGAATTTCAGCAGAAGTGTCGCCAATATTGAGGATATCATCAACAGTATGGTACAATTAAGTCAACATCGGGCAAGTGTTCTGGATAAAGAGCCGCTTCCTATGGCTTACACGCTACAACGTATCTTTCAGGAAAATAAAACACTATATGATGCAGCAGACTGTGAGCCCCATTTTGGGCAATTGCTGCCAATATGGGGAGAAAAAAGCGCTGTCTATCAGATATTTACCAACCTTATTGTAAATGCCATTAAATATTCTTCTCAGTCCGACAAACCTACGATCAACATTGAGAGTAGCACCAAGGATGATATGACCTATTACTGCATCAAGGATAACGGCATAGGCATACCTGAAGAACATCTACCACATATCTATGAAATGTTTACCCGGGCAGATAATGTCGGTGGGATTCCCGGAACGGGCATCGGCTTATCTCTTGTCAAGCGTGTCATGGAGCGTCTTGGAGGAAGCATTCAAGTCGAATCAAAGGTTGGTGTTGGGACAACAGTTCACCTTTATTTCCCTATTGTTGCACCTTTTCCGGATCATATGCTCAATGACTGATGCCATACGTCTTGACGATAGAGACACGATAAAATACGGGTATAGATTAATTTTTCTTCACTAATTTTCGGTAAATAACAAGTGTAATTACAAATATAAAGATAAGGATAAAGAGCCAAATACCCGGCTCTGTGTACCACTCATTCGAATTTCCGGTATTTAATGCCTCCGTGCGTTCCGACTGTTGCGTTATCAGAGCAATGAATGCGATATTTAAAGCGTTTAATATTATCATGACAATTTTATCCTAGAATCCAACATTAGAAGAACCAATTTCATTGGAAAGTAGTTTGAATCGAATTAATTTAAACCAATTGCCCATTTTGATTGTTCTTTTATTAAAGCAATAGGCATAAAAGTATACATACTCATTCAATCGTTGAGAACAATGGAAAAGATTTTGCAGCATTCGATAGTGAAACAAGGTTTGATTATTGCATATTATTTTAGTAATAGATGGTATCGAAAATGTTTGTTTAGTGAGACCAGTATTCCTGTTTCAAATAATACCGATCCGATGGTAGTAACCGAAGCAGATTTAGATCATTCTCACCGGCAAAAGAAGGCTGAATTAACTTGCGCTCCTATACAGGAGGACAACATCACCGAAGAAATAAAGCAACCGTGCAAAGAAAAATACGACCGAAACACAAGTCAAAAATCCAGGAATAATCATTGATTGAGCGTCATTCCGATTCGATTTGTAATTGATTATCTTTATTGAAGCGAATATCCCGGATAAAGACAATCCGCTTATCACCTGTTTTTGTTGTCCGCCCGTGATAAATACAACGCAGCTTTCCATCGCGATCTTTAAAAATACTATTGTGTCCCGTACCTGAAATAACTCCGCCGTGATCGGTATTTTTTTGTATAATCGGATTGGTTTCTGATTTGCTGTAACGTCCCAAAGGAGATGTGGAGGTAGCATAGCCGACGGCGTAATTTGCTCCCGCAAAATAATTAGCGGAGTACATCATATAATATTGGCCTTTTGCTTTTAATAAAAATGAACCTTCCGTCCATCTTCTGTTGATTTCGCCTGAAGATACGGAACGACTTTCCCATTCGGACTGTTTATCATTCATCTTTAGCGGTGGACGTATTAACAGTTCAGGACGCCCAATGACCTGCTGCATGCTGCTGTCCAATTCAACGCCATAAACCCAGCTTTCCTCAATATCTTTATATCCCCATTTAGATTTAGCCCAGTCGGCGATTTCAGAAGCAACGGGATGTTCATAGCAACAACGGGAGTAAAACAAATAATTTTTGCCGTCAGTATCCCTAAAAACATTGGCATCGATAATGGGATAGCCGGGGTCAAATAGTGGCTTGCCTGTCAGGTCTAAAAATGGTCCCGCCGGATTATCTGCAACCGCCACGCCAATGCGATAGTTCTCCAATTTATCCCCGGGGTTTTCCTTCCAGTGTGCACTATAATACATGTAGTATTTATCATTGACCAAGTACACCTCCGGCGCCCAAAAGTCTTTTGTCCCCCACCCTTTAGGCTGTCTTCCATCATATACCTTCCCTACTTCCTTCCACTGGATGAGATCTTTTGAACTGTATGCTATAAACCCATTTTCCGTACCCCCTGTTCCATACAGATAATATTGATCACTGGGTTTATCATAGAGAATGAACGGATCGCCGAAAGCGACATCCAAGGAGGAAGCAGATTTATCTTCAGTCTCAAGTAATCTAAATTTAGCACTGTCAAACCTAGGCGTCATCCTCCCACTCCCTTCCGAGGAGACAAGATCGACAGGTACTATCGCCGTACGTCGTGGAGCAACTTGCTGTTCAGAAAAATGCGTATGACAGATGTAGTACCACTGCTTCCCTTTTTGGAATAAATCGCCATGACCGGTGCCCGAAAATCCACTGTTATTTTGGCTTAATAGCGGATTTGTTTCTATTTTTTTCCAAGGGCCAAACACATTTTCAGCAACAGCTACGCCTACAGCATAATCTTTATTTCTAAAATCATTGGCCGAATAAAACATGTAATAACGTTTACCCTGTCGTAAAACCGTAGGGCCCTCGCTGACCGGCCATGAGGATCCAGCGGTATTCTCCCAAGGGAGTTCCGCATGTAGGCATTCTTTTAATGTTTCTTCCTTAATCCCCGAGTAATCATCTTTCAATTCAGCAACGAAGATGCGGTTTCCTTCCGTTAACCTGACATGAAACAAATATTTTTTACCATCGTTGTCCCTGAATACATAGGGATCGATCTGCTTTCCGCCCTCCATAAGAGTCTTAGGAACGTTTTGTTTAAAAGGACCTATAGGGGAATCGCTGACAGCGATCGCAATTTTTTCACCGGCAGTATATGCCATGTAAAACTTTCCCTGCTCAGACCACACCTGTGGTGCCCAGAATCCCGTGCTTCCAAATACATCCTCTTGAATTAATGCGAATCCTGCTTTTGCGCCTATCGGCCCCTGCCAATGTTTTAAATCTTCTGACTTGTACACTTTAAACCCCAATTGCTGATCACCATCTCCGTTAGTGCCATACAAATAGTAATAACCATCATGATAGAAGATCGTGGGATCAGCCTGAAAAATTCCATTTTCAGGTGACCGAGCCCCTCCATCAGCATCATGCATAACGGAGACAATACTATCTTTACCCATTGGGTAGCCCAGGGGCAGTATAGCGTAAAGCATAAAAAAAAATGCAGTAAATTTCATCTGTTTCACCGATACAATTTGAGTACACCTTAAAATTGAAGAAATATTTACAATATCACAGGCGATATCGTATCAATAAAGGATCAATTTGTATCTTTTTTCGGTTTTTACTTTTAGCCGATGTATAAAAGAACCCATCGAGAATGGAAAATTAATTTAATATTCCATTCTCGAAGGCAAACTTGACCAAATGTGCAGTATTCTTCACGCCAGCTTTATCTATTAGATTTTGCCGGTGCCCCTCCACAGTACGTTTGCTCAAAAAAATCTTATCTGCAATTTCAATATTGGTGTAACCTTCTGCAATAAGTCCCAATACCTCGAGTTCCCTTTCGGAAATCTCGAAATCAGTTTGTATTCCCATCGCATGCTGCGCATAGCGTTGACCAGAGCGTATCTGCTCCAGCAGTAACATTGAAATCTCCTCACTCATATATCTACCGCCAGCAGCAATATGATTAAGTGCAAAAAGCAACTCGTTATAACCAACATTTTTTAGCAAATACCCTCTAAGACCATATTCAAATGCTTCAATGACATAGTTAATCTGGTTCAGCATCGAGAGAATTACCACTTTTATATCTTTATGGTGTTGATGCAACACCTGTAAAAGAGCAATCCCATCCATTTCTTCCATGCTAATATCCGTCAATACAATATCAGGCAGAAGATCTCGGTTCGAATCCAGATAATCCAGCGCTTCTTTGCCATTGGACGCCTCACCAACAACCTTAAAACTATCTTGGGACTCCAGAAGCAATTTTATACCATTACGTACCACCATATGGTCCTCTACCAATAGGATTTTTGTCATATCGTCTTTTTAAATCGTTAATTTAAGTATCATACCTTTTTCAACGGTATCGTTAATAATTTTAGCACTATATAACTCCATTACTTTTTTTAGTCGCATTGGGCTATCAGCGCTTCTGGTTTTTTGCAGTATGTTATCCGCCTTAAAATAAGGCAACACTTTTATAAATACAGCAAAATCAATGAGCTGTACAGATATTGAAATCGTCTGAATAGGCATCTCGTCTTTCAGATATTCAAATAGTGCGGTAAGCAATTTAAAAAGATGCACCTGAATATGATGATGAAGTTCCTTTAAATCCGGATCGAGGATAATATCTATATTAAAGCCTAGTTTTTGTCTATACGAGCTCACGACCTCATCAATTGCATGGAAAATTCCCAAATCATTCAAAATTGGATTATAAAGCACAATAGCTTTGTTTCGTAATTCAATCACTAACGAAGTTAGAGAATCACGCAAACAACGTAGTTCTTCAAAGTCACCATGCCGATTTGTAAAATTCTGTAATGATATTCGCATTCCATATAATTCCTGCGCGAGTTCATCTCTAAAATAACGCCCTATACGTCCTAAGTCTTCCTGCTGGTTTCGGATTATGGATTTGTAAAAATCTTCCTGACTTCCTCCCCAGATCTGATTTAGATCCTGCCCCCCATCGTTTTCCTGTGATTGATCTATATATAAATTTTTGTCATCGTTCCCCATAGTATATTGCTTTTCGTAATATGATCAATAACCATTATCAAGCTCGAACAGTTTTTAAAATCTGATAACTCCGTTAAAGATTCCTGTATAGTTTATAGTACTGCGTATAAATACGTAGTACTATGGGATAAAGGATGGAATTTCATAAGGAAAACACTTGTTGTTAAAGTAAAAAACACCTTAATTCACCTCTAACATCCGGAACGACCAAAGCCAGCAAAACAAACTTAAAGTACTATAAAACACCAAGTTAAATTAGAAACAAAATTACATATCTCGAATTTAAATTTAAAAAAAACAATTTTTACCTGTTTTTTCTAGCACCCTAATTGTAGTAGTCTTGGCACTAATAAACACTTAAAATTGATAATATGGAAAATACAACAATCGATCAACTGTTTAAGGAAAAGAGACCTACATTAAAATATTTGGCGGCGCAATTTACGAGCGACCCAGATGAAAAAGAAGATTTAGTGCAGGAAACTATGGTTAGATCATTATCTTCCATAGAAAAGTTTTTAAAACACCCAAAGCTTATGTCCTGGTTATATATTATTATGAAGAATACGTATATTAATCAGTATACACGCAATAAACGGTTAGAAAATTACCGCAACGAATACATAAGTACTGGTTATATAAATGAAATCACAACAAATCGTGGTGAAAATAACTTTGTGGCATCAGACATACAGCATGCGCTCAATAAATTACCAAAAGATTATTACAATGCTTTTGCATTATTTTTAGAAGGTTTTAAATATTATGAAATAGCGGAGCACTTGCAAATCCCGGAAGGAACGGTAAAAACACGTATCCATATGGCTCGAAAATCTTTACAGAAGCAACTAAAAACGTATGCTAAAAGTATTTATTAAAGAGCAGAAACTATTTATACCAAAGCAGACGCAATTATCGTGTCTGCTTTTTTTTTATATTTTTTTGTTTTATACTGCTCAGGCCCGCAGGTGCTGTCACCAATATTTAGTATATTAGAATAATTACTTATAAAATCCAGCTTAATAGTCGTTACGATATGAGACATAAAATAAAGTTATTATCGCTAGTCGTCAGTAGTGGTTTATTATTGATGATATCCTGCCAATCTGTTTCCAGTGACAATAGAGACCGGATACGGGTCAGCGGCGAGGGAAAGATTAGAATAATGCCTGACCAAGTTACACTTACCATCAATACAGCATTTACAAAACCGCGGATGGTAGATGCCGTACGGGAAACACAAAATACTGTTGACAGCGTCATCGCCATACTTGGAAAATATGGGAATAAAAAGGAAGACATCAAAACAAGTAGTGTTTCGGCAAACAAGGACTATCAATTTATCGGAAATACGAATAAATTTGTCGGTTATCAAGCGCAACAGACCATCGATTTTGTTTTACACGATCTATCCAAATTCACGGAATTAACGGGTAAATTACTCGAAACAAAAATCAGTGGAATTGGCTCCATTTCATTTGACCATTCAAAAGCCGATAGTATTCTTCGGGAAGCCGACCTCATCGCATATGATGATGCACTAAAATCAGCTCAAAAGTTGGCATCAAGAGCTGATGTAAAGATTGGAAAGCTGCTATTTTTATCAAATGATGGTAGTGCCCCGAATGAATCTACAGGGTATAGAACAGGAATGGCTCTGGAAACATTTAATAAAGCTTATGGCGGCGAGGGATTTAAGATAGCTCCGGAGGTACTTGAATTTAAAAGGACGATATATACCGAATTTGAAATAAAATAACGTACCCGCTGTAGAATACGATCGTTCCCGTCTAATACTGAAAATATCTTGTCCCAAAGCGTGTACAACTTTTTGGGGACATGATATTTTCAGTATTTTTTTACGGCATTTTCGCTAGATTTTGAGACTCAGCTCGGTTGCAAAATTCCAACACCAAATTTGAGCGAAAGCGCCGTTTGCTTAAAGTGACCTACCCTAGCTACCAAATAAAAAAGATACTTGACCACCACCGTCATAACCTTTTTTTTTGGTCAAGATTGACCAAGCCACCAAATAAAGTTGCCATTCCACCGTACAAAGTACCGGAAGATCCTTTTATGACCATATAACCCCACTCTACCTTTGCAACTTTTGAACTGTCACGTTCCAGAAATTGATTTCGATACCACGTATCAAGGCAAAGTAATATTTGAAGTACGGGACATGTCTTTTGAAATCAGTGAGCAATAATAGCGTAAAAAGATCTACTTTCGAATAATTCGGAAGCAGATCTTTTATTGCAATTTCGATTAAGGAATAATGGTCAATATGGTATTTGCACTATGTGCATTAATAGCGGGATCATACATACATCCTACCGTAGTGATTCCCGAATTAAATGTGCCCGGATTGTTCGCTTTAACCTCATACTCATAGGTGGATTTTCCCTTTGACAGGCGATCCATAAAGTAATTTGTCGAAGCATCTTTCAAACTAAAATAATACCCTTTTCGCCATTGGTATCCAGAAGGGCTATAGATGGGTTCTACACCGGCCGGGCGGCTATCTTTCAGATGAACATATTGAATGGGGTCATCATTGATCACTGTAATCCTAACTTTGATCCGTTCGCCCAACTTAGCTTCCTTGGATTCTACCCATTCCCCTTTCCGCTCTACCAGATATACTTTCTGAACCGAGAGCGCATTGGTACTGGATTTCACCTGGTCGAGATCAGCAAAATACTGATGGACAATACTCCCGAAAATAACTCTATCATTGTGGTTTTGTATTTGAATAGCCTTATCAGTTTGCAGTTCCGCTCGATCAAATTGCTTACTGACTTCTCCCAGAACATTATTGCTGAGGTCAGCCTCTTCCTTATTCACCCAAACACGCACGGTGTTCCCAGGAACAAAATCCTTCGGATTGTTTGCCAATAACAACGCATATAGGGCATCTGCTGTCATCCAGGTGCTATACCAATGATTGGCCTGTTTGTTATAATAGATCCATTGAGTAATTTCATTTAGTTTGGTCGGATCATTTAGTTTGTAAGCTTCCACAAGATAAGATTGTAAACTAATTTTATTGTATTGATTCAAATTACTTTTCCAATACATTCCTTTTTGTGCATCGACAATAGCCTCTTGATCAAGTCTATTTTTGATTTCCATACTTTGTTTACCTTGTCCAAAGAGCTGGTTAACAATCCATGCTTTAGCTGCCAGTCCAGCACTTAGACTGGCACTGCTTAAGGAGGAATTAAGCATTTTATGCTGTACTAATCGAAGCGAATCTTGTGGGAAAGGATTGAATTCAGTCCAATACCTGCGTGCAAATAAATAGTCTATTCCCACATTGACACTGGCTTTGGGCGAAAATATGGCCGGATCGCGATCAAGGTATTGCGTAAGCTTTAAAGCAAGGTCTCGCATATCACTGTTGACCAAGGTTCTGTCCAAATAGAGTACCTTACCAAAGATTTCCAGCATACGGATGCTGATTTCAGTATTGGCCTGTCCTCCGTCAAACCAAGCAAACGAACCATCTTTTGACTGATTATTTTTTATCTTCTGTTCAATGGCACTGATTTCAGATTGTATATCAATGTTAAAAAACGCTGCTATTGCTTTCAACCGTTCCTTATCTCCCTGCATGTCCCGTAGCCAGGGCATTTCTTCCATTTTAAATTCCTCTAAACTGCTATTCTCTTCTAATCGTCCTTTTTTTGATCCGACATCCAATTTCTTGAAATAGTCCGTCACTGCTGGATAATGTAGCTGTATGTATTGCGCCATTTTGAGACCAAACCATTTGCTGCTCAGTTGTTCATTACATTCATACGGATAGTTTTTCAGGTAGTCCAGTGCCGAAAGTATTTCCAGTATGGGATTGCTTTGTACCTGTACCCTCCCCATGAGGTTGTCCTTCGCATTTCCTTTTAATGTATATGTTTTGGACTCTCCTGCTTTTAGAATAATTTTTTCCGAATCAGCAACCAGAATTTTATTCGGTAATACCGGAATTTCAATAATTTCACCATCAGAAAACTCCTTGCCTGCTGCAACGATACGAACCTGAATTGTTGGATATTCAGCTGGGATTTTCAATGTCCATTCCGCGATTGTGTTATTGGATGCTGCCACACTAAAGTTTTTTAACACGGAGTCAACGCGAAAAGCGGCCGAAACGACCTGATTATTCCGTGGATCAATAAGTTCTATTGTTGTATTTACCTGCATGCGCTCCTTCGTCAAATTTTGAATTTGCGCCTTGATCGTAATCTGGTCATTGGTTCTAAAATAGCGTGGAATATTCGGGCGCACCATCAGCTGTTTTTGTGTTTGTGTAAAATAGGTACCTCCAGCTGATGCCAACTCCTGAGTATGCGCAAAAAGTAACAATTTCCATTTTGTCAATGCTTCGGGACTATCAAATTCAAAACTGATATTACCCGCTTCATCGGTATATAAATTGGGAAAGAAGAAAGCCGTTTCCTGAAGATTGGTACGTGCCTTAATCTGCTTTAACGGATTATCTGCGGCGGCGTCCATTTCAATAGCACCCATTCCAAATTCGGCAAGCTTCTCATTTGCTGTAATCCCCATAACTGGCGGTTCATTCAACAACGCAGAGGCAGGTAAAGGTCGAGACTGTTTTGCTACACTTGCAGCACCGCGGATGCGTATCGCGCCAACTTCGGCCCGCAGTCCCGGATCCCGCAACTCGTCGTACATACTCACGGTTGACATGTACGCTTGGTTATCTACTACTTCATATAAGGAGTCGTCCCGCTCCAGAACGCTGCCCCTATAGCCCCCGCGGTTTGATAACAAACCATAGTCATAAATCTGATCCCGTTGATTATCGGCATCAGGACCGAAGTAATAAGAGATAAACATGTTTCTTGAACTGATCTGTTGTCTAAAAGCATTGTTGATGTAGTAATAATTGGACCTTTGATAATAAGGATAACGCAACTGAAAAGAACCGAAAGCATTACTGGCAAATGCATCCAACGAGGCGTCATACATCGTTGCCAACACTTCTGTCGCTATTGTTTTATCCTCCTGTTTTACCATAAAGCTCCATTTTTCTTTTTGACCGGGCTTTATTTTATCGCGAAATGTCCTGGTTTGAATCGTTAACTCCTTATTCTGTTGAAAAACAGGAATTATAATTTGTGACAGCATCAGTTGATTATTGACAACAAAAAGTGCATTCAGCTGTAATTGACCGATGACATCTTTTTCATCCAATACAAATTGATAGTCAATACGACCATTTTTCCAATTCAGGATTTTTGTATCTAATTTTTGCGAATTTCTCTCGCGCATTAACAACAGTTTCCTTGCATTTTTCACATCAGTCTGCAGCATGATGGTGACCCGATCACCGATCTTATATCTGTCTTTCTCCAACCGGTAAGTGAAAAACTCTTGCTCTTTTAATTTCTTATCTTTCGACCGGTATAAATTCGTATAGCCGACCGCCCGTACGGTATCCCCATCCCGTATACTAATGGCTTCGATCTCGTATCTTCCCCAGTTGAATTTTAATGAGTCAAGTATGATCTTACTCGTATCTTCGTCATCTAAATCATAACTGGCTATCTTAATCTTTTTCTCTTCTTTTTGGAGCGAGACCGGATCAAAATAAAGTGGAAAATACTTACTATAAAGCTCTTTTGAAAGCAGATGATATTCTGCCCTTCCAAAACTTTCCCGGTATTCCGCTGTCAAAGGAATGCTGGTATCTTCCAACTTATAAATCGTGACCTTTCCGTCGAATTTCATCGGAAAACCATTTTGATTTTGTTTTAAGATCGTAATATCGCGCCATTTCTTTTCTTCCATAAGAGCAGGAACCTGAATCTGCAGCTGCCATGGACGGGACGAATAAACATAACCGCCGGAAGCCGATTGCATCTCCCCTGTCTGATTCACCACCTCAGCCTGATATGTCAATACATAGTCTTTCAGTCCGGCAAACTGGCTATCCATCAGGGGTACCCGAATGTAAAAATTTCCTTTTTCATCAACTGTTGTTGTTGAATCGCTATAAACAATATTCTTTTCTTCCTTCACATGATAGAATGATACTTTATACTTGACTGTGGCACCGACTAGCGATACGCCAGCCAAACTCTCTGCTTTGCCAACAAATATTGCAGTATCTTTTGCTGTATAAGTCATTTTATTCGGCTCAAAAACTACTTCAAATGTCGGTCGCTTATATTCTTCGACCCGGAAATAGTGTTGATCAAGCTGTTTTGAGCCATAAAATACCAAGAGGTTATAGTTTCCATTCAATGCCTTTGACGGCAGCTGGAAACT
Organism: Sphingobacterium puteale; assembly: GCF_003627955.1. Classification (GTDB taxonomy): domain Bacteria; phylum Bacteroidota; class Bacteroidia; order Sphingobacteriales; family Sphingobacteriaceae; genus Sphingobacterium; species Sphingobacterium puteale. The sequence goes on along the minus strand of NZ_RBWS01000009.1, from coordinate 112,650 downwards.
CGCGTTGGCAGACCCAAACAGATTTGTTGTCAAGTTTACCGAGTCGATTTTCTGGCGATTGGCATCCTGCAAATAAATTTTAACACTCTGCTTTTCTAAAACCTTGCCCTGCTGTACATGATCATCGTAAAGAATTGTCTTAAAATAAACGATTTGACCCGGTCGGTAGATTGCTCTATCCAACAAGCTGAGTGCACGCATATTCCGCTTATTATTGCTTTCGGCTGATTGGCGTAGGTTGTTTTGATAATAGACTTGATTTTCGTTATCCAAAGGAATTAATGTTTTTTCCCCAGATAGCAATAATGCATGATTACGTAGGTAACCCTCATTTTTGGGCGAGTAAGTCGCCTTAAAGCTGAATTCGCCAACAGCATCGGTCTTTAATTGCGCGATCAATTTAGGAAGAGCATTGTCTACAAGCTGGTACAATGTTGCGCTTTGATTCGTATAGGGTGCTCCGGTTTTTCTATTCAATAACAACCCCGAATATATAAACTCATCGGTAGATTTTACAGCTATATTTCCGGGTATAAATACATCTGAAATGATAAGCTGGGATACAGCGACATCCTTATCCTGCCCATTATCGTGAAAAAACTTATTATTCCCGACCAAAATGGTATAAGTACCCGCTTTAAGGGGATTAATTTTATAAATTGTACTGTGCGTCGTATAATCAACAAACGCTTTCAATGGAACTTGTTCCTCATAGACCAGCAACGCATCTAGGGTCGTCCGATAATTGAGGGAATCATATTTTACCGTATAGTTCTTTGAACGCCTCGGCATCAGGCTTGTATTATACACCCTGATGTAAAGGCTGTCTACATTTGTGTGATAGATTTGGACCGGTACGTATTCGTCAGTCGGTGCCGTTCTCTTGTAATTTAAGGTAATGGAAGCCTTCTTAATTTCCTTCATTAAATTAACGGCATTCGAAATCCAAGGCGATTTTGGGTACTCTTGTAAGGCTTTTTCAAGATAGGTAACTGCCGTAGGCTTCTTTCCGATATCATTGAAAGCCGTCGCTATCTGATACAATAAAAAAGCGTTATAGTCACTTTTATTGCTCGCTATATTTTTCAAGTACTCGTCCACTCTTTCTTCGATATGATTCCATTTCCAATCTTTGGACATGATATAGCTACGTGCATCCAGATAATTATTTTCGGTACTGATCGTTAACAATCTCTCTTCAAGTTTATCTCTATTAGTTCTGTTGACACCCTTTAATGTATTCAAAAAATCTAGGTATTGGTAGCTTAGAAAATGGTACAGTGTAGGATTCAGACTGAGGTTCCGGGTTTCGACAAACAGACCTTTCCAACGTGTTATGGGTTGGGTACTCAATCCGTTTGTATCCGAAATTGACAGACGAAAAATAGAATCTATCATATGTATTTTACCTTTTGCATCTTTTGCCACAAATTTGTTTTGGCTTTTACTTACATACTGGTTGATATTGGAAAATAGATAGCTAGCATAAAAATTTTGAAGGACCGCTTTTTCTACCTTTTCAGCTGTCCGGATATTGTCATCAAAATGATTCTGAATACGCAGAAAAGTAGAATCCCCGGATTGATTTACTTCCAATACTTTGCTCTCCGCCAAAAATGCCCGTATCCATTCAGCATGATCCTTGGCGCGTCTAGCTTCGGCTTTGATATCGGCTAATAAGGGTAACGTCTGCTCATAGTTTTTTATGGAAATAAGCCGTTCGACTTCGTCCCACTTTGTCAACTGCTTGTGTGAACCAAGCTCTTGTGAAAATCCCAAGACCGGGATACATATCAACAATAACCAAATATATTTTTTCATAAAATATGACGCTAAATATTTATTAAATATCCTGTTTTTTTTCGAAAGGATGCGATAAATTAGCATATTCCATAACTGTTAAAAAAAATACTTCCCTGAGGACATACATGCTGAAGCATATTCTATTTCTTTTATTTTTAAGACTGATATTGTACAATTTGATTGCTAGGTATCACTAAATGATAAATAAATATTTTTTTATATATTTAATAAATAATTCATATCCAGTTAATATCAGTTTCGTTCCTTTATAATAGAATAATTAATGCAGTTAACACTTTAATGTATCAATTATGAAAACGATCAACTATTTTTTCCAACGGATTATATTTAGAATCTTTTTAGGTCGGTTCAGTTCATTCTATTCACCACTAAGATTCCACAAAAATTAATTCATATTCAGGTCGGATGACACATCCGATAGCTATATTTCGATAAATGCATTTAACCAAAGATGCCTTTGGCAAAGATTTTATGTGGGGTGTGTCTACCGCAGCCTATCAAATCGAGGGGGCACATGATCAACATGGCAAAGGCCCTTCTATATGGGATATTTTTGTAAAAAAGAGAAACCGGATATTTCAGAATCAACATGGCGATCAGGCCTGTGATTTCTACAATCGTTACATGCAGGATCTGGCACTAATGCAAGGTATGCATATTCCTAACTATCGTTTTTCCTTATCCTGGAGCCGTATCCTACCGAATGGTATTGGGCAGCCCAATCAGTCAGGTATGGATTTCTATGATCGCCTGATCGACCTCTCACTGGAACTGGGGATTACACCTTGGGTTACTCTATATCACTGGGATCTCCCCTATGCGCTGGAAAAAAAAGGCGGCTGGGTCAACCGTGATGTCAAAGATTGGTTTGGTGAATTTGTATCCACATGTGTTGCCCGTTATGGAGATCGTGTAAAAAATTGGATGGTGCTTAATGAGCCAACCGTATTTACGGCTGCAGGATACTTCTTTGGTGTACATGCTCCGGAAAGAAAAGGTTTGGGCAACTTTCTTGCGGCGGCTCATCATGCTGCATTAGCACAAGCCCATGGCGCTAGGATCATAAAATCCTTACAACCGGACAGTCGGGTGGGCACGACTTTTTCCTGTTCCCATGTTGAAGCCTTCACAGCAAGAGAAAAAGATGTGATTGCGGCAAAAAAAGCCGATGTATTACTCAATAGATTGTTTATCGAGCCACTACTGGGGATGGGCTACCCCACACAGGAAATCAAAATTCTCAATCGAATTGAAAAATACATCAAACAAGGTGATGAGAACGATTTAAAGTTTGACATGGACTTTATCGGTATTCAAAATTATACCCGTGAGATGATTCGTTACGCCATGTTTGTTCCCTATCTTCAGGCAAAGATCGTAACAGCCAAGGAACGTAAAGTTGAAATGACCGAAATGAACTGGGAAGTATACCCCAGCTCCATTTATCAAATGCTGAAAAAATTCAGTAGCTACCCTAATATCCCCCCACTCATTGTCACCGAAAATGGAGCTGCTTTTAAGGACCAGATTGAGCATGGACAGGTACATGACCCCAAAAGATTGAACTACCTGCAGGAAGCCATACAACATGTCTATCAGGCAAAAGAAGAAGGCGTAAATGTGAAAGGCTACTTTGTCTGGACTTTTTTAGACAATTTTGAATGGGCGGAAGGATATCGGCCACGATTTGGGTTGGTATATGTAGATTTTCAAAACCAGCAACGCATTATAAAATCCTCAGGTCACTGGTATGCTAATTTTCTAAAATAATCCTTACTTCTTTTCTGACCGACGTTTCCATCTATTGAACAGTTTCAACAGCAGCGGAATCAACAGGAAGGGCAATAATAAACTGATCATACTGACGACCGTATTTCGTCCGTTATCACCAAAAAAGTAAGCCGACAGCGAACCTAACAGAACTGGAACACCAATGACCAGAATTTTCACCCATGCCAATTCGGTCTCAGTCTGACGAATTTCACGAGTAGGAATAGCCTCGACCACGTTAAACTCTCCGGCATTGAAGTAGGCTAAAATTTGTGTTATTTCAGATGTTGTTAATTCCCGTGGTCGCAAAATCTCTCCTTTTACAACAATGAGCAATCCACGCTCGTCCTGTTGAATGCTATCAATATCCTTTGTCTTAAAGTATTTCCTATACCCCATTGGGTTAAGAGCATACCCTTTATAATCACCTCCGGGACAGAGACAGGAGAAGTTATCCGCATTCAGTGAAAAAATAATGTTCGTATGATCATCCCGAATAGTCGCTATTAGAGCTACCAGAGCATGAATACAACTTAATGCCAGAAATTGAAGGATAAACATCCAAAAAGACAGCTGTAACAACCAGGATACGAGCAGTCCCAAGAGAACCAAAGCAATGGAAAACCATTTCAGATATACGATCAGATTTATTTTGCGATTCAGAAAATAGCTAGCAATCGCACAGACGACAGAAACGATACCTGATTTCCACTCCAAAAAAACAGAAAGCAAACCTACAGTGAAAATTAGTCCATACAATACCAATATGAAATAATTCCCCTTTTTACCTAAATTTTTCCGTTCGATTTGGATACTGTTTCCCAAGTTTCAGCGCTTTTAAAATAATGATTGCTTTCTTGTTCGCTTATATAGCATTAATTGGATAAAGATATTTATATTTATCCAATTAATGAATATTAAAAGGGAAGATAAACAGTGAGAATTTGACTTATGAAGACTTTTCAATTTAAATCACATAACGTTAAAAAGGGCTTAATCTTTGGATTTAGCTATTTGATTATTGTTTTTACTATTTTCAGCCTTATCTATGGTGGCATAAATCGTATGGCTGATGCTGTCAATGACTTTGGCTCAGCGAAAGGGCTGGGCTTCTTGGTCGCCATCATTGTTATTGGTCCATTTGTTGTGATCCTGCAGATAATTAACCCCAAAATAGAAGTACATATCGATTCTCAGCATATACTGATCAAACAAAAGAGGAAACCGGATCAGGACATCCTCCTAGAAGACATTTATAGCATGAAAATAAACCATTCATTGGTTAATCAGCTTCAGCTTTTCGACCGGCAAGGACAGTTAATCATAACGATCCACCCCCAACAGGATATGCAAATCATTTACGGGATTGCTGCCGAAATAGCGCAGCAAAGATCCTTCGTCCAACAAAAAGGTAGCAAGAAGATCTTTGGTAATCCTATCGAGACCATGTCTTACACAAGGAAGCTTTAAAACTGAAACAGATTAACGTTCTCGACCTGATCCAAAATAACAACAAGATTTTAAATAGAATAAAAAATAATACGTGAAGGTATACTATCCCAATAATCAATGGACATTTTATATGATATCTCCTCTCATCATCTGGGTAGGGCTTTGCTATTTCATATTTGTCGAAAGGGATTTTTCCTTGGTTTTTATAGGCTTTGCTTTATTTTCCTTTCTCTTCTTTTGCTATTGCCTTTACGAAAGATTTGGAACCAAATTAACCATCTATGCCGATCGTCTGGAACTCCGCCAAAACTTTCAACAGTCCCAATCATTTCACTATATAGATCATGAATTTGTCGTAGGTCCGACCTATGACACCTTTACCCATCGGACGTTTTCAACAAAATATACGGGTCGGTCACGTTATTTTTTTATCTATCCATTGGATGAAGATGGCAATCGCGTGAAAATGCTTTCTACTGCGCTTGAACTTAGTATTACCAAGGGTAGATACCGAAAAATCCAAAAAGATTTGTCAGAAAGCTTGAAAAAGTTGGATCTTCTAGCACATTTGCGTTATAATAACAACAACGATACTGTTATTGTTAGAAATAGGTAATCCTCTTTTTAGCAAGAGCACAGCATCCAAGCTTACTTTAGTTCCAGCAGTTCTTTGCCAAACTTTTTCTCAATAAAAGGATTCATCGGTGGGATGCCGAATTTAGTATTGTCTAACCAAAATTTGCTTGTATAACGGCTTTTTAATTCGAGCCAAAGACCTGAAGTAACCTCTTTCTTTACGTTCTTGAATTCATCTTTCGTCATGAATCGACGTTCCTTTGTATAAAACTCGCTCAAAAAATCAAAAGGGACAAATTCCGATTTACGACCTCTCTTAATAGCACCGACATTCATTACCACCCTGCTGACCAACTTCCCCTGTTCAGGTTGATCGAGATTTGTCGGCGAATAATTTTCCATGGTTACCCCAGTATATTGCTGCCCTTTGATCTTAAAGAAGCTTACTTCTTTTTGGCTATTGGGTGGGATAATATCAAAATATACTTGTACATCACCACGGGCTGTTTTTTGGATATATCCTGTATTCAGATTACCCGTCCGGATGATTTTCCGCCCTTTATCCGGAACCAGAACAAATTTTGAAGGAAGATCATTCGCAACAGACTGCGCCTTCATGCGCATCATATGTGGCTTCCATTGCCAAAAATTTCCCATCACTTCTATAAAATTCTGCGTAGCGATGGAGTCCTCAAAAATCCGGTAATCCAAAACCCGATGATAGACCTTCCCTTTTTTGTTTTTCAACGGAATATAATATTCTATAATTCCGTCGTAGAAATAACGTGTACGCTTATTGAAAAAAGTGGTATTTCTAAAATATCCCTTCAAAATAAGATAATCATACTGACTCTTATCTCCGATAGCGACCTCATTTATTTTAATACTACGTGGAATCAATTTGATCAGCTTCTTCTTACGCAGCTCCGAACTCAATTCCTGATAATTATTATAAGAAATATGCTGTAATATGATCTTTGAGCTTGCATTCTGCCTAAGCGAATCCAGTTCGAACTCCCCTTTCGTATTCGCTACACACAATAATGTACCATCTTCTGTATAAATATTCACTAAGGGCACAGGTTCACCACTCAGACTATCAATGATGCGAATCTGAGCAAATAGTATGTTGCAACTAAAAAAGAAGCCTAACACAAATAATATTTTTGCCATAAGTCAAATGATTACCCTAAAATATAAAATAGTCATTACAATAAATGCCAAAAATCGTTAAAATACATTCTTATACAGATCACTTCGACCAAAATCTATCGAACCCGATCTCACTTCATTTTCGAAATGCTTTTTTTTATTCCGTACAATAAATTTCTTTCTATATTTAACCATCAATCCGATACATCATATGGACAAAAGTATTTCGGTTAAGGAATTAGAGGACAGCCTATTTTTTTGGTATTATTATTTATGTTGGTTCCAAGGTTATGACATTGACAACGAATTAAATATGGATGAAGCCCTGGAAGTACTGCAAATTGATGAGCTGGCTTTTGCAAATTGGAAACAGCAATTTTTTCCGGCAAGTATCAATAACGAAATCCTGCGATCTGTACAAGGCGAACTGACGGAAGAATTATCGTTTCATATTCAATTCCGAACCCATGAAATCGTATTTTTTCTCAACGATACCTACATAGGTAATTTAGGAGGACATTTTGAGGCATGGTTTTTCACCTTGGATGAATTAAAATCTTTTGCATGCTTTCCGCTTCTCTTCATGTTATTTTTGCCTATGCTGGGTATTACAACCGAGCAGAAACAGGAGACCCACGCATTGATAATGCAACATTTGCCAGCTTTACCGGCATTGAGCGATCATGCGACATACATCGCTAATTGCATCACAAATGGATTAATAATGGCGAATGGATTTATAAAACAAGAACGCGTCGGCCAAATCAATACACAAAACCATAGTGTCAGAAATATCAACCAATATCCTACCCATACAGAGAATATTATGACAATAAATAAATTACTGGCAAAATTCGTTCAAAAAAAACGACATGAATAGGTTCAAACTATTTAATTGTACCGATGAAATTCAAAAGAGCTCACCACCTGATTTTAATGTGCATAACAATAGCCTTAGGATTGTTATCGCGAAAAGTAGCGTTTATCCCCCTTTTTATTGGCGATAGTCTGTATGCCTTTATGATCTATTGGGTATGCAGGTTTATTTTTTTCCACCGATCGTTCAACTTTTGTTATATAACTACCCTTGTATTTTGTTTCTTAATCGAGTTTTTACAACTGGTACAACATCCATTATTGATCAGTGCCCGCAGCCATCCGCTTCTGCGATTACTATTTGGCCAAGGTTTTCTCTGGTCTGATCTGCTCGCTTATATCGCCGGTGCTTTTTTTGCTGTTTTATTGGAGCGATCTGTTCATTCAGGTCCGAAAAAGTGAAAATTTTACCCGTCTAATTTTCTTAAATCGCATTCAGGTAGTCGTTTAATGACAGCTCTGTTTCAATCTGCAATTTCTTACGCAATCTATACCGGTGGATTTCAACTCCCCTAACGGTAATATTCTGCAGCTGTGCAATCTGTTTGGAAGTAAAATGAAGTTTCAAATAGGCACACACCTTAAGATCATTACGAGATAACCCAGGATGTCTCAGCTTCAACTTATTCAAAAAACCATCATTGAGCTCGTCAAAATGACTGGCAAACTGATTCCAGTTGGCGCTGTTCTTTTCGATGTCTTTTAATAGATTATTGATACGTTTCAAATTGGAGGTTTCATCTTCACCTGTATCCAACTTAGCCAGTTCATCCCTTACTTTAATCAATGCACCCGAGTTTTCAAGTAGCTGCATACTCGTACTTGCCAGTTCTTTTGTTTTGGTCATGACCTCATTGGCCAGTTTCTCGTTATTCAACTTCACGATCTCCTTTTCGTTTTTTTCAATTTCCAGTTGATGGATATAGCGCAGTTGAGCCAGTTGCTTTTCATGTTTCAATTGTTGTTTATTCTGTTCAATTTTTCGCACACGAATCAATCCCAATACAGCAAGGCTAGCAAGCAGAAAATAACCGATTTTTGCCCATAGCGACTTATACCAAGGCGGCAAGACGATAAAGCTATATTCCTCCACGCTGGATTCCTGGTTAAGATTGTTCCTTACTTTTACCAAGAATGTATATTCGCCATTCTGCAAATTGGTGTATGACTTTTCCGACTGCTGGGTCCAGGAAGACCAACTCTCGTCATACCCCGAAAGTTTATAACTAAACTCGATATGTTGATGTATACCGTAACTTGGGGAGGAAAAGCTAAATCGGAAAGAATTGAAAACAGCAGGTAACTGTAGGATACCATCCCCAACAGACGCCTGTTGCCGTTTTGAAGCATTTGAAAAAAAACCGCCAAAAATAAGGCTATCGCCCTTCCCTGTTGCCACAATTCGCGACAGTATAGCGACAGGTTTTACACTTTGTTTCAAATATTTATCATAATTGATATGAAGTGCTCCTTTCTCCGCTCCTACATAGATATTATTTCGATCAAAACTATAGATATGCTCAAAGCCGGATGTATTCATGCCTTCTATTTCTGGAAAATTAATCAGATGATAAGTTCCCTGTTTTGAATCAAATTGCCCCAAACCGACCGTTTTTTTTGTGCAAAACCAGACATTCCCATCTTGGTCATCTCTGAGATAGCGTATGGTCAGATCTTTAAAGGCAGCAAATTGCTTGCTTGGCACAAATCGCTGCCTACTATAGTCATAATTGTAAAGCCCTTTTTCGGTCGCAAAGACTACCTGATTTTTTATTTTAAACACATAGTTTTGATAATCCGCTGGGAGTCCATGCTTTCGGGTGTAGAGTTGAGCTTGATATGACTTTTTGTCCTGTGAAAGCGTTATGCTATAGATCCCTCTGTAGGGATGAGAAGCCCATATTGTTCCATGTTCGTCCTGTTCCAGAAACCGAAAAGAATCCGAGGGACCATTGAGCGAGCCTCTTGAAGAGAAAATGCCATTATGAAAATGCAATAGCTCCAATCCCTGATAGGTTCCGACTAAGCTCTCTCCAATCGGATATACCATATTTAGCGGAAGCAATTTCCATGTTCCTATCCCCCGGCTTAATGGTTGGATGGAGTGCCCCCGGATCTGAAACAACCCTTTATTGTGCCCAAGTAGCAATTGACCATTGAGCTGTTCAAGACGCCAGGCTTCTCCACCGTCACTACCCTGAAGAAGGGAAAATACGGCTGGTGAACGGCTCTGATCTATCAGACCACTTTTTATCCCCGCATAATATACACCATTTGAGGACGAGAGATAAAGTGTATGATTAAAGATTAGGGAGGAATATCCGGTCACGTCATTTTCCATATTGGGTCTAAGATACCGAATCGCACTTCCATAACTTATTACAGAAATCACATTATCCGTACCGATCCATATGTTCTTTTGTCGATCTACGAAGACGGCGGTGACATTCTTATTTTGGAGACCTTCCCGGACACCGATCCGTTGTATTGTATTTCCAGCTAAGTTGCGTATGTGGCAACCTTCTTTTGCATTGCCGACAACAAAGGTTGAGTCATCGATTTTCGCTAAAGACGGTGTGTAACTACCATCGCCATCTTGTGCATTCAATCGTGTCAATTTCATGTTTAATAACGCATATGTTTCGTTATTTAAGGTTGACAACAGCATGCGATCTTTGCCAAAAGGCATCAATGATGCGATTTTCACATCCTTAAAAGGCAAGTCTTTTAAATAGGGAGTCCATTTATTATCACGAAACTCCAGCAAGCCATTCTTCTTATCCTGAGCATAGAGCATCCCCGCTGATTGCCCCATATAATACCATTCCACAGCCGCCGGGTGTACTTGAATCTTTTGTCCTTTTAATTCAAATATCACATTGGTAGCCCTAAAAAAGACCGATTGCCCTACACCCACCGTATTCCAGATGTCTGCAAAGTTCCTGTATTTTTCGGGAACTAAATCCTGCAATGACCGATAGACTAAACCCGATTGCGACGAGCGTTCAAAATACCCAAAGTCACCTTGTCCCCCAACATAAATTCGATCGTCGGCATCAATCCAGACCGAGCGAATATTGGTGTGATTGGGCAGGGAAAATGTTTTCCAGTATCGTCCGTCAAAGGTCAGCAGCCCTTCGCTGTTACCAAAGTACATGATGCCATGACTATCCTGTTTGATATCCCAAGTGCGGCTCCCACCCTGGTACACGGATTTACTATAATTGTAGACCAAAGGCATGCCAAGCAAATCCTGAGCAAATAACGCATTAGAAAAAGCAGAAAATAGTATAAAAAAAAGGATGGCAAAACACTTCATAATAATTCCCTTCAATTGGCTGACGTAAACTTGACGTACCCCAAATATATTGAATTATAGCCGAAAAACCCAACATGAAGTAGTATTGTAGTACCCTTAAAATTCATTAATCATATCTGTAAGGCTAATTTTGACTCTTGATAATTATAAACAATTCCTAAATTTCAATTCATTACACATGAAAAATAATATCAGTATTATTGCCGGTACTGTGCTGTTCTCCTGCCTAACAAATATGGTAAGTGCACAGAGCAGAACAATCAGTGGACGGATTACAAACGAGCAGGGCAATCCTGTTGTCGCCAGTATCGTTGTACAGGGAAATTCCAAAATAGGCACAAGTAGCAATGAAAACGGGGACTTTACACTCGACATTCCCTCCAACTTCAACTATGTCATCATCTCATCACTGGGATATGAAACGAAAAAAGTACCCGTAAACGGAACTACTTTAACTATTCAACTCAAACAAAAAGGAGATTTCAATCTCGATGAAGTGGTTATCGTGGGTTATGGTACCCAACGCAAGGGCGACCTAACCGCCCCCATTGGTACAGTAAATATGGAAGAAATGGTCAAACGTACCGTTTCCAATCCAATGGATGCGCTACAAGGTACAGTTGCGGGCTTGCAAATCGTAAGTTCGGGAGCACCGGGCTCATCACCCTCGGTTCGTGTCCGTGGGGTGGGTTCTTTTAATAATGAAAGTCCGCTGTATGTTGTGGATGGAATGTTCATGGACAATATTGACTTCCTGAATCCAAATGATATCGCTGACATCTCTGTTTTAAAGGACGCTTCCGGTGCCGCAATTTATGGGGTACGTGCCGCAAACGGTGTCATTTTGGTAACCACAAAAAAAGGAAGCCTAAATATGAAATCAAAAATTACATATAATGGTTTCGCTGGTTTCCAAACACCGACAAATGTCCTCAAAATGGCCAATGCACAGCAATATGCAGCCTATGCGAAAGCCATTGGTAATGAAGCCTTCGTAAAAAGTTCGGTGCAAAAATTTGGCGGGACCGAGACCAACCCAGCGATGGACACCGATTGGTTCAATGAGCTCCTGCGCTCCAAAGCCCTGATCACCAACCATAATCTCGACATCATGGGTGGATCCGATAAAATCACCTATTCCATGGGCCTTAATTACGTCAAACAGGATGGAATTATGGATGCCAGCAATATGAACCAAAAATACAATATCCGCATGCAGGCGGATGCCAAAGTAACAGACTGGTTAAAGGCGGGTTTTAGTGCGCATTTCAATAACTTCAAAACCTACTCGCCGAATAATGCTGCTTTTAGACAAGCTTATTTCGCCTCTCCACTCTATCCGGTCTATGATCCTACCCTGGAACTTGCCAAACCAGAGAAATTTGGCTCGAGTACTGCAATCGGCATGCAATCTGGTTTTTGGTACAACAATCCCATTGCAACAGCCTTTTACAATACGAACCAAACAAAGGGTTTCCAGATCCTGCCTACCATCTATCTAGAAGCTACATTGTGGAAGGATAAGATCACTTTTCGTTCGCAGCTCAGTCAACGGTATCAGTCCACACACAATATAAATTATAATCCGGTCTATTATATTGACAATGACCAGCGCAATGATCGCTCCTTTTTACGGTCAGCACAGGCACGTAATACCAATTATATTTTGGATAACCTCCTAACGTATAAAGATCAGGCTGGCAAGCATCACTGGTCCCTGCTATTAGGCCAGTCTTCACGTGAGGAACGCTGGCGCGAAACCTGGGTCCAAGCCAATGATGTACCTGCATCCGAGGAATTTTGGTATGTCGGCGTAGATGCGCAAGGCACTGGTTCAGCTACTGGTTATGGCGAAAAAGGATCTCGGAATGCAGGGGTATCATACTTTACCAGAGGCACTTATGATTATGACAACAAGTATTTACTAACTGCGACATTCCGCGCGGACGGAAGTTCAAAATACCAAACGAAATGGGGTTATTTTCCATCAGTTGGTCTGGGCTGGGTGATGACACGCGAAAAGTTTATGGAAAACCAAAAGCTTTTCAATCAGTTAAAGCTTCGTGGAAGTTGGGGTAAATTGGGGAACGACGGTATCCAGCCCAATGCAGGATATGCAACAGTCTATTCTGGCAACAACTACTCTGGTATATTTGGCAGCGAGGGAGCAACAAATGGTATCCGGGTCCCCGGATACCGTGTCGGCCGTTTTTTCACTCAAGTCCGCTGGGAAGTTGTTGAAGAATGGGATGGCGGTCTGGATTTCGCTTTATTGAACAATCGTTTGACAGGCTCTGTAGATTATTACCACCGCACGACACATGACCTTGCATTTAGTCGACCTATCCCCTTTTCCTGGGATCGTGTCTATGGTAACTGGGGAAGTGTAACAAACAGTGGCTGGGAGATCGCTCTGCAATGGAAAGACAAAGTCGGTGACTTCGGATATGCACTAGGCGGAAACCTGACCACCCTAAAAAATCGGGTCAAAAACCTTGGCGGACTGGAAAATATCATGAACGGTTATCCGGAATGGTCTGCCGAATTCCCAGCACGTATCGAACTTAATCAGCCCATCAATTTCTATTATGGTTATGAAGTCGCAGGGGTCTACCAAAACCAGGCTCAGATTGATGCCGATCCCATTGCGAAAAAATACAACCAACAAAATCCAAACACACCAATTTTACCGGGATATCTTCAGTATAAAGATCAAAACAACAATGGCGAACTCGATGAGAAAGATCGCGTCAACCTGGGCAACTACCTTCCAACTATTGCCTATGGATTTAATATTGCATTTGATTACAAAAAATTTGATTTAAGTGTTGCTTTTCAAGGTGTAGCCGGCAACAAGATCCATAATCTTAATCGTGCGATGCGTCGGAAGTACAATCAGATGAACGCAGATGCCGCATTCATTGAAAACTTATGGACTGGAGAGGGAAGCAGTAATACACATCCTTCCGCAAAAGGTTCCGTTGCCCCCTGGAATCTTCAAGCCAGTTCATTTTTTGTTGAAAGTGGAGCTTACCTACGGATACAGAACATACAATTGGGCTACAACTTTGATCTGAACAAAATACCAGTTCGTGTTTTCGCAACAGCTGACCGACCTTTTATGTTCACCAAATACAATGGATTTACGCCTGAAATATCCGGAATGGGATTCGATGCCAATGTGTATCCGATCGCCTCTACATATAGTCTAGGTGTCAAAGTATCGTTCTAACTATTAACCCCTTAATTTAAACTGCATGAAAACTTTTAAATATATCCTGATTGCAAGCTGCTTAGGCCTTTCTTTTAGCCAATCGAGCTGTAGTAAATTTTTGGACAAACCCTTAGAAAACCAGCAGCGTTCTGAGGAGATCGATTACAGCAACACGGCTTTGATGTATGGGCCTGTTTCCGGTGTATATCGTTCGGCCTCAGACGATAATCTGGTACACTGGATTGACCTCTCCATTCGTTGCATGCGCGATGACGACTACCAACAGGCCGCACCAAATCCAAATGACAACCCCGAATTAATGGGGATCAAAAATTTTCAAAATGATGTCACGATTCAATCGTATTGGGGTTTAAATCAATCTTGGATCAGTTATTACAGCCTCGTTATTGCTGCAAACAATGCATTGATCGAACTGGATAATTTTGCGGCGAAAATCCCTGCATCAAATACAGCCGATATAAAACTCAATAAACAATACAAAGCCGAAGTCAGGTTTCTAAGGGCCTATGCACACCTCATGGCATCACGCCTGTTTGGAAATGTACCTATTTTAATTGACAGTGATAATATTGGTCGCCTGGCTACAATCAATAAAAGCACAGCCACCGAAGTCCGCCAATTTATCCTGGATGAAATGAATGCCTGTTCGGAGGATCTTGAAGATGCCCGTCCAAATCAGTCCAAGCACGTTGGAGCAGTAACACGATATTCCGCACTTCTTTTAAAAGCGAAAGCCGCTGCGGATTTGGCTGGAAATGACAACGGTAGTACCTATTGGAACGAGGTCCTCGATGCTACAAACAAAATTATCGCAAGTGGCAAATTTTCCTTATACCCCAACTTCTATGAACTTTTTAAAATCCCGGGAAAACTGTCCAACGAATCTATCTTTGAACTGCAATACTCCGATTTTGGATTAGGAACCGGAGATATTGTTCGTCCCGGTGTTGATTGGGGAACGTTTTTCAAGTGGCAAGGTCCTTCAGGTGATCAAAAAGGAAGTCCTATTTCTGGTGCTGGCTGGGTCCCACCTTCACAGAATATCGTTGATTTCTTGACCAATAGAGGCGAAACCGAACGGCTAAAAACCACAATCTTATACTGCGGTATCAACGGCAACCCGGCAACTACGGCAACAACACCAAGCGGCGATGTTGTCTATGGGAATCCTTTCGGTGTCAAATATTTCAACGGCAAGGCCTATCTTCCAAAATCACAGATGACGGCAGGCCGAATGGAATATGGAGCGAACAATAATGTGCGTATATTACGTTATGCGGATGTACTTTTATTGAATGCAGAGGCCAAAGTCAGAAAGGGACTGAATGGTGATGAGCCTTTTCGTCTGATCCGCGAACGTGCCAAACTAACTGCAATTACAAATGTCACTTTAAACCAGATTTTGGACGAACGCCGCGCCGAATTTGCCTGTGAATGGTGGGGCGAGCGTTTCAACGACCTGGTCCGTACAGGACGGGCAAAAGAAGTATTCGGTGCAAAATTCACCCCCGGTGTAAGTGAGTTCCTCCCTATACCACAAACTCAAATAGATGCAAATCCTAACTTTCGATAAATGATGACCGCAGGAAGACTACTCGCTTTTCTATTGCTCAACCTTCTCTTCCTTCCCTTCGGATGGGGACAGCAGGGAAAACCCGTTAAAACAACAATTACTAAGGTAGGCGGTGGCTTTACAATCATGCGCAACGGCCAGCCCTACTTCATCAAAGGAGCGGGTGGAACAAGCAATATGGAACAATTAAAAGCGTATGGAGGCAACTCCATACGCACATGGAGCCCTTACCAAGCAGATGAAATCCTGAATAAAGCACAACAGCTGGGACTTACGGTAACCCTGGGTCTCGACGTGAAAACAGAACGGCATGGTTTCGATTACAATGACCCGGTGGCTGTTGCAAAACAAAAAGAATACCTGCGTACAGTGATCCTGAAATACAAAGATCATCCGGCCCTATTGGCTTGGGGGATCGGCAATGAACTCAACCTGCATTACAGTAATCCCAAGGTCTGGGATGCTGTCAATGCCATTGCCAATATGATCCATGAATTAGATCCCAATCACCTGGTCACCACAATGCTCGCCGGTATAAATCAAAAGGAAATTGATTATGTCAAAAGCAAATGTCCGGCATTGGACCTTATTGCCGTGCAAGTATACGGCGGACTTGCCTCCGTTCCTGAACAATTGAGAAAAACAGGCTGGAACAAGCCCTATATCGTGACAGAATGGGGGCCTACCGGCCATTGGGAATGCCTCCAAACACCTTGGGGAGCATCGATTGAAGAGACCAGCCACGAGAAAGCAGCAGTTTACAAAAGCCGATACGAAGCCTCCATCGGTCAGGACAAAAACTGTCTGGGATCTTATGTCTTTCTGTGGGGACAGAAGCAGGAACGTACACCAACTTGGTATGGACTGTTTACCGAAGCTGGCGAAGAAAATGAGGTTGTCGATGTAATGCATTACCTCTGGTCGGGGAAATGGCCAGAAAATCGGGCTCCACAGCTGGACTCCTTTTTGTTGGACAACAGGCAGGCAAAAGATTTCATCTATCTTGAGTCTGGTAAAACCTATCCCATGGAAGTCTTTGTACGGGATCCCGACGGGGATAAATTAAGGATACGCTGGGAACTTCTACAGGAGAGCACTGACCTTAAAGAAGGTGGTGACCGTGAAGAACGGCCACAGGCGCTAACCGGATTTATCAAAAATAGTACGGATGACAAAGGTACATTAACTGCTCCTTCCAAAGAAGGTGCTTATCGGTTATTTGTATATGCAAATGATGGAAATAACAATGTTGCGACGGCAAATATCCCCTTTTATGTGAGATCAACTTTAAATAAGACCAGCGGCAGAGCCTATCATTTCTCACCGGTACCGGTATGGTCCGATGAATTTAATTACTCGGGTTTACCGGATAAAAGCAAATGGTCTTACGATATCGGTTCCCTCTATGACGGCTGGGGAAATAATGAATTGCAATATTATATGGAAGCTTCACGATCAAATTCCCTGGTGCAGGATGGCGTCCTGAAGATTACGGCGAAAAAGGAAAATAAAGGCGGTAAATCCTATACCTCCGCAAGGCTGACCAGTAAGAATAAGGGGGATTTCACTTACGGCAGATTTGAGGTCCGGGCAAAACTACCGCGAGGCCGTGGCACCTGGCCCGCTATCTGGCTGCTTCCTACCAATCGGAAATATGGTGACTGGCCCAATTCGGGGGAAATAGATATACTTGAACATGTTGGGCACGATCAGGATGTGGTTCATATTTCTACACACACCCAAGCGTACAATCATGGCATTAACACACAGAAAACAAATAAAAAAAAGGTATCCGGCGTTTCCGACAGGTTTCATGAATATCGTGTCGACTGGACTCCAGCCTACATCAAGGGCTTTGTTGATGAACAGGAGATTTTCCACGTTGACAATGAAAACAAGAGTTTTAAAGAGTGGCCCTTTGACCAGAATTTCCATTGGTTAATCAATTTGGCTATCGGTGGAAACTGGGGTGGTAAAGAAGGTATAGACGACACAATATTTCCGGCAACATTTGAAGTTGATTATGTTCGTGTTTATAATTTATTGGAATAAAATTTCATTTGGCCGCTCCCCCTTTAAAACCCAAACCGCTTGTCGGATCACCTCGGCAGGCGGTTTTGGCTTTAGCAATGATTTCTTACATGATATTTTTTTGTTCAAAAGCAGAAAAAAGTAAGAAGTATTTATACTTTTGAATGCACAAACGGCGATCAGCTTTTCTGCATCCATTTTTGAAACTAGGTCAGAAAAAAGAACCATAGCTGTTACTAAATATTAAAAGGATTCCTGAGCTAAAACACTTACTATGTACAATTTTAAAAACGACTATTCGGAAGGAGCCCATCCCCGCATTTTGGACAAACTCATTGCAACCAATCTGGTACAACAACTTGGATATGGAGAGGACGAGTACGCACAAGAGGCAAAAGCAGTTTTAAAAGAAAAATTGAGTAATCAAGCCGCAACAATCCATTTCGTATCAGGAGGCACCCAAACGAACTTGTTGGTTATCTCATTTCTCCTTCGTGTCCATGAGGCCGTAATAAGTGCAAAAACAGGACATATTGCGGCAAATGAAACTGGTGCCATCGAGGCCACGGGGCACAAAGTGATTACGACTGAAACAATAGATGGGAAATTAAGGCCCGAGGATGTCGCTGAAGTTTTAGCTGTTTATGCACTTGCTCCCCATGTGGTCAAGCCACGCATCGTCTATATTTCTAATTCAACAGAGATTGGTACAATTTACAGCAAGGACGAAATCAAAACTCTGTATAAATTTTGTCAATCCCATCAGCTGTTACTTTATATGGACGGGGCACGGTTGGGACATGCACTTACAGCGGAAAATAACGACTTAACGCTTGCAACAATCAGCCAGTATACCGATGTCTTTTATATTGGCGGCACTAAAAACGGTGCGCTTTTAGGTGAAGCCATTATCTTTAATAAACCCGAATTGGCGACCGATTTTGATTATGCGATCAAGCAAAAAGGTGCCATGTTAGCCAAAGGACGTATTCTTTCCATTCAGTTTTTAGAACTCTTTAAAGATGATCTGTATTTCGATCTGGCACGGAAAGCAAATACACTGGCAATGCGTATTGCCACGGCGGTCCGAGAAAAAGGCTATACTTTCCTAACGCAGTCCACCACAAATCAGCTGTTCCCAATTCTTCCCAAAAAAATTATTGAACGCTTGAGCGCGGATTATCAATTCTATATTTGGAAAAATATCGATGCGGATTATGCCGCCATCCGACTCATCACTTCCTGGGCAACCGATGAGGAAAAAGTCACGGCCTTTATCAAGGATTTACAGGAGGTATAAGAACATAGTACTAAAATTCGTATTGAGATACGAATTTAATATACATAAAAAAACGCGCAAGACTTATTTCTCTGCGCGTTTTTTTTGCTTTTATGAAGATTAATCTTTAGGTTCCAGGGCTCTCCACACGCCTGCAGCAACCGCAGCACCCACCAATGGTGCAACAATAAATAACCACAATTGCGATAATGCATTGCCGCCTGCAAGAATTGCCGGGCCGAATGAACGGGCAGGATTAACCGAAGTACCTGTAACCGGTATGGCTACTAAATGGATTAACAGCAAAGTAAATCCAATGGCTAAGCCCGCCATCGTACCGTTTCCTACCTTTGATGTTGTTGCCAGTATGACAAAAAGAAAGAGAAAAGTTAAAACGGCTTCAATCAGAAAGGCCGAAGCAGTACCATATTCATTTTGGTAACCTTTCCCCCATCCATTAGATCCATACGCCCATTCGCCAGCTGTAAAACCTCCTAATTGACCGCTTAAAATCTGTTGCAACACAAATGCCCCCAAAAGTGCGCCGATAAATTGTGCAATAATGTAAACGATTGCATCCTTAGCAGACATTCTTCCAGCCAATAGTACACCTACCGTCACAGCCGGATTAATGTGACAGCCTGAAATTCCGCCAATGGCATAAGCAAAGACCACGACCGATAGACCAAATGCCACTGCAATACCCAAGAGGCCTAGCCCCGAAAGTCCTCCCATGGTATTGGCACCAGCAATAGCGGCTGCGCCACAACCAAATAGTACCAAACCAAATGTTCCAATTAGTTCGGCTACAAATTTTGAAGATGTTTTAATTTCCATATGAATCTGTTTATAACTTAGTTAACTCTAATGTAATCATTTTCTATATAAAAAAAGAATAAGGAATAAATTATTGTAGAACAATATCTACATACCTAGGAAACTGCGGCAGCTTTGTATTTTTAGTTATATAGCATATTGGTTTATCGCATTATTTAGCCTGTCGCTTCTTCAACCTCCCGAATGAGCTCCTGAAGGATATCTCCAGTCGAACCTTCCCGATAGGAATGAATAGATTGCCCAACCCAAATACCGACGAAATCTGTATTTCCTTTTGCCTTTGCCGCCCTTCTTAAGGCATTGGTTAATTTATTTTGATAAGGATAAGGTAAAATATAGTCCGTTCCCTCCACAGTTTTAATGAAAGTGTTCGTAATTGCCCTAGTAAACCTTCCAGAAAAACTCCGGGTCAATACAATATCTGATTCTTTCACCTGACTTAAATGTTGTTTCTCAAAATCAAGTAACGCACTTTCCCTGGATTTAAGCAATAAACTGCCAACTTGATAACCTGCCGCCCCCAATTGCTTTGCGGCAAGCAACGTTCGGGCATTATATATCCCGCCGGCATAAATCAATGGTTTGTTAACATGATCATATACTTGCGACAACAAAGAAAGTCCGCCAATCCGCGGAATGGCGGTCGCCTGGAAACTTCCACGGTGTCCTCCAGCTTCCAGGCCCTGTACACAAATAATATCAATACCTGCTGCCTCCAGGATCTGCGCTTCAGCAACCGAGGTACAGGTACCGATAAGAATTGTATTATTTTCCTTTAATAAAGCTATGCTCCGGTCATCCAGATTGCCGAAAGTAAAACTAACGATTTTACACTCGCTTGCTATAATGGCAGCAAGCTGTTCCCGATAATCCGTCAGATGAATGTCCTCAAACTTTGGCAACTCCACCTCCAATCCATACTGATGAGCCAGTGTCGCTACAAATGAACTAACTTTATTGTAGTGAGATCTTAGATTTTCGGATACCTCGGGTATGCTATTAACAAAGATATTAACGGCAAATGGCAGTGCGGTCAACTTTTTTGTTGCTGCAATGGCAGCGATACATTTTTCGTAAGGCAAGTCTCCCAGTGCCAATGTACCTAGTGCGCCGGTTGCTGAAGCTGCCACAACCATCTCAGGCGTCGTCACCCCAAACATAGGTGCCTGTACAATCGGATATGCTGTGCCTAATAGCGCTGTAATTTGAGTAGACCAGTTCATGATGAAGCGATTTTTATGTTCAAGAGTTAAATCGGATAACTTAATGGTGATTCCAAAACTAATTTAGCGCTTTTATCGGGCATTTTATAAGAAATAACCCCATTAATTCGATAGAATTTAAACCGG
Source organism: Sphingobacterium puteale (assembly GCF_003627955.1). Classification (GTDB taxonomy): domain Bacteria; phylum Bacteroidota; class Bacteroidia; order Sphingobacteriales; family Sphingobacteriaceae; genus Sphingobacterium; species Sphingobacterium puteale. The sequence continues at coordinate 91,377 of NZ_RBWS01000009.1, read as the reverse complement.
ATAAAAAATTAATACCGTATATTTACATAGGAAATACAATTTTATGAAAATAGCTTTCTTCTCAACCAAACCTTACGATAAAGTCTTTTTTGAACGGGAAAACGAGACCTACGGTTTTCAATTCAGTTTTTATGAAACCCATCTTGGCCCTCATATCGTCAATGCAATTGAAAACGAAGAGGTTGTCTGTGTTTTTGTCAATGACAAGTTGAATCGACAAGTCATCGAAGTCCTTGCGCAGAAAGGCATAAAGTTGATTGCCCTGCGATGTGCAGGTTTCAATAATGTCGATTTGGTGGCCGCGAAAGAATTCGGTATTCAGGTCTGTCGTGTACCAGCCTATTCTCCAGAAGCCGTTGCCGAACATACGATGGCCATGTTATTGACACTCAACCGAAAAACCCACAAAGCTTATAACCGTGTCCGTGAGCAAAACTTTTCCTTAAATGGCTTGTTGGGCTTCAATATCCATCAGAAGAAGATCGGAGTTATCGGAACAGGTAAAATTGGGAAAGCATTTATTCGGATTGCCCTGGGATTCGGTGCGGAGATCATTGCCTATGATCTGTATCCTGATCAAAATCTGATTAATGCTGGTGTTCAGTATACAAGTCTTGATCAGCTATTTAAGGACTCCGATATCATCTCATTGCATTGTCCGCTTACACCAGATAACCATTACCTCATCAATAAAGAATCACTGGCAAAAATGAAGGACGGGGTGACCATCATCAATACAAGCCGGGGCAATCTTATTCATACAAATGATGCTATTAGTGCATTGAAAGAGCATAAAATAGGATTATTGGGAATTGATGTGTATGAACAGGAAGAGAAACTATTTTTCAAAGATCTCTCCTCAACCATTATAGAAGATGACACCATCCAGTTATTAATGAGTTTTCCAAATGTTTTAGTAACGGCACATCAGGCTTTTTTCACCACGGAAGCACTCACCCAAATTTCTCAACGGACATTAAAGAGTATTGCTGACATCCTGTCCACCGGAACGACAGACAATGAAGTAACATTATAGCACTGTATCCGAAAAGATCGTTAACGTTTAAGATGAACAATACAGATAGCAATAAAGTTTTGAAAGGCTTTTTATTGGCTGTTAGTGCAGCCATACTTTGGGGTGTTTCCGGAACTTTTGGTCAATTTCTTTTTCAGCAACGAGGCGTCAATGTTGAATGGCTTATTACTATAAGAATGTTGATAACCGGCGGCTTTCTTTTAATTCTTGCGGGAATAAACAATCGCAGCGACCTATGGTCTATCTGGCGCAAGCGTAAAGATGCTATTGATCTGCTCTTATTTAGTATTGTTGGCGTGCTCGCCGTTCAATATTCATATTTTGCTGCGATCAACTATTCCAATGCTGCTACGGCAACGGTCATGCAATATACCGGCCCAGTCATGATCGCTATTTATATTGCATTGAAAGAGCGAAAATTTCCAAACGGCAAGACATGCCTGGCAATTATACTGGCCGTGTTAGGCACCTTTCTATTGGTCACTCATGGTAAAATGGGCACGCTTTCGATCTCTGGAATCGCCCTATTCTTTGGTTTGGTGTCTGCAGTAACACTTGCCTTCTATACCTTACAGCCTGTTGATCTCCTAAGTAGGTACAAGTCAACCATTGTCATCGGCTGGGGCATGCTTATCGGCGGAGTTGCATTTTGTTTTGTCAGAGCTCCCTGGGACGTAGCCGGTGTCTGGGATATGCAGACCTATGCTTATACGTCGTTTATCGTTATTTTTGGAACGCTAATTCCCTTTTATGCCTATCTCACAGCCGTGAAATTAATCGGTGGACAAAAGACCAGTCTCCTTGCCTCCGCTGAACCCCTATCTGCGGCATTGCTGGCGGTATTATGGCTTAACACCCCATTCGCCTTTACAGATTGGATGGGTACAGCATGTATCATATTGACAATTATTTTACTCGGAACGACAAAAGATAAAAAGCAATCCCTGCAAGTCATATAAATCATGAAAGAAGCGTTACAGCGAAACCAACAGCCCATTCTGTTGACTGTTGATTCTTATTCTTATATCCGCATTCTAAATTATCTCTTTTTATAGTGTAACCACCATTCATCCAGCTGCTCAATAATCGGCAACAAAGTCTTGCCCATTTCGCTCAGCTTATATTCTACACGCGGTGGTGATTCTGCATAAGTCTGCCGGCAAAGGATACCATCGCGCTCCAGTTCACGCAATTGTACGGTTAATGTGGTCTGTGCCATATCATCCATCTCCCTTCGCAATTCCCCGAACCGTTTAGGGCATTCTTTTGCAATGGCTTTGATAAGTAAAACCTTCCATTTTCCGCCAATGATCTTGAAAATGCCATTGACATCACAACAACTTCCAAAAAATTCATTTTTTTTTTCATCCATAATCACCTCATACTGACCATTAGTTCATAAAACCATACTAAGTACATCATTTATAACTACTTGACTATAAAAAATATCCAAACTACTTTTGACTATAAAATTATCAAAAACTTTGGCTATATGCGCTTTCGAATTAAAGATTTGCTTCACATTTTTATCCTATCCATTGGCATCTTTTTGTTTGTCATCGATCTATTTATTATCAATGTTTCCCTACCGACCATACAGCAGTCCCTGGATCTGAGCAATAGTGCAACCCAGTGGATCATTATCTTATATATTATCGGCTACGCCAGCCTGCTGATCAATGCGGGCAATGCCGGAGACTATTTTGGCAAAAAGAAATTATACGTCATGGGTATGGCCGGTTTTACTTTTGCTTCGGTTATATGTGGGCTGTCAAGCAATATCTACCTTCTGCTGATGGGCAGATTACTGCAAGGGATAAGTTCAGGCATGATGGTACCACAGGGTATCGCGCTGATCACGCTGCTTTTTGAAGACGCCTCTAAGCGAGCTATGGCCTTGGGGATATATGGTAGCATCGCAGGCATTGCCTCCGTGATCGGACAACTGCTCGGGGGACTACTTCCCGATCAGTCCTGGATCCATGAAAGCTGGCGCCTTATTTTCCTAATTAATATTCCAATAGGTATCCTCGCCTGTATCGCCGCTTACTGTTGTGTTCCCAGAGACCAGCCAAACCCTACATCCACGATTTCGTTTATACCGATGCTGAGCTTATTTGTACTCTTGATGGGCCTAATATCTCCTTTGGTCATGGGGCCTGAGTTGCATTGGCCGATCTGGTCGATATTATTGCTGGCAGCTGCACTTATCTTTACGCTGTTATTCCTAAAAAAGCAGAAGGAACTATACAAAACGGGACAAAAATCGCTTTTTAACTTCGTCCTTTTCGACAACAGGGTTTTCAATCTGGGACTGATTGCGGCATTAGCTTATTACATGGTCCAGGATGCTTATTTCATTATCAACTCCAATTATCTACAGCATGACAAAAGTTACACGGCAACAATGACAGGCATCGCTTTCGTCTATCAGGGGATAGGTTACGTTGTTGCCAGCCTGATAGTCAGCCGGTTTATTCAACGTCATGGCAAAGCCGTTGTACTCACCGGATTGGGAGTAATGGTTATGAGCCTGTTTCTTCATTTACTTGTCCTCAATAAAGTAAGTGTCGCAAGCGATCAGCTTCATCTGCTCTTTTTCTTTTATGGGCTTGGCTGTGGTAGCGTACTACCATCCCTGATGACGTTAGCCTTAAAAGATGTCAGCAAAGAATTGATCGGCGTAGGATCCGCGATCTATCTTACCGTACAACAACTGTCCATTTGTCTCGGTATTGCTTTTGTTGTTGGCCTGTTCCTACATGAAAATGGGAATCCATTTTTCAGGCTGAACAATATCACTACAGCTTACGGCTCCGCTACTACAGTATCCATCTTATTACTGCTATTGGTGGCCTGTTGTATTATCTGCTTACCAGCAATTGGGAAAAAGAAGGGTAACTGTATTAGCGCTCAGCAAAAGTATGACTGTGAAGTATAATAATGCCAATGAAATATTGGAGTAAAGATGAGAAGACTACATTAGTCTTCTCAAATCCCGATCTTCGACATAAGGTTGCTGATCCGCAATCAGCAAAAATTTGGTATATATATCTTCAAAATCTTCAGGGAGATAGGTTAATTCCAATGCATTAAGGCGATCCTTTAAGGCAGCCCGCCCGCTTCTGGCGGAGAGTACCAACGCAGGGAGCGTCCCTCCAATAATTTGAGGGTCAATAATTTCGTAATTCCTCCGGTCTTTTAACACACCATCCTGATGGATACCCGAAGAATGAGCAAAGGCGTTTTTACCGACAATGGCCTTGTTGGCCTGAATGGGATTGGACATGGCGCTGGCCACCATAGCACTGAGCTCAACAATATATTTGGGATCAACTCCACTTTTTAATCCCAGCCTTTCTTTGATAAGGAGTGTCAATATGATTTCTTCCATAGCGGCATTTCCCGCACGTTCCCCCACGCCGTTAATCGTTCCCTCCACCTGTTCTGCGCCAGCCAGTAATCCCGCTATACTATTGGCCGTTGCCATACCCAAGTCATTGTGGCAATGAACAGATAAGATGGCTTTTTCTTTATATTTCCTGTTCTTGTTGACATAAGATATCTTTTCGAAATATTCAAAAGGGGTACAAAATCCATTCGTATCCGGTAGGTTGACAACTTTTGCACCTGCTTCAACGACTGTATCTGTCATCTGTACCAAAAAATCGTCCTTCGCTCTCCCCGCGTCCTCTGCAAAAAATTGCACCTCATCACATAGGCCAGACGCATAAGCGACCATATCAAATGCCTGCTGTAAAATAGCTTCCCGACTGCTATTGAATTTATGTTTGATATGGATATCGGATGAACCGATACCAAGCTGTATACGTGCGATCTTAGCTCCCCGCAGGGCTTCAGATGCGGCATCAATATCTTTCTTCTGCGCCCGGGCCAAAGCACAGATTGTTGCATTTTTCACGATTCGACATATTTCTGTCACCGCCTTAAAATCACCCGGTGAACTGATTGGAAATCCGGCTTCGATCACATCTACCCCCATAGCATCCAGCTTCTCGGCTATTTCCAGTTTACTTCTTAACGACAGTTGGCAACCTGGCCCTTGTTCACCATCACGTAGTGTGGTGTCAAAAATCTTTACTTGCTTCATCAATTATACAATTTATGTTGTCTGAAAGGATGCTTTTGTGAACCACTGATTCCTTTCGGCAGCTGCAAATTCTACCTTTAGGCTGATGTCGGGCTCATGATCATTTCATTTAGACTTGTTTCTACGACCCAAATCTAATGGAACGATAAGATTTTCTATATTTGAAAATAAAACAAATAGTATTGAATAATGCCAAAATCAGCAATATCAGTTTTTCCCTGTGCTACGACCTTCCGAGATGGAACAATTGAGTTGCGTGAGTATGGTCAATTTAACACTGAAATGCATTTCCATGAACAGGTACAGCTCCTGAGCCCAACAAATGGAACGCTGTTTGTTTATACAGAAGGAAATAGCGTATGTGTGCCAAATAATTTTTATGTATTTATTCCGGCGCAAGTCCCTCATAAACTAGTTTCCCGATCTCCCCGTATGGTACTAAAAACTATTTTTCTGGATATGGTGCATTTTAATGATAGATTGACGGTATATCCCCCACAGGAATTATTGGATCATTTTTTACGTTTCGGTGAACAGCATTGGAACCTAAATATAAATGATTCAATGACACGAACAAGCATTGAGGCATTTAAATCTATGCTTCCATTATTATTGGCCAAACCTTTTCAATTACAAATTAGCGCAGCGCAAAGTGATATAATGATGGCTATCTGTACATTTATCCTGGAGAATCTCACCAATAAATTATCCATTACTCAACTTGCCCAAAAGTTTAATATTTCCGAGCGATCGCTGTTTAGACAGTTTAAAGAAGAACTGCAGATGACCATATTCCAATTTATAAAACAACATCGGTTACTGAAAGCACTGCATCTCCTGGAAAACAAAGACCTACAGATCGCTCAGATTGTCTATGCAATTGGCTATGACAGTGTTTCCAATTTTTCAAATCTATTTAAAGAGTACTTTGGCATTTCGCCGCAACAGTATCGTGCCAAACTCTGATATCCATCGTGTTAAGACTCATTGATCTTTTGGTTCGTATTTTTTAAACAGGGCGTAGTCATAAGGAATGTGCATACTTAAAGACTTGGCGCCCCATGTATCCCCCCCATCAGGAAGATAAAAATCATAGGCATTGTCCAGGAAATTCTCCCCATCAGGAGCTTCCTGCCAATGTTTCTTTTCCCGATTATAGAGTAATATCATGCAGCTTACACAATCTTTGTTGCCTTCTTTATTGAGGTTTTCATAGCATTGGCCAATTTTGATATTCAACTTTTGCTGAATGATCACTTCTGTCAATCGCTTATTGGTAAGGTAAATTAAAGCCAATTGTGCATCTTCATCTGTGGGAGACTTCTTTGCGGGGATAAGTTTATCAAATTGAGCTTTTTTAATCCTTGCCATCTCTGCCGATTTGAATTCGGGAGTAAGAAGATTGGTATCGATAGGCCGGAAGTCCTCCGCATCAGCTACCCTGGTGACGCCGGAGTCCAAAGGGACTTTTCGGTCTGCGGTATCAGCATCCAGTGCCGTTCCCCCCCCATTATTTTTGTCAAACACCTGTCCCAGTTCCGACAAATGATGCCCGATATGGTTAAAACCAACAACATAGCGTAAAAAAACAAAACCTAAGGCAAGTACAGCTAAACCTATTATTAAGCCTTTCTTACTCCCCGTCCCCTTGCTTTTGTCCCGTTCTACTTCCAAAAAAGAAGACGGTTCAGGTGCTCCCCCAGCTGAAGCTTCGCTATTGGACACCTCGTCGTAATCAACTAAAAACAGGTCTTTGCCATCGAAAAGATCTATATCGCCTTCGTCAAACATTTGAACAATATCACGGGCCGTTTTAAATTTTACATTTGCACGGTTGGCGATCAGGTCAATGGCTCCGTCGCGATTATTCTGTTTGATCAAATCGATGATAATTTCTTTTTCGATTTCAATTTTATTAACGAGAATATTTTTTTTCATAAATTTTATGTTCTTTTCAGTTCGTTCAGCTGTCGTACCTGCTTTACGCATTTCAAAAATGAGATTAATAAATGGAAGATCAATGAAAATTTCGCCCTTTATAAAAAACATGTGTTACGCGGTCATCCTCTTCTGCCAGATTTGTCAATAAACCGGACATATCAAAGCAACGTTCGGCAATAATATGGATCACTTCACCTTCAACCTGCACTTTCCCAGCGACCATAAATAATTTCGCCCGGAGGATCTCTTTTCGGTATTTTTCAAATACCTTACTCCAGATGACGACATTTGCAAAGCCGGTATCATCTTCGATGGTCACAAATAGCACACCTTTGGAAGTCCCTGGGCGCTGTCGTACGGTAATCAATCCACATACTTTAACAGGCATATTATTTTTAATTAGCCCTAATTTTTCAGTTGGAACCACATGGAGCAGATCTAATTTGTCACGTAGGAAACTAACCGGATGTGCTTTGATAGACAGCCCGGTCCTTTCATAATCCGCTACGACATGTTGACTGGGACGCAACAAAGGTAGTTCAATCTGTCCTTCAGCAGTTGATGCTGAAGGTTTCCCTTCAAATATCCCAATGGGGCGATCACCCAAAGCTGTGATTTCCCACAGTGCCCGTCTACGGTCGATGCCAAGCGAACGGAAGGCATCTGCTTCAGCTAAGCGCTCCAGTCCCGACTGGGATAATCCAGCTTCCATCATTGCCGTGATCGACGAATACCCCTGTTTACGCCCTTCGGTCAACACCATGGCCTCTTCTTCCGAAAAACCTTTAATCTGACGAAGTCCTAAGCGCAGGGCATGCTGTTTGCCCATATCACCTTCCAAGGTGTTATCCCAAAGGGAATGGTTAATATCTATGGGGAGTACTTTCACACCATGCCGCCCGGCATCAATAACGATCTGTGCCGGCTGATAGAATCCCATGGGCTGGCTATTGAGCAGAGAAGCCGAAAAAATATCGGGATAATGGTATTTTATCCATGAAGAAACATAGACCAGCAGTGCAAAAGAGGCCGCATGGCTTTCCGGAAATCCATAGCTACCGAATCCTTCCAGCTGCCGAAAGACGCGCACGGCGAACTCTTCCGTATAACCTTTCTTCACCATACCGTCTATCATCTTTTGCCTGAAAAACGACACCTGCCCTTTTGCCTTAAAGGTTGCCATGCTACGGCGCAATTCATCTGCTTCAGCGGGGGTGAATCCGGCCGCAACAATTGCAATCTCCATAGCCTGTTCCTGAAAAAGTGGGACACCCAAGGTTTTTTCCAGAATCGCCTTAATTTCTTCTTTAGGATAGTCCACGTCCTCTTCCTTGTTACGCCGGCGCAGATAAGGATGTACCATGTCCCCCTGTATCGGTCCCGGACGTACGATGGCCACCTCAATGACAAGATCATAAAACTTCGTTGGTTTTAGTCGTGGCAACATGGACATCTGCGCCCGGCTCTCGATCTGAAATACCCCAAGCGTATCGGCATGACAGATCATATCATACACCTTCGAGTCATGTTTAGCACCAATGCCTGCCAAAGTCAGATCCAGTCCATAATGTCTTTTGGCAAGATCAAAAGCCTTTCGGATACAAGTCAGCATCCCCAATGCCAATACATCCACTTTCAGGAAACCCAGTGCCTCCAGATCATCTTTGTTCCACTCCAGGTTGGTCCGGTTATCCATGCGGGCATTGACCAGCGGACAGAGTTCATGAAGATTGCCCTGTGTAATGACAAAGCCGCCGGTATGCTGCCCCAATTGCCTTGGAAACCCAATATATTGATGGGTCAGTTCAAGCACTTTACGTAAGTGCGGATCTTCGGGATTAAATCCCTGTTCCACTAAACGTTCCAGATCAATGTCATTATCCCAATGACTGCTTACCACACCCGCCAGACGGCCAACGGTGTCCATGGATAGCCCCATCGCTTTTCCAACATCGCGAACAGCCCCTTTAGCCCTTACCTGCGTCACCGTGGCCACAATAGCCGCACGGTTGCGCCCATATTTTTCATAGATATACTGAATCACCTCTTCACGGCGTTCATGTTCAAAATCAACATCTATATCCGGTGGTTCATCCCGGGCATCAGACATAAATCGCGCAAAGAGCAACCTAAACTCAGCGGGGTTGACCGAGGTAATACCCAGACAATAACAAATGGTAGAATTGGCAGCCGAACCGCGTCCTTGGCACAAAATACCTCTTTCCTTGGCAAAACGTACATAATCATATACGGTCAGAAAATATGAAGCATAATTTTTCCGTTCGATAAAATCAAGTTCCATCTGGATGGTGTCAAAGATGGTCGCGGGGATCTGGTCACCAAATCTGCTCTTCGCCCCCTTCCAGGTCAAATAGGCCAGTTCTTCCTGTGCAGTACGTCCATTGGATGACAATTCATCCGGATACACATATTTTAAATCGTCCAGCGAGAAACAGCATGCTGTGGCTATTTCCATTGTCCTGGCGATGGCATCGGGGTATGGCCTAAACAGACGTTCCATCTCTGCTATAGGTTTCAGATAACGTTCGGCGTTTGGATACAATTTAAATCCGGCGGTCTGGATCGTACATTTCTCCCGGATACAGGTCAAAACATCCTGTAACTCCCGCCGTTCTGGAATATGATAATGTACATCCCCCAAGGCAACAAGGGGGATAGCAAGATTTTCGCCCAGCTGCTGCATGCGGAATAAAAGCTTTGCATCGTCACCACGATAGAGCCGTTTGACTCCTAAATACAAAGCTGTCCCCAATTGCTGCCTGTATTCTGTTGCAAATGTGGCAAATTCCGCTTCAAGCTCAAATCTGGCTGTTAATCTGTCAGGGGGGCAGATAATAAATTTGATTCCTTCTTGATACTGATACACATCGGATCTATAAAGCGAGCATTTGCCTTTTTCGGCGCGCAGATTACCTACGGTCAATAAAGACGACAGTCGTCCATAAGCTTCCTTATCCGTTGGATAAGCCAATAAACTTGGACCATCCTGCAGGTCCAGACGACAGGCCGGGATAAGAGTAATCCCATGTTTTTTAGCGGCGGTATGGGCACGAACAATCCCTGCAAAACTATTCCGGTCAGTCACCGCAATTTTGCGATATCCCAATTGTGCAGCACGTTCCATCAGCTCTTCCGGATGGGAAGCTCCTTCCAGAAAGCTAAAATTGCTGGTCACCTGTAATTCACAATATCCCCTCATTATGCAAAAAAACCATGTAAAAACCATTGATTGGGCGCACGGTCATCGTAATGCCCCGAGCGATAGAGCCAAAATCGTCGGCCTTTCTCATCCTCAACAGCATAGTAATCACGATGCTCCCCCTTATCTATCCACCATTCCCGCTCTATACGCTCGGGCCCATCTGCCTTCTTAACAGTATGGACTTCCCCCTTGTACCGAAATAACAGGGGTGGATAATCCGGAATAGGCGCTGTGACCATAATCGGTTCGGGGATACTCAGTAAGCGGGTGGGACGAGGTCTGTCAATTTGCCAGTCAACAGTAGGTACTTCCTGTGCTGAACTGGCCATTTTCATGGACCGTTCAGGCCAATAATGTGCCGCAGGCAAATAGCGTGAAATTTCACAGGCGGGATCTCTGCTTTTTAGACGGTCCAATAATTCGGTTACAACAGGATTGTCCAGTCCGATACGATGGCTCCATAACTTCTCCTGAACAGGGTCTGCTTCTTCAACTTTGGGGATTTCCAATATAAATAGTTCAATGCCCAATGCAGGTTCTATCTGTGGGATTTTCAGGGCAAATAACTGAAATAAATGCTGTTGGTATGCTGTCGCCCGATTGGTTCCGATGCTGATCTGTTCTATTTTCCCGTCCACCCGATGGCATTGTAACACCGCTTCCCGAACCCCCTTGCCTTCCCCGGTTAAACGTTTACAGATGTTGTTTAAGAGCTGCTGCAGGGCAAGTTCAATGCCATTGGCTGTACAAATGGGCTCCAGGCAGGGCAAACGTTCTTCGTAAGGAAAAATAGGTTTTATAGAAACAATAAATTCATCCTCATCCCCGATGGCCTGATCCAGGCGGAGTACTAAATGTTTTCCAAAACGTCTGCGCAGAGCTGTGCGTGGCATGCGCGCGAAACTTCCGATTGTTTTTAATCCAAGACTTTGCAAGCGTTGCAGCACAGTAGCCTCTAGCCGTAGTGCCTGTGCGGGTAAATCCAATATAGCATCAAACTGTTTATCCGTCTCCACAATGGTATTTCCATTTCCAAATCGGGCGATTGCCCAAGCCGAGCCGATCGTATCCGCAATACCTACACGTACGTCATAACCATGGTGTTTAAACCGCGAGACGATATGCTGTAAATAAGATTCTTCTCCCCCCCAAAGATGAGCACAACCACTGATATCCAAAATAATTCCTTCGGGCAGATCTATCGCCACAAGCGGTGTATACCGGATACACCAATGTGCAATGTTATAGAGCAACTTTTCGGTTAATCCCGGACGTTCATTGACCACTTTTAAGGAAGGTAAAAAAGCCTTAGCATCCGCAATGGCTAGACCTGGATACACACCTTCCTGCTCAGCCAGGACGTTACAGGCATTGGCGATCAGCTTGCCATGCGTAGAAATTGCCAATACAAAGGGGATTTCCTTGAGCTGAGGCTGTCCAACAGTCATCCAATCTGTTTTTAGATGGCGAAACCATAAGGAGGCAAATCGTTTTTTCATGCCAATCCCTGATTAGCATAAGATTGCTCCCATTCTTCCGTAAGCGATCTTGTTTTAGCAACAGGTTCAAAACCGCCCGCAGTCCATGTCATCTGCCATCGCCCCGGATTTCCATTCCGCACTTTAAGTAATTCGATATCCCAGCTTGGATGGCCAATTCCCGGTAGTCCATCTTCCAGTTGACTAGGTCGAGAACTAATTTTCCAGCGTGCAGCACAGGCTGTTGCTCCCAAAAGCTTCGGATTGTGCTGCAGAATAAACCCTGTCACTCTACTTTTCTCCACAGCCAGTTGCAAACGCCGCGACTGTACAAAGTCCAATTGATGTATCTCCGCCAGTACCGCTGTGATTCCCTCACATTTCAGTGCCTCTTCCATTGCCCAAAACAGGTCCTTTTCCCGACCCATACGAACAAAAATGACCTTTTCAGGATCAACACCAAAAGATTTAATGGCCGTAGGAAATAACGTATGAAAGCCGCTTATCCAAATACAAATGCCACTATTCCGCATCAGTTTACCCAATAAACCAGCTATAAAACCACAAGAAACGGCGCCTCCTACCCGATCAAAACTAACAAATTCATGAATCACTCCTCTGGGAAAAATTCCGTTGGGAAAAGCTTCCTCCAATGGGCCCAGGCCCATTGGAAGTACATCAGCTGATTTTTGCTTTATTCCTTGCCATACCAGCAAGTCTTTTTTCAATTGGCCGATTAAAGCTTGTTTTTCTTTTGTTTGCATAGCCACCTCCGTCTTAAATTTAAGCAAATTTAAGACTAAAATACTTAGTATTAAAACGAAGTTGCTATATTTTTTAGTTTTTAAATATTATAGAGCAGGATAAGCCCACATTTCATTCCCAAAGAAACATGTATTTTCATCAGAAGTCACTCAGAAACTGCTGGATAACATCCTTCTTTCTGGTCGCTACCGGAATCATTTTGCCATCTGCCATTTCTAATTGACCATCCTTAAAATATTTTTTGATATAGTTTGCATTGATCAGGTAGGATTGATGACAGCGGATAAATTCGGTGTCAGGCAACATGGTTTCGAAGTGTTTAAGTACTTTAGAAACCATCATAGGTTTGTTATCCTTGATGTAAAATGTGGTATAACCTTTGTCGCCATGGCAGTATAAAATATCGTCGATATTCACAATCTGTGTATACTCAAAGGTACGTAGCGCAATTCTTTTGGGTTTATTTGGTACTTTCAAATAATTCTCGGCCATATTCAACTGCATGCTATTAAACCTGTATTCCGTATTCTTTTTATAGCATTTTTCAATTGCCTCTATAAATTGCTCAGGCACCAAAGGTTTCAATAAGTAGGCAATGGCACCAATATTCAGTGCTTCAATGGCATATTGATTAAACGCTGTAATAAAAATCGTATTGATATCCAACTTCAGCTCGGACAGAAAAGACAGGCTCGAGCCATCTTTTAATTGAATATCCGCCAAAATCAAATCGGGATTAGAGGCCAGTAACTCCCGCTCAGCCTGAGCAATGGAAGGGCTATAGCCAACGATCTGAACATAAGGAATGCTATCCAGGAGTGACTTTATATATAAGTATATATTATACTCATCTTCAAGAATATAAACTTTCATAAGATTATTTTTTTTAGTTAAAATACAAAACAAGTGGAATATAAATTTCGACTTTATAACCACGCTGATCATCGGTATAATTTGGCGTTATTTCAATCCGCGCTTTCGGATCTGCATCTGCAAACAACAGCTCCAGTCGCTCTTTTGTAATGATTTGCGATAAGGATGTCTTGTGCGGAACCTGTTCTTTATGGACCTGCATTCCCCAGCCATTGTCACAGATGCTGACATGCAATTGATTTTCATCTGCATGAAAATCAATTGTCAATTGCCCCATATAGGGCAAGTTCTTAAACGCATGTTCAATGGCGTTTTCCACAAATGGCTGTATGATCATTGGTGGAATCATGACATCATCCAGATCCAGATCACCTGTATTGATTTGAAAGTCAAATACATCCTGATAGCGCATCTGCTGTAAAAGTATGTAATTATTTAATGATTTAATTTCCTGGCCCAACGAAATGTATTCTTCTCTGTTTAATTCAAGGATATCGCGAATCTGACGGGACAATAAGAGCAGATATTGATTGGCCTTAGCTTTCTGATCGCTGCTGATCAAACCCTGTAGATTGGCAATGGCATTGTATATAAAATGTGGATTAAGTTGGTTCTGTCTGGTTTTTTGTTCCAGAATAAGCTGTCTATTCTCCGCAAGAATACGCTGGTTGATATTTTGTAGTAATCTCTGTTTGTTTCTGAAATAGATAAAAAATGCAATAGTGAATACCAGGGCCAATAGAATCACAAATATCCAGCGTTGCTGCATCAGGATCTTATGGTTGAAGGCATTAGTGGTTCGTAGCAACGTAATCGCCTGATCTTTTTTCTCTGTCTGATATTTTGTATTGATATCGTTGATTTTCTCGGCTTCAATCCGCTGCGTACTCTGTTTATAATCTTGAAATGTTGAATCCAGTGCAAAATATGCCCGTTCATAATCTCCCTTTAATGCATAAGCTAATTGCAGATTTTTATAATAAAACATCTTATTATGCTTTATCTTATGCTTTTTGATAAATCGGAGACCGGCATTAAAATAAAATATGGCCGAATCCACCTGATTATTGTTCAGGAAGTTCTTGCCCAGATTCGCATATACATAAGGATTAAGTGTATTGGAGGCTTGTAGATAGCTGAAATATGTTCGGGATGCTTCTACCGCTTTCGGATTGTTATTGATACTAAAATAATACTGTGCCTGTAAATCGTACATGCGCATGATAATGGCCGAGTCCTTTGTTGCATTGGCATAATGCCGGCAACTGTCCAAAGTACCTTTTAGTTTCTCAAAATCATGCAAGGCCATATATTGCATAAATTTCATCTCCTGATAGGCCTCAGAGACATGCGGATCCGTCTTATTGGGATGATAATGATACCAGGATTCGACATCTTTCAGTGCCTGCCGGTAGTTTGCCTGACGATATTCAGCATTGGCCAATAGATTATAGAACAGAAAAGTAAATACACTTTCATGTGCCAGGGCATACTCCTTTGCATCAATAATCTGTGCCACCATCGTTCCACTCGTCACATCATGAAAACTGAAATTGGCACGAATCCCCAGATAGTCTTTTAAAACCGCTAAATCCGGAGACAACTTTTGTCCTTCCAGATTTTTTAAGGCAATTTCAACAGAATCTATATTGTCATCCAATAAATATTCGTAGGCCAATAGAATAGAATAGTAAGGAGAATGCTCAAAATAGCCATCTTTAAGCAGTTCATTTCTCTTCTTTTTTACGACAGCGGCACTTTTGAAATCTTGTGTCGAAAGATAGGCCAACAGCACATTTTCATAACTCAATTCAAGTGAATCGTTGGGTATTACGGTATTCCTATTCGGATCACGGCTTTTATTCTGATGACAAGAAAAGAGCTGGACGAGCAGTAAAAGTGCCATAAGACAGTAAAACGCTCCAGTTCCGTAGTTCTTCATCAACATCTTTATTAATTTACTTTTGTTCTTTTCGAAAGGCTCGCATTGCTCCGCCAACAAGTAACCGAATATCGGAATATTCCCAACAAAACAATAGATCTGAATTCAAAAATATTTAACTTTCCTGATATTTAAGTATAACTCCTATATACAAACAAACATACTGGATCGAAAGATAGTAAATCAGGCGAATTAATAAGCGTATCCTCCGCATCAATATTCGTCATGAATAGCCTGCTTTCTGGATAAATAGCCTAGTTGCGGAATTTATTTCAATAATTTTCTGTAACAAAAAGACGTCAGCGCATACTCATCACCTAAACTCAAAACATATAGCCCTGATGACAAGCAGTACCGTATTAAATTTCATCACGTGGGATGTCAGCAGTGATATCTTCACCATACCGATCATCAATCACCCTGTACGTTGGTACGGATTATTCTGGCTACTGGGAATAGTTTTATCTTACAGGGTATTATGGAATCTATTAAAAAAAGAAGGCCGGCAGGTTGAGTTTCTGGATCAGTTGAGTATATATATTGTCTTGGGAACAGTGATAGGGGCACGCCTGGGTCATGTCTTATTTTATGACCCCTCGTATTATTTCAGCAACCCCTTAAAGATCTTTGCCATATGGGAAGGTGGTCTGGCCAGTCACGGCGGTGGAATTGGTATTTTGGTCGCTATTTTCTTTTTCGCCAAGAAGAAGAAACTTTCTTTCCTATGGGTAGCCGACCGAATTGCACTGGTTGTTCCTATTACTGGCGCCTGTATCCGTCTGGGGAATCTGATGAATTCTGAAATCATCGGTACTCCGACAAAGCTCCCCTGGGCTTTTGTCTTCACGGCTATTGACCCAATCCCAAGGCATCCCGCACAGCTCTACGAAGCCTTATTTTGTCTATTGTTATTCCTATTGTTAAACTACCTCCAGACAAAACCAATCCTAAACAACATCGGAAACTGCTTTGCACTCTTGCTGATCCTATTATTTTCTTTTCGGTTTATGGATGAATTCCTAAAAATCAATCAGGAAGATTTTGAGAGTTCATTGTTCATAAATATGGGACAGCTCCTTAGCATACCATTTGTTCTGATCGGATTGGCCCTATTTGTCATCAACAGTAAGCGAAAATCACCGCAGCTGTCATAAAACAAAAATTAGCCCGGAGACAAGCAGGCATGAACGGCGTTATTTTAAGATGCCGGACTGGAATGCGACTTTAACCAGTTCCGCAGTATTTTTTACGTTCATTTTTTCAATCAAACTCTGCCGGTGTCCTTCTATTGTGCGTTTGCTCAAAAAGATTTTGTCGGCAATCTCAACATTTGTGAAACCGTCAGCAATTAATTTCAGCACCTCCAGTTCACGCTCACTGATATCAAAGTCCGATAACGAACGGTTTGATAAATCCGTATAATTCTCACCGGAAGTTACCTGATCCAGCAGTGCCATACTGATTTCTTCACTGACATATCTCCCCCCATTGGCCACATGATTCAGGCCAAAAAGAAGCTCGTTATAATCCACATTTTTAAGCAGATACCCCGAAAGGCCAAGTCCAAAACCTTCGATAACATAATGAATCTGGTTTAACATCGAGAGAATGACCACCTTAATGGACGGATATGTTGACTTGATGATCCGCAGCAGTTCCATACCGTCCATATGATCCATGCTGATATCCGTTAAGATAATATCCGGCAGCAACTCCGCAGTAAGAAGTTGCAGTGCTTCATCACCATTCGATGCCTCACCCACGACAACAAACCCCTCTTGAGACTCCAATAACAATTTAATACCATTACGTACGACCATGTGATCTTCAACCAACAGTATCTTAACCTTACTCATTCATTTACAGTATTTAATAAAAATATCATTTCTTTTTTATCCGAACAGTATGCCACCATGGAGTTCAGCTGCATTTTTTACCTTGGAAAGATCAGAAAACAACTTGTACCCCCGGCTCCCCCTCCTTGTTCTTTCCAAACCGGTACAAACCGAATAAAGATACAAAATTCCATCCATTCAAACGACTTCATCCACATATTCTATTGGATCTCTGATCTAAAAAAAATACTACATTTGACTTAAAATTCAAAGAAAGTATAGAAAGAACACGGAAAGGGAACAATATTTGTTTTAAACTAAACGGCATTTAATTTTTTTGACACTTTATGATCCGTTCCGACAAAGATATTTTATCTGTACTCCATTCTTCATTGGGAGCCTGTGCAATCTACGACAGCCCGGATCTCCATATATCCTATGCAAGTGCGAAGATGTTACAGCTGTGGAATTGCGATGAAAGTGCCGTTGGACAACGCCTGGAAGACTCCCTTCAACAGCAGGAATTACTTGAATGTGTCTCCAAATTAAAACAGGTATGGTCTAAGCCCAAAAGTCCGGTTGAAGAACACGCGACCATCAAACTTAACCTCGCAGGAGAGCCCGGCATATACAATTGTAGGATGAATTATCAGCCATTGATCTCTGCCGACGGAGAAATCTATGGACTATATCACGCAATAGCACTCCTACCCGATCCTATTCCGGCGGCGCCGCAGGTAGCGGAGAAAAATAATATTGAACAGCAACTCCTGGAAGACTTATTGACACCAAAATATAGCCTTGGCGGCAATGTCCAAGCCATAACAAGCTTAAGCAAATACCCATTACAGGACAGGGACGCTAAAAATTTAAATCTAAAGCTGAGAGACGCCCTGAAAAAGATCATCGAAAGCGAAGAACATTATCATTTCGCCTTGCAATCTGCCGAAATGGGCACCTGGAACTTAAATTGCAAGAGTTACATCGTGCATTGGGATGAGCGTACACGTGAACTATTTGGTTTTGTCCATGGTGAAACCGCTCCTTACACGGAGGTATTACGCTATATACATCCCGATGACAGGACCAAGATAGATCAAGAAGTCAAAAAATCATTAAATGACCAGAATAAAGGGGTATACGATGTGCAGTTCCGTACCATTGGGGCCGAAGATCAAAAATTGCGCTGGCTCCACTGCAAAGGAAAAATGTATTTTGATTCCAACCAGCAACCGGAATGGTTTGCCGGAACGACCCTGGATATTACACAGCAGCATGCTGAGCGCGAAAAATTAGAGGCCATTAATACCCTAATTACACAAAAAGACCAGGAGTTTAGAATGATCGTCGAAGCTGCTGGGATTGGTATCTTCTCCATCGATCTAGAATCGCGGAAAATGGAACTTAATGATCAATGTCGTGAACTCTTCGGCTTTGACGGTCAGCAGGAAATACAGGAAGTCGATTTTTTCGCACAGATCTTGCCACAGTATCGGGATAAAATAAGCCATATCTTTCAGGAGGTAGTTTCCAAACAATTGCCTTTTGACTGTCAATGTGAAATAGAAGATAAAAAAACAGGGAAAGTAAAATGGCTCCGCTCTGTTGGCGGTGGGCAATTAGCAGCAGATTCGAACCGGCTGATTGTCTATGGTGCTATATTCGATACAACAAACGACAAAGAAGAGGAACGAAAAAAGCTGGATTTCATCAGTATCGCAAGCCATGAGCTCAAAACACCGCTGACCTCTTTGATTGCATATATCCAATTACTGCTTGCGAAGGAGCAGACGCTTAGTTCAGAAAAGCGCCTACAATATCTTCACCGGTCAAACGAGCAAGCCATACGTATGCGCGGGCTCATTGATGGTTTTCTGAATGTATCTCAGCTTAATGAGGGCAAGTTATTGCTTCACAAAAATACATTTCAGATCTGTACGTTGATAAATTACATTCAAAGCATCTATTCACTAAAATCTGTCAAGCATTTTATTCGTTATACCGGAGCGACCGATTCAAGCGTGGAAATCGTGGCTGATAGGGATAAGATCGAACAGGTTATCATCAATTTTATGGACAATGCCATTAAATACTCTCCAACCAATTCTACGATTATAATGGATATTGCTGTGGATCACGCGTATTTCAGTGTTAAGGTCAGCGATCAGGGTCGGGGTATCGGTGACAAGCACCAAAAACAAATTTTCAATAAGTTTTATCGGGTGAATGATTCAACGGATAGCTACGCTTCCGGATTCGGGATCGGACTCTTTATCTGTCGGGAAATCATCCAAAAACATCAAGGCAAAATTGGTGTGGACAGCAAACTGGCTGAAGGATCAACTTTCTGGTTTAAAATTCCAATCCATTCCCAGGCAGCCCCTGTAACAAGCATATAAAGTGCGGCTAAGCAGGATTGATGAAAGCTTGCCCCGGAGGGAAAACAGTACGCTGCGACTAACCTGGTTCTTTCGGTCAGCATATAAAACAAAGACAACAGCTGTAAAATGAATGTACAGCTGTTGCCATTTATGGATTGTCAATTTTCCGAAAGATTATTTCATTTTCAGGTCCTTTCCTGCAATATCCTCCCAACGGTAATAATGGAACGTTTTATCATCGCTCATGGTCACAAATAAACCGTGTTGAAAGGTATTATTCAGACGGGAAGACACAACCTCCGACCCATCACTTTGCGTCGCCATAACAGGCACTGTCTTCAAATGGATATGTTCAAATGGGTTCGCCTTTGTTCCCTCACGGCTAAAAATCTGAAAGCGGTTTGCTCCTTGATCAGAGACCAATATATAGCCGGTACTATCTGTCAGTTTATAAATGGAAATACCTTCATGATCTTCTTTAAAACTTTCGGTTGCAAAAAGAGCCAACTGCTGATTTCCCTTCGCAGGATCAGCATAATATTGCTTCACCCCCACCTGCTCGTCCGAATAGTAGATATAGCCTAGTTCATTGTCCACAGCGATGGCTTCAATTTCTTTTTTCCCACTAAATGAGCCAAACTTACGGACTAAGGTCGCTTTCACGGCGCCTGTACCATTATCTTCCAATAAATACTGGCCTAAATACCCTTCTTTAGGTCCGTTTTTCCGACCCACAATCGCATAGATTTCACCTTTCGGCGATGTGTAAAGTGCAATACCCATCAGATCCCTGAATTCCGGTTCGGTCTCACCTACAAACATATCCAATCCTCCCCCGTCGATTGGTTTCATATCCGGCAACGAGAATATCCGTAACTTATGGGTCATACGTTCGGTCGTAACAGCAATATCTACCGGTTTTCCATCCAACATCAAACCATAAGCGATATCCACATTATTAGGACGTTTCAGATTAGAAACTACCTTATCCTTGACAATTTTACCCTGTAAATCGTACACAAACAAGGCACCATCCGCATCTTTGTCCGTAGCAACGACCAGACTTTTGCCGGGATCGGTCTTATTGATCCAGACCGCAGGATCATCGGAATCATATCGTACTGCTTCAGTAACTATGGCCGGTTTGATCGTATCCGTTGCGAAAGTACTGGACTGTGGGTTATTACAGGCGACCTGCAGGAATATTGAGGCTGCCAGACAAAAAAATAGTGTTGTTTTTAAAGTTGTCATGCTATTGCGTTAATTAAAATTTAGTACCAAAAGCACCGACATAAGTCGCGGGCTTTGGCGAGCTATACGATAAACCATTGGATAGCACCAAGCCATCGCTAAAATGAGGCTTAAAAGCAGATGTACCTGCTTTTAATGCCGGTGAATTGCCTTGTAGATGGAAATCCCAGGCTGCATCAAATACATAATTATTGACCGAAGTCTCTAAGGGGTAGGCTGTAAATTTAGGATTGTTCTCGCCAGCGGCTTTACCTCTGACATCATTGGTGCCGCCTACGATATCATTCTTTCCGACCTGAAATTGGTCCACCGTCAATTGATCATAGCCATAATACCAATTGTTGCTCAAAACCGAACGACTATCTTCCGGATTTTTGGCATCACGTTTAACGCCAAAGCGCGTATTGGCAAAAATGTTGTTATGGATCTCTGCTTTTACCGAAGCTTCTAGCCAGACGGATCCTCCTTTGGCTGTTGGTCTACGCCAACCGGTATTAAGCATGGTGTTGTTATAAACGAAGATATGCGCTTGAGGCGTGCGGTCCCCGGAATTGGACAGCTTCAGCGCATTGGTATTAACACTGTAGATCAAATTGAAAGCCACGTCTGCAAGAGAACCCGATTTAAAGTTCATCGCCTCGCCCCCAGTTACCCCATTCGAAAAGAACCGGTTATTGGCGAAGATAATCTTGCCCCCTTCAATATAAGTACAGTCTTCATAAAAATGACTGATCGTACTATTTTGAACAATCAATTTTCCTTCCACATTGGAAAACCACAAAGCAGGCAGCGCTTCCCCTGCTTTCTGTTTGTACAGCCTCATCTTCACCGAAGTCGATGCATCCGACGTAACCGCACCACCATATTCTAAATACGTATTATCCAAAATCAGTTCTTTACAGCTTGGCGCCGCCAAAATACCGCCCCAAAGTTTTCCAAATTCATTTTCTTTGGTTTTATAAGAATCCTCCACCGTAAATTTCACGGGGCTCTCAGCTGTACCCAGCACATACAGGTTGCCCAGTACAACTATCTCAGGCTTATTCGTCGGATCCATCAGCACCGTTACACCTTCTTCAATGGTCAGCGACTTTCCTTCGGGAATAATGATATCCCCCGTGATACGCTGCACGGTGCCTTTGCTCCATATGCCTGCTACCTCACCGATCGCACTACCATTGGCATCGGAGGTATCCACATCGCTATTTGCTTTCTCACAAGATGTCAACCATACCATCGTAAGGGACATGAGCAGTATTATAAAATTATTTTTCATCGCTAAATATTTTCTCCGCCATCATTCAGATGGGACGTTATTTGTTTAAAATCAATGGGATTATTTCTCGTAAAAAGTTCGCACAGGCGCTTATTTCTTAAAAGAATAACGTAAACCAAGAATATAGTTCTGACCGTATAAATCCTTCCGGATAAGTGTGTTGCCACCTTCCACTATTTTCTCGGCGATCTTATCATTTTCGGGATTTGTCCCCTTTACATAAAGTTCCATGGGCGTGTTTAACAAATTATTCGCTTTGGCAAAAACTGCCCAGCCCGCTTTGAATTTCTTTTCCACTGAAGCATCCAGCTGGATAAATTCTTTCTGCCATAAATCGGCGTTTAAAAATTCCGATACCGAATTGATCCGCGAGCCAGTATAAGATCCGGCCAACTGCCCCTCCCAACCCTTGTTTGCATCCTTATAAAGCAAAGATAGATTGGCAATATGAGCTGCCTGTCCATGAAGAGGCCGTGTCTGATTTACCAAGATCGGATCCAGATCCTCTGTGACCTCGTTAATTACCCGTGATTTTTTCGGTGTGGTGATCCGTGAATGGGTATACGTATAATTGGCTTTAACACCGAATTTTTGGATATATTTAATAAAGTCCAGCTCTACACCAAAATTGTTAGCCGTTCCAAAATTACCCGGCATATAGTACACATCCTGCCCCCGAATTTCATCGGGCTGAAAGGTATATTCGATCGGATTTTTAATCCTCTTATAGAATAGTCCGGCAAGAAATTGCGATGAAGGCTCCGGAAATAACTCATAACGTAAGTCAAAATTATCCGCTAGTGCATGTTTCAAATCTGCATTTCCGCGTTCCCAGAATTCTTCATTTAATACCCGCGACGGCACCACCTCATAGAACCCCGGACGGTTTAAAGCACGATAATATGCCCCATGAAGCTGTTGCTTACTATCCAGGTGATATTTCATGGTCAAACTAGGCAACCATTCGGTATAGGCCCGGGAACCCTCCGGCCTTTCTTCACCATCCGGAAACAACAATTTATAACCCTGATTAGTGTGCTCCATCCGTATACCACCGATCATTTGAATTTTGTCATTCTCGTAGTTGAACATCCCGTAAGCAGCGGTGGTTTTCTCGCTGGCATCGTAGGTCAACGGATTCCGCACGGCACCCGTCGGATTGCTAACCGTGAGATTCAAATCCGTATAGTCCTGAAAATCCACCCCATACTGGTACTTCGCTTCACCGGCAATTGGAGACAGATTGTAATTGTTATAGAAACTGCTCCGTTGTTTGTCACGATATAAGCCACCGGTCGACAGTTCCAGTTTGTTTGCAGCCAACGGCACCTTATACGCAAGATCCCAATATCCGGCACGGTCATCGTCCGTATTCCGCTCCCAGCGATAGGTCACCGGAGACCTATTGACCAACGAAGTCCGTCTGCGTTGAAAATTCTCTTCGATACCATCCAAACTAATTGTCGTATTCTGCGGCAGTTCATTACGAGCAGATGACAGCACGCCGGACCAGCGGAAATTCAGGCGGTTATCCAAAAAATGATGATCTCCCTGTAGGTTACCATTGTAGATCTGCTGCTCGGTCTTTCTGGTCCGGGTCACATAAGTCAGTTCAGACTTGCCGATACTTGGATCATACTGTCCATTATAAATTGTATTGACCGCATCCCGCAATTGCAGATTATTCAGGTTCACATACATCTGGTAAAAACTCAGCCGATGATTGGCATTGAATCGGTAGTCTATCTTGTTGTGTACACCCAGACGCTGCTGCTGCTCATCATATTGCCGATCACTCTTTTCGGTGATGATCGCATTCGGATTGGTGTTATTGACCGAAGATTTGTAAAAAATAGAATGACTGCCACGGTAAAGATTTTGATAGCTCAGTCCCAATATTACCCCCAACTTATCATTTAGGTAACGGTTTCCAACTGTCAAATTACCAATAAGATCTGGTGTCGGTCTCTTATACCTATAGTCCAATGTGCCCTTATCAAAATCAGCGGCGGTGGCATTGTAATTTTTTCCATGCAGTTCATAGGGCGACTTTGACGGCACAGCACTACTGGAGAAGCTGCCAAAATCGCGGTTAAAATACCGCTGACTGTAACCTGAGGCCAGATTGGCCTGAAAAAACAGTTTACGTGGTGCGGATTTCATCACCATATTCACGACACCACCGATGGCATCTGCCTCCATATTTGGTGTCAGCGATTTGTAGACTTCCAACCGTTCCAACATATCGGAAGGAAATAGATCCAAAGGTACGTAGCGGTATTTATTGTCCGGACTGGGTACTTTCACGCCATTAACCAAGGTCGTGTTATAGCGTTTGTCCATTCCCCTTAGAATCGCATACTGTCCCTCGCCATTTGAATTGCGTTCGATTGAAACGCCCGAAACACGTTGCACAACGTTTGCCACCGTAATATCCGGTGAGATCTCAATTGCCCTGGCCGATACCACATTCATGATCTGTGAAGCATTTTTTTCCAGTCGGCGGGCGCTTGGGTCATCATCACCTCCGTTGCGCTGTCCTTTGATCGTCACCTCCATTAAGGTCTGCTCGCTCGAGGTAAGCTGAAACGTAAAGTGAGGGGTATTTTCTTTTTTTATCTCAATCTCCCTGACGAGTTCCGCATAAGCCACATGTCGGATATGTACTTTATCCATACCTGTAGATAGTCCTTTGAATTCAAATGAACCATCCAGTTGTGTCTTGGTTGACAGACCACTTTGTTCGAGGAACACCGTAGCACCGACAATGGCTTCTCCTGTTTGTCCATCCAGAACTTTCCCCTTGATCTTGGTCGCATAAGCGGCGCTGATCGAAATACTGGAGGCAAGCAATACCGTTAAAACATTTTTCATTTTAATAGATTATTATGAATCTTTGATTGTTGCCACAAATATGAAAGCCTGCAACAGATTCACAAAATCTTTGGCGTTACAAGAAAGAAACACGCCAAAAGCTAGGCTAGACGAGAGGGAAACAACAGACAACAAACAGCTGGAATAAAGACACTTACTAAAAAAATAAACGCCATTAAAGTTCAGTTACCCTTATGTTAAGAAATTATGAAATACGGAACAGATACCCAGCGAGATCCTCGCTCTGTTCCAATTTTAGTTTTTTCCTTAAGCGGTGTCTGGCCACCCGAAGGCTATCCTGGGAGATCCCCAGAAGGATTGCGATATCGGTATTGTTAAGATTGATTTTCAGCAATGCGATCAGGCGCATATCGGCGGCCGTCAGATCGGGAAACAGCTTGATCAATTTTTCAAAGAAACTATGATGCACACGCTCAAATGTGCCCATAAATTCTTTCCAATGAATGCCCTGCGTAATGTGCTCACTGATTTGTTGAACCATACGTTGCATAGGTTTTTTCTGATCTCTTCGATCATCTTTGACCAGTGCTTTTAACTCGTCCCGCAGCTCCTCCAGAAATTGATTGCTACGGATGAGGTTAAGTGTATGTGATGTCAGTTCTTTTTCTTTCAGGGTCAGCTCCTGTTTAAGTTGCTTATCTTCCAACAGTTGGTTTTTGAGCGCTATTTCAGCTAATTCGCGCTCCGCTTCCTGCTTTCGTGATTCGGCAATCTGAGTTTTGATCTTTATTTTTTGCCGGCTATAGAGTACGTAGGAAAGTATGCTTAATAGGATCAATACGAGTATCGTACCCAATAGCAAGATGGAATTCATCCGTTTGTTGGTCTGCAATTCCTCTATTTCCTCCGCCTTTTGGTTCATATCATACAGGGCCTGAAAAAAAGCCGTATGACGGGCCCCGTCCACGCTGTAAAGTTCCAGCACCAGTTTTCGGCTCCGTTCTGCGTAGAAATAAGCACTATCCATCTGCCCACTTAAAGCGTATGTTTTACTGAGGTCTTTTGTCGTTGAGGCCATCTGATAGACGTCGCCAAGGTTTTCAGCTAAACGAAAAGCAAGTTGGGTCAATTGAATACTTTCAGGATATTTATTAGTTTTTCGAAAGATATCCCCCATGTTATTGATGACCACAATCTTGCCATAATTGTCCTTGGTTTGCTGATACAAATTTCTCGCTTTTTCAAAATGCGCATAGGCACTGTCATATTTACCCAGATCCTCATAGATGCTGCCCAGATTTTCATGAATCGTGGCCTCACCGTTGCGGTTCGTCTGTTCACGATAGATCGCCAAAGCCTGCTTTTGATAGACAAAAGCCGAATCGTAATGGCCCTCCTTTTCAAAAAGATGCCCGATATTCCCTAAGACTGAAGCTTCACCATTTCGGTCATTTTCACCTTTGAATGCGTGCAAGGCTTTGTTAAAATATTCTTTCGCGACATGATGCTGTTTATTGAAAATATTGAGTTCGCCAATATCTGTCCAGTTGGATGCCAATGATTGTTTTGCATTGATCTGCGTGTAGATACGGTCCGCCTGGAAATAATAATCCTGTGCCTGAGCGTAATGCCCCTGATTGACACACAACCAGCCGATCGCCTGTAAACAATTTCCCTGAAGCATTAAATCACGGTCATTAACGGCTTTTGCATATTGTTTTTTCACTAACGTTATCGCTGAATCTGGATAATTTTGACTCAATATCCGGATTTCCTTAAATGAATCTACTTGCGCCGTAGCCAATTGGGACAAAAGCAGTTGCCCCAGAAAGACAACAGAAAATATAATGTTATTAGAGATCCTCATTTTTGCAGTAAATAATTGCCCAGCAAATTTAAGTGGAAACATGTTAAGAAAATATTAAATCCGATTAAACTTAATATGGTGCAAAGGACAAGCTACATCGCGACCTCAGGATAAGACAAAGCATACTTTTTCTTTGGTATTCTTCTGCTTATTCTTTACCTATTCTTTGTTGTTTCTTTGCCTATTCTTTACCGTTTCTTTACCTATTCTTTACCGTTTTTAGGCCTTTTCTTCGTACCTCCTTCGGGCCTTCTAGGGACTTGGTTTGCTGTTTCTTTGCTTATTCTTTGGTATAATACCAAAGAATAAGCAAAGAAACAGCCTTCAATGGTTCATGTTGGACATACCTTGCTAGCAACGAAGACTCTACCATAAACGAAAAAGGGTCTAATAAAAGTAGGGACGAACTGGTTGAGATGGAACTTTGCCCTGGCTCCAATCAGGAGGCCACCGTGAAAACAGAAAAATAAGGGGTGTCCGATCTTAGCATCGAACACCTCTTGGCACCTATTGATTTATTACACATTAAAGCTGGCGCAACAGAACCTCTTGCTTAATTGCAGTTAAAATACAGCTAACCTAGCAGCTAGCTTAAGCGATCGATCGCAACAAAGTCGCGCTATGGATCAATTTCCGGATTTAAGCTCAATTAAAGGTGTTATCCGTTCTAAAATATCAAAAGCGACTTCGGCCATCTTATTTCCTTTATTGTCCAACAGCGGATTTACTTCGACGATCTCCAAACAGGTCACTTTTTTCGAACGGATGATTTCTTCCAATATCAGAACAATCTCCTTTGGCATAAAGCCTTTGGGAACGGGCGTTCCAGTGCCGTCTGAAATCAATTCACTATCCATGCTATCCACATCGAAGGAAATATAAATCATATCGCAATCCTGCAAACCGAGCAATGCTTCGGCTACACAGTCCCCAATGCCCCGTTGGCGAATTTCTTCGACCCGATAATTTTTTATGCCCAAACGCTCAATCAGCAGATCCTCGGGCTCTTCCGTATCCCGAACGCCAAAATAGATTAAATTCGCAGGCTGTATCTTCTCGGCCGGACCAGCAATACGTTTCAGCTTATTCCAGAATTCCTGCGTTGATTGATCAATTTCATTAATTTTACAAGACAGATTATCTTCATTCAACATGGCGGCCAAAGGCATCCCATGCATATTGCCTGAAGGCGTTGTATAAGGTGAATGAATATCCGCGTGGGCATCAACCCAAATCACCCCCAATTTCTTATCCGGATAGGCCGATTTGATTCCACTGATTGTGCCCATTGCCGAAGAATGATCACCCGAAAATACCAGCGGAAAATTACCCGCTGAAAGACTATCCTCAACGGTTGAGGCCACTTGCTTACATTGTTCGTAAATCTGCTGAATATGCTTACCGAAAGGATGGTTATCATTTTGATAAATGGAGCTATTCCGTGTAGGCACATCCACAAAAGGATAATTGATAAAGTACTGACTTCCTTTGTTGATTGCCGCAATCTCAATGGCATCAATCCCTAAATCAGAACCTCTGGTACCCGCACCGATATCAGACCTGTTTTTGATCAATTCAATCATTTTCTTCATCGTGTGGTCACATTAGTCAACGATCGCTCGATTATCTCCAGACAGCTGTTGATCTGGCTTTCGGTTATGACCAGAGGCGGAGCCAAACGAATTTTGTTACCGTGGGTAGGTTTTGCCAGAAGACCATTCTCCTTAAACTCCAGACAAATATTCCAGGCCAGATCACTTTCTTCACTGGCATTGATCACAATGGCGGTCAATAGTCCTTTACCCCTAACCTCGGTAATGATATCCAATTTAGCGGCAATCTTCCGTAATCCTTCCAGAAATAGATCGCCCATCTGCCGTGCATTCCTAATCAGGTCTTCATCCAGCACAACCTGCAATGCCTCCATAGCCACTGCGCAAGCCAAAGGATTACCCCCATAGGTAGAGCCATGCTCACCGGGTTTGATGCATAACATAATCGCATCGTCTGCCAACACCGCAGACACTGGCAATACACCTCCGGATAGGGCCTTCCCCAAGATCAATACATCCGGCTTACTTGCACTGTCTACATCGTCGATGGCATAAGATGCCAACATGCTTCCGGTTCGCGCGATACCCGTCTGAATTTCATCTGCAATAAAAAGTACATTATAATGCGTACACAACTGGCGCACACGTTTTAGATAATCCGCATCCGGAACCACAATACCCGCCTCGCCCTGAATGGGTTCCACAATAAATCCGGCAATATTTTTATCCTGTTTGAACAATACTTCCAATGCTTCGATATCATTGTAAGGTACCAAGGCAATCCCTTCCACAAATGGACCAAAATCACTGGTCGCGGCCGTATCGTTTGAAGCAGATATCACCGAAATGGTACGTCCATGAAAATTATCTTTGGCAAAAACTATTTTAGCTTGGTTCTGTGCAACACCCTTCACTTGATACGCCCACTTACGACAGAGCTTCATCGCCGTTTCAACAGCCTCTACACCAGAATTCATGACCAAAGCTTTATCGAATCCGAACAACTTGCAGATCATTTCTTCAAAATCGCCTAATTTATTGTTATAGAAAGCACGTGAGGTCAAGGTTAGCTTTTGGGCTTGGTCCGTCAAGGCAGCAATAATCCGTGGATGGCAATGTCCTTGATTGACCGCTGAATAGGCGGATAAAAAATCAAAATAAGATTTACCGTCCACATCCCAAACCATAACACCTGCTGCTCGTTCCAGTACAACCGGTAAAGGATGATAGTTATGTGCTCCATATTTATCTTCCTTGGCCACGAATGCCGCACTATTTCCTTGTTTAGATACCATACTCATAATTTGGATTTTATTTTCAAATAATAACAAATATACAATTTTTACTATTTTTAATATAAAAAAATGTAATTTAACACTAAATTAGCATTAAAATATTAAAATTAACTTAAACCTACATGACAATGAACGGCATAGATGAATTTGACCTTCAGATTTTAAAACACCTGGATGCAGATGGCCGAATGGCGTATTCCGCAATTGCTACTGCATTGGGTGTATCCAATACCATGATCCATCAACGGATCAATCGCTTAGTGGAACAAGGCATATTGACCGGCATAAAACCTGTATTGAATGAAAAAAGATTAGGTTATGACTGGGGAGCGTTTACGGGCTTGAGCCTGGAAAAAGATCATGATTCAGGCCGTATTATAGCGGAATTGAAAAAAATCCCCGAAGTAACGGAATGTTATTACATCACGGGAAATTATACCTTATATGTTAAAATTATAGCCAAAAACCATGAGCATATGCGCCAATTGCTGTATGAAAAAATTGACAACATTCCCGGCATAGCAAAAACAGACTCGCTCATCGAATTGGGTTGCGCTTTTAAACGTAATATTATTCTTTAAAAATTAAACAGATTACGCAACCGGTCTTGAATCTATGGCAACAACGATGGGTTCAGGACCTTACTGTTACTTACCGATATTTGCCAGTTCTTCTTCTGTCCAATAAATCAATTCCCGCAATACATACACGTTTTCATAACTTCCTAATCCATCTATATAATCCCACAAATTGCCCTCAACTTTAACCGGTCTACCATGATGCAGTATATCGTATCCATTATCCAACCAATTTTGTATCTGCTCTTTATCCATCTTTATATAATCTTATTGTTCATATTTAAACTAAACGGTCACCTCAAATATAAGGCATTTTTATGAGTGAAATAAACCTGATCAACAAGAAAATAAAAATTCGGCTATTATTAAAATATCGCCTCTTTTGCTAAGTTTTTCGGCGTAAAATAACTGATTTAAGATTAAATAAGGTATATTCGTATGAAACCAAATTGCATAATTATGGCAGATTTTTTCTATGTTGGCTATGAAGGTGAAGACGAATTACTCGAACTCGTAGCGGTATCAACCATCCAATCCCTCCTCTATTTTCAAGACGCCGATCAAGAAGATTTTACAACAATAAAAACATCCATTGATCAAAACTTTATTGTTGAGGAAGATCTGATCACTGTGGCCGACACCCTACGACTGGATCAATCCATAGTACGCTTCACTCCCGGGAAACCAAACTATAAAGATTAAGTTTCCGGTATAAATCTAAGCTTAGTAACAGTAACAATATCACGATAATGAACAGGATTACCTGTGCATCATTTGGTATGGAACAAAAAAAACAAACAATATGAGAGCAGTCTTAATTGGCGGATCTGGCGCAACCGGAAGAATACTTGTGCAAGATTTATTGAAGTCAGCGGAATTCACCGAAGTTATCGTCCTCCTACGTCGCAAGACATTTGATGAACAGCCCAAATTACAGCAGATTATTGTGGATTTCAATAAGCTACAGGAATTTGAACAGCATATTCGGGGCGATATCGCTATCACCTGTCTCGGCACCACAGCCAAAGACGCGGGCAGCAAAGACGCCCAGTGGAGCGTGGATCATGACCTCAACCTGCAATTTGCGGCGCTGGCCAAGAAAAATGAAATCCCCTGTTTTGTATTGCTGTCGGCAGTCAATGCTGACGCAGGATCTAAAATTTTCTATAACCGGATGAAAGGGAGCTTAGAACAACATGTTAAGGCACTTGATTTTGGCAAGCTTATTATTGTACAACCCGGCGGTTTAATCCGTCCAAACACAGACCGCGTAGGGGAAAAGATTGGCATAAGTGCATTAAAGGCCTTTAATCGTATTGGCCTTTTCAAGACCTACGAAGCGCTTCCTGTGGCAAGCGTAGCCTCGGCGATGCTGCAGGCTATTCGCAACTGTAGAAAATCCGTCAACATCATCTCCGTAAAAGACATCAAACAATTAGCACAAACAGCAGATCAGCAGTAACTGCCATCCCCCAGGGGCCGTTTAAAGAGCATTCATAATAATGAATTAACAATTAGCTAATGCTACCTTGTTAATTTGCGGTCATTTTATTATTATTTATTACGCTAATGAAAAAACACTTTTTATTCCTCCTTCTCTTTGCATTTATTCAGGTATTCCCGGCTTTCAGCCAAGAAGCGAAATATATCTTTTACCTGATCGGAGATGGAATGGGCCTCAATCAAGTCAACCTGACTGAAATACACCGTGCCGAAATCCAGCAAAAAAACAGCCCCGCAGCGCTTGTATTTACACAATTTCCTCATGTTGGTTTTGCTTCGACACATTCACAATCCAATGGCGTTACCGATTCCGGAGCCGGCGGCACCGCACTTGCTGTAGGTAAAAAGACAAAGAATGGTGTGATCGGGATGGATAGCACAGGAACAGTACCCTATAAAAGTATCGCTTATGCAGCCAAAGAAAAGGGAAAAAAAGTCGGTATTATCACAAGTGTAAGCATTGACCATGCCACACCAGCATCGTTTTATGCCCATCAGCCTGACCGTGATATGTACTACGAAATCGGAAAAGAAATTATCAGCTCCAATTTTGACTTCTTCGGTGGATCCAACTTCCTAAAACCTGAAACAAGCTTTGACAAAAAGACGGTACCCTCCCTTTTTCCATTATTAGAAAAAGCAGGATATCAGGTTTTAAAGGGAAAAGATGCCTATGCGCAATACCCGCGCAAATCTGATAAAATTATCCTTATGAACACCGAGGGAACGGCGACTGATGCATTAAAATATGCCATTGATCAAAAGCCCGCTGACCTAAAGCTTGCCGATATTACTGCCGCAGCTATCCAATCGCTGGAACTGAATAACAAAAATGGGTTCTTTTTAATGGTCGAAGGCGGAAAAATAGACTGGGCCTGCCATGCAAATGATGCTGCTACGACCGTCCGGGAGGTGCTGGACTTTAATTCCGCTGCGGAACTGGTCTTTGAATTCTATAAGCAACATCCCAATGAAACGCTTATTGTCGTTACAGCAGACCATGAAACAGGCGGATTGGGTATCGGCAACGGCAGCTCGACATTAAAAACTAACTTGCTGGCAAACCAAAAATTATCGCATGCCGAACTGTCAAAAGAAATCGGCAATCTGCGCAAAAGTAAAGCGAATGCTTCCTGGGATGATCTGAAAAACTTACTTTCGGCACAAACAGGGCTGTATAATCAGGTAAAGGTAAATACAGATGACGACAAAATGCTGAAAGAGGCCTTTCAGCGAAGCTTCGTCGACCATCAGCATGAGACAGCAAAAAGCCTGTATGCAAGTGATGACAAAATCGCCGCTTTAAGCATCGCCATATTGAACCGCATGAGCTCAATCGCCTGGGCTTCCAACAATCATTCAGCAGCCTATGCTCCCGTTTATGCCATTGGTGTGGGCGCTGAACTGTTCAATCAGAAAATGGATAATACCGATATACCGAAGAAAATAGCCATAGCGGCCAAGTTAAGTCTGGATTAAAAACAAAAAGTCCTCAGGAATAATTCCTGAGGACTTTTTGAGCCTCTTATCGGGATCGAACCAATGACCTACTGATTACAAGTCAGTTGCTCTACCAGCTGAGCTAAAGAGGCCTTTTAAATGAAGTTTAATGAGTGTCGCTCAAAGAGCCTCTTATCGGGATCGAACCAATGACCTACTGATTACAAGTCAGTTGCTCTACCAGCTGAGCTAAAGAGGCTTTTTAAAGAAGTTTAATGAGTAGTACCCGAAGAGCCTCTTATCGGGATCGAACCAATGACCTACTGATTACAAGTCAGTTGCTCTACCAGCTGAGCTAAAGAGGCGTTCACTTCTTTTCAATCTTTAAACGACCGTCCGTTTTAAGATGCTGCAAATATCGAAAGCCTAAATCAAAAATGCAAGTCCACTGCTATAATTTTTGTCCTTGACATGGACAAATAATTCAAAATCAACAGCATTATTTTTGCAACATGAAGATTTGTCATGATTCAATAAATATTAATGCCATTTTTTCCGAAACAACCCATAAAACCCGAATGGCATTTCAATTGTTATAAATGAATCACAGCAACAAAACTTTAATTAAGCGATACAGTATGAACTTTAACAATTACACAATCAAAGCCCAAGAGGCTATACAGAAAGCTTCGGAGATTGCCGCTGGAAATCAGCAACAGGCCATCGAGACAGCGCATATACTAAAAGCATTACTGACGGTGGACGAAAATGTTGTCAGCCACCTCTTAAAGAAATTGAACGTCAATGTCACTTACCTTGGCACCGAGCTTGACAAACAAATCGAAAGTTTCCCAAAGGTAAGCGGAAGCAATATCTATCTGAGCAGTGATGCTAACAATGCGCTACAAAAAGCGCAGGGATACCTGAAAGAATTCAACGATGAATTTGTCTCTGTTGAGCATTTGCTATTGGGCATATTGGCCACTTCGGACAAAACATCCACCCTATTGAAATCCCAGGGGGTGACCGAAAAAGATTTAAAGACAGCCATTAAAGGGCTACGTGGCAACAGCCGCGTGACCGATCAAAATGCGGAAGCTACCTATAATGCATTGGGTAAATACGCCCGTAATCTAAACGAATATGCTGAATCCGGTAAGCTTGACCCGGTCATCGGCCGGGATGAAGAAATCAGACGTGTGATGCAGATTCTTTCACGGCGTACCAAAAACAACCCCATACTCGTTGGCGAACCCGGAGTCGGTAAAACAGCTATCGCTGAAGGAATTGCCTACCGGATTATCAAAGGCGACGCACCGGAAAACCTCAAATCCAAAATTGTCTTTTCTTTGGATATGGGCGCCCTTGTGGCCGGAGCCAAATACAAAGGTGAATTTGAGGAACGTCTAAAAGCCGTTGTCAAGGAAGTTACCGATTCCAATGGGGAAATCATTCTATTCATAGATGAAATCCATACCTTGGTGGGTGCCGGTGGTGGTGAAGGTGCAATGGATGCTGCAAACATTTTGAAACCGGCCTTGGCCAGAGGTGAGCTACGTGCTATTGGAGCCACTACACTCAATGAATATCAGAAATACTTTGAAAAGGATAAAGCTTTGGAACGCAGATTCCAAAAAGTCATGGTGGAAGAACCGGATACCCAGGATGCCATATCCATTCTTCGAGGATTAAAAGAGCGTTATGAAACACACCATAAGGTGCGTATCCTTGATGAATCCATTATTGCTGCAGTGGAACTGTCACAACGCTATATTTCAGACCGCTTTTTACCGGACAAAGCAATTGATCTGATTGACGAAGCAGCTTCTAAATTGCGTCTGGAGATGGATTCTGTACCCGAAGCGGTCGATGAGCTGGAACGTCGTATCATGCAGCTGGAGATTGAACGCGAAGCATTGAAACGTGAAAATGACGACAAGAAAGTTCAGGAACTTTCAGAAAGCATTGCCAACCTATCCGCTGAACGCGATACGCTACGGGCTTCTTGGCAAGAGGAGAAAAGCTTGGTCGATAATGTAAACCAGGAAATTGAAAACATCGAAAACTATAAGCTTGAAGCTGAACAGGCTGAACGTTCCGGTGATTACGGCAAAGTTGCTGAACTGCGTTACGGACGAATCAAAGAAGCACAGGAAAAAGTAGAGAAACTGAAAGCTGAACTGGCTGAGAAACAGGAAAGCAAACGCATGCTCAAGGAAGAGGTGACATCGGAAGATATTGCTGATGTTGTTGCCAAATGGACAGGCATCCCCGTCAGCAAAATGATTCAGTCTGAACGTGAAAAACTCCTGAATCTGGAAGAAGAGCTCCACAAACGGGTAGCGGGGCAAAACGAAGCCATCGAAGCCATTTCAGATGCGATACGTCGCTCAAGAGCTGGACTGAACGATGCGAAGCGTCCGATAGGTTCTTTCATTTTCCTAGGTACAACAGGGGTCGGAAAAACCGAACTTGCTAAGGCGCTGGCCGAATTTCTCTTCGATGACGAACAGTCCATGGTGCGTATCGACATGTCCGAATATCAGGAACGACATGCCGTATCCCGTTTGATCGGTGCGCCTCCGGGATATGTAGGTTATGATGAAGGCGGTCAGCTCACAGAGGCTGTACGGAGACACCCTTACTCAGTCGTATTGCTGGATGAGATCGAAAAAGCACATCCAGATGTATTTAATATCTTATTGCAGGTACTGGATGATGGTCATCTGACGGACAACAAAGGCCGGACGGTCAACTTTAAAAACACGATCATTA
Organism: Sphingobacterium puteale; assembly: GCF_003627955.1. Lineage (GTDB taxonomy): Bacteria > Bacteroidota > Bacteroidia > Sphingobacteriales > Sphingobacteriaceae > Sphingobacterium > Sphingobacterium puteale. The sequence goes on along the minus strand of NZ_RBWS01000009.1, from coordinate 55,419 downwards.
TCATGACCTCCAATACGGGTTCACACATTATCCAGGATAATTTTAGTCATTTGAATGATGACAATAAAGAGGAAATCATTGCAAAAACACGTACCGAGGTATTTGACCTGCTTAAACAGTCGATCCGTCCGGAGTTTCTGAACCGTATTGACGAGGTAATCATGTTCACTCCATTGAACAGAGATGAAATCGCTGATATTGTGAGACTTCAATTTGCGCATGTCCAAAAACAACTGGCCGAACAGAATATCTTTATCACGGCGTCTGACGAAGCGATGGACTGGTTGGCACAACTCGGTTACGATCCGATCTATGGTGCCAGACCGTTGAAACGCGTCATTCAGAAACGTATTCTGAATGAACTTTCCAAAGAAATCTTATCCGGCAAAGTCAGCCGCGATTCCATCATACGATTGGATGTGTTCGACGGAAAATTTGTTTTTATCAATAAACAGCAAGATTAACACCTGTTGTTCCGTAAGTAAAAGCCTCACTGACAAAGTGGGGCTTTTACTTTATGGAATAATGATCGTTTAATTCGAAACCCCTACTGCTTTGAGCAATTTTTTCACATCGTCTTCACCATCAAGATGCTGCAGCAATGTTCTGTTTTTTGCATCATAAATATAAAGGGAAGGGTAATTACTCGGGTTAAATTTTTCAATAAACTGCGTTCCGCCATCATACAAAAACTTCACGTTAGCCGCCCCCTTCAGTGCTTTGGCATGCATATTAATAAATCCATCCACATAGACCTTATCATTCATCGAAATAAAGTAAAAACTGGCGTTTTTGAGCTTCTGTAAATTCTGTGCGATGCCCGCCCCCATTTTCTGACAATGGCCACAGCCCGGATCATAAAAATCAAGGACGATATAGCCTGTTTTAGGTAACTTGTCCGAACTAAACCTACCCGTCTGATACACCTCTTCGAATGTAAATGCGGGTATCGTTTTTGGCGCCTGGGCAAACACAGGCTGAAATAGGAAAAATCCACAGGCAAGAAATAGGGAACAGAGTAACTTCATGTTAGAGAATTTTAAACAGACAATGAATATTCAATTAAATTTTAATCAATTATACTTAAAAACGCGGTTCTATTCGTCAATATTTTAGTTTTTTTACAAAAAATGCGTAAGTTTGGACTAATTTTTAAATCGATCAAATCTATTAATACTCATTAATCGTGAAAAAACGAATTGCCATTTTTGCTTCAGGTTCAGGATCCAATGCTCAAAAAATAATGGAACATTTCAAATACTCAGATGAAGCTGAGGTTGCGCTGATCCTATCCAACAGTCCTGATGCTTATGTTATTCAGCGTGCTGACAATTTTGAAATTCCAGCACATATATTCGATCGCAATGAATTTTACAACACAGACAATATCGTTAACATTCTTAAAAATTTAAATATCGATCTGATCGTTTTGGCCGGCTTCCTATGGCTTGTTCCAAACAATCTTTTAAAAGCCTATCCAAATCAGATCATTAACATCCATCCCGCTCTCCTGCCTAAATATGGCGGTAAGGGCATGTACGGAGACCATGTGCATAAGGCTGTTTTAGCCAACAAAGAAGAAGAACACGGTATCACGATTCACTTTGCCAATGAGCACTTTGATGAAGGTGAAATTATTTATCAAGCAAAATTTAAGGTAGATCCCAATGATACCCTGGATATCATTAAGTTTAAAGGTCAACAATTGGAACATCAACATTTTCCGAAAGTGATTGAGAATCTAATCAAAAAAATGTAAAAACATTGCTTTTTATTTAGAACTATTTTAAACAAATAGTAACTTTGTGCCATGAACGAAGTTATTGAATCCTTAATGGAACCGTGTGAGGGTGAGGGCAAAGCAAGCCCATTTCAATTCAGAAGAGTTGCAATGAATCCTTTTTCTGATTTTTCCTGCATCTGTTTCAAAAAATGCTGCAAAAAATACAAAGAAGGAAAACGTTGCAAAAAATGTCCCGGCCGAAAAAAATAACCTGTTTAGATCCAGCCCATTATTCCTCCAGATAGTTGAGATCCTTATCAAAGCTCTCCTCAAGCTGAGTGAGGGAATATATAGCAATACCTGAAAGCAGCAATACCATCGTAATTGCCGCAGGTACAATACCAAAAGAATTTACTAACAGCCCATATAACATGGTCGATGGGATCAAGGCACCTCTGACAAAATTAGGAGCTGTCGTGGCGACCGTCGCCCGCAGATTTGTACCGAATTGCTCTGCCGAGATCGTCACAAAGGTTGCCCAATACCCTACCCCAAGCCCCATAATAAACGCCAAAATCAAAAACTTATGGGCGTTAATTCCAGTACTTAGCAGATACCATAATGAGCTTGCAACAATAATCAATTGACAGATAAAAACAACTTTCTTCCGTGATTTTAAAACCTGTGCAAATACTCCTGCCAAAACATCTCCTAAAGAAATTCCGATATAGGCAAACATCACCCCTTTGCCGGCGCTTAAAGTCTCAGATGCACCCAACGCCTTTCCGATTTCCGGAGCCTGCGTCACCAACACCCCAACCACAAACCAGATTGGCAGACCGATGCAAAGACAATTAACATAACGTTTCAATCGGCTCTTATCTGTAAAAAGCATCCTAAAATCACCTTTAGGCACATCCTTTTTATCCTGTTCTTGAAATAAGCCCGATTCAAAGGAACCGACACGTAATAACAGTAATAATAGGCCCATTCCACCACCAACAAAATAAGCGGTGCGCCAATTGAATTCCTCGGAAACAAAGTAAGCAAGAATGGCACCCATTACCCCAATACTGGCCACCAACATTGTTCCATAACCGCGTTTCGACTTATGCATACTTTCCGAGACCAAGGTAATCCCCGCCCCCAGTTCACCGGCCAGTCCGATCCCGGCGATAAACCGGATAATGCCATATTGCATGACATCGTACACAAAACCATTGGCAATATTCGCTAATGAATACAGTAGAATAGAACCGAACAAGACCTTTAAACGCCCGAATTTATCTCCGATAATCCCCCAGATAACTCCACCCAAGAGCAAACCGCCCATTTGCATGTTAAGTACAAATTCGCCTTTTACTCGCATCTCCGCTACTGGAACCCCAATATCCGTAAAGGATTGAATGCGGACAATGGAAAAAATAATGAGATCGTATATATCGACAAAATATCCCAGCGAAGCTATTGTCACCAACAACCATACTTTCTTGCTTTCAGCCTGTTTATCTTTTAATGTTGACATTCTAGGTTTTTTGATGCCGTAAAAATACCATAGTGAACGAAGAAAACCAAGATTTCAGAAAATAATCCGCTACATTGTTTTATTTTTGCAAGATGAGATACAGTCCGCGTGCATTAACATGGCTCTTGCGCTTTTACCCTCCTTTTTTATTCCAGGGAATCTGGGTAAAAAAGATCAGTCCCGGCTTCAAAGGAGCCGAGGTAAAAATTTACAAGACACCATTCAATATCAATACCAATAGAACCTTGTTTGGCGGAACCATCTTTGCTGCTGCGGATCCTATATTTCCGATCCTGATTGATCAGTATCTTCAAAAAACTGGCTTCAAAAAAACGATTGCCTGGCTCAAATCATCAAAAATAGATTTTAAAAAACCGGGCAAGACCAGCGTAGGCTATTCGGTGCAGCTTTCGGACGAACTGCTGGCGGAATGTACGCAAACTATACGTACAAAAGGTAAAATCATAAAAAACCTGAGTTTGGAAATCAAAGATAAAAATAATGAGTTATGCGCTGTAGTCCATTGTGAAACCTACATTCGTGACTTGAATTTTACATTCCCGGATAGAAATCAAAAGCTCGGGCAATAAGAAATTGATATCTTTGTCCCATTACCAAAAAAATAGAAACATGAACAAAATCGCTTTCATGGCTATCGCATCCTTGGCAATAACGGCATGTGGAACCACTGGCACAAATAATGTAAAGGCTTTACAGGATTCAACAATTAAAATCCATGATGAAATCATGCCTCAGATTGCCCATTTTGACCGCGATGCAGTCAAAATTGACTCCATCTTAAACAACTTAAAGACGCTTAAAGCAGCTAAAGCAGATTTGGATACTACAGCTACAAGGAAAGATCTCGGCATATTAAAAGCGAATTTGGAAAGTGCGACCGACCATATGATGGACTGGATGAAAGATTATAACCCAGATAGCACCGACGTTAAATATTTTGAGGTCGAACTGCAAAAGGTCTCAGATATGAAGAAAATATTTGACGAAGTTTCCAAGGAAAGTCAGGAAAAATTAAAAAATTTCTAAAGCAGCTGCTCTGTGCGTCAACAGCTTGTAGCTGGAGAAAATCCCCAAGTGGGTGAATTGATAATAAAAGAATAAAAACAGATGAAATCTATAATTAAACTTTGTTGTGCCACAGGCCTATTGCTTGGTTTATTTTCCTGCAAAAACACGAGTCAGTCGAGTTTACCCATTTACGGCGAACGTGAAGCCGTCGAGAAAACCGTTGACGGAAAGCAAGTCGTAGATACTGTCTATCATACCATCCCGGCGTTTAAATTTTTAAATCAAGATAGTGTGATGATCTCAGACCGGAATTTTGAGGGCAAAGTATACATTGCCAACTTCTTTTTCACCCATTGTCCGAGTATATGCCCAACAATGAACCGTAATCTATTGAAGATCTACACGCAATATAAAGACAACGATGCCGTCCGCTTTTTGTCCCATAGCATAGATTTCAAATATGATCAACCCTATGTACTAAAAGATTACGCAAATAAGCTTGGTGTGAGCAATGACCACTGGCAATTTGTTTCAGGCACAAAAGCTGACATATATGGCATCGCCAACCAATACCTTGTGTATACGGCAGAAGATAAAAATGCCCCCGGGGGTTACGACCACCAAGGCTACCTGGTCTTAATTGACAAGGATAAACGCATCCGTGGTGCTTATGACGGGACAAATGACGAGCAGGTAAAAAAGCTGATGGATGACCTACCAAAGTTGTTGAACGAAGCTAAAAACTAATATGCGCGCGCTTTTTACGACCTGTTTTATCATTGGCGCTCTCCTATTGGTGCTCATCGGCTGTCAGAATGAAGTTGACATCAGAACAGCACAGTATAGCGTCAATGGTCAAAAAGTGTATATTACACATTGTCAGAATTGCCATGGCGAAAAGGGCGAAGGATTAGGAAACCTGTATCCCCCACTGACCGATGTCAAATTTCTGGAAAAAAATCGGCAAAAACTTGCCTGCATGATCAAGTACGGGGCTACCGGAGAATTGGAAGTCGCAGGAAAGAAATTCAATGCTACCATGCCGGCCTCAAATCTTTCGGCGATTGATATCGCCTACGTACTGACCTACATCAACACAAAAATCAATAAAGGCAAGGATATCTTTCCCTTGGCGGAAGTAGAAAAACAGTTAAAAAACTGCCAATAAAAAAGGAACTTTAAAAGTTCCTTTTTTTATGTCCTGCCTGCAGAATATACCTCAAGTTAAGCGACTAAAAAATAATTGCCCGAAGCCAAAACAATTTAAATCTTTTTTCCTTATTGTATTATTGATCCAAATTGTTTAGCTTTTATTGATTTATAACAATAATCTGACATTTTGCATTCAAATTAATTGTTAATTTTGCACCCGAATGAACGTTCGATTGATGCATACAAATGAAAAAATAGCAGCAGTCTTTGCTGCCACACTTAAACTGATCCATACCAACGGCTTCCATGGGACGCCCATGAGTAAAATTGCACAGGAGTCGGAAGTAGCGATAGGTACAATCTATCACTATTTTCCTTCTAAAGATGATCTGATCTTTGCGCTTTTCAAACATTGTCGGTCGTTACTGAATAATTACATTTTTGATGGCATCAAAGAGGACTTTGACTACAAAGCGTCATTTTTTCATGTGTGGCGCAATTTTGTCAAGTTCTATTTAGAAAATGCCCAGATCTTTAGCTTTTTTGAACAGTTTTTTTCTTCACCATATTATGAAAAGAATAAAGCTGAAATACAAGAACCTGTAGGTGGCCAAAATAAAGTCCTGGATTTTTTGCAGGAAGGCATTGATAAAAAGATTCTAAAACAAGTAAATGTCCACCTGTTGGTGGCTAGTTATATCGGGGTAGCTTTGTCTACGGTACACAGCATTAAATTCAAAGATCTCCCTTTCTCCGAACAAAATCTGAAGGAGCTGATGGAAATTATCTGGGATGGTGCTGTCAATAGAAATAATAATAATTAATTAGATATATGAAGTTCAATAAAATCGTTTATTCCTTAGCGACCCTGTCGCTTCTGAGTAATACAGGATTTGCACAACAGCAATCTGAAAACTTGCCGCCAAATGCGACGCTTCAGCAGCTGATAGATTATGCTTTGCGGAATAAGATTTCGGTCAAACAAGCAGAACTCGATGAGTCCATAGGTGAAAAAGATATAGATATTTCGCTTTCTGGCTGGTATCCGCAACTTGGTCTGACGGGCAATTTCAATCACAATGTGAAATTACCAACCATGTTTTTCAATGGTGCTAATATTCCAATGGGGACTAAAAATAGTAGCGCTTTAACGTTGCAGGCAGACCAACAGATTTTAAATCCTGCATTAATGCAAGCGAAAAAAGGTGCTGAACTGCTCCGTCTGAGTAACAAACAGAACACGGAGAGTCAAAAAATTGACGCAGTCGTCGATGTGAGCAAAGCTTACTATGATATTCTGACTTCTGAAGAACAGATTAAAATCGTACAGGAAAATATTGCGCGTCTGCAAAAGCAATACAATGATGCCCATTCGCGCTATGATGTCGGTGTAGTCGATAAGACCGACTACAAACGTGCTCAGATTGCCCTCGCAAATGCCAGAGCAGATGAAAAACGTACCGTTGAGCTCCGTAAGTATAAATATGACTATCTAAAACAGCTGCTTGCCTTGGATAAAGGGCAAAACCTGACACTTTCTTTCAATAATACGAATATGGAAGGACAGGTTTTATTGGATACGACTGCAGGCATCAATGTTACAAATCGTATTGAATTCCAACAATTGCAAACTTCCAAAAAAATTCAGGAATTAAATACCCAATATTATAAGTGGACGTATCTTCCCAACATCAGTGTTTTTTATAACTATGCATTTAATTATAGAAATAACAGCTTTGGCAAATTGTACAATGATAATATCCCGAGTTCTGTTGCAGGTCTGAACTTATCGTTACCTATTTTTCAAGGGTTCAAACGCAAGCACCAAATTAACAAGTCGAAATTGCAGGAAGAACGTATCGATTGGGACATCAAGAATTTGGAAAATACGGTCAATACACAATATTCGATGGCCAGAGCAACTTATAACGCTAATCTAAATGACTGGAAAACAGCGCAGGAAAATGTTGTCCTTTCCAAAGAAGTTTATGAAACCATCAAACTGCAGTATGATGAAGGTATTAAAACATACTTGGATCTCATGACTGCGGAGACAGATCTTAAAACAACACAATTAAACTATTTGAATGCCCTTTATGCGCTATTGTCAAGTAAACTGGATGTTCAAAAAGCAATTGGAGCGATCCAAACTAATTAATCAATTCAAACGGAAACTAATACAAATCATGAATAAAAGACAATTATTATTCGCTTTCTTCCTTGGGACGGCTTTAGTATGGACCTCTTGTGGAAATAAAGATGCAAAAAAGCAAGGTGCAGCACAGGCTCAGGCTGAGAAGGTTGTTCCTGTTACCTTTGGCGCAGCATCACATGAGATTGTTACGGGAACAATAAGTTATCCCGCAACAGTCAAACCGTTGAACGAAGCAGACCTATTTGCCGAAGTAAGCGGTTATATTACCAAAATATATGTTTCGGATGGTGCTGTGGTCTCTAAAGGACAAGCTTTGTATGAAATTGACGGAACACGTTATAATGCTGCTGTACAACAGGCCAAAGCAAGCCTGCAAGTAGCACAGACCGACCTTGACCGTCAAAAAAGAGATTTGGCACGTTACCAGACATTGGCTGACAAAGATGCGATCGCCAAACAAGTATTTGACAATGCAGTATCCGCTGTCGCTTCATCACAGGCGCAGGTAGAATCTGCCCGTGCAGCGTTGGTTACGGCGAGTACAAACTTGTCACGTTCTACGATACGCGCACCATTTTCAGGAACTGTAGGTATATCGCAAGTACGGTTAGGTGCTTTGGTCAACCCAGGAACTACCCTATTGAACACTTTATCTTCAACAAGTCCTATTGCCATTGAGTTTCAGGTCAATGAAAAAGATATCAGCAAATTTGTTCAAATGCAGAGCAGCCGCTCTTCATCGGACCTTTCACTTCTATTGCCAGACGGAAGCACGTATGAAGGAAAAGGCAATATAACAACAATTGACCGCGCTGTTGATCCAGCAACAGGAACAATTAAAGTCCGGGCTACCTTCCCCAACAATTCCAATGTGTTAAGAGCTGGTATGAACATTACGATGAATGTTTCTACGACTTCGGCAAACGAAGAAATCGTTGTGCCTTACAAGGCAGTTTTTGAGCAATTGGGGGTATTCAATTTATATGCCGTTAATGATAGCAGTAAAGCAGAAATCCGTCAGGTAAAATTAGGCATTAAAGCCGGTGACAAAGTCGTCATTAAAGAAGGTGTCAAAGATGGTGAAAAAATCATTGTTGATGGTGCCATGAACGTCCAAAATGGTGTTAAAGTTGTCGACGCTGCCATTGCCGCCCAACAAGCTGCAAAAGGCGCTCCACAAGGAAAATAACAACATTAATTTTTAAGAGAATCTAAAAAATATAGAATGATTTCAGAAGTATTTATTAAGAGGCCAGTTACCGCAATCGTTATTTCGATATTGATTTCAATTATCGGGATTATTGCTGTTTCTACGTTGCCAATTAGCCAGTATCCTTCTATTGCACCTCCAACTGTAACGGTAACAGCCAATTACACAGGAGCAGATGCACAGACGGTTGAACAGACCGTGACGACTCTGATCGAGAGTCAGATCAATGGTACCCCTGGTATGATTTATATGTCGTCAAATAGTACTTCAAATGGTCAAGCAACAATTACTGTCACATTTGAAGTAGGTACTGATATTGATATTGCAACCCTAGACGTACAAAACCGTGTCGGGATAGCCGAACCCGCCCTTCCAGAAGCTGTTAGACGTCTGGGAATCACAACCCGTAAAGCCAATAACGATATCTTGATGTTGGTAGCTTTGACGTCGCCCAAAGGAACTAGGGATGAAAATTTCCTGGCCAATTACAACAACTTGTATGTCAAAGATGCGTTACTACGTGTCAAAGGTGTCGGTGATGTAACGGCCTTCGGTCAACCCTTCTCCATGCGTGTATGGTTAGATGCTAACAAGCTAGCCAATTTGAGCATGACTCCTGCAGACGTCTCTACTGCGATTGCTGAGCAAAATTCCCGTATACCGGGTGGTAGCGTCGGTGGACGCCCACAAGAGTCTTCAACTGTATTTGAATATCCCGTTATTACGGATAGTGACCTATCAAACCCAGAGGACTTTGAAAATATCGTCGTTAAGACCAACAAAGATGGGTCTATCGTACTTTTAAAGGACGTTGCGCGTGTTGAATTAGGCCAATTCAGTTATGGTACATCATCTACTGTAAATGGCATGACCTCATCTGCGATGATGATCAACCAAACGCCAGGTGGAAATGCCGTAGAATCTGCAGAAGGTATTGTTGCAGCTTTGGAAAAACTAAAACAATCTTTCCCAACCGACGTCGATTACACCATTAGTTATGAGACCGTTTCTGTGGTAAATGCATCTATTTCCTCGGTTATCCATACCTTGGTTGAAGCATTGATCCTGGTAACTGTTGTGGTTTTCTTCTTCCTACAAAGCTGGAGAGCAACTTTGATCCCTGTTCTGGCGATTCCTGTATCGATTATTGGTACATTCATCTTCTTCCTGATGTTTGGTTTCTCTGTGAACAACTTGACCATGCTTGCCTTTGTACTGGCCATCGGTATTGTGGTGGATGATGCCATCGTTGTAGTGGAAGCCGTGCAGCACTATATCGACCATTATAAGCTGGACGCAAAAGAAGCAACACGCCGTGCCATGGGTGATATTACGGCACCGGTTATCGCAATTGCCTTAATCTTGGCGGCAGTATTCGTTCCTGTAGGTTTTATCCCGGGGATGGTCGGTAAATTGTATCAACAATTTGCGATCACCATTGCGGTATCGGTTATGTTATCCGCATTCATTGCCCTTTCGTTGACACCAGCTTTATGTTCGATTCTATTGAAACCAACAGCTGTTCATGAGGGTGCTAAAGGTTTGAACAAGTTCTTCTACAAATTCAACGTATGGTTTGAAAAAGTAACGATCAGCTATTCAAGAGGTGTGAAACAATCCATAAAAAAAGCACCACTTGTATTGATTATCCTTTTATGTATTTTCATCGGTACCGGCTGGATGTTTACAACCAAGCCAACAGGATTTATTCCTTCCGAGGATGGTGGCGCCTTTTTTGCAGGTATTACGCTGCCGGAAGGTTCTTCTGCCGCACGTACAAACGAGGTACTTAAAGAGATTGAGGCCGATCTACATAAGACTTTTCCTGAAATTAAATATGTGACCGCGATCTCTGGTATCAATATCCTAAACCGTGCCTTCAAATCCAATGGTGCGACAGTTTTCGTTTCGCTCAAACCTTGGGAAACACGGACACGTACGGCCAGCGATATTGCCGGTATGATCATGGGTAAATACATGGGTTATACCAAAGCAAGGGTGTTAGCGGTAACACCACCAGCTATTCCGGGCTTAGGTACATCCGGAGGTTTCTCCTTGCAGGTACAAGATTTACAAACTGTAAATATCAAGGATTTCGAAGCTACAGTGGGTAAATTCCTCATGGCTGCCAACCAACGTCCAGAAATTGGAATGGCTTATACGATGTTTAATACCAATTCTCCAAACTACAAATTGGAAGTCAATCGTGAACAGGCAAAACGTATGGGAGTTCCGATATCAAGTATTTATTCGACAATATCGTCCTATTTGGGTAGTAGCTATGTTAATGACTTTACCAAGTATGGCCGTAGCTATCGTGTCGTTACACAAGCCGATATCCCTTATCGTATGAATATCGAAGACATCAACAAACTGTATGTCAACAATACAATGGGCAACCCGGTACCAATGGGTACGCTCGTTAAATATGAGCTAATAACGATGCCGTCGATCATCAACCACTACAATATCTTTAGAAGTATCGAGATCAATGGTAGCTCGGCTCCGGGATACTCTTCCGGGGATGCATTGAAAGCCTTACAGGAAGTTGCGGCACAGACTTTACCGGAAGGGTTTGATTACCAATTCTCCGGACTTTCACTACAGGAAATGCAGTCAGGATCAAAAACCATTCAGATCTTCGCTTTATGTATCCTGTTTGTATTCTTGCTGTTGGCGGCCCTGTACGAAAGCTGGTCAGTACCATTCTCTATCCTTCTATCGGTTCCTTTAGGGGTATTTGGAGCGATTTTGACCCTAACGTTGATACCATCTTTAGATAATAATATTTATGCGCAGATCGGTTTGGTAACCATTATCGGTCTGGCGGCCAAAAACGCGATCCTGATCGTGGAATTTGCCAAAGAACGGGTTGACATCGGAATGAATCTCTATGAGGCAACATTGGATGCTGTAAAATTGCGTTTACGTCCGATCATCATGACTTCTTTCGCCTTCATCCTGGGTATTATTCCATTGATGTTGTCCCACGGTGCCGGTGCCATCTCCCGCCAAACAATCGGCTGGACGGTATTCGGTGGTATGACCGCAGCAACACTTTTGGCAATCTTTATCGTTCCCGTCCTGTTCGTTGTGATTACACGAATGGCTTACGGTAAGAAAAAATTAGCTGAATTAGAAGCTAATTTCGATGAAGAAAAAGCAAAGAACTTAAGTGCACATTAAGCAAACAATGGTTTGCGGCATGCGGTACTAATTGAAATAGTATGCTTAAGCGGCCTTTCTTTCCGACGAAAGAAAGGCCGTTTGTTTTTTGCGCTTCCAATTATAATTTTTAATTTTACCGCACACGAACAAAAGCATATGTCACCTGAATCACAACGCAAATTTGAACAATTAAATCTTCTTGCCGAATCCTATGATGCCCTACTATTTGATGTCGATGGCACATTGGCGGACAACATGGATGCCCATAAACAAGCTTATAAGGCTGCCGCCAAACAATATGGCGTTGAGCTTGATGTCAATCTCATTGATGAAACTGCCGGCTGGCCTACGGTAGCCGTTGCTGCGGAAATCAGCAAACGGTACGGTGTCGACTTTGACCACGAGGAATTTTCCACACTTAAGTCTACGATATTTAGAGATGAATATGTTTTTAAAACAAAACCCGTTGATTATGTCGTTGAACATTTAAAGTACCAAAAGGGTAAAAAACATATTGCTGCGGTCTCTGGCGGAACAAGAACAACGTTGTCCATGACGCTGAATACGATCGGTGTATGGGATGATCTTGAAACGTTAGTCTGTGCGGGAGATACTCCAGAAGGTAAACCATCCCCGCAACCTTTTCTGCTCGCAGCTTCGCAGTTGAACATCGCTCCAGAAAAATGCTTAGTCTACGAAGACGGGGTTCCCGGCGTTGAAGGTGCTAAAGCCGCTGGAATGGGCTGGGTCCGCATAGATGAACTATAACAGGTTCAATGATCTCCTCAGTTTTTTGCTGACTGCTCAACTTCGGGAAGATGCTTTTTTTACGTTTTCGACTACTTTTTACTAGAAGCTGGTAATAATTTTCACACCACCATTGCTGTAATTCAGATCAGACGACCGCAAACCTCCAACGGGTAGTTTGTAATACGGTTCCACAGAGATGGAAAGTTTGCCGACTTTCTGTTTTCGTCCGACCGAGAAATTCACAAATCCATTCACACCTTTATCATCTACGTTCTTATCTGTGGATGTTTGTTTATACTCTTTATTGTTGGTTTCATAAATCGTAGCCCGTTCCTGATCCAGTACACCTACATAGGAAACCCCTACTGAGGTATAGAAATTTTTACTGATCGCATAACGGACATCAACAGGAATATCCACGGTTAAGATTTTACCGGAAACGCGTTCGTTACTTTTAGCATCTTTAGCATCCGCTGTGCGCATCACCAAAGGATTATTCAAACTACTGGGCTGCGAAAGATAACTTGGGGCATCGGCAACAAACGAATTGGAAGCCATCGCCGGTGTGATGGGCGTATTTCCTGACATCGCTCCATAATGCTGGATAGAAGCACCGGACCGGATACTGATCTTACTCGAAACATTATAAGCCAGGGCAACCCCGCCCCCGAGGGTGATGCTCTCTGAAGTAGAAGCCGGCGAGACAAATGCCCCCAGCTCCCATTTGCTGTCAAGGTCATTCCCGTTTCTCAGAGCGACAGCACTCTTCCGATTTCCCTGCTGCCCGGCATATAGCGCAGCAAGACGTGCAGCTTCAAGCTGTGTCTGTGTATAAGATGGAGCTGTATTTGAATTTGTTGATGCCACAGTTGAATTGGATGGCGCACCAACCTTTGTTGCCCCAGGGGTAGCCGACGAAGCAGCAATTGTAGGGTCATCCAGATTGATCTGTGCGGACAGGGTACTGTTTCGCAATTGCATGTTCTGCCCCACACCCAAAGCGGCAAGACTATTTGATATACGAATATTATTTCCGCTCACTGCTTTTCCATCAAATAAGACAAACCGTTGTTCTTGACTATCATCAGCAGAAAGACTTTCCACTTTCGAATAGGTAAACGGTCGATCACGCATCAGTTCCTGTTCACTCAATCCCTGTGCCCCGGTCACATCGGACAACGAACGTTGAATGGATTCCTTTAAATCTTTGTTGTCCGCGAGCACCTCGCTATCTTTCTGTTGCTGGGTTACAACCGGCGAAGATGGAATGACTACAGAATTATTTTTCAACCCCCAATAGCCCCCACCAAAACATAAAAGTACTGCGGCAGCCGCACTCCAATATTTCCATGCGGAAGAAGGTGGTGTTGCTACCTCATGCATTGATGCAAATTTTTCCCAGGAACCTTCCCGATAAGGTAGTTCATGGTCTTTTAATTGCCCAACGATCTCTTCTATCAATTCTTTTTTCTTATTGCCTTCCATGGTAACAACACTATTTATCTTATTTCTTGCACTACACCTGTATAGTCCAAGTATAATTTTCTCAGTTTTTGCTTTGCCCTTGTCAAGTACGTACGTGACGTACTATCCGGTATATTTAGCATTTGGGCGATTTCATCATGCGAATACCCCTCTATTTCATAGAGGTTAAAAATAGTTTTCTGAATTTCGGGAAGCTGGTCCAATAAGCTCAAAATCTCGTTTACCTCCAGGCGACTATCCAATTGCACCGATGGCGTATGCATATCCCCTTCAGCCATATCTTCAACCGAATACAACTGTTTTTTACTCCGCAGAAAGTCAATCGAGATATTTGCAGCAATTCGACCGATCCATGCCCGAAACGATTTTTCGAGGTTCTCCGCATCAATATCCCTATTGAAGGACTCCAATTTTCGAAAAATCCGGACAAAGCTCTCATTCACAAGTTCCTCGGCATCGACATCCTGTTTGACATAACGGATGATGATTGCCATCAGGTAGCCATAATATTTTTTATAGACAAAAGCCTTGCCGTCCTCGCGATTTCGCAAGCAACGTTCCAAGGCATCATGTAAAGATGATAGCTTCTTGTTATAAAAATATGACTGAATAATTCCCACTTAAACTATTTAAATATTAAGCTTCAAATAACGAAATAAAATTATAAAACTTAAAATCAAATAGTCGAATGTCCCCGCTTAATATCACTATTTAACTATTTTTCTTCTTTTAACGGTCGCCATTTGTATTTCGCTACAGCGCTTTTCAAAAAAAATCAATAAAAAGAATTGAAAAAAATGGCTATTTTTGCATGATTTTCACATTTTAAATATTATTCAGACCGAATGAGTACTGTATTATCCGAACAGGAACAACTTAGAAGACAGGCGATGCAATCGTTGTTGGATATGGGAATCGAGCCTTTTCCAGCGAATGAATTTGTCGTCAATGCACATGCTGCCGATATTTTAGAAAACTACGATAGAGATAAATTGAATTATAAGAACATTACCATTGCCGGCCGCATTATGAGCCGTCGCGTGATGGGAAGTGCTTCATTTTTTGAAATCCAAGATTCTACCGGCCGTATTCAAGCTTATATTAAGCGTGATGACGTATGCCCTGATGAAAATAAGGATCTCTACAATGTTGTTTTCAAAAAACTATTGGATATCGGAGATATCGTAGGTGTCAAAGGATATGTTTTCACGACACAGACTGAAGCTATTGCAGTACACGTGGAGGAACTTACGGTACTATCTAAATCCTTACGTCCCCTTCCAGTGGTTAAATCCGCTGAAGGCAAAACATTCGATGCCTTTACCGATCCGGAGCAACGTTACAGAATGCGCTATGTTGACTTAATTGTAAACCCTGCCAATAAGGATATATTTGTCAAACGCACCAAACTTTTTAATGCCATGCGTCAATTTTTTAACGACGCAGGCTATATGGAAGTCGAGACCCCCGTGCTACAATCTATACCGGGCGGTGCAGCAGCACGTCCATTTATCACCCATCACAATGCCTTAGATATTCCATTATATCTCCGCATTGCGAATGAGCTGTATTTAAAAAGACTGATCGTAGGTGGTTTTGACGGGGTGTACGAATTTTCCAAAAACTTCCGTAACGAAGGAATGGACCGCACGCATAATCCCGAATTTACGGCCATGGAAATCTATGTGGCTTACAAAGACTACAACTGGATGATGGATTTCACAGAACGCCTACTGGAACACTGTGCACTCGCTGTAAACGGTACCACACAAGCAACTTTTGGCGAACATAAAATTGATTTCAGGGCGCCATATAAGCGTATTTCAATGACTGATTCCATCAAAGAATTTACAGGATTTGATATCACTGGCAAAACCGAAGAAGAAATCCGTGTGGCCGCAAAAGGTATGGGTATCGACGTAAACGAAACAATGGGTAAAGGCAAATTGATCGACGAGATCTTTGGTGCGAAATGTGAAGGTAATTACATCCAGCCAACATTTATCACCGACTATCCAAAAGAGATGTCACCATTGACCAAAAAACATCGCGATAATCCGGATTTAACTGAACGTTTCGAGCTAATGGTCTGTGGCAAAGAGATTGCCAATGCTTACTCCGAATTGAATGACCCAATTGATCAACGCGAACGTTTTGAAGATCAATTGAAACTTTCAGAGAAGGGTGATGATGAAGCCATGTTTATTGACCAGGATTTCTTGCGCTCTTTGGAGTATGGTATGCCGCCTACTTCCGGTTTAGGAATAGGTATGGATCGCCTGATTATGTTTCTGACCAATAATGCTTCTATTCAAGAAGTATTGTTCTTCCCGCAGATGCGTCCTGAAAAGGTAACCAAAGTTGCGGATGTGAAAGACTATGAAGAGCAAGGCATTCCTGCCGCTTGGGTACCGGCATTACAAAAAATGGGCTTTACAACCATCGAAGCCTTAAAAGAAGCCAACCCAAATAAGGTTTTTAATGATCTTGGCGGTATGCGTAAAAAACTAAAACTAGACATAACTATGCCGAGTAAAGACGAAGTGCTGGCTTGGTTTAACTAATACAATGACTCTAACAGCGACGGACTAACATCCGTCGCTGTTATTTAGGGTATCCCCTCATATACCTACAGGGTCGTACCTAAATATCCAGATCAATAATACCGAAAATCCCCGATTAAGAAACAGTGATCCATCTCATTTACCATCCAACGCAAACATGCGCCTGATCGTGATCGGCTATATTTTTATTACAAAAACCTTAGCCCCAAAAGGGCAATCTAAATTGTAAACATTTTCTATATTTACGTATCTTGAATTAAAATAGCGTTAGCGTATGAAGAGCATACTTGCCCTTGACGGAGGTGGTATTCGAGGGATTATCCCAGCTATGATACTCGTGGCATTGGAGGAAAAATTACAAAAAAAAACAATGGATCCCAATGCGCGGATCGCCTCTTATTTTGACTTTATTGCCGGCACGAGCAGTGGCGGAATTCTTACAAGCATCTTATTGTTCCCCGACGAAGGAGATCCTACGCACCCCAAGTTTTCAGCACGCGATGCTTTAAATCTATTTGTCAACCACGGGACAGAAATCTTCCACACCTCCAAATGGCGCCGTTTTCTGGGTGAATTCGGTCTGGTGAGCGAATTGTATTCTTCGGCCGCCCTGTCGAATGTGCTGGACAAATATTTTCAAAATGCGCGGTTAAGCCACCTGATCAAGCCCTGCATTATCACTGCCTATAACATCGAACTCCGTAAAAATCATTTTTTTAGACAACAGAAAGCAATCACCCATGGCGAAGCGCGGGACTTTTACCTAAAAGATGTCTGCAAAGCGACTTCGGCAGCCCCGACCTTCTTTCCCGTTGCCGAAATCTATTCCATATCCAATACCAGATATCCGCTCATAGATGGTGGAGTGTTTGCACAGAATCCCTCCATCTGTGGCTTGCTTGAGGTGTTAAAAGCCTTTAACAGTACACAGATCAACGATATGTTTATGGTTTCCTTGGGCACCGGGGTATCAAAGACAGCCTACAATTACGAACACTTCAAGAAAAAGCTTGCCATTCAGATCGGCCCCGCGCTTGTGGACATCATGACGAGCGCCTCTTCTGAAAGTACCGAATTTTTTATCAAGCAATTATTTAGAAGCAATGGGAAACAGCAGAATTACGTTCGTCTGGAGCCAGCAAATCTATCCAGTATCAATGCTTCCCTTGATGCGGCCTCACCAAACAATATCCAAAAACTCATCTCCTTATCGGATAAACTGATCAGTGAACATGAGGATACACTGGATTATATCATTGAACACCTCATCAAAGAAAAGAATCAGAATAAGAAGAAAAATCCTTGGAGCCAGTTGATGGATAAATTCTAAAAGGTTACTTTTACGCATATTTAAATCTATTATGGCATTAAACTACGTATGGGTTGCATTTTTTTTAATCACATTTGCCGTAGCCCTGGTAAAACTTATCTTTTTCGGAGATACCGAAATCTTCCAACAAATTGTCAATTCCATCTTTGACAGCGCTAAAACCGGAGCTGAAATATCCTTGGGCCTAGTCGGGATGATGACTTTCGCACTAGGAATCATGAAAATTGGTGAGAAAGGCGGCATGATCAATATCTTCGCAAAAATCGTAGGCCCTTTTTTCCATAAATTATTTCCCGAAATCCCTAAGAACCACCCCGCTCTTGGATCTATTCTAATGAATTTTTCTGCCAATGCGCTGGGGCTGGATAATGCAGCAACACCTTTGGGGCTTAAGGCGATGAAGGAACTCCAGGAACTGAATCCCAATAAGGAAACGGCGACAAATGCACAGATTATGTTCATCGTGCTCAATGCATCCAGCCTTACCTTATTACCGATTTCAATTATGGCTTACCGCAAGGAAGCAGGTGCGCCGGATCCTTCCGACGTCTTCCTTCCGATTTTGATCGCAACCTTCTTTTCGACTTTAGTGGCTTTGATCCTTGTAGCCCTTTATCAGAAAATAAACCTATTCAACCGTGTTGTTTTAGGCTATTTAGGTGCCATGGGTTTATTTATCGGTGGATTATTATATTATTTCTCGGGACTACAACAAGCCGAAATAGAGATCTTCAGCAAAGTATTTGGCAATGTGATCCTGTTTAGCCTCTTCACTTCTTTTATAGGTTTGGCACTTTTTCGCAAAGTCAATGTCTACGATTCTTTTATTGAAGGTGCTAAAGAAGGATTTGAAGTTTCTGTCAAAATTATTCCTTATCTGGTGGCCATGCTGGTGGGCATTGCTGTTTTTAGAGCTTCAGGAACAATGGATTATATGGTTGCCGGAATATCCAAAGGTATAGCCTTATGTGGTTTAGATACTTCCTTTGTTGATGCCCTGCCGGTTGCCTTTATGAAACCGCTCAGTGGGTCCGGTGCGCGCGGCCTGATGGTTGACTTAATGAATGCCAAAGGGCCTATGGACTTTGCAGCACGTGTCGCCTGTGTCATTCAAGGTTCCACAGAAACAACTTTTTACGTACTGGCAGTCTACTTTGGCGCCGTGGGTATAAAACGGACAAGACATGCGCTGCCTTGTGCCTTATTAGCTGAATTGGCGGGCGTGATTGCGGCTATTATTATATCCTATATTTTTTTTAAATAGCATTTTACAAGCATTGCTTAAGTTTAGAAGATATAGATAAACATTTTAAAAGAACAAAACTAACTGTGCCATATCGTGTTACCTGCCGATAGACACATAAATCTGTTGAAGGTGGCTTTTTAGCCATTGGACGCAAATGCAAATGAATAAATAATTAGATAGGGATGAAAAAAACAATCGCACTGATAGCCCATGATGGCAAGAAGCCAGAAATGGTTGCTTTTGTCAAAGACCACCAGGATTTACTGGAGCATGCTCATATTATCGCTACGGGAACGACGGGTTCTTATGTGCGGCAGACAGGACTTCCAGTGGAGTTAAAATTAAGCGGCCCGATGGGAGGCGACGCGCAGATTGCCGCACTGGCCGCTGAAGGTAAAGTAGATGGCATTATCTTCTTTCGTGATCCACTTGGCAAGCACGCCCACGAACCTGATATTCAAATGTTGATGCGTGTGTGCGACCTTTACAATGTTCCCTTGGCCACCAATCCTGCCACCGGAAGCTTAATTATTGAAGGATTATTGGAAGATCTTGTCGACTAACAAACCATTTTATTCAAGATGATGGAAAATGAAGTTATTGTCACCATAGGTGAAACACCTTATACCACGACCGTACAATATGGTAAACACCAGATTATTGCCGATGAGCCCGAGGACTTGGGTGGACAGGATCAGGGAATAAATCCCACACCGCTGCTGCTCTCTTCGCTAGGCGCCTGCAAAGCGATCACCGTAAAAATGTATGCCGACCGAAAAAAATGGCCTCTGGAAGAAGTTATTATCCGCCTTTCGCATGAAGTGCAGACCAGTGAACAGCAACAGGCGACCTACATACAATGTCATATTAGCTTTAAGGGTAATCTGGATGACGAACAAAAGACGAGACTGTTTAAGATTGCCGAAAAATGTCCTGTACATAAAATCTTAACTAATCCTATTGTAATAACTTCAAATCATTTGTAATTGTTTCTTGGGATAACGGGCGACACTAATTATATTTGTCCGCACAAAAAATCTTCGCACAACAATACCTGCCAATTGCAGTAAAAGATAATGAAGGTTCTTGTATGCCGCTGAATAGTTGAAAAGTGCGCTGTAACAGCAAAAAATAAGCAGGACATCAACAACATTTAAACGTTCAATAAAAATAGCAATTCGATGCAATTGGATCCACAAATAGCAATTGACTCTCCTTTTAGATCAATTAAACGGGAAGACTGGAAAAATCTAAATGGAAAGGTATTGCACAACTTCAGTTCCGAAGATCTTGAGAGCCTGCATGCGCTCAACGAGCCATTGACAAACCAAGAAATCGAAGAAGTCTATTTTCCTCTGAGCCATTTGCTGGAAATTCACATTGACCGTTTCCAAAGCCTGCATCAGCGGACAAATCGTTTTTTTGGAAAAGAAGAAAGCAAATTACCTTATATCATCGGTATTGCGGGCTCCGTCGCTGTAGGAAAAAGTACCACGGCCAGGGTGTTGCAACGGGTACTGAGTATGCTGCCTTCAAAACCAAAGGTGGATCTGGTGACCACGGATGGTTTTCTCCATCCCAATCAACAACTGATCGAAAAAGGAATTCTAAACCGCAAAGGATTTCCGGAAAGCTATGATGCCAAACGCCTGATCCATTTCCTTTCTGCGGTTAAATCCGGAGCACCTAAAATCATGGTTCCGGTTTACAGCCATTTGGTTTACGATGTATTACCCGATGATCAGCACCAGATCATTGAACAACCGGACATCTTAATCGTCGAAGGAATCAACGTGTTACAGGTCAATTCACAACGACCCCGCAAAGGACATAGTGTCTTCGTTTCCGACTTTTTCGATTATTCGATCTATGTACATGCCAGTGAGAAAAACCTCATCGAGTGGTATACCAACAGGTTTGAATCCCTACGGGCGACAGCCTTTCAGAATCCGGCTTCATTTTTCCATAAATATGCAGATATGTCACCCGAAGAAAGTAATGCGATGGCCGTCAATATCTGGAATGAGATTAATAAGCCAAACCTGATCAAGAATATCTTACCGACCCGCTATCGCGCCGATCTTATCCTGGAAAAAGGCAGCCACCATTTTGTCAAGAATGTGAAAGTCAGAAAGATCTAACTGACCGCTCCCTTAAATTGAAGAACCTCATTCAGAATCTTGCTCTGCACCTGCTGGTGGATCCGGTTACTTGAGGATATCGTGCTGACCTCTACTTTATATTTTACATAGTCTTTGGCTAAGTCAGCTATTTTCACCGTAAATCCTTGACCATGATCCAGATTGGAATTATGCTGAAATAAGGGATTAAAGTATTCTTCTAGCACTTCTACAGGCACGGCACGATCTATCGGCAATTCAAATTTTACGACAATTTTATTGGATTTCTGCGATGTTTTATTGACCAGAGTGGCCGTAAACACCAAGTTGTTAGGGATCATGACCGCATCATCATCCTCGTCCCGGACAACGAGATTGGCCAGCGTAATGTCGACGATTTTACCTTGGTATTCCCCTATTTTAATGCGATCACCCACGGAAAATTGATCCGAAAACATAATGATCAGGCCCGATATCATATTGGTAATATATTCCCTGAAGATAACTGCAATGGCCATCGCCACAATCGTCATGCTGGTTATAAAATCTTTCGGGTTGATACCGACCGCAATCATCAAACTAACAATGATAAAAAACACATTTCCCACAGTTGCCACACGTGTGATCCCCAGTACGAAGTTACCGCGGACAACCTGGTGTTCATTGCGGCTGTTGTAAAGCTTGACAAGAATAAAATGACCGATCGAAATCAGTACACTGGCCGTCAGAAAAGTATTCAGGCCGTAAGCCATGTTCAGAATGACCTCCCGCTGCCTGTAAAAAGACTCGAATTGTACAAATGAAGCCGTCAATGCAACGAGTAGAATAATCCGTATGATAAAGGAAATAGATTTTGTCATTTTTAAACATTGATGATTTGCAAATAAAAACAAATTTATCGTTTTCTCCACGGTGCTGAAGATTTTTTTTCCTGTACAGTAGAGCTAAAGCAGTCATGAAACTAAACAATTTTACTTTACGTAAAGAGCATTATCAGGAAATACCTATCTTTGCCTAAAGACATTACATGCTATTAAATGAAGGAATCCAACGTGCAAACTGAACTCAACGTAACCGGAATGCACTGCACAAATTGTGCTATTTCAATCCATAAATACCTAGAAGACAAGGGCGCTAAGGAGATCTACGTTGATTTCGCTTCAGATGAAGTAAAGTTCTCCGCTATCCCCCAGGATCAGGTTCCGCAGCTTGTTAAAGGTATCGAGTCATTGGGCTATAAAGTCATTCAGGATAAAGACAGCAAAGTAAGCTTTTGGAAGTCAGTTGAATTCAAATTTTTGATCTGCCTACTTTTTACCATTCCGCTATGGAGCCATATGTTTGTGACTCTCCCCTTGCTCCACGATCCCTATATACAGTTGGCTTTTTGTACACCGGTTTATCTTGTCGGTTGTCTCTACTTTGGTAATAGCGCCCTGCGTTCGCTATGGAATAAAATGCCCAACATGGATGTGCTTATTTTTGTCGGATCTACTGCGGCGTTTGTCTACAGTGCTATTGGTAGTTATTATCAGCTGGGGCACGATTATCAGTTTTACGAAACCTGTGCGACGATTATTACCTTAGTCTTTATGGGTAATGTACTTGAAAAACGAGCTGTTACCAAAACCACATCTGCCATCAAAGATCTGGTTAAATACCAAGATATTAAAGCGATTAAAATTGAAGGTGATAACGAAATTGAAATTAGGGCAAAAGAGATCAGATCCGGGGATATTCTGAAAGTGAACACGGGAAGCCTGATTCCTGTGGACGGAGATATTCTGGATGGCCATGCCTGGATCGACGAATCCATGCTGACGGGCGAGAGTCTCCCGGTCGAAAAAACAAAATATGATGCCGTGATCGGCGGCACATTGCTGAGCGCCGGCAATATCCGGATTTCGGCCACTAAAGTGGGGTCTAAAAGCGTTTTATATCAGATCATTCAATTAATTAAAGACGCGCAGAGCAAAAAGCCGCCCATTCAAAAATTTGGAGATAAAGTGGCGGCCTATTTTGTACCTATTGTTGTCATGATCGCATTTTTCACTTTTTTTATCGCCTACTTTATTGCCCAGTTGCCGCTACAGCAGGCATTGATGAATGCCATTGCGACACTTGTGGTCTCCTGTCCCTGTGCGATGGGCCTGGCCACACCCACGGCAGTGATGGTCGGTCTGGGGCGGGCAGCTAAACAGGGCATCCTTATCAAGGGCGGCAGCACAATCGAAGAACTGTCAGAAATCAAACAGATGGTTTTTGATAAAACGGGAACGCTAACAACCGGCGATTTTAATATCAAAGCCATTCAGACCTTTGGTATAGCGCAATCGCAGGTGGAGTCGATCATTGCGCAGCTGGAAAGTTATTCCAGTCACCCGATTGCCCAATCTATCCGCAAGCATCTCAAGGAGATCAAGTCATACCGCATTATATTCAAAGAAGTCAACGAAATAAAAGGACAGGGAATATTTGCCACGGACACCAATGGAAACAGCTATTCCATTTGTAATGCAAAAATTGGCAGGAAAGATTATTCCAACAGGTACGACCTGACGCTGACCATCAATGAAGTCGTCATTGCAGGTATCGTGCTGGAAGATCAGATCAAGCCCTATGCAAAGGAACTTGTACAGTACCTAAAAGATAAAGGGATCCGGCCTATCCTATTGAGCGGTGATCGACAAAGTAAATGTGAACGGGTGGCCCAAAAACTTGGTATAGCGGATGTTTACTGGGAAAAATCACCCAGCGAAAAATTGGCAATTCTTTCGGATCTCAAAAAAACGGCCGCTACAGCAATGGTAGGCGACGGCATTAACGATGCTCCTGCCCTTACGGCAGCTGATGTCGGTATTTCACTCGGCGACGCAACACATATTGCCATTCAGTCTGCAAAAGTCATTCTGCTGAATAGTGATCTGAAATCTATCGAAAAGCTGCTGCAGATAGGCCATCACACCTTACTGACTATCAAGCAGAATCTTTTTTGGGCATTTGCCTATAATATTATCGCGATCCCATTGGCAGCAGCAGGATTCTTAGGCCCGATGCTGGCGGCTTTAAGTATGGCCTTCTCCGATCTCATTGTCATCAGTAATTCGATCCGCCTGCGCTTTAAAAAATTGAAATAAAAACGATACGGCATAGGTACCAAGACAATCCATAAAAGATTATCTTTTTTGTGTATATTAGGGTTCAATTCATTCGCTTTTGAGGTTAAATTTTTGTAACTTCGCATGCGTAGCAAGCCAATTAAAAGGGCTTGCTTACTAGTTTTATTGAAACCAAATTCATATGGCTGAAGAAACAGAAAACGACAACAATCTTGTTCCGGCAAACGACCGGATTATCCCAATCAATATCGAGGATCAGATGAAGTCTGCTTACATTGACTACTCCATGTCTGTCATTGTATCCCGGGCTCTTCCTGATGCACGTGACGGCATGAAGCCTGTACACAGACGTGTTCTTTATGGTATGTTGGACTTAGGGGTTACCAGTGGTAAACCTTATAAAAAGTCTGCCCGTATCGTTGGTGACGTATTAGGTAAATATCACCCACATGGTGATTCCTCCGTTTACGACACCATGGTTCGTATGGCTCAAGATTGGAGTTTGCGCTACCCGCTGGTGGATGGCCAAGGTAACTACGGTTCCATTGACGGTGACCCTCCTGCGGCAATGCGTTATACAGAGGCGAGATTAAAGAAGATCGCCGAAGAAATGCTATCCGATATCAACAAAGACACTGTTGATTTCCAAAATAACTTTGACGACTCTTTGCAAGAGCCTACCGTATTGCCAACACGTATCCCTAACCTCCTGGTCAATGGAGCGTCGGGTATCGCCGTAGGTATGGCAACCAATATGGCCCCGCACAACCTCTCGGAAGTAATCGACGGTACAATAGCTTTCATCGACAACCGTGATATCGAAGTCCCCGAGTTGATGCAACATATCAAAGGCCCTGACTTCCCTACGGGAGCATTGATCTACGGGTATGCAGGAGTTCAGGATGCTTGTAATACGGGCCGTGGCCGTATTGTCATGCGTGCTAAAGCCGAAATTGAAACCACCAAGTCCGGAAAAGAACAGATTATTGTGACCGAAATCCCTTACCAGGTGAATAAGGCTAATATGATCGAACGTACTGCAGATTTGGTCAATGAAAAGAAATTGGAAGGTATTTCGGCAATCCGCGATGAGTCTGACCGTACTGGTATGCGTGTCGTTTATGACATTAAACGTGATGCCAACGCCAATGTTGTTTTAAACAATCTATTCAAATATACAGCGCTACAAACTTCTTTTTCAGTCAATAATATCGCCTTAGTTAAAGGAAGACCTGTACTGATGAATCTAAAAGATATGATTCGTGAGTTTGTTGAACATAGACACGATGTTATTGTCAGACGTACACGTTACGAATTGGCGGAAGCTGAAAAACGTGCGCATATCTTAGAAGGATACTTGATCGCCTTGGATCATTTGGATGAAGTCATCAAATTAATCCGTAACTCCGATACGCCTGAAGATGCACGTGTTGGATTGATGGAGCAATTCGGTCTATCCGATCTGCAGGCCCGTGCTATTTTGGATATGACTTTGCGTCGTCTGACAGGACTGGAACGTGATAAGATCAAAGAAGAATATGCTGAATTGATGAAAACAATTGACTATTTGAAATCTGTATTGGCAGACGAAGAGCTCCGCATGAAGATCATCAAAGATGAGTTAATTGAGATCAAAGAAAAATATGGTGACGAACGTAGGTCGCAGATTGTTCATTCTGCCGAAGACATGCGTATGGAAGACTTTATTGATGACGAAGAAATCGTGATCACAATCTCCCATAACAGCTATGTAAAACGTACGCCGTTATCCGAATATAAACGTCAAGGTCGTGGTGGCCGAGGATCAATCGGAACAAACACACGTGAAGAGGATTTCACTGAGCACATCATTACAGCCTCGGCGCACAACTACATGCTCCTATTTACAGAAGCAGGTCGCTGTTTCTGGTTGCGTGCATTTGAGATTCCTGAAGGAAGCCGTACTTCGCGTGGCCGTGCACTTCAAAACATCATTAATGTACCGAAAGAAGAGAAAATTAAGGCCTTTATCTTAGTGAAGAACCTGAAAGACCAGGAATACCTGGAAAACAACTTCATTATCATGTGTACTAAAAAAGGTACCATCAAGAAAACGTCTTTGGAAGCCTATTCCCGCCCGAGAGCAAATGGTATCAATGCAATCAACATCAACGACGGTGATCAATTGATCGAAGCTTGTTTGACGACAGGAAGTAGCGAAATTGTGATGGCACTGCGCTCAGGAAGAGCAATTCGCTTTAATGAGTCTACCGTCCGCCCAATGGGCCGTACAGCAACAGGTGTTCGTGGTATTACCCTATCTTCCGATAGTGATGAGGTGATTGGCATGATTAGTGTCAATGATTCAGAAACAACGGTGTTGGTGGTCTCGGAGAAAGGCTACGGAAAACGTACGGATATCGAAGATTACCGGGTCACAAATCGTGGTGGTAAGGGTGTCAAAACAATCAATGTCACTGATAAAACAGGTGAATTGGTTGCTATAAAAGGCGTTACAGACGCAGAAGACCTTATGATCATCAATAAATCAGGTATTGTTATCCGGATAGCTGTAGAAGAATTGCGTGTAATGGGCCGTGCAACACAAGGAGTAAGACTCATTAACCTGAAAGACAACGACGAGATCGCTTCGATCACAAAAGTAGATCGCGAAGAAGAATCGGATGAAGAGTCTGGCGATGAAAATTCAACAGAAGCGGATAATGAAGGATTAACTTCTGGAGAAAATATAGATTCAAACGAAGAATAAACTGAATGAAAAACTTACTGATATCATTGTTCATATCTGCAAGTAGTTTAACTGTTGCTGCCCAATCAAATTTAAAAGAGGGCAGCAACAGTTTTGCTTTATATACCAAAACTGGCGATTTTAAAAATCTTGAAAACGCCAGAAAGTTTGCAGATGCTGCGTTCCAATCCAAAAAAGATTCGGCATCTGTCAACAACAACCTTCTGAGGGCGTTGGTGTATAGCTCACTGGCAGTTGCGGATTCAACTCGAAAACAGCAGTATAAACTTGACCCTATCGACATATCCATCAAATCATTAAAATTGCTGGATGCGAAAAAAGCACGTCGAAATTTTCCGGCTGAGATGGATTATATCCGTCAAAATCTTGCTGGTGCCATCTCCTATCAAGGCGGTGCTGCTTTAAAGGACGGAAAGTTTGATAAAGCATACCAGGCTTACCTCCGCATAGACTCGCTCGGTTTTAAAAATAGCGACCTAAAATATAATCTTGCGGTACTCGCCGGAAAAAACAAAGATTATATGAATTCCATCAAATATTATGATGAACTCATTAAAGGTGAAAACCCTAAGCCGGGCTACTTTCTGGAATTAGCACAAATTTATAGTCTGGGAGGTACTAAACAGGATGTCTTAAACGTTTTAGAGAAAGGACATGCTGTATTCCCTGAGAATAAGCAGATACTTTTTAGATTGATCGATGTATATTCAGCCAACAGTTCGTATGATGCCATATTGAATGTGATTGCTGATGCCATTCGTCTGGAGCCTGAAAATGTTGAATTAAATTACATTGCCGGCTATTCTTACGAAAATGCAAATGATCTAAAAAAAGCAAAAGAGTATTATAATAATGTATTGCGGTTAGATCCAAACAACTATGAATCTAATTTGGCATTAGGCTTAATTAATCTTGAAACGCTATTAAAAGATCCGACGAATCAAGATATTCAGGATTTAACGGTCGAATATCTATTAAAAGCAAACGAGATCAAACCCTATGATGTGAATGCCTTGAAGGCACTGGCAAAATATTATACACTTATGGATGATGCTTCACAACTGGACAGGGTAAATTTATTATTGAATCAATTA
Source organism: Sphingobacterium puteale (assembly GCF_003627955.1). Lineage (GTDB taxonomy): Bacteria > Bacteroidota > Bacteroidia > Sphingobacteriales > Sphingobacteriaceae > Sphingobacterium > Sphingobacterium puteale. The sequence continues at coordinate 27,000 of NZ_RBWS01000009.1, read as the reverse complement.
ACAGTTAAATAGATATGAATTTAAAATCTCTATTATTATTAGCGGCAATAGGTACTGTATCTACATCAGTTTCTTTCGCCCAAACGGGTAACGTAAAAAAGGCAAAAACTGGTCTTGCAAAATTTCAGGAATTAAAAGAAGCCGGTACTGCTCAATTAGGCCTGCCTAATCTTAAATCAGCAAAAGAAGCCATCGACGCTGCTGTTATCAACGAAAAAACAAAAGATAATGCAGAGGCTTGGACAGTTTATGCTCTCGTTAACGCAAATCTATCAACTATAGATAAATCCAGTGAACTGGCAAAATTAGCAGAAGATGGTATTGCCAAAGCAAAACAATTGGATACTGATGGCGCCAACAAAGCGAACATCACTGTGGCTGAGCAAATTCTTGGACAATATAACTTCAATATCGGTGCCGAAGAGTATCAGGCACAGAAATATGCCGATTCTTATAATTCATTCACCAAAGCATTGACTTACCTTCCCGGAGACACATTGGTGACTTACTACAGCGGTGTAGCAGCATTGTCCAACAAGGATTATAAAAATGCAATCGAGCGTTACAAAGAACTGATCCCTAGAAAAGACTTTTCTTCACATAAAACAATTATGGTCGATCTACCTAAATTGTATTTAAATGTGAAAGACACCACTTCTGCTTTGGAGTACGCGAAGAAAGCTGCTGAAGCTTATCCCGATGACAATGCGGCAATGACGCAAAATATCGAATTGAATCTGATTACAGGTCACGAAAAAGAAACTATTGATGCTATCACTGCTCAATTGGCGAAAGATCCTTCAAACAAAAGTTTGAACTATTATTTAGGAATTGCACAGTCATCCGCAAAAAATGACGAAGCGGCAATTGCGGCTTATAAGAAAGCATTGGAAATCGATCCGAACTTCTTTGAAGCCAATACAAATTTAGCGATCACGTTGATGAACAAAACACGTGAAAAGCTTAATGTCGTAAACAACAACAGAAAATTGACGCAGGCGCAATATAACGCCGAAGTAGATAAGATCAAGGCAGAATTGAAATCTGTATTGCCTTATTTGGAAAAAGCGGTTGCCCTACAGCCGAAAAATGCAGACGCTTTAACAAATCTTAAAAACTATTATGTTTTCATGCAGGACGAAGCTAAGACAACTGAGATCAATGCGAAAATCAAAGAATTGCAATAATAACTGGAGTAAATTCTTCTAAAATAGATAAAATCCTCGGTTTTTCCGGGGATTTTTTTTTGATTTTCCCCGAAGGAACCGCAACATTTCCCTGAGGGAATTCCAAATACACTAAGGAGAATTTACTTTTCCCAGTGGGGAGCGCTCCCTCCCCTTAGGGGAATCCAAAAACTCCTTAAGGGAATTTACTTTTCCCAGGGGGAAATGCTCCGCCCCCTTAGGAGAATCCAAAAACTCCTTAAGGGAATTTACTTTTCCCAGTGGGGAACGCTCCCTCCCCTTAGGGAATTCCAAATACACTAAGGAGAATTTACTTTTCCCAGTGGGGAACGCTCCGTCCCCTTAGGGGAATCCAAAATACACTAAGGAGAATTTACTTTTCCCAGGGGGGAATGCTCCATCCCCTTAGGGGAATCCAAAAACTTCCTAAGGGAATTTACTTTTCCCAGGGGGGAATGCTCCGTCCTCTTAGGGAAATCCAAAAACTCCTTAAGGGAATTTACTTTTCCCAGGGGGGAATGCTCCGTCCTCTTAGGCAAATCCAAAAACTCCTTAAGGGAATTTACTTTTCCCTTAAGATTAACCTAGAAAATAAACGTGATTAAAATCCGCCTTGAGGATATCTAAAATAGCGATTTTAGCAAATATTTTATCACAAATCAATAAATTTTAGGGGTAAAATTGTGCCAAACCGAATTTTGTGCTTTTTGCATTTTGGTACAATTTTACCCCTTTTATCTTCATATTTTTTTGTACGAAGCAGTTCCTATCATAAAAATTCGGGCAGGCTCAAAATTCGGTGCTAAGCTACGCATTTAGCTCATAGTCATCTTTTCAATAAATCCTCACAGAATCGCAATTAGCTCAATCTGAAAAACCAAGGTACACTCTCCGCCTTTTCGTGGCAACAGCTCTTCCTTGCCGTAAGCCAAATGCGGTGGAAGATACACTTGCCATATCGATCCCACAGGCATCATGCACATTGCTTCTTGCCAGCCACGGATAAGTTCGTTGATATAAAATGTTTCCGGACGTTTACGTTTATAGGAGCTATCAAATACCGTTCCGTCCAACAGTTCACCCTTGTAATGACAAATGATCTTGGAAGCCTTCGTCGGAATCTTGCCCGCACCTTCTGTCAATATTTTATACTGTAAACCCGACTGGCAGGCGATCACACCGTCTTTAGTCGCATTCTCGGCGAGAAATACGAGACCTTCCGTCCTATTCTTTTCAAGTAACGCCGTAGTATTTAGCTTACTTTTCTTTTTTTGTACCAAAATAATTTCGTTTAACTTTCCCTTACCGCGATCAGCTGGGTTTATACATACCCGCGAAGTTTACCGGTATACGGTATACAATAGACTGATCAGAGACCAAAGTAACGGCTTTTTATTTTTTTAACAAAAAAATGCAGTGATGTTTTAGGATTTCCTAAAACATCACTGCATTGCTATGGTCGTTAAACCATCTTTATTCTGGCGTCTTTATACCAAAGCAGCCTGTAACGTTTTTTCGAAGCTAAATGCTTTGCTTACGGGACAATTCTCTTTTGCTTTTTGAGCGAGTGACTGAAATTCCGATTCATCAATGGATGGCACTTTCGCCGTCAGTTCCAATTCAGAACGGACAATTGCGCCATTTTCAAAAACAATGGTCGATACGGTTTTGAGTTCATCGGGAGAAAACCCGGCTTCGGTTAAAAATGCGCTAAGCTGCATGGTAAAACATCCGGCATGCGCAGCGGCCAACAACTCTTCCGGATTGGTACCCACACCATCCTCAAATCGTGTTGAAAATGAATATTGGGTATGGTCCAATACGGTGCTGTCTGTTGTTAAATTCCCTTTACCTTCTTTTAGGTTCCCGTTCCATAGGGCTGTTGCTTTTCTTCTCATGATTACTCTTTTGTTGTTATATGATTATTAATGAATACTATTCTGATCTTCAAAACTTCGCGATAAAATCTTATCATCCATCCTCCGACTCCCTCCTTTTTATTGAACAAACAACAGTATAAAAAGTTGTGTTTTATTCCGCAAAATCATGTCGCAAATCCGAATAAAGTCTCGTTATTCAATATAATAAAACTAAACTCATGAATAAATTAGCGTATCTCCTCATCCTAACAGCAGCATTTACCTCTTGCAAAACCCCTCAGCGCAGCCAGCAGGCACTTATCCGGGAATGTCCTGAAGAGAAAATTGTCAACAAAATCCCAGGACCGCCGGTAAAAGGAGAATCCGAAAAAATCTATTATATCTATCAGGGTAAAAAGGTCTCACCGAAACAATTCGATCAGGAATGGCTCGATAAAAATTGTGAGATTAAAGAGACAGTCGTGTACTAACTATATTTTCAAAAGCAAGGATAAACAAGTATTTTTGCCTAAAATTTTTTAAAATGACAATTTCTCTTCTCGAGGTCAATAAAAAGATTTTAGGCTATGTATCTTTAACTTTCCTTGGTTATTTCACGATTGGCTTATCACTTGCGACCTTACCTATTTTTATCCATCAAATTCTAGGGTTTAATACAATTGTCGCCGGACTGGTTATCAGTGTACAATACATTGCCACCTTTTTACTTCGGGGTTATGCCGGCAAAATCGTGGACACCAAAGGTCCAAAAGTGTCCGTCCTGCGCAGTATGCTCTTTTTTGCGCTCTCGGGAATTTTACTCTTACTGGTCTTTTTATTCCGGTCGCAACCCTTGATTAGTTTAGGTGTATTGCTGGTCACCCGGCTATTCACCGGTATTGGCGAGGGACTGGTCGGAGCCAGTCCCATCAACTGGGCTTTATTGGAACTCGGAGATGAACACGCAGCCAAGGCTATATCGTTTAATGGGATTGCGAGCTATGGCGCACTTGCCCTCGGAGCACCATTGGGCGTACTTATGGTTGACCATATAAATTATGAATCGCTGGGAATACTCACCTGTTTAATAGGGATCCTGGGCTATCTTTACAGCAGATCAAAAACGCCTTATCAGGTAATCAGCAAAAAAACAGTCGCTGTCAGTTTCAGGCGAGTGCTTCTTACTGTGGCTCCATTCGGAATTTGCCTGGCCTTAGGCGGCCTTGGTTTTGGGAGTATTTCCACCTTTATGACGTTATATTATGAGCACTTCAATTGGCAGAATGGTGCGGCTTGTTTGACGGTCTTTGGTATTTTCTTTATTCTGACGAGACTTGTATTCAATAAAGTAATTGATCACTATGGCGGTCTAAAAGTGGCCTTAATTAGTCTTTTTGTCGAAACATTTGGTCTAATGGTCATCGCCCTGGCCCTCCACCCCTTTTGGACACTTGTTGGAGCCGCACTGACGGGACTGGGATTTTCACTTGTTTTTCCGGCTCTCGGTGTGGAGGCAATCAAAAGGGTTCACCAGAATCAACAGGGTTCAGCATTAGCTGCCTACGGACTATTTATCGATATTTCCCTGGGCATTACTGGCCCGCTGATCGGTTTCATTGCCAACAATGTCGGTATGACGGGTATCTACCCTTTCAGTGCCATCATGGTATCCATCGGTTTTGCAGTCGTAGGAAATTTATTATACAATCGAAGGACAAAGCTTGCCTGATGATGACCGGCACCGACAAAAAAGGCTAACCCAATTGGGTTAGCCTTTTTTATAACATATATCTTGGATTAGCTTTCGATACTTGGTACAGCAACGACCTCATTGGTATCTGCGTTGTAATCTATACCATCGAAGTTAAAACCAAATAAATTGAAAAATTCATTCCGGTAACCTTCAATATCGGAGATTTCTTCCAAATTTTCTGTAGTTGCTTTCTTCCATAATGCAGCAACTTCCGCCTGAACATCTGCACGCATCTCCAGGTCGTCAACACGGATTCGGCCTTTATCATCAAGCAATACATTGCCATCAGCAGTATAAAGGCGCTCTGCAAACAAACGTTGCATCTGTTCGATTGTACCTTCGTGGATTCCTTTTTCTTTCATCACCTTATACAATAGGGAAATGTACAAAGGCACTACTGGGATCGCGGAACTGGACTGTGTCACCAATGCTTTGTTAACCGAAACGTAAGCCACACCGTGCAGATCACTTAAGATCGCATTGATAGCAGGCACAGTACCTTCCAAATCGTCCTTCGCGCGGCCAATTGTTCCGTTACGGTAGATCGGATAAGTCAGTTCTGGCCCGATATAAGAGTAAGCAACTGTTTTTGCACCATCAGCCAAAACGCCGGCAGCTTTCAGATCTTCGATCCAAAATTTCCAGTCTTCCCCACCCATTACAGCAACCGTATTCGCGATATCCTCATTATTTTCTATAGGTTGGATCGTGATATCCGACACAACGCCTGTGTGAAAGTCTACCGTTTTATTGGTAAAAGGCTCCTGAATAGGTTTTAAAACTGAAGCATGTGCAACACCTGTTTTTGGATGCGTACGACGTGGAGATGCTAAACTATAAACCACTAAATCCACCTGTCCCAGATCCTTTTTGATCAATTCAATGGTCTGTTTTTTTATGTCATCTGAAAATGCATCACCATTGATACTTTTGGCGTATAGTCCAGCTTCATGGGCTTCTTTTTCAAAAGCTGCAGAATTGTACCAACCAGCGGTCCCCGGTTTACCTTCTGCCGCAGGTTTTTCAAAAAATACACCGATCGTAGCAGCTCCAGAACCAAATGCTGCAGAAATCCGAGACGCAATACCAAATCCTGTTGAAGCACCTATGACGAGAACTTTCTTTGGACCATTCGCGATCTCACCCTTTGATTTCACGTATTCAATTTGATTTTTAATGTTTTGCGCAGCCCCTTGTGGATGCGAGGTTAAACAAATAAAACCTCTAGTTCTTGGTTGTATAATCATCTTGATTAATTTTCTTACTACTTGTTTTATTGATTAGGCAAAATAAGGAATTTTAAATGAGAAAATTGCCATAAAAATCAATTACTTTTTGTTTCATTTCCGATTAAACGGCCATTTGCGTACTTTCACCATACGAATTCACCATACGAAATAGACACCGCATTCATTTTATTTATGTCCTTCCAATTTACAATAAAAAACAATAAAAATACGGCACTTTTTTTAGGAATATTAGCCGCATTATTTTTCGCAAGTACTTTTGTTCTCAACCGTATCATGGCTGTTTCGGGAGGAAGCTGGCAATGGACAGCAGCCTTACGATTCCTATGGATGCTTCCTATCCTGTTGGTTATCGTATATGTACGGGGCAACTTAGCACCGCTCTTCCATGCGATCAAATCCAATCTGCTGCAATGGCTGCTGTGGAGCACCACAGGTTTTGGTGTATTTTATGCCACGCTGACATTTGGTGCGAGCTTCGGTCCCTCCTGGTTAGTTGCCAGCACCTTTGAATTCACCATTATCGCCGGGATGTTTATAGGCCCTTTACTGGAGAAAAAAGGGCATCGAAAAGGAATATCCAAAGCTTCACTCCTCTTCTCGATCATTATTTTTCTGGGAATTGTACTGATGCAAATCTCCGAAGCACAGGCTACTTCCTTCAAATCCATGTTATTGGGCACGATTCCAGTACTGATCGGAGCAATTGCCTATCCTTTGGGCAACCGTAAAATGATGCAAATCGCGGGGAACAAATTGGATGCTTTCCAACGAACGCTGGGCATGACCTTATGTAGCATGCCTTTTTGGATCCTGCTCAGCATCTTTGGTTATATAGATAATGGCCTTCCAACGGAAAGTCAGCTGTTACAGACCTTGCTGGTTGCCATCTTTTCGGGTGTAATTGCCACGCTTCTGTTCTTTAGCGCGACGGATATCGTACGCACCGACCCCAAGGCACTCGCGGCAATAGAAGCGACGCAAGCGATGGAAGTCATCTTTACGCTACTGGGTGAAATCATTTTATTACATGCCGCGCTTCCAAATAGCTATTCCTGCATGGGGATTGGTCTGGTCGTCATTGGAATGATCTTGCATAGTCGCTCGAATTAAAAGGCGAGAACAGCGCTATTAATTTTCATCTGCCTGTAAAGTCTTACTGATCTTGCTTAAATTAAGACTATTGGCCATGGCCGAAAAAATCTCATGGTAGGTACCTTTCGCCATGTAGAGGTCTTCATGTTGCCCCTGCTCGACAACGTGACCTTTCTCCATGACAACAATCGCATTGGAGTCTATTATCTGAGAAATGCTGTGTGACACGATAATCACTGTACGATCTTTCTTAATCGCATCCAGGCTATTTTTAATCTGCTCCGTAGCAATCGCATCCAGATTTGCAGTAGGCTCATCCAGAAAAATAATGGGTGGATTTTTCAGAAACAGCCGTGCGATGGCAATGCGCTGTTGCTGTCCACCAGAAAGCGATTGTGCATCCGTCTCATATCCTTTTGGCAATTCCATGATCTGCTGATGGATATAGGCTTTCTTTGCGGCTTCCACGATCTCCTCAGGCGAACTTCCCATCTTGCCATATTCAATATTTTCAAAAATTGTTCCTTTAAATATATGATTGCGCTGCAGCACCATGCCGATATGCTGCCTGAGGAATGCGGTATCGTAATCCGCAAGATCAACACCATCCAGTAAAATCTGGCCCCGTGTCGGCTCATAAAATTTATCCAACAAATTGATAATCGTACTTTTACCGGCACCGCTTAATCCGACAAGGGCCGTAATTTCATTGGGTTTAATGGCAAAGCTAACGTCTCTTAAAGCCTGTGTCCCGTTGGGGTACGCAAAGAAGACATTCCGCAATTCCAAATGTCCTCGGATTTGTTCCGGTCGATAAGTCCCTTTTGATTCAATCTGATCATTGGACTCGAGAATCTCAAAAAAGGATTCTGAATAGATTAGGGCATCATTGACCTCATCATAAATACGGTGCAACTGCCGGATCGGTGCCGAAACATTGTTAAATAGCATAATGTGAAACATAATCGCTCCAATCGTAATCTGACCGGATAGCACGAGATAGGCAGTCAGGACGATAATAATTACAACCGCGATCTGCTCCACAAAATTTTTTATGCTATCGTAAAAAAAGCTCGTTTTACGGGTTTCCATCTGGTTTTCAGTCATTTCGTATTGAATCTTTTCGTGCCGTTTCGCTTCTTCGGGTTCTCGGACAAAAGATTTAATAACGAGAATGGAGTCAATCAGACCGATGATCCGATTATTTTTTGATTCGCGGTATTTGCGCATCTGCCGCCTAAAACCTGTTAATTTATAGGCCTGCGTCTGACTGATATAAAGGTACAACGGGATAACCGCCAGCCCCACCAGTCCAACGTATACGTTAGCATAGAACATGCAGCTCAGTGCAATGATGGCATTGGCAAACAAGGGAAGAATATCGATAAAGAAATTCTGTACCAAACGTGTTAGTGAGCTGATGCCTGCGTCGATACGTGTTGCCAGCTTTCCGCTTTCATTATCCGTGGAGGTGTAAAAAGCAAGCTTATAGGTCAAAATCCGGCTAACAATAGCCTGCGAAAAATCACGTGCAATATAAATCCGAAGTTTCTCGCCATAAAATTTTTGTCCGAACTGCACCAATGCGTAAACAATTTCCTTAAGCAACAAAACCGCACTGATGATCCCGACAATATACATTCCCTTAGAAAGCGGCTCTTTGGCCACCATCAAAGCGTTGATGGTATCTACCGTATACCGCAAAATAAAAGCATTGATCTGCGCAGCGAATGATCCAACTACAGTCAAAAGCAAGGTATAAACAATCAATTTACGGTAAGGACGGGCAAAGGGAATAATTTTTTTAAAGAGCTGTGGAATGGTCATGAAGAAAGATTTACAATGAGCAAATAACAAATAAGCATCGTGATTTGTTTAAAAATAAACGGAATCCTGTCACAAAAAAAGTCGTACCATGGTTCATGGCACGACTTAGGCAGCATATTTATCTTGGACTATCCAAAAATACGGTTCAGCACCTTAGCTAAGCGTAAACCACCTTTTAATAAACATTGTTCCATCGTATCTTTATTTTGATAAACATACGAATACGACAAATTCGCATTGTTTGCTACGTCGGCATAAATTTTCTCAGCAAGCTGATTTGATTCGTATAGCCAATTAGACAACTCCCCGGCGGCCAATTGTTCATTTTCCTTTTTTCCGTTGACATCCAATACAGTTGCATATTCAGTATAGCTATATTTTTCATTGTCTACCAAATCACTATCCCATACACGGTGAATATTGGATTTTTTTCCAAACCAGCTTACCTCAATCTTATTTCCCCCTTGGTCTTCGGCACGACTGACATGCATGGGCTGATGGGCATCCCCCAGAATATGGATTAAGAAATAGAGATTCTGTTTCTGCTGATCCAGCGAAATGTTTTTATCTGCAAAAGATTGCTCGATACGGATGGCCGTTTTGTATAAATTCTCATCAGCCGAACGTTCAAGTCCCTGTTGAAACTCTGCCCATGGCAGATTTGAATTTAGATTTATAAAATGTGAATTTCCCAATTTCTTAAATTCAGGATTGGGATCCGACTTGATAAAATCTCCCCAATTCGCCCAATATGCCAGCTTTTGCTGTCCAATGATTTTTCCGATATTCTTCTTTGCTTTTTTGTTCAAATGACGCTCCGCAATTTCTGCGACAACACGATGCCCAATGGTCCCCCAGGCATATACCGATGAAAGTTGAAGGCATAAAGCTACAGCCAACAGACCCTTAATCACTTTTTTCATTGCTATATTTATTTTATTGTAATTATTTAAAGATATCGAACGCATATTTTGCCGAAGACCAGAACTCATCCAGCGCAATCATCCGTGGTTTAAAGAAAGCAATCAGTTCTCCCCATTCCTCTTCCTTAAAAATACTATGGCCTTCCAGTGTCCTGTAGATCTGACAGATCGGTTTTCCATATTCATCACAACTGTCCATATCCCATTCCCATTCTTCGCCCAAAATATCATGAAGCAGATTTTTGTACTGCAGAAATTGCTCGGCCATCAATGCACGGATTCCGGCATCGGTATGTGACCAGATAATTGCTATTTTCGCAGTATTATTATCAGCATCCATCTTAAAATACAAATGCTTAACACCGGTTTTATAGTTCATCCAACTGACCTTTTCGCCGTCTGCAGCTGAATGTAGGGACATGTATTGTCCAAATTTGGTCCAGAATAGCTGTTTTAATTGCTTTACCTCTTCTCTAGAATACACAAATACAATTTTTAAGTCAACAAAATTAAGAAAATAGCGCGGTATGCCTAAACCATATTGGTATTAAAATTGTTGTTTTATCAACAAACAACTCCAAAAGATGAATATAGACAAAAAAAAATCGCTCTTATTGCTGACCGCTGTGGCATTGGGGACGGTGGCATATAATGCGTTAAAGCCCGTCATCTCCCGTCCGGATGTAGTAGACCCTTTTGATTTAGATAAATACCTCGGAAAATGGTTTGAAATTGCCCGGCTGGACTTTCGCTGGGAAAAAGGGCTCAGTCAGGTTTCGGCAGAGTACACCAAGAATAAAGATGGAACAATCCGCGTCAATAATCAAGGTTACTCGGAAGAAAAAGAACGCTGGAAGCAGTCTATCGGAAAAGCTAAATTTGTCAACGGTCCTCACGAAGGCGCATTGAAAGTATCCTTTTTTGGCCCATTCTACAGTGGCTATCATATTGTAAAAATAACGCCCGACTACAGCTATGCCCTTGTATTTGGAGACAACCTCGATTACATGTGGATTCTGGGCAGAAATACCGAGATTCCGGATAAGATCAGAAATGAATTTCTTACTTATGCCTTACAATGCGGCTACGAAACCGGCAATCTGGTCTGGACAAAGCATTAATCAAAAATTGGCGCGAGCACCTGATAATTGAGCGTTGGATCCTGGGCTAAAACATCTGCGATCTCCTGAAGGTCCTGCTGATTGATTACATTATTGATTCCTGTATTATACAAGCTTGCGAGAAATAGTGCTGCTTCACGCTTTTCAGCTAACCCTAAGATGGAGCTTCCAACATAGAAATTGAGTACTGACGCAGCATAGTCACCAAATATATGGAAACCAAAATCACCATTTTTTTGTAATGCATGACGCATCATTTTCTCAAAATCCGAACGTAAGGTTTCTTTTGTTGTATCTTTCATAACAAAAACTAAAATAGTGCAGCATATCCGCTCTGTTGGGCAAAGGTGCAAAAAAAATCCCAAACAATGCCTTGTGAAAAGCATTGTTTGGGATGATTAAACGATTTTGACCGTAACAATTAAAGTGCCTCAGCGTGCTGAGAAACGTCCAAACCAAGTTCCTCGTCTGTCTCTTCTACACGTAAAGGAGAAATCAGATCCGTTACTTTTAATAATACCAAAGAGCCTACGAAAGCAAAGAATGATACTGCAAACAAGGCTACCGTATGTACAAAGAATAATTTCGTTTCACCAAAAAACAAGCCATTGTCAACAACCAATGGATTTACATTATGGTGTGCAAATACTCCGGTGAGCACCATTCCTACCATACCACCTACACCATGACAAGGAAATACATCCAACGTATCGTCGATGCTGGTTTTGCTTCTTAAGTAGACAACTAGATTACTAATCAATGCAGCGACTAATCCAATGACCATGGCGTGAGGAATGCTCACAAATCCTGCTGCTGGCGTAATTGCTACCAGTCCTACAACTGCACCGATACATGCCCCCATTGCGGATGGTTTTTTACCGCGGATAATATCCACAAATATCCACGCCATTGCCGCCATAGCCGATGCTGTAGTTGTGGTTGCAAAGGCATAAGCTGCTAGCGAGTTTGCACCGCCGGCCGAACCCGCATTAAATCCGAACCAACCGAACCACAACAAGGCAGTTCCTAAGATTACATAACTTATACGCGCTGGATTATGTGTCTGTGATTTACGGCCTTTTAAATAAATTGCAGCAGCCAATGCCGCCCAGCCTGCTGACATATGCACGACAGTGCCGCCGGCAAAATCAAGTACGCCGAATTTTGCTAAAATTCCTTCCGGATGCCAAGTAGCATGCGCCAATGGCATATAAATAAAGACACCGAACAAGATAATAAACAACATATAGGAGTTAAACCGGATACGCTCAGCAAATGCACCGGTAATGAGTGCAGGCGTAATGATCGCAAACTTCAGCTGAAACATGGCGAATAAGACCAATGGTATGGTCGGTAATGCACCCCAAGCGACATTCCCTAAGGTACCTTTCATCATAAAGAAGGTGCGTGGATCACCTATAATTCCGCCGATATCATCGCCAAAGGCTAAACTGAATCCAACAATAACCCATAGGATCGTCATAAGACACATACAGATAAAACTCTGCATCATCGTCGAGATCACATTCTTTTTACTGACCATTCCCCCGTAAAAAAATGCCAAGCCGGGCGTCATAATCAACACCAATGCTGAAGAAGTCAATAACCAGGCAGTATCCCCCGTGTCAAACTCTGCTTTATCCAATGCAGATAAATCTATCGAAGGAAATACAAGTCCTAATACGCCCAAAAGTACCAGAACAAAGAGTGGAATAATTTTTTTCATTTTTTTAAACTGATTAGTGTTTATTAATACGTCAATAAATTTTAAATAAAATACAAAAACAAAACAAAAACCCTTTCTTACTTATTGTTTTGACAAATATAAACTCTTTTTGTTGAAAAATTACTATCAAATATTATTTTTTATGATATTTTTTACATAATTTCACAGAAAACAAAAACAAAACCACAAAAACCTATAAAAAAACAAAGAAAAAATCAACCAAAATTCAAACAAATCAAACTTAAAACCTTATCAACATGAAAAAAATCTTAACAATCATCATTTTTTCAATAATTTTCATACAAAAATCAAAATCACAAGAAGAAAACAAAGAAAAACCTATTGAAATATCCGGATCTGTGGATACTTACTGGAAATATGATTTCCAAAACAAACCCAATATCAACACCTATTTTACGGAGGATAATAATTCAGTCTCCATCGGAATGGTTGACCTCGCAGTTAAGAAACATTTTAAAAAGGCTTCTTTTGTAGGGGAACTCTCTTTTGGCCCACGTGGACAATATCGTTCTATTATTAATGGAGACGGCCAGCCGGGTGATGATAAGAACAGCTTTCACATTCAGAATTTATATGTGGGCTATGATCTTACCGACAAACTGAATCTTACTGCCGGATTCATGGGCACATTCGTTGGATTTGAAGTCATCTCTCCCACTTACAATTTTCATTATTCCACTTCTTATTTATTCGGAGCTGGCCCTTTTCAGGATGCAGGTCTGAAAGCAACTTATAGTTTTTCTGACAAATTTGCGTTAATGGTCGGTATATTTAATGACTGGAACGTTTATCAAGATCTGAACGGGGTCTCACATATTGGCTCACAACTAGCGTATAGACCTAACGAGAAGGGCAGTTTCTATCTAAATTTCCTAAGCGGATCTTCTGTTGGGGGCAAAGAGAACTACAGCTCGGGCACGCTTGTGGATTTTGTGGGAAATTACGACTTCACGCCTAAATTTTACCTTGGTGTAAACGCCACACATTATAAGAGAAGAGCGGAAGGCGGATACACAGGAGTAGCGCTTTACCCGAGAGTTCACCTGTCAGAACATTTCGGAATTGGATTACGGGAAGAGTTCTTCCAAACGCACAAAGAAGAAGCCAATGGTATTCCAAGTTCCAATATGTTAGCCACCACATTGACCGCTGAATACAATTACCATGGTTTCAAATTTATTCCTGAAATAAGAATTGATAAAAGCAATACTGAAAAGTTTGTTAAGAATGACCTATCTCCGACAAAATCTGCCGGCCAGTTTTTATTAGCCTGTGTATATAGTTTCTAGATCAGCGATGCAACACTATATTCTCCACTAAAATACCCATAAAATGGGTTCAAATTATTCGAAATTGATATAATTCCATAAAATACCAACAATTAAACGGAAAAAGCGGATTCTTTAGGATCCGCTTTTCTATCTTATATTTTTTACTCCAAACTTATATTGCTAAGCTCAGCTCCATTTTCAATGCACATCACCTGACACTGACAGAGACATGCCGATCTAAAATCCGGTCAGTTTCCGGAGCATCAGCTGTGTATTTCGCAAATTGTGATCCATACCCCTCCGCTCCGACTACCTGTTTAGAGAGTCCCGCCTTAACCAGATAATCTTTCACAGCATTTGCCCGATCCAATGATAATTTTTTGTTGTAATCTTTACTTCCGGTTTTATCGGTATAACCACCAATTTTCACGTTTGCCGCCGGAAAAGCCTTGAGTATTTCCGCCAGGTTACTGAGCTGTACCTGACTTTCGGGTAAAACCTTTGCCGTACCGGTTTCAAAATTAAGATTATCAAAATCAAACCAGGTATTTTTCAAGGAATCTTCGTCCAAGGATTTATAATCGGATTTTAAGAACTGAACCAATTGGTCTTCTATTCCGCTCTTAAATGCGGCTAATTTTTCTCCATTCGGCAACATCACATCTAAATGCTCACGATCAATCTGTCCGGCAGCTCCGCTAACCATTGCACCTCCGGAATCAACCTGTCCCCGATTGACACTCGTGTCCGTAGCGCCTTCTTTTTTACCACTGCTACAACCCTTGCCAAACAAAAACCAAAGCAGCACAATAACAATCAACGCAATTAAGATTTTCCACCAGCCGCCACCCGAAGAATCCGTCGAAGTAGCCGCAGACCTGGCAGCATCCGCCCGAGGTAATGCCAATGGCTCTTTATGTGCTTCAAGTTCAGTCGCAGGATTAATAACCGTACCTATATGGTGGGGCATGTTTTTCACAGTCTCTTCTACCGGAGTTTCAGGTAAAGCTTCCTCGGGCGCAGAAAAATGTCCGCCATCAAATAATTTCCCAAAAGCACCTAAACTTAATCCCGCAGGGATAGCAGCCGCAAATGCAGTTTTATTCTCTTTTAGCTTCTGGCTCACCCCTTCCACATCCCAATTTTGCCC
Source organism: Sphingobacterium puteale (assembly GCF_003627955.1). Lineage (GTDB taxonomy): Bacteria > Bacteroidota > Bacteroidia > Sphingobacteriales > Sphingobacteriaceae > Sphingobacterium > Sphingobacterium puteale. The sequence goes on along the minus strand of NZ_RBWS01000009.1, from coordinate 11,820 downwards.
TTTATTAGTTAAACTGGAAAAGATGGCCGGCAGAGAAAAGGCCATCAATTTCTTCACCGAATCAGCATTAAAACCCAGATACGCAGCAACAGTAGTTAATACGGTATCCAAGCCGTCACCGAATATTGAAGTCAGTATATTGCCATACCCAGCATTTCCTTCGTCCAGCTGCTGCCCTTCAAGACCCCCAGCATCCATCTGCCTACCCAGTATCTGACCGGGATCAAAACTTGAAAAATGCTGTTTCGCCTGTTCCAAAATCGTACCGATCCCGCCACTATTTTCTGACTGTTGACTCAAACCCAGAAACAAAGCCGGGACGACAGCATTTAAGTTCTGCTTCACCTGCTCATTATCCTGGTTTAAACTTTGTCCGACCCTGGCAAGCAACTGCTGATCAAAAAAGTCTTTTGCTGATTTTACAAGCTGATTTTCCATAACCTTTGTCTATTAATTATTAATTGATAAAGCACTAACAAACAAAGCCTTAATTTGTTCACATCAAGCTACGCTACTTTAAAAATCCCCAGAGAGCCACTTGGGCACGACAAACTCTGCCGCAAGATGTGCCAGCTGATAATTTTGCCAGTTATCTTTTTTGACCCATTGCACTTCTTCCAATTCCGCCTGTGGCAGAAAAGTAAATTGAGCGTCGAGTTTTATCAGATAGATATGCCCTTCCACAAGGGTGTCTATCTCATTCACGGCCTGTGTACGATGTTGACCAATAAACTGTAAGGACGTACCGCTTGCGTCAAATTGCAGTTCCTCCCGGAGTTCCCGGACCAATGCCGTTACATCATCTTCACCGACGGCAATCTTCCCACCGGGTAATTGAAAATAATAAGATCCTTTTTTTCTAACCATCAGCAGATCGCCATACGGACCGATCATCATTGCTGAACAAATTACAATCTTATGCATATTTTTTATTTGAAACTACAAAACTAACTTTTTGTCAATCATTTAAAAAATGTGTTTTATTCTTATATTTAAAGAATAAAACAATAATTTATATAGCCCATATATGAATAAAGGATTAACGTATCTCGTATTTAGCCTATTATTTCTGGCATTAGCTTGCCAACAGGAAAAGAAAAGCACAGTACAAAAAGAACAGCCAATTAAGCATCAGGAAGCTGCCCCCGACAAAAAACAGGAGGAGAAGCCGAAGATGGTCACTGCAGAAGATATTGTTATCAAAAAAGATCTGCTCTACAAAAAGTACACGTTGGAGGACACCTATCCTTATAAAGATACCACACGCGGTTTTCAGTGGGATAAAATAAAGGAAAGGCTGGCTTTCATTGAAAATTTCCAACAGACTCCTTCGCGCTATGCCGTTCTTCAGAATTATCAGAATGAACAAGGAGAAGCTCCTACGATTAAAGATTTCAAACGAGATGCATACAAACGCGTTGCTGACAGCTTCAATGTGGCTCGCTATCAAGCCGCCCCATTATACGACCCGGCTACGGATAAGCCGGTTCGTTATGGACGTGACGGATGGCTGGTCCGCGTCAAAGGAGCAGATACCCTTGCCCACATACCTATCGCCGGTCTGTCATTTGAAGGGGAATATACTGTCCCCAAACGCTATCTACGCCTGATAAGCGATAGTGTGCAGTTTAACATCATTAACGTTGTCGATGTCAAGAATCAAAACATCTGCACACTGGAAAAAGTGGGCAAAGAATGGCTTATCCGCAGCATGAACCCAGTCACCAGCGGCCGCCACAAACCCCCACACGCACAGGAGACACCGACAGGACTCTTTGTTGTACAGGAGCACAAATCAAAAATGTTCTATTTCGAAGACGGCACACGTACCTATGCGGGCTTTGCCCCTTACGCGACCCGATTCACCGCCGGAGCTTATATCCATGGGGTACCGGTCAATAACCCCAAAGGCAGCATCGTCGAATATAGCGAAAGTTTAGGCACCACACCCAAGTCACACATGTGTGTCAGAAATGCGTCATCTCACGCCCAATTTGTCTATAAACGGTCAAAAGACCTTTCCTCACTGGTCGTCGTTATTGATTAACAATATTTAACATTCTGTAAATCAAATATGTATTAACTTTAATAATTATTTTTGTAAACATCTACACAGAAAAGGAGGAGAATGGGAAATACGTTTATGTTTCTTTTGATGGCACTAAATACAGCACTGTCGTCAAAAGAAGATTTAAAAACAACAGTTCAACAGACCAATACCCATCATATAAATGTAGAACGTCAACGGACGGAAGTTGATTCTTTATATGATGAAATGAATTTAAGCCCTGTATTAAAATACGAGGCGTTTCGACAAGCGATGGAAGGCAGAAAAAAGCTACCCATTCACAACAAAGCTATTATGACAGTCATTGACTTTTCCTTGGCATCCACGGAGAAAAGACTTGTTGTACTTGATCTGGAGAACAAAAAGGTGCTTTTTAACACCTTGGTGTCACACGGTAAAAATAGTGGCGAAAACTATGCTACAGATTTTTCAAATCAACAGGAGTCTTTAAAAAGCTCGCTGGGATTTTTTATGACCGAAAACACCTATAATGGAGAAAATGGCTACTCATTAGTATTAAATGGTCTTGAGGAAGGAATAAATGACAATGCCAAAGCACGGTACGTGGTTATGCATGGTGCAGATTATTGCAGCACAGGAACAATATCCAGCCTGGGAAGATTGGGTAAGAGCTATGGCTGTCCTGCTGTACCCCGTGAATATGCAGGCCCGATTATCAATACCATTAAGGACGGCACCCTGCTCTTTATTTATGCCGATAATTCCGATTATCTGGCTAAAACGCATTTAATCCATCACCCGAATGTATTAATGGCGCAATTCAGCCGGAAACAACGGCTTGAAAATTCAGATGAGGGTTAAAATAACAAAAAGGCTGATGAACATCAGCCTTTTTAGTTTGTAATATCATTTGTAAACCTTAGGATTTATGCTTTTTCTTAAATTTTAACATCCAGTCATAAATCGCATCATCGTGAAATAAACGTTCGACACTGCCGTGCGTTCCACCTTTGATCACATTTAAACTCACATCAGCATCGGGATCGGCCTTTTTTATGGCATTCATAATTTTTTTGGACTCTGAGATTGGCACAGCACGATCAGCCGTTCCGTGATGCAACCAAATTGGCACCTGGCTCAGATTGGAAGCATATTGGCTCGATCCACCCCCACAAATCGCCACGGCGGCCGCAATACGTTCCGGATATTTTCCTGCAACATCCATGGTGCCATAGCCCCCCATGCTCATTCCACATACATAAATACGATCAGGATCAGCATGATAATGTGCGATAACATAATCTACAATTTCGATCACTTTATCCGGATCCCAACCGCCGCGGGATTGGGGAGCGACAATAATTCCGGGCACCTCCTGCCCCTTATTGATTGCATATAACACCCCATAGCGTTTGACGCGATCTAAATTTGTACCCGATAAGCTCCGTCCATGCAAAAAAACAAAAACAGGCTGCTTTTCAGAGTCCGCAGTATCACGGTCGGCATCTTTCAATAAAAAAGGATAAGCGGTTTCCCCTTTGATTGCTTGTATTTCCTGTGCGTTTAACTTTGTAAAAAACAGAAAGAAAACACATAAACATAGGTAAATTTTATGCATAAATTTATTTTATCAACGATTACTTAGTTTAATTTTGGAAGACTAAAAATACAATTAAATGATTTTTACCGACCGCATTTAACAACTTTTAACATTTCAGTGGCATCCGGAGACACCTTTTAAACTCATACCAGCATAAATTTAGACGGATATGCAATTATAATTGCATATCCGTCTAAATTTATCTTAGTTTGTACTATCTGGTAAAAAATTAAGGGCTCATCATGAAAATACTTCATACTGCCGATTGGCATTTAGGAAAGCGATTGGACAGCTTTTCCCGCATGGATGAACAACACCTGGTCATGGAAGAGATTATCCGAATAGCTGACCAGCAAGAGGTGGATCTGGTGCTTATTGCAGGCGACCTTTTTGACAGCTTCAATCCCGGTGTAGAAGCCATCGAGCTCTTTTACAAAACCATCAAGCGGCTGGCAAAAAATGGTGTGCGCCCTGTAATCGCTATTGCCGGGAACCACGATTCACCGAATCTGATCGACGCGCCGGATCCCTTAGCCCGGGCATCGGGCATTATCCTTATCGGTCATCCCAATGCACTTGTTACACCATTTACTACTGAAGGTTTCACTGTCACCCACACGGACAAGGGTTTTATCGAGCTTCGTATTGACCGCCACGACTATCCTATCCGAATACTCCACACAGCTTATGCCAACGAGATCCGGCTCAAACAATACCTCGGTGAAGAGAAAGAAGTCCAATTAAATAGAGCACTCGCAAAAAATTGGCAGGAGCTGGCTGAAGCCTATTGTGACGACAGGGGTGTCAATATTCTGATGGCACATCTCTATATGAATAAAATTGGCACCCCGCTGATCGAAGAGCCTGATGGAGAAAAACCCATTAAAATCGGAAATGCTGACCTGATTTATTCCGAGTCTATCCCCGATCAGATTCAGTATACAGCTTTGGGCCATATCCATGGATTCAAAAATATCGGCTCCGCGCAAAAGCCTGTTGTATACGCCTCATCACCGCTTTGCTATAGTTTTGCCGAAGCGGGACAGACAAAGTATGTGAACATCGTCAATGCTGTACCGGGCGAAGACGTCACATACAAACAAATTGCACTCCGTCAGGGAAAACCACTGGTCCGAAAATCATTTGCGGATATTGGCCAATGTATCGCATGGCTGTCCGAAAATCCAGAAACATTCGTGGAGTTAACTCTAAAGTCGCAAACATTCCTGAAAGCTGAAGACCGTAAACTGATTTATCAGACGCATTCAGGAATCGTCTATTTAATCCCTGTTGTTCAACAGGATCAACAAAATTTACTGGATAAAAAAGAAATTAATCTGACCCAAGATATCGCCACGCTGTTTACCGATTATTTCAAATCCAAAAATGCCAACCAGGCGCCTAATGAAGATATTCTTAACCTCTTTCGCGAAATACTAAATTCTTAAGCCCATGATCCCTTTAAAGTTAATTGTAGAAGGTATATACTCATATCAGGAACGTCAGACAATAGATTTCTCGGCATTGACAGAAGCTGGCCTTTTTGGGATCTTTGGCGCTGTCGGTTCCGGAAAATCTTCAATTTTGGAAGCAATTACCTATGCCTTATATGGCGAAACGGAACGATTAAATGCTCGGGATAAACGTGCTTATAATATGATGAACCTCAAATCAAACCGTTCATATATCGAATTGGATTTCATTAATTTCGAAAACCGCACGTTCAAGGTCACCCGGGAATTTAAACGAAATTCCAAAAATTTTGAGGATGTCAAATCGCCAACCGTAGTATTATACGAAAACATTCATGAAAAATGGATTCCGCTGGAAAGCAGTAACGCACAACCTATCATAGGATTAAGCTACGAGAATTTCAAGAGAACGATCATTATCCCCCAAGGACAGTTTAAGGAATTTATTGAACTGGGTGCAAAAGAACGCACCGATATGATGAAGGAAATCTTTCAGCTTCATCGCTTCGATCTGCAGGACAAAGTCGCTACGTTATATAAACGTAATCAATCCGAGCTGGATCAGCTCAACGGTCAATTGATCGGTTTCGAAGATATCAATGGCGACCGCATCCGGGCAATGCAGGAAAAGTTGATTGAAGAACGTCAATCTTTCATGCAGGTGCAAGATAGTAGCACAGTCCTTCTGGAGAAATTCCAGGCACTTAAAAATCTGAAAGAAGATTTTCTTGAATTGCATAAAATGAAGGCGAAATTTCAACAGCTGACGAACCAGCAGACAGAAAAAGAACATTTACGCCAGCGCATGATACGCTTTGAAGAGGCATGGACAAATTTCTACCATATCCTCCAGGCGCAGGAGAAATTGAGGCAGGAAAAAACTCACGAAGAGGGCAGGCTGCAGCACGAAGAAACGAAAACCAATGAAATCCAACAGCTTACCCAACAGTTGTCGCTGCAACTCCAACAGATTAAACCCCAGTACGACCGCTTAGCAGAACGGCGAATAAGTGAACTGGATCTGGAGCTCATTCTGCAGCTGATCCATTTTTCAGCAGAAATAAAAGTTTTAAAAGAAAGTGCTGAGAAAGGGCGAAACTTTGTCTTGGAAACCAAAGAGCAGCAGAAGCAATGCAAAATCAGTATCCAAGATGCTGAAGCCTTGCTCCTTGATCTAAAACAATCGCGACCATCGGCCAATGAGCTGATGGAGCTGGGGCAGTGGTATACTCAGCAACAGTCTATCCTTCAGCGGGAGGTTGAGCTTCATCAGCAACTTCTTGAACTAGGGACCGCAGTAACTGACCTGAAAAACAACTTGCAGAGCCAAGGATTTGATCCCCTCGACTTTGAATCCAAGTATAATAGTGAATTACTAACACTTGAAAGCAGGCTTAGCCAACTAAACGACGAGAAAGCACATCTTTTGTTACAGCAGAAACTGACACAATTTGCTGAGAATCTAAGTCCGGGTTCCCCCTGCCCTTTATGTGGAGCGCTGGAACACCCTGCCATCGCTGAGCGTATGGACATTAGCCAAGAGCTCGCCGATAATCAAAAGGCGATCACAGAAGTTAACGCAGGTATAAAATCCAAGACTGATCAAAAATTCGAGTTCGAAAAACTCCTGCTCCGACTGCATTCGCTAGAAGCTCAGCAAAATGACCTTAATGTAAAAAGTCAGGTAAACGAATCCCTTAAATCCAGCCACCTGCTTCAATTTACCTGGACAGATTACAGCAGTTCAGATGCGTCAATTTATATACAAAAAAAACAAGAACTTGCCAAGATTGAAACCCAGATCGTAACGACCGAACAAATGCTGACCAACCACCAGCTGGTCTTGGTCGATATCGAGAAGAAGCTTGAAAGAGCTAACAAAAGACTAAATGAGCTGGAAGTTGATGAAGTACGAAAACAAACCCAAATCAACCAGAATATAGGCCATTTAAAACATTTGAAATGGTCAGATTACAAATCTTTGGAACAGACCTCCATCGAAAATGAGTACAAGACGCTGAAAGCAGAAAATCTGCAGATAGAACAGCATTTTAATACACTAACGGAACAATTAAATGGATTAAACAGCCAATTTGCTGCGCAAAATAGCTTGGTACAATCCATTCTTGAAAGGATTGATAAAATAAAAGCTGAGGCCCTTCAAACCGAGACTACGCTCGGGAAATTGCTACAGACTTCTACATTTGACACAATAGATCAAGTCAAAGAAACTTTAGCGGAGAACCTTCCTGTGCAACAGATCCGGGCAGAACTGGAACAGTTTCAGATCCAGTTTGAAACCCTTAGGGCCCAAATCGCGCAGCTGGACAAAAAGCTTACAGATAAAGTTTACGATGAAGAAACTTTCATCGCGCAGGAGAATGCTTTGAAAGAAAGCTCCCATCAGCTAAAAGTGCTCACGGAGAACGTCGCCAAGTACGAGCAAGAGCTGCATCAGCTGGAAACTGCTTATGAGAAAAAGGAGGTTTTACTTCAAGAACAAGCAAAGTTAAACTTGCGCAATGACAATCTAAAACAGCTCTTTAACCTTTTCAAGGGTGCAGGCTTCGTGCAATATGTATCTTCGATTTATTTACGTCAGCTCTGCGATCATGCGAATATCCGCTTTCACCGCATGACGCGCAACCAACTGAGTCTACAGATCAATGAAAACAATGAATTTGAAATCATAGACTATCTGAATGAAGGAAAAAGCCGGAGTGTTAAGACACTCTCTGGGGGGCAAGCTTTTCAGGTGTCATTGAGTCTGGCCCTGGCCCTGGCCGAAAGTGTACAATCCAATGCCAAAGCCACAAAAAATTTCTTTTTTATTGACGAAGGTTTTGGCACCCAAGACATCGCCTCCGTCAACATCGTATTTGAGACGTTACTTGATCTTCAAAAAGAAAATCGGATCGTAGGTATTATCTCCCACGTGGAAGAGTTGAAAGAACGGATTCCACGATCACTTTCCATAGAAAAGGACGAAGAACGGGGCAGTCAAATTTTCATCAATTAATTGCAAATCTTAAAGAAATTTTGTAAATTGGTTAGAGCACCGGTAGCCAAAAGACTGGTGCCATAACCAAAAACGAAAGATTATGGGCTTATTTTCAAATAACAGAAAAGGGAAAGGGTCGCATCCTTTTTTTCATAAATCAGCTAAATCAACCGTTCATCCAGCTGCAGCAAATACCAATCCATCCATTGTGCAACGGACAACACGAACCGTGCTATTAGTTAAGCAATATGATATTATGACCATATTAAAAGAAATTTTAATGCCACAGAATCAGAATTAACAATACTAAAAATCCAACTTATTTAAGCGGAATTATCGTTATTCCCTTCTCGTTTATTTATATCGCTGCCTGTTAGATGACATTTTTGTTTATCTACGTAGTGTTCGCCACCTTTTTACTGGATCCGCCCACCTGAAAAAGAAATAAAAAAAGTCATTGAAATTCTAAAAAGGAAATTTAATTTAACAATATAAAACATTTACAGAAAAATATTGTCATACGATACATACAAATTTAGAGCGATACTTATTACAGACACATGAAATACAAACAGATAAACAACAATTCCATCAACCAAATCATGCTTATCGTCATTATTTTGCTGATATGCATCTTGATATTTAAAAGTTTATTCTATTATCTTCCCGGCTTTTTGGGCGCAATAACATTATATATCCTGTTCCGAAAAATCAATTTTAAATTGACCGAAGAAAGAAAATGGAAAAAATCCCTCGCAAGTCTTTTATTAATTCTGCTCACAATTGTATTTCTGGTCGGCCCGCTTTACCTGCTGATCAATTATATGGTCCCTCAGGTAACTGATGCAATCAGCAATAAAGATGAGATTATGGAAAAATTTGATTCCATTAAAAACTATTTCAAGAATAGTCCATACCTCAGCAGCATTGATCTATCGGATACCGCTTTGATGGGCGGACTACAGCGGGCGGCAAAGTTTATTCCGAATATTCTGAATTCCGTTGCCGAAGTTGGTGTTAATGTTTTGGTCGCCTTATTTGTACTTTATTTTATGTTGGTAAGTAGCAAGGAGTTAGAACGGTTCATCTATAATGCCATCCCATTTTCCACTGGCAGTAAAGCCGAACTATGGAAAGAATTCGACATGATGGTCAAATCAAATGCTATCGGTATTCCGATCCTTGCCATGTGCCAAGGTGTTGTTGCCGGTGTAGGCTATTGGATTTTCGGGCTTGAAAGCCCCATTTTTTTGGGCATCTTAACTGCGGTATCGACCATTATTCCCATATTAGGCACAATGGTGGTCTATCTTCCAGCAGCTGTATTTCTATTGGCAAATGGACAATCCGGCAATGCCATCGGACTTGCACTATACGGTATCATTATCATCGGGAGTATTGACAACGTCCTCCGTTTTACGATTTTAAAAAAACTTGGCGACGTCCATCCATTAATTACTGTTTTTGGTGTATTACTGGGATTAAATCTATTCGGCATGCTTGGATTGATATTTGGGCCTCTAATTCTTTCTTGCGTGGGCGTACTCCTTAAAGTCTATAGCAATGAATTTGGCCGAGGTACACCAGAAATCATCCAATCCACTTCGCTGATAGATCCAAACAGTCCACCCGACATCAGAGACAGGTCAGAGTAAGATGAATCCCGGGATTAATGGCGGTGGCCAGTGATATTAATGTTTAACCAGTAAACTGTCATAACTTAAGATTAGACACTGCATAATCCCATTTTTTTTATAGTTTTGATGCTTCATTGATATCGTTGAGGCACGGCTGGCATGCAGCTAAAGTTGAGGTAAAAAACAATCCTATCGACGAATCTAAAAAAATAAAAAATCACGGAAACTGATTTAAAATCAAAGGTAGTCTATGAACAAAAAAATAATCTTAGGAGCAACCGCTGTATTCGCGGCAACCATGCTTTATTCATGTGACAATAAAGGCAGTCAAAAGGCAACCGGTACGGAAAGTAACACACCGGAAAATACCGCAGATAGTCACGATCATGCAGGTCACGATCATGCTGGCCATGACCATGCACAAGCGGCTCCCGCACAGTCGTCCGAGCCGGCAGCAATTCTCCCTAATTTCACCTTTTACCAACTTCGATCAGGTATACGTGTCAGCAATGAAAACCTTGCGAAAGATAAGAATACCGTTTTTATTTTATTTGATCCGGGATGCAGCCACTGCCAGCATGAAGCAACTGAACTTGAAAAAAATATCGATCGTCTAAAAGATGTAAACATCTATTACATCTCCATGAATGATCCGGCATTAGTTTTAGGCTTCTTCGACAGCTTTGCCCCAAAATTATCCAAATCCTCCAATGTCGAGGTGTTGATAGACAAAGATCAAACCTTTATCCAAAGCATACATGTCCCTTCGCAATTCCCGGCAAACTATGTCTACGGTGCTGATGGCAAACTAAAAGCACATTGGGAAGGTGAAAAAAATATTAATGAGGCGATAAGCCAATTTCATAAATAAGCTGAAATGCTGAATATAGCAATAAACGGATTCGGACGTATCGGAAGAAACACTTTGCGCAATATTTTTCTGCGTGATGTTTTTGACCAGCTGCAGGTAGTCGCCATCAATGATTTGGCAGATCCCCAGACTTTGGCACATTTGTTCAAATATGATTCAGTACATGGCCCCTTCCGCGGCACGGTAACACACGATGAAGATCATATTATCGTGAATGGTCATCCCATTTTGGTGACCAATGAAAGAGATCCTGCCTCACTGCCCTGGAAATCCTTGCATATTGATGTTGTTGTTGAATCTACAGGCCATTTCACAAGTCGCGATAAAGCGACACTACATTTAACTGCTGGTGCGAAAAAGGTGATCATCTCTGCTCCGCCGACAGACAAAGATATTCCAACTGTTGTATTGGGTATCAACGACAATGCGGTGGATCTCTCCGACTCCATTCTCTCGAATGCCTCCTGCACGACAAACAACGTTGCACCCCTGGTCAAAATATTAGACGACAATTGGGGAATAAAAGACGGATATATTACGACAGTACACTCCATGACGGGAGATCAAAATCTGCATGATGCACCGCATAAAGATTTGAGACGCGCACGGGCAGCCTCTTCGGCGATCATACCAACGACGACAGGTGCTGCCAAGGCGATCACCAACGTCTTTCCGCATTTACAGCATAAACTGGGCGGTGCAGGAATACGTGTTCCTGTTTTGAACGGATCATTGACAGATTTTACCTGTACTTTGGAAAAAGAAACGACGGTTGAAGAAATCAACAGCACATTCAAATCGGCAGCAGAAAATGAATTAAAGAATGTATTGTTTTATACGGAAGATCCTATTGTATCTGTCGATATCATAAACAATCCCTATTCGTGTGTTTTCGATGCACAGTTGACCTCGGTTGTGGGGGGGCTGGTAAAAGTCGTGGGTTGGTATGACAATGAATTTGGTTATTCCAATCGTCTGGTTGACCTTTTGATCAAGATCGACCAGCTCGTTTAATTCTGCTGAGCCTAAATTAGGTTGACAGAATTTAAAAATCAATATTGTCCTTGTCAGGTATACTGGCAAGGACTTTTATTTAGGGATATTCAGAAAAACCCCAACTATTTGATAAATAAATAGTTGGGGTTTTATTATCTTCGTGTATTCCCCCGAATAATAAGGTTAGCGGCCAAAATCGGGGTAACGGTCATCA
>NZ_RBWS01000008.1 GCF_003627955.1 Sphingobacterium puteale | reverse complement strand
TTAAAGCAAGCTTTAAGTTAAATCCCGTCCGACTTGCATGTATTAGGCCTGCCGCTAGCGTTCATCCTGAGCCAGGATCAAACTCTCCATTGTAAAATGAAGTTTTTGATTCCAACTATTTATAATAATCAGAATTCTTTTTTTATATCTCTGATCTTGGACCGAATTGAACTATTCTTGAATTTGTTCATGACTTTCGACTTTCGTCTGTCTACCCGTCACGCTTACATGATTGTGTTTTCTTAAAGAACTTCTCTCGCTTCAACTTCCGTATCCGCTATATTCCGATGGGCACCAGCCCCTCTTTATCTTTTTTTGTTTCCCTCCGTTTCCGTTGGGACTGCAAAGGTAGAAATCTTTTCCGGACTTCCAAAAAATTTTTTGATTTTTTTCTTTTCCTTTTTTCCGATTTCCGCGTTTAAAATAAACTCAGCGGGATTTTAAATCCTGCCGAACCCTCTTAAACCCTTCTTTTTTTCATGGTTCCTTCTTTCGAAGTAACCGTCCCTCCCTTGCGGATTGGTGCAAAGATAGGGAGTTTTCGGGCAAACTTCCAAGACTTTTGTTTTTATTATTTTCATTTTGCCGCTAACTGGCTGTAACGGTGCAAGATTCTTTTTGTGAAACAGCATCCTGGGGGGCGTCGAGGGACGAAAAAGGCGGGTTATACGTGGGGCTGTGGTGGAAAGAGAACAGGGAAGCGCGCGCGGATAGCGCTAAAAGGCCGGAGAATGAGTGGAAAGGCCAATTATGCTCGGAAACGCGGTGGAAAGGGAATGGAAAGGGAGCGGCTAGATTGTGGAAAAGCGCGCAAAAACAGCATCCACATCCGCAGGGGTTCTCCACCAATACGCCGCAGTAGGAATGGAAAGACGGTATGCGCACAGAACACAGCAAACCCCAGAAAAATAATCCCACGGAACAGAAGAAAAAATCCGAGGGGCCGGATCTACCAGTAGGGATGACGGAAAGGCGGCGGATAGACAGACCTAAAAACCACAGCAAAAAAAACATGACCGTAGAAAAACAGCCCGCAAACAGTGGTTATCAAGGTAAGGACAAATCCGATGTTTAGTCAGGGTTTGTTTAGGTTTAGTTTAGGTATTACTTAGGTTTTGTTTAGGTTTTAGCTAAACTAAACCTAACTAAATGCTAACCTAACCTTAGGTTACTGTTATTTTAATATTGGAACTATCTTTAAAAAATACCAGAATTGGTATCCCTGCAGGCAAAAGCATTCTGTTTCGGGGCCGCCCCCCTGCACCGAGAATAGCCCCCGGCAGTCGGGTGTATTTCAGTCGGGACTACTTTGATACCTGTCTATGCTGTATTCGCGGTGAGTCCGCCTTAAGTCCAGGTCCTAGCATGGAAACAGCAGGTTTGCAATCCGGGCTTACATCGCCCAAATCTGCACTCAGACACCTTCAAAGCCCGATTTAGACCTAATTCAGGGGTGGCCAAAAAACGAACCGCAGCGTCAAAAAACGCTAAACACGCGAACTAACTCGCTTGAAACGCAGTTTTTTGACGCAAAAGTATCCAAAAACTACGGATCAAAAAATAAATTGAGCAGATTACTTCCCATAAAAAGCAAAATGCGGACGCCGCAAAAAGTATGCGACCTCCGCAAATAGCTTTGAATAGTATCCCAAATAGAATTTAAGATATAAACAGAATTAAGAAGAAAATGCATTAAGCCCTGTGATATCCTGACCAGTAATCAATAAATGGATATCGTGAGTTCCTTCATATGTAATAACCGACTCAAGATTCATCATATGTCGCATAATTGGAAAATCTCCGACAATGCCCATTCCTCCCAAAACCTGCCGAGATTCACGCGCAATCTGTAAAGCCATATGCACATTATTCCGTTTGGCCATCGAAATTTGCTGCGGCGATGCTTTCCCTTCATTCTTTAAAATCCCCAAACGCCAAGACAATAACTGGGCTTTCGTAATTTCTGTCAGAAATTCAGCCAATTTTTTCTGTTGCAACTGAAACCCACCAATTGGTCTGTCAAATTGTTGACGCTCCAGAGCATATTGAACAGCCGTTTCATAACAGTCGATCGCCGCACCTATCACGCCCCAAGATATTCCATACCGTGCAGAATTCAAACAAGACAGCGGCCCACGCATTGAGTTTACCTCAGGCAATACATTTTCAGCGGGAATAAAGACATCATGAAAAACCAACTCGCCAGTTTTAGAAGCTCGTAAAGACCACTTATGTAATGTCTCCGGTGTTTCAAAACCATCCATCCCACGTTCAACAATTACCCCTCGTACTTTTCCAGCCTCATCACGTGCCCACACTACAGCAAGATCACATACTGGCGAGTTTGTAATCCACATCTTAGCACCGTTCAATAAGAAACCACCATTACTCGCTGTCAACCGTGTTTCCATCCCTCCGGGATCAGAACCGTGATTCGGTTCGGTTAAACCAAAAGAGCCCACAAGTTCCCCGGAAGCAAGTCCCGGCAAATATTTACGGCGTTGCTCCTCGCTACCATAGGTATATATCGGATACATCACCAAAGAAGATTGCACCGAAGCCGCAGAACGAACCGCAGAATCACCGGCCTCCAGTTCCTGCATAATCAAACCATAAGAAATCTGATCTAATCCAGCGCCACCATATTCCACTGGAATATAAGGACCTAAAGCACCTATTGCACCAAGTTTGGGCATCAACCCTTCTATGGCCTGATATGCCTGTGCTGCATCTTCTATGAATGGCTTTATCTCTGACCGAACAAAATCCCGAACAGCACGACGGACAAGCTTGTGCTCCTCCGATAAAAGGTCATCTACCTGAAAATAATCAACATTTATTTGTTTCATAATCGTATAGTCTACATTAGCTTCTCTAAGATAATAAAATATTTTCAAACTGAACAATATTCACACATGACTTGTTTAACAGAATTTTATTCCCTATATTTAACATACCCCACGAATAAAATAAACCATTATGATAGAAAAAGAACTTAAAATACTCGGCATAACATCCCAGAATTTAGGCTCGTCAACAGGCCAAAAGTGGTTTTCTGGTGGTGAGGTATTCGAATCCCTATCTCCTGTAGATGGAAAACTCATTGCAAAAGTGTCAGGTAGCAGCCAGAAGGATTATGAGACAATCATCGGTGATGCCCAAAACGCATTCAAAGCGTGGCGACTTATCCCCGCTCCAAAAAGAGGAGACATTATCCGTCAATTAGGTGATAAATTACGAGAATTGAAACCGACCCTCGGAAAATTAGTCTCCTATGAAATGGGTAAATCTTACCAGGAAGGTATGGGGGAAGTACAAGAAATGATCGACATTTGTGATTTTGCCCTTGGTTTATCAAGACAGCTCTACGGAAATACTATTCATTCCGAACGTCCTGGCCATCGCATGTATGACCAATATCATCCACTGGGCGTCGTCGGTATTATTACCGCCTTTAATTTCCCCGTAGCTGTGTGGGCATGGAATACGGCCATCGCTTTGGTTTGCGGAAACACAGTCATATGGAAACCTAGCGAGAAAACGCCATTATGTGCCATTGCCTGCCAAAAACTATTATCAGAAATCCTCCATGACAATGGATTACCTGAGGGCATCTCCAACTTGGTCATAGGTGACAAAGAAGTCGGTGAATGGCTTGCTGCTGATAACCGTATCGCTTTAATTTCAGCAACGGGATCGACACGGATGGGAAAAGAAGTTGCTGTTACCGTCGCACAACGGCTGGGCAAAACGCTACTGGAACTTGGTGGCAACAATGCGATTATTGTTACCCCAGATGCGGATCTCAACATGACAATCATCGGTGCTGTATTTGGAGCCGTGGGAACAGCAGGACAACGCTGTACTAGCACACGACGACTGATTATCCATGAGAGTATCTACGACAAAGTAAAGAAACAACTGACAAAAGCTTATGGTCAATTAAAAATTGGCGACCCATTGGATACAAAAAATCATGTAGGACCATTGATTGATAAAGCCGCCGTAAAATCATACTTAAACGCACTAGACAAAATTAAAACACAAGGAGGGAAACTTCTTATCAAAGGAAAAGTACTAGAGGGCAAAGGTTACGAAAGTGGTTGCTATGTACAGCCCGTTATCGCCGAAGTCGAAAATCATTATGAGATCGTACAACACGAAACTTTCGCTCCCATTCTATATTTGATAAAGTATCAAGGCGACATCGGCAATGCTATCGCCTTGCAAAATGGCGTCAGCCAAGGCCTGTCCTCAGCTGTGATGACAAACAATCTGAGAGAAGCCGAACTATTTCTTAGTGCTGCCGGATCGGATTGTGGTATAGCAAACGTCAATATCGGTACCTCAGGTGCAGAAATCGGTGGGGCCTTCGGCGGAGAAAAAGATACTGGGGGAGGTAGAGAATCCGGTTCCGATGCATGGAAAGCATATATGCGTCGCCAGACAAATACCATTAATTACACAACAGACTTACCATTGGCACAAGGTATAAAATTTGATTTATAAACCATTCAGATTCGAAATTATGAGCAACGTACATGAAAGACTAAGTAAACATATATTGGCAGACGGGTTTCCACTGGTCATGGATATGGAAAAATCACACGGCTCTTATGTTGTCGATGAAAATGGGGACGAATACCTGGATATGTTTAGCATGTTTGCCTCTATGGCTGTTGGCTATAACCATCCCCATCTGGTCAAGCATCGTGAGTTTCTGGGCAAGATGGCAGTCAACAAGCCTGCTATATCGGACATTTACCCCAAAGAATTCGCAGATTTTGTGGATACCTTCGACCGTGTGGCAATACCAAAAGAACTCCCTTATGCATTTTTTATTTCCGGTGGAGCACTGGCCGTGGAAAACGCACTGAAAGCAGCCTTTGATTGGAAAACAAGACTTAATTTCGCTCAGGGCATACAAAAAGAAGCGAGTCAGGTCATCCATTTTAAACAGGCTTTTCATGGTAGATCGGGCTATACGCTCTCCTTAACAAATACGCAGGATCCCCGAAAGTATATGTATTTTCCAAAGTTCAATTGGCCGCGTATTGTAAACCCCAAATTAACGTATCCATTAACGACGGAAAATATCAGCCAAACAATAAACGTGGAAGAGAAGGCAATCGCAGAAATCAATCATGCCATCCACGACAATCCCAACGATATTGCCTGCATCATCATTGAACCAATACAGGGCGAGGGTGGAGACAATCATTTTCGGAAAGAATTTTTCCAGCAACTGCGCCAGATCTGCGACAATAATGAAATTCTCCTGATTTTCGATGAAGTACAAACAGGGCTGGGTATTACCGGAAAAATGTGGGCTTATCAACATTATGGGATTATACCTGATGTCCTGGCTTTTGGCAAGAAGGCTCAAGTCTGCGGGATATTGGCGAATAAGGAAAAATTTGATCAGGTTGAGCATCATGTATTCAAAGAATCCAGCCGGATCAACTCAACCTTCGGCGGAGATTTTATAGACATGTTGCGTTTCAAATTAATTCTAGAAGTCATCGAACAGGAAAATCTATTGGCCAATGCCACCGAAAAAGGAACTTACCTTAAAAGCAAGCTACAGGAAGTTATGAAAAATAGACCGCAGCTCAGTAACTTAAGAGGGGAAGGTTTGTTTGTTGCCTTGGATTTTGATACTGCAGACTCCCGTAGCGAATTTATCAAACGTGCTTATACCAATAAATTGATCATTTTGGGCTGTGGCGAGAAAAGCATCCGCTTCAGGCCACATCTAAATGTCAGCACGGAAGATATTGACAAAACAATGGCGATCATCAACGACAGTCTTTAATACAAAAATGCAGTATTGCCGAGGATTATCTCCTGACAATACTGCATTTTTGAAAGGAAAGCCTTAGATCGCTAGTTCCTACAAACATTTGGACGATCTATGTCGACCAGTTCTGATATTCCATATTCGTCAAAACGATCCAATAAAGCATCTGTTCCTTCTTCCAGTTTGAAATCCATCTCTTCCTTGTAGACCGGAATCATCGCATAGAAATTGATGACATTACCATCTTTCGTTTGAAGTTCCAAAAATTCCTCATCAAAACTCAACATGGGAGGCAATAAGAGCATACAACCAAAACCGGTATTTGCTATTTCTTCAGCTTCCATTCCATTAGGAATCGTGTGCCCATAACCTAACCAGGTTTTATACTCGTGCGGAAAACGCGCCAGTCTTTTCAAAAAATAGACCGGCCAGTAATTGTTATCATCCTGAAATTCCTCCTCGCCTATCTTCCAGTCCGCAGGAAGTACAACCATCAATTCGGCGCGTTCATAAGCTTGCTTATCATCTATTTCCTCCGGAACATTCATCGGCAGGTCACTCATGCCGGATGTCACCAAGATATTGTACGGGTAATTCGCGCTAGGTTTGATCCAATGCACATCAATATGCACCAACTCCGATATAATTTCGTGAAAAACCAAATCTGGCTCAGCGATATATTTTGCTAAATGATCTTCAATCTCTTCCAAATAAACACATTGCACCTCGGGGAACAGGTCTTTTGGATCTTTTTCCTCAGGTTGATTTTCATAACGATACACAGTCGAACCCCCGGCGGTAATTTCAACATCTTTCTTTTCAGTGGAGGATTCATCCTCTTCCCCACTCATGATTTTTTTGACTTTATCCCAAAATGACATACTATGCGAATAAATGGTTAAATTTTCAGATTGCAGCTTGTATTTATTTATTCAATAACAGCAACTACAGGTTGCCTAAATCTTGTTTTGACCGGCTTTCCTTTGACTAAAGCTGGCATCCATTGCGGTGATTTGCGCATAGTGGCCAGTACTGCTTTAGCAAATTCAGGACTTATCTTTTCTGGATTCTCAATTTCGATATTACAAATTGCTCCATCCTCACAAACGATAAAATTAAGAATCGCTGTTTGTTTGGAGCCATACTTTATGTAAGCAATACTATCCATAGCTCCGACAGTTCGTGTCAAATCGAGGTTATTTTGCAAGAACCTCGACCATGCCGTTATTCCGCCCTTAAAGTAAGGAAAATCATCCACATTTTGAACTAGACTATCTGTGGGAATGTAACGAACAACACCAGTCTGTGCCTTTGAGGTCAAACAAACAATAAAAAATAGGACTGATAAAACAGTCATTTTAAAATTTGGTGAATACATACCTGATCCTATCCATAATCATACCATTTTAACGTGTATTTGGAACAACTTATTACACTACTCTCTTCAGATTTAATTAAGGGGCATATCAACATCCCCGATAAAAGCACCTTGATCATCCAACAAAAAGCTAATTGGTTGTTCTGGATTTTTAATAATTTCAAATAAGGTCAACCCCCAAGGCTTCCAGAAATTTTCCAGTACCTGACCATAGGTCTTGTTCTGCCAATGATCAAATATAGGTTTCATAGACATATCCGCTAAAGGCATGGGTTCAACATAAACTTTCTGCGGCGTATTTAAATAGGTATAATCGGGTAAACGGTTGAATAAATAGGCTGAATAGAAAAAGCGGGCACATAATTCTTCAAACTGTATAGGGTGAAGCTTTTTGCCAGCAATCACTTTCAATACGTCTTCGTGATAGATATTGTTTGTCGCATTATCCTGAAGGCAAGCAATGAGCGCAAAATCTTTCATTCGAATCGAAAAAATCAAGGTATTTATTTCATCGCGATACATAAAGGTATCCGGTGCATTTTCTACGGGCACAACAACAAGGGAAAATGGAAATGTATTTTCAAATTCCATTGGAACAATCAACGACTGCAACATGGCATGCAGGTTTGTAAAACGCTGTGCCAAAGCCTGCGAAAAGTTCATGTCTTCACCTGAAGCTTTCTGTTGACGGATTCCAGCGAGAATTTCGTTATAGACAACGCCATAGATGATTTTTGTCATCCATTGAAAAAGTAGCAAAGGATCTAATTGGCGGACCGCTTCATAGCCCTGCTCGAATGATTGCTCAACGGCACGTTCCATCTGCTCTATTGCTTCAGCAGCAAGGATAGAACATGGAAGTTTTAAGGACTTATAGGTTACTAAATTCTCATCTAGCATTTTGAACGGCTTATCTTCCAATTGAAAAGATTTCATCATCCAGACTGGAAAGACATGGATACTCTCCTCCTCATACTGAAGTTTATTACCTGTTAAAAAACAGATAGCCGGATCAAACTGAAATTGTTTGAATGGATTATACAAAGTTGTTGCCATAATGCCAGCAAAGTTAATACAAATCAAAAAGGACACAAGAAAAGGAAAACCTTATTACGATATGGTGACTTGTTTATTGAATTTATTTTATTTTCAGAAATTTTTGAAAATTCAAAAAACTATATATAAATTTGAGTAAGAAATAAAAATGAAGATGGAATTACAAGAAGCAAAACAGCAATTTATAGATACTTGGGGCGCGTTGGGTTCCGAATGGGGGATCAACAAATCCGTTGCTCAGGTCCATGCATTACTCCTTTCTGCGAGCAATCCCATGTCTACAGATGAAATCATGGAAAAGCTGGTTATCTCCAGAGGTAATGCCAACATGAGTATCCGTCAATTGGTCGATTATGGCATTGTTTACAAAAAACATATTGCAGGGGACCGAAAGGAATATTTCGTTGCGGAGAAAGACGTACTAAAATGGGCGATGAAAATTGCTGTTATGCGCAAACAAAAGGAACTTGATCCGGTCATGGATATTCTCAGAGAAATCAGCAAAAATACCGAGAAAGATAAAACGTCAGAAGGCAAGGAGTTTCATAAGACAGTAAAAGATATCCAAGTATTAACGGATCAACTCGAAGCCATCGCAAACAAATTATTCAATTCTAGCGGCGGGGATCTGTTACTAAAATTGATCAAACTAATGATGTAATCTGATGAACTTTAATATCCTTGCATACGCGATATATGGTTTGCTAACCTGTTACATTATCCTTTGGGTAGGTCGGTTGTTTCACACAAATGGTCGGATTTTTATTCTTTCGTTGTTCAAAAACAACATGGCACTAACAGACACAACAAACAACTTATTGCTTATGGGATATTACTTGCTCAATATTGGTTATGCCGTCATCCAATTCAGTTACTGGAAGCAAATCCAAACATTCGAAGATCTACTCAGCAGTATTGCATTAAAAACCGGGACATTGTTATTTGTACTTGTCGGTATGCATTACTTCAATATGCTCGGTATTTATTTCTTCGCAAAAAAGACAAATTCATTCACCATTAAATCATAATATCATGGGAAATTTAACAGTTATCGGGTATTTTATTTATTTACCTATTGCAATCGCATTAACCTATTACGTTGCATATGTGCTTTTCAAAAATAGCATCGTGTACATGAATGATATTTTTGCGGGGCGACCGGAAGTCGCCAATGCGACAAACAATCTTTTCCGGATTGGTTTCTATCTCATGAATCTGGGATTTGCATTGTATATTCTGGAGATCAGCTTGTATAAGCCCAGTGTACAGGAGCTCATTGAGCGGCTTAGTTATAAAATCGGTGGATTCAGCATTTATTTAGGTGTCATGCTTTTTCTGAATATGTTTCTATTCTTCCGGGGCAAAAGAATCGCAAAACAAAGAAGAAATATGCCAGCAACAATTAACGAGTAAAATAGATCTCTAAAAACGGTATTATCATGCCTAAAATAGTTATTGCAGGTGGAACAGGTTTTGTCGGACAATATCTTTCCAAAAAATTCCAAAAAATGGGATATCAGGTGATCCTCGTTGGTCGACAGAAAGGAAATATGCCCTGGACCGATACGGTTGGCATTTCGGCCGCACTTGAACACGCTGAAATGTTGATCAATCTCGCGGGCAAATCCGTCAATTGTCGCTACAATGCCAGCAACAAAGCGCAAATATTTTCTTCAAGAACAGAGACCACAAGTATTTTAGGTAAGGCAATTGAAAATTGCAGCCATCCTCCTATTCTTTGGTTAAATGCAAGCACTGCAACAATCTACCGCCATGCAGCCGATCGTCCAATGACCGAAAGCAGCGGTGAGATCGGAACGGGATTTTCTGTCGAGGTCGCAAAGAAATGGGAGAAGACATTTTTCGATTTCCACTTACCCCGAACCAGACAGGTGGCTCTTCGGATGGCTATTGTCCTAGGCGCTGACGGTGGTGTTATACAACCTTTTAAAAATCTTGTTCGCTTCGGTTTAGGCGGAATACAAGGCAATGGTAATCAATATTTTAGCTGGATACATATCGAAGATCTATTCCAGATTATCTTATTTATACAAAAACATCATGAAATAGATGGCGTCATAAATTGTGCTGCCCCCCATCCGATTACGAATAAGACCTTTATGGAGACTTTTCGAAGCATCATGCATCGAAAAATTGGGCTCCCCTCACCGAAATGGCTGTTGGAAATAGGTGCTTTATTGATTGGGACGGAAACCGAGCTGCTCTTGAAAAGTCGTTGGGTGGTACCGGAAAAATTAGAAAATAATGGATTTGAATTTAAGTTTCCTACGATTTCAACTGCTTTAGAAGAAATTTTAGCTAAAGAATAAATATATCCAGTGCTCAACGTGGGATAGATTTAGCTATCCCACGTTTACTTTAAAGTTTTCAAATACAAGGGGAGCATTTACGATGGCACCCTCACTATTTTTAACACCTTTAAATTCCGAGGTCTTCCCTTTTTCCAACAGATTCTTCATCTCCTTTTCCTCCAGAAAAATACCGTTCAATGTTCGCCAGATCTTAAAATCACAACCGCGGGCATAGTGATCACATTGTGCCACCCGATCATAGAGCAGGATTAAGCCCTTCTCACATTTAGGACATTTGATTTTCCCCTTTTGCTGTGGTTTGACTTCCTCTTGCGCCAATGAAATACGCAATGTCAATAACTCTTTCGTAATTTTCGCCGTGTAGTCCTTAATATGTTTCATAAAAACATCATAAGAAACCTTATTGGCCCGCATTTCTTCCAGCTTCTGCTCCCATTTTCCCGTGAGTGTTACTTTGGCGATCGAGCGATCTTTGACAAGATTATACACAGCTAGCCCCTTTTCTGTTGGAATCAATTTTTTCTTATCCCGTTTAATATAATCCCGTTGAAAAAGCGTTTCTATCGTTGCCGCACGGGTAGCTGGTGTTCCCAGTCCACAGTCTTTCATCGCTTGACGCATTTCATCATCCTCAATTTCTTTACCTGAAGTTTCCATTGCTTTTAAGAGTGAAGCTTCAGTATGAATCGGACGTGCCTTGGTAAAACGCTCGGCAAGTTCCAATGTCAATATTTGCAGTAATTCCTCCGCCAGCAATTTAGGTAACTGCGCATTCTCATTGTCTTGGTCATCGGTGTTCTTATCCTCATCCGGAGCTTCTATCTGCTCGGCAGAAAGGCGCCAGCCGTACTGTTTGATGACCGTTCCCTTTGCGATCAGCTCGACTCCCTGTGCGTCTATGGTGACTGTGGTGATATCCTTGATACAGACTTCAGAGAAACTCTCGACCATACGCTTGGCAATCATGTTGTAAATATTCTGCTGTTCTTTCAACATGTGCCCCGGTTTCTCATCAGTTACCAACAGCGCATGGTGATCGGTTACCTTTTTGTCATCTACAGAACGCTTATTTAACTTTGTCCCGATTAAATTCTTCGCGATGGAAGCAATAGATTCCTCCGCATGATCCGAGAGGTGCTGAAAAAGCTCCTCGATATGTTCGAAAACATCCTCACCGATATAACGGGATCCCGTACGGGGATAGGTAATGACCTTTTTCTCGTAAAGTGTCTGCGCGATACTCAGCGTCTGGTCGGCTGAGTAACCATATTTTTTGTTCGCATCCTGTTGCAGGGAAGTCAAGTCAAAGAGTAAAGGGGGCTGCTCCTTTGTCTCTTTAGCTTCAACCTTAGCAACGCGTGCATTTGCACCAACAGTCAATCGGGCGATGGTCTGTTCGGCAACATCTTTTTTATCTATTTTGTTTGAAGTAGCTTTAAAACTGATATTATCTTTTTCGAAGCCGGCCTGTATTTTATAAAATGCCTGCGGCTTAAAATCTTTATTTTCCAGGTAACGTGAGCAGATCATCGCCAAGGTTGGCGTCTGAACTCTTCCCAAAGAAAGAAGCCCTTTGTTGCCTGCTGCCAAGGTGATCGCCTGTGTAGCATTGATCCCGATCAGCCAATCTGACTCTGATCTTGAACGGGCAGACATGTATAAACTATCGTATTCTGTTCCCGCTTTTAAATTTGCAAAGCCCTCTTTGATGGCTTTATCCGTCTGACTCGAAATCCACAGTCGTTTAAACGGCACCTTCGAACCCAAAAAGTAATAGATATTACGAAAGATTAACTCCCCCTCACGCCCCGCATCCGTTGCCACAATAATCTCTTCCGCCTGCTCTAACAGCGATTTTATCGTATTCAGCTGTTTGACCGCACCTGCGTCATCCATCTGCTTTCCATCCCGCTTAACTTTTTTCGATTCAAGTTTAAAATTTGCAGGTATAATAGGAAGATTGGAAATGGTCCAGCTATTATAACCGTAAGCCTGAGGCGTGCATAATTGAACCAAATGACCAAAAGCATAAGTAAAGGCATAGCCGTTTCCGGCGATATAGCCATCTTTGACTTCCTTCGCTCCCATGACACGGGCCAGATCACGTGCCACAGAGGGCTTTTCAGCTATTACAACTTTCATTTTAACGTTTTGAGATTTGAGTATTGAGATTTGAGACACTACCTATACAAGCCCTTGGCTTATCAAGCCCTTTCATTTTTGTTTTGACAAGATAACTTACAAAAGTAAGCATGATCTTAATAATTCGATTACTGGGATCACTCGCTAACAAAATAAATTGTTCGCAAACTTATTCGATACTCGGAATTGTTATTCCTTTAATCTTACGATAGAGTTCAATGGCATATACATCAGTCATACCAGAAACAAAATCCAGTACACAGCGGATTTTGGAATAGGAATCCTGCTTGTCAGTATAAAATTGCTCCGGAATCAGTGCAACTAATTTTTTATCGTAGTTATTTTTGTTCTTTTTGAGGTATGCAGGCACAAACTCCTTTAACAGAGCATCCATGACACGATAACCGGCGATCTCAATCTGGACTACGGTAGGCGCATTATAGATCTTCGCTATGGAAATTTTCGAGATCTTATTCATTTGCTTGACAATATTTTCATCCAGCGCATCCATCAATGCAGAGGAGAAAGTCCCTGACAAAAACTGTTCCTGTTCACGTACAAACACATCCACACAACCCTTGATCAAGGTGTTAATTGCCTTAGCCCGCAATAGCGCCACACGGCTCGGTGTATCCAGCAAACCATCCAATCGGTCACGAAGATTTTCGGAACCACATAACGGCAACAAAAGTTCCTCGACCTCTTGGTAGGATAGTATTTTTAAATGATGTGCATCCTCCAGATCAATGATATTGTAACAGATATCGTCAGCCGCCTCGACCAGGTACACCAAAGGGTGCCGTAAATACCCTTTGGGGTTTGAAGGATCCCTTAACAGCCCCAATTCATTGGCTACTTTCTCGAATGCTTTTTGCTCTTCTGTAAAAAATCCATACTTTTTGCGGTGATGGCTTTTTTTGACATGGCCATCTATCGCTAAACAAGGATATTTTACAATAGATGCCAAGGATGTATATGTCAGTGCAAATCCTTTAGGGTCTTTTCCCTGAAAAGCGTGGGTCAGAATCCGGAGAGCATTGGCATTGCCTTCAAAATGTGTCAGATCTGCCCATTCTTCGGCAGTCACTTGTTCCTGATACTTACGCCCTTCCCCATCCGTGAAGTAGGTGGATATCGCAGACTCCCCCGAATGGCCAAATGCTGGATTACCTAAATCATGAGATAGACAGGCTGCCGAAATAATATTTCCGACTTCCTGCAGAAACGGGTATTCGGTATCTATATTGGAATTTTCCTCCTTTAACTGCGCATAAAACATACGGCCAAGTGACCGACCTACGCTGGCAACCTCCAAGCTATGCGTTAGCCTATTGTGCACGAAAACAGCTCCCGGAAGCGGAAAAACCTGCGTTTTATTCTGTAATCTTCGAAATGGGGAAGAAAAGATCAACCGGTCATAATCCCGTTGAAATTCCGACCGAGCCACAAGGTAGCTGTCAGCTGTTCTATCTTCATAGCCCCAGCGTTTTGCAGAAAGCAAATCTTTCCAGTTCATTTTTTCAGACATAGCGCAAATATATAAAAAATAAAAATTCAGGCACCTATTAGATCAACCCGAAAAAACAGCCTAACCGGAGTCTCCCTTCTCAATTCTCATATCTCACTACTTATATGTATCTTTAACTATCAATACCAATAGGAACAATCATGACTAGATATCAATCACTTATTCCAAAACATTTTGAAACCAATATTGAGGGGAAAAACACCCATTTACTTTTATTAAAAAATGAGGGCGGTATGCAGGTGCTTTTAACGGATTACGGCGCCCGTATTGTCAGTATCCTAGTCCCCGACAACAAAGGCAACCTAGTTGATGTTGCTCTAGGCTTTGATTCTATTCAGGGTTATCTGGAATCCGATGAAAAATACCATGGCTGTACTGCTGGCCGATTTGCAAACCGCATCGCAAACGGCAAATTTGAAATAGACGGGAAACAGTATACTCTTCCCCAGAACAATGGCACAAATTGTCTGCATGGTGGAATATCGGGCTTCCATGATAAAGTTTGGGACCGTAGAGTAACCTATCAGTCTCATGTAGAATTTTATTATGTTTCTAAAGATGGCGAGGAGGGCTTCCCGGGAAATTTAAAAATAATGGTTTCCTACACCCTAACGAGAAACAACGAAATCATTATCAAATACCACGCACAGTCCGATGCTGACACGCATATTAATTTAACAAATCATACCTATTTCAATCTTGATGGAGAGGGAAGCGGAGATGTATTGCAACAAGTACTTCAAATAAATTCAGATGAAGTGCTGTTTGTGGATGAGAATCAAGTACCCAATGCGGTCGTACCAGTAGAAGGGACGCCTTTTGACTTCAGAACCCCTAAAAAAATTGTTCAGGACATCACAGAAAATGATGAGCAGCTCATTGCAGCCAAGGGCTATGACCATTGTTATGTCAATAATAAACCAATCTCCCAGCCCTGCGCAACAGCTTACTCAAAAAACACAGGCATTCAGCTGGATGTATTCACTACCGAGCCCGGGGTACAACTGTATACCGGAAATTGGATGACAGGAAATGATATCGGCAAAAGAGGGTACAAATATCTGCCTTATGCCGGATTCTGCCTGGAGACACAACATTTTCCTGACAGCCCCAATCAGGTAGAATTTCCCTCGACACTTTTAAAGGCCGGTGAATCGTTTGATTCAGAGACACACTTTAAATTTTCAATTAAGAAA
Source organism: Sphingobacterium puteale (assembly GCF_003627955.1). Lineage (GTDB taxonomy): Bacteria > Bacteroidota > Bacteroidia > Sphingobacteriales > Sphingobacteriaceae > Sphingobacterium > Sphingobacterium puteale. The sequence goes on along the minus strand of NZ_RBWS01000008.1, from coordinate 380,132 downwards.
TAAAAAACAAGAGCTGTGATAACATAAATATATCACAGCTCTTGTTTGTCAAGCATGTCTCAATCAGCAACTATTGTTACCAAGTAGTTTTACGGACTGAACAGGATGATTGGTCTTATTTCACCAATTCTTCCAAGGCCTTTTCTACTTGTTCAAATCCGAAAGTCGCTTTTACCTGCTGAAACATTCGTTGAATCTGATCGTTGCAAAGATTTCCGATACTACCTTCATGTGTATGGTTAACCTCTTTCGATGGTTTGAAACGTCCTTCGTCTATATCAATACCAATAGTCCGGTAAGCCTCACGGAAAGGCACGCCTTTAAGCACCTCATTGTTTACCACCTCGACGGAGAAGAGGTAATCGTATTTTGGATCATCAAGGATATTGTCCTTTACGGAAATATTCTCTAGCATGAAAGTCGCTATTTCAAGACATTCATTCAGCGATTTAAACGCCGGGAATAGATTTTCTTTTAACAATTGGAGATCCCTATGGTAACCTGAAGGAAGATTCGTTGTCATCAATGCAATTTCATTCGGCAATGCCTGAATTTTATTACAACGTGAACGGATCAGTTCAAAAACGTCAGGATTTTTCTTGTGTGGCATAATACTCGACCCTGTTGTCAAATGGGCCGGGAATGAAATAAAGCCAAAATTCTGATTGATATATAAACACACGTCCATCGCAAACTTTGCTAATGTAGCCGCGATAGAACTCATCCCCTGTGCTAAAATCCGTTCGGTCTTCCCCCTACCCATCTGCGCATAGACCACATTATAATTCAGATCTTCAAATCCCAATAACTGTGTGGTCATTGTTCTATTTAACGGAAAAGAAGAACCATAACCCGCAGCCGAACCCAATGGATTTTTATTACAGACCTTCCAGGCAGCTTTCATCATTTCCAGATCATCAACCAGACTTTCCGCATAAGCGCCAAACCATAAACCAAAAGATGATGGCATTGCAATCTGAAGATGTGTGTAGCCCGGTATCAAAATATGTTTATAACGTTCGCTAAGCTGGATCAGTTCATTGAAGAAAGCTTCGGTATTCTGAATTATATGTTGGATCTCTGTACGGAAGTACAGTTTTAAGTCCACAAGCACTTGATCATTTCGGGATCGGCCTGAATGAATTTTTTTTCCGGCCTCGCCGATGCGTTGTGTGAGTAACATCTCAACCTGTGAATGCACATCTTCGACCGAATCTTCAATCTGAAAATCCCCCGCTAAAATTTCCTTATAGATATTTTTCAGTTCCTTCTGTACCAAAGCAAGATCCTCATCAGTCATCAGGCTGATGCTATTTAGCATCCGTGTATGGGCCAAAGAGCCCAAAACATCCGCTGCAGCAAGCTGTAGGTCCATTACACGGTCATTACCTACGGTAAAAGATTCTACAAACGAATCAACATCTATATTTTTTTGCCAGATTTTCATTAATTATATATTGTTTTATGGTAACGAAATTACGATGAGCCAATATTCATTTCGATTTTGCAGCTGATCATAGCTCATCAGAATATTTATTTGTATGTCATAAGTTATTTGTCAATTGGCGCAATCTAGCATTTACAACTCAGCTTTGTTACGCATAAAACGATCTTTATTCATTATTTATGCTCTATCTTAAATAGATTGAAGTTATTGATCCAAATGCACCTGATTTATTAACATTGCAAAAATACCAATTGCAAATGGTTATATCAATGCCAAGCTGTGCGAGGTGGAACAATAATCAAAAGAAGGGTGAAAAGGAGAATTTGAGGATAAAAAAATATGTGTTACAAAAAAAAACAAATGTTAAAAGTTTGTTAAATCGCAATAAACACATATTATAAGTAACCACTCACTTTATTTTTAAAAGTTATTTTGTCAGTTTTTTAAGTATTCCTATGTTTGTAGTGTAAGGGAGATGAAAAAATAAAAGCCGGTAAGGTTAGTAAATACTTACCACTTTAAATACACCGAGATTAAAAACCAAATATGATAGACCCCAACGTCTTAAAACTTGCAAGAAATTACCTAACCAATTGTGAATCGAAATTTAAAGGCACGTCAAACCAAGATGTGCCTTTTTTCGTATACACGGGTGCTCAAGCCCAGTCGATAGGTATGCATGTGATTCTAGCCTAAAATACCTATCTTTGTGTATCATATTGAGAATATTCAACATAAAACGTATACGATGGGAACAGAAAGCAAGAGACAGCAACGTTTTGCTGGAGTCATTCAACAAGATCTAGCAGCATTATTTCAACGGGAAGGTAAGGCATGGGCTCCGGGAGCATTCATTACAGTTACACGTGTCCGAGTTACTCCTGATTTGGCTATCGCACGTGTTTATTTGAGCTTTTTAAACACGAAGACTGCGCAGGAAGACATCAAAGCAATACGTACCAAAACATCCGAGATACGTTATAAATTGGGATCAAAAATTAAAAATCAAGTCAAAATTGTCCCACAATTGGATTTTTTTCTGGATGACACCAATGAGTACGTGGAGCACATGGAAAAATTATTTGAAGAAATAAGTAAAGAGCCTCGTCAACCAGAAGAATAACGCAATTTAAAAATTGGCCTATCTAAGGATCGATGGTATTTGAACTGGATAACAAAAAGCTGGAGTTTCCACATCCGAGCTACGCTGATGAAGATGGTTTATTGGCTATCGGGGGTGACCTTTCGGCTGACCGACTACTTTTGGCTTATAGCAATGGTATATTTCCCTGGTTTAGTGATGATACACCGATATTATGGTATGCACCTCATCCACGCTTCGTCATCTACCCTGCCAAGATTAAGATCAGCAAAAGCATGGCTGCCTGTATCCGGAAAAAGACCTTTTCCATTTCGGTAGACCGCAGCTTTCACACAGTTATCCAAAATTGCTCCGCTATCAATAGAAAAGATCAAGATGGAACATGGATCACAGAAGACATGATCCAGGCTTATACAGCACTGCATGAAATAGGATATGCACATTCAGTGGAAGTATGGCAAGATGGATTACTTGTAGGTGGGCTCTATGGTATGCTGATCAATGGTGTATTTTGTGGGGAGAGCATGTTTTCCAAAGTACCTAATGCTTCTAAAGCTGCACTGATTTACCTGGCACAAGAAATAGACCTACAATTGATAGACTGTCAATTTCATACGTCTCATTTGGAAAGCATGGGCGGTGAATACCTTTCTTTACCTGATTATTTAGCAATATTAACAAAAAAACCAAGATATGAACAGTCCCTATAGTAAATATTTTGACATTGATGAAGCGACAACTTACTTGACTACCCCCGGATCAGGCCTACTTTCACGTGAAACAAAGCAATGGCGTACGCAACGCGATCAAGCGTTTCATGAGTCCAACACATCACTTCGTGAACAACAGGGCGCCATGTTGGATTCCTGCAGAAATACACTAGAGCAGTTTTTCAATTGTCCTAGGGGCAATGTATTTTTGTCAAGCTGCTTTTCTTTTGCCTTCAATGCATTATTAGCGGGCCTTCCCAAGCATTATAAGGTGCTGCTTTTGGACAATGATTATCCCTCGGTAAATTTCCCAACAATAATTAGTGGGTTTGAGCATAGCTTTGTCAACATGGACGAACAGCTTGAAGCTAATATTCTGGATGCCATGGCAACTTTTAGACCCAACGTACTTATTCTATCCATAGTTCAGTACATCTCCGGTTTAAAAATAGACCTTTCTTTTATACAGGAATTAAAACATCAGCATCCTGATTTGTTAATCATTGGCGACGGAACGCAATTTTTAGGAACTGATTTATTTGACTTTAATTCCTCGGGCTTTGACGCCGTATTGAGCAGTGGATACAAATGGCTAATGGCCGGATTCGGAAATGGCTTTATCCTGCTGAACGATCGACTTAAAGAAATCCTTTATGCTGATATCCAGAGAAATTACAGTTACCTCGACAACCAATGGATGAATAAATCCGTAGTACAGTTATGCTTTGAACCAGGACACTTGGATACCCTAGCTCACGGAACCTTACAACAGTCTTTATTGCAGTTGGAACAATGGGGCTATGCTGAAACAGTCTTGTATACACAGAATCTGGTGACACAGGCCCGGGCTGAACTGGTTAGCAGAGGGCTACTCCTGGATCTTATTATAAATAGACGTCCACAAAGCAATATTTTCAATATACAGATCGACCCCAAAAATTTTCAGCTTCTGATGGATGAAGGTATAAAATGTTTCCCCCGCGGTTCAGGTATACGCGTCGGATTCCACCTCTACAATGACCATGCAGATCTTGAAAAACTATTATATATTATAGATACAAAAGTAAATTAATCATGAAATTTAGAATAGGCGACTTAGTCAGATTTGTGGATGAGCCAATTGAAGGACATATCACCTCCATGCAAGCGAACAATATTGTCGGAGTAACAGATGAAACAGGATTTGAAATTCCTGTTCCCATGGACAAGATCACGCTCGTCTTTGGAAATATGCGCAGAGCAGATGACGAGCTTGATCAGCATGCCGCCCCGTTGACTCCGTATCGATTTATCGAAAAAGGAATTTTACTGGCTATCTCCGGAGATCATAAAGATGGATTGGCCAAACTACATATTATCAATGAGACAAGTTATGAGCTATTGGTATCAGTTTCCGAAGCTACGGCGAATAAAGTGAAAGGCCTTTTTAGCAATAAAATACCGCCGCACGATTCTATCCAATTTTATACAGGAAACTTCGCCAATGTTGGAAAATGGCCGACATTCCGTTTTCAGATCATTAGACATAGTAGCAGTTTGCAGGAGCTGACTAATCCAATCGATAGAGAGCAGCGTGTACGTCCAGTGGACCTCACCAATCCGAAAGTGCTGCATGAAATTTTGGATGAGAAAATCTGGTCTTATGAGTTAGACAAAATTGAAGAGGATCTCGGTCTGGATAAACTAAAGGCGCATTTTATACCGCATCGTCCGAACAAAAAATAAGCTAGATAAAATATCTAGCTTATTTTTTGCTTCACTCATTTGTTGACACAATCTTCTTGGTGCTCAACAGCAATAGCAGGATACCAATCAAATAGACAATCCATCCCCAACGCATGTGGAGTGATTTGGACAACAATTTGTCCGCAAACCCCCAGCCAAAATAATTGTTGATTTTAAACCATACGGCGGTAATACTGACTAGATACCAACATGCGGACAGCCTTGTCATCCATTGATAGGCGCGTACCGCACGAACAAAAAATAACAATGCTGTTATTCCCAGAATCAGCATGGTAATAAAAAATAGATAGGCGTCCACCTGATAAAGATTCCAGTTACCCTTGATAGGAACTTTTAAAAATGGAGTCATACTGGACAAAAAACAAATGATTAGTCCAACAATGGCAAAATACTTCCTGATGATGACCATGGCTCAAATTACTTTAAAATTGATACGAATATAAGTTGAATATCGCCACATATATAACTTGTATTTCATTTTTTGGAAATTTGTTCTAATTTTAAAACGAAATTTTCGTATAACATTCCGGACAAATAACAATAATCCAAAAGATCATTCGAAATTGAACAAAATAGCCCCCTTCGAAATTGAGTTAAAAAAAGTATCTGAAATAGAGTCTTTACCCAAAAGTTGATTTAAAATTTAAGGCAAATATTGAACATGAAAAGAGCATTTGAAGAACCTGAGACAGAACAGGCGCCAAAACAAAAATCAAAGAAAAGAATATATATCGTTATCGGAATTGTCTTGTTATTGATCGCAGTTGCCGGTGGAGGATATTATAATGTTGTCCAGCGACAAGACCTTGACGCTATGCCTGTAGAAAGTGCTACAGCCGTGGACGGATTTGAAAATGCAGATCCAAAAGATCTCGAAGAGGCTGATGGCTGGAGCTCCATTGATGACTATGCCCATTGGAACAATGCCATCTTTACAATCCCCGAATATGAAAATATTCCATTACGTTACCGGAGAGGCATTACAAAAATCTTTATGGGAAATAGTTACCTGGAACCTTCCGGTGATAAACCTATCTATAAATTTACCCGTATAAAGGACCGTGCAAAATCGGTATTCTGTTACGGTAATTTTACTGATCGTCATGATGCGGACAATTGGAATAAAGAAATGGCTTTTTTAGTGGAAAAAAATGACTATCAAAGTAGTGCCATCTGGATTATATCTGCAAAAGGAGATATTCTTTTCTGGAAAGAATATTCCGGTGAACTTCCTTTGATCAATAGCTTCAAAAAGGGACAAAAGATTTTTATGGATGAGATGAAATTGGTGCCCGCCCCAGCTGACGGAATTATTGTCAAAAACAAAAGTTCCAAGTATGCATTGATTTACAATAAAGAGACTAAAACATTTGATACTTATTATCAATATACTGACAGTGAAATAAAGGAGGCAACCACCAATGAAGAAGTCCCCTATGTAGAGGAACTGGAAGATATCACCATAGACTCAGCACAAACAAATACAGGCAATAATGAATAGTTTAACACCTTCAAGAGGTTGGAATTTTCATCACACAGATGTGTGATGAAAATCACTCTATTCTACAACAATACTTAAAATACTAAAAACCAACTAATTAAAAATAAAATAAAGCTATTTAAAATCTTTCTAAATTAATGCGTTTGACAGATTTTTGACACAAGCACAAAGCATTTAAGCTACATTTGTACCGTTAAATATAAGCGAGGGATTAGAGCTTTGAAAAATCTTAAAGTATTAGCGTTTACTCATAAACATGTCGAATTAAAAGATCTAGGTAATCTAGTGATCTGCAATGAGGATTTAGAAAGTCGCCTCATTAGCTTAAAACACAGCCTGGATATTCCAGAGATCTTTTACATAGGTACTTGTAACCGGGTAGAGTTTGTATTTTATGGTGCTCATGAGCTGACTAACGAATTTATTGCGGAATTTATGGGAAAATTAAATTTCTGTGTTCCGCAGGAGCGACTCCAATGTTATTTGGGTCAGGTCAACAAATATGAAGGAATGGATGCCTTACATCATTTGCTTCGGATGTCCTGTTCGCTCGAAAGCCTTGTTGTTGGCGAGAAAGAAATCTTGGCGCAGGTACGTAGAGCTTATGATCGCTGTAGAGAAGCTGGTTTTACAGGTGATTTCCTTCGTTTAATGATGGATCGTCTTGTAAAAACAGCAAAAGAAGTTTATACTTATACAAAAATTTCCAGAAATCCGATTTCTGTTGTTTCTCTTGCCTACCGCAAATTACGTGAATTAAAGCTCGTTGAAAACCCTAGAATCCTTATTGTCGGATCAGGCGAAACAAACCAGAACTTAGCAAAATATTTCCAAAAAAATCAAAAAGCCAAATTTGTCGTTTTTAACCGCACGCTTGAAAACGCAAAAGCATTAGCTGAGGAGTTAAATGCTGAGGCTTATCCACTTGCTAGCATTGACAAATACAAAGGAGGTTTTGATATTCTGATTACATGTACAGGTGCTCCAACATCAATCATTGATAATACCTTGTACCAATCGCTACTAAATGGTGAAACCGACAAGAAAATTATCATTGATTTAGCTGTTCCAAATGATATTGATGCCGAAGTAATCAAACACAACCCGATTCATTACATTGAAGTCAGTAGCTTACAAGCTATTGCGGAGAAAAATATCCAGGAACGTTATAATGAACTGGACAGTGCTGAAAAAATCATACAGGACAATATTCAGGAATTTTTACCACTGATCAAACAGAGACGCGTAGAGGTTGCTATGCGTGAAGTTCCTGAGAAGATCAAAGAAATCAAGTCATTTGCCTTAAACGAGGTCTTTGCCCAAGAAGTACAGGCGCTGACACCTGAAGCGAGGGAGGTTCTTGAAAAAGTCATCAACTATATGGAAAAGAAATATATCAAAGTTCCGATGGTTATGGCGAAAGAAATCTTGGTTAAAACGCCTGAGATTGAGAAAAACTAATTGCAATCCTACCGCTGCAATCATTTCTGACGAATTACATTTATCCTTTTCTGACTTGTACCCCAATAATGGCGACCGTAATGCAATTGATTTTTTTATCAAGGGAGCCCCTACTGCTGTTCTAATTTTCGGTTTATCAATCATTTCCTCCTAGATAATGACAGTAACGTGTCAACATATTCCACCTATTTATTTATTTTTGCTTCAATAAATTGTATTAAACACATTTTAATAGGTAAAGTAAAATAACGTGAATAGAAAACTAATCATTGGCACCCGGGGAAGTGTTCTTGCAATGTGGCAGGCAAATTTTGTGAAAGACCGATTACAGGAAATTGGTATAGAAGCAGAGTTAAAAGTCATCAAAACTCAAGGTGATATTATTCAGCATCTCCGTTTGGATAAATTGGAAGGTAAAGGATTTTTCACCAAAGAACTTGAGGAAGAACTTTTGAACGGGACCATCGATTTAGCCGTACATTCACACAAAGATTTACCTACAATCAATCCGCCGGGATTGATTATTGCGGCTGTTTCCGAACGGGAGGACCCTTCCGAATTATTGATTATCCACAAGGATTGTGTAGATATCAAGAAACGTCTATCGCTAAAACATAACGCAACTGTCGGAACATCTTCCAACCGTAGAAAAGCACAAATATCGGCTTTACGCCCAGACCTGGAATTCGACGATCTAAGAGGTAACCTCCAAACAAGAATGCAGAAGCTGCGGGACGAGCAATACGATGCTATTGTGCTGGCAAAGGCGGGTATCAGCCGTATCGAAATGGATATCACAGACTTTCATGTCGAAGAAATTCCACCGGTCGAAATTATCCCTGCTCCGGCACAAGGTGTATTAGCTATTCAGATCCGTGAAGTCGATAAAGAACTCTTTACTGCATTGCAACCACTAAATAACAATGAGGTCGCTAAAACCATTGCAGTAGAACGATTGGTATTGAACAAATTTGACGCTGGATGTCATGCACCACTCGGATGTTATTGCCGCAAAAGTGGTGATGAATATGAAGCTTGGGCTTCTATTGCCGATACAAGTGAAGACTTTCCTGACCGTGTATACTTGAGAGATACCGATCCAACCAGATTGGCTGAGCGTATTTTCAGCAAGTACGCAAAAGATCGTAAGTTACCGCAATCTGTCTTTATTTCCAGGGAGGTAGACGAAAATTCCTACTTCGCCCGTGCTATGGCCAAACATAATATCACTATCGAAGGCCGTTCGCTGATCAAGATATTTCCGATCATCAATAAACTGGACCCTTTTATCCTAAAGCATGTTGATTGGATTATATTTTCAAGCAAAAACGGGATTGAGCATTTCTTCAACCTGGAGCCGCGGTTAAGTAAAAAGACCAAAATAGGCGTTATCGGCCGTGGTTCGGAAGAAATATTACGTAAGTACGATCGCGTAGCGGATTTTTCCGGTGACAGCGAAGGTATTAATATGGATGAAATCGCCAAGAAATTTGCCGAATTGGCAAATGGTGGAACAGTACTTATCCCGCGTGCAAAGGAATCGCTTGAGACGATTCAGAAAGCATTAAGCCCAGAAACAAAAATCATTAATATCCCTGTCTATGAAACCGTATTGGAGGAGGATGTGGATCCGTCCAATGCAGAAGTACTCGTATTTACAAGTCCTAGTAATGTAGAGGCTTATTTTGCGGACAATCTTTTAGAACCGGGACAAAAAGTCATCTGCATCGGTCGTTCAACCGGGGCCAAGTTTGATGAGATGAATGTTCCTTATACACTTCCATATTCTCCAGATGAGATCGGTCTTTCAGAGGCTGTATTTGGATTGGAATATTAATAGTATTGAGTAGTTAGTATCAAGTATTGAGAAGTCGGCAAAAAATTTTATAGTCTTTGTCATTGAACAACACTGGATTACTGGATCATAAATAAATTAAATATAATGTTACAACGTCCGAGAAGAAATCGTAAATCTGCCGTGATTCGCGACATGATTCAAGAGACACGTTTAGACGCGTCAAATTTGATTTTTCCACTTTTTATTGTAGATGGCCAAAATCAAAAAACCGAGGTTAAATCAATGCCGGGCATCTACCGCTATTCGATAAATAATTTATTGAAAGAAGTGGAGAGCTGCCTCAAATTAGGCCTACGTTCATTCGACCTATTTCCCAATATTGAAGAATCATTGAAGGACAAATACGCGACGGAGAGTTACCGTGATGGCAGTTTATATCTGCGTGCTATTGAAGCTGTCAAGAAAAATTTTCCTGAAGCTTGTGTTGTGACGGATGTAGCAATGGACCCTTACAGCAGCGATGGTCATGATGGAATTGTTGAGAATGGCGAGATCTTAAATGATGAAACATTGGAAGTATTGGGCAAGATGGCACTCGCACACGCGCAGTCGGGTGCAGATATTATCGCGCCATCGGATATGATGGACGGACGTATCGGGTATATTCGTCAGCTATTGGACCATAATGGTTTCACAAACGTGTCTCTAATGTCGTATACGGCGAAGTATGCATCAGCCTATTACGGCCCTTTCAGAGATGCCTTGGGCTCAGCTCCAAAACATGGGGATAAGAAAACGTATCAGATGAACCCTGCGAATGCAAAAGAAGCACTTATCGAGGCACAACTAGATGCCCAAGAAGGTGCGGATTTTCTAATGGTTAAACCGGGACTTCCCTATTTAGATATTGTGAAACTTCTTGCTGATAATTTTGATCTCCCGATCGCGGTGTACAATGTCAGTGGCGAATACGCTATGTTAAAAGCTGCCATTCAAAATGGCTGGTTGGATGAACGTGTAATCCTGGAAACTTTATTAAGCTTCAGACGCGCGGGCGCAACAGCGATTTTATCGTACCACTCAAAAGAAGTCTTGGAAAAGGGCTTTATTTAGGCAAATAAGATCGGGGGGGTCGCTCTAAAAACAGCGAATTGCTCAAAGATAAAAGTAAATATTAAAAAAGGTTCGAAATTAAGTTTTTCGAACCTTTTTTTGGTCCACTACTTTTAAACTATCTGACCCCAGCAGAGTCAAACGGATTATTATAAACATCCATATTATGTTAAAAAGTATTCTTATCAGCAGTTTTCTACTGTCGGGTTCTGCTGCCCATGAGCATCCTATTTACTCACTTCTGGAAGGTGTATGGATCGCCGAAGACGCAAAATTAAAATCAGTAGCATTTAATAAAAATGGTGATGCTTTCTTTACGTTTATAAACGCAAAAGCAGGAAGCCTTAATACCTCAGTACACCAGAAAGTCGATAGCCTCGTGCTATTAAACCAACAGAAATTTAGTGGTTATCTATTTAGTCCCAATCTATTTGGAAAATACAGCGACAACAAAACTCCATTTGAGATTCAAATAAACTCAACAAACGAGATCACTTTATTGATCAATAAACAAGAAATATTATTACGAAAAAAAGAGGACACCCCGACCTTTAAATAAAGAATACCACTGAATTCTTGATTCCTTACGTTTCCATGAGACTTATCTTCGTAAAAAAAGATAACTTCGCATTCAAATATAATGACTATGCAAGCACCTGATATTTCAAGAGCAAAATCTGCTGAATTATTTGAAAAAGCAAAACAATATTTCCCGGGCGGCGTAAACTCTCCCGTTCGAGCTTTTAAATCCGTATTTGGTACCCCCTTATTTATTGAACGTGGCGACAAAGCGCATCTTTGGGATGCTGATGGCAATGAGTTCATCGATTTCTGCTGTTCGTGGGGTCCTTTGATTTTGGGACACAATAACGATCAAGTTCGCGAGGCCGTTGCCGCACAATTAAGTAAAGGATTGAGCTTTGGTGCACCTACTGCTCTGGAAAATCAACTTGCCGAATTGATTATTGAAAAAAATAAATATATAGAAAAAATCCGCTTTGTCAGTTCAGGAACCGAGGCTGTGATGTCTGCAATCCGCTTGGCAAGAGGATATACCAAACGCGATAAGATCATCAAATTTGACGGATGTTACCATGGTCATTCGGATTCGCTTTTGGTAAAAGCAGGATCGGGATTGGTGACTTTCGGAGAAACTTCTTCGGCTGGCGTTCCCAAAGCTTTTGCAGATGAAACAATCGTCATCGAGTTAAATGACAAAGACGCACTGAAAGCTGCTTTTACAGAATTTAAAGATCAGATCGCTGCAGTGATCATTGAAGGTATTCCAGCCAACAATGGTCTATTGATGCAATCCAAAGAATACATGCATTTCCTCCGTGATATCACAAAAGAAAATGGGAGTATGCTAATCATGGATGAGGTCATCACCGGATTCCGGATCGGTTTTGAAGGAGCTTCTGCTTATTACGAAATACAGCCAGATATTATCACCTATGGCAAGATCATAGGCGGTGGCATGCCAGTGGGAGCCTATGGGGCATCCAAAGAACTTATGGCCTGTATCTCACCTGATGGTGCCGTTTATCAAGCTGGTACCTTGTCAGGGAACCCTGTAGCCATGGCAGCAGGTATTGCAGCCTTGACTATTTTGGCACAAGATGATTTCTACACAAACTTAAATGCGAAAACTGCGGCATTCGTACAGGATATGCGTGATTATATCGCTGAAAAAGGCTACCGAGTACAATTATTCCACGTTGCCTCTATTTTCTGGTTTGCATTTACTGAGCAAGAAGATATCAAGAAAGCAAGCGAGATTGATCCCGCTTCCATGGAATCATACAAAATCATGCATCGCGAACTACTAAATAGAGGGGTTTATTTCGGTCCTTCGGGGTATGAAGTCGGTTTTGTTTCCGCTGCACATACTGACGCAGATTTAGCTACGGCAAAAAAACATATTTTTGATGCCCTGGACATCGTCTTTGAGTCATAAAAAGGAAGTATACTACAACAATGCCCCAAAAACTATTTTAGTTTTTGGGGCATTTATATGCTGTTTAATCAGGATTCTCTATCTCAGCTAAAGTTCCTGTTGAACTACAGTATGGGTATCAGCCAATTTGGTGGCGAGCTTTTTATCCTTTGATTTTATCTTATTCAATCCCTGGATAAGCTCATCCAGCGAAAACTTACCTTTTATATCCATAAATACACTTTCATCTCCTTCGTCATGGACCAATAGCGAAACCCGGCTGATCACATTATCTTTATCAATGCGCGCATTAATCGAGATCTCCTCCCCCTCAGTGTTGATCACCAGTAGCTCCTCAAATTTATTCTTCTTTAAAAACTTATGGTAATCTTCCAGAATCAATACATTCTTTTCCTGATCATTATTTGATAATGTCATCATCCTGAATTTTTTCAATTTTTTGACGATGCCCGCCATGACCTTTGCATCCTCGTCGTTCTCGTCCTGCAAGGCCTTTTTGATAAATGGTTTTGTCAACCACATCGGCAAATTAATGGCAACGATCTCTGCATTATTTGAAATATTGGATCCCCTGACGAAATCCATGTTGGAACCTTTTTTGATGATGCAGGATTGCAATGAAAATAGCACTCCAATTAGGCATAACAATGTTAGTAATCTTTTCATCTGTATAAATTTGTTTTTCAGTTGTGATGAAGCTATCAGATTTATTCACTTTCCAGTTTGAGTGAATAAATCATGATGGTTTCATAATATTTACTTTTTATTGTTATTCTGTTTGTCCTTACTCACTTTGTTATTTCCTTCATTGACCAAGTTCGTCACGTCTTTCAAAGGTATCGCCCCATCCAGAATCATAAATAGATTCTGGTCATCTCCATTTATTGTAAGCAACAAATTGTTTAGGATATCTGCATTAGCAGACATATTCTCCACCATGAATCGAATATCTTGACCTTCACTGTTGAGCGACATAAGTTCCTCGTATTTTAAATTTGAAACGGCGCCGCGAATGATACCTGTCAAGTTTTTATCTTCGCCATCCTCTACGATCAACATACGCAAAGATTTAACATTCTTGAGTAGTGGCGTAATCGTCTGCATATCCTCGTCATCAATTTTTAAATTCCCTAACAACTTGAACATAGGAGCTCCAATTTTAAGTGTGGTCACTCCCTTTTTCCCCTGATATTGCTCGAAAAGTTTATCTAACTTGGAAATCTGTGCGTTTGCCATACTTGCTACAAGTAATAGGCAAGCTATTAATAATCCTTTCATATTATTTTAGTTAATCGATATTGACATTTGTTTTATATTCATTGCTTTATCTACTCCATTTTCCAGATTGTTTGCCAGTAATCCCAATGACCTAAGGGTCAATTCCACAGCTTCCTCTTCGTTAGCAACAGGTTTGCCATTTAATACCACATAATCTGCTTGATAACCATCTTCCGTTTGCTGTAAAGACTGGACAACCCGCTTCTTTTTCGCCATTATTTTCTTCGATGGCACGCGTTGATTGAAATGCTTCAAAGTATTCGTCGCCAGCATTGTACTTTGTTTCCTGTCTCCATGTGTTACTTTCACCACATCGGAATGAACTGTTGCTTCATTGTTTCCCTCCACCTCTTTCATCGACGGTCTTTGAGGTTCTTTGATCTCTTTATGGGCAAGTACAGGCTGTTGTACTTGCTGCTTCTGGTTCAGATAGACTGATAATCCAACCACGAACAAAAAAATTGCCGCAGCAGCATATTTTATCCAGATATTGTCTCGCCATCTGATGATTTTTTTATCTGCTTTGACTTGATTTTCAAAATCCTCAAACGACCAGTCCATTTTCACATTCTTTTCCTGATCCAATAGCTGAAAGAACAGTTCATCCGATTTTTTCAGCTCCCTTTCTTCCTCCGATGACGACTTGCCATCAAAGTATTTTTCTTTCAATTCCGCTAATCTTCTGTTTTTCATCATTACAACTTTGAGTTTCACTGTTAATGAAGCTATTGGATCTATTTTTTATTTGAATAAATCCGGAAGCTTTCATAATCAAATAATTTTGTCAACTGCTCCTTTACTTTCTGCCTGGCCCGCATCAGATTAAGCCTGACAGCAGACTCCCCCATTTCCAATACTTCACCGATTTCGTCAATATCATAATCTTCCACATCACGTAGGTGCATCACAAGGCGTTGTTTCTCGGGTAGCGAGTTGATCATTTCCAAAATGATTTCTTTCGTATTTTCAACTGAATTTTCTGTTGTTGAAATAATCTGGTGCTGTTCGGCGAAATCTGTACGTACCTTCGCTTTTTTAATCCGGTTCAATGCTTCATTTTTAATGCTCTGCATGCAAAATGCCTCTAAATTCCTATATTGATACAATTTATCTTTCCCCTGCCATAGACGCATCATCACATTTTGAACCGCATCAAATGCTTCATCATCATCAACCAAGATCCGTTTCGCAAAGCGAAATAGCTTATCCTTATGGACGAAAACGGTATTTTTAAATTGCTCTTGGTTCATTCTTAGTATTTAGTATTGAGATGCCAGATTTGAGATTTTGATCGTACAAAACTGCAGTTTATCTAATTTTTGTTTGTTCGTTTTAAATACGTGCTATATTATTTCCTTTACCATTTTTGCATACTATATAAACAAGACATTTCAGACTTCTTATTTATTACATCTCATATAAATATTTTTTTAAACTATTTATTTATTCAAATCACAGGCTATGTACGCTGTTCTTTCAGCCCCTTGAAAACGATAGACAAGATGATCTCCTGTTTTAAGATACCGTTTTCTCATTAACAGATTATACTCTTTGTAGCATTATTACAAACAAAATACGCTAAGCTATTGTTATTTTAGATGCTGAACGATAAAAATTTAAATAAGAAAAATTATGAAGTACTACAGAATTACAGCCATTACTGCTGCATTAGTATTATTGATCGGAGCCGCCGGATGTAATAATTCATCCAATAAAGGTGCTGATCAAAAGGATTCAATGGGTGATGCCGATACGAATACTGCACAGAAAATGGATTCCATTTCAGTTAGTCCAATTGCTGATTCAAAACAATTTCCCGGAGCGCACCTCGAAATCGCTTCTATAAGCGCCGAAAAAGTAGGTGCTGACTCTGCAAAGGTTACCGTGAAATATGCTGTTAAAAATTTCAAGCTAACTGAAATGACAGAAGATGCTCATGCCGCCCATTTAGCCAACTCGCACGATGGGCAACATATCCATTTTATTTTAGATAATAAACCTTATACTGCTCTGTATAAACCTGAGCACAGCGTTACTTTGGCTTTAAATTCAGAGCACTATTTACTCTCATTTTTGTCCCGGTCCTATCATGAATCCATTAAAACTACGGAGGCCTCAAAATTGATTAAATTCAAGATAGATGCCACGGGGAAATTGTCACAGGAGCCAACCCCTAAAGAACCGTCTTTGTTTTACTCGCGTCCAAAAGGGGAATACAAAGGTGACGAAACCAAAAATCTACTTCTGGATTTCTACTTGGTCAACACTAGTATTGCTCCAGACGGAAATAAGGTGATAGCAGATATCAACGGACAGACATTTACATTGGATAAATGGGCCCCTTACGAAATAAAGGGCTTGCCAATGGGAAATAACAAAGTAAAATTAACCTTGGTAGATAAAGAGGGAAATGCCGTTACCGGTGATAATGTATCAGTAGAACGAGATATTAAACTCTCTGAGCAATAAATAGGTCATAACATAACAAAAAGAGTCGCATTGAAGTGCGACTCTTTTTGTTATGTTATGCTACATCTCTGGCTTTAGAGACAGAGTTAGCCATTACGGCAATTTCTCAAAATCAATTTTCGGAGCAGTCCTTTTATTGACAAGCTCAAACTTGCTGCCCGGTTTAACAATCTCATTAAAAAAACCGCCATTTCTTAAAAAGTAGCCATTTTTTGTTGTTCCACCCATAGCATCAATCCGTTGATGGGCACGATAAGTATTATCGACACTAAATGAGGCAGATTGGACGGCACGCCATTGCCCGTCATAAACCCATTGATTTTTAAATTCCACCTGTCTTCCTAGATACCCCTGATTCGGACTAAAATTCTCTAAGAAACTATGAAACCTTTTTAAATATGTATTTGTTTGCGGACGTTTGAAACTAGCAATGACATTCCATGCATTTTCCTCAGGCACAAAAAACCAAGCAGTATAGTCTGTATTTCCTTTTCCATCCGGAATGCCTTTCAACAAGAATTTATAGGTTTCACCCGCTTTCCAGAAATATTTACGGTAACTCTGCCCTCCGGATCCCTCGTTGCCAAATTCTCCTGTATGCACGTCTTTTCCTTTCTTCAATAAATGGATTTTTTGTTCATCTGGAATACTTTTCGGGTCATCCGTATGAAAAGGGCTCCATACTGAAAATAAAATACGTCGTTCGGTTTCCGAATTCACCTGTATACCAAAATATCCCTCTCCAAAGCCATTCGCCATAAAATATGAACCGACTTTATCCTCACCTTTTGGTACAGTTACCTCATTGTAATAATAGCTGACATTCCCTTCACTTGGTATCGTATAATTTAAGTGACAGGAAGGGCCGCGACGTGACCAATAGTAATAATCAGGATCATTTGAGTAGGTAAGGCCTTCAGCTGCAGCTTCTCCACTAACCATTAATTCCGTTACATCGGCAAACCTATCACCCGACTTACTTAATCCTTTTAAATTCACCTGTACGTAGCCCGGTGTTTTGACATCAATAGACAAAGCCGCTGTTTCGGCTAACTCAGTCCCTTTGATATCCAAAGAACTCTTTTTGCCCAAAGCAGAAATCTCTATTTTGGAGGAATTTCCGGCATGAGCTTTTGCTTTGAGTCTTAATTCGAGGTTCCCCGTTTTCTCCGTTCTGAAATATACCGATGCAATGCTTTGATCACTTGACCATTTTACCAATCCATTGCGTCCAGAAATTTCTGCTCCATCATTTTGTCCACTAGTAATAAAAGCATTTCCTGCGAGCGGAACGGCATAAGATTTTATAGAGGTTTGCGCATCAACACCTAATGAAAGGCAAGATAAGGCACCTATGAAGAGCTGCTTGATAAAGAATTTTCTTTTCATCTGTTTAATTTTTTTCATCTATTGTCTGTTACCTTGGCTACTTATGTTACCTAAGCTACCAGGGTTTTATAGGAATTGAAGGATATCAATTACACTAATCTAAGCGTGAATATATATTGATTCTTAAAAACTGTATTATTTTGATGAAGATAAGGCTTAGATTGACAGAAAAAGAAAGGAAATGTATATCAATCGATTGTGTAAAAAAGCAGCGATAATCAACCCGCTATTTAACCTATTAAAAAGATTTATGAAAGATATCTGCGTAGCCCCGTGTGAATCTCAAATAAATTAAAGAAAAAGAGCAGAGCTACTTCTTTAATTGAAAGCCTATTCATTCAAACCGAGTTCGGTAACCATCTTCTGATAATTATTCAGAAAATATTTATATAGTTTAAACTGTTCCGTTTCTTCATATTCCACCTGTTGCAAACCGAACTCAGAAACGGTGTAAATCTCCGAATCTGGATAGGCCAACAAAATTGGTGAATGGGTGGCAATAATAAATTGGGACTTATTGTTGACCAATTGGTTTATTCTCGTTAGTAAACGAAATTGGCTATTGATGGAAAGTGCTGATTCAGGCTCATCAAGCAGATACAGTCCACGTCCCGAAAAGCGTTTATGCATTAAGTTAAGAAAACTCTCCCCATGAGAGCATTCGTGCAATGAGCCGCCATAAAGCTCAGAAAGAGCATTTTCTTTATCTGGATCTCTTAAAATTGCCTCTTTCTCTTCACTGAACAATTCATCAACCTCAGTCGCTACATTATAAAAGCTCTCGGCCCGTAAGAAAAAGCCATCATGCTCACGGAAGGCTGTTCTTATGACCTGCAGATCATTAAAAAGTTCGGAATGGGAATCCTTCGTATGGAAATTAAAGTTCTTCGTTCCTCCTTCGGGATTGAAACCAGCATTAATCGCAATAGCCTCCACCAAAGTGGACTTACCCGAACCATTCTCCCCAATAATAAAAGTCACTGGAGATCTAAACCGCAATTCATTCAAATTCAATATTGAATCAATATTAAATGGATAAGCGATTCGATCCTCGATTGGTTTTGTATTTCTTATGGAATGAATATAGTGCATAGAATGTATAGTAATGAAGTACTAAGCTTTCCGGAATCCTTGTGCAACATAATAGATCAATGGAATAAAGATAAATCCCAGTGTCAGTGGGAAAAACCATTCGCCTAACCCATCAGAAGTCCCTGCCGAATTTGGAATCGCCTTGAACGTGATAACACCAAAAATAACTACAATAATACATTTCAAGTACCGTATCATACGACTTGCGTTTGCATATTGCCGGAAGGCATTTTCTTCAGTTATCCGAACAGGATAGTTAAATGTATGTGGAAATCGATTTAGGATCGTCATTCCTATAAATAGTATTGTGGCAATAATTGGTAAAGCAAAAATAGTCTCTTTCCCACCAAAACTATCCGCATTTCCTGCAGTATTATAATGCACTGGAATCGTTTCAGGTAGTTTATAATAATTTATAGCAACCAGATACCATAACGTGAATAAGGACAGGTAACCAATTAATTCCAATATGATATCGCCGAGCGTCGGTATGAGTTTTATACGTGGTCTTTTTTCCATTTTGAAATTGGTTATCGATACATTGATTTGGCTAAACAAGATCGAATAAAACTCGATTTTATACTCACTAAGTTAAGAAACATACGGTAACAATACAATGCATAAACCGACTGCTAACTACCTCAATATTCTATTAAAATCAGCCTAATACCTGAACAGTCATTGAGCGTATCCACATTAATCCTTATACAAATCGGCGTCGGGCATAAAAAAAGTGAAGCGGTTGCCCTCTTCACTTTTCCACACAGCGTTAATAACTATGTTGACAACTGTAATTTTATCAGGATTTTACTGTTTCGATTATTCACAGTCTGTTAACACAGGTGTTGAATAAGCTATAAACAATTAAAAACCAACACTTTTTAAATTTAATCCCGTACGCTCATTCAATCCGAACATGAGGTTCATATTTTGTACGGCTTGACCAGATGCTCCTTTCAACAAATTATCAGTCACATTTAAGATCAGCAACTTATTTCCATGTTTCTCCAAATGAATAATACTTTTATTGGTATTTACAACTTGTTTGAGGTCGATATTACTCCGGCTAACGTGTGTAAATGGATGTGTTGCATAATACGATTCGTACAACTCATACGCTTGTTCCTCGGTCAAATCAGAATCAACATAAATTGCCGAGAAAATTCCCCGTGTAAAATCGCCACGCTGTGGAACGAAATTTATCCTTTCAGCAGCACGTGCTAATAACGAATCATCAGACGCTGGCAAAAATCCATTTTGCAATTGATCCAACGACTCCGAAATTTCCTGTAGGTGTTGGTGCTCGAAAGACTTGTATGCAGAAAGATTGTTGTTACGCCAAGAGAAATGTGTGGTCGCCCCCGGCTTCTGTCCGGCACCGGTAGATCCCGTTGTTGCATTAACGTGAATCTGATCGGGTAATAACCCTTTACTTGCCAGCGGCAATAGGGCTAATTGTATATTTGTTGCAAAACAACCCGGATTAGCAATATACTGCGCAGATTTGATCGCTTCCTTATTTAGCTCCGGAAGTCCATATACAAATTGCTGCCCCTGATAAGCGGTATTTGCGCGAAGGCGATAATCTTGCGAAAGATCAATAATCTTTACAGATGCTGCAACTGGATTCGCATCCAAAAATTTGCGTGCATCGCCATGCCCAACGCATAAGAACAATACATCAATATCGGAATGAAAATCAGAAGAGAAAGTCAGTTCTGTATCACCGAACAGATCATTGTGGACTTCATATAATTTGTTTCCCGCGTTAGACGCACTATTAGCAAATACAATCTCTACTTCAGGATGATAAATCAATACCCGCAATAATTCTCCGCCCGTATATCCTGCTGAACCAACGATTCCTACTTTTATCATATTTATATTTCGTATTGAGTAGCTAGTATGAGTATTAAGACTTTACTTCTGCAAGCCAATGGCTTACAGAAGTATCCTAATTTTTTATTTTTGATTTACTTTATGCCAGATAATGGTCTGGTTTCCAAAAATTTTGGAGAATCCTTTTACATCGTCACCCGTGTAACCTTTATTCATCTCACCATAGCTACCAAATTTATTCGACATTAAATCGTGCTCGGATTCAATACCAATCACTATAAAACGATAAGGGTGTAGTTCAACGATTACGCGACCTGTTACAGTTTCTTGTGAAGACTGCAAGAATGCTTCAATATCGCGCATGACAGGATCATGCATTTGTCCTTCGTGCATATAATTTCCATAGAAAGCAGCGATTTGATCTTTCCAAGATAATTGCCATTTAGTCAGCGTATGTTTTTCCAAGGTGTGGTGTGCCTTAATTAAAATCACTGAAGCTGCGGCTTCAAAACCTACACGACCTTTGATACCAATGATTGTATCACCTACGTGAATATCACGGCCGATACCATAAGGTTGTGCAATAGCCTGCAGTTCCTGAATGACTTTCACAGATGCCATGTTCTCTCCGTTTAAAGCAACTGGCTCGCCCTTTTCAAAATCTATTGTGATCTGTTGAGGTTCTGAAGAAGTTACCGGCGTTGGCCATGCTGATTCCGGTAGATATTGATTGGATGTCAATGTTTCTGCTCCACCTACAGACGTACCCCAAAGGCCTTTATTGATCGAATATTTAGCTTTTTCGGCAGAATATTCAACACCATGTTTATTCAGGTATTCTATTTCCGCTTCGCGGGATAACTGCAGATCACGGATCGGTGTGATAATCTCAACCCCTGGGATCAAGGTCTGGAAAATCATGTCAAAACGTACCTGATCATTTCCGGCCCCTGTAGAACCATGTGCAACACATTCAGCACCGATTTTCTTTGCATAGTTTGCAATGGCAGTAGCCTGACATACGCGTTCAGCGGACACTGACAGTGGGTAAGTCGCATTTTTCAGCACATTACCAAAGATCAAGTATTTAATAGTTTCGCGGTAATAGTCTGCTGTTTCGTCAATCGCCGTATGTGATTTTACGCCTAATGCGTACGCACGTGCTTCAATCGTCTTTAATTCTTCATCCGAAAAACCACCTGTATTTACGACTACGGAATGAACCTCCAAACCTAAATCTTGCGAAAGATAAATACAACAAAACGAAGTATCTAATCCTCCGCTGAATGCTAAAACTACTTTTTTCATTGAGATAAATTGTTTTTTTTGCCGTGAAACTATTATCAGCCAATCCGGTTCTATTTAAGCCTTAAGCTGACCGTATCATCGCTGTTCATTATTTATTTTCAATGGCTACTACGCCAGTTGACATGTTATGTATGATTTTTGCGAAGAAAGATGTGTGACACTCGATTTCTTCTGTTAAAGTTATTAAAATCCTTTTGCAACTTTATTATGTTTTGGGAAATTGACCGCAATGAATTTATTGGCCGATTTCCAGAACTTTGCCTGAATACGTTTTAACAAGGATTGTTTTTGTGTGATTCTCTCCAAACGCTCCTTTGCTTCATGTTTACGTTGGATCTTTTCTTTCAGCTCACGTTCTTTTTCTTCCGGATCCCAGAGCATGGCCGTACACATACAATTCTTACGGTCTTTGCTCATTAAAATTTCATAATTCACACAGCTCTGACAGCCTTTCCAAAATTCATCATCGTTCGTCAATTCTGAATAAGGTACGGGTTCGTATCCAAGTTCTGAATTAATTTTCATGACAGCAAAACCTGTGGTCAAACCAAATATCTTTGCTTTGGGATACTTTTCACGGGACAGATCAAATACCCTTTTCTTAATGGCTTTTGCCAAACCTACCTTTCGAAATTCGGGATTGACTATAAGTCCAGAATTTGCAACGTAATCGCCATGGCCCCAAGTTTCAATATAACAAAAACCTGCCCATCGACCGTCCCTATGTAAAGCAATCACTGCTTTACCCTCATTCATTTTGTTGGCAACATACTCTGGTTTACGACGTGCAATACCAGTACCACGAGCCTTTGCAGACTCGAACATTTCGTTGCAAATAACCTCTGCATAATGTGCATGCTCAGGTTTAGCCGGAATAATTAAAAAATCTGATATAGTCATTGACTTACGACCCTAATAATAAAACAACAACTACTGTCGTGTTTTGTTACTGAATAAATTAAAATAATGGATTCAAAACCATCGGACAATCATGGCCTTGTTTGGAAGATTCACTACCTCAAATCAAGCCCGAGGTAGTATGGGTCGTCGGAAGCGTAAAACAGGTATTTCTACGAAAATGAAAGCACAAAACACCTTCCTCATAAACTTCTCAAAAGTTTGAGTATAAGAATAGTCGTTCTTTTTGCTCTGTTTCATTTTATTTCTCTGTCAATTTGTTTCTGACGTTGCAAATGTATAAAAATATTTTTTTCTTTTCCACAATATTATCATGGATTTTTTGCAAAAATCAAAAAATTACAATCAGGACTCAAAACAGGCTTGTAACCTTCATTTTCAAGCAATTAATTATTGACATCCCCAGTCTATCCCCTGGCTTCAGACGATATTAATTTGACAATAAAATCCATAAAGGTTTAAGGCTTTATCAATTGATAAGGGGACTTTTTTCACGGGTTCGTTATTTTTGGCCAAAAAACGATACTTTTGTATACATCATTTAGAGGAAAATAGCATGTCACCGAGTTTAATTTTCTATATTATTTTTGCTGTACCTTATATTGTCTTTATGTATTGGCTTGTCAAACAGGACAAACGTAAATATGCCTGGGGACTCGCAATCATTACTGTGGTTGCTATACTTGCCATCTATGTATCGCAGAAAGCGAGCAAAGTTGCGATGGACAACTATCAACAACATCAGATCGATTCCAGAGAAATCGAACGTGAAGAACGTTTACAAAAACAGCAGGACAGCATCAATCATGCTCAACAATAAAAAAGCGGCAATGCCGCTTTTTTATTGTTGTCGTATTATCTCAATTTAGTGGTCGATTCCTTCCAGTTTAAACAAAAAAGCATATTCTAGAGCAATCTCCTTCAAATAGTCAAATCTTCCCGAAGCGCCGCCGTGCCCGTAATCCATATCTGTTTTCAAGAGCAAAACAGACTTACCCGTTTTGGCAGTCCGTAATTTTGCCACCCATTTGGCTGGCTCAAAATATTGAACTTGGCTATCATGTAGCCCAGTGGTAACCAACATATTTGGATATTCTTTCGGTTCAATATTCTCATAAGGTGAATAACTTTTCATATAAAAATACGCATCAGACACGTTGGGATTGCCCCATTCATCATACTCATTCGTCGTCAATGGTATTGTCTCATCCAACATGGTATTCACAACATCTACAAAAGGGACCTGTGCTATTATACCATGGTATTGCGCGGCAGCAATATTCGCAACAACCCCCATCAATAATCCACCTGCGCTTCCTCCCTGTGCATAAAGGTGGGCCGGAGAAGTGTAGCCCTGTTCAATAAGGTGCCGCCCACAATCCACAAAATCATTAAAAGTATTCATTTTATGCATCATTTTCCCATCCTCATACCATTGACGCCCCATTTCTTCGCCACCACGGATATGTGCCAGTGCATAAATAAATCCACGGTCTAATAAACTCAAGCGATTGCTGGAAAAACTAGGATCCATCGATGCACCATAGGAACCATAGGCATACTGTAATAACGGTGCTGTGCCATCTAATTTGGCCCCTTTCTTATAAACGAGAGAAATAGGCACTTTTACACCATCCCTCACGGAGGCATAGATACGTTCAGTCTTATAGGCTGTCCGGTCATAGCCGCCCAGAACTTCCTGCTGCTTTAGCAATACTTTGCTCCGATCCCGCATGTTATATTCGTAGACGGAACTTGGCGTCACCAAAGAAGTATAACCATAACGCAGACTTTCCGTATTATATTCGACATTGATCCCCGGATATACCGTATAGGCCACCTCTCCAAAATCCAAATAATGCTGCTCCTGACTGCCCAGATTATAGATCGCCAACTGAGTCAATCCATCTTTTCGTTCAGCTATTGCCAAAAAAGACTTAAACTCTTCGATGTCACTCACCAGCACATCTGGACGATGTGCCAAGAAAGTAGTCCAATGTTCAAGCCCCGTTTTGTCCAGCGGACATTGCATCACCCGGAAGTTAATGGCTTCATCATTGGTCAGTATCAAAAAGCGATCTTCCAAAGGAACTACGGTATAAAGCACGTCATTCCGGCGTGGCTGAAAGACCTTAAAATCATCATTGGGAAGATCGGCATCCAACAACCATATCTCGGAGGATAGGGTACTTTCGGAACTGATGATAATGTATTTACCATTTTTTGATTTACCGACCGCGATGTAGTTTGTATTATCTCTTTCTTCATAAACACATACATCTGCTGAAACGTCCGTGCCCAATGAATGCCGCATAATTTTTTCACTCAGCAATGTCACCGGGTTTTTAGCTGTATAAAACAGTGTCTGGTTATCATTCCCCCAGATTGCAGTACCTTCCGTATTAGCAATCCGGTCAGGGTAAATCTCACCTGACTCCAGATTTTTGATGTATATTGTATATTCCCTTCTGGAAACCGTATCCACACTAAAAGCTAGCAAACGATTGTCTGGACTAATTGAAAACCCCTTAGCAGTGTAATAGGCATATCCTTCCGCTAGGTTGTCAATATCCAATAATAATTCTTCGTCGGCATCCAAACTACCCTTCCTGCGGCAAAACTTAAAATATTGATAGCCCTCCTCAGTTCTGCTGTAATAATAGTAACCGTTCTTAAAGTAAGGTACGGACACATCCTTTTCCTTGATGCGGGATTTCATTTCGCGGAATAAATCTTCCTGAAAAGATTCCGTATCTTTTAGCATTGCTGTGGTATAGGCGTTTTCTTCGTTCAGATAATTGATCACCGCCTCCGATCTGGGGCCCTTTTTAAAATAGTCAATCATCCAGTAATAGTTATCCACGACGGTATCACCATGAATCTGTCTTTTATATGGATATGTTGCAGCTATCGGCGCTGAAACTTCCGGCCATTGTACATTTTTGTTATCTTGCATATATGCTATAAATTCGCTAAATATCGTCTTCTAATTTAAAAAACCACTTATTATGTTTTTGTTCCTCATAATCGCGCGATCTCCCAAAGGAATTCAATTTAACGCATTTATTTAAACATATCAAAACGATATTTTAAATACGGCCGATTGGTTTTAGTCCGTCCTATGATTTTTCATATTTCGCAATACGTATCCTTGTGATCTATCCCATTAAGAGCACGAAAAGTCACTTTTAATAAAAATTAACAATTCATCAGAA
Source organism: Sphingobacterium puteale (assembly GCF_003627955.1). Classification (GTDB taxonomy): domain Bacteria; phylum Bacteroidota; class Bacteroidia; order Sphingobacteriales; family Sphingobacteriaceae; genus Sphingobacterium; species Sphingobacterium puteale. The sequence goes on along the minus strand of NZ_RBWS01000008.1, from coordinate 353,789 downwards.
GCATTAATACTATCTTTGCTACAATGCTAGGAGAAAATTTTATGAATTTAAAGAAATCATTATATCTGATTGCCCTAGGTGTGCTGCCGGTAATCTCGTTTGCTCAAAGTGAATCTGTACCTCCAAATTGGTATAACTTGGATTACCACACGGATGGTGTCATGGGAATCAGTACGGAGAAAGCCTATAAAACTTTATTAAAGGGGAAAAAATCAACACCTGTCATTGTTGGCGTTTTGGACGGTGGCGTGGATGTCTTTCACGAGGATCTGAAGGATGTCATTTGGATCAATCCAAAGGACAGTCTTACCAATGGGAAGGATAATGACGGTAACGGCTATATCAATGACAAGTATGGCTGGAACTTTATTGGCAATGCCGATGGGAAGGACGTTCAATTTGACAACCTAGAACTTACGAGACAATTAAGGATTTTAGATAAAAGATTTGCAGGTGTCACCCCTACGACTGAACTGAATGAAGCTGACAGGAAAGCTTTTTTGGCCTATCAAAAGATGGTGGTCAAATACAAGAACAAGTTGGAAGAAGCCAAAATGGGGCAATTTTCTTATGATGCCCTTAAACGCAACCTAGACGCCGTGGTCCGTGAAATAGGTAAAAGACCAGCGGAAATTACATTGACCGATCTAGAGAACTTCAACCCAAAATCGAATAATCAACGTATCGCACTCAGTTATGCGAAAGATGAGATTCAAACCAATGGTTTTGTCAAGTTTTTTGATGATATCACGGAGGGTGCAAAATATTTCAACAATCAGGTGGAATACCATTTGAACAAGGAATACGATTCCCGTCCCATTGTTGGCGACAATTATGAGGATGCCTCCGAACGTTATTACGGAAATGCGGACGTAAAGGGTCCTGATGCACTTCATGGCAGCCATGTAGCCGGTATTATTGGCGCCAGTCGCAACAACAACATTGGCATCAATGGCGTTGCAGACAATGTCAAAATTTTAGCTGTACGTTTGGTTCCGGACGGTGATGAACGTGACAAAGATGTCGCAAATGCAATCCGTTATGCAGTAGACAATGGCGCAAAGGTGCTCAATATGAGTTTCGGAAAAAGTTATGCACACAACAAGCAAACCGTGGATGAGGCTGTTAAATATGCCGAGTCCAAAGATGTGTTGATGGTGCATGCAGCAGGGAACGACAGCGAGGATAATGACGTGGAACCAAATTTTCCGATGAAATACTACACCGATACAAAGGGAGATACTACCGGTATCGCAAACAACTGGATCACCGTGGGTGCAACGGGCTTATATCCGGACAACACGCTTTTAGCCGATTTCTCCAATTATGGCAAAAATTCAGTTGATGTGTTTGCTCCCGGTGTGCAGATCAATTCCACTATTCCAGATTCACAGTATAAAGAAGAACAAGGAACAAGTATGGCTGCTCCTGTAGTCGCCGGATTGGCAGCTATGATACGCTCCTACTATCCGAATCTCTCAGCTGTGGAAACCAAACAGGTCATTTTGGAATCTGTCGAAAAACCGGTGGGGATGGTTCAGATCAAGGTAAGTGAAGATACAACAAAAATGGTCAAATTAGCAGATATCTCTGTCACCGGAGGAATCGTTAATGCATATAATGCGATTCTTAAAGCTGAAGAATTTAGTAGTAAAAAGAAAAAATAAATATTATTCTCGTTTTTGTATACCAAAATCATCTTTTGTCCGTTTAATTAATTAACTTACAGGGACAAAACTCAAGATGCTTATGGTAGAAAACTTTACCCAATCAGAAAACGAAGTTCAAAATTTGCTAACCCAAAACGAGAAGGTAATGACTGACGAGGATATAGAAAATGAATTGAAACTTCAATTACCCAAAATGTTGCTTAATCCAAGCAAAAGATGTATTGCGAATATCATGGAATATTCCAAACAAATGGAAAAAAGAAAGGCCTAATCCAAAGATTAGGCCTTATTTATTGAAATAATATCAGCTTTCCTCCTTCCTATTATCTAAGCAGGTAAATGCCACTGCCACTTTACTAAAATACCCGATAGATTTCAAGCCGCGCGCCTATTGTCGCAATCCATGTGTATTCCATATTAATCTGCTCGGTGAGCCGTATGTAAGCGTTAAGTTTTCTTTTTTGATAGAAATTTTGGCTAGTTTTGGAGTGATGTTAAAACAAGAACGATACAAAGCTTTTGTGGAATATTTTTCCAAAAATAATCCGGATGCGCAGACAGAACTCAACTATAGTAATCCGTATGAATTGCTTGTTGCTGTTATTCTATCTGCCCAATGTACAGACAAGAGAATCAATCAAATTACGCCAAAGCTATTCGAACGTTACCCCGATGCGTATAGTTTGGCAGCTTCCAGTGTGGATGAGGTATTTAGCTATATCCGCTCCGTAAGCTATCCAAATAACAAGGCCAAACATCTGGTCGGAATGGCCCAAATGCTTATTGAAAAATTTGACAATGTCGTTCCCGAGCAGATTGAAGATTTGGTCAAGCTGCCCGGGGTAGGTAGAAAAACTGCCAATGTCATTTCCTCCGTTGTCTATCATAACCCAGCAATGGCTGTAGACACGCATGTGTTTCGTGTGGCTAACCGACTTGGGCTCACCTATCGTGCGACAACCCCCTTGGCTGTAGAGAAACAGTTAGTTAAAAATCTCCCAAAAGAGACCATTGCCGTTGCGCACCATTGGTTGATCTTGCATGGACGATATATTTGTCTGGCCCGAAAACCCCTTTGTGAAAAATGCCCGATCACCTATATGTGTAAATACTTCGAGAAGACCCATCACATAAAGAGTGCTCCAAGCACGATAGAAATAAAAAACTAATTTTTTTAGTGAATAATAGTTGGTTTATTCTTTTTTATTTTTAATTTTGATAAATATATACTAAAAATATGAGCAACACAGATAAATTAAAAGCGTTACAACTGACGTTAGATAAATTGGAAAAGAACTTTGGAAAAGGTTCTATTATGAAATTAGGAGATACAGCTGTTGAGCCTATCGAGGCAATTTCTACAGGATCCTTAGGTTTGGATATCGCTTTAGGAATTGGCGGTGTTCCAAAAGGACGTATCATTGAAATATATGGACCTGAATCTTCGGGTAAAACAACATTAGCAACACACATTGTTGCTGAAGCACAGAAAAAAGGCGGTATTGCAGCAATTATTGATGCTGAACACGCTTTTGATAAATATTACGCACAAAAGCTTGGTGTTGATGTTGAAAACTTATTAATTTCTCAACCTGATAATGGTGAGCAGGGCTTAGAAATTGCTGACAATTTAATCCGTTCTGGTGCAATTGATGTCATTGTTATTGACTCTGTAGCGGCATTAGTACCTAAAGGTGAGATTGAAGGTGAAATGGGTGATTCAAAAATGGGGCTTCAAGCCCGTTTAATGTCTCAAGCTTTACGTAAGTTGACCGGAACAATTTCAAAAACAAACTGTTGCTGTATTTTCATCAACCAATTGCGTGAAAAAATTGGTGTGATGTTCGGTAACCCTGAAACAACAACAGGTGGTAACGCATTGAAGTTCTATGCTTCTGTACGTTTGGATATCCGTCGTACATCACAGATTAAAGATTCTGATGAGGTATCCGGTAACCGTGTAAAAGTTAAAATTGTAAAAAATAAAGTAGCACCTCCTTTCCGTATTGCAGAGTTTGATATCATCTTTGGTGAAGGTATCTCAAAAGTCGGTGAAATCATTGACTTAGGTGTTGAATATGGCATCATTAAAAAAGCAGGTTCTTGGTTTAGCTATGGTGAAACCAAATTAGGACAAGGTAGAGATGCTGTAAAAGCCTTATTGTTTGACAATCCAGATCTAATGGATGAACTTGAGGCAAAAATCCGTACTGAAGTAACAGGAGAAGATCCTATGCTTCATGTAGAAGAAAATGAAGACTAGTTGCTGTAAAAATTAGTATAATGTAGGTAGCCATCCTTTTGGGGATGGCTATTTTTGTTTTGTTTAAATGATTATTTTGTTACATGCCCAAAGTTTTGAGTTTGTACGCTATGATTTTAGTATTTTTAGCGGAGTGAACATAAATCGCTGACATCATTCTAAACTTAACTTTGAAAAATGAACCGTAAGCTAATTGCATTTCTTTTAATCCTTTTTGGATCAGTATTCCATCTCAGTGCACAAAAAATCCGCGTACTTTCTTTCAATATTCATCATGGCAATCCACCCGCAGAAAAGGAATCTGTTGTCAATCTCGATACCATCGCTCATATTATTAAAAACAGTAATGTAGACCTTGTAGGGTTGCAGGAAATTGATGTCAACCAAGGGCGCTCCTATAACGAGGATCAAGCCAAAAGATTAGCTGAACTAACAGGAATGCATTACATTTTTTCAAAAGGAATAGACCTTGAAAAAGGTGAATATGGCACAGCAATATTATCGAAACATCCGATAGAACGTGTAGAAAAACATTTTCTACCTTCTCCCGTCGAAAGCGAACGTCGAAGCTTATCCATTGTTGAAGTGCGTATCAACAATAAGAAGATCTTATTTGCGAACACCCACCTGGATCTAAAAGACAAAAACAAAATCGCACAAGCAAAATTCATTACATCCCGTTTCAAAAATGAAAAGCTACCGACGGTCCTGGTCGGCGATTTAAACTCCGAACCCACTGATCCTGCAATCGTAGAACTTGGTAAAATATTCACAAAAACGACGGGCCAAAATGGCTTAACTTTTCCACAAGATAAGCCTAATACCGAAATAGACTATATTATGGTCAATACTTCATCACATCCGAAATTCTTCAACCACCGTGTCCTTGAAGAGAAATATGCGAGCGACCATCGACCATTATATGTTGAAATCGAAATTAAATAACCGATTATGAATTTTAATAGAAGAAGATTTTTAGAAGCGCTAGCATTGGCAGGAATTACATTGCCCAATATCGGCGTCGCTAAAGAAAAAGAAACAGAAAATCCGGAAGGAGATTTTAGTTTTATAGTACCCGCTTATTTACAGAATCAGACGGAGAAAGGAATCAGCATCTTTACGATCTTGAGCAAACCAGCTATAGCTTGGCTGGAAATCCTTGATAGTGCAGGTAATGTACAGCAAACGATCCACCAATCCGAAGATGGTATGATTAATGCAAATACAGATTTCTTTCATTTTACTGTCGAAGAGGCTCCTCGATCATTCCGCTATCGCATCAAAGCGAAAGAAATTCAAAAATTTGATCCCTATAAGATCGTCTATGCGCAAGAAATCGAAACGCCAATCTTTAAGGCCAAGCTGGCAAAAAATAATCAAGAACAAATCCGTTGTCTGGTCTATAATGATGTCCATGAAGAAAAAAGTAGTTATCGTGATCTTGTACCCAATCATGACATCTCAATCTATGACTTCTTTGTTTTGAATGGAGATTCTTTTCATTATGTGACCAACCAAGAGGATATTACCGAGAAATTACTAAAGCCGATCGAATTTTTCGCTACTGAGAAACCCTTTATTATGAACCGTGGGAATCATGAAACAAGAGGTTCCTTCGCGCGCAATTTCAAACGGTATTTCGCTTATCCCAACAATAGATACTACCAAGCGTTCAAAAGGGGACCTATTTTTTGGATTATGCTAGATAGTGGTGAGGATAAACCTGACAGCCATGAGGTATATGCGGGTACTGTAGATTACGACAATTACAGAAAAGAACAGGCGAAGTGGTTGGAAACCGAATTACAATCCAAAGAAAGAAAGTCGGCCCAGCATACAGTGGTTATCAGCCATATCCCTATATTCCATTCAGACGAATGGCATGGTACATTGCACAACCGGGAATGCTTCCATCCTTTGTTTCAGAAATACAAAATAGATGCAATGGTCTCTGGCCATACACATCAATATGGATACTATCCGGCAGATAAGGACCACAATTACCCCGTATTTATAGGCGGTGGCCCAAAAGCTGGAAAAAGGACCGTTATCGATATTTCGGGATCTGCCAAATCACTGGCTATCCGGATGACCCGAGACGATGGAACTGAACTGGGACAGTTTAAAAAATAACAAAGGCACTCCACATAGCGGAGTGCCTTTGTTATGTTGAATGTATCCGCTATCGTCGATAGAGCTTACAAGCAAGCTACGCATAACCGTTCGTGCAGGATAATTCGATTATTTTATTCGCCTTTTTCTAAGAAAGGGTATCTGTAATCTGTATCTGGATTGAAGGTTTCTTTGATTGTACGTGGAGATACCCAACGCAATAAGTTGATCATAGATCCAGCTTTGTCGTTTGTACCTGAACCTCTCGCCCCACCAAATGGTTGTTGTCCTACTACGGCACCGGTACATTTATCATTCACATAGAAATTACCCGCTGCATGTCTTAATTTATCAGTAGCTAAATTAATGGCATAGCGATCTTGTGCGATAATTGAACCAGTCAATGCATAGATCGAAGTTGTATCAACGATATCCAATGTTTCCTCAAACTTAGCATCTTCATAAACATATACGGTCAATACAGGACCGAACAATTCTTCGACCATTGTTTCGTAATCTGGCTTTGAAGCTTCAATGATCGTCGGGTGAATGAAATAGCCTTTGGACTTATCATAAGTACCACCAACTACGATCTCTGCCTCATTGGATTCTTTCGCACGGTCAATGTATTTCGCCAATTTATCAAATGATTTCTCGTCGATAACAGCATTGATAAAGTTTGTAAAATCTTCAGTTCCACCAATTGTAAATGACTTCACATCAGCAGTCATTGACTCTTTCAATGCTGGCCATAATGATTTAGGAATATATGCACGTGAGGCTGCTGAACATTTTTGACCTTGATATTCAAATGCTCCACGAACCAAAGCTGTATTTGCCGCTTTTAGATCAGCCGAAGGGTGTACAACAATAAAATCCTTACCGCCTGTCTCACCGACGATACGTGGATAAGTTTTATAACGGTGAATATTATCGCCGATAGTTTTCCAGATATCCTGGAATACACCTGTTGAACCTGTAAAGTGGATCCCGGCGAAATCAGGATGTTGGAAAATCACATCACCAGCATCCGGTCCCGAAACATAAACTAAGTTGATGACACCATCAGGAAGCCCGGCTTCACGGAAGATTTTCATCAGCACATTTGCAGAATAGATTTGTGTATTGGATGGTTTCCATACCACAACATTTCCCATCATCGCAACACAAGATGGCAAGTTACCTGCAATCGCAGTAAAATTGAATGGCGTCAATGCAAACACAAACCCTTCAAGAGGACGTTGTTCAACACGGTTCCACACACCTTTTCCCGATACTGGAGGTTGTTGTTTATAGATTTCACTCATGTATTGTACATTGAAACGCAAGAAATCCACAATCTCACAAGCGGAGTCAATTTCAGCTTGATATGGGTTCTTTGACTGACCCAACATTGTTGCTGCATTTAACTCATAACGGTATTTTCCTGAAATCAATTCAGCCGCTTTCAAGAATACTGCCGCACGATCTTCCCATGCTAGATTTTCCCAATCATTTTTAGCCGACAAAGCGGCATTGATTGCGTCTGTTACATGAGATTTGTCGCCTTGATTGTATTGACCTAAGCTATGTTGATGGTCATGTGGAGGAGCTATAGTTACTTTTTTTGAAGTAGTGATTTCTTTACCGCCAATATACATTGGGATATCGATTTGTTTCGAACGTGCCTCATCAATTGCTGCTTTCAACAATTTACGTTCTTTCGTTCCAACAGCGTAAGTATACACCGGTTCATTGGCAGGAACAGGAACTGTAAAAAATCCTTTAGACATATTACAATTATTTATTATTCAACTTTTTAGAATCACACTAAATGATGCTAACAAGAGTAAAATTACCTTAAATTTTACGAATACCCAAAGTTACTCCCCCTCTTTAAGCACCTTGGAAAAGATACGTTTAAATTTTTCCAATTTCGGTTTAATGACCAATTGGCAATAAGGTTCCTTACCATTTAAGCGATAATAATCTTGATGATAGCTCTCTGCCGGATAGAATACCACTGCTGGCATAACCTCAGTTACAATCGGTTCGTTATAAACTTTCTCCTTATTTAGAGCCGCGATATAAAACTGTACTTTATCCAGCTGCTCCTTGCTATGAACAAATATAGCTGAGCGGTATTGCGTCCCCACATCATTCCCCTGACGGTTGAGTTGCGTGGGATCGTGTGCGACAAAAAAGGCCTCCAATAGTTTATCGTAACTGATCACATTCGGATCAAAAATAATATTGGTCGCTTCGGCATGTCCCGTATTACCTGTACAGACCTGAGCATAGCTGGGATTAGCTACCCACCCACCTGTATATCCGGAAACTACTTGCTGCACACCTTTCAACGCCTTAAATTGAGCTTCGGTACACCAAAAACAACCTGCAGCAAATGTAGCTGTATCAGGGTTGGCCGTATTTTTTGCGGGCAATTTAGAAAAGTCCGTTTTCTTTGATTGTTTTTCCTGCCCCTGACAGGAAGTAAAGACAAAAAGTGCCACTAAAATTATATAAAGATTTTTCATGTATTTAATTGTCAATTTGTTTGTCCAGGCTACAAACCGTTCTTGCTTTCAACTAGACTTCGTACAAATGCAGGTAATACAAAAAATGGGCTCAGTTCACTGAAACAAAACCTTCATGATTTGGAAGGCCAACACCGTTGAAAGCAAACTGAAAGTTCTCTCTCGCCAATAATATCAGACACTTTCAAAAAAAAAGCGACAATAAATTAAATTGTCGCTTCTTCTTGTACCTATTTAAATGATCAATTATTTTGCTGCAGCATAATTCTGTGCTACGGCATCCCAATTGATAACATTAAAGATTTCTTCCAAATAAGCCGGACGTTTATTTTGGAATTTCAAGTAATACGCATGTTCCCAAACGTCAATACCTAAAACTGGTGTTCCTTTTACCTCTGCTACATCCATCAATGGATTGTCTTGATTCGGAGTCGAAGTCACCGCCAATTTGCCGTCTGCGCCAACGATTAACCATGCCCAACCTGATCCAAAACGTGTAGCACCAGCAGCCTGCAGTTGTTTTTTCAACTCGTCAAATGAACCGAAAGTAGCATTGATCGCCTCTGCCAATTCACCTGTAGGAGCTCCGCCAGTATTTGGACCTAAAACTTTCCAAAACAAAGAGTGGTTGAAATGACCACCACCATTGTTACGAACAGCTGCTGAATATTTGCTCACATTCTTGATGATATCTAATAAAGAGAGGTTTTCTGCATCTGTTCCTGCGATAGCTTTATTTAAGTTGTCCACGTATGCCTGATGGTGTCTGTCATGGTGGATTTCCATTGTAGTCTTGTCAATATGCGGTTCTAATGCGTCGGCTGCGTATGGTAACGCTTCTAATTCAAATGCCATATCTATTTTAATTTAAATGTTTATTACTTCGTTTATATATACAAATATAACACAATATAGCCTGTTATGTTTTTATGTGTTACAATAAATTCAATATTTCGTTAGCGTTTTTGACGAAAAAATGATTTTACCAAATCGGCACATTCCTCCTGTAAAACACCTTGGGTAACGACAGTTTTCGGATGTAAAATCTTATCGTGAAAATGAGAATAACCTCGCTTTTCATCCTTGGCCCCATAGACAATTTTACTGATATGTGTCCAGTAAGCCGCTCCAGCACACATGATGCAGGGTTCAATAGTCACGTACAATGTACAATCGTTCAGATATTTTCCACCAAGATAGTTTGCTGCTGCTGTAAAGGCCTGCATTTCGGCATGAGCAGTGACATCATTCAAGCGTTGGGTAAGATTATGCCCTTTACCAATGATGCGCCCCTTATGTACGATAACTGCGCCAATAGGAACCTCCCCTTCTTCAAAAGCTTTTTTCGCCTCATTTAATGCCATCCGCATAAATGATTCATCGCTATCCATTAACTGTGTTCCTTCAAAATCTATAAATGTCATGCCACAAACTTAACTAAGTTTCGATCCATTTGGTAATTTCCTGTCTACGGTAGTCAAAATAATATCTCCACGCTCATCAGCAAATCCTGTCACCAAACATTCGGAGAAAAAATTGGCGATCTGTTTCTTTGGGAAATTCACGACTGCAACAATCTGTTTTCCGATCAGTTCTTCCTTACTGTAATGTGCTGTTATCTGGGCGCTACTTTGTAATATTCCGATTTCGTTTCCAAAATCAATTTTCAGTTGATAAGCTGGTTTTTTCGCTTTCGGGAAATCCTTTGCATCCAAAATGGTTCCGACCCGTAAATCTACTTTTTCAAAATCTGTCCAGCTGATGCTGTCACTCATAACCTATTGCTATTAATGTCCTGAATTTCCTTACCAATTGTAAATATAATATAAGAGGGCTTGCGTCGTAAACGCGAAGCGAGTTTATGAATCAATTTATCCTCTTCACCTGCTTGAAAAGCTAAATCTTCGTCGCTTAAATGATTGTACTTGCGACGGAGTTTTTCTTTGGCAACCAGCCATTGTTCTTCGTTAATTTTCAGCATAACTATGATTTAGGTACAAAATTTGTATATCTTTACCAAACTTGTGAAAGTTTGTTTAAAGATACAATATATACATAAATAAAAGATTATGAAAAAGATTTTACCAGCATTACTCTTGATTTGTGGTAGCGTAGCAACGGCACAAGCGCAGCTTCTCCCCGGATTTGAGGTAGGTTTAAAAGGAGGATTGAACTTCTCCAAGCTTAAAAGCGATGGCAAATATTTCAATTCAGACAATAAAGCGGGTTATCAGGCAGGTCTTTATGGACGTGTTGGTGTCTTGGGATTCCACGTTCAACCTGAGGTTTATATAACAGGTAAAAACACAACAGTAAAAGGTCAAGGGGAAGACGGTTCTTCTACAACTACCGATGTTAAATTTACAACGGTCGATGTTCCTGTATTATTGGGCAAACGTTTTGGTTTGGGCCCAATTGGAGCGAGAATTCAGACTGGTCCGATATTTTCATTCAAAGTTGACGATAATCAACCTAAGGTGATTGACCAGTTGAATCCAAATAACTACAAAAAAAGCGGTACTTCCTGGGCTTTCGGTGTCGGTGCTGATATCTCAAGTTTACGTGTAGATGTACGATACGAAATGGGCTTGAACAAAGTTAACAACGAAAGTCAGGCAAATCCAAAAATCAACATGTGGAGCATCGGTTTGGGGTATAGATTATTCAGTATCCTATAAGTCATTAGCAACGTTTCACTCTTATTAAAAAGTCCGTTTTTATCCAAAACGGACTTTTTATTTTAAGAAACTTTAGAACCGTTCTAAATTATTCCTTTTTCTTGTCAAAATGGTATCATATTTAATAGCAAATAGTAGATTTGCCTAATTAAAATTAAATTACAAGCATAATGAGTAAATCAAAGCCAGTTTTCAGTTCTTCGATTGGGAAGAAGCTAATCATGAGCTTAACAGGAATCTTCCTATGTTTATTCCTAGTTGTTCACTTGGTTGGTAACTTGCAATTATTTAAAGATGATGCGGGTCTAGCGTTCAACAAGTACGCTTATTTCATGACTCACTTTACACCAATCAAAGTTGTTTCTTACTTATTGTACGCTTCGGTAATCGTTCACGTCATCTACGCCATTACATTGTCGATGAAAAACAAAGCCGCCCGTCCCATTGGTTATGCCAAATACGATGGTCAAGCAAACAGTAAATGGAATTCACGCAACATGGGTATCTTAGGTACTGTCATTTTAGTATTTTTAGCTACACACATGTCTAATTTTTGGTGGAAGTTTCACAATGATCAGGTACCTTACATCGAATACCGTACTGATTTGGCAACTGGACAGACAACAGCTAGAGAACTTCAAGCTTCTGAATTCCACGATTACCAAGAAACGGTAGAAAACAATGTTCAAATCTTAAAAGCAAGAGATTTGTATAAACAAGTTGACTTTGCCTTCAAAAATGTGGCTTTAGTTGCTTTGTACGTTATTGCCATGGCGGCTTTGGCATTCCACTTAATTCATGGTTTCCAATCTGCATTCCAAACTTTAGGTTTTAACCACAGAAGATACATTGGAATTATCAGAGCAATCGGAGTTTGGGTATTTGGGGTATTAATTCCAATTGGCTTTGCAATAATGCCATTGTTTTTCTTCTTTAAATAATTCAGAATCTTTTAAGGTGGGGCTTAGGCCTTATCGTTCAATATAAAATTAAGAGATATGTTAGATTCAAAAGTACCAGCGGGCCCATTAGCCCAAAAGTGGTCAAATCATAAATTTAATCTTAAGTTGGTTAACCCTGCTAACAAACGTAAATTTACCGTTATCGTTGTTGGTACAGGACTTGCTGGTGCATCTGCAGCAGCATCTTTAGCTGAGTTAGGATACAATGTAATTACCTTCTGTTACCAAGATTCACCTCGTCGTGCGCACTCCATTGCGGCACAAGGTGGTATCAATGCGGCAAAGAGCTACCAAAATGATGGTGACTCTGTCTTCCGTTTATTCTACGACACAATCAAAGGTGGTGACTACCGTTCACGCGAGGCAAACGTTTATCGTTTGGCCGAAGTATCTGTGAACATCATCGACCAATGTGTTGCTCAAGGGGTTCCTTTTGCACGTGAATATGGTGGCTTATTGGACAATCGTTCTTTTGGTGGTGCTCAAGTAAGCCGTACATTTTATGCACGTGGTCAAACTGGACAACAATTATTGCTTGGCGCCTATTCAGCATTGAACCGTCAAATCAAAAAAGGAAAAGTAAAATCGTATACACGTCATGAGATGTTGGATTTGGTCATGATCGATGGTCATGCCAAAGGTATCGTAACTCGTGACTTGGTATCTGGAAAAATCGAAACACATGCAGCGCATGCGGTATTGATGTGTACTGGTGGTTATGGTAACGTCTTCTTCCTTTCTACAAATGCAATGGGATGTAATGTTACAGCAGCATGGAGAGCGCACAAACGCGGAGCTTACTTCGCTAACCCTTGTTATACACAGATTCACCCAACTTGTATTCCTGTCACTGGAGATCACCAATCGAAATTGACCTTGATGTCCGAGTCTTTGCGTAACGATGGCCGTGTATGGGTTCCTAAGACGAAAGAGATGGCTGAAAAATTACGTAAAGGTGAAATCAAAGCCAACGACATCAAAGAAGATGACAGAGATTACTTCCTAGAACGTAAATATCCATCCTTCGGTAACCTTGTACCACGTGACGTAGCGTCCCGTAATGCCAAAGAAGCTGTTGATGATGGTCGTGGAGTCGGTAAAACTGGTTTCGCGGTATTCTTGGATTTCAAAGAAGCTATTGGCCGTTTAGGAGAAGATGCTGTACGTGCTAAATACGGTAACCTATTTGACATGTACTACCAGATCACTGACGAGAATCCTTATAAACAACCAATGCGTATCTATCCAGCTGTTCACTATACCATGGGTGGTGTATGGGTGGATTACAACTTGATGACAACAATCCCGGGTTTGTATGCATTAGGTGAGTGTAACTTCTCTGACCACGGTGCAAACCGCTTAGGTGCTTCGGCATTGATGCAAGGTCTTGCAGATGGTTATTTCGTAATTCCTTACACTGTGGGTGATTACCTTGCTAAACTAGGTTCTTTCGCACCAGTAGATCATAGCCACCCAGCTTTCGAGTCCACACGTAAAGAAGTTGAAGAGAAAATCAACAAATTGTTGTCTTTAAATGGAACACAAACAGTTGATGATATCCACAAAAAATTAGGTCACATTATGTGGGAATACTGTGGTATGGCTCGTACAGCTGAAGGACTACAAAAAGCTCAGGGTTTGATTCAAGAGTTGAAAAAAGAATTCTGGACTAACGTTAAGGTCCTTGGAGAAAACGAAGAATTAAATCTTTCTTTAGAAAAAGCTGGTCGCGTCGCTGACTTCTTAGAATTGGGAGAGTTAATGGTTGTTGATGCATTACAACGCGCTGAGTCTTGTGGTGGTCACTTCCGTCTGGAAAGCCAAACTGAAGAAGGTGAAGCAAAACGTAATGACGAGGAGTTCGCATACGTATCTGCTTGGGAATACAAAGGTGAAAATGTGCCAGAGCAATTGCACAAGGAAGACTTGGTATTCGAGAACGTTCAGTTAACACAAAGAAGTTATAAATAAGAAAGAAAATTATCATGGCACAACATATGAATTTAACGCTGAAAGTTTGGCGTCAAAAAAATGATAAAGATAAAGGTCAATTTGTAACTTATCAGGCAAGCAATATCGCTGATGATATGTCTTTCTTAGAGATGCTTGATATTGTGAATGAGGAATTGACACGTAAAGGTGAAGACCCTGTATATTTCGATCACGACTGTCGTGAAGGAATCTGTGGGATGTGTTCATTAGTAATCAACGGCCGCCCACACGGTCCTAAAGAAGGTACGACAACATGTCAATTGCACATGCGTAGTTTCCACGATGGACAAACTATTGTGATCGAACCTTGGAGAGCTGCCGCATTTCCGGTATTGAAAGACCTTGCGGTTGATCGTACGGCTTTTGATCGCATTCAACAAGCCGGTGGTTATGTAAATATCAACACAGGTGGCGTTCCGGATGCCAATACGATTCCTATTCCTAAACGTATTGCTGACGAAGCTTTCGAATCGGCAACGTGTATCGGTTGTGGCGCTTGTGTTGCAGCATGTAAAAATGCTTCTGCAATGTTATTTGTATCGGCTAAGGTATCTCAATTTGCTTTGTTGCCTCAAGGTCAAACTGAGCGTTACGAACGTGCACAAGCAATGGTAGATCAAATGGATGCTGAGGGATTCGGTAACTGTACCAACACCGGTGCTTGTGAAGCTGAATGTCCAGTAGGTATTAAATTAACGAATATCGCTCGTTTAAACCGCGAGTATTTGACTGCTAAAATCTTCAAACAGGAAGAACCACACGCATAAGCAATTTTAGAATAAAATAATATAAAAGTCCTTGTCCTAAGAAAGCAAGGACTTTTTTTTATATTTACAATAATGTAAATTGACTAACGTGAATTCTGGTATAAAAATTCGTTTACTTCTACTTATCTTAACACTATGCTTTATAGGAACAGCGATCACCATCAAAGAATCTGTTACAAATAAGGAAATACTTGACATCGATACCAAATCACTCAATGATTATATCTCCGAACAAGAAAAAAAGGTAGATCTTATTTTTAAGGACTCGCTGCTGCTCAAAACATTTAAAAATTACGATCAATACCCCATAGCCGTCTATCAAGCCTTCGAAAGGTATAAAAACGATCAAGAGGTTTATCTTTTCCTCTTTAAGGACCATCAACCCAAGATGTGGAGCACAAATTTATTTGTACCGATCACCGATCAGGGCTTCTTAGAAAAATCTAATTTCGTACAAGATGACAATAGGTCCTACGTCATTCGTAAAAAAACAATTGGAAATATTAGCATACTTGCCTATATTCTTGTTAAGCCTTATACCAACAATAACAATCCTTACTTAAACTCTTCGCTACGCAGAAACTTTTTTGATACGCGAAACATCGACATTGCCTCCTATACGGATACCGTAGCCATCAAAAATATCTACAGCAATGAGGGCTCTTATCTATTTTCTGTGAAGCTTAAAGATGGCGAGCATGAAAATATCTATACCATCTTACAATTCTTCTGCTGGTTACTGGCATGGATTGCGCTTTTGATTTTCTTCAACAGCCTTTGCCTGCACATGGCAAAGACCAAAAGAGCTTGGTGGGCAATAGTGTTATTGGCGGGTATATTTGTCTTGGTGAAATTTGCGGACCTGAAATGGAATCTGCTCTCTGAAAATGCCACGTTTGCTATATTTGACTCCCGCAACTATGCCTATAATAGATTCTTCCCAAATATTTGGTCGGTGTTATCCACGACAATATTGATCCTATGGTGGATACTATTTATCTATTCCATTCGAAAGGAGCTCAATTTTGACAAAATCAAAAATATCCGTCTCTTTAGACTACCTATTGCCATTGGCTTTATACTGAGTATATATTTTGCCTTTGCACTTTTATATGATATTGCTGGCACACTGATCACCCATTCAAATAATATCTATTTCGATTTCACCAAACTTGTTGACCTGCATTTCCTGAGTTGGGTGGATTTAGGCATTGTCGGAATGGGAATATTAGCATTAAGCATTTACATAGATCTGGTATTGTTCTTTCTTAAAAAGTTGGAACTAAAACCTACTCAGTTGTTAAATATCCAATTGGCCTGTGTCATATTTGTGATTCTCAT
Source organism: Sphingobacterium puteale (assembly GCF_003627955.1). Taxonomy (GTDB): domain Bacteria; phylum Bacteroidota; class Bacteroidia; order Sphingobacteriales; family Sphingobacteriaceae; genus Sphingobacterium; species Sphingobacterium puteale. Next base: position 337,488 of record NZ_RBWS01000008.1, on the reverse strand, counting down.
TATCTCCATTTACATTGAGAAAAATAGCTTGGTCAATCTGCTTTTAGCCCTGATTATCCTAATCAAATCTTTCGGCGAGAAATACTTTGATAGGCATATTCTGACCAATTATATCGCCGTTTTGATCCTTTGGGCGATCATAAGTACCATTACGCATGCTCGTTTCTATCAGGAGCGAGATCTCATTGACATGAAGATCTTGTTAAACAATCTTCAATCGGAAGATGACGTTAATGCTGTTTCACTATTTTCAGATATTGAGAATGGAATTACCAATGATAAGGAACTAAAACACTTGTTCAATATCAGCTTACCCTATACAAATACCGATGCCATCAATGATTTTATCAAGAAAAAATACTTCAGTGGATATCTTTCAAAATATGACTTTAAGGCATATTACTATGATCAAAATAGTATTCCATTAAATCCGAACAGTCAAAATAAGATTAATGAATATCGAGAGAAAGTAATCAATAAATCGATCAAGGTTACTCAAAATTTTTACCGTGCCAGTGCTGAACTTGGAACACATGAATATTTTTCGATTATTCCGGTGACAATCGATCAAAACAGGGTCGTTAACGTGATTATTAATCTATCCAACAAGGATTTCAGTTATACGGTACCGTATCCCGAAATACTGACAGATATGCGGATCAATAATTCGCAATATTATAATAAAGGAGAGTATTCCATTGCCTTGTATAAAGGAGGCTCGCTTGTCACGCAATTTGGCAAGTATACCTATGAAAATAACCTCCGGGGATTAAAAGGTGTACCTGGAGAATATATTGAGATATTGGATCGGGATTCATACCTACACATGGCTTATGTTGCCAATACCTTTTCAACCTATGTCATTAGTAAACAGAAACCATCGTTTTGGGATTATGTCGCGACATCCTCTTTCCTGTTTTTGGTGTTTTTCATGATTTTCATGTTGTTTCATTATGTCACTTCGTTTTATATCTTCCTGAAAAATACAAAACTGACGTTTCGCAATCTGAAATATCAATTCTATAAAATCATCAATAAAATACAATATTCGACACGTATCCAGACCTCGATTATTTCCTCGGTGATCTTAGCCATTCTGATATCGGCTGTGATTTCATATATCAGCATCAATAAACAGCTCTACAACAACAATAGAAATAGTAAGGAGCGTTTCATTATTGAACTAGGAAAACGGATAGAAAATATGCTCCCCAATACCGATGAAGTCTCCAATGAAAACCAACTTATTAGCATTCTAAAGACATTATCTGAGACCATATCAAAGGATTTCAACCTGTACTCAAAATCAGGCAGGCTTTTGTATAGTTCACAACGCCGAATTTATGACCTGGAACTTTTCTCCACATTCATCAACCCGATAGCGCTAAAAAATCTTTCGCTGCTAAAAAAATCAGAAACAATTGAAGATGAGGGAATCGGAACCTTTCAGTTTGAAACAAGTTACGTTACAATTAGGGATAAAGATTACAGCACGGTCGCTTATATAGGCATTCCGAATTTCTCGCTTCAAAAAGAAGAAAATATCAATAAAAATTTACTACTTAATACCATTGTCAATATCTATTCATTAATCATCATTGGTTTCGGTTTCTATGCCACTTTTGTTGCCAACAGTGTAACCAATCCACTCAGTATCATCAGTAGAAAGATCTCTCAGCTTCGGCTGGGACAGCCTAACGAACCCCTTTTCTGGCAAAGAAACGATGAAATAGGGACATTAATCAAAGAGTATAACCTCATGATCATAAAACTGGAGGACTATGCCAATAAGATCAAGGACACGGAACGTGAATCTACCTGGCGTGAGATGGCGCAGCAGATCGCACATGAAATTAAAAATCCGTTGACGCCCATGAAATTAGGCATACAACAGCTTCGAAGATCGTATAAAGACAATGATCCGAAGTTTCCGGATCGCTTCAATAAGTTTTCCACCTCATTTATTGAGCAAATAGATGCATTGACACAGATTGCTTCAGAGTTTTCCCACTTTGCAAAATTTCCAACGACGGTGATGGAAAATATCAATATCGTTGAAAAAGTTGTGAAATCCATATCACTCTATAACAATACCCCAAACGTTAACATCCGCTTAATAAATAATGCTGATCAAAAAACACTGATTGTTAAAGCCGATGGCAATGAGCTCCTCCGGACATTCAATAATTTGATAAAAAATGCCATTGAGGGTGGATATGGAAGAAAAAACATGAAGATAGAAATATCCATCGAACGATACTCAGACAAGTTTGTAAAGATAGATGTCAAGGACAATGGTTATGGAATACCCGAAGGGATGAAAGATCAGATATTCCAAATTAACTTCACCACAAAAAGCTCCGGAAATGGTTTAGGCCTGGTACTCGTTAAGAAAACGATAGAAGCTTGTAACGGACAGATCTACTTTGAAACAATGGAGGGGGAGGGAACCACCTTCCATATCCTACTTCCATTACAGCAAATAGAGTCTTAATCGGCATGGCGTAAAAATAAACTGACCATATCTAGAGCGCCTATTTTATAAATAAAAGAAGGCGGCCGTATTATAAATGAAATTCACATTTGCAAATCAGAATTAAATTTGAGAGGATAGCTTTTAATTACAGAAATCATAAAAAAAGGGTCAAATCTCCAGATGAGGTTTGACCCTTTTTCGCTGAATCTAACAAAGTGTCGAATTTTATTTGGCATCAATATAGTAAAATTGACTTTTGATCCAACCCCTATACCAATTTCAATGCCTTGTATATATGGAAGCGTAGTAAAGTCGATATTGAATTTGGCGAATGGGCAATTGTTCATCATCTTAGGTCATAGGCAAATAGGATCATCACATAATGCCATTTAGTGACTTCTTCGCCACTTGGACTAAATCATCAACTTTTGTACGCCTGATCCTAAAGAATTTCATTTGTGTCGTAAAGTAAATGACAAAAAGATCCTAAAACCAAACTGAAAAATTGAGCGGACTGTAAAACGAAACGGGCATCACTGTGGGACGCCCGTTCTATCTTTTTTATATTACTGCTTTACTAACGCAATACCACTGTGGATCTGCCCATTATAGCATTGTCTTCGTAAAGTAATACCGTATATGCTCCTTTGGTAAAACCATTCTCTGCTGCCCAATACACAATATAATCCTCTCCTTTATTCGTAAACAAAATATTATGCTTAAAGGTATATTGCAATTTTTCACCATGAACAAAGAAAATATTGTCTCCCTGAACAACCAGGTTACCTTGCGGATCGATAATTCTTATATAAATGTCCCGCTCTCCATTTTTTGCCAGTGCATTATCGGCGATGGTAAAATTGATCTTCAGTTTATCCACACGCTTGGCCCGTTCTTCAACAGACTCTTTACCATTTTTTTTGACCTCAAGCCCATTAATGCTGATACTTGAGACCTTTAAAGCAGATGCTGTTGTCACTTTCTCCTTCAATTCAGAATTAGTCGTCGTCAAAGAAGTAATTTGTTTGTTTTTCTCGGCAACAGACTCATTCAAATTTGAATTCTGCTTTGATAAAATTTGATTTTCCTGAATCAATCGCTGAACATCCACACGATAATTGTCAACTTGCTTCTTTAATAGATTGATTTTACGTTGCGCATCATCAATATCTTTAGGAGTAATGCTTTTATTTTCAAGCTTTTTCCGTAACGCAGCAATTTCTGCTCTCGAATCATCCTTTTGCACCGTCATCTCAGGAGTCAATTGAATATTTTCAACGTCAATCTTATCCAACTCGGCCTCTATCCGATCGATCTGTACCTGAAGGTTTTCTTTTTCTACAGTTAAGGCATAGACTTTTTCTCCATTCGTCTTAAACTTAACATAAAAATATATATTCGTTGCTAGTAACGCTGCTATCGCAATGATGAAGAAATAAACTTTAGAAGAATCTCTCTTCTTTTCGTCCTCCTTCTTATTCGAAACAACCTCTGAATTCATCATAATACACTGTCATATTCATCGTATGAATTCATTGATTCATACCAATAAATGTTTAAACAAAAATTATTCCAGTTTTATTTTTTCCTTATCAATTATGAATTATTCAAAATAGTTCAGTGTCTGAAAACCACCTTGTTTCAAATATTCTTCCTTTCTCATGAGATGCAGATCTGATTGTACCATATCTGTTACGAGCATCTGGAGGTTATATTTAGGTTTCCAGCCTAGCTTGGTATTTGCTTTGGTAGGATCTCCAATAAGCAAATCAACTTCTGTCGGTCGGTAATAAGCCGGATCCACTTTAACGACTGTTTGCCCAAACTTAATCTGCGATTTATCAATATTCAATTCGGCCAAACGCTCCTCATCAACATCAATGATCACTCCTTTTTCTTGCTCTCCTTTCCCGCTGAATTCGATTTCAATCCCCAGTTCGGCAAAAGCTAAGCGGACAAAGTCTCTGACAGTTGTGGTAACTCCGGTCGCAATGACAAAATCCTCAGGTTTTTCCTGTTGGAGTATCAACCACATCGCCTCAACATAGTCCTTTGCATGTCCCCAATCCCGTTGAGCAGAAAGATTTCCCAGATAGAGTTTGTCCTGCAATCCCAATGCAATTTTTGCTACAGCACGGGTTATTTTACGCGTCACAAATGTCTCGCCCCGAACAGGACTTTCGTGATTGAACAAAATACCGTTACAGGCATACATCTTATAGGCTTCGCGGTAATTAACAGTAATCCAATAGCCATACATCTTGGCAACAGCATACGGGCTTCGCGGGTAGAAAGGAGTAGTTTCACTTTGCGGCACCGCTTGCACCAGACCATATAGCTCAGAAGTTGAGGCCTGATAAATACGTGTTTTCTCAATCATTCCCAGTAATCTGACTGCTTCCAATATACGAAGTGTACCGATTCCATCGGCATTGGCGGTATATTCGGGGGTATCAAAACTTACCTTAACGTGGGATTGCGCCGCTAGATTGTAGATTTCATCCGGTTGCGTCTCCTGAATAACGCGGATCAAATTGGTTGAATCAGTCAAATCACCAAAATGCAATGTAAAATTTCTATTGTCAAGATGGGGATCTTGATAAAGGTGATCAATACGATCGGTATTGAAAAGGGAGCTCCGGCGTTTTAGACCATGTACCCTATAACCTTTTTTCAATAGGAATTCTGCTAAATAGGCACCATCTTGACCTGTAATACCTGTTATCAATGCAGTTTTCGTGTTTTGTTCAGCCATATTTCTATCTATATTGAGCAATTCCTAGCCTTGTCGCCGGGAATCATGCTATTTTTCATCCGATAAATCTGTTCAACTCCATTCCCAATAGGAATAAATCATGATGGTTTCGGAGTGTAAAAGTATTAAATTTTCAACAAAAAAAGCCATAGGATTTCCTATAGCTTTTCATTATGCCTTTTTTCTTGCTTCTGTTAATTTACGCGGGAGAAATTAAAGACCAAATATGCTTCACCATTGGCAACTGTCAACGGCATTTTCATGACTAATTTATTACCATCAGAATAAGACAGATCCAAACGGTAACCTGTGGTCACGTTTTTGGCTTTATCTCCTGCATAGATCTTTTTAAACTGGAATTGCGGCTCACCTAGACCTTTTCCAGGATTATAGATAGACCAGAAGATCTCACGTGATGCCCCCGGAGCACATAAAGTACCTTGCGCGTTAAAGGTGATTGATCCCTTTCCGTTTCCAATAAAATTCCATGAACTACCTACAAAACACTCTGCTGGAGCTTCTTCAAAGACGCTTTTAATCGTGAACGTAGAAGGTAAGTTTTCCCTATCGATTGAATTCAGTGTCCAAGTTCCTTTCACGGCAGATTTCCACTCTGAGGCGCTAGGTCCCGAAGCTGCACTTGTATTGGAAGAACCATAACTAGGATTTCCAGATGATGTACCTTGCTTTTGTGCACCACAAGAGAATAAGGACACCGTAGCAAAAACAGTTGCTAATGATAAAACGAATCGATTCATATGTCTAAATTTTAATTTCAAATTGTATTTTTGGGGTAAATTAATCCACAAATCATGAAGATTACAGCCAAAAATCATACCATAAGCAAAATAATTGCAAAAACTCTTTTAAGGCTATTTATTATTCTCCTGGCCTTCGCAACCTATCCACTTTTTCTTGGCCAGGAAGCTAAGGCAAAATTAAGTCAAATCAGCTTAGCCTTCACAAATAAGGTTTCTTTGATCGCCCCTATTTTGCTATTTTGCTTTATCGTCGGTTTAATGATTGCTGTGCTAAAACACAAATATAATAGAATTGACCTAAATTGGCTATTTTCTCTTGCGACAATATTCGGTATTTTATATCTGATATTATTGTATTCAAGAATTTACCCAACTATCGCTTAAGTAAAATTGCACAATTCGACAAAGTTCCTAACTTTGAATTTTCCAAAATCGCCAATATAATTGATTAAGATTGGAAAAATAAACTTCTATGGACAAAAAAAAAGGTTTTAAGATCCTAAAAAATATACTAAAGATTGTCGTTACTGTGGGAGCCTTATATTGGGTTTTCAGTAAAGTTTCGCTAAAAGATCTCAAAGAAGCTGTAATTCATTCAAATCCTATCTTTTTATTCCTAGCATTATTAGCTTATAGCGTCTCAATTTTTATATCGTCTTCACGCTTATTAACCTTTTTGAGGGCAATTGGTTTGGATGTTTCCGAAAAATATAATTTGAAGCTCTACCAGTTGGGACTATTCTACAACCTCATTCTACCGGGGGGAGTAGGTGGAGATGGATACAAAATCTTCTTTCTACGAAAAAGATTCAGTATTAAAGGCCGGAAATTATTTACGGCACTATTCTTAGACAGGCTAAGTGGTTTATGGGCCTTATGCCTAATTATTGCCGCTTTAATTACCTACATGCCACAGCTGGGAATTCCAAATTACCTGACGGTCATTTTGTTTATGTTAGGCAGTATCCTCTACTATTTTATTGTCACAAAATTTTTCAAAGAGTACGGGTCTACCTTCCTAAAAGCGCACCTAAAAGCGATTGGTGTGCAGTCCATGCAAGTGCTCGCAGCGATTTTAATTCTTTATGCCTTAGGATTTAACGGAAAGTTCTCCCCTTATCTATTTCTATTTCTGGCGTCTTCATTAGTCTCTATCATCCCTTTCTCCGTGGGCGGATTGGGTATGCGCGAACTCGTAATCATGTGGGGAGCAGGCATATTTCAGGTTGATTCACACAATGCGGTATTGATCACATTGTTATTTTATATTATCTCGGCGATGGTTGCACTCTCCGGAATTTATTTTATCTTCAATCCCAAAGCAATCGGAGAGGATAAACTGCCCTCTGTCGAAGAAGTTGAACAAAGTCAAAAATTAGAAGAATAAACATGGCGAATATTATTATTACCGGAGCAAGCAGCGGGGTGGGGTTTGAAGCTGTACTTGATTTGACCTCAAAAAAGGACAACAAGGTTATTGCATTGGCCCGATCTGCAGACAAATTGAGAAAACTTCATGAAATCGCAAGTCAGCTCAATTATGACGGGGGTACACTCTACCCTGCGCAATTTGATATCGTTTATGATGACTATGCAACGCTAGTTCCTTTTATTCAATCGAAATTTGACAGCGTTGACATCCTGATCAACAATGCCGGGGCATTAATCAATAAACCGTTCATGGAGACCAGCAGTCAGGATTTTGCGGAAATGCTTCAGGCAAATATTATGGGACACGTCAATATGATACAGCATGTTGTTCCGTTCATGCACGAAGGTTCCCATATTGTCAACATCAGCAGTATGGGCGGCTTTCAAGGCTCAATGAAATTTCCCGGGCTTTCAGCTTATTCTACCAGTAAAGGCGCGTTGGCGATTTTAACAGAATGTCTCGCTGAAGAGTTTAAGGAGAACGGCATCAAGGTTAACTGCTTAGCCTTGGGATCGTCACAAACCGAGATGTTTGAAGCTGCATTCCCGGGCATGGAGGCTGGTACGCTTGCGTTTGAAATGGGCAGATATATTGCTGATTTTGCACAGAATGGGCATAAATATTTCAATGGCAAAATCCTTCCTGTAGCCAATACAACGCCCTAACAAGTAAGAAGAAGAAAACGGCGTATTGCTAAAATATTCACTTATCAGCGTCCTATCTAAAGATCTATCTCCGATAGATCTTTAGATAGGACGCTGAACTTTTAATAGGTGTCGTTCATACGAATATCTTGATCCAATTACTTTGCCTTCAATTTAAGCCACTTTGTAAGATCATCCATTAGTTGTTCATTGAAACTTTCCGAGTTTTCAAAATATTCTTCAATTTTTCCTGTTTGCGCGTTTTGGAAGAGATGGTTCAAATTGGGGTAATCTTTAATTATTACATCTGTCGTATTTAAGTGAAGGCGTTGAAGAGCATAGATATTTTCATTTGCAGGAACCTGGATATCCTTTCCCCCAAAGGACGCGAAAACAGGTACTGTCACTTGCTTAAGATAGTAAGCCGGATCGATGCGGAGAAAAGTTTTGAACCATGGGATCAACATCGGACTCAATTTAACTTTCATAGCTGATGTTAATGCATTTCCATTGTTTTGACTGATAAGTTCTTTTTCCAATGATTTTGCCAGATCCTCTGGCGGCTCATCCGTCAGCAGAATGTCATATAACCTTCTGTTATTGCGCTTATTTATTTCCAAGGCCGGTTCAGATAATCCAGCCACTTTCCCCAAAGCATAGCTCTGCAGAATCAATAAGGAATCACCTTTGAGGACAGGTCCGGACAACAAAGCAATATAATTGACGTTATCGTTCTCCGCCGCAACCATTTCAGCGATCAAAGCTCCTTCACTATGACCGATAATACCAATTTTTTCTGTGTTGACCATCTGTTGCCTGCTCAGAAAATCCACAGCTGCATTAGCATCCGAAGCGAAATCAACCGTCGTAGCCAAATTGACCTCTCCCTTAGAACCGCCTATACCGCGATCATCATAACGAAGCACGGCAAAACCATTTTTACTGAGGTGATCCGCCAATATTTTAAATGGCCGATGCCCAAAAACTTCTGAATCTCTATTTTGTTGTCCACTTCCATTAACGAGGATAACAGCCGGAAAAGCGCCTCCCCCTTTGGGATAAGTAAGCGTTCCCGCTAAAGTAGCATTTCCTTTCACATTTTGAAACGTAACCTCCTGTTCGATGTAACCGTAGGGAGGAAAGACGTCCTGCTTACGGGAAAGTCCGCTTTGCTCACTTTCACTTCGTACCAATATCATGGCAGATTCAAAACTCCCCTGCTTCATCACTCCCTTCATCACATCTTTATCCCGATCCAGATAAGCTGTATAAAATAGACCTATCGCTTTGACATCCATCGATATCGAGTCCTTGTTCACTTCTATTGTATTAATCGGAAATTTCAATGAGGTCTGCATCGGACTTTCAAAAGTTCCTACCCAATTATCATTACTATCCTGTTTTAGATTAAATACCAAAAGTAATTTCTGCCCAGACACGCTCACTTCACCTTTCCATGAACCATCAAAGGTCTGTGCATCTGCACATGAGAACTGCAAACAGATCAAAAATAAATAGAAAATTTTCTTCATCATTTCCTTGCTATCAAAAATAAAACTGTATACCTAAATCAAGTATAAAATATAATGCCACAAATAATATGCTTATCCAAATCTTTTTATTGTTTACGGCAACATTCATTCCTTTGACTAATAAATAGAACTGGTAAAACAGGAGAAATAGCGCCAATATTCCAAATACAGCAAATAATATCATTTGGCCTTTATCTATAGTCGATAAAGTATGATCACCATTTTTTAAGGCTTCATCAATCTGTTTGGTAAATTCATCCTGATTCAGTAGTTTACCCAGTAGCAGAACCAAGTAAAGCGGAAATGGCGCAATCAAAATGACATTCAATACATCGATGATTCTGGTCCTATGGTTTAGCATCCTCCCTACTGCATATAATAAAATTAAAGGAGCCAAAACCATATAGAGATGAACTTTTAACACCGTAATAAAGGAAACCGGTACTTGGGGTCTAAAGAAATGCATAAAGCCATTAAATTGCTCGCCAGACAGATAAACAAGATAACTGGAAAACAAAAAGCCGATGATACCTACAACAAACAGTACCCGTTCAGAAAAATCCACAAAGGGATTTAATAACAACTGCTTAATTTTCATTGGTAAACGTATTTAATTTATGAATCAGATCATCTAGGATATTGCGAACAGTAGGATAAGATTTACCCATCTGGTTGGCCATCTCTTTTAAGCTACCTGAATACTTTAGAAAATTCAGAACAAACTCCTGCTCTTCTACTGTCAGTTGCATGAGTAAGGGTAAAGTAAACTTACCAACAACTTCGGTATCGCAGGAATCACAGACCAGCTTGGAGACTTTTAACTTCGCATCACAACATGGACAATTTATAGGTATTTTTTTCATTCTACAAAATGAATATTAATATTGTTAAATATAATATTAATATTATTAAAATAAAACACAATATTATCAATATTTTTCAAAAATGGTTGCTTAATGATATATTTGTAAACAATAAAAAAAGCATATGAAAAAGTTTTTAGGCTATATCCTATCTATTATATTTTGGTTTTGTTTTGGCTTATCTTTGATTATATTCCACCCTATCCAATGGCTATGCCTAAAATTAGGAGGCTACAATGCGCATAAAAAAAGCGTTGACATCTTAAATGCATGTTTGGTTGCATGCTACTATACCTTATTCAATAGGGTCACTTTTATTGACAATAAATCCATCCCATTAGGGCAGCCGATCATATTTGTTGCCAATCATCAAAGTACTTTTGACATCCCCCCACTGATCTATTTTCTGCGAAGATTTCATGGAAAATTTATCTCAAAAATTGAACTGGCCAGTGGTATACCCAGTATTTCATTTAACCTAAAACATGGTGGGGCTGCCAATATTGATCGTAATGACCCAAAACAATCCATAGCTGAGATCCTCAAACTTGCCAACAATATGAAAACAAAAAATTGGTCGGCCTTTATCTTTCCAGAAGGGACCCGGTCAAAAACAGGCAAGATGAAAGCTTTTCACGTTGGTGGTATTGCAACATTATTAAAGAAAAACCCAAATGCATTGGTGGTCCCGATTGCGATAAAAGGATCCTACGAAATGGTACAATATGGCATGTATCCACTGACTCCTTTTTTACATATGACATGGGAAGTACTGGACCCTTTGGACACCGCGGATAAAAATATCGAGGAAATCGTAAAATTAGCGGAAGAAACGATTAAGCGGAAAGTGGAAAATTAATATAGTTTTATTTGACTTGCCTACCCTTCCAATCGTATTTTCCAACATTCCCCAATATTCCGATATAAGCTAAGTATAGAATATGAGCAAGACTCAATATCGGGAGATACCAAAGCAAAGTCGCGCGTTTTGCGAAATTGGTTAAGGGCTGAATAAACAAAAACTCAACTGTTATTTTAAGGAGCAATGCAAAGAGGACAACCCATCCAAGTGTCTTCCCTCCTGTGATCGCAAGAATTGCTGCCAGCAGCAATAGCACATTAAACAGCCAAATAGCAATTCCTAAAGCAATGACGCCTTTATTTTTATACCTGGTACTCTTGGATGCCCAGCGTCTTCTTTGACTAATAAATGACCCAAGATCAGGCTTAGCGTCTGTATACACAATAGCATCCTCTGATTTACAAAAAGCAATTCGTTCGGGATACTTCTCCGCCACTTTATGCAAAAATAACTCATCGTCCCCCGAAGCAAGCTCATCGATACCTTTAAACCCTCCCATTTGTTTAAATATATCTTTTCGATAAGCTAAATTCGCACCATTACAGGTCGTAGGTTTTCCATTACCTATCCCCGCTGCACCAAGGCCTATAAGATACAGGAATTCCAAGGTCTGTAGTCGTTCAAAAAAGCTCTTTTCCTCCGAGTATACGACTGGAGAAGACAATAAATAAGCATCTTCCTTTTCAAAGGTTCCGATCACGGTAGCCAACCAATTTGGGCCCATCCGGCAGTCCGCGTCAGTCGTTATAACAATTTCCCCCCTACAGCAGTCAATTGCCCTCGAAATGGCCAGCTTCTTATAGGAATTCATCCGACCATTCTCATTTAACTGAATCAGCTTGACTCCACTTTCTATATATTCTTTAACAATCGCGGAGGTATTGTCGTCCGAATGGTCATCAATAATGATAAGTTCAAGAAGCTCTTTTGGAAAATTTTGATTTAATATGGATTCTATCGTTCTCCGGATATTTAATTCTTCATTACGGGCAGCAATAATTACCGATACGGTTTTTGTAGAAATTAAGTTACTATAAGGCACCTGGATCCTGGCCCAACCTTTCCGCATCCATAATACGAGAATAGCGTACACACAGGCAAAACTGATCAATAAATAGCTAAGAATTTGTATCACCGAAAAAATTTATCTTAAAAACAAAAATAGAACCAAATATTGCAGGAAGAATTAAATTGACAAACCAAATACATGATACAATAGCCATCACCGCAATCTCCTGTGTTGTAATATAGCTATAAAGATTACTTGCCACAAAACTCCGCACACTAAAATCAAAAATATCCAAGGTTGGTAGTGCTGCCTGAACGAAAAAGAGGATAAAAATCATCAAGATCATGGATAAAAGAGGCAATTCAGGCAAAGTCAATTTCATCAAAATAATATATTGTGAGGTAAAAATGATAAATCTAGCCAATGAATTTAGCAAAACAATACAGAGCTCACGTGCAGAATAATGTTCAAGAACTTCAAAAAAAGGTTTGATTTTCGTCAAAAACTTAATTCGGCCCACAAGCATATCCACCCATCGCACATTAAAATACAATATCACAAACCCGACAGCATAAATAATAGCCAACAACCAAACACCAAACTGAACAGATAATGGCGTAGATAAGAACTTACAGAGAAACCAAGCAATGCTCAGTGATCCTGCTACACTCGTCAGTACCAATTGGGCAAATAAACCAACGCCCATGGCGACGGCTCCCTTAGCTCTATTTTGGGGTTTCAGAAATAATACCCTTCCACCATATTCGCCAATCCTATTCGGGGTAAAAATCGCCCAAGTAAGTCCACAAAAAACGGATTGAAACGCCTTCCAAAAGGATATTCGCTCCAGTTTGGATGCTAGATAGCGCCATTTAACAACCTCCAGAAGCCAGTTTACAAGCATTAAAACAACAATCAAGATCAGCGTCCATACAACAGAATGCTGTTCCAATCCAGTGATCAGTGTCTTAAACTTATCGATATTACTCTTATCAGACACCTTGGTAATAATATACCATGTCGCAAGTGCAAAAACCAGTATCTTTAATAAAAGACTGATGTATTTTTTTTGTCTCCCGGTCAACTTTTGATAATTAGAGAGCAATGTTACTAAATTTTGGCCAAATGATTAAGTTTTGTAGACATCAATCCACTTATAAAGCGCAAAATTTGTAATATTGTACATGCAGAAGGAAAAGGCGAAAGAAAGAATCATTCTAGGGATAGATCCCGGTACGGTCGTGCTTGGGTACGGAATTATCAGAGAAGTCGGCAATACCATATCCCTTATTTCAATGGGTGTGATCAAGATGGGGCATCTCGATGACCATGCATTAAAACTGCAACGCATCTTCAAAAAGACCTCTGCACTAATGCAGGAATATAATCCGGATTGCGTTGCGCTAGAGTCTCCCTTCTACGGCAAAAATATTCAAGTGATGCTCAAACTAGGACGAGCGCAGGGCGTTGCCATGGCTGCTGCACTGGCACAGGATATTCCGATCTTTGAATATTCCCCCAGAAAAATAAAGCAATCCGTCACCGGAAATGGAAATGCTACGAAAGAACAGGTATCTGCCATGCTCAAAAACCTATTAAAGTTTGAAGAAACGCCCCAATTCCTAGATGCGACAGATGGGCTGGCAATTGCGGTCTGTCATTCATTTCAAAAAAACAGCAGCACTGGCAACGGAAAATCCTATTCAGGATGGTCCTCTTTTATCAAAGACAATAAAGACCGAATCAGATAATTACATCTGTACCTGTCGAATCACATTTTTCACATTTAATTCAACAATATCAGTCATTGTCTTACATTTCAAGTAAGAGTTATTTTGGTAAAACTCCGCATAACCTTCGCGCAGTTGTTTAATGTTTTCGGGTGTTGAAAGGATCTGAGTCTGCGAAGCATCCCGAAGATCAGCAATGCGGTGTCGCTCGCTTCGCACCCTGTGCACGATCGAAGAACGTTCCTCCTGTTGATATTGCTGCACCGTTTTTTCTGTCAAATGCTCCATGGCAAGCTTGACGTATGGATAGTTCTCTTTAAAGAACTGTGGCATATATACCTTGGGATTTCCCTCATAAAATTGTTGATCAAAATCAATTGCTCTGATCCGAAACTGAAAGTCATCAAAATCAGGTGTAATCTGCATAACAAAATTATAGGCACGCATATCTCCCAGCAGCGTGATAATACAACGTTCATTAAACTTGACGAATTCCTTCGAAATACGTGTCAAATTGTAATCAGGCGTAAACATTCGGGTTTGAGAAAATATATCACCGGGGATACCAACAATATGTTCTTCAACCAGTGTATCCTGATCCACCATATAGTTGACCTGATTGGGAGATAGTATTTCCTCCAGCTCTAAACCGTATATCCGTGATGCATCTGCCTGCTTGATATAGAAATAATCATAGACGTCATTCAGCCGGTTTACAATACGAATACGAAAAGGCCTCGTATTACCAAAACCACAATACTCCACACGGTCGATATATTTGTGCTGTACAATCCGTGTATTACCAGAAGCTTTGAGCTTAGCATAAATTACTTTTAACCCGTCGTACAACTGATCAATGAGATATTGAGGATAAAGTGGAGTTTCCCAAAAAGTATCATGACCAAATTTATCCATGACCGGTACCGTCTCTGTAAAATTCAATAGATCCTTATAACCAATGGGCAATTTCTCATCCCGTTGATATAGCCTAAGATATTTATGGAGCCCTTCCCCTACCTCAAAAATCGGCTTCTTCCTCGAAATCTTTACATCTTGAACTTCTTCCATCGTTATTCTAGTATTGAGACCTTGCTGTGACAGGCCCTACAGTTTACTCTTATTTTACCTTTGATCTTCATAACGCCGTATGAGATCCTTAATCACACGATATCCCTATATTTCCTCTCAACTTTAATAACAAGATAACGAAAGAATCCGATAACTTTACAATAAAATCACCTCTAAAACAATTATAAGCACTTTCAATCAAAAACATACAACATTATCAATATCAATAAGTATTTTTTATTAAATTTACATCTACAAACCGAAAATTCTTAGTAATTTTGAAATAAATTTAATTATTTTAGCAATTGGTCAGATTTTAATGTATGACCAATGAATGAAACACAAAACCCATTGTTAATGGAAAATCAATATGCAAACTATGATCTAGACAATTTGGATATCCAAATCCTGTCTATTCTAATGAACGATGCTTCTATTCCTTATACCGAGATTGCAAAAAAGCTAATCGTATCAGGTGGTACCATCCACGTTAGAATGAAGAAGATGGAAGAGTTAGGTATCATCAGAGGTTCAAATCTTATTATCAATCCCCAAAAAGTTGGATTTGACATCACCGCCTTTCTCGGTATTTATCTAGAAAAAGGTTCACAATATGCAGATGCGGTAGATAAGCTGAAAGAAATCAAAGAAGTGGTTGAGTTACATTATTGTACCGGCCAATACAGTATTTTTGCGAAAATTATCTGTAGGGACACTGTCCACCTCAGAAAAGTATTGAATGAAGATATTCAATCCGTACCCGGAATTCAGCGCACAGAAACGATTATCTCCCTTGAAGAAAGTATTAAGCGGCAGATCAGCTTAGTCTAGTATAAAAAAAGCTTCCAAGAGTTGGAAGCTTTTTTTATACTATCTCTTGTAGCATAGCTATATACAAATCTATTCCTTCCCGAATTTCATCAATATAAATAAATTCATCAGCCATGTGCGATCTTGCACTGTCTCCGGGCCCCAGTTTCAAAGAAGGTACTGGAATAAGCGCCTGATCACTCATTGTCGGAGACCCATATAGCTTACGCCCAAGTTTTACTCCTGCCTGAACGATAGGATGTTCCTCCGGAATAGCAGATGATTTCAAACGAGTAGATCGAGCCGAAACTTCAGAAGTAACGTGAGATTTGATGATCGCCAGTGTTTCTTCATTTGTATAAGCATCAGTTGTCCGTACATCAACCACAAAACTACAATTAGCCGGTACTACATTATGCTGCGATCCTGCTTGAATCATTGTCACGGACATTTTTATCGGGCCTAAAGTCGTTGATGTTTTTTCAAAAGCATACTCCTTAAACCACTGGATATCTTTAATTGCTTTATAAATAGCATTATCGCCTTCATTACGCGCAGCATGGCCCGCTACCCCTATCGCATTGCAGTCCAATACCATCAAACCTTTTTCTGCGATAGCTAAATCCAGCAGTGTCGGTTCGCCAACAATTGCAAAATCAATAGGTCCGATATCCTCCAGGACAGACTCAATCCCGTTTCTGCCCGATATCTCCTCCTCGGCACTCGCCACTACACAAAAATTATATTTTAAATCCTTCTCGTCATAAAAATACAAGAAAGTAGCGATCAACGACACCAGACAGCCGCCCGCATCGTTACTTCCTAGACCGTACAGTTTCCCATCCTCCTCAGAAGGTGCCAATGGATCACGGGTGTAACCCGGATTGGCTTTTACCGTATCATGGTGCGAATTAAGCAGAATAGTCGGCTTATCTAGCGCGTACTGTTTATTGTATACCCAAACATTATTCCCCTTTCTAAAGGTTTTAATGAGCCTTTCTTTGAAAAATGCCTCAATCAGGTCAGCTGTCAGGACCTCCTCCCGACTTAAGGACGAAAGAGCGATCAACTGTTTCAATAAAGCTAAACTATCTTTGAATAAGCTCTCCTTATCCTTCATGATATAGTCCTCCTGCTTTATCCGCAGACAATTTTATTCCTTTGATAAAAGCCGAACTAAAACCATGATGTTCCATTTCATTCAATCCGGCTATGGTACATCCCTTCGGTGAAGTTACCTTATCGATCTCGCCCTCAGGATGCGCATTCGTGTGCAATAATAAATCTGCGGCACCTTTAGCCGTCTGAACAGCCATTTTTAAGGCATCATGTGCATGGAAGCCAATTTCAACCCCACCTTGTGACGCAGCGCGTATAGCACGTAAGAAAAATGCTATTCCACAGGCACACAAGGCTGTTGCTGAAGTCATCAGATCTTCATTTATAATGACTACCGAACCAACGGTCTCAAACATTCTTTCTACCTCAGCTAGACTACCTTCTGAAGCATGATCACTCGCAATACAAGTCATCGACTGACCGATAGCAATGGCCGTATTTGGCATCGCACGTACTACCGTCGCATCATCACCCAATACAGCTCTCAGGTCAGCACAGGAAACACCAGATACAATGGAAACAAAAATCTGGTTTTTCTTATCTATTTCAGGAGCGACTTCAACCAATACCTTTTTTAATTGCTGCGGTAATACGGCGAAGACAATAATATCAGCACCTTTAACAGCAGCTTTATTATCATTACTTACCGAGAATCCCTGGCTTGCTTCCTCAGCCAAAGCATTCAGATTTCTGCGGGTCAATGTAATATCGGCAGCACTGGCGAACGCGCTTTTTACAAGCCCTTTCGCCAAGGAAAGACCGATATTGCCACTTCCGATAATAGTGACCTTTTTCATAGTTGGGTTTAGATTAGATTACATGATTATTTTAATGTCAAACAGGTACCAAACTGCCCTTGTTGAAACAAGTGCAAATTATTGGCATGACCAATATATACCTCCTGAACACCTTTATTTATTGCATTAAATGCATTTTGCAATTTTGGAATCATACCATCATTGACAATGCCTGACTCTTTAAGATATTCAAATTCGTCGGATTTAATCGTTGGTATCACCGAATTTTCATCGGTCACATCACGTAATACTCCATTTTTCTCGAAGCAGTATACCAACGAAGTCTCATATAGGGACGACAAAGAGACGGCTAAAGAAGATGCAATGGTATCCGCATTCGTATTGAGCAGCTGCCCTAAACCATTATGTGTAATGGCAGAGAATACCGGAACAAAGCCCGCTTCCAGGAATTTTTTTATTGCCAATGTATTCACAGAATCATGCAATAAATCTCCAACAAAACCATAGTCAATATCCTTGACAGGTCTTTTTATAGCCTTAATCACATCACCATCTGCCCCTGTCAAACCAACAGCATCACATTTTAGTTTTTGTAATTTGGCAACGATGGTCTTATTTGTCAATCCAGCATACACCATCGTCACAATACGCAGCATATTTTCATCTGTCACTCTGCGACCATCAACCATTTGTGCTTGTAGACCAAGCTCACTTGCGAGACGTGTCGCAATTTTGCCACCGCCATGCACGAGGATTTTCTTCCCTGACAGTGCGGAAAATTTCTCTAAAAAAGAATCTAACAGACCCTCATCGTCGATAATATTTCCGCCAATTTTTATAATATTTAATACACTATTAGCCATTACGCAACTTTTCCCAAATAAAAATAGTTTCTCAATAATCAAAAAGACCGTTCTTAGACTAGATCTTCCAGCATTCGTTTTAAAACAACCTGCGCCGCCCAGACACGATTACTTGCTTCCTTAATCACCAAGGAGTTTGGTCCATCCAAAATCTCGGATGACAACTCCAGATCCCGCCTTACAGGCAAACAATGCATGACCTTCGCATCATTTGTCAAAGACAGTTTCTCGTTATCCATCATCCAATCCTCATCTACCGTATATACCTCGCCATACTCCTGATAGGATGACCAGTTTTTCACATAAACAAAATCAGCGTCTTTCAGACTTTCATTTAGATTTGTTGAAATTGTCGCTCCTTTTGTAAAATCCTTGCTCAGTTCATAACCCATAGGTTGCGCGATAGTAAACTCGACAAGTCCTTCTTCTTGTGCCTTACACATCCACTCTGCAAAGGAATTCGGCACAGCTTGTGGCAAAGCTTTCACATGCGGAGCCCAAGCCAATACAACCTTTGGTTTCGCCGTCTTCTTATGTTCAGTGATCGTTATGATATCCGTTAAACTTTGTAATGGATGGCGTGTTGCACTTTCAAGCGAAACAACAGGTACACCACAATATTTAATAAATTTGTTGAATAGATCCTCACTGTAATCTTCTTCTCGATCTTTTAACTTCGGAAAAGACCGTAAGCCAAGGATATCACAATATTCACCCATGACGGCTGCTGCCTCACGGATATGTTCAACAGTACTGCCGTTCATCACGACACCATCCTGTGTCTCCAACGCCCAGCCATCCTTGTCCATGTTCATAACCATCACATTCATACCCAAGTTCATCGCCGCTTTTTGGGTACTCAGACGTGTACGCAAACTAGGGTTCAAAAATACAAGACCCAAGGTCTTATGTTTACCAAGATCTTGATTATCATAAGGTGCCGCTTTTAGCGCTAACGCCTCTTGGACAACGTCTGCTACACTGGATACGTCTTTTACAGAGAAAAACTTTTTCATCTATATAAATCATTTATGCGAGCCTTTTCTAGGACACAATGCTTTGTGCTACCCGCTTTGTTTATTTATGCTGAAGAAACAATTCAGATAGATTCCACCTTACAGGAGGAAGTCACCCTTATTATTTCATCTAATTATCGTTAAGCGACTACAGCCGCCTTTATATGTTCTTTTAATGCCAATAAAAATTGATCAGCATGTTCTTTTGTAATATTCAATGCTGGAAGCAATCGAATAACATAAGGTTTAGCCTCCCCCGTAAAAATACGATTCTTTAACAAAAGATCTTTCTTTACATGTCCCAAAGATGCAGGAAGCTCGATTCCGATCATCAATCCCCTTCCTCTCACTTCTACGATCTCTTCAATTCGCTTTAATTCGTCAATGAGATACTGTCCTACAGCATTCGCATTCTCCATCAAACGATCTTGTTGAATGACCTCCAAAACAGCCAAAGCCGCTGCACAGGCCAAATGGTTGCCACCAAAGGTTGTCCCTAAACTACCGTGGGAAGCTTTAAACTTAGGAGAGATACTTATTGCCCCGATAGGAAAACCATTTCCCATCCCTTTGGCCATGGTATAAATATCCGCATCTACTCCAGAATAATCCTGCGCATAGAACAAACCTGTCCGACCATAGCCGCATTGCACCTCATCCGCAATAAATACCGCATTATATTGGTCGCAAAGTGAGCGGATCAATTGAAGAAAGGTAACGGACGCTTCTCTAATTCCACCAACGCCCTGAATACTTTCGATAATAACAGAAGAAATTTCTGTGCCATAAGCTGAAAATGCATCCTTTAGTGCTTCCCCATCATTGAACGGAAGAAAAACGACGTTGTCAGTCTCATTGACAGGCGCAACAATACTTGGATTGTCGGTCGCAGCTACAGCCAGCGATGTTCTACCATGAAACGATTTAGAGAACGCGATTACTTTTTTTCTCTTATTATAGAAAGAAGCAAGCTTCAAAGCATTTTCATTCGCTTCTGCGCCCGAATTACAAAGGAATAAGTCATAATCAACCTTACCAGATACTTCGCCAAGCAATCGCGCAAGTTCACGCTGAATTGGAATTTCAACAGAATTAGAATAGAATCCGATACGATTCAACTGTTCTGTAATACGTTGTACATAACGTGGATGCGTGTGTCCGATCGATATCACGGCATGGCCACCATACAAGTCCAAATAAGCATTTCCTTCGGCATCCCACACCGTAGATCCATTAGCTTTAACTATGTTAATGGGATTAATGGGATAAACATCAAATGGTTTCATCTTAATGAATTATAGATTGATAAACGAAATAGCTAGTAATAGAAAAAGCTATCAGATTTTAGCATTACAAATATATCAGTTAAAACGGTAGGAATGGTCATAAAATAAAAAAAGTCCTCTTAAAAAGAGGACTTTTTTATTTGTAACGGGATCAATATTATTCTCCGTCAACTTTTTCTTCACCTTCTACTTCAGCTTTTACTTCAGCAGGAGCTTCAGTCTCAGCAGGAGCAGCAGCTTTTTTAGCACCACCACGACGACGAGTAGCTTTTTTCTCAGCAGCAGCAGCTTTTTTACCGTAGATTTCGTTGTAATCAACTAGCTCGATGAAAGCCATTTCTGCGTTATCACCCAAACGGTTTTCCATTTTGATGATACGGGTGTAACCACCTGGACGGTTAGCCACTTTTTCAGAAATTTCGCGGAACAAGATAGAAACTGCGTCTTTATCTTTTAAGTAAGCGAATACTGTACGACGAGAGTGTGTTGTGTCGTTTTTAGATTTAGTAATCAAAGGCTCAACGTATGTACGCAATGCTTTAGCTTTAGCTAAAGTCGTAGTGATACGTTTGTGTAGGATTAATGATGTTGCCATGTTAGCCAACATTGCTTTTCTATGGCTATCCGTACGGCCTAAGTGATTTACTTTTTTTCCGTGTCTCATTTTGATTTTATTATACTATATATACCGTTCTTGTTTTAACTAGATTGCTAGACTTTTAAAAGCAATGCTCATCTTATCCCGCAATCCATGTCAAGAGGAATTACATATAGTGGTCGCTTAATAAATTATTATTCTTCGTCTAATTTATATTTCGCTAAGTTCATTCCGAATGATAAACCTTTAGATTTAACCAATTCCTGGATTTCGCTTAACGATTTTTTACCGAAGTTTCTGAATTTCAACATATCAGCTACGTCGTAAGTTACCAACTCAGCTAACGTACGAATATCAGCAGCTTTCAAACAATTCAATGCACGCACTGAAAGGTCAAGATCCACTAATTCCGTTTTCAGAATCTTACGCATGTGCAAGATCTCCTCATCGACAACTTTAGTTTCTTCTTTTGTTTGAGACTCAAGAAGCATATTCTCATCGGAGAATAAGATAAAGTGTTGAATTAAGATCTTAGCAGCCTCTTTCAAAGCTTCTTCGGGGTGAATTGAGCCATCTGTAGAAATGTCCAACAACAATTTCTCGTAGTCAGTTTTTTGCTCTACACGGTAATTCTCAATGGTATATTTAACATTCTTGATCGGAGTAAAGATCGAATCGATAGCGATAACACCTACTGGCGCGTCAGTCACTTTATTCTCATCTGCATTTACATATCCACGACCTTTAGCAATACTCAATTCCAATTCAATTGTCACTGCGTTATCCATGTTACAGATTACTAAGTCTGGATTTAAGACAGTAAAGTTATTAGAGAATTTTGTGATATCACCAGCTAAGAATTGCTCTTGACCATTGATTACTACAAATACCTTTTCGTTGTCGCCAATCTCACCTGTTTTTTTGAAACGGATCTGTTTCAAGTTCAAGATAATCTCAGTTACGTCTTCAACAACACCTTTGATCGTTGAAAATTCGTGCGAAACGCCAGAAAACCTTATCGACGTAATTGCATATCCTTCTAACGAGGACAATAGAATACGGCGCAAAGCATTACCAATGGTTACACCAAAACCAGGCTCCAATGGACGAAATTCAAACGTACCATCAAAATCCGTAGATTTTTGCATGATAACTTTATCCGGTCTTTGAAATGCTAAAATTGCCATTTATTTTCTTTTAATGTTTTATTTGTAATAATAATTGTAATACAACAGAAAGATGCATACCCCAAAAATGGACTATGCATACTTCTATTTTATTTATTATTTAGAGTATAACTCAACGATTAAGTTCTCTTTGATGTTTTCAGGAATATCAGATCTTTCTGGATAGCTTAAGAAAGTACCTGTCAATTCTTTCGCATTCCACTCTAACCAAGAAAATTTGTTTACAGTACGACCTGCAACTGAATTTGTGATGGCTTCAAGAGTTTGAGAACGTTCACGAACTGCTACAACGTCACCTGGACGCAAGCTATATGATGGAATGTTAACAACACTTCCGTTAACAGTAATGTGTTTGTGAGATACCAACTGACGAGCAGCGGCACGAGATGTAGCGATACCTAAACGGTAAACTACGTTGTCCAAGCGAGCTTCTAATAATTTCAAGAAGATCTCGCCTGTAATACCTTGTTTAGAGGAAGCTTTAACAAATAGGTTTGCGAATTGACGCTCTAATACACCGTAAGTGTATTTTGCTTTTTGTTTTTCTAACAACTGAATAGCATATTCAGATTGTTTACCTCTGCGTTTAGAAGCTCCGTGTTGTCCAGGAGGGTAATTTTTCTTTTCTAACGCTTTATCAGGGCCGAAGATCGGCTCTCTAAATTTACGGGCAATTTTGGACTTAGGTCCTGTATATCTAGCCATTTTCTTTTACAATTAAAGTATCTATCAGCCTATAGCCGATGAATCTTATCTTTAAATTAATTAAACTCTTCTGCGTTTTGGAGGACGACAACCGTTGTGAGGAAGTGGTGTGATATCTTTAATAGTAGTCACATCGATTCCTACAGTTTGTAATGTTCTGATTGCAGATTCGCGACCAGCACCAGGTCCTTTAACAAACACTTCAACTTTGCGTAAGCCCAAGTCATGAGCAACTTTTCCACAGTCTTGCGCAGCTTGACCAGCAGCATATGGAGTATTCTTTTTTGAACCACGGAACCCCATTTTACCGGCACTAGACCAAGAAATAGTTTGTCCTTGGTTATTAGTCAAAGTTACAATGATATTGTTAAACGTTGCGTTAATGTGAGCCTGACCAACAGGTTCGATAACAACGATACGCTTTTTTGCAGCTTTTTTAGTTTTAGCCATTTCTTATTTATTATTTAGTAGCTTTTTTCTTGTTTGCAACTGTCTTACGTTTACCTTTACGAGTACGTGAGTTGTTTTTAGTACGTTGACCACGAACCGGTAAGTGTTTACGGTGACGCAATCCACGGTAACAACCGATATCCATTAAACGTTTGATGTTCAATTGGATTTCTGAACGCAATGCACCTTCTACTTTCAATTCATCGTTGATGATGCTACGAATTGCTGCCAATTGTTCATCATTCCACTCTTGTACCTTCACATCTTCGCTGATACCAGCTTTTTCCAAGATATATTGAGCTCTTGTACGACCGATACCAAAAATATAGGTAAGGCCGATCACACCTCTTTTGTTTTTAGGTAAATCAATACCTGCTATCCTTGCCATATAATATTAAGCTATTATTTTTAATGAATTAACCCTGACGTTGTTTAAACTTCGGGTTCTTTTTGTTGATTACAAAAACTTTACCTTTACGACGGATGATCTTACAGTCCGCGCTACGTTTTTTTATTGATGCTCTTACTTTCATGATATTTATTTTTTCAAAAGCTTGCGCTAATTAAAGGGCTTACGACTATTTATAGCGGTAAGTAATCCTTCCCTTAGTCAAATCATACGGAGACATTTCCAATTTAACTTTATCCCCAGGTAAAATTTTGATATAGTGCATACGCATTTTACCAGAAATATGGGCAATGATTTCATGCCCATTTTCCAATTCTACCCTAAACATAGCATTAGAAAGTGCCTCTCTAATTATACCGTCTTGTTCTATTGAGGCTTGTTTAGCCATATATTCTCGATTAAATTTAATTTAAAAGCCTGCGAACAGGAGTGCAAAGATAAATAAAAATAATTGAAAACCAACTACTTTTTACTCAAAACTTTCTCTACATGTTCGAATGTCAGCAACACATCTGGTTCTCCTTTTCGGATAGCAACCATCTGTTCGAAGTGCGCCGATAATTTCCCATCTACTGTACTTACTGTCCAACCATCGTCCCAAAAACGAACACCCGCACGTCCCGCATTGATCATCGGCTCGATACAAATAACCAAACCTTCTTCCAACTTCGGGCCTGCACCACGTTTTCCATAATTTGGAACTTCTGGTTTTTCATGTAAATGATATCCAACGCCATGTCCGACCAATTCGCGCACAATTCCAAAACCGAATTTGCTCACGTACTCTTGGACTGCAGAGGAAATATCCCCAACACGTTTACCGGCCACAGCCTGTTCAACACCTTTGTACAATGATTCCTTTGTGACATCCAACAACAATTGGGCTTCCTCAGAAATCTCACCGACACCGAAAGTGTAAGCTGAATCACTGATAAAACCGTTCAAATTGACCCCCCCGTCGACTGAAACAAGATCACCATCTTTAATTTCATAATCGCTGGGAAAACCGTGCACAATCTGATCGTTGACAGAGATACACAAAGAGTATGGAAATCCATGGTAATTTAAGAACGCCGGCGTACCGCCATTATCATGAATATACTCATAAGCTAATTTATCAAGAGATATAGTTTTTACCCCAGGTTTAATCACTTTTGCGATTTCACCAAGCAATTGCGAAAGCACATCTGCTGACTTCCGCAATTGCTCTATATCATCTGCTGACTTATAAAATACTTTAGACATCTAAAGAAATTAAATTGCCGAATGATCCATTCCCTCAACAGACGCGGCCGAACGACCTTTAATACGACCTGTTTTCATCAATCCATCGTAATGACGCATCAATAAATGAGATTCGATCTGTTGCAAAGTATCCAACACCACACCCACTAAAATCAATAAGGACGTACCTCCGTAGAAGTGTGCAAATTGATTATTAATACCAAACAAACTTGCAATAGCAGGCAGAATAGCAATAATCGCTAAGAAAATTGCACCTGGAAATGTAATATTTGATATTACGCGGTCTATAAAATTACTAGTTTCCAATCCCGGTTTAATACCCGGAACAAAACCTCCGTTTTTCTTCATGTCATCTGACATCTGTTGTGGATTAACCATGATCGCTGTATAGAAGAAAGTAAATGCGATAATTAACACCGCAAAAGTCACGTTGTACGCTACAGAAGTATAGTTACTCAACGAAGTCAAAAATTCCGACTGAAGATTTGGGAAGAACTGTCCTAAACTCATTGGCACAAACATGATCGCCTGTGCAAAAATGATCGGCATTACACCTGCAGCATTTACCTTTAAAGGTATATACTGACGTACTCCACCGACTTGCTTGTTTCCAACAATTTTCTTTGCGTATTGTACAGGAATCTTACGAACCCCCTGTACGATCAAGATCGTAAAGATCACGACGAAGAACAAAGCTACAAATTCAAGCAACAATGGAATTGGACCACCACCACCTTTCGCCATTCTAGAAACCCATTCCGCAGTGATACCACTTGGCAATTGAGCGATAATACCAGTCATGATGATCAAAGAAATACCATTACCGATACCTTTATCCGTAATTTTTTCTCCTAACCACATCACAAATAAAGTACCGCCTGTCAAAACTATGGCAGTCAGAATAGTGAACAATGGGTCTGCGATTGTTTTAGCACTTGGCTCGATCTGAGTACGTACATAAGCAAAAGCCTGAAGCAAAGTAATCCCTAATGTTAAATAGCGAGTAATCTGATTCATTTTTTGACGACCACTTTCCCCTTCTTTCTGCATCTTTTGGAAGTAAGGAACCGCGATGCCCAGCAATTGAACAACAATGGATGCCGAGATATATGGCATTACCCCTAAAGCAAAGATAGCCGAACGAGAGAATGATCCCCCCGCAAACATATCCAATAAGCCCAATAAACCCTCTTTTTGACCGGAAGCCAAAGCATGAGGATTTACACCTGGTAATACCACGTGACATCCAATACGGTAAATCAAAAGAAAAAGTAAGGTATTTAGAATACGCGTACGTAAATCATCGATTTTCCAAATATTGGTTAAGGTTGTGATTAGTTTCTTCATTTATTAAATTTTAACGATAGAACCGCCTGCAGCTTCAATAGCTTTTTGAGCAGAAGCAGTAAACGCGTGCGCTGTTACTTCAACTTTAGCTTTCAATTCACCGCGCCCCAAGATTTTTACTTTGTCATTTTTAGACACTAATCCATGAGCTTTCAATGCATCGAAATCTACAGCTGTCAAATTGAATTTCTCGATCAACGCTTGCAAAGTATCCAGGTTGACACCATTGTACTCCACACGGTTGATGTTTTTGAAACCAAATTTAGGTACACGACGTTGCAAAGGCATCTGACCACCTTCGAAACCAATTTTCGTAGAGTGACCTGAACGAGAACCAGCCCCTTTGTGACCACGTGTAGAAGTACCACCACGACCAGAACCAGTACCACGGCCAATACGTTTGCTACTTTTTACTGCACCTTTTGCAGGTTTTAAATTACTTAAGTTCATTTTTAAACTAAATTGTGCTAGCCCTTCGCTCTCACTAAACAGGTACTAGCGATTAAAAAATAATTATTATTAATAACAAGTAATGGAAAGAGCCCAAAGACCCCTTCCATATGCTAATATTAAATAGTTTCGATAGCTACTAAATGGTTTACTTTACGTACCATTCCAATGATTGCTGGAGTAGCTTCAACTTCTACTGAGTGGTTGATTCTTTTCAAACCCAATGCCTCAATAGTTTTCTTTTGGCGCTCGCTTCTGTCGATAACGCTCTTTATCTGGGTGATTTTGATTTTTGCCATGATAATTAACCGTTAAATACTTTATTCAAATCGACACCGCGGTGTTGTGCCACTGTATATGCATCACGCATGTTTGCTAAAGCAGTTACAGTTGCTTTTACCACGTTGTGTGGGTTAGAAGAACCTAATGATTTAGCCAATACGTCTTTGATACCAGCAGACTCCAATACTGCACGCATTGCACCACCTGCCAAAACTCCTGTACCGGCAATAGCTGGTTTAACCAAAACTGAACCACCAGAATATTTACCATATTGCTCGTGAGGAACAGTACCTTTGATTACAGGAACTTTCACCAAATTTTTCTTAGCGTCGTCGATACCTTTAGTAATTGCCTCAGTTACCTCTTTAGCTTTACCTAAACCGTAACCAACAATACCGTTTTCATCACCTACTACAACAATTGCAGAGAAGCTGAAAGTACGACCACCTTTAGTAACTTTCGCTACACGTTGGATACTTACTAAGCGATCCTTTAATTCGATTTCGCTTGATTTTACTCTTTTTATATTGCTTAATGCCATTTCTTTCTATGATTAAAAGTCTAAACCGCCTTCGCGAGCACCTTCAGCCAAAGATTTGATACGGCCATGGTATAAGTACCCATTACGGTCAAAAACTACTTTATTAATACCTGCTGCTAATGCTTTCTCAGCAACCAATTTACCTACAGCTTTAGACTGCTCAACTTTGTTACCAGATGCAACAAATTCTTTTGACAAGCTAGATGCAGCAACTAATGTTTTACCTGCATTATCGTCAATGATTTGTGCATAGATACCTTTGTTACTTCTAAAAACCGATAAACGTGGACGTTCAGACGTTCCAGCAAGGTTTTTTCTGATTCCTTTTTTGATTCTCTCTCTACGAGATGCTTTTTGTCCTGCCATGATTATTATTTTTTAGCTGATTTACCTGCTTTTCTTCTCAACACTTCACCTTCAAACTTGATACCTTTTCCTTTGTAAGGTTCTGGTTTACGGAAGCCACGGATTTTAGCCGCTACCTGACCGATCAATTGTTTGTCAGCACATTCTAAAGTGATTGTAGGGTTTTTACCTTTTTCAGCAGTAGTTGATACTTTAACCTCTTTTGGCAATACAAAGACAATCTGGTGAGAGAAACCTAAAGTTAACTCTAATACGTTACCAGTACTTGTCGCACGGTAACCTACACCGACTAACTCTTGCGTAGTTTTGTAACCTTCAGTCACACCTTGAACCATGTTAGCCAACAGGGAACGGTATAGACCGTGTAATGCTTTGTGTTTCTTTTGATCAGTTGGACGTGTTACGACGATGTTACCTTCTTCTTGAGCAACATTGATGTCACGATCAACTTGTTGTGTTAATTCGCCTTTAGGACCTTTTACTGATACTAAGTTTTTGTCTGAAATAGTAACAGTTACCCCTGCAGGGATAGCGATAGGCGCTTTTCCAATTCTTGACATTTCTTTGTGTTTTTACCTAGATTAATAAACGTAACATAAAACCTCGCCACCAACATTTTGAAGTCTAGCTTCTTTGTCTGTCATTACACCTTTAGATGTTGACAAGATAGCGATACCTAAACCATTCAAAACACGAGGCATAGTTTCAACACTTGCATACTTTCTTAAACCAGGTTTACTCACACGTGTCAACGTACGAATAGCCGGAATTTTGCTAATTGGGTTATATTTCAATGCGATTTTGATCGTACCCTGTACGCCATTCTCATCGAATTTGTAATTAGCAATGTAACCTTTGTCAAAAAGAACTTTAGTAATTTCTTTTTTAAGGTTCGATGCAGGAATTTCAACAACCCTGTGGTTGGCCTTGATGGCATTCCTTACTCGTGTAAGGTAATCCGCAATTGGATCTGTAGTCATTATATATGAAATTTGCGACAGCGGTTTCCCTCCCAACCATTGGTCTGGGACCTGCTATCTGTTAAACAATTTTAAAATGCAAAAACCCGGCAATCCTATGTAGAATTGCCCGGGCAAAATTAAGTATTTTTTTTAAATTACCAAGAAGCTTTTTTCACCCCTGGGATCTTGCCATCTAAAGCCATCTCACGGAAAGTTACACGAGAGATACCGAATTGACGCATATATCCTTTAGGACGACCAGTCAATTTACAACGGTTGTGTAAACGTACCGGAGAAGCATTTTTAGGTAATTTATCTAATGCAACGTAATCGCCAGCAGCTTTTAATTCTGCACGTTTTGCCGCATATTTAGCTACCAATTTAGCGCGTTTTACTTCGCGTGCTTTTAATCCTTCTTTAGCCATTGTTATTAGTATTTTGATTTTTAAATGGTAAACCGAATTGCTTCAACAATTCTAAAGCTTCAACATCATTTTGAGCAGAAGTCACAAAAGTGATATCCATACCTTGGATCTTGTTGATTTTATCAATGTTGATCTCAGGGAAAATGATTTGTTCAGTGATACCTAAGTTATAGTTACCACGTCCGTCGAAACCTTTATCGTTGATACCGCGGAAGTCACGAATACGTGGAAGCGATACGGCTACCAAACGATCCAAGAATTCGAACATGTTGTTATCACGTAAAGTAACACGTGCCCCTACAGGCATACCTTTACGTAATTTAAAGTTTGAAATATCTTTTTTCGATTTCGTAGCAACGGCTTGTTGACCTGTAATTAAAGTCAATTCAGCGATAGCGTTATCGATTAATTTTTTGTCAGCTGTTGCAGCTCCTACGCCTTGTGAAACAACGATTTTCTCAAGTTTGGGAACCTGCATAATACTTTTATACTGAAATTTTTCTTGAAGTGCTTTACGGATTTCCTCCGCATATTTCACTTTTAATCTTGGTACGTAAGTCATTATTTAATTTCCTCCCCTGATTTTTTAGCGTAACGAACTAATTTACCATCTGCATTTAACTTACGGCCTACACGGGTAGTTTCACCTGTTTTAGGATCGATAACAGCTAAATTAGAGATGTGAATACCAGCTTCTTTCTCAATGATACCACCATTAGGATTAGCTGCACTTGGTTTAGTGTGTTTTTTTACGATGTTAGCGCCTTCAACGATAGCTCTATTTTTATCCACTAAAACAGTTAATACTTTTCCTTGAACACCTTTAGAGTTACCAGCGATAACTTTCACTAAATCACCTTTTTTAATTTTGATTTTGTGCGTAGTCGTTTTTGTTTTCTTGATTGCCATAATTATAAAACCTCCGGTGCTAGTGATACAATTTTCATGAACTGTTTCTCACGCAATTCTCTGGCAACAGGGCCAAAGATACGTGAGCCACGTGGCTCATCATTATTATTTAATAATACAGCGGCGTTGTCATCAAAACGGATATAAGAACCATCTTTACGACGGATTTCTTTTTTCGTTCTAACTACTACTGCTTTAGAAACGGAACCTTTTTTCACGTTTCCTGAAGGCATAGCGCTTTTCACCGATACAACAATCTTATCTCCGATTGATGCATAACGCTTACGCGTACCGCCCAATACACGGATTACTAAAACTTCTTTAGCACCGCTATTGTCAGCTACATTAAGTCTTGATTCTTGTTGTACCATGTTATTTAGCTCTTTCTATAATTTCAACTAATCTCCAGTTTTTTGTTTTACTCAGCGGACGAGTTTCCATGATTAATACCGTGTCGCCGATACCGCAGGTATTAGTTTCGTCATGAGCTTTAAATTTAGTAGTTTTTTTAACGAACTTACCATAGATAGGGTGTTTTACTTTACGTTCAACAGCCACGACGATAGACTTGTCCATTTTGTTGCTAACTACTAAGCCGATTCTTGTTTTTCTTAAATTTCTTTCCATTTCGACTTTAAATTTTACGCCTCAGAGGCTGTTTCGTTTTTAGCTGCAGCTTTGCGTGCACTGATCTCTGTACTGATACGAGCGATAGTTTTGCGTGCTGCTTTGATCACGTTAGGGTTCTCAATAGCTGAAACAGCATGTGCAAATTTCAATTTTGTAAGGGCTGCTTTCTCCTCTACAAGACGAGCTGCTAAGTCCTCATTAGATAATTCTAAAATTTCTGAATTTTTCATGTTTTTTCAGTTGTTATTTGGGTTATCATCTGTTTATATATAGCGTTAGGGGTAACGGCCCTAACGCTTAAATGATGACATTACCAAGATTTTTATGCTTCAACGTAGTCTCTACGAATCACAAACTTAGTTTGAACCGGAAGTTTTTGAGCTGCAAGGCGTAAAGCTTCTTTGGCAATTTCCAAAGGCACACCTTCTGCTTCAAATAACATACGGCCTGGGCGTACTACTGCTACCCAGTATTCTGGAGCACCCTTACCTTTACCCATACGTACCTCTGCAGGTTTTTTCGTAACAGGTTTGTCAGGGAAAATACGAATCCAAACTTGACCTTCACGTTTCATATAACGTGTAACCGCAATACGAGCTGCCTCGATTTGACGGCTAGTGATCCATGCTTGCTCCATTGTTTTGATACCGAAAGAACCGAAAGCTAACTCCGCTCCACGAGAAGCGTTACCTTTCATGCGGCCTTTCTGCATCTTTCTGAACTTCGTTCTTTTTGGCTGTAACATGTTCGTATACTTTTTAAATCTGCTTCTTCAGCAGGTTTTTGTTGTAATCTAAATAAACTCTATTAATCTTTTTTCGGACCACGGTTATTTCCACCACGGTTGTTTCCACCACGGTTGTTTCCACCGCGACCACCTTTGTTACGGTTGTCACGACGTTCGCCACCACCTTCGTGGTTGCCACGTGATTTTACACCAGATGCTTGACCAATGTTTGGAGATAAGTCACGTTTACCGTAAACCTCACCTTTACAGATCCAAACTTTGATACCGATTTTACCGTATGTAGTCAATGCTTCAGCTAAAGCGTAGTCGATATCAGCACGCAATGTGTGTAAAGGAGTTCTTCCTTCTTTGTATTGTTCAGTACGTGCCATTTCAGCACCACCTAAACGACCTGAACACATGATTTTGATACCTTCTGCACCCATACGCATCGTAGAAGCGATTGAAGTTTTCATTGCACGACGGAATGAAATACGCGCCTCTAATTGCTTAGCGACACCTTCAGCTACTAACTTAGCATCTAACTCAGGGCGTTTGATCTCGAAAATGTTGATTTGAACATCCTTTTTAGTCAGTTTTTTCAACTCTTCTTTGATCTTGTCAACTTCTTGACCACCTTTTCCGATAACGATACCTGGACGAGCAGTGTGAATTGTAACAGTGATACGTTTTAAAGTTCTTTCGATAACAACTTTAGCTACACCACCTTTTGCAATACGAACAGAAAGATATTTTCTGATTTTTTCGTCTTCAACTAATTTATCGGAATAGTTTTTACCTCCGAACCAGTTAGAATCCCAACCTTTGATGATTCCTAATCTGCTACCTATTGGATTTGCTTTTTGTCCCATTTCTCAATAAATTAGTTTTGTTCAACGTTTAATTTGCTATCAACTACCAACGTAACGTGATTTGAACGTTTACGAACTCTGTATCCGCGACCTTGAGGAGCTGGACGTAATCTTTTCAATTGACGACCGCCACCTACTGATACTTCTTTTACAATTAGTTCGCTTTCTTCCACTGATTTACCTTCGTTTTTGGCTTCCCAGTTTTTGATTGCAGATAATAATAATTTTTCTACACGAGCAGCAGCTTCTTTACTAGAGTGTTTCAAAATGTATAATGCATTTTCAACACGCTGGCCACGAATTAAGTCTACCACTAAACGCATCTTACGAGGCGAAGTAGGGCAGTTCAATAATTTGGCATCCGAAGCTCCACCTTGTTGAGCTTTCTCTTGCTCTTTGCGTTGTCTAATTAAGACAGACTTTTTAAGTTTTTTTGTTGCTTCCATTACCTATTATTTTTTCTTTTCTGCGTGGCCTCTGAATGTACGCGTAGGCGCGAATTCACCAAGCTTGTGACCTACCATATTTTCTGTTACATAAACAGGGATAAATTTATTCCCGTTGTGCACTGCGAAGGTATGGCCAACAAAATCAGGTGAAATCATTGATCTACGAGACCATGTTTTGATAACTGACTTTTTGTTAGTTTCATTCATAGAAAGAACTTTTCTTTCTAAGTTGTGATCGATATAAGGACCTTTTTTAATTGAACGAGCCATTATTTTTTCCTTCTCTCAATGATGTAACGATTCGATGTTTTCTTCTTGTAACGTGTTTTGAAGCCTTTAGCTAATACACCTGTACGTGAGCGTGGGTGACCTCCTGAAGTACGGCCTTCACCACCACCCATTGGGTGATCTACTGGGTTCATCGCAACACCACGAACTCTTGGACGACGACCTAACCAACGTTTGCGACCTGCTTTACCTAACACTTGGTTAGATCTTTCATGGTTCGATACTGAACCAATTGTAGCAACACAAGTCAATAAGATCATACGTGTTTCGCCTGAAGGCAATTTGATGATGGCATATTTACCATCACGAGCAGACAATTGAGCATAAGTACCAGCCGAACGAGCAATTGAACCACCTTGACCAGGATTTAATTCAATGTTGTGGATGATAGAACCCAATGGAATGTTTGCTAATGGTAATGTATTACCAACTTCTGGGGCAACTTTATCTCCTGCAACTACAGTTTGACCAACTTGTAAACCAGCTGGAGCAATGATGTAGCGTTTTTCACCATCAGCGTAGTGCAACAATGCAATACGAGCAGTACGGTTTGGATCGTACTCAATAGTAGCTACTTTTGCAGGGATATCTTTTTTATCGCGTTTGAAATCAATTAATCGGTATACTTTTTTATGTCCCCCACCGAGATAACGCATAGTCATTTTACCGGAGTTATTACGACCACCTGATTTCTTGTTGATTTTTACTACTAACGATTTTTCAGGAACGTTTGTAGTAACATCAGAATAATCTGCGCCTATTCTGAAACGAGTACCAGGGGTTACCGGTTTGAATCTTTTAACTGCCATCTTAAATTATATAGTACTGTAAAAGTCAATAGTTTCGCCATCTTTAATCGTAATGATAGCTTTTTTATACTTAGGAGCTCTACCAGATACGAAACCTGCTTTTGTGTAACGGCTTTTCGCTTTACCTGCTACAACTGCAGTGTTTACAGCAAGAACTGTCACACCGAACATAGCTTCAACAGCTGATTTAATCTGGATTTTGTTTGCTCTGTGATCTACTTTGAAAGCGTAACGGTTTAATTTCTCCGTTAAGATAGAAGCTTTCTCAGTCAAGATAGGTTTTTTGATAATTTCCATATTACTTAGCTAATGCTTCCTCCAAAGTTTTAACAGAATCTGTTGTTAACAATAATTTTGTTGCATTTAATACATCGTATGTATTCAAATCAGAAGCAACAATAACTTTTGCTTTTTTCAAGTTTCTGCTTGATTTATAAACAATTTCATCGTAAGCTGGCAATACCAATAAGGTTTTCTCATCAGCTACGTTCAACGCATTTATTAAAGCAACATAGTTTTTAGTTTTGATCGCATCGAATTTTACTTCATCCAATACTACAATGTTATTATCTTTTGCTTTGTATGACAACGCTGATTTACGAGCTACTTGTTTCAATTTTTTATTCAATTTGAACGAGTAGTCACGAGGTTGAGGACCGAATACACGACCACCACCATTAAACAATGGAGATTTGATAGAACCCGCACGAGCACCACCAGTACCTTTTTGTTTGTGTAATTTACGAGTTGAACCCGCGATTTCATTACGTTGTTTAGATTTGTGAGTTCCCTGGCGTTGGTTCGCTAAGTATTGTTTCACATCCAAATAGATCGCATGATCGTTAGGCTCTAACCCAAATACCGACTCAGGAAGTTGCACCTTGGCACCTGTTTCTTTACCTGATAAATTTAAAACTTTAACTTCCATCTCTACTATTTGTCTACGATTACATAAGAACCTTTAGCTCCTGGAATGGAACCACTAACAACGATAAGGTTTTGCTCAGCGTAAACTTTCAACACCTGTAAGTTTTGAACTTTAACTCTGTCACCACCTGTACGACCAGCCATGCGCATACCTTTAAATACGCGTGAAGGCCATGATGAAGCACCTAATGAACCTGGAGCACGTAATCTGTTGTGCTGACCGTGAGTCGCACCACCTACACCACCAAATCCATGACGTTTCATTACACCTTGGAAACCTTTACCTTTTGAAGTACCGACTACATCTACGAATTCGCCCTCCTCGAAAAGTGTAACGTCAACTACGTCACCAAGTTGTTTTGCATCTGGGAAAGTTTTAAACTCTACCAACTTACGCTTAGGCGTTGTGTTTGCTTTCGCAAAGTGCCCTTTCAAAGGAGCTGTCGTGTTTTTCTCCTTAGCTTCATCGAAACCAAGTTGAATTGCCGAGTAGCCGTCCTTTTCTTCCGTACGTATCTGCGTAACCACGCACGGCCCAGCCTGAATCACTGTACAAGGAATATTCTTTCCTTCAGCGTTAAACAGGCTTGTCATTCCTACTTTTTTTCCAATAATACCTGACATGTTGTAAATTAATTAATTAAAAGTCCTTCGAAGCAGTAGGGCTTCGCTCAAGACACACTATTCCCATTAAGGGACTGCAAAGTTACAAACATTTTTATAACTGTCAAATAATTAGTGAATTATTTTTTTTGTTTTCTAATTTCCTCCTTACGCTGGTTTTATTCTCCCGATCAGACAACTCACACCACACCGCACAATTCATTCACCAAAAAAATAAAAAAACAAGATTTCATTTTCTCTACTGCCATACTGCTGTCATATCTCCGGCTAATTTTGAACTGTCTTAATAATCGAAGACAATTCATCCAGATAAAAATTTGAACACTTAAAATACGATAATCATGAAAACAGAAATCATTTCCAAGAACGAGCTGCTTGCACATTGGTTGGGCCACAGAAATTTAACAAGACAAACGATCGAAAAATTTCCGGAAGAAGCACTTTTCACGTATAAAGTAGAAGGCATGCGGACATTTGCCGAAATGATCCAGGAGCTTTTGGGTATCGCGGTTCCCGGTCTACAGGAAATTGTCGCTAACGAAAGCGGTGAACTTAACGAGAAATTCAACTATACAACCAAAGCGCAATTGTTGCAAGCCTGGGATGAAGCTACTCCGCAGATCAGCGCACTATTTGACAAAATTTCGGAAGAACGCTTCTCCGAAGAATTTAACTTATTTGGTCAATACAAGTCACCGATTATTCACAGCATACTCTATTTCATTGACAACGAAATCCACCACCGTGGTCAAGGATTTGTATACCTACGTCTGCTTGGTGTCCAACCACCGTTTTTCTGGGAACGGGATTAATTGTTAGATGAGATCGGAGATTTTAGTATTACTGGTTGCAGACGCTCTACATATTATTGGCAACCTGCCAATTTATTATCATTAATATCTTAGACCTTGTTATTATATAAGGTACTTGTTCGGATTGCATCCAAAATTCCGGACAGGTACCTTTTTTAGCAATCCGACAGAGGGAGCCCCAAGCCCCCTAAACTCAGATTAAACCTGTTCGAGTGCTGCCTCCAGCAATTGCTTTACGGTTCCTTTTAGCGATTCCGGCTCTATAA
The DNA here is from genome assembly GCF_003627955.1 of Sphingobacterium puteale. GTDB lineage: Bacteria > Bacteroidota > Bacteroidia > Sphingobacteriales > Sphingobacteriaceae > Sphingobacterium > Sphingobacterium puteale. The sequence continues at coordinate 300,224 of NZ_RBWS01000008.1, read as the reverse complement.
TCTTTCCTTTATCGGCAAACATCATGTACCAGCGTGCAAATCCACGCTCAACATGGATGCTTTCAAAGTGCATTTCAACATAACTGTCAGTAACTACTTCCTTTTGAAATCCAAAGTAATGACGATCCCATTCCATATACCTCGCCATCTCTCTGTTCACCTGAACTACCACTTTAGTTGTTGGCATCTCGTGCCGTTTATTCAGAAAAAAAGAAAGTTCGGGGTGTTCTTTTCCAAAACCATCAGCGAGCTTCCGGATATTGCTGATCCGGTCCAGACGAAATTGCCGGTAGTCATTGCGGAGTTTACAATAAGCAAGGACATACCAAAACTTACTTTCCACAAAAATACCCACCGCCTCAATCTCCCGTTTTTCTGGTGTTTTGTCTGACGGTTTGGAATAATAAATTTCCACACATTTTTTTTCCGCTATACTTTCTATAAGTGTATTTGTACCATGGGTCAATTTCTCATTGAACTGATGGCGGCCGCCTCGAACAAGAAAATTGTCACCCAACAAAGCAACATGTTCCTTTTCATTCCCTCTCAAAATAGCCTTCATCTTGAGCATAGCTGTCGTAAAATGGTGGGCGAGATTCTTATCTGTATACTTCTCAACCAATTTTTCAGCAGCGACAAAACTCAGGGCTTCCTCGCGGCTAAATTGCAGGGGCGGCATTTTATATCCTTCGACCAAGGAATAGCCATTTCCTGCTTCGCCATAAATAGGTATTCCCGCCTGCATGAGGGAGCGGATATCGCGATAGATGGTCCGCAGACTTACTTCATATTTTTCTGCCAGCGCAGCGGCAGTCACCACAGGCTTTGCTTGCAGGTGCATATAAATAGCAAGGATACGGTCAAATCTTTTCTGAATGTCGGTCATAGGGATAAAGATACGAGTTATTCATTTTTTCTAACGTAGAAAAACACGCTCAAAAGCAGGTGATGTTTAATATTTTTCCAAATTCATCACTCATATCCCGAGCAAATTCCTTTAAATTGACCACTAACCCAGCCTTTGAATCGACAGAAAACACATGAATTAAACAAGTATTTTGTTCAATCAACTCTATCACGTCATTCTTAAACCCAACTAAAGTAATTGCTTTAGGCGAATAATCTGGCCATTGTTTGACTGCTGACAATAATGCCTATTCTGAGAATGACCAAAAACGAGTAAAGAAGTCGCTAAAGAGATAAATTCTTGCTCCGCAACTGGATTTACTACGGCCTGATTGAAAAAATTAGATATAAAGCGAATAGGGCGGGGATCAATATCATCGTCCTTTTGAATTCCATTCGTCCCTCCTGTTCACACTGTCCTTTAAAAAGAAAATAATCTTTGAACACCATTAAGTTGCTTACATCGAAATACTTTTGTATCTTAACGATACTAACCAATTTTTCAAAAAAATATGCTAATCAACAAAAGCATAAACCTTAAATATCCGTATCATTTAGCACAACGCCATACCGCCCCCAAAGGACTGTACTTTAATTTTCTGACGGCGGAGGATCCTATTCTTTGTACTAAAAATCAGTATATCGCCAGTAAAAAAATAGGCAGCCATACTTTTTTGGAAATAGCCGGACATTTTGAAGAAGACTGGAACTTTAATATCCGCAATAGCGAGACTACGCTCTGGCTGGCTTTCCAATTTCACGGTTCTTCTTCCATAAAAGGCTTTAGTCAAGCCACTTTAGTCCATCAGCAATACTTGGGCTACTTTAATACAGATCAAGAAATCAGCTATCAGATAAAAGCTGGTAAAGTCGCCATGATCCTGATCGGAGTTGAAATAGAAGATTCCAGCTCCTTAGCACTGGAATGGAATACCCTGCAACTGGACAGGCTACAGGTAACACAGGTATTAGCCATGGAAAAGATTGGCTACCGCATCAGAAAAGTTCTCGACCTTATCCAACAGGCCAAATCCTCGGCCTATTCATTAAGTGTCAGGCTACAATTTTATACAAGCAATATCATTGAGCTTTATCATAGGGACCTGACCGAACAGCGCAAATCGGCTCAACAGGAGGATATCTCACTCCTACATCGGGCAAAGGCCTATATCTATGCACATTATATGGATGAGGGACTAAAAGTCGATACCATCGTTAAAGCCCTTCTAACGAGCAAGACCACACTTTGCCGCGTATTTCAAGAGAACAACCTTACTGTTAATGCGGCAATTCGGACCATACGCATCTATAAAGGACGTGAAATGCTCCGTACCTCCAACGATTCCGTCGATATGATCGCTTTCAGATTACAGTTCTCGACGGCCAAATATTTTATTAAAACTTATGTCCACTACTTTGGCCACACTCCGGCCATGGAGCGCAAACTACACCCGCCGCCTATGGAACCTAAATACGCTTATAAAAGCGATGGATAAAATTTATTTTAAGCTCTTCAGAAGCTTCCTTTTCCCTTAAGGGTATGCAAAATACTCCAAGGGGGATTTACTTTACTACACTGGAGATGCAAATCTTCCTCAGGGATACGCAAAATGCTCCAAGGAAAATTCACTTTACTCCATTGGAGATGCAAATCTCTCCCAGGGGTACGAAAAATACTCCAAGGGAAATTTACTTTGCACCACTGGATGTGCAATTCTCCCTTAAGGGATCACAAAATCCTCCAGAGGGAATTTGCTTTACTCCACCGGAGGTGCAATTCTCGCTTAAGAGGTTACAAAATCTTCTAAGGAGAATTTACTTTACTCCACTGGATGCGCAATTCTCCCTTAAGGGATCACAAAATCCTCCAGAGGGAATTTACTTTACTCCACAGGAGGTGCTATTTTCCCTTAAGAGGTTACAAAATCTTCCAAGGAGAATTTACTTTACACCAGAGGGGGCGTAGTTTTCCCTCAAGGGAATTCAAAAACTCCTTAGGGGAATTTACTTTTCTCCTAAGATCAGGTCAACAAAACCTTCCCCCCAAAATATGACTCCATTCCGCAAAAAACGCCATTTTTTCAGAATATATTATTCCAATTCGATAAATAAAAGGGGTAAAATTGTCCCAAAAAGAATTTTCTGCTTTTTGCATTTTGGGACAATTTTACCCCTTCCACGTCCTCTCCACTGTCGTATGTTTGTATCGTTGCTAGCACAATAATTTATTTTAAACTTTTAACATTTAAAAATTATGAGTCAATTAACAATTAACGAAAAAGACCAGACTGATGTACAATTAATGCAGTTTGCGGAGCAGATCGCCACGAAGATGGCCCAGGAAGCTATCTTGTTCCCAACGCCGGTACCCTCATTGACAGTATTGGAATCCGCACTCGCCGCATTCCGCAACTCCGCAACTGAGGCGGCTTACAGAGATACCAGGGCAATTATGGTCCGTAAACAAAAAAGAGAGGAACTGGTCTACGTACTTAAAGAGCTCGGCAAATATGTGGATACCATCGCAGGCAACGACGACACGATCGTACTGGCGGCCGGTTTCAATATTAAAAAAACAAGCTCCTCTTATGCCGGCCTAGTGCGAAAGGCACAGCGCCCCGTTGCCGAACCAAGCCATGTAGGCAGTGGACGGATTACGCTAAAAACAGATGCCTGGCCCGGAGCGAGAATGTACCAATACCAGTACAGACACAAAGGAAGCGAACTGGAATGGACATCCCAGCTCAGCTCAAAAAGCACCTGTATCATTGAAGGCCTGGAAACATTCAGGGAATATGAATTTAGGGTCACCTATATCGGCATTGATCCGACACCAAACTACAGCGATGTGACCAGCAGCTTTGTACTGTAGTCGCTAGGGCCCACATCGCCGGCTTCCTCTGGCCTGACACGTTAAGGACTCGAGGAAGCCGCATTTTCCTGGATAAATATAAACTTCCGCCAGCGGAGGTATAAATCAACAGATACCAGCGTATAGACTACGTTAACAGAAAGAACAGATTTGGAAAAAACACCGCCATTTTCTATCTTGATGCGGGAAGGACTAAAAAGACCGGTCAAAACAGTTAAAATGGCGGTAATTCCAGATATCCATACCACTACAATTATGAAAGAAATCGTCAGAGAACACCAGCTAAGGCCAATCGTCCTCCGCTTTCACCTTGATAAGCCCCGGTCGGATTTTGAAAAAAAGGGCCTCGATGCCCACTACCTCATGCACGACCTCACCTGGGATATGCTTCAATCACTCAAAGAGCAATATCGGATACTGGAAGAGATTGATTATGAAGTAGCCGAACTTGAATATCTATTGCTGCCCATTGAACAGGACCTAGATATACTGGAAGTCATGCTTAAGATCAAAGCGCCTTCGGTCCTCCCTTTCGATGAACATGATGACGGCACAAAAATCAACATCAATATCGGGGAGTTCTTTAAGGGGGTAATCTACCACAACCAACAGATACAGGATCTCCACGATGAGGTTTCCGAAGCATACCGATGGTTTAATGCTCATTTTGAGATGATCTATGAAAAAGAAAGCTGGATAGACGAACAGCTCTGGGAGGATGTCAATCAGATCTATCACCATTATCTGGAGGCTCAGGTCGATATTGTCTCACTAGACCGTGACCAGGAGGAATTTAAAGAGGCTTTGTCCCAAGTCATCGAACTGCAAGATAGGTACAACGACTACGGACAGGTTCTATTTGCCTCCTTCAACGCGCTTCAGGCCAGATCGGAAGAATGTTACAGAAGGACCGAGATTGTCAACAAGGGACTGGATGAACTGCATAAAAACCTGAAATAGGCTTCTTACAGAGAGTTATATTTCCAAAGATTCACTCCAGCACTGGATAAAACAAAAAAAATCACATTCCAATTAGTTGGACCGTGATTTTTTTTTCTTGAATTCCTAACGAAAGTGATTATTGCTTTGTTCCCTCAAAATAAAATTCTACATCGCTGCTAGCTTCAGACTCTGTGCTTATCTGAATATTCTTATCATCAAGTTTATAGGTAATTGACCCCATGGGCCCCTGACCGGAAATATGGATATTGGATACGTTTTGTACAGGAAATGTTTTAGCAGTAGCTCTACTATAGGCCTCACCTGTTTTCACTGTCGCTTTCACTTTGCCATCATCCACCTTGGTAACATTGACAATCGCGTTAAAATATTCAGCATCACCGCCGATGACCATCTTTCCTTTAAAAGAGCCTACAATGGCATCTATTTTTCCCGAAACGATAGGTTCATTCTTATCTTTGCTACATCTGACAAAGATCATTGACACCATTGCCGCTAGGCAAAGGATCATTAGGTTTTTGTTAATTGTTTTCATCTTTTGCATATCTATATAAACAAAAGTAGATATACACAGGGGGGCGAACAATACCACGAAATAGGGTAATTTACCCTCCCAATTTTAGGGTAGTCACCACAAGCAAGGGGTTAGAGTAAATTTTCCTTAAAGAGTATTGTCAGCAGCTCAGCAGTATTTTTTACGGTAAATTTTTGAATCAGATTTTTTCGATAAGTATCTACTGTCAATGGGCTCAGGAATAGTTTTTCGGCAATTTGCGCACTTGTTTTTCCCTCTGCCAGTAACTGCAACACCTGTTTCTCGCGCATCGTCAGTGAAGGTAGTTGTCGGGATGGTGCGGCGGCTATGAGCCGTTGCGTTGCCCCACATAAGCCCATACTGCCTTGAGAAACTTTCTGAATACAGGCTATAATTTCCTCTGCATCGGCACTTTTTAGAATATATCCTGCAGCACCATTGGCAAGCATCTGCAGAATGCTATTGCGCGCCATATGATTACTAAAGCCAACGATGATAAGCTCGGGATAATTCCTTTTGAGTTCGCCACATAGATCGATACCGTTCGTATCGGGCAGGGCAATATCCAATAAGAGCAGATCTATCTGATCCTGCTTCAAAAAATCGGTCAGCGCCCGACCCAGTGAAAATCCAAGCACCCGGCCGTATGACAGATTTTCTTTTAAAAATGATTTGATTCCTTCGATGGCAATTGGATGATCATCCAAGATAGCCAATGTTTTTTGCTCCTCAGACATTGATTTCAATATTGACACTTGTTCCCGCCCCTGGCTGTGACGAGATATTCATTTTTCCATTTAAATACTCTACCCTCATTTGTACATTCTTAAGTCCCATTCCCCGTTTAGCTCCCACAACCTCCCCTACGTCAAATCCTTTGCCATTGTCATCTACACCGATCAAAAAGCCTTGCTCATTTTGTAGACATTGCACGATAATTTGATCTGCGTCCCCATGTCGAATGGCATTATTGATCAGCTCCTGAATGATACGATAAATATTCAACTGCATATTCTCCGCAATAGTGCTGGAGAGGCCATTGCACTGCAGCTCAATGACAACAGCGCCATGCTGCATCAAAGTACAGAGATCTTCTAGGGCTACCGATAACCCCGAGCGTGATAAGTTTTCAGGCATCATATTATGTGCTATCAGTCTGACATCAGAGATCATCTGATCCAGCTGAGATTTTATCCCATCCAATACCGGCAGATTGTCTTCGGAAGAGACCTGAAGTCTCATGGCAGTCAAATGCCCGCCAAGTCCATCATGCAAATCACGGGCAACCCGATGACGTTCCAGTTCCTCCCCCTCCAAGAGCGCTTTGGTCACTTGAAGTTCTTGCTGCTGTGCCAACAGTTCCAGGTCGCGTTGTGCCCTCTTCCTGTGCTGACGATATAAATAGACAGACAAGACGAGCAACAACAGCAAGACCAAAGAAAATATACCCAATATATAATTATATAAACGCTGGTTTTTCTGTTGAAGTACAGTCTCCCTCTGTTCAAACTCCAGTCTCATGATTTTCTCGTTCTTCTCAGCTGTTCTAAATCTGGTCTCCAGGCCAGCTATTTCACTTTTATAAGCCACTTGTGCCAAGCTGTCTTTAATGGCAACATGTTTCCCAAGCCATTTATAAGCATTTGGGTAATCGTTTAATTTGGCATAGGTATTAGACAAATCTTTAGCAATTTGTTGCATATTACTTGTCATATCATAAGGCATATCCCGCATGACAATCTTAAGCTCCTTCAATGCAAGTTCATATTTTCCCAAACTATAAAAGATATTAAACTTCTGATAATGCATCATGCCTATCTCATAAGGCATATTGAGCTGTTCCGCAATTTTCAGCGCTTTTTCGACGACCTGAAGCGCTTTCGGAAAATCGTTCTTTGCGCAATAATACATACTGGCTGTTTCACCATAATTCAGATGTGCCAAAGACTCCTTTAGCGTATCTAAAATTCGCTCCGATTTTAAAAGATAGGATTTCGCTAAGTTAAGTTCGCGAGATTCTACATATTCACGTGCTAAATTTAATAATGATATAGCATGTCTCTCTTTTGAAAGAGGGTATTTCTCATAGAGTTCAAGTCCTTTTTTAAAATAATAAATTCCCCTTTCTGTATCGCCGATCTCCTTAAGAGCGGAACCAATAGCCTGGTAGGATTTTGCAGCTTGATTATAATCCTTCTGTTTGATTGCTGCGGGAATTATTTTATCAATCTGGATCTGCACCATGCTTTTCCGATCATCTTTATGATCAATAATCATAGCATAATTCCACCAGGCTTTCACCCAAAATTCATAAGCTTCCTGGGTATTAAATTTCTCCAGCATAACCGCAGCCTGCCGGTAAAGCTGCTGACATTCATCGGTCTCCCCCGCGGTCATAAAAATATGTGAAGCCCGATAGTATGTATATAAAGCCTTCAGGTATGACTGCTTTGCACATAATTTTTGTGCTTCACCCAAATAGCGCAGAGCAGTGACTGAATCTTTTTTTTCGAACATCGATTGATTCGCGATCAAAAGAGCTGCTCTCGCTCTCAGGCTATCATTCTTAACGGTATTGAATACATTCCACAGACTGTCAATGGAACCGGTAGACGGTCCGCTCTGCTGTAATGCAAAAACAGATAAAAGCATGTTGCACAGCAGTATCGTAAGAAAAACAAGTTTTTTCATCTATTCAGCTTGATATTGACAGATTGGTCTATTTCTATCACACAAAATGCAAAAAAAAGATAATATATTGTTGTTTTCCGACTACATTTAATACAACTGTACTTGTTCTACCTGCTTGATAATATCATTGCCCAAATCCATCAGATCAATTAATGAAGTAAAACAAGACATAGAACCGGGATCGTTCAGATCCATAAACTCCGATCAACTACTTTAAAGCCCTTTCAAGTGCCCTACAGCGGTTCTGGCGGCAGCAATACGATAATGATAAGTATGTATAGTTCATTAATGACTGGAATTCATTCTTTTAAAATGGAGCTAGCTTGCCTAGCCCGCTATACATTGATAATATCCTTACTGTTTGATCACTTTTTCGCCATTGAGCATTCGGTTATATCTAATCAGCGCCTCTACGTAATAATAGTCGGCATAAGTCAATGGTACATCTACCTCAGTTTTATGTGGAATAGAACCGACACTGTGTTTCAATATGTAACCACCAGCTTCTTTATAGTCCGCTTTGTACGGTTTAGAAGAAAGTGACTTTAACATCTGCTCGGCTTTGGAAATGTACAATTGGCTTTCACTACCTTTTGTATACTGTGCCAATTCCAGCAAAGCTGAAGCGGTAACCGCAGCGGTAGAGACATCACGTAGATCCTTCTGATGATAGTACTTACTTTCTTCGGTCAGTTTATTTTGATCCATATCCCAATATGGAATCAGGTCCTTCGGAAGATTGGGATGATTAAGGTAAAACTTGGCGATATTCCGAGCTTGTTCCAAATATTTACTGTCACCGGTTTCGCGGTACATCATGGTGTAACCATATAGACCCCAAGCCTGTCCCCTTGCCCAGGCAGATTCATCAAATGCACCCTGAGCAGTCTTCCGGGATATGATACTGCCATCTTCTGGATTATAATCTACTACATGGTAAGAACTGTAGTCTTTCCGGTAATGGTTGACCATTGTCGTATTTGCATGCTGAATAGCTATATCCCGAAATCTTTTATCTCCTGTTATTTTGGACACTTCAGTCAAAAATTCCAGATTCATCATATTATCGATGATAACGGGATAAGTCCACGGTTGCCCGTCCCAGTTCTTACCACCATCCCATGAACGGATGGTTTTCGGAGCTTCGTGAAAACGTGTTGCCAATGAAGCCGCACCAGTACTTAGCACTTCTTTGTAAGCTGTAGAATCACCTGTCAAACGCAATGCATTACCAAAGCTGCAATATAGCATAAACCCAAGATCATGTGTTCCTTTATTGTTCTTCTCTTTTTCTAAATGATTTAGTTTCCGCTTTGCCTCATTCAACAACTTCTCGTCTTTTGTATATTCATAAAGATAGAGCACAGTACCGGGATAAAATCCGGAGCACCACCAGCTAGAGCCCCAGTTGACATATTTCCCGTCTTTATACGTGGTGGGAATATCCGACTCCTGTATGGACGCGGCCAGATAGGTAATCTGTTTATGTGCGTCTTCAAGATTGGTTTGGACAAATTCCTTGTTAAGCCCCAATTTGGCTGTTGTTAAATTCTTCTGACTAGAACATGATATTGCCTGTAGACCAAGCCCGATCATTAACGCTCCTGAAATATAGTGTTGTACCTTCATATTAGTATTGAGTATTGAGATATGAGTATCAAGAATTTACTTAAACACGTCTAAGACCTACCTAGTATCTCTATTTTTTTTATTTTCTATCTGTTATCTATTTAGTATTGAGACTTGCGTATTGAGTTTTTACTTAATACGAGCCTAAGGCTTAACAAGTATCTTTATTTTTGTTTTTATCTTTATTTAGTGTTAAGCTATGAGTTTTGAATTTTTACTTATACAGTATGAGACCTATCTACTACCTCTATTTTGTTATTATTTAGATTATGAATAAAAGAACAAGGAATTAATAACTGACGTAATAATCTTTCGGAAACTGTTCCGCATTCCAGCATTTCTGCGATGTCCATTTCTGTGGAGCACATGTCCAGAACTCATCCGTAGCAGGTAATCCTAACGGCAGGAACGACAGCGATGCCACATACATTGATCCGGCGTTAGTATAATAGTCAGCCAAATTTGACTGTTGGTCTCCAACCACTCCCATACGGAGCCATCCCGAAGGAGCAAAAGTTTTGTCAATATAGATGTGTCTGAGTACCGCCGTAAGGGCCGCCCTTACTTGACCTTTTGAGATATCTTCTGGCAATTTATCCTCTAAAGCTACTGCTGCCAGAGGTTGAAAGGCCGCATTCTTATAAGTAGAGGACCGCCCAACGACCACATAGTGCCCTTCAGGCGATATCATCCGTTCTAAATGATGTGCATAACGCTGCATTCGCTTATATGCACGTTCATACATTTCCTTGTATTTTCCACCCGCAGAAATATTATGACGTAGTGATTCGACCTGCATACAATGGATCACATAGCCATTATAATGATCAAAGCTAAAGCGTGCCCCATCACTATACCAGCCATCGCCAACATACCATTCCTGATCAAATTTATTGACTGCATAGTCTATTTTCTCACGCGCGCATTCCTCGCCTACACTATAAAGGAAGGTTTCGGTCATTGCAGCAAAAAGTAACCAGTTGCTTTCATTCGGTTTGATCTTACGCAATAGTTTGAATTCTTCGACAACCCTTTTTTGGGCTATCTGGTCCAATGGTTCCCATAGCGCTTTAGGTGCTCTCAGAAACGCCAAAGCCAAATGCGCTGCATCTACCAGGGTTTGCGATGAAGGTCCCCGCCATGTAAAGTAATCCGGAGATTTTGGATCCACACCATATTTGATACCCAATAAGGCTTGATCACGTAATTTTTTACGGAGTTTCCCCTCTTCTGAGCTGTCATCGGGTAATGCCAACCAAGGCGCCATTCCTGCCAGCAACCGACCAAAAGCCTCGAGGTAACCAACCCCTGGATCTCTGCTATCAAAAGTAGGACTTACCTCCATCGGCATCTTTTTACGCCATTGCTGCTTACTGATATTATCCAATATCGGTGTGGCCATCTTGCTTAGTATTGAAACCCAATAAGCACGGTCATTCCCCGTATAACTTATACTTTCATCGGGTAATACACCTGCCTTAGCGCTCATCGGCAACGAAGCCGTCAATGCACCAACGCCAGCACCGCCTAATAATTTTAATACGGATCTTCTCTTCATCGATAATGGTTTATAAGTAATATGTGCTCAACAAGCACACACAAAACATTAAAAATCTTTATTTTAATACAGAAAAACAAGCTAAAAAGAATCAATCGCCCTAACAAACGATTGCGTGGGCGATTGATCCGTAAATTTGTTACAAATCAAACCTTATTGCCATTTAGGATTCTGCACCAAATTCGGATTTAAGGACAATTCTGAGATAGGAAGCGGCCAAAGATAATCGCGAGCGGGATCAAATTTTCTCGTCGCTGCTGTTTGTGCGATTACATATCCTTCAGACGTAAGACTCACAACAGGTTGTTCCGCATATTCGCTTTTGAAAAATTGAATACCTAATGTTGGCAATGGGAGTACCTTTTCGGCGATTTTCCACCTAATAATATCCCAATAGCGGTGTTCACCTTCCATTGCAAATTCGACTCTACGCTCTCTCCTAATTTCCTCTAATACATTCAATTCATGATCTAAAGCAAAAGCATTTGTCAATTTTGGCATTCCCGCGCGATCTCGAACGATATTCAACGATTTATTCAGGTCAGCATCTGAAATATTCCCATCTAGTTCATAAACTGCTTCTGCATATGACAACAACACCTCAGGATATCGAATAATTTTATGTTCATTAAAACTCGCTTGATTCACCCAATCTGTATCATTAAAATATTTGAAGGTTTTATAGCCAGTTTGTGTAAATGAAAACATAGGCTGGTATTTAGAGCCATTGATATAAGTATCTCCTGTTTTAAAAACAGTCATTGCCAAACGAGGATCCCTATTTTCGAATTCCGTTAAGGTGCTTACATTAGGTTTATAATAAGGAGATCTATTTACCCCCTCTCTAGGTAGACCATCGATATATAAATAAGCGTCCACTAAATAACGCGTGGGAGTAATCGCACCTTGTTCTATATTCCGGCTATAATTATGTGTCGAGATTCTATCCGTCATATCTTTACCATATAAACGGGGTAATATGACTTCCTTATTTGCATAACCATTCCCTTCTTTTTGAAACAGATAATAATAACTCTTTGCCGGGTCAGCTCCATAAGTAAACAGCTTAAAATAGCCTGTTGAAATAATATCGTTGGCCGTATTTTTCGCTATTGTCAGGTGTTTTTTTGCATCTCCAAATTGATGATACTTTTCAAAAGTCCCTTCAAAAAGCGCAAGTCTAACCTTAAGCGCCTGAGCAACACTCTTATTGATTCGACCGTAATCGGTGGATTTTGTCGCACTTGCTTCAGGCAAATTTTGGATCGCGTAATCCAGGTCGCTATAAATCAGATTGACAACTTCGTCACGTGTTCCTCTTGGCGCTTGAAGCAATTCATCATTCAGATTTAATGTCCGGGTTACGATCGGCATTCCCCCAAATCTCTTGAGCAATTCTCCATAAGCATAAGCTCTAAAAAAACGTGCTTCAGCGCTATATTTCGTTATAACAGCCGCATCTAGCGACATCTTTTCTGCCTTTTCTAAGATAGTATTTACTGCGCGGATTAGCTGATAATTATTTGTATAATCCCCGCTACTATTAGGCACCAAGCGAGATCCATCGCTGATTGAATTGTTACCTGTAGAACGAGAGTCATCAGTCCAATTTGCGGCGCTATTTTCGCCAATTCCTGGCAAGAAGGTATAAAGATAATTTACACCCATCAACAAGTGCTGTTCGGTTTTCCAAAAAGACGCATCTGTCACCCTAGTCTCATCTATCTTATTATCTAAATCCTTCATACATGACGAAAATAGAATATTGGCCGATGCAATCAGTATTCCCAATTTTGCAGCTCTCTTTATGATGGTTTTTGATTTATTTATTTCGATTTTCATAATTTCCCTAGTTTTAAAACGTAACATTTACCCCTAATGTGAATGAACGGAAAAATGGATATCCGAATGCCTGTCCATTTGGTGTTTCAGGGTCATAATAAGGGTTCCATGATTTTTTAAATTCAAATAGATCTTCGCCGGAGAAAAAGACCCTTAGACGTTCTATTTTCGCTCTTGTCGTCAATTCCTTTGGTAAGGTATAGCCCAGTTGGATATTTTTCATACGTGCGTAAGCTCCATTGACTACCCATTTATCCGAAATTCTTGTATTACTTCCACCTCCCATGACTGGCCTTGGAAACATTGCATTTGGATTTTCTGGCGTCCAGTAATCTTTATGGATGGCCCAAGCCTGCCGCCAGCTTTCAACATAAGGAAGAGTCAAAACGGAAGGCAGTAAAAACTTTCTTTTCCCAACACCTTGAATAAATGCACTAAAATCAAACCCTTTATAATTAAAACCTAGGTTCAATCCAAAAGAATATCTTGGATTTTGAGTACCGAGATATACTAAATCACCTGGATCCTCTAAATTACCTTTACCAGAGGAAATAATTCCATCAACATTTACATCAACATAGCGAATATCTCCAGGCCCCAAATTCGGGTTTTGATGATTTACCTGGTTATTTTTTATCTCATCAGCATTTTGGAAGTAACCATCCGTACGGTATCCAAAAATTGAATTTTTAGAATATCCTTCTAAGAGAGAAACGAGACCGCCACTTAGGCTGGTTCTATTTAAAAATTTAACAACCTTGTTGTTATTATCTGATAAGTTAGCTCCAATAGTATAATTAAAATCCTCACCAATTTTATCACGCCAATTTAAGCTCAGCTCCCAGCCCCAAGATTTGAAATCGCCAATATTTGAACTAGGGCTGCCAATACCAAATACACCAGGCTGCGTTATGACCCCATATGTTCCTTTGGTTTCACGCCAAAAATAAGAGAATGATCCATCAAGTTTTCTATTGAACATCGCGAAATCCAATCCAACATCGGTATTTGTAACTTTCTCCCAGGTTCTTAGCGGTGAAGCGGCACTTCCAATCCAATAGTAAGTATTCCGTACATTATTAAATGGATATGCATCTCCCTTGGATAGCGCATTTATATAATCGTAATTATTAGCCCGGGGATTATCGCTATTAGGATCATTTGCCTGTTTACCCCAAGCTGCTCGCAATTTTAATTCATTAAAAATTTTGGAAGCATTGCCAAACCACGATTCATTGTTTATACGCCAGCCTGCTGAGACACCAGGTAAAGTAATCCAGCGGTTGGCTGGTGATAAACGTGAGCTTCCTTCCCGATTTAACGTTCCCTGAATAATATACTTCTGGTCAAAAACGTATTGTGCGGTACCAAAGAAAGAAATCAATGTATTGGTTTGTATATTGTCTCCAACACTAGTATTATTTTTATCCCCAAATTGACTTAAAGCCAATACATCATCCGTAGGGAGATTCGATGCTGACGCACCAATATAATCGTAACGATAATCATCATAACGATATCCTCCACGTACTAACACCTCGTGCTTTTCATTAAACGTTCGATTATACTCACCTACAGCTTGCCAATTGTTCGTTAATGTTTGAGAACGCCCCTTGATGATTGAATTAAGATTAATTCCCCCTGCCCATCCAGTTCGTCCATTTACATTATACATCGGAACTGGGATTCTGGTATTATTATCATTCTCCATCACAATTCTTGGACTATACAACAGGCGTAGCTTTAAACCCTCCGTAAAAATATCTTTTGCCCCAAGCTCAAAACTTCCGCCAATTTCTTGGATGACATTATTGTTACGTCCGCCATCCTTTAATAACCCAACAGTTTCTCCAGCAGCACTTCCGGCGGCATATTTTGTATCACCACTTTCTGGAAGATATATAGGACTAATACTCCTTGAAGAAACAATATTATAAATCAAACCATAATCATTACTGGCTCCTAAAACACTTGAGTTCCTCTCCGATCTACTGTATAATATTTTAGAGTCCAAGCTAAACATCTTGGAAAGTTCCCGATGATAATTAAAACGTCCATTCAAACGTTTATAGTCATCTGGTCCAAATCTAAAAATTCCTTTATCCGTGATATAACCCAATGAGAACAAGTAATTATCCTTTTCTGTACTTCCTGAAATAGATAGATTTTGATTTAAACGTGTTGATTTATCTTTCAATAAAATCTCCGGATAATTATAATTGCCAAAATATTGATAGGCAGTGGGGTTCGTTGGGTTAATTCTATAATATTGATTAGGATCCTTCATCAGAGCAATTAACTCTGCTGACCAATCTGGAGATTGACCAGCGTTTATACGAGCGAGGTTCTGCATCTCAGCCTCCTCCCAGCTATTAATCCGCTCAGGAAAAAGTCCCATCTTTTTCGCCGTCCACATCCCCTGATAGTTTACCTTCAATTTTCCCTGACCAGATTTTGTCGTCACAAGAACGACACCCGCTGCTCCCCTAGATCCATATATGGCCGTTGCCGAGGCATCTTTAAGAATAGAAATACTTGCAATATCGTCTGGATTGGTATAGGTCAAAGAACCGGGAACACCGTCAATAAGTACCAATGGGTTAGATGAACCCGTAGATAGATCTCCACGAATATTAACCGAAAAGCCCTCGGCACCGGGTTGTCCACCTGAGCGAGTCACTACTAATCCAGGCGCAGCTCCCTGCATTGCAGACATGACATTGGATATTGGACGAGAGTCCAAAACTTTCTGATCTATGGTAGAGACTGAACTCGTCAAATTTGCCTTTTTCTGCGTTCCATACCCTACAACAACAACTTCATCAAGTGCCGAACTTGTACCATCCATAGTTACATTAACGACATTTCGTCCGTTGAGGGCAATTTCTTGGTTTTGATATCCCACATAGGAGATTACTAGTGTTGCGTTGGGACTGACGGACAAGGAATAGGTTCCCGATCCATTTGTGGAGGTTGAGCGTGTTTCTCCCTTCTCTCGAATTGTAACACCTGATAATGGTGTTCCTTGACTGTCTTTGATTTGTCCTGTAACATTTACTTTCTGTTGGGCATTAGCGACACCAACAGCAAATAATGTCATAGCGGACAATCCAATTGCGTAAAACTTAGCCATACTTTAGGAAATTGGTTTTATAATTTAAAAATCGGTTGCTTAACAGCATCAAAATTGGGCAAGTGCAACTATTCAATAGGGTGATTTTTATAAATATTAAGGGGTAAAATCTTAAATTTGAACTATAACCGCTATTTATCTATGAATTTCCTCATAAAGCAGATCCAAAACTTGGTCATCATAGCATGGCTATTTTGTCCTTTTATGTCTTGTTTGGGCCAGAATTTCAGTTTTGAGACACTAACACAGGACAATGTATTAGATAAACAGGCTGTTTTGACTATTGCGCAGGATAAAAAGGGAAAACTTTGGTTTGGCGGAGGGAATAATCTGTTTGTTTACGACTCACAAACTATTTTAAACCTTCGTGTTCAGGATAGCATATTCAACAAATTGGATTATATCAATAAGATTTGTATAAATGACAAAGATGATCTTTTTATAGCTACCGCAACACAAGTATTTATCTTCAACATTGACAAACGAAAGGCTGTATTGAGAAAAGGAAAGCCTTTTATAGAAAAACTCGTTGTCTCGGATATACAAATTCTCTCAGGTCATATCTTTTTATGTACAAATAGAGGTCTATATATAGCTATTCCGGCTTCAGGCTCCTATGATTTTAAATTAATTTTAGATCGACCTCATACACAGACTATAGTTCAAACAGGACTAAACTCGTACACGATAGCTAGTTCCCAGGGTCTTGAATCATTTATATATAAAAACAAACGAATATCTAAAATCCATAGCTTGGGGTTTCCCGTATTACCTCTAAAGGAACGAATATTTAGTACAATGCATTTTAAAGACAACATGCTCTGGGTAGGGACAAAATTACATGGTCTATTTCTGTTCAATTTTTCCAGTCGAAATTGGCGGAATCTAAGAGAAGAAAATAGTAACCTCCTGAGTAACAACGTCCGTAAAATCATCAGAAACGCAAATGGGGAGCTATTAATCGGAACGCTGAAAGGGCTTTCCGTTTTCACGGGATCTCCTGCTTTCACAAATTACAAACATAATACGTCCATAAAAAACTCTCTCAGTCAAAACTCAATTTATGACATCTTTGTCGATAATCAAAAAGTGATCTGGCTAGGAACATATTTTGGAGGTATTAATGCAGTTTATCCTGATTTGATCCCTATCCGATCCTATTCTACACGTTCTTTATTAAAGCAACGTTTGAATAGCGATATCGTGGGTAGTTTTGCCGTTTCCAAAAATGCTGCTTGGATAGGCACTGAAGAAGAAGGAATCAATAAAATTGATAAAATTACGGGGAATACTAGTCCGCAACCGAAGCTGACCCGATCAAACCTGATAAAAGACCTTTATGTACGGGATGAAAAATTATATGCCGCACAATATGGTGGTGGCTACTCCATCATTGACCTAAAATCGGGTAACACCAAAAATTATCTCCTCGAAAAGGATCTCTTAAACCTGAAAAACAATATTTACAGCATTTACGTGGATCCTGCACAACGAATATATTTAGGTACAAATAAGGGACTTTACATTAAGGAACAGGAAAAACCACCACAGTTTGATTCCTCGCTCGCAGCAAATACAATAGATGAGATACAGGCAGATGATAAACAACAGATTTATTTCCTGCAATCAGGAAGGCTATTTCGGAGAAAGACTTTTAGTACTACTATCCACCCCATAAAGCAAGTTGACTCACTTTACATAAATGGATTTTATGTAGCACCCAATGGTAATATTTGGCTCACTTCGAAGGGGGATTTATATCATTTCGATCTTAAAGATCGTTTAACCCTCATAGCACGCTTCCCAAATAACACCCTTGGCTGGCCAGTGATGATCGACAAACATTTCTGGATCAGCAGCAAAAATGGACTGATTTTTTTTGATCCGAGTACCAAGTATCATACGGTTCTTAATCAGTACGATGGTCTCCCCGTTAAGAATATGCAAGGAGCAAAGGTCTATAGCAGCGACGCCGCCGTCTTGTTCGTGACTACACTGAACGGCCTGGTTTCCATCGACACCCGAAAAATCACTTTTAATCAGAAGAAACCGAATGTGCTTTTTAGAAATATATTCCTTGAAGATACCCCATTAAACTATGGCCGCATCCAGCGAGGTGATCGGTCCAACAGCTATCAGTTGCAATTACGTTATGACGAGAATTTTATCACGGTCAATTTTTCAAGTTCCAATTTTATCAAACCACAGAAAAATAGATATCGTTATAAACTTGAAGGTTTTGACAAAGACTGGATAGAAACTAATACCCCAAGTATCAGATACACCAATATCCCCGAAGGTCGGCACACACTGACCGTATATGCCAGCAATAATGACGGCATCTGGAGCAGTACTCCGCTACAAATACATATAACTATAAAACCTCCGATCTGGCGCACCTGGTGGGCCTACCTCTTATACGCCGGACTATTTACTCTCGGGGTGCATTTTGTCATTAAGTTTGTCGTTGAACGCCAGATGCTGATCAATTCCGAACGGGAACAGGAAAAGAAAATCAAATTCTTTACACAAATTTCGCATGAAATCCGTACGCCGCTGACCTTGATCACCGCACCTCTGGATGAAATCATTACCGAAACCGCCAATTTATCGACCACCCAGTCTAAGATCAAACGGATTAAAAAGAACGCTGTTAAATTATTGGGGGTTGTTAACGAGCTACTTGATTTCAAAAAATTTGATGACAAGCACTTTATCCTGAAACAAAGTGATATCCCTTTCAAAGAATATATTGAAGACACATTTTACCTCCTCAACGATCTTGCGCAGAATAAACATATCAATTATTATATCCGGAAATTAGATGCCGTAGGGTTACAATCCATAGACCCTGTTCAATTTGACAAGGTTATGTTCAATCTATTGTCAAATGCCATTAAGTATACGCCCGAGAATGGCACCGTTTATCTTGAGCTCCTTGAGAGTGAAGACAGCGTCATTATCAATATCGTTGATAACGGCATTGGCATTGCAACGGATAATCAATTCAAGATCTTTGAAGAATATTATCGGGAAGAACAGGCAAACGACAGCATAGGTACCGGAATCGGATTAGCGTTGACCAAACAGATTATCTTACAACATCAGGGAGAGATCCGTTGCTTTACAATGAAAGATGAACAAGGAGAATGGACGGTTTTTAGCCTACGTTTGCCAAAGCTATCGAAAGTCCGCGTGTCCTCTCCTACAGACCCTATGGTGACCGCAATAGATAATTCAAATTTAGCAACTCCGTCTGCCCCGGACAGATCTTTGCAACAGACCATTCTCATTGTCGAAGACAATAGAGAACTACTGGATACCATTGTCCATTTGTTTCAGGAAAGCTATACCGTCATCACGGCTGTCAATGGCGAAGATGCATTAACAAAAGCGCAAGAATATATCCCCGACCTGATCCTGTCTGACCTAATGATGCCTTATATGAACGGAGCTCAGTTATGCCAGGCAATAAAGACAAATATCACAACTAGCCATATTCCCGTTATCTTGCTGACCGCAGTGACAGACAGTGACTCACAGACACAGGCCCTACAATTTGGAGCAAACATCTATCTAACCAAACCTTTTGACAATAGGCTATTGTTTCTATCTGTACAGAATCTCATCGCAATCAGTCGTAAAAAGAGCAGGGAATTTCAGGTTAAAAAGACAGATTTCGACAATGAACTGGATGCGCAATTTATTGCCACATTGGATCAACTGATTGAAGCAAATATCCAGTCGGAAGATTTTGACGTTAACTTTATATCCCGAAACATGGGAATGAGTGCGCCTATTCTCTACCGCAAGCTCAGAGCAATATCCAATCTGTCTATCAACAATTATGTCAAGATGTACCGACTTAATAAAGCCAGAGTGTTATTGAAATCTTCGATGAATATCAGTGAGGTCGCTTATTCCGTAGGATTTTCAGACAGAAAATACTTTAGTAAAGAATTCAAGAAACATTTCGGACATAATCCGTCTGAAGAAACGTCGGCCTCAGATCAAGACGGCTAAAACCGTTACTTAAACAGGGATTGTTAAAATAAAGAAGCCACATTTTATGCTAAAAATATGGCTTCTTTATTTTGTGATATATATATTTATTTTGCAATTTCTTTAATTATTGGCTCACCCGCCAACAATCTTTTATAGCGCACCAATGCTTCTACATAATAGTAATCAGCGTAGGTCAAAGGCACATCCACTTCTGAATTCAAGGGTAAAGCACCAACACTGTGCTGAAGAATATAGCCTCCATTTTGTCCGTATGGAGCCAGATAAGGTGCTTGCGATAGATTTTTAATTATTGTCTCGCCCTTGTTGAGGTAAAGTGCCGACTCACTGCCTTTAGTATATTGCGAAAGTTCCAGTAAGGCCGAAGCATACAACGCAGCAGCAGAAACGTCTCTTAGATCTTTATTCGGATACATTTTATCAGATGAAGCGATCTTATCCTTGTCAAAGTCCCAGTAAGGAATCAGATCTGAGGGTAAGTTTGGATTGTCAAGGATATATTTCGCTATCTGTTGCGCCTGCTTTAAAAATTCCTTCTTTTTTGTTTCACGGTACATCATCGTGTAACCATATAAAGCCCAACCTTGGCCACGCGACCATGCAGACTCATCAAAAGCACCCTGATGTGTTTTTTTAGATCGGACCTTACCCGTATTTTTATCATAATCTATCACATGATACGAACTATAATCTTTTCGAAAATGATTTTTTAGCGTCGTTTCGGCATGCGTGACCGCAATATCATAATACTTCTTATCACCTGTTACTTTAGAGACCTGTGTCAAAAACTCCAGGTTCATCATATTGTCTATAATGACGGGATAGTCCCAGGCCCCGTGATCCCACGAACGGATAGTTTTTGTCTTCGGACTATAACGCGATGCCAATGAATTGGCCCCTGTCGTTAAAACCGGTTCGTATTTCTGTGTATTTCCGGTCAACCGAAGGGCATTTCCAAAACTACAGAACAGCATAAAGCCCAGATCATGCGTCCCCTTATTATTTTTTTCCTTCTCCAGATAGGTCAATTTATCTTCAGCTTTCCGCAGCAGTTCCTGATCTTTGGTTCCTTCATATAAATAAAATAAAGTACCGGGATAGAATCCGGAACACCACCAACTCGATGACGAAAAAACCTCCTTCCCATTTTCAAATGTTTTTGGAAATTTATCCTTTGGCGTTTCTTTATCCAAAACCTTTATCTGCTTGGCAGCGCCGTCAAGTTGCTGCTGAATAAACTCTTTCGACAGGTTCAATTTTTCCGTTTGCCCCTGGGCCAGACTGCTTGTTCCCAAAGCAGCCCATACAATCATTAAGATTTGCTTTTCTAGTCTCATTATTTATATTCCCTTTTTACGTTATTGATTTTTAAGTCTTCGCACTATTTATTTTCACGGATAGCAGCTATGGCACCTT
The DNA here is from genome assembly GCF_003627955.1 of Sphingobacterium puteale. Classification (GTDB taxonomy): domain Bacteria; phylum Bacteroidota; class Bacteroidia; order Sphingobacteriales; family Sphingobacteriaceae; genus Sphingobacterium; species Sphingobacterium puteale. The sequence goes on along the minus strand of NZ_RBWS01000008.1, from coordinate 278,659 downwards.
TATCGAGTTCTAAATATCTCCTTTGGCCTGTTCGATCGTACAGCTCAAATCCAGATTGAAATAGCCTAGAGACAGGCGGGCTTTATCAAACAGTTTATCAGCTGAATTGGCGCGATGGTCATATACATCTGTTCGGCCAATGTCAACCCGCACTGACTTTTCCCCGGACAGGTAAGTCATGGTCCCCAATAGACCGTTACCCGTGAATACCCCCTCATATATGGTATTTCCGAGCGGAGCAACCTTAAATTGCCCAAACCCTAGCACCTGTAGGGTTATGATATAAATAAGGATTAATAATAGTGCTCTCGGTCTCATCATATCGGTTTTCCTCTTTACAAGGCTCCATAAAGATGCCGTATTATCTAAGTATAATCAAGCTTGATTTACGAAAACGATTAAGTGACTTCTCAGGTTCCCATTAGCAAATCCGTTAATTTTTTTCTGGTGTCACCGGTATAAATTCAAACTAAGCATACGATTGGGCATCAATATGGGGCCAAAAATCATTTCGTCCCTGCCAAAAACGGTCAAATACTCAGATATACAACTGGGCGCGCCAGACTGTGTCCACAAAATCTAGGCTTTTCGGCAGGGAATTCATTCCGGGAGTAGTTACGTAACAATTCTGTTGCTAAATTTCCTTTTTCCGCAATAGAATCAAACACTATATACGAAAGAAATGATTATAGAACCGCTCTTTTATTATTTTTTCATAAAACGAGAAGAAACAATACGTAAAATTTTAGTTATCAGTTTATATTTAACAGTTTTTTATCTATTTTTAGGTTCAATATCCAATTGCCGTTATTTTAACAGCCTAAAAGGATCAATTATAAAACAACTAATCCAACCAACATGAAAGAACAGAATTCATCAAGGCGTGATTTCATTAAAAAATCAGTGGTAGGTGCCGCAGCATTTTCTATTGTACCACGTTTTGTACTTGGAGGCCAGGGCTATCTTGCTCCAAGTGATCATCTAACTAAAGGAGTAATTGGCGTCGGAAATATGGGCCGTGGACATTTCGGCTATGCCGGGACAAAAACAGTTGCCATTTGTGACGTTGACAAAAGCCATCTTGCGGCAGCGCAAAACGACTTAGGGGGCGGTGTAAAAGAATACCACGATTTCAGAGAATTAATCAAATCTCCTGAAGTAGACATTGTCCACATTGCCACGCCACCACACTGGCATGGTCTTATGTCCATCGAAGCCGCTAAAGCAGGAAAAGATATCTGGTGTGAAAAACCAATGACACGGACCATCGGTGAAGGTAAGAAAGTAAAAGAAGCAATAGCACAGCATGGAAATATGTTCCGTTTAAATACATGGTTCCGTTTCAAAGACGATTTTTATGGAATGAATGTTCCTGTCAGTAAAATCAAAAAACTGGTCGATACAGGCATGTTGGGTTGGCCATTAAAAGTGACAATAAGTAAGCATACGGGGTTCGACTGGAAATTCTATTGGGTGGGAAAAGAAAACCTACCCGAAGAACAAGTTCCGGCTGAGCTGGATTACGAATTTTGGCTGGGTCCCGCTCCTTATAAGCCATATAACAAACACCGTGTACACACTACTTTTAGAGGATATTGGGATTATGACGGGGGCGGATTAGGTGATATGGGGCAACATTACATGGATCCCGTGCAATATTTCCTCGGTAAGGACAACGAAAGCCCGGTGACCGTTGATGTCGATGCACCACAGCAACACCCAGATGCGGTTGGTACGTGGAGACGCATTACGTTTACTTATGCCGATGGTTGTCAGATCATTTTAGATGGCGAAGCCAAAGATGAAAAAGCAGCTTATATCGAAGGTCCAAAAGGCAAACTGTACAAAGGCTTTGCGTCTGATATTCCAGATTTGGAAAGAAAACTAGCGCAGTATCCAGAGCCTGCTCCGCAGATTACAGACTTTTTGGAGTCTGTCCGGACACGCGAAAAATTTGCCCTCAATGAAATAAATGGACATCGCTCCTGTACATTAGTCAATATGGGACTGGCAGCCCTTCGTCTCAACCGCTCATTGAAATACGATTCTCAAAATGAGCAATTTATTGATGATGATGCGGCAAACCGTTTAATTCACCAACCAATGCGAGGTCCTTGGTCCATCTAACAATTATAATCCGATGAAATATCATGAACAAAAGAGACATCAGAAAACAGATGGATAGCAATCGCCATGATACCTCATGCCGATAAAAGATAAAAATCTCAATGAAACCATCATGATTTATTCAATTACATAAGGAAATGAATACATCTGATCGCTTCGTCACAAATGAAAAACAGATTTAAACGGATGAAAAAGATATTTAATTCGCTGGCTGTATTACTCCTCATCTCGAGTGCTTCATACGCCCAGCAACCGCAAAATAGAACCACAGCTACCAAAATAGCTGACGTACTGGCCCAACAACCGGCAGAGGAAAAAGAAAAGTTTCTACTCGCCATGCACGAACTGGAAGGATTTACTTCCGATGACATCGTTGCTTTCCTAAAAGGCCTAAAAGCTCCCGGAAGTAATAATGCGCCTATTGAATTTGCTGCCAATAGCTATTCTTTTTATATCAATCAACCAGGAAAAGAACAGCAAAAAAAGATATTTGTTGAAGGCTTAGCAAAATCTATCACACAACTGAACGAACCTACAAATCAAGTTTTCGCTTTGCGTTTACTCCGCCAATGTGCGGACAACTCCGCAATCCCTGCTGTCGCAAACTGTTTAACAAACGATTACCTTGCTGATGCAGCTGCAAGAACTTTGGTATCTATCCGTACCAGCGAGTCCGCTGCGGCGCTGGAAAAAGCCCTAGCTGCCTCAACGACTGAAAAAACTACTATCGCCATCGTTACCGCATTAGGTGACTTAAAAGTTACCAATGCGGAAAATGCCATTTTAAATTTAACGCAAAAATATAATTCAGATGCTTTCCAACGCACAGCGTTGATCGCTCTCAGTAAAATTGGCGGTACAGCTTCGGCGCCTTTATTTCAAAATAAATTAAACGATGCGGCATACAGCTACGATAAATTTGATGCTGTAGGACTAGGTATTGATTATGCGCAATCGCTGATCGACAATAAGCATGATCAAGACGCAGTCAAATTCCTGAATAAATTCTTTCAGGAATCACAAAAAGCAAAATCCATTAACGGACAATTTGCCTCGTTGAAACTATTGGCAGCCATCGATCCAAAAAAGCAACAAAAAAACCTGCTGTCAGCCGTAAAGAGTGATAATGGCGCATACCGTAATCTCGCATTACAATTGCTGGGCAAATATGGCAAAGGCAATGATGCCAAAAGCCTGCTCGCTTTAGCGAGTAAAGGTACTCCAGAAGTACAGGAAAGTGTACTAAATTACCTTGCACATAACGGATCTGCAAGCAGTCTAACTGCAATCCAGGCCTTAGTCGGCAAAGCGACATCTCCAGTCACAAAATTGGCCGGACTAAGCGCAATCAACACGCTTTCACAGGGTAAAGAAACCAATACCTTAATTCAGGCCTTCGATGCGGACCAAGAGTTCAATAATTCTGTTAAGGCACTTATCCTTTCTTCCAAGGACGCCAATGTGATCAATGATGTCAATAACGCGCTTGCGACTGTTGATGACAGCAAAAAAATTCAGTTACTGGATATATTGAGTAAACGTTCCAATAGCGCTTCGTCAAAAGCAGTATTGGCAATCAAAACAGCAAACCCTTCCGTTGAGGAAGCGATAAATAAAGCGTTACCTAATGTCGCTCAGGAATCCGATCTCGAAGAACTTTTCAATAGACTGAACAATACCTCAGATCAGAAATCCGCCGCTTTACTGCAAAAAGCGATTGTCAATGTCGTCCAATCAAGCCCAAATGCCAACGGACTAACAGGAAAACTAGCTGCCAATATTTCAAAATCGGCAGCTCCTAGTGCTTCAAAATACTTTCCTATTTTTGCTGGACTCGGTGATGACCAATCCTTAAAAGCAGTTAGCAATTACGTGAATAATAACAATCCGGAGTTGAGGACTGCAGCAATTACCTCATTGTCTAGTTGGTCATCTGCGAATGCCCTTCCCGAACTGGTATCATTATCCAGGACGGAAAAAGACGAAAACTTATTCAATACAGTTTATAAAGGATTAATCAAATCCATTTCATCTTCGACAAATACTGCAGATCAGAAAACACTGTTGTTGCGCGACGCTTTTAGTGTTGCAAAAACAGTAGAACAGAAGAAAGCCGCACTTGCAGCCCTGCAGCCAACAGGTACCTATCAAGCTTTTATTTTTGCTGCGGACAAAATGGCTGATCCACAATTAGGCGAATCTGCTGCGAATACCGCCATGAACATAGCCATGGATAATAAATATTATGGTAGCAAAGTAAGGGAAGTCTTAGAGCAGGTCATAGGTAAATTGTCAGGTAGTGAGAGTGGCTACCTGAAAGAAGCCGTAGTTCGTTACCTTTCTGAAATGCCAATAAAGGAGGGTTATGTATCGCTTTTTAATGGTAAAGACCTGAGTGGTTGGAAGGGATTGGTCGCTGATCCGATCAAACGGAGTAAAATGAATGCCAAAACATTGGCAGCTGAACAAGCCAAAGCAGACGACATCATGCGCAAAGGCTGGTCAGCATCAAATGGCGAAATTGTTTTTAGCGGAAAAGGAGATAACCTGGCGACAATAAAACAATACGGAGATTTCGAGATGTTAGTTGACTGGAAATTGGAGAACTATGGTGGCATAGAGGGTGATGCCGGTATCTATTTGAGAGGTACACCACAAGTTCAGATCTGGGATATTGCCAACACTAGAGTCGGTGCACAAGTCGGTTCGGGAGGATTGTACAATAATCAAAAAAATGAAAGCAAACCGTTAAAAGTGGCTGACAATGCCACGGGCGAATGGAATACGTTCAAAATTAAAATGCAGGGCGAAAATGTCTCTGTTTGGTTAAATGGTCAATTAGTTACCGATAATATCCCGCTTGAAAATTACTGGGATAGAAATCAATCCATTTTCCCTACAGAACAGATTGAACTGCAGGCTCATGGTTCAGTGGTTTACTATAGGGATCTCTTTATCAAAGAATTCCCCAGAAGACAAGTCTTTAAACTAAGTGAGCAAGAGAAAAAAGAAGGATTCGATGTCCTATTTGATGGAACAAATCTCGACAAATGGACTGAAAACAAAGCTTATGTAATAAATGACGAAGGTTATATCTGGGTATATCCCAATGCAAAATTCGGTGGCAACTTATATACAAAAGAAGAATATGCTGATTTTATTTATCGCTTTGACTTCAAATTGACTCCCGGAGCTAACAATGGCGTTGGGATTCGTGCTCCATTAGAAGGAGATGCGGCTTATGAAGCTATGGAAATCCAAGTACTGGATGACGGTGCAGATGTGTATAAAGACCTAAAACCTTACCAGTACCACGGTTCTATCTATGGCGTGGTAACGGCCAAAAAAGGACATTTAAAACCATTGGGCGAGTGGAATTCTGAAGAAATATATGTAAAAGGCAATCGTGTTAAAGTAACTTTAAATGGTACCGTTATTGTTGATGCAGATATCGCTGAAGCGAGTAAAAATGGAACACTGGATGGAAAACAACACCCTGGTTTAAAACGTACAAGTGGCCATATAGGTTTCTTGGGCCATGGAACTGAAGTATTCTTCAAAGATATCCGAGTTAAAAAACTCAAATAACTTCCTGAAGTGCAGAAAAAGGGGATAAGGAATCTTATCCCCTTTTTGCTAAAAGACCGGCTTGTTTGACAAGTGAGAAAAATAACAGAATGATTCCAAAAACTTTTATTAAATTAAAGATCTGGGATTCTAATTCAAAATATGATGTTTTATGACTAAAGCCGTAAACCTATTGATTAACAAAAAATTGGATAGCAAGCCTGAAAAGAAAAATCTATTCAATAAACTTTCTATTATAAAATTAATAGCCGAATTAGGATCTGTATCAGTAAACGACATCGTAAAAAACCTTTCGTTAAGCCTTCCAACGGTCAACAGCCTGATTGCGGAACTATTGGAAGACAATATCGTTCGTCAATTTGACAAGGGAGAATCCATCGGTGGTCGCAAACCCAACCTATATCGGCTATGTGACGGGTTATTTCAAGTACTATGTATAGAACTTCAACGTTTCTCCATTACACTGAGTATTATGGACAATAATCAAAATATTGTTGCTGAAACTGTTGAGCTGGACAATGAGTTATCCCGCAACGCGGATAATCTTCATGACATTACAAAAATTATTGACCAATATTTACTGGAAAAAGCGGTAGATACCGAAAATCTAACCGGACTGATCATTAGTATGCCTGGACTAATCAATGCTGAGGAAGGAACAAATGAAACGTTTTTACACGATGCTTCACAATCTATCACAGCATATTTCGAAGACAAATACCAAAAGCCCGTATACATACTCAATGATGTGAAGGGTGCTGCGTATGCGGAATTGAAATTCGGTTTAGCCAAAAACACCAAGAATAGTCTTATTATACTAATGGATTGGGGAATAGGTCTTGGAATAGTTTCTAATGGCGAAGTTTATCTCGGGCGTGACGGTTACTCGGGCGAGGTAGGGCATATGCCATTTATTGATAACGGCGAATTGTGTTATTGTGGCAAAAGAGGCTGTCTCGAAACGGTGGCCTCCGGAATTGCCTTGGTCAACAATGCAAAGCAGGAGATCGAGAAAGGTGAGCTTACCAAACTCAATGAGTTGCAGAAAGAAGAGTTAGATCACTTAACACCGACGCACGTGATCGAAGCAGCTAATAAGGGCGACCAATTCGCAATAAATCAAATTTCTAAACTGGGCACCAACCTCGGGAAGGCGTTTGCCTCCCTGATCCAGCTGCTCAATCCCGAATTAATTGTACTGGGAGGAAAAATTGCCAAAGCCAATGAGTTAATTACAATCCCGATACAACAGGCAATAAATTCATATACGATGGCTATTTTAAAAGAACATTGCGATATCAAAGTATCAAGCCTGAATCTAGACAGCAACACGATCGGTTTGACAAACTATTTTATCACAAAGTATCTGTCTGTCGAATTGCAACAGAAATCCAAAATCTAAAACTGACCTGTACTCAACAATACCAGAGTACAGGCTCTTTCAGTTTTTATACCATTTTCCATTGCCAGCTGTTCCAGTTCAGCATTTTCCGCACCCGGATTAAAAATAATACGCTTTGGTTTGGTCTCCAAAATATAGTTATAATATTCTTTCTGATTCTGCTCGCCAAGATACATGGTCACCGTGTCAATATCAGTATGTATGTCACCTTTCTTTTCAATAGGTACACCGGCCGCTTCTCCACCGCTCAAACCAATATTAACAATATCATGTCCGTGTTTACGGAGCATATTCGCGGCTTTATTTGAATAGCGCGAAGGATTTGTACTGGCACCTAAGATTAACGTCTTTTTCATCCTTATACTTTTTTGTTCATCAATGATTTATCTCTAAAAACCTGCCTATCGTCCTCTTTATACCCGGCATCCGGTTATCAACTTATCAACGCCCAAAGTAAAGTTATGCATTCATTTTATTATGGATGAACATAGAATTATTCATCAATAATAAAGTCACCATGAGTGCTATAAGCATTCTTACGTAAAACTGGCATTCCTAAAATTTTATAAAGCTCATCCAATTTCACCAAACTGCCATTTGTCATATTCGAAAGTAAAACAATAACAATATTTCTTTTCAGATCCCGTACATAGATGTGACGAAAACCGTGCCACCATCCGGTATGATAAACAATATGGTCGTTTCCATGTTCAAAAGTTCGCCATCCATATCCATAGCTAAAAATACCTTTTTTTGCATCAGGGTAACCACGGTAAGCCGAATCCAACGTCGATTGTTTTAATAAACGGCCATCACGAAGCGCTAAATCAAAACGGTAAAGGTCTCGTACTGTACTATAAATTCCCTTATCTCCCAACGGGCCGTCCTGAAAATTCTGTACCACTGATCTACGCCATATCTTATCATGTCCAATGACATTGGTCGGTATCTTTTCGTATACGGCTTTTGACAGCGCAGCGGTATTGGTCATTCCGGCAACATTGAAAACACTGTCTTTCATATATGTTGCATAATCCTGTTTCGATACCTTCTCGATAATAGCGCCTAAGACCATAAAATTGGAATTATTATAGAAAAACCGTCCGCCGGGAGCGCCGTATCTGTTCGGCTTAAACTCCGTTAGCATTTTCATAACATCCTGATTAGTCATTCCTTTTTTGCGGTCGGGCCAATGTTTCTCTGAAAAATAGACATAATTTGGTAGGCCTGACCGATGGGTCAGTAACATTTTGACCGTAATACCGGGATAAGGAAAATCTGGATAAAAATCATTAATTGTCTGGTCCAGGCGTAATTTTCCTGCTTCGACCAACTTCAATGTACCAACAGCAGTTAAAGGTTTAGAGACTGACGCCAATTCGAACTTATCATCAATATCCAAACTATCACGTTTCAGGTAGTTGGCCCAGCCAAATGTATTTTGATATAGAATTTTACCATCCTTCGCCACCAGTACATTTCCGTTAAATGCAGATCTCGAATGCAGGTTTTTCATAAATGCATCAATATTGGGGTCTGCATTCTGAGGGTTGTAAATAAGTCTTGTACTATCTATTTTTGCCTGTGCTATCGCCGCTTCTTTTTGTTTTTTCTCTTTTGAACTACAGGCAACTGTAGATGCCAACAAAAGAGCTACCATTCCCTTTAAAAAAAATAATTTCACGTATTGTATCTCCCGGATTTTCTATTTTATGTTATGTTTACCCCTATCTCGAAGGTAAATCTGCGCCTCGTCTTCATACGATTTATACATCGCAATTATCTCATGCCCGTTCCATTCTGTGTATTCTTTTTGAATTTCAATAAAGAACCGAGTTTAAATATAATAATGCTAAAATGAAGATTTTAGTATAAAAAAACGAATTTTTAGCACAAAAAAAGCCACTTTATTCCTAAAGTGGCTAATATTTTATTGGTATCAAAAATCTATGCTAACAACCGAACTGGATTTTCTACCAATGCTTTTAATGTCTGTAAGAATGCAGCCCCTGTAGCGCCATCTACCACACGGTGGTCACAGCCCAAAGTTACTTTCATTATATTACCGGGAACTACAGCACCATTTTTCACAACCGGAACTGCCTGGATAGCTCCTACTGAAAGAATAGCTCCGTCAGGAGAGTTAATAATAGATGTAAACTCATCTATACCAAACATACCCAGGTTGGAAACTGTGAATGTAGAACCTTCCCAATCTGCTGGTTGTAATTTTTTAGCTTTCGCTTTTTGAGCAAAATCTTTCACCTCAGCAGAGATGTGAGATAATGATTTACCATCAGCAAAACGCACTACGGGAACTAACAAGCCATCTTCAACAGCCATAGCAACACCAATGTTTGTATGCTCATTGAAACGGATCTTATCTCCCTGCCAAGAAGAATTCACAGCTGGATGTTTTTTCAATGCTACTGCGACAGCTTTCACGACGATGTCATTGAAAGAAACCTTTACTGGTGCGATCTCATTAATTTGAGCACGAGCAGCCATGGCATTGTCCATATCGATAGACACTGTCAAATAGAAATGTGGCGCAGTGAACAATGATTCAGCCAAACGGCGCGCAATTGTTTTACGCATTTGATTGACCGGTTTTTCTGTATAGCGTTCTTCACCAACATAGGTAGGTAAAGTAATTGCTTTTGTTTCTGTAGCCGGAGCTGCTGCCGCTGCAGTTTCAGCTGTTTTCGCTGCAGTCGGAACAAAGGACTCAACATCTTTTTTCACGATACGGCCACCATCTGCTGACCCTTTGATATCACTTAAATTGATTCCTTTTTCCTTTGCGATCTTACGTGCCAAAGGAGAAGCTTTTACACGTGAATCGTCACTAGTAGTGGACGGAACTGGCGCAGCAGTTGCAGCCGGAGCCGAGTCAGCTTTAGGAGCCTCCGCAGTTTCTGCTTTCGCAGGAGCAGATTTTTGATTTAATAAAGGTGTGATATCAGTTCCGGCAGGGCCAACGATAGCAATAATATCATTTACTTTTGCAGCTTCGCCGGCCTCAAGGCCAACATATAACAACGTACCATCGGCATAAGCTGTAACTTCCATTGTCGCTTTGTCCGTTTCTACATCGGCAATAGCATCATCCGATTTAATCGTGTCACCAACTTTGAAATTCCATTGCGCAATAACACCTTCTTTCATGGTATCACTCAACAAAGGCATTGTGATCACAGTACATCCCAATTCCTCAGGAGTCACTGTGTCAGCCGAAGATTCTGGACCAGAAACTTCTTCTGTTTTTTTTTCTTCAGTTTTTTCTGGCGCTTTTTCAGCTGCAGGAGCATCTCCGCTCAACAAAGCCTGAAAATCTTCACCGGGCTCACCCAAAACAGCGATAACAGCATCGATCGCTACTGCTTCACCCTCTTTTGGGCCAATATATAAAAGAGTACCTTCTTGGTAAGACTCGAAGTCCATTGTAGCTTTATCTGTTTCAATTTCAGCTACTAAATCACCAGAATTTACTTTATCGCCAACTTTTTTGTGCCATTTTGCGATGACCCCTTCGGTCATTGTATCGCTCATTTTCGGCATTCTTACTACTTCAGCCATTCTGTATTATATTATCAAGTTAAAGAGTATTAATCTAAAATAAATGGATAGTCTTGTTGTACATAGACATCTTTGTACAATTCGTCCGCTGTTGGATAAGGAGATTCCTCCGCAAATTTCACAGACTCATCAACTACTTTTTTCACATCAGCTTCAACCTCCGCAAACCAAGCATCATCCGCATATTTGTTTTCCAAAATAGCATGTTTAGTCGCTAATAATGGATCGCGATCTTTATAGGCTTCCAATTCCTCTTTCGTACGATATTTCGCAGGGTCAGACATGGAGTGTCCTTTGTAACGGTAAGTACGGATTTCTAAGAATGTAGGTCCTTCGCCAGCACGGGCACGTTGAACAGCTTCGTCCATTGCGTTGTGTACAGCAACAACATCCATACCGTCAACAGGAGCTGAAGGCATATCAAAACCTAATCCCATTTTGTAAATGTCTTGCATGTTAGTGGTACGCTGTACAGAAGTACCCATTGCATAACCGTTGTTTTCACAAACGAAGATAACAGGTAGTTTCCAAAGCATCGCCATGTTTAGTGTTTCGTTGAATGCACCTTGACGTACAGCCCCATCGCCCATATAACAGATGTTTACATTATCTGTACCAAGGTATTTCTCAGCAAATGCGATACCAGCACCTAAGGGAATCTGACCACCGACAATACCATGGCCACCCATGAATTTATGTTCTTTAGAAAAAAAGTGCATAGAGCCTCCTTTACCTTTCGAACAACCAGTGATCTTTCCATATAATTCAGCCATACAAGCATTTGCAGAAACGCCTTTAGCCAAAGCGTGGGCGTGATCACGATAAGCAGTGATTAAAGAATCCTCAGGCTTAATTACCGACATCGTTCCAGCGACTACTGCCTCTTGTCCTATGTACAAGTGACAGAAACCACGAATCTTTTGCTGTCCGTAAAGTTGACCTGCTTTTTCTTCAAACTTACGCATAAGTAACATAGACTTATACCACTCCAAATATGTCTCTTTTGTTATAGGTGTTGAACTCATTTCAAAGTTTTGATTTTCTTACAATTCTAGACTACAAATCTAATAATTTTGGATGAATTTCCTTGGTCAAAAATCAATTTTATTTACACTTTAAGACACTTCTAAGACATTTGATTTAAAGTATATAGCATTTTTTAACAAATAAATGAATGGCACAACCAAATAAATCAAAAACTTATGAAAATAAAAAAGCCAAAGGACTTGATAATCATTTGGCTTTATCTTTTTTATACAAATTATTTGCTAGCGAAGTTTTTGGATAAGCTCATTTTCGGTAACCTTCACCTGTTCTCCGCTTTCCATGTCCTTGAGCGATAACTGACCAGAAGAAACTTCTTCTTCCCCGACCAATAAGACATAAGGAATCCCTTTTCCATCGGCATAGCCCATTTGTTTTTTTAGTTTCACTGGTGCAGCATACAATTCAACCGCAATATTTTCTTTGCGGAGTTTATTGAGCAAACTCAGTGTATAGGTTTCAAGTTGCTTCTCAAAATTGATAATCAACAGCTTGGTAGAATCTGCTTTGTTTGCCGGAAATAAATTCAATTCCTCCAGGACGTCATATATACGGTCAGCTCCAAAAGAAACGCCAACACCGGTTAGGTCCTTCAGACCGAACATCCCGGTAAGGTCATCGTAGCGTCCGCCACCGCCTATACTGCCCATGGCAACTTCATTTGTCTTCACCTCAAAGATACAGCCTGTATAATAATTGAGACCTCGCGCCAAGGTAATATCCAGATCAACAATATGGGTCAACAGTGTGGTATCCCCGCTCAACTTAGTAATATAATCGAAGACTTCCTCAATTTCAGCTATGCCTTTTAAACCAATCAAAGAATCCGCCAAGATAGATTTTAGTGATGCAAGTTTCTCCTTATTTGAACCTTCCAATAAGATGATCGGTTTCAAAAGATTCAGATCAGCTTCGGTAAAACCTCTTTCCAGCAGCTCTTTATTGACCCCATCCAATCCAATTTTATCCAACTTATCAATAGCGACAGTCATATCGACAATAAGTTCTGGCTTTCCGATAATTTCGGCGATACCAGAAAGGATCTTCCGGTTGTTGATTTTAATATTAAAATCCTTCAGTCCAAAACGCTCGAAAGCCTCATGATAAATCAGAATAAATTCAGCTTCATTCAGCAAGCTTTCTGATCCCACCACATCAACATCACATTGGTAAAATTCACGGTAACGGCCTCTTTGTGGACGATCTGCACGCCAGACAGGTTGTACCTGAAAACGCTTAAATGGTAAGGAGATCTCATTTTGATGCATCACAACGTAACGTGCAAAAGGCACCGTCAGATCATATCTTAGTGCTTTTTCACTAATATGTGGAATGAGTTTATTTGAATTTTTATCATGAAGTAGACCATCTGGGGCTTTTGCCAAATAATCTCCGGAATTAAGGATCTTAAAGATCAATTTATCACCTTCATCACCATATTTACCTGTTAAGGTCGTTAAATTCTCAAATGAAGGCGTCTGTATTTCATTGTAACCATATTTTTTAAACACAGCTTTCAATGTGTCAAAAATATAATTACGTTTGATCATTTCGGAAGGCGAAAAATCACGGGTTCCTTTCGCCAAGGAAGGTTTTACTGTTGCCATATCCGGCAAAGTTAATATTTAGCGGGGACTAAATAAATTAAAGAATGAAAATCCTTTATTCTACTTCCAGAATCTTAAGGAATTCGCAGGCTTTTTCCGCAGCTAATTTTTCAGCGGATTTTTTATTAAAATCGCGTCCTAGACCACATACAACCCCATCTACAACAGCTTCGATACTGAACATTTTCGAAGATTCTCCCTCCGGGTTATCCGTTTGTTGGAATAGGATTTCTTTACCCGTATGCTGACACCATTCGATCAACCGGCTTTTGAAATTAGTCTCAGTCTGTTCCAGTAATTGGATATCGACATGTGGTTTAATAATACGGTTCAGGAGAAAGCTTTTTGTAAATACGTAACCTTTGTCGAGATACACGGCACCGATCAACGCTTCAAATGCATCGCCCAACAGCGACCCTTGTTTGTTTGGAAAACTGATCATTCGGGCATCGAACTGTATCATTTCATTGAATCCTAATTTTCTGGAAAGTTGGTTCAGGTTTGCACGACTCACAATTTTGGAACGCATTTCCGTGAGGAAGCCTTCGTCTTTATACGGATATTTCTTGAACAACAGTTCGGCAACGACAGATCCCAAAACAGCATCACCCAAGAATTCCAGGCGCTCGTTGCTGTTTTTAGCCCCTTCTTTGATTGTTATTGCAACAGACTTATGTCTAAATGCCATCTTGTACAGATGCACATTCCCGGGAATAAAACCAAGTAGGTTTTTTAGTTTTCTAACATATTCCCGATCCGGCGAAATATATAACTTGTATATCCTTGAAAAAGGCATCTCATCTAAAAATAAGGCGACAAGTTCTAATTAAAGAACCTGTCGCTAGCTCATATTACCAAACCATGTTTGAAGGATCAAACATTAAGCTTTATATTTTTTTACAATCACGGTAGCATTGTGTCCACCGAATCCAAAGGTGTTACTCAACGCTGCATTAACAATACGTTTTTGCGCTTTGTTGAATGTAAAATTCAGTTTATTATCAATTTCCGGATCATCTGTGAAGTGATTGATTGTCGGTGGGACAATATCATTTTGCACAGCTAAGATTGAAGCAATTGTTTCTATCGCCCCAGCAGCACCCAATAGGTGTCCAGTCATAGATTTTGTTGAACTGATATTCAATTTATATGCGTGTTCACCAAACAGGTCAACAATAGCCTTCGTTTCACTGATATCACCGACAGGTGTAGATGTTCCATGGACATTGATATAATCAATATCTGAAAAATCCATCTCTGCATCGTTGACAGCCATCGTCATTGCCAATTTAGCGCCCAATCCTTCAGGATGCGAGGCTGTGATATGATGTGCATCCGCACTCATGCCACCTCCGGCAATCTCTGCATAGATTTTTGCACCACGTGCTAAGGCATGCTCTAAACTTTCTAAGATTAAGGCACCCGAACCTTCACCCGAAACAAAACCATCTCGGTCTTTATCAAAAGGACGGGAAGCAGTTTTGGGATCATCATTTCTTGTTGACAATGCATGCATTGCGTTGAATCCACCGATTCCAGCCTCATTGACCGTCGCTTCTGATCCACCGGTAACAATCACATCCGCTTTTCCCATACGAATATAGTTAAAAGCATCAATCATTGCGTTGGTGGCAGAGGCACAGGCCGATACTGCCGAAAAGTTAGGACCGCGAAGGCCATGGCGCATTGAAATATGTCCTGGAGCAATATCAACGAGCATCTTAGGAATAAAGAAAGGATTGAAACGTGGTGTTCCATCCCCTTTTGCAAAGTTGGCAACTTCTTCTGTAAAAGTTGTCAGACCGCCTATTCCTGAGCCCCAGATTACTCCGATACGATTTGTATCTAATTTTTCAAAATCTAAGCCAGCATCTTTAATTGCCTCATCAGTAGACGCAATTGCATACTGTACAAAAGGATCGACTTTACGAGCTTCCTTACGATCCATAAAATCATGTGGATCAAACCCCTTTACCTCACACGCAAACTGAGTTTTGAATTTTGACGCATCAAAATGCGTAATAGGAGCAGCTCCGCTTACACCATTTATTAATGCCTCCCAGTATGCTGAGACGGTATTACCAATTGGTGTAAGGGCGCCTAATCCTGTTACTACTACTCTTTTAAGCTCCATTTATTACGATTAGCCTAATTAAATTAGTTAGTTAACGTTTTTTTCTAAATAAGCGATTGCTTGACCAACAGTACCGATAGTCTCTGCTTGATCATCAGGAATAGCAACGTTGAATTCTTTTTCAAACTCCATGATCAACTCAACAGTGTCAAGTGAATCAGCACCTAAATCATTAGTGAATGAAGCTTCTGGTGTTACTTCGTTTTCGTCTACACCTAATTTTTCAACGATAATTGCTTTTACTCTTGAAGCGATATCTGACATGATTTTATAGTTTAATTGTTTAATAAATCTGTGCAAAGAAAAATAAATTTCATCAAAATTCAAACCTAAATTGATATTTAGATGAAAGTCACCGTGTTAGGCGACCGAACTTATTCGCGTCTTATACTAGCTAACCCACTCTATATTAACTTAGTTCAAGTATAACAAAAAATATTTTGTATTCCAAACGCTCAGCTAATTAACTCAAATTTTACACAAAAAGTATATTCCCACCTTAAAATTATTAGTACCTTCGTTAGCATAAGAACATATATTTTAGAAAAAAAGTGGTCAATAAGTTAGTAGCAAGGTTAGACATGGACATGGATGAAGAGTTAGATTTCACCCTACTCGCCATCACCTGCCCGCTCAAAGATTACCGCCTCTGTCACTTTATCAACAAAGTGACAAATCTGGATTTTTCCAGAGGCAAAGAGAGCAAATATGATCATGATGGCCGTCCAAAAAACAAATCCGAAGAAGAGCTTGAATATCATATCATCTTTGATGCAAAGAAAAAAATAAGCTACCACTTCACCGCTTTTCATTACCTCAGTTCCGATTCGGACACAGAATATTTTCTTATCAACAATAAAAGTATCGAGGGAACCTTTTTAATCCCTGAAAACCCCCATTTTGATTTCTTTGTCATCATCAAAAATTACATCTGCGAAGAAGACGTTGAACATATAATCAAAAGGATCAGCAAATTACCGGAGGTAGTCATAGCGAAAGAAATATCACCAAAAATATTGAAATCTAAAGAAAATCTCATATTTTAGCAGACTGTAGGTTAGTGTAGCAAATACACCTAACTTTAAATCTAAATTAATTCGATTTAGTTTTGACAAAACGACAACAATACAGCAGGCTGTTTGTTGTCATAAATGAAGAACATTAAAAAATACAAAATAACAGATGGAAAAAGTTCAAAAAAGGACTAAAATTGTCGCAACATTAGGCCCTGCTTCGGCAGACAAACAAGTTTTGACCAACATGATTGCCAAAGGGGTTGATGTGTGTCGGTTGAATTTCTCTCATGGCAGCCAGGCAGATCACCTTAAGGTAATCGAAACTATAAATGCAATAAATAATGAAACCGGATTCAATGTTGCCATCTTAGCTGACTTACAAGGTCCAAAGATTCGGATCGGAAAGATGAAAGAAGGTGGTGCTGTTCTCGTCAATGGTTCAAAAGTTGAAATCACCACACACGAACTCATTGGAGATGAAAACAGAATCTATATTACATACGAAAACTTTCCAAATGATGTTGAAGCAAACGAAATCATATTACTTGATGACGGAAAACTTCAACTTCGTGTTTTAGAGACCAACCATAAAGACACCGTTACTTGTGAAGTGGTGCATGGAGGCGTTCTTACTTCACGTAAAGGCGTCAACCTGCCAAACACCAAAGTATCTATCCCTTCATTGACTGAAGAAGATTTAGATAACTTAAACTTCGCATTGGATCACGGTGCTGACTGGATTGCCATGTCATTCGTTCGTTCGGCGGAAGATATCGCGCAGTGCAAAAAGATCATTGCTGAAAAAGGAAGTCATGCGCGCGTAATCGCCAAAATAGAGAAACCAGAAGCGATCGAAAACATTGATGCGATCATCGAAGCTACTGACGCTATCATGGTCGCTCGTGGAGATCTTGGTGTTGAACTTCCTATGGAAGAGGTACCAGGACTTCAAAAGATCATTGTCCAAAAATGTAGGGACCTTTCAAAACCTGTAATTATCGCTACTCAAATGTTGGAAAGCATGATTACCACACCTCGTCCTACTCGTGCTGAAGTAAATGATGTTGCCAATTCAGTATTGGACGGTGCAGATGCAGTGATGTTAAGTGGTGAGACTTCAGTTGGTGAATTCCCGGAAATCGTGATCGAAACAATGAGTAAGATTATTATCCACGTGGAACAAACTTCTTATCCTTATTATAATGAGAAAGTTAGTGAGATACACGACGGAACGCTTATTCCAGACGCAATTTGCGCCTCTTCAGTATATCTGGCTCAAAAAACAAATGCCTCTGCAATTGCCGTGCTGACATCTTCCGGTGCAACAGCATTTGAAATCACAAGTTACAGACCAAATGTGGACATCCTGGTATTTACAGGTACAAAGACATTATTGAGACAATTGAGCTTGCTTTGGGGCGTAAAAACATTTATTTACGACAAATTCGAAAGTACAGATGGTTCTATCCATGATGTCAATAGATTTATCGTCAAAAACAACTACGTTCAACCGGGATCGATCATCATCAATACGGCGTCCACTCCGTTAATCGAAAAAGGTAAAACAAATACGATCCGTGTTTCTCAGCTGTAAGAAATAGGAGCAAAAAAAAAGAAGAGCATCCGTGTTGAAACGGATGCTCTTCTTTTTTTATTTCTTAGGGTATAGGGAGTCTATCTTTAATTTGAAATCTTTCACTTTCAAACTATCTTCCAATAATTTAAACCGTAATGTATCCTCGGATGATTTCCTTCTTTTTGGTAATTTTTCCGTTCCCGGCATGGGGGCCAAACTATCCAGGTTTTTGGATCTCTTGACGGGCATATTATACTTAGCTGATGTGGTATCTAATCCAAGGACTGGCATCCGGGATTGTTTATCCTGCAATAAGGGCCGATGCTCTTTGGGTCTGATCTGGCCAAAGGCAATTCCAACCGTAAAAGATAATGCCAATGATAATACGTAAGCTTTCATAACATAATCTATTTTAACTTCTAATTTACAACAACATAACCAAGATTTAAAGCAATTGCTGTTAAACATTGTTAAAACAGCGTCAAAACAAGTTAGCATCTTTATATTTGTAACAATTCAAGTAAAGTGGAAGATGGAAGGCAAGAATGGCACAGAAAGCCAGTGTATAATGAGTGCATGATTCGCTTGAGATTATACCTTTTCAAAATATGATTTAATGAAGAAAAATAGCATTGTATTAATCATTGGACTAATGTCTTTGGCGCTAATCGGGGTATTGGCCATGCAATTCTATTTCCTGCGGGATTCCTATCGTCAAAAATCACAGCTTTTTGATGAATCTGTCAATGCTGCGCTTACGGCTGTTGCAGGAAAACTCGAACGCCGTGAGGTCGTGGATTTCGCGAAAGTACAACAGGAGCGTAATATCGAAAAATCCAAACAGGAACAAGCGAAACAACGTCAGTTAACTGAACAGCTTAGGCTCCAAACTCAAATTGAAGAGCTCCGTGGCAAATTAGATCAGGTCTATCAAAAATATAAAATACGAGAAGACAAATTAAAGGCACTTTACCCCAATGTAGTCAATATTGAAAACTGGTTTTATGAAACCTATATCAGAAGACCACAATATCAGGATCTCGTTGAGATCAATATTATCAAAACCCCGACAAATAGCATGTATTATCAGGAAGACGTCATTGTGTCAGCAACAAAGACTATTCCGCGTATAGAAGCAAAGGATGATAGCACTCGATTTTTGATTATCCATTTTGACGACTACAAAAGACTGATAGGAAGAGATTTATTTGTCCTCCCCCCAAGATCAGATCCAAAATTAGCCCGGAAGATTTTCGAACTCGAAACGAAACTAAATAAATTATCCCGGCAAAATGCCCGGTATGAATTCAACGTCTACGACTCCGTTGCAATGCTCGGTGGTAAAAAGGCTGATTACATCGAAGATGTCGCTATTGGGATGGAGCTTGCCAAAAGACCGCTAAAAGACCGGCTAAACGTCATTATTGTTCAGGAACTCTTAAAAGAAGAACTGGCACAACGTGAGATCAAAGCGCCGTTTAATATCGAAATATGGAGCACAAGCAACATCTTGCTGAACAATATTCTGAATGAAGCCGAATTAAACAGCCCTATAAATACCACAAAGTACTCAACTGCTCTTTTTAAAGGTGACATCGGTGCTGCACCAGGAAAACTGACCATATACTTTCCGAATAAAAAGGCGATTATTGCGGACAACATGGGGTATTTGTTACTGCCCATGCTCGCGCTCCTATTTCTATTGGTCGGATGTTTTGCGTATACGCTTATTATTATCTTCAGGCAAAAGAAAGTATCTGAAATGAAAACCGACTTCATAAACAACATGACACATGAGTTCAAAACTCCCGTGGCTACGATTATGATCGCCAGCGAATCACTCAAGGATCCGGACATCAATGCAGACCATAAACGTGTACAGAAATTGGCCAATATCATTTATGATGAGAATGTTCGTCTCGGAAATCATATTGAAAGGGTACTGGATTTGGCAAAACTTGAAAAAGAAACATTGAAACTTGACCGCGAAGATGTTCATATCAACGACCTTGTCGCCGCTGTTACCGACAGTATGCAGCTTCGGATGCAGAACATTGGCGGAAAATTCAGTGTCGATCTCGCTGCAACAAAGGATATTGTTGTCGGGGATGAACTGCATTTCTCCAATGTATTTTACAACTTAATGGACAATGCAATTAAGTACAGCAAAGGAGATCTACATGTAAATATCAGTTCTAAAAATATTGGCGACAATATTGTTATCACCATTGCCGACAATGGAATCGGGATGAGCCGGGATCATTTACAAAAGATATTTGATCAGTTTTATCGTATTCCCACCGGAAATGTCCACAATGTCAAAGGCTTTGGCTTAGGCTTAAGTTATGTACAGGATATATTGAGAAGACTTAATGGAAGAATCACTGTAAAAAGTGAAAAAGATAAGGGCACAACCTTTGAGGTAATTTTGCCCATAAAAAAATAACACGTTCCTTTTTTGTATATTCAGGGAACATTAGTGAAAATTAATAGATTCATTATGCAAAAGATATTATTAGCAGAAGATGATCCCAATTTGGGGGATCTTTTAAAGGATTATCTCGAATTAAAGGGAAAATTTGACGTCACGCTCTGTATAGACGGGGATGAAGCCATTTCCCAATTCAAAAAAAATGATTACGACTTATGCATTTTCGATGTCATGATGCCTAAAAAAGACGGTTTTACCGTAGGCCGCGAAATCAGAAAAACAAATAGCACTGTACCGATCATCTTCGCCACCGCAAAGGGGATGATGGAAGACAAGACTGAGGCGTTTGAATTAGGTGGAGATGATTATATTACCAAGCCGTTCCGTGTTGAGGAGTTACTGCTTCGGATTAATGCCCTTCTGAAACGTAGCGTAAGAGACAAAGAAGATGAAGTGGTTGCAGACAAATTTGAAATTGGAGATTACTTCTTTGATTATACAAGTCAGCAGATTTCCTACAAGGGCCAAACGCAAAAATTATCAACAAAAGAGGCCGAGTTGCTTCGTTTACTTTGTTTAAAAAAGAATGATGTATTGACCCGTGAAGAAGCCTTATTAAAAATATGGCATGACGACAATTATTTCACCGGCAGAAGTATGGATGTATTTCTCAGCAAACTTCGCAAATATCTAAAAGAAGATAACAAGGTAGAAATTGTCAATGTGCACGGGAAAGGATACAAACTTCTGGTAAGCTAAAAGCATAGCGGGTGAGATTCAATTGAACAATTTCACCCTGCTTTCCAATGAAAAGAAAGAAATAAAACATTTCTATTCTTAGTAGATTATAAAAAATACATGCTCTTTTATAAAAAATTTGCATGTCAAAAAAAAATGTGCTAACTTAGCGTCGCTTATAGAGAAAGGCAGAGGGAATAGACCCGATGAAGCCTTAGCAACCTGTCCCTTGACAAGGTGCTAAATTCTACCCTACTTGACATGGGAATGATAAGCCGAAGTCACCGAATTCTAGTGTGTCCTTCTCTCTAGCAAGAAATATAGTTGAAAAAGAAATATTAAAAACATTATTATGTTATTGACTAACAATTTAGGTTACCCTCGTGTGGGCGCGTTCCGCGAATTGAAAAAAGCCAATGAGGCCTATTGGGCTAAAAAATCTTCTGTTGAGGAATTATTGGACACAGCAAAAAAAATTCGTGAAGGCAATTGGAAAACACAAAAAGATGCTGGAATAGATTTGATCCCTTCCAACGACTTCTCTTTTTACGATCAAGTATTGGATTTAACCCTTACTGTTGGTGCTATTCCTGCTCGTTATCATTCTTTGTTGAATAAAGTAGACAACAACTACAGCTTAGACTTATATTTTGCAATGGCGCGCGGTTTCCAGCAAGAAGGAATTGACGTGACTGCAATGGAGATGACCAAGTGGTTGGATACCAACTACCACTATATGGTTCCTGAATTCACAAAAGATCAAGAGTTTAAATTGACTTCTGAGAAATTCCTGAATGAATACAACGAAGCAAAATCATTGGGTATTGAGACAAAACCTGCTTTATTAGGCCCAATCACTTACCTTTTGATCGGTAAAGAAAAAGAAGCTGGTTTCGACCGTATCGACCTATTGGACAAATTAGTTCCTGTATATGAGCAAATCTTGTCTAAATTGGCAGAAGCTGGAGCACAATATGTTCAGATCGACGAGCCTTTCTTGGCTTTAGATTTAGATGCAAAAGTAAAAGCATTATACCAACCTACGTTCGAGAAATTGGCTGCTGCTGCCAAAAACATCAAATTGATTGCGACAACTTACTTCGAAGCTTTAAAAGACAACGAAGATATCGCGGTTAACTTACCGATCCATACATTACACTTGGATTTAGTACGTGGAGAAAACCAATTGGATACCGTTTTAGCTAAAGTTCCAGCTTCATTGACATTATCTTTAGGTATTGTTGAAGGCCGTAACATCTGGAAAAACGATTACGAAAAATCATTGGTTAAAATCAAACAAGCAGTTGATGCACTAGGCAAAGACCGCGTTTGGATTGCTCCTTCTTCCTCTTTATTGCACGTCCCTTTTGATTTGGACAATGAGCACAATGAGCAATCATTACCTGCTGAAGTGAAAAACTGGTTAGCGTTCGCTAAACAAAAATTAGCGGAGGTAAAAGACCTTGCAGTTTTAGCAGAAGGTGAAGTTGATGCCGAAACAGCAAAACGTTTTGAAGCAAACAAAGCTGCAGCTGAAAGCCGCCGTACTTCTCCATTGATCCACAAACCAGATGTAAAAGAACGCACAAGCAACATTACTGATGATGATGCAAAACGTACATCAGTTTTTGCTGACCGTAAAGCAGCACAACAAGCGAAATTCAACTTGCCAGCATTCCCTACCACAACGATCGGTTCATTTCCGCAAACGAAAGATGTGCGTAAATGGAGAGCCGATCTGAAAAAAGGAGCGATCACACAAGAAGAATACGATAAAGCAATTGCTGAAGAAACCGAAAACACAATCCGTCTTCAAGAGCAATTGGATATCGACGTATTGGTTCACGGCGAGTTCGAACGTAATGACATGGTTGAATACTTCGGTGAGCAATTGGCGGGATATGCATTCACTCAAAACGGTTGGGTACAATCTTACGGTTCACGCTGTGTGAAACCTCCAATTATCTACGGAGATGTATATCGTCCACAAGATATGACTGTACGTTGGTCTTCTTACGCGCAATCATTGACTAACCGTCCGGTTAAAGGTATGTTGACTGGCCCTGTTACCATCTTACAATGGTCTTTCGTACGTAACGACCAACCACGTTCAACAACGACTTACCAAATTGCATTAGCGATCCTGGATGAGGTACAAGCGTTGGAAAAAGCAGGTATCAAAATCATTCAGATCGATGAGCCAGCTATCCGCGAGGGTTTGCCATTGCGCAAAGCAGATCAAAAAGATTACCTGAACTGGGCGGTACGTGCATTCCGTGTTTCTTCATCCAATGTAGAAGATGATACGCAGATCCACACACACATGTGTTATTCTGAGTTCAACAATGTGATCGAAGATATCGCAGCAATGGATGCTGACGTTATCACGATCGAGACTTCACGTTCACAAATGAAATTATTGAATGCATTTGCCGGTGATTTCAAATACCCGAACGATATCGGTCCGGGTGTATACGATATCCATTCACCGCGTGTACCAAGCAAAGACGAGATGGTAGACTTATTGCGCAAAGCAAAAGCAGTAGTTCCTGCGGAACAACTTTGGGTTAACCCTGACTGTGGTTTGAAGACACGTGCTTGGCCTGAAACCAAAGCCGCTTTAGAATCAATGGTTGATGCTGCAAAAATCTTAAGAGCAGAATAATTCTTAAACTATATTGATAAAAGCCCAAGATGAGAATTCATCTTGGGCTTATTTTTTGAGCATTTTATTCGAAATCAAGCATCTCCGTCAGTTATTTACCTCGCTTTTTGCTTGTCTTGATCATTTCCTGTTTTCCTTTAATCCGATCTTCGACAGACTTTATGACCGTGGACAGATCGCTGTCCAGGTTATCCAACTTAGCCATTTTGAGGATTTTTAAAGCCTTTTTGTATTTCTTTAATTTCTCAAGCAGCAACACCTTCTTAATCCAGATCGCTGTCAGGGACATACCGGGCAATGTCAATGCATATTTGATGGTTTTCTTTGCTGCTTCGTAATCGCCCATGTCTATTAAGGTCTGTATAAAATAAGGATACACCTCCAAAGCATGCACATTATGGCTGAGAGCTTCCTGAAAATATTTCTTTGCCTGTTCATAATCAAACAGCTGCTCCGCATAGACCCGCCCCATTAGGCACAATGCCATCGTATTGGATTCATCGTATGACAAGGCATAGGATAAGGATTCTAGCGTATCCTCCAGATAATATGGATAATTATCCAAGGCCTGGAGAACATATTTATTCACTGAATTCATCGTTTTTTTAAAACATTACATGAGTATTGAGCTTCTTGCGGCTACCTCTAGCCACACAGATGCCATTTCCTTTTATCGGTTAGATCATCTCAAATGATCGCGTGGCAATACAGACATCACAATCCGATGTCATATACAAATGCCAAAAGTGGCCCAGAAAAGAAGATTAAGAGAGTGCGGTATTCCGGAGAATATGCCCAAGACTCTTCTTTAAGGACGAAGCTGGGGTTTTTAGTATAGCAAACATATTCTTCCGTTTTTTATTTTATATTAATACCTTATTGTGCTGCAAAGATTCAAAATATTTATCAAATTACAAAATATTTGACTATTAACAACTTACAAATACGCAATATCATTGGCATATTATTGTCATATCGTTTTTTTTAAAATCATAAACCTTTTAGTCATTTTCGTTTCATGGAAAATAAAACAGTAAATCAACTCATCAAACAAGCTAGAAAGCTCAGAGGACTGACACAACAGGATCTCGCCAATCAAGCCGGTCTATCTTTAAGAACAGTACAACGAATCGAAAAGGGGACAGAAGAGATCAGTGGTTTCAGTTTAAGACAAATCAGTCAGATTTTAGAAATTCCTTTAGAACAATTAATTATGCCAAATGTAAATCAAATCAGTATCGACAACAATCAAAGCGGAAGCATAAAGGCTCTTTATCTAGCTTCTCTAACTTTCTTAGTCAACCCGCTATTGGGCTTATTGGTTCCAGCCATTATGGGCTACACCAAGCAAAATAAAGACGCCCAATACAGCAAGCATCTAAAAAAGATCATCATCATACATGCAACAGGTCTTTTACTTCTCGGCGCCTTTATAAGCTATCTCTTGGCAGCAAAATTTTTCCATATTCGACAGCCCTTGTATTTGAATTACATCTTTAAAAGCTGGTTTTTTCTGCTAATCCCCGTATGCTATTATGGCGTGATTATCATTTTCACAGTGATAAACTATTTTCGAATTAAAGGATCCGATGCAAGTCAAGATTAACTGATAGTCAGCTTGCGCAAATCGAAATTCATGATCCGTGCAAGCTGAAAATACAGCTGTATGAATAGATTTTATAAGTCAGAAGGACTCTTTCTTCCAAAAGAGACAATAGAAGAAAGAAACCGTAAATTGAGTCTTATCATGGCTTCTTTTGGACAATCAATACCCAGTCATTTTCTAGCATGAGGTAGCCCATCTCATAGATAAATTTATAGGTTTGCCCTTTATTATTAGCAAATGTATGCGTGTGGAATTTGAAATCAAAACCCAGTCTTTTTAATTTTTCCCCTTGTACCTTTGTCATCCCCTTCTCCTCCCCTTCCAGCACATCCGCCAAAATACGCCGGTTTTTACGCAATATATTATTCACATTCCGGATCAGATTGGTCTGATCGCTATTCAATTTATTGTTGTAAGCATTTCGACAGGAGTCATCGCAAAAGCGCTTATCCGATCTTCCCCGTATATTTTTCCCACATTCCAAACAAACTTTTTCCATAGTATACAATATGAAAGTTAAACGACAACAAACGGTTACAACCGACTATAGTCGAATACAAATGGTAAACAGACGATTATTATTCTTTGTCCTTTTCATCTTTGCTCAAGGTCATTCCACATCAATTGTTATGGCCAGTAACTAAAATAAGAATTATTAGAAACATTTAAAAATTAGACAAAATGAGCACATTACGTAACAAAGTACAATTAATTGGTCATTTAGGAAATGATCCTGTCATCAAAACCACTTCAACTGGGATAAATTACACTATTTTACGACTTGCCACAAATGATCTTTTCAAAAACAAAGCCGGAGAATGGGTCGAGGAAGTACAATGGCATACACTCGTCGTATGGGGCAAGCAAAACAATGCCATTGAACGGAAATGTAGCCGCGGGACCAAACTCATGGTTGAAGGGAAACTAACCTATCGTAACTACGAAAATGCTGATGGAGCGAAAAGATATATTACTGAAATCAAGGTTGACAGCTTTTTGATTCTATCAGATCAAAACCGCTCAAACGAGGATATTCCGGTACCACAAGAGGAGGATGAGGAAGATCTTCCATTCTAATTTAAGACAGAAAAAAAGCAGGACTTTTATACAAAGCCCTGCTTTTTATTTTTATCAAAAAAACTATTTCGCTGCACTAGCAGTTAGCTCCGCTGCTAGCTTCTGAGCATACTCCGACCATAACTTCGCATCTTCCGGAGTTAATTTAGTAAGAGCGGTAGCAGTTTTTGTAGCCCACTCCTGTTGTTTTCCGGCTAACTCCTGAATTTTAGTTGCATCTCCGCTTTTTGCAGCAGCCACATATTCATTCACATATTTTGTGTAATCGTCTGCCAGCTGCTGTGCTTCCGGAGAACTAAACTTCGGCACCTCAGTAGTCGTTGTTGTCTCAGTCGTTGTTGTTTGGGCAACACCACCTTGTGTATCAGTCGTTGTGACCGTATCCTTTGTTTCTACTTTTTTGCTATCTGCATTATTACAAGAAACAAGGAAAAGTGCAGCAATTGCTGCAGATAATACCATTTTTTTCATTTGTATAAATTTGTTTTTAAATTGCGATGAAGCTATCAAATTTATTCATCGCTCAGAGAAGTTGAATAAAGCATGATAGTTTCACGAAACGAATAAGTTTATAATAAATTAAAATTATTTACCAACTTAAATTTGGATTATTTTAATTTATAATCCAAATATATTTTTTCACAAAAACAAATAAGTATTAAAAAACTTCCGTTTTTCTCTTTTCCATACGTCTAAATTAAAATATCCAATGACTGAAACAATCTCTGATTGTAACAAAACCATGGCATTAATCAGGATTCTGGCTTCTCCAATTTGCCAGAGAAAGATATTCCCCAGAAACGATATCCATAATCTGAATATTCTTACAATCACTTTTATTCAAGTAGAAATGATAATAAGGTTCGAATCTCTCCTCATTATTATACCCAACGGTAAGAGAATACAGTTCCGTTCCATCCTGTTTCAAACTATCGATGATAAACGATATATTAGCTTTGTGATCAGTCAAGCTATCCAGATTTCTTTTGCTTTCTTCAACCTCTTTGAGAGCAAGGATTACTTTCATGGCCTTTTCCGTTGAACAACCAACTTTCTCGTCGATCTTATCTGAGGTTTCAATTTTTTCCACGGTTGGTTTTCCAGGAGCCCGGTCGCTTTTCGGATTATCGGAGGTATTGCTTTGACAGCCTATATCCGTTCAAATTTACCGTACAATTTCCAAAAGTTTCCTTTCTCGGCCAATATAAAGTCAACTTTTTTCCAGGCGTTTAACACCAGGCTTATTTCTGTTTCTGCCATGGAATATTTTCCGATAAAGAATTCCTCGGCTGAAAAACACAGACCAAAGGCATTGTTTAACGTATGCAAGCTTTCTATGTCAATTTCTTCAAAAAACAGAATCGACTGTGCTGTTGCAGTGAAATCGCCCGGTACCGGTATAGCATCCATATACTCCATCGCAATAAAACGACTGCGGCTTTGCAGCGGAAACTCAATTACCGGAAGTTCATTTAATTTTGACACATAAGTACAGGCATCTAACAACGCTTCACGTTCCAACAACGGGACCTGTGCCAATCGCTTCTCCCCTACTGCAGGCGTATCAGGCTGAAAATAATCGTTAAAATTGAGAATCTCATTAACAGAAAGATTTTTTTCAATCAGATGCTGCACAGGAATGCCAAAATAATTTGCAATCTTCAAGACAATCTCTATTTTTGGTTCGGCACGCAACTCTTCGTAAGATGAAATATTCCCTCTAGTGAGATTAAAAACATCTCCAAAAGCCTGCTGACTCAATCCTTTCACCTTTCTCAGCTTTTTAATATTATTCCCGACGTTACTCATTTTAAAAAAAAATTAATTTTTTCTTGCAAAATATTTTTGCAATTCACTATCTTTATGCAAAGAATATGTGCAATATATAAAAAACTTGATTATGTACTTCTCAAAAATTGAAAATTATATCGCCAATATCGGTTATAACATTACCCATAAGGATGAAAAAGAAGGTGTTTTTGTGATCGAAAATGAAGATGATGGTATCCGCAATCTCATTGTGGGGATTGCACAGCCTGTCGTAATTTTCGAGCAGTATTTATTTACCATCAACAACGAAAACATGGATATGTTCAAATCGTTACTTATCAAAAATAGAGATATTATCCATGGCGGGTTTGCTTTGACAGAGGATGGCAGAAAAGTCATATTCCGATATACGCTGCAGCTACATAATCTCGATCAGAATGAATTTGATGCCGCCATCAATTCGCTCAGTCTTTTGATCAGCGAGTATTATAATCAGTTAATTAGTTTTTCAAAATTATAGAATAATGAATATTTTTAAGAGAATTTTCAGAATCGGTCAAGCAGAAATCCACGCTGTAGTGGATAAAATGGAAGACCCCATCAAAATGACGGAACAAGGTATCCGTGAGATGAAAGAAGACCTGGAGCAGTCGTTAGAAGCGTATGCAAAAGTAAAGGCCTTGGCCATACGTACACAGAATAACTGTGAAAAGAAAAAAGAAGAAGCCAATGAATTTGAAAACAAAGCTATTTTATTATTGCAGAAGGCTCAAAAAGGGGAACTTTCTGCTGAAAAAGCAGAAAGTCTAGCTAAAGAGGCCTTACTACTGAAAAAGCAATTGTTGATCGAAGCCACTGAGCTGGAAAAACAGGCGACAATTCATCAGAGTTCTGCAGAGGAGTTGCACAAGAATGTAGATATACTTAAATTCAATATATCTAAATGGGAAAGTGAATTATCAACCTTGAAAGCAAGAGTTAAAGTATCCAATGCGGCAAAAATGGTCAACCGACAACTAGCCAACATTGACTCCAACAGTACCATTTCCATGCTGGAGCGCATGAAAGAAAAGGTCGAAGAGGACGAGGCTCTCGCCAAAGCTTATGGTGAGATCGCAATGGGCAACAAAAGCAAAGTAGATGAAATTAATGAATCCATTGGTGGTTCGGATTCCGTCAACAGAGAACTGGAAGAATTAAAAAGAAAATTAAATGGCGATGCGGAGATTTGAGTATAAAACCGTTAAAATCGAGCCCAAAGGTTTCTGGGGAACCAAATTGGATCCGGAGAAAATCGACGAGATTCTTAACGACTTAGGAAATCAGGGCTGGGAATTGGTCGCAATGCAGGATCTTGAACTCAATGGTAGCTCATGGTCTTTTCATTACACCTTCAAAAGAGAAAAAATTTAAAAGAAAACACGATGACAGAATTAATCAATATCTTATTCAACCCATTATCAAATGGTATCATGACTGTCCTGACAGGCCTGTCTGTAGTGTATTGGTTATTTATGTTCCTTATGGGCGATGGCTTACATCTATTTGATGCGGATGCCGATGTGGATTTACACCCTACCCCCGACGTCAGCGACGTAGATGGCTCACATGATATTGATGCCGACGGGCCCGATCATCCACACCAGCATACAGACTCCGATACACATTCCGAACCGGGCTTTTTTGCGAAAGCTATGGATTATATCAACGTTGGTAAAGTTCCGATTATGCTTATTGTAACCATGTTTAAGTTTATTGGCTGGGTGATCACCATTGTATCCTCATTATTTATTGATGTCGCTTCCTGGGGGATAAAATCTGTATTGATCCTAATTCCTGTTTTCATCGTTACGTTTTTCTTTATGCATTTTCTGACCAAACCCTTAGCAAGAATGTTCAAGAATATTGGCTACAATGGCGAAGAAAGCCATGATTTCCTTGGTCGCATGGGCAAAATGCGCGCAAGCATTGAAGGTAAAAAAATTGGTTCTGCTGAATTTATCATCCAGCAGGATCCAATTCGTCTCAATGTCGTGAGCCATAATGGCGAAAAGATTGGTTATGGGGATGATGTCATTATCGTGGACGAATCCAAGGACAAGAAATATTATTATGTCACAAAGGAAATCACCATAGACAATATTTAAAATTGATGCGCAAAACAGAATCGCCTTGTCAACCATAAGCTTGCGCAAGCAAAATCTAAATACAAAAATCTAAATAAATACTAATCATATGCTATATCAACCTCTTTTATTTTTAAGCGGCTTAAACGGAATTATATTGCTGATTGTCGGTTTAGCTGTCTTTTTAATCTTTGCATTCTTTGTTGTACTGAGTGCCTTCTATAAAAAAATTCCGCAAGGAAAGGCGATTGTCCGAACAGGTGTTGGTGGGACAAAAGTCGCCTTCAACAAGGGTATGTATGTGGTCCCGGTTTTCCACAAGATGGAGATCATGGACATCTCCATCAAAAAAATTGAGATTGCCCGTATGCAAGGCGAAGGACTGATCTGTAAAGACAATATCCGTGCTGATATTAAGGTGGCCTTCTTTGTCCGTGTCAACAAAAATGTGGACGATGTGATCAATGTTGCCCAGAATCTGGGTTGTGACCGTGCCAGCGAACCCGAAACTTTAAAGAGCATTTTTGAATCCAAATTTTCTGAAGCGCTCAAGACTGTAGGTAAGAAATTTGATTTCATCGAATTGTATGAAGCCCGGCGAGAGTTTCGCGATGAAATCCTCGACATCATTGGCACAGACCTGAACGGTTATATCCTTGATGACTGTGCAATTGACTATCTGGAGCAGACAGATATCGAACATTTGAATCCCAGCAATATCCTGGATAGTGAAGGTATCAAGAAAATCACTGAACTGACAGCAAAACAAAATATTAATGCCAACTTTATCCGTCGAGACGAAGAGAAATTGATCAAAAAGCAAAACGTCGAAGCTCGCGAAGCGATTTTAGAATTGGATCGTCAGCTTGCTGAAAAAGAAGAAAAGCAAAAGCGTGAAATTGATAATATCAAAGCCCGTGAAGAAGCAGAGATCGCAAAGGTACGTGAAGAAGAGCGTTTGAAATATGAAAGCGTCCGCATTTCGACCGAAGAGCAACTGGCCGTACAGGAAGAAAATAAACTACGTCAGATAATCATTGCCGAGAAGAACAAGCAGCGTACAGATGCTGTGGAAGCAGAACGTGTGGAAAAAGACCGCGCGCTGGAACAAACCGAACGTGAGCGTATAGTCACTTTGGCTCAGATTGACAAAGAACGTTCGATTGAGACAGAAAAGAAAAGTATCCAGGGGGTGATCAAAGAACGCGTCCAATTGGAAAAAGGTGTTATTGAGGAACAACAAGGAGTCAAAGATATTGAAGTATTCCGCGAAGTAGAACGGAAGAAACAAGCGGGCGTTATCGCAGCATCACAAGAAGCCGAAGAGAAATTAATTTCTACAGTTAAAGCCGCTGAAGCAGCAAAAATTGCGGCAGAACAAGAGGCTGAGAAAAAAGTAATCGACGCTGAAGCAGCACGTAAGATCGCTGAAAAACGTGCACAGGAATTATTAATAGACGCCGAAGCGAAAAAAGAAGCGTCCCTCAAAGAGGCTGAAAGCCGTAAGATCATAGCCGAAGCGCAGGCGAAAGAAGAAGCCGCAATAGGTTTATCGGAAGCCGAAGTAATGGTTGCAAAAGCCGAAGCCGAAGAAAAGCAAGGTACTGTACAGGCCACTGTGATCGAGAAAAAAGCCGAGGCCATGCGCAAAGAAGGTTTAGCACAGGCAGAAGTTGTTCGTGAAAAAGCACTTGCGGAGGCAAAAGGTATCGAAGAGAAAGCCGAGGCCATGAAAAAACTGGATGGTGTGGGTAAAGACCACGAGGAGTTCAAATTACAGTTACAGAAAGAACGTGACATCGAACTTGCACAGATCAACATCCAAAAAGATATTGCCCAAGCACAGGCTGGGGTATTGTCCGAAGCACTTAAAACAGCGAAGATTGACATTGTCGGCGGTGAAACAATGTTCTTCGAAAACATTGTACGTCAGGTGTCCAACGCCAAAGGTTTTGACCAGCTGATTGACAATTCCAAACATGCGACTGATATTAAGAATTCACTATTGGGCCCGGACGGAAAAGGTGATCTCGCTGAAAAAGTGCGTGGACTCGCAGATAAATATGGCATCTCATCCAATGATATCAAGAACTTAACAGTTTCTGCAGCCTTGATCAAATTACAGCAGGCAGCCACAGATGCCGAGAACGGTGAAGATGCAGGTTTTATCAATTCCCTGTTTGGATTGGCAAAAAACTTAGGCATTTCCAATAAAAAGCTGTAACCACATCCATTATCTTGAGCCTTGGAAAGATTCAAATCTTAACAGGCTCAAGATAATATCTTAAAAACCAAAGCAATCACATGATACGTTTTACCCTTTTTTCTGTTTTCCTGTGCTTAAACACCCTGTCTCTAACGGCCCAGACGGTTCAGCAACGATTGGATTCACTATTCCAGTCCTTGAATCAAGACGGTGAATTGAGTGGAGCATTCTTGGTAGTCGACAGTGGTAAAGTTGTTTTTGAAAAATATATGGGTTTCGAAACCGCAGAGAAGGGAAAAAAGATAACTAACAACAGTCGTTTTGAACTCGCTTCAGTCAGCAAGCAGTTTACGGCGATGGCCATTATGCAATTGGAAGAACAGGGCAAGCTCTCCTATGAGGATGATATTACCACATATTTCCCGCATATAAAATTCAAAAATGTCCGTATCAAAAATCTATTGCGTCATACCTCGGGAATTCCAGATTTTTTTGGTTTTCCAGAAAAATGGTTTGATACTAAGAAAATAAATAATGATAGAGATATACTCAAAACTCTTGAAGAACGAATAGATTCCGCTGAATTCATGCCCGGCGAACGATGTTCTTATTCAAACACAAATTACCTGCTGTTAGCTTTGATTGTAGAAAAAGTAGCGGGCCAATCTTTCGCAACATATATGCGACAACATATATTCAAGCCAGCTGGAATGAAAAATACAGCTGTATTTTCGGCTCGCTCTCCCAATGCTGATTTAAAAAACTATGCAAAGGGAATGATCTATAATATTCAGACTAAAAGCTTTATAGACGTAGATGATTTTGAAACATACAAATATGCTACGTATTTTGATGGAGTCAGTGGTCCATATGGAATAAGTAGTACAACGGAGGATCTACTAAAGTGGAACCGGGCCCTTCAGAATTTCACCCTATTAAAACGAAATAATTTTATAAAAGCCATTTCTACCGACACACTTACGAATGGAAAACTAATTAGTAAACATCAGATGTATCAGGGATTTGGCTGGGAGTTTACAGATAGTACCAATAATGAAAATAAAATGCATTTTCATACAGGAAGCTATCCTGGATATCAAAGTATATTTGTAAGAAATCCAGAAAATCAACGGTGTTTTATGGCTTTAATTAATAAGCCAAATACTATAGGTGTCTTTCCCCTAACTATGGCTATAGTGGCAATTCTCGAGAAGAACGATGTTATTCCCTCGATAGAAAGGGAAAGATTTACCGGAAATATTACGCTCGTTGAATTCCAATTAAATCAGCTCCTAGGCACCTATAGCTGTAACCAACAGCCGGAACTAGAATATAAGATTATAATGGATAAAGATGAAGGCTTACAAGCTAAGTTATCCGGACAGCAAGCCGTCAAAGTATACGCTAAAAGCGATTTAGAGTTATTTTATACGGCTGTGCAAGCCGAGCTGAAATTCAGCAAAGAAAATGATCAGATCACAGCGCTGACGCTGTATCAAAATGGTCAGGAATTAAAATTCAATAAAGTTAAATAAGTCAAGAACTAGCGGAACTTATGCCAGAAGAAAACGTAATAAATCAGAACGACAGCCTTGACCAAGGTGCATATGAAATTATCCGAAAGCGACTTCTTACACAAAAAGAAGAACTAGCGAACAAGCTCCAGCAGTTGAATGAAGCCCGGAAAGAAGTCTTCAATTCAACGAGCTTTGTCCTCAAAGCCAATCAACGGATCACCACAGAAAACAACTGTGTTGCCCGCGGCATTCTGGCCTTGGATAATCAATGTATTTTTGGATATAACGTGCATTTTGGACTGCGTACCGAGATCAAGCTGGAAGATGTTTTCAGTGTTTATGCATTTGAGAATAATCAATTTATTCCGCAGTCCCTCGACCTGATCAACGATCAAAATTTCATCTCAGATTATCAAAACCTATACAAATACTATAGGGACTCCATATTCTCCAAATTTCGTAGGACAGAGAACTATTTGTACATGATCTTTCAGACCAGCAAAAATCCCGCTGACCTCAAAGCATTCAAATGGCTAATCAAAGATGGTAAGCTCCAGTATCAGGATGACCGCAGCATCCACGAAGTCAAATTGCCCAACCAATTTGAATTTGACTGGACGAAAACCACGCTCGAAGACCGTCGGCTCGGAAAGTATCCCCATATATCCATCATGGATAAGATCTTTATTGAGGCGATCAATGGCGATATCACCTTCAAGATCGAAAACAATACAGACAGCGGCAAAGGGATCTATTCCGAAAAAGTCATCAATGCCGACCAACAATTGGACGATGCCGATTATTACTACGCGGATCTCGGAAACCTTATTGCGGTACGTATCAAGCCGTACCAGGAAGATTTCAGGGCCTTCGTCTACAACCAGCGGACAAAGGAAGTCGTCAATCTAAAATCACTGAATGAATCAGCAATATTGTTACCGGACAATCAAGGGATTATTTTTTCCAATGGATACTACTTACAAAATGGCACACATAAGGTTTTTGACGCCCAGTTTGAACAGGTATCATTCCTACGCAGGATAGCCTCCCCAAATGGCGAAGATTTTCTGTATATATTCTGTCAGGAGGAAACCAATACCTATATCCTACTGTCCTATAACATTATTCAGCAGCATGTTGAGACCCCGATTATCTGCAACGGATTTACCCTGTTCAAAGATGGAAGCCTAATTTATTTCCGTACCGAGGCGGAAGCCACCAGACACCATCAGGTGCAGATCTGGGAAACACCTTATATGGCCATGCTCAAAGAAAATGAGCAGAAAAAAGATGATCCCCTTTATAAAGTGGGCAATAAACAGATCGTGCAGGCGATGGCCGAGGCGCAGGAGGTTATACAACTGATCAACAAAGAGGACAGCTACGAAGGTTTATACGAAGATATCCTCAAAAAGTCCACGGTTTTATTGGATTCTTATTTCTGGATCAAAGATGACGCCTTATCAAATCTTGGCCAGCCATTAACACAGATCAAGGAAGTCGCCAATACCGCTATCGATGAGTTTGTCAAAGTACAGGCACAACGCAAACATGCCGCAGAATTAAATCTAGCAGCAGAAAAGAAGATGGAAGGACTCACCTTCACCATCAATAGTACCGTTGTGGACAAACTCGATCAGCTCGTCCATCAATTGGCCGATGCTCGCCGTATTCAGGGTGAAATCATCGACCTTAAAAATGTAAAATATATTGATACGGTCAGGATAGATAGTCTATTGGAAAAACTGCAGCGTATCACCTCCGAACTGGCTGAAAAAACCATTGCTTTCCTCCTACGCGATGAAGCCCTGCTTCCTTACGAACAAAAGGTGGAACAGCAGAAGAAAAATGTGGAGGCCATCGTGAAGGTCTATGATGCCAAAGCAATCGAGGAAGCCAATTCAGCCATTTCAAGCGAACTGGAACTATTGATTGATATCCTCAATAGTCTAAAAATTGACGACTCCACACAGACAACCAAAATCATTGAGAAGATTTCGGTTATTTTCTCCTCATTAAATGAGGTTCGCGCACAGCTTACGCGAAAACTCAATTCATTAAAAAGTACAGAAGCGATAGCGGAATTCTCAGCACAGCTGACTCTGTTGGAGCAATCCGTGACCAACTACCTCGAACTGTCAACGACAACCGAAAAGGTAGACGAATATTACACAAAAGTCATTGTTCAACTGGAGGAACTTGAAAGTAAATTTTCTGAATTTGAAGATTTTGCTTTAAAGATCGCGGACAAACGTGATGAGGTTATCAAGGCTTTTAATTCTCGCAGGGAACAAATTGTTGAACAGATCAACAAGCGTACGTCCTCGCTCGAACAGATCGGTCTTCGTGTATTAAAGAACATTGAGAACAAATCCAAGACATTTGCAACACGGGAAGAGATCCTCAGCTTCTTTGCCTCGGATCTGATGATCGACAAGATCAGACAGTTGGTACAGGAGCTAAAAACACTGCAGGATGTCTCAAAAGCAGAAAACCTTGAAAATCTGTTAAAGAAATCACAGGAAGATGCCTTACGGGTTTTACGCGATAAAAATGATCTCTTTGTAGATGGCGAAAATATCATTGCACTGGGCAAGCATAAGTTTGCGGTCAATAGTCAATCCCTCAGCCTTACCTTGCTGCGCAGAAATGATGAACTGTATTTCCACCTGACTGGGACAAGTTTCTATCAAAAGGTGCAGACCGAGGAAATCAACAGTTTTAAGGACATCTGGGATCAGGAACTTGTCTCTGAAAATAAGGAAGTCTATCGTGCAGAATACCTCGCCTACAAAGCATTCCTTGCTTCGAAAGGACAACAAGATTTTGATGCCTCCTCATTTATCACACAGACTGTGGAGCAAAGTTATTCGGAAGGCTATGTCAAGGGAGTTCACAATGTGGATGCACTGTTGATCTATGATACGGTCAAACAGTTGGATACTAAATTGGATCTGCTTCGCTATGATCCCTTATTGCGTACGATGGCTCAGTTATTTTGGCAATCTCTTTCGGATGATCAACGGGCAAAGCAGCTGGCACTGATACACTCGACTTACACGATATTAAAAACGTTTCCAAATTCAAATCGTTATCAGTCTGTCATTGATGAACTGACCAAGTTATTCAATGCATGGGAGACACATTTGGATCGCTCCACCATTCATGGCCGTGACCTCGCGACTTACCTTTTTCAGACGTTTACAAGCTACAATACCTTTGTCGTCAGTGAACAATCCGATGAACTGAAAAAGGCTTTTATTCGATTGCTGGAATCCAAGAAAAGTTTCAAGCTATTTGAAGCGGATATTCAGAATGAGCAATTTAGCCTGGCAGATCGTTTTTACCTGACTTTGAACTGGCTCAATTCCTTTGTAGACGAGCATCCGGAATATCTTACGCTACGCAAATATATTGAGGAAGCAGCCATCATGTTGCTTTATCCGACCCATACGTATCACCTGATCATCGCAAAAGACCAGGCACATATCAGCGGATTAAAAGGCAACCATCCAATCCTGAACAATGGAGAGGAGTATATCCAATATCACGAATTTTTAGCACGTCTGGCGCAATTCGCTGATTATAATGTACCCCGTTTTGTGGCATTCTCCACATTGAAGGAACAGCTTGCGAAGTCCTATGCCAAAGAACTAAAGATCGGTGAGTTTGAGCCCAAAGTACTGACTTCCTTTGTCCGTAATAAGCTGATCAATGAAGTTTACTTCCCATTGATCGGAAACAACCTCGCCAAACAGCTGGGAGCCGCAGGCGACAACAAGCGTACGGCCCGTATGGGAATGCTTCTATTAATCTCGCCTCCGGGTTACGGTAAGACCACCTTAATGGAATATCTTGCCAAAACGATGGGCTTACATTTCGTCAAAATCAATGGCCCGACCATTGGTCATTCGATTACATCCATTGACCCGATTGAAGCGAAAACATCCGGAGAACGGGAAGAACTCAAAAAGATCAATCTTGCATTTGAGATGGCTGACAATGTCATGCTGTATCTGGACGATATCCAGCACTTAAACCCGGAGTTTTTACAGAAGTTTATTTCCCTAGCCGATGGTCAACGTAAGATTGATGGTATTTTTGAGGGCGAGAGCAAGACCTATGACCTCCGTGGCAAGCGCTTCTGCATCGTGATGGCTGGAAACCCATACACAGAGAGCGGCTCTAAGTTTCAGATCCCCGACATGCTTGCCAACCGGGCCGATGTGTACAATCTCGGCGATGTGATCGGTGATACCGAAGCATTATTCAACCTCAGTCTGATCGAAAATGCGGCAATTGAAAACAGCTACCTCGAAAAGATTGCAAGCAAATCGTTTAATGACTTTTATGCCCTGGTCAATTATGCGCAGTCTGTTATGGATCAACTGCCCGATTTAGAGGGCAACTATCTGAAACAGGATATTGATGACTTTATAGCGGTGCTGCGACATGTACTGAAAATCAGAAATGTCGTGATCAAGGTCAATCAGAATTATATTCAGAGTGCAGCGATGCAGGATAATTACCGTACCGAACCACCATTCAAAATGCAGGGATCCTATCGGAATATGAGCAAGCTGGTGGCGCAGGTGGTACCGATGATGAATGAGCAGGAAATTGATCAGGTTCTTCTCGCGCACTATGAGAGCGAATCGCAGACACTGACAGCGGATACTGAAAGTAACCTCTTAAAACTAAAAGAGCTTGCCGAGCTGTTAAATCCTGTTGAACAGGAACGTTGGGAAACGATCAAGGAAATCTTCCGCAAGAACAATAAACATGGTGGACTGGCCAAAGACGATAAAGTATTCGGTCAGCTACTGGACTTCAATGAAAATCTGGAAGGTATTATTCAGGCAATTCGGGAGTATAGGAATTAAAACTTTTTACTGCTATTCCAGCTGACTTTCTTGTTTGTTCAGCTGGGATAGCAGTATTTTTGATACGATTACTATCAAAATTTTTTAAGCATTAACTACTTTTAGGCTGATTAATGATAGTATCATTTGATACTATCATCATTCTTTTTCTTCAACTTTCTCAGTTTTCTCAGGTGGATAGCAAATACCTTCGGGCTTTGTTCTACGCTTGCATAAATCCAATAAAACCAACGTTAATATATCCAATGTCTTCAGAAGTCGATTACGAGTTTCTAGCTCTTCTTCCACCATTCCTGCCGACCATCCACGCTCATATTGGAAAATGATTCGCCCATCTACGACGGAAATATTTTTCCGCACATCAATTCCATAATATAATTTGGACAATGTTTTTCTCAGATTTTTCTGTTCTTTACTACTCAGCGATTTAGGCCTCCAGAAATATAATTCCTCTTTGTTGATTGGACATCGTAAAAAGTTAGCTGCATCCGGATCCAACCAGTCCTCCGGAAAATAGTCTGTTTGCAACAGTAACCAACCAGTCTCCAATAACCATCTCAATGTGTATCGTAGATCATCAATCTCTATATTGGGCGGTTTATTTTCAGAAGATTGTAATGGATATAAACTCACGATACCTTCACGGAGATCTGTATAATTCTTCTCATAAAAAATTTGCTCAATCCGTTTATAGGGACTTGCACTGCGATAGCTATCGACATAATTGGATAGCAAATAATCTATAATTAAATGCTTATTGGGTGGAGGATAATCAGCTTCAGCCCAATTGTATGCCACAATGCTTGCCTCATGTAGTTTTAACAATTGTTCATAGGTTTCTAGTGGGGCATCATCTACCATCCACTCAACTAAGCTTTCGTCGTACAGTAAACAGTTTTTCCAATCACCAAGGAGATTAAGCCAAGAGGATAGATCCATTTTCGAAAAAAAATTCTTAAAGGCCTTTGGGAAGTTTTGGATCTCTTTTCTGGAGAGTTTTGTAAACGGGTATTCAAAATGGGCCAAATGATGATTGAGTTTTTTATCCCTTTTTGGCCGATAATTCTTACTGCACCTATATGGGTTTTTATACCATTTTATATCGATCCATTCTTCCTCATAATTTAACCGCTTTTTATGGTGTAAAAAATAATGACAGCCCTTGACCATCAATATAACCTTATCTAGATGCGCAACTAATTGCTTTCGTTCCTCTTCATCTTTTTTATTTTTTGATGTTAAAGCGATCAATATATTCCATAATTTCTCGTTAAAGGATTCAAAAGTATCATCTTGAATAGACTCGAAAATCCCCCCTCCTACTAAAAACCATGGGATTTCATATTCATCCTCAGGATTTCTTAAATATTGATTTTCCATAATGCTGATTTTATTTAACTGTCGACGTATTTATCTGCTTTAGCGCAGATCCTTTATTAATCTGTAGAATTCTTATTTTAGGATCGCCACGATAAGTGGTGAAAAGCTTAATATGTCACCCATGAATTTATACAGCTTTGATACTACAGCCTTATTATCTACTACAAAGTTTATTCACGACCAAATAATACGACCATCTTCTGCTCAAAAGCAATTTTAGCAATGTCTAATAAACGTTCAAGTTCCACCATATCGGGAATGCGACTCTTCATGCGCAATTTATCATCTTCAAAATTCTCGAAATCAAGCACATCTAACGTTGGATAATTATCAATATTTTTCTTGATCTGCCCCCGCAATTGTGGCAGCACTCTGGCAGCCATTTCCTCGAGTTCTTTACAGGTTCCGCTTAAAACTGGAATATCTAACGAAAAAGTACTAATGACTAGGCTGTAGATCTGTTTTAGACATGATGATATAAGGGCATAGGCTAGATCTGGAATAACTTCATCGTCCGATAACAGTGTTTTACATTTTTCCAGAAACCGCTCTGTTTTCGTAATTTGGTTATTAAATTTACCGGAAAAGATTTCTTTTGAATTTTCTATCGAGCTATCCTCTGAATCGATCAAACGATATGGATTGCCCGAAAACACCAGAAATTTAGATCGACAATGCGCCATATAGTAATAATATTCTTTCTCCAGTTTTTTCTCCCATTCTTTCTTTGCAAATAGATTAAACACAATAATACTTTGCCTCAAGCAAACGAGCTCAAGGATACTTCTTACAATTGGCTCGTTCCGATTTAAATCATATTCCCAGCCATCAAGTATCAAGATAATCTCCATACAGGCTTTGACATCACACTTTTCAATAGCAGGATGCGGTATCAGAAAAATCCGGTCAGGTTCCAAAACTGCAACAATAAGATCTAAAAGTGGTTTTAACGCCGAATACTCTCGATCTATTTGGAGCAATCCGCCAATTTCACGCATCCATCGTTCAAATTCACCACTTCGTTCTCCAGGATGGAGATAGATATGGTTCGTTGTTTTCTGATTTTCATTTTTGGTAACTGGCCCATTATTTTCAATTCTTAACCCGCCGCTACCATTCACAACATTATTCATAATCTTAAAAATTTATATTGGTTTATAATTTTATCACTCGTTCGAAACATCACTAGGTTGACTTGTACCATGAAGCACTACTCTAACCATTATTTGATATTTCAAAACAAAAATAAAGATAATCTATACAATTATAAAATTTTTAAATAAATTATTCTATGATTGCTGATGAATAGAAAAGAAGAGACCAATAATTTCAGCAGCTTTGTTAAAGTCAATATCATCATTATGGAAGCTTCTACAACACATACTGAATATCAGGTACAGCCCGAAACGGTCAAAGCAATTTTTTAAGCTTTAAAGGAGCCTTCGAATCTAAGGGAATTCGTATTCCAAAGCATATCGAAAGATGTATTGAAGAAAGTATGGATCAATTCAGTGCAGGAAATTCCATTTCTTTGGAATTTTTTAAGGAAAAACATTTCCGCCGGAAATAAAAGTTGAATTAGGATTTATAAAAAAAGTAATATAGGTTAGGTGAAGCCTATTGTATATAACTGCTATATCTTTCTTCTTGTCAAGCTTTGTCTATTTGAAAAGAATGAAATAATCTCTACGTTATCATTTCGCACACGATAATACATCGTATTAAATTTCAGAATAACTGCTTTATAGATATTTTGACGCTCAGATTTAGGGAAAATATAAGGATTTTGAGAAATCAATACTGCGATCTTTTCAATCTTTTGAGCTAATTTTCTGATCTCTTTTTCGCTAAAGTTCTCTTCAAGATATTCTATTGTCTTCTCTAGCTCGTTTAATGCATTTGGAGTCCATAGAATATTATAACCACTTTTCATAGATCTTTCGAGCTGAAGAATGATTTTTTAGATCTTTATTATCTGCCTCGCGAACGCCCTTTTCAATTGAAATCTTCTCTGCCTCAGAAGCCGAATCCCACCAGTCTTTTACCTCCTCTTCCCTAAACTTTAGTAGTTTTTCGATAATAGAACTATCTTCCAACGTCGCTAACCATTGAATTAATTCTAATTTTTTATTTAAGGTCTGTGCATTCATAACTTTTAACACTTACTATTCAAATTTAGCAATTTTCTTCCAGTTTATGCTCAATGTTTTACAAACTTCATCTTCAAAAGTTTCAACAGTAATTTTAAGAAACTCATTATATACAATCCTATATCTCAGCCTCAAGCGGTGATCAGGACCCTCAGTACTACCATTATATCATCATATCTGCAATAAGAACAATAAACAGGGGATCAAATTGCGCCAAATCCATAACCTGAAAGCTATAAATTTGGCGCAATTTGACCCCCATCCTATTTAACACAACTAAAAGAAATTCAACAACTTACTTGGCTACGGTTCTGTCTACAGATCATTCGAAAATACGATTATCCGACCTTCACAGCTCCCGAAGAAACGGTAAATATTCCGTAATCGTCAATAAGCATCCGCTCCTTGGCTACCCCGTTATAAGCCATAATCCGGTCCAGTTCTTTCTGCGAACGTCGGCGCATGACCCAGTCTTTCTTCTGATGACTGTTCAACACATAAGCGATCATTTTCAATTGTGGATGCCATGGCTGTCCGGTATAGACCAGATGGCTGTTTTCCTCACAAATGGAAGTCGCACCATGTACCGCCCTGCTGGCCATGTCATTGTTGCCAAATAATTCGAAAATACCGGAGATTACCACAATATTAGGTTCAAATTCCAGTTTGCCGTAAGTCTCCGTATCAAAACAATCGTAATTAGTGAAACGTATTCCCTGGAGCCCTTTCTTCTTGATGATTTTCTCCCCCACTGCAATATTGGGCAATAGAAACTCGTTGATCACAATCTCCACTTCGGGATATTTTTCTTTGATATCAAATAGATAATTTCCCGTGCCACCAGCGATATCCAAGATTTTCACAGGTCGCCCCGTAGACTTGACCTGCGCGATATTCTCTTCCAATAGGCGTAATAGATGCTGTTTACGTATACGGATCCCTTTCCAGCCGATCGCTTCCAAGTACCCTTTATCAATGATTTTCCCTAACCCCAACCTACCCTTCGGCTCATTGCGATAGACGTAATCCAATGAAATTCCTGAATCAAAACCAAACTGAAGCCCTAAGTTCATCCCATGACTCAATGATCCGATCTTGCCTAAAGTCCATTTCTGAAAAGCATAGTTTAGCTTCTCAGCCGCAGGCATCACCTTATGATACAATTTTTCATATTCTTTTACCGAAAACTCGTCAGGCTCCAGCCCCTGTTCAGGCTTTTGCCTTGCATAGGCTTTCGTAATAAAATCTTTTAAATAGGTATAGACTTTCTGCCTGTTGGATTCAAACAGGATACCATGATAAAAATTACGTAGGGTAATAAATGTCTTCAGCTTAGAAGCAATGGACACGAAGAATTGCTTTTGCACCGAGTTTTTAACCACATAGTCCTTTTCGGCGGATAGCACAATCACGGGAATATCGATTGCGGCAGCATCCTCAACGATACGCTCACCGG
This sequence comes from Sphingobacterium puteale, assembly GCF_003627955.1. Lineage (GTDB taxonomy): Bacteria > Bacteroidota > Bacteroidia > Sphingobacteriales > Sphingobacteriaceae > Sphingobacterium > Sphingobacterium puteale. The sequence continues at coordinate 234,581 of NZ_RBWS01000008.1, read as the reverse complement.
CTTTCAATAGGTCGACCAATAAAGCGCCGTTAATGGATTTTGAGATTAGGGGATCAGAGTCATAAGCCTGTTGTTGCTCGACATCATGGGTCAGGACCTTCGCCTTGACATAGCTTTGGATAACAAGGTCCTTTTTCAGCTTGGTTCCAAGCGCAATCATCTGGTTGGCCAATGGTACATACAGTTTAATCTCAAAGGCAGGGGCCAATAAAGCCATACCTGCAATCGGAGGAGCAAAATCATGTACCCAAGCACTCACAATGACCCCAGCAATACTATTGGCGATGACGAAAACATCCTTTGTCTCAACCGCATATTCCAGGCGGATATAGGACACAAAACAATCCAGATCGCGCACATTATCCATGAAAACGGGCGATACCGGTACTTTGGTATAACCATGTCCGCGCAGGTCAAATGCAAAGATGGAATAATCGGCAAACTGTGGATCGGTAGCCATCTCCTGCAGGCGTCCCGAATGTTCATGCCCACGGTGCAATACAACCAAAGTCTTTTGTCCCTTTTGATAATTCCAAACACGATATAGCAGTTCCCCTTGATCGAAACTCTTAAAATAACCTGATTTCATCTTTTTATAATTTATTCCATCTATACAATGGGCATGTAATTTCTGTATCTATTCAGCTGTCGCTATTAAAAACAAAGACCAAGCCACCTTTTTGATCAGGATCGGCCAGCGACGATAATTTTCATCAACTGGATCGCATGAGCCCGCAGTACCATATGCCTATTGATCGACTTCACTCGATCAATAGCTTTATTTAAATCTAAAGATAATAATTCCTGCATTATCAGAATAGCAAAAATCATACTTCTACTATAGCCCATCGTACAATGAATGACCATATTTTCATGCTCATCCAAGTTCCGGTAAGCAGATAGCATGGCGTCTATGATCACATGGGCATCTTCCACATCGACCTTCGCGATATCCAGCAAAGGAAAAGAATAATACTTTTCCATGGTCCCTAAGAGTTTTACGTCCTCCAGCTCAGCTGCGAGGTCAAAAACCACCAGATTGTGATCCAGTCCCAAAGCTATTAGTTCCGAAGCGTCCAACCTTGGCCCCACATAACAGCGTGGCAGTAACTCCATCAGCGGTGGATTATTTCTCTTTCTAAAAAAACGCCACATCAACCAGTATGCAATTTGGTAAGGAGCGTAAAATACTTTCTTTATCAACGGGATTCGACCCCGATTATCCTTCAAAAAACCTGTATTACCGCATAGGTAATTGTAACCAACTGCAAAACAGTCGAAGGCTACCCAAGCAAAAGCAATCAGCAGCAATAAATATCCCTCGCAGAGCAGTGCCAGTAGCATGAATAGCCACCCAATGAGGTAATAACTATTCGTTACTTGTTGGTTCCGGATCGCCGGAAGACGACTATCAAGTTTTTGGGTATAAAAACCTGATTTCTGCGGTGAATTATGTTGCTGTTCAATGACGTTCGGAAAGAGGATAAAACTGACCTGAACCAGTAGGCAAGCTGTCAATAGGTCGATCACATGGTGCTGATATACCGTCAATGTCCCTAGTCCCATCATCAAGAGCCAGATGCCCAAGATTATTTTCTTCCATCCGTTGAACTTCCAGCGCAGCACCGACCAAAAAAGACAGGCATAAGCGACATGCAGGGAGGGCGCCTGATTAAAAGGTGAATCATATTTCTCTAAGAAGGAAAAGAAATTGGTAAATAAAAGATTTTCGACCTGCGGTCGGTCAAAAGAAAACCGCAGCGGAAAAAGAAGAAAACATAGTACAGCAATCAGGGTGACAAACGTAAATCGCTTTGCATAGCACAGGAGCTCCCCTTTTTGTCGACAGTAAAACGGCACGAGGCAAAAAAACAGTCCACTGCTCATATAAGGCAAGATCATCCAGGGAATGAACGGAATATGCTGTTCAAAATCGAATACAAAGGAAGGTACCGCAGCTAAACTAGAGGCGTAGGCTGCTGTATAAGAATAGGTAAGTTGAAAAAGTAACAGGCAATAGATGGCAACAAGGAGCTGCCTACCCACTTTCTTTAATCGTTTTTCATCCATTTGGCTTTCCTAAACATGATTTTACTTAATAATACATGGGGGAGCAGGCCTAAAAATCCCATCAGCCATTTCATACGCTTCGGAAAAATCACGATTTCTTTCTTTTGCTGTATGGCTTTTAAAATGCGTTGTGCGGCATCGTCTACGCTGATCAAAAAGGGCTTTTTGGAGAGATCCTGCTGATTAAGTTGACGGAGCTTGGTTGTATCCACATACCCCGGTGCGATGACTGTCACGGCAATCCCATACGGAAGCAATGCCCGCCGATAAGCATCAGCCACTTGGATTGCTGCCCGCTTTGTTTTGCTGTACAAACTTGAATTCGGAAAATCCAGCGTCCCCGAGATGGATGCTATGGTTGCGATCTGCCCTGTTGATTGTCCGCGCATGGCTTCGCGGGCGACTTCAAAACAATTGATCGTCCCGAGCATATTAACCTGGAGCATTGCACTTGCCTCTTCGTAACTGATGCGTTGTGCCACGTCATCGGCATAGCTTCCTGTACAATTGATAAAAAGATCCAATGTCCCCTGATGACAGAAGGAATGAACGGCATCAGCCAAAGCATCCCGATCACATACATCCACTTCAAACTTGATGAGCGCATCGTATGCTGGATGATGAGATAACTTTGACAGGTTCCGACCACATACCGCAACTTCAGTCCCCTGTTGGAGGTAGCTTTGTGCTAGTGTCAAACCTATTCCGCTTGTTCCGCCTGCGATAAATACCTTCATATTAAAAAAATAGTGCTAATATTACCCGCTGTCCGGGCTATCTTGCAAACAAATAATCCTTCTATTTCTGTCAACTAAATTCTAAAACAGTCCAGTATTAAATGATAAACATTTCCAAACTCCACTGAACTTTATAATTTATGTACAGCGTGTATGATCGCTCCACTTGTACAATGTCTTCTTAACTCCTCGTATTTCGAAACATTGTGTACTAGGTCATGCGCAGCTCCATCGTCTTACGATATCCATAGTTCCATTGTGCTTCCATGGCAGCCGCAAATTCATCCAGATCTGTCGGAAGTGACAATGTTATTTCAAATCTACGCCAATCTATACCTTTTTTGCAATAGTTTCCTGCCAGCTGCTCTGCAGCATCCCTTGTATCGATCCATCGGATTTCCTGGAATTGCTGATCAATATCCCGCAGGCGTTGGTTCCCGCTAAAGCCCAATACCGCTCTGACCAATCCTTCTTCCTGCAGTTTATATGGCTGCTTCCGCTCACAGATCACTTCCGCCGCCAATGACTGCGCTAGCTCCACAGGCACCAGATCAATGGCTCCGCCGGCATAATATTCCCCCTTCCGCTGTACAGGCTCAATATAAAACATATCGGACATCGAAATACGAACAGCCTCCAACAAAGTTACCGCCGAATTTATCCCTATTGTTGACGCAACGGCACTTTTATCATAATTTACACCTTGGATTTGGATGCTATCTATATTTACGTTTGATAGTGCAATTGTATTCCCCATCAGGATTTTCTGATAAAGCTTACGTTCGCCGCGTCTCTCCCCAACTGCTGAGCGGTCAAAAAGCATTTTCGAACCAATAATAATCGACGGTATTTCCTCCGAAAATGGTCGGTTCAAAGTCGGTAATAAGGGCGAAAGATCATGATTCATCTTGACCAGATAACGATCAAAGACATCTTCCAGATAAGGAGCGGAGCCTTTTTCCCACTGCTTTTTTAGCACATACCAACCCAATTTGCCAAGATGACGCTGCTCCGTAAGCTGATGTCCACAGAAGAAGCGATAAAACTCTTCGGACTGGAGATAGGATTTCCGCTCTGCATCCCTTGCAAAAGCCTGAATAATCGCAGCAGCCAATGATCCACCACAGCTAGCAATTAGTAGGTCTGGTTTTAGTCCCAGTTCTTCCAACGCGGCATACATACCCAGGTACAAGCCAAAGCGAGTACCGCCTCCTGAAAATAAAACTGCCCGTTGATAATTCATTTCGCGATATATTAGATATGAGATTCTGATTTTACTTACAAATTCGTCATTTCTATCCAACAAATCAAACCATAGAAAACAGGTGCATTAAACAGCAGGCTATCTATCCGATCCAATAAGCCACCATGTCCGGGGATTAATGTCCCCGTATCCTTGACTCCCGTCCTGCGTTTCAAAAAGGATAAAAGCACATCACCGCAAAATCCTAAAACACCGAAGAGCAGACCTAGCAACGAAAAGCGGATAAAATCTCCAAATGGCAATAGCAGATAGCCCAAGATATTACTCAACATTACCGTCAGCCCGATACCGCCGATACATCCGGCAACAGTTTTATTTGGACTGATGCGCGGAACAATCTTTCGTTTGCCAAAGAATTTACCCATGAGGTATTGGAATACGTCGTTCAGCTCCGTTAAAACGATGATATAGGCCACAAGCCGCAATCCCATCCACTCATTCTGATGAATTTCTACTGCCCGGACAAAAGCCAGCTGGCTGAATGCTAGTAGGCAGGCAGCCGTTCCAAAGGTCATTCCGATAGCAGCACCCATCGCTGTTTTCTGTCCCAGCCAGAAAAACAACCCAATCCCTAAGCACAATAGTGTCGCCCAGAATAGATAGCCGCTATATGAACAGTAGGTTAAAAGGATCAACTGCAATAGAGCAAGTACAATAGCAAAGGGCAATGCAAGACTAAAATTGGGCACAAACATCTTCATAAATTCGCGCATGCCCTGAAAAGTAAGCCAGCAAACAAACAACCATGATGTTATTTGCGGAACGAAGGCAATCGCCAGTACAAGCACAATATAGCCCCAGCTTCTGACTCGGACAGGTACGTCAGCAAACTTGTCTTTCGGATTGGATACTTCACTCATGTACCACCAATGCCTTTCTCAATCGCGTCATGGAACTCAAGACCAATAACAAACATAGCACAGCAAAAATATAACTCGAAAAAGCAGTTATCGAAATATGCAACAAACTTAAAATCCCGTATACCCCCAGCAGCAGTGCACGGTCGCTTTTACCCATAGGTCCATCATAACGACGATCATTGGCAATAACCTTTCCGATCACACCGCAAAATTCGTTGATGACACTCAAAACAATAAAGCCTACTACCAAATATAAACTCTCGGGATGAAATTTCAGCAAGGGAAAAAAGATCAGGACATCAGAAACAATATCACCTACCTCGTTCAGGACTTCCCCCATTTTACTCGTCTGATTGAAAAGACGGGCCATCATCCCGTCCAGTGCATTGAGAGCCATGCGCAATAATAAACCAATCGGTAATGCCAGAAATAAAATTGAGCTGCAGTCTGCATTCCAGAACAAGATCGCAATGACCAGAGACAAGACCACCGAGCCAACCGTAATCTGATTGGCCGTTATCTTTTTTCGATTCAAAAAGCTCAGAACCGGCATCAATAACTGCTGGAACTTTGGTTTTAATTTATAAACAGAAATCATATATGCGCTATGTAACTTACTTTTTTTATTTTTTTTAAAAAAAAATTTTGATAGTGTAAAAAATACACTATATTTGTATCATCATAATTTAGGTTTATAATTGGTTATTTAAGGTTTTCATTCTCCCCGTTTGAAAACCTTTTTTTTGCACCTAAATGAGCAATTACCATCTTCCGCCAGCCCCACCGCCACCGGACGAACCGCCACCAAAACTTCCGCCGCCGCCACCGCTGGAACCTCCCCCACCAGATCTGCTTGATGAAGAGCGTACTTTAACAGGTATGCTGTGCTCGCCATGGGACACACGGTGACCACAGTTCTTACATTTATCAAAACGTTCCTCCAACCCCTGCGAACTGTAAGTTGCGGAACGGATCGTATGTGTAAGTCCCGTTTCAAACGTACGGTAATGACATTGTGGACAATCTATATACCCTACATTTTCATCCCAAGGAACCAACTTAGTCTCATTGCTTGTCTGATCCACCCAGATCTCATAAGACCTGCTGCCGATTTTTTCTTCCAAGAGCTGTCCTTGATCCAAGTATACGCTTTCCCGGGTAGCCACATCATCCTTATTCATGCGCAACCAACGCCCCGAGCCATCCGGAGGAGTCAGCCGAAGTTCATTCCTTCGGATACGTTTATTTATTCCAAAAAGATCAAACAGTGCCAAAGGACTTAACAATAAAGGGACAAGTCCCCAAACGCGAAACTTACGCAAAGCCTGTTGGATATTCTCTTCATCACGGTAGGAATTGACAATCTCTGTGCGGCTCGCATTATATTTCATCGCCAGCGTAATGCTGCCAAATATAAAAACAAAATAAGGTAGGTTCTTCCATTGATAAACAACTTCGAAGTTGTTCAGCGCAAAAGCACATATAAATACACTGGCAAACATCAGCATTCCCATACAACCGCAACCGCTCACCAGTGGTGGAAAATACTTACTTTTTTTTGTCAGCTTTCCCTTGATCGCACGGGTCACCTCACCCAGCCAGATATAGCAGATGACAAATAAAGCCAGTACCAAAAGCGAATTTCTTAAGATAGGACTTCTTAAACTCCAAATTGGAGTTGCTTCAGGCATCAAACGTTCCAGTTCGGCCCTACTGTCAGGTGATGTCAGAATGGTTTTGATAAACCGCGAAGCCTCCAGCACGCCTTGATCATAATCCCCATTTCGAAAATTAGGTACCAGATATTTTTCGCCGATTCGTTTTAGATAGGCGTCAGGCAAGGTGCTTTCCATGCCATAACCTGTAATAAAGCGATATTCCCGCCGGTCTTTGGCAATAAACAATAATAGACCATTATTGCTTTCCTTCTTACCGATACCCCAGGTATTAAATAGCTTCAACGCAAATTCAAAATCGCTCTCACCCACATAGTCATTGACCAATACAATGGCATACTCACTTTTGGTAGCTGCTTCAATCTGTGTGGATAAACCATCCAATTCAGCCACAGTACCCGAAGACAGAATCCCATCAGGATTGGAGACAAAATAGTCCTGTCCTTTCTGCTTTGGGCTAGGTATATTATCAACTGTATATTGGCCAAAAACAGGCCCGCCACCCAAGCAGCAACTCAGGCAAAATAAGATATATAGATAAAGCGGTTGTGATCTATGCATATTTGTCAGAATAACTCAAACAACAAAAATTTGGTTCATTGTCACGATATTAAGAAAAAAAAATCAAACAAAGGTTTTCATCAAAAAAAAGCCCATAATCAACCGATTATGGGTCTATATAATTCAATATTCGTTTGATGAAAAAGGCAATCGAGAATGCGGGGTTCGCCTTGCGGTTTCGACAGCCACCTTCTGATAAGGGACAGTTTTATCATGGTACAAAAGCCGATTTAAAGGTGGGTGACTTATTCCTTCCCGGTGGCGAATCTAAAACCAAGCAGCCCTCAAAATGAACCATATTTATTTTATAGCGATGGTCAATGGAGCTGGTCTTGCGGCAACTTTAAAAATTATTTTCTCCTTCGCTGTCAATGACCAAGCCAGTGTAAAATCAAGACACCGATCAATCCAATAACAGAAACAAGCGTTTCCATCACCGTCCAAGAGCGAAACGTATCCTTCACGCTCACTCCAAAATAAGATTTAAACATCCAAAACCCTGGATCGTTGACGTGTGAGAACATGAGACTGCCCGCTCCGGTCGCTAGCACCATTAATTCAGGAGTAACCTCTCCCGCTTGCACAATGGGGAGCATAATGCCCGCTGCCGTGAGTCCAGCAACGCTTGCCGAACCGATAACGAGGCGAATGATACCGGCTATTAACCAGGCAAGCACAAGAGGCGACAGGCTAAGGTCTGCGGTTAAGTCAGCGATGTAGTTCGCGACACCACTATCTACCAAAATTTGCTTGAAGGCACCTGATGCTGCAATGATAAAAAGGATCATCATTATCCCACGGATTGCTTCTTCCACACTTTCTGACTGCTCCCGCAAACTTTTACCTTGGCGGATTCCCATCGTGTACATCGCCACCAGAGATGCAATCATTAAAGCCACCACCGGGTCACCCAAGAAACGGAGTGTCGTCAGCCAAGCGGAGCCTTCTGGGAATATTAGATGTGCAAATGAACCAAAAGCAATTAAAATTATTGGAAACAGTCCCGTAAATATACTAATTGCAAATCCGGGAAGCTCTTTCTTATCTGCTTGATTGTGCTCAGGAAAAAACTCGGCAGGTGGGTTGGTCGGAATACGCTTAAGCATCCTGCCAAAGAGTGGTCCACCGATAATTATGGCAGGGATTGCCACCACAATGCCATAGGCCATTGTCAACCCTATATCCGCATTGTAAGTAACCGCTATGGCTGTAGCTCCCGGATGCGGTGGCAAATAACCGTGCGTCACGGACAGCGCTGCCAGCAGTGGAATAGCTACGTAAAGCAAGGGCATCTTATTGGAAGCACATACCATGAAAACAAACGGTACCAATACGATAAAGCCGACATTGTAAAATAAAGGAATTCCTACTAAAAAGCCCGTGAGAACCATTGCCCAAGGTAAGTTCTTTCTGCCAAATACTGCCGTTAGTTTCGTTGTAATCTTTTCTGCAGCGCCCCCCTCCGCCATCAATTTACCCAGTAAAGACCCGAAGGCCAACAAAAGCGCCAACTGGCCCATAGTACTACTCACTCCGGTTTCAACAGATTTAAGGATATCGACGGCATTCATATTCATAGCAAAACCGACCGCAACAGATGTAATCAGTAATGAAAATATCGTGTTTAACCTGACGACAGTGACTAAAAGAAGTAGTAAAGCTACTCCCAAAATAACGATGATTAGAGGCATAATAATTTACAACTAGTTAAAACTCACCTTCCAATATGTGGTACAGGTGTTCAAATTTCTGGAAGTTTTTAATATATACGGCGTGGTTCTCTTCACTCGGTTTGTAATAGTGCTCGGTATCTTGTGTTCCCGCCGCTTGCTTGTTTTTTACTGTAGGCTCACCCGCCTGTATACCCAATGCTTCCAAGCCTATCAATGCTGCTCCCCATGCAGAGCTTTCTACCGTATTTTTAATGAATACAGGTTTATTGAAAATGTCTGCAAGCATTTGCACCAACAACGATGAACGTGCTAAGCCGCCGCTTGCATAAATTGTATGAATGGGGCCGGTGTTCTCCTCTAATGCGATCCCTACACTGTAAATCGCAAACAACATCCCTTCCATCATAGCCCGTGCAAAGTGCGCCCTGCCGTGATGCAGCTGTATTCCAAAATAAACTCCTTTTGCATTGGAATTCCAATGTGGAGCCCGTTCACCGGTCAAATAGGGCAAGAATATTAAGCCCTCTGCCCCGGGAACGACGGAGTCGACCAAAGCATTTAACGCGGCAGAAGAATCTCCATCCGTTTCCGTTTGGGTAAATTCATGCAAAAAATTATCTCGAAACCAGTTGCGTAATACTCCCCCATTGTTAACCGCGCCACCAATTATATATTCATTTGGTCTCAGTAGGTAGGTAAATAGCCTTTGTTTTTTTTCTCTATTTGCCTGCGAACTTGCCACGCGAATAGCTCCACTGGTACCAATAGTTATAGAAGCTACCCCAGGACGTATAGCCCCTACCCCGAGATTAGCCAAACAACCATCGCTACCACCTATTACAAAAGGTGTATCTTGAGGGATGTGCATCAAGGCCGCAATTTCTCGGCTAGGCATATTTAAAATATAATTGACCGGAACTGGCAATGCTAGTTGCTCTTCCGATATGCCCGTCAATCTTAACGCCTGATCAGACCATGTTAATTGATGTATGTCGAAAAGCCCTGTTGCAGATGCAATGGAATGATCGACCACATAAACGCCAAAAAGCCGGTAAAAAAGAAACTCTTTGATACCGATAAACTTGTACGACTGCGCAAATAATTTTTGATCATTAGACTTTATCCACATTAATTTGCAGAGCAAAGACATGGGATGTATTGGTGTACCCGTTTGTTGATAAAGCAGCCTGCCAGTCTCACTTGCCTCCAAGGCTACCGCAATATCCTCGCTTCTGCGATCTGCCCATATCATGCAATGGCTAAGTGGCTTTCCAGCTGAGTCAACAGCGATCAGTCCGTGCATAGCACTGCTCACCGAAATGCATACGGGTTTCGGTATCTCGGCACTAGATTGCTTTAAGCTAATCATGACATACCTAATAGACTCAATACATGCAGCATAAACAATCTCCGGATCTTGCTCGTACCAGCCTTCTGAGGGGTTTAATATGGGATAGGGTATACTATGCTGCGACAAGATGTTACCTTCGTAGTCAAATGCAACAGCCTTCGCAGATGATGTCCCAATGTCTAATCCAATGATCATAAATAAAATTGATGTTTAGGAGAGTTCAATATACGGATTATCTGTTAGTTTACAACAAAACACTCAATACCAGCGAAGTAATTGAAGCGAGAAAAGCGCCTCATACATCGCCGACAACGGCTTCGCGAGGTATTGAAAGATGCCATCGCAAACGGGATACCCGTATCTGGATACGTAAACGCACTCTCTTATTTTGATGCTTACCGACCCAAAAAATTACCTACAAATATTATACAGGCACAACGTGACTATTTTGGCGCACATACCTATGAACGTATTGATCAGGAAAGTATCTTTCACACACTTTGGGATTAAGGGAAAAAGCTTGAATATTCGATTTAATCTTTGTTTTAAACGCTAAAAAGCGGCTTTATATAAAAAAGCCGCTTTTTATAACTGATTCTCCTATCGAGATGAACCAATGACCTACTTGCTACAAGTCATTTGCTCTACCAGCTGAGCTCAAGAGACTACAGATAAAGTTTCTGATTTCTGTACTGCAAATATCGGGATTGGACCACCGCCTACATTTACACTTCGATGATTTAGAAGCTATCGTTCAATATCCTTCAAACTGTTCATTTTCTTATATTCCAGGAATCCTTTGATATCTTCAAAATGTTCACGGACACGCTTATTTCCAAACTCAAATACTTTCTCCGCTAAGCCGTCCAAAAAGTCACGGTCGTGTGAAACAAGGATCAATGTACCATCAAAATCCTTTAAGGCATCTTTGATAATGTCCTTGGTCTTCATGTCCAAATGGTTGGTCGGCTCATCGAGAATCAACACATTCACGGGCTCCAAAAGCAGTTTTATCATCGCTAGACGGGTTCGCTCGCCACCGGATAACACTTTAACCTTTTTCGTTGTGTCATCCCCGCTGAACATAAAAGCCCCCAGAAGATCTTTCATTTTTACGCGTACATCGCCTACAGCGATTTGGTCGATGGTATCAAAAACAGTCAGTTCGCCATCCAATAAAGCGGCCTGATTCTGCGCAAAGTAACCGATTTTGGCATTATGACCTATCTTTAGCGTACCTTCAAAATCTATTTCGCCCATAATCGCTTTGATCATGGTTGATTTACCCTCACCGTTCTTACCTACAAAAGCAACTTTTTCCCCGCGTTCAATCACCATATTGGCTTTTTGGAATACGACATGATCGTCATATGCTTTGCTAAGATCTTCCACAATCACAGGATATTGGCCCGAGCGCGGTGAAGGGGGAAATTTCAGACGCAAGGCTGAAGTGTCTACTTCGTCAATTTCGATAATTTCCAACTTTTCCAACATCTTAACACGTGACTGTACCTGCAAGGTTTTCGAATAAGTACCTCTAAAACGGTCAATGAATTCCTGATTGTCAGCAATAAAACGTTGCTGCTCCTCATAAGCTTTCAATTGATGCTGACGTCTTTCCTGACGCAGTTCCAAGTAATGACTATACTTGGCTCTATAGTCATAAATACGCCCCATCGTCACCTCAATAGTACGGTTGGTGATATTATCGACAAAGGCCCTATCGTGTGAAATAACAATAACTGCTTTGGCCGAATTGACAAGGAAATCCTCCAGCCATTGGATACTTTCGATATCCATATGGTTGGTCGGCTCATCCAATAAAATCAGATCCGGTTTTTTTAATAATATTTTAGCTAGTTCGATACGCATACGCCATCCTCCGGAAAATTCCGAGGTCTGTCTGCTAAAATCCGATCGTTCAAAACCAAGCCCTTTCAGCACCTTTTCCACCTCCGCATCGTAATTGACCTCTTCGATCGAATAAAACTTCTCGCTCAGCTCCGACACCCGCTCAATCAATTGCATATAATCATCCGACTCATAATCCGTACGGATATTCAGCTGCTCGTTCAGCTGCTCCAATTCATCCCGCATGCCGTAGACCTCCTCGAAAGCTTTCGAGGTCTCCTCAAAGACTGTTACATTATCCTCGGTCAGCAAATGCTGCGGCAGGTATGCAATAATTGCGTCTTTTGGGCCCGCGACATTACCCGTTGTAGGCTTGCCCACGCCAGCGATAATTTTTAGCAGGGTAGATTTGCCCGCGCCGTTCTTACCCATCAATGCAATCTTGTCATTCTCATTGATCGAGAAAGATACATCCGAAAAAAGAGTCGTTCCCCCAAAGGAAACAGAAATATTATTTACGTCAATCACTGTATGTACACTTAAATTTGCCACAAAGATAAGCGAATCAATCTTATAAATAGACAATGGATCATTTTTGTGTATCTTTGCGCCATGCGTTTTGATATTATTACGGTCTTACCAGACCTTTTGGAAAGTCCATTTGCACACTCTATTTTGCAACGTGCAAAGAATAAAGGCCTCGCGGAGATATATGTACACAATTTAAGAGATTACTCAACAAATAAGCACAAAAGTGTGGACGATTACCCCTATGGGGGTAGTTCCGGCATGGTGCTACAGATCGAACCTTTCGCCAAGTGCATTGAACAATTACAGGCCGAACGGACATACGATGAAATCATCTATATGACTCCCGATGGTGAAACGTTCAATCAGGATATTGCCAACGGGCTCTCGACCAAAAGTAACATGATGATTCTCTGTGGCCACTACAAAGGTATAGACCAACGCATCCGGGATATATATGTGACAAAGGAAATCTCGGTGGGTGATTATGTGCTGTCTGGCGGTGAACTTCCGGCAGCAATTGTTACAGACGCGATTATCCGTCTGATCCCCGGAGTTTTGTCCGATGAAACCTCCGCACTTTCGGATTCTTTTCAGGACGGATTGCTCGATGCACCGATCTATACACGCCCCGCAGACTGGAAAGGGCACAAAGTACCCGACATTCTACTCAGTGGACATGAAGCAAACATCGCTTCCTGGAAGCATGAACAACAGCTAAAAAGAACACAGGAAAGACGTCCCGATTTATTAAATGATTAAGAAATACGGTGAATTTTTGTTTTTTTATCACAAAAAGTTTGCTTATTTATTTTTTTTTATAAATTTGTGTAATAATGACACGAAGATATACAAATACAAATTGGTGGTGGCCTGGAGCAATAAGCATCGGGAATCAATTGGTATTGTCATAATATTTCATAATCAACCAAAACCATTTATGGAAATTCCAAACCCGATGCTAACCAGTATCGGGTTTTTTTATGTATAAAATTTATCAAAGCGAATAAAAGAATAAAATGAAGTATAAATTCAAAACACAGAGCAGAAAGTTGCTCGCCGACACAACAACACCGGTGAGTATTTATCTTCGATTACGGGATATCTTTCCAAATTCACTGCTATTGGAAAGTTCCGACTACCATAGTCGTGACAACAATATCAGCTATATTTGTTGCCAGCCCATTGCTGGGATTCAACTAGATGAGCGCGAGTTAACATTAACCTATCCCGGCAATGAACGGATTGTCAAAAAAGCACAAGAAATCGAATTGCGTCAGGAAGTCTCCGACTTTAGGAATTCCTTTGAAGATTCGACGGTAGCCGAATTAAACCTAATCTCAAACGGGCTATTCGGGTACTTTACATTTGACTGCATCGAACATTTTGAGGATATCAAACTGACAACAGCTATCGATCCGGCACGGAAAATACCGTTTATGCAGTATCACGTCTACAAATATGTGATCGCCATCGACCATTTCCGTAATCAGCTTTATATCTTCGAACACCTTTTGGAAGATGAGGAGTCCGAGCTGGAACGCATGCAATTTCTGATCCAGAACAAAAACTTTCCAGAGTACACATTCAAGTTAGCGGGAGAGGAAAGTTCCAATCGTAGCGATGAGGAACACCGTCAACTGGTCAAGAAGATGAAGGAACATATCCAACGTGGCGATGTCTTTCAGATCGTTCCCTCCCGTGGTTTCCGGACCCCATTCTCGGGCGATGAATTTAATGTCTACCGCGCATTACGTTCCATTAACCCCTCGCCTTACCTATTCTATTTTGATTATGGTGACTTTAAACTATTCGGTTCATCTCCCGAGGCACAATTGCGCATCCATGGCAAGCAGGCTACGATCTTCCCAATTGCCGGAACATTCAAGAGAACCGGGAACATGGAAGAAGACCAAAAAATTGCCTCTAGGCTAAAGCAGGATCCAAAAGAAACCTCCGAGCACGTGATGTTGGTAGACCTTGCCCGTAATGATCTGAGCAGACACTGTACCCAGGTTAAAGTAGAATCGTATATGGAACCACAATACTACTCGCATATTATCCACTTGGTCTCGAAGGTAACAGGGGTATTAAAGGATAATATCAATCCATTCGATATTGTGGGAGATACCTACCCTGCCGGAACACTCTCGGGAGCTCCTAAGCACATGGCATTGACACTCATTGACCGCTACGAAGGATTGCAACGCTCGTTCTACTCTGGAGCAATTGGCTTTATGGGTTTCAATGGGGATTTCAATCATGCCATCATGATTCGCTCGTTCTTGAGCAAGCAAAACACCTTACATTATCAGGCCGGCGGCGGAATCGTACTGGATTCTGATCCGGAAATGGAACTCCAGGAAGTGAACAATAAAATAGCTGCTTTGCGAAAAGCATTACAATTAGCAGAAACGTTATGATTAGACCATTAGAATATTGTGTCAATACCCAGCATATTAATGCTTCGATAGATACCATCGACAACCGCATCGTTGAATTGCTAGCCTTACGGAAGACCTATCTCAATAAGGCAAAAGTATTGCAGGATGATACAGATAATGAACAGAATAGGATAAAAAATATCAGCAGCAATCAGGCAACATTGGCAAAGAGATTTGATCTGCCCGTAGAATTTGTCCGGGCGATATTTCAGGAAATAGATAATTACTTTAATCAGGACTATACAACAAGAGGTTATGAGCAACAATAAAATCGTTGTCATTGACAATTACGATTCATTCACCTATAATTTGGTTCATTTGCTACAGGAGTTGGGACAGGACTATGTGGTATTGAGAAATGATAAATTCAAACTGGAAGAGCTGGAAGCATTCGATAAAATACTTCTTTCCCCAGGTCCCGGGATTCCGGAAGAGGCAGGTCTATTGCTTGACGTGATCCGCACCTATGCGCCGCACAAAAGTATATTGGGCATCTGCCTTGGTCAACAAGCAATCGCTGAAGTATTTGGCGGTACATTATTTAACATGGAAAAACCCCTGCATGGTGTTGCAACGGGCATTATCGTAACCGATGAATCCGAAAAGCTATTTCAGGATTTTCCGAAAGATTCGAAAATAGGTCGCTACCATTCATGGGCAGTAAACAAAGATACCTTGCCAAACACGCTCAAAGTTACGGCTGTAGATGAAAATGGTATCATCATGGCACTGACACATACGGAGTATGATGTGCGAGGCATGCAGTTCCATCCAGAATCTGTACTAACAACAAATGGGAAAAAATTAATTGAAAACTGGTTATCTTAGTATAGCATATTGAGATAGGAGTCTTTAGACATTACTTTTACGAGGCTACGTCTCACTGAGTCGTGTAAATGATCACCTATGTACAGGAACACAGCAATGAAAAGCGTATAAGCGTAATAGAGATTTCGCGTCCGCCCAAGGCTTGAAGCACCAAAGTCTCAATACTTAAACTGCAATACTAAAAAATTAAAATAGAGAAAATATGTCAGCCGAAGGCTTAAAGTACTAAAATCTCAATACTCAATACTAATATCTTACTACTACAAATGACAATACTCGATAAAATCATTGAACGAAAAAGAATAGAAGTAGAAAAGGCGAAGGCCTTAGTTCCATTCGAGGAACTGTTGAACTATCCCTATTTCAACGTAGCCTGTCTTTCGTTACGGGAATCTATTTTAGACCCTGAAAAAACAGGGATTATTGCTGAATATAAACGAGCATCTCCCTCAAAAGGGGATATCAATAGTACAGCAAAAGTTGAAGATGTTGTCAAGGCCTATGAAGAAGCTGGCGCTTCGGCTGTATCCGTTCTGACGGACGGCGAATTTTTCAAGGGCCATTTGGAAGACCTCTCCAAAGCTCGGGCAGTTATTAGCATTCCAATTTTGCGCAAAGAGTTCATTGTGGACAAATATCAGATTACCGAAGCCAAAGCGTATGGTGCCGATGTCATCCTCTTAATAGCAGCCTGCCTCAAAAAGGAAGAAGTTCAGGAGTTTGCCGCCTACGCCCATCAGATCGGGCTCAATGTATTGCTTGAAGTACATAATGAGCAGGAACTGTTGGACAATCTTTTCGATGATATTGATGCCATTGGTGTCAACAATAGAAACCTAAAAGATTTCACTGTCGATATACAACATTCGTATGATCTTTTGGATAAGATTCCATCCGAATACATCAAAGTATCCGAAAGTGGCATTTCTGATCCCAAGACAATTAAAGCATTGAAAAAGGCTGGTTTCCAAAGTTTTCTGATCGGTGAAAATTTTATGAAAACCACAGACCCAGGGAAAGCAATCAAAGATTTCGTAAAAGAAATTTGATTTTATTCAAAAACAAATCTGGATAAAAGTGTCCTTGCTGATTATATGCAAGAAAGACATCTTGAAAAAACCTTCATGACCAGACGCACGACCAGCGATGAAAATCAACTGATGGTTCTTTCTGACCAATAGAGGCTCTTTCAAAAAAAGAGGTTATGCATAGATAAAGCCAGTTCTCAGCAAATATACCTTCAATACTGGGAAGGTATATTTGCTTTCATAGGAAAATTCAATCCCGACAACAGCCCTATCTTTCAGCTACCGTTTCGGTGGTTCGCGGAATACACCAGCGCTACGCGCTATGCATTCTGAAGACATAAAAAATCGCCTCTAAACTCATGACAGTTAGCTAACTTTATTCTAATACCAAATTTTGTACCTTTGTAAAAAATTATCGAAGATGTCGGTCAAGATTGGTGAAAATATTGATTTGGGTGAATTCCCTTTATTATTAGCTCCTATGGAGGATGTAAGCGATCCACCGTTTCGCTATGTATGCAAACAGAATGGTGTTGATTTAATGTATACTGAATTTATTTCTTCAGAAGGACTAATCCGTGACGCAGCTAAATCTGTTCAAAAGCTTGATATTTTTGAATATGAACGACCTATCGGTATCCAGATATTCGGTGGAGATATTGAAAGTATGCGTCAATCAGCTGAAATCTGCACAAAAGCAAATCCGAATCTCATCGATATCAATTACGGTTGTCCAGTTAAAAAAGTGGTCTGTAAGGGAGCCGGCTCTTCCTTATTGCAAGACATTGATAAAATGGTTGCGATGACTAAAGCTGTTGTTGAAGCAACTCATCTCCCTGTGACAGTAAAAACACGGCTTGGCTGGGATGATAATACCAAAAATGTATACGAAGTAGCTGAAAGGTTGCAAGACGTCGGTATCAAAGCACTCGCAATTCATGGACGTACACGTGCACAATTGTACAAAGGTCAAGCTGACTGGTCCATGATCCGTGATATCAAACGTAATCCGCGCATTCAGATTCCAATTTTTGGTAACGGTGATGTGGATTCAGTCGAAAAAGCAGCAGCCTGGAGGCAGGAATACGAAGTGGATGGCATTATGATCGGCCGTGCGGCTATTGGTTACCCTTGGATCTTTAGAGAGATCAAGCATTTCTTCCAAACAGGCCAGCGCTTGGAGGGGCCTACAATTGCTGAACGCGTTGAGGTTTGTAGAACACACTTAAACAAATCCATTGAATGGAAAGGTGATAAATTAGGGATCTTTGAAATGCGGAGACATTACGCCAATTATTTTAAAGGAATTCCGAATTTCAAAGAATACAGGATGAAACTGGTTAGTCTTCAAAATCAAGCAGATATACTTGAAGTTCTTCATGAGATTGAACATTCGTTCATGCCTGAATTCATCTAAAAATAACAAATGCGATAACCTAACAGTTACCGCATTTGTTTTAATATGAAATTATCTTCTTCGTATTAATTTCATCAGCCCATTCTTCTCAAAGAAAAAAGTAACACCGAGCAGCAGTAATAACATGGTGTTTCCTATCCAAATATTACTATGGAAAACCTGAAAGCTCAACCACGAAATCAACAGCCCTGCTCCAAGATAGACAGCGATCTTGATCATCTTATATGGTATGGGATAATACTTCTGGCCCCAGTAAAGTGAAAAAGCGATCATGACCAGATATACTACTGTTGTTGATAAAACAGCTCCAACATAGGAATAAGTTGGGATAAGCCACACATTGAGCATAATTGTAATTAGCGCCCCTATTCCCGAAATGTAAATAGCATATCGTGTATGATCAGTCAATTTATACCAAATCGATAGATTCATATATATTCCAAGTAGCACATAATTGAATAAAAGAATGGGGACAATTTTAAGCCCAGTCCAATATGTTGCGACCTCTTTTTCATTGCCTTCAATAAAATACTTCAGCCAATCCAGATTCACTGTCAATCCGACCATTGCAATAACCATAAGGATAACAAAATACTCCATGATTAGGGCATAGGTTTTCGATGCGTTCTGGTTTTTTGAATATGAAAAGAAGAACGGTTCTGCCCCCAATCTAAAAGCTGTCACAAATAAGCTTAGAAATACGGACAATTTAGCAACTGCGCCATAAATACCTAACTCATCTTTCCCCGTCTTTCCAGGGATCAATTTCAGAAAGAACATTTTGTCTAGATTCTCGTTAATAATAAATGAAATATTAGCGACTAAAATTGGGAAGCTATACTTTAACATTTCATTCATTAATTTTCTATCTAGGCTGAATCTGAAAGTTAACAGTTCAGGTAGCAATAGAATTAATGTGACAATACTTGCAAAAAGATTGGAGATAAAGACATAACCAATCCAACCCTCTTTGAACCATGTTCCAGCAAAATCCGCCCAAAATGTATACTTATGTACCCAATCCGGCAAGAACAAAATAAAAAATAGATTTGAAATCACGGTAATACCGA
The DNA here is from genome assembly GCF_003627955.1 of Sphingobacterium puteale. Classification (GTDB taxonomy): domain Bacteria; phylum Bacteroidota; class Bacteroidia; order Sphingobacteriales; family Sphingobacteriaceae; genus Sphingobacterium; species Sphingobacterium puteale. The sequence continues at coordinate 215,223 of NZ_RBWS01000008.1, read as the reverse complement.
TATTAACAAATTTCAATGCACTGTATTTATAAGGTCTGCCCTCTGCCCGTAGCTTTGTAAACGGGACAACAGCTAGCGCATCAGCAACAAGGATAAAAGCAAAATACTTAATGTACTGTTCATATAGATCCACATCCCCCCCATCCGCAAACCAGGAAGCGATAGGTCTTGTGAAAACAAATACAGACAACAATAATAATCCTGAAGTAAATAAAGTTACAAAGAAGCTATTGTTGTAAACTTTATTCTTATTCTGTGGTTCAACTTTCTGTAAATAACGGAAATAAGTTGTTTCCATTCCAAATGCCAGAATAGCATTTAGCATGGACATCCAAGCATAAAAATTAGAATAAACTCCATAGACCCCTGCATCCTTAAATTTACGGAGATAGAGTGGGGTCATCAGGAATCCTATCATTCTTGAAACGATAGTAGTCACACCATAAATAACGGTATCGCTGAGAAATTTCTTAATTGTCGACACTAGGCTTTAGGATTGAACTCTTTTAATCACTTCAAAATTAGAAAAGCCTTTCAGTTCGCCTTCCGTAACTTCAACAGCTTCAACATTTGCATCCTCCGGACCTTCCTGGCAGAAGTCCAACAATGAATCAAGTGCAAAATCGTCCCCTTCGGCCTCCATATAGACAGCCCCATCCTTTTGATTGAGTACAAAGCCTTTCACACCGACCTGATCCGCAACAGCTTTGGCCGTCAATCGAAAAAAGACTCCTTGTACTTTACCTCTTATTGAAATATTCAAATGTTTCATAAGAGCAAAAGTACAGAAGTTTTTGTGGAATTAAATACTACGCTAAACGTTTGATTTTAACTTTATCTGTTAAACGAAAGTTTTCCATACCCTCAAGCAGGACAATCCCCGGTTTTTTGCCGATTTCCAAAGATCCATATTCATCCTCAATATTCAATGCAACAGCTCCGTTGATCGTTGCCCATTGGATTGTTTGCAAGAAATCCAAATCTTCGAAATGTTCATGCAATACCTTCAGTTCTTCCAATACCGAAAGTGTATCATTCGACGCTAGGCTATCCGTACCAATCACTAACCGTTGTCCCGCGTTTATAAAGTTCTGAACCTTAGGAAGGTTCCCCTCAATATATAAATTTGCCTTTGGGCACAGGCACCATACAACATCACGGTCCATTCGTTCTACAAAATCGAGATCTTTTAATGAAGTATAGGTATTATGGACCAACAACAACTTATTCGGATAAGGCAAGTAAGGTAAATAAGACTGGATGGAGTTTCGGGCTTGCGCTTTTATAGAATCCGCATTCTTTCCGATACTCTTATAGAAATCCAGAAATTCACCTGTTTTGTATCTAAACAATTTATTCTCTTCGTCGCTCTCCTGATTATGAATACTAATGATATTAGTCTCAGGCACCGATTTTTTAAATTTCTTAAAAAGAACTTTCGAACACGAATAAGGTGCATGTGGCGTAATGGACACATGACCATTTCTAAATTCTTGTGTTAAAGACTTGGCTTCTTTTAGTTTAAAATCAGCTTCTTCGGGTTCAACCCCAATGACCTCCACAAAGGTATGATAAAGTATTTTTGAATCTTCCTTCTGCTTAGAAGAATTGTCCGTATTCGCATGGTCTCCCACCGCTACGATCCCATTTTCATACATCTCTTTATCCGCTTTCGCCATTGCATCATCCATTTTCTTCATAGACGCACTACGTGAAGTCATTACCTGGCTAAGGAAATTTGGAAGACCGGTACCTTTAGCTACCACGCCTTTCATATGTGACAATTCAAGATGGCAATGGGCATTGATAAAACCCGGAATAATTATTCCCCCATACCTCTCGATTTCGACTTTATCAGTCTGTGTGAATGAAGCAGGGTCATAGATGCCTTGAATTACCCCCTCCTCGTCTACCGCTACAATACCATCTTTTATTGGCATTGAGGTAATCGGTAGAATATAATTTGCGCTTAAATACTTTAACATTTTATCTCCTCACTCTCAAATTAGTAACTAAAAAATTTTTGACTGAATATGAATACATACTAACAGTAGAAAATTCTATACCAAGGTACCTAAAAAGAACAATAAACACCAAAAACAAGCCTAAACGTAAAATTTTAAACCATAAGGAAATTACCACATATTTTCCAAGAAGTATACTTTTTGTAAAAAACACCATCTTTATATACCATTCCGATTTTAATTTATATATTCGCAACGTCGATTAGGGGTGCCTTGTTTTGTCAGAAACACAAATAAAGGCTGAGATCATACCCAACAGATTAAGTTCTGTGCACCTGATCCAGGTAATGCTGGCGGAGGGAGAGGTTAGTTAAATAAAACGGTCATAGTGACCCCTTGCTATGATTTGTTTAACTTAAACAAAATACATCAACATGATCAAATTTTTGATTTGTAGCGTTTTAGCTACTACTTTAAGCCAAATTGCTGTTGCCCAGCACAATTTGACGATTAAAACCGTAGATAAGGATACACAAAGGCCACTACACAATGCAACGATATACATAGACGGACAGGCTTCATTTACAACCAATTCGGACAAAGATGGCTTGATCAAATTATATAATATCGCAGATGGAAAACATACCATTCAAGTCTCGTTTGTCGGATATCAAACCTGGACTCAAAACCTAAACCTCCAACGGGATATGGAATTGACCGTTCAGCTCGATCCAAAAACAATTCGTACCGAAGAGGCTCTTGTGGTATCCACCAGAGCTAAAAAGAATTCACCGACCACATTCAGGAACATCTCAAAAGAAGAGATTTCTAGGAATAATCTGGGACAGGACATTCCCTATCTCTTGAATCAGACACCTTCTGTTCAGGTAAACTCCGATGCAGGAGCCGGCATAGGATATACAAACATGACGATCCGTGGATCTGACAACCAGCGGATCAATGTAACCCTGAATGGTATTCCATTAAATGACGCCGAAAGCATGGGTTCTTTCTTTGTCAACCTTCCTGACTTCGCCTCATCCACGGAAAGCATCCAGGTACAGCGGGGAATCGGAACATCTGCCAACGGGGCCGGATCCTTCGGAGCTTCCCTGAATATTCAATCCAATACATTAGCGGAGAAACCTTATGCCGAACTCAATAATTCATTCGGGTCTTATAATACCTGGAAAAATACGGTAAAACTCGGAACCGGTTTGATCAATGACAAGTTTGCTTTCAATGCCCGCTTATCCAGGATCAGCAGTAATGGTTATATCGAAAGAGGCTCCTCAGACCTGCAGTCCTTCTATATTGATGGAGGTTATTATGGCAAAAAACAGACTTTAAAAGGAATCGTATTCTGGGGAAAGGAAAAGACCTACCAAGCCTGGAACGGCGTACCGGAACCTTTGATCACGGGTGATAGATCTCGCATGGATGATTACGCTGACAATGGATTATACGTATCAGGCACAGAAAAAGACCGATTTATGAACGCCGGCCGAAACTATAATCTGTATACTTATCGAAATCAGACGGACAACTATACGCAAAAACATCATCAACTTCATTACACCAACATTCTAAGCGAAAAATTAACACTTAATACAGCCTTACATTATACACGAGGTTATGGCTACTATGAAGAGATGAGACCCGGTGATAAATTAAGTAAATATGGTTTGCCCGATGTCATCCTCGGTAGTGATACCATAAAAAAAACAGATCTGATCCGCAGAAGATGGTTAGATAATTATTTCTATGGCATGACCTACGCATTGAATTACAAACCGAATGACCAACTTGAAATTACCTGGGGTGGAGCATACAATCAATATCGGGGAAAACATTACGGTGAAGTAATCTGGGCACAGTATGCTTCCAACGGATTTATAGATGATAGATATTACTTCGGAAAATCGCAGAAAAATGATTTCAGCAACTTCCTAAAGGTAGATTACAAATTGGATAAATGGATCTTAATGGCCGACGTCCAGTACAGAAATGTAGACTATCACATGTATGGGGATGATGATAAGGTCAAAAATTATAATTACCACCCAAAATTCAATTTTCTAAATCCCAAAGCCGGAGCAACCTATCTGTTAAATGATCATGCAAACATCTATGCTTCCTACGCTTTCGCTCAAAAAGAACCCGTCCGAAAAGATTTCATAGAGAAGAACAGCAAACTTCCGGATCCTACGCCAGAAAAAATGCAGGACATTGAAATTGGATATAGATTCACCAATACCAAATTCAATATTGGATTAAATGGATACGGGATGTTTTATAAAGACCAGTTGATTCCAACAGGCGAGATCAGTGATACGGGTGCTCCTATCCGACAAAATGTAAAAGACAGCTATCGAATCGGACTGGAATTTGACGGAGCCTGGAACATCAGTAAGCAATTGAACTGGAAGGCGACAGCCAGCTTCAGTCAAAACAGAATTAAGAATTTTGAAGAAATTGTGAAAGATATAAACGGTGTCAGCCCAGATACCAAAATTTTCTATCCAAAGACAGATATTGCCCTGTCTCCAAATACGATTATATCCAGCAATTTTTCCTATAGCCCTATTGAGCCGCTTACATTTTCGTTGCTGTCAAAATATGTAGGACGACAATACCTCGACAACTCATCCACAGAAGAAAGAAGCATTTCCTCTTATTTCGTCAACAATTTGCTGGCAAACTATAATTTTACGGCGTTAGGCATCAAAAATATTAGTGCGACTTTACTGGTCAACAATATCCTCAACGAGAAGTATGAAACCAATGGCTACACCTTTGGTGGAATGGACAGTGATACCAGAAAATATTATAATTTCTACTTTCCACAGGCACCTGCAAATTTTATGTTAGGCCTGAATATCAAATTCTAACAGTTAAGATTCTATATATCAAGAGCCGCCTTATCTATTCAAAATAAGGCGGCTTTTTATTTTGGCAGCAATAAATGTTAGATTGGATCGTGTTTGACGATGGGAATTTTTAACTTTGGTTTTATACTTTTTATTATGCGTGCAGTAATACAACGGGTAAAACATGCTTCCTGTACAGTGGACGAACAGATCACTGGGCAGATTCAAAAAGGTTTGGTGATCCTATTGGGAATAGAAGAAGCCGATACAATTGAAGACTTAAAATGGCTGGGGCAAAAGTTCGTTAACCTACGGATTTTTGAAGACGAGCAGGGACTAATGAATAAATCCATACAGGATATCGGCGGTAATATCTTACTGATTTCCCAGTTCACCTTATTCGCTCAGACAAAAAAGGGAAATCGGCCTTCGTTTATTCGGGCAGCCAAACCTGATACCGCCAAACCCCTTTATGAAGAAATGGCCAAATTGCTTTCCAAACTGATTGATCAGCCGGTTCAGCTCGGCTTATTTGGGGCGGACATGAAAATCAATCTATTGAACGATGGTCCCGTTACCATCGTTATGGATACAAAAGATAAGGACAATTTTTAAACTACTAAATCCGAAAAAATGACAATTAAAGAAGCACAGGAAGTAATTGATAAATGGATCAATACAACAGGAATACGTTATTTCAATGAGCTGACAAATACAGCCATGCTCATGGAAGAAGTTGGTGAAGTCGCCCGGATTATGGCCAGACAGTACGGCGAGCAATCGTTCAAAAAATCCGATAGAGAAGTTAACCTGGCAGATGAAATGGCCGATGTATTGTTTGTCTTAATGTGTCTTGCAAATCAAACGGGTATAGATCTGACCGATGCACTGGAAAAGAACCTTCAAAAGAAATCCATTCGGGATGCAGACCGTCATAAAAACAATGAAAAATTAAAATAACACCTTTGTATTCCATCGGTGTCCAAGGTTTAATATTAATCTTACGCACAATTTTAGAGCAGATATTATGAATAAACTATTTATTTATTCGTTAGTGGGGAGTTTACTATTCGCTTCGTGTTCCAGCAGGCAGTTTGGTTCACATAGGACCAGCCCTGCCACCTTCAACAAAGCTGCTGTGGTCACTGCCCACCCTCTGGCCTCCGAAGTCGGAGTGATGATTTTGAAAAAGGGCGGCAATGCAATTGATGCTGCTGTCGCTGTGCAGTTTGCTCTTGCTGTTGTTTATCCCAATGCAGGCAATATCGGTGGTGGTGGATTTATGCTATATCGCAATAGCCAAGGTCAATACGATGCCTTGGACTTCCGGGAAACTGCTCCCAGAAAGGCGCACCGGGATATGTATCTTGATGCACAAAAGAATGTTATTCCCAATTTGAGCTTATACAGTCAGTTAGCATCCGGTGTTCCCGGTTCTGTTGCCGGCATGTGGGAAGCACATCAGAAATATGGAAAACTGACGTGGAAAGAGCTTCTTGCCCCAGCGATTGAACTTGCCAAAAATGGTTTTAAAATCAGTGAAAGACAAGCCAACGAATTTGAGAGTCATAAGGAACGTTTTGTCAAGCTGAATCCTACGGGAGCAGCAATTATCAAAAATACAACATGGCAAACCGGTGACCTATTTGTACAGGAAGATCTTGCCAATACCATCGAACGAATCGCCAATGAGGGACGCGACGGCTTCTATAAAGGAAAAACGGCTGATTTGCTTATTGCCGAGATGAACAGAGGCAAAGGAATCATTACCCATGAGGACCTCACAGGCTACAAGGCACTTTGGCGTACCCCCATTGCATCAAGTTATAGAGGTCACAAGGTTGTTTCTATGCCACCGCCATCGAGCGGCGGAACTTCCCTACTGGCTTTATTAAAGTCTGTGGAGCAATTCCCCCTTCAACGCTGGGGTTTTCAGACAGACTCCGCAATACGTGTCATCGTTGAAGCAGAACGTTATGTGTATGCAAATAGGGCAAAGTATTTAGGAGACCCCGATTTTATCAATGTCCCTGTGCAGCAACTGATAGATTCCTCGAAAAATGCAGCTAAACTGAATCCGTTTAATTTTCGTCAGGCGACTTTAAGCAAAAACGTCAATGCGGATGTCATTCCGGGTTATGAGAGTGAGCAGACAACTCATTTCAATATTGTTGATGAGCAGGGAAATGCTGTTGCCATTACCACAACACTCAATGATTCCTATGGCTCTGGGGTCATCGTGAATGGTGCAGGATTTTTATTGAACAACGAAATGGATGATTTCTCGGTAAAGACCGGCGTACCCAATATGTATGGCTTGACAGGAGAAAAAGCAAATGAAATTCAGCCCGGAAAAAGAATGCTGAGTTCCATGACACCGACCATTTTAGAAAAAGATGGCAAGCTATTTATGGTGGTAGGAACACCGGGCGGATCAACGATTATTACCTCCGTTTTCCAGACCATATTAAATGTAATCGACTTTGGTCAAAATGCACAATCCGCTGTCAGTTCACCCCGATTCCATCACCAGTGGTTACCTGACCGCATCGATGTGGAGCAAGGTGCGATTGATATAACATTGCGAGACAAATTGACAAAGGATGGCTATGCAATAAATCCCCGCGGGGCAATAGGACGTGTAGAAAATATTCTTGTCCTTCCAAACGGCAAATTACAGACAGGAGCCGATCCCCGTGGAGACGATACGGCAAAAGGATATTAATCATCAAATAAAAAGGCTCATCTGGAATCCCAGATGAGCCTTTTTTATATTATATAGTTCGGATGATCTTACATCATGCCACCCATACCACCACCCATTGGAGGAGCACCAGCACCTACAGGGTTTTCTTCAGCCTCATCAGCTAATACACATTCTGTTGTCAACAACATTGAAGCAACTGAAGCTGCATTTTCTAAAGCAATACGAGATACTTTAGTTGGGTCGATTACACCAGCCGCGATTAAGTTCTCGTAACGGTCAGTACGCGCATTGTAACCAAAGTCAGCTGTACCTTCTTTTACTTTCTGAACGATCACTGCACCTTCGATACCTGCGTTATTACAGATTTGACGTAAAGGCTCTTCAATAGCACGTTTGATGATATCGATACCGATTTGCTCGTCTTCGTTCTCACCTTTAAGGTTTACCAAAGCTTCTGTAGCACGGATAAATGCAACACCACCACCAGCAACGATACCTTCTTCAACTGCAGCGCGAGTCGCATGTAAAGCATCGTCAACACGGTCTTTTTTCTCTTTCATTTCAACCTCAGTAGTAGCACCTACGTACAATACAGCTACACCACCTGACAATTTTGCCAATCGCTCTTGTAATTTCTCACGGTCGTAGTCAGAAGTTGTTGTTTCGATTTGTGAACGGATTTGAGCAACGCGAGCTTTGATGTCATCTACGTTACCGCCACCGTTGATAATTGTTGTATTATCTTTGTCAACCTGAACTTTTTCAGCTTGCCCCAAATAAGATAACTCCGCATTCTCCAATTTGAAACCTCTTTCTTCAGAGATTACTGTACCACCAGTTAAGATAGCGATATCTTCTAACATCGCTTTACGACGATCACCAAAACCAGGAGCTTTTACAGCCGCCACTTTCAGTGAACCACGGATTTTATTGACGACTAAAGTCGCAAGAGCTTCACCGTCCAAGTCTTCAGCAATGATCAATAATGGTTTACCAGTTTGAACTTGTTTTTCCAAAATAGGCAACAACTCTTTCATGTTGCTGATTTTCTTGTCGTAGATCAAAATGTAAGGGTTATCTAATTCTGCTTCCATTTTGTCAGAGTTCGTAACAAAGTATGGTGACAAATAACCACGGTCAAATTGCATACCTTCTACAGTTTTTACTTCTGTTTCAGTACCTTTTGCTTCTTCAACAGTGATAACACCATCGTTACCAACTTTTTCCATCGCTTGCGCGATCAAAGAACCAATTACCTCGTCGTTATTTGCAGAGATAGCTGCTACTTGTTTGATTTTGTTATTATCTTGACCAACTTCTTGAGATTGAGATTTCAAGTTGGCAACAACAGCTGCCACAGCTTTGTCAATACCACGTTTTAAATCCATTGGATTAGCACCTGCTGCTACAGATTTAATACCCGGAGCAACGATCGCTTGTGCCAATACAGTAGCCGTAGTTGTACCATCACCAGCTTGATCAGCAGTTTTGGAAGCAACCTCTTTTACCATTTGAGCACCCATATTTTCTAAAGCATCTTTCAATTCGATTTCCTTCGCAACTGAAACACCATCTTTAGTGATTACCGGTGCACCGAATTTTTTCTCAATAATTACGTTACGTCCTTTTGGACCTAATGTTACTTTAACAGCATTAGCTAAAGTGTCTACACCTTTTTTAAGGGCCTCACGAGCCTCAACGTTATATTTTACTTGTTTTGCCATTTCTTTAGTATTGAGTATTGAGATCTTGGTAGTGAGACTCTAATATGACAAGTCTGCAGCTACGAACCGCCTCATTTTTTAAATTTAACTTTGTAATTTTGACTTTTGAACTCTTAGATAACAGCGTAAATATCTGACTCACGCATAATTAAATACTCTTTCCCTTCGTAAGTAATTTCAGTACCTGCATATTTACCATATAATACTTTGTCACCTACTTTTACAGTTAACGGCTCGTCAACTTTGCCAGTACCTACAGCAACTACTATACCTTGAGATGGTTTTTCTTTTGCTGTATCGGGAATATATAACCCTGAAGCTGTTTTTTCTTCTGCTGGAGCAGCTTCTACTACTACTCTATCTCCGATAGGTTTGATACTTAATGCCATAATTAATTTACTTTTTATCTGTTATTGAATTTATTTTTATGTTATAATCGTTATAGACACATCATCTTTTATGCCAATTGTAAATAAGGTGATGTATAAGACAATTTTTCACCGAAAACTTAACATGTCAATAAATAAAAGCGGATTTTGCTGTCACACTGTCACTGTTTATATGACATCCTTACATAACCGTATTCGTCATTCCGGCCACATGTTGATAAGCAAACTGACAAACCCGTGTATAGCAAAAAGGCCTCGTCTAAATTATAGACGAGGCCTCTTGAATTTCTTTCTTCGCAACTATTTCTTAGCTTCTTCAGTTGGCTTAGCTGCTGGCGTTGTCGCCGGAGTTTTTTGTTCTGATTGCGCTGGAGCAGCTTGCTCTTGTCCTGCTGGAGCACCTGCAGGTTTCTGTGCTGGCGTACCCAAGTTCAAAGGTCCCTGTTGTTGCGCAGGGGCTTCAATTTGACCACCCAAGCCTCCTTTAGATGTACTTGGCGCTGTCCCCATAATGTTAACCCCCAAACTAAAAATCATAATAGCAATAACCATGATCCATGTACCTTTTTCCAAAAAGTCTCCTGTACGTTTTACACCCATTAGGTTTGTTCCTCCGGAAAAACCAGATGATAAACCGCCACCTTTTGGATTTTGGATTAAAACCAAAAATGCTAAAATAATACTAGCTAATATGATAAGACCAATTAATAATCCTTGCATCTCTTTATGTAATTAATTTAATTTCTTTTCTAATTCTGTTATGCGTGCCGCAAAGTAAGCATTTTTTTCTGGATATTTCAAAACTAATTTTTCGTAAACCTCTATTGCTTTAGGATATAAACCCTGTTCGGTATATATTTTTGCAAGGGTCTCCGTTACCAATGAATGCTGATCTTCCGAGCTTTTTCTAGCCTTATTCTCCAAATCCAACTTTTCAGCCTGTAGTGGTTGGATCATAGGCTCCTCGCGGATAAATTTCTCGATTACCTCATCCGTTTTGCGCGGAATCTGGAAGGCAATTGTTGTTTTCACCTCATCACTGAGTTTTGCCTCCGGTGATTGCAGATGGAAAATATTCTCCCGAATCTGTTGATCCAATAGCTGGCTATCCAATTTTTCATGGATCTTGGCAATATCATCATTTGATGGTGCCATAGGACCCAAAGGTGACTTTACATAGGGCTGATAGGTTTCAGCATATTCAAGTCGTGTTTTGTGCAACCACCACAAGAAACTATAGGGCATGGTATCATCATCATAGACCGAGACACGCTCCTGTGTATCCTTGAGTGACCGAATAGCTGTTTCAGAAGATACCGGTTCAGCTATTTCTGGCTCCTCAACCGAGGTGACCTGTTGTTTTGCTTCACTCGAACGAAAATAATCCTGCGCTACACCTGCTTGAATCAAACGGTCCAATTCATCTGTCTTCTCCACCACGTTTTCAACTTCAATTTTCACCGCCTCAACTTCAGTCTCAGCCACGACTGTTGCCTCAACATCTTCATCAAGGTCGTCCTCAAGAATTATGATGTCCTCCAATTGGATTTCTTCCCTCTCCACCGTTGGCCTACTATGCATAAATTCATACAACCAGTTTGGAGACGAAGCATAAAGCAATGTAGACGATAAATTCTGAACAGGTTTGCTTTCACCAAAAACTTTACGCTCATAAATAAATCGTAAACTTTGCGCATACGGATATTTTTCGATCAAGCCTAAAATCACTTCTTCATCAACAGATTCTGGGTGATTGATCGTTCGAAAAAAAAGTTCATTATTCGATAGTGGCATAGTCATATTCATCTTGGGAAAGGATTACCAGTTGGCAAACGCCTTATTATAAATATCCTCTGTCAACATCTGGATAACCTCCTTACCCAAGCTCTCCTCCTGTGCACTCTGAAGATTTCCAGCAAACTCTTTGAAGCGTGTAAAAGGCTGCTCAAAGTCGTCTTTAGGGTTAATCTTATTGTGGTAAGAAACTTTAATGGTAATGGTCAATCTATTCATTGCAGCCCGATCCGTCCCTGCTTCAACAGCTGCTGGGCTGATCGTATAATCTGTAATGAAGCCTTCAAAAGTAGCATCACCATCTTGGTTGACCTGACTTAATCGGGATTGATTTCGAATACGCTCCTTTAATGCCTCCGTAAAATTCTGGCTTAAAGTCGGATAAACCAAAGGCGCAATATTTTCGAAATATTGAATATTGACTGTCTTCATCCCTTCTGGAATAGATCCTCCCGTAAATCCATATTTCACACCACAACTGTTCATTAAGAATAGAAAAGTGGTCGTGAGCAAGGTATATAAAATTCTTCTTGACAACATCTGCAAAACCTTAGTCTAAATTTAAGTCTTTAATTTTCCTATACAAAGTCCTTTCGGAAATTCCCAATTCTTGTGCCGCTGCCTTACGTTTGCCGCGGTGTTTTTTCAAGGCCTTCTTGATAAGATCAGATTCCTTGTCCACCAAGGACAAAGACTCTTCCACTTCCTGTGCATCTTGCAGATATTCATCCTGGGTAGCGGGATTCTTCAAGACATTTGCCGTATTGTTATTAGGCGAATGTATCGTCAGTGTTGGCGCAATACCGTATCCTTCGGCATCAGATTTTATCTGTGGTTCAATTTCCTGATAAAGCTGATTAATATAAGGCGAATTTTGATCGAACGTAGTAGAATCCACACCCTTCTGGATCAGCTCAACAACGAGTTTTTTGAGATCGACCATATCTTTCTTCATATCGAAAAGAACCTTATAAAGTAAATCTCTTTCTGAAAAATCTTCTTTTGCGCTATTATTTGATGAAACTATGGCCGGTAAGCTCGTCCGCGATTCATTTGGCAAATAGTTTTGCAGGGTATGCGCATCAACAACACGTTCTTTCTCTAAAACAGCAATCTGTTCGGCCACATTTTTTAATTGACGCACATTGCCCGGCCAATTATAGTTGCGCAGCATATTTTGTGCATCTTCAGTCAATTGCACTCCGGGAGAGCGATATTTTTCCGAAAAATCGACAATGAACTTACGAAATAATAAATTGATGTCTTCAGGACGTTCCCTAAGCGAAGGAACACGCAACGGCACGGTGTTCAGACGGTAATACAAATCTTCCCGAAATTTACCTTTTTGAACTGCTTCAAACATATTGACGTTTGTCGCGGCAACCACACGTACATTCGTTTTCTGAACTTTCGATGATCCTACACGAATGTACTCTCCGGACTCCAAAACACGTAGTAATCGAGCTTGCGTCCCCAAAGGCAGCTCCCCGACCTCATCCAAGAAAATTGTTCCACCGTCGACTACTTCAAAATAACCTTTACGTGCTTCGTGAGCACCGGTAAAGGAACCTTTCTCATGCCCAAATAATTCAGAATCTATTGTCCCCTCTGGTATTGCACCACAATTGACTGCTATAAACGGCCCATGCTTGCGGGAACTCAATTGATGGATAATATGCGAAAAAACTTCTTTACCACTACCGCTCTCACCTTGTATTAATACAGAAATATCAGTTGGAGCCACCTGTCGGGCGATATCTATCGCCCGATTTAGCAACGGTGAGTTACCGATGATTCCAAACCTATTTTTTATATCTTGATTATCCATAAATTTCCAGTTGGAAATAAATTTATATTAAGTTTTCTTAATCGACAATTTTACCTAACAAGGTTGCTGATGTACATGATTCTACACGTACATTGACGTAATCTCCCTGTTTGTACCGAGGGTCTATCGGAAATACAACCAAGGCATTTTGATCGTTACGACCGCAAAAATCAAACTCAGATCTTTTTGAAAAACCTTCTATAAGCACCTTACATATCTTTCCAATAAAATGTTGATAACGATATAAGCTATGGTCACGTTGTTTGTTGATTACCTCAGTCAAACGACGTTTTTTGACATCCTCCGGAATATCATCCGCATAGCGCTTCGCAGCTAATGTCCCCGGTCTTTCGGAATAAGCAAACATATACGCAAAGTCATATTTCACATAATCCATCATGGATAATGTTTCCTGATGTTCTGCTTCTGTTTCTGTACAGAAACCCGTGATAACATCAGTTGAAATCGCACAATCTGGAATAATCTTGCGGATAGCGTCTACACGTTCCATATACCACTCACGATCGTAAGTACGATTCATCAGTTCCAATATCCTGGAATTTCCGGATTGTACTGGCAAATGGATATAGTTACAAACATTTTCATGCGCGGCAATCGCATATAAAACCTCATCTGTGATATCTTTTGGGTGGGAAGTCGAAAAACGAACGCGTAAAAGCGGGCTCACCTTAGCCACCATGGTCAATAACTTGGCAAACGTTACCGTTTCGCCCGGAGCTTCACCTTCTGCAACGGGTACAGTATACTTATAGGAATCCACGTTTTGACCCAATAGAGTCACTTCTTTATATCCCGCATTGAATAAATCCTGCGCCTCTTTCACAATAGAATGAGGATCACGGCTGCGCTCACGTCCACGGGTAAATGGAACCACACAGAACGAACACATATTATCACAACCGCGCATGATGGAAATAAAGGCTGTCACACCATTTGAATTTAATCGAACCGGATTAATATCGGCATAAGTCTCCTCACGTGATAGCAGGACATTCACTGCCTTTGCACCGTCATCGACCTTATCAATTAAATTAGGGAGATCACGATATGCGTCAGGACCTACCACAACATCAACTAATTTTTCTTCTTCAAGAAACTTCGATTTTAAACGCTCAGCCATACAGCCCAACACACCGACGATCATTCCAGGATTCCTGGTCTTAGCCGCCTCAAATTCTTTCAGTCGATTACGAACACGCTGCTCTGCATTCTCGCGGATTGAACAGGTATTAATAAAGACAACATCTGCTTCCTGATAATTTTTTGTCGTCTCAAAACCTTTATCCAACAAAATAGAAGCAACGATCTCACTATCCGAGAAGTTCATTTGACAACCGTAACTTTCAATATACAGTTTACGTCCATTACTTATCTTTGGATCCTGTTCTAATAACAATGCCTCACCCTGACGAGATTCGTCGTGTTCCTTAGTTGTATGTGTTAAATCTAACATAGCTCAATTTTCAAAGACTACAAAGTTAGAAATTAAAATCCATATAATGACAGTTTGTCAGCCAGAAATATAGTTTATGCTTTGTCAAATTTTAGCGCTAAATACTCCTGCGCTCCAACCGCACTATATCCCTATGCATGGAGATTTTACAAAAAAAGCACGGATAAATTTCCGTGCCTGTATATTTTGAAAATCAACAAACGATTTTTAGTGAAACGCTAACAACAACCGATTCCACAGGAACCAGCTATTCAGTTGCTTATTGACCAGCTTGTTGTTTTGCCTCTTTCTTCATTTGATCACCAGCAACGATAACGATCTCCACACGACGATTTTGTGCACGTCCTGCTTCTGTATCATTACTTGCAATTGGCTCCGAGAAGTTTCTTCCTTCAGTTTTAATACGTGAAGAAGCCAGTCCTTTGGATACAGCAAACGCACGTACCGCATTTGCACGGTCCAAAGAAACTTTGTCATTCGCCGCTAACGTACCTACATTATCTGTATGTCCGATAACCAAGATCTCTGTCCCTTGTTCCTTATTTAAAGTGGTAACCAAGTTAGCGATATTATCTTTTGCAGTGGCTTTCAAATCAGATTTGTTGAAATCGAATAAAATACCTGAATCAAATTTCACAACAATACCCTCTGCGGATTGAGTTACTTCAGCACCTTCGACGGTTTTAGAAATCTCAGCAGCTTGTTTATCCATTTTCTTACCGATCAATACACCGGCTGCACCGCCAATAGCCGCACCTGCTAATGTACCAATAGCCGTATTACCAGCCTTACCGCCAATTAATGCACCTAAAGCACCACCCGCTACACCACCGATTACACCGCCTTTAGTCGTATTATTTGTATTTTGGATTGTAGAACAACTTCCAAATAACATAGCCGAGGTTGCAACAGTCAAACCAAATACAGCTAATTTTCTATTCATTTTCATATCTATCTAAGACTTTTAATATTCAAACTAAATACTGTCCATGTTAAAATCAAACAAAGTGCCAAAAGCAACCATTTTCAACTTTTTTGTAACGATATGCTCAAAAAAGCATTATAACACGTATAAATGAAGACGATCCACTACAAATAATCCCGATGACCAATGTTCAAAAGAGCTAACAGTATGGAAAGGAAATTGTTTTACTTCTCCTGCGTCTTAACTTCGATATCTGGCAACAACGCCCCTTTTGGGCGGCCCTTTGCTTCGAAATCCTGCAAAGACTGTTGCACATAATTCATCAAATCATATTGTCCCCAGTGTTCGGCGAGATCAAATGAAGGACGATAACGTACCATAAAAGCATCTAAATCGGCACTATCCAATTTTGTTAATTTCTGGACCGCCGCGCGTGAAAAAATACGGTCGACCTGTAATTCTTCTTTTTCCCGGTCCATAAAACGTCCAAAACGTTTCGCATTTTTTGCTTCCCGTCCAAAAAGATTATAAAGTGCGGTAGCAGGACTTCCTAAATAGGTCCCAAATTTATTTTTCCCCCCATTATAAACTCCTTTTTTGGAGTAGTTTCCCATCGCCTCATTTAGTTCGGCCTCTTTCGACTTCCTTTCTACGATTACTGTCTCAAGCTTTATCCCTTCCTGCATCTCAATATAAAATTCATTCAGGTTTGTCAACACTGTCTTTACCGGTGAAAATCCGACCTTAGTGAAAGAAAGCGAATCCCCCACCGAAGCGTCAATCGTAAAGACACCGAAAGAGTTTGTCAGCGCCGATCTGCTCGTCCGCAAATTTAGCACAACCACATCGCCAACTCTATTGGCAGTCCCCTTCTGCATCACCATACCTGACACTTGCTGTATATGTTGTGCCTTTGCTCCGAATGCCGTCAAAACCAACATCAATACGCCTAAAAGCCCTCCTATATGTATGTGTATTCTTCTCATTGGAATATATTGTTATTATCACGCCAAGCTTTACAACCCCATGCCGCCCTTAGCGTTCCGGCCTTATTTCCGCGTCATGCTTCCAGCCTATTTCGTTAAAAATAGTAATAGTTTGACAATTGTATTGTTAAAAAAGTTTAAATATTACTTCTTCATTTATAGGGATAAAAGACAAAATTGGCTCCTTCGGCAACAACCACAAACAGGCACATAAAATCCTTAGCAGATTTATAATTCTGAATAAAAGTAGCTTTACGGTCTTCCTGAATGATATCCATTTCGACAAACTCCTCCAACGTAGAGGCATTGATTGTCCAATTTGTCTCCAGTTCAGTACGGTCCAAGATTATCTCTCCTACCGATACCTCATGTTGATGTGCCACAAAAATCGGATAGGAAGAATAGCCTTCCTCAATGATTTCCATCGCAACCTCACGGATTGACTCACTATAAAAATCAAGATCAACCTGCAAACTTTTCAATGGACTCTGCCCAGTAGATGGCGCTTCCTCATTTCTGGATCCGCTCGAAAATAAATCCTCTACTTCCATATATATTATGATTTTTTAAGTTCCAATAGAACGACATTTTCTACGTGCTGTGTATGCGGAAACATGTCTACCGGTTTAATACGCTTCACGTCGTACTTCTCAGCCAATAAAACTAGATCTCTCGCCTGTGTCGCAGCATTACAACTGACATAAACAATTCTAGGGGATTCCATCTCCAATAAACGGGCCACAACATCCGCATGCATACCTGCTCGTGGTGGATCGGTAATTACGACATCTGGTTTACCATGCTCAACAACGAAAGAAGGAATCAACACATCTTTCATATCCCCAGCATAAAACTTCGTATTGTTGATATTATTGATCGCCGAATTTACCTTCGCGTCTTCAATTGCAGTAGGGACATACTCAACTCCGATGACTTCTTTTGCTTTCTTAGCGACAAAGTTTGCTATTGTACCAGCCCCCGTATATAAATCATACACGAGCTCATCTCCTTTTAAATCCGCAAAATCGCGCGTGATCTTATAGAGTTCGTATGCTTGTGCTGAATTGGTCTGATAGAAGGATTTCGGTCCAACCTTATAGCGAAGACCTTCCATCTCCTCATAAATAAAATCACGACCTGCATATACATGAATATCCTGATCAAAGATGGTATCATTACGCTTTTGATTCACGATATACAAAAGCGAAGCAATCTGAGGAAACCTTTCATTGATGAAATTCATCAATAATTCCACCTGGCCTTCCTCTGGATAAGCAAAAACCACAATCACCATCATCTCACCAGTAGACGAAATACGGATGATCAGATTGCGTAATACCCCAGTATGCTCGCGGAGATCATAAAAAGTCATTCCTTTGCTTAGCGCAAAGTCCCGTATGGTATTCCGAATCTCGTTGGAAGGGTCTTGCTGAAGAAAACAATGATCAATATCCAGAATTTTATCAAATCGCCCCGGTACGTGAAAGCCCAAAGCATTCATTTCCAATTGCGATGCATCCTCATCAACCGAAGTCAACCATTTCTTATTGGAAAATGTATATTCTAATTTATTTCTATAATACTCCGTCTGAGCCGATCCCAAAATATCCTCCATGGCGGAAGTATCTACTTTCCCGATCCGGGATAAAGCATTGTCAACAGACTGTTGTTTAAATTTTAATTGGGATTCATAGCTCATGTGCTGCCATTTACAGCCTCCACAGACACCAAAATGCTCACAAAAAGGATCTACGCGATAAGTAGAAGCTTCCTTCAGACTCGTCACCCGAGCCTCAGCAAAATTCTTCTTCTTGCGCATTAACTCCACATCGACAACATCACCCGGGACAGCTTTTTCGACAAACAAAACCAGATCATCGGTTTTCCCCACACCTCTACCTTCTTCGGCAATATCAATGATTGCGATATCTTTCAAGAACTTCTTTTCTTGCGGAATTCTTCTACTCATAGTTCGCAAAAATACAATTTTTTATAATGATTTTTCACTGGCCTACATTGTCTTAGAAAAAAGACCCTTCATATAGCGCAATAATCGATTTTGATCAGGCAAATTTCCTTTATTATTCGCGGATATGCAGCATTGTTTAATGCCTATAAAAAGGTCTAAATTCAGACATACTTCCTTGAAAAAAAGTAAACGTTAGAACATTAGCAAAAGGAAGATTATTGAATAGGTGGATAATAGGCGGCAATAAACAACAGAACCCATAATCACTTAGAGAATCGTTGCCTGAACAAGGTACGGAAGAATCTCTTTTTGAAAAGAAATAAAGTTTTTACGTACATCGGCATCCGAAACGGCAGTAAAAGCAAAAGAGAATACAATGCTCTTACTTGATTTGATCAGAAATGTCAGTTTTTCCTCACTGATCGCTTCATTGATCTTTTCATTCTGGATAAATGTACTCAAAAGCAGGAATTCCAGATCCTCAGATAGTGTTTTTAGATATTCCTGTGCATTGGCCGACTCACGGATAAATTCCCAGCCAATCAATTCATTGCATGCTGTATAAGTCAGTCGGCTGACACGAAGAATGGTGGAAGCCAAAAAAGAGGCCATATCATCCTCATATTTTGTGGTCTTTAAGATATCCAGCAGACTTGCCCGCAGATAATCCATCAAAATGGCATGCAAGATCATTTCCTTACTATCAAAGTATTTATAAACCGTCGCCTTAGCAATCTTAGCTTTTTTGGCCAACGTGTTTACACTGGTTTTATGATAACCATTTTGACGAAAGAGTTCCCGTGCTGTTCTTTTTATGGATTCAATGATATGATCTGGTTCCATATTCTTCAGATAAGACTACCACACATCACACTATTTCCAACACCCGGATCGAATAAGACACACCTAAGGCTTGGCAATAGTGTGATGGTTTCAATAGTCTTTATTAGCATTGATTTATATTAATTCAGTCTCAAACTGAGCTAAGAAACGCGTATCATTTTCAGAGAAAAGTCGCAAATCTTTGATCACATATTTAAGATTTGTGATTCGTTCGATGCCCATACCGAAGGCAAAACCCGAATACTTTTTACTGTCGATTCCACAATTTTCAAGTACATTCGGATCTACCATGCCGCATCCTAAAATCTCTACCCAACCCGAATATTTACAAAGATTACACCCAGCACCTTTACAGATTGTACAAGAAATATCCATCTCAGCAGAAGGTTCTGTAAATGGGAAATACGAAGGGCGGAAACGCACTTTAGTGCCCTCACCATACATTTCTTGAACAAAATGGTATAAAGTCTGCTTCAAATCAGCAAACGAAACATTTTCATCCACATATAATCCTTCTACCTGGTGAAAGAAACAATGTGCACGAGCCGAGATAGCTTCATTCCGATAAACACGACCGGGCATAATCGCACGGAAAGGTGGCTTACCAGCTTCCATGAGTCTAACCTGAACAGAAGATGTATGTGTTCTGAGTGTAATATCGTTACCTTCCTGTTTTTTGATAAAGAATGTATCTTGCATATCACGCGCCGGATGCTCAGGCGGGAAATTCAACGCGGAGAAATTATGCCAATCATCTTCAATCTCTGGTCCCTCAGAAACGATGAAGCCCAGCTTTTTAAAGATCTCAACGATTTCCTTGCGTACCAATGAGATTGGGTGTCTGGATCCCAACTGAAATCCATTACCGGGCAATGTTAAATCACCCTCGATTTGCTGAGACTTCTGTTTCTCGCCGGAACCAAATTTCTCCTGTGCTTCCTTGAAGGTATTTTCCGCCAACTGCTTAAATTCATTCAGTACTTTCCCCAAAGTACGTTTTTCTTCAGGAGTAACTGTTTTGAATTCATCAAAAAGATTTTTTACAATCCCTTTGGAAACCAAAAACTTCAATCTGAAATTTTCTACATCGGCTGAAGAAGATGGCGCAAACGCCTTAATTTCTTCAGTATACTGCGTAATTTTATCTTGCAACATAATTACGACAAACATAGCCAAAATTTCCGCCAAAAAGAAATTTTAGCCATCTCTCAAACGGCTTCGAAAACACCCCTGCCTGCAAAATTTCGATCTAGATCAACCAGAATAAACCTATTTTTTATCAACTCATTGCGCATAAAAACACCGGTAAGATGATCTTTTCATCCCTGTCAGAAGCAAGCAAGAGTATACTAAAAATCAAAAAGAGCAGACTTTCATCTGCTCTTTTGCTCATAACTATATTAATGTAAAATAATATCCGTTCAATATTCAAAGCTGCTTTCGAGTTCGATTAAAATGGAAGCGGATTATCTTCCTGATCATTTTCGGTAAAATCAACTTCGATTTCTTTATCCTCGGCCTTCTGCGCGGGGGTGCTTGCAGCAGTTCCCGCATTAGCAGTTCCAGCTGGTTCAAAATCCGATTTCCGTCCCAAAAGAGTAAATGTCTCAGCAACCACCTCAGTAGCATAACGTCTGATCCCCTCTTTATCTTCGTAGGTACGCGTACGTAATCGACCTTCGATATAGACCAATTTGCCCTTAGTAAGGTATTTTACCGCCACATCTGCCAAACCGCGCCACATGACAATATTGTGCCACTCGGTTTGTTCGACCCGTTTTCCGTCCTTGTTATACGTTTCTGAAGTTGCCAATGGGAAACTGGCAACGGAGACATTGCCTTCTAAATATCGAATTTCGGGATCTTTTCCAAGATGTCCCACTAAAATAACTTTGTTAACTCCTGACATAATTTAAAAGCATAAATGGTTAAAAATTGGATCTTTCCAAAAAGGTAAAGATCAACTTGTGTTTAGCTAATTTATCTAAATCTTTTAAAAATACATAATCCCAATTGGATTTTTTTTGATTTAGACCGCCCTTTAACCGCACTTCAAAGAATGTCGCATAAATATTCTGATGGCTCAGAATATGTTTAGTTTGTTTTTGCAGAAGTTTGATCTCCGCCTTATCCCCGAAATACCGGACAAATTGCTCATCTATTAGAATCTCCGGTATCGTTAATGTCCGATCGGACTCGATAAGGGGAAACTCATATAAATTCTGCCAGACATCGCCTTCTCCGCGCTTTGACATCAAAATTTGCGCTTCATCTTTAACAATAAAATAATTAAAGTACCGTTCTTTGCTTGCTTTGCCTTTAAGTTTAACCGGCAATCGATCAACCTCTCCCTGTAGCACGGCGTAACAAGATGTATTAAACATACAAGTAATACACAAAGGTTGCTTAGGCTTACAATGAATAGCACCAAAATCCATAATGGCCTGATTGTATAATGCCGGATGGTCCTGATCCAAATTTTCCTGAGCGATAGCCGTAAAAGTTTTCTTTCCCTCAGTAGAATTAATCGCTGTGTCTATGCCATAATATCTCGAAAGCACACGGAACACATTCCCATCCAATACTGCCTGAGCCTCATTATTGGCAAAGGATGAAATTGCGGCAGCGGTATATTCACCTATACCGGGAAGCTTTAGCAAGGTCTTATAGTCTACAGGAAAAATGCCGTTATATTCGTCACGGACGATTCGTGCAGCCTTATGCATATTTCGTCCCCTTGAATAATAACCTAATCCCTGCCAAAGGTGTAAAATATCATCTTCCTCTGCGTTGGCAAAGTCAACGACTGTCTCAAACCGTTCCACAAATCGTAAATAGTAAGGCAGCCCTTGTTCTACTCGAGTCTGCTGCAGGATAATTTCAGAGAGCCAAATTTTATAGGCATCTCTTGTTTCCCGCCATGGTAAATCACGCTTATGCTGTAGATACCATCCCTGCAATTCCGCACCAAATGTCATAACAACAAAAATGCACAATTTTTCAACATTTTCAAGCAGCGCACAAACAAAGATCGGCTCCCGCTATCAAATCAAAACCTAAAACAAACGTTCAAATACTCAGCTCTTATTTTTTCGCATTGCGAAGCGACGTAATCTGTTCATCTGGTTCTAAAATGGCATTTTCCAAGGAAATGGAACCATTATATTTTTCTTTTAATGCCTGATACAAGCGTCCGTCATAGGAGACAGCAAAGCGCCCATCAGCTTTCAGATACACGGGCAAATGACGATTGCCTACATCAAAACAGAATTCTCCGACCACAGAAAGATCCTGACTGTCAAGCAATACACAAAGGCAGGGCAAGATATTGACCTGTATAAACAGATCTTCGCTATGATAGATACATTGCCCCGACTGTAAGGCCGTGCTGTCATCCCGTTGTATCTTTACCATATTTCCCTTACGCGTTTTGCGGTGGATAACACGTTTATTCACTTCAAAGTAGGAAAGATCCAAAATATCCGATTCACGATTGAATTTAACATGCTCAAAATTGGGAATGGACTCAATGAGGATTTCGGTAGGCTCTTTCGGTTTACGCATATTTCAGTCCTTCCTCCGTAGTACTCTTGCTTACCCTCTTTTTCCGCGGACTGGCTGCGTCTTTCTTGTCAGCAACAACAACTTCAGTCAAAACCGCTTCTGTCACAACCGGCAAAGTCTCGGTCGCCTCATTTTCGATGACTTCAACTTCTTTCGACTCCGACAGTTTATGCATGGTAAAGTCCCAGCACAATTGCCCTAACATTTGCAGAAAATCATACAGCAATTCACCATCAGAACCCAGCGCTCGTAAAATAACGACATTTGATGATGCCTGTGTAAATCCATAAGAGATGTCATTATATTCTACAGTCAATATTTCGTCAAGTTCATTCTTTAATTCCTGCGCGAAAAGAGCGGAGAATATAAAGGTCGCTTGATGGGTGTAACCTTCAAAGAAGAGCATTTTCTGGATTGGCTGCTTTTTGGGTTGCAACAGCTGATTGTCGATGAAGGCCAGTTTTCCTGATCTGAAAATCTTAGTCTGTGTATGCAAACGATCAAATTCAAATGCTTCTTTCATATAGATCCGTCCGACACTGATAATATCACCCCACATCAAAACCGCATCTTCGGCCAAATGAATATGATTGGTTGCCTTGAATATGGAGTCTTTAAAGGGCGTGACCGGATGCGGAATGTAATGCAATATTCCCCCCGAAGCCACCTGTACATCTGTATGCTGGCTAGCACCGGTTTTCATCGGATGTAATTTATTGAAAGACTGCGTAAACAGCTTTAATTGCGCCTCTTCCTTTACATGGACATCAATATGAAGATGATCTGTATCCATAATACCGGGTGATGCACTCATGATAATCATTTCCAGATGATCAGTTAGATTCGCTGCTCCATAATGTGTCAATTTATATGGCGCATTATGGTAGCTTTCTTTTAGTCTGCTTCTACCGTCCTCTTTGGCTACATTTAATACGATCTTACTATCCATATCCCGTTGTTTTTAACCTACTTGTTCTAATAAAGCATATTCTTTGATCCATTTCTTTACATCTTCCAACCCTTCTAATGTCATCAGATTCGTAAAAATAAAAGGACGTTCTCCACGCATCCGCAATGTATCACGGCGCATGACCTCCAAATCTGCATGTACATAGGGCGCTAAATCAATTTTATTGATCAATAACAAATCTGAGCGTGTGATACCAGGGCCGCCTTTACGCGGCATTTTTTCACCCTCGGCAACATCAAGAACAAAGATGGTTAAATCCGCCAAGTCCGGGCTGAATGTTGCTGTCAGGTTATCTCCCCCACTTTCAACGAAAATAAGCTCCACATCCTCAAAACGGTTGGCCAATTCCTCCACCGCTTCAATATTCATCGATGCATCCTCGCGGATCGCGGTATGTGGGCATCCACCAGTCTCTACACCAATGATACGTTCTGCTGGTAATGCCGAATTTTGCTGTAAATACATCGCATCTTCACGTGTGTAAATATCATTTGTAACAACACAAATGCTGTAATCTGCGGACATCGAACGTGTCAATCGTTCGATCAAAGCAGTCTTGCCCGATCCAACAGGTCCGGCAACACCAATTTTTACATAATTTCTTTTTGACGTCTTTTTCATCTCTAACTATTTATTTCATCGCTTAGATGAAGTTTATGATGCTTAAAATTTACCTTGCTCAATCAGATTAAATAAATTTTAAGTATAGCAGTAATCTTGCATTTACGATATATAGATCCGTGTATATAACTTTTCATGTTGCATACAACGGATATCTTGTGCGATACAACAATTACCGATTAAATCCTCTTCCAACGCTGGTTGCGCGATAACCAACTTATTGATTAATGGCTGCAACTTAAACAGAATCTGTTGTGCATCCATTTGACTAATAGGGACCAGTTTCGCGCAGTTGGTCATAATACCATTGAGTGAATTGTAATAAAAAGCACTCAATGCATCTGAATAACTAATCCCTTGCGCATGTGCAAACATGGCAAATGCCATCGCGTAATGCCCATGCAATTCTTGTGTATTTATTGCTTTTAAATAAGCTGAACAACGTTTAACCGGCTGCAATTTTTCAGTCAGCTTCAAGAAGCGTATTCCCAATTTTTTACTGGCATCCCGAATTTCATAAGGCGCTTTAAAGGCCGTGATCAAGGCATCTAATTCTGCTACCTTCTTCTTTGTTGCCTTTGTTTCGCATAATTGCCAAGTCTTATGAAAAAAGGCCGCATCGTTGTAATAGAAACTATGTTCCAATAAGGTCTGCGCGTACTCTTTGGCAGTTTTCGAGTCGTGTACAAGACCTTTGGTTATATAGGTTTCCAATCCATAGGAATGTGTGAATCCTCCAATCGGAAAAACGGAATCATTGATCTGCATCAATGTCAACAATGGATTCATATGTAAATTATTTTTTTTTAATGGTCATATGGAATATCCGGATTACTTTGTTCGATCACTCTTGCTGGCAATCGCCTGACCACACTTTGTGATCATTAGATTTATACCCCCTTTGCTAGCGTGATCTTATTTTGCACGACGGCATACTGATGTATGCGCAATGTATGCGTGCGTTCAATTACCCGTGACTCTTTCGTTGGTGTAAATCCCGCCCGCAGTAATTGTTCCCACAGCGGATTTTCGTAAGCCGCTATGATTTCATGAGCTGCGTTTATAAAAACAGGGATATGCTTATTGCCTATTTCTAAACATACTCTCGCCATATCCATTCTATTTTTTGGCCGTACGACTAAACAAGGACAGGGCAATATTCGGACAACGATACGGAGTTCTTCTGTTTCGAAAAGGATATCACCATCGAACAAGGAGTCTTCACCCAGATTTTTAAATCCGATCTCCCGGCCTTGAACGGTAAATCCCCGAATGACACGTCGCTCGGTATCAAACCATTCAAGCTCTAAAAAATCAAGTTCAGCAGCATCCTGCTCCTTGCCATCTGCCCAAATATTGCCTTTAATGTCTCTTGCTAAAATCATATATGCGGAATTAGAACAGGAAGTAACGTTGTGCCATTGGAAGCTCTTTTAATGGCTCACAAGTAGCTAATACACCATCCACTGTTACTTCATACGTTTCTGGATTGACCACGATATTTGGTGTGGCATGATTATGTACCATATCCTTTTTCATCACTGTACGACAACCTTCTACTGGCAAACATTTACGTGATAAATTCAATTTTTGGATATTTCCATTCTCTATGGATATTTTTGAAACGAAGTTGAAACACAATTTTGACACTGCCTTACCATAGTTTCCGAACATCGGTCTGTAGATGATAGGCTGTGGTGTAGGGATAGAAGCATTCGCATCCCCCATTTTCGCACCTAGGATCATACCGCCTTTGATAATCAACTCTGGCTTCACACCAAACAACTCTGGTTTCCACAAGATCAAATCGGCATATTTACCCGTCTCAATGGATCCAATATATTTATCAACACCATGCGCTTTTGCAGGGTTGATTGTAAATTTGGACACATAACGTTTTACACGGAAGTTGTCATTATCTTTACCCTTATCTTCAGCCAAAGGACCGCGTTGTATCTTCATTTTATGTGCCGTCTGGAATGTACGCGAGATAACTTCACCCACACGTCCCATCGCTTGACTATCCGAACTCATAATAGAGAATACACCCATATCTTGAAGAATATCTTCAGCGGCGATCGTCTGTGGACGGATACGTGAATCTGCAAAGGCAACATCTTCTTTTACATTTTTATCCAAGTGATGGCAGACCATCAACATATCCAAATGCTCTTCTGCGGTATTTACTGTAAACGGCTTTGTCGGGTTGGTAGATGCAGGGAGAATGTTTGGATACATTGCAATTTTAATGATATCAGGCGCGTGTCCACCACCAGCTCCTTCTGTATGGAACGTGTGGATAACACGACCATCGATTGCGGCAACGGTATCTTCCAAGAAACCAGCTTCATTCAATGTATCCGTGTGTATAGCTACTTGTACATCGTATTTATCAGCAACTTTTAACGCTGCATCGATGGTCGCAGGCGTAGCACCCCAGTCCTCGTGGATTTTTACTCCTAATGCACCAGCTTCAATTTGTTCCTCAATCGGTTTGGTTGTTGAGACGTTACCTTTACCGAAGAAACCAACGTTGATCGGTAAATTTTCAAACGCTTCAAACATACGCTCGATATACCATTTGCCCGAAGTGACCGTCGTTGCCAGTGTACCATCTGCCGGACCGGCACCACCGCCGATAAATGTAGTTACACCTGAGTATAACGCAGTTTCGATCTGTTGTGGCGATATAAAGTGAATATGTGTATCAATACCGCCGGCAGTAAGGATATAACCCGCGCCACCATGCACTTCTGTCGAAGCTCCGATGACCATTCCTTTGGTTACACCATCCTGTACGTCAGGGTTACCTGCTTTTCCGATACCAACAATTTTACCATCCTTAATACCAACATCAGCTTTCACAATACCCCAGTGGTCAATAATGATCACATTGGTAATACAGAAGTCTAAAACATCCTCATCACGCAGGGCACGGGCAGATTGCCCCATACCATCACGGATTGTCTTACCGCCACCGAATTTATTTTCTTCGCCATATACGTTGAAATCTTTTTCAATTTCTATAAACAACTCCGTATCAGCTAAACGCACCTTATCACCCGTGGTAGGGCCAAAAAGAGCAGCATATTTTTCTCTAGGGATATAAAGCTCCCCATCAATATATTTAACAGATGATTTGTCTAAACCTAGTTTATCTAAACCAAGCGCATGCAGACCAACGGTAGTTCCCAATGTAGTGAGCCCTACAACCTTAATCCATTCGCGTCTATTCCATCCTCCCATTCTATCTTATTTAGATTGTCTGAATTTTAATTTTTTCATTTTCTCAACAGCTTTCGATTTGACATTCTGGTCTGTAAACTTGCCATTTGTCAATCCATTGAAACCGTGAACTTCTTTACTTCCGCCAAATTCAACCAGCACAACAGACTTCTGTTCCCCCGGTTCAAACCGTACAGCCGTACTTGCAGGAATATTCAAGCGCATACCAAATGCCTTTTCGCGGTCAAACGAAAGCAATTTGTTCGCTTCAAAAAAATGATAGTGCGAGCCCACCTGGATCGGTCTATCGCCTTCATTTTTTACAACAAGGCTAGTGGTTCTACGTCCCACGTTAGCTTTGATTTCTTCTTTTTTTAAAATGTATTCTCCTGGAATCATATGTTTAAGATTTATTAACGAATAGGATCATGAACAGTGACCAACTTGGTACCATCCGGAAAAGTAACCTCAATCTGTACATCATGGATCATTTCAGGAACACCTTCCATCACCTGGCTTCTTTTCAATAAAGTCGTACCGTAAGACATTAAGTCCGCAACAGATCTGCCGTCTCTTGCTTCCTCCATAATCTGAGCACTGATATAGGCAATACATTCAGGGTAATTTAGTTTCACCCCACGCTTTAGTCGCTTTGCTGCCAATTCTCCTGCTAAATGCAATAGCAGCTTTTCTGTTTCTCTTGGTGTTAAACGCATAAAAAATAATTATTTGTTATTTTGTTAAAGGAATTATTACAGCACCGGAATGGTAAAATATGCGCCAAAAGCAACACGGTTATATTGACTTTTATCCATATTCATGAGTCCTTTGTAGTTTACCGTGTTCCCCACGTACCCTAGGTAAAATCGCAAATCCTGATTATGAAAAGGCTTATGTTGCAACGCAGCAAAGTAAGTCCAGTTTTGACGGAAATTTTTTCCAACTTGATCGTCATCTCTTGATCCGGCAGTCTCATAGCCACCTTTCAGAGCGACCTCCCATTTTTCACTTAAAAATTGATCATAACGAAGGATTGCGGAGGTATAACTGACATCCTTTGCCAAAATGCGCGCTGTACCCGTGCGTCCGTAAAAGTCATTGATAGCGGATGAAGCGATCAAAGCATGGTCAACACCCAGATAAGAATATTGTAGGTCTAAATAAACCATCTGCTTTGGCGTTTTAAACTTGTTGGCCAGGGAGACCGAGTGGTTGGTATGCCCCTTAGCAAACTGCGAGATATTATAAGACCATTTGGTATTGATCTTTTTATCCATAAAGGCTCCTACCCAAGTGAAGTAAGCACCCATGGGTACAGCCGAACGCTCCAAATCACCTACTGCAAAGCCATTTTTAGTATGCACATCCATAAAACTATCGTTTGTGGTATTATATACTTGTGCATGTAAGGAATGATTGGGATTAACTTCGTAGGACAATGTACCGCCGACTACAAATAAATTCAAGATGCGATCAACATAATCCGTGAATTTATATTCGTAAATTGGATTGTTTTCAAATTCGTAGCTCCCCACAATAGCACTCTGCTTACCCGCTGTGACCGACCATTTCAGATCCTTGCCGAATTTGTATTTGATATAGGCCATATCCAATGCTCTTGAACCATTGTCCTGACTGGTCGGTGCAAATGATCTATTCAGGCGAAAACGTACTTTATAAGAAAGCTGCTCGTTGTAATCACCGCTCATCAAGATGCGGGCATCGTCCAAATTTGCTTTTGCCTGACTGGAGCCATCGCTGTTATCAGCCTGCAGCCCCGCACGCAGCAAAACATCCAATTGAAATGATTTTGCCCTAGCTGGTTCTTTTGACAATAAACTACTTCTGGATAATAAGTTATTTCTTTCTGCTGGAATGGAATCTATTGGAGCCTGTTCCTGCGCATGTAATGCCGCAATACCCAAACCCAACGTTGTAATAAGTGAAAGTGTTTTTTTCATCCGTATAACTTGCTTTTTGTTGGTGATGAAGCTATCAGATTTATTCCTTTATAGTTTGAATAAATCGTGATGGTTTCATATGATATACCTATCTCTGGTACAAGTATATCATGGCAAATTAAAAATGGAATAAGGATGAGATTAAAATAAGATTAGAAAGCAATTTTAGGCAGCGTGACAACAACCTGGGTACCTTGCCCTTCTGCAGAATAAAGATTGAGCTCAGCACCATGGAGATCGAAGATATTCTTGGCTAAAACAAGCCCCAGGCCATTTCCATAGATATCCCCGACATTGGAAGCGCGATAAAAGGAAGTAAAAATATGGGGCTGATCTTTCTGCGGAATTCCGATCCCTTTATCAAATACTTTAATTGTAATATTTCGGTCATCACAGCTAATAGCGACCTGAACCTGCTCACCATTGCCATATTTATACGCATTGGAGATAATATTGCTAAATGCGATATAGAACAGATCGGGATTAGCAAATACAGTTAACTCATCGCTATCCTCAGGGATTTGAGTAAGGTCAAAGGACAACCTAAAATCTTTATGAATGCTTCGTTCAGCCTTATAAATTTCATAGAGCAATTCGTCGATGCGAATGAGCACCTTATTATCTACCTCTCCTTTAAAGCCCATACGGGATAATTGAAGGAGATTATTAATAATGAGTTCCATCTTATCCGCATATTTCGCAATCGTCTCCAATGAATAATAGGCTTCGTGTTCTTTTGGGATTAGATTTCGTGCAAGTTCGGCCTCACCACCAATAATTGTTAGCGGTGTCTTTAATGAATGGGATGCATTTCCGATAAAACTCTGTTGCGACTGTACAGAAATATCCAAACGACTGAGCATCGAGTTGAGGTTAGCAATTAATACCCCTAGCTCATCTTTAGCATTGCTGAATTTACTGGATAGTCTATAGTCCAGATTAGCAATATCCACTTTCCCCAAATCACTGTTGATATCTTTTATAGGCTTTAGTAGTCGATCTGCAAAATAAAATGACATGAGGATAATCAATAGAATTGCTAAGAATCCACCTGTAATCAAGGTATGATCTAATTGTCGTTGTTCATCATGGCCATACTCATCTATACCTTCGGATACGACTATAAGGTTGTCGTGATGGAGATTGTCATTAAAGAATACCGCAACAAATGCAGTCTTGTTATGCATATATCTGCCTTTGCCATTCTTAATAACTTCTTTATAAAAGCTCATGGGCATGGGTAGATTAGGTTTAAACCGAATACTGTCGCTACCTTTCACCACCCGCAGCAAATGGTCTGTCCCTTCGGACAGCTGCTTGAGGTATTTGCGTTTTACCTGAATATATAATTCTTTGTTTTCTTCTTTTTGATGGACTATATGATCTCCAACGATAACTGCATTTTCTTCTAAACGGTGAAAAAACTTAGTCTGCAAACTATCGTAGGTAAAATAAGAAACATAGAGGGCAAAGACAACAAGCAAAAGCGTGCTGATGATTGAAAATAAGAGTACAATCTTGGTCCTAATTTTCATGACGGATGACATAGCCCATACCGATAACCGTATGGATTAATTTACGGGCAAACTGTTTGTCAATTTTTTTCCGAAGATAATTGACATACACATCCACGACATTGGTGCTCAGATCGACGTCCATACCCCATACTTCCTCCAGGATATCTATCCGTGTTAATACTTTATTTCGATTGAGCATTAAGAATTCCAATAAACGGAACTCCGTAGCTGTGAGTATGATGGGCGTATTTCCTCGTTGTACCGATTTACTGTCCCGATCCAGTTGCAGATCGTCGAACGTCAGCACATTCTTTTGTTCGCTAACGGTTTTGGATTTACGGCTGTAGCGATTGACCCTGGCCTTTAGTTCTTCCAGACGAAACGGTTTGGTGAGGTAGTCGTCAGCATCACGTTCAAAAGCCGCAACAATATCTTCTGTTTGGTTTAATGCTGTCAGAATAATTATAGGAATCTCATTATTGGACATACGGATGTTTTTGCATACATCCAGACCATTCATCCCCGGCAGCATTACATCCAGCAAAATGAGATCATAATGATTTAAGCCGGCCATTTTCAACCCAGTATAGCCGTCCATTGCAATGCTAATGTTATAGCCTTCTTCCTTTAGTCCTCTTTCTATTAATGATATGACCGACGGTTCGTCTTCTATAAGCAATAGTTCCACAGATATTGTTTTAAAAAGTAAATTTAAGGTTTGTAAAATACAAAAATATCAGCAGAGGTCTTATATAAACCGTTGTATATCATAAAATTCGATCTTTCTTGACTTTTATATGATACTTTTTACGATGATACAAGCGGCAGAGTTACCTACGGTCTGATTTTTACCACTTATTTTACAAAATGGCATTCGCTCACAATAATATCAAAATTTTTGCATGATTTTTCTCAAATGACAAAAGATTATTTCACAAACCAGCCAAATTTCAATACATTCGTATTTTAATTTGTATTCCTAATGAAACATTTTTTCCTTTGCATAGCGTTTTTCACATTAATTTTTGTAAAAACAGGTTCGGCACAACAAAAACTATTCAAAATCACCTATCAGTTTGCAGATCCCGAAACAGGTACAGACACATCAAGTTCCGAATTTATCAAAATATTGGCCGGTAGTGGAGAGGCGTTGATGCATGCCTATATCCGCAACGACCAAATGCGCGTAGAAACACTACTTTTTGGAAAATCAGTACAAATTAGCAATATAAAAGAAAAGACCTCCTATCTGATAGATGAAAACAGCAAAACCTACACACCGACCGATCTTGCGTCCGGCAAGCTTATTGAAACCTCAGAAGGTAGTGATTACGCCTACTCTAGTGATTTTGAAATCAGCTTAATTCCGAATGAGAAGAAAATTATCGCCGGCTTGTCCTGCAAAAAAGCAACATTTAATCTCGCTGGCAGTAAAGATAAACAAACTGAAATCACCGTGTGGTATGCGGAACATTTACCAAAATTATATTGGGGAACCTACGATTATCTAGAAAAAGTACCAGGAGCAGCATTATATATCGGAGCAGAAGGCCTAGGAATTCAGGCAACTAAAGTCGAAGAAATACCTTATGACGCTACATTATTTGAGATTCCAGCAGGCTATGAAGAAGGAGAAGCTGAAGAAACAGCCGCCGACTCTGCCCTAAATGACCATTTGTCTTGGTATCAGGATCCCAATACTGAATTTTTTGGGGTAAAGGATAGCCTCGACAACAAACTCACACCAGCAAAATATGCTTCTATTTACGCATATGTAGGTAATTACGCAATTGTCACTGA
Organism: Sphingobacterium puteale; assembly: GCF_003627955.1. Lineage (GTDB taxonomy): Bacteria > Bacteroidota > Bacteroidia > Sphingobacteriales > Sphingobacteriaceae > Sphingobacterium > Sphingobacterium puteale. The sequence continues at coordinate 182,092 of NZ_RBWS01000008.1, read as the reverse complement.
TGCAGCACAGATGTTTGGTCTAATCGACCTACAAGGTAGAGAAGTTATCACATGTCAATATGAATCGCTAAGTTTAGATACGGAAGGCGCACCGGTAGTCTTTATGAAAGACCAGAAGTATGGCCTATTGGATTATACAGGAAAACTACTGCTCGCTGCACAATATGATTTTATCTCCATTCCTAGTTTAAGTCACGCGCTGTACACCGAAGGGGACTATACCGGTGTGCTCGATCTGAAAGGCAATATATTGATCCCTGCAAAATATGAGACAATAGCTGAGTACCGGGACAATATGGCACTCATTATCGAAAATCAGATCTATCAGTTGGTTGATAAATCCGGTAAAAAATTATTACCCACAGGTAATGAATTCCTATCTTTCGCTGGCGAAAAATTACTATTGGTATTTAAAGACAATACCTATGGATATATAGACTACAGTGGAAAAGTGGTCATTCCATCTAAATTCCAAAATGCACAACCCTTTGAAAATGGTTTAGCCTTGGTCAGTGAAGACCTGGAGAATTTTTACTATATTAATGCAAAAGGAAAGTTTATAAAAAAGTATGAAGAGTAACCCACAAACATTCCATCTTTCAACATTGCATCGCGGAAAATACATGTTTATTCTGTTGACCTCAATTCTATTGATAGGGACAGGGATGTCTAAAGTTCCAATTCAGGAAATTTACAAGATCATCGTTGCTCTTCTAATGGTCCCATTGGCACTGTATTTAGCGATAAAATGTTCTACACTGGAGTCAACATGGCAATTGGACACGGGTACGCTGCGCATCAGCAATTCAAAAAAGACAATTGAATTCCCATTGAGCAACATTTCACATATCCGAAATCTCAGGCGCTCCGGTGGCAATTTGATTATTATAAACCAAAACAAAGGTTCCGCTTTTCGTACCTGGCGCAATAAATTATTCCAAAAAGAAGATGACCTACCGTTATTAGTCGAGGCCCTCAAGGAAGCCAACATTGAATATTACGATATGTAATAACGCACATTCCACGGTAACATTTGTTACCGTTTTTTGTAATAGCGCTATGTACCTTTGTCATATAACTTTAGAACAAGCTATGTTATTGGAATACATCAAACAACCATGGCCTTGGTATATTTCAGGGCCTTTAATTGCATTAGTCATGTACTTGTTGTTAAAACAGGGGAAGGATTTCGGCATGTCGAACAATCTGCGGACAATGTGTACGGTATTAGGTGCCGGTAAATCATCCTCTTTTTTTCGCTTCGACTGGAAGACGCAAGCCTGGAACCTTCTTGTGGTACTCGGGACCGCCATTGGAGGATTCATCGCCCATTACTTTTTAAGTGACGGGACCGCTGCGCAAATCAATGCAAAAAGTGTCGCTGATTTAAAGGAACTGGGCATAATAGATCATCTACAGGGCTATCTTCCTGAATCTATCTTTATTTTTAACGGCTCTTGGCTTCAGTTTCTAATACTGAGCATTGGCGGACTATTGATCGGTTTCGGGACAAGATATGCCGGGGGTTGCTCGTCTGGACACGCCATCTCAGGACTCAGTAATTTCCAGCTCCCCTCTCTAATCGCAGTCATTGGCTTTTTTATAGGTGGCATCATCATGGTTCACTTCTTATTTCCTTTAATCTTCGCATAAATGAAAGCAGTAAAATTTATATTGATCGGGATCTTATTTGGGATCATTTTATACAAATCAGAAGCAGCTTCATGGTATCGCATTTATGAGATGTTTCAGTTCCGCTCTTTCCACATGTATGGCATGATCGGTACGGCACTCACAACAGCGATTATCATTGTACAAATTATCAAACGGAAAAAGATTAAAGACAGCAATGGCATGCAGATCGCATTTCAGGCAAAAGACAAAAGCATCACACGCTATCTTGTCGGTGGCACCATTTTCGGACTGGGCTGGGCATTGTCAGGAGCCTGTCCGGGACCTATGTTTGCATTGATCGGCTCAGGCTATTGGACATTGGGCATTGTACTAATCTTCGCCATCCTAGGGACATGGATCTATGGTTTAATTAGACACAAGCTGCCTCATTAAGCCGAGAATAGATGATCATGAGCCTGTGGGTATAACGATAGCATTTGATTTAGCAAGAATGGAACTACTATTTATAATTGGCTTTTTATTGGCGATATTGGTTGGGCTATCAATGGGTTTGATGGGGAGTGGCGGCAGTATTTTAACACTACCGATCTTCGTGTACCTATTTCATATTGAGCCCCAATATGCTCTTGATTATTCCTTGTTTTCCATTGGAATACTGGCCATAATCGGCTCAATCACCCCCCTGGCCAGAGGTGAAATAGATCTAAAGACCACAGCAGTCTTTTTAATTCCGTCTTTACTGTCGGTCTACTTGACCAAGCGACACTTGTTGGCTGCCATACCAGCGCAATTTCATCTTGCAGAAATAGCGATCTCCAGAAATCACGTTATTATGTTGCTGTTTTCGATTGTTATTCTAATTTCCGCACTGGCAATGATCCGCAGAAGGAAACAGGTCGAAATACCAGCCATTACAATGCATATAGGTCAAGTCCTCAAAGTTATCACAGCAGGTTTACTGGTGGGTATCTTGACGGGGCTTGTCGGCGCTGGCGGCGGATTTATTATTGTACCCGCTTTGGTGCTTCTGCTGGGGATCCCCTTGAAGCAAGCAATTGCGACATCGTTATTCATTATTGGATTAAACGCGTCCTTTGGTCTGGTCGCCAACTACCAACTCTTGAACCACATGAATTGGCCGATATTGCTTACTTTTACGTTAATCACTTTAATAGGCCTTCAGATTGGTTCCAAATGGAAGGACAAATTGGAGGTAGTACGACTACAGGGGATCTTCGGTTACTTTCTGATCAGTATCGGTATCCTAATTTTCACTTTCGAAATCATTCAATTCGTAAATCACTAAAAATCATATATTATGTTTTTTCAACACATTTTTGAGTCATCTTTAGCACATTCAAGTTATTTAATTGGCTGTCAGGCCAAAGGTGTTGCCATGGTAATTGACCCCAAAAGAGATGTCGACACTTACTTAGCGATTGCAGCAAAAAACAATTTAAAAATTACACATATTGCCGAAACACATATCCATGCTGATTATCTCTCCGGAACATTGGAATTAGCTGAACTAACAGGCGCCCAATGTTATCTTTCCGACGAAGGAGGCAAAGATTGGCAATATGAGTTTCCCCATATCGGATTAAAAGATGGTGATCAGATCCATCTTGGAAATCTAATTTTTAAGGTGCTTCATACCCCTGGACATACGCCTGAGAGTCTTAGTTTTGTTTTAATTGATACGCCAGCCACAATGGATCCGGTGATGATATTTACAGGTGATTTTGTATTTGTTGGAGACATTGGCCGTCCAGATCTTTTGGAGAATGCCGCTGGACTCATTGGCACCAAAGAAATAGGTGCACAGCAGATGTTTAAGTCTTTACAGCATTTTTTGACTTTACCAGATTATATCCAAGTGTGGCCTGCCCATGGCGCTGGATCAGCATGTGGCAAAGCATTGGGTGCTGTACCTAGTTCAACGGTTGGTTATGAACGGATACGCAACTGGGCGCTGCAATACCAAAATAATGAAAGTGGTTTTATAACTGAACTTTTAGAAGGACAACCTGAGCCACCGCGTTATTTTGCCCAGATGAAGAAGCTTAACAAAATCAAGCGACCACTACAAACAAGCGTGCCTCAGTACCCGAAACTTTCAACGGCAGAATTCAACAAACTATATCAGGCAGGTACAACGATCATTGATACACGGCATAAATTTGACTTCGCCAAAGGCTATCTTCCAGGCAGCATCAACATACAGCATAATCGGACATTCAATACCTGGGCTGGCTGGATCTTGGATTACACAAAACCTTTTGTACTTATCATGGATGAAAACGAAAAGGAAGAGATTGCCCGCAAGCTAATGCGCATCGGCCTCGATCATGTTGCCGGATATATTACTCTGGAAACAATTCCTCAATTGGGAATTCCCTTGGAACAACAGCAGCTTATTGGGTTCCAAGAGATGAATGCTGTACTGGAGAATCCGAATGTTCAGATTCTCGATGTCAGGAATACAGCCGAATTTACAGCAGGACATCTGCCACATGCCACACATCTCTTTGTTGGAACAATTGAAGACAATCTGGACAAAATTGATCGCACAAAAGAATTATACCTGCATTGTCAATCTGGAGACCGGGCGACAATTGCAGCCTCAATATTAGCTAAAAACGGGATTAAAGACGTTAAGATTTACAGTGCTTCCATCAACGACTGGATTGCAAAAGGGGGAATATTAGTTAAGTAGGATACTAAATAAAATAGCTCCAGAAACAAATCCTGGAGCTATTTTGTCTTTCTGTTATTGTAGTTATTAAAGGGCTTTTATAGACTGTTCCTATTAATTCGCAGAAATTCAATAACCTCATCCTTCTTCTCTTCCATCTTCCCTTTCTTCTCGACAAATTGATGATTATAGATGGTCAGGTATTGATGGTCATCGGTATCCGATTCGTACACCTCTGCAGTTGCAAAAGAAAAATGCTCTTCTTCATCGGAAAGATGATCGTAGACATAGGCAAAATCATGATTTGCCAACGTATTTGCCATGGCATCTTTATCCTCAACAAACTTTAATCTTCCAGGCAAAATTCTCTTTTTCATCCACATTTCGTCTTTCTCTGAAAAAGGATAAATGGTAATGCCCCTAAAAGCCATAACAATAGGTGTAATCAGGATGATTGCCATTTCAATAGCCCAGACGGCCCAGAGCATCGCACCGGAAACTGGCGACTTCTTCAAGGTAAAAGTACCAACCTCATTTAGCCCCTGCAGCGCCTCCCAGATAAATGATGGATGCATAAAAAATGCTTTAAAACCTTCCAGACTAAAAGAAGATTTTACCCAAGTGTCACCACCCATGGTACCTTCAGCATTATACATCAACGAAACGAACAGCGCCCACTGTGCATAAAAACCAACTAGGGCAACAATCAGAGTGATGATAATCGCGACGCCTTTATTTCTTAACTTCCATTGTTTGAAACAAAAATTGAGCAGATAGAACAGTCCGGCGCCAAACCCAAGTGTGATAAATACATTGAAATAGACGATCGGAATAAACCATTGTAAAGCAATGTAGATAATGGCCAGAACAACCGCTCCGACAATACCTAACACAAGTGAACCGATTAATGCTAAAGCAGGCGCCTTCCCCGAAGGCTTATAATACAGATTTTCCATAAATTTATTTGCAATATTTGTTAACTCAACAGATAAATTTTCTAACCAAAACCAAGCCAATTATTAATAATCAAATCACTTTTCGTCAAGATTTGATGACATTTACCTCGATTAGGTTGATTAATCGGCATTTCTTGAGACAATTTTGTAAGTTTGGAGCATGAAAATCAAAATATTGTCCTTTCTAGCGCTTATATGTGTCATAAATATTGGAGGACAGGAAGTAAAGGCCCAGAGAAAAGGATTCTGGCAGCAGAAGGTTGACTATACAATGGATGTCAACGTGGATGAAAAAGCTTATCAATATGATGGAAAAATGGCTTTGAAATATAGCAACAATTCAGGTCAATCCTTAAAAAAAGTCTATTTTCATTTATATTTTAACGCATTCCAACCAGGATCAATGATGGATTACCGATTGAAAAATATCAGTGATCCAGATAAACGGATGGTATCCAATATTGGCACCAAAGAAAAACCAATATTGCAAAGCCGTATCGAAACGTTACAACCAAACCAGATCGGTTACCAAAAAATTAAAAGCCTCAGCATGAATGGGGCCAATACAAGCTATAAGATTGATGGGACGATATTGGAAGTGACCCTACCCACTGCGATCCAGGACGGAGAAACAGCAAATTTTAATATGGAATGGACAGCACAGGTACCTGAGCAGATCCGTAGGTCAGGCCGTAACTCGGCAGAAGGTGTAGCACTTTCAATGGCACAATGGTATCCGAAGATGGCACAGTTTGATGAATTCGGCTGGCACCTTGATGAATATATCGGCCGCGAGTTTATCGCACCTTTCGGCAACTTTGACGTCACTATACACCTCAACAAAAACTATGTTGTCGGTGCTTCAGGTGTTCTTCAAAATCCAAATGAGGTGAAAGGCTATCAGGCAAAAGCTAAAATAAAAACCAATCAGGACAAAGCGACCTGGCATTACAAAGCCGAAAACATCCATGATTTTGTCTGGGCTGCAGATCCCAAATTCGTTGTAGATTCCGCCTCAAGCAAGAATGGCATAAAAGTTTACACGGTGTATCTCCCTACTGACAAAGAAGTTATATCAAACTGGAAAACAGCTCTCGGCCTATCAACTGAGTTTTTCGATTTCTGTAGTGCTAAATTCGGCAAATATCCTTGGCCGACTTATACCATTATTCAGGGGGGCGATGGCGGCATGGAATATGGCACCGCGACGTTAATTACCGGTGGCCGTAATCTAAAAAGCCTTGTTGGCGTTATCTTCCATGAATCTGCTCACTCCTGGTATCAGCATTTATTCGGGATCAATGAAACCGTTGATGAATGGTTTGACGAAGGATTCACTTCCTATGTTGAAGAATTAGCGATGCAACATCTTTTTGAAAAACGGGGAGCCATTGCATCCAATCCACTTATCGATGCTTATCGCGCTTATTATAAATTAGCACTTTCAGGCAAGGAAGAGCCGATGAGCCTGCTTGCGGACTATTATAATACAAATTATGGCTATAGTAACGAAGCTTATAATAAAGGTGCTGTTCTGGCTGAGCAATTAGGCTATATTATCGGTCAAGAAAATCTAGAGAAAACCTTTTTGAAATTCTACGATAGCTGGAAATTCAAACACCCGACACCTAATGATTTCAAGCGTGTCGCAGAGGAGGTATCAGGCATAAACCTGAAGTGGTATTTCAATTTATTTATCAATACCACACGTCAAATTGATTATGCAATCGGTCATGTTACCGATTCAGAAATTCAACTGCTCAATAAATCAAACTTTGCGATGCCACTCGATATACTTGTAGAATATCAAGATGGAAGCAAAGAGCTATTTTACATCCCTTTACGTGAAATGCGCGGTGAAAAACCGGCGGAAAATTTTGAAATCTATAAGGGTATAAAACGCACTGTACTGAAAGATTGGTTCTGGACCAACCCTGAATATAAAATCTCAGTCAATAAGGCCCCTAAAACCATCACAATAGATCCTTCGCTTCGACTTGCGGATGTAGAATCAGCGAACAATAGTCTGACACGCTGATTTTAATACTGAAAGATAGGCATTGCAGCAGATTATATAAAAGAACTACTTTTTGAGAACTTAATAAGCCCTGATAAATTGCAATTTATCAGGGCTTATTTTTATTTGAACGGAATGAAGGTTGTCCAGGGAACGGTAAAATACTATCCTCTCAATGGAATGACCATATTCCAGGTCCGTTCAAACTGATAGGACTCGGATCCATCTCCTGTAGCCGCAAAAAGATGTGTCGGTTTCCCATTTTCAAATAGTAAAAATGGCCGCTCAAAATTAGCTTGATGGCTGACAGTCCCATCATTCCAGCGGATCGTCTTGGAATAGGCTTTGACGGCTTTTGACAGATGCCAATCGATTCCATCTTTCGAATATGCATGGATGCCGCCACCCTCTTCCCCACAGATTTTGCCATAGCGGTCTTTCATAATCAATTCAAAATGCTGACCATTATGCCATACGAAAGGATCTTCCACATCATTTTCATGATTTTGATCAGTATGGAAAGAAAAAATAGGCTTGTTGGACAAACGAAGATATGGCCCCAGGAACGAATCAGCTTGTGCCGCGCCCAATAGTAGAGGGGGATTATAATTCACCGGTGATGATTTATAGATCAGATATACTTTTCCATCTGGCAGGACTACCGGAGAAGGATTGGATGTTATGGAAGCATCCCACTCGCCCTTCCTCGGATTCAAAATGGGCTGATCAACGCGCTTCCAAGGACCTGATATCGACTTTGAATAGGCCATTCCGATGCGTTTATGCATCCAGGCCTTCTGTCCCAAACCCGATTCCCAAACATTCTCGGAATAACCAGGATTGGGCGCCTCATAATTGTTTCCAAAATAATAAAGCACATAATAGTCACCGTTTTTAACGATCCGGGGATTATGGGTTGTACAACCATCAAAATACTTTTTCCCGCGGGCAGGCAATACCACCTCAACAAATTCGTAGGGTCCTTCTGGGGTATCGGAAATTGCCCGAACAACTTCCGAATTGGTTACCCAATTACCAAAGCCATATTTTTTGCTCCAACGTGACGCAAACATATGATACCGACCATCCTCCCCCTTAATCACTGAAGGATCCCATATCCAATAGTCTGCCATGGCAAATCCGCCGCCCCTTGGTGCTGGGAGCAACTTATCAATAAATGCTTCTTCATAAGGTTTATCCAAAGCGAAGCCTTGCTGTGAAAGCAGCAGCATACTCGATGCACCAATGACATTCTTCAGAAAGTCACGACGGGAGGATATTTTCATAAGATTAGTTTTTTGATTATGTAAAATGAACCTGACCATCAAGATAGAAAATATATTTTTAAAATACTATTTCTAAAAATACCCGCATTCAACATTGACGTGACATAACACCGGGTATTGCTCGCCAATAAAAATATCTAAGAGAATGGGGGAAACGACTGCCCAAATGGAAGAAAAAATGTGAATAAACGATGAAGTTGGACCAGTCTTGGTATATTTGTGCCCATGATTTACATCCATATCCCGTTCTGCAAACAAGCTTGCCATTATTGTGATTTCCATTTCAGTACTTCACTGCAATACAAGACCGAAATGGTCAATGCCCTTTTGCGAGAAATCGAACTTAGGTCTCCGTATTTGGAAGACAGAAAAGTTGAATCCATCTATTTTGGTGGTGGGACTCCCTCTCTGTTGGAGACGGACGAAATCTCAAGGATCATTGATGCTGTTGCCAAACAATTTGACATAAGTGATCATGCTGAAATTACGTTGGAAGCTAATCCAGATGATCTTAATGCCGCAAAAGTGAATGCATTAAGATCAACTCCCGTGAACAGGTTCAGTATAGGGGTACAGTCTTTTTTTGAGGAAGATCTGAAATGGATGAATCGGGCGCATACCCAACAGGAAGCATCCGCAGCAATCATGCGTGTACAGGATGCAGGATTTGAGAATATCACCTGTGATCTTATTTATGGCTACCCCTTGTTGACCGATGAAAAATGGCGCTACAATATGCAACAACTGATCGATTTTGCGATCCCCCATATTTCTTCCTATTCAATGACTGTGGAAGCTAAAACAGCACTAGATCATTTCATCAAGAAGGGCATGAGTCCGGCCATTGATTCAGATCAGGCGGCTGATCAGATGAATCTGCTGATCGAAACATTGAAAAGTGCGGGTTATGAACAATATGAAATTTCCAATTTTGCTAAAAATGGTTTATATGCACGTCACAATACCAACTATTGGAAAAGCAAACATTACCTAGGTATCGGCCCTTCAGCCCATTCATTCAATGGTCATTCCAGATCTTGGAATATCGCCAATAATGCCAAGTATATCGGCTCCATACAGACCAACCAGCTTCCCTTGGAAATCGAGCATCTATCTGTTCGCGATCAGATTAACGAGTGTATTATGACCTCACTGCGCACCATGTGGGGCCTGGATCTGGAGCAGTTAGAAAAGAATTTTGATTACTCCGTTAAAAGCAAAATAATAGAAGATGCCGCACCATTTCTCGAGCAGCAACAATTAATTTTAGACGATAATAAATTAAGATTAACAGATTCTGGTAAATTAATGGCGGATCATATCATGTCCGAATTATTTATTATTGAAAATTAACAACAAAACAATCTAAAAAATTATCAAAACAATAATAATAAGCATGTTTTTATTTCAATAATTACGAAAATGAAAATTAAATCACTTTTTTAGCGCTGTTTATACTATGTTTGCAGCATAATCTATTATAAAATATTATGTTACATAGTCGTTCTTTTGATTTAGAAATCAAAAGTTACAGAGAGCAGCAAAATGCAGCTGTTGAACTGATTCAAATCATTAGTAATCTTTGGTATAACCATACCGTTGAGCTCGTTCTCTTCAGAGAGCAGCTTGTTGATGAAAAAGTAAGTGTGATTCTCAACCACCTCCGGGAAAGCACTTTCCTTACCGGCAATATACTGACCATATTCGATCTATTGAATGTTGCCCGTGTATTGGAAAAATCAAATCTGGCTCCCGCTCGAATTGATATCGGTAAACTTGCAACAAAAGCCACAAACGACCAGATCAATATGGAGGATTTGTCTTCTTTTATTTTCAATGAATTAGAGGGAATCGCCGAATGGCAGGAATTAACACCTCGCGATGTTGTGCTTTATGGTTTCGGTCGTATTGGTCGCCTGCTCGCACGCGAACTTATTAATAAATCGGGTTCTGGCAAGCAGCTTCGTCTACGGGCAATAGTCACCAGAGACCCCAATGATGCCAAATCATTGTTAAAAAGAGCCGCTCTCCTGAAAAGCGATTCTATACACGGCGAATTTGAGGGCGAAGTTTATACCGATCCTGAAAAAAATGCGCTTATTATTAATGGTATCACGGTCAACGTTATCTCTGCTAAGCAACCTGAAGATATTGATTATACAGCATACGGCATCAATAATGCATTGGTTATCGATAATACAGGCGCCTTTCGTGATGAAAAAGAACTTGCACGCCATTTAGCCTCTAAAGGCGCTTCGCAAGTATTGTTGACGGCCCCTGGAAAAGGTGTTCCCAACATTGTTTACGGTGTAAACGAAAGCACGATAGATCTGGAAAAACATGCTATTTTTTCAGCTGCTTCCTGTACCACAAATGCTATTGCACCAGTTTTGGCCGTCCTCGAAGAGAAAATAGGTATCCTGAAAGGCCATATAGAAACTATCCATTCCTATACGAATGATCAAAATCTGGTAGATAATATGCATAAAAAATCCAGAAGAGGTCGTGCTGCAGCCTTGAACATGGTCATTACGGAGACTGGGGCTGGCAGTGCTGTTTCAAAAGTCCTTCCGACATTAACAGGCAAACTCACTTCCAACGCAATCCGGGTACCTGTCCCTAATGGGTCATTAGCCATATTAAATTTAGAATTGACCTCCGCAATATCTTTGGAACAAATAAATAGAATCTTAAAAATGAGTGCATTGGAAGGCAGTCTTGTTGAACAGATTAAATTCTCAAGCAATGATGAGCTTGTCTCTACAGATATAATAGGTACAACAGCAGCCGCTGTCATTGATGGACCAGCAACTATTGTTTCAGCTGATGGTAAAAATATTGTACTCTATGTATGGTATGATAATGAGTATGGCTATTCCCACCAGGTCATGCGTCTATCGCGGCATATTGCAGGTGTAAGAAGATACACATACTATTAAAATCCAATTTTCAATATAAAAATAGGGTATCCAAAATGAACGGAGCCCTATTTTTCTTTCACCCCGTTCATCTGCATTTAGCCGGTCTTTTCAGCTTTCCGTTTCTATGATAGTTAACTTCTACTTTTTGCGCCAATCTTTTTCATTTATTATAGCTTGGCATTCTTCAGATATTTCATGATAATCGGTGTCGCTCCCGCCTTTTGCTGTACATATTGGCGTGCTGATTTCGCTGCTTCCACACGTTTGGATTGATCCTGCAATCGTTCAAATACAGCGGCAAGCCCCTCGCTGTTAGAAAACGAGAAACCTCCCCCTTGCTCAATCAGATCTTTCGCTTCCTGAAATTTCTTAAAATTAGGTCCAAACAGCACCGGCATGCCATAAGTCGCTGCTTCCAATGTATTATGTATCCCTACTCCAAATCCACCACCAATATAGGCAATTTGACCATAAGCGTACAAAGAAGACAACAGCCCGATATTATCTATAATTAATACTTTTGCTCCCTTTAAAGTTTCCATATCATATTCCGTGATTTTTGAAAAGCGAAGGGCTGCAGGCCATAGATTTAATATACTGACAACATGGCCCGCATTGATTTCGTGCGGGGCTAAGATCAGCTTATAATCTTGAAACCGTTGGAACAACTCTTTCAATAATTTTTCATCCTCAGCCCAGGTGCTTCCAGCCACCAAAACAGGAGCGGTTCCGACAAAATCTGCTATTAATGGGATGTCTTTCCGAGTCTTAGGTAAATCAATCACACGATCAAAACGCGTATCACCTGCCAATCCCGCATTTCGAATTCCATATTCTTTCAATAAACGCACACTTTCCTCGTTCTGTACAAAGAAATAAGTTACAAAACCCAGAATCTTAAGAAAAAAGGATCCATAGGCCTGAAAGAAAATCTGTTCCGGTCTAAAAATTGCCGCAATCAGAAATAAAGGTACCCCCCGCCGGTGCAATCCTTCAAAATAATAATACCAATATTCGTATTTCGTAAAAACGGCAAAAGTGGGATTGATCAAGTCTAAAAACAGTCGTGCATTCTGAGCCGTGTCATAAGGTAAATAGAAAACATGATCCGCCAGATTGGAATTCTTTCTTATCTCATAGCCAGAAGGTGAATAAAATGTTACAATTATTTTATGATCCAAATAATTATTTTTTACGGCTTCCAAAACAGGTCTGCCCTGCTCAAATTCTCCTAGGGAAGCGAAGTGAAACCAAATATGTTTTTGGTTGGAATCAACCGATTGTTTCATTCGTAAATACCAGTCTTTTCGTCCTGTCACCATGAGACGCGCTTTGGCATGAAAAGGGGCCAAAATACGCAATAAGAGTCCATAAAGAAAGATTCCAATTGAATAAAGCAAACGCATGTTGTAAAAATAATGTTTATCTTAGTCAAAGATATCAAACCCATTTCATTAATAAGGAACCATTGAGTGGAAAATAGACAACGCAAACGGATTTTGATCACTGGAGCAGCGGGCTTCCTTGGTTCCCACCTTTGCGATCGCTTTATTGCCGAAGACTACGATGTTATTGGCATGGATAACCTGATCACTGGCGACCTACAGAATATCGCACATTTATTTAAGCTGGAGAATTTCGACTTCTATCATCACGATGTTTCGAAGTTTGTGCATATTCCGGGAGATTTGGATTATATCCTCCATTTTGCATCACCAGCAAGTCCTGTCGATTATCTTAAAATTCCGATTCAAACACTCAAAGTCGGCTCTTTGGGCACCCACAATCTCCTTGGCCTGGCAAGGGCTAAACAGGCCCGTATATTAGTAGCATCGACCTCAGAAGTCTATGGCGACCCTTTGGTCTCACCACAGTCAGAAGATTATTGGGGAAATGTTAACCCTGTCGGTCCCAGAGGGGTATATGATGAAGCCAAAAGATTTCAGGAGGCCATTACGATGGCCTACCATAATGCGCATGGACTTGATACACGCATTGTCAGAATATTCAATACTTTCGGCTCGAGAATGCGTCTCAATGACGGGCGTGCCATCCCAACGTTTATAGCACAAGCTATTCGAGGCGAAGACATTACTCTTTTTGGTGATGGTTCACAAACACGGTCGTTCTGTTATATCGATGATCAAATCGAAGGCATTTATAGGTTGTTGCATTCAAATTGTATAAAACCCATAAACATAGGCAATCCCGATGAAATATCACTATTGCAGTTGGCACAGGAGATCATAGAACTAACTGATAGCTCAAGTAAGATCAGCCATAGACCATTGCCCATAGACGACCCTAAACAACGTAAACCGGATATTGGTATGGCGAAGGCAAAATTGAATTGGCAGCCCAAAATAGACCGAAAATTAGGCTTAGAAAAAACCATAGATTTTTACAGAAAGGTTCCTTTGGAAACATTATCACATAAAGACTTTACATACTATAATCAAAAATAATGAGCAAAAAAATATTAGTCACAGGCGGAACAGGCTATATTGGTTCTCACACCGTTGTCGAACTACATCAGGCAGGATATATTCCTGTAATCGTTGATGATCTTTCCAATTCAAATATCAAGATATTGGATCAAATAGAAAAAATCATCGGGATTAAACCCGAATTTCATCAATTCGACCTTTGTGATACCGATAAAGTAAATGAATTTGTAAAAAATAACAGTGATATCTCCGGAATTATTCACTTTGCTGCATCCAAAGCTGTAGGTGAATCGGTTCAAAATCCTTTAAAATACTACCACAATAATTTTTTCTCCTTGATTAACATCTTGGAATCATACCGTGAGAAGCCAATCAATTTTGTTTTCTCTTCGAGCTGTACGGTTTACGGCGAACCAGACTCACTTCCTGTTAATGAAAGTGCACCGGTTAAAAAAGCGGCTTCACCCTACGGAAATACAAAACAGATTGCTGAAGAAATTCTTGAAGAAACAGCTAATGCATACGATAACTATAAGATTATCGCCCTGCGTTACTTCAATCCGGTAGGTGCGCATGAGTCTGCATTGATAGGCGAATTGCCAAATGGTGTACCTCAAAACTTATTACCATTTATTACACAGACAGCAATCGGGAAAAGAGAGAAATTAACAGTATTCGGAGACGATTATGATACGCCTGATGGTTCTTGTGTACGTGATTATATTCATGTGGTTGATTTAGCAAAAGCCCACGTCGCTGCAATCAAATTATTGGAAAAAGGAAACCCTAACGGTAAATATGACGTATTCAATGTGGGAACCGGTAATGGTTATTCAGTACTTGAAGCCATCAAAGCATTTGAGAAAGCTTCTGGTCAAAAATTGAATTATGAAATTGGCCCGCGTCGGGATGGTGATATCATCAAGGTATATGGTGATGTGACCAAATCAGCAGATCAATTGCATTGGAAAGCCGAACTGGGCATTGATGAGATGATGGCCTCAGCTTGGGCATGGGAAAAAAATCTGAAAGAAAATCCATTGGATTAAATAGGAGCCCATTGAGCTCTACACTTAATATGACCGTCCAGGAAACTGAGACGGTCATATTTTTGGTAATAGTGAATTGAATTGTCTACATCCTTTCTCTTTTTGCAAAAACTACCTCTTGTTTGTGACGAAGCAAATCTGGGCGAAATCGGCTTATCTTTGTTAGCAAACCTTCACAAAGAACCGCGTTAGGTGTTCTCTTCCGCACAGATCGAGAACCGATCCTTCTAAACCAAGAACACATGCGAGTGCCAAGAAAACCATTCAGATGCGTAAAGGAATATGTGCTGAGACGATTAAATCGCTTCGACCGCGTAAGTGTTTGGATGGATGAGCTAAAGGTCGCTATTCTATAACGAGGAGAATTCATTGCCCGCCGACTGATTACTATCGTCTAAGGAATAATACACTTCGGCACTGTACGAAGTTGCTTGGGCAGCCCTCGAGAACACTGCGGTCATCAAAAGAATATCATGAGCCTGGCATTGATACACTTCCGCAGTCAACACATACGCTTCACATGAACAAGTAAATGACACAATCAACCAACAGGATGTATTCAGTTTCCAACAGATCAAAAGAAGAAGAGCAAGAAATTCGATCACAGCTCCAGGAGACCTATTGAGTGTTCAAAATAGCTACAGCGAGCGCTATGCATTCACTTGGGCAGAGCAAGAAATATCATCAGCGCAGCATGGAACTTCATGAAAGGAGAACAAAAGCTCTTCGGTAGTGCTCGCGAACTCTTCCTCAGCGCAAGCAGCATCGAACAGCGCTCATGTGTCTTTGATCAGCCGACCTATTTGGAGCGATTTCAATTTTCAATGATGGTACCGCTAGGCTGGGAGGTCCGGAAACCACAACCTTTGCGCTGGTAGCTCAATTTGTCCAGTAACCAATAATGGAGAATACCCCTAAAACGCATGAATTTACGGAGAAACAGCTAATATAAATATCAGATACAAGCAAAGAAAGGGGCACTTCAAAAAAATAAATAAAATAAAAAATATTTCAAAAACATAACATAAAACAAGCTGAATGTACGAACAGAGGGTTAATGGAAGTTTATCTTTCGGTTATTCTCAATCATCGGGTTTTAACTGAGTAAAAGATATAGACGATCGAGCAATCATCACCTCTTACACAAGCTCTTTATCCGAAATATATTCCATCAATATTCCGGCTTGTCCACCGAGTTTCTTTTTCAAACGTTGCATTGACTTTTTGATTGCGTCGGGAGTAACGCCCAGAACATTAGCGGCTTCTCTATTATTCAGTCCCATTTTCATGAGGACAATCACACGCAGATTAGACTCTGTAATATCAGGAAATTTACCTTGAATATCATGCAGCAGGTTCGGAAATTCCTTGGTAAGCAAGAACTTAAATTCCTGCCATTTCTCATCTGTGATAAGATGAGACTGCAAAAGTGTTTTAAGTTCATCCCGGTCTTTAATACTTGTTTCCCCCATCTCATCAAGCATTGAAGAAAGAAGATTTATCTGTTCATTACTACGTTTGAGATACAGCATGTATTCCTCAATCTGACTTTTGGAACTCATCAATTCTTTATCCAGTTCAGCTTTGGTATACTTGAGGTTCAGCAACTGATATTCGTATGCCTGCATGCGCTTCCTCGAACGATATCTAAAAGTATTGTAGATAAAAAAGAATAGCACCAATAGAAACAAGCTTAATATAACCCACAATCTCGTTTCGGCACGTTTCTTTTTTATTAGCGCTTGTGCCAAGGATAATTTGTCGGCATATTTTTGTTTATCTGCCATAAATTTCAATTGCGATAAAACAGGATCTCCGTCCAAGAAGCGCAATGAATCCTGAAGTTGTTCAATCCGGCGCCGCACATTGAGCTCTTGCGTCAAATCATGGTTTTGAATGGCAAGATTCAACTTATGCCCCTCCAACTCAAGTATTGTTTTTTTATCGTCGGCGCCTTCCAACAGATGTTCGGTTTCATTGATCAGTTGACGGACCTCTTGATTTGCTCCCATAGCAATACGCAAGCGAATCCGCATCATTAAGGCAAAAATGGTATTTTTATTGTTCCCCAGGGATTTCGAAATTTCCAGGTCTTTATCCAAAAGTGACAGTGCTTTTTGATAATCTTTCATACCTTCATAAATCCGCGCCTGATTGCCCAAAATCTTCGCATAGCGAAGAGAATCCTTCTCAGAAAGCGCCAAATGCAGAGCAAGGTCAAAGTTTTTCATTGCCTGCACGGTATCCCCACCACTTTTTAAAATCAATAAGCCTAAGTTGTCTAAGATCTCTGCTTTCAATTGCAGAGCAATGCCCGCCTGTTGCTGGCCTAATTCCAGATACTTAATTCCCGAACGATAATCTCCCAAAGTTCCGAAGAAATAGCCAAGCTTTTTGTAAGTCTGTGTAAGATCTAACACCAGTTCTCTAGGTATATCCTCCAGGCTTTTTTCACCCTCCAATAACAATGGAAGTGCTTCCGAAGCCTTTAAACATCTATACAAATAAAACCCGTACATCACCTTTACCCATGCCTTCACGTTTTGATAATTGTACTCCTCTTGCAGATCTAGGGCTTTAAGGTAATATTTATCACTGAAACTATTTCTACCACCCTCATTATCAAAAGACTGATCTGCTAATAAGCAATAATAAATTGCAAGCAAGGCGTTATCGTTTTTTCGGATTCCCTGGTTAAAATAAGGCGTTAGGTATCTACTCAATGCTGCACTGGAAGCTCGGTGCTTTTGCGACTCCCGGATGATCGTCTCGTAAAATTCTTTTTCTTCTGCAGAGGAATTGGAATCCATTATATCCATTCCGAGAACAGCGCTATTGGGAATTATAGCCGCAAAAAAAAGTATAAGAAAAAATCTCAGCATAGCCGCATATAAGTAGAATTTCACATTAAAAATAAAAAATAATTTTAATTAAATCAGCATGTACCGAAATCAGCATATAAATAAAAATTAATGAGCTGAATCAATAAAATAAAGCGTACAACAGAGCTCCTATTAGCTTATTTACGCTAAACAAAACTATAAATATGATAGGGCGTAATCGCTTTTGTCAACATGACATCGTGTTCATTTCGATCAGCGATTCGCTCAATTGGATCAAAAAAAGATAATCCTACTCGTTGGGCTTCTGCAGCACAAAGCGCAAAAAAACGATCGTAAAATCCTTTTCCATAACCTACCCGATGACCATCCAAATCAAATGCCAGCAAAGGAACGATTATAAAATCAATAAGCAACGGTGAGACCTCCTCCCCCGAAACAGGTTCCAGAATGCCCCATTCATTTTTTTCAAACACAGTTTGGGAATCCAGAATATAGTGCTGCATGGAATAGTCCGAAAAATTTGATCTGGATACGACAAGGACAATATTCGAAAAAAACTCATTCACATAGTTGATGATGGAATACGTATCTGGCTCATGATATTTTTCGATAGGAAGAAACACATGCATAAATTTAACTGCTGTTAGATCTATTTTCTGAAATTGTAGCAGTAAATCACGATTAAGACGCTCCTCCTCTTGCTTGGAAAGCTGGCATCTTTTCATCTTAAACTCCTGTCTTAATTCCTTTTTCGATTTCATGCTTAAATATATATTTTTTATTCCATGATTTAGCTGATCACAGGTGAGCAAAGATAGAGCAAAAAAAACGGCCTTGTAGCGAGCGCTATCAAGACCGAATAATCAACCTAAACCTAAAATCTTATATTACTTTACGCGTTCGATATAATTACCTGTTTGCGTATCAACTCTTACTTTCTCTCCTTGATTGATAAATAGAGGCACCATAATCTCTACTCCTGTTTCTACAGTAGCTTTCTTCAGCGCATTTGTAGAAGTGTCTCCTTTCACTGCGGGCTCTGTATATGTAATTTCCAATTCAACACTTTTGGGTGCTTCTGCCATGATCGGCTCATCACTTTCAAAAGCAATAATTACAGTCATTCCTTCTTTTAAGAAACGCGCTGAATCACCAAATAAGAATTTGGGAATATTGAATTGTTCATATGAGTTGTTGTCCATCACAACAAAGAACTCCCCATCTTCGTATAAGTATTGATAATCATTTGTTTCCACACGTGCAATCTCAACACTCTCATCAACTCTAAAACGATATTCAACTAATTTACCCGTCTTCACGTTACGCATTCTTGCTTGATAGAAAGCGCGCAAATTACCTGGTGTACGGTGTATATATTCTTCTACGGAGACCAATTCTCCATTAAATCTTAAAATATTTCCTGATTTTACCTCTGATGCCTTAGCCATTCTTTGAATTGAACTTTAAACGGTTATCTCATTATTGAGTCGTCAAAAATACAAAAACTAATTGTGTTATTAAAATTTCATTCGCTACTTTTTGAAGTCGATGATAGAAATCCTTTCGTCACAAAATTCGTATTCTTTTTTTTGATTTGAACAGATAATGAACAACCTAAAATCGCGCTTGGTATGGCCGATTAAATCCAGGTACCATTCCTCTCCTGCTGTATCCAGATTACTTGTTGGCTCATCCAATAATACCAAATCTGTATTTGAGCAGCAGGCCAAAACTAATTTAACCCGTTGACGCATACCCGATGAAAAGTATTTTATTTCTTTATCTAAGGCATTTTCTAACCCCAACAGATTCAAAACACTTCCTTTATCAAAACCTTGGAGATAAGGTTTAAACTGAAAATGAAAATCGAACAGTTCACGCAAGGTAAACTCTTCGATCAATTCGATATAGGGCGCGGCAATAGACAGTTGTTTGTAAATCTGATCGATCCCAATGATGCGCTCCCCATCCGTATAAATCAATTCGCCTTCGGAAGACGACAGACTACCGGAAAGCACTTTTAACAAGGTGGATTTTCCAGAACCATTTTGTCCGAGAACAGCATAGCTCTTTCCGGGCTCAAAACGATAATTAATATGCCTGAAAATCCATTCACTGTTATATCTTCGACCAATATCCTTTAATGTTATTTCCAAAGTAAACCGATTCGGTAATGCAATTACATTGCTCTATTATTGAAACCCTTCATGATACCACGTCCAGAATTTCGGATAAAATCCAAAATTTCATCACGGATTTCCGTTGCCTGATATTCCGCTTCTATAATTTCTATTGCCTTAGCTAGATTTCTATTCTGAACAAATAGAATACGGTAAAGATTTTGAATTTCGGCAATCTGCTCCTCCGAAAACCCTCTTCTCCTCAATCCCACAGAATTAATTCCGGCATAAGAAATCGGCTCACGGGCCGCTTTTACAAACGGGGGAATATCTTTACGCACCAAAGATCCACCTGTGACAAATGCATGTGAACCAATTTTCACAAACTGATGTACAGCCACCATCCCCGCCAAAACAACATAATCCCCAACGGTAATATGTCCCGCAAGTGTACTGTTATTCGAAAACACACAATTATCGCCCACTTCACAATCATGTGCAACGTGGCTGTAAGCTTGAATCAGGCAATTTTTACCAATGACAGTTTTGTATCGGTCCTTTGTTCCTCGATTAATTGTCACACATTCACGAATCGTTGTATTATCACCAATTTCTGCTGTTGTAATTTCACCATCAAATTTTAAGTCTTGAGGTTCACCAGAAATCACGGCACCGGGATATATCTTACAGTTTTTTCCAATTCGAGCTCCATCCATAATGGTCACGTTTGAACCGATCCAAGTCCCCTCTCCAATGACAACGTCTTTGTAAATGGTTACAAATGGTTCAATGACCACATTTTTAGCAATCTTTGCTTCTGGATGAATATAAGCTAATGGCTGTATCATCTATACTTCTTTAGTTGTTATTTACTCTTACGATCTGTGCCATAAGTTCAGCCTCACAGACAATTTTCTCTCCCACCATGGCCACACCTTTCATTTTAGCGATGCCTCTCCGGATTGGTTCCATCAGATCACATCTAAAAATAACAGAGTCTCCTGGGGTTACTTGTGCTTTAAAGCGTGCATTCTCGATTTTGAGAAATAATGTTAACCAATTTTCAGGATCAGGAACAGTCTTTAAGACCAAGATACCACCAGTCTGTGCCATCGCTTCGACCTGCAGCACACCCGGAAATAAAGGAGCTCCTGGGAAATGTCCCATAAACAAGTCTTCATTCATGGTCACATTCTTTAACCCTACCACATGGGTCTCCGTTAATTCTAAAATTTTATCGACCATAAGCATTGGTTGACGATGCGGAAGAATTTTCATGATTTCAACGGTATCGTACAATGCCGGCATATTTGGATCGTAAACTTTTATTTTTTTACGTGTTTTATCTTTCTTAATCTGCTCTTTAATTTTCTTTGCAAAGGCAACATTTGCAGCATGTCCGGGGCGGGCAGCCATAATATGGCCTTTCAAAGGTCTACCTACAAGTGCCAAATCACCAACCATATCCAATAGTTTATGTCGGGCAGGCTCATTCTGATGACGCAACTGATTATTATTCAGGATACCCTCTTTTGCTACAGCGACAGTTTCTTTATGGAAAAGATGGGCCAGTTTTTGCAACTCCTCCGGAGAAGTTTCCTTATCAACAATGACGATCGCATTGCTTAGATCTCCGCCTTTAATCAATCCATGGTCGACTAACATTTCCAATTCATGCAGAAAACAAAACGTACGAGAAGAAGCAATTTCAGCTTTAAAATCTTCAATAGAAGTAATCGCAGCATGTTGACTTCCCAAAACCGGTGAGTTAAAATCAATCATACAAGTCAACCGATAACCATCCATTGGCATTCCCAGGATCTCAACTTTACGATCTGGTTCAGCATAATGGATATTATTGGATATCTCATAATAATCTCGATCAGCATCTTGTTCTTCAAACCCCGCTTCTTCCAACAATTTCACAAAAATTGCTGAACTCCCATCCAATATTGGAATTTCAGGACCATCAATATCAATCAGGACGTTATCAATCTGCAGACCAATTAATGATGCCATTAAATGTTCGATTGTACTAACACTTGCTCCATTTTGAGAAATAGTAGTTCCTCGGGAAGTGTCCGTGACGTTATCTGCATCAACCAAAATCTCCGGCTGACCTTCTAAATCCACACGTCTGAACTTAAACCAGTGATTTTCCGGAGCAGGTTTGATCGTCATCGATACAATTTTCCCTGTATGAAGACCTACCCCCGAAATTTCAACCTCGTTTTTGATGGTTCTCTGTTTTACATTCATTTCTAATAACATATTTTTAAATCAAAACTTCTTTTGACGGAACCATCATGAGATTATAATATTTTATCGAATTAGCAGCACACTAGGACCGCTCATGATAGCTTCATTACAATTAAATAACAGTTTATTTCAATGAAAAAAGATTATTTTAACTTCAATTCTATTAATTTTTCTAGCTCCTGGATACGTTTCTCCAGTTCTGGAAGACGAGCAAAAATGACATTGGATCTTAACTGAGGCTGGTAAGGCATTACCGGCGTCCCACCCCATTTTTTCCCCTCATCTTTAATTGATCTGTTAACGCCGGATTGAGCTTGTATTTGCGAGCCTTTAGCCACAACAATATGCCCCACAACACCAACCTGACCACCCAATACCACACGCTCTCCAATTTTTGAGCTTCCGGAAATCCCTGTCTGGGCAGCAATAACTGTATTCTTACCAATGTCAACGTTATGTGCTATCTGAATCAAATTATCTAATTTGACGCCGTCACGCACAATCGTAGCCCCCATTGTCGCTCTATCGATCACCGTATTGGCGCCAATCTCGACATTATCTTCTATCTGAACGTATCCTATTTGCGGAACCTTCTTATAAGTACCATCTTCCTGCGGCGCAAAACCAAAACCATCCGAACCAATCACAACTCCCGAATGAACAACGACATTCTTACCTATTTTACAGTCATGATAGATCTTCACTCCCGGATACAACGTTGTATTATCGTCAATAGAGACTTTGTCTCCTATAAAAACCTGTGGATAAATTTTCACATGATCGCCGATCTTCGCTCCTTTACCGATATAGGCAAATGCCCCAATATACCCCCCTGTGCCTATTGTTGCCTCAGGATGTATAAAACACGGTTCTTCGCGTCCGCTTTTATCAAGACGAAATTCGTTATACATATTCAGAATGGTAGAGAAAGCCGCATACGCATTCTTCACACGAATAATCGTGAGCGTGGGTTTGGTATCTTGCATCAATTGCAAATCTTCATTCACAATGACAATGGAAGCATCCGTGTTATAAATAAAATGCTCATATTTTGGATTTGACAAAAAAGAAAGATCGCCTTTTTTACCTTCCTCAATTTTGGCAAGGTTACCTACAGTAACATCTGGATTCCCCTCAATCCTTCCTTCTAATAATGTCCCTATTTGTTGAGCAGTAAATTGCATGGTACAAATCTATGTTTTTTTATTAAAAAATAACTATCCGGCGGAAGGAATTGCAATATATCCCACCTCTTTTGGATAACATAACGCATATTTGGATACATTTTTAGACAATGCTTCTAAATTTCCAAGATCCGATGCTTCGGTAATATCAATGAGTTCGCCCGATTTCAACAATATCTTGATTTGATCGTTTGAGGGGTTATATGCACGATTTTGTATTTCTTCCGTAAATACATAATAATGGATATCTTCCCTTCTTACTCCCAAGAACTCTTGCACCTTGCTTTTTACCAGTTCAAGGTATGCTGTAGAAAAGGGCTTATTGCTCATTATTGAACGATATAGGTCCCTTTTCATAATTCGCTGGCACATCTTACTCAAAATCTCATCCTCATGCCGTTCCCATGTTTTTATTGCGGACATAATATCCGTATCATCTAAACGGGTAAACCAGTCTAAATGCAACGGGTCATCCAAAAAATTTGTGCGATCAACCTGCTGACTCAAAAACCAATGAAATGCCGGCGTGGAAAAAAGTTCCCTACCAGATGCGGTCAGGTCTTTCGCTCTTTGTAAAATTTTAATCAATAATTGCTCTGCTCCGATAACGGTCTTGTGTAAATAGACCTGCCAATACATTAGCCTCCGCGCAATAAGGAATTTTTCTACGGAATAAAGACCTTTATATTCAACGACAATCTCATCATTCACAACATTCAACATCTTTATAATCCGGTCGAATGAAATGACCCCTTCGGACACTCCCGTGAAGAAGCTGTCTCGATTTAAATAGTCCATCCGATCTACATCCAATTGACTTGAAACAAGCTGATGAAGGAATTTTCGCTCGTATTGATTATTAAAAATAGCAATGGCCAAGCTTAATCTCCCACCTAGATCTTGATTTATACGATCCATTAGCAAGGAGGAAAGCAACTCGTGCGAAACCCCCACAATCAAACTATGTTCTAAAGAGTGAGAAAAGGGACCATGACCGATATCATGCAATAAAATAGCCGCTAAGACCGCCTCTTCTTCAAGCACAGAAATTTCGATCCCCTTACTCCGAAGGGTTTCCAATGCCATCGACATGAGATGCATAGCACCTATTGCATGCTGAAACCGTGTATGCAATGCTCCAGGATACACCAAATGAGTCATACTCACCTGTTTAATATAACGAAGTCGCTGGAAATAGGGGTGCTGTACAAGGTCAAATACCAATCCCGTCGGAATGGCAACAAACCCATACACAGGATCATTGATGATTTTATTTTTGTTCAATGTGGCGATAAATTAATGCTACTTTTCAACATATTAAATTGAAACCCTAGTTTTTAAAACACAAACTTATGGTTATCACTAATATAAACTTAAAACAAAGATAGTTAGTTCATCGTTAAGAAATGTTAAAAATAAATCTAAAGCACGATATTTGCTTATGTTAGCATGATATTGAAATCCATTCAATAAACGAGGTATTTTCTTTTGTTACACTTCAAATTTGAGTAACACTACCAACCTCTCTTATAGTAGACATATATAACAAGATGCAAAAAACACATATTCTCTGGGCTGATGACGAAATTGACTTTCTAAAACCTCATATTTTATTTTTAGAAAGCAAGGGGTATAAAGTTGATACCGTCAACAATGGAAACGATGCGGTTGAAGCCTTTAAAAATGGTTTTTTTCATTTGATCTTTCTGGATGAAAACATGCCGGGGCTGACCGGACTCGAAACACTTGCGATCATCAAATCCATTAATCCAACCGTTCCGATCGTGCTCGTCACCAAGAATGAAGAAGAGCATGTTATGGAGGATGCCATTGGCTCTAAAATAGATGATTATCTCATCAAGCCTGTAAATCCTAAGCAGATTTTGATGACAATAAAAAAACTTACTGAAAATAAACGTATCGTCAACGAGAAAACCTCCATGGCCTACCAGCAGGATTTCCGCAATCTAGGCATGATATTAAATGACAACTTAGATTTCATGCAATGGTCAGAAGTATATAAAAAACTTGTTTACTGGGAATTATCACTCGAAAAGCTTGAAGACAACAATATGCATGAAATATTGACGATGCAGAAGTCCGAGGCAAATATGCAGTTTTCAAAATTTGTCGAAAACAACTACATCAATTGGATCAACCGTCCAGAGGATGGTCCTATTTTATCCCATCAATTGTTTAAAAAGAAAGTATTTCCAGTCCTTGAGGATAATATCTCGACTTTCTTCGTCCTAATAGACAATTTGCGTTTTGACCAATGGAAAATCATCAACGAGGTGATTACAGATTATTTTAGACTGGAAGAAGAGATCAATTATTTCAGCATCCTGCCAACAGCTACTCAATATGCAAGAAACGCAATTTTCAGCGGCTTAACACCATTGGAAATGGAAAAACGCTTTCCTAAGTTATGGCAAAATGATGAGGATGAGGGGGGCAAAAATTTATATGAAGACCGGTTCCTGGATGATCAGATCAAAAGGCTATATCGTAAACCTATAAAGCATTCTTACACCAAAGTTTTAACGCTTGAACAGGGCAAAGATGTTTTGGACAACTTGGGCAACATGATGCACAATCAGCTCAATGTCCTGGTATACAACTTTGTCGACATGTTATCCCATGCGCGAACAGATAGTTCGATGATCCGTGAACTGGCGAATGATGAAGCAGCATACCGTTCGCTAACACTATCCTGGTTTGAACATTCACCTCTTTTAGAAGCTTTAAAATGGCTTTCACAGAAAAAAGTACGTATTATTATCACCACCGACCATGGAACGATCAGGGTCAAAAAACCAAGTAAAATCGTCGGAGATAGAAACACGAATACCAACCTGAGGTATAAACAAGGTAAAAATCTAAACTACATTGAAAAAGATGTATTTACGATCAAGAATCCCCATGATGCGCAGTTGCCCAAACTCCATGTTAGCTCAACGTATGTATTTGCCAAAGAGGATTCCTACTTTGTTTATCCGAACAATTATAACCAATTTGTCAATTACTTTAACGGCACATTCCAACATGGAGGAATATCATTGGAAGAAATGATCATCCCCTTTGCGACATACTTGCCGAAATAGTAATTTTGCAACATGGAAATTATCGTAAACACAACGGCAGACCTTTCTGTTGCAGCCCAAACTCTTTTGAACAGGTTTCCAAAGGATCGAATTTTTTTGTTGTATGGCCCAATGGGGGCGGGGAAAACAACCTTTATAAAATATTTGTGTGAACAGTTGGGCGTAAAGGATAGTACCTCAAGTCCGACCTTCTCCATTGTCAATGAGTATGACTCTGACAATGGTCTAATCTATCATTTTGATTTTTACCGGATTAAAGATGAACAGGAGGCATTTGATTTTGGCTATGAGGAATATTTCTATTCGGGAGCGTATTGCTTCATTGAATGGCCAGAAAAAATCCCCAATCTATTGCCTGAAGAAGCAAAGGAAATACAGATCAGCATCGTAGATCCCGATACACGTAAAATATCTATCCGTTAACCTAGCATTTATCACCCTCCATTATGGCTCATTCATCGTCTTGTCAATATATTCCATCTGATACTCACGTACCCGGATTAGCAGCTGTTCACGCCGAACAATTAAGTTTTTCCTTCCATGAAAACAATGTGCAGTTTGCCGTCGAAAATGCTTCTTTTGATATTGAAGGAGGAAAGATAACCGCTATTATCGGTGAATCGGGAAGCGGAAAAAGTACGCTCTTAAGATTAATCTATGGTTTGTTGGAACCAACCAGCGGCACCGTGCGGTACAAAGGCTGGCAAGTTCCTACACGCAAAGACAAACTAATACCCGGACATGATTCCATGAAACTTGTGTCACAAGGATTTGACGATTTGAACACCTATGCAAATGTATGGGATAATGTCGCTTCACAGCTACCTAATACAGATATCAAACGTAAACAGGATAAAACCGCCGAGATTTTACAACGCTTGCGCATAGATCATTTGGCAAAAAAAAGGGTCGCTGACATCAGTGGCGGAGAAAAACAGCGCGTTGCCATCTGCCGTGCATTGATCAATGAACCTGAAGTCCTGTTGATGGATGAACCGTTTAATCAAGTCGATGCATCTTTTCGGGACACCTTACAACAGGACATAAAAGATATTGTCAGAGATACAGGACTGACGATAATTTTAGTTTCGCATGATCCCACCGAGGTGCTCGCACTTGCGGACAATCTTATTGTCATGAAATCAGGTAAAATATTGGATCAAAATAACCCACATGTACTATATAGTGAGCCATCACACCCCTATACGGCACTGCTGCTTGCAAAAAGTAATATATTAAATCCTGAACAGGCGCAAACTTTGGGTATTGAAAGTGAAAAGTCCATCGCAATTCATCAGGAATGGATTTCTATTTCTACCACAGAAGAATCGTCTTTCTTTGTCAAAGACAGCAAATTCAGAGGTTTTTATTATGAAATTTTGATTTCCAATAATACCGTTGACCTGCACTGCATCACTACTTCGCAGTTAATCCCCAAGAAAAATCAAGCCGTTGATCTAACAATTTCCAATTGGATCGCTTTCGATTAATTTAAGGTCGACAGCCATGAAAGAAATGCATCAAACCATTTTTTTTCCGAAGTTTTATTGATTAACCCGAAGCCATGGCCACCTTCATCAAAGACATAGAGCGTATTTGGAACATTTACCCTATCCAGCCCAGCCATCATTCGATAACTATTTTCGATAGGAACAGCTGTGTCATCTTTGGCGTGAACAAAGAAAGCGGGACATACTTCGGGAGAAACCTGTAGATTCGAAGAAAATAACCGGACAAGTTCTTCGGATGGATTTTCTCCAATGAGATTAATTCTTGAGCCTTTATGCGTCACATCGTTTTCCATTGAAATCACTGGATATATCAGTCCCGCAAAATCAGGGCGCAGTGACACATGTGACGGATTGGCAATATATGCTTTCTTAAACTTGGTCATGAGGGTTGATGCAAGATGTCCTCCCGCTGAAAAACCAATTACACCAACTTTTTTTAATTGCGGGTTGGAACTACGAATCAACTGCATCGCCCGTTGCGCATCTTGAAGCGGCCCGATACTCTTATCCCGCATAATATTTGGCGAAGGCAATCTATATTGCAATACATATGCCGAATAGCCATTCTTTACAAGCTCCTTAGCGACCGCATGTCCTTCATGATCCATAGCAATATGCGAGTACCCTCCTCCCGGGATCACAAGCACAGCAATATTTTTAGCTGTATTTTTATCTGGCGTATAGGTAAATAATTTAGGGATATTTTTTTCCAAAAGAGCTTGAGCCTTATCAGCTGCATTTGGAATAGAATCTTGATAAAGATTAATCGCTTCCTGAGCCTTTGCAAGCGAAATCAAAGAACATAAGATCATAAGAATTTTTCTCATCTGTATTATATAATGTTAGGTTTCAGTCTTTCCTACTGGTATTTTTTTTTGCACCATACAATCCGACACCGGCAATGGATATTGGACTCTTTGCTCCGCTTGAACAGCTTCTCTTCTTCTAATCAGTAGAGCCGAAGCTACCCACGTTAGGCTATAGCGACGAAACGACTAATAAATCCAAATCTTTTGCGGTCATATTAAATCGGGAAGCCATATCGGCATTGGTCAGGTTACCCTGGTATAAATAGATTGAACTTCTTATTCCCGGACTTTTCCAAATCGCATTTCTCAACCCACCCAATTCGGCAAAGTCCAACAAAATGGATGTAAAGATATTGCTCATCGCATAGGTTGCCGTGCGCGCCACCCGGGACGCGATATTGGGAACACAATAGTGAATGACATCAAATTTTCGAAAAACCGGTTTATCGTGTGAAGTTACTTCCGATGTTTCAAAATTTCCCCCTTGGTCAATGCTGACATCAATGACAACCGAATTAGGTTTCATCTTCGAGACGGTTTCTTCGGAAATCACACAAGCAGAGCGGCCATTCTCCGCTCTTAATGCACCAATGACAACATCCGAACTTATTACGGCCTTATTCAGGATAATGGGCTGAATAACGGAAGTAAACACCCTGCTCCCAAGGTTGTTTTGCAAACGCCGAAGTTTGTAAATCGAGTTATCAAAGACCTTTACCTGAGCCCCTAGAGCCAAAGCAGTCCGTGCCGCTTGCTCCCCTACCGTCCCGGCACCGATAATAACAACTTCCGTAGATGCGACTCCGGTAACACCGCCTAGCATGAGCCCTTTTCCGCCAAATGCGTTACTTAGATATTCTCCGGCTATTAAAGTCGCTGTTGCACCAACAATTTCACTCATTGCCCGCACCACAGCCAAACAACCACCCTCATCCCTAAGGTATTCATAAGAGATTGCGGTAATCTTTTTATGCATAAGCGCCTTTAATACGTCCACATTCATTAGCGAAGGTTGCTGCGAAGATAACAGCACTTGCCTTTCCTTCATCAATTTAACTTCTGACACGGTAGGGCTGCCAACTTTAATAATCAAATCGGCCTGATAGATTTCTTCTCTCGAAGACACTATCCGAGCTCCTTGTTCACTATAATGGTGATCCAAAAAATTAGCTCCAGCGCCAGCTCCGGTCTCAATTAATACTTCATGACCATTCTCGACCAATAATGCCACCGCCAAGGGCGTCAGGCATATACGCTTTTCCTGAAGTGAGGTCTCCTTTGGAATCCCAATAAAAAGACTTTTTGCATTCTTCTTCTTCTCAAAAAGCATCTCTTTCGGAGACATCATGGCCTGACTCGCAAGCTTCCCTAACTCATTCATTTTGTTAAATTGACTTTAGTTTAAAATTACGATAAATAATCAATCTAATCAAACGAAGATAAAATTGCTGCAACGACTCCGCCATTTTACAAGTAACATCGCGATGTTTAGTGTACCAATACGCCCTCATGAACCATTATACATTATAAAAGATTAATACTTATAAAGACCATTGGAATGATACAAAATTATCTACATTTGTCTAAATTAATCAGACTTAATACCATGCTAAGTAAAATCAGTATCGTACCCAGATGGATCATTTTTTTATTGGACATTTTCAGTGTTTCTATAGCCTATCTCCTTGCAAATGTTATTTATTACGATTTTAACTTCGACTTTCTCCTTGATATAGATTTCAGCATACGATATATTTTGTTTATAAGCGTTTGCTCCCTGTCATTCTACTTATTCAAAATGTATACGGGGATAATTCGTTACACAAGTGCCATTGACTCCATACGAATATTATCTACCATAGTATTTAGCGTATTCATACTTCTGGTACTCAAATTAATTATCCAGGCAAACGAAATCGAGCGAAATATTCCGACGGCATTAATTATCTTCTTTGCGCTTTTTTCATTTTTAATATTAACGGTCTATCGAACCATTATCAAAATTTTCTTTTTATATACTAAAAAGGTCAACGGCAGTAGAAAGAAAACTTTAATCTACGGTGCCGGCGATCTAGGTATTGCGGTAAAAAGAACTTTGGACCATGACGTTCGATCGAAAAATGCCATTATTGGTTTCTTGGATGATAACGACCAAAAAATCAATAAAGTGATTGATGGAACCAAAATTTTCTCTTCCAAGAAGTTTAATCATCTTATCAATACCCTCAATGTGGAGGAGGTCATTATTGCATCACACAATATTCCTTCGGAACGCAAGAATGAAATTACAGATATTGCCCTGGAACGGAATGTAAGCATCTTAACACTACCGCCCGTTAAAAAAATCATGAATGGAGATCTTAATCCCAATCAGATCCAGAAAATAAAAATTGAAGATCTATTGGAAAGAGATCCAATCAAAATCAATGACGATCATATTCTAAGCCAGACAAAAGGTAAAAGAATACTTGTCACTGGTGCGGCAGGGTCAATCGGAAGTGAAATTGCTTCTCAATTGGGGAAATATGAGCCCCAAATGATTATTCTATGTGACCAGGCAGAATCACCATTACATAATTTACAATTGGATCTGCAGGACGAATTTCCGGATCAGGTGTATCATACCTATATCGCTGATATCAGAAGTACAAAAAGAATGCGCTTGCTCTTTGAAACATTTAAACCACATTATGTCTATCATGCGGCCGCATACAAACATGTCCCCATGATGGAAAATCATCCCTTGGAAGCGGTACAGACCAATGTCCTGGGAACTAAAAATCTAGCTGACCTAGCCGTGGAATTCCAGGTCGAAAAATTTGTCTTCGTCTCAACGGACAAAGCGGTCAATCCAACAAATATTATGGGTGCGACAAAGCGAATTGCCGAAATATATGTTCAATCGTTAAACAATCATCTGGAAAGCCTTCAAGATGGAAAAGTGAACACTAAATTTATTACGACACGATTCGGAAACGTGCTTGGTTCTAATGGTTCCGTCATTCCGAGGTTTAGAGATCAGATCCAGAAAGGAGGCCCTGTTACAGTAACCCACCCTGAAATTACGCGCTATTTTATGACTATTCCCGAGGCATGTCGACTTGTTCTTGAAGCCGGTGCAATGGGACAAGGCGGAGAGATCTTTGTCTTTGACATGGGTAAATCCGTAAAAATAGTAGAGCTGGCCAAGAAGATGATCCGTCTCTCCGGATTTAAACCGAATGAAGATATAGAAATCAAATTCACCGGCTTAAGGCCAGGAGAAAAACTATACGAAGAGTTACTAAATGACCTCGAGAATACCCTTCCGACACATCACGAGAAAATAATGATCGCCAAAGTCCGTGAAAATAATTATAATATTGTCAGTCTAAAATTGGCTGAATTAAAAGAAAGGTTAGCCTCTCAAAATAAAAATGAGGTTGTCTACCAGATGAAGCTTATCGTTCCAGAATTTAAAAGTAAAAATTCAATCTATGAACAGCTGGACAAAGAAATCGAATTATCAAATGAGTCCGAAAACAAAAGTTAATTCACTTTAAAATTTCCAAAATACTTGCAAATTTGCTCGAAAAGTGTATTTTTGCAATCCATATTTTACTGATTAGTAATGTCTAAAAATACAAATAATACAAATCAAGGTTTAAAACCTTCAAAAGGATCTTTTTTTCAAGATAACCAAAAAAGCGTCGCGTTTATTTTCGGTGGTATCATTGTATTGATTTTGCTGTACTTTGGGTACGAGAAACTTTACTTGCAGCCAAGAGCGGAAGAAGCGTCGAATCGCATGTATAAAGCCGAGCAGCTTGTTACAATTGACTCTTTGCAGAATAAAGCAATTGCAGGTGACGGAGCATTCCTTGGTTTTAAACAAATTGCCGATGAATATTCAAACACAAAATCAGCAAATATTGCAAATGCATACTTAGGAGGTCTTTATTTACGTCAGGGTAAATTTGATGATGCAGTAAAAGCATTGGAAAAATATTCACCAACGGGAAGTCAAATTTTGGATCCGTTGGTCATCGGTTTAACAGGAGATGCCTATTCAGAGCTTAAAGACTATAAAAAAGCCGCTGATTATTATAAACAAGCTTCTGAAAAATCAAGCAATTCGTACACAACACCGTTATTTCTAAAAAAATTAGGACTTGTTTACGAAGCACAGAACGACTATAAAAGTGCTGAAACAGCATACAAAAAAATCAAAACTGATTTCCCTGAAAGCCAGGAAGCATCTACTATCGATGGTCTATTGGGTAGAGTGCAAGCACATTTATAAGGGATCATAAATACACAAAAAAAGAGGCTATTTCGTAGCCTCTTTTTTTGTGACCATCTAAATTCATTATCTTTGTATCTATTATGGCAAGTAGCATTAAAAATCTATCAGACTTTTCGCATATCCAAGTTGCGGATGCAAGTTCATTCAAATTTGCAATTGTGGTTGCACAGTGGAATGCAGAAATCACTGGTGCATTATTGAACGGCGCAATCTCAGGTTTAGAAAAACACGGCGCAAAAGAAAGTAATATTGAAGTCATTGAAGTTCCGGGAAGCTTCGAGTTGACTTCTGGAGCAGATCTGGCATTGAGAAATCAAAGTTTTGATGCTGTCATCTGTCTGGGCTGTGTCATTCAGGGAGAAACCCGACATTTTGATTTTATTTGTCATGCGGTTGCCAATGGCGTTTCAAATGTAGGACTAAAGTATAACAAGCCCGTAATTTTCGGTGTACTTACTACGGACAACCTTCAACAAGCCTTGGACCGTGCCGGTGGCAAACATGGTAATAAAGGTGAAGAAGCTGCTATTACGGCAATACAGATGGCTGCCATTGCTAAAAAAATCTAGTTTGGTATCAATTTTGTCTAGTATTCAGTCATGAAAAGTATTTTGGGCCAAAACATTAAAAAGCACAAGTACTTTTATTTTAAATAAATCGATTAATAAAGTATGGTAATATCTTATTAATCGATTTTTATTTTTTAGATATGATTATGAAAACATTATCGAACATACTTTTGATATTTATGCTATCAATACTCTGCCAGGCACATCTGTCGGCTCAGGATGATAGCTTAAACAAACAGATCTGGCGTAGTATTGGTGGCCAAGACAAATGGGATTCCCTGCAATTCTTGGCTTTTTCAGCGAAGGGAAATACCGTATCTGAAGAGCTGTCCAATGAAGAACGTAAATTCCTCTTTAACCGGACAACTGGGGAATGTAGATTCGATGGGTATAATGGCTCTGATCAGGTGACCTATTTATTCAATTTCAAAGGCAGCGGCACAGATAAGCTTTTTATTGGTGGCAATGTCGCAACGGATGGTCAGGAAGTAAAGAAAGCTATAAAAAATCAGCTCTTTACCGATTTAAATCTACTATTGTTACCAACACTTATTGAGCAAAAAAGCATCCAGCTTAAAAATCAGGAAGAACAATTTGTTGGGGGACAAAAGCTAACCGTCGCAAGTATTACCTCATCGGCGCCAATCTTTGGGTTAAAACTAGATGGTTTAGTTTATGTCGATCAAAATACCGGTGAGATTACGCGTTATGATTACACCGATAAAACTGAAAAAATCAGTTATGAGGTAAGTAAATATAAAGAGATAGGTGATGGCATTCGCCTACCCAGCTTATTCAACTCCACAAACAATGATAAGAGAACGTGCGTATTTTCTTCTATATCTTCGTTTGTACAAGTGGAACAGAAAAAATTTAAAGAACTATAGTTATGATTAATTGGATAGAATTAAATACAGAAGAACAATTACAGGAACTTTATCGTTCGAATAAAGTCACCGCTATATTTAAACACAGCACAACCTGCGGGATCAGCAACATGGCAAAACGCAGTTTAGAACGTATGTCAAATACATCTGATCAGGAATATTCCATTTACCTGTTAGACCTGTTGCGCTACCGCGCCCTTTCGAATGAAATTGCACAACGGTGGAATATTGAGCATCAATCTCCCCAACTCCTTATTGTCGAGGGTAAAAACAGTCTTTACGATGCGTCACATGGGGATATTCAATTTGATGAAATCGAAAAATACCTTTAGTTATTTTAGCTTAAACATTGCACCTTCATCATAGGCACTCAGCGTGAGATTATCCCAAGTGATCATTCCATTGGATTTCTTCTTTAATCCACGCGGATTTTTGGCAACGATGACTAGGGATTCTCCAACCACTTTTACCGTATTCTGCCGAACTATAATAGCAGTTCCCTCATCAATCCCGATACAGGTCTTGTCAGGGAACTCCGCTAAGGCGGTAAAAAGTCGATTATATCGACTTCTCTTTACAAAATGCT
This sequence comes from Sphingobacterium puteale, assembly GCF_003627955.1. GTDB lineage: Bacteria > Bacteroidota > Bacteroidia > Sphingobacteriales > Sphingobacteriaceae > Sphingobacterium > Sphingobacterium puteale. The sequence goes on along the minus strand of NZ_RBWS01000008.1, from coordinate 146,929 downwards.
GATCTATAATCGCAGTCTTAATCAAGCCCAGACCTTTGGCGGTCTCTAAATTTTGATGTTCCAACCTATTGAAAGTAGGTCGATAGACCGTATCTTTTAATTGATTCCCCGTAATCATTGTCTCGCTCATAATAGCAGCACCAGCACTTGTGCCGGCAATACATGCCCCTTGCTGGTAGGCCGCATGGATCGCATCGAACAACGCCGTATTCGCGACGATCGACATGAAGCGGTTTTGATCTCCGCCGGTGATATAGATCAATTTAGCGTTACGGACAGAATCAACCAGACGCTTATTTTCCGCATCTGATTTTGAAAAATTGATACTGGTAACCTTATTTTTTGTCACCTCCTTCAGTTGCTTTACCATATCCTCAACAGACTCTTCGGGCAAAGTTGAAGCCATTGGCAAGATCATAATATAGTCCTTTGACGAGAGCTGGGCCGCCTGCACCAAAGCTTCCATCAGGTGCTCATCCTTATGCCCGCCACCGATAACAAACAGTGTCCCTTTAGGTGGAATCTTTGACTTTTGGCTGGTGAAAGAGCACAGCACCACGACCACTATAATACACAATAACTTTTTCATGACAGCTATCCCTCTATGATATGTTTGATTATTTATAAATTTCTACTTTTATCTTACCATCCTTGGTTACAGTTCCTCTATACATCCCTTCAGTATTAAATGGCATCGCGACATGCCCCTCTTTATCCATAACGATCATTCCACCATCGCCGCCCATCTTGCCGATCCTGTCAATGACCGCTTGACCAGCTTGCCATACATTGTCTCCTTTATATTCCATTAAAGCAGAAACAGAATATGCCGCAACATTACGAATATAGAATTCGCCCCATCCAGTGCAGGAAACAGCACAAGTCATATTATTTGCATAAGTTCCAGCACCAATAATTGGAGAATCGCCTACACGTCCAAATTTTTTGTTTGTCATTCCGCCTGTTGAAGTCCCCGCGGCTAAATTTCCCTGATGATCCAATGCGACACAACCGACCGTTCCAAATTTAGAATCCCTGTTAAGAATCCCCAAACGCGAACTCTGTTTCTGATCATGATCCAGCTGTGTTTTGGTACTGTCCTCTTTTTTAATTTTTTGCAATGCATCCCAACGCATTTTAGTCCAGAAGTAAGATGGATCCACCAGCTGCAAACCCGCTTCTTTGGCAAACTCTTCGGCTCCTTTGCCTACCATCATGACATGTTCAGATTTTTCCATCACCGCACGCGCTGCGGAAATTGGGTTTCTGATGGTTGTAACTCCAGCAACTGCACCGGCAGCTAAGGTCTTTCCGTCCATAATAGAAGCATCCAGTTCATTTTTCCCGGCGTTCGTAAAAACGGCTCCCTTTCCCGCATTAAACAAGGGAGAATCTTCCATCACATGAATAGCCTGTTCAACGGCGTCCAAGCTTGAATTTCCTTGCTTTAATTGTTTATAACCAGCTTGTAAAGCCTGCTCCAAAACTGTTTGATAAGCCCGCTCCATGGAGTCAGTCATATTTTTTTTCAAAATTGTCCCAGCCCCACCATGAATTGCCAGAACAAATTGTTCTTTCGCCATATCTTGTGTTTCCATTCTATCATTGTGACTACAGGAAAGCGTCGCCGCAGCAGTACCCATAATCACCGCCATCATTGCATGTATCTTCATTTTATTATTTTGTATAACCTGGATTTTGAACCATATTTTTGTTGACAAATATTTCATCCGCAGGAATAGGAAAATTGTATTGCGCTTTTGTTGACTCCAACAATAGTGCTCCCGCGGTATTTACAGCATCTTGCGCCCCTCGACGGACAGGCATTTTTCTTCTTTTTAGATCAAAAAAACGATGTCCTTCAAATGCCAGCTCCTTATAACGTTCCACTAAAATAGCGTCAATAAGTTCATCTTTGGAAGCGATGACTTGATTTTGATAATCTTGGATTCGAGCTTTCCGCAACACATTCAGATCATTATTTGCCTCATTGAGCTTATTCGTCTCCGCATTGGCCTCCGCCCGGATTAAATACATCTCGCCTGTTCTAAATAGTTTTACGTCAACCAAACCTGCCGTCGCATCATCGTCTTTACGCCCCAGGTACTTTCCTATTAAATACTGTTGTTTACCAGCTCCCCGATTGGGATCGTTGAGGACATAACTACTAAAACGTATATCTTTATTCTTATCAAATAGAGCAAGTAACTTATTTGAAGGTGTATAAAGTGCTATTTCACCATCCTGCCTAAAGAACATCGCCCCAAGAGGTCCTTCAGCCGGAGAATCGTCGTCTTTGGGGAGATCAGCGGCTGTCCTACGCAACGAAAAAACAACCTCATTGGAGCTCTCGTCCGACCATATTTTCGGAAAGGAGCTCCTGTCAGCCAATGGTTTTTCTGCGATGACCTTTGATGAAGCAGCAATTGCCAAGGTCCAATCCCTTGCATATAAAGCGGTTCTTGCCTGCAATGCATACAAACCAGTCTTAGAAAAGCGGTAAACAGCCTCTTCATCGCCAATTAAGCCCAAAGCGTCATTAATGTCCTTTTGGGCCAAGCTGATGACTTCGGCAACTGTTTTGCGTGGGGGATGTCCAATTTCAGACTTCAACATATAGGGAATTCCCAATGCTGTAGGCTCATAGCCTGCTGCATATGCTCTCAAAAGCTCAACATGAGCAAAAGCACGGATAGCAAGCAATTCGCCCTGGTAATGCTTCCTCTTATCAGCATCCACTTTCTCTAATTTTTCGAGTCCCGCCAAAGCGCGGTTCGCGCGATCTATGACAACATAATACTCGCCAAATGCACTCGTCACAGAGGAACTTGAAGCAGTATACTGCCAGCGGTATGCACTCACATTGCCAACTGTATTTTCCGAGGGGTAAATCGCTTCGTCCGAGACAACCACGCTATTTCCGATGAGCGTATAGGTCATCCCTGCGTAAGCTCCTTTGATGGCCATATCGATGTCTTCCAGATTACGGTAAGCCTTTTCAGGATCAATGGTATCTGAAGGTTTCAGATCTAATTTGTTGCAGGAATAGAAAGTCGACAAACCAACAGTAAAGAGGCCGATTACTAATATATTTTTAAATGATTTCATTACCGTAATCTTTTTAAAAGTTAACACTGAATCCTGCTGTATATGTTCTTGGAGCAGGATAGTTAAAACGACTTATCCCTTCACTATTTTCGGGATCAAGCCCCCTCCAGGACGTCCAGGTCAATAAATTTTGCCCCTGAAAGAAAATTCGGGCTCCTTTAATTACCTTTTGGTCCCCAAACAAAGTCTTCGGAAACTGATAAACCAAATTCACATTCCGCAACCTTAGGAAAGAAGCATCCTGGATATCCTTCGAAGTATAATTGCGCGGTATATCAATTCGCTGTAAAATGGCATTATCCCCCGGTTGTTTCCAGCGATCCGACAGCATGCGTATACTTTGATTACTCGTCATATAGCCGGAATTTTCGTTATAAAAATCCTCGTTATTCCAACGGCGAACGTCACTAACGAATGCAAACAAGGCGTCCAACGAAAGGTTTTTCCAGCGGATAGTTGTGTTAAATCCCCCCACCCATTTTGGAAACATGCTTCCGGATTTTGTAACCGCCTGTGCAGTTTCGTCGTATTCGGTCGTGACACTACCGTCACGGTTATAATACTGCGCATCGCCCGTTTGGGGATTAACCCCTGCCCACTCGGGCGCATAGTAGGTCCCATAAGGCAGTCCAACGCGCATGATACGTGTATCTCCATCTAAAACCTCTGTCAATGCATCAGAAAGATATAATATGGTATTCTTATTATAGGAAGCATTGACTCCTAGCGTCAGCCCCCAATCTGCCGTCTTAACAACATCACCGGACAAGCTCATTTCCAGCCCCCTATTACGCATCTTGCCCGTGCTCAATGGTAGCTTACGATCCAAGAATCCCGATGTCAGGGAAATCGGCTGATCAAAAAACATATTCTTGGTTATTTTATTATAATAATCCATGGCAACACGAAGCCGCTTTGATGGAAAAAGCTCCAAATCAAATCCAGCATTGAATTCATCCACATATTCCCAGTCATAATTTGGGTTTCCGGGATCATAAGGACGAATTGCTGTTTCACCGCCATAGGTAATATCCTTTCTAAAAGTTGCTAAATAATTGAAATCACCGTTGATTGTACTGGCCGTGGTGCCATAACTCGCCCGTAGGGATAGACCTTGTATGAATTCATTGGACTTCAGGAATTCTTCTTCCTTGATATTCCAATTGGCGCCGAAAGAATAGAAACCATGCCAACGATTCGCCTCCGCTACACGGGAAGAGCCATCATAACGATAACTTGCCGTCAACGAATAACGATTGTCATAGGTATACCTTCCCAAGGCCATATATGAAGCCAATGCGTATTTCGTACGGCCGCCCAAAATTGCAGGTAAATAGGCCGGACTTACGGTTACACCATTCGGATTCTCGGGCAGACGACTGTCAATGCCGTAACCTTTGTAGCCAAAGGCGCGGTTACGGCGATATAAATATTCAAAATAAGCCGAGAGCTCCAAATTATGCCTTTCGTAAAAAGTATTTTGATAGGTTAATCCTGTGGTACTGATCACATTGGTAGAGCGGAGATTGTCTTCTGCGAATAGTCCCTTTCCACCAAGTGTCGGATCTCGATCCCTTGATCCGTAATAAGAATCCGGATTGATATAATCTTGGCCGGTAGTTGTATTATAATCTATCCCCAGTCGCGTATGGACTTTTAAAGTTGGTAGCAACTGATAATTTAGGTTGAGACCAACATTGGTATTAAATAATTCAGAAGAACTACTTGAATTGAGCAGACGCTCCAATCCTGCACTCCCCTCACGCTGATCTAAAATAAAGTAATCATCTTCGTTACCAAAATGAATGAGCGTTCCGTCCGGTGCATAAGGATATTCATAAGGTAGTGCATAATAAACTGATGCCATAGACGATCCGACGCGTGAAGCTCCTACACCTTCAGTAAATTTCGAATTTGTATAGCCTAGGGTTACATTTACCCCCCCTGAAAGCTTCCCTTTGTCAAAATCTAGGTTATTTTTCAAGGTATAACGATCAAGACCAGATCGAACGGCAACACCTTCCTGTTTATAGTATCCCGCACTGCTATAAAACCGTACATGCTCCCCGCCTCCACTGACATTCACCTGCTGATCCATAAACTTTCCGTTGCGAAAGAAGTAATCACGCCAGTCAACATTAATTCCTCTCAAACTATCCAAAATTTGAGCGGCCCGGGCTTTATAAGCTGCAGTCCCACCCGCTACGTCGGGATTTTTAGGTGAATAGGTCCATCCAGGACCTATACCCTCATTATTATCCGGATCGACAAACGCCCCCAATTCTTCTTCAAATTGCAGACGTTGCTGCGTATTCATCATCTGGAATTTAGGCCGTGTCAGTTTGGAAAGACCATATTGAGAATTAAAATTCACCGTTAACTGACCAGATTTACCTTTTTTTGTGGTGATAACAATGACACCGTTTGAACCTCTGGATCCGTATAGCGATTTTCCTGTTGCATCGCGCAGTACATTCACAGATTCAAAATCATTTGCGCTAAAATTCTTCAGTTCCGATGTGGCAATAGGAATTCCATCAATCACATAAAGTGGATCCGAGATACCGTTTATCGAGCCGACGCCCCGTATGACAACAGAAGCGGTAGCGCCAGGTTGCCCTGAGCTTGCCATTACACTCATCCCCGGAACGCGCCCCTGCAGCATCTGATCCACCGAAGCCATAGGTACCTGCTCTAAATCTTTTGCTTTTACAGTGGTTGAGACATTGGCAGATTGCTTTCTGGAGTAGTTCGTATAACCTGTCACGGTCACGTCTTCCAATACCGTACTCCTATTTACCAATGTAATTGCTAAGGGAGCCGAACCATTGACAGATACTGTCTGCCGATCAAAGCCTATGGAGGAAAACTCCAATTGATCTCCCGGTTTTGCAGCAATACTGAAATTGCCATCCGGAGCAGACTGTGCAGTTGTTCCTGCCGTCAAATTTCTGACGGTGACACCACCTATGGCCTGCCCCTGCTCATCGAGAATTTTTCCTCGAATAGTTTGTTGCAATCCTAAAAATGAATATCCGTAATTGGCAGAGGAGATGGAATTTCCAGACTTGGCAATAGTCGGTGATAGATTTAGGGTGAGCGCTAGTGTCATCAGCGCTTGTGCGTGCATGCTACCTCTCATAATAATTTGCATTTTGGTCAGTGTTAAAGCCTCTCCTATGAAGAGAGCTTTAGCTAACCTAAAATGCAAATAATTATCGAAGAAATGAAATGTTTTTTGCCTTATTCATCTTCTTTATCCCACCAGTCTGAAGCCTGTAAATCATCTATTTCACGTCGATCTTTCTTCGTGGGCCTTCCCGTTCCGCGGTCACGTTTAAGTACCGGTGCCTGAAACACCGATTTGTAGCCTACGGTCTCTTCCACCGGAGTCTGATCTTCATAAAACTGAACAGCAGTTTTTGCATCTACCCGACGTTCAAGAAGACCGGTCACCTGAACGACTTTCTTTTCTATTCCTTTTTGAATATGATAGACATCACCGATTTTAACTTCGTAAGAAGGTTTAATATTTTGACCTTTCAGCTTGACCCTGCCCGCCTTACAGGCTTCAGTTGCCAAAGTTCGCGTCTTAAACAATCTTATCGACCATAAATATTTATCAATTCTCAATTTTTCTGATGCTGCAGCCATAGTTCAAAAATAGTTATATTAGCGAATTATCGTGGTATTTCCACCGAAAATTAACATATTTCCCCGACGAATATTTTCTTCATGACAGGAGAGATCGATAAAGTTGCTTTTAAAAGCAACTTTATCTAAGTTTGTACATCAAAATAAACAAATTCAAATAAGCAAACAAATAATATGGTAGAGCCACTTAAAAAATTGATTGAGGAAGCTTGGGAAGATAGACAGTTATTGGAGTATAAAGAATATACTGAAGCAATTCGTACAGTGATCATGAAGCTGGACAGCGGTGAAATCCGGGTAGCGGAAATGATCGGAACGAGATGGCATGTTAATGACTGGATCAAGAAAGCTGTGATCTTGTATTTCCCGATCAATGATATGCGTGAAATGACGGCCGGTCCTTTTGTATTCCATGATAAAATGAAGTTAAAAACGGATTACAAACACACGGGTGTACGTGTTGTTCCAGGTGCTTCTGCACGTCTGGGCGCGTATTTAGCTAAAGGAGTGATCATGATGCCTTCTTATGTCAATATCGGTGCCTATGTCGATGAAGGTACAATGGTAGATACCTGGGCGACAGTAGGCTCCTGTGCGCAAATCGGTAAACATGTACACTTAAGTGGCGGCGTTGGTATCGGTGGTGTACTTGAACCTGTTCAAGCTGCTCCCGTTATCATTGAAGACAACGTATTTATCGGATCAAGAGCAATCGTTGTTGAAGGAATCCGTGTAGAAAAAGAAGCAGTATTGGGGGCTAATGTCGTATTGACCGCATCAACCAAAATTATTGATGTTACTGGTCCTGAACCTGTCGAATATAAAGGTTATGTTCCTGCACGCTCGGTTGTCATCCCTGGATCTTACACCAAAAAATTCGCTGCGGGCGAATATCAGGTTCCTTGTGCATTGATCATTGGTCAACGCAAAGAATCTACCGATAAAAAAACTTCATTAAATGATGCTTTACGTGAGCATAATGTCGCTGTCTAAATTCACGTCAGAACTAAAGAAATAAAAAAATGAGCGCATTCGTGGATCGTGAGGATTTAAATAAAGCGTTGGAAACGCTGAAAGCAGGTGGATTAATCCTATACCCAACAGATACGATCTGGGGAATAGGCTGTGATGCTACTAATCGGGAGGCTGTAGAGAAAGTCTTTCAATTGAAGGGAAGAGATAAATCCAAGAGTCTGATCATCCTTTTACATAACGACAACCAATTGGCAAGTTATGTGAACGAAATCCCGGACGTTGCTTATCAGCTTATCGAATATACGGACAAGCCATTGACAATTGTCTATTCGAATGCCAAAAATCTCGCCCCCAATGCCATCGCAGAGGACGGTTCGATTGGCATTCGAATTGTCAAACATCCTTTTTGTGAGCAACTTCTACAGCGCTTCCGTAAGCCTATCATCTCCACTTCAGCCAATATCAGTGGTGAGCCAACAGCCAAGGATTTTGACGAAATCGCTGAGGAGATCAAGGTCGGTGTAGACTATATTGTCGCTTACGATAGACATGTAAAAACCGATGGTAAATCGTCTACCATCATGAAACTGGACCCGAGCGGTAAATTTGAATTTATTCGAAAATAGTAGAAAGTTCTCCTGTTTTTTTTAACACGTAAAATACAAGAAACAGTTTTTGTGATCTTGAATACGACTTAAAAGAAACAGACCATGAAAATTACGCTTGTGCTAACGAAGTAAAGATGAAGCCGTCAAAGGCGGCATGAACCGAACGATGTGAGCTCACGAATACTTAAAAATATCAATTTAACGGGTAAACGGGTTCACTTATACAGATGAGACCAAAGATTATAAATAATTTAAACGGATGAAAAAGATCATTTTATTTTTTGCCCTGGCAATTGCTATAAATACACAACTACACGCGCAAAAAAAGGAGATTCCTTCCGCAAAGCCCGGCGTAAAATATGGAAAGGAAATTCAGGCAAATAAGGCGATTTCTGTTGGTAAACTAGAAAAAGAGCTAAGTAACAAAAGTATTTTCACTGGCAAAATTGAGGGTAAGGTGGTCGAGGTTTGTAAGAAAAAGGGTTGTTTCATGACCTTACAGCGCGATGGCCAAGAACCTATTATGGTTCGTTTTAAAGACTACGGATTCTTTATGCCTGCTGATATCATCGGTAAAACAGTCGTTGTTGAAGGTGTAGCCAAAAAGAAAGAAACCTCAGTGGCATCACTGCAACATGCCGCAAAAGATCTTGGTAAATCTCCATCCGAAATAAATCAGATTACTCAGCCAAAAAACGATATTAATATTGTTGCTGACGGCGTACTTGTGATTAGATGAAAAAATTTCATACAGCAACTGCCCCAGCCATCAATGTAGGTGGAAAACTAATGACATTTGAGAAACCTATTGTGATGGGCATACTCAATGTTACGCCCGACTCCTTTTATGACGGTGGGGATAATACCACTGTGGAGAAAGCCTTAGAAAAAGCAAGTAGTCTCTTAACGGCGGGTGCTCAAATCCTCGATATAGGAGCCTATTCTTCACGTCCGGGTGCCCAATTAATCTCCTCCCAGGAAGAAATGGACAGAGCACTACCTCCTATCCTGGCAATCAGAGAAGCTTTTCCAGAAGCCATCTTATCCATAGACACTTTTCGGGCAGATGTCGCTGCCGAAGCTATTGACGCAGGTGTACACATCGTCAATGATGTCTCGGGAGGTACGCTTGATGAGGAAATGTTTGCCACAGTAGCCAAATACCAAGTGCCCTATATCCTCATGCACATGCGTGGTACTCCCGAAAATATGCAGAAACAAACGGAGTATACGGATATTGTGACAGATGTTGCTACCTTTCTAGGAGAAAGTGTAGCAAAGTTAAGGGATTTGGGAGTAAAGGACATTATCCTGGATCCCGGATTCGGCTTTGCGAAAACGATTGACCAAAATTATGAATTATTATACCGCGTCAATGAGCTCCACTATTTTGGTCTTCCAATTTTAGGTGGCATATCACGTAAATCCATGATTTATAAAAAATTGGGGATTACAGCACAGGATGCCCTCAATGGCACGACAGCATTGAATACATTACTCTTGGAAAGAGGGGTACAGCTATTGCGTGTCCACGATGTCGCCGAAGCAAAACAGCTCATTGATCTCTTTTATTAGAGAGGTATGCATGATCAATATGTACATGATTTGAGGTATGCAGTTTTTACTTTCCAATAAATGCCGGATCACTTAAAGTTTCTAAAAAAGCGATAATAGCTTTTTTTTCCTTTTCCGTTAACGGAATGCGATTGCCATTTTCCTTTAGGATAGGATCAAGATTTTCTGCCTCAAGTACGCCTTTATCAAAATAATCCAAAACGGATCTTAAGGTCGGGAATTGGCCAAAACTCCCATAAGGTGCTGTATAAGCAGCATTTCTTAAGGAGGGAACACGAAAAGCCATTTGATCAGCACTACGCCCGGTAACCCGACCACGGCCTACCTCCTCAGGATTTGGGTTCATTGGAAAGCCCACATTTCTAAAACTCTGATCAGTAAACAATGCGGTGCCATGACAACTTGCACATTTATTTTTGAATGTTGTATATCCTATTTCTTCCATGTCCGTAAATCGCTCGCCTTCATTCCTTGTTACCCGATCATATTTACTATTGGCAGAGATCAGGGTGTACTCGTATTGTGCAATACTGCGATAAATTCGATCAGCTGTTATACTTGCATCGCCAAATGCTTTCTTAAATAATTCCCTGTAATCGGCGTCAGTACCAATCTTACCGATCACTTCCAGAATTGAAGAGTTCATCTCCTCATGTGTTATGATCGGAACAAGGGGCTGCTTTTCCAATTGCAGGATATTTCCATCCCAATTATAAAACTTCATAAACGCCATATTTTGAACAGCGGGCGTGTTCCGAAGTCCCACCCGTTCATAAATTCCAACTGCCTGCTGTTTTCCATCTGAAAAAGCAAGAGCAGGATTGTGACAACTCGCACATGAAATGGTGTTGTTTCCACTGAACCTCTTCTCATGAAATAATTTCTCCCCCAATTCAACGCCATATTTTGTAGGTCTATTCTCAGCAACAGAACTATTTAATCCGGGGAATCCGGCTGGTATATGCAGAAAAATCTCAGGATTATCCGCTTCAACGGATTCCTTCATACCGTCTTTACTGCATGACAATGCAATCAACAACACACTTAAGATACACATGACTGTTTTCATTGGAATAAATTGTTTTGTTATAGGAATAGGACAAGTATACCATCGTTGTTCCCTATCGACGAGCAGGGCGCAGGCAGATTTTTATAGCAAGACAAGGCCACCATCTGAATCGGGTAGCTTTCTAAATTTGAATTTCCCGGCTCCCGATGGCCTTGTCGTTAATTTATATTTCCGCTAGTCATTTTCAACACTTTCGACGGAAAACATGCCGGTTTTATCCTCTTTTCCATCACCACCGATATTATTTACAAATATTTCCATTGCTTCCATGCCGCTATGCTTGCTCGGAGTCGTTGCATTTTTGGCCGTTAGGCTTATTTTCGTTCTGCCACTCAACAGTTTATCAAAGTCCGCTTTTATTTTAATCTTAGGAGTATTATTCCCAACAAAAGCAGTAGTCGTTAGATTCAAGGTGATATCGCGATAAGCATCTACACCCTGTGTATATGTTTCAGGCTGACCGCCAGTTCCATTCAAAGTACTTCCCGTATGGATCTTAAATGCAATATTTTCGACACCATAGAATCCTTCGATCTTTGTAAAACGATAGCCGGTCGCCCATTGCCACATCATATCGGTATCGTTGGCTCCCGCTGCTTCGTAGAATACCGGGAACCTGACCTGATCCAATGTGTTGATTTCTTGCTTTACCCCTAATCCGAATTTGAGCTGACGATATTCGCCTACAGGTATGTTTGTCAATAGATAGTCCAGACTAGCTGGTTTGGCCTGATTCACAACAGTAGCTCCTTTATCAAGGTCATTTACATTGTAAGGAATCTCGGTTCCATCAGCTTTGACAAGCCGAATATTACTGATAACATATTTGAGTTCGGATAGGCGGTGTACCTGATCCTTTTCGGATGTATTAACTGACGCATCAGTGGAGGTCGCTCCGCCAAGGACAATGGTTTTATCTTTAAATGTGTTGTTAAAATGTAAACTGACATTATTTGCAACAGGATTATTATCATTTTTGCTACAAGAAATCATTACGAATGAAACAGCAGATAAAATTAGATAGTTCATTAATTTTTTCATGATATGCGTTATTTGAATGTGATTGATTTTTTTTTAAAAATTGACTTTTAGGGATGTAAAAATGTTCCGTCCCATCCGGGGGATATTTCCCCAATCCGCATAGGTACTATAATATTCATTTAATAGGTTCTCGGCCCCAAGCTGAAAGACAGACTTGAACTTACCGAGACTGAAAGTGTAATCGGCAGATAGGTTCCATATTTTGTAGGCGCCCGTTAGATCTTCACCGTACATCGGGCTGTAATTGGTCTGTGCAAAATCTCCGTTTAAGGAGGTCCGCAAGCCGAGTCTTTTATACCCATAATGCAGTGAAGTCTGATAACTCAGCGGACGTATAAAAGGTAGATTCCCGCCTTCATCATCCTTTCCTCTTGCATAGGTGAACATGGCTTTCCAATGCAGGTTATCCAGGATTTTATAACCTACGTTAACAGCCGCATTAAACAGCGTAGCCTTATTTAAAGAAGTATAGCCCTTTACACCCACGGATTGATAATTCATGGGGCTTCCTAAACTCAAAATTCGCCCGATGATATAATTGTTGATGTAGAAATAGTTAACTTTCGCAGCAATACTTAGCTTCTCGGTCTTGAATCCAACACTGGCATTGGCCTCATAAGAGATCTCATTCTTTAGATCGGGGTTTCCGATATAATCGTAACGGTCGAAGCTATTGTAGATATAATAGCCATAAGCTTCGGAGACGGAAGGCGCGCGATGGCCAAAACCCGTCCCTAACGAAATATCAAACTGATTTAAGTTTAACTCATAACTGGCATGTAGGCCCGGAAGCCATCTATTCTTTTTTTGTGGTGCTCCGGGATGAAAAATCCAGTTAAATTCCACATATTTGGAATAGTTGTAGTTCCAGCCTAACGAACCACCGAGATTCACTTTACTCCTTTCTGAAATTTCCCAGGAATTATTCGTTGCGACACTTGCAAAACGGGTTGTTACCCAAGGCCAGCTATAAGCAAACATGGTCTGTTTGGAACGATCCTGAGGGTACATCCGCATTTCCGCTATCGAAAGATTATCATAAACATTTAACTGTACCTCTGAAGAATATCGGTCTTTCTTTAAATTTATTTTTGACACCAATCCATACGTCGTACTCCATCCGGGCATATCCATGTGTACCAAATTCTCCGGCCGTGTCGTATCATCCATATAGTGTTCCACAGCGTTGAAATAAACTTTGGTATCCCATACTTTTACCAGACCTTGCTCAAACAATTGCTTATAGGATGCGGATGTAATAATCGCCCGTGATAACCAAAGATCCATCGGCAAAGCCGGGAATCCAACATCTTTTGCTCTGTCAAATATCGCATCTACCCTGACAGCAGAAAGTGCACTTGTCTTATAGGCTAAGCCCAATGATGCATTCAGTTTATTATATTGTGAGTGCAGTACTTCCTTATTGTTTCCGTCATAATAATTACCTGCTTTACGAAAGGCAATACTACCGTCAGCCACAAAGTTGTCTGTTGAATAGAATAGACTTCCAAGGTTAAATGTTTGCTTATTGTTAAACTCGAAACCTGTCTGATAAGCTCCGCCTATTTTTTGAGGTAGACCAAAGGGGGTACTTCTCCTTTTTAGATCTATACTTCCTGCTACCGTAGCCCCATGCATATTTCCCTCCTGACCAGACTTGATATCAATGGAGGACAGGTTATTGCTCTCCACATAGGAAGTAATGGGATCCATCTTATCCGTGCAGGCACCAAAAACATGCATACCATCAATCGTGATCGTAGAACGCTCCGTACTCATGTTGTTCAGTAAAGGTTCCCATGCATAAGCTCCACGCTTGATAAAGCTGATATTGTCAGATGAAGCCAAAAACTCATCAACTGAGACAGCCATCTTCATATCGTTTTCGATCTTTTGTTTGATCGTAGCGTCAACCTTGACTTCCCCCAAACGTCTCGTTGTATCTCTTTTTACCGGAACAATTTGTCCATTAACATCCAACCCAAGAGAAATAATAAAAAGAACTAGACTTAATTTCTTCATGACTCTTAGAATAAAATATCGAGATGTAGCTCGCTTTTACGTCCTTCCACTCCCGGTGTAAAATCCTTTGGGACTTCAGTACCACGGATCACTTTTCCCTCTGGGTTCAACAGGATGAAATTTAATGTCCAATTTCCCGTCATGGTATAATTTACAACACCATGGTATAAACCGTCCTTATCCTGAATCAAATCTTTATTGTTAGGAGATGAGTGATTGCCCATAGAAGGTTCAGGCATACGCGGGTCTAACTTTAACGTATAACGCTCAACCTGCGAATAGGAAAGTTGCAGTTGACCAGCGGGGCCTTTTCCTGAGGAATCGAGCATCCTATTCAATTTATAGATGCCGGCGACCAATTTATTTTCGGCGACATTTGGCTTCTGCGGAGCAATCAATGCTATGACATACTGCTCTTCGTCCACTCCTGTGAACATCGTCATATTCAGATTCTTATTCGACTGTTGTTTAACCTGTACCTCTTTTATCAGGGAGAAGGTTTGATTGCCCACGGTAAAATTGATGTGGAGAGCCCAACTCCCCTCGGTACCGCTTTCGCTGGTGAAAACGGTATAACCTGAAAAATACTTATCCTCTGATTTATAATCAAAATCATACTGATTTGGACACGAATTCTTTTCTCCCATGACAGTGGTCCTAACGGGCAGAAATGTAAGACCCGACACTTCCACGGGAGTATTTGTTTGCGTGTTCTTAATCCTTACACGGATATCATTATAGCCGCGATATAATACACCGTTCAGCGCTTCTATACTGACCGTGTAAGCAGAGGTTACAACATTTGAAACCTCCTTAAATTCATTATTCTCTTCAATTACTTCTCCCCTTTCGGCTTCATAATTTGTTTTTCCCTTTGTACATGATCCAAGAAACACACACGCAAGAGCAGCATAAAAAACTATTGTTTTTATCAATATACTTACCTTCATAAAAATACCATGTTAGCTTAGTTAACAGGTGAGGTTTATAACACAGGTTCAAGCATGGTTAGAAGAAAACGAAATATAGACAGTGCCCGCAGCTATCAGAAAGGCAGCCACAATACATATCCTATCATAGAAATTTTTCTAAATTACCCGCAACCCATCGTCCAAAAACCGACGACCTGTTCAAATAAAATTTTCATCCGCTTAAATTCTTTATTCAGTAGCGATGAAGCGATCAAAGCATATACATATCACTATCAGCTAGCGACATACACGCGATGATGATTTCTAAAAAATGGATTTAAACTAATGGAGGGTGAAAAATTGTGAAGATTGGTCTGTAAGAATAATTTTCGTTGTATTCTGGGAACGGGCGTTCCGCAGCATCTTCCTGAAATAAAGAAGAAATCTTAAAATCAAAATTCTGGGTATTATTGATAAAAACAACATCAATAATACGTGATTCCAGGTTCTTTTGCTCCTTCTCTTCGTGCTCACGCATTTTCTTCATCAAGATACATTGTCCTCTACACGAGAGTGCCTTTTCGTTGAAACGGTTGATACATTCGTAACGGGCAATGTAATCTCGATTCAGCTCAAAAATGGACCATAGCCATACTGTTGAGAAGCTCTGGAGGAGCATCAAAGGCAATAAAATCCATATGAACTGTTTAGCTTTCATCTTGTGAGTTCAGCAAATATATAAATGAATCCCCGAATACACAAATTCAACAGAAACAATAAAGGCCCTAGGTAAGGTCTTACCCAGGGCCTGAAAAATTAAAAGTAGCTTATTTTGATACAACCGTAAGAACCGCTTTTTTATTACCCGCTGTTAAATCCAGCGTAAAAAGATACGTTTTTCCAGCTTCTAAGGTTTTACCCGTTTTGATACCCAGATTTCCGGAGTCACGTCCATTTTTACCGTCACCGATAAAAATCAGATCACTCGGAGTTGTCACATCCGTACCGCCAAATTCTCCACCCCAGCCCTTCTGATGGAAAAACTTAAAGTTGATATTATCGGTGTTGATAGACTCCCCTGCCTTTACTGTAATTTGATACTTCTTATTTCCCAATGGAGCTAAACAAAGTGCTTTATCAGTATTCCAGCCGACCTGATTGCTGGATACCTTAGGCTTTCCAACGCCTTCCCCAATTATCCATACGGCTCCAGTACCATCTTCCTGCAATTTAGCAAGATCATTTCCGGCCATGGCCTCAACCACGAAGTATTTTAGGGCAAAGTCTGCAGTAACTCGGTATTTCCCTGTTATTCCTTTAAACGATATAACCCCATCGGCGGCTCGCGTAAAGAAGTCAGGATCAATCCACCAATCTTGTAGATCTGCAATACCTTCAAAAGTTGCTGTCTCTCCTTGATTCAATATCAGTTCAACTTTGGAATGCGTGTCATCAAGACGGCTGAACAGCGATCCATTAAGCAATACGACAATAAATGGCGAGGCTTGAAACGTCAATGTATTAAATTGTATAGGGTATACGCCAGATGTTGAATTTGAAAACGGGATTTCAGCTGTAGAACCCAAATCGACAGCACTATTAACCCATCCAAAACTCATGGCATTACCCTGTTCGCCAACCTTTGGCGCCTGGATATAGCCCTTTACTTCGGCCGAAAAATTCTCCTTGGCGGCATATTGATTCCGTCCGGTTTTCTCCATCCGATAGGACTTTGATTCAGTAACCAAAGTGAGATAAGGAAAATCCGGACGGCTTAAGTCTATATCAAAGGATTGTTCGGTTTTTTTCTGACTAATATTCTGCAAAACAAACTTAATGGTCGCTTTCCCATCTGGGATGTCTTTCAAAAAAGGAACGTAAATTTTTCCGCTATAGTCGCCATTCTCTTTTGTACGGATCGTCGTTTCGGCGACCTTGTCATCTGTAAAATATAATTGAGCTTTCAGCGTAGACAAAGCGACTTCGCTATCCGATACACGAACATTAAACACTAAGCTATCACCAAAATGAGCAGCAGAAATAGCTGATTTCAATTCTATTTTGGGATCACCAATTTGATAGACATATTTTTCATCCTTTTTACAAGAACTTACTACGGCTATTATTCCCAATAGTATTATATTGATGAGATATCTTTTCATAACCCCGATATTTAGTTTTTCCAACGATAAGAGACGACTGAATTTGCGGGAACCTCGTAGCTAAAATGATTTTTACCATCTGCCAGTGTAATTTTCCGATTATCATTCGATTCATTCAACAACACCACAGCATAGGTTCCGTCCGTATTTTGAAAGGCACTATAAACCAGTCCTTCAGCGGTATATCCTGTGGCACCAATTCGTGTCGCTCCAGACTTAACCACAGATGAAAGATGTCCTACAATATAATAATGCGAGTTGCGTGTAATACTCTTATAATTTGATTTGTTAATATCGACAGCACCATAACAGGTCTGACAACCACCATCGCGATTCGGTCCCTTATCGGTATCCAACATCAGATTCCAAACAATAACACCTCTGCTCCAGTTGTTTACAGTCCCTAGTGCCACTTCGCGCATATCTTCCATCAAACGCTTATTAAGGTTACGCCCGTCATTCCATTCGCCAATGGATGTCTCTGTAAAGACCAGCTCCTTATCCGGACGTTGATTATGAATATCGATGAGTTCGGCTTTATCTCCCCCATAGTTGTGATAAGCTGCTCCAGCGATAAAGGAAGCCGCCCCGGCGTCATTATAGATTTTAACAGGGTAATCTTGCTGATCAGCCATGTTATCGTAATTATAGTTATGGTCAAATGCGTAGATCTTCGTCGCAATACTTGCAGCCTTGAGCTGTGGCCCCAGCGATTGTTTGATAAATGCCTGCTGTTCTTGCCATGACATGTACATAGAAGCAGAATTTTTCCGATTCAATGGTTCGTTTTGAACCGTAATTGAATAAATATTAATGCCCTCTTTTTTCATTGCCTGAATCCATTGCACAAAATACCAACCATAATCCTGATAGTATTTTGGATTTAATTGACCGCTAGTCCAAGAATCAAAAGGTTTCAAATCTGTCAGATTATTGACCTTCATCCATTTTGGCGGAGTCCATGGCGATCCCATAATTTTGACGTTTGGGTTGATAGCTAGAATCTCTTTCAGCACAGGAATAACATATTGCTTTTCTTCTGACTGCAATCCAAAATTTTCCTTTCCTTCTTTGTCCCAACAGGTATACTCACTCAATGAAAAATCAGAACATCCAATAGCAATACGAATGTAACTCATACCCATACCATCTTTATCGGAGAAAGTCTCCGTAAGAAATTTCGTCCGATCCTCCTTACTCATTTTCATCAGATTAAAACAGGTAGAACCGGTGATAGCCGCACCAAATCCGTCCATTGTCTGAAACTTCTGAGTGGGATTTAAGGTAATTGTGTTGGGCGACATATTAAACTTTGTACTAAAATCGACATATTTTTTGGTCAGATCATAAGCGCGGTTTGTATTCGTCATCACGATAGTGACATCGCCAGAGTTTTTGATATCATCACCTTGTGATGGTGTGAAGCTATCACGGTTACAAGATGTTGCTGTGATCAAACAGGACAACAAGAATGTATATATCATAGTGTTATTATTACGTTTCATAATTAAAATAGTTAGTATCCTGGATTCTGAACTAAGTTAGGATTCTGGTCAATTTTCGGCTGTGGAATTGGCAGACGATAGGAATTCTTTGTGAAAGGATATACTTGCGCCTTTCTTCCTGAGTCCTTCGCATACACGGCATTCATAACTGCTTCCACCTTATCCAAACGAACCAAATCAAACCAACGCTGTCCTTCGAAGGCCAATTCCAGACGGCGTTCTTTCAAATATGCTTCCAATAAAGCATCTTTGTTGGAGCGAATTCCCGCAGGTAATTTGGGCAATTTTACACGTGTACGGATCTTATCAATAATGTCAGCTGCACCGGAAAGATTTGATCCCAACTGAATCATGGCTTCAGCCTTTAGCAATAAAATATCGGCATACCGTAGCTTGACAATGCTGCTCATACCCGAACGCAATTTAAACATAAAAGGATAATGGTTCGACGGGTAATAGTTGCTCCAGGTTGTTGTATAGTAGACAATCGCTTGCTCCATACGAATTTGGTCTGCCTCATTCGTATATGCTTGTATCAAATCACGCGATGGTGTGACCCATTTGGCCCACGTAAATGCATTGTCGTAATTGGATAGGTCGCGGCCAAACATCCAAGTCGCCCAGTTTCCAGATCCAGGCATAAATTGCGCCTCTAAAATCGATTCTTTTGTATTTCGCTGCGCTAAGTCCGTCTTGGCCGCATTCAATTCATATAGATCACCGTAATTGGGATTCAAATCAAATCCATCTCCTGCCAATGCGTCCGCATACTGAATCACTTTATTATAATCTCTGAGCGGTTTCTCAGCATATAGCTTTACCAACATTGCCCGGGCTACAGACTTTGTAAACAAGGTTTTATTCGCATTGTTATTGACCGGGGCATCAACCAGGGCCTCCAAAAGATCCTTCTCGATCTGTTTATGCGCTTCCTCTTCAGTTGCTTGTTTCGGGAAGTACTCCGGGTATACTTCTTCGATATTTTCTGCCGTAATGTCTCTACCCTGTGTTGTAATGACCGGGATCGATCCAAATATGCGCACCATATCAAACATTGCCAATGCCCGAAAGATTTTACCCTGCGCCTTGTAGACTTTGATGTCAGCGTCACTAATGGATTTATCCGCAACACTATCGACATTGATTATTAGACGGTTGGCCCGCGCAATATCTTCAAGATAACGTGCCCAGTCTCGATCAACAACGGAGTTCGATCCCTCAATGGAATTATTCTCAAATGGTACAACTTCTGCACCTGTTGTTCCCGCGTACGCATTATCAGCATGGGAATCGCCGATTAGCAATAGATCCAGGTACCAATGCTCTTGCCTATCGCGCATCTGTTGGTAAATCCCGGAAAGAAAATTATCAACCTCGCTTTTGTTTTTGAAGACGATCTGTGTTCCGTTTTCAGTTTTACCCTGACTCACATCTGTATAACTGTCCAGTGGATCACGATTTAGCGAGCACGAAGCCAGCAACAAGCCTGTCATGAACAACGGTAAAACGTATTTAATATTAGTTTTTTTCATCACAATTCAATTAAAATTCTACATTTACACCAAGTACAAAAGATCTATTTTGCGGATATGTTCCCCAATCGAGGCCTTGTACTCTTCCCGAATTTCCCCACTGGTTTACCTCCGGATCCATGCCTGAATATTTAGTCAGCGTAAATAGATTACTTGCCGAAAAATAAGGCTGAATCTTATGAATGCCAATCTTTTTCAAACGTTCAGGTGCGATGGAATAACCCAATGAAATATTTTTTACGCGCAAATAGCTTCCATCTTCCACAAAATAAGATGAGTTTTTAATATCAAAGCCTGCTTTGGGCACATGTGTAATCTGTCCCGGAATGCGCCAGCGATCGAGTACGACGGTTGTTTGATTACGGCCATCATACATTCCTTCTGTTTCCATTCGGCTCGCGTTGAAAATGTCATTACCATAAGTACCCTGAAGAAATATACTTAAGTCAAAATTTTTCCAGGAAAAGCTATTTGTCAATCCATATACAAATTTTGGATTGGGATCTCCAATATAAGTCAGATCGGAAGGAGATGTTTTGCCATCACCATTCAAATCTCTATACATTAGTTCGCCTGTCTCCGGATTTACACCATCAGAGATATAACCGTAAAATCCACCTAAAGGTCTTCCGGGTTCATTCCTAACTACAGTTGCATTGACTAGATTATTTGTAACCGCATCATTGTAGATTTTTGTAAAGACGAGCTTGTCCAGACGGTTTTTATTAAAGGAGATATTAAAATCCGTATTCCATGTAAAATCTCCTGCTAGATTCTTGGAGTTGATTCCGATCTCAAATCCTTTATTGGTCATCTCGCCCTCGTTCCGTTTAATTGTACTCGCCGAAGAAGATCCTGTAGGTAAGCTCACTTCCATCAACATATCTGTTGTTTTTTTATGGTAGTAATCTAAGGTCAGGTTCAATCTGTTATTTAATGTAGAAAAATCAATCCCCACATTTGCCTGGGTCGTCGTTTCCCATTTTAAATCTGTCGCTCTCAATGTAGTCGAATTCCCAATATTCGGCGGGGAATATTGATATTTGTCCTCAAACCAAGGTAATCGCTGAATCACATTGAACGAAAGATAGGAATAGTCACCAAGTCCGGATTGGTTACCAGTCTGCCCCCATCCTCCACGTATTTTCAGCTCATTGATCCAATCTATATCTTTCATAAAATCTTCCGCCGATAAGCGCCATGCTGCCGACACGGAAGGAAAATATCCCCAGCGACCGGAAGGGCTCAATTTAGACGATCCATCCGCACGCATATTTGCAGTTAAAAGATATTTCCCATCGTAATTGTACATCGCACGGGCAAAATAGGATAGGATTGCCCAATTGGATGCTCCGGATCCGGTTCCATTCCATGAAATCTTGTTTGCCGCATTGAGTGTCTGTATGATACCATTAGCATAATTGGAACCATAAATATAACTATTGGAATATTTCGAATCTGTCCAGGATGAACCTGCCATCGCTTCCAAGCTGTGTTTTCCAAAGCTTTTGCTGTAAGTCAGCACATTGTCCCAGGTCAATACCGTGTTTGTATTACGGACGTCAGAAGCCTCCCCAAACTGATTTCTGCCCTGTTGCGTAATCCAAGGATCTAAAAATGTGGTCAGTACGCCCGAGCGTCTGTCCATTGAAAACGAAGACTTCCAGGTTAAATTGGGCATAAAAGCGATCAATACACTTCCTGTCGCCAACAACCTATTCTCACGATTATTGTTATTCTTGGTTCGTTCAAGATTTTCTAAAGGGCTGTTAATATTTAGCCCATTGAAATTGGTATTGTACCGATCAGGAAACAGAGGATCCCATATTGGCGCATAAGTTGGCGTATTAATGATCGAAGTAACCACTCCGCCACGATTAGATCCGTTGCCCGAGATAATCCCGTTGGTATTGTAATCTGCATAAGATAAATTGGCATTAACCTTCATCCATCTTTTTACTTGATTATCTATATTCGCTTTGAAGTTATAACGTCTAAAGAATGAACCTTGCAGTGTGCCTTTCTCTGTCAGATAGCCCCCACCCAAATAATAGCGTAATTTCTCGTTACCATCGGAGATTGATAATTGGTAATTCTGTTGAACTCCGGTTTTATAGGTTTCCTTAAACCAGTCTGTCTGATCAGTAAGCCCTTCTGGTAGCTTAACATAACCTGTCTCATCCATCAGCTCCTTGTATTGTGCGGTATTCAGGACTTTTACGCTATTGTTAACCACATTTGCTGTCGCCTGCGCTCCTAAGGTAATTTTTGCTTCCCCTGCTTTTCCGGATTTTGTGGTCACAAGAATAACACCATTTGCTCCGCGCGACCCATAAATAGCTGCCGAAGAAGCATCTTTTAAAATCTGAATATCCGTAATATCACTCGGTGATAAAAATTTGATGTCCTCTACAGGTAATCCATCGACAACATAAAGCGGATCGTTTGAACCATTAAAAGACGTCGTCCCACGGACTTTAATTGACATTTCACCACCTGGGGCACCATTGGGTTGAATCACAGATACACCTGCTGCTTTTCCTTGTATGGCCTGCCCCAAACTTACAACCGGCCTCTTCTCCAAATCTTTGGTAGACACAGAAGAAATCGCAGTGGTTACATCCTTCCTTTTTACGGAACCGTAGCCGATGACAATGACGTCTTCAAGGACATTAGTAGCTGAATTCAGCTGAACAGTCATGGTACTATTGGCCGGCAATTCTTTGTTGTCATAGCCAATAAAACTAAATTGAAGAATGCTGCCTTGTGGAGCCGAAATCTGGAAACGACCTTCTCCATTACTGGAAACCGCATTGCTGGTACCTTTCTGTGTTATCGTTACGCCTGTGAGCGGTTTCTGATCCTGCGCATCCAGCACCCGTCCACTGACCTGAATACGGTCCTGTGCAAATACCGAATTCAACCAGGTACACAAGAAAATCAGCCCCATGGAAAAGGTTACTTTTCGAGTAAAGTAAATCATATGAAATAAAAAAAATTGGTTATTGTTTTGTCTTTGGTTATTCCAAAATTGCGAGGAGTTTCCCCTGCTCCATCGCTCAAAACAAAACTAGCAGGACCTAAACAGGAAAAAAAGTGAAGGTACTCAAAAAGTACCTAACAAAAAATACAAATTACTGGAAAACAATAATTTGTAAAAACAAAAACAGGATAAAAAGTACCAAAAAGAGATCCAATCCACTCCAGTATTGTTACTTTTCGGGTAATTTCACCACTTATTATGATCGATCAATAGTTGCAATTTGACAAACAGAAGCCTCGAAGTCATCGCGATGACCAGCTGCTTTGTTACGTACCTTGGTCCTATAGTTATAAACTGTACGAAGGGAGTACCTCAGAAAGCTGGCAATCTTAACCGAATCATCTATTCCTAAACGAATCAGAGCAAAGATCCGCAGTTCCGTATTGAGCAATTCGTTCTTCTTTGGATATATCTTCTCGTCCTCCTGAAGAAGGGCATTAAATTCATCGACAAAAGTTGGATAAAGGTTCAAAAAGATGCGATCAAAATTGATATAAAGCTGTTGTATTTCTCTTTCTTCCATCTGTGTCGATTTCAATTGCTCCCGAATTGCTTCCCACTGTTGATTGGATGCTTTTTTTAGTAAAGCTTTTCGTATATCCTCCATTTTGTCGATATAACTTGAACACATATCAAAAAATTGCGCAATATACTCCTCTTTAATGTGATTAGACTCCGAGAGTTTAAGATTTGTTTGATTAATTTCTGTGTTCAATGCGCGTAACTGCTGATTGGTTCCGGACAATTCAGACCTGATCCTGCGCAAATGCTGTACTTGACGATAGATCACGATCAAGCCGATAATTACGCCGATCAACAAAATACTGACCACAACAACCAATGCGATCAATTGCTTATTCTGACTATTGATTTTCTGTTGGTACGCCGCATTAATGATCGGGTAGGAAGAAGTACCTTCAATAATACGGTAACGTACTTTACACAGCATCGCGTCATCAATCGCCTTTTCTATATAGCGAAAAGCACGATCAAAATCCTGTTTGTCATAATAAGTTAGCGCTAAATCATGAAATGATGCATTGTCTCGATTCGCCATCTCAATATCCGCACTTGCCGACACAGTCAGATAATAAAGTTGACCGGCCGTATTTTTTTCATATTTATAGATCAAGCTAATAAAATAGGACAATAAGGCGCGCTGCTCCAAGTCTTTCTGATTTTCGGTCCAGAGCTTGAAAAATTGCTTTTTTGCATCCTCCCGACTGCCGTTAAATAAGGTCTTTATCGCAATGGTCGTCCGATATTCCAAGGAAGATTTCGGTAAAACCTGTAATAGTGAATCGCGATAACGTTCACTCGCCTGATAATATTCCTGACGGTTGTTACTTTGTCCGTAATGACTATAAAATGAGCTATAGGTATCGTAATATTTGGCTAAAAGTTTGGTACCAAGGCCTGCGGGACTAATCTCATTCAACAATTTTGACGCTTCAATATAACGTCCAATCGTCGAATAAACCCAGGCTAAATCTAATTGAATAACTGTATGCAGTGAATCATTGTTGGCCGGAGCTAATTTTTGGCAAAGCGTGATATAGGCAAGTGCGGCGTCGGAATCGAATTTTTTGTAGTTCTCAAAAATTTCATAATTCTTCTGAAAAAAACGGTTCTCATCAGCTTCCAGTGATTTTGCTTCCTGCTTTAGTTTATCCAATTTATCTTCCCGATTCTTAGCGTACATCTTCTGATTTTCCATTAGATATTCTAACCTTTGAAAAATCTTGGTACTATCCGAATAGTTCTGGGCAGATAGTATAAAACTTAAATGAAATAGAAAAATGAAAACAAAAATGCGCTGCAACATAATAAAGCCAAGTTCAACATAGTCAAAGCTAAACTACATAAAAATAACAATAAAAAAGAGGACATCTCACGACGGCCTCTTTCCCTGACCCGATTAAGGATCTAAGAATTAACAAGTTAATTCTTTATCGCATGAAAAATAGTTTTCCTAATTAGTTGGACATTTGGTTTATTTCCACCCACCGCCCAAAGCTTTGTAAAGTAAAATCTGGTTCAGGGTATTTTCTTTCTCCAGTTCGACTTTTCCAATCTGGGCCTCCAAAGATTCTTTTTGTGCCGTAACGACGTCCAACGATGTCACCCGTCCAGCAATAAATAGTTCTTGTGCGGCCTCAATGGATAGATCCAACGCCTTTACATGCTCATCCACAAACGTTCGCCGTTTGCTGATCGCTTCTTGGGTCATGATGACATTAGATACTTCATTATAGGCGTTTACAACAGTTTTCTCATAGTCTAAAAAAGCAATTCCATAATCAGCCTTTGCAATTTCATACTGCGTCTTCAATTGTCTTTGATTCAATATAGGTAGTGTAATGCCGCCAAATAAATTATAGGCAATGGACTTGTCCAGATTAAACAACTTGTTGAAACTGAAACTCTGCAAACCAACAAAAGGGCTAATAGCTACCGAAGGCAAAAAAGCAAGCCGGGATGCTTCCTGGCTGTTTGAAGAAGCCATCATCTTCAGATAGGCTGTTTTGATATCCGGACGCTGGTTGACCAGATCATCTGGTGTACCGAAGGTCATTGCATGATAGAGATTGGTGTTCTCAACGTATGCACTGCGCTCGATAGGTTGATAATATCGTCCCAGCAATCCATTGATATGATGTTCCCAAAGTGCAATCTCTTGACTCAATTTTTCTTGAGCAGATTTGGAATTTGCCAATAGCGCTTTAAACTGTTGAACAGACAGCTCCGTGGCATAACCGGCATCTTTTTTTACCTCCACCACTTCAAGGGCATTCGTATGCAATTCAATATTGCGGTTATACACCTTGATCTTTTGATCCAAAGCCATTAACTCATAATAGGCTGTTGCAATGTTGGACACCAATTCCGTTTCCAACAAACGCTTCCCTTCCTGTTCGGCCAAAAGACCAAAATAAGCAGCTTGTTTTTGACTTTTTAATTTACCCCATAGATCAATTTCCCAGGAAGAACGAAGTCCAATAAAATAATCGGGAATAAATGGTTCAGGCAGCTTTTCATCACTTTTTAAATTATCTGAAAAGTTTGAATCATAGTTACCGATACCCGATTCCGTATAGTGACCATACTTACGTATCCCGCCCTCGACAGCAGCTTCCACTGTAGGCCCCAATGCAGCTTTACGCTGTTTAAAATAAGCTTGTGCAGATTCCAATCGTAAGATGGATTGACGGACATCGATATTATTCTTCAGAGCGGAATCAATCAATGCGACCAGAAGGGGGTCCTTAAAGATTTCCCGCCAAGACCGATTCCCTACATTTACGCTATCAATAGCAGTCCTTTCCGCAAAGGCGGTCGGTACGGCAATTTTCTCAGGCTGTGCCGCCTTCTTCGGGACGGAACAACTACCAAAAAGAATGAGCGCAGCAATCACCAATGAGGTCTGTTTGATAACCTGTTTTTTATTCGATTTTTTCGAGAATAAGATCACCAGCCCCGGGATAACAATAACCCCTAATATCGTCCCGATAAGCATCCCGCCGACCGCAGCAGTACCGATACTTCGATTTCCCAAAGCTCCGGCACCATTAGCCATCATCAATGGGATCAATCCAGCTATAAAGGCAAAAGAAGTCATTAAAATAGGACGTAAACGAGCGACAGCCCCTTCAATTGAAGCTGTTACAATATCCATTCCCTGCTTATATTTTAAATTGGCATATTCGACAATTAGGATGGCATTTTTACCCAAAAGACCGATTAGCATGACTAAAGCTACCTGTGCATAAATATTGTTTTCCAATCCAAAGACTTTGAGGAAGATAAAGGCCCCAAAAATTCCGGCAGGTAAACAGAGTAGCAC
Source organism: Sphingobacterium puteale (assembly GCF_003627955.1). Taxonomy (GTDB): domain Bacteria; phylum Bacteroidota; class Bacteroidia; order Sphingobacteriales; family Sphingobacteriaceae; genus Sphingobacterium; species Sphingobacterium puteale. The sequence goes on along the minus strand of NZ_RBWS01000008.1, from coordinate 119,880 downwards.
TGGTAATGGTAATAAAAAGCTTTCATATTGAGCACATAATAACAGATACACAAACAGCAAACAGAGCGCAAAAATATACAGCGCCTGATTTCCTGAAATCTTCTGTTCACGCGTCATACCGGACCATTCAATACTATAGCCCTGCGGCAAAGATGAAGCGATCTTTTCCACTTCTTCGATTGCCTGTCCCGAGCTGAATCCTGGAGAAGACTGACCAGTAATCATCGCCGAACTAAACATATTGTATCGTGTAATCTGTTCAGGGCCATAAATACGCTCCATGGAAATAAAGGCATTGTAGGGTACCATCTCCCCTGTTTCATTCTTGACATATAGTCGGAGTACATCTTCAGGTCGCTGGCGGTACTCAGGCCCGGCCTGTACCATCACCTTATACATTTGACCATAACGGATAAAATTTGTAGCATATAGACTTCCCATCAACGTCTGCAAGGTATTCATCGCATTTTCAACAGAAATACCCTTCTTTGCGGCCATATCATAATCCACCTTCAGCATATATTGCGGGAAGTTAACGTCAAAGCTGGAGTTGATGTCCTGAATGACTTCACTTTTCTCCATATCCTCCATAAACTTCTCCAGTACCTCCGCAGTCTTATTCAGATCCTCATTACCACTACGGTCCAACAGACGAAGTTCAAATCCCGAAGAGTTACCAAAACCAGGTACTGTCGGCGGTGGGAAAAAATCAATCTGCCCATCAACAAAGTCCTTTGTTTTCTCACGCAGTTCTCTGATCACATCATCGACCGTCTGATTACGTTCTTTCCAAGGCTTAAGATTGATCATCCCCATGCCATAAGAAGCCCCGGAGACTTCGGTAACGATACTATATCCCGATAACGTTGAAACGGTTTCAACAATATCAAGTTTGCGCGCCACAGAGTCAACCTTATCCAATACGCGCTCAGTACGATCTACTGTCGCACCGGGAGGAGTCGTTACGGAGACATAGATCATCCCTTGATCTTCCGTTGGAATAAAGCCCGATGGCAATATTGCACTACTTCCCCAAGTTGCTACGAAGAACCCACCTAAAAGCAACAGTGTAAGCCCACGTCTGGCACTGGTTTTCACCAATATTCCCTTATAACCGAAAGCTGTACGATCATAAACCTTATTAAATTGTTTAAAGAAACGGTCCAACCAATTATTAGACGGTTTGCGGTCGTGTGGTGACCGAAGGAAAAGCGCACATAGTGCCGGTGTCAATGTCAAGGCATTAATACCTGAAATCACGATAGCCGCCGCCAGAGTTAGTGAAAACTGTCTATAAAATATCCCCACTGGCCCCGACAGAAAAGCAACAGGAACAAACACGGCTGACATCACCAAAGTGATTGCCACAACCGCACCACCAACTTCTTTCATCGCTTCCAAAGTCGCTTCCATAGGCTGCAAATGTTCTTCTTCCATTTTAGCGTAAACTGCCTCCACGACCACAATCCCATTATCGACCACAATTCCGATCGCCAATACTAGTGCAAATAGAGTAAGTAAGTTGATTGAAAATCCCAACATCTGCATGAAAAATAAAGCTCCGATCAGACAGACCGGTACGGCTAAAATCGGGATAACTGTCGCTCGAAAATCCTGTAAAAAGATAAACACGACAATGAAAACCAATAGAAATGCTTCCAATAGCGTCTTTATAACAGATGAAATAGAAGCATCCAGAAAACGGGACACGTCATAGCCCATAGTATAGGTCATGCCGGCTGGGAATGAAGTCTGCTTCAGTTCCGCCATGCGATCTTTTACCCGTTGAATCACTTCCTGCGCGTTGGATCCGGGAAGCTGTTTTAACATAATAGAGGCCGATGGCCGTCCATCAGTCTTGGAGACCATTTCATAATCCAGGGAACCAAACTCAACATCGGCCACATCCTTGATACGAATAATGGAACCGTTGGAATTTGCACGAATAGGTACATTCGCATACTCGTCAATTTCTGTAAATTTTCCAGGGTAACGCAAAACGTACTGCTGCATATTTCGCATCTTGTCGGAACTTATCCCAGTTTGTCCGGGTGCTGCTTCAATATTTTGTTTGCGCAAAGCCGCCACCACATCTTCTGCAGAGATATTATAGGCAGCCATACGATCCGGTTTTACCCATACACGCATCGCATAATCACGCATACCCATAATCTGGGCCAAACCAACCCCCTCGATACGTTTTAACTCCTTCAGGATATTAATATCGGCGAAGTTATAGATAAAGCGTTCGTCAGCAGTTTCATCGTCGGTGAACACATTCAGGTACATCAGCATCGAGTTGACTTCCTTCTCTGTCGTTACCCCGGCTTTAATAACCTCTTCAGGCAACTCATCGAGCACTGTCGTTACCCTATTTTGTACGTTTACCGCAGCAATATCCGGGTCCGTTCCCACCTCAAAGAAAATCTGGATCACCGTGCTTCCGTTATTGGTCGATACGGAGTTCATATAAGTCATCCCGGCAACACCATTGATTGCTTTTTCAAGTGGGATGGCCACCGCATTGGTACTTACCTCTGCATTTGCCCCCGTATAATTGGCATTCACCACCACAGAAGGCGGAACAATATCCGGAAACTGCGTAATCGGTAATGTAAATAATGCCAGTAAACCCAAGAGTGTAATAAAAACCGATATGACCAGTGATAATATAGGTCTTTTTATAAATGTTTCAAACATAATTTATCCTCCGCTACAGCTTCCTCAATTTTGGATTAATCTTCATACCGTTACGCAAGTTTTGCACACCTTCATAGACCACTTTAACATTGGGATCAAGACCGCCTTCAACAATATAATAATGCCCCACACGAGCCCCAGCAATAAAGGGTGTCATCTTGACTGTACTATCAGCTTGCATGGTATAGACATATGTTTTATCCTGTATTTCAAATACTGATTTTTGATGTACAAATGCATGCTCTCCAGTTTCCATTGGTACGGCAATCTTGCCGGTAGCCCCATGTTTTAAGATATGCTCTGCATTGGGAAATTGTACACGGAGGGAAATTGATCCTGTATTTGCTTCAAATTCACTTTCTACAATATGAGCAACGCCTTCATGTGGATATAAGACTCCATTCGCCAAGATCAGTTTCACAGTTTTACGGGTTTCTTTACCATTCATTTTATCCTGCATCATGGTTAGATACTCCCGTTCAGAAATATCAAAATATACGTTGACCTGGCTTAAATCCGAAATCGTGGTGATAAGACTTCCTTCTGTCAGTAGTGATCCCTCCTTTAATAAAATCCGGTCTATCCGACCATCAAATGGTGCCTGGATCACCGTATAATCTAATCTTGTCTGAGCTTGATTAACTAAAGCACGCGCTTCCTCGATTTTGGAATTGGCGGCCTTTAATTGAATTTTCAATAGATTATATTCTGAAGGACTCACAATATTTTTATCCACCAATTTCTGGGTTCTTTCCATCTCAAGCTTAATTTTTTGCGCTTCAGCAATGGAGTTATCATATTGCGCTTTCGCTTTGGCGAGTTCCGAACGATATTCTTCGTTATTGTATCTGAACAAGACTTGACCTTTCTTTACCCAGGCCCCTTCATCCACAAAGATTTTATCCAAAAAACCATTCAGCTTGGACCGGATCTCTACATTTTTCAAAGCCTGAATATCTGCAATATATTCTTGGTAGACTGTTGTATCCATTACAATCAAGGGTGTAACGGGTATATTTTTAATTTCTTCTTTTTGTTCGGCATTCGCATTGGAGGAGCGACAAGAAGCCAGCATTCCTACCGTACCCAATAATAGGCACAGCGCAAGTAATTTCTTCATAAAAACGATAAAAAATAAAATGTTAAACTAGATGGGAGCTACAATAATATTGCATAACAACGCAAGGAAACCACTGCCCTGTGACATCATTAACAAGAGTTAAAAAACAGTAGATTTTATAGACTCCGATAGAAAAGTAAAAGGAAAATACCTAGAAAGGCCGGAATCTATACAAGAACTCATAATATCCCGGTCGACAGAGCGTCTTTGACCGATAAAAAGGATGCACCTTATCTTTCGAAAAGCACAACGCAGTAAATACAATCCCAAAAACAAATATAAAGATGGATAGTACCTGACTATTAACAGAAAATATACGATAATCGTCCTGTAACAGTACTTTTTCTTCCTGTGAAGAATGAATAGGTTCTAAATCCAATACATCATCCAAAAAATATTCCACGATAGTTTCCCCCGCATGCAACACCTGTCCTGTCGCTGATGAGAATGACTCATACGTCAAGAGATTGAGATACGCAAAGAGTGTTAGAAGATGGAATAATTTACCTAACATATCGAATTTTCGAACCACAAAGGTATGGTTTTAAACTGCTAAGATTATTTTATTAATGTAAAAAAACCATGACAGCAACCGAATTCCTGTTCATGGCTTTTACCATATTAAAAAAGGATTACACGCCATTTTAACGCTTTTCCTTACTGAAAGAATAGGGTGCATCTTCTTTCTTGATCCCCCTGTTTTTATTCGGCTCTGCGCTCATATTGAACTCCAATTTCGCTCCCTTTAATAGCTCGGCGTAGCGAAGGTAGTTTTTATCATACACCTTTCCATTCCAGGAAAGGCGATCTACATAGACTTGGTCTGGGCCCTGCTGTTTTGCATAAATATGAATTTCTTTTCCATTTTCGAGTTTTAAGGTCGCCTTCTCAAACTGAGGAGAGCCAATAACGTACTCTCCGGAGCCCGGCGAAACAGGATAAAATCCCAGCGAAGAAAAGACATACCATGCAGATGTCTGCCCATTATCTTCATCGCCACAGTAACCATCCGGAGTAGGTAAATAAAGTTTATCCATTATCTTGCGGATCCAATATTGTGCCTTCCAAGGTTGTGCCGCATAATTGTAGAGATAAGGCATGTGCTGGATAGGCTGATTGCCATGAGCATACTGTCCCATATTCATTACCTGCATTTCACGCATCTCATGGATCATGCTACGGCTCTTCATTCCCTCATAACTTGGAATAGCAAATACCGTATCCAACATGGAAACAAATGATTTATTTCCGCCCATCAAATCTATTAATCCCTGTGGATCATGAAATACGCAGAAGCTCCAATGCCAGGCATTTCCTTCAGTATATTCACGCGACCAGGCGCTTGGATCAAAATTAGTGACAAACGATCCATCAGATTTTTTGCCCCGCATCAACTTTGTACTTGGGTCATAAAGATTCTTGTAATTCATCGCACGTTGCGCATAAATGGCTATTTCGGATTTTGGTTTCCCCAGCGCCTTTCCAAATTCATAAATACACCAGTCATTATAAGCGTATTCTAAGGAACGTGCTACATTCTGGTCCACCTTGACATCTGCTGGAATATAGCCCAATTTATTATAATATTCATGGCCAAAGCGTCCGGTAGAGGAATGTTTGGGATATGCATTATGCGCTCCGTGTTTTAGGGCCTCCCAAAGCACTTCTTTATCATAACCTTTTCGATCAGTTATCAAAGCATCTGTTACTATTGAGGCAGAATTATTACCGATCATAGATGCGCGGTGTCCTGGTGATGCCCATTCAGGCAAATAGCCACTTTCCTTGTAAGCATTCACCAAGCCGACCTGCATACGGTCGTTCATCGACGGATACAATAAATTCAAAAGTGGAAACAAACTTCTGAACGTGTCCCAAAAACCTGTATCCGTAAACATCTCACCAGGCAAAACCTGTCCATTGTAGGGACTATAATGGATTCTATTTCCGGAAGCATCAATTTCTGAAAAATCCCGGGGAAATAAAGTCGAACGGTAAAGGCAAGAATAAAAAGTGCGTAAACGGTCTATATTGTTATCTTCAACCTGGATACGACCCAATACTTCATTCCATTGCGCTTTACCCTCATCAGCAACCTGTGCAAATGTTTTGGATTTCACCTCCTTGAGATTAAGTTCGGCCTGTTCAAAGCTAATAAAGGAGGAAGCAACTTTAGCGACTACTTTATCACCCCTTTTTAACGAAGGAAAACCTACGATCGCCCCAGCGTGATCATCCCGAACTTCCAGCTGATTGTCTTTAATATTACCATTCGTTACACCGGCTTTGTAGGAAAAAGGCCGATCGAAAGTAATGACAAAGTAATTCTTAAAATTGTCCGGAACACCACCGCTATTTTTTGTCGAATAACCGATAATTTTATTTTCCTGTGGAATAACTTTAATATACGACCCTTTGTCAAAGGCATCAATAATCACGTACGCCTGATCTGTCTTGGGAAAAGTAAATTGAAATACCGCTGCCCGCTGTGAAGGTGTAAGCTCGGCCGTTACATCATGATCCGCTAGATAAACACTGTAATAATAAGGTTTCGCGATTTCAGCTTTATGCGAGAACCAGCTCGCGCGTTTTTCCTGATCAAACTGTGGTTTGCCCGTCATGGGCATCAAAGAAAATTGGCCATAATCATTATTCCAGGGGCTTGGCTGATGCGTCTGTTTAAATCCCTTGATTTTATCCGCAGTATAGGTATACACCCATCCGTCGCCCATATTCCCCGTCTGTGGTGTCCAAAAATTCATTCCCCAGGGACGTGCTATCGCCGGATATGTATTTCCGTTTGACAGTTCATATTTAGATTCTGTACCGATCAATGGGTTTACATAGTCTACGGGTGAAGCTTGCTGTGCCAAACTCAGCTGAGCCGCAAAAAGAAATAGAATGCCGCCTGTTATTTTTTTAATATTGAACATAATTATTGATTTGGTTGATGCTGCCTAAAAAACAACCTAAAAGCTAAAACGTATTAGTAAATATAATTAAGAATTTTAAATATAAGCAATAAAGCCCCTGTTTTTCACAAGATGGTTACAATTCAAACCCGATTATCTGGGAGTTCTGATCCTTATTTTTGTTGTTTTTTTATAAAAAAAACAGCATTGAAGTCCAGGTCTTTTATGACCTGTAAACCTCAATACTGTTTTCTAAAAATCACCCCACTTTTTCTAGCGTGCATACATTCGATTGCAGCTAAAATTATTTTTTTCGTTATTGTGGCAACTCTAATAACCTGAACTCTGTCATTTGAAAGTTTGATCCTGATGATACAGCTTTCACAACGTAGCGGTAATAGCCATATGATTTTGTATTCGAGAACGTAAACGGTTGCGATCTTCTTCGATCTGTGGGCGCTGTACCAAAACTATAACCTGTGACAGTATTCAAAGTCACCCAAGTCTCGCCATCATTAGACCCCTGTATTTCCCAGTCTTTGGGATCCCGTTCAGGCGAATCGTTTCCGGTCGTGATGGTATACCCATTGATTGTCTGAGGTTGATAGAACGCAAACTGCCAGAACATTCCCGGCTGGTAGCCACCAATAAACAATTTGGTTGTCAGATCACCATCTATAAGCTTCTTCGACCCCTCCCCCGCATCAGGCCCGCTGGAATTATCCTGCGAGATGCGGAAGGTATTGTCGATATTGGTCAAGTCTTTGACGATCCCCAGGTCCGTAAGTAATTTGGGGATTTCTATCACAGAACCTTTTGGTGTCTTGACGGCAAGTTTATAATTTGCAAACGTTCCAACGTCAATAGCTATATCGGCTCTGGCCTGATCAGAAACCTGTTGGTACTTGTCATCATCCGTCATCACAGACCAGGTGACACCTTTCACCGCAATGTCGCTATCGTAGCTCAAGGTCAGTTTACCCACTCCATTTTTTGTCGCATTGAAGCGCACCAATTTTTCTGCATCAATTGTCACTACCTCTTCACGTTGCGCCCAATCGCCATTTTCATTAAGAACCCGCAACTTCACAATAAAAGTTCCTGTGGTTAAAAATGTATGCTGTGGAGATGTTTTCGATGATGTACTGTCATCACCAAAACTCCAGCGCGTTTCCGTATAATCTTTAGACTGATTCGTGAATTCAAATGTAAAAGGATCATCCTTGGCGACCTGCTTGATTGAGAAAGCTGACTGAGGATTGGGGAGTTGCGGTTTTTCAACCACAACTTCCTTATCCTTACCACAGCCCAGTAAAGCAAATAGTAAAACTATACTATAAATATATCTTCCTAATTTCATGACTATAATTTTCATCGTTATAAAATAACACAAGTGAGTAGCTCTAATTACAAGAATTCAATCATCCGCCATTCCGAACATTGGAACAAGCGATCGCCAACATTTTCCGTTATATTCAACCGGTAGAATTTGTAGCTACCTGGTTTTTGAATATTAAATCGTCGCGTTTGGATCCGATTTGGAAAGCTTTCATTTGTTCTACTATCTATAATAACCCAATTGGCCCCATCCAACGAGCCCTCAAGGAACCAGCTTTTTGGATCTCGACTTATTGCATCATTTCCAGAAGTTAATGTGTACGCACCAATTTTTAGTGTTCTTGTAAACGTTAATGTACATTGTAAATCTCCTGTGAATGCACTTTGCAAAAATTTAGTACTTGTCAAGTTATCTACAAATTTGAGACTTCCTTCGCCGGCATTTGGACCGCCATTGTTATCTCTATTAACTGTTAGTGTAGCTTCTTGCGTCACATCAAATTCAACAACGTTCGCACAGTCAATTAAAATAGTTGTATAGTTCTTTTTCGGATTGATGACATGCAATGTCGGATCTTTTAAATAGACAGTAATTGCCAGATATTTGTCTTTATTTTTTGCAATAATGTCCCAAGGAACTGAAATATTGAAGTCCGCAGATGACTTGTTACCCAATACCTGCACACGTGATGGAAGCATAAACTCATTATCTTTCAATCCTATCGTATTTGCGGGCAATATTTTCTTCGCTATCCAATTTGAAATAGAGTCCGTCGTACCGCGTATTTCCACATAAAACCATTTACTCGGAAACGAGGCTAGTGAAACTCCTAATGGAATTTCAATCCCTGAAGGGGTTGTATTATAATTATTGTGACTACTCGCCAAAATTATGCTCGCGGGCGAATTCGTTATGGAAAGATAATGAATATCTGCAGCCGTTAGCAAACTTTTGGAATCCAGGGTGACAATGATGCTATTGGGATTACCCAACTGATTGCCCTTACCCGGATTCGTTAGTTTATAAGAAAGTGCAAATTTTTTACCATACACGCGTTCTATTTCCGTTCTGGATATAGTGAGCACAAAGGAAGCCGTATCTGAACCGTATTGAAATTTAACCACATTCGGGAAAGAAAAAGCCGAATTAGGCAATGTTATTACATCTTTTAAAACTCCTGATTCAATAAGCTTCGTTACCGTGTCGGTATTCAGCTGGAGCTCGACATCAAAGGTTTTTGATGCGGGAGCGCTCAGCTTAACTTTCATAGGTACCTGAACATAATCATTGGTCTTGATCAGGTCTTTGCCTCCGCCTTCAGCAATTACTTGCACAGGACTGTTATCCTGCAAGTTAAATACTTCAAGATTATCTTTCGAACAGCCCATGAATTGGCTATAACTCAAAATTATCGCCAAAAAATAAAAAAATCTCTTCATATTATCTCCTTTAAGATTATTTATCAATCCACACCCGGCCATCCAGCTGCCAGTTCTCCTGTCTTGCAATCTGAAGCCAACTGAAAATCTGCGCAGTAATATCTGTACTTTTCGGCACTAAGGTGCTGATGGTTTCCACGGAAGGGGCACATAGAAAATCATTGAGTTTTGATATCTCATACGTTGTATTACCAACTTTCAAGGTATTTCCAAATGGTCCTTCGTCATAAAGTACACCGTCTGTAACCGTCCCAACGACTGGCCAATTCGCCGCTAACGCATCAAAATAAGGATGATCCTCACTTATCCCAACCTCACAATTATATTGTGAAACAACCGACTCAGGCAAAGCCTTCTTCCAAAAACGCACATCTGCGATATAATAGTCACCTTCATTCCAATTACTGCCTCCATTGACCAACCCAAGCCGCAGTTTTGCAGGACTTTTAATCACGCCCCAATCGCTGACGTCCATTTCATTTCCCGGCAACCCATTTGTATAGGTTTTGATAACCCTTTTTCCGCCACTGCTTATGGATCCCACAACGGTAACATTGTTCCAGGTTGCATTGTTCAATTTCGGGCCGTTAACCTCGCCGCTTCCATTCGGGCCACGCGCATTAAACATCCAATAATCCTCCTTAAAGGCCATAATCCATCCGTTGGTCGGCGCACCAGACTCCCATTTTTCACGTTTTCCAATAAAAGACGGATAATTTGGAAACCTGTATGTATTATTTGGCCCCTTATTCTTTTTCACCTTTAATTCGATGGTAAATTCGCTATTCCTATCTCCCAGGTCAAAAAGTGTATCGGCTTCAGCCATCTCGGCAAATATGCCTCCTTTAAACCGTAGAAAGTCTCCGGAAAACCTGCTCCCCAGATAAGGCTTATTGATAAATCTTGAATTATATTTCGGTGAGTAGAATATTGTAAATGTATTGACATTTGCATTGCTAAAAATCGTATTGTCGTTTTGTGCTGGAGGAATTTCAAAAGGCCCACCCTTACTTGAGGTGATAATCACCAGCCAATTTTCCTTTTTAAAGGTCGACCGCTGTTCTAGTGCCTTTGTGATTTCGCCCACTTGTTTATCGAAGTTTTCGATCGCCATTTTATACCGCGCACTGCTATTATCATAGGCTGTTGCCTTTCCAGCCTGGTCAATTTCGGTGAAATGGGCAGTCAACATCGTTAAGTCCGGCTCTTTCAACCCTTCTTTTACGGCATCAGCAACAGCTTGATCAGAGCCTTCAAGCTTAGCGACGGCTGTAGGAGCCAAATTGTCAACAAACAATTTGGAGCTACTATATACTTTAAACTCTGGCGCTTTAACATTCGCAGCAATCCGTGTATAGACCGTAGGAAAAGTCTGTAGGTTATTATTGCTAAAATTGTCTCCCATCACCAAATGCTTGTTTTGGGTGACTCCAGTAATAATACTTGCCAAATCGGACCCTGTCGCCTGCTTATCTTCGTGCTCTGCACTCAACGATACCCATGAATAAATGGCATGATCCAGCAACCCGTTCATGACAGGAATATTGGCATTACGGACAGACTCACCTCTGGCCCCATCCGCTATTATCAGCAGTACTTTTGGCTTTCCGTACACTAAATCTACCGTATCCTGCTGGCCCTGATTGTCCGGTATAACGCGTCCAAACTCATCCTTACAGGCAACCATCGTCGAAATCAGCAGTAAATAAATTAGCCACAAATGTATATTTCGAAAATTATCTTGCATTTTCATCCGTTTAATTTTAGGTTATTGTTCCAGTTTAATGCGAATCAAATTGCGCACTTCTTCATTATTAAATCGATCAAAAGATCCCATCAGCAGCAATGCGCGTTTTCCATCCTCCGTTTTCGTTTCAACAGCTTTGTTGATATATCCTGAAAAGTATCCCGAAGTATTGTATGCAGCATTCAATTCGCCGTTTGCATTCAAAATCATAAATCCGTTACGAGCGATATTATTATAGCGCACAAAATCTCCCGCCAGTACAATCAGTCCATCGTTCAGTTGCAAACCATACGATGGGTTTCCACCCTCGAATATTTTCGCCTGAAAAGAAGGATCCAACGTGCCATTTGCATTGAGCAAGGCGACTTTGACTGCCGTAGAACCATTGTATTTTGTAAAAGAACCGACTACCAGATACTTATTCGTCACACTATTATACGTGACCGATGAGATGTTGTAGTCGGCGCCTTGCGCACCAGGATTAAATGTTGCATCCAATGTACCATTTTCATTTAAGCGGGCGATATATCCTTTGGACTCACCATCAAAACGGTTAAATCCACCATACACCAAAATCTTTCCTTTTAGTGGACCAATGGCATGATAAACCGTGGCAACATTGCCATTTCCACCGACAAACGGTTTACCATCGGACCCAAATCTGAACGATTTATCCAATGAACCATCGGTATTGAGTCGCGCAACGTGCCGGATTTCAGTACTGTCCAAAATAACAGTGTCTCTCGTTTCCAGCTTATTAGGCTTACCATAGGTCCGATGTATATAATACCTAAAATTTCCCGTGGCTAAAATTTTTCCATCAGATTCATAAATATTCCCCACATTGCCGTCAAATCCACCATTAAACGCAGGATAATATTTCAACGTATCCGATTGACCGGGTCTACGGAATGGTTTGATCCCCATGGTATCTATCGCGCCTGTCATACTGATCCGGGTCAAATTGCTGATATCGGCGTTCCGCTGCCCATATCCAGAAAAAGATCCTGCCAAATAGTAAAAATTACCAAACTTTAAAATGCTATTCAGTGAATTATTTGCTCCAGTTCCTATGCGAAAACTTGCGTCATAAGTACCATCAGCAAAAGTCCGCACCAACCGGTTTATCGGACGTATTGACCCCTTATTATTATAATTTGTAAAGGCACCGGTAAAAATCATTTTACCATCCTCCAAATAAAGTACATCCGAAACAAAATTATTTGTCCCCACACCCACCTGAAATGTCGCATCTATTGCTACATTTCCTAAAACAGTAAATTGTGGACCAAAGAATACGATGTCATCAATTGTTACCGAAAGTACACCTGTACTTGCATACGGAGGCACCTTCAATTTGACATGATCTGCGGTCAGTTCAATCACATCAGCTTTTTCTCCATTGAATCGAATAACCGCTTTATCTTTATATTTGTCCAATCCCTTGATCCGCATTGTTGTTTCCGTACCGGTTTTTCCAGACTCCGGTTGCATCTTATCTGTTGGATTAATCTCGATATCCAAAGGAGGTAGTCCCTCCTCATAGGGTGCAGAAAACATTTTGTTATCCTTCTTACATCCGAAAAAGAGAGAGAAAACAAACAATAGCGCAATATATTTCCACATGATTCTATACATAACATCCATGATTTAATTCATAACTGGTTCTTAACGTTTACTTTCCAAAATATCAACCATAACCTCTCCTCTTCCATATCCAAACTCAGCTTTTGTATAATCGATAACGTGCACAACACCATTATCAGGCTGTATATCAGAGGACGCAACGGGGCAGGAAATCCATTCCCTTGGCCTACTGATATCTGGGATATAAGAAATATGAAGCTGCCGATACCCCATATATTTCAATCTGGTAATGTTATTTTTGTCCGAGTCATTGATGGCGTCATTGTACACCACACCAATATTAGAGACAGTATTACCAAACGACGTATAATTCTGTCCTTTATAGACATTTAATAAGTCGAAATCAATCTGCGGATAATCCATCAATTTACGTTTTCCATTGAACATATACCGCAACAGATATTTTCGCCAAATCGTACTATCTACATCCGCCAGTGTTTTAATTGTATCCCTCCCCAATTGGTACAGCAACATATTGGCACCCGAAGGGCCGTTTTGTGCATTTCCTCTTGCCAGGCCAATTAACCTTTTGATATTCTCATCCCTTGGTGCAAAGAAGGTAAATTCTTTGGTTTTGAAATCTTCTTCCAATCCAGCCAAACGGACGATCTGTGCAATGGAATCAAATTCTCTCGGTTTTGAATCCAGATAGGCCATAATTGATCCCTCAAATTTCGCCTGCGCCAATCCACCATCTTTGTAATAATCATCTTTCTTACATGAAGCTATACCACAAAACAACAGGCTTATCAAAATTACGTAGCTTATATTTTTTAAACTTCTCATAATACACATCGTTAGTTTCCACTAGTCCAATATTCGTTCAATACGATTTTAGCATTAAAATTCTTGGCCGAAGCGTCCAAAGGCCATGTCCAGGCGCGTCGATTGTACTGGTCGATTGTCATCGGCGCCATTGTCCACTGCGGGTTCAATATCCGTCGTGTTCGGATCAGATCAAAATAGCGTATCCCCTCCCCGATCAATTCTCGGCAACGTTCTTCAAAAATGAAGTTCTTGAGCTCAGTACCGCCGCCAGTATATCTAGGGGCTTCAGCTCTGTCCCGAACAATATTTAATACGTTGATTGCTTCGGCCTCACGTGCCGATCCAAGATTTGCCAAAGCTTCGGCCTCCAAAAGAAGTGCATCGGCATAACGAAAAATCATAAAGGTATTGTCCGGATTAGAATCCTCATTTCCTGAGGCAAATACATTTGCAGCAAATTTTTTCAACACAAATAGACCATCATTCGCATACATATCCTCGTACCAAATCTCCTTTCGTTTATCCGCAGGTCCGTTCAAGGGATAAATCCGCGACATAAACACCGATGAATAATACGCGATGCTAAATTGTTGATTGTAGCGTGGGAATTTATATGGCCACCTCAAAAAGTGGTCCCATAAGGGAGCATAGGCATTATTTTGGTCGCCATAATTGATTGTGCGATAAAATTCAAAAAGAGATTCTTCGGTACGGCCTTTGGAGACTTTAGCCCAATTTTCCGGTGTAAGCGCATACAAATAATGTGCGCCACTACCCCGCAGCTCCTTGCCTAGAGCTGCAACGCTTTCATAATATTTCGTTGCAATGGATGGATTAAAGTTTGCATTCCACATTTTCATATGCATCAACAAAGCGATAATACTTCCACGGCTCGCCCTTGCTCCACGTTGTGAAGCATCGCCAAAAGTCCAGGGCATAATATCTTTGACCGGTTCCAGATCAGCGATGCACTTGTCAATGACGGACACCATGTCCTCTCTACCCAACTGCTGCGCAAAATAGGGATCAGTATAATAAACCACATCACCATAAAGCCGAACCATCCAAAAATAGCTGAGGCAGCGCATAAATGTCGCTTCCGCTTTATAGCGGTCTTTATCGGGGGCTGAAAGCCCAGGGATGCCTTCTTCCAGCTTGGAAATAAGGATATTACAACTTTGAATCACTTTATAGTAGGTATCCCAGATTCCAACTTTGTACATCTGGTAACCACTTGAGCGACCTCCGGGAGAACTATTGATATAAACCATGTTCATATTATTCGTACCCAGATCCCGCAGGATCATCCGGTCGCCTGAAGAGGTCGGAGATGGAAATATTTCACCGGACCGCGCCTCTCCTATGGCGCCCATTACCCAAGATTCATTCAATTTTTCAAAAAACTGGCTATAGATACGGGCGATATTCGCCTCAACATCCTCTTTGGATTGATAAAAATTATTTCCAGTAAGCCGATCAATGGGCTCAACGGTCAAAAACTTCTTACAGCCCACAGTAACAAATGCACATAGGCATATGACAACTGCGATTTTTCCTAAACTCAATTTAATTTTCATGACATCAACCTATTAGAAATCGATATTAACACCTACATTATATTGCCTCGGGACAGGGTATCCGCCAGAACCATCCCTTCCCATACTCGTAACATTCTCGGGATTGGGACCACTGTATCTCGAAAACGTGTTTAAATTTTCTGCTGATACATACACGCGCAAACGCTCCATACCAAACCGTCTCGCAGCATTTTTTGTAAACATATAGGAAAGCGTTACACTGTTTAATTTAAAGTAAGATCCGTCTTCAGCCCATAGATCCTGATCCATCCGGAAAGGGTTGATGTTCGCATAACGTTTAAAATCATAAGCATAGGGATACTTCGCTACATCACCGGGTTTCATCCACATGTTGATATCATCCAATGGGACTACTGCCCTATCCCCATAAGGATCACTCATCAATTGGAGTCGCTCTGCCAGGGCATTATTCAAAATTGTACGTTTGGCTGTATAAGATGCATATACATTTAATCCAAATGAGCCCAAAGTCTCATGGTTGTAATTAAAATTCAATTGCATCCCGCCTGTGATCAAGGGCTGAGAATTTCCTGTACGCGCATAATCATTTTCGTCCAGGATATAATTGCCATCAAGATCAGCAATAATGGGATCCCCGGCCTGAAACTCAGTACCATTTGCCATTCGGTAGCGCCGGCCAGTCGCGGGGTCCACAGGCACATCGGCATCTGTACTATATACACCACGGTTTAGCAACATATAATTGGACATAGTTGATGTACCAACACGAAAAACAATATGTTGCTTATATTTATCATCGTTCTCCCAACGGACAAACTGACCGCCGTAATGTTCTGGCAACTTGAGCAATACATCCTTATTATAGGCCCCATTTGCGCCAATTGACATGGTAAAGCGCCCTTCGGTCCAAGGCCTGAACATCAGGGAAAGCTCATGCCCATAATTGGCGATTGCAGCAGAATTACTATTGACCTTTTCAAACCCCAAAGAAGAAGACAGACGCTCTTCGAAAAGAATATTATCCACCTTTTTATAATAGGTGTCATAAGTCATTTCAAACCTATTGTTGAAGAGAGCGAGGTCTAATCCAAGATTATACTGTGTCGTAGTCGTAGGTTTTAGATTGGGATTTGGAATCTGCTCATAATTGATCCCGATACCGATCTTGTCATTGTAACTACCGGTAATATCGTATTTACCATAGACCCGCTCCAATGTACTATTGGGCATCACATTTACCCCCCAACTGGTTCGCAGGGAAAGTAGGTTTATCCAATCGACCTCTTTTAAAAACTCTTCATGGTATGCGTTCCACCTGAAACCAACAGCTGGGTTTTTGGTGTACAAATTTCCAAATCCGTTTTGAGAAGATCCATCCCTACGGTAGGAAAGATCTACCACATAGCGCTTCATGTAATCGTAGGTCCCTGCAATCGCAAAAGATAGCCCACGTTCTTTTCCAAATCCGCGTCGCAATAGCCCCCCACCTTTAGAGAAATACCCGTCAAAACCCAAAGGTCCCTCAAATTGATCATTTGGCGTACGTGCCTGTAATGTCGCGTTTGCCTGTTTTTCTAA
Organism: Sphingobacterium puteale; assembly: GCF_003627955.1. Classification (GTDB taxonomy): domain Bacteria; phylum Bacteroidota; class Bacteroidia; order Sphingobacteriales; family Sphingobacteriaceae; genus Sphingobacterium; species Sphingobacterium puteale. Next base: position 103,071 of record NZ_RBWS01000008.1, on the reverse strand, counting down.
GGTGCGGATTTCATTGAACAAATTGAAGAACACGGTATGTTTTTCATTGAACGTATGACTATAGTTGATCGAATTCCGATTATAGAGAGAATTGTAGCGTCCATAATAGGCATACACCTGGGCAAATTGACCGTTTGCCGCAGCCGGCGTAAAGGTATTCTCATTATCAGAGGTAGACTCATAGCTTACAGTCGTTGTTGCGCGCAGCCCAGATAGAAATTCGTAGGAGGCCTCGATAAAAGGCTTAATCGACTTGGAAGAATTATCATTCTTTGTTTGCAAAGCCGAGTTATATCCCGATGATGCCAGATAAAAGGAAGGACCGGGTAGTAAGGTAGAAAATGTTCCATTGGTTGCAACCCCAGATTGCAATATACCTAAACCATTTCCCTTACTTTTAGACCCAAGAGATGCATTTACCTGCGCTGTAAACCTAAATTTTTCATTTGGATAGTACTCAAAGCGCATATTGGCCATGTAACGATCAAAACCGGTATTTTTGATGATCCCGTTTTCATTATAATAATTCAGATTTGCTTTATAGTTCAACTTCTGGTTACCTCCATCAATGGCGACGTTATGCGTTTGGTTATAAGTTGTTGCATAAAATAAGTCCTGCCAATTAGTCGAGTTATTATAATAAGCATTCAAACTATCGGACAACATGGGTGTCTGCGAAATTTGATCCAGATCCAACTGAGATAAGGCATTGCCGTAAATTTGCATTAATTTAAGGCGACGTTCAAGATTTCCGCCCAGTGTCTCCCGTAATTTTGGTGGTGTTTTCAAAAAGAAATTGCCCGTATAACGTACCCTGGGTACTTCGGAATTGCCGCGCTTGGTATTAATAATAATAACACCATATGCGGCCAATGAACCATACAAAGATGTTGCTTGTGCATCCTTAAGAACCTCAATACTTTCAATATCTTCAGGCGGAATCAATGACAACGGACTGATCCCCGGCCCCTGTTGGCTCAATCCCAGCTCATTTGCGCGGTCAGCGTCCATGGGCACCCCGTCGATGACATATAAGGGTGAGGTTGGCGTCAAAAACGACTGCTCTCCACTGCCACTGACACTAATGGTCGATAGTCCCCGGATCTGTGTTGAGCCCCTGAACCCCGGAGCCCCGGTATTCACCTGTATATTTAATCCGGCCACTTTTCCCTGGAGCAGGTTTTCTACATTGGCGGCAGGAATATCCTGAATTTCTTTCCCACTGATCTTGGTCGAAGCTCCGGTAGTTGTCTCCCTGGGCCGCTTGACATAGCCCCGTACTACAACCTCATCCATCTGATTGTCGAGTTCCTTCATACGAACAGTTACTGTGCGGTCTGCCCGAGCGGTCATCGTAACGCCTTCGTAACCAATCAATCGAAACGCGATTGACGTACCGGCACTAACAGTCACGCTAAATGCTCCCGAAGAATTCGTTGAGGTGACCTCACGTGAAGTTTTCCCAAAACGTACAGTTACCCCGGCAAGCGCCCGCCCCTTATCATCCGTCACTTTGCCGGACATAATAATCGCTTGTGCAAAAGCCCCAACAGACAAAAGCATACACAACGCCAGTAAAATAAATCTGCTATAAAATATTTTTAATTGCATAACTTTCCGCTATTATTCATTATCAAATCGTGGATTTTCCCGTTGAAAATGGAAGACAATCTCCCAATCACCTTTGGTAAATATTTTGAAGTTTAGACCAAATCCTGCCGTGATTAATGTCCCCCCAAATCCAATCCTTGAATAGCCAAAATCAATTTTTGCGCTACTTCCGCTGGTGTATTTGGTCGGATAATTGGTCAACGGAATCGGATATGCCACATCATATTGCACATAAGTAGGTGTTTTCTTTATGTTAAAACCATGCACAAGTTCAGCCCAGTTTGTTTCATTAAAACTTTCGGGATTGATCGGTTTTTTGTCTTTATCCCAAAAAACAAATCGCAGATTATGGCCATTTCCTCCATCGAAACGGCGGATATAAACAACTAAATCCTTGAATTCATCATTTGTCCGCAAAAGCTGGTTAGAAGACTCGCCGTAAACGTTGTTCATATAAGCGGGCCAAATGTAACTTTGCTTCCTTGGGTTTTTGGGATCTTGTGGATCGGGAGCAACTTCACCATTATAGGGATTCTTATCCGAATAAGGCTCATAATCCTGCACCCGCCAAGGAAGAATCATAAAATCTTTAACGATAGTTGTCCCTCCGGAATTAGAAACTTTGAGATCAAAGTAACGCACATTCTGAACGAGATCAATACTGTCCTTAGAGCGGGGTGGAATCAACTCATTGGTAGAAGAATTCCAGAGGATAAAGGTACCGGTGGAATCCACTTCAAAAAGTGGACGGTTGACCAGCTTACGCTTGGCCTCAATTTCTTCCAGATTCTTTTCTGTACCGTCATAACGTGTGACCCACTGGTATACAGGTTTTACCTGAAAAAGGTCAGTATAAGGTCTACCATCACCATAGCGGGGATTAATAATCTCAAAATGCAAGGGTGTGGTTGAGTGATCTGTATTGACTGTCCCCATAAGCGTTGTACGGCCCAAAATAGGGTAAAAGGATTTTCCATCATAGGTCAGATTCACACTCAGAAAGTCCTTTTCATCCGGTAGATTGTATAATTTTTTACACCCGTTTAAGCCTGCACACAACGAGATCAATAAACCCCAGGAGTATGCATGCCTATATATCGTACTATTTCTTTTCAAAATTTTCATGTCTATATCTTGTTAAATTGGTTTATTGATCGCGGTTCATCGTCCAATCTGCCAACTGGAAATCCCCCCCACTATACATCCGGATAATATTCAAACGATATATTTTATAGGCTCTGGTATTATTGAAGAAGAATACACGTAACTGAAAACGCTCATCAAAAACTTCATCTTGCTTTGAGTCCAGAAGATCCCAATCTCTTCTCTCTTCATTCCATCCTTGCAAGTTCCAATCCGTTGGATCCCGCTGCTGAATATCATTGGCTGACCGGAGCGTATAACTGTTAGCGGCCACCGCTACCGGAAAATCCCATTGCAGATAGAATCCACCCGGATTTGAAAGGAAGAATTTAGTTTCCGGATTACCATCAAATACATACTTCGAGGCCTCCACGGCATTGGGACCACCAGAAGCTTCTTTTGATGCGGAGCCCTTACCACCGACTGTAACGAATAGATTCTCTGGTGGCGGGATGTATATGATTTGACTGACAAACTTGTTGAAACCAAAAACATGGTCTGGGTTCAACACATGCACCACTGCATTGTCGGTCTGTATATTTAGTGAGCTTGTCTCCGTAGTAACCCAGTTACGATTGAAAACAGATCTTCTGGTATCAGAAAAGTCGATGATAGTTGGTCCACCGTCCAAGAACCCGGACGAAGCTTGTCGATTCAATCCAATATGCATCGGATAGCCATATCGGATACCGCGAACATCTTTACCGTCCTGATTTAAAAGTGAATCACTCGAGATCCGTCCCTGGACAATATATTGGCACATCAATGAATCAAGTATCTCATATTTTACCGAGGTCAGATACTGCGCCGGCTTATCCGAAACATTCAACGTATTATTGAGATTCTGAATAGCCAGTTGAAAATTTGCGTTGGTCAATGCAAACAAAGTCACTGTGCTGTCCTCCAGTTTTTTTTGTAAGCCAATCCGATCAATCACCTTGATCAGCGAATCGTAAACCCCGTGTTTACTTTTCAGATAGCTATATAAATTGCCCTTATAAACTGGCTCTTTCGATATCGGCGAATAATAGCCTTTATCCTTGGCGCAAGCGTAGAGCAAGACCAAAACTAAAAATGCAAATATGCAGCGTACAAATAGGTTCTTTCTCATTTTTGTTGTTCCTTTACTTCCAGTAAGAATTTTGTGCTATCAACTTATTTTGGGCCAGAATTTCCTTGGCAATTGGCCAATAGATTCCATCGTTTGCAATTAATCCGGCCAACTGGGGATTATCATGTTTGATCTTTTCACGACGGATCATATCATACCAACGATGCCCCTCTCCCATCAATTCTCTTTTCCGCTCCAAAAAAATCGCATCAATTAAATCGCCGTTGACCGTTTCGCTATAAACTTTGAGGCCCCTCCTTTCCCGAATTTCATTCAATAGTTCAACCGCTGTAGATTTCTCCCCGAGTACAGCAAGTGCTTCGGCGCGCAACAATGTAATATCTTCCAGTCGGGTCAAAATTGTCGCACTGGTAAAAATCCGGAAGGTGGGATCGGTAGTACCCCCCATAATACATTTGATTTTGCTAAAAATGGGATATTTGCTATTAAAATTTCGGAAATAGACTTCCGTATTCGGATTTCCGAGTGTATCGATGCTAAAGCGTTGATCTTTTTTCTCGTTAAAGGTTTTTAGGATCGTCTCCTTCGGCATGTAAATATCCGGAACAGATTTACTCACCACAGGAGAGGCAAGTGTAAGTTCTTCAATATGCCCTGTGAACGACGCTTCAACGTGTGCCCAGATATAGGGGAAAGAAAACATCTGTTCGGACCGTTTTTCAAAGAAAAACCCGTTACCATCTGTTAAAAATGAAGTTGATAAATAATAGGCTCCCCCCTTTGAATAATTATTCATAATAAATTGTGTGTATGCAGCTGCATCCGCATAATTTGCCTGCCAAGCGGCTAAATGTGCTAAGATGGCATAGGCAGAGAGTTTACGGACGAGTGCACCACTCCAACGTGAGGAGGCTTCATTGTAATAATTGCCTATTTGCTGTTCATCTCCTGTGCTATATGAGTAAGGCAAGAGCTGTGCAGCATCATACATTTCCTTTTCGATCCAGGCATAGATTTTTAGGCGATCCTCTCGCGCTTTATTTTCAAAATTTCCATCATGGGAATTTAAAATCAATGGGACATCACCCCAGATGCGCACCATATTAAAATAGGCATAGGCACGTAAAAATCTCGCCTGGGCAACATCTACCACCAGGTTATTTTCGGTATAGCGCAGATCTTTTGTCCGTACTTCCGGAGCGCGTTCCATAAATATATTGGCAGCATTGACTACCGCAAACCAGCGTCTCCAATTGGACAATGCGTTTAAAGATTCATAATTTGCCTTGAGGTCATTTTTAATAATAGCCTTTAAATCCTGCCGGTTTGGACTTTCGAAATCCCCCGACCTAACTTCTCCATAAAGCCAATACGCATTATTATCGTCCAATGCTGCTTTGGTCAGACCATAGATCCCCATCAGACCGGCTCGGGTATCTTCAAGGGCATTCCACATATTCTCCTCTTTGACTGTACGAGAAGAATCAATATCCAACATTTTCTTACACCCTCCCAGAGTGAGTAGGAAAAATGGTAAAAAACGAATTATAAGGTGGTATCTTTTCATTTCTTTTCGTTTAAAAGTCAACTTTAATACCTAGGGTATAGATCCGTGGTATCTGCATTTTGGATCCAATATCATAGCCGGTATAATCCACAATCTCCGGATCAACGCCACTATAGGATGTTATTGTCGCTACATTATTCGCAGAAACATAAGCATAGGCACGCTGGATACGTTGTTGCCGCCCGCCCAAAAGCGAAGTCAGATCATAACCCAGGGTAATGGCCCGTATTTTCAAAAAAGACGCATTTTCTAAAAAAAGATCCTGATCCGCTTGATAAGGAATGACAGAACTCCAAGGATTGTATAATGGATACTTACTATAATCGCCTCTCTTTTCCCAATACGTGATCTCCTTGATCGCATCTAATTTTTTAGCACCTTCATTATTGATAAAGTCAAATCGGGTCGCCATTTCCTGATTAATTAGTTCACGTCCAATATTGTAGTACATATTGATCCCTAAATCCCATTTACCAAGGACAAAATTGTTAAACCAATTACCAAACAATAGGGGTAATCGGTGCCCCTGCAAGGTCCGGTCACTATCATCGATCCGGTTGTCCCCATTCTGGTCTTTCCATATCGGATCTCCGGCGTGTAATTGAATAGAATTATAAGTCATCCCCTTCGGCACCTCGGCATCCGTTTTATAAATCCCTGTATTAGAAAGCAACCAGTATTGGTCAAGGGATTTTCCCACCTCCAACAGGCTATTGCCCATGACGAGCTGTTCCAAACCATTAGGTAGCGCCTTGAGCTTATTCTGATTGTGTGATACATTGAGTGCCGTGGACCATTTAAACCGGTCGGATTGGATCGGATCGAGTCCAACAGTAAGTTCAACACCTGTATTTTGAACATCCATTCCTGCCATGTAACTGGATTTATAGCCATATTCGCTATAGGACGGAATATTAATAAGCTGATTTTTAGTTTGTTTCATGTACACATCCAAGGATACATGAAAGTTCTTTTTTTCAACTGCGTAGTCAAGACCTAAATTGCCCTGATCTGTGTAAGCCCAGGGAATATTGTAACCTACCCATCCCGATTCATAAGGACGTACCAGCCCAGCGATTGCATTATATCCTGCGATCAGCTGGTTACCTGTGAATCCCATTTGAGCAACATAATTGGGTCCTTGCGCAAAATCATCAAACACGTTACTCACGCCTATGCGTCCGATGCTAAATCTGGCGGTCAGATCTTTCAAGCTATTATTGGAAATGAAATAACTGTTTTTAATATTCCAATTCGCTGAAAGCGAAGGCGTAAAAATCCAGCGTGCATCCGGCTGTGCATTGGAAGAACCATCTGTTCTCAACAGGAGTGAAACATCAACCTTTTTATCATAGTTATAATTTGCCCGGCCATAGAAGGAGACCAAATTATGGCGTATGCGGTCCAAAAATTTAAAAATAAGTGCCTTAGGATATGCCGTAGCTTCCAAATAATTAGAAGCATTCATATCATCTTCCAAAAGATTCACTTTAATAAAATCATTTACTCCTTTGTAAGCGTAAGCATAATTGTAGCGGTACGTATCCCATTGCAAGCTATTTCCGATCAATAGATTCAAGTTATTTTTAGCATCAATTTTCCAATCATAGTATGCCTTATTTTCAAAAATTGCACGTTGGTTATAACCATAATAATTGGATGCGAAATTATTGGATTCCATCAATTTACTATGGTAAAACTGATCTCTATAGCCCTCGTTGTAATCGACCATACCCGTTGTTAGAAAGTGGAAATTTCCAAAATCCAATTGCAGCTTTCCATACCCTTGTACAACGTTGGTTTTATTGTTATCGAAACCTTTTTTATAATAACTTAAATACTCATTGTATACCTCTTTATTTGGGGAAAGAGGAGCGGACAGATCCGGAAAATAAGCCAATTGGGCAAATCTGTCTCTCATATTGAGATTCCGATTCCGATCCAACCTGGAGATATTGGCCTGCATGGAGAAGGTCAGCCAAGTAAGAGGTCGCATATTTAGACCAAACAACGCATAATACTTATTTAGTTTTACCTTTTCCGCAACCCCCTTATCCTGAGTCGATCCCGCCGCAAATTGAAAATTTGCCCGTGGCCCACCTCCAGAAAGGTTGGCATTTAAATTATATACCAAACCATTGTTATAATATGAATCTGACCAATCCGACTTACCAAAATAATTCATATTAAGCGAATCGCTTAAGTATACAGGGTAGGAATCACCATCATCGTATCGGCCATTGGATGTATACAGATCATAAAACTGCTTTCTGAATTTATTTTCGTATTCGCCGTTGATTGTGGTCACCTGCGGCCGTTGCGCTAATCCAGTATACATATTGACAGCAATACGATTTGTTTTGTCCGCTTTAGGTTCCTTTGTCTGCACGACAATTGCTCCATTGGCGGCATTGGGCCCATACATAGCCATTGCAGCCACATCTTTCAATACTTCGATTGACTTTACCATATCAATATTGATATTAGCGAAAAGATTAGTCGCTGGGCCGATACGCTCGAGGTCGTAAGTCTGCACGGCATAGGCAAACGGATGCTCCCCGACCAATGGGATACCATCCACTACCACCAAAGGCTGGTTTTGAAACACATCAATATCAGAAAGCAATGGTCGAGAAACGCCACGGAAATACATGGGTTGTTTCGTCCCGGGCTCTCCAGACGGTTCGGTCACGTAAAGTCCTGTATTGTTTCCTTTAAGGTACTGTTGAAGGGATGTATAGGGCAACAAACTTTGCTTCTTGATCTCAACAGGATTGACCTGACTAGCTTTGATCTGAAATATGGAGTCTAATTTTACAGTTCCAATCTGAAGCTTAAGACTGTCTGAAGGAGATAATTGCTTATTGTCCTGACCAGAAACAAGAGAACAGCAAGCACAGGACCATCCCAAGACAACGAGTCCACTCAAACACCTCTTTTTAATCATGTACATAAGAATGATATATAATTAGGTTATTTTACTTTTCTAGTTTAAATTGGTTATAGCACCCCTGAATCAGGGGCCAATTGTGTATAGGGTCTTCGAGACAAGAAAATTGGCTTATTCTTTCTCAAAACACGTTATGCAGTATCAAATAGAAGTACCATCATAATTTAAGGTTTAAAGTGTATATAAAAAACGTTTTAGCATAACAGGAAATACCTCTCTGTCAAAACTGGTTTACTTGCTTAATTGGTCAGCACTTATCGCTTTCGGTTATATTGAAGATATATAGAAAACGGAGAAAAAAAAATTTTTTCTCCGTTTTTTTTGTTTTGCTAAACTGGTTTAGTATGCGACATTAAGCTGTTTTATGCGAAAAAACTCGATTTTTGACCACCAAAATTAAGATTTGCTAAAAAAACTCATGAGTTATTTTTTTTACAAATTGTAACACTCCGCTCCGTCTTGGCGACTAGAAGCCCCCCAACTATCCATACAAAATGCGTATAAAATATCTCTATTGAAAATGCAGTCCAAAATTAACGGCAAGCAACACGGGCGTTAACAAAAAAAGACCGATCAGTAAATGATCGGTCTCTCCCAATAGTAAAGTTATGGTTTACTGGACGGCTACTTCCCCTTCTTGGGCTTACTTGTCATATCAAAAACCAGTTCACCACCATTTATCAACGCGCTATACGATAATTTTAAATCATCCAGCACTTTACCGTTCCATGTTACGGATTTGACGTACACATTCTTTTCAGACTGATTACGCGCAGTGATCTGGATACTTTTCCCGTTTTCTAGTTTAATCTTCGCGGATTTCACTAATGGGCTACCGATCCAATACCCATCATCTCCTGGCGCAACAGGATAAAATCCAAGTGCAGTAAAGAGATACCAGGCAGACATTTGTCCACAGTCATCGTTTCCACCTAAACCAGCGTGCCCATTATGATATTGATTCCGTATAATCTGACGCAATCTTGCCTGCGCCTTCCAAGGGCTTTGGGTAATATTATACAGATAAGCCACATGATGAGAAGGTTCATTTCCATGTACATAATTGCCAATAATACCATCCCTTGTTATATCCTCCGTATGCTCAAAATATTTATCAGGCAGTTCCATTGTGAATAAAGAATCCAGATAGGTCTCCAGTTTTTTTGGGCCGCCCATAACTTGCATCATCTCTTTGGGTTGATGCGGCACGTACAAGCTATAATTCCAAGAATTCCCTTCTATAAAACCCTGCCCGTGTGTATCTAGGACATCAAATTTTTCCTTAAACTTCCCTTGGGAGCTTTTTGGACGCATAAAACCAATCGTCGGATCATAAAGCGCCCGCCAGCTTTCCGCCCGTTTTGAAAAAGTCTGATAGATATCTTCTTTACCCAGCTTCTTTGCCAATTGAGCAATACACCAATCATCATAAGCATATTCCAACGTATTGGATACCGAAGTACCTGACACATCATCCGGGACATATCCTTTATCGATATAAGCGCCAATTCCTTCATAATTACGGGTATTTGCCGTTTGTACACAAGCCCTTAAAGCAGCTTCCGGATCGCCTTTATAGACACCTTTTAATATCGCGTCAACGATGACGGATACAGAATGATAACCGCTCATACACCAATTGTCGTTTGCATAATGCGACCAAATAGGCAGCATTTTCAACACACTCTGATCGTAATGTGCCATCATTGAAGCGACAATGTCTGAATTGCGGGAGGGATGAATTAAGTTCAGCAGCGGATGGAATGCCCTAAACGTATCCCAGAGCGAAAACGAGGTGTAGTTCGTAAATCCCTTAGCCTGATGTATCTCCTGATCCAATCCTTTATATTCGCCGTTCTGATCCATGTAAATGGTTGGCATCAAACTGGCATGGTACATCGCGGTGTAGAAGTTGACGAGATCCTCCTTGTTCAACATATCCACTTCAATCTTTTGGAGTTCCTTTTCCCAGTCCAGTTGTCCTTTGCGTACATATGCGTCAAAATCCCAATCCGGAGCTTCATTCCCCATATTGCTGAGCGCATTCTTCATACTTACAGGGCTTAGCGCAACTTTCATCTGGATAGATTCTTGCGCTTTGGTGTCGAAATCCAAATGCAACTTGATGTTATGAGCCGCCAGATCGGGGAAATTATGCTTCTGGTCAAACTTGCGCCAAAACCCATTGTATACGGACTTGCCATCTTCATATTTCGCACCGTAGTTTTTGAAAGGTTTGGACGTCTTTATCGCAAAATATACGGTACGTGTCCGGGACCAACCATTGGTCTGGCGATAGCCTACTAAAGTTGAGTCATTTAAAACTTTGACAACCGTCCAGACATTTTTACCATCATAGTTATAAATTCCAGCCGTTAAATCCACGACAAGATGCGATGCATCTGATTGGGGAAAGGTATAACGATGGATTCCCACACGAGTTGTCGTCGTTAATTCGGCCTTAATCTGATGCTTGTCTAACAAAACACTGTAATAGTTTGGCTCCGCCCGTTCATTTGCATGTGAATAAGGTGACCTATATCCTTCCTGAGGTTTATCCGCCGTTCCCGGATTGAGCTGTACCTTCCCTTGGGTTGGCATGACCAAAATATCGCCAAGATCAGAATGGCCGGTACCACTAAAATGGGTATGGCTAAAACCCACAATCGTGGGGTCGCTATACTGGTAGCCGGCGCAATACTTATACACATCGCCATTGTATTGTCCATTTACGGCATACGATAACGTATCTGTATCCGGACTAAGCTGCACTGCCCCAAAAGGAACTGTCGCACCGGGGAAAGTATGGCCCATTCGTGCCGTTCCTATAAGCGGTTTGACATATTGGATTAATTTGGTTTCCTGTGCCCTTAAAAAAAATGGAATACATAGTAAACCGACACCAAGTAAATTTCTTACGTTCATCACTTAAGGATTAGATCTTAGGGTTTTTACTATAAGCACTCCATAATTCATCAATCGTCTTGCCTGTCTGCTCTTTCCAAAAATCATCAGTATACGTTTTACTGCGCATTGCTCCGTCCAATTTTTTAACAAAATCCTTTTTCACATTTTTATTAATCCAATAAAGGAATCTTGCCGTCGTACGATATGAATCCGTATATTTTTGTTTCTCTGTATACTCCGGCAATTTCCAATTTGCACCAGCGTTGTCTATTCCTTCATCAAACCGCACGAAATCGGCTATTCCCTCGGTAATCCACCAAGGGCCGGCCCCATCTGGATACGCCTGAACAATGTGCATGACTTCATGCGTTACAACATCTATATCGCCCGGATTTTTAGCAAACCAGTCTGGGCTATACCGTACAATTCCCCCTGCTGTTGCAGCGACTCCTTTGTAATCTGGATCAATAACGAAAGACACTTTTCTTATGGTCTTGTTATTATATTTTTTTGCCAGCTTGGGGTAATTAGTAAAATACGCAGCCACCAATCTATCCTTTAAGGCTGGATTAAAATCCTTGTCTTTATTAATCCAGATCAAGGTGTATCCATTTTTGGTAATGCTATCAACATCCACCGCTGCCTTACGGTCATTTTCGGTATGTTGCCAATTATCCTGTGCCGAAACTGAAAAATAATACAGCAGGCCTACGATGGCCAATCCTTGTTTCAAAAAACTAAAGTTCATAATCAGAGTTATAATTTACCTATTTTTTCTTCTTTGATTTTGTTGAATTCACACCCACCTTCAATTCATTCGTCATCGAATATGGAACTGCGCTCAAGGTAGCCCCTCTATTATAGTTCGGTTTAACGGCCATATCAAAATTAAGATTTCCACCTTCATGAAGAGCCTTGTGACTCAACCAGTTTTTACCATAATTTGTTCCGTTAAACTGCAAAGCATTCACATAAACATTTTCACTGGAATTCTTAGGCGCATCTATGGTCAATGTCTTACCATTTTCAAAAGTTAAGGTCGCTTTTTTAAACAATGGAGCACCGAGCACATATTCATCTGTCGCCGGACAAACAGGATAAAAACCTAAAGCTGAAAACACATACCAAGCTGATGTTTGGCCATTATCCTCGTCGCCACAATAACCGTCAGGTGTCGGTTTGTACATTCTGTCCATGACCTGGCGAACCCAATATTGTGTTTTCCAAGGTTGGCCGGCGTAGTTATACAAGTATGGCATATGCTGGATTGGCTGATTACCATGTGCATATTGCCCCATATTGGCAACCTGCATCTCCCGAATTTCGTGGATAATACCGCCATAATAACTATCATCAAAATCTGGCGATTGAACGAATACGGAGTCCAACATACCGACAAACGTCTTTTCGCCTCCCATTAAATTGATCAGTCCTTGCACATCGTGGAAAACACTCCAGGAGTAATGCCAGCTATTTCCCTCAGTAAATGCATCACCCCATTTCAGTGGATTGAAAGGTGCCTGGAATTTACCATCCTTATTTTTACCACGCATCAGATTGGTGGAAGGATCAAATAAGTTCTTATAATTTTGGGCACGTTTCGCATATAAGTCAATCTCGGCCTTAGGGCGATTTAATGCTTTTGCCAATTGGTATATGGTGAAATCATCATAAGCATATTCTAATGTGCGGGCAGCATTTTCATTGATGTTAACGTCATAAGGAACATACCCCAGCCTGTTGTAATATTCAACACCTTTTCGCCCGACAGCAGTCATTGGTCCCTCATTATTTGCACCATGTTGCAAGGCTTCATACAATTTGTTGATATCATAACCACGCAGACCTTTCATATATGCATCCGAAACGACCGAAGCGGAGTTGTTACCAACCATGATGTCAGCATATCCCGGGCTGCTCCATTCAGGTAGGAAACCTCCTTCCAGATAGGCATTGAGAAGACCTTCCTGCATTTCCTTATTGATGGAAGGATACATAAAGTTTAAGAATGGATACAAGGCTCTGAATGTGTCCCAAAAACCTGTCCCGCCGAATAAATATCCCGGAAGCGTCTTACCGTTATACGGGCTATAATGTACAGGCTGTCCTTTTGCATCAATCTCATACAACTTGTTCGGGAAAAATAAGGTTCGATACATGGTCGAATAAAATGTACGCAACTGATCGATATCATCACCTTCTACTTTAATTTTTCCTAAGGTAGAATTCCAGATCTGACGTCCATCTTCTTTTACTTGATCAAAAGATTTGTTACCTAATTCATTTAAGTTTAATAAGGCTTGTTCGGCACTGATAAAGGAAGACGCTACTTTCACCTGTACTGGTTTCGTTTTGTCTTTTACCTTAAACCCTACGATTGCACCTGTGTGATCACCTTTGATCTGAAGTTGCCCATCCTTCTTCTCTTTGCCTTCCCAGGTAGCAACACTTGCAAAAGGTTGATCAAAAACCAAAACAAAATAATTCTTGAAATTAGCAGGTAGTGGACCGCGTGCATATTTCGAAGAATAGCCAATTATCATATTTTTTTCTGGAATAATCTGAACTTCAGATCCCTTTTCATATGCATCCAAAACAATATAAGCATCGTCTGTTTTATTAAACGAGATCCTAAATATGGCTGCGCGTTCTGTTGGTGTCATCTCTGCAGTCACATCGTGATCTGCTAGATAAACCGAATAATAATACGGTTTTACAATCTCCGCTTTATGTGAAAACCAGCTCGCACGCTCATCTTGATCAAATACAGGCTTTCCAGTCACAGGCATAATAGAAAAAACACCGTAATCATTCATCCAAGGTGATGGCTGGTGAGTCTGCTTTAATCCACGGATCTTATCAGCTGTATACTGATATTGCCAGCCATCGCCATTTTTACCTGTCTGTGGCGTCCACATATTCATCCCCCAGGGCCTTGCAATGGAAGGATAAGTATTCCCGTTGGAAAGCTCAAATTTGGATTCCGTACCCATTAAAGGATTCACCAGATCCACAGCTTCTAGTTGCTGTCCTCTAAACTTCTGGGCCAAAACCGGTTTTGCGCAAAACAAACCCAAGGACAATAATGACCCTAGAAAAACATTTAATGATTTCTTCATTATTTAGGATATATATAAATATTTCTACTAAAACGTATTAGTAAAGATATAAAAAGAATATGAATTAAAAAAAACTCGATACTTTCTAAGGTGTCCGTCTTATGATTTTTACAATTGGGCTTACGTTCATAGGGGCAATCCGAAGTGGATAAAAGCTCCAAGCAGTATATTATCTTTTAATCAAGTCTGTTGAAATCACATATTCTCTGGGAATGGAAATGCCACGGTCTATTTCTTTTAGTAAGACCTTTACACATGTTTTTGCTAACGGTTCCAGGGGCTGCCGGATACAGGAAATCTTAGGATTCAGTATATCGAACAGCTCATGATCATCAAAGGAAAACAACGGGAAATCGAAAATTTTCCCTTCCTCTGTACGTAGCGATTTCAGGCCAAGGATACACAGATAATTGGTCGTAAAATATAAACCATCCAATTCGGTATTTTTCGATACCCAATTCCTTAAGGTCGTCATACCCTTCTGTCGCAAACTGTGGTAGGGCAAATGTAATATCCGCGCTTGCATTCCTGTTTCCTTACAAAATTGTAAATAGGCATTTTTACGCGCTAGCATCTGAGGTTGGTCCGAATCAATTGTAACCAATCCAAAGTTTTCACAGCCGATCGACTTCAAATGTGAGCAGGCCTTCAGGCTGCTGTCTCCATTGTCAATATGCACATAATGTGTGGCTACTTCTGGCGAATTTCGGTCAAAAACAACCAAAGGGACTTTATGTTCCAAGATCTTTCGCTGATGTTCTTCCAGATCTACAGTAGGTGCCAAAAGGATTCCTTCAACTTTCTTTTCAAGCATAAAATCAATGATATCCTGCGCATTTTGAGGATCTCCCAAAGTGCTGCTATAGAGCACATGATAATCCTTCTTGCGCAAAAGCTCTTCAACATATAGCGCAAAAGGGCCGAAAAAGGAATCACCAATATTTTCTACAATAAGGCCAATGGTATTCGAACGGCCCGTAGCCAGACTCTTTGCTAGTGAGTTGGGTTTATACCCAACTTTCTTGACGTAATCCAGCACACGCTTCTCAAGCTCTTTACTGATACGAGCCTGTTCCGCTTTATGATTGATCACCAACGAAACGGTAGATTTGGATACATTAAGTTCCTGTGCAATTTCTTTAATAGATTTGGCCATGCGAGCTATTTCGTAAAATTAAGTGAAATTAGAAAATAAAATGAAGAATACGCTCTTATTGAAGCCAATGAATATCAACACAACCGTTTGCGCGAATTAAATCAGTACTTTTCGTTGTTCCCACAACATTGCGCAATAACAAACAAACTTTTTTCGATAACAACATTTTAAGTTAGCTAAAGTAGCTTCACTGTAATACGATAACAATACCTAAGCCATACTTCAAACCTACTGGAAGCCTATTTCGTCTATGAGCAGTTATTGGTCAATTCATATTAAAAAATCTAAATTTTTGTTGAATTTTAATAAAAACACAAAAATGAATGCAAAAAACAGCGCCACTTTGTCAATCTTGTAATGAGAATGTTAAATTTTTTTTAAATTTACTGGCGACTAGCTCCTTATGAAAAACACTGGATCATATCACTACCAAGATCTCCTCCCCCTTATACAGCAAGGGGATCAGCGTGCTTTTTCGGCATTGTATGATTTATTTGCCCCTGATCTTACTTCTTTTATTGCAAAAAAGATCAACAGCCGCGAAGTAGCCGAAGATATCCTGCATGACCTATTTATTTCAGTATGGAAAAATAGAGCGTTAATTGAAGAAATAGAGTCTCTTCCAGCATATCTATTTAGTTCCTGCCGGTATTTGGTGCTTGCCCATTACCGCAAAGAGATGAAAATAAAGGTTACCCAAAACGTTGAACATTTTGAGTGTGAAGATCAATCCATAAACATTGAAGATCGACTCTATTACCGTTATATTATCGATATAGTTGCCAGAGAAGTAGAAAATCTTCCTCAAAAATGTCGGGAAGTATTCAAATTGAGCAGGGAATATTATATGAGTAACAAAGAGATTGCTATAAAATTGGAAATCAGCGAATCCACGGTAGAAAAACATATTAACAAAGCCATCCGACATCTACGTACAGCAACAAGCCACCTTTTCCACTTTATTTTATTCTTTTAGTTGTCAGTAATCGTCAATTTCAATAAAAAAAACTTTTTTTTACTTTTTGAGTAGAAGCTCCTCTTCTTTTACATCACTTGTATTATAACCAACCAGTATAACGTTGCGATTTATGAAGCAAGTGAAAGAATTATATAGATTGATAAGCAGTTTTCTGAACCGAGCCGAAAATATCGAGGAACGTAAACAGCTTTTTGATTGGTTTGATCAGCAATCTGCCGATCAAATATCAGAAGAGCAGTTTTCGGACATCCAAAAGAATGTCAAAAATCGTTTATTGAACGAAATCGGGACAACTGAAAGAACGTCCACTACACTAAAATATGTGCAATATATCGGTACTGCCGCTGCTGTACTACTAATTGGTTTCTTCGCTTACAACTTATGGCCCTCAACCGAAAATATTGCTTCTGAAGAATTATTGGCTTCTGTCCCAGCTGGAAAAGAACGAGCAATCATTACTTTAGGTAACGGAAAAAAGATCGACCTCGAACAGCTGAATTTAAATCAGCGCATTCAAACCGGCGATGTTATCATTATTAAGGATGGCAATGGGCAGATAAGTTATCATGATGCGAAAAGCAACAAGCCAATAGTTCAAATAAACAGCATGCATACCCCCAAGGGCGCCACGTATGACTTGACCCTTTCTGATGGCACCTTAGTTACCTTAAATGCCGATTCCAAAATTATCTATCCCACCACATTTAGTCAGGGAAACAGAGTCGTAGAACTACAAGGAGAAGCATACTTCCACGTACGCAAGACGAGCAATAAAAGCAAATTTATTGTTAAGACAAAAGACCAACAGGTGGAAGTTTTAGGAACTCAATTCAATATCAATGCGTATCCAGAAACTGGAAAGACACAAACTACTCTGGAAGAAGGCTCCGTCCTTGTTTCCTTAGAAAAAAACAGTAAATCAAGTGTTCGGCTCCTGCCCAATGAGCAAGCCGTACTAAAACAGGGTGGATTGCGTGTTCATAAAATCGACATAGAAGAAGCGTTGAGCTGGAAAAATGATCAATTCTATTTCAATGGAAATAATACGGCCGAGGTACTTCAACAGATTGCGCGATGGTATAATATTACGATTACTTATAAAGCGAATAGCAATAAGGAGCAATATTCCGGAAAAATTCCCCGTAACCTCAGCTTGGATAAATTAATCAAGCTGTTGAATTTTGCTGATTTAAATACAAAGGCAGTGCTAGATAAAGACAATAAAATCAACTTAATCATTACATAACCAAAATTGCTGAACTATGAAAAGTAAAAAATTTCCTCCTTGATCAGATCCGTAATATCAATAAAAAGACGGATTCTGTTGGCGCAGAACCCGTCAAGTTTGTTGGTATTAAAGTATCGTCTAACTTCTAAATTATTAACACGTTAAAACCAAACGAATTTAATGAAATTTACACTAACTCCGTTCAATAAGAGGGAGAAAGATTTTCATTCGACCACCTTGGCGGCAAATGCCGTACCCAATCCGTGGCGTTCCTATGAAAAACACAGCCCTTTTTTTGCGCGCCCATTATCAAGATCTCTTATGAGGATCAACCTAATTACCTTAATGATCGGCCTAGGTCTTTCTCAAGTAGATGCAAACACCTATGCACAACAGATCACCCTCAAAAAGCAAAAGGCGAGCCTCGAAGCTATTTTGAAAAAAATTGAAAAACAAAGTGGATATACATTTTTTTACAAGAAAAATGAGATCAATCAAGTCATTGATTTATCTGCTGATATAAAGGAAGCGCCCTTCAAACAGGTACTGAATATCATTTTTAACAAAGCGAATCTTTCTTACGATTTTTTCGACAAAACAGTAGTCATTAAAAAGAGAACTACAGCGCCATCGCTTCATGCAATAACGACCATTTCGCCCGAAAAGGTTGTCAACACCAGTATCCAACACGGAATCAAAGGTAGAGTTGTAGATGAGCAAGGTAACCCCGTGGAAGGCGCATCAATACGTCAAAAAAACGATGAAAAAAGATCTGTTAAAACCAATGCTGACGGGGTATTCAACCTGCCAATCACAGCACTGAATGAAATTCTCGTTATCTCATTCGTAGGTTACGAAAACCAAGAAATCAAAGCAACATTGTCCGTCAGTGGAATGCTGGTCAAACTTCGCAAGAAGGACAATACGATTGAAGAAGTCGTTGTTACAGGAACAGGGATCAATAGAAATAAAGATAGCTTTACTGGTACGACCACAAAATTCTCCGGTGCAGAATTAAAAGCAGTAAGCAACAACAATATTATTCAGAGTTTGAAGACATTGGATCCTTCGTTTTTACAAATTGAGAACAATTTAGCAGGATCAAATCCAAACGTCATGCCAGTGATTGAAGTCCGTGGCAAGAGTAGTATTCCTAGTTCCACGCTAACGGACCAGTTTGGGGCCGATCCCAATCAACCGCTATTTGTATTAGATGGTTTTCCAACAACAATACAAACTATTGTTGATCTTGACATGAATCGCGTCGCATCAGTAACGATACTTAAAGATGCTGCTTCCACGGCGCTATATGGTTCACAAGCATCTAATGGTGTTGTTGTTATAGAGACTGTAAAACCCAAACCTGGTGAGTTACAGTTTACATACACACAAGACTTTAGATTCGAAATGCCCGATTTGTCCGCATACAATATGATGAATGCGACCGAAAAATTAGAATTTGAAAGACTCTCCGGGCGTTACAACTCATCGTCAAGTCCTACACAACAAGTCTATCTCGATAGCCTATACAATCAACACCTTTCATTTGTAAAAAAAGGAGTTGATAGTTACTGGCTAAGTGAACCGCTACAAAATGGCTTCTCGACGAATAACTCGATCAATGCCGCCGGTGGCGATGAGACTTTTATCTACAATCTTGGCTTAAACTACCGGAAAGGAAAAGGAGCCATGATTGGATCAGGAAGAGATAGTTATAGCGGTAGTATCAACCTAACTTATCGAAAAAACAAGGTCAATATTAACAATATTACCTACATCAGGGGCAACAAGACTACCGAATCTCAATATGGCTTATTTTCCACTTGGGTAAATACAAATCCATATTATGAAAAAAATTGGGAAAACCCTTATTTGGAAATTAGTCGAAAATCCAACTCTTCCGTCGATTTCTATATTGCCAATCCATTATATGATGCCATGCTGCCGCAATATAATAAATCCAAAAACTTGGAGGTTCAGAATAACTTTAATGCCAACTATGACATTAAGAGTTATCTAAGAGCGAATGCTGCGCTACAAATGACTAAGGGGACAACAGAAGGTAAAATCTATAAGTCGCCCGAAATGAGCGATTTCTTTGAGACACCAACCTTACGGAAAGGAAGATATACGGACAATCGGAATAACAATTTTTCCTATCAGGGAAATTTTATGTTGACCTTTTATAAAACCTTTGCACAAAAGCATCAATTAAATGCCAACTGGCGCAATACAATAGCTGAAAATAAAAACGACGCCTATACAACTGTAGCTGAAGGGTTTCCTGCAGGAAACACGGGCAACCCACGTTTTGCCTATAGTTATTTACTAGATGGTGCTCCGGTAGCATCCAGTAGCACATATAGATCGGTTAATACAACGCTAAGTGCTAATTATTCCTATGATAACCGCTACCTATTTGATGTTGTGTATAGATTGGATGGCTCAACGGCTTATGGCAGTAACAAGCAATTTTCTCCTTATTATGCCGTCGGTTTAGGCTGGAATATCCACAAAGAAGCATTCGCAAAAAAAATGCCTTGGATAAACTCTTTACGACTAACCGGAAATGTGGGTATCACAGGTAATCAGAATTTTGCTAATATCAGCTCAATTTCGCTATACAATTATACGAGTACAAATTACAATCAGTTCGGTCAGGGCGTAACTCTTAATATGCTGGGCAATCCCAATCTAGAACCCCAAAAGACACAACAGATCAGTACCTCTTTAGATTTCAGCCTATTCAACAATCGTTTTACAGGTTATATCAATGCGTACAACAAGAAAACAGATCCATTAATAGTTCCCGTAGACTTACCGTCCTCAACTGGCGTATTTTCCTATCCTTATAATATCGGCAACCTGACCTATAAAGGATTAGAGACTAAGCTAACAATTTATCCGATCTATAACCTTGAAAAAGGTATCACTTGGAATATTGGCCTTACAGCCGCAAGTTACAAAAGCCAATACGGTGGATTTGGCGACATCCTGCGAACCCTTAACAAGCAGCAGGAAACATCCAAATCCTTGGTCAGATATATAGATGGAAATAGCGCTGAAGCCATTTGGGCGACCCAATCCTTGGGAATTGATCCAACCACCGGAAAAGAAGTTTTCTTGACTAAAGATGGACAATATACATTTGATTACAGCGCTGCTGACGTAGCCAATGTCGGAAATACAGCACCTAAAGTCGAGGGTGTAATTTCCACGAACCTTCGGATTAAAGGATTTACATTCGGACTGGGCCTACGCTATAGATTAGGTGGTGATATCTTTAATACAGCATTATTTGACAAAGTGGAGAATATTAACTTCACGAACGTTGTGAACAACCAGGACAAACGTGCATTGTACGACCGCTGGCAAAATCCAGGGGATATTGCACAATTTAAGGCGATTTCCCAAACGGCAACTACGCCGATATCATCACGATTTGTCCAATCGCTGAACACACTCAGCAGTGAAACCTTAAACATTGGCTATCTATTTGACAAAAGTCCGTGGCTGGAGAGCATGAAATTGAAGACCTTGTCCGTCAACCTGATGGCAAATGACTTCCTATATTTCTCCACCGTCAGAAGAGAGCGTGGTATATCCTACCCTTATGCCAGAACTTTTGCCTTCTCCTTCAGAGCATCATTTTAATTATTGACTTATGAAACGCACTATTAAAATACTTCTAATTCTGCTGACAACTGTCTCTTTTTTCTCCTGTAAAAAATTCCTGGATGTTCAACCGGAAGACAAGGTTTCAGAATCTCAGTTATACAGCACCAAAAATGGCATTCGATCCGTGCTCAATGGAATCTATCTGGACCTCGCAGCAAACCAGTTATACGGAGATAACCTAACACTTTCTACCATCGAAATCCTCGGTCAGCGCTATAATATCAGTACTGAACATAACCAATATAAGACGGCCACTTATGCCTACAAAGATAAACCAACCGTAGACCGTATGGAAGATATCTGGTCGGCCGCTTATTCGACGATCCTAAATATTAATGTCTTTTTGGAAAATCTCGATAAATACAAAGGTGTTGTCGATCAATCCACAGAAAACATGTATAGAGGCGAAGCAATCGCCATGCGCGCATTCCTGCATTTCGATCTATTACGACTATATGGCCCTCGCTACTCAACTGTAGATTCTACAAAACAGAGTTTGCCCTATTATAGAAACACGAAAACCGAAGTAAATCCCTTATTACCAGCCAATGATTTTATGGATAATGTAATGGCTGATTTAAACCTTGCTGAAACTTTACTACAAAATGATCCCATCATCACGACTGGTGTGAATATTGCCCAACCAGAAGACTTAGTCGACTTTCTAAGCAATAACAGAAATTATCGGCTTAATTATTATGCGATAAAAGGTCTCAAAGCACGTGTTTACCTCTATCGTGGCGACAAAACCAATGCTTTAACCATGGCCAAAGAGGTGATCGCTATAAGCGACAAGTTTCCTTGGACAACCTCTGCCAATGCTTTGGTTGAAAAGCAAAATCCCGATCGCGTATTTTCGTCAGAAATGCTATTTGGCGTGATGAATTCCCAGCTATACAATCGTTACCTGAATTTGTTCGATCCATCTCTTAGTGACAGGCAAATATTAGCACCTACGCCAAGTCGGCTAGCTACTGTATACGAAAACAATGAAAATGATTACAGGTATAATCTGAACTGGCAGATGCCTTCCAATGGCTCCAAACCTTATAAAACGTTTCTTAAATATGCCGATGTCGTAGACAAAACCAGAACTTTTCGTTTCAGCATTCCTTTGCTCAAAATAAGTGAAATTTATTACATCGCAGCCGAATGCGAGCCCAATGCTGCCGACGGAATAACCTTGCTGAATATCGTGCGTGCCAACAGAGGCTTACTGCCCTTGGCAACAACGGTAAACATCTCCACCGAACTTCAAAAAGAGTATCAGAAGGACCTTTTCGGAGAAGGCCAGCTTTTTTATTATTACAAACGAAGGAACGTAACCTCTGTAGCCAATGGCTCTTCGACAAGTGGTAACGTAACGATAAATTATAACGTTCCTCTGCCAGATTCTGAATCAATTTATAGACAATAAAATGCTACACATGAAAAATATATGCTACTTATTATTAGCTCTCGCAGCTATTACTTGTCTCAGTTCATGTGAGAAAGAACTTCACAAGTATGAAGGAAAGCCAACCATTTATTTTAATGAAACGGCCCGGCCCCTCGCCTATTCCTCTGAGGTCCTTAAAGATTCTACCCTGATCTCTTTCAGTCTGACCAAAGAGGCAATAGTCGACTCCCTTGTGCATATGGTCATTGCCACCATGGGAAACGCAACAGATAACGACCGACCGTATAAAATCGTCCCAAATGCATCATCTACTGCAATTGAGGGCAAACACTACGAAATCATCAACAAGGATTTTTCGATCAAAAAGAATCAACTTCGGGATACCATATGGCTCAGATTTATGCGAACTTCTGACATGAAAGACCAAAATTTCCTGCTCAGCTTTGACCTTCTTGAAAATGAAAGCTTTTCGGTCGACATGCAGTATAAGGTGACGAACCAAACTACAGGCCAAAGACTGAATTTCATTAATTATAGATGGTTTATCAATGATATAATAAAAAAGCCAACCCGTTGGCTGGACTTCTATCTCGGAACCTTTTCGCGTAAAAAGCTCAACTTAATGGTGGAAGTCCTGAATGTCGACCCCCAGTATATGGATACCAATATCTCAATTGCTGAAACATTAGCCTATGGCAAATTTATGCAGCGGTATCTGAATGAACAAAAGGCGGCTGGCAACCTTATCTTGGACGAAGACGGCCAACCAATGAGTATGGGGAGTGCTGCTCAATAGCCTGTAAACTTAAAACGAAAAAAATGAAAATAAATATCTCATATTCGATCATTAGCCTGTTGATGACATGTATGTTCTTGGGGGGCTGTAAAAAAGATCTTGGAAATTATAATTATGTTCAAATAAATGAATTGGATACGATCGCAGAACTACCCAACGAAGTCACTGCTCTTGTCGGTAAAGACCTCCAATTGACGCCTAAAATCCAATTCACACAAGACAGCAAATTTATTGAAGATAATTATCAGTACCAATGGACTTATATCGGTTCCAACGGCCTTGGAGGCCAAACAATAATCTCATTAAGTGAAGAAAAAGATCTGAATATTAAAATAAATCTTACTGCGGGAAGCTATCAAGCCTATTTTTCTGTCACAGAAAAACAGACAGGAATAAAATATACACGTCCATTCAAACTCAAAGTCGTCAACGAAATCAATGAAGGTTGGATTATGATGAACGAAGCCAATGGTAAGGCCAGAGTCGATATGCTCGTGTTAAATGCATCCAACACCTTTGATGTTTATAACGACATTTTAGCTTATACGGGATCGGAGCTTACATTAACAGGCAAACCTGTCATGACCTATACATATGCTACAGGATTACTACTCGGGCCAGACAAGATCAGCTACGGTTTATATTTCGGCACAGATAACGGTACAACAAAAGTGGATCCCAACACCTTCAAATGGACAAATACCATGGAACTATCATATGAAATGATTGGTGCAATTCCCGCCGGATTTTATGCCGACGTCATCCAACAAAGAAATGGCTCGTCTTCCTATTTGATAGGCGGTGGAAACGCCTACTTTTATGATCGCCCAATGAATATATTCTACTCATCCCCGATCAATTACATCGCAGCTGAGGAAAAAAGTTTTGAGGTAGCCCCCTTCATAGGTGGATGGCATAGGGACATCTCCAACCCTATTATATTGTATGATAAAACCAATCGAAGATTTGTGCGTCATGTATCTACTGCCTCAACTTGCACCACGCTTATCGACCCGGAAAAAGATCTTAAGTTATTCAGCTTTAATACTGGACTGGACATGGTATACATGCGCTGGATGGCATACAATGGCGGTGAGATCTTCTCCATCCTAAAAGAACCTAAGGCCTCAAAAAAATACCTCGCACGATTCAACGCTGTTAGCACCGCACAGACTTACTACAGCGAAATAACAGGTACGGACATCGATAAAGCAGAATTCTTTGCCTTTAATCCCGAATTTGGCTACCTATTTTACAGCGTCGGAGGCAAAATTTATGAATACGATATGACCTATAAAACGTCCAAATTGATGGTTGATCTAGGTGACAAAAAAGTCAGCTATTTGAATTTCTATGAATTCAAGAATTCCACCAAATATACCGATGGAAATAAACTTATGGTTGGTCTTTATGATCCAAGCAAAACAGATGGCACAGAAGGCAGCTTAAACATATATACTGTCCCTGGTCTAAATGCAAATATTGCGTTGGATAAATCCTATACGGGATTTGGCCGGATCAAAAGTTTAACCTACCGTGAACGTTAAACCTTCATCAGTACATCAATATTAAAGGAAAACTAATCATGAACAAACTTCAGCTGTTCCTTTTATGTTTTATACTATCCCCCCTTGCTTTGTTGGCACAGGGGGATAGTATCACCATAAAAGGACAACTTCATACAGTTGTTGGCAACTCCGTCAATAGGATCATCCTATCTTTTACCGACAACAGCAACAAGAAACAAGTTTTTTCTCAGACAATTCCTAACGGAGGATTTGAATTCAAGGTGCCCAAACAACCAAAAATAGCAGAAGCTACGTTACGTACAGCAGACCAAATGACCGCTACGAATCCAATGCAATCACCGCTTAACTTATTCATTGGAGAAGATAATATCAGCATTAAATCCGATAACGAAGAGCTCCAATTTGCAGATGTCGAAGGTGGAGAAGAAAACAATGCTTACAATAGTTTACGCCAGTCTACCGCAATTTTTATTAAACAAAAACAAACACGTTATACCCCAATCTTAACAAACAAAATCTCTACTGAATCGCCAGAAGGGAAAAGCATACTTCAACAAATCAGTCAGCTCGGTAAAAAAGAAAACCAGCTTCACAAGGAATTCGTAAAGCGTCATCCCCATTTGTACAGTAGCTTATTTCTACTCTACAGAATGAGATCTAGCTATACGTCTGCAGATTACAAAACGGCCTTTGATGAATTGTCCAATACCTACAAATCAACGAGCATTGGAATGGCGGTACAAGCTCGTATCGAAAAAGAATTAGTGACTGAAAAAGGTAAAGCTGCGCCCCTTTTCGAACGTCCTACTTCAACGGGAACACATTTTAAGTTGGAAAACTTGCGTGGGCAAGTTGTTTTATTGGATTTTTGGGGGAGCTGGTGTAGTCCCTGTCGGGCTAGTATGCCCCACCTCCAAGAGCTCTATAGCCGCTACAAAGAAAAGGGATTTGAAATTGTAGGTATCGCCCACGAACATGGAAAAAGCCTAGAAGACTCCAAAAAAACTTGGAACAAAGCTATACAGCAGCTCAACTTACCTTGGATCAATGTACTCAATAATGAAAAGAAAGAGCAGATGGATATCGTAAAGACTTACCAAATAAGTGGGTTCCCAACGAAAATTCTAGTGGATGAAAATGGTAATATTCTCTTACGTGTTATTGCTTCCGCTACAGACGATATCGACGTCGCCCTGAAAGAAATCTACGGATTTTAATAAGCGTTATAACAATTTTCATCTTTTTTTCAGCTTACACGTAGGTGCTTGACAAACTTTTTACAACTATACTTCTACATGGCAACCAGAGAGAACAATGAAAAAAAACAAATGTGTTATACTTTGTCTAAAAGACACCAATAGATCACCTTCTTTCCTCTCTTTGAGGGACTATTAAAAATGATAACCAATTTTATGTGGTATACACAAACTAAAAAATCAATTTTAACTGGAGTATGTACCTTAGTGGTATTCAGCAGTTATGCCCAATCCAGTGCTACATTCGCTCAAAAACTTTTTCAAGCGTTCCAGCAAAAAGACACGACCTTCCTAACTGGCGAGTTGGCATCCAACTTTTCCATTGCTGGACACACAGACGCTGGAGCTAAATTCCGTCTTGACCAAATTGTCAAAAATTACCAAATTTCAAAAATTGACATCAAAGCAGATAGGAAAGTGAAAAGAGGGCACGTCATGCAACTAGCTATCCTAGATAAAGTAAACAAATCGATCAATGCCGAAGCATTATTCGATACAACAGACAAATTAGTCCACCTGTCGCTATTCGACCAGCTTTATGGAATGCAACGTATGGACTCAGCAAAGTTACGGGCTGTCATTCCCTTCGAAAACCACAATGGCTCCATCTATCTACAAGTCAAAATCAACGGCTACGACAAACCACTACGCCTACTTTTCGACACAGGAGCGGATGGCATGGCCGTCAGCCAGCAACTCGCTGATCGCATCGGTTTAAAAATAACAAGAGAAAAAAATGCGTCTGTGGTAGGCGGGCATGCTAAAATCCAAATTTCTGAAAACAACACGGTTGGTCTAGATACCCTCAACATTGAAAAACAAAGTATTGCCATTTTTCCAGAGATGGGCCGCGATGGTGATGGCATCATTGGCAATACCATAATTCGACGATACATCACCCATATTGACTACGACAATAATCTCCTGTCTCTCTATGAATTCGGTGGTTTTCAATACAGTGGACAAGGCACTCTAGTGCCAATCAGTATGCCCTCCGGGGTCATGGTACTTCCCGGACAGCTCGATATCACGAAAGGCAAAAGCTACGCCGGTCGTTTTGTTTTCGACACAGGAGCTTCGTACGACCTCATTTGTTTCAGACCTTTTGTACGCCAAAACAAATTACTCGTCAGCGGTTTCAAACCCGAGGCCCAGGCCGCGACAGTCAGCATGGGTATTTCCTCACCTACATTTCTAGGTAAAAGCCACCAATTTGCGATTTCACCACTTCCCCCAATGGCAGGCCTACCTATAACATTGATGGGTGGTACTGCTGATAACGAACAATGGCAGCCCGGCGTTGACGGATCTATTGGTATCCGTCTATTGAGCAGATACAATATGACCATCAACCTCGCAGAAAGCGAAGTCTTTTTTGCACCAAATAAACTACATGCACTACCGCAGGACTTTCTGATTCGAAACCATCAATTTGGCTGGGATAATACCGGACTGTTAAAAGCACTTGGCTCCGTTGGTACCCCTCCAAATGAAAGCCCGCTGAAAAATGGTGATCTCATCCAACAGATTGATGGCTATTACGTCGATCAACTCGAGAAAAACCCCAGATTGATCGGCCAAATTTGGCTAAAAGCCAAAGAAAATGAAATCACGATCATGCTAAAGGACAACACCCAAATAACGCTATAAATATACAACCAGTACGAAAATCCTAAAAACAACAAAATGAAAAAAATCTTTCTTTATTTGGCAATTCTTAGCATGGGCATTTTTTATCGACTGGCATTAAATGCTCAGGAAAAAGCTTTTCAAGGAACCTTTGCCGAATGCCAGACCCAAGCTAAAAAAGATAATAAATTGATCCTTATCGACCTCTACTTTGTTGGCTGCATCCCTTGTGCGCAGATGGATAAGGAAGTGTTTCCGGATGCTAATGTCATCAAAGAGCTCAACAAAAATTATCTTCTTTACAAAACCGATGTAATGAAGGAAATGGATGGCAAAAAATTGGCACGTAAATATGGTGCGCCCGGTTTCCCAACGTTTGTCGTCGTGAATCCCGATGGCCAAACCATTTTGATAGAATCCGGCTTCTTTTCAGTGAATAGGTTGATTGCCCTCTTACAGGAAGCTAAGCAACGAGATAACGCGCAACAGTATTTAGCATTTAACAAGACATTGGACAATCCATACCCCGCTGCTTACAGCGAACGGTTTATCAAAACTGGGGAAAAACATGATTTTGCTGAATTAGAAAGCTATCTAGACCAACAAGAAGATCTTTTCAATGAAACGGCTATCTTAGCCAACTCCGTTACCGGATTTACCAAGTACAACAATTGGGCTTACAATAACCTGCCAAAACTGATCAATATGTACGGGGGAAATCTACTGCGAAACAAAATTACAAACATAGCAAAAGCAAGAAGCAAGGAGTTCGGTAACAGACAACAGCTGGATAGTCTCCACAATATGTTTAAATACATACGCCCTACCTTCACCGATAGATTATGGGATGTATTTCTACCATCCTTTATTACAAACTATTACACGGGCTCCAAAGATGCCCGAAGCTATTTAGCATTAATCGACCAGTATAAATTATATCCGACCTGGGATGAAAGAAGCAATGCTTTAGGGCCAATTATTATAGACCAGTCAAATAATTCGACGATTTTACAAGCCATTCGTTCACAATACCTAGAACAACAACAGCCTTTAGATATAGTTGACAACTATCGGCTAGCTCTTTTGCATTATTATCTACAAGATTATGATAACGCTGCCAAATCCATAGCGATTGTACTTAACACCTCAACTTCACCCTATTTCTCACCCAATAAAAATGAGTTTCTCGCACTACAAAAAGCAATTGAGAAGAAAGACAATACACTATTTAAAGCCAAAGACATAAAAAAAAATATTCCAGTTAAACTAAGTTAAACGAACTTTACTATGATCAGAAAAACCCTTTTATTAATTACAGCAGCACTGACATCGTTCGCCGCATTAGCCCAATTGCCCAGTAACATCAATGGCTCAATAACTCCCGGAAAATTAAACCGCATCGGGCTCTTTAAAGTCCTTAATGGCCGCCTGAAAGAAATCGCTACTGCCGTACCGGATGGACAAGGCCGATTCGGATTTCGGTTCACTCCAGAATATGAAGGTCTATATGCGCTGGGGAGTGGAAACCCACAAAGCCAACAAGGATTATTTCGTTTCTATTTCAAAGGTAACGAAGAATTAAACCTCAAATTAGACCAAGGGGCCTACGAATTGACAGGAAAAAATAGTCCGGAAAATCAAGCATTATACACATGGGATCAACAGTCCAAGTCTTTTCACGACAAAGGACTCACACCTGGAGGTAGAAGCACATACGTGGACTTCTTTCCAGAGGTAGAAGATTTCAAAGGAAAATTGGATGGCATCAAGAAAAAAGCTAAAACAGGAAATGCAAATTTTGACAAATTGTTCTCCGAGCTGATAGACTATGATTTTGCCTATTATGCGACATCCTACTTGCAAATGCCACGAACAGCACATCCGAGCAAAGAGGAAATGAGTGACTATTATACCGCATTCAAAGCAGACAGGTATCTTACACCGACTCTATTGAAACTCCCTTATGGTGATCGTTTCTTAACCAATCTGGTGTATCGAAAAGTTGATTTAGCAAGTAAACCGACTGTAGAGCAGCTGGTGTCTACCATCGGCCCCGATGTGCTTAAAGGACAATATATTTTGCAACGTTTAGAAGGAGTTCGCTCGTACAGCGACTTTCAGGAGATGAACAACACTTATAAAAAATATTTCACTTTACCCGAACAGATTGAACGAGCAAAGGCCATCGAGCTAAAACTGGTAGAAACAAAAACAGGTGTGCCAGCTTTCCAATTTAGCTATCCCGATCTTAGTGGCAAGAAAACAAATCTCGCAGATCTTAAAGGTAAGGTGGTATTGGTCGATATGTGGGCTACATGGTGTGGACCTTGTCGTGCGGAAGAACCACATTGGGAAAAACTTAACGAGGAGTTTAAAGGAAAACCTATCGCATTTGTTGGTATTTCTGTCGACCAGGACAAACCAAAATGGGAAACCTATGTTAAAGAGAAAAACATCAAAGGAATTCAATTACACGCCGGACCGGGAAATGAGTTAACAAATGCGTATAAAGTAAATGGTATACCACGTTATATTCTGATCGATAAGGCGGGAAACCTAATTTCCGCAGATAGCCCGAGACCTAGCGACCCAAAATTGAAAACATTACTTGAAGAATGGAGTAAAAAATAAGGATCACAATAAGTTAGGGTAACAATATGAATGCCCTAACTTATTTTTATTTATTCATTTTTTAAATACTTTTGTATGGTAACTACCCGAAAATGGAAAACAATATTGCATATTGGCTACAGCAGATCGCAGAAGGCGATCGTACGGCATTTGATGCATTGTACAACCACTTTTGGAAACCAATATACCAACAGGTCTATCAGAGAATAAAAAACACCGAAGCCACCGAGGATATCCTACATGACCTCTTCTTGAGCATATGGAAAAACCGAAACAGAGTACAAGAAATCAATAATATTGAATCTTACTTAAAGACCGGTGCACGTTATCTAAGCTTCACGTACCTTAATAAAAACAATGCACAATATGCTGTCGACATCGATAGGGTTGACATTATTCTAGACGATGCCCCCATCGAAGATCGTTTACATTACCGCTATCTACTCGACCTGATCCAAGAGGAAATTGAAAACCTGCCCGAACGATGCAAACTGATCTTCAAGGAAAGTCGCGTC
Organism: Sphingobacterium puteale; assembly: GCF_003627955.1. Classification (GTDB taxonomy): domain Bacteria; phylum Bacteroidota; class Bacteroidia; order Sphingobacteriales; family Sphingobacteriaceae; genus Sphingobacterium; species Sphingobacterium puteale. Next base: position 71,906 of record NZ_RBWS01000008.1, on the reverse strand, counting down.
AACAACAAATCCATTAACCAAATCGCCCTTGAATATGGGCTATCCAAGAGTACAGTTGAAAACCAAATCAATAAAGCCCTTAAACGTTTACGCCTCATAACCAAAGACTTTCACCTCTTTATTTCATTTTTTTAATTTTTTTTTATTTTTACATAGGTGCTTTTTATTCTTTCGGTGACTATATCTATACAAGGCTAACCAAAAGAAATAATGAACATATCTAATTCATTCGCCGCATTAATACGTAAATACCTGCTCGGTTTCGAGACAAAGGAAGAATACCACACTTTAAAGGATGCCTTTGACGAACAATCTTCATTACAGCTTCCTGCCGAGGATATTATCCAAGGTGGTCAAAAACGGGTCCGCGAGCGCCTATTGGGGCATCCTGCATTTATCGAGGTAATTCCTTTTCACAAAAAGCACCGCCTCCAATTACAGGCAGCTGCTAGTATCTTTATAATCGTAAGTGCGAGCTTAAGCTATATTTACTATAGAAACAACTTTGTCTTCAATCCAGTTCCTCTCGCTCAATTGGCCGCTATACAACCTGCCAAAGAAAAGGTAAAACTATCTTTTGAGGATGGTAAAGTCATCATATTGGATAAAACAGGAAAATCCGTACCGGCCATAGAGGGTATACAGGAAATCAAAAACGGAGAAATTGTTTATAATAATCAGGCAGATAAGATTGTCCAGAATACATTATCGACACCTAGGGGGCAGCTATTCAAAATAGCGCTGCCCGATGGTACCAAAGTGTGGATGAATGCCCATAGTTCATTAACATATCCATCTAAATTTACCGGAACCGAACGCTTGGTCGAACTGCATGGTGAGGCCTATTTTGAAGTAACCAAAAATCCTGCACAACCTTTTATCGTCAAAACATCGAGCCAAGACATCAAAGTCCTTGGAACACACTTCAACGTACAAGCCTACGACAATGAGCCATTGACCAAAACAACCCTAGTCGAGGGGAAAGTAGAAGTGCAACAGCGAAATCAAAAACTTGTCCTATACCCCAATCAACAGGCGCTATCCAATGCCTCCTCGATCAGCAAAAAGTCTGTAGATGCCACGGAATACGTTGCATGGCGCGAAGGGTACTTTACCTTTAATAACGCCAGCCCCAACGAAATAATGCGCCAACTGGCGCGTTGGTATGATCTACGCGTTGAACTGGACAATTCAAATGTCAGTGAAAAATTCAGTGGTAAGATCCTGAAACAAACTAATCTAAAAGAGGTGCTTGAAGTGCTGAGGACCGCTGGTATATCAATAAGAATTGAAAAGAATAACAACAACGTAAGAATGATCCGTTTAGCAAACTAACTAAATACGAATTAACACCTACCTTTCATGAAAGAATTTAACAAAACAAGACCGCGGGTACCTTGGGTACCCCTCCTATCCACAGCCCAAATTTTCACTGCCGCCTATTGGAGCAAGCAGCAGACAAGCGACCACCATAGTATTAAACACAAGCCGTTTGGGGGAAATAATACAAATTTTCGCCTGTTACCAGCGTTATTAACTGCCGGTCTTTTACATGTATACGGTTCACTAAGCGCTCAACAAATTTCCATCAATACCCAAAACGCCAATATCCGGCAGGTCTTCCAGCAATTGGAAAAGCAATCGGGATACAGCTTCTTCTATAAAGACGTCGATATGGAGAAGATTCGGACCAATAAAATTATACTCAAGAACACAAGGCCTTACAGAAGCGTTAAAAGCTATTCTCGAGCCAAATGGTCTAGATTATGAAATCGTCAACAAAACCATTGTTATTAAATCCATTCCGAAGAAAGCAACATCCAGTATTAACAATAACCGAACTGATCAGAGCACAATTACAGGGCGTATCGTAGATGAAACTGGGCTTCCTGTAATAGGTGCTACAATACGGCTCAAAAGCGATTCACGAAAAGCCGTCCAATCCATGTCCAATGGAAATTTCTCTCTTCCATTGTCAGCGGATGGACAACAGGCACTAGTTTCTATGCTTGGTTTTGAAGACAGTGAATTCACGGCAAAAAAAACATCTACAGGTCTGCTCATCAAACTAAAACGTACTGAACGTGTTGTCGACGAAGTAATTGTAACCGGTATGATGGAGCGCAAAAAGGAAAGTTTCACTGGGGCAACAGCAAGCTTCACTGGCGAAGAACTCAAAATGGTCAACAACCAAAATATAGTGGCCAGCTTGCGCGCACTTGACCCTTCCTTTATCCAAATTGAAAACAACAGTATAGGTTCCAATCCCAATGCGCTTCCTACAATCGAACTGCGGGGACAAACCAGTATTGCCACATCCTCACTTCGCGATGAATTTTCGTCCGACCCCAATCAGCCCTTATTTATTCTCGATGGCTTTGAATCCGATCTACGAACCATCATGAGTCTTGATATGAATATTATCAAGTCGGCCACCATCCTAAAAGATGCTGCTTCAACAGCGATATACGGTTCCAGAGCATCCAACGGTGTCGTTGTCATTGAAACCATTAAACCTGTTGCCGGAAAAGTACGGTTAAGTTATACGTCAGATCTGAATCTTGAGTTCCCTGACTTAAGCAGCTACAATATGATGAACGCCGCAGAAAAATTGGAGTTCGAACGCTTGTCTGGAAGATATACAGCAATTTCAAATAACTTTGAACAACAAATAGCCTTAGACAATATCTATAATATCCGTTTACAAAATGTCTTGCGAGGGGTAGATACATACTGGTTGGACAAACCTATTCAGACAGCCTATTCACAACGTCATTCATTAAGCGCCAGAGGAGGTGAGGGAGCTGTAGTCTTCGACCTTGGGGGCAACTACAGAACAACAAAAGGAGCCATGATCGGCTCTGGAAGGGAAGATTGGGGGGCCAATATTAATTTAAATTATCGGACGGGGAAACTAAATATTGCCAATAGAGCCTTTGCTTCAGGATATACAGGTAATGAATCACCTTATGGTAGCTTCTCTCTCTGGGTAAACACAAATCCGTATTATGAATTCAAATCAGCCGATGAAAAATATCTAGCCCGTACAGAATCCAATAGCCCGGGTGCTTTTTTATCAATAGCCAACCCGCTTTATAACGCTTCATTGTCCAGCTATAATAGGACCAAAAATTATACGATTAGCAACAACCTACAGCTGACCTATTCTATTAGTCCCGCTTTAGGTATAACAGCCGGAGCACAGATCAGCAAAAGCACAACCAATTCAAATACCTTTGCCTCGCCATTGGATACCCAATTTGATGAAGTGACCAATGACCTCAAAGGGAAGCTTACCTATCGCGGAGCTGAATCATTTAGCTATACAGCCAATGCCATGTTGACCTATGCAAAGGTTTTTCAAAAACTGCATAGCCTAACAGCTAACTTACGTGGCGAAATCAATGAAAATAATAGTCGATCCAATGGGTACATTGCCGTGGGATTTCCTTCAGCGAGTAACGGAAATCCATCTTTCGCCTTTGGTTATCAAACTGGCTCAAAGCCGAGCGTAGCGACCAGAATCGCACGCCGAAACTCCATTGTCGCTTCCGTCAACTATTCCTATGACCAACGTTACAACGCGGATTTTAATTACAATATAGACGGTTCGACAAGTTTTGGGTCCAACAATCTCTATTCCCCCTATTACTCCATCGGTTTGAGCTGGAATGCACATAAAGAAAAGTTCCTCAAAAACAATACATGGATCAATAACTTAAGGATTCGCGGAAATATAGGGATTACGGGCAATCAAAGCTTCGGCAATGTCAGCCAGTCCATATTTGACTACGATCGCAATGTCAACCGCTTTGGTCAAGGTATTTTCCTTTCCGCTTTAGGCGCACCAGATCTCGAATGGCAACGCACACGGCAGACCAGCATCGGTGTGGACGGTACATTTTTCAAAAACAAGCTGAACATACAATTCAATGCTTTTGACAAATACACAGATCCGCTCGTCGTCGCTGTCACATTACCTGCCTCCACAGGGCTTTCCAACTATCCTTTTAACGCGGGTACATTGGACGTCAAAGGAGTAGAAACAATCGTCAACTATTCGCCCATATATCGACCGAAAGATCAATTCGTACTAACCTTTGGTCTCACAGGAGCCATCACAAAGCAACGGTATGACAATTTTAACGATAAGCTCAATGCTCTCAACGAAGAAATGCAAACCAGCCAGTCTCTTGTTCGTTTCAAAGATGGTTATAGCCCCCGCGATTTATGGGCTGTACGTTCTCTGGGCATAGATCCAGCAACTGGGCAAGAAGTCTTCTTATCAAAAGATGGCCAGCAAACCTTTAATTATAACACCAATGATATTGTCGTGGTCGGAAGTTCACAGCCTTTGGCAGAAGGAACCCTGCGCGGTACCTTGGGCTATAAAGGATTTACAGCAAGTGTCATTATCCGCTATAAGCTGAAAAGTGACTATCTCAATTCCGCTCTGTATAATAAAGTAGAGAATATATCGATCAATAATGTCGAAAACAATCAGGATAAGCGGGCATTATACGAACGTTGGAAAAATCCAGGCGACATTGCACAATTTAAAGCAATAGCCATTACCGGTTCAACCCCTATTTCTTCCCGTTTTGTACAAGACGAAAACACATTTAGTGGTGAATCCATTAATCTCGGCTACGAATTTAGAGGCAAACAATGGCTGGATAAGGCCAAACTCTCCAATCTACGGCTCTCAGCCTATATGAATGATATATTTTATACCTCGACCGTCAAACGCGAACGTGGTATAGACTATCCCTTCACAAGATCAATATCCCTAAGTTTAAACGCAACACTGAAATAATGAAACAGCTAAAAAAAATACTCATCCCATTTTTCGTTTGTGCATACGCATTAACTGGCTGCAACAAATGGCTAGATGTAAAGCCCGAAGATAAGTTTATCGAAGATGAAGTCTTCCAGACCCCTCAAGGATTCATTGACGGACTCAATGGCATCTACCTCAAGTTGGGTGCCGACAACCTCTATGGCAGCGAACTAACGCTACAAGTGCCTGACCTCCTGGCACAATATTATTACATGTCCTCTACACATGACCTTGGAATACAAGCTCTCACAAATTTCAATTACGATGAAGCAGGACCAAAAAACCGCATCAGTGCAATCTGGACAAATCTTTATGTCAACATTACCAATATCAATAAATTTCTGGAAAACATCGAAACCTATGGTTCGGTGTTGGACGAGCAGTCCAAAGCCATTATGTCGGGCGAAGCGCACGCGCTCCGGGCCTATCTTTACTTTGACCTTGTCCGCATGTTTGCCCCAGCTTACACAGTAGCTCCAGAAGCCGCGACAATTCCTTATTACGAACATACAGGCTATGAATCGGCCCCATACTCAACCACCAAGGAAGTCATCTCCAATGTCCTTGACGATCTCCAACTTGCAGAACAATTACTGCAAACGTCAGATCCTGCACTTACAATGACAAAAGTAGATCAGACCACAGGTACTATTGACTATGGCAAAAAGCCATACCTGCAGGCGCGTAATTATCACCTCAATTACTATGCAGTTAAAGGACTACAAGCACGTGTACTATTATATGCAGACCAGAAAACAGAGGCATTAGCGGCAGCCGAAACTATTATTCAAAATAAAAGCAAATTTCCATGGGTACAAAGTACAGATATCAGCGATCCCAGTACAGTAAATCGTATTTACTCCACCGAAGTTCTTTTTGCTTTTGAAAACCGTAACTTGTATGGCATATACAACAACCTCTATAATCCCGCACTAGCGGACAATACCATTCTAACGGCCGGAACAAGCCCATCTTTCTTGAATGCTATCTTTGACAATTGGCCCAATGATTATCGATACAGTCTCAACTGGCAGGTAGCTGGCGGCAAATCATACAATGTCTTCCTTAAATATCAGGATCTCAGCAACACCAATGCCCCAAATTACCGATATACAATAGCAGGGCTTAGGCTAAGTGAAATTTTTCTGATTGCCGCAGAATGTGAAACCGACCCAAACAAATCACTAGCGTACCTCAACGAAATTCGGACACACCGCAACTGTCAGGTATTAGCGGAATATGCAGACGCTACACTTGATATCATGAAAGAATACCGTCGTGAGTTTTATGGAGAAGGCCAACTTTGGTATTATTACAAACGTACAAATACAGCCTCTATCTTGAGCGCTACGTCCAATGCACAGAAAACAATAACGACCACACAGTACACCTTTCCATTACCTTTGGTCGAAACTGAACCTAGATAAACCAACATGATGAAAAAACTAGCTTACCTTTTTATTGCAACATTAATCTATGCAACAGGTTGTAAAGAAGACACACTCGATCTTTATCAATCTCAGAATAGCATTTATTTTCCGGGAGAACGAGTCTCCAACGTATATCGTCCGATAGACAGCAGTTTCTTTTCTTATGGCTATATCTCTGAACTTATTCAGGATACACTATTACTGGTCCCCGTCACAACCACAGGCGCAAAAGCAGCCACCGATCGGAGGTATAATTTAGAAATACTGTCTAGCAGTACGATGGTAGAGGGAGAGGACTATGAAATTGAAAATGCGACTTTCCAGATTAAGGCACAACAGCTCCGGGATACAATACGAATTCGGCTCAAACGATCTAAATCGCTACAAACAGAAAAGCGAATCTTAAACCTAGCCTTACGAGCCAATGAAAATTTTGCGCTGCAAATGGAATCGCAGATGATTGGGACAGGAGACCAACAACAAATACGTTACTTCAATCGATTTTCTGTTATTGCGGACGATATCGTTGGTCCTCCTTGGTTCTGGGATGAATCTCGAAATAAATACGCCTATCTAACTGTCAACTATCTTGGTGCTTATAGTCAAAAAAAATTCCAGCTATTAATCGGTGTGCTGAACCTCGATATCAATGAGATTACCAAGGAAGTGATGCCCGGTAACAGCTTGCCTGCTTGGGGATATGGACTCCAGGCTTATCTCAATGATATGACAGCAAAAGGAACACCCATTTTAGAAGACGACGGTACAGCAATGAAAATGGGAAAAAATGTACAATAATAAACCTATGAAACTAGAAAAATGAAAAACATACGCTATCTCCTATTCCTCATTACATTGTGGATTGTAGTCCTTTCAAGCTGTAGAAAAGACCTAGGCAATTACAACTATACAAGTCTGGATACCATTGGTATCAGAGGTATTGAAAAAGCATATAGTGGTGCTACCGGGAAAAACCTAACTATTAGCCCCGTATTTATTACTTCGTTTAGCAAAGCTATTGATAGCACCAACTTTACCTTCGAGTGGTTTGCCTACAATTGGCAGGCGACAGTCAATGCAGATAAAAAGATCCCTTTGGCAACAACAAAAGATTTAAATATAAATTTACCCCTGCCAACAGGTTCTTATGTATTGTATTATCGTCTTGTTGACAAAAGCACAGGTGAACGTTGGCAATATACCTGTAATCTTACCATGACATCCGAACTGGGAAATGGCTGGCTCATTCTTAATGAAATCGATGGAGGAAGCCGGCTTGATATGCTCAACTATAAAGCTGATACACTGCCATTTGATCGCTATACTGATCTTTTATCTACTACCAGTGACCTTAAATTGGAGGGGAAACCAATTCAGGTATATTATACGCCCAACAAAGACATATTTAGCAACAATGATAATAATCGCGTCTACATCAGCACGGATCTTGCCACCTATAGTATCAACAACCATACACGTAACTGGAGCGATTACCGCAATCTCAAAACGGAAGTACTTCGTTCTACTGGAGCGAAGTATCACGCCAACCGCATTGTAGGCATGGGAAGTAGCTCTACGCCACAAACTTACGTTGTGGATAGTGAAGGTATCTTAATGTTCGAGTACAAACAACAAGCCATTTTATATGGTCCGCCGATTAATAGGCTAAATTCGGGGAGTAATATAAATATGGCTCCCTTTTTAGCTTGTTATGACGGAAACCGTGATGCTTACACTGTTTACTACGACAAAGATAGTCGACGTTTTGTGCTGCATATGGGAACAAATAGAGTCTCTGTAATACCAACGTCGACAGATGCCACTATCGTCAACCCAGCCAATATGGGACAGGATTTATTGTATCTTGAATGCGCATTGACCAGTACCAAACAGTTCTACGCTTTGCTCAAAAACCCAACGACCCAAAAGTTAATGCTCTATCGCTTTGTACCTTCAAGTTCCAAATTTACACCATTGGGTTATGACGAAGTGGAGAATCTCAATCAGATTGATCAGGCGGATTTTTATGCGATCGACCCCACCTACGGCTACCTGATATACGCTGTCGGAAGTAAAGTCTATCAATACGACCCTTTCAACAAAGTTCACAAACAGCTGCTTGACCTTGGAAATAGAAAAATCAGCCTGATTAAATACCAACGTTTTATACAAAATAGAACTAGTGCCCGCTATAAAAATTATGCGGCAAAGCTAATGGTGTGCAGTTACGACGAAACAATCCCCAATACTTCGGGTAAAATGGAATTCTATCAAATACCATTATCTGGTACTGCATCATTATCCTCTTCTTTTGACGGATTTGGAAAAATTGCTTCGGTAACTTACCGCGAATAGCTCCTGCAGTACTTCCTTTACTGGAGCCTTGGCTTTAAATGCCAAGCTCCAATGAAGGTAATCGATAAAAAATCAAACAGCTACTTATGAAAAACTATACCAGCAAAATATTTAAAGTTATTTTCCTGATAGGTATCGGTCCATCGATCCAAGCACAATCCCTGCTGCACAAAAATGATCTTATGAAAATGGAAACGTATTTCGACGCACGCCTTGCAAACGTTGCCGCCGAAGATTCACTAGTCTCCACCTCCATAAACACCAAAATAAAAGCTACTGAGATTACAGCGCTACAACAGGAAATATGGGCTGTATGGAATTCCGTGAACAGTCGACGCGAGACACTTCCTTTGCCAACACAAGCAGCTCGTGGTCTACAGGACTATAAACTACACCAATGGGAATTGGTCAATGAAAATCCTTTACCCTATTATTACATCCAGAAAGGCTCGATAGGTCACACAAAATTACCACTATTTCTCAACCTCCATGGTTCTGGCCCAAAAGAAATGGAACTCAAAGCAACGCTAGCTTGGTCGCTGCGTTACCGCGATTCACCATCACGTTATTTTATTCCACAGATTCCCAATGAGCGAAGATATCGGTGGTGGTTGAAGCCTGTTCAGCTAGCTTGGGAAAAGCTGCTTCGTCTTGCCATGCTTGACCAGCAAATTGATCCAAATGCGCTGTATGTCATGGGGATTTCCGAAGGAGGCTACGGAAGCCAGCGATTAGCAGCTTTTTACGCCGATTACTTCGCCGGAGCCGGGCCAATGGCCGGGGGAGAACCCTTAAAAAATGCTCCGCCCGAAAATTTCAAACATTTGGCCTTTTCATTTCAAACGGGTGCCAACGATACCGGATTTGGAAGGAACAAACTCACCCTTTCCGCTAAAAACGCGCTCGACAGCTTGGAACATCTATTCCCAGGAGATTTTGTACACAATATTGTCCTGCAGGAAGGGAGAGGACATGGGATAGATTATACACTCACATCACCATGGTTAGTTCAATATAAACGTAAACCAAATCCACGATACGTCAATTGGATCTGGTTTCCGATGGATGGAAGATATAGAAAAGGTTTCTACAATATCGCTATCGAACAATCCCCGGTATCCCTCAAAGACAATCCCCAATACGACCGTGTCAGGTTTGATATTGACATGGATAAAGCGACAAATACCATTACAATAAAAACTAAATTATTAAACCCAGATATGACTGCGCAGCAAGCTTTGAAAAAAGGAAAAATCGCAATTTTTGTCAATAATGAACTTATCGACCTATCCAAAAAAGTCACAATTATATATAATGACAAAAATATAGGGCAGCAAAAGATTGTACCTACCGTTTCTGCTTTGGTAGAAAGTGTCGCATTGTTCGCAGACCCCAATCGCATCTACCCTGCGAAAATACAGCTTGCTTTATAAGGGAGTGCAAGGAATAGTATATTAAAAAGATCCCGATTCCAATAAAACCGGGATCTTTTTTTGTTTATATAGCAAGTAGCCCCCTTATTCTCAGCTTTGCTTATATGATTATTATCCCAATTGTGGATCAGTCTTCGAGTGATTTCCTGTCTCCACACGACCGGCAAATTGGCGAACAAATCTACTTCCCACAATCTGTAAAGTAACATCATACCAACCGCTAATCTTCTGAGATTCTACAACCCACTTGGTGGTTTTACCGGCACCCAATACAATATCTTTCCTCCAGGAACTGTAGGCATTATCTTTCACCTGCACATGAAGCACTTTGTCTCCTTTATTGCTCGCTTCCAAGATCAGGTTTCCCGTGGGAACACCTTTTTTCCCGATCTCATAAGTTGCGACCACGGACAAAGATTCCCCATCCCCTTTAAAGCTACGCATAAATCCATTTGGCCCGTATACGGTTAAATCATAATATCCATCTTTAAAGTCAGCTCGATTCCAGTCAAAACTCAATTCTTCACCTGCAATCACCGCAAAAGGCCAGAAACTGACACCATCTTTATAGCTCGGTCCACTATACACATTAAAAGGACTGCTTAGGGATTTCGTTCCGAATAGCTTATTCCCAGCGGACATCGTCAGTTTTACGCTGTCCTTATCAATAGTTTCACTTGCATATAACTCATAGGCCAGCGCATTGGAGTTTTTTTGACCTTTTTCTTGTCTCGCCAACTGTGCGGCCTTTCCGGCAGATCGCAAAGCTTGCATCTCATCTTGGCTCCATACATGGAAATTATTAGGCAAAGGTTTAGATTTGGCTTGATCAATCGCATAAATCTGTTGGTTACGGTTCAAGAACGGCAAATCCACATGAACACCCCCTTCTGCTTTCCGAAATACCGAAGTCAGATCTCCCGTAATGGCACGGCGCCACGAACTGATGTTGTGTTCTTTCACATCCTTACCAAGCTTCTTGTCGAAGAAATACTCCATAAATTGAATGGTCGAAGTGATGTCGCACACCTCCGAATTAACCCAGCCACCTTTGCTCCATGGAGATGCAATGATCAACGGCACCCGATAGCCCAGACCAACCGGCCCCTCTGTAGCGTGTTCCTTTTTCTCACCGCTGGCAAGTTCCTGCTCCAAACTTACATATTCACCACTATAATCCAATCCGGCGGAGGTCTTTCCTGACCGTGCATCTGCCGGATTAGGTGCTACAAACGGTGGAATATGATCGAAGTAACCATCATTCTCATCGTAGTTCAATATAAAGATCGTCTTCTTCCACACATCAGGGTTTTCCGTCAGAATATTCAGGATTTCGGACACATACCATGCACCATACATCGGAGCACTCGGATGGTCTGAAAAACACTGCGGCGCTACAAGCCAAGATACAGCAGGCAGTTTGCCCAACTTGACATCTTTCCGGAATTGATGGAGTACATCCCCTTTTGGAACAGTAATCTCTTCACCATCATGTAGGACAGAAGCTGTCTCACGATAGAACGCATCGTCTTCATTGGTCTGAAAAGCACGTTCATGCAATGCTTTTTGCTCTTTGGGAAGTCGTTCAAAAGCCTGTTCAGTCAATCGCTCTAGCCGCGTTTTATAACTGCTGAGCTGTTCCTGTTTTTGCTTAAGTTTATTTTGGGTCTTCTGTACACTTTCGGCTCCATGATTTACCAAGGATTTTTCAAGTTCCTGAATCTCCACAGGCAGTTCGATAACACGCTTACGCATAAATTCCAGGTGGCTTTTCTTGAATTCAATATGGTATTGTGAAAACCACTCCAAGTTATTGTCTGTAAAGTTACCTAACCATTCATCGCCATGAAGGCCACTTTCCATACTAACTTCATTCTGGTATACTTTCCAAGAAATACCTGCTTCCTCCAGACGTTCAGGAAAAGTTTTCCAATGGGCCCAGCGGTTAAAATAAATATCTGAATTACGAATCAATGGTTTGGCGCCTTTTTCAGGCACACAAGTCCCCGTCCAAAAAAAATGTCGATTGGTAGTTGTGCCCGTAATCGAAGAACAAAAATGTTGATCACAGATCGTAAACGCATCAGCCATCGCATAATAGAAAGGGATATCTTCACGAGTATAGTACCCCATAGTCAATGGAATATCACTCAGCACCTTTCCACTGGGACGTTTAGCTTCGATCCAATTATCGTGTTTACCCCCGTTGCGAGCTGCCATTTGATTTTCCCATGAGTGGGGAAGATTTCCTGTCCAGGCTGCATTCGAATTCTTAATATCCAATCGAAATGGAGAATATGTTTTTCCCGATCTGGAGGCCTGCAACCATACCGGATTTCCACTAGGCAACTCGATGGCTCTTGGATCATTAAATCCCCGAACCCCTCTCAGTGTACCAAAACTATGGTCAAAGGAGCGATTCTCCTGCATTAACAAAACAATATGCTCGGCATCTAAAAAAGAACTCCCCACAACTGGTTCAATCGCTAAAGCGCGTTGTATCGCATCCGGTACAGCACTTTGTAAACCAAAAACCCCAGCCAGCAATGAAGCTTTCTTGATAAAATCTCTTCTACTATCCATAAAATTATTTATTATATCTCCTATAAATTCGATGGTTTATCAGCGAATATATTCATTCGCCATTGTTTTTTATGTAACGTTTTTAACAAAAATCCCCGCACACGATTGATATGGTGCGCGGGGATAGTCTTCACGATAAAAAATCAACAGATCAAAGTATTACCTATTTTAAGATCCACATCAGTTGATTGATTTCATCATTACCATCATACTGACGTTTCATCGCCTCGTCCAGGTTTGACGCATTGTAGTTATACTCCAGAGCCGGGTAACGCCAGCGTACAGGTATCTTTTGTGGCGCTACGGAGTTCAAACTCGATGCCGGATTAATTTTCCATTTTGGATAACCTGTTCGTCTATAATCGTAATATGGTGTCATCACTCCCTGCAAATAACTTGCTAAATATTTCTGTGTTATAATCGCCTCCAGTTGCCCTTCAGGAGAAACGGGAAATTGGTTTCCATAAGTTGTCACTGCTAGATTAATATAGCCCTCATCTAAAGGCATATTATGTGTAAATTGAGCTGTATTAGGTGTATTATCCGAAATGAATTTCATTGAAGCAGCAATGCCTTTCTTATACCAATTGACAGGAGATTCCGCAACCCAGCCTCGTGCAGCAGCCTCTGCAACAACAAAACATAAATGGGCATAACTATATTGTTGTGTAGGTTCACCACTCACCAACTCGGTATAACGATCATTTAATTTGGAATAATCATTCTTCTTTTTCAGTTCAGCAATCTCACTGAAAGAGAGGGAAGGATCTGTCCCCACATACGCATTAAAATCATTAGACTGTTTCCCATTAGCGATTTGTAAGGCAGAAGGATTCGCATAGTAAAACAACCTTCTATCCTGATATTGTTTTAACCGGTCTATGATCTCCGTCGACACAATAGGATAGATTACAAAACTATTACTCACCTTATAGAATGGATAGGTCTGATCAGCCTTGTCTTCGTGCGTTACTTGAAAATTATCCGCATTCCCTTCAAAAATCGGCTTATTTATGAATATGGATTTAAAACGCTCTTTGACATTCAGCTCCCCATCAGCGTTCTTTTTGCTTAATTGAATCAATACATTCAAAGCAAAACTATTCACTAATTTTCGCCATTTTATAATATCACCGGAGAAAATGGGATCCCCGTCAAACTTTACACCTTCAGCAAATAATTTGTCAGCTAGCTCCAATTCATTTAAGATCCCAAGAAATACCTCTTTCTGTGTATCGTATTTGGGGAAATAGATCTTTTCCGTTTCACCTTTTAAGGCATCTTTGTAGGGAATATCTCCAACACTCATCGTTGCGTCATAGAATTTCATGGCACGGGCAAAATACATTAAGCCATTATAGGAGTTTGCTAATGCATCACTGGTTGCAAATTTCGCCATAAAATGTGCGTCATTAATTGCCATCATCGAGATATCCCGCTCACCTAAACTATTATATTGATAACTTTCCGTCAACTCAGTCCATGCAATCTCCTTAGTAAGCATGTATGGCTGCATGAAGCCTTTGGTATTCGACTGACGCGCCAAATTTAAAACAATTCGTGTCGCCAACATGGATGGTCGTACCGTTGAAGGCGTTTCAGGATTTGTATTTATTTCATCAAATTTAGAACAGCCTGTTGTAAGCAATACCCCTCCCAGCGCTAGATATGTCCATATTTTTTTCATTTTCACAAGTGTTTAAAAGGTTAAAAGGTAAGGTTCACGTTAAATCCGATATAACGCATCGATGGCGAATTCAAGTCTTCCGATCCGGTATCGGGATCCGAGAAACGAAATTCTTTTGTCCACAGCAGCAGATTCTGCCCAGTTAAACCAACACTCGCCTTTTTTGCCTTCAATTTAGAAGCAAATTTATCCGATACACGATAGCTTAAAGAAAGTTCCCGTAACTTAATAAATGTTTCATCCCAGTAGTTCCAACGACCAGAATAAGCCCTTTTATAGTATCCTTCATACGATACAACCTGATCATTTTTTTCAAACACACGCGTATCTTCAGTGATCTGACCATATTTATCATATTTCACGGTACCCGAAACAATCTTCACACCCGGAGCGATAAACGTCTTATTACCATTAACAACTTCCTCATAACGGAATTTGGTATCAGAATCCGGATGCGAGCCGGTCTGCCATAAACGGGCATTCATTGTTGAATAAGACATTCCTTTTATGCGGCCGTCGAGACTGAAGCCGAAAGTAAAATCCTTATAGCGGAATTGATTCGAAAATCCCCAAAACCATTTTGGAGCGGTATAACCGACCAGCTGATTCGCATATTGCGCCGAGATCGGCATTCCCGAACTATTCAAAACTAACTGTCCATCAGGTGCGCGCTCCCAATCTTTATATTCAATATAGTCAGCACGAAGTCCCTGTTTTACATACAAAGCATCTTTCGAATATTCTGGGTCTAATTTGTGAAAATAACGTAAGTTCTGAGAAAGATTTATGGTAGCATCCCATTGAAAGTTCACTCTTTTGATCGCGGTTGTTCCCAAGGTAATTTCATGCCCCTTGGTCATTTCCTCTTCTTTTGTATTAATCAGACGCTCTTCAAAACCTGTTGTTTTTGAGATCTTTGCTTTAACAATCTGATTATGCAACAATCGATAATAACGCGTATAATTACCGTAAATCCGATTTTTCAACATAGCAAAATCAAACCCAAATTCTGTTAAATCACGTTGGGTCGGAGAAATTGAATAGTCTTTGATAATATTGGGGTAAGATGCCGTGGGCATACCATTCCAGACATTGCCTTTCACTGTAAAAGCCGAATGAACTTCATAAGGGTCCAAGACAGATTTTGTTACTGCCCAGGATGCCCGCACCTTAAACATATCTAGCCACATTGGTTTTGAAGCCAACAAATCTGTCACCACCGCGCTTGCAGATAATGATGGATAAAAATAAGAGCGATTTTCTTTTGTCAATGTTGAAACCCAATCATTTCGTCCGGTTGCTTCCAGAAAAAGCGCATTTCGCCATGAAAGTGACAACCGCCCATAAATACCATTACGCATTTGACGCGGGCGGATTTCTACGGAACTCACTGGACCGATCGAATTACGCAAGGAGTAAAATCCGGGAATCGAAAGTCCGTTCATTGTACCCGTAACCAGTGTCTGATCCGAGCTATAGAAAATAGACCCTCCCAACAAGCCGTCTAGACCAAAATCGCCAAAACTCTTCTTACCAGTTAAGATTGCGTCATTCGTTGTGCTAAAGCCATTGTCATTCGCCTTGACATATTTCCCCTTGCTATCAAATCCGCCAAAAACAGACAGGTCGTTCCTAAAATCACTAAATCCTCCACGAGTTCCATAAATACCAATTGGATTGCGTTGCGTTCTGTTTTTACCATAATAATCATAGCCTGAACGCAACATAAATTTTGCCCAGTCATTTATTTTGTAATTCAAGGTCACCGCAGCATTTACCTTATTGATCAATTCTGGCGTGATTTTCTCATGGGCAATCAAATATGGATTATCATACCAACCTTTATACATCCAATTTTGCGACTGGTCTTTAACAAGCCAATAATCCTTGTAATCTCTCAGATCGTATTCCGGACCGGTCCAGACAAGGATGTTATAAATATATCCCTGATCATTATAACCTGATCCAAAATTGGTTGAGGAAGAACTCCGATTATACCCCAATCTAGCCTCCAAATCTAATTTATCATTTATTTTAGTAGTCCCGGTCACCGAAATATTGGTCAGATTCAGCTTCTGATTCGGATACTGTCCCTTGTTGTAAATATGATTAATTGACGTCCGTATACTACCATGTTCCCCTTGGTTTGTAAAGCTTACCGTGTTATTGGAAATAAACCCCGGTTCTAGGAAATTTTTAAAATTATTTTTCCCACGGGAAGTCAATTGCTGTACTTCATAGGCTTTTGTAATCGGATTCCACTGCTCCGCGGTACGGCCTATATCCAGTTTATCCCCCCATACATAATCATCGTTGTTAAACTTCCCGGATTCGCCAGAAGAATAACTATGTTGAACCTCGGGAAGAGCAAGGTAACCTGAAAAGAACATATTATTGGTATTAACCGTTATTTCGGTTCCTTTGTCAGCTAGTCCTTTTTTCGTGGTAATCATAATTGCTCCACCTTCTCCTTTACTACCATAAAGTGCTGTAGCAGTTGCTCCCTTCAAGATATTCATGTCTTGTATATTATCCACAGGAACATCTCTCAAATCCATATTTTCGTACGCCACACCGTCGATTACTAGAATTGGCGTCAGTCCGCGTACTTGTATTTCGGGTGTTTTATTAAATTCCGTGCTATTTAACACCCGTACGCCCGAAACACGTCCGGTTAAGGTAGTTCCAACATCGACCCCTTTTACACGTGTTAGATCCTCTCCTTTTACACTTTGCGTTGCATATCCCAAAGCCCTTTGCTCACGCTTGATCCCCAACGCTGTTACCACAACTTCTTCCAGTGCTTCCGAGGACTTAACCAATTTTACTGTACCTGCCTGTGCAACTGGAATATCTACCGTTTCATACCCCAGATAGGAAATTTGAAGCACGGCACTTTCTGTCGCAGGCGACAACTTGAACAAACCATTTTGGTCGGTTGTCGAAGCTAGGTTCGACCCCTTGATCCGTACAGTAACTCCAGCAATAGGCAAACCCGTCTCCTGATCTACAACCTTGCCACGCACCTCCTTTTGGGCATTTATTGTCCGCCCATTTTCGTTCCTTGAAACCGCTATATTTTTCTTGGAAACGACATACAGTTTATCATCAATTTTCTTCACCTCGAGATTTCCATCTGAGATCGTCTGTATAAACTGGACAATCTGATCTTTTTTGAGGTGGTCGACATTCGCCGTCGCATTGATTTTTTGATCGGAGATGGAGGCATCGTAACCAAATTTGACGTTGAATTTCTGTTCCATTCGGGCAAGAATCTTTCCTATGCCTTCACTGGCAGAAAATTGGGAAGCCATACTTTGAAGCGCCAGAGACTGAAATAGCAATGCTCCGCCCATAAGTTTTAGATAGTAATTGGTTCTTTTCATAAATTACTTTTTGTGGATAATTATTTGATTAAACGCTGTATTGAGAATTTTCAATGATTTTTCTAGATCACTTGCGGGCAGATAGCCAGTAAAACTTTTTGTTTGAAAGGAATCGATCAATTCTAAGTTATAATCCGGATAAAGATTGTTCAGGTCATTCACAATTTGCAAAAGTGGAACTTGATTAAATGATAAAAAGTCACTTTTCCAATTGGATGCTGTTATGGTATCAACAGCAGTGACATTAAATTGCTTATGATGTACATCATAAGCTACTTGCTGCCCAGGAAGAAGAACAGCATGTTGTTCACCATGGTTAACCTTAACTTTACCATGATTTAAAACTAGATGTGTCTGTAGAGGAGAACATTTCAAATTGAATGCGGTACCCAAAACCCGCACATCAAAATCGCCTGAATTGACAATAACAAATGCCTTATTGGGATTTTTGGAGACTTCAAAAAATGCCTCTCCTGACAATTTCACCTTTCGTAAGCTGTCAACAGCGAAATCGGATAGTACTGAAATATTAGCTCCCTGACGCAGGGAGATATGCGTGCCGTCCAACAAAATAATACGCTTGACAAATTTTGTTGGGTTCGAATATTGAATCGCAGTAAACTTAGCTTCCCGCTGTATCGGTTTAAATACAAGAGAAAAAAGAAAAACAAAACCTGCAAGTAACAATGTTGCTGCGATCGCAAGTACCGCCCTTTTGCGGCTCCAAATTGATTGAATTTTAGGATTTAATTCAGCTCCCGTGATCGAATAAAAAATATCATCCGAGATAGAATTATCCAAATCACAGGTACGAGCATCCAATGCAATTACCTCCTCCAAATCGGGTAAATCATCTTTATCGCAAGAAGTCAGTAAATCTAAAAATATGGTGTTTTCCTGCGGAGTCAACTCCCCCAAGAAATATTTTTTGTATAGTGCAACTAGTTTAGGATCCATCATCTTCGTGATCTTTTAAATACATATACGTATCTAAAGAACGATAAGACGACGCTACACTAAAAAATAGTTAAGAAGATCAACAGGGCTATTGAAATCTCAAAATTATCCAGGATATATTGGCGTACAAACTTATTTCCCTTGACCAGCTGATCACGGACGGTATTGACAGATATGCCTAAACGATCCGCAATCTCCTGATTATCCAAAAACTCTTCCTTGCTTAATAAGAATATTTCAAGACGTGCTTTAGGAAGTTTTTGAATTGCTTCCCGATAGACACGTTCTAAGTCTTTAAAACGGATAGATTCTTCATTCGAATTATCCACCAAGGTGGTGGCATCAATCCCTGCAAGGTTAAATTGAAACCGCACTTTTTGCTTCCTAAGTTCATCAAATACGAGATTTTTAACGACGGTATATAAGTAAGACTGGGGATTTCTTGTTTCATCCAATTCCTTCCATTTATTCCAAATACGAGAAAATGCCTCCTGAACCAAATCGGCGGCAGTATCCTTTTCTTTCACATGTAATAAGGCATATTTATAAACCTTATCTTTGTAAGACAAAAAGAATTTTTTAAAATCTGGGATATTGTTATTTTCAGTAGGCATCCTTCATCACTTATAATTGATGCTACAAGTTTAGGGAGAAATTTTCAAAATATTTGAATGAAAATGCACCATCGCTCAAAGCTCGGTTTCACCTTCGGTAGCCATAACGTTTTAAATACAATCCATTTACATACAATTAACCCTTGTAGTTCAGATTCCAGAAATTTTCATAAAGGTATTGTTGTAAGGTCAGGAAGTCGATTCTTGTAATAAGATTAAATTCATTAAAAAATCCCATTGGGATCTCCAATGGGATTAAAAAATGTATACGCACTGAATAGACAAGGTTATTTTATGAGCGGGAATGGCCCCAAAAAGTAACTTCCTCTTTTATAGAAACGAAGGAAAAAATCCAGTATAGGCTCTTCCAACGGGAAGAAGAATTGTTTGTCTACCTCCGTTTTGAATAAGCTGGCGTAGTACTTTGACAATTCACCCGGAAAAAAGTCTTCGACCAAAAGATTCAAGAAATAACGGGCAAACGGAACGTCTGCTCGGGTTCCCTCCACTTCCTTTTCAATAAATGGGTTATGTTCCAATGGAAAGAAATCTTCTATTCCACCAAATACCTCTAATCCTGTCTTTGGGTTGAAGAAAACCGTCACTTTCGCATCTGCTGTCAGATCCAAATTCGATTCCGGAAGTGCTGATTCCTCTTTGCCTGGATATTTTTGCAGATATGTTTGAAAGAATTTGCTTGCAAACTCTTTCACTTCTCGCCCCTCCATAAAAGCTACAGCGGCCTTTTGCTCAGACTGGAATAATTTACCCATATCTTTCAATTGCTTCTCTGTTTTTTTCAAGCTTTTGTCCTTACCAGCCATCGCTTCAATGCGGTAGGTCATCTCATATTGTTCCGGCAGATCGAAATTTACTTCCTCTGGATTGACCACCGTCATAATTCCGGACAGATTCCAGGCATCTTTCCAAGGAACAATTTCCATGTAAAAAGATAATGTCGTTGAAGGCTCTGCAAATTCCCGGATTGAATCTTTATAAATCTTGAATACCGTTTTTGTATTGATATGTTTTACATGGACAAACTGTTCATCCGTTTTTACATAGTCAAAAAAGCTATGGATGCGGTTCCCCAGCGTCTTGACGGAACTATAAAGGGCATGTTCCTTACCAACCACTTCCGCAACAAATTCAGATGATTTAAGGGCAAATAAGTGCAGTCTATAATTATTGAAATGATTATCACGGACCCGATAGATCATTTGCTGCAACTGTGCCTGATCGTGCTGATATCTTCCCAATTCTGCAACCTGCATCAGATGGTTAAGATTGGTATTATACTCTCCTGCTGTCAGATAGTTTGTTGCGACAAGTTTTTCGATAAAATTACGAACCTCAAAATAATCCGCATTTTCATCCAATGTATATTCTGATTTTAACTTTGGATTCTCAGGGGCCACTTCATAATGTTCCTCCAGAATAGCATAGGTAAGATCCGTTACCAACTGTATCAAACGGCCATGAGGATCAATAAACAGATGCGGGTTGCGCTCACTAAAAAATAACCAGGCTAATACAGCAACATCTTCACTATTGATATCCTCAGGATAGTAATCCAACAGATCGTTGTCCTTGTAGAAGGGTAGGAACTCATTGTACAATTCTTTATGAATGGTTCTAAAAGCCGCAAATATCCCTGTGTTGGCAATAACATCCTCCAAATAACAGGTCAGGTAAATACTTAATGTTTTTAAGGCATCAGTCTGAATTAGGTCATTCGTTTCCGGTTCTTCAAACCATAATGTCGATAAATTATCGTTGATCTGATTGGCAACTTTTAAGTAATAACTATCTATATCGTTTGCTTTTTGGTAAGTATGATGTGCAATCCAATCTTGAATAAAAATTCTGTTTCCTCTCATATGAAAAATGCTAAATCCAAAAGTAGCCAAATTTTCGAAATTTCCATGATTACAAAACACATGCATAAACGAAAATAATTTCGACAAATCCATCTGACCGGTAAAGAATAAAAGAACTCCCGATAAATTCGTCCCATCGACATGAATGAGCGTTTAGCAGAAACAAAAAAAGATGCCTTATGAGCATCTCTGTATCGTATTTTTTTTCCTTTATCCTGCGGCGGTGACATTATCATTGCTTCCCAAATGATCGTGAAGCGTCGGATTTAAGATATTACATGTTTTTAATAAGTCGCGTACGGGATATTTCGCAACAATCTCCTCCAGCGCAGTCAAATGACGGTTATGATGTACATCCGTCCCAACGAAATCGTACATACCCGATTTAATCATCGTTAAAGCTGCAGATTTCACTTCAACACCATAGTATCTGCTGACCGACAGCAGGTTTAATTGCAACATACAACCAGCATCTTTGATCTGCTTGTACATATTAAAATTATAATGGTAATAATTATAACGTTCTGGATGTGCCAATATAGGCTGATAACCAAGCTTTTGAATGTCCAGAATAGTTTGAAATAACGCTTTGGATTCCTGCAGGTAAGACATTTCAATGAGCACATAGCCCCCAGGCATTACACAAAGCTCGTTGGTATCGATCAACCTTGCAATTCCGTCATCTATCATATGCTCAGCTGCAGGATAAATCTCAGGAATATTAGGCAGGTGTTTTATACCATTCACCAACTTGTCTTTGGCATCCTCGATTGTTTGGATTGAATTCGGATGCACCCCATCCATAATATGCGGTGTACAAATATATTTTTCAAATCCCATTCTTCCCAAGCCTTTCAACAAATCAATTGATTGTTCAACGGACTGACTTCCGTCATCTATTCCCGGGAGAATATGGTTGTGCATATCCACTTCTAAAAAGGCGAGTGTCCCAACAACCTTTATTTTTGAATCTTGAGTTTTGTTACCAAACAGTTTTGAAAATATCCCCATATCAAGTACAAATCGTTTTTTTATCCTATTATTTGCAAATAACAAACCACAAAAATACCATTATTGGTCTAAACATCGTGTAACATTATATCAACATTATAAAAATATAACCTTAATATTACAAACTTTGCATCAAACAACTCTACAATTAAATTGTTTGATGCTCAGTAAATCTTCCTATTTGTCAATCTCCAGTAGAATCTGGTCAATCATATAACTAATTGCCCCCTCCTTTGTCTGTGGAAGCTTTGAAGACATCTCTGCCTCCATACGGTTACCGACGATTCCTTTCGAGGTGATTGCCGTACTGCCATATTGATTCAGTTGTGCAACAGTTTTGTCCCATTGTCTTCCGGGACTGATGCCCATCTCCTGAAGCATAGCGGGCAACTTTTGCAGGTCAAAAGCTGCTGACATTTTATTTTGTTTCATCAATTTAATAAAATCTTTATTCGCAGGGGCTGCCATCTTATTTTGGCGGATATCAAATAGCGATAAAGAATCATTACTTACCATCACCAAATCATCTTTCAACAGCACATACATCGGGAAATCCATTGCTTTTTTTGAAGAAAATGCATAGATACCATCCTGTGTTTTACCTAAGGTTTTGGCAATCGCTAGATCCAGTCCTTTTTTTATCAGACGTTGATCCTTCGAAGTAAACATCCAGATAAATACCGGTAAGGTTTCATCCTTTGTTTTCTTTACTTCCGTGGCATTATAATCATCGTCATAGGTATAATCAATATATTCTTTTCTAAATTTACGCAAACCATTGACCACAAAAAGATGATCTCCGGGCATTACCTGTGCAATGGCTTTCTCATCTAGTGCAACTTCAAGCGCCATCAGCCCCCACTCAACTAAATCTTGCTGAGGCCCCAATAACCCGCCATAGTATTTGGCCATATAACCAGGCATATCGCGTAAATAAGCTTCTGAATTAATATTAAAATTGAAGAACCCAAGCGTTTTATCGGTCAAATATTTACTGAATTTTCCATTTGGCTTTCTGGCATAAAACCGTTTTGACATTTCAGCAAGATCTCTATCTAAGCCTATCGAACCCTTTAATTTCAATATATTTCCTTCTTGCGATAAATCGAGCACTCCATCCTGATATCCTGTTCTAAATTTATCCATATTGATGCCCATATAGAGATATGGAATGGATTTATAAGGCATAAGGCCGCGGTAAAGTTCTTCAACATGCGGTACGTACAGGCGGATCAATCCCAGGTTTTTCAGCACCTTATTCTGATCCGAAACAGAGAGCGGTTTATAGGAAGCAGACAGCAAACGCGTAGCTTCTCCTGTCAACCATTTATCACGAAGCGCATTGCGTATGGAATCATTTTTTCGATTTTGATCCGCATAGGCTGTATAAAGCGAATCGTAATAACTTGGATCATGCAGTTCCGCCGGAGCGACATCCATTGGCACTGGCACAGCTTCCTCCACACTCGCCACGACCGTATCTGGCACACTCTCTACAATAATCGGCGAGCTCGGTAGTTCTATTTTCTTTTCCCCTTCTTCCCATTCTACTGCCACTGCTGCCGAATCCGCAACTGCCGCCGCAGAATCTATCTCTGAAGAATATGCATCAGCCGCAGGGGCCATATAGGATACTTTTTTTATCCCATAGCGGTTTGCAACGGAGTCGTTGTCGAAGAAGGTACTACTCATCGTCGACGAAATAAAGCGTGCCAGTCGGTCATTATAAACCAACATACTCCCCGGTTTCAGTGCTATCGTTGAATAGCCATTGGCAAAGGGTTTAGACTCACCCGCATCATGTAATAATTTTTCAAACTGACCTTTATTGGACAGCGGAAATATAAACTCGATAAAACTCACGCTATCTGTCTTTCTGCTATAGAAATAAGACGTCTGCGTAAGGTCAATACCTAGGTTTTTGATATCATTCCCAACTGAAGCACCCGACTTTTCAATCTTTTTGAAGAGGCCGGCTTTCTGAAGCAATTCGTTCAATTTGCTTGCATTTGCTTTCTGCACAATCTCCTTTACATTAAAGGCCGCGATCATTTCAGCTTCTTCGGGAATGAGCTTAATTAAATCTTGCGATTTCACGCTCCCCATTAGGGACAGACATACCAGTCCGGTCAATAAAATTTTTGATTTCATATAGGTTATTTTGTTAATGTGATTTTATTTGCCAAGGTAGATTTACCATAGACCAGATCAGTAAATAATAACTTTAATAGTACTCCCCTCTTGTTTCCGGCTACTTTTGCTTTACTATTTTCCTGTGATGCAAGCGGTTTTTCAAACCGAATGATCTGGGTATAAAAAGCATCTGCAAATTGCGCCGTGTTATCGCTTCCCAACTGATTGAATTTAGCCTTCCAGGTGTTAGAGGCTACAAATTTACGTTCAAATATATTGGTCTGCACATTATAATAATATCGATTTGAGTTTGAGATCTTCGTTTTAAACCGATTTGCCAATATATCAGAAAAAGCATTTAACGATTCGATCTGACTAAAATCACAAGAAATATTGACAATAAAGTTTGTGAAATCTGTTCGATACTGTACATTAGAGATACCCTTCGTCTGTTTAAGCATCTGAACCGCAGCCCGGATCTCCTTTTCCATTTCAGCTTGCGTTGGTATCTGTATCCCTTTAATACTTTTCATCTTCATCAAGGATGAGACTTTTGTTTTACTTTTACTTAGATTCAATGTTGCTGCGATATGCCCCGAACCGTTAGGCTTAAGGTCAATCTGTTCGACAAAGTCAAAACAACCGGACAATGTAAAAACCGTTACCAATGCAAATAAAGCCATACAAAGTCTGTTCACTAGTCCTTTTAATTCAAATACTCCCTTCATTTCTTATCCGTACAGATTAATAATTTATCAAATCAATATATGTTCGGACATTAACAGCAAACATTGTGCTATTTTCTTTTCTTTAGGAAAATTTCAATAAAAACTCCTTAAAATATACCCTCCAAACTACAATACTACACTAACCATCATTGTTCGTAAAACCTGCACAAAATCAATTAAGGACTAAAATGTCACAGCTTGAAGTAGTTGAGAATACCATTTGAAGCCAATCAAAAAAAATAATTACATCTAAGAATCAAACACATACTTTTGCGAAACATTTATTGAAGCAAAAATGCAGGTTAGTGCTCTTTTTGTTTAGTTTTTCTAGTTACTTTTGCCGTCTCATTATTTACAAACACTAACGATCGAAATGATTTACAAGCTAATGGCTATTCCACAGCATACCATGTGTCGGATAGTTTACCTGATGACCGCATTACTTACCTTCAACGCATGTCAAAAAAATAATTCCCGAATTGAACATACTGCGCTACAATTTACACCTACCATCGTGGGGCAAATAAAAACGAATGCGATAGAAAGCCCCTGGAATAAGAATGATCAAATTGGCGTTTATATGATCAGAAACGGACAGCCATTAAGTTCAAGTTCTATTATGAATGGAATTAATAATCACCTATTTACCATTAATGGCAAAGTATTTCAAAGCAAAACTCCCAGTTATTTACCCAATGAACCAGTGGATTTCATTGCCTATTATCCTTACAGACCCATTAGCGATTTTAAATACCCTCTTGATGTAAGTGATCAAACAAACTTATCGACATTGGACTTCATGTATGCAAGCAATACAAAAAACATCAGCAAAACGAACAATACAGTCCCGCTTAATTTTGTAAGACAGTTAAGCAAGATTTCTATTCACCTTTCCATAACCAATACGGCCGCTTTGGAAGCCGGACCGATCACAGTAAGTATTCCATCAGTACATACAACAGCAGGATTTGATCTCTCAACAGGCAAATTGAATATCAATACGAATGAAAAAAAAGATATTCAAGCAAACGTAACGGCGAGCAGCACGCAAACCGCTACAATAGAATTCATACTTCTTCCCGGAGAGAACATCACCCAAAAGACAATTAAATTTATAGCTCCGAATGGCGATCGTTATACCTGGACAACACCGCAAAATGAACAGCTAAAAAAACTGATCGGCGGGAATCTTTATCGTTTTAATATCAGCATTAACAATGGTAAACTAAGTGGTGAAACCGGCAACTCTCAAGCTTATCTTGAAATCCCCAAAATGAACGATCTGAGTAATGATGAGGTCTTTGTACAGCACTTTCTTCCCGACGCAAAAACGGAAAGAAACTATGCGATGTTGTACAATAAAACACTTAAAATGGCTTACTGGGTTGCTTATCCGTTATATCGTGATATTTTAGGCTCTGGCAATCGCACCGATGCATGGGCATATGACCCCGCCGTATCAACAGCATTTCAACCAACGCTATTTAAAGGATTTCAGCCCACAGGTTATGACCGCGGCCATCAACTTCCCAGCGCGGATCGAAACCTGAATATAACGCAGAATAAAACAACATTTTACTTCACCAATATGACAGCACAAGCATCCCGTCTCAATCAGGGACTCTGGGCAAATCTGGAAACAAAGGTGAGAACCTGGACCGCACAGTGTGACACCATGTATGTTGTAACAGGAGCAATGCCTACAAGTGAGATGGACAACCTACTTGACTTTGCCACGGACAATGACGGGAAAGACATAGCAAAGCCAAAGTACTATTTCAAAGCATTGGCCATGAAAAAAGGGAACGAATACTATACCATTGGCTATAAGATCGACAATATTACCCCGCCATCAGGAAGTACTTTTGACAGTTACAGATTAACGGTAAGCGAACTGGAAAAAGCAACAGGCTTTACTTTCTTTCCCGATTTAGACAACGCAAAAAAAGGGAGTATAGATAGCCGTATCTGGAAATAATTCATCGTTTAATTATACTATTTCATTCAGATTAAAACAGCCGTTTGGCCTGGATAAAACAAAAAAATCCGAAGATTTCTACTGTTAAAAGTCAAAGCACGATTATTTGTGCTTTGACTTTTTACTTAACCGTATCACCACTTGTGCTCCAAAAAACTTGACATTCCTAGAAAAACACCATTTTTTAGATGAATATCACTATAAATCCATCGCGGTTTTTATTAGATTTAGCCCATGAAGCTAATAATATTTGATCTGGACGGTACATTGCTGGATACTTTGCAAGATCTTGGGGACAGCTGTAATGCCATTCTTCAACGATACGGCTATCCCATACATCAACTGTCCGCCTATAAGAAATTTGTAGGCAATGGTGTACAAAAATTGATTGAACGCGCATTACCTGAAGAAGCACGATCAGAAAACATAATTACTACTTTGCTTACTGCATTTAAAGCATATTACGAGCAAAAGCCTGTCTCGCACACAAAACCATATGCCGGAATTATACCGCTACTAGAAGAATTGAAATCGTCGGGTTATTTGATCTCAATAGCATCCAATAAATATCATGAGGCGGTTATTCCTTTAATTAAACAATATTTTCCCACGATCGCTTTTGATCTCGTCCTTGGTCACCGCACAGGACATCCGCCCAAACCTGATCCAGACATTGTCCTGGAAACCCTACGAAAATTAGGCATAGCAAAAGAGAACTGTTACTATGTTGGTGATTCTTCCATTGATATGGATACCGCCAATAACGCTGCTGTGACTGCAATTGGTGTGACTTGGGGCTTTCGCGAGGAGAACGAATTGAGACAGCACGGCGCAAAACATATTATCCACCATCCACAGGAACTGTCGGCTATTGTATAAAAGAAAAAGCGGAATCTAAATCAACACTGATTTAAATCCCGCTTTTTTCGATCACTCCCAATCGTCCGCTGGAGTAGGGTTCATACGCATTTAAAATGAAATGAAATTGTGAAATCCAACCTAATGCAGGAAATTACATCTTTGCATCCATTAATTTATCACTTTGCGATTTTGGTTTACCTAGTTTCATTTTTACAACGAAAGCTTGATCTGCACGAAATGTCCCCGGAAGAACAACATCATAGTAGGTATTCCTGTCAAGATCCAACCCAATGTCGGAACGTTTAAGATCCAAAGATTGACCATCTTGCAACAATACAGCTTCCACCGGAACCTCCGCAGCGTTTTTAGGAACAGCAATACGTACAATATTGTTGACAGGGCGGTTAAACACAGTAAGGTAGAGGTTGTCGGCCTTTTTCGTGAAATACCCCAACTTGGATGGCGCAAGCCCCGCATGTCTGACACCATATACAGCTTCACCATTTATTTTGATCCAGTCCCCGATTTCCTTGGCTAGCTTATCCTCTCCCGGATGCATAAGACCGTTCCCATCAGGCCCAAAGTTCAACACAAAATTGCCATTCATGGAAACACAATTCATCAACATATCGATCAGATCTTCTGAGGTCTTCGTATAAATTCCAGACCAGTCTTTCATATAACCCCAACCATTCGGAGGGATCGTCATGACACAGTCCCAGTCACGTCCCTCCAACCATTCAAATTCTTTCGGCATTTTGCGTTCCCAACCTTGTTCATAATCACCTAACATTTCACCATTGGAGTCGAAATGTCGTTTTCCAAATTCGTCATTTCTAAATCGGCTTCCGATAATCAGTCCCGGATGTTTTTCACGCAGCTCTTTTTCTAATTTATACGTAAAATCATACGCTTGGATCCAAGATTGATCCCAAGTACCATCAAACCAAAAACCTTTTATTTGCGGGTAGTTTTGTAGAAGCTCTAGCAACTGATTACGCGTATATTCCAAAAACTTATTGAATTTAGCCTTTTCTTCAGGAGTAGAGGGAGCTTTCCCCATATAGTTTGAATTATTCCATTCGAGAATTGAAAAATACAAAAATACATCTATTCCTTCTGCCGTATAAGCATCTACGACCTGTTTGACAATATCTTTTTTGTAAGGGCTTTTCTTGACTGTGTAGTCTGTATACTTAGAGGGCCAAAGGGCAAATCCATCATGATGCTTTGTGGTAAAAATAAGATACTTCGCCCCCATTTCTTTAGCCTGTTTAGCCCATTTTTTTGCATCAAAACCTGTAGGATTAAACTGCTTGTAGAGGTTATCATAGGTATTCTTCCAATCTTTCGGTGCTGTTGGTCCGCTCCAGGTACGTATCCATTCGGATGCTGCCGCTCCCTTACGTGCGCTTACTCCTTCCCATTCATTACCGGGAATTGCATACAAGCCCCAGTGGATAAATTGTCCTAATCCATAGTTTCGGAAACGTTCCATCGCCTCATCTGTCCGATGTGCGGGCGTTAAAGGTCCATATTTTACGTCTATTTTGTTTTCGACCTTCTTGCGAGGACCTGTCCATTGCGCCGAAGTAGTTTTTACCCCCAGCAATATACCGCCAAGAATCAATGCTTTGACTAATTTGTTATATTTCATCTTATTAATATTTCTTTAAAAATGACTCCCTCCAACGACGAAAAAAATCTATGTTTATTGACCAGATATATATTTCTCGTCCGATGATTACTTTGGATTATCTATATATTGTTTTTGTGATTTTTTGATCACTGCAGGCTCTGGGTTACTGTCCTTAAAAGGATCAAAGTAATAAAGTCCCTGATCACGGTACAAAGGCAAATGCTTTTTTAGTTTCTTTGTAAATTCATCAAAATCACGGCCTGCTCCCGGCACCCATGCCGCCTCCGCTAATGCGGCTATTCTAGGGAACACAAGATAATCTAAACGATTAATATTGGTCACCGTTTCTGTCCAAAGATTGGCCTGGATACCCAAGACCTGTTTTTTTCTTTTTCCCAAACTATCCAATTGACTTCCAGCAAAATTATACACATCCTGCAAAGGATTAAAGCCTTTCCCCCATTTACGTCCATACTTATGATTCTCCTGTTGCACAAAGTCAAAATACATGGGTAACCTAGGTGTTAATATAGTCTGGTAGCCTTTATCCAAAATTTTTACTAGCTGCTCTGGTCTATCATGGCGCCACCACATCATGACGGTCTGATCCTTGGCCAGCTTGGCGTCCACCATTTCGTCCCAAACAATAATCTTTCCGTTTATCCTAGCCACAGAATCAGCCATACGGCGAATAAAATACTCTTCAACTTCTTTGTTGGACTTTAGGCCAACTGTCTTTTTCAGCTCCTGAACTTTGGCATCATTATCCCAGGCATCGCTGCCAAAGGCGACCTCATCTCCTCCCAAATGAATATAGACAGTGGGAAACAGCGATTTCACTTCACGCAAAACATCGGTCAAAAATGTATATGTTGTATTCTTGGCGGGGTGAAAAGTGAAATCGGGGTGCTTTTCGTTCCCCCCACCAGAGAGAAAAGGATATGCGCGATTGGCCGCTGTAGCGTGCCCTGGCATATCAATTTCAGGAATGACCTCAATATTTCGCTCAGCAGCATAGGCAATGATTTCGCTGATATCTGCCTGACTATAATACTGTACCGAGGCATAAGGATCAAGATAATTGCCTATCCCGCCAACCTGAGTTAACCAAGGATATTTTTGTATGCTCAGGCGCCATGCCGGTTCATCTGTCAGATGCCAATGGAACTTATTCAACTTATAAAAAGCCATCCAATCCAGTAGAGATTTCACTTTCTCCTTGCCGAAAAAATGGCGCGATTCGTCCAGCATAAACCCGCGCCAGGCAAATTGCGGTTTGTCTTCGATCTCTACTGTGTGTAATCGAATCTGATCACCTTTGTGTTCAGCCGCAGCGAGTAATTGGTCAATACTCGATACAGCGTTGAGCATGCCCGCCCGACCGGAGGCATAAATTTTTATAGCTGTACCTTTAATCGAAAGCTTGTAAGCCTCTTCAGCCAATTTATCGTCTCTTAGCAAACAGATATTCGCAGCATCTCGTTGGTCTGTAATAGAACTGGTCAGACCATATTTGGCTAATACAAGTCTTTGAAAGTACTGTCTTCCTGCTCCGAATACCGGATCAGCAAAAACAAGGAGTGTATTCTTTACTACAATCTGTTTATCCGAGACTTTCACATACAGAGGCTTTGGAATAATGTCTACTTGCCCCTGGACATGTTGTATGACAAAAAAAGAGAAGCAGAAAAGAAAGATGCTATTTAAGTTCATCAAAATTTGGTTTAGTAAGTTTCAAAACAATATTCCAACATATCATCATCGTAGATACTGTTCATCAAATTAATCATCCGCGAAAAACAAAAAAAGGAAGATACCCGAAGATATCTTCCTCATTCTTAATCCCACTTGGGATTCTGTGTAATTTTATCATTTTTTGCAATCTCCGAAGTCGGAATTGGCCACAAATAATCTCTTGGAGTCTCAAATCTTCTTAAAGAAGCATCCTGTAAAATAATATAATTTTTGTCATTTATCGGAGTCTTTGCATCCCATTTTTGGTCTTTATCAGTCAGATACTCTGTGAATAGATAACTTCCCAACAACGTTTTTGGCAATTCCACTTCCGCTGTTTTCCAGCGGATTAAATCCCAATAGGCAAATCCTTCAAAAGCCAATTCTACATTTCGCTCCCGGCGTATTTCTTCGCGCATATTCAAGCCATTACTTGCGACTAAAGCATTAGTTAATTTGCCCATAGAAACAAAATTAGGTGCAGCAGCTGTACCGATATTCACCTGTGGCAAACGTGCTCTCAACTGATTAATTGTTTTATCCAAATCTACATCATCAATAAATTCGTCCGATTCTTTCAATTCATAAACAGCTTCAGCATAGTTCAATAACACCTCTGCATAACGCAAAACAGGTTTATCTATATAGGATGCCTGTCTTGCCCAGAACTGCTCATTAGCATACTTACGGATTCCAAACCCGCTTCGTTGTCTGCTTGGGTTAGGAATCGTATAGTTACCACCTGAAATATATTCATCTCCTCTTTTAAACAACGTAAAAGCCATCCGCGGATCACGTTTGTTAAAATATTCGGCATGTGTCATCGTCTTATCGGGTTCTTGATACAGGGGTGACTTATTCGTAGGAAGCCCATCTACCATCACATAATTATCAACGAAATTCTGGGTGGGCACAATAGAATTCCCTTCATAATAGCGTTGCACAGGCGTAGAAACGATACTGTTATCCTGACTGATACCATAACCCCTGACCAGAATATTTTCTCTGTTTGCCCGGCCTTCTCCAGCCAATTGGAATAAGTTGAAATAGGCATTGTTTGTAATTTGACCATTTACTGTCGCCGGTTGAGAAAACAAAGCATGCATATTAGAGCTCATCACAGCTTCTGCCGCTTCTTTTGCCATTAAAAGGTGTTTCTGAAATTCGCCATATTTATGAAACTTTTCCCGTGTTCCTTCAAATAATGCGACCCGCGATTTAAAAGCCAAAGCTGCCGTTTTCGAAACACGACCATATTCCTTTGCGGTGTTAATCTCATCAGCAGTACGTAGTGCCTCGATCGCATAATCCAGATCGTCAAAAATTAATTGCAGTACCTCCTCTCTCGAGGCTCTTGGCAAATAGACATCAGGATCATCCACCAACATGGTTTTAGTAATCAATGGAACGCCACCAAAGCGCTTGAACATCTCAAAATAATACCATGCTCTAAAAAAGTGAGCCTCACCGACATACCAATTCACCTGCTTAGGATCCCCTCCTTTTGCCAATACTTCTTTGGACTTTTCAATCAATTTATTTGCCTGAAAAATATTGGAGTAGTCGTAGTCATCACTTGTTGCGGGTTTTACACGGGAGCCGTCCGAAATAGGATCTCCTTTGTCATTGGGATAAGCAAAAGTCGACCAGTTGTCCATATTTACTTCCTTTTGTGTCAGTCCCGGCAATGTTGTATAGAAATAGTTTGCCGCCAGGCGTAAATCAGCGACCGTATTCCAAAAACCGACATCTGGTACGGTCGTTTCTGGCAATTCATCAATTTTACACGATTGCACCGAGCCAAGTGTAAGGGAAGCGAGCAGTATATATATAAATTTTCTTTTCATGGTAATCAATTCTTAAAAATCAAGGTTTATTCCAAACGATATTGTCCGAGCAAATGGATAAGGGGAAGCGATCTCCGTCGTTGAACCTTCTCTCGTTGGTTTCATCTCAGGGTCAACTACACCTTTGAATACCCCCATTTTGGATAATGTCAACAAATCCTCTCCTGAAGCATAAAATCTAATCCGTTCAAACGGCAGTCTCTTCATCTGATCTTTTGTCAATGTATAGCCGATCTGAACGTTTTTCAAACGGGCATAAGCACCGCTCAGATACCATTTACTTGACTCCTGGAAATTCTGCGTTCCCTCAAGATAAGGTCTTGGGAAAGCTGCATTGGTATTATCCGGTGTCCAATAGTCAGTTTGGAAAGACATAGGCATATACCAAGAAGCCAGTAAAGGTTGAATCAGTTCATTGCTAGGTTTAAATTTTCGTTTGGCAATTCCCTGAATAAACATACCCAAATCAAAGTTTTTATAGCTCAAATTGATATTAAAGCCATACTGATACCTTGGATTGATATCCCCCAGATATACTAAGTCACCAGAATCTCCCAGTCGACCACCACCTGGGCTTATTTTTCCATCACCATTGACATCGACATATCTGACATCCCCCAACCCGGGAACTCCTGCTTTGTTCAAGAGCTCTTTATAACTCGGTGCTTGTGCAAGATCTGCTTCGGTTTGGAAATAGCCATCCGCCTGGTAACCCCAGATTGAATTCAGTGCATAGCCCTCAACCCGTGGATTGACACCCGCTTTGATGATATTACCGGCTCCTCCATATCTTACCAACCTATTCTGATTGTCTGCGAGGTTGAAATTTACGTTATAGGAGAAGTCCTCACCGACCTTATCGCTATAGCCAAGGTTGAATTCCCAACCCCAAGTTTTGAGCTTTCCATCGTTTGACCGCGGGATTTTTATACCCAACGTTTCGGGCAGGTCAACCGCCACCAACATATTGTTGTTATATTTGTTGTAATAGTCGAACGAACCTCTAAGTTTACGCTTCAAAAAGCTAAAATCTAATCCAAAATTCTGCGTTTCAACGGTTTCCCAGCTAATTCCCAAAGCAGGAAGCATATCCTGATAAATATAAGATTGTTTGGTATCACCCAAAACAACACCAGTTCTTCCTGGGTCTGTATTAGGTCCGATCTTTAATTGCGCCAGAAAATCATAATAACCAATCCCAACCTGAGAACCGACTTTACCCCAAGACACACGTGGTTTCAATTCACTCACGACATCTGCAATTGATTCAAACCACGCTTCGCGGCTCATATTCCACCCCACAGAAAAGGATGGAAATACCTTCACACGGACACCTGGAAATAAACGTGAACTTTCATCACTTCGAACGGTGGCCTCAAAAAGATATTTTTCATCATAGTTATAGTTAAACCGTCCAAAATATGCTTGCATCTTCCCACGTTCAGCGCGCTGTTCGTGTGATTTATTCAAGGGATCAGAGGTAAAATTTAAACTTGGATTATCATTGACATACAAGTTCTTTGCACTCGCGGTAATCTGTCCAAAATCGTAAGACTGAAACTGATAACCACCCATAAGATGAAAATTATGTTTCTCTGCTAGCTTGAAATCATAATCCGCAATTGCCTGATAATTTAGCGATAATGTCTTATAGTCCGTGACAGCATAGTTATTCGGATTATTCAATTGACTTGCCGTTTTGGGATCTGGACCAGAATAATAGGTAACAGTCCTTCTAAAATTGCGATTTTGTTGGTTTGTGTTCTCGCGGCTATACATCAATTTGACATTTAAGCCCTTTACAAAATTACTCAACGTCGCCGTTACATTATTGAAATAGGTATCTTTTCGGTCCCGGTTAAATCCACCATCTTTCATTAAAGCGTAACCGATAGCTGACGAGGTACCGCTCCGATAGTAAGTACCATCTTCGTTATAAAGCGGAAAACGCATACGTGAAGAGTAAAACTGGCGCAAGATTCCATTTCCACCACCATCAATACCATAGCCACCATCCTGTGGATTATCGGTTGCCTGATTGATATAGGCAGACCCAATATCCAATTTTAAATATTTATTTACCTGAGCTGAGATATTTGCACGGGCATTCCAGCGTGTGAAATGATCTTCGCCTACTTTGAACATCCCAGCTTGGCTCATATTACCAAGTGAGGCCATGTAAGTAATTTTCTCACTACCGCCCGAAAATTGGATATTGTTGTTGTACAGATTATAGGACTTCTTAGCAACCTCGTCAATTAGATTCTTTTGATTATAGGTACGCCATTGTCCATTCGCACCCAAAACGAATGTTGGACCGTTAACCGCGTAGTTTAGATCCTCATCATTATACTCTGGTGCTAAACCGGCATTTGCGCGACCAAGATTCATATATTTCATCTCCTCGACCAGCGAAAGACGGTCGGGCATATTAGAAGGCATCTGGATACCCATATTGCTCATCACAGTAATACGTCCAGGACCAGTTTTTCCTCTTTTGGTCTGGATCAGAATAACACCGCCTGCAGATTGAGAGCCGTAAATCGCTGTCGCTCCACCATCTTTTAGTACACTGATATTTTCAATATCGTTCGGATTTAACCCTTCAAATGTTGAGGGAGAACTGATCACACCATCGATTACATACAGAGGCGGCACATTATCCGTAGCGGAAGAAGCGCCCCGCAACTGGATCGTTAGGCCCTGTCCCCCTGGTTTACCCGATTGCCTGGTAACGACCAAGCCGGGAGCCGCTCCTTGAAGCATATTTGCTACTGTCGGTGCGGGACGGTTTTGTAAGACCTTGGTGTCTACCTGTGTCACAGCACTGGTCATATTTGTTTTCTTCTGGGTTCCATAGGCGACCACCACGACTTCCTCCAGCATATCTTCCGATTTCGCAAGTTTCACTAAAGATGATTGATTCGCTACGGCTTCTTTAGCGACGTAACCAACAAAATTAAAAAGTAGCACTGCATTCGAGGAGGTCACAGCTAACGAGAATTTCCCCTGACCATCCGTTGATGTAGAATGCGAAGTTCCTTTCTCGGAGACCGTCACACCCGCGATAGGTTTTCCATTTTCATCAACAACTGTACCATTGATTTTCTGCTGAAAAGCAGACATTGAAGTGTTATTTTTTACTGTTGATAGATGGGAATTTTTAGCCTGCGCAGTGCCCATTACCGAAAATGCGACCACCGGCGTCAAGAATGCGAGATGACAATACAACCTGGTTTTTCTAAATTGGTGCAAGTAAGGTCTATTCATATTATGTTTTCTAAGGTTTGTTAGTGTTGGTAATTTGGTTCTATATCCGATGCAATTGTAAAGAAATTATTAAGTTATTACCCAAAGCCAAATTCAGTCAATCGTTTGCGCAACTCTCGAAAACGTTGTAGTGTATATCATACAAATAGATCAATAAAGAAATAAAAAATGTTTTCACGGAAAAATAAAATACATACAGTTAATTTGTTTTCAATAAATTGTTTTCAAAAAAAAGGCGGGATTAGGCATTGTCTTTTTGTTGGTTATATTTGAAAACGAAACAAATACCCTAAGTTTAAAACCACATGATCAAAAGGATTTTTTATACGCTCTTCTTAATCGGGATAACGATGCTGAACCTGCATGCCAGAACCGTCATTCCGTTCAATGCAAACTGGTCGTTCAAAAAAGGTCCATTTTCCAGCTCAGCCCTTGACTATAACCTCACGTTTGATGGAAAATGGCAACTTGTTACCTTACCACATACCTGGAATGCAACAGATATGCAGACAAACGAAATCAAACCAGGTAGCCTTGGAAAAAACGAACGCTTTTATACTGGTGACGCTTATTACCGCAAAACATTTGTTCCTGGATCAGATTGGAAAGGTAAACGCATTTTCATCCGATTTGAGGGAGTTAACACAAATACCGAGGTTTATTTAAATAATAAACCCCTTCCTGCCAAAACGGGGAAAAATGATATCACTTATGATAACGCGCTACGAAATGGCAGTTACAATTTTGTTGGCCGGCATCAGGGAGGCTATTCTGCTTTTGTCTTTGAATTAACCAATATGCTTCAATCGGGAGTGGACAACGAGCTGTTGGTCAAAGTAAATAACGAAGCAAGTCCTCAGGTTATTCCGGTCAACCATACCCTATTCCCCATGTACGGAGGTATTTATCGGCCTGTTGAACTTATTATTACTGAAGATATCCATGTTGCCGTGAATGATTTTGCTTCCCAAGGAATCTATGTCACGCAGCAAAATGTTTCGAAAAAAGCTGCGGATATCGCTTTGAAGATAAAAATTGACAACAAGTCTGGAAAAATACAACCGATCGAATTGCTAACAACCATTTTTGAAAAAAATGGCAGTATTAAAGCAAAGCAACAAACGGATTATACATTACCGCCTCAGGGCCGTCAGGTATTATCACAACAAATTGCAGTCAAAAATCCACATCTATGGCAAGGATTGGATGATCCTTACCTCTACCGTGTGGTAACACAGATTAAAAAAGATGGCCAAATCATCGATGAAGTGACGACACCTTTAGGTATTCGCAAATTTGAATTGCGTACTGGCCAAGGTTTCTTTTTAAATGACATCAAGTATCCTCTATATGGCGTATGCCGGCATCAGGACCGCTGGGGCAAAGGCTCAGCCTTGAGCAACGCCGACCACGATGAAGATCTATCCATTATCAAAGAAATGGGAGCCACTTCCATCCGTCTGGCACACTATCAGCAGTCAGCATATTTCTATTCCAAATGCGATAGTATCGGGCTTGTGATCTGGGCTGAAATCCCATTTGTGAATCGTGTGACGACATTGGAAGACAATAACGCCCAACAGCAGTTGAAAGAACTAATTCGACAAAATTTTAATCATCCTTCCATCTATATCTGGGGGATGCATAACGAAGTTTACTCCCCGTCTGCCTACACCGTAGAACTCACGACCAAACTAAATGATCTCGCTAAATCCGAAGATCCGGATCGTTACACCGTCTCCGTCAGCGGATACAATGTAATTGATCATCCGGTTAACAACAACGCCGATGTACAAGGGATCAACCACTATTTCGGCTGGTATAACGGTGAACTGGAAGACAAATCCCCAAAGGATGACGATGTAGCCACATGGGCGCAACGGATAAGTAAAGAGTTCAAAGACTACAAGATTATCTTTTCTGAATACGGTGCCGAAGCAGTTCCTGAGGATCAGGCGGAAGAGGTAGGCAATTTCGGCAACCAATGGAGCAATCCATCATTTTTCCCAGAAGAATATGCAACAAAATTCCATGAAGTCCATTGGGGCGTAATCTCCAAAAGCCCTATTTTTCTAGGGTCATACGTGTGGAATACTTTTGATTTCGCCACACCGATTACCGCACTGAACGTTAATCCAAGAAATTATAAAGGACTGGTTTCTTTTGATAGAAAATTGAAAAAAGATGGATTTTACTGGTATAAAGCAAATTGGAGCAAAGAATCGGTATTGTATGTCACCCAACGCCGTATGATCAATCGCGGAAATCAAATCACCCCTGTAACTATTTATTCCAATAGAGGTGAACCAACTTTAACCGTTAACGGAACTGTTATCAAAGGCGTTAGAAAAGGGCAAACAGATGTGCACTACATTTTTGATAACGTCAAGCTCACGAAGGGAGCGAACACCATCGAAGCTAAGATTGTACAAGAAGACGGAAAGGTATTAACAGATCGTATTCATTGGAATTACGACCCCTCTTATAAACAAAATGCCGCTGGACCAACAAAATCCAAAACAGAGCATGTGGGTCTTTAATTCCAATACGACATAACACCACTCAAAAGAAGCACCAATAGTCCCTGTATTATTGGTGCTTCTTTCGCCACTGACCGACGCATGCCCGTCATTTACCGAGATTCTTTCCTGATTAGCCTAATGACGCTCCCCCCTTCAGCAAATCTCCCCTACCTTTGAGATATCAAATAAGAAATAAAAACATTAAAAAATAAACATCATGGCAACTAAAACAACATTCAGCATCAACAGCAAAACGATCACAAAAGCTTTTCAAGACCTTTTTGATTCATTTAAAAGCTCACGCTTAAAGGTTTCTTCCAAAAATGGGCAGGAATACCTAAATATATCTTTACTGCTTGCGGTAATCATCGGTATTATTTTTCCTATCGCTTTTGTCGTTCTTATTATCCTTATGCTAGTTTGCAACCTTCAAGTAGCCATTTTACAAGAAGACAAGCAGGAAGATGAAAAACAAAAAATGATTGAATTAAAATAAGCTGTATCCAACATAATTTAACGCGAACGGGATGCTCTTTGCTTAGCATCCCGTTCTATTTTTATGCATATTTTACTTACCAGATTGGAAAACACGTTACTCCAGCGTTGGATTAAATTCTCCACCCCAATCCTTATTTTGCCTGAGTTTCGTTTTTTTATATAAGCCATCAAATATGCTATAGTCAGTCTATATCTATAGAATATACTTAATATTTTGCTAAGTCTCTCGTCAGCCATCTTGTTATTAAGTCGTTCCTCATTTTCTCTGCCTCAATTTTTCACCGAAAACAATGCAATCGATTGATTGATATTTATTCTTTAATAAAAAATTAATTTCCGTACCTTAAACGGTACAATACTTTTTAGTGTTGTAAATGCTATAAAATAATCCTAAGCGAAAACCATTTATAAATTATGATCATG
The DNA here is from genome assembly GCF_003627955.1 of Sphingobacterium puteale. Lineage (GTDB taxonomy): Bacteria > Bacteroidota > Bacteroidia > Sphingobacteriales > Sphingobacteriaceae > Sphingobacterium > Sphingobacterium puteale. Next base: position 32,097 of record NZ_RBWS01000008.1, on the reverse strand, counting down.
AGATATATTATCTTGTTCCTTCTATTTATACAAATAAACTTCAGCCACGCACAGAGCAACAGTATTTACCTGCATACAGATAGGGATTACTATTTCCCCGGCGATACAGTATGGTTTAAAGGTTATGTTTTGGAAGAAGGTCTTCTTTCGAAAAATGTGTTTAACCTCTACCTCAAATGGGCAGATGAACAGGGTAAAGAATTCCAGCAGGCCGTAGCAATGGTTTCGCAAGGTATTACAGCAAGTCACTTTGTTATTCCTCCAGCTTATCAGGGAAACGAGCTATTTATCAATGCCTATACAAATGATCCGGACTGTCCACTCCGCCGACCATATTTTAAAAAAATCGGCATACTTCAATTGGGAAAGCCTATTCCAGAACAACAATCTAATTTTCCTAAAAAAGAAAGAAGCTACAATCTATTTTTTTATCCTGAAGGGGGGTTATTATTAAGCAACATTTCGAATCAGCTTACGATCAAATGTATGGACGGCAATGGAATTCCTGCCATGGCCAAAGGTAGTCTGACGGATGATCAAGGGAAGTTTTTAGGTGATTTCCAGACTGACGGGGCAGGACTTGCTATGATCTATTTTACCCCGAATTTGACAACGAATTATTTCATCGAATGGACCGCTGCGGATGGAAACATTCGAAAAAACAGCTTACCCTCGGCAAAATTGGGCTGTAAAGCAAGCCTGATAACGGAGAATGATCAAACTGTCATCCAATTACAGACCAATATCGATTCACAATCTGTACGTATTGAAGCCAACCTACAACAACGTTTTCTTTTCAAAGAACAAGTCCATCTGACTAAAGGGAAAAAAATTAATATTCCGCTTCAGAATAATAGTTTGGAGTATGGACTTTTACAAGTTAAAGTCAACAATACTTCAGGTCAATTACTTTCTTTGCGAACATCCATCATTGGACAGGAACAAATCCTGCTCAGGCCAGAGGTTTCTTTACAACGGGGTGAAGGTGAAAAATCCGGGAATAGGCTCCAATTACAGCTTCCAATAAAAGAATCTGCAAAATTATCAATTTCAGTCACGGATATTGATGTTCCGATAGATAGCAACGAAAGTATATTGACCGATCTATACCTTAAACCATTAGCCTCAGACAATTTAATCGCACCTCAAGTTTACTGGAACAAAAGCAAGAATAGAGACAGTTATATTCAGAGTGTGAACTGGTTTCGAGAAATCTGCTATAGCGATAAGCAATTCTATAAAGATACATTACTTATTTTAAAAGGCCAGATAATAATGCCAAAATACAGATGGGCTAAGTTTTATGAAAGCTACCGAAACCTATTGAAGAAGGAGGAAAAATCCAAGGGCGTTGACCGAGGAGCTTCTTTCGGTTATCAGGATTTTGGCTCATCACGCATGAAATACCAAGAAATCGGTTTTGATTCCCTCGGCAGATTTAGTATCCCCAACTTAATCATTTTTGATTCCATAGAAACCAAATTTAGCCAAATCTACCGTCGGTTAAAATTTGAGCCGTTTTCTGTTCGTTATACTTTTGCTAATCCGCAACAGCTCCGACGTCCGGTTTATATTGCTGACAGCCTACCACAAAGAGATTATAAAACGACAGATTTAATTCAACTTGAAAGCTTTGCCCCAAATTTCACTGTTGACGCAAAGGGACAGCGCAGGCTAGCAACTGTTGTCGTCCATAGAAGTCGATTGCAAAGAGAGCAAGAGCGCGTCCAAAAAAGATTTTATATGGCAGATGTTCCGACCAATGTAAAGCCCGATGCAGTGATATATCCAGCACTTGATAGCAATGTGATTAAACGCTCGTATGATATTAGCGATTATATACGGAAACAACTCAAAAGTTATAACCCGCAAAGAAACACCAAAATCTATATCAATGGAATAGAGCAGAGCTTTACTAATTTTGAATCCAATATTGGTGATAGTGGGCTTTTTGAAGACGCGGCTAACTTTCCCATGGTAAAATACTACGCGAGTTTACCTCAGGCAAATAATCAGCCAGCTATTCTTCTGTTTCAGTCCTCAGCAGATGAAGTCGACCGTGAGATTGGCAAGACAGTGGATGAGCAGACCCTTATGGGGTACATGCCTATTACACAATATACCAACGTAACCTACGAAACCACAGCCAAGAAATTTAATAGCCCCAAAGATTATCGACCAACGTTATATTGGAATGCCTTTGCCACGATCGAAGCGGGAAATACATCAGGACTTTTTACCTTTTTTAATAATAGTCGAGCGAAGGGCTTTTGTATCACTATTTCAGGTGTTACTGAGTCGGGAAAGGTTGTTTACTATAGAGAGGTATTTAAATAAAGATGTTGAATACCGAGCTTATAATGCAAATATGTAAGCTCGGTACTCAACAAAAAGACTAATATCCAAACGCGCTAAATTCACCTAAATGTGTAAAAGCATCGCCCTGATTTTTCGGTGCTGTCATTGTAACCCGAACATATCTCGCTTTAACTGTTTTGGGCAAAATATAGTCTTGCCAACCATCATTTGATGGATTGAACTCAATATCTTTTGCAACGGTGGCAAAATTATTGCCATCAACTGATACTTCCACATTATAACGTACAAAGCCATTGTCTTTATTTTTTCTACGAATCATACTGATTTTAGAAACAAACCTTGCTCTGCCGAAATCTATTCTAAACCAATGTGGAAATGGAGCCGGTGTACCCCAATCGGAATGCCAATAGGTATCTGTATTATTATCAATTAATGCAGCAGCTCCACCACCATCTCCCGCTTGATTGTCTGACACGGTAGCCGTCCAGCTAGCTTTATCGGCAAATTCTTTCGGCGGCAAAATGACACCATCAAAGGAAACAGAAGCACCTTCTTTTCCCGTCAAAGTAACATGTACATTTGTCGGATTACCTTCAAGAAGTAATTCTCCATCTCGATCACTCGTAGAAATCTGGGCTATTTTCGAACTTCCATTCCATGTGTATTCTACCTTTACAGTTACTTGCTCTCCTAGCGTGTTTGTCCAAGCAGTAATAGCATTTTTTTGTCCACTATAGTAATATGCAAAAGAAGGAACCAATGTCTTATAGGGCAAAATTCCTGGTGATGTTTCTACAAGTTTTGTTTTTGACCTGTTCAATGCCGCATCGGAAATTGTAATATTAAAATCTATGTTTTTTGTATCATCAAAAAGTTTATCGACGATCAACACATCAGACTTCGAATTCTCACTTTCCAGCTTTCTGTTCTCTCCATTTACAGTATAATTGATCAGGTACTTAAATGTTTTTTCAGAAGTGTTTGGGAAAACAAATTTTACTCCACCGTCAACTTTGTCTGTCGCAACATTGGCCAATTTATAATCTACCTCATAAGGACGCGGTGTCAGTTTGACGCCTGTTACTTTGGATGCAGTTGCATCAGCTGTAAGGTATTTTAGTGCGAAATCATATTCCTTTAATTCGTCTAAATGAATGATTGTTGGTTTGGCAAAATCAGTCACTTCAACCCGTTTCTCTCCTCCATCGACATAACTAATCTGTGCTTTGGCGACACGGTCACTTAAAGCTGGCCAGTGAATCTCTATATTTTGGTTAAAGGCAGAGACCAAAGTCAAATTCGTTGGTTTCGCAGTGGGGCGTGTTTCAGTCACAATCACTTCTTGTCCCTCCTGTTTAGGGAAAACCAGTTCTTCTTCCTTACAGGCATAGAATGAAAGCAGCAAACCTGCAAAGAGAAAACTGCGCCGTAGATTCATTTTAGGTATTCTTTTCATTTCAAAGGGGTAATTAGTTAAGGCTTTAGGAACTCTACTTCATATTTATTTAGGAATACTTGTCCTTGAAGATTCCAAGTACGTTGAGTTTGAATTTCCAACCAATAAAAAATTTGAGTAAACATATCCTCAGGCTGAATCAAAATCGCATTTGGATCCACATAAGGAAGATTATTACCACTCAACACGGTTCTCGAAGCTCCCTGTGCTTCTATATCCGGATTACCAGTAATCTTATTCATAAATTTATTGTTGACCAAGCTTTCCATCGGCCAATAACCAATCAGACCAGAGCCAGCGAACTCAGCATCAGGAATACCAACACGAGTCGCATTCTTCTTAATCGCAGCCTCATCCAATGCCTTATTGTAAATATGTACATCACATAACTGCATATCAACAGGGCGGCCCGAAAATATATAAGGGAAATACCCAAAAGTCAAGCCTGTCGTCGATAGGGCTTTACTCAGGTTGAGTGTCGCACTACTCGCCTCCCCCGTCTTCAAACCATTCACATATACCTTAACTGTAGGAACATTATTAATCGTGGAGACAACTGCAGCAATATGTGTCCATTCACCTGCAGAGGATACCGGCCCCATTCCAGGCTGTACATTTGTACTACCATCTGCCAAAAAGAAGGTTAACGCATTTCCCGATTTAAAGAATGCCCAACCCGAAGTAGAGCCAGTTCTTGCTGCATTCTTGCCTAAAAAAGGAGCATTAGAAGCATAATCGAAAGCACCATTGGTTGGATTCATTTTCACCTTTGCATCGACCGTAAACTCTCCAGTTTTCGCAACATCATAAATTGTTTCATTCGGTAGGACAGGATTATTCCGTCCTCTAAAAGCTATTGGATTATAGTAAGTATAGCTACTTTGCCCAGCATCATAGAATCCGAAAAAACGCATCGATTTAATCATCTCGGTCTTAAGCTCCAATTGTTTGAAATTGTTATTCTGAAATATCGTGAAGGTATTTCTTTCTGCAAATGAATCGCCGCCATATGACTTATCAACACCACCATGATTACTCGTCAAAATAACCAGCCAATCTTCAGTTTTATAATTTGTTCTCGCTTTCAATGCGGTAAGAATCTCGCCAATGTAACCATCTACTTTCTTTACGGCGTCAACATACCCCGTTTGAGATGCAGAAAAGCCATATTGCTCGCCTGCTGTAAGCACATCCTTAAACTGTACAATAGCAATACCAGGATTCTTCTTTGCCAATACTTCAACCACTTGTTTCTTTACCGCTTCGTCGGATGTGGCATCAAATGTCTCATCTGCACTTACGAGCAATTTCGTATTAATTGCCTGATCACGGGCGACAACAAAGGATTTCGTGGTAGGAGCAAGTGTGGAAATACGGTACAAAATAGAAGGATAACCTACTGGAGTAGCATGGGGATTGTTTTCATTTGGTTTAGGAATATAGGAATCGTCCTCTATCCCATGCATGTCCGCAGAGACACCACTCATCATTGTCATCCAAGTAGCCGCGTTTTTTGTGTTATTATTCGCAACAGATTCAAATGTATATTTACTTGTCTTCAAAAGCTCCGCAATATTTGTCGGCATAATTTTCTTTATTTCAGCACCTACTGCACCATCAATTGAAATAAAAAGAACTTTTCTTTTCACTGTTCCATCTCCAACTTGCTCTAAATCCTCATATACAGCTGGGGGATTTTCATATTTAGTACAACCTACCCAAACCGTTAATATCGCCAAAGCGCATATCGCTACTTTAATTCGATTAAAATATCTTTTCATAGTCTTTTATATATCGTAAAACACTCCTAACTCCGCTAGTGCAACATGGTTTTCTCCACTCAGATTTTTCTCCGGAAATGAGAATTTCATATATTGTGCCTCCACAATTTTATCGAAAGTGAACTCTCGCATCACATTTCGTTGTGCGGTTGTTTCCGAAGATTTGGCTAGATCATATGTCCCCATGTCCACCCAGTTCCTATTATCTTGACTGATACGTACAGTGACTTTTGTTGCATAGGTATTATTCTGTCTATTCTGAATAAAAAATCCTTTAAATGCATTAATTGTCTTCATATCTATCATAATTTCTACCGGCAAATTCGTTGCAACACTACATCCGGAATAGCATGTATGCCAATATGTATCAGATTTTCCATCTTGCATTGCATCAATTTTACCCGTACTCTCACCTGTAGCAGTGGAGACGTTCGATGTATAAACAAAAGCAGCTCTCGGAAGGCTGTACTTTGTGGGCAGAACCTCGTCTCCTCCGGTAAAAGTCAGGGGATTATAATCCCAAATTTTATTCGCCATAGGAGGGTACAAATTACGCATCTCCCGTTTTGCGGCGGTACTGATTGGAATACCCCAAGCAAAAAAGAAACGCTGGAAGTCCTTACCCGTAAAATGACATAATTGTCTGAAGAAATAATCTTTTTTCGCTTGATCCAAGGAGGTGAAGAAATTTTCATTTCTTGCTTTACTATAAATGTAAGGGAAGAAATCCCAGCCAGACTGGCCGTTTTTTCCTTTCACTTTATCAAATATCTGCAGAAATGGGGTTAGGCGGGCAAATGGATCATCTGCATCAAGCCCATAACCAGCAGGAAATGGTTTGAATGTCTTAACTTCGTTATAGGCAGCAAACTTCAACGCTCCTGGGATAGACGTTTTTAAAGCAGGATGAAAATCAATTCGGTTAGTCTCACCTCGATTTCGGGCCGCATTAAAAATAAAAAGATTATTTGTTGTTTCACCTAAGTCAGACCAGCTCCAAGACGATCCCGCTTGATAGTTATGTCCTACCTCATGATAGGTTCCCCATGAAGTTCCTTTTTTTATGGTATTCGGGTTTGTCAATTCATCCAACCAATATTCATCTTCCTGCATGATCCATGGACTTCCGCTATGGGCATAACCGAGGGAAGGGTGAATATCCATCACTCCGCGCTCCCATAAGCTTGGGTAACGATTTATTGGGTTAGCGGCAGTGGGAGAAAGACCCATCCAGTTGTAATAATCCTTTTCATACGAATCATCCCAAAGCTGCAAAGCCTCATCCACATGATCCATCTTACCTGATTGAATCATCTTTACGACAAGCGAGCGAGGAACTGAAAATGCTGTTCTTTTGCCAATAAGATCCATCCAAGGCACATCATTAGCCAAAACCTGCTTCTGCCAATCCGAGACCGTCATTTTTCCAAGGACAAAATCATTGGCTTTGGTCGCTCCAGATATTTTTAAGTTAACAGGAGTTGGTCTTGTTTTTTGACTAATAATCCATAATGTACCACCATAAAGATTACCGACATAATTATTTCCTGGAAATAACTCTTTTCGGGTATAGATAATGGCATCACGTCGTGGAGCATCTTTACCTGTAATGTTGTCCGTATGTACACCAATCTGTGCTGTTAGGCCCACTACCCCAGCAGGGACAGTGATTCGAACATTTTCTCCTGCGGGCGCATATAACCCGGTACTGTATATTGGTGATGGTGTATAACTTACTTTGTATTGAAAATCACTGATATATTCTCGGTCTATCAACAAGGACAATGTTGTATCCTGAATACGTCTCACATTTTCGCCTACAAGCCCCGGATAGATACGGGCACGATGGTATAAACTTTTATCCGCCTTCCCCATGGTTGTATCTGTCATAATGGGAGACTCTGTTTCGTCTCCTTGCTGATAGCCATCCTTAAAATCGAAGCCTTCTTTACCACAGGAAGATACTAAAGCGATCATCCCGGCAATAAATCCAAATACTATATATCTTTTATTCATAATGGTCTATTCTATCGGTTAATTTCTTATTTGTGCATAGTTGGGGCTCCAGCTTTTGCCATCAAGATTCCAGGCACTTTCCACTGTGATTCCTAACCATTGATAAATCATAAAGGGAACATCCACCGCATTGGGAACCTGACGAAAAAAAGATTCTCCGATTGGCGGCTGAAAAAATGGCACTATTTCATTGAAACTAGTCCAAGAAGTAGGGCCTTTAATCGTAAAATCATTTCCTTTCCTTGTCTTCTCTGTTAATTTACTTGTATTTACATCATCATAACCTGGCCAATATCCTTGTAGATTATTCCAAAACGGATAAGTATTATCAATGTGAGTAACACCGCCATACCGTTGTACCTCCTCCAGTGTAAATGCTCTATTATAAATCTGAAGATTACATATTGAAAAATCTGCATCCGGATTGCCATTGCCTTTATTATAACCAATCTGCAAAGGGACCGAATTATCCAAGGAATTATTATTCTTCACCTGCTGTTGAGAAAATTTCCCAGACACAGAACCTGTAGTTCCATCCGTGTATAAATAAATAGAATCCTTTTCCCCGCTCCTTTTGATAACAGTCGTTAAGGCATGCCATTTCCCATCGTTGACCTTTGACCCGAAAGCCTGATCGCATATTGGACTATTGAATCCCCAAGCGCCATATTCAATAAATAGATTCCAGCCTGGAGAACTTCCTGAAAATGCAGATTCTCGTTTAGCTAAAAAAACAGGATAAATATATTCCTCGTCTGGAACATTAAACTTGAAGAACAAGGTAATTGTCCAATCAGACCCCACTCCCATATTAAACTGATTCGCATCGGCTAGCGAAGCTATCACTTGATTATTTGATGCATAGGTATAACGTGTTGCTGCGCCCACAAAAGGCACATCTTTGGAACTAGGTCTTGGTAAAATCTTACGTGCAAATTTAGGGGAATACATCAGCGTGTAAGTCGCACGTTTGGCATCACCAAATGCCGTAAAATCTGTTACGGGATCCTTGGAATCGCCGCCTCTACCAGAGGTCACAATGACCAGCCAATTTTCATTGATATAGGACTTACGGGCCTTAATCGTATTGACGAGCTGCTGAACTTGCTGATCCATTTTCTTGATTGCATTGACATACGCTGTGGACTTGTCCGAATATTCAGCGCTCGCTCCGGCTTTGTCTACATCCACCAAATGCACTACGTTTAAATCCGCCGAATCAGTTGCCAGACCTTTATTAGCAGCCGCCAGAACCGTTTCGTCTGTAGCACTCTTTTCCAAATGGGCGTCTTTTCCCAGATAAGTAGCATAAGTAGAAGAAGATGTGTACAGACTGGAAACTTGTTTCCCCTGAACAGATTTCAACCGGCTGAATATAGTCGGGTAAGCCGCAACATTCAATGTCGATAGATCATTGGATATTACCTTATTTTTATTCGCATTTACACCTGTGAGCAAGGATGATACAACTGCTTCATTGGTCATTTGAAAATCAGTAGTTGGATCAGCAAGGCTACCGTAGGTGACCATACCATTTCGGGTCATCTCAATGAGATTGGTCGGCTCGAGGGATTGCACCACAGGCCCCGACAACCCATCTACAATAACCATTAAAACTTTATCCCTATTCTCAGGGCTATCTTTTGCCTCCTGAAAATTCTGAAGCAGATTTGGAAAATCTTTATTGCAGGCCGCTAGAAGCAACACTCCGCCCGTACAGTAGATTATTTTTTTGATGAGTTGAATATATTTTTTCATATCTGGTTCTTTTTGAGGTTATTCTTTGACTTCCAATCGGAAGAAATTGCCAACGGTTTTTTTTCCATATTGGCTGATGCTCCCTCCTATTAGTAATGCTGGTAAACCCAAGGATGATTTTGTCTCCACCACTTTCCGGATAGCTCCAGAAAAAGGGGCCTGACTGTTGTACTTCTGTAACAGCGAACCATCTTTTTCGAGAATCAACATATTGGTCCGGCGCACGTTGTTGTAACTTTCCATCGTGCCATCAATGATTACCCGGCCATTGTTCAATACCTGTGCAAAGGTGGGAATGCCATTGCCTGCATCCTGAAAGACAAACTGATCATCTACCGTACCATCTGTATTTAAGATCGCGGCTCCATTAACTTTACCATTAGCTCCTAGGCCCTTAAAAACTCCCGCAATAGCAATTTTCTTTAACTGCTCATTGTAAGTGATCTTCAAAATCCGATCTATTGTGCCGGCTAGATTAAAAGAAGGATCTAACGTGCCGTCTTTCTTAATACAGGCGATTCCCGGAACCGCTTTACCATTATAGGAAGTAAATGCACCGACAATAACCACACGGTCATTATCAATTAAGGCAGCGTCCATAATATTGCCGTTGGCACCTTGGTTTTTAAATGCGAAGGTAGAATCCAAAGATCCATCTGCCTTCATCCTGATCACATTCTTTGCCTCAGTCAATAAATACCGTCTATTATCCCTCGACGAATAGGTATAATCAATTTTATAATAATCCTTAAAGTTCCCTACCGCAACAACCATATTGTCCGACACCGCAAAAACTTTTAAAGGTGCGTTTCCAAGAATACCACCATTAAATGCTGAAACCGTATCACGTGAGTTTCTTGGATTGTCTGTTGTATTAACAACATCCACAATCATCGTATCCAGTTTTCCGTCTGTGTTTAGTTTGGCGATATTATTAACACGGCGTTTGTCAAAAGTTCCGAATGGTCCACCAATGACAAATTTACCGTCCGTCATTTTCGTAACGGAATTTATGCCACCACCACCTGAGGCCCCTTCTCCAAAAGTCATCGTAGTCGCTGACTTACCATTTGCGTCAATAAAATGGATACCATTCCGAAACACTTTTTTATCGACAGCCTCATTTTCGAAATTGATAAACGATCCGGTCACGATATAGCCACCTGCATTGGGCAGAATATCACTTACTGCAAAACGGAAACCATTCACCATACCATAATTCTCATCCAAGGACGCATTCCCTTCAATATCCAGTCTAGGCCCATAAAATACCTGTCCATCTACTTCAATTTTTGCGTTCCCGGATGATATTTCTGCTGGGACTTTTATCGTGACCAGTGAATCTTTTGCGGTAATAACTTCAACCTTTGTATCATTGACTGAAAAATTGATTTTCCCGAGATAAGGCTTAATTCCTTTCACATAAAAATCCACTAACTCTCCGGGTTTTGCTATTTCTGGGTTGGCATAACTCGTGTAAAACCCGACGCCTAATGACTCTTTTCCGCCAGCATAAGGATCTGTACCTAATGCAATGTCTTTTGAGCAAGAAGAGAAGCCAAGCGCAAGAACTAGCATCGCATACCAAATTTTGTCTAATTTTATTCTTTTCATAATCTGTCAGTCAAATCAGTTTTTAGGTAAAATACCCTGTACCATTACATCTTCAGCAAATAACTCACTACGAAAACCAAGTGCATGTTTTGAAAATTGCAACACATGCAACACCCCATTCGTTGGCTGAATATCTGAAGTGGCAACAGGAGCTGTAATAAAAGGGATCAGATAGTCCTCTAAGCCCGGGATACTGAACGGATAATTGAAATACAATTGTCTGTAACCCGCATATTTAATAAGTTGATTATCATTTGCACGGACATCATTATAAAATACACCAATATTCATTTCCGTATTGTCAAATGTTTTATAAACCCCGCCCGGATAAGAATCCAATTTCAATGTATCCAATTGCCCAAAATCTTTTGCTACATATTTTCCTTTGAGAATATACCGCGATAGGTATTTACGCCAGATCTCAGGCTTAATTTGATCAAAAGAGGTGACGGAATCCTGTCCGGAACGAAAAAGGGCCTCGTTAAGTAACCACACCGATTTCATAATGGATGGATCCGGAGGAGCGAAGAAAGTAACTTCCTCATTTTGCAACACCACATCCAATTTGGCTATTTTAAGCGCAACAGTCAGGGTATCAAAAAGATCAGGCCTACTCTCTAGATATTGCCATATCGTCCCCTTGTATTTTGGGTCGTGAACCCCTGTATCCAAATAATCCTCTTTTTTACAAGCGTTTAACACGAGTCCTATGAATAAAATAAATGTCCCTATTTTTAAAAAATTCTTCATCGTTCGTTCCTTTTAGTTCCAATAATTGTTTAAGCGCATATATGGATTATTTACCAAAGCAGATTTATCGATCGGCCATGTCCAGCCGCCGCCATTAAAAGCACCTACCGACATTGGAGCTGGGGTATACTCCGAATTAATAACCTTTTTCGTACGCACCAGATCATAATAGAAGTTTCCTTCACCGAGCAATTCGCGAACACGTTCCCACCAGATCGCATCTTTAAGATCATCTCCAGATTCCATAATATCAGCTGCCTCAGCGCGTTTGCGAATCACATTGACCACGGCCCGGGCCTCTTCATCCCGATTTAATTCCGCCAATGCCTCAGCGCGAAGGAGTATCGGATCCGAATAACGGAAAATCATCTGATTATCATCCGGGTTGTTGTCTTCGCCTTCCTCCATAAATACATTGGCAAATTTTAGGCATTGAAAATCGCCATTTGTAGCATAAATATCATCGTCAAACCAATATGTTTTACGCAGATCTTGTTCCGCAGGTGGGTACATTTTCTCCATAAATTTTGGATCATAATAGATATATGATTTCGTTGTCACTTTATTTGGCGCATGTAAAACATAATCTGAATAGGAAGCAGAAAGATGAAAACTTTCGCCATAATTGAAATTCTGAACAATTTCAAATAAACCTTCTTTGGTACGACCTTTAAAAATATCCTTTGTACGAGTTAGACTCAATAAAGTATATGCACCGCCATTCTCTTCCATCAGTTCCCGTCCCATCGAAGCGACTTTTTCATAATAAGGAGCCTTATCCTCATTAGCAAAACCTGCTATCCACATATTGACATGCATATTGAGCGCCAAGGCACTGCCCCGCATAGCCTTTACTGCTACAATCGATGGATCGTCATATGTCCATGGTAAGTCTTTGTAAGAAGCATCCAATTCTGCAGAAACATTTCTTAAAACTGTAACCATATTGGTACGTGGCAATGGATCTGTATTGACATCCGTATAATAAGGGACATCACCGTATAAGCGCACCATAAAGAAGTAAGCTAACGATCTTAGGAAAATCGCCTCTGCTTTATACGCCTTTTTCTGTTCTTCAGACAAAAAAGGCATATCCTTATTATCGATCTGATAACAGATGATATTGGCATTTTGCACCATTTTATAGAAATTATTCCATTGCGTGATGCGGGGAAATCTGAAATAGGAAAAATTATCATCCTGATTTTCATCACTTCTGGTCAAAATACTGTTTAAATTATTCTGTCTTAACAGTGAGATATAGTCCCGTCCGGCCCCTGAAGTTGCACTTGTTCGATTAGTAGGCGCACAACGCAGATCGCCTGACGCAGGAAAAAAGATATTGGTCATGGTTGCCTCTCTGAATGTGGAATAGATCCCGCCCATATATTGCTCCACATCGCCTTTGCTTGTCCAATAGTTGTTACCTGTCAATTTATCGATCTGTGTAATATTCAAAAAGTCTTTACCACAGGACAGCAAACTTAAACTTGCACCTAGCAAAAATGTATATATAAATGTTCTTTTCATGATTTGATCAAATTAAAATTGTACACTCACGCCTAACGAGTACGTTCTCTTACTTGGATAACCATTTGATCCATCGCGACCAACTGATGTGACCAATTCGGGATCGGGGCCAGCATAGCGGCTAAAGGTATAGATGTTATTTGCCGTGAAATTAATTCTTGCCGAGGTTAAACCGTAGCGCTGAATCCATTTTCTATCAAAATTATAACCCAACGTTGCCGAATTGATTTTGACATAAGATCCATCTTCCAAAAACATGGTCGAGTTATACCGATAAGGGTTGTAAAGAGTCAAACGCGTAAAATCCGATACATTCGGGTAATCCGCATTGTCGCCGAGTTGGCGCCATACATTATAGGCATCCAATGGCACGTAAGCCCCGGGTACATAGTCTGGTTTCCCTTCTATAACTCCCGTTGGGGTATCATAATTGCGGAAACGATCGGTCAACGCGGTATTTAAGATATCCCGATCCAGGGTATAAGAAAACTGTGTTCGTAAGGACCAATTTTTATAGCGTGTAAAGACGGAAAGTCCTCCGGTCATCGCAGGTTGCGAGTTGCCCACAAACACTAAATCATTTTCATCCAGGATATAATCACCGTTGATATCCGTGAAAATAGGATCACCGGCGCGAAAAAACTTCCCTGCGGAAAACTCCCCACCAGCACGATAACGCTGACCCGTCAACGGATTGACTGGGACCTCATCATCCGTTTTGTACACCCCCTTATAGTCATACAATACAAAAGTTAGCGGGTTTCTTCCCAATCTGAAAAACTGTGGTAAATTGTAACCAGATGTATTATCTGGCTGAATCAATTGTCTTACGCCATCCGGCAAGGCTGTTGTGTAATCACGGTTTAAGGCAAAAGTTGCAGTACCACTTAAATCCCAATCGCCATTTCTTAATCTCGGTCTAAAATTAATGGAAACTTCATGCCCCATATTTACCATAGCGGCTTCATTGGTCAGTACATTTTCGAAGGCATTGTGATTCGCAATTGCCTTTGAACGCAATATCTTATCTGATTGTTTATAGTAAGTTTCGTAAGTCAGGTATAATGCACTGTTGAAGAACCCTAATTCCATACCCAGCGACCATTGTGTTGTGGTCTGAGGTACGAGCTCGGTATTCGGCGCATTCTTTAAATCCAAAGAAGTTGTCGGTCTATTATTGTACCGTCCAGCATCAACTTTATACCAGCCGTACAAATCAGATAAAGTTCCGGTAGGTTGGATAGTGCGTCCGACCGAACCACGAAAAAATCCGGTATCCCACCAGGAAAATCTTTCCATGAACTTTTCTTTCTTAAAATTCCAGCGAAAACCAACGGAAGGATTAGACGTCCAAGGCGAAGCTCCACCAGTAACTGAAGTACCATCGACACGGTAAGTCAAATCTACGATATACTTGGAATCATAATTATACGATGCATTACCTGCATAGGCGATCGAACGATAATTGGTCAAGTTATTCAACAAACCGCCCAACGTTTGCCGCGTATTGTAACTGATGCCCGCTTGAAATTGATCATTTGCTGTTCCTCTAATTTTATTTAAAGTCGAGGAAGACTGTGAAATCTCCATTTCCGTAAAACCATACAGATTGATGACATGCTTCTCCTTGATCGCTTTAACCCAGGAAAGCAAATTCCGGTTATAAACCTTGCTCTTGTTGTCATAGTATCCATAGATTTCAGAACTATTCCCAAGCAAGAGTTCTGGTGTATATCTATCTTTGGTAGAGGTAGTATAATTATAATTAAACGTAGAAGTTGCCCGTAACCCTATAATCGGTTCATATTGTAACTCCACCTGGGCTACGTAATTTCCTGTCTTATTCTGATCATCGACATTCAGTGCAGACAAGGCCCCCATGCTACCCGAAAATAGTGATGGTGCAGGATAAAGGGAGGTGGTATTAACCGATTTCCCTACCCCGGTCTGCATTGCCGCATTACCGCTTCCCATTTGATTTTGAGCCAAATTCGCATTCACGTTGGCCATCATCCTGAAACGGTCATTCGGTTCATATTGCATATTGGATTGCACCGTATATCTTTTAAAACCCGTATTTGCAATAATCCCGTTCTCATCATAGTAATTCATATTCACTTTATAATTGAACACACGCTCTCCGCCCGAGATATTGACATTGTGCGTCTGATTATAGGTATTTCGATAGAAATAGGATTGCCAATCTGTGGAGTTGTTATAATACGGGTTTAAACTATCTGCCAACATGGGCGAATCGTTGATCCGTCTGATTGCCGCCGCCAAAGTTGTATCGTTCATCAGGATCTGTTCAACACGAACCATCCGTTCGTCTCTTCCGCCAATTACTTTACGTAACTGTGGTACAGCACTCATAAAAAACTGTCCTTGGTATTGTACCAGTGGAATTTTTGAATTACCCCGTTTGGTTCTTACCAGAATAACACCATAGGCTCCTCGCGATCCATATAAAGCTGTCGCCTGGGCATCTTTTAATACCGTAATATCTTCAATATCCTCTGGTGGGATCATGGAGATAGGCGAAACGCCCGGACCTGCTGTTTCAAAACCATATTCGTACCCCGAATTGTCGTCAATAGGCACGCCATCAATAACAAACAAAGGTGAAGTTGGTGTCAAAAAGGTATTATCACCACTACCAGATACATTAAAATTAGAAATACCACGTACAGCAATCGTTCCGCGCATCCCGGGACTCCCCGTATTATTCTGAATATTCATACCGGCGACCTTACCCTGCAGTAAATCGACAAAATTTCCAGAAGGGATATCTTGGATTTCCTTACCGGATATCGTCACAACCGACCCGGTTAAAGTTTCCCTTTTTCGCTGCTGATAACCTACTACGACCGTTTCTTCCAGCTCCTGCTCTTTGCTTTCCATCAAAATATTGTACTCCGTTTTTCCTGCCGTAACGGGCTGTTTCACTGTTCCGTAACCTTGATAAGAAAACACCATAACCCCATTGGTAGGCATAGATATAACAAAACGACCGTCGTCACCTGTTTTTCCAAGATCCCGCTTTGGATTTTCCAACTTGATGGAAACTCCTGCCAGCGGTCTATTGTTGGCCCCTTTTACCGTCCCCTTCACCATACCAGTCTGCGCCAGTACGCTATTGGTCAACACATTGGCAAAAAGGAATATTAGTATACATAATTGTTTCATAATTGTTAAGCTAAATTAATCGGCACTTGATCAGTCAAATTTTGGTAACTCATAAGGAAAACGAAATTGAATTTCCCAATTACCCTCCTCAAAAATGGAAAACTCCAATCCAAAGTAATTGTCCTCCAAGAAACCAAAATCACCTTTGCGTCGAAATTTGAATTCAATGTAGGCGTTCTCCCCAGTGATATTTGTGTAAGGTGTTGCTATTGCTGACAAAGGAATTGGGTAAGCCACATCATACACAACTTTGTTGTTTTCAAAGCGATGATTAAAACCATGTACCAACCCCTCCCACTTCGTTGCCGAGAATTTCTTGGGATCTATGGGGTTGTTCAATGAATCCAAGAAACTGATCGTAAGGGTTTTCGTCCCTGCTACATTATTCTCCAATTTGTTGAAATATACCCTGATATCTGAATTAAACATTGCCCGATCCGTTCTGTCACCACGCATATTGCTTGACATCTTTGTTATAAACGTGTATGGTATTGGAGATAGACCGGTTATTGGATCAATTATACTGGGCTCATAAGGACGTTCACGTAAAGGCTTCAGTTTAAAATTCCGTAAATAGCGTCTTCCCCCTGTATTGGTTAATTCGACATCAAAAACATACCCAGAATCAGGTTGAGCTTTAATAAATCCGGAATTTCCCGATTCTCCCCAAAAATTGATATTTCCAGATTTCTCCAAGATTTCAAGGATCGGACGGTATTCAATTTTTCTTTTCGCTTCGATTTCCGCTATTGATTTCTCAAAACCGGTATAAGCCTCTTTCCAAATCTTGACAGGAAATTTATCATCGAATAGCGTTGTCGGTTGCCCGTCAATATCCCGAGCGTTCACTATTTTAAAGGTTAAAGGCTGCGAAGTATTTTGTCCGATATTGACGATATTGTCATAAAAGGTATTTCTCCCCAAAACGGGTTGAAATTCCGTTGTATTATAAACGACATCCTCGCCCAATGAATCTTGATCCGTAGGGATATATTTTTTACAAGATGTTAAAGCGAACAATGCAAATCCGAATAGAACAACTTGTTTGATCGTGTTATATGATTTTGTGTTCATGTTATCTATTTAAGAATTTAGCCAGTTTAGAAAAGCCAAAATTGTGGCTGGGCGACAGAATATGTAACCGTCCATTTGTCGTTCGGATATTGACGACGGAAGTGTTACTTTCCTGCCAATAGCGCTGAAAAATTGAGTTATTCATATCGCTCAATACAATTTGCTGCTGTCCCCCTTCAATAATTCCTGAAGCAGAGCTCACTTTATATTTCATGGTCATCCGGTAATCATCAATACTCCGTATTTCTTTACCCTCCACAAAATCTTTCAGGCTCTCCGTATCGTGAATACCATTGAAAGCATAATGGTAAGTCAACGTATCAATCAACGGTTGTGGAATATCTTCCAGGAATAAATGTGGTCTGTTGCCTGCCGTACGAATGGCATTCATTGCGTCAATGGCATTGGTGAAGCTATTGTTGGTCATCGCAAAGAAAGTAATCGTGTCTTTCGGATTTTTCAACCTTGCCCGAAGGTCTGGTACGCGTTCCAATACTAATAGTAAGGAATCATAAACGGATCCCTGTTCTTCCAGAAACTCTAGCGTAGTACCATTGTACTCGGTATATTTTATCTGATAATCTTCATAATAGGTATTCCCTTTTTTGCACGATGCAAGTCCCATTAAGAGTAACAAGACGGAAATACCAACATAGCTTATTTTTTTCTTCATGGTTATTTGTTAGCTTATTTCCAGTAAGAGTTTTGTTCCAGTTTCGAATTACGTTCCAATACATCTGAAGAGATTGGCCAATAAATACCTCCATTTTCAATCAGCGCATTTAATCGCGGATTGTTCTTTTTAATTTTCGCCAAACGGATCTGATCATACCAGCGCCAGCCTTCGCCCATCAATTCCCGTCGTCTTTCCAAGAAGATTTCCTCCAAAAGATCCTTTGGAGAGGTATTGATATAAGGTTTTAAACCGCGCTGCGCCTTAATCATATTCAGGTACTTAATGGATTCATCTTTCTGTCCCAACACAGCTTTCGCTTCGGCTTGGAGCAAAAAGATATCTTCCAAGCGGGTAAATACTAGGTTGGATCCGAATATGGAGAAATCCGAATCTCCAGAACCATTACGGATCACCTTGATCTTACTGAAAATTGGAATATCACCATTATAATTTGTGAAGTAGTTGGTCCGTACCAGTCCTGAGACAGAATCTATCCCAAAACGGGTATCATTGACATCGTCAAAAATTTTGTTAATGGTATCACGGTTCACGTAAATGTCCGGTTTAGCTTTGGTCACTATCGGATACCCCAGGGTTAATGATTCGATATGCCCCGTATTTGTTGCTTCTCCTAGTTCATACGAGGCGCGAACGGCAAGAATCTGTGCCTGTGTACTTGGTCCGAAAAGGCCGGTTGTCGGATTGACCAAATTCGGCACACCCATAAGTGACAAATTTGTTTTTGAGTAATTATCAACGACAAATTTGGAATACACATCTGCATTAATATATTTACCTTGCCATGCTGCAATATGCGCCAGCAAGGAATAAGCAGTGATTTTATTGACCAAAACACCTACCCAGGTCCCATAACTTTCACCATAGTAACTTTGTGTACCTAATGCATATACATAAGGTAAATCTTGTGCCGCATTTAACAACTCAGATTCTGCAAAAGCTAATACTGTAGCCTCAGACGCTTTAGCCACCTCAACGAAACTGCCATTGTCATAAGAATCCTTCAGTAAAGGAACTTCGCCCCAGATACGCACCATATAAAAGTACATCAATGCCCGAATCGTACGTGCTTGAGCAATATCATATTTCAAATCGCGCTCTGTATAGCGGCTATCTTTGGATAATACCTCCGGTGCGCGCTCGATAAATAATGACGCAGCATTAATTACTGCATAAAAACGACGCCAATCTGTCAATCCTTTAATTAACGGATAGGCTGCTTTCAACTTATTTTCCTGTACAACACGAAGATCAGCACGAGAATAGGAATTGAAATCACCATAACGCATCTCGCCATAGACCCAGTGCCCATAATTATCCACCATTGCCGCTCGCATCAAACCGTACATGCCCATAAGGTGCGCGCGGGTATCTGAAATCGAGGCCCATTCCTTTCCTTCTGAACCAACGTTGACAGCAACAATATCAAGTTTTTTATTACAGGATGTGCTTAGCACACTAATACCCATCATAAATAATAGGTATCGTCCCCATTGATTATATTTCTTTATCTTAAACATCATTCAATAATTTGCGTTATAAATCCAATTTGATTCCCATCGTCACAATTGGCGACATTGGCAGACCATATCCTGTATAATACCCATTGAAATCAATTAATTCGGGATCAGTTCCTGAGAATTTACTTATAGTCAATAGATTTGTACCGGATAAATAAACATACGCGCGACGTATCGTCTTCATTTTATCCTTGATTGAATTCAATTGCGCTAAATCATAGCCTACGCTCAGAGCACGCAATTTTAGGAAAGAAGCATTCTCTAAAAAGAGATCTTGATCCACGCGATAAGAGACTATTGGACTCCAAGGATTATACGTTGGATATTTCGTAATATCGACGTCCTGCTGCCAATGAAAAACTTCCCGGATACCATCCAAAGAATTTGTATTCTCGGTATTTATGAAATCGTATTTCGTAGATGCACGCTGGTTAAGCGCTTTTTGGCCAACAGCAAAGTACCATTGCATGTTCAGATCAAAGCCTTTAAACTTGAATTGGTTGTTGAATCCACCGACTAGTTTAGGCATCGCGTTACCCTTTAACACACGATCTTTATCATCAATTTTAAAGTCACCATTCTGATCTTTCCAAATCGGGTCTCCAGCAGCAAAGTCAACACCATCAAATTGTAATTTTTGACCGTTTCTCACCGGAATATCTGTTTCGGTGTTATAAATCCCTTCATTTTCGTAGAGCCAGAATTTATCCACTGCTTCTCCCACACGTAATAGACGATTGTTAATCTTAAGCTCCTGTTTGTCATTGGGCAAAGCTGTAAGCTTATTTTGATTCCAATTTAGGTTTAAGGCGGTGTTCCATTGCAATCCTTCAGGGTTAGAAAGTACGTTAATATTCAAATCCAGATCGATACCTCTATTTTGTACGGTCATTCCATTAACAATTTGTCCAGAATAACCATACTCAGCTGGTATAGGCATATTGGCCAGTTGATTGACATCCTTCTTTTGGTAAGCTGCAATGGCAAAATTCAGCCGTTTGTCAAGCATAGAACCATCAAGCATTATTTCGGTATGATCGGTATATGGCCATTTAATATCATAACCAACCCAACCTTCCGAATAAGGGCGTGAGGCAACGGCAAAACCATTGTATGAAACAAGTGACTTCTCAGAACCCCAGTTTAAATCAGCTGTATAATTGGGACCGACGGCATATTTACTTGTAAAAATGGGCTTTCCGATCCGTGCCCATGATGCTTTGATATTGAGGTTATCCATCACTGCATGTTCCTCAGGATTGATCAAATGATATTTTGCTGAAAATGCAGGGGTCATTAACCAACGCGAATCAGGTTGCATCGTCGAAGAACCATCATAACGGAGCACTGCATTGACATCCAATTTGTCTTTCCAGCTGTACATGCCCGACAAGAAGAAGGAATGAAGTCTAAAATCTTCCCGATTTGTCCATCGATTGACATACAAACCACCAATCGGTTTCAGATAATCGCCAGAATTTGGATCCCCATCAACGACATTGACTTTAATAAAATCATTTGGACCATCATACGCACGCGCATAATGATATCTGTACAGGTCTTGGGTATAGTTTGACCCAAGGATAAAATTAAATTTATGTTGTTGCTGCAGTGTAAAATTGTAATTTAAGCTATTATTAAAAGTCAACCGCTCATTAAATCCAAAATATCCTGACATGTAGTTATTTGTCTCCATCAGGGACCCGGGGAAAAATGCCTGTCTGGATCCCTCAGAATAATCAATACCAAGATTTGTATTAAACTTAAGGTTCGGCAACAGGTAAAGGTCGAGGTTAACCAAAAGGTTAAGCATATTGACCGAGTTATTGTCCAACGCTCTCTTATAAATATCCAGATATTGACCATACATCTCTTTATTTGGCGAGATGGGAATAGACAGATCCGGTACATAGGCGGCTTCTCCAAAGCGATCTCTTAAACTTCTATTCCGATCACGAAGACTTCTACTGGCGTTAACAGTCGTTCCAAAGTTAAACCACTTAAATGGTGCCATATTTACATTGAACAATGCATTATACCGTTCTATATTGGTTTTGTCTGCTGAACTCGCATTTTTCATATAGCCGCCCATAAATGCAAAATTCGCCCGGTCGCCACCGCCTCGAATCCCCAAATTCCCACCGTAAATCGGTGTCACTTTGTAGTACTCTTCATTCCAATTGGCTGGACCATAATAATTTATATTAGTCGAATCACTGAGATAACCGGGATAATTCAAACGGTCGCTAGCCGTGCCATATTTATTGTAAAAAGTAGAACGGAATAAGTTTTCATATTGTGCGTTTACAGGTGTCACTGCAGGTTTTGTAGCTAACCCTACGTAAGCATCAAAACTAATTTCTCTTTTTCCTTCTTTTCCCGGCTTGGTCAAGATCCAAATTGCACCATTTGCTGCAAGTGGTCCCAACTTTGCGAGCACGATTGGATCCTTAATTACTTC
Source organism: Sphingobacterium puteale (assembly GCF_003627955.1). Classification (GTDB taxonomy): domain Bacteria; phylum Bacteroidota; class Bacteroidia; order Sphingobacteriales; family Sphingobacteriaceae; genus Sphingobacterium; species Sphingobacterium puteale. The sequence continues at coordinate 9,938 of NZ_RBWS01000008.1, read as the reverse complement.
AATTGACTCAACAACAGATAGATCTAATCCGGCAAAATTATCTGTTGCTGGACCTATTCTATTAAATTGATATTGCTGAATCGAATAAGTGAAATTGTTATCCCGGGCAATTGGTATACCGTTGATATAGACTGTCGGTTGAACATTGACAGCATCTTTGGTTTCAAAGACCGGACTCCCAAGTCCTCTAAGAATCATGTTTTTAGGAGCTCCAGGTTCGCCTGTTGCTTCTTGAACATACAATCCCGCAATCTGTCCTTTTAGCATTTGGGTGATGCTTACTAAAGGTAGTGTTTCAATGTTGCTCGTGTTGAGGCTATCCCTCACACCTTGTTTTTTGAGCAATGTCTTAAGTCTTCCCCGTAAAAGCTGTTGATCAACCTCACTGATCTCGGAGGTGTCTTTTTGAGCATTCCAGTTGAGCCAAGTATGTGCTTGGGATTTCTGGAAAACCGGGAAAAGAAATAAAAAACAAAATAGTCTTCTCATTCGATTTTTGTCTTAGGCTTAAATTAAAAATTGGCACAAAACGGCTTATAAATTTCGTGTCGGCAATAAAAAATGTTCGCTGCTCTTAGGCGGCAATAATTGATAGTACATAACAATACTAGGAATAATTAGGTAAGATAGCGTGTGCCCACCCAAACGAAATCGATTGCGTAATCGACACAAACGATTGCATTGGAATTAAAACAATAAAAGTTCGTCACAGCAAAAAAAAATGAAATATTTTTTCTCAAGAAGTATACAAAATAAATAAAAAGAAACACCAACCCCACATAATTCCAAATAACAACTGAATTATGCTATACATATACATTAATTTCCATTACCTAATGGGAGAATTGTGAAATTTTTAAAAAAGATTCAAATCAAACTGAAATTTAAACAAAACAAAGTTTTTTAATTTAACTGAATAATCATCCATCATCGGTTCAATAAAAAATGATGTAAGCCCCAAAAGAATGACAGCAATAGTGTCTCGTAATACGCGTTGTTCACAAACTTTCAAAGCCCGTATTGAATACCATTGACAACATTTCTATCGCTATAAAATGACATAAAAAATGCTCCCAAAAAGTTAGACACTTTTTGGGAGCAATGCAATATCGGTCTTTTTTAGAAACGAAAATTACTATGTCTATATCAGACCGTTGATTGCCTAAACAGCACTATGCAGATCTATGCAGACGCGATCTTCTTGGAATGAGCTTCTACTCCAGCGTTGGATTAAATTCTCCGCCCCAATCCTTATTTTGTTTGATATTCGGATTCTTGTCTATCACCGATTGTGCAATCGGAAAGAAATAGTACGTATCGGGCACCAGATTGATTTTATTTCCGGTACTAGGCACCTGTAGTATCGTATACTTAAATTGATTTTCCTTCAATTGATACGTTTTGGCCAGATCTGCTGCTGCCTTTAGATCCATATCCGTTCCGTTTGAATTTATAGCGATTGCTTCCACGCCCTGTTTGGTTTTATTATTCAAGACAGCAAGCTTGCGCAATCTGCGTAAGTCCCAAAAGCGATGGCCTTCAAAACAGAATTCGATATTGCGTTCGGCGAGTATAGCTTCCCGCATGTCTGCTCTATTACCCGCTGTAATACCATAATTATTGTCTGTTCCTGGTTCGATGCCCGCACGCATTCGGATCTGCTTTAAAAGCGACATTGCTGTGGCGAGATCACCGGTTTCATTCGCTGTTTCAGCATAATTCAATAGCACCTCTGCATAGCGCATCAGTACGAAATCCACATCATACTGGGTTTCTACCTGTGTTTGCCGTAAAGAGAGTTTTGAGTTTTTTAGAATAAAGAATCCCGTATAACGATCCCTGTTCGAAGAAGTTGTTCCGGCTTTCGGATTTTCACCAAAATTGTCCAGGGCATCCGCAATACCCAATGAAGTGTATTGTCTTTTACCGGTTTTACCCGAAACTTCGTAGATTTTTCCGTTCCAGACGATAGATTTGTCAAAACGAGGATCGCGATTCTCCCAATATGACTGTAAGAATTGTTCATCTGTTTTATGGTATTTACCCGTTGGATCGGTGTAGAGTTTGCCATCTTTCATCGGGAATTCTTTCACAAAATCCCATGTGGGGACAGCACTGGCAGTTCCACGGCTTTCAGACCCCGGCCGCACCCCATTATCCCAGTTAGCGACCTTGTTGGGATAGGAGTTGATCACGGCAAAGATCACCTCAGGACCTTTTTCCACTAAGGCAATATTGTAATAGTCAGCGGTCAAACTATAGCCTTGTGCCTTCAACTGCTCATAAGCTTTTTTATTCACAGTGTTGGCTTCCGCCCAATAGGCATTGCCATAAGGGTTTGAAGGATTAAATTGTGGTGAAGCCTTGTACAACAATATTTTCGCTTTAAAAGCCAGTGCGAAATTACCGTCAATACGTCCATAATCCGCAGCGCCCTTTCCAATTGTCATGGGCAGATAGGTCATCGCTTCATCGAGATCTTTTACAATTAAATCAAAACATTCCTTGGTGCTGTTGCGCGGAACTCTCAGTTCATCGTTTTCCAGATCCTGTGGTTTGGTGATGTAGGGCACCCCGCCATGATACTTGACCATATTGAAATACATGTAAGCACGCATGAAAAGTGCCTGACCTAAGATGGACTTCTTGGTAGTTTCATTTAATCCGGTACTTTCTGATACCTTCTGGATGGCGGTATTGATCTTGCGCATGGTTGTATAATCCCATGCCTTATAGGCGGTATTATTAACGGTAACGGCATTCAAGGGAAAGTTGATTCCGGCCAGCTGTTGTGAGTTATTATCAGCAGCGCTGTTCCAGTTCCCAAATAAGGTATATAAATTAGCCAGATAGGCATTGACGAGATTAGGGTCATTCCACACCTTATCTTCGTTCACCGAATTAAGATCCTCAATATCCAGCACATTTTTACAAGAAGCCGTTGTCAACAACAGAGCAACTAAGGGATAAAATATCTTTTTCATCTTTAAAAATCAATTAAAATTTAACATCTAGGCCCAAGGTGAACGTTTTCATCACCGGATAAGAATCGTACATTTTCTGTTCCGGATCATGAAATTCCTTCATTGGTGAGAAAACAAATAGATTGGTACCATTTAAGAATACGTTTACACTCTTCATTTTGATTTTTTCCATCATGGCCTGTGGCAGCGTATATGAAATATTTAAATCCCGCAACCGCATATAAGCTCCGTTGCGAATCCAGAATGATGAAGAAGCGGCTCCAGATTCCTGCCAGTTATAACCTACAGGACGCGGGTATTTGGCATCCGTGTTTTCAGGTGTCCAGACATCTGAAGTCCAGATCGGATAATAAGGTCTAAAGGTATCCCCATGTTGGCGCATCCCGGCCCCTTCCTGATTACTGATTACACGATCATAGGCCAAAACCCCCTGAAATAAGGCCGAAATATAGAAACCTTTCCAGCTGGCATTAAACCCGAATCCATAGTTGATGCGAGGCGTGTTATTCTCCGAAAGCAACTGCATATCATTGTCATCAATAATGCCATCAGGCTGGTCGGCATAATTCTGTCCACGGATATCTTTATAAAGAATCATCCCCGGATAAGGGTCACGGCCATAGGTCTTAAAACCTTTCGCTTTCAGCGCATCGGCCTCGGCTTGTGTGCGGACCAGCCCCGAAGCTTCTAAACCAACAATACGATTTTCAGGCCGTCCCACTTTGGAACGGAAATTTTCTCTTCCACCTACTGCATAAGAGGGTTCTTCATCAAAAATATCCCAGCGGTCTTTCGCATAGCCCATATTCGCATTCAGACCATAAGAAACCTCCCCGATCCGGTCGTTCCAGTTGAATGAAATCTCCCCTCCCCGAAAGCTTCGGGCGGCATAATTTTCCGGTGCCAGCGCACGTCCATAATTATCCGGCACCTTTATCCCCCTCGTTCCGAGGATATCGGTTTCCTTCCGGATAAATCCATCCAAACTACCCGTTAGCTTATTCTGAACAAAACCAAAGTCGATCCCTACGTTATAGCTCTTTGATTTTGTCCAGGTCAGATTTGTTGTCGGATTATCCAGATAGGTTACCCCAGTGTAATAGCTATCCCCAAAAATATATCCAGGTACCGGGGTTCGGGTTCCCGTCCGTGAAGTGATGATCGAACTATATTTTTCCATATACGAATAAGGTAATATCGAATTGCCGTCGACATCCACAAAGTTGCCCGAGCTTCCGTACGATGCCCGTAGTTTTAAATCACTGACCGTATTCTTGATGGATGAAAAGAAATTTTCATCCGAGATGCGCCAGCCAAGAGACATCGATGGAAAAAATCCCCAACGCTTATCATTTGGGAATAAAGGCGAACCGTCGTAACGAAAGGAAAATTCTGCAATATACTTATCCGCATAGTTATAGTTCGCCCGACCGATTACTCCGCGTCGCGCATCCATTAATTCAAAAGCATCTGTCGATCGCATGCTCCTGTCGGTCGGATAAATATACATTTGATCTAAAGGAATAATTGGATTTTCTGCCCGTGATGTTATGTTTGTATTACCCGATTTAAACTGCTCATAAACCACTAGACCATCCACAGTGTGTTTACCAAACTTGCGGTTATAGTTCAAAAACCAGTCCACCTGGTATTGCCATTTTCGCTGTGGATTGTAGTCCATAAATGGCTGGGCCTGGCTGAAAGTAAATACATTGGTCCTATCTTCTGAGGGCGGTGCCGGTATAAAACGGTTTCCATCCGGATTCAATGAGGTGAATGTATAATTCTTTTGGAAACTCATATATCGCTTGCGCATATAATCTTCTGCCACGTAACTTCCCACCAATTTAGTTGAAAGTCCTTCCAACAGCTTATCCAATTTCAAATTCAGTGTCATTATCGGATTTACCTGACGCACCTTACGATCGATATACCGGTCGCCGATCACCTGGTCAATTACATTCCAAGCCTGCCAGCTTCCCATTGGTGTCTGCACCGGATAAGCTGTTGGGGTATTGCTCGGTGTCCCGTCTGCCGTCAGATAAAAGGGATACATTTTAGGCCAGTTGAAAGTAACCCGATAAAAATCCGAAACATCGAAATCATCATCGTTGGATGAAGTACTAAATGGCCAGAAGAACCTGTTTGAGTTTGTCTGGTTGGCCGATATATTAAAATCCATGCTAAATGCATCACTGATTTTCGCCGAAATATTGCTACGTAGATTGAATTTTTCATGATCCAGTGATTTGTAAGAACCATTTTCCTTTCTATAACTCAGCAATGCATAGTAAGTAATCTTGTCGCCCCCACCATTGACCGCGATAGATTGTCGGTGACTAAAAGGGTTTCGCCAGATGACATCATTGGCATTGTAATTTTTGTCTTTAAAGTAGTCAAATTCGCGCTGTCCATTCGGCGCTACCCAAGGCGTACTCTTGCTTCCCTGTTCCCAGCGGAATTGGGAAACCCGATTCTGGTAAGTCAATTCATCTGTAGCGGTAGTCAGGTTAGCTAATAAGGTCTGCGTGGGTGAGCTAAAGGAATAATTACTCTGCACATTGAACACCGGCGCTTGGGCTGTTCCCTTTTTTGTTGTCACCAGTACAACGCCATTACCCGCTCTGGTACCATAGACAGCGGCAGTTCCGGCATCTTTCAAGAAACTCATCTGATCTACTTCATTGGCTTCCAAGGCATCAAAGGCCGCTTTATCACGCACCACACCATCAATAACATACAAAGGTTCGACAGCGGCTCCACGGATACGCAGCGAAGAGGAAGCTCCAGCCATTCCTGAAGTATTGGTCACATTCACGCCAGCAGCCCTTCCCGCCAATGTATTGGACAGATTGGACGGGGAAATGTTTTTCAGTTGTTCAGAATTTACAGCAGCCACAGCCCCGGTTAAATTCCCTTTTTTTTGCTTACCATAGCCTACGATAACCACTTCTTCCAATGACTCCGAGTTGCTCAGCATCGTTACGGCGACAGCGCCACTACCTACCGCGACTTCCTGTCGTGTGTAGCCTTGATAGTTGATCACCAAAAAATCGCCTTGTTTGGCGCGAATAGAAAAGTTACCGTTAACATCCGTCGAAGCTTGTACCGTACTGCCCTTTACGGTAATGGTAGCACCTGCAAGTGGATCACCTTTCTCATTTTTTACATTCCCTGAAATTTGTTGTTGATCGACATGAAAATAGTTCGATTTCAGGTTGCTCGCAAATAAATTGGGGGACGAGCACAAAAGACCAAGCCCTAGGAGACTTAATGGTCTGACTTTTCGGCAAAAAAGATAATTCTTTTTCATAATTAAGATGAAGGTTTAGATAATAGTTTACAAACAATTACTAACGGTTTATTGGTATCATGTCTTTTGTAAAAAAATCACAAAAGATCATGGATTATTATAGGAAATTAAACAAAAGATTCTGAAAATAAAAATGAAATTGAACAAAAGATTCTGAAAATTAATCCGTTTTTGATATTTTACAGAATGCTTATTAAAATAAATCATCAACTTTTTTATAAAACAGCGCCCCTAAGCTCAATTTCATTTAAACAACATGCCTATTTTCATAAGACCAAAGCATTCGCCTAAATAGCAATAAAAAAGCAGCTACCAAGGCAGCTGCTTCATCCAATGGAGCAATAGAATGTATTATTTTTTCTCAATCTTGTTGAAAGGAACACTCGACGACAGATTAAACGTAAAATTTCCTTTCGAATCTACACCACCAGCACCCCTTATCCGTGCTCTAATGAGATTGCGCACGGCTTGCCTGCCAGTAATCAACGACACATTGCTGAAATAATGATCTTTTTCATCAGATGACAATTTGTTCTTACGTTTTCACCTGTAAATAGAAAATAAAAATTGTACTATGGGTGCACTCTCTTCAATTAAACGATTGTGTAAGTTTTTCAAAATGTAGCGATTAATTGACAGTACTACACAGCGGCTTTCATTTTTAAGTCTTAAATTTGAGTTCCATACAAAATAAAGAGGCTATAATTAATTTATTGGTTGAAAGAATAACGACGTGAAAAATAATAGAAAAATATTTATTTTCAGGACAATTTTAATTGCTTTCCTGATTCTTTCTTTGGTGTATATCGGCTCGATATTCACCTATCAATATATTGAATATCAAAAAACAGAGGCCCGTCTAAATAAAGCTTACAGTTCTAAAAATCAGTTAACCAGCTTATTTTATGAGCTTTTTGCGTCTTACAATGACGCCGGTAATGCGTTTCGCTCCTATACCGTGGATTTCAGTGCTGAAAATTTAGCAAACTATACGAAAAAACTCGATAGCCTCCGTTTTTATATTGACTCTCTCTCGACCCTCTCTTCCAAAAAGGGGATTTCTTTTTCGACCAATACACCCTTGGAGCAGAACATCCATCTCTCCGACGAATTCGCGCGTATAAAGAAATCTGTTGATAACATGATTTTCCTGGCAAAAGATTCCCTGCCTCTTTTGACTAAAACCAGTCGTACGTTGCGTCCGATAAGCAACCGGATAGATGCGGATTCTGTGGTCAGTAAAATACTACGAGATACTGCCTTAAATGTCAGAAAAAAAGATACAATTGTCAGAAAAAAAGAAAAACTCTTCACCCGGATTTTCAAAGCAAAAAATGACACATTAGTTGCTGACAAACTCGAACAGCAATTTAATGTTAATCAGATCAAAGCTATCCACGGCCAGATCCAAAACTTGATTGAGCAGAATGAATCCTTTTATAAACAAGATTTCAGCAAAATTCGTCGGTCTTTCACCGAACTTCAAGTTAAGGAAAGACAGCTGCTGCAATCGAATTATGCACTTTTTAGTACCATCAGCACTGCTTTGCTCAAAATAAAGACACATGAAGATGAGTCTTTACGGGCCGCCGAAATACAGGATTTCACCTTGTACAAGAAAAATTCCGCCATCTTCGGGAAGCAGGTTATTGCATCAATTATACTCATGATTATTATGGTAACCCTAATTCTGTCCTATCATTACAATACCATCATTTATGAGCGTAAAATCACCGCTGCGAGAGATTATGCACTACGCACAGCCAAGGAAAAAACAGGTATACTTGCCAATGTGAGCCATGATGTAAGGACGCCGGTCAATTCATTGATCAGCGTTATTGACTTATTAAAAAACAATACATCTAATAATCGTATTAATCCAGCACTATTGGATTCCATTACACAGGACATCCAAGTTATCAACGATACGGTTGAGGATATCCTCAATCTTGGCAAATTAGAAGCAGGCATGCTGGAAATTAAGGAAGAATACTTTTCACCGACCAACCTCCTTGCCAATCTGATAAAAATGCAGCAAGCCCAAGCCGATAAAAAAGGTCTTCAGCTCATCAGTCATATTAACATTGACCGGGATATTTTAATCAAGAGCGGGGCATATCGATTGCGCCAAATTGTATCCAATCTCCTGAGTAATGCAATTAAGTATACCGATAAAGGGCAAATAGAGATAAAAGCTTTTATCAGTTCCGAAGCAGAGAAAACCCTTCATATCCAAGTTATTGATACTGGAAAAGGCATCCCTGCTAAAGATCAGGAACATATATTTGAACAATATTATATGTCCGACCTGAAGTCCAAAAACAGTTTTGGATTGGGATTACATATTTCCAAGCTTATGACTGAGCAGCTCAAGGGGACCTTAAGCGTACAAAGTAAGCTAGGAAAAGGATCAACATTTACGTTGATCGTTCCTATTACCGATGAAAAGAAAAGCACGAATCAAATTTCCCTACAGGACAATCTATCAGAAAACTTACGTTTTGTGATTATTGATGATAATGCGATCAATAATTTATTTGTTAAACAAGCCTTGAAAAATTTCAAAAATGTACAGGTTTTTCAGGATCCCCAACATGCGATAGACTATCTGCAAAAACATGCAAGTGACATTGTGATCACCGATCTTAGAATGAAAGGTCCGAGTGGTTGGGACATACTGAATACAGTTAAAGGAAACAATACCACTCAGGGATTAAAAAGTAAAGTCATTGCATTGACATCAGACACGTCACAGGTGATCACACAGGTACCTGAGGGACAGACGCATCATTTCGATGGGGTGATGGTCAAGCCTTTTAATCTGTCGACCCTTGTTCAAATTTTAGCAACAATGTCATAGATCCTATTAGTAGTGCAATGATCCTTTACATTTCCAGAAGCATCAACTATTTTAGAAAAATCAAGCCGTATTGGCTTAACCAGCTATCAAAGGGCGACAGTGAATACTGCGCCCTTACACTATATTCCATGACCACATTCTAACATCTGTAAAAATTCCTACCCTCGTATTTCACACTGCGGATCGTTTGCTTCCCGATACCTATTTCACCCCACTCTGCCGTATTATGCCCATTTTCTGATGTGAGGATCCACCGGCAATGCCGATATCTTCTAAACCTTTTTTGTTCGTCATATTTTCTTTAGCATCAAGTGGGCACAAATATCTTTCCAGCAGTATCTATCATACTACATACAGAGACAGCGTTCTTATCAATCACTACGGAGTCAACATTTAGGCAGAAGCTCCCACCCCAGATGAATTCTCATTGTATCGTTCGATCAGCCTACCTACATGCTTACCACTTTCCAGGCCGGGTGCTTATAAACATAATTCAATACATAGTCTCTTTTGCTCCACAGTAGTATACTATAACGTGGCCGGGACTGCTTTGCGGGCCCCTAGTTGCATACCCGTTTCCCGGAGTTTGCTCGGCCCGCCGCTTCTTGATAGCGAACATGGAGCGGGGGCATAGTACCGGCAAAGGGAGGAAAAGGACCGGAGGATAAATAAAGGTCCTTGGGAAGCACCCAAACGAAAGAAGCCCTTGACTGTTTCCAGCAAGGGCTTCCGTGTAAAAAAAGGCACCGACCTACTCTCCCACCTGTTACGGCAATACCAT
>NZ_RBWS01000007.1 GCF_003627955.1 Sphingobacterium puteale | reverse complement strand
AGAGCCGATGGTATTGCCGTAACAGGTGGGAGAGTAGGTCGGTGCCTTTTTTTACACGGAAGCCCTTGCTGGAAACAGTCAAGGGCTTCTTTCGTTTACATACTTCCCATAAGATTCCAGAGAACAATGGCTAGGCCAATGTTATTGCTGCTCTTACCATAGTGATCTTAAATTGAAAGAACCTCTATAATGTGAATCTTTCCTGAATAGGAATAGAGCAACAGATTTAAGCAAATACCAGTGACCTCCTGCTGCCGATAGTGCTACCCAGAAATACAATGCATTTATATACTGGGTCTAGCATTGATAGCCATTGGATGTTCCCATTCGGACGATGAAAATAACCTTATTGAATGCTGCCTTAATCAGTAGAAAATATACCTACTTCTTCTATGAATGTGATAACCGTCACTTTTGATCTCAGAATGGATAGCGTGAACTACTGTGCTATTCGTTGTTGTTGTTTAAATGGTTTAAAATCAAGTATTACGTAACGGATATTCGATATTTGACCCAATAAAGTAAAGTGACGTACATCACTTTTGTACGCATTCTCTATCATTAGATTGTCATAAAATGCTGCTTACTTTTGATTCAGAATCAACAATTTAAGTAATGCAGTTAGAGCAATTTAATTACGACAATAGAATTGTCAGAAATTTCGGAATCGCTACCATTATTTGGGGGATAGTTGGTATGACCATAGGATTGCTTGTGGCGACGCAGCTTGTTTGGCCTCAAATGAACTTCGGGTTGCAGTATACCACGTTTGGCCGCGTACGCCCGGTGCATACCAACGCCGTGATATTCGCTTTCGTAGGTAATGGTATTTTTATGGGAGTCTATTACTCCTTGCAGCGGGTACTTAAAGCAAGAATGTTCAGTGATGCTTTAAGTAAGCTCCATTTTTGGGGTTGGCAGTTAATTATTGTCGCCTCGGCCATCACTCTTCCGCTAGGACTTACTTCAAGTCATGAGTATGCCGAAATGGAGTGGCCAATTGATATCGCAATCACTCTTATTTGGGTGGTGTTTGGCATCAATATGTTTGGTACAATTATCAAAAGGCGTGAACGTCATATGTACGTCGCAGTTTGGTTCTATATTGCCACATTTGTTACGGTAGCGGTATTACATATCGTTAACTCCATTCAACTGCCGGTAGCAGGATGGAAAAGCTACTATGTTTACAAAGGTGTACAAGATGCACTTGTGCAGTGGTGGTATGGTCATAATGCTGTAGCATTTTTCCTGACTACGCCTTACTTGGGAATGATGTATTACTTTTTGCCGAAAATGGCTAATCGCCCGGTTTATTCCTATAAATTAAGTATTCTGCACTTTTGGTCATTGATCTTTATTTATATCTGGGCCGGACCTCACCATTTGTTATATACAGCATTACCAAGTTGGGTTCAGTCCCTTGGCGTAGTATTTTCGATTATGCTGATTGCACCAAGTTGGGGCGGTATGATAAACGGTCTGTTGACACTGCGCGGTGCCTGGGATAAAGTACGGACTGAACCTATGTTGAAATTTATGGTCGTCGCACTGACCTGTTACGGTATGGCAACGTTTGAAGGACCGATGCTGTCTTTGAAGCAGGTAAATGCGATTGCACACTTTACCGATTGGATCGTTGCGCACGTACACGTTGGTGCATTGGGCTGGAATGGTTTTATGACATTCGGTATCCTTTATTGGCTAATCCCACGTATTTATAAAACAGAACTTTACTCGAAGAAATTAGCCTCCACGCACTTTTGGATCGGTACACTTGGAATTCTATTTTACGCTATTCCGATGTATTGGGCAGCAGTTGTACAAGGGCTAATGTGGAAAGAGTTTACACCAGAAGGGGTTTTGAAATATCCAAACTTCTTAGCAACAACATTGGAAATTCTACCAATGCATATGATGAGAGCTTTAGGTGGGGCGCTTTATTTATCAGGTGTCTTCCTGATGACGTTCAACCTGATTAAGACCATGAAGCAAGGGAAGTTGCTGGCCAATGAGCCCGCCGAAGCACCAGCTCTATTACCGGTTCAGGTCAATGAGCAGTCCCAGCACCGTCGTCTTGAGCGTAAACCTATATTGTTCATGGTATTGGCGCTTATCGCGATTCTGATCGGTGGTATGGTTGAGATGGTTCCTACATTTACCATTTCCAAAAACGTACCGACAATTGCAAGTGTGAAGCCTTATACAGCACTGGAACTGCAAGGACGTGACCTTTATGTCAGAGAGGGCTGTGTCAATTGTCATACACAAACAATCCGTCCGTTTAGATCGGAGACTGCCCGTTATGGTGAATATAGCAAAGCTGGCGAATATGTATACGATACACCATTCTTATGGGGATCGAAACGTACCGGGCCAGATTTGCATCGTATTGGTTCCAAATATCCAAATAAATGGCATTTTGATCATCTTTTGGATCCAACCATAACTTCTCCGGGAAGTATTATGCCTTCTTATCCTTGGCTAATAGACCAGCAGTTGGATAACTCTATTTTGAAAGATAAAATGGAGGCTCTCCGCAAACTAGGAATTCCCTATACGGATGCGGCGATAGCAAATGCGGAACAAGATCTGCATAAACAGGCGCAAAAAATTGCGGACGATCTGAAACAGAATCAAGTCAATGTATTGGCCGATCGCGAAATTATAGCAGTAATCGCTTATTTACAACGATTGGGAACGGATATAAAAGCAGCTCCGAAAGCGGCTGAGGATGTTAACGTAAATCAATAAGACTATGTTTAAACAAATCACAAATTTGAACGGAAGTGAGCTTTACCTTATTGTATCACTTTGGATATTCCTGATTTTTTTTATTTCGGTCGCAATCATGTTGTTTCGCATGAAAAAGGACTATGTAAACTATATGAAGGAGCTGCCTTTGGAGGAGGAAACTGAAAAGGAAACGAATCATTCACCTGAAAGTATATAGTATATGAGTTTATTATTAGATACTGCGCCTGCCACCGTAGAAGCCATTCAGCCTTCCTGGGGTTTTGGTACGGATAATTTATACACAGATATCTTAATTATCGTATTGATAGTAGTGATGTTGGCCCTTCTGGCCTCGGCATTGATGGTCAACCGCGCAATGAAATCCATCATTAAGATTACGATGCCTGAATTGGTCAAAGAAGAAGAACTCAAGAAATTAGCCAATAAGGGATGGTTGAAACGATCTTGGAACAAGATCATGGGAATAAGACCTATCTCTGAAGAAAAGGACATAGTCATCGATCACGAATACGATGGTATCCGCGAACTGGACAATCCCATTCCAATCTGGTTTAATTTTTTATTCTATGGGACGATCTTCTTTGGGGTGGTCTACTTATTCATCTATCAGGTTTCTGGGATCGGTATGAACCAGGACCAGGAGTATGCACATGAAATGGTTGTCGCAGAAAAGGAAAGACAAGCGTATCTAGCTGCTTCTGCCAGCAATGTTGATGAAAATACTGTTGAATTTGAGCCAGACATGGCGGTTGAAGGGAAAGCAATATTCGCTGCAAACTGTGTCGCCTGTCATGGTGGAAACGGGGAGGGCGGTATTGGCCCCAACTTGACGGATAAATTTTGGTTGCATGGCGGTGAGATTAAAGATCTCTTTAAAACTATTAAGTATGGTGTTCCGGATAAAGGAATGGTGCCTTGGGAGCAAACTTTAAGCCCTGCGCAAATTGCACAGGTGGCAAGTTATATTGTTACGCTGAGAGATACACATCCTGCCAATCCAAAAGAACCACAAGGAGAAGAGGTAACCTACGGAAATGCTGAGGATACAGCAAAAGCGAATGATGGTGCCGGGAAAGAAAAAAAAGCTGAATAGTAAATCAAGATTGAAATGAGTACAGTAGTAGTTAATAATGCCAATAATGGTGGATCTAAGTCAAAAAAGAGACAGTGGATCTATGCCAAAAAACCGCAGGGAGCACTTTATAGAAAGAGACAGTGGGTTGGTTATACACTGCTACTGTTCTTATTTGTAGCTCCTTTCATCAAGGTAAATGGCGAACCGTTCTTAATGTTTAATATTATTGAACGGAAATTTTCGATTCTAGGAAACCTTTTTTACCCCCAGGACCTCTATATATTTGTTTTTGGGATGTTGATCATTATGGTCTGCGTAGTGCTATTTACAGTGGTCTTTGGACGTGTCTGGTGTGGATGGACATGTCCACAGACAATTTTTCTTGAACTCATCTTCAGGAGAATTGAATATTGGATTGAAGGGGATTGGCAACAACAAAAAAAATGCGATGAAGGTCCTGATACCGATCAGAAACAGATGAAGAAGCTATTAAAGCATGGCATATTTCTGATTATCTCGTTTTTTATATCAAACATCTTTTTAGCTTATATCATCGGTTCGGATGCATTGATTAAAATTATCAGCGACCCATTGGATCAGCATATTGCCGGCTTAATCTCCATCATCGTATTCACACTGGTATTTTATGCTGTATTTGCCTACATCAGAGAAATTGTCTGCATTGCAATTTGTCCCTATGGAAGATTGCAAGGCGTCCTCCTGGATGATCAAAGTATTACAGTAGCCTACGATCATAGACGTGGTGAACCCAGAGGAAAGCAACAAAAAAGTACTTCTACTTCACAGGGGGACTGCGTGGACTGCAAACTCTGTGTGCACGTTTGTCCAACAGGAATTGATATCCGTAAAGGCCTACAATTGGAATGCGTGAGCTGTACAGCATGTATCGATGCCTGTGATGCTGTCATGGAAAAAATCGGGAAACCCAAAAAGCTGATCGGTTTTTACCCAATGGGGGAGATTGAAGGTACGCTCAAGAAGAAAAGCAATATCCGGGCGGTGGCATACTCCATTGTCTTGGTGGCGCTGATGTCGGTATTTGGTTTTTTGCTGTTCAATCGCTCCCTTGTTGATGGCCGGTTGTTGCGGGCAAAAGGAAGTACCTACCAGCTTCGGGACGATAAGACAATCAGTAATCTTTACGCCCTGGAATTAATTAATAAATCAGGCAAGGAGATGCCTTTTCGATTAGTATGCGAGGATCCGAAACTCAAAATTCAATTGGTTAATCCCATCCAAAAGCTTGGTAAAGATGGACACGCGACTTTAAGCTTCTTTCTGATTATCGCAAACAAGGACGTCGAAACATATAAAAGTAATATCAAATTATCTATCTATTCAGGAGATAAAAAAGTTGAAAGCTTAAAAACAACTTTTATTGCTCCTCCCGGGATGAATTAAAAAATAGAACAATGAATTGGGGTACAAAAATTTTTTTAATCTTAGCGGTATTTATGTTGTGCATCGTTGCGGCTGGATTTTACATGGTCACTCAAGATACGGACAGCTTAGAAGAAGACGATTATTATGAACAAGGCTTGAACTACGATCAAGCTTATGAAAAAAAACAGAATGTGTTGAGCATGAAAGAGATGCCGACGGTTGCGCTCAGAAAAGACACACTTTACATACATTTTGTATCGAAAGTGAACAAAGGAAAGCTATTGTTTCGTAAACCATCGGATAGTAAGCTAGATAGGGAGCTGCCATTCCAGACAACGGATAATCTGCTGGTATTGCCTATTTCCACATTCGACAAAGGGATGTGGAAATTATATGTGGACTGGAAAAGCGAAGGCAAGGATTTTTTATTTGAGGAGCATATTTTATTTTAAAACGGGAGTATGAACTATACCTATTTTGCATTCTTTATGGGCTTATTTGGAAGCATACACTGTGCTGTCATGTGTGGTCCTCTAATTTTTGCGATTGAGGGTCGGCGAGAGCTGAATTGGTGTATTTTTCTAAATAAAGTACTGTATCAATTAGGCCGGGTTTTGACTTATGGTAGCCTGGGATTTCTTCTGGGAACCATTGGTACATTTGCACAAATTCAGGGCTGGCAACGTGCATTGAGCTGGATCACAGGGATAATACTGGTGCTGATTGCTGTCTTTCAGCTCGTAGGGAAAAACAATCGTACCCTCGCCCGCTTGCAGACTCGTTCCGTGCAGCCCTTTGTCAGACTTCTGTCGAAATGGTTGTATAGACCGGGGGGAAGTTTTGTTGCGGGAATTTTAAACGGATTATTACCTTGTGGTATGGTATATATGGCTTTAATGTCCGCAATGAATGCCGACAGTCCGCAACAGAGTTTTCTATTTATGTTGTGTTTTGGATTGGGGACAATTCCACTGTTGTTTTTGTTTTCCTTTTTAGGGAACTTCTCCAGAGCTTTCAAAATTGGCTTTTCAAAATGGGTGCCTTTTTTATATTTCCTACTCGGAATCTGGTTTATACTTAGAGGGGCGAACTTAAATATCCCTTATTTAAGTCCTCTTATCCATATTGAAGGTACAATAAACTGTGCTTAAGGGGAAACAATTTGTCGGCGCTAAGTATTATATTTGATACTAAACTTAGCGCATCATATGGAGGTACTTCATCATATTTTACAAATTGCTTTACAATATTACTGGATTCCCTTACTTATCTTATATATTGGTGTAATCGGCACCATCTTGATTGAAAACCGAAACCCTGCCAAAACGATCGCTTGGATTATGGTGATTGTTTTTCTGCCTGTAATCGGTCTGCTCAGTTATTATTTCTTTGGCCAAAAATTTAAGAAAGTTAAAAAAATGAAGCGGATGTACCGCGAGCAGTCAAAAAAATTACTTGATGCCTGGCGTAAGGAATCGGAAATTATGGAGGAACATATTGATACCCTGAACGAACGCATAGGTAGTTTGGCTATGGTCTATAGGTACCTAAAAAACCAGAAAATATCCACATTTTCCCTAAATAACGACGTGACATTGTTTATTAATGGCGAGGAAAAATTTCCGGTATTGATTCAGCAATTGAAAGACGCAAAACATTCCATTCATATGGAGTACTATATTTGGGAAATGGATGAGGTCGGACGCGAAATATTACAAATTCTAGAAGAGAAAGCAAAAGCAGGAGTGACAGTGCGTTTGATCCTGGACAGTTTTGGTGCTCCTGATGTAATTAAATATTTACATCGACATAAGCCGGATTTCCTTTTTGAGGCTTTTCTTCCTGTTACATTCACTTCATTAGCCAATAGTAATTATCGAAATCACCGAAAGATTGCGGTCATCGATGGAAAGGTTGGTTTTATCGGTGGAATCAATATTTCAGACCGCTATATCAATAATGGAAAAAATGATATTTATTGGCGTGATACTGCGATGATGATTATCGGTGCAGCCGTAAATACCTTGCAGATTCAATTTTGGAATAGCTGGAATCAAACGGATGCGGAATCATTTGAATTAGGTAAAGGCTATTTAAATAGATTTCCGATCGCTGATGAAGACGCGAGTGGTGTTGGCTTTACAGCGAGCGATCCCGGTTCCCCGGCTCCATTCAATATGGAGGCAATTATTGCCGGGATCAATGAAGCAAAGGAATATGTGCAGTTGTGTACACCCTATTTTATTCCGAGTGATGAATTGACAACTGCCTTGATGCTGGCGGTTTCTTCAGGGGTTCGCGTTGATCTGATGTTGCCGGCAAAATCCGATTCCTTTTTTGTACAGCATGCGTCTTTTTCCTTTATTAAACCACTGCTTGAAAGGGGAGTAAATGTATACCTTTACACCAAAGGATTTCTACATGCCAAAACGATCTGTATCGATGGTAAACTAGCCTATGTGGGTACTACGAACCTGGATATTAGAAGCTTTTACATCAATTTTGAGATATCGGGAATTGTCTCTGACAAAGCGTTATGTGAACGTCTGAACAATCAATTTCTTGCGGATATTGAGGCTTCGGACTTAATTACAATTCGTAAATGGATGCAAAGAAGCCGCTGGAAACGGGGGGTCGATTCCATCTGCCGTTTATTGGCGCCTTTACTTTAGCAGTTTGCCTGAATGCAGGTATAATGATATAATAAATGTTAAAAATGCCGTAATAGGGCTGGCCTTTGGGTAAAATTGAATATATTTAGCTATTCTTTTTTTAATTCTAAGACTTTCAATGAAGCACATAAAACTATTGACTTTATCGATAGGGATTTTAGGAGTTGGGTCAACGTATGCTCAGACTGTACCTACATTACCTATTAATACGATCGTAGAACGCGTTCAAAAATATTTCCAGGGTTACCCGACAGAGAAAGTACACCTGCATTTCGATAAGCCCTATTATGCCGTGGGAGATACATTATGGTTTTCTACTTATTTATCACGGAATCTTCCAGAATACGAGCCGAGTAAAATTGCCTATGTGGAAGTTTTGAATAGTCGTGATTCGCTTATTCAGACCTTTAGGATTCCGATGGACAAAGGTGTCGGAAATGGACAGATGGTGCTTGATCCACAGTTCATGGTGCAGGATAACTATCGTTTCAGAGCTTATACCAAATGGATGTCAAATTTTGACGCTGCTTACTTCTTCAATAAAATTGTTCCAATAGGTGATGTGATCAATAAGAAATTGGCCACAAATATTGAATTTCAGAATAATCTCGGTGGAAATAAAAGCCAGGCTGTCATACAGTTCAGGGACCGAACAGGCAAGCCGATGATTAATTCAAAGATCAATTGGGAATTTGTGTCGGGATGGGAAACTGTCGATAAAGGCAAAGGTGAAACGGATGCGATGGGGAAGGTGACGATCAATCTATCGGTAAAAGAGAAGGCTAATCTGGAGAAAGGCCAATTAAAAGTGAGTATCCAGGAAAATAAAAATGAAAAGCCGCTGTCCAGTTCTTTTCTGCTGAAAAATGCCCTCTGGGATGCGGATGTGCAATTTTTTCCTGAGGGTGGAGACTTAATTGCCGGACTTGCCAAAAAGGTGGCTTTTAAAGCTGTGGGATCTGATGGCAAGAGTCTGAAAGTAAAAGGTTCAATTCTCGATTCAAAAGGAAAATCTGTTGCAGAATTCGAAGATTTTGGATCGGGAATGGGGTATTTCTCCTTGTTGCCTTTAGCTGGAGAAAACTACCAGGCAGTCATCAAATTTGACAATGGACAGGAACGTAAATATAAGCTTCCGGCTGTTGCTAATGATAAGACAAATGTTGTATTTGTCAAGCAGGATGAAACAAATGCCGAATTTGCTGTTGTGACTAGCGAGGATAATTTTTCAAAAAATCCTGCTCAATCTTATTATGTATTGGTTCAGTCGAATGGTCATCTCTGTTTTGGGGCTCAGGTTAATCTAAAATCTTCATCTGCGCTGGTCAATATTCCAAAAGAAAGATTACCTAACGGTATCGTTCAGGTCACTTTAATGACTCCTGACGGCAAACCTGTAAGCGAGCGTCTGGCATTTGTACAGAGTGAGAAATTACTCAACATTCAGGTCGCCAGCGACAAACAAAGTTATAAGGCGAAAGATCTGGTTAATTTAAAACTTTCCGTTGATAATAATGGACAGAAATATCCAGGCAGTTATTCCGTTTCAGTAATTGATGAGTCTAAGGTCCCTTATAATGACCAGGCTGACCTCTCCATTGTGAGTAATTTTCTGTTGACTTCGGATCTGAAAGGGAATGTCGAAAACCCGAATGCTTATTTTGACGAAAAAAATCCAAACCGCGAAAAGGCCTTGGATGCCTTATTAATGACACAGGGGTATCGCCGTTTTGATTATCCTGCATTAATCGCTGAAAAGTTACCTCCGGTTAGTTTTCTTCCTGAACAGGGGATCGAGTTATCGGGAATTCTGCGCATGAATACCGGTCGTCCATATCCAAATGGGGGCCTGTTGTTGTCTGTACCTTCACGGAATATCAAAAAGGATGTTTACACCGATCAAAATGGCCGATTTACATTCAAAGACCTTGTTTTTCCTGATTCATCTAAAGTGACCGTAAATGCGCGGTCAAATGATAATTATCGGAGTCTGGTGATCAATATGGATCAGAGTTATTATCCCGAAATAGATAAGAATAATGGTTATAAAAGCTATTTTGTTCCCAATATCGACCAAGCAATAGCGCCTTATCTGGATAATAGCAGAAAAGAGTATCGAAAATCTATTCTGTTGGATGAAGTAGAGGTGACGGGAGTTCAGAAAAAGGTCATCACCAATAAGGATTTTCCATCTATTTCGGGTTTGTCTATGCCTGAACATCGTATCGAGCCAGAACGCTTAACAGGATGTAATGTATTGACTATGTGTCTGCAGACTGTTTTAACGGGAATTACTTATGATCCCCAAACATTGAAATATTATGTTTCGCGTGATTACAATGCTGGTGGACGTACACCTGTTCAGTTTTTCCTAAATGGTATGGCCATAGACGAACCTGGATTGAACAGTATAAATGTCGCAGATATCGAGGGAATAGAAATCTTTTTGCGTGACGAATTGGGTACGGTATCGAGAATGTATCAAAACAATGGTGTTGTCTCTATTTATACTAAGAAAGTGGAGGCCAAGAAACCTCGGATGGCTTTGAGTGAAATTGAGAAACTCCTGCCAAAATCGAATGTTATAGACATGTTCCCGCTAGGCTATGTTAAAGAACGTAAGTTCTACACGCCGAAATATGATACGCCAGAGCGAAAATCGGCAAATGACCTGCGGACCACCATTTATTGGAATCCAAAGGTAACGGTAACCGAGACAGGAGAGGCCACCGTTCAATTCTACAATGCGGATGGAAACGGCAATTATAAAGTGATTGTCGAAGGGATGGACCAGACGGGTAATATTGGTCGAAAAGTGATCAACTATCGCGTGCAACCCTAATGAGATTGAGCTTACCAATAGAAACGCTGTTCTTTGAAAAGAGCAGCGTTTTTTTATAACAAAAAAACACCTCCTTGATGGGCAAGGAGGTGCAAACTAACCAATTATAAACCTAAATTATGAAAAGTATTTTGTCGCTTTTGAAAGCGTTTAGCTTCTTATTTGTAAAGTGTATTTCAAATCCTATGCCAAATTGATTCTGGGTCTATCTGGCAGTTATTTCTAACAGAAATGTTATAAATAGATCAAGTAAATGCAAATGGCAAGCTGCTGTTTTTTGATCGGAGGGATCGATAGATACCCGGTAGAAGAATGAGATGGCTATTGGGGGGTGTATCCCTAGCCTTGATTATGCGAGTGACCTTGTTGATCCAGATGATAATAACATTGCCTACAGCGTGGTTCATAGACTTCCTTTTCACCGAGTAGAACGGTTTGTGTGTCATCTGTGAGCCGATAAGAATAATTCGCTGGAGCGCCGCATTGCATGCATACTGCGTGAACTTTGGTGACATGTTCAGCAACTGCCATCAAACTTGGTATTGGACCGAAGGGTTGACCTTTATAATCCATATCCAATCCGGCAATAATTACACGAATTCCACTGTTTGCCAATTTGACACATACTTCTGTCAATCCGTCATCAAAAAATTGTGCTTCATCTATGCCAACAACTTGGGTAGCCGAACTCAATAGCAGGATTGCCGAAGAATTTTCAACCGGAGTAGAGGGGATACTATTGCTGTCGTGGGAAACGACCAATTTTTCATCATATCGTTTATCGACCGCAGGCTTGAAAATTTCAACGTTTAGCCGCGCATATTGTGCCCGTTTTAGCCTGCGTATCAATTCTTCGGTTTTGCCAGAAAACATTGATCCACAGATAACCTCAATACTTCCATATCGAGCTGGTCTCAATGTCAGATTATGTTCGGAAAAAAGCATTTGATTAAATTATTTTTTTCGGATGGCCAGCAAATAAGGTATTATTTGTCCATGGGCCTCCTATTATATTCTGTTTTTGACAATGCTAATATCAGAATTAAATATTAAATTTGAGTAGCAAAAAAGTGATTGCGAATTCAAATATTTATAAATCAAAGGATTGAGTTTTCCACTTTTTAAGGTAAGGAATGTAAAGGTATTATAAACGATTAACAGGCGATTTCAAATAGAATTATGGGTACTAAAGAAGAAATTTTTAATCAGATAGGAGATTTATTACAAGATTTGAATGCACAGTATTTGGATTTGTCGGAAAAAGACGGTACTGCCGAATTAAGTGATTTGGTGCGTTTGGAAGCGAAAGCACAATCTGTGGCAGCTTACGTCACTTTACTTAAGACAGATGCTGTATTACAAGGCGGGCAAGTTCAAAATACCTTAAAAGAATCGGTTTTGGAGAGCAAAAAAATAACATTCAATGATTATTTTACACCGCCATCTTCGATACGGACTTCTAACCAGCCCATTGTTGAAACTGAAAACATCGCACAGCATAATGTGGATAGCGGCACATCTAAAAACTCAAATGAAGCTGCTGTAGAAGCGCAGGCGGAAGTAGAAGAAACAGTGGATCTGCCAGCAGTTTCATATTCGACGAAGATTGCAGATGAAGCTAATTCGCCAACCGTTGATCAGGCTCCACCTACAACACCCGAAGCTGCTGTAGAACCGGTTGAGGAAAATCAGTATACCATAAATGAACCCAAGATAGACCTCATTGATGAAGAACCGGTGGTGGTTACCGAGGTTATAGAAGAACCAAAACAGGTTATCATCAAAGAAGTTCAGGAGAGCCTTATCCAGGAAGAAGTCAATACGGTAGTGCAGGAGACTCCTTCCAGACCGCTCACCCTAAATGAGATTATCTCGCAGCAAAAGCAAGCCGGAGTACAGAACCGGGTATATCAAGTCAATCAATCCGGAAGTTCCGATAAACTGACCGACATCAAAACCGGAATAAGTTTGAACGATAAGCTTTTATTTATTAAGGACCTATTTAATGGCTATAGTTTGGCTTATAGCGAAGCAGTAGAGTTATTAAACAGATTTAGCAGCTATGCAGAAGCTGATGCATTTTTGCAAACCAATTATGCGATCAAAAATAGGTGGGCAGATAAACCCCATACCGTTGAAAAATTATATGAGGTATTGCGAAGAAGGTACAGCTAGTGCATAATTCCATCAAAAAAAGCATCTTTAATCAATTTAAAGATGCTTTTTTTTGATGGATATGAACTACTTGTTTGCTGCTATTTCAATTGAAATTGTAACCAGTCTTTGCCTTCGTGGCCGTAAACGAAATATTTTGGCTGTAAGATTTCCGCCAGAGATTCCAGCTCAGTAAGGTATTCGTATCCTGGGGTCTGGGCAAAACCGGGTTTTGTCATAATAAAAAGCTGATCGAGTTCAATGGCCTTTGATTGTGCAATTGACGGATCATTTAATAATAGCGGAATATGGGTAAATACAGTTTCACCGCTGTCAATGAGGATAATTTTATCTGCCTCATGGGCAGTTGTCGTCGGAATTCCGCCCGCTATTTTGATAGACTCCTGAAGGTAGGCCGAGTCATTGATTTCCAATGGTTCAATTTGATCTAAAACCAATACTTTGGGCCTGTCACTGGCCGTTATAAATTTGAGCTTGTGAATCAAGATGCTGGTTTCGTCTTCTATTTTTTCAATGAGCTCATTGATATTTTCTTCGCTGTTTAATTCTTCGCCAAGTGTATTGATATAAGCAATGACGTCTTCGATGCTAACGATTCCCGATTGCTTTGCTGCTAACTTAGCGTATGTTTCCGGTGAGAAAGTGCTGTTATTTAGATTCAGCTGTTCCAAAAAATGGGCAACTAATTTTTCCTGATTGCTTTGCATGCTGCAAAAATACAAAAAGGCGAGCATTAGCGAAAGTAAATTAGCAATAGTAGGTATTGGAGGATTTTTGTAAATTGGCATCAAATAAATGTGATAGATATGTTTGACAAATTATTTCAGGCACAACAAAAGGCAGAAGAAATCAAGAAAAGACTAGATACTATTTCGGTATCCGGTGAGGCTGAAGGTGGTTTGATCCGGGTAGTTGCAACAGCCAATAAAGAGATTAAGGAGATTACGATAGACCCTGTTTTTTTGTCCAATGCGGATAAAGAAGAATTGGAGGAATTATTGGTTGTTGCTTTAAACAAGGCATTAGTCCAAGCAGAGAATATCAGTCAGGCTGAAATGCAGGCAGCGAGTAAAGATATGTTAGGCGGCTTAGGCGGTTTATTTAATCAATAGCAATATGATCATGAAAGCAACTTATTACGGTCAATCTTGTGTTGAGTTTGATTTTGATGGAGCGAAGGTTTTATTGGACCCCTTCGTAACGTATAATCCACTGGCGAAAGCAATTGATGTAAACGCGATTAAGCCCGATTACATTTTTTTAAGCCACGGACATCAAGATCATGTCGCAGATATGGCAACCATCCAAAAGAATAGCGATGCTACAGTATTGGCTATTGTAGAAACAGCGGCATGGGTAAGAAGACAGGGCGTGCCTGACGATAAAGTGATTGAGTTCAATCTTGGCGGGACGATACAGCTGCCTTTTGGCACTGTCAAAATGGTTTATGCTGCGCATACGAATAGTACGCCAGATGGCCAATATGGCGGATTTCCGGTTGGATTTGTCTTTAATGTACAGGGGAAAAAGATTTATTTCGCCGGCGATACGGCGTTGACCATGGAAATGAAGCTGTTGGCAGATCTGAAATTAGATTGGGCATTTCTACCAATTGGTGGATATTATACCATGGATGTAGATGACGCGATCAAAGCAGCGGAATTTATTAACTGTTCACGTGTGGTAGGGATTCATTATGATTCATTTCCGCCAATTCAGATTGATAAACAAAAGGCTTTGGACAAATTTCAAAACGAAGATATTTCACTGTCTCTTCCAAAAATAGGGGAAACAATAACCTTGTAAAAGATAAAAAAGCCGAACTAGTTCGGCTTTTTTATCTAAATAATTTTATCCAGCTATGCGGTTATCCATTTTCCGTCTAGGATGAGATGACGATTTTCTTGAGATCCTCTAAGCTGAAAAGGGGAGTGTCAATGATTTTGTTTTTAAGGATCTGTTCCTTATTCTCTTCAAAATAGAATAGCTTCCATTCACCATTTTTATATTCTAAGCTACTGAGATTTTCGATCCAATCACCAGAATTCATATAGGTGCAGGTTCCTTTTCTGGTGATAACTTCCTTTATCTGGGGTTGATGAATATGACCGCAGATCACGAAATCATAATTTTTTTCAATCGCCAGTTCCGTTGCCGTATGCTCAAAGTCCGAGATGTATTTGACGGCTTTTTTAACAGAGTTTTTTATCTTTTTTGAAAGCGAATATTTCTCTTTTCCCATTTTATCCAAGCAATAGTTAATGACATTGTTCAGCTGTATCAGCTTATCATAACCCCAGCCGCCAAGTTTTGCCAGCCATTTCGAGTGATGGATGGATGCATCGAAAACATCCCCGTGAAAGATCCATACTTTTTGATTATTGAGTGAAAGAAGAAGTTTGTTGCTCAGTTTGATATTACCAAGTTTAAGGTCCGTAAATTTTCGGAGCATTTCGTCATGGTTGCCGGTTATGTAATGGACTTCAGTACCCGTCGAGCTCAAGTCAATGATCTTCTTGATAACCTTTAAATGATCTTGCGGAAAGTAACTTTTCTTAAATTGCCAGATATCGACAATATCGCCATTGAGGATCAATATCTTGGGTGCGACAGATTCCAGGTAAAGTAAAAGCTCTTTGGCTCTACTTCCGTATGTACCTAAGTGTATGTCTGAGAGTACAAGTATATCAAGGCTTCTTTTCATCGGAATAAACTATAAATATTCTTTTTACAAAAAAAAGGTAAATTTATTTTGCACTGATGAAATTCCTGTTATTAAATCATTAAAATATGCTGTAACACAGTATGAGTAAGTTTATTAGAATTTAATATTAGCTTTTTTATTGAATAAAAAAGGTGTCTGATACAGATCAGACACCCTATAATATGTTAAAGATTATTTATCTTGTTATTTGGCAACTGCAGCTGCTCTATCAATGTGGAACTGGACAAGATCATCAATTGGAGAACGCAGGATTTTGCCTACTTTCATACCATATTGTTCTGCCTTTTCAGCCAGTACGTTTCTGAAATTGTAACCTACTGAGCCAATGCAATTGAAGGTATAGCTTTGATAATTAGGGTATTTGCTGACTAAATTTCTAAAGAAGGCTTCAAATGCTTCATCTACGATATTACGTGTATACTCAATGTTCACATTGTTGTCATAGACGAATTTGCTGAAACTTGCACAGAAACGGTTAGGCATTGGTTTGGTATAAACCGCATCCATGATTTCGTCTTTTGTCATTTTGTAGGTGTTCCAAAAAACTTCTTTGACATCTTTGGGCATTAAATTACGAACATAGTCTGCAAGTAACTTTTTACCAATATAGCTACCCGATCCCTCATCACCTAAAATGTAAGCTCCGGAGTCAATATTTAATGTAATTTCCTTACCATCATAGAGACAAGAATTTGTTCCTGTACCCAAAATTGCAGCAAATCCGGCTTGAGACCCTAATAATGCTCTTGCAGCAGCAAGTAGATCGTGCCCTACTTCCACTTTCGCTGTAGTAAATACTTGTTTTAAAGCATCAACTACAATTTGAGCTTTTTCTTTATTATGGACACCGGCACCATAATAATTTACTTCCGCGATTTTTTCAAAAGGTAAATCCTGCGGTAATCCTTTTTTTAGGGAGTTTACAATGTATTCACTGTCAACAAAATAAGGGTTATAACCCTCGGTATTGAAGTAGATCTTTTTATTTGAATCATCTAACAAACACCAGTTTGTTTTTGTTGATCCCCCGTCAGCAATGATTATCATTATTGAGTAGTTTTAATTGTGTTTATCGTTATAAAATGAGTAATCAATTCATTAATCAATTCCCCGAAAATACATTTTTTAATTTTAAATATCATAACTTATCCATGTATTTTTAAAAAAATAAATTTTAATAATTTGCTCATTATATAAAAAAACTGGCTTAACGGTGTTGTTAAGCCAGTTTTTGAATAGTGTAATAAAATTGTTTAAATAGTGTACTATTTACAATTAGTTGATGCTGTTAGTGACCTCCTTCAGCCTCGATTTCATCAATATTGATTCCTTGTTTGGTTAAAATTCCTTTGACAAATACAGCAAAGAAAACAATATAACAGAATCCGATTAATGGTAGAATATAGGAGTTGTGTATTCCAATGAGATCGGCCAATTTTCCTTGAATAGGAGGAAGGACACCACCACCAAGAATCATCATAACCAAGAATGCTGAACCCTGAGCGGTATATTTTCCAAGACCAACGATTGATAAACTGAAGATGGATGACCACATAATTGAACAAGCAAGACCTCCTGATAAGAATGCATAAATAGCAATTGTACCGGAAGAGAAAAGCCCGATTAACATGGCAATGATTCCAAATAAACCAAAAATAATCAATGTACGCGCAGGTTTTTCTTTACTTAGGTAGAAAGCCACGATTTGCAGAATAATGCAGATTACATAATAATAAAGGTGTGACATTTCGAAGCCTGCAAGTGTATTGACACCAACAATGATGGAGAATGCAACTAAGGGGACGATAATCAGTAAACTGTTTTTAGTGGATTTGCTCAAGTTGAATGCGGTAATTGCACCTGCCCACCGGCCAATCATCATACTTCCCCAATACATGGATACATAAGGAGTAATCTGCGAAGATTGTAGGTGACCAAATTCTTTTAAAGTCAACAATTCACCTAGGTTACTACCGATCGCTACTTCGATACCTACATAGATAAATAAAGCAAGCATTCCCAAGGCCAATTGGGGATATTTCATTGCTCCCCATCCTTCCGGATTCTTTTTTGCGCTTCTGTTGGAGAAAAGCAAACCGCCGATGACAACGATTAAAGCACCTGCTAACCATAGCATACGTTGTGTTTCAAGTGGTTTGGCAACTTCTTTAATATGTGCTTTTAATTGATCGATTTGTAACTGATCAGTGAGGCTTGTTGCTTGTTGATGGAGCTGTTCGATATGCAATGCAAGGTCACTCTTGTAACTTAGGAATACTGGAGTGAACATACCGAATAGTAGAACTGTCATGATAATCAAGGTACGTAAAGCCTTATTGGCCTTTTCCATGGGTTCATTGCTGATTCCAGCCGGTACTTTTTTGCTAAAGTTGAACAATGCCGCAGCGAGGATAAACAACAAACCCACACCGACGTAGAGGTATACTACTTTATTTAAAGGTAGATTGGCAATCTCAGAATCGGAAATAGGTTCAAATGTACCGAAAAGCGAAAATCCGATCACGAGGGGTCCTATCGTTGTTCCAAAGGAGTTGATACCACCGCCAAGGTTGACTCGGGAAGCCCCTGTCTTTGGATCGCCCAATAAAACGGCGAAGGGATTGGCAGCAGTTTGCTGCAAAGAGAATCCCAGTGCGACCACAAATAGGCCCAGCAACATGCCAATATATAGATTTACCTCGACCGCTACAATCATCGCTGCAGCACCAAGTGCTGAAAACAACAGGCCATAAACGATACTTTTTTTGTAACCCCATTTTCCAACAAGGTCGTTGCCGCCAATTGAACTAAAAATGAACAGGAGCAATGCACCGATGTAGTATGCCGTATAAAAGGCAAAGTCTATAAGTTGCGATTGAAATTGATCCAGGTGAAAATAATTCTTGCAGAATGGGATAAATACGCTATTTCCCGCCGCAATAAACCCCCAAAAGAAAAACACAATAATCAATGTGTAGAGTGCGGGGTAATTGGTTTTAGTTTGTTGCTGTTCCATATAAGGGATCTAAAAACTTAAATTTTGAAAGGTACGAACTTATGAAAAAAAATATAAAATTCAATCTAAAAATGTTGTTAAATCGTTTTACTAGCTACAATAGTAAATATTTTTTTTGAAATATTTTGAAATAACAAAATTTGTTTTTTTCTTTGTCTAGGTTCTCAAGATTTAACCCACTTCGGGTTTAAAAGAAATCATTAAGTTCTTCATTCACTTAAACAAGGAAACAAGCTTAAGTGTGTAATCAGAATAAAGCTCAAAAGAAAATCCAAAAATCATACACAACACATTAATGGATATTAACGAATTAAACGCTAAACTCGTATCGGAATTGCGCGAGATTGCTAAGTTGATCGGTATCGCGGATGCTGATAAATTGCGTAAGCAAGAATTAATAGAAAGAATTAGCAATACCGGTGGGGAAGAAGAAGCAGCTCCGGCTTCTACAGAAAATGTTGCTAAAGTGGGGGAAGACAATCAGGAACAGGCTGAACGTACACGTAAACGTGTGAGAACGGTGAAAACCGCAGAGCCTGTAACTGTAAGAAAACGTGAGGCTGTCGAAAGTGAAGAAAGCAGTCCTGCGGTAGATACGACTCCGACAACAGATAAAGGTTCCCAACCTGAAAAAACTCTTCAAACTCCTAAAGCTGAAAATAATACTTCTTCCAGTACAGATTTCGACAATGTTATCGTTAATGAGGGTGTTTTGGAAATTATGCCTGATGGCTATGGTTTCTTGCGTTCTTCGGACTATAACTACTTGACTTCTCCTGATGATATTTATGTATCACAGTCTCAGATCAAATTATTTGGTTTGAAAACAGGGGATACCGTTCGTGGCTGTATCCGTCCACCAAAAGAAGGTGAGAAATATTTTCCTTTGGTTAGAGTAGAAGCTATCAACGGACAGAATCCTGCAGAAGTACGCGACCGTGTACCTTTTGACTATTTGACTCCTTTATTTCCGGATGAGCGCTTAAATTTAGATATGGGTATGGGTAATTACTCCACACGTATCATGGATTTGTTTACACCTATCGGAAAAGGTCAGCGTGGATTGATCGTTGCACAGCCAAAAACAGGTAAAACAAATTTGTTGAAGGAGGTTGCTAACGCAATCGCCAAGAATCATCCTGAAGTATACCTTATCATCTTATTGATTGATGAGCGTCCTGAAGAGGTTACGGATATGGCAAGAAGCGTGCGTGCAGAGGTTGTTTCATCTACTTTTGATGAACCCGCTGATCGTCACGTAAAGATTGCTAATATCGTATTGGAAAAAGCGAAGCGTATGGTAGAGTGTGGTCACGATGTGGTTATCCTGTTGGATTCCATCACTCGTCTAGCACGTGCTTACAATACGGTTGCTCCGGCTTCAGGTAAAATCCTGTCCGGTGGTGTGGATGCAAATGCGTTACATAAACCAAAACGTTTCTTTGGTGCGGCTAGAAATATCGAAAACGGCGGCTCATTGACAATCCTTGCGACAGCTTTGACAGATACAGGTTCCAAAATGGATGAGGTTATCTTTGAAGAATTTAAAGGAACTGGTAATATGGAACTGCAATTGGATCGTAAATTGGCAAACAAACGTATCTTCCCTGCAATTGATATTACAGCGTCTAGTACGCGTCGTGATGATCTATTGACAGATAAAGAAACATTGCAACGCATTTGGGTGCTTCGTAATCACTTGTCGGATATGAATTCTACAGAAGCAATGGAATTCTTACAGGGACAAATGCGTGGTACTAAATCAAATGAGGAATTTTTGATCAGTATGAATGGGTAATCCCGTCAAATTTTAATATTTTAGCCATCATTTCTAACCGAATGATGGCTTTTTTTATAAAAAATAAATCACTTAGATGAAAAAACATATTCCAAATTTGCTAACCTGCCTGAATCTTTTTAGTGGTTGTATTGCTGTACTGATGGCCTTGGAGGGGAATCTTAAAGCAGTAACAATCTGTGTTCTAGCCTCTGGAATATTTGATTTTTTCGATGGTATGGTAGCCAGACTACTCCATGTAAAATCACCTATTGGGAAAGAACTGGATTCGTTGGCTGATATGGTCAGTTTTGGATTTTTACCGGGTACGATCATGTTTACATTACTGCAGAAAGCGCTTCCTGATACTTCCTTGCTACCGTATCTAGGGTTTATTATAACCGTATTTTCGGCTTTGCGTTTGGCCAAGTTTAATTTGGATGAACGACAAACTTCCGATTTTATTGGACTTAATACGCCAATGAATACCTTTTATGTGCTTTCATTACCCTATATTGCCGTTAAGTATCCCGAACTCATTATAAATCCAATATTTTTGATTGGAAGTGTGCTGTTGACCAGTTATCTGTTGATCAGTGAGATTCGGCTGTTTTCGATGAAATTCAGTTCGATGGATTGGAAAACAAACAAATTTCGCTTTATATTTCTATTTTTAACTTTGATCTTATTTGTAGTCGGGCAGTTTATGGCTTTACCAGTTATTCTAGTTTTGTATTTTATACTGTCGGCATTTCATTTCAATAAAAAAAACGATCTGGCTTAGATCGTTTTCTCATATTGTTCAAGTTCAAATAATAGTTCTTTCATTTCGATATCCAGGACGTGAAAAGTCGCTCGGAGTCCCTCTAAGGATTCCTGATTTTTGGCATTCATTTCCAGTTCTTCCAATTTGGCTTTTAAATGGAATGCCCCGATATAGTCCATCGTCGGTTTGATGTGGTGAGCGGCATCGGCAATTTTTTGATGGTCACCTTCAGTTAGTGCATTTCGTAAGTTGTCTAAATCTACGGGGGTTTGAATAAGATACATTGATACAAATTGTTTGATCAAATCTGAATTGTCAAACATGTTTTTGTTGATCAGGTCAATGTCGATATGGTTCATCGTTGCTAATTTTCTTTACGGGTAATTCGTCCTTGCAGTTATGCAATAAATATACGTTATTTTTTTTGTAAACGGGGTGAATGTAGTCCGGTGCTATTTCTGCTAAGGGTGCTAAGGTGAAACGTCGTTCTGGAATAAACGGATGTGGTATAATTAGATTTGGGTAGTTGATAATTTCATCGTTGAAATAAAGTAAATCAATGTCAATCGCTCTTTGGCCCCATTTCTTCAGACGTACTCTTCCTAAATCCAATTCAATCTGCTGTGTGTGATTCAAACAATCAATTGGAGATAAACCTGATTTTATTAAGATGACCTGATTTAGGAACGCGGGCTGGTCTTCAACACCCCAAGCGGCGGTTTCATAAATGGAAGATGCCATCAAAATTTCACCAACTTGTTTTTCAATCGCTTGTTTTGCCCGTAAGAGTTGCCGCAGACGATCTCCCAAGTTGGTCCCCAACAATATAAAAATCTTATTCATGTTGCTAAAATAAGGCTTTATAAAATAAAATACTGGGGGAATAAAAAATATTGCATTACCTTTAGTGTAAAATAAATCATTCCATTATCGGAACTGTATAAATCGGGATTAATTATTAAATATGAGATCATTTTTTAAGTATGTATTGGCTACGATTACGGGGATTGTAATATCTTTTGTGATCCTGTTTATTGTTTTTATGGGTATTATTGGGGCGCTTATCAGCTCAGCCTCTTCGGAGCAGGAGGTCGTTGTCAAAAACAATTCGGTGTTATTTCTATCCTTTGACTATGACATCAATGAGCGGAACGACAATAATCCTTTTGGAAGCTTAAATCTTCCGGGATATTCTACAAAGAGTATTGGTTTGGATGATATCCTGGGTAGAATCAGATATGCTGCAACGGACGGGAATATTAAGGGAATTTATATCGATGCGGGAAGTATCGGAACTGGTTTTGCGAGTTTGAAAGAGGTGCGGGATGAACTACTGGCCTTTAAGAAAACAGGAAAATTTGTTGTTGCTTACAATGCTGGGTATAATCAAAAAGCATATTATGTAGCCAGTATTGCAGATAAGGTGTACGTTAATCCACAAGGAACCATTGATTTTAGGGGGCTTGCGAGTTCGACCATGTTTTACAAGGATCTATTGGATAAAGTGGGGGTAGAGATGCAGATTGTGAAAGTAGGTACATTTAAGAGCGCAGTGGAACCCTTTTTCTTAAATAAAATGAGTGACCCAAACCGTTTGCAGGTAACATCGTATCTTGGAAGTATATATGATACTTTTATCAATGAAATTGCGGCAAGTCGGAATATTCCGGCGGATTCATTGCGTGGTATAGCCAATGATTATCTGGTTAGGAATGCTGATGATGCGGTGCGTTATAAGCTTGCTGATGCCAAGATCTATAAAGACGAACTGCTCTCTGATTTAAGAAAGCGATTGAAGATAGGCGAGAAGGATGAGATATCTTTTGTTTCATTGCTCGATTACAATAAAAAGGTGAAGGAGGATGCCAGTGGTTCTGAGGTGGCGGTTCTTTACGCTGTTGGTGAGATTGTGGATGGTGAAGGTACCCGTCCGGGTGAGATTGGAGGGGATAAATTTTCAAGAGAATTACGCAAGCTGCGAGAAGATGATGCTGTAAAGGCTGTTGTGTTGCGTGTGAATTCACCTGGTGGGTCGGCACTTGCTTCAGATATTATCTGGAGGGAGGTGATTTTGACTAAAAAAGTTAAACCAGTAATTGTTTCTATGGGAGATGTAGCGGCTTCAGGGGGCTATTATATTGCTGCGGCAGCTGACTCCATATTTGCTGAGCCAACGACCATAACCGGATCAATTGGTGTATTTGGTGTAATACCGAACTTTCAGAATCTGATGAACAATAAAATTGGCGTTCACTATGATGGTGTAAAGACAGGGAAATTTGCGGATTTGATGACTACTTTTGATCGCCCATTGAGCGCTGAAGAAAGGGATATTATCCAACGTGAGGTCGACAAAGTGTATGCTACTTTTACAAAAGTTGTGTCAGAGGGTAGAAAGATGCCATTGGCCAATGTTGACAGCATCGGTCAGGGCCGTGTATGGACAGGTACGCAGGGGCTGGGTATTAAATTGGTGGATCGCCTGGGTAATCTGGATGCCGCTGTTCAGGCGGCGGCTAAAAAAGCAAATCTAAGCAAGTATAAGGTTTCACAATATCCTGAAAAGGAAGATCCATTCACTTCGATATTGAACAATTCAAAGGAAAAAGTGCAGGCTTGGGTAGCGAAAGAACAAATGGGCGAATACTATCGTTATTTCGATGTGATGCGGCAGGCAACTACGCATAGCGGTGTTCAGGCAAGGTTACCTTACACGGTAGAAATTCATTAATGATAATTTAATCCGATAAAAAGGCATTTATTTGATGAAAATAAATGCCTTTTTTCTATATTTAGCTGTTCGTTTGGCAAACGACAGATCCTAAAACATTAAAGTTATATGATGAAAACAGTAGACGATTTAAATTTTGCAGGTAAAAAAGCCTTGGTTCGCGTAGATTTCAACGTTCCTTTGGATGAGAATTTCAATATTACGGATGATAATCGTATTCAGGGAGCTGCTCCGACAATAAAGAAAATTTTGAATGACGGTGGAAGTGTGGTATTAATGTCCCATTTAGGAAGACCAAAAGATGGTCCTACTGATAAGTATTCATTAAAACATATTGTTGCTCACCTTTCTAAGGTGTTAGGTACAGAGGTTCAATTTGCCAATGATTGCATTGGAAATGAAGCTGTAGAAAAAGCTGCGGCATTGCAAGCTGGTCAAGTTTTATTACTTGAAAACCTACGTTTTTATAAAGAAGAAGAAAAAGGTGATGTAGGATTTGCTGAAAAACTTTCAAAGTTAGGTGATGTATATGTGAATGATGCTTTTGGAACTGCGCATAGAGCACATGCTTCAACTGCGATTATCGCACAGTTTTTCCCTTCAGCTAAATATAGCGGTTATTTGATGGCTGCTGAAGTAGGTAATGCGGAGAAGGTATTAAATAATCCGGTCAGACCATTTACAGCGATTATGGGGGGTGCGAAAGTTTCTGATAAAATCCAGCTGATTGAGGCTTTATTGGATAAGGTAGATAACTTACTGATCGGTGGCGGTATGGCATATACTTTTATTAAAGCAAGAGGTGGTGAAATCGGTAAGTCATTGGTTGAGATGGATAAACTTGACCTCGCAAATGAATTGGTAAAGAAAGCAAAAGAAAAAGGAGTGAATCTTGTTATTCCTACAGATGCTCAAATTGCTGATGCGTTTTCTAATGATGCCAATGTATATGACGGGCCAAATGATCAAATTCCTGCGGATCTTCAGGGCTTGGATATCGGACAAGAGTCTGCTGAGAATTTTGCGGCTATTATCAAAGATTCAAAAACAGTTCTTTGGAATGGACCTATGGGGGTTTTTGAATTTGATACTTTTGCAAAGGGTACAAAAGCTGTGGCTGATGCTGTTGTGGAAGCAACAAAAAATGGCGCATTTTCTTTAATAGGCGGTGGAGACTCAGCTGCTGCTGTAAGTAAATTTGGTATGACCGAAGATGTCAGTTACGTGAGTACGGGTGGCGGCGCATTGCTGGAATATATGGAAGGAAAGGTTCTTCCCGGCGTAAAAGCACTGGAAGATTAATCGCATAGAAAAAATCGTATGGAAAAGGGATAATAGTGTGTTATCCCTTTTTTATTGCAAAATGTTTCTTATACATATATTGAAACTTGTTTCGGTTGAGGAGCATGCTTTAGTATTAGGCGCCAATGGTTTGAAAAAGGCTGCTTTGGTTTATAATGAGCGATATTTTCCCGCTAATGTCAGATTTAAATCAATTATCTGTTAAATATCTGTATGGCAGTGGCGAGTATTTACTGTATTTCTTAAATTTATCATGACATGATTATATAGGTTTTATTGATGGATGCTAATCACAAAAAAGATAAAGATAGTTCGGGTTTTTTTTCGGTGTTGACTTATAATGTGGCGGGATTGCCGGGGTTTATTTCTTCTGCGATTACAGGTAGAAGCAGAAGTATTGCTGAAATAGGCAAAAAGATTAATCCTTTTGATATTGTGAACGTGCAAGAGGATTTCAATTATAACAATAGTCTTTATTTGGGCGGGAATCAACACCCTTATCGTACCAAACCTAAGGGGCGTGTGCCTTTTGGAGACGGTCTTAACACCTTGTCCCATTTCCCCATGTCGGATGTTGTGCGAGTTCCTTGGAAAAAACGTACTGGAGCTGATTTTTTGACACCGAAAGGTTTTACCCTGGTCAAGGTGGAGATCGTTGCGGGTGTATGGCTAGATGTCTATAATGTACATGCGAATGCCCAGAATAATAGACGGGCTTCGAGTGCGAGAAGGGATAATCTTAATCAGTTACGTGATTATATAGGCGAGAATTCTAGTGAAAACGCGTTGATTGTTATGGGGGACTTTAATGCACATTATAGTTTCGGTGATGATAACCTGCACGATTTTATGGAGTCAACCACATTAGTGGATAGTTGGGTTGAACTACAGAACGGAGGACTTGTGCCGGAAGCGAAGCATGCATTTAAACCGCCTCATATGCTGTCAATCGGTAATCAGAGCGAATCAATAGACAAGATTCTCTATCGTAGCAATAGCCATCTGAGTTTGACCGCCCGGGATTATAATATAGAACACAACCTATTTACTAATATCAGGGGCTTGCCTTTGTCGGATCACTATGCTTTAGCGGCTAATTTTAATTGGGCCGTTCATTCTTAATAGGTGTAATTTAAACTTACGGTTGGTACGATGCGCTGTGTTGCCGTATTATCATTGATATAAGTGCCTTTCACGACAAACTCGAAGTCGGGCAGCGGATATCTAAAAGCATTGAAATCAAAGGAAAGGTATGCTCCAAAGCTCTTTGGCGCCGCTTCCTTATGTTTATGGATATTCTGATAATCCGCGAATACACCACCTTTTATACGTTTTATATAGGCTAGTGACCCTACCCCAAAATCAGGATAGGCAATAGGAAATCTATAGTTGATCAGCAAGGTGTTTTTCACTTTCTCATATTTATAATAACTAAATCCGCTGACCAAGGGAATGTCGTTGATGTATTCATAGATACCTGTTCCCGCCTGTGCGCTTAATCGGATCTGAAATCCATGGTTATTCATGAAACCGGGGAGATAGAATACTGTTCGTGCAGATAGAATTTCACCTTTGGCCTTGTTTTCAAAAGGAGTGTGTCTGTAGGTTATGCTAAAATTCTGTCCCCATCTTGGATATTGATCCATCGTTGCCATTCGGGCGTTTCGGTTGAAATAAAGTTGGTAAGTTAACGGAAATGCAGTTTCGTAATTAAAGTTTTTGAGGTCATTGCGACTTAGGTTATAACGTTTTAGGTAGGCAGTGGCAAAATTGAATCCCATTGAATAAGTGTAATCAAGTCTATAAAAAGACAATGGAATGGAAATCTGTGAAGAGACGTAATGTTCTCTCCAGTCGAACCTTACACTACTGTCCGGTTTATTGGGGATGTTTGCTGCTGCGATCTGACCTCTGTTTTCATAACGCAGCGAGAATTTTGGAAAATACTTATTATATGTTAGTTCGGCTGAATAAATTCCTTTTCTGATATCTGTATCATATTCATAACCAAGTGCAATTTGGGTGGTGTTTAAAATGTTGTTTGATAACCAAAAAATGCCAGGTTTGAAATTATCGAAACTTTCAAAGTTACTGCTGCTTAAAGAAAGGCTATGGAAGTTAAATGTTCGTCCAAGTCCTTTGTATGGTGTAATGGTGTAATGTTGATTAGAATCTGGCGCCGTGGCAGCAATATTGAACATACTGTCTTTCTTTACAGCATCAGCATAGTAGTGGGAAAAATAATCGGTTTCTGGTTTTATAGTGAATGCGGTATCTATGCTGGCTTCGCTGATTTTATAGCCATTATATTGATAATTGTTAAAAAGTAATTGCTTTGTTTCCTTGTTGTAAAAAGGATTAAAGGCGCCAAATGGGGCTTTAGTCAGGAGATGTTTCGCTTCCGATCTGCGATCTATTTTGTAGATGTTATCAATACCATTAAAGTTGGCTTTTACAAGAATATCCATACCTGTAAGGTATTGTGGTCTTTCGTATTGTTGATCGCCCCAGGAGGTGATGTTTGTAATTTTATCACTTTTGAGATCTATTTCGCAGAGCGCCGTTCCAATTTCTGATAAGCGGATCGCAATTACTTTGTCTCCTGTCGGGTTAAAAGCGGGATGTTGAAGCTGCTCTGAATCCGCTGTTTTTATCCGCTTGATTACAGAGCCATTTTTAAGGCTTATAAGCGTAAGATAACTTGTGTTGGATAAATCTACTTCGATGCAAGCAATGGATTCGTCTACAGGGCTAAATATAGGGGAGTAATATCTAGACTGCTTGGTCAGGGTTTTGATTTTCCCTGTTTTCCGGTTCATTAAGTTGATGACACTATATGTTCTCTTGTTATAACGTGGATCTTTTCGGAGTTCATCCCATACAATATATTCTTTATTGATGTCAAAATGTGGGGTCAACTGTATACCCGTTTTTACAAGTTGTGATTCCGATTTTTTATCGTTGTCATACGTATATATTGCATTTGTTTTTTCAGGATTTTGCTTGATGAAATAAATCAAATTTCCATTTGATTTTGGTAATAGATTGCTGTTATAATAGCGGTTGTTTTGACCGTTGATTTCAGTATATTTTTGTGAATGATAATATGCTGTTTTTTGCTCCCAAATTGAGTCTAATTTTGTAATCGTTTTATTAAATAAATGGCGGCTATTTCCACCTGTTTTTTTCTTCAGTACGCGGTTGATATTATAAGGATAGAGTGGACGTTTGTTGAGCTCTGAAAATAAATCTGCTTCGTAGTTTGGTGATAGTTCCGACTTCAGGGTTGACGTCATGAGGTAGCCAATTGTGTAGTAACTGGGAACAATATCCTTAAAGGATCCGAGCAAGTATTTGTCAAAACTATAGTTCTGTTTAGATTGGAAGTTGGCTTTGATCGGCATTTCAAAAGAGGGTAACCGACCTCTTCCTCCACGCGAATAAATGGTTTCAGTGAGCGTGGCATCGCCCTCAAAAAACCATGAAGGAACTGTTAGTCCATAATAAGCTAAGGCTAATTGTTCGAAAAAAGGAGCCCCTAATTTTCCTGTCAATTTGTCAAATTGACTAACATGTCTAGACTCGTGGAGGATCAGATTGGGGAGCCAAGTTTGATTGTCGGGTTCAGCACCGGCGGTGCTGTAGAGTTCGGATTTTCGAGGAGATAATTGCACAAAACCATTTGCCTGTAGGTTCGTGTTGTGTATAATGAAAGGAATTTTTCGAGGTGTTATTTTGTAATTCCTACTTGTTGTGCGCAAGGAGTTGTGCACAAGATTTGCTAGGGTAGGGGCTTTGTCTTTCATCTCTTCGGGGAAAATGAGTTTAAAATTAGGTGTCTCAATTTTGAACCATTTCTGACTTAACGGCGCCTGGCTATCTTCAAAAAACTGTGCGAAGGTATTTTTTGAAGATATTGTTAAGGTGAATAATATTAAAAAACTGATAATTATATTTTTATATTTCATTTATGTGGCTATTTTGTGGTTTGCTATTTTTTTTAGCTGAATATTTTGATTTTATGTAAATCTTGTGTTTCTATTAATTTAGTAAATATGTTGATTTATATATAGTTATGCTTTTATTTTGTTTTTGTTTTTTTGCTGTTTATTTGGTGTTTTTTGTTGATTTTTAGTTAGCTGCTTTCGTCGCGGAAATTCGTTTTTCAACCGAAAGAAGTATGTGACGAATATACTTAAATAATCATCCATAAGATAGCGCGTGTCAAAAAATATTTGGATATTTTTTGCAGATAAGAATTTGCAGATGAGTTCTGACGAAGCTGCGGTTCTTGTAGCGTTCGACTTGTGGGCCCTTTGAATTTTGTGATCGGTTTATAAAGATAAAAGCACAGGCGAAGATTTTATTGAGAGGAGATCCTTTTATTTTTTTTGATAGAATCTTAGGTTGTTTTTTTTGCTACATTTAATAGTGACAAAATGTCTTTATTTTGGAGAGCTTCGATTGTTCGGCGCATTACTGAAAGAGGAATTTAACTGCAGTTTCGATATCTTTTTATTATTTATTTTTTTATTCAGAATTTACTTTAAAAAAGCGATTTTTGTAACATATAATTTTATACCGATGTAGGATTTTAAAATCGAAAGGAAGATATGGAAGAACTGGAAATGCAGGTAGGTCAAATAGAACAATTGATAGCAAATGAAGACTTTGTTGGGCTGGAGGAATTTCTAAATGAATTGAATATCTCTGAAGTAGAGGAGCTGATTGATGAACTGCCTGAACATGGTCCACTCTTTATCGAATCCTTAAATTTAAATCGTGCGGTAAACGTTTTTCGTATCCTGGATTTTCCCACTCAAAATCGAATTTTTAAAAGACTTTCCAAGGCTAAAATAAGTGCATTAATTAATGAATTGCCTCCTGATGATCGGACCTCTTTTTTCTCCGAAATGAAGGATGATATTAAGCATTTAATATTACTATTGCCCCCTAAAGACAGGGTTGAGGCGCTGGCATTATTGGGGTATCCTGAAGATAGTGTCGGACGGTTGATGACGCCAGATTATATTACGGTAAAAGCGCACTGGAGTATCGAAAGAATATTAGGGCATATCCGTCGATATGGGAAAGATTCTGAGACCATAGATGTGCTTTATGTTATAGATTCAAATGGCAAACTGATCGATGATATTCGTATTAAGGATGTTTTAATGGCGGAGCCCGAAACAATTGTAGGGGACCTCATTGATTACCGCTTGATTTCCCTGAATGCTTATGATCCGCAGGAGGAGGCCATTAATATTTTCCGGATGAACAATAGGGTTGCGCTTCCGGTTGTGGACGGGCAAGGGGTAATGCTTGGGATCGTTACCGTGGACGATATCTTATGGGTGGCCAATGAGGAGTATACGGAGGATATGCAGCGTATTGGAGGTACAGAGGCTTTGGATGAACCTTATTTGGATGTTTCCATTAAAAACCTCGTGAAAAAGCGGGCGGGCTGGTTGATTGTTTTGTTTCTGGGGCAGTTGTTGACCGCGACGGTTATTGAGCATTTCGAAGAGCAGATGGCAAGTGCCATCATGTTATTCGCTTTGATGCCGGTCATTATTTCTAGTGGCGGCAATAGTGGTTCACAGGCTTCGACATTGATCATCCAGGCGATGGCATTGGGTGAGGTGACTCTTTCGGATTGGTGGCGTGTGATGCGCAGGGAGATATTGTCCGGTCTGCTGCTTGGGCTTATTTTGGGTGCATTGGGTTTTTTAAGGATTATGGCATGGCAGTCTTTTGCGCATACCTATGGTGAATACTGGGTATTGATTGCCTTTGTGATTTCATTATCCTTAATCGGTGTTGTTCTGTGGGGGTCGCTTATGGGGTCTATGTTACCCTTTGTGATGAAAAGATTGGGAGCGGATCCGGCGAGCTCATCGGCACCATTTGTGTCTACGCTGGTTGATGTTACAGGTCTTCTCATTTATTTCACGGTGGCGACACTTATTCTCAAAGGGGTGTTGCTCTAAGGTCTGTTTGATTTGATTCGTTGGGAGCAATCGCTAAAGGTGTCCTTTTATGTGGTGGTAAAACGTGGATTATGCTGTTTGAATTGCTTGAAGGAGGTTTTTGCTACTGATTCGACAAAAGAAAAAT
The DNA here is from genome assembly GCF_003627955.1 of Sphingobacterium puteale. GTDB lineage: Bacteria > Bacteroidota > Bacteroidia > Sphingobacteriales > Sphingobacteriaceae > Sphingobacterium > Sphingobacterium puteale. The sequence continues at coordinate 380,689 of NZ_RBWS01000007.1, read as the reverse complement.
AAATTATTCTAGTTGGATTTTAGGAAGTTGTAAAAAATGTGTTCAAAAAATTTGTAGTATTCTAATAATCTTCCGATACTTGCATCACGGAAACGCGATAGAGTCTCCGGAAAAATTGAAAAAATACTCCTGAATAGCTCAGCAGGTTAGAGCATCTGACTGTTAATCAGAGGGTCGCTGGTTCGAGCCCAGCTTCAGGAGCGATTAGAAACTTACATAACCGGAGTTTTTAAAGTATTTAGTTTTTCATTCCTGAATAGCTCAGCCGGTTAGAGCATCTGACTGTTAATCAGAGGGTCGCTGGTTCGAGCCCAGCTTCAGGAGCAATAAGCAAATGATAAAATTATTTGCGAATAATATAAAAATGTACTATTTTTGTGCATTCAATGAGAAAGGAGTTTCTCGGAAAAATAAAAATTCCTGAATAGCTCAGCAGGTTAGAGCATCTGACTGTTAATCAGAGGGTCGCTGGTTCGAGCCCAGCTTCAGGAGCAATATTGAAACCGGCTTTATGCCGGTTTTTTTGTTTACCATGCTTATTAAAAAACTATGAGTTTAGTAATTATTGGTACGGTGGCTTTTGATACAATTGAAACACCGTTCGGTAAAACTGACAAAATTCTAGGTGGTGCCGGTACCTTTGCGAGTATAGCGGCATCCTATTTATGTGATCAGATCAAATTGGTCAGTGTTGTTGGAGAAGACTTTGGAAGCCACAATCTAGCACTTATAAAAGATCGTGGTATCGATATATCAGGTGTTCAGATTGTTCCGGGGGGACAAACGTTTTCTTGGTCCGGAAGATATCACAATGACATGAATAGCCGAGACACGTTGGCGACTGACTTAAATGTACTGGCAGATTTCGATCCGATTATTCCTGACAGTTATCAGGACTGTGAGTATCTTCTGCTCGGGAATCTAACACCTCAGGTACAGTTAACGACGTTGGCCCGTCTAACCAAGAAACCAAAACTCGTGGTGCTGGACACGATGAATTATTGGATGAATGTTGCCTTGGACGATTTAAAGAAAGTTCTCCAAAAGGTTGATGTCTTGACGATCAATGACGCTGAGGCTAGACAACTATCAGGTGAATATTCCCTGGTCAAAGCCGCAAAAGTTATTTTGGCAATGGGACCAAAATATTTGATCATAAAAAAGGGGGAACATGGCGCATTGCTTTTTGGTGAGAATCAGATTTTTTCTGCACCAGCACTACCTTTAGCCGATGTGTTTGATCCTACTGGAGCAGGAGATACTTTTGCAGGTGGTTTCATCGGCTATCTTGCCAAAGTGAAGAGCATCAACTTTAACAACATGAAAAACGCCTTGATTTTTGGATCTGTATTGGCTTCCTTTTGTGTAGAGAAGTTTGGGACAGATCGTCTCGTTGAGCTCACCGATGGAGACATACAGAAGCGTCTGAATGCTTTTGTTGCGCTGTCACAGTTTAGTCTATAAGTGCTAATTAGCCCTTCAAGATTCCAATTACCTCGAATTTTAAAAATACGGTGTCTGAATGAGGAGCATCTATGAGCTCCTCAGTTAGATCTTGGCCTGCCCAATGTTCATAATGCAAGCCATTTTTCCAAAGCCTACTATCACTCACATCATAGATATAACTATTATAAGCCACCCATATTTGTGGCCTATCTTGTCCATTTCGCAATGCGAGTTGGCTCCTACTATATTCGGGTAATCCTTCTTTTTCCATCACAATCTGTAAGAAGGCGAAGATAGAAAAAACTAGGCGACTTTATAAGCTGATAGTGACCGTTTCATTAATTTTCGTGCCACATGTATTCTTGTCTTTACAGTTCCGATAGGAATGTTTAAATGTTCAGATATCTCATGGTATTTAAATCCTTCGAAATAAAGGGAAAAAGGGATGTAGTATTCTTCTGAAAGATTAGACAGGGCTTCATGAATATCCTCCATGACAAACTTACTTTCTCCTTGGTTGCTTGAAGCAGATATTAATAGATTTGAATTGGAGATATCTTCATCTTTTGTAATAAAGGAGTTGGTTTTTACAATCCGTCTATAGTTATTTATAAACGTATTTTTCATGATGGTATAGAGCCATCCTTTTAGGTTAGTGCCCTCTTTAAAATTTTTGAAATAGGTTACAGCTTTGAGGATGGTGTCCTGTACAAGATCATTTGCATCTTCATAGTCGCTGGTAAAATTTCTGGCGTAGAGTTTTAATGAGTCCGATTGCTCAATAACCATGCTGTCAAATTCATTCTTTGTCATAGCTTAATGAATTATAACTGTTCTTTTTAGGAAACAGTAAGTTTATAAATGCGGTTCGTTAAGTATGAGGCAAATAATGCGCCAAACTCCTTAAAAAATGAATTTCTTAATGTAATTTTAAGATTATTTTAAGGCATGCAATCGTGTGCGTATATTAACCCTAAGTAAATAAGATGGGCTTTAGTTGATGTTGAGATGAAATAGGGACTATATTATTGTTCTTTTAAGTTTCTAAGAGATACAAATATTTTTTTTGATTCTTTACAATAAATTAACTTCGCGCTCGAGCGTAATGCCAAATTTGTCTTGTACGTCTCTAATAATTTGGACAGAAAGATTGTAAATTTCCTGACCGCTAGCATTTTGTCTATTTATTAGTACAAGCGCCTGATTTTTCCAGACACCGGCTTGTCCATATTGTTTTCCCTTCCAGCCACATTGTTCTATTAACCATCCGGCGGCCAATTTTGTTTGTTGATCAGGCATCGGATAATGTGGGATTGCTGGATAAAGTGTCAATAACCTTTCAAAGTTATCCGCAGAGATCACAGGGTTTTTAAAAAAGCTTCCGGCATTGCCAACTGTACTTGGGTCCGGTAGTTTCTCCACACGAATTTTTGATACTATGGTTGCGATATCAGTGATGGATGGTTGTGTTATATTTTCTTTTACGAGTTCAGCTTCAATGGCACCGTAGCTTGTATTTATTTTAGGTGTAAGGCTTAATTTATAGGTTACCTCCGTAATAATAAAACGGCCCTTGTGCTCCGTTTTAAAAATACTGTCGCGGTAGGAAAAATTACAGTCTTCCTTTTTGAATGTTTTAAATGTGCCCAGTCTGGTGTCAAAAGCTTCGCAGGAATGAAAAACATACATTAATTCGGTCCCATAAGCACCGATATTTTGTACGGGTGACGCACCTACAGTTCCGGGAATAAGAGCCATGTTCTCTATTCCTGCATAATTTTTCCTGATGCAATGCCAAACAAAGTCATTCCAAATCTCCCCGGCTTTTGCGGTGACATATACATGATCCGATTCAATTTTTGACTGTATACCTTTACTGGCCATTCGGATAATATAGCCATCAAACGGTTTGGTGAATAAAACATTGCTTCCCGCGCCAAGAACAAAAAAGTTTTTGCTGAAAATTCCTCGTTTAAAAATTTCGGTCAATGTCTCGTTATCATTCACTTCGATCAAGAAATTTGTCTTTTCTTCTATTCCAAATGTATTGAAAGGTTTCAAAGAGATATTCGATTGAATGTTTAATTCCATATTGACTTTAGTTTTCAAAAATTCAAAAAAATCCGCTATCTTTAGCATGATAATCGGTAAAGATAGTATAAACCGTTTATTTAACGATAAAAAATATAAGTTTAATGGGTAACGCAGATGTAAAAAGGATCAAAATTCTAGAAGCTGCAACAAGGCGCTTTGCACACTTTGGAATGGCTAAAACGACAATGTCGGAGATTGCTAAGGATCTTAATTTTTCAAAGGCACTGCTTTATTATTATTTTCCCGACAAGAATAGTTTATATTCCGCTGTTTTTGAGTATGTTATAGATAAGATGATTGAGGAAATGGAAACAGTTATCGATAAAGGGGGAAACTTTGAAGAAATCATGATGTACTCCATTGATATGCGTGTCAAGGCAATCAATCAATATTACAATTTGTTTGAATACACCATGAAGATGGTCAAAGAACTTCCTGATGAATTGGAACAAGTATTCAAAGAATCTTATCTACGGGAAGTTGAAATTATTGAAAAAATTCTGAAGATTGGAATAGACGCCAGGGAGATTCAGGTAGATGATCTCAACGAGACAGCCCGTATTTTATTGTATTCATTGTTTGGTATGCGTATGGGGATCTTGAAAGACATGAAAAATATGCTCTTCCCCACGAAAGAAGAATTTGATCATATCCTCAGTTTACAGAAGAAAATGATGAAAATCTTCTTAAATGGTTTGCGGTATCAACAGCGTTAAATCGCCGTTGTTTGTATATGTTCGATGATCTGCTTGGCGTGGATACGTGAATTCTCAATAAACCAAAGATGGGTATTTAATCCACCGCAGACAACCCCTGCTAAGTATAGGCCTTTTATGTTTGTTTCCATTGTCTGCTCATTATGACAGGGGATACAGGGGGCCTGTTTTGGTATGTCAACTCCTATCTTGCATAGAAAGTCAAAGTTTGGCCGATATCCGGTCAGTGCAAGTACAAAATCATTTTCAATCTCAACAATGCCTGTTGGTGTTTGAATGGAGGCGCTTGTCTCCGTAACAGTTGTTAATTGACTATTGTAAAGTACATCGATTTCTCCAGCGGCAATTCTATTTTCAATATCAGGCTTTACCCAATACTTGACTCTTGGGCTGATTTCATTGCCGCGGATGACCAATGTTACCTGAGCACCTTTTCGAAATGTTTCCAGGGCAGCGTCTATGGATGAATTGCTTGCTCCTACAACAATTACTTTCTGACCGCTGTAGTAATGCGGATCATTGTAATAATGCCGTACTTTGCTAAGTTCTTCTCCGGGGATGTTGAGTAGCATAGGGATGTCATAGAAACCCGTAGCAATAATGACTTTTTTTGTCGTGTAATTGCATTTATTGGTTTTGACGTTAAAATAAGTAGAATCTTTCTTTGTAATATTCAATACTTCCTCAAACAGGTGGGTATCCAGTTCAAATTTTTGCTGGATACGTCTGTAATATTCCAGGGCTTCGGTTCTTCGGGGTTTTGGATTGGTGGTCACAAAGGGAATGTCCCCAATCTCCAGTCGCTCAGAAGAAGAAAAAAAGGTCATATTTTGCGGATAGTTATAGAGCGAATTGACTAAACATCCTTTTTCTAGAATAAGATAGTTGAGGTTGGCCTGTTTTGCTTCCAGGGCACAGGCGAGACCGATGGGGCCTCCTCCAACGATAATAATGTCATAAGACGCTGTTATATGTTCACTCATAATGTAAATTTCGTGAATTTCTGGGATAAATTAGCCTGCCAGTTTAGATAATTCCGCTGCTTGTTCGGCTGCACTTTTATCATGGAGATCCTGAACAATCTTGTTTAGGTCCTGGGCAATCTTGTACAGGAACTCCAATTGCTCTTCCAATAGTTTTCCGTCAGCAGAATTGATGTCGCTATTGTCGAAGCGATGGTTTGAGATTTCGATTTCCAAGGGCGAAAATACGGTACTGGAATCTGATGAATAAAGCAATTGAATAGATTGGTCCAAGCTATTTAATATTTTTCGAATGGTCCGAACATGGTCTTTGTTTAGGTAGTTATTGTCCATTTCATCCAGATGGTTCATCAGTGTAACAGAAAACGAGGCCAGAATATGGTTGAATATGACAAACTTATTGACCTCTTTGCTGTATTTTTGCCTTTTTTTGGGTTCAGTCAGCATACGTTGAAAAGTGGATCCCATATTTGCGGTTTCGACATAAACGGCTTTTCTTGCTAACTTGTAATCTGTAATCGATGGGGCCTGGCCTGCAATTTCCTTTAACGCCTGAAAGATGTAATTGTAATTGGCGATCAAAAGTTTGCGCATGGATTCTTTCACTTGCATGCTCTCCCAATTTGGAAAGATAATATAACTGGATAGGAAGGCGATCATCCCTCCAATAAAGGTGTCTAAAATACGTTCTTTGGTGACCTCAAGGGTGTTGGAACTGACGAAACTGAGCATGATCAGCACATAGGGGGTCATAAATAGCACTGCGACCACATAATTGACTCTAAATAAGCTGTATGCGGTCAGGAAGAAAAATACCAGCAGCACAAATAGTATGGTTGGATCATGTATCGTCAATAGGATGACGGCTCCGATCAACCCACCGACGGTCGTTCCGATAAGGCGTTGTATATTACGCTCTTTCGTAAGGCCAAAACCCGGTTTTAGGATCACCATGATCGTCAGCAGGATCCAGTAGACATTGTTGGTGATATTGGTTGTCTCAAAAACGTAGTAGGTGACCGACATCACGATTGCCATGCGGCAGGCATGTCTAAAAATTGTCGATTTTAAGGTCAGATTTTCACGGAATTTTTTCAGGTCGATGGCTGAACTTTGGACGAAACGTTTGGCGTCATCAATTTCTTTCTTTTTGACGTCGTCAGGTTGCAGGTGGGAATAGCCGTAGATATTTTTTATACGACGGACCAAGTCACGTAAATTGATCAGTACTTTACGCAGTGCAAAGGTGCTGTATTGATTTTCTTTATCGAGCTGGTCAATTTTAACGTGGAGACGTGTGAGGTCCGCATCGAAATCATAGAGGGGTTTGGGCTGAATATTCGTGTTGAGCTGGTAGGCCAAATTGTCGAGTTCATTCGTGTATTTTAGAATAACGTTCTTGAAGTCATCCAAGATACCCGTGGGGCCGAAACGTTCGCTAATGGTATTGTAATCATAGTGCGCAGCCATACTCTGCTCAAATAGATCTACAATATCGTTAAAAATTAAGGTGAGATACCGCCCTACTTTTGTGGTGTCTTTAATGGATCTTTTGCTCTGAAACAGCAGGTCTCTGACGTTTTCCTGATGTTGATTTACTTCAACCTGTTTGTCAATCAGTTTTAGGTAGTTTTTATCATTGTCGATTTTGGCATCGTAAAAATTTGCTTTCAGCCGAATATAATCAGCTACATAACGAATGGTTTCTGCAAGTTCCTGCTCAGCCAGCCTATAGGGGCGTACCTGGGTGATAGAGAGGCTGATTGCTATATACCAAAGTCCGCCAAGGGTGTAGAATCCGAGGTAATTAATTGCCTGATCGAGGGGATAGTGTATCTGCACGTGGATCAGCATCATTAATATACACATCAAACCCACATTCGCGGCCCGGCCGTTGAATACGGCAAACATCGCAAAGATAAAGCAGGCGATTCCGATGAAAACGGCAAGAAGATATACATTTTGATTGACAATATTGGTCAGGATAAATGTTAGGGTGGTCAGTATGGCCCCGGCAAACATACCTTTTCGTCTATGGCTTGGCGCTCCGGGAGTATCGGATAGCCCAACCAAAAGGGCGCCCAGGGATACAATGGTTCCATTGGTAAACTGGCCTATGGTGGCAAAAATGAGGACAGGTACAATGCATCCGATGGTAATTCGCAGTCCATCCGCAAAATATTGACTATAGAAAAAACTTTTTATTTCTTGTGTCTGTTTCATAATGTATAGCACAAATATACGAGATAAGGCTATATTAGCCTGAGGGTTCCCTGCTTGTTGCGATAATATACTAAAAACGAAAAATTACGAATTTTCATTAATATCTTTATAATATTTTGATGTTTTTTTTGATTAATTTATATTTTTTTATTTGTTTAAATATAATATTGCTATATTTGGTGCGTAGGGTAATTTCAGATATATTACAGAAACTCAAGAGTCGCCTAAACTCTCTTGACCATTTTTCAAAGATTTAAATATGAAGCAAAGTAAAAATGAAGCCGTCTTTCAGGACGAGGTATTGACACGCTTTGAGCTTTTTAAAAGTTTGTTTTTAACATTGCCATTCCAACGTGTTAAGGATACAGGTACTTTATTGCCATTTTTTGCAAAGCAATGTGAGAAGGGGGTTGATCAACATTTAACTCCAGATGAGATCATAAAGAGTTTTTTTGATCAGCATGAAGAGTTTTCTTCGGAAGAACAGCGTATTGATTTATTGTTTCGTTTTGTCCAGTATATAGAACGCCAGGTGGTATTGTTTGACGCGATAGAGGATTCATCATTTCAAATGGTGGGGCGCGGCGACGATGAAAATGTCTTGGGGGCATTGATCAAAAATGCGGAAGGCAATGGTGACATGCGACGAAAAATCGTTTCCAAATTAAAAGATTTTTCAGTTCGTCTGGTACTGACGGCACACCCTACCCAATTTTATCCGGGGCCTGTATTGGGGATTATCAATGATTTGATTGATGCAATAAAGACCAACGATATCCATAGTATACATTTGTTACTGCAACAACTCGGCAAAACGCCATTCATCAATAAAAATAAGCCAACGCCAGTAGATGAAGCTGCCAGTTTAGCCTGGTTCCTGGAAAATGTGTTTTATAAAGTCGCTTCAGAAATCCAGTCTTTTATTGACGATGAATTGGATGTCGATACTGAGGAAGTAAAACAGCTCATCGAATTGGGCTTTTGGCCAGGAGGAGACCGTGACGGAAATCCGAATGTCAGCGTTGAGAGTACCAAAAAGGTGGCAGCTTTATTGCGCACTATTTTGTTTAGATGTTATTACCGCGATTTCCGTATTGTACGACGCCGTATTACATTCAGAGGAGTCGAAGAGTATATGGAGAACTTGCAGACTTTGTTTTACGACAATAGCTTTAATCCTGTTGAAAATCCAAAAGATGAAACGGATAACATTATTACGAATTTAAAAGCTATTAAAAACGTCCTGGAAGAATATCACAATGGTCTTTTTGTTGAGATTGTTGATGACTTGCTTCGTAAAGTAATGACATTCGGTTGTTTTTTCACAACCTTAGATATCAGACAGGATAGCCGTATCCTTCGTGAAGCAACAGCATATCTGATTCAACAGAATCAGGAGGCTACTGGGGTTCCATTAAATTACCTGGAACTGAGTGAGGTCGATAAACAAAAAGTGTTGAAGTTTAAAGAACTGGATCTTACTGTCCCAGAGGATGCAGATCCATTGACGAAAGACACTTCAGGTGTGATCAAATTGCTCAAGGAGATCCAACGTTCGGGGTCTGAGCGCGCCGCACAACGTTTTATTATTAGTAATTGCCAGCAAGCAAGTGATATCCTTGGATTGCGTCAGTTGTTTTTGTGGTCGGGCTGGAAGAAAGAAGCATTAACAATTGATTTCGTTCCTCTATTTGAAACAGTGGATGATCTGACCAGAGCAGCGGATGTGATGAAGACTTTATACAGCAATAAAGAATATAAAGCACATTTGAAGCTAAGAGGAAACAAGCAGACCATTATGCTAGGCTATTCGGATAGTACAAAAGACGGGGGATATCTCATGGCGAATTGGTCAATCTATAGAGCAAAAATAGAGTTGACGGCAATATCGCGTGAGTATGATGTTGATCTTGTCTTTTTTGACGGCCGTGGTGGACCTCCGGCGCGTGGTGGCGGTAAAACACAACGGTTTTATGCTTCTATGGGCAAGGAAATTGCCAATGATCATATTCAATTAACGATCCAAGGTCAGACGATAAGTAGCCAGTATGGCTCGTTGGATACAGCGCGATTCAATATCGAGCAGCTCCTACACGCCGGTATTATTTCTGACTTGAAACAACGTGTAGGCGATACCCTGACCAAGCATCAACAGGAGATTATTGATAAACTGGCCGAATTGAGCCATCATAAATTTATGGATCTTCGTACCAATAAGTTATTCCTGCCTTATTTGGAAACGATGTCTCCTTTGAAAGCACTGTCGTCAATCAATATCTCAAGTCGTCCAGTAAAAAGGAATTCGGGACGTGAGCTGCGTCTTGAGGATTTACGGGCGATCAGTTTTGTAACCTCGTGGAGCCAGCTGAAACAAAACATCCCGGGATTTTATGGGGTAGGGACTGCGTTGCAATGGGCCGAGAAAAATAATCTATGGAAAGACGTGCAACAGCTGTATGTTTCTTCCGGCTTCTTCCAAACCTTGATTGACAACTGTATGATGTCCATGACCAAATCGAATTTTGATATCACGGCATATATGAAGGAAGATAAAGTATATGGTGAATTTTGGAAAAATCTGTATGCAGAATATCAGATTACCAAAGAATATCTATTAAAACTTAGCGGTACGTCCAAATTGATGGAGAATTACCCGGTAGACCGTGAGTCAATTTTGGCCCGGGAAGGCATTGTTTTGCCGCTATTGGTTATTCAGCATTATGCGATTCGTGCACTCAATTCAGATAAGCTGGATGAGGCACAAAGGGAGGATTATTCAAAGCTGATCGCACGCACAATCTTCGGTGTGATTAATGCGGGAAGAAATGTTGCTTAATTTTTGCTTCTTTTCGCTGATTAGGTTTCGAAGAATGTATATTTTATCTACTTTTGTATAATTAACAAAATTGATATGAAGATTAATAAGTTATTTATTGCAGCTGCTTGTGCAAGTACTTTATTTGCGTCTTGTGGTGAAACAGCTGCAAATAGACAGCGTCAATATGCCAATGCATCTTTAGCAGATGGCGATGCTTTTGCAATGATTAAATTCGTTGGTGAGAACGGAAACTATCTAGTGAATCTTGCAGACGTAGCGGCAAAACAATCTACTTCAGCAGAAGTGAAGAATGTAGCGGCTAAAATTAAAGAAGCTTATGCGACTGTATTGCCTGAATTGGACGGTTTGTCAAAGGAGCTGCATGTAGGCGATACGCAGCGTGGTGTACCAGCGTTTCAGACTCCGACGTCAATCGGATCAGACAGCACTGCGGCATTCAATGATAAAGCGTTTTTAGCATTGGTAATGGAAAAACAAGGTGAGATCAATAGCAGATTGTCCCACGAAGAACATAACACCAATAAAGAGGTTATTCATATTTCGGAAGAATCTTTGAAGAAAGTGGAAGAAATCTATAAATTAGCTGGTGGTAAAGTGGAAGGGCACGGTCATCATTAAGTAGAGACTATATAATAAGAAAAAGGAATATTTACTCCGGTGAATATTCCTTTTTTTATGCGATCGTTTCCTTGTCATTCCTTCCTTGTAGATAAATGATAGGTCTATAACGCTGTAATCAGTTTTGGCGGGATTTTTCGGGAAGGGAATAGATACGGTTTCCCATTAATAATACAGGAGAATCAGAAAAGAAATGATTTGTTGAGTTGTTAAATTAATAATAACTTAACATTGCTATAATGCAGTTGTTAATAACTGTGTTTATTTTAGCATGATTTAATCAAATAATATATAAGAAACAATATAACGTGAGATACGCTGCTATAGACATAGGCTCCAATGCGGTCCGTCTTTTGATCGCTGATATCATTGGCCAAAAGGATCAATACAATTTTAAAAAAAATACGCTTTTACGTGTTCCTTTACGTCTGGGCGATGATGCATTTATTCAACAGGAAATTTCTCCTAGAAAGGCAGAGAGCTTGATAAAAACAATGAAAGCATTTCGTGAACTGATGGATGTTTATCATGTGGAAGACTATATGGCTTGTGCAACCTCTGCGATGCGTGATGCCAAAAATGGTGCCGATATTGTTGCGGAAATTAAGAAAAACGGGATCAATATAGATATTATAGAGGGGGCTAAGGAAGCTGAGATTATCTACAATAGCCATTGGGATAATAAGATGGAAAAAGATAAGGTGTATCTTTATATTGATGTAGGTGGCGGTAGTACTGAATTATCTTTATTTGCGAATGGTGTTCTGGTAAATTCCAGGTCCTTTAATTTAGGTACGATACGTATCTTGGATAATCAGGATAAAACAGAAACCTGGGACGAGCTTAAAGAGTGGGTTCGAAGCAATACGCATATGTATAAACAAGTCATTGGGATCGGAACAGGAGGCAACATCAATAAATTAGCGCGATTGTCTGATGAAAAAGTTGATAAGCCATTATCATACGCCAAATTAAAAGCTGTTTATGAACATTTGGCATCATTTTCTTTAAAAGAACGTATTATTTTATTGGGACTCAATGAAGATAGAGCTGACGTCATCATTCCTGCAAGTGAGATTTTTCTGACGATTATGAAGCATGGAAGGCTAAAGCAGATCATTGTACCCCGTGTTGGTTTGGTTGATGGTGTAATTAGAACCTTGATCAATAGGAATTTAGTGAAATAAAGCATGAAAAAGCATTTTTCGCCTTGCAAAAGAAGGAAAAATATTTATTTTTGTGATACCAAAGGCGAATATGAGCCCAGGTGGCGAAATTGGTAGACGCACCATCTTGAGGGGGTGGCGCTCGTATGGGCGTGGCAGTTCGAATCTGCTCCTGGGCACTTAAAAAAGGCCAAATCTTTAAATAAGATTTGGCCTTTTTTCTATTCCAACGATAGCATCTTTTTATGGAGATCTATCCTGTCGATTATTATTTTTCACTGATTTCTTTAAGTATTTGTAAAGCTTTTGGCCACGATTCATCAAAATATTCAATATACTCTTCATTGGTGTCTACATCAACTTTTAATAATGTTTTACCATCAAGCTCGGTAAAACTATAATTCTCCAATGAGCCGGCCCAATCTTCGACAGCCGGTCCTTCGGTGATCTCTTTGCCTTTGTCTAATATACCGTAATGACGAATGGAGATGTATTTATTTGGAATATTTTCGGCTATCTCCGCAACCATGCCTTCTTTTTCACCATCTTTATTAATGCCTGTGAAATAAATCTTGGAACCCTTTTCCCAGCTACCTTCAAAATCAGAAGTTGGATTGAAGGCAGCCGTCCACTTTTTATAGGTTTCTTTATTGAGCATTGTCTCAAACACATGATCAATCGTCGCGTCGATGATGATCTGATAATTCATTTTCTTCATAATCTTATTGTTTTGGAAAGTTAGGATCCGCTTTTATCTCTGCAATCTGTTTGGTGTGCCGGGCACAATGTGCGGCAATAAACATCAAACCTTGGTAACCGTCGACGACGCCTGTTGGGTAATCGTTGATATGATTGCGAAGGTCTTTCACATCTGCTTTCGTAATGTAATCGATTACTGGTTGTCGCGCAGCACGAAAATCAGCCAAAGCCGTTTTGGAATCTTTGTAGATACCGGTCGGCTGAAGTTCTTTCGGAGCCTGAAATTTATGGCTTCGATCAGTAATTGTCGTTTTTAGATTGTCGTCGGTCATTTGCACTTCGCTCTTTCTTTCGGGTTGTGGCGCCTTTGTCAATGCTGCTTTTGCCATGTCAAATATCATTCGTTCAGATAGTACAATGTGTTCCAGGCATTGGCTGATTGACCATTTTTCCGGAGCAGATTTAAATTGTAACTGAGCCTGACTGAGTCCGGCAACTTGTTTTTCAAGTTCGTTCGTTGTCTCATTAAAGTATTGCAATAGGGAATCTGTGCCCTCTTGGTCTTTTGTGAGCTGACTTTGTTCAATTGCTTCAATCGCATAGCGATGATTTGCTGTTTGCTTTGAAGCTGGGGTTGATGAAAGGAGTACTGCGCTAAAGCCTGCAATCGCTATCATATTCATAATCTTGTACATGTTGATATTTTTTTAAATTGTTGAATGTCACTTTCTCTTTACAATTATAATTCATTTTTGTTTTTTTAATCTTTTCATAAGGCAAGAAAATAAATAACCGGAAGTAGGCATTTAAAAACTACGTTTTTTACGATAGTAAATCTAAAAATACTTATGAAATGGTAAATTTAAAGCTGCCGACAGGGGAACAATAAATCGGAACAGGTCAGTAGTTCATTCGTGTTTAAAGAGAAGCTTTCTGATTATGGATTTTTCAAGGGAAAGTTGAGTGATCTATTGCCGAAAGAAGGTATTCTCCCATATGAATTAAGTACACCTTTGTTTTCAGATTATACTGTTAAAGATCGTTTTATTTTTGTTTCTTCTGGAAAATCAATTGCGTACACGTCACAAGGACCTTTAGATTTTTCGGATTCAACAATAATCGTTAAAAATTTCTCCTATATTAATGTTCAGGGGCAGAAGATTATTATTGAAACACGTTTATTGGTCAAAGACCCCGCGGATCATAACTGGAAAGTCATGAACTACCTTTGGAATGTGGAGCAAACAGATGCCATTAAGCATATTCGTGGGGCGAAGTTGGCGATCACTTTGGTGGATAACAAGGGGAATAGGCATAGGACAAATTATATGGTGCCAAATACCAATGACTGTAAGCGTTGTCATAATAGTTCATCGCAATTAATGCCAATAGGTCCTAACGCCCGTAATCTGAATTTTGTCCATTCAGGCGATTCTGTCAATCAATTGGCTCACTGGACTGCCAGGGGATTGTTGAAAAATATGCCCGACTTAAAGTATGTCGCGCAATTGCCGATATGGGCAGATAAGACTAAATTTAGTCTTGAAGATCGTTCCCGGGCTTATTTAGATGTCAATTGCGCCCATTGTCATACAAAAGGCGGGGATGCGTTTAACACAGGATTATTTCTCAACTACGAAGAGGATACTCCTGCACGTCTGGGTGTGGATAAGGCCCCTGTATCAGTAGGAGGGGGAGCAGGTGGGCTAAACTATGATATTATACCCGGAGATTCAGCGCATTCTATCTTATTATATCGAATGAATAGTACAGAACCCGGGACAGCAATGCCTGAATTGGCCCGAAGTATAATCCATAAGGAAGGTGGATTTGATTCGACAATGGATAGATAATATGCCAAAGAAAAAGTAACTTCGAATAACATGATCGATCAAATAGATTCCATATTTCAGAAACAGCAAATTTTTAAAGTTGAATTGCGACTTAGTGATGTCAATGAACGGATAGAAAAGTTACGCAAATTACGTCGTGTAATTGAAAGCAAAGAAGATTTAATTTATGAAGCACTGGCAAAAGATTTACGCAAATCAAAAAATGAAGCTGCAATAAGCGAGGTATTATTTATTTATGGTGAAATCAAATTTGCTATTCGTCATTTGCGAACATGGATGCGGCCAAAACGCGTGGGAAGGTCATTGACGAACCTACTGGCAAAAAGTTCGATTGTATATCAACCGAAAGGGACTGTTCTGATTATATCTCCCTGGAATTATCCCTTTCAGCTTACCATGAGCCCTTTGGTGTCAGCTATTGCTGCAGGTAACTGTATTGTTTTGAAGCCGTCTGAACATAGTCCATATACTTCATCCGTAATTCGGATGATGATTTCCGAAGCATTTGATTGCAAAGAAATCGTTTGTATCGAAGGTGAAAAGTCTACAGCGGAGACTCTTCTGAAACTTCCTTTTGATCATATTTTTTTTACCGGTAGTTCAGTGGTGGGCAAACAGATTATGAGAGCTGCTTCTGATCATTTAAGTTCCGTAACCTTGGAGCTCGGCGGGAAATCACCGGTTATACTGGATGAAACAGCTCATCTTGAAAAGGCGGCAAATAAAGTAGCCTGGGGAAAATTGATCAATGCAGGGCAAACTTGTATTGCTCCAGACTATGTTCTTCTTCCAAATGGATTGCGGGATGAATTTGTAAAACATTACTTAAATGCTGTAAAAAAAATGTTTTTTACAGGGAGTGGTGAAATAGACCCAACGCGTTATGCTAAGATTATCAATCAGAAGCATGCTGATCGCCTCAGTACTTTGATCGCAAGATCTGTTGAAGGTGGGGCAACGCTGGTTGAAGGAGGCTTGCTGTCGGAAGATTTAACTTTAAATCCGACCTTGTTGACAGGCGTTTCTTTGGATAATGCGATCATGAGCGAAGAAATATTCGGCCCCATCCTTCCTATTATAACTTATGACAAATTGGAAGACGCAATTTCTATCGTAAATCAAGACGAAAAACCATTGGCATTGTATATTTTTAGCGAAAGCAAGCACCATACCCAGCTTATCATCCAACAGATAGCTTCCGGAGGTGTCTGTGTCAATGATGTGCTCATCCATGTCTCTAATCCCCATTTACCGTTCGGAGGCATAAACGGTAGTGGCCAAGGAAGCTGCCATGGTTTTTTTGGCTTCAAGGCATTTTCACATGAGCGTGCTGTAATGCGTCAATCTAAATATGATCTTTCGAAATGGATTTATCCGCCTTATAAAAATGGAATATTTAAATTGCTAAAAAAATGGATTTAGGCTGCTTATTTTTTATACTTGTGTATGAATAAAATCAAAAGCATTGTTGTATTTTGCGCTTCCAGTTTGGGCAATTCTACCATATATGAAGATCAGGCTAAATACGTAGGTTACACTTTTGCGCAACGGAATGTTCAATTGGTATATGGCGGTGGACGCGCTGGATTAATGGGCGTGGTTGCAAATGCCGTTCTGGAAAAAGGTGGTTCAGTCATTGGCGTTATTCCCCATTTTTTAAACTCAAAAGAGCGGGAACATCGAGGCGTAACGAAGTTAATCATAGTAGACAGTATGCATGATCGTAAAAGAATCATGAATGAATATGCTGAAGGAGTAATTGCACTGCCCGGTGGATTTGGAACACTGGAGGAGCTTTTTGAAATGACGACCTGGGCGCAATTGGGGCTACATGGAAAACCTGTGGGATTATTGAATATTAACGGGTTTTATGACCACCTAATCAAGTTTATGGACCATATGGTTCATGAAGGGCTTTTAAGACCGGAGAACCGCGAGATGCTCTTGGTCGGCCAGACAATTGAAGAACTTTTAGATCAGATGGAAAACTATGCCCCACAGGCAGTAACGAAATGGATCGAAAAAAATGAGATTTAAAAAAACGTTGTTGTTTTAACGGTTTTTGCTTTCTAATATGGTCTTCATATGGCTCTTATTCTTTGTGAAGACCATTCTTATTGCATTTTAATATTGTTTCGAGGTTTTATAACAAAAAGTCTTTATCTAATTAGGTTATAATTCAAAAACCTTGTTATACTTCTATTAATTACTGCTCCTTTTTGTCTTGATGCACAGCGTTTCATGTGACTGTTACTCTCTCCAAATATGATCCATGAAGTAAAGCAAGTTTCCAATGCATTCAATTTGTCTATAGATTATCCTGTTATTGTTGCCCGGGATTTACATTTGAAGCAGATAAATTTGATTTTGTTTTTACACGTCTGATAGCCTGGACGATTCTCTTAAATGTTATGTTGAAATATTCGGGTATTAAGGCCCATTGGAAACATTATTAAATTTTTGATGGAAATTTTGGCGCAACCGTTTTTTTCAGGATGGTCATGAAAGATATCCCATATAAGTTGATACGGTCGAGCAGAAAGAGATTTATATCTATCGGATAAGGTAGGTTTTGTCCGTTTGGATACCGACAAAAGGATTCATTGACGTATTGATTCAAAAGCGGCCACACAGGAGGGGTTATTTATGTTGAGCGCCATAAGGCCAATGCGGTAATTTTATTCCGTTGGGCAAAAGATAGATGGATGTGTCGGCTGCTCCATTGACGCGCTGACAGCCATTTATTGATTTTCCTACACCAGATTTTATTAAATCAGAATATAGAGACTACAATTTTTGGATTTTGCTGTCGTCCCTGAGGAAACCATTGATTTTTTTGAAATTTACGATTTGATCAATTTTTTCTAGAAAATGGTCAATAGATAGTTGGGTAATGCGCTCTATCTTTGAAATGGCTATCAACTTGGTTTGATTGATGGGGAATAGGAGAAATTTACCCATCGTTAGCTCGATCATAGGTACCCATATTTTAACCGGCGGGGTGCCTATGACAGCTAGCTTTTAGCAACGTTAAAGGGGAATATCCTTTTAACAAAAAAGGCTTGATCTTCGGATCGAGCCTTCTTATTTTATATCATGATTTCTAAACTGAAATAGTTAAAGTTTATTTGCCCGGGCTGTTATTTCTGCAATATCGAGTACTTCTATTTCGGACTCCTTCTCTTTTATTTTTACACCGTCCTTTAACATCGTCATACAGAAAGGACATGCTGCAGCAACAACCTGTGGCTGTATTCCTATTACCTCTTCAATGCGCTCAATGTTGATATCTTTTTTGCCTGGTTCGGGTTCTTTAAACATTTGGCCCCCGCCGGCGCCGCAGCATAGACCGTTGCTTTTGCAGCGTTTTAATTCAACAAGTTGTGCATCTAGACTTTCAAGAACTTTTCGAGGTGCTTCATAGACTTCGTTTGCGCGCCCTAGGTAGCAAGGATCATGATAGGTTATTTTTTTTCCCTTAAAGATGTTATTGTCAGCTGGTTTCAACTTGCCCTCGTCAATGAGACTCTGGATCAATTGCGTATGATGAATGACTTCATAATGACCACCCAAAGCAGGATATTCATTTTTAAGCGTGTTAAAACAGTGGGGACAAGCGGTTACGATTTTTTTGATTTCGTATCCATTCAGAACCTCTATATTCATCATGGCTTGCATCTGAAATAAAAACTCATTTCCACTTCTCTTAGCAGGATCACCCGTACAACTTTCCTCCGTTCCAAGAATAGCATAGTTAATACCAACGTGTTGGAGAATTCTACAGATATCACGTGTTATTTTTTGCGCGCGTTCATCAAAGCTACCGGCACAACCCACCCAAAATAATATATCGGGAGTTTTTCCCTTAGCTAACAGTTCAGCGACTGTTGGAACTTTCAATTCATTTTCCATCATTAAACTATTGTTGTTGAGTCCAATTTGCGCGATCCATTTGTGCATACTTCCATGGAGCACCATTATTCTCAATGTTTCCAAACATATTATTAATACTTGCGGGCGCCTGAGATTCCTCCATAACCGCAAACCGACGAAGTTCTACAATAATGTCCAATGGGTTAATATTGACAGGACATTGCTCTACACAGGCATTGCAGCTTGTGCAAGCCCATAATTCTTCCCGACTGATATAGGTATCGATAAGAGACTTGCCATCCTCCACGAAACTGCCGTTTACCTTAATGTTATTACCTACTTCAGTT
The DNA here is from genome assembly GCF_003627955.1 of Sphingobacterium puteale. Lineage (GTDB taxonomy): Bacteria > Bacteroidota > Bacteroidia > Sphingobacteriales > Sphingobacteriaceae > Sphingobacterium > Sphingobacterium puteale. The sequence goes on along the minus strand of NZ_RBWS01000007.1, from coordinate 361,832 downwards.
AGCCTATCTCTTGTGTCCATCATTATTTTTCGGGGTGACAGAAGTTTTCCTGTGATATTGGCAGGACAGGAGGATGTGCAACGGCCACATTCGGTGCAAGTATAGGCATCCAAAAGGCTTTTCCATGTTAAATCCTGAACATCTTTAGCTCCAAAACGAGCTATCCCATCCGAAGAGGGGGGCGTAAAGCTTGGATCAAGCATTGCTTTTACTTCATTTGTCACAGCAGCCATATTGGATAATTTTCCTTTGGCATACAGATTTGAAAAATAGGTGTTGGGAAAAGCGAGTATGATATGCAAGTGTTTTGAATAGGGGAGATAGTTTAAAAAAGCCAATACACCTAATATATGAAACCACCAACAAGATCTTTCGATGATATATAAAGTCGCAGTTGAGGTTGGCAAATAGGGCAAGAGATAGTGGCTTACCGGAAACGAACCAACAGACTTAAAGTGTTCGAATCCATAAAGCTGTAATTTAAGATCGGTTGCATTCATCAGCAGAAAAGCCGACATCAGCAGAATTTCTGTGACCAAGATCATATTAGCGTCGGTTTTGGGCCAATTATTAAGCTCTTTACCGTTTAGGCGATTTACTCGAATGACATTTCTTCGAATCAGGAAGACTAAGCAGGATACCCATACCCCAAGTGCCAGCCATTCAAATGAGCCGATCAAGAAATTATAAAAACTTCCCAAAAACGAAAATACCCGATGAGTTCCGAATAAACCATCAATAATGATCTCCAACATTTCAATATTGATGATGACAAAGCCTAAATAGACAAATAAGTGCAGAATGGCAGGAATAATGCGCTTAAACATCTTTTTTTGCCCAAAGGCAACCAAAAGCATTGTTCTCCAACGCTCAGAAGGCCTATCAGAACGATCTAACTCGCGACCTAATTTGATATTACTATAGATCCGCCGTGCATTTTTACTAAAAAAAAATAGCGCGCCCAGAAAACAAACTGCAAATATTAGTTGACCTATCATATGCTCGAATATTGGTTACATAACAAATATACCATATTATTTTGTTATGCTAACATAGTAAAAATAAATCAGAAAACCAGATTGTTCACATCATTTTCTGAAAATTTTTAAGGAAGAGATAGAGGAAATGGGAAAAGAAACTTCCAAGAAATTATCGCGATTTCCTGGAAGCTGAGGTTATTTTATTCATCGAGTTATTCTACGTCGGAAAATGTCTGTTTGAGAATTCTTCCAATCGTTTTTTCGATACGTGTTTTTCCTTCTTCTGTATTGATATCTATACCACAGAAGGTGCTGCCCGTCGATTTGGCCTGTAAGCTTAGGTAGTAAATTCCACTAATCAATAAAGCTAATGTCGCTCTTACATCATTTTCAGAATTTTCAAATTTTGGATCAAAGTATTTAAATAATTCTTCTCCAAGAGCTTCACGGCGATCAGCTATATTTTTTAGTGCTTTTGTTTTTTCACCCAGCCCCCAATGGATGATTTTTTGTTTGGTTTTATCTTTTAAAAATGTATTCAACTGGGATTTCAGTAATTCATTTACTAAGTCAACATCAATATCCTGTGGATTTGATACCATCTGTTCCAAAATTCCTTTATCTCCGATTTGCCAAAAGTCCTTTTGTGTTAAGTAAGCTTCAACCAATTGGTCGAGACCACCAAAATAGTTCCAGATAAGTGCTTTATTTAAACCACATTCAAGCGCGATATTCGGCCCGTTCAAGGCATGGTAACCTTTCTTTTGGATGACTTTTCCTACCGCAGCAATCATCCGTGCTTTGGTACGTTCTTTGTCCCGGATGGGACCAGATGTTACTTTTCTTTCTTTCTTTGGATGATCCTCAGTTACTTTCTTTTTCATTAGAATAATTTGTTTATTCATTACCAATTTGTTTTCAAAGGCATTCATGCTGCCTTCGTCGGTTTAATAGCACAGAAGCTATCATAGACTGAGTTATATAAGCCTCTGAGCTGATTTAAGCCCATGATAATTTCATGCGATTAAAACCATTTTTAGCAATGAAGCTTCCATAAGCTGCCCTCTTTGTTCGTTAATAAACAAATTTGAGCTCATGATGTTTTCATTAGGGTAGATATGTATTTTTTTACAATATCTAAATTTTACCTGGTAAATGCAAGAAAATCGTATGCCAGATTTTTATTCTTTTTTATGAGTTGATTTTGGCAGCTATTTCTGAAGCGTTATTAGCTGCTGATTTCAGAGAGTAGGTAAGAAATGAGGGAATAAAAAAAAGGGATTATTCAGATGAATAATCCCTTTTTTTTGCTGTAAAATATGTTATTATTTTTTCGCTGGTGCTGCAGGTGCTGCTGTAGCAGAAATACCCAATTTTGTTTTAACGGCAGCAGTCAAATCTTCGCCACCTTGGAAATAAGGAATATTTGTGCTTGAGATATCAAATACATAAGCCATACCTTTTTCTTTGGATACTGCGTTTACCGCCTCAGCCACTTTTCTTTGAATTGGAGTAATTAACTCATCTTCTTTTTTACCCAACTCCTCTTGCGCAGCTTGTTGTGCAGTTTGAATACGGGATTGAATATCTTGTAACTCTTGTCCTAATTTATTGATTTCAGGATCAACTGTCTCTTTATTCGCTTCACTTCTGTTACGTAATTTATCATTGGCCTCTTTTTGTTTGGTTTGATAAATGGTAACCATATCTTGAATTTCTTTTGTTTTACCATCGCTCAATGTTTTCAATTGGCCTTCAGCTGTTTTATAATCTGAAGTGGATTGAATGATTTCAGCGAAATTGATATGACCAAGTTTTTGCTGAGCATTTGCGAATTGAGTTGAGAAAAATACTGCCACTATAGCAACCGCACCTTTTAATAAATTTTTCATGCTTTTCATTTTAATCTAATAAGCCATCTCTATGGCAATCTTTTTAGTTTTCTAATTAATTACTATTTGTATTACTTGTGTCCACAATGATAATAAACTCCAGCTTAGTTTGCAAGACTAGGATTAGGTTTATAACCTAATTTTGTAATGACTTCATTACTTTTGTTCAATTTTTGGTTCGCATATAGGAATGTAGACTCTTTTCCTTTATCCATAATGAAATCGAAATTATGTGCGGAAGCTACTTCTTGAATTGCTTTTGAGACACGGTCCTGAATAGGCTTTACCAGTTGCATGCGTCTTTTAAAAAGTTCACCCTCGAATCCGAATTTTTGTTTTTGATAATCTTTAACTTCTTTTTCTCTGGTAACGATTTCGTCCTCACGACGGCGACGCATATCTTCGTTTAATAAAACTTGATCTTTTTGATAAGCCTGATATAATTTTTCTATTTCAGCATATTTTTGATCCACCTCTTCCTGCCATTGCTTAGAAAGATCATCCAATTGTTTTTGTGCGGCGGTATATTCGGGGACATGTTTTAGGATATATTCTGAATCTACATACGCAAGCTGTTGAGCAAATGTCGCTGTAGCACTCACGACTACAAAAGCTATAACTAACAATATTTTTTTCATATTTCCTGTAAGTTTTATAGACTATAAATTTATTATTTAACATTAATTTACTTTATGACAACATATAAACTCAAAAGTTTAATCTGACAAATTGCCTTAAGTAAATTTACGGCTCAAAAATAACAAAAAAGATGCAATCTAACAGATATTTCTCGGGTTTAACACTATTTAACTTGTTGGCCGATTCTCACGATGCCTTTGTATAAAGGGCAGTATGTCTAACCTTTGTTGCTGAAAATAAGTTTGCTTCAATATAGGAAGATTTAAATATATCTCGCATCAAATTTGAAAATTAATTTGATAAAAAAAAGCTACCGTAGTTTGTACGATAGCTTCTTTAATTCAGATTGACCTAAAAGGGGGGAATCACCCTCTATTAGAATCCACCCATATTTTGCATAATGCTAAATGTAAAGTTTTGTTTCCAGGTACTGCTCGGTAATCCTGGGATCGGATCGAATGCGTGACCGTAGTCAATTCCCAGCATACCAAAGATAGGTAGGAAGATACGGGCACCTACGCCCGCCGAACGACGTACTTTAAATGGATTGTATTCAGTGAATTTGTTCCAGGTGTTACCCGCTTCGGCAAATGCCAGTACGTATACCGTTGCTTGATCATTTAACATCACAGGATGACGCAATTCCATTTGATATTTCGTATAGATCGGGCTACCCGAGTTTCTTGCTACGTTTACATTTTGAGTACCTTCTGGAATAATCACACCGTTTGCATAACCACGCATAGCGATAATTTCTGAACCCTGAAGGTAATCAAATCCCTGCATACCATCACCACCCAGCTTGAATCGTTCGAAAGTGGAAATTTCTGTTTTGTTAGAATACTTACCTAAGAAACCAAACTGCGCCTGAGCTTTGAAAACTAACTTTCCTACAATTTTTGCATACCATTGTGAGTCGAATTTCCATTTGTGGTATTCAGTCCAACGGTAACGATCTTGAGGAGTACCGTTTTTATAGTCAATATTATTGAACAATGAATAAGGAGGCGTTAGTTGCACGGAGAATTTGATGTTCGAACCCGAAGTAGGGTAAATCGGTGCATCTATCGAGTTGCGGCTAAATTCCTGTGTCAAGTTAATATTGTATGCCGTACCATTGTCAAACAAAAAATAATTACCATAATTTTGAAGTTTGTAACGTTGGAACGACAATGAAGTATTGGCTTGGAACCAGTTATCTGGCCATTGTAAACGCTTACCTAAAGTTGCCGTGATACCTGTCATCCAAATCCGGTTCAACTCCGAATCTTTGACAATTTGCTCACCAGTATAATAATTGAATCCACCATAAGATGAACTAGAGGTATAAGCACTCAAACCAAAATAAATAGGTTTTTTTCCACCTAACCAAGGTTCTGAGAATGAGAAGCTGTATGATTGGTAACGTTTACCAGAAGTCTGACCACGTACACTTAATTTTTGCCCGTCACCACGAGGAAGAGGCTTCCATGAACTTTTATCAAAGAAATTACTTGTGGAGAAGTTATTAAAGGTTAATCCCAGTGTACCGATGATCTGTCCAGCTCCATAACCTCCCGAAAGCTCTACTTGATCAGAGGGTTTCTCTGTCACATTGTAAACAATATCAACCGTTCCTTCTGCATAGTTCAAATTGGTCGGAACCGGATTTGTTTTTTGTTCATCAAAATTTCCTAATTGGGCAATTTCACGGACACTTCGCATAATTTGCTCTTTTGAGAATTTTTGCCCCGGTTTCGTATAAATGGAACGTAAAACCACACGGTCATTCGTTACATCGTTACCTTTTACAATAACGTTGTTAATGGTATATTGAGCACCTTCATAGACGCGTAAATTCAAATCAATGGTATCATTATAAACACGTGTCTGTTCAGGATCTACGGAGAAAGTCAAATATCCATCATTCATATAGATCGATGAAATATCATCGGAATTTCGACCACCGCCCAGCAATTTGGTATTCAGTTTTTCTTCAGAGAATACATCACCGCGTTTTATCCCTAAAATCTTATTTAATAAGGTGTCGGAATATTTTGCATTTCCTGTCCATACAATATTACCAACGTAATATTTAGGTCCTTCGTAAATGTCAAAATTTACCAATACATTTTTTTCTCCATCCCGAATGACCGTATCCTTTAAGATTTCGGCATCACGATACCCTTTGGCCGCCAGTTTTTTGATCAGATTCTCTTTACCTTCCTTATACTTCTCTTCCTTGAATTTACCAGGGCCAAAAATGCGGTACCACATTTTCTGTTTGATTGGTTTGGCCATTTTTCGCAGTTCTTTCTGTGAAAAATGCTCGTTGCCCGTAAAGGTCATTTTTTTAACCCTCACCTTGTGTTTTTTATCCACATCCGCAATCAGGATTTCATTGTTGGCCTGTGCCGAATCCTTAACTGTTCTTAGTTTAATCTCCGGATATAAGTATGCTTTTTCTTTTAAAAAGCGTTGGATTGTTGCCCGTGTGGTGTTCATCAAATTTTCATTGACGATTTTGCCTGTATTGCTATTTAAACGTTTACGGACTTCTTCAGTTTGGCTTTTGCTCAGTCCATTAATATCAATACGGGTCAAACGAGGGCGTTCTACTACGCGGATGGTCAAAAATATGTTTTCGCCTTCAATTTTGTCTGCCCATAATTCGACATCATCGAAGAGGCCTTGAGCCATCATATCTTTTACTACTTTTGCAGTCGCTTCACTTGGCACTTCCAAATATTGACCTACCGACAATTTAGATATGGTAATTAATACGTTTTTATCCAAAAATTGTGTTCCGGTTACATCAACAGCACTAATTACATAGTTTTTAGGGTTGAGATAACTGATTTTTTCGGGGTCATTTAAGTTGAACGCACCTTTTTCCTGTCCGTAGACAAGTTGCATTGATGAGAGACCAAAAAATAGTATTACGGGTAGTATACGCTTCATTTATCTTGAATTATTGGCGCTAAAGTACACCAATCAGTTGTTAATTTTTGTTAATTAAGAAAATTTAACCAGCTTGTTTTTTTTCAAATCAGTTGACAAATTTAATAAAATCATTTATAACTGCTCACTTGTTTTTCCAAACCTTCTTTCTCTTTGTTGATATTCTACAATTGATTTAAATAAATCTTCTTTCGTAAACTCTGGCCACATCTTCTCTATAAAGCATAGTTCGGAATAGGCAATTTGCCAAAGAAGAAAATTGCTAATGCGAAGTTCTCCACTGGTTCGGATCAATAAATCCGGATCCGGAAGATTTCGGGTATAGAGATTAGCAGAAAAGATATCGTCGTTGATATCTTCAATGGCTATTTCACCTGCATTTACTTTTTTAACCAAATTTCGGGTGGCTTCCACAATTTCCTGACGTGAACTATAGCTCAGAGCGAGCGTTAAAGTACAATGTGTATTGTCTTTGGTGGCGTCAATTGTTTCCTGTAGTTTTTTTTGTGCGTTTGTTGGGAGCTTGCTGATATCTCCAATGGCATTTAATCTAACACCATTTTCCTGAAATGTCTTGATTTCTTTTTTTAAAGAGGAGACCAAAAGTTCCATCAGTGCGATCACTTCTAATTTTGGCCGATTCCAGTTTTCCGCGGAGAATGCGTAGAGTGTTAAAAATTTAATGTTGGCCTGAACACATCCTTCTAAGGCCTCTCTCACTGCTTTCACACCATTTTGGTGTCCGAATACGCGGAGTTTGCCTTTTTGTTTTGCCCAACGGCCATTACCATCCATGATAATGGCAATATGCTGGGGTAATTTAATTTTATCAATTTGATCTAAAAAGCTCATTGTTGCTATTTTCAATAAATTAACACTTTTAGCTTAATCATAGCTTATTTGCGTGTTAAAAACCAGATCCTGGTTGTCTGTGTATTATCTTTAAACGAATTTTGACCTCGCAGAATGAATTCGTTTGATCATTATTGTTGAATCCTCATTATCGATGTTTTATGTACCTTATCTGTGCTTATTTGTTCCAAATATCGATTTTTAATTGGAAATTCAGAAGTACAATATGATAAAGATTAATAGTTTCTGACATCGATACCCCAGAGCAGCTTTTCTCTTAATGTGCTAAAAAAGCTTTCGTGTGGAAGACGAATTAGATTAATCGTAAATGGGGCTTGTTTGATCGTCAGTTTGACCGACGTGTCAATAGACTCGTTTTTTGAGTCACAGCTGAGTATGTATTGATTGCTTCGGCTCTCGATTTCAAGTTCTAGCGTGAATTGATTTGAAATAACGATCGGTCTGACATTAAGGTTATGTGGTGAAATCGGTGTAATGACAAAATTTCCACTTTCAGGCATAATGATCGGACCTCCACAGCTCAGTGAATAGGCTGTGGAACCAGTAGGGGTGGCGATAATCAAGCCATCCGCCCAATAGGAATTGAGCAGTTCACCGTTAATTCGTGCGTTGACCGTGATCATGGCAGAGCTATCATAACGAAATACCGTAATATCATTAAGCGCATAATGATTGCCCTGAAACAAATTGATCTGTTCAGACTCTACGGAAAGAAGAACACGTTTTTGGATATCGTAACGATTGTTTAATATATCATCTATTGCATGTTCGAAATCATTTTTATTAATGGAGGCCAAAAAGCCCAAACGTCCAAAATTAATTCCCGCAATGGGAATTCCAGCGTCTCTAATGAGTGATACGGCGGACAGCATCGTTCCATCGCCGCCTAAACTGAGCATAAGATCTGCACTGTTTTTAATTTCCTCGTATGTATGATAAGTAGGGAATTTAAAATCACATTCAAACTGCGTTGTCAAGAACTTATAAAAGGGGGCATAAACCCAAATATCAACGTTTTTAATAACGAGGTATTTAAATAAGTGCTTCACATGTGCTATAACGGAGGGTTGAAACTCTCGTCCATATATCGCAATTCTCATATTTTTTGAATTTATGGGGCAAAGATGAGAAAAAAACTAATCTTAAATAATTAAATGTTGATGTAATTCATAAGCTGCTGATACCGTTCGGCTGTGTCATCGAATGCGGCAACGGTATTGTGTGTCTCCATAATTATATAATTATGTCTTAAGAATGAATTAAGCAATGCATTGATATTAGATTTATCTACTTTTAACGTCACTTCAATCGAGTCGCTTTCGAGATTTATTTTTGTAGCGCAATTGAGGATTCTACAGTTGTCACTCTCTACCAGGTGTGCAATTTGAGATAATGAAAAGTCATGTAATCCAATTGATAGTACAATAATAGCTCCGGATTCATTTTGAGATTGGATCAATGAAATTGCTTTTAAAATATCTAATTGTGTAGAAACACCGACATATTTGTTATCCTGATCCAAAATAGGAACCAAGGAACTATTATATACAGTCATCATGACCAGGCCATCATAAGGATGTTGGTTAAATTTAAGCTGTATCGGCGCCGTATTAATTTTAATGGCGGAAATAGGAGCTTCTTCATTGTCGGCATCCAATAAAATCGACTCGTTGACGAATCCAATATATTCATCTCCATTTAAAACAACCAATTCTTTACAAAGCATGTCCTGAAGTTTTTCTAATGCCTGCTGTATTGAATCAGCCTTTTGAATGCTGAAATCCGCGTTTGAAAGAAATTGTCCTATTAACATACCCAAACTTAATAAAAAAAAATGATGTGAAAGGGAAATTTTTACAGATCAGATTCCTTCAGGAAACGGTGGCTTTTTTGAGTTTAACGGATAAAATAAAAGTAAGTAATCACATTATTGCAAATAAGTGCAATTTTAATGTTTAAAATTGTACTTTTATTAGCATTCTGTTAGTATTTTTGTCAGCAATTTGATATATGCTTAAATAGGGCAAGTAGGTATTTTTAGTCAGAAAAATAAGATTGATGATTACGAGTGAGAATAAAAAATTTATTGATATACGCAAAGTTATTCACAAAAAAAATGCTGGACTAGCAAAATGGATTCCATCTTTCCTGCTGAACTATCTGAAGAAAACGATCCATGAGGATGAAATCAATGATATCATGACTCGCTTTGCCGATTTGCAAGGACTGGACTTTGTCGATGCGTTAATCAATGATCTGGGGGTAAAAGTGAACTTATATGGCGCAGAAAATATTCCGGTGTCTGATTCGGTAATTTTTGCATCTAACCATCCCCTGGGTGGATTGGATGGTATTGCGTTTATGCATGCGATCGGAAAGCATCGCCGGGACGTGAAATTTTTGGTCAATGATATCTTGTTAAATATAGGTAATTTGAGGCCTTTATTTGTGGGGGTGAATAAATTAGGGAGTCAGGGTAAACAAGCCATTTCAGCAATTGAGGAAGCTTACGGTGCGGATGATGCCTTACTTGTGTTTCCCGCCGGGCTAGTTTCTAGAAAGCAGAAAGATGGGCGTATTGAAGACCTGGAATGGAAAAAAAGTTTTATTAGTAAAGCAAAAAAATATAAAAAAGATGTCATTCCGGTACTGATTGACGGCAAAAACTCTAAGTTTTTTTATAATTTTGCAAGACTTAGACAAAAAATAGGTCTTAAGGTAAACATTGAAATGTTATATTTACCTGATGAAATGTTTGCCCAGCGCGGGCATACCGTTAACATTATAGTAGGAAAGAGAATCCCTTATACAGCGTTTGATCAATCAAAAAACGAAAAGACTTGGGCTGAAGAAGTGAAAAGAAGGGTTTATGGATTAGCTCAAGAAAAATAGAATTTATGCAAGAAATTATACCTCCAGTTGATAGAGAATTATTGAAAGCCGAATTGAATAAGGAGGTTTTCTTACGCTATACCAACAATGGAAATAACGAAATATACTTAATCAACTATCATAACTCACCAAATGTGATGCGTGAGATCGGTCGGTTACGAGAGTTGACGTTCCGTGGCGCAGGAGGAGGTACAGGGCTTTCCATTGATATTGATGAAAACGATACATGCGAAGACTGTTATGATCAATTGATCGCTTGGAATCCTGAAGATGAAGAAGTTGTTGCGGGATATCGCGTAATTAAATGTGCCGAAGCAGGAAAGTCAAATGGTATTCCCAATTTATCTACAGCTCATTATTTTCAGTTTTCTGATCAGTTTACAAAAGATTATTTACCGTATACAATTGAACTGGGCCGATCGTTCGTGCAACCTAGGTATCAGCCGGCAATTGATAATAGAAAAGGGATTTTTTCGCTAGACAATTTATGGGACGGTTTGGGCGCTTTGGTTATGCTGAACCCTGAAATTAAATACCTTTTTGGAAAAGTAACGATGTATCCGCATTATAATAAGGATGCGAGAGATATGCTGCTTTACTTTATGGATTATTATTTTCCAGATCACGATAAATTGGTTGTTCCGCTTCCTGACCTTGAAATTAAAAATGACTATGATCGTTTTGTGGGTGTTTTTGACGGATTAGATTATAAGGAAGGGTATAAAATATTAAATAGTCATGTCAGGGCATTAGGTGAAAATATTCCACCCTTAATCAATACTTACATGAACTTATCTCCGACGATGAAGTCTTTTGGGACTGCCCGAAATGATGAGTTCGGTACAGTAGAAGAGAAGGGGATATTGATTGTTATTGAAGATGTGTATCCAGTAAAAAAGGAACGACACATGAATACTTTTGAGCGGGACCGTGAATATGGTCGCCGAAAACCCAAACGAGTATAAAATAACAAAGGGATTCAATATTGAATCCCTTTGTTATTTTATACTCTATTTATTTTATTAAAATATAAACAACAAACGCTAACACCGCTCCGGTGATAGGTCCTATAATAGGAATCCATGCATACGACCAATCCGAGTCTCTTTTTTCTTTAATTGGCCAGATTGCGTGAAATAGACGGGGGCCCAAATCCCTCGCAGGATTAATTGCGTAGCCTGTTGTTCCGCCTAATGATAATCCAATAGCCCAAACTAAAAAAGCAACGGGTATGGCACCTAAAGATCCCATTCCAATAGGTTCAGTCTTTCCATTGATGCTCACATCTTGTCCGGTGATAAAAAAGATGACAAAAATTAAGACGAAAGTCCCGATGATTTCGCTCGCTAGATTCGTCGTGGTATTTCGGATGTTTGGGATCGTAGCGAAAACACCTAGTTTTGTGGTAGGGTCGGCTGTGGCATCAAAATGATCTTTGTGTATAATGTAAGTTAGCAATGCTCCACAAAAACCGCCCGCAATTTGGGCAAGAATATAGCCAGGCACTTCTGTCCAGGGAAGCGCTTTATGAAGTGCCATGGCGATTGTTACTGCCGGGTTTAAGTGAGCACCTGTGTAAGGGCCTGCGAATACGACTCCGATATATACGGCTAAAGCCCATCCGGTAGTGATGACGATCCAGCCGCTGTTTTCTCCTTTTGTTCCTTTTAAGATCACATTCGCAACAACACCATTACCAAGAAGTAGAAGGAGTGTGGTACCGATAAATTCTGCTAAATAATGGTTCATAAGTATTGGTTAGTTTTCTGTCCAGAATTGCAATGCTTTCACACCTTTGGTCCATTGCTTAATAATCTGCTGGGTTTGTTCTTCTTGTTCTTTTTCGGGTTCAAAAAGACGGTCTTGCGCCCAGAATTTTGAAAGTTCTTGTTCATCCTTCCAAAAGCCGACCGCCAATCCTGCCAGATAAGCTGCTCCCAGAGCTGTTGTTTCGGTGATTTTAGGTCTAATGACATTGCTGTTCAGTACGTTGGCCTGAATCTGCATCAGAAGATTATTTGCCGTTGCTCCGCCATCCACACGAAGTTCCTTGATCGGTATTCCACTGTCAGCTTCCATGGCCTTTAAAACATCACTGGTTTGGAGTGAGATAGCTTCCAGCGAAGCTCTGGCAATATGCCCGTTTGTCGTTGCCCGTGTTAGTCCGAATATCGTGCCTTGCGCCCTGGCGTTCCAGTAGGGGGCGCCCAGCCCCGCGAAAGTGGGAATAAAGGTTACACCACCGTTATCTTTTTCGGAGAGTGCCAACTGTTCAATATCTGCGGATTTGTAAATAATATTAAGATTATCCCGTAGCCATTGAACCAGTGCGCCGCCTATAAATATACTTCCTTCTAAGGCGTATTCGGTTTTTCCGTTAATCTTCCAGGCTACGGTTGTCAGTAGGTTGTTTTTGGACATAATTGGTTTATTGCCAATATTCATTAACATGAAGCATCCCGTGCCATAGGTGTTTTTTACCATGCCTTTTTCAATGCATTGTTGACCAAAAAGTGCTGCTTGCTGATCTCCGGCAATTCCGGCGATTTTGACTTTATGTGCAAAGATTGTTGTTCTGGACTCACCATATATTTCGCTACTTTCCTTCACCTGAGGCAGCATGGAGGCGGGGATATCAAATAATTCAAGAAGTTCGGCATCCCAGTTCATGGTATGGATATTGAATAGAAGTGTACGTGAAGCATTGGTCACATCGGTAATGTGAACATCTCCACGTGTAAGATTCCATACCAGCCAAGTATCAATTGTGCCGCAGATCAGCTCACCATTCTGGGCTTTTTCTCTTGCGCCATCGACATGGTCAAGAATCCATTTTATTTTCGTTGCCGAAAAATAGGGATCTAGGATAAGTCCCGTTTTTTTCTGGATCATTTCATGTTTGCCCGATTGACGGAGTTCATCACAATAATCCGCAGTACGTTTATCTTGCCATACAATGGCATTGTAGACCGGTTTGCCGCTTTCCTTTTCCCATACAACAATAGTTTCCCGTTGATTGGTTATTCCGATGGCGGCGATGTTTTTGCCATTCAGTCCGGCCTTTGTTGTTGCTTCGGCAGTGACACCGGCTTGCGTCGACCAGATTTCATGTGGGTCATGTTCTACCCATCCCGGTTTTGGGAATATTTGTGTAAATTCTTTTTGAGCAATTGAAACGATATTTCTTTCTTTATCAAAAATGATGGCTCTGGAGCTCGTTGTTCCCTGATCCATGGCCAATATGTATTGTTGTTCCATAATTGATTACTGCTGGTTATTTTTGTATTAGCTTAAGATATAATTTTTTGCAACTTTCTCGAAATTTTCTATTTGATTTTTTTGCCAGTTCTCGTCTTTACCTAATTCTTGAGCGATTATTTTAGCGACTTCAGGAGCTGCGGCAATCGCTGCCTTGGCATCGAGAAATAGAATGCGCACACGACGTGAAAGTACGTCTTCTACTGTTTGTGCCAATTCATTGCGGACAGCCCACACCACTTCAGCTTTTTTAAATTCTAGATGATCCACTATTTTTTCACCCCAGACGGGATTTTCTTGGGCGAGCGCATGTATCGCTTCCTGGTCAGCACCATAAATATACATGTGGTTGCTTCTGTCGGTTGTAGGGATGGCGCTATAAATCTTTTGTGTCGCAGAGTTGCTTTCCTTCTTGGGTAAACAGCCAATTTTAATTGCTTTATCGACTGTATCTTGTCCCATTCTCCGAAAGGTCGTCCATTTTCCTCCAGTTAGCGTCAGTAATTTTGAATCGCTGACAATAACTTTGTGGCTTCGGGAAATTTCTTTGGTTTTGTTGGAATTCGCGGTTGGAGCTGCGAGGGGCCGAAGACCGGCAAATACAGCAAGTGCATCTTGACGGGTGGGTTGTTTGGTGAGATAGCGTCCGGCAGTTGTTAAGATGAAGTCGATTTCTTGTTCCAGCGCTACAGGTTCAAGACTATGTTCGTCAATAGGTGTATCTGTGGTTCCTGCAATAACCCGATTGTGCCATGGAACAAGAAAGAGCACCCGGCCATCGTCAGTTTTAGGGATCATGATCGCATCGTCACCGGGGAGGAAGGATTTATCAAAAACAAGATGTACACCTTGACTTGGTCTCACCATTTGTTTTGCTTCGGGTTTATCCATTTTTAGAACATCATCGACAAAAATTCCCGTAGCATTGATGACAGCTTTGCCTTGGATCGTGAAAACTTCTCCTGTGTCAGTATCTTGTGCAATAACACCATTTACTTGGCCAGCATTATTTTTGGTAAGATTGGTTACGCGTATATAGTTCAGTGCTACACCACCCATTTGAATGCAGGTTTGTGCAACATTGACCGCGAGTCTTGAGTCGTCAAATTGACCATCCTGATAGACAACGCCGCCATAGAGCCCCTTTGCCCGCACTGTGCTGATTCTTCGTTGTGTTTCCTCCTTGTTAATATGTATGGATTTTCCTAGGCTTAGTTTACCCGCTAGGAAATCGTATATTTTCATGCCAATGGTGTAGAAAGGGCCGTCAAACCAACTGTAGTTTGGGATTATAAAAGATTGATTTTTAACCAGATGAGGTGCGTTTTGCTGTAGTAAGCCCCTTTCATGAAGTGCTTCTCTGACCAGGGAGATATCTCCTTGGGCGAGGTAACGTACACCGCCATGAACAAGCTTTGTTGCTTTGCTGGATGTGCCTTTGGCAAAATCGACTTGTTCCAATAATATCGTTTTGAATCCTCTACTAAGTGCGTCCAGTGCAACACCTAAGCCACTAGCTCCACCTCCTATCACGATAACATCCCACTCACTTGTGTCTTTTATTCTTTCTATTAATCTTGACCTTTTGAATTCTTTTAGTTTCATTTTGTTTCGTTTTTGGTCTGAGTTTATATCTCTTAGTATGAATCGCTTTAGTCGATTAGTGCTAAGTTATAGTATATTTGCGAGATTCTAAAGGAATTTGTTAAAATTATTTTAGAATATTTTATGTTTTATTTTCTTTTGTTTTGTTTTGATATATATGTTTTTATTGTTTTAAATAGTTCGTTACTGCCGTTTTTTTTGTGGAAATTTTTAAAATAATTAAGGTAACATTGTCACGATGGCCCTATGGATGTCCCTTGTCTTTTTTTAAAAAAAAGAGCGATATAATGTTTAACCATTATAATAGGCTTATGTTTTGGTTTGGAAAAATGATTTTGTAATTTTAAATCATCAATAATTTGTTGAATAATGAGAAGAATTAAATTGTTGTTTTTAGGAATGGGGGTCGTTATGGGTATTCAATTGCCACATTCAATTGCCTTTGCGCAGGAAGCCCCGAAGATTCAGTCAGAATTTTCCAGGCCATATCATCCTGAGGCTGATGCACAGAAAGATATTGATAGCTTATTGAAATTGGCCAAAAAGGAAAAGAAGAATGTCATTATACAGGCCGGTGGGAATTGGTGTGTATGGTGTCTGCGATTTAATGATTATATCCATAAAACGGCCAGCATAGACAAATTATTAAAAAGTCGTTTTCTCTATTATCACCTAAATTATTCGAAAGAAAACAAGAATGAGGCGGTTTTCCAGAAGTATGCACCTGAGGGTGGAAAGTTAGGGTATCCATTTTTTATCGTATTGGATATAAACGGAAAGACACTTCATATACAGGAAAGTGGTAGTATGGAAAAAGACAAAAGCTATGACGAAGAAAAAGTATTGAAATTTTTTAATACTTGGGTAGCGAAATAAAAACGAACTACTGCTACATTTCTTAAAAGAAAATCCGTTAAAAAATATCGAAAAATCCACCACAAGCAAGCTCCTGGATAATGGGGCTGCTTTGTTATGTGGCAAAGGTGTATAAGAATGGTACTGTATTAGATTTGCTGCATAGCGGTGTATTAGATCAGATGCATTAAGAGAAGAACTTAATTATTGATACTGGTTTGATCATGGTACTATACCGAGTTAAAACGTACTTTATACGGTTTTATCCGGACGAGGACCGAATAAGGTCCCCATTAAGTCCGGATAAAGTCCTTATTAAGTATCGACTTGTTATGAGATTACATGCTGTCGGTTTCGTAGATTGATAGGGGAGGTTATTAGATTGCAAAAGATCGGAAAAAGTAGGGAGCTACTTAAAAGAAAAAGTCTCAACCCTAAGATCGAGACCTTTCCCACTATCGTTGATTTGCATATCTCCTTACTAAAAAGATACGTTAAAATTTATAGCATCATTTTTTTCAAACGGAATATCTTATTGATAGCCTAATAGCTTCATGACCTGTTTGGAATTTTGTTCCTCCCCAAAGACTTCGTAATTGAAAGTTTCATCTCTATTTCTTCGTACCAATACATGTTTAGGTGAAGGAAGCAGACAATGATGAATTCCACCGTATCCACTCAATACATCTTGATAGGCTCCGGTGTGGAAGAATCCTAGGTATTGTACTTTACGTGTTTTAGGCATAAATACAGAGTTCATGTGTGCTTCCTGATTATAATAATCCTGGCCATCACAGGTGATCCCACCTAAGTTCACGCGTTCATATTCCGAATCCCAATTGTTGATTGGTAATAAAATGTATTTTTGGTTTAAAGCCCAAACGTCCGGTAAGTTGGTAATGAAAGACCCGTCAATCATAAACCAACGTTCGCGATCATTTTGTTGCTTACGGCCCAAAACTTTATAAAGAATTCCTGACGCTTCAGCGACTGTATATTTGCCAAATTCAGTAATGATATCCGGTTCCATGACTTCATGGTGCGCGCAGATCTGTTTGATCCTGTTGACAATTTCATTGACCATATATTCATAATCGAAATCATGCACCAATGAATCCTTAAAAGGCATGCCGCCACCAATATCCAAAGTGTCTAAATCAGGATTTACTTTTTTGAATTTACAATAGAGAGTGACGTATTTCTCCAACTCATTCCAGTAATACGGTGTGTCTGATATCCCCGAATTAATAAAAAAATGAAGTAGCTTCACCTTAAAATTTGGATTGTCAACAATCTTATTATTGTAAAAATCGATGACATCTTCTTGGCGAATGCCCAATCTGGAGGTGTAAAATTGAGAATCTGGCTGCTCCTCTGAAGCGACCCGGATTCCCAAAGCACATGGTTCGTCTAATTCAATCTCATCATCATAGAGATTGAATTCTTCCTTATTGTCCAAGACAGGAATAATGTTTGTATAACCATCATGGATCATATCAACAATATACTGTTTGTACTGATAGGTTTTAAATCCATTACAGATGACTGTAATGTCTTTTGTTACGGTACCTTGTCTTTCCAATGAATCGATCATCGGCATGTCAAACGCAGATGAAGTTTCAAGGTGGATATCATTTTTCAAAGCTTCTTCTACAATATGCTTGAAATGGGAAGATTTAGTACAATAACAGTATTTGTAAGATCCGCGATAGTTGTGTTTCAGAATGGCGGTCTGAAAAAGGATTTTCGCTTGTTGAATTTTTTTGCTGACGATAGGCAAATAGGTAAAACGTAACGGCGTACCGTACGTTTCTATCATTTCCATTAAATTCAAATCGTGGAAATACAATTCGTCGTCGATGATTTCGAATCCGTCCTGCGGAAAACCAACACTTAAGTCAAGAAATTCCTGATAGCTCTGCATTTTTTATTATTTTTGCAAAGATATACTTTAATGGTGAATACCTAAATAAGGAATGTTATTTATTTCCAGTTCACTATCAGGAAGTTGTAAAATTTACAAAATCATTAAATGGCAAATTCTATTCAAAGGCGACTTGTTGAAGTCACAGTACAGGCTGTTAAAGCGATTTACAATGCAGATATTTTAGAACATCAGATAGCTTTACAAGCGACTCGAAAGGAGTTTGAAGGGCAGATTACGATCGTAACTTTTCCCGTAACGCGCTTCTCAAAATCTTCTCCGGAACAGACTGGAGCAGTAATCGGCGCCTATTTACAGCAGCATATTCCTGAAATCTCAGGCTTCAACGTAATAAAAGGCTTTTTGAATATCGTGCTTTCTGATGACTACTGGGTTTCCTTGTTGAACGAAACGATTGTGGCCAAAGATTTTGGAACCTTTCCTGCGAACGGAAAGAAATTGATGGTCGAATATTCTTCACCAAATACAAATAAGCCATTGCATTTGGGGCATATACGAAATAATTTATTAGGGTATTCTGTTGCTGAAATTCTGAAAGCTTACGGTTACGAAGTCATTAAAGCAAATTTAGTGAATGATCGCGGTATACATATTTGTAAATCCATGTTGGCCTGGCAGAAATTCGGTGCGGGAGAGACGCCTGAATCTACAGGAATGAAGGGCGATCACCTTGTTGGGAAATATTATGTCATCTTCGATAAGGAGTATAAGAAAGAAATTGAAGCACTGAAAGCCGAGGGGCAATCAGAAGATGAGGCGAAAAAGAATGCGCCCTTGATGAAAGAGGCTCAGGCTATGCTTCAAAAATGGGAGGCAGGAGACGAAGAGGTAATCAGGCTTTGGAAAACCATGAATAGTTGGGTCTATGCCGGTTTTGAAAAAACTTATAAACAGCTGGGTGTAGACTTTGATAAATATTATTACGAATCCGACACCTATCTTTTGGGGAAAGATATTATTCAGGAGGGGCTGGACAAAGGCGTTTTCTTTAAGAAAGAAGACAATTCGGTCTGGATAGATCTGACAGAGGAAGGATTAGACCAAAAATTGGTTCTCCGTGGAGATGGTACTTCAGTCTATATTACACAGGATTTGGGTACTGCTCAGCTTAAATATGATGAGTTCAAAATGAGTGAATCCATTTACGTTGTCGGTAATGAGCAGGATTACCATTTCAAGGTCTTGTTTTTGATCCTCAAAAAACTGGGGAAATCATGGGCCGACGGTTTGTTCCATTTATCTTATGGCATGGTTGATTTACCTTCCGGTAAAATGAAGTCGCGTGAGGGAACGGTTGTGGATGCCGACGACTTAATGGCCGAAATGCTTAAAACAGCACAGGAACGTACGGAAGAACTTGGGAAAACCGAAGGTCTGGCTGAAGATGCCAAGGCTACACTTTATAACACCATTGGGATGGGGGCGTTGAAATACTTCTTGTTAAAAGTAGACCCAAAGAAACGTCTATTGTTTGATCCAAACGAATCGGTAGATTTTCAGGGGCATACCGGGCCTTTTATCCAATATACACATGCGCGCATCAAGTCTGTTTTGAGTAAGGCTGAATTTGATGCAAATAGTCCGGTATCAGTACTTCCATCTATTTCATCTTATGAGCGTGATTTGATTCAGCAGTTGGGTGCCTTCCCCGAAACCATTGAGGCATCCGCACAGGAATTTAGTCCAGCGCAATTGGCCAATTACGTTTACGAGGTCGCCAAGTTATATAATAAATTTTATCACGAAGAGAGTATATTAAAGGCCGAAGCCAACGATGTAAAGAATTTTAGATTACATCTATCAGCGGCAGCAGCGAAAGTTATCGCCAAAGGAATGGGCTTGTTGGGTATATGTGTGCCGGAAAGAATGTAACGATATGAGGAAGATTCGTGTTGGCCTTATAGGCTTTGGTATTTCAGGGCAGGTTTTTCATGCTCCTGTTATGCGTTCTGTCGCGGCACTGGAACTTGTAAAGGTTACCGCGCGCAAGGCTGAGCAACAGGCGCTATTGAAAGAGCGCTTTCCGCAAGTGGAAATTGCACTGTCCGCTGATGAAATTTTTGCCGATGAAACCATTGAACTGGTCGTGGTTGCTACATCTAACGATATGCATTATCCAATGGCAAAACGTGCTTTGGAGGCTGGGAAACATGTCGTTGTTGAAAAACCGTTTACAAATACCGTAGAACAGGCAGATGAGTTGATGGCGCTCGCCAGAGAAAAGAATTTGGTGCTTGCTCCCTACCATAATCTGAGATTTACTTCGGATTATCGAACGGTAGAGAAAATTATAAAAGGTGGCCGATTGGGACGGATCGTAAATCTGGAATCAAGATTTGACCGTTTTCGGAATTATTTGAGACCCAATGCATGGCGTGAAGAGAATCTGCCCGGATCAGGTATATTTTACGATTTAGGTCCGCATCTTATCGACCAGGCTTTGCAATTATTTGGGAAGCCGAATGCCGTATTTGCAGACCTTGCGATACAACGGGATCACGCAAAGACCATTGATAATTTTGACTGTATTTTGTACTACGATAATTTGAGAGTTTCGCTCAAAGGATCAATGCTTGCGAAAGAACCCACTCCACGATATCGCCTCTTTGGTATGAACGGAAATTTTGTAAAAATTGGTGTTGATCCCCAAGAAGCATTATTGCGGGACGGTAAGTTTCCTGATGAAGACCCCAATTGGGGAGAAGAACAGCCCAGTATCTATGGTAAACTGAACATTATTGAAGAAGGTAAAGATGTGGAAGAAATTATTGTGTCAGAAAAAGGTTCTTATCCTGATTTTTATCAAAATGTTGCGAATACTATTTTAGGTCAAGCCACCTTAATAGCTTCGCCGGAGCAGGCTCGGGATGTGATTCGTATCATCGAACTTGGTTACCGGAGTCAATCGGAAAGACGGGTCATTTCAACGGAAGATCAATTGATTGCTTATTAATATAAGACTGTGAATACATACGATGCGATTATCATTGGCGGTGGTGCCTGTGGTTTAATGTGTGCTGCACAAGCTGGACTGTTGGGAAAGAAAACATTGCTGTTGGAACGCAATGATAAAGTGGGAGCCAAGATCCTGATTTCAGGCGGCGGAAGATGTAATTACACAAATACCGGAGCTACAATTGCCAATTTTATCTCTGAAAACCCGGATTTTTTGCACGGCATATTTAAGCAATGGACCGTCGAAGATACCATTGATTTTTTTGAAGCATATGGTATTAAAGGGCAAGAAAAGACTTTAGGGCAATTGTTTCCAGCAACGAATAAAGCGAGAGATATCGTTGCGGTATTTTCGAAAATTCTTTATGAAACTGAACAGGATATAGCGCTCAGTACGCTCGTGAAATCGGTGGAAAAGAATGCTGACGGATTTACGGTTCATGTAGAAAGTCCGAAAGGAGAGCATCAGTATAAAGCTAAAAAGCTGGTGATTGCTTCAGGGGGGCTTCCGGTTCAGAAGCTGGGCGCATCTGATTTTGGATTACGTGTTGCAAAACAGTTTGGCTTGGAGCTTGCCGCTACGGCTCCTGCATTGGTGCCTTTGACAATCACGGGAAAAGATGCAGCTTGGTATAGCTCGTTGTCCGGGAACTCAGTGTTCTCCAAAGTATCTGCTGCCGGAATGTCTTTTGAAGAGAATATTCTGTTTACGCACTGGGGATTAAGTGGTCCGGCAATTCTTCAGATATCAAGTTATTGGCGGCCGGGGCAAGAAATTATTCTTGATCTGCTGCCTAATTTTAATTTAGATAATCTTATCAAACAAGAGCGCCAAGTCGGTGGAAAGAGGCTTGTTTCACAACTGCTGAATGACTATTTTAGTCGGAAGTTGGTGGATGCGCTCGGCAAATTCCTTGCATTGGATATCAAAATAGCATCCCTGAGCAAAGCTGACGCTAAGTTGATTGTCGATACGGTTCATCGTTTTAAGGTCAAACCTGCAGGTGATAAGGGATATGATAAGGCCGAGGTGATGCGTGGTGGCGTTTCCACCGAGGAATTGCGCGGCAAGACATTAGAATCCAAGAAAATACCCGGTCTTTATTTTGGAGGTGAGACTGTTGATGTTACAGGCTGGCTTGGTGGCTATAATTTTCAATGGGCCTGGGCAAGTGGTTATGTGATTGCGAAAGCTATTTAGCGTCCAAGATAAATAGCTGGCTTACCGGGAAAATGTCTTGAAGTTGAACTAAGGAGCGATCATCGCTCAATACCGCTAAATCCAGATTTTTAGGAAAGACGATTAGAAGTGTGCTGACTCTGTGCGTTATCAGTTGGCTTTTCCGACCGATCTAGATATAATTGAGCTGCCGCAGTTAGACGTTGTCTTATCCGGTTTTGTAAATTGCGCGGAGTCAATACTTTGATCGCTTCGCCAAATCCTAAAATTTCCCGCTCCAATTCAAAATTCAGGACAACATCTATACGGATTAAGACTGATCCGTCCTCCTTTTTGTCTAAAATCTGCTGAGAGGAGTGTATAGGTTTGGTTTCTACATAAGGCGCATTTTTGGCGTTGATCTCTAGTATCACACGTTGGCCACGATCTTTTTGTGTTTTAGTAACTCCTATGGTATCGGAAAAGTATCGTTCAAAATCTATTCCTGTATAGGCGATGTATGAATTTTTGCCCATTTCCTCAATCGTATTAATTCGGTCCAACGCAAGTGTCATCAAACCCTCGCTTTTTTTATGATGACCAATCAGAAACCATCGGTTGCGGTACTCTTTTAAGAGATAGGGTGAGAAAACCAGGTCCTGCCGTTGCGTTGCTTTGAAAGACTGGTAATTGATGAGAAGTGGTGTTTTTTCACGAATGGCCTGATGGAGAGGACTAATAAATGATAGTCCTTTCAAAAGATTGTTACTCTCCATTTGGATAATGGCGGGTTGATTGTCTTTTTTAGTGTGTATACTATCCTCAAGGCGCGCGACTATATCACTCATTTCGTCGAAGCTTGAAAAACCGCTTACATGTTTTAAAACCTCTACAGCTTCCTTCATCTTTTGCATATCTCCAACAGAAATAGGAGAGTTGCTGATACTGTATTTTGGGTCTTCGTAAGTGTAAAATTTGCGATGTGTGACAATAATTGGGGCATTATATCCCAATTTATTGCTTCTCATCAACTGTATATCGCCCTGAATAGTTCGTTTGCTTATACCGTTTTTGATTCCTTCAAATTCATAAAGTGCATCAGAAACCTTTTCCATTAAGTCTTCTAAAGTCCATTTACGGTGTCTTAGACGCAGACAGTTGTCTATTGTTTTGTAACGGATAAGTGCGAGTTTATTTAATGCCATATGTTTACTGATGGAAGTTTAGATGAAAATACAAACTTTATATTATCTACGCAAAGGGACTGCGTAAATTTTAACTGTCTTCAACGCGTTAAAGGCGCATATTGAATTTTTAAGGAAATTCGCTGTTTATCCAAGTAAAATAGCTACTTTTGCGCAGAAGCAAACTGGTTCTATCGCTGCTCTTTCGGGAGGAGAGGAAAGTCCGGGCAACATAGAGCGACACGCTTCCTAACGGGAAGGATGCTATCAAAATAGCAGACAGAAAGTGCCACAGAAAATATACCGCTTTTCGGAGTAAGGGTGAAAACGTAAGGTAAGAGCTTACGGTCTTATATGGTAACATATATTACGGTAAACCTCGTGTGTTGAAAGACCAAATAGGTTACGAAATCTGAAGGCTGCTCGTCTTCTTTCAATTTATTGGAATTCGTAATGGGTAGGTTGATTGAGTTTGTCAGCGATG
Source organism: Sphingobacterium puteale (assembly GCF_003627955.1). Lineage (GTDB taxonomy): Bacteria > Bacteroidota > Bacteroidia > Sphingobacteriales > Sphingobacteriaceae > Sphingobacterium > Sphingobacterium puteale. The sequence goes on along the minus strand of NZ_RBWS01000007.1, from coordinate 338,171 downwards.
GCAAATCTAGATAAATGATAGAAATTCCACTTCGGTGGTCTACAGAACCCGGCTTACAAGGTTTGCTTCTTTTTCGCTAATTGCTAAAAAAACCTTATATTGATTTCTGTAATTGAAAATAGCATAATGCTGAATTTATGAGTACAATTTTAATCATTGACGATGAGCGCGCCATCAGAAGTTCTCTGCGTGATATCTTGGAATATGAAGATTATACGATTTTAGACGTTGACAATGGTCGGGATGGATTAGATATTTTAAAAAAAGAAAAGATCAACTTGGTGCTGTGTGACATCAAAATGAATAATATGGACGGAATGGAAGTGCTGTCCGAAGCCCATCAGACCAGCCCAGACATCCCTTTTATTATGATTTCCGGTCATGGAACGATTGAAACAGCAGTTGAGGCGGCAAAAAAGGGTGCTTTTGATTTTCTTGAAAAACCATTGGATCTAAACCGATTGCTTATTACAGTTCGAAATGCATTGGATAAAAGTTCACTTGTCACCGAAACCAAGGTATTAAAACGTAAAGTCAGCAGTTCAAAGACAAAAGATATATTGGGTGAATCCGGAGCAATTAAACGGATCAAAGAAACAATAGATCGTGTTGCTCCAACGGAGGCAAGAGTATTGATTACAGGGGCAAATGGCTCGGGTAAGGAGCTTGTAGCCCGTTGGCTTCATGAAAAATCAAATCGTTCACAGGCACCATTGATTGAGGTAAACTGTGCTGCGATTCCTTCGGAACTGATTGAATCCGAATTGTTCGGGCATGAAAAAGGTTCCTTTACTTCGGCGATTAAGCAACGGATAGGTAAGTTCGAACAGGCCAGTGGTGGAACATTGTTTTTAGACGAGATAGGGGATATGAGCCTCTCTGCCCAAGCTAAGGTATTGCGGGCTTTACAGGAACATAAAATTACCAGAGTGGGGGGAGATAAGGAAATTGATGTTAACGTACGAGTTGTAGCTGCAACCAACAAAGATTTGCTAAAAGAAATTGAAGAAGGTAATTTTAGAATGGACTTGTATCACCGTCTTTCGGTAATTTTAATCCATGTGCCGTCATTAATTGATCGCGTTGATGATATTCCTTTGCTTTCCACCAACTTTTGTGAAGAAATATGTATGGAGTACGGTATTCCTGTGAAGGAAATAACGAATGCTGCAATGAAAGAATTGAGCCATCTCCCCTGGACAGGAAATATTCGTGAATTGCGTAATATGATCGAGCGTCTAATTATTTTGAGTGATAAATCAATTACTGATAAAGATGTTGTAGCATTCGCTAATCCTACACGTGAGCCAGTAGGTGGAGTAGCCTATGAAAAAGGGACAGTAAATTATGGATTGGATATGGATTCGTTTGATTCGTTCCAGGATTATAAGGATCATGCCGAAAAAGAATTTATAAAATATAAATTGGAAAAGAATAATTGGAATGTGTCCAAGACTGCGGATGACCTCGATATACAGCGTAGCCATCTCTATAGTAAAATTGAGAAATTTGGTCTCAAAAGAGATTAATATAAAATCAGGGCTTCTGACAGCCCTGATTTTATATTAATTTAGCGATGTAACTTACTTTAAAAATCATGGTTAAGTAGCTGTATTGCTCAAATAATCTTAACATGATTTAATAAGCTGTCTAATCAAGATTTTTCTATTGGAGTAATGCTTTCACATTTGCTACTGAAATTTCAGTATAGTTTCTGACATAAGTATCGCTTACAGGAAGCTCTTCTTGTTTATGCGTTGATAACACAGCAACAACCTTCATCCCTGCATTCTTAGCCGCTGTAATACCTGAAAAGGAATCTTCAAATACAATACATTTTTCAACCGGCATACCAAGATTTTCAGCTGATTTCAAGTAAACTTCGGGATGTGGTTTATGAAGTTTCACATCTTCGCTGCTTAATGTGGATGAGAAAAGATCCCGGATCTTTAACTCATCCAAGATCAGATCCATATTTTCCTTCGGTGCAGATGTTGCTACTGCAAGTTTAAATCCTCTGTCTTTTAACTCTCTTAAAAATTCTATTAAACCTTTAATAGGAGCCACATGTTCTTTGTAGATCACTCTAAAGAGCTGTTCTTTTTCAAATTCAAGCGTACGCAATTCTTCAGGAGATATTGGTCTTTTAAAAAAATGCTGCATGATATAGCTGTTGTGTTTGCCATACATATGCTGTTCAAATTCTTCTTCAGTAGCCTGCTGTACATTATGATTTTTAAAAAAAGCTCTGAAAGCTTCTGCATGAAAGGGATTTGTGTGACTTATAACCCCATCCATGTCAAAAATTGCCGCGTATTCTGTCATTTGGCTAATATACAATAATTGCTTTATTTGATTGTTTGACTACTTTCATATTCCAGTAAATATTTTAGGATACTTTTACAATATGCCTAGATTATAACGACCTTTATCCGAACTGCTTACTTCTCTATGAAACTGGAAGAAATCTTCGTAGTTACTTGCTGGATAATTCCCTTCGAAGAGCTCCAATTTTCGATAGGTTAATAGTTTATTTCCTTTTATTTCCGATTTAAATTCATATTTACCAAATGGTTTTTCGATGATCTTCTGTTCAGGTGTTATATTTTTTACGATGTTGTCCGGGAGGGTGATACTAATGCTGTCAATGTCAATAAACCCACGTTCTATAAAAATATCCTCTGTACGATTTTTATTCTCGGAAATGCTGGATTGTGTATTGAAGATATTGGGCTGGATCAGCATTTTATTACCATTTTTCACAGCATAATTTTTAATGAAAATCGTTAGGTTTTCTTCAATAAATGGTTTATCCTGTTTGTGCTCGGCGTATTTTACTTGGTCGAAATTGATATTGTCGATGTTATAATATTCAGCCAATAATTTGGTTTTCTCATTGTTGTTCGCTAAAAGTATCTCCATATGATTTTCATATTGCGTGCCATAAAACTTCGTGTTTAAAGCACCTTTTATACTGCCGTCATCAGTGAGTATCAGGTCGGCATTGCGAAGCTGGAGATTGGTTGAATTACTATATTTTGGCGTATGCATAATCACCCCGCCATTCTCCGTACAGGCAATGACGTCCCTGTCATCCGTAAAATTGCTGAGGAATCCAAAAGGAAGGTTCTGACTGGTACATTCCAGCCATGTCGTATCATTTTTGAAAGGGACGCACAGGATTGCATGATTGCCATCCTGTACGTTTGCAAATGTTTTGTGGAAATTCTCTTTGCGTTTACCCGCCTCAACCATACAATAGTAAGAAGGTATATCTACCGCCGATAACATACTTCTCATATAGTTCACCAGGGCTTTGCAGTCACCATATCCTAAACGGTCAACCTCAGACGCAGGAAAAGGTTCAAGTCCACCTATTCCGATCTGAATGCTGATGTATCTCGTGTTTTTTTGCAGATAATCATATAGAATTTTTGCTTTTTCCCGATCCGATGAAGCATTCTTTGTAAGTGATATGAATTTCTGTTTTGAGGCTTCGGTAAGATCTTCCTTTTTGCTCAATAATTTTGTTGTAAACCAGTCTCCGTATTCTTTCCAGTCGCTAAAGCTGCCTTCTTTTCCATAGTAGACAAAGTTTTTAGGAACGATCAACACACTTGTTCTTTTCAGATTGGGATTGGGACTATAAGACTCCTCTTTTTTAGCGGGAATTTGTTCTGCACTCCAGATTTTGCTGACTGTTTTGTCGGTTTTCTCCTCTTTAATAGCACCTTTATAGTTTTTTGATTCGATGCGGAATTCAGTTCCAATTGGCGTTATAAATTGATAACTGCTTTTTTCAATGGAAACATTGTTCGAAACTTCAGGAGTCCATGAAGGAATAATCAAGTTTTGTTTATGTTTTACTTCGTATTGGTATTCAATTGTATAAGGGTAACTGTGGTAATCAGGAACATAGAGCTTCATCCTTGAATCCGCAAACATCGTACTGTTGTCGACAGCACTAAGATCTTTAAAATCCTTACTTGCTATTTTTTTCTGTAATATCCCCATCTCATTATAAATCGCTCCTTTGATGTTCTTGATCTCATTTGATTTGTTATAATGTATTGGCAGGGCAGCATAGTAATCCCCATTTTTATTATAAACGGTAATGGCGCGCGTGACCGTTTCAATAACTTGCTCCGGGGACTTTACGTCCACCACGGTTTTGTCATTTCTAATTGTGGCTACGGCCCGGCTTTTTAATGCACTTGGAATGTTGGCGATATCATAGTTATCTTGTCCAATAGCGGCAATTGGAAGGAGGAAATAGACTAAATTGGCAATTAGCGTTTTCATTTTTTTGTGGTTAATCTAATATCTAATTTTTGCTGTTGTATAACACGTGAATAAAGCTCTTTTAAGGAAAAATACTCATCTACCGTGAATATGGGCTTGTTAAAACTCAGACTTCCCAGAACTTCCAGTTTATTTTCATTTCGCTGTGTCATATATTTATATCGCGCAGCGGCTTCAGGAAGGGCCAAAGATACGTTTTGTGGTTTATCAGTTACGTCATATTGTTCCGGGATTTCCAGTTGGATAGTATATTGAAGCTTAGACTTAAATCCCATATCTACCGGATAAGTACGGTCCTGAATTTTGAAAGGATTATAGGATATGCGATCGATGACGTTAGGAGCAAGCGATAAGATCGTACTTCCTTCTTGCTTATTGACTTCTAGTGTAATATCAAATGTCTCGTTTAATACCTGATCAACCTCGTTGAGATGTTCGATTTTAGCATTCGTGAGACTGACGTTGGGCATCTCTTCATCCAGTTTCTCCCAATATTCTTCGAGGGAGTTGAATTTGGCGATATGTTGTCTTTTCAAAAGCGCTTTATTGCCTTGACTGCTTATGGTAAGTGTTCCTTTAATCTGGCCTTGGTCGTTTAGTACGCCTATCAAGGTATAGTATTGTTCGGATATCTCTTCGGAAGCTAATGGAAACCAGTCTGAACTCTTTTTGGAGTATATGATTCTGCCGCGTTCATTGAGACATTGTAGTGGCAATGAACCAAAGGGAAGATAAGTGTTCGATGCATCCAGTTTATATTTTGTCCCGTCGATGTCAACGCAGGCGATAACATAGTCAAAATCTGATAATACAGGGAATAGCGAATTGGGGGTGCCATTTCGTCTAGTCGATAGAATAATTGGATAAGCGTCTAAATCCGCAGCTTGTAAGGCAGCGACCAGCGCTAAATTGATATCACCAATATTGCCGGTTCTTTTTTCCAAAGCTTTTTCGATTCCGCTTTCAGCATATTTTCCGAGATAGTTATTCCATTTTATCTGTTTCTTGATATAGTCGTAGATTTTGTTGGCCTTTACCAATTTTGAATCATTTGGAGATAAAAGTGTTGACAACGTAGTTTTGAAGAGATCGGCTTTCTTTAATTGTCCACCAAAGGTTTTCTCATTCATTAACTCTGTGTCAACATCTTTCCATGTCTTACTAAAGGTTTTTTTAACACCGGTACTGGGATAGAATATAGATTCGAGTTCATAATATATGGCAGATTTAAAATTTTTGGGGGAAGTCATAAAGTCTTCTTCAATAAAAGCTGGAATATTGGACATCGTATAGGTGAGCTTTGAACAATCCATTCTTATTCCATCCAAAAAGAGATATTCTTTCAAAACTTCTCCTTTTTTTTGGTCATCCAGTTTATATGGACCACGCAATACGACATTATAAGTAAAAGATGCTGGTATAATAGCGATATATTGGCTGTGTAATTTTGGGATATCATCCTGGAATACCCATGTCTTAAAATTAAATAGATCCTGTTCGAGTGTTCGATAAGAAACTTCTATGATGGATCCTTCTTTAATATTGGGAAGCGTAAATTTATTCAGATCAAGGTAAGTCGAGTAATTTTCTTTAAAAACCTTTTTATTCTCAAGTTCTGTCCGATTGATCTGCCCATTTTCCAAATTGTAGGTAACAGCCTTTAATTCGTCCAGATGGTCACGTATATAACTGCCTCTTTTGTAGGATGGTATTTCGAAATTGGCTTTTTTAAATCCCTCTTTGTTATTTATACGAATAAGCACATGGTACTCATGCATTAATTTTACCCGGTGGTCATAGTCGTCGACGAAGACTGCGCTTTGTCCAAATTCCTTTAAGACAATAGCATTGGCATTACTGTCGAGTGGCGTAGACGAAAAATCCGAAATTGAGATTCTGCCAAAATCGAAATTTTGACCGAGAATATTTGGACAAAAATAAAATATTAAAAATATCGTTAAAAAATGGCGCATAACTTAAGTCGTAATTTGTTTACGAATATAAGTTTTTGTCCAAAATTAAACGATAGCTTTAAAAATATTATTTGTCTATTTGTAGCAGATTGTTAATGACTTCGGTGATATTATCGATATCTTCACCATCCTCCAGCATCGAAAACGCGAGATATGTAGCATAGATCTCAGGACTAAATTTAACATGTTTGTCTGAAATAAACTTGTCGATCTGCTGCTCATTGCATTCGAAATTTATACTTTGCAACTCGTTGAACAAGTTGGTTGAGATTGTTTGATGATTTTCTCCACAGGCAAATCCTGCAATAATATGGAATAGAAATTTATCGGTTATTTCGTCATCCTCCTTTTTGAACATAGCACGAATATGCTTATAATCGAATTTAGTTTTTGCACTATTGACTATAGTGTCCCAAATCTGATACTCCGCTTTTGTCTCCATAGCTCACTTTAAATTTATATTGGTATAAGCAATATACTAAAAATAATTTTATTTTGGGCAAAGGTGGAAGCAAGATTTCTTTGGAAGTGGTGTGTGTGCTATTTTTTTTCCTATCCAAACGCAAATTACGATATTAAGAGGTTGAAAATCATTTCACCTAATAAACATCCCAATAAGGTGCCGGAAATAACGGATAGACTTACTTTTAACCAGACCGGGCTTGTTGTTAACGCTAATTTCATGTTGTAAAAATGCATTAAAAATATCCGTTAAGAAAGAATTTTGGTGGAGAAAAAGCCTATTGTAGTCATTTCATGACATGAAACTATGGGCTTTGTGGTATGATAATTGAAAATTAATATCTGAATTCGATTTTTTTAGTAATTTAAGTCGGAAAATGATTTTTTGAAATAGCCTGATTTATAAATATGATGACAAGAATAGTATTGACCGTATTTCTGTTTACAATGGCAAAGATGGGGCTGGGGCAGCAGTTGAATATTGATAAGATCCGGAAAGATTATGCTGAGGCTGTTAAGGACGAGGATTTATGTGAGCGGAATTTTGAGATACTCGATGAAGGTGCTAAATCCACGACAGAAAAAGTTTACCGGGCGGCTTATGAGATATTAATGGCTAAACACATGGGTAACCCCTTTAAAAAAGTGGGTCAGTTTAAAGAGGGTAAGAAGCGTTTGGAAGAATTGATTAAAGATAATCCCACTCATATTGAAGCCAGGTTTATTCGATGGAGTGTACAGGTCCACGCGCCTTCATTTTTGGGATATAAAGGTAATATTATTGAAGATAAGAACTTCCTTATCAAAAATCTCCATAAGTTGCCAAATGAAGAAGCAAAATCAATCATTTACAATTACCTGAAAGGAGCCAATTCCTATCTGAAAGGGGAGCAGATATTCACTACCGTTGATTTAAAGGAACTTGGACAATAGACGTTAAAGGATGTTAATTCAATAGGATGCTATTTTTTTGGCTGCAATATTGCTTTATCTTAGTTCGACGAATTAATTCAACATCTACAAAATTAGAATGCTATGAAGAATATAGTTTTTCCGATGTCCATACTGACCGCAAGTTTACTTTTTACGGCATGTGGTGTCAGTAAAAAAACATATGTTGGTTTGCAGACAGAGTATAAAACCTTGCAGACACAATATCAGGATAGCCAACTTCAATTGGCCGAAAGTCGGTCACGGATTAAGAGTTTGGAAGATCAATTGGCTTCAGAACGGCAAAATAATGCTGATCTTAAGGCGGCTTATGCTGCGTTACAAAATTCTCTGGATAAGAGTATCAATCAAAACTCACAGGGAAATGTCAATATTTCCAAACTTGTTGATGAAATCAATGCTTCCAATAAGTATATCAAACATCTTGTTGAAACAAAAAACAAATCTGACTCGTTGAATTTGGTGTTGACAAATAACCTGACTCGATCACTGAGCCGTGAGGAGCTACAGGAGGTTGATGTTCAGGTTTTAAAAGGTGTAGTATATATATCACTTGCAGATAATATGCTGTACAAGTCTGGTAGTTATGAAATCAGTGATCGTGCTGACATGACGCTTAGCAAAATAGCGAAGATTATTCAGGATTACAGAGATTACGAAGTCTTGATCGAGGGTAACACAGATACCGATCCCATTTCAAAACCAAATATCCGGAACAACTGGGATTTAAGTACATTAAGAGCTTCTTCTGTTGTTCAGGCCTTACAGACTAAGTACGGAGTGGATCCCAAGCGATTGACAGCAGGCGGTAGAGGAGAGTATAATCCTATTGCAGATAATTCAACCGCTCTTGGAAAACAACGCAACCGTAGGACACAGATTATTATTACACCGAAGCTGGATCAATTTATGGAATTGATTGATAAAGCTCCGGAGCCAACTGAGGTAACACCGGAACAATAAGTTAATCCCATATTACTCCGTGAAGCATAGGGGATACTGTTTAAATAAAAAATCCTTTCCAAAGATCGGAAAGGATTTTTTATTTATCCGAAAAATTTACTTGGATCAAAACCATGTTCTTTCAGTACATCGTCTGGAACGCCGTTCCAGACCCCCGGTTTATTGCCTGCATATCCTATATCTTTGATGCCCATTTCACTGGTATAAAATCCGGAAGAAGTGAGGTTGCGCATCAATGAAAAGAACGCGGCGCCCTGTTGCATTTCTGGTTTTGCCAGTTCAGGATAAGCAATTTCATCAACGAGTGCAAGTTGATCTTTGCTGGCACATTTTATAAATACATTACCATACCGTCTTTTAGACTGAAGATCCAGCCAACGTAGACCGCCGCGCATCGGGATTTTATTGTCGGGTAAATCTTTGACGATAAACTCGATAAAATCGGGAACTCCTGCCTCCGAAGCGCTTCCTGATGTGCTATCCTTTGGAATAATGATATCGGCTAAAACAGTAATTGTTGCCATTTCATGTTCATCAAAAAACTTTTCTGCTTTTAACTGCGCTGTCCTTTCATATTCAAAATCCTGAACACCGGGTAATTTATCCGTATTATTTGCCGGTGTTGCGTTTTTAGCGTCTTTGGAATTACAAGCTGCGGTTAAAAGACCAGATCCAGCTGCAATAAAGCCTAATGCTTTTAGAGATTCTCTTCTATTCATGCTTTAACCATTTAATTTTTTCTTTTCCTGTAATATGTACTCTGCCGTGCGCATTGATAGAGCCAGAATTGTCCATGTGAGATTTTTATCACCTTGTTGTACAAATGGACCGGCGTCCACTACATAGAGATTTTTACAGTCATGGGCTTGTCCCCATTTGTTTAATACTGACGTTTTAGGATCGTTGCCCATTCGGGTTGTGCCCCCTTCGTGAATAATTTTTCCTGGGGCTTCCAAACCGTATAAGGTATCTGCACCCGGAATTTTTGACGTAATGACAGCACCCATTTCATGCATAATGGATTGAAATGTTTCTTGCATGTGTTTGGCCTGCGCTATTTCTTCATTTGCCCATTTGTAATTAAAGCGGAGTACCGGGATGCCAAATTTATCAACTTGGTTAGGATCAATTTCACAGTAATTATCTTTTCTTGCCAATGCTGTACCGCGACCTGCCATGCCAACATTTGCACCATAGTAGCTGCGGAAATCTTCTTTCAGTGCTGTGCCATATCCGCCTTTCGCTTTTGTTTTTCCATTGGCACCTTTTCCGGCATCATTTACGTTTGGTACCCAGTTTAAAAAGCCATAGGATGGCATATGCAAACCACCGCCATATTCGATATGATAACCTCTTGGGAAGTTCAGTTTTGCGTTGTCTTCCCACCATGGTGAATAGATATGGACACTGCCCACCCCGTCTTCGTTATATCTCTTACGATCGAGAAGTTGGGGTAAATATCCAGACAGGCTGGCTCCTGTCGAATCATGAAGATATCGGCCGACTAAGCCACTGCTATTGCCCACACCGCCCGGGTGCGATTTCGATTTTGAATTTAGCATGATCCGGGCGCTTTCGCAGGCACTCGCGCCCAGAATAACCGTTTTTCCTTTTACGGTATATTCTTGTAAATCTTTTGTGTCAACATAGGAAACTCCAGTAGCCAAGCCCTCATCGTTGGTCAATACTTCCCTAACCATTGCATTATCGATGACTTTTAGATTCCCGGTTTTCATTGCCGGAATCACTAGGCAAGATGATGATGAAAAATCTCCATATACTTTACATGCGCGACCGCATTGCCCGCAATAGAAACAAGTACCTCTGTCTTTAATGTCTTTGGAGACTTCGGTCAGTACCGCACCGCGCCCCGGAATGACAGGTACACCGGCTTTCTTGGCGCCTTTTGCAATATATAATTCGTTGAGTCGAGGTTTTGGAGGTTTCATAAAAATACCGTCAGGTTCGTTATGTATGCCCTCCGCTGTTCCATAAATACCGATCATACGATCTACGCGATCATAAAATGGTTTCACTTCATCATAAGTGATCGGCCATTCATCCGTGACCCCATCTTTCGGTTTAAAATCGTCAGGTCCCATCCGCAAAGATATACGTCCCCAGTGATTTGTTCGGCCGCCTAGCATTCTTGCTCTGAACCATTCAAACTCGGTTCCATTTACTTTACTGTAAGGCTCGCCCTCAAGTTGCCAACCGCCAAAGGCAGCGTCGAAATCGCCAAAAGGCCGTGTGGTACCGGCTCCTCTACGTGGGGACTCCCATGGCCAACGTAACTGTAACGAATCTTTTGCTGGATCATAAAAGGGACCGGCCTCCAGCATCAATACTTTGAGACCCGCATGCGCCAGGATATATCCGGCCATACCTCCTCCGGCACCGGAGCCGACTACGATCGCGTCAAACAATTCGGGATTTTCTTTAATTTGATAATTTGACATAATTAAATTGAGTAATTAATTGAATACCCGATGAGATACATTTCTTGAGCGATTTAGTTATCTATGGGACGGTTCAATTAATTGATGGTTATTGTTTCATGTTTAAAATCATCGTGAATATATTGATAAAATTTTATTTTTTTTAAATTTAATTTATCGTTTTAGCAAGTTTCCAAATAAAGAATAGAAGATTGTTACAAATGTCGAGTTGATTATTTGAATGAAACGAGCATGATGTGGGTGCCCAGAGTAAAATGGTACCGACATTACTTGCATAAGAAATATCGGTTACCGCTTGATTTGACTTAATTTTTTAAGTTGATTGTGCTATCTATTCCAATCTCTTGCTGAAATATTTCATCATGTGAAATAACAAGCAGTGTACCCTTGTAACCTTGGATTGCATGTGTAAGTACACGAATATTTTGGATATCTAAATTATTGGTAGGTTCATCCAATACGATCAGATCCGGGGCCTGCTGTTTAATTGTTAGGCAGCACAGGATCAGACGCATTTTCTCGCCGCCACTTAGAAATTTACAAGATTTGTCCCAGTCATCTTTCCCGAATAGAAAACGGTTGAGTCTAATTTTGATTTCGTGTTCCGGTAAGGATTCCGTATTGTAATTTTGAGCTTGTTCATAAACGCTCAGCTGCGGATCGATAAGTGAATACTCTTGGTCGAGGTAGATGGCGGTAAAGGTATGTCGTTCAATTTGACCTTGCGTAGGAGTCAGTCGGCCTAAGAGCAATCTAACTAATGTCGTTTTGCCGGAACCATTGTTGCCCTTTAAAATAACGCGGTCTCCACTGAACAGCTGTAAGTCAATATTTTCCTTCCATAACGCAGTTGAATTGTATTGAAAATTGATATCTGTGGCTTTGATAATGCTTTTTCCGAGTGGGAAAATACTGTTTCCCAAATCAATTTTGATTTCATCCAATGCAGCTTTTGTACTCCTAAGCTCTTGGAGACTGGATTGGATGTCACCAATTTTGTCTTGGTGAACACTTTTGATTTTAGCCGTGCTTTTTTCCGCATTGTTCCTCAATGTGTTCATCATAATACGGGCAACGCCTGCTTTCTCCTGTTTTTTTTGACCGCGGTTGTTTAATCTGTTTTGCCTTTCAATGGTTTCTCTTTCTTTTTCTTTTGCAATTTTGACTGCTTTTTCCTGATGCTGAATGTCCTGTTGTAAAGCATTGCGTTCTATTTCTTTTTGCGACTCATAAAATGTGTAGTTTCCACCATACCGTTTGATGCCCTTCACGGTCATTTCTAAAGTATCTTCCAAGAGGTTGAGGAGCATTCGATCATGGCTGACGACAACGATGGTTTGCTTTGAAGATTCTATCCAGCGATAAAGTAGTTTTTTGCTGTCAAAGTCCAAATGATTGCTGGGTTCGTCCAAAAGAATAAGTTCACAAGCGTGAATCTGGATACCGGCCAACAGTATTTTAGTTTTTTGTCCGCCGCTGAGATCGGACATTTTCTTTTTCAGATGAATTTCTGGTAGATTCCAATACCTGAAAGCCTCCTGACAGCGTTCTTCCAGCGTCCAGTCCTCTTGAAGATCATTGAAATTTTGTTCCGAAGCATCGCCATTTAGGATAGCATATAATGCTTCCAGCTTTTTGTCAATGCCCAAAGTCTGCGCGACAGTAAACTCGTCATACTCTCCGGTAACTTGCGGAATGTACAAGGGGCGGGTATCACTGTGTATGATTCCTGTACTGGGAGATAGATCTCCGGCCATCATACGCAGTAATGTGGATTTACCAACACCGTTGTTGCCAATTAATGCTATTTTCTCTTGAGAATCGATTGATAGATTTATGTTTTCAAATAATAAATCTCTATTAGGATGTATATAGGATACCTGTTGTAATGAAATCATATTAAAATTCTTTAAATGTTAAAACTGACCATTTCGATAAGCCATTTATCGCTGGTATTGATGACGTTCTAAAGAATTTTAATCTTACATACAGTTTTATTTAGTTGTGGTACTGCAAATATACAGCTTTATTTTTGATCTCAAAAGTTTGTTTTTGATCTATAGTCAAATTCCTTAATACCTGGCTACAAAAATATGGCGTAATAGGTTGAATTTTGAGTGTATATTATTGCTGTTTGCGTGGAACAAATCGTAATTTTGAAAAAAAACATGGTAAATAAAATACTTCTTATAGATGACGAGGAGAAACTTCGTAAACTGCTCGCTAAGATTATCACTTTGGAGGGGTTCGAGGTAATCGAGGCCGCTGATATTAAATCTGGCTTGAAAAAGCTTGATGTTTTCGATATCGATGTTGTATTGTGTGATGTTAAGTTGCCCGATGGCAATGGGGTGGAAACCGCAAAACTGATCAAGGAACGTTATCCTATTGTTGAAATTATACTATTGACTGCCTATGGTAATATTCCAGATGGAGTTAAGGCAATAAAAAATGGTGCATTTGAATATATTACCAAAGGTGATGACAACAACAGGATTATTCCTTTGCTCTATAAGGCCTGTGAGAAGGTTGCGCTCGCCCGAAGGGTAAGACAGTTGGAAAAGCAGTTGGGTGCTAGACTCTCATTTGATAAAATTATAGGAAGCTCTGCTGCCATAAAGTCTGCAATCGCTTTGGCCCAAAAAGTTTCTGTTACCAATACGACTGTGCTTTTAACCGGGGAAACTGGGACAGGTAAAGAGGTGTTCGCACAAGCGATCCATCAAGCTAGTCCGCGAAAGGAACGTAGTTTTGTCGCAATCAATTGTGCGGCTTTCACAAAGGATCTGTTGGAAAATGAATTGTTTGGACATAAATCAGGCGCATTTACTGGGGCAACAAAAGACCAGCGAGGTCTCTTTGAAGAAGCGCATTTGGGGACGATTTTTTTGGATGAGATCGGGGAGATGGCGATCGAACTTCAGGCCAAAATTCTACGTGTACTAGAGACAGGAGAATTTTTAAAAGTAGGTGATTCCAGACCAACAAAAGTGGATGTCCGTATTATTGCAGCAACCAATAGGGATCTTGAAGCTGAAATTGATGCCGAGCATTTTAGAAGCGATTTATTTTATAGATTATCGGTCTTTACGATACAGCTACCGCCTTTGCGTGAACGTGTTCAGGATATTCGGTTATTAGCCCAATATTATGCCGATATTTTCGCACTAAAATCAAATATCAAACCTTTACAAATGACAGCCGAATTTGTCGCTGCTCTCGAACGAAATGTATGGCGGGGAAATATCCGTGAACTAAAAAATGTGATTGAGCGCAGTGTTATATTAAGCGAAGATGGACAGCTTGATGTCGGTAGTCTTCCTTTCGGATTGAATAGTTCGAAAGCCAACGATGTGTTATCCCCCAGTTTTTCCATGACAACAGTAGAACGTCAGCACATTCAGCGTGTATTGCAGCACACAAATGGAAATAAAGCAGAGGCAGCACGCTTGCTGGAGATCGGTGTAGCCACCTTGTATCGAAAAATTGAGGAATATAAAATATAATGAAACTTAAGGCAAAGCTGACTTTCGGTGTAGGCTTTTTATTTTTCATGATCCTGTTTTTGGCCGTTTTAAGTGGTTGGAAAATCAATCGTTTAAAACAGGATACCAATAATATTTTAGTTGCAAACTACAATACACTGCATTATTCAAGGAATATGCTGCTTGCCCTGGAGCAACTTCATGCCGACTTGAGCGGCTTGGAACTTTTTGCGCAGAACTTAAAATTGCAACAGCAAAATATGACCGAAAATGGCGAAAAGGAAGCTACCGCACGTGTGAGTTTACATTTTTCAGCACTCCAACGGCAGCCATCAAACCTTGTTTTAATTGCTGATTTAAGGAAAGATATATCTCAATTGATGTATCTGAATATGGAGGCTATTGAGCACAAAAGTAAAATAGCAGATGAGACGGCAGAAAAAGCAATTCTAGCCATATCGGTGGCAGGAGCGATTTGTTTTATGATTGCTTTTGTGCTGCTTATTAATCTTCCTGCGACAATCGCAAATCCAATTGCCCAATTAACCGAGAGCATACAGCAGATCGCCAATGGAAATTATCGCCGCCGCTTGCATTTTGAGCGAAACGATGAATTTGGTCTCGTATCCCAGTCCTTTAACACCATGGCTCAAAAGCTTGAAGAATATTCCGAAAGTAAGTTGGGAAAAATATTGGCTCACAAAAAACGGATTGAAGCATTAATAGCTAATATGCATGATGCGGTTATCGGGGTTGACGAAGAGGGGAAAGTACTTTTTGCGAATCAACAAGCCTGCCTGATTACCGGGGTGAAACTGATTGATTTTGAGGGAAGAAAATTGCAGGAAATTGCTTTGTCTAACAATTTAGTGGATTGTTTAACGGGTAAGCTGTCCCACGGGCACCGAGCGAAAACGAATGCTGACCCGATTAAGGTGTTTGTCAATGGCAGGGAGAGTTATTTTGAGGAAGAGATTATCCCTATTAACATCATTCCAACGGGAGAAAGCGATTTTAAATTTGTAGGGCAGTTTATCTTATTAAAGAATATAACCACATTCAAGGAACGTGATGTCGCCAAAACAAATTTTATCGGAACAGTTTCTCATGAGCTGAAAACACCGATTGCTTCAATACGAATGGGAGTCCAGTTGTTAGAAAATGAGCAGATCGGTGCGTTGAATGACGAACAGAAAGAATTGCTTGTTAGCATTGCCGACGACACAGACCGTTTGTTACGTATCACTGGTGAGCTGTTGAATACGGCTCAGGTAGAAAGTGGTGCAATTCAGATGAAGCTGATTCCAGTTCCTGTAGCACCAATAGTAGAATATGCTGTATTGGCCAATAAGTCGATGGCTGAGCAGCTAGGAATTCATGTTGATGTTCAAGTAGCGGAAGATTTGCCGCTAATCATGGCAGATAGTGAAAAAGCGGCCTGGGTATTGACAAATTTGCTGTCTAATGCAATCCGGTATTCCAATGAACGGGCTTCAGTTTCTATTCTAGTCAGCAAGCGCGAGTCGGGAGTGTTTATAAGTGTACAGGATACAGGGCAAGGAATCGCGCCACAATACCTTGCTAAAATTTTTGAACGATATTTCCGTATTCCAGGGACAAACAAAGAAGGTACAGGTTTAGGGTTGAGTATTAGCAAAGAATTTATTGAAAGTATGGGCGGGAGTATGAACGTGGAAAGCGAGTATGGCGTTGGAAGCACATTTTCATTTTTTTTCCCTTTAGCCTAAATAGCGTAACCTTATCAATCTTTAAATCTGTTTTCAAAATAGTGCGTTTTTTTCCATTATGAGGCCTTTTGGTTGGTCATTTTTACGACCAAGCTTGGAGCAACATAGAGCATTCATTGCCGTTTACTTACTCTTTCATTACTTTTTTATGGTCAATACAGCAAGGAAACGACAACCAAATATCAGAGAAATAGCAAAGAAATTGCGAATTAGAAGTAAAGCAGAGGCCAGCCAGGTCCCTAGAAAGTGCGAAGAAACGGTCTATAATAACCAAAGGATCTCCAATAAATAAGCAGAGAATAAGCAAAGAAAAAGGCCATATCTCATTGCTTTTTTATTAAAAAATCGCTTTTTTGATATGACCTTTTCTGCTTTCTTTAGTGATCTACAATAAATCCTGCGGCATGTCAAGCAGCGGCCGCAGGACAGGCAACCGCTAAAGTTTTATTTCATTATCGTCAAAAAGCTTGGCATCCCGTGTGTTTTTCTGAACGGCAATCGCCGAGAATATACTTAATGAAAAAGACATGGCGTAAAACCCTTTTTCGCTTAGCAGCAAATCAGCGTTCCATAATCCCACCACAAGTAAGACTACGGCGGCAATGGTTGCAAACCAACTTAAGCCGTAATAAAGTTCAGTTACGGCAAGTCCTTCGGCTTTATCTCTAACACTTTTCTGAACAGAGATAACTGCAAATAAGGCAAACAATAGGATGGTAAAATAATATCCCTTTTCATTTAATGCCATTGAGGCATTCCATAGCCCGATGCAGTAACCAATAGTTCCAACCAGCAAAGCGGTCCACGATGCGCCAATGAACGCTCCTGTCGGTTTGAACGGATTTCTTGTGTTTGAATCCTTTTTCGAAATTTTTTCTTCAATCATGTTTTTTAGCGGTTCCATAATTTTTATTTTTTATTGTTGTTTTTGTTATTTGTTGATTCAAATATCAGGAGTATTCAATAGGATATAAAATCAATTTGTTGAAAATACTGATGATATATTTTTATTTATTAAATTTGATTTTCTGCTAAATTTGACGATATGGATTCAATTGTAGAGCTTATTAGTGTATTAGATAATGATGATATTAAGGACTTTAAAAGCTTCCTGAAAAAGAAAAATAAGCGGAATGATGTCAAGAATATCAGATTGCTAGAAATTTTAGAAACTGATGATATAAATAGATTAAAAAAACTCTATGGATCTTCAAAAAATAAAGACGCTTATCATGCATTAAGGAAAAGATTACATGATAGTCTACTATTGTTTATTTCAAATAAAACCTTTGAACGAGATAACAGTGAGGCGCATGAAGCCCTGAGACTGCTTATTGTTGGACGTTTTTTGTTGGAGAATGATTTGATAAAACCTGGGTTTAAATGCCTTCAACGGGCCGAACAAAAGGCTTTACTTCTGGAGCAGTTTAGTCTGCTCAATGAAATCCTACAAGTTAGGTTGCAATATGCCTATCTGGAATCTCATCCTGAATTAGAACTATTGGTGGATCGTTTTAGGGTAAACCAGCATAAAATGCAGCAGGAAGCAAAATTTCAAATTGCTTATGCATTTCTCAGGGTCGAATTGCAGGACATTCATTTAAAGGGGAAGATTGTAGATCTGAATAAATTGGTGCTTGATACAATCGGTAAATATGATATTTCATTACACGAATTATTGTCTTTTAAGTCGCTTTATCAGCTATTGTTTATCGCCAATGAATATGCT
This sequence comes from Sphingobacterium puteale, assembly GCF_003627955.1. Classification (GTDB taxonomy): domain Bacteria; phylum Bacteroidota; class Bacteroidia; order Sphingobacteriales; family Sphingobacteriaceae; genus Sphingobacterium; species Sphingobacterium puteale. The sequence continues at coordinate 320,099 of NZ_RBWS01000007.1, read as the reverse complement.
ACGATACATCAGAATTATGCCTTGGTTCGGTCATTTTTGAAAACAAGTGATGAATTTATAACAAGGCAAAAGGCAAATTCAGTGCATCACTCGTTTTACTACCTGCATATCCTTTATTACCTCGCTAATTTCAACTTACGGAATAAGCTATTTGATGAAAGTCTAGCGTATTTAGAACAGTTGATTGCAGGCTGTCGTCCGGGGACAGTGCTTCGTGCTCAATTTCATTTGCGTTATTATTTACTAAAGGCCTTAAACTACCATTATATGGGCGAAGGGTCACAGGCCCTTGCTATTTTAAGACTTGGGATCCAACAATCAACATTGAAGTCAAATGAGGCTGATCTGGCCGACTTACAATTATGTCTGGTTATGTTTTTGACGCAATTTCAAGATAAACTAGCATTGACGGAATTAAGGAAAATGATTCGAACGGATGCTTGGTATGAGAAGAAAATGGGTATGCTCTGGACGATCCGAAAGAGCTTGCTGGAGATATTGATCCATATTCAATTTGGGGATATTGATCTAGCAATTTCACGCGTGAAAAGCTTTAGACGTCGGTACAAAAAATACCTCGAAACCGTGCGGGAGGGTCGCGTTGTTCATTTTTTAAGACTGGTTGAAAAGTATCTTAAAAACCCGGCGATGGTGAAAAATAAAGCTTTTATCGCCGCCATTGACAGCATGGCCCAAGATGTCGAAAATCAAGATTTATTTGTGCTGGGATTTATTGCCTGGTTAAAATCACTGATCACATCGGAAAGTCCTTATCAAGCTTTATTGCATCTGACCGGAACATTGAAATTGAAAAAAGATCAATAATAAATAGTCAAGATGATCTCTTTTGGAGAAAGGTCAATAACGGCTTGCAATCTTTCGTAGAATTTTACATTCACCATCGTACAGCCCTGGATCAAACATATGGAAGCAACCTGTTCATAAAGGGATGTTTATCCATTTTTGGCAGTTTATATCGTTATTCCACTGTTCTGTTAAATCGCTCAAATGATTTCCAATATTTATCTTTATAGATTGTATAGTCTATCTGGAGCTGATTTTGATATTGTGTTATTAGCTGATCTATCGTTTGGGAGGATTTTCTAAATTCCGTGCAAGCGAGATAAACTTCCCTTAAATTGTCCGCTGTTTCCCGGCCAATATTAAGGTAGCCAATATCATGTGGAAGACTAACCATGAGTTCATCCTCAAATTTATCCATTAAGTCGTATGTTTTCTGGTCAGGCATGCCGTTTGTGGCAGTTCCGTCATAATTGATCCGTAATGTTGCGATCCAAGGATGTGAGGCCTTTCCGTCCCAGTCCAATAGTGTCGTGTTTATTATGGCTAAAATAGGCCGGTCATTTTCCAAGACACCCTCAAAAGCAGCGTAGGAATCATTTTCGGTTTCGTGTCTTATATCTGTATATTTTTCAATAAATTCTTTTTCCCGCCATATTAAATAGTCTTTTAATTTGATCAGCGGGATGAGCTCTCCAGTTGCTTGTTGGCTTGACGTGACATTTAAGTTGTCAATGGTGATGATTGAATTTAGCTCGCCGATATAATTATCCAAGAAGATTTCAACGCCATGAGCGATGTTAGCTTTGTTTTCCTCCGTATAATCGGGATGGACAATAATAATATCGACATCATCGGGACGGTATCTATGTTCGATGGGGTAAAAATACATGGTGTTAATATCAAAGGAAAATCCATACATTTTTATTTTGAATTTCTCCATATCTTCGATTGCCGGTTTTAAAGCCGTGAATTTCCAGTTTGGAAGGGGAGGCGCTGCATCTATTAAGGCCTCAACAAATGCGATATTTTTTACAACGCCATCAGGAGTAATGACAAGTTCAGCTGTATTATCGTTATACATTCCTGTTAAAAAATAGAGCTCTTTTCGGAGGGCGTCAATTCTTGGAGAAAGTTTGCTGAAAAAATTCTGATCAATATTATCACTATTTTTTACTGTTTGGAAAAAAGCCTGCTCGTTTTTTGTAAACCAAATCCAGAACTCCTGTATACCATCTTTTTTATTTTCTTTCTTACCAAAAATATTGTTCAAAAATCCCATAATTCCTATTTATTCGATTGAATCCTTATATCGTATGTAAAAACTATTACATCTTTGCTTTTTAAAATTAATGATATAATTAGGATCCAACAAGGGATTTGCTGTTTAAAAATTATCTGACAAACAATTGATCGAGCAGTTTGTTAAGGATATTGTTGGAAATTATAAATTAATCTTGAGCATATGAAATTTAACAAATTAACATTTTGCCTTTTGGCAACATCTGCAGTACTTTCTTTTTCTGCATGTAAATCGGGGTTATCGGATGATAAATTAGAGGAAAAGATCGAAAATGCACTTACGGGACGTAAGACTATTGATGTTGAGGTGGAAAAAGGAAAAGTAATCCTTAGCGGGACTGTAGCGTCAGAGGAAGAAAAGCAACAAATTGAATCGATCGCAAAAACGGCGGGAGATAAGGATGTCAAATCTATTCAAAATGATATTGTTGTGAGTGCTCCTGTTGCAACAACACCGGCACCCATTACAGTATCAAATAATGATGCTACACTTGGTGCAGCTGTAAATACGTTTATGAAAGATTTTCCATCCGTTCAGGCGAGTGTTAAAGATGGAATTATTTCGGTAACAGGAACGTTGGAACAGGCAAAGATTGTTACGTTGAAACAAGGTTTGGATAATCTAAATCCAAAAAAAGTGGATTTGAGTGGTATTGTTGTAAAAAAATAAAATAGCAAAAATTATGTCATTACAAGAAAAATATAAAGTTCTTTTGGATACTGCGCAATCTTCAGGAGTTAATGATCTGAATTACGCTGAAATGGATGGTGTGCTTCAGATTAGGGGTACTGCACCGACCGCTGATGTGAAAAATAAATTGTGGGAAATTTATGGAAATATAGATCCCAACTTCCAGACCGGTGATGTTGTCTTAAATGTTGATGTGGCTACAGAAGTGCCCGGAAGCCAGGTAAAGGTAATCACCGAGAATAGCAACTTAAATATTCGAAAAGGCCCCGGAACTGACCAGCCTATTGTAGGAAAAGCAGCGAAGGGTGAAATTATCACATTGATCAGCAAAGCTAATGAGCAATGGTGGTTAGTGCGCACCAACGATAATGAAGAAGGGTATTGCTATGCGCAATACCTTGAGTCTGTCTAATACAATCAGTCCCTGAATAAAACATGAGGAGATCTATCTAAGGATATTTCTCCTTTTTTTGTCTTTATGCTGTCGTGTTAGTGCTTTATATTCCCTGTTTGAATCTAGTTTCATGTGGACTTGTGGTTTTTTGGTGTAATAATTGTAATATATGTTTTGCAACAAATTTATTACAATATGTCGAAATTGAAATTTTTCTTGTTCCCATGTATTGCTTTGTTGGGACAAATAGCCGTAGCTCAGGAGTATGTCCGATTGGATAAAGACAGGTATCAGTTACATTTATCAGAATCTCCAAAAGACACTATTAACATCGTTGAAAAAGGACAAGTCACTAAATTGAAGCAGGGAAAATATATTGTGCAGCAAAATCAATTTATGGGCCCCTCTAATGCCTTTATTGCGGTCAACAAAGATGGTTTAGTGGATGGAAATTTTAAGATTGAAAAGGAGGGAAAGCGTGCTGTGGTTCAGGTCAGGCATGGTGTAATGCAGCAAATGGATGTGCAGACTGATGCGACATTGGATTTTCAGTATACAATTACGGATACTTCAAGTGTACAGCGTGATTTCCGAAACGGTAAAATCAGTCAGGAAAAGATCGTGATTTATCAACCTAATATCGGGAAGAAGAAAGTATTAAAGACTTTTTTTGACAGCTACTATACCATTGAAAATGAGTTTGACCACAGTAAATCGGAGTATGGCCTGGATAACAAGTTACTTTATAAAGCGAAGTTGGATTGTGTCGGTCAGGTCGTCGAATCGAAGTCTTTCAATAGGAACGGCCAACTGCTTAAACATACCTATAAAAAAGATAACGTCAATTATACCGACTTATATCAGCATAATAATCTTGTCGAGCGTCTGTACAAATCCAATGGTTCGAGCTATAGGGAATATTTTAAGAACCAATTATTATTGAAGAAAATTGTTGAGAAAAAACGAAATGGCCGAGTTGAGAGATATGTATATAATGCCGAGGGTAAATTACTGGAGAAAAGCAATGGCAGTGGATCGAAAAAAGGAGATGAGAATAACGTGTAGTTGAGTTTTTAATAGGAGAGGATAGGGTGTAATTGGGCGGCTGATAAGAGCTGATTGGAGTCAGATATTATGTGGTATTGAATAAGAGGGGATGGTATTACTAAATTATCGTGGCTTTTTTGAATATTGAAATTATAACATTACATTTGCCTTGGCAATGAAGAAAATGAACAACATATTACGTCTTCCATTTTTCTTTAATTATTATCTCCCGATAGTAGTTCGGGAACCTTATGCCTATTAAAATTTAGAAAATTTAATTATTTATATAGCTAAGCCCGAACATAACGTTCGGGCTTTTTTGTTTTTATAGCATTATGTTAACAGATTTAGAAGAAAACATTGAAATTATGTTGCCAAAGGATGGGCTGAGGTCCAAGTTGCAACGATCCAAAGAAACTCGGCGTCCGCTGATTATTAAACTGGGGTTTGATCCTACGGCTCCAGACCTTCATTTGGGGCATGCTGTGGTGTTGAAAAAGCTTAAGCAATTTCAGGAACTGGGCCATCAAATCGTCGTTTTGGTTGGGAGTTTTACCGCGCGTATAGGGGATCCAACAGGCAAAAATAAAGCGCGCCAACCCTTGAGTCAGGAAAAAATAGCTGACAATGCCGCTACTTATATCGCACAGTTAGCCAAAATTATCGATATGTCGAAGACAAAAGTTGTCTTTAATGGTGATTGGTTGGATCAATTGGATTTTGCGGAGGTTATTCAGCTTGTTTCAAAAGTGACGGTCGCGCAGCTTATGCAGCGGCATGATTTTCATAAGCGCTTTACAGACAATCAGCCGATCGCCATGCATGAACTTATCTATCCAATATTGCAGGGGTTTGATTCCGTACATATCAAAAGCGATATTGAAATGGGGGGAACAGATCAATTGTTTAATTGTACAATGGGGCGCCAGCTTCAGGAATCTTTTAATCTCGATCCTCAGCTTGTCTTATGTATGCCGCTGCTCAGAGGATTGGACGGCAAAGAGAAAATGAGCAAATCGCTGCACAATACCATTGGGCTGTTGGATGAACCGAATGAAATGTTTGGCAAAGCGATGTCTATTCCCGATGGCTTAATCCCAGATTATATTGACCTAACGACAGACTTTACCCCGGCGGAAAAGAAGGAACTAAAATCACGGATGGAAATAGGCGAAAACCCGATGGAAGTCAAAAAGCTTATTGCATATAATCTTGTGGCTCAATATCATGATCCGCGGGCAGCTGCAAATGCATTGGATTTTTTTGCTAAACAGTTCCAGCAAAAATCATTCGATAATAAAAGTTTTGAAGAGGTATCGTTGCAACATGTTCATGCGCAATTGGGTTCTGTTGCAAAACTCGTCGACCTTTGTCACTTTTTAAAGAAAGATCTGAGCAAGTCCGCTCTGCGCAGACTAATTGCTGAGGGGGCAGTACAGATTGATTCGAACAAATGTCTGGATCCTGATATGCCCGTTGACTTGGAAACTGGTTTTAGAATTAAATTAGGAAAAAGAAGTTTTTTTAGATTTGTTTAGGAAGGTTTTATGAGTCATACCTTTAATATATTTTGTAAAAAAGTGAGGGAATGTAAGGTTGGTCTTTTGGGAACCATAAATATTTCCTACCTTCATACAAAGTCTCGCACTTTATTTTGATACCGATTATAAATGGAAACATATAATAATATTGTTTTGGAGCAGCTGCCCAAACACTTAAAGCGCTATGTAGTCGCCCAGCAATACGAACGTTATACCGCTTTGGACCAAGCCTTGTGGCGCTATGTCATGCGTCAGAATTATTCCTTTTTAAAAGATGTTGCTTATTACCCATACATACCGGGATTGAAGAAAGCGGGGCTCTCCATTGCGCATATACCGGATCTGCAACAAATGAACGATAGTTTGAAATTAATCGGTTGGGGAGCTGTAACGGTTGATGGATTTATACCACCTGCAGCTTTTATGGAATTTCAGGCACATCGGGTATTGGTTATAGCTGCAGATATCCGACAATTAGAACATATTGAATATACGCCCGCACCGGATATCATTCATGAATCATCTGGCCATGCACCGATCATAGGTGAGCCCGATTATGCCGTTTATTTGCAGTACTTTGGTGAAATCGGGACAAAAGCATTGTCGTCCCGGAAGGATTTTGAATTGTATGAGGCTATTCGCCATTTATCAATTTTAAAAGAGCAAGCGGGTACAACTGAAACCGAATTGGCGGAAGCTGAAAATAAATTGAAGACTGTACAGGACAATATGGGCGAACCTTCGGAAATGGCTTTGTTGAGTAGGTTGCATTGGTGGACTGTGGAGTATGGTCTGATCGGTAGTCTTGATGATCCTAAGATTTATGGTGCAGGCTTACTGTCTTCCATCGGCGAAAGTGCCAGTTGTATGCAAAAATCGGTACCAAAGCTACCTTATGATTTAAATACTATCGCATATACCTATGACATTACTAAGCCACAGCCGCAATTGTTTGTTACACCAGATTTCGAACATTTAATGGATGTCCTGAATCAGTTTGCCGATACCATGGCTTTCCGGCTTGGAGGTAAGCAGAGTTTGGAAAAAGCGATTGACTGTCAGGCTGTATGTACTGCAGTTTATAGTTCTGGATTGCAGGTGTCAGGTGTTTTTAAAGCGGCAAATGCAGACCAGTCTATTTCCTATATACAGACAACAGGGCCCACGGCATTGGCGTGCACTGGGAAGCAATTAGAAGGACACGGTATCAGTTATCATCGGGAGGGATTTGGTTCTCCGGTTGGTTACTTGGTAGACAGCAACAAAGACCTGGCCGACTTCTCAGAAGAAGAATTGAGCGCTTATGGCATTAATCAAGGAAAGCGATGTTCTTTGCGTTATTCTTCAGGGATCGTGGTTGAGGGTATTGTTTTGAAGGTTGTGCGTCAAGGGGGCAAAGCTGTGTTGATTTCGTTTGAAGATTGCGAAGTCTATCGAAATGACCGGATGGAAATTTATTTTAAACCGGAATGGGGGACTTACGACATGGCTGTTGGTACGGAGATTATTTCAGTCTTTGCAGGTGCAGCTGATAAAGATGCTTATGAGACCGTTGGCGAAGAGATCGCAGAGCCATCGGCGGTATTGTATACACAGAATGAAGATTCAAAATTGCTTTCCTTGCATGCGCTGATCGGAGCGCTTCGGTCGGGATCATTTGATACGGAGCGTTGGACGGATATCTTTGATCAGTTGTCTGCTGAAATTACAGATAACTGGCTCGCGCTGGTAGAACTTTATGAGATCGCCTGGGCGAATCATGCCTACGACTTAGCTGAAAGTGCCCAAGGTAAGCTTAAAGCTATTATTACAATTCGGCCTAGCCTGAAAAAACTGATAGATGATGGTATACGGGTGGCGAAAGAAGAACCCTTAAATAACCATTGAGTGAAATGATTGACCTTGGTAATAGAAAAATTTGGTAAAACTTTCTATATTTGAAATGTTTAATTTATCCAGTTATTTCTGATGAACGAAAAGTATACTCCCGGAAAACACCTGTTGATGACATTGCAGGTAGAGGAGATATCGTTGTTGACAACCATGGATGCTTTTTTGGAATTTACCAAAAAGCAGATGAGTATCCATAATTTGCAAATTGTAGGTATTTCCACCCATTCTTTTGAGGGCGGTGGATTTACCGCTGCAATTTGTTTAATGGAATCGCATATCTGTATCCATACCTGGCCTGAGTATGGACAATTGACATTAGATGTCTATCTCTGTAATTATCTGAAAGATAACAGTGAAAAAGTTTTGTATTTGGGTAAGCTCTTTAAAACTTATTTTAATGCAATAGTTATGAATGAAACTGTGGTTAATCGGTAGCTTATGGATGTAATTTGCAAAAAATGTGGACATTTACACCAGTTCAAAATTGAGGTAACTGATTTTTCGGGCTTCGTTTGTGCCAACTGCCACAGTTATTTTAAAGGGTCGACACTTGAAACCTTAACCTATGTAAAGGAATTTTCAGCTCCCTTGGTCATGCAATGGGCTACTTTGGGAGAACTTGTTCGCTTCAAGAAAAATAGCTACTGGATTATCACTAAGATACAGCGCTATTCAAAAAATGGCGAATATGGGAATGAGTTTGTGGGATTAAATGCGAACAAAGAAGATATCTACTTCAGCGATGGTGTAGATTATGCTAGTGCTTTACATACCGTAGAACGGGAAAAGGTGATGCTTTTGCCGAAAGGCAACACCTGTAAATTTAATAATAGACACTATGACCTGGAGTATACGGAAGAGCAAACTGTCGTCTATGCCGAGGGTTTTGTATTTGAAGACCTGCAATCAACCTCGACGACCAATACTTACATTCAGACCGTTAATGAGGATCGGTTTATTTCTCAGGAATTTATTGATAATGACGTACAGTACTATCAGGGAATTTATCTGGATGACGAGGTTTATTATAAGATTTTTGATAGTTATAATAACTACACTGCCCAAAAGGAAGTTGTGGGGGGTAAGCTGAGAAATATTGGTGTCTTTGCTATTTTGCTTTTGGCTGCTCTATTCTGGTTTTTAAATTGGGGACAGATCAGTAAGGATGAGTATAAATTTGATGAAAAATTCTCCGGAAAAAAGACAAACTCGGAATTTGTCGGCGCATCTTTTGAATTAAAAGGTGATAAACCCAAGAAACTGGTCCTGAATGGGATATCGGAATCTAAAAGCCACCCCATTCAGCTGTTGGTCAAACTGGTCAATGAAAAGACAAATGAAATTATAGAGGCAGGTACTGCCGTACACGAGAATAATGACGTTAATTATGCGAGTGGATTGACCGTCGATTTTTGTCGTATCCAACCGGGGATTTACCACCTTGTTTTTGCGACCTCTGCAGCCAATGGTACCGCCGATATGGCTGTTAATTTTGAACTCACGGAGGATTATAAATTAACATACGGCGGTACCGGTTATACTTTTTTTATTCTTTGTCTAGTTGGAGTTGTTGTTCTTTTGGGAATTTTTAGATATCAAATTCTGTCGATTAAAAATAAAAACTTTGTGGCTAGGGCAGAAGGCTTGGGTTATTTTGATATCTTAAAATTTGATCGGCTGGGGATAGCATTAGTTGCTTTTTTCGCCTTTTTTGTTGCTGTTAACCTATTTGTAAATTCCTCCAGAGATTGCAGGACTACAATGCGGACAAGCACCTTGGAAGACCATACCTATACAGGATCAAGATCGCATTATCGTCGATCCTTTTACGGTAGCGGTGGTAGTTATAGTGGATATGGTTCAGGTCATAAATAAAAATTAATATAAAAATGAATTACGAATTGTTTTATAAAGGAATTGCAGCATCATTGATTTATTCGCTTATTGGAATTGCTGTATTGCTACTGGCCTATTGGCTTATCGAGCGGTTGACACCGGAACAATCTTGGCAAGAGATCGTAAAGAACAAGAATATGGCTTTGGCGATTGTTTTTGCGGCTTTTATATTAGGCATATCGATTATAATAGCTGCGGCAATACATGGGTAAAAAGAGCAATCTGCCCATTTTTCTCTTATTTGCGGTATTTGTCATTGCTACTTGCGGGCTCATCTACGAGCTGGTTGCGGGTGCATTGGCGAGCTATTTATTGGGAGATTCAGTCAAGCAGTTTTCATTTATAATCGGTACCTACCTGTTCTCGATGGGGGTGGGATCTTTTTTAGCGAAATACATCACCAAAAACCTTTTTGACCGGTTTATTGATATTGAACTGTTGATCGGGGTCATTGGCGGTTGCAGTTCCGTCGTTTTATTTTTACTGTTTCAGCAGGTCGAGCACTTTCAATTTGTACTCTATTTCTTTGTTTTTCTGACAGGCTGTCTCTGTGGTATGGAGATACCCTTATTGATGAATATTCTAAAAGATAGGGTTCAGTTTAGAGATTTGGTTTCCAATGTATTTGCCTTTGATTATATCGGCGCATTAATCGCTTCTGTGCTGTTTCCTATCCTGCTGATTCCCCGGTTGGGCGTGATGGGAACATCACTGTTTTTTGGGATCATTAATATTTTGGTAGGCGTCTTTCTATCATTCTATCTCGCTAAAAGACTTAAAAATCCCAACTGGATTAAAGCCAAGTCACTAGTTTGTCTGGCATTGCTTTCGGCTGTGTTTTTTTATTCCGATGATTTGCTTAAATATTCCGAAAGTCAATTATATGGGAATAATATTGTCTATAAACATTCTACACCCTATCAACGTATTGTTCTGACGGAGAGCAAGGGAGAATATCATTTGTTTCTAAACAATAATTTGCAGTTCAACACCAAGGATGAATATCGGTATCACGAGGTTTTAGTGCATCCGGCGATGTCTATGGCCAAAGATGTATCGCATGTCTTGGTATTTGGTGGTGGAGACGGGCTCGCTGTCCGGGAGGTCCTGAAATATCCAGGTGTAAAAAAGGTTACATTGGTGGATCTGGACGAGGGGATGACCAAATTGTTTCAAACAAATGAACTACTGGTCGGTCACAACAAAGGCTCGCTAAACGACCCAAGAGTAAAGGTGATCAATCAGGATGCATTTATCTGGGCAAAGTCTGCAAAGGAAAAATTCGATGTCATGATTATAGATTTTCCGGATCCTTCAAATTATAGTCTTGGAAAATTATATACGACAAGTTTTTATCAAAGTCTACTACCGCTTATGACACCCCATACGATGGTGTCCGTACAGACAACTTCGCCTTATTTTGCACCCAAATCTTACTGGTGTATCCATGAGACAATCAGCACGGTTTTTCCAAATACTGTCGCCTATCACACCTATGTACCATCCTTCGGCGAATGGGGGTTTTGTCTATTTTCAGCGAATATGACACAACAGTTTAAGCATATTGCCCGACGGGTGGATAAGCTGCGGTATTACAATTATCATTTTAGAGAACTGACTGAGTTTCCAGCCGACATGCGTGCGGATCATGTAGAAATAAACCGTTTGGACAATCAGATTTTAGTGCGGTATTTTGATGAAGAATGGAGTAAGATTTAATCCCTCGCGGCGTGATTTTCTCAAGCTTGCATTCTTGGGGACAATCGGCCTGCAGTTTGCTCGGGCCTGTAAGAAAAAGGTGAACCGTATTTTTTTGCGCCTGACGGGGACAGATCATATTTTGGGCCACCGTCTGCGATTTCAAGATTTTCCCAAACCTACAGCAGTGGTTGAAATACCTATTCTGATTCTCGGTGCTGGTGTAACCGGACTATCGGCTGCTTATCGTTTGCAACAAAAGGGAATGAGCAATTTTCTGCTTTTGGATATGGAGTCTGAAGTAGGGGGCAATGCGCGTCATGGCGAGAATGCTCATAGTCGTTATCCGTTAGGAGCACATTATCTTCCTATTCCGAATGCTTCCAATAAGGAGTTGCTGCGGTTTTTGGAAGAATCGAAAATTATCGTCGGCTGGACGAATGAAGGTGTTCCATTATTTGATGCTGAACAATTGTCCTTTGCCCCGCAGGAACGACTTTTTATTCATAATATCTGGCAGGAAGGCATTGTTCCCAGCTATGGATTGTCCCAGCAGGAGGCGGCTGAAATAGATCGTTTTATGACACAGATGGGTCAGTTTAAGCAATTGAAAGATAGCGATGGAAAGTACGTTTTTGATATCCCGATGCGTAATGCTTCGCAGTCGGCTTATCTCAAAAGATTGGATGTACTGACGATGCGTTCATGGATGGAATCAGAGGGGTATAAGACGGAACCTGTTTTTAGTTATGTGAACTACTGTTGTCGTGACGATTATGGTACCGGTATCGCAGCCACTTCTGCTTTTGCTGCTATACATTACTTTGCGAGCCGAAAGCACGATTGGTCTGCCTACCAGGATCTGGTGCTCACCTGGCAGGAAGGGAATGGGCGATTGGTCAGCCATTTAAAAAAATATGCGGATGGCAGGGTATTGAATCAACATCTGGCTTATCAGATACATGTTGGGCAAGATGCTGTGGAAGTGTCGGTCTTCGACGATAAAGCGAAATTGTCAAAGACTATCAGAGCCCAGAAGGTGATCAATTGCTGCCCACAGTTTGTCAATCAGTATCTATTGCCAAACCGTACGGCATTGACGAAAAAATTTCATTATGCACCCTGGATCGTAGCGACTATTGTCTTGCATCGTTTCCCTTTTACAGATGGTGCGACACTTTCCTGGGAAAATATTATTTATGACGGAAAAGGATTGGGCTATGTCTATGATCAGCACCAAAGCCTAAATCAGCTGCAAAGCCCTTTTGTGATTACCTACTATCATAGCCTGGGAGATGGGGACCTCAACGGAAACCGGAAGCAGCTATATCAGTGGACAGACCAGCAATGGAAAGAGTTTATTATGGAAGATCTGGAGAAGGCACATTATGGAATAGAAAATGAAGTCATCAGTATTGAAATTTTTCGACACGGACATGGCATGGTCAGCCCTGTCAGTGGTTTTCTATCAGACGAAGCGCGTACCGAACTGACAAAACCTATTGCTGATAAAGTCTATTTTGCACATTCTGATTTAAGTGGTATATCTATCTTTGAGGAAGCCTTTTATCAGGGAATCACCATAACCGATCAGGTTCTAGCTGACCTTGGTCAAAAGGAAGCATAGCTGTCGGTCTATGCTTCCGGATTTCTGTAGATGTGTAATAGGTATTGTGTTCCCGATATTTTTATATGTTTGCCTATTTGTAGTATTGTGCATCGAAGTTTTTATAGGCTCAATAGTACCTGCCATGCTTTGTCTAATTGCTCCGTATCCAACAATTGCGCCGCGTATTCATGTACTTTTTGTGTCAATCGTGGTGAGTCTTGCTTAAAGTTCAGCCGGAGGTAGTTTAAATATTTATCCTCCTGGGAGGCCTGCTCTAAAACTGGCAAAGATTCTACATTGGCCAGTAACCCGAGATGGTTTCCGGTAAGTACTTTGGAAAGGCGAATACTTTCGGGCAGCTGATCTACGCCAATACCCAGATTGCGGAGTGGTTTAGGAACAATAAAGAGGTTTTCATTGGTTACACGGCAGTACCAATCGCCGCCGAGACGGGCGACCAGATCTAGTTCCTCTTGTTTTATCGTATTGTTTTTGTGCAAGAGTTCTTTGTGCACATGCATATAGAGTACCTCTGCAATAACGAGATTTCCTGCGCCGGGTTCGTCGCTCAGGGCGATCACTTCTCTCACACGACATTCCAGTTGAACCGGAGATTCCGCTACCCGCGGTGGACGAACGTGTAATGATGGGATCGGTGTAAATCCAGATTTGTCAAATTCATTTACCTCCTTGTTGTACTCAGTACTGGCCAGTGACTGTTGCTGTACCATCGCATAGTTGACGATATTGATGACGACCTCATTGACTTCCTGAATATTGTCCAGTGTATGCTTGGTACTGCCATCACGCATGCGACGCAAGGGTGAGAACACGCATATTGGTGGTTGGTGTGACATCAGATTGAAGTAGCTGAAAGGACTCAGGTTGACATTGCCCGCTGCATCGATTGTACTCGCAAAACAGATGGGACGAGGCGCAATGGCATATTTGATTAAATTATCAATGATGGTTTTATCAGCCGAGGACTCAAAAGTAACTGTATCGAAAGAAGAAGAATTCATTTTTTGTATAGATTATTGGTGGTATAATACAACGGAATTGGAAAGCTTGCCCAGACCTGTTACTTCCAGCTCGATCTGGTCGCCTACCTGCAACCATTGATCCTGATGAGCAGGATTCTCCATGCGTCCAGTGCCGTTGAGTTCTAAAAAACATCCTGTTCCAACTGTTCCGGAACCGATCACATCTCCCGGAAAGAGACGCACACCATAGGAGACGCGTTCGATAATTTCGGCAAATGTCCAGTGCATCGTAGCAAAATTACCGGAAGAAACCTGTTGACCATTCACGCGGCATGACATGTCGAGATTGTATCTGTCACCGATATGATCTCCTGAAGAATTAATTTTATAAGGTTCCAATTCGTCCTTGGTGACTAGCCATGGACCAATTGCCGTAGCAAAATCCTTTCCTTTGGCAGGCCCAAGACTTAATTTCATCTCGTCCATCTGGAGTTTTCGCGCGCTAAAATCATTCATGATCATGTATCCGGCAATATATTTATCAGCCTCTGAGGCAGGGATATTTATACCTGTTTTATTGATTACGATGGCCACTTCAAGTTCAAAATCCAGTTGCTCAAGATGGAGTGGCATACATTGTACCGGGCCAGGGCCTTGTATGGCCTGATGATTGGAAAAGTAAAAAACAGGAAATTCATCGAATTCCGGAATCATATCCAGTCCGCGGTTTCTTCTTGAGGTCGCTACGTGCTGCCGAAAAGCATAGGCATCACGCACTGATGTCGGGTGCGGTATCGGTGCAACAAGCTGACTATCTTGTAATAACTGGTAAGGTCTCGATATCCGACCTTCCGTCAACGCAATATGATAATACTCTAAATCATTTATGGCTTCATCTCCACGGATCAAAAAATCAGCCATATCGGTCGGAAGGGAAGGGGCTATCTCCGAGCAGGTGTATACCCGGTCATTGATTATAATACCTAATTCATGTTGGCCATTTTTCGTGCACGTAACAATTCTCATATCGGAATATTCTATTGGTTATTCAATCTTTGAATGCGACACAAATATATCGTATAAGTTTTGAAAAAAATATTTCTTCACTTGAAAACAGAAAAATATTCTTACCTTTATTATAACATTATAAACTAGTAAAAATGATCAATCGTGGAATACATCGCTTTGCGTCATCCATGCCCTATATTGCTTTTAATAGAGCAATTATAGCTGATATCGTTTTTGCCCAATACTAATCCCCTCGAATTTTTTGCCAATCGATGCTATTGGCAACGTTGATATTCATTTATTTTTTATAACCGTTTTAAATCGTAGAATTATGCCATTTTATGTTAAACAAGGGCAAATTCCAGCACAGCGACATACTGTTTTTAGAAAGCCCGATCATACGCTCTATGCTGAAGAATTGGTTTCTACTCATGGCTTTTCCAGTCTTTATTCGCTCGTGTATCATTGCCACCCGCCTACGTTGGTCAAACAGATCCGTGAACCCTATGATGTCACTCCAAAGATTGCCCGTGAAAAACATCTTAAACATACCAGTTTAAAAGGATTTCAGGTTCAGGCCAAAGATGATTACCTAGAAAGCCGTACACCTGTTCTGGTCAACCAGGACCTACACATTTCACTGGCCGCTCCTCGTCAGTCCATGACGGATTATTTTTATAAAAATAGCCAGGCCGATGAAATTATTTTCGTGCACCAGGGAACAGGGAAACTCAAGACGGGCTACGGAAGTATTCCTTTTCAGTATGGAGATTATCTGGTCGTCCCTAGGGGTACAATTTACCAGATGGAATTTGATCAGACAGGCAACCGATTATTTATTGTTGAATCGTTTTCGCCAGTACGTACGCCAAAGCGGTATCGCAATGAATTTGGCCAGCTGATGGAGCATGCTCCCTTTTTTGAGCGGGATATCCGTGTACCACAGGATCTGGAAACTTTTGACCAGCTTGGTGATTTTGAGGTGAGAATCAAGAAACAGGGATTGATTTATCCTTACATATATGGAAGTCACCCTTTTGATTTTATTGGTTGGGATGGCTATCATTTCCCTTGGGCATTTTCCATTCATGATTTTATGCCAATTACCGGAAAATTGCATCAGCCACCACCTGTTCATCAGACTTTTGAAACTGATACCTTTGTGTTGTGTAGTTTTTGTCCACGTCTGTATGACTATCATCCGCAATCTGTACCCGCACCTTATAACCACAGCAATGTAGACTCGGATGAAGTGCTATATTATGTGGATGGTGATTTTATGAGCCGGAAATCGGTTGAAAAAGGACAGATTACATTACACCCGGGCGGTATTCCGCATGGACCACATCCCGGTACGGTCGAAAAAAGTATTGGACAAGTTAAAACCGAGGAACTAGCGGTCATGATCGACCCTTTCCGTCCCCTGATGTTGACCGAAGAGGCGTTAAAAATTGAAGATCCCGATTACTTTAAATCCTGGATGAGTTAAGTTAAATACGAATAACCTTTATATAAATTATGGCAAATACATTTGCAGAGAAGATTGCCCAAGCGCAAGATTTTCTACCTATTAATGGAACCGATTACATTGAATTTTATGTGGGGAATGCGAAGCAGGCCGCACATTATTACAAAACTGCCTTTGGTTTTCAGTCGGAGGCTTATGCAGGGCCAGAGACCGGTATTAGAGACCGCGCATCTTATGTCTTAAAGCAAGATAAAATACGGCTGGTGCTGACCACAGCCCTTAAATCAGACCACCCCATCGCTGAGCATGTCAAAAAGCATGGCGATGGCGTCAAAATATTGGCTTTATGGGTTGATGATGCCCGCAAGTCATTTGAGGAAACGACCAAAAGGGGAGCAAAAGTCTATCAGGAACCGCAATTGCTCAAAGATGAACAAGGGGAGGTCTGGACGGCAGGGATATACACTTATGGAGAAACGGTGCACCTTTTTGTGGAGCGAAAGAACTACAATGGTTTATTTATGCCCGGATATGAAAAATGGGAAAGCGACTATAACCCAGCAGAGACCGGTTTGCTCTATGTCGATCATTGCGTAGGTAATGTAGGCTGGAACAAAATGAATGAAACAGTTCAATGGTATCAGGATGTGATGGGTTTTGTCAACATTCTGTCCTTTGATGATAAGCAGATTAATACCGAATATTCGGCACTGATGAGTAAGGTGATGAGTAATGGCAATGGCTATGTAAAATTTCCGATTAATGAACCTGCCGAGGGAAAAAAGAAATCTCAAATTGAGGAATATCTTGAATTTTATGAGGGTGAAGGTGTGCAGCATGCGGCATTGGCAACGAAGGATATTGTACGTACGGTGCGGGAACTTAAATCCAGAGGGGTTGAATTTCTAGGAGCTCCTCCAGAAGCATATTATGACATGCTACCAGAAAGGGTTGGAGCAATAGATGAGGAAATCCGGATTATCCAAGAACTGGGTATTTTGGTGGATCGTGACGAAGAGGGGTATCTCCTTCAGATTTTTACCAAACCTGTAGAGGACAGGCCAACTTTATTCTATGAGATTATTCAGCGAAAAGGCGCACAGAGTTTTGGCGCCGGCAATTTTAAGGCACTTTTTGAAGCAATCGAACGTGAACAGGAACGCAGAGGTAATCTATAAGGATATGTTGGGTATGAAAGAATTATTGCGTGCATTTGAGCACCGGAGTCCGGAAATCGTATTTGAGTGGAAAGATAGTGAAACTGATGCCAAAGGATGGATTGTTATCAATTCGTTGCGGGGCGGTGCAGCGGGCGGAGGCACACGGATGCGTGCAGGCCTGGATCGGCATGAAGTGGAGTCCCTTGCCAAAACAATGGAAGTAAAGTTCACGGTTTCAGGCCCTGCTATCGGTGGTGCCAAATCCGGTATCGACTTTGACCCACATGATCCCCGCAAAAATGAGGTTTTAGACCGTTGGTTTAAAGTGGTGACGCCGTTATTAAAAAATTACTATGGTACAGGCGGGGATCTTAATATCGATGAAATCCATGATGTCATTCCATTGACTGAAGAATATGGCCTATGGCATCCGCAGGAAGGTATCTTGAATGGACATTTTAAGGTAAATGAGAGCAACCGTATCCACCAAATAGGACAGTTGCGCTATGGAGTGTCCAAAGTGTTGGAAGATAATACCTACAGTCCGGATTTAAAACGTAAATATAAGGTTGCAGACATGATAACAGGCTATGGAGTTTCTGAATCTATCCGCCATTATTATCAACTTTTTGGAAGTGACTGTATAGGAAAACGTGCAGTCATCCAAGGCTGGGGAAATGTTGCCGCTGCCGCAGCTTTCTACCTCGCTAAGCTAGGCGTGAAAATTGTCGGAATTATAGATCGGGCTGGTGGTTTAATCAATCGGGAAGGCTTCAGCGAAGCGGAGATTACGCAATTATTCCTGGATCGCAAGGGAAACGAGCTTAATTCACCGGATTTGATGTCATTTGAACAGATTCAGAAAGAAATATGGGGATTGAAGACCGATATCTTTGTTCCAGCAGCAGCATCACGTTTGGTTTCAAAAGATCAGATCCAGCAGCTCCTTGAAAATGGACTTGAAGTCATTGCTTCTGGCGCAAATGTCCCTTTTGCTGATCAGGAAATATTCTATGGTCCAGTGATGGAGTTTGCTGATCAGCATGTTGCGGTGATCCCTGATTTTATCGCTAATTGTGGTATGGCGAGGGTATTTGCTTATTTAATGCAGCGAAATATAGAAATGAGTGATGATGCGATCTTCTCTGACGTTTCAAAGGTGATTTTTGAAGCTTTGAAAAAAATAAGAGATTCTTCGGCAGACCGTACACAGATCTCTTCGAGAGCGTATGAAATCGCATTGAAACAATTGGTCTGATTCTTTTACAGGAGTCGTTAAACGAAAAACACTTGAAGCGGGGAACTTCAAGTGTTTTAACTAACCAATTATTAACCTAAATTTATGAATGCTTAAAACAGTGCAATACCTGTGCCAAAACTTATTTACCTAAGATGAATAAATTGTCATTTTTTTGTTAACTTATAATTTCGCTTCCATTTTGGATAAACACCCGAACCGTGGATTCTCTAAAAGTTAATTCTTGGTTGAATCGCGATCGGTTACACTGGATTAAGGTTTGTCGGGTTATTGAGAGTTATTACTGCTTTTTATTGTATAAGATCTTGATAAACAGAAACTCCTGAAGCGGGGAGCAACAGGAGTTTTCCTAACCAATTATTAACCTAAATTTATGAAAAGTACAGGTATAACGTGATCCGAACATAAAATGTTTCAACTATTTTTACTTTTTTACATTTTTTAACATTTTTTAGTATTTCTATATTGATTTTCGGTAAAATATTCTAGTATTTACATTCTTTTCGTATTAGAAAATAAAAAACCTGTTAGCGGGGACTAACAGGTTTTTTATAAACTAACTAATTATTAACCTAAATTTATGAAACTAGTAAACAACTTTCAATAAGAATGCCAGGGCATAAATTCCCCGGTCGGTTTAACGATTTTTAACGCTTTCTATGTCCAACAGGCCTGTGCCCCATTGTACCAAGGCTGTCGTATTTTATTTTTCAAACCTTTTATCGCTTGTAAATGTTTACTTAAGCAGAGTGAGCAAATAATCATTAAAACTGTTTAATATAAAGTACATGTCCTTATCCTATCTTTATCAATTCGAAAATTATAGAAGCCCTTTTTGGGCTTTTGCTATCCACGATGGTCATCATATCGATGCGGATTTAGAACCGTATTTGCATATTGCTCCCGAAGATCGTTTACGTGAGGAGGATCCGTATACAGCAATTTTGGCAGAATTGCCCTTTAACCGCCTGGTTTGTGGCACATCGAGGTTCCAACTGGATTTAAATCGGAGTAAGGATGGCGCGATTTATCTGACTCCCGAACAGTCCTGGGGAATTCAGGTCTGGCGGTCAGCGTTGCCGCAACAAATAAAAGATCAACTTTACATATCATATGACATGTTGTACCGGAAGATAACGCAGCAGATTCAAAAGACGATTGACCGCTATGGTTATTTTGTTGTTTATGATATTCATAGTTATAACGCGCTCCGGGATGGGCCGACGGCTATGATCGACAAAGTAAACAATCCACAGATTAATATTGGAACAGCAAACAATCACAGCAAATGGCAGGAATTGACCAGCGCATTGATGGATGTGCTTCGTACGGGTAAAGATGGGCAGGTCTACGACGTGCGTGAGAATGTTAAATTTAAGGGCGGCTTTTTGTCATCTTATTTAAATGAGCAATTTGGCGATAAGGGTTGTGTGTTTTCTATTGAGTTTCGCAAGGATTTTATGAATGAATGGACAGGAGAGGTTTACCCTCAAAAGTTACAGGAATATAAGCAACTTTTAATGCAAACCACTGACACCCTCGAATCCTATTTTGCCTATGAAAGATAATGCAAAACAGTTAGCGGGTATCCTAAAAAAAATCAAAAATAAGGAGGTTTTTCATACGCAGATACCACCAAAAAATAAAATGGTATTCAATCAGGTTGTGCCTTATTTATTTTTGTATCGACAGTTTTTTAGTCCGGATCCGATGCTGGCGGAACTGGTAAAATCCGAACCCGCGTATTTTAGAGTTAAGGATCCGGAAATGAATGTATCGGACTGGATCGCACCGATACTTAACCAGTTCGTCGAAGAATTTGGTGCATGTCTAATTATAGAAGCTTGGACCGCAAGCCCGGGGCAGGAAGAAGATATTCAGATCCATATTGCCCGGAAAAACGTACAATCCATTGCACAATATCTTGGAAAGCAATTGGAAACGGAGGAATCTATTGCAAAAGTCGAAATTGTGACCGACACGAAAACCAATGCGACACAGAGTCTCTCTCCGGCGAGTATACAATTGGATAAACTAAATAGTAATATCTTGTATATGGGATTAGAAATCAAACCGAAGTATCTGCTGGGGGCCAACCAACAGATACTTCCCATTGATCTTCGCCATTTTCGTGAGGCTATATCCCGAAGTTTATCCAAAACATTTTTTGAATTTATTCGCATACATACCCTGTCAAAACCAACATCATTTAAAATTAGTCATCCCAAAAAGATGCTTCCCTTGGCTTGGGAAATCGATCAAAAATTGGCCCGCGAAAGCCAGCGGTTTGATTTTCTATTGTTGGTGACGCCGACAAATTCCTATGACGCCTGGCTGCAGTTCAAAAATGGAAACTATCGTAGAGTCCCTGTTTTTCATTATAGACCCATGCCCATTGATCCCGATATTATTAAACGTAACCTCTATAATCTGCATATTGAAGATCTTTATGACCCTTCCATAGCTTACTTGTTTCGGGATAAGCGCAAAGAGCTCGATCAGATGATGAGCATGCTGAGCGAAAGGGGGAAAGAGGGCTTTTTACTGGGCAGCATGCAAGTGTTTGGTACCGTAAACGAAAAGCTGTTGGAGAAAGCGCAAGCCATATTAACAATTACAGCGACTGACAGGGAGCATCGGACAAAGGAAGAGGATATCGTCTATGCAGAAGAGTTTGCGAAACTAGCACAGGAAGAACTGGATTATTTAAAAAGCCAGGATCCTAATTTTGGTACGACTGTACGGCTTCGGGATGATATCTATGGGGTGATGGTGAATCAAGGGGTCTTAAATATCAGTAAACAATATAGTCTGCCCCGACATCGGGTACAGGCATTGATCCAACACGAAGTTGGGACTCATATCGTCACCTACTATAATGGTAAACAACAGCCCTTCAGTCTTTTTAGATTGGGAGTTCCGGGATATGAGAAGCTTCAGGAGGGATTGGCCGTACTCGCCGAATATTTGGTTGGCGGCTTGACGAATAATCGATTACGCATATTAGCCGGTAGGGTGGTAGCGGTATATCACATGCAGCAGGGAAACACTTTTTTAGATACATTCGCGCTGTTGGTGGATAAATATCAGTTTCTGCCAGAGACGGCTTTTCAGATGACCATGCGTGTTTTTAGAAGCGGAGGGCTCACAAAAGATGCGTTGTATCTCAGTGGTTTGATCGAATTGATAAATTATATAAAAAGCGGTCGGGATCTCACCTTGCTGACTATGGGCAAGATCAGGGAAGATTATATCCCGATAGTCGAAGAATTAATGCTTAAGGGGATTCTAAATGCTCCGGTTTTGACACCCAAATACTTGACATCACCCTATAAAGATGCATTAACCAATCTCAAGAAAAGTAAAGGAATATTTCAGATGATACAATAATCAGCGACAATATATGAAGATAGCATTTGTTATTAATCAGACCCATAAAGAAACCGAGCGTTTCACAACAACCCTGCTCGCATTGAAAGCACATCAGCTAGGGCATGCGATTTATTACATCGGACTGGCCGATTTTTATTATGAATCTGCCCTTATTGCCGCCCATGTACGGGAGGTGCTTCCTACACAGCAGATTAGCTCTGCAAAACAGTTGATGGAGGTGTTGAGAGCTACAGCAAAGACAAAAATGGAATTGGAGAAGATGGATGTGATCTGGCTTAGATTCGATCCTGTTTTGGATATGGTGAATCGACCCTGGGCAGCTTCATCTGCGCTGCAGTTCGCTTCCTTATTAAAAGAAAAAGGTGTACAGGTCATTAACGATCCCGATAGTTTGGGCCGGGCAAGTAACAAATTGTATCTCGAGGGTTTTGACGAGTCTATCCGACCCAAAACAATTGTAACCAGAAATTATGCTGATGTTGTCGAGTTTTTTGAGCAGCAAAATAAACTGATTATTTTAAAACCTTTAAAGGGGTCTGGTGGAAAAAATGTGTTTTTGATCAATAAAGATAATCAACAGAATCTAAAACAAACAGTAGAGGCTATTGCCAGGGATGGCTATGTGATTGGACAGGAGTATCTGCCCGAAGCAGCTGCCGGTGATATCCGTTTTTTTCTGTTGAACGGTGAACCCGTCTCTATCAATGGAAAATATGCTGCTGTTCATCGTGTGCAACAGGGGAATGAGATCCGGAGCAATGTGCACCAAGGGGCAAAAACCCAAGCCGCGATAATCTCGCCGGAGCTGCTACTTATGGTTGATAAAATCAAAGACAAATTGATACAGGATGGAATGTATTTTGTCGGTTTGGATATTGTGGGCGATCGTATTATGGAGATAAATGTTTTTAGTCCGGGAGCTTTATGCCAAACAGAAGAGATTGTAAAAGAAGATTTTTCCGCATTGATTATCAAAAATCTTGAAGAAAAAATAGGGTCTGCTAGAAGTTCATCGGGCGTTTAATAAGGCGATTATATGTAATTGGTTTTATAATAAGGGGGCAAAGATCAATAATTGACTGGGCTGTCTAAAAGCATACCTGATCTTGAGAAATAAGTTGTTTTTTGGCGTCATTTTAATTCTTTTAGCGGTAATTAGGATTGTTGTAGTGAGAAGCTGACAAAACGCGGGATTGATGGAAATTATGAGTTTGAGATGAATCAAGGCATTTAAATTCTTGTTAATTTTAAGAAAATATAAAAATACGATGTTTATTATTGATTCGCCTTCCCACGATGCTTATTTCAATATTGCTTCTGAGGAATACCTGCTCACGAAATATCCGAAAGAACCCATTTTCTTATTGTACATGAATGATCCGTCAATTATTATCGGTAAATTTCAGAATACTTTGGCGGAAATCAACCTTGATTATGTGAATGATCATAAGATTAAGGTCGTTAGGAGAATGTCTGGCGGTGGTGCCGTATATCATGATTTAGGAAATCTCAATTTTTCCTTTCACACCTTATTGGGAAATCTTGATTTTATGGATTTTTCGACTTTCACACAACCCATTGTTTCTGTTTTGAACAAATTGAATATTCCGGCAAAACTGGAAGGAAGGAATGACCTGCTGGTGGATGGAAAGAAGTTTAGTGGAAATGCTAAGCTCGCAAAAAATGGTAAAATGGTTCAGCATGGGACTATTTTAATTGATTCACAGATGCAGATATTGAGCGATGCATTGAAGGTAAACCCGCTTAAATTTGTCGATAAAGCTGTCAAGTCCAACCGTGCGAGGGTGACAAATCTGATCGGTTATTTACCTCAGGGTTTTACAACGGTAAAATTTAAGGAACTATTGATCGCAGAAATGCAACGTGAAAATCCTGATGCGGAGATCATTCATTTCTCTGCAACTGATATCCAGCATATCCAACATCTTGTGAAGGAAAAATATGAAACCTGGGACTGGAATTTCGGTTTCTCTCCGAATTATAATTTTAAAAAAGCAATCAAGATCCCCGCCGGTTTTATAGAAATACATTTAGATGTACATAAAGGTTCTATTGAGCATGCTAAGATTTTTGGGGATTTTTTTGCTTCTGAATCTATTCATGAACTGGAGCAGCTATTGATTGGAAAAAAACATCAATTGGAAGAAATCAGAGCGCTGTTGGAAGCCATAGATCTAACTTCGTATTTTGGAAAAGTTGATGTAGCTGAAATTTTGGAGCTATTTAAATAATAGCTATTGTATTATCCCATTGGGACTTAAATAAAAAATATTATGCCTTGGAATCCAGATATCTATAATAAGTTTAAAGACATCCGTTTCAAACCTTTTTTTGATCTATCCGAACTAATAGCTTCGGAAGCAACGATGAAAGCGGTGGATCTTGGATGTGGAACCGGAGAGCAAACAGCTATTTTAAGCGATAAATTTCCACAGGCTACATTCCTTGGGATAGATGCATCTCCAGAAATGTTATCGATGAGCCGTAAACTTGAACATGAACACCTAAAATTTGAAAATAGTAGTGTCGAAAAATTTCTGGAGACAACGGGTTCCTTGGATTTGATATTCAGTAATGCTGCATTGCAATGGCTGGATGGTCACCAACTGCTTTTTCCGCATCTCATTTCCAAATTGAGTAGCGGTGGGCAATTGGCCGTTCAGATGCCTTACCAGCCTGAAAATGTCTTAAATAAACTGCTATCTGAGCTAGCTGCTGAAGAACCTTACCGAAGCTATTTGGATGGTTGGAATAGGGCTTCATCGGTGCTAAGTATAGATGACTATGCGCAGATTTTGTTTCATTCGGGCTTGGAGGAATTGGACCTCTCACTTCGTATCTACCCAATTATTGCCGCCGAAGCGGAAGTACTTTATGACTTTATTTCCGGATCGGCATTGATCCCTTATATTGAGCGACTGGACGAAGATAAACGACCTGTTTTTATTGAGGCTTTTAAGACACGTATTAAACAGCATTTTTCCAGATTCCCTGCGATATATCCATTTAAACGTATTTTGTTGTATGGGCGAAAGAGCTGAAATCGGGCGAGGATGTTCGTGTTAAATGCTGATCAAATCGGACCAGATCGCTTTGGTCAGCGTAGCTAAATCGTTGGGATTTAATATCATTTGAAGGCCTCGTTTTCCTGCGCTCACAGAAATTTCTGTTTCCAATTGAGCTGCTTCCTCAATAAATGTTGGAAATAGTTTTTTCATGCCAATAGGTGAGCAGCCCCCACGGATATAGCCAGTTACAGCTAACAGATCCTTCATGGGGAGCATTTCACAATTTTTATTACCTGATGCTTTAGCGATCTTTTTTAAGTCAAGTTGCGCATTTCCGGGAATTACAGCAACAATGTAAGGATCTATATTTCCTTTCAATACTAAAGTTTTATAAAGTGTTTCAGGTAATAGACCCAAGGACAAGGCAACATGCTCCGCGCTGACGTCATGATCATCTACCTCATACTCTCTTAATTCATAGTTTACTTTTGCCGTATCCAACAAGCGGACTGCATTGGTTTTATGCGACATAATAAGCTTTTTTAAGATCTACGATTCGAAAAATAGTTTGTAATCTCTGTCAAGGAATATGTATTCAGACAATTTTTTGCTTCCAGACCACCTTTCTGTGCGACAAAAATACCATATTGCATGTCCAACAGCCCTTCCGTGCGATGCGCATCAGGGTTAATGGACAACAATACGCCCTTTTCCACAGCATAGCGATGCCATCTCCAATCTAAATCTAGCCTTAAAGGATTTGCATTAATTTCGATGACGACCTTATTCGCGGCGCAGGCATCAATTATTTTTTTAAAGTCGAGTGGATAGCCCGATCGACTTAATAAAAGGCGGCCTGTTGGATGCCCCAAAATTGTTGTATATGGGTTTTCAATTGCTTTAATCAATCTAGCAGTTGCTTTTTCCTCGTCCATCTTTAAGTTGGAGTGGACAGAGGCGACAACAAAGTCAAATTGTGCTAGTACCTCATCGGGGTAGTCCAGTGATCCGTCGCTTAGGATATCGGATTCTATTCCTTTAAAGATTTTAAAAGGGGCTAGTTTTTCATTTAAGCTGGCAATTTCTTTCCATTGATCTTCCAATCTTTCGATGGAAAGACCATTTGCATAAACTGCCGTTCTGGAGTGATCACATATTCCGAGATATGCGAGACCTAAAGCATCTTTACAATGAAGAGCCATTTGCTCCAAGGTATGAACGCCATCACTATAAGTTGAGTGGTTGTGCAGTGTCCCTTTGAGATCCTTAAATTGGATTAATTGAGGTAAAGTATGGTTCTGTGCGCGTTCAATTTCGTCGAGACCCTCGCGCAATTCAGGTTCAATATAATCAAGCCTTAAGTTACGATAGATAGCTTCTTCACTGGAAAGTGAAGGTAAGTCAGGAAGAATATTGAATAAAAGATCCAAATGTGCGGTCGATCCTGTACTGAGAATAAGGTCCCGATAAAAATCATTGATATTCGTACTGAAAACCTTGAAAGTAAAACCTAATTCATCGGTGATTTCCAGTGAATTCTCTGTTTTCTCCACCAATGTATAATCAGCGAGGAATTTCTCCACCGCTTCTATACTTTCGGAAATGAGTAGGTCCACTGTGCTTAACACCTCGCATTTTCTTCTAAAATCTCCGGTAAAGGATAGAAGAGATGCGGGGAAATGTGTTTTTAAAATAGCGTAAAATGTATCAGCTTGTGACAGTACTTTGGCGTATAGGAACCATCCCTGATTGGATATTGAGAATTCGATGGACTTCTTTATTTCTTCCTGCGTTTTTAAGCCAAATCCTTTGGCTTCAACCAGACGGTTTTCATTGCAGGCATACAGTAGTTCACCTACACTTTCAATCCCAAGGTCTTGCCAGATAATCTGAACCTTTTTTGGCCCCAGGCCCTTTATGGTTAACATTTCAACAACTCCTGATGGCGTATTCGCTAATAGGTCTTGGAGTTCCCTAAACGTTCCGGTTTGTGTGACCTCTTTCGCTTTTTCGGCGGTACTTTTTCCTATGCCCGGCTGTGCGCTCAATTCTTCAAGCGAGGCGTCATCAATGCGAAAGGGCAATTTATCCAATTTAAAAGATGCACTAGCCATAGCCTTTGTTCGGAATGGATTTTCGTTGTGAAGCTCCATTAATTGACTGCACAATTTAAAAATTTTAGAGATCGCTTTATTGTCCATCATCGTGGTGAGTTGTTAGGCTACAAATATCCTAAATTTTGAGCCAAAATACCAACGAAGTTGGCAATATAATCCCGTTAAATAATGTGAAAAAGCTATTTTTTATTGGAATAGTAACCTGTTTTATTAAATTAACAACAAAGTGACAAATGAATACTTATATAACCGGGCATTTTGGCTAAGTTTGCTGTTTTTGGGTATTGAAATCGATAGAGAATATTGTTTTTTTGAAGTATCCGATAACAATTTAGTGTGTATGATAGCAGATATAAGTGACAAAGAGGTCAGCGGCCTTTACAAAACAGGTATTATTCAGCAGACAGCCTATTGGTCCGCTGTGAAAAAGATGCAGGGGATAGCGTCTAAAGCGTTTAATTTTAAATCCAAACGTTCGGATCTTTATATAGGAGTTGAAGAAGATACTTACTTCGTGGGGGATCTGTTGATTATAATCCAGACGATAGATCACGAGCATAGCATAGCTTATGTACCGTATGGACCTGAAATTGAACCATCAGAAGAAAATCAAGGCCATTTTTTAGAGCAACTTTCCGAGAGTTTACGTGGGTATCTACCTCAAAACTGTATTATGATACGTTATGATCTGTCCTGGGAATCACATTGGGCGAAGGATGATGATTGTTATGACCTTTATGGAAATTGGTTGGGTGTTCCGGAAAAACGGATTCAGGAAATGCGTTTTAATTTTAATACGGAACATTGGAATTTTCATAAGGCAAATACGGATATTCTTCCTTCTAATACCATTTTTATGAACCTTAGAAAAGAGGAAAATCTCTTGTTGGCCAATATGAAATCAAAGACGCGTTACAATATTCATTTGGCTGAAAGGAAAGGCGTAAAGGTTCGTTCTCTTGGTTTAGAGAGTCTGGAGATCTGGTATGAGTTATATCGGCAGACTGCGCTTCGCAATAATTTTTTCTTGCACGATATCAACTATTTCAAGATTGTACTATCTGCCAAGGCAAATGATACGTTGTCGCCAGCAGATGTTTATTTATTGGTTGCCGAGGTGGACAATCAACCTTTGGCTGCAATGTTTCTAGTAATTGCAGCAAATCGGGGAACCTATCTTTATGGTGCCTCCGCTTCCGAAAATCGCAATTATATGGCGACTTATGCTTTGCAATGGCGTGCGATGCAGGTTGCAAAGGAAAAGGGATGTACCGAATATGATTTCTTTGGTGTATCTCCCCAAGCTGACCCATCACATCCCCTATACGGACTTTATAGATTTAAAACTGGATTTGGAGGTGAAATCTATCATCGTATGGGGTGTTGGGATTATCCATTAAACAAAGAAAAGTATAGATATTACGCCTCCATGGAGTTTAAAAACCAAAGTTATCACTTGAGTTAAGCATTAAAATACTTCACCCAAAGTCAGTCTTACCCCACGGTGATTGGTGCTAACACCATAATCTATGCCGATGTTGGTGCCTGAATTTTTGTTGAATTTAATTCGGGCACCTGCACCTGTACCGATGTTCCAGTCTGCAAACATGCTGTTTTTGGGGCCGTTCACAGTCGTGAAATTCATAAAAGCAACAAAACCAAACAGCCCATTTCTGCTGATGTCACGACGATATTCTGTTTCCAGATAATACAACGATTTACCACGGAACCGACTTACGGGAAAACCTCTTCCAGAACTGTTGTAGGGATCCCAACCCAAATTGGGTAAATCAAGATAGGGCGCTTTACTATTGAAAACAGTCCAGAAAAAGCTACGCACAGCAATCATATTTTGCTTATTCGGATCCTGGGTCAAGCGATGATATCTCCTGATTTCGACGAATAGAGACTTCCAATTCTGATCACTTCCCATAAAAACCGGATTTACGCGAAATTGTAAATTGGCATAATTGCCGGACCAGGTATTAATAGAATTCGCGCGCGTATCATAAATGAGGTTGAGACTCAGCCCCGAAGAAACAGTATGATCTTTTAAATCCGTGCCATAGGGATAGGAGGTGTAGTCTGCAAGCGGAATATCACCGGTAGATTTGATATTCATCCGGTAATCCAGGTCATAACCAATTCCCATAAACAGTCCCCCATGTATTCTTTTCAGGGCGTGTTGATATAACCTAAAATAGCTATAGTCCAAATTGATCTGCTGTTCACCATGATATTCTTTTCCGATTCCCCAGGTTTCATGCGGGTATTTTAATAGTCTGATATCACCATCAATCACCCAGGTATTATCTTTTAGCCAGACATAGGAGCGGATGGGGAGTCCAAATCGCTTTCCAAAATTTGTATAGGGCGTGAAAGTGACTTTCGACATATAGGTACTCTTACGTTCACCTAGGTAGAATCCGGCTGTGGTACTTGTGATCAGCGCATGCCCACCTCCCGGAACGTTTGTTGAAAACGGCAAAAAAGAAAAGTAAAACTTTTTTCCCGTGCTATCGACCGACTGCGGTGGCTTTATTTTAAGGACTGCTTTTCCAATATCGATTAGGTCGCGCTGTTTACTTGTATCTGCAACATGTTTGGTAATCTCTATTTCATTGACCGGTCGTTGTGCGTATAATTTAGATTGGTGTATCACCAACGAAACCATCAAAAGGGTAAAAATAGTATAAGAAGTATGTCGTCTGTCGTAGTGTGCCATGAAAGCACGCAATCTAAGAGGAATTGGACAGAATTGCAATATTCTGTGCAATAAATTATTCTTTCTGTGGAGTTTTACCGATATGTCGGCAAAGGCGAATTTTTATTCACCTACAAAAACACA
Source organism: Sphingobacterium puteale (assembly GCF_003627955.1). Lineage (GTDB taxonomy): Bacteria > Bacteroidota > Bacteroidia > Sphingobacteriales > Sphingobacteriaceae > Sphingobacterium > Sphingobacterium puteale. Next base: position 289,963 of record NZ_RBWS01000007.1, on the reverse strand, counting down.
GCATTTACCGATTTTAATGTAATGTTAATCTAAATGTAATGGAATCAACACATGAGTTGTCTTAAATTTGAATCAGAAAATAAATGAAAAAAAAGCGCAACAAATTTAGGTTGCGTGCGACTATAGAATAAGAAAATATACTAATACATTATAAATAGAAAAGATATGAAAACTTTAGTAAAAACATTTGTGGCAGCAGCAATGATAGCAATCTCCACTTGCTCAATGGCTTCGATAAAACCGGAAGAACGTAATTTAATCACAGCTGATTTGGCTATTGATGAATACGTAGGTGCAATGACAGAAGGTCAAGTTGCGAACTTAGACAAATTATTTACCGTTGATTTTAGTCAAAAAATATGCGGTAAACAGGATTTAAATCATAGCCGTTCAGAGATGATTGAGTTCTTGAAAAAACAAAAAGGAATAAAAATGAATTGCAAAACGACAACGCAGATCGTTGAGGAATTGCCAGATTATGCCATTGCAAAAGTGACTATGGAATTTGATGGTTTCTCCAAGACTGATTTGATTACGCTTGTGAAGGAAAACGGCGCTTGGAAAATTTCTAAATCGGTCAATTCTTACAAATAGGAAATCATTGTCGCAAATTTAAATCATTCCGGGGGAAATGAATCGGACATAAAATAACAAAAGAGGCTACTTTTAAAGTAGCCTCTTTTGTTTGTGGAGCATATCAGATTCGAACTGATCACCTCTTCGCTGCCAGCGAAGCGCTCTAGCCAAATGAGCTAATGCCCCTTCTGTTTATTCTGCCGCTAAGATAATACCTTTTTTGTAAAAACAAAATTGCTTTTTTTATTTTTTTAAGCATTATTATTTATTGCTTCTCATTAAGCAATTCTTCGGTACGTTTTATCTGTTGATTATCTCTCCATGCATCATGTCCCGGGATAACCATTTTTATCTGTGGATATTTCGCTAACAATCTTGCCAATGCCGGCTTCCAGGCTTTCACATCACCATCACCGATAAAGCCTAAATTTTTGGCTTCTGAACTTTTGATGAAGCAACCCCCATCAAGAATTTGATAGTCCGGAAACCAGACAACGACATTGTCCAACGAATGTCCCGCCCCAAAAAAGTTCAGAACGAAGGACTGACCACCGATCCTATAGGTTTTATTGATTTTAACGAGATGTGTAGCCTGCGCTTTATGATTTGCCTTAAGCAGATCGTTGGTCATTTTTGTTGCATAAGTTGGAATTCCGATACGATTATAATATGCAAATCCTCCCGCACGGTCCTCGTGCCAATGTGTAGCATATACGGCAATGACAGGCAGCCGATGCCTTTGTTTGATACTGTCCAAAAGCGGTTGATATTGTGTCGAGTCCCAAGGCGTATCAAATAGAATAACACCTTTCTTGGTAATTAGATAGACCGCATTAGCGGCATATTTGTTACCTTCAAAAGTATTGTAAGTGGTATAAAGATAAAGTTGTGAATTGATCTTTTCAATGGATAATGGTTTTTCCTGTGCGCGCAAAGATGGCAATACACAGTAAGAAAGACCGAGAAGTAGCGTGGCTACTTTGGCGGAGAAGAGCGAAATAGTATTTTTGAACATAAGTAAATAAACGATTGTTCTGAACGAATATTGTTGTGTTGGACCAGTAAAATTCCTTTTTTTCTAGCTACAATGATCTAACGAAATCTTCTCGATGTGGCGTGAAAGAATCTATCAATTCGCCTTCTTCAAGGCATTCGCAGCCATGGATTAAATCCGGGGAGATAATGCAGGAATCACCTACGCCTAAGATCTCATCTGTGCCATCAATGTGGTACCTGAACTTTCCGGCGCTGACATAAGATATTTGTGTATGGGGGTGTCGGTGTAAGGCACCGATCGCACCTTTTTGAAAACGTACTTTCATTAACATCAATTCATCGTTATAGACTAATATTTTACGTTGTACACCATCGCCTAGATCGGTCCAGCTCTGCGCTTTATCGTGTAGGAATATCTCACTCATTTTAATCACTTTTATTTAAAAAAATTAATCAACAAATCTCTATTGCCAATGATAGGAAATAAATATGACTTTTGTAGCTCAGCTTGAAAAGTTGTTGAGCGGCATCTGTCGTTAAAGAGAAAATAACCTGATTTATCCGAGAAAAAGCGGATGACATCTAAAAACTGATCGGTAAAGTATTTGAAAAAACTGTTACTTTGTTTCTGATCAAAGCGAGTGTACTGATATGAATTATTTCGACGAACTTATTTCCCTATTAAACGAAGAACAGCAATATGATAAGATGCAGCATGAAGCATTATTGTTGCAAAGCAGTTTAAATGAAAGAAGAATGCAGGGGGTGACCTGGTTTCCTATTCAGATCACCGACAGTGAACTGGGACGAGGTGATTATCTGTCCGTTAGTTTAAAAAAAACAAATCACCTCGATGTTGATCATCGGTTCCGTTTTGGGATGCCTGTTTCTCTATTTTCAAACCATGACCCAAAGGCGGACAGAATAGATGGTATTATATCTTCCGTTAATAAGGAAATTATGCGGATTTCATTTCGTATAGATGAACTTCCGGATTGGAGCAGAAGGGGAAAACTTGGTGTTGACTTATTGTTTGACGAACATTCATACCGCGAAATGGCCAATGCATTGCGACAGGCAAAGGAACTCGCTGCTGATCCAGGACGTGGTAAATTGATTAGAAAGCTTATCGGCGGAGAAGCGTTATACAAAGAAGAAAAAGAATCATTTTTTGAGCATCCGGACCTCAATGTCTGCCAGAATAAGGCTGTTCAGCTGGTCTTGGATACGACAGACATAGCACTTTTACATGGCCCTCCAGGGACGGGGAAAACGACAACATTGATAAAGGCGATAGCGACGTTATTAAAGAGCAATAACAGGCAGATACTCGTCGTAGCACCGAGCAATACTGCGGTTGATCTATTGACCGAGCGTTTGGATGCTGCGGGCATAGTCGTCACACGAATCGGTAATCCCGTTAAAGTATCTGAACATCTACAGGAGTTGACGCTTGATAGCAAAATAGATCGCCACGGCGCAAATAAGGATATAAAGTCTTTGCAAAAACAAGTTCGAACGTATACGGATATGGCTCAAAAATATAAACGTAATTTTGGCAAGGCCGAACGGGAGCAAAGGAAAGCATTGTTTGACGAGGCTTATAGAATTCGTAAAGATGTCGATAAGATTCAGGATTTTATCGTGACGGATATTCTCGATCGCTCTCAGGTAATAACGGCGACGCTGGTAGGGGCGAATCAAGATGTCATCCGAAGTCGTTCATATGAGACGGTTGTTATTGATGAGGCAGGTCAGGCGCTGGAGCCTGCTTGTTGGATTCCGATATTAAAGGCCGATAAATTGGTGTTGGCCGGAGATCATTGTCAGCTTTCGCCAACAGTGAAATCAAATAATGGTATGGACAATAAGCTTAGCCATACACTTTTTGAGAAGCTTGTCAATCTTTATCCCCAAGCAGTTTCGTTGCTCGATACCCAATATCGGATGAATGAACAGATCATGAATTATCCTTCCTCAGCTCTATATGGAGGTCTGTTGAAGGCTGATCGTTCGGTGGCGCATTGGACAATAGCAAACGATTCGGAACCGATCGTATATATCGATACTGCTGGGGCGGGGTTTGAAGAAACCGAAAATGATGGAGCGATCTGTAATCTCGGGGAGGCCCGTTTTCTGAAATCTCATTTAAAGACAGCTATCGCAAGTTGGCGACAGTCTTCTTCCATCGAACAATGGCCTAGTGTTGGGATTATAGCACCTTATCGCAAGCAAGTGTCCATATTACGGGAAATGTTGGAGCAAGATGAAGAATTACAGCCGTACGCTGCTTTTATTAAAGTGCAAACCATTGATAGTTTTCAGGGACAGGAGAAAGATATTATTTATATCAGTTTGACGCGAAGCAATACCGAACAACAGATTGGGTTTTTATCCGATGTGCGCCGGATGAATGTTGCCATGACAAGGGCTAAGAAAAAGTTGGTTGTCATTGGTGATAGCGCAACGATAGGGATTCACTCGTTTTACCAGCACTTTATTGCTTATGTAGAAAGTCTCGGCCACTACCATAGCGTTTGGGAATGGGATATTGCGGAGATGTAATAGAAAAGAGGGACTGTAGAAAAATTCTTTTCGCAGTCCCTCTCAATTTTTATAAAGAGGTGAAATTCATCCAGTCAGCCTTTTCGTCATAGTTCATGAGCGGCTCGGCATTATTGTTATTGGAGAGCTGACCGACCAACATGTACAGATCCATACTAACATGCTGACGGGCAATTTCTGTCATTTTATCATTAAAACCAGCATTATTGATTTGTAAGACATATTGGAAGCAAACGACACGGGCAATTATTTTTCCTAAGGTGACCATCTCGCGCTGTTTAGGTTGAAGCGGGAAGTCGAAATTTAAAATGGAGGAGAAAAACGGAGCCGCAAGTTCGGTTGCAGGATTTATTTTCAGGAATGAAAGTAGATTGTTCTCCTTGCTTTTGCGCATCAGTTTAGCAATCGCCTCCGCAACCTGCGAATAGAGCATCTCGTTTGAACCTTCAAAAATCTGGAAAGGTCTGCTATCGACTAAACCGCGTCCGGCAACATGATCCAGTCTATAGCCATTTGCGCCGGACAACTGTACGCAGATCTGTGCAGATTCGTGCATAAGATCTGTTACCAGCGCCTTGACGCTGTTGGCGTCTACACTGTGGCCTGAGAGATCATTCTGAATTGAACTGATCGAACTACTGTATGCACACATCGCCGAACATATCGTAAAAGCTGCCTGTAAACGGGACAATTGAAACTTCACAGCATCCAATTCATTTAAAGGAATTCCACTGACACGTCTTTCGGTACAATGTTTCATAGCCTCATCCAACATGCGCTTTATGAAGCCCATACCCATGCCCGGAAATTGAAGCCTGCTTCGATGCAAGGTGTCCAACATGAGTTTTATACCAGTGCTCTCCGGTGTTAAACGGTAATCTACCGGTACTTTGATGTCTATCTTATTGATGCCGTAAGGAATGGCATATAGGCCAAGGCTATTATACTTTTTCAGTACTTCAATTTTCTGCTCTTCGATGGAATTGTCGGTCACAAAAAAATCTATATCCCGTACAAGCTCACCATTTTCATTTTTCTTTCGGGCAGTAACCAGCCAAAAGTCTGCAGCACCTGTCAAGCCTTGCCAATGTTTTTCTCCCTTGATATGATATTTATCTCCTGCTTGTTGGTAGGAGGTACGCATATTGAGGGCATCGCTTCCGTAAGCTTGCTCTGTGATCATCAATCCGCCCATGGCATTATTTTCTAAAAATTGATGGAATACTTTTTCCTGAAGTAAGGTATTACCGTATTTAGCAAAAGGCTCCAGGAATAAAGCGATATTGATACCGAAGATCAAAGACAGTGAAAGTGATTCATAAGACGCCGCCGCAAGCACTCCTAAACATTCTTTTACATGTAGGCCACGGCCTCCGTGATGCTCGGGAATAGCAACAGACAATGGTCTCATCGCCATAATTTCACTTAAGAACTGCGGCGGTAAACCGCGGGTTAAACTCAGGTTGTTGTAGTCGTATTCTGTATGGAATAAGTTTGATAATCTTTCTTTGAAGTTTCCGATAAATAAATCGAAATCTTGGGCCTTGTTCGTGTGTTCTAAAACGTTAGACATCGCTATATTAGTTAAATGATGAAACATTTGCAATAGTAGATGTATACGATAAAGCCTCAAAAGACAGCTATGAATTCTCCTACATCCCAATCGCTACACAAAAATAAACCATATCGTTGTGATTGGTCTGTCCACTTCTGTATAAAAGATAGGACAAATCGTGCATATTCAAAAAATATTAAGTTGCTTTGTTTCGATAAGAAGTGGGGGAAATTCCTACGATTTTTTTGAATAAACGGGAGAAATAAGAGGGATCAGAAAAATCTAGCTCATAACAGATGTCGGCAATGCTTTTATTTGATTCAAACAGAAGAAATTGACTATGCATGATAAGTACTTCTAAGATCAGTTCTTTAGAGGATTTTTTGAACACTGAAAATACACAGCGATTCAGGTAATTGGTCGACACTGCGAGCTTATCCGCATAAAAAGCAATATGCTTTTGTTTTTTGAAGTTTTTGTGCACAAGCTGTTTAAACATCATTGCAATTTCCTGTCTTCGGTTGAGCGCCTGATTTGAAGAAGATAGCTTAATAATCTTTAATAAAAGGGATTTTAGCAAACTTTCAAACAATTCTTTATAAGGCGACTCAGAAAGTAATTCGTTGTAAAGTAATTTGAAGAGTTCGTTAAGATCTGTACTATCTTCTGTAGATAGGTTAAGCAGAGGCGAAATATTAAAAATATTCAGAATCTCCTGTTCCCTAAATATGGAAGTCATGGCATTGTCATTGATCAGTACGCAATGTCCCTTTGCCGATTTGTCAACAGATTTGATCGTCGAAATATTGCCGTAATTGCTAATGAGAATCGCCGGTGCTTTTACGACATATTCTTTAGCTCCGATCTTGTGTTTAAAATAGCCTTCTGTTATATGTACCAAAAGGTTATATCCCAAAAAAATAGGAGGGGTGGGGAATTTGATATAAGGGGCAATTTCACTGAGCTGGAATATTTTAACTGGGGACTGCTGGTACCTCAGGTGTTCCAGACTACCAGTCATAAATCTATTTACAAACTCACCTGCGTTTACCTGCTTTTCCATTGTCCATTACCTTTGCTGTCAAAATCTATAAGCTTTTCATCTTCTTCCGTTATTACGAATTGTTGTAAACGGATATTGACTAATATCAGAAGAATATCCCAAAGTTAGCGGGATAAAATAGGATTATCAATATGAAAGGGTTGACTATCTTCGGAATTGGCTAGATATCGCTATAAAAGCAACCAAGAGATTATTCCAGAACTCCTTGTGAACAATGAAAAATACAATAGAGCATTTGTAAGTGCAAAATCCTGTATCTGGGTATGCCTGATTAAATGGGATTTGAAAAAATGGTGGTTTATCATTAGCTTTAATCTTTAGTAAAAGCTAAAAAAGTCTGTGTCTCAATGACTATTTTTATTGTAACCCAAAGAATTATGAAAATTGTATTTGTTTTTATCTTACTGTTTTTTTCGTTTAGGGCGATTCGCGCCCAAAACCAACTGGATTATTGTAATGATCGCATCCGTACCGGAGCAGAACAAACTGAGTGCTATATACCCTACCTCAAAGATAAACGAGTTGCAATTTTGGGCAATCCATCTACAGTCATCCAAAACAGGCACCTTGTAGACAGTCTGCTCAATAGGGGAATTAAAATCGTAAAAATATTTGGACCCGAACATGGGTTTCGCGGGAATTCCAGCAACGGAACGAAAGTCGGGGATGAAATAGACCCAGCAACCAAAATTCCGGTGATCTCGCTCTACGGAAATAAAAAGAAGCCTTCGAAAAATGATCTAAAAGATATTGATGTGTTCATCTTTGATGTACAGGATATGGGGGTAAGATTTTATACGAATATTAACACACTTCGCGACATTATGGAAGCCTGTGCCGAAAATGAGAAGGAACTTTTGATTTTAGATCGTCCGAATCCAAATGCGTATTTGGTCGATGGTCCTATCTTGGATACGAAATATAAATCGGGTATTGGTCAGTTTCCGGTTCCGATTGCTCACGGAATGACAATCGCTGAGTTTGCCCAGATGATTAACGGCGAGGGCTGGATGGCAACGACAAAAAAATGTAAGCTAAGGATCATACCCGTAGCAGGATATAATCATCAAATGTTATACAAGCTTCCGGTTAATCCTTCTCCAAATTTAAACACCGAACAGAGTATTCTCCTCTATCCGAGCACCTGCCTTTTTGAAGGTATAAAGATCAATCATGGAAGGGGGACGGATTATCCCTTTACAGTTTTTGGAAGTCCGGTTTATAAAGGTATATATCGCTTTTCGTTTACACCAGTGAGTAAAAAAGGAATGAGTGAAACTCCAGTTTTTATGGATGAAGAATGCTACGGCTTAGATCTGCGTGAATATGATTTGCAGAAGCTGGTGGACAGTAAGAAAATAAATCTTTCATGGATGCAGGAGCTCTATCGGAATTCTCCTGAAAAAGATAAATTCTTTGATCAGTCATTTTCCAAGCAGATTGGCAGTATAGAAAAATTGGTTGGTGTTGATTCCTTTCGGCGACAGATAGCAGAAGGTGTTTCGGAGGAAGAAATTCGAAAAAGCTGGGAGCCTGGATTAACGCGTTATAAGGAAATGAGAAAGAAGTATCTTATTTATCCCTAACCTATTTATCCATGCCGGAAGCTTTTGCTTGGAGTTGTATATTTACCTCTCAAATGTGATACATGCCTACCGCGCGCTTATTGGAAATTACTGTTTAACCCTGAAAAATAAATGATGTTTGATCGAAGATATTGCTTTTGTTTTGTTGCGTTATTATCTGGTCTTATCGCAAACATGAGCGTGGCCTCCGGGCAGCAGCTAGGGCGAAGTGCGGACCGGCTTAATTATATTGCTGCTGCTGAAATTCGTTCACAGCCAACGGAAAAATGGAAATTTCAGACTCAAGGTCAACTATATGCTTCCCCTGTAGTTTTTAAAGATAAAGTGATTGTGGGTTCCTGTGATAGTAACCTCTATGCACTGGATAAAATAAATGGTAAAATAATATGGAAATATAAAACAGGTGGGGAAATCCGTTCGACAGTAGCCATTGATTCAGGCCTTTTGTATTTTGTATGCTCAGATGGTTTGCTATATGCTTTAAGCACCGAGACAGGGCAAAAACGCTGGACTTTTGCCACCAATGGCGAAAGAAAAAAGGATGCCTGGGATTATTTTCATTCCTCACCGACGATTAGTGAAGGGATTGTTTATTTTGGATCTGGAGATAACCATATTTATGCCATTAACGGTAAGACGGGTGAGCTTAGCTGGAAGTTTCCTACTGGCGGCATTGTCCATGCTTCACCGACACTGACCAAAGATCGGGTAATGATCGGAAGTTTTGATGGTTACTTTTATTGTTTGGAGAAAAACGGTAAGCTGCGTTGGAAGTTTAAAACCGTTGGTGAACGTTATTTTCCAAAAGGAGAAATTCAATTTCATGCCATTACCGCTGATAGCTCGGTCTATTTTGGCGCGAGGGATTTTAATGTATATGCATTGAATGTCAACGATGGAACGGGATATTGGATATACCACCAACCGGGGAGCTGGACGGGCGTGCCCAGCTTATCAGGAGAAAAAGTGATCGTAACGATGTCAGACTCCTACAGTATTTTGGCTTTGGAAAAAATACATGGTACAAAACTGGCTGAACCGGCGGTGACCCTAAATACTTTTAGCAGCGCCGCCGTTGCCGGTTCGAATGCCTTTTTTGGCTCATTGGATGGGATCGTTTATAAGTTTGATGTTGCGAAAGGCACTACTATGCCCATTTTTCAGACAGAATCCAGTAAAAGAAATCGCCATCTATTTGTGGATGGAAAAGGAAAATTAAGGGCTGATTTGCAACGGAAATATGCAGATGATATCAATAGGTTATTTACCGACTATTTACAAATGGGCAGTATTTTTTCCACAATCTGGATAGAGCAGAGGACACTTTATTTTGGAGCTGCAGACGGTGCTGTTTATGCCATCGAATAATCGCCGTGTGATCGTATTTTGACGTTGATTTATTTTCTTAAAATTTTTTCCATTGATTTACCCTTCGCCAGTTCATCAACCAGTTTATCTAAATAACGAACTTTTTGGACAAGAGGATCTTCAATATTTTCGATACGATAGCCGCAAATAACGCCGGTAATCTTTGTTGCATTGATATTGAAACGGGGCGCCCGGTTGAAAAAATGTTCAAAGTCTGTTTTGTCGGCGATGAGCTGTTGTAAAGCCGGCATATCATAACCCGTTAGCCAAAATATAATTTCATCAACTTCTTCCTTTGTGCGGCCTTTTTTTTCTGCCTTTTGTATATAATGTGGATACACACTGGCAAATGACATGCGATATATTCTAGTATTGTCCATTTTTCTTTTAATGATCGTTGATGGTTTTTGCTAATTCACCGTTTTTTTGAGCATAGAGTTTCTTTAAAATATAATTTTTCCTATTCTTTTATCAAAAGTAATAGTTTTGTTGGGGCTTCCATAAAAAAGTGTAATGCGAAGTGTTGTATCCGTTTCTGAATTGAAAATGATGTCTTTTGTGTTTCCTATTCTTATCGCTGTCCCGTTATGATTTAATGCATTGTCGGCACAGCTAAAAACTTTTTTTTCAAATATTCCCTTTTTTTCAATTATTTCTAACCAAGGGGCGGATAAAACACTATACCCAACGATTTGGGCTCGATAATTTTCGTCTAAATCTTTTGTCATCCGCAGGCCGAAAGGAGACATGGACAATATCAGGGTATAAAAGGGTAGCATCATCGGCAGGATGCTACAAATTAACCCCAATATTAATCCAGACAACATAATCTTTGCCAGTATCTTTTTCCAGAAGATGACAATCACAAGTATACTCAGTCCTAGCCATGTCCAGAAAAGTAGGACGTCACTATAATAACCGATTAAACTTATCTTTTCCAGGTAGTAAGCGAGCATATCTATACTCAGTAATAACGTAATAATAATATATAGTAGCTGTATATTTCTTTTCATTATAGTGATTTGTCGTTTAAAACAGGTCTTCTTGTGTAGATTTCGTTCATATCGCTCTTATGCTTGATTCTATTATAACAGTAAATATAGTGAACGTTGGCGTAATATAGTTCTTTACCGTTAGATGTCTATCGAAAAGAATCTTTGATATTAATTGATAAAGATGATGTAATAATTTTTAAATTATAGTCCTATCTTTATAGGATACAAAATTGTCATAAAAAATGAGTTTGAGGTACAAACGTAATAGCATTCATATAAAAGAAGAGGAGCAGCGACGCATTCAGGATTTTCGGGTGCTTATTGGGGGCTGCGGTATTGGTAGTTATATCGCTGAGTGTTTGTTGCGCATGGGATTTGAAAATATGATCATCATTGACGGCGATATTGTCGAACTGACAAATCTTAATCGCCAGAACTATGTGGAGGCTGATATCGGGGTAAATAAGGCTATTGCTTTAAAAGACCGATTGATGGCCATTCATCCAGATGCAAAGATCAGGGCTTATCCCGAATTTCTTGATCCCAGCAATTTGTATAGCCTCGATTTGAACTGTGACGTGGCTATTAACGCCCTGGATTTCTCTTCAGATATTCCTTTTTTATTTGATGAATATATGGCACAAAAAAATATCGCTGTTGTTCATCCCTACAATTTGGGCTGGGCGGGTTTTTTAACTGTTATTACACCCGAAAGCCGTAATTTGCGGTCTTTGGATAAAGAGCACAATGCATTTGAGATAAATGTAGGGAAATATATTGTCGATAGGCTACAGGAAAAAAATATTGATACAAAGTGGCTGGAGGATTTTCTTTCGGAATATGGCAAAATCGCAGTGGAATCTCCACCGCCACAGTTATCATTGGGTTTATATTTATTAGCCGGAATGGTTTGCCAGGTTGTGTTTAATATCGCAACGGATAAAGAGATTAGGGTGTTTCCCGAATCATATTACCTGTCTATATATGAGTAAAATAGCGTTTAATAATAGCAATAATTATCCTATTTTTGTATAATATCAACGTCTCTGGAAGGATCTAATCAACAAATCTATAATAAAGTATTTTTGAATTTCAACTACATGAACTGGACGCCCGAAAATTATTACTTTACCAAACTTAATAGTGACGAACTGCCTGAACTTATTCATTTTTATTTAGTTACAACGCAGGAACACTATAAATTAGATGAATATTCCGAACAAGATTATCAAATGGACTATGAGTCTTTGATCGGGGAGGATAGGGTCTTTTTTGATCAATCTATTTATTATGTTCTTCGCAGTCGGAAAGATAATGGGATCCATGCTTCAATTCGGATTACCTATTGGGATAAAGAAACCTGTTTGCCAATTCAAAAATTATTCGATATTAAAACCGAAGATCTGTTGATATCGGGTATTGATAATTTTTGGCACATTGGACGTTTTGTTATCTCTGGCAAAATTATTGGAAATCGGATTAATATTCTAAAAAAAATGCTTTTTGATGCTTTTTATGGTCCTTATAGCTTGGGTAGCGGTTTAATAATTGCTGAATGTGACCGAAAAGTAGTGAACACACTACGTAAGTTGGAAATTGAATCTTATCAACTGGGAGATCCGATCATTTACTTTTATTCTGAAACGCTGCCGATATACATTAGGTCACAGTGGCTGGAAGCCTTCATTCAAAAAAATACGCTTTCACAATTTAGCAATGGAAATGATATCGACATTCGGAAATTTATGGCGATGTCAAAAGATATGCTATTGGATTCTAAAAATAGTTTGTTGTGAAAAATCCGTTTAAAAGAGAGACAATTCGATTGCTAAAGCGGTAGCTTCGGTGATGCTCTTTACCTTTAACTTTGAAAATATCTGTTTTTTATGAAATTTAACGGTGTCAATAGACACATAGAGCCTGTCTGCAATCTGATCCATTGTAAGCCCTTGTGCCGAAAAAATCAAGATATCCTTTTCTCGCGGTTTTAATTTTACACGCGGTGTTTCCACCCAGATATCTTTACCCAGATCATATTCAAATTGTCTTCCATCTTCATCTGATTTAAACCTGATGTTTCCGGCATTTGGATGTGATGATATAGAAACTAAGCAAAGTGCAATCCATGGATTTGCGTTGTTGTCTAAAAGTAAAGGTTTCAATTTGTGGTTTACCAATAATGGTTTGCTGCCGGGTTGCTTCAGATGAAAATCGTATGAGATGGAATACTTTAAACGCTCTTCGGCGGCTAATTTATCATAGAAATCAAAGCCAACATCATTTATTTTCTTTAATAAATGAAGATCATTTTCTGGAACATTACTTACATAATGACGATAGCCCTCTTTCATGACTTCCTTGGGGGAACTTCCGCATAAAAAAATGGGATTGTCAGAAACAAATAAAAAACTCTTTTTTGAGTAATCTATCAAATAGATGCTTTGATAAGTTAGTCGACTTAATGATCTTGCGAAATTAATAAATGCGTTTACGATCTCATAATCATCTTTGCTAAAGTTGTCTTTAACATGTATCGGCTTAAAAAAATCTTCAATTTTTATTTTCATAGTGTAAATCACAAAGATGATCTATTGTCGCTTCGAAATTTCCCATTAGACTAATATTATTTTTGCGCGTAAATTACAATAATAAGCTTTCAGTCTAAGGTAATTAACAAAAACAGGTTTTTCTTACCTTAAGTCTGTTTGGGACTTTGGGTAAAAGAGTATCTGATTTTTCTTGTTAAACTCTTGTAAAATAGTTGACTAATATTCTACACAAATGGGTAGAATATTAGTCAACATGATAAAATGTTGTATTTTACTTTGTATCTTTAATTTTGTCAAAGCAATTAATATGATATAAATATACTCTATTGGATTCAAATACCCAATGGTTGGCTTTGCTTTTAATGGAAATTTTTAATGCGATACCAAATCGTAACAAAATAACTCTAATTGTTTCAATCCTCTTCTTCTGATGCTAAATGATCATGCTATATTTTATGCTGTGGGCATTAAAAAGTATGATAACTCCTTGATTGATCTCTTTTAATTAATTATTTCATGTATATACATTTTGTTTTTTTCTTGTTTGATATTATTGTTATTTATGGTAATATTGTATACTTTATCTAATATTTTAGGTGTTTATTCTGTTTCTAGGTATTTTTTTAGTTGTTTTTTATGTGTATACAATGTTGTTTCTAGGATGATCTGCTTTATTGATAGATGGTTTTTATTTTTTTCATCTTCATTCTAATACAAGCAATAAGTAGAAACGAGTAACTGGCTGAACAAAAAGACTCGCATATTTTTTATTCTAAAATCCATCAATTATGAAAAAGTATTTTCCCATTATCATTCTCATGGGCTTGTTGTTGATCTCAGGGCGATTTGTTTTGGGGCAGGAGAATACTGTTTGGCAACTGGGGAACCCAGATGGCTCCAGTAAGGAATTCGCCTTGGCTCCGCATGATTATAAGGAATTTCTCGGACATGATTTTGGTTATGAGGATAAATACTTTATTGTCGGGCAGTCTTGTTTATCCCGGGATCTTCCCTATGTGTTGCCCGGACCTGCTAATGAATGGGGTGGAACAGGCGGAACTTCTGGTCTGAGAACCCACTTTTTGAATTTATACAGTGTCTTAAGTGGAAACGTTGAAAATGGGAAATGGGCCCTGGAGGTAAAATTAGCAAATAACGATCCCAAAAATAAACCAACCCTACAGATCGCAGTCAATGGTAAATCTTATAATTACGAACTGAAGAATGGGGACGGGCCTGTCGATCCGGTAGGTACAGGTTCGAAGTCCAGCGCTTCTACGATACGGATCGCGTTACCCGAGCATCTAATTTCGGAGGGATTTAACCAGGTTACGCTTACTGTAATAAAGGGAGGATGGGTTGAGTTTGACTCCTTTAAATTATTGGGGCCTCAACAGGTGAAATTGCTAAGAGATTACACTTCCATAATCAAAAAGGTATGGCAATCGGATTTTGAACTGAAAAAAGGAAACGAGCGCATACAGTATATGCTCGTTGATCTCTTGAAATTGAAAGATGATGAGCGTATAAAAGTGTTGTTGGATGGAAAGAAAATCTATGATAAAACTCATGAGAAGGGCTTATCTCGGCTTGAGATTCCAATGCCTTATGTATCGAAAGAGGTACGAAGTAAATATGCGATATATATCAACGATAAACTAATTCAAACATCTTCTATAAAACGATCTCCCAAAAGATTGGGTGGGGTTTCGGATTATGTCAACACCATGATAGGGGCTGCGCATTCTAGATGGATGCTGGCACCTGGTCCATGGATGCCATTTGGAATGGTGAAGATCAGTCCGGATAACCAGAATATTGGTTGGCAGGCTGGTTATGAACCTTCAATAGAATCTATTGGAACATTTAGCCATATACACGAATGGACAATGGCTGGACTAGGGACATTTCCGACAGCAGGCCAATTGAAAACTAGTGTCGGAGACCAATATAGTACGCATTCAGGTTACCGTTCGGCAATAGATAAGGCAAGTGAACAGGCTCCATTGGGGTACTATTCCGTTCATTTACTTGACCAGGATATTGACGCAAAGCTAACTGCGGGTACACGATCCAGTTTTCAGCAATATACTTATCATAAATCGGATACCGGACGTGTGATGATTGATCTTAAAGTAAACGGGGAATATGATTATAAGATCAAAGATCTTTCCCTTAAAAAGGTCTCTGATTATAAGGTTATTGGCTACAGTAGCCAGTTGTCCGAAAATGTCTGGTCTACCGATGCGAAACAAGATTATATTGTCTATTTCGTCATGGAGTTTGATAAACCGATTATCAATTTCGGAACTTGGCATGACGGTAAAATAACAACTAAGTCTGATCTGGTTGCTGACAGTGCTCAATTTGCCGGTATGTATGTTGAATTTGATGTCCGCAAAGATAACGAGGTACAATTGCGGACCGGGATTTCCTATGTCAGTATCGCCAATGCTGCAGAAAATCTGAAAACAGAACTTTCAGATCCATTTGGATGGTCTTTTGAACGTGTGGTCGCCAACCAACGTCAGGTTTGGAATGAATTATTGGGGCGCCTGGAGATAAAAAGTGATGACTATTTGGAAAAAGAGAAGTTTTACACAAATATGTATCGAACCTTGGCCAGTCGTAATACATTTAGCGACGTCAATGGGCAATGGCGGTCTTCGGATGAAGAGATCAGAACGATGAAACATCCGGAAGATCTGGCCTTGGGCTGTGATGCTTTTTGGAATACATTCTGGAACTTAAATCAGTTTTGGAACTTGGTTACCCCAGAATGGTCAAATAAATGGGTGCGATCACAGTTAGCTATGTATGATGCCAATGGTTGGCTGGCAAAAGGACCGGCTGGGATGGAATATATTCCAGTGATGGTTGCTGAACATGAGATTCCTTTGATCGTGGGGGCATACCAGATGGGAATACGCGATTACGATGTCACAAAGGCATTTGAAGCGGTACAGAAAATGCAGACAACGAGTCCGCTGAAATTTGAAGGTGGCTTTGCTGGTAACCGGGATCTGGATGTTTATCTGAAGTATAAGTATGTGCCTTATGACCTGGGTCGTTTCTCAAATTCCCTGGAGTATAGTTTTGACGATTGGACTGTAGGACAATTTGCAAAATCCTTGGGAAAGGAAAAGGAATACAATTATTTTAATGATAGAGGTAGCTGGTGGAAGAATGCGATAGATGTTAGAAGTGGCTATGCGCGGATGAAAGATGCCAAGGGTGAATGGTATCAGGACTTTGATCCATTTAAATCTGGAGCCAATCATCATTATGTTGAAGGAAATGCATGGCAGTTGACATTCTTTGTACCTCAGGATATCCCAGCATTGGCTAAAATGATTGGTGAGGATGTGTTTCTAAAGCGTTTGGAATGGGGGTTCGGAGAAAGTGAAAAATGGCGGTATAATGGACCAAATGATCAATACTGGGATTATCCGGTTGTGCAGGGGAATCAACAGTCTATGCATTTTGCTTATATTTTTAACTGGTTGAACAAACCATGGCTTACACAAAAATGGAGCCGGTCTATCGGTGAACGCTATTACGGACAGGGTATTTCTAACGCATACCTGGGAGATGAGGATCAAGGGCAGATGAGCGCTTGGTATATCATGAATGCCATAGGACTATTTCAGCTGGACGGAGGGACACGAACAAAACCAATTTACGAAATTGGTAGCCCGTCTTTTGAAGAAATTAGAATTAAGCTGGGACGGCAATATGGGCGCGGAGATCAATTCACTATTAAAGCTAAAAATGCAAGCAAAAAGAATATGTATGTGCAGCGCGCAACTCTAAACGGTAAACCGCTGCAGACATTCTATTTTGACGCTGCGGAATTGCTAAAAGGAGGTGAACTAGTTTTGGAAATGGGGGATAAGCCGAATATGCAATGGGGCTTGTCACATTAATCATGTATCACTGAGATGGGCTTTAATGGGAGATTATATCTTCAGATTGTAGCTTTCTGCAACCAACGGCACCGATTGTTAAAGTTTGGTTAAACATAGAAGAACTGGATAACAAAGCTCGGGGAATGGCGTTATCAATGTAGTTTTCATAATTTAGGTTAATAATTGGTTAGTTAGTAAAAATCCTGAAGTTCCCCGCTTCAGGATTTTTTTGTTGCATGATCTTTCTCCTTGAATCTAATCCGCATTAGCGTCTGTGTTTTGATCATATTACTATCCTTTAAGCTAACTAGGAGCTTGATGAATTCGAGTCTATTTTTACTCTTGCTAAATCCTATTAACATTTGTAAAATGATAGATATAAGTTTAGCGGATATTTGTAAATCTTTGGTATTATCTGTAGTATTGTGACCACACTAAAAAATGTGCAATCTGCTGTTTATTGTATCAGAAAAAAGTAGATTGTCTTTATCAAGATGATATGATCAAGTTTATCCGTTATTTTCTTTTGGGATTATTTGTTTGGGAGCAAGCGTCTGCGCAAAAACTGCCAACAGACTATGTGAATCCTTTTATTGGTACCAGTAACTACGGCACGACCAATCCCGGTGCTCAGGTACCCCATGGTTTAATGAATGTGTCTCCCTTTAATGTGATGGGATCATCACTTAATGCCTTCGATAAGGATGCACGTTGGTGGTCTACACCTTACGAACATAGCAATAGCTATTTCACCGGTTTTTCACATGTCAATCTAAGTGGTGTAGGTTGTCCTGATATGGGAAGTTTGTTACTGATGCCAACTGCCGGAAAACTAGAAGTTGACTACCATCAGTATGGAAGTACTTATACACAGGAAGAGGCCCATCCGGGTTATTATAGCAATGTGTTAAAAAAATACGGTATCAAAACCGAAACATCCGCAACTGCTCGTGTGGGATTATCTAAATTTACTTTCCCTAAAGGGCAGGCTAATATTCTGCTTAATTTAGGTGAGGGACTGACGAATGAAACCGGTGCCACAGTTCGTTATGTCAGTGATACGGAACTTGAAGGTTCGAAATTATTGGGTTCATTCTGTTATACCAATAATCAGGCTGTATATCCTATTTTCTTCGTGATGCGCGTGAATAAAAAGCCTACAAAGAAAGGGTACTGGAAATTTCAGCGTGCGGGCGAAAAATGGGAAAACGACTGGAACAAGGATGCTGGTAAATACAAAATTTTTACCGACTATACGAACCAATTATCTGGAGATGACCTTGGCGCGTTCTTAAGCTTCGATGTCCAGGAAAATGAAAGTGTGGAGGTTCAGTTGGCCGTGTCTTTCGTGAGTGTTGAAAATGCCCGAAAGAATCTGGAAGCCGAGCAACCTAGTTTTGGATTTGAGCGGGTCAGGACACAAGCTTCATCTCTGTGGAATAATGAATTATCAAGAATTCAGGTTGAAGGAGGTACTGAAGATCAAAAAACGGTATTTTATACGGCTATGTATCATGCCATGATTCATCCAAATATTTTACAGGATGTGAATGGCGAATATCCGGCTATGGAAAATAGAAAGACCCTTGTCGCAAATCATAATCGTTACACCGTATTCTCTTTATGGGATACGTACAGAAATGTACAGCCGCTCATGTCGCTGGTCTATCCAGATAAACAGGTAGGAATGATTCGTTCCATGATTGACATTTATAAAGAAAATGGATGGATGCCTAAGTGGGAACTTTATAGCCGTGAAAGCTATACCATGGACGGTGATCCAGCAGTACCTGTGATCGTAGATGCCTGGATGAAAGGCATTCGGGACTATGATATAAATACGGCTTATGAGGCTTTTTTGAAGTCGGCGACAACAACGGATTCGACGAATCGAATCCGTCCGGACAATGCCGATTATGTCAAGTACGGTTATGTTCCTCTTCGCGATTCTTTTGATAATTCAGTTTCTCATGCGATTGAGTACTATGTTGCTGATTGGAATTTAGCGCAGTTGGCCAACTCGTTGGGAAAAACTAAAGATGCACAAACTTTTAGTAAGAGAGCACAGGGGTACAAACATTACTATTCTCCAGAATATGGAACCTTTAGACCTATTCTTCCCAATGGATCGTTTTTGACGCCTTTCAATCCATTGATGGGGGCTAATTTTGAGCCTAACCATGGTTTTCATGAAGGGAATGCCTGGAATTATAGCTTTGCGATACCATTTGACATTCCTGGTTTAGTCCAATTGATGGGCGGTAAGAAGAAATTTGTGAACAGATTGCAGGCCACCTTTGATAAGGGGTATTTTGATGTGACCAACGAACCTGACATGCTTTATCCACATGTTTTTTCGGAGATAAAAGGCGAAGAATGGCGTACACAAAAATTGGTTAAGCAGATTTTGGATAAGCATTTTACGAATAGCCCGAGCGGGATACCAGGCAATGATGATACAGGAACAATGTCGACTTGGGCATTAATGAATATGATAGGGATTTACCCTTTTTGTCCCGGCAGACCAGATTATACGATCGTTACTCCGGTATTTGATAAAGTAACTATTCAGCTTGATAAAAAGTATTACCCTAAGTCTGATCGTGTGACCATTAGACGCCAAAAAGAGGGCAATGGAGAATTCATCAAAAAAATTATCGTCGATGGAAAGCCACTAGGAGGTTTTAAGATAAGCCATCAAGTTTTGGTCAGTAGCAAAAATATACTGATTGTTACCGGAGACAGATAAACCACAATGCAAATTAAAGAAGCTATCTACACGATGAAATATATGAAATACCTGGCATGCACAGGTTTATTGGGAATCTTGGCTTGTGCGTCACAGAAGGACTCCGCAGAAGGTTCGTATGTAAAAGCTGTTAATCCATTTATTGGAACAGATTTTACGGGTAACACCTATCCTGGAGCACAATCGCCCTTTGGTATGGTGCAATTGAGTCCGGATAATGGATTGCCCGGTTGGGATCGTATTTCGGGATATTTTTATCCCGATAGCACAATTTCAGGCTTTAGTCATACCCATTTAAGTGGGACGGGAGCTGGGGATCTATATGATATATCGTTTATGCCAGTTACATTGCCTTACCATGAGGCTGAGGCGCCTTTGGGTATTTATTCCAAGTTTTCACATCAAAATGAACAAGCACATGCGGGATACTATAAAGTAAAGCTGACAGATTACAATATTGATGTGGAGCTAACGGCAACCCCACGATGCGGTATCCAGCGTTACACATTTCCTGAAGCCCAGTCAGCTATTTTTTTGGATCTGAAAAAAGCGATGAATTGGGACGCTACCACGGATTCCTATATAGAGGTGGTCGATTCGGTCACTGTACGTGGCTACCGATTTTCTGAAGGCTGGGCCAGAGGGCAACGTGTCTATTTTGAAACCCGATTTTCAAAGCCTTTCCAAGCAGTTCATATAGACAGCTCGGCAATACAATCAAGTGCTGACAGCATAACAAAAATGACCAAACGTATTGGTACGGCTTTCAAGGCACGTTTTGATTTTAAAACATCTACTGGTGAACAAGTAACGCTCAGTACAGCCCTCTCAGGGGTAAGTATGGACGGTGCTTCCAGAAATCTGAAAGCCGAGGTGCCAACAGATGATTTTGATCACTATTTAAACCAAGCTGAAAATAGCTGGAACAATGAGCTTGGTAAGATTGCTATTCAGACCGCGGACAAAGAAACTAGAGTAAAGTTCTATACAGCATTGTACCATTCAATGCTGGCCCCTACCATATTTGGAGATGTAGATGGCGCTTATTTTGGCGCGGATAGAAAAGTACATCAGGCCGAAGGTTGGACCAATTACAGTACTTTTTCGCTTTGGGATACCTACCGTGCTTCACATCCTCTATTTACTTATCTTGATCCAAATCGGGTAAATGATATGGTGAAATCATTTATTGCGTTTTACGAACAGCATGGTCGCTTGCCGGTATGGAATATCTATGGCAGTGAAACCGATATGATGATTGGCAATCATGCAATCCCAGTTATTGTGGATGCTTATCTGAAAGGAATAGGTGATTTTGATGTCAATAAAGCACTGGAAGCTTGTGTGGCAACAGCAAACATAGATAGCTACAGAGGTATTGGGTTGTATAAAAAGCTGGGCTATGTACCTTATGATGTTTTGGATAAATACAATGCGGAGAACTGGTCTTTGTCACGCACACTTGAATATGCATTTGATGATCATTGTATTGCGGTTATGGCGGATAAAATGGGAAACAAGGCGGTGGCAAATACCTTTTTTGCAAGAGCAAAAAATTATAAAAATGTCTATAATCCTGCTACGTCATTTATGCAACCCCGGGACAGTCATGGAGCTTTTGTAACGCCATTTGATCCGGAAGAATACAGTGCACATATCTGTGAAAGCAATGCTTGGCAATACTTCTGGTCTGTTCAACACGATATCCCGGGATTGATCGATCTCGTCGGCGGAAATGAGCGCTTTGGGCAAAAATTGGATAGCATGTTTACCTTCCATCCATCAGATACCAGTAAACTGCCTATCTTCAGTACGGGCATGATCGGACAATATGCACATGGAAATGAACCAAGTCATCACGCCATATATTTGTTTAATGCAATTGGGCAACCATGGAAAACACAGCAATATGCTGCTGAAGTGATGGAAAAACTCTATCTAAATAATCCGTCAGGGTTAAGCGGGAATGATGATTGCGGACAGATGTCTGCTTGGTATGTATTCAGTGCGCTGGGTTTTTATCCAGTAGATCCAGTGAGTGGAAGGTATGAAATCGGTACGCCATTGTTTGAACATAGCGAATTTAAACTTGCGAATGGGAAAAAGTTTACTATTAAAGCAGATCATGTAAATAAAACCAATATTTACATCCAGTCGGTTACTTTGGATGGAAAACCTCTTGAAACAAGTTATATCACACATGAGCAGATCATGTCCGGAGCCACCCTTGTTTTCCAAATGGGAAGCAAGCCTGGTCCGGTGTGGTACAGAAAATAGCCGGAAGCAATATCATTGTTTTTGCCGTCAGAACCTCCAATAAGTTAACAGTTATTGGAGGTTTTTTTGCGAATAACGATACTATTCAAGATTTTTATAAAAGTAGGTTGTACTACAGGGGGTACCATTAGGGAAAAGTGCATAATTGGGAATGTTTCCCACGACTTTCCAGCCACATTTTAAGTACAAAGCATGAGCCGGGCTATCTGTTACAGTATCTAGTACCAGTAGTGATTTTCCATTTTTTTTCGCAATTAATTCAAGATGTTGCAATAGATTTTCCGCTATACCAAGACGTCGAAAAGCGGAATGCACCAACATTTTTGCCACGTCCGCCCGATGCGGCTGATTTTGGGGAAGGTCAATTTGTAATTGCACGGTCCCAACGATCTGGTCCGAAGAGCTGTCTTTTGCAACAAGTAGCACTGTTTTTTCTTGCTGGACCTTTGCCAGGACATTGTTCCAGAATTCACTTGCTTTTTCTTCGCTTATGTCCTGCATAAAGCCTACAGAGGCCCCTCCTTGGACAATATCCAATGTTAAAGCCACCAGGTCGGAAACGACGCTGTTATTTACTTCCTTTAGTTCTTCAATGTGGATACTTCTCTTTTCAGAAATATGCATAGTTATTTTATCATTTTTATTAACGTGAAATAATTGCTTTTTAATTGAGAAATAGGATGACTGCTTCATGATGCAGGGCGGCCATCTGATAAAATGTTTTTAGGTCTTCGAAGTATTGAAGCAGATATTCTAATGCATTTTCATCATCCCAGATATCTGGGTATATATCTTTTTCAAGCATGGTAGCCGAGTCAAAACGTTGCGTTAGTTCATCTATAGAAATTTCCTGTAACGCTAAATCTATCTGTTTAGTTTGTTCTATATCTGTATAGGTTGCTGGGCCATAGCCCATGTCCTGATTGCGATCGACGTCATTGGGGCCAACTAATAGCCAGGATAACGGTGGAGCAGCCTGATCGTATGTACCGATTGATTCTCCTGTCAATAAAAAGAAAATACCTTCCCAAGCTTTATCAATATCTATTAAATTGTCCAAATGTATAGCTTCTTTGCTATATACCATTTTTCTTAATGAACGACTATCAGTGAGAAAACTATTCAATGTTTCCAAATTGACACGAAGGAAATTTTGTACCATGCTCATGATCTTTCGATTTTGGTTGACTGCTTTTTGTTTTCTGGCTTACAGAAGGATGTAACACTGTTGGTTGTATTGAAAATATGATCTGCAGAAATATTAATTATTGCTCCGTGTAAATGCAAAATAAATAACATAAAACCACCCCAAGATAGCATGGATCAGTGCCCAGAGAATAGATTTGTTGCGGTCCCACGAAGTGACGACGGCAATGACAGAACCAAGTCCAATTCCAGATTGCGTAATTGTTTGGGTCGTTGAACGGCTAATTTCTTGTCCGAAAACCATGCTCGACATTCCGATGAACATGATCAATAAAGCTAATTGTTTCATCTGTATAAATTCTTCATAAGTGTTGGTCTCATCGGTATAAATGAGCTCGTTTCACTCGGTTTGAATAAATCATGATGGTTTCATCGTATTTTATTCAGTTCTTTTCGTTTTTTGATTCGTCATCGATTTTCTTGATTCGTCCAAAATCATCGGTCTTCTGATTTGGTCTATATTCTTTTTCTAAGTTCCGTAATTCTTCCTTAAGAAACAAGCTGTTGCGCTTGACTTGTTTTACAGTATTTGCTAATCGGGTAATTATTGGTGGTATCGTTTGGGTAAAATTGTACCCAAATGATAGCGAATCTTAAAAAACAGGTAACGAATATTAACTGCCTTACAGAGCTTGTTTTGAAAATGCGTTATTTGTTGAAAAATTGAGCTATGAGAATTATTATTTTGACATTAATCATCAGTACATTCGCATTGACATCCTGTGGTGGTAATTTGGACTTCGGATATAATGAGAAGATTGCCCGCCTTTTTTATAGTTGTAAAGAAAAGTTGGATGAAAGCTACAATAAATTGCTGGAAGGAGAATATGATGCGGATAGAACGGATGAATTATCCTACGAAATGAAGCTTAAAGAGGTACAGGCGCTGAGCAGCTATATCAAAGGAATAAAGAGTGAAGTTAATGCATTAAAGCCTAGTGAGGCTGCGAAGAGCTTCCATTTGACGACAATAGCTTACATGACGAGAATTACAGATGGTTATGGTACGTTATTGGTCAAATATGTGGATGAGCAGAAAAAAGGTGCCAGACAGGCCTTGTTAAGAGATATTACTGATGAAAAAGCTAAAATAGAAGTCTTGGCAGATACTTGTTTGGAGAAACAGGTTGAGTTTTTAAATAAGATGGGGATAAAAGTTGCTGATGCGCAATAAGATAATTAATGAAACATTATTTTTAGCCAATGAGAACGTGCTTAATAATTGATAAAGTTTATTTAATGCTGGTTTTATTTCTACTTGTTATCTCCTGTAAAAGTAAAGCCATAAAACAAGCTATCAGGCCTCCCGATCAACTGGAAACTGTACGACCGGATTGGCTAGCTCAAAAGTATGATCGAGTAATGAATATTGAAGATCGTCAGGTAGCACGATTAGAGGGCAATTATTTATTGGATTTGCCATTGCAGTTTAATGCAGATTCAATAGAAGTATTTTATTTGAGCGCAAAGATCCCAATAGAACTTTTTAAGAAATCATCTGCATTTTATCCTGAATTACAAAAATTTATTCTGATTGTTCCTGATTGGAAGTTTTACAGTGAAGTCAGTAAAACGGCTTCAAAAAGTGGAAGGTGCGTGGAACCAGAAACGACAAATTTTTATTATTATATCAGACGGGAAGAGGACATTGTAAAAGTTGATAGCGTTCGGCTTGGGGGATTGGAAAATCCAGTGATTGATTTTGCTAAACCTACGGTGCCCGAAAACCTATTAACAGTATATTGGAAGGAAAGCTATGGTTCTGTCTGCTGCCCTCGTGATCCCATGTGGGATATCGCTGATCAGGATAGCTCTTTTATCCGAAGTTTTGAGGAAAGAAATAAATTCAGGGTAACTACAGGCCGATATATTCAAATGCAAGGAAAAGAAGGTGAAAATAGTATATATTATACATTGCCGGGATTGACAACAGCACAGCGATTGCAATTTTTGCTTGAGAAGCGTGCACAATGGAGATTAAATAGCGAAGCCAAGAAAATACCACTTTCAACCAACTTGTTTACACCTCAATTGCAGGAGATGATAACAACAGGTTTTAACAAGCTTGAAGAAATGCCGTAGCAGATAAGAAAATAATGTTGAGTTGGAGATTTCCGTTTTTAAAATGTACCTGTTCAAAGTATAGGGGTTATATAACAGTTGATAAATAAGCATAATTTTGAAATAGTATGAGAATAAACAATCCATATAAAATTGTAGGCATAGTGGCAACAATTGTACTTATAGGCAGCTCCTGTCGGGGACAGGAGGCAACCAAAGCTGCTAAAGGAGGTGTTGAAGACACTGTTTTACCTATCGGTCAATTAAAGGGAAAGTATAATGCGATAGAAGATATCTGGGAAAATCCAGATACTGCTTACGAACAATTTATACGATTTGATGGCGAAAGTCTAGCGACTTTCCATCGAACGGATGCCAATGGCGATTTAGGAACTGTTGGCATAGTTGATAAAACAGGAAAGGTTATTGTACAGCCTAACTATTTCAGTACTACGACAAAACCACATTTTGGCTTTTTTGAAGTACAAGATAGCAAACAACGTGTAGGGTTGATCAATGAGAAAGGCGTGGAGGTTGTTTCGCCTCAGTATGAGTCTATCTTTTTGGATGCCAGTCTTATGGCGATTGATAGTACAGTTATCAAAGTTGCGAAAGATGGCAAACAAGGATTTATTGATTATAACGGTGCTATTGTGGTTCCTTTTAAATATCAGGTTTTGGATGTTGCGGGTAAAAATAGAATCATGTATATGGAATCACCACAGCATTGGGGATTGATGGATTACAATAGCAAAATAATGACCGATCCTGTTTTTACATTTAGCAATATTTTTGTCGACGGAAAAATGGTGTTGCAACAGGCCGATGGCGAAGAGTATACACTCTATGAAGACGGGAAAATCGTTAAGAAATAATTGTTGCCTGAAATAAGAAAGTGCTATTTCCAGAGCGGGAATAGCACTTTAATGAATAGATTGTCTTTATGATTGTGTACATTATAGACTAACGAGTGATTAGTTAATCCAGTAGCTGTATTTCAAATATTTTGTCCCAATTTTTTCCTGTAAGAAAAAAGGTATTTGATTTTTTATTGTACGCAATTCCGTTTAATACATCCAGATCAACATGTTGTGTCACGTTTTCCCGTAATTTGGAAAGATCGACTAAACCTTCGATAGCCCCTGTTTTCGGGTCGATGATACCCATGACATCTTCCATAAAGAAATTAGCATAAATCTTTCCTTTTACCCACTCCATTTCGTTTATTTGGTTAACGATTTTCTCATTTGTGGCAACACGGATATAATCAATTTTAGAAAAGTCATTGGGATTGAGTAGATAGATATTTTCTGAACCGTCGGACATATACAAATTTTTGCCATCCGAGGTCAGTCCCCATCCTTCCATGTTTTTGAAATATGGCAGTGTTTTTATTGTCTTTAGGGTTGCCATATCATAGACATAGGCAAGATTGCTTTTGTACGTCAATTGATATAATTTCCCATTTAATATGGTCGCACCCTCACCAAATATTGAATCTGCTAATTCGATCTTTTTGATTGGTTGTCCGGTGGTGGGATTGACGATGCGGATACTTGACTTACCTTTATTTCCACTTAACCCAACGCCATTGCCTGTACTTTCCATCAAGTTGTCTCCAAAGAACTCCAGTCCTTGTGTGAAAGCTTTGATATCATGTGGGTAGGAATTAACTATTCGGTACTTTAAAATTCGAGGTGGGTCTGATGGCAGATAGTCTATGTTGACTGTATTTTCTTCGGATTTTCCAGCATCAAATACAACCGCTTTAATAATTTGCTTGCCAAATTTCTCTCCTGATAATCTATATGTTACTTTATTGTTTTCTGTGACTTTAGCAATCGGGTTATCATTGATATAATAAAGGATGGAATCAATTTTTAAATTAGAAGTATTTGTAATCTGAAACGATAATTCTTCATTTGTTGTATAATCTTGTTTAATCCCCTCGAAGCTAAAGCTTGGGGTATTTTTTGGTAAGTTATCTGGAGACGGTGATGTGGATTTTTTACCGTTTTCTCCGCACCCTATAAAAAGAGATGCTACTGTTAGCAAAAATAGTGAAGTGCTTGTTTTCATTTTTGTAAAGCTTGAAGAGCGTGGGATTTGTTTATACTTAAAGAAAGATAAATATAATTTCAAAAGAAACCTAAATCATTGCTGAAAAAGATTCATTGCGAAAACAATGAAAGGTGTTTTGCACTAAAGTAGTCCTGAAGACCTTGTTGCGGGCATAGCTATACAGAATATGTGAGAGGATAGAATCTGGAGCAGCAGCATTTTGGTAAGTAGGTTTGAGCGACACGAAATAATTTCGTGGGCTCAAACCTTTATTGTTGTTTCTATTGTTTTTTATCCCACCATACTTTGGACAAAAAGGAATCTCCGTTCTGCATTCTGGAAACAGCGTCTTTGAGATTTGTTTGATTTAATTCAGCCTCCTCACTGGAGTAAATAGCTCGACGCGGTATCTGTCTATTGGTGGATCCCGGATTTGGACCAGGTGTCAATTTTGGATAACCTGTACGTCGCCATTCGGCAAATGCTTCCATATCTCTGCCAAATAAACTTATCCATTTTTGAGTAGCGATTTTCTCCATCTTTTGTTCGTCTGTCAATCCATTTAAGTTGATGACATTTTGCTCATAGGATGAGGGAATGGAAGTTAAATTGTATGGTGGAAGGGCAAAGGCTGCTTTGACGCCATCTGTAAAAAATGATTGTGCATTTGTACTTGTCGCGCCCCAACCTAATAATGCAGCCTCGGCTTTGTAAAAACATATGTCTGAGTAGGTCATTGCATAACTCGGTATTGGAGCAAAACTCAAGCTAAACCATGTTGACTTGTTGGCCGTAGAGTAATTTGCTCTGATCAGTTGAGAAAGTTCATTATCGGTTAGTGCTACTCCAATTCCTTGATAAGTAGTAACACCGCCTATGGTAACGGGTTCTGCAAGTAGACCTAAACGGGGATCATTATACTCCTTCAATTTGTTTACCAATGTGTTGGCTAAGTACCGTAAGTCGGCGCTCCCGGTAGTCATCTGCCGTAATATAGGATTTTGATTCTCGGCTTGTGCGTTATTGAATGTAGGAACAGCAGCATTATCGCTGTTACTTGAGATTAACCCAAGTGGAGAAGTCATTGCTTCAGTAACGGTTTTTTGCGCTAATGAGAGGTTGGCATAACGCATTCTCATGCCCAATTTCAGTTTTAAGGAGTTTCCGAATTTTTTCCATTTATCAATATTACCGCCATAGAAAAAATCAGAGGAGCCATAAGATTGATCGCCAACGGTGAGACGTGCTAAAGCGGCATCGACCTTTATAACTAGCGCGGGATAGATATCCTCTTGTTTGTCAAACTTAGGGGTTCGATTAATCTCTTTGCTATCTTTTGTAATTTCCGAATAGGGGATGTCTCCAAATAGATCAGTCAATCGTTGGTATAGATAAACTTCATAAAGTTCGGTTATGGCCAGTTTACTTCTACCTTCGGGACTTTCTTCTTTGCCACTGAGCTCTTTTTTTATCTGAATGATGTTTCTGAGCAAGGTAAAATGCTGCGACCATATCAGGTTTTCTGGTCCTTCAAAATAACGCGATACTGGTACTACAGGCCCACCCGCCCAATGCTGGATCCAAGAGCCAAACTTATTGTTTGGAAGTTCTCCCGACTCCTGAAACGTACCATCACGAAGGATTCTAGCCATAAGCAATGCGGGATCTATTGTTGTCACTGATGTTGGTGGCATATTTATTTTTTCAAAGTCTTTCGTGCAGGCACCAAATGTTGCTACGGAGACAAGAGCGATAACAAATCTGTTTTTTATCATTTTCGTTTTCATAATTCAGTGTTTTAAAGACCAACAGTAAGGTTAATGCCAAAGGTTCTCATCATAGGTAAGGAAGTAGATTCAATACCTATGGAGCTATTGTTTACATTGAAAGCAGAAGCTTCTGGAGAAAAACCATCTGTTTTTCGTTGGAAATAGAATAAGTTTCTACCATATAGGCCCAGTTTCAATGAATTGATCAAGCGATGTGGCATCAGATTTTTCGGGAATGAATAAGAGAGACTGATTTCGCGCATTGCAATATAACTCATATCATTAATCATTTCCTCAGATACCATGACTTCTTTGTCACTAGCTACCATATTCCAATAATCCTGAGCATTCACCTGTTTGCTGTTTTTTGTTCCGGTGCTTGTCCAATTGCCTGCGCCATCTTGTTGTGCAACCATTCCATCAGCGACATAGGTACCCTCACGTCCTTCTAACGTTTTTTTGCTCGTACCATAAATTATTTGTTCTCGATTGGACTGTGAGAAGATCACCCCCCCTTGACGAATATCAACAAGTGCGTATAAGTTGAAGCCTTTGTATTTTAATGTGTTGCCGAAACCCCCTATCCAATTTGGCTGCGCATTTCCAAGATCTGTTTCCACTCTTCCGGCAGTACGTAAAGGGAGCCCAGTCGTTGGATCAATTAATCGGTTTCCATTTTCATCCTTAATCCATGCAAATTGGGTCCCAATAAGCTGACCAAATGGCTTTCCTACTTCGGCGACAACGTTGATTCCTCTATCTGTTGCTAAAAGGAAACTTTCTACACCAGGATAAAGCGATTCAACCTTGTTGCGGTTTCTATTAAAGTTAAACGTTGTATTCCATTCAAATCCTGATTCGGTTTTGAAGGGAGTGGCCCCCAGTACAAATTCGATCCCTCTGTTACTGATTTCTCCGGCATTGATGCGATTTTTTACGTAAAGACTTGATGGTGCTATCGGTACATCTAGAATCTGATTTTTTGTTTTTGCCTGATAGTAAGTAAAGGATAGCGAAAGTCTATTTTTTAAAAACCTGAGATCTGCACCAGCCTCGATAGACGTGGTCAATTCATTCTTTAAGTCGGGATCAGGGATAATTTCGGTATATGAAGCCATCGGTACACCACCGTGTGTATATTGATTCAGACTATACGCGCCCGTTAATTGGTAGGGGTTTCCGGAGCTACCGGCCTGTGCCCAAGAAGCTCGGATCTTGGCGAAAGACAGCGCATCTGACTGCCATTGGAATGCATCAGATAGCACAAAACTGGAACTTATCGAAGGGTAGAAAAATGAATTGTTATTTTTGGATAATGTAGAAGACCAGTCATTGCGCGCCGAAAAGTCGACAAACCAATAATCTTTATAGCTAAATTGGCCTGAGAGGTATACCGAATTGATTTTTGACTCGATAAGATCGAATATATAGGTATTCGTAGTGGTATTATTGATGACAAAAAGATTAGGTACGATAAACTGATTACCAGCGTTTCCTGTCATGCGCAGATATCGACTTTGATGACTTGCCCCCATATTAGCGCTGAGCTTAATGTTATCCGATAAAGTGAAATTAGAGCTGGCAAGGATATCAAAATTATCTTCGCGGGATCGGATAACTTCTTCTCTGATATCGCCTTTTCTGTTTAAGCTCTGATAGGTATTGATCGGTCTATATCGGAATCGCTGATCGGTATAGAAATCGGTTCCTCCTGTTGCTGCTACTTTGAGCCAGGGAGCGAAGTCATAGCTTAGGCGGAGTAATCCAATGATGCGATCGCGGCGATCTTCGTTGTGATTTTCATGGATTGTCCAGAAAGGATTAGCCGTGGAACTATTCGTTGCGTAAGTTTTTTCCAAACCCTCCGTTAAACCGGAAAAACCAAGCTGCCTGCTTATCTCCTGTGCAGTCCACTTATATTGGGACATGATATCATTCCCAAGGCTTCGTGGTTGACTGATAAATAAATAGGCTGGATTATCGGCTGCATCAGCCAATGTTGGTCTATTGTTTCCTTTCTGAGCGATGTAATTTGCTTTTACATCAATATGAAGTTTGTCCGTAATTTTTGCCTGTGTGCGTAAACCAAAATTATTCCTTTTTAAAGTATTGGTCGGGATATATCCCTTCACATCTGTGTTGGCAAAAGAAAAACGGTAATTTATTTTTTCATTACCGCCGTCTACGCTTAAGTTATTGACAAATTGCTTTTCGGTTTGGAAAAATGAGGCATAGGTATCAGGTTTAGGTGTTAGCTGTAGCACATTTCCATAGGCATCTTCATAAGTTTGCCCCTCCATTTTGACTCCCCAGCTGGCACGTGTTGTACGGTCCCGGCCTGCACTCATTTTTGGGATACCACTGTAACCGTTTTTTATGGCATCACTCATGGAAACGATGGTTCCGTCGTCTTTTCGGAAGTGCGTAAATGTGCCGTTAAGTCCTTGACCATATTCATTTTGAAAATCAGGGAGTACCAAACCGTTTCCAAAGGAATAGTCGGTACCATAGCTGAAACGTGTTTTGCCGGCTTTTCCTGATTTTGTTGTAATCAGGATGACACCGTTACTTCCTCTTTGACCATATAGCGCTGCGGCATTGGGCCCTTTTAGGACGGACATGGTCTCTATATCTTCGGGGTTAATATTTCCAATACCGTCGCCATAATCTGTACCACCGGATTGGTTTGGTGCTGAAATGTTTTGATTATCAATCGGTACACCATCGACTACGTAAAGCGGTTGACTATTGCCAACAAGTGAGTTGTTGCCACGAATAACGACTTTTGAAGATCCTCCAGCACCGGAAGCGGCACGGCTTACTTGCACACCGGCGACCTTTCCCGAAAGTGCATTGGCGACATTTGTTTCTTTACCCTGTGTCAATTCATCTCCTTTTAGCTCCGCAACCGTATAGCCCAGGGCCTTTTTCTCCTTTTTAATACCTAGTGCAGTGACAACTACTTCTTGTAGATTTTCCGATACCGATTCCAGACTAACATTGATGGCTAGCTTATCTCTTTCAGAGATGTTGTAATCTGTTAGTTCCTTGGTTTTAAATCCGATGGAGGAAATGGTGATTTGGTATCCTTGACCAGCTGGGATCTGATCAAAAGAAAAGGTTCCATCTGCAGCGCTGGTCGTAGCCCTTTTGAATTTGTTAGTCACATTTTGGATAGTGACCGTTGCGGAGTATATGGGCTTACCCGCTTCGTCGCGGATGACGCCGTTGATCGCTGCCTGCTGTTGTGCATGAACGATTTGATAACTGGTTGCCAAAAGGCCCATTAGTCCAAGACGTAAACCCCAGTTTACATCAGCACGGATATTGGTTCTTAGCATAAACATGGTTAGTAGGCCATGTTTGGAAGGTAAATAATTGTGCATAATTTATGGATTAAATAAGTAAATTATATTTTATTCTGTATGGTTATAATAATGTGGTGGAGTTCTTGTATATCTGATAGTATTTTTCGGAACACGGACGGCTCATTTTCATAGGTGCCACTGTAATATTTGTCTTTGATAGCTTCGGAATCAAATTCAAGCTTGATATTATAGTTTTGACTTATAATATGTAGTAGATCTTTAAGGGCTAGATTTTTGAATATTAGTGTATTTTGTTTTTCGGAATAAAAACCTCTTCTGTTGAATTTGGAAGAATTCATCCGTTCTTCGGCAATAATTTGAAGTTGTCCATGATCGATGGTTATTTCTTCATTTGGTATAAATTCAAGGAGCAGAGGAGGGGAACCTGTTTTATTTTTTAGACTCTTTAATTGGATACGCCCTTCAAATAATCTGACTTTTGTTTGTGAAGATTTTAGCTCATCGACGCTGAATATTGTACCTAATGCGGTTGTTGTTAACCCAGCAGTATGTACATTAAACGGCCTTGACTTGTCTTTGGCAACAACAAACTTTGCCTTTCCTTTTAAATGAATATCACGGGTAGACAGCGAAGAAAAGTTATCTGCAAATTTAACTTCCGAATTAGGATAAAGTTCAATTTTTGATCCGTCAGGAACATCTATCTGCATCGGCGAATTGCCAGAATTAATATAATAGAAGTTGCTTGGGGACTCCAATTTCGGAGTTTGTTTTTTTTGGACAGAAGTAATCGTAGGCGTATTTGTTGTTGTCTTCCAATATTGAAAAGATTCCCAGCCTAGTGTTCCGACAAGTAAAAGTATCGCAGCATACTTCAGTAGGGTATAGATCCGTTGTTTTGTATCCCTGATCGTAATTTTTTTGATCAGGGATTGTTTGATTGAGTCATGCTGTTCAAAAGCTATATCTTCTTCTATATTATGCCATTCGCTTACTGGAAGCCAATCATCCAAATTTAGTTGGTTATTATCCAATGCAGTTTGAACCGCTTTAACTTCTTCGGTATTTGATTCTCCGCGGAGATATTTTTCGACGAGTTCTTTCGTAATCTTCATACATATTGATTACGATTGAAAATAGGGTATCCCCCAAAAGAAAATTAAAAAAGATTTAGCATCAGTATGGAGAGCAATAATGCTTTTCTGATCGCTTTTAGCGCAAGAGCAATTTGGTTTTCTACCGTCTTGGATGAAATGGAGAGTTTATCTGCGATTTGCTTATGGGATAGATTGGAATAGCGGCTCAACATAAAGATCTGTTTTCGCTTTTCGGGCAATTGATTAATTATATGTTGTAATGTGGTTTCAAGCTGTTTGGCATAGTAATCATCTTGTGGGGAATAGCGCTGAATGAGCTCATTTTCTGCCTGAAGAAGTTTCTTTCTGTTATATTCTTCTTTGATCAGATCCAAAATTGTTGTTCTTGCAATACAAAAGATCTGGGATTCTACAGTAGCGTCAATATTTTTTTCATTTAAGTTTTTCCAAAGCTTAATAAAAACACGCTGTACAGTCTCTTCGGCTAAATAAGAGGATCTGGTTTTATTGAACGCATATTGGTATACTTTGGGACTCCATTGATCATAGTATCCTTCCAATGTTTGGATATTTAGCGAATAATTGATTCCCATAGTGTAGACTTGGAATCTCTAATATAGCTAAACTAAATCATTTAATATAAATTTGGACAGCGTTTTTCTAATGGCCAAAACGTTAGTGTGATGAGACTTGTTTCTAAAGAAATCTGCAGTGTAACATTTTTATATTTCTCACCATGTTAAAATATTATTTGGAGGTTGAACTATTGCCCTAGTTTCAATTGTTATAACGTTATGAAGGCTCTATATTTTTCAGGCACAAGCGGAATTCTGTTGCCCTACAGGAACAAAAGCTATTACCCTAAAGATTTCAAGGATAGGAGCAGGCTCGCTGTATATAGTCTGTTGTTCAATTCTTTGGAGGTAAACAGCACGTTTTACAAGATACCCCGCAGGGAAACTATTGGACGATGGTCTCAGGAAACGAGTGATAACTTTCGTTTTACTTTTAAGCTTTGGAAGGGAATTACGCATCAAAAGGATTTAATGTTTGACCATAGTGATGTTGTTAAATTTTTGGATGTCATTAGTGCTGTGGATAAAAAGAAGGGATGTTTGTTGATACAATTACCCCCATCAACCAAATTTTCCTCGCTGACCAATTTAGATAAGCTTTTAAGATGTATTGCAACTGATAAACGGAGTTTGGATTGGCAAGTATGCATTGAGTTTCGTCATCAGTCCTGGTATCGCATGGAGACAATGGCACTGTTAAATTCTTATGGTATGAATTTGGTATTACACGATAAAGATGGCAGCGGAATAAACAGACAATATATCGGTAATGATATGATTTATATACGTTTTCATGGACCAAAAGGTGATTATAAGGGAAGTTATGAAGATGCCGTATTATATGTATATAGTGGTTATATCAAAGGATGGTTGGCTGAAGGAAGAGAAGTCTATGTTTATTTTAACAATACCATCGGCGCTGCTATTGCCAATCTCAGAACATTAGAAGAATATATTAAAAGATTATAATATATGGATTGTTCAAAAGATACTCCCACGAATATATTCTTTCCCCATATAACCATCCCAATTTTCATGGTCACGCATAATGTGGTGATAGACTGTGGCTAGAGCCTGCATCTTAGTGAATAAAGGAATGCCTTTTCGGATACAGTCATAGTCTGTATAAATTCCATTGCAATCATTCCATTGAAGCCATTGGAGCAACTCTTGTCGTTTCATAAGTGAGAGCCGATCAAAAAGTGTTTTATCTTTTAAATCAAGCAGCTGATAGCGCCAATCCTTCCGTTGCGACTCCATTGCGATGATTTTTGGTAATTGATAACCGATAATCTGTTTGATGAAAGATTCCATAATTTGAGCAATTAATTGTTAAACATAAGTTGTATTGGACCATTGGAAATGCTATTAAACTGCTTTTTTGTATGA
Organism: Sphingobacterium puteale; assembly: GCF_003627955.1. GTDB lineage: Bacteria > Bacteroidota > Bacteroidia > Sphingobacteriales > Sphingobacteriaceae > Sphingobacterium > Sphingobacterium puteale. The sequence continues at coordinate 254,289 of NZ_RBWS01000007.1, read as the reverse complement.
TTGCGCAAGATCTCTCTATAGGTATATTCTACAGCCTTTGATTTGCAAAGAGGTTTTACACCGTTATCCATACATTTACGGTCAGTGTAGTTGCCTTTTGGGTTATGCCATTGTAACCAATCAACGAGTACCTCCCGATCCATCACTTCAAGTCGTTGAAGTAAACCATTTATTTCACTTTCTTTAAGTTGCTCACGCCAATCGGACCATATCGATCGTGATGTGAATTCTCTGTTTGCTCTGAATTTATTTTCCATCGTGTTTTTATACCTTTTTTGTCGGACTTTATTTAGAATATCAACTTTATTTAAATTACCAGCTTGCTTATAATCGAGTTTCCAAGTTTACTTTTCATAAATAACGCAATCTGTTGGAGGAGTTCAGGGCTAACTTCGGGGACTCTTTCCAAGTCTCGAATAAACCATTTTTGAATCACAGGATAATGCTTAAGAACGGGATCAAATTTTACGACTTCAGCCCTAGATGATTTACCTTCAGGATCGTAATATGACCAAAGTACAATAAAGATTGTATGGGGATCCTCATCCGGATAGGGGGTGTGGAAGCGAACAATATCGCCAACATGTAATTCCTTATTGTCAAATTCTTTTGCCTGTTCCATAAAGACCTTGTCTAAAATTGATATTCAAATATACTAAAAATATTAGTTTTGTAAAATTTTATTTATTTTTTTTGCTAAATATATTGATGGTCGAAACCAGGACGCTTTGGCTTCTTTTCTATCGATGAAAAATGAACGATAAAAGGGATTTTGCTTATCGGTTTGGTGGGTAATTTCTTTTTTTGAGCTAAACGCAGTTTTTACAACTGCTTATTCTTCGTAGAACGTAGACATTCCCCAGCATAAGTGGATGGAAAGTAATGTGAGGCTGGAATAATTGTTATTATTCAACAATAATATACAAGGGGTCTTTTGAGGAGCACTTAAACGGAAGAAATAATGGTATCAGTTTTTCAGAAATGAAACAAGGGGTGTGAAAAATCGGTCGAAAGCTTCAATATGGGGCAGGTGTCCAACGTTGTCGAGTTCGACGAGTTTTGATCCTTTGATTTTTTGTCGTGTTTCCTTTCCTAAATATTTATACAGTCCCATTTTTGCGGCTACTTTAGGATCCTTTACGTTGGCTTTACCGATCGCAGTTCTATCTCGCGTACCGATGATGAGCAGAGTAGGTGTTTTTATATGCTGAAATTCATAAACAACAGGTTGGGTAAAGATCATGTCTGATGTTTTGGCATTTACCATGGCAACGATGGAATAATCCTTAGCTTTTGTCCAGCCTGTAAGTAGGTACACCCATTCATCATATTCCGGCTTCCATTTGTTGTCGTAATAGAATGCGCTTTGGTACTTTTTTGCAGATTCATATCCAGCTTTTAATTCCGTTTGAAAATTTTGGTCGATGGAAGTGTAGGGAGCGACAAGTTTCCAGTCTTCCAGCCCAATGGGATTTTCTAAAACAAGTTTTTCCACAGTTTCGGGATACATTAATGTAAACCTCGTGGCAAGCATTCCGCCCATGGAGTGACCAAGTAAGGCGACCTTGTCAAGCCCCAGCTTGTCTAATAGCAATTTTGTGTTTTGCGCTAGCTGCTGAAAAGTAAACTGATAAGCTGTGGGTTTTGAAGATTTACCAAATCCAATCTGATCAGGTATTATAACGCGATACCCAGCCGAATTTAGCGCCTGAATGGTTGTTTTCCAGTATGCTCCGTTGAAATTTTTGCCGTGGAGTAGCAACACGGTATGACCATTAGGTTGTTGCGAGCTGACATCCATATAGGCCATTTTTATTTCTTCACCCTGACTCTTTAAATTTAAGTAATGTACTTCATAAGGGTATTGATAATTATTGAGCATAATATCCAGTACAGGGCGATCTGTCTGCGCATTTGATAACGAATAGACGAGACTGAGCAGTACAAGAGCGAGCTGTTTTATCAATGATTTCATTTATGTGTTTTTTTAGTATACATCATCACTTTGGTAACTTTATTTTATAAACCTGATAGGGTAATTCAACTCGGTCTATGCCATTATTCCATTGCGGATCTCTGGATAGCTGTGCACATGAAAAGTAAAGATAACCATTACCATCTATACCCAAAGAATCCGGCCATAACAATCTGGGGTCCTGTATCAATAAATGAATTTGTCCATCTGGACTCAGGTATTTGATACTGTAATCCATTGAGGTCGTCAGATAAATATTACCGTTCCGATCGGCAAGTAAGCCATGTGTGACACCTACATTTCCCATGTCTTCTACTTTGCCTTGCAGGGCTGATTGGGATAGTTTATCATCCGCAAGGTACTTTGTAGCGATGCGGTATAAGTGCTTTTTATTAATTGGTTTAAAATAGAAATAATTAAAGTCATGACTTAGCGCTATCCCGTTAACGTGAGAGAGGAAGGGTTTACCATCTTTATAGCGCATGTCTATGCCGGAATAGGAAATGACAACTTGTGGATCAGCTAATGTGAAGGAGCTTTTTTCCAGTACTTTTCTACTATTTCCTGATTGAAGATCAAGAACAATTATTGCGGCCTGACCAGGATCGGAAAGATAAGCTAGATTTTTTTCGAGGTCAATGCGTACATCGTTCAAACCTGATTTCGCTTTGTCAAGATCATCAAATGTATAGATGCGTGCTATTTGATTATTTTTTGTGTCGATTTTAAGGAGTTTGAATTGTCCGGTAGGAGCTGCACCATCTGGACCAAAAATAGACCCGGAGGTTGATGGTTTAGAGTCTAATACCCATAAGTTGTCCTGTGCGTCGACAAAGATATCCTGAACATTTACAAAATGGGAATCTTCATCCCCTTGTTTGTTCCATGTTTCGTTCGGATAGGGAATGCGCTTACCATCAATGATTTCTGTGAGTGCATATTGATAGTCTTTGTTCTGCTTAGGAAATGATACGAATAGTCTGTTTGTTGAAGTTGCGCTGACGCCTATGGGACGGTAGGGTCCAAAAGATGCCGCGACTTCTAGTTTCGGATCTAGCGCGAGTTTTTCTTGGGCTTGCATTGTAGAGCATAATAGATGAGCGAATAGGAAATAAAATAAAAGTCTTTTGAACATACTTGGTATTTATTTGAGATCTGACCGTACTAAATGAATTGTGAAAACCAATCTTCTATTTTATAACTTCTTTTTTACTGTTATTGTTTTATAAGATTATTATATAAGGGGAGGATAGTCCGGTTAGTTCAGAGAGAATGGATTCGTGGTGCAAGAGCTGTGAGAAAGTGATTCGGATTTTTCATCCTGATCAGGCGTTAGCCGTTAGGTTTCGAAGACGAGCTTATCGGTTTGGTGCGAGGGATAGGCAAAGTCGTAAATGCTATAGCGGGGACAGCTTTTGGTGAAAATGTCATGCCCCGTTATTTTGGACAGTGGGGCATGACATTTTTCTATTATTTGGTTAATTTGATATCAAATATGGATTCAAGTTTTTCCTCCATCGGTCCGCCGCCATTTTCGTCGGATCCTACACTACTAAACACAATTTTTCCGTCTGGATCAATTAGATATGCAGTAGGAATTCCGCTGACAAAAAAAGCAGATTTCGATAAATTAGTTTTGTCGTGTAGTTGTGGCCAGGGATTGTTTTCTTCTTTGACCGCTTTCTTCCAGTCGTCAAGCTTTGCGTCAATGGAGATATTGATAATTTCGAAGTTCTGACCCTTTAGCTGTTGGTAAACCGATCTGAGCCTAGGAAATGAGATTCGACATGGACCGCACCAAGAAGCCCAGAAGTCAATCAGTACATATTTTCCTTTGAGCTTATTGAACGAAAAATCGTTTCCGGTGGTATCGGGGAGGACGAAGTTAGCTACCGTAGATCCTATACTGGATCTTTTTTTGCTAGTTATTTTTTCATATAACTGCTTCCCTGCTTTGGTTTCTTTGAGTGGTGCGGATAATTTCGAATAATTATGCTCTAATTGAGCGAGAGATAAACTGCTGACCCTTCCTAATAACATAAACGGTGCATCTGCTCCATTGGGGTTAAAATATTTTGCAAATAGTGAGTCATTTAATTGTGTCTCACGTTTCTCGAAATAATCCATTGCCTTATCAAAATTAGTGGTCCCTTCTTTAAGTGCTTCTTCACCGAATTTACTTGTGACTTCCTTGTTGATCCTTTCATGAATAGACTTTTTGGCGCTGGAATAATCGAAATATGCAACTGAACGGGTAGGTCCATTTATTTGACCTGAGGAGATGCCTTTCTCAATGTCAAAATCAAGTTGTAACGTTCCTGATTTTTCAATAAATAACGAAAACGGAGAGATATAGCCTTTTACCTTACTCTCATATTGAAGATAGAAATACATTACATCCGGAGCTTCAGATGTAATGTTTATTTGATATTCGCCATTTGGACTGATCGCTGTGGAATCTTGAAACTGACCCTTGAAAATGTATATCTTATCAAATCCTTTTGTGTCGCCAGTCACTTTACCTTTTATTTTCAGATTGATCTGGGCAAAGAGGGGATTAAATGAGAAGAAAAATAATGCCACAAGCACTGTTATTATAATATTTTTAGATTTCATGATAAATTGCAATAAAGTTTAAATTTTAATGTACGTTTGATAGGTTATTAATTTAATCCAGCAGGTAGGTACGGGTCGCTATTAGGCTGTAAATTCCAGCTTGGATTGGCAAGTATGGTCGGATTATTGATCTGTAAAGTGAAAAATTTACTGATGACATCCGCTTTGTAGGATTTGTTACCTATGGTATGGATGACCTGCGTTTTCGACCAAGGTTTTCCTTTATCTAGTGCCAATCTCTTGATGTCGAATGTCCGTTGATAGGTGCCAAGCTGCATTTCCCGTCTACGTTCTTTCAGAATTTCTTCGAGTAATTGATCTTGACTGAAAGCTCCGCCATTTTGAAGATCTGTATTTGCACCTGAATAGCGGTATTTGCGCAGCATATTGAGATCGCTCAACGCTTGTCCCAATTGGTTTAACCTTGCATTTGCTTCCGCTTTTATCAATAGCAGCTCGGGATAAGTCATTCCCTGTGAAGCAATCATTTTGTTGTCCCGATAATACTTAAGGCGTACACCATCATCATGTTTTACACCACCTTCAACCACCGAGTAGCCCAGCGTTTTGAGCATAAATAGCTTGTATCTCCGATCTGCGTTTTTATCAAATAAATTGATAAATTCTTCCGAAGGATAGGGAGCATAACTGTAGGGAGTAGGGCGATAAAATAGTTGTTCCCTGTTGTAAGTCTGTTTCAATAAATTATCTTCACCTAGTAGCTCAAGACCAACTTCGGCATCGGTACCAGCGGGTGGAGATGCATTTGGATCTTGTCTATAACTGAATTTATTTAGATTATAGATAAGATTATCAGTATTACCTTTGGCCGCAAGGGCTTGCGCCCATGCATCATTTGCATATTTGGACATTTTGGCCCAATCTCTTTTGAACATGTATAGCTGTGCTAACAAGGCATTAACTGCTGGTTTGCTTGCACGGGTTGGGTTTCCAACGGTGTTTGGAGCGCCGGTCAATGCATCAAGCAGATCTTTTTCTGCAAGATCCATAATTTCATTTGTGCTGGCGAGATCGGGATTGGGAGTGTTCGGTGAACCTGTTGTCCGGTAGGGAAGTACCTTTTGATCATTTTTACCTTCAGGATCGTACATTGGGCCATACCCCAGTCCTCCGACCAGATAGGACCAAGCCCTTCCAGCTTTTGCCTGTGCAACAATTATTTTGCCCAGATCTGAATTTTCTCCCTTAAGATTTGAAACTTCATCAACGGCGATATTGAATATGGCCGCAGCACGATAGATGGCCCAGTCCCAAGTGTATTGGGGATCTATCGGATTCGTATAGGGGTAATAAAATTTAAATGCAGCCCAACGATCTACATTCGGGTGTGTACTTTTGTATAGATATATAGCCTGATTTTCACTGATTGTTAAGTTGTCACCCATAAAAGCATAGAAACAACCTCTGTTGTTGTCCGCATAAAATGAGCTAATGGTATTTGTATTATTCAATAAATTCTCCAGATCTTCAACTTTTGAAGGAATCAACTGTCCGATGGGTTTTACATCCAGGTATTTGTTGCAGGAGAAGGTCGTTATGGAGACTAAGCCCAGCAATAGGTATATTATTTTTTTCATCTCAATTAATTTTTAAGTTAGAGTCCGAATCGTAAACCAATAAATATCTCGCGTGGTAGAGGCAGTGAAGTAAATCCTTGATCTGTTCCTGCTCCCGTACCACCACTTACATTGAATTCTGTAGTTTCGGGATCTACGTCCACACCTTTAGCTGTGATACGAAATAGGTTTCTGCCCTGTACAAATATCCTTGCGTTGGTAAGACCAATTCTTTTGCTTAGTTTCTCGAGATTATAGGAAAGCGTGATGTCCCTTAATTTGGCATAACTGGCATTACCTACATTCACATCCGCAAAAGGGAAGGAGAACATATCCATATTCCATTCTTCCAGAACGGGATATATTGTGTTTTTTTCGTCTCCAGGTTTTCGCCATCTTTCGGCTACGTGTCGGTTTTGATAATTGGATCCACTAAACGTATCCTTTCTATATTTATGCCCTAGCTTTGCTATAAACATAAAAGATAGGTCCCAATTTTGATAGCTGAAGCGATTTGTTAAAGCAAGATCCCATTTCGGCCTAAAAGTTCCCTGATAGACCAAGTCGGTAACTTCAGCATTGCTTGCCAATACAACCTGATTGTCTCTGGTATAAACTTGTGTTTGACCAAGTTCATTAAGACCTGCAAAACGATACCCCCACAAACCGTCTGAAGGATAGCCCGCTACCATGATTCCTCCGGCAGTAGTGTAACTTCCTGTGTACGGACGGTTTACATTGTAGTGTTTTACTTTGTTTGCGTTAAAGGAGATATTGGGCAAAATATCCCAGCTAAATTTACTGTTTTTGATGGCGTGGACATTGAGTCCAAGCTCAAATCCGTGATTGGTCATTTTCCCTACATTTTTTGTTAGCGAGCTAAAACCTAGTGTCGGATCCGCGGCGTCTGCAGCCAAGAGATCAGAACTGTTCTTGTTGTAATAATCAAAGCTACCTTCTATCGCATTGTTTAATAAACCGAAGTCTATTCCTACATTGGCAATCTTCGTTTTTTCCCAACGCAATTGCTTATTGGGAGGCGAGGAGATTCCATAGGAAACTCCACCCGTTGTAGGACTGTAGTTGCCTACGCTCAAAATCAAAAACGGACCATTTCTCAGGGAAATATTTCCATTGATACCATAAGAACCTCTGATATTAAGTTTACTGAAAACAGCTTTATCCCACCATTTCTCATTACTTAATTTATAAGTTCCTCCGAGCGACCACATTGGTTTGTAGCGGTATTTCTTATCTGTACCAAAGAAATTGGTGAGGTCCAGCCGCATACTTCCGCTTAGGATAAATCTATTGTCATATTCGTATGATCCATTGGCATACCAGGATACAAAACGATTGTCTCCATAAGTTAGTAAACCATCGGTCAGCGATACACTTCCGTTAGGGAAGAGCATATCTGCGTTGTAAATGCCAGCAGTAAAATCTTTGATGTTGACAGGGATAAATGAACCTGCATTTTCATTATAGCCAGCTCGGGTAGCCAATCTATTATTGTCGGAGGTGATTTTTCTGATTTCGTTTCCGACCAAGGCGTGTAACAGATGTTTGTTATCGGAGAAGTTTTTGCTATAATTGAGCTGTGTTCGAAGCGTCCAGGTTTCATTGATATTTTTGAATTCGTCCAAGATGCTTCCGTCAGGAATATAGTGATTAGCGGGATTTGATTTGGAGGTGCCATCGTTATAGGCGATACGAGCATTATAGGAGTCTGCTCGTTGGATATTTTTAACATTAGCCGTTCCTTTGACCCAGTTACCTCCGACTTCTGCTGTAAGTCCTTCAACGATATTGGCTCTTAGAAATCCGCTCATCCTAAAATTATAGCTATTGCTGTAACTGGGCATTTTCCCCATGTCTTCTAAAGGAACATAATCCCAGGACTTCATGCCGGGGGTGTTTTTGTAGGTATTTACCTTATATTGACTGATACCCCATATTGCTGCTGGATTGCCATTGTCATCCAATAGATTGGTATACGGCATAATCATTGATCCTCCTGAAAAACCAGCTAAAGACTGATAATTGTCACCTACCAATTCCGGACCGTAAATGGTAGAATATGTAAATGAAGTACTATTGCCTTTATTATACGTGAAATTGGCGGCTGCTCCAGCGGTTAGGAATGGGAAAAGCTGCCATTCGTTTTTAAAATCGGTAATTAATCGTTTTGAATCATTGTTAATGAGATTATCCTTGGTCTGTTGATAGTTGACGGAAAAATTATAACTGCTTTTAGGCGATCCGCCGGCGATATTGATGTTATGCTGATGGGTTACTTTATTTCTGAAAAACAGATCTTGAATTTGATTTAAAGCATTGATACTACGAAGTCCATCGATCTCGGCCATTGCATCTTGGTGGCTAATCTTTCCTTCACGCTCTTGCATCAATAGATAGGTTACCCGACTCATATTATATGGATCCATCGTTGAGGGGCCATTTGGATTAAGGTTGAAAAGATCTATCTCTGCGTCAATATAGTCTGATGTTGTCGCTTTATTCAGATACTTTAACTGTGGTTTCTGAATAATATTTACAAAGCCTGAGTAGCTTATTTTAGGTTCACTGTTTTGTCCGGACTTTGTAGTAACAACAATGACCCCATTAGCTGCCCTAGAGCCATAGATTGATGCGGCCACACCATCTTTTAGTACGGTTATGCTCGCTATATTCATTGGATTGATATCATCTATTGTTGTTTCGACGGGATAACCGTCAATGACAATCAAAGGTGTTTTTTGTGCATTAAAGGTCGAGACGCCTCTAATTTCTATTTTGCCGGCCTTATCTATAGTTAATCCCGTTGTCTGCCCTTCAAGAGCACTTTTGAGATCCGTAGCTAGTTTTTTTTCCAGTTTTTCACCACTAACATAACTGAAAGATCCAGTGACACGATCTTTGGGGAGTTTTTGATATCCCGTATTGACTTCTACTGTCGCCTCATTTAAGGTCCCTGTTTTTAATGCCAATGTGATAACTCCGAGATTGTTTGTGACTGGGATGGTAATGCTTTCATATCCTATATAAGATATGATGATATTTGTTCCTATGGAAGAATTATCTAAAGTGAATTCTCCATTACCGTCGGTGACGGTACCTTTTTTTCTTCCTTGTACCATGACGTTGGCCCCAACAAGTACATTGCCATTTTCGTCAACAACTTTTCCCCTTATTTTGGACTGGTTTTTAAGGTTAAGTAGTAGAATCGTTTCTTTTAATTGAATACTGCCAATTTCAGGCTGACGGGGTTTCACCATGATCATATCTTTCTCCAGTTCAAAAAAGATAGGCGTATTCTTTTCAAGGATTTTTAAGGCCTCTTGTAAAGGGAGATTGTTAAATGAGACAGAGGTACAGGTCAATGGATCAATATTTGGTGCTGCCCATAGATAATGGTAACCCGTCTGAATGTTAATTTCTTGCAGTATCTTTCGCAGACTAACATTTTTTTTATTGATATTGACTCGTTGTGCCATGGTACTGGCCTGGACCCCCATCATCCCTAAAAGTAATAGTGATGATAAAGATATTTTCATAAGCGCATTGGTAAATATACGCGATACAGATTTTTCACCTGTACTTTGTTCATCTGTTGGGACTAGACAAAAGAAGCCTCCAACATCTTTTTTGGTAAAAAAATGATACATTTGTTACGGTTAATTGATTTTAAATAATGGTAGTTTACGATCCTTTAACTTTAATTAAGGGGGCGTTGGCGCGTCTCCTTAATCGATTTGACATAAATTTACGGGTGTGTTCTCCTTTCTTTAGTAATATTAGATTAATAGTGTTAGTTTATTTTAACTTTTGATTTTTCTACAATAAAATTGGCATTACTGGCTTTTGATAATAACTTAAATAAATCTTCAGCACTGGCATAACGTGGAATAATTCCTTCAATTTTTACTTTCTTTAGTTTTTGATCTATAAATTCAAAATCGAAATCATACCACCGTGCAAGTTTAACCATGACGCTTTCCAAGGGCTCCGCGACAAACTCAAACTGGTCTTTGGTCCAGGCAATATCGGATTGATTATCTACTTCGCGTTTGTAAGTATTTTGACCAAGTGTCGATATAGCCTGTTCATTTGGTTTTAAAATGATAGCTTCTTTTTTGACCGTACTATTATAATTGATTTTTACGGATCCCTCCATTAGCGTTGTGACCGTGGATTTGTCTTCACTATAGCTGCTCACATTAAATTTCGTGCCCAGCACCTGGATTTCCTGCTCATTACATTGTACGAAAAATGGAACAGCAGTACCATCTCTATTTTTAATTTTGCTGATTTCAAAAAAAGCCTCACCAGTAAGTTTTACCGTCCTTTGTTTAGGATCAAATTCCTCCGGAAATATCAACGTAGAAGCCGCGTTTAACCTAACTGCACTGCCATCAGGAAGCAATATCTGATATTGACCTCCTTTTGGAGTACTTATAATTAGTTTTTTTTCCTGTTTTAAAGGATTATTTGACGTGATTTTTTTTAAGTCTTCGGAAATATTGAAATATTTTTTTTCGACGGGTAGTTGTATTGATTTACCGTCTTCAAGTTGAATGGAAGCGCGAAAACTGCCCGGAACAATACGCAGCGAGGTATGATTGAATTGAAGATACCAAAGGAAGATAAAGAGCGTGCCAATTGCACAGGCAGCAATTGCGACCCCATATTTTTTAATAATAAGATGAAAGCGGTTAGGTCTTTCAAATGTGATCTTATTTTTTGCTTTTTCAATAACCTCATGAACTGGTAAAGAAAAAGCCCAATCGACATCTTGTTCGTAGGTATTATTTGAAACCAAGCTTTGAAATAATTCTTCATGCTGTGCTGAGGAGGACCGCCAATGATCCAGTTTTGTCTCACCTTCATCAGATAAGATTCCAAGCTTTTTTGCAGATATCAATTCACTTACTTCGAAGGGGCTCAGCTCCATAAATTCTTTGGTTAGTATTTATGATTATAACAGAATTCGAAGCTAGAATTGCTATTTGTTTTTTTGTTTTATTTATAATTGATTGATTGTTAGTGTTTTTATTTTTTAAAAGTATCTATTAATAATAGTACCAGAAGATAATCGCCATTGTCTAACAGCTGTTTTAGCAAAGCCAAACCTTTTGTTTTCTGCGAGTAAACAGTGCTGCTTGTTATATTTAATTTTTGTGCAATTTCTTTAGTGTCAAGCCCATCCAAAATATTCAATTTCATAACGGCAGCACATTGAGTAGGCAGTTTTTCCAAAGCATTTTTGATGAGCTGTAATGTTTCTGCATAAATGATCCACCTGCTATCGTCTTCAACAATGTTGTTTATTTGATTGGCATAATTATCATAATTAGTCAAGCGTCTTTTTCGCTTGTCCAGGTAATTGATAGCTGCATTTTTTGTGCTCAGATAAAGAAATGACTTTAGCTTGTCGTAAGAATCAAAATGAAAGTCTGTTGACCAAATTTTTAAAAGAACATCCTGGACAAGCTCCTCCGCACTTTCTTTTTCTATATCGAACTTGATCGCATATAGGCATAAGGGCGAATAAAACCTATGAAATAGGAATTCAAAAGCTTTTTCATCTTTTCTTAGAAAAGCTGAGAATAATTTGGATTCGTCTGATATGTCTTCCATGTGCTGGTAAAACAAATTAAATGAATTTTGGACATAAATGAAAGGATAAGAAAAGATTTTGGATGATAGAAGGGGATATATAATTTTTTCCCCTGATATTAAAATAATTGGTGCTGATAATTTTCATTCGTTGAAAGATAACCTGAAAATATAAGCTACCATCAAATGGAGGAAAATTAACCTGTTTTTGTTTCTAATATTTATCCAAAGTTAGTCATTAAACTTCCTTATCGCAGTTGTTCAGCTGATAGATCTTCACTGATTAGATATAGCTATTAGTGCTTTAGATATTTTAGTAATATGTTCTGTATGAGTGTTTCAATTTCTTTTGCATGAGTGATTGTCATAAAATGACCAGCTCTTTGAATGATAAAAGTGGGGAGTACATTTCTAATGGGGATAATGCGGTCTTTGCTGCCATGGATATGGATCAAGTTGTTGGGGATAGTCTTGTTTTTCCAATTTACGATTTGGCTGATCGCCCAAGACAGAAATTTAGCATCGGTCTCTTGTAGTATTTGTTTAAGCATCATTTTATCTTCTTTTAAGCTTATACCAAAGAAATAATTTGATAAAATATGATGTGATTTTAGAACTGAAGTAGGAATAAATTTATGGAGTCTAAGTGTTCCAATAAGCTTATAAAGTTTAGGTAGTTCGTTATCTTCTTTTGCAGATGCGAGTAAAATAACTTGTTTTACATCAATAATTGTAGCGATTTCCATAGCAACCATTCCTCCGAAAGATAATCCAATAAGAACGGGGCTTTCTGTCGTAATTTTAGCGGATAATCGTCGTGCATAGCATGAAATTGATTCTGTTGGAATCGGGGCGATCCAATCGAGGTATGTCACATTTAGGCCCTTAAAATTTATTTTATAGAATACTCTTCGGTCAACACCTAATCCACTAAGTATATAAATATGGGTATCGGACATGATGAAAGGCTTAAATGTATTTTGACTACAATTTATTAATAATGTGTCGATATCCAAAATCAGAAAAATATTGGGCAAGGGGAAGTTCACATGATTTATTTTAAAAAAACAAGATACCCAAACAGGAATGGATATCTTGTTTTATCCATAAAAGTGAAGGCTCTTCTTTTACGGATTTTTATCATATAACCGTTAATAAGAATTACTAGCGTACTTAGATCATTGATCTGGCTAAGACAAAGTTGCTAAGCTTTTGGCCTCAAAGACAGATAAGTCTTCGAATTGTTCTGCTTGAACTTTCTTTACCCAATTTGGATCTTGTAAGATCGCACGACCTACTGCAACCAAATCAAAGTCCCCTCTTTCATATCGACGTACTAATTCATCCAGTGAAGCTGGAGATGACTTAAATTCTGAATTTGTAAATACCTCGCCAAAATCTTTATCAAGTCCTACTGAACCCACCGTTATTGTCGGTTGACCGGAGACTTTTTTTAGCCATCCGGCGAAATTTAAATCACTACCCTCAAATTCTGGCTCCCAATAGCGTCGTTGACTTCCATGAAAAATATCTATGCCCGCGTCGACTAATGGTAAGATCCAGTCTTCCATCAGCTTTGGGGTAGGGGCTAATTTCGCAGCGTAATCTTGCTGTTTCCATTGTGATAGTCTGATGATAATTACAAAATCGGGTCCAACAGCTTTTCGCATTGCTTTTACTACTTCGACAGCAAATCTGGAACGCTCTTTTATCGTTTTCCCACCGAATTCATCTGATCTGTGGTTCATCTCCTCCCAAAAGAATTGATCAATCAAGTAACCATGAGCAGCATGTATTTCAAAAGCATCGAAACCTAGCTCTTTCGCAGATTTTGCTGCATCAGCATACGCTTGAATAGTATTTTCTATATCGGCCAAAGTCATTGTGTCGGGACTTTCAAAAGCTGCCGGCGGCGTCCACTGCATCGGTGTATACCCTACATGCCATAGTTGAGGAGCTATTTTACCTCCTTTTGCGTGGACAGCCTCGACAATGTTTTTCCAGCCCTTTAATGCTTGGTCGCCATGGAAATTTGGAATGTCCTTTAAGTTTTTTGATGCGGGCCGCTCGATGACGGTTCCCTCGGTTAGAATCAAACCAACGTCTCCGGCTGCCCGTCGTTCATAGTAACCTGTAACGGCATCTCCAGGGATTCCATCAACAGAAAATGCTCGTGTCATGGGGGCCATGACGAAACGGTTTTTTAATACAAGATTTTTGTATTGGAATGAACTGAAAAGTGTTTGTATGCTCATTTTTTTATATCATATACGAATTTCTTTACAAAGATATTTTAAATAGTGTATTTTTGTAACTATTAATAGTGTAAAGTAGTTACCTTTGTGTAACTATCAAATGTTTTGACAATGAAAAGAACTGATTTTAAAAATTGTCCATGCGCAATGCAACGCTCCATGGGAATTTTGGGAACAAGATGGAAGCCCATTATTATATACACGCTAAGAGATCGGAAAGCCCGATTTGGACAACTCGATGCATTGATCGAAAATATTTCTCGAAAAGTGCTGACATCCTCGTTAAAAGAATTGGAGGAAGATGGCATTATTTTGAGAGAAGAATTTAAAGAGTTACCTCCTCGGGTAGAATACACGCTGACTCAAAAAGGGAAGGCACTTATTCCAATCATGTGCCAGTTGGCGAAATGGAATGAGGAATATTATGCAGACGGAATTTCCATGTGATAGCAAATCAATTTGATTTCTCATCAAATCGCTTTGTTTAGCCATCAACATCCTTTAGCATAATACCAGAGGTTTGAATTACCTTCATCATCGATAATTTTTAGCCAACCTTGGATGATGCGTTCAATATTGTCTTTGTCATCAAGGTCGGTTTCACAAGGATGTTCTCTATATTTTGTCACCCTGACCTTACACCATTGCCCCTTTATTTGATTGGATAGTTTGATTTCAAATAGATCCCCTCGAATGGCTTCAATAATATCGCTTGAGGTATTGGGTTCTTTTCTGATTCGAAGTCCGGGGGCTTTGGCATAATAACCAAGTACTTTTTCATTTTCTTCCAATAGAAAATTAATCCATGGCTTCGCTGAAAAGCTCATATTGTCTAGCTCTTTAACCGAAATCCAATAATTTCCCATTTTTGTTAGAACACGAATGAAACCGTCCAGCTTTTCATAAAATGGAATAGCGTAAACTTCATTGCCGATTAATTTGAAATTTTCCGTCGTAAGCTTCTTTTTGTCATCGGCTGTTACGAAATAAATGAAATATGGTGATTGATTGTCATCTTCCCTGATTTCCATCTTTAATTTTCCGATTACTTTTCCATTTGGCGTATCGTATAGTTTAAATCCGTTTTTGGGGGATAGAATGCAACAATAATTGCTCGTATAACGTAAAGTGTCTACAGTAGGAAGAAGAAGACCAGCTTCCTTGGTTTGTGCATTTAGAAAAAATGGTGCTATAGATAAGGCAAGGAGACAAATCCTATGGGGCAATCTTAACATATAATAGAAATTTTGCTACACGAGTTGTTTCTTAAAATTTTCTATTTTTAGGTTAAGTGCCGTTAAGAGTTCTGGGTTAATGACACCATTGTTCGGATCAAAATTCTCATAGAATTTTGGCAGGGAAAAGGTTTCTTTGATGATAGCACCAAATTGTGGAAAGAATTTTTGTGCCTCGGACATCACATTTCCACCGCCATAACCACCAGGGGAAGTGGTCATTAGTAACATGGGTTTGTCTTGAAACACCTTGACATTTATTCGGGAAGCCCAGTCAAAAACATTCTTAAAAGCAGCGCTATAGGAACGGTTGTTTTCCGCCAACGAACAGATAATAATATCGCTTTTGGTGATATTATCCAAAAAATGATGTGCTTCTTCCGGAAAACCATTTTTTTCCAAATCGACAGAAAAAACAGGCATGTTATAATCGTTTAGATCAATTAGGTTGATTTCATGGTTAACAAAACTTTTCAGAACAAACTTGACCAATTGTTTATTGATCGACGTAGAGGAATTGCTTCCAGCAAAGGCAAATATTTTCATGTTATATTTTATTATGGTTGTCTATAGTCTAAATTTACCGAATTTTTCAATAAGATAATTCGTTATTTCATTACTCGCTCATAGTGTATTCGACAATCCAACAAAAGGTCGATGTCCCCTTTAAAAAATGGACTAGCGTCATAGGTCTATTTTATCCTCTTGAATAGCTTATTCTACAGCGGGAATGAAGCAAATTATGATTATTGCTGATAGCGTATGGAAATTAGAATGTTGTTTTTCTGGCACGTTAATCTTATCTGTCTTCTTTAAAAATTGAATACATTGGGATATCATAATATTTACCATCTTTTTTTAAGTGTTGTTTTAATACCGCCTCTTTTTTCATTCCTATCTTGCCTAGAACTTTTCCTGAAGCTGGGTTATGAGGGAAATAAGTCGCAAATATTTTGTTGAAATTCAGTTCGCTGAACCCGTAGTCAATTACAGCTTTCGCAGCTTCAGTGACATAGCCTTTATTCCAGTTTGGAATGCCTATCCAGTAACCTAATTCGGCTTTATCCGAGCCTTCATCGTGAAGCCCTATGGCACCGAGCAATTTTCCTTTTTTTTCTCGAATTGCAAAGGTGATTCCTTTACGGTTTTGAAAGCTTTCGGCTGATAGTTTCAGCCAAAACTCAGCATCTTCCTTCCGGTACGGGTATGGGATATTCGACGTATAATCGGAAAATACTTTATCCTGGAGATATAATACAATCTGTGGAATATCTTCCATTGTTATTTTGTCGAGAATAAGTCTTTCAGTTTCTATTCTTGGAAAGTTGTTCATCCTTTTGATATTATAAAACGGTTGTAAATAATAGATTAAGAAGATTTTGTATTTGAAAAAGAATTAAATGGTATTTTCTGGTTACTCACAACATTACAAATTAAATAAAAGAACAATTGAGGTCGTGTTTTAGTTTAGCTATACTATGCGCGATGATATCTACATTTAACTCCTCACGGATTTTTCTCCTGGACATATTAAATCAGTTTTACCATGTTCTCTTTTTCCACATGGGAAATAAAGTTTGTCTTGATCTTTGACTGCCTACTTAAGATCTTCTTATTGGCAATGTGAATTGATGCGACCTTATCAATGATGTGATTGTCCATTTATAGTATTTAATGGTCGAAGATAACAAAAATCATCTGAACGAATTTTCTCAGATGATGGGGCGAGTAGAGTGTAATTTGATAACTTTGAGCATATTTATGAATACTATAAAAGATAATCTAAATATCAAGAAAAATGGAGCAACATTTACCCCTGTATTGCTTGCTGATTTTTTGGCGGAAAAAATACTAAAATACAATACTAAAGATTCGGTCAGGGTATTAGATCCTTCTTGTGGGGATGGAGCCTTATTACTTAGCATTGGAAAGGAATTGGTCTCGAAAAAAATAACCTTTGAGTTGAGGGGCGTTGATATCAATTATAATTACTTGCGTAAGGCAGAGACAAGGCTTGAAAGCCACTTTGGCGAATCGAGATACCTGGTTCAGTATGCTGACTTCCTGGAAAGTATTTCCTTTGATGATACCCGTTTTGGAACGTCTAATGGTATTTCCATGGATATGAATCAATGTGCTGATATCATTATTGCCAATCCGCCTTACGTTAGAACCCAGCTATTAGGCGCAGCCTATGCTCAGCGGATATCCAAAAAGTATGGACTTAAAGGGAAAGTGGATTTGTACTTTCCTTTTGTTAAGGCAATGACATTTGCTTTAAAGGAGGGTGGGATTTTGGGTGTTATTACATCAAACAAATATTTGAATACAAAAAGTGGGGAAAGTATCCGGGAGTTTCTGAGGGAGAATTATGAGATATTGGAAATCATAGATCTGGGCGATACAAAATTATTCGATGCTGCAGTATTGCCGGCTATATTTATAGGAAGAAAAACACGTACCGATAGCACGGAAAGCTGTCAGTTCTTTAAAATTTATCAAGACTTTAATAAAAAAACAAGGCTAGAAGGTAAAAAAATGTCGATTTATGAGGCATTGAAAAATAACTATGTTGGCAATTTTAAACATAATGAGAATTCCTATGTATGTACATCCGGTGCTGTAAAATTTGATTCATCCAATAAAAGCAACTGGATTTTGCTCGATTTGAGGGAAGAGGAATTTGTGCGCAAAATCGAGGCGGCTTGTTTTTCCAGAGTAAGAGATCATTTTAAAGTAAAAATAGGCGTCAAGACAACCGCCGATAAGGTCTTTATTCGTAAAGATTGGGGTGCTTATGATATCATTGAGCCCGAGGCAGAATTAATGTATGATTTGATATCACAGGAGAACATTAAAGCGTGGGGGACGCCTGAAACGGATTTAAGAATACTATATCCTCATTTTGATAACAAGGGCAAATGTAATCGAATAAATCTGGAGGATTATCCGAGGACAAAAGAATATTTGCTCAGTAATTTTGAAGTACTAAATAACAGGCACTATGTGCTAAAATCTGGCCGCGGCTGGTATGAAATCTGGGTTCCCCAAAACCCGGCTCTCTGGAAACTCCCCAAAGTTGTATTTCCGGATATTAGTATAGAGCCCCGATTTTGTTTTGACTCCAGTGGTAAGTTGGTGAACGGAAACTGCTATTGGATGGCAGCGACAAACGAGAAAGATCTTGATATCCTTTTATTCATTCAGGGCGTCTGTAACTCCAGATTAATGAATTATTATCATTCACTGATGTATAACAATAAACTTTATGCGGGAAGAAAGCGTTATTTTTCTCAATATATTGAAAACTACCCTCTTCCTAGATTCTCCAGTGCAAACTTTCAAGCTGTAGTGGCCCTTGTTAAACAACTGAATAATACGGAAACCTTGGATAAATCCGATCTGGAAAATAAACTGAACAAATTAATTAATGAGGCATATGGACTTTGTCGGGATTTCTTTTAACGAAGACCAGCGCCTCCAAGAGTTGCTTTTTTTGGGAGTTTTTATCTTGATCTTATTTATTTGCAGACCTTTCAAAATAGAAGTGGAAAATTGCGCCTATAGCTTTTGGTTTCTCTACTTTCTTATTTTTCGCGTGGTGTGTTCAACTTATCATGTTTTAAGGTACTAATGTCCATTGGAGAAAATTGTCCATGACTTCTGTCCAATGTGGTTTGGTATGATCGGGTTCGTTTTGACCGTTAACTTCAAAAAAATTATGTTCAAGATTAAAGTATCTTTTGTAAGTGAGGTTATTCTTTTTTTGCCTTATAAAGTATAATGGTATCAGGTCACAAAAATCACTTGTTATGTCATTTGTACCATATGCGAGGTAGATAGGTTTGTTAAAGGACAGCCAGTCTGTTATTATCGGATCTGATAATGTGTTCCAGGCCAACAGGCTTGGATCCTTTGCTATTTTTTCGGGATCATTGGCAGCCTTAAAATATTCATACTGTTCCTCAATTTGTTTATCTGCTAATTCCCAAGATATTTTTCCTTGCTCTGCTTCTTTTCTCAGTTTCCTTATGCTTTGGTCTATTCTGCCGAGCGGGTTTGCAGCAAAGAGACCTAACTTGGTTACATGTTTATAATTTACAGCAATACCGGTCGCTATTTTTGACCCTTGGGAATGACCAGCAACGACAAGCTTAGCGTTATCTACCCATTTTTGCTTCCTCAAAAATTTGATGACTTTGATTGCCCTAGTTATATAGTTTTGATAATAATTGGCCTTTTGGAAAGCGACACTGGGAATGTTTTTATTAGGTGAGTCGCCATAATACCATTTTTCGTTATTCAGGTTAGCCTCGTCAACAATCAAAGGGGTTTCGGGCATTGATATTACGACGAGATGGTAATGTTTCTTAATTTTTTCGTAGTCAAAGTTTGCGATGCCCCCTCCATGCAGCCATAGACCATAATTTTCAAAATTCATATAAAGCGGGACCGGCAACGAACCTTGACACCATAGAAATATTGGTTTCTTTTCACGTGGCGCTTTGTCAACAACAATAAAATCAATCGTATCCCTTTTCGTTTGTAGGCTATAAGCTGTTACTTCATTGTTGACTACTTGTTTTTGTTGAGCAGGGCATCGATATTGGATAAATATAAATAATATTAAAATTTTAAATTTCATCTTTTGTTTAAAATAGATTAGCCGAACTGCCATATGTCCGGTCTTTAAATATAGATATTTTTTCAAGAACTGATCTATATGTATAGGATCTATAGGATCTGAGCCTAAATTGAAGTCTGAGCATAATACTATGATTTAAATTAACTACCTTAGCTACTATCTTTGGCTGCGAGGCTCGGAACATTCCCTAGCGAACTAGAAAAATGAACCGGCTTTGAGCCACTCGCCCCCGGCTTTCGGGGGCTTGTTTTTGATTTTTTAGCACATCGGGATGTGTAAATTTGGAAAACAGGGGGGAGAAGCCAATTGTCTCCGCATGATGTGTTAGAAATAGCTGGTGATAAACAACAGGTAATGATAAAATTCTTAAAAACAAAAGGTACTCTTTTCTTGATCCTTGGGATATTGGGGTTTATCGGTGTTGCCGTCACGGTTACAATTTTGGCTACTGGACACTCTGCTCCCGATAAATTAATGGCGATATACATTGGGATATTCGGATTGATTCCAATCCTGCTGTTGCTTATTATCGATCGTATCTGCGTCTGGAAATTTGGACCGGCCAAAGTAAATAAAATAGAAGTGTATATGCTAACTGCATTTATTTTACTTTTCGTCTTAAACTGGATCCGCCTGCAATTGCAGATCTAATATAGTTTATTGTGGATGGGGTATGCTGTTGGATCTGCGATAATTGGCTCCTTTGACAAACGGACAAGGCTTCGGGCAATATTAGTGCAGTGCATATGATATTGGGTAGTTCATATGCAATGGTTCACTTACAAGACACGAGACGTCTAATTGCTGTGGACAGAAAAAATAGCGTATTAGAATTTTTTGCTGATTATGTTGCATAGCCTTTTTATATCGACAGGAATTATTATCTGGAAAACTTTGGATACAATATCCCGTTTATTTTCTGTTAAGGGATTGAACGTAAACGGGATATAGATGTTAAAGGTACTTGTAAGGCTAGTCCATTGTGGTATAATATTATCTTGGATAAATTACATGTTTACTTTATAGCGAATATTGATCGCCAGTTGGCCCACGAAAGCTGCTGTTCTACTAGTGCTGTTTAGGTCCGCCATTGTTTCGGCACCATTGATCACGATGTCCTTCAAATCGGGCTGATCGTCTTTAGAAGTCGTCTCTTTGAAAAATTGAACGGCCTTTCCGAGTTCATAGCTATTGGCAATAGCTTGACTTAAGGTGTTCTGTAGATCATCGGGCATGGTCATCAATTGAAATTTTTGACTTGTAGTCAGTGCGAAATTTGCTTCCATCCAAGATAGAAAATTTCGACGAATAGCATTTGTTTCAATTGCTAATAAACTTTCTGGCAGCGCCAAGATTCGAAATTGTACTTTGGCTACGCCATGGTTGTTGAATTGTTGTTTCATTATTTGAATTCATTATATTACAATATCTCAAAATTTTATTATAAATTATCTTTTTTTTACCTAAAAATATGATAACACGGCAATGAAATGTAGGTTATTGGTTGTTTGAACCTTCACAAGCAACGAATGCTGATCTAAAATAACAATTATTAACGGTTTATTCCTAAATCTTGGCTCGGAAGAATGTTATGGTTTTATTAATTATTTAATAAATATTATCGTTTGTATGTTCTTTTGTTTTATAATTTCGATATTATTTATTATATTGGTATAGTTTTGTGAGTAATTTATTCAATTTTGTTATCCTAAAAAGATTATTTCGGAGAAACGTCATGAAATCTATCGTTTATTTTTTTTGCTCGCTGATGCTGTCTATTGTTTTTAATCTGAAAACAATATCGTTTCAAGGTTTTTTGGAACGATCAGATCAGTTTAAATATTGGATTTTGGTTGTCATAATGATCTGTGTTTTTTGGATTGGGGCGACAATGGTATCACTTGTGCTTAATCTGCCAACATATTGGAGCGTACCTTATATGCGTGAACGAATAGGGGAGCAGGCAAAGAATATTCCTGGTCTTGATATTATCCTACATTTTATCGCTTTTTTTTCGCTCCTTTTAGTGTCTGTTTTTCCATTTTTATTATTGTATGTTGCGATTATCTTTGTTTATAGCCAGTCTTCTGTTGAACGTTCGCTTCTTTTTGAGCTACATATGCAAATCTATGGAATACGCTATGCTACTATTTTTGTATCCTACAGCCTGATGGTGTATATGTGTGAAAATTGGTCACTACTCTATCATTCCATTGGCCAAAGGCAGAATTTGGCTGTTTTCTATAACAGGCCACTTATGCATGTTGTAAGCAATGTGAGTTCAGAGAAAGAATTGGCTGTTTCTGGACAAATGGTAACACAGGGAAGACCTTTGATAAAAAAAAGAGAGACTTTTGGACAATTTGAACAAACTGCACCGATCGTTTCGCGAAATGAACCCTGGAAAATAAAAGAAAATAGTTTAAAGAAGAAAGAGCAATTCTATGGAATGGACATCGACAATATCGACGTCTATCTCTTGGCTGATCTGCTGGCTAAAAGGGGAGAGCTTGTCCAACAGATCAACCTGCACCAGCTGCGATTTGTTGATCTTGTTGCGATCTACACTACAGCAGAGACCAAATGCATTATCTTGCGTAACGGAACAATATTGGACTGTCCGACAATTTTCGATCAACTAAAGAAGGCTGGCATGGAAAACTGGTTTGTCAAAATATCAAAAAATTATGCAATAAATATGTTCTTTGTGCAATATCCGATCAAACGTGTGGCAGATGACCTGAAGCTGCAGCCCTTTATTGAGAAGATGTTGCTTCAAAATATTCGACAGGAGCAGCTTAATGAAATATTGCGGACAGGAAAAGGGCTTAGGGGGCATCAAGTAAAACTTTTCTTAAACAATCAGGGGGATTACTCCCGTATTGGCTGGGATGCGCCTATTAACATCTAGATAACATCAGACCTCATTAATATAAGAGCTTTTATTTATAAGTTTTGGTTATTCTGTTGTGCCTGCTGGTACAACAGTTTTTTATTTTAAGAAAATTATCTATTTTTGTCGCAACAGATCATTAATGTTATATCTTTTTAAACACAGAGTCATGTAATGCGGTATCAAATATATAGGGATACGTAATCAGATGGGAGAAATACCCAACCTGATTGCTTCTATTCCTATGTGCTTAAATCAACATTATTCACTTTAGTTTAAAAAAATGGAATCAACAAAATATGGTCGAACCTATCATTTCCCTTTTTCACCCGGAACAAGTAGCGACGATCGTTTTAATTATGGATACTGGAAGGATATTCAATCTTTTTCAGAATTACTTTATACCGAAAAATTGGATGGCGAAAACAACTGTCTATCTAGGCGGGGGGTATTTGCCCGGTCGCATGCGGCACCCACAACTTCTCCATGGACCGCGCAGTTGCGTGAACATTGGGGACGCTTAAAGAATGATTTAGGTAATCTGGAGTTTTTTGGCGAAAACCTTTATGCCGTACATTCAATCGAGTATACGCAATTGGAACATTATTATTATGTGTTTGCCGTTCGGGTTAAAGATACATGGCTTTCATGGGAGGAAGTAAGCTTCTATGCAGCTTTGTTTGATTTGCCTTTGGTACCGGTGTTGAGGTCTGAAAAGGTAGCAGACATACAACAGCTAATACAATTGGAAGAAACTGTTCAAAATCTAGCTTCCCAGCCTTCGGTGTTAGGCTCTATGGATCCAATACAAGGGACCGAATGTACCTCAGAAGGTCTAGTCTGTCGGAATGCGGATGCTTATCCAGTTTCCATGTTTCAACATAATGTCTTTAAGTATGTGCGAAAAGGACATGTACAGACGGATGAACATTGGACAAAATCATGGAAAAGAACAAAGCTTATTTGGGAAAGGAGAATTAGTTAGATGGAATGGAAACTAACAGCAGATAAAGACTGGTTGAAATTGGAAAAACAGTTTTCCTGGGTAGCGGACATGCGGAATGTTCCGCAGGATCCCGTTCATCATGCAGAGGGGAATGTTGCTATCCATACACAGCTAGTACTTGAGCAGTTACAACAATCAAGTGACTACAGGGAGCTTAATAGACAACGGCAGGAGCTACTTTGGGCAGCGGCATTGCTGCATGATGTCGAAAAACGATCTACCTCATCGGTAGACGGAAAGGGAAGGGTCAGTTCGCCTGGTCATGCGCGGAAGGGGGCACAGACAGCACGTGAGATTTTGTTCCGTGATGTGGAGACACCTTTTGCCCTTCGGGAAGAAATCGTAGGGTTAGTCCGGTATCATGGACTGCCGTTGTGGCTGATGGATAAAGTTGACCCAATGCGTAGCGCCTTGGAAGCATCATTGCGGGTAAATATGCCCGAGTTGAAACTGTTGGCTGAAGCCGACGCCAAAGGGAGAATCTGTCGGGATCAAACCGCATTACTTGATGTATTAGAGCTTTTTGAACTGTATACAAGAGAAATCGGTTGCTGGTATTCGCCACGGTCTTTTGCCACACTGAATGCACAATTTACTTACTTCAACCAAGCGGACGGTTATGTGGATTATGTTCCTTTTGATAGGTTCAGATCTAAGGTTACTATGCTAGCTGGATTACCAGGAATGGGCAAAGACCATTATGTAACTAATCATAATGAGGATATCCCTGTCATTAGTCTGGACGATATTCGTCGTAGAAACCGGATAGATCCAACAGATAGAAAACGGAACGGCTGGGTAGTGCAGCAAGCAAAAGAACAGGCAAAGATTTATTTGCGCAGGGGACAGGATTTTATCTGGAATGCAACAAACATTACAACATTAATGCGTCAACAGTTGATCGATTTGTTTATAAGCTATCAGGCCTATGTTAAATTGGTCTATATTGAAAAACCGTACAGCCAATGGCGTTTGCAAAATCGGAACAGAGCCTACCCTCTTCCTGACGTAGTATTAGATAAAATGCTTCATAATTTGGATGTCCCGCAGCTGACAGAGGCACACGAGGTACTTTATTGGGTTTAATAATGAGGAAATAAAAAAAGTCTGATGCAAAAATAAACTTGTGAGATTAGTTACAAAAATCATATCTCCATGTGCAGTTTGTCATTTTATAAAATTCACAGCTGCACACAATTTTTGGCTCTATAACACACCATTATCTGCTCATAATTTGTTCCATAGTACATGGTGGGCCATAAAAGCGGTTTTCTTTGAAGAGTTAATTTTTAGGGGGGCTTTACTTTATATCGCAATAAAAAAACTGGGCTCCAGATGAAGCTGCTTACTCTCAGCGACCACTTTTGGTATTTATCATTGGTTTTTCTCAAGGTGCTTTTGGAAATCCAGTACAGATGCTGATCGTATTGCTGATGACCAGAATGTTTGGACGGGTGTTAGCTTTAAAGTACCCTGCGCGTGGAGGTGAAATTTTGATTATAAAAATAAATTAAAATGTATTGGAAACATTTAGAACACATTTAGAGAAATTTATCCAAATCGATGATTATACATTTGAAATAATATCAAAGTACTTTGATATTATTTCAATAGCTAAAAAAGAGAACTTGCTAGAAGAGGGGAGAGTCTGTCGATATCACTACTTTGTATTGAAAGGAATATTGCGTAAGTTTTTTGTCAATGAAAAAGGAGTAGAGCAAACAACAGAATTTGCGATTGAAAACTGGTGGCTTACAGATAATATGGCCTATGAACATAAGCTTGTTAGTTCCTTCTACATTCAAGCTGTCGAAAAATCAGAGATTTTATATATCAGTCAAGAAAACCAAGAAAAATTGATGCTAGAATTTCCTATAATGGAACGCTATTTTCGTTTTGTGTATCAGAGGGCTTATGCGGCTGCGCAAATGCGTGTTAAATATCTTTTTTCATTACCTAAAGAAGAGTTTTATCGCGATATGCTACGTAAGTATCCAGATTTCGTGCAACGTGTACCACAATATCTTATTGCATCTTTTCTAGGTTTTACCCCCGAATATCTGAGTGAAATTCGAAAAAAAATTGGTTCTAAAATATAGAATCGGCTTAAAAAACAATTTGCAAACTAATAGCATTGATTCGAATCTGTTATTCGGTAAGGTAGCATTTGAAAGTATAGATTCTGTTCTTTTGAATAATTCTTGACTAAATTTTTGAATTTTTCAATAGCTTTCTCTTCAGATCTAGCAAAGCAATGCAGGTTGATTTCCAAAGGTCTTTCGGAAGTCGCTTCTTCTATACGCAGTTTTCCAACTTCGGAAAGAACCACTGCAAATGAAGTTTTACAGATCTCTATTTCTAATTTGTTGTCAATCAACTGGGAAGAAATACTGTAATAAGAATCGTTATTTTGGATTTCCTCTTGGAAGGGATCCAAAAGTGTCGTTACGATGGAACGATAGCCGTATTTCGCATTGCCAAAAAAATGGTCGATATATTCCTGTGCTTTTTCGTAAGTAGAAAAAACACCCTCTAGATTGGTGAATACATCTGGATCTTCTTTAATCTCTTTTGAAATTACCGTATATACCTTAATGGGGGTGGTTGTCATATTTTATAATGCTACTGTCTATACATGTAAGTAAAGTTTTTCTGCAAAAAAACTAATCTGAAATTCTATCATTGAAATGTTCAAGGATGAAATCGTCTTTTTAAAATAAAAAAATTTCCTTTGTCTACTTTGTAGCCGATTTGGAATATATGTTTGTGCTTTGAAGTTGTGTATAATTTTCTTTTTCTCCAAATTTTTTAATGATTGTTTTTAATTTATTTTTTAAAATAGAAGAACATCTCAGTATTGCCAGGCTCCCTCCATAACTTTGAAAAGGTAAAATCGAAAAAAAATTACACAGATGATCTGATCAAAACATAAAGTATTATTACGTTTATGGGGCATCAGACGCAGTCGACACAAGATTGTGGTTCAGATAGATTTCTTTCGGAGTTTAGCTATACTTTATTTTTTCAAATTGTACAGTGCATGGGTAGTTGACTTTGAATTAGCGTATAAACTCATTTATCGGTGCAAATACCAGTGTGGAGCAAGCAGGAACCTATTATGGTTTAGGGAAGATTTCTTCCGGAGTTACAACACCTTGGCTTACATAAAAGTAGTCTCGTGAAATTTGGAAACAAGAATATCAACATACGTTCGAAGGTCTGGTAACGAATGAGGATGTAGGACAGATGTCTGGCTGGTATGTATTAGCTACCAGTGGATATATCCGATTGCACCGGGAAGCATACGCTAAAAATGGCTGGTCAGGTTTTTAATCGAATTACTTTAAATTTTGGTGAAAAATGCGCTAATCCCAATCGAAATTGGGGACACCGAAAAGATTAGAGTTATCGGGTAATTGAAGATTAGGCCGAAATTCTGATGGGTGAACGTAGAAGATGATTTCTAACAATAGAATTAATTTTTATGGAGATTTAAAAGTTTGATTAAGTTTGTAAGAGAAAATTCTTTTTTTGAATGAAGATATATGAATAATTTTATTTGTCAAAATTGTGGAGTAGAACATACTGAATTGCCATCCTTAGCGTTTAATGCTCCCTTTCACTATGATATATTAAACTCGGTGGATAAAGAAAAATTTACGGATAAAGATGATGATTTTTGCGTCATTCACCACGAAGACCAAATAGATTATTTTATCCGAACTGTTTTGCAGGTTCCGATTTTGAACCACGATGAAACTTTGGATTACGGTGTCTGGGTTTCGGTGAGTAAAGAAACGATGGACGAATATCGCCTGATGTTTGCAAATAAAGAAGCCGAGGAAAAAAATTACTTTGGTATGCTCAGTAATGAAATAGAGGATTATGAAAGCTCTACAATAGGACTTTATATGCAGGTTGTTACCCAATTAGATGGGTGTCGTCCGCTATTGATACCTTACGAATCGGAACACCAGTTGGTACAGGATTGGTTAAATGGTATCCATAGGGATGAAGCTATGTTACGGGTTAATTCGGTTTTGTAGACCATAAAACTAAATTTGCTTTTTGTTCATGTGCATTGCTTAGATGCAAAACCGTTTTTTGAACCCCATTAGATTTTTTGATGTTTCAAACGTTTTCGTAAATAAATCGCACAACATGGTTCATTTGACCTATATTAATTAATATATTGTTTTATTAAAGCAATTGGATAAATAACCATTAGGTAAAGGCAGCGCACCGATCTCCTGGATCGAAAGGGATTAGATTACATAATAACTTTAGTATTCCAATATGGAAAAATAGGTGCACATGATATGAGTAACAAACCAATATTCAATAAATAAACCGAGCATATGAGCTCAAGAAGTAACTATCACAATGAA
The DNA here is from genome assembly GCF_003627955.1 of Sphingobacterium puteale. Taxonomy (GTDB): domain Bacteria; phylum Bacteroidota; class Bacteroidia; order Sphingobacteriales; family Sphingobacteriaceae; genus Sphingobacterium; species Sphingobacterium puteale. The sequence continues at coordinate 226,080 of NZ_RBWS01000007.1, read as the reverse complement.
GAGAAACACAATATTTAAGTCTGTCTTGATGGCAGCGATGGTTGGGAATTCAATTTTATCGCATGCGCAGATAAATAAGGATACGGAAAAAGGGTGGACAGACCTTTTTGATGGAAAAACGCTGAATGGCTGGAAATCTGTAGGCGGAAAAGCTCCTTATTCTATTGAGGGAGATGCAATCGTGGGGCGAATGACGAAAGGCACTCCCAATTCATTTTTGATTACCGAGAAAGAATATGGTGATTTCATATTGGAACTGGATGTTAAGCTCGAAGGGAGTCAAACAAATTCAGGAATCCAGACCCGAAGTCATCTAGATCCTAAAGCTAATGATGGGCGTGGTAGAGTGTACGGAAGACAAGTGGAGATAGACCCCTCATCCAGGGCTTGGACAGGTGGCATCTATGATGAGGCACGCCGTGGTTGGATCTATCCACTAGATCTCAATGAAAACGCTAAAAAGGCATATAAAGCTGAGGAATATAACCACATTAGAATCGAGGCAATTGGCGATGAGCTGCGTACTTGGATCAACGATGTACCCGTTTCTTATGTAGTGGACACAATTGACAGGACAGGCTTCATCGGGCTACAAGTACATAGTATCCCCTCAGAATTAGATGGAAAGAAGGTCTATTTCAAAAATGTTAAAATCAAAACAAGCGATCTAAAGTCAAAAGCTTTTCCGAAGGAGGTCTACATTGTAAATTTAAAACCAAATGAAGTCATTGACGCCGAAAAGAAAAAAGGAGTTAAGCTTTTATTTGACGGAAAAACAAATAATGGATGGCGCAGTATCCATGGGAATAAATTTCCTGATCGCGGCTGGGAGATTAAGGATGGGCAATTGACAGTTCTGAAATCTGATGGCGGTGAGTCTACTAATGGCGGTGATATTGTAACAAAGGATAAGTACGCCGTATTTGATCTATCTTTTGAATTTAAGCTTAGCCCCGGGGCCAATAGTGGTGTCAAGTATTTTGTAACATTAAAAGAAAAGTCCAAAGGATCGGCTATTGGTCTTGAATACCAAGTGCTTGACGATGACTTGCATCCCGATGCGAAGTTAGGAAGAGATGGTAATCGTACTTTAGCCTCTCTTTATGACCTCATCACATCAAATAAGGATGCACGTTCCCGGAGACCGATAGGCGAATGGAATAGGGGAAGAGTAGTGGTGACAGCCGACAATAAAGTTGAACACTATCTGAATGGAATTAAGATGCTGAGTTACGAAAGAGGATCGAAGGAGTTCAAGGACCTTGTTGCTATCAGTAAATATAAGGACTGGGATAACTTTGGTGAGGCAAAAGAAGGATTTATCCTATTGCAAGATCACGGGGATAGGGTTTCATTTCGCAGTATAAAGATTAATACACCAAACTAAGCTTAGAGTTTATGAACCATTATTTATCACGCAGAAGCTTTGTTAAACAATCTGTTATTGCAGCTGGTGCTGTAATGTTATCGAATAGTGTCCTGGGTAAAGTCAATCTGGCAACACCAAATGAACGCGTCAATTTAGCCTGTGTAGGTTTAGGGAATCGGGCTGCAGAGATTATAAAGGAGCTTTATAAAACCGGACTTTGTAATATTGTTGCATTATGCGATGTTGATCTGGGGGCGAAGCAAACGCAGGAAATTCTGGCAATGTTTCCTGATGCACCAAAGTTTAAAGACTTTAGAGTTATGTTTGATAAAATGGGAAATCAGATCGATGCGGTTAGTATTGGGACACCTGATTTTTCCCATTTTGCGATAACTATGTTAGCCCTCGATCTTGGAAAACATGTCTATGTGGAAAAGCCAATGGCGCGAACATTCCTCGAAGTTGAATTAATGACCAATAAAGCCAGGAGGAACTCAAAGCTTGTAACACAAATGGGAAATCAGGGACATTCCGAAGCAAATTACTTTCAATTTAAGGCTTGGAAGGAAGCTGGAATAATTAAAGATGTCACTCGGATAGACGCACATATGAACATGCCGCGGAGATGGCATGGATGGGATGTGAATATGAAAGGATTTCCTGCCGCTGAAATAATCCCGGAAACGTTGGATTGGGAACTATGGCAAATGCAAACACTAGGCCACAACTATAATAAAGATTTTGTGAATGGGCAATGGCGTTGTTGGTATGATTTTGGGATGGGAGCTCTTGGTGATTGGGGAGCACATATATTAGACACTGCGCATGAATTCTTGGACCTTGGGCTGCCAACCGAAGTCAGTGCCGTTAAACTTGAGGGACATAATTCGTATTTTTTTCCCATGTCTTCGACACTGAAATTTCATTTTCCCAAACGGAAAAGAATGCCTGCGGTTGACATTAATTGGTATGATGGGTTAAATAATTTACCACCGATACCAGATGGTTATGGAGTTTCGGGATTGGATCCGAATATTCCAGCTCCTAGTACAGGTAAATTGGAACCAGCAAAATTAAACCCCGGAAAAATTATTTATGGAAAGGATCTGACGTTCAAAGGTGGTTCTCATGCTAGTATTCTACAGATCATTCCTGAGACGAAAGCCAAGGAAATGGAATCCCGTCTTCCGGAAATTCCAAAATCTCCCTCTAATCATTTTACTAACTTCTTAAAAGCATGTAAGGGAGAAGAAAAAACAAGGTCTGCTTTTGAGATCGCCGGACCTCTGAGTCAAGTATTCTGTCTGGGAGTAATTGCCCAGCGTTTAAATGCCAAATTGGTCTTTGATCCCATAAAAAGGGAAATCAGTAACGATAAATTTGCCAATGCACTCTTGGCCGGACCTCCTCCCGCAAGAGGCTGGGAGCAATATTATAAAATGTAATCTGATCATTTTTGAACTATAAAAGAGCGAGGGATATTTAATTTATACCTCGCTTTTTGTTTATTGGGCTTTTATCGAGAAGCCAACTGGTTTACTATCATTCAACCTAAAATATGCTCCAATTTATTGTATTGGAGGAGACAAATCGAATGTATTTTGATCTATCTTGATGGAAATATAAGAGTCAATGTAAATAATTTTGTTCCTATGCCTTAGGATAGTGATGATGAGAACTGGCATCTGGCCTGACTAATGGGAGGGGAAGGGAGTTAAAAAAATGGATATAGATACAAACAAAAAAGGTTTTCAAACGGGGAGAATGAAAACCTTCAATAACCAATTATAAACCTAAATTATGATAGTACAAATATAAGTGTATTTTATACACTATGCAAATTTTTTTTAAAATAAAAATATCAATATGATAATGGCTGTATCAAAAGAGGTTGGGATCAGACTTTTTGATGCTATAATAAATTAACAACAAGGTGTTTGGGGCAAGCTGAAATTCAATATTTTCGCTTACCTTTTTCAGAAATGTCAATAAAGATTAAGGAGAGAGTCCTTTTAATTTTTCTCCCCATTTTCCAAGTTCGCTAATAATAGGGGATAATTCATGACCGATTGGGGTCAATTCATATGTTACTCGTGGCGGTACTTCTGGATATATCGTACGTTTTACAACTCCGCTTTTCTCTAATTTTCGCAATTGCAACGTCAACATGCGTTCGGTAATATTTGGAAGACACTTTTTAATTTCATTGTATCGAAGACTTCCGTTGATTAGATAGCAACAGATAGCTAAAGACCATTGACCACCAATAATATGAGCAGCAAATACTTCAGGACACTCATTTGCTAACATTTGCCTGTTGGCGAAATTACTGGAACTTTCTTTGATTTTTGTCATCACCTACATTTTTTATAGTACCGAACATTGGGTTACCACTGTACCAAAATAAGAAATATCTATCTATTTTTAATCCCAGCTAGCAACGCCAATGAAACTATTACAGTTATCAGATGGCGCGTGGTAAATAGTATATAAAACTTTTGAATAACTAGATATAATGAAAACGTTAGTAATGATAATTCACCCAAATATAAATGAATCAATCGTTAATAAAAGGTGGATTGAAGAATTGAAAAAATACCCAGAAAACTATGAAATTCATCAATTGCATGAGAAGTACCCTGATGAAAAAATAGATGTAAAGGAGGAACAACAATTGATTGAAAAGTATGATAAAATTGTATTTCAGTTTCCTTTTTATTGGTTTAATTGCCCCCCGTTTTTTAAAAAGTGGCTGGATGAGGTGTTAACATACGGTTGGGCCTATGGAAAGTCAAGTGGTTATAAGTTAGCGGGCAAGAGAATTGCATTGGCATTGTCTGTTGGGGTTGATGAAAAAGAGTATTCCACTACAGGCAAGTACAAATATAACTTGGATCAATTGACTAGTCCATTTGAAATTACCTTTAATTATATTCACGCGAATTATAGACCACTTTTTGCATATTATGGTATTGAACAAAATACTTCGGAAGAATGGGTCGAACGGAGTGTTCCGCTGTATCTTGATTTTTTAGAACAGCTGTAGGCGCGTCTGGTATTTCGACCGCTATACCATTCGCTAATTTGGAAATGATGATCCAGAAACTTAAAGTACGAAAATTCGATGGCTATTAGATTATAATCGCTTAATGAAGAATGATCTGAAGAGAATTTATCATTTTCAATCAATCTTAATCGCGCTAAATTTTATTTATCCTGGTAAGAGGTAAGGACAAAAAAAAAGGTTTTCAAACGGGGAGAATGAAAACCTTAAATAACCAATTATAAACCTAAATTATGATAGTTCAAAGATAGTGTATTTTATACACACTTGCAAGTTTTTTTAATTTTTATTTTCTTCTGTCTCTCTGATCTAAGACAAAGCAAAAAGGGAGAGTATTAGTTCAGAGTTGATTAATTCATAAGAAGACCAAGAGACTTATTGTATATAGATTGGTGTTAAGAAAATTAACGTATAAACACTGTGCTCCAAAAATAGCTATATACTTTTGTTAGAGCACAGTGTCAGATCCTTGAAGAAACATTACTCTGATAAAACCCCGACATAATAATTAAACGTGTCTATATCAATATTTTCTTTATTTAATCCCGGAATTTTAATTGCTCTAAAATGCTGATCTAAATGGACCAATTGTCTGTTTTTACCCTTTATTCCAATATGTATTGGCATATGAAACCCTTTGACTTCGCTAATCCATCTTCCCAGTACTGCGCCGGAAGCATCCTGTTGGATCTCTAATGTCGGGATAGATGCATGCTGAACATACTGTTCAAATACTTTTGATAGATCCAAACCAGTTTGCCGACTTAAATAACGGACAATATCATTGTAATCAACCTGTTGATGGTAAAATTTGCTGTTCAAGCCTCGTAATAACGTGCGCCACTTATCATCATTAGCTATCATCGTACGGATCATGTTGAGCATAACACCGCCCTTGGGATACATATCACCGGAACCTTCTTTGTTTACGTGATATGGTCCCTGTATGGGAATGTCATTTTGAATGCCACGTCGAATGCCGTGGACATAAGCTTGACTAGCTTCTTTACCATAAAAGTAATCAATGAACAAGGCTTCAGAATAGTTGGTGAAGCTTTCGTGGATCCACATATCAGCGAGATCAGCAGCGGTGATGTTGTTGCCGAACCATTCGTGGCCCGATTCGTGTACGACAATGAAATCCCATTTTTTCCCCCAACCTGTTCCCGAAGCATCGTTTCCACGATATCCATTCTGATAATGATTGCCATAGGCAATAGCACTTTGATGTTCCATACCCGTATGATACGTTTCGACCAGTTTGTAACCATCTGCATAAAAAGGATATGGACCAAACCAATACTCAAATGCTTCTAACGTCTGTCTGGCATTTTTTTGAAGATGAGCCTTTTTTTCTGTTTTATCATTCTCTCGCAAGACATAGTAGTCGACATCCAAAGGACCTTTTTCACCTTTGTATTTTTCTTGAAAATGAATATAGTCTCCAATATTGATGGCTACATTGTAGTTGTTGATCGGATTGGCAACTTTCCAATGGTATTTGTTGTATCCGTCTTTCATTTTTTCCACTTTTACCAATCGCCCATTAGATACGTTCATTACTTCTTTTGGGACAGCGATCGAAATCATCATACTGTCGACTTCATCGTATTGATGGTCTTTATTAGGCCACCAGACGCTAGCGCCCATACCTTGGCAGGCTGTAGCCACCCAAGGTTTACCATTGCTGTCTTTTTTCCAGTCAAAGCCACCGTCCCAGGGAGCGCGTGCTGCCTCTGTGGGATGACCTTCATAATACACTGTGAATTCACTTTGCGCACCTTTGGTGATTTTAGTAGGAAAGTTCAAAAAAACAGCGTTGTATTCTCTTGTAAATGAGAGCTCTTTCCCTTGATAGATAACCTTATTAATTTTAAGATTGGCAAACAGATCGAATTGTAAACGTTCAAAATCTTCCGTGGCCTTAAAGCGGAATAAGTTTGAACCTGAAATGAATTTATTGTCTACATCTACTTTCACGTCCAAATGATAATATTGGATATCGTAGCAAGTGCGCAATGGTGTGAGATATCCCCGCAATGAATCCGCTCGCGTGAATTCATTTTTTTCTTTCATCAGTTGCGCGTTGGATTGCTGGTAGCCTGCGACCAAAATACCATAGGTACCTAGCGCATATAATAGTGTTCTTTTCATTCGCTTATCTTCCGCCTGGAGGGCAATGTAGTTTTAAATAATTCGTAAATAACGTTCTTAGGTGTTCGTGAGTCCCTTCTCCTTCACTAATGGAATGACTACGGTTAGGATAGGACATTAACTGAAATTGTACATTATTTTTTATGAATTCGTCTATAAGAACTTCCGCATTCTGATAATGAACATTATCGTCTCCAGTGCCGTGTATATACAGTAGATTTCCTTTAATATTTTTGGCATACTTTAATGGCGACCCATTTTCAAAATCTGCTAGATTTTCTTGTGGAAGTCCCATATAACGTTCTTGATAAACATTATCATAAAGTAGTTGATTGGCAACAGCGGCTATTGCAATACCTGTTTTATAGATTTGTGGGTATTGTCCAAGCAAATTGAGTGTACTCGAACCACCTCCGCTCCATCCCCAGACTGCGATGCGCGAATTATCTACAAAAGACCATTTTAATATTTCCTGTGTGGCTAATGCTTGATCACGAATATTGAGCTGACCGATTTTACGGTAGATACTTTTGCGCCATAGGCTACCTTTAGGAGCAGGTGTGCCCCGGTTATCCAAAGAAATATAAATGTATCCGTCCTGGGCCATATTTCCTTTATACAAGCTGTTATAACCTGCGCTAAAGTTGTCGATTACAGTTTGTGAAGCAGGTTCACCATATACCATAAAGACTACTGGATACTTTTTATTCGGATCGAAATCCAGCGGTTTGACCATCCAGCCATCTAGTTCGACACCTTCAGTAGTCTTAACTTTGAAAAATTCGGCTATGCCATCACTGACTTTCTTTTCACGTTTAACCTCAAAATCCACTACTGTCCGGTGTGTAGGGAGCTCGATAATAGCATCTTGCTTGAGCTCGGCACGGTTGCTAAAGCTGAAGATAGCAATCTTGCCATCTTTCGAAATATCATAATCGCAAGTTCCCTCGAAAGATGCTGGTGTGAGCCTTTTTGGAGAGCCACCTTTAGTAGAGACACTATACAGATATTTTTGAGTCGCATTGCTGGGAGAAGCAGTGAAATAGATTATTTCTCCTTTAGGATCTAGAAAATCAAGATTGATAATGTCATAATCCGCTTTCGTAATGAGCTTTTCATTTCCTTTTAAGTCAATTTGATAGATTTTTCGCCAGCCCTCTTTTTCCGATACCCATATAAATGCTTTTCCATCCTGTATCCAGTCCCAGCCCGAAGGATCATTATTATTCCATCTTGCCTTGATGTCAATCCAGGAATCGCTCGTTTCGCGATGTATTGCTTGAGCTTCATGAGTAGCAATGGAAGCTGTGTAGATCTTACTTTCGTTTTGTTTCCTATTGAGTTGCTGAAAAATAAGCTGTTTGCTGTCCATACACCATTCCATACGTGGAATATAATGCTGTTCAGGATCTCCGGGAATGTTTATGCGGCTATTCTTTCCGCTAGCAAGTTCATAAGTCCATATGGAACAAGCGCTTGGAGACTGTCCTACTTTCGGATATTCTACAGGAATGGTAAAAGAGTAGAGACTATCCGTATTATTAATCATTAGAAAATTACGGATACTGTTTGCGTCAAGTTTCCAGTAGGCGATAGAGAGACCATCAGGCGACCATCTAAAACCATCTTTGCAACCAAACTCTTCCTCATAAACCCAATCGAAAGTTCCATTGATCATACGGTCTGTCCCATCCTCCGTTACGGCGTTTATATTTCCATTCGTTAAATCCTCCACATAAATATTATGGTCTGTTTTGTTAACATAAGCCACTTTATTGGCTTGAGGATTAAATTTGGCAAACATCAGTTGGGATGATGGAAATTGACGGCCTATTTGTGTCAATTGATTGGATTTCTTGTTGTACACCCAATAATCGCCTCTTGTATTTTCTCGCCAAACCTTTTTGCTATTGGTATAGATTAAAATTAGTTCCCTATTCTTGGATATCGAAAAATTCTCGACTTTTAATGCTGTTTTCATTCCCTGAGGAACAAGTAATTCATGAGATAAAAAGATTGTTCTGGAACCGTTTTTAGGATTGACGGTTTCTATTCCTTTATCCGAAAATTCATAATATTGATCACCATTTTCCATCCAGAGTCTCTGAGCAAAGAGTGGATTGGATACGTAGAGAACTAATAACAGATTGACTAAAATAAAATGTCTAATTCGATTCATTTGTTTATGATGTTTTGTAAGTCAAATATTCAACGCACAGGGGTTTGCCATTTTGGCTCCCGGTATCCCTAATTCGGAGCACTGTCTTTAAGCTGATAGATTTCATTTACCTCCCGTTCAAGGTATTTTCCCAAACGCCTTGCCCCATTTTCCTGCATGATATAATTATCTTCGATACGGATACCGCCAAATTTGAGGTGTTTTTTCAGAAAATCATAATTAACAAAATCCTTGTGTAGATTTTGCTGCTCCCAAAGTTGTGTGAGCTCGGGGATGAGATAGATGCCCGGTTCAACGGTAAGTGCGTTGCCCACTTCTAACTGCTTGCCTAGTCGCAGGGATTTAAGACCAAAAGTCTTGGTGTCTTTAGGTTCGGCTTCGGTATAACCTACATATTGTTCGCCGAGATCTTCCATATCATGTACATCCAAACCGATGAGGTGGCCGAGTCCACATTGAAAGAATAAAGCATGTGCATGGTTAACTACTGCATCCTGCACGTTACCTTTCATAAATCCAACTTGTATCAGGCCCTCGACAAGTGCTTCACAGGCTTTTAAGTGGATATCTTTAAAGCGAGCTCCAACAGTTAATAAGCGTTCAGCAGATTTAAAAGCATGTAAAACAATCTGATAAATTTCCTCCTGTAAAGAGGTAAAGCGTTTGCCTACGGGAAAGGTACGCGTTAGGTCGGAGGCATATCCGAGTGATGTTTCAACACCCGAGTCGTTTAACAAAAGGTCTCCCTCGTGAACTTGATGAAATTGCATGTGGTTATGCAATATTTCACCTCGTTTGGTAACTATCGGAGGATAGGAAAAAGACATGCCCTGATCTTGTGCGAAATGCTGCATGGCATTGCTGATCTGATACTCATAGCGGCCTGGTCTGGTCATCTGAATGGCAAGACGGTGCATATCCACAGCGACGTCCACAGCTTTCTCTAATTCAACAATTTCCTCCGCTGATTTAATACTGCGTTGTGCGGCTACGGTCTGAATTAAAACGATAGATGGTTGAAGCTGTTCAACCGGACAATTAAGCAATTTTCCAAGCAATAATTTGTTGTGTGACTGATAGGGGGGGAGGTAATGGATCAAATTTTTCTCCCCTTTTTTTAGATAGTCAAAGAGTTGCTCAAAAGGAAGTACCTTATGGATACCTGAAAGTGTAGCTTTTTCCGCCAGAGTCTGCTGTTGTCCCATCCAGACAATTTCATCGATGGTCATTTCGTTACCAAATAGTATTGTCTCTCCTTGGTCAATATCGATCACAGCGGCCAATTGAGGACTTTTTATACCGATATAATATAAAAAACTGCTATCTTGACGAAAAGGGTAAGTATTGTGTTCAAAATTGATCGGATTTTCAATGTTTCCCAACAACAAAACTTTACCTGAAGTAAATTTTGTCGTGAGTTCGTTCCTGCGGGTAGTATAGATATTTGTGTTAAACATAAATTTTTGAAAATTAAGAGCGGCAATAGAGCCGTTATCTGATGAAAATATCAAAACTAATTTTTATTCTGTTGTGTGTTAGCGTTTAGTTGAGATTAAATGGTGTCATTCATATTATAATATGCTGGCTAATATCGTTAAAAATTTATCTCTTGATTCGCGAAATAAGCGTCGTCAATAAATTGTTTATACGCTTGATACTTTTATGCTGTTACAATTGCTTACTACAAGTGATTTATGCATCAAAACAAAATAATATTGGTATTAAATAAAGTTCGAAGTTTATATTGAATATTAATTATCACAATTTATCAAAGTCTAATTGTATTTTAACCATGTTTTTTAAAATATTAGGGTATTTTATGTGATTTTATGCCTTACCGATTGCATAATCAGTAAATATGCTAAATATTATCCCTTTATATACATATTTTGTTTTTGTTTTTACATCTGTTGCGAACGATATCTTTACTTGTTTCGTAGTTGTTATATTTATGTTAACTAAACAGTAGTTTTGAACATAAACTTATGAAATCCTATGAAAACGCTCCAATTTAATGTGCCCAGTATGCAGGGCCAAAGCCTAACTGTACAAGAAGATATTTTAGAAACTTTTTATCCGCATCTTCACAGGCACCAAGAAGCACAGCTTATGTGGATAGTAAAAGGAAAGGGAATATTGATTGTTGAAGATACGTTGCACCCTTTTAAGGAAAATGATATTTTCTTCTTGGGGGCAAATCAACCACATGTATTTAAGTCGTCTTCTCAGGATGGTTTTTCAAATGAATCTCGCTCTATATCTATTTTTTTTGATCCAAATGGCAAGCTCAAGTTAATGTTTTCTTTGGAGGAATTTGAATCGCTAAATCATTTTATTTACAATAATTCATGTGGTTTTAAAATTCCAGATGAATATTTTACGCAAATTTCAGAAAGAATTTTACAATTGAAATCTTCAGATCAGATGGATAAACTGATGCATTTTTTCTATCTTTTGCGATCTTTGGCGACTATATCAAGGGAAACGGATCCGCTTTGTTCAGAAAGAGGAGAGGCGGTATCTGATACAGTTCATAGCTCAAATCGAATTAATCTAATCTGTAATTATATCAAAGAAAACCATAAACATGACCTTAGCCTAGAAGATGTTGCCGATTACGCCAATCTTACGCCTCAGGCATTTTGTCGGTATTTTAAAAAACATTGTGGTGTTACTTTTGTCGCATATTTAAATCGAATACGAGTTAAAGAGGTTTGTAGTCAATTGAATGAAGATCATCTAGACAGTGTTTCGTTAATCGCGTACAATTGCGGATTCAATAGTATTACCAATTTTAACCGCGTATTTAAACAGATTATAGGTTGCAACCCCAAAGAATATGTTCAAAACTATAAACAGACACTTTACTCCGTTATATAAATATAAGAACCTTTCAATGTGGATTTTTTTCTAATATTTCTTCTTCGGATGTCAAATATGAGATGATTTTTTGCTTGATCTTGTTTTTGTTTTAAATTTTCGTTTTTTATTTTAGTTTTTCTTGTTGTTTCTTAAGATATGATGTGAAATTAAGCATGCGTATGTTTTTATTTGTGCTGTTTCGGTGTTGCGTCTTGATATTTATTGATTTTATTTAACATTTGTGGTTAATAATCGGGTAATACTTATCAAGATTCGGTTAGTAAAGAGGATGAGAGGTTGATAACTTAGTTCATAATAAAAAAGCACTATAAACTAAACATCTGAAACTAAACTTATGAACAGAAAAAGCATTGCTATGCTAGCCGCTACGGTCTTAGTAAGCTCGGCAGTATATGCGCAAACAGTTTTGAAAGGGAAGGTGGTCGACCAAGACGGGAAACCTATCCCTGGAGTTACAATCACTCTTAGAGATGGAACCGGTACACAGACCGGGCAAAATGGAGAATTTACGATAAACTACAAACAGGCAGGACAACTAAGTGTTTCGGCTATTGGTTATGGTCGTAAGGAAGTTAATCTGACCAATCAGACCACGCTAGAAGTTACTCTATTGTCCGATGAAAGAAATTTGGATGAGGTAGTTGTAACTGCCATGGGCATTACTAGAGAAAAAAAATCTTTAGGTTATGCTACTCAAGAAATTAAAGCGAGTGCGTTAACTGATGCGGGACAGCATAGTTTAACGGGGGCTTTGGCAGGTAAAGCAGCGGGAGTGCAGGTCAATCAATTTGGTGGTGCAATAGGTTCTTCGGCTCGTATTTCAATTCGAGGCAATTCCTCATTACAAAAAGATCAGCAACCATTGATTGTTGTAGATGGTATCCCAATTACAAATGATGCACAACGTTCGGGTGATAATACCTACACAGGGGTTGATTATGGGTCGGGCTTGAATGACATTAACCCGGATGACATTGAAAGTTTTAATATCTTGAAAGGTGGAGCTGCGGCTCTATACGGTATGCGAGCAGGGGCCGGTGTTATTATGATTACCACAAAATCCGGCAAACGGGCTGCCAATGGGGTACAAATTTCCTATGATGGTAATTTTTCTATTGATAGAGCTGCCAATTTACCAAAGTATCAAAATTTATACGGTCAAGGGTCCAGAGGAGATGAGTATAGTTATAATACCTTAGGCGGAGGAGAGTCGTATCAGGATTATGTTGTTAAAAATTCTTTTAGTTATGTCGACGGAACAGGAGAATTTGGTGTCAATGATAATATTGATGAATCTTGGGGGCCAAGAATGGATATTGGGTTAATGATTCCACAATTTAATAGCCCTGTAGTGAACGGTGTACGCCAGGCGACTCCATGGAATTCCCATAAAAATAATGTGAAGCAATTTTTTCAGACAGGCTTTTCTCAAAATCATAATATTTCTTTACTTTCTAAAACAGATAAATCTTCTACCCGGGCCTCCATTTCCTTTAGAGATCAGCGCGGAACGGTACCCAATACGGATCAAAAGAAATATACAGCCCAGTTAAATAATGAATATAAGTTAAGCGATAAAGTTTCTTATGACATTATGAGTAATTTCACACGTACTGAAAGTAATAATCTCGTAATGCAAGGTTACGATAGTGCTAATCCGATGAATGGATTGATCTGGTTCGGTCGTCAGGTAGATATGCAAGATCTGAAAAATAATTGGGATCAACGTGATGAGGTCGGAAATTATACCTATTACAACTGGAATTCCGCCTATCATATGAATCCATTCTATACCATGCATGAGTCTCAAAATGCTCTTAAAATGAATCGTATATTTGGGAAAACTTCATTGCATTATCAACCTTTTGATTTCTTGAGATTTGAAGGTCGGGTGGGATTGGATTATTATAATACACATACTTTCGAGACAACCTATTTTAATTTCGACAACAAAAATGGAAAATTCGATGAAATGAAGAATAGTAATTCTGAATTCAATGCAGATTTTATCGCAAACTTCAATAAGCAATTTGGAGACCTGAGCTTGACAGGGATTTTGGGTGCTAATTATCGGGATTACCAGTTTGAAACAAACACGTTGGGAGCGAGAGGGTTGAACGTACTAGGAGTCTATACGATCAGTAATAAAATTGGGGATGCTTATACTTTAATGGATCATTCTAAAGGTCGATCAAACTCTGTCTATGCACAAGCCAATTTAGGTTGGCGAGACCAGTTATATTTAGATTTAACCGCACGGAATGATTGGTCTTCAACACTGAAAAAATCATTTTTCTATCCTTCAGCAAGTTTAAGTTGGTTGCCTACGGCTAGTTTTGAAGGATTAAAAAGTGATTACCTGAATTTTTGGAAATTGAGGTTCAACATTGTGAAGGTAGGTAATGCAACGCGTCCATATCAAAACGGAAATTATTACTATGCACAGACAGATTCCTATAATAATTTAGCTCAGATGTATAAGAGTATGACTTATGCGATTGAAGGCTTAGAACCCGAAGCAATTACTTCATACGAAGTCGGAACTGAGTTAGGTTTATTCAAAGATCGTTTACATGTGGATTTTACCTACTATAACAAAACTAACAAAAAACAATTGCTTCAGGTGGCAACATCTAATGTGGTTGGTTTTAGTTCTATCTTCCTGAACGCCGGTGAGATCAAAAGCAAAGGGGTTGAATTGCAGTTAAGAGGGGATATCCTAAAAAGAGAAGATGGACTAAATTGGACAACAACAGTTAACTTCTCGAGGGATAAAAATAAAGTTGTTGAACTTTATCCACAATTGGATTTAAAAGATTACAGGCTTGGCTGGACTTGGGGTATTTCCAATATGGCATCTGTGGGTAAACCTTGGGGAACTTTAGTTGGCTCTGGTTTTGATCGTGTAGAAAAAGGTCCAATGAAGGGGGCAATAAAAGTAGGTAATAATGGATTGGTTTCTACCCCATTGGACGGTCAGGATATTGGTCAAGCTGTCCCTGATTTCTTAGCCTCTATGCGCAACGACTTTACCATCAAGGATTTCAGATTTGGATTTATGCTCGACTTTCGAAAAGGTGGCGATGTGTGGTCGCAAACAATGTCCCATGGTTACACGACAGGTATTGCTGAAATTACAGCCGCGAATGGCATCCGTGAACGCGCAATTGTGGCAGGTAGAGATGTAATGACGAATGAAAGATTCGCGATGTCGGACGGAAAAGATGGCTGGGTTGAAAATACGATTGAAACTAGTGCTCAAGATTGGTACGAAAACGGTGGAATCGCTGAAATGTATGTTTTTGATGGTTCTTTTTTGAAATTGAGAGAAGCTTATATATCATATAACTTACCTAAACATCTCTATAGTAAAATAAAAGGAATTAAGCGTGCCAATATTTCTGTTACGGGAACGAACTTAGCTATGTTGTGGGTGCATAAGTCTAATACGATGCGTTTAGATCCAGAAGCAGGTGGTGTTTCGAGTGATTCAAGAGGAGTAGGATTTGAACAGGCGACCGTCCCTAATTCAAGAAGTATAGGTCTTAAACTTGGTTTTACATTTTAATTTCTTTATTAGGTTAAAACGTAATAAAAATAATTTTATAATTATGAATACTTTTATTAAAAAACTTAAATATACACCAGTTCTAGCTGCACTTTTAGTATCGGGATGTACTAAAAATTTTGAAAAAATTAATACCGATCCAGATGCATTGTCAGATGTTCCGCCCCAAAACATGTTGGTAAATGTCATGCGGTATGCCGGAGACCAATTCGGTGGCGATGTTGACGGATATGGAACATTTGCAGGTTATATTGTTAAAATTCAATATCCAGATAATTTGGGCGGATTAATTCCTTCGAATAATACCTATGGTAATCGATGGGCTGCTTGTTACTACAATATCACCCAAATGAAGGATTTATTGAAAAAAACAGAGGCTACAGCAGAGAGTTACAAAAATATTCGGCTTGTTGCCAGGATATGGAATAATTATATGTGGTCCTATTTATTGGATGGCTGGGGCGATATTCCTTATTCAGAGGCGTTTAAAGGACGTCCAGAGGACGGATCCATCTTGAAAGCGAAATATGATAAACAGGAAGACATTTTCCCTGCTGTATTGGCCGACCTTAAATCAATTGCCGATGAAATGGCGGCGGGTATAGGTACAGATGAAATGGGGGATTATGATGTTATCTATGGAAAAACCAATAGTGGAAGTGCAGATATAAAAGAGCAAATGTTAAGGTGGCAAAAATTCTGTAATGCGCTGCGCTTACGGATGGCAATGCGAATTTCTTCTGTTGCGCCGGCATTGGCAAAATCTACTATTGAGGAAATTGCGGGCAATAAAGAGAAATATCCTATTATTGAGACAAACGCAGAAAACTGCCAGATGTTTTTCCCTGGTACTTTACCCTATATGGAACCTTGGTATGAATCAGGTATCAACGGTAATCGAATCAATAATTGGGGAATGTTTGATATTTTTATTGATCATTTAGTTGAGACCAAAGATCCAAGGATTGCTTCGATCGCTCGGAAAAATAATGAAGGTAAGTATGTTGGATTTGTAAATGGTTCATTGACAAATCCGTCTCCTTCAACCTCGATTTCTTGGATTGGCGATCATTATATTAATGATCCCGCTGGGGCGGTACCTTTCTATAGGGCTTGTGAAACCTATTACTTGTTAGCTGAAGCAGCTTTATCCGGATACAATGTTGGTATTTCAGCAAAAACGGCTTATGAAACAGCGGTTACATTGTCCATGCAAGATAATAATATTGCAGCAGATGAAATAGCGGCTTATCTCGCTGATACAGGTAAATTTGATAATACTAAAAACCGTATTTATTGGGATATGTGGGTAGCGTTGTTTAAAGAAAATTTTGAAGCATGGAGCTTATATAGGAGAACTGGTATACCAACTACAAACTATCCTTCGAAAATTCAAAAATTCAAAAAAGTACACACCGATCAACCGTGGCGTTTGCCGTATCCGAATAATGAGTATTTGTATAATACAGAGAATGTTAACGCAGCTGCAGCTGGAACGGTGGATTACAATTGGGGTAAGCGACTATGGTGGGCTAAAGATAATGGTAAAGAATAGTTTCATATGTTTATTTTTACGCAGCGGGGTAACTTCGGTTATCCCGCTGTTTTTTTATGATTTCTTTTATTGATTCGACACCGGTTAGGGTTTGCAAGAATAAGCGGATTAAGGCGAACAGAGGGGGGGTAAAGGAATAGCCGAAGTTGGAAAATCTACAATGGGCTGCTTCTATGGTTTCAGGTTTCATTTAGTCATCCATGACAGGGGCGGGATTTTGAATGTTCTGATTATGGCATGGACGCAAGACCTCTGCTTCGCTATCGTTTCGTGTCTCCTCCGGTACATCTCCGTATCAGGGTCGGGGTGTATCCGTGGTGAGAGCGACATGAGTCCGTGGTGAGTCCGAGTTATACTCGGAGATAAGACGCTAGCATGGCTGTCAGAAAACGCTCTTATCTGCCCCCAAGTACGAATAAGGCCCGAAGATGCCTCGAATCATCTTCGAAGAAGGGGTAAATAGTCGATAAGACACGGACTCCGTTCTGAAAAATAACATCAGTGACATACTATTGAAGGTACCCAACAGATTTATATCTGGTAAATGGAGAAATGGGCCAAATAGTTTTGTCGTATTCGGTTAAAAATAAAAAAATCTAGTTTGCTAAAAAACGTAACGTTGCGATTGAAAACCTCCGGTTACCCACTGAACATAAAAAAAGGTTTTCAAACGGGGAGAATGAAAACCTTAAATAACCAATTATAAACCTAAATTATGATACTACAAAGGTAGTGTCTATATTACACTTTGTCAAGTCTTTTTTTAAAAAAAATGTTAAATCTTTTTAAAAAGGATACTTGAATTGTGTCCGCCAAAACCGAAGGCATTGCTCATCGCTGTATGCACCGTTTTTTCCAAAGGTTGGTTTACAACAATGTTGATTCCCTCAGGGATTGCAGGATCGATATTTTCGATGTTTATAGTCGCAGGAATTACATTATTGTTTATGGACTTTATGGCAATAATCGCTTCAATTGCTCCGGCAGCACCGAGCAGATGGCCGGTCATTGACTTGGTCGAACTGACCCAAAGGTTGCTGGATTTGCCAAATGCCAGTTGCATTGCTTTCAGTTCAGCAATATCACCAACAGGAGTAGAGGTGGCATGAAGATTTAAGTAATCCAACTGATCACTGTTTATTTGGGCTTCTTCCAGAGCAAGCGACATTGCCTTGGCCGCACCTATGCCTTCTGGGTGAGGCGAAGTCATGTGATAGGCATCAGCTGTCATGGATGCGCCAACAAGCTCGGCATAGATTTTTGCCCCTCTTTTCTTGGCATGCTCATATTCTTCCAGTATCAGGGCCCCGGCGCCTTCTCCCATGACAAATCCATCTCGATCTCGATCAAATGGCCTGCTTGCTGTTTTGGGATCATCATGCCTGCCCGACATTGCTTTCATTGCAGAGAAACCTCCTACTGAGGCAGGGGTAATAGGTGCTTCTGAGCCGCCGCTGATAAAGACTTTTGCCTTTCCTAACCGAATGTAATTGAAAGCATCCATGAACGCCGTATTGGAGGTTGCACAAGCAGATACAGTTGTATAATTGATCCCCTGCAGACCAAATTTCATCGATATCATTCCCGAAGCCATATTCACAATAAGCCTTGGGACGAAAAACGGGCTGAAGCGAGGGATATAATTACCTGTCACATAGTTTTCAACTTCATTTTCGAATGTTTCCATTCCCCCCTGTCCAACACCCCAGATAACACCAATATCAAATGGATCCATTGTATTCGGATCTAAGCCGGAATCTTCTAAGGCTTGCGACGCACTATATAGGGCGTATTGAGTAAATAGATCACTTCTCTTGATCTCATTTCGCTCGAGGTATTTTTCCGGTTGAAAGTTTTTGATTTCGCTCGCGATTTGTGTCCGAAATAAAGACGCGTCAAAGCGGCTGATGATAGCTGTACGGTTTTCACCAAGTAAAATATTATCCCAGAATGTATCAATGTTATCTCCTAATGGGTTGATTGTCCCCATTCCGGTAATTACAACTCTTTTCATTTTTATGATATTAAAATTAATTTATCAATATACCGATTGGTATGTGTATGTTTAAAAAAAATTAGATTTTGATCTCCCGGTCTACCATTTCTTTCATATTATCCAATACAATAGCTAAATCTTTGCCACGTCCTGAAATTTTTGAAAGTAAAATACCGCCTTCGATCATAGCCATGAAGGTAAGGGCAAAATGTTCTGTAGAAATATGCTCTTTAAACTCTCCATTGTTAACTCCTTCTTCTAGTATCGAAATCAATCGTTGCTTCCAAAGTGTAAATGATCGTCTGACTTTAGGAAGCAAAAAAGGCAAGGAGTCATCAGCTTCGATAGCGGTATTCATTAGTGGGCACCCGCCCGAAGCAGCGATATTTTTAAAATTTTCTTTGTAGAAATCAAAAACAGCAAAGAGTTTCTTTAGAGCTGTCCTTTGTTGGGTAATGTGTTGATCTACTCCATCCGCTATTTTTTTGCTTTGATAACTATAAACATGAAGAGCCAAGTCATCTTTGTCCTTAAAATTACCGTATATACTGCCTTTTGTTAAGCCTGTAGCAGTAGTGATGTCGGAAAGGGAAGTCGCAAAATAGCCCTTTTTGTTAAAAATAGGGGCCGTTTTTTCAATGATAAATTGTCGGGTCTGTTCTGCTTTTGACATGATATCGCTGTTTTCTGACTGCAAATATAAAAAATACTTATTGGTATATTATTGGTTATATAAGAAGTAACTGAAAAAGTTACACTATTTTTTTTCGGTAATACGATAGGTGCAACGAGTACCATCTTCGATGATATACTCTATCCGGTTGATTGTGTAGGATGGTCCGATTAGTTGTTGAAAATTGTGAAGTTCAGAACGACAAAAACCTTGGCATTCTGTTGCTGCAGCACATATGGGGCAGTGATTCTCAATGAAAAGGTAGGATTCTGCCTCTTTTTTCCATTCTGCCATATATCCTTCTTCTGTTCGCTTGGTTGCCATCATATCAAGTTTTTTCTCCAGCGTCTCCATACCAGATAATGCATTTTTATACCGCTGGTATACTTTTGTTTCACGATCAGTGATCAATAGATCCAGTGCATTTTCGCCGAGCAATTGTTTAATGGATTGAAGCAGCTGGACAGTAATATCAGCGTGACTATCCGGAAATTTTGATAGTCCCAGGGCTGAAAGACAATAGTAGGTAGACGGTCGACCGATCCCCTCGCTTCTTGCATAGGATTCAATAAGTCCCTGATTGGCAAGGTTGAGGAGGTGTTTGCGGGCACCTTCTTTTGTGATCAACAGCTCCGTGGCAACCTGGGCGGCGGTAACTTCACCTCGCATTTTTAATAACATCAATATTCTATCCGCAGGTGTTTTTTGCATTTGACAATAAAAAAGTTGTTTTAATATTTCTGAACAAAGATACTACTTTTTCTACATGTAGTTACAATGACCTTTTTTTAAGCTATCTGTAGGATATAATTAATTTTATGACTTTAATAAAACAACTTTTTGGTTGTTTTATTAAAGTCTATTCTTTAGCTTTGACTTATTATAAAAACAATAAAATTCAAAATATCATGAACAAATTTCAATTACCAGATTTACCTTATCCTTATGGAGCGCTTGAACCTTATTTTGATCAGGAAACAATGACTATCCATCACCAGAGACACCATCAAGCTTATGTTGATAACCTAAATAAAGCACTGGATACAACGACGGAAAATGTTGAATTAGAAGGCCTTTTGGCACAGGTAAGCCAGTATGGTCCTGCGATTCGGAACAACGCTGGCGGTCATTACAATCATTCTTTGTTCTGGGAAATCTTATCTCCAGTCCCAAAAATCGTACCCACTGGAAGACTGGCCAAAGAAATAGAAGCGACTTTTGGTTCTTTGGATGAGTTGAAAATAAAGATAAAAAATGCAGGGCTTGGACAATTTGGCTCTGGATGGTCCTGGCTCTATGTGAAGTACAATGGTGCATTGGACGTCGTTGCCACACCTAATCAAGACAATCCCTTAATGGACACCCAATTGATGAGTAGAGGAGTACCTATTTTAGGTGTTGACGTGTGGGAACATGCTTATTATTTGAAATATCAGAATAAAAGAGCGGATTATTTAGATGCTTTTTGGTCTATCCTGGATTGGTCTGTAGTCGAAAAAAAATACGAAGAGACCATCGGTAAATTAATTTAATCGGTTTAAATTTCCATCAAACCGGGATGATAATTACATAAAGATATGTTTGTAAATAAGGTTGAAAATTCGGGTATAATGGCGCTCGATCTCATTGATTTCAAAACCACACTTGAAATTATAGAATTTGACATCAAGACACTGTTTTTCCAAGAAATAATCGTCAAAGAAAAGGAGTTTAAAGCGGCTCTTGCTGCATTGGAATTGACACCCTTTATAGGCAAAGCCGTTGCTTTTACTTGTTCTGTTGATGCCATCATCCCCCCCTGGATCTATATGGCTTTAGCCGATAAATTCCATACTGATGTGGCTTATTACGATTTTAAAAGTGTGGGCGCATTGGAACTGGAATTATGGACCCAGAATTTGAAGCGGGCAGATTTGTCTCATTATCAGGATCAAAAAGTGGTTGTGAGGGCAAGGCCAAATATGCCAGAATCACTTTATATGTTAGCTGCTGCACGCTTAATTCCGATTGTTACAACATTGATGTACGGAGAGGTCGGGATGCCAAAAGTTATTTTTAAAAGAGCATAAGAAACAATGAAAGCATTAATATTTAATGGCGCCTTGGAGCGGAGACAAGAATCTACTTCCGGAGTCTTGTCTAATTATTTCGCTGAACGATTGAATCAGCTTGGTGTTGAGCATAGTGTTTTTAACCTTGCGGATAGTGGGATACCACTATTTGATACAAGCCTCAGCAGGATACCCAATAGTGTAAAGATCATGAACAATCTCTTTCTGGAGGCAGACGTGCATTTTTGGTTATCTCCTTTATATCACGGAAGTGTGCCGGGGGTAATGAAAAACTGTTTGGATTGGCTGGAGATAAGCGCAAAGAACAGTCCGGCATATCTCACCGATAAAAATATAGGACTGGTTTGTTGGGCGGATGGTGTACAGGCTTTACAAGGGATCAACGCTATGGATGCAATAGCAAAATCATTACGGGCATGGACTTTACCTTTTAGTGTACCTATTGTTAAAAGGGAACTATTTGAAAACACAGGCTCTAAGGAGATCTCGTCGGATTATAAACGTAAATTGGACCTGTTGATCAATATCGCAACCACACGAGCAGCAGTATTTGAAACACTGTTGGGACGTTCCTGAAAATAGTATTTTCCTAAAAGCAGTTTAAAAATTATTGCTGCATCAGTAATAATAAAGCACCTCGATCTCCATTGAGGTGCTTTATATGTTTTTAAAATTGCTTAGTTTTGAAGAACCATGTGCCGAAGAGTTCGTGTCCGCCGAATTTTCGGGAATCACACATTTAACGAGGCGCATCTCAAAAAAATGCAATAAACTGTTTTTATCGTTTCATATTCTATAAGGTATCTGATTAGATGGGATTACAATGTCGGGTTTTGTTAAAGTTAATTGTATGTTGTGCAATGCATTTTGCTGTACAGACGACGAATGCACAAGGTTTTCTGCCTTTAAATGAAGAGAAATATCGAACCGATGCGGAAATGTTATTGAAATCAACTTCAGATGACAGCGTAAAAACGCTACAGTACTTCTATTTGGCAGATTACTACAGGTTTCGTGATACATTGAAATTCTGGGAAAATATGCGGCAGGGGGAGCGAATGGCCAAACCATTTAGAAGCCTTCAGGCCATGGCGGCACTTTACAAAAGCTTCTTCTACGGCCAATTTTTAGATAGTAAGCGTGCGGGGGGCGAAGCTCAAAAATGTGTGGATATCCTGGCAAATGCTAAGCAGCCTTTTCAGCAGGAACTCTTAGCTAAAGCCTGGTATAATCTGGGCCTAATTCGATTTCCAAAAAAAGGATTTGCTGATTTTTTGGATATACTCAATAGTAAATGTATGCCCTATGCCAAAGCACAGGACCCGCTCATGGAAGGTGCAATAAATACCATGATCGGTATGACCTTTATGTCATCCAATCAATTGGCAAAAGCCGATGAATATCATCAGCTGGCGATTAAACAGCTTGAACAACAACCAGCAAGCACTGCGCTATTGGTAGCTTATCTAAATGCTGTCAGTACCTATTGTTATCAGGTAAAATCAAAAGAGGCTAGACTACTATTGGACAAAGCTAAATTCCTTTTAGCTAAAAATCCAAATTCTTCTCAGCTACCCAATTATTATTATAATGAAGCGCTCTATTTTACAACAAAACAACTGACAGATGAAGCGTTACGTATGCTGGATATGGGTTTGGGCTGGTCGAAGAAAATGAACAATTGGAAATTCTACCAGATGATGCTGTTTAGAAAGTTTAATGTCTACTTGATGCAAAAAAAATATGCTGAAGCCAAATTACCACTGGAGGAGATCATAAAAAATGGTTTGCTGACACGCGATCTTTCCAACAGTAAAATTGTTTATAGCCAATTGGCTGCTGTGAATGAATTGATGGGGGATTACAAAGAGGCACTAAAGATGTCCAATGTGGCGGGTAAGCTCGCCGATAGTATTCAGAAGGTCCAGCTTTTGGAGAAGATGAACGAAATGGAGACTAAATACAAAAGTATAGAAAAAGAAAAATTGATTTTAAACCTACGTGCAGAAAAAGATCGCAATCAATTAAAGATCTTTCTTGTTTTAGGTATTGCTATTTTACTTTTAATCATTGTTTTATTTGTCACCTTTTCCTATAGAAAACAACGGAAACTGAATGGACAGATCCAGATGAATCATGAGATTGCTTTAGAGAAATTGGCAAAGGAAAAGCAGTTACAAATTTCCGAGTCCATGCTCAAAGCTGAAGAGCAGGAACGGCAGCGTATCGCACAGGATCTGCACGATAGTATTGGCGGAATGTTGACAGGATTAAAGTTTAAGATCGCTGGAGAGCAGGCAGGCGAATTCGATTTGACGAAGGAATTACCGCACAAACTGAACGATATTTTGGGTGAAGTTCGACGGATATCGCATAATCTGATGCCCGAGTCATTACGGCAATTTGGTCTGATAGCAGCATTGGAGCAATTATGTCTTTCGATGAGAAATAATAAGGTTCAGATCCAATTTGAAAATTATGAGGACGAAGTACGTCTGGACTTTCAAAAAGGGTTGGCAATCTATCGGATTGTCCAGGAAGCGATCTCAAACGCATTGAAATATGCGGATGCAGATCTTATTATTGTTCAGGTAAGTAAATCACAGGGAATATTGCAGGTTTTGATAGAAGACAATGGAAAAGGGTTTGATTCTTCCGCGGCAAATTATGGAATGGGATTAAATAATATGGTCAACAGAATCAAGTGGATCAATGGATCTATTGATATGCAGAGCAAACTTGGATCGGGTACGCAGATTGAAATAGGAGTAAGTGTTTAGTTAAAAACTAATGTATGAAAATTATTGCCATATTAGATGACCATCCTTTATTATTGGAAGGCGTAACGTCTTTTCTCAATAACCAAAACGGGTATAAAGTATATTCATTTCTGGAGGAAGTATCATTGATCGAATTTTTGGATTGTACAAGAGTAGATTTGGTGCTTATGGATATGCAGCTTGTGAATACCAGCGGATTGGACGTCTGTTTGCAGGTTAAAAAGTTGTTTCCTATGATTCCGGTTATTGCACTGAGTAATCTGGCAGATCGTAATCTTATTTTTCAGTTCATGCAAAATGGGGGAAATGGTTACATATTAAAAGATGTGTCCAACGGAGAGTTCCTTCGTTGTGTAAAGCTTGGATTAAATGGAAAAGAAGCGCTCTGTGATAAAGCAAAGGATCTTTATGCTGGAGCTGTCACTTCCATGGAAGATCTTCCACATTTAACACGAAGGGAAAAAGAGATTTTAATTATGATATCCAATGGTCATACCAGTAATCAGATTGCGGAGAAGCTGTTTTTAAGTCCTGTTACGGTAGAAACACATCGACGTAATCTCTTGACAAAGTTTAAGGTGAAAAATATGGTCGAATTGGTACAACTTGCCTTAAAGCACAAATTATTAGGTCTTTAAGATGTCATATAATTGTTTTAATGTTCACCATAGCCAACATCATCCAGTTTTCCTTTAAAGACCCTAAATTGAATAATAAAATAAGCGACGACCAAAATTGCTGCAAAAATAAACCATCCCAAACCTACGGATAGGCCATATTCATGTGCTGCGGCATTTTGGATGGTAAGCGAGGGGTTTACCTCATTGGTTGACGGTAATAAGGTCGGAAACATAGAAGCCACTGTTGTCGCAAAGCTTCCCAGTATAAATAGGGAAGAGAACATAAAACCTGTACCATCTTTTTTGAACGTCCTGATCCAAAATTGTCCCAGCAGGCCAACCGTTGCAATCAACGGGAATATCCATAGCCAATAATGATTTTGTAGATTATTTAAGGAGATTGGTTTTACATAATGCCAGACATAAGCAGATAGTATGACCAATACAAGTAATACGAAATTCAGTTTAAATATGATATTTTTAAGCCGATTATTTAAAGTACTGGATGTTTTTAATATGACCCATCCCGCACCATGGATAGTCAGGGTGACGACTGCCACTAAACCTAATATCACTGTAAACCAGTCAATAATGCCTTGATGCTCGGCCAGAGGATCAAAAGTGGGATTCCAGAGTGCTAAGAAGAAATAATGCGGTTCCTGAGTAGATACGCCATTTTCGACCATACCGAGGTTAACACCGCGGACCACATTGCCTAAAGCGGCTCCAAAAAAAAGTGCAAGAAGTAGGCTCGCCAGACCAAAAGCTTTGTCCCATAAGGCTTCCCAAAGCCTATGGTGCACTTGGCCTCTCAGTTCAAGGCTTATTGCCCTAAAGATCAGTAACCATAATACCAGCATAAGCGGGAGGTAGAATCCGCTGAAAGATGACGCATAAAGTGTGGGAAAAGCAAAAAATAAAACTCCACCAGATGCGATCAGCCAAACTTCATTGGCATCCCAAAATGGACCGATTGCATTTGTTACAGCCTTCTTCTCCTGTTCGGTCTTTGCAAAAAATAAATGTACAATTCCTGCTCCAAAATCATAACCGTCGAGGACGACATAGATACCCAACATGAAAGTTAATACAACAAACCAGAATATTTCCATGACAATTAGTTTAAAGCGATATGAGTATGAGGCTCGGGGCCTTTTCGAATAATTTTCAATACTAACATAAGGAACAACAATCCCAAAAGAATATAAAGTCCGACAAATCCCAATAAGGTAAATAACGTATTACCAGAAGATACCGTGGGCGATACGCCATCTACCATACGCATTAGATTGTATACCAACCAAGGTTGTCGTCCTAGTTCGGATGTATACCAGCCTGCCGTATTGGCGATATAAGGAAAAGGAATCATAAACATAATAATCCACAGCAACCATTTGCTTTGATACAATTTATTTCGCCAAAGCAGGAAACTGCCCAATACCATTATTCCGATAAATATTGTACCTAGACCTACCATGATATGATAGCTATAATAAAGTCCGGGAACATTCGTGGGATGTAATGAGTCGTCGAACTCGTTTAGTCCTTTTATTTCAGCATCCCAGCGTTGGTAGGTCAGGAAACTTAAGACATTTGGAACAGCAATTTTATTATCAAGTTTTTTGTTTTCCATATCAGGTTGGCCGATCAGGATAATTTCGGATCCGCCCTTCTCTGTTTTAAAGATACCTTCCATGGCTGCAAATGCAGCAGGTTGGTATTTAACCACATTTTTGGCGGCAAGATCGCCTGTTGGGAATGCAAGCATAATGGATGAAATGGCGCCAAAGACAACGCCACTTTTAACGAATATCTTTCCAAATTTGCTATGTCTGTCGCTTAGGAGATAGAAAGCTCCGATGGAGGCAACAAAAAAAGAACTTGTTACTAAGGATGCCGCTTGATTATGGAGATAAGACGGCCATAACCACGGGTTGGTAAACAATGAACTAAAGTTGTTCAGTACGAACTTCCCGTTTTCAAGAATTTCATAACCCACAGGGTGCTGCATCCAGGAATGCGTGGCAATGATCAGAAAGCCACTGGCCCAGGAGCCAATGAATACCATCAATCCTGCGAGAAAGTGAAATTTGTGACCGAGTAATTTTTCTCCAAAGAGAAACATACCCAAAAAAGAGGATTCTAGAAAAAATGAAAACATTCCTTCCATTGCCAAAGTCTGTCCAATAATTCCACCGGTAAGTTCAGAGAATTTTGCCCAATTTGTTCCGAACTGAAACTCCATTGGAATCCCCGTCACCACACCCATTGTAAAATTGAGCGCAAAGATCTTCATCCAGAATTTTGAAGCATTGTTGTAATCTTCATTGTGAGTCTGTAGAAATTTCCATTTGAAATATACAATCATCAATGATAATCCCATGGTCAATTGGGGAAATAGATAGTGGAATGTGATTGTAAAGGCAAATTGAAGCCGATTATAAAGAATCATGTCCTCCATGGATCCGAAGTTTTGGTTAATGACATTTAAATATAACCATTTTTTTGTCGTGCCGCCCCCTTAATGCGCTTTATTTTTTTGACAAAATGTAATATTATCAATAAAATAAACCGTGGTTCCCTTGTCATTTAAACAAGAAAATAGATCAGCGATCGACCGGATAAAATAGCCGTTTAATAAGTCTGTTTTTTTGTCTTATCTTCGTCCACGTAATGGAAAATAGCGAAAAGGACGAGGAATATCGGAGACATGAAAAAAGCGTTAATTTTAATGGGTGTTTTGCTGATACCTATACTTTTTATTGTACTCAACAATAAGGACAGGGGAAAAGTTGCGAAGGATAATGTCACATTTCGGGATAAATTATCCGAATATGGATTGTTTAAAGGAAAAATAGCTGATCTTGTTCCCAACGACCAAGGTACTTCTTACGAATTAGCTTCTGCATTGTTTACGGACTACGCCGACAAAAGACGTGTTATTTTTCTTCCGAAAGGAAAGAAGATAGTTGCATCGGACGATGGATTACCAAATTTTCCGAATGGTACCATTATCGCCAAAACTTTTTTCTACCCGCAAAGCGCCAATCCGCAGAAATCAAAATTGTTATTGTTGGAAACACGTCTTCTGATCAACGAAAATGGGCAATGGAATGCCGCGACCTATCAATGGAATTCGACTCAAGATGAAGCTTTCTTATTAACCGACAGCGCAGCGGTCCCCGTTTTATTTTTGGATGGTAAAAGCGTAAAAAGGCAGACAAATTATATTATTCCTTCCCGCAAAGATTGTATTGCCTGTCATCGCCAGGGAGATCGCATACTACCTATAGGTCCAAAGATCAGAAATTTAAATCGGGTAGTCTTTCGGTACCGTGATACAATCCAGCAGTTGGAATATTTGAAACGTAAAGATATACTAGATATTCAACTATTGGGAAAACTAAGTTCGCTACCTAGCTACGATGACCTTAGCCAATCTACTGCGCACAGGGCGAGAGCCTATCTGGAGGTGAATTGCGCACATTGCCATAACCCTATGGGAACAGCCTATATGACTATGCTGGATCTTAGATTCGAAAGCCCGATTAACGAAACTGGAATCTGGCTTAAACAGGCAAAAATTATTGGACGAATGTCGGTATTGGGTGAGATGCACATGCCTCAAAAGGGAACCACTGTACTTCATGAGGAAGGTATAATCCTAATTAAACGCTATCTTCAGTCCCTCAAATAAATATCTAAGAAACTTTTAAATTGCTGATAATTAGCGTGGCGGGAGTTTTTTTGTTCATAGGATATCTAATTTTTTCCGTGTTTTTAATAATGTCTATTGAATTGGTAGATTATATTGAAATATCTTTTATATTTGTGAGAGATAATTTCCCTTATCTTTTCTCAAATTGGCATTAGGGGGGGGCGCTCGCCTCCCTCAATGTCTTCAAAATAGAAACAAGTTTTCGATTGGCGCTGGCACTTGTTCGTATTTTCTTATATTGCGACAATGTTTCCAATTAAATAATGCTATCATGATCCGGTATACCAAACTTTTCATGGCAATGACCATGTTTCTTCTCTTAGCTACATCTGTTAATGCACAAACTAAGAGGCCCAATATAATTCTGATTCTTACAGATGATTTAGGGTATAGTGACCTCGGCTGCTATGGGAGCCCGAATATTTCAACCCCTTTTTTGGATTCTATTGCCAGCAAAGGTGTGCGGGCAACAAACTTTATGGTGTCAACCCCCTCTTGTACCCCTTCTCGGGCATCGTTGCTAACCGGACGATATGCTTCTCGTTATAATCTACCGGCGCCAATTGGCCCGGGATCAAATCTCGGACTACCTGATGAAGAAGAAACCATTGCCGAGCTGCTAAAAAAGGTAGGTTATCGGACAGGTCTGATCGGTAAGTGGCATCTTGGCGATAAACAAGCTTATCATCATCCCAATAAGCAAGGATTCGATTTTTTTTATGGTATGTTATATAGCCATGATTATCGTGACCCTTATGTAAAAACAGATTCAGTCATAAAAATTTTTAGAAATAGGAAGCCAGAGGTCATATCGCCCGATGATTCGGATTTAAGTGCCTTATACCATAAAGAAACAGTCGATTTTATAGAAAATCAGGATAAAGATCATCCATTCTTTTTATATTACGCGCACAATTACCCACATCTTCCATTGGCTTTTGCCAACAAAAACAATAAGTCTGCCGATCAGCAGAATGCAGGCCCGTTAGGAGCAGTCATGCGTGAGTTAGACCATAATTTTGCCGAGCTTTGGAAGACCGTAGAGAAAAAAGGATTGGCGGAGAATACGATTTTGATTTTCTCAAGTGATAACGGTCCCTGGATTGCCTATCCTTCACGGATGTCGGACGACCATGCCACCAAAAACTGGCATGTAGGCACAGCCGGTGTATTTAAAGGGTCGAAAGCTGAAACTACTGAAGGTGGGGTTCGTGTTCCATTCATCGTATACGGAAAAGGATATGCACAGGAAGGTAAGGTGCTTAGACAAGCAATAAGTAATCTGGATCTGTTGCCAACGATAGCAAAATGGACAGGGGCCCCTCTTCCAGAAAAAAATATCGACGGTCAGTCGATAGATGCCTTACTAAATGGTAAAGCGGAAGATCTAAAAACAGCACATCGCCCGATATTTTTGGTAAACTACGGTCATGTTGAAGCTGTCCGGTCGGGAGATTGGAAATATAGGCGTATACCAGCTGGCGTCAATCAGATATCTGGAAAACCTTATGATGCGGTAGAAGAATTACATAATATTGCATGGGATCCAAGCGAAAGAACAAATATCATAATGGATTATCCGGAGATAGCGCAAGAACTTCGAACATTATTCGAGGGATTTGATGGGAATATGAAGTAAAAGATGAATCAAATTTTTAAAAAAAGCGACACCTCTGAAGGTATCGCTTTTTTTTAACTGTTTTAGCTTAAAGCAGTTTGAAGGAAACTTCCTTAACATCTCGACTATTGGGGCCAATGTAAATTTTAAAATCCCCCGGTTCAGCAACATAATTAAGATCATTATTGAAGAACTTGAGATCTTTAAGTTGAATATCAAATTTCACGGATCTGACTTCGCCTTTCTTCAGAAATATCTTTTGAAAACCTTTTAATTCTTTAACCGGGCGGGTGACAGAACCAACTAGGTCCTGGATATATAATTGAACGGTCTCCTCTGCGTCGTAATGACCTGTATTGCTAATATCAATGCGTGCTTGAATGGTACCGTCGTTATCCAATGTGTTTTTATCTAGCTGAATCTCTCCATAAGCAAAGCTCGTATAACTCAATCCATAACCGAAAGGGTAGAGTGGGGAATTGCTAACATCTAAATAATTCGATTTAAACTTTTCAAAATCCCCGGAGTTGCCATAGGGTCTTCCTGTATTTTTATGTGCATAATAAATCGGAATTTGCCCCACATTTCTAGGAAAGGTCGCTGTAATTTTACCTGAAGGAACAACATCACCAAATAGTACGTCAGCAACTGCTTTTCCTGTTTCCGATCCACCAAACCAAACATTTAATATTGCAGGTACATGAGCATCCTCCCAAGTAAGCGTAAGCGGTCTACCGGTAAATAAGACAAGAACGACTGGCTTTCCGGTCGCCAATAATGCTTTCAAAAGATTTTGTTGATTTTTAGGTATGTCCAGCTCGGAGCGGCTTGAGCTTTCTCCGGACATTTCTGAAGATTCTCCAAGCGCAGCAACAACAACATCTGATTGTTGAGCAATTTTTACGGCATCTGCGATAATTTCTTCTTCTTTCCGAGGATCTCTTACTATTGTACGCCCAAACATTGTCGCGTGCTTTTGGTAGGTAGAATCTTCCAGCAGATTAGTTCCAAGATGTGTGAGGATATTTACTTTATTACCCAGCACCGCCTTCATCCCTTCTACTAATGATGCTGTTTTCTCTAATTCTGCACTCACGCTCCAGGTACCCGGCATATTCGCTCCTGAATTGGCTAAAGGGCCAATGACGGCAACTGTGCCCGTTTTTTTTAACGGAAGAATCTGATTTTCATTTTTCAACAAAACGAATGATTTAGCGGCAATTTCTCTTGCTTTAGCATGATTGGCAGCCGAACCTATCACACTTTTCGCACGCTGATCATTACAATAACGGTATGGATCTTCGAATAGTCCTAATTTATATTTTGCTTCCAACACAAAACGACAAGCTCTGTCGATATCAGCGAGTTTAACCTTGCCTTCGTCAAGCGATTTTTTCAGTGTTGTGAGAAAACCTTCGCCCACCATATCCATGTCAATACCTGCGTTCAGGCTTAATGCTGAGACTTGTTGTAAATCGCCGAGGCCGTGCGCTGTGAGTTCATTGACCGCCGTATAATCTGTTACAACTAAGCCCTTAAAACCCCACTGCTTGCGTAGCACATCGGTCATCAACCATTTGTTGGCTGATGCGGGTACGCCATTAATATCGTTGAAGGAGGTCATTATACTGCCGGCTCCGGCATCTATAGCTGCTTTGTAAGGCGGTAGATATTCATTGTACATGCGATGGAGGCTCATGTCCGTGCTATTATAGTCCCGTCCGGCTTCTGCTGCGCCGTAGAGTGCAAAATGTTTGACACAGGCCATCATCGTGTTGTGTGCTGCTAAATTATCCCCTTGGAAGCCATGGACAATAGCCTCAGCAACTTTTGAACTTAGGTAAGTATCTTCACCTGCGCCTTCGGAAATACGTCCCCATCTCGGGTCTCTGGAAATATCCACCATCGGCGAAAATGCCCAATTAATGCCATCTGCTGTCGCTTCTTCTGCCGCTATGCGGGCAGATTGTTGAATTAAGCCCATATCCCATGTAGCTGCAAGTCCCAATGGAATAGGAAAAACAGTGCGGTAGCCGTGTATGACATCCATCCCAAAGATAATCGGGATATTGAGTCTGGACTGCTTGATTGCAATTTCTTGGGTCTTACGAATTTTGGATGGTGTACTCATACTAAAGATACCTCCAATCTGGCCATTTCGAATTTTAGCTTCCACGTCTGTGGAAACCGTTGTTCCAGTTGTCGCCTCGCCGCCAGTAACAAGATTTAGCTGCCCGATCTTTTCTTCGACTGTCATCTTGGCCATAAGCTGGTTAATGAACTCATCCATTTTTTGAGTTGACTGTGCGGGACTTACATGCCAGCCTAGAAATGCAAGAAGGAATGTTCCTACTACTTTTTTCATTGTATTATTTTTTTATACGTTATGAACTAAATATTTTAATTGAGCGCATAACACCTGATTTGGTTGCTGATTGTAATATTTATTTATAAAATAAGCTTGAGGTAGATTATCGAGCCCGTTGTTGATAATTTTTATATTTTCGTGGGTGGAACCATTTTCAACGTGTGACAGATTAAAAATGATTCCAAATTAACCACTACTTTAGATAGGGACTCGTAAAACCAAGTTTTTTCAATCCCTGCTGAATCTCCGGTGCTTGCATGAATAAGTCCCAGATTTTTCCTGTTCTGTAGTTTTCGATCATGACAACAATAGGTCCCTGATCGATCGCGAGATAACGTTGCGGAAACCAGTTGGCAGTTTCGCTATAGGCATCATAGTAGCCATATTTGCCCCAAACTTTATCGCCCAATTGATTATTTAGGTATTGCGCAAATTGGATACTTTCGTGCGGAGTGTAGGGCATGGAAGACAAGGCTGCTGTTGGCGAGATTACGCCGGGATCGTTGTCCGGATGGTGTGCATCGTAGCCTTTGATGGAATAACTGGCTGTCCAGCCCCAGCCTTTGTCGGCCCCATAGCCTTTATAACCTTTAGGGTTGAGCTTGGCATAAGCTAAATTTATTTTGACATGATTGCTGGTTACCTCCCAATAATCAGCATATTGATCTTTTAGGCCTTTTGGGCTTAATCCCAAGTAAGAATAGTGTTCCCAAAAAAGAGGGCCTACTTCGCCTTCTTTAGCATTCTGTTTAATTGCTAGCGGAATATCATATTTTTTAGCCGTGCTTTTAATCCCGCCAGATCTTGCCCATCCTTCATGGTATACACTGGGAGCAATAGGGTGGGAGGGAGAAGAAGCTGCCAAAATATAGGTAATCAAACATTCATCATACCCTCTGACTGGATGGTTTTGCTGAAAGTTAAATTTAGGGCTCCAGTGCCAATAAAGCACATTCTGTCCATTTGTATAGTGATTCCAATCGATTTCTTTCCAGAGTTTATCTGCTTTTTGTGCAACGGCTTTGGCCGCATCGCTTTTGTCCTTCAGGTACTCGCGAACCGTCAGTAAGCCTTGTGCTAGAAACGCAGTTTCAACAATATCTCCGCCATTGTCTTTTTCACTAAAAGGCTTGGCTGTACCCAGTTCGCCATCATACCAATGTGCCCATGCGCCTTTGAATCGTTCGATTTTGCCCAAATAATTCATGATGTGATCCAACTTTTGAACCCCTTGTTCTTGGCTGATAAATCCACGTTCCATGGCGACAATCATGCTCATAAGACCGAAACCGCTACCACCGATCGTCACAACATTACGATCATTCTCAGGGTAGACACCGTCCATATGAATACGTTCACGTGCCAATCCCGATGTTGGTTCGGCACCTTCCCAGAAATATTGAAAGGTCTGTTGCTGGATATTTGTTAACAAAGAATCTTCATTGATAATAGGGTGGCTTATAGAATCACCGTTGGACGCATTCTCAGTACTGACGGAGGAAGTGTTTCGGCATGAACTGCTGAGAAGAAGGGCCAAAGCAATACCAGTTAAGTAAGTATATGCTATTCGATTTCTCATGGATAGTATTGTTTAAAGTCTTAAAAAATGTTCAAACGGCCTTTGGCCGTTTGAACGGAGTTATTTTTTTGTGTATTACCAGCCTGGGTTTTGCGGCATTTCTGGAGTCTGAATACGTTGATCTTCCGGAATCGGAAAAAGCAACATTTTATCCTGAAATGTCTTTCCATTCGCAGCCATCGCAGTTTTTGCCTGTTTTGTACGAATCAAATCAAACCAGCGGTCATGTTCGAATGCCAATTCAAGACGTCTTTCTTTCCAGATCAATTGACGGAGCTGTGCCTGGTCAGTCGTCGTTACGTTGGCTAATTTTACGCGTGTCCGTACAGCGTTCAAGGCATTCAGCGCTTCGCTGCTATTGCCAAGCTCATTTGCAGCTTCAGCAAGGATAAGGTAAATTTCACCTAAACGGAGATAACGTACGTTTTTATCGGTATAATCAGCACCACCGTTAGCAGATGAGTATGCTTTCATATTGTACATGGCATTTTCTACGCCAGCGTCGATTACGCGACCATCATATAAGGTCGAATTTCTGAAAATAATGGTCGCATCACGACGGATATTGTCATGCTCAGCATTAAAAGCATTGAGTAGATTTTCGCTGGGCGTATTAAACCCCCAACCGAGTTTTACCAGACCACCACGCGGAGCTTGTACCTGGCTATATTGTTTAACCCCAAGGGCAATTGATGTCCCCCGCGCTTGCCATTCAAATAAGGATTCGGGGCCATTTTCTCCCGCCAAGCGCCAAATTGTTGCGTAGTCTTTTTCAAGGCTATATCCCCCTGAGTTGATGACAGTTTTGGCCATATCAGCTGCCTGTTGCCACTTATTTTGATAAAGATATACTTTCGATAACAATCCCTGTGCTGCCCCTTTGGTGGCGCGTCCGAGATCTTTTGCCGCATAAGCAGATTTTACAGGCAGATTGTCGATAGCGAATTGTAGATCAGCTTCTATATAGCTGTAGACTTCGGATGCGGATTCCCTTTTTATTAAATCACGATCTTGGATCGGTACATCTCCCCATCCACGTACTAAATAAAAATAGTTGAGCGCACGCAAAAAGCGGGCTTCGGCAACCAGTCTATTTTTATATGCTTCATCAGTCAGCCCATATTTTTCGGTATATTCAATAGCTTGTGTTGCCCGTCCTATTGATTTATACCAGCGTACCCACATCGATTTAAAGGAGCCTGTTGTAGAGGTATATGTTAATTCGTCTAAACTTAACTTATCTCCGCCGGCATCTGTTACAGCAGAGCCTTTATCCCCATTGTCGGACAGCATATCGGTTATACCGATGTAGGAGAAGGAGTAGTCCCAAGATGTAAACATACCATACACACCGTTGATAAATTGTTCGGGTGTATATATCACCTCACTATCTTCAGCCTCAACTCTTTCACGAGAAGGAACATCCAAA
Organism: Sphingobacterium puteale; assembly: GCF_003627955.1. Taxonomy (GTDB): domain Bacteria; phylum Bacteroidota; class Bacteroidia; order Sphingobacteriales; family Sphingobacteriaceae; genus Sphingobacterium; species Sphingobacterium puteale. Next base: position 190,455 of record NZ_RBWS01000007.1, on the reverse strand, counting down.
AAATTATTGTCTTTGCAACCCTGAAGTGCAATACCAGCACTAAGAAAAAGGGATATATAGAGTTTGTTAATTTTCATTGTTTTCAAAACTTAAGTGATTAAAATTGCATGTTAAGCCCAAAAAGGAAATTACGTGTTGTCGGATAGGCCGATAACTCAATACCAGAGGTCAGTTTTGGACTACCATCGCCAGCTAATTCAGGAGAGAAACCACTGTAGTTGGTAAACATAAATGGATTTTGAGCTGTTACGTAGAGACGTAATTTGGATTTGGAACTATATAAGTTGTTGAAGGTGTATCCGAGAGTAATATTATTGATGCGGAAATAGCTGCCTGATTCTAGATAATAACTAGAAGCCCAATAAGCATGTTCAGCACCTGGATGTACATTGGTTGAACCTGCTCCTTTCCAGCGGTTTTCAAACGTTTCCAACGTAACGTTTTCACCTGCATTTTGCCTTATACTTTTCAGCCCGTTATAGACTTTATTACCTGCAACTCCGTAACCTGACAGATTAAAGTCAATTGCTTTATAATTGATACCTATATTGATCCCGTAAGTCGAAGATGGTAAGAATGAACCAAAGAATTTTTTATCTCGGGTATCAATTACACCATCGCCATTTTGATCTTTATATTTTAAGTAACCAGGCTTAGCTGGTCCGAAAGAAGGATTATTAGCGATATCATTCGCATCCTGAAATACACCAATGGATTCAAACATCCACCATCCGTAAATAGGTTGTCCTACGCGAAGCTGCTTGGTAATTTCTCCATTATTAAGACTTCCGCCGGTGTCGCCGTCAAAGGCTGATACCACTTCGGTAACCTCATTTTTGTTATAAGCGTAATTGACACCAACAGTATAGCTGAAATCCGGACTTATATTTTTATTCCAATTTAGCACAACCTCGACACCTTGGTTTAACACCTTAGCACCATGCGCATAGAAATTTTGTTCTGAAGGAGAATTTAAAGTCGGTGTTACATTTAAGATCGTATTAGTGTTTAATTTATGATAATAATCAATAGATCCGGATAAATTGTTATTGAGGAATGCAAAATCAATACCCGCACCTGTTTCACGAGTTACCTCCCATGAAAGATTCACAGCAGGTGTTCCATAAGAACTGCCGTATACGAGATTTTGTTCAGGTCCAAAAACATAGTTATACGTCGAAGCTTCAGGGCTGCTCATGATGGTTGACACGTTTAGTGGGATGTCCTGATTACCTAACTTACCCCAGTTTCCTCTTAATTTCAACAAATTGATCCAAGAGGCATCTTTCATAAATTCTTCATTGGAGATATTCCATCCCAGACCGATTGAAGGGAAAGTTCCCCAGTATTTTCCGGTATTTTTAAAGACGCTGGAACCATCTCGCCTCAATGTACCCGTAAAATAATAACGGCTGTCATAATTGTAAGCGATACGACCAAAATAAGAAGCTAGAGCCCTTGGCGTATAATAGGTCTGGCGATTGACTATCTTGTATTCATCTGAGGCTAAATCAATATTCCAGTACTGTTCTTGTCCGGGGACAGTATATCCCATTTGGCTATTCATACTATTGATGTCATATTTTTCGCGAGACATACCCAATACAGCTTCTACATTATGTTTGTCAAAACTTTTGTTAAAAGTCAAGAAGTTCTCCCACGACCACCTGAATTGTTCTAGATTCTCGTACTTAAGACTATTATCTGCAAAAGCAATGTTTCCTACCCCACCTTTTGCTTTCTCATTATAGAAGTCGGTCTCTGTCTTTAATGGGTTAGCATTGAGATAATTTTCTTTGATATTTACAAATTGTCTGTCCTTTGAATAGAACTTATTACCGCCGATACGTGAATTGATTTTTAAATAGTCCGTTATTTTAAACTCTCCTTCAAAGCTTCCTTGTAAACGCAATGTATTTGTCAATTGATTTTGACGGAGAACTTCATATATCGGATTACCTTCAGAGTTTAGGTTACCTAAGCTTTCGCCGGGAGCGGTTTCTAAACCAACTATCCCCGTTGTTGTATTGACGCTATTTGTCCCATATCGGCCATTGCTATACATCACGGGAACCAAAGGAGACTGCCTGTAAGCCGTTGTAAAGGCACTGTAGGGTTTAGGGGTAGCTTTAGTTAAAGTCAAATTAAGGTTTTGACTAAACTTAAGACGGTTGTTGAATAGCTTGTATACATTATTATTACGTAGGGTATTCCGGATATATTTCGATCCATCGAGGATTCCGTTTTCAGTGAAGTTGTTGGCTGATACAAAATAATCGACTTTGTCAGTACCTCCAGAAATGTTGATTGCGTTATTATAGACGCTACCGGTTCTGAGCATTTCATCAAACCAATCTGTATTGGTTGTTTGAGCAGAGTCCAATAAATAATCTCCTTTAACCGACTCCAAGAACTCGTTCGCATAGGTAATGAATTGCGATGAATTGGCCATCTTAACTCGGTTAAGAATTTTCTTCATTCCTGCATAGCTTTCATAATTGATATTAACGGTGCCCGTTTTACCCTTCTTGGTGGTAACAATAATGACACCATTTGCAGCCCTTAAACCATAGATAGAAGCCGAAGAAGCATCTTTTAATACATCCATGGATTCAATATCCGAAGGGTTAATATTGTTGATGTCCGTTTGCGCAATACCGTCAACAATATATAATGGATTTCTTCCTCCTAAAGCAGTTCCTAATCCACGAATAATGACATTTGGTGAAGATCCCGGTGCTTCATTGGCAACAATATTTAGCCCCGCGGCTTTACCCTGAATGGATTGCATGGCTGACATCGCGGGCTGTTTAGTGATGTCGGATGATTTTAAGGAGCTAATTGATCCCGTCAGGTCAGCCTTTTTTTGCGTACCGTAACCGATGACAACAACCTCTTCTAATGCTTTATTTTCATTCTCTAGAAAAACGCTGAGTTGCGTTTGGTTTCCGATGTATACCGTTTGTGTACGGTAACCTAGAAAGTTAAATACCAATGAATCGGTAGGAGAGGCATTGATCTGAAATTTCCCCGTTGCGTCGGTTTTTGTAGATACTGTTTTCCCTTTAATACTAATGGTGACCCCGGGCATGGATACCATGCTTGAGCCATCTTTGACTACCCCTTGTATAGAAGTTTGTCCATAGGCAACCGAGACGACCATGGATGTCAAAAATAATGCGGATAGATTCCTCATATCGTAAATTTTTGGTGTTTGTTTAAAATACAGTTGGTTATTTCCCTGGAGCAAATATGTTGATGTAGTACAACTTCGCCAAAATTTAACATTTTCACATCACTACTACACTGTATTTATGCTTTCTCAATATTGTTTTGAATTTATTTTAAAACTCTGGTTTTGAAATGTTTAATATTTTATTTCGCGTAAAAAAAAGAGCGCTTTAGTGTTGTTTTTACACTAAAGCGCTTGTGTGGTAATGATGTAGTCTTTGTAGCGAAATTTTAACGTTCCAACAGAAATTCGGACAAGTTTTTGTCAGTTGGTAGGCCTAATTTTTTGCGCAATCGGTAGCGTCTGATCTCGACACCTCGCGTACTGATGTTGAGCAGAGAAGCAATCTCTTTACTGGACATATTGAGCCGTAAATAAGCACATAGTTTTAAATCATTAGGAACAAGATCCGGAAACTCCTGCTTTAATTTTTTAAAGAAATTCTCATGTGATTCATTAAAACTTTTTTCAAAAATATGCCAGTCACGATCGTCGTTATGGGCGTCTTCGATTAGCTTATTTATTTTTTTCAATTCGTCGGAACTGAGTCTGTTTCCTTCTGCATCTTTGAGCTGTTTGAGTTCATCATGTAGATTGTTCAACATTTCATTTTTATAGACGATATTGAGCGCTGCATTGGCCAGTTCCTTGTTCTTTAGGCTGAGCTGAGCTTCCAATTGTTGGTTCTTTAATTTAATCCATTCTTTCTCCTGTTGTTCGGCATCTCTTTCCAGAGCAATTTTCTTTTCTTCTAACCATTTTCGCTTCGCTTGAAACTGTCTTTTTCTTTCTCGTTGAAGATTGAAATTATAAATAAGATAAATCAATCCTGTAACCATCAAAATATAGCAGATTTTTGCCCACCATGATAGGTACCAGGGATATTGAATTGTAAACGATATTGTCCGTACCTCCGAAGTCAAGCCGGTGTTGGTTCTGGCCCGTATCTTAATTTCGAAATCCCCATACGGCAAGTTTGTAAAATCTTGATAAGCTGTTTCACTCCAATCCGACCATTTATCCGAATAACCTTCTAAGTAATACTGATATTGTAATGGTGAAGAGGAGTAATAGGGGCTTGAGAAACTCACCCTGAGGTTATTCTCGGATGATGCCAGCTTAAGGTCTCCATTCGGTATAATCGTTTCTCCGGTTGTAAGATTGGTCAATTGAGCGATCTGAGGAGGAGGCAATATATATTTACGATCTTGACCTGAATTCCGATAGATAGCAAAACCATCATCCAACCCAATCAGATAGTAGTGATTTTCAATAGGAAGGATATTTTCATAATTATTCATCATGCGATCTTGCAAAGGGCTGAGCAGATTGGAATCTATCTTCAGTTTTCCTTTGCTATCAAAATCGACCTTGGCGATTTTTGTTTTCTGAATAAACCAATAGCTGTTGGTATTGATAGGGATAATCTTATTTGAATTTTTATAACTCCCTAAGGCATTGTTTAATTCATCGGAATAAGTAAAGCGCTTCACAATGTTGTCAAATTGCATGAATCCACTGTCCGTAGCGAAAACGAGATTATTTTCCAGGGTATAAATTCCAGTAAATCTTCGTTTAGCAGCAAGGCTGTCTTGCATTGATGTAAACTGAATGTGTGCTTTTTGGAAGCTCGGATCAAAATCAATTAACTGTACCTGTCCCCAATCCCCGATCCAAAATGAATGGTTGTCTTTTTGTGCTAAAAATCGAACAGGTTCCTTGATCGAAGAAAATTGCTGGACAAATAGAATCTGTGTGCCATCAAAAACAAATTTTGATAATCCAGTATAATTCCCCTGGAGAATATTCTTCGTTCCAAAAATAGGTTTGAATATCCACCCCCCCGTAATTTGGGAGATCTTTTCCAGTTTACCGCTGACCAATTTAAAAGTTCCTTCGTTATGACCACAAATGAGGTCATCGCCAAAAATAGCCAATGTCCAGACTTGACCATTTGAATTGGGGACTTGTGTGAAATCTAATGAATTATAGTTGTTTAGACCCTTCCATTCACTGACGAATAAGCCCTTATTTGTCCCTAGGTAAATTTTCCCCCGGTAAATAATTGAAGTATACACCGTACCTATTTTGCCTACAAAGTCGGTGTAGAAAGATAAAGAAGAGTTGATTTCAATACGGTCAATTCCATTATCTAGCCCTACCCAGATATTTTGTTGTTTATCCTTTACAATACTAAGTACCGTATTGTTCTGTAAACCATTATTTTTATTGATATGTTGGACAACTTCTCCAGCTTTGTTGATAATAATCACACCATTTTGAATGGTGCCAAAAGCATATTGCCCATCGTATAGATAAATGCCGTTATTTATCTGAGATTGACTGAGGATGGTATTGGCCGAAATTGACCATTGTTTAATTATCCCGTTGGACGACATCAGATAAAGTCCATGTCGCGCGGTTGCTATTATTGAGTTATCCTTATCATAGGGTAATATCGCTAAAACATTTTTGTCCCGGAGGGTCTCCTTACCTTGTACAGGTACCAGTTTCCCAGCTTTGAATTCATGTAGACCACTAGGTAACTGTTCAAAGAAAAGTTGACCGTTGAGCTGATGGGGAAATAAGAACGGCTCGCCTTTAGCCGTCAGTGGTCTGATTTTATTATTCTCCCAGATATAGGACTTGGAAAAGGTATGGAAGAATACACGATTATCCTCCACAATAATTTTCCAGATTTCTTCATTTGGAAAATAAGTCTTATCCGCGACCAATTTGGATAGGCTATGATAAGTCATCTCACCAAAGGGTCCTGACGTCCAGTAACCAAATTCACCCCGCCCGCCTGTAAATACTCTTCCGGCTTTATCAACAGCAACACTGCGGACCATTGAATGGTTAGGAAGTGGGTACATCCGCCAGTATTGTCCGTCAAATCGTAGTAATCCTTCCGTATTGGCGCTAAAGATCCGTCCTTCTTGATCAATAGCCAAAGACCAATTCTGGTTGCCTGCCTTGTATTGACTTTTTTTGTATTGCTTTACAAACGGCGTGCCTGTGGGTATGATTGTCTGGCCATAACCAGTATTCATATTAAGAATAAAAAAAGCACAAAACCAAAAGATATAGTTAACGCTATATTTTTTTGATATCATTGAATCCCTCACTTTAAATTGATTTGAAAAGCAATATATAGATTTTATTGCAAATGGGAGAATCCGGGCCGCAGATGAATGTCATTATAGACATTCTAAGCTGTTTTTTTGATAAAATAGTCGAAATCGTTTTCGCATTTTTAATAGTATAATTCAGTGAAGTCTACTTGTTTTTTAATTACCTTGGAAACAAATAACCAAACAAAAGACAACTATGACTTGAACAAATCTTTAAAAATTAGATTTGGATTCAAACGAATTGCTCAAGGAGTGAATCCATCAATCAAAATGTAAACCCAAAAAACACTAAACAGTAGAATTATGAAATCAAAGCTTTTCGGAAGAGGGCCCTGTGCGCTTATTCCCTATGCTTCCATGGCAATATTTTTGTCACCGGGACTATCACTGGGAATAACTAAAAGCCCAGACAGAAGTACCCATCTTCAAATTAATCAGGAAGAATCAGAAATCAGAGGTAAGGTTGTCAACAAGGATAATTCTCCTTTGCAGGGGGTATCCATAAGTGTAAAAGGAATCCCCGATCGAAGTACCCAGACCAACGATAAAGGGGAATTTATAATTAAGGTACCTGCGCATGCAACTTTAACTTTTTCTTCCATCGGCTACGCCGGACAAGAAATTAAACTCGCCGCAAATCAAAAGACAGTACAGCTCACCTTACAGCCGAATGAGTCACTGATGGATGAGGTTGTCGTCGTGGGCTATGGAACACAGCGAAAAAGTGATTTAACAGGTTCCGTGTCTTCCATTAATGCGAATCAAATTAGTGCATTCCCCTTGGCAGGTACTGCACAAGCTTTACAGGGAAGAGCCCCTGGGGTCTCAGTGACCAGCACGAATGGAGAGCCCGGCAAAGCTCCTCGCGTACGGATTAGGGGCGGTAGTTCCATCAATGCGAGTAGTGATCCATTGTATGTGGTTGATGGTTTTCCCGGTAGTTCGGCACCCGCTCCCGAAGATGTCGAATCTATCGAGGTGTTAAAAGACGCTTCTGCAACAGCTATTTATGGCTCCCGAGGTGCCAATGGGGTGATCATGATAACAACGAAAAAAGGACGTTCGGGTAAACCTATTATTGAATTAAATAATTCCTTTGCTTCACAGAAAGTAGGGAAGCGCCTTTCGCTATTAAATGCGTCGGAATTTGCCTCCTATATTAACGATACCTATAAGAATGCTGGGAATAATAATCTACCATTTAAAGATCCAGGGGCCCTGGGTGAAGGAACCGACTGGCAGGACCTGATTTTTAGAAATGGAAACCAGTTGAATAATCAGGTCTCCGTGTCGGGAGGCAGTGACAATATCAGATATTATACTTCCGTCAGTCATTTTGGACAAAAGGGAACTGTGATAAACTCGGATTTTAGAAGACTTTCAGGGACTTCAAATTTAGAGATGAAGGTTTCTGATCGCATCAAAATCGGAACAAGACTGCTGTTTAACCGCAATAAATTAAACGGTGTAAGAACACAGGAAGGAAGTAGCGGAACGACAGGTGCGGGGGTGATCTCCGCAGCCCTGCGTTTTGAACCTACACAGGGAGTTTACGATGACGAAGGAAAATACACCTTGAAGCAGTTCGGTGACCCGCATGATAATCCGGTGGCTGCTGCCATGGAAAGGAAAAACGAAGTGATTACAGATCTGTTTCAGGGGAATGGATTTGTGGAGTTGGGGATTCTCAAAAATCTGATCTTTCGCAGCACCTTTGGTGTACAGGTCAGCAATCAACGTACAGGTAATTATGTCTCAAAAGAACTTGTCGAAGGCAGAAATTTCGGTGGAGTTGGATCGATCGCGGCACATAAAAACACCAATTTGATTAATGAAAACTTTCTGACCTATACGCAAACCATTCGCGAAGACCATAATCTGAATGCGATGGCTGGTTATTCCTATCAGAGTTCTAGAAATGAAACCTGGCAGGCCAATAATCGAAATTTCATTTCAGACAGCTTTAGTTATTGGAATCTAGGTGCTGGTTCCAATTATCAAAATGCATCTTCGAATCTTGAAGATTGGGTAATGTCTTCATTTTATGGACGTTTAAACTACAATTACAAAAATCGTTACTTTATTACTGCTACAGGTAGGTATGATGGTTCCTCGAAGTTTGGTGACAACAATAAATGGGCTTTCTTTCCTTCTGGGGCGCTTGCCTGGAACCTGAGTCAGGAACCATTTATGAAATCGATCGATTGGCTGAGCAATTTAAAATTGCGAACAAGTTATGGCGAAACCGGAAACTCTGAAATTGGTTCGTACCAATCCTTGGCTAGATTTTCACCTACCTTGACAACAATGGGCGGAAGTCCAGTTAATGCAGTGCGGCCGACCAATGTTGCCAACCCGAATCTGACTTGGGAAACGACCAAACAGACAGACGCCGGATTGGATATCGGTATGCTAAAGAGCCGAATCAACCTATCAGTAGACTATTATTACAAAAAAACGATCAATCTCTTGTATCAGGTGCCACTGCCCCTCTATTCAGGTTTTACTACGGCACTTCAGAATGTGGGAAGTGTACAAAACAAAGGTTGGGAATTTGGTTTGCAGACAACCAATCTCAACGGTGCCTTTGGATGGAAAACAGATTTTAACATCAGTTTCAATCGCAACAAAATTTTGCAGCTTCCAGGCGGCGAGATTCGATATAATACGATCCCGGGCCACATGCTTTCAACCGATTCACAGCTGCTACGTGAAGGTGAAGTACTCGGGGCATTTTTTGGATGGGTGACAGATGGAATTTATCAGCAGGGCGATGATTTTAGCGCACAACCAAATAAGAAACCTGGAGATATTCGCTATAAGGATTTATTTGGGCGCGATAAAAATAACCAATTGACCGCCGGTGCAAATGGTGTTGTCAATGCTGACGACCGTACGATTATAGGCAATCCAAATCCTGATTTCACCTTCGGTTTTAACAATGATTTTAAGTATAAGAATTTTGATCTGAATATTTTTATGCAAGGAAGTTATGGCAATGATATGTTGAATATCACACGAATGGAACTGGATTGGATGGCCGGAAAAGGAAATGCTACAAAGGATGCACTGCGACGCTGGACACCAGAAAATACCAATACTGACGTACCAAGGGCAAGCTCAACCAACAATCCCGAAGTTTCCTCGCGCTGGGTAGAAGATGGCTCTTACCTCCGCTTAAAGAATCTTGCTCTTGGCTATAATTTTTCAGAAAAGTCACTCGAGAAAATTCATCTTAAATATTTAAGAATATATGTCAGTGCACAAAATATATGGACATGGACCAATTACACGGGTTTTGATCCTGAGGTAAGCTATCAGGACTCCAACCGGAATGTCGGATTGGATTACATGGGTTACCCCAACATTAAATCATATACCCTTGGCTTAAATCTAAGGTTTTGACATGACTAAGAACCATCTAAGTAACATTAATGGTAGTTAAATAAAAATAAATAATCCGGGTGTGGCAATTTTCAGCTAAATGCTCGAAATAGACACCTGTTAATAATTCATGCTAATGAAAAAGATAACTATATATCGTATCCTACTTACAACGCTGTGTTTCACCAGCTTGTTTTCCTGTACCAAACTCAACGAGGAACCGGTAAGTATTTTGGATCCTAAACAATATTTTAAGACGGAAGCGGATGCAGAAGCTTCCGTGATGGGGATTTACGGATTGCTAGCCAATGCAGATTTTTATGGACGGCGATTGACCATGGTACTGCAATTGCTGGGTGATGACATTGATATTGCGGATATTGGTACGCAATCTAGTCGGATTCAGTTGAATAGTTTTACACACGACGCGAGCAATCAGGATCTACTCGCGGTATGGAAAACCGCTTATCTGGGCATTGGCGCTGCAAATGCCGCAATAGATGGTATTCCAGCCGTCACAATGAATGAGGCTAAAAAATCCGCCCTCATTGCCGAAGCGAGGTTACTTCGGGCGCTATATTACTATCACTTGGTTCAACTATTTGGGGATATCCCTTATATTGGTGAATTTGTCAGTGATCCAAGCAAGGTAATTGCTATCAGTAAAACTCCAACAGCAAAGGTGTATGACAATATCATCGCAGATTGTGAATATGCGATAGCGAATTTGCCAGATACCTATGCCAATAACAACAAAGCAAGACCATCCAAAGGTGCCGCTCAGACGTTGTTGGCTTCGGTCTATATGGTCTTGAAAAAATGGGATGATGCCGCTAAGGTGGCTGAGGCTGTGATCAATGATGCAAACAAATACCAGTATGCTCTGGTCAAAGATTATAATAGCCTATGGGATGCCGATCTCGGTTTTCAGACTGAGCATGTCTGGGTAGTTGATTTTCTGGGGGGAATTACCGGAGAAAATGCATCCAACCAAGATTATACGGCGCCGATGACCGGTGTACGAGATGCTGATATGTTGGGATGGAGCGTTCTTGTACCATCAACCGGTGTATATGATAGCTTTTCTGACCAAGATTACAGAAAGAAAATTAGTTTTCTGACCGAAACACCGGTAAAGGGAGTGATGACACCTTATCAGAAATGGAAATGGCCACGTATACATACCGCAAAATGGTGTTTGCACCCGGGCTCTAATGCTGGAGCGGATGGTTCGGACTCTGATATCAAACACGTGATCTTTCGCTATGCTGAAGTTCTATTAATGGCAGCTGAGGCATTAAATGAAAGTAAAGGCGGACCGACAGAAAAGGCATATAGCTATATAAATGCTGTTCGGGCTAGAGCAAGGTATACGCCACAGGGCGTACAGCATTATCCTGCCGACCTGGCAACGGGTATGTCACAGACAGATTTTCGAAAAGCAGTGCAGGAGGAACGTCGTGTTGAGTTGGCTTTTGAATGGAAAAGATGGTATGATATCAAACGTTGGGGACAAGTAGTGGATGCATTTACTAGGCAGGGAGCCTATGAAAGCCAACCAAAAGTAAAAGATTTTCATGCACTGATGCCTATTCCTCAGGATGAAATCGCACGTAATACAAATTTACTGCCTCAAAATCCAGGGTATTAGAACAGCAGTACCAGGCTAATGTGACGCTAAATGAGAGGAAATATCAACTTATAAATAGGTTGATATTTTCTTTTTGAGTATAGACAGCGCATTTTTATGCCATTGTCAGCAAAGAAACAGTGATTGAAAATTTAATTTTATTCAAAATCCATTTAATTCCACCACAAATCAAGAAAAAAGACATTTTTTCCACCTATTTGAACGAAAAATACCCCTCTTGGGCGAGAGCTATTCTTGATCTTTGGTTTCATTTATTGAGTTAGCTAACCAGATAAACCAAGACAACTATGATAACACCGATAGCTAAAGCGGTAGGGAAAAAGGAGGCTTTTGTTTTCGCTGATGAGTTTGGTCGCGGTACAAGTGTTTGGACGGTCACAGTTGAAAATATCAGGAATAACCTCATTGGCGGGCGAACCACTCGCGGGTGGGGCAGCACGGATTAAAGGCGCACAGAATGGGACTGTCACAGATGCTTCCGGCAATTATCAGATTATTGCCAAGGATACTGATATGTTGATTTTCTTTTTCGTTGGTAGAGAGAAAACCGAAATAGCGGTCAATAAAAAGGATCATATCAATCTCGTATTGAAGGAGTCAAATTGTTTAATAAAAAAAGGCTTTTAAAATGTAACCATTATAGGCATGAAAACTAAACTCAACATGTATAAAATACTATTCCTGGTGCTTTTGGTCTCCGGAATGTCAAGTGGCGCATCAATGGCGCAAGAAAATAAATTACCGGATAGCCTACGGATGAAATGGTGGGAAGAAGCCCGGTTTGGTATGTTTATCCATTGGGGTGTATACGCACAATTTGGCGGTGTCTATCGTGGTCATGAACAAGCTCGGGGTGGAGCGGAATGGATTATGAATCGGTCAAAAATCCCTGTTAACGAATATCAGGCAATGGCAGGCCATTTTAATCCTATACAATATAATCCCGACGAATGGGTGCGGATGGCGAAAGATGCCGGTATGAAATACCTCATTATTACAGCCAAACATCACGACGGTTTTGCGTTGTTCGAAACCAAAACCAGCAAATGGAATATGGTTGATGCGACTCCTTATGGTAAGGATCTGTTGAAGCCTTTAGCCGCCGCCTGTAAGAAGTATGGAATCAAATTGGGCTTCTATTATTCACAGGCGCAAGACTGGAATAATCCCGGAGGCTCGGCAGCGCGAAAACTCATGCGCGAAGGCTGGCCCAATCCGGACTCAGCCAAAATAGATGCCTATACCTTAGCGCATAAAGGCCATTGGGATCCAAAGCAAGAAACCGTGAGTTTTGATGACTATATCAAAAACGTATCTGTGCCGCAGGTGAAAGAGCTTTTGAGTAACTATGGTGATATTTCTGTCTTATGGTGGGATACACCAACAAATATGACTGACGAAGCTGCGAGCATGTTACAGGAACAACTGCATCTGCAACCCAATATTATTACCAATGATCGCTTGAAAAGACCAAATTTTCCGGGTGATACAAAGACGCCAGAACAGAAAATTCCAGATTGGAGCGAATTGGAAGGAAAGCATTGGGAAACTTGTATGACCATGAACGGAACCTGGGGGTTTCGTACGTCTGATCATAAATGGAAGTCGGCAGAAACATTGATCCGTAATTTGGTTGATATCGCATCAAAGGGAGGGAATTATTTGCTCAATGTCGGCCCAAAACCCAATGGCACCTTCCCGCAGGAAAGCATAGATAGGTTGGCGACCATAGGCAAATGGATGAAAATAAACAGTGAAGCAATTTACGCAACCAAAAGCAGTCCTCTGCAGCCATTTGAGTGGGGAAGATGTACAATGAAGGAACAGGGAAACAAGACCCTGCTTTATCTGACCATATTTGACTGGCCTCAAGATGGCACGGTCGTTCTTCCAATAAAAAATAAAGTTTTAAAAACCAGTTTTCTAGCGAATGGTAAGATGCTTAAGGTGAAATCACAGCCTGAAACGATCAAAATTGAAATTCCCAAACAGGCGATTGATCCCGTGGCAACTGTGATCAAAATTGAGTTGGCCGGAAAGCTTGAAAGAGATAAGACCAATACCGCAAAAAAAATGAAAACCGGAGCCTTGGATGAATAACCCAAATCTAAAGATTAAGAAAAGATAAGCACATTAATGATAAAAGAAAATAAACTTTATAAAATACTTACATTGCTATTGGGGGTTGGCACGTTACAGCTCCAAGCACAGGAATCAAGACGCATTGATCAAGAATGGGACTTTCTGAAGAGTGATCTCGGAGGGATTTGGGAAGCTGTAAGGCCGGTCGGAGCAGGTAACCCGGAATCCGTTCCCCTATGGCAAACAGTTAGTTTGCCTCATTGTTACAATGCCTTAGATGCCGTTGATCCAGCTGTCAATTATTATCAAGGCCCAGGTTGGTATAGAAAGACCTTAACCATAGAAAACCCCTATCCGAATGGTCGTACATTGCTTCATTTTGAAGGTGCGGGACAAAAGTCTACGGTTTATATCCATACGCAAAAGGTTGGGGAACATGTCGGCGGCTATGATGAATGGACAGTAGATATTACTGAGGCTGTCGAACAGTTTAAAAAAACAGATGCCTATAAAACACGGTTTAAAGGAAAGATACCTGTTTCAATTCGGGTAGATAACTCACGTGACCTCGAAATGATTCCCTCAGATCTTTCCGATTTTAATCTTTATGGAGGTATCTATCGCCACCTGAATTTGAAATATGTACCACAGACGGCCTTAGAAAAAGTCTTTGTTAGCCCCACAGTCGATGTTGATGGAAAACAGGGCGTATTGCAAATCCGTGGTCGCCTATTAACACAATCCAACAGCTCAAGTTTTGATGTCGAAACACAGCTTTATGACCCTTCCGGTAAATTGCTATTGACTCAAACACCGCTTGCTCGTTCAGTGGGAGGATCACTTGACTTTGGAAAATTAACGGTTAAAAAACCTGAATTGTGGAGCCCGGATCATCCCGCTTTGTATCGTTTGGTAACTATCGTCAAAAGCAATGGACAGACATTTAAAGAAGAGAGTCTTTTTGGTTTCCGGCATGTGGAATTTAAAAATAATGGTCCCTTTTTATTAAATGGGAAAAGACTTTTGCTTCAGGGCACGCATCGTCATGAAGATCATGCTGCTGTAGGGGCGGCGATGACAGATGCACAGATTTTACAAGAAATGACGATGATGAAAGAGATGGGCGTCAATTTCATTCGGTTGGGGCATTATCAGCAAAGCCGCAGGGTGCTCGAAGCCTGTGACAGCCTCGGAATTTTGGTCTGGGAGGAAATCCCTTGGTGCCGTGGTGGCTTGGGCGGTGAAATCTATCAGCAACAGGGAAAACGGATGTTGACAAATATGATTGAGCAGCACTATAATCACCCTTCTATCATTATCTGGGGCCTAGGTAATGAAAATGATTGGCCTGGCGATTTCCCTGAATTCGACAAAGAGAAAATCAGGACATTTATGCGCGAACTGCATGAACTTTCCCACCAATTGGATCCCAGTCGAAAAACAGCCATACGACGTTGTGACTTTTGTAAAGATATTGTTGATGTGTATTCACCCTCAATCTGGGCCGGTTGGTATCGTGGCATGTATACTGATTATAAAACGGCCTCAACAGAAGAAATGAAAAAGGTCAAACATTTTCTCCACGTAGAATGGGGCGGAGATAGTCACGCTCGTCGACATGCCGAAGATCCGGACCGGGCATTAGCCAAAATAGAAGGTGATGGTACGACCGATGAACGGGCGGGAGATGCATCGCTCGTCGGTGGCGCTGCCAGAGTTTCTAAGGACGGCGACTGGAGTGAAAGTTATATCTGTAATTTGATTGATTGGCACCTCAAAGAACAGGAAACTATGCCATGGCTTACCGGTACCGCATATTGGCCTTTTAAGGACTTTTCTACACCTGTTCGGCCTGATAATCCTGTTCCCTACGTCAATCAGAAAGGTGTCGTCGAACGTGATTTTACAAAAAAAGAGTCCTATTATGTATTTCAATCATACTGGACTTCAAAACCTATGTTGCATATCTATGGACATACCTGGCCTGTTCGTTGGGGACAGACTGATGAAGCGAAGATGATTAAAGTATATTCTAACGCGAAAGAAGTCGAACTATTTGTCAATGGCGAAAGTCAGGGGATAAAGAAAAGAAATAGCCAAGATTTCCCTGCTGCCGGCTTGCGTTGGATGGTGAAATTACGTGAGGGAAAAAATCAGATAAAAGCGGTTAGCAAAAATGGCAAGGAACTACTGACAGATGAAATAGAACAAGTGTATCAGACTCAAGCCTGGGGAAAACCCACAAAATTACAGGTTGAAGAAATTGAACGGGAAGATGATGTCATAACAGTGCAGGCCAAGGTATTGGATAAAGATGGTATTCTTTGTCTGGATGCCAAAAACTGGATTTATTTTGATGCTACAGGAGATGGTGAGCTGATCATTGATCAGGGAACATCCATAGGGGCGCGAAAAGTACAGGCATATAATGGAAGAGCTTTGGTACGGCTTCGCTTATCGACAGGAAAAGCAGTTGTGTCCGGACGGATGGACGAATCAAAAAGTACTTTGTTGACAATTGAAAAATAATGAGATGATAAAATTGAACGCTAATTTGCGCTTTTTTCTTTTGCTCGGGATAGTGATAACTGCGACTTATAGCCATGCACAGCATAAGCAAAAGAAGCGCGAACTGTGGTACGATAAACCCGCTGCATATTGGGAGGAGGCACTACCTCTGGGTAACGGTACGACAGGAGCCATGGTCTTTGGCGGGGTGAGCAGGGATCGTTTTCAGATTAACGATAATACCCTATGGTCTGGCGAACCTGAGGCTGGAAATAACCCCAATGGACCTCAAATTTTGCCATTGGTACGTGAAGCTATTTTGGCGGGTAAATATGAAGAGGCTGCTGTGCTCTGGAAGAAAATGCAAGGCCCTTATTCGGCACGTTATTTACCTATGGGCGATCTATGGTTAGATTTTCACCATGACGAGAAAGCGGTAAAAGCTTACCGGAGAGATTTGAATTTAGAAGGGGCCGTAAGTACGGTAAGTTATACGTATAAAGGTGTGCAATATCAAAGAGAAAGCTTTGTCAGCTATCCCGACAAAGCTTTGGTCATTCGCTTAATAGCAAATAAAGCGAAATCGATCACTTTGGATCTGTCCATGACCAGTAAACTGAAAAGTACCGTTTCAGCACTCGGCGACGATGTATTAAGCCTTGTGGGCAAAGCCCCCAGTTTTGTGGCCAACCGGGATTACGAACCTAAACAGGTGGTTTACGATAGCCTTGAGGGAAAGGGGATGACTTTCGAAATGCGTGTCAAAGTAGAGGTAAAAGGAGGGAAAGTACAACAGGAAAAAGATAAGCTTCGTATTACGGGAGCCGACGAGGTGCTATTATTATTGACAGAAGCGACCAGCTTTAATGGTTTCGACAAATCGCCGAGCCAGGCAGGAAAAGATGTAAAGGCGACAGTTAACCGTTTAATGAAACAGGTGGCGGTAAAAAACTTTACAACACTGCTTGCTGATCATCAGAAAGATTATAGGTCGCTGTTTAACAGGGTAGATTTTGAACTGGCTGGAATTTCAACACAGGCAAGTTTACCGACGGATCAGCGGATTATGCAATTTTCAAAAGGTCCTACGGATCTGGATTTACTGACTTTGTATTATCATTTTGGCCGTTACCTGCTGATCGCAAGTTCGAGACAAGGTGGAAGGCCTGCTAATTTACAGGGGATCTGGAATGATCAGGTACAGCCGCCTTGGGGAAGTAATTACACCACGAATATCAATACCGAAATGAATTATTGGCTGGCGGAAAATACCAACTTGTCCGAATGCCATCAGCCGCTATTTGATTTTATGGAGGAACTGGCCGTCAATGGAGCAAAAACTGCAGCTGTAAATTACAACATAAAGGAAGGCTGGGTAGTTCACCATAATTCGGACTTGTGGGCTAAGACCTCTCCTCCAGGAGGGTATGACTGGGATCCTAAAGGCATGCCGAGATGGTCTGCATGGCCAATGGCTGCGGCTTGGTTCAGTACGCACCTGTGGGAGCATTATCGCTTTACTGGAGATAAATCTTTTCTTCAAAATAAAGCCTATCCACTGATGAAAGGGGCTGCCCAGTTTATGTTACACTGGTTAATTGCTGATCCTGAAAATAAATACCTGATCACAAACCCTTCTACATCACCTGAAAATACAATTAAAATAGCAGGGAAGGAATATCAATTGACCTTGGCTTCCACAATGGATATGGCCATTATCCGCGAGTTATTTACCGCGGTAATTCGTTCGTGCGATGTGCTACAGGTTGATCCTGAATTTAAGTCGACATTGGAACAGGCAAGAGCAAAGCTATATCCTTATCGGGTCGGGCAGTATGGTCAATTGCAAGAATGGTTTAAAGATTGGGATGATCCCAAAGATCAGCATAGGCATATTTCACATCTTTTTGGACTCTTTCCCGGTAATCAGATTAGCGTTACAGCAAATAGTGAATTGGCCGCTGCGGCAAAAAAATCGTTGCTTTTGCGCGGTGATGTAAGTACAGGTTGGTCGATGGCATGGAAAACAAATTGGTGGGCAAGATTACAGGATGGAAACCACGCTTATAAAATTCTTAAGGACGCGCTTAACTTTATTGATCCCAAACTGGATCGCGCGCAGATGAGCGGTGGTGGTGCTTATCCGAACTTATTCGATGCACATCCTCCTTTTCAGATCGACGGCAATTTTGGCGCAACCGCCGGAATGACTGAAATGCTTTTGCAAAGTCATGATGGTGCAGTTCATCTATTGCCAGCTTTGCCAGATGAGTGGCCGGCAGGACATATCAGGGGAATTAAAGCGCGAGGAAACTTTACGGTGTACATGGATTGGAAGGATAATAAATTGCAAGAGGCACGCATCGTTTCCAATATAGGTGGTATATGCAAGTTGCGCACCGCTATTCCTGTGAAAGTCATTGGACTGCACGACGACAGCGGCTCCCGAGTAGAAAATGAATTGCTATACAAGCCAGGTTCATTAGAATACCATATCCTTGATCGCGAAAAGTTATCTTCCTTGTCAACCAAAGAAACCTTTGAAATTGAATTTCAAACTGTCAGGGGCAAGGAGTACCGTATAATCCCGATATAGCTCATAAAAATCTAAGGAAATGAATTTAAAATCAATCTCCAGACTAGTTTACACATTTATTGGGATTGTGCTGCTCCCACTATTGACAGGGGCGAAACAACCCAATACATATTTTAACAGAGAGATCGCGGCCGTTTTGCGTCCTATTATAAAGAAGCAGTCAAAATGGGCTATGAAGCAGATGCCTATAACCGTCGCGGCCTATCCTGCGGTTCGAAGCAGCGGGGGGATTCATGATTTTTACTCGGAGGGTGACTATTGGTGGCCCGATCCAAAGGATGCCCATGCACCTTATATTCAACGGGACGGCATGAGTAATCCTACCAATTTTGTCGCCCATCGAAAAGCCATGATCCGCTTTAGCAGAATCATAGGCGGATTAGCCTCTGCTTATCGTTTGCAGCCGGATAAAAAATACGTGCAACAGGCGCTGCTCCACTTGAATGCCTGGTTTGTTGATTCGACGACCATGATGAGTCCAAATTTGCTGTATGCGCAAGCTGTGCAAGGACGATTTACAGGGCGTGGTATCGGGATTATTGATACCATTCATTTAATGGAAGTGGCGCAGGGCGTAAAAGTGCTCGAAAATGATCCAAACTTTCCACAGTCAACCAAAGAGGCCATACATCGTTGGTTTGCTGCCTATTTACGCTGGTTGACGGAGCATCAATACGGTAAAGATGAAATGAATGCAGCAAATAATCATGGCACCTGTTGGGTGATGCAGGTGGCCTCCTTTGCCAGCTTAGTAAAGGATACAGCTTTGCTCAAGATGTGCAGTGAACGCTATCAACAAATTTTACTGCCCAATCAGATGGAAAAAGACGGTAGTTTTCCACGGGAACTTCAACGCACGAAACCTTTTGGATATTCACTTTTTAACCTAGATGCAATGGCCATGATTTGTCATATCCTATCAACAGCAGATGAACCGCTATGGCAACACACGCTGTCCGATGGGCGTACAATAAAAAAAGGGATCGATTTCATGATCCCTTATATCGAAGATAAAGCCAAATGGCCTTATCAAAAAGACGTAATGTACTGGGAGCAGTGGCCTATTGCTCAGCCTGCTCTTGTCTTTGCCGCAAATGCTTACCAAGACAGTACCTATTTGAAACTTTGGGCTAGGCTGGATCATAATCCCAAGGAGGAAGAGGTCATTCGTAACTTGCCTATCCGCAATCCTTTAATCTGGCTATAATCACCGTGTAATAATGCTATTCCAACGATAAATCTGACCATTAACCTTTTACTTAAATAAACCTAAATGTAATATGATTTTCAATATAAATAGGCTGCTATCAAAATACGTAGATGTTTCGAGTCGTTTTAACCGCAGAAAACGGTTTGTCATTTGGATGTTGTGCATAACGTATATCCTTTGTGGTGCTGAGGAAATGAAAGCACAGAGCACCAGTCAATTGAAAAAAGCCTGGGCCCTTGCTGATCGGCAGTCGCAATTGCTCTATGAAGAGCTACAGGTGCTAAAAAAAGCGGATTCTACATTGGCTTCTCCACGTACACTATCTGAAAACAACGAGTTAGTGGCAGTAAAGCGTGGCGATTGGACAAGTGGATTTTACCCCGGGGTTTTATGGTATTTGTATGAGAAATCCGGCAAACGTAAATGGAAAGAGCTGGCGGGTGAATTGACCGGAGGTATAGAGGGCGAACAGTATAATGGGAAAACCCATGACATGGGCTTTAAGATTTTCTGTAGTGTTGGTAACGGTTATCGTCTTACGGCCAATGCACATTATCGGGATGTCATTATCCAATCCGCTAAAACTTTGGCAACACGCTTTAACCCCAAGGTCGGATGCATCCGTTCTTGGGATCATAATAGCCATCGTTGGGATTTTCCGGTCATTATTGATAACATGCTCAATCTGGAGTTGCTTTTTGAAGCAACAAAACTGACGGGGGATTCTACTTATTACCATATTGCTGTTAGCCATGCAAACACAACAATGAAAAACCATTTTAGGTCGGATTACAGCACTTATCATGTCATTGACTATAATCCTGTCACCGGTCAAATACAGCACAGAAATACACACCAGGGTTTTAGTGATGAGTCTACCTGGGCTAGGGGCGAGGCATGGGCCCTGTATGGTTATACCATGTGCTATCGCGAAACAGGTGATCCGAAATACCTAGAGCAAGCCGAGAAGGTCGCACACTGGCTTTTTGCCCATCCTCGAATGCCTAAGGATTTAATCCCTTATTGGGATTTTGATGCACCTCATATTCCGAATGAACCGAGGGATGTCTCAGCCGCGACAGTGATCGCATCCGGATTATTGGAATTGAGTACGTTCAGTAATCAGGGAAAGGAGCATCTAGACAGGGCACGTACGATATTATCAAATCTAATTGATGGATATATGTCCCCCAAAAATAAAAATAAGGGATTTATATTACTGCATAGTACGGGATCAAAACCCTCCAATTCCGAAGTGGATAAACCATTAAGTTATGCTGATTACTATTTTTTAGAAGCTTTGCTTCGGGAGGAAAACTTACGCTCAGGACGGACACAGTCTAGCCTGGTTCGAAAAGACCCCGAGGGTAAACTCATCTATTTTCCGGATGATAAGGGAAATATGGTCCCTGATTTCAGTCGGGTTGGCTATCACCAAGGGGATCGACCGCTTCCCACTGTCGCCAGCATTATCACATTGCGCTCTACAGCAGATGGAACTGATCAGCAGATGATACAGGGGGCTATCGATGAAATAGCAAGAAAACCCCTCGATAAAGATGGATATAGAGGGACGATAATGCTGAAAAAAGGAACTTACAATATCCCCGGCAGTTTACTCATCAAATCGAGTGGTATCGTATTGAGAGGAGAAGGGGATGCAGAAGGTGAAACGCTATTGCGTGCGACAGGAAAGCAACAGCGTAGCCTATTGAAAATTTCAGGTGATGGTAACTATGTCGAAGATCAGGGTAAAGGACATGTGGTTCAGTCAATATATATCCCCGTCGGAAGTAAGTATGTCGTTGTGGATGACGGTCGCGATTTTCAGAAAGGGGCATCAGTACTTCTTTCTTATGAACTCAATGCGGCGTGGATTAAAGCAGTTAAAATGGACCAAATTATAGCAAGGGAAGGAACAAAACAATGGACAACCAAAGAATATAAATTGAAATTTGAACGTGTTATCGCAGCTATTAGCGGAGATACGCTGTTTTTGGATAATCCGGTCGTTATGGCCATAGATCCTCAGTTCGGTAAAGTATCGGTCGTCCCGTTTAAGTTTCCGGGACGTATTCAGGAAGTAGGGGTTGAAAATTTACGTTTTGAATCCGAATTTGCCAATGAAACGGACGAAAACCATGGCTGGATAGCCGTTGAGCTCGATAAAGTTGAAAATGCCTGGGTACGCAACATTACAGCACGCTATTTTGGTTATGCGGCGGTAAGCTTGGGAGCCTTCGCAAAACAAACATCCGTCATCAACTCGAAATGCCTGGATCCCAAATCTCAAATTACAGGGGGACGTAGGTATTCATTCAATAACAATGGACAGCTCAATCTGTTTACTCAATTATATACCACAGAAGGAAGGCATGACTATGTCACGGGAGCAAGAACTTTGGGGCCAAACGTTTTTAGCTTGTCCACTGCAACGAATACCCATGCGGATATTGGCCCACATCATCGTTGGGCAGTAGGCACCCTGTACGATCAGATTACGACCGATGGCGAAATCAATGTTCAGGATCGGGGTAACTGGGGAAGCGGGCATGGCTGGGCCGGAGTCACACAGGTATTATGGAATTGTAAAGTCCGGGGAGCGACAGTACAGCGGCCCTGGGCATCAGGACAAAATTTTGCGATAGGAGTAAGGGGCGAAAAAATCCCCGGAAGATTTAAAGATAGGCCCATGGGATTTTGGGAAAATCAAAACAAAAAAATGCGGATTGAGTCGCTTTATGAGCAACAACTAAATGATAGGTTAAATAAATAACTATTGGTATTTTATAGAATGGAATGATTATTTTTAGCCTATCCATTTCAATTATATTCCTTATGATGCCATTGCGTATTTGTATATTCTGGTTTTTTAGTTCACTGATTACCTTTTCTATTTCTCATGCACAGGAAAAGAACTATCGTTTTTTACATCTGGATGTAAACGAAGGTTTATCGCAAGGTAGTGTTTTTGCTATTGAACAGGACCACTTGGGATTTATGTGGATCGGCACCCGCGACGGACTGAATAAATATGATGGCCGCAAGTTTACAATTTACAGAAGCAATCCTCAGGATAGTGTTTCTTTAGAACATAATTTTATACAGGCGATTACTGAAGACAGGAAAAAACGACTTTGGGTAGGCACAACAGGTGGCCTTAACCTATACAATCGTGATGCAGATAATTTTACGCGTATTCCATTGCCAGTCGTGGAGAGTACAAGTGGGAAGATAGAAGTAAATGTGCATCAGATTTTCCAGGATTCTAAAGACCTAATTTGGGTCGCAACAAATGTTGGATTATACCGGATAAAAGAAGGCCCTCATTTGGAGGCAGAGCTTGTTTTTAATGAGATTACGGTAGAAGGGAGCAATGGCCGCTCGCATTTCAGAAATTTTAGAACGATATACGAGGACGGGAAGAAAAGATTATGGTTTTGTACAGATGATGCAATCGTACTGATGCAGTCAGCTTCTAAGGATGGCAATAGATTGAAAGTGTTACGGACCTATTTCAATCAGAAAGGACTGGTTAATAAAGTAAATCAACGATTTCAGGCTGTACTGGAATTTTCCCCAGGAGTTTTTTGGGTAGGAACGAAATACAACGGCATAAAAATAATCAATGAAAATACGGGCGAAGTATCTTCCCTGATTGGTCATGACAGCCAGACTGCAAATTTAGCAAACCAAGATGTTCGTTCACTAAAGAAGGCTGATGATGGGAGCATCTGGATTGGAACATTCAATGGTCTCTATCTGTACCGAAATGGAAAGCTATTATTTGTACAGGCTGACGATAATAATCCCAATAGTTTAAGTAACAACTCTATTCGACCAATTTTTCAGGATAAAAGAGGTTCTATTTGGATCGGAACCTATTTTGGCGGAATTAATATCTATGATAAGGATATACCTAATTTTCAAAACTTTACGCATCAGTCCCGAAGGAATAGCTTGAGCTATAATGTAGTCAGCGCTTTTTTGGAGAATCCGAATGGAGAACTAGTCATAGGTACAGAAGGTGGTGGATTGAATTATTTTAACCGATATACCAATTCATTTTTTAATGAAAGGCACGATAAAAATAATGCTGGAAGCTTAAGCCATAACAATGTGAAATCTATCTGTCGCGATCGGGAGGGAAATTTATGGGTTGGTACTTATGATGGTGGATTAAATTTGAGGCGTAAGGGGCAGCAGGCATACGAACATTTTCGTTTTGATCCAAATGCGACAAATGGGCTAGCTAACAATAATGTCTATGCGCTGTTGGAAGATCGTCAGGGGGATATTTGGATCGGAACATTTGGTGGCGGTTTGCAGGTACAGCGGAAAAATCAAAAAACCGGTTATTTTCAGACCTTCAACGTTGCCGGTAAACAGTTGAGATCTAATATGGTTAGAGCACTCATGGAGGATTCCAAAGGTAACTTATGGATAGGGACTTCCAATGGGCTAAATCTCAAAATAGCAGGGACAGATAAATTCGTCTCTTTTTTCAACCACAAAAATGACACCCTTTCGATTAGCGGCAACGATATTATCAGCATTCATGAAGATAGAAAAGGACAGATCTGGATCGGAACATATATGGGGGGGCTAAATCGGTATCTACCCGAAAAGAAAGCTTTTAAGCGTTTCAATAAACAGAATGGTCTACCGATAAACAATGTTTTTGGTATTTTGAGCGATCTTAAAAACAAATTATGGTTGAGTACCAACACTGGGATTACCTGTTTCGATCCGCAGACAGGAAGCGTTAGAAGTTATACAAAAGTGGATGGCTTACCTGGGAATGAGTATATTCAAAATGCAGCCACAATACTGCGCGACGGAAAATTCGCTTTCGGTAGTTTTTCTGGCTTTACCCTGTTCAATCCCGATAGTCTGAGTGTGAATAGTTATGTGCCGCCGATACAGTTTACCGATCTCAAACTGTTTAACCGTACTGTCAGACCTGACGTGGATGGCGTAATCGCCAAGGATATTTCCATGATCGATGAATTGGTGCTGGATCATAATCAGAATGTATTTAGCTTAGAATTCAGTGTGTTGAATTATGTTCATCCCGAAAAAAACCAATATGCCTATTATTTAAAAGGTTTTGATCAGGATTGGAATTACGTAACAAATCCGGTAGCGACCTACACGAATTTAGATCCGGGCAATTATGAACTCTGGATAAAAGGATCTAATAACGATGGTATCTGGAATGAAAAGCCACGGGTGTTAAAAATAAGGATTCTGCCTGCGCCATGGAAAACATGGTGGGCCTATACCGGTTATTTTTTGATTTTAGGCTTTGTTGTATTTTTAATTATTCGTTTTTTTTATGGTCGAAATAAACTAAAACGCGACCTTTTGATTCGGAAGCTCGCTTCCGAAAAACAAGAGGAATTGCACGATGCTAAACTGAATTTCTTTACAAATATCTCACATGAGTTCCGTACACCTTTGTCGTTGATTATAGGTCCCTTGAACCAGTTGAAAACGGATCATTCGCTATCGGAGTACGCAAAAGAACATTTGGGATATGCCACACGGAATGCTGACCGTTTAATGAATCTGGTTAACCAGCTGCTTGATTTTCGAAAACAGGAGGGTGGAAAAATGAAACTTAACTATCAGAAAGTCCTGGTCGCCGAATACCTTAAAAATGTTTTATTAAACTTCCATTTTATAGCAGAAAAGAACAACATCCAGTTTTTTCTCGAAAATAATATCCCCGTTGATTACAGGACAATGCTGGATCCTGAACAGTTTGAAAAAGTACTTGTCAATCTGATCTACAATGCCTTTAAATTTACAGATAAGGGGGGACGGATAAAAGTACAAAGCGAATTGCAGGATGATGGAGTTGATACCAGACTACTTATTTCCGTATGGGATTCCGGTAGAGGGATTCCGGCAAAAGATATTCCTCATGTATTTGAACAATTTTACCAGGCAAATACCGACGGAATTGTCGCTACCAGCAGTGGCATTGGACTTGCATTGTCACGATCCATTATCCATTTACATGGCGGCTTGTTAACTGTCGAAAGTAATATGGCGAAAGAAGCTCTGGCGTACAACACTGTTTTCAGGATTAGTCTGCCACAGCAGAATTTGGGTATGGATGCCACAAGTACCACGGATCTTTTAACGAATATGGCTGAATCCGATGTGGCCGAGCACACGGATCAACAGCTGGATAATCCCGAAAAAAACGAAGTGGAAGCGGAACGCATAGCAGATGAAAAACCGATTATACTTGTGGCTGAAGATAATGTGGAGCTCAGATGTTTCCTTTCTGAAAATTTACGCAAGAAATATTTGGTGTTAGAGGCCAATGACGGAAATGAGGCGCTGGCATTAGTTCATACGATGCAGCCTGACATTATTATTTCTGATGTAACGATGCCCAATTGTGATGGGATAACATTATTACAGCAAATAAAAAATGATAATAGCACAAACCACATTCCTGTTATTTTATTGACTGCCCGAACGGCGGACCCTTATATTACTGAAGCTTTTGAAATTGGTACCGACGATTATATTACCAAGCCATTCAGTATGCCGCATCTGATTCAGAAAATAACAAACATTATACAGACAAGAAAACGTTTGGAAGAAAAGTTTGTACAGAATTATCTGCTAGGCGGCCAAGAAACAGCGACAACCGAAAGAACGCGTTTTTTGGATCAGGTACTGGGGGTGATGGAGGAAAACTTGGGCTGTGAAAACTTCGGGGTACAGGAATTGACGAAGGCAATAGGGGTGAGCCGATCCGTTTTATACCGTAAAATAAAACAGCAAACTGGCCTCAATCTGGTCGAATTTATCAATATGGTCCGACTAAAAAAAGCAGCACAAATATTAGTAAACAACAGTGAACTGAGTATCAGTGAAGTTGCCTATCAAGTAGGTTTCAATGATCCAAAATATTTTAGTAAAACCTTTAAGAAATTCTATAAAGAAAGTCCGCGTACCTACATCGAGAAATTTAGTGTGAAAGAAAATTAAAGGAAATTGTATCGCACAAAAAAAGGTTTTCAAACGGGGAGAATGAAAACCTTCAATAACCAATTATAAACCTAAATTATGATGATACAAAGATAACTGTTTTTAAACTTATTCCAAAATAAAATAACCTCGTTATCGGAATGTGTGGCTTAAAATCTACAGTGTAGTTTTATCTGTTTATATTACAGCCTATTCGTTTTAGCTAGCTTACTAATGAAAAGAAGAGTGAACAAGCCCAGTACCGCAAATAAGGCATAGCCCAGTCCGATTTCAAGCTGAGACGAAGGGTTGACCAGGCTGACGGTGCCATAACTTAGGGAGGATGTGACCAGGTAGGTAATTCCCCCGACTAATCCGCCCGCAATCCCGGCAGACAATGGAAATCTGCCCAGACAATAACTGAAATAGTTATTAAATATAAATCCGGCCGTGCAATGGATGGCAAACGCGAAGAATGTCAACGTATATAAATTTGCTATATAAGGAGAGACCACAATCATGACTAACACCAAGATGATCTGAATGAAATTAGCAATTCGCAATTTGGGGAGGAGGGCTCTTTTGATCAACGCTTTTCCAATAAAGCCTCCGCACATCCAGGCCAATCCCATGATAAGTGATGTATACCCTGTCGTGATTGCCCCGTAACCCAGTTGGTGTTCGATGAAAAATGGACCACTAAGGTTATAAAACATAACAAGTCCATAAGATATCCCGCACATCAATACGCCGAAGGTGAAGTCATTTGTCTTTAACATCATTTTAAATTCGCCGATAAGATAGCTGATGTGCAATGGTTTTCTTTGTTTGATCGTCTCTCCAGAGAAGATCAATTCCAGCACAAAAAGGATAGCACTATAAACGGCAAGAACCATAAAATTAGACCGCCATCCAAACTGTGTTTGCAGGTATCCGCCAATAAAGGGAGCAATAATAGGCCCGATTGACCAGACGATGGTCATAATACTGAGGTAATGTTTGCGCTGCTCGCCCTCGTACACATCGACAAAGTAAGCCCGTTTGGAAATGACGACGAATGCAGAAAGAATACCCTGCAAAATACGCATGCCGTAAATGACCCAGATATTATGTGTGGTTGCGGTTATCCAAAAACTAAGGATAAATAGAAACAATGAAATCAGATTAGTTTTATATCGTCCCCACGCATCTACAAGCGCGCCAGTGAAGAATTGTGCGACACCATAACTGATTAGGAACAATGAAAGCGTTAACTGGATATGACCTTCGCTGAGACCGAGTTCCAGAGCCATTTGTGGCATTGAAGGGAGATAGATGTCGGTAGCAAGCCCTGTTATTGGAACAAGTGCAAAAGCCAGTATCGTCGGAATAAAAGATTGTCTGGGTTTAGTGTTTTTTTCCATCTTGATAATTTGTCGACAAAAATAATTCCATTAATGGAAACAAAATATATAGAATTCAAACAAATTATTGTGAAAATCAAACAGCCTGTGCGGCAAACTTATAATATAGCAATGCTGGTGATGACCAACATTGCTATATATGCGTTTTAATAGCCTGGATTCTGCTCAAGGATGGTCTTTCCGACCAGATCGATTTCTGTTTGTGGAATCGGGAAAAGATGCATATAATCTTTGGGGGATAACGTGACTTTCTGAGCGATCTGCGAGGAAGGATTGTAATTACGTTCTTCGACCTTCATCACTGCCGTCATTTTTCCTTGACGGACCAGATCGTACCACCGTTCGCATTCAAAGGCTAGCTCGATCTGTCGTTCATCGAGCAGTGCGGTAACAAATTGGTCTTTTTGTGTCAGCTGATCGATGCTGTAGTTATGATTTTGACTTCCGAATGCCCTTTGACGTATTTTATTGAGCTGTGTTATTGCATCGCCAAGTTTGCCGTTTTCATTCAGCGCTTCTGCATACAATAAAATGACATCGGCCAATCGAAGAACGGGAAGATCCAATCCCGCTGCCAATGCCGTGTGTTTGACAATAAATTTGGAGGCATATGGAAAATAGATAGCATTTTGTCCGCCTGATACTGCGGAAAAATAATTTGATTCAACCGTCTTGCGAAGACGTGTATCATCAGCCTGAATCTTCTTATGTAGACTCCAGGAGGGGAGAGCAACCTCAGAACCACGGGACACCAGATTATAAATTCCGCCATTGGGAACAAATGCTGTGGACAGGTCTTGACCGTTGGTACCGTCGGTATAGCCAATGCTGAAAAGAACCTCACTATTGTTCTCGTTTTCCAGTGACCACAACTGATTATAGTCAGCGACCAGCATATAATTATCTCCATAACTGGTGAAAAATTGTCGCAACACGGTCTCGGCGTTCGTCCAGTCTTTTTTTGCCACATATACTTTACCAAGCAGTGCAAGAGCTGCTTCCTTGCTTGCCCGATTTCTGGATAAAGCTGATTTTAATGGAAGTTTTTCAATTGCATCGTTCAGGTCCTGAATGATTTGATCGTAAATCGCTTCCGTAGCACTTCTTTTATACTGTCTGGCTTCGTCAATCGACAATGCTGTAAGTACTTTAGGAACAGCACCAAAAGTTCGGACCAGATCAAAATAAAATAAAGCCCGCATAAACTTAGCTTCGCCCAGATGCTGATTTTTTTTGCTCTCAGTATAATCTTTAGGTTTGTCTATATTCGAAATTACGGCATTGGCCCTAAAAATTCCCGCATAGCTTTCCTGCCAGAAAGCGGTCAGGATAGGATTGTTCGGAGAGATGGCCAATGCATCTATTTCAGGAATGCCCGCAAAACCGGTATTGGTTGATCCATATAAATTATCGGAAGAAAGCTCCAGCAACTGATAATCATTTGGCTTTCGGCTTTGCATTTTAGCATAAATACCGAGGACGGCTTTTTCCATATCGTTGGCATCATTGTAATAATTGATGTCTGTAAGTGATGATGGCGGAATTGTGTTCAATAATTCATCCGTACAGCTGCCGAACAGCAAACTTGAAGCCAGTAGCAGGATTGTTATGTTTAATTTCATGATAGGCACACATTAATAATTAAAAACTGAGATTTAATCCAAAGGTGTACACACGGCTTATGGGTTCAGAGCCCACATTATAACCGGGCGTACTGCTGATACCGCCGACTTCACCACCCGTATAACCTTCGGGGTTGTAGGCGTGAAAACCTTTTTTTGTCAATAAGAAAGCATTGTTTACCGAGGTAAATAGCCGAAGGCTCTTTATGCCCATTTTTGAAGATAAATCTGTCGGGAAAGTGTACCCAAAATTGATATTACGCAAAGCCAAAAAAGAGGCATCTTCGATGTAAAGGTCCGAATTGGCATTAAAACTTAGTTGGCTCAGAGACAAGGCTGGAGTATGGCCATCGCCGGGTTCTTGTGGCGACCACCAAGAGCCGGCAACCAGCGACTTTCTCATATTCCCCAATACAGAACCCTGATAAAACTGATTCTCGAAATTGTACATTTTTGATCCGATTACGGCCTGCAGGGTGAAAGAAAGATCGAAGTTGCGGTAAGAAAATGCATTGGTCATCCCCCAGTAACTTTTGGGCATAAAGTTACCAAGGATGCTACGGTCGTCAGCTGTTATTTTGCCATCTTTATTGATATCTTCATAAATGGGATTACCAAGCTTTTCACCTGTCAGTTTCGGTAAACTGTTTAGTTGTTCCTCACGCTGGAAAACGCCAATATGTTTATATCCGTAGTAGGAAAACATCGGCTCGCCCACGCGAAGTAGCCAGTTCATACCATAGGAAATGGACGTCATCCTTTCATTGACACCGCCCAGATTAATCACTTTGTTACGGTTGAATGAGAAGTTGAAATTTGTGTTCCATTTCAATTTGCCAATGAGATTTTTGCTGTTCAGATCAAATTCGAAGCCTTTGTTTTCGATTTCGCCAATATTGGATAGTGAGCTGGTGAAGCCGGTTGTACTGGGTATGGAGACTTGGTAGAGCAGGTTTTTTGTACGTTTACGGTAGTAGTCGGCGGTGATTGAAAGTCGATTTGTCCAAAACGACAGGTCAATACCAAGGTCAAACTCATTGGTTTTTTCCCAGCTTAGTTTGTTATTGCCGAAACTGCTTTGTGCTAACCAGTTCTGTGTTTGATCATTTACTGTATATAATCCCCCAGTGACCAAGCCTAAATAAGCGAAATCGCCAATGTTCATATTGCCTGAATTTCCCAGACTTGCACGCAATTTAAAATCGGAGATCAGCTCTTGGTCCAGCATAAAATTTTCTTTGCTAATCCGCCAGGCTGCGGATGCTGAGGGAAATAGCCCCCATTTGTTATCGGGTCCGAACCGCGACGAACCGTCTGTACGGATGGAGGCAGAGAGTAAGTATTTTTCTTTATACGCGTAATTTGCACGTCCAAAATAAGAAATCATTCCCCAGACGGATTTTAAGGTATTGCTTCCGTTGGGATTGATCAAAGCATTATTTAATGTTTCAATTATATTGTTGTTGAATGTTCCGTTGACGGCCAGTAAATTGATATTTCGGCTTGTAGCTTTTTGGTAAGAAGCGCCTGCCATTAAAGAAACATCATGATGTTGGGCAAACGTTCTGTTATAATTTAACGTGTTTTCATTGAGCAGCGTGATGATGCGGGAATCTGCGGCACTGCCCGAGGAAAGTCCGGTATTGGATGCCCAAGAAGCTTGAAACTTGTCCGTATTGTTGTAAAACATATTTGCATTCAGGGTCGTTTTCAATGTCAGGCCATCGAGGATTTTGTAGACGGCATAGATATTGCCCAATGCACTGAGTGTCTGTCCCTGATTATTGGTTCCCATCAAGATTCCCATTGGGTTGGCTTGTGAGGATACGTTGAAGCCCCAATAGTCCCGTGCTTTAGGGTAGCTTCCATCCGGATTTTGGATCGCAACAAATGGTGGGTATTTATTGTAGGAGTCCATTGTCAATGGGGAGGTGCGAGCTGACTGATAGGTTGGGTTGAGCATTGCACCGATCTGGAACCGTTCGTTGATCTTCGTGTCTACGGAAGCTCGCATGCCATAACTCTTGAAAAAGGTGTTTAATAGAGTTCCCTGTTGGTCTTTATAAACTGCAGAGAGGTAATATTTACTCTGTTCAGTACCCCCGGTTACGGAAAGATCATAACTTTGAAAAGGCGCATTTTTGGTCACTGCATTTTGCCAGTTGACGTCGTTACCATTCAGTATATCCGGATTCACCTGGTAGCCTGCAGGGCGTCGTGAGTCCCCCCACAGTGGGAGGCTGGTATCACCACCTACATAAAAGTATTCGCGATTCTGATATTTGATAATGGTTTCATAATACTCTTGGCTGTTCATAAAATCGTCATGCAGGATAGGTTGTGACCATCCCGCCAGGACATTTGCACGTACCACGGGCTTGCCCGCTTTCCCTGTTCTTGTGGTAATGATGATGACCCCGCCAGAAGCACGCGACCCATATATTGATGCCGCTGATGCATCTTTCAGTACTTCGATGGATTCAATGTCATTTGCATTGATATTGGACCAGCTCGCCCCAGGGAATCCGTCAACGACCAGAAGCGGATCATTTCCAGCAGAAATTGAGCCTATACCGCGAATACGTATGACGGGAGCGGCACCCGGGGTACTTCGGGTCTGCGAGATATTTAATCCAGGTAATCTACCCTGAAGTGCGGTCTCCGGCCTTGCGCTTGGAACCTGGTCCAAATTTTTATTTTCAATTTTTGATACCGAGGCGGTTAGAGAACTTTTTTTGATCGAACCATAGCCAATGACAACGGTTTCTTCCAACTGGGTTGCCGACTTGACTAGGGGGATAATAAGCGTTGGAGTACTGGTCAGGGCTACCCGGTAGCTATCATACCCCACAGAGGTGATGGTCAGAGAATCCCCCGGTGATGTCAGGAGCTGAAATTTTCCTTCGTTATCTGTTGAAGTGTACTTTCCGCTGGAGGTTCTTATGGTAGCTCCAGCTAGGCCTACATTAAGCTGCTTATCCTTGACCAAACCATTATAGGTCATTGCTTGTTGGGCTACTGAAAAGAGTGGGCTAGCGCCACATGTTGCGCAGAGCAAAAGGCAGGAGATATTGGTTAATTTTGCCATAATTTAGTTTGTAAAGTAGTACGTAGTAACTGTTATCTTCGACCTAAGAAATTTTGCACGAATGCATCGTCGTTTAGTTCTGGATAATCGCTGTACACACGGTCAATTTCCTCTTTTTGCCCCGGCGATAGTTGCTCCTTTGGATTGATACACCAGGTACCTTTCATCAAGCCTTGGCGCGTAAGGACTTCATGGAGCCCCGGTATACAACCGTGAAAAGCATTTGCCGGATCAAAAAATGCAGCATTACTGTCTGTTATTGCAATGGCTTTGCTTAAAAGGTGACTTGCTGTCTGATTATCAGGATTACATTTGTAGGCTTTAATTTCATCCAGAAGCGTTACTGCTTTTTGCGTCCACACGGCCCAATGCCCCAGTAATCCTCCTTTAAAATCAATCTCAACGATCTTTCCGTTCACTGGAAATTGATAGGTGGTCATTAAGTCATTGACGATATTGTCATCATTGCCTGTATACATGGCGATTTGATCACTACGATTTGAATTTGCGAGCGCACGCATGACATCCAGTGTTTGGTAACGATTAAAAGAAGCACATTTGATGGCAACAACATTTTCTATTTCGACAAACTCCTGCCAAAAAGAATAGGAAAAAATACGCCCGCCCACCGAGGGTTGAAGATAGAATCCAAATACCGGAATGACAGCGGCAATTGCGCGTACCCGATCAAGTATAGCCTTTTCTGTCCATCCATTGAGCCCGCCCATACTTAATAAGCCAATATCATAACCATATTTAAGCGCCGTGTTTGCTTCCTGTATCGCTTGCTCAGTAGGCCCGCAGATGCCTGCAATCTTAAGGAAGGGGCGTTGAAGCTGTGCCTTGTCCACCTCTTCGCTGGCCCATTTTAAAACAGTTTCGAATAAGTTGATTTTTGGATCACGAATTTCGAACTGGGTAGAATGTACGGCGACGGCGATTCCTCCAGCTCCGCTCGCGATATAATATTTTGTCAAAAGACGTTGAGACTCCTCATCTATACTACGATCCTCATGAAGAGCCAGGGGATGGGCGGGGATGACCGTGCCGGCCTGGAGATGTTGTTGTAAATTAGCGTCTAATTTTTTCATTGGAATAATTGTTTTTCTTTAGAATTTCCCTTTTCTTTCTTGAAAATGGGTGTCTTTGTTCCAGAGCTCACCGCCGTTCATTAACCAGTGTGCCGTAATAGCAATAGCTTCCCGAATGGTCGTTTTTGGATAGCCAAATAGACGATGGCATTCAGAGGCATTGTTGAGCAAGGCAGTTCCTGCGGCTTGGTTTATAAATACTGGTGTGCTGTTGAAATGTTCGCCAAATCGCTCAGCAATCCAACGTATAGATAGGATTTCGGGACCGGTGACATTTAATATTTTGGCAGGAGTCTGGCAGTGCAATAAGGATCTTAAAGCAATTTCATTCGCATCCCCTTGCCAGATTACATTCACGTTTTCGGTTGTCAGGTCTATGGGCAATTGCTCCTTGACAGCTTTTGCTATTTCAACCAATACGCCATAGCGAAAATCGACAGCGTAGTTTAGTCTATAGATAAGGGTCGGCGTATGGTTTTTCTTGGCAAAATATTCGAAAATGCGCTCTCGGCCCAAGCAGGATTGTGCGTATTCACCCACAGGTTCCGGTGTAGTCTCTTCAGAAACTCCGGCACGATTGATGGGCACAAAAGGAAGTACATTGCCCGATGAAAAGGCGACAATATTGGATTTTTCGAAATGGGAGGCTACCATTCCGGGGAGGTAGGTGTTCATCGCCCAGGTGAAGTCCTCATTTCCGGTTGTACCGAATTTATGCCCAGCCAGGTAAATAACATTGGGGACCTGCGGTAGCTGTTTGAGCTGATTAGGATCCAATAGGTCGCAGGCAATGGTCGAGATACCGATATCTTCTAATTCCTGCTGTAACTCTTTTGTTGAAAAGCGCGATACGCCAATAACTTTTTTTTCAATGCCAGCAGCCTCAATCGCCCGGATAGCCAATTTAGCCATACTTGGTCCCATTTTTCCGCCGATTCCTAAGAATAGAATATCCCCCTGGATTTTTTTTATGTCTTCAATGAGCTCCGCCGATGGCGCGAGTATCTGTTGCTCTAATGCTGCTAAAGTGTTGTTGTTCATAGCTGATTTATTTGATTAAATTGTAAAAATTACTGATAGCTAGGGCGACGAGCAATACAAGTCCCAGGATGGCCCACAATTTCGTCAATGGTTTGTTTCGGAGATCGCCCATGATCTCCTTATCGTTGGCGATAAGAAATAGGATAATACCAATAAAAGGGACAAGGAAAATGGTGATACTTTGCGCAAAAACAATTAGTTCCAAGGGTAGGTTTCCGAAGATAAGGGCAATGACAGAACCAAAAATCATAACCATGGAAATGAACAGCTTGACTTTCGGATGGTTCAGGTTATTGCCATAACCAAAGGTATCACCGAGTAATGATCCGCCGAGGACGGCGTTTCCGATTAAGGACGAAAAAGAGGCTCCAAACAGTCCGACGAAAAAGAGGTGCGAAGCATAAGTTCCTAAAAGCGGCTCCAGCGCTCGACCCATTTCAGCAGCCGAACTCAGTTTGATGCCCTGAGGATGGAGTGTGTTCGCGGCACATACCATCACGGCGGCACTCATAATGCCAAGGATAATGATACCGATCCGGCTTCCCATGAGCTGCCTTTGGGTTGTCTGCTGATCGCCGGATAATTTGCGCCGGGATTGTACGAGATAGCTCTGATAGAAAGCGCCCACAATTGAAAAACAGGAAGCCGTAAAAGCAATGATCAGGCCGACTGAGCCAGGGGGAATACCCGGTACAAATCCTTTAAGAAAGTCGCCTAAAGGTGTCTCAATCATGATTGCTGTTGAAAGAAAGGCAAAGAGCATAAGAATAATCAATGCCAGCATTAATTTTTCCAGTAGTGCGTAGAATGATTTAAAGAAGAGTAGCAGAATACCGATCACATTGAACACAATAATCCAAAATTGCGGATTTGTCCCTGTTGCCTCCGAAATGGAAATAGACACCCCGGTGGCGTTGCCCGATTGGAAGCAGGTGGCGACGAGAAAAATGCCGATGCCAATAACAATGGATATAGTTTTCCCGAATTTATTTCGGATTAAAGTGAGGAGGGATTCGTCACGGGCGATGCCGATGCGTGCCGCCATATTGGTGAAAACTGTCATAAAACAGATGGCGACAACGACGACCCAAAGGAGGGAAAAACCGTAATCGGCACCCATTTTTGATGTAATGGTCATTTTACTCGGGCCGAAAACCAGTGCCGCAGTAATGACCCCCGGTCCCAGGATGGATAACCAGTTCTTGAATAAGGAGCGTTTGGGAGCTTGTTGCTGTTCCATAAATTTAGCGTAATGAGGTTAAGTTCTGTTGGTTGATTTTAGAGGCATTATTCCCAAAATGAGTTCGAATATAATTTGCAACCGCGATGACCTCCTCGTCTTTGAGAAACGAAAATGCTGGCATTGCACCCTCATAGTTGACCCCATTGATCGACTGACCATTCAGTCCATGTAAAAGCAGCTTTAATAGTGTTTTGGGCTCACCAATGACCGTGGCTGACTGTGTTAATGGCGGAAATGTATTTGTCAGTCCCTTACCGTCAGATTTGTGACAGGAAGCACAATAGGAATCGTATAATGTTTGCCCGTTTTTTACGGTCGGCGCGATAGCGTTGGCAGTTTGTGGCTTAAGGATGGGAGCGACCGCCTTGTCTGAAAGGCGAAGCCGATAAATAACATCGTCATCTGGCTTCGGAAATCCTTTTTGCGGATTCCAGTCACGGTTGCTCGAACAGAAATAGATATCGCCATTGGGTAAAACCAATACTGAACGCAAGCGGCCAAGCTGATCTTTAAATAAGACTTTTTCATCGGTTATCTTTTTGCCATCGGCTGATAATTTCAGAATCCGTAAGGACTGGTTTTTTAGCGTTGCTAAAATCAAGCTGTTCTGCCATTCAGGGATGGTTGCGGCACCATAATAAGCCATTCCGGATGGGGCAACGACTGGGGTCCACGATTTTATGGGTTCAGTTCGAGGGCTTAGCTTGGCTATGGCTTTCTCCTTTTCGGTATCAATCATACCTTCAATTTGCGGCCAGCCATAATTTTTAAGGGGCTGGATAAGATTAATCTCATCTTCAATGGCATCCCCATGTTCGGAGCTGTAGATCGTACCTTTATTGTTATGGGTAAGTCCCTGCATATTACGAAAACCCCAGGCATATACATAGCTGTTTGCCATCGGATTATCCGAAGGGACCGTACCATCCAGGTTTAACCGCAAGATCTTTCCATTTAACGAAGTGCTATCCTGTGCAAAGGTATCGCTTGCTGCATCGCCTGTCGCCCAATAAACTTTCTTGTCAGAAGATACAATGACGCGCGAACCGTTATGTCCGGTATTGCCAGGTATCTGTAACAGGAGTTTTGGGTTGGACAGTCTGCCATCGGCACTGTAATCGTAGCGGTATAAATTTGAAAAAATAAGACTGTCTCTTTTACTGGTATAGGAAAGATAGAGATAAGCCTGTTCGTTTTCAGGCTGATACAAAGACATGCCTAATAGCCCGAGCGTACGCTGATGGTAGACGTCTTTTAGGCTATCAACTAAAGTGATTTTTTTTGTTTGTATATCCAACCTTCGGATACTTCCGCCGATTTCCGAAAATAAGATAGCCTGATTTACATGGTCGTATTGTAAATCCCATGGAACCTGCAGGCCAACGGCTTCCTTGGATAAAGAAAGTATGCTGTTTTCAAGTTGGATGCTATTGACTATCGTTGTCTCCTTTTCGTTCCGTGTAGAACAGGAAGATAGAAAGAACATCAATAGCAATGGCCAAACACAGTTTATTTGTTGTTTCATTGTCGGTCAATGGTTACTTTTTTGATTTATCTGGTTATGTCAAAATTAGTTTATTAAAAATAAATATACAAAAAATAATGTAATTTGTATACAAAATTATTGGATGTGCATTGCTAAATTCGATTTAGTGTTGTTGTTAGTTAATTCTATAGATGATTTTATTAGGTTTATCTGTATTTATTAAGACGGCTGTTTTGTAAAAAAGTAAAAAAAATATTGAATTGTATACAAAAATTATATATTATTGTATTCACTATGATGAAATATAGAAGCGAAGTCATTGTAAAATTATAAAACGAAATGCTGCTTCTTTAAAATACCAATAAACTGAAGAGCTTATAAATCATTTATTTAACCACTTTAACCTGAGTATTCATGATACTAAAACAGATTAAAATCCGGGATGTGATAAACAGGAAATGTCTTTTGGTTGGACTGCCTTTTATTTCAATGGGTGCATTTGCCACTGTTCCGTCTTTTCCTCACGTGGAAAAGATTCCCGTTCAACGCGTTCTTAATTCGGCCGGGGGCGCAGCAAATTTTCAACAGCAGATCGTTGGGCAAGTGCTCGATGCAAAAGGTCAGCCATTGGCCGGGGTGGAGGTGCGCAACCTTAAAAATTCCTCTGTTACAGTGACAGATCAGGAGGGGCGGTTCAAAGTGAACGGATCTTCTTCGGATCAGATTCAGTTTCGTCTGATCGGTTTTAGTACAAAGGTCGCCTCGGCAAGGGATGTGCAGGCTGTGGTGCTTGAAACGAATGAAAGTACCCTTGATGAAGTCGTTGTCGTCGGTTATGGTAAGCAGAAGAAAGAGACCCTTACGGGGTCTGTTTCCAGTGTTAGGTTTGATGAGTCAACGGTGAGCCGGCCAAATATGAATTTGGCTTCCGCATTGGTAGGTAAGGCTTCCGGACTTAATATTGCGCAGACCTCCGGTAGTCCCGGTGCGGAAGGATTTGATCTGTTGATTCGTGGTAAGGGGACAATGAATGATGCGTCTCCTTTGGTTGTCATTGACGGGGTGCCCGGTGCGTTGAATGATGTCAATCCCAATGATGTGGAAAGCATATCTGTTTTGAAGGATGCGTCATCGGCTGCAATATATGGTTCCCGGGCTGCGAATGGTGTTATATTGGTCACTACCAAGCGCGGAAAGGGAGAAGACTTTACAGTGACCTATAATGGGTACTTCGGGCGCCAGCAAGTGGCTAAAAATATTGATTTTATAACCGATATGGCAACTCATATGGAGCTTGTTAATGAGTCGGAAGGGCGCGAAAAATATAGTGCTGAGTTAATTGATACCTGGAGAAAGGAGTCGGCAGCGGGTAATCCGTTATATCCAAATACAGATTGGTACAAGGAAATGCTGAATACCTCGCCGTTAACTGAGCATACGCTGGCTGTTCGTGGCGGCGGAAAAAAAGGAAACTTTGCCATGTCTTTGGGTTTTCTGGATAATAAAGGAGTAGTGGATAATTCTGGTTACAAAAAATATGATTTTCGGATCAATGCCGATACGAAGATCAAGAATATCTTGACGTTGGGCGGAAATGTTTTTGGTACCTGGTCAAACCGGCAGCCTCTGGATGTGAATAGCTTTTTTGGAGCGATACGTAATACGACGCCGGGGGTCGTGCCACGGTATGAGGACGGCCGTTATGGAGGGGAGATGTTCCCCGGGCTGCCTCAGGGGGCTAATCCAAGAGCTTATGTAGATAATATTCGGGGTGACTACGAAAGGCAAAAGCTTGGGCTTAAGTTTTTTAGTGTCGTGAATTTTATGGAAAATCTGGAGTGGGAAAGTAGTTTTGGTTTTAATTACAATAATAACCGGAATTGGGAATATGTGCGGCCTTACGCCTTGTGGAACTTACAGACTGGATTGGAATATCAAAAAAAGCCAAGCGTAAGTAGTTTGTTCAATGGTAGCATCCGTAATTATACAACAGTGCTGAATACCTTGTTGCGGTACCGTGAAACAATTGCGGAAAATCATCATTTGGCGGTATTGCTGGGTTTTGATCAGCAGTATAACCGTATGGACAAATTTGATGCAAAAAAGAATGATATATTGGGGGATGATGCGATCTATATTCTGGATGCGGGGGCAAACCTTGAAGCGATTAATGGTTCCGGAACAGATGATGCTCTCCAGTCTTATTTTGGCCGTTTGAATTATGATTTTAAAGGGAAATATTTATTTGAAGCAAATGCACGCTATGACGGTTCTTCCCGATTTGCAAAGGAGAATAGATGGGGTTTCTTTCCATCCTTTTCAGCGGGCTGGCGTGTAACGGAGGAAGAGTTTGCCCAGCCTTTGAAAGCTGTATTTGATGAAATTAAAATTCGTGGTTCATGGGGCAGATTGGGGAATAATAGAATCGGCGATTATACTTATCAAGTCGTATACGGTTCCTATCTGTATCCATTCGGTGGTCAGTTGAAGCAAGGGGTGGCGCCAAAGGAAATTGCGAACAGCAAAATTAAGTGGGAAACGACAACGATCGCTAATATCGGTTTGGATCTTGCCTTATTAAATAACAGGTTGAATTTTAGCGCAGAATATTTTGATCGTAACACCTCAGATATCCTGACGAAGATTCCTATTCCGATGGTTATGGGTAACTTCTCGCCGCCTTGGCAGAATATTGCCGAGATGCGTAATAGAGGAGTTGATCTTCAGCTTGGGTATTTTGGGAAAATAGGTGCAGATTGGTCTTATGGTCTGAATGGTAACCTGTCCTTCCTGAATAATAAAGTGATTAAGTTCAACGGCAATAGATCAATCAATGAAAGTTATATTACGATGGAAGGAAAGCCTTTCAATAGTTTTTATATGCTTGAATTTGATCGGATTATACAGGATCAAAGTGAAATTGATCAATTGAAGGCAGATGGTTATACTTTTGGGACGTATGTGGGTGGGGAGCCTAAGCCGGGGGATATGTTGTACAAAGATGTGAACGGTGATAAAGTCTTCAACGAGGAGGATAGGGTTGTCAAGAATTACTCAGGATTGCCTAAAGTTACCTACGGACTGAGTGTGAATGCGGGTTACAAAGGTTTTGATCTGAACGTCGTTGCCCAGGGTGTTGGTGGTGTGAAGCAATATTGGGGTAATGATGGTTTTAATACCTTCAACATCAATGAAGGTTTCTTGCAGAATGCGGAAATATTAAATCGCTGGACACCTGAAAACCATTCTACCGAATATCCGCGATTGCGTACTTCAGGCAGTGCTTTAAATACCGTATACAGTGACTACTGGCTGCAGAATACCTCGTTTTTGAGAATAAAATCGCTACAGCTGGGTTATGCGCTGCCAAAAGAGGCTTCGGCGAAATTTAAAGTGGATAGATTGCGCGTATTCGCTAATCTGGAGAATTACTTTACATTCACAAAGTTTAAAGGTTATAATCCAGAAAACGCCAGTGTCTCTTATCCCTTAATGAAACAATGGGTAGTTGGTTTAAATGTAACATTTTAAGACGAAAAGCCATGATTAAGAAATTTAACAAAATAATAATTGCATCATCACTTGCATTGGCACTACTGAGTTCTTGTAGTGATTTTTTGGACCGGAATTCATTGGTCGGTCTCTCGGAGGAGAGTTTTTGGAAGTCTGAGCAAGATGCTGTCATGGGGGTGAATACCCTTTACCATGCCAATAGGGAATTTACCAATAGTATCGTAATTTATGGGATGATGGATGATTTTACCGACATATCCTATCAGTCTTTTGCAACGGGATTGACAACGGGTGTTTTTCCCGCCAATGCAGGTTTTTACCTGACCTCCTGGGGAATATTTTTTAAAGGAGTATATCGTGCAAATACGGCCCTGAAGAATATTCCTGCCATCACAATGAGTGAAGCTATAAAAAGACGGAGTATGGGTGAGGCGAAGTTTTTCCGGGGGTATTTTTATTTTAAATTATGGGATTATTTCGGTGGAGTTCCTTTGTATGACAGTCCTATTAATGTGGATGAATCTTATGAGCCCCGAAATACAGAGAAAGAAGTGTATGAGTTTATAGTCAAAGACATGACCGAAGCTTATGAGGCATTGCCGGATACTTATGATGCCTCAAATAAGGGGCGCGTGACCAAATGGGCTGCCCTTGCCATGCGGGGCAAAGCACATCTTTGGGCGAAGGAATATGCAAAAGCTGCTGCTGATTTTAAGGAGCTGATGGATAAAAGTGACCGCAAGTTGCTTGCTGATTTCCATACTTTGTTTCGGGTTGCTGGCAATAACAATAGTGAAGTGATCTTTGATGTGCAATATATTGCTGAGCAGGGACATGGTATAGCGACCGATCGTAATTACGGAAATGCGCGGGGTGCGACGACAGGGTCCCAAAGGACAAGGCCCACGCCTCAGCTTGTCAATGCTTTTGATATGGAAGATGGGACGGCTTTTGATTTTGCGAATTATACCAATGCAAAAGGGGAGCCTTTTAACCCCAATAGTGTGGAGGACTGGAAAGATGAGGTTTCGGTGCGTAAGCTTTTTGAGAAACGTGATCCGCGTCTACAACAGTCTGTCGTTGTGCCGTGGTCGACTTTCGTGGGGCGTGGTGGTGTGACTTATCTGTATAAGTTTCCGGTAGCAAACACCGATCCGAATGCCTATGTGCCTGTGTGGACAAATGGCAGTTATGCATGGCGCAAATTTGTGGAGACAGGTTCTGTTTATACGCTTCAGGATAATATGCCGCAAAATTTTCCTTTGATTCGCCTGGCAGACGTGCTGCTGATGTATGCCGAAGCAAAGAATGAGGCTTTGGGTGCGCCTGATCAAACGGTTTATGATGCGGTGAATGCGGTTCGTAAACGAGTTAAAATGCCTGATCTGCCTGCTGGCTTGAGTAAGGAAATTATGCGTGAAAAAATACGTCACGAACGCATGGTGGAGCTAGCTGGTGAGGGACAACGGTATTCGGATATCCGGCGATGGAAGATCGCAAAAGATGTTGTGGATAAAGTTTGGATGACAGATTTTAACGGGACTCAGATCAGACAGCGGGGGTTTCCGGACCATTATTATCTGTGGCCTATTCCGCAGGCAGAAAGGGATGTGAATCCAAATTTGACACAAAATCCGGGCTGGGAGTAAAATACTTCCGCCGGTTTGGCTAAATAGTTGTATTGTATCATTGGTGATAAGTTTGATGAAGATATATTTTTCGTTGTTTTTGGTGTTGGTGTTGACGTCAGTTTCGTCCGCGCAGCAAAAAGAAATTCTGGTTGACTTGAGTCGGGGTGACTTAAATAAAAAGACCGCCTTTTATGAAAGATCAAAGGGAGGAAGCGAGCGGGGGCTGGTATTGAAAACCGTTCCCGTTGCTGGTTACCCTGATCGTTTGGCAGATATTGAAGTAGCGGTTAAGGTGCCACAGGCGGGCTGGTATGTGCTGGAGTCGGATGCTCGACCTCAGGATCTGGAGCGGCTAAAACAAGAAGATGAAACAGGTTTAATGACAAAAGTTGCCTATTTTCAACTGGGTGGACAGCGGGTGACAAAACGTATTGTGTATGATAATCTGAAAGGGGGGCATCAGGAGCTTGGAAAATTTGAGTTGCTGAACGCATCGGAAAAATTGAAAATCTGGCTACCTGCAAATTTAATGCTGCTGGGGTTGCGCGTCAGACCTTATGTTCCGCCTGCGGCACCTTTAGCAGCTGTGCATTATCAGCCTAAAATTACGCCCCCGCAAGAAAGGCCAAGGTTGTGGGTAAATAAAGAAAGTTTACCTATTGTCCGAGAACGGCTCTTGTCTGAAGAGCATGGTTCGGCATGGGCTAAAGTGGAAGTTGCGGCTTTAGCGCCTTATACTTTTCCGACCAATGAGCATCAGGAAATGTTTTATAATGAAAGGCTGGAGCATGTTATTGAGCAGAAAGCATTTTACTACCTCATGACACAGAATGAACGGATTGGGCGAGAAGCTGTGGATCTTGCTTCGCGTTATTTGTCAGTTCTGGAATTTGGGAATGTGACACATGGTGATATTACCCGTGAATTGGGACGGGCAATCTATACGGGGGCACTGGTCTACGATTGGTGTTATCCACTGATGAATGCTGCTGTTAAGAATCAAATGCGGAAGGACTTTAAGCGATTGGTCATGGATATGGAGGTGGGCTGGCCGCCATTTTACGGACTGGAAAGTATTATAAACGGCCATGGTAATGAAGCACAGATCTGCCGGGATATGCTGTCTTGGAGTTTGGCTGTATATGATGAAGATCCTGAGCCCTATAAATATGTTGCTTATAGCGTGCTGGAGCAGCTTGTGCCGATGCGTAAGTTTGAATATCAGTCTCCACGGCACAACCAGGGGGTTGACTATGGTGGTTATCGTTTTGGCTGGGAGATGCATGCTGCCTGGTTGTATTATCGTATGCTGGGTTATCCCGTATTTGATGATAACATCAAGAATATGCCCTATTATTGGTTGTACATGCGTACACCCGACGGGAAAATGCTGCGTGATGGCGATATGTTTAATGTGAAATATAATTCCAGTGATGATTTTTATTGGAAGAACCCTCAGACAATGCTTCTTTGTTACGCTTATTCGGGAAATGCAATGA
This sequence comes from Sphingobacterium puteale, assembly GCF_003627955.1. Lineage (GTDB taxonomy): Bacteria > Bacteroidota > Bacteroidia > Sphingobacteriales > Sphingobacteriaceae > Sphingobacterium > Sphingobacterium puteale. The sequence goes on along the minus strand of NZ_RBWS01000007.1, from coordinate 146,048 downwards.
TCAAGGCCGAATTTTTGAAACAGGGTGGTTTGCCTGATAATCCAGTGCTGTTTCTGTTGTTAAATGATCCGAAGCTCAAAGCGGATTTCGATCGCTCAAAGCTGCCGCTGACCAAAGATTTTGGGCCTATTTTGGGGGCTATGGTTGCCCGGACAGGATGGAGTGAGGAGAAGACAAGTAAGGATGTCGTTGCGGAGATAAAAGGTGGTGGTTATCATTTTGGAAATCATCAACATGCGGATGCCGGTGCCTTACAGATTTATCATCATGGTATTCAGGTGGGTGATCTGGGGTTATATCTTTCTTATGGATCACCTTATGACTTTAATTTTAATAAGCGCTCCGCGGCGCACAGTATGCTATTGGTTCGCGATCCTGCTGAACCGCTTTTATTCCGGACCAAAACTAATGATGGTGGGACGCGCTTTAGTCAGCGCTTTCCGCGTACCGTAGCGGAAGTGCTCGGCGATTCTTGGTACCATACCGGGGAAATCAGGGCTTCGGCATTTGGTACGGATCCTATCCAGCCTGCTTACAGTTACTTTAATGCAGACCTTACCGCGGCCTATTCCTCCAAAGTAAAGTCGTATGCAAAGAGTTTTCTGTTTTTGAATCTGAAACGAAAAGATGTGCCTGCTGCTATTGTGTTATTGGATGAATTGAAAACCAATAATAGCGAATTTCAGCCCTACTGGCAGATTAATACGCTGAATAAACCGGTCGTTAATGGAGCAGGGTTTGTTTTGAATAGTCAGTTTAAGAATGTGGGCGGGACGACCTATGTCGATATGTTTAAGCCTGCGGTGGTCGATCGGGAGGTGAACGTTTATGCCGGTGATTCCACGGCTTTTGTATTTGGGGACCTGTATCAGGTGAAATCGCCTTGGCCTGAGGCGCGGGGTGCGCGGGTTTTGGTTAGCCCAAAAGCTAAAAGTACGCAGGTGAGCTATGCGACGGTTTTTCAAATGGTGGAAAGTGCCGAAGCAAAATTACAGGTGAATTACGAGGAAAAGGAGGATTATTACCTGATTCGGATTGCAGACCGCGTGCTTGTTATCGCCAAACCCGATCGATATATCGATAAGACAGTTGAAATCGCTGTTCCTGCAGATCAGGAGTACGAAGTGATTGTCGTGGGTCTGAAAGATGGTTTCTGGAATGTGAAAAATCCATCGAAAAATAGTAGCTTTAATATAAATATCCTCAAAGGGAATCATACGACCAGTTGGAAATCTAAGGCAGAGCTATTCTATTTGTCACCGGGGAGACAGTATGGTGCCCGCGAGGGGGTGTTTTAGTAAAGGAATATATTGTTTAAATTTTTTAAATGATTTTGTATTCTTATTTTTGTAGAAAATTGTATACAATATGAAAGAGGATTCGCTTGCCAACAAAGTTTATTTGGAAGTCCGCAAGAAGATTTTATCAAGTCAGCTCGCCGGTGGGGCGCGGTTGGTTGAAAGTGCCTGGGCTGATAAGTTGGCTGTAAGCAGGGTAGCTGTTCGTGAAGCCTTTATGCGTTTGGCGGGAGAGAGTCTGGTGGAGTTCGGTGAAAAAGGAGGTTGTTTTGTGAAAAAGATGACCGTCGAGGATGTGCGGGATATCCGTGAGCTGCGTGAATTGCTTGAAGTCGGTGCTTTAAAGATTTTGTTTTCAAAAAAGAATAAGGAACTGATTGATGATTTGGAATTGATCTGCAATGACTTTTCGGATATGGTGAGCAAAGGGTATTATGGTGGAGCCTGTGAGGCTGATGTGCGCTTTCATGAACGTATTATCGAAGGGACTTGCAATTCCAGATTAATTGCTATTTATAAAAATAGCAATATTCCTTTATTTCACATGAAATTAGGTGCCATTCTGGGGCAGATGGAGGATTATCTGGATACCGAACAAGAGCATCGTGCAATTGTGGATGCATTAAAAGCGAATGATTGGAACAAGGCTTATGAGACGTTGGTGCATCACCTCGATCGAGGTGAGCAGGAAGCTTTGGAGCTTGTGTAAAGTCTCGCTGGAATATACGAAAGACAAGGGGATATATATTATAATATCCCCTTTTTTGTATGATTCAGTTGGAGTAATTGACCCTTTTCTGCTTCTGTAATAATCAGTCCCATCGTTCCGTATGGGTCTAAAGCGCAGTTGGTAGGGTTTTGTCCTGCTGTTTGAATTTTTTCAGTGGCTATGCCGCTTTGATCCAGTGCGAGGATATGCCCTGAGCCATATATGGCAACAAATAAATTGCCTTCCTCATCAAATGCGAGCCCATCGGGTCCGATCTGTCCACCTGCAAGTGCAAATTTTTCAATGGAATCCATTTGACATGATAAGGCATTCCAGTTCATTTTCCAGATCCATTTACTGCCTGTTTCGGCAATATATAATTGGCTGCTGTTGGGGGCAAAGGCTAGTCCGTTCGGATAGTACATATTCTGATGGACGACATGCGCCATGCCATTGGTCCTTAGGCAGCAGATATAGCCTGTTCCATCTGTCGATTCGCTCCCCGGACAGGTAAATAACAGATTTCCGTTGCTGTCAAAACATAAATCGTTGGGCATTTTTAATGCTTTGCCGTCGAGTTTATTCAAGAGTGTGTCGCAACTGCTGTCGGCAGGATTATACCTACGGATGCTGTTTTGTAAAGCGTCGCAGAACCAGACCGTTCCATCTGGCGCAATGGCAATTCCGTTGGGATGCCCGTCAACCTGTATGCGATCGTACTTGTTGTCCCGGTAACGGATTAGGTTGCCGGCTTCTTTTTCTACCAGCCATATCGTGCCTTGCTGATCAAAGGCGGGGCCTTCCGGAAAGTGTAGGCCGTCAATAAGTATGTTCATCTGAATTATTTTAAAATTTATTTTAAATGTATACAAAAATATTGTAATTTGGTATACATAAAATAGCGTATATTTAAAAGATTGCTGTATCACGGATTAGATACGAAGCAGTCGCTCCAATTATAAAAACAATAAAAGCAAAACTTTTAATAAGCATGCAAGAAAACGAAAGATCAGCCGCAATATTGCGCGAGAATGCAAAATGGATACCAGGAGGTGTGGTATCGTTGAACAGAAAGTCGGATCCCAATATCTGCTTCGTTAAGGGAAATGGTAGCCACGTGGAGGATATCGACGGAAATAGTTATATCGATTATCAGGCTGGATTTGCCGCTTCCTTTCTTGGTCATAATGATCCGGATGTCAATGCTGCGGTATTGAAGACGCTTCAGGAACAGCAGGTGCTGATGGGAGCAGGGCCCACTTTATTGGAAGGGGAGTTTGCGGAACTGTTTTGTGCATCGGTGCCCAATGCTGAGAGCGTGCAGATCACGACAACGGGATCCGAGGCTACTTATCATGCGATTCGGATCGCCCGTGCGGTAACGGGACGCGATCATATCATCGTCATGCAGGGTGGATACAATGGTTGGCATAATGATGTGGCCTGCAATGTAATCAGCCAAAAAGCTGATATCGGATCTTATCAAAGTCCCGGTGAATACCCCTTTGACTCACTGAGTGCCGGGGTTCCCAAAAACCACTCTGATTTGGTACATGTCATCAATTACAATGATCTGGATAGTGTTCGCTATGTGTTGCAGAAGTATTCGGTAGCCTGTATTTTATTGGAACCTATTTTACAGAATATCGGTATTGTTAAGCCGCAACCGGGATACTTGGAAGGACTTCGTAAGCTCGCGGATGAGCAGGGTTTCTTGTTGATCTTTGATGAGGTAAAGACCGGATTTAGACATGCTTTAGGTGGTTATCAATCCATTTGTGGTGTTCAGCCAGATCTTTCCACCTTTGGGAAGGCGGTAGCGAATGGTTATCCTTTGGGAGTAATAGCTGGAAAGAAAAAGTACATGGATTATTTTGTTGATCCAGATAAAGCCCGGCGGGTCATGATTGCGGGAACATTCAATGCTTTTCCGTTGACTACGGCTGCAGCAATTGCAACATTGAAGAAACTTTCTAGTCCTGAGCACCAAGTCTATAAGCATGTTGAACATTTGGGCGCACGTTTGGAACAGGGATATCAGGAAATATTTCCTAAATTAGGCATACCATTTTTTGTCGCTCGTCAAGGCTCAGCCTTCTGTACTTACTTTATGGATCATGCGCCGCTTAATTTTCACGATATTTTGGATAATCATGATTTCGAACTGGATATCCGCTACCGCAAAAATCTCATAAAAGAAGGGATCTTTAATTTCCCGGCTGCAATTAAGCAGGGAAGCATTTCCTTTGCACATACGGAAGATGATATTGACCGGACCTTAGAAGCGACAGCACGTGTAATAAAAACTTTGTAACCCTGACTATGAAAATAACCGCTATCGAAACCTTTGTATGCCATGCGCGCATGCGAAACTGGATTTTTGTTAAAATTATAACCGATCAGCCCGGACTTTGGGGCTGGGGTGAGGCGACGTTGGAGTGGCATACACAAAGTGTCGTTGGTGCAATTAAAGATATTTCTCAGCTGTTGGTCGGCGAGGATCCACGCCGCATTGAATATCTGTGGCAGATGATGTATCGCCAGCATTTTTGGCATGGGAACGGAATTGTCCGCGGAACGGCAATCAGTGGTATCGATATCGCCCTATGGGATATTTTAGGTAAAATTCATAACGTACCCTGCCATGAATTGTGGGGTGGTCGTGTACGGGATTATATCCGTCTCTATTGTCATTTGGGGGGTGGCCGAATGGAAGATTTTTACGAAACAGCACCGGACGACGCCAAACGTTTTGGTGATCTTGCCTTAAAGGCCGTTGATGAAGGTTTTACAGCTTTTAAATCGATGGCTGTTCCGGAAACGATGTCCCTGGAAGGGCTTCGCCCGATTAAATATGCGGAGGCCTGCGTAAAGGCAATGCGCGATGCCGTAGGTGATGATATTGATATCATGGTAGATTGCCATGCGCGTCCTAGTCCACGCATGGGCATGCAGTTTGCCAAAGCGCTGGAACCTTACGGTCTGTACTTTTTTGAGGAGCCATGCTGGCCCGAAACCATGGAGGATATTGCCCTGATCCAACGGGCAGTGGCGACACCTATCGCTTCTGGAGAGCGCCTGATCGGTGTGCATGCTTTTCGGGATATGCTTGAAAAACGTGCGGTAAGTGTTATTCAACCTGATATTACACATTGCGGTGGATTATCCGAAGCCCGTAAAATAGCTGCTTTGGCGGATGCTTATCGCGTGTCCATGGCGCCGCATAATCCACAGGGACCTGTAAGCACAGCTGCTTCTATCGAGTTGGGCTTCGCAACACCTTCGTACATCATCTGTGAAAGTGTTCACAAAGATGTTGAATGGCGGCAAGATGTCGTCAGTGAAGGATTTACGGTGCAAGAAAAAGGCCGTATTGTCCTCCCCAATATACGTGCGGGCCTGGGTATTGAAATCAATGAAGAAGAGGTGAAAAAGCACCCGTTCCAGCAGGAAATTTTACAGCGTACATTTTACAAAGATGGCAGTGTTGGTGACTGGTAGATTTTAAGTAGATATGAGAGCAGAATATAAGAACAAAGTAGTTTTGATCAGTGGCGGACTTGGTGATATTGGCAGGGCAATAGCCGAGGCTTTTCTGGCGACGGAGGCAATTGTCTGTATTGCGGATCGTTTTGTGCCAGCGCTCGCCAAAGAGCGCTGGCCTTTGCTCGAAGAATCTCAGGCCAGCTTATTTTACGATCAGGTTGATGTCTCAGATGCTGATCAGGTGGAGGCTTGGGTTGATCGTATACAGAGGGAACTTGGAACAATAGCGATCTGTATTGCCAATGCGGCCTGCGTCACGATTCAAAATTTTCGGGAGCTCAGCAATACCGCATGGAAAAATGAAATGGCGGTCAATCTGGACGGTGCTTTTTTTCTGGCCAACGCCTGTGCTAAAGCATTTGTTGCTACTGGTGTTCAGGGGAATATTGTCTTTTTGGGGAGTTGGGCAGGGCATGCCGTGCACCAGAATCTGCCGGCATATAGCGTTTCCAAAGCTGGCTTACGGATGCTTTGTCAAGCCATGGCACTTGAATATGCTGTTGATGGAATCCGTGTTAACGAAATTGCACCCGGTTATGTCAATGCGGGATTGAGTAAAGTGGTTTGGTCCAAGGATGCCGCGCTTCAAAAAAAGGCAGCTGCGGTGGTGCCGCTGGGGGGTATTCTCGAAGCGGAAGAAATAGCCAAACAGGTGCTTTGGATATGTTCTGACAACTGCAGACAGATGACGGGGATAAGTATCATACTAGATGGAGGCCTCTCATTAATTAGACCTTAGATCATGGAACAAAAGGATCCAAGAAAAGAAACAACAGGTAGTTTACGAGCCAAAATTGGACTTGGCCAATGTGATATTACGCCCGCTTTAGGAATCTATTCACGCAATTGGGGGGCTGCCACAGCTGATCAGGCTGTTGGTGTGCACCAACCCTTGTTGATGCATTGTCTGTATATGGCGCCTGTTGATTCTCCCCCTGCCATCATATTGACAGCAGATCTGGGCTGGTGGAAAAATGCGGAAGACGAACGGGCATTGCGTTTTGCATTGCTTGATCATTTCGATCTGACTGCATCACAGCTGGTTTTTACACTTTCACATACGCATGCTGGTCCCAGTATCTGTTCTACGGATATACATCAACCCGGAGGTGAGTTGATTCCGCCGTATCTGGAATTCTTAAAAGTGCAGGCGATCAGCTGTATCCAACAGGCAAAGGATGGATTGTTCGAAGGGAGTTTACATTGGAGTTATGGGGTCTGTGATCTGGCCTGTAATCGGGATCTGGAACTTGACGGCGAATACCTCATCGGGTTTAATCCTGCAAAAGAAGCTGACCATACCTTATTGCTCGGACGTGTGTACGATAACACCGAAAAATTGAAGGCATTGATTTGCAATTATGCCTGTCATCCGACGAGCTTTGCCCATGAAAATGAACTGCTTTCTCCTGATTTTGTTGGTGAAATGCGGCATACGGTGGAAGCGGTCGTGAAAGTTCCCTGTTTGTTCCTGCAAGGTGCATCAGGTGATCTGGCTCCCAAACGTCAGTATGTCAAAGATCCTGCTTTGGTCGAAGCAAATGGTCGACAGTTGGGCTATGCGGTGCTTGCAACATTGGCTCAGGAAGATCATGCAGCTCAGTGTTGGGTGTTTGACAAAGCGTTAATTTCGGGAGCACCGTTGGCTTGTTGGAGTTTTCAAAAACAGGTATTATCGACTGAATTCAAGCAACTTGTGCATACAGTACAAGTGCCCTACAAAAACTTACCGAGCCTTGAATCTATTTTTGAGGAATACGAAAGCTGTTCGGATCGGGTTATAAAAGACCGCCTTTGGCGAAAATACAATACCCGCAAAACCATTGCTGATCAGCGGGAAGCAAGCATTCCGGTATGGCTCTGGAAAATGGGGGACGCAATTTTGGTGGCTCAGGCCAATGAAGCATACTCTTGTTACCAGTCAATTATACGGGCCGAATTTCCCAACCATACCATTGCCTTTATCAATATCGCCAACGGTTATGTGGGCTACCTCGCGCCGGCACAGCTCTATGATAATGATATCTATGCCGTATGGCAGAGTCCATACGAACGAGGTAGCCTCGAGATACTTATTGAACAAACTAAATTAGGAATTCAAACATTACTGACCGATGAAACTAGATTGGATTGATGTCATTATTTTTGCGGTATACATAGTCGGTATCGTCGTCTTGGGATTATATGCTTCGAAAAAAAGTTCTTCGTCCAAACGGGACTATTTTTTGGCAGGTGATAAGTTGCCTTGGTGGATGATCGGAGGGAGTATTATTGCCGCAAATATCAGTAGTCATCATCTTGTTGGTGCCATGGGAGCGGCCTATAGCCGTGGGTTTGTCGCCATCACCTTGGAATGGGGCGCCATATTGATCGGTTTTAATGCGCTGCTTTGGATATTTCTGCCTTTCTACATACGCAATGGTTTTTATACAATTCCAGAATATCTTGAAAAAAGATATGGAAATGCCACACGGGTACTCTATGCAATCTTGATTTTATTTACCTACGTATTTGTGGAGATCGGTGCGGTGCTCTATCTGGGCGGACTCTCTTTACATGCTTTATTTGGTATTCCCATTCTGTATAGTATTTTCGGCATGGCGATTTTGACGGGCTTGTATACGGTTTTAGGTGGGCTGAAAGCCGTTATCTGGACCGAAATGGTGCAACTGGTTATCCTGGTGCTCGGCGGTATCGTCCTGACCTTCGCTACCATTAATGCGGCAGGCGGATTTCAGTCCGTCGTGGAATCATCCAAAGACTGGAAGATGTTCTATCCGGCGTCTGATCCCGACTTTCCCTGGACGATGTATCTAGGCGGTTTGCTTTGTATCAGTGTATTCTACTGTGCGACCAATCAATTTATTGTTCAGCGCGTATTGGCAGCAAAAAATGAATGGCATGGCCGTATGGGGGTTATTTTCGGTGATTACCTTAAATTTCTGGTACCGCTGATCATAACCATTCCCGCTTTGGTAGCACCCAAATTTTTACCACATTTAGATCAGCCGGATCTGTTATTTGCGACGCTCGTAGAAACACTGCTGCCTAAAGGGCTAATCGGGCTGGTTATGGCCGGTCTCATCTCTGCGATTATGTCTCATATTTCAGGCGCTATAAATTCCTGTACAACCATACTCACAGTAGATATTTACAGTCAATACATCAATAAGAACGCTACTGATGATCAAGCGATCCGTTTTGGTAAACGTTCAGGAGTCGCCATTATTGTACTTGGTATTATGAGTGCTGTCGTATTGATTAGTTATTCCGACAAACCTGTATTCCTCTACCTGATGAATCTGTATGGTTTATTTACACCGGGTATAGCTACCATGTTTCTGATGGGGGTCTTTTGGAAGCGGACTACGGCACAAGGCGCATTAACGGCTGGCTTATTGACCATTCCACTTTCGTTGCTTTTGGAATATGTACTTCCTGACATGCCATTTTTTAACAGAACTGGCATGGTGTTCTGGACTTGCATGATCGCCTGTGTACTGGTCAGTTTATGTACACCGGCCGTTCCGGAAGCGCGTTTGAAAAACCTGGTATTGACACGCGATTCGTTTCAGATGCCCGAAGGGGATCAAGCTTCTTACCGTGGCTTTCAGAATCCAACCCTCTGGTGGATAATTATCACAGGGATGGTGCTGTATTTTTATGTACGCTATTTTTAACTTAACTTGTTGAACGATTTTTTATGAAAGTATCGTAACTGAAATATTTTTTTACCAATACATCGATGAAGAATGCTATGTTGAAAGAATTAGACGCTGAAATTGAAGCTATTTTCCCAGAGATTGTTGCCATCCGTCGGCATATTCATCAGCACCCTGAACTTTCTTTTCAGGAATATGAGACGAGTGCGTATATCCAAGAGAAGTTGACCCGGCTCGATATTCCGTTTAAAGTTGTTGCCAATACAGGTGTGGTTGCCGTGCTTGAGGGCCAAAAATCCTTAAGTGACGATGTCGTGGTTTTGCGGGCTGATATTGATGCATTACCTATTCACGAACAGAATGATGTGCTATACAAGTCCACAAATGAGGGTATTATGCACGCTTGTGGTCACGATTTTCATACGGCAAATCTATTAGGGGTTGCTACAATCTTAAAGGGATATAAAACCGAGTTTTCAGGAAAAATTGTGCTCTTGTTCCAGCCCGCAGAAGAAAAGATTCCCGGCGGTGCGATCCAGATCTTGGAGTCCGGTATCTTGGAGTCTTTCGGTGGAAAGATTAAAGCGGTTTTGGGTATGCATGTCAGTCCACGTGTACCTTTAGGAAAAATAGGTTTACGCCCCGGACGCTTTATGGCCTCAAGCGATGAGTTTTATTTTACCATTAAAGGACGTGGCGGCCATGCGGCCGAGCCACATCGTGCCGTTGACCCAATTATGATTGCCGCCCAGCTTCTGAACACGTTACAGCAGCTGGTCAGCCGTAAGGCAAACCCCGGTATTCCATCCGTATTGACTTTTGGCCGTTTTATTGGCGATGGTGCAGCGAATGTCATTCCCGAGGAGGTCAAGTTGGCCGGTACCTTCCGTACCATGGATGAAACCTGGCGCAAGGAGGCGTTGGAGACTGTAGCGACAATTGCACGGACATTGCCCGAGGCTTTGGGTGCGACAGCGGAGGTGGAAGTGCGCCATGGGTATCCTGCATTGAATAATGATCCCAAATTGACCGGGAAAGTAAAAAATATCCTACAAAGAAGCATGGGAAATGAAGTCGTGCAAGATTTGGAAATCTGGATGGCAGCAGAAGATTTTGCTTATTACTCCTATCGGTACCCAGCTTTATTTATGTTGGTGGGCACGAATAATGACAGCGTTAATACCCAATTTGGGCTTCATAATCCACAGTTCAATCTTGATGAAAAAGCGTTTGAGACGGCGATTTCGGCTTTGGTGAATAGTGCTGTTTCCTTATTGAATGAGTCCAATGGATAGAAAACATTTCTTACTTTCTTTATTGCCATTGGGGCTTTCTTTTCAAACAAAAGCCGATTTTTCTAAAGAAGGGTTCAGCCTGATATTACCAAAGCTGAAGAAGAAAAAGATTGGTATTATCGGTTTGGACAGTACGCATTCCATCGCTTTCACAAAAGCGATCAATATGGCCAGTGCCGATAGTTTATATGGGCAATTTTCGGTTGTTTCGGCTTATCCTTATGGTAGTAAAACGATCGCGCTTAGCGTGGAGCGTATCCCCAAGATCATGGCCGAAATTCAGCAATATGGCGTCACGGTTGTTTCCAGTATCGCTCAGCTACTCAAACAAGTGGATTATGTGTTTTTGGAAACGAATGATGGAAACCTGCATTTACAACAGGCTCTTGAAGTTCTCAAAGCTCGAAAACCATTGTTTATTGATAAGCCTATAGCCAATTCGTATACCGATGCGCTACAAATATTTGAAGCTGCCCGCAAGTACGGCTGTCCTGTGTTTTCCTCCAGTTCTTTACGTTACATTGTCGGTCTGCAGGAGCTTGATAAAAGTAAAGTCGTTGGAGCTGATGTTTATAGTCCGGCTGTGACGGATCCGTCGCACAAGGATCTATATTGGTATGGAATCCATGCGGTGGAAATGTTGTTTGCCTTAATGGGGCCGGGCTGTATCACGGTGCGAACAGTAGAAGAAAGGGGAACTTCCATGTATATTGGTCAATGGGATGATGGCCGGATTGCCTCGGTTCGTGGTATCCGGGAAGGGAAGGATGATTTTGGTGGAACGGTCTTTCTGAAAGACCAGATTGTTCATCTGGGGCAATTTATGGGTTATGGCCCCTTGCTGGATCGTATACTTCCTTTTTTTCAAACTGGGCAAAGCCCAGTGGATGAGCGGGAAACCTTAGCAATTTGTGCTTTTATTGACGCTGCGGAAGAGAGTAAATTGAATGGTGGCGCCCCCGTTAAATTGCAGAAGCTAGACAAGCTTGGGGGCTGATATCGTGTAAGGCTTGTTTAGTTGCTCGCTACCGTTATCAAAAGATCGCTATTGAAAATCGATGCCGGCGAAATTACTGTTTCCTCCAAAGGGATATGATTGCCATAACGTTCTTTGAGCTTGCTTTTGACCTCGGCGCTACTGAGATCAAAATCTTTGAGTTTTTCCAGTTTGCCTACTTCAATTCCAGCCCCCCGTTTGTAGATTTTCCAGATCAGTTCCGAACAATAAATTCTGCTGTCCGACCATTCGAATGTAGCATCATAATTTTTACCCAAAAATCCCTCACCGATCCCTTTCATTTTAGCGAAAACCTCCGCCGATAGTACTTTGTCTGCTTCTTTAAGCCGTTTGATAACATAATGTTTGTTCTTTCCTCGAGCGATCCAATCTGTCAAGCTGGTAACTGTTACGGGCTGAACAGCCTCAAGTACATAAGGTTTTCCCTGTTCATGAAAAATTAATCCACAGTGGGAATAGGGTGAGTGTGTCGCCAGTTGTACAGCTTTACATTGAGGGGAGATGGATGACTGAAAGATCATATCTCCATCTTTTAACAGGGGAAGCATCGCGCTACTTTTAACTTTTTTGTCTAAAGATCCATTTTGAGCTTTCGTTGCGTTAATATGGAAATAAGATCGCCCGATCAGCAGCGTGCAAATGATCAACAGGACAAATACAGCTATTTTTTTCATATGTGTAAATTTTTTAATAGGATCATATAATCTGCTATCATCTTTTATTTCAGCAAGATACGAAACGTATTGGCATAATTTATAGATTTATCTGTATGACCTTATTTTGGTAACGTTATTTTAGCTGTTGTTAGTATGCGCTGATTATGAATTGCTTTTTCAATCTTGTTATTCCCTTAAATAGCTATGCTGTTATTCAATCCCTATACGACCAGAAGTAGTGCATGGCATAAGTTGTTATCCTTATCTTATGGCTATGAATTGTTTTTAAGTTTAGAGTTATTAGATTGATAGATAATTTGATGTGTGATAAGTGTTGTTTTATTTAAAAAGATCAGATAGCTTTCTTGCTTTCACCTGCTCTGCGAATTGAATTGCATTAAGTACTTCTGTTTCATCTTTGTATGCCTTTTCTGTTGAAGCACCATGATCCAAAAGATAGCGTGCGATAACCTTGTTTTTTTGTTGTATTGCTTTACCGAGCAAGGTGCATTGTGTAAAACTGTAGTCGAATTTGACCTCATCTATACCCCAGATGTTTAAACTGTTTAAGGATGTTTTTTTGATAAAATCCAAGTCGTCCTGTTCGATCGCCATTTTAAGCAATTCAAAGTCATTGAAATTCTTATTCTTTGTCAGAAATGAGTTGTAAAAGAACTTTGCCACAGCGTAGTTTTTATTGGCTAACATATTGTGGATCGCATTGTAACCAAATTCTGCTGTGTTTGAGAAATCATTCAAATGGCTTAAAAACAAGAGTATGTTTTCTTTGGGGACGGTCCCCCAGTTGAGTCGCTTTAATTGCTCTAAATCATTTACTGTAAATAAGGTTTCTATTTCCCTAATAAAGTTCAAAGAAAATAAATGGTTGTCCAATCCAGGTTCGGATGGGAGATTGCTGGTTCTTAATATTTTGAGTTCGTTATCAGTAACCTGATAATTAACAGAAATGGGAGGTCCCTGATAACTAGTGATTTTAAGTTCTGAGTCAGTTAATTCATATTGTTTCAGCCTAAGATTTTCGACGTTTGTGCCTGGGAATAGGGTATTCAGATTCAATACTATAGCAAGATAGCTGCTATCATTTACCTGTAGATTGTAGTGTAAATAGCCATCGTCACTGATCGAATAGGCGCTGAGCGACTGCCGTTGGAGTTGATCAGGCGAAGCCGCCCAAGTCTCCTGCGGCAATAAGACTGTGCTTAGGCTAACGAATAAACAGCATATATACGTTGATGTTCGCAGAAGCAATGCTCGAATGAAATACATCTTATTCATCAACATATTGTATTAAAATTGCTTCGATCTCATCTATAAGTTTATAGGAGTCTGATTCCAGTAGATCTATTTCTGCTTGAATGGCCGGAGTAATCGGCAACTGCATCAGTTTTCGATATACTTGAATATCCAGATCAATACTCCTGAGTTTGAGTTGAAGTAAATACTGCCCTTGCTCGGTTTGTAAGCATAGTTGGCTGAACGCCTGTTTTAACCGCTCCAGTTCGGCAATCGTTCTTCTGTGGTCATTTTCCCCGGCGAGACCATAATTGGGATATTTTTCACCCAATTGATTAAACGCATCAAGATATTCCTGTTCCGATAAGGAATGTATATTCATGTAAAGCAGATTATAGGCATATAAGGCTTCCTGATCTTCCTCACTGATCGGAACGTCCTGATAATCTTTGACGACCTGCGTGATGTCCTGATATTCAATTTGTAAAATAGCTTCGATATCCTTATTGATTAAATCTGATGTGTTCATGCGCATATTTTATCTTCTTCGGCAGTCAATGATTGCGATCGATTCGCTTGACTTGTTTGTCTTAAAGACAAAGATCCGGTTTTCAGCGAAAGATACTATCCCGGTATTCAGCCAATTTTATACGGCCTCTTGGCCGGTCTGTGTTTCTCATTTTCAAGCGAATTTTTGAGTTTGTTTGCGTATGTTGAGATGCACAGAAGGTAAAACTGTGATTTTTTACTAAGCGTCATTAATAAATGAGATGGTTTTAATAAAAGTTATTTCACTGATATTTAGCTGATTGTATCTTTATTTTGATTCATTGAGTAAAAAGTACTCAATAAATTTTGTCAAGGTGAAAATAATATGCATATTTGTTGAGTAAAAAGTACTCAACTTGAGTGGCTGTAAAAAAAGAAAAATGATTATATTAAATAAACATCAGCTCATCACCGAACGGTTTCCGAATGGAGAAACGAAAGTGAAGGATTTCGATCAGTGGATCAAAGCGGATAATCTGCTTGAATTTACCTATCAGGAAGATGGCGATTTGATCCGTTTGTTTTTTGTCAAGAAACGACTTGAAGAAGCAGGCGCAAGTTGTAAATTATGGATTCGTTATATGCCCTACAGTCGTATGGACCGCAAAATTGAGGGCGACCTGTTTACCCTAAAATATGTCGCTGCATTTATCAATAGTTTGCAGTTTGATAAAGTTTATGTTATAGAGCCACATTCTGAAACAACCCTCACATTGTTGGAAAATAGTGTAGCGATTTATCCAGCTTTGGACTGGCTGCCGAAACTGATGGAAAAACTGAAATTCTCGGACAATGACCGCATTGTATTTCCGGATAAAGGGGCAGCAGCACGCTATTTAAATAGTGGCTACGAAGATGCCTGTGTCTTTGAAAAGCAACGCAACCCACAGACGGGGCGTATCGAAGCGATGAAATTAAAAACAGGTAATATTGTAAAAGGTGCTAAATGCATTATTGTCGATGATTTATGTTCTGCAGGTGGAACATTTCTCTGGGCGGGAAAAATTCTAAAGGAGATGGGAGCAAGTGAAATCTATCTGTTAGTGACACACTGTGAGCCAAGGGTTTTCAAGGGGGCTTTACTGGAAGAAGATTCACCGATCGACCTTGTTTTCACGACAGATTCTATGATGAACACCACGCATCCTAAATTAAATTATATCAACTTAACCACTGAAAGCTATGTTTAGAACGATGAGCAAAAATCCGATTCTCTGGACGGACGGTTACAAATTGTGTCACAAGGATCAATATCCAGCACATACAGAATGGGTATACGAAACCTGGACTCCCCGGATGTCACGGATCCCAGGCATAAGCCATGTTGTTTTCTTCGGCTTGCAGGGTGCCCTTGCCGAGATCAGCAATTCTTTCGATGAATATTTTTTCGCTCAACCTGAGGATGCTGTTGTCGCGCAGTATGAAGAAGCCATTCGTGAAGTGTTCGCGATGACCAATAGCAATTTTGCGCGCACACATCAGTCACAACATATACGCGATTTACATCGTTTGGGTTATCTTCCGATCAAAGTGAAAGCTTTGCAGGAAGGGAGTCTCGTGCCGATAGGGGTGCCGATGTTTACGATCGAGAACACCCACCCGGATTTCTTCTGGTTGCCGGGTTACCTCGAAACACAACTCTCTGCCTATATCTGGTCACCAATGACCGCAGCGACTATTGCCGATCAATACAAGCGATTGTTGACAGGTTTTGCTGAAAAAACAGGCGATGTCAATAAAGTATTCACCCAAGCTGGAGACTTCTCTATGCGCGGTATGGGATCGCCCGAAACGGCTTATCGCACTGCAGGGGGACATTTACTAAGCTTTGGCGTTTCCGCAACACTCTCTGTTCGGGAATACCTCAAAACCTATTACGGTGCCACAAGTGATGTCATGATGTACACGCCTTCAACAGAGCATAGTGTGATGTGTTCTTACGGTGAACAGGAGGTAGAAGCCTTTCGACATTTGATTACGGAGGTTTACCCCAGCGGAAACATTTCTATTGTGTCCGATACCTATGACCTATGGCATGTTGTGGATCATGTATTGCCACAATTGAAAGATCTGATCATGGGGCGGGAAGGCAAGGTTGTCATTCGGCCAGACAGTGGCGACCCTGTTAAGATTATCTGTGGTGATCCGGAAGCTGACCACGAAACAGTTCAAAAAGGGATTGTTGAACGTTTATTTGAACTCTTTGGTGGGACAGTCAATGCGAAAGGTTTCAAAGAACTTGATCCGCATATTGGGGTTGTGTATGGCGATTCCATTACCGTGGAACGGGCAACTAAGATCTGCGAAGGTTTGATGGCGAAAGGTTTTGCCTCGACCAACACCATACTTGGAATAGGATCCTATACCTATCAGTATGTCACAAGAGATACCTTTGGTTTCGCTTTAAAGGGGACGGCCGAAATTGTTGACGGTCAGTTTAAAGCTATTCAAAAAAGACCGGCCACAGATACCGGAAATTTTAAGAAATCCCAAAAAGGTATGGTTGCCGTTGTATTTGAAAACAATGATTTTCGCTTGATAGACGATCTCAATCCAACCACCATCGAACAATTGAATGATAGCAACTTGCTTAAAGAGTGTTTTTTGGACGGAGCGTTTGTCAGCGCCGTTAGTTTTAAGGAAATAAGAAACAGATTACAAACAGAATCAATAAGAGTATATGGAGAATAACCTAAGAAAACCGTTTTTCATCAATGATGAAAACGTTGCACAGTACGCCCAACAAATGGCTTCATGGATTGCGGGTCAGGTGAATGCGGCAAACCGTCAAGGTTTGGTACTTGGCATGAGTGGCGGTATTGACTGTAGTGTGGTTGCTTGCCTATGTCATTTGGCCAAAGTGGATGTCCATTTGATCATGATGCCCTATGGCAGTGACATGAACAATAGCAAGAGCCATGCACATGGTATGGAGCTTATCGAAAAATTTAATTTCCCTTACCATATCTTTGATATCAAACCTGCGGTCGATGCGCTGACCATCAATAATGAAGCTTATATTGCAGCTTCCAGTGAATCCAACCGTGTGTTGAGTTTGGCCAATATCCGGCCGCGGGTCCGCATGACTTATCTCTATCAATTTGCACAATTGGGGAGCCGTTTTGTGATCGGTACCGGCAATATGGCCGAAGCGACTGTGGGTTATTTTACCAAATGGGGAGATGGCGCTTATGATCTTAATCCCCTGGCCATGGTTACCAAACAAGAAGTATATACGCTGGCAAAATATCTGGGTGTCCCCGAATCCATTCAAGATAAGAGTCCTTCAGCAGGGTTATGGGAAGGGCAGACGGATGAAGAGGAGCTTGGAATGAGCTATGCACAGATTGACGCATTTATCCTGACCGGAACATCCGGAGAACCAGCGACAGATGAACTGATCCATAGACGTCAACAACAGTCTGCCCATAAGTTTGCTGCAATTCCAACATTTAAGGGCTGATAAAAAACTAAAACTAGAAATCAGTTAGGTTTAAAATTTTATCACCTAAAGGAATGTGAAATTGAATACATAAAATACATAAATATTGAATTACTGACAGATGAAAACAAGATATGAACAGATCGTTGAGGTAAGTCATATAGCATCCGAAAAAAGGGATCATATTCCGTCCATATTGTCATTGGCGGGGCAGGAGCAAATCCCGCCCGCTTCTGCCGATAAAAAACGGACACTGCTTTTGGCTATTGACATACAAAACGATTTTATGGAATCCATTGGCAGTCTACCAGTAGCTGGTTCGCGTGCTGATGTACACCGGCTGACCCAATGGATGTACAACAATATGGCTTCTTTGACGCAGGTTATGTGCAGCCTCGACTGTCATTCGCTACTGCAGATCTTTCATGCAGACTGGTGGGTGGACAGGAAGGGAAATCAGCCTAAACCATTTACAGTCATCCGTTATCGGGATGTTATGGATGGAACCTGGACTGTTTCCCATGCGGATACACTTGAACAATCATTGGTTTATCTTAAAAATTTAGAAACCGAAGGGAAAAAAGAGCTGTGCATCTGGCCATATCATTGCCTGGAGGGCAGCTCGGGGGCGCAATTGGAAAGTCAATTTGCCAATATGGTCTATTTTCACAGCGCTCTGCGCCAGTCCAAACCTTTCTTAGTCTATAAAGGACAGGATCCCTATACTGAAATGTACGGCATCATCAAGGCTGAATATGATAACAATAAATTTGTCAATCATGCTGTACTTGAAGCTATTCGGGCCTACGATGCCATTTATATTGCCGGGCAGGCATCAAGTCACTGTGTATTGGCTTCTGCAACGCAGATATTGGAATATTTTGCGGAGGACAAAGCGATTACCTCCCGCATTACCTTACTGATCGACTGTATGTCACCTATTGCTGGTTTCGAAGAATCTACACGGCAAGCCTTTGGGTCACTACATGAAAGGTATGGTATACAGATCAAAAAGTCCACTGACATAATTTTATAAGATGATGGCTTCCGCTCAAAAAAAATACACCTACGAATATCCCAGACCCGCCGTTACAGTCGATTGTGTGATCTTTGGTTTTGAAAAAAATCAACTTAAACTGTTATTAACCAAACGGGCGATAGAACCTTACTTAGGGAAATGGGCATTTCCTGGTGGCTTTATTCAGGAGGATGAAACTGCGGATGAATGTGCGCTACGTAAATTGTCCGAAGAAGCTGGGCTCAGCAATATCTTTCTTGAGCAACTTTATACTTTCTCAGAGCTGAACCGCGATCCACGGGGACGGGTCATCAGTGTAGCCTATTTTGCGCTGGTCAAGCCGACCGAATATACCCTGGAGGCCGGACTAGACATCGATGCGGTGCAATGGTTTAATTTAAAAGAGGTGGCTGATTTGGCATTTGATCATCAGCAGATCTTGTCTGTTGCGGTCGAACGGCTGAAAGGTAAAATCCGTTACCAACCGATCGGATTTGAACTGCTGCCAACACAATTTACGTTACCTGAGCTGCACAACTTGTATGAAACTGTACTCCAGCGTTCAATAGATCGGGGCAATTTTCGTAAAAAGATGCTGAGCATGGGCTTGCTAATGGACCATAGCGACATGCAGAAGGATAGGCATGCCAGAGCAGCAAAAATCTATAGTTTCGACAAAGTAAAATACGAGCAACTGAAGGAAGGCGGATTTTACTTTGAAATCTGATCGCAGTTAACTATCCACCATGCTCATATGTGTCCGATGATGCTTGGTGGATATATTCATTGAAAGGCACAGTTATCCTTGAAAGTCTCCACAGTCATATACTTCAAAATGACCAATTAACGCATCCTGTGTGTAGAATTTGGCGATTCTCTTGTTTTTCAGAAAAAATGGCTCGCCAATAATCTTTAATTCAAAAATTGGCTCTTTTTCAATTTTCCTCAGAATAAGCTCGGAACGTTCGTTTTTTATAATCTTTAAAAATCGAATATTGATTGTCACGGCCCGTAAATTGAGTTATCTTTAGTAATGTGTGACTAAAATACGATATTAGACAAAATATCTTATGAATAACTTAGTTATGAAGAAAGCACTTTATTGCGCTGCCATTATTTTAACGTTATGTATGGCATGCCAAAGAAATCAGGTGAAAAATGCGGCGGACATTTCCACGAACATTTCCGCCGGAAAGCTTACGCCAATGAAAAAGCCAGCTGTGGATTCGCTTGTCTTTCAAGATAAAATGATCAGAATTTATAAGATAGATTCCATCAGCTTTTTTAAGGAGCAGCAACAGTCCGATTATAGGAGAGATACCATTGCTTCGGTCAGTGACATAAACCTTGTAAAGAAGATGTTGCAGGGACGTGTCAAATTTGGAGGTTATACTCGGGGTAAGGACATGGAAGTCGACACCCTGGTGGAGGGAGATTTAATTGCTCTGGTACGATTTAATGATGGTCGATTGCTGGAGGCCGGAAAAACAGAAAGTACGATTGATCTGCTCGAGAGCATGTTTGTAAAATATTTTCCGTCCGAAGAGATTTTGTTGTTGGAAGGAGGGCATACGACAGATCAGGCACTGGATCTTCGTCAGGGGAAATGGGATGTCGAAGAGATCGGTAATTTGGACTATGTCTATTTCTCAAAACATAAGAAATATAGGTTGAACGGCATGTTTAACGGACAGGAATGTTCCAGTTACTTTTTGCAAAAGAAGGAAAACGGAGGCTATCTGACTTATGCGCAGATTCCTCTGGACTGGAACGACAACTTTGAGCTATGTACCTTAAAAGAGATCTTTTGGAAAGGCGATCAGCAGGTGTACTTTCGGAATTTTTTCTATGGAGCACCACATGACAAGCGAGCTGGCTTTTATAGGCTAGATATTATTTCCGAAGATTGAAAACATCATCGTGATGTCGATCAATCGCCCGGGCTTCTGTAGAATCACCTTCCGTAATTATTTGAAAAATCCCTATTTTCCGCTAAGCAGAATATTTAATCATAGCTGTATTTTTACTGCTTTAGGTACAGGGCTTACCGTTTTCATCATATTGCGGTAAGCACAATCTATTTTAAGACTATCGAGCAATCAGATTATGGCGCATCGTATTTATATATATAATGTAAACTCTAAAACAAAAGAAACATTTGAAGCACATCTGGCCGAATGGAATTATGAAATACCAGCCCTGATGCTCCCGCTATTTTCTTCGGGTATCCATGCCAGGGGTACACAGCTTTATGCCAATAGGGAAGATGGTATTGCAAGGCTGCGCTATTTTTATACGCTGCTTGCCGATGTTTATCAATTGCATTACAAAAGGAAATATACGGAACCTGTCAATAAGATGTTTGAGTTTTTGGAAAGTTTACCGTTCGATGCTTTTCAGATCGATGCACGGGATGTCTTCACCATGAATGTGGAAAAACCTACGGAACAGGCGAGTGACTGGGTCGATGAGATCAGGACGACGGGAGCAGCATATACACAGGCGTTTGAGCAACAAAGTTTGGATCCTTTACAGAAGATCTTGCGATTGTCTGGCTACGATACTTTCCTGGAAATGCTCGAGACAGATTGGATCAACTATGGCTTGGGCCTTTGGGAAGAACATGCTTTTCAGAAAGAGGGGGGCGAAGTCTTTGAAGAAAATGGAAAACAGGGTTTGAAAGACAGACTTGGGAATATCCTGGCTGTTGCAAAATATGATGAAATATTTGAGTTTAACGAAGCCGGGATTGCTGTGGTTGAACTGGATCATCTATTTGGTTATATCAACGAGCGGGGAGAAGAAATTATTCCCTGTCACTATGTTGATGCTTTTGATGCACAGGTCATTGATGGCGTTAACTATGCCGAAGTTGAAATCGACGGTAAGCGTGGTGTATTGCATATTGAAAGTAAACAACTTTCCTTACCCGCTGCTTATGATAAATTGGACTGGTTAGCCCGCGGTTTTTTGAACGCAAAGCAAGGCGATGACTATTTTCTTTTTGCTGCTGATGGAACACAGGTTATTGCTGAATCGGCGGATGAACCTTTTGGATACGATTACAGTAAGCTTTTTTATAAGCGGCAAAAAGGTAGCCTGAAGCGGAAATACTTTCGTATGGATGGCCACTATTTAGGCAGTTTTCTGGAAGATAGCCTACAGGCTCTTCCCAGTGCTTACTTTTGGATCAAACCCAATAAGTTGCAGCGGAAGATTTCAGTTATCAAGCCCGATGGTACTGTGCTGGATGAAGAGATTGATCGGATCATCGTTCTGGATGATTATAGGAGTATCGCTTACCTTAAAAATAAACAATGGCAGATTTATTCACTCGCGCATGACCTATTCCGCCTAGTCGATCGGTCCATTCATAAGGTCTTGGTAGATAGCATCAAAAACTTCCGAAATGATGTCTTCGTTGTTGCCTGTGCCAAAGGGCAGGGGATATATGAAGCTTACCTGGATCAATGGCTGCTCGAACCGAATCCGGCTTATCTAAAAATCGAATACTGCTATATGGACTTTATGCGCATTCAGCAGCCCGAAGGCATGCGGTATTTTGATACAAAAGTGAATTTCTGTAGCGAACTTTACGATTATGTCAGTGCGCCGATACATGATCCACATCCGGAACGAAGCGAAGGTGAATTCTTGCTCTTATTTAAAGGAGAAAGGCTGTTTTATGTAGATCAAAAAAGAAATATAGCTGAATTTCCTGAAACAGCATTTGGCCGTTTGTATTCCGAAAAATATAATTTGCAAGGAACCGACCAGAATTATTTTGTACAATTTTATCACGCATGGACAAAACGGAAGGGAGCGGGCTACGAATCTTATCTCGATAACGAGACGCTATATGAAAAAGCGCGGAAATTAAATTGGGCCGGTAAGATAGCCGAAGCTATACCTTTGTTGACAATCGGAGCTTCCCGAGGTAGCGCCGACTGTCAATACCTACTTGGAAATATCCATAGTGATACAGATCAGCCAGACTTTCTCGATATTCCCAAGGCAATTGGATTCTACGAAAAGGCTGTGGCGCAGGACCATGCGCAAGCTTGGACTAATTTAGGCTTTATCTACGCTACAGGACTCGGCCTGCCGCCTGATATTCCCCAAGCCTTAGCAGCATACCAAAAAGCAGCAGCACTTGGGGAAGGGCAGGCCATGAGTAATCTTGGTAACTGGTATTATGAAGGAGAGCATCTTGAACAGGACTATGGGCAAGCCTTGCATTATTTTAAGCAGGCTGAAAAAGAAGGCATCGACAACGATGCACAGATAGCTGAAATTTATTATCAACAGAAAGATTACGCTAATCTTTTACGTTATCTGAAAAAGGATAAAGCGGGGCAGTATGCTGCAATTTATTATGGGATTTTGTATGAAGAAGGCTGGGGTGTGAAACAGAGTATGGTAAAGGCGCTGCGTTACTACGAACAGGCAAACGAAAACGCTACCTATGCTTATGCCGTCAATCGTCTCTTGTATTACTATAAAAATGGAACGTTTGCAGATGCCGCTAAATACAGTTTTTGGTTGGATTTTGCTAAAAACAATGACGTTGATATTGAAGAATAAAAAAAGAATATGGCACATCGAATTTATATTTATAACACAGATAAAAAAGATCAGGAGTATTTCCATGCTTATTTGGGTGAATGGAACTATGTCATTCCAGATCTGTTGCTGCCCTTGTTTGCCGCAAATCCAAAAGCGAAAGGTACCTTGGTATATGCTGAAAAAGAGTCGGGTGTTTTAAAATTACGGAAATTCTACGATCTGCTTATTCAGGAATACAACTTGATATCCAATGCCGCAGTCCTGTTGACCATCGAAAAAATGTTCGATTTTCTGCATGGACTTCCATTTGAATGCTTCCAGATCAATGCGCGTGATGTTTTTAATATGTCTGAGGTTAAACATAGCCAACAAGCAAAGGATTTTGCATTTGAAATTCATGAGAAGAACCTGTATTACGAAAAAGCAATAGAGAAGCAGTCGTTATCAGCGCTTTATCCTATTTTGAGCCGCTCAGGCTATGATTCTTTTTTAGCGATGCTAGAAGCTGAGTGGAGCAACTATGGACTGGGCTGGTGGAATACGGAAGCGATTGATAGTCTTGATAATCAGTTTTTTGAAGAAAAGGGATGTTGGGGAATCCGGAATGCAAAGGGTGAGGTGAAAGTTGAACCCCGTTATGACGAGATCGGAGACTTTGATTACAATGGCTTTGCCGTTGTTGAGAAAGAAGGTTTGTTTGGCTATTTAAATAGAAAGGGCGAAGAGGCTATTCCCTGTATTTACGACGCTGCAGCGCCTGTACAGAGTGGCCGTGGCAGGATTGTAGGAAAAGTGAGTTTAGCGGGCAAGCATGGCTTAGTGGACGTGGAAACGGGCGCTACAATTATTCCCTTGAACTATGAGGTTTTGGACGATTTTGCTTATGGATTCTACCAGGGTCAGCGGGACGGAAAATATGACATTATCGATGCCGAAGGTAAGGGCTTGCATAAGACAGGTTCTGATGAGCCTTTTGAAATAGACTACGAGGGCTTTATTTATCAACCGATAGCGAATAGCAAACTACGTAAATATTATTCCAATCATGGTGTTCTATTGGGCGAGTATCCAGAAGGGGTTTTGAACGAATTGTTGTTTGATTTTTACGCAGTCAATTTAAATAATAAAAAAAAGAAATCAGTCCATGCAGCAGACGGCTCCCTTTTGGTAAAAGATGTGGCTGTGCTAAATGCCTTGAACGGGCTCAGTGCATTATATTATCTTTCGGAAGGTAAATATTTTCTGTATGACCTCGCTAGCAAAGGTTTTCTGCTGCAAGATCTGACGATTAAATCTATACGGGGAGGTGCAGATTTTGGTAATGGTGCCTATAATTGTTATATCATCGAAACCGAATCGGAAAGAGGAATCTATCACACGGAGACTAGAAGCTGGCTGATTCCATTGTCAGCACATTATGCCACAATCAGCTATGCGCTGATGGACTATTTTATCCTGCAAGATCAGGTGGGCGGGTATTATTACTACGATACTGATAGCAAAGAACTGAGTGAATCCTTCGATTTCATCTGTGGTAGTGTACGGCATTATCAAGATCTAATGATGTTGCGCGACGGCAAACTGTTCAATAAAGGATATGAGGGATTGGAAGAGGTGCCCCAAGATCAGTATGGATATTATATCCAGGCACTGGACAAGCTGGAAGGAAAGGAACTTGAGGTTTTTGACCATTTTTTCACCCAGTGGAAATCGGATCGGGGTGTAGATTTTGAATCCGCTTATGATAGCTATACATTGTTTCACATGGCCATGGATTGCTGGAGAAATGGAGACATCGAAAATGCCATCCGTTACTTTACATTTTCAGCTGATCAGGACAATGAAAGCAGTATGTATGAGCTCGGTAATATCTATACGGATACCGATAATGAAGACACACGTTTTCTGGACCTGAAAAAAGGAATTGCATACTATGAGCGGTCCGCCAAAAAGGGGTATGCGTCTTCTTGGAATAGCATCGGTTATCTATACCAGCATGGAATAGGCTATACATCGGATCTAAAAAAAGCTTTTGAGGCCTATAACAAAGGGGCTGACCTTGGGAATGGCTATGCGTTATCCAACTTAGGTTATTTCTATTTTAGTGGGACCTATGTAGAGGAAGATCTCGAAAAAGCATTGGATTACTATAAAAAAGCGGAGTTGAAACTGGTTGAAAATAATCGCAATATTGCTTCGATTTATTATAGTTTAAATGACTATGACCGCCTACTCGTTTATCTGAAGAGAGATAAAGCAGATAGCTATTCCAATATTTATTATGGTTTGATGTATGACGCGGGGTTAAAATTTAAAAAGGACAGTAAAAAAGCCATTCATTATTTTGAGCGGGCAAATCGTTATAGTGTCTATGAGTCTGCTACAGAAAGCTTATTGGGTTATTATAAAAATGATCCCAACTTTATGGATCAGGAAAAACATGCCTACTGGTCGAACTTTGCCCGACAACACAAGTTGGATATTGAACCCGAATTGTTGATTTGGGCGGGCGAGAAAAGTGGGGGAGTAGAAGCAAAGGACGAACCTACAGGAAATTGTAGTTCATCCTTTTTCAGTAAACTGTTTAAAAAGAAAAAATAACCTGTACGATGTTATCTTCTGCGAATTTAGATTTCACAGGCATGCTGATCGACCTAGCCTTTATGCTGTTTTTCGGCTTAGGTTTAGGTTATTCCATGATAGTGGGGATTATCCATATCATCCAGAAAAAGACCAAAACGTCTGGCTATTACCTGCGGACATTTTTGATCGCAGGTATCGTAGGCCTTGCTTTGGGAGCCTTTGGTGCATTTATTATCGCGCTGTCGCTGATGGCCTAAGAATACGCAATTCACAAGGGGGCGCATTGACTTTTTTGGCAGCTACCTGAAAATAAGACTTTATCGTTAGACCGATCTATTTTTTGCGTTGACGATATGCATCAAATGGTGATTACAATGCCAGGCATAGAGACCTATATTTACTTTAAGGGAAATATAGCGTTTGGTAACCGGATGAATAAAGGCTCGTTCAAGTTGCTCGTCACTCAGACTCTTGAGCAGGATTTCCCAACGTTGGTGTAAGCCTTCTAGCAATCTAAGAGAGCTTTCAATTGGATTGTATTTTGCATCTGGAAGTTCTGCCCACAGGTTTTCTTCGTATAGTTTTATGGTCGGGTCATCTTCTGTCAGGGCTAACTTAAAACGGACAAAACTATTCATATGACTATCCGCGCAATGATGCACCACTTGTCTGATCGTCCAGCCATCTGGGCGATATCGTTTTTCCAGTGCACTATCCGGTAGGTCACTGACTTCGGATTTTAGGCGGGTCGGGAAGTCTGCAATTGTTTTTATCCAATCGCTCAATAATTGTTTGTTAATCTGATCTGGTACGGCAAAGCGGCCTATGGGATATCGAAGTTTTTCTAATTCATGTTGCATGGTTTAAATTTAACGAAAATTGCTTGAAGGTTCATATGTTTTATGTGTTAAGTAACGGTAAGATCATTTTTTTGGCTCTAACAAACGTACTTATGTGATTTGGATGACAGGAAGAATTATGGTAATTTCGGCAATTCGAGATGCATCACTTTATTTTTTTCTATAATCGATGCGTTAGGGAAATAGGGAAGGTACGTTTTTTTTGGACATAGAGTGCAAGGAATGAAGAGTTTAAATGAGTTGATTAATCCGACAGATTCAGGATGGAGTCTGGTCGAAGAATGGATGAAGGGAGCTAGCAATCCTTATGAGGTACTGCCCAGGAATCCAAAACGTGCAGATGAGGAGCTGCTGAGAGCTCAGATTACTACAAAATCACCTATGGGCGCCATTATTCATCAAACCGGAGGAATACTCATTGACGGTGGGTGGCTACGGATATTGGGCTCGGGTTCAGTTAAATTGAACCGAGGTATCATGGAGTGGAACAAAGGAAAGAGTTTTGACAAAGAAGGGGAGAAAGGTGGTTTTTTGCTAATTGCCGATGATGTTTTGGGGGGCTATTTTGCGATTAATGCCGGCGCTTTGGGCGAAGGGATAGGACAGGTCTATTATTTTGCGCAGGACAGTTTGCAATGGGAAAGCTTAGAGTGTGGCTATTCTGATTTTATTTATTGGACACTGAGGGGGGACATCCGTCAATTTTATGAAACATTTAAATGGAAGAATTGGGCCGATGATGTGCAAAAATTGAATGGCAATCAAGTATTTTCATTTTATCCTTTTTTGTGGACGGAACAGGCCCGCGATTTCCGGAAAGTTGATAGAAAAGTTGTTCCGATCGATGAAAACTACCATTTTACAATGGAATTTGCTGGCGGAAGATAGCTTTTCAGCAGTTAGGAGGTTCGATGGTCACCGTTTTCGAAACGCTGGTTTAGTTGGAAATTTATTAGCGATCCAGCTTACCCATGCGCAAGATGGACAATTTTATTGAAGATAAACAGATTACTTTATCTGGATTACATGTTTTGAAAACGTCTTTCGTTTAGATATTAAATATTGCTGAATACACATCGGTGTTGTATAAGCTTGTTTTTGCTGTCTGTTTAGAACGATTATCGAATCAATTTGATTGATCAATAAGTATTTAATCGAGGTTTCATTCCATCTTCCAATTGAAAAATGCTGCCTGAATTGCGGATTCGTATAGAGGGATATCTCAATGGGATTTGTTTTCGAAGAAATTCCGATGTGCTTGCTGCCAGTTGATTTCAGGTATAATAAAATATGTGTATCCTTTTTCTTTGCTTCAATCTGGATCGTCCGTACAGGATCACAGGCTAGCAACAGGAGAATAGATAAAAACATTGTTATTACAAGATATAGACTCATTTTCATCATCGAAGATTTACATGTCGGCAATCAGACCAACCATCTAGTTCGTAAAGGATTCTTTTTAGACCGAAGATTATCTCCCAAACAAAATTGGAGCCCTCGGATAGTTACAAATATAACTGGAAATAGAAAGGATATTCTAGCTGTTTTCAGTGAATTTTAACAGCGAGCGAGAGGGGGAGGAGAATCTATATTGATCGCTGACCGAACAATTATCTTTTCTTCGATCAGCAATCATGTCTTTTTTGCTCAATAAAAAGTGATCCTAGCTAGGTTGATTTTGGAGCGCATAGGTATGCTCGTTGAGTTTCGTTATTTCCAGTTGAATTCCTTCTGCGAGTCCAAGTTGTGTTGCTGCTTCTTTTCCTAGTTTAAGGACATGGAATCCGCGTCCACGGAAAGTGAAGTTACATTCATACTCGTTGGAATCGATAACGATCCGGAGCTTCTGTGATTTTGTAGGAAATAAGGGTTTAAAATCTTTTGTAATTCGGATTTGCGCCTTTTTTGCATCATCGGCAGTAATCTTATTTCCTTTTGCTGGAAACAACATGGTATTCATAGAGTCGCTCTGGAAGATCGTTTCCGCTGTTTTTTGCTCATTCGCTTGTTGAGCGGGCGCAGGTACTACTTCTTTTGGCCGATTTTCAGGGGATTGATCCGAACGTTTTTTATCTTGTCGGCCTTTTTTCTGTGTGTTTTGATTCGTTGGCTTTTTGGAAACCTCGGATGTATTTACATCGTTAGCCGAAGCCTCTTTTTTATCTTCTGTTACTGACGAAGTGTTGACGGCTGATAGAGGTCGCTTGATAATATTTCGAATATAATAATGTTTTATACGCGATTTGTCCGTATTGCGTTCTTCGATTTCAAAATCTTCTTTGTACGCTTTAAAAAGGTGGGACATTTTATCGTAACCATAGTTTCGCGCATCAAAATCTGGTTTTCTTTTATTGAAAAGACTGCCAATTTCCCCTAAAAATGCCCAGCCATTTTCATCTGCGGTGTCATCAACAGTGTCTTTTAATAATTCCAGCGTCTCTTCATCAAGCACAGCTATACTGGTTGGATTGTCTGCAGGTACAGGTTTGGGTTGATTTTGCTGTTTTTTCTTTGTGTTGGGTTCCTTCTTTGGATTCTTTTCAAAGATTTCAACATAAATAAATTTGTCGCAAGAAGCGATGAAAGGTTTCGGCGTTTTTTTCTCTCCGATACCGATCACCAATTTGCCGGATTCTCTTAACCGTGTCGCCAGCCTAGTAAAGTCACTATCACTTGATACAATACAGAATCCATCAACCCTATCGGAATGCAGGATGTCCATTGCATCAATAATGAGTGCCGAGTCCGTGGAGTTTTTGCCCTGAGTGTAACTGTATTGTTGGATAGGCGTGATTGCATGGGTGAGGAGCTTATCCTTCCATTTTTCAACATAGGGATTTGTCCAGTCACCATAGATCCGTTTGATCGTAGGTATACCGTAGCGTTTGACTTCGTTCAGAATTTCTTCGATCTTTCGATAAGAAACATTATCCGCATCGATTAATATTGCGATTTGTAAATCCCCATGTTCTGCCATATATGTTTAATTATATTTCGATGTAATATTAGGTGTACGCCACCAATAGGATTTTCCTATTTTTTGAACATACGGTTAAAAATACGTTATTGTTGAAGAATTATTGAATTTTTTGAAAATTTAATTTGAGGGATGATTTGCTGAGGGACATTATTTTGGAATATTTCCTACCTTGTTTTATGAATAATATTATAACAGGGGCATCGGAAGTGGAAGATAAAATAGCGCTTAATATGAAGCGTAGGCACAAAAAAAAGGTTTTCAAACGGGGAGAATGAAAACCTTAAATAACCAATTATAAACCTAAATTATGATGATACAAAGATAGTGTGTTTTTCACACTTATGCAAGTATTGTTTAAATTATTTTTTCTGAGCGATTATTTTTGTGGCTAAAAAACTACAAACTCCGTTTGCTAAACTTATTTCAAAGATAATGATCATGTGAGATTCGCTATATCCGCTATTCCGGTATATGATCTTAAGGCAAAATTGACCATCGTTTCCGCTTTTTAATCTGAAATCACTATTTATAAATTTGATAATGGTTGTTGATGATTTGTGTCCAACTTTATATCAAGATAAAACCAAAATCGTATTTAAAAACGAAATAACATTATATTTAGACCATATTAACAAGGCTATAAAAGGGATTTACCCCTGTTATACCCCTGTAAACCCCCTGTAAATACTCTGTAATTACACTGTTATTATACAAGTTGATATCCATCAGGTATTATTCTTTACCAGATATGGTAAGGACGGTTCTGCAATGGAGCAGATCATGGTCTCTGAAGTTTGAAAAAAGAGAAGATGAAATTAAAATGGTACAAGACGCACTGCTGAGATAGTGAAACCGGTGATCAACGCTGAATAAATGCAGATGGGCGATAGCCCATAACGGTATAAAAGCTATTGGTGAATGCTTGTATGCTTTGATACCCCACTTTATATGCGATTTGAGAGATTGTCAGTTCGCCCATACTTAAAAGTTCAAGGCTTTTAATGATCCGAAGCAATTGTTGGTACTTGACTAGTGTCATTCCGGTCTCTTTTTTAAAGAGGCGCTCTATGGTCCGTAAGGAGAGATTGGATAACAAGGCAATATCTTCCATTTTGATGGGATGGGTATAGTGGTCATGCAAGTGACTTAAAACTGTCTGCAGTCTATTTTCGTTGGGCAGCGTAATTTCCAAATGTAATAATCGCGCTCCGAATGCAGGAAGCTCGTTGAGAAGCGCGCGCAGGAAGATTTTTTCGTTTTCATTTTCTTCCGTTAATTTTGACCACTTTTCAGCATAGCGGATCATTTCCTGTAGTACTTTCGGAGCTGCAAATATCTGAACGTTTTCGAAAAATGGTTCGTCTTGTTCGATATCGAAAAAAAGGATCATCAATTTGATGCTTTCCGAATGTTATGATCGGATTAGGAATATGTGTGGGTAATGTGGTGGCACCGGGTTATATTAAAACCAATTTTCCCCATCATATCGGACTGATGACGGGAATTTTTGCTGTAGCAATGAATTTGACCGCGGCGTTTGCATCGGGCTTTAGTCTACGTATTGGGGAATGGACAGGATTGGGATGGCAGGGTTCTTTAGGGCTGTGGGGCGTATTGGCGATACTCACAATTATCGCTGTCTTTTTTGATCAATTCGCTGGACCGAAAGATGCCGCTCCAGGCCAGAAGCAACAATCGAAGAGCGGTATTGGGCATATTTTTAGATCCAGATTGGCTTGGTATATCAGTATATTTATGGGTATTCAATCATTGGTTTATTATAGCCTGATTTCTTGGTTACCTAAGGTATTGGTCGACTATGGAATGGCGGCTAAAGATACTGGCTGGTTATTATTTCTGATTCAGATTGCGATGATTCCCATTATGTTTTTCGGACCTATTATTGCACACAGGATGAAAGATCAGCGGTTAATGGCTGTTGCTGTTGCGGCTGGCATGTTGGGCAGTATACTGATCTTTTTTCTATTTAAGCTTGAGGGTATTTATGTTGCGGCCGTATTGCTCGGACTTTCCAATGGTATGTCTTTTAGCCTTTCTATTCTCTTTTTTAGTTTAAGGGCAAAAACCAAGGCAAATGCAATTAAAATTTCGGGAATGGCACAGTCGGTCGGTTATCTGATAGCAGCATTTGGTCCACCAATTTTTGGAAAATTGCACGAGGTTGACCCCTCCTGGAATTACTCTTTTTATTGTCTTGCCGGCAGCATTATCCTCCTGTTGATTACAGGGATAAAAGCAGCGGAAAACAAATTCGTCGAAGAATCTTAAAACAGTAAAAACAGTGCCTCACAAAACACATGCGACCCGATATTTAAGAATACCGGGTCGCATGTGTTTTGCTACTGGTTGATTTTCGTTATCAGGTATCCAGTGATCAGTTACTCTTAATCTTTTAGGATATCAAATTCGATATAGGTCGCATTGTTGACATCATGAAAAATGCGTTGTGTCGCTTTACGGAAATCGGCTTTGGTCGCTGTATAGGGCTCCATAAATACTTGTGGATTTCGTTCAGCCAATGGGAACCATGAGTTTTGCACTTGAACCATGATACGATGTCCTTTTTTAAAGGTATGGGCAACATCAGGCATAACGAAGTCTACTTTTTCCACCATGCCCGGTGTCAATGGTTGCGGTTTGTCGAAGCCATTTCGATATTTCCCCGCCATGATCTCTCCTCTGACCATCATCTGGTATCCCGCCATTGGTTTTCCATCAAAACTCGGCGCATCGTTGGGATATACATCGATGAGTTTAACAACATAATCTGCATCAGTACCTGTTGATGCTACTTTTAGAAAATTCTTGATCGGTCCAACAATCGTGATGTCTTCCGTCAATGGTGCTGTCTGATAGACCATGACATCTGGACGACTGGCTGCAAAACGCTGATCATCGACCATATACTCGCGGGTACGGTTCTGGATTAATCCGCCTTGGTGTGGAACTGGTTTGTTGGGATCTGTTACATATTCATCCCATGAATCTGTGCGTTGGACTTTCTCAAAATCAAGTTTACCCTGTGGTTGAAAATAAAGCTTTTTTGTTTCGACATTCTTAGGTGGCCATTGTTCAAATTGCTTCCATTCATTGCTTCCGGAAATAAAGATATTGGCCTCGGCTGGAGAGAAGCTGCCTTCTTGTTTTAAATGATGGCTGAAAAATGGTTGTTCAAATTTTTCCTGGTAGGTGACGCTTGTTTTTTTCTCAAATTGGATGTCACCTAAGTAATCTCCTGTTGCGCGTACCCAGCCACCATGATACCAGGGGCCTGCAACCAGAATTGAATTGTTTTTTTTGCTCTTTTCTTCAATGGATTGATAGGTTTTAAATGTTCCGTAAGCATCTTCGGCATCGAAAAAGCCGCCAACAACCATAACCGCCGGTTTCACGTCCTGTAGATAATTGGTGACGACACGGGTTTTCCAGAAGTCATCGTAATTCGGATGCTTAAAGAGGTTATTCCAGAATTGGACAGAATCACCAAAATATTTTTCTTTGAGTTCTCTGGCGGTTCCGGCTTCAAGGAAAAAATTGTATTTATCTAATTCATTGATCTGAATCTTACTGTTAAATTGATCTGGTGTAATTGGTTTAGGGCGGGGAACGCCAAAGGTCGACATAAATGTGAAAGCATCCTGCAAGAATAGAACACCATTGTGATGGAAATCATCACCGATAAACCAATCGGTTACCGGAGCCTGTGGTGAAACAGCTTTGAGGCTCGGATGCGTTTTGATCAGTCCGACCGTAGAATAAAATCCCGGATAAGAGATACCATAAAGCCCCGCTTTGCCACTGTAATTCTTCAGATTTTTCTGTAACCATTCCAAAGCGTCATAAGTGTCCGTGCTTTCATCAATCGCTTTTTTATCCTTACTGAGGTTTGTGGGGCGAATGTCTTCAAAATCGCCTTCACTCATCCATTTTCCACGCACATCCTGATAGACGAAGATATAACCGTCCCGCATCATTGCAGGGAAGTTGCCTAAATTTTTTTTGTATTCGTTTTGGCCATAAGGGCCTACCGTGTAGGGTGTTCGATTCAATAAAACAGGGTATTTTTTGGATTTGTCTTTGGGGCTGTAGATCACAGTAAACAATTTCTTACCATCTCTCATCGGAACCTTTACTTCGGTTTTTTCATAATGATCTCTGACATAAGCGGAATCTGT
Source organism: Sphingobacterium puteale (assembly GCF_003627955.1). GTDB lineage: Bacteria > Bacteroidota > Bacteroidia > Sphingobacteriales > Sphingobacteriaceae > Sphingobacterium > Sphingobacterium puteale. Next base: position 112,416 of record NZ_RBWS01000007.1, on the reverse strand, counting down.
GGTCGTCTGCGCATGTAGCTGGCTTACCGTAACAAGTGTTAAAGCCAGAAACGAAATTGTAGTTTTCATTTAAATAATGATTTAGGAATGTCGATTTATCATGTTTTACATGGATTCTTTACACTCGGTTTGTTTTCTTAATGAGAATGTAGCTATCATGAGCGAATATTTTCGGTTTTGTTAGCTGATTTGAGCTCACGATGGTTTCATCAATTTAAGTCTAAAGGTAACGCTCCCGAAATCATTTTCCAATTTTATTGTCATATTTATGCGGATTGGAAAAAGAAAAATTGACCAATTTTTTAGAAAGAATAACTTTTTTTGAATTGTATTTGGATTAGTTTTTTAATGTTAATATATTGAGTAAAATTAGTTATGATTATATTTTATTTTTCAAGGTATGTTCAAATGGCTTAAATTTCAATGAGATGAGTGATCCCGACTTCGGTCGGAATTGTATTTTATCTTCGTTCTTTTGTATTCGGATAGGCCTTGAAAAAGCAATTGTCACGATTTTATAAATAAAGTGACAATGGGTATGAAATATGTTTTTTTAAGCTAATTTTAAGAATTATTTTATCATAAAACATCAATTAAATAACAAATTAAGTATATAGAATTAATATGGGACAACAAGTGAAAGATGCCAATGGCAAATTGGGTATTCTTATTCCGGGATTGGGTGCTGTGGCTACAACATTGATCGCTGGTGTGGCATCTATAAACAAGGGTTTTTCAAAACCGATAGGATCTGTTTCGCAATTGAGCAGAATCCGTTTAGGTAAGCGCACGGAGAATAGAAATCCATTAATAAAGGATTTCGTCCCTTTGGCAAAGTTGGAAGATGTAGTTTTTGGTGGTTGGGATGTTTATGAGGATAACGTCTATGAGGCAGCTTCAAAAGCACAGGTATTGGAACAAGGTCAACTTGATGCCGTAAAAGCTGAATTGGAAGCAATTCAACCGATGAAAGCTGTCTTTGATCGCAATTTTGTGAAGAATTTAGACGGTACGCACATTAAAACGGAAAAGACACGTCGTGAGCTGGCTGATGCTGTGCAACGTGATATCCGTGAATTTAAAGAAAAAAACGGCTTAGACCGTGTCGTATTGGTATGGTGTGGTTCTACTGAACGCTATATTGAGACAAATGAAGCCTTCTCAACAATTGCAAAATTAGAAGAAGCTTTGGATAATGATGATCAACGTATTCCACCGAGTATGATCTATTGTTATGCAGCTATAAAAGAAGGCGCTCCTTATGTTAACGGTGCCCCTAACTTAACGTGTGATGTTCCTGCTATTGTAGAATTAGCTCATGAACATGGCGTTGCAATTGCTGGAAAAGACTTCAAAACAGGTCAAACATTGATGAAAACAATTGTTGCTCCGGGTCTTCAGGCAAGAGCACTTGGGGTAGAAGGATGGTTCTCTACAAATATCTTGGGTAACCGCGATGGCTTGGTATTGGATGATCCAGAAAACTTCAAAACAAAAGAAGTTTCTAAATTATCCGTATTGGAAGAAATTCTAGATGCGAAAAAGAACCCCGAATTATACGGTGATTTATACCACAAGGTACGGATCAATTATTATCCTCCTCACGGAGACAACAAAGAGTCTTGGGACAACATCGATATCTTTGGCTGGTTGGGTTACAAAATGCAAATCAAGATCAACTTCTTGTGCCGAGATTCAATTTTGGCTGCTCCAGTTGCTTTGGATTTGGCATTGTTTATTGATTTGGCACAACGTGCTGGTATGTCAGGTATCCAGGAATGGTTGTCTTTCTATTTGAAATCACCACAAACGGCACCGGGTTTACCTCCTGAGCATGATATCTTCAAACAATTGATGAAATTACAAAATACCTTGCGTCATATTATGGGCGAGGACTTGATTACTCACTTGGGATTGGATTATTACCAAGAGTTGGTAGATAGTATTCAATAGATTACCTTTATAAAAAGGGGAACAATTACTTCGGGTGATTCTTCCCCTTTTTCTTCGGGATAATTATATCGTGGCCTGCAGATTTGCACTATTAAAAAATAGGATAGGGAGGCTATCAAATAATTACCCGTCAATAACCCGCTGTAAACTTTTGCGTTTGCAAACGCTAGTATGGTGACAGGGGTTTTACTTTTTTAATGAATGATTTTATTTTGCAATTAGAAGGAATGGAATTTGCTATTATTGCGGCGGGAGAAGGATCTCGATTGCGAAAAGAAGGGTTCAATTTACCTAAGCCCTTGCTACCCTTACATGGAGTTCCATTGATTGAACGATTGATTCGCGTTTTTGCTAAAGAAGGTGCACAGCAAGTGCATGTTATTATCAATAGACAATCACCTGAATTGAAGACGTTTTTAACACATACAGCATTTGAACTACCTATCATCCTGATCGAGGAGGACACCCCAAGTTCTTTGCATAGTTTTGCTTTGTTGGTCAAAAGCAATCCTGCTTGGACTTCCTGCTGTCTGACGACTACAGATACTGTTTTTAAACCCCACGAATTTCATGAATACCTTACTGCTTTCCGTCAGTCAGATGCAGACGCCTTTATGGCTGTGACACCATTTGTGGATGACGAGAGCCCACTTTATGTGAATACAGACGATGAATTAAATGTAGAAGCATTTTTGGACAAGGCTACGGCCGGGACAAAATTTGTTTCGGGAGGGATTTATTGCTTTCGCAAGGCTGCGATGGACTGTGCACTCCGCTCTGTCGCTGCTGGAAATTCCAGAATGCGTAATTTTCAACGTGCGCTTTTAGAAAACGATTTGAACGTTGAAGCTTTTGTATTCGAGAAGGTGGTGGATATCGATCACTTAAAGGATCGCATTGTAGCGGAACGGTTTTTGAGTGAGGAAGTTAGTTAATAAAATGAGCGAAATGATTTCTATTTTAGGCGTGACGCGTAAAAATCGCTTTTCACCCAATCACGTGGGGAATGATGCTGCAATATTTAACGAAGTTGTGCTAAAATTAACCGAAAAAGGTGCAGCCGTTGAAATTTGCAATGAGGATGAATTTTTAGCTTCTGATTCCGTAAAACAGGGAAATATCCTGACGATGGGAAGAACAAAAACCTTGGTTAAGAAGCTGCAATCACTTCAAAATAATGGCGTTCATGTATTGAATTCAGGTTTTGGTATTGAAAACTGCTTTCGAAAAAACATGACACTCAAATTGTTGGAAGGTGGGATTCCATACCCTAAAAGTATTGTCATCTCTACCGTCGCAGATATGCAGTCGATTTTTGAAAAGTTGAAAGGGAAAGGCGTCTGGATCAAACGCGGCGATTTCCATGCCATCCATAAAGAGGACGTTACCTTTGCTGCCAGCCTCAAAGAAGCACAGCATATCTTGAACGAATACGCCCTTCGGGGAATTAAAGAAGCTGTAATATCCGAACATTTGGCTGGGGATTTACTAAAGTTCTATGCGGTGAGGGACACCGATTTCTTTTTCTATTTTTATCCCTACGAGCATAATCATCATAAATATGATTTGTATGAGCAAATTAATGATGAAGTTGTCCATTTTCCGTTTGATTTGGCTGATTTAAAGCAAGTAGCCAACCGCGCAGCAGAAGTATTGGATGTCCACATCTATGGCGGTGATGTAATAATCGATTCAAATGGAGAATTTCATATTATTGATCTGAATGATTGGCCAAGCTTTGCCCCTTGTCGAGCTGAGGCCGCTGAAGCCATTGCGCAAATGGTTTACCATAAATTTACTGAAAAGAACCAAAATGCAGAGAGAACAAGTTAATGTAGTCGAAGAAGAGAATTTGAGTGCATTCGAACAATCTTTAAAATCCAACGATACCGAAGAGAAAATAGATATCTGGTTTTATAGACCTATTGGATTTCGTATTGCACAAGTATGCGCTAAAATCGGGATTACACCCAATGCAGTGACTATTATAAGTATTTTCTTTGGTGTTGCTGCGGGTATTTTATTTTATTATGGCGATTTATGGATAAATGTGATCGGGATGTTGCTACTGATCTTCGCGAACTCCCTGGATAGCGCAGATGGACAATTGGCACGAATGACAGATAATAAGAGTCGTTTTGGTCGTATTTTGGATGGTTTTGCAGGTGATTTTTGGTTTGCGTCCATTCATATCGCTATTTGTTTGCGGAGTATCAACGAAGGCTGGACAGATTGGCTTTGGGTGTTCTGTATCCTTGCCGGAGTATCCCATATGATACAATCTGCAATGGCCGACTATTATCGTAATGTCCACCTATTTTTTATTAAGGGTAAAGCTGGTAGTGAGTTGGATAATACACGCGATTTGAAAGTTGATTATGATGCGCTTTCCTGGAAGAAAAACTTTTTCAGCAAATTTGTGTTGAACGGTTACATGGGGTATACCCGAAATCAGGAAAAGTTATCGCCAAAATTGCAGAAACTGCTGCATATCGTCAAATCTCGATATAAAGATGATTTACCAAAACAACTGATGGTTGATTTCAGAATGAAAAATAAACCATTGATGAAATACACGAATATTGTACAGTTCAATACCCGGGTAATCTTTCTCTTTGTTTGGTTGTTTATCGGGCAACCATGGATTTACTTTTTCTTTGACATGTTTGTATTAAATCCGATCTTAATCTATATGTGCAACAGACAGGAAAGGGTAAGTGGTTATTTCGTAGATAAGTTAACAAACGATCCAACCTATGGGGAGTAAAATCTATAAAGTACTCTTTATGCTGATCGGTATAGGCACTTTGGCTTATATGATTCGTGCGATGGGAGTTGAGGAGATTTGGATTAATCTGGAGAAAATCGGTTGGTGGTTTTTGCCGGTACTGGGCAGCTGGGCTGTCCTTTACTGGATGAACGCCATCGCTTTTAAAGCGATTATTCAGGAACCGCAATTGCCGCAGACCGATGTTCCTTTTTGGAAAGTATTGCAATTGACTGTGTCGGGGTATGCAATTAATTACATTACACCATTTGTCGCACTAGGGGGGGAGCCTTACCGAATTATTGAGCTTAAAAATTATGTTGGTGGTTCAAAAGCAGGTTCATCCGTTCTGTTATATGGAGTTATGCATATTCTATCCCATATTTTATTTTGGGTAGTGTCCGTTTTTCTGATCCTCTGGTTTGTACCGGCCAGTACATTGGTCAATGTCGCCTGTGCTGTGATTTTTGTGATGGCTATTGTCTGTACTTGGTTATTTACAAAATTCTATAAAAAGGGAATTACGGTTTCTTTATTGAGGGCTTTGTCAGGTTTGCCTTTGGTTGGAAAAAAAATCAATAACCTGCTGGAAGCGAAGTTCGAGACACTGAACGATGTTGATCAACAGGTGAAAAATTTATTTCAAAACCGGAGGGGCCGATTTTATACGGCTCTCTTCTGGGAGTTTGTCGCACGAGTAATTGGGTGTTTTGAAATTTATTTTATCGGTCTGGCCTTGGATATCAATATAGATTTTATCGATGCCATGATTATCAGTTCGGGTTCCTCACTATTTGCCAATCTCGTGTTTTTCTTCCCGATGCAATTGGGGACACGTGAAGGTGGGTTGGCAATGGCAGTGATGAGCATCGGCCTACCGGCTTCTGTCGGTATTTTTATGGGCATTGTGACGAGGATCAGGGAAATCGTTTGGATCATTATCGGTTTGGGCTGGATGAGTTTAGTTAAAAAGAAATAACAATGGATAAGTTTATAATTAAGGGAATTATTTTTGATTACGGTGGAACGTTGGATACAAATGGGGGGCACTGGGGAGCGGTAATATGGTCCGGCTACGAAAAGTATCAAGTTCCGGTCAACCTAAGTTCATTTCAAGAAGCATATGCTTATGCCGAAAGGCAGATGGCGATTCAACCGATCATCAAACCGGAGTTTAACTTCTTGGAGGTGCTTAAAGCAAAATTGAAGGTGCAGTTTGAGTACCTTATTGCTGCTGGCTATGATCTGGAGAAGGAACTGGCCGATAAAATTGCGTTTGATGGTTATTCTCTAGCCAAAGATACGGTTGCCCGGGTAAAGCCGTTATTGGTTGCGCTAGGCGAGCAGTATCCTATTGTAATGGTTTCTAATTTCTATGGCAATCTAAAGGCTGTACTGGCTGATTTTGGTATTTTATCTTATTTTAAAGCGGTTGTTGAGTCAGCCGTCGTGGGCGTACGTAAACCAGACCCTGCGATTTATGCGCTCGGTGTAGAAGCAATGGGATTACCTGCTGCAGAGATCTTGGTCGTCGGTGATTCCTATAGTAAAGATATGGCTCCAGCTAAGGCTGTAGGTTGTCAGACACTATGGTTGAAAGGACAGACCTGGGGAGAAGATAAGTTGCAGGATATTTCTGCCGCGGATAGGCAATTTAAGACTATTTTTGATCTCCGTGATTTTGTTTAATCATGCTTTTTGACGAAATTCTTTAGGCGATATGCCTACATTTCGCTTAAAGAATTTCCCAAAAAAGGACTGGTCTGAAAAATGCAGTTGCTTCGCGATTTCTCCGATCGAAAGCCCTTGGCGGAGCAAGTATTTAGCCTCTTCCACCAGTACATTCTGTATTAATTCTATCGCTGACTTTCCTGTAAGTTCTTTTGTGATCACCGAGAGATGTTTTGGGGTGATACCAAGTTCTGAAGCATAAAACTGCACGGTATGGTCCTGACGAAAAGACTGTTTTAGCAGTAGGTAGAAATTGGCCAATATTTCTCTTTTTCGTGAGGGTACGAAAGGTATATTTTTAAAATTTTGACTTGCCAGGCGCGCAATTTCACAGAACAGCACTTCAGCCAGAGATTTGATAATCTTTGGTTTGAAAATATAATCATGCCCCTGTTTCTCGTAATGGATAAACTGTTTAAACAGATTGGACAAGTTTGTGGCATCCTGCATCGAAAGAGCGAAGACATGACTATTATCCAAGGCGAGTGATTTTTTTGTGAGCTCAAAAAAATCTTTTCGAAAGTCCAATTTGAAGATAAAATCTATGCTGAAGAAAATCAGATAAACTTCGCAGTCCCAAGATTTGGAAACAGATGCACCGTTAACTTTCGAGGATGGACTGGTCAAGAGCAGGTGATGCTGCCCGACCTGTACCCGCTCATCATTAATCATAAAAGATGTTTCCCCTTTTTTTATTAAACAGAGTGAATAAAGATTCTTGTTCGCCAATATAAGCTGCTGCTGCGGACTGAATACTGGCTTGGATCTGTTTCCTTTGATGTGAAAAGCAAAAAAATCTTTGTTGTCGAGGTGTTGATCTATGATGGGCATATTATTTCACAATGAAATCAAAATACGTTTTACGATAAGGTTCATCCTTTAGGGTGTAATGCCACCATTCTTTATCGTAGGCTTTAAAGCCAAATTTAGCCATGGCTTCACGAAGTATTTTGCGATTTTCTTTTTGTTTTGTTGTTAGATTTGAATAGTTGTGGTGGGAGATATCACCAAAGAAATCAAAGGGTGCTCCCATATCGAGTTCTTTTTTATTAGTGAGATCGATCAAAGTTAAGTCGACAGTACTACCTCTACTATGACCAGACTTGCTGGCAATAAAGCCCAGTTTAAATAAGTTTTTTTTATCTAACTGTGGATAGAACTCGCGCTTAGCGATGGTATCGTTGATAACCAGTGACCAAGATTTGAAATGATCAACAGCCCGTTGCGGACGATAGGCGTCGAATATTTTTAATGCCAGACCTTGTTTGTTCAGATATTTTTCGACTTGTTGTAGGGCCAATGCGGCACGCTTGGTCAGGATGGCGACTGGTTTTTCATAGCCGTGAACAGGGCGGCCCGTAAAGTTATGGCTTCCAAAGTAACGCATATCCAGGCTAATTGTTGGAATAAATTCTTTTACATAGGCGAAGTTTTGCGGCATTTTTTGCTGGGCTTTCAATTGGAAGGCAAAAAATACAAGACTAATGGACAGACAAAAATTGAGTTTCATGGGTTGAAGATACAACTTTAGATGCTCAATTCCAGCATCGAGATGTCAGCTACATAGCCCTTATAGCCAGTAATAAGGATGGTAAATGCGCAAACCCTCAGGCAATGAAGACCTGAGGGGTGTCGGGACTTATCTTAATGATCCGTTATTTTCTTTTTTAAGTATTTGTAGATCTCAATCTGTGAGCGACAGGGATCCTTTTTATTTTCAACATAATGATTGCTCAAGGAATTGTTCAGCATACGAGCCTTGACGTTGTCATTGAGCTGTATGTAAAGCATTTCCTTGAGGTCTTCCTTGATCTTCTTACTCGTGATTTTTACAGCGGCTTCAATACGGTGATCTAGATTTCGGGTCATCCAATCTGCTGAGGAGATATACATCAGCTCTTTACCGGCATTATAAAAATACATGACCCTTGCATGCTCGAGATATTCATCCACGATTGAAATCGCATTCATGGGTAATTTAAATGTTTTTTGGTTCGTCGCACAATAAATTCCCCGAATAATCAGATCTATTTTAACCCCGGCGTTTGCTGCATCATAGAGCTTTTTAATCATGTCTTTGTCGCTCAGTGAGTTTACTTTGATAATGATGGATGCTTTTCGGCCAGCTTTGGCTTCAGCTATTTCCAGATCGATAAAATGCAGCAGTTCCCTGCGCATATCGATAGGACAGATCAATAAACTTTTACAGTTTTTGATTATGTCAGCTGGGTTGGATTTGGGCCGTCTGAGATAGTTGAACACTTTATTGATGTCAGCGATGACATCCCTATTGCTGGTCAAGAGACAATAATCTCCATATAATTTAGCTGTTTTTTCATTGATATTTCCTGTACTGACAAAACCATACTGAATGGTTTTTGCACCTGTCCGTTTTTTAATGACACATAATTTGGCGTGTACTTTTTTATTGGGAATACCTGTAAGTACTTTAATTCCTTCAAGTTCTAGCTTCTCTTTCCAGTCCAGGTTATTCTCTTCATCAAATCGTGCGCGCAGTTCAAGCATGACCGTTACTTCCTTTCCATTTCGTGCAGCATTGATCAACGCATTGGCGACCTTAGAATTCGAAGCCAAGCGGTAGGCGGTAATTTGTATTGTTTTTACATCCGGATCCATTGCTGCTTCGCGTAATAAATCGATGATCGGCCGAAACTCATGGTAAGGAAAAGACAGGAGCACATCCTTTTTTAATACAGTATCGGTGACTCGCTCATAGTTTTGAAAATAGGGATGTGGGAATGAAGTTCGTTCCTGCGGCTGATAATAAGACTTAAATACGTTCGGAAAGTCCATAAAATGTTTAAAATTATGGATCTTCTGTCCGGGTATGATACTGTCTTTTTTTGATAGGTTGAGCTTTTTGATCAGAAACTCCACGAGTTTTGGATTCATCTCCTGATCAAAAATAAAACGTGTCGGTTTACCTTTACGCCTATTCTTGACCCCCTTACTTATTTTTTCGACCAACGTTGTATTGATGTCGTTGTCGATATCAAATTCAGCATCTTTTGTGACTTTAAACACATGTGCATGGAAAACATCAAAGCCAAAATAGGAGAATATCAACGGAAGATTGAACTTGATGACATCTTCGAGAAGGATAATATGTTTTTCATCCTTTGGTGCAGGCAACTGGACGAAGCGTCCATTTTGGCTCGTAGGGATTTCAATTAAAGCAAACTTAGTTTCATATTGCCATTCACTTTTCCCCATGGCAATACCCAGATAGAGGCTCTTATCACGGATATAAGGCATTGGACGGACATCATCGAGGATCAGAGGGATGACATTTGATTCCACATCATCCTGATAATACTCGCTGACAAATTTTTGTTGTTCCGGACTTAGTTCTTCACTCGTTTTGATAAAGACATTTTGCTTGGCCATCTCCTTTTGGATTCGGTTCCAGGTATTGTCAAATTTCTTTTGCTGTTTGATTACGCGGACATTGAGCTCTTCCAAAATCAACTGCGGATCTTCATAAAAAGATTGATTGGCACTTTTGTCTTTGAGGTCAATAGCACGTTTGAGCCCGGCAACCCGAACACGGAAAAATTCATCCAGGTTATTGGAAAATATACCTAAAAATTTGATCCTTAAGGGTAAAGGAACAGACTCATCTGCAGCTTCTTGCAATACCCTGCCATTAAAGCTTAACCAACTGATATCTCTAGGAATAAATTTTTTCGCCATAGCTAAATATACATAAATTTCAGATGCAAAACTAGAGCTATGGATGCGATAAACGAACTTTTTCGTGTTAAAGAATTATTAATTTATTTTTTCTTCATCTTGCCAAAAAAAATACCCCAAAAAGTGCGAAACTTTTTGGGGTAAATAGCAATCTTATACCTGACTATTTCTTTTTCCCGTATTTTTTGGAGATCTGAATCGCTTTATATTTGCTACTGTCAAAATGTGGGGCATCAATTGTCAGGCTTGTTGGATAAGGAGCCGTACGATCGAAAAAATATACAGTTGTTGTACTACCGTAATCATTGACCGGAAGTAGCTCCAGACAGCCCGTGTAATCTGCATTCAACACATCACCTACTGTAACGGCATAGATGCGGATAATTCCACCTTTATTTTGTTCATTCCTGACAAAAGCAACTTCTTTAAACCCGCCGGGAAGATCTTCTATACTTTTCTGATTGAAAGTATCTTTTAAAATAAAACCCAACAGCACTAAAATCGGGATGACCAAAAGCCACACCTTTTTATTCTTCTTCATTAAAATACGCTTAAATAGTAATGTTTATCTCCAATAATTTATAAAATTCTTTGAGGATAGCCTGATGTCCCGGCCAAGCAGGAGAGGTCACCAGATTTCCATCCACAATAGCTTGGTCAGCTGGAATATTTTTCCAAGTTCCGCCTGCCAGTTCAATATCTGGTCCCACCGCTACATAGGCAGTCAATGTACGTCCTGTCAAAACTTTTGCCGCTGTCAATACCTGAATTCCATGACAGATTGCTGCGACAGGTTTATTCTTTTCAAAGAAATGTTTTGTAATCTCCAATACGCGTTGATTAAGGCGGATATATTCCGCCGAACGACCACCCGCGATATAGAGTCCATCGTATTCTTCGGGATTAACCTGATCAAAATCCTTATTGATCGCAAAATTATGTCCCCGTAGTTCCTTATACGTTTGGTCGCCAGTAAAATCATGTACAGCAGTAGGTACGACATCACCCTTTTTTCGATCGGGGGCGATGGCATCAACTGTTATTCCTATTGATCCCATTGCTTGAAATGGAACCATTGCTTCGTAGTCTTCTACAAAATCTCCAACCAGTAATAATATTTTTTTTGCCATATCAAAAACCTCTTTTAATAGGTTTTGAATTTACGTATTAAAAGAGGTTTTCACAATGATTATTTGTTAATCTTTTGTTAACCTTGGACAGCCAATTTCTCTGCAAGGAGACGTTTAGTCTTACGTACTTTCGCTTCGAGCTGGCTTCTTAAAGTTGGATTGATAATACCTTTTCCTTCTTCAAAGTTTTTATGGAATTCAGGAAGGGAGAATGAATCCAGGATTTCAGCACCGTCCCACGTGATTCTATTGACTGCTGCATTTAATACAGTGGATCCACCCATCGGTCCGGGAGCAGTTGCCAGTAAGAAAACTGGTTTGCCATTGAACGTTTTGCGATTTGGGATGCGCGAAACCCAGTCTACAATATTTTTGTAGGCTGAAGTGTAGGATCCGTTGTGTTCTGCCAATGAAATGAGCAGGAAATCTGCCGCATCCATCTTCGCGGCAAAATCATGAGCCAACTGTGGAATACCCAATTCTACTTCCTTATCATAAGAATAAATAGGCATTTCGAAATGATTGAGATCAAGGAGCTCTATGCTGTCATCTGCTTCTTTATAATATTTCGAGGTACTCGTTACAAAGATTTTGTTGATAGAGTTTTTATTACTTGTTCCTGCAAATGCTAGTATTTTCATCTGTGTATAAGTTTTTAATTTTTAAATCGGTCAAACTTACAACATAATCATAAAAAAAATGTCAGTCGAATGTCTGCTGAGGGCATAATATCACATTTATTGATCTAGGTCAATTAAAAACAAACCGTTGGTACATCCCCAGCAGCCCTGTGAGTCCGCCTGTGTGCACTACCAGCAGTTGATCAGCGGGTGTGAAATAATCCTTTCTGATCAGATCATCCACGGCATAGAGCAATTTTCCGGTATAGGTGGGTTCGATCATGATGCCTGTGCTGGCAATAAAATGCTGGGTGAATGCGAGGAGATCCGGTGTTGTTTTGGCATAGCCGCCAAAATGATACTCCAGATGCAAAATAGGGGGCGGAAGGTGGGGGTAAAGCTGGGCGACCTCGTCATTGATAAAACCGCCATTCTTTAGTACAGGTACGCCATGTACCTGTGTGAAAAGATCTTTTTTATCAATTGCGTTAGCAATTCCGGCAAGGGTGGTTCCGGTACCACAGGCCGTAAAGATATGTTGGTAATCCTGTTGGAGTTCATCGACAAGTTCGGCACATCCTTTGGCGCCTAGGAGGCCGTAACCGCCTTCGTGGATATAGAAAGTTGTTGGGTCCTGATCGAAATACATACGATAGAGTTGCTCCTTGTCCCGATAGGAATCGCGGTCCACATAAATAAGTTGCATGCCAAATAATTGACACATGGTCAGAACAGGGTTGTTAGCCTGTTCATCACCTCTGACAAAAGCTGTTGTTTTGAACCGGAAAGTAGCTCCTGCGCAAGCAGTCGCCAATAGATGGTTGCTCCATGCACCTCCAAAAGTAACGATATGATTTTTCTGAAGCTGTAAAGCCTCCTGAAGATTGTATTTCAATTTTCTCCATTTATTACCTGAAATGAAGGGGTGGATCAGGTCATCCCGCTTCAGCGTCACCTTGATATGCTTTTTTTCCCATAGAGGTAACGTGATTTCTGTTTCGGGGCTATGGATTTTGAATGACAACATAACATTAAATGAAAACAAAGTTAACGAAAATTGTTTCATTTGGTTTATTTTTGTAGCATGACCGAACAAATGGGATCGCAAGATCAAGAAGAACAAGAGTTATTTGAACATCTACGAATTGAAGTGGATAAGGGGCAAGCTTTACTCCGTATTGATAAATATCTGATGAATAGGGTGGAAAATGCGACAAGAAGTAAAATTCAGCATGCCATTGAAGCAGGTTCTGTCATGGTCAATGGAAAAGAGATCAAGGCGAGTTATAAAGTCAGACCGGATGATGTCATTACTTTGGTATTGCCCGATCCACCACGTGACAATGAAGTTTATCCAGAAGATATTCCCCTGGACATAAAATATGAAGATGACGATGTATTAATTGTCAATAAAGAAGCGGGGATGGTCGTGCATCCGGGCTATAATAATTATACGGGTACTTTGGTCAATGCATTGACTTACCATATACAGCAGCTGCCGCAGCTGCCTGGAAATTCAGACCGTCCGGGGCTAGTACACCGGATAGACAAAGATACTTCAGGATTATTGGTGATTGCCAAGAATGAAAAATCGATGGCATTTTTGGCTAAACAGTTTTTTGACCATAGTATCACCCGCAAATACATTGCGCTGGTATGGGGAGATCTGAAGGAAGACGGAACGATTACGGGATATATTGGTCGTCATTTGAAAGATAGGCGTATCATGGCCATGTACGATAGCGAAGATAAAGGGAGGTGGTCTGTGACGCACTACAAAGTGCTGGAACGATTAGGCTACGTGACCATGATCGAATGTCAGCTGGAGACGGGCCGTACGCATCAAATCCGGACCCACATGCAGTCTATTGGCCATCCATTGTTTAATGACGCAATGTATGGTGGCGATAAGATATTAAAAGGGACTGTATTTTCAAAGTATAAGCAATTTGTGGACAATTGCTTCGCCCTGCTTCCACGTCAGGCGCTCCATGCACAGGTATTGGGATTTATTCATCCAACTACAAAAGAAAATATGTATTTTGAGGTACCATATCCCGAAGATTTTCGTTTAGCTTTAGAAAAGTGGCGCGGTTACGCCGCAAATTCCATGGCTGTAGAAAATGATTAAAATTTAGAAAATAAACAAAGATGCCGACAAACTATATCAATTTTAATGGCAATGTAGTGCCGGAAGAACAGGAAATATTTAGCATAGAAAATAGAGGCTTTCGCTATGGTGATGGTTTGTTTGAAACCATGTTGTATAAGGATGGTGATATCCGTTTTCTGAATTTTCACGTAGTGCGCTTACAGCAGGGAATGGAATTGATACATCTTGATGATGCAAATCTTTTCGATGAATTTTTTATTCGTTCAAGATCAGAGGAACTGATTCGTAAGAATAATATGTTGGGACAGCAGGTTCGCATTCGACTGATTATATTCCGAATGGGTGGGGGGCTATACAGCCCAACGACAAACAAACCGGGATTTGTCTTGCAGGTACAGCGTATAGAACCCAATCTGAGGGATAAGAAAGTCGGTCTGATTGTGGGCTTATATAGTGAGTTTAAAAAACCTTATAGTGACTTGTCAAGATTAAAATCACTCAATTCACAAATTTATGTGCTGGCGGGTATATACAAGAAAAAAATGGCCTTTGATGATGTGTTGATTTTAAATCAGGAGGGCTACCTTTGTGAATCTCTGACTTCCAATATCTTTGTGTATTATGAGAAAATACTTTATACGCCTGCGCTTTCTGAAGGTTGTATTGAAGGAGTCATGCGTCGAGTTGTGATGGATATGGCCAGGGCGGAAGGGATTGAAGTAGTGGAGGCGCAGATTAGCCCCGAGATCATGAAAAGGGCAGATGAAATTTTCTGTACAAATGCGGTGCAGGGGGTACAATGGGTTATGGGGTATAAGCAAAAACGCTATTTCAATAAGATATCACGTATATTGCAGGACAAACTGTTAAGTTGGAATTACGATTCCAACGAGGAGCAAAATTAAGCTTGCACAAATAAATAACAAAGACAAAAGGCCAAGCGATTAATCTTGGCCTTTTGTGTGTACGATTCGGATGATCCAATGTTCAAAAGCTCTTTTGAAGCTGAGTAGAAAATCTTTTGTTTTCTGGAGTTCGATTTTTCCATTTTCACCGATACAGTCTTTTATATTTCCGAGATATGCTTCCGGCTGCTGCATAGGATAAATATTAACAAATACCAGTGACTGCCGTATGTGATGATTTGCTCCGAACGCCCCGTAAGCTCCCGTTGAAGAGGAGATAATAGCGCCAGGTTTGCCATCCCATTTATTTTTACCATAAGGTCGGGATCCCACATCTATAGCGTTTTTTAAGACGGCGGGGACGGAGCGATTATATTCAGGTGTTATAAAAAGAACTGCATCAAGTGCAGCGATTTCTTTTCGAAAGCGTACATAACTTTCAGGTGGGTTGCCTTCATCATCAAAATCTTGATTATATAAGGGAAGATCACCAATTTCGATCACGCGATAGTTAAACTTGTTAGCCGGTTGTTCGCAGATAAACGCTGCTATTTTTTTATTATAGGATTGTTTCCTTAAGCTGCCGACGATGATTCCAATGTTGTAAGTATTCATTCCAAATTCCAGTTAATGTATGAAAAGTACTATTGGTTGAACAATTCGTATCCCAAAAAGTTTCCCTGTAAAATAAGATGAAGTTAAAACTAAGCTATTTGTACTGAATAAGTTAAGTTTTTGTTAACAAAAATTAACATTTATCTTTTAATCTTTTGCATACAGTTTGTGTCGTAATGTAAAGAAGAAATTACAAAACTAAGGGAGGAGCTACTTATGAAAAAATTGTTGTACACCGCTGCTATTGTTGCAGGACTTTTCGTGACAGGGAAGGCAGATGCACAGGTCAGCATTAGCGTAAATATCGGAAGTCAGCCAAGCTGGGGACCAGTAGGTTATGATTATGCCCGTTATTATTATATTCCTGAATATAATATGTATTATGATGTGCCTGCAAGATGTTATGTTTATTACGATAATGGTGGCTGGATACGAAGAGCAAGCTTGCCGAGAAGATATCGACATTATGATTTTTATCGAGCACATAAAGTTGTGATCAATGATCGTAATCCTTGGCATCATCATGACCGTTATAGAAGTAGATACGGTCACTCACGTGGTAGACAGGTGTCTATCCGTGATAGTCATCACCGGCGCAGCGGTTACTCTTTCGCAAGTGAGCGTAGTGTAAGGCGGAGTCACTCCTGGAAAGAAAGTAGAAGAGATTATGATAGAGGTAGAGGGCATGGACGTGGACACGATCATGGGCATGGAGGAAGGCACAGAGATTAGTTGGATGAAGAAAGTGTCCATTTTGAGTATCTTAATCGTTTAATAAGAAAGGGCCTACCTTGTGGTAGGTTCTTTTTTTATGTTATTATTTTGATAAAACATAGTATTCGCTCCGCTCCGTGTGCCTTTGCCTATGCTATAATTTTATAACATGATGTTCAATAAAATATAGTGGGGCGAATAAATCGAAAGATATAACACGCTGATTCGTGAAAATAATCTTAATTTTGCGACATGAACATGCTAAACAACTTTTAAAAGGGCGGATTTTGCATGTTTGAGATAGAATGTGACCTGTAAGTTAATTTTTGTAATGGGAAAAGTAATTAAATCAAGCCTGATATGGATGAGTTTGGGAATGACCGCGTTGGGACTAGGGTCTTGTAATCAAAATAGCGGCAAAAAAGAAGAGAAAAATGTTACTGTCGATTCTGTACAGCACAGGAAAGATAGTCTAATTGTTGTGCAGGATTCTATTACAAAAGTGGATTCGCTACGTAAGGATTCCATTACCAAAATAGAGGCGGATGTTTCTTATACTGGTGCTAAAGATACCACAGTTTTATTGACAGATTCTGTTTCACCGCGATATATTTACCTTACTTTTGATGATGGCCCGCTTAATGGTAGCCAATATTTAGATTCTATCGCTACGGCCAAAGGCATTAAAATCAATGCGTTTTTGATTGGCGCTCATGACAAGATGAGTAAAAAACTGCATGGTTTTACGGAGCGTTATAAAAATAATCCGTTGGTTGATTGCTATAATCATAGTTACTGGCATGCACATGATAAGTATACTACATTTTACTCAAATCCACAGACGGCATTTGAAGATTTCGAATTGGCAGAACAGTCTCTGGGCTTGCAGCATAAAATTGTTAGACTTCCGGGGCGAAATATCTGGTATGTAGGTGACCGTAAAAAGGTTGACCTGAAAAGCGGTGCTTCTACGGCCGAGCTTTTACATCAAAATGGTTATAAAGTTATGGGCTGGGACTGTGAATGGAAAATTAATGGGGTGACCGGTAAACCAGATTTAACGGTCAATCAGCTGTATACGCAGATGAAAAACTTACTTCGGAAAGGTACGTCTTATACAAAAAATAATGTGGTACTTTTGACACACGATAATATGTACCAAACAAAAAAGGGGCAAAAATTATTGTCAGATTTGATTGACAGCTTAAAACAGCATCCAAACTATCGTTTTGAGTTTATGCGTAATTATCCAAAGTAGAGCATTTGTGCTATTTATTATTATTTAGCCCCAAACTAATCGTCTTTCGAAACTAGTTTGGGGCTAAATTTATAAGTGGAAGGCTATTTTTTCTTAATTTTGTTTGCGTAGGTATTTTGTCAATATGACGATGGTCTGGCCTTCTATTTTTCCTTCAATCTGCTCAATATTATCAGCTACTAAACGGATATTTTTGACCACGGTACCTAAGGTCGCTTTCATTGAAGAACCTTTTACATCCAGTGTTTTTGTCAATACAACGGTATCACCCTCCAATAGTCTTTGACCAATGCTATCTTCATGAAAGGAAACATAGCCATCATTTTCATGATCACCGGTTTTCTTTGCCTCCGCTAACGTTTCATCATCAAGATAGAGGATATCGAGTGCTTCGGAAGCCCAGCCTTCATTTTTCAGACGGCTTAACATACGCCAGCAGACAATTTGTATGGCAGGTATTTCTGACCACATGGCGTTAGGCAAGAATTTCCAATCTTCCGGATTTAATTGCTCCGTTTTGTTGAGCTGGTTGGCCAAGGTTGCTGAAATCAGTAGGGTGTTATCCAAAGTAGAACTGGTTTCTGGTGGTAAAATATAGGCTACTACATCCGTTTCAGCGCCTGTCAGCTCACATTTTCCTCCAGCCCGCGCGAGTAATTGTTCTTCTAATTTCATATCTGTTTCTATAAAAGCCCAAAAATAAGAATATAAATTGTAGTAAGTCTTAACACTTGAAATAAAGCTTGTTTTTTGGAAAAAAAATGGGACTTACCGCCATATTGGTATTGAATTTGTACACTAACGAGATTGGAAAAGATTATTAACTGAAATTAGAATATAGCATATGAAATGGCAAGGAGGTAAACGAAGTGGCAATTTTGAGGATCGTAGGGGGATGTCTGGTGGTGGAAAGATTGCATTGGGCGGTATTGGTGGGATCATCGTATTGGTCATTGGTTTTCTGATGGGGGGAGATCCCATGCAGTTGTTGCAGCAGGCGCAAAATATGGGTACACAGACGGAGCAGTCCGGACAGCCGCGCGACCTAAATCCTGAAGAAAAGAGGCTGACAGAGTTTTCCCTGACCGTACTTCAGAGTACAGAAGATGTCTGGGCCAAATTATTTAAGGAACAAATGCAGCAAAATTATACGCCCGCTACCTTGGTTTTTTACGATGGTGGTACACAAACAGATGGTTGTGGAATGGGACAGGCTTCATATGGCCCGTTTTATTGCCCCGGAGATCAGAAAATCTATCTGGACCTGACTTTTAACCGTGAACTTTCAGATAAGTTCGGAGCGAAGGGCGAATTTGCCATGGCCTATGTGATTGCGCATGAGGTAGGACACCATATTCAGCAACTGGTGGGATTGTTACCTAAAACGAATCAAGCCCGGAGTAAACTAAGTGAGAGCGAAAATAACAAGATATCGGTTATGACAGAACTTCAGGCCGATTTCTATGCTGGAGTGTGGGCACATTATCTCAATGAATATACGGATATAAAAATAGATTATAACGATATTATGGATGGAATGAAAGCAGCAGAAGCAGTAGGTGACGATAAGTTACAGACCGCCGCACAGGGGTATGCCGTCCCAGAGTCTTTTACTCATGGAACCTCAGCACAACGTATGGCCTGGTTTAAGAAAGGATATGACTCTGGCGATATGCGTGCAGGAAATACATTTGAAGATCCAAGTCTGAGATAATAAAGAACAGGTTGCTGGATAATTTTATCTATAAATAAGAGAAGCATTATATTGAACTGCACCCTACAAGTTGGACAAAACTTTTAGGGTGTTTTTATTGAACTAATAAATTGCAGCCCCGAATATCGCTTTGGTCAAAGCGCCCCAATATCTCAAATGAGCCATCTTGATATACCTTTCCTAAATCCTGTGTTGCAATAAATGAGCAGGAATACCGATTGGCCAGGTCGATGACATTAATGCCGCCTGTGCTGTCGGAGGAGATTAAACTCAGCGGATCATTTGTATCACGTATTAGCACTTTCATCCATTTTGGTAAATGGAAAATTCCCTGCCCCGAAGAGTAACCCTGTGACAGCAATTCGGTCATGCCATATTCTGAGTGGATCCCACTGATCTTGAAGGCATCTTCAAGCAGCCGGTGGATCTCCTGTTTGACCATTTCTTTACGTTTACCTTTCATTCCGCCCGTTTCCATAATAATGAGTTCCGGAAAGTCAAAAGCATATTGCTCAATAAAATCAAGCAAGGCATAGGTGACGCCGAAAAGGATGGTTTTGGTTCCGTTATTTTTTAATTGGACAAGTGTATTATATAATTCCTGATGATTGTAGAGGAAATAATTGGTCTCTACTTGCTTACTTTGTCTCATCAAGTCATCGATCATATAGATCAAAGAGGAACCACTTCTTTCCAGATAGGACGGCAGTAGGGCTAAAATAGCGATATCTGTAATTGGTCCGTAAAAATCTTCAAATATACGGCGAAAAGTACGCTCGTAGATGGATACATCAGCAATAAGGTGCTTAGAAGTGACCATGCCCGTTGTTCCTGAACTTGAAAATACAATTTGAGGGGTCATTCCGGTAGCCAGTACTTTTTGTGTTTTAAAAAATTCGATTGGGAGGAAGGGGATGTCCGTATAATGCTGGACTTGATTTTTTTCTTTGCCTATTAGCGAAACATAGTCGCGGTAGACCTGACAATGCTGCAGCTGGAAGTGATAAGTATCTAAACAACGTTGGTTAAAATCGTCTTCCGTTTGAATTTCAAGAAAATCCGTCCAATTCGTCATAGCATTTAAATTTGTTGGACAAAATTAGCTAAAATTTAGAAATATTGAGTAGAAAAGCCGGAGCCGGCAGTCGTAATAATATAAACGCGCCTGCTGCTGAATTCCAGCAGCAGGCGCGTTTATGTTGAAAGCTGTATGCTACAGCATACCACCGTCAACAGGAAGAACCTGTCCAGTTACGTATGCGGATAAATCAGATGCAAGGTATAGGCATGCATTGGCAACATCTTCTGGAGATCCGGCGCGTTTCAATGGAATTCCTGCTTCCCATGTTGCTATCACTTTAGGGTCTAATATATCTGTCATTTCCGTACGGATAAATCCTGGAGCAACCACGTTTGCGCGAATATTGCGAGAACCTAATTCTTTCGCAATGGATTTTGTGAATCCTATAATACCTGCTTTGGAAGCAGCATAATTTGATTGACCAGCATTTCCCTGAACGCCAACAACGGAAGACATATTGATGAAAGAGCCTTTACGGTTTTTCATCATTATTTTTGAGGCCGCTTTTGTTACATTAAATACGGATTTCAAGTTAACGTTCAATACATCATCCCAGTTTTCTTCTGTCATACGCATAAGCAGACCATCCTTTGTGATGCCGGCATTATTGACTACAATATCCAGGCTTCCGAAATCTGCAACGATTGCGTTGACCAGTTGTTCTGCTTCTTCAAATTTTGAAGCATCAGAACGATAGCCGATTACTTTTGTTCCGTAGGCTTGAAGCTCTTTTTCCAGCGCTTGTCCCTTTTCTACAGACGAAAGGTAAGTGAAAGCGACATTGGCACCGTGTTGTGCAAACACTTCGGCAATTTTTCTTCCAATTCCTTTTGATGCTCCAGTTACCAAAGCAATTTTTCCTTCAAGTAGTTTCATATAAGAGTGTAATGTTATTCGTTGATGTTTTTGCAAAAATGTTAAAACTATATTATAACACAAAATCTTTCGATAAATAAGGATTCAAAACGCGCCAAGTGGTGATGTGATTTGCGGCTATTCATGGCCGGCAGAATAGGCGATATCATGTGTATGGTGTTTGGAGATGAGAAAAGTGAAATTTTGCCAACACTTAGGATTATTTTAATAAATCAATGGTATTTTTGAATAAGTGTTCCTAAAAAGTACAGTTTTTTGACAAAAGACTTGGGCGTTTACCAAAAACTATATTAAATTTGCATCAATCACAAAAACATGAGCAAAAAATCAAATAAAGAAGTTGACGTTGTTCTAATCGGCGCCGGTATTATGAGTGCTACTTTGGGTACACTAATCAATGAATTAAGCCCAGACGTTAATATTGAAATTCTTGAGCGTTTGGATGTTGTGGCGGCTGAGAGCTCTGACGCTTGGAATAATGCTGGCACAGGCCACTCGGCCTTGTGCGAATTGAATTATACACCGGAACAAAAAGATGGTTCTGTAAAAGTTGATAAAGCTGTTAAAATTGCAGAGCAATTCGAAGTATCGAAGCAGTTTTGGTCGTACTTGGTTGATAAAGGAATTATTGCCCAACCGGAGAATTTTATCCGCAGCATTCCACACATGAGTGCGGTTTTTGGTGAAAAAGATGTTAAATTCCTGAAGACAAGATGGGAGACGATGAATACCCAGACTTTGTTTAAGGGCATGGAATATACCGAAGATGCAGAACTCTTGAAATCATGGATTCCTTTGATGATGGAAGGACGGGATGCAAGTGAGAAAATTGCTGCGACCAAGATGGATTTAGGTACTGACGTGAATTTCGGTTCATTGACACGTGATTTGATTAACAATCTGGCAAACAAAGAAAATATTTCAATTTCCTTAAACCATGAAGTTGTTGATATCGACCGTGAGGATGATGGCCGTTGGGAAATCGAAGTGAAGGATCTGAAAACAGGGAAAAAGAGAGAGCTAAAAGCGAAGTTTGTTTTTATAGGCGCTGGCGGGCACTCCTTGTTGTTGTTGGAGAAATCGGGTATCCCAGAAGCGAAAGGTTATGGTGGATTTCCTGTGGGGGGACAATGGTTGAGATGCGTAAACGAAGATATTATCAATACGCATCATGCTAAAGTCTATGGTAAAGCATCTGTTGGTGCTCCACCGATGTCTGTACCACATTTGGATACACGTTACATCGATGGTAAGCAAGCTTTACTTTTCGGTCCATATGCTGGTTTCTCGACCAAATTTTTGAAACAGGGTTCTTATTTTGATTTGCCGGCTTCAATCAAATTATCCAATATCCGTCCGATGTTATCCGCGGGACTTGATAATTTGCCATTGACCAAATATCTCATTACAGAGGTTATGAAATCTCCTAAAGATAAATTGGAATCGCTGAAACAATTTATGCCAACCGCTAAATTAGAAGATTGGGTTATTGAAAAAGCTGGCCAACGTGTACAGGTGATTAAAAAAGATGAGAAAAAAGGGGGGATTTTAGAGTTTGGTACCGAAGTGGTATCGAGTGCAGATGGTTCTATCGCAGCCTTATTGGGCGCGTCGCCAGGTGCATCTACTTCGGTGGCGATCATGATCAGTCTCTTAAAGAAATGTTTCCCTGAGCGTGCTAAATCAGATGAATACCGCAAAAAACTGCGCGAGATGATTCCTTCACATGGTAAGTCATTAAATGATGATGCTGAGCTTTGCCGTGAAACGCGTATCCGTACGCATAAAACATTGAAATTAATAGATATAGATTAATTTCAATAAACAATATACTTATGGGGTGCTTGGAAATGACTATGTCATCCGGGCTGAGATTATACCCAATAAAGGCGATTGTACGGCCTTGTACAATCGCTTTTATATACCTGATCCGGGTAATGCTGGCGTAGGGATTTTAATTTCAATAAAAACATCCGTTTTTCCGCTCGTAAGTTTATTATGTAATTACACAAAATAATAAACATTTGAATGACTTCTGAGACAATTTTCGAAGCTTTTATTAAACAAATACAACAGGCCACAATAGCCGAATGGCTGGGGGTCTGTTTTGGTATCCTGCAGGTTTGGTTTTCGCGACAGAATAAATCTGTCAATTACCTCTTTGGGATTATAGGTATCATTATCTCGGTATATGTTTTATTCCATGCAAAATTATACGCCGAAATATTGTTGCATCTGTATTATCTTGTCATGAGTGTTTATGGCTGGATCTACTGGAAATATAGCAGTGATAATATAGTGCCGATCAGTCGTAGTACAGTCCGCGATTGGCAGATTGTTGGTTTTATCTGTGTGGCAGGTTTTCTGTCATTCTATTTTGGTCTGGTGCATTTAACTGATTCAGATGTTCCGCTATGGGACTCCTTTGTTTCCTGCACAGCCTGGGCGGGGATGTGGCTGCTGGCGAAACGTAAACTTGAAAATTGGATTTTGCTTAACATCAGCAATCTGATGGCGATTCCTTTGCTGATGCACAAGGGTTTATTCCTGTATGCTGCTTTAACCTTATTTTTATTTGTGATGGCTTTTAGTGGGTATTTTAATTGGCGGAGAATATTAAGTGATGAAAAGAAATATGCAACTGATTGATGGGGATATCGCTGTTCTTAAGGACCAGCAACGCAAAGGAATTCAGCAAAAGAGTTTGTCTAATGAGCAGCTTGAGCTAATATACCGGAACAAGTGGTTTAAAATCTGGGTACCACAATCTTTGAATGGCCTGGGGCTGGATTTGGTCAGTGGGCTTTCTTTGTTGAAGGAGCTGGCTTATCATGATGGGGGATTGGCGTGGACAGTAACTTTATGTGCCGGTGCGAATCTTTTTACTGGCTTTATTGATCCAGCGGTCGGACAGGATATTTTCAACTCAAAAACGGTATGTTTTGGCGGCAGTGGTCAGGTTGCTGGTGTGGCTGAACGTGAGGGTAAATCTTATCGCCTGAAAGGGCTTTGGAAATATGCTACCGGAGCTCCCCACTTGACACACTTTACCTTGAACGCCTATATTCAGGAGGATGGAAAGCCGCTATTGGATGAGGGTGGAGACCCACTTGTAAAATCGTTCTTTGTGGCGCGTGAATTTGTATTGATTCATTATGATTGGGATACATTTGGCCTGGAGGCGACAGCATCGCATTCCTTTTCGCTGGACAATATACGGGTGGATGAGCATCAGTCATTTTTTATCGATGCCTCAAAAAGTACACGGACGGAGCTGCTCTACAAATACCCTTTTATGCCGTTTGCAGAGTTGACCTTACTGGTAAACTTTATGGGGATGTATCATCGGTTTTTGGATTTGATCGAGAAGTTATTTGTATTGAAGTCTAATGGTGGGAGATGGGAAAGCGCGGAAAGTAAAGCTGCTTTTCGGATGTTGGATGAAATGCAGCAGGACTATACAGCTAGGGAAAATAGTATCATGGAGCTTGCTGTTCGATCTTGGGATAATCTTGAGAATGAAGCTGATAATACCACATTATATGAGCGTATAGCAATGGAAAGTAGAGACTTTGTGGAGATTATTCTATCTAATGTCATTAAACTCTATCCCCATACGGGGATTTCGGGCGCAGCCACTGACAATGAAATCAATATTTTATTTCGGAATATATTTACGGCATCTCAGCATAAATTGCTGCAAAAGAATTTGTCCTAAACTTGGGGCTAGACAAGCATGCTGCAATAGAATTTTAGCTGGAGATACTTGAAGAACTTGGAGTTATAGTTGTTAAATAAAAAAGACGATCAATTGGTCGTCTTTTTTATTGTTAAATAGGATGTGTTCCCGGCGGGGGTCGAACCCACATCGTCAGAACCGGAATCTGAAATTCTATCCATTGAACTACGGGAACGTGTCGCAAAGATATACTATTTTCCAGATCTTACAAATAATCTTTGCGATAAAATTTAAACTTTTGAACCGGGAATTTCAGCAGCATGGCCATCCTTGTTTTAGCCGCCCAGCTTTTATAATTTATGCCATTCCGGTTTTCTGACCTAACTTTTTGTCTATTAGTAACATGTATTCATGGTTGCGTTTAAGTTGTGCTGCACTGTTTGCTCGGGTGCTTTATTCGGACTGCAAATTCCATTGGGTTTAGGGTGGCAAAAAATATCATTGCATTTGGCACAACAACCGTTTTAAACTTATGTATTGATTTACCCAACCGATAACAGATTAAGATCTGGGATGGTATTGCGTGATGATGGAATGGAGGTAATCCCGATCGATATGTGTATATATTTCAGTCGTTGTAATGCTTTCATGCCCCAACATATCTTGTACAGCCCTTAGATCAGCACCGCCTTCAACGAGGTGAGAGGCAAAGCTATGTCTAAATGTATGGGGGCTAATCGTCTTTTGCAATCCAATTTTTTGAGCAAGTTCCTTAATGATCAGAAAGATCATCACCCTAGATAAAGCCGAACCTCTTCTGTTCAGAAATACAATGTCCTCATTCCCATCTTTGATTTTAATATGTGGTCTAACGGAATCCAAATAGAGCCTCAAGTGTTTGATCGCCTGCTGACCGATGGGAATCAGCCGTTCTTTACTGCCTTTGCCTTCCACTTTGATAAATTCTACATCGAGAAACAAATTGGATATTTTGAGGTTGACGAGTTCGGATACCCGCAGTCCACAACCATATAATACTTCAATAATTGTTTTATTGCGTTCGCCCTCCATGCTGGAAAGATCTATGGCTGCAATCAATTGGTCAATTTCATGAATGCTCAATACACTCGGCAGTTTTCTGCTCAGCCGTGGTGCCTGCAGCAGTTCTGTCGGATTGTTGTCCAGTTCATGTTCGATGATCAAAAAACTAAAAAATGTTTTCAGTCCGGATATCAAACGCGATTGTGTGAACGGCGAGATATTAAATTCCTGCAACCACTGTAGAAAATGCTGAATATCTTTGCGGGCAATCTGATTTAAAACGAGGTTGTTATCCTCACAATAGACCTGGAATTTAGAAACATCGTTCAGATAGGCGTCTATTGAGTTGATGCTTAAACCCCGTTCGAACTTTAGAAATTGCTCGAATTCTTTTTTTATGACCTGCCAGTTGCTGAAATCCATTTGCAACAAAATTACAATTAACTATTGTTCTTTTCGAAAGATATTCTGTATTTTTAAGCGTATTTTTTACAAAACATGAGCAATAGGAATGAGAAGCTCCATCCCGTAAGGGATATTAAAAATATTTTATCCGTATTCACTATCTATCGGGACAATTGGTCTCCAGTCCCGTTTACCCTAATATAAACAAATAGCAAAAAATTAAAAAAAAGAGTTTTTTTGTATGAAATTCATTAAACCACTTGCATTAGTCTTTTTACTACCCGCGACTTTCTATGGAGTAGAAGCAAAAATGCCAACCAGCTTGAGGGCGGAAGCCAGAGCTATTCTGTCACAGGATAGTTTGGCCTTAAATCAAAAATTGCCTTTCGACAATGAAGTTGTCACCGGTAAACTAAAAAATGGATTTACATATTTTATCCGTAAAAATACAGAGCCCAAGGGCCGCGTTACGATGTATTTGGGCATGAAAGCTGGTTCGATCCTAGAAAATGAAAAGCAGCTCGGGTTGGCGCATTTTTTGGAACACATGAACTTTAATGGTCTGAAGCATTTTCCAAAAAATGAACTTGTCAATTACCTCCAGAAAGCTGGTGTCCGGTTTGGCTCGGATCTGAATGCCTATACCAGTTTTGATCAAACAGTCTATCAATTACCTATACCGTCGGATGATCCAGAATTGTTGAAAAATGGATTGCAGGTCATGCGCGACTGGGCACAAGATGCTTTATTGGATGGAGAGGAAATTGATAAAGAACGTGGGGTAATTTTGGAAGAGAAACGTGGGGGAAGGGGCGTGCAACAACGTCTGCAAGATCAGTATTTTCCGATGGTACTCAACGGATCTCTTTATTCAAAACGTTTACCGATTGGTACGGAAGAAATTTTAAAGACCTTTCCATATAGCGAAATACGTAAGTTTCACCAGGACTGGTACCGCCCAGATCTGCAGGCGCTCATTATTGTAGGTGATATTGATCCTAAAGCAATCGAAGAAAAAGTGAAGGCGTTATTTTCGGATATGACGATGCCGAAGAAGGTTCTTCCACGTAAAGAGTTTCGGGTCGATCTGTTGAATAAAAATCAATTTTTGACGATCTCGGATCCAGAACTTCCTTATACCGTAGCCCAGATCCTGATCAAGAACGAAAAGGAAAAGGTGGTTACCGTTGGAGATTACCGTAACGAATTGCTCAAAAGCATTTTCAATCAGATGATTGCTGGCCGTTTTTCTGAGCTGATGCAGCAACCCAATCCACCTTTTATGCAAGCAGGGGGTAGTATCGGCGATTTCGTGGCTAACTTAAATACATTCTCCCTAGTGGTGGTACCCAAACCGGGAGAACTGGAATCAGGGTTTAAAGCGATGTTGACCGAATTTGAGCGTATCCAAAAATACGGCTTTACACAGACTGAGCTTGATCGGGCGCTCGCTGATATGAAGAAGGGCAATGAAATGGCCTATATCGAGCGGGATAAGAAAAAATCCGATAGCTATGTCAACCGTTATCTGAACTACTTTATTGACCACGAACCTGCCTTGAGTAATGAGGCTTCTTATAACTTAACGAAACAATTATTGCCCACCTTAAAACTGGAAGAGGTAAATGCCTTGGTCAAAAAATATTATACCGATTTAAATCGTGATATATTGATTATGGGCCCCGAAAAGGAAAAAGCTAACCTGCCTACCGAACAAGCTGTTCTAGGCTGGGTAAAGGCTGTCGAAGATACTCCGGTCTCTGCTTACGAAGATAAGGTCTCTAATCTGCCTTTGCTATCCAAAGAGCCTGTCAAGGGTACTATTCTGTCTTCAAAAGACATTGGCGCGGTTCAAGCGAAGGAATTGCAATTGAGCAATGGCGTGAAGGTGATCTTAAAACCAACAGATTTTAAGAATGACGAAATTCAGATTGTGGCTTATAGCCCGGGGGGAACATCGTTATACCCTGATGCGGATTATTTCTCGGCCTCAAATGCATCCTCATTGGTGGACGCAAGTGGTGTTGGACAAATGAGTAATGTCGAATTAACGAAATATCTTGCCGGGAAGGAGGTTTCGATTTCACCGTATATTTCCGAGCGCTATGAGGGTATCTCTGGTCGCACAGATAAAGAAGGCCTGAAAAATGCCTTTGAGTTAATTTATGGTTATTTTACGGAACCACGGCTGGATAGCGATATCTTTCAGAGTACTATGACCAGAGCAAAAGGATCATTGGAGAACAGGCTGAGCGATCCCAATAATGTCTTTTCAGATAAAGTAAAAGAGGTGCTCTATGGTAATAATGTTCGGAGACAAAACCCGACAGTCGAAACGCTTACAAAGATTGATCCGAATCGTGCATTGGCAATTTATAAAGAACGATTTGCAGATGCTTCGGATTTCGTTTTTACTATTGTAGGATCATTTGATGAAAACCAGATTAAACCCTATATTGAGACTTATCTTGCCTCTCTACCTGCAGTCAAAAGGGGAGAGAACTATAAAGACTTAAATATTCTGGAGCCGGCTAAAGGGGAGCGTGTTGTCGTGCACAAAGGCAAGGAGCAGAAGGCAAGTACGCAATTGGCTTATTATGGAGACTATGACTATAGTGAAGCTGAAAATGTTAATATGGAAGCTTTGGAGAGTGTGTTGACGATCAAATTACTTGAACGATTGCGTGAGAAAGAAGGCGGTGTGTATGGCGTCGGTGCCCGTGCCGGTTTCAATAAACTTCCTAAAGCACGTTATGCCTTTTCAATTGGTTTCGGTTCGGCGGTAGATAAAGCGGATGCATTGATCGCTTCGGCATTGGACGAGGTGAAAAAGATTCAGGATCAAGGTCCAGAAAAGGTGGATATCGAAAAATTTGTGGCGGAACAAAGAAGGCAGAACGAATTAAACCTGCGGGAGAACGGCTATTGGCTGAATTATATCTCCAGTTCTTACCAAAATGATCTGGATATCAGTAGATATACACGTCGCACAGAGAACCTGAATAAAGTCACGCCGAAATCTGTACAGGATGTCGCGGGAAAATATTTGAAAAAAGATCGACTTTTTGAATTTATTTTGATGCCAGACTCTAAATAGGGTAGAATCCATTGCACATACAATAAAAAGGGTCGTTTACTGCATCAAGTAAACGACCCTTTTTATTGTATAAAAAAATCCCAATCATTTCTGATTGGGATTGCCAAAAATTTCAATAAATATCTTTTTTAACCTAAATAAGATTTTAAGATTTTGCTTCTTGAAGTGTGTCTCAAACGTTGAAGAGCCTTGTCTTTAATTTGACGTACGCGTTCCCGTGTCAAATTGAATTTCTCGCCGATTTCTTCAAGCGACAGTTGGTGGTTGGAACCTAATCCAAAGAATAGAACAATGATTTCACGTTCTCTTTCTGTTAAAGTTGCCAATGATCGCTTGATTTCTTCTGAAAGAGATTCATCAATTAAAGAGCTATCCGTATCTGGATCATGGTTTTCCAATACGTCCAAGAGTGTGTTTTCTTCACCTTGAACAAAGGGGGCATCCATGGATACGTGACGGCCAGAATTACTTAAGGTGTCCGAAACCTTGTCAACGGTGGTTTCAAGGATATCTGCCAGTTCTTCAGGAGATGGCTCCCGCTCGTATTCCTGTTCTAGTTTTGAGAAAGCCTTACTGATTTTGCTTAGAGAACCGACTTGGTTCAATGGCAGACGTACGATACGTGATTGTTCAGCAATTGCTTGAAGAATAGATTGGCGAATCCACCAAACGGCATAAGAAATAAATTTAAAACCCTTTGTTTCGTCAAAACGTTTAGCTGCTTTAATTAAGCCCAGGTTGCCTTCATTGATTAAATCACCTAAGGTCAATCCTTGATTTTGATATTGTTTTGCTACTGATACTACGAAACGAAGGTTGGTTTTAGTCAATTTTTCCAAGGCAACTTGATCGCCTTCGCGGATGCGCTGTGCTAATTCTACTTCTTCTTCTGCTGTAATTAAGTCTACTTTACCAATTTCATGTAAGTATTTGTCCAAAGACTGGGACTCACGATTGGTGATAGATTGTGTAATTTTGAGCTGTCTCATTAATTTTTATTAATTCTCCTCTCTAAGAAATGTTTGCGAAAATACGAAAAATTTTTGAATTATTAATGGAAAATGGATTATCTATCCGCTCATCTATAATGAGTTATAATTTGGTAGACCTTCATTTTACACCATCAAAAACTATTCCATTTAATAATGTTTTTCTTCCTCAATTGTAGCTTTAATATTCAACTGATTGATATTTAAAGCCCTAACTATTTTTATTTTTTTTCTATTCTCAAGTAATTTACCTAATGATATCAGATATGTTACGTGGGCTGCATTCTTTCAATTTATTTTAAAATGATAATTTTATGATAAAACAAAAAGATATATGTTTTGTTTTACTAGAGACATTAAATAAATTTAAAGGAATAAAAATTATAATATGCCAATCTTAATTCATTTGGATAAAATAATGAAAGAGAAAAAAATGTCACTTAACCAATTGAGTGATAGTGTAGGGATTACGCTTTCTAATCTTTCAATCATAAAAAACCAAAAGGCCAAGGCCCTGCGGTTAGATACACTTGAAGCAATATGTAAAGCGCTAGACTGCCAGCCTGGTGATTTGTTACAATATTATGACGGTGGTGATTAGAAAATCTAGAATCTGTAGCCTTTTAAAAAGTCTACGACATTCATTTTCTTTTTGCCTTCCAGCTGCAGTTCTGATACGCTGATATAGCCATCTTGCGTTGCAAACTTTAAATAGCTTTTTTGATCTGTCTCTATTGTTCCGGGAGCGACAGCAATAGCTGTTTGCTCTTTTTCCGTTTGATATATTTTTAAGACTTTGTCTTTCAGGGTTGTGAATGCTGTTGGGTAAGGACTAAGTCCGCGTATAAAGTTGTAAACAACGTCGGTAGATTGATTCCAGTTGATTTTACAATCATCTTTGAAGATTTTTGGTGCATGTTTCAATGAGGTTGTTGGAACTATGTTGTCTTGGCTTTTAGGTTGCAAAGTTCCTGCTTTTAACGCCTGGATTGTTTGGAGCAATGTTCGGGCTCCTGCATGCATCAGCTTGTCGTGAAGATCTCCGGCAGTATCCATTTCTAGGATAGCAACTTTTTCGGCCAACAGTATATTTCCCGTGTCAATTTCATGCTGCAATAGGAATGTGGTCACGCCAGATTCTTTTTCACCGTTCATAATGGCATGATTGATCGGTGCAGCCCCCCTGTACTGTGGAAGTAAAGAAGCGTGGACGTTTATCGTGCCGTATTTCGGCATATTCCAGACCATTTCGGGTAACATGCGGAATGCAACTACGACCTGAAGGTCGGCCTGATAGCTCTTTAGTTCAGTCAAAAAAGCCTCATCGCGAAGTTTGAAGGGTTGAAGTACGGGGATATTATGTTGTTTAGCGTATACCTTAACAGCTGATTCATGAATTTTTTGTCCGCGACCTGCAGGCTTGTCCGGTACCGTCACTACAGCAACGACTTGTTCGCCAGATTGAATGAGTGCTTTAAGTGAAGCAACAGCAAAGTCAGGGGTCCCCATGAAGATGATACGCATAGTAGAGGTGTTTTTTATAAAATTCTTAAAATTAATCAATAACTTGGCGGATGATCAATCCGCCGCGAAAGCGCCAATTATTTGTTATTACAGTTTTGTAAATAACAAATTTTTATAACTTTGCGAAGTTACATAAATATATTGAAAGCTTGAATTTTCCTTATTTTTTAGCAAATCGAATAGCATTTTCCGGTAAACGGACTTTCTCCAAATTGATTGTTCGGGTTACAATTGGTGCAATTGCGCTAGCCATTGCTGCCATTATTATCTCTATTGCTGTTTTGCGGGGATTTAAAGGGGAAATTATTAGCAAGCAACGCGGCTTTTTTGCGGATATACTGGTCTTGCGTTACGATCTAAATAAATCCTACGAAAATTCACCAATTTCACTTACTCCCAAACTTCATAAAACCATATTGGCGAATCCGCAAGTGTATTCCATCAACGCATTTGCGACGAAGGCTGGCATCATCAATGTGAATGATGAGGTGGAAGGTGTTGTTTTAAAAGGAATAGATTCACTATATGATCAGCAGCCGATAAAAAATATGCTGCTCGAAGGAGATACGATAGACTTTAAGTCCGAGACTGTGGATAATCAGATTTTAATCTCTAAATATCTGGCCGACCGGCTTCTCCTAAAGGTAGGTGATGATTTTATTATGTATTTTGTTCAGGAGCCTATCCGTAAAAGAAAGTTTGTCATTAAAGGAATATTTAATACAGGCTCGGAAGAACTGGACAAGGTGTACGTGATCGGGTCGCTTAACCTCATTAGAAAACTGAGCAATCTTGATGACAATGAGGTAGGGGGGTATGAAATTCGGATTAAAGATTTCAGTCAGCTGGGACCGACGACAGCTAAAATAGAGGATATGCTGCCGATTGATATGCAGGCAATCAATATTAAAGATCAGGTGCCGGATATTTTCCAGTGGTTGGATCTACTGGATATGAATACCAAGATTATCTTTATACTCATGACTGTGGTAGCTATTATCAATATGATTTCGGCCTTATTGATTACTATCCTTGAGCGTACCTCCATGATCGGTATTTTAAAGGCTCTGGGCTACCATAATGCGGGTATTCGGCGGGTGTTTATGTATAGCGCATTATACCTGATCGGTCTTGGTCTGCTGATCGGTAATCTCATCGGTTTAGGCTTTTATTTTCTGCAGGATTATACCCATTTTTTTAAGTTGGATGAGCAAACCTACTATATTTCTTATGTGGCTGTAAAGCTTTATTGGTCAGACGTTGTATTGGTCAATCTTGCTGTAGTCTTCATTGGTATGGTTTCCCTGTTTATTCCTTCGATGTTAATTACCAAGATTAGTCCGATAAAAGCAATTTCTTTTAAGTAGGCCTTTTTTTAGGGCTCGTTTTGCAGGAAAAATCGTATTTTTAGGGCTGTTAGCTATTTTCGGCTAGTAAGGAAATAATAGATATATTTTACCGATAGCATACGAGCACATATGAATAAAACTTTCGAGCATATTTCCCAAGCTTTTGAAGCGCCTTTACAAAATCCTGTACTTATTTTTTCACTGGTACTCTTTATTATTCTTCTTTCCCCAATCATCCTTCGGCCAATTAAAGTACCGGGTATTATCGGACTGATAATCTCCGGTGTCATTATTGGCCCCCACGGATTAAATTGGCTGGAGAAAAATTCAGCTATTAACCTATTTTCGACCATAGGGCTTTTATATATCATGTTTATTGCCGGGCTGGAACTGGATATGAATGAATTCAAAAAAACTAAAAATAAAAGCTTACTGTTTGGTTTTTTTACATTTATCGTTCCCATAAGCATCGGTTATCCCGTTTGTCATTTCCTGTTGGGCTATGATGTGCTGGCGAGTCTGTTGATATCAAGTATGTTTGCGACGCATACTTTGGTGTCTTATCCCATCGTGAATAGTTATGGGATCTCTAAGATGGAAGCGGTGGCGATTACCATTGGTGGAACGATTCTGACTGATACGGCGGTGCTCATTATCCTGGCTGTCATTACAGGTGTGTCACAAGGGAATATAGGAAATGAATTTTGGGTTACACTCGGTATTTCCTTTGCGATTTTCCTCTTTATAATGTTTGGTATTATTCCAAGGATTGCGAAATGGTTTTTTGAGCGGCTGGGCAGTGAAAAGACAGCAAACTATATTTTTGTGCTTTCCGTTGTATTTTTTGCTGCCTTTCTGGCAGAAATAGCGGGTTTGGAACCCATTATCGGAGCGTTTGTGGCGGGATTGGCTTTGAATAAATTGATACCACATTCTTCAGCACTGATGAATCGAATCGAATTCATTGGTAATGCTATTTTCATTCCTTTTTTTCTTATATCTGTAGGTATGATTGTGGATGTAAGTGTTATTTTGAAAGGACCTCAGGCATTAATTATAGCCGGTACGCTCACGATTGTGGCTATTGCGGGGAAATATGTGGCGGCTTGGCTGACACAGAAAATATTTAAGTATAGCCGTGGGCAGCGCAACCTGATTTTCGGTCTGAGTAGCGCGCATGCTGCTGCTACATTGGCGGTTATAATGGTCGGTCACAAAAACGGAATTATAGATGAAAATGTGCTGAACGGAACAATTTTGCTCATTTTGGTAACCTGTATAGTTGCGACCATCGTCACGGGAAATGCTTCTAAAAAAGTGGTTATGGATGGCGAACAGGATGAGGAGCATACCGATGTGGTAAAAGAGAAAGATGAAAATATCCTGATCTCTATTGCTAATATGGATAATATGGAGCCGATCCTTGATTTTTCAACTTACATCAAGAGTAAAAAGTGTACCTATCCAGTGAGTATTGTATCTGTAGTAAAGGATAATGAGCAGGCACAACTGAATATGGCCCGCGCACGTAAAAATTTGGACAACATGGTGCGTTATGCTTCGGGTTCAGAGACAAATGTCAATATCAGTGCAACGATAGATTTAAATATTGCCAGCGGTGTGGCCCGGTCAGCAAAAGAGGTGTCGGCAAATTGTATTGTGCTGGGCTGGCCAAGCGCAGCCAATTTTATGGATAAATTTGTCGGCGAAAAAACAGAAAGTATTCTCAACAGAACGTCGGCCAATGTAATGCTCTGTCATTTTAAAAAGCCATTTATTTCCAATAAATCCATTGTTGTATTTGCTCCGCCGATGTGTGAGGCTGAGTTTGGTTTTGAATACTGGTTGGAAAAGGTGATCAAACTTGCTCAGGAGCTCTCTGTTCCTATTTCTTTCGTCGTTGATACGCGGTCTGCTGCGGCGGTCAATGCGCATCTCATCGATATTAAAAACTCTGTTCCCGTGACGTTCAGGCATTACGATGACTGGGATAATTTGCAGGGACTAAAAGCGTTTAAGGAAGATGATTCCATGTTTATCTTTGTTTCTGCACGGAATGGAGAAGTATCCTATCGGGATTCGCTGGATGGTGTTGCAAAAAAATTAGATCGTATCTACGCAAACGAAAACCTTGTTTTGGTGTTTCCTAGTAGAATAGAGAATGCACATATCGACGAATATGAGGATGTTGAGGCTGCACCGATATTCCGGAAGATTAGTAAAGAGATTGGAAATATGTTTAATAAAGGATAGTTGCTATCCGCTAAAAATGCAGATTTATGTCGAATAAAATTACAATGTCCAATGAAGGAACATTACAAGTTCCAGATTTCCCAACGATTCCTTTTATCATCGGTGATGGCATAGGCCCTGACCTATGGCATGCGGCAGTGCGTGTTTTTGATCGGGCTGTAGAGAAGGTATACAATGGACGGCGGAAAATCAGCTGGAAAGAAGTTTTGGCAGGGGAAAAAGCATTTCATGAAACAGGAGAGTGGTTGCCGAAGGAAACTTTAACTGTATTACGCGAATATCTGGTGGGTATAAAAGGACCTTTGACCACACCTGTAGGCGGTGGTATCCGCTCTTTGAATGTAGCCTTGCGGAAGGATCTGGATCTCTACGTCTGTCAAAGACCTACAAAATGGTTTGAAGGTGTGCCCTCTCCGGTCAGACATCCCGAGTATGTGGATATGGTAATTTTTCGGGAAAATACCGAAGACATTTATGCGGGGATAGAGTTTCAGGCTGGCAGTGCTGAATCCAATAAATTGCAGGATTTCCTTCATGACGAACTTGATATTGATTATAACTTTTCGAGTACGACAGGGGTTGGCGTCAAATTGGTTTCTGAAGAAGGATCCAAACGTCTGGTTCGCGCGGCGATCGAACATGCCATTCAATATGGATTACCTTCGGTGACCATCGTCCACAAGGGAAATATCATGAAATATACCGAAGGGGCTTTTAAAATCTGGGGTTTCGAGGTTGCAGAAACAGAATTTGCGGATAAAACCTATACCTGGGGGCAATGGGAGCGAACCAAAGCAGAGAAAGGTGAGTCAGCTGCCAACCAGGAACAGAAAGAAGCTTTAGCTTCGGGCAAAATCCTGATCAAGGATATCATTGCGGATAATTTCTTGCAACAGATCTTGCTTAATCCACGTGATTTTTCGGTAGTGGCTACGTTGAATTTAAACGGCGATTATATCTCCGATGCCCTTGCAGCTATGGTTGGCGGGATAGGAATAGCGCCTGGAGCGAACATAAACTTTAAGACCGGGCATGCCGTTTTTGAAGCTACTCATGGTACGGCACCACGATTTGCAAATACAAATACCATGAATCCGTCATCTGTTATTCTCAGTGGAGTGATGATGCTCGAATATTTAGGCTGGACAGAGGCTTCTGCAGCTATCGTAAAGGCACTTGGGGAAACCATTATCGCAAAAACGGTGACCGTGGATTTTTACAATCTAATGGATGATGCAATATTGGTCAAAACCAGTGAGTTCGCAGATCGGATCATTGAAAAATTATAAGAATTTTCTTTTTTAAGATATTAAGCAGAAATTTGATTAAAATTTCTGCTTTTTTATGCATCATGATCAACTTCCCCTTTTTGTAAAAGAATCCACCGTATTTAGTGCGGAAGATAAAATTAAACTGGCTCAGATAGACCGTTTGCCTACACCACAAGAAGTGGATGAAATTACATCCCTGCCTGAAATCTATGAATTATTAAATGCCTTTATCGGTGATCAATCCTCACGCAATGTCCATCTTCAGCTTAAAGCGAAAGAGTATTTGCAAGATAATCAATTAGATATGGCCTGGAAGGTCCTTCTTCTGTGATTATTTTAACAACCAATCAGTATGTTGTTGTGTGATATTTTTATTGAAATCAATCATAATTTTGTAAATTATCAATAAAAAAACAGAATAGTTGAAAAATATATAATTTTATTTTACCTTTGGTTTTTAAAACAACAGATTGCTTTACTAGGGTTCAGAAAGGGCAATCAAACAAACTATAACATCAATGAAACATAATTTTGGAGCAGGTCCATGTATTCTGCCAAAGGAAGTATTTCAACAAGCCTCAGAAGCTGTAATTGATTTTAACAACACAGGTTTATCAATTTTAGAGATCTCTCACCGTTCCAAAGAGTTTGAAGCAGTGATAGATGAGGCGACTCAGTTAGTACGCGAATTATTAGCCGTACCACAAGGATATTCGATTCTTTTCTTGCAAGGTGGAGCAAGTCTGCAATTTGCGATGGCACCCTTAAACCTTTTACCTGAAGGCGGTAAAGCTGCTTATTTAGATACAGGTGTATGGGCGACAAAGGCCTTAAAAGAAGCAAAGAAATTCGGAACAGTAGATGTTGTAGCCTCCTCGATAGATAAGAACTATTCTTATATTCCTAAAGGATATTCAATCCCTTCGGATGCTGCTTATTTTCACTATACCGCAAATAATACAATTTATGGTACCGAGGTGTTTGAAAAACCAGCTACGGAATTGCCAGTAGTTGTGGATATGTCTTCAGATATTTTTTCCCGCGAGATCAATGTCGCAGATTACGATTTGATCTATGCCGGTGCACAAAAAAATATGGGCCCTGCCGGTGTGACTTTAGTTGTTGTTAAGGATGATATTTTGGGTAAATCAGGACGTGTATTGCCTTCGATGTTAGATTATAAATTGCATATCGATGGCGGTTCCATGTATAATACGCCTCCGGTTTATTCGATCTTTGTTTCGATGTTGAATTTGCGCTGGTTAAAAGCAAAAGGTGGCGTTGCTGTTTTGGAGCAGGAGAATATCATTAAAGCACGTGCGCTGTATGATGAAATCGACCGCAATCCTTTATTTAAAGGAACTGCGGCTGTTGAAGATCGTTCACGTATGAATGTGACTTTTGTCATGGATACGCCTGAACTGGAAGCGGAATTTTTGACTCTGGCGAAAGAACGTAATCTGATTGGCATTAAAGGACACCGTTCGGTAGGTGGATTTAGAGCTTCGATCTACAACGCATTGCCATTGAGCAGCGTGAATGCGTTAATCGATGCGATGAAAGAATTTGAAGATACGCACAAATTATAAAATTGATTAAAAGTATACTGATGAAATAAACCGGCTTCATGGAGATCATCGTTGATCTTCAAAAGGTTTGTTTACCTCATCTCATAAAGCAAACAGGGTTTACAAAGTCATTGATACAATGAAAATCGGCCCACATAAATAATTATAAGGATGAAAATATTAGCAAATGACGGTAT
The DNA here is from genome assembly GCF_003627955.1 of Sphingobacterium puteale. Lineage (GTDB taxonomy): Bacteria > Bacteroidota > Bacteroidia > Sphingobacteriales > Sphingobacteriaceae > Sphingobacterium > Sphingobacterium puteale. The sequence continues at coordinate 73,852 of NZ_RBWS01000007.1, read as the reverse complement.
CGATCCACTGGGAAAGAAAATGTTGGAAGATGCCGGTCATACTGTAGATACAAACCATATACCTCAGGAGGAATTAACGGAAAAGTTGCTTGCTTATGACGCTATTACTGTACGTAGTGCAACTAAGGTACGTCAGGAGTTGATCGACGGCTGTCCAAATTTGAAAGTAATCGGTCGTGGTGGCGTGGGAATGGATAATATTGACGTGGAGTATGCGCGTTCAAAAGGCATCGCTGTTGTGAATACACCGGCTGCATCGTCTTTATCCGTTGCTGAATTAGTTTTTGCACACCTATTGAATGGCGTACGTTTTTTATATGACGCCAACCGGAAAATGCCTGTTGAAGGAAATACCAAATTCGGTGCTTTGAAAAAGGCGTACGGTGCGGGAACTGAACTTCGCGGTAAAACAATCGGTATCGTAGGCTTTGGCCGTATCGGTCGTGAGGTCGCTAAGATCGCCATTGGTTTGGGAATGGATGTCGTTTATACAGATCTGTTTGAAGGCCCAAAAGGACTTACCATTGAGCTTTCTGGGGGTATTCAGGTTGAGGTTCCGATCAAACAGGTTGAAATGACCGACTTGTTGAAAGTTTCTGACTTTATCTCCTTGCATGTACCATTTTTGGATAAACCAGCGATCGGTGCTGCGGAATTCCCATTATTGAAAGATGGTGTTGGCTTGGTGAACGCTTCCAGAGGGGGTGTTATTGATGAACTGGAGTTGGTGAAGGCATTGGATGCTGGCAAAGTTGCATTCGCGGGTTTAGATGTATTCGACAACGAGCCCACTCCACGTGAGGAAATTTTAAAACATCCAAAGATTTCGTTGACACCACATATTGGTGCAGCGACAAATGAAGCACAAGAAAGAATCGGCGAAGAATTGGCCGGTCTACTGATCGAAAACTTGAAGAAGTAATTCTTCCGCATAGAACCATATATGCGGCACAAAACTTTCATGATTTTGTGCCGCATTTTTTTTAATATAAATTCATGAATTGCCTATATTGGCGCACAGAAATTTAATAATTGTAACTTTAGTATGAAAGTTTTAAAATTTGGTGGTACTTCAGTAGGAAGTGCAGTACGTATCAAAGGGTTGTTGGATATTGTAAACCCTTCGGAACGTCAGATCGTTGTGTTGTCCGCGGTAGCTGGAACGACAAATGCTTTAGTGGAAATTGGCCAGGCTTACACCGTAGGTAAGAAGGACGAGGCTAAGGATTTGATCAAGAAGCACAAGGATAAGTACGAAGACCTTATTAAGGAACTTTTTAATACTGAAGCTGGCTATAAAAATGGCAAGGAGCTCATCGACTATCATTTTAACCTAATTTCCAGCTTGGCAAATGAGCTGTTTACGCCAATTGAAGAGAAAATTATTTTGGCACAAGGGGAATTGATGTCTACCGCATTATGGCATTTTTACCTCAATGAAATCGGCATCTCATCCGTCTTGTTGCCGGCATTGGATTTTATGAAAATCGATGAGGACAATGAGCCAATGGTGGAATATATCGGCGAAAAATTGAGTACAATTTTGGCCCAGCACCCGGAGAATACTTTGTTTATCACACAAGGATTTATCTGTAGAAATTCATTTGGTGAAATTGATAACTTACGCCGCGGTGGATCGGATTATACAGCTTCATTGATCGGAGCAGCTATCCGTGCCGACGAAGTTCAGATCTGGACAGACATTGACGGTATGCACAACAATGATCCGCGTGTCGTAAAAGGTACCACGCCAATTGCACACCTTAGCTTTGACGAGGCTGCCGAATTAGCGTATTTTGGGGCAAAAATATTGCATCCACAGTCTGTATTTCCTGCACAAAAATACAACGTGCCGGTCCGTCTGTTAAATACGATGGAACCGAATGCCAAAGGCACATTAATTAGCAAAGATGGTGCACAAAAAGGTTGTATCCGTGCGATAGCCGCAAAAGATGGTATCACCGCCATTCATATTCATTCCTCAAGGATGTTGCTTGCTTACGGTTTCTTGCGCCGTGTTTTCGAGATTTTCGAACGCTATAAAACACCGATCGATATGATTACTACGTCAGAAGTAGCAGTTTCGTTGACCATAGATGATACAACAAATTTAGCTGATATTATTAAGGAAGTTGAAGACTTTGGTTCTGTTACAGTAGATGGCGACCAGACCATTGTTTGTGTGGTCGGTGACTTTGGTCTGAATAGCCATGGTTATGCTGCACGTGTACTTGATGCTGTAAAACATCTTCCGGTTCGTATGATTTCCTATGGCGGTTCGGACTTTAATGTATCCATTTTATTGAATTCGGATCATAAAACCGAGGCTTTACGTTCATTGCATAATCGTTTATTTTAAGAAAGTAGGTTTTATATGATAAATACAGCTATTGCGGCAAAATTTGCAGAGAAAGAAACCCCGTTTTATTACTATGACTTGGCCGTGTTAAACAAAACCTTGGAAGCAGCTTATGTTGCTTCCCACAAAAGGGGATTTCATGTTCATTATGCATTGAAAGCTAATTTTAACGATGTGTTATTAAAAGCGGTGCAACAGATCGGCTTCGGTGCGGACTGTGTGAGCGGAAACGAAGTAAAAAAGGCTATCGAATGTGGTTTTGCACCGCAAAATATTACTTTTGCGGGGGTTGGAAAATCGGATAAGGAGATCAATTATGCCCTACAGCAAAATATCTTTGCGTTCAATGTGGAGTCTATTCAGGAGCTTGAAGTGATTAATGAACTAGCTTCAAAACAAGGTGTAAAAGCCAATGTTGCTTTGCGAATAAATCCCAATGTTGATGCGCATACTCACCATTATATTACAACAGGACTCGACGAGAACAAATTTGGTATTCCAAATGCGGATCTGGAGAAATGCGCAGCTGTTCTCAAGAAATGTGATTTTATCGAATTGGTGGGGTTACACTTTCACGTGGGCTCTCAGATTACCGATATGACGGTATTCAAAAGTTTGTGTGTCAAGGTCAACGAGTGGAAGAACTGGTTTGAGGAACGCGGAACACAGATTCGTGTGCTGAACGTTGGTGGGGGGCTTGGGATAGACTATAAAGACCCGGATGGCAATCCGATTCCGGATTTTGAGTCTTATTTTGACATTTTTGACCGGTTCTTGGAGCGCAAGCCACATCAGGAAGTTCATTTTGAACTGGGCAGAGCTTTGGTTGCTCAATGTGGAAGCTTAGTGAGCCGTGTATTATATGTCAAGAATGGCGTCAAGAAAAACTTTTTGGTACTGGACGCGGGAATGACCGAATTGATGCGTCCGGCTTTGTACCAGGCCTACCATAAAATGGAAAATATCAGTGAAGGCACGGGGGCGGAAGCGCTAAACTATGATGTTGTGGGGCCAATTTGTGAATCCTCGGACTGCTTTGGGAAGGAAGTGTCTTTGCCTGTATCAAAACGGGGGGATTTGATCGCTATCCGCTCAGCGGGAGCCTATGGTGAGGTCATGGCCTCCCATTATAATTTGAGAGAAGAAATCAGATTTGTCTACAGCGATCAACTGTAAGAAGCGATTTTAGACGAAAACAGATTTAAAGAGCCGGTTCATTTTATGGACCGGCTTTTGTTTTTTTGTGAGAGATATCTGAATTGTCTTTTGTATACTTGTTTATGCTTACAGCGATTGAATTTCCGGTTACCATTGCTCTATTTGGAAAAACCTTCCTCTTACATCCGTTTATGGAAGGATTGGGGATGTTTATGGGGATGCGTTATTATCAGCTGCTGAAATGGAAAGATAAGGAGAGTTTAGGGCATACCAATTCACTTTTGATTGTTATTGCGGCGGCCTTAGGCGCCTTGATCGGATCCCATATCATTGGTTCGCTGGAACGTCCGGAGGAACTGTTGAATGCGGTGAGCAAATTGCGTTACATCTGGTTAAATAATACCATTGTAGGCGGCTTGGCGGGTGGGTTGCTCGGGGTGGAACTGATGAAAAAAATCATGGGCAAGAAAGAGAGCACCGGCGATCTCATGGTATTTCCCCTGATAGTTGCGATTATGATCGGAAGGATAGGTTGTTTTTACACGGGGGTATTCGAGCAGACTTACGGCTTGCCTACAGACTGCCCCTTGGGGATGTACCTTGGGGATGCTCATCGAAGACATCCGGTGGCCTTGTACGAAATTGCATTTCTGATGCTGTTATTTGTTTCATTGCAGTGGTTTAAGCGAAGATTTATATTCCAGAATGGTTTACTCTTTCAACTTTTTATGCTCAGTTATTTTAGCTTTCGTTTTCTATTGGATTTTATTAAGCCAAGAGCAATCATTCTTTTTGGGATCAGTACCATACAGATTACCTGTCTTATTGTGATAATTTATTATATTTATTTATTGAAGAATACGCACCTAGAAAGGAGGGTCTAAATTATGTATTTACTCGAAGGATCATTTGGTTCGGAAAACACAGCTATGTTGGGCTTGTTTTTACTGTTTGGCGGTGCTGTAGTCATTGGAATAGCACTTTTGGTCATCATTATCGGTTCGATTATAAAATCCAATAATAAGGAATCTACATTTAATGTTAACCCTTGGCTGAAAGTATTATTGGGGGGTATCGGAGCAATGATCGCTGGCGGGATTGCCTGTGGAATAGCACTAAATTAATAGCGATAGATATATGCCAGTTAGAAATTACACCTATTACGATTACACCATTAGTTTGTGTCCGACTTGTCTTTCGCGTGTAGGTGCAAAGATTATCATCGAAGATGAAAAAGTCTTTATGACCAAAAGTTGCCCCGATCACGGTTTTTTCAAAACGTTGATCGCGACTGATGTGGAATACTATAAAAATATCCGGAACTATAATAAAGCATCTGAGACGCCTTTGAAATTTGACAAAGATGTTCACTATGGCTGCCCTTACGATTGTGGTTTATGTGTTGATCACGAGCAGCACAGCTGCCTTTCGATCGTCGAAGTGACCGATCGTTGCAATCTGACCTGTCCGACCTGCTATGCCATGTCTTCACCCCATTATGGGCGGCATCGTTCGCTGGAGGAAATCGAACGTATGCTAGACAAGATCGTTGAAAGCGAAGGTGAGCCGGATGTTGTTCAGATCAGCGGGGGAGAGCCCACGATCCATCCCGAATTTTTTAAGATTCTGGATATCGCAAAAACAAAACCGATAAAACATTTGATGCTGAATACCAATGGTATCCGAATTGCAAATGACCCCGGATTTGCCGAACAACTTGCAACCTACGCTCCAGAATTTGAAATTTACCTGCAATTTGATTCTTTCCGTCCGGAAGTGCTGGAAAAATTTAGGGGAAAGGATCTGACTGATGTGCGCAAAAAAGCGATTGAAAAGCTCAATGCATTAAACCTGAGTACGACGCTCGTTGTGGTTCTGGAGAAGGGGACCAATGACGATGAGATCGGAGCGATACTGGAGTATGCTTTGAATCAGCGTTGTGTCCGTGGGGTAACCTTCCAGCCGGTGGAGATCGCCGGACGAAACGCACAGGATGCTCCACAGCATAAAATGACACTGACTGAGGTCAGGCAGGAAATCCTGGATCAGTATCCCTTTTTGAATCCGCATGATATCATTCCGGTTCCGTGTAACCCGGACGCTCTGGCGATGGGCTATGTGCTAAAGATCGGTGAGGAAAAGATTCCATTGACACGACATATTGATCCCGCCGTACTGTTAAATAATCAATCCCGTAATACCATTGTATATGAGCAGGATACCGGTGTTCAGATGCAGTTGTTGGATATTTTTAGTACTGGTATTTCGGTGGATAAAGTAAAACCCAAGGTGAATCAGCTGTTATGCTGTCTGCCTGAGGTCTGTGCTCCTGAACTCGATTACGATAATCTTTTCCGCATCATTATCATGAATTTTATGGATGCCTATGATTTCGATGTCCGCGCGGTCAAAAAATCATGCGTACATATTGTCAATAAAGATCTGAAACTAATCCCTTTTGAGACAATGAATCTCTTTTACCGTGATGATAAGATCAAACGTCTGGAGGAACTTAAATTATCGGATGCTATTCGATTTTAGACTTGTATAAACTATTTTTGCTGGAAAATAATAGGAAAGGTTTATTTCCTGAAACCTCGTTTTGTAGTTCTTCTGGAAGATCGAAATGGCTATTATTGAAGGAGATTAATAATTTGGGAATATGAAATTGAGCAGCGTTAAGCATTTCATTACGGTTATCAGTTTATTGGCATTACAGCTCTATGCCGTCGGACAAGATTCGGTGCAGGTAAGAAGAGGAATGGCCAATACCGACGGGTCGGTATCACATACGGGTTTAAATAGAAGATTCAGTACCGATTCGACGCGAATGGGGAATGATTCGCTGCGTAATGACCTGCGAAAAATCAATCTGACGTTCCTGTCCAATATTCGTACGGCATCAATGGCGGAATTTGTGGCTCAGCTAAATGAAAGATCCAATTCGTATGCGGCGGTTAGTGGCAATTCAGCAAAAGACTCCGTCGCGACTATAAAAAACGCAATTTCCGAAGAAATTAAACAGCTGAGATCTATTAAAGGAAGTATTGCAAATTATTCCGGCAGTTTAAGTAGCACACAAGATCAGATCCGGGGTATCATCAAGCGATATGATATCAGTGCCAGCAATCACGCGCGCGCGCATCAATATCTTAATACTGCCCAACTTCGGCTGGCTGCAAAGATGGATTCCCTGGAATCGATCAATCGTACAATTGATGAGCTTATCATCAAGGATCAGCGGCATCTCAATAGATTAGACCTGATTCCGGAAACAAAAGCTGCTGCAAAGAAATCGGATGTTGCACCGGGCAAGAACTCAATATGGAAAGCCAATACGAAAAGTATTTCGAAAGACGTACTCCTGGACAATATCCGTAGTAATTATAGTAATAATAAATCCATAGACAAATATGTCAACCGGACGGATTGGGCGAGCCGGATTTTGTTGATTGTTCTGGGGCTGGCCTATGCGTACTGGATTGTCCGGGTGGCTTACATTCTGAAGCAACACGATCCGGAACATAAGCTTTCCATCGATGCCATTGTTGGGAAAACTATTATTTTTCTGCTGACCTTATTGCCTTTTGTCAATTTTTTTACACCGTCCTTCATTTTACAGGCTTCCCAGCTGGTGATCATGTCAATCTTCATGTTTCTCTTGCGTTATAAAATCACTGGGCAGCAACGTAATATCGCATTGATTCTGATCATCTTTTATCTGTTGGATGTTTTTGTCAATATGATTGTAAGTGACGATCTGTTTTTGCGTATTATTTGTATAGGCTTTAATCTGATTGCCTTGGGATTGGTCAGTTATACCAAGCGGCGAATTAAGAATCCCGAAAGTCCGGGGTATATCAGCAATTTTATCTATGTTGTATTTGCCATTTTAAATATTACGGCGATTACGTTGAACGTTATTGGACATGTGGAGCATTCACGCAGCTTCAGCATTGCATGTGCGGTTGGTTTGGTGCAGTCATTTACCTTACAGTATTTTGCTGATATGATCAAAGCAGATGTCCGTAACCAATTTAAAAAGGATCGTTTGGTGTCGGGGTTCTGGATGCGCTTTAATGAGCAGCGCACCTTGGCAATTATAACAGAGATTCTTCGTATTATTTGCGTCCTGTTGGCAATTATTGTCCTAGCAAATAATCTTCAGTTTATTGACACCTTATTGGGACTCAGTGAGACGTTTTTTGGCAAGGTGCGCAGCATCGGCAGCATCTCCTTTACCTTAGGCAATCTCGTTGTTGCTGTACTGCTGTTGCTTGTAGCCAATTGGTTTCAAAAGAATATCAGTCTCATTGTGCTCGGTGGTGAAGATGGTCAGCTAAATCAGGCCTATAATCAGAAAATGACGCTCTTTCCGTTATTTCGTTTGGCGATTATTCTGATCGGCTTTTTCATGGCTATCTCGGCTTTGGGTATGAGCCTTGATAAACTTACCGTTGTCATTGGAGCATTGAGTGTTGGGATCGGTTTAGGGATGCAAAATATCATTAATAATTTTGTGTCGGGGATCATTCTTGTTTTTGATAAGCCTTTTCGGGTGGGCGATCAGATCGAACTGGCCGACAAAAAAGGGCGTGTCAAAGAGATCGGTATCCGTGCCAGTGTATTGAAAACCGCAGACGGCGCCGATGTGATTATTCCCAACGGTGATTTACTTTCGGGTAGGGTTGTCAACTGGACCTTATCTCAGGAGTATAGCAAAGCAAGTTTTGTGCTTCATATTGATCGGAAGGCAGACCTTGATCAGGCGAAGCAATGGATTAATGATGCAATGACGGCGAGTCCATATTTCGTCAAAGAACGGGATAGCGGTATCAGTGTGCAAGATATCAGCGAAGAAATGATCTATTTAAGCGTTTCCTGCTGGGTGAATTTCGCCGCGAACGTCTCATCTTTTAAAAATGATGTGCTGATTATCCTTTATAAGCAGTTTGAAGAAAATGGATTGAAATTCTATAGTATTCTATCTCCTAAAAATAATTAAAAGCGTTTGTTAGCCCTTGTAATGTGGCGGATTATTTCTTCTGCAGTTGTTGTCTATAGGCTTTTGGACTGTATCCCTTTGTACGCTTATAGAAATGGGACAAATGGCTTTCATCAACAAATCCTAATTCCTGAGCAATCTGTTTTAGTGTATATGCGGTGGATTTAAGTCTATGTTCGATTAATTCGATGCGGTACATGTTGATGTAGTCTCTTAGGCTATTGCCAAAGTTTTTCTTAAAATAGATGCCAAAATAAGTCGGAGCGATATTAAATTTCTGTGCGATTGTTTTTACCTGAAGATGCTCAGGCGTAAAAATATGCTGATGGATATAAGCCGAAATCGAGCTGTCCAGCCTGAGAGAATATGTTTGCGGCAAGCGTTTTATCTCGGATATTTCTTTATAAAGTCCAAAGATGGCAAGTAGTTGATCAAATAGCCACTGTGCCGTCTGACTGACTCCTGCAAGGCTGTATAACCTGACTGCCTCCATAAGATGAGAAAAGATCAAACGGTGGTGTTCGGTGAGGACGAGTTTATTTTCTCTTAGCCCTCTGTCATTCATTAACTCCATAATCCATGCGTATAATTTTTGCTGGCGTCGATTTTGCAAAAAATAGCTGTCCGTAAAAAGAATAAACAGAAAGTGTGTTTTTTCCTGTATGTTGAAGTAGTGCCTATCCGCAGGACTAACAAGAAAAATATCACCACGTTCGTAATCCAATTCAAATTTATTGATGACCTGCTTCCCACGTCCGGAACGAATGTAAACTAATTCATAGTAATTCTGCTCATGCATGGGCAGGTGAAAGGTATCTTCCACAAATTCGCTGATCAATAATGGTTCAAATTGTTTTTTTCGCATGTTCTTTTGATAGATAGTTATAAATGTACATAAAAATAATGTATTTATACATGTTTTTCCTAGGGCTACTATTGCACTTTTGTGTTGTCTTAAATGGTAGGAAAAACATGGTTAATTTTATAATGATTGCGTTTTGTATTGGCGCTGGTATGCTATTAAGAAAAGCAAAGTTGATCCATGCTGAGGCGCATAAAGGAATCAATACTTGGATCCTTTATTTTGCACTTCCGGCAGTTTCCTTCAAGTATATCCCAAAGATTGTCTGGTCTTCAGCGATGCTGTTTCCGATTTTTTCAGCGATTTTGGTGTGGGCTGGAAGCTGGTTATTTATGGAATGGTACTGTAAGCGAAAATCCTATAAACAACGTTCCAGAAGCAGTCTGGAGTTGGCAGCAGGCTACAGCAATACCTCTTTTATTGGGTTTCCGTTGATTATGGCCTATTTCGGAGAGGCACAGTTGCCGATAGCTATTATTTGTGACCAGACAACGTTTATCTTATTGTCCACTGTGGGGATTATCAATGCCCTAAAAGCAAATCTGCATGAAGGGCAGTCCATCGACGCAAAATTCATGCTATGGAAGCTGATTACTTTTCCACCTTTGATCGGATGTCTCCTCGCGTTGACGTTATCCCAATTTGTTGACTTCAGTATGGCCGAGCCTTTTTTTGAAAAGCTTGTGGCGACGGTAGGACCATTGGCACTATTCTCTATCGGTTTACAATTGAAGTTTGATGGCTGGCGTCAACAAGCCGCACAGATCAGTACAGCCATGATCTATAAATTGATTTTGGCTCCACTGTTGGTCTTGTCATTTGCATTGCTGTTGGGTGTAAAAGGTCCTGTGGCACGGATCAGCATTTTTGAAGCTGCTATGCCTACGTTGGTCACTTCGGGTATTATTGCCGAACAATATCACCTCAATACAAAATTGGTGAACTTAGTGATCGGTTTTAGTATTGTAGCGGGACTAATAACGACTGCATTATGGGATCTAGTGATTCAGTTTGTGATTACCTGATCTGTCTTACGACCTTCTGATCCTCTCCAGACCGCGTGACCGCAATAGCTTTTGTATTAAAATGATACTAGGAACAACTTTTTTGTGTTTCAGCTGTTATAGCTATTATAACCATCTATAAAAGGAGGTATATTATGAACCTGATACATAAAATTGAACATTGGGGAAACGTCCACCACCCCCAATGGATTGATTACCTAAGAATTGCCCTGGGTATTATGATTTTTGCGAAGGGGGTAAGTTTCGTAAACGATAGGCAAGTGGTTGAGCACATGATTGAGCAGAGCAGTTTCCACCTGTCCATATGGGGAGCTGTTCACTATGTCGTCTTTACGCATCTGGTCGGTGGCCTGTTTCTTATTTTGGGTTTTCAAACCCGTTTAGCGGCCTTATTGCTGTTTCCTGTCCTGGTGGGAGCTGTCTTTTTTGTCAACATCACTAACGGCTTTAGTTATTTGAATTCCGAATTGTGGCTTTCGATAGTCGTATTCTTTTTGTTGATCTTTTTTATGGTCATGGGATCTGGAAAATACTCCCTTGACAATATGATGAACAAACCTGGATACAAAAGGGATATCTAAAAAAAGCTCCTTCATCTATGAAGGAGCTTTTATCTTTTCGTTTGTTATTTGCTTTGGTTGTCAATCCAATTGCGTGCATTGATGAATGCTTCTAACCAAGGAGAAACCTCATCTTGGCGTCCTTTTGGATAGTTTGCCCAATGCCATTGGAAAATCGAACGCTCGATATGAGGCATCGTTGCTAAGTGACGTCCAGTTTTATCACAGATCATCGCTGTATTGTAATCCGAACCATTTGGATTATGTGGATATTGCTCATAACCGTATTTGGCAACAATATTGTATTGTTCTTCTGCAAGTGGTAGATTGAATTTTCCTTCACCATGTGAAATCCAAACACCCAATGTACTTCCAGCTAATGTAGAAAGCATAACGGAGTTGTTTTCCTGAACTTTCACCGAAACAAAATTTGATTCGTGTTTGCCCGAGGTGTTGTGCAACATTTTACCATGAACCTCGTGTTCAGGATTGATCATTTCCAATTCCATAAATAACTGGCACCCATTACAGATACCAACTGAAAGGGTGTCTGGGCGCGCAAAGAAATCGGTCAATGCCTTTTTTGCTTTCTCATTGTATAGGAATGCTCCGGCCCATCCTTTTGCCGAACCCAGTACATCCGAATTGGAGAATCCGCCAACGGCACCGATAAATTGGATATCTTCCAATGTCTCACGGCCTGAAATCAAATCTGTCATATGGACATCCTTTACATCAAAACCTGCCAAGAACATCGCATTTGCCATTTCGCGCTCCGAATTGGAACCTTTCTCACGAAGAATGGCCGCTTTTGGACGAGCTTTACTTCCGTCAATCACCGGTTTTTTGCCATTGAACTGACTTGGAAAGGTAAATGTTAACGGTTGATTTTTATAGTTATCGAAACGCTGTTGAGCCATTCCGTTTTTCGATTGTCTAGAATCCAATAGAAATGAAGTGGTTGACCAAACATCACGTGTTGCGGCAACATCAAAGCTGAAGTTCTCTTCTCCGTTTTTGATGGTCACTGTAGTTCCTGCGATCGCATGACCGATTTTTATGGCATCAACGCCAGCTTCTGTGACAGCTTGCTCGAAAACAGCATCATCCTTCGCCTGTAGTACAAGACCGATATTTTCACTGAACAGCACTTTCACTGAGTCAGATTCATTTAAACCTGAAAGATCATAGTTCGCAGCTAGGTTAACATCGGCAAATGTCATTTCCAACAATGTTGTGATCAGACCACCGGATCCGATATCATGACCGGCTTCGATCTGGTTATCGTTGATTAATTGCTGAACGGTATCAAATGCTGTTTTGAAATAGTTAGCATCTTGGATTGTAGGAACTTCCGTGCCCAGTTTATTGACAACCTGCGCGAAAGAAGAACCACCTAATTTGAAGTTGTCTTTTGATAGGTTGATGTAATAGATGGAGCCTGCATTTTTGTTTAAGACAGGTTCTACTACTTTGGTAATATCCGTACAATTTCCAGCCGCAGATATAATCAATGTGCCGGGAGCGATTACATTTTCGCCATTTGGATATTTTTGCTTCATCGACAATGAATCTTTTCCGGTAGGAATATTGATTCCTAATGCGATGGCAAAATCCGAACATGCTTTCACGGCTTGGTAAAGTCTAGCGTCTTCACCTTCATTATTTGCTGCCCACATCCAGTTTGCTGATAGTGAAATACCTGCAAGACCGTTTATGATCGGTGCAAATACGATATTTGATAATGATTCTGCAATAGCAGTTTTACTGGCAGCTGCTGGATCAATCAATGCCGCCACAGGAGAGTGCCCTATCGTAGTGGCGATACCTTCTTTTCCTTTGTAGTCAAGAGCCATGACGCCAACGTTATTTAAAGGCAACTGCAACGGGCCTGCACATTGCTGTTTGGCAACACGGCCACCGACGCAACGGTCCACTTTATTGGTCAACCAATCTTTAGAAGCCACTGCCTCCAATTGCAAAACCTGATTTAAATAATTGGGGATATTGGCAGAGTCATAGCTAAGATCTGCATAGTTACGGGTGATGGTTTTATCACGCATAAAAGTTTTTGGTGATGAACCAAAGAAATCCTCTAAAGCATAATCCATTGGCTTTGCACCATTGCTCTTGGATGCAAACGTAAAACGATGGTCACCTGTGACATCACCTACCGTGTACATTGGTGCACGCTCGCGGTCAGCAACACGTTTAAGAGTTGCAATGTCATCTTCAGCAATCACCAAGCCCATTCTTTCCTGCGATTCATTACCAATGATTTCTTTCGCTGAAAGTGTAGGATCACCCACAGGAAGCGCATCAAGGTCGATTAAACCGCCTGTCTCCTCGACCAGTTCGGATAGGCAGTTTAGGTGTCCGCCAGCGCCGTGGTCATGGATAGAAACAATAGGATTATGGTCTGATTCCACCAAGCCTCTAACGGCATTGGCTGCACGTTTTTGCATTTCCGGATTTGAGCGTTGGATCGCATTCAGTTCAATTCCCGAACCGAAAGCGCCCGTATCCGCAGAGGATACAGCAGCACCGCCCATGCCTATGCGGTAATTTTCACCACCTAAGATGACGATTTTATCACCTGTTTTTGGGGTATGTTTTTTTGCTTGATCTAATTTTCCGTATCCCACACCGCCAGCTTGCATGATTACCTTATCGTAGCCAAGTTTGCGGCCATCCTCTTCGTGTTCGAAGGTCAGTACAGATCCTGTAATTAGGGGTTGCCCGAATTTATTGCCGAAGTCGGAAGCTCCATTGGAAGCTTTGATTAGGATATCCACGGGAGTTTGGTAAAGCCATTGGCGCTCTTGCATGGCTTTCTCCCAAGGACGATCTTGTAATAAACGGGAGTAGGCTGTCATATAGACAGCTGTACCAGCCAAAGGAATAGCACCTTGACCACCGGCCATACGGTCACGAATTTCACCACCGGAACCTGTAGCAGCTCCGGAAAACGGCTCTACAGTCGTTGGAAAATTGTGTGTTTCCGCTTTTACGGATAAGACCGAATCAAAGGATTTTTCCTCATAAAAGTCTGGTTTGTCGGCCGATTTAGGGGCAAACTGAGTGACACGTGGACCTTTAATAAAGGCTACGTTGTCTTTATAGGCTGAAACGATCTCATTGGGATTTGTTTCGGAAGTTTTCTTGATTAATTTAAATAGAGAAGTAGGTTGCTCTTCACCGTCAATGATAAAAGTACCATTGAAGATCTTATGTCTACAGTGTTCGGAATTGGCTTGTGAAAAAGCAAAAACTTCAGAGTCTGTCAAAAGACGGCCTAATTTAACGGCGAGGTTATTGAGGTAAGTTACTTCCTCCGGATTTAATGCCAATCCTTCGGATTTGTTATAGGCATCAATGTCTTCAATTTCCAAAATAGCTTCAGGACTAATGTTGACTGTATAAATGTTTTGCGTCAACATACTGAATTTTTGCGAAATCATTGGATCGAAATCATTGAAATCTGCTGGTACCGGTTGAAATTCTTCGATACGAACAATTCCTTCAATACCCATGTTCTGTGTGATTTCTACTGCATTGGTACTCCAAGGAGTGACCATCGCTGCGCGGGGGCCTACAAAGTAATGGTTAAGGGTTTGGTCGTCGAGTTTTTTGGCGTTGCCGAATAGCCAGTTGAGTTTAGTAATGTCTTCTTGTGATAAAGAGTTTACGCTTTGAACACCATATACGGTGTTCGATGGGTTCTCAAAGAAATGAATCATTATAAATGTTTGTTTTGAACGTTCTTCAAATTAAAGCACAAAGTTACATATTATTTTTATGGAAATGATTGAATTTTGATTAAAAAATCAAGGTGGTCGTTCGTTTGAAAAAAGAGTAAAATAGCTGTTCTTTTCTAATTAAATGTAAGTTGTGTTAATTCCTGTCAATAAATGTGATGAGTCTAGCCAGTATTAGGATGGGAGTCTCAAAGCCGCTCATAATCAATAAATTTTCTAGATGATTCGAGTTAAACATTCTTCATTTGATGTGCATTTATCGTATTAGACTTTATCGCATATCTATTTTTGTGTCGGATAAACGTATATTTTCCCGCCTGCCTGCTGGCCCGTCTCTGGATTAAAACTTAGCGGATGGAATGCAGGGACCATGGGGTGGATCACCAAATTGACGTTGTATATAACCTCAAATTTATCTAAGTTTGTGCATCAAATCAAATTCGAGATGAACATTTCATATAATTGGTTAAAACAACACGTTAATATAGATTCGACTCCGGAGGAATTATCTTTGATCTTGACAAATACAGGATTGGAAGTAGAAGCGCTGGATGTCGTACAGAGTATCCCGGGAGGATTGGATGGTTTGGTTGTCGGCGAGGTTAAAACTTGTGAGCAACACCCCAATGCGGATAAATTACGCGTCACCACAGTTGATGTGGGCGCTTCCGAATTATTGAATATCGTATGTGGCGCACCAAATTGCCGTACCGGATTGAAGGTAATTGTGGCAACAGTAGGTACGACATGTCACCCTTTGACCGGAGAACCATTTAAGATAACCAAATCTAAAATACGCGGAGAGGTATCCGAAGGAATGTTATGTGGTGAGGATGAGATCGGTTTGGGTACATCCCATGCTGGTATCGTTGAATTACCTGCTGATGTTGCGGTAGGCACATTGGTAAAAGATCATTTCAATATTCAGGATGATTACCGCTACGAAATTGGTCTTACACCGAATCGAGCGGATGCGGCTTCCCACTTAGGTGTGGCACGCGATATCGCTGCTTACTTCCGTACGAATATCAAAAAAACAGATCTTTCTGCATTTCAGCCCGGTGAAGAAGTGGGAACTGCGGTTGTTGTTGCGGATACTATTTCATGCCCACGATATAGTGGAATCAATATTTCTGGCGTTCAGGTAGGTGAATCGCCAGACTGGCTGAAGGAAAAACTAAATGTAATCGGCGTACGCCCGATCAATAACATTGTTGATATCACCAATTATATATTGCATGATCTTGGGCAACCATTGCATGCGTTTGATGCGGATAAGATTGCAGGTAATAAAGTAATTGTCCGTACGGCAAAAGAAGATGAAAAATTTGTCACATTGGATGCTGTTGAGCGGATACTTTCTACTGAAGATCTGGTGATTGCAGATGCTGAAAAACCAATGTGTATCGCGGGTGTTTTTGGTGGTGCACATTCAGGTGTCTCCATGGAGACGACAAATGTGTTTCTTGAATCGGCTTACTTCAATGCGGTTTCGGTCCGTAAGACTTCTAAACGGCATGGCTTGAAAACAGACGCTTCATTCCGATTCGAGCGCGGTACAGATCCGAATAGTACTGTTGACGCGTTAAAACGTGCTGCACTCTTGATTCAGGAAATTGCAGGCGGTACGATTTCCTCTACGATTAAAGATGAGTATCCGGTAGAAATCAAACCATTTTCATTCCATGTTAGTTATGCGAATGTGGTGCGTTTGATCGGACAGGCCATTCCCAATGAAGAAATTAAAGCCATTATTGTGGCATTAGGTATAGAGGTTGCTTCAGAGACCGCCGAGGGGCTAGATGTTTTGGTGCCTGCTTATCGTGTCGATGTAACGCGTGAAGTAGATGTGGTCGAAGAGGTATTACGGATTTATGGTTACAATAATATTGAGCTAAAATCCCAAATTAAGGCTTCCTTAAATACCGTTGAAAAGCCAGATAAGGAAGTCGTCTTAAATCAGCTGGCTGATTTGTTGATCGGTAACGGATTCCGTGAAATATTAGCGAATTCGTTGACAAAGCTTGATTATGCGGATGACAGCGAGACCGCGGTAAAATTGTTCAATCCATTGAGTTCGGATTTGGATACCATGCGTCAAAACATGTTGTTCTCGGTGTTAAATGCCATTGAATATAATCAGAAACGCAGAAATTTTGATCTGAAATTCTTCGAATTTGGTAAAACATACGCGTTGGATGGGGATGGATATAAAGAAACGCAACATTTGACTTTTGCAATAAGCGGTAGAGAAGAAGCCGAACAGTGGAATAGTAAAAAGGGAAACGTTAATTTCTATACCCTTAAAGCTGCAGTTGATACAATTGTTAAACGTCTGAAGATTGAGGGTATACAAATACAAGATGCGCCGAGCCATCACTTTGCCTACGGATTGAGTTATCTGAAAGGCCAGAAATGTCTGGTTTCTTTCGGTGCGGTAGCTCATGCCAACTTGAAAAAAGCAGACGTTGAGGGGCAAGTTTTCTTCGCGGATTTTGACTGGGATGTCTTGATGAAAATCATTCGTAAAAATAACATTCAATACAAAGAAGTGTCGAAATTCCCCGCGGTACGCCGTGATTTATCGTTATTAATTGACGAAAATGTCAGCTTTGATAAACTTCAATTTGTCGCTCAAAAGACCGAACGCAAGCTTTTAAAGGAAGTAAATGTGTTTGATGTGTATAAAGGTGATAAAATTCCGGAAGGGAAAAAGTCTTATGCTCTGAGCTTTATCTTGCAAGATGAAGAAAAAACATTGACCGATAAACAAATTGATGCGATAGTTCAAAAATTAATTGTTAATTTTGAGAAGGAACTAAGCGCAGAAGTGCGCGGTTAAACAGTGATATAACATTAATTGGTAATATTCGATTTACGCTATGGCAACATTGTCTTCACAAATGAATCTGATCGTTGAGAAAACGAAAAACTTAATTCAAATGTGCGAAGTCTTGCAAGAAGAAAATGATTTGCTTAAATTAGAGGTACAATCCTTAAAAGTGGCTTTCGATGCGAGCAACGATAAAAGCAAGCAGCTGGAAGAGAAGGTCAAGGCATTGGCAGTAGCGCGAACCTTGGATTCAGAAACGGATAAGGAAGCAATTAATGAAAAAATACTTGACACAAAACAAAAAATTAACGATTTTGTGCGAGAAATAGACAAGTGTATTAGTTTGTTGAAGTAGTTGGAATTTAGCGATCATCGGAATTTAAACTAATACAACGTTAAAAAGCTCAAAGAAATGGGAGAGATTTCCATAAAAATAAATATCGCAGACCGTGTTTATCCCCTTAGGGTGGAAAGCGCGGAGGAAGAAGTGATTCGACATGCTGCGAAATTGATAAATGAAAAAATAAAGGAATTGCAGGAAAACTATACTGTGAGAGATAAGCAGGATCTGCTATCCATGTGTGTATTGCAGTTTGCTACGCGGATGTTAAATGCGGAGCGACAATCCCAGAACCACGAAGTGGGTCTGGAGAATTCAGTACAGGAGCTTGACCAGTTGTTGACGGATTTCTTTAAAAAATAAATTTACGTTCTTTATATTTAGAGCTTAAAACGACGAATTTGCCGCAATTAAATTCGGGTTGTCACTATTTTAAACTTAACGCTTCAATATTACAGGCGCAAAAAGATATAGGCCATTTTGCGAAAGCCATCTGGGTCATAATCTAAGCCTAATTATGTAATCACGAAGTTTAATAATACATGAGACCTGTTTAAATTTAATTGCGGTTTTTTTTTGTTTGGAAATCAGCGGGCAATTGTCCGGCTTGCAAGCGGACTGAATCAGATTGGATTCAATTCCCCTGCATTTCTAATAGCGACTGTAAATAGAATACCCGATGTCAATAAGTCAGCTTATGCGATGGTAGAGGGAGAATGGAGAGTTTTATCTAAAAAATTTAGTAATTAATAAAAACAAACATATATAATACAATTATACATACATGGACGTCGCAATTTATATCATAATTTCTCTGATTGTTGGTGTAGTTATAGGTCGTTATCTATTGGTTCTGTTATTCAAAAAACAAGAACAGGAAGCCAAAGATAAGGTAAATAGCATACTAAAAGATGCAGAGCAAGAAGGAGAACACATTAAGAAGAAACGCCTATTAGAGGCGAAAGAAAAATTCCTTCAATTGAAATCCGAACACGAAAAGGAGGTGAATCAACGTAACAATACCATTAACCAGAAGGAGAATACGTTGAGACAGAAAGAACAATCCATTAATCAAAAGCTGGAAAGCATCAATCGCGATAAGCAGGAGGTGGACACCAAAAAGAAGCAATTGGATAAATTGGTTGAACTCAATGAAAAGAAATCCGAAGAAGTTGAGGCTTTAAAATTACAGCAGATCAAACAATTGGAGAGTATCGCCGGTGTTACGGCGGACGAGGCTAAAAACCAGTTGGTGGATTCATTGCGAGAGGAAGCCCGTTCCCAAGCCATGATTCAGATCAAAGATATTGTGGACGAAGCGAAATTGACCGCGACGAAAGAAGCGAAAAAAGTCGTTATCCAAACAATTCAACGTACTGCTACCGAATCCGCAATCGAAAACACAGTGTCTATTTTCAATATCGAAAATGATGAGATCAAGGGTCGTATTATAGGTCGTGAGGGCCGTAATATCCGTGCATTGGAAGCTGCAACAGGTGTAGAGATCATCGTGGATGATACACCGGAAGCAATTATCCTTTCTGGTTTCGATCCCGTACGTCGTGAGATTGCCCGTTTGGCTTTACACCGTCTTGTAACGGATGGCCGTATCCACCCAGCTCGTATTGAGGAGGTCGTAGCAAAAACACGTACACAGATTGAAGATGAGATTGTTGAGATTGGTGAACGTACTGCCATTGATCTGGGTATTCATGGATTGCATCCTGAACTGATCCGTATGGTGGGACGTATGCGTTACCGTTCTTCTTATGGTCAGAACCTTTTACAGCACTCCCGTGAGGTTGCCAATTTCGCAGCAACAATGGCTGCAGAGCTTGGCCTGAACGTCAAACACGCAAAACGTGCCGGATTGCTCCACGATATTGGTAAAGTGCCTGACGATAACCCGGAATTGCCACACGCAATTTTAGGTATGCAGTTAGCTGAGAAATACAAAGAACATCCTGATGTGTGTAATGCAATCGGTGCGCACCACGATGAGATCGAAATGACAGCGTTGATTTCGCCTGTTGTACAGGCATGTGATGCCATTTCTGGAGCACGCCCGGGAGCACGCCGTGAAGTCGTTGAAAGCTATATCAAACGTCTGAAAGAACTGGAGGATCTGGCATTATCGTATCCAGGTGTGGAAAAAACCTTCGCCATCCAAGCGGGACGTGAATTGCGTGTTATTGTGGAAAGCGAGAAGGTATCTGACGCACAGTCAGAGATACTGGCTGCCGATATCTCCAATCGTATCCAAACGGAAATGACTTACCCAGGACAGATTAAAGTAACTGTTATCCGTGAGACGAGATCCGTGTCTTACGCGAAATAGATCCTGAGGGATCAATCTTGAAAAAGCTCCAATCTATTATAGGTTGGAGTTTTTTTATTATTCAAAAAATTCAATTAGATCTGCAACACTGTGCAGGAGAAAGGCTGGCGATTCTTGTTCGAGTTCCGCTTTGCTGCCATAACCATAAAGCACAGCAACGGCATCCATGTTTGTCTCTCGGGCACCGATAAGATCATGTTTGCGGTCGCCGATCATGATACAGTCATGTGGGTTCGTTAGATGAGCATTTTCCATCACATATTGAATGACGCTGGTTTTTGTAGGCCTGGAATCGTCCAGGGCACTTCCTCCGGCGAAATCGAAATACTGGTCTATAGCAAAGTGCTGCAATATCCTGTGCGCAAAGATTTCGGGTTTGGATGTTGCCAAGTAAACCTTATAATCTTTCGATTTGAGGCCTTCCAGTAGCTCGGGAATACCATTAAAAAGTATATTCTCATACAAACCCTTGGTGGCAAAGCGTTCGCGGTATTTTTCCACACAGGCCAAAGCTTCCTGTTCCTCAAATCCGTAGCTGTGCATGAATGTATCTTTCAATGGCGGCCCGATCAGCGGTTTAAGACTATCCAGATCGGACGTAATAATTCCCTTGGCTTCGAGTGCATAAGCGATGCATTTGGTGATGCCCTCAGCAGGGTCGGTCAAGGTTCCATCAAGATCAAATAGGATGTGTTTATAAGACTTCATGCTGCAATAATACGGAATTGGATAGGAGATTGCCAGCTAAAGCCAGAAGAATGCATTTAATGACAAGCCTCAGACCAAAAAAATGATATTTATTATGTTGCGTAACCGTCTCGGCAGACCAATATTTATTAAATTTGCCGAATGAAACAAAAGAAGAAAGTTCAGGAAGTAGAGCCGAAGCGTCCGGTAGATACCTATTTTGAGGAGTTGGACACTAATTTTCAAGACCCGACCAATCGCATGATTCAGATTATCTTTTTGCCGCTGCTATTCTTCGGCGTGATGGGCTGTATCTGGATGATTCCTTTCCCACAGTTTGAATTTTTAGTGAAGCTCAATTGGCATACTTTTTTGAATTGGGGTTCTTTCTTCATTGCGGTTGTTATCTATTTTTACCTTAAGCTATCCGCGACCCTGTCTTATGCAATTTTATTCTCGATCGGGGCAATGAGCTACTTTATTGTGCAATTGGAATATGTGCAAAAAAATGGTGGCCCTGCAGTGATATGGGTGTGCCTTGCGATTGCTTTGCTCGCACTGGCGGCGTTGTATGTTGGTAAAGGAAAAGAGAAAAAAGCAATCAGCGGAAAACAGTTTCTACAATTCCTGCTCATTGGCCCGATATGGTTATGGCATTTTGTATTTCAGAAGTTCAATATTAGGTATTAAACAATCTATAAGATAGTTTTCTTAGCAGGAAAGCATGCTTTTGTAGCAAAATAAGAGACGATCTTATCTGGTATATGATATAATATAAGAAAGGCCAGATTGCACCATGCGATCTGGCCTTTTCTGTTAATTTTTTCGACTCGTTATTGTGATCAAACTCATCAATTTTTATAATTGAACCATTTGATGATTTCCTTAAGGCTTGCTTTTTTACCATAGATGAGGATGCCAACACGATAGATTCGGGCAGCAGCCCAAGTGATTAATAAGAATGTTGAAATCAATAAGGCCAATGAGGTTAATATCTGCCACATCGGCACGCCAAAAGGTATCCGTACCAACATGGCAATAGGTGAAGTAAACGGAATAAAGCTCAACCAAGTGGCAATGGGCCCATTGGGATCGTTGATAATGACACCAAATGACAGGATATACGTTAACAATAGGGGCATGGTAATGGGCATGGAAAACTGATTGGCTTCTGTTTCATTGTCTACAGCGGAACCAGCAGCAGCAAAAATAGCGCTATACAGCAGGTATCCGGCAATAAAAAACAGAAAGAAAAAGATGATGACTTCGGTAAAATTAAAACTTTGGAGGGAGGCGAGAATGGAGGCGGATCCGCTTTGTCCGATTGCTTTGGATACCGTTCCCATACTGCCAGTTCCGGGCTGACTGGCAGCGACCTCCTGCATATCCTGCGGATTGACAAATAACAGTGTTGCCGTTATAAAAAGCCCCCCTGTAAGCAGCAGCCACATCACAAATTGAGTGAGACCGACCATCCCAATCCCAACAATTTTACCCATCATAAGCTGAAAAGGCTTGACGGAAGAAATAATGACTTCGATGATGCGGTTGCTCTTCTCTTCGATGATACCACGCATCACCTGCGCGCCATACAGAAACAGGGAGAGATAAACCAGGATGGCCAGGGCGACACCAAGTCCCATGGCGATAGCAGTATTGCTGTTTTTCTCCTCACCGTCAGCCGTGATCTCTTTGGCATCTATGGCGACTTTGGGTTTGATAGACTGGATGATCTGCAAGTCTATTCCCTTAGCTTTATACTCTTTTTCGCGAATGATTTCTTCCAGTTGTCCGCCTATGATCTCTTGCGTGACAAAACTTGTTTTGCCGCTGGTAATAAGTTCGGCCTTTTGGCTGCTAAGAATATCCTTGGGAATGTATAAGATCGATTGTTTTCCTTCGCTTTGCGTGAGCTGTGCTTTTTGGGCCTTTAGATCTAACTTGCTGACCGTATAGCTTACGTTTTTATTGCTTTGGAGTTTCCCCGCAAAGTCACCCTGCCCATCAATTACAAAAACCTCAGTGTGCGCATCTTTGAAGCTTTTTTTAGTCAGGTAGAACATGCCTGCATATAATGCAAAAAAGAATAGGGGCACGGCAAAGGTCATCACAATAAAAGATTTTTTCTTGACGCGGGACAGATATTCCCGTTGAATAATAAGTAATATTTTATGCATGTTCGTTGGCTGTTGGTGAGACTTGAGTAACTTTTTGGATGAAAATATCCCCTATGGAAGGTACGATTTCTATCAATTGATTTAGCTGTATTTGTGGTAAAAAATGTATTAATACATCATTTATATGAATATTTCTATTTAGCTGAATTATAGTGATGTATGTTTTTTCGATCTTTGTTGAGGTTATGACCTCGAAGAGCGCGTCGTTGGACAGAAGAAAATTATCTTCGGTTGCTGTATATTCCAATTTGTAAGTCTGATTCCGATATTCTTTTTTTATCGCATGAACAGCGCCATCCAGTATTTTCTTTGATCGGTTGATGAGCGCGATATTATCGCAAAGTTCCTCGACCGTTTCCATGCGGTGTGTCGAAAAGATAATGGTGGCCCCTTCCTTATTCAATCGTAAAATCTGTTCTTTGATGATATTGGCGTTGACCGGATCAAAGCCGGAGAAAGGTTCATCGAGGATAATCAATTGCGGCTGGTGGATGACGGTAGCGACAAATTGGACTTTTTGCTGCATTCCCTTGCTGAGGTCTTCGATCTTCTTGTCCAACCATGAGGAAATATCGAGACGTTCGCACCAGTCGTGTATCCGATGTAAAGCTTCTTTTTTAGAAAGCCCTTTCAACTGCGCCAGATAAAGCATCTGATCACCGATTTTCATTTTTTTGTAGAGCCCTCGTTCTTCCGGGAGGTAACCTATCTGGGCGATATGCTGCGCCCCCAATAATTCGCCATTGAACCGGATTTCACCTGAATCCGGAGCAGTGATCTGGTTAATGATACGGATCAGGGATGTTTTTCCGGCTCCATTTGGCCCAAGCAGGCCAAAGATCTTTCCTTTTGGAATCTGAATAGACACATCGTCCAATGCACGATGATTGGCGTAATCCTTGGTAACATGATTGATTTCGAGTAACATCTTTTTAGGGTTTAATTAAATTCAGTATGGCGAAAAAATATAGCATATATCGTTTGCTATCAAATATACACTTGTTTATTTTGACTATTAGTATCTGAACAGCGTTAAATGTTACAGATTAGCCGTTCAGTTTTTTATTGCATAGAAGGGTGTAAACCTTGTCAAACGGATTCATTTAATGTACCTTTGTTCCATGGAAGTAAAAAAAGCCGAATTCGTGTGTAGCAACACGAGAGTTGACAAATTACCTGCGCCAAATTTGCCTGAGTACGCCTTTATAGGCCGTTCTAATGTAGGTAAATCTTCTTTGATCAATGCCATGACAAATAAGAAGGGACTTGCCAAAACCTCTCAAAAACCTGGTAAGACTCAGTTGATCAATCATTTTATTATAGATGATACCTGGTATCTGGTCGATTTACCTGGTTATGGATTCGCGAAAGCATCCAAAACAAGTCGTAATGAATGGGAAAAATTCATTCGCAGATACCTTACGCATAGAGACAATTTACAATGTGTATTTGTTTTGGTAGACAGTCGTCTCGAGCCACAGAAGATCGATCTTGATTTCTGTTATTGGTTGGGTGAATGCGGTTTGCCCTTTATGTTAGTCTTTACCAAAGCAGACAAGCAATCAGCAGTGAAATCTGATGCGAATATTGCAAAATTTAAAAAAGAGCTGTTGCAATGGTTTGAGGAGGTACCGCCGGTCTTTTTGACCTCGGCTGAGAAGAAAATAGGTCATGAACCGATTCTGGAAACCATTGATGAAGTCAATCGCCGATTTGTGGGGCCTGAGCCGGAAGAAAGAATGCCGTTTTAAGTATTTCAAAAAAATAAAATTCGTTGACATCATCGCTTGGTCAACCTGATCATTGCCGAGGATAGGGTGTCGAACGTTTTAAAATCCATTAAGATCACCTCATGAAGAAGTATCTTTCTTTAGTTTTATTTGCACACAGTGTATTTGCGTTGCCATTTGCCCTTATAGGCTTCTTTTTAGCCCTGCATACCACTGAATATGCCTTTTCCTGGAAACTATTACTATTGATGCTGCTGTGTATGGTAACGGCTCGGAATGCAGCCATGGCCTTCAATCGGTATTTGGATCGGGATATTGATGCCATCAATCCGCGGACGGCAATGCGTGATATTCCGGCAGGGAAGATTTCAGCCCGGAGTGCATTGATTTTTACCGTTATCAATTGCTTACTTTTTGTCACAGCGACTTATTTTATAAATTCCCTGTGCTTTATGCTGTCACCCATTGCACTCTTTGTTGTGCTTTTTTATTCTTATACCAAGCGCATTACACCGTTGTGCCATTTGGTACTCGGGGCAGGATTGGGTTTAGCACCAATTGGGGCATATATGGTGATCACGGGACAATTTGCAACTGTCCCTGTTTTGTATGGCTTTGCTGTATTGACCTGGGTGAGTGGCTTTGATATAATCTACGCATTGCAGGATGAGGCCTTTGACCGGGCCAATAAGTTGAACTCCATTCCGGTGTGGTTGGGAACAAAAGGAGCGATGCGGGTATCTGAATGTTTACATGTGCTGTCTTTCATATTTGTTTTAATACCTGCCTTTTTAATGCCCGTCGGTTGGATTTATTATTTAGGAGTTGCGTTTTATGGTGCATTGCTGATCTATCAACACACACTGTTTTCGCCGACAGATCTAAGTCGGGTAAACCGCGATTTCATGACTACCAATGGTTACGCTTCGGTCATCTTTGCCATCTTTTATCTTTTGGATATCTGGTTGATAAAATAAACGTTTTAGCATAAAATAAGAAAGGCTTTAGGAATTCCTAAAGCCTTTCTTATTTTTGTGTCTAATCCAATTGCGTACTATGAAGAAAAATATCCTTTTTGTTTCAATTTTATGTCTGTCATTGTCCTCCTATGCCCAGAAGCTAACAAGCTATGTCATCCAGTATAATCAAAGTTTTAATGGTAATACACCCGCCAATCAGAATGGGGTACTGGTCTATGCCAATGCAAATGAAACTTATGTGAGTTCGGAAAAAGATATACAGGGACAATTGTTGCCGCCTTACGAACACGTGCTGGTGGAGCGATCGTCTGGAAATACCTTGCTTAAGCTTGCGAAACTCAAAGATGGTTCCCTTATCCTGACAAGAGACTCTTTGGCACTCTCTAAACAGAAATTCAACCCGACTAAGGAAACTAAGACCATCTTGGGGTATCCCTGTAAGAAAGTGGAAACCAGTATCAATTCCAATAAGATTGAGCTATGGTATACGGATAAACTAGGGGTAAAAGGAGCTCCGACTGAGTTGGGGCAGGACCTTGGTTTAGTGCTGGAAGTAATTAGAAACGGCAATACAAGGACTTTCGCTACGAAAGTGGAGAAAGTCCATACAATCCCTGATCAATTGAAGTTAAAAGGAACCGAAAAGCGCTATGATGAACTTTCCTATAAAGACCTTATTTGGAAAAATCGTTTTATTCAGCTTCCAGTCTTTCAAAAAGAGCGCATTCGTTTTTCGGATGATGTCAAATCTGATTCAATTCTACGTTTTGCCAATGGCACAGTCATTGTCAAGAAGGTCAAAATACCGAAAATAAAACTTAGCGATAAAGTGTTTGTTCAACTTGTGGAGCAATCAAAAGGTGATGCGTATGACCGTACCGGATCTGTTTTTATTATCCCAGCCAATAAAGCACAGAGCTTTTTGGATGGGATGAAAAACGGCATGTCGACCTTGCCGAAGTATGAAAATGGTAATGGGAAAAGTTACCAAGGTGTGGTGAGGACTACCACTTTCGAACCTATCGTTGAATTGATGCGGTTTTTTACTCCATTTGGTGTTAAGCAGTTTAACTATCTTCAGTTAAAGGATAAGGTTTGGCAGGATTCGGTACTTTACAGGCAAGATGTGTCCGAACTCGCTGGGATGTTGAGTGAGCAGGAGGTATACGTAGGCGCTTTCATTGGCAATTATGATAAGAATGGTCATGAAGTTAGCGTTGAGCTCACAATTCACCCTGGTTTTGAAGCTGGATCGGAAGGGGAATTAAAAAAGACCATGTCCTTATTTACGACGACCAATGTGATGGAAATGGGGGGGCAGGAGTATGGATCCATGTTTGATCAGGATAAAGGGCTGACGCTCTCGTTTCATTTGGATCAGGACGCTAAAAATGTACAATTACGCTACATCACAACCGGTCATGGTGGTTGGGGAAATGGCGATGAATTTGTACCCAAAGAAAACCGTATTTTTCTAAACGATGCCTTACTGTTTAAATATACACCCTGGCGTAACGACTGCGGTTCTTACCGTTTATCCAATCCCGCTTCGGGTAATTTTGCAACTGGACTATCTTCGTCCGATTTAAGTCGCTCCAATTGGTGTCCGGGAACGGTTACACCTCCGATTTATATCGATCTGGGCGATTTAAAAGCTGGTGATTACAAATTGCAGGTTCAGATCCCACAAGGCGCTCCGGAAGGAACAAGTTTCAGCAGCTGGAACGTAACGGGAACCTTACTGTTCGATTAAATGGAATGATATAGGTGAGGTATTGATCGTATTGAAATCAATACCTCATACTTTTTTTTGGAGCGGAGTATTTGGCCTGTCCCTACGTATTATAGTGGATAAGCAGTTTCACTCTTTGTTTCCGATAATACAAAATAAGTCTGTACGGTATTGACCTGCGGGAGCACCGCCAGACGGTGTCTTAAAAAGATGTGATAAGCATCCATGTCTTTGGTAGCAATGCGTAACATGAAATCATAAGATCCAGCCATCTGATAGCATTCCATAACTTCGGGAAACTTCGCCACTTCTTTTTCAAATTCGTTCAAAACCTCAAATGTATGCGCTTTCAGGAATACCTGTGAAAACGAAATCAGTCCAATTCCGATTTTGTGCCGATCCAGGATCGCTACTGTTTTTTTGATATAACTCAGCCTTTTTAACTTTTTTACCCTTTCGTGCACTGCGGCGATTGACTTATTCAATTCGAAGGAGAGTTCCTTATTACTTAATGAAGCATCGTGCTGTAATAAGCGCAATAATTTTAGATCGGTATCATCCAATTCCATAATATGAATATTTTCGGTGTTGTTGCAAAATTACAATGTTATAATGAATAATTTATTGTTATCGGTTTATTTTTATTGAATTTTTATTGAAGTTATAGTTCTGTATTGAATAATATCTTGTTATTGCCCAATTTTGCAACAGAATAATCATTTATATAAAAATGGCTGAACAAGAATTACTAAGTGCATGTTTATCACCTGCATTGGACAAAAGATTTAAGCATTTGTGGAGATTGGTCGGTAACACGCCAATGTTGGAATTGCAGTATACCTACAAAGGTAAGCCAGGCCGGGTATTCGTAAAATGTGAGAATTATAATTTAACAGGTAGTATCAAAGATAGAATGGCTTTATATATCTTGTACAAAGCATATATGAATTGCCAAATTAGACCAACGGATGTTGTGATTGAAGCTACAAGTGGAAATACAGGAATTGCTTTTTCGGCAATTGGTAAAGCTTTGGGACATCAGGTAAAGATCATCATGCCAAATTGGTTGAGTAAAGAGCGTACCGATATTATCAGAAGCATGGGGGCCGATATTCAGCTGATCAGCAAAGAAGAAGGTGGTTTTTTAGGTAGCATTCGTTTGAGCGAAGAGCTTGCTGCCGCTGGTGGTGTTTTTCTTCCACGACAGTTTGAAAATCAATATAACGCTGAAGCACATGAGAAAACGACCGGTTATGAAATTGTGAAACAATTGGAAGAACAGGGTTTGATCGCTGACGCCTTTGTGGCAGGAGTGGGAACAGGTGGAACCGTCATGGGCGTAGGGCGCAGCTTGCGGAAGGTGAACCCAGCTGTGCGCGTACATCCCTTGGAGCCGGCGGAAAGTCCAACATTAACGACAGGACATAAAGTCGGTTCACACCGTATTCAGGGTATATCCGATGAATTTATTCCGGCGATTGTGAATTTGGATGAACTGGATCGTGTTGTTTGTGCCAACGATGGCGATTCGATCATTATGGCTCAGAAGCTGTCAAGGCAATTGGGGCTTGCCGTTGGAATTTCCTCGGGAGCCAATGTTA
Source organism: Sphingobacterium puteale (assembly GCF_003627955.1). Lineage (GTDB taxonomy): Bacteria > Bacteroidota > Bacteroidia > Sphingobacteriales > Sphingobacteriaceae > Sphingobacterium > Sphingobacterium puteale. The sequence goes on along the minus strand of NZ_RBWS01000007.1, from coordinate 44,707 downwards.
TCGGAGCAATTAAGCTACAACAGGAGTTGGGGGACGGAGCAGTTGTCGTCACGCTACTATGTGATGACAATAAAAAATATTTAAGTACGGATTTGGTGAAAGATGAACCTGTTAAACCGGGCTATTTATCCAGCGATGTTGATTTTCTGGGTTTTCAACCGATTTGTAGGCTGCCAAATCCTGTATTTGGAGCATAGTAAGATTTAGTTTCATATGTTTATAGTGAACTCGGGGAGTGTATTGCTCCTCGGGTTTTATTTACACAAGAACAAATCTCAAAGCAAAATAAATTATGAAAAACACATGATATTCTGATGAAAACTAATTTTAAACTATTAACCCTTTTATTCCTGCTCATCTTTCCTCTTGCAATGTTTGCGCAGCAGGACAGTACGGTTAGCCCGGATGGTATCGAATTCACGGATGGTACAATCAGTCCGGATTCTTTATCTTTTGAAGAGTCACCTGACACGGTTACAGCTCAAATTGACTCCAATAAGACAACGGTGGCTGCTACAGCTGAAGCAGGTGGTTCGGCAGAAGGTGGAAAAAAGTCACTTTGGAGCATTTTTATCGCAGGCTTGGTCGGAGGCTTCGCAGCTTTATTGATGCCTTGTATATTTCCGATGCTTCCTTTAACCGTAAGCTTCTTCACCAAGCAGTCCGGTAGCCGCGCCAGTGGCATTAGCAAGGCTTTATTGTACGGATTATTCATCATTGTGATCTATGTCGCTTTGGGCATGATCATTACCATTGCATTCGGTTCTGATGCGCTGAATGCCCTTTCGACCAATGGCATTTTTAATTTTATTTTCTTTTTGCTGTTGGTGGTATTTGCGGCCTCATTCTTCGGTGCATTTGAAATTACTTTGCCAAGCTCTTTTGTGAATAAAATGGACGCCAAGTCGGATAAAGGTGGGCTTGTAGGTTTGTTTTTTATGGCATTTAGTTTATCGTTAGTGTCGTTTTCCTGTACCGGGCCGATTATCGGAACGCTTCTGGTGGAAGCAGCGTCAAAAGGTGAACGATTGGGGCCTGCCATAGGTATGTTGGGATTCTCTATTGCCTTGGCTATTCCATTTGGTTTATTCGCTATGTTCCCATCAATGCTTAAATCGCTGCCCAAATCAGGTGGCTGGTTGAACAGTGTAAAAGTGGTACTTGGTTTTTTGGAGCTGGCTTTGGCATTGAAATTTTTGTCAAATGTAGATTTGGCTTACCATTGGAACTGGTTGGACAGAGAAGTATTCCTCTCTTTATGGATCGCCGTATTTGGTTTGATGGGGCTTTATCTGATCGGTAAAATTAAATTTTCCCACGATAGCGATCTCAAATTTCTGTCTGTTCCGAGAACAATACTCGCTATTGTTGTTTTTTCCTTCGTGGTGTATATGATTCCCGGTTTATGGGGCGCTCCCTTAAAGTCTATTTCAGCCTTTTTGCCGCCATCGGCAACCCAGGATTTTGATTTATCCACTGGAGTTGGCAGTGGCACTGCTGCGCATACAGATGGAAAAGTCAAAAAATATGCTGAAATTTTTCACGAGCGTGGTACACCAAAAGGCTTTGATCCCTATTATGATTACGATCAGGCTTTAGCAACGGCGAAAGAGCTTAATAAACCTGTTTTGATTGATTTTACAGGCTGGAATTGTGTTAACTGCCGTAAAATGGAGGCAAACGTATGGACAGATCCTGCGGTAGCCAAGTTGTTGAAAGAAGAGTTTATCATGGCCGAGTTGTTTGTGGATGATAAAACTGAATTGCCGGTCAATGAGCAGATAGTTTCTGCATACAGCAATAAAAAAATAAAGACTATCGGAAACAAAAACAGCGATTTTCAAGCTTCCGCATTCAATAGTAATTCGCAGCCATTGTATGTGATTGTTGATCCGAACGGTCAGGTGCTGGTTCCTCAAAGTGGGGCAAATTACAATGTTGAAGAATACAAAGCATTTCTACAGAGCGGTGTAGATGCATTCAAAAAGAAAAACTAACCATCGTCATATTCTAATTTTATCCCCTTTGCTGTTTGCAATGGGGATTTTTTTTTGCGTAAAACCTAGTTTTTCGATCATGCAATGCTTCTTCATATCGTACTTTTTTAGGGAGTCATTCGTTTACCATCGAATTAGCTCCGCCAACGCTTCGGCACAGTGCCGTATCTACTTCGCCCTAAAGCCGGGGTGAGTCCGTATTGAGTCTATGATGAGTCCGTGTTGAGTCCGAGTCTCTGACGCATTTATCGGGTACTTATGACGTAATTACCACACTCATACCTGCTAGCGGGAGCGAACCTGTTCCGAATCAGATACAAATATGCCCCGAATTACTCCCCTAACTTGGAGTCAGCTAGGGTTAAAGATTTCGAAGTTTTTCGCCAAGCCGAACCGCAATCGGATAAACTGACAAAGAAAGATGGGCAAATATCATGGGATAAGGATCAAATGGCAGACGTTGTAAATAAGAAAAAAGGCCCTATCATTCTCTCAATTGACAGGGCCTCAAATTATAATATAAATTTACGGAAACTATTAGAAGTCAAATCTGACCCGTGCACGGATCCCCCAGGCTGGAGCATCCACATGGTCAAGGTAATTCAGACGTTTGACGTAGTCCACACGCAAAATTTTAAAGATGTTGGACAAACCGATACTGGCCTCCATATAAGGTTCAGAACCGAAGGTATATGAACTTTGGATATCTTCAGCATTGCGTTGCCATGCAAACACTTTAGAACCATAATTTGGGTCGTCTGGATCATTTTCTTTACGAAGACCACCATAGACACCTTTGAAACTAAATACCTCGCGTAACTTAAGCTTTTTGATCAATGGGATTTTATTCAACAGGAACCCATTCATGTAATACTGCACATTGATGGAAGCGTTGTGGTCACTGACAAATTCCAGAAAATTCATTAAGTTGTACGAGTTTAACTGGTACGCATAAGTCTGGTTTGCACGGTGGATTGTCAGGAAAGGAAATGGTATCTCTTTTCCAGCGATATAGTTTCCTTCCGCGGTTACATCAGCAAAACCAAATTGACTTAGGTAAAAACGCTTGAATGCGCCCACGTTGAAACTATGGTAATTATATTCCCCTTTTGCCAGACCTTTAATTCCTGCTGTATAATTGAATGTGAATATGGGGTATTGATTGAAGATCGGCGTACGATAGATTTTACCTTGGTAAAATTCTTCATGCGGAGCGTATCTAAAGTTGACCGACAATTCTGTTGTATTTAATTCGTTGAATAATTTGTTTTGTCCGTTTTCACCCAACATTTGATAGGTTAGGCTACCCGCCGGAGTTTGTTTGTTAATATTAAATCCAGCACCAATAGCCAGGTGGTTCAAGAATTCTTTTTTATATTCCAGCCCGTAGTTGGTTTCGTAGATATAACGGTCATTATCACCGCGTTTGAAGGATAATAAAAAGTTGTCTTCCTGAATAAACTCGAGCTTTTGTCCGGGAATTTTGGTATCCTTTTTATAGGAGGCTCTGATATAGTGCATAGGGAAGGAGTATACCGACTTGTTGTTAAAGGCATAAGTCCCACTGAAAAAGTACTTCCATTTCTGATCCTTGAACCCATAAGCCGCATAGCTCTCTGCATAGAAACGTTTGCTCAGTGATTCGGTTGTACGACCACCCACACGCAAGCGAAAGCCTTCAACAGGGTTGAAACTGTAAAATGTATTTACTGGACCAATTTCCACCGGACCGGCTTGTTTGTACCCCGAAAGAAGCAGGGCCGCAATATCCATGAAGGTTCTGAAAGAAGGAATTTTCTGTAGCGTATCTATATTGTGGTAGATATTCAGTTCATTCTGTGCCAAAGCCAAAGGGCGTTGTGTTTCAAATAAGGACTTTGTCGCTTTTTTATTCTCGACATTGTAAGCTATTACCGTTGATGGGCCATCGTAAATGCTGTCGGGTTGTTGCACACCGACTTTATAGTTGTTGTAATTGACCGTTCGGCTTCCGCGGATACCCATTCCTTTTTCAGTTAATGAAAAATCAATTCCCAATGTACTTGTCTTTAGGTAGAATCTGCTCTTATTGTCTTTTTCGAATTTGAGCTGAACCTGAAGGTCGCGTACAAAATTTAGGTTGATATCATCCGCAACAGTCATGTTCGCCCCTTGAACGGCGTAATTGCCATCCAGTGTAACATATAGTTGCCCTTTAAACAACATATCTGCTTTATTGCGGGGAACGAAGCTCAATTCGACCAGCCAAGGCTGAGAAGTTTTGATGGTATCGGTAATGAAAAACTTATAAAATGTAGGTGCAGAATTCGCAATCGGACTCAAAAACTGGTTGGTTACCAATGAAATGTTGTTGTCATAAATATCAACTTGTTCGTAGAGTTTATTAAAATAGGCTGCCAGACCATCATTATCTATAAATTTAGGGTCAAACTGCGCGCGTTGATCCCCCAAAATATATTGTTTGGTTTTGCTCGGATCTTTACGGTAGTACACTTTGGACATTTTCTCTTCGATAAAAGCCGGCAAAACATATTTATTGGCGGTTTTAGCCGAATCATCGGTTTCGAAAAGAAACTGATAGTTCTTAAAGATTTTTTTGTTGACGAATTTTTCTGAAAGATTGCTCAATCCCAAAGACATCTTTTCGTATTGATCAAATTCAGCATATTGTTGTCCCGACAGTCGGTTTTTATCTTTATTTTCAATGACCTTACGTATTAGGGCAACGGCAGGATTGTCTTTGTTGCTGTATTTTTTCTTTTTGGCTTTGACAACAACTTCCTCCAGCATATTGTCCTGTGCATCCATCAGGATTTCCTTAGTCTGTATAGCATCGTTGGTAACGAAAGCATCCTTATTGTCATAGCCAACATAGCTGGCTCTGATTTTGACATAAGATGTCGGGAAAACCAGCTTAAACTCACCATTTGCATTGGTCGATGTTGAGGTTCCTGCAGCAGCAGGAGCGCCAACGACCGCAACGGTGGCGTAAGCAATGGGGGTCTTTGTCTTTGCATCTTTGACCGTACCCGTAACCGTTTTGGTCTGTGCGAATACAAGAGATGCTGATAGCAAGAATGTTATCGAGAGAAAGAGTTTATTTATGAAGGTCTGTGCGTTTATTTTAGCTTCCATTATATTGCTATAATCTTGAAAATTCAAAATTGTTTTCTTGTTTTTACTTTATTTCTGACTTTATAAGTATTAAAATCAAAAAATCAGTGAACAAAGGAAACAAAAAATTAAGAATAATTAAAATCTTATTGTAATGTAATAAAAGAAACCTAGTTCCTTCTTTTAAGGTTTAAATAGTTGTTTTTTAGTGGTTTGTATTAAATAATTGATTTAGATCAATTATTTAACCTCCACATTTTGACTTCACGATGATTTTCCAGTCCACTATTTATTGACTTTTGTAACGATATAGTCAATATTGCTAAAAATCGGATGGGATTTGAAAAGAGATTTCCTGTCTGGAGCCTGGGTGAATAAATTTAATAAAAGCAGCATGCAGATGTAATCTATTGGCTTTTCTGCCATATAGATCATCACCGAAGATAGGAGTATTCAGTCCCTCTGGGTGAACAGCGTGCATACGGAGTTGATGTGTCCGGCCTGTTAATGGGTAGAATCGAACTCGTGTTTTACCATTTTCGACAGCAATTCTTTCCCATTTGGTCTGAGCTGGCTTTCCATGGGTATAACACACCATTTGCCGGGGTCTGTCATCCAAATCCACACGAAGGGGCAGATCAATCAGCCCACATTCCTGTTCAATAACACCGTCGAGTAAAGCAATGTACTCCTTCGTTATGGTATGTTGTATAAATTGATCCTGTATGAATTGATGCGCCATCTTGTTTTTGGCTACAACCAAAAGTCCCGACGTGGACATGTCCAGACGGTGGATAATAATCGGGCCGGCATTTGGATAGCGTTTGAGAACACGATTATAGACGGAATCTTTCACATATATACCGGGAACGGATAAAAACTCTGCGGGCTTGTTGAAGACAATAATATCTTCATCCTCATAGATCTGGGGGAGTTCCGTTTGCAATGTTGTTTCCTGTTGCATGGGATTCGGGTCGACTGTAAGTCCCTGAAGCATGTATCCCAGAATAGGTTCACATTTTTTACGGCAGGCCGGATAATAATTTTTATGTCTGCGGATTTCGGAAGCAGGCGAACAGCCCCACCAAAACTCGGCCAATGCTATGGGGGTAAGGTTGTGGCTGTAGGCATATTGCAACAATTTCGGCGCAGCACATTCTCCGGCGCCTGCAGGGGGGGTACTTTGGTCAAAATCCTGAAAAATGGCAATCACATTCTTTGGCTGACCTTCAGCATTCAAAAAATTATATTGTTCAAAAAGTTGTCTTTGCAGATTGCCTGATCGGATCTTGCGCTCCTCTTTCATTGTCAAAATATCGGAAAGCAATTGTTGGAGCTTAAGGTTCTCCGATTCCAGGGCCAGATGCATGTTATATTGATAGCGCTGAAGTTCTTGTTTATCCTTTAAGCTTTGGCTGCGCATATCTTCCATCAGCGTTTCATACGCTTCGTCTGACAGGATAGGGCGCAATCTAGTTCGGGTTTCCTTACGTTCTTTTTTCTGATTTCTGAGTTTTGTTTTGAGCAGGTCAAGCGTTGTGTCCCATTGGTCTTTTAGTCTATTGAGATTGCTTTTTGTTTGTGCCAGTTCCTCGCTGTTTTCAAGAAGTTCAATTTTTCTGTTAAGCGCATTTAAGTGTACTTCTTCATTTAAAAAGAAGCCATCCCTTTCAAGCATGTCAAATATAGGGGGGACAAAGTGTCTGTGTTTGTTGCTGCCGGCAAGCTTGCCTGATACAGCAGCAAGATATCCGAGGCGATGCTGCTGATCGCGGACAACCAATATACCGAACATCTTGCCGATGGCATGACCGTCATTATTTTCTTCAAGACCAAAGTTATGTGTCCACTCGTTTTGTATCTCAAGGTAGGCCTGGAGTTCTTGCGCAGCAATAATGGCTAGCGGATGCGGCTCATAGCAAAATGGAAAAGTGAATCGCAACGGGAGTTCGATACCCGAAATATCTTCCTTGAATGCATGAAAATAAGCGTTGTTGTCTAAAGTACTCACAGTCTTCCTTTAATGATAGTTTGCTCGCAAAAATACGGTTATTATGCGATTGAAATGACATTTTAACACCGCTTTTTTTTGTTTTCCCTGCTTTTTTTGGTAAATTTAACTAAGCGATTAAAAGCTATAGTTAACAAATAAACACGATATGAAAACTTCAATTGGAATTAAAGATGCAGACTTAAAAAAAGTTGCGAAATTGCTCAATGTCTTATTGGCTGATGAGCATATTATCTACATGAAAACACGCAATGCGCATTGGAATGTCGAGGGAGCTGATTTTCATGCTGCTCATTTATTTTTGGAATCCCAATACGATGAGCTGGCCGAAGTTATTGATGAAGTTGCGGAACGTATTCGTACCTTGGGCCATTATGCCGTGGGTTCATTTGATAAATATCTGAAATTAACACGTTTGACAGAATCCACATCGGAAAAGACCGATAGCCAGTCTTATTACAAAGAGTTGTTAACAGATCATGAGTCTATTGCGATGTCGATTCGTGCTGATATTGCAGTTGTCGAAGGTACGGCGGATAATGGTACGGAGGATTTTTTGGTCGGCTTATTGGAAAAACATGAAAAAATGGCCTGGATGCTCCGTGCCCATTTTATAAAATAGTAAAGACAGACTCATTTCATACAAACAATCCTGCCCATTTGAGTTGGCAGGATTTTTTTTGTATGATTTGTTGTCGGCGCGGGATAATTTTTCTATCTTAAAGAGGAATTAAGCCTTCAGAAACATTTAATATAATACAGCTATGCTTGAAGACGACAACCTAAATCAAACCACACTAAACGAGGAAGAAAATGATGGTACTTTGGAGAGTATGCATCATGTGAACAATCCGGTATTGGATCTGCCCAAAATTGAAAAGAAATACCTCGAAAATGTTGTATCCCACAACCAAAACGATAAATCATACTATTTTTCCGATGGTAAGGCAAAAGTGGAGATTAAGATCGTAACTGATGAGATTGTTCGTGTTCGATTGGCGCCACAAGGAACGTTTTTAGAAGACTTTTCCTATGCGCTGGCAAAGAAAGATCATCGCGTCAGCATCCATCAGTGTAAAGAGGAAGAAGATCACTATAGTGTGCATACGAACACGATTTCCTGCCGGATCAATAAAGAAGATTTTTTGATTTCTTTCTCGGATCGGGCCGGAAAATTGTTTAATGCGGATCAGGCACCTATGCATTGGGAGGAAAATCCGGATTTCGGCGGATATTACGTCTATAGTACAAAGGTAGCTTTTGAAAACGAAGCATTTTATGGGCTAGGCGACAAGGCAACCAAACTTAACCTTCGCGGAAAGCGATTAAAAAACTGGAATTCGGATACTTATGCATTTGCTTACGATCAGGATCCTTTGTACAAAACGATCCCTTTTTACATCGGGTTGAAAGATGGGGAAGCCTACGGCATTTTCTTTGATAATACCTTTAAAACCTATTTTGACTTTGCCGCTGAAGATCAGGGTAAGACCAGTTTCTGGTCTGAGGGTGGTGAATTGCAATATTATTATATTCATGGCCCCCATATTATTGATGTAATCCGAAGGTATCATACCTTAACCGGTACACATTATTTGCCACCATTATGGGCTATTGGGTACCACCAGTGCCGATGGAGTTATTACCCGGAAGCGAATGTACGCAAGGTGGCCGAAGAATTCCGTAAAAGACAGATCCCATGTGACGCCATATACCTGGACATTGACTATATGGATGGGTACCGCTGTTTTACCTGGAATAAGCAATATTTCCCAAATCCGAAGAAAATGATTGCCGATCTTGCCAATGAGGGCTTTAAGACGGTGGTTATGATTGATCCGGGAATTAAGGTTGACGAAAATTACTGGGTATTTAGAGAAGGAAAGGAGAATAGATATTTCTGTCGAAGGGGCGATGATTATTTTATGGAGGGATTTGTTTGGCCCGGACGCTGTCAATTTCCTGACTTTACGAATCCTGAAGTTCGTCAATGGTGGGGAACTTTATACCAGGGACTAGTGGAGGACGGAGTTGCGGGCTTTTGGAACGATATGAATGAACCAGCAGTTTTTGGTCGAGGGACATTTCCGGATGATGTCAGACATCAATATGATGGCCATCGCGGGTCACATCGAAAAGCACATAATGTCTACGGCATGCAGATGGTGCGTGCGACCTACGACGGCCTGAAGAAACTGTATAAGAATAAAAGGCCATTTACCATTACACGAGCGGCTTATGCAGGCACACAACGTTATTCCTCGGTATGGACAGGAGATAACTTAGCCAGCTGGGAGCATCTCAAACTGGGGACTTTACAGTTGCAACGCTTGTCGACCTCAGGAATGTCTTTCTGTGGAACCGACATTGGCGGATTTACAGGGGAACCGGATGGTGAGCTTTTTACGCGATGGATGCAATTTGGCGTTTTTTCACCATTTATGCGTGTGCATTCCGCAGGTGATACCCGTGACCGCGAGCCCTGGAGCTTTGGTGAAGATTGGGAAAAAATAAATAAAAAATTTATTGAGCTGCGCTATCAGCTTTTGCCGTATATCTACACCTGTTTTTGGGAACAGACCAAATATGGCTATCCGATCTTACGTCCTATTTCAATGGTTGAGCAACATATTCCGACCAATTGGCAGCGGGAAGAGGAGTTCTGTTTTGGCGATAAAATATTGGTGTCGCCAGTGTTGCAGCCCGGCCAGAAAAGCAAGATTGTCTACCTTCCTGCGGGAGATTGGTTCTATTATTTTAGTAACGCGGTATATGTGGGCGGCAAGGAACATACCATTGCAACACCTTTGGATGAAATGCCACTATTTATTCGTGGTGGATCAGTTATTCCGGAATATCCCGTCATGCAGTATACCGGAGAAAAGAAAGTGGAGGAACTGCAATTGAATATCTATTTTTCGGAGGGGGTGCATCGTTCTTACGTGTATTCCGATCATGGTGATACCTTCGCGTATGAGCAGGATATTTATCTGGAGAAATGCTTTACGGTGTCCGGATTAAAAGATTCCCTGTCAATCAAACAGACCCGCGATGGATTATTTACGGAGCGGTACGAAGAATATAAATTGCAATTGATCGGGTTGCCGTTTAGGGTAAAAAAAGTAAAAACAGATGGAATAGACACAAAAGTACAACAAGATGAACAGGGGCGATATTGGATTAATGTCGCACGTGAATTTGATAACATATTGATCGAGGGTTAAACATGGCCAATCAAGTAATACCGCATAGTCTTTTTTCGGAATTTGATGTCGCACTGTTCCAGGCGGGCAGGCATTTCAAACTGTATGAAAAATTTGGTTCGCATGAACTGGAAGTAGAGGGTGAAAGAGGCGTTTATTTTGCGGTTTGGGCCCCAAATGCAAAATCCGTTTCCGTAACGGGAAACTTCAATTTTTGGGACAAGGGGAGTCATCCGTTAAATGTCCGTTGGGATACCAGTGGCATCTGGGAAGGATTCATTCCCGGAATAGCCAATGGTGAAACCTATAAATATTGTGTTCAGACTTCATCGGGAGAGGAACTGGAAAAAGGTGATCCATTTGCATTCAGGTGGGAGGTAGCCCCTAAGACGGCTTCCATTGTTCATTCGACTTGGTATGAATGGAATGATGGCAACTGGATGAAGGAGCGTATCGTAAAGAATAGACTGGATCAACCTTGGTCGGTCTACGAGCTGCATTTGGGGTCATGGGCAAGGGATCCGGAGAGCTCGGATACACTATTAAATTACCGCGAGATCGCCGTGCAATTGGTGACTTATGTTAAGGAAATGAATTTTACACATGTAGAATTTATGCCGCTGATGGAGCACCCCTATTATCCTTCCTGGGGTTATCAGATTACTGGTTATTTTGCAGCAAGTTCGCGGTATGGCTCCGCTCAGGATCTGATGTTCTTGATTGATGAATTACATGCTGCGGGTATTGGCGTGCTACTGGATTGGGTGCCTTCACATTTTCCGGGGGATGCCCACGGACTTTTTCGTTTTGATGGTACGAGTCTCTATGAGCATGAAGACCCGCGGAAAGGTTTTCATCCAGACTGGCAGTCCTATATTTTTAATTATGGACGCAATGAAGTGCGTTCATTCCTGATCAGCAATGCTTTCTATTGGCTGGATCGCTTTCACATCGATGGGCTTCGTGTCGATGCTGTGGCTTCGATGTTATACCTAGACTATAGCCGAAATGCGGGTGAATGGATTCCGAATGAGTTTGGTGGTAATGAAAACCTCGAAGCTGTACAATTTCTGAAAGAATTTAACGAGGCTGTGTATGCTCATTTTCCAGATGTGCAGACGATCGCTGAAGAATCTACATCCTGGCCGGGAGTGAGTAGGCCGACCTATGCCGGAGGCTTGGGTTTTGGGATGAAATGGATGATGGGGTGGATGCACGATACCCTGGATTATTTTAAGGAAGACCCGATCAATAGAAAGTACCATCATGATCGCATCACTTTTGCTACAGTATATGCATTTCATGAGAATTTCATGCTTCCTTTGTCTCACGATGAAGTTGTCTACGGAAAACAGCCTCTTATTTATAAAATGCCCGGTGATGAGTGGCAAAAATTTGCCAATTTGAGGGCTTTATACCTGTTTATGTACACTTTTTCGGGAACTAAACTGCTGTTTATGGGGGGCGAGTTCGGCCAAACGTCTGAATGGAACGTGAATCAATCGCTCGATTGGCATCTGCTGGAATTTATGCCGCATCAGGGAATGAAAAAATTTGTGGCAGACTTAAATGCGACGTATCGGCAGCAGCCCAGTCTCTTTCAAAGAGCTTTTGATTCATCTGGATTTGAATGGATAGATGCCGGCGACCGGGAAAATTCGGTTTTGGTCTATTGGCGTAAAGCTTTTGACTCCTGGAATGATACGGTGATCGTAATCAACCTGACGCCTGTTGTCCGTGAAGATTTTCGAATAGGTCTGCCTTATGCTGGTGAATGGGAAGTGGTATTAAGTTCGGACGATCTTCATTATTTCGGTTCAGGAATCTGTAGTCAACATGTTGCAAGTGAACAACTGCATTGGATGAACCGGGCGCAGTCTGCTCAGGTAGATCTTCCACCGCTTGGTGGTTATATCCTCAAACGTAAGAAGGATCGAGAAGAAACCGCTCCCGTGAAGTCTGCGGAACGCGTTCCTGTTTAGGGTGATGTGTCCATGACCGGAGAGGGGCGGTGAAAGTAAATTTTAATAGGATAAGTTCCATCTGCGCGATGGAGGAAAAATATGTACAGATGAAAGTATTTCATTTAAGTGTCGAATGTTACCCAATTGCCAAGGTTGGTGGTCTTGCGGATGTCGTTGGTGCACTGCCCAAGTATCAAACTAAACTTGGCGTGGAAGCGGCGGTGATCATGCCTTGGTATGATCGCCCATTTGTTAGGGAGCATTCCTTTGATGTAATTCAAGAGGGAGCTTTTTATCAAGGGTCTGAATTATTGAACTATTCTGTTTTTAAAGAAAAAGAAAACACACTTGGTTTTGAACTCTATTTAATAAAAATACCGGGTAAACTGGATCGTCAGGAGGTCTACTGTTATCCGGATGAAGGAGAGCAGTTTATAGCTTTTCAGCATGCGGTATTAAACTGGTTTAAAGCGAAGGCAATAATACCGGATATTGTGCATTGCCATGATCATCATGTTGGCTTGATGCCTTTTCTGATGAAGTATAGCAATGAATATAATTTCCTTTCCGGAGTGATGACTGTTGCGACAGTACACAACGGTCAATACCAGGGCTGGACACATTGGAGCAAGGCAATTCTATTACCCGGATTCGACAGCTGGAAATGGGGGCTTTTGGATTGGGATGGTCTGATCAATCCACTTGCCGCATTGATTAAGTGCTGTGACGCCTATACGACCGTTTCGGAGGGGTATCTTGAAGAACTCTACGTGGAGGCAAATGGTCTCCAGCATCTGTTTTATGACGAGCGTCACAAGTCCGTCGGTATCGTCAATGGAATTGATTGGGATATCTGGAGTCCGGATAAAGACTATACCTTGATTGAAAATTACGATCTTGCTTCAGTCTTTGCAGGTAAACTTAAAAATAAGCAGGCACTTGCGCAACAATATAAAATTGATCCGAAGCTCCCTTTGCTCGTGTTTATAGGGCGTTTTGCGACCGAAAAAGGCGCTGATCTGTTGCCGGATATAATTTTGGATTTGACGGAAAATTTTTCGGGCAGATTGAGTATATTTATATTGGGTGCCGGGGATCCGGCAATTCAGTCACGGGTAAAAATGCTCGTGGATGAAAAGATAGAAAATTTGGATGTGTTCTTTGGTTATGATGAAAATCTTGCGCACTGGCTTTATGCAAGCGCAGACTTTCTTTTGATGCCTTCACGGGTTGAACCCTGTGGGCTCAATCAGCTTTATGCCATGAAGTATGGTACTTTGCCGATTGTACACCGTGTGGGTGGTCTGAAAGATACGGTCATTGATTTGGAAAACAATGGGTACGGCGTTGGTTTTGAGTCGCTTGAGGTGGCTGAAATCAGAAAGGCGGTTATCCGGGCGGTCGAATACTATGAAAATAGGATTGAATTTGAGGACAACCAGCACAAAATAATGAGTTTGGATTTTTCCTGGGATAAATCCGCAGCAAAATACATAAGTCTATATAACCAATTAATTTAATTTGATATGTCACATCACAATGTAGTAGCTATCGTTCTGGGCGGGGGAAGGGGCTCGCGTCTATATCCTTTGACCGATCAACGGTCTAAACCAGCTGTTCCTATTGCAGGAAAATATCGCTTGGTTGATATCCCCATCTCGAATTGTCTCAATTCGGGATTCAATAAGATTTTTGTGTTGACACAATTCAATTCGTCCTCATTGAATTCGCATATTAAGAATACGTACAACTTTAGTATTTTTAGTAAGGGTTTTGTCGACATTTTAGCGGCTGAACAAACTAATGATGGTGACAAATGGTTTGAAGGTACAGCAGATGCCGTGCGCAGATCTTTCAAGAAGCTGGCAAGCATAGATTACGATTACGTCTTAATTTTGTCAGGGGATCAGCTTTATCAGATGGATTTTGATGCACTTGTGGATTTCCACGTACAGAATGAAGGCGATTTGACAATTGCGACCATTCCTGTCAACGGCAAAGACGCAACAGGATTTGGAATTCTTAAATCGGATGAGCACAACCACATTACCTCGTTTATAGAGAAACCCAATCGGGAACAGCTGGCGGACTGGAGTTCAGAAGTGAGCGATCATTTGAAGTCGGAGGGAAGGGAGTACCTCGCATCTATGGGTATATATGTGTTTAGTAAAGGTGTACTAAAACGTCTGCTGGAAGAAAACAGTGGGATGGATTTTGGAAAAGAGATTATCCCGGATGCGATTGAAAATATAAAAGTGCTCAGTTATCAATATGAGGGCTATTGGACAGATATCGGAACGATCGGCTCATTTTATGAAGCCAATATCGGGCTGACCGATAATATTCCGGCCTTTAACCTGTTTGATAAAAATACGGTTTTTACGCGACCACGCATGTTGCCACCATCTAAGATTTCGGGGACAACCTTGATCAACTCCGTTATTTCCGATGGATGTATTATTCATGCCGATAAGATCGACCGTTCTGTGATCGGTGTGCGTTCGCGTATCGGTATCGGTTCGGTGGTACGCGGGACCTATATGATGGGATCAGACTATTACGAGGACTTTTCAGATATGGACGAAGCCAAAAGAAAAAATATGCCTATTGTAGGAGTGGGAGAACGTTGCTATATCGAAAATGCGATTCTGGATAAGAACTGTCGCATTGGAAATGATGTTCGCATCAATGGCGGTCCTCATTTATTGGATGCTAACCACCAGACTTACACGGTTTGTGATGGCATCGTGGTCATCAAGAAAAATGCCGTTATCCCGAGTGGTACCACTATCGGGCTGACAACAGTATAAATTTATTTAAACAAGGGAGATAATATATTGTTATAATTGCGTGTTATTGTAATAAAAAAATGCAGTTAAAACAGATTATCTCCCTTCTTTTTGTGTTGATCGTACTGGCCGCCTGTGATACTTCCCTAATGGTGCAGAGTACAGGCGTTTTGCGGGATGCATCGCGGAAATTTGAACTCCATAACGGCGATCGCCGTATCATTTA
Source organism: Sphingobacterium puteale (assembly GCF_003627955.1). Classification (GTDB taxonomy): domain Bacteria; phylum Bacteroidota; class Bacteroidia; order Sphingobacteriales; family Sphingobacteriaceae; genus Sphingobacterium; species Sphingobacterium puteale. The sequence goes on along the minus strand of NZ_RBWS01000007.1, from coordinate 29,403 downwards.
TATTCCGATGCGGCATTTAGGGACTCGCGTATATTATGATCAGATACAGACTGCTGTAGATTCTCTTCAAAAATCAGGATATGTCGTTTTTTATGAAAGTATCGCTTATCAGGTGGATAGCGCAGCTCAACGCGACCTTTATGACCGCAAGTTTAGAAAATTGACCGGTAATCGCCTCGGACTGCAGCAATGTATTGAAACTCCCGGAGATACTTCCCGCGTATTGAGAGCTCCATTGTACCGCAAACTGGGACAGCGTATTATCAGCCAGCCGGATTATTCTTTTTTTCTGGTCAACTATGAAACTGCTGTCAATGCTGACATTCCTAAAAATAAATTACTGGATGATTTTGAATACCGTTATGGTACCATACAGCTGGATGCCTGCGACTACAATACCCCACTAAATGCACCTTATAGCTGCAAACCGATAAAAACAGCGCTCAAAAATAAGTTTGACAAAGAATTTGTTATGCAGCAAAGAGAAGAAAATCTGGCCTCCCTGGTGGCTGATGCCCCTCAGCAGAAAATTTTAATCTTATTTGGTACATCTCATTTTAAAGGCTTTTTGCGTAATTTGCAAGCCAGAGACCCACGTTGGATAAAGATAAAATAATATGTTGGAAAAGATTTTTATTATACTGCTCATACCAGTAGTGATTTATGTTGTCTATTACCTGTTGAACCGTACTTCTAAAAATAATAAGGCAATTAAACGTGTTTTGAGTGATGAGGGGAAAAATATACTGGAACAGGAGGTTGCCTACTATCGTCATCTTTCAGTTGTCGATAAACAGGAGTTTGAAACGCGCTGTCTGGCATTTTTGGATACGGTCAAGATTGAAGGTGTGGGAGTAACCCTGGAACTGAAAGATTATATGCTCATTGCTGCGAGCGCCGTTATTCCGATATTTGCCTTTAAGAAATGGACTTATCCAAACCTGACCAATATTATGGTTTACCCATCACACTTTAATGCAGATTACCAATTCGAAGGACATGCAAACCGGAATATTATGGGAATGGTAGGTGAGGGTGCTATGAATGGACAGATGATTTTATCCAAATCGGCATTGGAATATGGTTTTGAAAATCCAAATGACGGACAGAATACCGCGATCCACGAATTTGTGCATCTCATTGACAAAACAGATGGTACAGTAGACGGCGTTCCGACTTATTTATTGGATAAGGCTGCCATAATTCCTTTTATGAATTTAATACGGGAAGAAATTAACAAGATCAAAGAACATACATCCGATATTGACACTTACGGCATGACTAATCCCGGAGAGTTTTTTGCTGTCGCATCCGAATACTTTTTTGAAAATCCAACGAAATTTCAAAAAAAACATCCAGAACTCTATACTGCACTTTCTAGAATTTTTGAGCAAAGTTAAGTGGAGATAAATAAAATTTTAGTATTTTTAAAGCAAACAGAAAATGTTTGCTTTTTTTGTTAATTACAACTGTTATGCCTAAAACTACTATTTATTCTACTATTGCATTCGCATGTCTATTATTTTGCGGCAATAATCAAGGTTTTTCTCAGGGGCGTTATGCTGTGGGGACGACCTTTACTGAAATGGCGGACCCGTCAAGGGATACGCTTTCTGATTGGTCAAATGTTAAACCTGGTGTGCACGCATCGTTTGTGTCGATCGATAAACGTTTTCCAAAATCTTTAAATCCCAACATCGCTATCCAGCCCAATAACAGGGTGGATGCCTGGAAAGGGGAGCAGGTATCTGCGCAGATACTCCTGTGGACTAGTTCAGCAGCCTCTGATGTTGTTGTTTCGACAGGTGATTTAAAATCAACTACTGGCAAATCTATTTCGGCTGAAGCCGTACAAGCACGATTTGTTCGCTATGTGATGACAGATGAATTTGCGGAGGGATGTGGTTATCGTAAACCTGAGGACTTTAAGGCCGCACTTTCTGCAGATATGTTGGATGATCTCAAAAGCTATAATCTCGAAGCAAAGCGCGTCCGTCCGGTATGGATTACTGTAAAAGTACCTGCTGGAGCAGCGGCAGGTCAATATAAGACAGTCATTGCTGTTAAACAAAAAGGTAAGGTGATACAAAATTTGGATCTGACTGTTAATGTTCAAGATCAGGTATTACCACCAGCTTCACAATGGTCATTCCATTTGGATCAGTGGCAACATCCATCATCCGTAGCACGTGTCAACAATGTTAAGATGTGGAGTGATGAGCATTTTGAAGCCTTAAAGCCAACAATGAAGCAGCTGGCTGCTGCAGGGCAGAAGGTCATTACGGCGACGTTAAATAAGGATGCCTGGAATGTACAGACTTATGATCCCTATGCGGATATGATTACCTGGAAGAAAGCAAAAGACGGATCCTGGAGTTATAACTATGCGGTATTTGACAGGTGGGTGCAATTTATGATGGACCTGGGAATTAACAAACAGATCAATTGCTATTCATTATTGCCATGGAATAATGAAGTACATTATTTTGATGAAGCAAAAAATGAACTGGTCAATGTTGTCGCAAAACCCGGAACGCCAGTATTTGAGGAGCTATGGACACCTTTCTTAAAGGATTTTAGTAAACATGTCAGCGCCAAAGGTTGGTTGAAAATTACCAATATCGCGATGGATGAGCGGGCACAGGAGCAGATGGATCCAGCAGTAGAACTTTTGGAACGTGTTGTACCTGAATTTGGAATTGCTTTTGCAGACAATCATAAAAGTTATAAGCGTTATCAAAAAAGTACCGATATCAGTGTTGCTGTAGGCGATCCTTTCGATCAAAATGATTTAATTGAAAGACGTAAAAAAGGGTATATCACTACATTCTATGTTTGCTGTTCAGATGAGTTTCCAAATCAATTTACATTTTCTGATCCGGCAGAATCGACCTATATGGGGTGGTACGCACTCGCTGCGGGATTTGATGGCGCGTTACGTTGGGCCTTTAATTCCTGGGTAGCCAATCCGCTGCAGGATTCACGATTCCGTACATGGCCGGCGGGGGATACTTATATTGTTTATCCGCAAGGTCGTAGCTCGATTCGTTATGAGCGTATGTTGGAAGGTATTCAGGATTTTACCAAAGTGAATATACTGAAAGAAAAGTTGGAAAAATCTAACGATCAAACGAATTTGGCAAAACTGAATGCAAAAATTGCCAAACTAAAAAAATCTAGACGTTATGCTGCCTGGAATGATGACCTCAATGATGCTAAAGCATTTGTAACCGAATTATCCAATAAGATCAAGTAATCAAACTTTCATAGCGTTGAATAAACAGGCTGCTCCTCGATACGATGGGAGCAGCCTGTTTTTTTTAGGCAGCGTCTTTCTTGCAAAACGTGGCCTGCAATCGTCATCTCTGTTCTGAAAACTACGGATCGATCGGTATGTACTTTCTTCAATAATAGAATACCCAAAACCATTGTTTCGCAATATTGTTGTTATAAAGAAGCGATAGCGTAATCAACACATCGTCGTGATATCAAAATCTTAAATCATCATATGGGTATGAAAAATGTAGCACACCAGATCGTTGGTATTTTAAAAGATGCGGGAATCAAACGTATTTATGCCGTGACGGGAGATAGTTTGAATTTTTTTAATGAGGCTGTTCATGAGGATGGAACCATGCAATGGATACATGTTAGGCATGAGGAGGTCGGTGCATTTGCTGCGACCGCCGAAGCGGATCTGCACGGGATTGCCTGCTGTGCTGGAAGTAGTGGGCCAGGCCATGTTCACCTGATCAATGGTGTTTACGAGGCGCATAAGACACGTGTTCCGATGTTGGTAATTGCTTCGACCTGTGCCACCTATGAGTTTGGTACAGACTATTTCCAAGAAACCAATCCGATTAAATTGTTTGACGACTGTTCTTGTTATAATCAGATGATTACCCGTCCGGAACAGGTACAGCGTATGGTTCAAAACGCATTACAGCAAGCGATTTCCAAACGCGATGTTGCTGTCATCGGCTTACCGGGGGATGTTTCTGAAATGGAAGCCGTTCATATGAATACTTCTTCAAAAGTGTTTTTTACACAGCCACAGGTGAGACCCTCTGATCTGGAAATTGGTCGTTTGGCACAATATATCAATCAGGCAGAAAAAGTGACCTTATTCTGTGGTGTTGGTGCTAAGAATGCGCGGCAACAGATTGTTCAGCTCTCCCAGAAAATTCATGCACCGGTAGGCTATTCGTTTAAGGCTAAATTGGATATTCAACGGGACAATCCCAATGAAATCGGTATGACAGGACTTTTGGGAACTGCCTCGGCCTTTCAGAGTATGCACCATTCCGATCTAATCCTGTTATTGGGAACAGATTTTCCCTATAAGGATTTTATACCTACTAATAAAACGATTGTTCAGATAGATATCGAAGGGGAGAAACTCGGCCGACGGTCGATCGTGGATTATGGCCTGGTCGGTGATATTGAGCATACGCTGAAAGCTGTCCTACCATTTGTGGAGGCAAGAAGCGATTCAGGTTTTCTTGAAAAACAATTGGCAGCTTACGAGAAAGTAAAAGAGGATTTAATGATCTATGTGGATGATTCGGGTAGTGAATGTGCTATTCAACCGGAGTTTGTGGCCCATACGATTGACCAAAAGGCGAGCGACGACGCTATTTTTTTGGTGGATACAGGCATGTCCTGTGTATGGGGAGCACGCTATATCAATCAGCGGCGGGATCGTAAGATGCTTGGATCATTTAATCACGGATCCATGGCGAATGCCATGCCGATGGCAATTGGTGCAGCATTGACACATCCTGAAAGACAGATTATAGCTTTCTGCGGTGATGGAGGTCTTTCGATGCTGCTCGGGGACTTGGCTACAATAAAACAGTATAATCTGCCAATAAAACTGATCGTATTTAATAACCGTTCGCTTGGGATGGTCAAGCTAGAGATGCAGGTGGCCGGTTTGAAGGATCAGGAAACGAATATGGTCAATCCGGATTTCGCCATGGTCGCACAGGCGATGGGAATCCGCGCATTTACCGTGACTCAACCAGAAGCGGTCGATGGTGTACTCAGTGAAGCGTTTCGCATAATGGATGAACCTGTGCTTATTGATATCTATACCAGTCCAAATGCCTTGGCCATGCCTCCTAAAATTTCCTTTAGCCAAATGAAGGGAATGACCGAAAGTATGGCGAAATTGATGCTGTCAGGCAACTTTGAAGAAGTCTGGGATACCATCAAATCAAACTATAAGCACTTGAAATCGCTCTGATAATGCTGAACAACACGCTTAATCCATCATAAAAAAGCCTCTCCAATATAAAATATAGTTGGGGAGGCTTTCTTTTTCAAGAAAAAATGTTCGGACTATTAATTTAATGAATTAAATATCAACACTGGCGCTGAACGAACCAAAGGCTTTTCAATAACTCTTCTTTACAGCGTCGAAGCTTTTCTATTTTCGATTCCGAAGAAATAGAAACGTTCTCTTTAACAATAATAGCCAAATCTGTTTCAATGGATAATTTAGCGAGGGATGTACACCCACTATCAAATTTCTTAAAGCTTACATCTTTCATACTAATATTGGTTAAGAATTCCTGAATTTTATAGTGTACAATTTACTAATAAAAATTAGCTTTACAATACGCTAGGGATAATTTTATTGTTACTAAATTGTTTATTTTTAATCTTTTATCGCATTATAACTTATAAACAATATTGGTGTGATTTTTGTTTTCTTAATTCCAAAATATTAAATGTTAGTTATTTAAAACAATATACTGTTTTGATTGCTATTTATATCAATAAACGAAGGTAGAGGATATAAGCTGTTCGGCAGTATCGATCAGGGTGTGAACAGACTTTCCCCAACGCGTATTCATCAGCTTTAGCTGCATATTTTAAAAGAAATTATTCACATGAAAATAATCAATTTTGGATTGTCATTACTGGTTTTTGCCGCTGCCTGTCAGCAAACCGGAAAAAAGCAAAGTGACCCTGTACAAATGGGGTCAGATATCACAAGTGCTACAGCAGTAGTTGCTGAAAATGGGACTTATCAATACCTCAAAAACGGAGATACAATTTCGTTAACAATCGCTATTGATGGCGATAAGGTACATGGCGATCTCAATTATATCTGGAAAGAGAAAGATCGAAATATAGGGCATATAGATGGTGTTCTTAAAGACAGCATTTTATTGGCGGACTATACCTTTTCCTCCGAGGGACAGCAATCCATCCGTCAGGTAGCTTTCAAATTTGGTAAAAACCGCGTCGTTGAAGGATATGGTGCAATGGAAGATAAAGGCGGTAAGATGTCATTTGTTGCTCCGGACAAATTGGTATATGATCAGAAATTTGTTTTAGAAAAGCTGGGACAATGAGTTCATTGACAGGAGCTTTGGGGTGAATATGATCAGTCCGATCAGCAAGGCCATTAGACTGCTTAGCAGAACTGCTGCCGCGGCAATGTCCTTGATTTTTTTGATGCTGGGATTTTTTTCCCGGCAGATAAAATCAGCGAGGTGTTCGATGGTGGTATTAAGCAATTCACAAACGAGAACAAAACCGATGGAAAGAATAATGGCCAGCCATTCATAACGGCTGATTCGGAGCAGACAGGAAAGTATAATTACTAAAATTGCTACAACGAGGTGTATCCTGAAATTATGTTCTTCTTGCCCAACAATTTTTAATCCGTTGAGGGCGTGACTAAAACTTCGGATTCTATCTTTCCATGAAAAATTGCCCCTGGCCATATCGTTCTTAAATTTTATGTAAATATAATCTTTCCCTTTGTTTTGCACTGTCTTAATTTATGTTTGCTGCTGAAGTTGGTCTAATTTGCGTAACTTTTGCTAATAGCTCACTTTACCGATCTGTAATTGTTTTGCCGAGGGATATCCATTGTGTTTTGAGCTGGATTTGAATCATTTTGGTAAGCAATTTTTCCCAATGATTTTATTAGCAATACGTTTTATTTTTGAGTAAATTGCCTTATGATCTACAATTTTGATGAAATAATCGACCGTAGGGGCACCGATTCCGTAAAATGGAACCAGCTGGACTATGTTGATTTAATCCCGCTTTGGGTTGCTGATATGGATTTTTCTGTTTCAAGGCAGGTTATAGAGGCGCTGACGGAACGTGTCCAACATGGCGTTTATGGCTATGCGAAAGTTCCGGATGCTTTTTATGAAGCGGTATCAGACTGGTCTAAACGTAAACATGGTTTTCCATTGCAGCGCGAATGGATACTTCCGGTTTTGGGTGTTGTGCCGGCCCTGTCGGCAATTGTTGCCGCATTGACCGAAACTGGAGACAAAGTGCTCATCCAGGAACCCGTGTATCACTGTTTTTTTTCATCCATCGAACGCAATGGCTGTGAGGTAGTTTCTAATGACCTCCGGTACCTAGATGGACAATATACGATAGACTTCGAAGACTTCGAAGTTAAAGCGAGCGATCCAAAGGTAAAACTTTTTATCCTCTGCAGTCCACACAATCCGGCGGGTAGGGTGTGGACCAAGGGGGAGCTTGAACGCCTTGGTGAAATCTGCCTAAAGCATGATGTTCTTGTTGTCTCGGATGAAATCCATTGCGACCTGGTTTTTGAAGGAAATCAGCATATTCCTTTCGGAACGATCAATTCGGACTTTCTTGCGAATACAATAACCTGCATTGCGCCAAGTAAAACCTTTAATCTGGCAGGGTTACAAGTTGCCACTGTCATTGTAGCAGATCCGCTGCTGAACAAGAAGGTGCAGCATGCCTTTCTGGTCAATGAGATTGCGAGCATAAGTCCGTTCGCGATCACGGGGCTAATTGCTGCTTATCAACATGGCGAGGACTGGTTGCAGCAAGCGCTGGTCTATATCCATCATAACTATCGTTATTTGAAAAATTTTGTGGCTGAGCATCTGCCGGCGTTGAAAGTTGTTCCGTTGGAGGGTACTTATTTGGTCTGGATAGACTGTTCGGCTTTGAAAATCCCTAGCCGAAAGCTGGGACAGATGTTACTGGAGGATGCTCACTTACAGGTAAATGTTGGTGCCATGTACGGTAAAGGCAGTGATTTTTTTATCCGTCTGAATATTGCCTGTGCCAGACCCATTTTACTGGAAGGATTAAACAGATTGAAACGGGTACTGCTGAATCTGGCAGGAGAATAACGTGCCATTGAACTTAATTTGGTATATCCTGATTGTAAAAAAGCACCTGAACAATTTGATTCAGATGCTTTTTTATTGCAGGGGGGCCTTCGCAGTGTGTGGTTATGGTTATATACCCATTTCCTTTAAGATAAAATTTGCATTATCAATTTTGTCAGCGACCCAGAGCACATAACGGATATCCACACCAATAGATCGGCTATAGCGTTCATTCCAAGCAAAATCGTTTATTGTGGCATCGTAAGCACGGTCAAAGTTTACACCTATCAACTCACCATTTGCGTTCATGATGGGGGAGCCGGAGTTACCGCCCGTTGTATCCATATCATACAGTATATTGACAGGAACCGATCCCAAGTCTTTCTTGAGGTATGGACCGAAGTTTTTATTGAGATAAGCAGTCTTGATTTCCTGCGGATAGTCAAATTCGGGCAGACCGAGGTTTCCTTTTTGAATAATTCCTTCAATGGTCGTGAAAGGCTTCATATAGGTGGCATCTGCAGGAGCATATCCCTTGATGTGCCCATAGGTCAAACGCAGGGTGGAATTGGCATCCGGAACGAAGTTTTTGGCCTGAAAGATTTCCTTTACAGCGACATAGTCACCCATCAGTTTATTCAAAACCCCTTCACGTCTTTTCTGTTCGGCAGCGAAGATGACAATATCACTGTCCAGTTCGTTTTGAAAATTCAATAGCTTGTCATCAAATTGTTGTAAGGCGCTTGCATTGGCCAAAACTGTATTTAAAATATAGTTTTGATCAGTTAATTTACTACCATTGATGATTTGCGTCGCATAGTTATTGGCCGATTCGGTGTCCAATTGAAGCTTTTGAACTGCCATAATCTGATTTTTATCCCGGAAAGCAGCAGCGTCGGCGAGCATTTTCCCAAAAATACGTTGGTCAGCCTGTTTGTTGTAGCTTTCGTAAGTTTCTCGAATACTTTTTTTAAGCTGTTCGACATTATAGTCGAATAACTGTTTTGCGGCATGTGAAGAGCGCTCTTTACCCATTGCTACTTTTAAGGTATTGAGATCGCGGGCAACTTTCAGTAAGCTGGTACTGTTATAAATATTGTTGATCCAAAGCTCTTTTAGGGCATCTTGATCACTGAGCCTGTAGTAGGCAGCGATATCGTTTAACAGATTGCCATACTTATCTTTAAGTTCGGGTTTGCTTAAAATAAAGGCGGCAAGTGCTTCATCTTCTTGTTTTTTTGTTGAAAGAAGATCAATGCCGCGCAATCCTTTGAGCTTCCCGCGGTAATTTTTGAGTACATTGGCGTTGCGTTTGATGCGCGTTGCTAAAGAGAGCGCGATATCTGTATTATCTTTACCCGCTTCTTCCATCTGCTTATTCTGGAAATCGTAAAGATCGGAAACATAAGGCAGCAAATATTCTTGTTGGTACTTAATATATTGTGCGGGACGGTGTCGGAATGTTTTCCCCGGATAACCCAAGATAAAGGTGAAATCATTTTCTTTCACGCCATTTGGATTGACTTTCAGGTGTTTTTTTGGCTGGTAAGGCACATTATCTTTCGAAAAGGACGCCGATTTTCCATCTTTACCAACGTAGGCTCGAAGGAATGAATAGTCGCCTGTATGGCGTGGCCATACCCAATTGTCGGTTTCACCTCCAAACTCACCAATATTTTGACGTGGAATATACACCAAACGAACATCTTCGATCGTTTTGTAGCGAAACAGTACGTAACTCTTGCCGATGAACATTTCGGAGACTTCGGCTTTGATCGTTGGATCTTCTTTTTCGGCCTGTCTAACAAGTTCTTCTTGTTTTCTTTTGATCGTATTAATGCGTTCGACCGGATCACTGATATTAGCTACAGCATTTAATATTTTAGCCGATACATCTTCGTACGAATCTGTAATTCTTATTTTTAATCCTTTTGCTTCAATCTCCTGTTCCTGATTTTGTGCCACAAAACCATTTTTAAGATAATTGTTGATGGCAGTACTGGCCAATTGAACGGCTGAAAACGCACAGTGATGATTGGTAATGATCAAGCCGCGATTGGAAACGAAAGATCCAGTACATCCGCTGACCTGAACCAAAGCGTCCACCAGTCCAACTTGACCGGGATTGTAAATGTCCTTTTCATTGATCTTTAGTCCGGCTTTTTTTAATCCGGCTCTATTCAGGTCACTCAACGGATACATCCCTTCGTCTGGATTTGCTTTACCAAGTGGGACATTTGTAGCGGATAACAATAGTGCCAATGCAATTGTAGTATGATGTTTAAACTTCATAGGATTCTTAAATGTCAACTGTTGTAAATCTCCAAAATTAAGAAAAGCTTTTTGATGATTCGACTTTTCTGTCAACTATTGTCATAATTGCAGAACAATTACAGCTTTTTGGCAAGGTATTTATTGTATTATATGATAGCGCGGGCAATGGTCAAGCCTTAAATAATTGTGTATTTGCCATCGTTTTACAGGAGTATTCGTAATTTTGCGCTTTAAAGATTTTAACATGACCTTAATCCAATTGGAATATATCATTGCTGTTGATACTTATCGTAGTTTTGTCGCTGCAGCTGAAAAGTGTTTTGTGACACAACCGACATTAAGTATGCAGATCCAGAAACTGGAGGAATCGTTGGGAGCCAAAATCTTTGACCGGAGCCGCCAGCCTGTCGTGCCTACTGAAATTGGAGAGAAAATTATTCTCCAGGCTAGATTGGTCTTGACCGAGAGCCGGAAGATCAATGAGATTGTACAAGATAAAAAGGGCGAGATCGAGGGAACGTTAAAAGTTGGGGTTATTCCGACAATTGCGCCATATCTGCTGCCCAAAGTACTGACAACTTTTATGGAAAAGTATCCTAAGCTACAATTGCAGATCTGGGAATATACGACCGAACGTATAGTTCATGAACTGAAAGTTGGTCTTTTGGATTGTGGTGTACTTTCGACACCGTTAAATGATCCGGGCATATTGGAATCACCTTTATTTTATGAAAATTTTGTCGCTTATATCTCTGAAAATAGTCCCTTGTTTTCAAAAAAAGTGTTAAGTGGTGATGATATTGCTGATGACAAGCTCTGGTTGCTCAATGAAGGACATTGTATGCGTGGGCAGGTGCTGAATATCTGTCATCATAAACATAATCAGGATCTCTCCGGACGTTTTGAATATAATACCGGCAGCGTTGAAACCCTCAAAAGAATGGTGGATATCAATGATGGTATAACAATATTGCCTGAGCTATCAATCTCGGATTACGTGGACGAGCAGCTGGATAAGATCCGGTATTTCAAATCACCGGAGCCTGTGCGGGAAATATCTTTGGTTACGACTCAGAATTATGTTAAACGACATGCAATCCAGGCATTGGAAAAAGAAATATTAGCAGTGGTACCCGATAAATTCAAAACAAAAAAGAAAAAGGAAGTGTTGAGCTTTCAATAAGAAGACATGGCAAATCTCAGTGTACGTTTTTTTAAGAAGATAGATCAGATCAATCAATGGCGGATGAGAAAAGTTTCGAACAGAAACTTTATTATTCTCTTAGCCTTTTTAGTTGGTATTGTTGGTGGGCTGATGGCGTCTGTTTTAAAAAGACTAACGCATTTTATTGCGGCGACAATTCAGGATGATATTGACTGGAAGGTTAAGTATTCCGTTTATTTGATTTTCCCATTAATTGGGATATTACTGAGCGTGTTTTTTGTCCGGAAATTTTTGAAGGGTAAGAAGATGGAACATGGAATTACACCCATTATCTATGCCATCAGCCGCAAGGGTAGCCGATTGGATCCAAGCAATATCTATTCACAGGTTGTCACTTCAGCAATTACGGTAGGTTTTGGAGGATCTTGTGGATTGGAAGCTCCGGTTGCTTTAGGCGGTTCGTCAATTGGTTCCAATATTGCCCGCTTTTTTGGCCTGCAATACAAGGAGGTTACCATGCTTTTGGCCTGTGGGGCGGCGGCGGGAATTTCGGGCGCATTTAACAGTCCCTTGGCGGGAATGATCTTTGCGATAGAAATATTGCTTCCCGAATTCTCCATTCCAGTTTTTATTCCACTTTTGATTTCTTCGGCGCTTGCTTCGGTCGTATCGCGGCTTCTGTACAGTGAACCTTTATTCAGTACATTCAATTCGGACTGGCAGATCTCAGCGTTGCTATTTTATTTGTTATTGGCGGTATTGATTGGCTTGTATACAATCTATTTTGCCCGTGTCTCCAGTACGGTAGGAAAATGGTTTTCAAGAATAAAAAACCCATACAACAAAGTTTGGGTAAGCGGTATATCCCTGGGACTTATGATTTTTGTCTTTCCGGCTCTTTATGGTGAAGGCTATATTACAATCCAGCAGATTCTCAATGGACAATTTAACTCGATTGTAAAAAACAGTTTGTTTTCTGATTATAAAGACATGGGCATGGTGGTGCTGGGCTATACAGTTCTGACTTTATTTGGAAAATCTTTTGCTGCATTGTTTACGTTGAATGGAGGTGGGAACGGGGGAGTGTTCGGGCCGAGTCTGGTGATGGGCGGGCTATTGGGATTTGCCTTTTCCTACGGTATAAATCTGACCGGAATAGCGGAATTAAATGTGCCGAATTTTGTGGTTGCTGGTATGGCGGGTGCGCTGAGCGGTATTATGCATGCACCGTTAACGGGTATCTTCCTGATCGCAGAAGTGACCGGCGGCTATACGCTGATGGTACCCTTGATGCTGGTCTGTTCAATTTCCTATCTGATTAACCGCGCTGTATTGAAACATTCGATCTATACGAAAGTATTGGCTGAGTCGGGTGACTTAATTTCGTACGAAGACAAGGACCGCTCTGTACTGAGTATGATGCGGATTAAATATGTTCTGGAAACTAATTTTGTCATTTTGCGACCCGATGAAACACCCAAAAGCCGACAGACAGATATCATCCATAGCAAACGCAATATTTTCCCCGTGGTGAGCCATGAAGGTAAATTTATTGGGCTTCTCTATAGTGAGTTTCTTTTTTCGGTTCTGCTAGGAGAGGTAGAAGGGGGGGATACCCCATTTGAAAAATTGGCACAGAAGCCAAATGATACCGTTGGGATCAATGAGAATATGGAAATAGTCATGGCTAAGATGAACAAGGACGACACATGGATATTACCTGTGCTTGGGGATGAAAACAAATATATGGGCTTTGTATCCAAATCCAGCGTCTTTAATAAATATCGTGCACTTCTTATCCGTCAGGGACATTATCTGGAGTAAAACCCTATTTGGACTGCTCATAAATAAGGGCGCTAGCAAATTTTTTACTGTTCTTCTCAATTATCTTGACACTTATCAGACAATTACATGGACATATGCATTATTTGATATTAATCCATGTAAGTATTGCTCGGGCTGAATTAGCCGCGCATCGCCATAATTTTTGTGACGTATTTTCCAATAATATCAAATTCGATATTTACTGTCGAGCCTACTTCGACTCGTTGAAGATTGGTGTGTTCGAGGGTGTACGGAATGATCGCCACGGAAAATCGGTCATCATGGGAATCGACCACAGTCAAACTGATACCATTAACGGTGATGGATCCTTTCTCTACCGTGATATTCAGCTTGTTGGGATCGTATTGAAAAGTAAAAATAAAACTACCGTTTTCATCTGTCTTCTTGATACAGGTGGCGGTCTGATCGACGTGCCCCTGGACGATATGTCCGTCAAATCTTCCGCCAGCTAAAGTACATCGTTCAATGTTAACCAGATCTCCGATTTTCAACTGTGCCAGATTGGTTTTTTGTAAGGTTTCATCTATCGCTGTTACCTTGTGTACCTGATCATCCAATCCGACAACCGTTAGACATACACCGTTATGGCTTACACTCTGATCAATTTTAAGTTCATTGGAGATCGAGGAGCTGACATAAAAGTGGATGTTGCTTTTTTCATGTTCAATATGTTCGATTTTTCCTAAGGTTTCTATGATTCCGGTAAACATGTAATAAAATTTTGATTGAATCAAAGTTACTAAATAATCAAAGGAAACATTGTTTTTGTGAACAAAATAGACGCATGAATGACAGAATAATCTATTGTAAACATAATTCATGACCAAGATAAATACTGTAATAGAAACGGCATTAATAGGGTATGATAAATAAGGGCTTATTAGAAATAGTAAAAAGATTGTGTGTATAATGTACACTTACTATTCCTTTTGTCATAGCTATGCCAAAACAAATTTATGGGAGTTGAAAAAAAATATTACAAAATTTTTGTTTATATCATTGGAAGCACTATCTTTGTGATAGGTTTAGGTTGATTGCCTCTTACAAAGAGGTATTTATAAAAGCTTAGCAGGTCGCCCGACCGGATGCTAAGCTTTTTTATTTTAAAGTAAATCATTGTTTTACAAGTGCTTGTCTTCTTTTAGTGTATTTTTATCTTAATGGTAGTGGATTCAATAGATAAGCGATCTGCTTAGTTATTGAGGGTATATAAAATAGACATTGAAATCAGGAGCAGATATTCAAAATTCTTAGATTTGAAACGTTCTTATAAGGCCTGTAGTGCCTTAGAACGGGCATAGTAGATTTTTGAAGGCGTAGTATCCAGTGCTTTGCAGATTTCTTCGGTTTCCGGGCCTTCCAAAATGCTACCGCCATTGAAACCTGGGCCATTGTCACTGGAGAATAGGATAATGGTATCAACTAGACCCAACGATTGGATACGTTTCATGATCAGGCCTACCTGATCATCCAAGTAAGTAATCATACCAGCATAGGTGGCTCTTGGGTAATAGGAAAATAGCAAAACCTATCTGCTTTTCATTTTTTTTGCTCTTCTTCCAATAACTGTTTTAACTCGGTCACTTTTTCGGGATATTTAGCTGCAACATTGTTTTTCTCTCCAATATCATTTTTAAGGTCATACAATTGATCTTCGGGGAGATTTCCGGTTTCGGTATCCGTCAATTTCATATAGGGGATACCTTTACTTGGCGCGATATATTTCCAGTCGTCCTTGACAATGGCAAGGGTTTGGGCATGCTGAACCATGGTGCTGCGCCCTTTGGGGTTTTCACCGGTTAAGGTTTTTAATAAAGCCTTGCTGTCTTTTGCTTCGTCGGCTTTTAATCTTACGCCTACAAGTTGTGCACTTGTTGCCAACAGATCCATCTGACTGATCAGTGCATTGGACACTTTGCCTTTGGCAATCCCTTGCCCACTGACGATAAACGGTACGCGTGTTCCGCCTTCAAAGATGCTATATTTACCACCTCTGAGCGGTCCTGCGGGCTGATGTCCATTGAGTTGAGCCACTGCACCGTCCACATAGCCATCATCTAGTACAGGACCATTGTCGCTGCTGAAGATAATAATGGTGTTTTTGTCCATTCCCAGTAGCTGTAACTGCTGGTGGATCTGTCCGACCGTCCAATCCAATTGGAGAATGGCATCACCGCGGTAACCGAGCTTGCTTTTGCCTCTAAACTGTGTGGCTGGCATACGGGGTACATGGGGCTCTGTCAAACAGAAGTAAAGAAAAAAAGGTTTATTCTGATGTTGTGCAATAAAGTCCTGTGCTTTATGTAGAAAGGTTGTGGAAACTTCTTCGTCTACCCAGCGAGCACGCGTACCGCCGCTCATGTAACCAATTCGTCCGATGCCATTGACAATTGTCTGGTTGTGGCCTTGACCGGGGGAAGATTGCATTTTGAGTAATTCTGGATGTTCTTTTCCCGTTGGATCATTGCCTATTTTTCTCTCATAATCGACCAGGATAGGGTCGTTTGCTTCGGTCGCAACAACCTGATCATTTTCTAAGAATACGGTCGGAACTCGATCTGCTGTTGCGGGAAAGATAAAAGAATAATCAAACCCGACATCGTTAGGGCCAGGTTTGATGGCTGCATTCCAATCTTTTTTGACTTCGTTACCAAGTCCCATATGCCATTTACCGACAATTGCTGTAGCATAACCTGCATTTTTAAAGACTTTGGGCAGTGTAATTTTGTCTGTCGGGACAATCAGTTTGGCGTCACCGGGCAGAATCCCGGTTCCATCCTGGCGCCAGGGATAGGTCCCTGTCATCAACGCAAAACGGGAGGGAGTACAGGTTGCAGAGGTACTATGTGCATTGGTAAAGCGTGTGCCGTTTTGCGCCAATTTATCCAAGTGAGGTGTTTCAATCTGTTTGGCGCCATAGCTGCTCAAATCACCGAAACCAAGATCATCGGCGTAAATATAGATGACGTTCGGTTTACTTATTTTTTGGGCCAGTGAGGTCGTGGGCAGGGTTATCGCCAGACTTGAGGAAAGAAGAATGGTAAGAAATAAGGTCTTTTTCATATTGTACAAATACGTTGATAAGAATCCATCATTAAAACGACAGATCCCAATATACTATTTTAAATTTGGATTGATATCAATTTCATTTTGCGGAATCGGCCAATGGCTGTCCTGACCGGCTCTAAAGGATTTTCTTGTTACATACCTGCGGCTAAAGCTGTCTCTGATTCCGCCGGACTTTACGCGGATATTTTTGGCCACAGGATATGGTGAGCCGTAGAAATCACCATTTAAGAAATCATTTACAGTATCTTGCAGTTCACATTCGACCAAATCCTGTTTTTTACTTTTTGAGACAAGATCGGCTTCGTCAGGTGTCAATGTTTTGATCACCAGAGGGACGTCCCCGCAGTACTGTGATAGGTAGAAGTACTGACAGGCGCGAATAAAACGTGCTTCAGCACTGAAAAAGATCCTCCATGTGCTTATCTTGAAAAACAACATGGAGCATCCTTTGCCATTATTTTCGGAGATTGATAACAGTGACAGCAAGTAGGATAAGCACTATGCCGACCCACTGAATCCCTGAGACGGTTTCGTGCAGTAATAAGACCGCGGAGATGGTAGATATGGGAATCTCCAGGCTGGAAATGATATTTCCCAAAGCGATACCGGTCCTGGGAATACCCCGCGTAAAGAATAGGGGGGGAAGAACTGTACCAAACAAGGCGATGATCAGTCCCCAAGGTAAGGCTTTCAGCGTCATCTGCTGAACAATTTGTATATTCCAGAAAATAATGATCAGGAGGAGCCCACCGAGTACCAAAAACAGGCTTCGGACAGGACTTGGTAGCTGATTGGCGATATTGCTGGATGAAAAAATGGCAACGGCATAACTGACGCCGGCCCCAAAGCCGAGTAAGAGGCCTCTTGTGTCCAAGGCCTTTGTTTCTGAGAAGATATCGGTTGAAAGAGCGGTTCCCAATAAGACGGTGATAACACCTATTATTTTTGCTTTTGAAGGCATTTTTTTTCTGATTAGCGCTTCAACTATTAAGCTTATCCAAATGGATTGCATGAGTAGGATAATTCCCACAGATACAGGTATATATTGTATGGCAAGGTAATACAGTGTTGATGTCAATCCGAGAGACATTCCCCAGGCAGTTAGTTTTAATTTTACGGTCAGGTTTGCCTGTTCCTGTATTTTTGATTTTGAAAAATAATTGAATCCCAGCAAAAACAGGAATCCTATCAAGAATTGCAAAAAAGTCAATACGCTAGTATGAATCCCTAGCTTATTGGCATATTTGACGAGTGTAGCGAGCAAACCGTAGCTGCAGGCCCCCGCGGCGACGTAAAGAATAGATTTATAATCCTTCATGGCCAAAATAATTTTGAAACAGGACCAATTGATTGACTAGCGATTTGTGCCAATAAGCGGAATCGTGTGCCCCGGGAGACTCTATGTACAGATGCTCTATATTTTTGTCTGTTAGCTGTTGGTGCAAGGATCGGTTCATTTCCAGCATTTGGATATCTTCAGTGCCGCAATCCAGTATATATCGCTGCTCATTATGGATCATTTTATCCACATTGTTATAGATTCGGAAACTTGGGGATAGCTCTTCTAACTCGCCGAGTACCTTGTCAACTTGGTAATCTTGATATCCTTTGCCAAAGTGGTTAAAATCAATGGCGCCACAGGAGCTACCGATGATGGAAAAGACTTTAGGATAAGCAACACCGATATGTAAAGCACCAAATCCCCCCATGCTCCAACCGAGTAAGCCTCTTGCATTTCTATTTTCCTGTGTGGGAAAGTGCAGATCGATATAACGGATTAGCTCATCTCCGATAAAGGTACTGTACTGCAGCTGTGCATTCAAGGGACTATCTACATACCATGAGTTATAATTTCCATCCGGGATAATATAAATCGTTTGGAATTCAATTGCTTTTTGAGATAAATCAGGAATATCCTGTTCAATTGTTCTCATGGGATTGCCACTGTAACCATGTAAGATATACACGGTTTTATAACGTACATCTTTTTGGATATCAGGCGTTACGATGATCACATCTACATTTTTATGCATTTTGGTACTGTAGACTTTCCGATGGATGTTGTGTTGGGCACTAACGGAGCAGTAGAGTGCCAACAAGAGAAAGGTGATTCCTATTTTCATTGCTTAAGAATTTATTTATACTGCAAAATTCTCAAGGATATTGTTTAAAAACATGTACAAATGTTGATGGAATTATTGTTTTAATTCTTTACGAATACGACTTAGCTGGGTAGGGGTCACACCAAGGTATGAAGCGATATGGTGTTGTTTGAGGCGTTTAAAGAGAGATTGATTGTTGTAGAGCTCAAGGTAACGTTCTTTAGCAGATTCCCATTTCAGAGTGATTTCAAGTGGCTCTTTTTTTACTACCCAGTTTTTTTCCAGATAGGCGATTTGGAAGAGTGCTAAATCATGGTGTTGTACCACCAGTCCACGGAAAATTCTTGCTGAATATTGCATCAACAGCACATCTTCAAGGGCAACAATATTGAAATTACTTGGTTTTTCTTCAATGATAGCTACTGTAGATGCACAAAAGCTATTTTCTTCAAAAAATAATTTGTAAATAATATTACCTGCTGTGTCTAATTTATAATAGCCTAATAACCCTGTGTTTACGAAGTAATAATATTTTGCATAATCGCCAGCGCGTAAGATCAGCTCATTTTTCTTAAAGCTTTTAGGCTGACAGATCTTTCTCAATGCCGCCATCGTCTGCTCGCTGAGCGGGAAGTATCTGTTCATTTCGGATAGCAGCTTTTCCATCTTAATTTCTCTGAATGTCGTCTGTGTTGACTGGTTGATTTCCAACCATAATGGCTAAAGTTAACAAAATAAATGCTGTACTGCTGCACGACAGCCCTGAAGAGAAAATTTTTATCTGTGCAGCCCAGGTATGGAATAGTGTAGGAGGCGAGACCTAAGTCAGGTATCATAGAAAAACGCATTTTGAAATGTTGGGAGTTATGGCTATTTTTAAAACTTGCATGCAGTTGTAGCCTTGTCATATCAGTTGCTCCTTTTTGTGTGTTGTGAAGTTTTTTTTTGCGTTGTAATCGATAGATTTACAGTTTTTTATCTTTGTTTTTGATATAAAGATTTTATGTTGCTTTGGCTAAAAGAAAATAGGATAAAATAGAAAAAAGCATATGGGAGGTGATATTCGTTTAGGTGGACGACGGATTGCATGGAATAAATATCTTTTGATGGATCGTTGACATGAAAAATTCACAGGTAATCATCGGTTACGAAAACAGTCTTTTTATAGATTTTGTTGTCGATAAAAAATATCGTTGGATTCGACATTGTTTATTGATCCTGGCAATTGTGGGCATTCATTTCTTGCCGAGTAAAAAAGCAGAAGCAGATCCCACAAGCAGCCTGTGGCGTCTTTTCGAAACTTTGCTTTCCATTACGATTTTGCTGAGTCTTTTTTACATTAATCATTATATTCTAATCCCTGTCTTTGTGCTAAGAAGTCGTTTTTTGGCTTATGCTGGAAGCCTTCTGGTCGCTTATACATTTATTTTTTTAGCGTTGATGTATTTGGAGCGACAGGAACTGCGGTTTATCCAAAAGCCGGACCGGTCTTATCTGGACTGGGAAGATTATTTGATCATTGTTATTTTATTGACGGTTTTTATCGCTGCGGTCAGTAGCTTGAAGCTGTTTAAGGTGTGGATTGTCAACTTAATTCGATTCAAGGAGTTTGAGAACAATACATTGACGATTCAGTTGGAGCAGCTTAAAAGTCAGATTAATCCTCATTTTTTATTTAATACGCTCAATAATATCAATTTTCTGATTGATGAGAATCCAAAGTTGGCTTCCAAAGTGTTACTCAAGCTTAGTGATGTGCTCAGAAACCAACTTTATCTATCAAAGGGCGACTCGATCGAACTTGGAAAAGAAATCGCTGTTTTAAAAAATATCCTTTTTATGGAGGACATTCGTAGGGATAAATTTGTAGTAGACTTTAGCATTGACGAACAGATGGAGCAACTGCAGGTACCACCTTTTTTGTTTATTCCTTTTGTTGAAAATGTCGTCAAACATGGCGCGCATCAGGCGATGGAAGGCGGGCAACATGTTCAGATAGGTTTTTCGCTTAAGGAAAAGCATATTTGTTTTAGCTGTGTTAACGCTAAGAAAAAAAAGATACAGGCTGCGACTTATGGTGGTCTTGGCTTGAGTAATATCCAAAAGCGGTTAGAAATCCTATACCCAGCTAAATATAATTTGAAGATTGAAGATTTCGGTGATAGATATAAGGTGTTTTTAAGTATTCCAATAGGAGCATAATAAGATGATGGACAAGTTAAGTATTAAATACATTGTGATTGAAGACGAACCTTTAGCAAGGCGGGGGCTGGTAAAATTACTGAAAGGCTATGATTTTTTGGAATGCCTGGGCATGTATGGTAATACCGAGGATGCCCGAATGGTGATGGAGGAACAACAACTTGATTTGATTTTTTTGGATATTAATCTGCCGGAAGAAAGCGGCTGGGATTTTGCCCAATTTATTCCACCTCATATCCAGATTATATTTACAACAGCATATCCCAATTATGCTTTGGAAAGCTATGAGCTAAATGCTCTGGATTATTTGTTAAAACCTATTGCTGAGGATCGCTTAAAGAAAGCATTGGATAAAGCGGCAAGCCATTTTCAACAAAAGGTGCCGGATAAAGGCCCTGCTACAACCAATGATCATATCTTTGTCAAGGCCGACCGTAAGCTTTTTCGTTTGGAGCTCAATGAAATCCAATATATTGAAGCTATGAAAGATTATGTCATGATTCACACAAAAGATAAAAAACTAATGGTGGCGATGAATATAAAAACCATTTTCAACCAGCTACCCAATACAGATTTTGTGCGGATCAATAAATCCTTTGTGGTCAATCTCAATAAAGTAGAGAGTGTAGACAATCACTGGGTGACGATTGCAGGCTTTGAGATGCCATTAGGTGCAAGTTTTAAAGATGAGCTGTTGGAACGTATAAAAAAGCAGACTATCAACAGATAAAAAGCCGGCTAGGGAAGAACCATATACTGTTTCACAGTAAGAGATGTCTCTATAAAGACGAAACTCTTACTGTGAATTAGCATCAAAATTAATCAACTTGAACACTTCTGGCGGAAAAGGTCTGCGCACTAAAATAGCCCAGTGCTACAGGGCTGATATTTGTAGGCGGATTACTTGGTGTCACACCAGAATTACCAGATTGTTGCATTAGACTATACCAGTAGTTGTATATGGTTTTATCGATGCAGAGCATTTCCACCCGGATACGATCCCCCGGAAAAATGTCCACATCATCCGGTCGCAAAGTTATACTGATTGCATTGCCATTGTTGAAATCGTCGTTTACGGCATAAATATCTTTCAATTGCTTGTCGTTTAGAAAAACAACAAATCTATATTGATTGAGTTGATCCGCCGGATCTTTGTAAAATACTTTAATATTACGCTTCTCCTTATCACCGAATTTTGGATTTTCGACCGAGACAGAATCCAATGTAACGATTTGTGGCATTCGCGAAGTAGCCTGATATTTTTCCTGATCGATGCGTACTTCCATGGTATATGTTTCTCCGGGGATTCCTGAAAATTGCTGTGCTTTATATGTTCCGGACTCAGTTTCCATAAACGTATATTCCTGTTGTTTCTGATCCCTGACGATGACAGTTGCACCGCTCACAGGGGGATAGTTGTTGCCGCCGGAGAAGGCAGCATTGCGGCTCAGTTTTATTTCTTGCTGTGATGTGGTGTTATTGATGAAGCCTTCAATAACCAATCGACCTATTTCGTCGTTGGTATGGATATCAATGACTTTCTCACAAGACGACATTAGGACTGTAAGAAAAAATATACTGACGATAACAACGGTATGTTTCATTTGTAATAAATATTTTATGAGCTCGTTATGCTCGGTTTGTGTTTAAGAAATTATAAGGGAGTTACCCTGTTTATGTCTATCAGTGTTGTTGTGTGCTGAATAGGAGTATTTCATCCTTTGTAGCAATACTTATTAAAATTTAAAATTCCAGGTAAAAGAGGGGATAGGTATGCCAAAAATGCTTGTTTGTACTGCTTCCGTCGCATTAGCGACTGTTTTACTATCTCTAAATGCGATTCTGTAGGGGTCCTTGTGTGCGTAAACATTGTAAATTCCAAAGGTCCAGCTTGATTGATAATGTTTTCCCGGTTTTCCTTCAAAGGTAGCCGCAATATCCAAACGATGTGATGCGGGCATACGATATGCATTGCGTTCCGAATAGGAGAAGGTGGTATTACCGCCGACATTATATTTTCCTGTTGGATACGTAACAGCCCGACCGGTGCCATAGACAAAATTACTGGAGAAGCTCCACTGTTCATTGAGCTTATAGATCCCGACAAGAGAAAGGTCATGTGTACGATCCTGCGTTGCGGGAAAATATTTTCCTGCGTTGATCTCATCAAATTTACGTTCGGTTTTGGACCAGGTATAGCCTACCCAACCGTTGAAACGGCCATATTTTTTCTTCAAAAATAATTCGACACCATAGGCTCTGCCTACACCATACACCAGCTGGGATTCTACGTCTTGATTGACGAGTAATTGTGCCGCGTCTTTGTAATCGATCTGGTTTTGTAAATTTTTGTAATAGATCTCTGCAGAAAACTCATATACATTATCTTTGAAGTTTCGGAAATAACCTGTGGAAATCTGATCAGCAATTTCAGGTTTGATATTCTTGCTGCTCATGACGTAGAGATCCGTCGGACTAGAGCTAGTGGAGTTTGTCAGGAGATGAATATTTTGTGTATTCCTATTGTAGGAGGCCTTGATGGATTGCTGCTCATTTAGAAGATAACTTAAGCTAAAACGCGGTTCCAAATTGAGATAATGCTGTACCACCTCTCCTGATTTATATCGCTGAGAAGCGATGATGTTACCTGTGGCGTCATAACTGCTAAATGTACCCGGGCCAACCAGTAATATCGAGCTCAAACGGAGGCCATATGCCATATTTAACTTGTCATTTACCTTCCAGTCATCACTGGCATATGTTGCCATTTCGTAACCAAAGCGATGTTCTACATGCTTATTGTTGAAACTTGAACTTGCCGTTGTCGTAATATCTCCCGGTGCAATATCATGACGTGTTGCATGTAAACCAAATTTTAGGCTATGATCTACGCTTGCATAATATTGGAAATCCTGCTTAAAATTGATGTCAGCAATCTTTGAGGTGGCTTTAAATCCATCATTACGGTCCAAGCCTTCGACAACATAGTTAAAATTACTATAGACGAGTGAAGTATTTGAAAACAGCTTGTTGTTGAAGATATGGTTGAACCGAAGTGTTCCGGTCGCATTTCCCCAATTGGTTCCGAAAATATCCTCTAGTCCCAATACATCTTTACCGAAATATCCGGAGAGATAGATGGCATTCTTATCGTTGAATCTATAGTTCGCTTTTGCGTTGATATCATAAAAATATAGGATACTTTTACTGATTGTGGTATCTGAAGAAGCTTTCATAAAAAGATCCATGTAGGTGCGACGGGCAGATAACATAAATGAGCCTTTGCCTTTCACGAGCGGACCTTCAACCTTAATGCGGGAAGCAATTAGTCCGATGCCACCCTGAACCGTAGTTTTTTTGTTATTACCCTCATTCATTTTGACATCGAGCACCGAAGATAACCGGCCGCCGTATTCGGCTGGCATACCCCCCTTATAGATGCTGACATCCTTGATGGCATCTGAATTGAATGTGGAGAAAAAACCGAGTAGGTGAGTGGCATTATAGACCGTTGCTTCATCCAGTAAAATTAAATTTTGGTCAGCACCGCCACCACGGACATAAAAACCTGTATTTCCTTCACCAGAAGTTTTAATTCCAGGCATGAGTGTGATGCTTTTTAGAATATCGCGTTCCCCCAACACGACGGGAAGCTGATTGATCTGGTTCATATTGAGTTTTTCGACGCCCATTTGTGGCGAGGAAACATTTTTATTGGTAGGTCTGTCGGATGAAATCACAACCTCATCCAATAAGGTTTGCGACCGCAAGGTAAGATTGAGAGCTTGATCCCTGTTTAATTCAATTGTGTCGATGCGGGTATTGTATCCGACATAGGAACTGGAAAGTATATATCTACCCTCCGGCGCGGCGATGGAATAGAAGCCATAAGAATTGCTTGAGCTTCCGGACTGTGGGAGCTCGCGTAGTTTGACCGTAGCGCCGATCAGGGTTTCACCAGTTGACACATCTGTAATTGTTCCTGATAATGTATAGCGCTTTTGTGCGAGGGCGTTGCTGCCGAGTGAAATTGAAAGTAAAAAAAAGGATAATGATCTAAGCATATTGTGAATTTTTTACGAAAATAATGGTCCGTAAACCGCAAAAAAATTCTTTTATAGCAACATGGCCAGATATTATAGCAACCTGTTGTTTTTGCCTTTTTTTTATGCATTTTCTAAAAAATTCGTGTCTGATTCAACTTTGAAAACTATAAATCTAGTGCTTATTCTATTTGAGCTGAATACAGTACAAATTCGGTTCCGTTGAGTCCCACATATATGTATTTATTGAGATCCCCACGATAGGCGACAAACAAGGGGTATTGATGAATGCGTAAGCGGTTATTGTAGTATTCTTCAATAGAGGCATAACTTGCTTTGATCGTAATTTCTCCGGTTTCCTTATTTTTTATTCCCTGGAGTTGCGTTTGCTCATTGGAAAAATAAGTGTACGGTATTTCAGTGAATTTAGGATAATAAATTAGTCGGATTCCATCGTCGATAAATGCCTTATTTTTTTCTTTAAAATCGGCGATGGACTGATTATCAGGGAACGCGATCTGACCGGTCTGATCATTTTTTATTTGTTGCAATAGCGTTTTATCGTCTACCTTATCTATTGTATGTACCGCGGAGTTTTTAAAAAGCTGCACAATTGTTTCTCCATTTTTGAAGTCTGCGGCATCGTATTTATAAACCGGATCGCCCTTCTTGTTGATACGGTACCGCTCGCCGTTGCGCCGAACCCATGCATATTCAGCTGATCCATACTTGATAATTTCGGGTCTGTTGACGTGGAAGATCTGGAAATTAAAATCTTCTTCAAATAGTTCTGCGCTTTCGTAAATAGGGGACAGTTTTATGTCAAGAATACTGTCACAGTAGCCATATAGACTATCGTTTACCAAGACAGGAATTAAATCGGGGTAAGGCAAATTATTGGTTATAGGCTTAGTTTGTGCATAAGTGAAAGCACATATTAATGTGAAAACAAGAGTGAAAGAAGTGTGCATCTGTTTATGTTTTGTCTGGTATATCAAAAATACGATAACCTATGCGGATTTAGTATCCATGAAATCAGGGGTTTTTTATCAGTGGTGAAGCATGGGAAAAGCAGGCTTAAATACATAATAAGTACCGTATTGACTAAGTATTACTTTGTACTGTATGCAGGGCATGATTTTATTGTAATAATCCCTAAAAAATATACACTGCTGATGTCTTAAAAAAATGTACCTTAAAAAGCAATTATCTAGATCCGACAGGAGAATAATGCTTCTAAATGAGGAGATTGATTTATATGAACTTCCGTTGAATTTTTTATTTAATGAACTTAAGATATGGAAGTTGTTAAATTGTTGATTGTTATTTGGTTAAGTAATGTTAAATATACTATAATATACAGACGGATCAGGTATTTTAAACTAATCAATATAAACATAATATGAGATCCCGTTTCGCTTACTTAATTATTTCGCTTCTTTTGGTATTGATTGGTTGCCAATCCCGAAAGACTGATTCCATCGCTACAGGATTGACAATAGATTCCTTTAAGATAACTTCAGTTTATGTCAAAGATGATTTCGAAATCAAGGTTAGTTTGCCCGTGGAATACCATACTTCGGAAAACAAATATCCCATCATATTCCTTCTGGATGCAAATCTGTATTTTGACATATTTGCTCAAGCACTGCGGGATTATGGAAATGTAGGTTTATCTCCTCAGGTAATACTTGTCGGAATTGGCTATAAAGATATCCCCGTAATGGATTCTTTGCGGCAACGCGACTACACGTATCCAATTGCAAAAGCGGAATACGAAATGAGTATAAGTGGCGGTGCTGAGCATTTTTTGAGTTTTATTGAGAAGGAACTTTATGGCCGGATTTCCAGATCTTATCGAGTAGATAGCACAGATGTCATACTTTACGGACATTCTCTTGGGGGATATTTTACCCTCTATTCATTTTTAAAGCGATCAAGCGCTCCAGCTAGCAAAATAAATAAATTTATTGCTGCCAGTCCCTCTCTTCATTATAACGATTATTACTTACTCTCCCTAACCAGGCAGTACAAAAAAAACTTTTCGAATCCCATAAAAGTTTATATCACTTATGGGGGGCTTGAAAACTCAGCTGACCCAAACGGCTTAAAGCTCGATGAGATCGCTGATACCTTGTATAAAAATATTGGTCGTGAAACTCTGATTTTTGATAGCTATTCAAATCTCGACCATATGGATACACAGTTCCCTACATTTTTTAAGGGGCTAAATTTGTTGAGTAAAGGCAATTGATGACTGATGTTTTCTAAACAAAAAAACGATCTTTTGGAATAACTCTGCAGTCGTGAGCCTTAAAGAATTGCGCTTAAACTTTTATAACAGCCACGCAAAAATTGAATCGCTGATCAGCAACAGTTCGTATACTATGTTGAGATTCTAGCGATTACCTGATCTCTTCGATTGGATAAAATGCCGCTTACTTCAATTACAGATATTCCAAAATCGGCAATCCAGTCACGGATAACATGATCAACCTGTTTTCTAATTTTTGACAACGCTATCTGATGGGGCGGTAAAGTTCCAGTTGGTAAATTAACTTTCCCTATGTGATCCCGCTGGGATTATTAATATTTTTGCAGTGATCTTATATTCAGTATTTTGTATTCTTATTTAAAGAGATGGACATCATACAAAATGATTCTAAATGAACTATTTTAGTTAAGTCGTTAACTATGTTACAAAGATAACAGCTCATTAGTAGTAACCAAGCAAACCTGAAAATTTTTAATTGTTAAAGTTAGTACTTTTAATCTTAAAATTTTGGCAAAGACTTTGATATGTTAATCACGGAAATAACCAAATTGATATGATCCTAAGGAACCCCATATTTTCTATTCTGATACTGACACTTATTTCCTGCAATTCGGCCAATAATTTTTATCAGGGAAAAGTATTGGATGAAAACGAAAAGCCGATTCAAGGTGTAACCATATTTGAGGAAGAAAGGAAAAACAGTTCGGTAGCAACGACCGACAGTACCGGATATTTTAGGCTGGCCAGAAGCCCGGAGTGGCTAGGTAACCTGATATTTATAAAAGAAGGATTTAAACCTGACACTATACCATCTGTCAGGAGGCAAGCCGGAGAACGGATAAGATACTATTTTATTGAAAATGATACCACCGTTGTTAGGTTGAAGTCTGCCGCAGCCGATATGCTTACTGGGCTCAAGGTTCGACATTTTCCTATCATTGATAGTACCAGATTCGAAAATTTTGAGAAATCTGGGATGCCCGACTATGGTTTGCTGAAAAAGATCAATTTCGATCCCAGACGTAAAGATGCTACAAACTTCAGGCTCAACTACAGAATCCCTTTCTCTGACAGTTTCAGTTCAGTGGTGATTACTTACAGAGCTGGCGAAAATGAACTGTTCACCACATTGATAACCTTTGATAAGCAAGACAAGATAATTGACAAGCTGGTTATTGCTTACGATGAAGTGGCTGAATCTGCGTTTAGTAAAAACAGTAAAATTGAGAAAGACAAAATTGTGATAACAAACTCAAATTGGATGAGCGAGGAGCCTGTTCTTGAAAAAGAAACATACAAGGTAGAAAGCAACGGCAAGTTCAGCAAAGTGCAAGCCGAAGGAATACAGGAATGAAAAGGCAAGAAGAAGATGCAACTTCCTATAAAATTAAAATACTGGGAAGAGGAGAAGACTTGTTCTTTCAAAAGAATAATGATGCCCTAATTTGTGATAATGTTAGATATGACAGACCCGGTTTTACTGCATGTCAATTGGATAAACACCATTAAAGCTAAGACATATGAATTTTTTTATTTTAATTAAAAGTAAGGCTAATTACCCACTTCAATTTAGTCTTTCAAACTCAATAAACGGATCCTACATTGGAATTGGAAAGTTTATTAATGAAGATATAGTATCACCTTTGATCTATGAGGATGCAGAGAATAGTACAATTCCCTATGAAAATTTGATAGAATTGGATGTATTGGAAACTGTAGGCGGAGGTTTATTAATTAGTGAACGATTCAAAGATCTAATTGAAGAACATTTTAAAAGCGATGTGCAAATATTTAATACGACATTCGTTTATAAAGGTGTAAAAAATGAAAATTATTTCGCTTTAAATATTTTTAATAAGGTAGAATGCTATGACCTGGACAAATCAGTTTACACAAAACATCCAGTTGATGGTTCTTTTAAATTTATTAAATCCGTTTTAAATAAAACTCCTTTAGAAGAGTATGGTTATGAATATAATATTGCCCGATCAATTTATGATAATAAAATAGTGGCATCAGAGTTATTTAAAAGTTTAGTAGAATCCAATAAAATTAATAGTGTTGGGTTCAAAAAATAAAATGGTTGTTTAAATTGATGGTAGGGAATTTTATGGGATCATTCCGGATCATACCGAAAGTTTGGGGGGTACAATTTTTTAAGCATACAATTTCATTACTCTATATAGGAAGAATGTGGTGTCCCTTACGCCACGAAAGACACTCCTGAAAGCTTTGAGCTTTGCATTGAAAGACTCTGCTGAAGCATTGGTACTTCTGTTGTCGAAGTAGTGTAGGA
>NZ_RBWS01000006.1 GCF_003627955.1 Sphingobacterium puteale | reverse complement strand
TCCTACACTACTTCAACAACAGAAGTACCAATGCTTCAGCAGAGTCTTTCAATGCAAAGCTCAAAGCTTTCAGGAGTGTCTTTCGTGGCGTAAGGGATACCACATTCTTCCTATATAAAGTAATGAAATTGTATGCTTAAAAAATTGTACCCCCCAAACTTTCGGTATGATCCTGGTTTAATAGCAGAAAAGAGAAGGAATCGCAAACCAATACCAAGGAAAATCCAGAAAAAAGCCTAGAAACAGCAAAGAATAACCCAAGAAACACCAATAAATAAGCAAAGAATAGGCAATAAAAAACACCATAAGAGAAGCCCTATGGTGTTACATAAATATATAGTTTGATTAGTTTTTCGCTATGACCATTTCTGGTTCTTCTTTGCCGCCATGACAAGTTTTACAGGATATTGCTTTGGCGGGAGAGCTATCCCAACTACGATTAAAATATTTTTTGTTAATCTTTAGTGTCATCTTGATCATTGCCCGACCGATTTCCTTTTTTTGATTTTCATCACTTGCAAAATCCATCTTTTTAGGATCTTCTTTTGAAGGTGCATGACAAAATCCGCATTTTACACCCAATGCGACATTAAATTCTTTCATTGTCGCGATCAGTTCGTCATGTGAAATATTCTTCGGTAAAACTTTTAAATTTGTAGGTCTGGGTTCTTCCTGAGGTTTTTCCCGCTGGAAGTTAAATGCACTCAAGGCGATAACTATGGCAAATACCGAAGCAATTGCTCCAATTTTTTTGATGTGTTTCATTTCTCTTTTCCTTACGCTTGACTAATATAGCGATAAGAAAATACTTTTACAACGAAAAATGAAGTTATTATGACAATTTAGATTGATTATTATTTACGAATCCCGTCATTTACAATCCAGCGTTGACTATTTAATTGGTAGTCTATTTCAAGAGATTTACCCGATATGGTCACCTTTTTTAGTCTGGTTGTATCGTTCGAGATCCAAGTACTGTCATTATCCTGCGTAAAGCGGACTCCCGTAATATTTGGCACTCCTGTAAAGAATTCAATTTTAAACGATTTGTCACCTCCATCAGGTAGAATACGGATCAATCTATTGGATCGATCAACAGACAATGAGTTGCCCTGAAATTGAACCCTGCCAATATAACTTCCGGTAACTCCAGCAGATCCTTCACCATCCGTATTTTCATTCTTCTTACACGAAAAAAAAGTGATAAGGCATAAAATGAGCGCGACTAATGGTTTGAACAACTTCATACGTGTAAATTTTGGACTAAAATACGGTTTTTAGTTTAAAAACTCAATTGATCAAACCAGAAATGATATTGATAGTCAGAGCAACGACGAATGTATTCAGTCCAAAGGAGAGGAGGCCATGAAATAGCGCAACCCGTCTAATTTTTTTTGATGAAATACCCACATCAGACACCTGAAATGTACAGCCCATGACAAAAGAAAAATAAGCAAAATCCAAATAGTCTGGTTGGTCGTCCCCTGGGAATTCCAATCCACTGCCCTTGGAACCATTTTCATAATATAAACGTGCATAATGGAATGTGTAGATGGTATGAACCAGACACCACGAAGCAAGTATAGCAAGCATACAGATAATGATAATAAATGAATTATCAAGCTGTTTATCCTTAGTCGATATAATGATCATTAGCACAGAAATAAAGCAACTCACCGTAACCAATATGATAAACAGGGATACAAAAAGTCGACTACCGTCTTCCTGTTGTGCTTTCTTAGCGATTGTGGTCACCGGCATGGAGTAAAACGTATACCAGGAAACCAATATATAGGAAATACAAAAGCCAAGCCAACATAAAACCAGACTTAACAATGTGAAGGTTTTAATCGGGGAAAAGATATACACAAGTATAAAAACACAAATTGCGATTAGAGCCCGATGAATGGACTTCATTTGATGCAGGACTGTTTTTATATCTTTCATGACTGCAAATTAACAATCAAACTGCTCATTTGCCTCGAAAATCAATGGTCTTCCGCCATTAGAAAGGAACAAAAGCAGTGCTTCTTCCTCATAGTTCCCCGGATTAGAAAAGATAAAATCCAACTGCCCATCACGATCTATGTCACCAACAAACTGTGTAGACATAAATATATGATCATATTGATCTTTTTGAAATAAAGTTATTTCTTTAGCTCCCCCAAAGGTAGCATTGAGCTTGTAATGTGCGACTTCGTGAAATAGTTTTTCATGTCCCTTTTCATCCGTCTGCACTTCAGTGGATTTGATGTCTCCCAATCCTTTAAGGACAATTCGTTGTTTTTTAAAATTATACTCTACAGATTCCTTGGGCCAGATTTCTGAATGGTTGATCTTCATATTTTCCACGGCCCCCGGTTTTAATCCCTTTATATTCAGAAACAAAAGTGAGTTTCTTTTGGACTCGACATTTTTTGACGGAACCTGAGCACATTCATCATAACTATCCTTAATTTCATAATCGACTTTCTCCAGATAATATTTCCCCTCGCGCTCATAAAGATCAAACCAATCCTTATTCAATACAGCGGTTGGATCCTCCTTTTCCCAGATGCGATAACTGCGAACCAAAAAAATCTGTCCCTTTGAACTATCGGCTGCTGCCGAAAGTAACAAGCCTGTACTGTCTTTCGACATCAAAGATGAGCTATCTTTCGTAGCAACTGAATCTATTGGGGTATCATCTTTTTTCGTTGTGGGACTGTGACAAGCTTGGATGAATAATAGCCCAAACAGTAAGGTCAAAGCAGAATAGCTGTTCATATATTGTGAATTTTTATTTAAATATATAAAAATTCACAATATATGAACCCTTTAGCTTTGTTAGGAGAGAGCTTCCTTAAGTAAGGAAAATGATTTCAGGCATTTTTCATCATCAAAGATATAGGAGGTCGCCATAATTTCATCGACTTTATGATCTTTGACAAATTTGTTTATCTCTGGAGCAATCTTATTTTTATCCCCTACAAAAGCACAGGAGGCCATGCTCTCTACAGCTTGTTCGATGGCTGGAATCCCTTTATAAATTACTTCCTCTGTCGGTGGAGATAAAGGTCTTCTTGTATTGGTTACAATACTAGCAAATAGATTATAGAAGCTGGTTGACAAAAACTCAGCCTCTTCGGTACTGTCTGCAGCAATAACATTGACGCAGGAAATAAAGTATGGTTTGTCAAGCACTTCCGATGGCACGAAATTCTGATGATAGATCATGCTTGCCGAGGCAAATTGAGCCGGGGCAAAGTGTGTCGCAAAGGCATAGGGAAGTCCTAAACTGGCCGCTAAATAAGCGCTATCTGTACTAGACCCAAGAATATAAAGGGGTATTTCCAGTCCTTCACCAGGAAATGCGCGCACTTTTGCATCATAATTATCCGAACTGAAATAACGTTGAAGATCTTTGACTTCCTGCGGAAACTGAAATGCAGTATTCAGATTATTCCTTCGCAAGGCCATTGCAGTCAATTGATCAGTACCCGGTGCCCGACCTAAACCAAGATCAATTCGCCCCGGAAATAACGTTTCCAATGTACCAAATTGTTCGGCAATCACCAGGGGAGCATGATTAGGCAACATGATACCACCTGAACCTACTCTGATCCGGTCAGTATTTGAAGCAATATGCTGTATAAGCAGTGAGGTTGCCGAACTTGCAATATACTCCATATTATGGTGTTCAGCTACCCAAATTCTTTTAAAATCTAGTTTTTCGATATGTTGGGCAACTTTTACACTGCGAGCGATAGCACTGGCTGCATTTTCTCCCTTTTTGACAGGAGCTAAATCTAATGCTGATAATACGATTTTATCCATGTATTAAAATTACGGAGAAGAAATAGTACAATTGTAATGAAATTGTCTATTCTAGGATTCGCTGTGCATGTATGACAGTAAGCTGATCATTCAATATTGTTGTGAAAAAGGTGAAGGTGTCACCAGCATCTTTAATCTTAAACTTCTTTTTTATCTCCTCCGTTTTTAGCGGGAAATTTTTAGCGATAATATCCGCAATTAGAGGACTTTTCCTTTTCTTGAATTCTGTAAAAGATTCAACCTGTTTTATCCTAAATATTTTGCCCGGAAAATCAGGGATTTTCTGATCCGATGTATATAAATGCGTGCTTTTGTGTAGTTTTTTCACATCAAAATGATTGATGATTGTTTTAAACGCACCGGCTTTGGTCAGGGCAACATCCGGCTCATAAAGATAGGATAGAGGTGCACTATAATCGACAAGGGTAGCGCGTTCCCCCCCATAAGTAAAAGAGATGATCTGTTGTTCCTCTTTGAACAGCCGGACAGCGTGAATGACCGGTTCATCTATATATCCTTTCTCTTGAATAAAAATAAGTTCTTTACAATCATTTTGCAAGGAAACGACATAAACATCCTTTACATGGACTAACATGCTCAATGCTGAGGAGATATCCAATAATGGCGCAAGCTTGCTGATAATGATATCTGATCGTTCGAAAAAATCGTTTTGGAGAGCCACCAAATTGGGGTCACACTCGTCCAATAAAAATACTTTCTTATTTTGAACTCTGCGCGAAGGATCCAGATAGATATAATCAAAATGTGCCTGTGGATTGTTAAGTATGTAATCTACACCATTTGTGGCAATAACCTCGATATTTGCGGCAGACAATATCCTAGCATTATATGCAGAAATTTTCGCAAGATCAGGATTGAGCTCACATGAAACCACTTGCTTTGCCCGCGTTGAAAAATAAAAGCTGTCGACACCAAAACCGCTCGTTGCATCAATTAAATTTGTACCTTCCTGAATAAGCGAACTTTTAAATAATGCCGTTTTTTCTGACGAGCACTGTTCTAGATTTAATTTAGCAGGAAAATAGACACCCGGTGTCTTTGTCCATAACGGAAGTTTAGTCCTTGCACGCTGTTTACCATCCAGCTGTGCAGCTAATTCAGAAGACGATATTCCCTCAAAAGGAGATTTCTTTAAAGCTATTTTGGCAGGAGACTCATCCAGGCTTTTTTCCAAAAACAACTGCACCTCCTTTTGAAGAATCAATCTATTCATTTATATTTTCTTAACGAGAAGCTGACAAGTATATCTATCCTTCAATTCACTGATCACTTCTTTATCAACCAGAACGCGGTCGATCGTTTCCTGATTATAGTAACGGATAGTAATTAATTCAAGACCAGACTCATGGGTAACTTTAAACCGTTGTTCAAGATCGTTAATTAAATCCACCAGGTTTTTCCCCGTATCATCCACTGCGACGGTGAAATTGATTGCCGTATTGTGCATCATATTGATTTTGATGCGATGTTCATGAAACAGGTTAAAGATATCCCTGAGATTGTCTTCCACGATGAAAGAAAAATCCCTTGGCGAGATGGAAATAAAAATCTGATTTACTTTGAATATAAACGAAGGAACCGGTAATGTCTGATTTGTACTACGAATTATTGTTCCTGGAGACTCCGGATCAATAAAAGAACGCACATTTAAGGCTATTTTTTTATTCTGCAGCGGTTTGATCGTCTTCGGGTGAATGACAGTCGCCCCATAATAGGTAAGCTCGATCGCATCCGTATACGACAGTTCAGGAATCAATTCCGTTTTTTCAAACCATTTCGGGTCAGCATTGAGAACCCCCGGAACGTCTTTCCAGATTGTTACATTTTCAGCATTTAAACATGACGCAAAAATAGCTGCTGAATAATCGGAACCTTCACGACCTAAAGTTGTTGTGAAATTCTCCGATGTGGATCCCAGAAAACCCTGCGTAATGACAATGTATTCGTCTAATATGGATGGAAGTTCAGCACGGATTTTCTCTTCTGTTTTACTCCAGTCTACGACAGCCTCGCGGTAGGTATTATCGGTCAATATATAATCACGTGCATCTATCCATTTTACTTTCTCCCCAATAAAGGCAACATAGGCAGCGACAATTTTCGTCGAAATCAATTCACCCATGGACACAATTTGGTCAAATAGGTAATCGTAAGAGTCTTGCGGATCCTCTTCCAAAATCCATTCGATTTCGACGAAACAGTTGGCAATTTCATCGAATATGGGATTTTCACCGCCAGGAAATAGATCCCAAAGAATTTGAAAATGAAATGCTTTGGCTTCTTCAAGGGTCTGAAACTGCAAGCCCGTATTATTATAATATTCTCTGGTCAATTTCTCCAGAAGGTTTGTTGTCTTACCCATGGCAGAGATAACGACCAACAAAGCTTCACCTTTGTATTTCGAAATAATCTTTGCTGAATTTCTGACACTTTCCGCATCCTTTACCGATGCACCTCCAAATTTAAAAACCTGCATTTATTTTATTGAGTTTAGTTGATTGCTAATTGATACTATTAATATAATGTAATCCTTTTTCTGACATCAGATCTTTAAAAGTTGTGTAGGGAATACGCAGCTCTGTACCACCTTCAGCGTAAGATTTAATTTCGTAGATATTATAATAAAATAATAATTCGTTTTTTTCAAATGTAAAATTATCCGCAAGCGAAAACTTGCCACCTTCAAAAAAATATTTCCCATTTAAGGTATCATCCTTATGCAGTCCCTCTTGTTTACGAAAACATTGTTCGGCGATTGTGATAAACTTATCTTTATCTTCTTTACGAATAATATCGTCAATTGTAATTGGACTATTAGACTGCCTATCAAAGTTTGAATATAAGGTGACATGGTCACCATGAGCTCCGCCAGTATATTCCTCTTGTTTTGTTCGTATGGCCAGATACATGGGCGTATTTGCAACTACATCAACCCGAAGATCCCGATTCCAGGTTGCAGTAGATTTACCATTGTTATCATCCACATATTCATTATAAGCATTGATAAAACGATGGGCGGCTTCTTCCATACTGGTATCTCCTTCAAGATGAACTATAGATGAAACAAGATCATTGATTTTTGCTTCATCGAACACCGGATAGCTAGCCCGGAAATAAGTAGTATCCAATTTATCTTCTCCTTTTAGAAAATAATTACTATGCTCATCAACCATTTTTTTGTGATATGAGAGTGTATCCCCGGTCTGAGCTAGAGAAGGTGCTACACTTCTGTTTTGACACGAGTAAAACAAACAACCTATAAATAAAATTCTCAAAAAAAGATAAAACCGCATTGAATTGATTGTTTTCCCTTTAATTTTAATAAGTGATCGATACATTGATCCACTCCGGATCAAAATCAGCTTTATACCGCTCGTAGAATTTTATGGCAGATTCGTTCCAGTTCAAAACTTGCCATACCATGCCATGGTAACCACATTCTTTACCATAGGCAAGCGTCCTGTCAAAAAGTTGCTTACCCATTCCCAGTCCGCGCATTTTTTCGGTAACGATTAAATCTTCCAGGTAAAGCCTTCTTCCTTTCCAGGTGGAGTATCTGACGTAATATAATGAAATTCCAACAATTTCTTCACCAACTTCTGCTACAAATGCACCCCAAATAGGATTATCTCCAAACCCTGCTTCTTCAAACTCCGCGAGGGAAACTGTTACTTCATCCGGTGCTTTCTCATAGATCGCCAATTCTTTGATTAATTCAAGCATTTGTGGGCAATCGGCCTTAATTGCTTCGCGTATAATTGGTTTAGTCATTGTTTTTATAATGTTTAACTACTCTTTTACCAAAGATTGTACTTCCGATACGGACCATAGTTGATCCCTCTTCAATCGCTAATTTGTAATCCGATGACATTCCCATGGAGAGTATGTTAAAATAATCATCTTTCCGGTAGAAGCTAGCTTTAATTCCATCAAATAACATCTTTAGTTCATAGAACTCTGCTTTGATCACCTTTTCATTGTCTGTATTGGAGGCAATACCCATCAGACCACAAATTCGGATATTTTTTAGTTCTAAGAATTCTTCATCACGAAGCAGCTCGATCAATTCGGCATGATCCAAACCGAACTTGGTATCCTCATCAGCAATATATACTTGCAATAAACAGTCGATGGTACGATTAGCTTTTAATGCATGTTTATTAACTTCTTTTAGCAGTTTTAGGGAGTCAATAGAAGCAATTAGACTAATAAATGGAGCAATATATTTTACTTTGTTTGTCTGTAGGTGTCCGATCATATGCCATTGAATATCTTTAGGTAAAAGCTCCGCTTTCTCAATTAATTCTTGAACATGATTTTCACCGAAAATACGTTGTCCAGCCTCATAGGCTTCCATGATTTCTGAATTGGACTTTGTCTTTGAAACTGCTACAAGCTGAACGCCTTTAGCCTCAGTTTCCAATCTTAAAGCTTCTAAATTACTCGCAATACTCATTTCAGATATAGTTTGATGATGTAAAAAGTGCCAAATGTCGGTGCTTTTTGTAAATTTGTACAAAACTACGAAATGCTACGATTAATACTGAATCTACTTGCTGTGATTTTTTTATTTGGTTCCTGTGTCAGACCAGAAGAGAAGGATATTATCTCGCAAAGCAAATTTGTAAATGCTTTGACAGAAATCCAATTGACAGATTCATATCTCAATATTTTGCCCATTGATAGTGCACGCAAAGTGATGGTGCCTTTGTATCAGGTGACTTTTGATAAATACGGGTTAGACTCCGTTTCTTTTAAAAAGAACCTGGACTATTATGGTAAAGATGCTGAAATCATGTCGGCCATTTATAAAAAAGTGGAAGATAACTTGACGAAGGAGAATAAGTTTTATACGGATATCGAACGTAAAAAACAAGATTCTATCCGAACAAGGGATTCGATTGTCAATGCAAGGATTCAGGATAGTACAAGTCGTGTGATGCGACAACAGCAACAGTATCAAGAACGTATTGCTGCGCTTATCCACTACCAACCAAGCAAGGAGAAATTCAGTTTTAAAGAAGCGTCTTGGTTGTTTAACAAAAATTTCCAACAGAAAACAGGTGTTAGTTTGGACAGCTATTTAATGAACCAGCTATCTATAGGTAGTTCAATAACTCCAGCTGGATCACCGCCGCCTACTTCCTCTGGAAATCCTGCGTCCCCAGCAACAACACCTGGCGTTTCGGCAAAGGACACAGCAACGTTACCAAAACAAATCGAACAAAGGCTTGAAAAACCTATTCTTACTCCACCACAGGCATTAAAGCCTGTATCAAAACTTTAACCATCAAAGAATATAATTTTATGGTATATCCATTAAATGTGATAGATAAACTCGGCTTTTCCGAGATAAAAGATAAAATAAAACAAAAATGCCTGAGTGAATCAGGCCGTGAGCTGGTCGAAAAAATTCAGCCACAAACTCGCTTTGATCAGATAGATCGTTTTTTGAGACAGACAAGTGAATTCAAAGATCTTCTTGTCAATGATGGGGCATTTCCCGTCGAGAATTTTTTTCCTTTAAAATCCATTATTGAAAAAGCAAGGGTTGAAGGTGCTTTTCTACTTGAAGAAGAGTTTTTTCGTGTCTTGTTGTCTTTGAAAACTGTTTACGCCATCATTCGATATTTTAATGAAAGAGAAGGGCTATATCCAAATTTGGAAGTGCTATTTGAGCATTTACCGATAGAGAAGGGAATCATCCGAGATATTGAAACAGTCATCGACGAGCGTGGGAAACTCAAAAATAATGCTTCCCGCCTGTTACTTGAGATCACCCAGCAAATACAACGTGCAGAACAAGATGCGCTCAAACGCATAAATAGTATTTTCAAAAATGCGCAGGACAGCGGGTGGACCGCGGATGGCAATTTGACCGTACGCGATGGACGTCTGTGTATCCCCATCCTGGCGGAAAACAAAAGAAAGCTCAAAGGATTAATTCACGACGAATCAGCAACAGGGCAGACAGCTTACATTGAACCAGAAGAAGTATTCCAGCTTAATAATAAGATAAGAGATCTTGAATTTGAGCGCAGGAGGGAGGTTATCCGAATTCTTGTTGAACTCACAGATAAAGTACGTCCACATCTCCCATTATTGCTGTCTTATCATGGTTTATTGACCAAGGTTGATTTTGTTAGGGCCAAAGCTTTGTTTGCCTTGGATATTGAGGCCGAGATGCCGGAACTGTCCAAAGAAGCGGAGATCAATCTCATCAATGCGCGTCACCCTTTACTCATACTTAACGAACACCATAAAGGTACTGTCGTTCCCTTGAATATACAGATCGACCAATTGCAACGTGTTATTGTTGTCTCCGGACCAAATGCCGGCGGTAAGTCAGTTTGTATGAAGACCGTAGGTTTGCTACAGATCATGGTACAATCGGGTTTATTGATCCCAGCTGAGCCAACGACGAAAGTAGGCGTATTTAAGCAAATATTCGCTGATATCGGTGATGATCAATCTATTGAGAGTGACCTCAGTACCTACAGTGCACACTTATCGAAAATGAAATATTTTACGGAATTTGCCAGTGGACGCACCTTGGTGCTCATTGATGAATTCGGTACCGGAACAGATCCTTTATTTGGAGGACCTATTGCCGAAGCTGTGTTGGAATCGCTGAATAAAAAGCAGGTTAGAGGTGTGGTAACCACCCACTACTCAAACTTAAAAGTATTTGCGAGCAATACAACGGGTCTGGAGAATGCTTCTATGTTGTTCGATAACCGTGAGATGCGTCCAATGTATATTCTCCAGATCGGTAAACCT
Source organism: Sphingobacterium puteale (assembly GCF_003627955.1). GTDB lineage: Bacteria > Bacteroidota > Bacteroidia > Sphingobacteriales > Sphingobacteriaceae > Sphingobacterium > Sphingobacterium puteale. The sequence goes on along the minus strand of NZ_RBWS01000006.1, from coordinate 422,053 downwards.
GGAAGCTCTTATGCCTTCGAAATTGCGCAGAAAATAGGGTTAGGAAAGGATATTCTAGAGGCTGCCAAAGGGAAGATCGGTGTACAACAGAAAAAGGTAGATACCTTGTTGATCGATCTTGAACGGGAGAAGAAAGAGGTGTTTGATACAAAAGTTGCCATTAATAAAAGAGAGAAAGAACTTGAATCTCTTAAATCTGAGTACCTGGAACTGCAAAATTATCTGGAGGAAAATAAACGGGTTATACTTAAAAAAGCCAAAGAGGAGGCTCAGGAAATCATCAGGAACTCCAATAAATTAATTGAAAATACGGTCGCACAGATCAAGTCGGCGAAAGCTGATAAGGAGAAAACCCGTGAACTGCGCAGCAACCTGGATCAAGCTCTGAAAGCTGTTTTGCCAAAAGAACAGACGACTAAGCATGTCATCAAAGACAAAATAACGGAATCCTCCGAACTGACCATCGGTGACTGGGTGCAGATTATTGACAATGGAGCCGAAGCACAGGTTGTTGAAATTGCTAAAAACAACGTGATTCTTGCCATGGGAGAATTGCGAACAGTGCAGAAGCGAAAGAATGTCGTTAAGCTCGAAGGACGGGAAAATAAGAAATCAGCAAAAAGTTTATCCAGATCGTTGTCAGCCGGAACCGTAGCGGATTTTAATCCGGAGATTGACCTCCGTGGTATGCGAACCGAAGATGCACTGAATGAATTAGAAAAAGTACTGGATAGGGCCGTTATGGTAGGCTATCCATCCTTAAAAATTATTCATGGTAAAGGGGATGGTATTTTGCGAAAATTCATTCGGGACTATTTACGTAAATACAGCCATGTCAGCCGGTTTGAAGATGAACATCAAGACCGCGGTGGTGATGGAATAACTTACGCTTACTTATAGGAAAAGAGAGCTCCCATTGTTTAAATGGGAGTTTTTGATATTATCGTCCAACAGCACTTATGATGGAAAGTATTATTGATTTTTTGAGTAGTAAGCCTTTACTAAATGCCATAACTTCAATTTTGTGCGGCAGTTTAATCGGCTTTGAGCGTGAGTACAGAAATAAATCGGCTGGATTCCGTACAGTGGTACTGATCTGCTTTGGCTCTGCCATGTTCACGATTGTATCCTGTTTATTTATTGGCAATAGTACGGATCGGGTTGCTGCCAATATCGTTACAGGTATCGGTTTTATAGGAGCAGGAGTTATATTTAAAGGTAAATTATCAGTCAGTGGCCTAACTACTGCAGCCGTTATCTGGGCCACAGCCGGGATTGGAATGTTTGCCGGATTGGGCGAATTAGTTTATGCAATCTCCTTCGCCATTTTTATGGTGCTTATCCTTGCGCTTTTCCAGCGGATAGAAATATTATTATCGCGTTACTATCTAGTACGTTCATTACATATCAAATTTAGTTCAAATGAATTTTATCATCTACATGAGTTTGAACAAATGGCGCTGGATTTTAAAATTAAAGCTTCACGTCGTGTAATCGAGAAAATCAGTGGAAAACTGGAAGTAATGTATGATATTTCCGGAAAAATGACGGATTTAGACCGCTTTAATCAACAGCTCGCAAGTTCACTTGTAATTGATGAGTTTTATTATAACAAATAAAACTCATCAATTTTTTCGGGATAAAATCAAATTCTTAAGCTGTCTGGTCTTTGCCACCAAAGGTGATCATTACCATACCCACAATAATAACAAACATACCGACTACCTGCTGCCAACTAAGTGGGCTTTTGAAATACAACGCCATGGCCAGCTGGACAGTTAAAAAAGTCCCGCCTGAACACAATGCAATAACTATAGGCTGCGAGACATTTTTAAACAGTTGGATAAGAAACCAGCTTGCCGAAAGCAAAATAATATTTCCAATAATCAATGCGACCCATTTATACTTTGGATGAATTCCACCTAGTTTAAATAGGATAGAGGATACAATCTGGCAAGCCCAAAATGCTGCGAAATAAAGATAGTTTAACATAATTGCTACTATTCGTATCTACTGTAAGCACTGTTAAATGATTGACGCATTAAAGCAAACTGATCTAACACACTTTTAAGAAATTCCTCATCAAGTAATTCAAAGACACCATTTACCCCGCCTATGATATCAACTTCTGCAATTTTATAGGATTGCTCCAGATTTCCCTGTTCAAATTTGATAATGAATTTCTGGTTCATTCCAAAGATGGAAATCTTGCAATCAGGATGGGGGAGTTCCGCTATTAATCTCATGTAAATCTCTTTTTTTAAAAATTACCATAAAAGTATAAAAAAACGCCCAAATGAAATACATTTGAGCGTTCAGGATTATGATATGATTAGAAAAAGGCTGATTATACAACTCCTTGCGCTTTCATTGCATTGGCTACCTTAATAAAGCCACCAATATTAGCACCTTTTAAATAGTTAACAAAATCACTTTCTTTGCCATATTTCAAACAAGTCTCGTGAATGCTCTCCATAATTGTTTTCAAACGGTTGTCAACTTCCTCGGTACACCATTGAGTACGGATCGAGTTTTGAGACATTTCCAGGCCACTTACAGCAACTCCACCTGCATTTGCCGCTTTCCCCGGAGCAAAACTAATTTTTGCATCTAAGAAAACCTTAATGGCTTCGGCGGTGGAAGGCATATTAGCGCCTTCAGCAACACAGATGCAGCCATTTGTCACAAGTGTTTTGGCGTCAGATTCATCCAGTTCATTTTGTGTTGCACAAGGTAATGCGATATCACATTTAAACTGCCAAGGTTTCTTTCCAGGTAAAAACTGGGCATTTGGATAACGGGCAGGGTATCGGTCTAAATTCCGTCCTAAAGTTGCTCCAAAAGCCATTTTCTCTGTATCAAAACCATCTGGATCATACAATGTGCCGAGACTATTAGAAACAGTAATTACTTTTGCACCTAATTGCATTGCTTTTTCAACCGCATAAAATGCAACATTGCCAGCACCTGAAACTGTTGCAACTTTACCATTTAAGGATTGTCCTTTATGTTTAAATATGCAGTCCACAAAGTATAATAGGCCATATCCGGTAGCTTCCGGACGAATGTAGGAACCTCCCCATAATTCACCTTTACCCGTCAGGACGCCGGTAAAGTTATTCTGAAGACGTTTAAATTGTCCGAATAAAAAGCCAATTTCACGTCCACCAACACCGATATCCCCTGCAGGAACATCTGTATCAGCACCTATATGACGATATAATTCCGTCATAAAGCTTTGGCAAAAACGCATGATTTCATTATCTGATTTACCTTTGGGGTCAAAATCAGAACCGCCTTTACCACCACCGATCGGCAAGCCCGTTAAACTGTTTTTGAAAACTTGTTCAAAAGCAAGGAATTTCAAGATGCTCTGATTCACAGAAGGAGCGAAGCGGAGGCCTCCTTTGTAAGGACCTATAGAACTATTCATTTGCACACGGTATCCACGGTTTACCTGCACCTCATGGTTGTCATCTAACCAGGTTACACGAAAAGAAATAATACGTTCAGGTTCGGTCAGACGTTCAAGAATTTTTTGGTCGAAAAACTCAGGATGATTGTTGGTGATATAAGGAAATAAATCCTCTGTAACTTCTTTTACTGCTTGTAAGAATTCTGGTTCATTTGGATTACGTTTCTCAACGCTCGCAATGAACTCGTTAAAATTTTTTGACATGTTTTAATTAGTAAAATTTCCCTTTGGCTGGCACTAATTTATATATTTTTTAACAGAAAACCAATTTTTATTAATTTTTTACAAATTTCAAGCGATTATAATGAAATTTCGAATTCTATACCGTATAAGCTATTTAGCTCGGTGATATCGGAATGTAGCCCGAAATCAAATCATCCGTGTATTTTATTCGACATTTTGAATAAAAAGAAGAATCATTTTCGTTTTTACAATAAAACAGACGGAATGTTGTAATTTGTTTAATATAGTCGCGCAAACTGTCGTATGGAAGAGTGGGTTTGTATATTACTATTTAACATAATATAAATTATAATAAATATACTTAGTGATGAGAATGGAGGTTTTTAATGAATTATTTAATATAGTTATTGCTGGTTTTTGATATTATATAAAATAAGTTTTCTTACAATGATTTACATTTAATGCTTGCATATTTAATAAAAAGGAATCCAAGCGAAACGCTCAGATTCCTTAATAAATATTTAGGTTGAATATTTACAGAATAAAAAATACTAATCAACTGCCTGAATCATCAAAGCACCAACTGTTAAGTTAGTCCGTGGATCTATGACAATGGCTTGAGAATTTGCAGCATTTTCTGTCTGTAAATCAAATACAAGATTTTCAGCAGATTTGATTGCAATACGACCAATATCATTGAGCTTAATCGTTTCGTCGAAAACTTTTTCCTGTGTGTTGATGTCAAATTTATAAAGCACATCAACAATCTTAATTTTTGTCAATTTACTGTGGCTCTGTAGCAAATAGATCTGTTCGGTATCCAAGGGTTTGTTGTCAAACCAGCATACGTTTGCCTGAATATTACGTTCAAATTTTGGTTGTTTTTCAACATTTGCAATCGTGTCGCCGCGACTAATGTCCACATCGTCTGTTAAATGAAGAATAACTGACTGTCCATTTTCTGCCCGGTCAAGCTGCAGGCCGTTAAATTCTATGGCTTTGATAGTACTGTATGTTTCAGAAGGATAAATAATCACCTGATCACCCACCGTAAGCCCCTCTCCTAATACTCTGCCTGCATATCCCCTATAATCATGGAGATCATCCGTTTGTGGCCTTACAACCCATTGTACCGGGAATCTCCAATTCGCCGCTTGATTTTCGTGAATTTCAACATTTTCCAGGTAATCCAATAGCGATTCTCCGGAATACCAGAGCATACGATCGGACTTATGAACAATATTGTCACCTTTTAAGGCGGATACCGGGATAAAATCAACCTCCTGAAGCCCTAAATTAGCAGCCAATTGCTGGTAATCATTTTTGATTTGTTCAAAAACAGTAGCGCTATAATCTACCATATCCATTTTATTGACACATACTAATACCTGCTTCATCGCCAGTAATTTAGCAATAAACGAATGCCTTTTCGTTTGTTCAATAACTCCCTTCCGTGCATCTACCAAGATGATAATCAGCTCAGAATTGGATGCGCCGGTTACCATGTTTCGCGTATATTGGATATGGCCCGGAGCATCAGCAATAATGTATTTTCGCTGATCGGTCTGAAAATATTTGTAAGCGACATCGATCGTGATTCCTTGTTCGCGTTCTGCCTTTAGTCCATCCGTTAATATCGCTAAATCTACTGTTCCATCATCATTTTTTCGATTCGCACGTTGTATCGCTTCCAATTGGTCATCCAAAATAGAATTGGTATCGTATAGCAATCGACCGATTAGGGTACTCTTACCATCGTCTACCGAACCAGCTGTTATAAATTTCAATATATTCATTGTTGTCAATATCAAGTATTAGATTTGAGGAATTAAAAATATCCCTGTTTTTTGCGTTCTTCCATTGCTGCCTCGGATACTTTGTCATCCATCCGCGCCCCACGTTCACTGACTGTTGATGCTTTGATTTCTGCAATGATATCATCCAAAGCAACTGCGGTAGAATCTACTGCTGCTGTACAGGTCATATCACCCACCGTCCTGAAACGAACAGATTTAGTTTCGATAACATCCTCTTCATCAATATTCAAAAATGGTGCGGCTGCCATTAATTGTCCGTTACGAGTAATTACCTCCCGTTCATGGCTAAAATAAATGGATGGCAATGCGATTTGTTCGCGTTTGATATAATTCCAGACATCGAGCTCAGTCCAATTTGAAATCGGAAATACTCGTACATTCTCGCCTTTGTTGATCTTACCATTGAAAATACTCCACAGTTCAGGTCTTTGTCTTTTTGGATCCCATTGTCCAAACTCATCCCGCACTGAGAAAATACGTTCTTTAGCACGGGCCTTCTCTTCATCTCTGCGTGCCCCTCCGATACATGCATCGAAACCATGTTTCGAGATTGTCTCAAGCAAGGTGACAGTCTGAAGTGCGTTACGACTTGCATTTTTTCCTTTTTGCTCAACGACTTTGCCCTGATCGATACTATCTTGGACATAGCCCACGATCAGTTTTTCTCCGATCTCTTCAATAAGACTGTCACGGAAAGCAATAGTTTCGGGGAAGTTGTGCCCAGTATCAATATGAACCAATGGAAAGGGAAATTTACCCGGTCTAAAAGCTTTTTTTGCCAGATGAACCAATGTAATGGAATCTTTTCCGCCCGAGAATAGTAATGCCGGTTTTTCAAACTGTCCGGCGACTTCTCTTAATATATATATTGCTTCCGCTTCTAAATGATCTAAATAGTCCATTCTTTGAAATAATAAATTTGATTTAATGAATTTGGGTTTACGCTTTTTTAGGATTAAGATTTAACCGCATGTAAACCACATTCTTTTTTACTCTGATCTTCCCACCACCATCTTCCGGCACGAAAATCTTCTCCTTCCTGAACAGCTCTTGTACAGGGTTGACAACCAATGCTCGGAAATCCTTTGTCATGTAAGACATTATAGGGAATATACTGTTCCTTGCAATACATTTTTACCTGTTCAAAGGTCCAGTCAAACAGCGGATGGATTTTTATGATACCATTTATTTCGTCATACTCTACAAAATCCATATCATGTCTATTGACTGATTGTTCAGACCGAATGCCGGTAATCCAAATTTTTTTTCCTTTGATAGCGCGCTGCAATGGTTCAATCTTCCTGATCCGACAACATTCTTTACGATTTTCAACAGATTCATAGAAAGAATTAGGTCCCTTTTTACTGATAAAATCTTCCAGCAATGTTGTATCCGGTGTGTATGTCTTGATATTCAATTGATAACGTTCCAATGTACGGCTCCACAAAGAGTACGTCTCTTTAAACAACCGGCCGGTATCTAAAGTAAAAATCTCGATGCCGATATCATTTTTGCCGATCCATTCGGTGATAATCTGATCTTCTATCCCAAAAGAAGTGGAAAAAACAACTTCTGAAGGATATAGTGCCACAATTGCCTGCAGCATCTCCGCTCCCTTTTTATCGCCGATAATTTCTTTAATTTCCTTAACGCTCATGACGTAATATATTTTTGGTATGCTCGTTCAGCTTCTTTACTTTAAATTCAAAGTCCCCTTTTAACTGTTCACGATATTCGCTCATCAGCGAAAGCGTTTCGTCAATTTCGTCCGGTAAAAGATCGTTGAACAATTCCTTCACTCTTTTTGCAATCGTTGGCGATTTGCCGTTTGTGGAAATTGCAACTTTTAGATTGCCTTTAGTAACAATTGATCCCAAATAAAAGTCGCATAGATCTGGTTTATCCGCTGCATTGAAAAGTATATTGTGAAGTGATGTTAACGCACGGAGTTCATCATTCAGGTCTATATTATTCGTAGCCGCAATTACGAGTTGCTTGTTTTCAATGTCATTTGTCTTAAAAGGGCGTATGTGAAGTCGAACATGAGGATAATTGACGAGCAATTGCTCGAATTCAGGAACAATTTCCCTTGCTACGACAGTTAGGTTCGATCGCTCTTCATTTGTTATCAATGCCTGGAATTTTTCCAACGCAACTTTTCCACCGCCGACCAATAAAGTCTCGATCTGATCAAGTTTAACGAATATGGGAAATAACTTATTCATCCTTATAATGCAAGTGCTTTTTCTTTAATCTGTTGAAACGATCTGTGTTTCGCCACCACTTCACCGATAATGATAATAGCTGGTACCCCAACTCTTTTTTCAGTAGATTCATCTAATATATTGTCTATGGTGCCCAATACAACCTTTTCATTAGGCAGTGAACCATTTTGAATCAAAGCGATCGGTAAATGATGAAGGTTTTTTTCCTGATAGATGGCCACGATCTCTGCTAATTTTCCATAGCCCATCAGAACGACTACAGTCGCATTGGATTCCGCTGCCAGGTATAGATCGCTAGATAAACTGCCGTCAGATTTTGATCCTGTTATCACCCAAAAACTCTCGCTGATCCCTCTATAAGTCAGAGGAATCTGCTGTAACCCCGTCAAACCAATTGCGGAGGAAATACCCGGTATGACCGCTGTTTCAATACCATACTGTGCCACATGATCGATCTCCTCACCGCCGCGTCCAAAGACAAATGGATCCCCTCCTTTTAAGCGCACCACATGCCCATAATTCAAGGCATAGTCAACTAATAGGCGATTAATTTCATCTTGAGAAGTTGAGAGCTGTTCGGCACGTTTTCCGACGTAAATTTTTATACAATCTGCTTTTGCATAATCCAGTAGTTCATCATTGACAAGCGCGTCATATAAAATAACATCCGCTTTCTGGATCGCTTTGATCCCTTTGAGGCTAATCAAGTCTGGATCTCCCGGCCCAGCGCCTACTAATGTTACTTTTGCTTCTATCGACATTCCGTTCTCTCCTAGGCCAATACAGGCGTTAAATTTTTACGTTGATAAACCTCATTGATAAATTTTGTAGCCTCTTGCAGATAACCTGTTGCAAAGCGTTCAGTAGGTTCATTTTTACTAATTTGTAATACAAGCTCCGGAAATGACCGATCAAAGTTATATTCCCCGGACTCCACAAAATGTGTCTGGAATTCATTGATCACTGTATTTTGTGTGCTTGCGCTAATACCTTTATCTAACAGCAAGGCTTTCGCTGCCTGAACAAAGGCATTGTATGCATGATAGATAGCGTCTGCGAATTTTGCTTCCCCGAATGTCTCATTTGCCCATTGCAGCTTTTCCTCCGCCTCATAAATCAATGTTGCTACCAGATCGATCACTACCCCAGCACACTCACCCACACCTATCGCTGTTTGAAAAGTACCTTCATGTCCCCAATCCACAAACTCATCTTCCGAAAGCGTTGTTAGATCTGACAGTGGCTTTAATAGATTGTAAAAATAATTTTTACCTTGTCTGTCGTAATACGCATGAAAGTTTTCAGTTTCTTCCGCATTCTTTTTGTAATCGTTCAGTACGAATTCAACCACATGCAATACTCGTTTGGTGGGTACTTTGATAATCCGTTCGGCTACCCGGCCTTCACCATCGCCGATCGTGCCACCACCGAGCATAACCTGGGCGGCAGGAACTACCTTACCCTCTGCTTTAACTGAGCTGCCATGGAAGCCAATATGTGCCAGTCCATGTTGGCCACAGGAATTCATACAACCGGATATCTTAATTTTCAAATCTCTGTTGAAAATAAAATCTTGGTGGAATTCGGCGATATATGACTCAATGACCCGCGCCATTTCGGTACTATTTGAAATGCCAAGATTACAGGTGTCCGTTCCGGGACATGTTGTCACATCTGCAGTACTGTCAAAGCCTACCTGAGCAAGATCTAATGATTTTAGCAGTTGATAAATATGAGGTAGCGACTTTTCGGTTGCATACTTCAATAGCAAACTTTGGTTTTGTGTTATCCGGATATCATCCGCAACGAGATCTTTTAGTCCAGCGATCAAGGACCGCGCTTTATCGGTACCGATGTCCCCGGTAGAAACCCGTACATAGACACCATAATAGCCTGCTTGCTTTTGTTCAAATGTATTCGTGTTCTTCCATACCTGATAGTTTAAATCGGTATCGAGATCAAGTACGGTGATTTGGCTGTCATCCGGTGGTAGCGGTTGTTCAATTTTGGTTCGATCGATAGCGAAAGCTTTTACTTTTGTAGCAATCTTTTCTGCTTCGATCAGATTTAACACCTCTTCCAAGCCAAGTTTCTGAATAAGATATTTAAAGCGAGCCTTGTTACGGTTGTTGCGTTCGCCGTATCGGTCAAACACTCTTAAGGTAGCCTCTATATAAGGAATTAGCTCATCTTCCGGTAGAAATTCATTTGTTAGCGATGCTAAAAATGGCTGTGATCCCAGTCCACCTCCTAGCAAGACTTTGAAACCACGTACTTCTACACCATCCACATACTTTAATTTTGGAATAAAACCCAAGTCATGGATATACGAGAAAGCGGTGTCCTCTTCACTTGCAGAAAAAGACATCTTGAATTTTCTACCCATCTCCGCACAGACTGGATTACGTAGAAAATATTCAAATGTTGTCTGTGCATACGGCGATACATCAAAAGGTTCTTTCGGATCAATACCCGAAGTTGGTGAAGCTGTTACATTACGAACGGTATTACCGCAGGCCTCCCTTAAGGTAATATCATCCTCTGCCAATTTTGACCAAAGTTCTGGCGTACGATCCAGACTAACGTAATGAATCTGAATGTCCTGACGCGTGGTCAGATGCAGGTTACGACTTGCATATTCATCAGATATTGCCGCTATTTTGATTAACTGTTTAAAAGTAACTTTTCCAAATGGAAGTTTGATACGAACCATTTGAACCCCTGGTTGTCTCTGTCCATATACTCCCCTGGCTAGACGCAATGACCTAAATTTTTCATCAGCGATCTTACCTTCGTGAAATAATCGAATCTTTTTTTCAAGTTCAATAATCTCCTTTTCCACGACTGGATTTTCTAATTCTGTACGGAAGCTTTGCATAAAACAAATAAAATCTATTGATTTAGTATTCTTTTCTCGAGTCAAATGTAAAAATATTTTTTTAATATTCTATAATATCTACCAAATTAATATATATTTGCCGTATAAAATTTAATATACTAAACCTGTAGACTAATGGGTGTAACGATAAAAAGATATTTTATTATTCTGTTTTTTAGCTTTATAACCGTATTTAAGATCACGTCCTGCGCACCAAAAGTAAAGAATGGATATAGTAAAGAGCGTGGATTTGAAGGAAATATTTCACTTTCAGGGGCCTTTGCACTCTACCCTTTGGCCGTAATCTGGAGCGAAGACTTCAAAAGAAATCATCCGCATGTGCGTTTCAATATCTCGGCAGGCGGTGCAGGCAAAGGGATTGCCGACGTGTTAACAGGTATGGTAGACATTGGCCTTGTATCGCGGGATCTGCATCCACAAGAAGTCAAAAAAGGCGCAGTCCCTATTATTGTAGCCAAAGATGCTGTGATATGTACATTGAATCCTGCTAATCCGAATTATAAAGCATTAATGAAACGCGGCTTAACCCAGGAGGAACTTTCAGGGATTTTTACCAGTCGAAAATTTAAGACATGGAATCAAATTGATCCGCAATTTACTGCAGATCCGATTAATGTTTATGTGCGTTCAGACGCCGCCGGAGCAGCAGAAACCTGGGCCAAATTTTTCGGACGCAAACAGGAGGACCTGCAAGGTGTTGGAATCTTCGGAGATCCCGGTATTGCCCAAGCTATTAAAGATGATAAGTTTGGCATTGGCTTCAACAATATTAACTACGTCTATAATTTAAAGACAAACAAAGTGTTTGACCATATCGATGTACTGCCATTGGATTTAAATAAAAATGGACAGATTGAAGCCGACGAGAAATTCTATGGATCGCTGTCAGACCTGACAGGAGCTGTTGCAGCAGGCAAATATCCCGCGCCCCCCTCCCGCGATCTGACATTTGTCACACGCAATAAGACAGAGTCCCTGCTCCTGAAGGAATTTATCTCTTTTGTACTGCAGAAACAGGCGCAGTCACAGTTGCTTGAAAATGGTTATGTACCATTGAGTGAAACACTGATCAATGACGAACTAAATAAGTTATAGCATGCTAAATACACGTCTAGTTAAAGATACCTTAGTAAAACGGTCCACATTTTTGTTACTGCTGATTTCGCTATCAGTTGTCGTTATTATTGCGGTCGGTTTAACAGTAAAATCCATTCCGTTATTTGAATATAGCAATGTATTTCAGTTATTGACGGACAAAGTATGGGCGCCTATGAAGGGCTCATTCGGATTTCTGCCTTTTATTGCTGGCACACTTGCTGTCACATTGATATCGCTTGCCATCGCGATTCCATTATGTATATTGACGGCAGTTTATCTGACAGAATACGCTTCAGATGCATTGAAAAACATGATGCTTCCACTTGTCAACGTTTTGGCAGCCATACCACCGGTGTTATATGGGGTTTGGGGCGTATTGTTTATTGTACCATTGATACAGCTTTATATTGCTCCGATTTTTGGCGTGGTGACATCTGGTTATACGGTGTTAGCTGGAGGGATTGTATTGGCAGTTATGATTTTTCCGATCATGATTTCTATTATGGTTGAGGTGCTACAAACGATTCCGTATGAGTTAAAAGCAGCTTCTTTGTCTTTGGGTGCAACTAAATGGGATACCATAAAACATGTTATTCTTAAAAAGGCAAAACCCGGTATTATTGCCGCTATTGTCTTATCGACCTCCCGTGCGTTCGGAGAAACCATTGCGGTATTAATGGTTTGTGGAAATGTGCCCAAGATCCCTACATCCGTCTTTGATGCCGGCTACCCTATCCCAGCGCTAATTGCGAATAATTTTGGTGAGATGATGTCCATCCCACTTTATGAGTCTGCATTGATGTTTTCAGCATTATTGCTGTTTGTGATCATATTTGTTTTCAATCTAATATCGCGTCTGATCTTAAGACGTCTTGAAGGAGGTTTAGATGGATAATACCAAAAGAAGGTTATTGAGCGAAAAAATTGCGAAGGGTTTCATGCATCTATCTGGAATCACAGTAACTGCTTCCCTGTTTTTTATTGTAGGTACGATTCTCTATAAGGGGCTTCCCTATCTCAATTGGGAGATGGTCAGTCAACCTCCGAAAGGCGGGTTTTACATCGGCAAAGAAGGTGGAATCTTAAACGCTATATTAGGCTCACTCTATCTAGCAGGAGTAGCGACTGTCCTATCGGCTTTTATTGGTATCCCGATATCACTTTACCTAAATATTTATTTGGGTACAAAATCCAAAGTAACACAGTTTTCGAAGTTGTTGTTTGATGTGCTATATGGAGTGCCATCGATTGTGTATGGTGCTGTCGGTTTTGGAATTATGGTCTATTTTGGTATAAGAGCTTCACTATTGGGTGGTATCATTACCGTCACACTATTGACGATCCCAATTGTGGTACGTACCGTAGATGAGCTGATCAAAACGATTCCTGAAGATCTGAAAAATGTCACGCTTTCCCTTGGTACAACACGCTGGGAGCTTGCAAAGGTTATGTTGCGGAGTATCCGCGCCGGATTATTGACAGCCATTCTATTAGCATTCGGAAGAGCAATAGGTGATGTCGCAGGCGTATTATTGACAACGGGGTTCAGTGACAATTTGCCTAAATATATTGACGAACCAGCAGCGACACTTCCCTTGGCTATATTTTTTCAGTTAAGCAGTCCAATTCCTGAGGTACAGGGACGAGCATATGCTTCGGCCCTGGTTTTAACTATCATCATTTTAATTATCGTAGTATGCACGCATATCCTTCAATCGAAACAAAAGAATCGTCGTTAAACAGTCCTTTGACTGATCCTCACATTCAGATCAAGGATCTCAATGTATATATCGATGGGAGACATATTTTAAAGAATATTAATCTTGCCTTGCCGAACAATAGCGTAACCTCCATTATCGGACCTTCAGGCTGTGGCAAGACCACATTGCTGAAAACCCTGAATCGCTTGGTCGACGACACAAAAGGTGTTGAAATAACAGGATCTGTGCTTGTAAACGGTGAGGATATTTATGGAAAAAATGCCGAAGTAACGCATATCCGTAAAAAAATGGGGCTTTTATCCCAAAAACCCTATCCATTGCCGATGTCCATCTACGACAACGTAGCTTATGGTCCGCGTATACATGGTACGAAAAATAAAAAAGAACTGGACAAGATTGTCGAGACACAATTACGAAATGTAGCCCTATGGGATGAGGTTAAGGACCGTTTGGGGCATTCCGCGAGCGGCCTTTCGATTGGACAGCAACAACGGCTCTGCTTAGCGCGGGGGCTTGCTGTAGAACCCGAAATTATACTTGGCGATGAATCAACTTCTGCATTGGACCCGCTATCCACAGCAAAAATTGAAGAGCTACTCATCGAACTAAAGCAGGATTATACCATTGTTCTGGTGACACACATTTTACGACAAGCCCGAAGGGTATCTGATTATATCATTTTTGTCTATGGTGGTGAAATCCTTGAATTTGGTCCCACTGAGCAAGTGCTGTTAAATCCACAGCATGAAATCACAAAACAATATGTAAAAGGTTTTATCTCCTGATAGATCGCCTGCCGTTTACAAAAAAAGCCGAAGATTCTATGTGTCATAAAATCCTCGGCTTTTAAGCTTTTATCTTTTATTGCAACTTCGCGCTATCTTAGATCAAATAAATCATCAACGCCCAATATTTTTTTTGATGTAAATCCTTCAGCATACTTAACCTGGATGTAACGGCCAAATTCCCTTGCTCTGGCAGCGGTAGATTTCATAAAATCCGGATTGGAGATATACGTTTGCGGTTCATCAGGATTGATATTTTCGCCTGTATAGAACTGTGTTTTATAGGCCAGGATTGATTTTTCCTTCATGGCATAGTAGTCCGTAATATCAATGACTACATCGGGTTTGATGTAATAATCCTGCACAAATTGCAACACTAGACGCGGACGGAAGGCTTCCTGGATATGATTATTTTGATCTCTGGTTTCCACCTTTCTTAACCCCGAAAGGAAGCAGGCTTCATTCACAAGCTGCCCTGCCCTGCCATGATCCGGATGACGGTCAGTAATTGCGTTGGTAATAACGATTTCTGGCTGGTATTTCCTTATGGCACTTATAATGGCCATTTTTTCCTCGATGGCATTTTCAAAAAAACCGTCTCTCAAACCGAGATTTTCACGCGCTGCCAGTCCGAGAATTGCTGCTGCATCTTTTGCCTCCTGTGCTCTGGTCTCCGCAGTACCTCGTGTACCGAGTTCACCCTGAGTTAAGTCTACAATTCCTACTTTTTTTCCTTCGGCAACATATTTTGCCATTACTCCGCCTGCACCCAATTCTGCGTCATCGGGATGCACGGCAATGACAAGTAAATCTAGTTTTAGCATATTTATATTTTCTTTTTCGTTTATGGCTTCCAATATCGGCAAAGATCAGTATGTTACAATTCACTACTCCATATTGCTGGCATATCTTGAAGACAGCCGGCACATACAGGTCTTATTGGTATGGAACCGAGGCCAAAGGTAGGAAGTTTGTGGGTTACTCCTCCAAAAGTCGTTCGATATTACGACAAATTTTACCTGACAATGGCGAAGTTGTAGGATAATAGAAATCCACGACTTCCCCCTGCCTGTTGATCAAGTAT
Organism: Sphingobacterium puteale; assembly: GCF_003627955.1. Lineage (GTDB taxonomy): Bacteria > Bacteroidota > Bacteroidia > Sphingobacteriales > Sphingobacteriaceae > Sphingobacterium > Sphingobacterium puteale. The sequence continues at coordinate 406,766 of NZ_RBWS01000006.1, read as the reverse complement.
TTATGAAAGTTCCAAGAGGGCTTGCTATTTATATGTCCGTTTTCTGCTTTATTTGACAGGAAGCTATACAATGCTGTTGTGTAAGTGCCGATGACATGGCTGCGTTTAAAAACCGGGAAACTAACCTGCTGGTTTATTCTACAGAATGTCTCCAATGTACTGCCAGTCAGAGGTTCTTGGTTCCGAAAGTTATTGGACGGAAATGCCAGTACCTCAAATCCCCTTTCTTTATACTTTTGGTAAAGTTTTTCGAGCGATTTAAACTGTCTTGTGAATAGACACTGACTCGCTGTATTCACGACCAACAAAACTTTTCCTTCAAAATCTCCGAGAGATTTCATGGTTCCATTGAATTGCAAAGCATCAAAGTCATATATCGTTTTCATATTGTCTTAATTTAGGTATTACATAACGAACCCGATCCTAGTTAAAGTATCTTCGTGACTTATATATACGAGTATATAAGGGGCTTACATCACCGGCTTGGGCCTCGACCGTTCAAATTCACGGATGATATTTTCGATTTCGAAATCCTCTTTTGGATCATATGCTGATTTTAAATTATGCCCAAAAATTTTGGCAACTCCCTGGTAAAAAAATGCGGAGACCCCACCTTTCATTTCCTTTACCATTTCATAGCTCGTGTGTCCGGTATAGCGATCGATCAGCTTTATTAGGATTTTCCCCTGAGAAATGGTCATATTTTTAATTTCACGATTAAACATTTGTTTCACATCGTTTTCACATCTCTCCACCAGAGTTTCATGTTCTTTTTTATTGGATGTCATAGCCAGGTCCCGGTCCAGTTGGTCGTATCTTTTTTGAGCATAAATGGCATAAGGAAGCACTTTCAATACATTTCTTCTAAAACGTAAATATTCCCTTCGGGCTTCCTCGCTTGACCAGACTCTTTTCCTGACAATAACCACTTCAGGAATGGGAAACCAAGGCAATATCTCACCCGAAGGTAGCGTTGTTGTCATATAATCAGTCACTGTCTCCTGGGCCCCTTCACCGTATAAAGGAAGAACAAGAGACTGAGCCTGTGCCACGCCTGACAAAGTCCCAAGAAGAAAAAACAAAAACCATACTGTTGTCTTCATCTGAACGACTATATAACTCTTTTAATTTGTCAATGCTATTATATTTTGGTAAATTTATTACAAAATAAGTTAGCTTGATAATTGTATTCAAAATACATTAACTAAATTAAACAAAAATACTCAAAAAAACATCATTTACCTGCAACGTTTATGAAAGATTATGTGATTGATATTGAAGCAGAAAACAAAGAGATAAGAAAACGTTACCGTGCATTATTGCGTGCCTGTAAGCCTACTTTGCAGCGGGGGGACAAACAAGAGATTCGTAAAGCTTTTGATTTGGCCTTGGATAGCCACAAGGAGATGCGCCGCAAATCAGGAGAACCTTATATTTATCATCCGATTGCGGTAGCGCAGATTGCCGCCGAGGAAATTGGTTTAGGGACAACCTCCATTGTATGTGCTTTGCTCCATGATGTTGTTGAGGACACCAATGTAACCTTGGACGAAATTGAGGAAATGTTTGGAAAAAAAGTTCGTCGAATTATCGATGGATTGACAAAAATTTCCGGAATATTTGACCCCAATAGTTCGATGCAGGCCGAGAACTTTCGTAAAATGTTGCTAACGCTTGCCGATGACGTACGCGTTATCCTTATCAAATTGGCGGATAGGCTGCACAATATGCGGACGATGGAATTTATGGCAAGAGATAAGCAGTTGAAGATTGCCTCAGAGACCAGTTATCTTTATGCTCCATTGGCGCATCGTTTGGGTTTGTACGCGATCAAATCCGAATTGGAAGACTTGTCCATGAAATTTACTGATCCGGACACCTATAAATTTATTGCTCGAAAACTGAATGAAAAGAAGGCCGAGCGGGAGAAATTCATTGGTGATTTTATCGGTCCTATTAAAGAGATTTTAGAAGAACAAGGAGTTAAAGCCGCTGTATTTGGAAGGCCCAAGTCGATTCATTCGATTTGGAACAAAATGCGCAAAAAGTCGATTCCATTTGAAGAAGTATATGATCTATTTGCTATTCGTATCGTCATCGACGCAGTGGATGAAAAGGAAAAAACCGAATGTTGGAAAGTATACTCCATTGTAACGGATTTATATCGTCCCAACCCGGACCGTTTGCGCGACTGGATCTCTTCGCCCAAAGGAAATGGCTACGAATCTTTGCATACAACGGTAATGGGTCCCAAGGGGCAATGGGTAGAAGTGCAGATTCGGACCAGACGGATGAATGAAATTGCAGAAAAAGGATTTGCGGCACACTGGAAATACAAAGAATCCAATTCCGATTCAGGATTGGATCAATGGATCAAAAAGGTACGTGATGTACTCAGCAGCCCTGATCAGAATGCCATGGATTTTGTGGATGATTTCAAGATGAACCTATTCTCGGATGAAATTTTTATCTTCACACCCAAAGGCACCTTAATCCAATTACCAAACAATGCAACTGCATTGGATTTTGCTTTTGAGATCCACTCCGATATCGGCGCAAGTTGTATCGGGGCCAAAGTAAACCATAAATTGGTTCCACTTAGCCACGTGCTGCAAAATGGTGATCAAGTCGAGATTATCACCTCCAGCAAACAGTCGCCAAAAGAAGACTGGCTCAATTTTGTCGTTACCGCAAAAGCAAAATCAAAAATCAGATCTTCCCTCAAAGAAGAAAAACGACGGGTCGCAGAAGATGGAAAGGAGATTCTCGAGCGTAAATTGAAGTCTTTGAAAGTGACCTACAATACGGATAATATCAACAAAATTGCTAATTATCTGAAGTATCCAAGTTCTCAGGATCTCTTTTATAACGTGGCCAAAGGCATTGTTGATATCAAGCAATTGCGGGAGTACGTAGCCCATGAAAAAGCAGTTGAAATCAATGCAGGATCTTCTTCGGGCAATCAGTTCAACAGTCATATTGGCGGTTTAGTTGAAAAAATCAATAAAAAGGAGTTTGACACTATTCTGATCGGTGATGACATGCAAAAAGTTGACTATACCCTAGCGCCTTGTTGCAATCCAATTCCCGGCGACGACATCTTCGGTTTTCTGACGGTCAATGATGGCATCAAGATTCACCGCACCAGTTGCCCCAATGCATCCAAATTGATGGCGAATTACGGGTACCGTATTTTGAAGGCCCGTTGGGCATCGACGAAAGACTCTGCATTTCTGACCGGCCTCCATATTGTCGGTATCGATGACGTCGGGTTGGTCAATAAGCTTACTACGGTTATTTCCCAAGAATTTGCGGTCAACATACGTTCCCTAGCCATATCGAGTAACGATGGTATTTTTGATGGAAATATTATGGTGTATGTCAATGATACCGAACAATTGGAGAGTTTGATGAAAAACCTTAAACAAGTGCGGGGAATAACAGGAGTCAATCGGTATGAGTCCGAAAATTAATCAAATGAATATCACAATTTAGAAATACTATCAAATGTCAATCTAAATTGGTAAATTTGTACAAGAATATTTTTACTATGAATCAAGCTGAAAATTTTGCAACTGTAAAAAAAATCTTTGAAGCATACTTAGAAAATAAAAATCTAAGAAAAACTCCGGAGCGTTATGCTATCTTGGAAGAGATTTATTCACGTACTGATCACTTTGATGTTGAGTCTTTGTATATCCATATGAAGAACAAAAAATACCGTGTCAGCCGTGCGACAGTTTATAATACCCTCGAACTTTTGGTTTCTTGTGACTTGGTTACCAAACACCAGTTTGGCCGTAATATGGCTCAATTTGAAAAATCCTATGGCTTCAAGCAGCACGACCACGTGATTTGTATAGAATGCAATAAGGTTGTTGAATTTTGCGACCCACGTATCAACCAGATTCAAAGCCTCATGGGGGATTTATTGAAGTTTGACATCAAGCACCATTCTTTAAATTTATACGGTGTATGTCAAGATTGTCAAGAAAAAAATAAAAAAGAAGAAACCGTAGCTCAGGAAGCTATTTCAAATTAATCTTATATTTTTGTTAAATATAATAGTACATTTGTTCAGGAATGTTCAGGAGAAAAATTCCTGAACATTTTTATTTTTTTAATGAGTCTATTTTTATTAATAACATTTTAATTACTATACTTTAAAAGCTATGCAAGTTGATGTGCTTTTGGGCTTACAATGGGGTGACGAGGGTAAAGGTAAAATCGTAGACGTATTTTGTCCAAAATACGATTTAATCGCTCGTTTCCAAGGCGGCCCTAACGCCGGACACACGTTGGAATTTGATAACAAAAAATTCGTGCTCAACACAATTCCGTCTGGTATCTTCAATGAAGGTACACTAAATCTTATTGGTAATGGTGTCGTTATCGATCCGATTATCCTAAAAAGAGAATTAGACAATCTTAAAACAGCTGGTTTTGATCCGGTGGGTAAAGGCAATTTGGTATTAGCACGCAAAGCACACCTTATTTTGCCGACACACCAATTATTGGACGCTGCTTCGGAATCGAAAATGGGCGCCGGCAAGATCGGATCTACATTGAAGGGTATCGGTCCGACCTATATGGACAAAACGGGTAGAAATGGCTTACGTGTAGGTGATACGACACTTCCCGACTTTCAGGAGCGTTACCAGAAGTTGAAAGAAAAGCACTTGAACATTCTTTCTCACTATGGTGAAATTCCTGATTTCAGTGAAAAAGAGCAAGCATTCCTGGCTGCGATTGAATTCATTAAAACCATTCCGCATGTTGATTCAGAGCATTTGGTCAATCAATATCTGAAAGAAGGCAAACGTGTATTGGCTGAAGGTGCCCAAGGGACTCTTTTGGATGTGGATTTCGGTTCTTACCCTTTTGTGACTTCATCCAACACGACAACTGCTGGAGCTTGTACAGGTCTTGGTATCGCACCAAACAAAATCGGTAAAGTATACGGCATTTTTAAAGCCTATGCAACACGTGTGGGTGGAGGTCCCTTCCCTACCGAACTTCATGATGAAACAGGAGAAAAACTACGTCAATTGGGTCATGAATTCGGCGCTACAACGGGACGTGCACGCCGTACAGGATGGATTGATATTCCAGCACTGAAATATGCAATTATGCTCAATGGTGTAACGGACCTTATCATGATGAAAGCTGATGTGTTGGATACTTTTGACAAGATCTACGCATGTACACATTATAACTATAATGGCGAAGTGATTGATTATATGCCGTACGAGATTATCACACATCAGGCAGAACCAATCTTGGAAGAAATCCAAGGGTGGAAACAAGATTTGACAGGTATCACATCTGAGGCTGAGATTCCTGAGGCATTAAGTAACTATATTTCTTATTTGGAGAAAGCTCTCGAAGTTCCTATCACGATTCTATCGGTAGGTCCGGATCGTAAACAAACACTAGCTTTATCAAAGTAAAATATGCGGATCGAAAGTTTTGATCTTCTCGATTCTAAAGATAAATTTCATCAAAAAGCCCTGCATTGGTCGGGGCAATTTGATGAAATTTCTTTCTTTAATAGCAACGGAGCGCCTGACGAATGGGGAAGATTTGAGAGTGTATTGGCGGTGAAGGCCTTGCATTCATTTTGTGCAGATGATGATGTATTGGATCAATTGCAGCAATTCCTAGTCAAACATCAATGCGAGTTTATTCCGGGATTTCTATCCTATGATCTTAAGAATGAGATCGAAAATTTACATACGAGCGCTACTGATAAGCTCGGATTTCCAGCTGCCTATTTTTTTGTTCCAACCATTACGGTCAGATGGGCCGCTAATCAGGTTCACATCCAAGCCGATAATCCAGTTGCGGTGTATCAGTCTATCTGCGACACAGTAATCCCACAGATAAATACCAACCCAGAGATAAAGATACACTCAAGGTGGACAAAAGCAGAATACTTTGATGCCTTTAATAAAGTGCAGCAACACATCCAACGTGGTGATATATACGAGGTAAATCTCTGTCAGGAGTTCTTCGCCGAAAATGTAGACATTAACCCTATTGCGGTCTATCTAAAATTGAATACCGTTTCACCTACTCCATTCAGCAACTTTTTTAAAGTTGGCCATCATTTTATTATGAGCGCTTCTCCAGAACGTTTTTTGGCGAAAAGACAAGGTAAACTGATTTCTCAGCCCATTAAAGGCACTGCTAAAAGAGGTGTTACAGCATACGAGGATCAAGAGATTGTCAGTCGTATGCTCCAATCACAAAAGGAGATCGCCGAAAATGTAATGATTGTGGATCTTGTCCGTAATGATTTAACGCGAAGTGCCCTTCCCGGAACAGTTGAAGCCACACGTCTGTTTGAAATCCAGTCTTTTAAACAAGTACATCAAATGATATCGACAATCAGCTGCATACAGGATCCCAACGTGTCCAATATGGACGTCTTTAGACATACATTTCCCGCTGGCTCGATGACGGGTGCGCCCAAAATTGCTGCCATGCGCATTTGTGATCAGATTGAAGGCTCCAAAAGAGGGATTTACGCAGGTTCGGTAGGCTATTTTGATACTATTCGTGATGAATTTGATTTTAATGTCGTAATCCGTTCCATTCTGTACAATCAACGCAAAAAATACCTATCCTTTCATACCGGCGGGGCCCTTACCAATCAAGCATTGGCGGAGCAAGAATATCAGGAATGTCTTTTAAAGGCTTCCGCAATCTTGCAGGCACTCAACAGCAAGTTGGAGCAATAAAACTATACTAAATTTGTAGAGAATATTTTTTGCTTCAACTATTTTTTCGACCTTTGTCCTTTGACAATGCAGGTTCCTTATATCGACATACATACGCATCGGCTTGATATTATACAGGACGGTTTCAACCGATCTATTATAAATATAGCATTGAACAATAATGAGACTACCGTTGAGGGAGACTGCTCTATCGGCTTGCATCCATGGTACATCAACAAAAATACCGAAAAAGCATTAGAATTGATGCGAACAATGATACAAAGGACGAATGTTGTGGCATTAGGCGAATGTGGTCTGGACAAAAATAGCGCTATTCCTTTTGAGAAACAGCAACGGGTTTTTGAGCAACAGATTCTATTGGCCATTACTTTTCAAAAGCCGCTGATTATTCACTGTGTCCGTGCCTTTCAGGAAGTCTTAGCATCTTTGGTAAAAGCTAAATTTCATTTACCGGTTATCTTCCATGGCTATCGCAAGAATTGGACTTTGGCCAAACAGCTTATGCATAAAGGGTATTACCTTTCGATCGGTGTCCATTGTTTGGATGGCAGCCAGGACGAAGTCGTAAGAAATATTCCCCTTACACATTTATTTTTGGAAACAGATACCTATACAGCAACAGAAGTTGCTACCCTATATCAATATGTCGCCCAAGCCCGATCTATTCCAGTAGAGATGCTAAAGCAGGCATTATATCATAATTATAAGTTTGTATTAAAAAAATGAAAGATTTAAGTTGGCTGTCACGCACCGAGGCACTGGTCGGTAGGACAGCTTTGGAAAAATTAGCGAATTCACACGTGATGGTTCTGGGCCTAGGCGGTGTGGGTTCCTTTGCGGCTGAATTTATCTGCCGTGCGGGGGTCGGTAAAATGACCATAATAGATGGTGATACCGTAGACCCCTCCAACAGAAATAGACAGCTGCCGGCTCTTGCAACGAACCATGGTGAAGCAAAAGCTGAAATTATGAGACAGCGTCTTTTAGCTATTAATCCAGAATTGGAATTGACCGTGATCCAAGACTTTATTATCCCTGAAAAAATTCCGGCTTTATTGGAGATGGCGCCCGACTATTGTGTAGAAGCCATCGACAGTATTACACCGAAGTTATTCTTCATCAGACTGGCACTGGATGCAAAAATGCCATTTGTAAGTTCAATGGGCGCAGGTGGTAAGGTTGATCCGACAAAAATTGAGATCGCAGATATTAGCAAGTCCTATAATTGCAAACTGGCTCAACATATTCGTAAGAAGTTGCGTAAACATGGTATCCGTGAAGGTGTTAAAGTTGCCTTTTCAACTGAGCTTCCGGATAAAAGCTCCTTACTATATACCGATGGGAGTAATTTTAAAAAGTCAGCCTATGGAACAATGTCCTATCTACCCGCAGCATTTGGAGGTGCTATTGCCTCAGTAGCTATTCGGGATTTGATGGAAAATGTTTAAATTAGGGGTAAATAAACATATGCATAAATAGTAAAAGCTACCCATCTGTTGATGCGTAGCTTTTACTATTTATATTTCCATTGCACTACGAAAACTATCGACTGGTCACTCCTTTCATATCAATACCTTTAGGCTTAATATGGTCCAATCTTTTCTTTAGGGAATCCATTCGTGTTTTTTCAATGTTACCTGTTACAATAATAATTCCGTCCTTTACCTGTGCTGTAATGGTCGGAAAATCTTCCAGTACCCGATTGACATCTCTAGTAATCGTGGAATCGACAGCTCCCTCAACTATTTCATGATATTTTTCACGCGCATCTTCAGGTTCAGGAAGGTTGACCATGATATTGTTGTGGATGGATTTAATATTTTCACCACCCGCAGTCTTTGTTTTATCTTCAACCACTTGCTTTAATGAATCCGATCCTAATTGCCCGTTCAATGTAACATTACCCTCTTCTACATCCACTGCTATGCCCTCGTTATCTATTAAAGCTTCTTCAATTTTTGACTTTAGCTTATCATCGGATTCTGGTGAGCGGCAAGAGTGAACAAAAGGTAAAACACCGAATGAAAATATCAAAAGTAATCTGTTTAATCTCATGCGTATCGTTTTATTTTCGTTCATAGTGAAAACAATTAGGAGGACATATTGTTTAACTTTCTTCTTTTTTGGCAATTAATAGAGCTCCAGTATGGACTGATTTAACCTGTTAAACAGAAAACTCTCTCCTACTCTTCTACCAAGGAGCAACTGACCTATAGGTGATGCCGCTGAAATGACAAAAACATTATTGTCCCCGATTTTTATTGCCCCAATACTTGTGGCGATAAAATAAAGTCCCACATTTGTTTTGACAAGGCTTCCCAATTTAACAAAATCAGTTTTATCCCCCACCACTGATGTAATATTCGTGAGCTGTAGTAAATCTTTATTTGCTTCAATAAGCTGCCCTTGATACCGATTGATATCTTGCTGGATCATTTCTCTTGAGGTTTCATACTTATCTCCAGCGCTACTTTTCGTATCGTCATTGCTCGAATCCCTGGCTGTTTCCAATGCGGATTCGATCATTGCGATCCGGTCATTTGTTCGTTCGAGGGCAACGTCCAAAATATTCTTTTTTATGTTTAAATAAGTATTTGTCATACTGAAAAATAAGAAATATGTTTTATTCAAAAAAATATAAAAACAATACACTTATGATCAATAGCATAGGAAAAATCGTTCTTAAAAAAAGCTATATGGTATTGCAATAAAGCAAAAAATTACTACATTTGTGCACTGAAACACGGAAAGGTGTCAGAGTGGTCGAATGAGCAGTCCTGGAAAGACTGTATACGGGATGACTGTATCGAGGGTTCGAATCCCTCCCTTTCCGCTAAATGATACAAACGCCACGAATAATCACTATTCGTGGCGTTTTTGTTTTTAGTCCTATAAAATACACTCTGGGAGCAGGTTTACCCCAAAAGGTCAGAATCCCTTCCTCTGCAACATAATAGAACGAAAGTTAGTATCATTTTTAGCGGTGAAATTAATTAATGTTACAAATTTGTACCGTGGTTAGGTTTTTAATACATTATACAATAAAAAAATCACAATCATCTTTAGTTGCCGGATAACTAAAGCTATTTATATAATCATAATCTAATCCGGGCTTTATCCTATCTAATTCCTCTTTAGTTATTTTTTTCGAGATCAATACGAGAAAAGAACCGAATGCATCATAAATGATCTTCGCATAATCTTCGGGTGATGTATCATTATCTATTAGCTTGGAAACGACACCAATCGAGGAAAATTTAAGGTTACCTTGTGTATTAAATTTCGGCTCTGGCCTAAATTTGTTTACTTCTGTATTAAAAGGAGAATCTGTGAAAAATTTATGCTGCTCCGGATCAAATTTCACTAAATCCAAGGTTAGCCTGTAATTATACTTATTATCAGCCATTATTTTCTTTGGAACCAATATTTCCTCGTATATATACTGCCAAATATATGCCCTGACTTTGGCATTGATTTTTGGTGAATGTGGAAGGCATTCTTCTTCAACTATCGTTCTTATTACTACTTCACTCATTATCTATTCTTTTACTTTACATCGGCATTTTTTGGTTTGTACATGTAGAAATTACAGAAATTTAATATCCTCAAATTTACCTCTGTCCAACAGGAATCCAGTTCTTGCATCAATTCGAATCCCTCCCTTTCCGCCGAACGAAGACAACTGTAAAAAGCTGCTCTTTTGCATTTGAAGGCACTTTTCTCTTTTTCATTTTGTATAAATCTTGATTAAATATACGACTTTTGGCAGAGTTCTGACAGAACATTTTAGCACACAATATTAATATATTATCTTGCATATTAATTAATTACGACTGTTTTACATGACTCATTCCAGTTTTAAAAAAATGAGCGTTAAACTGATGCATGTTAACCAGCCACTTCTTTATAAATGTTTTTATTATATGTATCCATAAATTTAGGAAGCCATTGGATAAAAAGCCCCAGTCAATATTGGTGCTTTCAAAGAACTGAAAGATATGGATAAAATCAGTTGATTAAACGAACTGTTTACACCGGAACTTTTGTGTTAAACGAATATGAACCCGTTGCATATTTTGCATTTGAACTTTTCAACAATATATTTTTGAACTTCTCACGAATTAATAATAAAGTTAATTGGCTCAATTTTGCACTATAACTTTTAATATTTAAAATATGAGCAAAAGAATTTTGATTACGGGAGCTGCTAGCGGTTTTGGAAAAATCGTCGCTTTTGATTTAGCAAAAAAAGGACATCAGATAATTGCTACGACGCAAATTTATCCGCAGATGAGCGACTTGATAAGAGAAGCTAAAGAGCAAAAAGTGGAAATGATTGTAGATAAGTTGGATGTAACAAACGCGACAGACATCGCTTACATTACTCAAAAATACGACATCGATATTTTGATCAGCAATGCTGGAATTATGGAAGGAGGCCCAATTGCAGAGCAACCCATAGAATTAATTCGTTCGATGTTCGACGTAAATGTTTTTGGTGGATTGCAATTGGCACAAGGTTTCATCAAGAAATTTATTAACGAGAAAAGAGCTGGTAAAATTGTATTCACAACCTCGATGGGCGAATTATGGACTGTACCTTACGTCGCCGCTTATTGTGCTTCCAAACATGCGATGGGTTCGATAGCGGAAGGTTTGAGAACAGAATTAGCTGCTTTCAACATCAAAATAGCAACGTGTAACCCCGGTATTTTTGGAACTGGTTTCAACGACCGGGGTGTAGATACCATTTCTCGTTGGTACAGTCCTGAAACCAATTTTACTCCTTTATCCGCATTCGATGGTACTGCGGAAGCCTTGGCAAATCAGTTAGACCCGCAATCAATGGCAGAATGTATAGTTGATGTAGCTTTGGATGAAAATTCAAACTTCAGAAATGTACATCCGAAAGAAACAGAGGATTTTGTAAAACAATTGCAAGTAGAGGCATGGACAGCAAAAAGCTAGAAAAATGAATATTACCTATAACGAAGCAATAGAAGCATTAAATGCTTCCGTAGAACAAGCGAGGGCACTAAAGGTTCCGGTAAGCATTGCAGTAGTAGATACTGGTGGACATCTGGTTACTTTTGCAAGACTGGATAGTGTTTTTGGTGTAATAGAATTTGCTGTAAGAAAAGCCAAAACCGCTGTCATGTTTGGTGTCGATAGTGACATTATGGGAACAATCGTCTCTGGAGCCGATATCCATGGAAACGGAATGTTGAATTCCAATGGCGGGCTTCTAACCATCGCAGGAGGCGTCGTGATAAAAAATAAAGATGGAAATATCATTGGAGCAATTGCATCTTCAGGTGGTTCGCCAGAACAGGATAAAGAAATTGCACTTGCGGGAGCTTCTAAGCTCAATTAAAATTTAATATAATTGTAGTATGGAAGCAAAGCGTGAAATCATTTTTGATAAGTTGGTCTACTCCTGTGTTTTTGAAAAGCACAGAGGCAATGAAGAGTTTATTCCCGAACATTTTTTAGGATATCAATTATCAGGAGAAACACACGCTTTTCACGCTGATGGAAATACAATAATTCCTGAAAATTCAATTGTATTGGTCCGGAAAAACCAATTAATAAGAACGATAAAATATCCTTCTAAATCTGGGAAATATCAATTTTTGTCGATTGCGTTGGACAAGGAAACATTGCGACAATATGCCTTAGAGAACAAAATTGTAGTTGACAAAAAATACATGGGCAAACCAAAATTATTTTTTGAACCTGATGATTTTCTGTATAATTATTTCATTTCATTAGCTCCATATATCAATAGGGAAAAAGAAGCAACACCCAGTTTGTCAAATTTAAAAATCAGGGAAGCGATCGAATTATTACTTCAATGCAACCCTGATTTCAAACAAATTTTATTCGATTTTTCAGAACCATACAAAATGGATTTAGAAGAATTTATGAATCAAAATTATATGTTCAATGTATCGGTAGCATCTTTCGCAAAACTTACGGGGAGAAGCCTTTCAGGATTTAAGAGAGATTTTACTAAAACCTTTGAAACGACACCGAAACAGTGGTTACTAGCGAAGCGTTTAGATGAAGCTTATTATTTGATCAAGTACAAAAAACAGAAACCAACAGATTTCTATCTGGATTTAGGTTTTGAAAACTTATCACACTTTTATTATACTTACAAACAAAAGTTTGGTATAACCACTACTGAAACGTAACACCTGATAGTGATTTGGGACGTTTAATTAATTGCAAACTCTTTTACTTTGGTAATAATCAATATAGCCCCAGTCCCTTAAATGTGAATCGTACCACGGTTCTTCCCTGTAGAGAGAATAACACCCATCGAGATATTTGCCAAGGGCTCCCTCTGCTTTGCGAATAGGAAGATCGATAATTTTTTGCAAAACAACGAACGGTTTGTAATCGTTGGTACTTATCCAAAGTTACTTATGCAAACAAAGTGGAAAGTAAGTAGAGCCCTTATTTGAATTTTACATACCTATTCTCTACACCTTCATACAGAATCGTTAATGTATCATTCTTCACAGAATATGTCCCCTCTGTCTCGTCTTTGGTTTCATTTTCCACGGTGACTAATTTATTATTGCGAACTCGATAAGTGAATTCTATCTTATTCTGCATTTTATTTTCTCCTAGATACTGAATAAATTTTCCATCTTCTGTAAATTCAAGAATAATCTTTTCGACAGGGTCGCCTGTTCCTGTTTCCTTCAGCAAGCCTTTCCACTTGCCGATGAGCTTAGCATCTTGCTGCATCTGCGAATTACAAGCCATAGGTAAGCACCAGGCTAAAATAAGTAATATCTGCTTAATCTTAATTTTATCGTTTTCAAAATCATATATCCACCCTACAGCTGATCTCAATCAGGCGTACTTTGGGCTCTTTTTATTTACCTTTCCTGCCCATGGTTTACCACCTGATCCGGAGCCTAAGTTTAGCAGTTATTTATTCCTGACCTCCTCTATTCTTTGAGGGGTCGAACGATTGGGCGTTGCTGTCTTCATTGATTTTTTGTGCTGCTGCCATAGAAACAACCAAATCATTCAACATGGAGCTTGCCGCCGTTGGTGAGTTGGGCAACAACACCAAATTGCTCCGGCTATTGGCTCCAATGGCATTCAACGTGTCATAATGTTGAGTAACCACGATTAGAGCAGAGGCTTCCTGAGCGTTGATATTAGCAGCATTCAGCATTTTTACCGATTCCTCCAATCCTTTGGCAATCTCTCTCCGTTGGTCTGCTATCCCCTGCCCCTGAAGTTTTTTGGATTCTGCCTCGGCCTTCGCCACAGCAACAATTCGTATTCTTTGCGCTTCAGATTCATACTCCGCAGCCGTTTTTTCACGTTCTGCAGCGTTAATCCTGTTCATGGCGTGTTTTACCTGTTCATCGGGATCAATATCTGTCACTAAAGCTTTGATAATATTATAACCATAACTTTGCATGGCCTCCTGTAATTCACTTTTTACAGCGTTTGCAATATCATCTTTTCGTACAAAGACATCATCTAATTTTGTTTTCGGGACTTCCGCACGCACAACATCAAAAACATAAGATGTAATCTGGTTTTCAGGATTTTCCAGCCGATAATAGGCGTCTTTTACATTTTCTCTGATTACTTGATACTGAACAGAAACTTTTATCTTTATGAAAACATTATCCAACGTTTTGGTATCGATGATGACGTCCAATTGCTGTATTCTGAGATTCAGACGTTTGGCAATCTGATCCAAAAAAGGAATTTTCAAATGCAAACCGGCGTGGCTTACTTTCAAAAACTTGCCTAATCGTTCGACCACAGCGGCTGTTTCTTGTTTTACAGTAAAAAAAGATGCAAATAATGTGACAAGTCCAAAAAAGACTAAAACTCCTAAAAATATCATAACTTAAATTTTATTGATGCTACACAAATTTACGTCTTTACATCGTCATTACTATAGTAATTCCCATATTTTTCAGCAAGAATCGATCGCTCAACTACTTTCCATTTGGGATATAAACAGTAAATCTTTTATTGACTTAATCAAAATTGGGAAACAGGAAGAATTATTGGTATCACTACCGATTACGAATTCAAAAAAGTTTTTGGCAAAGAGGCTTTAACAGGGACTAACAGCTCTAACTTCATGGATAGTGCCAAAAGTAATACTTAATATGTAGTGAAATAGCCATATTCTTTCATTGATGAAAAGTATCGAGAATTCAAGAGAGAAGCATGGCGGAATTAGCGTCCGGTTCAACTTAAGGAAGCCAGGGACTGATTTAAGGGTCATAAGATTAGACCCAAATTATCAGTTAAATGATTTACGAAATTCCCTAGGAGAAATATTGGTCTTGGCTTTAAACAGTTTATTGAATGACTGTGAATGTTCAAAGCCCAGTTCATAAGCGATCTCACCTATGGTAAGGTCAGTTGTGGAAAGCCGCTCTTTAGCTTTTTCGATCACTTTCTCGTGGATGATCTGCTGGGTGGTTTGTCCTGTCACCGACTTGAGCAGCCCCCGCATATATTGTGTTGACATGTTTAGTTTCTCAGATAGCAGCCGTACCGTGGGCAATCCATTCTCCATAGTCAGTTTTCCTTCAAAATACTCATTAAGAAAGATCTCCAGCTTTTCCAAAAACTGATGGCTAGCTTTTTTACGCGTGATAAACTGACGTTGATAGAAACGTTGGGAATAATTAAATAGGGTCTCCAATTGAGAAATGATAATATTTTGGCTGAACGGGTCAATATTGCTCTGATATTCCTGCTTGATATTTTCGATGATATGCAGTATTTTTATTTCCTCGTCTTCTGATAGGAATAGCGCTTCATTAACCGAATAATCAAAAAATTCATATCTTTTGATCGAAGTGGAAAGCGATGTGTTCCAAAGAAAGTCCGGATGGATCATTAACATCCATCCGGAAGGATTCTTTCCTTGTTCTTCACGTATAACACTTAATACCTGATGTGGTGCCATAAAAAACATCACACCTTCGTCAAAATCATAATCTTTCTGCCCATACCTGTACTTGTGGTCCATATTCCGTTTTACCGAAATCATATAAAAATCAAACAACAGACTTTGTTTTCCTACCTTAGTGTGCTCGGTCATATCGTCAAAATTGATCACGCTAATCAGTGGGTGCTTCGGTGCCGGCAATCCACGCAGCTTATGAAATTCGGAAATGGTCTTCAACCTTATCGGTTTGTTATCTGACATGATTTTACGAATTTTAATTTATACAAGTACAAAAATACAAATTATTGATGCTCAGAAAAGTAATACGAACCTTTTAAATCTTCCAGTAAAGTTGGATGAACCGGGCTCCAGCCCAACGCTTTCCTCGTCTGCACACTGGAGCTTAGATTGTCCAGCTTTGCAAAATGTGTAAACCAGGAGAAGTGCTGTTCAGCATCTTGAGGGCTTAAGGAAGCTAAAGGTATACGGAGACGTTCAGCAAGTTCGGCGGCCACCTTTTTAAGCTGAATGCCCTCTTCAGCCACAGCATGATATCTGGTTCCTTTTTCAAAAGATTTTTCTAGCGCCAAACGGTAAAGCTTTGCGGCATCCAAACGGTGAACAGCCGGCCAGTGGTTAATTCCATCGTTGATGACGGCTGACACCCCCTTTTCCTTTGCTATTTTGATAAACAATGGAACAAAACCTATCTTATCGCCTTCACCATGTACAGCAGGAGATAATCTGATAACCGCAACATTTACGCCTCTAGCAACTTGATCGTCCGCTGCATTTTCGGTAGCAATCCTTGGATGTGGATGATTTACGCTGCGGTCTTTCTCCGTAGTAATTCCATCTTTTGAAAACAATGCAGTACCAGAAGTGATAAGAAAAGGCTTTTCGGTGCCAATCAGAGCATCTCCAATTGCTCGGATTACTTCACCATCTAACATACACATCTCATTAAAACGCCCAAAATCGTGGACAAAACCCAGATGGATAACAGCATCGGAGAGTCTGGCTCCTGACTTTAAGCTTTCAAAATCTGTCAGGTCGCCACGGTGGGCTTTCGCTCCTACCTCAACCAATTTCTTTACTGATTCTTCTGATCTTGCCAGTCCCAGAACCTCGTGTCCGGCTTCCAATAATTCCTGCACCACAGCTGTTCCTACGAAACCTGTAGCACCTGTAACAAATACTTTCATGTCGAGTTTTATTTATGAAGCAAAGTTCTGGCTTGACGAGCTGATAAATGTAGCCAGAAATGAATTTGTTGTAGCCGAAACTGAAATGAGGTAATCACGGAACTAGCTGATCAATATTCCAAGATGATTCCGGTAAAACAAAATCTATTGGACTATACTATTTGAATAATAACGGCATGGCAAATTACGTTGATGGCTAAACCTTAAAAAAACTGTTCCAGTTCATTTCTGTGGTCCTCACCCCATCTCGCCGTTACCTCAATGACGGGTATAAGGCTTTCACCTAACTGGGTAAGTTCATATTCTACTTTTTGCGGAAGCTCGTCGTAAACCTTTTTGCTAATTAACTTATGTTCTATCAATTGATTGAGCTGTACATCCAGTACTCGTCTTGAAGCACCGACGATTTTCCGCTGAAGTTCACCGGGACGTCTAATCCCTGAATGTATTGCCCAGAGTAGATTTATTTTCCACTTTCCCTGAACCACCAGTAGGAAAAGATGTAAACCACAATCTAAATTAACTGGAAGCTTTTTTTCGTACATAGCTGATACATATTAACAAGCTTTAACTTGTGTATAGATAAATTTATCCGTAATTGATATAGCCAATTTTGGCCATTAACTTTGTTGCAAAGTAAATATAAAAATATGAAATACAAGTTATTTGGATCAGAAACGGGACTCTATGCAAGTGAAATAATATTGGGAGCCGCCAATTTTGGAACAAGAAAAGGCTATGGTGCAGATCCGCAGGAATCAGAAAAAATATTAAAAGCTTACGCAAAAGCCGGCGGTAATTTTATTGATATATCAGATGTTTATCAATTCGGAGAGGCAGAAGAAATAGTCGGCAGCTTCATAAAGGGACAGCGAACGAATTTTATTATCTGTTCAAAATATACCCGAAGCAGCGAACCCAAACCTGCCATCAGCAATTTTGGAAATAACCGCAAATCCATGCGCCAGGCTGTTGAACAGAGCCTGAAAAGGTTGAAGACAGACTACATTGATATTTATATGCCTCATTACGATGACGGAGTGACTCCTTTGGAAGAAATAGCCATGGGGCTACAGGACCTGATCAGAGAAGGAAAAATATTGTATGCAGGTCTGACGAATTTTCCAGCATGGAAAGCAGCGGCTATCACAGCTTCAACAAAACTTACTGCATTACAAATTGAGTATAATTTATTGCAGCGTACAGCAGACCGGGAACTGATCCCGATGGCAAAGGAATTTGGCCTTGGCGTGATGATGTATTCTCCGCTGGCTGGCGGATTGCTAACCGCTAAATATAGAAACGGAGAAGCGGGGCGCATCACGCATACGACTGCTGCTAACTATACAGAAGACGAAAAAACCAAACTTATTATTAATGTACTGTTATCAATTGCGAAAAGATACAATGCTACTCCTGGGCAAATTGCGTTTGCGTGGAATCTATCAAAGGAGGGGTTCCCACTACTGGGAACCCGAAATATCAATCAATTTGAGCAAAATATTAAAGCTGCTGAAATCAATCTGACAACTGATGAATTGAGCGAACTAGATGCAGTAAGCGCAATTAGCCTAGGATATCCGCACGATCTCCTGAATACTGTGAGAGGTTGATTTAAGAGCTTGAACGGATCGTAAAAATATCTCCATTGTCCAGTTCATAAACGCTACCGTTTGATTCTATTCCAACAATATAACTATGGGACACAAATACTTTTGGCCACCAAAAGAAGGTCATTCCGATCTCTTCTTTCTTATTCTTTCTTTTGTTGATCTCTCAAAATCAATTACTCAACCCCCTTAAACGACATAATAACTCCAGAATATTTATCGTGGCCTTCACCAATATATGATAAATCTATGCCTGTTAAGTTTTTATTGCTGGCAGCTTCTTTAAACAAAGGATAATTCATTTTTTCGATCTGGTCATTCCAGCCTGCATCGGATATGGGCTTAATGGGTTCTAAATCTTTCATTTCAAACATAGCGCGATCTGACATTTTTTTAGAACGTTGTACAAAAATAGTATCGCCTTCTATTTTTATAATTTTGACCCAACCAGCTGGCAATCCTTGGATGTTATTTCCTTCTGCATCAGTAAAAAAACTGGCGCCGTAAAGTTGTCCTGTTTGCAATTGTTGTGCTGCTTTAACAAGATTTTCTTTTTCGTTGCGGTATTTTTTTCCATCTGAATTGAGTTTAATACCGTAGACGATAGATCCAACAATTGCTATTGAAGCAATAATCAAATATCCCTTCCAGAGTTTGAAATATGGAATTTTTAGTGTCTTCTTAAATGCTTTTACCTCTTCTTTTATTTCAGGTGAATAGTTTCTAGCGTGAATAACCTGTCCTTGCTGATTCACTAACCGAGACATTTTTACTAGGCCACCTCCTACTGGAAACCCTAAAAATTTGGTCGCAGGTGTAATGATATGAAGATTGAAACGCTGCGGTTTCGGGTCATTTTTTAAAGTCGCAATGATATCTTTGCTTCCTAAAACATATTCGTAACGCGTATAAATGAAAAGCATAAATTGAAGAAATTATAAATTTTAAAGCGACAAACTTATGATTTTTTTTCACATGTAACAATCCTGTGCCAATTAACTACCTAATAAAGAATCAAATAAATTTAATTGTCACCTAACTGATTTAAGCATCATACTGTCTTTCAAAAATATACTTAATTACCAACAGAAAAACGAGCCACTACGAGGATTGATATTCGATCGTATAGTTACCTCCAATTCATTGTGCATATCATCCAGTTCATGAAGCTCTTCGGCAGCAGAACACGCAGAAAAGATGGGGTGGCTATTTATCAAGATATAAGAATTTTGTACATTTGAGCTTAGTCAGTTCATAAGTTTGATTATGCAGATACTTCCCCCTAAGATTTTATTTCCTTACATCAAACACTATCTTTTTTTAGAAAGTAGCGTTGATCAACATAAAAAACTACGTTTATTTTCAGACGGCAATACTGGGATGGTATTTCTTTTAGATCAAGGTTTTCTTTCCGTGAATCAAAGCCAACATCTACCCCATTCATTTTTATATGGCCAGATAAGTCATTTTCGAGACCTAGCTCTCAACAAGCAAACTTCCTTTATTATTATTGTATTCCAGCCCGATGGCCTTCATAAGCTACTTGGGATTTCGGCTCATGAATTAAAAGACCAGATTGTTCTTACTCAAGATGTGTTTGGAAAACCAGCTGTAACTTTATATGAAAGCCTTGGTTATTTAAAAAAGACAGATGAGAAAGTCCACGCGTTAAATACATTTTTTTATAATTTGGTCGTTCAAAACAAAAGCTCAAGCCAGCAGGTACTCTCTGCTGTTTTACAATACATAAACCGTCAAAAAGGGTTGGTAACTGTTGAGCAGATGGCCAATTATAGTGGTTATACAGAACGGCATATGGAAAGGATATTTTCCCAACAGGTTGGAATGAGTCCAAAAAAATTTGTTAATATCATACAACTTCACTCCTTTTTGAAATTGCTTCGCAATAAACCAGCTGAAAAGGATTTGACTTCAATCTGTTATGAAGGTGGATATTTCGATCAGTCTCATCTCATTAGAGCCTTTAAAAAATATACGGGTATAACACCTTCTGAATATTTGAACAACACAACAAAACTGGCCATAAATTTTATGGAATTTAAAGATAGGCCTGAGCCTATGTCGGGTTTGTACAATTTTATTTAAAGCCCGCCAAATAACTTTGTCTATATATAATTCACAGTACTATGGACAAATTAAAAATTGCAACTGCACAATTTGAGCATAAAAGTGCGGACAAAGCTTATAACCTGGCTATTATTGAACAACTTGCAAGGGAGGCTGCGAGCCAGGGAGCCGAAGTAATTGCCTTTCACGAATGCTCGGTCACCGGTTATACCTTTGCAAGAAATTTGGATAAGCAGCAGATGCTGGCTATTGCCGAACTCGTTCCTGATGGCGATAGTACCCAAAAACTGATCGCAATAGCAGCTAAATATAACATTATCATTTTTGCCGGATTGTTTGAAAAGGATGAAAACGACAATTTATTTAAACCTTATATCTGTGTTGACAAAAATGGTCTTATCGCAAAACATCGCAAGTTACATCCCTTTATTAATCCGCATTTGAACCCAGGTCAAAAGTATACGGTTTTTGAAATTAAGGGTTGGAAATGCGGTATTTTGATTTGTTATGACAACAATGTCATTGAAAATGTGCGAGCAACAAAATTGTTGGGTGCCGATATTATCTTTATGCCCCACGTCACCATGTGTACACCTTCATCCAGACCCGGAGCAGGTTTTGTTGATCCCCAGCTCTGGCTAAACCGAGAAAACGATCCAACCAATTTGCGCTTAGAATTTGACGGAATGAAAGGACGAAGCTGGCTAATGAAATGGCTGCCGGCACGCGCTTATGACAATGCCGTATATGTAGTCTTCTCAAACCCTATTGGTATGGATGATGATCAGTTAAAAAATGGCTGTTCCATGGTTTTAGATCCATTCGGGGATATTTTGGCCGAATGCCGAACATTTGAAAATAGTTTTGTCACAGCAACAATAACACCCGAGAAATTGATACAAGCAGGTGGACATCGCTATATCAATGCCAGACGACCTGATCTCTATCGAGATATTATTGGCATGCAACATGAATCAACCCAAAAAGTCATTTGGTTAAATTCAGACAAAAGCTGATTTCCAATCAATAATTTTAATACAAATCCCAACCCTTAATTATGCGTTGGGATTGCTGTAAATTTTAGTCAGATTCGTAAATTTTGCATTGCATAACATTTCTTGCCATAAGAAAACTCTGATGGCAAGAAATGTCTCTAATTTGCTTCTGTCAATAATATGGACGATTGACCTTTTGAAGATCGCTCCTAGATACCGTTAGTAATGTTCTAAAAATGTGGATTATGAAAAGACTTATTGTTCAGGAATTTATATCTGTAGATGGTTTTTGTGCCGATAGACAAAAAACCACAGGTTTTTTTGATGGCACCTATAATATGGTCGGAGATGAATTAATACCTTATCAGGAGAAACTTATAGAAAGTATTGATTTTATTCTTCTTGGCAAGGAAACATACAAAATGTTTACGAACTATTGGCCAGATGCTGGCGGCGAGAATAGCAAGGTTGCCTCCGCTATGAACAGGATTCCAAAAATAGTTTTTTCCAGCTCATTAAAAGAAGTACATTGGGGTAACTGCGAAAATATTTCCCTGGTTGCAGAAGACGCCGTCAACTTCGTTAAATCTTTTAAGCTGAACGAAGAAAAAAACATAATTATATGGGGCAGTATTTCACTTGTAAAGTCACTATTAAGTGCCGGTCTCATTGATGAAATTCAGCTGGTGATTGTTCCTGTGTCTATTGGAAAAGGGGATTCTCTTTTCCCGGAAGATTTTAATCTTTTCCATTTAGAACTAGCTGATCATAAAGTATTATCAAATGGCGTGGTATTATTAAAGTATAACCCACTCAAAAAGTAGTCATTCTATATAATTTTGCAGATTAAAAACCAGCTAGAAGTTTAAGACAAGACAAGTAAAGACAGGAACTATTACCAATTGCATTAAACAACGGTATGCAGATAGAACAATTTTCGAAATTATTAGATCATTCAGGTATTGATATCACTACAGAATATATGCTCAAGTCACATCGAATAAAAATCCGTAAAGCTCACCGTGTTTATTTATTTTTGTTTGCTGAATTTTATTTGTTGATATCAATCTAAAAAGTGTAATGGAAGAGAAATTAAATAAAGAAGAAAAACGCAGTGTAGAAATTACCAAGCAATATTTCGACTTTTTAGACAAACACATTGATGACGTGATTAATGGTAACGCATCAGAATTTATGGAGTTGAACCAGATAGCTCGTGAGCTTGCTGTATCACATAATCATCTTACAGATACCATTCACAAAGAAAAAGGCAATCACCCTTGTCATTTTTATGATGCTAAAATTATAGACAAAGCAAAAGAACTATTGGCCAATAGCGATGTTTCTATCGCTAAAATTGCGATGACATTAACATACGATGCTTCAAATTTTTCCAAGTTTTTTAAAAAATGGACAAGTGAAACACCAGGTAGTTTTAGAAAAAGAATAAAGAAAAAGTAAAAGTTCCGTAAAGTTCACCATAATATACCTATTTGCATTTCAGAACTTTGTTGAAACAAAAAAATTAAATTATGGCAAGAAACGATGTAAACGGAAAAGTAGTATTAATTGCAGGTGGTGCAAAAAACTTAGGTGGCTTATTGAGCCGCGATTTTGCAGCTAAAGGGGCAAAATTAGTTATTCATTATAACAGCGAGAGTACAAAAACCGATGCCGAAAAAACATTGGCAGACGTGCACGCTGCAGGAGCCGAAGCCATTTTGGTGCAAGGCGACCTTACCGATGTAACAAACATAACCAAGCTGTTTGATGAAGCTTTGGCAAAATTCGGAAGAATTGATATTGCTATCAATACCGTTGGAAAGGTTTTGAAAAAACCTTTTGTAGATACTACAGAAGAAGAATACGACAGTATGAGTGACATCAATTCGAAAGTAGCTTATTTCTTTATTCAGGAAGCAGGTAAAAAACTGAATGATAACGGGAAAATTTGTACTATAGTAACTTCATTGTTGGCAGCATACACAGGTTTTTATTCTACCTATGAAGGAATGAAAGCGCCTGTAGAACATTTTACCAGGGCAGCTTCCAAAGAATTTGGAGATCGTGGAATTTCTGTAACTGCGGTTGCTCCCGGACCAATGGATACTCCGTTTTTCTATGGGCAAGAAAGCGAAGAAGCGGTTGCTTATCACAAATCGGCTTCAGCTTTAGGTGGTTTAACAGATATTAAAGACATTGCACCATTAGTTGAGTTTTTAGTAACCGATGGTTGGTGGATTACAGGTCAAACCATTTTTGCAAATGGTGGCTATACGACAAGATAGTAATCCTAAAACAATGACAAAGGCAAATTGTTTGTACTGTTAATTAACGATGCTCAATCAGAAAATATGGATTTATCAAAAATTACAAACGAAAAAGTTAAACAGGCTTTGGAAATGTGGCAAGATGGAGATAGCAAAACATTTATATCTTTCTTCATTGCTAATCCCAAGTTGACTGATGATGGCAGTTCTCGTGATTTTTCAAATTTCGTAAAAGAGGCTTGCGGACACGAACGTTTTACAAGCATTGATAAGGTTGAAAATAATGGGTTGGATATCTATGGAAATTTTCATACAGAAAGCTGGGGCGATTTCAAAACCTACTTTAAATTTCATCAAAATACAGAAGGAAAATTTGAACGATTGGATATTGGACAGGCAATTTATTAATGGATAAATATACGAAATTATTACAATCATTTTCACAATTCTCAGCCCAATCTGTACCACAGCATTGGGCTGATTTGGGTTGTGGCAGTGGTGTTTTTACAGAAGCTTTGGCAAACATGTTGCCTTCGCAAAGCAGTATTATTGGTATCGACAAAACACTGTATACGCTTAATGAGAAAATGGGCAATCAAATCAACGTGATTTTCAAAAAAGCCGATTTTGTTTCGGATGATTTACCAATTACAACTTTAGACGGCATACTTATGGCAAACACCTTACATTTCGTAAAGGATAAAGGAAATCTTATCACTAAACTAGAAAAGTATTTTGCATCTACACCACGATTTATAATAGTTGAATATGAACAAAGCATTGCTAACCGATGGGTACCCAATCCGATAGCCTTTTTAGAATTAAAGAGATTATTTATTAAATTAGGTTATAACAATATTACAAAAATGGCTGAACTAAAATCTGCTTATGGGGGAATGATGTATGCCTGCTTTTGTGAAAAAACACCGTTTTAATCCCATGACATAGTTCGAGTTACACTCCCAAATGAGATAATACCAATTGGAGCAGTAAAGCAAAGGCATTAATATACTGGGCTACCGTCATGACTTTTGTACGTTCGGTCTTTTTTATCGGTTACGTATCAAGTCCCGCCTGCTTTGGAATTGTCAATGCCAGTCCAAAGCCAAACAAAATAGTTCAGCGTATTAGGGTATTTTTCACTTAGAACTTCCGCTTGGTTTACCAGTATGATCTTGTTGCCTTCGCTTTAGCCTATAAAGTCCGAGCAGTAAACGATCATAACAAAGCGCAATCAGCAAAGCGGTTACAGGCAACAGTAAGGTCTTTCTCCCCAGCCAACCGTATATAAATGCACCTATAATACCACCAAAGAAAAAGCCTCCAATGATGATAATTTTAAGGAGAATGCCTCGTCGTAAACGCTTGCGTTCATTTGTTTTCTTATAGAAAATTACCTGCGACAATTCAATTCCTAAATCCGTAAACAAGCCAGTTAAATGTGTTGTGCGAACGACGGAGCCAGATATCTTTGTTACTAGCGCATTTTGCAATCCCATAGCGAGCAAAAGCGTGCAGGACAGCCAGACAGAACTATTGGCACCGGGGAAATTAAAAAACGAAACAAATGTAAGCAGCATAATTTCAATACTGATGGGTACACTATATGAAAAATGTGCTCTTCCCCTTGATGTGAGTTCCATTGCCGTGTTGGCGACAAATGCCCCTAACAAAAAGGAAATTACATAGAGTATGCTGAGCAGGGCAAACATTTACTACTCCAGCTACAATGGATAACAATGCAGCTAACTGCACATTATGGATATAATTTCGTCAACAGACCCAAATTTACCTTTTTTATTGACGAAATGCAATAAATGAATGCTCACATATCTCAATAGCTACGGAGCCAGGACATTGTTCCAGATGTAAAAGCAATGCCATTTGTTAAAAAATAACTGCTCAATACACGATAATTTTATACTTTTGTCTGTCTTCCAACAATAATCTAATTTAGTCAGAAAAAGCGCTATGCAATTTAATTTCAGCTTTAGTACCAGTCCTTTTAAGACCCTGATCGCATTCCACAAGATTATCCCCACTTTGGAAGAGACAGCATTGTCTGAAGTCGATTTTCAGGCTAGTTATGCGCGCTCGTTGCTGGAAGAGATCAAAAAATATCCGGAACTTACCGAAGGTATTGAAAAAGTAGCCGATTTACAACGCTATGAGTCTGTGATTAAGGTTTTGTTGGCGGATCTATTCCCGTATTCATTGACAAAAAACGAAATTAAGGCCATTACGATCCCCTTTCATCTGCACACCTTTAATCATACTGAGCGGTTGGCAAAGATCCTCAGCGATGCCGGCGACCATTACACCTTCAGCTTCCGGGATGTCTCCGAAGACAGCTATTATATATTAAATTGTTGCGTCATCATCAGTATGTACTATGGTATTCCCGTTGATGCGATGGATGCGCCCATCTTCCTGGACATCCCCGACAAAAATAATATCATGCACCATTATCGGGTACTGTTCAACGCAGACTTTATGGATATTATTCCCACTGAGCGGGCAGTCCCCCTTTCGCAGGAAGATATCATCGAACTGATTGATAATTTTTCGGATATTGCCCTGTGGAAATCCAAATTCCCCGAAAACAGTTGGATCTTGAAAGGTTTTTCGATCATGACCCTCTTTGATGCAACAACTGAAAATGCTGTATCCAGCTTCAAGAGTAACCTGTTGCGCGATGATGCCAAAGTGCAATTGGATGAAATTCAGGAAATATTCCGGTCTATCTACAAAATAGCTGACCTGCGCATTGGATTGACCTCTTTTGAAAAAGTACGGGAAGAGTACAATCTTCGGATTGTAGAAAAACAGCTATACAGCCACCTTTTATATGATTCGACCATAGCTGAATGCCAAGAAATGCTGTGCAATGAAACCCTAGAAAGCATGCTGACTAAGGAAGAACTGTTGGTGGTACCTGATATCGATAAGTTATCCGTTGCAGACCCCAAAAAATCATTCTTTATCAACAAGCTCAAACAGCAGCAGGTGAAGAGTTTTATATTTGCCCCACTTATCCAGGAGGACAAGGTTCTAGGTATCCTGGAAATGTCTTCGTCCAAAATCCGTGCGCTGAATTCGGTCAATGCCAATAAGCTCAACTTCATCTTACCCTTTATCAAAGACAAGGTCTCTAAAGCATTTTCCGAAACCGAAAACCAGATTGAGGCAGTTATCCAAAGAGAATATACCTCTATTCATCCGAGTGTCAAATGGCGGTTTCAGGAGGAGGCTATACATTATCTCAATAACAGGGCTTTTGGAAAAGATTATAGTCTTCAGGAAATAGTATTTGAAAACGTCTATCCGCTTTATGGGCAGATTGATGTTCAAGGTTCCTCCGAATCCCGGAATCACGCGATAAAGGAGGATTTGATCCATCAGACAACTGATCTTATTGCACTTTTCACCAAGATAAATCAGACGCACAAACTGCCTTTGTTTGAACAAAAAGTCTTTGATCTCCAACGTAATCTTGCGGCACTTAACCTCTCATTGTCAACCGATACCGAACAGACCATGCTGGATCAGATGAATATGGATATGCATCCTATTCTCGAGAATTTTAGAAAAAACAATAAAGATAGCCTGGTTCTTGCTGATATCAATGCCTATTTCGACCGCATAAATCTCGGTATAGGTGGTTTCTACGAGGCCCGTCGTGATTATGACGACTCCATCACTCTGATCAATAAAAAGCTGGTGACTATTCTTGATGAAAAACAACTGGAAGCACAAGAATACTTTCCTCATTATTACGAGCGCTACAAAACAGATGGTATCGAGCATAACATGTACATAGGAGCGTCCATTGCACCGGACAAAAACTTTGAACTCTATTACCTCAAAAATTTACGCTTATGGCAACTGCAGGTCATGTGTGAAATGGAAAGTCAGTTTAGAGTGCTCCAGCCTGAACTACCACATCAGCTGGAGGTTACCTCGCTAATTCTAGTCTTTGCAACTCCGATCTCCATCCGTTTCAAAATGGACGAAAAACAGTTTGATATCGACGGGTCCTACAATGTACGCTATGAGATCGCAAAAAAACGTATCGACAAAGCGAAGATCAAAGGATCAACAGAACGCATTACCCAAAAGGGGAAATTGGTGGTTGTCTATTCGCATCTACACGAAGAGACAGAGTACTTGGGTTATATCAATTTACTTCAGCACAAAGGCTTATTGCAGGATGATATCGAGAAATTTGACGTCGAAGATCTACAGGGGCTGATCGGCCTGAAAGCGATCCGGGTGGGATTTAAGACGTTCTAGCGACGACATTGGCAAAGACATCCAGCAAAGACGGCTATGATAACATCCCCGCTCCCCGGAGCGCAATAGTGTGTCCATATACGTTGGCCCAATGTAAATTCGCCAGATTATTCCCCGTAAAAAACTAACTGACTGCGCTCACTTTCTATACTATTGCTGTCGACTGAGGTGACAAAATAGTAATACATATTATCTTTTTTAATCTCCGCATCCAGATATTCAAATTGACTTCCTGGTATTGTCTTCACCAATTCCGGATCAGCTTTGCCGGCACTCCGGTAGATATTGTAAGCCTTCATCGCTGTTGCACTTCGATCCCACTGAATAAGCAACTTGGAATCATCGGCCATATATAACCGAATTTTTAAAGGAGCTAAGGGCTTATCAACTACTTTTTCAACCTGGATCGCACTACTCAGCGCACTTGTTCTGGCCGAATCAATCACCACTTGTATCGCATAATCATAAGAACCGGCTTGGCTTAAAGTATCCACAAATTCATTGGTTTCCACCTTTGCAAATACGCTTGTGGGGAATGAAATTTCGTCTTTTGACTTCCGATAGACCTGATAATAATTGACGCCGTTTAAGATTTTTTCCATATCGTACCAGGTGATGGAAATCCTTTCCCTGTCCAACCAGAGATAACGCAATTGTCTTGGGGCGGCGATCTCCATTTTAGCTCCTTTGGGGATGGACAGTTTTACGACTTCAGACAAAGGGCTCAGTGATTGCGTATGCGAGACGGCCGCAATCGCATAGTAGCTGATCACATCGCCGATCGTGGCCGAGCTATCTTGATAGTGATAAGATTGTTGCTCCGCATGATAGGGAATAAAATTGCTGATTTGGCTCAGTTTTCCGTTTGCATCAAAACTTCGGTAAATATAAAAGCCGGCCACATTAATACTGTCCATATGCTGCCAGTCCAGCGCTGGCAAATTTTCCTTCATATAGGCATGAACACGGGTCGGCGGCAAGATATTGACGATGCCTGTCGCAATCCCCGAAACCCGTGCCGTCGGAAAGGAAACACCAGATTCGCCCTGCATGACCAATTGATAATAATAACTTTTTCCAGCGCGAACGGACTGGTCAATATAGCTTGTATCTGTCACAGGAACAGTAGCCAGCAGTTGATAGTTTGTATCGTAATTATCGCTCCGGTACAAGAGAATATTCTGTAAGGCATAGCGTTGCTCCAGAGGCTCCCAATAGATCTTAATCCCACCATCGATCGCTGCCGTTCGGACATTGAACCCTCTATTGATGTTTCGGAAGCCACCGACCTGCAAACTAACGGTATCCGAACTTGTGCCCAGATTGCCAAAAAGATCCTTGCCGATCAGACAATACTCATATCGCACAGATTGCAATGCAGTCGTATCCTGCAGGTAGTAAATAATCGAATCATTTTGGCTATTGCCACTGATACCCCGCGTGCTGTACACCGGTCTAAACTCAGAACCCGAGCCCCGCACTCGCCTAAACACGTCAAACAGTGGTGCGGCCTGGCCAATTGCAGATCTAAAACGGAGAATCGGAAACGCCTCACCTGGATCAACCTCAATACTTTTGATCGCTGAGAAATCCACTTTGGGTAGACGATAGGTCATATTGGCATTATATTCACTGCCATCTACAGCGACAATTTTATAACTATAATCTTTACCCAATACTGCAGTGGTATCGATAAGTCCCAGACCAAATCCGATTCGGATCTGGGGAATTTGCAAGCTCAGGTATTGCTGTTGTTTCAGGGGATCCTCCCAGGCTTGCCATAAACTTTGCGCCAAACTATCGGATAGGCTCCCCGATTCTGGAAAAATAAACAGCAGCTCTTTTATCCGTTGCTGTACAGTGGCTATGGATTGGAGGGCGACAATGTGCCTGATCAGCGCAAACTCGTCCTCCCCGGATCCTTTACGGAGCACAACATAGCCCTTCTTGGCCATTTCCAGGTCATTGACATCAATATAAATTCCCTTTGGTGTGCCAATCATTGTCACTTTTGCCTGCTGCGGATACAGCGGAATGCTTAAAAGCAATAACCAAAGAAGCCATACAATACGTTTCATAATTCCGTTTTCTAGTAATCGAAGTCCGGATCTTTGCTACAAGATCCACTATTTCTGGTAAATTCAAATTCAACACCTTTATTGCAACTGGAGCCAGCACACAGGGTCAGTTTGCCCATGACACCGATGTTGACGCTTTCATCCACAAAGGCACACCAGACTCGCGCTCCAATATTGGCCGAGAAACAGCCCATGACTTGAAAGCTCGGATTTCCACCAGTATTGGCAAATTTAGCCTTTACGCCCACCTCCGCATCCACCGAACCGCTCACGCCACAGACACCGCCCAAGACAGCCATTCTCGCGTAAGCATGAGCAAATAGCATCGCTCCGACTCCGATCTCCTGATTTGCCTTGTTAAAGCTGCCATAGATCCGCGCATCAAAGCCTGCACCAAAACCCACCTCAAAATCGGCTACAACAAAATTGACCGCAAAATGCGTCTCTGGAATAATGTCCTTCCTTCCAGTGAATAAAAATCCATGGAAGCCATTTTCCTTAAATATACGCGGCAGTTTTTTGACGTAAGACTGGCTCGTAAACTTCGCTTCCATCTGTGGCGTGACTACATTATGATCTCCAATGCCAATGCCCACAGCCAAGGGGAAGATCAGCGGTACCGGCGCCAGGACATCTGCACCGGCAAAGAAATACCAGCCTTCTTTTTCAAAGAGCATTTCAAGTTCTACCTTGCTCAGGATAACAGCTCCTGCCACCAATCTTGGCATGCTCAGTGCCCCAAACATACGTCCGGTTTTAAAGTCATAATCAAATTTGGCTCCTGAGAAACCACCGCCATTCTGTGCCATACCATCAGCCAGATTATCAACGGGTAATTCCTCTTGAATTGCTTTAACAGCCTGCATGGCAACCTGTTTGGTTTTCTGCTTGGCCACATCGACAATATCTATACCTAAAGCGCCACGCAAAACCCCATTAAGCTGCAGAAATCCGCCAATAGGATTACCGTCGATCATAGAATTGACAGCATTCATACCAGCACCTGCCAGTCGCATTTTAGCAGCGATCTGATCGTAATATTGTTTTCCGTCTTCACCCAGCTTCATCAGCTCGTTGTAGGTGTTGTTGGCACTCTTGAGTTGATTCTCAATAAATTCCCGGCTTTCACGCACATTTTCATCCTGCATGACTTCATCCAGGAGCTGTGCAGCATATTCCTCTCCCTGTTTCCGATACGCTCCAATTACGATTTCCGCTTGCTTCTTGGCCTCGTCCGCTGCCTGTGAAGCAACCTGTTCTGCGAAAACTTTTGCATCCCCAGCGACTCCGCCAGTGTTTCCGGTTCCTTGAACTGAAGATGTGACCATGCTGATGAGATTCGCTTTGATGCCGATATCCGTTCCCGGCATCTGTATCATCCCCGCAATCCCTAATCCACGACCACCAAACAGCTGTCCTCCTGCTGCCGCAACAGTTTTAAAGCGCGTTCCTCCATCGCCGGTAAAAGAGAAGCTCAATGGCGCAATGGATAATTGAGGTGTACCGGATTCGCCTGCTGTATAACTAATGGTGCCATTGATATTGTCCAACAACTTGGGCAAGTGCAAGTTGACAGTACCATTCATCGTAAGTCCATCCGGTCTACTGAAGAAGGAACCTGGAGTAAAGGATAATTGACTTTGCAAAGTAATCGCTTTGGCAGATTGACTAAAGCCAAAGACTTCCTCATCATTACTCAATACCGCCATATATCCAATTTGAATGCGATCCCCCCGATGCGTCATTCCTGGAAGTTTTTCCAAAAATGCAGCTTCCCCGTTGTCATTACGTAGGGTAAATTTAAAATGCCCTTTTCCGGGAATATTGCCTACGTCCGCGTCATAGGAGAATACAAGTTCTGTACCCGGATTGAGGTGCAGCGGTATATTCGCCTTGCCACCCACAGTCAATTGCTGTGAGATATTATCGCTTTTGTCAAAAATAAGCTCGCCTGGGATTATGCTCATTTTCCGCATATTCAGGTCCGCCTTATTGGTAAATATCTTACCATCATTCAGCACGATGCCACCAGAGTTAGGGGCCAACACCCATGACTTGCTTTGCACCTTCCATTTTTCCAGCTGAAATTCCAGAGGCTCTTGACTCCGCATCGGTAACAGCATATCTTTGGTAATAATGGCCTGTCCCGCATTTATACGCAAAGGAATATTGCCCTGTATCGTCGTTTTCAAAGTAAGGAAAAGATGAATGCTATCATTTTGCATATAGGATTCCCTAGCTCCCTGGATGCCACTTTCGCCTTCAAAACCCAGATACTTGAACTCGATCGCCCTACCCAGGTCTTTGCTGATCGCATACCGCCGTCCTTTGATATTTGTAGTTGATTTGAAGACCTCAATATTCATTTTAGATGCACTTTCCGCAGCATAATTACCCAGGTAAAAATCCTGATTGCTAATTGTCATATAACTGCTAGGAAAATTGAACGAGTTGTCGATAATGCGAACTTTCCCCATGATCGAACCTGTCGTATCATTTTCACCACGTCGTAGGCGGATAAATTGGTCGGTACCCAGTAGTTGTGCTTTGAATGACGAAAATGCAGCCACCCGGATATTTTTTTCCAACAGGTCAATGCTTTCTGCTACCGGCACCGCTTTCGCTATCTGGCGATTATTGACAAAGCCTGATTTCTTAAGGACGATATTTTTAAACGTTAGGTTCGGCTCCTGACCGGCAAACTTATCGCCTCTGAAGTCTGAGTTTAACGGCAGGTCGACCAGGTTACCAGAAACGAGATATCCCCCATCGTTCTGTTGCTCCAACTTATTGATTCGAACGTTAAATCCATATAACTGACTGATGTCAATATCGCGGAGTTCATCTATTTGAAAATCCAGCTGTTGCTCCTTGCTATCTTTTGGAATGCTGATCGATTTGCTCTCGCCAACAAAAGTGCGGCTTTGCGCATGGTAACTGGCCGTCACCTTGATTTTCAGCGAATTACCTGTTATCGATCGACTTACCGATTTTAGCTGCGGAACCAACATGGAATATTTACCATTAACATCGGTCTCGGTCTCACTTTCGGAGTTCGCACCTGCCCCCTGTTCCAGATAGACACGTGCTCCTTGAAGCGCCGTTCCATCTGCTGCTAAGCTGACTTTACCGTGGAGAAGATTGGCCCGCTCCACTTCGACGACCACTGTACGAAGGACCTGATCATCTTCACTATTGACATTGTTGAGACTGGTAGGCATAAAAGCAATGGTCCCCTGTGGACCGATTCCACCAAGTTCATCTGGATTATTGTCCTTGCCCTTAGGGCTATATTTTGCAATGTCATTGGTTACAAATACGTTGAAATTAGTCTTCGAATTATTGACAAATTCAAACCGCGCCTCGCCCTGGATATTCGTTCGTTTGAAATCATCACCGGCACCTTCAATAAACACCTTGGCATTAGTCACCCGCGCACCATCGCTGGTCTTGACGACAATGTTGATGCGGTGTTTTCTGCGGGTCAGCTTGAAATCCCCTAGATCCGTATGAGGTTCCTGAGCGAATACAGCCACAGTTCTCGGCATATAAGCAGGATCATAAGGCAAGATCATGATGGAGTCAGGTCGCGTTGGAAGATCTATTTCAAAACGCTGATATGGCATAACCAATTGTGGCCCAACAGAACCAAGAGACTGAATTTCTTTGCTGACATCCGGAGCGATCAGTGTATTGCCGCCCTTTGCTGTTCCCGAGTAAATAAAATTGACCCGGTTTCCAAATTTTGATTTGGACTGTGTGGCCGCAGCCACAATTCCGGCATTCAGATCTGCCTTACTTGTGATAAATAGCGTGGTGGTGACTTCGCCTTTTCCATTTTGGGATGATTGGATCTTGCTGCCGCTGGTCCCAAACGATATTTCTTTTTTATCGCGTACAGCCTGATTGACCAAGGTTTGAAAATTGTTCAGGGCAAATTGACTTGAGGCCTGATTCAACGTTGCCCCAACGGATTTCCTGCTTGCGGCACCTTCCGTATCCACCCATCTTCCATTCATTTTCAGCTTGACCCTTGCGGTAACAGGAGCGTTATTCTCGGCATCCATGACATAACCATAAGAGCCTCTTCCCAGCGGTTTAATGGCAAAGTTGCGCACAATCTGGCGCCCCGACAATCCTGGCTCAAGAGCGCCGATGTCCACCTGCTGTTTTTCGTATCCCGGCGCATACAGTATTTTGACCAGATTGGCTGTCTGAGTTGAGACCGTTCCTGAATTGATGGTTTCCGGGTTGAAAGATTCGATCCGTTTTTCTAATGTGGGGAATGAATAGTAACCATTATCGTCGGTGCTGGTCACTTCCTCAAAAAGGAAATTATAACGCTGGTTATTATACGATTTTCCATTTAAAATCACGCTTGCTTTGACCTGTACACCCTTAACCCCCAAGGTGGTAAAGTCGTCGGTTACCCGGCCCCGGATCAATGTTGACTTAGGAACCAGCCTGAATTTATAGTTAACCACATCATCCGGGTTAAAATCCTTGTTAAACAAAATCTCAGACCCGGGTATAAAACCTTCAATACCCTGAGGTCCATCAGCGGCTACCCTACGGTTGGTCCATACATGTGTTTTACCCAGGAAATAGTCCTTATAAAAGGCGGCATTATTTTCGCGGCCCCGATCATCTGCTTCCAAAATGTAGCTCAATGTGCCAGCGGCATCCCTGGTAGCCGGGCGAAGCACATCTTTAAACTCAATGTAACCATCATTGTTACTGAGATCACCCTCGCGCATCAGTACATGCTGATAGCGATTATCTAGGGATGGGTTGCTTGAGGCAGCCACAACACCATTATTGAGCGACTGCCCTGAATAGTTGGCGCCGATATTAGCCGTGTAGCTCGTGGCGAGCTGATTGATAGCTATCACCGAGGCTGCCGAAGCCAGTGGCGCCGCAGAGTTATTGTAGCCCGAATTGGGTGTCGCAGTATTGATATTCTTTTTGGTGTTTCTGTCCAGCCCCGGAATACTTGGCATATAACGATGGTCTTTATTGCTCAGGTCAAAATAAAGATTGACTGGCACCTGGGCAAAAGCAGTTGCAGTTTGCGGTTGCTCTGCCCGATCGACACGTTCAACCAACACTCGAATATTTTGGGTTTTTACAAAAGAAGTATAGGATCCTATATCTTTGCTTTCCCAAGGCTGTATCACAATGGCTTCATCTGGCGCGCAATAGTAAGCGACATCAGGCACTAACCGGAAGACTCGTCTAAATTTGCCCTCCCGGCTACTTAACAGGTCTCCATTGCCCCTTGTGAGCGTGCCCTCAACAAATTGTCCGGCCATATCCGCATTTGGAAAATCAAACTCAAAGTTTCCATCTTGATCCGTCATGACCGTTTGTAATACTTTATAGTTGTCCTGTACACTATTGCCGCCACCATAAATGGATGTTCCCTTATCGACGACTTCGGTTTTGGCAAAATTTCCATACCCAAAGCTGGCCAACTGTGTATTCACACTGCTGTAATAGTTTCCTATTGGAGATAATAGCCCTTGTACGCCAGCGGTGGTCGTTGAATTGTTAACAGTAGATTTCGATTCTACAAAATCATAGGTGACCACCAGTTTTAACGGCATATTTGCATAAGGCTGTTTTGGTAAGCCTGAGCGATTCTTATATGCATATTTTAAATTGCCGGTCAATTTGGTGCGCGGGGCCACAGCTAATTCCTTTTCCAGTGTCAGCAAAGCCTCGTCCGAACGGTCGTTGTACCGATAATCTGCCCATTTGTCCTTGCTGAGGATATTTTTTGTGATTCCATTTCCATAAAGTGAACCGCCTTTGGCTGTATTGCTTCCAAGATTAATTCCCGGCTTAGCCGCCGCGATATTTCCGGGCATGGTGGCCATCGCACTGCCTTGTTTGCTGGATCCTTTGAGGCTGTTTCCGGCCGCAGTTTTTACCTTTGCTGTCGCTACTTCATCTGAATTTAAAGCATTTGTAAAAGACTTTCCATTGCTATAACTGACCATATCTATATTATTCAGCTTAAGATTGTTATTGAGCTGATTTTGGCTGACATGAAGTCCTTCTGCAATCGTACCGTAAGAGACTTCCCGCAATACAGTGCTTCCATCCAGTAAGACAATCTTATAATTATAACTGTCTGAAGGCAAATTTCTGAACAGCGAATTGATGGTCACATATGCGTCATTGCCGTTTTTCTTATCGCTCAATTGTGGAGTTGTACGTTCGGCAATCAAGATCTTATCCCCCTGGATTGCCTCCTCGTAGTCCTTGTCGCTCAAGAGATCACCTTCATAGCGAGGAATTCCATAGCTTGGATTTTCTTTATTCGCCTTTTGCCGATAGATTTTGATCTTGGCATTTTCAACATAATCACCCTTGAGGTTATTGAAGATCTCTCGCACATTGACTTTTAGGCTATATGCATTGGCATCTAATGTGATCTGGTTGACATTTTGTTCGCCACCCGATTTGAAAGAAAACAATTCATTGCTCGCTTTAAAATGCGGATTGAGCACCGCGACTTTATAATACAGGCCTACTTTGCCTTTCATGTTTTCCAGATAGTAACGTATACTGGCAGGCATCACAGCAGTCTGATTCCCTATATTGGCAGACCATTTGTCCTCAGGTATCAGACCACTGCTATCTTGGGACGAAAAGAAACAAGGTATTTCAAAATTTCCATCTTTATCAGTCGTCACATACTGTCCTCCGAAAACATCTTCCTGATTGAAGAAGTTGGCAATATTACCTGTAAGTTCTGTTTTTTGCACCACACCACTGCTATCTTGAGCAACCCGGGCATATACTTTTGAGAGATAAACTTTTTGATTGGCAACCGGGAAAACATGTCCTTTAGGATCATCCTTAAATTGGTAGGCCAATCTTCCTTTGATCATGGTTGTATCGCGGTGTATTTTGGCATCAAAGACAAAATCTACGGGGATACTCTTGCCTTGGTTTTCAAATATTTGTTGCCCTGTGGGATCACTGGCAATGACTTGTACCTGATAGCGTTCTCCTTTTTTAAGGACTGGCATCTTCACAAAATCGTAGAGTAGCTCATTTTTTCCGACGATCTTGGTCGTATACATCGGCCGTGCGGCATCGTTTTGCTTAGTGTATTTATTTGGGGCGGTGGTATAAAAATTAACGGTATACGATGTTGTTGGCGCAGCGTTGACGATGGGGTTCCAGACCACTTTAAACTGTCCTTCGCCCTTAAAAACACTTTGATTTTCCGGACTCACGATCTGGGGCGCGGCAATCATATTTCCCGTATACATAAAGGAGGTCACTTCAGACCAGCCCCGGTTTCGAAACGTTGATTTTCCCGTTGGATCACTGGCCTGCACGCCCATGACATATTGCCTTCCTGGGATAAGAGCAGGGTGCGCAGGACCATACAACAGCATATTTGACGTTAATGTTTCCTCAAATAAAGGTCTGCTGGACAAAAAGGCATCATTTGCGTTACGTGGGACGATAACCTCGACAATGCGTAGCTTGTATTGGATAAACGGCGAAGATCCCGGCGGCGTAGTCCAGGTAATAGGAAGCGCCTGTACCCCTTTGACGTCGACCCGTTGTTCGTTAAACGGGCTAATAATACGTGGTGGCTCCAGATCCGAAATTCGGAAGCTCGTACAACCCAATGGTTGCTCTGGGCTGATCGGTTCCAGTGTATTATACTGTAAAGCACGGATACAGAGCGTATAGTTACCTTCTAACAGGCCGACCCCGCGATTCATATCTGCACGGCTGATACCCGTATAGTCAATTTTGTTAATATCAAATAGGGCAGCAATGTCATTTCCATTTAGATTGACGGTCTGTCCCGCGCCGATAATAATTGGGCGTGGGCTACGATAGCCCGGTTTTACCCAGGCCGAAATCCCATTATCTCCAGTTACCCTTGCGGTGAGCTGTATGGACAGCTCCACTGTAGACGTATTGGTCACGGTCACCACCATCAGTTCGGGCCGCGAGGAATAGTCTGCAATACGGTTCAGATAAGGAGGCAACACGTGCGATGTGATCTGTATCTGCGCCTGGGCCATACCACATAGCAGCAAACATCCCAATAGGATCAACACATTTCGTCTGATAGATGCGATCGATTTCATAATCCAAAATTCAATTGGTAAGCAATTTCGCCCCGGGTCTCCGAGAATGAAGGGTTTACGCCCGTCACGGCCGAACCGGGATTGTTATTGGTAAAGTAGACCATTGCCCGGATACTTTGCAGTTTGTTAATGGCATAAGATAAATTGAGCGAGCCGTTGAAGATATCGCTTTTTGCGCCATTGCTGTTTCCCTTGAGGTAACTTAGGTTAGTGCCTGCGCTGAGTTTATTGTTGGCCATCAAGTAGGTAGCTCCGCCCGATACTCCCCTATAACTATTTTTATTGCCCGTCGATTTTAGATTAGTATAGCTCAGGCTGGCATTGAAACTTAATTTCTCCAGTGGCAAGGACAAAGTATAGTTGAGCAGGTATTGACCCGAGTTGATATCCCTACTGGGAGAATTATTTGCGTCAAAATAGCTGTTGTAGTCATTCATGCTATTGAAATTAATCGACAGCAAGATCATCTGCACCCTTTTCGGGCTCGAGATGGTGAATCGAGGCATGATCCCCAGGGTTCTGGTGGTCTGCACAATTTTAAGAGAATCCGCAAAGCGCAACGTATTGGGTTTCTGATTATTGGAAAAATTACTAAAGTTAAGATCAATGCCGAGCTGTTTTGTCAGTTCGGCTGTTACCATCGCTGTACCGATGACACGTTTGGAGGTTGCTTCTTTTTGCAAGCGTACATTGTCCTGCTCTATTCCTAGGCTTCCATTCAAGCGAAATCTGCCCGAAGGGTGACTATAGTTGGGCATGATAGTCAGATTTTCAACATCGTTGGTAAAGTAATAGGCGCCCATCGAGGTAAATCCGGGCTCCACACGACGATAGTTTACTTTCAGCCCATAGTTTTTGGCCTGATAGCCAATACCTGCGTTAAATGCCAAAAACCATTCAGAAGTCCCATTGATGTCCAATAGTCTACCGAGCTTTCGGAGTGTCTTATCGCTTATGGAGTCTAAGGACAGGGTCGAGTTGATGTCACGGGTGAGCAAACTTACCGCACCGTCACTTTCAATATAAAGCTGTTTAAAAAGTGTAAAGCGTGTTCCATAGCCCAGGACAGTATTGGCTGCTGGTGTCACTTTCCGAACAGCATTGGGAATCAGATCCGCTACCGAACTGCTATCATCTTTGGCGTGGAGCAGGTTTAGGTCAAAGAAATTTGCACTGGTACCATAGCCTAGCTTTACGGCCAATCCTTTACGGGTGAAGGAATAAGGTACCAGAGACATGGATGCTGTATCAATGACCGTAGCCCGGTTTAAGCGCCCGTACATCAAGCCAAAACGCAATTTGCCCGGGTTCAGTTCCACACCGCCCCCCAAAATGGTATGTCCGGCTAAGGTGTAGGGCGAAAAAGTGACGTTGCGGTAGCCGGCATGTAGCGTCACCCATTTATAGGTCGGACTGAGACCGAATTGGTTAAAAGGCTGTTGGAAGGAACTCTGCTTTTTGCTCAAGGTGAAGCTAAATGGAATACTCCATCCATATAACGAAATCGTCGGACTGCCACTGATCAGATAGTTCAGCGGCTCCATACGGTTGGCAATACCTGATGCATGGTAAAACATGCTTCGAAATTCCAGATTTCCATCAAACCGAAAAGGTTTCTGTTTGGCGATGGTGCTTAGCTCCTGGCTCTTTAAGCTCCCGAGAATCCCCAAGCAACACACAACGACTGCGAAATGGACAATAGTTTTCATGCTAATCAGCGATCTTATACATGACTTTGAGTTGATTATAATCCTTGGGCAATGCTTTGGCCAGTCCGTACGCATTTTTGTTACCCGGAATGATCACAAAACGGAATTGTAGATTGCTCTCCACCTCCTTTTCGCTGATATCGAATGCCGTATTTGTCATAAAGATTCTGATCAATGCGTTGACTTGATCCAGAGAAAAACCGTAATCAACCCAATTGTAAAGACGGCCCGTGCAATTGAGCTGGCTGATAAATGATCCTTTCTCGCCGGCATCCTCCCGTACATAGACCAGTATCGCAGCTTCGTCAAGGAGCTTGGGATTGTCCTTAAATTCTGCGACAAAAAGGTCGCCGCTGATATTTCCTGAACTTGGTGATTGGTACACATTATTGAGCTTTCGCCATTCACTGTAGATGACATCCGTCTGTGCCCCTGCCGGACCTCTTAAATTTAGGATGGGACCGCCCCAGCCGCTGGTGGTTTTGGGACCATACAAGTTTCCAGTAGCAATACTGATGTAATAATCACCTGCCCTTCCGAGCGTATCCTGTGGGCTGCCATAACCATTATGAATTTTGGATCCTGGCGAACCATTTGTTCCATTCGATCCCGCAGCACCCGTGGCACCCTTTAAATTAACAGGCATACCCCAGGTTGTCGCTGTCTTTGGTCCATAGAAATCACTGGTACTGGTGCGGAAGTAAAAATCGCCGATTCGGCCCAATGACATTGCTGGCACAGCAATACCACTCAAGATCTGCGATCCTGGCGCGCCATTTAGGCCATTTGTCCCTTTGAGACTGGTGGCATTGCCCCAGCCATTAGCCGTTTTTGGACCGTAGAAATCACCTGTATTGTTGCGAAAGTAAAAATCGCCCAGCTTGCCGATTCCCGCATCTGGGACAGATGTACCCGCAAGGATTGTAGCTCCATTTGTTCCATCAGTACCATCTGCACCTTTGGCGCCGATCAGACTAATTGGCATACCCCATCCAGCATCCGTTTTGGGGCCGTATAGCTGCCCTGTGGTGGTGCGGAAATAATAATCGCCATTGAGGCCCAAACTCGCCGCTGGGGCTATGGATCCATTATAGATTTTGGTGCCATTGGCCCCCTTAAGATTAAGGGCTATCCCCCAACCTGACGCAGTTTTGGGACCATATAAATCGGTCGTGCTCCGATTGAGGTAATAATCACCGATCTGCCCAAGCGTACTGGCCGGGGCGGTGCTGCCATTTAGTATTTTAGAACCCGGGGTTCCGGGAGCACCTGTTGATCCAGTAGCACCTGTAGCACCAACAGCACCTGTGGCGCCACGAAGGTTGACAGGATCCCCCCATCCTGTTGTTGTTTTCGGACCGTAAAAATCACTATTCGTCAGTTGGAAATAAAAGTCACCGGCTATTCCGAGCTTTACATCAGGAACGGCATTACCCGTATAAATCTTTGTGCCACTTAAGCCTTCCAGGCCTTGTGGACCAACATCGCCCTCTTTGGTGCAGGCAAACAAAAAGGCGAATATCAAATTGACTAGAAAAAAACGATGAACTGATAGCGTTTTCATATCTGATTAAATTATAGTTCTTAATTGGTGTAGACTTGGGGCTAATCCCACTGTAATACCCAAACAAATAGAATAATTTAATTCACAAGATTTTTAGAGAATGAGTGAACAGCGTTTTAAAATGAGTGAAGAGGGTTTCTTTTTGAGCAAAAGCTGAGAAATTATTCATCAAAAATTACGCAGAATTGCTATGTAGCATATCAATCTTCCTGGTTCAAGCGAATGACAGGTAGGGAAATACTGATCATGGTACTAAATTCATGCTCCTGGGGTAAAGAAGTTACGGTCAATAGCGCTGTGCGATCTGACGATTTATCATTAAGTAGACTCAGCCGGTCGTGTACCCCTTTTAAACCAAAAGAAGTGGTTTTGAAGTTTTGGTGTTTTGTCTGTTGTGCCTGGTCAAAGCCAACACCATTATCCAAAACTTCGATCTGTATAGATGTTGGAGTTTGCATCAAGTTTATCCGGATTTTACCCCGACGGTCCACCAAGTGTCGGATACCATGGTGGACGGCATTTTCTATCAGGGGTTGAATCAGCATAGAGGGTATTTTCTTGTCATGAATATCCAAATGCGGATCGACATGTATCTCAAATGAAAAGCTATACGCAAAACGGTCTTGCTCCAGTTCCAGATACAATTTGATCAGATGAAGCTCAGAGCTGATCTTCACCAAAGAAGATCTGGAATTTTCCAACACAATCCTGCTCAGGGTCGCAAATTTATGAATCAGGTGGCTGGCACTTTTTGAATCGTTTTCAATGACATAGGCTTCGATAGAATTAAATACGTTGAAAATAAAATGGGGGTTCATCTGTGAACGGATCGCTTTCAGCTCACTTTCGATTAATTTCTTTCTAAAATCAGCTTCCAGCTTCTCCTCCTTTTCAATTTCCAGGATCTTTGCCTGTTCCTTGATTTTTCTTTCGTTGGCAGCCAATTCATCTTGTAATCGGTCGGTATAAGCCAATTGGATCTCATTGATCTTTTTCTGTTGGCGCAGTCGAAACAAAAATACACCAATGACGATACCAATACCTGTCAAAAGTACCAAGGTCTTAAACCATACTGTCTCAAACCATTTCGACTGCAGCTGAATATTGAGCCTTGCGATTTCGGGGGACCATTGTCCATATTTATCTCCCAGTTTAGCTTCGAAGATATAATTTCCGCCGGGCAAATTGTTGTATACAGCTTGCGGATCTTCTTTGCCAACCACCCAGTCCGGATCTACATCTTT
Organism: Sphingobacterium puteale; assembly: GCF_003627955.1. GTDB lineage: Bacteria > Bacteroidota > Bacteroidia > Sphingobacteriales > Sphingobacteriaceae > Sphingobacterium > Sphingobacterium puteale. The sequence goes on along the minus strand of NZ_RBWS01000006.1, from coordinate 363,888 downwards.
CAGACGGTAGGCAAAAATATATTCCCGTAAGGCGGCGTCAGGATGGGAAATATCTATAGCAAAACTATTTTCCTCGGGTCGAAGCTCTACTGTTGGACCATGAAATAACAAATGGCTATAATCCTTGTTTGCAATGTGAAATTTACTGAACAGCGGTTTTTCCAAAACTGCGGATTTAAAATTCAGGTTTTTTAAACCCGTCCGCAAAAGGCCATTTGAGGTACAGAAGATCAAATCATTATCGACCAGCGAGACGGCGTAAGTCTTGACTGGTAATGGAGGGATTATCCCCTTTCCATGAGCCAACTGAACAAAAGACTTTGTACTGGGATCAAAAACCATCAATCCATCGTTGCTACGTAACCACAGTCGTCCTAATTGATCCCGTTTAATGTCATTGACAAAATTGTGTGGAAAGTCATTTTTATCCGGATAATATTGAATAAATACGGTATTATTTTTTTTTGTGATTGCACTCAGTCCACTGGCGCCGGTACTGCACCATAGCGTATCCCGATGGCCCGGTGAAAAAGCAATCACCTTATTAGAAGGCAAGCCTCCATGTTCTTTCAATTGGACAAACTGGCGCCAGCGAAATTTTTTCTTATCCAGTAATTGGATGAGTCCATGTCCATCCATCCCCAGCCAAATGGATTGGTCGTTATCCCGCCCCATATTTACAATTTTATTGCTCGGCAAACCTTTGCTCTTGTCGTAACGTACTATCGTTTTATTGGACAGATCATATCTATATAATCCATTATTCCAAGTACCGATCCATAAAAACAGCTTGCTATCAATGGTATCTTTTAACACAGTATTGCAGTCGCCAAAATCAAAACCGAATTTATTACCTATGATTTTTAGTGGGCGAATCGCCTGTTTTTGTGCGGTGTCAAAATAAAATAATCCATTATAGAAGCTCGAAAAATAGATAACCCCATCAATTACATTGATTTGACTCATTTTTATACCGTTTAAAGAGAAAGTGGATAGCTTTTTCTTGAGATCGGTACTCAATAGACCAAAATTATATGCCGTCCTATACCAAAGGTTGTTTCCTATTTTAAAAACATCGATAATGGGTTCCTTATCAGCTGGAACCAGCTGATTGACCTTGTTCATCGACTCTTCATACCAAAAAAGACCATTCGTAGTACCCAACCAGTATCCATTGTTCGTCTTGAGCATGACATTTACTTTGATGGGCAATTCGCATTTGGGACATAATTCGCTCCATTTTATCTGCTGCTGCTGTCCCGTCTCAGGTTTATACACCGTGATCCCTTTGGACACATGCCCGGCAATGATCTCATCCCGGTTGGGGTCAAAAATCATTGCTGGATAGGCATTATCATAAAATTCTTTGCATTTTTGTTCGCCAAGCAAGTTAGCCTTTAACGAGCCGTTCTTAGGCATATACTTGACCAGATCATGATCATAGTACATACTATAGATTTCGTTTTTTCGAAAGACAAAGCTGGAGACCGCATTTTCATCTGGCTGATTCAGATTGAAGTTTTTTATACTGCCACTGCGGGGATCATAACTAAAGAACCCCTCGTAGCGCGTTCCGATCCAAAGTATGCCACGACTATCTTCTCTAATGCAGTAGATGTTCAGAGCACCATCTTTTTTACTTAAGGGAAATACAACCCGTTTTATCTTTTGGGTATTGGGATCCAAAACCTGTAGGTCCATCTCTTGCCCTCCAAAATAAATCAAGCCCGATTTACTGGCAAAGACCTCATACAATTCATTTTTAAGAATGGATTGATCCAGCCGCACCGGATAGTATGTAATTGATTTGTCCAGGGGCTTACGTTTATCGTAGCACAATAGCCCCTGATTATCAGTTGCCATCCATATACGTCCATGAGCGTCGATAGCAATCTTCCCCAGGTCATTGGTAAAGCCCAAACCTAATTGATTAAATGGGATATGATGTATCTGTTTGCCATCGTAAAAAGCCAGCCCTTTATTGGTCGATATCCACACGATCCCCTGTGCGTCAGTTGCCAGTCCACGTACCTCGTTGCTCGGGAGGCCCGATTCAGCTGAAAAATGAATGAGATTATAGGTTCTATGTTGCGCCCTGGAAGTAGATAGCAGCATTAAGGCAATTGACCAGCAAAATATAAAGAACCTCAATCTCATAATATCAATTTAATGACCTATCAACCTTTCGATGACCAGGCTTTTTTTAGAAGAGGAGACCTCAATTTCAGAACCATCTTCGAGCTCCAATGTTCCACCATCCCCTTTTTTGTAACGCAATACATAGTCCAGGTTGACTATAACACTTCGGTTTACTCGTATAAAGCTGTCCATTTCCAGCAATGGTTCATACTCTTTGAGCGTTTTAGAGACAATTATTTTGGTTCCGTTCACTTGGTAGAATACAGAGTAATTGCTCATGGCTTCGACCTTGATGATATCGCTTTTTTTGACAAAATAGATACCTTCAATGGTTGGCAGTGAAATTTTCATGTGATCGGTACCGCGATGGGTCAAACTTGAAGCGAGCTTTCTTTTATTTAGGATCTTATATTTGAGTTTGCGGACGGCGCAGCTTAACTCCTCGGGGTCAACGGGTTTTAATAAAAAATCCAACGCATTAGCACGTAGTGCCTCTAACGTATATACCTGATAGGCTGTGACAAAAATAATCTCAAATTCAAATTGTCCGATATTCTCCAACAACTGAAATCCATCCATTACGGGCATTTCGACATCCAAAAAAACCACATCAGGTTGGAGCGCCACAAGCTCCCGCAACGCAAGGACTGGATCGTTAAAAATATGCGTAACGGTCAGGTCTTCGGCAAAATCTTTCAGCTTATGATGAAGTAACGTGCTTCCTTTCACTTCGTCATCAATTATTATTGCTCGAATCATAATTGGCCCATTAAATTAATTCTATTAAATCTACTCTTTTTTTAGGATATATTCAGCTAAAACTGAGCGAATAAAGCTTGTAGATGAGCGAATCGGAGGATTTTAATTAGGGATGGATAATTTGAACGATAAATAACGGAATAGCTTATTATGGTTGTTTTACAGTTTTATTGCCATCAAAAGTGTAAATTCCGAAAGGATAAGTCACCTGCCTTTCGTCGAATAGGTTAAGCTCAGTCCTAAAATCTCCATTTGGCAAATAATTGGTGACGGTAAAACGATACGTTTTTATTTCTGGCAATGTCATTATGTCGACTGCTGGTTCATCGGGATTTCGGAGCCGATTCATTGCGTATAAAAAAAGCTGCACTTCGTGCTCGCCTATTGTAACTTTACTCCGGTCCAATGCCTCTTTTGATTCTAAAATGATGATAGAAACTTCGTTTTTCCGTTCAATAAAATAAATTCCATTTGTCGTTATGCTATGAAAACCAACGCTTGGCGTATATTGGGAATAGGTCATTTGAATACGGTCTTTATCCAGAAAATATAAATAGATGTCAGTGGAAAATATTATTCCGCCAGGCTCATCTATCCCATGGCTTTTGCCGACATGCCAAACCTTTCCCTTCAGGTCTACGCTGTTTACAAATCCATTTACTGGGGACTTACTTTGCCCGTTGCATATTATAAGCGGAAAAATTGCAAGTAATAACAAGTTTTTTTTCATGGCTAGATGATTTGATTTTTATACTATAGTTTTATATTAAACAAAACAGCTGTAAGTACAATGATTAAAAATACAATGGAAAACACAAACAATAAATTATATAGCATTACTCCCTGCGGATAAAAGCGATCGTTCGCCAAAAAAAACTTGTGCTGCGTCGGATCATTTGGGTTATAATACAAGACGGGCTCTTTCGCTATATTTTTTTGGGTTACCCTATTTAACAGTTCAATCTGCATTTGTTCAGGGCCCCGCTTTCCCCAAATTGGGAAAAATGAATACAGCTTTTCGGCCTTAACAATCTTTTTTCCATAGGACTGTCCATCGGCGGTAAACTGGTATTCCAGATCGAGATATGCGTATTTGGTCCGCCCGCCCTGAAATTCACACACAAATTTCAGGATGGACGGTGTTACCGCTACCCAGCTTGAATGCGTCACGCTAAACTCTTTCCGCTCCAAATACGGACTCATGGAAAAGACGGTAACGATAATAACATAAATAAGGACCAACAAAACGACAAAGGCACTAAGCTTACTCATTTGCATATTAACGGGTCTACCGTTGACTTCATATTGGGCTTTCCTGCTGCCATCCAGATTGCTTAATTTGCCAATAATTATTTTTCTCAACGGAAAATAGAGCGCAAAAGCGCCCATTAGCGCATAGATCAAATAGCGGTAGCTATTCATTACAAAAACAAAGACAATCATGAAGCCGACAAGCACCAAACATTGAACGATCTTCCAAAATATTTTCATCATGTTTTATTTAAATGGTCCCATGCTACATAGACGAACATCTGCTCGCTTGCCCGACTCTCACTATATGAGCTTCAGGGCGGCCCTGAGCGCAGGAAAAAAATCTCTAAAATCTCTGTTTACTTTCCGAAATTCAAACCAAACAGATAACTAATTGCGCGCTGGATATGTCGGTGCGGGATAATCCCTGTCGACATGCATTTGATTAATCAAAATCTGCTCGATTAGGGTACGCATTCGCTTGTCATTGACCGCAATTTTCACCATTTTGTTGTTGTAATAATGATCGCCTTTAAATTCGCTTTCAATTTTTTCCGCAAATGCGGACGCCAGCGATTTATACTCAAGTACAATCTTCGTTTCCTTTTCTGCTATTTTTCGTACGGTCAACGTCCAGATTACCCCATACTCAGGAAAGAAAAAGATTTTTCTTGGTGGCTTCACTCTTGATTTTTTATCCTTTAAAGTATAATGATACAATATATGAATACTTGGTTTGGAAACGTCATTTGCTGCTGCTGAGACCAATTTGTTATATTCTTTTTCATTATCAACAAGAGTTTCAATGCTTATCCCCTGTTCTTCAATTTCAAAACTCGCCGTAGTATCTGTACTCGCTAAGGGTCTGATCAGCATTTTACTATCCAGCAACTGGTCGGAAATATCTGGAATAGCTTCTTTTACACGGTCAAAACTTGCAGCTAAATGTATCGGAACCAATTTTGTTGTCACCGTTTGCGCACGGAGGCTACCGACCGCGGCGATAAAAAGAAGTGTTATATACGAATGTTTTCTCATCTTTATTGTTTTAAATTAAGTCATGGCGTTCTCTTGAACGTTATTTCTTCAGGGAAATTACAGTTTTTGCCAATCGTATCCTCGTATTGTTTAATATTTGGCAGGTAACAATTACTATTCGCTAGCGATATCTCGATTTTAGACCTGTCAAGATCGCCCCCTTACTTTACATGCGATTCTTTCTTCCGCTTTCGGAATGCAGCATTCATATTCAGGGGCATGATAAACAGAATAGCTAAACCTTAAAAATAAGAATTTATAAACCATGATTTATAATGAAAACGCAATGGCTGCATTTGGGAGAAGATACAGAGCTAATTTTATCAACTCGTCGGGCGGATTTAAAAGCTTGGTATCGGTTGGGACCAAAAACAGCGGCGGAAGTGAAAATCTAGCCATCTCACCCGAATTTGTGCATGAGACGCATCAATGTAGTGCAAAATATCCAAAAGGTGTCGGTCTTGATAGTTGCCATACAACTAGCCGGATTGAATGATTGCCATATGCGAAGCCTTAGGCAACCTTGGGCAGCTGTACAATCGTCATTTTGGCCTCAAAGGCGATATCGAAGCGATAAATTGCGCCAAATCTCTGTCGCAAAGTGCTGATCCGAATGCCTGTTTTCAAAAAACCAGCAGTCACCTCTTTTTACTAATTTTTGCTCAATTCCGTCGAGCAAAATTGGCAGTTCCGTATCGAGCTTTGATAAAGACTTTTTCAGCAACACCAGCTGATAATCCTGTCCTTTGTAAGTTAAACGGAACACCTGTGAACGATGTGGTTCCCCGCTTATCCCGTCAATTGTCCCTTGCATAAATATAGATCTTCTAAAATTTTCAACATACAGCAATTACGCCAATACGAATACGCCAAAAAATATAAAACCGAGCAATAATCAGCTTAACATTGCATTATTTTTATAACGAATATCAACAAATAATCGTGCCAAAGTCGATGAATTTTCCGCTCCATTGGCGATGATTTTTTTCACACATTTTGATTTCGTCATTTTGGCTACAATCAAGCTCAATTTGGAAACAGATACCCTACGCCTTCTTTAGACATTTGTGGTATGGAATCAAACAATAACACGATGCAAAAGACAATTTTCATTACAGGAGCTTCTTCCGGTCTGGGAAAAGCAACTGCCAAACTATTTCAACAGGCGGGTTGGAATGTGATCGCAACCATGCGAAATCCCGAAAATGAAACCGAACTTACCGAGATCGAAAACATTACACTATTAAAATTGGATGTTACCGATCCTGCCCAGATCAAAGAAACTGTAGCAAAAGCAATCTCTTTAAGCAAAATTGATGTCGTTTTCAATAATGCAGGTTATGGGTTAATGGGAGCGTTTGAAACATTGAGTGACGAAAAAATACTTCGCCAGATCAACACGAATCTGTTGGGGGTATTGCGCGTTACACAAGCCTTTATTCCCCATTTTAAAGCACAGAAAAGTGGTTTATTTATTTCGACCACATCAATTGGTGGATTTATGGGATTCCCGCTACATTCCATGTATCATGCGACAAAATTCGCTTTGGAGGGCTGGAGCGAAAGCATGTCCTTTGAATTGAAAAAGTTTGGAATAGCAATCAAAACAGTTGCTCCGGGCGGAATAGCAACAGATTTTGCTGGCCGTTCTTTGGATATGAACCGAACTTCCGACTATCAGGACATTGAAGACAAACTGTTCGAACAAATGGGTTTGATGATGCAAAATGCATCCACGGCCGAGCAAATTGCCCAAGTGGTGTATGAAGCCGCCACGGACAATAAAGACCAAATACGTTATCTGGCTGGCGAAGATGCACATGCGCTCTATGAAAGACGACTACAAATCGGAAAAGAAGCATTCAGGCAAGAAATCGCAACACAATTTGAGGCCTAATTTTTTAAATCAGCAACTGCCTCTACAGGCAGTTGTTTTTTGTAAATTTGTATAACAAAAACGATGCATAGTATCAATTCCATATCCGAATTTCATCGGCAATTGTCCTTGCCGGCTCCTTTACATCCACTCATCAGTGTCATCGATGTAGCTGGAATTAAACCTGATGAAAGCGACATCTGGGAGCAGTTCTACATAAATTTCTATAGCATTTCCTTAAAAAAAGATGTAACCGCAAAATTAAAGTACGGCCAACAATATTACGATTTCGACAAAGGAACAATGAATTTTATTGCGCCCAAGCAGATCCAATCGTTAACGATTGCCGAAATCAGAAAGATGAATGTCGAATGTGGAAAAGGTTACATGCTCCTATTTCACCCTGATTTTTTGTATACCCACCCCCTAGCTACCAAAATAAAAAACTACAATTTCTTTTCGTATGCGCTTAATGAAGCATTACATCTTTCCGAACGGGAAGAAAAAGACATTATAGAAATTTTTCTTAAAATCGAACAGGAATATCAGCATATCGACAAGCATACCCAAGGAATTATTTTGTCGCAAATTGAAATGCTCTTGCAATACAGCAACCGTTTCTATGAGCGTCAATTTATCACACGAAAAGCGGTTAACCATGCGCTGCTGACCCAATTAGAAAAATTGCTGGATAATTATTTCGACAGCGAAGAAACCCTAAAACAGGGGCTTCCGACCGTAGAGTATTTAGCAGAGGGCCTCCATGTTTCGGCCCGTTATTTAAGCGATTTACTACGTTCAGTTACCGGTAAAAACACACAGCAGCACATTCACGATAAGTTAATTGAACAGGCCAAGGAAAAACTCACGACAACAAGCCTATCCGTGGCAGAAATTGCCTATAACCTCGGTTTTGAACATCCACAATCGTTCAACAAACTGTTTAAGAAAAAAACCAATGTTTCACCTTTAGCATTCAGGCAGATGTTTAATTCTTCTTCCAACTGAAACGGTCGCTTTTATTTACACGCTTAAATACCTTGGCCTACGCAGACGTGCCAAATGAACAGATGAGCAACGCGAATACATTGTATCTGCTTTTGTGGAGTATTGCAATCTGCGGTCATGCACGATCAAACAAAAACATAAAAAACTTTCGTGTGAATGGAGTGAGTTTTTTTCAGTAATTTGGATTTATAAAAATCTATATCGTCTAATTTCATGTCAAAAAAACGATATAATATGTTAAGTTAAGTCAATTATGGATGCCAAAGAAATGCTACGGGCACACATCGCCAAACATGCTATGCTCACAGATCCTGAATATGATTATGTATTTGAGCATTTTAAACCGCTGTCATTCAAAAAAGGACAGGTAATTATTCAGGAGGGTGATCAGGTAAATTATGAATATTTTGTAATTACGGGCTGCTTAAAGACATTCTATATCAATGAAGATATAAAAATGCACATCCTACAATTTGCTATGCCTACCTGGTGGGCGTCTGATTATAATGCCTTATATACGCAGTCCAAAGCGACTGTAAACCTGGACTGCATAACGGATGTCGAACTATTGTGCCTATCGAATGAAGACCGGGAAAAACTATGTGGTGAAATTCATCAACTGGAACATTTTTTTCGCTGGCGCACAAATGGTGGCTACGTGGCTTCCCAAAAACGTCTGCTATCCTTCATGAATAATAATGCCAAGACCCGATATGAAGAGTTACTGCAAATGTATCCCCAATTGTATAACTTAGTCCCGAAACACTTGATAGCGGCTTATCTAGGTGTGTCCAGAGAAACCCTGAGCCGTCTCTATAATGCCCAAAAAATGTGATCTAGATCACCTTGGATTGACTTGGTTAATAGCTTATTTTGGAAATAATTAATGCAGTTTAACATGTGGAACAACACAAAAATCAGTCAGTTATTGGGTATCGACTACCCCATTTTGCAGGGACCTTTTGGAGGTAATCTCTCTTCGGTCGAATTGGCGGCCGCCGTGTCCAATGCGGGCGGACTGGGCGGATTTGGCGCTTATACCCTCAGCCCCCAGGAAATTGTCGATGTCAACGATAAGATAAAATCCGCAACGGCTGGTCCCTATAACCTGAATCTGTGGGTGTCTGATACGGATATGGCCGACGATGGTATTTCTGATCAGCAATATGAGCGAGCCAAGGCAATCTTCGAACCTTATTTTAATGCGTTGAACATTGATTTCCCTACGAAACCGGCGGCATTTCAATCTCGTTTTGCAAATCAGCTCGATGTGATATTGGATATCCGTCCAAAGGTTTTCAGTTTTATATTTGGCACTTTGCCCGTATCCGTAATGGAAGAATGCCAAAGCAAAGGGATCATAACTATAGGGACGGCGACAACGTTGGATGAGGCAATTGTTCTGGAGAATTCAGGTGTAGACGCCATCATCGCATCTGGATTTGAAGCAGGGGGGCACCGTCCCTCCTTTCTTGAAAAAGCCGAATCGTCCCTAATGGGTACATTCACACTTTTACAACTGATCCGCGAAAAAGTGAAAACCCCGGTTATAGCTGCCGGTGGAATAGCAAATGCAAAAGGAATAACCGCAGCTCTGATCTTAGGCGCGGATGCTGTCCAAATCGGAACGGCCTTTCTGGCCTGTGAGGAATCGGGTGCTATTCCACTACATCGTGATATGCTTTTTTCTGACCATGCAAAATACACCACCCTCAGCAGGGCCTATACCGGTAGACTTGGACGAGGGATTCGTTCTCTTATAACCAAACAATTGCCGGACGGCGAAATAGCAGCCCTCCCCTTTCCACTACAGACATCGATCATGTCTTCACTCCGAAAAGCTGCACTGGAACAGCAGTGGCCAGAATTTCTCTTCCTATGGAGCGGTCAGATCGCACCGATACTGAAACACCGAAATGCATCTGAACTGATGCAATCACTAATAAGAGAAACGACGGAACATGCTGACTTATTCAAAAAATAAACAGCAGGGAGAGCAATTCCCACTAGAGCAGATTCCCCTCGCACAAGTTGCTTTCATCAAATCATCCTACTTTACAGTAGAGAATCAGAATGTGACATAGGTCACGTTATCAGTTCAACACAGTAGCGTTACTTTGTAGTATAATTTTTTCAACAAATTAAATACAAGGTAATGAAAACACAAAAAATCATCATTTCAACGACAGAAAGCCGGATCAACTGGGTAGGCAAAAAAGTAACTGGCAGCCACAATGGTACAATAAATTTAAAAAGCGGTCAGCTCACATTAAATGACGGGGAAATTACAGCTGGGGAATTTATAGTAGACACCAGATCCATTAAGATAATGGATATAACAGATCCTGTCACGAATGCACAATTTGCCGGACATCTGGCTTCTGAAGACTTTTTTAATTCCGAAAAATATCCAGAAGCCAGCCTGATTATATCATCTTCAAATCATAATAGCTGCACCGCTGATCTGACAATTAAGGGAATTACACAGAAAGTAACATTTAACATTGATGTTATTGTTAATGACCAAACTTTGGCGGCGAAAACAAGCGTTGTAATAGACCGGACTAAATATGACATGAAATTCCGTTCGGGCAACTTTTTTCAGAACCTTGGGGACACGTTGATCTACAACGAATTTGAACTTACTATTTCATTAACCGCCATAGCGAGCGAAAGTATCGCTGTTGCATAATAAGCAAAGATATGCCATTTATAAAAATAGAATTAACCAAAGAACATATTACCCGCGAACAAAAGCAACAGCTTATAAAAGGAATTACCGACCTGTTCACAACGATCTTGAACAAGGATCCCCACTTAACACATGTGGTTATCCAGGAAGTTGAATTGGACGACTGGGGCTACGCCGGTGAGCAAGTATCAATATTACGTGAAAACGGCATTACTGCCGATAAAAAATAGAACGATGAACACACAAACAATTATCATAACAGGAGCTTCGTCGGGTATTGGCGAGGCAGCGGCCAAATATTTTCTTGACCGAGGAGACAATGTTGTCATCAATTCGGCAACCCCCGAAAAGCTCGAACAAACGTTTTACAGGCTAGGTGGTGGTCCACGGCTGGCCCGGGTTGCCGGCGATATCAGTCATAAAGAAACTGGAGAACAGCTCGTTGGTCTGGCTCTAAAACAATTTGGCAAAGTGGATGTATTGATTAACAATGCCGGCATTTTTGGGAATAGACCATTTCTAGAGGTGGATGAGAATTACCTTGACACTTTTTTAAACACCAACTTGAAAGGAACATTTTTTACCACACAAGCTGTAATGCCGGAAATGTTAAAACAGGGACACGGCGTGGTCATCAATATCGGGACGCCACTGGTGAACCATGCTTTGGGAGGTGCTCCCGCCACAGCACCTGTGGCAAGCAAAGGCGCCATCCATGCGCTCACTATACAATTAGCGGCTGAATTCGGTTGCCGAAATATTCGGGTCAATACAATTGCTCCGGGCGTGATCCGAACTCCGATGCACGGCGAAAATGGTGATAGCATGGCCGGTATACATTTGGTCAACCGGATCGGTGAAGTAGATGATGTCGCAGAAATGATTTACACAGTTGCAAAAAGCAACTTTATTAATGGTGCGATCATTAATGTCGACGGCGGTATGGGCGCCGGCCACAATTTAAAATAATGAAAATAATTATACTAACAGCTTTGCTTTTCGGTTTACGCCCGGATAGCAAAGCACAAATTAACACCGCGATGAATAATACAAATATGAACAGCTTAGCAATCAAAACGACCCTGGAGGATTACTATTTCCAGGGAATATATTTAGGGGATGTGCAACGCTTGGAACAGGCATTTTACTCCGATGCTTTACTTCTAGGTGATGTAAAGGGACAGCCTTATTTCAAAAGACTAGCAGAATATCTTGACGTGGTGGCGCATCGCCAAAGCCCAAAGGACTCTAGTCAGCCTTTCCATGGCGAAATTATCAAAATTTCTGTCATAAACTCAATTGCTGTAGCAGAAGTGAAAGTTAAAATGTACCATTATTACTACCATGAATTCCTTTCATTTCATCATATCAATGGCCAATGGCTAATCGTAAATAAGATGATGACAGACACAATGGATCAAGCATAGATATGGCTATTTTACAAAAATCAAACTTTAAGACTGTAGCGTTAGGCAATAAATTCATTCTTCAATATATGAAAGCTAATTGATGGGAAGAACGAGTGATATCTTTATTATTTTTTCTGAAATCTGCTGCAAATTATATCGTTTATTTTAGTTTTATAGGCAAAAGAGATACATTTGAACATAAACAAACGTCCTTATGAACAGTGCTACCTCCATTTTCGAATCGAAATATAAGAAATTAGGCCTGATTTCTTTTGATTCCTCTTCCCTGGATCTTGTTAACGGCGAAACTTTTCGGCATTATATCAAAGTATTGCTCGTTCCAGCGGGTTATGCACTGACCGTGGACTTCACTGCTTATGAAACCCAAAATCCCACATTGCTTTTCATTAATACCAATCAATATCTTGACGTTCAGTCGGCCAATGAAAATAAAGCCTTTTTAATCCATTACAACAGGGATTTCTACTGTATTCAGATCCACGATGAGGAGGTCGCTTGTGACGGGCTGTTGTTCAATAATATTTTTGAAAACCCGACAGTGGATCTGCAGGGCGATGAACTGCAAACAATTTCCCAACTATTCGCTCAGATCAGCGATGAGCTTCATGTTCAGGATCGCTCTTCAGAAGAAATGATCAGAACATACCTCAAACAGATTATCATCCGTGCGACGAGGCAGTGGAAAAAGCAGAACCTCCAAAACGAAAAGCTTGACCTCGTCGGCACGGATCAGGATTTTTTCAGGAACTTCAGCCGGTTGGTAAATATCCACTACAAGGAAAAACACAGTGTGGCCGATTATGCAGACCTGCTGAATCTGGCGCCGAAAACGCTTTCCAACAAATTCCATAAACTGAATCTTGAAAATCCGAACGAGATGATCAAAAACAGGATCGTCCTTGAGGCCAAACGCCTGCTCCTTTACAGCGAGCTCACTATAAAGGAAATCGCTTATCAATTGGGTTATGAAGACCCGGCTTACTTCAACCGGATTTTTACGCAGAAATCAGGAAAAACTCCTGCGGCTTTTCGGAAAGAAATTAAAAATTAGACCACAAAAGGAAAAAAGTACAATTTATATCGACTTTTTACTCTTTATTTTGATTGCCTATATGACATATCTTTGTCCTATAAGAAATTAACAATCAAAAATAAAGCGTATGAAACGTAATGCAACGGCCGTTTGGAACGGCACCATCAAAGAAGGAAACGGACATCTGACAACACAAAGTTCCGTTCTGAACCAGACCCAGTATTCATTCAACAGCCGTTTCGCTGAAGGCCTAGGCACAAATCCCGAAGAACTGCTTGCTGCGGCCCACGCAGGATGCTTTACAATGAAGCTGAGCCTGGATCTCACACAGGCTGGTTATACTCCTGAAAGACTGGAGACAAAATCCATCATTACCTTAGATAATGGAAAGATCACACAGTCCGAACTGTTACTCGATGCAGAAGTGGACGGCATCTCGGCCGAAGAATTTGAAAAAATTGCCAGAGAAGCAGAAAAAACCTGTCCAGTAAGCGCAGCATTCAGCTTCAAAATCATTTTAAACATCAACCTTAAAAAATAATCACAATGAAAACAATCTATTCAAAAGTTTTAACATTGGCGGCACTCGCCATCTTAAATTCCAATATCATGGCACAATCAAACCCAGCATCTCAGGACCCCAACATTGGCCGGGAAACAAGAGCATTCTTAAAAGCTTTGAACGGCGGCGGCGGAAAACCGCTGGAAACCCTCTCACCGAAAGATGCCAGGCTGGTTCTGGTTGGAGCTCAAAAATCGGTAAGCTTCGATTATTCCGATATCCAGGAGTCCGAAAAAACAATCATAGCGGACGGACAGACCATAAAAATCCACATCGTAAAACCCAAAGGTGCACAGGCCGGACTACCCGTATTTATGTTCTTCCACGGCGGTGGATGGGTATTGGGAGACTACCCTACCCATAGAAGACTGGTTCGTGACCTGGTTGTCAACAGCGGTGCGGTAGCCGTTTTCCCGGATTACACCCCATCTCCGGAAGCCAGATTTCCGGTAGCCATCAATCAGGCTTATGCCGCGACAAAATGGGTCGCCGAACATGGAAAAGAAATCGGAGTTGACGCAAGTAAGCTTGCTGTTGCCGGAAACAGTGTCGGTGGAAACATGGCCGCAGTGGTTTCCTTAATGGCCAAAGACAACAATGGTCCCAAACTAAAACAACAGGTGCTCCTATGGCCCGTAACAGACTCAGACTTCAGCAGAGCTTCTTATACAAAATTTGCGCAGGAAAGATTTTTGACAACCCCATTGATGAAATGGATGTGGGACAATTATCTGCCTGACTTGAAAGAGCGGGACAACAAATACGCCTCACCACTGAAAGCTTCTCTGGAAGAACTGAAAGGTTTGCCTCCCGCACTTGTTCAGGTGGCCGAGAATGATATTTTGCATGATGAAGGTGTCGCATATGGAAGAAAATTGGATGACGCCGGTGTGCCAACCACTATTACTGAGTATAAAGGCTTTATCCACGATTACGGGATGCTGAATCCGCTGGCGCACATCCACGCTGTACAGGAATCCGTGCTGGATGCAGCAACTGTTTTGAAAAAAGCACTGTTTGCGAAGTAAAATACCCTGCATTGCCAAAGAATAACACCAGATGGTTTCACTTTTTGGTGTTATCTGGTTTTTGTCGTCCCCCCTTCCAACCATCTCAAGAAATCTGAAGAATTCGCTTTGCTGACAACAATAGTCTCTGGTGTTTCTACTGTAAGTCTACAAATAAGCTTTCGGGAAAAAAATCGTTCTATATTTGCAATAGAAAGGCGATTAATAATATACTGTCGATTCGCCCGGTAAAAAGATTCAGGATCGAGCATTCTCTCGAGCTCATCCAATGTCGAAGCCATGAAGTATTGCTGGCTCGTTAGCGTTATAATCCTGATCACTGTATTCTCCAAAAATAAGCAGGCAATATCATGTACTGAAATTGGTATTATCTTCTCACGCTGCTCCACGAGTATTGACTTTTTGTAAGAAGCCTTAAATTTTTCACTCAAGCGGTCAATAGATCTTTTTAAAATGGCCGGCTCAAAAGCAGATTTTAAACGCTTGAGCTTTCCAAGGGCCTTCTCAACCATCACCTCAGTGATTGGTTTCAATAAATAACTAACGGCATTCGTTTCAAAGGCATCAAGCATATATTCGTCATAGGCCGTACAAAAAATGATCGGGCTATTTACAGTGACTTCGCTATAGATCTCAAAACACATCCCATCCGCCAATTGAATATCTGAAAATATCAGATCAGGAGAATCATGTTGTTGCAAATACTCAATACTCGCTTTCACAGAGTCAAGAATAGCTGTAACTTCGTTTTGTATATCAAGCTTTACCAAAATCCTTTCGAGCTCTTTGGCAGAATTTATTTCATCTTCTATGATCAGAATTTTCATGATTTTATAATGGGTAACTTTACGCTGAACACAGCCGTATTCTGCTCTATAATGATATCTTGTTTAAATAAAAGCTGATAACGGTTTAATAAATTATTTAAACCAACGCCAGTCGAATGGTAGTTAGTTTTCTTTGGCAGCAGGCTATTGCTGACAATAATATTTTCGGAATCATTATATACATCTATAGCTAATGGACTATC
The DNA here is from genome assembly GCF_003627955.1 of Sphingobacterium puteale. GTDB lineage: Bacteria > Bacteroidota > Bacteroidia > Sphingobacteriales > Sphingobacteriaceae > Sphingobacterium > Sphingobacterium puteale. Next base: position 348,042 of record NZ_RBWS01000006.1, on the reverse strand, counting down.
AAGGGAAGCTACATTATGTTTAATTGCATTTTCAAGCAGCAACTGCAGGCTCAGTGGCGGGATCTTCGTCGGCAAGATACATTCGTCTATCCGAATGTTTATATTTAAAGAATTGCCAAATCTAGTTTTTATAATATATAAGTAGGAATTTATAAAACTCAATTCACTTTCCAGAGGAACAAGGTTCAATTTATTATGAATGAGCATATACCGGTAAACGTTTGCAATTTCAGAGACATAATCCTTCACTTTTACATCGTTTGTTATTGCACTTAAGGTGTTCAACGTGTTAAACAAGAAATGTGGATTCATTTGCTCTTTCAGATTGGATAAGTTAGCTTCCAGCTGCGATCGATTGAGCTTCTCTATTTCCAGACGACGCCTTTGGCTTTCTTCTACCAATTGCAGATAAAAAACTACAAAGAACTGCACAGTGCTGACCAATAAGCACCGTAGAATGACCAGGTACCAATTTAGATCCTCTTTTGCAATAGTAAAAGAAGATTCTTTAACAAATTTGTTGAAAATTACATCGACTACGATAGAAGTCAAACAGATAATCAAAGCGATAACTATAATTCTTAAAATATATTCTACCACAATCCATCTCGCCGCAAATATGTTGCGGTTAAGATAAAGGTGAAGGAGAAAAGCCAGTATCCCTGCAGTAAACGTATATCTGATTGTACGAGCGGCTAAAAACAAATTACCTGAGTGCAGATCTTCTGAGGTCAATTTTATCGGCAATATGGCAAGTCCTATTGCCAATGAAATTATCACACCCAATATTCGATACTGTTTTGACATACGTTATTTTTAAATAGAAGAAAGCAAAAAAACATCAAAGAAAACTTAGAAATGCATGAATTAAAATCCCAGATAGTACCCGATCGCTGTCATAAAATCTGTTCAATAAAGATTCATTTAGTATCTGGTCAAAGGTACTAATTCTCCTCTTTTCGTAGGAATAAATAATAGCTTTGCCCGCCTGCTTCAATCGGCAATTTGCCCGCTTCATCTTAATTTCCCGTACTGATCGAACCTGATTTATCTTTATTTGCATGATACATAATGATGATACTGTGTAAATTTTAAGTCATAGCGTTAATCACATTTTAAAAAGATATCATAAACAAGCATTATTTATATGAGAACAGCATTAATAACCGGAGCAAATAAGATAATCTCCCTTGAAATGGCAAGAAAGCTAGCTGATGAGAATTATTTTGTCTATATTGGATGTTCTGACCTTGCAATCGGTGAACAAGTCGTCAAAGAACTCGCTGCTGAAGGTATTGGCACCGTAGATATTTTTTATGTAGACATCAGCAGCGAATCCTCGATAGACGCAGCGGGGCAAGAAATCGGCATACTGATCAATTCTTTGGATGTTCTGATCAACAACACCATTGATACGTTCTTTATGTCAACGTATGGTCTATCAGCTCATCCTGATTCCGGAAAAGGAATTTTTGAGGTTAACGATGCCGGGACCAAAGGCATTGTCAACAAATTAACTGAACTGCTAAGAAAATCCCTAAGCCCCAGAATAGTGAACGTCATATGGACCTCCAGTACACGAACCGGCACAAACCAATCCGCTCAAACATTCTTTCACCACCGCCTACCGGATCTTCAGCCTGCTATAGAACTGATGAGGTTGCAGACAGCCCATGTTGTGAATAAACCTCGAAAAACGAATTTTAAGATTGACACCATCGTCACGAGCGTCACGGGAATTGATCCCCATGATCATCAAGTCATTCAAAAAGTTAAAAATGAAAGTATTGATATCATTAAATATGCTTTAACCGGTAAGAAAGATCTTGGAAGCATTGCTGTATCCCTTGATATCGGTGGCGATGATAGCACCTGTGCGGCAGTGTGAATACTCGGAAATCCGGTCGAAAATACCATCCGTGACCAAAGGCCTTCCGAAATTCGTTTATAGATCTTATGGTCTATATATAAATAATTAGAAAATCAGGGTAATAAAATGCGATCGATAGGAATTCTTAAAGTATATGAACTAAATTTGAATTTAAAATTGCGCCACATGCCAAAAAGAGATCCCATTTTAGTGAACAGCATGGATTCCAGCAGCAGCATTGCCGTTGGAATATGGGACGGTTCAACGCCGGGCATCCTAAAAGCGCTGAATCCGCATCGGCATGACCATTATACCTGCATGCTTGTTGATGCGGGACAGCTGGAAGTCCTATTTGATTTTGAACAGCTGACCATGCCTGCAGGAACACTTTTTGTCTGCCCACCGCACCAGGTACATCAGATCACCACGGCTTTAGGGGCATCTGGCTATTACATTTCTTTTGAAGGTCATCATATGACCAGGTCAGCCAAGGACATACTTGATGCATCTTTAAATGAAACCATTATATTGTCACTCTCAGCGCCCGAGCAACAATGGTTTACGGCAATCCTAGACTCCCTGAAAAATTTGGACCGTATAAACAATACCGCAAGTAAGGAAGTGCAACAGCCCTTGCTGTCAGCTTTTATAGCCCAGGCAGTAATTTGTCACCAGCGCAAATTAGCAGCTGGTTCCATAAGTCATAGCCCCCGGGTTATAAGTATAACCAACGAATTCAGAAATCTTGTAAGGAGTGATTACCGCAGTCTTAAACGCCCCTCAGCATATGCCCAAAGGTTAAATATCTCCGTGGCCCACCTAAACGATGTTGTTAAAAAAGTGACGGGCTTATCTGCATCGGCACTGATCCAGAAGGAAATACTAAGCGAAGCACAGCGCCTGCTCTATTATTCGCGATTGAGTATTAAGGAAATTTCGGTCCAGCTAGGTTATAAAGATACCAAGTATTTTATCAGGCTTTTCACAAAAAAAGCTGGCCGATCACCGGGTGATTACAGAAAGACACTACGTTCCAATCCAGACCTGGATTAGACGATCCTATCCTATTGAACTTAGACCCTGCTTCTTTTTTTGTCCACCTTTTACCTTTGTTTGTCAGTTTTCCTGCATTCATTTTTTGATCAATTTTGCACTATAGATACACTGTACGGTATAGTATATCGCATAATATTAATTCTTAGGTGTTATGGAAGGTCATAATTTGGCAGAAAGTCCGACTTATAAATTATCAACCACCCCTGAAGGAATTGTCGATTCTCTTTTGGATCATTTTAATTCCAGGGATATTGAAACCATGCTCGGCTTCTATGAGGATGATGCAGTCGTTATCAGTACCAGCGGTGAGCCCAAACGCGGAAAAATAGCGATCGCCCATGAGCTGCAGCAGTCCTTCGGTTTTGGATTGCCGATAGAAATTGTTGCCAGGAATATTTATTCGACCGATAATCTGGCCTCATTGGTCCTGCATTGGAGAATCACTGGGACAGGAAATAACGGCGAAAAAGTAAATATTGCCGGAACTTCAAGCGATTACGTAAAGAAAGGACGGGACGGATATTGGCGGTGCTGGTTTGGAAATCCATTCGGCGTACAGGTGCGCAGCTTATTTTAATCAATTTCACAAAATTAAATAGTTCACATATGAAAATTTTAGTAATCGGTGGTACAGGTCTTACTGGAAGGCTGGTCACAAAAAAACTGGCAAACCTTGGTCATCAGGTAATCATTGGTTCACCTTCACATGGAGTAGATCTCATGACCGGAGAAGGTCTTTCGCAAGCATTGGAAAATACGGAAATAGTAATCGATCTATCCAATTCCTCCTCTCCTGAAGAAGAAAATGCAATCCGCTTTTTTCAGACCGCAGGAAAGAATCTGGTAAAAGCGGAGCTGGCTGCAAACATCAGGCATCACCTCGTACTTTCCATTGTCGGAACAGACGATGCGCTGGAGATAGGATATCTTCGCGCAAAGAAACATCAGGAAGACAACATCAAAAACTCGGGAATACCTTATACAATCATTCGTTCAACACAGTTTTATGAGCATACTGATGCCATCATTGCCGTTCAGGGACAGGCTGACGAGGTATTCGTTTCGAAGATCGACTACCAGCCCATTGCCCTGGAAGATGTCACAGATTACATTGTACAGTTTGCACTCGAAGAGCCTAAAAATGGTACGGTAGAGATTGCTGGGCCTACAAGGGCAAATATGGATGATTTTGTGGCAAAATATATTGCGATATCCGGGAAGCCCATAAGGGTTGTTTCTGACGAGGACAGCAAATATATGCATCTTGTTGTTCCTAGATCACTGCTCGTCCCTGCTGAAAAATATAATGCAGGCAAGATTCATTTTGAGGACTGGGCGTTAAGTACTTTGGAAAATTAAATTCGGTTCTTAACGTGTCCATTATATTATAATTGCTTCCTAAATAAAAAGATGCAGGCATTTACTGACCTGTATCTTTTTATTGTACAGCATGCTGGGCTCATACAGCTATTTAAATTGGCCTTACTTGATCAAGAATTTTTGATTGATAAGAGCTTTCGGTGCTCCATCATGGTTTGACCTCTTTAAAAAGTTTTACTGACAAACAACGCCCGGCGCTTAGTATCATTGATGATATTGCCAATAAATTGACAGTGCAATCTTCCTAATTTTGTATTAGTTTTTAATACAGAAAAATGAAAGCAATTATTTTAAAAAAACAGGGCGATATTTCGCAATTGGAATTAAAAGATCTACCCATTCCAAGTCCTGGAAAAGATGAAGTATTAGTAAAAGTAAATTCCATAGGGATTAACCCAACAGATATTTATGCTAGGGAAAATGTAGCATTAGATTATATATTTAACGGTGAATCACCAAAAATACTGGGCTGGGATATCGCAGGTGATATTGTGGAGCTGGGTGAAGGTGTCTCAGACTTTGCAGTAGGAAACGCAGTTTTTGGTCTGCTCAATTTCCCGACTTCCAGCAGCCCGGGACATGCCAAAGGGTATGCAGAATATGTAGTTGCCCGTGTCAAGGATATTGCGCTGAAACCAGAGAGTATCTCTTATCAGCAAGCTGCGGCCGCACCTCTTGCAGCTTTAACGACTTGGCAACCTCTAAATAAAGTCAAAATTAAATCCGGAGACCGTGTTCTGATTACAGCAGCAGGTGGCGGAGTCGGGCATCTGGCCATACAGATTGCAAAGAGCTTCGGAGCATATGTTATTGCGATAGCCTCAGGTTCAAAAAAAGAGCTTCTTATGGAACTTGGTGCGGATGAATTTATAGATTATCAGACAACAAATTTTCTGGATATCCTTCAGCCTGTGGATTATGTAATTGAGGCCTTGCGTGATGAGCATATCGAGCAGACCATCAAGGTGCTAAAACAGGGCGGTAACCTACTGAGTTTATGGAACCACATCGAGGGAACAAAATGGGAAGTTTTGGCAAAAGAAAAAAATGTAAACATTTTCTACAACGCAGTAATATCAAGTGGAACGGACATAAAAGCTTTGGCCCATTTAATGTCCAAGGGTATCCTTCGACCGCACGTTTCAAAAACATTTAAACTTGAAGAAATGGCGCTAGCCCATCAGGAAATGGAGACAAACCATACAACCGGTAAGATTGTTGTTAGTTTGCAGTAGGTTTGCAGCATGATAACTTTTGGCAGATATACTGCTTGATGTTCCGGTAACAAAAAATCTTATCAATTCTGATAAGATTTTTTTGTTTAAAAGCCAGAAGACAAACTTGTTGAGATCGCTATACACTTTCAATAATTAATTTACGGTGCCTTTTTCCCCACTCGATCATCTGGTTTATCAGTATAGCGTATTCTTTGGAATATTCGGTAAATTCGTATTCGATGATGACAGGACTGTCAGAATACGCTGTTCTTGTAATAATCTTATTATCCAGAAGCTCTTTTAAACTCCTAGATAGCATTCTTGTGGTAATCCCCGGAATACTGCGTTGGATATCCTTAAAATGCTTATTGCCACTGCAGATTGAAAACAGAATAGGCAACTTCCACTTCCCTCCGATTACATATATTGTGTCCTGCAGGGCCCGCGTATTTTCTGCGGTCAAAGGAATGACATTAATATCTTTCATATTTTTTTATTAAAATTATTAAAATATTTTCAATGATCAGGCAGTCAACTCACTGATTTTCTGCCCTTAAATTCAAATCACAGGTGGTTCCACCTGTGATACCGCTAGGCTAACGGTTAATAATAAAACCTTAAATTTGTCTATCAAGTGGTATGCATTACAGTTTTTATTACGATGGGCCGAAAAAAAAATTTTATTGAAGAAGATATACTGGACAGATCGATTGTTCTTTTTCAGCAGCTGGGTTATCACGCAACCTCACCTGAAGAACTCGTCAACCATCTTAAGATCAGCCGCTCAAGCCTATATGCAACATTTGGTGACAAACGCGGTCTTCTAATAAGGGCTCTCCATCGGTACTCAAAATTAACCACTGACGCCCTTGAACAGATCAAGCGCAGTGCCAAAAACCCCAGAGAGGGTATCAGCAAGATCTTCGATCTCGCTGTCAAAGGATGCTACCAACCCGGAATGCCCAATGGATGTTTCCTTGTGAACTCCATCATTGAGTTCGGTCCGCACGATGAGCAGGCACTCCAGATCATCCAACAAAGCTACAATGACAGCAGGTATGCAATCTTTCATTTCCTGGAAATGCTAAAGAACTCCTCTCCTTCGCACAGTGATATCGATATGGAGACTATTACCGATTACCTGGTCAATACCATGTCAGGAATGGTCGTATCCACCAAAGCGGGTATGGATGAAGAGGCCTGCCGCAAAATGATCGAGCAAACACTTTCCATTTTAAAATGATAAAAAACCGGGTTCCATTTCCGAAACCCGGTTCCCCTTATTAATTGATAGTAGTTTAAACTAAAATATCCAATATGGTTCTTTTAAGCTGTAGTCTGGTGATCTTCCATCCTTTTTCTGTTTTAAGTAGTTCCAGATGGTAATGACCAAAACCATGCAGCTTTTTGTAGGGAATCTCTTCCCTCTGCGCAAAGTTGATCAGATCTTCCATTGCCCATATCGCTGTGGCACGATGTTCGGGCAACAGTTCAATTTCTGGGCTATGCACGTGATGGGCAGAGCGGGCACCTTCCAGCACAGGTGCGGTTACATTCACCATTTCTTGGGGACTGTTAAACTCAAAAAGCCGCTCGCCTTTTTCTCCTTCGAAGAGCATATGGGCATTTTCGTCAAATAATTCTTTAAAGGAATTCCACTGCTTTGTATCGACAAACCTGGTGTAGCGGGCCATTACTTTTTTGATCTCGACAATTGCAATGAGATCTTCATGATTTAAATTTTTCATAGCTATACTTTATGCGCTGATACCGCCGTCAATTACGATACTGCTACCGGTAATATAGGAAGATTCAGGTCCGGCAAGGAAGTTTGCAAGTGCAGCAATTTCCTCAACCTTTCCAAGACGCTTAAGCGGAATAGCATTTGTATAAGCCTGACGGATCTCCTCTTCTTTGGGCATCATATCTGTATCAGTTGCGCCGGGCAGAATTGCATTCACCGTAATATTTCTTGGGCCAAGATCCCATGCAAGCCCTCTGCTGTATGCCGAAACCGCGGCTTTGGTCGCAACGTAATCAGCCATGCCGGGGCCTCCAATTCTATTTCCACCAACGGAGCCTATGTTGATGATTCTTCCGCCATCGGGCATGAATTTAATAACTGTTCTAACCGCCTCAGCTACAGCGCGGATATTCACGTCTATCATCTTATTGTAGCCTTCAGCCTGAAGGGAAGCTTGGTCAATTGTTCCTGGAATGGCAACAGCGGCATTATTTACAAGGATATCAATCTTTCCGAACTTGGCATTAGCCTGCCCCAGTGCACTTTCTAAACGTCCTGCCTCTGAGGCATCAGCATGGATGGCAAGCGCTTTTACCCCCTGCGCTTCTATTTCCGCTACAATCTTTTCTGCTTTTTCTGCTGAGTTGGCGTAGGTGAATACGACATTGGCTCCTTCAGAAGCAAAACGTCTTACAATTGCTTCTCCCATTCCTCTTGTACCGCCTGTTACAAATGCGGTCTTATTTTCTAGTGTTTTCATTTGTTTTAAAATATATTTCAATTACTGGAATTTTAGTTCCAAAATTAGTCATTATGAGGATCACTTTTTAAGTTGGTATCACCAATGATATTTAAACCAGCGGCCTTATAAACTAATTTCTAACTTTGTAGATCCGATGTAATTAACTTTTCGGTTTCCCGAAAACCATATACAATACAGAAAAAAGCATTATAAAAGTGACAATATGTGAAGGAACTAGAAAACCACAAAGTAGGCATCTCGCTCTGCTGTCGGGTTTAAGTCTATTCTTAAATCTGCTACTTTCCAATGTCCCGGGTCTTTAGGTAGTTGTCGGTCAAAAGGTTGTTTGCTAAATAATGAGATAGTTTTAAGTGCTGTTGCACAAATTGAAGTATTAAAACTTTCGTTTTTTAGAATTTCGATTAGTGGCCCGGGAGTGATTTTTTGCTCCTGGTTTTTAATAGCCCACCAATGCCTCAATACGTTAATTTAGGCCGAGTGATGCACACTCTGTGAATATTATAAAGGTATGACAAAGCATTTTTCGTAATTAATAAACAATTTGCCAAAACTTATCATTCCTAAAGTAAATAACACGATATTGCAATATATGTCAATAGCTGATTGTCATACGAATATTAGAAAAAACAGATTTAAAATGAAAAATAAACTAGCCGCTCTATTAATTGCTATCCTTCCAACCTTTCTATTTGCACAAAATATTAATTCCGAAAAACTTGATACTTATTTTAATTCAATTGAAAATAAAAATCTAGGGATCGGCAGTCTATCTATATTTAAGAATGGGAAAGAAGTCTATACCAAACATTTTGGTCAAAAAAATATACCTGGATTGATCTACAATCAAAGTACAAAGTATCAGGTTGGCTCTGTTACCAAAATGATTACAGCAGTTCTAATTTTTAAGTTAATCGAGGATAACAAATTACATTTGACCGATAAACTTGCTGAGTTCTATCCTCAAATTCCCAATTCGGATAAAATAACCATAAAACATCTTCTTGGCCATACCAGCGGACTAGGCAGTTATGTTGTTAAAGATGGCGAAGTATGGGTAACTGAGAAGACAACTGATAAACAAATCATGGACCTGATCATCCAACAGGGGAAAAATTTTGAACCGGATGAAAAGGTCGCTTATTCAAATTCCGCATATTATCTACTTGCAAAAATCCTTGAAGAAAAATACCGAAAGTCCTATCAAAAAATTGTTAGAAATGAAATTATAAAACCGCTCGGATTAAAAAATTTAGATTCTTTCAGGCCCAATCAAAAAAACGTTTATCCACCTTATCGCTATAATGATAATTCTTGGCATCTATTAGATAAAGATCTCGACTTTCTTAATGTTATAGGCGTCGGCGACATTGCCGCAACCTCGTATGATTTAAATGTCTTCGTGAACAATTTGTTCCACAACAATATTATTAAAAAGGAAACGCTTCAGTTAATGGAACCTCTAATAGGAAAAGAAGATTGGGGAAGAGGAATCGCAGTCTGGGATTTTGAAGGGACCATATTTTATGGACATGGTGGGGATACCCTGGGATCCCATGCGGTTCTAATTTATAATAAAGAAGCCGATATTTCAATTGCTTATAATACCAACGGTGAACGGATCAAAAAGGAAGATTTCATAAAAAATGTAGTTAATGTTCTTTATGATAGAGAGGTTAAACTTCCAGAACTTAAGTAAGTTTTTCCTCATGTTCCAGATGCCCTTTGCTGAGCTGTATTTCCTAAAGATCGATACGTTAAGTAGTTGGTGTATATCATTAGAAAGTGCTGGAATTTTTTCAAGCTTCCAGCACCCACATTCCAAAAAATGAAGCCCCAATTATAAAACCATTCCACCGTCCATAAGGATTTCTGTTCCGGTCATGAAACTTGCCACATTGTTATCTGACAGGTAAATAACAGCTTTGGCTACATCTTCCGCAGTACCCATTTTTTGTAAAGGGATTCCGCTGATTAACCATTCATCAAGACCTTCCAATGTTTTTTCATCCAGTCCTGCTTTGGTCATAATCTCCGTTTTTGTAGGCCCCGGGCTCACTAAATTTACTCTGATTTTTCTTGGTGCCAGTTCTGCAGCAGCGGTCTTCGCAATGGAATTCAATGCTGCTTTGCTTGCCTGGTAAATCGAGCTATTTGGTTTAGATGTGGTCGCGACGTTGGATGAAAGAAATACCACTGAAGCACCATCGTTCAACAGGGGAATAAATTTGCTCAAGGTAAAATAAGCTCCTCTGAAATTAATACCCATTACATCGTCAAAATTTTCGGCACTCATATTTTCGATCGGACCTAAACTTCCAGTGATGCCTGCATTAATAAACAGGATGTCAACTTTTCCGAATTGCTTTTCAACTTGGGTTTTGAAATTTTCAATATCTTCCAATTTCCCTTGATCTGCCACAAAAGAAATAGCCCCTAACGCTGCAGCAGCCTTTTCAATGGCTTCTTTTCGTCTTCCGGTGATAATTACTTCTGCTCCTTCTGCGATTAATTCTTTTGCGGTTGCATATCCTATTCCGCTGTTTCCACCTGTTACGATGGCTAATTTGTTATTGAACTTATTCATTTCTTTGATTTTTTTACAAAGTTATAGGGGAAATGGTATACTTTTGTTATCAGTATAACTGAGTATATCAGTATCATCAATTATATCATTTAACTTTGTAATCATGGAAAGAGATCAGACAGAAGAACTTAGAGCGTTGCAGGACACTCTTTATTTCATTGGAGGAAAGTGGCGAATTCCTGTCATTAATTCGCTTTGCAACGGCAACCGGCGTTTTCGCGAAATTGAAAGAAGTATCCCCGGGATTACGACAAGAATGCTTTCAAAAGAACTGAAAGATATGGAGTTAAATAAGTTGGTTAAACGAACTGTTTATCCCGATATTCCTGTTTTAATTGAATATGAGCCCACTGAATATTGCAGGACTTTCGGGAATATTATTTCGGAAATGATTATTTGGGGTAGAGAACATCGAAAAATGATTGTGGAGGATAAGGTTTAGAATCGTATTCTATGTACTACCATCAGCTAAAAAGTCGCTGATGGTAGTACCGCTCCAATAAATCTCCTTTTTTATTTAATGAAAAGCTTGAAAAGGTCTTCAGCCCCAGCGTCAAACTTCTTGCCATTAACATAAAAGGATGGTGTCCCATTGACTCCGCTGATAACTCCGCCCTGAAAATCGGCATCTATTTTATTCGCCAGCTCCTCTTTTTGTATATCGGACTTAAACTTTTCCATATCTAATCCTATTTCTTCTGCCATTTTAAAAAGATACAGGTCGTCCAGGTATTGCTGATTTTCGTAAATAGCGTCATGCATTTCCCAGAACTTATCCTGCAAAGAAGCAGCTTCTGCAGCGATCGCGGCTGGAAGCGCATATTCATGCATTTCTGAAAGCGGGAAGTTTCTAAATACAAATTTCACCTCTCCGCTAAATTTTTTCAAGAGCTTCTTTAGCACCGGATAAGCGGCTCCACAGTAGGGACATTGGTAGTCACCATATTCTACGATAACTAAATCGGCATTTAGATTGCCTTGGGCGTGGTCAGTAGTACTGACAGGTATTTTTAATGACATAATTATTTTATTTTAAGATTTTCAAGAGTGTCCAATATTCCATCTGCACCGGGATTTACCGCCGTCGGTGATTTGTAGCTCCATTGGATGATACCTTCTTTATCGATTACAAAAAGAGCGCGGTTGCACTGACCTTCATTCTCATTATAGACATCGTATTTCTTTGCTACTCCCCCCTTTGGTTCAAAGTCTGCAAGGAGCGGAAAGTGTAGGTTACGGGACTGCGAAAAAGCCAGATGGCACCATTTGCTGTCCACAGAAATTCCGAACAGTTCTGCGTCATACTTTTTAAAGTACTTGAGCATTTCATTGTACAGTGCCATCTGATCACTGCAGACCGGACTCCAGTCGGCAGGATAGAATGCTAAGATCACGTTACGACCCTTAAATTCGGATAATGTAACTTTCTGGTCTGGTGTTGCAAATAATGTAAAATCAGGCGCAACAGTATTTTTTTCTAACATAATTTTAATCTTTAATAATTGATATAGGGAATAAGAATGCAGATGCCAGTAGAAAAAACGCTGGTAGAAGCAGTGTCCACTTTGTAAGCATATCAAGAAGCATCGGCGCGATAAAAGCACCCAAGATAAAACCTATCCAAAGAATCAACAAACGGATGGTATTCGATCTATAGGTAGTCCTATCCTCTTTGCTATTGCTCATAGTATACATCGCCGAGTTCTTTGCCAGACTGTTTAACGTCCCCGTCACAAAATCGGTATTTACATTTTGCTTTCCTACCGAAGTAACGATCGTGTTCATCATCCCCATTGAAAAGCCGATAATGACCAGCGAGCTATAGTTCGGTATCTGATAATAGCTACCAACGATACTGTAAGTGATTAAAATGCCCGCCACAATAAAGAATTTGGATGAAAATTTTCGCTGTCTCTGACACTGCGAGAGACATGTGCCCAGGTAGATACCACTTACAAAGCTCCCAATTACGCATAGCGATGAGCTGATGACTTCTACTGTTCCTGTGTCTATCGCTGTTCCAAGCTGCGTGGTATTCCCGCTCATAAAAGAAACATAGGTTTTCCATTTGATCAGCCCAACTGCATCGATATACCCAGCTATGAAAGCAAGTAGTATCGCTAATTTTTCTTGTACCCCTATTTTGTCAGCGGACAGAAAAGCTTTCTTTTCTGGCAACATAAGTTTTATATTTTAGGTTGAATAAAAATCTTTTTTGTTGGAAATTTTTCAATTTCACCATCCGTCAGCCCGAAATTTGTCACCACGACATCTTTAGGGTTGCCTGAAAGCCATTCGCTCAGATCAATAGACTCGTATTTCCCGCTGTTAAATCCGATAAGAACACGGCACAGGGTATCGCCTGTATTTTTAATGTAGTGCCCGGCTCCCATGGGTACATAGCCTACGTCACCTGCATTGAACTGTTCGGTGACTACAGTACCCTCAGCAAGAAAAACAGACATCTCCGCCTGGCCCGAAATATAATACTGCCACTCGTCGGCATTCGGATGCCAGTGCATTTCCCGAAGTGCCCCAGGCTGCAATTCAAGGATAGAACCAGCCATGGTCGTACTGATCGGAAACTCCTTACTCGTAACCAATCGCTGGAGACCGCCCCCGGGAATGATTCTAGGCTGTTGTGCGTGAAGCGGATAACGATGTAGATTAGTAAGTTCTATGTCAGATTCTTCTGGTCTAGCATTAGCATTAAACGACAATTCATCCGGGACAATACCAGCTGCGAAATAGGCTTCTCTTTTCGGTAGTGCAGCAACTTCTTCCAAAGTCAACCCTAAATTCTGTGCTACAATTTCTGGAGGCATACTGGCAACGAAGTCAGTTACGCTAAATGTGTGGTCTTCGGAAAAATTACCGTTGTCAAATATCAGGATGAAATGACACTCTTCATTTCCTGTTGCCTGTATCGAATGTCCATAACCTTTAGGAAAGTACCATACATCACCCGGCTCAAAATTGTCAGTATAACTATGACCGTCCGGATGAATGATAGTCGTACGAACAGTTCCTGAAATTACATAAGCCCATTCAGCAGCATTTGCATGCCAATGAAGCTCTCTCATACTGCCCGGCTGTAATCGCATCGACACACCTGCGATTCCGATCGATGCTGGGAAGTCAGTTACAGAAGCCCCTCTGGTGGTCCCACCATCGTTTGTACGGGGTTCTTTTTTTTCTAATTCGTACTTGAAGCTTAAAGATGTCGTTTTCATAATATTGTTTTTTTAACGATTGATATTCCTGTTTTTTACTAACGTAAATTTACCGAAGAAAGGACGCTGTTGTTGCTGACTTTCGGTGAACAGGCAGATATGATCGTTGAAACAGTGCTATAGCGAGACATTCGTCCTTCAAATGATCAGTCAAATTATTCGTTTATCGGGAGTCGCTTCTAGACTTACCTTTTTTAGAATGTAAGTATTCAGCGATAAGCTGGCATGTACTACGCACAATCTAAATGTGCTAAGTTGAAAGGCTTATAAAATTGAGTGGGGCATGCTTAATTACACGTTAACAAAAAAAGTGAGCCATGGAGCTCACTTTTTTATACTTTTTGTACGACTGTTTTAGGATTCAATAAAAGCTAGGATATCTTTATTAATCGTAGGAGCCTCAGTCGTAGGCATGCCGTGGGGAAACCCCGGGTAAGTAATCAAGGTTCCGTTCTTTAAGAGTTTAGCTGATTTAACGCCGGCATTTTCATAAGGAACAATCTGATCATCCTCACCGTGCAGCACCAGGACAGGAATATCAACTGCTTTCAAATCTTCGTTGAAATCTGTTTCAGAAAAAGCTTTGATACCCTCATAATGGGCAACAATTCCCCCCATCATACCCTGTCTCCACCAGTTTCTCCGAATTCCTTCTTTAATATCGGCTCCCGCTCTGTTGTAACCGTAAAAAGGAAGTGTTAGATCGATATAAAATTGTTGTCTATTGTTCAAAGTCTGATCCCTGATATTATCGAATACCGCAATCGGCACACCATCTGGGTTACTTTCGTTTTGTACCATGATCGGAGGAACAGCACTGATAAGTACAGCTTTTTTAGCTCTTCCTTTCGAATATTTGTTCACATAACGAATTACCTCACCCCCGCCTGTTGAGTGACCGATATGAATGACATCCTTTAGGTCGAGAAATTCAACAAGCTCGGCAGCGTCAGCAGCGTACTGCTCAATGGTGTGTCCATAAATATCCTGACTCGATCTGCCATGGCCTCTCCGATCATGAGTGACTACGCGATAACCTCTCTGTAGGAAGAAAATCACCTGTGCATCCCAGTCATCGGAAGATAATGGCCAGCCGTGGTGAAACATCAATACTGGACCCTGTCCTTGGTCTTTGTAAAAAATTTCTGTTCCGTCTTTTAGTTTTAAAATGCTCATAGCTATTTGGTTTAAATGTGAATATGTATTTTCTTTTTGCTACCATAAAACTACACGAACAATTAGCCAATTTCAATAATCATTCGACGAATGGGCAAAATGAATCGTTAAAATCCGATTATCAGAAAAATACTGAATTCAACATATTTTCATCATACTATGAAACAACAAAAAAGATCATCAAGCATGACTTGATGATCTTTTCAATTACTTATTGTTAATGTATAACTTAGTCCGTATAACTTGCTAATAAACGTTGAGCTTCCTCGACGGCTATGGTAAGGATCTGCTCGACTTCCGTTAAAACACCTTCCGATAATGTGTTCTGTTCGGTTGTAAGTTCAAGTGTTCCCAATTTATCATCAAGAATAGGAAGCAATCCCATAATGGCGACGCTGGTTTTAAAATCATGTGCTCTTAATTTAAATCTGGAGAAATCTTGATTTGCGTAAGCAGCCTTTAGCTCCTGAAGCTGGCCCGGAATTTTGTCAATAAACTGGCTGGTCACCTTTCTTTCGAAACTTATGTCTCCACGGCTCACTGTGTGCATGTAAGCCAGATTTAAATAATTGAAATCTTCACTATTTTTATCTTCGATCTGCTGTTTGCCATCAATCCCTAGCCCAAAATGTGAAATAAGTTTGAACAGCTCCTCTTCGTTAATAGGTTTAGAAATATATTCATCCATTCCCCTACTGAGGCATTTTTCCCGTTCACCTGCCAGGGCATGCGCAGTCATGGCGATGATCGGAATATCCAATTTTAATACTTCCCGGATATGTTGTGTCGCTGCATATCCGTCCATTTGGGGCATCTGCAAATCCATCAATACCAAGTCGCAATGTTTGGTTTTCAGATATTCAATGGCTTCCAGTCCATTGGAAACAATTCCGAAATCAACATTCCATTGCCCCAGCATATGCTTCATCAGACTTTGGTTCATCGTATTATCATCAACGACTAAAATATGAAGTGGTAAATTTGAATAATCCTTGAAATAATCGGTATCGACCACCGAAGCGGCTAACAATTGTTCCTGTGCTATCCCATAAGGAATAAAAAAATTAAAAGTCGTCCCTCTTCCCTGCTCACTCTGAACCTCGATATCACCATGTTGCAGTAGAATCAGATTTTTTACAATAGACAATCCAAGTCCTGTTCCTCCGTAATTACGCGTAATAGAATCCTCTCCCTGATTAAAACGTTCAAACACATCGCCTAATTTTTCCTTGTCAATTCCAATTCCAGTATCGGCAATAATAAATCCAACAACAACTTTACCCTCACTTATGCTTTTGTTATAAATTTCGATATTGATACTGCCCTGTTTGGTAAATTTAATGGCATTACCGATCAAGTTTACCAAAATCTGTGTTAACCTCGTCGCATCCCCCATTAGCGTATCCGGAATCGACTTGTCGATCTTACTTGAAATCAATAGTCCTTTTTCTTTTGCCCTTTCAGTGAAGAAGGTTTCTACAGAATTTAACAACCCACTGATACTAAATGTCCCAACAGTGATGCGCATCATTCCGGCCTCTATTTTAGAAAGATCAAGTATGTCATTTATGATCGTCATCAAATTCTCGCCGGATCGCTGAATGGATGACACAAATTCGGAAGAAGTCTCATCCAGTGCTCTTTTTTGGAGTAGATTGGTAAAACCAAGGATTCCACTGAGCGGAGTCCTTATCTCATGACTCATATTAGCAAGAAAATTTTCCTTGGTCTGAGCTGCAATAGAAGCTTTCTTTTCTGCAGCATCCAATTCCTCGATCAGCACCCGTTGTCGGCGGAATTGGCGGAGGATATGAAAGCCCACCACGGATCCACTCAAAATCAATAAAATTAACAAAGAGATATCATAGATCCTTGCTTTTCTGCCCATTGCTTCACTCTGTCTACTGAGGTCACTCATGTGCAACTGCCTGCTTTTATAGATCTTAGCCGTGATTGCTGTAATTTCATTAGAAATAATTCGGGCTCTTGGATTGGCAATAGAGGTCTGGTCATCCATGTTTCCTAAGGAACTATAACGTGCCAGAAGCTGATCCCGGACTATTTTTTTGTCCATAGCCAGTACCCCGAGTCGCTGTATCAGCTTTTCTTCCACAGGGTCTGCATTATCTTTGGACAAAGAATCAAGAAAGTTCTCGATCTCATTTATCTTTTTGTCGATACCTTCCAGATGGGTCGTATCATTTGTTGCTATCGATGCCCTGATCCTACTTTCCACGCCAAGGATATCGCGATCGATCTCCCTCAGATGATTACTCGCACGGAGCTCAGCCAAAAGTGTGTTATTATTCTGTATCAGCGCCTTTGTATTGCTGGCCGAATTAACCTGAACGGCGATCAGAAGTACTGTTCCCGCAATAAATGTCAGAATTATAAAATAGCTAAACCGTTTACTGTTCATTACAGAGTTTTTTGTCATATATAAAAGCTAAGAAGGTTTTGGCGGCTTCGTGGATCAGGACGAAAATAACAGCAGTTTACGACTAAAATACATTCATTCTTGTATTAAGAGCCTTTCGATAGGCATCTGCTACAGGAATAAACTGGCCATTTATAATAATACCACCATCCTGTAATGTATCTATTTTACTGACGGATATTATGTAGGACCGATGTACTCTGATAAAGTCGTTTTTTGGTAAACGCTCCTCTGCGGTTTTCATCTTGCCATGAATGGCAAACATCTTTTCTCTCGTATAAAATTTCACATAATCTCCCATCGCCTCAGCGTAAAAGATATCTTCAAGCTTCAGGCGCCTTGTCACGTTAGCGTCTCTGACAAACAAAAATTCATCATTGGTGACATGCACATTCTCTTTTCTGCTATCAAGGATTGACTGGGCTTTCTCCACTGACTGTAAAAACCGGACAGGAGAAATGGGCTTTAAAATATAATCCGCGATATTAAGCTCAAAAGCCTCGATCGCATATTCCCTTTTGGAGGAAGTGAAAATGATGATTGTATCTTTTCCCGATAAACTTTTGGTAAGTTCAATACCTGTCATTTCGGGCATTTCAATATCCAGAAAGAGCAGGTCAACCTCGTTCTTCTGAATAAAATGGTAGGCCTCCATAGCGTTTGAAAATTCCTGCACGATGGTAAGGTCAGGAACCTGCTTTGCCAAATGGGCCAAGGTCGTTCTTGCAATATCATTATCGTCAACAATCAGAGCTTTCATAGTAATAAGTATATATGTTAATATGACAAATATACTTATTACTTTCTTTTTTTATCGCTATCCAATAGCTCCTATCTAAAATATGAACGGATCATCCATGCCATCTCCTCATGGCTTTCCATCAGTCCCGTAATGAAGTCGCTGGTTCCATAATCTTTAAATTCCTCGGCAAAAGGTGTAATATTTCCACGTAAAAATTCGATAATACTTTCGTGATCTGCCAGTAGGTCTTTCATATACCCAAGGCCATCATTTGTCCTTTCACTGTATTCCGTAAGGTGTGTTAGTTCCAAATAGATCTTCATCGTTGCCGGAGCATAATGTCCAATTTTTCGAATGCGTTCTGCAACGCTATCGATTATCCCGTCCAACTGCTTGTACTGTTCTTCAAAGAAAATATGGTTTGCATGGAAGTTTTCTCCGGTCACATTCCAATGGGCATTTCGAGTTTTGATATAAAGTATATTTTCATCGGCCAATAATTTTGCCAATTGTTCAGCAACAGCATTTGTATCTGTTTCGGTAATTCCAATATTCGCTTTCATGGTATTTATAAATTAAGTGTTTGATAATTATATTTTTCTAATGTTTATCTGACAAAAACAATCTTACCGGTATGTGCGCCATTTTCAAGTAATTTATGCGCTTGTGCAGCTTCTTTAAAGGGAAATGTCTGGTAAATGATGGGTCTGAACTTCTTTGATTCTAGCAATGGCCAAACATTCTTCTTAACTTCAGCTGTCAAGTATTTTTTGAACTCATATGCTCTGTTTCTTAACGTACTGCCTGTTATAGTGAGACGCATTACCATCATCTTCCAGAGATCCAGATCGACATGGCTGCCCGAAACGGCGTTGATATGAACAAGTCTCCCCTCGGGTTTTAATATATTGACATTTTTTTGCAAATAATCACCTCCGATCATATCCAGGATAACGTCAACGCCCTCCTGCTGGAGTTCTCTTTCAAAATCCTGCTTTTTATAATTAATATAAAAATCTGCTCCCAAATCGATACAGTTCTGACCTTTCTCATCAGATCCGACGGTGACAATGACGCGTGACCCGAGCGCATGTGCCAATTGAATCCCAGTAATACCAATACCACTGTTTCCGCCGTGTATCAGAAGGGTTTCATGAGGTTTTAAAGCTCCTCTCTGAAAGACATTTGACCATACGGTAAACACGGTCTCGGGTAGACTTGCAGCCTCGGCATAACTGAGATCAGCAGGTATTTCAAGGCATTGCCCTTCACGTACACAAACAAATTCGGCGTATCCCCCGCCTGCAAGCAATGCACACACTTTATCTCCCACCTTAAAGTTCAACACCTCTGGCCCACACTCCACGACAACCCCACTTATCTCAAGACCCAATATATCTGCCGGGACACCTGCGGGAGCGGGATAATTGCCCTGTCGCTGAAATATATCCGATCTATTAAGTCCTGCTGCTTTTACTTCGATCAAAACTTCATCACCTGTAGCTTTTGGAGTTTCAAATTCTTTAAGCTGTAGTACCTCAGGACCACCATAGCTTGACATTACAACCGCTTTCATTTTAATCAATTTTTAGATTTAAATTTTCTGCTCTTTTCCATTTCAGTTTATGGATAACTACTTTTCCCTCAGACAGGAAGGGTTTGCCGCTTTCTAAGATCAGATATTCATTTTCAAAATGTATATTCCTATTTTGTGTTTGACCTGTCCAATTCGGAAAAAGAGAAATATACATTGTATGGCTTAATGTCTGTTCGTTATGATTAGCAGCAAAAGGCCCTGAATATGCTAAATAGGTAGAGCCTTCCTGTATGTATTCTTCTGCTGTAGCTCCGGTCCAATGCTCCTCGCTAAAGTTCTTCCGGTCAGCATTCATGATCTGCGCGGACATATAGCCATCAGAATTATATATAATCAGACCTTTTGGTGTTTCACCCATGGGGTAGGAAATGTCCCCACTTTCAAGTGTTACTTCTACCAGCTCCACCAATGTCCAGGTACCGATCAATTTGTCAAATAATGTATTTTCCATTTTAAAGAAATTTTTAAAAAGGTTGGTTGTATTTTCCTGTAAGGGCTTTATTTTCTATACTTTTAGCAAAGTTGGGTGTCTCCTCATGATTGTGCGCATCCGAAGCGGCCTGTCTTGCTGCTGCTGCATCGGAAAGATTTATTCCATTTTCTTTAATATAAGCCAGCATCTCTGGAGTAGCAGTCGCGTGGATCTCATTGGTGTAAAGACAGGAGTTATCGTCAATTCTGGTAGCCTTAAGTTCCCAAAGTACCTGTACTTTTGTATGGCCTCCTTTAGTGATTGAATCTGAAATCGAAAGCATCCGACAGTAAGCAGGTTCATGGACAACAGCTACGTAGTGCTGTACCATTAATGCGTCTCCTATTGTTTCGACATTAAGCGAAACCGGTTCTCCGTCAAATGTTGTGGAGATTGCTGCACCGATATGCTGTGTTGAACACCTTTGGTATTCCGCATCAGGCAGGTTCAATAACCAGTCTGCGATATTTACCTTTTCAATTGGGGCATTGATGATTGCTGTAACTGCTGAATGTGACAATGCGTTTTCTGAGGTTTGAATAATTTCCATAATACTAAATTTTTGAATGATTGATTTGTATTTACTGATGTAAATCTATGCCTATTTACCGTCCGCTGAATTCACTATCCATCGGACGGGCATAAAGTATCGTTAAAAAGGGAATATTGATCGTTGGGGGGATGGTCGGTAAAGTCCGCTGCAAAACGCGCAGTCACTATATGTTTTTTGCGCTCAGAGTGTCAGTTAATGTCCTTATGTAATCTGATGGTTTCCTTAAGTTTATTTCAGCTTCAAGAACGGCATTATAGATGAAATGGCCTTGGGAGGTTTTTTGGTTTAACCTCACAGTCAACTGGATTTTTAGTTGAACTTTTGCTAATTGTTATTAAATGCGATTTGAAATTGGCTTTGCTATCTCATTTGGCGTCTTTCCAAATTCTTTCTTGAACGCGTAGGAAAAATGCGACAGGTCTTCAAAACCTACTTCGAGATAGACATCACTTGGTTTCTTGGATTGCTCGGCGATTTGAAAATAAGCTTCCTGCAATCTTTTCTTCTTGAGCCAGATACCCGGGGTCGTTCCGAATATGCGTTGAAAATCCCGCTTGAAGGTCGATAGGCTCCTCCCCGTAAAAAATGCAAATTTTTCCAGGCTGATGTTAAACCTGAAATTTTTGTTCATGTATTCCTTTAAATTAATCCGATCAGGTAACGAGAAGTTGAACAATATGTTAATCAGGTCAGGATTCGATTTCAATAGAATAATCAATAACTCCTCTCTCTTTACGTCAACAAAATCCGCACTGATCTCAAGATCACCGGTATAGTAAGGTTCCAGTGATATTATAAAATTCTGGATGAGCTTGTTTTCCGGTATAAAAATAAAGGAGTCACTGATGGTTGATGGCCGGACGTCATAAACATGCCGTTCAAGGAAGCGCTTCAGGAATGCTTCATCCAGGGTGATGATGATTTTTTCAAACGCATCATTGTCCTTGTATTTCGTATAACGTACCAAATGATTTTTCCGGGCGATACAATAGTCGCCCGGTTTCATTGTGTAGTTTTTCTCGCCGTCATAAGCCTTCATATCGCCCTTCAATAAGTATAGAAAATAGTTTTCCGGTATATAGTTCTCGGGAGAGATCTCCGGGCCAAGGTGACAGGATTGGATGTTGTTAACTTTCATGGTTTACCAAATATACTGATCCCTACAGATTAATTTTGCGTATTACTGAAATTGTAACTGTCCACACTTGCAAGTATCGCTTCCTCTCTGGTGCGGGGCTTCCAGCCCAGTGTTTCAGCGGCTTTTTTATGGGACATCTGCGTATACTCTTCGACTGGAGTGGGCTGCATAGTAGCAATTTTTCCGGCCAATTTGGGCCGTTCTTTTTTGATCAGTTCCGCCACATCATAAAAAGACATCGCCCCTTCCGATGTTGCTAGAAATCGCTGTCCGGCAGCTTCGGGATGTAACATGGCTTTGATATGGATATCAGCAACATCGCGCACATCCACCGCACCAAATGTAAATGGTGCATTTTCCTTAATGTGTCCCTCCACAATTCCCTTGACGACAGTATCCAGGGAGGCCGAGGAAATACCGCCAAGTATAGGACCAAAAATTCCGACGGGATTGATGACCGTTAACTCCATAGCAGGGGCTTCATCCTCCATAAATTGCCATGCGGCTTTTTCTGCAATTGTTTTTGATTTTATATAAGCCTGTACCGGTGCGTTTTCATCGGTCCAGTCAAGTTCTGTAAAAACATGATTTCTGGGATCGATGCTATAACCGATTGCAGCAAAAGAGGATGTGAGCACCACGCGCTTAACCCCAGCCTTTTTCGCAGCTTTCAACGCTCTCAACGTACCTTCTTTTGCGGGGATAATCAGCTCATTTTCGTCTTTGGGCTGCTCAGCCACAAATGGGGAAGCAACATGAAGGACATAATCACAACCTTGTGCTGCTTCATCCCAACCATTATCGGAGAGCAGATCGGCCTCATAAAAAGACAGCTGATCAAAAGTGCTGATGCCACCTGCTGTAAGGGCATCCAAAATTTCGTTTTTACGGGAGAGCGTGCGCAGTGTTGTTCTTACGGTAAATCCTTTTTTGAGTAATTCAAGAATAATATTTACCCCCAAAAATCCGGTACCGCCGGTTACTAAAACTGTTTGATTGTTCATTTCAGATCAATTATTAGAATTTGTAAGTCAATTGTATGGCGTTTTCGGCATATTCCCAGAGCCTTTTGGCAAGCGCTTCATCGTTCATGGCTGCTGTATGATGGCCGGACAAGGCCGGATATCCCGCATATTCTTTCGGACCGTCCGGGCCGTAGAATTTACCACCCTCAACGGATGGATCTGTTGCTGCAAATAGGCTTGGCAGGGCACCCTGCCAGGGCTCCATCACCTGATCAAATGCAGCAAACATACCTTCCAGATTTTCACCCGGGATATTCCGCTGCAGATCGGTTCGCGTGACGCCGGGATGCGCCGCCACAGAAATGGCCGATATACGGGCATTTTTGAATCTCCGGTCCAGCTCGTAGCTAAACAAGATATCTGCCAGCTTGCTTACGGCATATTCACGCCATTCATCATAGTTCTTTTCCAGTCTGAGGTTGTCAAAGTCAATGCTGTCCACCAAAGTAGCCGCCCCACTGGAAAGTGTCACTACTCGGGCATTGGCGGTCTGCTTAACGAGCGACAGCAAATATCCTGTCAGCGCAAAATGCCCCATAAAGTTTACGCCGAACTGCATTTCAAAGCCGTCATCCGTTTTAGCAGCTGGAGGAACCATCACTCCGGCATTGTTGATGAGCATATCCAGTTTTGTATGCTTTTGCATAAAGTGATCTGCAAATTCCCGAATCAGGCCGATGTTTGCGAGGTCCAGCATTCCATAGTCCAATGTCCCTTTGCCAGCCGTATCGGATTGGATTTTTTGAATGGCATTCTTTGCTTTCTGGATATCCCTTGCGGCAAGGGTCACATGTGCACCTGCTTCATACAGCGCTTTTGCTGTTTCAAACCCTATACCGGTGTTTGATCCGGTAACGATTGCTATTTTTCCTGTTAAATCAGGGATGTTATTTTTTGTCCACATAACCTTTATTTTTTTTACAAAGTTCGTCGAATTGCTGTTATGTCGTTTTGTTGTGGAGTTCAAATTTCCTTTGTTGTGAAGGTCAACTCTGTTGATTATAATCTGATGGCCACTGCTCGTTTTTGCTGGCCGCGTTACATCGCCTTTGCTATAGAATTTATCAGAATAAGGGAGCTAATGAAATACTTCTGGTTCATTTCCACAGCTCCCTATAAACGTACGTATTAATCTTCTATTTCCAGATGAGTACTCAAGGCAATACGGTTCCAGCCATTGATGGTGACGATGAGCATGATGATCTGAGCGATCTGGTTTTCGGAGAAAATCTCGGACGCCTTGCTGTAGGTTTCTTCACTTAATCCGTTTTGGTGTATAAGGGTTACTTCCTCCGTCATTGCCAGTATGGTCTGCTCCTCTTCGGTGAAAAATTTGATAGCCTCTCTCCAGGCACTCAACAAAAAGATACGCTCTGGTCTTTCACCGTTTTTGATGGCATCCTTGGTGTGCATGCTAATACAGTAAGCACAGTTGTTGATCTGTGATGCACGGATTTTGGCGAGTTCTTTAAGCGTTTGCGAGATCTCAATTTTTGACAGATAACCCTCTAATCCTAACATTGCCTTGAATGCCTGTGGTTCTGTTGTGCTGATGTTGATTCGTTTTTCCATTTTTCTTATTTTTTATTTTGATACTACAAAATTGGAGAATGGAGCGCCGGAAAAACTTAAACGGGTTTAAGAAAAATTCTTTTTGCGGATTTCGCTGAGATACTCGGGTGTAAAGCCCAGATAGGAAGCAACGCTAAGCCTTCCAACATTTGCATTTTACCTGCAGATAGAAGGCCATGCGTGGCGCTGCAACCGCGAAGAGCATATAAAAAGGATCCCAGGTACAATAAAGTAAAGGCCTAATTCTAATGCTGAAACAATTTATAGAGTAATCACGATTTTACCAACCGTTCTCCCCGTTTCCTGTTCCAGATGCGCTGCTCTCATTTGCTCAAAGGGAAAAGATTTGGAAACATGAGGTTTTACGGCTCCACTTTCCAATAAAGAAGCGATCTGTTTCATATCCTCTCCGCTGGACTGTACAAGAATAAAATAACCTTTCACACCTTTGGATTCTGCTTTTGAAGTTACATCTTCATTCAGACCTGTCGGAATACTGATGATGGAACCGCCTTCTTTGGTCACTTCGAGCGAATGGTCGATATTGTCCCCGCCAATTGTATCCAATACAAAATCAAAAGTTCTGCCTGCTGATTTCCAGTCGAAGACGTGATAATCGATATGGGAATCTGCACCTAAACTCAAGACAAAATCTTTATTTTTTGGGGAAGAAGTTCCCGTCACTTTCGCCCCTAAATATTTGGCAATCTGTATAGCGATATGTCCTACTCCACCAGAAGCTGCGTGGACCAAAACATTTTGCCCTTGCTGAATATTCGCATGGTGAACCAAAGCCTGATACGCAGTTAGCGCAACCAAAGTGGAAGCCGCGGCGTCTTCAAAAGAGATATTTTTGGGCTTTAGGGCTAATTGATTGGCTGGAGCTGCGACATATTCTGCATACGCTTTTCCGTGGCCTGGAAAATTGACCATTCCGAAAACTTCATCGCCAACTTTAAAAGCTGAACTTTTAGTTTCTTCTACTATTCCGGAAATATCCCAACCCAAAATCAATGGATTTTCTGTTTTAATTCTTCCGTAAACTCCTTTTCCGGCACGGCTTTTTACATCTACCGGATTGATGCTGATGGCTTTTACTTGAATTAATACTTCGCCTTCGTTAATGGTTGGTTTTGCCAATTCTACGTATGCTAAATTGTCTACATTTCCTGCTTCTTTTAATACAATTGCTTTCATAATATTGATATTTTTTAAATGTTATTTATTTGAATTACTTTAATTTAAATCTTGAAATGAGTTCAATTTCTTAGCGGTTTCGCATTGATTTTCAGTTTATATATCACAACCGGAAATGTCACTTTACTTTTTCCGTTCTCAAACGCCGCCAAACGGTTCAGCTGGCCTGTCGGAATCCATAGATATCCATTGTCATCATTCCATCAAGCGTCTGCCCAGATTGTGTTGGCACTCCTTGCTACGGGAATGAGCTGTGCTTTTACCGATGAAACGGCTGCCATAAATGTTATCAATCCAATTATTATCTTCATAACTTGCTTTGTTTTTGATATAGCAAAGTTATATTGCACTGCAGCGGATAAATAGTCCATTTTACGGAAAGAATAGCACAGATGTACGGAAATGTAAAATCCTCCAATAACGGAGGATAATCCAGGAAAGCTTAGCGCTTCTCTAAGCAAAAGTTGCTTGTTCGCCGCCAACGAAAAAGTCATAATATTATTAATAATCCGGGGATCGGATCATTAAAAAAAGTCACAAGGAAACTAATGAAGTTTCCTTGTGACTTTAACAAGCAGAATTGCAGTAATTAGTTCAGTTGTGATTTTCTGAATTCCAAAGGTCTCAGACCTGTCTGTTTCTTAAATAATTTTGTAAAATAAGAAGCATTCTCGAATCCTAAGTGATAGGCTATTTCCGCAACTCCCTTCTCTCCCAACCTCAATAGATTTTTAGCCTCTGAAATCAAAAATATATGAATGAGTTCCAAAGCAGTTTTCCCTGTTTCCTGTTTCAGTACGTCACTTAAATAACGTGGCGAAATATACAGCTGGTCGGCAATATCGGTAACGCTTGGCAACCCGCTTTTTTTCAGACCTCCTTCATCAATATATTTTTTAAGGATATCATTGAATCTAGATGCTGTTTTTCCAATAACCTGCTCTCTGTCGATAAACTGTCTTTTGTAAAAGCGCTGTGCATATTTCAAAATCGATGATATATGACTCAAGATAATCTCACGGCTGTATTCATCGGGATTATTAAAATATTCGCCCTGAATTTTCGCGTGAAGCTCCAGAATAATCTGCTCTTCTTTTGGAGAAAGTTGCAGCGCTTCCGTTACATCGTAGTCAAAGAAGCCATAATTGTTAATACTTTTAAAGAGCTCGTGACCGTTCAGGTAATCTTCGTGAATCATCAACATATAGCCTTTTTCTTCAAATTCAAGGTCTTTCATTTCAATGATCTGCCGTGGTTTGGCAAAAAATAGACAGCCATTATCGTGGTCGTATTTTGTACGTCCGTACATAAACATCCCTGATGTTATTTTTTTGAAAGCGATGATGTAGCAATCTGTGGTAAATTCCCTATTTCCCAGCGGACAGGCCGCCTGACAGCCGATCATACTAAAGAGCGGGTGCTCCGGAGCGTCCCAGCCATTTCCGGTGTGCAATTCTGTAAGGGTTTTATAATGTTTCATTTTATTTTTTTTATCGAATGTTCGACAATCTCTTTCTATTACAACTGATTCTCTGAAGTTAAGCTAAAAAAGCAAACCAGTACAACTGTAGAAAACAATTTCTTTGCGCGGATCATTCCTAATAAATCTAATGCCCATGTGCGGCAATGCTGACCTCTTTCCAATTTTGGATATCGTTCAATCTTTTGGTGTAAACCTCATTGACTACGTGATAAGCAATTATACCGAACAATAATCTTTGTGGAGGATTTTGATTGTCAATAAGATTCAAAACTGGCACTACTGTCGATTCAGGTTTTCCCCAAGTATCAGGATTATCCCCTGTTTCCGCAAATGCCTCTCGTACCGGATTGTAATCGGTAATATCCGAAGAAGTCTGAACCGCTGAAGCTCCTGCCCAATCCGTTGCAAATCCATTAGGTTCAATTAGTGTGGTTTTGATTCCCAAATGTGCTGTTTCTGAACCAATCGTTTCAATTAGTCCTTCGACTGCAAACTTTGAAGCATTGTACAATCCTAAAAGCGGTAGCGTCGTTAGTCCCAAAAAGCTGGAAATCTGAATGATATGCCCACTTCTTTGTTTTCTCATCACCGGTAAAAT
Source organism: Sphingobacterium puteale (assembly GCF_003627955.1). Classification (GTDB taxonomy): domain Bacteria; phylum Bacteroidota; class Bacteroidia; order Sphingobacteriales; family Sphingobacteriaceae; genus Sphingobacterium; species Sphingobacterium puteale. The sequence goes on along the minus strand of NZ_RBWS01000006.1, from coordinate 320,205 downwards.
TGCTTGTGCTACCCAAAGTGAACCAAAAAAGTTGGTTTCCATTTGGTCTCTCGCCTGCTGTTCTGTTGTTTCTTCCGTCGTTCCGAATAAACCAAAACCAGCATTATTAATCAAAACATCGATTCTTCCAAAGTGTTTTTCTACCTTCTCCACCACTTCAAAAACTTCTGTACGATTGTTGACATCCAGTTTCACAGGAAGAATGCTGTCACTGTACTTCTCTTTTAAATCCTGCAACGCTTCGATATTTCTAGCTGAAGCTGCAACTTTTTCGCCTCTTTTAAGTAAGGCCTCAGCCCATAATTTTCCAAATCCTTTGGAAGCTCCTGTTATAAAAATTATTTTGCTCATTGTTTTTTCTTTTTTTGTTAATCCAAAATTATCCTTATCCATACTTATACACTAACTCATTTCAGCTGAAGAATAGCACATAATTACGATATAGCTTTAGCTGTACACCTTAGTTAAAAAGAGAGCTCCTTCAATTTCTAAAAGAAGCCCTCACCAACACTTCAATTAAAACACTTATGATAAACTTTTTGCTGCCGGAAAATCAATCGGGATCTGGGTATTTGCAAAAACATAATTCGTAAAACTTCTAAGGGCAACCAAGGCTGTAAGTTCTACGAGCGCCTTCTCATCCAAACCAGCTTTATAGAAGTCTTCCAGTGCAGCATTTCCGGCATTGCCTTTATTGTTTGCGATCGATTGGGCCAGTTTTATAATGGCATCCAATTTAACATCCTCAACACTTCCCTTTCTGATTGCTAAAGTGTCCTCCTCACTAAAACCATTTAATTTAGCCAGCATGGTATGTGCAGCAAGACAATAATCACAATCATTTACCTGGGACACCACCAAGTTGATCGCTTCCCTTTCCTTTGCGGTGTAAGAAGAATGATGCGCTAAGGTTGCTTCTGTTTCCAGCATCGCTTTTAAAGCTGATGAAGAATATCCGATAGTAGCATAAAGGTTCGGGGTCTTGCCCATTTTTTTCTCTACAGATGATAAAATGACCTGAGCTTCTTCGCTCAATTGTTCTTTGTTTGGAACTGTAATAGTTTTCATATTCTTATTATTTATTATTGTTTACTTGAATCTTTCAATTTCATCCCCGTCTAACGACTGATCTTTTAAAAATAACAATCCCAAGGAAAGTCAAAACCACGATCAGTAGATTGACCATTGCAATGCTCTGAACATTTTTTATCTCAAATAAATTGATCAGGCCGTAACCGGCAATGGAGCTAATGACGTAAATACCGCCGCCGGTCAGCCCGCTTGCTACTCCTGCATTCTTGCTAAAACGCTGTAGACAGTATGCATAGACATTATTAAAAATAAAGCCGGAAAGGAAATGAATAAGCAGCGTAAAAATAAGCAGTACATAAAATCCATTCGCCCCAAATGATATAATGGTCATCAGACCTGCGAAAATCAATTGTAGGATCACGGCTGTATTGATTTTTAAGAAGAGATTTTTGTTTATCAACACCTTTGAGGTGATTCCGCCCAGCATCAGTGCAATTCCTGAACCCAGCGAACTGTAGCCTGTCACAACAGGTGAATAACCATAAACTTTTTCAATAATAAACGGACTGCTGATACCGTAAACAACGAGTAGTGAATAGCTCAGTCCGATAATAAGCAGCCCTACACTAAAATCCGCTGTCTTAAGCATACCTGAATAGACATTTAGGATCTGCTTTCGGTTAAAGGACTGGAATTTCCGGAGCGATTCACCGGTATATCTCCACTCGAAAAACAGAACAGCTGCTGTCAAAAAGCCCAATAGATAAAAATTCGACTGCCAGCCAAATGTTACCTGTAGATATCCGCCAATAAATGGTGCGACAATAGGAGCCGTTGCCCATACAATTGAAAATAGGCTTGTGTAGTGCTTCAGCTTTTCACCACTGTACATATCCACAAAGAATGCCCTCTTTCCAACGATAATCAGCGATACTGTTATTCCCTGTATTATCCGCATTCCATAGATAAGACCGATATGGGGAACCAGTGCAATAATAAAACTGGCGATTGAAAATATAATAAGGGCAAACAAGTTGATCCTGTATCTCCCAAAGCTATCCAATATACTCCCGATAAAAAGCTGGCTGAGTCCGGAGCTTACCATGAAAAGCAATAAAGAAAGCTGCACCTGCTGCATGGAAACGCCCAGATCACCTGCCATCGCCGGCAGCGAGGGAATATAAATATCGGTGGTAAGTCCTCCAAGAGGAATGAGGATAAAGGCGAGCAGGGTGCTGATGTGTAAATATTCTATTTTTTGGGCTTTCATAACTATGTTTAACTATGTGAAAAGAAGCACGGAATTACCCGTGCGCTGCTTCTGAAACATCTTTCCATTCCTTCCACTGTTGAAGTTTTTCACCATACACCCTTTCTGTTTTGACATATCCCAATTTGCCCAGGAATAATCTTAACGGCGGATTTTCACTGTCGATCAGTGTTAAGATTGCTGGAACAGTCGCTTCCGGAGTGCCGTAATCGTCTGGGCCAAGCCCCTCTATTTTGCTCAGGCTTTCCTTTAGCGGATTATAAACATCGAGCGAATCGCCAAAAACTGCCGAACTTCCACCAAATTCTGTTTTATAGCCATTTGGTTCGATAAGCGTTACATGGATGCCAAAATCTTTTACCTCGCTGGCCAGCGCCTCACTGAGGCCTTCCACCGCAAATTTTGTTGCGTTGTAAATGCCTAAAGTCGGAAGGCTCCATACGCCCAGTACACTTGAAAGCTGGATGATATGACCATGTCCCTGTGCTCTTAGGATTGGCAATGCTGCCTGTGTCACCCATAGTGTTCCGAACAGATTTGCATCGAAAACATCCCGGGCTACTTTTTCACCGATTTCTTCCACTGCACCAAAAACGCCGTACCCCGCATTGTTGATCACCACATCAAGCTGACCGAAATGTTCCTTGGCTTTGTTTACGGTAGCAAATACTGCTTCTCTATCGGTAATATCCAACTGTAACGGTAATAACTGATCGCCATACTTTTCTGATAATGCTGTAAAAGCATTCGCTTTTCTCGAAGTTGCCACGACGTTGTCCCCACGTTGCAATAGTGCTTCTGTCCAAAGTTTTCCAAATCCTGAAGTTGCTCCTGTAATAAAAATTGTCTTTGCCATTTTGTTATTGTTTAAATTATTATTTGTTATTTTGATAAGACAAAGTTATATCCAGAACTGGCCTCTGCTCTACTCCATATCAGCGGAAGAATAGCACAGATTTACGAAAATGTAATTTTGAAACATTTCAACAAGCAAATTCCTAAAATTAGAGACATTGGAAAAGATCAATCATTATAAAAGCATAACCGAACTTCATGAAAAAAGTGGCTTTGAAACTCCGAAGCATCCACTATTGAGCCTGATGACCTGTAAAGAACTTATGACGTATTCGGTCGGAGAAGACAGGTTCACCGGAGACTTTTATATGGTTGCTTTGAAAAAGATCAAATCGGGCTATGTGCTATATGGGAAAACGAAATATGACCACAGTAATGGATCTACCGTTTTTATGAAGCCAAGGCAAATTATTGAGGTCAGTAATGTACAGTTTGCAGAAAAGGGTTTTGTTATATTTTTTCATGAGGATTATCTGGCCGGCCATATTCTGCATGACCAGATCAAAAACTATGGCTATTTTGAGTATGAAATAAATGAAGCCTTGCACCTATCTCCTGCTGAGGAGGTTATCATGTGGGAGCTCTATGAAAAAATACGCAAGGAATATGACGAAAACTCAGATGAATTCAGCCGTGAAATTATCCTGTCACATATTGATTCCATCCTAAAATATTCCGACCGCTTTTATAAAAGACAGTTTGTGGATCGAAGTAATAACGTTTCGGGAACCACGCTAAAAAGGTTTCAGACAGTATTAAAGAACTATTTTGATAAGAAGCTGCACCTTAAAGAAGGTTTGCCCACCGTAAATTATCTTGCGGGAGAACTTTTTCTATCAAGCAGGTATCTGAGCGATCTTCTTAAACAGGAAACCGGGAAAACCGCTCTGGAACATGTCCATATTTACCTGATTAAAGAGGCGAAAAATCTATTGCTGGGATCGGACAGCAACATTTCTGGCATAGCCTATGATCTGGGATTTGAAAGCCCTTCATATTTTACCCGTTTGTTTAAAAAATTGGTAGGTGTTACACCTGCTCAATTTAAGGAAGCCAAGAACTGATTTCATAAGTATGGGTAATAGTACAAAATGTTTGAAATTGATCTGCTCCTCCTCGGTGAAAAATTTGGTAGCCGATTTGAATGCCTGTGGTTCTGTTGTGCTGATGTTGATTCGTTTTTCCATTTTTCTTATTTTTTAATTTGATACTACAAAATTGGATAATAGAGAGCCGGGAAAATTTAAACGGGTTTAAGAAAAATTTTTTTTGCGGATTTCGCTGAGATACTCGGGTGTAAAGCCTAGATAGGAAGCAATGAGATATTGCGGTACACGTTGGAGAAATGCAGGTTGATTCTTGAGAAATTGACGATATAGCTCTTCCCTGGAATGTTCGTAAAGCATCTTGACACGCATCTGTGCAGCAGCATAGGCTTTCTGGTACACCATGCGAAAATACTTTTCCATGACCGGGTGATTTTCCATTAGATCATTGAAGGCATTCTGGCGAATGACCAGAATTTCCGTTGGCTGTACAGCCTGAATATAAAACTCTGTGGGTGTCTGATTTATATAAGAGAACGTCTCCGTCATCCACCAGTTTTCAATCGCGAATTCAGTAGTCTGCTGAACACCCTTTTCGTTGATGAAAAATTTTCTTATAATTCCATCCAGTACAAAATAACTTGCTTTGCAGATCTGCCCTTCGGTCAATAAGTTTTCTTTCTTTTTAAGCGTCTGGGGCTCAAAATATCCAGTAATGTCGGCAAATTCATCATCGGAAACCTTTATAAATTTATCCAGGTGTTTTTTGAACTGTTCAAGCATTATTTTAAATCTGTTTTCATCATTTTTAGTGCCATTAAGATAGTAAAAAATAAGTTATATAACCTTAACATACTTGGTCTGATTCTTTTAGTATATTTACTTGCCTGCCTACATTCAGGGCATTAAAAAATTAGGCGTTACCTGTTACGAAGCTTATGTTGTGGATGGTCAAAAGCCTTTGGCCATTGGTTACAATAATGATACGGAAGAGTAAATATCCTATATTAGTTAAATTAAATACAAGAAAAAAATGGGTCAATACTTTTGGATTGCCATACCTGCAGAGCTATTTTTTCAGTATTGCGGCGAAACGATGGAAAAACATCGTGCGCACGCCTATATTGAAACGATAAACCGCGGTTCAGGCAAGCGTAATTATGTGAAATATAGCAAGGAAAATCAGTCGGCGTTTTTGGAAAGCTTTTCATCATCGGATTATTATGGATTTTTTCTGTCCACCTATCCCTTTTCAGATCAGGAGGCTATCAGAAGTTCCGGTCTCTTCTACGATTCGCCTGTAGCCGAATATACAATCGTAGGAAGTGGTGGTTATGAAACTGATCGTACGAGAGAAATCATCCACCTGCGGCAGATCATGAAGCAAGCTGACAAATCCTCAAAAGCATTTTTTGCGGCCTTGCAACGCACCCTCAAAAAGATCCCCGATTTACGCGATACGTTAAGAAGTGGAAATAAAACCCATTTTTACCTGCCGACATCAAAAAGTATCATTCCACAAAACGCGCATAGCCGGCTTATAGAAATGCCCTGGGAAGAACATTGCATCAGCAAAGACCTGGTCTACCAGCAAGAATAATTCCTATTAAGTGTGGTACACCATAGTTGCTCCCAAATAGCTACACCTTACGTTGCCAGAATGAGGATTATCCTAACCAAAACAAAGAAAAACGAACTACTGGTATTGTTATAAAATCACCTGCCCTTTTGAACAAAGCTAATTAGGACTTTTGAACAAAACAGCGCATGTTAATCCGTCCTAATTTTGTCTCAGTAATAACAATTAAAAGTATTCAAAATGGAAAAGAATAATTATCAGGGAGTTCAACAACAGCCTATCGGTTCGGGCTTCAATGCAAAATCAACAGCCAATGATGTCATTCAAAACATCGATCTTACCGGAAAAATCGCTATTGTCACTGGCGGTAACACAGGAATTGGGTTGGAAACCACCAAAGTTCTCGCCGCAGCTGGAGCTACAGTAATCATACCTGCGCGCGATATTGAAAAGGCAAAGAAGAATCTGGAAGGAATTAGAAATGTCGAAATTGTCGCAATGGATTTAATGTCTCCCACATCTATTGATGCTTTCGCGGAAAACTTTATCGCGTCAGGAAGACCCTTACATTTACTGATCAACAATGCAGGTATTATGTGGGTACCACTTCGCAGAGATGCACGGGGTATAGAATCCCAGCTGGCGACCAACTATTTAGCCTTATTCCAGCTCAGCGCCAGACTATGGCCGTCACTAAAAAAAGCCAATGGAGCACGCGTGATTAATGTTTCCTCCCACGGTCATCATTTTGCGCCTTTTAATTTTGATGATCCTCATTTCCTTCACAGCGCATATGAAACGTTACAGGGGTACGGACAATCCAAGACCGCTGTCAATCTTTTTTCAATGGAACTGGATGTGCGGGGACAATCTTCCCATATCAGAAGCTATGCCGTTCATCCAGGTTCTATTGGTGGGACTGAATTGGGCAGAGAAGCTCCACTGGAACTATTTCAAAAAATGGGTTTTGTGGATGTAAATGGCAACATGTTGCCTGAGGTAGCGGCATCATTAAAAACGATCCCACAGGGAGCAGCTACAACAGTATGGTGTGCTACAAGCCCTTTATTGGAGCATATTGGAGGAGTCTATTGTGAGGATGGGGACATTGCAGTACTATCATCAGATATGACCGACCAAAAAGGCGTACACCCTTATTCACTTGATGAAACCAATGCGAAGAAACTATGGAAACTGACAGAAGAGATGACGGGTATTCGCTTCAATCCGTAAATCGGCTTACTACTGGGGCAGGATCTGCATTTTGCCCCAATTTCGCAATGAACTTTTAAACAAAGTAAATGCTATTATTTCTTATCTTTAAGTTATTAATTTCCTTCATAAAAAAGCAAAAATCATGGAATACCAAGCCCGATACATTACCGAAGATATAAAGCTTTCAAGCTACGAAGACAAGTTTTTCAAATCAGATATTATGTTTGACCAGCATATGCTGGTCTGGTTTCTTTCCGGAGAAACCAAGATTGTACAGGCTGATGCTACCTATATATTTGGAAAAGGGGATATTTTTCTAATTCCCAGAAATCAGTTGGCGACTATTATTAATTATCCTAAAGACGGTGAGCCTCATAAAACTGTTGTCATGCATCTATCATTAGAAACTTTAAAGAATTTCTATGCAGGCAAGAATATAAATCCCCAACCCAAAAATTCACCGAAGATTTTTTGTTTCAATAATCACCCGCTCCTGGAAAGTTGCCTGGCATCACTTATCCCCTATTTCGACATGAAAGACATTCCTGCAGATATTGCCTCCATTAAAATTACCGAAGCCATCAGTATTCTCCGAACGCTGAACCAAGAGATCGATCATGTGCTTGCTAATTTTGAAGAGCCCGGAAAAATCAACCTTGTCGATTATATGGAAAAGAATTTTATGTTCAATCTTCCACTGGAAAAATTTGGTTACCTCACCGGCAGAAGTCTGACAACCTTTAAGCGGGACTTCAAAAAGGCTTTCACCATGACTCCACAACGCTGGTTGACCCATAAACGTTTGGAACTTGCCTATTATCAGCTTACAGAAAAGAAAAAAAAGCCCTTGGAAGTCTGTTATGAGGTAGGATTTGAAAATCTTTCCCATTTTTCATTTGCTTTCAAAAAGCAGTTTGGATTGGCTCCAAGTCGTTTGGTCGATCCCCTATCCTAGTTTCAGGCGTTCTTCCTGCAGGTCCAAAAGATACAATTGCCTACGAATCGGGTCTTCGTCTATATTGGGAATACTTACTTTTTGTCTCTGGCTAGATCAGCCCGTACTTTCTGTACAAAATCAAGCGAAACCCCAGCAACACGCACGATAATATCATCGGTACTTTTTGAATTAGTTTCAAAACTAACGGTTAGCATTATCTATGGATTATGGCTATATTAGAAACAAATCCAATGTGGACTAAACAATAGTAAAGATATGAGTATAGAAAATTTTGATGAAATCATTCGCCGCAGTATGGAAATTAGAGAAAAATATCGCGAACTGGAATTGCTCCACCATGGAAGTGAATGGACTGTGGAAGAGGATGCGCTGGCTTATTTAACGGATGCTGGTTTAGTGGGCAGAAACGTTATGTCGCAACAACAACGTTGGCCGAAAGCCGGTTCTGAAGCAGAATTGGAACATAAACTTGGTGAAAACATTTGGTGGCTGATTGTCTTGGCGGAAAGATCTGGAATCGATATTAGGAAGGCCGTTGATCAATTTTTAATCAAAACGGAGGCCGTTTTAAAATAAGTATATAAGTTCATTCATTAGCTAAATATCTATTGTGTTAACTTTATTCTTTCTTATCCAAATAATCATCAGCCAAAAGGTTAACCAACTCAGTTCTTCGGGCAAATGTCTTTACTACACCTTCCTTCATTAAGGTTTCAATTCTTAATCACGATTCGTGATATCCCTATATATATCCATCTCCGACCTCATCTAAATGAGCAAGGCGCACCGTTTGGGTGCGCCTTGTCTTCCATTATGGACGTCTTCGCTTACTATAGCGTCCCAGTAAACGACTGGTTACAAAACTGACCAGTGTACCCAAAGCAGCCGTAAGGATCGTCTGCAGTACATCGCCCAGCGAGATACTGGCCCATATCGAGCATACCGTACCACCTATAGCCGAGATACGGATATCATTCAGCTTCATCGGCCCCACTCCTTTCCAGCGCTTCCTTCGAGCCTTTCTCTGTTACGTCGTCAGCCTCTGGCGGTGGCTCCTCCCGATCCAATACTGTCTCCACAATCCCAAGGCCCAAGGCCACGTATTTTAATACATTCCCGACTTTACCCGGCAGTTTAACAGGCGCCGCCAGCACCAGCTGCAGCACCTGTCCTATTTTGTTAAAGATTTTTTTCATTGTTCTTTCATTTTTATTTTTTGTCCTAATTTCCAACAAGAGCCATCATCACTGAACCTCCACATCCACTAATCCCTGCAGCATGAGCGCAACAACGATGGAATACAATTTTTTGTAGGCTACACCTGAAGCCAACAGACGATAATCGCCATCCTCCAATACATACTGGGATCCTACAAGTATACAGCCAGCGGTCTGTTTATAGCTATTCCCCTTGTGGAAGTAGACGTAGCTAAAGTTTGGAATATCAATTATTTCAAGCATGCCACGATGTAGCTTTGGGTAGTCGTCGTAATAGCGGCCATTCATCCCGCCCTCACGGTTAAAACCTAAGGAATAACGTCCTGCTGGGATAGCCGTCTCGCCTCTTATTTTTACTGGCCGCGGAATATTTTCGAGACTATAGCAGACGAATGTGTTGTTGACAAAGATTTCAGACACCGTGCTATGTACTCCCTGTTTGATACGTTTTACGTTTACAACTGATTTCATACTATCTTTTTATTTTATAAAAGACCGAGGTATTGACTCCTGGAATACAGCTTTTCTTCACGGTCATGCAAGAACAGGTAGAGGTGCACTGGCTTTGCATGCAGGATGGATGGCAGATCGATTGCCATTTGGGTATCCTGCCGGAGAACCGGCTGTTCATTGATGGCTGCATGCGCACTGATGATATCATAAGCACAGAGGATGACTTGATCGTCCCATTGGCTATATTCCTTGATATTTGATTCGGAGGCATCCCAGGTCAACTGGATTTTATTGACTGTCCGCGTGCAGTTATTCACCGCCAGCGGAGACAACATGCCATTGCTGATCTTAGCAAGCGAGGGCTCTATCCTAAAGTCCGGGAATTCACCTTTGATCACATTGGTCAGGGTATGCGACATGGCTCGACCAAAAGCCGCCTGCACCGAACACTTACTATTGCCGTAACCTTTCAGGATCAGCGGGTAAAGCGGATTTAAAAATCTGCGCGCCAACCTAAAACGTTCCTGTACAGCCTGCCGACGTGTCGGATCTTTCTCCTGCTTTTTAAACTCAGAAATCACGCGCATATCTTTTATCGTTATGTATTCAAAATCAGGAGGAGTGCCTAACCCCTCCTGTTCAATTAATCCCTTAGTGGTTAGGCCAGGTCTAGTTCGCCCAGATAACTACTCTTGGACACTTTGGTCGCTTTGCGGTCCGTGAAGAAGATCCAGACATGCCCTTTGCCTCCTAGCAGGTGTGACGGAATCTCGATGTCGATGGTACCATCAGCACGCGTCGGCGGTGTTGGCGCTGTCATAAACTCATCCTTTTCAGGCTGGTAGATCAGGATGATGACCTGATCATCGGCCTTGGTCTTGTAAAGGCTGTTGAGCGTCGTATCCCAGTCGACGGAAAGTATTCCTCCCGCTACGGTTGCAGCCATGGCCCCACCGTTCAGGTATGAGCCTGTACTGATGTCGATTTTACTATAATCCAATGCGAAGTTTGGATAAACACCGGTTATTGCCTGTGCGATATTGAGCCGCATCGCTACATTGGTCGGAGCCATCGTTTCCGTTTTGGAGAGCCCAAAGCCGACCTTTAGGATTGGGGTGATCGGCATCAGGAATTTGGAGATTGTCAGGAAACGCTCCTGTTGGATCAGCTGCTCTTCGGACATCCCTTTCGTGCGCTTTTTAGGCAGACCTTTAAGGTAATTGATGGATTTCCATGACGAGGCTATCACCGCGCCCACTTTACCACTTGCTTTGCCGATTACACCATTTTTGATTGTTGCCATTTTGTTTTGTTTTTAAGTAAGTTAAACTATCATAAAGCATTCATTTATACCGGTATTTATTGCTTTACTTCGACAAACATACTATATCCCATCCCCCTTTGTCAAGAGCCGAAAGCAGGTCGGCGGAGACTTGTCGGAGGCATCCTGATTTTTGTCGGAGGGCTGTCGGAGAACGGGTGAAAACAATAAGCCGATAAGTGAAGGCTCGGGCCTTGTTCCGGATCAGGTTCCTACCTGCTTCGGATGAGCAATAGATCATAGACAGACTCCGACCAGACCTTGACCAGTATCTGAGCAGGGAAAGCTTGGTCAACTATTGGTCAGCATGGCCCTTATCATCGGTCAGTCCCGCAGGCATTCCGAAGCAGGTCAGGTTATCATCCGAAGCTAAGGCATCTGCCTAGGCCACCGTTTATATTCACTGATGTAGAGCTGTACCACGTCTTTTTTTAGAAACAGATCCGCATTGCCCTCCTTGTAGGCAGCTTTGAGAAATCCTTTCGCGATACGCCGTTCGATGGTACGCACACTTTTGCTGAGATAAGATGCGACTTCGGTGATTGTCATCGTACCCATGATCTTGTTGAGTTCGGAATAATGCTGATCCTGCAAGAGCTCAAGGACACGGTCAAGCTTTTGATAATATAGATCAGTGTCAAACAGCGCCGTTGAACGCTGCTTAAAAGAATAAACAAATCGGGTATTTGGAAAATTAACTGTCGTACAGGCAAAGCGGTAGCTAGACCCTTGGCATGAAGGATGGCCATTAGAAAAAAACATACATTGGTCTTTAGGAGGCGACATACCGCCGAAATCCCAAATGGGCGTGCTATATTTAGCGTCACCCATTTCAGTAAGTCTGGTTTATAATCGGGACATCTGTCAGTCTATTACCACATAAGTATCCCAAACCTCGTGTGGCAAACGTTCCTTATTTTTCCAAAAATCGCCTACATAATCTTTCATCCGAGGGCCTATGCTCCCGATTTTTACAATTTCGTTATCTTTTATATTTGCATACATGGCCAGTTTTGTCTGTGCTTGCAGCTCCACCAATTGTCCATTTTTTGGGTAAGAAAGGTTAACGTGTAGTAGATTGACCGAAATAGTCTTACTGATCTTGGGGAAATAATGCCGCAAATTATGTTTTTTGAGGTATTCAATAATGCCATTGGCCCGCACCTCCGATCCATCAGTCAATATGACAAAAGCCTCACCTTTGGCATGAGAGCGGATAAATACGATGGCGTGTAGCTTAAAGTGCCCACGTTCATTGCGTTGTGCGGCTGCCGTAATCGACCGCTTATGATAGAATAAGAAATAAGCCAATTCTAGTGGTGCATTAGCTGTATCGACAATCACAAATCGCTCACTGTCGGCCGAAGGCTGCTGCATATTTTGTTCGAGCCGCATGAATATATTGGCCAGCTCTGCTTTTACAAAATCTTTGGTGTCACGTGCATAGAAATCGATGACAGTATTGATCCCCTGCATCCAGTGTAATTGTGGGTCTGCTTGATCAGCATGTAACACAAGTGCCTTGGCACTATCTGCCTTTCTCCTACGCTTGTCCGCAAGCCGTTCAAACCAAAAGGCATATACGATAGACATAAAGATAAATAACATATAATGCCTTGATAGATGTAGGGAAAATACCTTCTTGTGATCAAATTCAAAATAAAGGCCTATCGTGAAGGCAATAAAAATGGTTAGACCAAAAGATAAAGGACCAAAGAAATAAAGAATTTTCCACCAGCTACGTTTCCATGTATATTGCGCGTTTCGATCACGGTAACGGCCATTTTTTTCGATCTTGTAAAAAAGTATTGCCAAAAAGACCATCAAGGCGACTGTGAGGAAATAGCGTATTCCAAATTTCTCATCAAAGATGGACCCATTTATCCAAAAGTATTCCTTGATCGAAATCCTATTGTACAAAAAAGGAAAAATGATTATAAAAACATAGATGAGCCAATTAAGGCTTAGATGCGCAATGAACAGCGCAATTTTCTCTTTCAATAACTTCATAAATGTTACTTTTCGTCAAATTCTAATCGGTTAAGCAAGTTAAATCTAATTAATTTGTAATTATCCTCCTCAATTTCTATATTATTTTTACAATTTTCTTAATTATTAAGCTGATGTTATTTTTTAATGACAATCGATAAAGCGATGCTAACGCATCTATTTTTTTACCTTAGCCCAAAAAATGCGTTTTAAACGCATAAATACCCTTCCTTAGCCCTTTTGAGCTGGAATAGTACTGTTTAAACATAATTAATTAGTCAATTTTGAACTATCAAAACGAAAAATAATTATGATTAAACAACCTTTTACCCAAATTGGCGTCGATAACGCGCAGGCGGCATTCATGACGTTAACAGCTCTAGAACAATCCGCTGTGATCAATATGATCAGAACAGATTTTGATGCCTGGATGAATCAATGGTTTGCCTTGACCATGAGCCAACAACAGCAGATTGAGACGATGGATCCAGATTTCAAGCTGAAAATTGCAATCGCAATAGCCAACACCTATCAAGCGGGCTACATCGTCAATTTTACGAAGGAAGATCCAGGAGAAGATATTCCTGATCGCAAGGAAACCCAAGTATTTGGTCTTGAAGACTGGCAGGACCTGAACGATAGCGCTAATGGAAAAACTTTACGGATACCGCTTATGATTAAGATCAGTTACGATACATAGTTACAGGTAGCTCAAGGTATGAAGCAGTTCCGATAACCCTGCTTCTTCCTTTACCTTCCAAAATCGCCAATATTTACCTTAATCACCTTATTATGAAAAAGAATACACATTTTAGACTAAGCCAGCGTTTCCAAAAAGTCGATGACATGCCCCCGGATTTTATTCCACATTTAAAGCTTGCGGCTGTACCTCCAATAGCCTATCGCAGTAACGTCGGCTATATACTTCACCAGCAGTTTGACGGTCTTGTGGGTTTTATCAACTGTCTGGATTTTGACCTTAAGGCTACGGAGCGAATCCCTATCGAGATTAAAGGAAACGATATTCATATGCTCTATCTCCCAGAGGGCGAACAAGGTATTGTCCTTTCGGATAAGAAAACGCATGTCGGTCAAGCCATTGCTCCACAACGGGGACGTTTTTTTTATCTGCCCGAAGGAGACTATGAGCTGTGGGTGCCATCCGGACTGCATTTTGTATTTAACTTTTATTTTCGCGGATCAATATTCCGTGATGGTAATGAGAAGCCATTTCCTTATTTATATGACTTGATTGCCGACTTTCGGAATGGATCCGATCAAAGTAGCAGCAGTATAGACTTTAAAGTTGGCAATCGCACGTGCTTACTGATCAAAACCATTTTAAGCAATCTTAAAAGAGGCGACCTCGACAGTGAGGTCAATATCCTTTGGGGTATAAAGAAACTGATCAAGCTTTCGAAGGAAAAGATCTTTGAGGAATACGACAAAATTTCTGAATCGCATTTAAAATCCAAAGAAGCCTACGCATCCATTAACCAAGCTGTAGCTGAGTATGGGCAGGGTTTCAAACTAAGTGACATTGCCGTGCAGCTCAATATCAGTAAGGACTACCTGCATCTTCTTATCCACAGCTATTATGGCCTTAGTCCCCAGGAGCTGAAAATAAATCTTATGCTGGATCTCGCCAAGCGGTATATTGCTGATGGTATGAACACCGATGCGGTCGCCTATGAACTGGGCTACTCCGCCCCCAGCAGTTTTGTCCGCTTTTTTAAAAGGAAAACGGGCATGACCACAACGGAATTTTTTAAGCGTAATAACCAATAATTATTTATAAATCTTTATTATTAAATTAGCAATTGTAACCTACAATCATGAAAGAATCAATTCAAAGAGCCCTGGGATTTGCTAAAGCTCTCAGAAAATTTTTTGAAACGGAACCACTTGACGAGAAAACGATTATTTCGAGAAAAGTCTGTGTTAAATATAACGCTCGGAAATATGGTCCCTTGAATATTTTTATCAAAACAGCGGCATCCTATTTTCCTGAAAATTATCAGCTTGATGAAGATCTACTCAAGGCAGCAAATGCTATCGATGACATTTATCATCCACTGCATATGCTTTATTACCTTTTGTCTAATGCGAAAAAGGTAGATTCACCACGGCAGCCATTACCAATTAAAAAGAGCTATAGCTATATGATATGGCAGATCTTTAATCTATCAAAAGTGAATATTGTGGCCACCCTCCCCAAACACCCACGTTTAATAGAAATTCGTGAAGAAACGTTGGAATTGTCCGCGGCTAAAGCCGAGATACTGATCTTGACCAGTGGAGGTGATTATTTTGAAGTGAATCATCTTCTTTCTAAGATTGACCTGACAAATAAGTATGTAATTATCTGTTCCTCTTTTGACGAAGCCAAGATACGTGATCATGTTCTTTATCGTGTAGATCGTAAAATTTCTCCAACTTTTGGAAGCGAAAGGGAATGTCTTTTATTCATCGATGAGATTATCCGGGAAGCAACCACAATTCCTCTGAAAGCTTAGCCCTATCATCCCCTTATCTAGGGGATTTTTTATTGCTCACCCTATCATTATTTCAAACCTGTATATACCCGACTCCAGATTCGGTCAAGTCCGACTGCGTTTTACTCGCGAACTTTGGTATAAGTTAACGACGAAAAAGTTAGCGGGATAAAAACGAAGAAATAATAAAAGCCCGGTAGTAAATAATAAAACGCCGAAGCAAAATAATAAAACAGCTGATTGAAATAGTAGCGGCCCTTAGAAACAGATTTAAAAATTACTGTAATACGGCATAAGCATTAGCTAAATAATAACACAAAACACAACAGCGGAATTCTGATGCCAGGTTGTCAGAAGGAAGGGCGAGTCTGCCAAAAGACAGGTATGAAGCTAGATCCCCCTACCGACGGCAACGCACAGAAAATCGGTCAGAACGGATAGCAAAAAAATAATAAATGAATCAATTTTAAAAATTAAGGTTATGAACCTAATTCACAACATCAAAAAAAATATCGTAGCTGTACTAGGTATGGCTATGATAATCGGATTGTCAGCTTGGTCGCTCACATCCGAAGGTACCGAAAACAGTAAAGCTGTAACACCAGTTGAAAAAGCAGAACCAGCCTTGTATTGGTATGAGGCCGATTTGGTCAACAATACCATCGGAAATCAAGTGAACACTTCACCACAAACGAAGTCAGAATCAATGCCCGGAGGATCAAATCAAATCACTGACTGCGAGGATCAAACAGCTGAATTGTGTCTCGTTGGATTTGAAGCACCACAAAGTCCGAATACGCCGCTTCCAACAAATCCGGATGAAGAGCATAGTATCAGAAAAACTGCACAATAATACATGCCGTTAATATAAAGATCATCTCATCACCCAGTAAAAGCCCAGCCGTAAATATTATTACGCTGGGCTTTCCTTTTCATCTACTTAATACTGATCACTAATGACCAATGTTTCTATCGGACGTATCTCCGGCACTACTTTTAACCCGTAGCGTTCCAGCTCTTCGTTCAACCCCTCTAGCGTAAAGAAATCCAGCGTCATGCCGTCAAACTCCATATCAACATTTCCGTCGTAACGCGTGTCATTTACAAAAGGTTTCTGTAAGGTACCCTCTATCATTCCACCTACGGTATTCAAAAAAGCGACAAAGGGCTGATTTCTCAAGATTCTCTTTTCGTCGGCAAACAAGCTCCCTTTGGCAGATTCATTTCTGCGCCTAAAGGTGCTAAAGCCCTTTCCGCCTTTCGATTTCAGTTTATCTTTATTCCCAGTGCGTTTAAGCACCAAGGTTTCCATTGAAATGGTATCCCAAGAGAATTTTAAGGAGAAGTAGTTGGCGAGGTCTTTTTTCATAAATTCATATTTGTCCCGCTCCCTTCCTTTGGGAACCAGCAGATGATATACATACGTATGTTTGTAATACCATTCTTCGGGGTTCTCGAGATGCTCGGGACGACGGTAAAGATCGGGATTTCGCACATTCAGGGTAGTCTTCCAGGGCAGCCGCCAGTTCACAGAGCCAGAGCCACCAAAAGCGGACTGTATCAAATAAAGTACCGTTACATTCCGCGCTGTGATACTTCGGGCAGTCCCCCAGTCCCCGCCGCTAAACCGAAGCCCGTTAATAGTTAACGCTAGATAACTGAAAGACTGCAAGTCAGATTCGTACGTCTTATCAAACAAGGAGGTCCTAACGTCGGTTTGTATAACGGGTTTTGAATTCAAATGCTCGCCTCTCAGGAATTTACGGATATTTGCAGCGTTCATTGAGATCGCATGCGCTATATACTTTACATTGAGCTCTTCATCTAACCATACAATACGTGGAAATGCCCGTACATCAAACATCTTGTGTAATAAGGTGTCGCCCGAGATCATTTTTACCTGAGGTTTTTTAATCCAAGTGCGCTTGGCAAAGAGGCTTTCAGTAGAATCTTTGCTCTCCTTATTGACCATGATAATCTGTATGGAATCGCCAAACATTGCCTGTAGCTTTTCAACTTTAGGAAAAGATTCAATGCATGAAGAGCAGCCATGCCCCCAAAAATCAAGAATAGTTAGCTTATAGTTATGCGGCTCCAAGCCGACTTCCTGATCTGGAGCCAATACTTCTTTAAATTTCAATGCAGGCAGCTTATCGCCTACTTGTAGCGTCTGTGCAACGGCCATCTTCATGAAGATGACCATTGCCATGAGAAGAATAATCTGTTTATTCATTATAGCCGGGATTTTGTGTTAGATAAGTGTTCAATAATATTTCTTTGCTGGGGATCGGTAAATATATGGCATAAGGCTGCCATGTCGGTTTTGCTTTACCGAGTACTGCGTCAATGGTATTCCAGCGAATCAGGTCAAACCAGCGGTGTCCCCATTCGGCAAAAAACTCATTTTGGCGCTCCCCTTTGATTGCGTCCCAAAGCAAAGAAGCGTTTGCAAATTGATATTCCGATAAACCAGCCCGCTTTCGGACCACATTTAAAGCCGCTGTCGCCTCCTCATATTGCTTCATTCCATATAATGATTCGGCACGGATCAGATAAATTTCGGCCAATCGAAAGACCACATTGTATTCTTCAATAGGAGTCATCAGCCGGCTCTTGTATTTCACCGGATAGTGATAAGTCGTTCCTGAAATCGTATTGGAATTGATCCACGACTGTTTTCGTAAGTCAGTAGCTATATAGCTTTGCAGTAGATCTTCTCGTAGTACATACGTGGGTTTCGTGCTGGTGTTGAACGGAATAAAACTTACGCCCTCTGCCGTATTGCTCACTGTGTTGCCCAGTTGCCACAAGATCTCCCTGGATTTTATTTTAAACACCTGATTGAGATCCGCTTCTAACATGTAACTGGTATTCTTCAATATTTCATCCGTATTTGCAATGGCTTGCTCATGATTTCCCAGGTAAAGGTTCACCCTCGCCATCAAGGCAAGTGCGGCATAATAATTCGGAGCTGTTCGGTCTGTACTGGCCTCTTTAGGTAGCAATTTTACGGACCTTTCTAAATCACCTAACAGCGATTTCATAACGAAGTCCTTATTATCTCTTCCTTTAGTAGCATTGACCTTATAATCGGATGAAGAGATATAGGGAACATCGCCAAACAATTGAGTCAGATAAAAATGTAAAAATGCGCGCACAAAGAGCGCCTGACCCAAAAAAATATCCCGATCAGTAGGTGAAAGCAGCTGATTGCGCTCGGCATTTTCGATCACCAGATTAGCGCGGTATATGCTCCGATAGGCATATACCCAAAAATTATTCACCACCGAATTGGAACTTAACAATTGGTTTTGGGAGAATTCATCGTAGTTACCACCCAAGAGTGTCGGCGACAGCTCATCGGAAGCCATCCCCATATACACAGAGAGCCCGCCATTGGTCATTGAAAGGTTGAGTGCCCGCATCAGAATAAAGATACCTGCCATCGCCGATTCATAACCCTTTTTCGACTGGAAGAGTACCTCCGAATCGACCAGATGATCCGGTGTATCCACCTGCACCAGCTTGTTGCATGCAGACAACAGCAGGAGGTTAGCTGCTATAATGCTAGAGATACAAATATGTAGTATGCTATTTCTCATCGTTTTAAAATTTAATTTCATTTTATAAACTGATTTTCAGGCCAAACATCATGATGCGCATGGGTGGTGTAGTCAAGTAATTCTGAATCTCCGGATCACCGCCTTTATACCGGCTGTAGGTCCATAGATTCTGAATCTGACAGAACAGTTCCAAAGCCGTTATTGACTTCAGGGCAGCCACATCGGGATTATAGCTGAGGTATATATTGCGCAATTTAATGAACGAGGCATCCGTTACTTTTCCATTCGAATTGAGAAAATTCTGAAAAGCGCTGTAGCCCTTATCCGTCCGTGATACGATAAAGCGCTGGTAATCGGCCATATCGCCCTCTTGCCGCCAGCGATCCATCACCAGTGTTGCATGATTGACCAGTCCAAGTCCCGGCGCATTCGGATTTGCTGCTTGCGCATTATTTCCCCGCTGCTTTTTAAAGTCTACCAGAAAACCCATACGCAACCTTTTATAGGAAAAGGTATTGTTCCAGCCGCCAAAAAAGTCCGGTGAATAATCGACGAGCACCGTTCTATCCTGAATCGTGTATTTGCCATCCCCATTGTTGTCCTCAATTTCATAAAGGCCAGTCTGTGCATTGATGCCCGTATAGCGGTAAAACTTTTGCGTACGTAGGGAATGGCCGATCACATATTTATTGGCGTAAGACGAGTTTTCAAGCCCCGGAAAGCTGAGCAATTTGTTTCTAGAGCGCGATATATTGAATTTGGTGGACCAGCCGAAATGCCTGCCCTGTATCAGGTTCGCATCCAAGGTAATTTCTAGTCCTTTATTTTCAATTTCGGCATCTAAGTTTTGGTTTACGCTGCTAAATCCCGCTTGGAAAGGCAGCGAGTAAGCAATCAACTGGTTGTCACTCAGATTGCGGTAGTAAGCGAATGAAAGGAGTATGCGGTCTTTCCAAAAGCCCATATCCATTGCCAGTTCCAGCTTTCTATTGGCTTCCCAAGCATAATCAGGATTATACAACATGCTGGGATCCATTCCCACCACCCCGTTATAGAGCAGCGCATTCGATGCCCAGGTATCTAAAAATTTATAGTTGCCGATCTGATCATTTCCGGTGATGCCATAGCTGCCGCGCAGTTTCCCGTAGGATAGCCAGGCACTGTTCCCCTTCATCCACTTTTCCTCGGAGAATATCCAGCCCGCTCCGATTGAATAAAAATTGGCGAATTGTTTACCGGGGCCAAAGCGTGAGGAACCGTCCCTACGTGCTGCGATATTGATCAGATAGCGCGCATTGTACCGGTATCCCAGCCTTGCAAACAGGGCAGCATATTTGTACCGCGATTGCGTATAGCTGGGCACTACTTTTCCGGCAGCGGCAATGGTTCCCAATAGGTTGTCATCGCTATAATTCGTTCCTGCAAGCAAGGTGTTTTCATTTCCGTCCTGCTGTATCGAACTACCCCACAAAAAGCTGAGGTTATGCAATCCAATCTGCTTATTATAGGCCAGTTGCGGCTCTACGATCCAGCTATATCTGCTCCCGTTTGAAAAATTTGCAAAGGGCAAGTTTGATGTTGATGGATCTATCCCTGTCGAGGGATAGCGAGCCTTTTCATTGTTATTGCCAAAAGAATAGCCGCCCGTAATCTTAAGATTTAAATCCGGATAAAGCTGATATTGCAGGCCGATATTGGCAAATAGATTTTTGAACTTCCCGGAGAAGCTATTCTCCAGCTGGGCGAGCGGATTTGTAAAACCGAGGCTAGAAAATGAGTACGGGCCAATCTTCCAGTTCAACGATCCATCATCATTGCGGAGTTGCAAGTGAGGCATCAAGTAAAGGTACGAGGCCGGATCATACACTGTCAGGTCGGAGCCGTTTTGTGTAAAATTACCGGCCATGTCTAGCGTAAACCGACGGTCTGCAGATCGGTGGTTGACGTTGAATCCGATGTTATACCGATCCGAAGACTTTGAACGGTCAAACTGAAATGCTTCGCGTCGCATATTTCCATTCAAGCGAAAAGATGTGCGGTCACCACCTGTCACATAACCGAGGTTATAATCCTGTGTCAAGTTATTGGTACCGACAAGGTATTTTGAAAAATCCGTGTACCGCGTGGTATCTGCCAGTAGCAGATCAGGCGCATTTGCTTCCGTCAGCGCCAGCCCACTGTTGGCAAAAGCTTCACGGCGCATGGCCAGATAACCTTTGGTATCCAGCAGTGGAATGACATTTCCTGCACGGGACACCCCGATATTGGACGAAAAATTGAGTTGTCCCTTTTCCGCAAAAGCTTTCTTTGTCGTAATGAGGATGACCCCATTGGCACCACGGCTACCATAGATAGCTGTGGCATCGGCATCTTTGAGTACCTCGATACTTTCAATATCAGCCGGATTGATGGCATTAAACAGGCTCAAGCCCGTCTTTGTCGCATTGGAAAGTTCGGCGATATTCTGCCCATTAGTCGCAATAGGATTGCCATTGAGCAGTACCAGCGGTTCACTACCCTGCGTAAGCGAGCTTATTCCGCGCACCTTGAGGTCTACCCCGGCTCCGCTGATGCCACTGCTAGGCGTCACTTCCAAACCTGGTACAAGCCCTTGAAGTGCCAACATTGGGTTAGAGATTGGTTTATTCTGAATATCCTTGCTAGTGACTTTGGTGACAGAACCCGTGGAGAACCTTCGGGTAGTGGTACCATAACCGATTACGACCGTTTCATCCAGTCTATTATCCATGGGTATCAATTGCACATTGATTGATACCCCGGCAGTATAATTCAATGACTGTGTGTTATATCCCAGATGGGAGAATAAGATTTTGCCATTTTTAGCTTTCACTTCGATGGTAAAGGAGCCATCACCTTTGGTGGATGCTCTACCCTTTTCATCGGCTATGCTGACCGATACACCCGCTATTGGCTTACCGTCACTTGCCGATACGACTGTTCCGGACACCGCAAGAAGCCCATTGGCCCCGCTGTCCTTGCGGGGCGTCTGAGCCGATAAACTAAACATATGAAACATAAGAGCTAATACAATAAAAGCTCTTATGTTCTTCAATACCTTTAAAGAACAATTAACAAGATTGAAAAACAATGCGAATAGCATTATAAGTACTACCTTATCCAATAAGGCAGTGAATGATTTTGATCTTTTTATCATCTGCTTATGGATTTGGTATTATTCTGTAATACGGTTAAAGAAATTGTGGATCCTTTGCTTTGCTTCCAGATCGGCCGTAATGACTTCGACAGGTTCAGCAAAGTCAAGTGGCAACGCATCGATACCGATCTTACGAAAGTGCACGAGGAAATATGCAATCAGCACACGGCACACTTCCATCAAAAAGGTGCTCATCTGCTTTATGTCGCCAGCATCTTCCTGAACGATGCCCTTTCTATAGTTTTCAAAGAGTGCGCACAGGCTTTCCAGACAGTCAGTTATTGTATGTTGGGACCAGAACTCCCAAATGGTATTTAATGGATCGTATCCATTGTCATATATTTCATAACATGCTAGCTCAAAGGGTAGCAGATTGTTTGATTGTTGGTTCATAATTTAGTTTCATCGAGTACGACAAACCTTTGGATGCTCGCTCAGATAAAGACATAGCTTTCCCTTTCACGATTTTTTCGCGTTAAAAAGGCTTGTCATTGCACAGATCAAATGTGACCTATGCCAAATGGACAAATAATATTAAAAGTCCGAAAAGCGCCTTGATACATTTTCAAAGCATAAATAGGGTTAATTATGGCGCTCCCTGCCGGAAAGAAGTAAATACCGACCTAACACAATATTGTATTGCAATAAAAACTACGGATAAAAAGTTTGGACTCAATGAAAAATTGCTTAATTTTAACGTGCAAATATTAAATCAAGCTGTATCATTGGCCAATATTCCCTTTTAATGCAATTATATTATTGTATAGGTCGGTGACAGGCGTAAATAGTGGGAAATTAGACTGAACTGGGTTCAGCTGTCTTTTCGTTTTAAGGAAAGTCAACACCTACCCTTTTTATTGCTCTTTACAGCCTGTGTTTGATGGAGCGCAACCTATTCGGGCGCGCGGAATATGTTCTTTAAAAGTGATTTGCGGGAATACCTAGTCAATCCAAATTGGATCGATTGCGGGTAATGGATGGTGTTTGTTCTTTTCGTTCTCATAATTGTTTTGGTTTTATGTGAACGAGCTCTATAATAACGAAGGGTGAAACCTTACGTTTAATCATTCTTCTCACTAAGGCAAAGCCCTAGGTCAGACCTAAGAAAACTCTTAGGCGGCACCTGAAAATGATTGCACAGTAAGGCCCACCCCTACGCTATTATTATTTACAAATATAATAATATCTGTAGGAAATGAGCATAACCTTACCGTCCCATCCCAGGTGCCAATTGAGAAGTCAGAGACTCGTTATTTAATCAGACAATGTCCAATTACTGCTCAAACTGTATGATATAGCAATACTAAATCATATACAAATATATGAAAGTTGACTTTAAAAATCAACAATAAAATTAAAATAATTTATGTCTATATATAAAATCAATCGTATATCCGAAGTTTTAGAGGAAAAAGGAGTTAAAAACAACGATCTTGTTGAACATCTAAAGGTAAAAAAGGAAACAGTATCTAGGTGGGTAAATAATAAACAACAGCCAACCCTAAATACTCTAAATGATATCGCTAGATTTCTAGACGTGGATATAAGAGATTTGCTTTATCAAAGTGAATGGGTGAAAAATAGTGTATAAAATTAAACAGTGTTGCCAAAGACGTTGGTTTACAATCATACTGTTACAATAGCAATTCCCAAGATTTTAGTACCAAACAATTTCATTCTGATCATCTAATCTGCTTCTTTCTATTTCAGTATTTAGGTACTGAACCATAGACTTAGCCCAAACTACAACTTTAGAGGAAGAGTGATTAAGTAGCTTAGAAATAAGTTCCTTCTGTTTTTCTAGATACGGAACTTGTGAACCTACAGAACCATAGCTACCAATATTGGCCGCCAGTTCATTCATGAAACCATCTAATTCGCCAAACTCATCAATCATCTTTAACGCTAAATGGTGCCATTTAGTAGCGTCTCCAAAAACAGTTACAGGCATCATATATGCTAATCTTTTTGCCGCTTTAGGCGAATTGTCTCTAGCCCATCCAATCAATTTGTCAACATTAGCATGGTCTAATACTCCAACCTCCCCATACTCACCATTTTTTGATCCCAACAAGTATTTCAAGGATATATATATTTCATCATCTAGTAATGCTGTTCCAATGACCGATAAGAATAAGTCAAAATCTGTAAGAATAACATGATTTATTATATCTTTCAAATAGTGATCCAACGAATAAATACCGTAATCTTTAGCCACCTCGACAATTTGTCGCAATAGCACTTCAATTAATTCAGTTTCTTGATTTTCTTTAAATAACCTATCGATAACTGACTTCCACGAATAATGGAAATTATGACTTGGTCTAGCTTTGAGAAAATTATTGTTTAGGATCAAGGTCATAAGAAAAGGTTTCAAAATTAGCCATGACTCCTCTCTCCTTCTTACATATTGTGCGCCTATATCAAATGAAACTGCCTCAGCATTAGGATAACTTGACAACGTACTGAGCACGTCTAATACTTCATTAAATTCTAATCCGTCAAATCCTCTCCCATTTAAAAGTTGATAAAACTGGGATGGTTCAATAGCTCCTCTATCTAAAAGTTGGAATAACTTATTTATTTCCGATATATCAGGGACTTGTACACTGGTTATATATACGGAATACCTTGATAACTCATTATCCTGGATTATAGAATCAGTAATAGCTTTCCGTTTCGACTGTTCCAAACTGGAGACATAACCTGCTAGAACAACAGCGTTTTGATCATCTAAAGGAAGTTCCTTTATTACTTTAAGCATTTCGTAAGCTAACTCAGCATCATTTAATAATTCTCCTAATCTATATCCAAAAACAAATCCTTTACGCTGTTCTCCTGATAATAAGTAAGGAAGTATACTTAGAATATCTTCTTTTTCATTTACAATTTTCTCTGCAAACTGTTTCGCATTGTCACCAACCCTGTCAATATATCTTCCGTCAAGTTTATAGTCAAAATCTAAATCCCATGGAGGCACACTTACATAATAGCTAACTTTATTTCGCAATGACTTGGGTTCTAGTAAAATTTGAATTCTTTCAACAAGATCGGCCTCTTCGTTATTTATCACCTCGTATTTTAATGCAGAACTAAGTTGATTAATTGCTTCTTCCCAATATGAGTCATCGAATATTACAATCTTCTCTATTGCATTTTTTAATAAATAGGCTAAGTTTTCCCTGATGAGACTCCTCGTAGCAGTTGCAATTGCCCCTTTAATAACCTCTCTTTCTTCTTCGTTAACGTTAGCGACATAAACTAAACGTTCTAAAAGATTCGCCCAATATTCTGCAATTTGAGGCCAACTTGGATCAAAATCTTTCAGAGGAACACTACTCCCCTGTTTTTCCGGACCAATATCTCTTCTGAACGAGTCTCCTTTTAATCCTTGTATCATCGCTAAGACAGCTAAATGTCTTATGCGTGGATCAGAATCTTCCAAGTGTAGATCAATAGCCTTGATCCGTTCTTTTAGATCAGCTTGGGTTCCTGGCAATACAATGTGAAAAAGATGAAGAAGCTGCCCAGTCGCATTATTACTAATATTTTCATTTTCGGCAGCTGCAAAGCGAAACATCAATGCAACGGATCTTTGAAAAAGTTCTTCTCTAAATACCAAGGCTTCCAATGCCCAAATCAGATTCCTTCTACCAGGACCGACCGTTTCTTTTAACTCGTTAATCTCTAAGGTTCCAAATTCTATTTCTAATGCTGTAAGGGTACTTTCGGGATTCACTGGTACAACAGAGCGGAAGAGTCGTGAACCCAAACCTGTATTAAGTACTTCCGCCTTTCCAAAAGGGCTGTTTGGTCCCCATAAGTCATTAACTACAATTTTTGCCTCACGCAGCTGGTCAAGCTCTGATAAACGATCTACCAATGGTACCGCTAACTGAAGTCTTTCCAATTCTGGGAACAGCTCCTTTAATTCTTCTGGATCGGCGTATTTCCACCAACTCATTGCTAGTTTAACTGCCAAGGGCGTAGGTTTTGCAGAAAGATAAGCTCCACGTCTCTCTAATACACGATTATTCTCAAAATATTCTGTTGCTTCTAAAAATTGATTCTTGCTACACGATCGGTCACATATTTTATTTATAATGAACTCCATCTGTTCTTTATAAAATGTCTTCTCATCAGTATTCAAAATGCCTGCTATCTGACTATTCGGTCTCCCAAAGGAGGAAAATATAGAACAGGCTTTCAGTATTTGAAATCTATCATCGCTACCGACTTGCCTACCAAAAGCTAATTTTTTTATAAGTTCTTCCCCTAATAGTTCGGAGAAATTTACTTCGTTGTACAATAAGTTCTTTGCGAACAAAACCGCCATGCCTGGATACCCCTCTGAGTATACAGCAATTTGGTCAATTTGCTCTCTTGTTAATGACTCCTTAAATTGATCATTTAGGATTTTTTTAACGACATCGTGGCTATTTCTATTACTTAAGAAAACATACTCTTCGACCATCGTCTTACTTTTATCAGACTCCTCTGAAACATTATAATCGACGGTGATAAGTTTAAGTAAACTTCCTTGCCTCTTTATTTCGTCTTTAAGCAATTTGTGATGATAATAATCACAGTTATCCACTACCAAAATACCTGCCATACTTTTTCCATAGGTACGTACAAAATTTACAATAGAATCTGCTTGATTTACTATATCAAAATAAACGGCTTCACTTAGCGCTCCTGATGCTTTAATCGCTTCATAAACAAGACGTGTCTTACCAAGCCCAGAATGCCCGATTATCCTTAATACCCCTCTATCTTGGGAAATTGTAATTTGTATCTGCTTAATATGCTGATCTAACTCTGAATTGCTATGGAATTTTATCTCATAAATTTCTGAATAATCCTTTAGCTCAGATAAGGTTTTTAATCCCTGTATTCTCTCTATCCCATTTTCGCTTTGAACAAAAATAACACTTTGAATAAAATCATTTGTCCAATTTGCTATATCATTTGCTTCTAATATGCGAACTTGATCAGGAGTGTATCTCGTACTATGAAGGTCATTATAATCATTCAGTGCTCGATGAGCTTCCTGTAACCTCCGTTGCTTTAAACTACTGTTGTAACCATGTCCTATAAAAAAAATATATTGTCCACCTTCGTCCAAAACCTCTTTAATTTTGTCCTTTAACTCGAGTTGGCGCGGAATGGCCGGTTTACCTAGCACACCTTCCGATGCCACCACTTCCCCTTGAGGGGGGGAGTCTATCCGAAAAAATTCTGAATATATGCTAGAAGGCGATAAATCAGTTGCCTTATTTTGAAATATAGAAAAGTTATTACATATATATTGAGACTCTCCTGTATTAGCACATTTCACCCTGCCATCATCTCCTCCATCAGCGACATTTATCTTTAAGGGGACAATAACATCAGTTATACCCGTAAATTTATACTTTCTTGCCTCATTGTTCAATAGAGATAATAACAACTTTGATAGAGCTAAATCGCCAAGAAGTTCAATTTCTTGATATGTAATTTGGTTAATTTTCATAAAATAGGTTTAATAGAATATTCATCAAAACAAACTTAACTGACTTTGAAACTTAGGATGAAACGTACCGATAATCATAAAGGGATTTTTGGATTTGTAATGAAATAACTGTGTAGTACCTAAAAACAAATACAAATCTTTTGTCATAGCAAAATCTTCGAAATATTTCTTCCTTACATCTTCAACCGCCTTTGCTTCATTCCCTTCGTGTCGCCTAAGACAATTCCAATAAAGTTGCCCAATTTCCCAATCTTCAATCATCATCTTACTGCGTGTACCTTGATTATCCTCTAACACGTAAGAAAACTTATATGGAAGCTTATTTACCACCTCAAAAGGATCTTCGGGTTGTTTGAACAAGTTCATTTGCTTACGCTCTTTCTCAAGAGCTGCAATCTTTTTAGTATCCCATTCTCTTTCAACTTCTTCGACAGTAAAATCTAGAATGCTTGAAGCTTTGAATACAGCTAGAGATGTGCAAATATCTTTATTATGGGCATCGGCAATCAATTCGGTCAAGTTGTAATAAACATTGCCTAATGCGTACTTTTTACGCTCTTCCCAACTATTTACCGTATTAATATGACCTAAAATGTCGAATTCAGTATCGTGTGAGTGTGGACGATAGCTTTCTGGTCGAAAATCCGACGTATTTTTGTCTAAATCTATCTCTACCCAGTCGTATTTCTTGTATTGCTGGTCGTATGCTTTTTTCCGAAAAGGCACGGGATAAATTCTAATCCAAGTACCATCTTCAAGGAAGCCAGCAGTACAGACAAGTTCGTCATATTTTCCTGAAATTGTTGGATAGGTTTTCACTGTAATAAGGACCTTTTTCTTGGCCATGTTTAGATATGCTTCAGTTTATAATTGAATTCTGGTAATGCACATATCGCTTCGGCTAGATGTTTACGATGACATTGGCAAATGTCCTTTTCAAAACAGGTTAAAGCAATACGTTTATTTTCAATTAATAAACTTAATATTTTTTGTTGACTTTCCAAATTCTCCGTCAACTCTTTTTGTTTATAGTGTACAAAAAGTTTGTCATAGTCGGCTTGCGTATGTAGCTCTTGTCGTAAATCGGACTGGATTCCTACTTCTGGAACATGTATGTATTCGATTCCTAAGCTGTTACAGTAAGTGGTCAATTGTTTCTTGCTAAATCCAAATTTCATACTTAGCGGATTTCGACGCACATCGACCAATACATGCACATCGTTCTTAACCAAACGATTTAAATATTCTTCGAGTGAGATACCTTCGTAGCCTATGGTAAAGAGGACAGTATCCCCTGCTGCAGGTCTAGAATCTTGGACTTTGGCAAGTTGATCATTTGTCAAAAGTGTCTCAGCGACAATACTATTTATAGCATAATATGGGTAATTAGTATAGGTATGCTTCATCAAAGCATTATTATCCATATGCCCATATATATTATTGATGTAAAGCAATATCTTTCTGTCACCCTCTTTAAGAGTTTTGATATAATCGGATTTATCTTGTTTTACGTAGGAAAATTCGGTCTCCTGCAATTGTTGCTTTGTGACCATAGTTTTAATATCAGCACCTGCCGAGAATGAGTAACACCCATACTTGTAAGGAATAAAATGGTAGTCAGGTTTAGCTTGCTTTTCGGTAAACAAAAAAAGTAGCTTTTGAAGCTTGATTTTCTCTAATCGCCCACCGAATGATTGCATAATCGCCAATATAACTTTTCTCCTGTAAAACATTTTGCAAAGATAAGGAATTTGAATGCATAATTTTGGAATTGCTGGAAAGAAAGGGTTTTACCAGTAACTTATGTTATTACACTTTTACTACACCGAGTTAAAAAAGTAAAATTTCTTTTTCTAAACCTTAAAAAATCCTTTAACTTGGGAACGAAAATCGTCAAATATGTATTCAAAGGATTACCTCTCTAACTTAGTTTTCGGCACAAAAGAATTTGTAAAAATACAGGAGGAATTAGTTCATAAAATTGTAAGTAATCGAGAAACGTCTTTAGCCGAGGAGTTTTTTGCCTGTGACAATTTAAGGGTAAGTTCTTATAGGGAGAGGAATCCATATCCAGTCATGGATGTTGATGGATGCGCTAACAGCAACTTTGTCTATATTTATCTTACACATTATAAAGATATCAATTGTTATAATAAAATATATCGGCTCGGTGTGCCCGTGTCTGTTGAAGAATGTGCAGCGAATCGATTATTCCTGCAAAAGGAGAGTATTTCATGGTTAAGTTTTATAGAATCGCAAAACAGTGATAAAACTATCATTTATCTAAGGCAAGAAGTAAAGCATCAAATTAAGAATGTAAAAAAATACTGTGCAAATGCTCAGATTGGACATTTTCACAAGGAGTTTATTATAAAGAACATAATATTACACAGTAAATTCATTTATTTAAGAGTAAAGGAGTTCTTTCAAGAGCTTGGCAGTGACTCTCTCTTCTTTGAGCTCTTCGGTAATACAATTTTAATTGATAGTTATTTCTATATCCATATATTATTCAGACATTACGCCGCTTCTATCAAGGAACATCAACAAGAAAAGTCTTATCACATCGAAAACTTTGACTATAGATGTATGCCTGTAATTATGAAAAATATTATTCTAATGTATGGAGCATATGTCTATCCGCAGCATTTCAATCAGAGAGAAATAGCATTTACTTTAAATAAAACATTTTACTCACTATGGTTTAAGGGAAGTAGCATTAAGGTTAATGGTGTTGATACACCATGCTTAAGGTTACAGACTTTTTATCCAGTAGATTCCATCAAAGAGAAAACAAGATTATCAAGTTATGCTGAGGTGTATGCCGATGACGGCATTGGATTTCTTTTAGAACAATAGAACCATTTGATGAACCTATATATTTTAAGCAACTGATTTGAGCAATCAAATAGCGAAATAGCATTTCCAGTCTATCTTTTGAAAGTTAGTCTATGCCATAATCCTCAATCGTAGCTTTAAACACAAACGGTTCAAATTTCCCAAGGCCCGATTAGCGATAAATTCACCTGTATTTTTATTGATACATTCTACCGATTTTTGAAATTTGGCAAATACCTGCGTATAAATGATCTTTACATGGTTTTCTACGGCACTCTTGTCCCTGAGCTTTCCAGCGCGTGCAGGGATGATAACAGTAGCGTAATGATTGGCCAGGTCTTCCATACAGCGGTTGATTCTCACACAGTTCACGCTGCAGTCTCGGTTATCTATGACACTAAAAAATGGAAATGATAAAAGCAAGGTAAAACCTTGCTTTTAAAATAATGTAAGCTGCCCCGGATAGGACCTACAATGCTGACTTACGTTCTCTAGACGGCCGTACCGTATTCTAGTATAAGCTCTCACAAAAATTGGCCTAAGGGCACAACATGTTGTACAATTTTTCATCGTATTAAATATTAAAGTTTTAGATAAACCTTAATCCTCCAATACCAATACGAATAATGTACATTGCTAAAATAATTATTTTTTTTTATTTGTTCAAATTTCGAAGAATTAATTTAAACTCAATGCTTTTTTGTAAGTATCAATCAAATGAAGCACAGACATATCTAGAAGAGGTTCATACATAAACGAATTGACATGGATATTTTCTGGTGTCATTAAATTTACTCTGCCAATTATCTCATGATTCGTGCTATTTGGATGCTCTTTTTTATATTCTTTTGTTAACTCTCTTGTTTGATTATATTCTAAACTATTTAAATCCAAATTAGGTAATTTAGTAATCATATATTGTTCGGCTTTGAGTCTAGAAGCAATTGCTAAGATAATTTTATTCTCCAAAATTATTCCATCAATATTTTGTTCTGATAGTATTTCGTCGGCGGTTTTAAAAATGAATTCATGAATACTCATGGTTAGATCTATTTCGATATCCGTTTCATTTAATTTACTAAATCTATTCTTGTAGACTTCAAATATACGACCAACTGAAACTGTATTAAAATTTTCCTTCACGTGCAGGCACGAAGTCAATATATTATAATCTTCACAATGATTGGAATCGGTGTAATCTATAATATTTCTTACAAATGATATTAAACTAATGAAAACTTTTGGATTTTTTACCGTTCTGAGATAACTTTTAAAAATATCATCTCTATAAAGCCCATCTTTCAACAAAATATTTCTTTGATCATCTTTAAAAGCTATAAAAGATTTCCTGTTTAGGCCCAGACGTGACGATATAGTTCTATAAAAGTCAAAATTATGCGTTAGAATTAGGATCTTAAATTTATCAGACAGGTGTAGTTCGTTGATGTATTCAATGATAGCATATTTATTTTTATAATCAAAAGAGTCAGCGACATCATCAAAAACAAGAAGTTGGTCCACTTGACTACTTTTTTTAGATTCGATCTCGAATAAAAATTGCAGAATAAAATAAGCTCGTCTTTCACCTCGACTTAAAACCTCTAAAAGTTCCCCTTTTTCTTTTTTTACAGACGACAATTCAGAATTATCAAAATAATGGAATTCTAAATTGGCTTTTTGCTTCTTTAAAATAATATCATCTTGATTTGTTAACATGACTTTAAATGGAACAAAGAAACGAGCGTTAAATGTATCTATAATATGCTTCCAAAGAGCTGATTCCGTTTTAGCCTCATTGATAATCTTTTCTAATTCTTCTTTTTTTGACAGATACAGATGAGCTAACGCTTCTGTATCTGCTTTTAATTCACACAAGAAACTAATCCATACTTTCTGCTTAAAGCCCTCATAGTCTTTTAATTCTATTAGCAACAAATTATCTTTTTCTATAACATTCTTAAACTCTTTTAATGGAGCATTATTTGACAAAGCTTTATCCACTCGGTTAAAGCTATCTTTCAATAGATTATCATTAACTATATTGTCAATTTCATGTTGTACAATTGTTCTAAGATGTGCCGAGTCCTTCACTTCTGTTCCATCCTCAAGCACAAATTTATGTCCCGCATTGAAAAAAGAATCGTCTTCTATAGACTTTAATATTTCATTCGCTTGAATAGTTCCAAATGACTTTTCTCCAATGTCTTTGAAAAACCTCGATTCGGATAGCAGTTTTTTATAGCCAGACATATAATTTTCCACTTCATCTCTATTTTTAAAAAGAAAATCTTTTACTTTATCTGCTTTATCAAACACGCTATTGTATTTAAATTCATACTTTTCATATTTATCGCTTAGTAACTTAGAAGCACGTACTATAACATCGAAAAAAGAATCATGGCTGCTTTCTGAAAATGTTTCCAAAACCTCACCCTCACAGTCATTACTTCTAGAAACTCCCTTCAATCTTTTAATAAATTCCTTTTTACTAACATCGAGATCCTTATAAATTGCATCGTGTCGTGTTTTTAGTTCTTTACTTGCAATAAATGAACTTAACTTTTCACTCCCATCCACGGTATCATTTTCAGCATTGATGACCAAAATACTTTCTGGAAGAATAGGTTGATCATCGTTCAAAACATTGTATTTAGAAACTCTATCTTTATACACCCTATCGCAAGGAATACTTGCAGAATCGTTTTTTGCAAGACCATCAAAAGTTTTTGCGAAAGATGTTTTCATAGTTCCATTAGGAGCATAAATTAAAAAGGTATTTGATTTGTTTCTTGAAAATTCAAAGTCGAATTTAAACTTGCCAATTCCGTAGCAATTTTCAAGTTCTACTGAAAGTCTGTCCATTTAATAATAACTTTAGTTAGATTAATTTTTTAGTTAATGATCATTTCTATTTAGGCTCTTGGTGATTAAGTCCACAATAATTTCCAAAGAATTGTCTTCATTCAGAATTTCTTTGACTTTGTTTTTCACCGAGTCATCTGTCACTTTTGATAGTAGAACGTCAGCTACCTTTTTTGCTTTTAATTGTTCTGGTACCTTGGGTGAAATTCCAGTCAATAAGAGTAACTCATCCTTATAAGCCATAAAAGGATCATATAATTTCTGATATGTTCTACCGACAGCGCCATAAAATTGTCTTAGGATAGGATTATTTTCTTTATCAATGCCATTTTGGAGGATGTGTTGTGTAGCGATTCCAGGATAAGGGTCTATATAGTAAATATATTTAACACCTAATTGAAAAGCTTTTTTTGAACAAAGTTCACAAGGGCTAGCTGTTGTAAACAAATTTCCTCCGAGAAGTGGCTCTCCCCCATACTTTACAATTTGCATCATCGCATTTTCTTCAGCATGTAACGACCTAGTATGGACTTGGTTTTTTTCGAATTCATAGGTGTTTTGGTGACTTTTAAAGCAAAAGCTACAATTCCTCCCTTCTAAGCTTTCTTTATGAAAGTTGGAAAAATCACTCTTTACGAGTTCCTTGAATTTGAGACTGCTATTTTTATTGATAGTTACGGTACCTGTCCTTTCATATAAACTAAAGTGATTGGGATTATTTACTTCGTCATTTATCAGATCTTGTATATTTCTAAGATTACATGGAAGTTGCTTTTCCGGCACATCATTCCACCCTATAGCTTTTACTGAAAAATTTCTATCTGTAACAACTGCACCTACTTGTCTAGAGATACATCCAGAATTTAGCTTGGAATTGAAGGCTATTTGCATACATCTTTCTACAGATGATGGAGTAATTATACCTGGTTGTTGAATCAGAGCTAGTAATTTGATAATTTGCCTCGCTATAGGAAATATTTCATTATCTAATGATAAGTGAAACTCACTTTTTTGAATACAATTTTCAATGTCTGGATATCCAAATTCACCTCGTGTGAAAGAACTACCTGAATACTCGCTTTCATCTAACTTTAATATTTCTTTGAAATGTACATCATCCTTAGCCAGTTTAGTCTTCTGCGATAAAGAATCAAGACGATTTTCCTCATTTTTATTTGTAGATAGAATGTAAAAAGCAGAGTATTTCTCTTTAAAATACATAAGCTCTAACGAATTCTTCAAAGAATCTATAACTATTTTAGTCTTACCTTTATGGGAATTATTTCGTTTCCATATTTTAATAATCGAATTTATCGTTTCGGCAACGGTATAAATATTTTTAGTATCAATATTAGTGGTGCCCTGGTTTCTCACTATGCCGTAACACCTTAAATTATTACCTAGATCATGTAAAAGTCGAGATCTTTTCGTAGCATTCAAGTGAAATAGAATATTGAAAAATTGATCCGAAAAAGGTTTGAATAACTTAAAATACAGGTCGTAAAGTATTTTACCTCTTTCAGTTTTTAAATAGGCATTCAAACTCAAATCTAAATCTATTTTCAATAAATGGTCAAACCATCTAGTGTCGTCCTTTAAAAATTGGTTTAGTGAACTGTAATCGTCATTTATGTCAAATCGATTTGTAAAAATATCTCCAAATTTTCCTGTTTTACCGTTCTGACCAATTATATTAATGATCTCTTTTATTACAACATCAATGGAAGCATTTGGTCCAATTTTGATTAAAGATTCATGAAGTAAATGTAATAATACAACGGATTTGTATTCTATAATTTCATAGGCAAGAAAATTTCCCGGAAACTTCAAATAGTCGTAACATATTTTACTTTTTATATCTTCTGGACTATCCATATTCAACTTCCATTCGGCAATATCAATCTTATCTACAAAGTTTTTGTCAGATAGAGTCTTAGCTATTTCCGAGCAGCCAGAGCCAATTCTGCCGGTTAGTCCAATAACTGTAAAATTCTTTCTTAGAGAATATAAAGTATCTAATTTCATTATTTAGGTTATAACTTACAATTGTGCATTTATAGCGATTTCCATATTTCTTGAAGCCCTTTAGCCTCACCAGCCAAAAGTATAATCAGTGGTAGATCTTTATCATCCTTAATGTACAATTTTGAATTTTTAACATCCAAAATAGCCATTTTAACCTCTTCCTCTACCCCATCAACATTTCTAAGTTCCGATTCCATAAGTGTAAGAATCTGAGCTGTCCTGTCTTTAGAAAGCTTATCACTTTTAAAATATAGCTTTATAACATAAAATTCACCATTAAATTCTAGCCCGAGTTCAGGGTTAATTCTAACATCCAAATCCCCTATTACCCAATGTTTGAAAGGAGGATCAAAATAATTGATATTTTTCCTTCCCCAAAACTTCCTATATCCGTCAAGGGCTAGTTTATAATTTTCTAGCTTTTTTTTATCTTTGAGATTGTCGATAATTCTAGTGAGATCTGCTTTTTTTCCATTCGTTTTATGAATATCGGTTATCCCTTCACGTAATGCTTTATAAAAGTCATGTGCAGGATTATAAACAATATCCCTTTCCTTTAATTGTCTCACTTTAGTTAGCTTCGAGCTCCCGGCTTTACTAACATAATCCACAAAATCTGTTAATGACAATTCAATCAAATTCTTCTTTTTCCCCATATTCATTAGTATTTTCATTTATACTTAATAGTATAGCTATCTTTTGTTATTTTTCTAATAGGTCCTGTAGCAATAAATTCAGCTGGAACTTTATTGAAAGATTCTACCGACTTATAATTTTCTAGGATAATATCTGCTCGGACCTTTTGCTGAATCAATTCGCCATCCAATAGATCGTCCTGCTTCTCCATCGGAACTCGAGCAACCTCCTAAAGATGTGCTGGTGTACCCACAGCAGTAATCATAAACCTCTAGCTCCCCTTTCCTGAGATTTCGTCGATATCTACACTAAGCCCTATAATAGCATCAGCACGAATTGCCTGAGCACCTTGCTTGAGCGTTTCGGTAATACGCTTGTACATTTCCTGCATCTTCTTCTCATAGCTGGTAGAGCGACCTCCAAAGAAATCGACATAGCTCGCTCCTATATCGCTAAAGATATTGGTGCCGATGACAACATTGGCAGCTATTGGATCATTATATCGTGAAATCTCCCTCCCTTCGATGGAATTGGTCGTGGTTACTATCATGGCATTATTCTTTTCAATCGGGCAAGGTTAATACCCAAGCCGAATATAATTATTTATTTTGAATTAATATGTTTGTGAATATTAACTTTCAAGATTATTACAAATTCTAAGGCTAAGGTATTGGTTTGAAAGAATGGCTGGTTACGGGAAACCGTAGTCTCTTCACAAATATGTTCATACGTATAAAACTCGCAAGATTGGACACATTCCACTATCCCGGTCTATCAAGGATAGAAGCTGACTGAAAACGTTTATACGTACCATTGCATTGGTGGCGCATTGTCTAATCGTTTTGGACGGTAGTGGAAATACATATATAAGGATGGACTGGCGAAACTTTTAGTATATTAGTTTCGCTAATACAGTTATTACCTGCAATTGCCCAAACGCGATTCACAATGAATGAAGTAGAAAAAATAAAGCAACAGATTGTAAGAAAAGCTATAGAATTTAAAACAGGAGGTTTTAGGCCAACAAATTCTATTTCTGAAAGTTGGATAGGAAAAGTTTACTTATACAAAGAAGATGAAGAAATTCCGAAAGACAAAAATGGAAATCTAATGTTTCCTCTGTTCCAACTTTGCTTAGAAGATATTGAAATTAGACCTGATATTTTAGCTGATACAATGGTGATTACTGTTTTTATAGCAGAAGAGCTTCCAATGGATATAACTGCCAACGGAAATGAATGGCTATTGCGAGAATATAAAAAATCAGACAAATTAATAATTAAAGAATTGAACAATCCTGATTCAGGACTAAAACCATTTCCCCTAAAACCTTCAAAAATAGAAGAAGATTATCCTGTGTGGGATGGAGGTGGTTTAACAAGTGAAATGGAACATGAAATATTAAAACTTGAAAGTTCGGGAATAATTGAAGGTTATTATGATATAGCTGAAAATCAATATGGACACAAACTTGGAGGCTACCCAAGCTTTTGTCAACCAGGCGTTTATTTCGGCAAAGACTTTGAATTTGTATTTCAAATTGCATCCGACGACAAAGCAAATTTGAATATAGTTGATAGCGGAACGATGTATTTTGCTAAAAATGCGAAAACAGAAGAATGGAATTTTTACTGTGACTTTTATTAACAAAAACAGCAGAGCTCAAAACAACTGTAATAGCCACTACTTGATCTGAGGATCAAAACTTCAAACAAAATATTCCTTCCCGACATTTCCAATTGCCTAAGCCTCCTGCCTAATATTTTCCCAAGTGCTTTTTGTCATTTCAAACTTAACCTCTTTACTGCCGTACATTCCGTTTCTCTCCCAACCTGATTTCAGATAAAACCCTTCTGCTCTTGAATTAGGAGCTGTGCCCAGCCATACAAATTGCTTTCCTGTAGAAAAATACCAGTCAAGCATCATTTGATGGAGCTTGCGGCCTATTCCTTGTCCTTCAAATTCCGGTGTTAAGAAAAGTGCCCAGATATTATCTTCTTTTAAATCTGCAATCGCAAAACCTACAATTTGGTCAGCTATCTCACAAACCCAGCCCTTTCCCCGCTCAAATAAAAATTCTTCGCAGTCTTTATCACTTACCAGTGCTGGATCAGAAAGCGTATTTTCTTTGACAGAATTTCTAACGATCTGGATCTGTTTAATATCTTCAATTTTTGCTTCTCTAAATTTCATGGTTATAAAAGGCTAATAATTCAATTTTTAAATATTTTGACCGTGCCAATATAATTATATTCAGCAAATGGATAGTTAATATTCACAAAATATTATCAAAGAAAAATTAATACCACAAGGATTTGATCCAATATATATTTGAAGAAACAACTTTCTCAATATAATCGAATAAAAATATTATGACCAATAAATCCCCAAACCTTAAAGATGGAAAAAGTTTGTAATTTTTCAGCGCTTTAACGGAAGGTGGATTACATTCCTTAAATAGCGCTATTGGTTAGCTGCTGATCCAAATTATCACTCCGCTACCCGACAATCGAACCCAGCTCATACTGATAGTTATCTACCTCCGATCTGGGCATCAGGAAAACGTATAGGTCCAAGACCGACCCTCGGCAGCAGTTTCCAAAAGGGTGAATGTTTGTCATTATGATTAATAATATGCATAGTTAAATATAATTCTTTTCTAGCCTATAATATGTCCGTCCTGCGCACTTACACGAACGAGCTTCCCCTGTTTATTGTACACCAGCTGCAGCCCATGTTCCTGCTCCCAATCGCAATCGCAAAGCAGTTGCAGATATACACCTTTATCATCATACGGCTCGCGGCTTACATATAGCCCGGTACATTTTACAAACTGCCACACCTCTTCAGGCTGCTTCATCTTCCACATCGCATCATCAGCATCATCGTAACCAATGGCGTCCAAAAAATCCATGCAATTTTGGTACACATATGCCGATACCGTAAGGCGGTGGCTGTTATCCTGTGCCAAGAAGTTACGTAACAGTTCATCCGCTTCCTCGATAAAAGAATGGTCTTCATTTGGATTAAAATCCGTAAACGAAACCGGCATTTTTTCATTGTTGAAGAAGGGAATGTCGACCTCATCTATGGCCGTCCACCAATCATCATACTCCGTATTAGTTAATCTGCCGACAACGGCGGACTGTATCTCGGTTTGGGTGATGGGAGACGGTTTGGTGACAATTGGCACCTTGTTGGCCAGTGATTCAAAAATAGTACGTTTTGTTGCTTCATCACGCTCGATAAAATTATTGAGCTGCTGTGACAGTTCCTTGATATTAGTGATCCGGGTTATTCCTTTTGCGGATATCCTAATAGTAAAATCTCCTATAGCAGCATCATATTGCATAGAGACATATTGATAATCATAAGTGGGCAATTCAAAATATGTATAGGCGTTTATGGTATAATACGCCATACAATATCGGAAATCATCTGTTTGATAAGTTTCGTTATCGGGACTGCAATTTAGGGAAGGGTGGTACTTACGTATGATAAGCAAAATGTTATGGTCCGCGCTTACGGTAGCCAGCGGGTATCGCTTTAAAAACCCATTCAATGTTTTGTTTAACCTGTTACGGCTAGTTTGCAGCAACTCTCCCGGTTTTTCAAGTTCCCATCCAGTCATTATTTATTATATATTAATAATACTACCCCAAAGTTACTAAAAAATAAAATTCTTCGCTATTGGCTGGCAAAAGAAAAGCCCTGCATGACACATCAGCTATTCACCGTAAATGCCTTTTCATCCCCCCGCTAAGCAGACGGATCAATTCCTTTTCGGTATGGTCGGTACAAAAAGGCATAAGGGCTGTACATTTGATATTCAATACTACAAACTTAACCAAAAAAATATAATTATATAAAATACAGTTGATTAACATCATTTATTAATATAGAATTGACAGTGGTATAAAGGGATGTAGATGCTATTTAAGGACGAAAATCATCCAGATGAGGATGCGCTATAAAATCAAAAAAAATTGTAATTATACTTTTTCAGAAAGAATGGGTTGTGGCGGCAAAAAGTATTCCAAAACACCTTTTTTTACCCCATCTGTGTCCCTATAAATTTTAAAAATAGCCTTAAATACATCATAAAGACACTTTTTGAAATTATGGCCTAACTTAGAGAATTCGAAAAAGGGCCGAAAATCTGTGTCCCTGTATTTTCAAATAGCTGCGCTACGTGTTGATTTTCACTTTATCTTGGTGATTATAAAACATGATTATTTAAACATAGCACAAAAAGCCGATGAACGCGGAGATATTGAACCGGACAACACAGCGGGCAGCTTACAGCGGCAAGCCCGTTATGTTGCCCTGCGTTCATCAAAGGATATATTGGGGATATGCTTATAAGACGCCGAGTTTTTGATCGGGAAAGCCATAGACAATTTCATCAGCAGCAATTTTTGAAACAATTGCGCTATTAACTGTGGTTTGTTTCCTCCCATTTACATAACCGTCTTTATCAATGATTTTTGCAAACTGTGCATTAGCTAATTATATTCTATATCCACCAGAAACTTCTATCCGTTGCGCATTAATCCATTTGGAATCATCGGAGCAAAGGAATGCTACCACACTTCCAATATCATCCGGCAATCCTACCCTTCCCAGAGCTGCTTCGGAAGCTAAGTATTTATTTACGTCTGACATATCACGGACAACACCGCCATCAAAATCAGTTTCAATTGCACCTGGAGCAAGTGCATTGACTCTTATTTTTCTACTTCCCAGTTCCAAAGCCTGATATCTTGATAGTGCATCTATTGCAGCTTTTATAGCGCCATATGCAGAGTATCCTGGAGATGAGAATCTGGCCAAACCCGAAGAAATATTCACGATACTGCTTCCGTCATTTAATAGGGGTAGTAGTTTCTGCGTTAAGAAATATGGGCCTTTGAAATGGATATTTGTCATGAGATCGACTTTTTCTTCCGTCATCGTTTCAAAGCTCTGGTTGATCCCTATGCCTGCGTTGTTTACGAGTGCATCCAGTTTTGCGCAAGAAAATTGTGTATCCAAGATGTTTTTCACTTCTGCTGTGAATTGATCGAAACCTGCCGTTGTTGAGATATCAAGAGACAATGCAAATGCTTTTTGTCCGATACTTTCAATTTCCGTTACTACCTCATCGGCAAATTCTTTTTTGGTTTGATATGTAAGGATAATATCAAACCCTTTTTTTGCCAGTTGCAAAACGGAATCCTTACCCAGTCCACGGCTTGCGCCTGTTACTAATGCTATCTTACTTGCCATTTTTATTGTTTTATTTGTTTTTATAAAGTTTAAAATAGGATGTTTACACTATGCAAAAGATCAATAACTTTCTGGTTATTTAGGCTATTAAATGTGCTTTCGAACTTATTGGTATATTCAATACTTTAGAAATTAAGCAATTTTTTTTAGCATCTTTTGTTATGGTTTCGAATTCATCTGCACTAACCGGGCACTGCCCCAGAGATTGAAAGATGAATTCCTGCTATTGCAAGACCTTCCATGGTCAATGTAGCTTCGGTATCCAATGATGTTGGATTTAGTCCTTTTTCTGTTAATGCAAAACTAACCGCCATAGTAAAACATGCAGAATGTGCTGCTGCCAATAATTCTTCAGGATTTGTTCCTTTTTGATGTTCTTCAAGACGGGTTTTGAAACTGTAATTTGTCTTGTTTAGAATTTCACTTTGGGTAGTCAACTCCCCCCTACCTTCTTTTATAGTACCAGACCAATGTGCTTTTGCTGTACGTTCCATACGTTATGATGTTGTATTTATAGGTCAATTATTGGCAACTGCCATTGTTAGTTTAAGAAGCGTCCTCTGAATTGATTAGGGGTGACACCTACTTCTTTCTTAAAGAGACGGGAAAAATAAGTGGTGTTTTCAAAACCTAACAGGTACGAAATTTCAGAGATATTGAGTTCACCTTCACTCAGTAAATTTTTGGCTTCGGCGATTAAAAACAGATGGATGAGCTCCAGGGCTGTCTTACCTGTTTCTTCTTTAAGTAAATCGGTTAAATAACGGGGTGATATATGCAACTTTTCTGCCATCTGCGCTACCGAGGGTAATCCAATGTCCTTTGTTTTTCTGCTTTCAAAATTTGCAACAAGCAGCGCATTAAACTTCGTTACCGTTGATCCTGTTAATTGCTTTCGGTTGATAAACTGTC
Source organism: Sphingobacterium puteale (assembly GCF_003627955.1). GTDB lineage: Bacteria > Bacteroidota > Bacteroidia > Sphingobacteriales > Sphingobacteriaceae > Sphingobacterium > Sphingobacterium puteale. The sequence continues at coordinate 277,981 of NZ_RBWS01000006.1, read as the reverse complement.
TTTTATAAAACCGTTGTGCATATTTTAACATTGAATCAAGATGACTGATAATGATAGACTTACTTAGCTCGTCCGTATTGTTATTGTACTCTTTTTCGATATTGAAATACAAATTCCAGATGATATTTTCTTCCGCAGGTGAAAGGTGTAAAGCTTCGTTGACTTCATAATCGAAATAACTGTATTTTTTTATTTCGTTGTAAAGTGCTGTTCCGGCTAAAAAATCTTCGTGAATAATAATTAAAAAGCCTTTTTCCTCTAGCATTATGTTTTGGAATGCTACTTTCTGCTGTGGCTTTATGAACGACATGGAACCTAAGTCGTGGTCATATTTGGTTTTACCATACGACATACTCCCCGATTTCAATTTTTTGAATCCGATGATGTAAAATCCGGAAGAAAATTCAAGTTTATTATTCCCTTTACACATATCTTGCTCACCATAGACCACACTAAAAAGCGGGTTTTCAGGCGGCTTAATACCGAAAGCCTCGTGCAGGTCGCTAATTTTGGTAAAATGTTCCATATTTTTTTAAACGATATTAAAAGTAGATTCTGGAAAAGTCAGATCCCGCTCATTTTAAATTTCTGTTAACCGTGTGCTGCTACAGAGACATCCTGCCAAGATTCCCAGGTTTTAAGACGTTCGTCGTAAGTGTGTTGTGTCCAGGTGAATGCATTTTTACCTAACAGTAGTCTTAATGGTGGATTTTCGGCATCGACTAAACTCAGGATAGCTGTAGCCGTGGCATTTGGATTACCAGAATCTTGGTCTGCTGCGTGGTCATAAAAATCTTTTCTTATGGTATCGTAAGCAGAAACTGTTGAGCTGATCGCAAGAGAATTGTTTCCGAAGAAATCTGTAGCGAATCCGCCCGGTTCTACGATGGTTACTTTAATGCCAAAACCGCTTACTTCGCTTGCCAATGTTTCCGTAAGCCCTTCAACTGCAAATTTAGTGGCGCTATAAAGTCCCATTAATGGTACTGTATTTAGTCCCAAAGCACTTGAAAGCTGAATGATCTGACCTGAATTTTGCGTACGCATAATTGGTAAAACCGCCTGAATCATCCATAATGAGCCCAATACATTGGTTTCGAATTGCGCTCTAACATCGTCTTCGATAAGTTCTTCTACAGCTCCAACGTGTCCAAAACCTGCGTTATTTATGAGTACATCGATACTTCCAAAATGTTTTTTTGCGGTTTCAATTGCTTCAAAACTTCCAATTCTGTCTGTAACATCAAGTTTAAGAACCAAAAGATTTGATGAAAATTCTTGTTCCAGTTCTGCTAAGGTCTCAGGATTACGAACAGCCGCAACGACATTGTCGCCACGTCTTAAAAATGCTTCCGCCCAAATTCTTCCGAACCCACGGGATGCGCCTGTTATAAAAATTGTCTTTGCCATTATATTATTTCTAAATATTTGATATGGACAAATTTCTGCAAATTTTTACCTGTAATTATGATACAAAAGTAGGCAATAATGAAACGTTTTTACCTACTTTTACTAACGATCAAATTCAATTTGTAGTTGCCGGTATAGCTATGTGATTAAAATACTCTTGGATGAACGCGTTATTTTGAACATTAACATCATCCCATTTTACCAGTACCTATTATTCCTATTTTCATACGCTATTTACTACTTTGGTCTCCTATTTTATTCTAAACACAAACACAGCTCTTAGAATCGGAAATGGTCTAAATGCAAAATCTACATTTATTTTCTAGATTATATATACAATGCACGATTGATGCGAAGTAGATACTCTGGATCTAGATCTTTAGAAATTCCACCCAATCGTTCCGTAATAGCCAGGATAGCTAAATCTCTTCGTTTTGGTAAGCGCTCCTTTTTTGCTGTATCAATCAAGGATCGTATTTCCTTTTGAGTTAGGTCTGTACAGTATACCGGAGATCCAGGCTGCTGCCTCCAGGAATTAGATAGAACGCCAGCATCAAATGCATCAAATGTCGCAAATTCATTCATAAATAAATATGTTGAACGATCTGAGAAAAGACTATCCTCTCCCATTTCCACGATTTCCTTATACTCTGGTACTTTATAAAACAAAAGACCGATTAATGTATCAAAAATAAAAATATCAATTTCTTCTAACGGCTTCATCTGCAGTTTCAAATTCATGTGCTATCAAGGTGCAAAATAGCTATGTAAATTATAGTTATTGGGTTATATATTTTGTCTATTTAAATCCTCTTTTGTAAATTCAACAGTCTTATTATTGAAACAAAACCGATGTGCAAATTATCGCTAATTATTTTTTTTACTATCTGTTGCATAAGTAGTAGCTTTGCCCAATCCACTACCCACTCTTCAAATAGTGAAATACATAACACTTTCTCGTATGCGTATATACGTGTAGAAGGAAAATTCTTATCGAAAAAACTAAAGGTGAAAGTGGACTTGGGTGACTCAGATGAACAGATCGCAGAAGGTGAAAAGCTTTCCGAAATATTAACCAATAAATAGTCGTATGCCTCCATATTGAACCATATGTCTAAAATTGGCTATGAATTAGTAAGTACATTCGATCTAACTGATAACTATAACGGTTCCGGCGGAACTTCTGGAATTATTTATATTATGAAAAAAGCTGAGGAGAATTGACGATCACTCTTGAAATGCATTTTAGCAAACTTATTATTGCCGCAATTATAACTATCGCAGCTGGGCTATATATGTTGTTACTGGTTGTGTGTAGGACTAGCCATCTTGGGATTGATATTTACTCAATATATTGACAAAAACTGCAGAATAATATATGAACATACAACTTAGTCTAAATAGAGATTTGAACGCAAATGACATTCTGCAGTTATATCAATCTAATAAATGGAGTGCTGCCGATAAACCAGAACTATTGATAAAAGCACTCTTAAATTCGCATTCTTTGGTTACGGCCTGGGACGGCACAACATTAGTAGGCCTAGGGAACGCCATTTCCGATGGGTATCTCGTGGTTTATTACCCTCATCTACTAGTGCTACCCTCCTATCAAGGGAAAGGGATTGGTCGTTTGATTATGGATAAAATGCAAGAGATTTATAAGGGTTTTCATATGCAGATGCTCACCGCCGACGGAAAGGCTATTGACTTTTATAAAAAGAACGGCTTTGAACGAGCTGGTCAGACGGAGCCGATGTGGATCTATTGTGGTGGTGATCATTAAATTTGAGGCCGGAGGGAAATATTTAAAAATTTCGCTGTATTCAGGGATGTTTTTGTAAACAGGATAAGCGTAGTTTTGGCAGACGACGTTCTTTATGGCATACAAAAAATTGCTGGGCCTTTTACACTGTTAATTTGTTGCTAATCTGAGTAAACGTGCACGATCGAGATTTTATGCTTTGGACGTGAACGATGATGTTACAGTTTTTATGGACAGTAAATCTCATCTAAATCCATTGGTATCGAACATGCAGGAGCTGAAATTTCCTTTAAAAATAATTTAATAGACGAATAAAAACGATGATCAACAAACTTTTATTATTATTCCTCATACTTTCCACTGCCGGTTCAGCAAGAGCCCAGCCTCCTATTATCTTTGATGCTATCGGCTTTGGTGATTATCGTACTCCTTTTGTAAAAGTGCAAAAAGAAGGTAAAATTTATTTCTGTCATCCAGTTACTGGATTGTTGGTTGATGATGTCAAAGATCATTCAGGTGATTTGCTTTCTGTAGTGAAAGACGGAGCATACGCAGTGATCCACAAAAATGGAAAATTACTAAGCAACTTTGATTACGATGAGGTGACTTTACCCAAACATTATGACGGGCAATGGTATCCGGGAATCCATTACAATTACCAGTTTGCACAAACGAAAAAAAAGGGAATGTATGGGCTTATCGATCTAGAAGGAAAAGTAATTTCCAAACCACGTTTCCAGGCTCTGGAGATCATCAATAAAGATATCATTGGTTTTAAAGAAAACAATAAATGGGGATGGCTGCGTGCAGCAGATGGTGAAATTATCCAGCCCCCTATCTATGATGAAGTGGGCAAGAATTATCTGTTTGAGGATATGCTTCAAATTCATCTTAATGGAAAACAAGGAATAGCAAATATAAGCGGTAAAGTAGTTGTCTCTCCAACATATGAAGACTTGAGCAGCATCTTACTTAAAACCAAAAAGTATACAGCATTTTTTCAAAATAAGGCCTATGGTCTGATTGATTCGCAGGGGACTGTAGTACTTCCTGCAGTTTACAAATCATTAATTCCGGTGAGAGGTAGTGACTTTCTTAAGATTGAAAAACAGGGGTTGCAGGGGCTGATTGATGCTGCCGGAAAAGAAGTCACCCCTCCATTGTATGATAGAATAAATGATTTTGTAAGAGGTCATGCTATTGTAGAAAAGGCGGGAAGAATGGGGCTAATTGATGAAAGCGGCAAATTGTTATTGTCTCCCCACTATGACGAGATCCAGTTCAAAAACTCAGCGGGACAGACAGTTTTTTATGGTGACCGTGTATCACTCATGCCTGCTGTTGCAAATGCTTCAAAAGAATATCTTGAAAGGATAGCCGCCGAAGCCAAACTGGATGCGATGCCCTATTATCTGCATGTAAAAGACAAGGGTAAAGTAGGAATTTTCGATTGGGAAAACGCAAAACCTATTTTTCCTACAAATTTTACGGAAATTGCCATCGTAAACCAGCATGGAGAAACTTATTTTTATGCTGTAAATGGGAATCTCTATGGAATTTACGATAAACTGGGTAAAGAAATATTACCGCCAGAATATCGCCTACAGTCTGATATCTATATCAATCGAAGCTACACCTATGGCGATCTTAACGACAGTCCTTTTATCTTCCCTGTTTATGATGATAAACGACTGGGGATCTACAACAGTCTAAAGAAACAGTTTATTGTTCCAGTAGGCGATGTAGAAATCACGTGGTTAAATGCACGAATTTTTGAGATTAGGAGGAAAGTGGATGGAAAGAGCTATACCAAAGAATCGGCAGTATACAATAGTGATGGACAAGTGTTAATACCCTATACTCAAGATATTTATCTCCTAAAGATGCTCAGCGATAAGCTCCTACTGGCAGAACAAGGATCCCAATATGTCATTTTTAATATGAAAGGTGAAAAAGTGTTTGAACGTCCAGAATGGAACAGAAATGGCTACTACAGCAGTTTTAATATACCGGAAAATAGAAAAGAGGATGCCAAACCTTTTCAAAGCGAACTTTTCAAGATCAATATTAAGGGAGAAAATCTATTTATTGATGAGAATGGAAAGCAGGTTCGCTTTAATGACTTTGCCTATGTTGGTGAATTTTATGACAACCTAGCGTGGGTAGTGAGTAAAAAAGGAGATGAAATGCTTTATGGATTGATTGATACGAAAGGAAATGTGGTTGTTAATCCTCGATTTGACCGTCTGGAAGCGATTAATGACCATCCGGATCTCATGCTGATAAAAGAGAAAGAAAAGTATGGTGTGCTGAATCGTCAAGGCAAAATTATACTTGAGCCTATATATGATATGATCGATAACTTTTCACCTGAGCTAATGGAGATCACGTTAAAAGGCAAATCTGGCCTTGCAGATAATGATGGAAAGATAATTTTAGAGCCTAGGTATGATAATTTAAGAAGAAATTATGAAGGTGAAAACCGTACATGGCCAATTCTGGCTAAAAAAGGCAATGTGTTTTCATTTATTAATAAAGGAGCAGACAGACCGATGGTAGTGGGAAAATCGAAAATTAACTAAGAAAATGCAAAATGTCTACTAATACTTTCCGTTATTTTTCTATATTGTTTTCTAGCCGATGTCAATCATCAACCGATATCAAAAAACCTGACCGAAAGCGACTATAATCGGGGCAGATTACTCATGCAACATACTGGGGTACCTGGTAATTCCTACGATCAATACAGAATATGGGGATCATATGTAACGCCTCTGTACGCAGTATTGTCATGGTTGCTGAACTGGTCATTCTGGTATCTTGCATTTTACCTTATCGGAGGAAATGCGTTGGCCTACAGCCTCTTTGGTGCCGCAGGGTTTTGGGCGATAGGTGTGCGGACCTTTAACTATGAAGGGCACGCTAAGGGGAAAGACAAACAACGTGAAGGAATAGATTTCAGTATAAATGATAAATCTATCAATCAGCTCTGGCCCGGAATTGTAGCTGGAGAATGGCACAACAATCACCACCTTTTTCCCAAAAGCGCGCGTAGCGGTTTCAGGCCTCATCAGGTTGACCTTGCATGGTAATATATCAAACTGATGCATAAAATGGGCGCAATGACTGACTATAGGGACGACAAGAAACGTTTTTATGAACAATATCATAATCCGTACCTCATATCAAAAAGAGAGGCAGATAATATTTCTTAGCCTTTGATCTAAATTCTTTAATAAAAGAAAACTAGATTTTTCGTTTTATCCCGGCACTACCTTACTCCAACCAAGCCCTTTTGTAATGAAGAACTACGCTATAATTATTAAACATTTTGTTTTTCAATAATTTATACTTACATTCGTACAATAATCAGGCTTCTGCCATTGCTTCTTCTGAAACTTTTGAGTTTACTCTTTCTTCTCAGTCTTCGCCGTTTCAGCCGCTATTTTTGTCATCAACATATAAGGTAAAGTTCCTTTTTTCAAATTGATATTTTCAATACGATAAAAATACCAACTTCATTTTTTGTTTACAGATTGATTTAATTGCCTTAATGATATAAGTATCACTATAGCAATGGCACATGCCAAAGAAGTTTTAATAAATACATAATTTTATAATATACACAATGCAACAAGGAACAGTAAAATTCTTTAATGACACCAAAGGTTTTGGTTTTATTACACCATCAAATGGAGGTCAAGATGTTTTCGTACATTCATCAGGTTTAATCAATGATATACGCGAAAACGACACTGTAACATTCGATTTAGAGAACGGTAAAAAGGGCATTAACGCAGTTAATGTGCGCGTAGCATAATTAAGTAGGAAGCCTCAAAACTTTCTTTAAGTTAAGTTCAACAGATAGCATTTATGTTATCTGTTTTTTTTTGATTCTGACCTCTCCCCCAAAAAACCGGAGTATTTAAAAGTATAGGTTCGGGAAGAGCTCAATTTTAACGTCGGTAAGAAGAAGATTACTTTTTGGAGTTTCTGAGCGATGATGGGTTAATATTGCGGTATTTCTTAAATGATTTGTTCATGTGACTGGCATCAGTAAATCCAGTCTTTTCCGCAATTTCCGAAATGCTAAGCGTGCTTTTCTGCAGTAGCACAGATGCCCGCTCTAATCTTGTTTCCAAAACTAAATTTTTGAATCCTTTACCCGTCTGGGTTCTCAGATATTCACCTATATAATTGACCGATATATTGAATTCTTCAGCAATTTCGGCCAAGGTCAACTTACTTTCATTATTGATATTTAATCGAATAAAAGCAAGTATATTATTAATCTTTTCACTTTCTTTTTTGCCTACCTTACTATCCTGTAACTCGACCGAGAGGTGTCTTAAAGCTATAATAATAATAGCACCAAAAAGCTCCAGCATCAATTCCCTGGAATAAATGCCCGGAGACCGAAATTCATCTAAAAGCATATCGGACAAATAGAAGATCCGCGATGAATCTGCTTCATTTTTGATTATACTACCGATTATCATATTTGAACGGAAAAGAAATCCATGATTGCTATCTATCCATGCCGATTTTGTCCAAACCTGCTTTTCAGAAAAAACTTGTTCCGTGAATTTTATATATAATAAAACCGTAACGTCATCAATTTCAAATCTATGGTGATCCTCCGGAGTGAGTAAAAAAATATCCCCTTTTCCGTACGGAAACCTCGTGTCATTTATCACATGATATCCACTGCCCTGTTTGACCATAATCAATTCGCAAAAATTATGGGTATGGGTATTATACGGCCATTCATGAAGTGTCAATTCAAATACATTCAGGGAATGATTACTGAATATTCTTTTCATCGTCCTTTTTTTATACAAATGTATCCTTTTTTTTGACAATTAAAATAAAGCTAAAATACTGAAATTTGTAGAGTTACTTTTAAATTTTATGAAATACAAGAATCTTTTTAGTCAATATAATCTGATGGGCCTGAATCTAAAAAACAGATTTCTTATGGCTCCCATAACCAGAAGCCACAGCACGGAACCTGGCGACGTATCCAATGAACTGATGTTGGAATACTACGTTCAGAGATCTTCGGCAGGTATCATTGTTACCGAAGCAACACAGATAAGTCTTCAGGGAAGAGATTATGCCCGTACTCTGGGCATTTACACTCCAGAACAAATTGAGGGTTGGAAAAAAATTACAGATGCAGTCCATGCTAAGGAAATTCCGATTTTTCTGCAGCTATGGCATGTAGGCAGAGTTTCTTCAATCAGAGTAAAGGTCTTCGCCCACTGGATCCATCCGGAATATCTGCAAAAGATACCTTTACTGACTGAAGATCTTGTCGACCTTATAGGCTTTGGTCGCAATTTTTTGAGCAATCCGGATTATACATTTTCATAAATAGAAACCTAAAAAACTAAACTCCATGAACACAACCGTTTTTTTACTATTGCGTCTTGGCATTGCTATTAGCATGTTCGGACATGGTATTGTCAGATTACCCAAACTTCAACTATTCAGCGAATGGATGATAAAATCTCTGGAACCCTCGTTTATCCCTAAGTTGCTTGTCGTCCCATTCAGTTACCTACTGCCGGTTCTTGAATTTCTTGTGGGACTATCACTCCTACTCGGAATTTGCACTAGGATTGCATTGATTACTGGGGCTGTGGTGATATTGTTTTTACTTTTTGGAACAAGCCTGATAGAAAACTGGGAAGCTATCCCCTCTCAATTGATCCATTTACTTTTTTTTACGGTTCTGCTACAATTTCTAAAATCAAATACATTTTCACTGGACAACCTTTTATCGAAAAACAAATAAAATGGCTAATAGAAGAGAATTCATCAAAAAATCCAGTCTGGCAGGATTAGCCGGAGTTGGTATACCGTTGGCAGCTTTTACTGCTGCACCACAGGCAAAAAAGGGTACAGAAACAAAAAGCGAAGGCAGTAAATGGGCTGACGGTTCAAGATTAGTGGTTTCTGTTTCAATGCAGTTTGAAGCAGGCGGGCAGCCCGATAATGCGGAGAGTCCATTTCCCCAGAATATGCAGAAAGGATATACAGATCTGCCTGCTGAAACATGGTATCAGTATGGATACAAAGAAGGAATTCCAAGGATGCTGGACAACTGGGATCGATTAGGAATAAAGGTCACCTCGCATATGGTTGGAACGGCTATTTTAAAAAATCCTGCTCTGGCAAGAGAAATTGTGGACAGAGGACATGAAGCAGCAGCTCATGGTATGAGCTGGAGCTCCCAGTATAGCATGTCTTACGAGGAAGAGAAAAAATTCATTAAAGATGGAGCAGATGCAATCAGGGAAATCACAGGATTTACTCCGGTTGGATACAACGCCAACTGGCTCCGCAGGGGAGAAAATACGCTTAAAATCCTACAGGAACTGGGGTTTAAATACCACATTGATGATCTGAGCCGCGATGAACCATTCATTACCATGGTTAACAGCAAGGATTTTGTAATTGTTCCCTATACAATACGTTGTAATGATATTGTACTCATTGAAGGAAAAAACTTCTCGGTAGACCAGTTTTTCAGTCAGGCTAAGGCCGAATTCGATCAACTATATCTGGAAAGTGAAAACAGAAAGAGACAGATGTCCATAAGTTTCCATGACCGTATAGGAGGAACACCGCAAATGGTACAGACTGCGCATGAACTAATAAAATATATCCAGAGCCATCAGGGCGTGTCCTTTAAACGTAAAGACGAAATCGCAGAATTAGCCTTAAAGGATAAAACAACAATTCGAGAATAAACACAACAGATCAGTACGTAACGGACTGAACGTTTAGCAAAAAGTTCGAATAACCATAAATTTGTACTTAGCCATAAGGAACAGATACTGTCTAGCTTTTAGTATCTGTTCTTCAATAAATTGAATATTACCCTGAAATTTAGAGAACGACTTAACACTTTTTTAATAAAACTGGGATAAATAATTATTAAAAACAGCTTAATTTGCAATATTCGGCTAGCTGATAGTTTTATCAGGTAAATGCGGCCGGATTTCGTGTAGGAAAAAAATTGGCCTGCAAAACTAAGTTTGCAACAACGTCCTTTGTTTTGTACACATAAGTGCTTGAAAATAGAAGACTCTTCATTTTCATTTTATTTTGACCACAACTTTTCCTTTCGCTCTTCCATTTTCGACATATTCCAAAGATTTGTTGGTTTCTTCAAACGGAAATACTTTGTCTATAATAGGCTTAATTCGCATGGATAGCTTCAGCAAACTCAGGTGTTGGCGGACCGGAAATTGAAATGACCCTGCCTCCTGCTTTTAAAATATTTAATGATTTTTCAAGTGTTTTATTATCCTGGCTATTTAAAACGAGGTCATAATCTTTCAGTATTGCTTCAAAAACCTGTGTTTTATAATCAATTAAAACATCAGCGCCTATTTCTTTCAGGAAATCAAAACTTTTGGCACTTGCAGTTGTCGCAACAGTTGCGCCAAGATGTTTCGCCAGCTGGATCGCAATGGTACCTACTCCTCCCGAACCTGCCTGAATAAATACCTTTTGTCCTTTTTTTAACCGACCAATTTCCACCAGAGCCTGCCACGCTGTGAGTGCCACCAAAGGAACCGATGCAGCTTCTTCCATCGAAAGATTCTGCGCTCGTTGCTTGAGCGTTTCAGTGACACACTTGTGCATTTCCTTAATTCTAATTTCCCATAATATTTGATAAAAATTAAGTGCTATTTTTATGATATGTACAAACGCCTACGGATCAAACATATTAAATAGCGACCATAAACTACGCATGCGGCAACGCACTTCTCGGGGCTGGAATTTCGAACGAAATATAATATTGAAATTCGTTTTTTTATTGCATATTGGCCATCAGAAAATTAGACCATTTGAATTGGTACAACCTATAAAACAAATTGACTATGGAAAGGCCGTATAGCGGTATTGCAACCCATCATAAAACTCCAACGGGATATTCCATTATCGTCCCGGCGAAAAAGCACTTACCCATTATTTTTAGTTTTTATATCTTTCTAAATGTGCATTTAAAAGCTAAAATGCTCGACAAGTATATATTAATACTTATCGAGCATTAGCCAAATCTTTCCAGAATTTGTTCTTAATCAATGATTACCAGTCGATTCCACGATTGTCATCATCTGCCTTATCCCAAGATTGTTGCACATCATTACTGACATTTGATGTAGGCTGCGCAGAACCAGCCGCAAGCCCCTGTTCCAGTTCAATATTTAACGACTTTATACGAGGACTTATATAATTCTTTTTTAATTTCTTATTATTCATGACTTTATTTTTTTGCTAAGTTATAATTCTTTACAGCGGTTATGAGGTACAAGCAATTTTCTTTCTACCACTACCCGATCCAACCATACTGGTAGCACCTTGCACAATTTGGGTGATTTTAACAGCATTTGAAGTCGCACTCCAAGGCACAGTATTGAAAGAACCCTGTGTTAATTTTAACGGGAATAGTTCGCCGCCAGCACTTTTGCTTCCATACATAGTTACTTCACCAGTACGGCTGATCACGACACGAAGAATAGGATTTGTCGCTGTACCCAGCATATTGAAGATTTGAGGAACTGTAACCCCATTGACAGTTTCCCCATAATTGCTGCCATCGACGAATTGGACATTTTTAGGCGCTACGCCAATGTTTTCAAACTGAATTTCCTGCGTTGCTAATTGTATGCCATTCACGACCATATTAAAGGAATTGTCCAACCGTTGGATATCAAATACAAATCCGTAATCGGCTCCAGGAGCAGTTAGATTTTGCTCCAGCACTGTTCCGGCTGGGACAGTCGCGCCATCGACAACAGCCCCAGTTCCAGAAGCTGGATATGCCCAAGATAGATTTGCGCCGCCAGTAACCGGCTGTGTACACGTCTTGAAATTCAGATTTAAATTATAACGCTGCCCCGGAATAATCGACAGATTTGGTATAGTCAATCCATTCTTGGTTTCACCATCAATAGTGATCGATGAAATTGTATAAACACCAGTCGATGTACCAGGATTCAATAGCAAACGAGGTGAAAATGCCAATGTCCGAGCAGGCAAAAGACTTGTATTGTAAACTACAGGAAGAGCAAGATTACCATTACCATTATAGGTTAACGTACCATCACTTAAATTACATGTTGCGTTTAGATATGAAGGTGAGATCGTACCATATGCAAAGTTTTCTATATTTCCGGTCATATCAGTTGCCATGGTGTAGTTAACTGTTACCTGGCTGGTCAAGTGTTTCAACACCACATCCAGCTGATTATCTCCTGCATGAACCGTGAGATTTTTCTTGAAATACATCATCGACATTGGAAATGCGGAAGGAGTCGTACTATTTTCAATCCCCCCTTCAAAAACCGCCGTAGAAAGACTCGAGTTACCAGCAGCTTCCAGTCCAATGTAATTATTTATGTTACGTGAAATAGCCACAAAGGTATATGTCTGATCTGGAACCAGTGATATTTCGGCCGTATTGTCAACAAGGTTTTTAAAGCCTTTGGAAGTAACAAAAGCCCCATTGCTGTCATAAACGTAAATCATATAACAGACACCTGCCGCCAAAGGCGTTCTCTCTTCAGTAACAGCTGCACGGGTTCCGGATGAGGCCCGTAACTGGTTGGTGCTCGCGACCGGGAATTCATCTGTCAAGGTAGCTTCAATAAAACTTGACTTTGTAAATGGTATCACTTGCTTCTGTGGTTCGCTCATGTTATGGCCTTTACCACTAGCTTTCTTGGTCGTCAATTCCGGGTTTTCCACGCCAAGTACCTGTATCCTGACACTAGCCTTTTCGCTCGTCACTATACTGTCTTTGCTTTCCTTACAGGAATACAAAGTTCCACAAATTAGCGTCGAAAGAGCCAGCACTCTCCAACAACTTTTTGTCAAAGTTTGTAAAATCATTTCTTAATTTTTAGTGATTAATAAGTTTTTAATTAATAACCAAAGTTAAAAGCTAGCTACTATAAAAAATTACCTAAGCATATCACATTTATAACACATGAATAACACTTGGAATATAATTTTTAATAAATATAAATACTTAATATGTTAGTAAATTGCAATATAAGGAATGAATTTTCCTTTTTCGTGCGTTTATCAAACTTATTCAACAAGAGATTTGAAAACGCCACTTGACGGGAGATTTTACCCGATTTCTCGAGTCGAAAAAACTAGGAGGCTGTCTCAAAACGATAGCCTCTTTTTTATCTTATTTCATGACATTTAATTTGATTTAATTGATTGATTTTCATATTTTTACATTTAAAAAAAGATATATGTCATCTCAAAGACCTACTTTTAAGCTCTACTATCAGGATCAGATTATGGCAATTCCCCCAGCTTTGGACGAATTGCTCTCCAAAGGACATCCGGTACGTATTGTTAACGATGTGATCAACCGAAGCAACATACAGGGTCTTTTTGATGCCTACAAGATAAAAGGCTGTTCCAGTTATCATCCGCAAATGCTGTTGAAGGTCCTAGTGTTTGGCTATGTAAGCAATGTCTACAGCAGTCGGAAACTGGAAACAGCCTAAGTTTTAATCCTATTACACAGTTGGCGTTACACTCCCAAGCCCATCCGGAAATGAGAGCTTGCATTATTACCGGGACAGTCCCTCACTATCTAAAAGCGATTGCTGATGCTGTTTTCGGCTCAACTGGTTATTATAATATATGTTAGTTCGAGATTATTTCTTTATTCTTTTCGGAGTTTTAAGTGGTAAAGAATCTTCTTCACTCTCATGTATGATTTTAAGAATTTTCCCTTTATTTAGGCACTGTTCTATTGTAGATATTTCTGGTTTCAAATCCGAAATTTCAAATAACTTATACGCTTCCAAGCCATATATATCTGGCAAATTACCATGATCAATGTGTTCTAAATAATAAATGACTTTGCAGATTTGTTTTTTATTATTCTTCGCAAAGCCAGACATAGATATATTAAATAGTTTCCTAAAGTCCCGTTTAAGATCATCATTATCTATAAAAAAAAAGGATGCTAAATACATTTTTATTGCTCTTCTATCAGAGTTATTTCTTACCAATTCGTCACTTATTATTATATTAACATCTTTATTAGTTTTATTATACTCAATACCGACATTCCCTTCTGCATCTTTTAAAATATATACCTCTTTTTTTTGATTTTGCCATAGCAAAATCAAAAAACTACTTATTAAAATCAGGCTTTTCATCTCTTTTAATGTATTTTCCTTATTGATAGATTCTACCAACTTATAATTTTCTAAGATAATATCTGATCGGACCTTTTGCAGAATCGGTTCGCCATTCAATAGATCTTCTTACTTCTCCACGGGAACGCGAGCAACTTCTCTAAGATCTACTGGCGTACCCACTGCAGTAATCATAAATAGCTGGCTCCCTTTTCCTGAGATTTCGTCGATATCAACACTAAGCCATATAATAGCGTCAACTTGAATTGCTTGTGCACGTTGCTTGACCAATTCGCTCAGGATCCGTTGCACTTCAGATTGTGTATAGATAACTCCAAGTGGTAATGCATATTATTCCTTTTTTTTCATTGTCTTAAAAATAAACAGCAGTCTGTCGAGATCTTTAGTTGATTTCGCATTGCCAAACATGTGAACCAATTCATTCCACCCCTCGCCGCTTTTGCTATACATTATGCTTTGAATTGAATAGTCTCCATTACAGTTATAAATGGTCCAGCTTACATCTTGATCAAATATTTCATTTTTCAGATGCTCGGTTTTGCAACTTTTGTTTTTAGCTGGAAATTGGCTAGGATGATTACCGAAATACAAGCCGCCCGAAATACCTGTATGATTTGTGGTGTCAGCAGGATTAAAATAGTAAACGGAAAAATCTTCTCCATTGGTTTCACCTATAGCATAATCTGTGGGTAAAGAAATGGAATATTTACTTTCCCCTAATTGCCTTTTTTCCAATGATTTTATAAAAGTGGTATCTGCCGAGTTATGTACAGATTTATGATCGTTATTTTGTCCACAGCTGGTCAATGTTAATGTTGTCAGCAGGACAATCATTGTCAATTGTATCTTCATATCTTGGTTATCCTTTTTAAGGGTTGGTAGCTCTATATTTTATACTTCATAACGGCTACGATGACAACATTGGCAGCTATGGGAACACTGGAATTGCTCGTGCTTACTATCATGGTATGCTATCTTTCAATCGGCCAAGGTTAATACCCAAGCCTAATATACATTATTTATGCTGAATGAATATGTTTTTAGATATTAACTTTCAAGATTATTACACTTTGTTAATTGGATTGAAAGAATAGTTGGTTACCGGAGGCCGTAAGAAGGCTTGAAAAGCAATCCATAGTTTGAAAAGACAATACAAACCATCATAGCGACTACATGGATTGATGGAAAAAAGAATGATTACACAAGCAGAATTTGAGGGCGCAAAACGTAAGCTTTTATGATGAATAAAGTTGCTTCTTTCTAGCTTTCCAAGAAATTGTGTATTTTTGTGTCAGTCCAGAGTAAGAGGATTATCAAACCTATTTGGATAAATAACCAATTTTTTATGCATGAGGAGTATTATAGTTTTGAAAAAACGCCTGACATACACTATTACGAATTTTTCAGTATAGGCCCAAAAGGTAACATAAGAAAAGTAATTCAGTTTCAACAGATCAATATTGAGGAAAACGTATATAATCTTGGATTTGGAGATTTTGATCCTAGCACAAAAGAAATAAGCGATCTAACAACGACAAATAATCTAGATACAAAGAAGGTCCTTACTACAGTAGCTAGAGCTGTCTTAGACTTTATTCATAAACATCCTCATGTCATCGTAATGGCAAAAGGCAGCACGGCATCAAGAACGAGATTGTATCAGATGGGAATAGCGGAGTTTTGGGAGGATATCCAAGAAATGTTTGAAGTGAAAGCCTACTATAGAGACAATTGGGAATCTTTTGAGAAAGGTAAAAACTATGATGCTTTTTTTATATTCAAAAAATAATAACGAACTTTGGATCAGGAGGTTTAAAACATGAGCACAAATACAAATAAAAAAAATAAGAGTAATGAGGATATGACAGCTCAAGATCGTCAAAGTATTTATAATAAATCTTCATTTTTTAAGAAAAAAAACGAAGATGCTATTGAATTTCTGAAAAAGCATCCTATACCTAAAGAGTATATCCGAAAATAAAAATTTGGTTTAAATCTGGTATATCTCCTAACCCACTCCACCCATTGTTACTTAATAAAGAACGAAGACTAAAAACTTTAATAGCGGTGAAGTTATTCTCTACTTTGAACCTATCCTTGCGACTTAGTAAATCACATCGCTAAGGTTTGGCTGAATTGTTGGATAAAATTGGCTTCCATTTGAGCTTGTTTTTTCACATTGAAAAAATCATTAAATAATGCCCAGTCGTACACGCCTTCATCAATTGGATATGCTGTTAAAACTCCTGATAACTTATGTCTATTTATCCATATTTCCGCCTTTTCATTTGAAGTAAAAACTCCACTTGAAAACCGCCCTCCTTCTCCATGAAAAACCCAAATTGTATCTAACATATTGCTTAATTTTTTAAAAATTACCCTGGCAATCTAGTATGCAGGACAGTCCGATCTGGACTCTTTTCGACCTGCTCGAAATCATCTATTTTTCTACAATTATTGAAAATAACCATTTCAATGTGCTCACATTCGTTTACATCCTTGACAGATTGTAAATTTCTGCCGTAGCTTATTTTAAGTTTTTTAAGATTTTTGAGCTTCTCGATACCTTCCAAACTTTGCACATTGGTATGATGGATCAATATTTCTTCCACATTAGGAAAAGTATCCACGATCGACTCAATAGACCTGCTTGTAGGGTTGAAATACCATAATGTAATATGCTTTACAGAATTACTCTGATTTTCGAATCTAATGCTCTTATTAAAATCCAAAATATGGATTTCCTCTAGCATACGATATTTGCCTAAATCGATGGTTCCCTTTGTCGATTTCCCATTGCAAAAGAGTTGTCGTACCTCCAGTACATTCTTAGGAAGCTCAACATCCAATAAGGATTCTGAAAAGATAATTTTTTGAAACTGAAAATGCTGTAATTGTTCAAACAATAGATTATCAAGAGCCTTATCCTTATAACGATCTATCGTCAATGATTTTAAATTTCTCTTATCGAAGGGTAACCCTCCATCATACAATTTAGCAAAATACTCGTTATAGCCTGGAGGATCATCACGTCGCAGATACTTTTCAAATTCGGGCCAGTTTTCTGGTTTATAACGCTCCACTATAGCCATTACCTCTTCTAAGGTGCTGATTGATAGATACTCTTCTCCTTTAAATTGACAAAGAAATAACTGGTGCATATTTTAATGTTGTATTAGCTCTAAACTTACCAAATTTCCAGTCAAATAAATGTGATCGCTTAAACATTTCCCCCATTGTCTTTTCATAGCTGGTAGAGCGACTGCCAAAGAAATCTACATAGCTGATTCCTATATTGCTAAAGACAGTGGTACCAATGACAACATTGGCTGCTATTGGAACACAAGAATTGGTTGTGGTATGTTGAACTAATAGGTTTACAGTTATTAACTTTCAAGATGATTACTTTGTTAAGGCTAAAGTATTGGTTTGAAAGTAGGATTGGTTACGGGAAATCGTAAGAAGACTTGAAAGGCAATTCGTAAGCCCCGAATGCTTTGTTTCCGAACTGATCCAGTTATTTAGAGAAAAATTTGTATGAAACCATTAGCGCATTGTTCCAATAATTCTTTATTTTTAGTCTATGAGTGACTATACTATTTCGCTTGTGCCTAAAGTGTCCAGGTACGCTGTTGATGAAGTTGTTGTAAATGATATTTTAAAGTGGTTCGTTTCGAAAGATATCGTCAAAGCTGAACTATCGGATTGCACATTGAGCAACTCGGGCTATGCAATTTCTGATGGTGCTCAATCATTTTGTTTGAAATACCACGCCCCTGGGCAGCCGGCTTAACAAATAACCGATGTATTCATCGTCGTATTTCTCGTTAAGTGTCATATAGGCTAATAGCTCGCCTTTATGCTATTTCAATTTCTATAAGTCAATCTTTTCCTAATAGCTTTTTAACCTGATTAAAGCTATTGTCAAAAACCTGATCATTGACACAATTTTTTAGGTAGATCGCGTAATTTCCATAAAATGGTATACTGGAACGATTACTACAATTCTTGATATGATTCTTTCTGATTTTGACACCATCAGTCGAAGATACAAAGATCGCTGAATTGGAACAGTCGCTGATCGTATTTGCCTGGATCGTAATATTGTGATGTACACCCGCGGGCTTATCAATCCCTCCTATTTCATGTCCTGTCTTAACGGCTATGGCGCCATAACCTGTCAGGGTATCGTCCCATCTGAGATAGTTACCGCAATTATCTATCCTGTTGCCTGTTATAGTGGCCTTTTTCACGGTTGTCGCTTCAAACCAGCGCTCCATATCACAGGAAAGTAGGATCGCCGGACCAGAAATATTCCATATTTTATTATTGCTGATCACAACTTTCTTGGACTGAACTACAAAACCCCGAGCACGGCTGTTTGAAACCATGCAATCCCGTATAATGGTTGATGGTGTACCTGTATCTTTTGCGGCAAAATCACCTACATTGACATGCTTTGGGATAGATTTTAATTGATACTGACCTTTGCCGCGAAACTTGACCTTTGCTTTGCCCTTGGGCAAGCCTGTCTTACCGTCCAAAAATTCGATAATATCATCCTTGAAGGCCCAATCATCTTCGACGGGAGCTTTCGTCCAGCCATTGATCAATAAAACCGAGTCAGCACTGATCTTGCCGATATGGCACAAACGACTGTGTATATTAATGGCATCATCGCCCAATCCAACAAATTCACAATGCTCAGCCTTAAACGTACCCGCCATTGAGGCTACATGTATTCCATCCGCACTAATCGACATCAAACGCCCGGAAGTTGGTTTGGGCTTCATACGAATACGCTCCAGCGTCATATCCCCGGAGCGATGACGACTATTTGCTAGATCTGATACGTACATCGCAAATGCAGGCCATTGCCAGATGGTGATATCGCGCATTGTTAATGTGTTGACACCTAAAAAACTAAAGCAGGGATTGCCCGTAATCTTTAGTCTTAGATTGATAAGTTCGCCTTTGCTGAGTTTATGAGCCTCATTATTATAAATTTTCAGACGTAAGGTACTTAGCTTTTCGATGTGTGGCCAATTTCCGTTCTTAAGATCACAATGTGTGGAAATATGATAATTGGGTGTTCCATCAGCATTATAGCTGAGCTGATGCATGATCTTGAGCTCAGCTAAACGATCCGTATATTCAGAAAACTCAGGTAAAAGATCTATTTCATAGAATGACCCGTCCGGACTGTCACCAGTCCCTACGACTGTACCATTGACACTTACGGGCCGGTCTACATCAATAAAAAGGTTACGTATAATAAGATCTTTGCAGTCGCTGACTTCCAATAAACTGGTCCAGCTGGCATTGGAACTGAACGGATCGAACCCGGTAGCCATAAGCGTGGATGTTTCCTTACCGAGGCTACCATAGATCTCAATTCCGATCTTGCCGGAGAGTCTCAATGACGATGAAAACGAGTAGGTCCCCGCTGGAAAGTAAATTTTATCACCATCTTGGAGACGATCTAAAATCAACTGTAAAGCCTGACGGTCGTCTTGCCCGTCATTTGGTAGCATTCCAAAATGTGTAACGTTTATAATTTTTGCATTTAAATCTGTCCAACCTAAAAGTAATTGAACCAGTATGCCAAGTCTGAAAAAGGTTAATCGGGTCATAAAAAACGACTTATAAGATCAATACTATAATATAGATTTTAAAAGATTCCTGACTTCGCTCGCCCAAATCCCATAAGCTTCTTGGTTGATATGTGTGCCATCAGTAGTGTACTTAGCCTTGAGGCCTGTAGGCGAACTAAGTTTGGTATTTATATCCAAATAGTAAATTCCTTTGCTTTGACAATAGGCATTCAAATAGCTGTTGAGGCTATCGACCTGAACCTTACTCTCCGGATTATCCTGTTGGTACAAAATGGACTGGACGACGGGTACAATCTGATGTTCTTTCAGCCCATCTATGAGCGAACGGTAATTGCTCTTGGTACGTTTCAAAGGGATCCCCACACCGATGTCATTAATACCGCCCTCGAGAAAACATACACGAGGTTTTAAATCAATAACGTTTTCCTTTAATAGCCAGACCAGATGTGAGGTGGTAAACCCAGGGAAACCGCTATTTTTGACGTCGCTACGTCCTAATAATGTCGCCCAATCTCCCCCTTTGGTAATCGAATCACCGAACATAACGATCGTTATCTTTTCATCATGTTGATCAGACATCCATTTAAAGCCTGTTAGAATCCCGGCCAGCAAAACTGAGCAAAGGAATAACAGGAGTGCCTTTGGAGTACACTTCCTATTCATAATTTCTACTTTTAATTCTATGGTTAATCATTATTTAAACCGCTGTACTTTTAAGCGTCGTACCTCATCGGTCGTGCTGAACTCGGAATTTTTAGCTTCAACTTTCCAATAAATATTTCCTTGTTCGCCCGATTTAAAATGCATCGTGTTCATCAGTGAATCCAGAACAAAGTGAGTCAAAAAATATTTTTCACCTACTCCGGCAGATATCACTTTTCTTTTAGTGGTCAGCGTGGGGTCTACAGCAATAAGAAGATTGTAATCTATATAGGGTCTCTTTGAAAAATACTCGAATCCGACCAGCATACTTGGATTATTCTTATCCAATATAACCAGTGAATCTGCCACCGGTTTGAGCAATACAGTCGGCTGAAACCCGACCTCATAAAATTCATTATCGTTTTTGCAGGAAAAAAACAGATTGATGCTAAGGAAAACGAAACTGATATATATATTATTTTTCATAATGGTTAACTTAAATTTAGTTCATGATACAACGTACATTGTAGTGAAAATTACCTCCGCCTGCGCTGCTCCTTGATTGTGTATTGATATCCGGATTACCGGGATCATTGTAAATAATCACCGCTGATGCTTCACCCGAGCGATCCGCTGAGAGTGTTTCCCATGAATATTGATATCCTTTTAAGGCTGGCGACGAAGTCCAGAATCCGCACATAGTCCCCGGATCGGTGAGAAACGAAAGCCCTTCATTCCAATAAAATCCTGAAGGCACAATATTGAATTTGACCTCATCTGTAATTGCTCCATTTTGAATCCAGAACTGTGGGTTTTTGACTTTATTACCTGAGTTTGGTCCGAGGTAATTGATGACTTCTTTCCACTCTGCTAACGCAGGAACATGCCAGCCATCTGGACAAATACCCTGAATATTTTCACCAGCCAGGGTTTTCTCCCGTGCGATGGCTTCATCACGGACGACTGTGCCCCACGAATAAAATCCACCGGCAATATTCCGAATAGCAGCTGGACTGTCTTCAGGTGCTAGTTTTCGAGGTAGCGGAAGGGCTGTACCGTCTGCATATACTTTTGCCCTAAGGTTATCCGACATCATAGTAACAAGTTTGCCTCCGGGCAAGACAAATTGCAATGCCTTGTAATGTTCTTGGTCACGGGGGTCGACAAAGCTGGATACTGAAACCAAGGCATCAAAATAGCGCCATACGCTCTCGACCTTGCCTTGATTTCGCTGTTCTAATTTCCAAAAAAAGCGACCTGAATTTTTAAATGATGGGTTTAATTTCTTCAGATCATCCAAAAATTCCTGATTGGTAATTTTATAGCTGGCTTTTGTTCCCACTTCGTATCGAATTGGATTGCCAAAATTCTCGTCAACGTCCAACATCAACGTGTAGGTCGCTCCCTCCCGCTGTACCCAGCTGAATTCCTGCATCGTCTCATTGTCAAAATAATCAATTTTAATCTGTGTGCTATTCATCGGTAACAGCTGTTGTACCCATGTAGGATTAACATACTCTATCTTTTCTGTACAGGAAATGGATAATAGGAGCATGAATAAATAGATGGATTGTATCTTCATACGTTTCAGTTTTAAGGAATTGAACATTAATATCCTGGGTTCTGTTGTATATTGGGGTTAGCATTGAGCTCTTCATTCGGTATCGGCCAGAGATAATCTCTGTTCGGATTAAAAGACCTACGGTCAACGACAATAGGGATATATTGCCAGTAGGCTGTAAGATTACCATCGGAATACCAGGAAAGCTTGGATTTATCATAACCTTGTGCATCGACCATAACGGTTTCAGCAATTTTCCAGCGTCTAATATCAAACCATCGTCTTCCTTCCGCAAAAAGCTCTACTCGTCTCTCATTGCGAATTACTTCTGTCATAACGGCTTGGGAAATATTGGGCATCGCTTGAGATACTTTCACCATCCCAACACGTGATCTTACTCTATCGAGCAGTTCGTAAACTTGAGCCGTGGGGCCATGAAGCTGATTCTCTGCCTCAGCCCAGGCAAGCAACACTTCTGCATAACGCATCACAATCCGATCTGTAGTTTCATTGGTCAATGTTTTGAGATAGGGATCAACAAATTTACGGACAGTAAAAGATGTGGCGACATCCCAGTTGGCCGGTATGTAATGTGCCTGATACCAACCTTGGCCATCCAATCTAAACTCGGAACCGGGAACAACGATGGATAACTGCAACCGCGGATCACGATTGTCAAAAGGGCGGTCTTTATTGTAACTAGGGTCGCCTGCAACAAATGCACCATCAGTGGTACGGATGTCACGGATTGGATATCCATTCGTAGTATAATAACTATCAACCATCTGGAGAGTCGGCGTAAAGTTGTTCCAATTGCCAAAGATTTTAGAAACCTCGCTGCTCTGCAGATCTTTGGCATAGTTGATCTTAAAGATAATCTCGGGGTTATCTTTTTGCTCAATACCGGCTGGCTGAAAAAGCTCAAAGTAATTAGGATACAGCTGATAACCCAGTTTTTGTATTTGCTGGGCCAGGGAAATGACAAGCTCAGGCTTGTTCATCCATTCGGCCACCCGAAGTTTCAACATCAAAGCCGCGCCTTTGGATGCACGCTCTCCTCCTAACGCGACCGGAAGCTGGTCTATGGCATAATCAAGATCGTTGTTTATAAACGATAGTACCGCATCCAATTTGCCCCGTTCGGGATTGTTTAAAACGGTCTGTTCGTCCAAAATGGGTACCTCGCCATAAAAACAGACGAGGTCAAAATAGAAGTATGCCCTTAAAAAACGCGCTTCAGCACTGATTTTGGCCTTGTCCGAATTAGCGATCGCATCTGCGCCTGCGAGTCCTTTGAGCAGTGAATTTGCACGTGAGATACCTCTAAAGTTATATTTCCATTTGACCAATGTAAAATCACTATCACCCGTCTGCGTTCCGGACGCAAATTGTGGCGCAGGATCCCAGGAATGCGAATTGAAGGAATTATCACTCATATTGTCGTAGACATAAGGAACCATCTTATCAGGACTGTCATAATACAATTGATTGTATACTCCGTTTAATAGCGTGTTAGCTTGCTCCGCTCCTGTCAGAAAGCTTTCAGGGGTTACTTTGTCCTCGGGAACCGTATCCAGATAATTTTGGCAGGAAGCAGATAGCATTCCTGAAATAATAAATGTATAAAGCAATAGTTTTGAGTTCATGTCGATTAGTTTAGAATGTCAAATTCACGCCAACGGTGTAGGTTTTCACTTGTGGATAGTTTCCAATCCTTGTTCCTTCTCTTGGATTGCCCGAAGCTTCCGGGTCAAAACCTTTATAGTTTGTCAATGTCAGCAGATTTTGTCCGCTTATAAAAAATCTACAGCCTTGTATCGAAAGCCTACGAAGTGCCTGATCAGCCAGGCTGTAACTGAATTCTATGTTTTTGACCCGAATATATGAGAGGTCTTCTACGAAATAACTGGACTTTAAATTGCTCCGTTGATTGTCAAAATAGACACGCTGATAGGTATTATTGGGCTGCTCGGGCGTCCACCTGTCCATAAGCCAGCTAGCCCCATTATACCCTCCGTTAAAAAATGGTGTAACGAGCTGTCCTGCACTCCATCCTCTGCCCCCCTGTGTACCCTCCAAAAGAGTACGCAGCTCAAAAGCCTTGTATTGAACATTAAGGTCGGCAGAAAATATATAATCTGGAGAAGTATGCCCCAAAACCACCTTATCCTTATCATTTATAATACGATCACCATTCTGATCTTTCAGCCTAACATCTCCGGGTTGAGCTCTCAGGCCTGCGTATGAATTTAACAAGGAATATCCATCCTCATCGAAAGTCCGGAGGTGCTGCTGAATCTCACTCTCACTCTGATATATACCTTCGGTATCGTATCCAAATAACGAAGTGGACTCTACGCCTTCTTTTAATATTGCACCGTCGAAAATAATCGGACTCATTCCCTTCAGATCAGTGACGCGATTCTGATTGTGGGCGACGGCTACATTGGCCTTGAAGAGCCATTCATTGACTTTCTTATGGTATCCCAGCGCCACCTCAAGTCCGTTGTTGCGCATTTTACCAGCATTCTGGAAGGGAACATCTGTAAATCCAAATGTACTGGAAATAGGCAGCTGCAGCAGGATAGCACTTGTATTTTTAACGTAGTAGTCGGCTGTTACACTAAAATCCTTAAAAATCTGTAGGTCAATACCGATATTAGTCTGTGTCGTCTGTTCCCAGGTAAGCCCCTTGTTGGCGATCACCGATACGGCAGCACCTACGTTGTCGAGATTGTTAAAAATATAATTGTTCTGTCTTCCTCCCAATGCTAATATATCAGCACCAGCATAGGGGTTGCCAATATTTTGGTTGCCGAGTATCCCCCAGGATCCTCTTATCTTTAGATCCTGAACGAAACTAATATTCTTGAAAAAACGTTCTTGCGACAGACGCCATCCGGCAGAAAATGAAGGAAATGTACCCCATTTGTGGCCTCGTGCAAATTTGGAAGCGCCATCGTACCGCAAGTTACCCTCAAATAGATATTTGCCCTTATAATCATAATTTAACCTACCGAAAAATCCAACGGAGGTTTCCTTGCTTCCCCAATCATTATTTTTGGCAGAGGAAGGGTCGCCCACACTAAAGTAAGGCAGATTGGCGGACAGCCGCCTGATTGATGTCTGGAAATAATTGCCTTTCCATTGAAATTGCTGAAAACCTACCAGAGCTTTAAAATGATGATCTTTTGCTAAATCATAAGCATAATTGAGGTTTGCCCAGCTGGAAATAGTACCATATTTATTTGAGCTTTTGCTAATGGAAGATTCTCTAGAATTGTTTTTTCCAATGATGCTGGTTCCGTCCGCGGCCCTAGTAACCAGAAATAGATCTACATTTGGCGCATAAGACAGCTGCCGATCATTATTGGCCACATAGCTCAATGCACTTTCAAATGTAAGCCGGGGCGTAAGGTTAACAGTCAAATTGGCGATTGTATTCAAATTGCTATTATCAAAGGTCTGCCCTCCCCCTGCTTCTTTAATTGCATCGCTATAGAACCAATCGGTCCATCCGTAACCTTCTATCTTTGGGATTACAAACGGCGCCATTTGGGTAATTCGTGCAATCGTGGCTCCAGCTCCTTCAATCAGATCCTTTGTCTTGCCAATATAGCCCGACACAGTAAGCCCCAGATGTGCTTTATTGTTTAAAAATGAATGCTGGGTGTTGAACCGGAAATTATATCTATCGTAATTTGTGCCCTCAACAATACCTTTTTGATTGAGGTATCCTGCGGAAATGGCATAAACAATATTTTCCTTGCCGCCACTAAGCTGTAAATAATGGTTTTGCTGTAATGCAGGCTTAAAATAGAAATCTGCCCAATTGTAATCCCTATAGCGCACAGGGTCTTTAATATCTTTATAATGGCTTATATATTCATCGTCATACTGCGGCTGGAAACCTGAATTCATTTTCGCTTCATTCAGTAGCGTTAGATAATCATAGGAATTCAACAATTTTGGATATCGTGTCACTTGTTGCGCTGCGGCATATCCATCATATTTTATTTTCAGTTTTCCTTCCTGCCCCCGTTTTGTCGTAATCAAAATAACACCATTAGCCGCTTTATTGCCATATATTGATGCCGATGCAGCGTCTTTTAGTACGGATATGGAGGCGATATCTTTGGGATCTACATCATTAATAGCTGCTTCAAACCCGTCTATGATGACCAAGGGTGACGTATTGTTCAATGTACCGATCCCACGGATCGTTAGGGTACCGCCATCAGCACCTGGCTGCCCTGAATTTTGGGTCACCTGCAGTCCGGCCACTTTTCCAGCTAATGCCATAGAAGCATTTGTGATAGGACGGCTTTCTATATCAGCCATTGAAACAGATGTGACTGCCCCGGTGAGATTTACTTTTTTTTGCTTTCCAAATCCTACGACAACGACATCTTGTAGTCCAAAACTGTCCTGCTCAAGTTTAATCGTTATTTCTCCCACGCCAGATTCGACCTGAACAACAGTCTGTTTATAACCCAAAAATGAGACTTGCAGACTTTGTCCAGAACGAACGTTAATACTAAACCGTCCCTCACTATCGGTCTTGGTACCTGTCTGCGTTCCCATTATTTTAATATTAGCACCAGCGAGTGGAATTCCCTGCGGGTCAAGGACACGCCCGCTGCGAATTTCCTGTCGGATATATCGCTCCACAGAAATAGTTTTCGCTTTCCATGCCGCATGAACGACAGGTGGCTCCAATAGAAAAACAACTAGAAAATAGAGTACATTATGGTTTAACTTTTTTCTTTTCATCTCTTTCTAAATTTGGTAATTGGTTATATTGTGCCGCAGAACAAGGTGATCCGCAACTTCGTCCCGAAAATAAGGAGTTATTCCAACTAAAAAAGATAATATGGTTTAAATATGGATGAATTTAATTTTTCATCATTTTTTTTTGAGGAGCTGAACGATATTACAATTAAATAAACGATATTATATTTTTTAATCTATACATAGTTGTTTATTTGATAAATAAGCAAAGCCTAAAGAAAATGACTCTAAAAACGTTTTTCATATTTTGTTATCTACTGTTTACTTGTCTATCACTGGATGCACAGCATATCAGAAAATATAATAAGCTAACACAAGAAAATGGCCTTCTCTCAAATCGGGTAACCGCAATCTCCGAAGACCCTATTGGGCGTGTCTGGATAGGAACCAGCGACGGCATTAACCTATATGATGGAGCTCACATAATGGGTAATCCAAAGTCGATGAGTGATTCACTTTTTCAACCCGGCAAAATCATCGAAATTAAATCATTCAAACAGGAAATGATCATCGCTGCCGACAATGGCATATATTGCTATGATTTCACCACCAATAAATATAGGCTATTGATCAAAACTGAATTGCATAATACGTCGAAAGCCTTAGCCTTGACAACAGATGCTGTAGTAATACTCTGCAACAACACGTTATACAAATGGGCTGAACAAAAAATTTCTATACTCAATAACAATGTATATTTTAATAGGATTCAGGCGGATAATCAAGGTAACCTATGGGGAGCTACCTTCACCACCGTTGCTAAATGTGACAAAAAAGGGAATGTCTTAGCCAGTTTTAATTTCGCCGAGAGCTACGACAGGGATGTGCTCATCACCTCGCTGTACTGTGACAACAAAAATCTGATCTGGGTAGGAACAAAAAGACACGGTATCCTGCGCTTCGATCCCATCCAAAATAAATTTAAGGCGCAGCTACCTCAACCCGCACAGATCCAAAATGTATGTAGTATTGCCGAAGACGCAGAGGGCAGACTTTGGATAGGACATAACAAAGGTGTGGCTGTATTTGATTATATCAACCAGTATACAGAATATCGGATGTTGATAGAGAACTTTGACAATGAACTTAATTCTACAGTATGCGCAATCTACAAAAGTAAGTCTGATGACATGATATTGGGGACTTATTTTAATGGAGCATTCTGTCTCTCGAAAAATGATTCATGGTTAGATTTTTTACACGTCACCAATCCCGGAAGAGCCCGTGGAATCGTGATCAACAATATTCTCATGTCATCTAAAAAACAGCTTTGGGTTGCAACCAACGCCATCGGGATAAATGTATACAATGGACAATCACAGGTAATAAAAAGGTTTAATCAGGAAAAAAGCAAAATCAGTGATAATATCATATCACTAGAAGAAGATGCTCAGGGAAATATTTGGGCTGGTTCTGAATCAAACGGTTTATACTGTTTAGCTGATCAGGGAAGCAAAATCAAGCATTATCAATATGACAAGAACATCACGTCATCTTTACCGAATAATAGAATATTCTCCATCCGAAACCTCAACCAGGATTATCTACTTGTGGGGACAGATGGTTTTGTAAGCATATATGACCGCCATAAAGATAATTTTACAACTCTACTTAAAACGACTTCGACGATCAATGACATCATGGTAAACAATCATCTGATATGGATTTGCTGCCTCGATGAGATCGTATGTTATGATTGGAGCAAAAAGACAACTAAAATATATAAGAAAGAACTGAGTAAGGGAAATAGGATACAATTTCTTTCGATGCTCCTTGATGGAGAAAATGTCCTTTTAGGGACAAAGCAAAACTACCTTTATTTTATTGACAGAAATGGTCACCTACTTCCTTATCCCGGTCGAGGAAAAATCAATGTTCAAATACATGGTATCAAGAAAGACAACTTGAAGCGGTACTGGCTATCAACAACAAATGGCTTGTACTGTGTTGATACCGACCGGTCCATTAAAAATTTTAATGTCAGCTGGGGTTTAAACACGTCCTGGTTTAACGAACGCTCTGCCTACTATTACAATGACACCTTATACTTTGGGTCTGTTGATGGAATATGTTTTTTTAAGGCGCCACAGTTAGACCCACTTCCAACACATAAACCTTTACTCTACTTTTCTGATTTTAAAATATTTAATATCAGCCAACTTAGAAACAAAAAGTATTTTGAAAAAGGCATTGATCATACGAATGAAATCGTACTACCTTATGATCAAAATATGATTTCTATTGAAGTGAACCAAGTAAATTTCGATCCGCAAAGCCGCGAAAACTACCGCATATTTTATACTTTAAAAGACATTGACAAGCGTTGGTATGAACTTTCGAAAGCTTCAGGAACAATAACTTTTACTTCCTTAAAACCAAAAAATTACGAACTCCATATTAAGTTAGTAGATCTGAACAATAATATCATTGCGACAAAAAAAATGCTGATCAAAATCAAACCCCATTTCTTGTTGAGCAATATTATCCTGTGGGTATATGGGGCATTGGTTATTGTGGCCCTCATCCTATTTAGAAAGTTCTTAAAAAGACGGCATTTGAAAATCTTGAAGATAAAACTGGCTGAAGTAGAAACGTCTAAATTAGAGGAACTGAATAAAAGTAAGCTTGATTTTTTCACCTACATGTCCCATGAACTTAAGACTCCCTTAGCTATTATTATGGCGATACAGGAAGACCTTTTTTCCAATCATAAGATTGAAAACATCAAAGAATATGAAATCTCCCAAAAAAATATCAAACGGCTTACGTTCCTGATAAGTCAATTAATGGAATTTAGAGAAATTGAAAGCAGTAATTTGCCATTAAATACCGTTAACGGAGACCTGGTCACCTTTTGTCAAAATATCTTTTCGATGTTTGCGCCTTTATTCGACCGTAAAAACATTAAATATCGATTTGAAAACCCATCAACAGAAGTAAATGTCGACCTCGACTTTGACAAACTGGAAAAAATAATCAGCAACCTGCTGAGCAATGCGTTTAAAAACTGTGAGGTGGGTGGCCAGATAGCTCTTGTACTATGCGTTTCAAAAGATACCAATGAAGTTGTTATTCATGTAAGCAATACGGGCAGTTATATACCACCGGACCAGATTGAAAAAATATTTGAACCTTATTTCAGACAAAAGTCAACCGGCAATTATTATGACAATAATGGCATTGGTCTAGCTTTGGTCGTAGGTCTCACAAAGCGTATAAACGCACAGATCGATGTAAATAGCAGCATTGAAACTGGAACACAATTTTCACTCACTATACCGGTGGATAATTTTGCATCCGAGCTTCCGGATGACCCTGATCTCGAGTTAAATGCTACAATTGAGCTCATAGACGACGTGATTTACACTGATAACAGCCAAATAAGATTTGATGTTCCGTTGGAAGGCAATACGCATAAAATTCTTCTAGTAGAAGACCATACTGATCTGGCAGAACTATTTAAAAATAAATTACTGGAATCCTACCATGTCATCATCGCTCACAATGGACAAGAAGCTTTAGAATACATTAGGAATAATCCGATCGACATGGTGATCAGTGATATTATGATGCCCATCATGGATGGATATGAATTATGCAAGCATTTGAAAAGTAACCCGAAGACCAAACACATCCCGATTATCCTAATGACTTCTTATGATACGATTGCCAATAAAATCAAAAGTTATGAATTAGCTGCAAATGGATATATCAATAAACCCTTCAGCACGCAGGAGCTACTGGCTAAAATGGGTAGTTTATTAAAAAATAAAGCTACGCTACGCCATTACTACAGTCAGGCGGAGCCTTTACGAATTAAAGAAGAAGCAAACTCTCAGGAGGAAACTTTTATTTTAAAAGTGCAGGAGATTATCGTTAGAAACATTGCGGAAAATAATTTTTCAGTCCATCAACTAGCGCAGGAAATGCGTATTAGCAGAACCCAGTTGTATCTATTGCTAAAAAAAATAACAGATCTCACTCCTACTGATTTCATTATTAAAGTCAAACTTGATTATGCTAAAACCTTATTAAAAGACCCATCATTTAGCATTTCTGAAATTGCATATAAGTTAGGCTATTCCAATGCAAACTATTTTAGCAAGCAGTTTAAGGATTTCTTTGGTATAACGCCAAGCCACTATAGAAAGGCTAAATAATCACTATCCATTTCAATCCTGACGATTGAAATGGATAGCAAAAATGCTTATTGATATGCAATTTCTGGATTCCAGTATGTAGTATCCCAGCCTGAATTGGAACGCTGATCCACACGAAAGGATAATTCGTCGCCAAAGGTGACAGACACATTAATATCATGCCAAAATCCAGTGGTATTATTATAAACCACAGTCTGCCAGCTGCTGGATGGCCAGACCATCATATTATTTTTCCAAATGCTTACGTTGACACCATCTCCACCCCCGATATCATTTTTACGAACCAATCCGGTAATTTTTACGGTACCCGATTTTGGCGCATTCCAAACAAGGATCGGCTGGCTATTATCGGGATGAATATAGATGTTACCGCTACCGTTCCATATCGCGTCATAACTACCCGAACCACACCAATGGTTGGATCCGTCCGGATTCCAGCTCATCAAACTTGTTCCTATTCCAGCCTGCCAGTATTTATAGTACCACCTGCGGGTTCCTTGTACCGGCGAAAAATCGGTCGATGCATTATAGACATCGCTATTAACTGTTCCGGATGGACTGACAATCTTGACCGAATTCGCATACTGATTCATGGTCAAATGGCTATCTTTAAAATCTTTAACATAGTTACCGTTAATCTTAACATTCTCCAGGGTCACTCCTTCAATACGATGGCTGTCATTCCAACCGATCAATTTGATTTCGTTACTACCGCCAGATGTGGATGTAATATTCTTATAAAGTATGTTTGTCATTGCTCCAGGCCAATTCCAGTTTCCAGTCAACGAACCAAAATAAAATGTTTCATCCATCTGAACGTTTATCAGTCTTTTTGCTCTTTCTACCCGGATGTCTTCAAAGGTTATATCATTAAAATAGGTGCCATGTAAGGCAAAAATATTGATAGCGGAACGATCAGGGAGAACATCCGGATGATTTTTGTCATCGTAATTATATAGGATATCTATGTTTTGAAACTTAATATTCTGAAAATAGGCAGCGCGTGTTTCAGCACCGATACCGATGGTATTATTTGCATCAGCCCATAATTGTGCATTTTTGTAGGTTATATTATAAACGGGCAGTGAATTTGCAGGAATTTGATCCGACATTCCTTTGATGGCGACTGCATCATCTGCAGAGTGGATAAAAGATTTATCAAAAGTGATATCGTGACTGCTGTTGATATTAAATCCATCGGAACTGGCAAAATATGGGCTGACAGCTTTATAATTAGTTACATTTACAAAGGAACAATTGTGCATGGCAGAAGTCCAGCTTCCTATGTTTCGATTGACAATGATGTCTTTCACAGTCGAGTTGCTTACTGCGCCTAAGGCGAGGGCGATATCATCCGTGGGACTGTTGTAATCGTTGAGCAGAACGCCCCTACCCCTTATTGTCACATTTGACGCATTATCTATTTTTACTCTACCTCTGATAACGGCTCCGCCGCCGATATATAAGGTTTTTCCGGAACTCAAAGTCAGTGGCGGCTGTGCGCTCAAATCGTAATATCCTGGACCATAATACAAGACATTGGGATCTGTCGCTGATGGAATATCACTTTCTGGCTCCTGGGCAAATAAATGCAATACCTTTCCTTGGTAATCGTTGTCTAATACAAGTGATATATTGGTCGGCTGAGAGAGTGTGAAAGTAATCGTGTTGCCGGATCTCACCCCTGTGATACCCAATGATGAAGGCACTAATTTGAAGCTACTGAAGCCGCTGGAAGGGGTAACCGATATCGATACAGTACCGCTGAAATCAAAGTAACCATAACTAACGCTATTTCCCCAGCTGTTATTTCCGGCGTTATATAGGCCGACTGGATTTCCACCCGCACTAACTGTAAAGGCCGTTGACTTGTACTGATTTGGTAGACCGCTGGGCAAAGGATAAGTTGTTACTGCTGTGCTTAAATTAGCATGGACAGTCGAGTTTGCTGATTTCAGAAATTCAGCTTCTTCTTTTGAAGGTGCTATTTTGTTGCACGCGACAAAACATAGCCATAAAAATGGTAAAATAAATGATTTCATAGTTGATCTATAAGTGGTTAATTGTTATGTTAAGATAGAAATACTCCAGAAAAATTGCCACCAACTGATCAATTATTGAACAAAAGTGTAACACTTTAAACTTTATTAGTAGTAACAGTACATTAGATACCCAATAAAATTCAAAGTTGATTTTGTATTTGGATCATTTTGATTTAATTGGATTAGCAGTCTCAAGAGCTTTTCTGCGCTCAGCTCCTGCTAAACCTCTAGTTGATAAGGCAGAAGCTCAAAATCAAGAAATCTTTTCATGACCCAACTACTTCGCGAAAAATTTGTATGAAACCACTAGCGCATTGTTCCAATAATTCTTTATTTTTAGTCTATGAGTGACTATACTATTTCGCTTGTGCCTAAAGTGTCCAGGTACGCTGTTGATGAAGTTGTTGTAAATGATATTTTAAAGTGGTTCGTTTCGAAAGATATCGTCAAAGCTGAACTATCGGATTGCACATTGGGCAACTCGGGCTATGCAATTTCTGATGGTGCATAATATGAAGGAAACTCTTTTAGTATTGGATTTGGACGAAACATTGTTGTACGCGACAAAAGATAAGCTGATACAGCAGGAAGAATTTGTTGTAGGGCAATATTATGTATATGTCCGTCCAAATTTAGCCTATTTTTTATCAGAGATGGCTGGAGATTTTAAACTAGCCATTTGGAGCTCTGCGGATGATAGTTATGTGCATGAACTCGTTGATAAAATAAAACCAGCCGCTGTCGATTTTGAATTTATCTGGGGACGATCTCGCACGACAAAAAAACGGATGAGTTTGACTGATGAATACTATTACGTAAAAAGGTTATCCAAAGTAAAACGAAAGGGCTTCTTATTGGAAAGAACGCTTATAATAGATGACACCGCTGAAAAATCAATGCTGAACTATGGTAACGCAATCCAAATAGCTGAGTTCACGGGAAATGCTAACGATGATGAGTTACTCCTATTGGCTTCCTATTTAAAGAAATTTAAAAATGTTGAAAATGTCAGGAGAATTGACAAAAGATATTGGAGGAATAAAGAGATGTCCAGATAGATCATCTTTAATCCGGACTTACCTTTGATCGTTCGGACACGTTTGTTATCGTTTCACTCTTGTTCATTTTACTATAATCTGATTGATGCAGTAAAAATACAATGCATCAGAATGGACAATAGAAATAAGAGACAGAACTACGGGTTTCCGCGACGGAAAGTATTATAAATAAGATTAAAAAATAGAAGTGCAAAAAATGTTTTATCATTTATATCTATTATTATCAATAAGCCTGTTATCGCAGGCTTTTGCTGAGCCTCCTATTTTGGATTAACTCAATTTTATTCAATCATCCAACATTGATTTCTTGCACGCTGATCCGAAGATGGCTTTTGTCATTGATACAGTGGGAAATTTAGTACATGAAAAAGACAAATATGATTAAAGCATTGCCCAGAATAGCATCATACATAACGTTTTGTCAAACACGCTCTATTATTCCTTCAACCCCGCATTGCATAAAACCCATTGCCAGCTGTTTTTTGTGTCGGTCGTTACGTTGTTGTCTATTTTCTTTCTGCGGTGTCCCGTACTTGTACAGGATAGCGTTCGCCTACGATTTTGATTGTAGCCAATGCTGCATTTATTTTGCTCAATTCGTCATTCGTCAATAAAACGTTTGTTGCACCAATATTTTCTTGTAAACGATTCAATTTTGATGTTCCTGGGATTGGAACAATGAAAGGTTTTTGAGCCAACAACCAACCCAACGCAATTTGTGCAGGTGTGACATTTTTTTCTGTCGCTATGGAAGCAACCAAATCAACCAATGCCTGATTGGCTTCCCGGTTTTCTTTACTGAAACGTGGAGAAAAATTTCTTATATCGTCTTTGTCGAGTTCAACATTTGCGTTGATTGTCCCTGTCAAAAAACCTTTGCCTAATGGGCTGAACGGAACTAAGCCAATTCCTAATTCTTCCAATGTAGCAATAACCTCTGTTTCGGGTTCACGGTAAAACATGGAATACTCACTTTGCAAAGCCGTTACAGGCAAAACAGTGTGAGCCTTGCGAATGATTTCAGCAGGTGCTTCTGACAAACCAAAGTGTTTTACTTTACCTTGTTGAATTAAATCTTTTACTGTTCCTGCGACATCTTCAATTGGCACATTCGGGTCAAAACGATGTTGATAGAACAAATCAATTACGTCAGTTCGTAATCGTTTCAAAGATGCCTCGGCAACGGTTTTTATTGTTTCGGGACGGCTGTCTAACCCAAGTCTTACATTTCCGTCTTTGAAGCCGAATTTTGTTGCAATTACAACTTTATTACGAAATGGTTCAAGTGCTTCGCCAACCAACAATTCATTTTCGCCATAGCCTTGTGCCGTGTCGAAAAACGTAATGCCTAGTTCAGCTGCCGAGCGAATTAATTTTATACTTTCTTCTTTTGTCGGTGCGTTTGGAAAACTCAAACCCATTGCACCAAAACCCAATGCAGATACCTCTAATCCGCTGTTTCCTAATTTTCTTAATTTCATTTTTTCTTGATTTTAAAACTTGACACCACAAAGGTTGTTCAATAAAAAATGAAAACATTTGCCATTTGGCAAAAAGCGATTTTAGCGGATATTTTTTCTTATCCTGCTCAAAGACGATTGCGTAATCCCTAAATACGAAGCAATGTACGACAGCGGAACACGATTAACCAATGTCGGAAATTTTTGGATAAAATCAAGGTAGCGTTCGGTTCCGTCTTGCGAAATTAATTCACTTCTTCTTGTAATTTTTTCGCTGTGATGTTTGGTTACTATTTTTTGAACAATCGCATCCCAGCCAATGATGGTATCTAAAATTTCTTTCCAATCCTTTTTTGTAAAAACCACCAATGTACAATCGGTAATTGCCGACAAATATTCAGACGGAGTATAAACTTCATCAACCGTATTTCCCGATAAAATCAAATGGTTTTCGTCAATAAAATAACGGGTAATTTCTTCGCCTTTGTTGTTGTAATAAAACACACGGATTACACCATCGGTAAGAAATCCAATTTGTTTTACGGTTTTCCCAGCTTCCCAGTAATATTCGTCTTTGCAGATTTCAATTTCTGCCCCTTTGCTTCTAATGAGGTCAATTTGCTGTTTGTTCAAATTGCCAAACTGCAATATGTAATCAATAAATTTTTCCATTGTGCAAAGTTAGAAATTGTCGTTTGTTGGCATTTGTCATTTGGCAAAAAGTTGTGGTATTGTAGGATGGTTATTCTACTTTTCTTGCAATTTCGTTGGTGCGGTTCCGAATTCCTTTTTAAATGCTACAGAAAAATGTGATAAACTTCCAAAGCCCAAATCTAAATAGATTTGATTAGGTTTTTTGTTTTGCTGGAAGATTAATAAATGGACTTCTTCAAGTCTTTTTCTTGTTAACCATCGGCTTGGTGTTTCACCGAAAATGGTTTTAAAATCTCTTTTGAAGGCTGATAAACTTCTACCTGTTAAAATGGAAAATTGTTCGACACTTACATTAACAGCATAATTTTTATTCATAAATGCTTCCAGATTAATTTTCTCCTGTGGTGCATAATCAAACAAAATGGCTGAGAGTTCTGGTTGGTTTTTTAGTAAGATAATTAAAAGTTCCTGGTATTTCAAATCTTCAAAATCGGCATACACTACCGTTGTAATTTTTAAAGGAACAGCCGAATTTTAAAATCAGGTTGTTCCCAATTAAATATCAAAACAAATAGTATTATTTATATCATTTTAATACTATCAAGTCTTCTTTGCAAACCTGTAATCAGATTTTTTGTAGCTACTGAACCAATCGGCAAACGTAAGGGAGGATCTTGTAATGTAGTGCATTCAATAATCGCCTTTGCAACATCTGCAACATCATCCAGTTTACCAAAGCCTGTGTCGATAAGTTTTCGTATTTCATTAACTGAGGTACCTTGATAAGCTTCCATAGGTTCTGCAATGCTTAGACTGTTTCCAAAATTAGTACTCGTAGGTCCTGGCTCTGCAATGGTAAACCTAATATTAAATGATAAGACATCTTGGGCAGTAGCTTCTACAAAACCTTCAATTCCCCACTTAGAGGCGTGATAAAGACTGAATCCTGGATAGGTAATTTGCCCGCCTTCCGATGATACCTGAATAATATGCCCACCTTCAGGTTGCTTTCTTAAAAAAGGGATTAATGCTTTTATCAGCATGATGGAACCCAGTAAATTTATGTTCAGTTGTTTTATGATTGTCGAACTATCCAATTCCTCTACCGCTCCAAAAACACCTATTCCTGCATTGCTGACCACAATATCAAGTTGGCCTAATTTTTCATAAGCATTACTGACCGCTTTTTCGATACTTGTCAAATCCGTTAGTTCCAAATAATCCAAATAAAGTCTTCCGGGGTACTTTTCAACTAATTCCTTTAACAGTTCCGGCTTTCTTAGTGTAGCAAAAACTGTATGCCCTGCCTCTAAAAGTTGTTCTGTTAAATTACGTCCTATACCGCTTGATGCGCCGGTGACAAACCATTTTTTTTTCATAGTAGTTCTTATTTATAGGGCAAATTTCGAACTAACCGTGTATTAGTAGTTAACGAAATAAAAACCGATAGTTATAAAAATCAAACTTTTCTATATAAAGATGGAGATATACCTTCGAACTTTTTGAAAAAGCCGGAAAAGTGGGTAAGCTCACGAAATCCCAAAATATGGCAAATTTCGGAAATATCAAGATCGGTATACTTTAAGAGCAGCCTGGCTTCCTGTAAAAACCGTTCTTGGATAAGTTGCTTTGTTGAGCTTCCCATATTTACCTTCAGAATACGGTTAAGATAGTTTGGATGTACAGACAATGCCTCTGCAAAATCAGAAGCTCTATTTAAAATGTGCCCACTCGGTATTATTGCTTTATTAAACTGCTGTTCGAGTAAATCCAGAAATGCTTTAACAATACGTGTCGAAGTTTTATTATGCCTGTCTACGTTCGATTTTTGAGGAGACAACTTCGAAGCAAAATGAAGAAGTTCATATATTTTACTCCTAATGAAATCATACTTATGCTCATTATGGCTATCATACGTATCTTCCATTTCATTAAAAATGTTATCTAAGCGAAAAAATTGTTCCTCCTCCAATTCAAACACTTTTAATCCATCCTGTTGAAAAACGGAATATGATCCCAAAGAACCAAAATTATGAAAGAAGTCAGCATCAAAAATACAATAAACCCCGCTGTGTTCCCCATCATTTGGTATCCAGTTATACGGGTTCAAAGGATTAGCGAAGAAAATTGCGTTTTTCTTGATTTCATAGGTCTCTTCAGCAAAATGAATGTTATAGGAGCCCTTCAGTAAATTTATCTTATAGAACGACCTCCGGTTATAAGGTATAGGTTGTAAAGCACAGGGATCCTTTTCTGTGATCCGTAGAATATTAAAATTGCCTGGACTAGATTTGTGTCTAATTTCCGATTTATCTAAAAAGTCATTTATATTAATACTCTGCATCCTCCAAACTTATAAAAAACAAACTATTTTGCAATTCTTATTCCAATCTTTTTCTCGGGTAATTGCATATAAGATAAAATTCCTTACCGATACGATTCTGAAATTTATCCGATGCATCTTTTGCTATTTCAACTACTGCATAGTGGCAGTCCTACAAAGAGCTTAATTAAACCTCGCCCTAAACTCTAAAGGACTTTCCTTAACCTTGCTTCTAAACAACTTGCTGAATGATTGTAAATGTTCAAAGCCTAATTCGTAAGCAATTTCGCCAACTGAAAGGTCGGTAGTAGATAATTTTTCTTTCGCTTTTTCAATTAGTTTGTCGTGAATGTATTGTTGTGTGCTTTGTCCTGTCAGCGTTTTGAGTAAACTACGCAAATAGCTTGGCGAAACATTTAAGTTGTCTGAAATATATTGAACTGTCGGCAAACCTTTTGTTACCAAATCATCGTTGTTAAAATAGTCGGAAAGTAGTTTTTCCAATCGGTCAAGAATTTGATGATTGGTTATTTTTCGGGTAATGAATTGTCGCCCGTAAAATCGTTCCGCATAGTTCAGCAACGTTTCAAGATGCGAAATTATAATGTCTTGGCTAAACTTGTCAATGTTTGCGTGATAT
Organism: Sphingobacterium puteale; assembly: GCF_003627955.1. Lineage (GTDB taxonomy): Bacteria > Bacteroidota > Bacteroidia > Sphingobacteriales > Sphingobacteriaceae > Sphingobacterium > Sphingobacterium puteale. Next base: position 238,650 of record NZ_RBWS01000006.1, on the reverse strand, counting down.
TCGTTTTTGATGTTTTCTACAATGTCGTTGATGAGGTTTTCTTCTTTGTCAGAAAGAAATAATGCTTCGTTTACGGAATAGTCAAAGTATTCATATTTCTTTATTTTTTGGGCTAACGAAGTTCCCCATAAAAAATCGGGGTGTATAAACAACATCCATCCTTCTAGGTTTGGTGGTATCCCGCCTTCTTCACCGCGTAGTATCTGCCCTGGTGACATAAACGCCATTAAACCTTCATCAAAATCATATTTTTGTTGTCCGTAAAGAAGTTTATCGCATCCCCTTTTCAGCGATACGACATAAAGGTCAAATATTACCGCATTTATACCTGAACCATTTTTCAGCCCTGATACATCAATTATACCAATGAGCGGATGATGCGGCTTTGAAAGCCCCATTAAACGGTGTATGTCTGTTATGGATTGTATTCTATATGGTTTCGTATCTGCCATAATACAAAGTTAGTTTTTAAACGGATATTTCAGCCATATCATTACCAAAGGAATTATCAAGAACGGAATTTCTATCAAAGCTATTTTAAAATTTCCCACTTTTAGTGATAACGCCATAATGAGAAGAATTGACATTGCATTCAAGACATTCCCTAAGAAAAATGTTTTGGGTGTCAGCAATAAAACGCCAATCGCAATGGTTAAAACGCCAAAGAACGGTATAAACAATTCACTTATACCTAACTCACTCAACATTTTTAGTGTTTCGTGATTTTTCTTGTAGTTAAATGTATCCCAGCCGTGTTTGAAACTTAATACTACCGAAACAATCAGCAACACTAATGAAATTATGTTCTTTATCATTTAAGATGTAGTTTTATTAAAAACGTAACCCGATACTATTGCAATCGGAAGACCAATTAAAGCATTTCTGAACGTTTTTTTTGCTTTGTTTGGAAATGGTTTTCTGTGTTTTACATACAGGAAAAATCCGATTGGTGGTAACATTTGCGAAAGCATAGACCAAAGTCTTGACAATTCGTCTTTGTTGTTTTCGCCTTTCATTTTTGTTTTATTGAACTCGTTTAAGTTTCATTGTTTTTCCAAATAGAGAAAAACCAACATAGCCACGAAAATCCATTTCTTTTTCATTTTTTAATATTGCTTTTACGCTGTAATTTCTGCCTTCCGAAGGGTTGTATAGATTACCGCCGGTGTATTCGCCATTTTCATAAGAAAGGTTGGTAATGTTGGTTATGCCGTATCTTGACCTGCTACGCAGGTTTTTGTCGGGATTTTTGAAATCTTTTTTTGGTGTTTTTCCGTCTCCTTCAAACATATTTGAGGCGTATAATAACTTACCAAAGTATTTATCGTCTGATTTATAAAACTCAAATTTTAACTTTGGGTCAGAATCCACACTTTCCCAAACCCCGATTATTTTATCGGCAGGCAATGCCTGTGCAAAGGTCGCAACCGATACAAGTAGTATTGTGACTATAAAAAGCAATTTTCTCATTTTTCTTATTTTTGATTGTTCTTGTTTAACTCTTTAAATTTTTTAAAAGCTCTGTGTCCAAATTTCAAAAGGAATTTGGGAACTCAATCTTTGCTAACTTTTGCGATACTTCCCATAATTTTAAAGAAACATCCAAATTCTGTGCTTGTGCTGGTATTCTTGCAATAGATGGAAATCCACGGGTTTCGCTCATTTTGTTTGGTCCGTAATACAATCCGCCTTTAGCTTCTGGAGCGGTAGCTGCAAATAATGTTGGCAAGGCTCCTTGTGCAGATGGCTGGAACAAAAATGGAAGACAAGTTCTCGCCATTCCTGCGGCAGTCCATCGCCCTGCACCTGTAATGAGTAGGTTGGTCCGAGAAATACCCGGATGGGCGGCAATACTGGTAACGCCCCAATTATTCTTAACACTTTGGCGTTGCAGCTCGAAGGCAAACATAAGGTCTGCTAGTTTTGATTGCCCATAAGCTACCATTGGTTTGTAGAAAGATTTTGATTGAAGGTCGTCAAAATTAATTTTCCCGTCTCTAGCTGCAACGCTTGATAAGGTAATTACTCGGGCATCTTCGGCTTTAAGAAGTAAAGGAAGCAATTGGGCTGTTAAAGCGAAATGACCTAAATAATTAGTGCCAAACTGAAGCTCAAATCCGTCTTTGGTTTCGAGACGTTTTGGCGGTGTCATTACGCCAGCATTGTTGATGAGAAGATCTATGGCTTGTCCACTTTCTATCATTTTATTAGCAAATGCTTCTATAGATGACAAGTCTGCAAGGTCAAGTTTTTCAAAACTTATTTTTGCATTTAGATTGGTCTGTTTAATTTTTTCGATTGACTCTGCCCCTTTTTGTGGGTTGCGTCCTAACATTACTACAGTCCAACCAGCAGATGTTAAGGCTTTTGCGTCTTCAAATCCGACTCCTTCTGTGCTACCTGTCACTACGGCTAATCCTTATTTTCTTTGTGGAATATTAGATGTGTTCCAATTTTTTGTTGCCATAATTTCTGTCTTTTAGTTTAAGCAAAGTTGCAACTACTTAAAAAAACAGATTTAGCCAAAACGACTTTTGTGTTAGTCAAAAGTGATTTGTCAACGAAAACAGTCAAATGGTTTGGGATGGTGGGTGGGCTTGGTATTCCGTTTTTGTCTATCGGTTAATGTCTGCACGGTGTTACCAGCACGGGCTTTTGTCGGTCTTTGTTTGTCGCTTGTCAGTTAAATGATCGCCTAAACTCTTAAGCCGATTGATTGGTTTTGCTTCTGAAAAGTCTGCTGAAAGCCTGTGAATGTTCAAATCCCAATCCGTAAGCAATCTCGCTGATTAAAAGGTCTGTTGTAGAAAGTTGTTCTTTGGCTTTTTCAATCAGTTTGTTGTGTATGTGTTGTTGTGTATTTTGTCCGGTAACCACAACGGTCAAGAATAAGCGTAGTGCGGGGTATTATGGACTAACTCACTGTCTGCATACGGCAAGTTTATTAGGAGCAAAATGCTCAATTTTAGCCGTTCAGACTCCATTACGCAAAACCGATATGTTTGTTGCACAACTCCAATATGTTTTAATTTACTTGATAAATAGGTCTATATTGGGTGTTTTTAAGTATGCAAGGATACAAAAAATTCACTCCCCAATTATTTTATCAGACGAGTTTGGATAGTTTAATTCCCCAGGATATCAACTCACCAATTGATACCTACTGAATTTAAGGGAATGGAAGGGGACTAATGTTTATTCATATTATTCTGAGTCCATTTCTTCGGTGTGGATCCAAAATGTCCCGCAAATAATCTACCGAAATAACTTAAATTACTAAAACCCAACTGGTAACCGACTTCAGAAACCGAGAGATGTTCTTCTCGTAAAAGTCTTGCTGCCTCTTGCATACGCAGATGCTGATAATAATCAAATATACCTTTACCAAATACTTGCGTGAAAAGTTTCCGAAGTTTAATGACATTCATACCGCTTAAATGCACTAACTCGTCCTGAAGAAACGGTTTGTCTATTGAAGCTGCGATTTTGTCCCGGACACGATAAACCGATTCCAGTTCATATTTTGACAGATGTTGATGTGCAACATTTGCTCTTCTTGATAGGTTTTTAAACAAATAAAATAGTAGTTCAAGCGACTTTAGCCTGTAGAAAGCATCTGATAGTGTATCCGGCATTTTTGTAATCGAAATCTCATTGGCCACTTCTGCTATTTCCGGAGACATGAACTCCTCAATCCAAAGTGTTTTTTCATTATTAAAAAGATAATCGAATTTTTTATGGTCTTTTCCGATAAAGCTTTTCAAATAATCAAGACTTATAATTATGGTTACCTGCTGAATATTTATATCTTTTGGAAAGCAAACGTCACTTTCAACATGCAGCGGGATAATGCGTACGTGTGGTTGTGTTTGTTGTAATTCTATGTCTTTGACAGATGTGTCTGATCGAGAATGAATAATATTTTGAAATGAAATAGATATTCCGTTTTTAAAAGCCGTTATAGGTTTTCTCCGAATACAGAATGTTTTCTTCGCCACTACAGAGCGAACCATAACTAACATATCGGGCAATAAATCTAAGATTTTCAGCTCATTGAGATGAAGGATATCTAATTCAGATCTGGATGGTGTGAGCGAAACGCCTAATCGCTCCACCCAATAGTACATCTCTTGTTTCTTTTTATTATCACTCATTTTATCGGACTATTTTTATTTTTTAATGCGATATTTTAGCATTAAAAGTATAAATAAATTTGCAATATCAATTTAAAAATAGAAGAAATGAAAAAACACATTTTAATATCCGGAGCAGGGATTGCAGGTTTAACAGCTGCTAACTTTTTGGCAAAACAAGGTCATAACATTACTGTAATTGATAGATCGCCTTCATTCAGTAAAGCAGGATTTCTTATTTCCCTCAAGAGTTTCGGTGTAAAAATCATGGACGAATTGGGGCTAACTCAAAATCTACAAGCAGAATCATCACCCTCTGAAACGGTTCATTTTGTAGAAACTAATGAGCAAATCATTCAAAGCATTGAATATGATAAAATGCATGAGAATATTGAACGTTCCGTTCTTATAACTCGTGGTGGATTACATTACGTTTTGTATGAGGCAATCAAAAACGATGTAAATATATTTTTTGACACAACGATTTCACAACTGGAAGATAAATCAGATAAGACAAAAGTTACACTTTCAAACGGAAGTTCGATAGATGTTGATTTAGTCATTGTTTCCGAAGGATTGCGTTCCCCAACAAGAGAACGGTATTTTACCAATTACCAATTAGAAGATTTCAATACGCTTTATGTAGGAGGAAAATTAAAACAAAACCATGGAAAGCAAGTTGGTGTATTTAAGGTCTATATAGATGTCAACAAAATGCTGTCCATATACCCCATAGCAGAGGAAGAAATAGCCATTCAGTGTTACATCCGTAGCTCCGAAGACATTGGCTATATTAAAAATAATGCCTCATCTATTCTTAAGGGTACGTTTGCTGATTATAATCCGGAAGTAAAGCAATTATTAGAAAATTTTTTGGACGATGGCTTGTTTTTTATGGATAAAATGGGCATGGTAAATGCTCCAAACCTGCGTAATGGCCGTTTGGTTTTGTTGGGAGACGCAGGTTATTGCCCTACGGCTTTATCAGGAATGGGAGCCTCTCTGTCTATTTATGGGGCAAAGGCACTGGCACACTATATTGCGGAATATCCGGATGATATCTTAACCGCCTGTGATAGCTATAACACATTGATGCAGCCTATTGTAGAAAAATTTCAGACCAATGCAAAGAATAATGCGGCATCTTTCCTTCCTAAGAGCGAAGCAGATCTGGAGAAGTTTGTTAACGGATTCCGTGCTGCTGATGATAAAGCCGTTCAAAAAATAATGACTGAACCGATTGTACTTACAAAAGATCAGGAAAACTTTATATTGAATTGTAAATTAAAATAATTCTTTATCGATTTAAGACAAAAAATAATTGAGATTAATACTTGTTAAAAGTCTTCTCCTTCCATAATTTTTGCTTACATAGATTTAAAGAGTGATTATAAGGAGGCTTATTATTAAGCTTTCGAAGTTGTAAAATTTTCAACCTCGAAAGCTGTTTTTTTTATTATCATTAAAATCACAGATAGTATAGCCCGGAGCAATACCTCCGAATTAATTATCATTAAGTTGAAGATATTCAATTACTTTTCCGTCTTTTTGTTCTACTATAAATTGAACTCCTGTACTGACTCTGTTAACTGGAATAATTATTCTTTTTGACTCTTTTTCAAGTATTTTCCAAAAAGCTTCCAAATCGTCAATTACAAATATTGCATTAACCATGCTGTATCTCCAGCGCTTCAGGCCCGTCTACAGCACCCAAAATAACAAAATGATCCACTAAGTTTAAACTTGGCTTGAAACCTTCAGGTTATAACACAACAGATGATAGAGGAAATAACCTGAAGTCCTGTTCAATCTCACTTCGAAGAAGCCGGAAAAATTGATATTACTTCCCGACAATCACTCTTCGATGTTCAATTCCCCATTCAGCCAAAGTATTGATGATTTTTTTTAACGTCAAACCGTATTCTGTTAATTGATATTGAACTGTTATCGGCTGCGTATCAAGAACTATGCGTTTAATGAGCTGGTTCATTTCCAGTTCTTTGAGCTCTTTACTGAGCATCTTATTGGAGATACCTTTCACATCGTTTAAAATATCAGAAAAACGTCGTTTGTTGTAATAACAAACTGACGATATTATTGAGATTTTCCATTTACCATTCAACACATCCATGGCATCGTGAACAGCCATAATATGTTTTCTGTTCATGTCGTTATTAGAGCATTCAATTTCCATCATAAGTTACCTCGTTACCCAAAAGTTACCGTTACTTTTAGTTACAAAGTTACCAAAATAAATTTAATCAAATTAACTTTGCATAGTAAAAGAAATCGATTTCAAAAATAAACAGTTTAAAAAGTCTTGACAAGAATTGAATTTTAACTATCAAAAATTTAAAAAATGAATTTCACAAATAAAAACGTTGTAATTACAGGCGGAAGCGCAGGAATTGGATTAGCCACCGCTAAAACATTTATTGAAAAAGGAGCAAATGTATTGATAACAGGCCGAAATATGGATAGCCTGCAAACAGCATCAGCAAGTATCAATAGCCCAAAATTGAAAAATTTGGCTTCGGATACGTCCAAACTGGCAGATATTGCGAAATTGGCGGAAACAGTTGCAGATAGCGGAAAAAAAGTGGATGTGCTTGTTTTGAATGCGGGAATAGCAAAGCAATATTCAATTGAAGATACAACCGAAGAAGTTTTTGATGACCTATACAACATCAATGTCAAAGGACTATTCTTTACTCTGCAAAAATTAATTCCTCATTTAGCAGAAGGAGCTTCGGTCGTTCTGCTCTCATCAGGCGTGTCTGTCAGCGGATATGCACAAATGGGGGCTTACGCTGCAACAAAAAGTGCGGTCGATGCGATTGCTCGTACTGCAGCCACTGAACTGGCCGACAGAAAAATAAGGGTGAATGTGGTTGCTCCCGGATTGACGGATACACCTATGAATCATCAAACGCCTGAAGATATAAAAAATGCTATAGCGGCAGCAGTTCCATTGAAACGAATCGGACAAGCTGAGGAAATTGCTAACGCAATTGTTTTTTTGTCTTCAGACGAAGCCTCTTATATTTCGGGTTCATACCTAGCCGTAGACGGAGGTGTTACGATTCGTAGATAACTATGCGATCTTTATGATATACTTAGTTTTTGTCAACTAAGTATATCATATCTAATCTCGGAATACAACGGTCCTAATCATCCTACTCACTTTCGGGATCTCCTGAAAAATTCGCAAGAAATGGCTTCCGTCCTAAATATTTGTTTAAGTTTTGGGAACTGCCTTAGCTCCCATTCTTCTGTGAATAGATCCAACTATATATCCAGTCAAGCTGTTTGATTTGTTTTTTAATAAAAAAGCCGATTAAAGTATCACGAAACCAGGCTGCTATTGGATTGATTTTTGTTTTGGTATTCCCTACTTTCCTTGCACTACTTATTATCCGCTCTACCCTGGACTGACGTTCGGTCTGAAAAAGCCGAAAGGCAGGTGCAAAGTCTTTGTGTAATTTTAATAGTTCAGCAATTACAATCGTGTCTTCCAATGCCAAGGAGGCTCCCTGCCCAATATGTGGAGAGATACCGTGTGCCGCATCTCCAATAAGACAAACCCTACCTTTATACCAATGTAAAAGCTTAGGTACATCATAAATAGGATATGCAATAATTTGATGGCTATTTTTGATTATTTTGGAGAATAAAGGATCGTCATTCTGATGAATGTTTGCTAAACAGCCCTGAATTTCGGTATTTAATGTTTTTCCTAATTCTTTTGGTTTCGGTTCCTGTTCTCTAAAATAATTATTAAACCACCAAACTTCACCTTTGTCGGAAACTGAATAAGCAAAAAATCCCCTTTCGCCAAAGTTCATGCGTATGGAATCCAACGGTTCGGAAAGTTCAGGGATATTTGCATACCCCCCAGTGGAAATGACTTTCGTATACCTAATGGCAGAAGCATTCGGGAATAATTGATTTCTAACTTCGGAAAACATTCCATCACAAGCCAACATAATGTATCCAGCAACCATTGTTCCATCATCAAAATATGCTGTTAACTGTTCATTAGTCTCCTGATATCTGACAAATTTTTTGTTGTACCATATTTTTATACCGGCTTCTTTAGCAGCTAACCGGACGTATTTATTGAGGTTTGCTCTTTTGATCTGAATTGTTTCTACACCATATTGTTGTTTCTGATAGGCCGTATCGAGTTTTGCTATTTGCTTTCCTTTAGAATTAAAAAACCTCATTGTGCCGGGAGTATAATCTTCCTTGAGCAGTTTTAAGTCAATAAATTCTTTCAATACATTCAAGCCATTGGGTGTAAGGCCCAAAAAGGCTCCCTCTTTTGTATTGTCTTCTGATCTCGCTTCAAATATTTCAACATTAAAACCTATTTTTTTCAGTTGTAAAGCTAGTATGGGGCCGGCTACGCCGGCACCGATAATGAGTACTTTTTTATCCATTGTTTTCCTCTTTTATTTTTAATCCGGATATGAGCAATAAGTTCAATGCAAAAAAAATGGCGACGCGCACGTAATTTAAATTACGCCATTGAGCCGCTTTTTCCTGTAAGTTTATATCCAGGGTATCGCTATATGAAAGTTGCTGGAATTCGGTGATAAGAGGCGCAAAATACGTTAATGTCCATATCCGAACTGCTATATGCGCAACAAAAAGCGGTACCATTAACTTTCTACGACTCTTTATCCCCCAATTAAAAATCAACGCTGTGATAAATACCGATTCATGAATTCCATGGACTATTATCCAAAACATTTTAAAATCCAGCCCGTAAGGTTTTTGAAAAAATATGAATGAAGAAGGCGGAGCTGCTGTCCATGCAGGAACCATTATAGCGGTTTCCCATAACTGCGCTCCATTCATAATAAAGTAAGCACAGATTGAATAAAATAGCCATCGGGTAGCTTTCGGGTATTGGTATGTATTTCCCATTTTTCTAAACTTTTTAAATTTATTTCTTACATTCACTCACTTGGCAAAAGTACCGCGCCATCGAAAAAAGCGCTTGCAAAAAAAGGAGTTAAACTGGTAAATTAGGGCATAATGGGATTTGAACTGAAAAATGATAAAAAGGCTTTTAAAATAGCCTTTGACGAAAATGATTTTGGCGATCATGGTTTTAAAGAAAATGCCTTTAAAACGAATATTCCCTTTGGACAATTAACTGCCAGACAATGGCTTTTTGATGGCATCAAGATCTTATATTCCGAAACTAATATTGATCAACCGACCGAATTGGATTGGAAAGGAGATTCAGAACTGGTAACCATGCACTTTAATTTGCAAGGAAGAACTTCAATAGTACAGAACGGAATGAGCAATTCTTTTGATTTAAATGGTAATCAGCACAATTTATTCTATGGCACCAAAGCTACAGGTAAAATGAAGTTTGATGGTTTGCAGATGAAATCATTTATGGTGCAATTTCAAAAAGATTCTTTTTTAACAATATCAAAAGATGGAAACGAATCCCTAAAGCAGTTTGCGGATAAAATAGTTTCAGGAATTCCGGTCGCTTTTTCAGATGCTAGTCTAAATATTGATCTGCCGATACAAACCTGTATCCATTCGATTCTGAATTGTGATTATTCCGGTGGGCTAAAGAGATTGTTTCTTCTCTCAAAAACCATTGAGTTGCTTGTTTTGCAAGCAGAGTCTTTAAATATCCTTCAAGATTCATCATCAACATACATAAAACATGATTATGATAAAGAACGAATTGTATATGCCCGTGATTATTTGGTTAAGAATATTCAGTCGCCCCCAACCTTGATAGAATTAGCGAGAATAGCCGGTGTTAACGAATATAAACTAAAACGAGGCTTTAAGGAAATATTTAATCAAACAGCGTTTTCTTATTTATCTGACCTACGTTTAGATCTCGCAAAAAATGATCTATTGGAGGGCAAAAAACAGGCCACTGAAATAGCGTTTGAGTTGGGATACTGTTCCTTACAGCACTTTAGTAAGGCATTCAAGAAAAAGTTCGGTATGGCACCAAGTAAAGTTAGACGTTGAGGTAGGGTTATTTTTTAGCCAGCGTTCTATTTTATCGAATATGGTGTTTTATTTTCTAAAAGAAGCAGCCTCATAGATATACTAAATTGAATGTTTGTTTTCGTATATCGAGAAGCGCAAGAATATGATTAATGCCATTGAAGTTAATGTTCCATAAATCGAAATATCTCTTTGGACAAGAAAACTTCTGAAAAAAGTAAGAACAATGAAAATATTTGATAGTAGAACAGATTCAACAATATTTTTTAATAATTTTGTATAGGATGAAGAAATTGCTTGCTATTTGCTTTTTGACGATCTATATTGTCTCTGCAACCGAAATTGCGCAGTTGTTGCGGTTTCCGTTGTTGATAGAGCATTATTTCGAGCATAAGGAAAAAAATCCGGAACTATCTGTCCTCGATTTTCTAAAGATTCATTACAATGGAGATCATCTGGAAAACCATCCGCATGATGACGACTATGAGGAAGATCAAAAACTTCCATTTATGATGCATGCGACTTCATATTATGCTGTTTTTATCTGCCCACCGACTATAGAAGTGGATATTCATAACAGCTCCATACTAACGAAAGATAATACTACTCCCATCCGGAACGATCATTTTATAGCCGATACCTTCCTAACTTCCATATGGCAACCGCCAAAATTCTGTTAATACATTCCTCTTTTTATTATTTCGGATAAAGACATCCGTAGTTCAACAGCTTTCTTGACAGTAAAAAACCATAATTTCTGTATGCGAATACGGAAGTACTTTTCAATGTCAATATATTACTGTGCACGAGTGTCTTTGTCAAAACTTACGATTTAACAGAATCTATTTGATATGCTTACAAAAATCATTGAGTTCTCTGTAAAGAACAAACTCATTGTCGTGCTATTGATGTTGGCTTTAATCGGTATAGGCGCTTATCAGGTAACAAAATTGCCTATTGATGCCGTACCCGATATTACCAACAATCAAGTGCAGGTCATTACCATTGCTCCTTCTTTTGGAGCTACAGATATTGAAAGGTTGGTTACCTTTCCGATCGAACAGGCCAACAGTAATATTTCTGGATTACAGGAAATACGGAGCTTTTCGCGATTTGGCTTATCCCTGGTAACCATTGTTTTTGATGATAATATTGACATCTATTGGGCGCGGCAGCAAGTAGCCGAACGTCTCCAACAGATACAACAGGAAATCCCACAAGGTATAGGGTCGCCTCAACTAGGCCCCATTTCCACAGGTCTTGGAGAAATTTACCAATATGTCGTTCGTCCGCAACAGGGATACGAGCGTACATATAATGTCACTGAGCTCCGTACTATCCAGGACTGGATTATCAGACGGCAGCTGCTGGGTGTTAAGGGTGTGGCCGAGGTCAGCAGTTTTGGCGGCAAACTCAAACAATATGAGATCGCTGTAAATCCCGACAGGCTAAATGCGTATGGGATTACCATTAACGACGTCTTTGATGCCCTCAACACCAACAATCAGAATACTGGTGGCGCTTACATCGAAAAAGGCCCCACAGTCCTCTACATCCGAAGTGAAGGATTGGTTGGCACGATTGAAGACATTCAGAATATTGCGATTACAGGGAATCGAAATGACTTACCGATTTTCATTCGGGATGTAGCCGATGTACGTCCTGGTTTTGCAACGCGATACGGTGCCATGACCTACAATGACAATGGAGAGGTGGCTGGAGCCGTCGTCATGATGCTTAAAGGAGCCAACAGTAGCCAAGTGATTGCGGACGTCAAGGCCAAGGTAGCGGAAATCCGAAAAACCCTGCCCAAAGGTGTCATCATTGAGCCCTTTCTAGACCGTACCAAAATGGTCAATAATGCCATCAGCACGGTGCGGACAAATCTCTTGGAAGGCGCACTGATTGTCGTTTTTGTGCTGGTTCTCTTTCTGGGTAATATACGAGCCGGATTGCTCGTGGCCTCGGTCATTCCTCTGGCCATGCTCTTTGCAATCTGCATGATGAACCTTTTTGGGGTAAGTGGTAACCTGATGAGTCTTGGTGCACTCGATTTCGGATTAATCATTGATGGCGCAGTCATTATTGTTGAATCCGTCATGCATCAGCTTATTCAACAGCAACGATTCAAAGCCCTACTCAAAGTACCTGCTTCTGAAATGGACGATTTGGTAACAGCATCAGCGGGTCGCATGATGAACAGCGCTGTCTTTGGACAGATCATTATCCTGATCGTTTACCTCCCCATCTTAACGCTACAGGGAATCGAAGGTAAAATGTTCAAACCTATGGCTGAAACGGTTGCCTTTGCTTTACTAGGTGCATTTCTTCTATCGCTCACCTATATACCGATGATGAGTTCAATTTTACTACGTATAAGAAATAGTAAACCTTCACTCTCGGACAAGCTGATGAAAAGACTGGAAAAGTTTTACCTGCACATACTACTCAAAGTACTGCGGATTCCAAAGACAATTTTTACACTGGTTATTTTACTTTTTTTAGGAGCTGTAGTGATACTCAGCCAGCTAGGTGGGGAATTTATTCCTTCACTGGAGGAAGGTGATTTTGCGGTAGATACCCGTGTCCTCCCAGGAAGTAATCTGACCACGACCATTGAAAGCACACAGAAAGCTGCGCATATTTTAAAGAGCAGATTTCCTGAAGTAGAAAAAGTAGTCACCAAAATTGGCAGTGGTGAGGTGCCGACCGATCCTATGCCGATGGAGGCCTCGGATATGATGGTTATTTTAAAAGACAAAAAGCAATGGACTTCGGCGCGTACATTTCCTGAACTTGCTACAAAAATGAGCGAAGCATTAGCCGATGTTCCCGGCATTACGGCCGGATTTCAATATCCTGTACAAATGCGGTTCAATGAGCTGATGACGGGGGCACGTCAGGATGTTGTCCTCAAAATATTTGGAGATAATCTGGATTCCCTTACCTTACATGCTCAAAAAATAGGTAAAATTATCGAACAGGTCGAGGGAACCCAAGATCTCTACATCGAACCGATTGCTGGGCTTCCTCAGGTTGTCATATCTTATAATCGCCCTATCATTGCACAACATCATCTCTCGATTGATGAAATAAACAGAACAATCAATGCTGCTTTTGCCGGGCAGCGAACGGGCTTGGTGTTCGAGGGTGAGAAACGCTTCGACATGGTTGTACGGCTAGCTGCCAGAGACCGAAATAATATTACTGATATCCGTAACCTTTTGATCCCTACTCCTATGGGCAACCAAATTCCACTGTCCCAGTTGGCCCGTGTAGAGATTGTACAGGGCCCTAATCAGATCCAACGGGAAAATGCGCAACGGCGGATTGTCGTAGGATTTAATATCAACGGGCGGGATGTACAAGGTATCGTTCATGACCTACAAGCTAAGATTGATAAGGAAATCAAACTTCCAACAGGATACTCCATTAAATATGGTGGTTCTTTTGAAAACCTCAACAACGCCAAGCAGCGCCTCTTGATTGCAGTGCCTATTGCGTTAGCGCTAATTTTCATACTCTTATTCCTTGCTTTTAAATCTGTTAGGGAAAGTTTATTGATCTATAGCGCCATACCATTATCGATTATCGGTGGAGTGTTCTTATTGGCGCTGCGGGGAATGCCTTTTAGTATTAGTGCCGGAGTTGGATTTATAGCGCTATTTGGTGTCGCGGTGCTCAATGGTATCGTATTGATATCTGAATTTAACCGGCTTCAAAAAAGTGGCATCCGTAATATTGTGCGTATTGTTGTCGATGGTGGTGAAAATCGGTTGCGCCCCGTTTTGATGACCGCATCGGTGGCCTCACTGGGATTTATCCCTATGGCGCTAAGCAACGGGGCTGGAGCTGAAGTACAGCGCCCTTTGGCAACTGTGGTCATCGGTGGTCTGCTTATTGCGACGCTATTAACCTTATTTGTGCTTCCGCTCCTTTACGTAACCATGGAGCGCGGATTTAAACCTCATAAATTAAAAAGAAAGCATGTTGTGCCTCTTTTGATTGCTCTTGTTGTTTTTGCAACAAAAAATTCGACAGCACAGACCAAGATCACTTTGGATCAATCCATTGAACTCGCGCTCCAAAACAACCGAAACATAAAAATTGAAAAACTGCGTGTAGCTTATGCCAAAGCTCTAATAAAGACATCCACTGCTGATATTCCGCAGACGGATATCAGCCTAGATTACGGGCAGATCAATAGCGCTTATCAGGATACAAAGGTTAGTATCAGTCAACGCTTTGGTTTTCCTACCGTCTACAGAAGACAACGTATGCGCTATACCGAAGAATGGAAAAAAAGTCAGCTGAATGTCACCCTCAAAGAGTTTGAGCTGAAAAAGGCTGTTAGCCTTACCTACTATAACATACTATATTGGCAGCAAAAGGAAAAACTTTTGAGCGAGGCATTATCCCTTTATAGCAGCTTCCTTGACAAAACAGTTCTCCGTAAGAAGGCAGGAGAAAGCAATGTGCTGGAAAGCTCAACTGCGGCAAATCAAAAGGCCGCAATCACAATCCAATTGAGACAGGTAGCTGATGAAATAAATGTCCTTAAACTGCAATTCCAATGGTTGCTAAATACATCACAAGCCTACACCCCTACCATTGTGGAAAAGGCTACTTTCGTTCAGTCATCGGTGGCCGACCACCCTTTACTCAAAGTGCTGCAACAAGAAAAGATAGTCGCAGCGCATACAACTGCAATGGAAAAATCCCGACTACTCCCCCAACTGTTGCTAGGCTACAATTTGAATAGTTTTAAAGGTGCGGGGCCTGATAACAGAATCTACGACGCGAGTCCAAGATTTCATTCGGTGCAGTTAGGGCTCTCCATACCGGTATTTTCCAGCGGACAGCGTGCTCGGATCGAAACTGCACGTCTGGCAGAAACCATTGCAAGCGATGAACTTCAAAATGCACAATCTGCGCTTGAAAGACGGTCCCAAGAATTCGCCCAACGCTATCAGACCAGTCTCGCTATTGTCGATCAATATGAATCCGAGGAACTCAAAAATGCAGCAATAGTTTTTGAAACAGCGCAGAAGCAATTTTCCAATGGAGCCATTGACTATCTCGAATTTGTCACTTTAATAAACCAGGCAATCGCGCTGAAAAGTAGCTATACAGATGCATTGTGGCAGCTCAATGAAAATGCCATTCAGCTTCATTACATCATGATAAATCAATAGAAATGAAAACGAAAAATATGATAGTCCAATATATCTTTCTTATGTTGGCAACAACTGGCATCTCTTGCCAGGGCAATAAAGGCGAGGCTTCACCGTCATCAGCAAAGCCGAAAGACGAAACTCTTGTTTCCTTAACGGAAGCGCAACTACAAAATGCCCAAATAGAGACGGTAACGCTTTCGGACCAGCCGATAGCCAGCATATTAAAACTGAATGGAAAAATTGATGTACCGCCTCAGAATCTGGTGTCTGTAAGTATTCCTTTGGGGGGATACTTAAAGAGTACCAGCCTGCTGCCAGGCATGAAAGTATCAAAAGGTGATATTATTGCCATCGTCGAAAATCCACAGTTTATCCAACTGCAGCAAGACTATCTTGCCGCCCAGTCGAAACTACAATTTGCCCAGCTCGACTACACACGTCAAAAAGAACTCAACCAGAGTCAGGCAAGCAGTGATAAAGTAATGCAACAAGCACAGGCCGAAATGAACAGCCAGCAAATAACTATGAATGCAATCGCCAAACAATTAGAACTCGTTCATATTCAACCCAGTACCATTGCTGCCGGGAATATCCGTAAAAGTGCTCCCGTATACAGCACGATCGATGGCTATGTAAGTAAAGTCAATGTCAATATCGGAAAATATGTAAATCCTTCGGATGTCCTCTTTGAATTGATCAACCCAACGGACATCCACCTAAATCTGAAAGTCTATGAAAAGGATCTTGAACAGCTCCATCCAGGACAAACGTTATTAGCTTACTCCAATGCTAATCCCAATAAAAAGTACTCGGGAAAAATTCATTTGATCGGCAAGGATGTCGATCCCACAGGTATGACAGCTGTCCATTGCCATTTGGATAAATATGATCCGGATCTGGTACCTGGGGTATATATGAATGCTGAAATCCAAACAAAAACCACGTTAGCACAGGCCCTGCCGGAAGAATGTATTATAGACTTTGAAGGAAAAAGTTATGTATTCGTCTCGGAAGGAAACAGAAATTATCGCCTGGCAGCAATATCCGTTGAGGAACCCCAAAAAGGGCTGGCAAAGGTGTTGAACCATCGAGATTTCGTAGGTAAAAAAATCGTTAATAAGAATGCCTACACCTTGTTAATGCAGTTAAAAAACAGCGGGGAAGATTAAATAAAATCGCTATGAAAACATTATTAAACACGTCGCTACCGATACTTTTTTTTATAATAAAATATTATTCTCTTAAATCTTGGATTCAATTACATGAAAGTCGCAATCTTAATCACAATCGTATGTTCACTTTTCGGGAATTTAGCGTTTGGAATGTTTATTGGCACTAGTCTGGATACGCTGGTTGGAAACGAGTCGGCCCACGTCGATTCTTCGGACAATATGTATAAGCCAAGCTACAAAAGGACAATTATACCATCCATATGCATTGGATATGGTATTCTTAGCCTTACCAACCCGGGAATAAAAGAGATCAACAGTTCAACCCGTTTTGAGATCGGAGAGCACAGTCCATCGCATATTAAAGTTGATAATTACACGCAATTTATACCCGGAGCTTTAGTCTATGGTTTAAATGAAATTGGTATAAAAGGAAAGCATGATTTTAAAGATCGTAGTATAATTCTGGCCACTTCTTTGCTTCTTTCCACAGCTATCGTTACGCCTACCAAACACCTCGTACACGAAAAACGACCCGATGGTTCAAACAGCTTATCTTTTCCTTCTGGTCATACAGCTACAGCCTTTGCAACAGCCCATTTTATGTTCCGCGAATATCGCGGACATAATTTGTGGCTTAGTTTCCTCGGTTACCCCTTTGCGATATTTACCGGAACATATAGAACATTCAATGATAAGCATTGGGTCGGCGACGTGGTCGCAGGAGCAGGCATAGGAATATTGTCCACCGAATTCGCATATTGGTCATTTCCAAAAATTTCAAAACTGTTCGGGAACAAACAGGATAATAAAATGATCTATATTCCGTATTACCAGTCAAATCAGCTTGGATTCAATTGTATTCTTAAATTTTAAAAATGAAGCAGTTTGGCTAAAATCTTAATTTCAAAATAAGGGTGTCTTAATTGACACCCATCCTAATCGTTCTGTTCAGAAAGTTAAAGGCGCCAATGGCTTTTCTATTTATGATCTACCCGTATAGATATACTTATAAAGCTGGAATGCGGCAGTAATCAATATAACGATCAGAATAATATATCTAAATGTTTTTTCCGATGTTCTTTGTAATATCAACTTCCCAAGATAACTACCCAAAACGCTTACACCGATCAAAAACGGGATGTAAAATAGGTGTTTACTGGTAAAATAACTATTGCTTATATAGACAATTGCCCGGCTCAGATCGACCCCCAGATCAATCAGAGCGGAAGTAGCGATAAAAACATCTTTTGGTAATTGGAAAGCTGCTAATGTAATACCACGAATCGCTCCGCCGGTACCTGCTATGCCAGCAATAAACCCGGAAGTGATGCCTCCAATATATAGATTTGAATTGGATGGTTTAACAGGCCTGCCTGATTTAAACATTAAAAATAAAGCCAGAAAAACCAAGATGATATTCATCCCCAACTCAATTTGCTGAACCGGTAAAAACTTGGTGGTGATGGCGCCCAATATGACAAATATAACGGCGGGAATACCCAGCTTGATCGCAATATCCAAACGGATCCCCTTTTTGAACAATGCAATTTTAGACAGATTACTAAAAACATGAAATACCGCAGTAATTCCCAATACTGTTTTAAAATCAAAGAATAGAGCGGCGATTGGAACGAATAATATGGATGAACCAAATCCAGAGACTGTCCCTAATACTTCAGCGATTAACGCTACGATGAAGAAAATTAGATATCTTTCCATAAATGATTATACCTGGACACTGGGATGCACCACTTGATGCAAAGAATATTTAGGCTATGAAAAGGCAACCTGTTCATCTTTGACTAATATTTTAACAGGGATGTTTAAATCTGTCTGGATCTTTACACGTAGTGCCTCCAATGCTGAAGGTTCACCATGTACGAGCATGATTTGCTTAGGAGTGATTATATATTTGCCAATCCATTCCATTAACCCGGACTGATCGGCATGTGCCGATAATCCGGTCAATTCTACAATATTAGCCCTTACAGGATAATACGAACCGTGGATCTTCAATTCATGCGATTGATTTAACAATGCCCTGCCACGTGTGCCTTCCGCCTGGAAACCTACAACTAAGATTGTATTCCGACTGCTCCCTAGGTCGTGCTTCAAATACTCAAGAACACGACCGCCGGTCACCATGCCACTACCAGCAATTATAATTTTACTTTTTTTATCACGAATGATTTCCTGCGTATTGATATAATCTCTGTTAATATCAACACCAGAGACAATCGCAGACCATTCTCTTTTGTCCACGGTAGTATATTCAGCATAATCAACCATTATGGCTGTCGCTGAAGCAGCCATTGGGCTATCCAATATAACCGGTAGATCATGCGGAATTCTTTTCTGCTTCTTTAATTGATGAATTATATAAAGAAGCTCCTGGGCTCGGCCTACTGCGAAACTTGGAATGATAATATTCCCTTGATTTTCAACCGTCAGGTTGATCCAATGTTGCAAACTATCATACACATTTGTATTATCATGTAACCGGTCTCCATAAGTTGACTCCATGACTAAATAATCGGCTTTGGTAAAAAAGTCGTTAATAGGTAAAACCTCACTATGCCTCCTTCCGATATCTCCTGAAAATACGATGATTTTATCAAAGCATGTGACGGCTACTGAACAGGCGCCGATGATATGGCCGCAGGGTTTAAACTCACATTGAATGTGATCGCTCAAGTTTATAGCGTTGTTTTCCTGGACGGTATAAAAATAGTTAAAAGATCGCTCTGCATCATCCCTCGTGTACAGTGGCTTCGCAGGATGATGTTTGGAATAAAGATGGTAATTTGCTTTTCTTGCATCTTCTTCTTGTATTTTGGCGCTATCGAGCAAGATCAATTTTGTCAGTTCAGCGGTAGGCTCCGTCATATAGATTTTTCCTCTAAATCCGTTTTTTACGAGCAAGGGAATATAGCCGCAATGATCCAGATGAGCATGCGTAAGAATAACTAGATCAATCTCTTCGACAGAAATAGCTAAGGGTTCCCAATTTTTTTCACGCAGGGTTTTTATACCTTGGAACAAACCACAATCGACCAATATAGTGAGTTCGGGGGGGGTTAATAGGTGTTTAGAGCCAGTGACTGTTCCCGCGCCGCCAAGGGATTTTAAAAAAATAGTTTCCATCGTTTTTTAGTTTAAAGGCCAGTATTATGGAAATCTGTAAAGTTTAGTTACCGTATTTTGATTTCTTTTTACTTGCTAATTGTCCAATGTGTTTTTTTAATGGTTATATGAAGCAGTCCATCTTTATAATTGGCCTTTATCTGATTCAAGTGCCAGAGCCTTAATTTTATAAACACCATTCTTTTCAATAATATTGATTGTTGGTTCCATTTTGTCCAATTGAATAGACGATTCATCCTTAGTCCAAAAGTTTTTCTATTGTCGATCCAAGTGAAGATTGCTTGGCCTTACTGTTTGTTTCTGCGGTTTTCATAATAAATTAATTTAATGGTTTTATTTCTAAAATTAGGTTTATCCATACTATTAAATCATGATTCCTGCGATATTTAATAATGATACTGGTCACTTTCATTACAGATAGTAAGCCAATTTCGCATATGCGGTTCTTATTCATGTCCTGTAGGAAATGGGAAGATATTATAAACTTCTGGTGTAAACGTAAATTTGCTATATTATGGAGTAGTGGCAGTCCGCATATCATGATGTAACATTTCCACTAAAGATTTGTCTAACTGGTAGATATCATCGTATATAATTGGCTTGCCATTTTTTATCAGCACAGTCAAATAAGTGATAATAATAGGTACAGGTTGCTTCAGAATAAAATCTCTCTTACAGTACGCCTTCACTGCCTCTTCCAGAACCGCGATTTTTTCATTTGAATCATCAAATGCCAAAAGCTGAGTCGCCAGTAACTTGGGATTTTGAACCCTTATACAGCCATGACTAAGTGCTCTGTTTTCTCGATTGAAGTACTGCTTTTGTGGAGTATCATGCAGGTATACACCATGTGAATTCTGAAACCGAAAGACGATTGCACCCAAGGCATTGTGACCACCGGAGGATTGCCGCACGCTATACTTTCGTGGATTTTTGTTTATTTCTTGTAATGTCGATGAATTCACGATAATTTTCCCCCCTGTTTCATCGTAGATCGAATAATGTCCGCATATCATGATGTAACATTTCCACTAAAGATTTGTCTAACTGGTAGATATCATCGTATATAATTGGCTTGCCATTTTTTATCAGCACAGTCAAATAAGTGATAATAATAGGTACAGGTTGCTTCAGAATAAAATCTCTCTTACAGTACGCCTTCACTGCCTCTTCCAGAACCGCGATTTTTTCATTTGAATCATCAAATGCCAAAAGCTGAGTCGCCAGTAACTTGGGATTTTGAACCCTTATACAGCCATGACTAAGTGCTCTGTTTTCTCGATTGAAGTACTGCTTTTGTGGAGTATCATGCAGGTATACACCATGTGAATTCTGAAACCGAAAGACGATTGCACCCAAGGCATTGTGACCACCGGAGGATTGCCGCACGCTATACTTTCGTGGATTTTTGTTTATTTCTTGTAATGTCGATGAATTCACGATAATTTCCCCCCCTGTTTCATCGTAGATCGAATAATGGTTATCTTCTAGATACCCGCTGTTTTCTAAAATTTCAGGCAAAATTTCATTCCGAAATATACTTTGAGGAACTCTCCAATCGGGAGCTGTGGAAAAATAATCTATTTCGCTCTCCAAAACAGGTGTTGCTGTTTTTGGTTTCCCAACAACGACTTTAAATTCTGACACATTACCCTGATGATGAAACGCTAAAGTATAGGATGGGATATTTATCCAAACATAATCTGAGCTTTGGGTATTTATCCACCTTAAACGTTCCATATTTATTAGAATTTTTGCCATTTCAGCGGATGTCGTATCGGGATTACCTACCGCATAAAATTGATCCAAATAGTTCTGCAAATCCTGATACGCTTTGAGTTTAGGCTGAGCCTCACATACTGCTTTGGAAAAATCTAACTGACGACGAGCATTAGATAACGCTTTGTCCGCACAAAAACCGTTAATACTAATACTATCAATATAGGAACGATCATATAATGGATTATATTTACCAAAATGAATATTATTGATAAAGGTAATGAGACCATCGGTCATCAATATATCGAAAATGGCTTTCCGCTCTTCGTGTTTCTCAGAAAAGAAACCGCCCAATTGGTTTAATCCCTCAAATGTGAGGTTCTTAGAATAGTAATCTGAGGATAATAATCCAAAGCGATTAGCGTGTGTTAGAAGCGCTAAAGCCGTTTCAGCCTGATCTATGTTTTGTTTATCATTTAACCAAAGAAAATTATAACTATTTGTGGCATAGCATCGACTGACTGATTTTGGATAATTTAAGTTAGCCAAATAGAGACTGTCTTTCAATAATAATGTGATCTTGTTAGCTGTCTTTGTATCCTGCCCATGGACAACAATGTGCATTATGCCGAAAAAAATCATCGTAAAATTCAGAAACGCTTTCATAACCTTGAATTTTAATATACTAAAATTACAAATCATTGGGCTTAGAAATCCTGACGTTGATCACTAAAAAAAATGATCGTTTATCCCTGAGTTGCCTGATCTTACGTCTCCTGAAGAATTCGTTTAACAAACGATGAGAAGATCTCTCAGCTAGAAGATCAGCATCAGGCGGATCTATTGCTTCCAACGTATTTACGATACCGTCAAATTGTCTGCAGTTCATTAATCTCGGTAACGAAGAAAAGACTGTCTCCTTTGCTGAAACGTCGGAATCATTTTCCGATCTTCATAAAATTACTTATATTGAATCTGAAATAAACACGATCCATACTCAACCAACTTTCTATGGGCACCATATTTGACAATGAAAGACTCTATCTTTATCAAGGTAAGTTAAAAGAACATTTCAAAGCTCTTTATATGCTGTTTTTACCGCATGGCGACCGTTTTTTCAGTTTGATAAACCTCTTCCCTCCTACCAAGGCAAGGGAATCGGGCGATTAAGAAATTAGAAATGTGAAAAATCGTTATTATCCAACAGAAGTTTTAGTGAAGAAGTTATGAAAAAAGCATTAACTACAGTAGGTGGAGGCATAGGCTTATTATTTTCAATTTTGGATTCAGTAGTAAGTTATTCTGATACTGCTCCTATAGATGAATATGGAATCAGCATTATTTCTTGGCAATTCTTTATCAAAAAGATATTAGTATATATCCTGATAGGAGGCGGATTGGGATGGTTGATAGGTTTTATTGTTGATAAATTAAAAAGAAATAAAAATTGATCCAATCAACAAAGTAATCTGGGCTTTCTAACAAACCTTCAAAGACGGTAGCGAAGTAATTTTGTGTTAATAAATAACGATGCTCTTGAGCGAAGTGTTAAAAGACAGCAAAATGAAAATAATCAACCAGCATTATGTCGATGGTCAATTTCGGCCTTCGACAGGAACCGAGAAGATGGATATCATTAATCCTTCGGATGAAAGCCTCATCGGCCAAGTGGTATTGGGCAATGAGCAGGATATGGAGGCTGCAATAGCTGCTGCATCAGCAGCGTTACCTTCTTTTTCTCAAACAAGCAGAGAACAGCGCATGGATTACCTACAGCAATTACACGATGCGCTGATGGAGTGCCTCGATGCCCTGCAGGAAGTAACCACAACAGAGTACGGTGCAACGGCACAACGGTCGCGCTGGTCGAACCAGTATGCCGCAGAGACATTCCTTTACTTTAAGGAAATCCTTAGGGATTTTTCTTTCGAACGCCGCATAGGTCAGTCGGCAATGGCAATGGTGCCGGTTGGTGTAACCGGGATCATGACGGCCTGGAATGCCAATTCAGGTTCCATATGTGTGAAGCTGGCAGCGGCGATTGCAGCTGGCTGTACCGTAGTGATCAAGCCCAGTGAAATGAGTGCGATGCAATCTCAGGTTCTGGCCGAGTGCTTCGACCGGGCAGGACTTCCAGCCGGCGTAATCAATATGGTGCATGGACGCGGAGATATTTTGGGAACGGTATTGTCTACCCATCCCGCAGTAACCAAAATTCTGTTCACAGGTTCTACAATGGTCGGCAAGATCATTGCCCGTAATGCAGTGGACACGATGAAGCGGGTCACGCTGGAACTCAGCGGAAAATCACCCAACATCATTCTTGATGATGCGGATCTCAATACTGCAATACCAATGGCGGTAAATGCGGCCTTTATGAACAGTGGTCAGGCCTGTATTGCTGGCACACGACTGCTGGTGCCCGAAGCTGTCCTGCCAGAGGTTAAAGCTATCTTGCTGAAAACGATAGCTACACAAAAAGTGGGTGATCCAAGAGATGAGCAGACGGTCATCGGGCCAATGGCCAGTCAGAAACAATATGACCGGATACAGCATTACATCAGGCTGGGTATCGACGAGGGCGCGGAACTTTTAGCTGGAGGTCTGGGCAAACCGGATGGATTACAAGACGGATTTTACGTCAAACCCACTATATTTACAGGTGTAAGTAATGAAATGACGATTGCCCGGGAAGAAATTTTCGGGCCTGTATTATCCGTTATCACTTACAAAACTGAAGAAGAAGCTATTGCCATCGCCAATGATACTATATATGGACTGCATGCTTATGTAAGCAGTTCAGACATGGAGCGGGCGCAGGGAGTGGCTGCACAGCTCAATGCAGGCAGGATCGCGATCAATACGATCGCTCACGATGCGCTGGCACCATTCGGCGGATTTAAACAATCGGGCCTGGGCAGAGAAGGAGGTTTATATGGCCTCGAAGAACAATTAGAACCAAAAGTAATCATAAGCTAATCGCCATGGAATGCAAAAATGATATTTCTGAAAAAGCAAAAGATGCTGCCACAGGCCCTAAAATAATGCTCAATTCGTATTCAGGCAATACGATCGAGGGTGAAGCTTTTGTAGCAGATCATATCTTCAGTTATATTCTCCAAGGTAAACAGGATGTCTGGCTGGCTGATCAAAAGCATTCTTATCATGAAGGAGACTTCCGCTTTTTCCGACGCAACCAGCTGACCAAATACGTGAAAAGTACTACCGACGGAAGTTTCAGGTCTATCGCAGTGCATATCGATCAATGCACCTTAAAGGAAATGAGCGAGCAGTACGGGCTGAAAGCCGATAGCATAATTAATCCCCATACAGCACTGCTGATACAGTCGGGCACATTACTGCAAGGTTTTGTAGATTCTTTAGTTCCTTACCTGCAACAGCAAATGGATGAGCGCATTGTTGCGCTAAAAGCCAGAGAGCTTGTTTTGCTGCTTATCCAGCTTAATCCTGTATTTAAAAATGTTTTGTTTGATTTTAATGTACCGGGTAAGATAGATCTTGAAGCTTTTATGAACAGCCACTACCGCTACAATGTACCTATGGAACGTTTTGCTTTTCTTACGGGCCGCAGCCTCTCGGGGTTTAAACGCGATTTTGAAAAGCAGTTTCATACCAGTCCGGGCAGATGGCTGTTGCGGAAGCGTCTGGATACAGCCCGTTTTCTGATCGAACAGCAAAAAGAGAAACCATCCGAGGTGTACCTGGATCTGGGGTTTGAGGATCTCTCCCATTTTTCCTTTGCCTACAAAAAGGAATTTGGTTATGCGCCAAATAAAAAACATTCATAACAAAAATCATTTAAAATGGACATACAATTAAAGGGTAAACGTGCCCTGGTAACCGGATCTAGTTCCGGGTTGGGCGAAGCTATTGCCAAAATGCTCGCAAGTGAAGGCGCCATGGTAATTATACATGGGCGTAACCTTGAACGTGCCGAAGCTGTAGCTGCGGAGATTAACGCTTCCGGCGGATCAGCAGCAGTAGCTATCGGAGACCTTAAGACAGATGAAGGTGCCGATGCCGTAGCTGCAGCAGCACTCTCATGTGGACCGGTGGATATACTGGTTAATAATGCCGGAGTTACTTCACATAAAGCGTGGGGCGAAGCTAGTACGCAGGACTGGCTTGAGCTGTACGATACCAACGTGGTTTCTTATGTACGTATGATACAACGCATCGTTCCAAAGATGAAAGAGCTTGGCTGGGGCAGAGTGATACACATCGGTGGTGGTCTGGCCATACAGCCCATAAAGGAACAGCCGCATTATAATGCTACTCTTGCCGCGCGGCATAATATGTCCGCTTCGCTGGCGAGGCAGCTTAAAGATACGGGGATCACTTCTAATATCGTATCACCCGGAGCCATCATTAATCCCATGGTGGAACAATGGCTCGAGCAGGCAGCTCCTAAATTTGGCTGGGGAAAGGATATGGAAGAGATCAAGTACAAAGCGGTTCAGGAGCTTATTCCTAACGATACCGGCAGGTTCGGTACACCTGAGGAAATTGCGGGGGCCGTGGTCTACCTCTGTAGTCGTTTTGCAGACTATATAAGTGGCGCTGTGCTACGGGTCGATGGCGGTACGATCCGTAGTCTGTAAAATCAGAGGACATCGTGAAACAGCGGTCAATTGACCGCTGTTTTTATATAAATTCAGTTTAATATTTCATTCCACTTATCCCGGAATTCTTTTTAAGATTACTCTTCTCAGTCGATCTTGGTGTTGATCACCCCAGTGTCCCAAGGCAGAAATCACCGGAATCAAGCTCTTCCCAAAATCCGTGAGCGAATATTCTACTTTTGGTGGCACCACAGGATATATTTTCTTCATGACAAGCTCATGATCCTCCAGTTCCTTCAGTTGAATGTTCAGTACCCGTCGAGAGGCATCCGGTATTTTACGCTGCAATTCACTGGGCCTTTTGTGCCCTTGTTCAATAAACCAGAGCAAGCGTATTTTCCATTTCCCATAAAGCACTTCGCCTATCAAGTCGAGGCCGCAGTTCAGGTTCGGAATTATTTTTCTCTCATACATATTTCAAAGTTAAAGGTATGTTCCGATTTGTACAATAGGGGAAAAATTTATCCCTATATGAATCGTAACTCCGTACTTGTACAGACTGTTTTTATACCCCAATTTTGTCCTATAAACAATTCATAAAATGGAACAATTTAATTTCAACAATGAGTTATCAGGCAAGATTGCTTTGGTGACCGGAGGTACAAAAGGTGCTGGAAGAGCTATTGCGGATAGGCTGCTACAGGCTGGTGCAACGGTTGTGATTACCGCCAGAAATTCACCCGAACCAGAAAACAGCAAGCTGCATTTCATTGCTTCCGATCTGAGTACAGCAGAGGGAGCGCAAAAAGTAGTGAGCGAAGTGCTTTCGAGCTATGACAGACTAGATATTCTGGTAAACAACCTCGGCGGATCATCTACGCCTGCGGGCGGGTTTGCAGCGCTAAGCGATGAGGATTGGGAATCGACAATTCAGGCTAACCTTTTGGCTCCAATTCGTCTGGATAGGGGCTTTCTGCCGCAGATGATCCATCGGAAAACCGGTGTTATCATCCACATTGCTTCAATTCAGGGTAAATTGCCTCTATATGATTCAACCTTACCTTACGCAGCGGCAAAAGCAGGATTGAGAAATTACAGCAAAAGTTTATCGAACGAAGTTACTCCTAAAGGTGTGCGTGTGCTGACTGTTTCGCCCGGATGGATCAATACTACAGCATCCGAGGCCTGGCTGGGCGAAATTGCAAGAAACGCCAACAGCACCATTGGAGAAGCGCAACAAAGCGTAATGGATGCATTGGGAGGAATTCCTTTCGGCAGACCCGCTGAACCTAAAGAGGTGGCTGAACTTGTTGGCTTCCTTGTTTCGCCAAGAGCCAGTTATCTAACTGGAACAGAATATGTAATTGACGGCGGAACAGTACCGACCATTTAATAATCATCTAAAAAATAAAAAACATGAATTTACCAAACATTATCTCCGAACTAGTGAAGGCGCAAAACGAATTTGACAGTGCAGCTTACGCAAATTGTTTTACTGAAGATGCGGAAGTATTTGATGAAGGAAAAAATCACAAGGGAAAAATTGCAATTCAAAACTGGATTGACCTAGCCAACAAAGAATACAGAGCTACGATGAAACCATTAGATTTTAATGAAAGTGGATGCATCTTATCGGCGGAGGCTTCAGGCACATTTCCCGGTAGTCCCGTTGTTTTGAAATATCATTTCCAGTTGTCTAATGAACGAATCAAATACCTGAAGATAACAACTTAATATTGCAATATGCAAATTACTTTAAGCTGAAGTATAAACCTCAGCTTTTTGCGTTTAATCGAGTTTCTGCGCCTTTTTCTTCAGTCATATTCAAAGTTTATGCCTTCATGCATTTTGCTCATCACTTGAAGACAACTTTACCACTGTAAGTCTGTTTCACTCTGCATCTATGCTTTACCCAATTCGTCAAATTCAAAAACATGGAAAATGCGGCTTCAGCAGCCCATTTTCCAGTAGCGATCCGATGGAACGGATATTACCCCTACTTGATTAGATAAGGTTTTCTTCGGGTTGATGGACCGCACGCGATGAACGCCGCGAACATGCTACTTCGAGGTGTTAATCTAGTTGATGTAAATCAACTTTTTCTGGTTTATAAGAATATGGTAATTTTGATAACATGCACCATACGATGATCAGAAAAAAAATGCCTACCGACAACCCTGCTTGTAGCGCAAAAAGATAGTTATTCTTGAAGTATTCATGCTCTAAAATCGAATAAAAAATTCCACCGATGATACTTATTCCCAATGCGGAAGCTGTCTGCTGAAATGTAGAAAATATTCCCGAAGCAGCACCTGCATCTTTCTCCTCAATATGATCTAAAACCACATTTAACAGAAATGGAAGAACTAAACCGTTGCCTAATCCATACAAGCCTATCAAGAGCATAGAAATAAATGGAATGTCTCTGTGCGAGAAGAATATCATTTGTAAAACAAAGGATACTAAAATGATAGACAAACCTAATTGTAGAAT
Organism: Sphingobacterium puteale; assembly: GCF_003627955.1. Classification (GTDB taxonomy): domain Bacteria; phylum Bacteroidota; class Bacteroidia; order Sphingobacteriales; family Sphingobacteriaceae; genus Sphingobacterium; species Sphingobacterium puteale. The sequence continues at coordinate 210,232 of NZ_RBWS01000006.1, read as the reverse complement.
ACGCTTACCATATCGAGGAAGGAGTTTTCCGGCAAAGACCGATGAAATCATAAATAGAATAGCATGGGGAATAAAATACATACCGCAGGCCAAGGCTGATATCCCCAATCCACTTTGTAAATAAACTGCAACAATCAATAAATAAGCCGTGTGCAGCATAAAATGAAATAGTACAGCAAATAAGCCTATTTTAAAATCCTTTAGTTTGAATAAAGAAATATCAATTAAGGGGTCTTGTTTGCGTTTCAGTTTTCTTTGTTGAATAACAATAAAGCTAGCCAAAAAAACGATCGATAAAAATGTTAACGTATAAAACCACCAAGGAAATCCATTATCTCTACCTTCGGTCAAAGCATAGATGATACAGGCCAGCCCGATTGTTAAATACAAAGCTCCTTGGTAATCAAACTTCACTTTTTCCAATGTAGGTGTTTCGGTCAGATAAAAATGTATAGCTAATAAAGAAAATATGCCAACAGGCAAATTAATGAAAAATATTAAACGCCAACCTTCTATTACAAAATGTGTCTCTGCTAAATACCCGCCTAAAACTTGTCCAATAATGGCTGCTATGCTTAATGTTATCCCATACCACCCGATTGCAACTGCTCTCTCTTTGCTTTCAGTGAATAAAACTTGAATTAATGCAATAGACTGAGTTACCATAAATGCGGAACTAACTCCTTGAAAAAAACGTGCGACATTTAATTGTGTCGCATTTTGGCATAAACCGCAAATGCAGGATGTGACTGTAAATGCCAGCATCCCCCAAAAGAAAACTCTTTTTTTACCAAGAAAGTCTCCGGCTCGCCCGCCGGTTACCAAAAAGCAGGCACTGCCCAATAAATAGGAGGCTATTACCAATTGTATTTCACCATCAGTGGCGTGCAGATTTGTCTTGATCGTCGGAATCGCGATATTGATAATAAAGATATCAATTACATATAGCAAGGGTGCAGTAAGCACTACACATAGTGCAAACCACTTGTTAACAATTTTCATAAGAATAAAGGATTAGTATTGTAGATCGATAGCGGGAGTGCCTAGGATTTTTTGCTCTCCAATTCCAAAAGCCATTTTTTACGCCAGATACCGCCTCCATAACCGGTCAGGCTTCCGTCTGTTCCAACGACGCGATGACAGGGTATTAAGATCGAAATTTTATTCAATCCGTTCGCATTTGCGACCGCCAGCACCGAATCTGCGCTGCCGATAGCGATTGCCTGTTGCTTGTAGGTCTTAGTTTCGCCATAGGGAATGTTTTTAAGCGCTTCCCATACCCTGTTCTGGAACACCGTTCCGGGGCTATATAGTGGTACTGTAAATTCTTGCCGGTTTCCTTCAAAATACTCTCTGAGCTCTTTTTCCAACAAGGGAAAATGGGGATTGTTCCCCTGCACGATCGTTGCGTTTAGTGTTTTTGCCAAACTTTTAAATTCTGTTTCGAGCATTTTCCGATCTGTAAACTCGAGTAGACATACGCCTTGCGTTACAGCGCAGGCATACATTGTACCCAAGGGAGTTTCTATCCTTTTAAGATCAATTATATTTTGTTGTTTACTTTTTTTAGGGGAAACTCCAAAGATATGTTTAAAAGAGTCCCCAAAACCGCTAAGTGATTCGTATCCTGAATTAAAAGCGACGTCTGTTACAGATTCGCCGTTTTGGATCTTTTTAAACGCTGAATTTATCCGGAACATTCGCTGATAAGCGTGAAATGTCATACGGTGGTTTTTTAAAAACCAGCGTCTCAACTGATGGGGCTCGACACCACGCTGACGTAAATCATAGTCTTTAAATTTTAAGCTTGGATCCGCAGATAACTCGGAGATAATCTTTTTGATATAGGAAGGCGTTTCGCTCAACAGTTCAAGTGGATGACATACTTTACATGCCCGATATCCACGAAGGATGCATTCCTTAGTCGACCTGAAAAATTCGATATTCTCAGGTTTCGGTTTTCTTGCGGTACAAGATGGCCGGCAAAAAATACCTGTTGTCCTTACGGCAGTAAAAAACACTCCTTCATACCTGATGTCTTTGTCTAGTATTGCCTGATACATCTGCTCAAAACTTAATTCCATAATACAATTACCTATGATTTATGAAACAAATTTACCAGTGTTAGAATCCATTCACAACCGAAAAATTAACAAGTATTTTTTCTCATCTGGAGAATTCGGCGATATGGGTGAATTAGAGTTTTCAAGCAAGGCGTCGGACTGACCTCTTGTTACTTATTAATGTTAAGAAAAAGTTTTTTGTTAATAAATTGTTTTCAATAATTTAAAATTAGTTTAAAACTTGGTTTAAAATCAAATTTTACGGTATTCTAAAAGCAAAAAACAAGAGTAATCCTTATTAAGGATTTAAAATTTAATTTATAATAACAATTTGAAATATATTTTTTATTAATTTTATATACAAACCTAATATAAAATTTTAAACCATGAAAAAAGAAACAGTCAATGCAATTAATCATTATCCGAATGATTTTTCGGAAAGGAATTTCAAAAACAATGCTATCGATATTGTAAAACAAATTCAAAAAATCGTACAGGAGCACCCTGAAAAAACTGCAATTGTAGATGGTTATGAAAAGACTAGCTATGAAGCGTTAAATGATAAGGCAAATCAATTAGCGCGCTATTTGCAAACCCAAGACATTGAAAAAGGGGGATTGATCGGTGTTTGTATCCCCCAATCAACAAACCGTATCATAGCTTTTTTAGCTATTTTAAAAGCGGGTTCCACCTATTTACCTATTGATGGGGAACTACCGCAGGCCCGAATCCAGATGATGATTGATGATTCAAAAATCAAACTGATGCTCACTGTAGACCAGTTTCTTGATAAAGTCAATAATGACCAAATTCCCAGTATTGTATTGGACTCTTTAGTTGTTGGCGAAAGTTTAAAAAAAATGCCAAACGAGAATCTTTTAATCGATATTGCTCCTGAAAATCCGGCTTATGTAATTTACACATCAGGTAGTACAGGATTACCCAAGGGAGTCATCATTTCACATGATTCTTTTTATACTTTTGTAAAATATCAGGCGAGAGTTTTAAACTTATCCGTTGATAATGTTACCCTGCAATTCGCTTCTCCGAGCTTTGATGCTGCTATAATAGATATTTGGACACCTTTGATCAGTGGAGCCACCATTCATTTGTATCCGAATAATAAAATTGTGGGTGAACCACTTTTGGATTTTATTGTTAATCATCATATCGATACCGTTCCGTTGATGCCTCCCATGGTTTTGGCATCCCTGCCGTTAAACAAACCTTTAGGTAATCTACATACCATAGCCATTGGTGGTGAAGCCTGTACCGAAAATACGGTAAAAGCATGGTATAAAAGGATTCGTTTGATCAACAGTTATGGACCAACGGAAGCTACGGTCGCGGTAAGTAATTATGAATTTATAGAACAGATTAATCCAAAAATTATCGGGACTGCAATGCCGTTTGTCAATGTATTTCTATTAGACGAAAATCTGAAACCTGTAATGGATGGTACAGTTGGCGAAATTTATATCGGAGGTCCTCAATTGGCGTTAGGATATTTACATCGTGAAGAAGATACTCAAAAATCTTTTATACAGGCTCCCGAATGGTTATTGAATCAATTAAATTATGGTAAAAAGCTTTATAAAACCGGAGACATGGCTCTACGCCGAGAAGACGGAAATCTTGAGTTTTATGGACGAAAAGACGATCAAGTTAAAATCAGGGGGTACAGGATAGAACTTGCCGAGATTGAATATAATATGTCAAAATTACCGCAGATCACCAAAAGTGCTGTTAAAGTTCAGAGAAAAGAAAATGGTTCGCCACTATTAATTGCTTTTATTCAGCTTGCGACAAATGAAAATCAGGTAAAAATTTCACAAAATATAAAGGCTAAATTACAACAGGTAATGCCTTCTTATATGCTTCCGGATAAGATCTTCGTTGTCGATCAAATGCCCTTGAACCACGCCGGAAAAATAGATAAAAAACTTTTGGAAATTCCCGAAAATCAAACAAAAAATAATTATCTGCCGAAATGGAAAGAAGATAATTTAGCCCAAGGAGTAATGCACATTTGGAAAGACCTTCTTTCGCTTGAAAATGTTAATGAAGAAGATGATTTTTTTGAACTAGGAGGCCATTCCCTAATGCTCGCCCAATTACATATGTTGCTTCCCGAACATGTGAGAAATTTGATCACTCTGCCAGAACTTTATATTTACACTACAATTTCAGCTTTTGTTAAGGAGGTTAAAAACAGAATGGTGAAAACAGAAATTTCGCAAAAAAACAAAGCTGAAATGATGATCAGCGAATTAATAAAAGATGCTGAACTACACATAGAATTTAATATAGACCAATCGCCAGATCCTGATGTTTTGAAGAATCCTAAAAATATTTTTTTAACGGGTACAACAGGTTTTGTCGGATCTCATTTATTGGAAGAACTATTGCTGCAGACGTCGGCAAATATTTATTGTTTAGTACGTGCATCTTCCTCAGAAGACGGCCTGAAGCGTATAAAAGCTACTTTTGAAAAATTTAAATTATCATGGTCGTCCGATTATGATAGCCGTGTTATCGCGATGACTGGAGACTTATCTCTGCCCCATTTCGGAATGGACAGTGAAAATTACAGTTTCATTACCAATCATATCGAAATCATTTATCATTCTGGAAGCTCAGTAAGTTATGTACAGCCATATTCGTTAATTAAAAAATCAAATATAGATGGTTTGCATAATATCATTGATCTCGCTGTCACGGGCAAAATAAAATTTTTAATGCTACTGTCTTCCATGGGTGTATTTAGCTGGGGAAGACCTTTCACAAAGAAAACATGGATGTATGAAGATGATTCTATCGATCAGAATATGGCAGCAGTTTCAAGAGATCTAGGATATATAAAAAGCAAATGGGTAATGGAGAGTATTTCCGAGAAAGCTAGACAAAAGGGGCTTCCGATTACAAATTTCAGGTTAGGTTTTGCGGTTTGTCATAGTACATCAGGAGCTACCGTGATGAACCAGTGGTGGGGATCACTTATTAGAAGCTGTATTGAACTTAATTCATTTCCTCTTGTCATGGGATTAAAAGATGAACTTACAACTGTAGACTATATGTGTAAGGCAATCACGCATATCAGCAGGAAAAAAGATGCAGTCGGACTAAATTTCCATCTTTCTCCTTTACCTGAAAATGATGTGTCGCTAACAGATTTCTGCGCCAAAATAAATGAATATTACGATATCAAATTAAAAGGAATGGAATACCATCAGTGGCTCAATCAATGGAAATATGATAATAAACTACCACTTTATCCTTTATTGAGCTTGTTTACAGAAGATATACATGAAGGAAAATCACTGGTAGAGGCCTACGAAAACACTTACTATTATGATAGAAGCAATACACAGCAGTTTTTAGCAGACACCGATTTAATTCCACCTGCTTTTGATAAAAAGCTGATGACACCATATTTGGAATTCATGGGAGTTCTTTAGCGATTGGTTATTCTTAGTAAAGAATTTCAAATATTGATCAAAGCTAATTGTAAAAAGTGAAATGTAGAAAATTACGAAATTTCAGCATTCTCATAAGAAATAATGTGAATTCATATTTAAAAAGCATATATTATTTATAGTTGATATTAGACAGCACAACATGCGACTGCCGGAAGATTGGAAAGCTTTCGGCAGTCGCATTCCAATATCAATATTTTCATAGTTACTTTGTCTCTGAAAATGGAAGGAGCAAATACCAAAAAAACGTTTTTTTCATTGCCTATTTTTAAGTCCTGTCCTAATAGCCGACGGCATCCTAAGAATATTTTTTTCGGGTGCAACAAGTTTTGTAGGATTTCGTTTATTAGAAACCCGTTCTATCGGTGTTGTTTAAAAATAACTCAGCAAGTGTAAACTCAAACATGAAATCAATTTTCCGACTCCTGTATATTATTTGCTATAACTTTCTTATACTCGTTGGGCGTCATTCCAAATTCTTCCTTAAAATACTTTCTAAAATATTTGGTTTCATTAAATCCGACAAGAAACGCAACCTCATTCACGTACATCTGACTTTTTTCGAGCAATTCCGCCGCTCTTTTTAGCCTAATAAAACGAATAAATTCCGATGGTGTTTTATCCGTCAAAGCGAGTGTCTTTTTATAAAAATTCACTCTGCTCATCGCCATTTCCTGACATAGATCTTCAACCAAGAAATCTGTTCTTGCGATATTGGCCTCCACAATGGACACAGCTTTTTGTATAAACTTCTGATCCATTGAAACGATCTCCGGCTTCGTTGTGGAAATATCAATTTTCGATTTAAACTTCTGCTGAAGCTGCTTTTGCATTTTAGCGATGTTAGCGAGGGTAACACGAAGAATATCGATATTAAAAGGTTTGGAAATATAGGCGTCAGCACCGGCTTCCATACCTTGGTATTGATTTTCATCCGAACACTTTGCCGTGAGAAGCACAACGGGGATATGCGAAGTCCTTATATCCTGCTTAATCTTTCGACAAAACTCATATCCGTCTACATTTGGCATCATCACATCACAAAGAACAATATCCGGAATATGTTCAACAGCAAGATTATATCCCTCTTGTCCATCCTTTGCAGACAGAATCCTGTAATCGCCGTGAAACAGATCCTTTAAAAACAAACGAAAATCCTCGTTATCATCAATAATCAGCAGCGTATAAATGCCAGAGCCTGCGTCCACAAACGTTTCCTTCTCTTTTTCGGCGATCTCCTGATCATACTGTTCTATTTCAGCACCAGAATAGATTACATCTTGCTTGTTTATGATATCAGATTCATTGGGCATCGGTAGATGGACTGTAAAGGTTGTGCCTTTACCCAGTTCGCTTTCAACTTCGATGGTGCCAGAATGCAGTTTCACAAATTCACTGACGATATGAAGTCCAACACCAGTCCCTGCTATACCATGTGTTTCGTTGGACTCGATTCGATAGAAACGGTCAAAAATAAGATCCAGATCTTCTTTTGCAATCCCTATACCAGTATCACAAATACGGATTATCAACTGTTTGTCAATCTGATTGTCGACAACCATCTCAGATATATCAATCTGGACATCCACATGTCCTTTGTTCTTCGTGTACTTAAAAGCATTCGATATTAGATTTGACAACACCATATACATTTTATCCTTATCAAATCGCATATCAACATAGTGATAATTGGCTGTGAATGTAAGTTTGATAGATTTTTCAGCAGCTATAGAGAGAAATGAGGTACAGATTTCTCTTACAAATTCCACGATATTACCCGACGATATATTTAGCTTTGCTTTGTCCTGATCAAGTTTTCTAAAATCCAATATATCATTGACCATGGTCAGCAGTTTTTGCGCATTTTTATACATCACCCCCAGTACTGTTCGCTGTTCGGGATAAGTGGAGTCTTTCAGCAGCATCTCGAGCGGACTGATGATCAGTGACAATGGTGTCTTAAATTCGTGGCTGATATTAGTAAAAAACTTCAATTTTATCTGGTCAATTTCATGCAGTTTGTCCGCTTCCAACATACGTACGTCTTGGTCCAATTGGTCCTGTTTTCGCTTTAAACGATACCGGATAAAAAAGCGGACAAGGCCGATAAAAGCCATGATATAAAAAACAATCGCCCACCAGGAAAACCAAAATGGCGGTTTGACTATAATGTGCATCACTATGGCTGTCGGTGACCAAACATTGTCTTCGTTGCCTGCATAGACCTTAAGCACATAATGGCCCGGATTAAGATTGGAATAGGATGCAAATCCGGTACTACGGGATGTTTCTATCCATTCTTTATCGATGCCTTCCAATTTATACCTATATCTATTTTTCTCGGGATGTATAAAGTTGAATGCCGAAAAACGAATGGTAAAATTTGTTTCATTGTATTTGAGGACGATCTGATCGATGTCGACAATGGAACGAGGAAGCACCAGGTGATCATTTCTTTTATCACCGGGATTTATGAGCTCATTAGACAATAAAAACTCAGTGAATCGTGCACGGGGAACACTTTTATTGACAGGAATCTTTCTTGGATAAAAGCCAACATAGCCTTCCGTGGTACCCATATAAATTTTACCTGTTTTATCCGTGTATACCGCATTGGGATTAAAAACCATACCTGTCAGCCCGTCGCTCAGATCGAAGGCCAAAACAATGCTTTTATGTTTGCCTCCTTCACCCGACATGTATTGTATGCGGTTGAGTCCATAGCTTGTACCCGCCCAAATATATCCATCCTGATCCTCGGCCAATGAGCGTACGTCATCGCTGGATAAACCGTCTGCCAGTGTCAGCATACTACAGTCGCCCCGATTAAGATCGAAAATCTTTATTCCCCTTTTTGTTGCCAGCCAAATACGTCCTTTTGAATCCTTCATAAGCTGGTACACAGGTACGGCTGATGCCTTATCCTGAAAATCAGGATTTGAGAAATAGGGTAATATGGTCTGATCAGGGCCAATTTTATACACGCCGATATCCGAACTGAAGCTAATTATGCCATCTCCCCCCTGAAAGGCCGACAACATGAAATCAGAACGTAACTTGCTATTTTCCCTATTAAAATTGCTGAATATACTGCGGCTTGGATCTAATCGGTCAATCCCTCCTCCTAGCGTTGCGATCCATAAATGATGACCCGAATCTTCCGTTAAACCATAAACACTCAGGTTAGAAAGACCTTTTTTCTTTTTTCCCTCAACTTTATACTGCGTAAATCTCTGGCCATCATACACATTCAACCCGCCCATAAAAGTCCCCACCCATATTCTTTTTGTATGGTCTTCAAAAAGAGCAGTTACAATATCCGAAGATAGACTACTATCGTCGCCACGTTTATTCTTAAAAAAGTGGCTTTCTCCACTTTGTTCATTTAACTTGATAAGCCCTTTACCATTGGTTCCTAACCACAGATTATCATCTTTGTCTTTGATGATGCTGCTACAATCAAAAATAGTATTTCCACGATTGGATCCATTTCCTATTCCCGTACTTGGAAACTTGAACATATTCGGATGATAATAAGAAACCCCGTTTTTATAAGTACCCGCCCAAACGATTCCCTCGGGGTCACAATACAAGCTGACGATGGAATTCTGACCAAGTGAACTGCTGTTATATTCTTCGTGCTGAATGACCTTGACTGTGTTCTTTTTTTTATCAAATAAATTGATTCCCCCATGATCGGTTGCAATCCATAATAATCCCTGATGATCCGATATGATTCCGCGGACAAATGAATTGGAAAGTGCCGGTTTACTGTCGATATCAAGCTGCTTCCATTGATCGTTTGTCTCATTATAGCAAACTGCCCCCTTATTATTCAACCCGGGATATATCCAGACCATATTGTCTGAATCGATAAAAATGCGTTTTGGAATCAAAGAGTTTATCGGTGTACGCTTCAGCTGATTTTTACGTAAATCGACTTTTCCAGTGCTGCAATTTAAACGCTCCAGTAGCCCATCTTTATGGAGTATCCACACGAATGGACCTTTTACCGCGATCTCGACAATCTCAGTAGACAGGATGGTTGTTGGATCGTTCAACGGTTTATAGGCCACAAGTTTCTTCGTTTTGGGTTGAAATTTATATACCCCTTTATCCGCATAGGCGACAATAAAATTTTTAAGCTCATCTATCTGAATCGAAACGGGGTTTGAAGGAAGGCCCATCTGTTCAAGAATCGAATCCGTATTGTTGACAAAAACCTCCTTACGCCAGTCAAACATCACATACTTATTGCCCAACATCCAGAGATTCCCTTTTTCATCTTCAACAATTTTTTTCATTGCATCATAATGGCTATCTGCCAGTGCGTCGCTGCTCCGATTGAATACTTTGATTCGCTCACCGTCATATCTATTTAGACCTGTGTTGGTTGCAAACCATACAAAACCCCTACTATCTTTATAGATAGCAACCACCTCATTTCCAACAATTCCATTACGTGTATTTAATTGTGCAAATTTATAAGCTTGCCCAAAGCTGGATATGGCAGAAAAAAGTAAAATCAGAAAGAATAGTTGTTTCATTGGTTATCGTCTCAAGAACTAAGCGTTAAAATACAGATTTTATCAAACCTTTACAGCATAAGTAATCATTTTATACCCTAACCTGAAACATTTGGACACCTTACAAAACCTACCCTCCCGAAAAAGATTCATCGGGATTACCGGCCATATCTTCTCAACAATCGCTACTATGCCTAGTTTTATAAACATTTTGCCCTCTTTTCTGCAACATTTGAACCCTATTAACACAATTTTCTATTCCTAATTTTAATCATCCCTTTCTGGGGATAATAACCAAACAAATTATAAACTTAAATTAACCATGAAATCAAAAAACGGATCTCAAAAGTTTTTTTGGCCCAAATTACGACATTGGGAGTATCTCATGTCAATGGCCTTACTTTTCCTTTTTGTCAACACCTTACTGGCTCAGGGAACAAAAATCAATGTCTCCGGATTGATTACGAACAAAGCCACCGGAGTTCCATTAACCAATGTTTCAGTCAAGGTCAAGGGAACAAATTGGGTAACTTCTTCCGATGAAAACGGGAGATATGCCATTTCAACAGCAAAAGGAAGTACACTCATTTTCAAACACTTGGGATTCCATACCCAAGAAATAAAAGTAACGAACAATCAGCAAAATATTCAGCTAACGGAAAATATACAAGAAATGGGTGAAGTCGTTGTCGTGGGATATGGAAAAATGAGGCGAAGTGACCTAACCGGATCTGTTGTCTCTGTAACGGCAGACGATATAAGCAAATCGGTAAGTACATCATTGGACCAAGCCCTCCAGGGGCGTGCCGCAGGTGTTTCCGTGACCCAGAACTCTGGAGCACCGGGGGGCGGAATATCGGTCAGCATCCGTGGTACAAATTCGTTCAGTGGTAATGAGCCCTTATATGTTATCGATGGAATTCCCATAGATGGCAATACCAGAGACAATTCCAGTGCACTCTCGTCAATTAATCCATCAGATATAGAATCCATGGAAATATTGAAAGACGCTTCAGCTGCCGCCATCTATGGAACCCGAGCAGCAAATGGTGTTGTGCTGATTACAACGAAACGCGGATTAGCCGGAAAAACCAAATTGAGCTATGAAGGATATGTGGGCCTTCAACAGCTGCCCAATATACTGGACGTCCTCAACCTGCGCGAATATGCGGTGTATCAAAATCTGCGCAGCAAAGTCATTGGCTTTGGTGATCGAGACGAATTTAAAGATCCATCCTTGTTAGGTGAAGGAACGAATTGGCAAAAGGAAATATTTCGAACCTCATTGATGCACAACCATCAATTGAACATTTCCGGTGGAACCGAACAAAATAAATTTGCGATCGCTGGCGGATACCTTGACCAACAAGGTATCGCACAAGGATCAAGTTTTGAACGCTACTCCTTGCGGATGAACTTCGATTCGAAAATCAACAAATGGCTAACAGCTGGAATCAATGCCTATACGGCGAAAACAAAAAACAGAAACACCATTGACAATGGAGGAATCATTTCACTCGCCATTCGACAATTGCCGGAAGTTCCAGCAAAAAATCCAGATGGAACCTGGGGAACACAACAGGAAAATATGTATGGTACCTATTTCGCTAACCCATTGGAAGAAGCGCTTACTCGGGAAAATTATGCGAAAGGCTCACAAATCAGTGTCAACGCCTATACAGATATCTCTCCCATCAAAGATCTTGTACTCCGGATCGAAGGTAATGGAAACTATAATTATTCCAATTCCTACCAATTCACGCCATCGTATGATTATGGCAATTTCAAGCAACAATCTGCGGGGGCAAGATTTGCAAGTAATGGCTCTTTTACAAACTTTAAGACTTATCTGACCTATAATAAATATTTTTCCGAAAAACACAATCTCACAATTATGGTCGGGCATGAGGCACAGGAAAACAGATGGGAGTCATTGTCTGGAAGCCGAACTAATTATTTTTTAAATTCTGTCCATGAACTGGATGCCGGTGATTCAAAGACAGCCAAAAATAGCAGCTCAAGAAGTTCGGGCGCCATTGAATCTTATTTCGGACGTTTCAATTATGGATTTGACGATAGGTATCTCTTGACTGCTACTTTTCGCAGAGACGGGTCGGACAAATTTGGCGTCAACAACCGCTGGGGAACATTTCCCTCTCTTGCAGCAGCTTGGAAGATTAAAAATGAATCTTTCTTAAAGGAAAATTCCACAATCGAGAATCTAAAACTAAGGCTAGGCTGGGGGCTTGTCGGTAATCAGGCGGCAAGCTCATATGCCTACGGCGTGACAATGGCGTCAGCTGCATCCATATGGGGCACAGGTTTCTATCCTGCCAATTTTCCCAATCCTGACCTGAAATGGGAAAAAACCAACGCCTATAATGTCGGTGTGGATCTCAGTCTATTTAAAAACAGGATTGAACTGACGACCGAGGTTTATTTAAAGAAAATCGACAATCTATTGATGCAGGCTGTATTGCCAGACTATATCAGCGGCCTTATTTCGGCCCCCTGGGTTAATGCTGGTTCGATGAGCAATAAAGGGGTTGAACTTAGCTTAAACACCGTAAATATCAATAAAAATGGATTATTCTGGAAGTCGGGATTGACATTTTCCATGAACAGAAACCGTGTAACGCACCTATATACCGAGGCTGCTGCGATTCAAGGAAAAATAGGAGCCGAAACCTTTACAATGACCAAGGTTGGAAATCCTGTTGGCCAATTCTATGGTTATAATGTGGTTGGCATGTTCCAGAACGAAAGTGATTTTTACCGCAAGGATAGTCACAATAACCCCGTGTTAGATCAAGATGGCAAAAAAATACCTGTGGCTCTTCCCAAAGACAAAAATATAGGTATCAACGAGATTTGGGTTGGCGATTTTATCTTCGAAGATAAAAACAAAGACGGTAAAATCGATGAGCAAGACCGCGATTTTATAGGCAATCCGGACCCTAAGTTTATCCTCGGACTGAACAATTATCTAGCCTACAAAGGATTTGACCTGAATATCTTTCTGAATGCCGTCTATGGAAACAAGATATATAATCAATTGCGCAAGGATTTTACGAACCCAATGAACAATTCGGGTATGCTCAAAGAAACGACGGGAATTGCCCAGATCGAAACGATTGATCCTAGCGGTTCCGACCAGGATATTGCCAATGTACGGGTTTCTAACCCTAACGCGAGCATTCAGCGTATTACCGTCAGTGATGCGAATGACAATAGCCGCATGAGCAATAGATTTATCGAAGATGGCTCCTATTTGCGCTTGAAAAATATTTCACTGGGGTATACCTTCCCACAAAAGCTTTTGAAAAAATATCAAATTGAAAATCTCAGGTTATACGTCAATATTCAAAATCTTTTCACCTGGACAAAGTATTCGGGCTATGACCCGGAAATAGGATCCTACAACCAAAATGTTTTATTGAAAGGAATAGATTATGCGAGATATCCCTCACAGCGTATCTATACCTTCGGTTTAAACTTCATGTTTTAATATTAACTACTGAATTATGAAAAAGCTATTCTTGATAGCCTCATTGATGGCTACCGTTGTTCTACATTCCTGCAACAAAAGCTTCCTTGAACGGGAGCCTGAAGGTGCATATGTGGACGCAACCTTCTATACATCCCCCGAGGCATTAAAAGCAGCCACAGCTCCACTCTACAACAGAGCATGGTTTGACTATAATAAGCGACCTGCTGTTGCCATTGGAAGCTTAAGGGCAAATGATGGCTATAATCCTTATATGAACCCCTCTTATACCCTATTCACGGTGACATCACTTGACGATGGGCTTTCGGATTCCTGGAAGTCATTCTATGGTGTCGTAACGATGTCGAATGCCATCATCGTCGCGGTTAAAAACAAGGCGATCAATGTCACTGAGATACAAAAGAACGTAGCTATCGCAGAAGCACGACTTATGCGCGGTATAGCATATTTTTATCTTTTGCGTACTTGGGGGCCTGTTATATTGATCGAAAACAATGATGCCGTGATCAAAGACCCTATGCAGCCAAGGCATCGGGAAGAAGATATTTTTCGGTTTATCATCGATGATCTCAGTTTTGCCGCTCAAAACCTTCCGGATAAAGCTGATAAAGGCCGGGCAACAAGCTGGGGCGCCAAAGGTATGCTCGCCAAGGTATACCTCTCCCGCGCGGGTTGGAAAACCGGTGGCACCCGAAATGAAGCCGATCTTGCCAAAGCAAAAGAATACGCACAGGATGTCTGTATAAATAGTGGACTGGAACTATATCCTAAATATGAAGATCTCTTCAAATACAAACATAATAATAATCCCGAATCGCTTATTGCCATGCAATGGGTACCACTTGGCGACTGGGGCGTCTGCAATACGCTCTTAGCTGATCTGGCATTTTCATCCGATGTTACAGGTGGTGTCAATGTTTGGGGCGGCGGGCTGAACGGAACGATCGACATGCTCAGACAATACGAACGTGCCGATACGCTCCGGAGAAATGCCACCTATTTTACCCAGCACTCCCTCTATCCCTATATCGCCATTGATAAAGGCGGTTATTCTTATCCTAATGCAGGAGCATCCATAAAAAAAGGGGTAATCGGCGGACCAAATGATGATAATGATGGCTTTGTACAGTCGATGAGTTCGCCACTCAACACCTATATTTTACGATTGGCAGATGTATACTTGACCTATGCTGAAGCTAGTCTGGGAAATAATACTACACTCAGCGGTGGTGAAGCTTTAAGCTACTTTAACAAGGTAAGGGATCGGGCCAAAATCGGGAGAAAACCTTCAATTACATTGGATGACATCATCAAAGAACGACGCGTTGAATTTGCGATGGAGTATACCAACTGGTATGATATGGTCAGCTGGTATTGCTACAAGCCTGAAAAAATGCTGAAATATTTTAATGATCAGCAACGGGGCTGGTCAACGGCCTCCATTACGAAGGATGAAGACGGGAATCTTATTTTCGAAGATCCCACAGCACCCGCAGTGCCTGTGGTCGTGACAGCAAACAACATCTTCTTTCCTTATCCTGAGAATGATCTCATACAGAATCCGAAGTTAAAAGACGAACCACAGGCTTATCCTTTTAATAATTAATAGAGAATTATGAAAGCAATATATGATAACAATCGCTTTATATTATTAGTGTTCATCGCATTTATTATGCTGTCTATGCTATCCTGTAGCCGCAACAATGATCTGACAATGCCCCCAGAGATAACCCACATACGACTGACAGATCCTGAAAAAGCTGATAGCACCTTTACAGGTGCATTTCCGGGCACAATGATTGCTATTGTCGGAAAAAATCTTGACGGTATACAAAAAATTTATATTAATGATCAACAGATTGGATTTAATGCAAATTACTGCACGTCAACAAGCGCCATTATTTCCATTCCTGCCAACTTGCTACTGACTGGCACCAATCCGGATCTCCCCAATGAGATTCGGATAGAAACGAGCCACGGTGAAGCGAGGTTCAATTTCCATATCTACTCTCCAGCACCCCAGATCAGCCGTATCGAATTAAATTATCCAGCCAAAGCTGGTGAAAAGCTCAGTATATATGGTTTAAATTTTTATGAAGTAAAAAAAATAGCATTCGAAACCGCAACTGGCGGTAGCGTACCAGCTACCGAATATGAAGTCGGTAAGGACTATGATAAAATCGAATTAAAGATCCCATCAGGTATCCAAGATGGCCGGCTGGCAGTCTACTGCATAACAGATTCGGTCAGCATAGCCTTCACAACTAACGTTTCGCCGCCAATAATAAAATCATGGAGCAGCGATATGCCTATTGTTGGCGACCAGGCGTTTATTACCGGTGTCAACTTCATCAACGTGACCAAACTAAATATCAATGGAGAATTTGATATTCCAAGTGAAGATCTTATGGTAGCAAAAAGTCAAGATACCATCTATTATCGACTCCCTAAAGCCCCTATCAAATCCGGTACAATTACGGTTCATGCGGCTGGTGGGCAATCTAATTCAACAAAGCTATTTTATCCTATTGAGAATCTTGTCCTGAATTGGGACGAAATAGGCCATTATGAGTGGGGAGACAACAATATGCCTGTAATGGCAGACGGCACCAAGCCACCTTACTTCACAGCGGGGACTGCTTACCGCATCTTCGGATCACCGGGTGCATGGCAATATTGGTGGGGCAACCTGTCCAACAAAGGCAATTACCCCACAATAACTACAATACCCGCCAATACGCCTATTAGCAGTCTTGTACTGCGCTTTGAATGCTTCCTTAATGAGCCTCTGGCGACGGCGACATTTGACCTACAGCTCAAAGGCAACGGGGATAAAATGGTGTCAGATTATGTGCCACGCGACCGAAACAGCAACAAAACAAATCTTGGGAAATGGATGACCTGTGACATCCTTCTCAATAGGTTTACGACAGTTGCCGACTACGGAAGTTTTGCTGCCATAGCCAGCTCGGAACTGAGCATTTTCACGAAAAATAAAGCAGACAATGCCAATGTCAAGGTAGACATCTATTTCGACAATTTTAGAATTATAGACACAAGCAAAAACTAAACCCATTTACAACAATAAGCACTTTAAAACTAGGCCGGATACACGAGCAATCGTTAATAACGGCCTTTAGTAACCAATCATCTTTCACAAACACACACATGAAATTTAAAAAGTCAATTTACGTCATTATCTCCGCCCTATTTTCCATTGCCTTTCATTATGTCATTGCACAAACTGGCTTTTCAAATCCTATTATCAAAGGGTTCAATCCGGATCCAAGTATCTGTCGTGTAGACGATGACTATTACCTAGTTACTTCGTCCTTTGAATATTTTCCGGGCCTCCCGATTTATCATAGTAAGGATCTTGTCAACTGGGAACAGATAGGTCACTGTCTCACCCGGGATGCCCAGCTACCGCTGGAAAAGGCAGCTGCTTCAGGCGGCTTATTTGCCCCTTCGATCCGCTATCACGATGGCCTGTTTTATGTCATCTGTACCAATGTATCATCAGGCGGCAATTTCTTTTGCACGGCTACTGATCCCACTGGCCCCTGGAGTGATCCGATCTACGTTGCCATCGAGAGTATCGATCCTGATATATTTTGGGACGAGGACGGTAAAACCTATTTTGTCACGCAAGGAAATGAAGGGATTCGGGTGACGGAGATTGATATCAAAACCGGCAAGGTCATAGGCCCCGAACACTTAGTCTGGCGCGGTATCGGTGGGCGTTTTCCCGAAGCTCCACATCTCTATAAAAAAGACGGGTTTTATTACCTGCTTCTGGGGGAGGGCGGTACCGAATACATGCATAGCGCAACAATTGGGCGAAGCAAAAATATCCTTGGGCCCTATGAATCCAGTCCACTGAATCCGATCCTGACGCATGCCAATAGAATTGGACAGGCAAATCCCATTCAAGGTGTAGGGCATGCAGATCTAGTCCAGGCCAAGGATGGCAGCTGGTGGCTGGTTTGCCTCGGTTTCAGGGTTACACAGCCCTACAGCTATTACCACGTCCTGGGGCGTGAAACTTTTCTTGCTCCTGTGGACTGGCCGCAAGGAGGATGGCCACAGGTCAATGGCAATGGAACAATCAGCCTCGACATGAAAACGGCAACTTTGCCGTTGAAACCGTTCAGCAAACCTGCTATTCGAAACGATTTTGACAAACAACAACTTGGTTTTGAATGGCAATATTTAAGAAATCCGCTACGGGACAATTATTCCCTATCCGAAAAAAAGGGATGGCTCACGATAAAAACTACCCCAAATACGCTAAACGATGCCAAACCGATCTCAGCAATCCTAAGAAGACAAACGGAACACAATTTTACGGCTACTACACTACTGCAATTTGAATCTTCAAAGGAAAATGAAGAAGCTGGAATAACATTAATCCAAAACAACAACCATCACTATGATTTATTGATCATAAAACACAAAAAACAGAATATCATTCAATTACGCGTTAAAGTAGGTTCACTGAGCTACATCGCCGCCGAAAGAATAGTGCAGGGCAATCAACAAAAATTAAGAGTAGAAGGAACTCCACAACAGTATATCTTTTCGGTAGCTAATCCCGATAGTGAAAATTACAGCGAAATCGGCAAACTGGACACACGGTATCTTGCAACCGAAGTTGCTGGCGGCTTTACTGGTGTAATGATAGGGCTTTATAGCACCTCCAATGGCATTCCGACTAACGCAAAAGTATTCTTTGACTGGTTCGACTATAAAACAATATAAAATATGAATCTAAAACATCTCCCAATTTTCATTGCTTTTTTCTTACATGCGTTTCTATTAAAAGCTGAGCTTAGGCTTCCCGCTATATTTGGCGACAACATGATCCTACAACGGGACAATCCCATAAAATTATGGGGATGGGCTGAAAAAAATGAAACGATCCATGTCCAGTTTATGCAGCAAAACCTGAATACAAAGGCAGATAAAAATGGTCAATGGAAACTCACCTTAGCCCCTACTTCACACGGAGGACCGTATCGTTTAAAAATAAATGGCCGTAAGGAACAGATCCTATTAAAAAATATCTTGGTCGGCGAGGTATGGCTTGCTTCCGGCCAATCTAACATGGAATGGATCGTAAAAAATTCCAATAATGCCACCGGCGAAATCAGGCAGGCAAATTATCCGAACATTCGGGCATTCAATGTCGAAAAGAATATGAGTGATGTGCCCAAACTAGATCTTAACGGGAAATGGGAAATATGTTCCCCTGCCACCGTGGGCGATTTTTCAGCTGTAGGATACTTCTTTGCCCTTAAGCTCTATCAGGAACTAGGTATACCCGTCGGAATAATAAATTCTTCCTGGGGTGGTACAGGTGTTGAGACCTGGACCAGTGGAAACAGCTTTAACAAACTGCCTGCACATTATAACGCCCCCTACAAACAAGCTTCCACAGGCGATCTAAAGAGTTTTATGAGCGAAAACGAATTAAAGAAACAGGCCTATCAACAGGCTTTAGCGAACGATCCGGGGATAGCCGAGAAATGGTACGAAAACAATACGGACTTATCAACATGGGGAAAAATGAATGTCCCACAATTATGGGAACCCAAATTGGATAATATCGACGGCATTGTTTGGTTCAAACGTAGCATTCATCTTCCAAAGGGTAGTGCCAGCAAGTCCGCGTCTATACATCTTGGAACCATTGATGACAATGATATCTGTTGGATAAACGGCGTAAAAGTGGGTGAAACAAAAGGATATACCATTCCTAGGAGCTACAATATCCCAAAAACTGTTTTAAAGGATGGTGAAAATATTATTACCCTAAAAATTATGGATACCGGTGGCGGTGGCGGATTTTACGGAAATCCTGCCCAGCTATATCTCGAAATTGAAGGAGAGAAATCCCCCCTTGATGGCGAATGGAATTATAAAGAGGCCATCACAACCAAGCAGCACGGCTATAAAGAAGTTTCGCCAAATATGTTTCCATCTTTGCTCTTTAACGCCATGATCAATCCCATTATCCCATATACCATTCGGGGTGTCATCTGGTACCAAGGCGAACATAATGCCGGCCAGGCTTACGATTACCGTACCCTCTTCCCCAATCTAATACAGGATTGGCGATCACTTTGGAAATTTGATTTCCCTTTCTATTGGGTGCAATTGGCCAATTATATGGCCAAAGATAAAACCCCTGAAGATAGTGACTGGGCAAAGCTGAGAGATGCACAGACTCGGACCCTCCGTCTTGTACATACTGGTCAGGCTGTAATTACCGATATTGGTGAAGCAGATGATATCCATCCGCGCAACAAGCAGGAAGTCGGCCGACGACTCGCTTTAATTGCATTGGCCAAAGATTATGGCAAAAAAGAGCTTGTCTATTCGGGGCCGATGTTCAAATCGATGGTAAAGGAAGGCAATAAACTGGTTATATCTTTTGATGCTACCGGAGGAGGACTCGTGGTTGACAACAAATACGGTTATGTGGAAGGTTTTGCCATCGCTGGAGCAGATAAAAAATTTGTATGGGCCAAAGCGCATATAGAAGGCAACAAATTAATTGTCTATGCCGATCAGGTTTTAAATCCTGAGTTTGTTCGCTATGCATGGAGTAATAACCCAGATGTCAATTTATTCAATAAGGAGGGCTTACCTGCTGTGCCTTTCAGTAATGAGTGACTAAAACGTTAGACCATAAGTTGCATAATTTAATCAAAAAATAAATATAAGAATTGATCCAATGAAAAAGTTATTGAGTTACATCATCATGCTGTTGATACTTCCAGCATGCTCTAATAAAGAGATTAAGGCCAATACAGAGTTGCATACACCTGAACAGAAAGAGGAACTAAAACCTGCTTACAGTAAATTCGCAATTCGTGAAAATTTCAGTACCAGGCAATTGGTTGATGAAATGGGTTTAGGGATCAATCTAGGCAATGCCTTGGATGCGACAGGCAGCTGGATCAACCCAAGCAATATCTCCAATTACGAAACGGCATGGGGCAGCCCGCTCATTACAAAAGAAATGATTGAAGGGTATGCTGAAGCCGGTTATTCTTCACTGAGAATTCCAGTCACCTGGAGCAACATGATGATAAACGAGGAAAATTACAGGATCCATCCGGATCTGCTGAACAGAGTCGAATCGATCTTAAATTGGACACTTGATTGCGGTTTGGTAGCTATTATAAATGTGCACCATGAGAATGAATGGGTCAAAAAAGTCCCAACAGACAATGAAGCCAAGAAAAAGTTCACTTCCATCTGGGAACAACTCTGTAACCGATTTGAGAAATATGGTGATCACCTGATCTTTGAACCCATGAATGAAATCGGCTATGATGAGATATGGACTCCTTGGAATGGAGGACAGACCGAAAAAGCAAAAGCATTCGGCTATGTAAATGAACTTAATCAACTTTTTGTGGACATCGTCAGAAAATCGGGCGGTAACAATGCAAAACGCCATCTTTTAGTAGAAATTTACAATACTGGTCTGGAGTATGCTTTTGACCCACTCACCAAAATTCCTACCGATCCGGCAAAACATCTTGCGTTAACCGTACATTATTATACTCCGCCATTATTTGCCATATTAGGCAATGGTGAAGATGCAGGATGGGGAGTTGGTGTCCCTTCTTGGGGTACGCCGCAAGAATTTAAGGAACTTAACGACAACATGGATCTGCTAAAGAAAAATTGTGTCGACAAAGGGATACCGGTCGTCATTGGCGAATATGCCTGTTCCTCCAAGAATAGAACACAGGAAGTAGTCAGGCTATTTAATGTTTCAGTTACTGAAGCAATTTATTCGCGTGGTATGTGTCCGATGCTCTGGGATGTTCAGGGAGCCGGGCAATATGATCGGACAACGAGTACTTTTAAAGATCCAGTCTTTCTGGAACAGATGAAAGCAATACCTACTAAATATCCACGCAATAAAAAATAAAGTTTGCCATTCGCAACTTATGGATCGCGTACAACAAAGAGCTTTTGAAAAAGTAGCACGTGGAGGCGTACAACGTACGTCTCTAACCTTTAACATAACGATATACCAAAACCAATGACACCAAAAAACATTTTTTTCCTATGCTTGATGTGCATCACAATCCTTCCCCTGGAGGCACAATACAAGTTTGATCGCCCCCTTTACGGTGCAGCATACTACCACGAATACATGCCGGGCGAGCGCCTGGAGGAAGATATCCGTCTAATGAAAAATGCTGGGCTCAACGTCATCCGTATAGGCGAATCTGCCTGGGGTCTATTTGAACCACGGGAAGGCGTATTTGAATTTGAATGGATGGACCGGATTATCGACAAAATGTATCAGGCAGGTATTAAAATGATACTTGGAACACCTACTTATTCCATTCCCGCATGGCTTGCCCACACACATCCCGAGGTGTTGGCAGAATATCAGCGCGGCAATAAAGCGTATTATGGAATCAGACAAAATATAGATTTTACCAATCCCACTTTTAAATATTACAGTGAGCGTATCATCCGTAAGCTATTGGAAAGATATGCAAAACATCCTGGGGTAATTGGCTATCAGGTAGACAATGAAACAGAAGCGCGTGGTGTAAATAATCAGGATTATTTTATCGGATTTCGAAATTACATAAAGAACCGTTTTAACAATGACCTCAATTTACTCAACAAAGCATGGGGTATGAACTACTGGGGAATGAATATTCGGACTTGGGAAGAATTCTATACCCGCGATGGCGTCACCAATCCCTCCTATAAAAACGAATGGGAGCGGTACAACCGCAAACAGGTCGCTGACTTTCTCAACTGGCAATGCGACATTGTCAATGAATATAAGCGCAAAGACCAGTTTATAACCCACTGCTTTATGCCTGATTTTCACAATATAGATCAGGTGGAAAGTTTTCGTCAGATGCAATATCCTGCCATCAATATTTACCATGACGTACAGGATAAACAAGATGGGCAGCGCATCGCTTATGCAGGTGATTTTGTACGCACTGTCGGCAAGAATAATTACATCGTGATGGAAACCAACGCTCAGGGAATAGGTTGGGACGCGCGCACCCAGTATCCACCCTACGACAGACAGTTACGGCAAAACGTGTATGCCCATTATGCCTCAGGTGCCAATATGGTGGAATACTGGCATTGGTCTACCCTACATTATGGCCAGGAAACCTATTGGCGCGGCATATTGGGACACGATCTGCAGCCGAATCGAATATACAATGAGTTTAAAACTACTGCAAAAGAGCTGGCAAAAATCGGGGATCATATCATCGACTTGAAAAAGAAAAATAAAGTAGCAATCTTGTATAGCCACGATTCATACCACGCAATGAACTTTATGCCTTATACCTATAAAAACAATTACCCCATCGACATGGTCCACAAATCACTATACTTTCAAAATATTGAAGCAGATATTATCCCATGCGATAAAATTTATGATTTTAACGGCTATGCCATGTTGGTTATCCCTCCGCTTTATGTCGCTACGGATGAACTGCTTCAGGCGATTGATAAATTTGTAAAAGAGGGCGGCCATGTCGTCATGATGCACAAAAGCGGCTATTGCGACGAGCACTCTGCCGTTAGGGCCACGGCAGCACCCGGACCATTGCGGAAAGCCTGTGGATTCTACTATCAAGAGTTCTCCACAATCGGCGATATGCAGCTGAAAGATAATCCTTTTCAATTGACCAGCAAGAACCAAATAGGCGACTGGTACGAGTTTTTACAAACTGAGACTGCCAAACCCTTGGCCTATGCCGAACACCCCTTCTTTGGAAAGAGGCCCGTGATAACAGAAAATACATACGGCAAAGGAAAGCTAACCTATATCGGAACCTATCCTTCACAGGAATTGCTCAATGCGATTATCCGAGAAACTGCTACGGCGGCCAAGGTTACCGCCGTCAACAGCTACACTTTCCCAATCATTCAGCGTTCGGGAACGAATAAATGGGGCAAGGCGATACATTACCTATTTAATTATAGTGCTCAACCAAAACAGATTACATATACAGGTGCTCCAACGAAAGAACTTATTTCGGGCAATGTGGTGCAAGCAGGTCAACAGATCTTATTAGGCCCTTGGGACGTGTATATCATGGAAGAAAAGTAATTCACATTCCCTTATCAACATATTCACTAATTATCATGAGAGCATTTATCATCATTCTATTTCTCGCAATATCGTTGGGCCTCTCGGCACAGACTTACACAATAAAATCCCCTGACGGAAAAATTTGTTTGGACATTGACCTATCCGATGGGCTCTCCTACTCCGTATCCTACAGGGACAAGCAAGTCATACACCCTTCGCCAATGGGTTTTCAACTACAGGATGAACCTGCCATGCATAGAGGCTTTACCTTGCTAAGCACTCCTAAAACCAGCAGTCAACGCGATTCTTGGAGACCAGTCGTAAAGAATAAACACGCCAATATCGACATGCAGTGGAACGAAACTCATCTTGCCCTGATCGAAAAGGAAGGCGAGAAACGACGGATGGACCTCTTCTTTCGGGCCTATAACAATGGGGTAGCCTTTCGCTATCAATTGTACAGCAGCCCGAAAATAGGCAACAGAGCCATCACCAGCGAAATGACCGGCTTTTCAGTCGCTGGTCAGGCTCACGCTTGGGCAGCAACATATAAGCTACGTTATACCTCTAGCCAGGAAAGCGAATTCAATAAAGTTCCCTTGGCCGGATTCAGCGATCAGACCCTGACCGGACTTCCTTTATTGATTGAAGTTGACAGGGAAAACTATCTGGCTATCACCGAAGCGAACATAGACAATTATCCCGGATTTTATATCGGTAGCAGCTCCGCTGATGCTAAAGGACAGGCACTGCTCACAACCAAACTTTCTCCGTTGCCGGGTGAAAAAGAAGACGGTATCAAAGCCCGTTTTGCAGACAAAATAAAGACTCCTTGGCGTGTGGTAATGATTGGCGATAACCCTGGACGATTTATCGAATCCGAAATTGTTCAATCGCTCAACCCACCCTGCGCAATCGAAGACCCCACATGGATAAAACCGGGACTTTGCGCATGGGACCACTGGTGGAGCGGCGAAGTGAAAATGGAGACCGCCGTTATCAAAGAATATATAGATTTTGCTGCTGCACAGGGATGGCCTTATATGCTGATCGACTGGCAGTGGTATGGGCCGTTCAACCAAGCCCAGGCCGATATTACCAAACCGGCATCCCAAATCAATATGCCCGAAATACTCGATTATGCCCGAAAGAAAAATGTGCGTCTCTGGTTGTGGCTGTACAGCACCGATGCCAACCGCAACAACGCCTTCGAAAAAGCCTTTGAACTATACGAGCGCTGGGGGATCGCCGGCGTAAAAATAGATTTTATGGACCGCGACGATCAGGAGATGGTAAACTGGTACCATAAAGTGATCAAAAAAGCAGCCGAGCACCGACTCATGGTCAACTTCCATGGTGCCTACAAACCCGATGGCATCGAACGTACCTACCCCAATATGATCACACGTGAAGGTGTGCTGGGTGAAGAGTATGCCAAATTTTCTGACCGTATCATCCCTACACATAACGTTACTTTACCTTTTACGCGCATGCTGGCAGGGCCTATGGATTATACGCCAGGGGGTTTTCTCAATGTGAGCGCAGCCCAGTTTAAGAAGCAGTCACCAACCATGATAATGAACACCCGTTGTGCCGAACTCGCCAAATTTATACTATATGAAAGTCCCTTGACTGTGTTCTGCGACCACCCCAAGCATGTTTTAGGCCAACCTGGAAGTGATTTTTTGCAGATCGTACCCACAGTATGGGATGATACACGTTTCATAGACGGTTACCCCGGGGAATTTATTGTGATGGCCAAACGTTCGGAAACAAACTGGTTTATCGGTGCCATGACCAACAACATGGCCCGCACCATTACGATACCGACCAATTTCCTGCCTACAGGCAAATATGTGCTGGAATATTGGCAGGATGCAAAAGATGCGGCAACAACACCTACAAAGCTTGATAAAGAAACACTGGTATTCGAGGCTGGAAAGTCAATAAAAATATCAATGGTCAATGGTGGCGGATATGCCGCGGTTATCAAACCACAGTAACATTAACAGATTAAATACATTATTCAACATAAAAATACAGCATACGATGAACAAGAATATTTTTAAAACACTATTACTTTTTACAGTCCTCGGAACGGCGTTAAATGCGTCCGCCCAACAAAAAAGAGAAACGGCCTCCTCTTCGGATAAATTTCAGCCTACCTGGGAATCCCTGGCGCAATATGAAGCGCCTGAATGGTTTCGCAATGCCAAGTTCGGAATCTGGGCACACTGGGGGCCTCAATGTCAGCCCGAACAGGGTGATTGGTATGCCCGCGGCATGTATGATGAAGGCAGCTGGCAGCATAATTCGCATCTAAAAAATTATGGACATCCTTCTGTGGCTGGATTTAAAGATGTTATCAATACCTGGAAAGCTGAAAAATGGGATCCTGAAAGACTTGTCGCATTGTACAAAAAGGTCGGGGCACAATATTTCTTTGCAATGGGAAACCATCACGACAATTTCGATCTGTGGGATAGCAAATATCAAAAATGGAATTCGGTCAATATGGGGCCCAAACGTGATATCCTCGCCGCCTGGTCAAAGGCCGCGAAGAAAAATAGCCTTCCCTTCGGTGTAAGCATTCATTCCTCCCATGCATGGACATGGTATGAAACAGCTCAACGAGCGGATCAATCTGGCCCACTCAAAGGCGTTCCCTATGATGGTAATATGACAAAAGAAGATGGAAAAGGTAAATGGTGGGAAGGCTATGACCCCAAAGAACTCTACCGTCAAAATCATCCCCTTAGCAAGGGAAGTGAGGATGTGAAATCTTTATGGGCGCAGTGGGATTGGCATAATGGAGCCTCCATACCGACGCGGGAGTATATCGATAATTTCTATCAACGAACAGTCGACATGATCGACACCTATCAACCCGACCTGCTCTATTTTGATGATACGACACTCCCTTTGTGGCCTATCAGTAATGTTGGACTCGATATTGCCGCCCATTTTTATAATAGTAACGTCAAGAAAAACAAAGGAAAGGTCGATGCAGTACTGTTTGGAAAAATTTTGTCCGAACAACAAAAAGAGTGTTTGGTATGGGATGTCGAACGTGGCGTGCCCGATCAAGTTCAAGAAAAAGCCTGGCAGACATGTACCTGTCTGGGTAGCTGGCACTATAATAAAGCTGACTACGAAAACAACACTTACAAGTCCAGTAAAAAGGTCATTCATATGCTTATTGATATTGTCAGTAAAAATGGTAACCTCCTGCTTAACGTTCCGATCAAGGGAGATGGCAGCATAGACGATAAAGAAGAGAAAATTCTACATGAGATAGGCGACTGGATGCAAATCAATAAAGAAGGAATCTTTGATACCCGCCCCTGGAAAATATATGGTGAGGGACCAAGTACAGTAGAAAAGAGCCCTTTGAACGCGGCTGGATTCAATGAAGATAAGGACAATGCCTATACCGCAGAAGATATCCGTTTTGTACAGAAAGGAGACGCCATTTATGCCCATATCATGGCTTGGCCAACCGATGGAAGAATTTTGATAAAGTCTTTGGGAAAGAAAAATAAAACAGTTCCTTCACTGCGCGTTAAAACCGTATCACTATTGGGCCATAAGAAAAAACTGATATTCCATCAAAATGAAGAGGCACTTTCCGTCACCTTGCCGGTGGAGATGCCAAATCAAATTTCGCTGGTTTTGAAGATTAACTAAACCGTTTCTTCGGACTATAAAAATAATACAGCAAGGCTTTCTCCGGACATCGGCTAAGAAATTAGAAAATTAAAACTATGTGCAACATGAAAATTATATTAGCATTATTACAGTTATTCCCGCTCCTATCGTTTGCTCAATCCGCAATGATCCATATCGAAGGGCGGCAAAGCAGCAGCCTAAATGGTTTATGGAATGTCATTATAGATCCCTTCGATGCCGGGTCTGGAGATTGGGCTGCCTATTATAAAGATCGAAAGCCTTTAAAAAACACCGATTTTGTCGAATCCGCATTTGAAGGTGGTCCTCAGCTTTATGTGCCCGGAGATTTCAACTCCCAACTTCCTGAGCTCAACTATTATGAAAGTAGCATCTGGTACAAACGCTCGTTTAACGTACAAAAAACTGAAGATCGCCGATTTTTTCTCCATTTCGCCGCAATAAACTATAAGGCAGAAGTTTATTTGAATGGCAGCAAAATCGGTGAACATGAAGGTGGTTTTACACCTTTCCAATTTGAAGTAACAGACCTGCTAAAAGGTGGGGAAAATAGTCTTATTGTGAAAGTAAATAATCAGCGCATGAAGGATGGTATACCCGGACTTGGCTTCGACTGGTTCAATTACGGTGGGATAACACGTGATGTCGACCTCGTACAGACTCCAAAAACCTATATTAAGGATTACTTTATTCAACTGGCACAGCATAATGAAAATACCATTGACGGATACGTCTCCCTTGATGGCCCTTCAAAAGAACAAGATATAGAAATAAACATTCCAGAATTACATGTCAGGTTTAAAACCAGAACAGATAAAGAGGGAAAAGCTATACTCAAATTTCCTTTTCGGAAGAAGACCTTGTGGACACCGGAAAATCCAAAGTTATATGAGGTACGTGTCTCCGCAGAAACGGATCACATAAAGGAGCAAATTGGATTTCGAACAATAAAAGTTGATGGAACAAATATTTTATTGAACGGCAAAGCAATCTTTTTAAAAGGGATTAATATTCATGAAGAAGTTCCGCAACGTCGCTCCCGTGCCTATAGCGAAAGCGACTATCAAATGCTTTTGGAATGGGCCAAGGATTTAGGCTGTAATTATGTGCGTCTGGTACATTATCCACATCATGAAAAGATGGTAAAAATGGCGGAGAAAATGGGCCTGATGGTTTGGGAAGAACTGCCTATTTACCAGGGAATAGACTTTACAAATGCAGACATGAAAGAAAAAATGAACTTGATGCTTAAAGAGATGATTGCCCGGGATAAAAACCGGGCTGCAACCATCATATGGAGCCTCTCGAATGAAACCTACTCCTCGCCGCCAAGAGACAGTTCGCTCACAGCATTGTATTACCTAGCAAAATCGTTGGACAATACGCGTCTCGTGACCTCAGCGTTTAATAATATGCGCTTTGAGGGCAACAAGGCCTATATTGAAGATAAACTCAATAGTTTGATGGACGTCATGGCGATCAATCAATACCTCGGCTGGTATAAACCATGGCCCGAAACAGATAAAGAAGTCGAATGGATATCCAAATTCAATAAACCGCTAATCTTTTCGGAATTTGGAGGTGAAGCAGTTTTCGGAAACAATATCGATCCAAATCGAGCAAGCAGCTGGAGTGAAGATTACCTGGCGGATATTTATATGCGCCAATTTAAAATGTTCAAGAACATACCTTTTCTAAGTGGAGCAACGCCATGGCTCCTAGTAGATTTCCGTTCTCCGGGGAGAGCCCATCCCATTTATCAAAAGGGCTGGAACAGAAAAGGATTGTTATCTGATCGGGGAGAAAAAAAGAAGGCTTGGTACATTGTAGCAGATCAATTCATAAACAATTTCAATTAGTTAAATCGGAGCATAAAAGCAAATCTTCCCAATTCATCGGGAAGATTTGCTTTTATGCAAAGTGAAATAGTCAAATTTAGCCATAATTGACTTCCATCCTCTGATCTTACTAAATGCGGAAAGCAAAATAAAACTATTGGCAAGAAGAAGCGCAAGCGCATGATATAGGTCATTCGCGAATTCAACAAAATCATTATTTAGGAGGATAAACCATTTATAGGTTTGATATGTCCGTTTTCATCATATTCAATTTCAACAACTTTCATACTTCTTAGCCAAGTTTTTCCGCCCGACGGAACGGAATCATGGTAAAAAAGGTACCATTTGCCCTTGAACTCCAAAATACTGTGGTGAGTCGTCCAGCCTACAACTGGGGATAGAATAACGCCCTGATAGGTGAATGGTCCATAAGGATTATCTCCTATTGCGTAACAAATTAAATGGCTATCACCCGTGGAATAAGAAAAATAGTACCTTCCCTTATATTTATGCATCCAGGACGCTTCAAAAAATCGTTTTTCGGTATCCCCTTGTCTTAAGGCCGTACCATTTTTATCCAAGATGACAAGATCACGCGGTTGCTCGGAAAATTCAAGCATATCGGCAGATATCTTAACGACCTTTGGCGTTAATGCCGGTTCATCTGCCTTAGGCAATTCATTTGGTACAACAATTTTATTATTTCGATAAAATTGAAGCTGCCCACCCCAGATACCGCCGAAATAGAGATAATAGCATCCATTCTCATCTTTAAACGCACAGGGATCGATGCTGTAACTTCCCTTGATCGGATCAGACTGCGGTATAAATGGCCCGTAGGGTTTGTCCGCTAATGCAACACCAAGTCTAAAAATATCGTTTTTGTCTTTCATGGAAAAATACATGTAGTACTTGCCATCTTTCTCAGTAACATCTGAATCCCAAAGTTGCCGGCCGGACCAAGGAATATCTTTTACATCCAATACTTTCCCGTGGTCAACGACTTCGTCCTGCACATCTTCCAGTGAAAAAACATGGTAATCTCGCATGTCGAAATGATCGCCATTGTCATTTTCAGGAATACCACTCTCGCGGTCATGAGATGGATAAATATAGATTTTATTTTCAAAAACATGGGCCGATGGATCAGCCATATAGTCACTTGGATATAAGTATTTACTTTTGTTCATTTTCTTTATTACTTTTTTTTGAGTCAATCCTATAATATCTTTTACAAATGGTTTGGGCTGATAATGACGGTCAAACAAAAGTGGGTAATCCGTACGTCCCGGAATAGGCCAGCCGTTCTTCCATGAATCGCCATCACCAACGCCCCATAAGGTCACACGGGATATTTTATCTTGATGCTTGAGATATAGGTTAAAAAAGTCAACATATCTTTTGCCAAGTTCCGCCATCTTGCCCGGAGGCAATCCTTTTTCATAGGGGTCTGTTTCTTTACTGTAGGCATAGCGTTCTCCAATTTCTGCGCCCATGTTGGGTCGAATATGTGGAAGCACAGAAATATCCATCTCAGTCACCATAACTTTCACACCGAGGCCTGCAAACCCCAAAATGGTCTTTTCAACCTCTTCCAGTGGCGGATTGTCCAGCGCATTATGCTCCTGCATACCAATCCCACTTATATGTCCGCCGGCTACCTTCACCTGTTGTACCATAGCCATAATTCCTTTTCGCTTTTCGGGAATGGCCGTTGAATAGTCATTATAATACAATTCAGCGTTAGGGTCCGCCTCATGGGCAAATTGAAAAGCCAATTGTATAAATTCTGGCCCAATAATCTGATAAAATTTGCTTTTACGCCATTCGCCATTATCCAATATAGCTTCATTCACGACATCCCACCCAAACACGCGACCTTTATAGCGGGAAACGACAGTTTGTATATGCTTACGCATACGTTCAATCAACACCTCGCGAGATACATCTTTTCCTTTTTTATCAACAAAAAACCAAGCTGGTGTCTGTGAATGCCAGATTAATGTATGGCCAATAACTTGCATTTTGTTCTGTTCTCCAAATGCAACAAAACGATCCGCGTCTTTAAAATAAAACCGCCCTTCCTGAGGCTGCAAAAACATACTTTTCATGCAGTTCTCAGCGACAATGGAATTGAATTGTTTTTTGACGACAGCTACAGCTTTAGTGTCTCGCTCCCATATCTGATCAAGGTTGAGTGCCGTGCCTATAAAAAATTTATCTTTAAAAACCTCTTTCAACGTCAGTGAATCAGGCTCCCGATTCATACCTTGCATAGCTGGGGAGACAGGGTTAAAGCCCATTAAGGCTACTACGGCCAAAACTATAGTTTTTAGCATATTCATGATTTATTTTTGATTAGTAATTAACTTTGGATTCTATCTCTCGATTGATCTTATCTATAGTAGCATCATCCAACTCATATTTGGAAATCACATACATCGCCAACAATAAAAGTATCGCAGGAATAACAGCTAACAGCCATTGAATTCCCTTTTCCGCCATGTCCGATTGTGTCACTACATTATCTTTATCAAATGCCACATAAGCCAATACCAATCCCGGAACGATCCCACCCAATGCCATCCCGGTTTTGTAAAAAATACCTGTCAATGCATTGACAATTCCGGATATGCGTTTGCCGATTTTATATTCACCATAGGATATTACCTCAGGAACAAGGGAATATAGATCCCCTCTCCTTACACGGAACTTCAAGTTCGACAAATTACCATTGATCTATTTATTCTGTAACATATTTTATCAGATAGCTTTTCATCTGTCCTTTGTAAACACAGTCAACTTGGGCATAATCTGCCAATGAATTCGCCTGTCTGACCGTAATTTTCACTTCAGGATTAACTGATGATGCTCTCACAATAGGGATATTTTTACCTTTAACTTGAATAGGAGAAGCGACCTCGTAAGTATTGTAACCAATGATACCATTCTCATCGGTGGACCGAATTGGTAGAGAAGGCAATTCAAGTTTTTTGCCATTTACAATAATATCTACCGTTGGCGATATTGGACGTACAATTTTCTTATCTTTCGAACTGAACCCCAATCCGATAAAATCAAAGAGTGGTTTGCCTTCCTCTCCTTCGGCCACCAGATATAGCGCATGCTTGCCCTCCAGATGATCAACGTATTTTGAAACATCAACTGTTACTTGTGTTACTTCAGGTTTGGAATTAGCCGAAATGACTATTTGGGCAATCTTTTTTCCTTTCCAGACATCATTATCCCAAGGACCATCCAACCACACATTTACTTTAAACGCACTTGGTGTTTTTGGAGCGATAAACAGATCGAAAGCGGTGCGATTTCCTACTTTCGTACCACTAAAAGCTTTCAATCCAAACTTATCCTGATCAAGACCACCGAAGCCAAAATATTTAAAACCGACAATATTTCCATTTTTCATATTAGTCACTGGCATATGATTGTCCCAGATATCCCATGAATCCTGCTGTAGGCTGATATCTGAAAGATAACAGGCATATCCGGCAGAATAGTACTTGTAAGGATCTAACCCATAAAAATGGAATCCTTCGGATGTAACCTCTGCGCCTTTATATTCCTTTCCTTGCGCATCCTTAACGGTCGTGTTTGCATGGTAAGGGTTAAAGGCACGAATGGAAACCATCCCTCCTTCTTTTACAGACTTTTCATCCCATTCCACTTTAATAGGCTCTACCACAGCCTGTCTGGCAAAACCAAATCCCCTTGGCGGTCTATGATAAAAGACATACCATTGTCCATTGATCAATTCAATACTGCCATGTGTATTGTGACCTGCATTACTGGTTTCAATCCCCGAACCTTCTCGATTCAATACTGGAGCTCGGGAGTCTACCAATACGCCACCGCTCTTCCACGGCCCTAATGGTGAATCTGCGACGGCATAGCGTAAAGTCGAGTTGGAGCTACCGACGCCATATTCAGGCCCAGAATAGCCACTGTATACTGTGACAAATTTATTACCGACCTTACGAATCGAAGAGGCTTCAAAGAAATTAAAAGTACCCAAATCTTCTCCAGAAAAAATGTTGGGATAAGAAGTTCCTTTGGGATCACGTAACTCACCATATCGCGCACTTGCCGGCAATAGATAATTAATAATCTCAGTTCCCGGTCGCAGCGAAAACATTGTTTTCTGATCCAGCTGCGCTGCCATGGATCGTTGAAATCCCCAAAACCCATAAGCTCTGAAGCCTATTTCGAAATCGGGATCGTTCGGATCGGTAACATACTCAATGTATACTGCGGGATCAAATCCCAAGATACTTCCTGGCAGAGTACGTCTACCGTCCGCAGTCAGATTCACCGGTTTAAATGGACCATTGGGTCTATCTCCTTTAACGACCATGGCTTCACGATGTTCGCCCCGACTATGTGGGAATAAATAATATTCTTTCTTTCCATCTTTTCGTTTGACCTCCACAAGATCCGGAGCATACATGACGTCCCATTTACCGTCCATCGGGTAGGTAAAAATCGCCCCTTCATCACGCCAGCTTGTCAAATCCTCAATAGGTGCCGACCACATCCGAATGTCGGGTCCACAATAACTTGTAAAACGCAGATCGTGTGAACCAATGATATAAACGCGGTATTTTCCGGGCCGATCCGGATCTTCAAAAACACGGGGTTCGCCATCAGGAAGATGCTCCCAAAGTGGCAAGTAGGGATTACCGATAGATTGATGTACAAAACCTTTACTTAAATCCTTCACGACATTTTGTTGTTGTTGTCCTACCACCATTGTCGTCGACAAAATTCCTACGACGGATAATACAAATACCATTGTCCTTTTTTTTAAGACAATATTTAGTCCTTTCATAAAATTGAATAAATTAGTTACTTAAATTGCTGAATTATATATTGTTCGTTACTCTTTCGAATTGACGTATCTGATTAAATTAGATTTATCCTACCAATTATCGGTACGGAAAGTTGTTGCCAATAGCCCCTCTTTATTGATCAGATTTGCGTCTACAGGATTACGACGTGCCGCTATGAATATTCGCCTTGAATCGTCAACCTGCAACCGATACATTTTATCTGACGTGAAACCACCGTCCAGCCCATCCTTCCGCAAGCGGATCGTTACCGTGTTGTCCCCTTTATGGAGGATACCTGCTGATACATCATACACCCGCGGAGGATAGCGATAGCTGGTTGCCCCAACAAAATGGCCATTGATGTAGACTGAATCGCTATCAATAAGGGTCTCCAGAACACTATTTTGTGTCGGGACTTTAAAATAACGGATCATATGATTATTCGAGACGGCGATTTCCGGAAATCGCTCTACAAGTCGCTGGATCGGTGTTTCCATATTGGACTGACCTGAGCAGAGCCATACATCGCCGATCAGAATATCCCTGATGACCAGTCCGTTGATCTCCATGACGTAGGGGCCAACATAATGCTGTTGCGGCATGGTCAGCTTCCACTTGCCGTCACTGCCGGCCTCAGTATAGTAATATACCCCCCGAAAACGGTGGGTTACCTTTTCTCCTTTTGTAGCCCAACCCCAAATATCGAGTTCAGTACCTCTTTGGAGCACCATTTGGTCGCTAACAAATGAAGGGAGACGTATTTTACCAAAACTTGGCAGTAATACCAGTAACAAAACAATGAACAGCGTCACAGGGCGCCAACAGTGAGGCATAAAAAAGAAAGTTCCAGCGCTATCAGTCATATAATTTTTCCTTTATTTTCCAAACTTCCAACAATCGAAAAAAAGAATATTGGATGGAGCCTTACCTTTAAAGACAAAGTACAGGTCGTGAACTCCTGTCACCTTGTTGGCAAGCAGAGTGTCTACCGTAGTCCATCTGTCATCTCCACCCGTCATTGGAACTTCTATCGTCGTTAGAATGGGACCATCCACTGCGTTTGACCTCACCTCCATACTGACACCACCATTATGTGTTGTGCCTACCCGCGCGAAGAAACTCGTCGCTCCCTCATCGCCAAAGTCAACATTCTTCACACAGGTGAAAGCGCCATCTTTTTTTGCCTTTACAAAAACACCCACCTTTTTATTTTGGTAGGATGTAACGTGTTCGGACCAGGCAATCGTTTCAGCCTGATGAAGTTCATAGGGATTCACTTTGCCGGTTGCTTGAGTAATTCCAGTCGTCATTTTCATTGGATCTATGCTGCCGTCTGGATTAAAGTTCAGTTCCTGAACAGCGACAGATCGCGTAAAGCCACCCCCTCCAGGTAAGGCCCCATTATGGTAAAAGAAATAGGTTTTCTCTTTAAAATCGACAACGCCGGGATGATTTGTGAATGCTTTTCCTTCCGCGGGCATGATTATACCACCGTACTTCCAAGGTCCCTCGGCTTTATCGCTTGTGGAATAACCAATAAATTCAGGCAAAGGACCTCCCGGCCAAAAAAGATAATACAAGCTATTTCTTTTATACAACCAAGGCCCTTCCTCATAGGTCGTAGGCCGCTTCGGGTCGCCCTCCCTCTTTCCAAACGATGCTGCAGTCATCGGGACCTCAACAATATCACCTTTATAGGAGATCATATCTTCATTCAGCTTAACATATTTCAGCTGAGGATTACCCCAATACATATGAGCTTGGCCGTCATCATCAATAAACACAGTAGGATCGATATCTCCCCATTCGCTTTG
Organism: Sphingobacterium puteale; assembly: GCF_003627955.1. Classification (GTDB taxonomy): domain Bacteria; phylum Bacteroidota; class Bacteroidia; order Sphingobacteriales; family Sphingobacteriaceae; genus Sphingobacterium; species Sphingobacterium puteale. The sequence goes on along the minus strand of NZ_RBWS01000006.1, from coordinate 174,365 downwards.
CAGTAATGGTTTTCCCAAAGGATCATAAAATGGTCCCAATGGGCTATCTCCGACAGCAACGCCGATCGCACCTCGATTGTTCACTTTGGAAATAACAGGTACATAAAGATAAAATTTACCATTTTTTTCAACACATTGCGCCGCCCAAGCATCCCCTTTTGCCCATTCAAAATCTGTATAAGAAAGAATCGCACCATGATCGGTCCAATTCAGCATATCATCGGTTGAATACACACGCCAATTGTTCATGTTAAACCAGGTGGATTCTTCTTCATCCTGTGTAGTATACAGATAAAGTCGGTTGTTATACACCAAAGGTGCCGGATCCGCAGTATAAGCAGTCTGCACAATGGGATTTTGTGCCTTTAATGAACCTATCATAACCAAGAATAGGAGCAACAATCCGAATAGGGATTGTATAAAAAATCGTTTCATCATATCATCTTAATTTGCGGTCAAATGGAAATAATCAAAATCTACATAGCCACCAGCGGCTTTAGCCGCATAGTTGAAGAGTCCGAACCGATAGCCCATAAAATGAGGGATGGTATAACTCATTTTTAAATCATTACCTATCCTGTTCCAATTGCGCCCATCGGTACTATAAAAAAATTGAGCGAGATCTCTTTTGTTTGTAAAATCACAGCTTGCTTTAAGATAGATACGCTGCTGTTTGAGGCCGACCTTGGCCACCTCCTGTGGTACGCCTGTCGTCGCATTGATCATCACCAATGATTTCGCATTTCCTTCCATACGGACCCCAACTAACCCATAGTTTTTTTGCAAAAGCGATAGGCCTGCAAAATCACCATCTTTCATGTTAGAAACCTCTATCGCGATAGCGGCACTGCAAGTCGGCCCGACGGTACGCTGGGTAAGGGTGTTTTTGGCCGAGAGAAAATCATCGGTACGATCGCCAGTATGCATTCTCAAAAAACCCGGGCGCGCTGTTACAGACCATAAATTGTTGTCTGGATTATGGTTCCATTGCCACACCAGAGGAAGAGCCTCATCTCCGGGTTTCCGGTTAAAATCATCGGAGTTAACGATTCCGGGCATTAAACTTTTATTTGCAGGTAGATTTAAGGTAGCCGGCACTTTTCCGCCGATACCGAGCACGGGCCATCCATCTTCCCATGTGACAGGGACCAAAAACGGAATACGTCCTACAGCACCATAATCCTGAAAAAGATACGCATACCATTTTCCGTCGGGCATCTCAATCAGCCCCCCTTGGGCCACACCTTGATCCTGCAAAACCACTTTCCCTTCATACGGACCTTCCAGTTGACTTGCCCGATGGACAATCACCGTGCGCATTCCTCCAGCGGGCCATGAAATATTAAAAAGGTAATAAAAGCCATTGATCTTAAACATTTGGGACCCCTCAGCCGGCAAACCCACTTTACCTTCTTTAGGCTTAGCAGGTAAAGAAGCATCATCTAATAACACGCGTTCTGTCCCAGCTTTAATGCCTGAAAAGTCGGGCGACAATTCGGCAATATGGATACGTCCGCTACCCCAGATCATATAAATTTTTCCTTGGTCAAAGAATAAACTATGATCGTGCATCATCGGGCTAAACTCGGTAGAAACCCAAGTTCCTCTCTCAATATCTGCCGTGCGATAGATATGTGTTTTACCTGTATTGGAAGAAAATGTACTTACATAGTACTGCCCCTCATGAAAGCGTAAACTGCTTGCCCAGGAACCGTGCCCATACGCATTCTTCTGATTCGACAAATTGAGTTCATCCTGATCTCCAAGGCGATCATACACATAATTAACCAAAGTCCAATTGACGAGATCTTTGGATTTCATTATCGGAACCCCGGGGCTCATATGCATGGTGGTGCTGCTCATGTAATAGGTATCACCAACACGTATCATGGACATATCAGGTACATCGGCAAAGATGATTGGATTACGGGCTTGCTGCGCTAATGAATCCAAAAATAGGATCATAAAGCAGCAGATAAAAGCACTAATTTTAATTCTTAACATAGTAAAATGATTAAATGATCACATGAATTCAGTAAGCCGTCAAAGTGTAGTATTTCCCGGGTACGGTCAGCACATCGTATTCGTAATAGTGTGGTAATTTAATTCCTTTCAGATGTGATTCAGCCGACTGGATAGGTTTTGGTGTTCGTATTGAAGCGAGAAGAGCATTGCTCAGATGACCTTTTGCGAGCTGAATTCCAGGCCCTTCCAATGCCGAAGCTGTACGAAGCCGCAACTTACCACCTAAGGCAGAAAATACCCTAACTTCCTTTATCTTTCCTTTTTCCCACTGCATTTCAATTTCAAATCCCCCACGTGCCTTTATGCCTTTTACCCATCCCTCGCCCCATCGGTCGGGAATTGCTGGCAGGAGATGCACAGCACCATCGTGACTTTGGACCAGCATTTCTGCCACACCTGCTGTTAGCCCAAAATTACCATCTATCTGAAATGGAGGATGTGCTGTAAAAAGATTAGGATAGGTACGTCCCTCTGGATGTTTTTCATCAGAAAGGGTCAGCATATTTTTTATAATTTCGTACGCATGGTTTCCATCCAAAAGACGGGCCCATAGGTTTATTTTCCAGCCGATCGACCATCCTGTTGCGAAATCCCCTCGATAAATCAATGAATTACGAGCTGCTTCAAACAATTCAGGTGTGCCAAAAGGTGAAATTTGGCTCCCTGGAAATAAGCCATATAGGTGTGAAATATGCCGATGTTGATTTTGGGGATCATCCACATCTTCCATCCATTCTTGTAGCTGGTTATATCGACCAATATGCATCGGTGGAATACGGCGAGCCGTACTTAGCAATGTATCCCTGTAGCTAGAATCGATACCCAGAACGTCTGCAGCCAAAGCGGTACGAGTGAGCATGTCATAACACAGCTGGTTATCCATCGTCACCCCTGCAGAGAGTGGGCCTTGTTCGGGCGAAATTGAAGGACTCAAGACAAGCCATTGCTGATCTGGATATCCACGATGTACGCTAAGTGTAGACAAAAGAAAATCACAAGCCCCCTTCATAGCGGGGTAATATTGCTTCAAAAAGAAACGATCTCCCGTAAAAAGGTAATGCTCCCATACATGTTGCGACAACCACAGCCCACCACTGGGCCACATTCCAGCTGCTGCAAAATCAATAGGACTCGTCACACGCCAAATATCTGTATTATGGTGAGCTACCCAACCGGATGCATTATACATTGTTTTTGCCGTTTCTCTTCCACTTTCACTGAGTTCTTTAATCATAGAAAATAATGGCTGAAGGGTCCCGGAAAGGTTAGTTACATTCGCAGGCCAATAGTTCATTTCCGTGTTAATATTGATCGTATATTTACTGTCCCAAGCGGGCTGCATGGAGCGGTTCCAGATGCCCTGCAGGTTAGCAGCTTGGCCACCTGGCTGCGAAGAACAGATAAGCAAATATCGGCCGAATTGAGCCAATAGGGTCACTAGCGCTGGATCCTGTGTACGGGCAAAATTTTCAATTCGTGTTGAAATAGGCTGTTGCTGTTCATTGTTGACGCTGCCCAAATGCAGCTGAAAACGGTTGAACTGCTTATTGTAAGCGGTTTTATGCTGCTGAAAAGCGAGCTGATAATCCTTACTCATTGCCTTTTGCAACCTTTCCGTGGCCTCCTTGAAGGGATCCGATCCCAACTGTTTATAATTTTTGAAATTACTCGCAATTGAAATATAAAGACGAATGGAAGTAGCATCCTCTATAGTAATCGATTGGTCCTCGACAACTAGCTCTCCATCCGTAAGGTTTACGCCAGCATGGATCTGATAAACAACCTCGCCTTTAACCCCCTCATGATCAGTCCCCCGTCCTTCTAAAACAAGTCGATCACCGCTTTTAAAAATAGTATGCTTCGACTCATTCTCATACGCCAAGGTACAGCTGAGTTTCCCTTTCTTGCTCGATCGGATCTGCATTACGATCACATCATCAGCAAATGAAGTGAAAACCTCCCTGGTATATGTTACCCCATCTACTGTATAATGAGAACGCGCTACAGCGTGCTCGATATCCAGTTCACGACAATAGTCCTGATAGTTGTCATGCCCCGGAAATCGGAGCAGAATATTACCGGCAGTTTGATAAGGCATGCCATGGGTCTTTGTAAAGAAAGTTTCATTTGCAAGCTTTTCAGCTTCAGCTGATTTCCCGTCAAATATATAATCCTGAATAGTTTTTAATGCCCTACCGCCTTTGGGATTATCGTTCCGATAAGGTCCACCCGCCCAGATAGTTTCCTCATTGAGCTGCATGCGTTCACACGATGGAATTCCATAAAACATAGCACCCAACCGACCATTTCCTAACGGTAAGGCCTGCTCCCATATCTTCTCATCAGCTGGCCGATCATACCATAGGGTTAAAGCCGACTGCTTTTGCGCAAACAAAAGTGTAGTATGCAATGTTATGATTCCAATGAATGTGATAATATGCTTCCAAATAAGGTGTTTAATCATTTCTCTTCATCCTATTTTTACCGTTTCGACCTAAACCACCGACTTATCCACGTTAAACCCAGCCCGGCAAAATGTGTACTATTTTATTCCTAATTAAAAAGTGTTTATTTTTTATCCTTAAATAGCAATTGCGAAACATTATACAGGTCATTTTTCCACACATTGAAATCATGTCCTCCAGGCTCAAGATAATAAATATGAGGTACCCCATTTTGCAAAAGGTATTCATGCGTACGCTTACTTATATGAAGCAAGCCGTCCTGGTCGCCGCAGGATATCCAAAGTAGTTTTAGCTTGTCTTTAGCATCTTGCGGATCAGGGAGCAATTCTTGCGGCATCTTCGTATTGGGCGCAGAAGAAAAGCCCCCTACCCAGGCGAACGTGTCGAGATGATCCAGTCCAAAATTCAGCGCCTGACCGCCCCCCATCGATAATCCAAAAATCGCACGGTGTTCGCGATCTTTGATAATGGGAAACTGATTTTCAACATAGGGAATAAGGTCATTGAGAAGATCTTGTTCAAAAGTCGAAAACGCTGCAACCCGATCAGGTGCCATCACATTACCACCAGCACGATCATCCTTCATGGCGCGGCCATTCGGCATAATCACCAGCATGGGTTCCATCTTTCCCTCGGCATATAGATTATCAAAAATAACCTGCGGGTTTCCATGTCTGAACCATTCCCTTTCATCCCCACCTATTCCATGCAGCAAGTACACTACAGGATATTTTTTTGCAGCATGATATCCAGGCGGCGTATAGATTAAAGCTTTTCTCGTTACTCCAACAGTTTTTGAAGGATACACTAGTGAATCTATTTTTCCAGTTGAGGCCAATGCTCGCTCAAGATCAAATCCTTGTGGAGCAGCCTGCTGCGCTTGAGCGATTATGCTGACGGAGAAAACACACCATAGTGTGCAGATTATCTTTTTCATATTATAAATAGTTTACACCTCTTTCCTTTTAAGTACCCGCAACGCCGCTGCTACGATCGCGTCTGCATTCAGGCCATATTTATCCATCAATGCACTCGGTGGCCCCGATTCTCCGAAGCTATCATTCACAGCCACATATTCCTGCGGCCTAGGCATTTTCTTTGTCAGCAATTGTGCGACACTATCGCCAAGTCCACCGATACGATTATGTTCTTCAGCGGTAACGACACAACCGGTTTTAGCAATAGAATTCAGTATGGCATGTTCATCCAAAGGTTTGATGGTATGGATATTAATGATCTCGGCGTCAATACCCAAAGCTTCCAACTCTTCGCCCGCACGGATGGCTTCCCACACCAGATGCCCTGTCGCCAATATAGTCACTGCCGTGCCTGGATTCAGCATCACGGCTTCACCAATCACAAATTCCTGATCTTCGGGCGTAAAAACCGGCACCACGGGACGACCAAATCGAAGGTAAACTGGCCCCTTGTATTTAGCAGCAGCTAGTGTTGCGGCCTTCGTCTGGTTATAATCGCAAGGATTGATAACAGTCATTCCAGGAAGCATTTTCATCAATCCGATATCTTCCAATATTTGATGGGTCGCTCCATCTTCACCCAAGGTCAGACCAGCATGCGAAGCTGCTATTTTTACATTTTTATCCGAATAAGCAATTGATTGCCGAATTTGGTCGTATACTCGCCCAGTCGAAAAATTAGCGAATGTTCCTGTGAAAGGTATTTTTCCACCGATGGTAAGTCCAGCTGCGATTCCCATCATATTTGCCTCTGCAATCCCAATCTGAAAAAAGCGTTCAGGAAAGGCTTTAATAAAATCGTTCATTTTTAGCGAACCGATCAGGTCAGCACATAGTGCGACCACATTTTCATCCTGCTTTCCTGCTTCAAGCAAACCGGCTCCAAATCCCGAACGCGTGTCTTTTGACTCTGTATATGTATATTTTTTCATGATAATCTATTTCAAAATCCTTTGCGTATTAGCCGATATAATCCCCCAATGTTTCTGCATTCTGATTTAAGGCCAAGCTTAGCTGCTCATCGCTGGGAGCAATGCCATGCCATTTATGTGAACCCATCATAAAGTCAACGCCATTACCCATTTCTGTATGTAGCAACACCATTACTGGCATGCCTACGCCAGTTGAAGCTTGAGCTTTTCGAAGTCCCGAAATCACTGATTCAATATCATTTCCTCGCATAATTTCAATAACGTTCCAACCAAATGCCATCCATTTTCGCGGTAGATCGCCCAACGAGAGCACATCATTGGTAGCGCCATCAATCTGAGCGCCATTGTAATCTACAATGGCAATCAAATTGTCCATTTTGTTGTGGGCGGCATACATAGCCGCTTCCCATACTTGGCCTTCCTGTAATTCGCCATCCCCCATCAATACATACACTAAATGATTGTCATGGTTTAGCTTTTTAGCCTGTGCAGCACCAATAGCAACAGAAAGTCCCTGTCCTAAAGACCCTGAAGCAACACGAATACCAGGAAGTCCTTCGTGCGTTGTGGGATGCCCCTGAAGGCGCGAATTAAGTTTTCTGAAGGTAGATAGTTCATCGACCGGAAAATAATCTGCCCGTGCAAGAACGCTGTAAAACACCGGAGATATATGTCCATTGGAAAGGAAAAATAGATCCTCTCCTATACCGTCCAAGTCAAAATGGTCGTTTCGCCGCATCAATTCGAAGTATAAACACACCAACAATTCGGTACAACCCAACGATCCTCCGGGATGTCCTGACTGGCATGCATGCACCATCCGGATTATATCTCTCCGAACTTGCTTAACAATAGCTTCTAAATTATGTATACTATTTTTTGTCATGACCATCTCAATTGTTACTTTGCGCAGCAACGCGTTTATGATCAGCTAAAAATTGCGCTAGTCCACTATCCGTCAACGGGTGTTTTAATAGTGAAAAGATCGCCTGCAAGGGCCCTGTCATCACATCGGCGCCTATTTTGGCACAACCCAGGATATGTGCACTGTGGCGTACAGAAGCTGCAAGAATCTGGGTTGGGAAAGCGTAATTGTCAAATATTGTCCGTATTTCGCGGATCAGCGCCAGACCATCGACAGATATATCATCCAGTCTGCCCACAAAAGGCGATACATAGGTTGCTCCGGCTTTAGCGGCTAAGAGCGCCTGACCCGCTGAAAACACCAAGGTACAGTTGGTCTTAATTCCCTTGGTACTAAAATATTTGATCGCTTTAATACCATCTTCGGTCATCGGAACCTTGACCACAATCTTATTGTCTAGAGCCGCCAGGAGCATACCCTCTTCAATCATCGAACTGTAATCAGTTGAGATCACCTCAGCACTTACATCACCGTCCACAATATCACAGATAGCTTTGTAATGTGCGTGAACATGAACCGTTCCTGCAATCCCCTCTTTTGCCATCAACGAAGGATTGGTCGTTACACCATCTAGAACACCTAAATTCTGAGCCAAGCGAATCTCACTGAGACTTGCTGTATCGATAAAAAATTTCATTTTTTTTAGTTGATTAGTTTTGTATTCGCTAGCTCTCTAGCGATTGGTTATAAGGCAAAACTATTGTTTTCAGCTAGATAGGATTGCAACAAATAAAAAAAAGAAGGGTAAAAATGTTTAAAACAGCATACCCTTCTAAAAAAATGATCTAAAACGACCTTTTAAACAACTATCATATACCGCTCACACAGACGGGCTTTTCTGCGATTGAATATATTCACTCGGTGTCATCTGATACTTAGCTTTGAAGACTTTTGTAAAATAGTTTGGATTGGCAAATCCTGTTTCATAGGCAATTTCAGAAATGGACTTATCACTTCTTTCTAACAAGCTCGCAGCCTTTTCTAATTTTACTGAACGGATAAAATCTACGGGTGACATACCCGTAAGTTCCAATAATTTGTTATACAGGGAGGCTCTGCTCATCAACGTATGGGCACTTAACGCTTCCACCGATAATTGCGGATTATCAACATTATCGTGGACATACTTGAGTACTTTTTGTAAAAATTTATCCTTTTCGGATTCTATAGTGACTTCGGGAGCCAAAATAGATACCTGTTTACTATAGACTTCCTTGAACGCCTGATTTAGCTGCAACAAGCTGTTAACCTTAGCAACTAGTACATCCATATCAAACGGCTTAGTCAGGTAACCGACTGCTCCCGACTCAAGGCCGCAGACAAGTCCATTATCGACATGTGAAGCAGTCAGTAAAACGACGGGGATGTGCTTGGTCCGTTTATCCTGCGCAAGCTTTTGTGAAAATTCCATACCATTGAGGTAAGGCATCTGTACATCGCTCACGACAAGATCGGGATGATGAAAAAGTGCCTTTTGCCAACCATCTTTTCCATTGGTGGCCTCGATGATCTGATAGTATTCTTTTAAGGATTCCTTAAGATAATACCTAAAATCTTCGTCATCTTCTATAATAAGGACAAGTGGGGTCTGCCTAGGTTCCGACAATTGATCGGAAGTTATTATTTCCTGTTCAGGCAACATGTCATCATCTGGCTCCGCGGGATCTAACCACAGATCAAATTTAAAAACGCTGCCCCTTTCCGGTTGGTTAGCGACTGAAATCTCGCCATTATACATCTCAACAAATGACTGCGCAATCGACAATCCGATGCCAGAGCCTTGGCTAGCAACCTTACGATCGTTGTCGTATTGGAAAAAGCTTTCGAATATGGATTTTTGCAATTGTTCGGGAATTCCAACTCCCGTATCCCTTACTTCAAAGCACACATGTAGCTTCTTGTCCATCATGCTGACGGATATTATACTCACCGCTATATCCCCATCTTTCTTTGTGAATTTAAAGGCATTATAGATTAGATTAAATAGAATACGTTCGATTTTATTACGGTCGAAACGGCAATATAATTTTTCCTGACAAGGTAAAAAAGAATAGTCGATTCCCTTTTGCAAGGCCATATCCTGAAATGACCGATAGACTTCCTCCACAAATGAAACCAATTCGCCATCTTCATCCTGCAACTTCAATTCATGGTATTCCATCTTTCTAAAGTCAAGCAATTGGTTGACCAAATTTAACAGCCTTCGTGCGTTACGCCCGATTAAATTCAGCTGATCTCCCAGTTTGCTATCTTTATTTTTTGCAAGTAAGGTATCAATAGGCCCCATAATCAATGAAATTGGCGTACGGAATTCATGGCTTAAATTTGTTAAGAACCGAATTTTCATCGCATCCAATTGATGCTTCGTTTCCGCATCCCTTTTTTGTTGCTCGATAAACTGCTTCGCTTGGATACGTTCCTGTTCCAGTGCAAATTTTTGTTTTAATTTTTGGATTCCGCGATGTCTGATCCATAACAATCCTCCAGCAACTGCAATGACGTAAAATATATAAGCATAGATCGTTCGCCAAAAAGGTGGTGCAACGTGAATAGCTATCGATTTTATTTCCTTGTTCCAAATTCCGTCATTATTACTTGCACGTACCTGAAAGGTGTAATCTCCGGGATCTAAATTTGTATAATAAGCACTATTCTCTTTTCCGTTCCTGATCCAGTCTTTATCAAAGCCGACAAGCCTATACTCATATTGGTTATCTTCCGGCACCGTAAGATTTAATGCTGCAAAAGAAATGGAGAAATTTTGTTTATACTTTAAATGGATACGATCCGCTGTCAACAAGGACTGCTGTATTGGTCCTTTCTCTGTCGGTTGAATAATGACATTGTCAATTTTTAGGTCGGTCAGTACTACTTTAGCAGGGTTACCATTTGTTTTTAGGTGTGCCGGATTAAAATGATTAAAACCTTTCTGTCCTCCAAAATATATTTCACCATCAGCAGTTTTTAGAGACGCGCCGAGCATAAAAGCCCCCTCCTGTAATCCTACAGCTGTCGAATAGTTCTTAAATTTGCCTTCTGATGGAGAATAGCAGCTTAACCCCTTATTGGTTGAAAACCACATCCGTCCTTTATCGTCCTCGACAATACTTTGTATGGCACCATTAACCAGACCATCTTTCTCAGAAAGGATTTCAAATTGTGTTGTTCCTTTTCGAAGTATTCCTACTCCATTGCCATTGGTTCCAACCCATAAATTCCCATTTTTATCACTATGAATGGACAGTACATAATTGCTAGGTAGTTTATTGTTTGCTTTATCAAAAACCATAGTACCTCTCGTCCGAGGATTATACCTAACAAGCCCCGAACCATACGTGCCTATCCACATCGCCTGTGTGTGATCCTCTTCCAGAGCCCGTATAAAATTTCCTGGCAGCTGGATCCCATCTACTCCCGCCTCATTCTGTCTATATTTCTTTACAATACCGGTCCCTTTTTGAATAATATTTATACCACCCCCATTGGTTCCTACCCAAATATTTCCTTGAAAATCACTTTTTATACAAAATATATCGTTGTTATTTAAATTGTCATACTTATTTCCCGCAGCATATCTTTTTAGATTTCCCGTAAGGAGATCATAACAAAGTAGTCCTTGCTGATAAGTGCCAATCCAAAGTTGCTCAAGCTTTCTCTCCAAGGCCAAAACGGTTAGACCCGAAGGCAGGTTGGTGGATAATTTAACCGAAGACAATTTATCTGACTCCTTATCGTATTGCCAGACACCACCACCATCAACGCCCAGAAAAATCTTATTTTGATAAGCTGCAAAAGAAGTTACTATGGCAGGATCACCTGTCATTCCTTCTAAGAAGTCCAAACTTTTTAACTTAAATTGACTTAAATTCGTATCGTACTTATTCAGCCCCCCCTGAAAAGTACCGATCCAGTAAATACCACTGTTATCTACACAAATAGATCGTATAGACTTATGTGACAAGCTATGTACATTACTCGGATCGGGTTTAAAAGTCCGAATGGTTAAATCCCCGGTGTTGAGCACATCGAGTCCATTATCGGTTCCAACCCATAGGCATTGCTGATGGTTGAAACATAAAGAATAAATTCGCGGACTACTCAGGTTTCCTTTACCCTGCTTTGCTATAAACTTATTGAAATAAGCCTCACCGCTATTGAGGTATTTCAGTCCAAGCATTGAACCTATCCAGATCCGGCCTTTATCATCCTCTACGATAGAAGTCACCTCTATTCCATTACCATAACCCTCCTGTTCGGACAGCACTTCAAAACGTTTTACTGTCTTTAAGTCATTTGAAATCCGAAAAACATTCTTCTCCGAAGAAACCCACATGTTGTTTTGTTTGTCGCGAAATACGCAACTCGTCACTTTACCGGCAAAAGCCTCAATGATATGTCTATATTTGGGGTCTGTTTTCTTTCGCAGATCGTTGACATCGAGAATATCTAGCGCACCATAGGAGGCGATCCAAATATTTCCATCAGCATCTTTATCAATTGCATTAATTGCTGTACTGAGCCACTTGCCATCCGGAGTAAGATTGTACGAACGAATACGGTCAGTCTCCCGGTCGTAGTAGCTTAGTCCTCCTCCGTTTGTGCCAATCCATATTCGCCCCTTTTTATCTTCGCAAAGTGCCGAAATATGATTTGCCATCAAACTATTCTCTTGGTTGGCATCATAACGATAGACATTGTAATGGCGACCATCAAATCGATTAAGTCCATCTTCCGTTCCCAGCCAAAGAAAACCGTTGCTATCTCGATAAATGCTATAAATCGTATTGGAGGAAAGCCCATCTTTCGAGGAGTAACGTTGGAACGTGACAGGCTCATTTTGCCCGTAAGAAAAAAACGCCAACATCGTCCAAGTTAATATCAGTGAAATCCGTATCATATATTCAGGTGTAATCTTCGCTATTTTAAAACAGCACTGTGAACAGTCGACTAATTTATTAAATTAATCCTGACCAAACCAATATCGTTATAATTTATACTTCATATTCGATCGTATTTGACATTCTTATCCTTCATTTAAACATTCTTGCTATCATTACATCCATGCATTGGCTAGTTTTGGTTTACAATTATAAACTGCTTTGAAAGGCATCTCCATTCGTGGAGAAACTACATCCTAATTGTGCAACCGGTTGCGATGTTTTTACAATCAGAAATTTTAACCAATTATTAATGCAAAACATGACAACACTTGATGATCCATGACGGCGATTCATTTTATTAAAATGAATAAAGGGAAATACAAATACAATCGTATTTAGCCAATTAAAGAAAATTTAACCAATAATTCTTAAACCTATTTATTAATCCACAAATGCTATGATGATTACATTTACAATCACACTAGTAAGGCATTGGAAAAAGCTATGGGGTATAGCTAGGCCATTCACCTTACTGCTATTCCTAATCTGCTTTGGACAGTCAACGCTACTTGCTCAGGCCAAAAGGCAAATAAAAGGCAGCGTCGTTGATAGCAACCATAAGCGAATAAGCGGTGCTTCGATCAAAATAAAGGGTACATCTTTGGCTACGGCCAGCGATGAAAACGGAAGTTTCACACTTCAAATACCCGAGGGTAAAAGTTTACTGACCATTTCCAAATTAGGTTATAATCAGGTCGAGGTTGATGTTGCTCAGAAAATTACGATAGAAATTCAATTAACCGAAAAATCTATTGAAATAGAAGAAACCATCGTTGTAGGATACGGCCGTCAGAAAAAAGAGACTGTCGTGGGGGCTATTGCCCAGACTTCAGGAAAAATTCTGGAACGTGCAGGGGGTGTCTCCAGTGTGGGTGCCGCTTTAACAGGCAATGTTCCTGGGGTAATCACGACAGCCAGTACAGGTATGCCCGGAGAAGAAGACCCTCGTATTGTCATCCGGGGTCGTAGTACTTGGAATAATACTGACCCCTTAGTCATGGTCGACGGTGTGGAAAGGCCATTATCTGCGGTTGATATCAGTTCCATTGAAACGATCTCTGTACTCAAAGATGCGTCGGCAACCGCTGTCTATGGTGTCAGAGGGGCCAACGGCGTTATTTTAATCACTACTAAACGGGGTAAAGAAGGGCAAATGCTGATACGCGGGACCGTTAACAACATTATAAAGACCGTTTCCCAACTTCCAGGTAAAATGGATTCGTACGACGCGCTGATGCTACGCAATAAGGTGATTGAATATGAATTGGGCATCAATCCTGCAAGTTGGGCCGATTATTCACCGCAGGACATCATCAATAAATACCGTTTCCCTGCTGACCAAACTGAACGGGAGCGCTATGTGAATACCGATTGGGCGAAAGAGCTCTTTAGGAGCCAAGCATTTTCGCAAAACAGCAGTGTGAATATTGCCGGCGGTACCCCATTTGTCAAATACTTTGCCAATGCGGATTATCTCTATGAAGGCGATATGTTCCGCCAATTTGAAAATGCGAGGGGTTATAAAACGGGCTATGGATTTAACCGGCTCAATGTCCGTTCCAACCTAGATTTCCAACTGACACCAACAACAAAATTTTCAACGAATCTATCGGGCTCACGTGGCGTCCGAAAAAGTCCATTTGGCGGTGGAAATCATTATTCCTATTGGATTGCAGCGTACACCGTAGCACCGGATGCTATTTATCCACGTTATTCAGATGGCACCTGGGGATTTAATGCGCTAAACCCAAATGCTGGCATAAACTCTGCTCGTGTGCTGGCCATCAGTGGAACGGAGTATACGACTACAAGTCGCATTACGAGCGATTTTACACTCGAACAAGACCTTAAATTTTTAGCAAAGGGACTTAATGTACGCGGGACGCTCTCCCTAGACAACACTTTTGTTGAAGCCAATCGCGGTATCAACGACGCGAATAACAACACCCAAACCAAATGGATAAATCCCGAAACCGGACTTCCGACTTACCAGATCACTTCTGATGCTACCAATAGATTTGATTTTGTCGAAGGTATTGACTGGACAACAGGAGGAGGTGTTGTCGATAACAGACTTACTTATCGAAGATTATTCTACCAATTACAACTGAATTACGCAACTACAATTGCTCAAAACCACAATATTTCGGCGATGGGATTAGTCAACCGAAATCAATACGGAACAGGAAACACCGTTCCTTCCTATCGGGAAGACTGGGTATTCCGCACCACCTACAACTATAAAAACAGATACATGCTCGAGTATAATGGCGCCTATACGGGATCGGAGAAATTCGCACCTGAAAATAGATTTGCCTTTTTTAATTCGGGTGGTATAGGCTGGCTAGTTTCGGAAGAAGAATTTATAAAACCTCTGTCCTTTTTGAGCATGTTAAAGTTACGCGCCTCCTATGGGGATATTGGCGATGACAGTGGCGGTGGACAGTTTCTTTATCTCACGCAATGGGCCTACGGCGGTACGTCAGGAATGGGTGTCGACGGTCGGTTTTCCTACTCAGATGGAAACACCAGTCCGTACATCTGGTATAAAGAAAATATACTCGGAAATCCAAATATCCGCTGGGAAAAAGTCAAGAAGCTAAATTTCGGCGTGGATTTCGGTCTGTTCAACGGACAGATTTCCGGAAAGGTGGACTTCTTCAAAGATCATCGGACAAATGTCCTTATTACAGGCGCAGGAAGATCTATTCCCTCCTATTTTGGTGTAGAGGCTCCAACAGCCAATCTCGGAGAAGTAGAAAATAAAGGTTATGAAGTCGAACTGAAATTTAATAAGCAACTCAATCTTGATTGGCGGATATGGGCTGATATCAATTTTACCCATGCCAAGGATAAAGTCATCAATGCTGATGCAGCTGAATTGCTGCCCGAATATCAAAAGCCGGATAACAAACAGGTAAACCAAACCTATTCCTATGTAAGTTCTGGCTATTATAACACCTGGGATGAACTTTATGGCAGTACCATACATGAAAGCAATGACCTTGCGAAGCTTCCCGGCAATTATCACCTATTGGATTACAACGGTGATGGTATTATCGACGCTAAGGACAATATACCATATGCTTTCCCCTCCGTTCCCCAAAACACCTACAATTTGACGATCGGGTTCGACTGGAAGAATTTCAGTGTTATGACGCAGTGGTATGCTGTGAATAATGTTACCCGTCAGGTGGTCTTCAACAGTTTTGCAGGACAGCTTAATCTGGCTTACGATGAAGGCTCCTATTGGGCAAAGGACAATATTAATGCCGATGTGCCACTTCCACGATGGTTATCCCAACCCAGCAGTTATACGCCTGGCAACCGGTATATGTTTGACGGGTCTTACATTCGATTGAAGACAGCTGAGATTGCTTACAATTTCAATCGTGAATCCAGCGTGATCAAACGCCTGGGTCTCCAAAATCTCCGCCTGTTTCTAAATGGCAATAACTTGGTCTTCTGGTCGAAAATGCCGGATGACCGAGAATCAAATTACGCCGGTACAGGTTGGGCTTCCCAAGGAGCTTATCCTACGGTAAAGCGGTTTAACCTAGGAGCAAACATTACTTTTTAAAGCAATTAGACAGATGAAAAAATATTTCAAGGTAATTTTTATAACGGGTGTACTCTGGTCGTCTACATCATTACTCTCCTGCAATAAATATCTCGATAAAGAAGAGCAGTCCAACGTGTCATCCAAAGAAGCATTTAAAAATTTTATAAACTTCCAGGGGTACACCGAAGAGCTGTATAACTGTGTAGTCAATTTCAGCAACAACTACTGGACCAACTCCTGGAACTGGGGCGAGGATGAAATCACCTCGACAGCCAACAATTTTCATTTTGTAAACAAGATTGACCAGGGCAATTTTTGGGGCTGGCAAAGGGAGTTTGATGGCTGGGGCGCCGGTTGGATGGATCAGGGTGATTTTACCACCAGAAACGACGATGTATTCGCCAACCGCGCCTTCCGCGATCTATGGAGCGCCGCATGGTTCGGCTTGCGGAAAATAAGTCTTGGTTTAGAAAATATCGATAAACTGACCGAAGCCACCCAAGAAGAAAAGAATCTAATCAAGGGGCAATTGTTATTTTTCAGAGGTTGGTTTCACCACCGATTGATGGAATATTTTGGTGGAATGCCATACATTAATTATGTACTTCCGAGCGACGAAAAGCTTCGACTACCCCGACTTAGCTATCATGCCTGTGCGGATCTTGCCGCAGCCGATTTTAGAGAAGCGGCCGACCTCTTGCCAATTGATTGGGATAATACAACCGCTGGAAAACGTACACTGGGCAAAAATCAGCTGCGTATCAATAAAATCATGGCACTGGCCTACCTCGGCAAAAACTACCTTTGGGCAGGAAGTCCGCTAATGAATTTTCAATCTACAGGAAGTAAAGCCTATCATGCGGACTACTGTAAAAAAGCTACCCAAGCGTTTGGCGAATTGCTATCCCTTGTAGAGAGCGGTCAGACAAATTATACGCTATTACCAATGGCGAACATTCATTTAAACTTTTATACAACGGGACAAAACTGGGCTATGCCAGGAAGTACGGAGGCGATCTTCAGGGGACCTTATATTGATGCCTGGGTATCTAATTGGGGGACCAGCAAACAGTACATCCCATTAGAGGTTGGCGACGGCGACCTTAAGTTTAACCCAACCGCAAATTATGTCGACTACTATGGCATGAAAAGTGGCTTACCGATCAAGGACATCACCCAGTCCGATGTGGAGTCCGGGTACAATGCCGAATACCCATGGAAAGATCGTGACCCACGCTTTTATAAGGACATTATTTTTGACGGTGTAAAGGTCGTTCAGGGAAACATGCCGGAAAAAGAAGAAGTAGACCGCCACGCCAATCTGTACACAGGAGGAAGCTATCGAGATATCCGCACCGGTAGTCAGACAGGCTACGTCTTACGCAAATTTATCCCTCTAACATCCAATAAATATGATCAAGCCTATAGTTACGGTACCAATCTTCATATTTACGTTCCTTACATGCGCCTTGCTGATGTCTATTTGATGTATGCAGAAGCTGCTATGATGGCTTCCAATTCGGCCACAGGTAAAGCAGACAATTATAGCAGAACAGCTGTCGACGCAATCAATATTGTACGCGACCGGGCTGGCGCGGGACATGTAGACAGCAAATTTCTCAGCTCCGCGGCCGCTTTGCTTCCCGAGTTACGTCGCGAACGTGCTGTGGAACTATCATTCGAAGGGCACCGCTTTAATGATCTGCGCCGCTGGTTGTTATTGACCGAAGCGCCTTACACAGTGAAGAAAGCGGTTTCATTTGATCGAGTAGGCGTATTTAACAACCAGGACCCGTCTCAAAATCGCGTTGTCAATATCCAAGAGAACATCATTTTGGAACGCAAATTTACGAACAAACACTACTGGTTGCCACTAAAGGTCAGAGATGTTAGTATGTATCCCGAGTTCTATCAGAACCCAGGTTGGTAACAAGTTTTCATTTAATCATTCAAAAAATGAAGTACAAAAAATTAACGATAGCACTATGTCTTGGATTAAGCTGGACCGCCACCACAAAAGGATTGGCCAAAGCATCACATGATCCAAGTGTTATACTACATAAAAATATATTCCAGGAATTTTTGACAACAACAATTCCAGACAGTAGCAGCACAGATAGTACGACTCTTGTGCAAGTGGCATTTCGCAAAGTCCAAAAAAATGATCTTATGGGCAATGTCCAAGCCATCAATATCCCTCAATTGCTTGATAAGAGCTACAACACCTACAGTTTGGAGAATTTGGAGGCCTTCATTCCTGGCTATAATGGAAATATCTGGGGGATGAGCGGTTATCTGGTCTTAGTGGATGGATTTCCGCGCGATGCCAACAATGTTATGCCCACGGAGATTGAGCAGATCAGTGTGCTAAAAGGAGTCAATGCCATTGCACTTTATGGAAGCCGTGCGGCTAAAGGCGTCATCAGCATTAGCACAAAACGTGGAATGGCTGGGGGTCAGAAGGTAAAAATCAGGGCCAATGCTGGTCTCAATGCGCGGATAAGCTATCCGAAATACCTGGGGTCAGCAGAATATATGACTTTGTATAACGAAGCTCGCCAAAATGATGGGCTTACACCACTTTACAATGCCGAAACGATCTATCAGCACGCAGCAGGAAGCAATCCTTTTCGTTACCCCAATGTCGATTACTATTCACCGGACTATATCAAAGATCATTATAACCGCTACGATGCAACCGCCGAAATTTCTGGTGGCAATCAGCGCGCGCAGTATTATACCAACTTTGGATTTTGGTCCGAAGGCTCCATGCTGAACTTTGGGCAGGCGAAAAAAAATGGTGGCGCCAATAGATTTAATATGCGTGGTAATATCGATGTCAAAGTAAACGATATGATCTCATTAAATGTAGATGCCGCTGCCAGCTTCTATGTTTTAAAGGGGGTGAATGCGAACTATTGGGAGGCAGCGGCTAACATACGGCCTCATCGCTTCTCTCCCCTCATCCCGATTGATATGATCGAAGAAGGCGACGTCAATTCGATGGTGTATGTCAACAACAGTAATTTTCTTATCGATGGCAAATACCTACTGGGGGGAAGTCAACTAGACCAAACCAATGCCTTTGCAAACATCTATGCCGGTGGTACCAACCGTTATCTCAATCGGCAGTTTCAATTCAATACAGGATTGAATTTTGACTTGAAAAACATCTTGCAAGGCCTGGTTTTCAAAACCAACCTCGCGGTAGACTATCAGTCAAATTACAATCAGTCCTACAACAACAATTATGCGGTGTATCAAGCATCATGGAACAATTACGACGGAAAAGATCGGATCAGCAGCCTCACAAAATATGGTGATGATCGCATATCGGGCATCCAAAATATCAGCAACAGCACCTATCGGCAGACCATCGGACTAAATAGCTCTTTAAACTTTAACCGCACTTACGATAACAATCACCACGTTTCGGCAATCCTATTGGCCAACGCTTTTCAGATTGCTGAATCCGGCAGTTATCATAAAGTTAGCAATGCCAATCTAGGGCTTCAGCTAGGCTACAACTATTCTGGTAAATATTACGTTGATTTTAGTAGCGCCTATAGCCATTCGGCTAAATTGCCAGCGGGAAACAGACAGGCCCTTTCGCCGACATTAGCCCTTTCCTGGCGTCTATCAAAAGAAAATTTTCTAGCAAACAGTAATGTTGTCAATGATTTAAGATTATCTGCTTCGGCCGGCATTTTAAATACCGATCTGGATATTAGCGACTATTTCCTTTATCAGGGTTATTATACCTACAACGATGGAGCCTGGTATAGCTGGGCGGATGGCGCATTGGTGCATTCTTTTGATCGACGTAGAGGCGACAATCCAAACATGAAATTCCCTAAACGTAAGGAATTTAACGTCAGCCTTGCAGGGGGATTTTACAATAACCTAATCACCTTCAATACCGCTTACTTTTTAAATCGGATGAGCGGTGGCTTGGTACAAGCGACAACGCAATATCCTATGTATTTCATGACAGGTTGGCCTGTTTACTCGGATCTTCCCTACATCAATTACAACAGTGACCAACGTCAGGGCGTTGACTTTGGTGTCAATCTGAACAAACAGCTAAACCAAACTTTTGTATCGCTGGGATTCAACGGGATGTACTATACGACAAAGGCAGTAAAAAGAGACGAATTATACCAGTTCAACTATCAAAACAGAGCCGGAAAACCGCTAGACGCCATCTGGGGCTTACAGCACGATGGTTTTTATATGAGCCAGTCTGATATTGACAATTCGGCCTTCTCCTCATTTGGGGAAGTAAAGCCCGGAGATATTAAGTATAAAGATCAAAATGGAGACGGCACCATTGATACACGAGACGAAGTATATTTGGGCAAAGGCGGATGGGCGGGGTCGCCACTTACACTAGGACTGAACCTGACAGTGAAATGGAACAACTTCACCCTATTTGCAGCTGCTACAGGACAGTTCGGCGCTAACGCCATAAAAAACAGTTCATACTTTTGGGTAGACGCAGAGGATAAATATTCGGTTATTGTACGTGACCGCTGGACCGAGTCTACCAAGGAGACCGCAACATATCCACGCCTTACCACATTCAACAGTGATAACAACTTTCGAAGCTCAGACTTTTGGCTCTATAAGACGGATCGCATTAATCTGTCCAAAGTGCAGCTTTCCTACGATTTTCCCAAGCGTATACTTAGTTCAAAATTTATCCATGAACTGGGAATTTATGCGAATGGATCTAATCTGTTGATGATTGCAAAAGAAAAAGAAACCATGCAACTGAATATTGGACAAGCGCCTCAAACCCGATTTTTCAACGTCGGCCTAAAGGCATTATTTTAATTCTGAATAGTTAAAATGAGAATGATGAAAAAAATACTAATTCTAGCCATGGCGGGCAGCCTGCTATTTTCTTCCTGCGAAGATATGTTTGAGCCCGCTCTCGAGAACAATCTCGAAATTGAAACGGCCAATAGCCGTCCTTTGTATGCCCAGGGACTGCTCCTAAATGGATATAACCGGATTCCGAGCAACAGCTACAGTTTTGACGATGTGGCAACCGACAATGCAGTGAGTAACGATAAGAACAATACTTTTCTAAAAACGGCAACCGGACAATGGACAAGTATAAACAATCCTTTCGATCAATGGCGTAACAGTTACGCAGCTATCCAATATCTAAACAATTTTCTGTCCTTAACCGATCAGGTAGAATGGGCAATGGAACCAAAAGTCAGTGCCCTATTCAACGACCGGATGAAAGGCGAAGCCTACGGTCTTCGTGCGCTATTTATGTTCCATCTTCTACAAGCACATGCCGGTAAGTCAAGTACAGGAGAGATACTGGGCGTACCTATTCGCTTGACTCCTGAGACCGTCAATTCGGATTTCAATCAACCTCGAGCATCATTTGAAGCCTGTATGCAACAGTTATACGATGATATAAAAAATGCAGAGGACCTACTCCCAATGGATTATGAAAATATAACCAGCGATAGCCAAGTTCCAGCCAAGTATGCAGGATCTATAAACGCCAATGATTACAATCGCGTATTTGGCGATACTTTTAAACTACGGATGACCAAACGCATCGCACAAGCTATCCGAGCTAGAGCAGCGCTGCTAGCTGCCAGCCCAGCATACAGTGAAGGGAGCAAAACCACTTGGGAACAAGCCGCAAACTATGCGGGACAGGTCATTCAAGCCAAAGGCGGAGCCAGTGGCATAGATCCTAAAGGATTTACCTGGTACAATAAAGACGTGGTCGATGGCCTGACCTCCGGATCCAATCCAGCCGAAATTATTTGGCGCACTGACAAAGGAAATAGCAATAGCATGGAGCAAGACCATTTTCCGCCCACCTTATTTGGGAGAGGGCGACTCAATCCAACACAGAACCTGGTCGATGCCTTCCCTATGGAGAATGGCTATCCCATTAGCGATGCCAATTCGGCTTACAACACGGCCAACCCTTACGACAAAAGGGATCCCCGATTGAAAACCTATATCATTGTCAATGGAGCAACAGCAGGGGTCAGCAATACAGCGATCAATACAACAGCCAATAGTCCAACAAATGACGGCTTAAACAAAGTGGAAACCTCCACACGGACGGGGTACTACCTGAAAAAGCTCCTACGTCAGGATGTCAATCTCAATCCATCATCTTCAACCCAGCAAATGCATTTCAACGCTCGTATACGCATGACAGAAATGTACCTAGCCTATGCCGAAGCAGCTAATGAAGCTTGGGGACCTACCGGCATGGGAACCTTTGCGTTCTCTGCCTATGATATCATCAAAGCTATCCGCAGGCGTGCAGGTGTAGGCACCAACAATGGCGATCCATACCTGGAGCAAGTAAAAAACAATAAAGATCAAATGCGGCAGCTGATCCGAAACGAACGCCGGCTGGAGCTTTGCTTTGAAGGATTTCGCTTTTGGGATCTCCGCCGTTGGAAAACAGACATTAATGTGGCCGCAAAAGGAATGAGTATAACCAATAACAACTACACTGAAATACCTGTAGAGAATAGACTCTATGAAAGTTATATGAACTATGGCCCAATCCCTTACAGTGAGGTACTTAAATACAGTAATCTTATACAAAATATAGGTTGGAATTAAACTTAACATGCACACGATGAAAAAGATCAATATCCTCTACGCAATGGCCTTAGTTAGCTTGGCGTCTTGCAAAAATAATGATTGGGAGTTCCCAGACTTTGAATTTCAATCGGTGTACTTCGCCTATCAGACACCCGTTAGAACGGTAACACTGGGCGAAGACATCTTTGACAACAGCCTCGACAATCAACATAAGGTGCAAGTCATGGCCACTACGGGCGGCGTGTATAACAACAAGAAAGATATTCGTATTGACTTCGTTGTCGACAACAGCCTCACAAATGGACTCAGCTACCCGAATGGGCAGCCGATCACGCCTTTGCCGACCGCTTACTATCAGCTTGCCAGCAACCAGATCAGCATACCAAATGGTAGCCTCACAGGCGGTGTAGAGGTACAGCTGACAGACGCATTTTTTGACGACCCTAAATCTTTGGAGACCTATTACGTCCTCCCCTTAAGGATGACAAAAGTTGCCAATGCTGATTCTATCCTATCCGGTAAAACTTCTTTACAGGCAGCCAATAGGGCTATCGCATCCGATTGGGATGTCGCGCCAAAAGATTTTATCTTTTATGCACTCAAATATATCAACCCTTGGCACGGCAACTATCTCCGCCGGGGCACCGACCAGATCGTGGGCAAAGGTGCTAACAGCAACTTGACTAAAAATGTTGTCAGGCACCAGGCTTATGTCGAAAAAGATGAAGTCAAAAGCGTCAGCACAGCAGCACTTAAAAAGTCGATTTTGCCGCTATCTTTTAAGGGAGCTGATGATGTTAATATCACTGTCAATCTGAACTTAACTTTTGATGACGATAACAATTGCAGTGTTAGCTCGGGCAGTTCGGGAATATCTGCGTCAGGGACCGGAAAGTTTGTCAAACGGGGCGAAAAAAATAGCTGGGGCAATACAGACAGAGATGCACTTTATCTATCCTACACGATAGATATGGCACAAATGACTGTCACAAGCAAGGATACCCTTGTGATGCGGGACAGATCAGTCAAAATGGAAACTTTTACACCCACTAAAAAGTAGTATTAAATCAATTATGAACCGCGATGAAAAAAATCAATAAAACTATCGTCATCCTACTTTCGCTCGGTGCCGTATGGAGTTCATGTTCCAAATATCATGCCCTGGAATACGCCGTCGACAAACCGGAGAAAGTACTGGCGCAGGAAGATATCAATGCTTACAACCCATTAAAAAGTTATTTGGATAAGCAAGCCAACCCCGGATTTAAGCTGGGTGTGGCGCTCAATATAAACGACTATTTAAATAAAGGGGTGCTTTACCGCTTAGCCAACCGAAATTTTGAAGAAATGGTCATGGGCTATGAAATGAAGCATGGTTCCATTGTGCAGGCCGACGGAAGCCTTAATCTATCACGTGTTGAACAACTGATCACGGCTGCACAGGAAAACAATATGGCTTTATATGGGCATACGCTGTGCTGGCACTCTGGACAGAATGCGGCCTATCTCAATAAATTAATAGCACCTGTGGAAATACCAGGTTCCGACGGGCCAGCCCTAGCCGGACATGCATTAAAAATGAGTAATCCTTCCGTTGTCAACCCTTGGGAAGCACAGACAGCCTATGCCATTAATTCCACCGAGGTGGGGAAAGAGTATGTCTTAAAGATCGTCGCCCGGGGCAATAAAGCAGGTAACCTAAGCATTGATTTGCAGACTTCTTCCAATTATACTGGTGACAATATGGGCTCATTAGCATTAACGACGAGCTATAAAGAGTACGAACTCAAAGCTACTGCGACTGCTGAAAGAGATCGTTTTATTATCAATTTCGGCCAATACGACGGTACTATATTCATCGACAAGGTTGTGCTTACAAAGACCGGTAGTTCAGCTAATCTGATTGCTAACGGGGATTTTGAAAACAATATCGATGGCTGGGGCGGCTGGGGAAACAACTCCACTAGAGCACAGTCAGCAGATGGTGAGGGCTATGGCAGCCCCGGGGGCTACATTATTGAAAAAACACCGGCAGAGAAAGAAACCATACTCACCAAAGCGCTGGAGACATTTATTGCTGGTATGCTGGAAAAAACCAAAGGTTACATCAAAGCTTGGGATGTCGTCAACGAACCAATGTCCGACTGGCCAGACCAATATGCCTTAAAGACCGGAATCGGAAAGACCGATTTGGCGGATGACGAATTCTACTGGCAAGATTATTTAGGGAAAGATTATGCCGTAAAAGCCTTCCAGCTTGCCCGCAAATATGGCAATGCCAATGACCTCCTATTCATCAATGACTATGGATTGGAAGGCAGTGGCAACAAATGTAAGGGGCTGATCGCCTATGTCAGCTACATCGAAAGTAAAGGTGTTAAAGTAGATGGGATTGGCACCCAGATGCACATCGATATCAACACCAGCAAAGAAAATATCGTCAGTATGTTCAATCTATTGGCCTCCACAGGTAAGATGATTAAAGTATCCGAGCTCGATATTGGCTTAGGAAATGGCATCAAGACTAGCAATGCCACGGCTGAAATGTATCAGCAACAAGCTGACCTATACAGATATGTCGTTGAGAAATATCTGGAAATCATTCCAAAAGATAAACAATACGGCATTACCATATGGAGTCCATTGGATAGCCCCGATCAGGAGAGTTCATTCTGGCGTCGCGGAGAGCCGATTGGTTTATGGACCGAAGGATTTGTCCGAAAGCCAGCCTATCAGGCAGTGGCCGAGGCATTGGTCGTTAAAAAATAAGATCATTAATCACCCTTAAATATTTAAATTATGAGAACAAACAACATGTGGTTACTGGTGGTCTTTTTAATGACCCTCCTTTTCAGCTGTTCGCGGCTGGAAGAAAAAACGCTAACCAGCGAATCCGAAAGAAGTCTTAAATCCAATGTTTCTGCGCAAGCCGTTACAAACTGGCCTCGGCCAACTCCAACATTACACGTAGGAGGAAAGTACCTCAAAGATCCCTGCGACAACAACATCGTCCTTCATGGGGTCGCCATTACTCCGAGCCCTTGGTTCAACGGCTGTCAATACGGTGCCAACTCAGGGTACTGTACCTGGGATAACTACAATGTACAAGGTGCCCTCAACTATAACAAAGCCGTCATCGACAAACTCACCAGTGCAGCCGATGGTTGGTACCTGAATTATATTCGTCTTCACATCGACCCTTATTGGACCAACGATCCAGGAGCGCCTATTCCTGAAAATGACATCTCAAGGTTTAACTATAATCGCTTGGTTACCTACACCGACCAAGTCATTATTCCGTTGATTAATCATGCCCGCAGCCGTGGCATGTACGTCATCTTGCGTCCCCCAGGCGTATGTCCGCACCGTATTGCAGTGAATGATGCGTACCATACTTATCTGAAGACGGTATGGACTTTTCTTTCGCAACACGCTTCACTGAAAAATGCAGACAATGTGATGTTTGAGTTGGCCAACGAGCCCGTAGAAATATTGGGAACAAATGGTACCTGGGGGATGACGGGCAACGAGCATTTCGCTGCGCTGAAAAATTTCTTCCAGCCTTTGGTAAATATTATCCGTAACAACGGTGCCAATAACGTATGCTGGATACCCGGTACCGGTTGGCAGTCCCATTACCAAGGCTATGTCAATAACCAGATTACTGGTGGTAACATCGGCTATGCGGTACATATATATCCGGGATACTGGGGTGGTGTCAATACCTATCAAGCCTTTCAAAATGCCTGGAATACCAATGTGAAACCTATTGCTGACATTGCGCCGATCGCCATTACAGAGACAGACTGGGCTCCACAAGGATATGGTACCTTCGGTACAGGTTACACCGGTACCGCCGGAGGCAATGGCTTTGGTGCAAATTTAAAGTATATTGTTGATCAATCCGGCAATGTGAGCTGGAATCTTCTTGCTCCGGACAATCTGCTCCATAAAGGGGATCCCAATGGTGGCACAGCCTACAACAACGATTGGGAAGCATGTGCTGCACCCAGCAAACAATGGTTTCAGCAATATGCTGCCTCCAATTATCCGATGTCTAACTGCAACGTCACTAGCCTGGTCAATAATGGCATTTACGAAATTGAATTCCAGACCGACGCTAACAAAGTCCTTGATTTAAAGTCAGGTCAGGATGCCGATGGTGCTGTACTCAGACCCTGGACTAGAAATGGTGCAAATGCGCAGCGCTGGGTAGCAATCGATGCCGGTAACGGATACTGGCGGTTTGTATCCAAGGCAAGTGCGAGCAATCGTTGCATTGATCTAGCGAGTAACAGCAATGCACTCGGAACCTCCATCCGCCTCTGGCAGAATTACAGCAATGATGCTCAGACATGGAAGGTAACGGCTGTAGCAAATGGATATTACAAAATCGTATCAAAAGTCGATGCCACACGCGGATGGGATATCCCCAGCTGTACAATGGATGGGAACTCCAACCTGCAGCTTTGGGACTACTACGGTACATCCTGTCAATTGTTCAAATTCAAATTTATAGCGATGAACTAAATAATATCTTTTCGCGGTAAGCTATGCTTACCGCGAAATATGTTAATTTTAGAAATATAAAAAACTCCACGATGCATCAAACACCATTTAAAATCTTGCTATTCATCTTCCTGCTGGGGAACGTCTTAGGAACAGCAGCTTTCGCTCAAGACAAAAACTTTCATATATACCTTTGTTTTGGACAATCCAATATGGAGGGGCATGGCCAATTTGAGGCGCAGGACACCATTACTAATAGTCGGTTCCATGTACTTGCGGCAGTAGACTGCCCCGAATTAGGAAGGCAGTATGGCAACTGGTACCCCGCCCGGGCGCCGCTCACACGCTGCCATACCGGACTTACCCCCGCCGATTATTTTGGCAGAACACTTGTAGAAAATCTTCCCCAAAATGTCGAGATCGGTGTCATCAACGTTTCGGTAGGTGGCTGCCATATTCAATTATTTGACCAGGACAGCACCGCTAGCTATGTCGCAAACGCACCGGAGTGGATGAAATCCATGCTTGCTGCTTATGATAATAACCCGTATGAAAGACTTGTAGCATTAGCCAAGATTGCACAGCAGAAAGGTGTGATCAAAGGCATCTTACTTCATCAAGGCGAATCCAACACCGGCGATCGTGAATGGCCTAATAAGGTAAAAAAAGTCTATGGAAATCTATTGCACGATTTGAACTTGAAAGCAGAAGAAGTTCCTCTACTTGCTGGCGAACTCCTATCGGCGGAAGCCGGAGGCAAATGCGCAAGCATGAACAGCATCATCCAAACCTTGCCCACCACTGTACCGACAGCCCATATCATCTCCTCTGCAAGTTGTGAAGGCATAAGCGATGGGTTGCATTTCAGTCCCGCAGGATATCGACAGTTGGGTAAAAACTATGCGGCAAGCATGCTTAAGTTGCTAGCGAAAGCAAAAAAATAAAAAAGCTAGGGAATTAAATCCCTAGCTTTACAAGCTAATCAGCAGTATAGAATACTACATCTCGTTCGCATCATGTTGTCCGTTATGCTTAAAGCGAAGGAAATTACGATACAGTGCCTTTGACCATTAATTCCCAAAAATTTTGGCCAGCTCCTGGTGTAAATTTTCACCTTTTATATTGATGGCGACAATGTTTCCTTTAGGATCCACCAGATAATTTTGTGGTACGGCACGTACGCCATACAACACCGCTGCCTCATTGCTCCAGCCCTTTAAATCTGCGACATGGATCCAGGGTAATCCATCATCCTTAATCGCTTTTAACCAAGCATTTTTCCCTTTTGTATCATCTAGCGAAACCGCCAGCACTTCCAGACCCTTACTTTTATATTTGTTGTATGCCTTCAATAAGTTGGGGTTTTCAGCACGGCAGGGACTACACCAGCTTGCCCAAAAGTCGATCAGCACATACTGGCCTTTAAAATCGGATACTCTGATCATTTTCCCTTCCGTATCCGGCTGGGAAAAATCGGGTGCCTTATTGCCGATTTTCACACTTCTCTCCGCTAGGAAACGTGCTTCCAACTGTCGCGCATTTGTCATTTGACGCACCTCTTTGGACAGCTTCAAAAACAAAGGTTCGATCTCACTGAGCTTGCGTTTGTTGGCCGCATCAATAAGGGCGTCCACTGCAAAGATTGAATTGGGATTTTTGGCGGCGAACGCCAACTCTTTTACCCGACGGGCTTCAAAACGCGCCTCAAACTTTTCATGGATAGCCTTATACTGCTCGCTGGCATCAGGAGCATCTTGTTTCACAGCCGCGAAAGCCTTATTACCCGCATCAATAATATCCATAAAACCACCACCAATCTCATCTAAATAAGCGACATACGCCTTATGCAACGGCGACCCTTTTATGGAAGCGGTACGCAGCGAATCTCTGATGGTAATGTTATAAGTTTCATTGCCTAAATAGAAGTATAAACGGTCGCCAATATTCTGTGCGATCAATTTACCCTTACCATCTTGATCAAAAACCATTCTGGAGTAAGCAGGCTCCTCTACTGTTCCTTTGAAACTAAACTTGCCATTCACAATAGCCGACGAATCCGATGCCGGAAATCCATCTTTTGTATAATCCAAATACACTTTTTTACCATTGAAAGCTTCTGGTGCACTTCCATTGATCTGGAAATTTGCTTGCTGCGCAAATGATGCCATGGGTAAAAATGCCAGTGCCAAAGCCGCTATTTTTAAATTTTTCATGTTTATATGATTAGATTTTATTTTTATTCCTTATTACTTACGCCAAGTCATGTCCACAGGATTTCCTGGAATTCCTTCGATTTTTTTGACAAGTTCTCCATTTTTACCCACTTGGATATCGAGATAATAGAGTGTTCCCGCCGCCCCTACAATCAGGGTATCCTCATCATCCTCCAATTTGAGCATAGTAACCTCACCCTTGATATCTGTTTTTAATACCTGTACTTGTTCACTCAAAGGATTATAGCGAAAAACTTGATTTTGCGCTGCAACGTAAATATAACCACTACGACTTGCAAGCATTTTCGTCTCAGCAGTAATCCACTCTGGACGCACAAAAAGCCGTTTATGCCCCGACGTGAAGTTAAATGGACCGGCAAAATTCGCGTTGAACATCAACTCATAGATCTGACCATTAGCATTCTTAACATAAGCATAGGTATCCGCATTATTGATCTGAACTAGCTGTAACAAATCCATACCGACACTGGTAGGATTAAAAACATCTGAATTAATAGCACTGTACTGCGTGCCAAAATACATCGGTGAACCATAAAGATTAATGCGAACAAATTGTCGCTTATTTTTTTCAAAAGCAATTACAGTATAATTATTATTGGCAGTCGAAAGTACAAATTTCGAAGCCAAATCATACTCACCGTCCGCATAGGTACCGAACATCCCGTAGGTTGCCGATTGGTCCCATGTTGTCGTTGCCCCACCATAGAATTTATCATTGATGACCCCCATAAGTACCCCTTGTGGATGAGCTTGAAGGCTACCTACGTTAATGGTCGGCGGAGCCAAAAAGAAATTATCAAATAACGTCCCTGGCTTTAAACTTTCCTTTTTTAAGGTATTGACATTTAAGCGCACGCCGGCTTGCTTCGTAATAATCCAATAACCCAATGGCGTATTTCCCGTGAATTGATTCTTTACATAGTGCAACTGCAAAGGCTCGGCCGGTAAAGATTGTCCATTGATTACTTCATAAATATTAGGTTGCACACTGTTATCCTGTTTAATAAAAGAAAGTTTACTAACGCCCTGATCCTCTGTCAAGACCAATGTACCTCGAGAAAACTCCGTCACGCCCTGAATTTTAAATGGGTAAAAATATTTCATCCCATTGGCTTTGTTTGTTACCGTAAGCCGAGCAGTATAACGTTTTGCTTCTAGCCCAAAAACTATTCTTAGCGCATTTCCTTTATAATGATTGGCTTCTGGCACAACTGCCTCTGGAACATCGATACGCCAGTCACATTCCAAATCTTCGGTAGCTATCCCCGTAATTTTAGGCTGTACAATCAGGCTATCTCCAGTCATTGCTTCATAAAGTGTATCTAAATTTTGTAACACCGGCGACTCAGGCATGTCGATAACATAATTTCCTTTGTCCTTGTAACAGGCCGATAATACCGTCAATACGACGATGCTCATGATCAATTTTTTCATTTTATCTAAGCTCCTTTCCTGATTCATCAATAAAGAAAAATTTACCTACTCCAGTATTTTTTTTCAGCAGAATTGGCCGATTAGGATTGTCTTTATGGTAGAAGATATAGCTTTGACCATTATCCTTGCTTTCCAGCACATAGCCTTTTTCAGGATGATCCGAAACCCATTTAAATGGATCGTTAAGCATTATGGTCAACAAGTTGGCAAAATATAGGTTCTTTGGTGCATCCAATCCATCGGTGGACAGTTGTCGCTGTTCTGTTGCTATGAAAAACAGCTGATGCCTTACCCGGGAATACTCACCCAATGGTGACCAATTATCCCACCAATTTGGCTTTTCAAGTTGTGCGGAAAGAATGATATAGGTTCGTATAAGCCGTGGATCATTAACACCAAAGTCTGGGCTCGCTTTCAATTTTAAGATGAGCGACACTGATTTTTCTTCTAAATCCCTAGTATTGTGAATAATTAAGGGGACATAACCAGTTCCACGATCTGATTCCAAAGGATATTCTGCGGCCAATGCTTCATAATGCACATTGCTGCGTGCAGTGGATGAATCGTTCTCCACGTAAACCTGAAAATGCCGCTGGTTACCCACCCTATTGCCCATTAGCCGGACAGGTATATATAGCGTATCTGATGCTTTGGTCATTTCATAGGCAAAAGTATATACGATACTATCCCGTGCTTCCGAACTCAGATCGAAATAAACATTAGCAGCTGCGTCGTAGGTTTTTAGTTCTGTTTTCCGACAAGAAAAGAACAGAAAAAAAACAAAAGCAAGCAGTATATAACTATTTTTTTTCATACTATTTCTATATTAGCGTTGTCCATAAGTTATTTCATCACTCGGCAATGGCCATACAAAGATTTTTTGGTTTGCTGGAATGACGGTACCCTTTTCTCCAATAATAGGTGCGTTTAACCGCTTATACGCATAAAAAAGCTGCCCTTCGGCATACATCTCCTTACGGTATTCCTTCAATAATTCAGTACGGAATTTTGTTGCCGTTGATACGTCAGCAGGTTCTCCTATGCCGCGCTGTATACGTACCTGATTCAGATATTCTGCCGCTAAAGTCGGGTTGCCTTCATAGTTACATTCCGCAGCAATATAATAAAGCTCACTCAATCGGATCGCTGGCGCCATCAGATAATGTAGATTGGCCTCAAAATCATCACTGAAAGTGTTTCTATTGTATTTTACTAACGAACTTAAAGCCGTAGTGCCTACACTTACCGAACCGAACCATTGGGTATAACGCAGATCGCCACCACCGTTTCCACCAACTTCATAAATCGTTCGCCCTTCTTCTTTATCCAGATTCATCCGCCCTGTACTAAACCATTCTTGATTATACTCTCGATTCATTCCAGGAATATACCAGGCGAATAATAGCTCTTTGTATAGAATTCGGTCCTTCTTATCCTCCTTAACGGACTGAAAATCAGTATTATTAGTCCAGGGAAACTTTTTAGATGCTATCACCTCTAGGGCATTTGCTAAAGCGTTGGGTTTATCTCCCTTATAGAGATAAACTCGGGCTAGAGCACCACATACCGCATAATAATTCAATCGATGTCTTCTATTTTGCAAAAAGAGACTGCTGTTGCTCAATTCTGAGTTTGCCAAAGTATCCCTTACCGTCGGATACCCAACAACATAAGAAGCTGTGCGTATTGGATCTATCTTTAGTAAATCTTTCGCGATCTTCAGATCCGCAATAACAGAATCCAACACTACTGATACTTTGCTCAAAGGGGTTGTTTTATTCGAATATTTGGTGACATAAGGTATTGCATCTGCCTGCGCATTCACAATAGGCGCTGGAGCAAACAAACGTAAAGCATCGAAATGTAGGAAAGCACGCAGAGCCAGCGCCTCACCTTTGATCAAAGCGTAGTTGTCCCCGACAAACAGATTTTTTTTCCCATCGATTTCGGCTAACAAGAGATTTGCATTCACTATCCCATGATATAAACCTTTCCAGATATTGTCCTTGCGATCTTTAAAGCCACCATCATCGTATAAAAATCGAGCTGTCTTCTGATAATTAAGAGGATCATTGTTTGGAATGGTATAATTCTGCACCAGTACTTCAGGTGTCCCGATTGTTAATTCCTTGCCGTAGAGATCTCCGCCAGCACAGCGGGTATAGATTCCCAATAGCGCCTCCTTAAAACCATCTTCCGTAGTAAAGAGGAGGTCTTTTTCAACTTCACTTTGGGGTTGTATATCAAGCCACTTCTGGCAGGAAAACAAGCAGATACTGCAAAGTAAAACGATAAATATATTTTTCTTTTTCATATGTTAGTTCGTCTGTATGAAATAATGTTCACGAATAAGATTGCTATTAATCTAAATTCTTGATCTTAACAAACCTTATTTAAATCTAGCCTGTAACGTTAAGGTAACAGATCGTGCAAAAGGATAATTTATACCCCGCTCCTCCTTCACATTAGACCAGCGAAATATATCGTTGCCAATCAAGCCCACACGCAAACTTGCCAGCGCCAAGCGATTTGCAAAAGCTTGTTTCGCATCATAAGAGATATTCAGGGATTGCAATGCTAATAGATTGTCTGGCATTACAAAACGAGAAGACAATTCGCTTCGTCCCAAATCTTCAATACTTTTGAAGAACGTGTGATCACCCGGATTTTTCCAGCGTTCTTCAAGCACCCTAGCATCTACATTGTAGCGTGGGTCTGCATTTTCGACGCGATCCACGAGGGTCTGGTTATAGGTCTTCCCTCCCATACGCGTTTGGAAATAGGCTACCAACATCCACTGTTGATAACGTAAGGTACCACCGAAAGATCCCTCCATTTTTGGTGTCGCTACCCCAACTACCGCAATATCGCGTGGATCCCAGGTATATGTGAGGGTGCCATCGCGTTTTACAAAGACCTCCCGTCCGCTTTCAGGATCTACACCCAAAGACGGAACAGCATAAATAGCGTCCATTGACTGTCCTTCCTCATAGCGCAACAAGGGAACAGCTTTATATTCGTCTTTCTGCTGTTCATCATCTGCACGTTCATTGTAACTCTTCAATGCATTGGAAATACGCACGATTTTATTGCGATTCTGTACAAGATTAGCCAGCAAGCTCAAGGTCCATTTCTCAGTTTTAATCGCCTGCCAATTGACGCCCAGCTCGATTCCCTTGTTCTCCATATCGCCTAGATTTTCCTTATACGAACTAAATCCTGTTGAAGGGGCGATATTAATGTCCGCCAAAATATCTTTTGTAATTTTACTATAGTTTCGCAATGAAAACGTCAATCTGTTACTCCAAAAGCCGATATCAACACCTAGGTCCACCGACTGCGTCCTTTGCCAAGCTAGATTCTCGTTGCCATAATTACGTACTGTACTTCCTAATCCCGACGAGTACCAATTGTTTTTATCATAAGAATAGGTAACGCGCGACATATAAGGGTCAAATTGAACAGACCCCGTCAACCCAACAGTAGCACGAAGACGTAGCTGACTGATCACCTTTGTCGCAAACCATTTTTCATTATGTATATTCCAACCGATTCCTGTTGACCAAAAAGGTGCTGTCCGCTTATTTGCACCAAACTTTGACGAACCGTCGATGCGTAAGGTTGCATCAAAAAGATAGCGGTTGTCATAACTATAATTACCACTTAAGAAAGATCCAAAGAGACGGGAAGCGCCCACATTCGTCTGCGGACTTTTTCCTTCTTCATAACCTTTCGCAAAACCAATATCAGTAAAGCGGTCATTCGGAAAACCAATCGCTTTGAAGTAGCGTTCATCATAACTCTCTGTTCTTATATTGGCACCAGCAATCATATTGAAATAATGCTTCCCTATATTTCGGTCCCAATTCAAACGTATATTTCCATCCCAATACAATTCGTTGTTACTATAACTTCCATAACTTCCTCTTTCATCTGCCCTTGAAGTTTCGTAAGAATAAAACTCGTTGGACAGCGGCGAGCGGAAATCATCCCCCGTATTCATCCGTTTCAGCAAAGAAAGCAATCCCCTAAGGCGCAACCCCTTACCGAGATCAACGTCAGCAGAAAGGTTATTCAATAATTCGGTATAGCCCGATTTGTTATAGCTGCTCAATGTTGCGTCATATGCAGGATTAAGGACATACTCCTCATTTCTATTTCCTGAAGGATCTACCCTGATCCAACGATCCGATAATTGTGTAATATTACCTTGATCGTCTTTCAGTCTATAGTAAGGATTCATTTTAACAAAGTTCTCAAAACTACCATAAGGAGATTCCCGGCCGTCGACGACGGTAATGGAGAGCTCATTTTGAAAACGAATTTTATTTTTTGGATTGTAACTAAAATTTAATCCGCCGGAATACTGGTTTCTGCCCGAACCTTTCATCACGCCCGGACGCGTCTGATAACGCATGTCCACACCATAGCGAAAAGTTTTCGCACCACCTTCCAAGAAAACGCCATGCTTTTGCCCGACTGCTGTACGTACAGGTTGCGATAGCCAATAGGTATCAATTCCTCCAAGCACATTTGCGAGTTTATGATAGTATAGTTCATCCAATACGTCCTGCGATTGACGTTGTTTCTGCCCATCATACAGCCCGGCAAGCTTCTCATAAGCGAGCTTATCTGGTGCATTCAATAAGTCATAGCCAGACAAATCTGGCATGTTGACATTGGTTTCATGTGTGTATGTGACTTGCAGTTTACCATCTTTGGGAGCTTTAGTAACGATTACCATTACCCCATTGGCTGCACGCGAGCCGTAAATAGCACTTGCAGCCGCATCTTTCAATGTGGTGACACTCTCAATGCGTGTCATATCTAGATCCATTACTTTTTCCAGACTCACTTCAAAACCATCCAAGATAAAAGCAGGCAAATTCATAGTCGTCGTAACATTATCACGTCTCAGAACATCTGTACTTCCACTGGGCAATGCCGAGGACCCACGCACATTAATATTAGGCAGGGCATTTGGGTTGGACCCGGCTAAGTTATTAGGTAATATCTTAAATGATGGATCAAACACCTGCATAGCCTGCAGCACATTCTGCGGATTGACCTGCCGCAGTTCATCGCCACTTTTGGTAATAGCAGTTCCGGTATACGAATCTTTCTTTAGCACCTGATAACCAGTAACAACGACTTGTTCCAGTGCATTCGCCTCTTCTTCCATCACAATGCTATATTCATCTTTGTTTTCGACCAAAGCGAGGGTAAAGTTTTTATAACCAACCCGACTTAATGTAAGCGGTTGCATTGTGCTAACAAAGGAAAAACGTCCCTCTTGGTCGGCTACTGCGATGGTATTGCCCAGCTGTGAAATATTCACTCCGGAAAGAGGCATCCGGTCTTTTCCCAGCACTTGTCCCCGGATCTGTCTTTGGAATGATTTTTCCCCTTGCGGAGGGCTTTTGGGCTCCGATCTCCGTGAACTTGTTTTTTTTTCCAGGAAAATAGTCTTGGATTCAATCGTGTAGCCGATTTCCTGCGGAATTAGAATTTTATCAAGAAATAATTTAAGGGGCATTTTGTCTGCTTTAATTGAAATTGGCTTTGCCGATTCCAATATCTTTTTGGCTCCGAGCACCTCATAGTTCGTCTGAAGTTTGACAACCTGCAGCACATCCATCAGTGGAATATTGCGCCCGGCATAGGTTACGGTCTGCGCATTTACCTTATGGCCCAGCTGGACTAAGACAGCAAAAA
Source organism: Sphingobacterium puteale (assembly GCF_003627955.1). GTDB lineage: Bacteria > Bacteroidota > Bacteroidia > Sphingobacteriales > Sphingobacteriaceae > Sphingobacterium > Sphingobacterium puteale. The sequence continues at coordinate 138,044 of NZ_RBWS01000006.1, read as the reverse complement.
GTAGCCATAAAAAGGGTCTTGTCGCTTGTGAAAAACAACTTAATTTCATTAATTCTAGTTAGTTTAGTTAGGTTAGATTGCAGGATCCATTGCTTAGATGATAGGATTCACTGCCCAATTTGTTAATTCATAATGTATGGTAATGTATAATTTTACGTTTTTTACTGCCCTCCTTTCTGTTCTTTAGGATCACTTTTTTCAATGATGAGTTTACCATCGTCCGTCAAATGGTATGACAGATCCTGGTCTTTCAATATTTTCAGGATAGTTGATAATTTACTCGTTCTGAATGTTCCGCCGAAGAAGGAAACATCGGGTACATCGCCCTTATAGATTACATCAATTGCATACCATCGGGACAGTTCATCCATAACCTGCCGAAGTGATTTCCCGTCAAAGTTAAATTTACCGTATATCCAGGCGATTTCCTGCTGTATGTTGACCGGATGCTTAATCAGCTCCGTTCCCGTATTAACCGACTGATCGCCTGGCAGCAGGGTTACTTTTTGGCCTTTGACAAGCTCCTTTACCTGCACTTTACCCTCCAGCAAAGTTGTTTTTGTCTGTGTTGCTGTCGGATAGGCATTGATATTAAAGTGTGTTCCAAGTACCTGTACCTGCTGATTTTGGGTGTGGACCATAAAAGGTTGATCTTTCCGTTTTTTAACTTCAAAATAGGCCTCGCCCCAGAGACTGACCTCGCGTCTGTCTTTTGCGAATACCGTTGGATAAGAAAGTATTGTTCCGGCATTTAATTTCACCTGAGTACCATCGGGCAAAGTGACATCATAAGTACCGCCACGCGGAGTTTCTATTTTTGCAGACACCGCAGCATTGATCGACGCCACTTTGTGACCATCGTCGTAGCGTATGCCGCTCCCATCGATAACCACTTGTTTTTCGTCCCTATTCAAAACATATTGTCTGCCGTCTGAGAGCGTTATAATCGCCTGACGGGAAGCCGGAAGGCGGTCATTTACAGCGCCGAGATGGGTTTGAACGGGTCGGCTGTTATCCTGGTTCCAATACCACACAACCGAAAGCGCCAACAGCACACTTGCCGCAGCAAGGTAAGGCCATAGACGCTTCATTAGTCCTTGCCTACTCTTTGAAGAACGGAAGGAAAGTTTAGCTTTTATCGACTCAAAATTACGTTGCTTTTCAAATTGCTGCAAACTGGCATATCCTTTACGCCGCTGCGCCTCATCCAGACAGCGTTGATAGATGTGTTTGTTCATTGCGGATTCCTGTAGCCAGCCCTCCAGAAAAAGGCGGTCTTCGTCGCTAAGCGATCCCCGCATTTCATGGAGGACAAGCGAACTGATATGAATAAGTTTTTCTTCTTCTTTAGGATCCATTTCGAACTATTTCATCTATAGATACCACACCGATTAAAAAAAGTACCAAAGGCAATAAAAAAAAATTAAATTTTTCCAAAAAGAACGATTAACGAGAGCAAATAATTAAAGGAATCGCGTGTTAAATGTTGACGTAGAAGGCCTAGGGCACGTAATTTTTGATTTTTTACCGTTTGAATATTTAGCTGTAATAGATCCGCAATTTCCTGATTGCTGTTGCCTGCGAGGTAGCTCAGCTGAATAATTTCACGTGCTTTTGGAGGTAGCTTCTGAATGGCATCGTATAGTTCGGCCATTGTTTCGGCATAAACAAGCTCATGCAAATGGGATTTTTGATCCGGCTCCTGTTGCGCCACATAACTATCGACCCGATTTAATCTTCGCTTCCGGGCGGTCTGGTGATTGATTCCTACATGACGCGTAGCCTGATAAAGGGCTGCCTTCAGATGTGATAAACTTTCAAAGCGCCGCCTGCTCTGCCACAAGCGGATAAATCCCTCTTCGGCAATATCTTCAGCTTCTTTACTTTCATCCACAAAGTTCGATGCATATAAACAAATGCGACTAAAATAACGGTTGTATACATGCGCACAGGCACGCTCCTCTCCATTCAGAAAGTCATCAAGCAGCTCTTTTTCGCTCGTATAATTCATCGGTAGATCGGTTTAGCAAGCAGTTAATCTTTTCGTGGACAAAGATAACTAAAAAGAATGGATACTTCCTATGGCCGACCTATTTCTAGATTTTTCCTATTATTTTTTCTTAATTTTCGTGTATTAAGCCATAAATTTTTCAGCAAACCGCATAAAAAACAAGCCAAGGTCAATAATTTATTCAGAACTGTTTCGTTACCCTTGTTTTTCTGTTAACAAATCCGCTACCTTTGAGCTGTGGCTTTGCAAAGCAAAACCTAATCCAATAAATCAACCTATTTGCAATATGACACCTTATTCCAAAAAATTTCTTGAAAGCACCTTCCTCCAATACCTCATTATTTGGACAATATTGTGCTTATTCACATGCGACAATTACTGCTTAGCACAGCGCAAGCAGACCGCTGAACGCGAGATACCGAGGTCTATTATTGACCGGGCGCTCGCTGCTTCCATAAAAATGTTCGGTATAGACAGTGTGAGCGGTCAACAAAACAGTGCGCCTTTCAGTGGAGTCATCGTGTGTCCGGATGGTTCGATCCTCACTGTGGCGCATTCCACGAAGCCTGGCAATTTCTATCGTGTGATTTTCCCTGATGGCAAGCAGGGGCTTGCCAAAGCGCTCGGACGTCTGGTCGTCGACCAACAGACCAACTTGCCCGATATTGCCATGATGAAGATGCAGGGCGAAGGCCCCTGGCCTTTTGCCGAGATGGGCTGGTCCTCAACCATCTCTGAAAACCAACGCTGCTTTGGACTATCCTATCCTGAAACGCTGCCCTTCAATACTCCCTTTCTCCGTGCTGGACGCATTCTAAAAAAAATGGATGACTATGGTTTCATTCAAAGCAGCAGTATCATGGAGCCGGGTGATTCCGGCGGTCCATTATTTGACGCCTTAGGCCGCGTAATTGGTCTACATAGCCGTATCGATGCTGCAGAGGGCATCAATTTTGAGGTACCTGTAAACAGCTATCGCATCTATTGGCGCTCCCTGACCCACCCGGTTGCAATTAACAGCTATCCCACTGCTACTGATTCAATCGGTAGCGATCCCTTAGCGAAAAAACTCATGGTATTGGGACTCAAAAAACCGGCACAAGATCCCAAAACAAAGGTTCAGTCTATCCCCATCCGTAGTACATTACATGGCAATAACATGTATATATTAGGCACTGCATTTAACCTGGCAAACAATAAGCAGGTGATCTTATCCAAAAGCAGCCAGGTTGGTGCCGCACCAATCGCCGAAATTCACAACAGCACCTATGCCTTGAAAATCTTATTCAGGGATGAAAAAAACGACCTGATAGCACTTGTGAGCGACCATAAATTTCCAGCAGTCACTGCATCGAAGATAACCGAACAAGGCGTTCCTGATTCTTTACTCGGAATAAAGTTGTGGTCGCTCCTTGCCGCCAATCAGCGTAAAAGCGGAGTCCTCGGCATGTCGCCCCAAACGTTCCCACGAATTCCCATCCCGGGAACTTTCGAAGCACAGATGCAGGAAATCCAAGGCCTTCCAACCTTAACAAAAGTAGACAGCATGGGTGCTGCAGACCGAGCTGGACTGCGCGCCGGCGATGGAATAATTGCATTAAACGGTCATGATGTAGCGAGCGCCGCTAAAATCAACGCGGCGATGCAACAATTTTATGCAGGTGATACACTCCAAGTTCACTTCCGACGCGGGGTGACCGAGTTACATACGAAGATCATTCTTTCCAGATGGAACCTTCGGGAAAATCCACATCCTGCAAACAACATTCCTCAAGGAAAGTCATTGCGAAGGGATAATTTTCCGCGCGTATTTATCCACGATTCTCGTATTCATTCCGACGAATGTGGGAGTCCGATCATCGATGGCAAGGGAAACTTCATAGGCATCAACATTGCACGTTTTAGTCATACAGCCTGCCTCGCTATCCCACGAGACACGGTCATGGACTTTTTATCCAGCATACAAAACATGCTTTAGCAGCAGAAGAGATTAAAACTTTACGTGATTTTTAATACCATCGCGATATTGTTTTGAGCCAAACTATCGGGTATGGAGACTTGAAGAGCATTATCGAGTTGCTGATATGAAATCCGAGCATCACATCCGAGCATCTGTATTCGCCTTACTGTTCTCGAATTCGGTTCCGAACGGCCTAATGACTTAATTTTTATTTGTTTTTCGGTCGCTGTTCCCATAATAAAGGCATACAAAACATTTCCCTTCGTTGTAAAACGGACATCATCGCTGGTAAAAGCTTTTCCTTTTCCTTCGTTGAAGCCCTGAACACTCAATGACGGAGCCTCCTCCTGTGCAGGTCCCTCCCCAAAGATAAACCATGGTCTCGTTCCGATAATGGCTTCTTTATGCACCGCCATCCAACTTCCTATTCCCTCGACGACCTCCTTTGCCCGGTCGTCGATAGAACCATCACCGCGTAAGGGTACACTTAACAATAAATTACCATTTTTACTGACCACATCAATCAACATATGAATAACGGTTTTGGCAGATTTATAGTGATTATTATCGTAAATCCGTCGATCATAATGCCATGAACCAATACAGGTACAGGTCTGCCAGGGGTGCGGTTCAATGGTATTGCTCTGTCCACGTTCGATATCCCATACCAGGCATTTCCGTTGCTGTTCGTTCAGGATTTTACCGTTGATGACCACATTGACCTTACCCTTATTTGCCTGCATGCTCTTATTATAAAAATCGGCTGCTATTTCCAGTCCAACATTGCTTACCGGCCAGAGTGGCAGGACGGTATCATCAAAGTAAACCATGTCGGGTTTGTAGTTGTCCATCAGTTCCAGCGTGCGTGCTTTAAAATTTTCACAGTACGCTTTGTTAGGTACGCTCACGCCGGAGGCGACATCCCAATGCCACTGCCGATGAACCGTGTTGTCGTCTTTGCTATCCAAACTAGGCTCATGATCCTGTGCGTAGAGTTCCTGTGGATCGTAATCCGCCCACCATTTTCCTGCGCCATCTTTCTTTGTCAACTTCCCATCGTAAGGTACTCCGGCAAACTTTCCAGCTTTATCACTTCGTTGCGCTGTTTCGTACCAGGTCCAGGCATGCGCTGCGTGAACGCTCACACCAAATTTGAGCCCTCGCTTTTTAGCAGCACGTTCCCATCCGCCAACAATATCTTTTTTGGGGCCGACATTGACACTATTCCATTGATGATGACTGCTGCGATAAAGATCCAGATTATCATGATGATTAGCCAAAGCCATAAAATATTGGGCTCCGGCATTTTGATACAGTTCCATTAACTCTTCTGGATTCCAATTTTCGGCCTTCCACTGATGAATAATATCCTTAAAGCCAAACACCGAAGGATGTCCATATTTTTCGATGTGGTAATTATACTGATCGGACCCCTCCTGATACATGCCCCGGGCATACCAATCCCCGCGCTCGGGCTGACACTGTGGTCCCCAATGCGCCCAGATACCGAATTTGGCATCCCTGAACCACTCAGGCACCTGATAGTTTTCTAGTGAACGCCAGTTGGGATGAAAAGGAGCTTTTCCCAGATGAACCTGGGCAAGGCTAAATTTACTCAGGAAAAGGCTCGGAATAGTCGCGCCGAGACATTTAATTGCTGTTCTTCTATCCATTGTAATCTGAACTTCGATCGGAATGCTTTGAGCCCAAACTGCTGGACAAAATCATTCGGTTTATAATTTGTTATTTTATCTAAAATCAAAAATAACTGTATTGTTCTAGGAAAGAAACTACATAATCGATCAATACTAGTACAATATCGACACAGGATTCTTTTTGTTCGGTTGATTCCCAAAAAAGGTGCCCTAAAAAGGACACCTCCACCTAACACTAACTATGAATAAATAAAAACATATATTTTCCCAGATCAATTGTTCATGTCATTCCCTTTCAAATTTTTGTTATTGTCCAGTTCTGCCTGCGGGAAAGGATAGTACATGGCTTTTGGCGACCAGCCCCCTTTCTTTAAAGGCTCCAGCCAGGCGGGATCAGCCATACCCCAACGCAGAAGGTCAAAATACCGTTGATATTCACCCAAGAACTCGACGAATCGCTCATGTACGATGATATTTTTGACCGTGTTTAATGAAACACCATTTTTTACTAAACCCTGCGCGAGCAACCCATCCACATCGGGAATTGTCCCATTGGATTTTTGGTACCACAGGTGTGGCTGCTCATCGGGGACGATATTATTGGCGCGTTTACGCACCAGGTTGATGTATTGTTTCGCTCCTGTAACATCCCCCCGTTCATTGAGACACTCAGCATACAGTAGCAACACATCACTATAGCGAAAAATACGATCATTGTTGCCATTATCAAAGTCCGCTATCTGAACATCCGGACAATATTTCCGGGTACCAAAGTAATCTTTATTGGTCGCCAGGTTTTTCATCCAGTCTGTATAGTTCGTGACCTTACCATCCAGTTGTGTAAACTTTGCGCCATTCTCGCACCATAAGGTCATATATTTACGAGGGTCTCCATCTTCAAATTCATCATGAGCCATTTTATTGGGCGCCAGATTCCACCAGGCCCCACCTGTTCCGTCAAACATTCCGATTTCCTGCCAGCGCCATGAACTCGAAATATCGTCCCCTAGCCAACCTGGACCATTATAAAGCTGTATTTCAAAAACAGACTCCTGATTATTCTCTTTCGTTTCCAAAAAATTATCTCTGTAAGAAGACATCAATTGATACTCCTTGCTTTCAATAACGCCTTTCAATTGGATCTCGGCATTTGCAAAATCTGCGGTTTGTCCTTTTGCTAGGATGGGTTTATAAAGGTAAGTTTTAGCTAGATAAGCCTGAGCAGCACCTTTGGTTGCCCTACCGATCATTTTACTGTCGGCATAAAGTGCTGCGCGCGTTGGCAACAATTCTGATGCTTTCTTAAAATCATCCACAATCAGCGCAAATACTGCACCCGTGGGTGCGTTGCCTGGATAATAATCTTCATTTGTTTCAACAGGTTTATTCATTAGCGGAATGGTTTCTCCAAACAGCATTCCCAGGTGTAAATAGTTCAGCGCTCTCAAAAAATGCGCTTCCCCCAACAGTCTATTCTTTCTATTCTGGTCTATTTCGCCCTCAAACTTCTGAATACGGTCGATGGCTAAATTAGCCGCAAACACACCGTTCCAAAAATCTCTCCAGGTCTGGGCTGTCATCCCATCGCTTGCAGGGGTATTGTAGCTATCCTGATACATGGGTTCCCATTTGAAGGTATGGTTATAATCGTCCCCAGGAGCCAAAAGTTCGTAATACAAACTACGTGCATATCCCCCCTGCGTACGGCCGATTAGAGCCTGATAGGCAGGTATGACTGAGTTTTCCAATTGATCTGCTGTCTTATAATAGGTGTCTGTCGACAATTCCTGCGGGTTGGAGAGATCCAGATTCGGTTTGCAGCCCGAAAACTGTATCAACAAAACAGCAGCTGCTAGTTTTATATAGTGTCTATTCATGATGTCGATAAAGTGGTTAGAATGTAAATTGAATCCCCATAAAATACTCTCTTGAATTTGGGAAGCTCAGTCCCCATGGTGTTTGTCCATCGATACCACGGCTTAGATTGGAGCGTGTATCACCCGATCCCACCTCAGGATCATAGCCCGAGTACTTGGTAAAGGTCAGTAGGTTTTTTGCGCCGACATAAAACCGCAATCGGTCGATCTTCCAGCGTTCAAGTCTCGGACTTGAAAAACTGTAACCAATGTTGACGACTTTCAGCCGCAGATAAGAACCATCCTCCAAAAACCTGTTAGATGCCCTTAAATTTTGATTCGGGTCTCCGAGTACAGCACGAGGAATATTGGTATCTGTATTTTTTGGATAAACGGTCGTTTCACCGGATACCGGATTTTTGAAGACAAGTTCTTCTGCGCGGTATCGATCCAACGTTGAGGCAAAATTATTGTAGTAATGATACATTCCCTCGCCCCAGTAGCGGCTATTGTTGTAGATATCGTTTCCTTGGCTTCCCTGCCAGATCATCGACAGGTCAAAGGTACCAATGGCACTTTTGTAGTTGACATCCGCATTGAAACCGTAGCTAAAATCAGGTATTGGACTTCCCAGAAAGTCCTTATCCTGATCATTTAAGACCTTGTCTCCATTTCGGTCATTGAAGCGCACATCACCCAGTGCTGCATTTGGTGCAAAAGCTTTATCGGCATCCAATTGTGCCTGACTGGTATATAAACCGTCAGTGGTATAGCCCCAAAATTCCCCTATCGAACGGCCAACGGCGGTCCTGGTGACATTTTCTCCCCCAGGCGAAATACTTCCCCATAGAATTTCATTATTGTTACCCAGGCTCAGGACGCGGTTTTTCACAAAAGAAATATTGGCACCGATATGATAGCCAAAATTACCGATCTGATCTTTGTAGGATGCCAGGATATCCCAGCCCCGGTTTCGTATGCTGCCGGCATTCAGCACGGGGAAGTTGTTGACGTAGCCCGCAGTGAACGAAATGGGTACATTGATCAGCATGTCCTCCGTCTTCTTATTATAGTAATCGACCGTCAAAGCCAATTTGTGATCAAAGAGCTCGAGATCGAGACCAAGGTCAGTTGAATACTGACTTTCCCATTTTACATTCGGGTTTGAAGGCGTCTGTGGCAGCGCTCCCGTCACCATCACATTGTTCAGGTAATACCAGACATGGTCGAAACTAACCGTCCGTTGATATTGATATTGCGCAATATCCGAATTACCCAGGAGCCCATAGCTACCACGGAGCTTCAATTCGCTGATAGCGGGAAATGCTTTCAGAAAGGATTCCTGACTGATCCGCCATCCTGCCGATACCGAAGGAAAATTTCCATAGCGGTATTGATTACTGAAGTTGGCCGATCCATCGCGCCGCATGTTAAAGGTCAGGAGGTAACGATTGTCATAATTATAGTTAACACGTCCCAGCATGGAGTACATGGCCGACTGCCCCACACCTGAGCCCACCAGGCGGGAACTTGCCAAGGAAGCCGAATTGAGTATCAAAACATCTGGACTGGGCAAACCGCGGGCACCTGCGTTTACAGCATTGTATCGCGATTCTTCCGAGGTGATCCCTGCCAAAGCCGAAATCGCATGTTTACCAAAATTATTTTCGTAAGTCAGCGTATTTTCAAATAGCCAACGATTATTCTGACTGCTGGAAATATTGAGTTCATCCGGGCTATGGTTCTGATATTGACCAACGGAGTAGTTACCGATATAGCCTTCATTCCGTACACGGCTAAGATCTACGCCCATATTAAACTTATAAATCAGTCCTTTGATGATCTCATAGGTAGCCCAAGCATTGCCGTTTACCGAAAAATTATCATTGACATTTTTATTAAGATAAGCATTTGCCAAAGCACTTTGTACATCTGTTCCATTCCCTGCTCCTGCAAATCCGGTGCTACTGTTGGCATCATATAACGGTAATGTGGAGGACCACTTTTGCGCATCGATGATATTTTTGTCACTCCAGTTGCGGCGGGTATAGCCTAAGGAAAGTGTTTCGCCTATCTTAAGTTTTCCTTTGGTAAAATCAGAGATGAATTGGGCTCCATAATACTTATTCTTGTCCTGAATAATAATGGATTTATCTGTTGCATAAATACCGCTCAGCCGAAAATTGGCATTTTGAGAACCACCGGAGACCGAGAGATTATGCCTTTGATAATTTCCCGTCTGTAACAGTTCATCCATCATATTATACCCTTGCCCGATGGCTGACGGTTTAGACAGAGCGTCCAAATAGTCTTTACGCGAAGGATCTTTATTATACATTTCCTCATTAATCAATTCGGCCAGTTGCTGTCCGTTCAGCAGGGGGACATTGTGGGAAATATTTTTGATGCCGGCGAAAGCATTGTAATCGAGCTTTACATCCCCCGCTTTACCCCGTTTTGTGGTGACCAAAATAACGCCATTGGCTCCACGGGCACCATAGATGGCGCTGGATGCAGCATCTTTCAACACCTGAATGCTGGCAATATTATTTTCATCCGGCATAGCGCCGCCGATCATCCCATCAACCACATAGAGCGGATCCGTGCCGTTAATGGATCCAACACCACGGATGCGGACGGCGCCATTGGTTACCTGCACCCCGGGTACAGCACTCTGAAGCGTGGCAATTGTTCCGCCGGGAACTTTGACAAGATCTTTGGTGTCCACCACGGCAATAGAAGAGGTCAGATCCACCTTCTTCTGCTTACCATAGCCCACCACCACAACCTCATCTACTGCGATTTCCGAAGAGACAAGCGGGATACTGATTTCTGAAGAGTTGCCGATTACATATTCGACATGATTATACCCTACGTTGGATACAATAATGGTTTCGCCCGGATTGAGCTTGAGTACAAATTCGCCTTTATCGTTGGTTGATGTACTTAGGGCTTTATCCTTTACTTTGATCGATGCCCCGATAATCGGTTTTCCCTGATCACTTACAATCTTTCCATGAACGACTTTTTCTTGGGCAGACAGCCGTCCAATGGACATTAACATGGAAGCCATTAACAACCACTTCACTTTCCTGTTCCTTTCTTTAGGAAAACAAAAGAAAGAAGACACATAATTTCTGTTCATAATCTTATCTGAGATAAATGTCTTTTTGCCCCTAGAGGCGCGTACTTGGTTATTTATTTAAACGAATTGGTTATTACTAGCCTGCTGACTGTAGGCAAAAAAATACAAGTTGCATTGCTAAAGATTCATTATTTCCTTTCTCGGAGCATTCCTAGGAATGCGCTAGCCATTCGCCAATTGGTTATAAAGCAAAGCTATAGGTTTCAAAAAAATGACCTTGCAACAAATAATTAAAAGAAGGGTAAAAATGTATAAAACTAGTAAATAACAGATTAATCCCGGTTTCTTCAGACAAGTTCAGATCATTCTCGCAAATTCCGACTCGCAGGAGGTATAATCAATATAACATCAATAAGACTTACAGCCATATTCCTCTGATAAAATTGCTCCAAATTAAAGGATCAACAGGTTCCTTAATATAGCAACAAAATAAATGTTAAAAAAACATTTAAAAATCGTTTGGTAATTTATATCTTTGATTTAACGACACAATACTTCATATTTTCCAATAACCAACTTGTTGCATACTTTTACATGCAGCTGATTACATACCTTAAATTTGAAATGAAATTAAATAGTAGTCTTTCTCAAATAATCTTTGTATTCGCTTTCTGTTCTTCTTTATTTGCACAGACACCCAAACAGCTAAACTATTTCGATCTAAAGGATATTCGATTATTACCGTGTCCCTTTTATCATGCACAACAACTTGATTTGCAGTACTTATTGGCAATGGATCCTGATCGCCTACTTGCCCCGTTTTTAAGGGAAGCTGGCTTACCGGTCATTAAAGAATCTTACACGAACTGGGAAAACACTGGTTTGGACGGTCATATCGGTGGTCATTACCTATCTGCACTCTCCCACATGTACGCTTCAACTGACGATCCGCGGATCAAAGAACGACTTGATTATATGATTATAACCTTGCGGCGCTGTCAGCAAGCAAATGGAAATGGCTATATTGGCGGTGTGCCGGGAGGTAAACGCATCTGGGAAGAAATTCATATGGGTAATATCCATTCAAACACTTTTAGTCTAAATGGAAAGTGGGTTCCGCTTTATAATATTCATAAAACCTACGCTGGATTGCGTGATGTCTACTTGCTGACGGCTAATCAAACCGCTAAGACCATGCTTATCGAGATGACTGATTGGGCTGTGAGACTGGTCTCCCAACTATCTGACAATCAAATACAAGACATGTTACGCAGTGAACATGGTGGTCTCAATGAAACTTTTGCAGATGTCGCTGCAATTACTCAAAACCCCAAATACCTGGAGCTTGCGCGAAAATTTTCTCACCAATCCATCTTGGTCCCCTTAAAACAACATCAAGATAAATTAACGGGATTACATGCCAATACACAGATCCCAAAAGTTTTGGGCTTCGCACGAATTGCAGAACTCTCCAACGATATACAATGGGCCGAGGCAGTACGCTATTTCTGGGATAACGTTGTATTGCATAGATCCATTGCCATCGGAGGGAATAGTGTCAGTGAACACTTTAATCCTACAAACGATTTTTCGAAGATGGTTCATAGCATCGAGGGTCCCGAGACCTGTAACACCTACAATATGCTCAGGCTCACAAAAATGCTGTATCGTACAGATCAACAGGCCAAGTATATGGATTTTTATGAAAGGGCATTATATAATCACATTTTATCTACCCAACATCCCGAACACGGTGGACTGGTCTACTTTACGCAAATCCGTCCGGGACATTATCGCGTCTACTCACAACCACAGACGAGTATGTGGTGCTGCGTGGGGTCTGGAATGGAAAACCATGCCAAGTATGGTGAAATGATTTATGCACATACAAAGGATGACTTGTACGTCAATCTCTTTGTTCCCTCTCGACTAAATTGGAAAGAAAAGGGAATCGAGATCATTCAGAACAACAACTTTCCGGAGGATCCATATACCTCGCTGATAATTAATTCAAAAAATAAACATGAATTTACTCTTTATCTACGTAAACCTAAATGGCTGAAAACTAAGCCAACTATTTCAATAAACGAAAAATCTTATCCCATTACGGATTCCACGGAAACGCATATCAAAATAAAACGTACTTGGAAGCCCGGAGATCGTCTGCGTATGGAATTGCCAATGGAAATCCAGACTGAACAATTACCTGATCAGAGTAACTATTACAACATATCCTATGGGCCTGTTGTGCTCGCTGCACGTTCGGGAACAAGTGATCTCACAGGACTAAAGGCCGGCGATAGCCGGATGGGTCATATCGCATCCGGAAGACAGGTCCCATTGCGCGATATCCCTATCCTTGTCACTGATCCTAAAGCGATCCCGACACTTATTCATCCGATCCCTGGCAAACCATTGCATTTTACACTCACAGGACTTCGTCAAGGGAAAGACACACTAAACATGGAACTTGAACCTTTCTATGGACTTCATGATAGTAGATATATTCTATATTGGCCACAAACAACTGCCAGCCAACTTCAACTCCTGCAGGATAAAATTGAAAGGGATGAACGCGAAAGCCTTGCCCTCACTGCAATCACGGTGGACAAGGTGATTGCAGGTGAACAACAGCCGGAATCGGATCACTTCTTTCAGGAAGAAAATAGCAAGGCCGGAAGTACAGACGATACGCGTTGGCGTGAAACCACCGGCTGGTTCAGTTACCAGCTAAAAAATACAGACGCTAGTGCACTATACCTGAAATTTATGACAGATACTGCGCTGCGGAGTACCGAAATCATCGTCAATGGAACCCTTGTTGAAACCCTAAAGAGCACCGATAGCAGTGCTATTATTACAACCTCGCGCATAAAGCTTCCCAAAGGAAGTACCGCTATGTCGACAATAGAGGTAAAAATCAAGGGGACATCAAGGTCCCCCAGTCATAAAATTTTAGAAATACGAACACTCCGCTCGGATGAATAAGCCCATCAGTTAACGTTATAGGATACCGTGGCGGCTTTCAGCCAAGGGGAGCTCAACCGAATGGTAATCTGGTCACCCGCTTTGCCCGTTGATTGTACATAAACGATCATTTTGCCTTGATGGACCCGCTGTTTATTATCCGTATAATCGCCCATATCAGCATTATTTCCGGCCTCCATACCCAATAAACGCGCATTCCCGGCAATATCGCAGGTAATTTCATCTTCCGAAAGAACCACGGGAATGCCCTTATCATCGACAAGCTGCACCATCAGCTGCAGCAGCCCACCTGCTTTGATCAACGGATCCCCAACAAGCACCGCCTGAATGGATGCCGGCCGCTGGCTCGATTGAATCGCATGGCGAACAACTTCTTTGCCATTGCCGTCCAGCCCGATCACTTCCAGTTTACCAGTGGCATAAGGGACATCCCAAAAGATAATCCCTGTTTTCTCATCGTATTTTTTCTCATCACCCACGGTCTGTCCATTCAGTGTTAGCTGGGCTGCAGCACTATTGGTATAGCAGACTACCCGGATAAGCTGCCCGTCCTGATAATTCCAGATCGGCCAGGCATCCATGGAGGGTCTTTCATTCTTTTGTTGTTCCTGCTGGGCTTCCAAAGCGGACCACACATCTGTCGTACCAGTTGCCCCGGCCAATGGATAGGTTCCCAAATAAGCCATGGGTTTTTCTGCCCACAAAGACTGGCGAAAATATCCCCTGGGTTTGATAAAGCCAGCAAAATCAAGTAAGCCCGAATAAAAACCACGCGAAGGCCAACGGCCCGATTCGCCCAGATAGTCGATCCCTGTCCACAGGAACTGTCCAAATATATGCGCATTGTCGCGTACAGCCAGCCATGCCGAAAGATCATGCCGATTTTCACTGCCATAGATGACACGCTTCGGGTAACGCTGGTGATCTTCCTGATATCGGCTCTCCGTATAATTGTAACCCGCAATATCAAGTGCTCCGGGGTAGGCCGTTTCATTAGACATCGCTACCCCCGCCAGGCCTGCTGTTACCGCCCGACTGCGATCGTATTTTTTTACCACAGCAACCAGACGTTTGGCAATATCCCCCAAACGCATGGCGTCCGGTGCATCTTTCTTATAACCGCCATAAGAGGCCTGGGTAAAGCCACCTTCTTTTTTCTCGCCATTCAAAATCGGATGGGAATAGGGATCATTGGGATAATCCACTTCATTGCCTATGCTCCAGGCAAATATCGACAGGTGATTCCGGTCCCTTTGGACCATATCGGCCAAATCCCGCTCCCCCCACTCTTCAAAAAAATCGTAAGCGCCCTCAAAACCGGGTACCCCTGCATTCCAGCCCTGCAGCCACTTTCGCTTCGGAAATTCCCACTCATCAAATGCTTCATCCATGACCAACAGGCCCAGCTCATCACATAAATTATAAAGTGAGGTTGCCTGTGGATTATGGCTCGTACGCACGGCGTTAACACCAAGCGATTTCAGTGTGAGCAGGCGCCGCCGCCACACCTCAGGGTACACCTCGGCACCGAGTACACCGGCATCGTGATGCAAACAGACACCTTTTACTTTCATCCATTGCTTGTTTAAGGCAAAGCCTTTATCCGGATCAAAGGTAAAAGTCCTAAAGCCTGTCTTTACTTCGGACTGATCGATCTGCTTGCCATTTTGCCATACTGTTGTCCGCAAGGTGTATTGTATGGGCTGCGCTAAGTTCCACAGCTTTGGATTTGATGCTGTCAATTTCAGATCCAGGCGTGCTTTATCGGTAGCAGCGATCGTAAGCTGCCCGGATTTTTTCTCAACAAGCCTACCTTCGGCATCGATGAGCTCCTGCTGCACGGTAACAGCGCTACGCTGGGACGAACTGTTGACCACCGTAGTTTCGGTATTGAGCACGCCTTTCCTGCCCTTGATTTCCGGATAGGCATATACTCCCCATTGATCCAGATGCACCTGATCGGCCTTGACGAGCCAAACATCGCGGTAGATTCCGGATCCTGTGTACCAGCGCGAATCCGCGCTTTTGCTATGGTCGACTTTGACCGCAATGGTATTTTCCTTCCCAAATTCAATGTACGGGCTGATATCATAGGAAAATGATACATAGCCATTGGGGCGCTTGCCGACAGATTTGCCGTTGACAAAAACTTCACTGCGGTTGTAAACACCCTCAAAATAAAGAAAGATCTTCTTTCCTTGGTCTTCAGCAGGTATGGCCAGTTGTTTTCGGTACCAGCCTATCCCCCCGGGTAAATATCCCGTGGCGCTGGCGAGATTTGGACTCAAGGGGTACTTTACGCCCCAGTCATGGGGTAGCCTAACCGATTTCCAGGCCTGCTCGTTTAGTGCTGTTGCGCTTTGCCCTGCTCCTGCGGTTTCTAACTGGAACTGCCAGTCTACATTGATACGCTGCGCGACACCAAAACCCGGCTGGGCGTAAACGGAGCTCAGCCCGGTTAAAACTGACGCCGCAAGGATCGCTATATTTTTAATTATTATGCTCATGTTATGTAGTCGTTTAGGTTGATCTGATTGCTATTAATGGGTTGGAATTACAGGTACGATCTGGCCATTCGCATCGAAATAAAGCCGATCCATGCATACTTCCCGATGGAAACCTGCTGCATCCCCCATCCTGATCCCATTTGGATAATTAAACCGATGATAGACAATATACCATTCGTCGGTTCCGGGAACCTGCAAGATCGAGTTATGACCAGTACCATAGATTCCTTTCGCCGGATCTTTTTGCAAGATCAGATTGTTCTCAGGCACCTGGATTGGCCCATAGGGAGAGGTTGATGTCCCATAGCGAACCCGGTAATTCTCGCTGCGGGTATCATCTTCTGACCAAAGAAAATAGTATATTCCATTGCGAAAGATCACATATACCCCTTCACGAAATGTTTTGTCGGGTGTCAATACCTTTATTGTATTCTTTTTGATGGAGACCATATCTTTATTTAGTTCGGCAACGGCAAGGTAGCCATTCCCCCAATACAAATAGCTTTTACCCGACTTGGGATCATTGAACACCGCGGGATCGATCTCCTGACCCCCGGTTACCCCCGGAGGTTTGAAGTCGATCAAGGGCCTACCCGAATCCTTGAAGGGCCCCGTTGGCTGATCCGCTACGGCGACACCGATTTTCTGCGCCGCCGTAAAATAGTAGTAATATTTATAGTCGCCTTTAACTTTTTTCTCGGTGATCGTTGGCGCCCATGCATGACTCGGTCCCCAGGGAACCTCTTTTTTAAGGTCCAGGATGACACCCTCATCCTTCCAATGGATCAGATCGGCGGAAGAAAAAGTCTTAAAATAAAAGCCACCCCAGCCATCAAAGCCATCGCTTGTGGGATAGATATAATATCGTTTGGTCTTGTTAGCATACAAGATGTCGGGGTCTGCATAGTAACCGTCCAGAATAGGGTTCTTTTTGAACGCAAATGGTATATCCTTGGGTTTGCCCCACTTTGCCGTCAACCGGATCAGCTCCTCTCTGGAAAGCGGTATGATGGTTCCGTGACGGGGATGAAAATCCATATCAATCTCTTGGTCGATCACTTTAAAACGATCGAGATCATCGGAAATACAGAATTGGTATTTTCCTTTACCATACACATCATACATCAGGATATATTGGTCCGACTGGTTTCGCTTGAAAACACTTGATCCCTCCACGGCATCCTTTGTTTGCTGCTTATAACCAGGCTGTTCGATCCATTTTCCCGAAGTCAGGGAGTCCGTCATGGCAAGTTTGATCCCATTGCCGTGCCCTTCCGTTTTGTAGAAAAGATAAAAGAGTCCGTTCTTTTCGATAATATCGCCATCAATACAGGATTTGCCATTTTTAGGCATGAAGAGCACTTTTGGCTCTGTTTCAAAATCGGTAAAATCTTTATTCGCGTAGGCGTAATAAATGATATCCGGACCATTCCCATGTTGCATGGACCAATAGACCATATATTTTCCTGCTGCCGCATCAAAAATGGTCTGTGGCGCCCATACGCGCTTCAGATCTTCCTGCCCAGTAAATCGCTGCTGGAAATCGATGGCCCGATGGGACCAGTGCAGCAGATCCTGCGATTTTAGCAGGACCATACCGCGATTGGAATCCCAGCCTTTGGCGGAGGTCATATCGGTCAGTA
This sequence comes from Sphingobacterium puteale, assembly GCF_003627955.1. GTDB lineage: Bacteria > Bacteroidota > Bacteroidia > Sphingobacteriales > Sphingobacteriaceae > Sphingobacterium > Sphingobacterium puteale. Next base: position 120,339 of record NZ_RBWS01000006.1, on the reverse strand, counting down.
CCATATAGAAAGTCTTTCCATCTTCAGCCCGAAGGATGTGCGGATCCCGGACACCTCCGGTTTTACTGATGGTCTTCGAATCCAGTACCGGACGGTTACCGTTCAGCGCACGGTACGTATAACCATCGGTGCTAATGGCAAAACAGACCGCTTCATCGGCCACCGCATTACCCTTAAAATAAGCAAATAAATAACCGGCAAAATCCTTTTCGGTAGGCCCATGGCGATAGGCCTGCGCGTATGCCGATGCCGCAATATTTATCAATAAAAATGCTATAACCGTAAATCGCATGTATAAAATAATTTAGTAAAAGGTTGCTTGATCTGACAACAATGCGCTGGTTCCGAAAGAGGTCCCAGCGCATCGCGTATGTCTTTTTTTGATTGATTAACATTAATAACCTGGATTTTGTTCCAGTTGTCCGTTCGAGGACAAAATATCTGCCCGCGGTATCGGAAGCCAATAATGTTTTTCTTCAAAACGGCGGCCCGATAATGCCTCTTTTCGCGTATAGGTAAGCCCATTGCTTCCTTTTGTTACCGTCATTCCGGCAGCTGGCGCATTCTCTGTTATGTTGGCGATTTTCCATCTCCTTACGTCATAAAAACGGTGTTCCTCGAAGGCCAGCTCTATCCGGCGTTCGTAACGCAACAGTTTTCTAAATTCATCTTTCGATTTTCCAACGGGGATTTCAGGCATCTCGACAGAAGGTCTTGTCCGAACTAAATTTAAGGCCTGTCTAGCGGTAAGAGTACTGCCTTGGGGTAGTACATCCGGGCCGTAGGCCTCATTGGCCGCCTCTGCAAAATTTAGTAGAATTTCGGCATAACGAAAATAATTCCAGGGTTGAAATCCTGCATTTCCCCATGGGTTTTCCAGCGGATATGCATCATTCATAAACTTGCGTAGATAATAACCGGTTTTGGATGTATTCCAATTATCCCTTCCCTCCCTGCTATCCTGTCCACCTGGAGTAAATGTTTCAACAGCGCGTCCTCTGTACATCGAACCATTGTGTAGAATTGTTGCATCAAAGCGTGGATCACGATTGATATAGGGGTTATTGGGATCGTATCCTGAAGCTGTATTTACAGTTCCATCCTCATTAAATGGGGCTTGACCATTTTTCATCTGATAAGCATCCACCAGATTTTGGTAAGGCGTGTTTCCTCCCCAACCACCATAGCCGTTTGGTCCATTGGCAATCTCCAAATGCACATGATTGGCATTTTTGGTATAATAACGGGCGAAAATAGTTTCCGGGTTCCGGTCAACCAAAAATAGCGATTGGTACCCCGCTGTATAGAGGCTGAATTTATTTAGCGAAATCAGGTCTTGTGCTGCCTGGGCCGCTGCGGCCCAGCTTCCCACGTTATACAGTGGGCTCGCTGCATACAGCAGTAATCTTGATTTTAATGCCATGGCAGCGGCTTTCGTTGCCCGGCCTTTCACCCAGATCTGGTCACTATTATCCTGGGGCAGCTTTTCAATCGCTTCGTCCAGCTCTTTTATCACATAATCCATTCCTTCCTGCATAGACTTCCGCTCGAAAAGGCTTACCGTGTTTAAATTATCTTTCAGGCCATACACGGTATCGCCCATCAGGACGACGCGACCAAAGTTCCGGATGAGATCGTGATACCGAAATGCCCTGATAAACTGTAGTTCACCTTCGAGATGCCGTTTGTGTGAAGAGCTTATCTGAATAGTAGACAGCACTTTTTTTGCATAATTACACTCACGGATACTACGGTAACTACGTGCCCAAAGTGATCCAGCGGCACCTAAATTTTCAGGAGACAACTGCCCCCGAATAATTAGCCAGGTGTTATCATCATTGGTATACATGGACTCATCAGATAGTGAGGACCAAAGCGCATATTCAAAACCGCGTCCAAATCCAGGATTCGTCCCATCCGCTTCATTTGATATAATCTTTTCACCGATGTACCTGTTGATAATAAAAGCTTCCAAGACAGCTGTATCTGCCTCAATTGCTTCTGTCGATATCCGATCAGTCGCCGTTACATCCAATAGATTTTTGTTACAGGCCGAAAATACGGTCAATCCCAAGGCCAAAGGCACTATATATTTAGTTATAAATTTCATCGCTGAGGTTCCTCCTTAAAATTTCAAATTTGCACCTATATTAATAATACGTTGTTGCGGATAGAATTGACCGCTACCGCTATTCCCTTCCGGATCATAGTCCTTCACTTTTGTGATGGTCAAGAGATTAAATCCGTTGACATAAAATCGAAGCCCGCCCAATTTCAGCCTCGATAAGACCTCAGTAGGCAAAGTATATCCTATCTCGACATTTTTTAAACGCAAAAAGGACGCATTATTCAACCAAAAGGTGTTATTATATAAGCCACCGCTCACGGCTGAAGAGGCGCGTTCAGAAACTTTCGGATAGATTCCATTCGGGTTATTGACTTCGTTAAAACGATTGTCGGCCCAGGTACTGTAAAAGTTTCCTACAGTTCCTGACTCTGGAAGCACGTGCTGACTTACTTTAGCCTGCCCAGCAAAAAGAATAGATATATCCATATTTTTGTAAGCCGCATTCAAATTGAAACCATAGGTAATCTGGGGAATATTGCCATATTTTGTCCGGATCATATCATCTGCGGTAACCTTACCATCTTGGTTATAATCCTGATAAATCAGATCCCCGACCTGTGCTCCGGGCGCCTGTGGCGACACGCTGAGATCTGCTTCGCTTCGGTTTAGTCCAATCGCATTATAGAGCAGATAGGTTCCCAATGGTCTTCCCGTCTGACGTTGGTAGTCCAACGTGCCGCTGGCCTCATCAATAAAGATAATTTTACTTTTGGCAAAGGTAAAATTTCCGGATACTCCCCAGCTAAAATCGCCTGGCCTTTGATACGATAAGGTTCCTTCAAATCCTTCGCTATTCACCTTACCAATATTCTCCGAAGGAACAAGCGGTTTGGAACTATTCTCTTTGTATGGATTGACAATACCTGAGGTTGCTGGTATCGACGCATTCCTTTCTGTCAGAATATCCGATCTCTTTTGTTTGAAATAAATGGCCTCTATCGTAAAATTCTTAAGAAATTGCGCATTCAATCCGATATCCAGCTTCTTGGACACCTCCCAGGTTATATCAGGATTGGCTAATTTCGCCAATTTGACATTGGGTTCGATCTGGCTTTTTTCATTTAGCAGCGCGACCAGACCATTTCCTACCAGGGTATAGTTATCGTAGAACTGGAATCCATCCACATTATCGTTACCAAGGGTACCATAAGAGGCGCGAAGTTTCAGGTCATCTAAAAATCCGATCTTGTCGGCAAACCACTCTTCTTTGCTGATTCGCCATCCAGCGGATACCGAAGGGAAATAGCCCCAGCGCTTGCCTGCGGGGAAAATCGAAGAACCATCTGCCCTGAGCTGCCCTTCAAACAAGTACTTCTCGTTATAATTGTAAGCTAATCTACTTATGATACTTTGCCGTGTATAATTTGAGCTATAACCTGAATTGAGGTAATCTGTCGCAGCGGAACCACCCTGTGATAATTCAGGCAACTGGTTGGAAAGATAATTAAAACGCTGCGCGTCAAAATATTCCAAATGCCTTTTACTTTGCTCATATCCTACAAAAGCATTGATTGCGTGGGCACCAAAGCTACGTTCAAAATTCAGCTTTATATTGCTTGTAATCAAGGATTCATTGGTATGTGATTCGGTCAATGTAGCCTTATTGTTATTTCCGCCGACAATAGATTCTTCGTAAGTGTTTTTTGCCGGGTCATACGCATTTAACACATAGGGCACACTGAAGTTTTTGCTAAAATTTGCGGATTTGTCAACCGAAAGAAAACCATCTACGGATAGGCCCTGTACCCAAGGAAGCTGATAGCTCGCTTTGAGTATGCCATTGAACACCTGTTTGGGATTATCTACCGTCCCACCGATATCCGTGACCATTAAGGCGGGGTTGGATCCCTCAATGCCACGCGTCGGTAAGCCATTTGGATAATATGCGCTTACTGTAGGATAAGCTCTATATATGGAACGAAAAATATCTCCGGCAGATGCGATGGGGAATTTACGGTCTTCCTGTCTTCCCGAAAGAGAGAGTCCGACCTTAAAACGATCGGTTACATTGGCTTCGAGATTTGTTCTGAAATTATACTGCTTATATTTTGTGACCCCATTTTTGTATAAACCATCCTGATAGACCGACCCCAAAGACATAAAATATCGCATATCTTCGGTCCCGCCTGCGACAGACAGATTGTGCTGACTTTGTATTGCAGCTTTTTTCAAGGTGACATCTGCCCAATCAGTATTGGGGTATAACAGTGGATCAGATCCGTCTCTAAATTTTTGAATCTGTTCTGCTGAATAAATCTGATTCATTCCTCCGGAAGAACTATTTCCATAAGCAATTTCGTTCCTTAAAATGGCATAAGTTGCGGCATCAGCCATTTTAGGCAACCGTGTCGGCGAACTGACACCGAGATTTCCGCTATAGGTGATTGAAGGTTTGCCACTTTTTCCACGTTTGGTCGTGACTAAAATAACCCCATTTGCTGCCCTGTTACCATAAATTGCCGCTGAAGCATCTTTCAGAACCGAAATACTTTCAATATCGTTTGGATCCAGACGCTCCAGGCCACCTATTTGTCCGGGTACACCATCTACGACAACCAATACATCATTACTTCCTGTAGTTGCCTGTCCACGTACCGTAATGGATGAACCGTCATAACCGGGCTCACCGCTCCGGTTGTTGATTACCACGCCAGAAAAACGTCCGGCGAGCGAATTGGATAAATTAGGCTGTGGACTTTTCACGATATCTTTGCCCTTCACTTCAGATATGGAACCCGTCAACGTCGCTTTTCTTTGCGTGCCATAACCCACCACCACGACATCCTCCAGCACACGGTCATCTTTTTCAAGCCGAATGGTCAGATTTGTAGTTTCGTTCAAGGGGAGTCTATAGGTTTTGTAGCCGATGAAAGAGACAACAAGTACCCCTTTAGCGGCATTCAGTTCAAATTTCCCCGATTTGTCTGTTGAAATCCCCTTACCTCCGCCTTCTATCGTTACAGTTGCACCTACGATAGGCTCATTGGCCTGATTCAAGACCTGTCCCGAAATTTTCCCCTGGGCGTATAACAATGTTGGCGCAACGCTCAACACCGTATACAAAGAAACAATTTTTAGGTTGTTCATAAATTTCTATACGAATTAAACAGTAAATAATACAATCTTGCCAGAATAGACAGTGAAGATGATAAGCGATGGTTTACATAGGTTACATCAGATGCATTGCTACTTCCTGCAAGATTTATAATTGATTATATCGTCAAACTTAGGGGATTTTAAAGCATTAGACCATATACAAATCCGTCAAATACCATATAGTTTTCGGTCAAAAAGCAGCTTTTCAATAAAAATTGGCCTGTTTTTCATCTCGCTCCCTCATCAGCTAATGCCGAGGCAGGAACGCTTTTATCGCCAAGGTTGCGTTAGCTATTGTTAGGTATTTAATGGCATAAAGCAAGTAAGATGGTGCGTCGTTCAACTCTTCGCACCCGACTTTTGATATTCCGAAGGAAGCTGACCAAACTCTTCTTTAAAACATTGCCGGAAATAAATAGCGCTATTGATACCGACCATAAACGAAACCTCGGTTACGTTGTATGCGCCCGACCGTAACAGCTCAGCGGCTTTATGTATCCGTATTTTACGTACAAGTTGATTGATATTCTTTCCTGTAATCCCTTTTAATTTACGGTACAAGGTTGATTGGCTCATATTCATCTTTTCCGCGAGGGTAGCCGCATCCAATACCTCATCTTGCATATGCTGTTCTACGATCGCCACAAAATCCTGAACAAATGCGTTTTCACGCCATAACTCATCTTTTTCTGTTTGCCGGTCTTCTACAAAATCCGTTGGCTGATCCAATTTGATTTTCTGTAGAACAGCATTGTTCATGACTTTCTGTTTGCGCAATAGGTTATCAATACGTTTAAGCAATACGGTTGCGCCGATCGGTTTTGTGAGATACGAATCGACTCCGAGGTCATAGCCCCGCTGCCTGTCCAGATCCGTATCCTTCGCCGTCAACAGGATCAATGGGATATGGCTCGTTGAGCGCTCCGCCTTCAATTTTTCGGCCAGCAGAAAACCATCCATATCAGGCATCATAATGTCGCTTATCAGAAGATCAGGTATCCTATTTTGTGCAATGTTCAATCCAACCACTCCATTTTCAGCAAGCAAAACTTCGTAATTTGCGCATAAGGTATCCCCCAGATAGGCGCGTAAGTCAGGATCATCTTCAACCAAAAGAATCAATGGGCGACTGATGTCCATCGCGATATCATCAGATTCGGCGATCAATTCCACTATTTTCGGGCTATCAACGCCGACTTTGTTTGCTAAAAACCGGACTGATACCGTAGTTCCCACCCCTTCCACGCTTTTAATCTCGATCTTGCCCTGATGGATAGCCGTCAATTCCTTGACCAGGGCCAGGCCTATGCCTGTCCCGTGGATTCCAGCGCCGGGAATCTGATAGAATTTATCGAAAATTCGATCGATATGGTCCGCCGGAATACCGCGCCCCGTGTCTTCAATGGACAATACCGCCCAGTGGGCCAAATTTGATTGCTCGTATTTTAGATCCAACTTAATATATCCCGACTCCGTATACTTATAGGCATTAGACAATAAATTATCGACAATCAACTGGATGATCTCGGCATCAAATAGGGTACGATAATCTGTCTGGGGCAGATCTGCGACAATCTCCAGGTTTGGTTTGTTATTTAAGGTTTTATACTTTTCTACGATGTCGGTAAGCATTTCACTTAGGGTTCCTGCTTCCAATACAAGCGGTTTAAACTGAGATTCCACCTTCCTGAACTCCAAAAGCTGGTTCACCAAAGTAAAAAGCCGGTTGGCACTTTTTTGAACGGTATGCACCAATCCTTTGTTTTTAGGAGATAATTGCTCATCGTGAGACAAATCATCCAGCGGTCCCAATATGAGCGTCAATGGTGTACGGAGTTCATGCGTGATATGGGTATAGAAATTCATGCGCTCGCTATGCAAGCGTTCATCCTGAAGGTGCTGTCGCTCTTTGAGTTTCAGTTCAGACTCGGCTTTTATTCTTTTGATATAAAAGAAAATAAGGGTATAAATGACCAGCAAAAAGATCAGAAAATAAGTGACTTTTGCGGGCAGACTCAGATAAAAGGGTGGTTTAATCTTAATCAGTAAACGTTGGTATGACTGGGCCCATTCCCCATTTTTCATGCGTGTGCGAATCAACAGTTCATGATCTCCATAGGGAACATTCCGAAAATCAAGATTAGTTTCGTTGCCCAGAAAAATCCATTCGTTATTAAGCCCCTGAAGCCGGTATCCAAACTCGACCAATCCATCCAGCGCATAGTCCATGACCGCAAGCTCGATACGAAAGCTATTCTCGTTGTGATCAAGCCTGATTTCATCGGATGATGTAAAATATTTGTCTTCCTGTGCATTCGATTCGCCGGAACGGAAAACAATAAAGCGGCTTAGGCGAATCGGAGATTTTGGCAGTTTTGAGGGGATTTCATTCGGGTCAAAATAACATATGCCGTCCTGCATCCCAAAATAGAGCTGTCCTGCCAGATCCCGCCCCACACTTCCGTTTATAAAACCTCCCAGTGGGAGGCCGAATGACTGATCGTACTGCAAAAAGCGTTTTTCTTTCGGTAAAAAGCGTAGCATTCCTGACTTGGTCGAACACCAGATATGCCCATTTTGATCTTCCGAAAGGCCATTGACAAACAGCCAGGCGTCATCACCCGGGGGCATTAAAACTGTTAATTCACCAATTCTGCGTTGCGCTTCCTGCAAAGCTATTCCCTGATTGGTCGCAATCCAGATATTATTATTCTTATCGCGTAGCAAATGATTGACGGTATTGTTACGCAATCCATTGCCGCTATCCATTTTCCGGATCAGCTGTCGATTAACATTATACACGTAGAGCCCCTGCCCATAGGTTCCCACCCAGATATTATCCTGCCCATCCTCGACAAGCGCACGAGGCGCATAGTCGCCCAGCATCGGATCGTTGATCAGTAATTTTTGTACGCTACGATTGTGCGGGTCATAGATAAACAGGCCTTGGTATGCAGCAATCCAGATGGCACCCTGGCGATCTTCATAAATCGCGCGAACCTCCGATACGGGTTCACCCAGGTCTATCGTATGCCATGTGGTGGATCCGGCATAGCAAACTGCAACACCACCTTTGCGTAAACCTAACCAGACATGCTGGTTATGATCCTTGAATGAAGCCAATATAAAATCATCAGGACTACCGTTCTTTTGTCTTATCCATTTGCGTAATCTGCCATTTTTCCCCATTTCTACGATTCCGGAGCCTTCGGTCGTCAACCAGACTGCGTCTGCATTCCGAACGATAATATTACTCACTGTTGCCAGCTGATCCGGCAATAAAGCTCCTGTCGGGAAAACATTAAAAAAGGGTTTGATATGGCTGATCACGCCCACGCCACCGCCATATAGTGCGAGCCAGACATTCCCAAATTTGTCCGGTGTGATATGCTGAACCATTGCATTATTTCCCTTTCCAAGGTCAAAAAGCTGTATTTGCCCGGCTCCTTCGACCCTTTTGTCATATCCATAACCCGGTTGTATGACAAAAAGCTGGGAAGATTCTGCTCCTATCCAAAGTTTACCTCCAATTTCTTTAATGGCATAAATAAAGGGTTCATTTCCATTTTTAGACGAGGTAGCCAAAGGTACGTGCTTTAGCTGACCACTCGAGGTATGGTAGACGGCAAGCCCTTTCCGAGTGCCGATCCAGATATTATCATATTGATCGCAAAACAAAACTTTAACCTCGTTATCAGGCAATTCAGCTCCCGAATTTTGGTAAGTCAAGTGTTTTAAAGATCGACGTACCGGATCCAGGATCGTCAATCCTTCTTTGACATGGCCCACATAGAGCATTCCTTTCCGGTCTTCGGCCAAGGACCATATACTGTTTTCCGGAAGGTCCCGTAAATTGCTTCTATTGAAGTGTTGAAATTCTTTTCTGACCGGATCGAAATGCTGAATCCCCTGATGATAAGTCGCTAGCCATAGACCGCCATCTCTCGCACGGATCATATCCGTAATATCATTTGTAGCAATGGATTTTGGATCAGCCGGATCATGCACATAATAGCTGAATTTATTTGTCTTTAAATCAAGAACATTCAGACCATCAGCGCGTGTGCCGATATACAGTTTTTTATCGTCATGGAGCAGCGTATTGATCTCATTACTATTGACGGTGTGCCCATCTTTCTTTTTAGAAGCATAGTAAGGCTTAAATGACTTGCCAGCAAATCGGTTTAATCCAAGTTCTGTCGCAACCCACATGAAGCCCTCGTCGTCATGTACAATATCCAGCACCTGCTGGTTTGTCAGACCTTCGCGCAGCGAAAAAAAATGAGTCCGATCCACCTGTCCAGATACTGTTAGGCATTGCCCTATTAAGATGAGAACTAGCAACAATTTCTTCATGGGACGACAAAAAAAAGCAAAAAAAGAGAAATAAAAAACTATTTTCCGTACAATACAACCCCGGCACCCGATTGTAAGGTTAATCTGACAGTTTTCTCCGGGCTTAGGCGTATCGTTTTCTGCTCCGACCCGCGCGACTTATTATCCCCGATGTATTGCACCACTTTTTCAGAAAACATCGGCAGGTTTACTTCGATCGTCTTCTCTTTCCCTTCTGCATTCACTGCAGCGATATACCACTGCTCTTTTTTCCGTCTCGCCAGTACCACATATTTTCCGGGATAACCATCCACAAACAGCGTCTCATCCCAAAGGGTGGGAACCTGCTTCATGAAGTCAATGACATGCGCGGGCATATCCAGTAGATTGTTGGGTGTCAGCCCAAAATTCTGTACTGGAGTCTGGAACAACACCGCCGTTGCCAGTTGAAATGTTTCCGTTGTCTTACGGATCGTCCCGCCATTATTTTCACGATTATGCCTTTTGTTGAGCAGCACAGGGCCAAAATCCATTGCTCCGACAGCATTACGTATAAAGGGGTGCAAAGTCGCATTGAAAGCTTCGTTATCATTGGCATCCTGAGTAAAGATGAGGTTCTCAGAGGCCAATACCGCTTCACTTCCCACGAAGTTAGGATACATGCGTTCCCAACCACGGGGTAAAGTGCATCCATGGAAGATCACGGTCAGTCCATAGTCATTTGCATCCGCAAGAATATCTTCATACAGCTGTAATGTTTCCTGTTTGTCACCGCCAAAAAAATCCACTTTGATCCCTTTGATTCCAATGGACTGCATCCAGGCCATTTCCTTTTTACGGGCGACGGCCGTATTCATCCGATTTTTAGGCGTCTGTGGTGCGTCGTTCCAGAATCCGTTGGAGTTGTACCAAAGGCAGAGCCCCACGGCTTTCTCCCGGCCATAGGCCACGAGTTCCTCGATTTTACGGTGCCCGATCTGCTTGTCCCACCAGTTGTCCACCAGGACAAATTCGTAACCCAGAGCAGCAGATAGGTCGATAAATTTCTTCTGATCTTCGAAATTAATACTTCCGTCCTGCCACTCCAGCCAGCTCCAGGTGGCCCGTCCAAAGGTATAAGGCTTACTTGCAGCATACTGCGGTTCGACCACATCAAAAGGAATCGTGGTTTCCACAATAGGTTTTAACGTACTGCCCACGGTGATTGTGCGCCATGGCGTAAAGCCCGGTAGCGCCAGTGTTGGAGCCGCGTCGCCCATGCCATTATTTTCACCTTGCTCAGGAAAAGCAATTTTATAAAAACCCGATTTTGTGCCTTCGCTGAGTTTAGTCCCACAGTAGCTGCCATTCGACCCGGTTTCGGAAAGCAGTACCCAACCGCGGGAACCCACATGAAATAGCGCCGGAAAAGTGTAACCAACACCGTATTGTGAAGGTACGCCCATCGCCTGATCCGGTACGTAAGCTTCTTCGTAGCTCGGTTTTGTTTTTTTCCAGCCGATCATTGCGGTAGCCTGTGCCGTCAGAAAGGTCGTGGTTGAATCCGGAAATTTAAAGCCACTCATTTCTTCCTCGAGTCGAAAATTTGCGGCTTCACCCACCTGTGGAATACCATAGCGAAAAGCAATATCATTATCGCTGACCCTAAAAATCACAACAAGCTGTTGTTTTAAGTCATTCTCCAAGGTACACTGCAGTTCATTTGCCTGGTGATGTACCAGCCGACGTTTGATTTTAGGTTCCGCATAGGTTTGGTCAATTACCCGGTTTTCCGAGGTCAGCACATGCAGCTTACTGGCAAGATCCACCTTGTCGCCCCGCAAGCCCAAGGGCGAATTTTCTAACATCTCCTGCCCAGCCAGGTTCACGCGATAATAGAGTTTACCCTGCTCCAATGATAAGTTGACCTCCAATTTTCCGTCCGGTCCTGCTACCCGCAATTCCTGTGCACCTAGGCCCGTAAATAGCATTATCAACAATGCGTTAAGGGCCATTCGCTTCGTTATGGTTAATAAATTAATCTTATATTTCATACATTTTATCAATCTATGTCATTAAAAAGAACCTTCCGTCATTGCATTAATCTATTTTACAATACCATCTGAGCGATACTCCAGATTGTTAATACAGAACGATCGGCTATAACTCTTCCCATTTGTATTAATGCTTTCATTACGGTAGATTAAATTAATTAGTGTCAAATTAACGTTTATTTTTTAGAATATAAAAGAATGTTTTAAAAATTGCACTATCTCCCTCTCATCCAATAGCGATAAATGCAATATGGATATGCTGGTGTGAAGAATGCATCGTAACAAACGGATGTTTCAGTAAGATATGAATGCTTAATATCTTCTTCTGTTCCTTCCTTAAACCGGATCTTTCCTGCATGAGATGAAATCAGAACGGCTTCTGCCCCTTCCCTTTCAAGTGCAGTTTTCATTTTATCTATGAAGGATTTGCTAGCTCCATTATCAACAAGGAAAGCAACCTTTCTGGTCTTGATTATTCCCCCGCTATCTTTTACTTTCATGCTCAAAGCTGCAGACTTTTCAACTTCTGGCCTGAGCGGTTTAAGAGGATATTCGGGGTGGCTCTGGCGTGCAAACTTGAGAGTTAAAGGATATATATGAAATAATACTTCTATATTAGTGCAAGAATGAAATCACAACAATATAACTTACTGCAAATCATCCTGTGACAAATCAAGTTTTTGATTAATCGCATGCGGTAAAAAAATATTTGTTCAATAATTTCATATTGAAAACATATGGTATCTTAAAAACGTTGGAATTTTGCTTAAAAAAGATCAATAAGAGTATAATTTGTTAGTGTATAAAAACATGATAAAACGTATTGGATTAACAAAAGATTCAGGATGGCAGTTCGGAGTCAGAAAAACATTCCCATCAGATTTAGAAAGTATATGGAAACTCTTCTTTTCAAAAGAGGGCTTAAAATATTGGTCTAAAGGAGTTGAACAGGATTTTTCAACTTTTAAAGAATACTCTCATATACGTACAAAATGGAAACACGTTGGGTTCAAGGAAAGCGCAAGCTTGCAAATCAGGTTTATTCCTTCCCAGAAGAGTGATAAAACGACAATTTCGATTCATGTTGATCAATTAGAAAATGAAAATCAACGTGAGGAGGCTAAGAAATATTGGACAAAAATAATTGGAAATATTCCGCTATTGCTAACGCCAAAGGTCTTAAAAGATTAGAGTCTAGCAGGTAAACTTTTTGTTTACCTGCTAGGTAACTATTGATATAATCATTGGGAATTTGAAAACAATCAATGCATAAAAGCTACTTTTCTATCCACAGCCGAACTATCACCGCTACATTAAAAGTGAGAGCAGCTTTGGAATCAGTCAGTTCAACAAGCCGACTTTGTACACATGTATCGCCAAATGTTTTGATGGCTCTTGCATTGCTCGATCTGACAAGGTCGGCAATGTATGTAACATTTTACATTTGGCTCGCCATTTTGATGATTTAAAGATGTTCTAAAAACAATCATACAAAGTAGCGATCCCACAAGCAAACCAGGCAGGAGATAGAACTCTAGATGCATATCCTGAAAGCCAATACCGGGTATATCGCCATGCACAGTCAACTCCACTCTTCTCAACAGGTTTCTTGTTTGAGCAATTTCATATTTTAGATAAATCACTCTCATAAAACAGCCTATAACTCCAAAAGCGATGATCGTTAGCAATGAAAGCAGTTGCTTTTATCGAGATTACAATAATTTTTGACAAACAGGTAAAGAAAAGGAATCATTCCAAACGAGAAAACAAAATTGGATCGTAAGTTATTCCTTTTTATATGTTAAAATACTTTTTCGCGGTTTTGTTTCTCGTAATATGCACTAGCGTCGGACACTCATTTGTAGTATTCGATTCTTGTCAGTTCCGTATTCAGAAGTTTACCATTTTTAAACTCTTTCTTTTCGATCTTATTATCAAATTCATCATACACGTATTCATTGGTATATATATTCTCACCCTCAAATAATATGAATTCCGATAGTTGGCCTTTAACAGTATATTTTCGGGTTTTTATGTATTGGGGCTTCTTCTGATCAGGTAAGAATTGTTTTTCCTCCAGCCGTTTTCCATCGACATATGTGTATTCCTCCCTGTATTCCAGCTGTCCGCTTTTGTAAAACCGCTGTTCCTTCAATTCCTTTTTATCGTCATAGACAACTTCAATCTTTAAAAGTTCCTGGTTATTTCCATCAAGATGGGTTTCAGCTATCAATTTGTCATCATTGTTAAACTGATATTTTTTTACCAGATGTACTTGATCGGGTTCACTTTTACTTCCTTTATTGAACGTTATGCTTCCGCCCGCAGTCGGCATATTGAAAAATGTCTTCTGGATAATGTTATTTGTGCCAGAGAACTGAGTTATCGTTTTCTCTCTATAAACATCATATCTTGGACTGTATTCTAGATAAGTTAATGTATTTTTTTCGTCATCGTATTTGTAAATTTCAACTTTGTCAGGTTTTTCTCCCTCATAAGTGAAACTCCGTTCAACAACTCTTCCTTTTGAGTCATAGGTCACATTGGTGATGTTTGTCGTCCCTCTACCAGTTTCAGTTTCAGATATAATTCTGCACGCGTCATCAAATAGATAACTGACCTGATAATTTCCATTGGGCGACTTAATGCTTGTAGCCTCGCTGCATCTATCGTTATACTTATAGTATGTAGTATCATTATTTTTTTCAACCTCGTCCGAACTTAAAGATGGAATTCTTTGGTATTTTATTTTGGATATAATTTGATTTTTCGTGTTGTACGTATTAATAATACTGTCAATTCTCGAATATTCTGAAAGATCGATAAATCTCAAATTCATCCCATTTTCATTGTAATAATCTTTACTGAAAAAAATCGTGTCCGTTTTATCGCCATAACTCACTTTATAGGAATGGATACTTTTTACTTTTCCGAACGATTTACTTTTTTCAAGGTCAGTTTTGTTCTGTCCGAATACAGGAGAACTAAATAACACTAACAAATAAAATAAAGCTGTATATTTTTTCATCATATAAATATACTACCGCTTTTTTGATATATAAGGATGATTTATAATTCGTTGAGCAGTATTTATTATCCGTCACAACTTTATGATTATCCGTTAATAAACCAGTCAACAAAGATCGAACAGTTAAATCAATAAGATCTTTAGCAATAATGAAGGCCTGAAAACCATTTCTCAAATAACTATCACCTAAATTATAAACACCCCTGTGGCCACATCGACGAATCCAATCATTGAATGTCTATGAAGCCAACCTAGAGATTGACGTCCTTTCCAAAACATTTTCACTGTGGAGATGTTACTTCAAGAAATACCAAGAATAATCTGGCAGAAAGGCAAATTGAGTCAGATTGTAACTGATAGAAAACCCCAAGAGATGGCCTATAATAATGAACTTGTCAATCGTGTCCGTGAAAGACTTTCACTAGAAGACAATATGGAAGTTGAGGAAAAGAAGATGTTCAGTGGATTATCTTTTCTTGTTAACGGGAAAATGTGTATCAATATTAGTCACGATAATCTGATGTGCCGTTATAACGCGGAACTAGAAGATGAGGTTTCCGGAAAAAAAGGCTTCTTGCCAATGATGATGAAGGGAAAGCAGCTCAAGGGGTATTGCTATGTAGAGCCTAGCGGATTTCAGAAATCTGATGATTTTGAATACTGGATCAAAACATGTCTTGATTATAATCCGTCAGCAAAAGCGTCGAAGAAAAAAATGTAGGATCTCGTTCCACAGGAACAAAAAATACATTATAATGTCAGATTGTTTATTCATTGTACTTCCGTTTAGGATTTATCTTAATCAGCAGAGGTTCGAAAAGAATGCACTTCAGGAGAAGTACTGTACGTCATGATTTCCGTACCGTTAGACTTTTTTACAATTTCTTTTGTATTTCTAAGTATTAAAGTATGATCACCAAGTTTGCTATAGGATACAAATTCTCCATCTGGAGTCTGTTGGCAGATGATAAACATATGCCAGCCCGCGTCTGCCGGAAGTGAAATAATCACTTTTCTCCCAGACTTCAATTCATTTTCTACTGTTTGAAAAAGGCTGTCTATCGGAAAGTTCTCATCCCGAGGCAAAACAAATTTTTGGGAGAAAGTAATGCCGTATAATTTCTTATTGTCAAAGTCACGGAAAGAACCATCAGTTTTATTCTGCCATTCATTTTGTAAGTCATAAAAATCAAAATCTACCAGGTTATAATACTTCAGTACCATTTCGACAGCCGATGGGATGCAGGACATTTGAAAGATTTGATGATGGTTATTTACCACAGTATCAAAAAAATCGCCATTATCATTTTCTTGTGTCTGAGCATTTGCATGAAAAATAACCGAAGTGAATATTAACATGACTAAATTGAAGAGAATCTTTTTCATGATTTAAATTCTTTGTTTATAACTAAAGCCAACAGTACAGTGTTTTGACCGTCGGAACCTTGCTACCGAAAGATGCTTACATTCCGCTACAAACGAGACAGAATACTGTACGTCATGATTTCTGTACCGTTAGACTTTTTCACAATTTCTTTTGTATTTCTAAGTATCGTTGTATGGCTTCCTAGCTTACTGTAAGAAACAAATTCTCCATCCGGAGTTTGTTTATAGACGACAAAAATAGACCAGCCTGTCTCGACCTGAAGTGCAATAATTACCTTTTTACCAGATGTCAACTCATTTTGTATCGTTTGAAAAAGACTATCCATTGGAAAACTTTCATCCCGAGGCAAGTTAAATTTCTGGAAAAAAGTAATTCCGTACAATTCCTTCTTGTCGAAGTCACGGAAAGAACCATCCGTTTTGTTTTGCCATTTAATTTGTAAGTCATAAAAATTAAAATCCACTGCTTTACAATACTTCAGCACCATTTCGATAGCTGAAGGAATACCAGAAGGTGGAAAAATCTGGATATGGTTGTTTACCACACTATCAAAAAAATCATAATTATTGTTTTTTTGTGCTTGAGCCTTCGCATGAAAAATAACCAATGTGGATATGAACATAACCAAACTAGAGAGCGCCTTTTTCATCATTAACTTATTTTCGATCATTCATTATATTTTCTTTAAAAGAGGCATCCCAAAACCTGCTGCTGGCGATGGGATCAGTTTACCGTCCTGAATCTTATAACCTGAAAGATCGACCTCCTCCGACGTGCTCGTTACCCCTTCTATGGTAACCGTATTGCCCAGCCCTCCTGCCAAATGCGCCGTATAGTAAGACTTCAGCAGTGAGCCCCAGGCATGTGGGGAAGCTTGGACCCCAAGTTTCTTCAACTCTGGCATCAATCTTCTCCAGTTCGTGAAACCCAGCCCTTCGATATCTGTCAGATGTACGTCCAGTAGTTTCTTTTCAAAGAGTTCCTTAAGCAGCACTGGATCAGGATCAGCTTCGCCATCTGCCAATAAAGTGCCAATGCCTGCTGTTTTTATGTAATTTCTCAATTTTTCATAATCGGAAACGGTTTCATGAAAAGGTTCTTCTATCCAGAATAAGTTGACCGACGGAATACCTTTTAGATATTGGATGAATTGATCCGCTGTAAAGCCGTTATTCCCATCAACTAAAATGCCACAGTCAGGGAAGGCATTGGCCACGGCATTGGTTACATCAATATCACGCTGGAGTCCTTCCTTGAAAGGCATCCATTTATGTCCCCTACCGATCTTAAGCTTAAATTGCCTGTACCCTACCTCATAATCATATCGACATTCTTCCAGAATCCGGGCTATCCCTGATGGTTTTTCTGATGGCTCCAAATCGTCGAAATAGATCATACCGCTATAATAGTCAGTGGTATAAGGTTTTTTACGACCAAGTAGTTCATAAACCGGTTTCTGCAGGATTACTCCTGCAAGGTCATGAAGAGCAATATCAAAAGCAATGTACCTGTCATTCAAAGTACCAAAATTGGATGCAAAAAGTTCAGATACTTTTTTACCGATGAGTTCCACTTCAATCTGCTCTGCATCTTTTCTGGATCCTCGCAACGAAGCCCAGCCCATGGCACCTTTGTCCGTTTTGATCGCACAGATTTCGACATTGGGCCCATAGCCGTGCAGGTTCAGTCGGGCATTTTTCCCCACAAGTCGGGGATATTTCATCTGAACGGTTGAATACTTTATTTCCTGTATCCGGTGATACGAGAGTTCCCTGTCCGGAAGGCTGCCGCCCAAGATAGCTGTTAAGGACATTGCATTTCCCACACCATGATATAATGTCGCTGATGCTATACCTAAATTTAAGGCCTGTAAGAATGTTCTTCTTTTCATTTTCGGCTTATATTGATCCTAGTTGGATTATTAATGATTTTCTTTTTTTTATTGCCAGGACGGGTTCTTGCTTACCCATCAACCTTTCGCAAAATGATCTGCTCAATCCAAAAAAACTGAATTGCCTATTTTTAAATCTTTAACGATTATTAATGCTTTTCTTAAACACTTTGGAATATGATTTAAAGGTTTACACTAGTTCTCGAAAAGTACATTAAAAACAGAAAAAATACTAGCATTTCTGTTTCAATTTACTGTCAAATTTTATCATTATGCAAAAAAGTATCGGCTGCTTCGCCCCTCCTATAATCGTAACCAGACGAATACCTTCGAGCAGCAAGCCATACAATACTATGGCCTAAAGGAAGCGGCAGTTATGACATAAGAATTTGCCCTTTACGATATACTTTAGTAATTTCACAAATAATGATCTGCAGCATGATTACCGCCCCTGACGAATCAATTGTAATAATAGATGGAATACAAAAAAAGTAAACCTTACAAAGAATTAGAACCCTTCATCCATTTTTACTGGGAACTGAAAGGAAGTGAACTGGGCAAACAATGTGAGCGGGTCTTTCCCGATGGCTGTGCAGGTATTTTCTTGAATTTGGGAGATAACTGTCTAACAGACAACGGCTCAGTTTCGATGGAATTTGGAAAAACCTATGTGGTGGGTGCGATGACTTCTTTCAAAGACAGCTTCATCGAAAGCGACAGCTATTTAGTCGGTGTTTGCTTTAAACCGGCCACTTTTGGCAACTTCTATAAATATGAGACACAACAGGTATTAACCAATAATACCATTGAATTTGAAAAATCCAGTTCATTTGACGTTGATAAGATACTCCATAATCCCTTCGATTACTTTAACCGTTTTTATTTGGATAGAATAATAAATAAGAATAATGAATTACAACCCATCATCAATGATATACATGCAACAAACGGACGAATTACCGTGCCTGACCTATCCAGACGCAATTTTACTACTGTTAGGCAACTGGAAAGAAGTTTTAAGAAGCATATTGGATTATCACCGAAAGAATATTCAAATATTATTCGTTTTCAACATGCCTTGTGCATGATCAGAAATTCAGATGAAAATCGAAGTTTATCGGATATCGCTTTTGAATGTGGGTATTGTGACCATTCACATCTCAGCAATGAAATCAAGAGGAATACAGGAATTCCGCCCTCACAAATTTAATTTTGTCGCATTTTTACAAGGAACGGGTGTCTGTTTAACGCTACTTTTGTAGTATCATTAAAATTTAGACAAATGCGAAAAATATCAATTTTCATTGCAATGAGCTTGGACGGTTACATTGCAAAGCCCAATGATGACCTCAGTTTTTTAAACCTTGTGGAAAAAGAAGGTGAAGATTATGGCTATGCCGAATTTACCGATTCAATTGACACGTTAATCGTCGGTCGGAAAACCTATGAATATGTCCTTAACAATATCGGCTCATCTCACTATGACAACGGAAATCGTGATGTGTATGTCATTACAGGAACTGAAAGACCAAACGTGGGTAGAACCGTCTTTTATACGGGAGATCTGACAAAATTGATCGAAAGGCTAAAATCCGAAAATGGAAAAGATATTTATTGTGACGGCGGAGCAGAAGTAATAAATGAATTGTTAAAGCAGGATTTAATAGATGAATTTGTGATTTCTGTCATACCAATCTTATTAGGTAATGGAACAAAGCTATTCAAAGACGGCCGACCTGAACAAACACTTAAGCTAATAACAGCAAAAACTTTTGAAACAGGACTTACACAATTACATTACAGTAAAGAAAAATAAACAATACAAAATTAATCTAGAAAAAAGCATTAAAAACATCCATTTTATCGAACATATTCTGTTGGTAATGGATGTTTACTCCTGCTCTACTATTTACTTCAGAATAAATCGAATAATAAACTGGATCTATCGAATATAAATCAATAAAGAAAAGTTATAGAAAAAAATCTGACCTTCATACCAGCATTAAGACATGTTCAATATCAGATTCAGTTCTACAGTGCTTTTACCGGATTCTCTAACTGAGAAAATAATTAAACAAAAAATATGAAAAATATCACTCTATTTTTATTGCTATTGAATTTATCCGGAAGCATGTACGCTCAATCAGAACACAAAGTAATTGTAGAAAGCGACAGTTTAAAAAAGCAGGGGTCGTTGGATAAAAATGGTCTAAAAACGGGCAAATGGGTGTATTATCATGATAACGGCAATGTAAAGTATGTCGGGAGATATAAAAAAGGGGAATT
This sequence comes from Sphingobacterium puteale, assembly GCF_003627955.1. Taxonomy (GTDB): domain Bacteria; phylum Bacteroidota; class Bacteroidia; order Sphingobacteriales; family Sphingobacteriaceae; genus Sphingobacterium; species Sphingobacterium puteale. The sequence goes on along the minus strand of NZ_RBWS01000006.1, from coordinate 100,155 downwards.
GCAGGGAGAATGGAAAGGATTTTATAGAAACGGTAATACGCAGATTATTTCTACTTATAAAAAAGGAAAACGAGATGGACGGTCTAAAGAATTCCATCGGAATGGCCAATTGTTAGCAACAGGAAAATACAAAGATGATCAGGAAACAGGCCAATGGCGGTCTTATTATGAAAACGGACAATTAAGCAAAATTGGAAATTTGATCAACGGCAAAGCGATTGGAGAATGGAAATATTACTACGAAAATGGTCATTCGGAAGCAGTAGGAATGATCCATCACGGTGTTAAAACCGGGGAATGGAAATTCTACCATGAAAATGGGCAACTCCGGTCTACAGGAGAATATAAAATGGCTGCAAAAACAGGAGAATGGAAATGGTATACTGAAGATGGCGCCTTACAAGGTATTCGAAACTATCTCAACAACAAAGAAGATGGTCTTTATATTTATTATAACTCAAATGGATCACCATCCGTTACCGGAAACAGCAGCAATGGAGAAAAAATAGGGGAATGGAAATGGTATACTGAAGACGGAGAAATCAAAGCCATTAAAAACTTTGCGGCAAATAAAGAAAATGGCTTGTTGATGGAATATTATGATAACGGCCAATTACGCTGTGTCGGAGAAATGAAAGACAGTTTAAAAACTGGGGAATGGAAATGGTATTATCACAATAAGAACCTGATGAATCTCGCTCACTATAAAGCGGGAAAATTATTTGGCGAATGGAATTTTTATTATGAAAACGGTCAACTGGAAGCCACCGGAATTATGGATAATGGCGTTAAAATTGGAGAATGGAAATACTATCACGAAAATGGACTGCTAAAAAATCAGGGAACCACCAAAGAAAATAAAAGTGTTGGCAAATGGTTATGGTATTACGAGAATGGTCAATTGCAGGCGGAGGGAAATTACGATAATAATGGACAGCAAATTGATCAATGGAAATGGTACCACAACAATGGGCAAATAGAAATCACCGGACAATATGCCAACGGCGATAAGACCGATCAATGGAATTGGTACGGTAAAAATGGAAAATTATTAAAAACAGGTCGGTATACACGCGGAAAAAAAAAAGCCGGTAAATGGCGCGTCTACCGCATCGAAACGGGACAGTTAAAAAGCATTGATAATTATAAAACAAACAAACGGACCTATTATAACGAAAAAGGCGAGCCTGAAAATACAATAAACATAGATCCGTTCGAAGAAGATGGATCATAATCAATACAGATCTATGTCTGAAAATTTAAAATCCTGTATTTTAGGCAAAGGTCTTATTAAAACTCTTTTCTTCCTTAATTTCAACACCTTAGCTAAGCCTAATCTCTCATCGGTTTCAGTTCTAATCCCTGTAATCAGGTCAAATTTAGTTTCTGTCAATATGGTATTTTCATTCATATAACCTTTAGTCGTGTCGTATGTGAGCTTATCGATATAGATCAATTCAAAACTGCCCTTGTTATATTTGAAGTGGCAGGTAATATTTCCGTGTTTAATTTCGCTCCGCATTTTTAAAATTCCTTTTTCTATAAAAAAATCAGGAATTTGAAAACCATTAAAATTGCCCCTGTTTTCAGCAGGATACTGCGGTTCGATGATTTTATCTGAGGATACCGCCAATGTTAACTTTCCACGTGGTTGAGACAGGAAAATTTGCAATCGTAACGGTCTTGTTTCAGCTACAGTATCCATTTTCACGGTTACTTTGTCCATTTTGCCATCATGATTTAGATCCCCACTTTCTTCTCTAACCTGATAAGTATAATTGTTTTTATTTTTAATACGCTGAGAGAATAGCATCATTGGGCCTGAAATTAAAATGAATATAAAGCAGTGACAAAAATATTTATTAATTCTATTCATTTTATTTGGTTTTGATTTGCTTTCCCATTGCACTATACAGACTGTCAAGAAACTTTTGCTGCCTATCATCTTCCTTAAAATAACGCTGATAGTTCACGCTGCAATCGGAAATATCTGTAATGTTTTTCGTATCAAAAGTCCAGTCATCTGCATCTTTGACCAGCACGCCCAACTCTCCCCCGCAATGCCGCCATAATTCGGAAAATTTGGTTCTTTGTTCATCACTCAATTGGCTAAAATCTGCGAACACCGAGTATCCCGTCATTTCAGGATTGAAAAATTTAGTAATCATATAAACGGGCGCCCCTCCCCAATCTATTGTTTTTCCTTCGGCTAAATGGATATCGGTAAGTTTTTTTTCATTCATTATTTTGTCCTGTTGTCCTTTCTTAAAAAACTGTTCCTCGTATATCAGCTTTGTTCCTTTAGGAACAACAATTTTTTTAACCGTTACTGGCTCGGTCGTAATAAAATAAGGATAATCAGGCCCTCGTCCTCCGGTCGGGTTTCCAATTCCGCTCAAAGCACTGAGAAAAATGAGATATCCTATTACTAATGCAGCGATAGATGCTAAAACTCCTATAACAATTATGTATTTTTTCTTCATTAAATTTTATGATGTGCCTGACACTCTTTCTATTCTATTATCAATTAACAGCTGAAATCCCCCTGATTACGGCTTTACGAATTTAATTTATTTTTATGATACAGCAGGCCTATGCTGGAAATTCTGGGATCGATCGTTAAGCATAATACCATCGGGCAGAATATCTCCTTCCATGCGGAGCAATTAAATATCACTCCATATTATCTCTCCCAGATAACAGAAAGCTCCATGAGATATCAACACAAACACATGATTTACAAAAATTTAACACCTTTAAATAAAAAGGGAGGGGTATTACATAACACGGACTTACCGATCAAGCGATTGCATACCGCCTAAACTTTGAATACATATCATATATGGCAAGATACTTCAAAAGACAAACGAGTATCACGCTAACAACATATAGAAAATAATTACCGGTACAAACAGCAAAACTATATCCATTTTAAAACAGGGGCTTAACTCCCCCGCTTTATAGTTCCCTCAGTATTCCCTAAGTTATTGGATGAAATTCACTAAAACCCATAACCGGGCGCCCGATCGGTAATCCATGGGCTAAATTAAAAAGGCAACTGCTATCTGAGGGTAACGCTTATTATTCTGTGATTATTAAATAGCCGCTTAGGTTTACCCCCTGAGCGGCCCAAGATTATCTAAAAAAAGGAGTGCGATTCTCCATTAATTCCAACCGGGGTTTTGCACCAGGTTTGGATTTTTGTCTATCTCAGTTTGAGGAATTGGAAACCAATAGTTTTTAGCCGTAAAAATACGCTTTTGGTATACGGAGCGTTTGAAAAATGCTTTTGGATTAGCCTCATTGTCGTCCTTTTCTGTGCCCGAAAAATTCATACCATAAAAATTACCATTCAGTTCGGTCTCTCCTATTTTCCAGCGCCGAATATCGCGATAACGGATACCCTCATTATTGAGTTCTACGCGGCGTTCATTTCTGATTACTCTTCGCATCTCTTCCTGTGAGGTAGGAACAGGAAGCGCATCCTTCCCAGCACCATATTGTGGTATTCCTCCTCGTACACGAATCAAATTGACGTATTTTAAGATATCAGCATTGTTGGGTTCTATCTCATTGAGGGCTTCGGCATAGTTCAGATAAGCCTCACCCAAACGATAAAGTATACCCGGCCGATACGGATTTGTGTTATTGCGCGGGTCATGATCGGGGTGGACTTTCTTCCGTACCAGATACCCATTCTGCGGTGCGTCGTGTGTAGGTCCCCCATCCCAATTTCCGCTGTAAAACTGCGTGGTTCGATTTTCTCTTCTATACCAAGCGCCATTGTATAATACTGAAATATAAAACCTTGGTTCACGATGGGTATACATATTATAGGTCCCCTCCAGTGTGACCTTGCCGTTGCCTTGAGATTCGGTCCAACGAGTATTTCTGATTTCTGCCGCCTTTGAAAATCCCTTCTCCTTATAGCCGGATAATGGGTCGTCTATAGTCCTACCATTTTCCATAAAAAAAGCATCGACCAATGACTGCGTAATCCCCAGGCCACCGTTCCCTCCTGTTCCCCTAGGCTGTGCATGGCGGTCGTACTCCCAGATATTACACTCGGGACGCGCAAAAAGAATCTCTTCATTCCCATCCTGAGGTCTGCGAAATAGCATATTTTGATAGGATAAAAATGGATCAACGGTACCATCGCTGTTATACTCAACATATAATTTGTGTCCCGCTGCTTCGGCCTTTTCAATAAGCAGTTTGGAAGCTGCAGCTGCTGTTTTCCATTTATCCGCGGTATAAGTGCCATTAAATATTGCCTCGCCTTTTTTATTTACAAAGCCGGAGTATGCTGCATTCCCATTGACCAATGGACTTGCAGCAAATAAAAGCAAACGCGCCCGCACCGCCAGACACATAATAGAAGTAGCCCGACCATACTTCTGCGCAGCACTGTACCTTGGGGGTAGAATATCCGACAAATTCAAAAGTTCTTTTTCTGCCCATTGCACCACCTGGTCAAATGGCGTCTGTCCGATCATCAGCTCTTCGGCAGGTGCATTGGGATCTGTCAAACCAAGATGGAATGGTATAGCACCATAGGTTTCAAGCAGAAGTGTATAATAATAGGCTATCATAAAGCGTGCTTCGGCCTTCATCAGGTTGACCTCTTCCTCCGTGACCAACTGCGCGGGATTAGGCTTAACATTATCCAGAAAAATATAGGCCGAACGTATCCGTTTTGGAAGTTCCACCCAATAATTGGGATCCCAGGAAGTGCTTGGATTCCAGTTTCCCGTCTGCATACCAATAACTGACCAGCCAAACTGTTCCCAGCCTGTGGACGGAGCCATGTCATCTGAGAGCGGATCCCACCCCAGTGTTCGCGTATTTCCCCAATAGGGATCTGGCACGTTACTGTATACACCTGCCAGCCAGTCTTCAGTTCTGGTTTTATCTTTAAAAATCATTTCAAGGGTAAGTTGATCATCAGGACTTTTATCAAGATATTTAGAACAGGAAGTCGCCGTAACACCCAAAGCGACTAATAATAATATCTGGGTAATCTTATATTGTATTTTCATCTTCATATTGATTAATGCTATTTAAAATTTAATTCCAGACCCATGGAGACCGATTTCATAATCGGGTAACGCATTCCGTTATTTGAACCAAGCTCAGGATCCCAAATCTTAAAATCACTCATTGTCAAAAGATTGTTTCCACGCAGGAATATCCTGAAATTTCTAATGGAAAAGTGATCCAGCAATGTTGATGGTAAGCTATATCCTATTTCGATATTACGTAGGCGAATAAAACTCATATCTCTCAGCCACCAAGTGGATGCCAGGTTATTATTGGCACTCTGGTAATCAGAAAGTCGTGGGTAAAAAGCATTCTGATTGGGGTTATTTACAGTCCATCTATCCGAAACATTGTCGAACATATTCCCCATGGCACCATTGGCACTTCCGGGGATAAAGTTAGCTCCACCGATAATACGATAAGTCCGAGAGATACCTTGAAAAAAGAAACCAAAATCAACCGCTTTGTACCGTACATTGGTACCAAAACCAAATACAATCTGGGGGTCTTCAGTACCGCCAATTGCTGTTCTATCAAGTGCATCGACGAGGCCGTCACCATTCAGATCACGGTATCGGATATCGCCCGGACGTACCGGACCAAAGGTATGCCGTGGGATATCAGGCCTTAGTGTACCATTGGCGACATCCAAAAAATCAGCATCGGTAAAAAGTCCCTCGTCAATAAAACCGAACAATTGGCCAATAGGCTTTCCCGTAGAAGACCGCGAAGTACCGATCACTGCGCTTGGCTCATCTTGCTCTAAAATCTTGTTGCGTGCATAAGTAAAAGTACTGCGCACTGAAAGGTAAAAATCGGGATTCAACTGTTTATTTAATTCAAGTGACATATCTATGCCTCTATTGTTTACCCGGCCAAAATTTGCCCATGGTGCATTGGTAAAACCACTTGAACCAGGTATGGAACGGCGCTGCATAAAGATATTTTTACGATTCTCATTAAATAAATCAAGCTGGAATTCCAAAGCCTTCCATAAACCGAGTTCAATACCGATATTGGATTTGGCCACAGTCTCCCAAGTTAGGCTGTTATTACCTTGGTCTCCCTCCATCCTGCCATTACGCTTAAAATCATTATTTAATCCCCAGGAGTAACCGCCTGTTTCATTGATGGTCGTGATATAAGCAAATCGACGGCCATCAAGTTTATCATTACCCACAAGCCCATACGATCCCCGCAATTTTAGTTTTGAAATCTTGCTTTTCAGGTTTTGCATAAAGGGCTCTTCGGAAATATACCAGCCCAGCGCAAAAGATGGAAAGAAGCCATAGCGTTTTCCGGGAGCGAAGTTTTCGGACCCATTATAGCCAAAATTAAACTCAGCAATATACCTGTTGCTATAATTGTAGGAGAACCTGCTTGCTACCCCCTGATTTCGATAAGGCAAAAGATCACCATTATCGTAGTTACGCTGGTTGTACAGGAACATCCCTTCTACGTTGTGATTACCAAAGGACTGTATATAGTTTATGGCTCCTTCGAGATACATGCTTTTATCACCCCAATCTGAGTTTTTTTCATAGCCAAGAAATTCCTGCCCATAGCTATCAATAACAAGCTGTAGCTTTCCATTTTCGTCCCTGCCAATTGCCGGATTATAATAATCGGGGCTTTTGCTCCTAACAACCGACGTGTTTGAATATCTGTCGAAGGAGAAAAGTCCTCTAGCTTTCAGGCCCTTGAGCCAAAAAGAAAGATCCTGTTCGACGGCAAACAAAGATTCAATTTTGCTTGCGCTGATGCGTTCATATCCACGTTGTGTTGCCAGTGCCCACGGGTTTGTCCGCTGCGGTGTCCGTGGTATTTCACCCGAAGAGTAAATGGTAGGATGGACATAGGGAGGAATCGTAAATGCCTCCTGAAACAGTTCATCCACACTTTGTGGAGCTCGGGTTCTATCCTGAAGGTAGCCTCCGATGTTGAGCCTGAAGAGAGTTGTCGGACTGACATTAATATCCACATTGGAGCGTACATTATAACGATTTAGACGGGAAGAGGAATTCCAGGCCTGTTTTTCATCTCGTTCGATCAAGCCACCTTCGCGATAATAGGAAGTTACCAAGGAATAACGTAATATATCCGAACCGCCGTTAACACTGACATTGCCCCTCGAATTTCCGGCACGGTCGCGGAGTACTGCGTCAAGCCAGTTGACATCAGGATAAAGATCTGGATCAGTTTGGTTTCGGATATTATCAATACGTTCTTTCGAATAGAGCCCCTGTTCACCACGGTCCTCCCGGATACTGTTCATAACCTCTAAGTATTCAGCGGCGCCGACAAATTTGGGCAGCTGTACGGGCGAGGTAATACCTTGCTCAAAGCGGGCAGATACATTAGGTTTACCCACTTTCCCTCTTTTAGTGTTGATCAAGATCACGCCATTTGCACCACGTACTCCATAGACAGCACTTGCGGCTGCATCTTTTAAGATTGAAAATGATTCAATTTCCTCAGGATCCATGTTGTCCAACGAACGCTCAACACCATCGACAAGGATCAACGGGCTGCGACTTCCCCCAAAAGTGCTGATGCCACGAATCCAAAAATTTGAATTGTCATAACCCGGTTCACCTGAACGCTGTACTGCGATAATGCCAGCAAGTTGTCCCGCCAGATTATTGCTCATGGAACGCGATGTTCCAATCTGTAATCGCCGGGGTTCAATCGTAGTGATCGCTCCGACCACAGAAGCTCGCCGCTGTGTACCAAAACCAACAACGACAACCTCATCCAGTGCACTAATGCTGTCAGCAAGCACAACGGTGTAATCTCCATTTGCCTTAAGGCCTATGCGCTGGCTGACGTAGCCAACCAAGCTGACAGTAAAATAGCTATCCTGAGGCTCCAGTTTGAGCTTAAACTCGCCATTCTCACTAGTGGATGTTGTGTGTTTGCCCAGACCGTTGCTGACCGTAGCATTGGCAAGGGCAACCTTCCGTTGGTTAACAACACGCCCGATAATTACCCGGTCTTCCTGTACCAAAGACTGTTTCGTGGCGCGTTTTACAATGATTGTGTTATCATTTACTATATATGAAACTTTCAGAGCCGAAAAAATCCGGTCCAAAACCATCTTTACCGACTGGTCTTTGAAGGCCATCGATATACGCTTGGAATCGTCGATATCATTTGGGGAATAAATAAATTTTAAACCAGTCTTAGTATTCAGTTCTTTAAATACTTGCTTTACGGGTAGGTTGTTAAAATCTATGGTAATGTTTTTTTGAACATCAAAGAATGGCCTGGCTGAACTAAATAACCAGACAAGGCCGCCTAAAAAAAGGCATAAAAAGTTTCGCACAAACTTATTTTGTTTGCGTGATGTCATAAGTAATTTATACATTTGAAAATTGATTAATAGTTGATCATTATCAAAAGCCGTTAAGGCGCGATTAGGAATGTAGCAGCATTCCTAATTTTTTTATGGATTTACCGTGTTACATATATTATTCCTTTCTTTTTTGAATAGTTTATATTATTGGTCATTTTAATGATGTTTAGAACTTCCTCGATATCCTCGTATCTGCTGATCATACCTGTGATAGGAAGATCCGCAATTACTGGATCAATACGAATGTCAGTACCATACCACTGCTCAAATTCGAGCACGACTTCCGCAAGTCTTTCGCTATCAAAGTAAAATAAGCCTTTACGCCAGGCATTGGCTTTTTCGATATTCCTGGATTGGATCAATAAAATCTTTGGCTTGTCTTTTTCCACAAAAGCCTGCTGCCCCGGCTTAATGAGCACCTGCGTCCCATAACGATTATGCGTAAGGCGGATACTCCCCTCGCTCAACAGCACATTTTCTTCCACACCATCGGATGCGTTTACGTTGAATTTGGTACCCAGCACCTCAATGGTCTGTAAGGAAGAGTGAACCGAAAAAGGAATTCTTTTCCCCATTGTGTATTGCTTATATACATCAAAGAAAACCTCTCCTGTAACACGTACAGAGCGGTTACTCTTATTAAAATTGGGATCTAGCTCTAACGTTGCCATATAATTGAGCCAGACCTGTGTACTATCGTCCAACAAGACTGAAAAGACCTGTCGTGACGGATTCTCGATGCGCAATTTACCATTGCTCGTTCTATGAGGAAACGCGCCAAGTGCAAGAACTTTCTCTTCGTTTATTATTGTGTAATGACTACCCGGTGGCAAAGTATCTAATAGGTCAAAACGTTTTTGATTGCCAATGATCAAGGCCGGATTTTGGTGTGTAGCATGATAGAGCGTTGATGGTCTATTTTCTTGTTTGTTAACCCAATAGGAAATAAATGTCCCCAATAGAATAATTACACTTGCCGCCGCGTACCAAGTCCTATGTAAACGTTGCGGTATAGGCCGTTTTTCAATATGCTTCTGCACTCCCTCTCTGATCTCCTCTCCGATACGGTCCAGATCAGTGTGTTCTGCTCCGCCCTTGTCTATGGCATCATACAGCTTTTCGACAAATTGTTGTTCCTTCAGATTGGTTCTCCCCGAAATATATCGGTCGAGCAGATCTTTTAAAACTGTGCGAACATGACGTTTCCTTTCAGACATATCAGATGGTTTATATTGGTCCCTTTCTTATATGTCGTTGTCACTAGCGACAATTCCCAAAAAAAAAATTAAAAAAACATGAAAAGAATTTTGTGTATCAGATCTTTTAATGTATTTGTCGTATTGAGCAGTTGATTCTGAACAGTTTTAGTAGAGATCCCAAGTAATTTTGCAATCTCCTTAACTGTTTTATCTTCGTTATAACGAAGTTGGAATATGGTTCTGCGCTTTTGAGGCATACGTGCGATCCATATATTAAGCATGCTTTCGAGTTCGGTCTGTATATATCGTTCATCAGCCGTTGATCCATCACTCAACTCTTCGACCAAGGTTTCCAATTCGTCAAAATACTTTTTCTCTTTTCTAAATTTGTCGATCACTTTAAAACGAACAGCTTGACAAAGATAATGGTCTACATCCTGGATCGTTTTACGGTCCCGTTTCTCCCATAAATCGATATATAGATCCTGGATAATTTCTTTTGCAGCATTTTCATCTTGCAGTTTTCGAATAGCAATTTCATATAATTTCTTCCAGGTCCGATGGTAAAGCTCGTCAAATGCGCCTTCATTCGACTCTTTCACCAAAAGAAAAAGATCCTCTAGACTTGTATTGCACATAACTGACGATTTACAATGTTGCGAAACTATAGTGGTTTAAAATTGATGGATGCAATATATAAATTCTAGAGGGAACTTCCTATAAGCGTCATATATTCAACAAGCGATTAAAATCAACAAGCGATCGAAGCTCCGTTTTATAGATACACTATTGGAAAACGAAATTATATTTTATCAAAAACAAACTCGTTTCATTTGATATCCTAAGCTTCAGATCATCGCCCGTAACGATCCGAAAAAAGGTGAGGCTGTAAAAATCCTAGAAAATTTAGAACGTCTTTATAGCAATATCCCTACAGAAGATCTATGGTTTGCTTTTCGTTTGATTAAATAATTCCTCCAAAACCCGATAACGATAGTCAAAAATGCGCTCTAACTTCCTTTTGACAAAGATCTCATGGGCAACTGTTCCTAGAATTCCCATAGGTAGCTCATAATCGACCGTATCTATCATCAATACTCCCTTTCCATTTGGAATAAATTCATGAAAATGGTTCCAGTACTTATAAGGACCTTGAACTTGAAAATCCGTAAAACTTTTATTTTTTTCAACCTGTGTAATTTTTGTCTTCCATTTCAACCGAATTCCGAGGATCGGTGATACAAAATAATCAATGATCAGACCTTCAACAATTTCATCCCGACCAAGGTCGGAAACAACAACAAAGCCCATCTCTTTTGGCGTTATTTCAGAAAGGTTCATCGGGGAAGAAAAAAAATCCCATGCAGTTTGGATATCACACTTCAGTTGCTGCTCCCTATATAGTTTATATCTCATCTTAATAATCTAAGCTTAGACCAATTTGGCCATCTGATTTGATAACAGCTTCACTATAGTTTTGGTTTATTAAATACGCAAAAACAGCAATTACTTTACGAAACAACTATAAAACGGTATGTTTATTTAACAGAATAACAATTTATCCCAAATACTTTTCTGAAGATCGAACCGCAACAGATCACCATAACCATCATCGTTTATATATCAATTCTGATAAGAAAACTGGACTTACCAGTATCTATTTATTCAGGACAAAATAACAATCGGCTCATACCATATCTTATAATAATAAGGTAATTACTTGGATTTAACAGGGGGTTAACAGGGGTATAACAGGGGTAAATCCCTGTTAAATCCCTGATATATCTCTACTAAATAACTCTTATAGCTAATTTAATATCGAATCTGCTATTCAGTTAGTAGGAAGTTGGCTAGCAGCATCCCTAAACAATACTACCCAACCCTGATAATGAGGGGCTACTGTAACCTACTTGTCGAATCTTGAAAAATTAAAGCAAAAGGAAAAGACCAATTTTTATAGTCTTGCACGTTATTCAAACAATCAGGTGTATAAATGTCCTTTATCTAAACGGATACATATCCGGATCTAGTCACCATGAAAAAAACCTGATTCAAAACGATGGAACTCTTAGGATTATCATCGTTACTACACCTGCGTAATAATTGCGGATAATATGTTCAGTTTTTGATTAATCCTGAAATTCGCGTTTTTCCAACCGTCCTTCCCGGTATACTTCAGTATAGATCAATTGTCCTTTTTGGCGAGTTTCTAATATAGGCATTCCGGTTTCTTCGTTATATTTCTGCAATAATTTATAAAATTTCCATTTCCCAACCGGCAAACCGTTTTTATAGGTTGCTTCCAAATAGCTATACGGGTCCGTAAATGTTGGATAATTCTGTAAATCGATACAGCTGTTTAATTTAAATTCGATCCACTTCCCTTCTCTATTATGATTTTTCACCATTCCCTGTTCTTCGTCATTTTTATAGAAACCATCATGATCATAGTATCTGGAAAATTTTCCTGAGGGTAGAAGCCGGTATTTATGTAATGGTTTTATGCGAAACGGATCTTCACTAAATTCATAATCCCGAAGAGAAATAATATAATTCTTGTCTATATTAAATAATGTATAGTTTGTATTTCCCATTTCTCCTTCATGATGTAGATAGATTCTCTTCATATCAATAAGTTGACCTTTCTTGGTTGAGATTAAATACATTTTTTCAATAAATGGGTGAGCGTAACGAACTGTATTATAAACAGCCATAAAATACATTGAATATGCCCCATAACATAAAAAACGGGATGAAATTTTTATATCACTATATTTTTCATTGACATCTCTACTAAATGGCAGAAAAATATCGTATTCTTCCGGAAGTAATACAAGATCTTTTTTGACTGGCTGATCAAATCTTAATGCATTCATGTCCTTTATCATACCATCATTTTCCACCATCGGCAGCATGGAGTCGATGCCTAGCTCTTTTGAAATTGCTGAATACCCAAATGGCAACGTTACACGATCTGTTTTATTTGTATTAAAGTAAATTGGTTCGTTAACTGCAACATGTACCACAGAATCTATTACCTTCCTATTTGTCTGAGCTTTACTGTAGCTAGAAAAAAGGAAAAGCACAACAACAAACCAAGCGATATTAATTTTATGCATATACCCTAAAATAATATTCTGTATTACACTAATTGCAATCATGACATTTACATTGATTTTGATTCCCGCGGAGATAACCTTATTACCGTCTTTTAGCAAGTCGTCTATTTATTAAAATTAAAAGTAATCCGATAAACACAAAAACCAAAGCTACGATCAGGCTATTTGTCAGTACTTGGTTCATTCCCAACATGGAAACATCAATGAAGGGATAGGGGTAAAATCCAGAAATTGCGCCGTGCCACAAAGTATATAGCAGGTAAAGGAACGGATAAAGTAACCAGCTAAAAACAGATCGCCATTGTAGGGCAGCTTTATCCAGCGAGCACCACCAGTGAATTAACACCAATATAGGAACAATGGAATGAAGCATTTCGTCAACAACCCTGGTTATCCCTACCGGTTGCCACAAGTAGCGCAAAACTGTATTATAGATGAGTCCGACAATCAGAATATATAATGTTATCGCTGTAACTACTGCTGGTTTGACAAAAAATCGTCCGATGACATTCTGCGGAAAAAGTACGGCACTGCTGCAGCAAATTGCGACCATTAAATTCGTCAAAATGGTAAAGTAACTAAAAAATCGAACGACCAGATCACCAGTTGAAATCGTAGCATTACTCATACTAATCAAAAACTGCGCAATAATTGCAATCCAACTTAACAGCGCAATAAAAGCTACGAGGCTTTTCTTGGTTAAAATCATCATACCCATTTACTATAGTAAAAATAAACAATTTATCAAATAAAGTCCAGCCTATTCTACCAAAGCATGTTTCTCGAACATCAAAGCATTCTATTCATTTCTTCGAAAGAAAATATAGCCATGATGCTTCATTTCCCAAGACAATGTTGTAAATTCAATGTTATAAAAGATCAATTCATAGCGTACCCTGGATTAATGCGACCTATGTTCAAAATAAGCGTAGCAATAACGATCATTTTTCTCTTTTTAATAAGGACAGCTTTGGGTCAGGCAAATAAGGAATTTGCCGTTGGCTATGCTGACAGTTATGATAATCTTCCTACGATTTATTTTAAAAAAGCTACGGAACAAGATTATAAAAAGGCAAGTGCAGTAAATCAGCTTACCCACTCTATTCCCATTATCAATGGGAAAAACATTATTATTCCTACAGGGAAAGGAAAGATCAAGCTACACAAATACAACGATTCTCCGGATCAGCCGGAAGGGTTCCGGGGCTGGGAGTACAAAGGCTATTTTCCCATTCTAAAAAGTTACGCCCTGATCAGCCATAGTGTTTCGGAACATTTAGGTTTCAGTGACTTGGTATTGATAGACAGCAATAGTGCGGTAAAAAATACCATTATTTCAGTCGGCGATGCCGCAGTAGAGCTCCCTATTCCTTCACCTAGCGGCCGTTTTTTGACTTACTACTACAATTATGACTATGAGCGTAATAGCTGTTTTATAGGGCTTCTTAAAATACAGGATGGAGGGAACCGAAAAAAGGGACGTCTTTCAGAGCTCATGAGCTTTCAAACCAAGGATTGGGCTGTCGAGGATATCAGATGGTTAGATGATAATTCCTTTATCGTAAAAGCCTATGCCATGCAGGGCCAAGGCAGTCAAAAAAAGAAGCAGTTTATTTACTTCCTGACAAAGCTGGATACTGTCGTAAGACAAACCGATTGAACCAGGAATTACGCGTTGGAAAGCTTGTCTATTTTTTCTATTTTGCTTTCTCATATTTGTAGCTCGACGTATTATCTGCCCCCGCCAGGAAAACGAATACCCAGCCCCACCTGTTTTGTAATCTATCGAGATGTAGCTGATTATCCTGACCCAGCCATAATTGGAACTGATTATTTTTGATCTGTCCGTATATCAGTGGTATGGGTATGATAATCCGATTATGCCGGGAAACAAAATAATTGTCCTTCAGTTTTCCGTCAAGCAGAATACTCTTCTTTGCTGTATCCCCCAGCAGCCAGGTCGCCTTGATCTGGTTATTTCCAATTGTGCTAAGTCTGATTTTGGCATTTCTGAAATCTAGCAGATCAATTTTATCCCTTAAGATCAGCTGGTTCCAAAGAGAAGAAAATTCAGCATCTTCCTCTTGACTGCTCACATTATTATAGATACCGTCGAAAGCCTTTAATTCAGAAATTTCAAGCATCCCCTCCTTTCTGGTCTGCTTCAATGAAGCGCATCCACATACACTAAAAAAAGTACAAAGGAGCACAACTCCTACAGCTGTCTTTCCTGCCGGTATGCTTCGTCTCAATGTCATTGTTGTACAGTTTATATCCACTTAAATATAATCATAATTCTCCATATATTATTTTTTCGGACAGCCGTACAGTGCGCGTAGTATAGCATCATTTGGTTGACTTATTGTGTAACTCTCTTAAGCTTATAAGTCCACTCGTATTAAATTGTGAATCGCACTTGACATAAAGATACGTAGTTCAAAATAGAGTTTTTCCAATGTTGCAAGCCCTCATTAGTTATCAACTCGCATTTGCGTTTTTTAAGATATGCAAAAATAAATTCGCGGACAAAAAGCGAGCTTCATTTCTCCGATATACTATATTTTTTGAATTTAGTCTTTTAATGTATCTAAATGTTTTCTAAATTTGCATAACTGGTTATATAATTACTTATACTATTATGGAACTATTTGAAAAAACGGGAAAAATAGCCTTAGGTAGCAGATTACGCTATATGGCATCAAATGTAACCGATGAGGCAGCAAGGTTACACGAACTCTATCAGATTGATTTTGCTCCGAAGTGGTTCCCTGTTTTCTTTGTTCTTTCGGAAGGTGATTGCAAAACCATCACGGATATCGCGAACGAAATAGGTCACTCTCAGCCTTCGGTGACTAAAATTGTCAAAGAGATGATCAATGCCGGCCTGGTCGAGGACAATCTACGTTCCCAGGACAAACGAAGAAATATGGTTGGATTGACCAAGCAAGGCAAAGCGCTTTGGGAACGAATGCGAATCCAATGCATTGATATCGATCATGCCATTGATGGTATCATCCAGGAAGCTACCCATAATCTTTGGGAAGCTTTAGCGGAATGGGAGTTCCTTTTGGAACAAAAATCGTTATTGAAACGTGTACAGGAACAGAAGAAAATTCGTGAAAGTAAGGATGTGAGGGTTGTCCCCTATCAGGCTGAATATCGTCAAGCATTTAAATCCTTAAACGAGGAATGGATCTCGACCTATTTTGAAATGGAAGAAACCGATCACAAAGCGCTTGACAACCCTGAAGAATATATTTTAGCAAAAGGAGGAAAAATTCTGGTTGCTCTTTATAATAATGAGCCGTTGGGTGTTTGTTCACTCATCAAAATGGATCACCCCGAATTTGATTACGAATTGGCAAAAATGGCAGTTTCCCCGAAAGCACAAGGTAAAAGTGTAGGCACTATACTGGGGCGCGCGATTATTGAGGAAGCGAAAACTCTGGGTGCGTCGAAATTATATCTGGAGAGCAATACCATACTAAAACCGGCGATCAATCTATATCATAAATTGGGTTTTCAGAAAATTACCGGCTACCCTAGCCCTTATCAGCGCTGTAATATCCAAATGGAACTTGACCTTAGAAACAGCTAGCCAAGAAAAACATTGCTAAGGCTAAAGCCTCCAAAGCTTCCCTTTACAGGAAGCTTTTATTATATTAATTATTTTTGAAAATAAAAGGTGATACTTTGATCATAATTGGTACATTGATATAAAAGATAATATGCAAGGTGTTAATAATTCAAATCAAGCAATGAGGCGACAGGCACTTTTTATGGATCTCTATAAAAGTGCGTTTCCTACGGTGGCTAAATATGTAAGCTGTATGGGGGGCAACTTTGACGAAGCGAAAGATGTATTTCAGGACGCTTTGGTCATTTATTATGAAAAGGTTATCTTAACTCCAACGGCATTGAAAAATGATATTGGTTACCTTATCGGTACGGCGCGGAATCTGTGGTTAAAACGTTATTACCAAACAAGCCAACATCTGCCATTGGACAACCTGGAGATCCCTTTAACAGATGAAGAGTCTCCGTCCCACGGACGGCTGTTGCGCTTTCTGGAAACTGCAGGGCGTAAATGTATGAATTTATTAAAAAGCTTTTATTATGACCGACTATCGCTCCAAGAAATCGCAGATGAATTTGGCTATTCAGGAACACGGAGTGCCACAGTTCAGAAGTATAAATGCCTGGAGAAAGTAAGAGAGTCCATCAGAGAAAAATCGCTAGTTTATGACGACTTCATGGAATGAGACCCAACAGATAGAAACTCATCTGTTGGGGACAGCGAATCCTGGCGAAGCACTGTTATTTGATGCACATTTGTTGCTAGACAATGAATTGGCTGATAAAGTAATCGCACAGCAAAAAGCTTACGAAATCGTAAAACAGTTTGGTCGCAGACAATTGAAACAAGAAATTGAAGCAATACATCAAATACTGTTTACACAGCCCCAACATATCCGTTTTAGCCAAAAAATAAGGCGGCTATTCAAAAAAACATAAATCAAAAAAATCATGAATATTGATAAAAATGAGTTCCGCAAATTTGCGGTCGGGCACTGCTATGTCTCAAAAGATCGGGTAGATAATTATTTAAGCAGCGTTGAACGCAATAGCACCCCTTTAGCGATGACGCCCTACATTACCGAAGAACGCGAATTAAGGGTATCGCAAATGGATGTATTTTCCAGGTTAATGATGGATCGTATTATATTTGTGGGAGCACCTGTCGAATCCAATATCGCCAACATTGTACAGGCTCAATTATTATTTCTGCAATCCGTCGATGCCAAAAAAGATATACACATGTATATCAATTCCCCGGGAGGCGAAGTTTATGCGGGGCTGGGCATTTATGATACCATGCAATTAATCAGTCCTGACGTCGCGACCATCTGTACGGGTATGGCACTCTCGTTTGGCGCCATCTTATTATGTGGTGGTGCTGCGGGCAAGCGGAGTGCCCTGGCACACGCACGGGTCATGTTACATCAGCCTTTAGGTGGTGTCCAAGGACAAGCCTCCGACATTGAAATTACAGCCAATCAAGTTTTAAAAATAAAAAAAGAACTTTATGACATTATCGTCAAACATAGTGGACAAGCTTATCAGAAGGTACATGATGTCAGCGATAGAGACCATTGGATGGTTGCGGCTGAAGCAAAAGAATTCGGCATAATCGACGAAGTGCTGACCTAAGCGCCAATATGCTACCGGCAGTGAACAATCGCTATTTATAACGTGATATCAATAGCGATTTGTTGGTTTGTTTTGAAAAAAACATCAGCTATATATCTTTTCTACTTTTTTCCTGAATAACAAAAATTCGACAAATGTACATATTAAATAAACTATTGAAAAGAGCAGCAGCAGCCTTAGCGGCGGAAGCACGATATCATATCGGTAATAGTCGATCAAAACCTCGGCTCCCAGAACAAGAACGCAGATGAAGGGTATCCCTGAAAATGTCAAAAACGACAAAAAATAATTATACCTGATTTTTTCTATTTGATTGAGAAATAATGATAGGGAACTAAAAACGATCGCAACAAGGTACACCGTTGATAGCCCCAGATTTATCAATATATTCAATATACTGATAAACCTTTCAAAAAGGGTATTATCAGCCGAGTTCAGATCACTAATAACCATTCTATACAGAACGGATAGGGTTATGCTTATCAGAATATTGACCAGCCAAAATTGAAAGATAGTTTTTTTCATAACGTATAAATGCGCGACCTTTTATTATTTAACATATTAATTTTAGCTCGGTTCCTTTTCGTTTCTTACCCAAAAGATCTTATCTCGCAAAAATGATAAATTCCAATCTTCAATATAGATATTTCCTTCAAGGTCAGTCGACCCCTATTTTTATTCTTTCTTCTATTGAGAAGTTTATAAAATCACCTATCAACTTATGTATATTTCTTAATCTTATATCCAGGGCATAAGAACATCTTAAAACTATGTTTTTTCCTCATATAAATAAACTCCATTTTATATTCGAAAGCCTTTGCTTACAATTCGTTTGAAAAGAATACTTATTCGACATGTTGAAATGCCCATTAAAATTACCCAGGATTTCCTTCCCTATCAGCAGCAGGTTATTTAGTCTTAAAAGATATTCAAATGTTGACAACAGGCTTGCTTATTGCCTCCACTAGCACCAATGCTCTACTGTCAGAAAGAAAAAAGCCCAGCGAAACGATAGCTGGGCCTGTAAAGCCGGTGACAAACAATTTATACTATATAATGGCTTAGTTAAAATTTATAGGCCAAGTTTAGTCGAAAGCCTTGGGGGTTGACTACCCGCCATCCATAATGGGTATATCCCCAGGCTCCGGGGTAGAACCCAACATAATTATATCGGTTGGCCACATTATTTACCAACAATGCAATGTGATAATTATTTTTTTGATAAGATGCGCCCAAATCTATAGAGAACAAATCATCAGGAAGGTATTTTTGATCTTGGACAACTGGCCAAGTTGCACGTTTGGCCTGATATTCGTAACCAGCTGAAAATCCCAGTCCCTCTAAATTACCTGCTGTCACCGTATATTTGATCCACGCATTGCTAATATGTCGGGCAGTACCGTATAACATGCCGCCTATTTTCTTTGGATCTTTATCTTTTGTTACTTTGGCGTCAGTGTAAGCGTAATTGAAGACGACGTTCCAGTTTTTGTTAATCAGTCCATTGACGTCCAATTCGATTCCTTTGGATGTTGCTTCACCTGACTGTTCAAATTTACCGGGATTGTCGATACCAGCAGCGGTGAGCAGATTGGTTTTTGTTAAGTGATAGGCCGTTAAATTGGTCATCAACCTATTCTGAAACCAAGTTTTCTTCACGCCAATCTCCTTATTCTTTCCATAGGACGGATCTGCTGCTCCCCCGTTCAAGAGCAATCCAGCTTGTTCCTGAAATGTTTCATCATACAAAGCATAGACCGTAAAGGTAGGTGTTAACAAGCCAGTTACACTAAAACGCGGGGTAAACGCTTCGTTCTTCACTTCGTTGCCATTATTGGCAATAGATACCTTTTTTGTTGCTGTATAACGTAGGCCGGCAGCGAGCCTGAGTCTATCCTGCAGAAAACGAACTTCATCCTGTATGTGTACAGAGCTGTACGAATAATCCGATAGATAATTCGCCCCACGTTCCCGTAAGGATTTGGAGCGATCATACACGGGTAACATATTTTTGGTTAAATTGCCGTAAACGGGATTATAGATATTAAAGACCACCTCGCCCTTGGCATTGACCGGCAGCTTTTTGCTTGTGTCAGTAATACTGCCTGCAACAGACCAATCTGCCACGTAGAACTTCTTACCCATGTCCAAACCTGCAAGAATATTGTGACTGACTTCGCCAGTTTTGAACTTTCCGCGTGTAAATACCTGTCCCACCGTTGATGTATTTAAGGCATCATTGATGCTAACATTACGGGTTACATCACCTTTTTTAATTCCATCAGATCCATCCTTTAATGCAATTGTATTGTAATTCGCATACAAAGAGGCTCCTTTCATTTCAGAGCGGACATAACCAAACTGTGCCGTCAGCAGCCAATCCTCATTCAAATTATGGCTGATCGTTCCATAAACATTGTGCTCCCAAGATTTGGTCGGATCCATAATCGGATCACTAAATGAAAAATTCTTCTTTAGCTCCTTAAAACCGTCTGTCCCATAGACATATTTCGAAAAACCACCTTCAAAATTATTTTGAGAGAGGATATATTCAACGATTACATTGGTATTTTCACTCGCATTGTACTTAAAAGATGGATTCAGAACAAACTGTTCGTGATTGACATTTTGTTGAAAATTACCTTTCTTGGTTCCCATTACATTAAACCTTCCCAAAAACTTTCCATCGTTGCTCAATCTTTGGTCAATGTCAACCGCGGCACGCAATAGATTATAGCTACCCAAAGTCATTTGTGCGATTTTTTGATTCGTTCCCGACGGCTTTTTGGTCACTATATTATAGAAACCTCCAGGCTGTGTATTTCCCATCATAAATCCTGCTGGGCCCTTCACGAATTCAACACGTTCCACAAAGGCCATATCCTCACGTAGCGGCCCAAAACTACCGCTTACATCCATTCCATTACGCAGGTTAGAGGCTTGAAATCCCCGTACAGCGATACCGACACTCCCCTCTTCCTGATGTGTAATGGTCCGCACGCCACTTACATTCCGGGATAGCCCTTCCGCTGTGGTCAAGATCATTTGATCATTAAGTAAACGCTGGTCGATTACCTGAATGTTCTGCGGAGTCACCAAAAGATTTTCACCGAGACGCAAGGTCGAAGATGGTATAGTCGTTTTATTGGCCACAACATTTGCTGTCGATAACACATAGGACTTTGTACTGTCCACCTTTGTGGAGTCAACGGCAAGATTTATTTTACTTTTCCATTTTTCTGGTTTGCCGCTCTGTGCCAATACAGCAGTCGGCAAAACCAGGACGCTCCAGAGAGTACTTTTCTTTAACATAAATTATTTAGAATTAATATAATTAAATTTACACCACAAATTTAGAGTAGATAGACCCAATCGAATTTCGAATTCGGGAGAAAAACATTAGAATATGGGAGTAATTAAAACAAATCACGAACTGATGGCGGATGTACTACGCTTTTATGATCAGGATGAAGATGACCAAACTGTAAAGCGGCTGGATTCGCCCTTGGGCAGCTTTACAACAACCTATATTTATAATAGTCCTGAGTTTATCATTAGAGATTACGCCTATAGTTTTGCACAAGACATTACGCTGGCGTACAAAACCCCCACAAAAAATTACATTCAAATTGCCTTTTTCCTGAATCAACAGGTGCTAAAAGATCGTATTAACAACAAATTCAATAACTATTTACCTCAGCACAATTATATCTATTTCACGCCTTCGGAATCCGATGTAGAGATATTCTTCGAGAAAAATATAGCCTATCGCAATTTTGATATCTATGTTGAGTCAGACTATTTTCATCAGTTTATTGCAGAAACACAACTTGTAGATTCTTTTATAGATGAAGTTGATCAGAATAACTTTGTCCGTTTGGTTGAAGCGGGTATTCCTCTGAGTTCGCAAATGCTTCACATTCTCCAAGAGATGAAATCCTATAGTAAAACGGGTATTCTGCGGCAGTACTTTATGAAAGGCAGAATAATGATCCTCCTGCAATTGCTATTTGAATCGATCAATCATGAAAATAAGCAAATGGATACGGAGAGCTGTTATCGAGAGGCTGACGCCAATGTATTTTATGCAATTCAAGATTTTATTACACAAAATACCAGAGAATTCTATACGATCGAGCAGCTAGCTATTAAATTCGGCATCAATCAATACAAACTGAAAAAGGGATTTAAGGAGATATCAGGCATGGGGTTATTCCAGTTTGCGACGAAAGTACATATTCAGAAAGCAATCTCTCTGTTAAAAACAACTGATCTATCTATTAAAGAAATAGCATTCAGAACGGGATATTCTTCTCCATCATCCTTTTCTGTTGCCTTCAAGAAGCAATGTGGCGTAGCGCCAATTCAACTTCGAAAAAAATCGGAAGCGCTACTTACACCACGAGGTCTCTCCGTCAAACAAACTGAGTCGTTAAAAGATAGAGCTTATCTACAATCTGATTAGGATTTATTTACATTACCTGCATCAAAAAATAGCCGCTATTTGCTCAAGGAAAGAAATCTGCTGCACATTGATTTTCCTCTTGGCCTCTTCCATTGTAAACCATGCGCCACTGTCTATTTCCGGATATGTCTGTATCCTACCGGATTTTGGTGGCCATTCCATCTGAAAATTATTACTGACAAGACTGTCGGTATCAATGTCGCCCTCAACAGCCCAGCAATGTACAATTTTTCCGCCTTTTTGCTTAATAGGATTTAATTGTATAAAATTCCCGTGAGGCAAATAGCCAGTTTCCTCCTGAAACTCCCTCTTAGCTGTCAACAGTTCACTTTCATTGTCTTCAACCTCCCCCTTGGGCACAGTCCACCATCCTTCGTCTCTTTTTGCGAAGAAGGGACCGCCGGGATGAACCAGAAAAAAAGAAATTTCTGCTCCCTGGAATTTATACAGTAATATTCCTGCACTGAATCTCGTTTTTGTCATCTGATAAACGCATTGAAAGCAAAGCTTTACAATTATTACTAATTTTCAATTTTCAGAACGCCGTTTCTTATTTTACACAAATATTCGACTTAATCTTCTTCTAGGTAGATCTTGTGAACGACAAATCTAACATTTTTACTAAATAATAGCATATCATCCACATCCTCGGAATCTATCGCATAAAGCGTATCTACCCCACCGCCATCCAAAAGTTCAGCATCGGGTATCAGCTCAAAAAAAGTGATCCCCTCTATTGTAGATAGTTCCTCAACCTTAATATAGGATATTCCTTGATTTTTCCAGATGGACAGAATCCCATCGGAAAATAATTGATACATATTAGCTTGCATTGACATGTTGCAAATTAGGAAAAAATTGGCTTATTACAGTTCCCTTATAATGTATATAATATCTTAATTGCTATTTTGCTCCCAGGATTGGTTTTGGGCATCTTTTTATAAGGCTGCTTCGCCTTGTCTTTTTGGCCGGCTTTCAGATAAGCTTCTGTTAGCCTATCATATAGATTTCCGCTCGTCGGATATAAAATCGTATTGACACTAAAAATATCGGTAGCCTGAGCCAATTTTAATAGAGCAGCTCATAATCCGTTCCGTTCAAAAAATCTTCAGCCAACAATCTATTCGTACTGCCTGTTTTGTCTGTTGATATGTTTTTACTCCAGCTTCAAGGTCAATAGATTATGGCTATCAGAACGGGTTGAACAACATTTAGGATCGGCCTAAATTATAGAAGGCCCTACGTGTTTTTAAAAATTTAATATATATTTATGTATCTAAAACTTATACATGTTAGAAAATTTCGCATTCTATCTTTTTTTGGTTCTATTGATCACCATGCTTATTATGCTGGCAAAAAAAATTCAGGTCGCCTATCCTGTTTTGCTTGTGGTAGCTGGGCTTTTAATAAGTTTTATTCCGGGAGTACCACCCATAAAGATAGAACCTGAATTAATATTTATTATTTTTCTGCCACCTCTACTGTATGAAGCCGCTTGGTCAACCTCCTGGAAGGAGCTTTGGCGATGGCGCAGGATTATTTTCAGCTTTGCTTTTGTCGTCGTGTTTTTTACAGCATTATCGGTAGCGATTTTCGCAAACTATTTTATCCCCGGATTTTCTTTGGCCCTGGGCTTTTTATTGGGCGGAATTGTTTCTCCTCCCGACGCAGTAAGTGCAGGTGCAATTTTGAAATTTGTAAAAGTGCCGAAAAGATTGGCTTCCATTCTTGAAGGAGAAAGCTTGCTGAATGATGCTTCTTCGTTAATAATTTTCCGTTTTGCGATGATTGCAGCCGCAACGGGACAATTTGTATGGTATGAAGCCGCAGGAAACTTTGTGTGGATGTGTGTAGGTGGCGTAGGTATAGGAATCTCAATGGCCTATATTTTCCTTAAAATGCACAAGATTTTACCTACCGATCCAAATACAGATATATTATTGACTTTCATTGCGCCCTTCTCCATGTATTTGGTCACGGAAGAATTTCACGCTTCTGGGGTCTTAGCGGTAGTAAGCGGTGGCTTGTTTCTCTCTTATCGAAGTCACGACTTTTTGAGTAGCGCCTCCAGAATACGTACTGTAACGGTTTGGGAAAGCTTTTGTTTTCTACTTAACGGAATTGTTTTCATGCTTATCGGATTGGATCTACCCGAAATTGTTAATGGATTGGGCGACACCGATATTTATACGGCGATCGGTTATGGTTTGGCGGTTACCGCTGTACTCATTATTGTACGAATTCTAGCTGGTTATGCGGCGGTAATTACTACATTAATTATGAGAAATTTCATCACTGTGGCGGATGCGCAGTCTCCCGGATGGAAAACTCCCATGATCATTGGCTGGACCGGAATGCGGGGTGTGGTTTCTTTGGCGGCGGCACTCTCAATACCCTTGACTTTGGCTGACGGTACACCTTTTCCACAACGAAATCTGATCCTCTTTATCACATTTGTCACCATTCTTTTAACATTACTTGTCCAAGGACTTACCCTTCCCTTTCTATTGAAAAAATTCCCACTTGTAGACCGGGATTTTGTGAGAACGGAAAAGGAAATAGATTATGAAATTCAAAACAAGCTTGCTCAGGTAGCAGTGGATAAAATCCGTCAGGATTATGCAGACAAAATAGATAGTTTCCCCACATTGAAAGACCAATTGCAGAAATATGAAAATCAATTGATGAGTTCGGAAATCATCATTAATTACGCTGAATATCGAAAAATCTATATTGACATTCTGGAAACTCAACGGATATGGCTTATCAATAAAAATCGTGAAGAGCTTTTGCTTGATGAGGAAATTATCCGAAAACACTTACGTCTGCTTGACCTTCAAGAAGAAAGAATGAATATGAAAAGCTAGTAAGTTGAGGCAAAGCTTGCACTATATTTACTATTTTACCAAAAATATCGCGAAAGAAACCTGACGAAGACTAAAATCTATTTCCTGATTTTATAAAAAGCGACGTCAATCCGTTAGATTAAGATGCAAATAAGAAAAGAGAACGACACTATTGGAACAAAGATTTTATAGACTATCTATCAAATGCCAGCCCAGTAGCAGGCCAATAATGAGAAAGCAGGCTGACATCAAAGCAATGCCGTAGGACCCATAAGTAAAACGTTCCTCTTCAATCTGTTTAACCACTCTCCTATACTTGATGTAAGCCAATACTACAGTAACAGAACCGATAATAACAATCGAAATACCAACAACCCCAGAATACTCATGTTCAATATTCATCGTTTTTTTTGAATTGAGCATTAACGTTACCTGTTGGATAAATAAGGAAAACTTAACAACGACAAAACCAAAGCCCATGATACCCAAACTCGTGGTTATCCAGGCTAAGAATGTACGCTCGTTGGCCAAATGATCATTGATTTTTTTAGAGTTATTCTTTTCCATCATATTTAATAAAATACATTTTTAAGGCTCTTCATAAGACCTTTGTTGTAATTCCGTAGATAAACCATCAGCCGGTGCAAATTGTTTAAATGAACGCAAAAATAAATAGCTGTGACAAATACTTTTTTGGGCGATGGAATAAATTTCTTTATTCGGGGAAAAATACCTGGTCAAAAAGTTTTTTTGCGGCAAATACACCATACTATACGGATTACACATTTGAAAACTACGGATATGTCATAAATACGGTCTTTTGGGTACAGCTTTTGAGTTACGAAAGGAAAAAAATATAACACCTTAATCATAATACTTAACATGGAAAATATAGATCAAAAAGCAAAAAAAATGGGATTAGAAAAGGGATATTATCTATTATTGATGGCTATTTTGGATATCCCTGTTGAAAACGAAAATGAAGACAGCAAAAAGGCCTAAGTGTATGAGAAGAGTCGTTATTATAAGTACCTATCCACCCCAGGAATGTGGATTGGCAACTTTCACAAAAGATCTTAAACAAGGCATGAGTGCTGACGGGAATACCATCGTTGATGTGATTGCGGTATCCAGATCCAGCGTTGAAGAGTTCGATCCATCTGTTCGCTTTGTTATTGACAAGGAAAGATTGGATAGCTATATTCAAGCCGCTCATATTATCAATGAAGAATATAACTATTGTATTATTCAGCATGAGTATGGTATATTTGGCGGCGCTGATGGTCTATTTATTAATCAGCTTGCCAATAGTTTAAATATACCTTTGCTAACGATCTTTCATACCATATTGCAATCTCCCTCATTACGTCAAAAGGAAATTATGGAATCGCTCCTCATAAAATCGCAAGCTGTGGTGTCCTTATCACCAAAAGGAAGCGAATTGTTAATGGAACTGTTCCCTATGATTGACGATAAAAAAATTAAAGTGATTCCTCACGGTGTGCCACAATTTGATTACAACCAAGGGTTAGCAAAATACAGATTAGGTTTTCAAGATAATTTTGTGATGATGACTTTCGGCTTAATTGGTCGAAGCAAAGGACTTGAATATGCGATCCGCTCCTTGGAAGGATTGGATTTAGCAAATTTCAAATACTTGATCGTGGGCAAAACGCATCCGAATGTTCTGGCTCACGAAGGTGAATCCTATCGTTTTGAATTACAAAGCCTAGTGGCTCAGTTGAAATTACAAGATAAAGTAGTTTTTGTAGATGAATTTTTAAGTGATGAGCAACTGAAAGAATACTTAACAGCTTGTGATATCTATTTATCCCCCTATCAACATGAACAACAAATCAGTAGCGGGACATTATCTTTTGCTGTCGGTGCAGGTGCTGCGGTCATTTCGACAC
The DNA here is from genome assembly GCF_003627955.1 of Sphingobacterium puteale. Taxonomy (GTDB): domain Bacteria; phylum Bacteroidota; class Bacteroidia; order Sphingobacteriales; family Sphingobacteriaceae; genus Sphingobacterium; species Sphingobacterium puteale. The sequence goes on along the minus strand of NZ_RBWS01000006.1, from coordinate 73,007 downwards.
CTTATTGGCATGCAACAGATCTCTTGACAGACGAGCGGGGAATTCTCACTCCCTTCAGCGATATTCAAACAATGAGCGAGAATATCCAATTGCTTTATCAATCTCGAAGACTGCTGGCTTGGCATCGTTTCAAAGCGCGTAGTTACGGCGAACAGACAACCTGGAAAATGGTTGCAAAGGTCTATCTTGAGTTACTATCCAACTTATCAACGCCGATACGGTCCTTAGCACATTACAAAAATTACCATTCGTTTGATTTAAAACAGGAAGCATAAGAAATAGCGTCTCTCCAATTAGAGAGACGTTTCTATTTATAGGCTGATTCCGATCTACGCTGATTTTTTAGAGCCAAGTTAAATGCACGAAGTGCCCTAATGACATAAACTCTTTGCGCTTCCTCAGCTTCGGTGTTTGCTTCTAGTTCCACTTTTTCAGTATGTACAATCTGCTCTTGGTAAGCGATTGAAAAAAATGCGTATAATTTCCCCTTTGATTCGGGCACGATAGTCGCATAACCCGTCGTCGCAATACCCCATTCCGTATGAAATAAAGTCGCTATCCTCACCGCCATTTGTTCAGCGATAAGCGGTGATACACAGTCACACTTTTGGGCTTCCTCTACATCGACATCCAATAGACGGATTTTTTCTTCTAGGGTGTATGCTGTCATTCCTCCCCCATAGACATCCATCGCACTTTCCATTTGTGCACAGGCAAACTGTAGCAGGCCTGCAGTAACACTCTCTGCTACTGCTAAACGCTCATGGTGAGCTAGGAGCGAGTTTCTAATTTCCTTAAGTTGTGCCTTGAAAAATTTTATTTTGTTCATATCCTTTAGATTTGCGCTCACTGAAATACAGATCCTATTTCGTTGTTTCCTTAAAACCGTTACTATAAGACAGAATATATACTAACCCGAGGTGTATCGACCATTAGGGATTTCAGGGCGAAAAGAATGTTATTATTATACAACTCCGTTGATAAAAATGCCTGTGCGTCTTCGGCCGTATCAAAAATATGTAATAATTGGATATAACCATCCCCAATTAGCAACTCTATCGAAGTTGCGCCTTTTATCTGATCAATAAACGAGTCCCGAAATTTTTCATATATGCCTGATACGGCACCTTTATCGCTATTATTAATTTTTAAGGTTACTTGTAAATAAGCTTTTGCCATGGCTTTAGTTTTTATAATGATTAAACTTTCTCATAACGGTGATCTTTAACAGGCTAACAATAGCCAACAGAACATTGTTTGTTTTTATTCCAAAACAATCATTAAACAGCTATTGTTATTAATGAAAAATACATCAAAATTATGGGAAATTTATTATACATTATCGCCGTTATTTTAGTAATTATTTGGGCAATTAGTTTTTTAGGAGGGTACGCAACAGGAAATATCATCCACACATTGTTGGTTATTGCAATTATAGTGGTATTGTTGCGAGTTATCCGCGGTGCGGCATAAATGATTGTTTTTTACAAAAGTTTATTCTTTCTATAAAAAGAATAAGAAAAATAGCACAGATCAGGAATATTTCAATAAAATAGAACATTCCTGGTCTGTGTTATCAAGACGCTAAATAATAATTTTAAAATTTTTGTCTGTTGCCAGTAAAACAACGCTAAGAATACACATCATTAATGAATTATAAAAATGATGGTATTCTCCATAAGCCATATGTGCCGTAAAAGCACCTATTGCAAATGGAAACAAAAGTAAAATCCCTACGGTTTTGAATTCTGTCTTGTACAAACCAATCAGAAGAAGTAAAACCCCCAGCAACTCGCCTACTCCGATGCCCAGTGTCCAGGTTTTATTAAAACCTAAAGAATCCATGCTTTGCATCATGGACTGCTTCTGAAAAACTTTGAATAATGAGGCATATCCAAATACATAGAGGTAATAGGCATAACTCAACCAATGAACGACAAATTTTATAGTTTCCATTTTATACTTTATGAGGTGAACTACAAATTTCTTTATTAAATTGCATGAATAACAGTACGCACGAAATTGTATGATACGAACAGAAAAGTAAGTATGAATAGCAGAAAAGAAAACTCCACCAACACGATCAACGAAAGCTACTGGAAGGACCACTGTGGTATTGCTTTCACTTTATCTACGATTGGAGGAAGATGGAAAATAAATATTCTTTCTTATCTCTTGCATGAGGGCAAATTACGTTATGGTGAACTGCGAAAAAGACTCGTCGGCATTTCAGAACGTATGCTCATTGCTAAACTGAAAGAACTTGAACAGGACAAACTGGTCAATCGTATTGTCTATCAACAAGTTCCCCCGAAGGTTGAATATGAACTAACAGCATTGGGACGCTCATTGGAAAATATTTTAATCCTTATGGATGAATGGGGAGAGACAAATATGTAAAATAGAGTCCCTGTGTTTGAATATATAGGGACTCTATTTTATTGTTGATACCCTAGGCCTCGGTTCACAGCTTTCATGTGATTGTGGGCATTAATTTTTGGAAAGTGCATAAAGCGCAAAAGTACCCAGCCAATGTGAGCCCATATAGTCGTCTTTGGAAGTAATATTGGGCAACGAATATTTCAGATGTTTATTGGCTAAACCATGCAGATGATTTAGCTCAGGAAGTGCCTTTGCAATACCGTTTAGACAAGTCGCCCGGCTAAAATTTAATCCATCCAAATGAACCAAATGCCCGTCTGTACGGTCTTTCACAATGCCGGGTTCCAAGTTAAAATCCGGATTGAAAAGATCAGGCAGAAAATCTTTCAGCCATTTTCGATATTCATCCTGTCTTAAAACCACACTCATGCAAAGTGCCTCCTCAAGACAGGGCGAAAGAAAGTCGCTTCCGCTGGGCTCAAAGGAGATATTACAATTTTTGTCATGGCTATATAGCCTTACAGCATTTGTCATCAATGATTTTTCGAAAGCAACCTGATTTGTTCCCCGTGCAAAATCCAATACCAGCGATAGGCCAAAAGCAGAATTATCATGATAGCCGGTTCGAATCGGATAAACCAATTTTGGCAAATATTCCTGATAGGCTTTCATGATATGTTTTACCATCGGATCGAGAATTTTTGCCCAGCGTTCCGCATCTGGATCTTTCCAGGTTAATAGTTCTTTTTGCAATTGTAATAACCAGGCCCAACCATAGGTGCGCTCAAAGTTTTTATTATTCTTATCCTGAAAAAAAGCTAATTCAGTTGCTGCATTTTCTGCAGTGATATTCCTGTTCAGCTGTTTCCGGATTGTGCCGGACTTATCCAAATCGGGAAATTGCTTTAAAATTCGTACGATTGACCAATAACCATGGACTGAGGAATGCCAGTCAAAGCAACCATAAAAAATTGGATGTAATGTACGCGGTCCCTTCAAATCTTGGTCACTTCCGAGTACTTGTCCCAATTTGTTCGGATATTCTATCTCAATACAATGCAATGGCAATGTAAGCAAATGTCTTGCTTGGGCACTATCCAATTGTATCGGGGCATTATTTGTGCTATTATTTACCTTGATCTCTGAATTATTGTGGCAGGAAATAGCCAGTATTGAGCTACAGATCAGTCCTATTATTCTTTTCATTTCTTTAAGTTTTAGTTTCATTTTTCAGGATGAGGTTTATTTGAAGTTGATAATCCACTGCTACATTAATCTTTACCTGAAGCCTCCTGGAGCAACTGTTTAACCAAGATTGGAACCGCTACGGTTGCTGCTTCTTCAAAACATTTTATCCGACCTAATGTTGTACTGTTCGGAATTTGCTTGTCGATCAAAAAAGACCGGCAATAATGAGGCGCAAATTGCCGCAACCCAGCAGCTGGATAAACCTGTAAGGAGGTTCCGATAATAATGAGGATATCCGCCCTTGAAACATAGGACATTGCGCGTTCAATCTCCGGAACAGCTTCACCAAACCACACGATATTCGGCCGCAGTTGACTTCCTTTTTCACAGAGATCTCCCATTTTTATTTCTTCGCCTTCTATCTGGTAAATCAAACGATCGTCAATGGATGACTTGGATTGATCCAACCGACCATGTAAATGTATAATCTTTGTAGAGCCGGCCTGCTCGTGCAACAAATCGACATTTTGTGTGACGATCGTGACCTGATAGGCCGATTCCAACTGACGTAACGCGAGATGCGCAGCATTTGGTCTTGCGGCCAGCGCAGCCTTCCGTCTAAGGTTGTAAAATTCCTGAACAAGCGCCGGATTTTTTTTCCAGCCTTCAATAGAGGCTACAGCCATTACATCATGCCCCTCCCATAGTCCATTTGCATCCCTAAAAGTAGGTATCCCACTTTCGGCAGAAATCCCCGCTCCTGTTAATACAACGATATTTTTCTTTTCCATGTGCTTGCTTAATCCTTTAAAAATAAATAAATCTTATGAATCTATTGAGTTTGAAAGGATAACTTTTTTAACAAGAGACGAGTTCATTACTCGTTTATCAATTTAGTAGCGTAGTTATCAGGAAGCTCAAGCCGAATAGAATCTTTGCTGGCGGCCGCTTTTCGGTTCATTTCATCGAAAGAACGCTGGTAATAAACGAAGGCCTTATTGGGTATATACAGATCTTTAGCCTGTTTTACAGCAAAATGATAACGGTTATCCGACAGCTTGACATGCTTATAAATACGATAGGTTACAATTTGAATCTGTACCTTGTCAAGCTTCGGTATCGTTTTCAAATCAGCCGGTTCGTAAAAGTATTTCTCATTGAAATACATGAATTCATCTGAATTGGCGAGCCATTCCAGATTTATTTTTCCCTCCACCACTTTATTCGCTAGCGAATCCGCACGTTGTCGTTCCATCTTATTTCCATCTCCGGCAGTACAGGAAACCCATAGTGCGATCCCAGACAGGGATGCAAGAAAAGTATGCAATAGACTCATCCGCCTAATTTAGTATAAAAATAATACCCGTCATAACGGCGACATCAAAAAATATTTTTAATCAAAAAAGTCCGGGATGCTGGCATCCCGGACCAAATAATTTATTTAGTTACTATTAAAGATTGTTTTCAATGGCGCCAACTTTCTCACGATGCAATGCCAAAGGTGAATCCAATAATACCGCAATAACAGTCATATTTTTATCCAAGCGTTCCTTTGGTACCTGAATATAAACAATCCCCGGAATACTGCTCCAGTAAAGTTTATTGAAGATCTCATGGTTGATCATGGATCCTTCACCCACCAGCCTAATCCGGGCAATACCGTTTTTTATTCCTTTGAGCGCGATAGGCCCTGTTGGTACCCCTTCGACAAAAAGGTAAAGGGTCTGACGATCCTTTGAAAGCGCACTTAAACCTTCATAATGTCCCTCAGGTAGTCCCTTTCCAGTCTCATAAAGTGCTTCTGCATGCTTCTTAACCCAGTCTAAAACAGCTGGATTTGTCAAATTTTCCACAGGTAGCTTTGACTCCATGCCATCTATAGTTAAACCGGAATGATCAAAGATATTTTTTCCACTATGGAGCAGTGATGCGATTTGATTTAATGCGCTATTGGTTTGCTTGTTGTCGAGTACAGCTTGTAATGTAATAGCTTCTTCCCGAGGTGCGTGCCACTGCACCTTGTCTTTGAATGTCAAGGCCAATACTGTGACGTCCTGATCAAAGTTAACTTTTGTCAGGTCCAATTGGACCTTTTCATCCAACAATACCGCAGTTACCTTAGAAGCAGCATCTCCAACAACAGAAACCGCCTGAATAGCATCATTCAGCAAACCCTTTAACTGCAATTGTTTTTTTTGTTCATATACATAGAGATAGAGGGTTTTTCCATCTTTTGACAAAGCGGACTTACCGTTGTAATTTTCGAATGGAATGCCTGCTCTTGTGCCATATATTGCCGAAGCGTGTTTATTCGTCCATCTTCCCAATTGCTTCAAAATATTCATCTGCTCTTGGGGAATGCTGCCGTCTGCTTTTGGGCCGATATCCAGGAGGAGGTTTCCACCCATGGAAATACAATCTACCAAAGTACGGATAATCATATTGGGTGACTTGTATTTCTTGTCAAAAGGCTGATAGCCCCAAGAGTCATTCATGGTATAGCAGAGCTCCCAGAATTTAGCATCTGGCCGGCTTACAGGAATCCCCTGTTCAGGAGTCTCGTAATCGCCATGGTTATTCAACCGCGAATTAATAATGATATTGGGGTTATACTTGCGCAAAAGTGATAACGTTTCCTTAGATTTCCATTCCTTAGCACTATGTTCCCAGTCCCCATCAAACCAAATCAATTCAGGTTTATATTGCTGTGATAATTCGCTTAATTGTTTTTGATAATATTCAACATAATGGTTCCAACGATTGGGCTCCTTAGCTAGTTCGTAGCGCTTTCTTGCACGTGTAAAGACATCGTAATAAGGATGGCTCCAATCCGGCAGAGAATAATAGAGACCTGTATGCAATCCCTCCTGCTGAATAGCCTGAACAAATGGCGTAATAACATCCTGTTTGGCAGCAGCATCTTTTAGAGTGCTAATCGCTTTATCCGCCTGAGTATTCCACAAGGAAATCCCATCATGATGTTTCGTGGTAATCACAGTATATTTTGCGCCTGCTTGCTTGATCAGCTTAGCCCACTCCTTTGGCTTATAATTTTTGGCCGTAAAACCATCAAGCTGTTTGATGTAATTATCGTGGTTAATATAATTATTGAAGAATGACCAGGACTCAGAGATCCCTTCAACGGAGTAGATCCCCCAATGAATAAAAATCCCTAGCTTGGCATCTTCAAACCAATCCATTTTTTGTGCTGAAATAGTGTCCTGAGCGCTGACGTTGAAGCACGCCGACGCCAAAAGAACAAAAAGAGAAACCTTTTGAAACTTCATAAAGTTAAATTATCGATTACATAACGAGTTTAAGCCAGCAAAATACATATAAAACATTATAATTTCATTGTGTAAGCGATAAATTACAGCGATGACGCTCTTGCTAAACCGAATAACTCCTTAATATGATCGGCAGATTCTCAGGATGTAGCATTGCTGCGCACAATTATAATTGTATTTCAACGCAAATTTATCTAAGTTTGGCGGGTATGATCGAATTATATACAGACGGGGCATCTAGTGGAAATCCAGGCCCAGGAGGGTATGGAACTATCTTAAGGACTATCTATACAGGCGACAATGAATCGTTCAAGGGAAAATTAATTGAAAAGGAATTTTCAGGAGGGTATAGAAAAACAACAAATAACCGTATGGAGCTGATGGCCGTCATCATAGGGCTCGAAGCATTAAAAAACTTAAATCAGGCCGTTACGGTATATTCCGACTCTAAATATGTCATTGATGCCATTGACAAAAAATGGGTATACGGATGGATCCAGAAAGGCTTTGCCGGCAAAAAAAATAAAGACCTTTGGATGCGTTTAATGAATGTTTATAAACTACATAAAGTCAAATTGGTTTGGGTAAAAGGCCATGCTGGACACCCTTTGAATGAACGTTGTGACCGCTTAGCTGTGGCCGCATCCAAAGATATGGCCAATTGGAAAATCGACACGGTATTTGAAGTCGAAGAAAACAAATAGCAGGATACAAATTCAACGGTCGACTTTGAGAAATGAGGCAGGTAAATTTGGATATTGCTCAAATTAGCGAAAAGGCACCCGATCCATTGGAACTAAGTGCCTTTTTTTAAATAATGTAAGGTGAAAAGGTCTAACTGGAATCAGTCCGATATCTAGAAATTCTGTTTCATTGAAAAAGAGTTTGCTTCTTAAAAACGAAATGCTGGTGCGGCGATCTCCTGAACCTTACTTTCCCGAAACTCCTTCATACTGCTCGGCTCCTTGCTTTCTAATTCAGCAAAGTCCACCACCCCGTTATCCTTGGCCCACCGAAAGTAAGCGGTAGATAGGCGCGATACCACATCGTGATGTTGTGCCGCAATATCTTTTCGTTCGCTCGGATCTTGTTCCAGATCATATAGTTCCCATTTGTAGGATGGCCAGCTGGAAACCAACTTCCACTTCCCTATCCGCGCAGCACGGTTTCCAGCCCGCTCCCAAAAAAGACCTTCTTCACGCGTTACCGTATCCTGCTGATTGAACAGCACCGGAAGTAAGCTTTTTCCGGGAAGTTTATTAACCTGATGCCCTTGATATTCCTTGGGATAATTGGCTCCGGCAAGTTCATAAAAGGTTGGCGCCAGGTCGATGATATGGCCAGTTCCTTTTTTGATGCCACTGGCGATTTTCCCCGGAAACCAGGCGATAAATGGGGCATTGATCCCGCCCTCGTAGGTGTAATCTTTAAATGCCTTGAACGGAGTATTTGATGCGTAAGACCAATTTTTACTTTGTGATTCAAATGAACCTACCGTACCCACTGGTCCACTGTTTGCCCGAGCGCCATGGAACCAACGGACGAGGTCCTCTGCAGGTGCACCATTATCCGACAGGAACACAATTAAGGTGTTGTCTAACTGGTCATTTTCTTTGAGTTTTTGCAACAATTTACCGATGGTCTGATCCAAGCGGTCGACCATTGCAGCGAACACTTCCATTTTCCTGGCCCACAACTGTCTTTGGTCAAAGGATAAACGTTCCCAGTCGTAGATATCTTCGTCGGCAATGGAAAGTTTGTACGTATTATCAACTATCCCCAGTTCTTTTTGGCGCTTAAACCGTTCCCTGCGGATGCTCTCCCAACCTTTATCATAGTAACCCTTATACTTGGCGATATCCTGTGGTAGAGCTACTAAAGGCCAATGCGGTGCCGTATGCGCTAAATATAGGAAGAACGGTTTATCCTGATCCTTGGTCTGATCCAGAAAACCTTCAGCCTCCCGATTGATCACTTCTGTAGAAAAAGAGCTTTCCAAGGGATAGCCTGCAGCATCTGTAGCTCCTTTAAATGTCGGGGCACCTGAATCTGAATTCTTTTCTTCTCTTGGAAAAACAAAATCAAAACCACGGTCCCAAGGCAGGCTCTTTCCTTTACCAGACACATGCCATTTGCCTGATGTCGCGGTGACGTAGCCATTGGCACGAAGAACTTCGGCAATCGTCAATGATTCCGCATTGAGGTAACCTTGGTAAGCCGGTAAGCCCAAATCATTGGAAAAATATCCCACGCCAGCTTTGTGCTGGTACTGACCCGTAATCAGGGATGCACGTGTTGGCGCGCAGATGGAGTTATTATAAAATTGTTTTAACCGTATTCCCTCGCTGGCCAGACGATCCAGATTGGGAGTTGCGATCTCCGATCCGTAAGCGCCCAAATCGGAGTATCCGAGGTCATCGGCAAGAATCAAGATAATATTCGGCTTGTTGCTTTGTGCCACAAGAGCACTTGCTCCACCAAAAATAAGGGCAATACATAGTGTTAGTTTTTTCATTTGATAAGAATTTTTATATGTTTTTAGTGTCCATGATAAAAATGATTCTTTTCACTCGGTTCGAGTATATCATCAGGGTTTTCATAAGCCTATCTTTTATACCTAGCGCAACTGACTGTTTATTTTCAGCAGTTTATAGTCCACTACCCCATTCTCTTTTGCCCAAAGCTTATAACGCGCTTCGAGATCTTCAACAATTTTCGGGTATTGATCTGCGACATTATTGTTTTCCCCCCTGTCCACATCGATATTGTACAGCTGTGGTTTATTCCCCTCTTTGAATAAAGACACTAGTTTCCATTTACCATAGCGTACGGCTCTGTTGCCGGCTCGTTCCCAAAACAATGGATCAGGACGCTCAACCTGACTTTTATCGGTATGCAATAAGGCTCTCAGGCTAATCCCCGGTAAAGGATTGATGGGTAAGTTGCCCTCTACTGAGGGATATTTTGCTTGGGCAAAATCATATAATGTCGGGGCGATATCAATCAGGTGTCCCGTACCTTTCTTGACGACGTTGGCTTTCACTTCCTTTGGAAACCAGACAATAAACGGCGCACCGATACCGCCTTCATAAGGATTATCTTTATAGCTCCTCAAGGGCGAGTTACCCGTTTGTGACCAATTGCTATTTTGCATATCATAAGAACCCGGCAGCCCCACAGTCTCCGTATTCCGCGAGGTATAAATGCGGTTTCGATCACCGCCTTGTGCACCGTTATCGGATAAAAAGATGATAATGGTATTCTTGTCTTTTTTCAGTTCCTTCAAGGTTTGTCGCACTTTTCCGATACTCTGGTCGATGCGATCGACCATAGCAGCGAACACCTGCTGTCGACGTTGCCAGTATTGCTGTTCATCATAGGTGAGCCTGTTCCATTCCTGTACACTTGGATCCTTTGTCGAAATAGGCTGTCCTTTCGGAAAAACTCCGCTTTGAACCGCATTTTCATAACGTTTCATACGTAGGCTGTCCCAGCCCTGCCGGTATACGCCCTTGTATTTTTGGGTTTCTTCTTCGGGAGCCTGCAAAGGCCAATGTGGTGCATTAAAAGCGAGATACAGAAAAAACGGTTTTTTATCCTGCTCTTGTTCACGCAGAAAGCCAATTGCCTGATCAATAATCTCGTCCGTGAGATAACGTCCTTGTGGTAGATAGAAAGGTTTATTATTTCGATACAAAGGCACGGTGGGATTTTCAGGCCCATTGATTTCATAAAAATTGGAAGCCCCACCCACAAAATTAAAGGAGCGTTCAAAACCACGTTGCGCAGGCCATTGGTCATAATCATCGCCTACATGCCATTTTCCGGAGATAATGGTAGAATAGCCTGCCCCTTTTAGCACTTCCGCCAGCGTCAGCGACTCGTGGTTTAAAAAGCCCTGGTATGCTGGCAGGCCAAGGTTAACGTTAAAATACCCCATACCCGCGCGATGAGCATATTGTCCTGTCAATAATGTTGCTCGCGTCGGCGCACAGATCGAATTATTATAAAACTCCTGGAAACGTGTGCCCTGTTTTGCCAATTCCGTCAAATTTGGTGTATGGAAATCTGTTCCGCCATAAGGCGCTATATCTGAAAAGCCCAAATCGTCAACGAGAATCAAGACAATATTTGGTCGCTTATCCTGCGCTGTACTTCTATTCAGCAAGCAACTTAGACAGGTCAATAAAAGAATAAATACTGTTTTCATAATTTATCTTGTTTTGTTTTATAGTACGAATAAAAATAGATTGCTCCATTACAGCAATACCATTCGTTATTTAACCAACCAATCTGAATGTTGAACCAATTTTGGATTCAAATTCAGCTCCCGTTGCGGTGTTGGAAAATGAAGATGTCGCGCTGCAGCATTTGTTTTTCCCGCAGTTTTTAGTTTTGTGATGTAATAGTTTGCTCCACGACGTACCAAGTCAAACCAACGTTGGTACTCATAGACAAATTCCTTGCGTCGTTCCTCAAGTACCAGTTCCCGAAAGCTATCTTTGTTTTCCGTATCGGAAAGCTTTTCAACGCCAGCGCGTATACGGACGGCATTGATCGCATCACGCGCTTCCTGCGTTGGCCCGTTTAGCTCATTTTCCGCTTCTGCCAAAATGAGCAGGACTTCAGCATATCGTATGATGGGTGTATTCTTTGAAGACTGCGCCTGGTTACCGACTACGGTCTGGTCATAATACTTATTGAATTGTGGTTTGACTAATGCATAGTATTTTCCATCTGTGGGTGATGTCATGCCAGTTGTAAATGTTACGGAAAGGCGTTTATCAGTCGCTGCAAAGCTCTTGTACAGGCCACCTTCGGCATGTAGGGCATCGGCATAGTCCCCATTGATACCGGGTATATCTGCTGGAGCGGAACGACTGGCCAATGAATTCCCTTGGTAGCCGCTGTTTCCTTTAAACTGCGCTGAAAAAATATGTTCAATACCATTTTTTTTATCTATATCGAAGACATCTGAAAAATCCGAAAAAAGTGCATACCCCTCTTTGTCAATCACATCCTTGGCTAACAATTTGGCATTAGTCCAATCCGATCTGGTTAGGTATACCTTGGCCAGGAGGCTTTTAGCCGCGCCGGATGTAGCACGCCCTTTGTCCGCATCGCCATAATTCTTATAATTCGGGAGACTGGAGGCAGCTTTTAGATCTTTTATAATCTGTGAATAGACTTCGTCTTCTGAAGCTTTTGCCACGTATAACTCTTGCGCTGATAAGCCTTCTGTAGGACGTAAGACAAGCGGAACAGGGCCAAACCAACGCACTAGATTGAAGTAATGTAATGCACGCAGAAATTTGGCTTCGTTGACCAGGCGTTGTTGCACCATGACATCTATCTGATTTTGATTCATCGCTTCGATGTTCACGATATTTAGATTTGACGCGTTGATGGCATCATAGCTTTGTTTCCAGAGTTGTTCCATCCGATCGTTTGAGGCGTCGTGTGTTAAATTACTGATGGCGCGCACATGGGCATTTCGCGCCCGAGGTCCTGCTTCATAGTCATCTGTTGCCATCTCCACGCCAATCTGAAATAAGCTGTTGTACAACGACTGCCCCGTCTCATACAGTTTACGATAAGTGCCTGTTACTGCGGCCACTGCTTGTCCCTGGTTCAGATAAAACTGTTCGGAAACCAATGCACTTTCGGGCTTCTCGGTCAATTTTGAACAGGAGATTCCTGTTAACAAAACGGACAATAAAGGAATAGAATAATATATTTTTTTCATTGGATCTGTAAAAATTAGAAGGTTAAGGATATACCAACAGAAACAGATTTAGCAGCTGGATAAACTCCAGCATCCGTACCAATCTGAACATTACTACCTGAGGTAACCTCAGGGTCAAATCCCCTGTAGCTAGTCCATGTCAATAGATTTTGTGCAGCGAGGTATAGGTTTAAATTCGTAATATGTGCATTTTTCAGCCATTCTTTTGGAAAGCTGTAACCAAGTTGCAGCGACTTCAGTCGTGCAAATGATCCACTTTCGACAAATTGGTTCGAAAATACCGGTGCGGGATCCAGCTTAGCTCTTGGGTATAGCTGACTTGGATTGTTTGTTGTCCAGCGGTTAAGTGCATCAATCGATGCATTCTGCTGACCGGTAAACATCTCGAGGTTTTGGCGGTTGATATTCAGCAGATCGTTGCCAACGGTTCCCTGAATCAGAAAAGACAAATCAAATCCTTTGTAAGAAAGCGTATTACTGATACCAAATATAAAATCAGGCTGTGCGTTGCCGATCATAGTCCGGTCGTTGGCGGTGGTAAACTGACCATCGCCATTAATATCTTTATACAAGCGATCGCCGGCTTTTGAGTTTGCATTTCCAGTCAAGGCTCCTTTACTATTCTCTTCGCCCAATTGTAAAATACCATCGGTTACGGTTCCATAAAAAGTACCCAAAGGTTCTCCAACTTTAATAATATAATTTCCAGTGATATAAGATGTGACGCCTTCACCGATAGTTAACACTTTATTTCGGTTAAAAGAGACATTTAGATCTGTATTCCAACTAAAGTTTCCCTGTAGATTTTTTGATTTCAGACCGAACTCTAAACCTTTATTTGAAACAGAACCGAAGTTTTGCAATGAAGTGGCATAACCTGAGGTCCAGGGAATCTCCACATTCAATAAGAGGTCTTTTGTCTTTTTATAATAATAGTCGACGGTAAACTGTAATCGATTTCTAAAAAGTGAAAGGTCAAAACCTACGTCATATTGAAAGGTAGTTTCCCAGCCCAGGTTCTTATTCGGCACCCGTTGTGACGCAAATCCTGTGATCACATTATTCCCAAAGAGGTAATTTAAACTATACAAGGTCGAAAGAGATTGATATTGTCCTATCTCCTGATTTCCGGTTGTGCCAAAGCTAGTGCGTATTTTAAAATCATCAACACCGGAGAAAACCTGTTTGAAAAAGGGCTCGTTTATTATACGCCATGAAAATGCCAATGAGGGGAAATTTCCCCATTTATTGTCAGCACCAAATCTGGAACTGCCGTCACGACGTACACTCGCTGAAATATAATATTTATTTGCATAATTATAGTTGACCCGCGCCAAATAAGAATGCAACACCCAATTATAGGTATCCGAGGTAGGTCTTGTGAGGATAGAGCCACTCTGCAGGTTATTGAAAAGCAAATCGTCTGTGACAAAATGCTGTGCACCGGCACTGAACACTTCATTTTTATTTTCCTGCTGTGTAAAACCCAGCAACGCATTGAAATTATGTTGTCCGGTAACTCCGGTATAGGTTAAGGTATTCTCGTTCAGCCAAGAAGTGCCATTTAAATTTCCCAAACTTGCCTCCCCCTTTGATCCCGCACCTTCATAGATATAGGACGGAAGATAGAATTTGTCATTGCGATTATTGAGATCAATCCCAAGAAGTACTTTCGCCTGTAGCCCTTTTAAAATACGATACTGTGCAAAGGAAGTACCTAAAACACGTAAAGCATTTGATGTGTTTTTGGTTTCTTTCAATGTCGCAATAGGATTAGCAAAGATGTTCTCAAAGGGATTTCGTAGGGTATAATCACCGTTGGGCTCGTATATTGTAGCTGTAGGCGGCATAATCAGCAGTGCATTCACGATACCTGATGGAGCGATTTGGGCATTTGTTTTATTAATAGATAAATTGGCTCCTACCTGCAAACGATCGAAGGGATTTGCATTGATGTTCGAACGGAATCCCAAACGTCTGAAATCTGTATTTATAATGACGCCTTCCTGATCGAAGTAATTTGCCCCCAGAAAATACTGCACTTTCTCAGCTCCTCCTGACAATGACAATTGATGGTTTTGTAATTTCCCGGTCCGAAAGGCCTCCTTTTGCCAATTTGTTCCTTCGCCTAATTGATCCAGCTCTGTCTGTTTCCGATATTGATTTTGACCTAAGCCAGGGTTGGCATCATACAATACCTCGTTTCGAAGAACGGCAAAATCATGGGCATTCAAGACGTCAATTTTCTTGAGCACACTTTGTGCACCTATACTACCATCATAGTTCAACTGTAAATGTCCGGCTTTCCCCTTTTTGGTGGTCACCAAAATAACACCGTTTGCCCCACGTGAGCCATATATTGCTGTCGCAGCAGCGTCTTTTAATACTTCAATACCTTCAATATCCGCAGGATTGATACTTGCCAGGGGATTCATGGGGGTTCCGCTCCCGACGCCTGTGCTTTCCGCCTGATTATAGACAGGAAAGCCATCGATAACATATAGCGGCTCGTTTCCGCCCTGTACGGATGCACCGCCACGTATACGGATACTCACGCCGCCTCCGGGCTGCCCCGAAGTTTGCGTAACCTGAACACCAGAAATCCCGCCCTTCAGGGTCTGATCGAGAGAAGACACAGGCTGCTTGAGCAGATTTTCCGGCAAGGATGCCACCGCTCCTGTCAAATCACGGCGTTTTTGGGTTCCGTATCCAACTACCACGACTTCCTCCAGGTCCTCTGAGGTTGGAGAAAGCTCAATAACAGCCGGAGATGTATTTACGACGACCCTTTTCTTCTGATAACCAACAAAGGTTAGGATAAGGGTAAAAGGAAGTTTCTGTCCCGTGACAAATTGGAACTTGCCATGACGGTCTGTTTTTACACGATGTGTTACGGCCTCTAGTTGTATGGTCACCCCTTCAATGGGCTCTTTGGTCGTGCCATCAATTACTGTTCCTATTAAGGAGGCATTGATGATCGGTTGGGGTTGCTGTGCCAGGACCGGTACAAAGGTATACAGTACAAGCAGGACTAATATAGCATACGAAAGTACGCTGAAATTTTTCATTGTCAGTTATATTTAAAGTGAATACGCAAACAAGTGCCAACGCCATTGGTACCCTTGTTATTAAAACTCAAATTACTTACTTAATGAAGTATAAATAAGAAAAAGGGAGTGCTCAACGGCACATTCGCATTCGACAAATGAAAAGGAAGGAGTTAAAAATTGGAGTAATTTCTCCATTGCTTCTAAAAGCGATTAGATAGTCGTTTTTCATACTTGTTCAAAATTTGTAGTCTAGATTTTATGTTCGTTGCCAACGCCAATTGTTAACGACAGTACAAATATAAAAATAGTTTCCAAAAAGACTACCAAATAAGTAGTCTTTTTGGAAACTATTTTTACAAGATGAATCCAACTAATCGCATGCGCCGTATGCCAAAAAATAAGCCCGATATTAAATCGGGCTTATTACTACGGATACGTTAATCCGCTTATTTTAGTGGGAACATATACCATTCGGAATTCCCTATTTTCGCTGTGCTATTCTCCGCTTTCTTTGGCAGCAAGATATCTTTCTGCTTCAAGCGCTGCCATACAACCGGTACCGGCCGCAGTAATTGCTTGACGGAATATATTATCCTGTACATCTCCGCAGGCAAATACTCCCGGTATATTCGTTGCCGTACTATCTGGCTTAGTAATCAGATATCCTGTCTCGTCCATATCCAATACTCCTGTAAATAATTCAGTATTTGGTTTATGACCGATCGCCACGAAGAAGCCTGTTACGTCCAGATCTTTTTCAGATTGGTCTTTGTTGTTGATAACACGGATTCCAGTCACTACCTGACCGTCACCTAAAACTTCTTTTACTTCCGAGTTATAATGTACTTCGATATTTGGCGTGTTCATTACACGGTGTACCATCGCTTTGGAAGCGCGGAATTCATCACGACGCACCAACATATGTACCTTAGAACATAATTTCGCCAGATAAGTAGCCTCCTCTGCAGCAGTATCGCCTGCACCTACGATCGCAACTTCCTGATTTTTAAAGAAGAAACCATCACAGACAGCACAAGCTGATACTCCAAAACCGTTATATTTCTGTTCAGATTCCAGGCCCAGCCACTTCGCTGTCGCTCCTGTAGCAATGATCACGGTGTCTGCGGTAACTTGTACTGTTCCGTCTATTTCTACACGATGTACATCGCCTGTGAAGTCCACTTTTGTCACATAACCAAAGCGCACGGAAGTTCCAAAGCGTTCAGCTTGCTCCCGTAAATCTTCCATCATAACTGGACCGGTAATCCCTTTTGGGTATCCCGGAAAATTGTCCACTTCTGTTGTTTGTGTCAACTGTCCCCCCGGTACAATACCTGTATAAACTACTGGCTTCATATCCGCACGAGCTGCATAAATTGCTGCAGTATATCCCGCCGGACCTGAACCAATAATCAAACATTGTACATGCTCCACTTCTTGTTTGAATTCCATAATCCTTTTTCTAAGCTATTAATAAAGTTATTTTTTAAATTTATCTTGCAATCCTTTCAGCATGTCCAGTGAGATACTTTGAGGTGCCTCTTCTTTTTGCTGATTGAATTCCTTTTTAGCAGTTTTTTTATCCTCTACCGAATGAGTAGATGCCGCTTTCGCTTTTTGCTCACTTTTTTCTTTCTTATATCTTATCCAAATATTTTCCAGTACTTTTTTGGTATATAAAGGGAAATCACCATTCTGCATCCAGGCATAATAACTAGGTTCCTGCTCAAATACGTCCACAATGGCCTTACCTTTGTGTTTACCAAAATTAATGGTTTCCAATCCGTCTTCGTTATATACAATACGTCCTGCAAAATCCACAGGCTTACTTAAGTTGGTAAACTCATGTAATGCAGCCACATCATTGACGACGGGATATGAAACCACGCCATGACGGTCTTCGAACGCAGCCCCCTCATATTTGGTCAGCTGCGCTTTCAACACTTCATAGGTAGCGCGCACATCTGCTTCGGCGGTATGCGCATTTTCTAAGTTCTCATCACAATAGAACTTATAGGCTGCCTTTAACGTACGTTGTTCCATTTGATGGAAGATGTTCTGTACATCAACAAAGGCACGTCCCTCCAAAGAAAAATCTACGCCTGCACGTAAAAACTCTTCCATGAGCATGGGCACGTCAAACTTATTTGAATTATATCCAGCCAGGTCCGACTCGCCAATAAAAGCAGCCAATTCTACTGCAATTGCTTTAAATGTTGGTGCATCTTTAATGTCTTCGTCGCGAATGCCATGAAAAAAAGTTGATTCCGCAGGAATCGGTCTTTCTGGATTAATTTTCTTCGTATATACTGTTTCCTCACCACTGGGCATCACTTTCAAAAATGATACTTCAACAATCCGATCGGTCGCAACATTAACTCCTGTCGTCTCCAAATCGAAAAATACCAATGGTCTTTTTAATTTTAATTCCATGCTGGATCGTATGCTTTTTTTAACAAAAACCAAAAATACAAAGTTGGATTTGATTTTTGCAGTCTGTGAAATTTAATTTACAACCGCTTGATGAATCGGTTCGAATTGATTGAATCTACCCACAACAACCTTTACCATTTGCTCAAAATCAAGGTATTTGTCAGCAATATCACGAACTTTTTCGGGTGTCATATTTTTAATTTGCTCCATGTAATAAGAATAATACGTTAGGCTCATGTCGTTCAACAAAACACTTTTGAATTTATCAGCATGAGAAAATATACTCTCCAATGATCCCAATAGTGATCCCTCCATATACGTTTTCACCAAATCAACTTCCTCTTCCGAAGCCAGTGTGGTCTTCAGCAGATTAATCTCCTTTTCTATCTCGACTAAGGTTGCATTGGTTACATCTACACCCACTTCTGTGGCAATGGTTAAGAAACCGGTATGTTTTAACGTGGCCACAGCCGATCCGATACTATAGGTATAACCTTTTTCCTCGCGTATATTGCGCATCAGCCTTGAACCAAAAAAACCGCCTAACAGTGTATTAACAAACTGTAGTGCTGGGTAATCCGGATGCGTTCTCGAAATTGTCTGACTCCCCAAACGAATAGCCGATTGTAGCGCATTTTCCTTTTCTTCGTAAGCTAAACCTTTTGACTGTTGAGTTAATATGGGACTCCCAGCAAGAGCTACTGCCTCAGGCCTTTGCCACTCAAAGCCAAAGATCTGCTCCAGCTCGTTGATGAGGTCATTAGAAACATTGCCTGAAACAATCAAAGTACAATTATTAGGTGCGATTTCTTTACGATACAGTGTCGTCAATTGCTCACGGTTAATGGCGTCATAATCGTCAAGTTTTGGTGTACGTCCATAACGATTATTTTCACCGAAGATCAGGTTGTAGAACTTGCGTCGCGCCAGGTAATCATTTTTTTGAATGGATACCTGGAACTTTTGCTTATTATTACGAAGGTAAGTATTAAGCTCCTCCTGCGGAATCGATGCTTCCGTTAAAATATCTTTTACTAACGGCAACAATACTTTGCTATGTCGATTCAACGTATATAACGACAAAGACGTCACGTCAAAAGAATATTCGGGAACAAGAAATGCACCATAAAAATCGACCTTATCAGCAATCTCCGCACTTGACATCGTTGTTGTCCCCTCTTTGAGCAATGCACATAATGCACTATTTAGTAGCGGATTTTCATTTTGTTCATCTAGATACTTATTCTCAAAAATCCATTCAATACGGACAAGCTCTTGTTCAGGGGAATGAAACACATATACAGGTAAGCCATTTGCAAACTGTTTTTTGACCGGTTCCTTCAAGCTTATATGAGCGATTTCCCGGAATTCGGGCGCTTTTGTTCTATCCAACATGACGTATCTCCTCCTCTTGTGCTTTATACATTAATATTGATGCGTTTTCAGGGTTAAAAATAGCTCTTGCTTGTCGCTGCACTTCCTCAGCCGTTACAGCCAGATATCTTGATACTTCTGTATTGATACCATTGGCGTCACCGAGCAATTCATGGAACGCCAAATTCATTGCCTTATCCAAGATGGACAACTCAGCAAACACATTTGTCGACTCGATTTTATTTTTTACTTTTTCCAGTTCCGTCTCAGACACCAATTCTTTTTTCAATAAATCGAGTTCTCCCCATATGGCACGTTCCGCTTCTTCCAGTGTTATTCCTTCGGATGGTTTACCTTCGATCACAAACAAGTTATTGTCAATACTACCCATGACATAGGCATTTAATTCGCTAAAAACCTGCTCCCCTTTCACCAGTCTGCGATACAGTCTCGATGAAGAGCCTCTGGACAGGATATCCGAAAGTAAATCCATGGCAAAATAGCCTTCTTCCAATCGTGCTGGACCATGAAAAGCCATATAGAGCGCATCTAAGGGTACCGGAGCAAAAGCAGTCTCCCTTCTTAATTCCTGTTGTACAGGCTCCTGTGGCAACTGGCGATGATATTTTTGACCGGGTTCGATATCAGCAAACCATTTTTCAACCAGAGATTTTACTTCATCATAATAAACATCTCCCGAAATCACCATAATCGCACTCTGTGGATTATAGTGTAATTTAAAGAAGGCCTTGACATCTGCCATGGTTGCATCTTCGATATGTTTTAGTTCTTTTCCAATTGTAGCCCAACGGTACGGATGCACCTTATAAGCCAGAGGCCGCAGCTTGAGCCAGGCATCACCATAAGGCTGGTTGAGATAGCGTTGTTTAAATTCTTCGCTTACCACATTTCGCTGCACTTCAAGACTCTGTGGTGAGAATGCCAGACTTAGCATACGATCGGATTCTAGCCACAGTGCAGTCTCCAAATTGGAAGAAGGCAACGTAATATAGTAATTGGTGATATCATTGCTGGTGAAGGCATTATTCTCTCCCCCGACCTTCTGCAGCTCGGTATCAAAATTAGGGATATTGACGCTACCACCAAACATGAGATGCTCAAACAAGTGGGCAAATCCCGTCTGTTCCGGAGACTCATCGCGCGCGCCTACATCGTATAATATATTCACACAGGCCATTGCCGTGTTGTGATCTTCGTGCACTAATACACGAAGTCCATTTTCTAATGTAAATTTTTGGTATGAAACCATGTAATTTTTTTTCGATTTTATGAAATCCAGTTAATTCCTTTTCGCAATAAGGATAAGGTCTTGGCTTCTTCGGAGCCTTCTTCAGGTCGATGGTCATATACCCAATTGGCCTGGGCAGGTAGACTCATCAATATGGACTCTATGCGGCCATTTGTTTCGAGCCCAAATTTAGTACCAGAATCCCAGACTAAATTAAACTCAACGTAACGCCCGCGGCGGATCAATTGCCAATTTTTCTGCGCCTCATTATATGTTTTACTTCTATTTTTTTCGACCAGCGCAGTATAGGTCGGCGCAAAGCTACGGCCTAAATCACAGGAAAATGCAAAGATATCTTCCATAGGCATTCCAGTCTTGGCCGTATTTAGCTTATCGTAGAAAACGCCACCTATTCCACGTGTTTCCTGTCGATGGCGAATGAAAAAATAGTCATCGGCCCATTTTTTAAATTCATTGTAAAAGTCCGGATTATGCATATCACAGACCGATTTCAATTGCTGATGAAAAAACCGGGCGTCAGCTTCATTCACATAATGCGGTGTCAGGTCTATCCCCCCTCCAAACCAACGCATCTCCTCGTTCAATTCAAAATACCGGATATTCATATGAATAATTGGTACCCATGGATTATTAGGATGAATAACAATGGAAACTCCGGTGGCAAAGAAATCATCTTCATCTACACCAAAAGCCTTCTTTATACTCTCCGGCAGTTTACCATGCACGGCAGAAAAGTTAACTCCACCTTTTTCCAGGATGTTTCCGTTCTGAATAATCCGCGTACGGCCGCCACCACCACCTTCTCTTTCCCATAGTTCTTCCTCAAATCGGGCCGAACCATCCAGCCGCTCCAGCGCCTGGCATATTTCATCTTGAATTTCTTTATAAGCTAAAGCAATTGCTTCTTTTGTTATCATCGACTTTATCGCTACGTTTAAGTTAATTTTTCACTCAAAGCTTGAATAATTTTGGATGCAGGTTGATGTGCATATAAAATCTGGTATACGGCATCACAAATAGGTAACTCAACAGCATACTTCTCCGCATATTCCTGAATGCAGGCCGAAGCATAATAACCTTCAGCCACCATGTTCATTTCGAGTTGGGCAGATTGCACACTATATCCTTTTCCGATCATATTCCCAAATGTTCTGTTGCGGCTGAATTGTGAATATGCTGTGACCAACAAGTCGCCCAAGTAAGCAGAGGTATTGACATCCCGGGATGTGTCCCCATCTACTTTAGCGACAAACCGGCGCATCTCCCGAATGGCATTGGAAACCAGTACCGCCTGAAAGTTATCGCCATAGCCCAAGCCATGGCATATACCGCCTGCAAGAGCATAAATATTCTTTAATACCGCTCCAAACTCTATTCCTATAATATCTTCCGAAAGGATCGTTTTTATAACCCGAGAAGATAAAAGCGAAGCAACCAAGGCAGCATTATCAAGATTTTTGCAACCAAATGTCAGGTAAGACAGCTTGCCCAGCGCCACTTCTTCGGCATGACAAGGACCACCTACCACACAGATCTGCCTTATATCGATGTCATAGCGCTGTTCCAAAAATTCACCGATAATCAAGTTATCCTTAGGAATAATCCCTTTGATGGCTGATACTACTATTTTATCTTTGAAATCTTCCTTGGTGATACCACTCAATGCATCTTTTAAATAGGCTGCCGGCGTATTTAAAATAACAATATCTGAATTGGCAACTACATTTTTTGCATTGGTATCAATGCTGGTAATACTCAAATCGACAGCAACGCCACTCAAATAGGTTGGGTTGTGTTTAAACTTTTGAATATATTCTGCATCTTCCTCTTTTCTAATCCACCAAAAAATATGTTTGTCTTGGTCATTTTCGCATAGCATCTTGATCATCGCCGTCGCCCAGCTCCCGCTACCTATTATACCAATCTTTTTCCCCTGCATGTTTTTAATTTGTTTTCGAAAGCAAATATACTTATTTACTGCTTAGATATGCGATTACATCGGGAGATATGATACTTTAGTTACTTTTAGAAGCGAGAAAATTTTGCCAAAAACCTTTCTCAATGCCTACAAAATAGGCACCGTCCTCCTGTTTTGTGGGATAAATATGAATAAAGTCATGTTGAGCAGGGGACCCTTTTCCCGTCACGAGATCAAATTCATGCCGATGAAACGGACAGATTACTTTGCCCCGCTCACACCAGCCATTTTTTAAAGGAGCTCCCGCATGCGGACATTTTCTGGAAAAGGCATGCAATTGCTCTTCAAACCAAGTCAGACAAATTGTTTTCCCGCCAAGCTTATGCTCGGTTATCCCCTTATCCTTTAAAAATTGGGCGTCATCAATTTTGTACCACTGAAGCATACCACAAGATAGTTAAAAATTACAGTGAATTTTCTATCTTTGTGCAATTTCAAAAATTTGCACTATATATGGCTTTACAATGCGGTATCGTAGGTTTACCAAACGTTGGTAAATCAACATTATTTAACTGTCTGTCGAATGCGAAAGCACAGGCAGCAAACTTTCCATTTTGTACAATTGAACCAAATGTTGGGGTAATTACCGTACCGGATGCCCGTCTAAATAAATTAGCTGAGTTAGTCAATCCACAACGAATCGTTCCCAACACCATTGAAATCGTCGATATCGCGGGATTGGTTAAGGGAGCGTCAAAAGGAGAAGGATTAGGGAACCAGTTCTTAGGAAATATTCGTACCACCAATGCGATCATTCACGTTTTGAGATGTTTTGATGATGGAAATGTCATCCATGTGGATGGTTCTGTAGATCCGATCAGAGATAAAGAAATCATCGATACAGAATTACAGCTAAAGGATTTGGATACCGTGGTAAAACGTATCCAAAAAGTGGAGAAAATGGCAAAAACGGGTGGCGATAAAGATGCAAAAAAGACTTTTGATATACTTTCCGTTATCAAAGAACATTTGGAATCAGGTAAATCAGCCCGTACAGCTCCGATTGAAGCCGAAGATTTTGAATTTATTCAAGACTTGGCTTTATTAACAGCGAAACCTGTACTGTATGTATGTAATGTCGACGAAGGATCTGTCAATACAGGCAATGCTTATGTGGAGCGTGTAAAAGAAGCGGTCAAAGATGAAAAAGCCGAAGTCCTGATTATTTCAGCGCAAATTGAATCCGAAATTGCGCAATTAGAAAGCTATGAAGAACGCAAGATGTTTTTGGATGATCTTGGTCTGGAAGAATCCGGTGTCCACAAATTGATTAGAGCGGCCTATTCCCTATTGAATTTAGCCACCTACTTTACTGCGGGTGTTCAGGAAGTACGCGCTTGGACGATTGAAAACGGTTTTACCGCCCCTCAGGCAGCGGGTGTTATTCACACGGACTTCGAGAAAGGATTTATTCGCGCTGAGGTGATCAAATACGACGACTTTGTTACTTTAGGTTCAGAAAGTGCTGTAAAAGAGGCCGGAAAATTAGCCGTAGAGGGAAAAACTTATATTGTGCAGGATGGGGACATTATGCACTTCCGTTTTAACGTATAATAGCTGATTAACTCATCAGACCGGAAAAACCGGAGTTCGAAATGCTCTTTTCGACTCCGGTTTTTTCCTTCATATCCGGCATTCCTGCTATCGTTGAGCTGTAACAAAGGTGCATCCATGTTCATTGCTACTTGACAAAATAACGATGTTCGATTACTTCCACCTTTTTAACATCCTTCTCTTCCAGCATTTTTTTTACGTCACAATGCCCCGTCACGCCACGATAAATTAGTGTACCACCGAGTGTCAATCCCGAAAGCCCCGTCAGTGGTGATTTAAAAAACTTTTTAACACCCAATCCCAAAATAAAGCCACCGGCGATTACGGATAATACACGTTCGGAAGCTCCGATATTCTCTTCGATACAGTCATCCTTTATCTTAGCTTTAATCTTGTCAAATGCAAATGTCAATAGGTTACTCATAATTATCTGTATTTATTTAAGTATTTGTTTCTTAATGTAAACAAATGATGAACCAAAAAAGTTTAAATATAGAATAATAGTTTTTTATGTGATTTCTCCGATCACATCGCTTATATTCGCATTTATCAAATTCAATGTCCATGCAAGTCAAAAAATATTCTGGTGAATTAGTGCCTTTTAACGGTGAGGCCTTAAAGCATTCGCTTTCCCGTTCGGGAGCAAATATGGAGCAGGTAAACCAAGTATACGCTCGTGTTATCAGTGAGATATATGATGGTATTTCTACGAGGGAGTTGTATCAACTGGCCTTCGATACGCTGAAAACAGTTCGTAACTCATTTGCTGCACGCTACAGCCTAAAGCAAGCGCTACGCGATCTGGGGCCAGAGGGGTTTTATTTTGAAAAATATATTGCACATCTGCTTCGTTCAATCGGTTACGAAAGCACCACCGGACAGACGGTGCAGGGGCATGCCGTTTGCCACGAGTTGGATGTCGTCGCTTATAAGGACGGTAAATTAATGACAGCAGAATGTAAATTTAGAAATGATATTGATGCTAAGATTTCCGTCACCACAGCAATGTATTACCTGTCAAGATTTAAAGATATCAGCGGGATTGATTACGAGTTTTTCGGTAAAAAATTACAATTTCAGGAAGGCTGGTTGATTACGAACGCCTATTTCACAACAGATTCCATTAATTTTGCGAAATATTATGGCATCAATCTGCTGTCCTGGGATTATCCGAAGGAAAATAGCATCAAAAGAAGAGTCGATAAGGCGGTCTTTTACCCTGTCACCTGTTTGACAACGCTTTCGGACCTGGAGGAACAGCAGCTATTAAAAAATCAGGTGATCCTCGTAAAAGATATTGTAAGTGTTCCTAAAAATCTAGATTTTCTAGGACTCAACAAAGACAGAAAAGAAAAAGTTCTTAAAGAAGCTCGTGAATTATTAGACTATAAGGTAGAAGAAGAATATTAATAGCATCTAGCTGAAAAGGAATAAGCCATACATTTCGCTAGGTATGGCTTATTTTTCTTTAAAATGATATTATTGAGTTAGCGCAACAGGATAATAAATTTTTCCATAGCGGGAAAACTCACTTAGATCTGTTTTTTTCCAGAAAATACCATAAATGGCAGCACCGGAGCCGGACATGGAGGCATATATCGCCCCTTTCTGATACAGTGCTTCTTTAATCTCTTTCAATAAAGGATGGTTATCAAAAATATTATCTTCAAAATCATTTCGAATCAGGAACTTCCACTCCTGAATGGGTAAACCGATGGCTTCCTCCAGGTTGACATCCGAAGCCTTTGGTTTCACACCTTTGTACGCCTCAGCAGTTGAGACATGAATATCGGGCATGATAACCGCGAT
This sequence comes from Sphingobacterium puteale, assembly GCF_003627955.1. Lineage (GTDB taxonomy): Bacteria > Bacteroidota > Bacteroidia > Sphingobacteriales > Sphingobacteriaceae > Sphingobacterium > Sphingobacterium puteale. Next base: position 46,936 of record NZ_RBWS01000006.1, on the reverse strand, counting down.
ATAATATTCACTTAGATCAAGCGATACCGTCTTAAAATCTGTCCCGATTCCAGTCGCAAATACAGGCGTATTTCCAATAAAGAATGGGCAATCCGCTCCTAATTGTGCTGCATATCCTTTTAATTGTAGGTCTGTTAAGTTTAATTTAAACAACTCATTAAGCCCTTTCAAGACAAAAGACGCATCTGCAGATCCTCCTCCAAGCCCAGCTCCGATCGGAATCTGTTTGATTAAATCAATCGTGACAGAAGGAATATCAAATTCTTTTTTTAACAGCGCATGAGCCCGTAAGCAAAGATTATCGGCCTGATCTCCGGGGATACGTTCCCCCTGAACTGTCAATGTAGATTGTTCCTTATCTGTCTCCAACAGCTCTATGATGTCATAGAGCGGTAGCGGATAGAATACACTATTCAATTCATGGTAACCGTCTGTCCGCTTGGCGATCACTTGTAGTCCAATATTTATTTTAGCATTTGCGAAGAGTATCATGTGATATCGTCTAAATCAACAGTTATATTCTGTATTAATAGCTCACTAGTGAACAGATTGTATCACTAAAGCGAGATAACCGGCCTTTTGCTTTGAGAAAGTCCAATGAGATAATAAAGCTATAGGCCGCGATCACTCCGCCCAATTTTTCAATAAGCTTACTCGCCGCCACAACAGTTCCCCCTGTTGCCAAAAGATCATCATGGATCAAAATACGACTCCCCTGCTCAAAGGCATCTTCATGAATCTCAATGGTCGCCTGACCATATTCCAGAGCATAAGATTCAGCAATCGTTTTAAAAGGTAATTTTCCTTGTTTACGGATCGGAATAAAGGGCAAGCCCAATCGGTTGGCCAGTAAAAATCCAAAAAGAAATCCGCGGCTTTCAATACCCGCAATGGCATCAATTTCTATTCCTTGAAGTTGGTCAATAATCGCGTCAATCATTTCATTGCATAGCGCAGCATCTTTCAACAAGGGGGTAATATCTTTAAAGACAATACCCGGTTTAGGAAAATCCACTATATCGCGGATTTCCAATTTCAATTTATCTTGAATCATTCTCAAATATTAAATAAGGTGCGATTTTAGCAATAGCAAGATCTGAAAGTGTACCTATCTTGGTAAGATCCTCTATATTCGTATAATTACCATGTTGATCACGGTAATTGACTATTAATTTCGCATCCTTTGGGCTAAGATACGGATGTTTGCCCAATGAATTCGCATCAATCTGGTTAATATTGATTTTTTTGATTCCTTCTAAATTAGACACCATAACGTTATCCTTAATCAGGTCGTATGTTTCGGAAGTAACACCATACACTTCTTTCAATTGCTCTATACGACAAAAACCGCCAAGTACTTCCTTATATTTTAATATACGCTTAGCAAGTATTGCCCCGATCCCCTTCAAACTCATCAATGCGTTTGTATCACAGATATTGATATCTATTTGTTCAGCTTTACTGGTTTCAAATTTATCATACAATAAAGTCGTTTTATCTGTTCTACTTGCTGTTGCGGTTTCCTTTTTTATACTAATATATGGTTCAAGTTTGCTATACAGTTTTTCATTGATCGAGTACATCTTTTTGACATCGCTTTTCTCTTTAAAACGACCGCCTTTTCTTTCGTAATTCTTGATCACTGCAATTTGCTTGGCAGACAGTCCAAGTTTCTGCCAATCATCCGTAGGTAGATTATTGGGGTCAAAATAAAATAGCTTCGTCCCCTCTTTTTTACTTTCGGCTCCCGGTTGTACTGCAACAACTTTCTCTTCCAAATCAACATCAGCACCAGAAAATTTCTTATTTGGATAATCAACAAGACCGGTTGAGTCATGAAAGGACTGTTCAAAAACCCGCACCTGATGCGCTATTGGATCCTTTTTATCGTTCCGACGAACCAAAGAATACACAATACTAAACAAAATGATTATCACCAATATAACAAAAAAACCATTTTGCTCTGTTTTATTAAATCTCAAATAAGTCCATAGCCTTTTCATAAGCCGTTAATGGTTTGGTTTTATAAACTTAATAAATAAGAAGGAAAATAAAAAGGGAGATGTTTAAAAAACACCTCCCTTTGTTAAATATTAATACCGTTACAATTTTATAGTGCCGATTTATCTACCTTTTCCACTTTACTTCCATCTTTTAAAGTTTTGGAAATAGCGTCAAATGGTCGAGAAACAACCTGATCTCCCTTTTTCAGCCCCGTGAGGATAATAATATTTTTATCATCTTGAATCCCCGTTTTAATTGGCACTTGCTTGACAGCTTCACCGTTTAAGATAAATACGTATTCTTGTATTTTCTTATTTGTACTGGTCGAATCTTTATCATCGGATCTTACAGTAACAGACTGTATGGGCACGACCAGACCTTTCGCATGTTTTGTGAAAATCTGTACAGTAGCTGATAAGCCCGGCTTAAAAGGAGAAGCGACGTTTTCTTTAACCAAATCTTGATAAGACTCTGCGCTAATGCGAACCTTTACATTAAAATTTGTGACTTGATCAGTAGAGGATGTTGCAGCAGTGGTCGTTGCTATATTTTTGGATGAACTTGCGATTTCTGTAACAATACCTTTGAATTTTCTATCTTGAAAAGCATCCACTTCGATTTCGGCTTGATTTCCCACTCTCACGTTATTGATGTCATTCTCGTTGACATCCACATTTACCTCCATCGAAGACATATTGGCGATACGCATAATTTCAGTACCCGCCATCTGTGCCGTTCCAACAACACGCTCTCCCTGTTCAATGGATAATAAAGAGATAATACCATCTGTAGGAGCGTAAATGGTTGTCCTATTCAGGTTATCTTGGGCTTCTTTGACAGAGGCTTGAGATTGATCGATACCATATCTGGTCGACCGGACGGTCTCCCTTTGTGCCTGAATGGCAGCAAGAGTCGAAAAGTATTCAGAAGAACTCTTATCCATTTCAGCTGCGGAAATAACCCGTTTTTCAAAAAGCTCCTGGTTTCTCTTGTAAGTTGCTGCTACATTTTTGAAATTCTCCTCCTGTTGTTTTAGTTGTTGTTGTGCAGCCGCTAGATTGGCACGCTGCGAATTCATCGCAGCTACAGAGCGATCATAGCCGGACTGTAGGATATCGGGTTTGATCCGACAGAGTACCTGCCCTTTTTTTACAAAGTCACCTTCCTTGATATTTAACTCAACAACCTCACCCGAAACCTCTGAGCTCAGCTTAACTTCTATTTCCGGTTGTATTTTTCCACTAGCAGACACCAATTCATCTACATCCATTTCTTTCACCACATCTACAGCGACTTTGGTAATATCCCCTTTCCCAAACCAGCCGGCCTTAAAGCCGATAAAAACAAAAATTGCCAGAAGCGCTACTACTATTAATAGAATCTTTACTACACTACGTTTTTTCTTTGCCATTGCCTTTGTTAATCAAATAGGTTAATTGTTGTCGAATTGAATTGGATTTCCCAAGTAATAATCAATAATCTTAGATCTGAATATTACGTTATATTTTGCTTGAATTAAATCAAATTCAGCTTTATTACGTTCGGTCTGTGCGGTGAATAGTTCCAACGAATTTGCCATACCGATATCGTATCGTTCTTTGGTTGCTTTGTAAGCCGTTTCAGCACTTTCGAATGCTGCAGTTGCCGAAGTGTATTTTTGCTTGGCGGCATTGACGTCCAATACTGCTTGGTTAACAGCTTTATTCAAATTGTTTTTTGCCAATTGTTCTGCTGCTTCTGCCTGTTTTAAGCCAATCTTAGCTTTTGCAACATTGACCTTATTCTGGTTTTTGGAAAAAATTGGAACAGTAAGTGATAAACCGGTAAAAAATGATTTGTTTTCCGATATTTGTGTGCTAAAAGGCACACGATATCTCGTTTTGATATCTAATGGATCTGTTTGCCTAGTTGTTGCCGAAGAATAATTTGTACCATAGCTCACACTCAAATTGAGTGCTGGATAATACCCCCCTTTGGCGATATCAATTTGTTTTAATGCTGCATCCTTATCCAGAGCAGATTTATGGATATCTGGTTGTCTCGTTAATGCTTTTTGATATACATCCATGGCATTTTTATCTTCTGCGTTTACCAAGACAGCTTCTAAACTTGGACGTTCGAGAGAAATAACAGTTTCAGAAGGCATTTCCATCAATTGTTTCAAAGTTAACAGTGACATTTCATATGAATTCTTTAAATTGACTTTATTCAATTCGTTTGAAGCAACCTGATTCTTTGATTTTGCGAGATCAGCGATAGTCTTATTTCCAACCGAAAATTGAATAGAATCTAACGAAAATTGTTGTTTCGATAAGGCAATCTGATCCTCACTAGCCACCATCAACTCATGGTTTGTAATCGCTTCCAAATAATTCACTAAGACATTTAAAACAAGGTCATTTTTAATCTTATCCACCTGTGTAGCAGCAGACTCCAGCTTCAATTTATTAGCCTTTATCTGATTGACCTGTTGAAAACCTTGAAATATGTTCACTTGGGATCCTATGGATCCATTGGTTGTTCTGGTCCAAGCATTGTTGACAATTTGCGCCGAAGTCAAATCGAAGGCAAAGCCGTAACGGAAATTTTGATCAACGGAAGCACCTAAGTCTGGTAATAAATTACTTTTTGCTTGAAATAAGTCCTGAGCAGCGAGATCTTTGCTCAACTCAGCTTGCTTTATTTGGACATTACGTTCCAATGTCATGCGTATGGCCTCGGCTACCCCAACGACCTGCTGGGCTTGGATCAGGTTGTTCGTTCCCAGAAAAAAACCAGTAAATATTACTGCAGAATAATAAAATCTTTTCATGTTCATATGTAGAACCATACAATTTTTATAGATTTGAACTTCATTTATCGGTTATGTATTTTGTCAAATCCCCTTTTTTCCTGCGTTGGCTTTATCCCAGATCGATCTGGCATATGCCGAGGTCGGAAAAAAAAGTCTATCTCACGTTTGATGATGGTCCAATTCCTGAAATTACACCTTTTATACTCGATATCCTAAAAAAATATCAGGTCAAGGCAACATTTTTTTGTGTTGGTGAAAATATTAAAAAAAATCCACATTTGTTCCAACGAATTTTACAAGAAGGACATCAAGTAGGTAATCACACCTACAATCACCTCAAAGGCTGGGATACAAATGATGAGATCTACATCGACAATGTAACTCAATGTCAGGAGCTAACGCAAACCGATCTCTTTCGGCCACCTTATGCCAAAGCAACAAAATCACAGCTTAAAAAGTTATATAGAAATTATCGTGTAGTAATGTGGGATATCATGTCTGGAGACTTCGATCAAAACCTTAGTCCCGAAAAATGTCTTCAAAACGTACTTCCTAATATTCAAAATGGTTCTATTATTATTTTTCATGACAATATCAAAGCCATTCCCCGTGTTGAATATGCTTTACCTAAAACGATCGAATTTCTACAGGCAAATCAATATCAAATAGCAAAGCTAGAGTAGGCGTTAAGGTCTACTTCTTGACAAAACCACTTCAGATTCATAATACTTTCCGACACTCACACTAAAGTATCCCAAAACATTATTAGACAGATTCGAAATCGGATTAGAGGGCGATGCTGCTCCGGGATTAATCATCTGGAAGCTATTCCAATAGGTATATGCGCCCAGATCAATACACTGACGCAAAACCCGTACCCGATCTCCGATCTTAAGGTCTCTGTCGCGGTCGATAATATCATGTTGTACTTGTAGCCCATTATTATACTTATCATTAAATACATCGATAAAGCGTAATTCTCCTCCGTTTACGGACATCTTATACTTATAATAATTCCCCTTCTCGGGTGGATCGTTAAAAACCAATGTTGGGTAATAAATGGTATCTGTAAATATGATGCGCTCCGATAGACCGATCGAATCAACATCAACATAGCTCGGCACCGTCGAAGTTCCTTCAATTTCCTTTCCGTCGGCCGTCTTTACATACAGTTGATAACTAGCCTTTTCCTGTAATCGCAATGTCTTATTGGTATACACGCCATTTGCACCTGGCGAAAAGGTATAAATCCGATTATTTTGCAGGCTTCTTACGGAGACTTCCGCGTCTGTTATGGGAGCCAACATGGATTCCTTTAGACCGACCACTTTTTGTATGCTGATCTCATGTTGTTGGTCAGACACCATCAGGTCTGCCGTAATTACAATCTGCCCCGTATTTTCAGGCAGGTTAAGGTCAATTTTATCTTCACAACTGACCAAGGTTATCCAGGTTAAGGCTATTAATGCCAATATCTTTCTCATGTTGTGCTAAAATTTAAAGTTCCAGGTGACTGACGGTATCGTGCCAAATAATGCAATCCTATAAATTTCGGTTATATTGGATTGACCTTCTTTCTCCCTAAAATCAATCAAATAAGCGTTTTTGCGATTATAGGCGTTATAAATCCCGAAAGATAAACTGGAATAAGTATTTTTTGTACGTTTGATATCATAGGTCGCTGCAAGGTCTAAACGATGATATGCAGGCATGCGTTGGCCATTTCGCTTATCATAGTAGAAGATCGTCCTATCGTCAACAAAATATTTTCCGGCAGGCATTGTTACGGCATCACCGGTATAATAGACAAAGTTTGCACTTAGATTCCATTTGGGATTCAATTGATACTGTGCCACGACAGCGATGTTATGAGTTTTATCCTGACGCGCGTTAAACCATTGCCCATCATTGATCTGTTCAAACTGTCTTTCACTTTTGGATAGTGTATAGCTGATCCATCCATTCAACCGCCCCAGTCGTTTCTTTATAAACCACTCGACACCATACGCCCTGCCTTTTCCAAATAAGAGCTCACCGTCCAAAAGTTCATTGGCCTGAAGATCGGCCCCATTTCTATAGTCAATCTGATTTTTAAGATCCCTGTAATAACCTTCTACAGAAAATTCATATCGATTGGACATGAAATTTCTGAAATAACCCAGCGAATATTGGTTGGACAACTGTGGCTTGATGGTATTATTGCTCAATACATATTGATCTGTCGGCAGACTACTTGTTGTATTGCTCAGCTGATGTAAATACTGAACATTCGTATTATACGAAGCTTTGAATGTTGCCGATTCATTCAAGGCGTAGTTAAGGGAAATACGAGGTTCCAGATAGATATATTTTTTTCCCATTTCCCCACGCCCAACATAAGTGGAATCGACGGCTTCTCCGGCATTGTCAAATGTATAGAAGGTACCGGGTCCTAAAGTTGCATAGGCCGTTGCTCTAACACCGTAATTCAATTTAAGCTTATCATTTATCGACCAGTCATCAGAGATATAAGCAGCAATGTCGAGCCCCTTGCGATGCTGAATACGCAATGAATTTACCTTAGAATCTTCTCCGGCTTCAATACTTGCCGGGCGGATTTCCTGTAACGCTGCCTGCAGACCAAATTTTAAATTGTGACGGTCCGAAAGGCTGTACTGAAAATCCTGTTTAAAATTATAGTTGAATATATCGGAACGAATCTTAAAGTTATTGTCGTCTTCAATCTTCACTTGATAATTAAATTTACTGAATATCAATGTAGTATTACTAAACAAGCGATTGCTCCACACGTGATTCCAACGCATGGTTCCCGTCGCATTTCCCCAATTGAAATCAAATAAATCATGATAGGCCATTGCATCTTTACCAAAATATCCCGATAAGTAAAGGGTATTTTTATCGTCGATCCGATAATTTAGCTTGGCATTGAGATCATAGAAAAATAAAGCACTCTTTTTTATATTTTCATCGCTGGAAAGTTTCAGGAATAAATCAGCGTAGGTACGTCTGCCAGAGATCATAAAAGAGCTTTTTCCTTTCTCTATAGGGCCCTCCACCTTAAGTCGCGACGCGATCAGCCCTAATCCTCCTTCCACATTAAAATGCTGATTATTCCCGTCCAGTGTTGTTATCTCCATGACTGAGGAGATTTTGCCACCATACTGCGCCGGCACACCGCCCTTATAAAAATTGACATCTTTGATGGCATCCGAATTAAATGTTGAAAAGAAACCAAAAAGATGCGAACTGTTGTAAACCGGAGCCTCATCCAACAAGATCAGATTTTGGTCCCCTCCCCCTCCACGAACATAAAAGTTACTACTTCCTTCTCCGCCGCTTGTCACCCCCGGAAACAATTGAATCGTCTTTAAAATATCTTTCTCACCAAACAATACAGGTACTTTTTCAATCTCCTTCGGGCTAAACTGTGTCAGACCCGGCGTCAGGTCTTTGATTGATTTTCTCCGATTCCCGGTGACAACAACCTCAGCCAATTGGCTTTCTTCCGGCACCAGTTGCACAATATAAGTGGAGTCCTTTCCCATCTGAACGGGCAAAACTTTTGTTCGGTATCCCATGGAAGAAACCTCCAGAAAAGTATCCTGTCCACGTAAGGATAAACTAAAGAATCCATATTTATTGGAAGCCGTAGATCTTTTTTCGGCTTCATTACGGACCAAAGCACCGATGATGTTTTCACCACTGATACTATCTCTGATAAATCCTGATATAGATTTAGATTGTTGACCATAGGATTGCTGTGCGCAAAACAAAATAGAAGAAAAATAAAAAACAACCTTTATAGGTTTAAGCATAGCAGACTGAATTCAAAAATTTGTTGAAAATAATAAAAAAGCCTTACAATTCGTAAGGCTTAATAATAAGTTTATAATTTGTTAGTCAAGATCTTCTAGAAACAAAAATAGTATTTTATTCATTTAAGCCAAATATTTATCTATTTTTCTTTTTATTTTTTTTCTGGCTGACTGAAAAAATCATTAAAAAAGGCCATTTGATAGATAATGGAGCGTGACCAATACGCCCAGTTATGCCCTCCTTCACTTGTAACAAAGGTATGATTAATGTTGTGGTACATGAGTTTATCGTGAAGTGCAATATTAACAGGATAGAAAAAATCTTCTTTTCCACAATCAATAATCAGACGAAGTTGATTGTTCACTAATTTGGGAATCATATTGATCACCACGCGATCATCCCAGGCCCGGGGCGAATCGGCGTAATTCCCAATACGATCCTTAATTTCCCAGTTTAGAGGAAAGGGTCTAAAATCCACTCCGCCGGCGGTACTGCCTGCAGCACCATAAAGCGCCTGATGCCTAATTGCAAGTGACAAGGCTCCATGTCCCCCCATGCTAAGTCCTGTAATCGCCCTTCCTCTTCGATCCTGAACAGTAGCGTAATGTCCATCTATATAATCAATCAGTTCTTTGGAAATAAATGTCTCGTATTGATAATTTCGATCATTTTCGATATCCCAATACCAACTTCCAAATCCCCCATCGGGACAAACAACCATATATCCATATTGGTCAGCCAGGGCAGCAACAGTAGAGTTCTTCACCCAATTGCTATAATTGCCCGAGTATCCATGAAGTAAATAGAGCACCGGATACCTGGTACGTTCCGAGTATCCCTTCGGAAGAATAACGACCGTTTTAATAACTTTGTCCATTCGCTGACTCCGGATAGCTAAAGTATCGACTTTCGCAGCTTTACTGGCTATACAAAAACAAAATAAGGCAATTGATAAAAGTAATAATTGCTTTAAATTCATGAAATAATGAACTGGATTGTTCTTTTTATTCCATCTATTCAGTGCTGTGGCACCCATCTGTTTCGTTAAAAAAAGATTGTTATTTATCATTTGATTTAGGATTTTTTTCGAAGTAATAAAGATAGGATTTTAAACCGAATGGGCGCTCACTGATAGTATAAAAACCTTCCCCATCCTTATCGAATGCGATGGCCTCCCCTTGAGGTTCCACCGAATAAGGCACTTCAATCGGTTTCGATTGAAGCGTTTCGCCCCATGATCTACCCAGTTTCCTTTTCCAATAAAAAATAGTTGTAATATTCTTGATAAGCAGCTCTTTTCCTGTAGGGTCTATCGCCGCTGCTGTAGCGAAAGTAAAAGGGAGTTCAGCCACTTTACTTAACGTGAAATACTGTTGTTTTCTATTTCTGAAAACTGGTGCGCTATATACAGTCGATTGAAATTCGCGCTTCGAAACCACATACAAGGTATTATCTGTTGGATCAACCATGATAGATTCCGCATCCAACCGTTTCTGTCCCGGAAATTTAACAAATATGGTTTTGATATATTTCTTTGATATCAGTGAAGAATCGCCAACTGAAGGTTCAGGAAACACATAAAGGCACCCCCAAACCCGCTTCCCGAGATTATTTCCAATATCTGCTAAAACAAGGTAATTTTTATCTGCAATTTTGACACGGTCTATATCTTCACAATCAACCATATCTATTCCTTCCAGCGCAAACCTTTTGATTAACTTTGCTTGACGATCGATCAAATAGATGTTTGCACTATCTCCACTGTCGTTATGAACCCAAAAGGTTCCCTCCTCATGGGCGGCTACGATACCAGACACTTCTTTGAGCCCGGGATCCGTCAATTCACCTAGAGGGACTTGTGTTTTAAAATAATCCTTGTTATTTTGGGCATATATCCGTATGCCGGACAGAAAAAGTACCATGACTAAGAGTACTTTTGTTCGTGCAATATTCATGTTTAAAGATACGTTTTTATTGATATTTAACGCCCATTATGAAGAAATCCCTGAAATCCAGCTTATTTTTTATCTCCTTATTTCTATTCCCGTACGGATTATATGCACAAATCAGCTTGTTTCGGATAAAAGTTAAATCCGGGCTCGAAAGTACACCTCCCTATCTCGTAAAGTATTACAATAGTAAAAACTGGGAAAAATTCTATGCAGAAATACAACAGTTTAACTACAATGCCAACTTTGAATACACGATTCGGGTAAAAAAAACGCAGACTGCACAAACATCAATCTATGCACTGGCGGAAATAATCAACAAATCCCAGACCAAAAACACGGAAATTGCCATCTGGGATGTTGCCGAGAATTATGTAAATAATCCAACATCGGGAAAATTGAACTGCCTCCAGGTGAAATCCAGTAAAAAAAACAAATGGGAATATATTTCCAATCCGATCCTCGGTTTCGATTACCAAGAACAATATCGTTATCGTATAAAAGTAAAGCAAACGAAAGCAAAAGACACCGACAGCATTCAATATGAATTACTTGACATTATTTCCAAAGAAAGGGTCACCGATCTACCCAGTGTGGCTTCATTTCTTGCCAGATTCAAGTGGAATTTACTGCAGTTAAATGGTAAAGATGTTTCAAGTAATAAGGCCAATATCGGTTTCGATGCAAAAAATGGCACCATTGCCGGATCGACAGGATGTAATAATTTCTGGGGTAATTTTGGCATTAAAGGCAATGTGATCAGTTTTCCGCGTCTCGCCAGTACGATGAAATCCTGTAACGGAGCCAATATTGAAAATGATTTCTTTGCAGTACTGGAGCAAAAGCAGCTTCAATTTGATATTGCCGAGCAGACTTTAAACTTTTATATTGATGGGAAATTAGTTATGATCTTCGGGTTGGAGCGTGAATAAGAAAATACCCGAAGCCTGGGGGACTTCGGGTATTTTAGCCATATTATTAACCTATTTTATGAAAAGTATTTATGCCATTTGGAAATGACATAAACAAATATGTGAAATAAAGCGGAAAGATTCGAAAGCTCAGCCATATTTTAACATAATTTTAACATTTTAAAAATATTGAGAAAAATCAGCATAAAAATGATATTTTATCAGCTATATGCTCCTATAGAAAGTATTATCTTAAACCTTTAAACCATAACGATGATCAAGACATTTTTTACGACAACATCTTTGTTTCTGGCGACGACACTTATTGCGCAAAAGAATCCAGTTTTAAATGGTAATTATGCCGATCCCGAGGGAATTATTTATAATGACAAATATTGGATTTTCCCGACCTATTCAGCCCCGTATGAAGAACAACTATTTTTTGATGCATTTTCTTCTTCGGATTTAGCACATTGGGAAAAACATCCGCGGGTACTCCAAAATACCCAGGTAAAATGGGCCGAAAAAGCGATGTGGGCGCCAGCCGTACTTGAAAATAACGGTAAATATTATTTGTTCTTTAGTGCTAACGACGTGCATGAAGGGGAAATCGGCGGAATTGGCGTGGCTGTAGCGGACAAACCTGAAGGCCCTTATACAGATCTTCTAGGCAAACCATTGATAAATGATATTATCAACGGCGCGCAACCCATAGATCAATTTGTTTTTAAAGATAAAGACGGTACATTCTATATGTATTATGGTGGCTGGAAACATTGCAATATGGTCAAACTCAAACCGGATTTTACGGGTTTGCTTCCTTTTGATGACGGAACTTATTACAAAGAAATTACGCCAAAGGATTATGTCGAGGGCCCATTTATGTTTATCAAAGAGGGAAAATACTACTTTATGTGGTCAGAGGGCGGCTGGACAGGTCCCGACTATAAGGTCGCTTATGCAATTGCCGACTCTCCGTTTGGGCCATTTGAGCGCATTGGAACTATCCTCGAACGTGATCCGGAAGTTGCCGTCGGTGCCGGGCACCATTCAGTCATCAAGGTTCCTAATAAGGATAAATATTTCATTGTTTATCATCGCAGACCATTGGGCAAGGAAGGCGCGAATGAACGTGTCACTTGTATAGACGAGATGAAATTTGACAAAAAGGGTCGTATTCAACCTGTCAAGATGACATTTAAAGGTGTAAAATATCCGTTAAAATAGATTATTCCTTTCGATAAAGTAAGAGCATATAACAACTAGACCCAAAAATTAGAGCCCCGATCATTGAACGGGGCTCTTCTTATTTTATCACAACATCAGGTAACCCTTAAATACGCGCTATGGCATTGTTTAGTGTCACAGAAGGACGCATTGCTTTCGTCGCTAATTCGTCATTCGGGAAGTAATAACCACCGATGTTCTGTTCCTGACCTTGTGCGCCGATCAATTCATCATTAATTTTCGCTTCATTATCTGTCAATTCTTTTGCTACCGCGGCAAAACGGTTCGCCAGTTCAGCATCTTTCGTTTGAGCAGCCAAGGCCTGTGCCCAGTACAATGTCAAATAAAAGTGAGATCCACGGTTATCAATCTGACCTACCCGACGTGCTGGAGACTTGTCATTTGCAAGGAATTTCTCCGTTGCTTCATCCAAGGTTTCAGCCAAAACCAATGCTTTTGGATTATTCTGTGTCTGCGACAAATGTTCCAATGACGCTCCTAAAGCCAAAAATTCACCTAATGAATCCCAACGCAAGTAACCTTCTTGCAGGAATTGCTCCACATGTTTTGGAGCAGAACCACCAGCACCAGTTTCGAACAAACCACCGCCGTTCATCAATGGTACAATAGACAACATCTTAGCCGAGGTACCAACCTCTAAGATAGGGAACAAATCTGTCAGATAATCACGTAGTACGTTACCTGTTACAGAAATAGTATCTTCCCCTTTACGGATACGTTCCAATGAAAACTTAGTTGCCTCAATCGGAGATAGGATTCGAATATCTAAACCCGTCGTATCAAAATCAGGCAAATATTTCTCTACCTTTTTAATGATCTCTCTGTCATGCGCACGGTTTTTGTCCAACCAGAATATTGCCGGAGTATCTGACAAACGCGCACGATTTACAGCTAATTTTACCCAGTCTTGAATCGGTGCGTCTTTTGTTTGACACATACGGAAAATATCCCCTTCTTCAACGTTCTGTTCCATGTACACATGACCATCGGCGTCCACCACACGGATAACACCGTTACCCGCAGCCTGGAAAGTTTTATCGTGAGAACCATACTCTTCCGCTTTTTGAGCCATCAAACCAACGTTTGGAACAGAACCCATTGTTTTGGGATCTAAAGCACCATGCGCTTTACAGTCCTCTATTGTTGCTTCATAAACACCTGCGTATGAACGATCAGGAACCATGGCGATCGTATCTTCTTCCTGACCATCTTTATTCCACATTTTACCGCCAATACGGATCATCGCCGGCATAGATGCGTCAATAATAACGTCAGAAGGAACGTGGAAGTTTGTAATACCTTTATCCGAGTTAACCATCGCCAAAGCCGGACCTTGCGCAATAGCAGCATCGATGGCAGCTTTCACTTCCGCCTCTTTTGGATGACCCGCAATTTTAGCGTATACTTCCCCTAAACCATTATTTTTATTGATACCTAATTCTTTGAATAACTCACCATAGGTAGCAAATACATCTGCGAAATAAGTTTCAACAACAGCGCCAAAGATAATAGGGTCAGAAACTTTCATCATCGTTGCTTTCAAATGCGCAGACAATAACACGCCCGCCGCTTTCGCCTCAGCGATCGCGTCAGCAACAAAACCTTTTAATGCATTTAAGCTCAATGTCGATGAGTCAATTACTTCGCCCGCTTTTAATGGAGAAAGCCCTTTTAATTCAGTAACGCTCCCTTGTGCATCTACAAATTCAATTTTGAATTGACCAGCGTTTTCTACTGTTACAGATTTTTCTGAACCATAGAAATCACCGGAAGTCATTGATGCTACCTTTGTTTTAGAATCTTTTGCCCAAGCACCCATTTTATGTGGATTTGCTTTCGCGTAGTTCTTAACCGCCTTAGGTGCGCGACGATCCGAGTTACCTTCACGTAATACTGGGTTTACAGCAGAGCCCAGTACTTTTGCATATTTAGCTTTGATTGTTTTTTCTTCCTCCGTGGTTGCTTCATCCGGATAGTTAGGGATAGCGTAACCCGCTTTTTGCAACTCAGCAATAGCGCCTTTTAATTGTGGAATAGATGCTGAAATATTCGGTAACTTAATGATGTTCGCTTCTGGTGTTGTCGCCATTTGCCCCAACTCTGCCAAAGCATCGGCAATTTTTTGATCTTCTTTTAAAAATTCGGGAAAGCTTGCAAGAACACGACCTGCTAAAGAGATATCTCTCAATTCAACATCGATACCAGCTGTAGCTGTAATCGCTTGTACAATAGGCAAAAACGAGTAAGTCGCCAACAAAGGTGCTTCGTCTGTTTTTGTCCAAACAATTTTTGATTTGTTTGACATAGTAATCTATTAGAAATATGTTTAATTTTTAATGCTATGTGAAATCAATGAAAATCTAATTTTTTCAAAATTTCGCCTAAAGATAAGAATTAATGCCATAAACCCTGCGTTAATCCGACCTTTTTGACAATAAAATTGTGAAAATAAATATATTTTGGCAATCCAGAATAAGTTTGGGTTCTTCTCTCGAAAAGACAACCCTCTTTACATTTCAATGACGGGATAATACAATCGAAACCCTAATTTAGTCAAACAATAAAATACGATTAAGCATGAAATCATTCAAATTGAACAATGGAATTGATATTCCAGCAATTGGATTTGGAACTTGGCAAATTCCCGAAGGTGAAGAGGCATATCAGGCCGTTACGGAAGCATTGAAAGTCGGGTATACACATATTGATACCGCCGCCATATATGGTAACGAAAAAAGTGTAGGCCGCGCGATCAAAGACAGCGGAATAGCGCGTGATACATTATTCATAACAACCAAACTATGGAATACCGAGCGTGGCTATGATAAAACAATTGCTGCATTCGAAAAATCCCTAGCAGACTTGGGTTTGGAGTACATTGATCTTTATTTGATTCACTGGCCGGCGAATGAATCACAATTCGAAAACTGGGCAACGATCAACGCTGAAACATGGAAAGCCCTTGAATATTTATATCAACAAGGAAAGGTAAAAGCTATCGGGATTAGCAATTTCCCGAAAGAATATCTCGCCAAATTATTGGAAACAGCAACGATCATCCCGGCTGTCAATCAAATTGAATTTCACCCCGGTTATCTGCAAGAGGAAACTGTCGAGCTTTGCAAATCAAATGATATTTTAGTGCAGGCATGGTCCCCACTCGGCTCGGGAAGAATATTGCAGGATGAGACCCTGATCGCTTTAGCGGAGCAGAAGTCTACCAGTGTGGGACAGATCTGTATTAAATTTTCACTCTCGCAGGGCATTTTACCACTACCAAAATCCACCAATCCGGCAAATATTAAACGAAACTTGGATATTGATAGCTTCGACCTTACGGAGGAAGATATCAAGATAATTCGGACATTACCAGCAATGGGTTTCTCTGGATCGGATCCTAAAAAAGTAGCATTCTAAATCATCGATAATCTTTCAAATCACATAGAAAGAGTCCTCCAATCGAATATGCTTTGGAAGACTCTTTTTTTCGACCTTGAATCCCAACGGTAAGTTCCCCAACTACATGCTGCCCGTCAAAAAATAGACAGTTTCCTTTTATTGATGTAACAAGTTCCATTCTTTTTAGCCCTACCCCACGCTTGTAAAAAGATTTGCAAATTCCCAAAAACAAGAAATATGAGCTTGCCTGAAACAAAAGTTTAGCGTAACTGTTAATACCGCATACATTAAATACAATAAGGCCTACCCAAGACGTAATGTGCCGATATACAACAAAACGTTTGCGGCTAGGCCGTAGCATATTATTGGAAAAAGTATTTGAACCAATTGGCACCAACAGTTGATAACATTAGTTGCTTCCATTTCTAGATTAGAAACAGAATTGAAGTATACAAATGCTGAAATCAATGTTATGTATGCACCTTACACTATTTTAAAAGAGACCGGAAAGATTTAAATTTAAAAACACTATTATGGCAAATTCATTTTTAAAAACAATCAGATCCTCCATCAAGCATTGGTATATTCCGCTTATCATAGGAATTCTCTTAATTTTATTGGGTTTCTATACGATATCCACTCCCGTCACGTCCTTTCTCGCATTGAGCATGTTGTTTTCCTGGTCATTCATTGTTTCTGGGGTACTGGAAATTATTTTTGCCTTACAAAACAAAAATGAGGTTGACGGTTGGGGCTGGTACCTTACCGGGGGCATTCTTTACGTCTTATTTGGAATTTTACTCATGACCAATCCCCTATTATCTGCGGGCACTTTGTCTTTTATTGTCGGATTTTATGCTTTGTTCAGGTCATTTCAACTGTTGTCCTTCTCCTTTGATCTCAAAAATTATGGCAGTAAATCTTGGGGCTGGATTACGTTATTTGCGGTACTAGGCATTGTTTTTAGCTTTATTTTACTTTGGAACCCGCTCTTTGCAGGGCTATCTCTTGTGATATGGACGGGGATGGCAATTAGCACCGCCGGTTTTGCGGCCTGTGTATTTGCTTTTCAATTGAAAAGTCTGAAAAATATCCCCGACAAACTTCCTCATGAATGGAAAGAACGTTACGAAAAATTAAAGGAAGAATTTGAACAATACAACAGATAAAGGAAGGCTTATAAAAAGACAAATGCCCGACTAAAGAATAAAACCATCTTGAAGGATGGTTTTATTCCTTTATTTCCACAATGGTGAAAGGTACTTTTTCTAATGGAAAGTCTAGTTGATCTGTTTTAACCTGACTAATCTTCAAGATCACATCAAGACCCTGATAAATTTCGCCAAAAACTGTAAAATCATGATCAAGCCTAGGTTGCCCACCATGCGCTAAATATTCCTTACGCTGTTCTTTACTGTATTTTATACCCTTTTTTGCTTCCAAGCTATCGAGATCTGCGGAGCTGATCTTTTTTCCAACGACAAAATAAATCTGATCAAGGAAGGAAGCTTTTTCCGGGTTGCCGTCTCGTCCCGCTCCTAATGCCCCCATTTTATGAAAAGCACGTTCGTCAAATTCCGCCGCCAGTCTAGGTTTCCGGTGTAAGGGATCTGCTGCCTCCTTCTTTTCTATATCTATATCATGTTCTCCCCCTTGTACAACAAAATTTTCAATAATACGATTGAAAAGGGCATTCTGATAAACACTATCTTTAATCGACCTTAACATCAAATCACGATGATGTGGTGTAAAATCATAAAGTACAACCTTAAACTCCCCAAATGCGGTTTTAAATAATAGGTGTTTCGACTGTGCATGGGCACCGCCTGCCCAGAACAAAAACAACCCTACGATCCAAGTGATTTTCTTCATCTTTTTTTTACAGCTTCAACTTATTCAAAATTTGATATAAAAATACATTAAATTTCAATTCGGGGAAATTTGTTTATTACTTATATTTGGAATAAAACAATTCAATTTTATGCAATACACTCCCCATCCCGATCGCTATCAACAGATGATTTATAACCGTTGTGGCAAATCCGGCCTTCAGTTACCAGCGATCTCCTTAGGTTTATGGCACAATTTTGGGAATGACACGGCACATCAAACCAAAGTTGACATCTGCACAACGGCTTTTGATCTCGGAATCACGCATTTCGATCTAGCCAATAACTATGGACCGCCTCCGGGTAGCGCGGAAATTGCATTCGGACAAATTCTTAAGCAACAGTTTGCGGGATATCGCGATGAGCTGATCATTTCAACAAAAGCAGGTTATCACATGTGGGACGGCCCTTATGGCGAATGGGGCAGCCGAAAATATATTATTTCCAGTTGTGATCAATCCTTAAAACGTTTAGGAACAGATTACGTTGACATTTTCTATTCACATCGCTTCGATCCAAACACGCCATTAGAGGAATCCATGATGGCCCTGGATCAGCTCGTGCGAAACGGGAAAGCTCTTTATGTCGGTATTTCGTCCTACAACTCACAACGTACCAAGGAAGCCTATACAATACTGAAATCATTGGGAACACCATTTGTTATCCATCAACCGAGCTATTCCATGCTGAATCGATGGGTTGAGTCGGATGGTCTATTAGACACTCTGGGCGAGATTGGTATTGGTTCAATTGTTTTCTCTCCACTTGCCCAGGGCATGTTAACCGATAAATATTTACATGATATTCCTGAAAATAGCAGGGCTTCACAATCAAAATCCTTGCAGACCAAGTTTCTTAGTGAAGAAAACCGAAAAAATATTCAGGCGCTACATGCGATTGCACAACGTAGAGGGCAGTCCTTAGCACAAATGGCCATTGCATGGGTTTTTCGAAAACAACAGGTGACTTCTGCACTTATTGGGGCGTCGAGACCGCAACAGGTCATTGATTGTGTCGGATCACTCAAAAACCTATCATTCACGGCAGAAGAAATCCATGAGATTGATCTCTATGCAAAAGATGGACATATTAATATATGGGCTCAATCCGCAGAAATTGAGAAAAGCTGATCAATGTGTAAATTACTTTAATATCAAAGGCGTACTGGCTATTATCCGATAATCATTACGCCTTTTTAATGTTAGCGTGCAATAACAATAATAGCCTATTGCATTATCTTCAGAATTTTTTCAAATGTGTTCACATTGCGGCTGGTGAACTTATCCTTCAGACTTTTCTTACCCAATATTTTTCCGAACGTTGAATCCAGTGTATTACCTTTGGGCACCTGCCAATAAAATACGCCGTTAATCACTTCGGCTCTTTCATCAGCTGCTTTGGTACTGATATTGAATTCTTGCATGAGCAGTTCTTCTACACCCAGCAAACCTACAAAAGCATAAATATGAAAATCGGGACGAATGTCAAAAGGAATATTACGTCTGAATAGCGCAATTTCTTCCTCCGATTTAATGAACAAAAAAGCTTCGTAGGAAAAAGACTTAGACATAGCAGCTTCCAAAACGATTTTAAGTTCGTCCACAGGGCTATCCGATGAAAAAACAATGTTTCCGGAAGCCAACACTGAACTTACATGATCCATGCCAGTATCTTTAAATACCCGACATACATCGGCCATCTTCATATTAGTTCCCCTTACATTTACTCCCCGTAAAAACGCACAATATTTTACCATTTATCCAGTTTTTAAAGTTCATTTATCGGATTCCAGAACAATTTCTTAAAATCCCTGACCCTAAGATTATTTATCACAATACCTTCGCCCTCCAGTTTGGTCTGAAATTCCGGAACGGACAATACGCCACCACTGGAAATCACCCGATGAGCAGGCACATCTCCTGGACAGCCGCTCATTGCTTTTCCAACATGACGAGCGTGATTCGGATATCCCAACGCTTTTGCAATAGCACCATAAGTTGAAACACGCCCTTTTGGGATCAGTCTCGTTAATTCGTATACCTGTTTTTTAAATATTTCATCCATCATAGATGCTATCACACCATTTAACTCCATGTAGCTAACCACAAAGTATTGCTAATTCTTTTGTTGATAAGCTAAATAAACTACCATTCAACGTTTTTTAAAGGTACAAAAATCAAGTATAATAGACGATTTCCAATGAAGCAAAATTCATATACCATAGTTGGACAAACGGCCCCTTCCCCTATTTTGCGATTAAAAAATAGTAACCTTAATTTCTATGCGTTTAACCAAAATACATAGAGAAACCCTTTGAATATTTTAGAGCGAACGCTATTTGTCGCCAACTTTTTGTGTTGGACCAGTTAGATAACAGATGGGAAAAACTGAGAACAGTATAAGAAAAAAGCCCCTCTGTGTCGAACAAAGGGGCTTTTTGGTACGCCAATCAGGATTCGAACCTGAGACCGTCGGTTTAGAAAACCGATGCTCTATCCAGCTGAGCTATTGGCGCGTCGCTTTCGGTAATGCAAAAGTAGACATTTGTTCAACAATTCCAAAATATCACCTGCTTTTTTTTATGGTTTTTCAATAACTGATTGCTTTTCAACAAGATTATTTTATTGATCTAGGTCAAACAAAAAGACAAATAACGCTGTTACCTTTGTGTTATTAAACAAATAAGAAAAAACATAAAATTATGGCACAAGGAAAATGGGAATTGGACGCTGCACATAGCGAAATAGAATTCAAAGTAAAACACATGATGATCACAAACGTTAAAGGAAACTTTGACAGTTTTAAAATAGATCTTGATGCAGAAGATGATACTTTTGAGAACGCACTTGCAAAAGTATCTATTGATACTGCTTCCATCAACACCAGAAATGAGCAACGTGACGGACATTTAAAGAGCGCTGACTTTTTCGATGTAGAAAAATATCCTGCGATAACATTTGAAGCAACAAGCTTAGAAAATGATCAAATTAAAGGAAATCTGACCATCCGTGATGTGACCAGACCTGT
Organism: Sphingobacterium puteale; assembly: GCF_003627955.1. Classification (GTDB taxonomy): domain Bacteria; phylum Bacteroidota; class Bacteroidia; order Sphingobacteriales; family Sphingobacteriaceae; genus Sphingobacterium; species Sphingobacterium puteale. The sequence goes on along the minus strand of NZ_RBWS01000006.1, from coordinate 25,899 downwards.
AGTTTTTGATCTGGAATTTGCGGGTATCCAAAAAGATCCTTGGGGAAACACTAAAGCTGGCTTTATCGTCGAAGGAAAGATCAAACGCTCAGATTTTGGACTTAACTGGAATGCAGCTTTGGAAACAGGTGGCGTGATGGTAAGTGACGATGTAAAATTTAGCGCTGATATACAGTTTATAAAAGCTAAATAGGAACTATTTCTAAAATAAAATTTGGCAGGAGAGCAAAAATTCGTACTTTTGTCGCGGAGAGTTGGCAGAGTGGTCGAATGCGGCGGTCTTGAAAACCGTTAACTGTCACAGGTTCGGGGGTTCGAATCCCTCACTCTCCGCATAAGAAACCTTTCAGAAATGAAAGGTTTTTTTATGTTATATGGATTCGAACCAGACGCGCTGGCCGGGGTTCCCAAACTATCATCGTTCAATATACTTATTAACAATATCATCCAGATCATCCAGATCAAAGGGCTTGGATAAGAAATCATCTGCACCAGCGCGTACAGCCAACGATTCGATGTCATTATTGGCAGACACATAAATAACCGGAATATGTTTAAACCTATCATCGGCTTTTAAGAGACGGGTAGCCTCTACCCCGCCAATATTTGGAATCCAGTTATCCATTAAAATAAGGTCAGGTTCCGTAGCTTCTACTTTTTGAATGATATCATGTGATGTTTCGGAGACTTCAACATGAAACCCCAAATCTGTCAGCACCACTGTTATGACCTCCAATATAATGGTATCGTCTTCAAATATCAGTACAGTTTTTCTTTTGCTCATATAGCTTAGTTTATCTCCCATACATGGATCTATTAAGGTTTGAATATCGCGCCCAATAAAACCATCTTATTGTGGGTAGAGTTTTTTCCAAATTTTTTGATCACCTACTGCGGTGAAGTTCTGTTGAATACTTGAGAAACGTAAGGTTTCCTTACTACCTAAGCCCAAAAAACCCAGGTTTTCCAGGCTTGCATCAAATAATCGAAATACACGATCCTGCAGCTCTTTATTGAAATAAATCAACACATTGCGACACAAAATCAGCTGAAAACTATTAAAAGAAGTATCGGACACCAAATTATGGGTTGATAGGATCATTTTTTGCTTCAATTCCGGATCAAATTTAGCCCAGTCGTAATTTGCCGTATAGTAACTCGAAAAGTCCTGTTTTCCTCCGGATTCGATATAGTTTTCCGAAAAAGATTTGATCTGACTCAGTGGATAGACACCATTGCGGGCTATTTCCAGTACACGTGGATTGATATCCGTTGCATAAATTAACGATTTATGATGGAGATTGGCTTCCTTAAGTAAAATAGCCAAAGAATAAGCTTCCTCACCACTGGCGCAGCCTGCCACCCAGATCCGGATCAATGGATAGGTCCCCAGCTGCGGCAAGATCTCCTCACGCAGCTGTCGGAAAAATAAAGGATCCCTAAACATCTCCGTCAAATTCACCGTAATTTCCTCCACAAAATGCTGCAGAAACTCCGGATCGTCTTTCAGTGCGAATCGGAGCTCCGCAAAACTCACCAATCGGTCATTCGTCATGATCCGGTTGATCCTTCTTTTAATCGATGCCCGGCTATACTGTATAAAATCGTAGCCATAGCGCTGATAGATATCTTCCAATAAAATATCGATCTCCTCGTCTTTAATTATATTATGGTCCAACATCACTATATCAATCGTTCTATTTCGGTCAACAGCACATCGACATCAATCGGCTTTGAAACATAAGCTTTCGCCCCCGATGCCAGACATTTCTCCCGGTCCCCGGGCATTGCCTGAGCAGTTACAGCTATGATGGGAATATCTTTGATAACCGTGGAAGCCCGAATCAAACGAATCGCTTCATAACCATCAATCTCGGGCATCATCATATCCATGAGCACCAATGAAATACCATTTCCCTCTTCCAAAAGTTGAATTGCATCCTTTGCTAAAGTACAACTGACAACTTCGTATCCTCTTGCTCTCAAGGTCAAACCGAGTGCAAAAATATTCCTGCTGTCATCATCAACAATTAATATCACTTTATTTCGATTCATTAACCGCCTTAATTAATTTTCATATAACCATACTCGCAACAACGACAACAGCTGGTCTATATCCACAGGTTTAGAGATATAGTCCGAAGCACCGGCCCGTATACATTTTTCGCGATCACCAATCATTGATTTGGCAGTGACCGCAATAATGGGCAATGTCGCAAATTGAGGCATTTGCCTGATATTCCTGATTGTTTCATACCCATCCATTTCGGGCATCATCATATCCATTAGCACGATATCAATCGACTCTCCCGAACGCAGTACATCCAGTGCTTCCTTACCATCCATTGCTGGAATCACCTCTACCTGAAATTTCTCCAATGCTTTTGTCATTGAGAATATATTACGCACATCATCATCGGCCACCAGCACCTTTTTTCCTTTCAGCACATCCGCTAATGCGCCAAGCCCATTGTTTTTTCGTCGCACATCATCTGAACTGTTTATCTCGATCAGATGTAGAAATAACCCTACCTCATCCAAAATCCGCTGATAAGAATGTGCAGTCTTAACAACCACAGAATCTGCATATTTTTTGATTTTCAGTTCTTCTGACTTAGACAGATTTTTACCCGTAAATATGATAATCGGTAAATTTTCAAGTCCCTCATGCTGTTTGATGGCCTCCAAGGTATTATAGCCCATTTCATCGGGAACACCCATATCCAAGATTACACAGTCTACCTCAGCAGTTCCCAACGCTACGATACTGTCTTCAACATTATCTTTTACTTCAAGTGAGATATTAAAACTACTTAAAAAATAAGCCAATGCGCTAGCATGCTTAGGATTCTCTTCGACAATGAGCACCTTTTTTGGAGACCTGCTCAAAGCGGATTCTATCTTTTGAAAAACAGATGTCATCTGTTCCAAAGCCACAGGTTTATTGATAAAATCAATTGCGCCTTTTAACAGACTTTCCTTCTTCACTTCAAGTGAAGACATGATATGTACCGGAATATGTCTTGTGCTCTTATCCCCCTTTAACTCATCCATCACAGCCCATCCATCCATGACTGGCAATTGAATATCCAATAAAACCGCCTGTGGATGATATTTCTTGGCCGCCGGCAATGCATGATCCCCGCGTACAACAACAACACCCTTATAGTGCTGACTATGCGTGTATTTCAATAGTGCTTTCGCAAAATTGATATCATCTTCGACAATCAGAATAACCTTATCACCTTCAACAATACTATCCCGATCATCAGGTAACTCCTCGGGAATACGTATTGTAGCGGGATTATAGACGTCATCAGCCACAAGCTCACGCACCTCCTCTATTTCAGAATGGATTTCTTCTACAAGCAACTCTTCTTTCGTACGCAGCTCCCCGGGCTCTACCGCACGGTTCGGAATGATAAATAGGAACGTACTTCCCTTTCCTTCCTCACTCTCCAGTCTGATTTCACCGCCCAGCAAGCGTGCAATCTCTCTGCTGATCGACAGTCCTAGCCCTGTCCCTCCGAATTTTCGTCTTGTCGAACCGTCCGCCTGCTGGAAAGCCTCGAAAATTATCTTCTGTTTGTCCAACGGAATCCCTATACCCGAATCAATCACGGCAAAAACAAGCTTATCCTTATCGGAACTGTCTTCATAAATATCCAGTCTCACCTCGCCGGCTGCTGTAAATTTAACCGCATTTGAAATCAGATTCCGCAGCACCTGATCAATTCTAAGCCGATCCCCCTGAAAATTTTTATTGACGCCGGGATCAATATTGATTGTGAAAGCCAGGCCTTTCTCATTGACAATCGGAAGAAATAAATTATTCAGATCTGCCGAGATATCATTTAAATTCAGTGTCGCATACTCCAATGTCATTTTACCCGACTCAATCTTTGAAAGATCCAATATTTCGTCGATCAAGGTTAACAGGCTCGTTCCCGAGCTTTGAATCACTTTAGCCGATTCGATCTGGTCAGCGCTAAGATTGTGTTCATTATTCTCCGATAGCAAACGCGAAAGTAGCAGGATGGAATTTAACGGTGTACGCAGCTCATGGGACATATTTGCCAAAAATTCAGACTTATATTTAGTACTTAAAGCGAGTTCCTCTGCTTTCTGCTGAATTTCCAGGTTACGTTCAGCAATCAATAGATTTTTGTCTTCCAATAGTTTAGAACGTTGTTCCAGTTCTTGGTTTGATTGCATCAATTCCTCATGCTGCACCTTCAGTTCCTCCTCGGACGACTGCAGACGCAAAGTCTGCGCCTCCAATTCCGTATTCAGATTCTCCAGCTCCGCATGCTGCGTCAACAATTCTTCAGACTGTACTTGAGTTTCTTCCAAAAGTGACTGAATTTTAGCCCGGCCCCTCGCCGAAGCGATAGCGATACCAAGTTGTCGGGCACATTCCGTCAGAAATGTTGATTCAATTTCCGCAAACGGTTGACGGTGCCCGATCTCCAGCACACCCAATACCTGATCAGCCAATACAATAGGTACAAAAATAAGGTGCTGTACATTGACCTTTCCACTGGCAAAACTTACGATATAGTCTTCCGTGTTTATATTATTTATAATTTTCGTTTCCCGATCAACAAAGACCTGTCCAACATAACCTTCATTTGGAAGAAAATATTGCTGTGCCCTGGGATCCAATCCGTAAGCGCCGGATAGTTCAAGCTTTTCCTCATTAAAAACATAGATCGCTCCGGTAATAGCGCCTATATAATTGACCAATCCTCTTACTGAATCTGTGGTAAGTATACGTTCGGTTTTGTTACCGACCAATCCGGTATAAAGGTCGGCATATCCCATGTGCAGCCAGTCATTATCTTTAAGCTGATCGAATGATTTCTTTAAGGCTTTTGACATCCGGTTAACGGATTTTGCTATCGCGCCGAGGTCGTCTTCCTCAATGTCCTCGGCTTTGACATCATAATCTCCCAAAGCAATGCGATTAGTGATCTTTTGAACCATATTTAACCTGCGGGCAATCCCTTCATCCTTCTCACGGAGAGACTTTTCCAGTGCTAATCGTCTAAGAAAGTCTGCCCTTAGCCGAAAATAAAAGTACGCCGTAATCACCAGCGATAGCAATGCACTGATCACAATAAATAAAGTCGTTATAAACGAAGAATTATCTAAATTAATGGATTTCTGATCGATACCATCATCTTCGTAATGAATAATATCTTTAATAATGCTACGGCATTTGTCCATCGCGGATTTGCTCTCGTCCAGCTGTGTCAGACTAACAGTCCCTCCGTTTCTTTTAACGTTCACGAACTCCTTTAATACAGCTAACCTTTGCCGAGCCGCTGTAAATAAGCTGTCTACGCGAACATTTTGCTCCGGATCTGCTTTCGTAAGTTCTTTTATTTCCTTCAGCTCAACCGGCAGGCTCTCTATAGCCTGGTTGAATGGCTCCAGGTAATTCTCCTTCCCCGTGAGTAGATACCCCCTGTTTCCCGTTTCTGCACCTTGTAGAGAATTAAGGATAATATTTGATAAACTGATTATTTTTCGGGTAACGGCGAGCTCCTGACGATGCTTATTCTGTTCTTTAATCCCCAGATAAGATGCTGTGGAACTCACCAGCAGCGCCAGTAGTGAAAAACCGATTCCTATAGATAAGTTACTAAGTGTTTTATTCGGCATCTGTGGGTAGATTTAATGGTAATGTAAAATAAAATGTGGCCCCCTTACCGGCTGCACTTTCCACGGCAATGGTACCTTGATGACTACGGATAATTTCCGAACAAATATAAAGGCCTATTCCCAGTCCCTGGAAATCAAAGGAAGTTTCCTCTACACGGTAAAACTTGTCAAAAACCTCCGACAGTTTGTTTTCAGGTATACCGATTCCAAAATCTATCACGCTGACTTTTACGACATCTGTCATTACAGTGCAATCGACGATAACCTTCTCTGTTCCGGCGGCATACTTATAAGCATTTGTTAAAAAATTAACAAGAACCTGCTCCAGACGTATTTCATCACCGTAGACCATGAGTCCCGAGATATCTCCCTGTCTATATAATTCCATATTGCTCTGATCATGGGTCTGCACAATGGAATCAATGGCATTTTGTACCATGCGTTCAAGCGAGAATACCTTTTTATTGATCCGCAGTTTACCATTGTCGATTTTTGACAGATCGAGCAAATCCGTGATCAAACTGTTGAGCTTTCCAACCTGATCCTGAACCCGGCCAACATACTTGGCCTCCGCACAGTTTTTGTCAAGACTTAACTTACGGTCAAGTAGCTGCATATAAGCTTTGATGCTTGTCAGCGGTGTCTTCAGTTCATGGCTCGCAATACTCAAAAACTCATCCTTTTCCTTTTCTGCTTTCTTTTGCGCATCAATGTCGGTAAATGTGCCCACCCAATTGTTTTCACCATTCTCCAAAATTGGCCAGACCCTTAATAATTGATACGAATACCCCGATTCTTCCCGCTTTTTAACCCGCACCTCCATTTCCAAAGGTTTACCGGATTCAAGACTTTCCTGCAATTCGGTCATGATCGACCGGTCATCAGGATGCGTCTGCGGGAAAGTGTTCTCACTGTCCGAAAACTGGAACCAACGGCCATTGACAAAGCCAATATTACCAAGATGGTCACAGGTAAAAGCAATTTGTGGCAATGATTCCAATAAAGTATGTAAATAGTCCACCTTCGAACGAAGTTCCAATTGCGCCTGTTTCCGTCTTTCCACTTCCATTTCCAAAGTCTGCTGGATATCCTTGAGGGCCTGAGTCTGCTCATAAAGCCGGTAAAATGTTTTGACTTTGAGCATCAGAATATCCGGATCGACGGGTTTAGTGACGTAATCCAGTCCTCCTGAATCATAACCTTTCGTAATAAAACGTTTATCTGTATTGACAGCAGATAAAAATATAATCGGCGTCTCCTTAGTCTTACTGAATCCAGCAATGTTTTCAGCAACTTCAAAACCGTCCATATCGGGCATCTGCACATCCAATATGATTAAAGCATAATTATATTTTAAAATTTTCTTTAAAGCTTCTTCACCGGAATGGGCTGTATCGACTTTAAAATTTTTGGATTCCAATAACTTTTGTAACGAATAAATATTATCTGGGTTGTCATCGACTATCAATATCATAGAGCGCTTAAACTAAGAATCAAAAGTAAACAAATGTAAAAAAATTAACCGGATCCGTTCTTCAGGCAAAAAATTTCCTTACTCCCGCAATTTAATCACTAGGATCGACTTTCACTAAAAAATAAACAAAACTTTAACTTATCCCTGCCTGTTTGAATACATAACATGCTCCATACGGAAGTCATGTTTTCAAAAACAAGGATTCGATATGATTCAATTCACATCAAAAGGCATTTATTGTATTCCTGGAAAATTTTACCTGGACCCATGGCAACCCGTTGATCTTGCCATCATTACACATGGACATGCAGACCACGCGCGCCCGGGCATGAAAAAGTATCTTTGTCACCATTTTACCGTTGGCATATTGAAAAGTCGCATCGGGCCCGATATCCGGGTTGAAGGTTTAGCCTACAATCAGCCGATTCAGATCAACGGTGTAAAAATTTCTTTACATCCTGCAGGACATATCATTGGCTCAGCGCAGATACGCTTGGAATACAAAGGTAAAGTCACTGTTTTTACGGGAGATTACAAAATCCAGGATGATGGCCTCTCTACCCCTTTTGAACCTGTAAAATGTCATGAACTAATTACCGAAAGTACGTTTGGACTGCCGATCTATCGCTGGGAAAGTGTTGAAATCCAAAATCAACGACTGAAATCATGGATCACACACAATCAGGGATACAAAAAGACATCCGTATTTATTGGATACTCATTGGGCAAATCCCAAAGGATATTAAATGCGGTAAAGGACATGGGTGAAATATATCTGCATTACAGCATCGCAAAATTAAATATGGCGTACGGTGATGCAGGTTTAAAATTGCCGTCCTACCAGATTATCGATCCGATGAAAGACATGAAACAGCTCGACGGCAAGATCGTATTGCTACCACCGGCATTACTCGATACGCAACTGCTCCAAAAGATACCACATGTTGCCTATGCGATCTGCTCCGGTTGGATGCAAATCCGTGGTGCACGAAGATGGCGCAGTGCAGATGCAGGTTTCGCCATCAGCGATCATGCGGACTGGAACGGATTGCTGCAGGCCGTGAAGGAAAGTGGCGCCGAAAAAGTGTATGTCACGCATGGACAGACAGCCTCATTCAGCAAATATCTGAATGAAATAGGTATTGAAGCCGAAGAAGTAAATACAAATTACGGAGAAGAATTAAGCGTATGATAGAATTTGCAACATTGATCAATGCGCTGGATAGTTCCAATAAAGCCAGCTTAAAAAAAGAAGCGATCATCCGCTTTCTAAGCTTTGCGCCTGAAAAAGATAAACGCTGGTTTCTCGCTTTAATGACCGGCAAAAGGCCAAAGCGTGCGATTTCGACCAAAGAACTCAAAACCTGGGTAATGGAAATTACCAATATCCCGGAATGGTTGTTTGTCGAATGTTACGCCGCAGTCGGTGATCTCTCCGAAACCTTAGCTTTGTTACTGCCTCCCGCATCCGAAAAAATAGACAAAAGTCTCAGTGAATGGATGGAAGACATCTTACTGTTGGCAAATGCTTCAATGGAAGAAAAAAAAGCATTTGTACTCACTTCCTGGAACAGGCTCAACACTGTTGAACGCTTTATTTTCAACAAATTGCTGGGTGGGAGCTTTCGTTTGGGAATATCCTCCAAAGGGCTGATAAACACAATTGCAGCACATTTCCAGATCGAGCCGAGCATTGTCACCCACAGTATTATGGGCGAGTGGAATCCCCACGACTACGCTTTTGACAAACTCGTTCGCGGCGAATATAGCAATACCAATCTCTCAAAACCTTATCCCTTTTGCCTGGCTTACCCCATTGAAAAGGAAGTGGAAGAACTTGGCACGATAACGGAATGGCAATGCGAATACAAATGGGACGGTATACGCGGACAGCTGATCAAACGAAGCGACGAAATCTTTATCTGGTCAAGAGGTGAGGAACTTGTCACTGAACAGTTCCCTGAAATCACCGATGCGCTCAGACAATGGCAAGGAAGCTTTGTCTTGGACGGTGAGATTCTGGCGGCGAAAGAGGGGCAGATATTGAATTTTAATGAACTACAAAAAAGGATCAATCGCAAGGTAATTTCCAGGACCCTACGTGAAGAAGTCCCTATTGTTGTATACCTTTATGATTTATTGGAGCTGGATGGTAAAGACCTCCGATCTGAGCCACTGCAGGACAGGCGCAAGTTATTGGAACAGCTGTGCCAAGGTCATGTTGGCCCCGCAATACAGCTGTCTCCACTTATTCATGGCGAAAATTGGGCCGACCTACGGAAATTACAAGCGGCCTCGCGTGCCTTGAACAGTGAGGGCATTATGCTTAAAAAGAAAGATTCCGTTTATTATGTTGGCCGAAAAAAGGGCGGTTGGTGGAAATGGAAAGTCAATCCCATGACCATCGATGCCGTGTTAATATATGCGCAAAAAGGTAGTGGGCGCAGAAGCGCGCATTATACGGACTATACCTTTGCCGTCAAAGACGGTGACCACTTAGTAAGCATCGCAAAAGCATATTCGGGACTTACAGATAAAGAAATACTTGAGGTCAGCCGCTATATCCGTCAGAATGCAGTGGAGAAATTCGGACCGGTCAGAACTGTTAAACCCGAACTTGTATTTGAAATTGCCTTCGAAGGAATAGGCTATAGCCAGCGCCACAAATCGGGTGTCGCCCTGCGCTTCCCCCGCATTTTGCGCTGGCGCAGGGATAAAAAAGCGGCCGATATAGACACATTGGAAAACATCAAAAAATTAATACCATAAGTTGAGTCAAAAGATAACACACAGTGAGGGGTTCAAGATCGTCAATCGTTATTTTGAATCCTTGGGCAATACCCCTTTTGGCTTTCAGGTTAAAACCTGGGAGCAGTACATGCTGGGATACAGTGGAATGGTCATTGCCCCGACAGGATTTGGCAAAACATTTTCGGTGTTTATGGCGGTCCTGATCGATTACATGAATTATCCCGAACGCTACCAAAAAGGACTAAAATTACTATGGATTACGCCTTTGCGCTCCTTGGCAAAGGATTTGGCCAGAGCAATGCAGACCGCCATAGACGATATCGGATTAGATTGGATCGTACAGGTACGGAATGGGGACACCGATCCAAAGATCAGAGCGCAACAGACCAAAGCGATGCCTGACATTCTTTTGGTGACTCCGGAAAGCCTTCATCTCCTGCTCGCTCAAAAACAACGTGATAAATATTTCAGGAATATCCGATGCATTACTGTAGATGAATGGCACGAACTTATTGGAAATAAACGTGGAGTTATGGTAGAATTGGCATTATCGTACTTAAAATATAAATATAACGATCTCCAGATCTGGGGTATCACTGCTACCATAGGCAATCTGGACCAAGCAATGGATGTACTGTTGCCAGGAGAAGAAAAGAGCGTGCAGATAATCGCAAAGGAGAAAAAGAAAATTGCGATCAGATCTATCTACCCAGACAAAGTGGAGCTCCTTCCCTGGGCCGGGCATCTAGGTGGCAACCTCGTGAATCAGGTTGTCCCCATTATACTGGAAAGCAAGAGTACGATCCTTTTCACCAATACCCGTAGCCAGAGTGAACTCTGGTATCAGCTATTACTACAGGCGCATCCCGATTTTGCAGGACAGATTGCGCTGCATCACAGCTCAGTAGATGCCCACATCCGCGAATGGATCGAAGAAAATCTGAGCAGTGGAAAGCTAAAAGCAGTGGTATCTACTTCATCCCTGGATCTGGGCGTGGATTTTAAGCCCGTGGATACCGTGATTCAAATCGGATCAAGCAAAGGGGTAGCCAGATTTATGCAACGCGCCGGAAGAAGTGGCCACAGTCCTTTTGAAACATCAATTATCTACTTCGTTCCGACACATTCCCTGGAGCTCATCGAAGTCGCCGCTTTAAAGGAAGCTGTCAAAACCCGGACCATAGAAAACCGCGACCCCATGGTCCAGAGTTTCGATGTGTTGGTACAGTTTATGGTCACGATCGCACTCGGAGGCGGCTTCCGATCGACAGAACTCCATCATATCGTTGCCCGGACCCACGCGTTCAACTATATGGAAGATGAGGAATGGCAGTGGTGTATGTACTTTATTACCGCGGGTGGCAAAATCGGCAAACGCTATGAGGAATTTCACAAAGTAGTACAGGACAATGACGGCAACTGGGTAATAAAAAATAGACGAATCGCCCTGCTCCATCGGCTGAATATCGGTGCTATCGTTGGCGATGCCATGATGCGCGTTAAATTCCTTTCGGGAGGATATATTGGAATGATCGAGGAATATTTTATCAGCAAACTGAAGAAAGGCGAACGATTTAACCTTGCCGGCCGTATTCTCGAGCTTGTTATGGTCAAGGATATGACTGTATTTGTCAAGAATTCATCCGGTAAAGCCATTACGCCGAGCTGGCTGGGAGGCAGACTACCGCTTTCTTCCAACCTGAGCCATTTTTTGCGTAAAAAACTTGCAGAAGCAATAAGTCCCGGCAACACTGAAAAAGAACTGCGCTTCCTGGTACCATTGATCCAGAAGCAGCAAAGTCTTTCGGCTGTGCCCAATGAATCACAATTTCTTGTCGAACACATCAAGACCAGAGAAGGACACCATCTATTTTTCTATCCGCTGGAAGGGCGATTGATCCACGAAGTCATGGCCGCCCTCGTCGCTTACCGCATCAGCAAACGCTATCCCATTAGTTTTTCCATGGCCATGAATGACTATGGTTTCGAACTTTATTCCGACAAAGAAATTCAATTGGATCACGCACAATTAACCGAGATACTGAGCCGGGAAAATCTCATGCAGGACGTGATCAGTAGCATCAACTCCGCAGAAATGGCAAGCCGCAAATTCCGCGATATTGCTGTAATTTCCGGATTGGTGATACAAAACTATCCCGGAACCCAACAAAACAACAAATCCCTGCAAGCTTCATCGGGTATTATATTTCGTGTTTTAATGGATCATGATCCGGACAATCTATTGTTAAAGCAGGCTTTCACCGAAGTATTCAACCAACAACTGGAGGAATACCGTCTGATAAAAGCATTTGAAAGAATAAACAATAGCCAAATCATCTATACCTTTGCAGAGGAATACACACCGCTGAGTTTCCCGATCAAAGTGGACAGTTTACGCCAGTCTCTTTCAAGTGAAGCGTTGATCGAGCGGATCCAACGCATGGAGCATGCAAATAAATCAAAACGTGGACAAAGAAAATGAATATACAGGAACAGCACATTACATTCAACAAACAAACACTTATCCTTAATAATCAGCGCACGGTCTTTTGGCCGAAGCAGAATACCCTTATTCTATCCGACCTTCATCTTGGTAAAGCTGCACATTTCCGCAAACATGGAATTCCTATCCCTTCAGATATAGCTAGCCGCGATCTCCATAGACTAGCTGCGCTAATTGATCACTATAGGGCAGAGAACATTTTGGTTGTCGGCGACCTTATTCATGCAGAAATCAATCAGGAAGTCCTTTTGCTTGCAGCGTTTAAACAAAAATATGCTGATCTAAATTTTCATCTGGTCCCCGGTAACCATGATAGAAAAGTGGAGAAATTAGCTGAACAGGTTGATTTGATCTATCACGGCGGCAAGTTCGAGCTGGAGCAGATCTCCTTTGTACATGAACCGACCATAGATCCGTCGGCTTTCACCATCAGCGGACATATTCATCCCGGCGTCAGTATCAAACTCCCGCCCAACAAACATCTCCGTCTGCCCTGCTTCTGGGTCTCCGTACAGCAGATTATTCTACCGGCATTTAGCAAGTTTACAGGACTCGATAGCCGAAGAATGCCACAGGAGTACGATTGCTATGCCTTGCACGACGAAATAATCCTGCCACTAAAAAATAGCTAATTACATTTTAAGTTCAATAGGTGAGATTCCATAGTATTTTTTAAACGCACTGCTAAAGTTATTCTGATGACCATATCCGGTCAGCAAAGCAACCTCATAAACTGTCATCTTATCATCCAATAGATAACTTTTGGCCTTTTCCATGCGGATTCGGGTGAGATAATCGTGGATTGTCACCGAAAAATATTCTTTAAAATCCTTTCGCAGCTTACTTTCACTTGTCAATACCTCCGCCGCCAGTTCTTTTTGTGTCGGCGGATTGGCAATACGCTGTTCGAGAATCTGCCGAGCCTGTTCCAGGCGCTGCACGTCTTCGTCATGAAATAACGAAACGGCCTGATCATTTTTCTCGTTATACTGCTCAAATTGGTACATCAGCAATTCAACAATGCGCGACTCAGTATGCAGCCGCCGTATCTCACCTTTTTTCTTCGATTCGATAAGTTCGGCTATGGTGTGCTGCATCTCATAGGTTGCCATCAGATCTTCTTCTGCAAACGATGTATACTCCCCTTTTTCGATTTCATGCACAAACTGCTGGTGCAACAACGAATCCCGCTTAATCAGGTTCAGGTAATATTCTTTGGATATAACGGCAATAAAATACGTATACTCAATACCGGGTTCCACCTGATGCACCGATTTAACCGAAGGTATATAGCGGATATTATGTCTGCTCATCCCGTAGGGCAATTTACTGGCCGCAGGTTTAAAGAATATAAATTGACTGGTAATGGTCTCCCCTTCGATCTCGGTCAATATCTGTACAGGCCGATCAAATTGCATTTTCGAATGCAATATAAATAAGCCCGATGTGGAGAGCTGAAAATTCTCCATATGAACAGGCTCTGTATGGATTGTGATTTTATTTTCTACTAAAGGTTTGTCAGGCACATAGCCGTCTGGTATTTCTTCTTCAAAAAGCCAATCAGCCAACTCAACTATTTTACTTTTCACCAACATGATTTCAATCCAAATAAGCCCACAGCAGTTAAAATTAACAAATTAGAGCGGTAATTAAAAATTATTTATAATCTATCTAAATAATTCAAGATCAATCTCCATCTCCTCCAATTGTACATACGGTTTCAATGTACGTGGATTCATGATCACATTGGATTCAACCGAAAAAATGGTGTAGATTTCTTTCTGGGCCAGCACCTCCACAGGTGTACCATGAAAAAGCTTGCGCCCATGTTTGAGCATCAAAATCCGATCGGCATACATTGCGGCAAAATTGACATCGTGCACAATCAAAACAACCATAAATCCTTTACGGGCCAGCGCTCTGGCTATAGCAAGCACCTTTTGCTGATAATGCAGATCTAAGGCTGAAATAGGTTCGTCAAGTAACAGGAGCGCATCGGGACTATCCCAGATCTGTGCTAAAACACGCGCGAGATGAACCCGTTGTTGTTCCCCTCCCGAGAGGCTCAGAAAATCCCGATCGGCAAAAGCGGTCACACCACAGAGTTCCATCGTTTCGGCCACTACCTTATAGTCGTGCGCTGTGGGAGTATTTTTATAATGGGGGTATCTGCCCATTAAAACAATCTCTTCCACCTTAAAACTCAATGTCATCTGTTGCTGCTGACTTAACAGCGCCCTGCATTTGGATAATGTTGCCGCATCATACGCAGATAGTAGTTTTCCATTGAAATGGATCTGCCCAGAATCAGGTTTTTTCTCTCCACATAATACCCCCATCAAGGTGGACTTTCCTGCGCCATTGGCTCCGAGCACAGCTAAAATCTCCCCTTTACGAACCTGAAAGGTAATGTCTTTCAGCAGTTTCCGGCCTTTCACCTCATAGTTGATTTTCTCTACACGCAACATAAAAAATAGTATTTAAACGTCCGAACGAAGACTATTTATCCTTGATTAAAATATACAAAAATACAGGCGTCCCCAACAGGGCCGTAATCACTCCGATAGGCAATTCTATCGGTGCTACCGATACCCTGGCGATAACATCTGCCAGCGTCAGCACCAAAGCGCCTAAAAGCAATGAGCCCGGAAGTACAAAACGATGATCCGGTCCTCCCATCAGGCGTACGGTATGCGGGACAATAAGTCCTACAAAACCGATAATTCCCGATACGGCCACCGAGGCACCGACAGCAAGAGTCGATAAAATGACCACCCACCTTTTTACACGATCAGTGCGCATTCCCAATAAATCAGCCTGAAGTTCGCCCAGGGCAAATGCATTCAAAGACTTCCCAAAAAATGGAAGAATAAACAGGGAAATACATATAAAAGGGCCTATCGCCAATAAATTGTCCCAGGTAGCTCCCCCTAGACTGCCCAGCATCCAAAACGTAATGGTGCGGAGCTGCTGCTCTGTAGACATGTAGGTCATTAACCCTGTAAGTGCGCCCGCGAATGCATTGATGGCTATACCCGCCAACAGCATCGTCGTCACATTGGGGCGACCATTTTTACGGGCTATACGATACACCAGAAAGGCCGTCAGCCCAGCGCCGACAAAAGCACCGAAAGCCAAAATATAATAACCTAGCCACGCTGAAAGCGAGGTCAGCAGAAACGTTTCAAATGCGATAATCAATACGGCGAACAAGGACGCGCCGGAAGAAATACCGATTAACCCGGGCTCAGCGAGCGGATTTCGAAAAATTCCCTGAATGGTAGCGCCCGAGATACCCAAGGCGGCTCCGACCAACAGCCCCAACAATAAACGCGGCATGCGGATCTCAAATAAAACGTTGGCCTGCATGCTGTTTTGATCAGTAGATTCCGCGTGATCTATCTTCCCCATTAACATGGATAAGATATCTCCGGGAGGTATGTGATAAGCCCCCATACCTAATGCAATAATACATGTAACGATCAATATCAGGCTCAATGCCAGCAATATTACTTTCTGCTTCTTCTGCACCTGATCTATTTTGAGTCCATTACTTTTTCAAATCCACGGTGCAGTTCCAAGATCGCATCCGGCAGCCGATTACTGAAGTTAACCAGCAGGGAAGCATTCATCACCAGTATACGTTTATTTTTACCGGCATTCGTAATACGCATCCCCGGCAATTTAAGAATAGCTTCTTCTCCACCCAGGCTACTGGCACCAAAATCAAACAGTAATATAATATCCGGATTGGCCTGCACCAAGGCCTCTGTCGTATATGGCTTAAAATCCGAGAATTCCTGTACAGCATTCTTTCCTCCGGCTAAATTGATCATGGCATCCAGGCTGCTACCCTTTCCTGCCACACTCATCGTCCCTGTTCCGCGTGCATACAAAAACAATACTTTCGGTACCGCTTTACCCTGATTCTCTTTTTTAACCAATTCAAGGGTACGATTCAGACTTAGTTTTGTTCGTGATGCCAAAGATTTCCCTAAGGATGGCTCTCCGACTGCATCCGCCACTTCCTGTATATAGCGTAAAGCCCCGGCAGCAGAATAATTCGGCTTGACCGCAATAAACTTTACACCGGCGGCACGGATCTGCTGAATGACCGCATTGGCCACATCCCCCTCATTTGCCAGAACAAGCGTAGGGTCGAAAGACAATAAACCCTCGGCAGACACAGAACGATTTTTACTCACCCGCGGCAACGCCGCTGCAGCTTTTGGAGAGATACTGGTCACATCTGTTGCAATCATTCGATCGCCTAAACCAAGCCCATAAATTGTTTCCGTCAGCGAACTGTTCAATGTAATAATCCGTTGCTGCGCGTTTGCCCATCCGACAGTATGCAGCAAACAACATAGCATAAATAAGTAAATTCTACGCATCTCTTTCTTTAACTTCTTTAAAACTGCACAGGATTTTAGTTCCAATTTCCGGCACAGCAACTGTTAGTTGACTACAAAACAAATCAATAATCAGTCTAAATACAAATTATTTTCAATCCTTATAAAGGAAGACAAACCGCAAGAAAAATAAGATATACAACTGTAAAACAGCCAAATAAAACGTAATACCGCCCCCTTTACGGATAAGAAAAATCGAATTAAATAGAATTTATGACAATTTGCATATAGAAAAATCCAATAGTATTGCCTTTTTTTGTAACATTATTTAGAATGATTAAAAATAAAAATAGTGTTTAAAAGCCTCTCTTCTATTCGAACAAGCACCCTGATTGCCCTATGCGCATGCCAGATCTACACTGTGCAAGCACAGGAAAAATGGAAGATTTCAGGAACTTTAAAAAACGAGTCAAACAAGGCAATAGCCAGTGCGACCGTCTATTTGTATCCGGATAAATATGCTTTCAAGACCGATACAGCAGGGAGATTTCAATTTAACAAACTCTATGCGGGCCGTTATGAACTTGTCGCACAGGCATTAGGCTATAAGGAGCTGCGCCAATTTGTAGACTTAACCGATAAAAACCAGCAACTCACAATCACTTTACAAACAGATAACCGTCAGATCGGTGAAGTCGAGGTCAACCGTAAAATGGAGGCCGTTGATAATCTGATCAAAGCCGAAAATGCCGCTATGCCGGTCAAGGTTATCACAAAAAGAGAGATTGAGCTTATGGGGAGCCGGAGGCTAGACGAAGTTCTGAAAGAACAGACCGGTATTGCGATCGTGAATGATATTGCTGGAGGTTCTCGAGCTGTTGGCGTTCAAATTCAGGGGTTTAGCAGCAACTATGTCATGGTATTGGTGGATGGGCAACCTATGCTTGGTCGTAATAGCGGTAATTTTGATCTTTCCCGTATTTCAGTGACCAATATTGAACGTATCGAGATTATCAAGGGAGCATCTTCCTGTTTATACGGCAGTGATGCACTTGGTGGCGCCATCAATATTATTACCCGCCATGGTGCCATAACACCACAGGCACATGCATCCTTGCTCTATGGCAGCCTGAATACAGTCGATGCAACTCTGGAGGCCGAAACACCATTTTCCAATCAACGGGGCAGCGCCGTTGTTTCCGGAAATTACTACCGCACCGATGGGTTCAATACAGACAAGCAATATCTGGATTCAAAGAGTACGACGTTCCCCCCCTATACCAATTACAGTTTTCAGGGCCGTGTACGCTATCGTACAAGCAAAAATGGTACAGTGGGGATGACGGGC
Organism: Sphingobacterium puteale; assembly: GCF_003627955.1. Classification (GTDB taxonomy): domain Bacteria; phylum Bacteroidota; class Bacteroidia; order Sphingobacteriales; family Sphingobacteriaceae; genus Sphingobacterium; species Sphingobacterium puteale. The sequence continues at coordinate 7,804 of NZ_RBWS01000006.1, read as the reverse complement.
CGGTTTGCTGCCCGCGAATCTGAAATGATCAACGCCTGGTCTGAAGACCGCACCTTGCAGGACAAGCAAAAAGATCAGGACATCAATCTGTCAGCCAGCTACGACCATAATTTCGAATCAGGTCTACGCAGCATGACACGTTATTATTTTTCCAGATTTCATTCACAGATTGCAGCCCAATGGTTGCGGCAAGGGGTTTTGGCAAGCGCTGAAGAGTTCGGACAGAATGTACACCGTATCGAGCAGCAGTTTGCCTACAGTCCGATACAACGGATTAAGTTCACAGGTGGAATTGGCGGTAGCCTAGAGCAGATGGATAATCAGGACCTGGATGCCAAGCGTTCGTTGAACAGCGCATTTGCGTACCTCCAGACCGAATGGAAGCCGATAGACCGCTTATTAACGACACTGGGGCTTCGTTATGACCAGACCAATGTGTACAATGGGCATTTGAGTCCAAGTTTAGGCTTGCAGTATCATATCAGCCCTAGTTTATTGATTAAAGGTGGTGTTGGCGCAGGATTCAAAGCACCGGACTACAAGATGCGCTATCAGGTATTTTTCAATCCAGCAGCCAATTATCTGGTCGTGGGAAGCGAACGGGTGGCCGATGTTATTGCCGCCATGGACCAGGCGGGCGAATTGAGTTATAAAAACAGCTATATGCTGAATTTGGTGGCGGGTAATCTGAAGGCCGAAACCAGTCTCTCCAACAATATCGGACTGACCTGGAATCCTTCCAACAAGCTTCAGGCAGATCTCTCCCTTTTCTATCATCGCATCAACAATCAGATCAACACCGTCAGTGTAGGCAATGGTACCAGTATCGCACAGATCTATAGCTACCGTAATCTACCGAAAGCGATGAATAAGGGTTTTGAAGTCTCATTGAGTTACCAAGCGACTAAAGACTTACAACTATCCATGGGCTATCAATACCTGATTGCAAAGGACCTCAGTGTACTGGATAGCATCGCAGCGGGGAACTATCCTTATAATCAGATCAATGATGCTGCAAGCGATCTCTATCGACAGAGCAAAAAATCAGACTATTGGGGCATTGAGGACCGTTCGCGCCATATGGCTAATTTCAAAGCACAATACGAATATAAACCCTGGGGAGTCAATATCAATGCACGCGTCAATTTCCGCGGCAAGACGCCATTTCAGGAGAATAACGGCAATCAATTTATTGACCAATATGACATCTTTATTCCCTATCATACACTGGTGAATATGACAGTCGAAAAAAGTCTAATGAACCGGAGATTAACCCTCCGTCTGATTGGTGATAACCTATTTAATTTTACCAGCCGTTATCTCTTAGGACAGCCCGGACGGGTCATTATGGGCGGCGTGAGTTACCGATGGATGAAGGATTAGAGATTAGAGATTAGAGATTAGAGATTAAAGTTAATGACAAGTATCATAAAGTAGAAAAACAATGAGAACAATTAACATCATTATAGCAGAATGTAGCATATGGCTTTCTTTTCATAAGCTTGGACGCTGTATTTTTTCAGGTTTTCTGGCGCTTATGCTCCTATCCTGTGGAAAGGACAAAGACTATACGATTGGATTGGAAGATGGCAAAAGCATCGTGATTAAAGATCTGGCGGGCGATACCGACGCTGCCATGGGGGACGGAGCCGAGGGCAAGGAAAAACGGCCATTCTACACCTTTCTATTTCGCTTTAAAGATAAAAAGCAGATCTGGATCAAGACAAAGGCCGATTCCATTCAATGGTTGAAGACAAAGGACTGGGATATCGCATTTACAGGTCCATATAATTCCGAGGTGTTCGTTAACAATGCTATGGATGAGTTTAATCCCGGTTATCAGGGTGAAGCCAACAATACGGCCGTGATGCTCCTGAAACAGTCCTACCAAAGCCTTACGGTCGCTCCGTCAGACGAGGAATTTAACAAGAGCGGAACCGGTAAAATTGGCTGGGCATCCAATTCCGAATCGCTCGGCTGGTTTCAGTATAGCCTGAGCACGCATATTATGCAGGCTTTACCCAACCGAACCTATGCCATTCGCCTGCCTGATGGTAAATATGCCAAATTACAATTGATCAATGCCTATAAGGGAAATCCGTCAGCAGTGACCAATATGAACTGGCCTGCCCCCTACTACACATTTAAATATTACGTACAGGAAGACGGTAGCAAAAACTTAAATACAAACACATTATAATAAGGAAAATTACACAATTAAATTAAAGATGAACAAATTATTTACAACAGCAGCACTTGTATGTGCATTGAGTTTGGGTTTTACTTCTTGTAGCAAGGATGATAATAATACAATACAAGTTGAAACTCCGAAAGTTATCAAAGATCTAAAAAGCAATTCAAAAACTGATTTTACTCAAGGGGAACTAGCTGTTAAAAACGACATTTTTTCGCTGAAAAACTTTAAACAATTCGCACGTAGTGAAGATGGAAAACCGACAGCTGAAGCCGCTAAAATATATTATTACAATTTCAGTGAAAATGATGGAACAGATATCAAAACAAATATGATTAGCCTATCTGGCGACACAAAAGTAACACTAACCGCAAACACAGAGAATGGATACACCTTATCTTATATTGATAAAGCATTCAATGATGTCGTTGCAACAGACAACTTTACAGCGATCAGTTCGAACAGCAGTGCTATCTACAAAATGAAATTTGGAGGACAAGAAAGTGTTCGTTCTGAATCCGGTTGGTGCAATTATGACGGCGATAACAATCACCTAGTAACTGCACAGGAAAATAGAACACTTATTATTTCAAAACACGGGAAGCCATTTTTTAAACTAAAGATGAATAGTATCTACGAAAATGAAAAGGCTAATGAAGACGCAAATAATTTCGTCTTCTATTCCATCGATTACCAAGAATTCAAATAAGACAATGGGCAACAGGGAAAATCTTCCTATTGCCTGTTTATTGCTAATCAGCTAAAACCAAAATTAATATATAAAATATCATTTTTCATACACAAGTAATAGGCTAAACTCTTTACCTTTACTATTATTTAGAATGATTTTAAATAAAAACAGATACATAACAGATGAATATATCAAGACAGCTCACCAGAACAAAGTATATTGCATTGCTCTGCATTGGTCTAGCAATCAATACCGCTTGTAGCAAATCGGATCCAGCAACAGAACCTGTTGTTGAACCACCCAAAGAAGAAGAAAGCAATACAAGCCTTTACAATAAATTGATTACCGTACGCGATTTTGCCGCTACGGATAAAAACGATGGACAGAACGCTGCCCCTACCGTCTATTATAGCTTAGAGACAAATAAACCTATACCGGAGACACATCGCCAGACACGGAATTGGGACGTTGCCTTTAGCAATATCTTCAATAGCCATGTGTCTGGAAACAATGGGTCCAATAACACAAATTTCGGATATGGCAACAACGCAACCGGTGGTATCCTGATTGTCGAGAAAGCATTTGATGAAGTGACCGAAATCCCAGCTGATTCAGAGTTTAAACTTATTGGTGATGCGATCGGTATGGATCAAAATGGTGACGAAGGAAATGGGGTTGGTTGGTGTTTATACGATTTTTTTGGAACCTTAGTTAAGCAACATACACCAAACAAAGAAACTGAACATGTTGCTTATGCGCTAGGAAATGAGCTGAGACTACTCAATGGAAAAGTCGTCAAACCTAGGACGTTAATTGTCCGGACTGCAAAAGGAAACTATGCAAAGATTAAACCGGTTTCCATGTACAAAGGCCTGTATAAGCCTGAAGAATGGTTCAAAAGTTCTCCCCACGTATTTATCTCCTTTGATTATGTCCTTGTGCCAAAAGGCAGCAAAAAATTTGAGATAAAACCTTAGATAGTACAATTCTTATTCAAAAAAAACCGGATATACGGTCGAGGTACATCCGGTAACAAATTGACTAATTAACATATATTTATTAACTAGCCCACTGTAGAAGTGGCAAAATTACGAAAAAGAAATGAAAATCAGATTCACAACTTTATCAATTGCCTTAGGTCTTGCCGCGATTGGCATGACAACATCATGTAGCAAAGACAATTCACTTGCACCTAATGTAGAAGAGCAATCAATTAGCAAACGCGCTGTCACACCTTCACCAACAATTGGTGGTACAGTAAACTTTACCGCAACAGGCACAAAAGGATATTTAAAAACCATTGCTACTGGCACTTATGGTGCACGCAATTTCCACCAAGGCACTGTACCTGATTTAGTGGATACAACGCAATGGAAAAACCCAGCAAGCACCTATTACTACAACTTGATCACCAATGATGGCGGTACATCCACTAGCTATGATTTTCAATTTAGTGGTACAGCTAATGCGAGTTTGACTGTAAATACTTCAAAATACGACCTCTATTACGTCAATACAGCTTTTGAATCAGTCTCTGCGAGTACTTCAGCAACATTAATTTCAAATGGTGTTGCAGGCTCCAATAGTCTGAATGGAATCGGCAACTCGAGTAGTACTGGATGGTACATCTATAATCTTAGCAACCACATTATGAGCAGCTATGGGCCTAGAACGTATATTTTAGAAAACAAGACAACCGGAGATAAATGGAAATTGCGTTTAAATAGTGTTTATAAGGACGAAACTCCAAATGCAAGTTACGCAGCGACAAACTTTCCTTTTATGAGTTTCGATTATAAGAAACTATAATAGGCCTTAATACCCTTATTTTTTAATAAGAATTGTAAATTTTAATTCCGGTACCGGCCTTGCTGGTACCGGTTATTTTCCCAACTAAAATGAAAAATCAGTTATTAACCATCCAAAAATTTAAGATCGCTATAGGCCTTTTATTGAGCAGCTTATATTTAAGTTCCTGTACCAAAACAGAAATCCAGCCCTACGAGCCGGAGAGCATGGCCCGGATCAGCAGCTTTAAGATTGTCAACACCAGCAAAGAAATCATCGGCGCCATAGACAACGAGACCAAGACCATTACCGTCACCCTACCAGAGGGACTTTATATGACCAGTTTAGAACCCGAAATAAAAGTCGCCACGGGCGCTACCCTAAAACAGGGTTCAGATACACTGATCACTAATATGGTCGATTATTTTACCAAAGGGCGTACCATTCAATACCCTGTTACCGCTACGGATGGCAGTACAGCCACCTATACGCTAACTGTCAAAAGCGACCAACCAGCACTTCATATGCAAGAGGTTAGTTCAGATCCAAACGCACCTGTTGTGTACGATCAGACACACGGTTATGTCTTTAATTTTATCCATATCAATACCGTCCAACCCAATTATCCTTTTATTGGAAATTATGAAATAGATTTAACTATAGCGCGTGCAAGTCTGGTCGATAAGGATGGGAAAGAATATTTTTTTAAACAAATAACTTCGGGCACTCCGCCAAGCATTAGCAATTCTTACATCGAACTACCATTAAATTCAATTGAGGGACGGATGACAGGAAGCGGCAGTTCGTTACAGTACAATAAAGTGCCAGCAGCGGGTGATTACTATGTCAAAGTACGTTACTATAGCCGTGAGGAAACCTTAAAAAATCCGATTCGAATTATTTACGACAACTAACTATACATGAATAGCTTATGGATGAAATTCATTTGCTTTTCGTCTTTACACATGCCTTTTGACGATAGAAAGTCACCACAACCATGAAAAAAAGAAACACATTATACCGTATTCCCGTCATGTTGCTGACCATGGGAATCACACTATTCTCGGCTTGCAAAAAAGAGTATGAAATTGCTCCGGAACCTTACACAGAAATCACTTCTTTTAAAATCCCTTACAACGCGGGCAAAGATACCATTGTAGCAGCAGTGGAAGGAGAAACCATCTATGTCTCCTGGCCAGGCTCTACCGAATGGCCTATTCCCGAGACAGTTGCTCCCATTATCAACATTTCCAAAAATGCAAGTATCAGCCCTGCTTCGGGAACAGCTATTGCACTCAAAGATGGACTGCAATATCAGGTTAAAGCCCAGGATGGCACCCTCAAAACCTATACCATAAAACTGTCAAATGGTGCGCTTCTTCCCTCCTTCCAAGACGAAGAAACCCAAGTGACGGCAATTGTCGGCCAAAGCAATTTCTCTATCCGAATGAATAATCTTGCGCTGGATGGAAGCGATGATCTCTACCTCGTCGACGATCAGAATAAAAGCTATAAACTCATATCGAATACATTTACTACTTTCTATGTGGATCAGCAAGATGGTTCAGGTATTCCTGCCGGTGATTACTACGCGCAGGTAATCAACAAATTCAGCATCCCGGTTAAAAGTAGTAAAAAGTTTATAACCGTTCCTGCCGACCAATCCCTTCCGTACGTATATTTTAACCATACCAAAGAATGGCAGGTCAAAAGAGGTGAAATTATCAATCTGCCCGCAAGGCATTTGACCAAAGCATCTGACATTCGCGTTGTGGATTTAAAATACACCGAAGAAGGTTATCCCAACAGCTTGCGTTTGACTTTCCTTGGTATTTCTGACGATTTAAAATCCATTAGAGTGCAGATACCCGAGGATGCGCCGGTAGGCCTTACTTCAGATTTAGGCAATGGCATTAGCATACGTGTACGGCTCGATCAATTTTATGAGCAGGCAACACCATATCATGCCTATCCAATCAAAATCGTGGAGTAAAATCCTATCGTTTTTCATAGATGATAAACCAAAAAACAGCATAAAAAATTGGAAATAAATACGAATCTTTGTATAGAATCGTTATAAATAAAAGAAAGAACATGTTAAGCCAACATATCAAAGAGCATACGCACGCTGCTCACCAAAACGTAGAAGGAACGATCGTGCGCCAATTGAAAAATATTCGTTCTGAAGCAGATTATGCCGAAGTTTTAAAGGGTTTCTATGCCTATTTCCGTGCAGTGGAAGATAGCATCGCTCCTTTTGTCACAGCCGAAGTATTACCGGATCTTGCAGAGCGCCGCAACTCATCCTATATTAAAAGTGACATCGAAGCCTTAGGCGGCAACGTCGACAACCTTCCGGAAGCAACAGCTCCAGCGGTAACAAATGTACAGGAAGCTCTTGCGTCATTATATGTACTGGAAGGATCGATCATGGGGGGGCCCTACATCGTACAGATGCTGAACAAATATGGCGTCAACAAGGGGACTTCCTTCTTTGAAGGGTATGGTGAAAATAGCCGTGAGATGTGGGCTGGATTTACCGCTGTATTGAATAAATATGCTGCGGATCCTGCAACTTATGATCGTTCGGTAGAAATTGCCAACCAAACTTTTTATAACTTTGGTGAAGTATTCACTCCTATTACCAGTGCAAACTAAAAAGGAGCGGTATTGTTTAATCCTTCAGATGGAGCAAAAAGACAATAATAAGGACAATAAATCAAAATGGTTGAAGCGGGCCGGCATGGGGGCCTTCATCTTCTTCCTGGCGAAAGGACTTGTTTGGCTTGCGGTATTTTTTTTCGCCGCTAAGTCCTGTAGCGATTTTACTTAACTTTTAAACAGAACCAGTCTCCTCATTCAATCGGGATATTCAGTAAATGTTATAAAAAATGGTGGTCAGAATAATTTCGGTCACCATTTTTTGTTCTGTTATCCCGATCTTTGTAAGATTTTTCCGCTGGTTTAAGCACCCCATTGCCAAAAAGCTGCTTTTTCGTTTTTTTGGGCATAGCTGTCCCCTGAACACCCGTTCTTCCACCTATTTTCTGTGATCTTTTAAGCCGCTTTTTCCTGCTGGCCCTGCATCTTGGGGATCATCCGCACCGCATTTGCTGTATGGATGCCAAAGA
>NZ_RBWS01000049.1 GCF_003627955.1 Sphingobacterium puteale | reverse complement strand
CTAAGTCGTAACAAGGTAGCCGTACCGGAAGGTGCGGCTGGAATACCTCCTTTCTAGAGTATCGCGGACCGGTACTCGTCACGTTACATATGATTGAAAAAGAATAAAACATCAGAAGAAAGTGCCCGCCCCGGATGGAGCGGTCCCTGAGAGAAGAGATGAACAGAATAGCTAGTCCCGTAGCTCAGTTGGTTAGAGCACTACACTGATAATGTAGGGGTCAGCAGTTCAAATCTGCTCGGGACTACTTGATAAAGTATTTAGTGGAAAGTATCTGGTATTTAGAGAAATGTATGGCGACATACAGGGATCTAACTACAGTCTAACATCTAAAACTGAAAAAAGAGGGGAATTAGCTCAGCTGGCTAGAGCACCTGCCTTGCACGCAGGGGGTCAACGGTTCGAATCCGTTATTCTCCACGTTCTTAGTACATAGTATCAAGTATTTAGTATGAAGATGACGATATAGCGATATATAGGAGTCTAAATACTAACATCTAACTACTGGTTACTAAAAAAAGAGTTCTTTGACATATTGAAAGAGAAAAAAAATTACAAGAGAAGACAACAGTAGAGACAATACTGGTATGTGTCGGATGTAAGGAGGAGACCCCCGGTGAATGCCGGACGAATCATTACGTAGCATACGGGTATATATATCAAAAGCAGCCGCATAGTAGCAAAAGGCTATGCCGGTGAAGAAAGTAAATAAGGGCACACGGGGGATGCCTAGGCTCTCAGAGGCGA
>NZ_RBWS01000048.1 GCF_003627955.1 Sphingobacterium puteale | reverse complement strand
TGGTAATCAACTTATTACCGTAAATCTGCTCGGATTTTAGCGTTTTGAAGAAGCTTTCTGCTACTGCATTATCCCAGCAATTACCTTTTCTACTCATACTTCTTGTTATGATTTTATAGGAATCTAACGTGTTACTAAATTTTTCACATGCATATTGTACGCCACGGTCCGAATGAAAAATTAGACCAGGAGACAGTTTACGGTGCTTAATTGCCATTTTCCAAGCTGCCAATGAAGTTTCTTCAGTTTTCATCCCATCACTGATACTCCAACCAATACATTTGCGGTCATATAAATCCAGAATGGTGGTTAGATATAAAAAACCTTCTTTGGTATGGATGTAAGTAATATCAGATACCCAGACTTTTGAAGGCTCTGAAGCTTTGAAATTTCGGTCTAATACATTGTCCATTATTTTATGTGCGTGTTTTGAATCGGTTGTAGCTTTAAATTTCTTGCCTATTTTACTCCGTAGCCCCATATTTTTCATATACTTAGCGACTGTATTTCTAGAAACTTTAATTCCATCATCCAACAGCTCCGCAGTTATTCTAGGACTGCCATACCGTTGTTTCTTATCGAAATAAATAGCCTTTATCTTGTCCTCCAGATTGCTACATTTCCTGCTTTTTGTCTGTTGGGACCGTTTTTGCCAAGCATAATAGCTTCTAGATCCAACGCCCATAACTTTACACATCTTTTCAATCGAATATAGCCCCTGATGTTGCTTGATAAAACTATATATTACCGATCGCTCTTGGAAAAGATGCCTATGGCCTTTTTTAGTATTTCTAGTTCCAGTTCTGAGTCTTTAAGTTTTTTTTCCAAGAAACTAATCCGCTCTTGTTCTGGCGTTTG
>NZ_RBWS01000047.1 GCF_003627955.1 Sphingobacterium puteale | reverse complement strand
GCTGAATGTACTGGAAGAATAAGGATCGGCTAACTCCGTGCCAGCAGCCGCGGTAATACGGAGGATCCGAGCGTTATCCGGATTTATTGGGTTTAAAGGGTGCGTAGGCGGCCTGTTAAGTCAGGGGTGAAATACGGTGGCTCAACCATCGCAGTGCCTTTGATACTGACGGGCTTGAATCCATTTGAAGTGGGCGGAATAAGACAAGTAGCGGTGAAATGCATAGATATGTCTTAGAACTCCGATTGCGAAGGCAGCTCACTAAGCTGGTATTGACGCTGATGCACGAAAGCGTGGGGATCGAACAGGATTAGATACCCTGGTAGTCCACGCCCTAAACGATGATAACTCGATGTTGGCGATAGACCGCCAGCGTCCAAGCGAAAGCGTTAAGTTATCCACCTGGGGAGTACGCCCGCAAGGGTGAAACTCAAAGGAATTGACGGGGGCCCGCACAAGCGGAGGAGCATGTGGTTTAATTCGATGATACGCGAGGAACCTTACCCGGGCTTGAAAGTTAGTGAAGGATGCAGAGACGCATCCGTCCTTCGGGACACGAAACTAGGTGCTGCATGGCTGTCGTCAGCTCGTGCCGTGAGGTGTTGGGTTAAGTCCCGCAACGAGCGCAACCCCTATGTTTAGTTGCCAGCAAGTAATGTTGGGGACTCTAAACAGACTGCCTGCGCAAGCAGAGAGGAAGGTGGGGACGACGTCAAGTCATCATGGCCCTTACGTCCGGGGCTACACACGTGCTACAATGGATGGTACAGCGGGCAGCTACATAGCAATATGGTGCTAATCTCTAAAAGCCATTCACAGTTCGGATTGGGGTCTGCAACTCGACCCCATGAAGTTGGATTCGCTAGTAATCGCGTATCAGCAATGACGCGGTGAATACGTTCCCGGGCCTTGTACACACCGCCCGTCAAGCCATGAAAGTTGGGGGTACCTAAAGCATGTGACCGCAAGGAGCGTGTTAGGGTAAAACCGATAATTGGGGCTAAGTCGTAACAAGGTAGCCGTACCGGAAGGTGCGGCTGGAATACCTCCTTTCTAGAGTATCGCGGACCGGTACTCGTCACGTTACATATGATTGA
>NZ_RBWS01000046.1 GCF_003627955.1 Sphingobacterium puteale | reverse complement strand
GTATCCGCCCGACCAAGTGCATATTTTATGAACGCTTTATAATTCCGAGGTTTGCTTAATGAGTTCAAAGGAAAAAAGAGATCAGATGCTGTCGATGATAGCAGATTGGCAGCAGAGCGGTATGAGCAAGAAGCAGTACTGTGATTCAAGGGGGATCAATGAGGCGAAGTTTTATTATTGGTTTTCTCGGAGCAGGGAGCAAGATGGTGCTAGTGGAAGTTTCACACCGATTGACAGATCTGTCCGTAAGGAGATAGAGATCATCTATCCCAACGGGGTTGTTCTGAAAGTGGAAAGCGATCTGGGTCTTCTGTCTCAGCTGATCCGTCTTTACTAATATGTTTTCGCTTGGGTCTTCCCACAGATTCTACCTTTACGACGGCTACTGCGATATGCGAAAAAGTTTTGATGGACTTTGCGGACTGGTGCTTTCTGTGATGCAACGCCAGCCTACCAGCGGAGAGGTCTTTGTATTTCTAAACCGTAGCCGCACCCATATAAAACTATTACACTGGGAAAGTGGTGGCTTTGTACTTTACTACAAACGTCTGGAGCAGGGAACTTTTGGTGCATCTGAACTTAAGAAAGGTGAGCTGTCCTGGAGCGATCTGGTACTGATGGTCGAGGGTATACATGTTGTGAAGAGTATACAGAAAAAACGTTATTTATTACCTCAAAAACAGCTTTTTTAATGGTATTAAGGCAATAAATGCGTATCTTTATGGCATGGAAAAAGCGCTGGAAAACCTCTCGAAAGAAGACCTTATCAAGGTTGTTTCCAGCCGTGATCAAGAGATAGATTATCTAAAGTCACAGCTTGCCATGTACAAGCGCATGCAGTTCGGACAGAGTCGCGAACGCTTCGAAGGAGACCCAAACCAGACCATGCTCCCCTTTGAAGCAGAGCCGGCCGAAGTTGTACAGCAACAGGAGGAAATCAAGGAAAAGATCGAGTATGTCCGTAAACGTCCTCACCATAAAGGACGTGCGAAGTTACCTGAACATCTACCGGTAGAAGAGGTCGAGATCCACCCCGAAGGAGACCTGTCGGAAATGGTATGTATTGGAAAAGAGATTACCGAAGAGCTTGAGTGCGAGCCTGCAAAGTTCTATATCAAACGTTACATCCGTTATAAATATGCGGCTAAAAACGGAGATGGCGTATCCATCGCAGGGCTTCCCGAGCGTGTCATCGATAAAGGGATACCCGGAGCGGGGCTACTAGCGATGATCCTGACTGCAAAATATATGGATCACCTTCCGCTCTACCGCCAGAAGCAGATGTTCGCCAGGGAAAATATACAGATACCATCATCCACTATCGAAGGATGGACAAAACAGGCGCTGGAAAAACTGGAACCACTGTATGAGCAACTCGTCTTCGACACCAAAACAAAAGGATATCTACA
>NZ_RBWS01000045.1 GCF_003627955.1 Sphingobacterium puteale | reverse complement strand
CCTTTGCGTATGTTACCCAGCCGAGCCGGGATCATATTCGTGAGACCCTAACACCATTGTATACTATGTATGGAACAATGGTGTCGATGGGGGGAGGTCAAGCTGGTTATACAAGAGGTTGGATAGGGTTTGCAAAAGGTGTTGAGGTCATAGAAGATGCAATTAATACTGTTGAAGAAGTTAAGGTCATTGAAAATGTTCATTCATTTGCAGCGAAGGGGGGAGGACGTGTTTTTACGCAAACTGAGAAGGACGGAGATTTGTTATTCTACTCAACAAAAATTGGAGATGATATAATTGAATTCGGAGGGAATTTTTCAAAATCTAATGGGACTCTAACAATTAAAAATTTTGACATTGATGGTGCTTTGACAAATAAATTAGGAATAAGAGGAATTAAATCTGTTATTACTGACTTTGGAAAACAGCAAGGTGTCAATCAGGTTATTATTCAGGGAGCAAAAAGAACTACAGGTGCAAGTCCTGGAAAAATACCTTCTCAATTAATATTTAAAATTAACTAAAAATGGTAAAAATAATATTTGAAAGTTGGGATGTTGGTATGAGGAAAATTCCATTCACGAAGCTATTAAATGAGAAAGCAGGGTTGACTTTACAAGAAGCAAAAAATCTAAAAGATAGATTAGTTGACAATAACGAAATTATAGAAGTCGAAATTGACGATGAAATCTTGGCAAAGCAGATTTTAGAAGATGCTCAAAAATTAAAAGTGAATGGAAGATTAGAGAGCCAATAACAAACCTAACAGCAAAAGGTAATTTACCTGCTTGGGGTACTATAAGACAAAGATTTTGGAAAAATGAGGCTCTGCTTAATAGCTGGATATTTCAGTCCTTTAGATCACCGGTTTTCGTCGCGGATTGACCACCTTAATTGAAATTAGAAATAGCTGATACAATAGCTTTAAGGCAGCTGGAACAAATTTTTAGGTGGTCAAATTTGTTCGAAATAACTGATCAGTGATTTTCGAAATCGTATGGTCGAGGCTTCCGAAATCTCCACACTTATTAAGAAAGGAGTTGATGCGAAGTTGATATATGCATTTGTGAGGAATGCCACCAGGGCGGAGCATCTTAGAAAGTTAGGTGTGAACATTGTTTTCGGCGATTACAATAATTACAGTTCTATGGCGAACGCATTTTTTGGAATTGACAAGCTGCTATTTGTCTCAAGTGGTGAGATGGTCAACCGGAGCGAACAACATCTACAGGTTATAAGGGCGGCAAGAAAGGCGGGGGTGAAGCATCTCATATATACTAGCCAACTTCATCGGACATATAGCGATAACTCTGCCATTCGTTTTGTCCTTAAGTCACATCTGGTGACCGAAACAAGTATCATGATGAGCGGAATGGACTACACTATCCTGAGGAATGGCGTTTATCTCGATCTAATTCCGATGTTGTTGGGTGACAGGTTTTTAGAAAGCGGCATCATATTCCTCCCAGCAGGACAGGGTAGTATTGCATTCACGCTCCGAAGCGAACTGGCAGAAGTTGCTGCTCACATCCTGCTATCCCAAGGCCATGAGGATAAAATATACGAGCTGGGCGGAAGCGACGTATCTTTTAAAGAAGTTGCGGCAATCCTTTCTGAAATTACCGGCAGGATGATTGTCTATTCAAGTACAGATATAGAAAGTTATATAGATTCAACAATAGCAAGTGGCGTTCCTAAGAAGTATGCGCAAATGCTTGCGGCCTTTGCCCAAGCGGCAAGTGAAAGAGAACTGGAGTGCGGTAGCCCGCATTTGGAAAAGCTATTGGGCAGGAAACCTGCAGCTGTTGCTGGTTTTCTAAGAGAGGTTTATGAGTAGTAATGCGATACTATAGAAATTCATCTGGTGAGTTATCCTGGTAATAATCAGGCTATACGTGCCTTACTTTTTCTGACGAATGAAGTTTACTTAGAAAAGGTCAATCACAGCTGTTCGAAAAATGGCTTTCTTACATAATCGAATTCTTAACTTTTAAATACGTTATTTTTTTGGAATGGTCCTTAGAATCATCTGTCTTTGCATCACTTGGCAGACCCATGTCTTTCAAAATAATATTCTTAATTAGGAGCTCTATTATTGCCGATTATCAACCAGAGCATATTGCTCGCGATTAATCATAAGTTTTAGGCATTGAAGGACAAAGGGCAATTATCAACCGGAACAAGCTGCCCGGAGGTTTTGCGGATGTACAGTACAATGCGGACTATTACCCCTATGGTATGGAAGCCCGTTCGGCG
>NZ_RBWS01000044.1 GCF_003627955.1 Sphingobacterium puteale | reverse complement strand
TCGTAGGCGGGTAAGAGGGCCCGGTTGCCCGAGCCTACTCCCCTAAGAACCGTGCGTGCAAGTTTCCCTGCACACGGCTCAAGTTATTTACAAGTCAAACTTTATTGGCTTGACCGATGGGGTATCACAAATTTAGGCTTGTTTCCGCGCGCGCATTTTGGATGTAACAGACTAAGATTATCCAGCCTGTCACTTCCTCCTTCGAGTTTGTTTTTATGCCAATACACAACCCAGTTACTCAGTTTGGTAACTTTCTCTAAACATACAGGGCAGATTCCTCGTTGACGTTTCCAGAGTGCCATCACCTTTAGTTTACCACTTTTATTATTTCTCCATTTCTGTGAAGTGCGTTCCTGAAAGTATCTTTCATATGCAGGGTCAAACGGTGTGGCCTGTTGTTTTATTTTAGTATGCCGTATGATAGCAATATTGTTAGCAAAAAACAGAGTATCTGTCACCGTTATCCCATGCTCCTTGATCTTTGCTCTGAATATCCAATCCCGGAGTTCTATGCGATGGAAATATTTTGACTTTATCCATCTCTTTCCTTTGTTTGGATGTCTTCGAACCGACCATTTCCAAAGAGCCTTCCAGATTTCTTTATCCACAGCACTGAAGATTTCGGATGAGACAACCGACCGGTGATAGTATGCCCAACCTCTGATCTTTGGGTTGAGAAGACGGATCAATTCCGTTTGGCTCATGCTCCTGGCCGAACGAATTATTTTCCTTATACTGGTGAGAAATGTTTTGATGTTGGCCTTTGATGGTTTTATCAGCAGTTTTTCGGTACCATTTCGCATCCGATATTTACGGATGTTCTGTCCAAGAAAGTCAAAACCATCGTGGATTTGGGTTATTTTGGTTTTTGTCTCTGAGAGTTCCAGTCCGCGTTCTTTCAGAAATGATTGGATCATGGGTTTTACCTCATGCTCTAGAACCTCACTTGTTCGGCCGATAACCACAAAGTCATCCGCATAGCGTACGAATAGTATGGGATTCTTCCGTTGTTTGGAATAGTCCCCATCCAGTTTGAAGGAGCCGAACTTTCTACCGATCAGGTCTTCAATTCCATCGAGAACCATATTGGCTAGTGTTGGCGAGGCAAGCCCTCCCTGTGGTGTACCATGATTGGTAGGAAACAGTTTTCCCGATTCCACAAATCCTGATTTCAACCATTGTGAAAGGATCTTTTTGTCCATCGGGATATTATCCAATATCCATTCGTGGCTGATTAAGTCAAAGCAGGATTTTATATCTCCCTCTAAGACCCAGCTGGATGCCCTTTTGGTCGCAAGGCCAATGAATAGTTGCTCAATCGCATCGGCAGTACCCCTTTCGGGACGGAACCCATAACTGTTCCAGTCTGCTTTCATTTCTGAAATTGGCAACAATGCCATCGTGTACAAAGCTTGCATTACCCGGTCTTTCATACAGGGAAGCCCGAGAGGTCTGCGTTGCTTGCCATCAGATTTCAGGATGTAGACACGTTTAAGCGGAAGGGACTTGTACCCCCTTCTTTTAAGCGATTGCAACATATCCCATTTATCTTTTGGCGAAGTCATTACAATCCCATCTATGCCAGCTGACCGATGACCCCTATTTTGTGATACACGCTTTACCGCCAGACATTTGGCGGAGAAGCTATGGGTCAGTAACCACTGTAAAGCTTTGACCTTACGGCGGTTCCCGAGTTTTTCCCATCTAGCGATACGTAGCTGAAGCTTCCTTACCTCCATGACACAGGCTTCCCAGTTTATGGTCTGCCAATTCATACAGGTGGCAATCGCATCCGTGGCACTGTTTGTGTTCACAGTCATTTGCTTATTGTCTTAAGAGAAGTTCTTCTTCATGTTTCACTGAAATAACCAGAGATAAGTCTGCCAGCTTTCGCTGTAGGGCAATCTTTTCATCCCTTATATGTCCCATTACAGAACATCATTCGCTTTTTATCTCCTCCTCTAACCGCTTATCCATGGGCTTCCCTTACGGTAGGCTTTGCAAAACTATGCGAATAAACGGTCTTACCCTGTTGCCATAGTCCAACACACTGACTTAGATGCCGACTTTCCACCGTGTGCATTAGTTGGCTGTGTGTCCCCAACAGCGTGAGTGGATATCCTGCACAGTTACCATTTTGGTTTAAGCGTTTCAGTTCATTTCGCTTATTCGGCTTAACGGCGTTTAACATCGGTTCATTTAATTTCATCGTATCAGCAAGCCTAACCCTATCCGGAATTGAACTGTCCGGTACCCAGATAGCCTCACGGTTTCCCGGGTCTGCCTCTATGGCAATTCGGTATATTGTTCTTCGAGCTATCACACGGGGCAATTACTCATCCCGCATGTCGAAGTAGGCTACTACCAACAGCATGGTAGGTTCTGTGTCCAGTTTCCTGGTTGAACAATTGGACAATGACCTTTGCAGGTCGCACT
>NZ_RBWS01000043.1 GCF_003627955.1 Sphingobacterium puteale | reverse complement strand
AGGAAGTCTCATCTCGTGGCTAGTTTCGCACTTAGATGCTTTCAGCGCTTATCTATTCCAGACGTAGCTACCCTGCCGTACACCTGGCGGCATAACAGGTTCACCAGAGGTCTGTCCAACCCGGTCCTCTCGTACTAAGGTCAGATCCACTCAAACTTCCAACGCCCACAACAGATAGGGACCGAACTGTCTCGCGACGTTCTGAACCCAGCTCGCGTGCCACTTTAATGGGCGAACAGCCCAACCCTTGGGACCTTCTCCAGCCCCAGGATGTGACGAGCCGACATCGAGGTGCCAAACCTCCCCGTCGATATGAGCTCTTGGGGGAGATCAGCCTGTTATCCCCAGCGTACCTTTTATCCTTTGAGCGATGGCCCTTCCATACAGAACCACCGGATCACTATGTCCGTCTTTCGACCCTGTTCGACTTGTCGGTCTCACAGTCAAGCAAGCTTATGCCATTGCACTCCACGTACGGTTACCAAGCGTACTGAGCTTACCTTTGAAAGCCTCCGTTACCTTTTTGGAGGCGACCACCCCAGTCAAACTACCCACCAAACAATGTCCTCCACATGATGGAGTTAGAAACCGGATACAGAAAGGGCGGTATTTCAAGGGTGATTCCATGACTCCTGGCGAAGCCACTTCAATATCTCCCGCCTATCCTACACATCCTGTACCCAATCTCAATGTTAAGCTATAGTGAAGGTGCATGGGGTCTTTCCGTCCCGTTGCGGGTAATCGGCGTCTTCACCGATACCACAATTTCACCGAGCTCATGGCTGAGACAGCGCCCAGATCGTTACACCATTCGTGCAGGTCGGAACTTACCCGACAAGGAATTTCGCTACCTTAGGACCGTTATAGTTACGGCCGCCGTTTACTGGGGCTTCGATTCAATGCTTCTCTTGCGATGACATCCCCTCTTAACCTTCCAGCACCGGGCAGGTGTCAGGCCTTATACCTCATCTTGCGATTTTGCAAAGCCATATGTTTTTGTTAAACAGTCGCCTGGGCCTTTTCACTGCGGCTGCTCATCACTGAGACAGCGCCCCTTCTCCCGAAGTTACAGGGCCATTTTGCCGAGTTCCTTAGCCATGACTCACTCGAGCACCTTAGGATTCTCTCCTCGACCACCTGTGTCGGTTTGCGGTACGGGTCTTCATAACCTGAAGCTTAGCGGGTTTTCTTGGAAGTCTGTTTACCTGCTCTATCAGCGCCACCGGAGCTTTGCTGTACTATTGGGTTTCAGCTAGAGTTGCGGATTTGCCTACAACCCCAATACCTACGCCTTTCAACGAACTATTCCGTCAGTTCGCGGCAGTGTCACTACTCCGTCACCACATCGCAGTTATGAAGAGTACTGGAATATTAACCAGTTGTCCATCGGCTTGCCCCTTTCGGGTGCGCCTTAGGTCCCGACTGACCCTGATCCGATTAACGTTGATCAGGAAACCTTGGTCTTTCGGTGGGCGGGTTTCCCACCCGCCTTATCGTTACTTATGCCTACATTTGCTTTTCCATAACCTCCACACAGCATTACCACTGTGCTTCCCCGGCGATGGAATGCTCCCCTACCAGATGCATATCTTTCAATGCAAATCCATAGCTTCGGTACCGTTCTTGATGCCCGTTTATTATCCACGCCCGGCCGCTCGACTAGTGAGCTGTTACGCACTCTTTAAATGAATGGCTGCTTCCAAGCCAACATCCTAGCTGTCTGGGCAACCGGACCTCGTTAGTTCAACTTAGAACGGATTTGGGGACCTTAGCTGATGGTCTGGGTTCTTTCCCTCTCGGCCTTGGACCTTAGCACCCAAAGCCTCACTGCCGGCCATATCTGATAGCATTCGGAGTTCGTCTGGATTTGGTAGGATTTGACTCCCCCGCACCCAATCGGTAGCTCTACCTCTATCAGACTCCATGCCGACGCTGTTCCTAAAAACATTTCGGGGAGTACGAGCTATTTCCCAGTTTGATTGGCCTTTCACCCCTACCCTCAGGTCATCCGGAAACTTTTCAACGTTTATCGGTTCGGTCCTCCATTACATGTTACTGCAACTTCAACCTGCCCAAGGGTAGATCACAAGGTTTCGCGTCTACCTCATCTGACTATGCGCCCTATTAAGACTCGCTTTCGCTTCGGCTGCGTCCCTGAAGGACTTAACCTTGCCAGACAAGAGTAACTCGTAGGCTCATTATGCAAAAGGCACGCTGTCACAGAATCTCTCTGCTCCAACCGCTTGTAAGCACACGGTTTCAGGTTCTTTTCACTCCCCTGTTCGGGGTTCTTTTCACCTTTCCCTCACGGTACTGGTTCACTATCGGTCTCTCAGGAGTATTTAGCCTTACCAGATGGTGCTGGTGGATTCCCACAGGATTTCTCCGGTCCCGCGGTACTCAGGATACCACTATGCCAATATTCTTTACCTGTACGGGGCTCTCACCCTTGTCGCGCAGTTTCCCACCTGCTTCCAGTTCATAGCA
Source organism: Sphingobacterium puteale (assembly GCF_003627955.1). GTDB lineage: Bacteria > Bacteroidota > Bacteroidia > Sphingobacteriales > Sphingobacteriaceae > Sphingobacterium > Sphingobacterium puteale. Next base: position 350 of record NZ_RBWS01000043.1, on the reverse strand, counting down.
TTGTACAATGTCGTGGTCCTACAACCCCGACCATGCCGTAACATGATCGGTTTGGGCTCTTTCCCGTTCGCTCGCCACTACTTGGGAAATCATTGTTATTTTCTTCTCCTACGCCTACTTAGATGTTTCAGTTCAGCGCGTTCGCGTTTTATACGACTATTCTTCAAATAGTCAGGTTGCCCCATTCGGAAATCTCTGGATCAAGTCGCATTTGCCGATCCCCAGAGCTTATCGCAGCTTATCACGTCCTTCTTCGCCTCTGAGAGCCTAGGCATCCCCCGTGTGCCCTTATTTACTTTCTTCACCGGCATAGCCTTTTGCTACTATGCGGCTGCTTTTGATATATATAC
>NZ_RBWS01000004.1 GCF_003627955.1 Sphingobacterium puteale | reverse complement strand
TCTTTGGCATCCATACAGCAAATGCGGTGCGGATGATCCCCAAGATGCAGGGCCAGCAGGAAAAAGCGGCTTAAAAGATCACAGAAAATAGGTGGAAAGACGGGTGTTCAGGGGACAGCTATGCCCAAAAAAACGAAAAAGCAGCTTTTTGGCAATGGGGTGCTTAAACCAGCGGAAAAATCTTACAAAGATCCGGATACCAGAACAAAAAATGGTGACCGAAATTATTCTCATCACCATTTTTTATAACATTTACTGAATATCCCTATTTATATCTTTAAGAATAGTATCCATTGCCCAGTAGTATACCTTGTTTGTATGTCCTGTTGTTGGGATAGTGTCGTGATATATGTGTAATAGTCTATGCCTAAGTAAGACAGCTGGAAGGGCTTTAGAGTTCCCTTTCCACCCCCAGGCCAAAAAGTGCAAAATCATACTTTACCGGATCATTTGGATCCAGTAGCCGAAGATTGGCCGTTAACTCCTGTGCCGTCTTCCAATTGACTTTTTCCAAGGTAATCAGTCCAAATTTTCGTGCGACACGTTCAACATGGACATCACATGGACAGATCAGATCTTTTGGAGATAGCCGATTCCAGATACCAAAGTCAACACCATTGTTATCTTTTCGGACCATCCAACGCAAAAACATATTGATGCGCTTGACAGTGGATTTTTGTGCTGGGCTGCTGATATGCTTACGCGTACGTTGCGGATAGTCGGGCAGGGAAAAGAAATATGTCTTAAATGCATTGAGCGCCTGTTCTAAATTGACCTCTGAGCGCATTTCCTGTCCCACCAAAAAAGCATCCTCTAAAGAGTTAAAGTGATGGTAATGATGCTTAAAAAAAGCGACAAAATAGAGTATATCCGTATCATTGAACGTACGGTGCTTAAAACCAAGCAGGCTTTTAAGATCTTGGTCTCGATGATTCATCATAAAATCATAAGGAGCACCATCCATTCTTTCGATCAATTCATTGCATTTATTAATAATCGTTTTACGTTGTCCCCAAGCCATAATAGCTGCCAGGAATCCCATAATTTCAATATCATTCTTGCTAGAAAATTGATGTGGAATGGAGATCGGATCATTGGGAATAAAATTAGGCTGATTATATTCATCAACCTTTTTATCCAAAAAATCTTTTAAATTAAAATCTACGGCCATTACCCCGATCTATCGTCCTGTCTGTAATATTCCTTTGCAAATATTTGCGATCAAACCCGGCCCCTCATAGATAAATCCGGTGTAAACCTGAACAAGGCTAGCGCCAGCATCCAGCTTTTCAATAGCGTCTTTTGCAGAATGAATGCCCCCAACACCAATAATCGGAAATGCTTTATTGGATTTTTCGCTTAAGTAATGGATTACTTCGGTAGAACGTTTGGTCAATGGGCGTCCGCTTACTCCACCCGCTTCCCGGGTCAATTCTTGCTGGCTCTTTAATCCTTCTCTAGAAATCGTGGTATTTGTCGCGATAACCCCAGCGATCTGAGTCTCCATGACAATTTCCACAATATCATCCAGTTGGCTATCGGTGAGATCAGGTGCGATTTTAAGCAAGATAGGTTTGGGGGTTGATTTCGTTTTATTCAGTTCCTGAAGTGTGTTCAATATCTTTTTTAGCGGTTCTTTTTCCTGCAGATCCCTTAAGCCCGGCGTATTCGGCGAACTGACGTTGACAACAAAGTAATCCACATACTCAAAAAGGGCATTGAAACAGTAGATATAGTCATTTACCGCTTCTTCATTCGGAGTAACCTTGTTCTTTCCAATATTACCGCCGATTAGAAGTCCTTTTCGGTCTTTTAGGTTCTTCAGTCGGTTAGCAGCGACATCCGCCCCCTGATTATTAAACCCCATACGGTTGATCAGGGCTTCATCCGGTACCAGACGAAACATTCGTGGTTTATCATTTCCGGGCTGAGGCTTTGGTGTAACTGTTCCAATTTCGATAAAACCGAATCCTAAATTAGTCATATCGGATATATATTCGGCATTTTTATCAAAGCCCGCAGCCAGGCCTACCGGGTTTTTAAATTTCAATCCAAATACCTCACGTTCCAGGCGAGGATCTTCTACGGTAAAAATAGCATTCAATAATTGCTTGGCGCCCCAGATTTTAGAGAAGACATTCAATCCGCTGGTCACTTTGTGGTGAGCCGTCTCCGGATTCATGGTAAAGAATATAGGTTTGACTAATTTATACATAATCGCAAAGTTACTCAAACAAGAAGAAATATTCATTACTTTTGTACTTTTGCATCTGAAATGATATCAATAAATAACTTAACATTTGAAATAGGATCCCGTGCGTTGTATGACGAGGCAAACTGGCACATTAAACCGGGTGATAAAGTAGGCTTGATTGGCGCCAATGGAGCCGGAAAATCTACCTTATTGCGGTTGATCGTTGGACAGTACACCCCAACTTCGGGAACGATTTCCATGGCAAAAGATCTTAAGATCGGTTACCTCAACCAAGACTTACTGTCCTATCACTCCGATAAGAGCATACTATATGTAGCCATGGAAGCGTTTGAACGCCAAAATCAATTACATGCCGAGATCGAGGACTTACTTGCTAAATTAGAAACAGATTATTCGGACGATATTCTAAATAAACTCAGTGACAGACAATTGGAATTTGAAGCGCTGGACGGTTACAACGTGGAATTCAAGGCCCACGAAATCCTGGCCGGTCTAGGTTTCTCAGAAGAGGAACAAAAAAGGCCGCTAGCGACATTCTCAGGAGGCTGGCGTATGCGTGTGATGCTTGCCAAAATCCTGTTGCAAACTCCTGATATCCTATTATTGGATGAGCCGACCAACCACATGGACTTACCTTCGATCAAATGGCTAGAGAATTATTTACAGGCATTTGATGGGGCAATCGTCATTGTATCACACGATAGGTATTTTCTCGACCGTATCATCAAAAAGACAGTTGAATCACGAAAAGGGAAATTAACACTTTATGCGGGCAACTACAGTTTTTATCTGGAAGAAAAGGAATTAAGAAACGAATTACAGGCCAACCAGTTCAAAAATCAGCAAGCGAAGATCAAACAGGAAGAGCGACTTATCGAACGTTTCCGTGCCAAAGCTTCCAAAGCAAAAATGGCGCAATCGCGGATTAAGGCACTGGATAGAATGGAGCGAATTGAAGATGTGGATGATGATAATCCAACGGTCAACTTTAGCTTCAAGTTTTCAAAACCTTCAGGCCGTCATGTGGTAACTTTAGACAATATTTCTAAATCTTATCCGAATTTAGAAATATTAAAAAATACCTCTGCAATCATTGAAAAAGGTGATAAGATCGCGTTGATCGGTGCAAACGGAAAAGGTAAGTCTACCCTACTCCGTATTGTGGCTGGCACAGATAATCAATTTGAAGGAAAATCGGAACATGGGCATAATGTGTCGCAAACGTTCTTTGCACAGCATCAGCTCGAAGCACTTCACCTCGAAAACTCGATCTTGGCCGAACTGCAGGCTTTTGCACCAAAGCATACGGAGACCGAATTACGTTCGATATTGGGCTGTTTCCTATTTACGGGCGACGATGCCTTCAAAAAAATCAAGGTATTATCCGGAGGTGAAAAGTCCCGAGTAGCTCTTGCTAAGGCATTGACTGCTGATGCCAACTTCCTGGCACTCGATGAGCCCACCAACCACTTGGATATGCAATCGGTCAATATTTTGATTCAGGCACTGCAGCAATTCGAAGGCACCTTTATTGTTGTTTCCCACGACCGCTATTTCTTGGATCATGTGGCCAATAAAATTTGGTATATCGAAGACAAAGAGATCAAAGAATATCCGGGGACATATCAAGAGTATGAGGAATGGGCTTCAAAGCGTCTTATAAAAACAGAGGTCAAACCGGAGAAAAAAGTCAAAGAAGAGCCAAAAGTTAAAAAAGAGAAACAAGCGCCATCTGAAGACCGTACCCGACTGTTGAGCAAAAAGAACAAGGAGCTTTCGACCTTGGAAAAAAAGATCGAAGAACAGGAAATATTGGTCAAGGACCTTGAACAGAAGCTGGCGGATGAAACTGTTTATTCGGATGCGACTAAGTTACAGGAAACTACGCGAGCATACAATTCGTCCAAGGCCGAGTTAACCCATTATCAGGAACAATGGGAGCAATTGGCTGAACAAATTATGGAATTGGAAAATGATTAATTTTTTTTGCTTAAGATCAGCTTTTTAAGCTGATGAGTACGATTTAAAGCCGAAAAAATTTGCAGGAATAGGATTAAAGCCCTACTTTTGCATCACTTCAAACAAGGAACGATAGTTCAAAAAAGAAGTACGATTCCGTAGCTCAGCTGGTAGAGCAATACACTTTTAATGTATGGGTCCTGGGTTCGAATCCCAGCGGGATCACCATATTGGACAAGCGAATTTTACAATCGCTTGTCCTTTTTTTTGACGTTCTAAATCCTTGATAACCTGATAGATAAACACAACTTCTTCATTCATTCTCTCGGTTCGAAAGCCATCATCTTCAAAATATAGTTTTTCGGGAAAGGACGAACCAATAATCTCTCCCTTTTCCGCTACATTACACTCTGCCCAGTAGCTTTAATTTATAAATGATTTTATCCTTATCCGTAAATTCATACGCTCCGGTGATGATTTCTTTGATTTGTTGTACATAATTCATATTAATAATTACTACACCGTCATGACTATCAAGAATGTATCATTAGTCTTTCAGTTTTTCGAACTTCCCAGTTTTGTCTAAAACGTAGCTTTCGTCTTTAAAAATTGGCTTTGCTTCATTCATCCAATTTGAACTGGTTACCACTATTTTGTCTTTCTCTATTTTGCTGGTTTTGCCGAAGGCGGATTCCGCAATTTCATCGTAGGCAATTTCCAGTTTGTCAATTATATTGTTGTTTTTATCTACAGTAAGTAATATCGTAAACAGTTCGTTCTCACCGCCCTGATAGGTAACGGCAACCGAGGTAAAGTTTTCGGAGAAAGGCATTTTGTAGTTTATGCGGAAATTGGTTGCATCCTTACGTTTCGGGTCAAACTTGATCCGTTTCAGAAAACCATTGTCACGCGTCCCTAATTTTTCAAAATTATCAAACGTGGTACTGTCCGTTATCGGAAATTTGTGTTCGGGAAGATTTGCCAACAAGTCCGTTTTAGCAATGGAAATTTCTTTATCTGCTTTTGCAGGAATGCTGTCTTTTGCAACGCTTTCCGTAGCTTTCCTTTCAGTCTTGCTGTTGCAGGCAGTGAAAAGAAATGCGGTTGCTAAACATATTGTAATAATTTTTTTCATTTTACTTTTCTTTTTAAGCCGTTGCTGTCAAATTATATATCGTAAGTTTGTACTGGTGTAATAAATATTAAATATAAAAGATCGCGACGTATTATCTTGGATAAAAAAGCTCCATCTGCTGCTTTAAATTAAAAATTAATAAAGGTAAAACCTATTTTTCATATTAAGGACAGCAGATTCATTGAGTTAAAGCCAGAGAGTATTTCGTTATACTATACCTTGCTCTGCAAGAATTTTGGTGTAATATTTTTCCAACGTTTTTGTATCTACCGTCCTTGCTTCAGATTTATCATCGTTTTTATCATTATAGTTAAGCCATTTTTCGTACAAATGCTCAAATGTTTTTATGCCATTTTCAGTTAAATCACTGTTGGTGTAATACATCCGAATGATGCGTCCCAGCTGATCGATTGGCTGTTTTTTAAGCAGTTTCTTTTCGTAGCAAAAGCGCAGAAAAGTAGTATGGTGGTTATATAATTTTGTCATAATATCGGGATAACTGGCGTAGCTTTCTATCATAGCAGCTATGTCTGCCACAAACTCTTGCTCAAAATACAAATCGTTGTAAGTGGTGTTTATGGCCTGTTCCAAAAGCACTATATTTTCCAAACCTTCTATGCAGATTAATTTATAGTAACCCCAATCAAAAGAAGTTTCTTCAGGTGCATCAGGTAATAATTTTTTCAGGTTTTCGGTAGAAACCAACAGCAGTTTGTTATCGAAAAGTACACCAATTCGCTTCCCATTTTTATACAAAATATAGTCACTGAACATAGCTTCAATCATAATGTTAGCTATGCTTTTAGTTTTCTTTCGAAAATCTTCTTTGAATGTTTTGGTTGTCATATCTATTCTGATTAGTTATTTGACTTGCTTCGGCTGATTTACGACAGTGGCGTATAGCCGTCACACCCGATGTCGCGGATTTGTAATCCCTGGCTTTGCTTATTTATACACACGGATTACAAATCTGCGTGATTGGGTATTTCTTTATATTATTGGTTTGTCATAAGCGTCTCCCAATTTTTCAAAATTGTCTTGCAGCCAATGCCAATGTTGTCCTTTATTTTGGTAAAGTTATATCAATAAATCGCTGAAATTTTTCGCGACAATTACCGATTCTCCTTGTAATGAGCGGGTCTATTATATTCATTTTTTTACTCATTATTTGATTTTAAGTATTCCCAGTTTGCCGTTGTAGAAATAATTTCCATTTTCTGTAATCAGATAACATTCTGATGCAGACTTAAATTTCCTTTCGCCAAGCTGGTAATAAAACAGTTTGTGCATCGTTCCCAGTCTGTTGGTATTGGTCCATTTTGTGGTAATGCTTTTGCCAAATTCCTTTAGCTTTTTTAGTTTTTCGTCCACATTTATATCTGTAATATTCTTGGCAAAAGTGGTATCCGCTTTTACTTTTGTGGTGTACCCAGGTGCTAAAAACATCGCATCATTTATGATCACGTCATTTTTTTCATTGATGCGTATAGGATATTTTGAATCTACCGTTTCTGAAAGATACGTTTTTCCGCTGATTACATTTTTAATTGCAATGCTGTTTTTTATAACAACGTCTGTAACTGCTTTTTCGTTACTTTTTATGTTTTTGGTATCGGCAGAAACCTGTTGTTGAGTTTGCACAACATAAACCGAATCATTTACAAACGTGATAAAAGGTTGCAATGAAACCGAATCTTTTTTCTCAACGAAAACAACTTCTCCGTTTTTAATTAGTTTTTCCAAGATAGGTACGTTCGGGTGCTTGTCCTCACTGGTGCAGGATTGGAGCAGAAATGCTGTTATAAAAAATAATAGGCTTAGATTTTTCATTTTACCTTTTTTAAAATCAGTTGCTGGTCTGTTCTTTCTATACTGTACGTGCTTTCGAGGTGGTGCTGTCCCAAATAATCACTATAGTCGAATTTCAAATTCAATACACTATTTTCCACATTCCATTTTGAATTGCTTATCTTCAGATCCTGAATGGCGGACATACCATCTCCAAATTCGCCATAGGTATTTACTGCTATGGTTTTATCCTTTGGGTGGAAGAGGGGCTTACCGTGTTCATCGAGCACCTTTCCCTGGTAGAAATTGTTTATCGATGTCCGACACGAAAGGAACAGGAACATTAAAAATGGATATAATAAACTTTTCATTTCATTTGCTTTATCATTTATTCTCCTCGGTTATGCTCACTTTATAGAATCCATGTTCGTTACCATCCTCTTTGTATTGGATCACCAGTCCAAAATAGAGCGTATCGTCATCTGTTCAGAATTCCTGCCCGCTTATTCGTTTGTAGCCAGCATTTCCACTTATCTCTTCCAGATGTTCTGAAAGGCATCTGGAAGCGAAGATTTTGAGGATTTCAAATCCGCTTTACTAATCCTGACAAAGCATCTTTTACGGTTTGGTGATATGCTTTTTGGTCTTTTTTGTGGTCAATCCCTCTTGCGGGTGTAGGACTGTGGCGTATGCAATATCTGTTTCATCCATTTATAAAGTTACTTATATAAGAACACCCATGTTATGCCCGCCCCTATAAATACCAGAGAAAGCAGGATGAATAGGATCAGCGCTGTTCGGCAACCAAAGGTCTCTTCAATCCAGGCAATATTGAATAATCCTTCACCTCCTTCAAACAACCAGCTCCAGCGCCTGATGGAACCGTATAACAATATAATGCCTACAACAAACAATATCCAGCCGTAACTATTCGGGTTTTGTTGAAAATAACCTGCCAGTTGGTCTATGTAATTTTTATCTGTTGTTTGCTCCATAATTATTTACTGTTGTTTAATTGACAAACTCTATAGAAGTTAGCAAGAGTCGGGAATAGCATTTATATCATATCAATTGGTTATTTCCATGATTAACACAACAAAGTCTTTGCCAAAATTTTGGCATAAGATGAAGCCTTATATCGCTTAAAATTTTATTTAGTGGTGTTTAATTTTCTAAAATTCACTCCATAGATATTAATTATTTTTTGTTCTTTTTCTAGCTTTTCAAAAAAGTTCAAGGTATCATTAAATGGATTTTTGAAATATTTTGTCAGATGTTTCAAATCAGTTGTCGTTTCAAGGAAATTATAGAAGAAATAAGGGTCAAGGTTAGCAACACTTTCTTTATCTCCAAGTGAAACCTCAAGAATTTGTCCTGTTGTCAAATTCTTAAACATACAATGCTCGCCATGAACATCAAACCACCAATTGTCAGATAGATTTTCTTTTCCATTGAATAAATCTGCATTTTGTATTTCAAAATAGTGTCCCGCTTGAATTTCTGCTTTCTCAGGTTGGTCTGTTTCATTAATTAACTTGTCAATAAGCAATTGGGCAATGGTTTTGTAGTTGTCCATAGCTTTCAATAATTCTCGTTCAATCTCGTTAGTGAGCATAATTAAGGTTAAAGTTGTTGATATATAATAGGAGTTATAGTGTCATTTTTTTTAAATTTCTAGATCATCTTTATAAGCTTGCTTATATAGCCCGATGATTGTTGATAATATGTCTATCCGTTCATCTTCAGTAATTTTACGCCGATTATCCCATCTTTTAATGCTGGCAGGGTCTATGAGCGGGAATCTGGCCGATATATCACAAATCAAGGCTTCATCACCTTTTTGAAAAAACAGTTCTTCGCCCCGGCCTAATATCTTAAGTTTATAAGTGGCTGCATCCTGGTCTATAAAAGCAAAGGCTCCGGTAAGGGAATCTTTTATTTCGTTTTGCATTCTTCCTCACTGCTTGTAAACTTTGCAACATAGAAGTTTTCGATAATGGCTCTTATCCTGTCGAGCTCGTTCTTGTCGGTTTCCATAGCTATATCTATTCAATTATTAAATGTAGGTTTCGCTTTAAAAATTCTTTTGTCAAAAATGAGAAAAAACGCTTCTTTGTCAATATCCGCTTGAGCATTCATATTTGTCCAATGCAACGTATTAATGTTTTAGCAGCTGCCATTCCATTTCCCTTATCTTTTAGAACTGTGTACTCTTTACCAAGTTTAAATGTGATTTCAATCGTATTACTCTGGTATTTATCCCTATACTCCCAAATCCCAGCAAAAATAGATTTAATGTTTTCCGGGATTTCCTTCTCTTGCGCCTGTAAAGATTGCGAACCGCATAATAATAAAATGAAAAGCAATTTTTTCATACCACCGTCATGAGTTTACCTGAGATTTTTAAAATTTTTGAATTAGTGTTATTACAGCTATTATTGGTTTCTAATAGGATTATAAATTATTCCGCTAACTTCAATGACTTTTAATTTTTTCCTTAAATTTACTCCCCCACAAATTCATTGCCAAAAATTTCATCTAAAAGCTTCTGCATTTTTGGGTAGAGCAAGATTTTATTTTGTCTTAATAGTAACGTTATCATCATTTACCAACTGTTTGAACTATGTAGCTAAAGTTAAGCCACAGTTTTTCTTAATTTATTGAAAAAGGGATGCCAATAGGTCCTGTTAATCTTTATTTATACATTTTTCGAAAAGGGGGCAGATCATATAAAGTCAAGTTTAATCATTTTATAATCATGCTGCATTTCTGAACTTACTAGGTGGCCTGAGTAATCCGTATCAAAAAATAGTTCATGACAAAACCAGTTGTTATTTCCAATGTAAACAATATTTTTTTTTACGCAAACTTTGTCCGGATCGGTTAGGAACCCTGTTCCTTCAGCTTTTAAAGCTGCTTCTTTTAATGTCCACATTCTATAAAATTCTCGCAATGGGTCAACTGCTGCCCTTATGTGTAGCCATTCCGTTGCATTCATGATTTGATGCATTTCTGAGAAATTGATTGGCTTTACCTCTTCAATATCAATACCAACCTTCAATCCTTCCGCTATAGCGCAGAAAATATAATTACCTGAGTGACTTATGTTAAAGTCAATATGGTCATACAGATAAGGTTTTCCAAAAGGGGTATATTTCACCTCATCAAGAGATATATTTGGTATTCCGAAATCTCGCATGCCCTCGATCAACAATAATCTACCAAGTAATTTTCTTGTTTTGTCTTCTTCCAGCTTATATCGTGAAATGATATCTCGAAATTTAACGGGCAGAAATGCCAGCCACTGCATTAGAATGGCTGGCATATTTTCCGCGTTGAATCGGGTGTAAAATATCTTTACGCTCACTTTATAGCACACCTAAATATTTACAGAATGCCTCCACGCTGTTGCGATTAATTTTGGGAATCTCTATATCGCTATTTTTTATAAAGCGCTTGGTGTTGCTTATATCAAAATCAGGCGTATTCTGGTGAATCTCTATAAGCGACTTGTTGTCATAAGCCTTGAATTTGAATAAATTGAGGAGCGGGTATAGAGGACTGTTTTCATCTGCTTCCCAAAGTGCCAACCAATCCTGATAAGGGACTGGCTGTAAGTCAAATTTAAATTCCTGTCTAAGCATTTCAAAAAATTCCGTTACTGTCATGTTATCTTTCGGTTCCGGACTTAAATGAAAAACCTGTCCTATAGATACTGGATTTTTGGAAATATGTGCAATTGCCTTACTCACAAAATCAACCATAATCAGCTCTTCCTTCTGATTGACCAACGTTGGATATGTTTTTAACTGAATACATGTTTTGATCAAGAGGGACCACCATTGATAACTCGCTGTTGCACCTGTCTTACTATGGCAAAAAACATAGCCAAGCCGGAAAATGATGATAGGAACACCTTGTTTGATCGCTTCTTGTGCAACTTGCTCCATGACCCATTTACTCTGGATATACCCCATGTCGCGGCTCAGATATTTAAAAGCACTTTTTATGTCGGTATCTTCCTTCAGAAGAGCTGGTTTGGTAAAATAATGTTCCCAGCTAAAAGCACCTACGGTCGATAGCAAGGACAACTGTTTTAATTTGTAGGTTGTCACAAATCTGATCAATTTATGTAATGCGTCAACATTTGCTGCCCGCATATACGAATATGGTTGTATAAAATTCACGGAACTACCAGCATGGTATACTACATCAATGATTTTGGTCAAGTGGTCATAACCGCCGGCATCCAGTCCTAAAAACGGTTTTGCGAGATCTCCGCATAAATAATTGATACGTGCTTGGTTGTAACTATCTAATGAAATATGCTGGTCTGTCATGGTTTTTAACAGACGAATTTTGGCCTGTTTTTTATCTTCAGCACGAATTAATAAATATATGTCGGCCGTGGTTGATTTAAGCAGCTCAATTAAAATATTGACTCCAACGAAACCCGTTACACCGGTCAGCAGAATAGCATCAGGGTTTTCAAAATCTCCTTTCTCTACGGTATTAAACATAAAAAAATCAGAAGGTACTGTTGCATCTTTTTTAATCTCACCGCTCAACGGATCTTCTCCTAAACCGTATTCGTGAATGTATGGGTTTGCATCCCTTTCTTCTATTAAATCCGCTAGCTTTCTGATCGTACTGTTTAAATAGAGTTCACCTAACGTGAGCTTATTTGGATATTCTGCATATAGTTTATTATAAAGTTTGGTAAGTAAGAGTGAATGGCCGCCAAGATGGAAAAAGTCATCCTCCAGACTCGTTATTTTGGATTCAAGGACCTCGTTCCAGATTTTCTTTATTGTTTTTTCATACTGATTTAGGCTATCTTCATCCAGATCTTTTGTTTCTTTAATCCTATCTTCGGCTATTGAAGAAAGCACCTGCCAGTCAATTTTACCATTTGTTTTCAAGGGCAAGTTTTCAATGTGGTAAATCTCATTCGGTATCATATACGCGGGAAGTTTTTTGCTTAATTCATTTCTAAGATCTGAAGCTTGGGCTTGCCCTGTCACAAAAGCACGTAACAATTTCACATCTTCTGAAGACTGATGAACATGGACGACCGCGTTTATTACCCCTTTCGTCTGACAGATCAATTTCTCTATTTCTGACAATTCAATCCGATAACCTCTGATCTTAACCTGATGATCAGATCTACCTACAAATTCTATCATCCCGTCTTCTAATGATTTAACTAAATCCCCGGTTTTATACATTCTCATGTAAAGGCTGGACTTTTCTTCAACAATTGAGTTTTGGATAAATTTCTCGGCGGTCAGTTCAGGATTATTCAGGTATCCGCGCGACAATTGAATTCCAGAAATGTAAAGCTCTCCGACAACGTTTGGGGGAACAGGCCTTAAATATTGATCCAGGACATAAAAATGCATATTATTGATCGGACGACCGATGGTATTCTGTGGATGAATATCATCAAACGTAAACTGATTTACAGCTACGGTAGCCTCCGTCGGCCCATACATATTAAATAATTTCACCTGCTTTTTCCAATATTGACTGACATTCGGTGGACAGGTTTCCGCCCCGGTACCAATGGTCTTTAATAACGGTAGCTTGAAGTCCTGGGGTATGGTAGAGAGTACAGATGGTGAAATGAAAGGGAGTGCAGTGATCGAATGCAGCGAAATAAACTCGGCAAGATGTGTACCAAGAAGTTTGTTGTTTGGATATAAATAGATCGTTGCGCCCTTTGTTAAGGGGATCCAAAGATCGATCATAGAGCCGTCGAAATTATATGCTGAAAACTGCAATGTGCTGTCTTCTTTTCCCAGCGCCAGAAGGTTGCCGTATTCTGTAATAAAATTTCCTAAGGACTGATGTGCTATCATAACTCCTTTAGGAGTACCAGTGGTTCCGGATGTGTGTATTACATAGACGAGATCCTCGTCATTATGGGTATCGCAATAGCTTCGATTTATCAATTCGAAAGGGGTAGCTAACAACTGCTCGATACTGAAAATATCGTATTGTAATTCAGTAATATTTTTCGAATGGTTTTCTGAGGCAATGATCGCCTTTGGTTTTACATCCGCAAGAATTAATCCGAGCCTTTCCAGTGGATAGCTTATATCCAATGGAACATATGCTCCGCCGGCTTTGATGATGGCTAACAAAGAAATGATCCTTTCGATAGACTGTTCCTGGAAACATGCGACAAAGTCATTCGGTCGAACTCCGAAAGCAATAAGTTGATTGGCAACATGACTCGACTTTTGGTCAAGATCATGATAAGAAATAGCTTGGCCAGAAATAATAAGTGCATTTTTAGCGGGTGTTTTTTTTACTTGTTCCTCAAAGAGTGCTATCAATTTTTGGGGCTTTTCCGTGAGCTGTGCTGATCTTATTTCCAAATCAGATAATAAAGATCCCAGCTTGATTTCTCCAATTTTCTGATTTGGATCTATGGCGATTGATTCGAGGATAAATATAAATGCCGTCGCCATTTCCCCGATTGTCTTTTCTTTGAATAGAGCATTATTATAGTCGATATTAACAGCTATTCCTTTTTCTGTTGGAATAGCTTCAAACTGTAGATCAAACTTAGACTTTCCGTTAAAAACCCATTGAAAGCCTTTGGGATTAACAGGTGCGATATTTTCTGTTTCCTCAGGTGGGGTCTGAAGTACGAAAACATGCTGGAATAAGGGATTGTGCCCGGCGAAACGGTCTTTGATGACATGATTGACGATGGTTTCCAGCGGAACCGACTGATGCTTAAAGATTTCGGAAATTATTGTCGCATTGAGTTTTAACAGTTCTGAAAATTTGGGGTTATTCTCAATTTTCATGCGTATGGGAAGCATGTTGGCAAAATACCCTATCGCTCTGTCAAAAGGATAAAAACGGTTTGCCGTTGGGCTCCCGATACAAATATCCGATTGGCCACTGTAATATTGCATCAGGAGACCAAAAGCGGATAGTAGTGTAGTGTATAAGGTAGTATTATTGTCCTGCGCTAGGTTTTGTAACTTATGAATTAGATTTTCACCCAGCTCAAAGTGATATTGCTTTCCTTCATCTGTATCAACTGATCGCCCTCTAAAATCATGCGCAAGCTGAAGGATGGGGACTCCATCTAGGTAATTTTTCCAAAACTCGATGCCCTCCGCAAAATTTTGTCTGGATTGCCAGTGTACGTAATTTCTATATTCATAATTTGTTATCGCCTCAAAATCTTGATCATCGATGATTTTCTGATAGAGGTCATTCAGCTCCTCGACAATAAGAGGCATGGACCACCCGTCTGTAACGATATGGTGAATCATCAAAAATAATGATACTGGCCTATTGTCTTTATAAATTACAGAGGCACGAATCATGTAATCTCTTTCTAGATCGAAAGGGATTCTAACGATCTTTTTTACATCATCAGGATGATGTAACTTCTCAAGTAGCCAATTCTTTTCGGTCATTAGAGACAGAAGGTTCGTTGAATCTTTTTCGTTTATAACCGTTCTTAAAATACTATGCTTTCTGATCAATTGTCTAAAAGCCTTTTCTAAAACTCCGAACGAGATCTTTTCATCTAAGGTATAAACTGCCCCCACATGATACGCAACGCTTCCGCGCAACTTGTCCAAGAAATGGAGACTCTGCTGTTGAATGGACAACCTATCAAAGGTACCGCTGTACAGAACGGCCTCATTCTTATTATTTTTTTTCTTGCCCATGTATTCTTCTAGCCCGTAAATGGTTGGATGTAAAAAGAGGTCCGCGGCATCAAGGTGGAGACCATATTTTTGACGAACTTTTGTTGTCAATCTGTATGCAAAAATGGAGTTACCTCCGAATTGGAAAAAATTGTCATGAATGCCAACGGATTTCGTTTTTAAAATTTCGCTCCAGACTGATGCGATCTGCCGCTGAAATTCGCTGATGGGAGCAACGAAAGAATTTCTCTTTTCTTCAGTCGGTTTCAGTTCTTTTAAAAGAGATTTATCAATTTTTCCATTTGCGGTGAGCGGAAAAGCATCTACTTCCAAAAATTTGGATGGAATCATGTAAGAAGGTAACCTTTCGAAGAGATAGTTCCTTAGATCGTGAGCCAACGTATTCTTGTTCGGGAAATTTTTATAATAACATATCAATTGCTTTTCACCTAGTTCCTCTCTAACAATCACTACGCTGTTTTCTGAAAGTCCGGATTGACGGATATTTTCTTCAATTTCTGAAGGTTCGACTCTAAAGCCCCTTATTTTGACCTGCTGGTCAGCCCTTCCAATAAATTCAATCGTACCGTCCGCCGATCCGCGAACGAGATCTCCTGTTTTATAGACCCTTACAGCTTCTCCATTTGGGGTAATATAATGTAAAAACCTTTCTGATGTCAGCTTGGGTTGATTATAGTATCCCCTGGAAACCTGTATACCACCAATGTATAGCTCTCCAATTTCATTGGGCTGAACGGTTTCCATCTGTTCATTTAAAATATAAAAATCAACATTAGGAAGCGGTTTTCCGATGGTATTTATAGGATGTTCATCATCAAATTTAAATCCACAGACAACAACAGTTGTCTCTGTGGGGCCATAAATGTTAATTAGTTCAACTTGCTGTTTCCAATATGCTATAACGTTTGCAATCGGAGCTTCGCCACCCGTACAGATTTTTTTTAGGTTTCCTATAGGTCTATCTTGCGGCAGAGTTGCCAATATGGAAACTGGCAAATAAGGCAGGATAGTTATTTTATTCTTGCAGATGAATTCTAAAAGTGGTTCACCAATAATTCTGTTGTCGGGATAAAGATATACTGTAATTCCCAATGAAAGGGGAACCCATAAATCCAAAACAATCCCGTCAAAATTTGAAGAGGAAATATTGAGGGCAACATCTTCTTCCCCTACCTTTAGAAAATTACCGAATGATCTAATAAAATTTTCCAGGCCGATATGTTCTGCCATAACAGCTTTTGGCTGGCCCGTACTTCCGGACGTATAGGCTAGATAGGCGATCCCTTTTTCAGTAGAACGATCTATTTTTGCTGGCTCTATTTTTTCGAATTCACTCCGCTGTTGGTCAATAAAAATAATTTTTCCTTTATAAAATTTAAATTTTTCAGAAAATTCTTTTGTTGTAAAAAGTACTGGACTGTTTGTTTCTTCTAATATATGTGTAAGTCTTGTTTCGGGATATAACGGATCAAGTGAAACATAAGCGCCGCCGGATTTCCAGATCGAAAGCATAACAATCACCTTATCAATGGATTGGTTAAGACAAAAGCAGATAGGGATATTGGTGGATATCTGCCGAAGCTTCAAATAGTTTGCAATCTGGTTCGATCGCGCTTCTAACTCTGAGAACGAAATTTTGTTTCCTTCGGAAATAATAGCTACTTTTTTGGGATTGAGACTTGCTGAAGTTTCAAATAAAGATAAAACTGACGATTTTTGTGTTAACATTTTGTTTACTTTGATTTATTATGGCATTTATTTTTGTTGTAACATAAAATTATAATAAAAAACAATTAAATTCACATATTATTGAATTTAATTATATTATTTTTTTATGGAAAGATTAATTGAACAACCACAACTGACCTTTAAAATGTATGAATTGATCAGCGGGTACTGGGTGGCATGTTGTATACATGTCGTAGCACAATTAAGTTTAGCGGATATACTACTAAAGGGTTCCAAAACACTAGCAGAACTCGCTGAAGAAACACAGTCAGACACAAAATCGTTAAGTCGCCTATTAAGAGCTGTTACTAGTGTTGGAATTTTTACAGAGAAGGAGGACGGTACCTTTGAGCTGAATGATTTTGGAGCAACTTTACTTACTGATGTTCCCGGTTCGGTAAAGCCATGGGCACTAGCAAATATGGGAGAACATTATCCTGCTTTCGGCGCGTTAACATATGGCGTGCAAACAGGAAAGGTGCCATTCGAACATGCGCATGGAAAACCTGTTTGGGAATATTATAAAGATAATCCGGTACGTGGAGCCAATCTCGCAAAGGCAATGGCCGGAATGTCAGGTGCTGTCCTTAAAACTATTATTGCTGCCTACGATTTTAATCCATACAAAAAAATGGTTGATATCGGTGGCGGAAACGGAGCCCTTATGTTTGCCGTACTGGACGCAACCCCCACAAGTACAGGAATTATTTTTGATGAGCAATATGTGATTGATCAAACGAAAAAACTGATCCCAGAGCGATTAAACAACAGATGTACGACCATAGGAGGCAGCTTTTTTGATGAGGTTCCATTCGGAGCAGATTTATACATGACAAAATGGGTCATCCATGACTGGAATGACGATGAAGCTATTATTATCTTAAAAAATATACAAAAAGCCATGCACCCTGATGCCAAATTATTAATCATAGATTCCGTCATTCCAGATGATTCTAGAAATCGTCCTCATGCAGGAAAACTTTTAGACATCAATATTCTAGCGATGACTACGGGACAAGAACGGACGCTGAGTGAATTTAGGATAATCATCGAAAGAGCTGGGCTCAAATTTAACAGGTTAATTGAAACTGAAACTGAAATTTCAAGTATAATTGAGTGCGGGAGATAGAAACGGCTTCTATCCAATCCTCTAAGGCTTTCTAATTTCAGTTTTAATTTATCGCAACCCAATAATAAAATCTGTTTTGTAACACGGTTAAGTTTTATAGCATCAGTTCCAAAAAAAACTAATCTTTTGATCAGCTTTTTTGGGGAGGCCATCATCAAGCGACCTTTACACTAACATGGCCTTATGTCTTGCTTACCCTAACCAGCATTACTTTGTTATTCTAAATCAGTTTAAAATGGTATGACCAACCTATTCGCGAATGGTTCAAAAAAACGAAGTGTTTTATCCTAAAAAGACTTTCTCCTCCTAAAAATGGGAGGGGAAATTTAGTGGTTTATCTGTATTGCGATAGTTGCCAAAACTTAATATGTTTGTCAATGGATAGAGCTTGTCATTTTAAAACACTGATCAGCACATAATTACTAGCTCCCAATGAAGAAACTCCTTTTCCATTTAATCTATTCGATACTATCGCTACCTCTAGTATATAGTCAAGAGACTGGTGCGATAGATAGTCTAAGAAATGAATTTATGGCGGCCGAATCCGACACCGCTAAACTTTCACTCTCGAATAAGCTCACCCGGGAATATTTTATGCGCGGAGATAGTAGTTCTGCCTTTCAATATGGCTATAGATCGCTAGCACTGTCCAAAAAAACGAAGATCCCGTTATATCGGGCAAAGGGCAGACAGATCATGGGTTATCTGCATACGATATTGATCCACCTGGACAGCGCTGAATACTATAACAATCAGGTTATCCAGATCTTAAAAAATGCAAAATCCAATGAGGAAATGCGGGTTGTCGCCTATGCGAAAAATAACTTAGCCGCCAATTATCAGGTCACCGGACACCTTAAAAAGTCAGCTAAGTTATTAATTGACAACCTCCCTATATTTGAAAAAATAAAAGATAATAGGCTTTACCATGTAACTTTAGAGAATATCGCTGCCACCTTTAATGAACTGGAAGACTACGAGAAAGCGACCTTTTATATTAAAAAGGGAATCGATTTTCTGAATAAGAATAATTTTGATGAAGAACATAAAATTGGCACTTATCTCATAGCCAGTTTGATTGCCTATGGCCAGAACAATCTTTCATTGATGAAAAATCACTTGGATCAGGTGAAATCTTATTTGGCGCAGGTCGGCCCAACTACATTATACTCAGGCCGGTATTATTCTTATCTGACTTGGTATTATGTAAGAAAGAAGGATCTAAATAAAGCAAAGGAGGCTATTACACAGGCGGAAAAAGCGCTCGATAAGCTGAAAAGCAGAACCAATTATTATGATTTTTACAATTCCCAATATGAGCTTGCCTATTTTGCTGGAGAGTATAAAAAAGCGCAACGAGCTGCACTCACATTATATGAGATGGCAAAAGAAGACGATCGGAAGTCAGTCGCAGCAAAACATGCGCAGGATGTTGCTCTCCTGGCTAGCATGTCCGGTGATTACAGGACAGCCTATGACTTTCAGAAAAAATATTCGGATATCTCAGATAGCACGAAATTTGAAAATATGGAAGTTGAGATTCAGGATCTGGAAATTGACTATCAAACAGCAGAAAAAGAGAAGCGGATAGCTTTATTGGAAAATGAGAAACGGGAGGCCACACTGAAAAACAAAAATCAGGTTTTGCTTAATTTAGTTTTAGGCATTGGCGCATCGGCACTTTTAGTGATCATGTTTTTTCTTTTCTACGTGTTAAGAACAAATAAAAAAAATAATAAAAAACGGCTGGAAGAAATTGAAAAAGATAAAGAATTAAAGATAGCACAGGCTCTCCTGGAAGGTGAAGACCGTGAGCGCATGCGAATCGCCCGAGACTTACATGATGGCATTGGCGGAACCTTGAGTGGCATAAAACTGAAACTTTCCGATCCAAGTGGAGATAAAGCAATTAAGGTGCAGAATGCAAATGAGCAATTGGGCATCGCTATTGGAGAGCTCAGAAGAACCGCAAGGGGGATGATGCCCGAAAATCTACTAAAAAACGGACTTGCAACAGCCGTGCATGACTTATGTGCGGATAGAATAAGCTCAGAAGTGCAGATAGAGTTTCAGTCCAATAGCTTATTCGCTGATCTTTGTCCGAATAATACCGTTCATATTTACCGTATTGTTCAAGAATTATTAACGAATGCGATCAAGCATGGCGAGGCTAAAAATATTCTTATCCAACTTATTCAAGAAAAGGACAGTATTTTAATCACGGTAGATGACGATGGCAAAGGATTCGACCCGACCAAACTTGCAAATGCGTCTGGAATTGGCTTCAAGAATATCCAGAATCGGGTTAATTTTCTTAAAGGGAAGTTGTCAATCGATAGTACGCCCGAACACGGCACCTCAGTAAATATTGAGACTTATGTGCGATAAAAAACTGATTATAGCCATTTTAGATGACAGCCCATGGCCAAAAAAAATCTCTCCGATGCGACAGTTGCCGGCGTCTTGCGTGTTTCGCCGTTTACTGATCTTTTTCGTGCCAAATCAGTAGACTTGCTATTGGTGGACATGTTTCTCGACGATGGCCGTTTACAGAATATAACGTGAGCATCAGCATTGCACTATTATCGCTTGTTACTGGCGATAATATGCTAAGAAAATCCTAAATTTAATAAAAGCAATCGGATGAAAAAAACTGTTTTAACCATAACACTAAACCCTTCGGTCGACAAGAGCACCAGCGTTCAAAATATTGTTCCCGAAAAGAAATTGCGCTGTGATCGCCCAAAGTATGAAGCTGGCGGCGGCGGCATTAATGTAAGTCGGGCGCTCAAGCGGCTTGACATACCTTCAGATGCACTTTTCACATCTGGCGGAAAAACGGGCAGTATGCTCGAGAATTTATTGAAAAAGGAAGAACTCGATATCCTACCAGTGCATTTAGGGAGTGAAACAAGGGAAAATTTTATCGTAGTAGACAAGACCACGAATCAACAATACCGATTTGGATTTCCTGGTGAGACTTTTTCGAAAAATGAACAAGATGAGATTCTGGCTCTTATCGACCAAATAAGCCCAGCACCGGATTTTGTCGTCATTAGCGGTAGTCTCCCCGGCGATGTTCCCGCTGACTTTATTGGATTTTTTATCTACAAATATAAAGCGAGAGGAAGTAAGGTAATCGTCGATACATCAGGCGATGCACTGAAAGTTGCACTTAAAGAAGGAGTATTTTTGCTGAAACCTAATGCCGGTGAGCTGGCGGCCCTTGTTGGAAAAGAGGAACTGGAAAACGCCGATTTAGATCACGCTGCTCAACAGATTATTATGCAAGGTCAAGCCAACATTGTTGTCGTCTCGTTGGGCGCCCAAGGCGCTGTATTGTACACCGCGACAGAAAAAATTCAGATGGTACCACCACTTGTAAAGATACGGAGTACTGTTGGTGCCGGAGATAGTATGGTTGCCGGAATGGTATCCGTCCTGGTCAACCAGGGCACAACTGAAGAAATACTTCGTATGGGAATTGCCTGCGGTTCGGCCACCACAATGGCTGAAGGAACTGCGCTCTTTCAAAAGAAAGATGTTGACAGGTTGTATAACGAGGTCAGAAAACAATAAAAATGTAAGCCTCTGCTGGCTTAGCCTGTCTTATCATTGGTTGCCAACTTACAAAAAGGAGTTCTTAAACTATTTAGTTATCATTATCTATGCATTTTAATAAAATTCAGCACCAAAATCTTTTTGCTTATCGAAGATTACGCCGAGCGATCGGTTATTTGGGTATTTTTTTACCCATTATCTTAGTATTACTTTCGCTATTCAAGTTTTTCGGTACTGGTATTCAACCTTCCATAAGTCACTATTACTTCTCAAACCTGCGAGAAATTTTTACCGGAACATTATGTGCTGTAGGTCTATTTTTAATTTGTTATAAAGGTAATGGCAATAAAGTCTTCTGGAAGAATGATAACTACCTCACAAACCTAGCGGGATTCATGGCTATTGGAGTTGCATTTATACCGACAGATCCGACCGGCACCAGCTGTACACAATGTACATTGATCTCTTTTGGCTTAAAGGAACTGCATTATGGATTTGCTGCAGTGCTTTTTCTCACGTTTGCCTTCCTTTCTATTCACGTATTTACGATTGGCCAAGCGCTCAATACAGCAATTCCAATCAGCATGGTCAATGAAAATAACATCTACAGATTCTGCGGCTATGGTATAATCGTTTGTATTACTTTAATCCCATTTGAGCTTTTTGAGTATGCCACATTGACCTTTGAAGCAGTTTCACTGTTTCTGTTTGGTACTTCATGGCTTATTAAGGGACGGGCCTTGGGCGACAAAGGCATTATTGGCAGAAAATTGTATCGTGAGCAGAATATCATAGACACCGAAGAAACGGTTTCTCCATAGGAATTTAGCAGATCCCGCCCGACAAGCAGTAAAGGTAAAGCGATGGATAATCCTTCGCCTACCTCATGGCGTCCTAGCTCCAGAATCAGATGGCTGGTCAGATATGACCTGTTTCTCTTCCTGCGTAAGCGGGGCTGGAGGAATCTCACCACCCGAGCGTTCGATCTCCTGAGTTTCGACATGTACCGCAAATTGAGCCGGCTCAATCGGAATACCCATCACAGTTGCATACTCTCTGGTGTAGATCGCTCCAAAATATAATATAGCAGCCGTATAATACACCCATAGTAAAATCAGGACAAAGGAGCCTGCCGCACCATAAGTGTCCTGAGTTGCCGAATGTTCCAGGTATATTCCGATCAGGTAGCGGCCCAGCACAAATAAGGTGGAGGTAAATAAGGCTCCTGCACGTACATTACGCCACTGAATATTGACGTCGGGAAGAACCTTAAAGATAATGCTAAAAAGCACGAATATAATACCAAACGATAATGCAAAGTTGATTCCATCAACCAACATAACTGTCATGTCAGGAAAATAGCGCTGTAACTGTCCAGTCAATGCCAAAATTATGCCATTGATAATCAGGGTAACCACCAGTAAAAACCCCAGGCCGATGACTAAGGAAGAAGACAACAAACGATCCTGAATTAACTTCAGCCAGCCTTTCTTTGGCTTGGCCCGTACATGCCAGATTTTATTGATCGAATTTTGGATGTCCCCAAATACACTTGTTGCCCCTAAGATCAGGGTGATACTACTGATCAGCAGGGCCATATTGGATTTGCCCGATAGTTCGAGATTTTGAATAACTTCCTGAATCTGTTTGGCGGCACTGTTACCAACTAAACCCCGTAACTCCATAAACACCTTGCCTTCAATGGCATCTTCGCCATAAAATATACCCGCAAGCGCGATGATCAACACGAGTATCGGGCCAATGGAAAAAACGGTATAATAAGATAAGGAGGCACTGTATTTCATGGAATCTTCATTCAGAAACCCAGAAACTGAACTCTTCAAAATTCGCCAGTAGGTCTTTATTTTACTTCGACTTTTAGTCCTTATATCCATATTGATGGTCTTTTTTAATATGAATAAACCACCTACTGGCAAAGAATGTTTTGGATTTACGAAGAAACGCTGCCAAGTTACTGGCAAATCCCCCTGTTATTCATACGAGTAGTCCCGAATAGTCCCCTGAAGAATAAGCTGATTGGACCTGACCACTTTTAAACTCAGATCCATATCCGATGCAAAAGCCTTTAGCATTAAAACCGGAGCCACTTTGAGGCCATTCGGCCAGTCTGCCAGATGAATCGCCAGGTGCGAAAGACTATTGGTCTTCGCGTATTTTGACTGTAATTTATCTATCGTTGGGGCGGTAGATAAGATACTGACCTGATCATCTCTTTTCTGAAACCATTGGTAAAATAACTTATTGGGCAAAAATTTTGGTAATCCTGCATCACCCCTTACGCTCAACCTAACATTAGGCACTTTACTTTCATAAGGGGTTTTCTCCTCCACGGTTTCAAAATTGTCGTTGACGGCATAATTAATAATGGTATCCGTTTGTACAACTTGATTATTCAACACTTCAATATCAACATAATCCCCATTTGCATGCGCCATAATCGAGTCCGCTGCTAATGGTAGATCAACAAGTATATCCTTTATCAGTGTTTTCAAACGTTTGTCCGGGAAATTGACCCAGCCTTTGCCAATATAATCCGCATCGACCAGCTCACGGACAAGATATTCTTGCGGAAAATTCCATGTATTTGACTGAAGCTCCCCCATAATCTCAATGCGGTTGCCTTTCAGGTCAAATTCAACGAAATTTTTTGTTGAAATATCGCTATAACGCAACGATTTACGTGTTAATTCACCCGGATGATTAATGAAATTTTCAATGGAGATACGATCAGTGTCTGATTGGATCAAGCGGAGCATTTCTTCCTTCTTTTTGTCAAGATAAAAGCCTAGTCCTACCAATAGAGCGTCACCTTTCCAGACAAATGCTATTTTATTCGCATTATGGTACGCGTAATTTACTCCCGGAGCAGCATTATTTTCAATGGAATCCACAGAAAGGCCTTCTTTTAAAAAGGTCAGAAATTGCTTTTCATTTTTCAGATCCAAAAACGCATAGAAGTTCTTCGCGCTATCTTCAAGGGAAAAAAGAAATACATTGGCCTTGATATCGATTCCATTATCCTTTAGCTTAGTCAATTTTTTAGCGAAGTCCTGCCCCCCTTTCGGTGCCGTCTGCCAATTATCAAAGAGTTGGTTAAGCAAGATATCATCCAACGAAATGGTTAATAATGCCTTGCTCTTTTTATGAACGACAGATTTATACGACTGCTGCTGTCGAACGATATAGATGCCCCAGCCTATTATCGCTAATCCTACGATAATCCCTAAAGTCCAAATTATTCCTTTTTTAATCATTGTCTGTTACATCAATTGGTTCATCCAGGTCGGATTGTTCATCCGGCACAATTCCTTCTAGCAATTGGTTGATAACAAACTGCATCGCATTGTTTGCCTTTGTCGGTAACTCAAGTTGCAAATCTGTTTCCAATCTATCACCAACAATTCCTTTAGAACTCAACGTAAAATTACCATAATTATTCAATTCCTCTAATTTCGCACGCCAACTATTGCCCAATACAAGATTCAAATCTTTTGTCAACGCTGGTATTTTCTTTGTTTGGAAAGCCGCAGAAAACTTACTTCCTTTCATAAGCTTAACAAAAGATGTATTGGATTTGGTCGGATACCTTTTGTACAAAATTTTGTTTAGCTGCAGGCTATCGTTGCTGATCATCACTAGATCTTCATGGAACATCAGGTATAAAGGAAATTCTTTGCCATTGCCTTGTTTGATTTTATAGATACCCCCAGCAAAGGTTGCATCGGCTTTTGATACCGCGACATCCAATACCTTTTTAAAAATCCTTTGATCTTCGGATGTAAACATCCAGATAAAAGATGGCACCCTCTCCTCCTTGGTCATATGAACCTCCTTTACATCGTAATTATCGTCGTAATCGTAATCAACATAGTCGATCTTTAAATTGGTTATTCCATTGACAACAACCAAATTATCGCCGGGAATAATTTTAGCGATAGCCTTTTCATCCAGTGCAATTTCAAGTCCAAGGGCCATAAGCTCAAGTACCTCATTTTCTTTTCCAAAGTATTTTTTCAGGTTTTTTGTAAAAAATACTGGTATTTCCTTTAGGTACGCAGCAGTGTTCACATTGACATTAAAATATCCGAATGTTTCCGCAGTTAAATACTTAGCGAACTTTGGATTTGGCTTCCTGGCGTACAATTTTTTGGTTAGGCTTATCAGGTCTTTTCCCAAAGTCACGGTGGTTTTCAGCATAATTTTATTGCGTTGCTGGACCAGATCAAAAAACATGTCCCTATATCCACTTTCCAAAGAAAAACTACTGGTATTATAATAAGCGTCCACAATCGAGCGTACAGAATGAAGCCCATTATAAAAGCTGTCAATTTTGGGTAGCCACACACGCACAAGATCGATATTTTTTTCTAATCGAGCCTGCTCCTGCGCGCTTATACATGGATATTTACTGCTCAATAATTGCTCCTGTTCATGCAGCAGCCATTTTTCCAACAATATATTTTTAATGGAATCATTTCGTTTATTCACGTCCTCAAAAGTCGCATCAAGTGAATCATAGTTGATATGATTGTCATAGACATTTGTATCGGCGTCCTGCACACTGTCATAGATCTCCAACGGTTCTTCTTCCTCCTGCTGTACCTCAGTTTGCAATGTATCAAAGTCAAATGCTTCCCACTCCATTGTGGTGGAATCCGTTAATACAAAATCAGCACAATTAGCAGCAGCCTCGGCCTCGTCTGCTGCCGCAGTAGCGGCAGATACCGCAGCGGCGGCATAATCTATATTTTCAATACCATATACTCCTGCGATAGAATCGTTGGCAAAATAAGTTGGTCCAACCTCTCCTTTCAGCACCCTAAGCTCCTTTGCAGTCCAAGCGAGCAATTGACCATCCGCCGTTCTAAATCGGCTATAACCGTTAAAGGCCGGAAGCGAAGTCCCTTCCATCTTAAGCAATCTATCAAAGTGATCGATATCAGCGATCGGGAGAATCAGCTCGCCATACAGCAAACTATCCCTATTATTTCTGTAATATACAGCAATACCTTTTGCGTCGACGCCAGTCTGCTGAAAATCATTCTGCAGATCAAGGTCTTTCTTTTCAAAGTATTTGAAAAAACCGATACGATCCAACAAATTATTCAATGTGGCAGCCTCAGCGGATTCAACGAGCTTAGCTAAATTAATAGCTACTACTGTATTCGATCCATCGGGTATTTTGCTCAATGATCCCTGTGCACAAACGGTACCGAAACCAGCTCCTAAGCACAATACTACACCAAAACCATAACGAAGCAATTTTCTTCCCCGATAACTCAACAAAAAATTTGATATGACCATACATTGATACTTTCTACTACTTATCTATCGCATCAAAAGTATCAAATGCAAGAGGCTATTCTCATCCCTGAATTCAGGTAATTCGAGGATTTCCTTTAAGCTTCTCGTATCAGACCATATTCTATGGCAGATTTCACCGCCGCGGTCACACTTTTTGTCTGAAATTTTTCCATTAAATTTTTACGGTGACTTTCCACGGTATGTGAACTGATAAATAAGGATTCAGCAATCTGATTGGTTGTCATTCCTTTAGCCACAAAGGTCAGTATCTCCTTTTCGCGACGGGTAAGTTTGGGAACTTGTTTCAGTCCTGCTTCCGTCTTCTTATTGAGTATGACCTGGGTTTTGGCACAGATGTAGCGCTTACCGATCAAAACATCAGATATGGCGGCAATGATCTCCGTGCCGGTGGCATTTTTTTGAAGATAAGCATCTGCTCCCTCATTTAATATACTATTGATTACCGCTAGTTCGTTATGAACACTAAAAGCTATAATTTTTAGCTCTTTATAGCTCTCTTTCAATCCCTTTACCAGATCAATTCCATTTGCATCGGGAAGATTGATATCCAGTAACAATACAAGCGGCGCATCCGAGGCAATGTTTTTGGATAAGTCCACAGCACTTGCATACATACCCACCACCTCAAAATCTTCATGGGTATTAATAATATTTTTTAGTCCCTCCAGTAAAAGAGGGTGATCATCCGTAATCGCTATCTTTATCATTTTACACTTTAATTAAACAAGAGGCATCTCAATTTCTATCGTAGTTCCCTCACCCGGCGAAGACATAATCTTCATATCGCCATGTAGAAAAGAAAGCCTTGACTGTATGTTGTGCATTCCTGCGGAATGTTGCAAATCTATCTTTTCGGTATCAAATCCCTTGCCATCATCTTCTATTGTTATATGTAAACGCTCATTATGTACAGAAAGTTGTATGAAGATACTGCTTGCTTCGGCATGCTTCAATGCATTGTTCACAAGTTCCTGAATGATTCTATACAGCGAGATCTGATGCTCTACACTTAAATTGGATTCAAACTGAAGAAATTCGCACTCTACCTGACAATTAGGCTGACTCATCCGTGCCGCATAATCCCTTAGGGCTTCCTGTAAACCGTATTTGACAATCAGATCCGGCATCAGGTTATGTGCGAGTTTACGCAGCTCATCGACAGCATCATCCAATAGTTCAATACTCCGCGTAATACCTTCCTTAACTGCGGGCTGATTGTCTCCCTTATCGCTGAGCGAGGACAACCCAAGTTTTGTGCTCGACAATAATCCCCCCAAACCATCATGTAAATCCCGAGCTAAACGTGTCCGCTCTTTCTCTTCACCGGCCAGCATGGCGGTCAGATTTTTGATGGCATGCTGCTGGTTATTTTTCTCGATTTCGAGGCCATGTAGATGCTCCTTTTGCCTCAACGTGTCGGAACGCTGCCAATAGGCATAAAAAAGCAAGATAACAGCAATTAAAGAACTAATAAATAACCAGATATAGATCGAGTTCATGCGCGATTTAAAAGCAATTTCCTGTTTGGAAACATCAAGTTCCTGCAATCGCTGTTCATTTTCCAGGCGGCTTAACTGCAGGTCTTTTTCCTTTTTGTCCCGTTCCAGCTGAAGTACTTTCAACTGTTGCGTCCGATTTAGTTCATTTAACTTTAAATTCTCGACCAATTGATTTTGTCGGTCATTAAGGGCTTTCATCAACTTGATCTGTTGTTCTTTTTTCTCCCCTTCCAATCGCAACCGCATTAGTTTTTGGTTCTGCAGTTCCCGTTCATATTTAATTTCAAGTTGTTTGGTTTTATCCAGCTTATCTGAATTGAAAGCCTCTTCGAAAACTTTGATATAACTCTTTTGATACTGAAATGCTTCCTCATATCTACCCTCTTCGACGCTCACTTCAGCAAGTCTACTGTAAAGACTGAGCCCTACTTGGTAATCGTAATGTGGTTCCCGCTGTAAGTTATAAAGCGCCTGCTGTAGATACTTTTTTCCCTGATCCCGATGTCCATTTTTGAATGCTTCATCAGCCAATATGCCATAAGCTGGTACAGTAAGTGCATATTGTCCAGTCTCCTGCGCAATTTGCAAGGCTTGTTGAGCAAATGATGTAGCTTTTTTAGCCGAATTTTCGGGATAGAATTCGTGATATAGATTCGCTAAATTAACGGAAACATAGGCCATATCCGTTGGGTTAATAAGATTCTTCTGATTATTCTTTGCAATTCGGTAAGCTTCGAGATAATGTTCCTCGGCTTTCTTCAATACGTTTGGGTTCGTTCGATCTGACCGATATTCTTCCTCAAACAGATAACCTGCCTGCATATAGGCATCGAACAAACTATTTACGTTTCGGCCGGCTTTGGCTGTCTCTAGCAGAAGATTTGTGTACTTCTCCTGAAAATCATAATTCCGTTGATTGGCGTAAATAGCTGTTAACTCCTTATAAATAGCCAATTTCCGCGCAATGTTGGCATCTGTCTGTGGCGCCTTTTCCAAAAAGGAAATTGCTTTGTGAAACTGTGAAACCGCCTGATCCTCTTTGCTCTGTCTTGTCATAATCCAGCCATCACAATAATAAACATACCCCTTGGTACTGTTGTCATTGATAATGGGCAGAACGGACTTTGCATGCTCCAGATAAAAGCGTGATTTTTCAAAGAGATGATCATTGTAGCTGTTCATTGCTGCAATGCAATTTAAATAAGCGTAGTACTGTTTATCCGGATAATTTTTGGCCAGTTGAATATTATCGTTGAGCAACTGACTTGCCAATGCTTTCTCATTCGCGAAATATAGCGCCTGCGCATATTTTCCGGTCAGCAGAAAACGCTCTTTACTTCCTAAGGGAAGGTTATAATATGATTTCTGTAGCTCCTGCAACTGTTCCTGTGCATACAGCTGACTACAAGAGAATAGAAAAGCTAAGCATATAATAAAGGTTTTAAAAAAAACATGAACACACCCCATAAAGTCTATTAATTCCCATTAGTGGATTAGTCAAACTTAGATAAATTTACTTTTATAAACAATTATAATTGCTGCCAAAATCTGCCAGAAACACATAGATCCGCGTCATTTGCACCACTTCAATAGCTCCAATTTCGCAAACACCATGCCGTTGGGAACAAGTAAAAAGCAAAAAGTGTAGCTTTGTATAAAGTTGCTACATCGCAAAAAAAAATGCTAGAAATTACAAAAACTCCTTAAAGATGATATATATATACTTATTCCTAGCGATTACCGCTGAAATTTTTGCCACCACTTTTTTAAAGAAGTCCGAGGGGTTTAGTTTATGGAAACCAACCCTCGTCTGCATCATTGGCTATATTATCGCTTTTTATTTCCTGAGCATAACATTGAAGTATTTACCGGTGGGTATCTCCTATGCCATCTGGTCGGGCATTGGCATTGTTGCCATCACATTGATCGGTATGATTTTATTCAAACAGATCCCAGATACTGCTGCAGTGATCGGAATGACACTGATTGTCGCTGGGGTTATTATTATTAATGTATTCTCAAAAATGGGCGCACATTAGCTGATCTCAAAACTAAATGTGTATTTTTGCAGCTTACATAAACTATAGGATACGTGTCGTTAGAGAAACTAAAATTAAGCAAAAGATTGACTGCCACAATGACCGAGCTCGGTTATTTGGCTCCAAAGGAAATTCAGAGTAGGTGTATCTCCAGAATTCTTGGCGGACAAGATGTAATTGCGATTGCTCCTGAGGGAGCTGGCAAGACTACAACTTATGTATTATCGACCTTGATGAAATTAAAATTCACAAATGATGAAGCACCTAAGTTTTTAATTCTTGCTCCCAATGAAGAACGCATCGACGAGATTGTCGAAAAATTCTATCAACTCAGCAAAAATAGAGATCTTCGCATCATCGGCTTACGGGCTGGCGGAAGTATGGAAGAGGAAATAGAAGAATTAGTTGCCGGAAAGGATATTGTCGTGGCAACTCCCAACCGTGCGCGGGCAATCTATCTCAAATTAGCTCTCAATCTAAACCGTATCCAAACATTAATTATCGATGATGCAGAAGAAATCATCAAACAGGGCATGCAAAATCCTGTAAGAGAATTGGCCGAAAGCTGTGGTAAAGTACAACACCTGGTCTTCAGTACCGTTGCGCATCAGAAACTATATGCTATGATAGATACGCACCTAAATGAAGATTATGCATTGGTAGAAGTCGATGAACTGGAAAGCGAAGCCATTGACACGCTGGATCTTTTGTTATATCAGCTACCCAACTTCACTACCAAGATCAATTTGTTGAATTATCTTTTACGGGATAAAGAAGTTTTTCAAAAGGTAATTGTTTTTGTAAACTCGAAGCTTACAGCACAAAAACTTGCTACTAGCCTATTTCAACAAGAGAAAGAGGAAATCGCTATTCTAAACCCACTGTTTTATGATGATTTTGGTTTTGAAACAACGGCAGATTTCATAGAGAGTGAGCAAACTCGCGTTTTGATCATTGCCCGAGAAAACACCAATACATTTGATCTCGCAAATATTCCTTTTATTTTTCAATTTGAATTACCAAATGAAAAGGAGGAATTTTTAAATCATTTAGTCAAAAATGAACAGAATGAGGATAGCGTGGTTTTGACATTTTCGACGGATCTGGAACTTCCTATGGTCCGAAAAATAGAACAGGCAGTTGGCAAGCGAATGGACGTATTGGATCTGCCAGAGGATCTTCAGATTTACAATCCTGTAAATGATAAAAAGAAAAAAGCAACCAAGGACGAACAGGAAGACAGTTCCCGTGGTGGTGCATTTCATCAAAAGAAGGAAAGCAATGCCAAAACTTTCAATTATGGCGGGGGTGAAAAAGCAAAGATGACGATGAAATTAAAAAAGAAATAAAAAAGGGAAGCTAAAAACTTCCCTTTTTTACGCAAATGTCTTTATTATTTGAGTCGTATTTTTCATTCAAGGTATCCATGAGCTCACTACAACTGGCTTATTGGGGGATAAAAAACCTTCAGTCGATTTTCTCATCACTTGTATGCTTGTGAAAGCATGAAGGTTTTATTTTAGCACTTTCTTCAGCAGCTTAATATAAGCATTGGCAATACGTTCCATCCCCTGATCATTCGGGTGGGCATAATCTACCGTAGAATTTAAGTCCAGCTCCAATTCGCTACTAGATAGCATAAAAAGCTGGCGAACACCCTGAGACTGTAATTTTTCAAATGTTGCTTTAGTACACGGCTGCTTTGTTGGTATTCTTTATTTTTATCTTCATTAAAAACGTATGAATATTTCCCGAACTGTGCTGTGTTAAGATGATCGGGGTTGTTGGATACCAGTAACTTGATATTGCACTATTATTTCTGACGCCGATGTCTGAAAATCAATGTAGACTCCGGCAGCATTTGCCCGATCCCATACTGGCTTACGGACTTGCTTCTCCGGTTCATCCGGAAGTCGGTTAAAAGCGGTCAGCTTTTGGTAGTCAAGCCGGCCTTCGACGTGTTTATCTTCAAACGGAGAAAACCAGGTATATTTTTGCTGTCCTTTAACAATCAAAAGCGAGAACAGCATGAGTGCCATGAAAGAAGCTTTTAAAAACATACCGTAATTTAGATTTGAGTTTGAATTGATTAAAAAAGGAGCCTATTGGCTCCTTTCTATTACGATTTATTTATTATACTATAAAATAGCTTGTCTAACACGTACTAATTTTTCCATCAGTCCTTCGAGTAGGTCAAGGTGCAACATGTTTGCACCATCGGATTTTGCGTTTGCAGGATCAGGATGGGTTTCAATAAATAGACCATCAGCACCGACAGCAATCGCTGCTTTGGCAATGGTCTCGATCAATGCTGGTTTTCCGCCTGTTACCCCGGATGTCTGATTCGGTTGTTGAAGTGAATGTGTACAATCCATTACTGTCGGCACATTAAAAGAACGCATTTCAGGAATCCCCCTGTAATCAACAATCAGATCTTGATAGCCAAAGGTATTCCCACGATCTGTCAAAAAAACTTTCTCATTGCCAGACTCCAAAATCTTATCCACTGCAAACTTCATGGACCCGGCACTTAAAAATTGTCCTTTTTTTACGTTAACGACTTTATTGGTTTTTGCCGCAGCGACCAATAGATCCGTTTGTCTGCATAAAAATGCCGGGATCTGAAGGACATCGACATAGGCCGCTGCCATTTCTGCCTCATGGCTTTCATGGATATCCGTTACGGTCGGAACACCGAAAGTCTTCCCTACTTTGTCCAAAATTTTCAACGCTTTTTCATCACCGATACCCATAAAAGAATCCAAACGCGAACGGTTGGCTTTACGGTACGAACCTTTGAAAATATAGGGAATATCGAGTTTATCTGTAATAGTAACAATTTTTTCAGCAATCCGCAAAGCGATTTCCTCTCCCTCAATCGCACATGGTCCTGCCATTAAAAAGAAATTCTGCGAGGTTCCATTCTTTATTTCAGGAATGTATTTATTGATCATATAAATTATATAAAAATTTTAATTACCCAATTCAGATAAGAATTTGATACGCATCAATTGGAGATCTTCATACGTATAATCGTCTCCTCCCAATTCTTTGAGCGCATCGTTGATCGAATCAGTTTCAGCTGTTTTAAAGTAATCGTATACTTCATCCTGACGATCCTCATCGATAATCTCATCTATAAAATAATTGATATTTATCTTCGTACCGGCGTTAACGATCGTTTCGATTTCCTTTAATATTTCCTCGTAGGTAATCCCTTTTGCTGCAGCAATATCATCCAGCGCAATTTTGCGGTCAATATTTTGGATAATCGCTACTTTCAGTGCGGATTTATTTGCTGTACTTTTGATAATCAGGTCTACAGGACGGTCGATTTCATTTTCCTCCACATAGTCTTTGATCAGCGCAATAAAGGAAGCGCCAAATTTAATCGCTTTACCATTTCCTACACCTTGAATCTGTTTTAATTCGTCAATATTGACGGGATAATGTGTACACATTTCTTCCAAAGAAGGATCTTGAAAGATAACAAAAGGTGGCAGGGATTTACTCTTGGCAATCTTTTTACGCAAGTCTTTGAGCATACCAAGTAAAGTGGTATCAAGCGCTCCGGTACCATGACCGGCATCTTCTCCACTTGTACTCTCTCCGCCTTCAATAGGCCGGTTTAAAACAAACTTTAACTGATATGGATTGTCCAGATAACGTCGGCCGATGTCGGTCAGTTTCAGTAAGCCATAATGGTCAATATCTTTCTCAATGAAATTATCCAACACAGCCTGTCTTACCAAAGATTTCCAATAAATAACGCCTTTGTCTTTTCCTGAACCGAACAAGCGATGTTCGTCATGCTTGTAGGAAGATACAGGTTGATTGTTCTGGCCGATCATCACATTGATGACATGATGATCATCAAATTTCTCACCCTGTTCCTTAATGAAGCCTAATATGTCTTTCAAGGACTCTTCGGCTTCAAAATATTCTTTTTCCGAACGGCAATTGTCGCACATGTTGCTACAGCCCTGTTCGTCAAAATTTTCACCGAAATAATGAAGAATCTGTTTACGGCGGCAGACCGCTGATTCGGAATAATCAATAACTTCTTTGAGTATCTGTGTACCGATCTCACGTTCGGCCACAGGTTTATCTTTCATGAATTTCGTCAGCTTCTCCACATCTTTCTCTGAGTAGAAAGCCAAACAGTAGCCATCTCCTCCATCCCGACCCGCCCGGCCAGTTTCCTGGTAATAACCTTCCATGGATTTTGGAATATCGTGGTGAATAACATAGCGGACATCCGGCTTGTCAATCCCCATTCCAAAAGCAATTGTGGCAACAATCACTTCTACATCTTCCATCAGAAATTTATCTTGTGTATCAGCCCTGGTCTTCGCATCAAGTCCTGCGTGATACGGCAGCGCTTTGATCCCATTCAGGTTCAATACCTCGCTTATTTCCTCCACCTTTTTTCTGCTCAGGCAATAGACGATACCTGTCTTACCGGATTTTGTCTTGATAAACCGTACAATTTCTTTGACGACGTCTTTTTTGGGACGTACTTCATAGTATAAATTGCTTCGATTAAATGATGATTTGAATAATACAGCATCATTCATCTGTAAGTTTTTGCGAATATCGGATTGTACTTTCGGAGTCGCAGTTGCTGTCAGGGCAATAATGGGAATATTCGCTCCTATCTCATTGATAACCTGACGTATTTTGCGATATTCCGGTCTAAAGTCGTGCCCCCATTCGGAGATACAATGCGCTTCGTCCACGGCCACAAAAGACACCGTTATCTGATGCAAAAACTCGACATTATCTTGCTTTGCAAGTGATTCCGGAGCTACATACAGTAACTTGGTCTTGCCCGCAAGCACATCCTCCTTTACCCGAGTGATTTCACTCTTGTTCAGTGAGGAGTTCAAAAAATGAGCGATACTATCTTCGCCACCGAATGCACGAAGCTGATCAACTTGGTTTTTCATTAAAGCAATCAACGGGGAAATTACAATTGCGGTTCCCTCACTCATGAGTGCTGGCAGTTGATAACAAATTGATTTCCCTCCCCCGGTTGGCATAATAACAAACGTATCCTTTTTTTGAAGAATACTGGTTATAATAGCCTCTTGATCTCCTTTAAAAGTATCAAAACCAAAAAAATCCTGTAAATTGTCGAAAAGTGATTTTTCTATTTCCATTGCGCCTTGGGCAAAAATAAGATAGATAAATGAAGAAATAATCCTGAAAAATAATCTATTTTTGCAATCTATTCTAATAGATAAAAGTAAGAGTATTTTTTGTGAAAAACAACTACGAAATAAAAAATATAGCTATTCAGGCTATTCAGGAAGAAGCAAAAGCAGTAGCTGCTCTGGCTCAATATATTGATGATGATTTTGTTACCGTGATAAATAAAATCCTCCATCTCCAGGGCCGGGTAATCGTCACAGGTATTGGAAAAAGTGCAATCATAGCACAAAAGATTGTTGCAACTTTAAACTCCACAGGAACACCGTCCATCTTTATGCATGCTGCCGACGCCATCCATGGAGATTTAGGTATTATTCAACAGTATGATTTGATTATTGCCATATCCAAAAGTGGCAATACCCCAGAAATCAAGGTGCTGGTTCCATTTCTGAAGCAAACGAAAAACACATTGGTGGCTTTGGTAGGAAATACAGAATCCTACTTGGCCAAAAATGCGGATCATATCCTGAATACCACGGTGGAGAAAGAGGCCTGTCCAAACAATTTAGCGCCAACGTCAAGTACAACAGCGCAATTGGCCATGGGTGATGCCTTAGCAGTTGTCCTGCAGGAATGCCGGGATTTTACAGACCAGGACTTTGCAAAATACCATCCCGGAGGTGCCCTGGGCAAGAAACTTTACCTAAAAGTCAGAGACCTATCTGATCAAAACGGCAAACCGAG
This sequence comes from Sphingobacterium puteale, assembly GCF_003627955.1. Taxonomy (GTDB): domain Bacteria; phylum Bacteroidota; class Bacteroidia; order Sphingobacteriales; family Sphingobacteriaceae; genus Sphingobacterium; species Sphingobacterium puteale. The sequence goes on along the minus strand of NZ_RBWS01000004.1, from coordinate 355,273 downwards.
CGTACAATTGAATGCAAATGTCAGAGATATCATCATCACTATCACACACTTCAGGCTCGGAGCAGTGGCTGTCTTAAAGGACACACAGATTCAAGGTATTATTACCGATGGTGATATCCGCCGTATGCTCGAGAGACACACTGATCTGGCGACAATCAGCGCAGCAGATATTATGGGCAAATCGCCAAAGGTGATCGACAAAAACGAACTTGCTGCCAATGCACTCCATATCATGCGGGAAAACAATATCACCCAATTGCTGGTAGCGGATCAGGGGAACTATGATGGCGTCATTCATATACAAGACCTGCTCAAAGAAGGTATAATCTAACTGTAATAAAGTTGTTAGATGAGTAATAAATTCGCAATAAATACTACATTTGGCATATCAGTTGTACTATTTTAATCACAAAGTAATATCTTAGAAGCATGAAAAAGTATATAACAATCTTAGCAGTGATCATTTCCTTTATCGGTTTATCATCTATGCAGGCAGGTCAAGGGGAATTTAAATTCGAAAAAGAGACACATGATTTCGGCAAAATTCCGGCCGGAACACCTGTATCATATAATTTTAAATTTTCAAATACAGGCAGTGAGCCTATTATCATTTCAAACGTAGTCCCTACTTGTGGTTGTTCTGTGGCTGAATTTACCAAAACGCCTATCAAGCCGGGAGAAACAGGAACAATTAAGGTTACTTATAACGCTGCGGCGAAAGCACCTTTTACCAAAAGTTTTACGGTACAATCAAATACAAAAACACCTGTAAAGACACTTTATATTAAAGGGATTGTAGAATAAAAATCCGACAGATAAAACGAAAAAAGCCACATCCTGATGTGGCTTTTTTCGTTTTATTTTGGTTAGCTTTGCACAACTAATTTTAAAAAAACTATAATGCCAGTAATATCAGAAAAAGGGCTGAATATGCCTGCGTCACCAATCAGAAAACTGACGCCTTATGCTGATCAAGCAAAAAAAGACGGTAAAAAAATATACCATTTAAATATCGGGCAACCTGATATCCAGACACCTGAAATTATGCTTAATGCTTTGAAAAATATTGATTTCAAAGTATGGGCTTATACACCTTCTGAAGGTACGGCCTCCTACCGTAAAAAATTAGCCGAATACTATAACAAGCTAAATTACAATATTGAACCTACGGACATCTTGGTCACCAATGGTGGCTCTGAGGCAATCACAATTACCATGCAAGCATGTCTGAATGAAGGTGAAGAAGTAATTATTCCGGAACCTTTTTACGCGAATTACAACGGCTTTGCCTGCTCATCTGATATTGTGATCAAACCGATCATGTCCTACATCGAAAATGGATTTGCACTGCCTTCCATAGCTGAATTTGAAAAAGTAATTACAGAAAAAACAAAAGCAATCTGTATCTGTAACCCCAACAATCCGACAGGTTACCTTTATTCGAGAGAAGAACTGGAAGCTCTGCGTGAACTTTGCCTTAAATATGATCTTTATCTATTTTCGGATGAGGCTTACCGCGAATTCTGTTACGATGGTAGGGAGTTTATATCCCCTATGCATCTGGAGGGCCTTGAAAATAATGTCGTCATCTTTGACACCGTTTCAAAACGCTATTCAGCATGCGGTGCTCGTATTGGTTGTATCATTACCAAAAACAAAGCGCTTTATCAGACTGCATTAAAATTTGCGCAGGCGCGCTTAAGTCCATCGATGGAAGGTCAAATTGCGGGAGAAGCTGCTGTAGATACACCAGATAGCTACTTTGAAGCAGTATCCAAAGAATATACAGCGAGAAGAGACGTCTTAGTCAATGGATTAAATGCAATTGAAGGCGTTTACTCTCCTAACCCCGGCGGTGCATTCTATGTGGTTGCCAAGCTGCCCATCGATAACGCGGATAAATTTTGCCAATGGATGTTGGAAGAGTTTTCTTACAATAATGAAACAGTCATGATGGCGCCAGCAACTGGCTTCTATAGTACAGAAGGTGCCGGAACAAATCAAGTTCGCTTAGCTTATGTACTAAATCAGAATGATCTTAAAAACGCATTGATCTGTCTGGAGAAAGCGTTAGAAATATATCCCGGAAGAACAAATTAAAAAGCAAAGCGTAACTTTGCTTGCAGCCAGCCCAAAATAAGGACTGGCTTTTTTTGTATCATACCAAGAGATACAGCCTGTTTTTTTTAGTTTTGAAAAAAAACAAAACAAAGTTTCGAACAGCATTGTTCTTATTACAGTATAACTAAAGATATTGCATATGGATAAATTGAAGAAGTTCCAATTGATGGAAAAAATAGCAAGAGAGTTAGAAGATGTCAGAAACAGTCAACAAGCTGTTTTAGAAAAAATAGGCAAAATCGAAGTAGATAACATCGAACTTGGAGATAAGAATATTGAAAAGACAATTCCTGAGATTTATCAACGTACAGCGGATAATTCAGAGGCTATCAAAACGCTACTGGAATCATTTCAAGAGCAGACCGCAGAGTTTGGAGAGAAAAACAATGTAAACAAATTACTGGAGCAACAGCAAATCAATAGTATTAAATAGCTGGGGCTAAAATATAAAAGATGCCGATTTTTCAATCGGCATCTTTTTTCTTGCACATATTTATGCTTGTATCCTGGCTGCTTTAATTTTCAGATATTCTTCTTCGACAAAATTCAGCTGTTGTTCCGGAGTCAAATTTGAGTTATCCAGCACGATGGCATCTTCAGCTTGCCGCAAAGGACTCTCTGCACGGGTACTATCAATTCGGTCCCGATTGGCAAGATTTTCCACCACCTCTTCAAGTGTTACATCTTCCCCTTTTTCCGTTAGTTCCAGATATCTCCTGGCAGCCCTAACTTTAGGATCAGCCGTCATAAAGATCTTGAGATCGGCATCCGGAAAAACTGTGGTACCAATGTCACGACCGTCCATAATGATATTTCGGCGGCTGCCTAACTTTTGCTGTTGCGCAACCATGGCGGTACGCACCGCTTTAATCGCACTGACCTCGCTCACCTTATCGGAAATATACATTTGACGAATCTCTTCCGAGATATCCTCATCGTTCAGGTGAATCTCCGTTTTTAGAGCGTTTGGAATAAAGTCAATATGAATATCATTTAGAGCATTATCAATCGCTTGCTGATCGTCCAAAGCAATATGATGGCGTATAAAATAGAGCGTTACGGCTCGATACATTGCTCCACTGTCAATAAAGGCAAATTTTAATTTTTTAGCCAGAGCTTTTGCCAGCGTACTCTTTCCACAGGAAGAAAAACCATCTATGGCAATGATAAAATTGTGTCTTGTGCTCATTATTCGTTTCCTCCTATGATGACACCGGGTTTATTTACCAAGGGAACCTTAGTCAGGTTACCATCGACTATGCTTTCGGGCAAAAAGATATACTTTTTATCGTAAATAATATTGTCAATATAAAAGCTCAACCAATATTCATTGGTCAGGCCAAATACCTGCTCGTCGATTGCCTCCACCCGATCAAAGGATTTTGCTTCGATATTTCCGATGAAATGCCGCAAAGTGGTGGTGGTTACTTGCCGACCATCTTTTTCACCGTAGCCTTTTGAACTGATCAGCACGTTCTGTATTGCTACATTTTTATCGTTAATAACGTACACTGTCCAGTTTTTCGTCTCCACGGTCTCGCCTTCCAAAACCACGGCAATCATAATATCTTTTACTATATTTTCTGGCAAATCTGCTTTCATCCTTATTTAGACTTTGTCGTTTTCTTTGCTGGAGCCTTCTTTGCCGGTGCTTTTTTAGCAACTGTTTTCTTTTCAGCAGTTTTTGCTTTAAAAGTTTTACCTTTCGGTGCATCCGCTTCCGCCCACTTCAGCACATCTTCATAGCTGATCTTTTCAATTTCTGTTCCTTTCGGAATTTTCAGATTCTGCTTTCCAAAACGAATGAATGGTCCCCAACGGCCCTGTTCGATCTGAGCATCCGGATTTTCATCAAAAACACGGATCACTTTTTCAATATCTTTCTGACGTTTCTCCTGAATAATCTGAATGCATTCCTCTTCGGTAACGTCCAATGGATCTACTCCTTTTGGCAAGGAATAGAAAGCGGAATTATGACGGATATAAGGTCCAAATCGACCGATGGCAACTGTCATTTCTTTATCTTCAAATACACCAACTTTTTTTGGAAGTTTAAATAATTCCATGGCATCTTCAAAGGTAATCGTTTCAATCATCTGCCCCTTGCGTAAAGATGCGAATCGAGGTTTTTCCTCATCATCTGGCGAACCGATCTGAACCAGAGGCCCAAATTTTCCGATACGCACGGAAACAGGTTTTCCGGAAACTGGATCTATACCCAGTTCACGTTCATTATTGGCACGATCAGCATTTTCCAGCGTATCTTCAACTTCGGAGTGAAAAGGGCCATAGAAATCGTGAAGCATTTTTGTCCACTCGGTCAATCCATGCGCAATATCGTCAAACTCTTTCTCGACATTCGCCGTAAAGTGAAAGTCAACAATACCATTGAAATGCTCTACCAAGAAATCATTCACGACAATACCGATATCAGTGGGGAACATTTTCCCTTTTTCGGCACCTGTAATTTCTGTTTTTGTAACGGCTTTCAGTTCGGCATTCTCGAGGGTCAATACCCGATAGTCGCGTGCTCTTCCTTCTCGTTCTTCTTTAACAACATAACCACGATTTTGAATTGTAGAAATGGTTGGCGCATAAGTAGACGGTCTACCGATACCTAGTTCCTCTAATTTTTTCACTAATGCCGCTTCCGTATAACGTGCCGGAGGTCTTGTAAAGCGTTCCGTCGCTGACATGCTTTTCAATGTCAGTTGTAATCCGACGGTCAATGGTGGAAGGATGGCGTTATCGCTATCTTCATCCAGTGTTGTCTCCTGATCATCATCGACGGATTCCATATATACTTTCAGAAAACCGTCAAATTTCATCACCTCTCCTGAAGCATTCAGATCTTCCGGACGTGTAGAAATGGAAATCTTCGCCAGTGTACGTTCAAATTCTGCTTCACTCATCTGCGAAGCAATTGCTCTCTTCCAGATCAGTTCATATAGTCTCTTTTCTGCCGAATCACCTTCAATGGTATGTTCTGAAAAATAGGTAGGACGTATAGCCTCGTGTGCCTCTTGCGCACCAGAAGTTTTTGTTTTATATTTTCTTACTTTATGGTATTGATTGCCATAAGCCGATTTAATTTCTTTTTCCGCCGCTTCAATAGCCGTATCACTCAAATTGACGGAATCCGTACGCATATAAGTAATACGCCCCGACTCATATAAACGTTGAGCAACCTGCATCGTCCGTGCGACCGAGAAGCCGAGTTTTCTACTTGCTTCCTGCTGTAAAGTAGATGTGGTAAATGGCGCAGCCGGTGAGCGTTTTGACGGTTTTGTTTCCAGATTTTTAACCGCAAACAGCGCTGCTTTACAATCTTCCAAAAACCGTGTCGCTTCTGCTTCCGTCGCAAATCTTTGCGGAAGCTCGGCTTTAAAACTATCTTTAATCTTGCCCGTATGGAAAAACGCAACAATCTTAAAAGCCGCCTCCGGTTCAAACTTATTAATTTCACGTTCGCGGTCTACAATTAATCGAACTGCAACAGATTGTACACGACCTGCCGATAAAGAAGGTTTCACCTTTTTCCATAAAACCGGAGACAGTTCAAAACCTACCAATCTATCTAAAACTCGTCTCGCCTGTTGTGCGTTGACAAGATTATAATCTATTTTACGGGGATTGTCGATAGCTTTCAATATCGCTGGTTTGGTGATCTCATGAAACACAATGCGTTTTGTACTTTCGTCTTTCAATCCCAATGTCTCAAATAAATGCCAGGAAATAGCCTCTCCCTCGCGGTCCTCATCGGATGCAAGCCAAACAGTTTCCGCTGCCTTAGCTAATTTCTTCAGCTCACTCACGACTGCTTTTTTATCAGAGGGAACTTCATACTTCTGTTCAAAATTCTTCTCTGTATTAATCGCATCATCGGTTTTCACCAAATCACGGATATGCCCGTAACTCGACTTTACCAAAAAATCGCTTCCTAAATATCCTTCTATCGTTTTTGCTTTCGCGGGAGACTCAACTATCAATAAATTTTTCGCCATCTAATTTGAGATTTGTGCAAATAAAGGGAATTCTAAAAGGAATGACAATAATTTCTTGCAAAAAAGACAAAAAAAATAGATTTCCTCCTTATATATATGTGTATTGTATTATTCTCAGTCACGCTACAATCGTCCTCTAAGCCTCTTACCTCTTCTAAGAAAAGATATTAACAGACCTTCAAAAACATCGCTTTTTTCATTTCAACAATTTCGACCATTCATTTTAGTTTATTCTCTTTCGAAAACACTTAAAAGGGAATGAATCAGTGATTCAAAATCGTCAAAAATAAAATAGGTTATGTATATTCGCCTATTCAAAACGGGATAATTTACCCTTATTTTGTTTTAAATACAATAAATAAATGAAAATATTTTTTCTTAGAATAGCCATTTTGGGCCTATTATTACCGTTTGCTTCTTGTTCAGTTATGAAAGATCCAGCAAAAACAGAAAATAGCTTCCCTAAACTTAGTTTGGAAGCCCACCGTGGAGGGCGAGGTCTGTACCCCGAGGAGTCCATTGCTGCAATGAAAAATTCCATTGACTTACCACAAGTAACGACACTGGAAATGGACTGCCATATCACCAAAGACCGTAAAGTTGTTGTTTTTCACGACGACTATCTCAATCCAAAATTTGTACTGAAGCCAGATGGCAGTGAGCTCGCGGAGAAGGACAAATCCTTGAAAATTTTCGCAATAAACTATAAAGATCTCCTTAAGTATGATATCGGTTCGAAGTTTTACAAAGAATTTCCTGAGCAAAAAAAACAAGTCACGCGCATTGCAAAACTCGCTGACCTCATCGATAGTACAGAAGCCTATGCCCTTCAAAAGCGTAATGCCCCCCTGTTTTATAACATCGAAGTAAAAAGCAGCGAAAACAAGGATGGTATTTATCACCCTAGAGTGGAAGAATTTGTTGATTTAGTGGTACAGGTGATTACTGAGAAAAAGATTGCTGCCCGCACTGTTATTCAGTCCTTTGATATTCGAGCAGTCAAGTATCTAAATAAAGCTTACCCTCAAATAAAAGTGTCGTATCTGATTGATGCCAATTATGCAAAAAATGCAACGGAGACAATCGAAGCGTTGGGCTTTACACCTTTCATCATCAGCCCACAGTATAAGTTGGTAAATCGCGACTTTGTCAAGCAATACCACAAAGCAAATGTTAAAGTTATTCCATGGACGGTAAATACAAAAGCGGAGATAGAACAACTAAAAGTACTGAAGGTAGACGGAATAATCAGTGATTATCCGAATCTCTTTTAAAATCCTGATATTTTAATGGCCCAACAAATCGCCGTATGAAATAGACGGCGATTTAAATTGCATAGACCAAAATAAAGCAGTACAATGCCAATGGCTACTTTATTTTGGTTTTATTTTTAAGGGCCTTATCGATATACTCCCTACCCTTTTCAACTAAAAACTCGGCACGGTGGTAATCCCACAAGTTACAAATGTTATAAGGAATATCAACAACGACATCCGGACGGTAGAGATCAATAATCATACGGCTCATTTTTCGGCGCATGACATAATAGGATGTCTGAAGAATATCCAGGGAATTTGAGGTCTTGGTATCCAGCTTTTTGATAACAGAATATTGTTTATCGGGCTTCGATTCCAGATTGACCGCGATAATTAAATTCTCTTTTTTTGTGACATGGTTAATCGGCAAAGGATTGAGCACTCCACCATCCACATAGACATGGGTATCATCCTCGACAGCAGTAAATACAGCTGGTATGGCAATGGAGGCCCGAATCGCATCATACATGCTCCCAAAATCCAGGACTACTTCTTCCTCATAGTTCAGGTCTGTCGCGACAGCTTTGAATAAAATGGGAAACGTTTCAATATTTGCATCGGGAATCACCGATTTCAACGCATTGAAAACTTTGATACCTTTCATCATTCCCAATCCCTTCCAACTGAAGTCCATCATATTGAAAACTGATTTTTTTGTGAGATTATGCATCCAGTCTTCCAGTACATCCATCTTTCCCTGGGCATAGATCCCTCCCACCAGTGCTCCGATAGAGCAACCGACAATCTCATCTATCTCAAAGCCCATTTCCTCCAATTTACGGATAACACCGATATGCACCAATCCTCTTGCTCCACCACCGCCCAGGACGAGTGTTACCTTGCGGTTCAAAAAATCTTTCTCTGACATATGCTTAAACCTGCATTATAATGATGTTGACATTGGCCCAACAATGTAATCCGATAATCATCGTTATAATATGTATTTTTGATTACAATATACGGAGTAAATTAAGAATTATGAAAATAGAAATTTGGTCGGACATCATTTGTCCGTTTTGTTATATTGGTTTGACAAAGCTGGAGCTGGCACTACAGGAATCTGCGCCTGAGGTTCAGACAGAAATGACCTGGAAATCCTATCAGCTCAATCCTGAGTTTCCGGAAGATGCTGCAGGAATGCCAACATACGATTATCTTGTCCGGACAAAGGGAATGAGCATGGACGATATCGTGGCAATGACAGGACAGCTCAGTGCGCAGGGGAAAGAACTAGGTATTGCGTTAAACTTCGATAAAGCAATCGTTGTGAATACCAAAAAAGCACATCGCCTTCTCCATTTTGCACAGGCACAAGGCAAGGGAACAACATTAAAAAAAGCATTATTTAAAGCACATTTTACCGATGGTCTGGATGTCAATGATAATCCTACCCTAATTGAGCTTGCCAGACTTGCAGGCGTGCCAGAGCAGGGTGTCCGGGAACTTCTGGCCTCCGACAATTATGCTTATGATGTCAGTCAGGACATTCAGGAAGGAGTCAACCTCGGCCTCCGCGGCGTACCTTTCTTTGTGTTTGACCGGAAATACGTGATTCCGGGCGCGCAACCCATGGAAGTTTTTCACAACACGATTCAAGAATGTTTGGCCAGCCAAGTCACCCCACTGCAGCAACGAGGCGAAGATGGATCTTCTTGTGATCCTGAAACCGGAAAATGTGAGTAAAGAAAGAAAAAAGTTTTAGTTTAATTTACTATTTTCGCAAGCTTATAACGACAAACAAATTTGGTATAAATGCAGTTAACCAAACTAGAAATAAAGGGATTTAAAAGTTTCGGAGACAAAATCACGATCAACTTTAACGATGGTGTCACCGCTATTGTTGGACCAAACGGATGTGGGAAGTCTAATGTAGTGGATGCGATACGCTGGGTGCTTGGAGAACAAAGTACAAAGATGCTACGCTCTGATAAAATGGAGAATATTATTTTTAACGGAACGAAAAATAGAAAACCAGCCAATCTTGCCGAAGTTTCCTTAACCTTCAACAACAATAATAATATCCTCCCAACGGAATTCTCAACCGTCACGGTCACCCGTAAATTATTCCGCAATGGCGATAGCGAATACCGTTTGAATGACGTAAAATGCCGTTTAAAAGATATCACGGATTTATTTTTGGATACGGGAGTTGGTGCGGATAGCTATTCCATTATCGAATTGAAAATGATTGATGAAATCATCAACAACAAAGACAATTCGCGTAGAAATCTTTTTGAGGAAGCCTCCGGAATCTCAAAATATAAGGTGCGTAAAAAACAGACACTAGCGAAATTGAGAGATACCGAAGCTGATCTCAGCCGCGTAGACGATCTACTCTATGAGATCACAAAAAATCTCAAATCGTTAGAAAATCAAGCAAAAAAAGCAGAAAAATATACCCTGCTCAAGCAAGAATACCGTCAAAGCAGCATTGATCTCGCTTATTATAGAATTGCTGATTTTTCCACAGAGCTTGACCGGCTTCAAACACAGGAGTCTAAAGTTCAGAAAGACGCCGCAAATTCTCAAGAATTGATCCTGAACGCAGAAACGCAATTGCAGTCATTGCGTCAGGTAAATTTGGAACAGGAGAAAAACCTTTCCGTACAGCAAAAGGCAACTCAAGAATTTGTGAACAAAATCCGTGGCTATGAATCGGAAAAAAAGATCAAAAATGAGAAAGTAAAAAATCTTCAGGACAAAGAAAACAGATTAAATCTAGACATCAATAGCGACAAACAACAACTTAATCACGTTCTCTATACGATAAAAAGGTTAAATGAGGAGTTGTTTGATGAACAGAATAAACTTGACTCATTAAAAGACAACCTGGAGTCCAATAAATCTGAAGTGGATGCCTTACGCGGTCAGCAGCAGTCTGCTAAAGGCAAATTGGATATCTTCAACAAAAGTAATGCTGAACTTCAGGCCAAAATTTATAAACTGGAGAAAGATCTAGCTGTTTTTAACATTCAAAAAGAAGCCCTTCTTCAGGAAGCTGTGCGCAACAGCGCGGATACCGAAGCAAAGGAGACCGAGCTGGTACAATTTGACAATGCTGTAGCGGAATTGGAAGGTCGTGTTGAGGCCCAACAAGCACAGTATGAATCGGCCAATGAGCTAGAAGAAGGGTTACAGGCGCAAATTCTTCAATGCCAGACAAATGTGGAGGAGTTTAAAGCACAGCTTGCGAAAGACCTCAGGTTAGTTGATGCCAAACAAAATGAATATAACCTGACAAAATCACTTATTGACAACTTGGAGGGGTTCCCGGATTCCATCCGGTTTTTAAAGAAAAATGCAGGCTGGAAAAAGCAACCACCGCTGTTCTCGGATGTACTCTTCTGTCAGGAAGACTATCGCGTTGCAATTGAAAATTACCTGGAACCGATCATGAACCATTATGTTGTCGAAACACAACAAGATGCTGTCCAAGCAATCCAGTTACTGAGTGATGCCGCAAAAGGTCGGGCTCATTTCTTCGTATTGGAAGCAATTGATACCGCGGTTACTTCTCCCATTCCTACAAATAATAATCTCATGCCTGCTCTGGATGTGATCACGGTGGATGAAAAATATAAAGCCCTCTGTACCCTACTCCTTCAGCATGTCTATATATTAAAGCAGGAAGGTGAAAAGGAACTGGAGCAAGAGCTACCTGAAACAGGTCGAGTGATTCTACAAAAAAATGGTCGCTATGCCAAACATCATTTTGGACTTTCGGGTGGATCAGTCGGATTATTTGAGGGAAAACGCATCGGTAGAGCGAAAAACCTTGAGGTTCTCGCTCAGGAAATTAAAACGCTCAATCAAGAGATTGCAAAACTTGAAGACAAGATAACAGCCGAAACAGCACGCGTGGAGGCTTTACGCAGCAACTCGCAAAAAGAACGCATTGATGAACTCCGTTTTCAACTCAATAGACTTAACAATGAACTGATCACGGTAAAAACGAAACAGGAGCAATACCAGTCTTTCATCAGCAATTCGCAGCTACGTAAAAGAGATATCCAGGAAAAAATCGCAGGTATCGAAACCGATCTTACTCTTGCCGAACCTCAACTGCAGGAATTGCGTATACAAAAAGATCAGAGTGTGGCGGAGCTATCGGAATTACAGGATCAATTCCATGAAATTTCGGAGATTTTGAATGAAAAATCCATCGCCTATAATCAGGAGAACATTAGTTATCATCAACAATTAAATAAAGTCTCCAACATCAGCAAGGATCTTGAATTCAGGGAGACTCAAAAAGATGATCATGAAATCCGTATTGAGCGAAATAGTATTGAACTTGTTGAAGTACAGGAAGCGTTGCGAACGACAATTCCCTTTGAGGACGAAGAAGATGAGGACCTTATAGCGATGTATGAGCAAAAGATTGCATTGGAAGATGGTCTAAAGGAGCTGGAAGAAAGGTACTACGCAGACAAACAACAGATCAATAATCTGGAGGATTCACTCACACAACACCGTCGTTCTAAAGAACAGAGTGATTTTCTTGTCAGTGAAATTAAGGACAAGAAAACAGCCTTACAAATAGACCTCAATGCGCTTAAAGAACGTCTGTCCGTAGAATTTAATATCGAACTTAAAGATCTGATTGAGCGCGAAGAGCTACCAGAAATTGCGGAAGATCAGTCTACCTTAGCGGCAAAATGCAGCAAACTCAAAAAGCAGCTCGATGAATTTGGAACGATTAATTTAATGGCCAAAGAAGCCTTTGATGAGATGAATGAGCGCTATGATTTTATCAATAAGGAAAAAGCAGATCTGATCGAAGCAAAAGGCTCTTTAATGGCCACAATTAAAGAAATCGACGATACCGCCAAAGTGCAATTTATGTTCACCTTCAATGCTGTAAGGGACAATTTCATTAAAGTGTTCCGTTCGTTATTTAATGAAGAGGACAGCTGTGACCTCGTCCTGACTGATCCAAGCAATCCGTTAGATTCGGATATAGATATCATTGCTCAGCCAAAAGGAAAACGTCCGTTATCAATCAATCAGCTTTCGGGAGGTGAAAAAACCTTGACTTCAACAGCATTGTTATTTTCACTATATCTTTCAAAACCAGCACCTTTCTGTATTTTCGATGAGGTAGATGCGCCTTTGGATGATACCAATATTGACAAATTCAATAATATCATTCGTGATTTCTCCAAAAACTCTCAGTTTATCGTTGTATCACACAATAAGAAAACGATCGCAAGCACCGATATTATCTATGGTGTGACCATGGTAGAACAGGGAGTCTCACGTGTTGTTGCTGTAGATTTAAGGGAAGTGGCTTAAAAAATATAGAAATATAGATTAAAAAATAGCAAAGCCCTACAGCCTATATGTAGGGCTTTTTTATGCTTGGAATTCCGCCCCTGAAAACAATATTTACTCCATTGTCATAGGTGAAAATAAAAAGCCCAGAGTGGGGAACTCTGAGCTTTCGTTAGCCATATATTAACCTATTTTATGAAAAGTATTTGTAATTAAAACGACACTTGTTTCAATTAATTATATAATCACTATTTCTTTAACATTTTTTAACATTTAAACAATATCAAGTGCAATTACGAGTATATTCCAGCTACAGGTTCATACCATGGCTATCGGAAAGTATCCGCATATGAATTGCAAACAGTTTTGAAGGTATAAAAAAAGCCCGAAGTTGAGAACTCCGAGCTTACCTAACCAATTATTAACCTAAATTTATGAAAAGTCAATTTCTACTAAAAGCATCCTTTTTCATTGCTTTATTTTATAACGTTCGCGTTTCCGTCAATATTACATTGGCTGGTCGGATTTATTTGAATTTTGACATTTTTTAACAATTCTATAGCTAACTTTAGATGAATAAACTTGATAAAACCAATATTATGGCAGAATACGATTTAAAAGAGCTTCAAAAAATCCGTCAAAACAAAGATGTTCTTGACTATTTAGAGCAGCATAAAATTTTGGAAATCAAAAAATTTAATGATGTCTGTGACTATGAACAAGAGCTCTATGATCTACAGGTCACCCTGCTCAAATTACAATATGATATTATTGAAAAAGGGAAACGCGTTGTCATTATATTTGAAGGAAGGGATGCGGCTGGAAAGGGTGGTACGATTGGTCGGGTTACCGAACATTTAAATCCAAAAAAGGTACGTGTTGTAGCATTACCGAAACCAACCCCTGAAGAAAATGGACAATGGTACTTTCAACGGTATATCAAACATTTGCCCAATGAAGGAGAAATGGTAATCTTCGATCGAAGTTACTATAATCGCGCTGTGGTAGAACCGGTATTTGATTTCTGTACCAAAGAACAGCATGAATTATTCATGAAACAGGCCCCGGAATTTGAAAAACAATTGATTGATGATGGAATTATCCTGATCAAACTGTTTTTGAGCATCAGTAAGGAAGAACAGGCTGAACGGCTGAAAGAAAGACAAGAAGACTTTTTAAAACGTTGGAAAATTGGAGTATTAGATCAGCAGGCTCAAGAAAAATGGGATATTTACACCAATTATATTGAAAACCTATTTAAAACAACAGGCACAAAAAAATCACCTTGGTTTGAAATCGACAATGACAATAAAAAGAAAGCTCGTTTGGCTGCCTTTCGGATACTTATCAACGTAATTGTTGGCAATGAACAGGAGAAGCTGGATTCTTTTGTCAAAAAACATGATTAGCAAATCTTTGAAAAAAATACTTCCAGAAAGAGAGCCCCTTTCCGGAAGTATTTTCTTGCGAAATTTGCGCTACTTTTATACGAGCACTGTCGTAGGAATTTTAGGACCGGCCATCTGCACCGAAGCAGGCATTTCGTCGTCAAATTTTTCGAAGTTTTGAATGAACAGTTTTGCTAAACGCCTGGCTTGCATATCATAAGCTTCATTATTATTCCATAACCCTCTAGCGTCCAGAATCTGTTCAGGAATAAATTCACCGCAACTTGTTGGATAGTCCAATCCAAAGATCTCGTGTTTGTTAAATCGGGACTCTAACAGCGATCCATCCATTGCCGCCCGGATCAAAGCACGTGTATAGTTTAGTTTAATTCGACGCCCGATACCGTATGGTCCGGCAATCCAACCTGTATTAACCAACCATACTTTAATGTTTGGGTTTTGCTCCAGTTTAGCGCGCAGTAAAGAGGCATACCTAGCGGGATGTAAAGGTAGAAATGCCTGACCGAAGCAGGTAGAGAAGGCAGCAGTAGGTTCTTTTACTCCTACTTCAGTACCGGCTACTTTTGCTGTATAACCACTCACAAAATGATAGACCGCCTGATCTACTGTTAACAACGAAATCGGCGGCAATACGCCGAAGGCATCCGCCGTCAAGAAGAAAATATTATCGGGAGCATTCCCCACCCCGGACATTTCAGCGTTTTCCATAAAGTCTATCGGATAGGAAACCCGTGTATTCTCCGTTTTACTAATATCATCGTAGTCCGGTCTATCAAACTCGTCCAGAACTACATTTTCAAGCAATGCCCCAAAACGGATCGCATGATAAATCTCCGGTTCCTTTTCTGCTGTGAGTCCAACACATTTGGCATAACAACCACCTTCAAAATTAAAAATACCCTTCTCACTCCAGCCATGTTCATCATCACCGATCAACTTCCTATTTTTATCTGCTGATAGCGTTGTCTTTCCGGTTCCGGAAAGGCCGAAAAATAAAGCCGTTTTACCATCCTTGGAGGTATTTGCCGAACAGTGCATGGATAATACATTATGCTCAAATGGCAGAATAAAGTTTAGAATGGAAAAAATACTTTTCTTAATTTCACCGGTATAGCCAGTACCCGCAATCAGCACTATTTTTCTTGTAAAATCGATTGCTACAAAATTTTCGTTGCGAATACCATAATCCTTTGGATCAGCAATAAGCAATGTTGGTGCAGCTAATATGGACCATTGCGGTTGATTGTCAATTTCGACCTCCGGTCTCAAAAATAGGTTATTTGCAAAAATACTTTGGTAGGCAGTTTCTGTAATCACACGGATGGATAACTGATAAGCTGGGTCTGCCCCTGCGGCACAATCCCGCACGTAAATTGTCTTCTTGCCCAAGTGCGCTGCAACCTTCGAAAATAATGCATCAAAATTAGCCGGAGTCATGGGCTGATTGATTTCCCCCCACCATACTGCATCCTTGGTCAGGGAATCCTCCACCAAAAAGCGATCTTTGGGGGATCTTCCAGTAAATTTTCCCGTATCAGCAGCCAATGCGCCAGTATCAGATAGTCTTCCTTCTTGATTCGCTAGCGCATGCTCGACCAACTCTGAAACAGGTAATTGATAAAATACATTTCCTGTATAATCAATTTTCAAATATTTCAAATCAGGCGCGTTTCCAATGTTACCCTTTTTCATATTTTTGTTTGTTTTAAAATGTGCCCAAAGTTAAAGGCAAATTTCGCTAAAAACAAAACTTAATTATCTAAAAATCAGGCTTATTGTATAAAAAACACAAAATCAAATTACTCATTACCAAACACTTATGTAGATAAAAAAAATTAAAATTTTTAGCATATTTTTTTAGCACAATATCTTCCTGTACCGTCCTTATGATTTAGATTTTTCGTAAATTGTTCCAAGCTTTACAAATATTAATAAAATGAAATTACACGCAATAGAAACAGGCTTCTTTAAATTGGATGGAGGTGCGATGTTTGGAGTGGTTCCAAAAAGCATATGGAACAAAACAAATCCGGCCGATTCCAACAATATGTGCACATGGGGCAACCGTTTACTCCTGATTGAAGAAAGTAATAGATTAATGTTGGTAGACACTGGCCTGGGCGACAAACAAACTGAAAAATTTTTCAGTTATTACTATTTACACGGTGATGCCACACTGGACAAATCGCTCACAAGTCTAGGTTTTGAAAGAAATGACATCACAGACGTCATCTTGACACACTTACATTTTGACCATTGCGGTGGCGCGATCGTTCGTGAAGGTGAAAAACTATCTCCGGCATTTAAAAATGCAAATTTTTGGAGCAATGCCGACCATTGGGCTTGGGCTACAGCCCCGAATCCGAGGGAAAAAGCATCCTTTCTGAAAGAGAACATTCTTCCTATTCAAGAAAGCGGACAGTTAAAATTTGTTGAAGATATTGAAAATCCTTTTGGCAAGGATATCAGCATTCGGTATGCCAATGGCCATACTGAAGCGATGATGTTGCCGCAGATTAAATATAAGGGAAAAACGGTACTCTATATGGCAGATCTATTGCCTTCTGTTGGTCATATTCCCATTCCCTATGTCATGGGCTATGATGTGAGACCGTTGGTCACCATGGAAGAACGAAATACGTACTGGAATGAAATTGTCGACAATGAATACATTCTTTTCTTTGAACATGATCCGATTAACGAATGCTGTACCTTGCAACATACAGAGAAAGGAATCCGGGTGAAGGACATATTCAAATTAAGCGATATTTAAGGATGCACAGGTTGAATATGAAATGATCTTTTTTCCCAAAGGATATATTCTAAGAATGGGATTGTTGTTGACAGCCCCATTCTTAAGATATTATAGATTGAGATCGTTAGAATCTGAAGCCCAGAGCCCAATAATTTTCAAAAAACCAGATCTGCTGCGTTGCTTTGTCCACACCTCTTCTACCTGTTGTGCGTATATTGTACAGATCTGTCCAACCTGTTTTAAAGTTTCCTTGTAAGTAAAGCCCTTTATAAAAACGGTAATGCAAACCAACTTTTGCAGAAGCACCATATCCTGCAATATTCCAGAAATGGTTACCACCTTCACCAAAAAGGTGCACATCCGAACGCGGGATCAATAAGCCTACATCTACACCCGACTCCATGGTGAGTACCTGTTGACCTTTACGGTTGTTGATGATATCATCATATCGCTCCAACCCTACCGAAGCAAAATTGTAGCCATCCGTATGTTCAAAAGTTAGCATGGCAGAATCCACGGTTATCTTTTCGCCATTATATTGTCCCGCACGATTTCCGGTCGGTATGCCAGGAGTTGAGATTTCATCACCAATATAACCTGTGATCTTAACCTGCTGTGGAATATCCACAACATATTTCATATGATCCCAGCCCAGGGAAATGGAGTAATTGTCCTTGATGTAATAACCGAAATGCAGATTAAATTGTGGAATAGTCAAACGACTGGGATCAAAATAAGTCGATCCAAATTTCGTCGGGCGATCTCCTGCTTTTACATCATGGAGGATGAAGTCATAGTTTGGACCTGTAAAATGTATATCAGATTTTGCATACGAAGAAAAGTTATATCCCCAAAAAAAGAAAAACTTCCCTTTATTACTTTCTGTCCTTAAATTCTTTGGCTTAAAGATACTTTTTCCTATCTCGGGATTTTCCTGTGCAAGTAAACTCGAAACACTTAATGCAAGTGCTCCAATCGTCAAAAATATTTTTCTCATATCAGCGCTAAAAACGTTGGGCAAAAGTACCCCCATTCTATTTTATAACCAAATAAAACATGTGGAAATTAGGAAAATATGACGAAGATCACAGAAATGTTTCATTACTTGAACTTGCATAAAAAAAGCTGCTTTCGGACGAAAGCAGCTTTTAAACTAAATTTTTATGGAATCATTTTATTGCGCTTGATTCTTACGGATAATATTCAAAGCACCTCCGGCTTTAAACCATTCGATCTGTTGTGCATTGTAAGTGTGGTTTGCCAAGATCTGCTCTTGCGTTCCATCTGCATGGTGCAAGACAAGAGTCAGTGGTTTACCAGGAGCAAACTCTGTCAAGCCAAGGATATCAATCGTATCATTTTCCTGAATTTTGTTATAGTCGTCCTTGTTCGCAAAAGTTAAGCCCAACATACCTTGTTTTTTCAGGTTTGTCTCGTGGATACGAGCAAAAGATTTAACCAATACTGCGCGCACACCCAAATGACGAGGTTCCATCGCAGCATGCTCACGCGAAGACCCTTCACCATAGTTCTCATCCCCTACCACAATTGATCCGATGTTATGTGCTTTATAGTCACGTTGCGTTGCCGGAACAGGACCGTATTCACCCGTCAATTGATTCTTCACGTTGTCGGTTTTCTCATTGAAGAAGTTAACCGCACCGATCAGCATATTATTTGAGATATTATCTAAGTGACCACGGTATTTCAACCAAGGACCAGCCATAGAAATATGATCCGTTGTACATTTACCTTTTGCTTTGATCAATAATTTCAAACCTTTTAAGTCTGTACCTTCCCAAGCTGCAAAAGGTTCCAACAATTGGAGACGGTCTGATGTCGGAGCGACGTCAACAACAACAGCACTACCATCTGCTGCCGGAGCCTGATATCCCGGATCATCGACAGCAAATCCTTTTGTTGGTAACTCATCGCCCACAGGAGGATCCAACTTCACCTGCTCACCTTTATTGTTGGTTAATGTATCCGTAACCGGATTAAAACCCAAATCACCGGAAATTGCAATTGCAGCAACCAATTCTGGTGATGCAACGAATGCATAGGTATTTGGATTACCATCCGCACGTTTCGCAAAGTTACGGTTGAACGAGTGAACAATTGTGTTTTTCTCTTGCTTATCCGCCCCCACACGATCCCACATACCGATACATGGACCACAAGCATTGGTGAATATCGTAGCGTTAAGATCTTCAAATGTCTTTAACAAACCATCACGATCTGCCGTAAAACGAACCTGCTCAGAACCAGGATTAATACCAAATTCAGCTTTGGTGATCAACCCTTTATCAACAGCTTGTTTTGCAATGGATGCAGCACGCGACAAATCTTCATACGAAGAGTTTGTACAGGATCCAATCAGTCCCCACTCTACTTTCAAAGGCCAACCATTCTTAGCTGCCTCTTCGCGCATACGTGAAACCGGGGTATATAGATCTGGCGTAAATGGCCCGTTCAACGAAGGCTCTAATTCCGAAAGATTAATTTCGATCAATTGATCGAAATATTGCTCCGGATTAGCATAGACTTCAGCATCAGCTGTCAAGTGCTGTTTAATGGCATTGGCGGCATCTGCAACCTCAGCACGACCTGTCGCACGAAGGTAACGCTCCATCGACGCGTCATAACCAAATGTTGAGGTAGTCGCGCCTATTTCAGCCCCCATATTACAGATTGTTCCTTTACCTGTACAAGATAGAGACTCCGCACCTTCGCCAAAATATTCAACGATTGCGCCGGTTCCACCCTTTACCGTCAAGATTCCTGCAACTTTTAGGATAACGTCTTTTGCGGCAGCCCAACCACTTAATTTACCAGTCAATTTAACACCGATTAATTTCGGGAATTTTAATTCCCAAGGTAAGCCTGCCATCACATCACAGGCATCAGCACCACCTACACCGATGGCTACCATACCCAGACCGCCGGCATTGACGGTATGTGAATCTGTACCAATCATCATACCACCCGGAAATGCATAATTTTCCAATACAACCTGGTGAATAATACCAGCACCGGGTTTCCAGAAACCGATACCATATTTATTTGAAACAGAGCTCAAGAAGTTAAATACTTCTGAACTTTCGTTTTTAGCACGGGCTAAATCTTTATCTGCACCTTCTTTGGCCTGGATCAAGTGATCACAATGAACAGTAGAAGGAACTGCTACTTTAGGACGTCCGGCCTGCATAAATTGCAATAAAGCCATTTGTGCAGTTGCATCTTGCATCGCTACACGGTCAGGAGCAAAATCAACATAAGAAACGCCGCGTTTGTAATCTTCTGTCGCATTACCATCCCAAAGGTGGGCATATAAAATTTTCTCAGATAAAGTCAAAGGTTTGTTCACCACCTGACGGGCCGCTGCAATGCGTTCGTCATAACGGCTATATACCTTTTTTATCATATCTACATCAAAAGCCATATCTCTCTTATTTATGTTATTTAATTAAGTTACTGAAACCCTGGTAGCTTTTATTTTGTCGGAATAGGCGCAAATTTAGTTAAGTTAATGCCCTCGACAGCAGCTTTATATTCTTCTATATTAGGGATACGACCTAAAATAGCGGAAAGTACGACAACAGGTGTAGACGCCAATAAAGATTCACCCTTTTTACCATCTCTATCCTCTACGACACGGCCCTGGAACAAACGTGTAGAAGTAGCCATTACTGTATCACCCTTCGCAGCTTTCTCTTGGTTACCCATGCAAAGGTTACAACCGGGACGCTCCAAGTACATGATATTTTCATATTCTGTACGTGCAGTGCTTTTTGGCAATGCATCACTGAATTCAAATCCCGAATATTTTTGCAAGAATTCCCAGTCACCTTCTGCTTTTAACTCATCGATAATATTATATGTTGGCGCTGCAACAACCAATGGAGCTTCAAAGGTAACTACACCTTTTTGCTGCTCGATATTACGCAACATTTTTGAAACGATTTTTAAATCGTCCTTATGCACCATACAAGAACCAACGAAACCTAAATCCACCTTTTTGTTTCCGCCATAGTAAGAAAGGTCACGAATCGTATCGTGCGTATAACGTTTAGAAACGTCCACGTTATTTACATCTGGATCTGCGATCATTGGCTCTTCAATAAGATCCAAGTCAACCACAACCTCAGCATAATATTTTGCGTTGTTATCTGGAGTCAACGCTGGTTTCACACCTGATTTAATTTCTTCGATACGCTTGTTCGCTTTATCGATCAAACCTTGTAAAACATTGTTTTTATTTTCCATACCCTTATCAATCATGATTTGGATACGGTTTTTCGCAATTTCTAACGATTCAATTAACGTATCATCCTGAGAAATACAGATGGATGCTTTTGCTTTCATCTCCGCTGTCCAGTCAGTAAAAGTAAAGGCTTGATCAGCAAGTAAGGTACCGATATGAACCTCAATGATTCTACCTTGGAAAACGTTTTCTCCAGCAAATTGCTGCAACATCTGTGCTTGGGTAGCATGCACAACATCACGGAAATCCATGTGCTCCTTCATACTGCCTTTAAAAGTAACTTTTACAGATTCGGGAATCGGCATAGAAGCCTCACCCGTAGCCAATGCTAATGCAACAGTACCTGAGTCAGCACCGAAGGCCACACCTTTAGACATACGTGTATGCGAGTCACCGCCGATAATGATTGCCCATTCGTCAATCGTAATATCGTTTAATACTTTGTGGATAACATCGGTCATGGAGTGATAAACGCCTTTTGGATCGCGAGCAGTGATCAAACCAAAATCGTTCATAAATTTCATCAATTTTGGAATGTTCGCTTGCGCTTTCTTATCCCAAACAGATGCTGTATGACAACCTGATTGGTAGGCACCATCAACTGTAGGCGAGATGACCGTCGCAGCCATAGCTTCCAACTCCTGTGCAGTCATTAAACCTGTCGTATCTTGAGAACCGACAATATTTACTTTAACACGAACGTCAGAACCAGCATGCAATACTTTGCCCGGTGTCACACCTACCGCATTTTTGTTGAAGATTTTTTCTACAGCAGTTAAACCCTGACCTTCAATCGTGATTTCTTTCGAAGGAGCAAATACCGTCGGTGCCTGGATACCTAATGTTTGTGCTGCAAAAGTTTGGATTTTTTTACCAAATACGATAGCATAAGAACCACCTGCTTTGATAAATTCCATTTTCTGTGGTGTCAAAGCCTTTGAAATATCAATTAGCTCCTGCGTTCCATTATATAATTTCTTTGTTTTTGTATTAATGGTCAAAACAGTACCTGTAGCGACAGAATAAACTTCCTCCAAAACAGGCTCGTCTTTTTCATTGCGAACAACATTTCCATTTTCATCTACCTTCTTCACCCAGTTTTTAAGATCGATACCGATACCGCCGGTAACATCTACTGTCGTCAAGAAAATTGGTGAGATGCCGTTCGTACCACCTACAATCGGAGCAATGTTTACAAAAGGAACATAAGGACTTGCCTGTTTACCTGTCCATAAGGCCACATTGTTCACCCCTGACATCCGTGAGGATCCTACTCCCATTGTACCTCGCTCAGCGATCAACATCACGCTTTTGCCAGGATGTTGTGCCTGTAATTCTTTGATTTGTTGCTGTGCTTCTGGCGTGATCATACATTTACCATGCAATTCACGATCAGAACGTGAATGCGCCTGATTACCTGGAGATAATAAATCCGTAGAAATGTCACCTACACCCGCGATAAAAGTAACCACCTGGATTTCTTCCGCTACTTCAGGAAGTTTCGTAAAGAATTCAGCTTTCGCATAGCTTTCTAAAATATCTTTTGCAACAGCGTTTCCTTGTTCAAAGGCTTCCTTCAAACGAGCTGTATCCGCATCATATAAGAAAACCTGAGTTTTAAGTACCTCTGCAGCTTGATTGGCGATCGCAAGATCAGTACCTAGCGCTAAGTCCAATAGCACCTTGATCGAAGGTCCACCCTTCATATGAGACAATAGCTCAAAAGCAAAAGCAGGAGTAATTTCAGCAACAACTGATTCACCCAAAATAATTTCCTTTAGGAACTGCGCCTTAACACCAGCCGCAGGTGTTGTTCCGGGCAAAGTATTATAAATAAACAATCTTAAAGATTCCGCTCTATTTTCATTGTTTAAATCTTTAATCTGAGCAATTACCTCACTTAGTAATTCTGCTCCGTCAATAGGCTTAGGATGTAATCCCTGGCCTTCTCGCTCTACAACCTCTTGTACGTAATCGTTGTAAATACTCATAGATATCAATCTTTCTATTTTAAGGATAGTTCAGAAGATATATTTTTTACCTTCTTCCACTACCGTGTCTGTAATATAATTAAGCTAATAGAAAACTCATGCAGCCCCGCTACACTACCTTATAAATTAGCCCGTTCAATTCGTGTATTCAAGTCGATTTTTTTACCTTAAATCAACTATTATGACTAAATACAAAAATAGTGAAAATCCAACTTTAAACGCATGCATTCCATTTATTTAAATCAATTTGGAATTGTTCTAAACAGCACTTATATCATCCGCTCGTTTTTTCCTGAATTTGTTTTCTTCCCGTTATCCGCCATAAAAAAAGAGGTGATTTATTTTACTAAATCACCTCTGCATATCTCTATATTTTTGCTAGAGCAATATCTATATCTTTTAATGTTTTTACAGTCTCCAACGGATCTGCAGCATTAAACACAAACGAACCCGCAACAAGTACATCAGCACCCGCTTTCAACAGCTGTGCTGCATTTGCTGTGGTAACTCCACCGTCGATTTCGATCAACAAGCCATCATTGACACCCTGAGCCATTGCACGGAGTTCCTGCACTTTTGCATAGGTATTCGGGATAAACTTTTGTCCACCGAACCCGGGATTGACAGACATCAGGCACACAAGGTCCAGATCAGCCAAAACATCCTTCAAAAGGGCAACTGGCGTATGTGGATTCAACGCGACCCCCGCTTTACAGCCCAATTCTTTAATAGCCGCTAATGTACGGTGCAAATGCGTACAAGCTTCATAGTGTACAGTAATTATGTCTGCTCCGGAATCTTTACAGACCTGCAAATAGCGATCAGGATCAACAATCATCAAGTGCACATCCAACGGCTTTGTAGCATGTTTCGCGATTGCTTGCATCACCGGAAATCCAAATGAAATATTCGGCACAAAAACGCCGTCCATAATATCGATGTGAAACCAATCAGCCTCACTCTTGTTTACCATGATGATATCATCGTATAATTTTGCGAAGTCTGCAGCAAGAACGGATGGTGCAATGAGATGTGATTTTGTTGACATGTTGTGTTTTTTTTGCAAAGATAACAAGTATTTTCTGTTCAGCGTAACATTCTCCACATTTAACGTGATTCAAATAGCAGCTGGCAGAATCCACGAAAAATAAATTATAACTACATTTGTATATTAACTTTATATAATAAAAACATCGTTCGCAGTGGGAAGATTAAAAATAAAATATAAAAGAGAATTAAACACAACGGAAAATCTCATCCGAAAAATTGGATTAATACTAATCACGATCGTCCTGATTTGTATTTTTCTTCCCAAACAACCACGGTTCCGATATGAGTTTCAAAAAGGAAAAGTCTGGAACCATGAAAATCTCATATCACCTTACAATTTTGCGATCCTGAAGACGCAGGAAGAGCTCAATGCAGACAAAAAAAGTATATTAAATACGATTCAGCCGATTTATAATGCCAATTCGACAACAAGCAAAGAACAGATCGACCAATTCAATACCGATTTGTCCGAAAAATGGCAAAGCAGCAAACTGGATACAACACATGAAAATATCAACGATTATCGCAGTGCCGGAAATGCGATATTAAACCATCTCTATGGTAAAGGTATTCTCTCGCTGAATAACCGGTTTCAAAACCGCAACAATGACAAATCCCCAGCTTCGAAACATTATAATTTCACATTAATACAAGATAAGGTTGCTTCACAAAAAAATACGGCAGATTGTTACACCATTGAAAGTTCTTATGAATATATGGACAATTTAATGCCCAAGCTGACCAAAATCAAACAGAAAGGCTGGCTCGAGGAGACATTAAAAAATTACATCACGATTAATTACATCTATAACGATCAGCAAACCGAAGCGCTTGAACAAAATGCGATCACAAATATATCCGCTACCCGAGGTGTAGTTCAGAAAGGTGAACTGATTGCGGAAAAAGAAAAAATTATATCCAATGAGACTTACCAGAAGCTCGAATCACTGCGTAAAGTGTATGAAGATGAAGGCAAAATAAGCGGAAATCAAAACTATGTCACACTGGGACAATTTCTGATCATATCCCTCGCGCTTTCGATACTCATGGTATTTCTTTTCCTTTTCCGAAAGGACATTTATTTCAACAATAGGTTATTGATGATTATCATGATTGTTATCATTGGGATGCTTGCTGTACTATCTTGGGCTATCAAGATCAAAATACCCAATTTGTATTATATTCCGTTTTGTGCCGTCCCCATTATCATTCGCATCCTGTTTGACACCCGTGTCGCTCTGAATATCCATCTGTTGATGGTGCTTTTGGCCGGACTCTTTGTACCAAACAGTTTTGAGTTTGTCTTTTTACAATTTATGGCAGGCATTGTTGCAATCTATAGTATCAAAACATTGGTAAAACGTGAACAACTGTTTGTTTCTTCAGCAATTATCCTGGGGACATACTGGATCGCTTACATCGGGCTAGTGGTCACAAGAAATGGCTCTATTGATACCATCTACTGGTCGGACCTCCTTCCATTCTTGGTCAGTGTCATGATCACGTTGCTGGCCTATCCGATGATCTATGCTTTCGAAAAACTCTTTGGAATAGTATCCGACCTGACGCTGATGGAGCTCACAAACAGTAACTCCAAATTATTGCGGGAGCTATCCTTTAAAGCGCCGGGCACCTTTCAGCACTCCCTACAGGTAGCCAATCTGGCTGAGGCGGCAATTTATAAAATTGGAGGCAACCCACTGTTGGTTCGCGCCGGAGCGCTGTACCATGACATCGGCAAATTGACCAATCCACAATTTTTTATTGAGAACCAAAAGACAGAAAAAAATCCACACGATGAACTTTCTCCGGAACAAAGTGCGCAAATTATTATCTCCCATGTCATCAAAGGTGTGGATATCGCTAAGAAACATCAGCTTCCCGAAGTGATCCTCGATTTTATCCGAACACACCATGGTACCACCCGAGTGGACTACTTTTACAATGTGTTTGTTAAAAACAATCCGGACAAACTCGTTGACGAGTCTTTATTTACCTACCCCGGCCCTATTCCTTTCTCTAAGGAAACGGCTGTACTCATGATGGCCGACTCAGTGGAAGCGGCGTCCAGAGCTTTAAAAGAACCCTCAGAGGAGTCCATCAATAATCTTGTGGATAAAATAATCGAACATAAACTGATGCGCGGGCAATTCAATAATAGCAATATTACATTAAAAGATATTACCGAATCGGCTGTTATCTTCAAGGCTATGCTCAAAAGTATTTACCATGTTCGGGTGGATTATGATTTGAGCAAAAAAACAATGTAATTTTAATTGCTAAACAACAAATTGAAATTCAAATGCTTATTGTAACGTTACGTTTTTTTTGCATTTTTTTTGATATTTAGGCTTTGCAGATTCAAATAATTGCCTTATGTTTGCAATGTCAAAACACGGAAGGGTGCCTGAGTGGCCGAAAGGAACAGTTTGCTAAACTGTCGTACTGGAAACGGTACCGCGGGTTCGAATCCCGCCTCTTCCGCCAAGACTACAAAAAAAGCTCAACGCAGTTGAGCTTTTTTTATTTATGCTGTAAAAACAAGATAAAACGAAATTCTGAACTTTGAGCCTCTCACTCAGTACAATAAACATTTTATTCAGACTTCAATGCAACCTCTAGCTGACTTGCATCATTCAGGTCCACACCCTTTCGTTTCAGGCTTGCTATGGTTCCTCCCGGAATAATCACATAACGATAACTAATTTGACTAACTAAATTCAGAAGACTTCCTCCATCGTAAACAAACCTGTAGACAATGATTTGATTCTGTTTCAGATGATGAGCGATCGTGCTCATTCTCCCTCCGGCTCTTGAGGTGAAAGCCAGCTGGAACACCCCTCCTCCATAATTTAAATAAACCATTACAGTTCCACTATTCAGTATTGTTGTGGTTATTCCTCTAGCAGCAAGATGGATAACTCTAACTACAGAACCGTCTATAATAGAATCTTTAACTCCTGTAGCATATTGCCAGCCACTATAGAGGACATTCGCTGTACCAGTCATCCCTTTTAGATTAATCCCTGTACCCCATACAGAAGCGGTCTTGGGTCCAAAAAATTGATAACTGTCGACTTTAAAGTAGAAGTCACCTACGACACCTAACGACACTGCCGGAATTTGGGTCCCGCTCAGGATTTTGGATCCCGGCGCTCCATTAGCTCCTGTCGCTCCCTTGAAGGACATCGCTTTGCCCCATCCGGCATCTGTTGGGGCCATACATTTCGGAAGTCGTTTTTCGGATATAATAATCTCCCGCTTTCCCTATGCTTGCTGATGGAACGACATCTCCAGAGAATATCGTAGCTCCATCTCCACCTTTTACCCCCTGTACCCCTTTTTCGCCTTGTTCGCCTTTCTCACCAGTAGCTCCTTGTGGCCCTGTGTCCCCCTTTTTACAGGAAAAAAAATAACCAGTCCTAGACTGATCATCAGCATACTTTTTAATCCTTTCATTTGAATAATTAGTTTGTGAACGATATTCCAAATGTATTGTTCCGCAAATTGCAACAAAACGATAATGAGCGAAACAGAGATCGCAATAAGTGGATAATCCCATTTAATTAGTTAAAAGTCTTATTTGTAATATTACACCCATTTTTGGCAGGAGACGGTTGAGATCCCAGCGAATTTCGATTAATGTCGTTTGAGTACAAAAAGAGGATAGCACAATGATGACAATTGTCGACAGGAATTCAATTATTGATTGTATCAATAAATTATATGCAACCGAACACCCAGTCTTTGGTTCATTGACGTCATGGGACAACTTAACCAACAAGAATGGATTGTATTCCATAATAAGCATTTCTCCCATCATTTTAAACAATTTCGGTTGCTATAAAGACATGAAATATCACGCTCAGTGTTTCCGTATAAATTCATTTTTTTGATAAAGGTGAGCTATATTATAAAGATAGACGGCAACAAACAAATTGTAGGCATTTTCTGGCTTCCTGGAAAAATTTGTTAGTACACTTAATTTAATAGAATTAGTCAATTTCCGCAACGACTGACAAAAAATTATCTCTTAGTTTTTAGGCGGAAAGAAAAAAGATTTTGGATTCATTTTAAAATAAATCCATACCGCCTTGGCCATTTTCGCCAACTCCTTAGACGATAAGTTTCGCGAACGAAACGCGAGCACCAATGACAAACCAAAGCTTACGAGAAAATTAAAGAACCCAATGATCCCGATACCCAAAATCCCCCATATCCAGATATCCGTGGACAGCTCCATACGATGTCCAAATAAACCCAGGGCCAGATTTCCGCTCGCAAAGGTAATGTGCCGAATATCGATATTAATACCAAGAAACATCCCAATGGAAGCCGTTGAGCCCATAAAAACACCAAACCAGAGATTGGAAACAATACCAGCCCATTTCTTTTCATAAAAAGAGGCAATCTTGTCCGTCTTCGTTTTCCCAAATACCTTTTTCAGCAAAGGATGCTCCTGAATCCTATAGTAAACCGAATTGTGTTTATCGCGATTTGAAATACTGCCGGCAATAATCCCCGACAGAAATAAAAATACACCGGCAATGGAAGCGTGTAAAATGACTGGAGTCTTGATGGGATTTAAATCATCGACTAAATGTAACCATTTGGCACTTGCAATATTCACACCTGTGAGTTGCTGTATCCCCCATACCAACAGCAGGCTGACGGGAAATGCCATAACCACATTACCAACAAAAGCGATGAACTGCGAGCGAAATAAACGTGCAAAAAATTGGGCAAACACCCAATACCGATGCCTGCCGGCGCCTCGATCAGAAGCCCCCTGTTCAATCGCGCTCACCAACGATGAAGCTGTCATCGCCGGTTGCTTTGTTGCCAAGGTCGCTCCAAAAAGATAGATCACCGTAAAACCGATCGCATAATTCAGGCTATATAAAAATGCATGCCCGAATTCGCTTGTCTCCACTTTTCCCAATAACAGTTTTACTATACACATCACCCCCACAATTACACCGCCACCGCAGGCAGAACGAAACATCTTCCAATACTCCTGATGGGTTGATGTAATATAGTGTTCCCCCGTCTGCGCTGTATGATGAGTAATTTCATAGGCCAGCAACTGCGTGCTCTGCCCTATTAATTTACGGATATTGCTTTTTCTGGAATTATATCCAATCAGCGTCTTCGCCAACTCAATGCTTTTCTCTGCTTTTTGGGATTCCGTATCAATCACCAAAAAAGAGAGCATATCCTTGATACGTTCCAGTTGCTGACGGATCCGCAATAAGGACTGATTCACCTTAATGGAAATACCAAAACGGTGCGAATTGCCAAAAGCGGTTTCTATATAGGCCTCACATTGTCGATGAAGTACGAGCAACTGTTTATACGAAAGATCTTCTGAGTTGATGTATTTCGTCTCCGACTGTAAAATACGGTCATTTAACTCCGTAAACTCCCGCATAATTGCAATAAATGGACTATCGAAATTCTGAAACTCCGGCACCATTTTATTGACATCAGTTTCCATTGCCCGGCCAGTAATACGTTGCACCAACAGCTCGATCCCATACAAGATCTCAATCATTTCAAAACCCGTTTCATCATCATAAATGGAATTAAACTCACACAGCCGAAATAGTTCATACAATTGCTCGGCTGAAATTGTGGCTATCCAATCCGCATCTTTGGGGGAGTAAAATACCTGATTCAGCAAATATTGCAAAGTTGACTTTGCTGGCTGATAAGGGAGATAACGCTCGGTAATCCGCTTCCTGAGCTCATAGATAAAATCTGCATAACTGATAATGCCCGTATCAGATACCAGTTGGTCAAAATCTCTTTGCCTGAGAACCCGTTTAAGGTAGCGGATAAACTGATTTCTGCAATCCACTGACTCCTGTAGAAAATCAAGAAAAAACTGGATATCGACCTGATACAACAACTGCACCTTTTTGGGCCGAATTATCGCGACAATTAAAACCAATAGTTCAATTTCCACATATTCGGGATTATCCAATTGATTCCTGTAGCGATCAAATAGCGCACTTACTTGCTGTTTTTGATCTATTTTTTCTTTCATAAATTCCTATTATTCGCCTACTATAGCCTTTATTAATGCTATAAACTTTCACGTCTTAAGATACCACATTTAAGACAAAATTGTTTTGAAATCATAAAATCTATTTGCGCTGGACTACTATTCATATCAAGGTTTACTCGGGATTACGTCGCCAGCAAGAAAATACCTGAAACCAGTGATAATCCTGCACAAAAATTCTTCTATTTTTGCGACAGTGAACAGGATAAAGATGAAAATAATAAATTTCACGCTGGCATATTTAAGCTTATTTCCCTTGCTTCTTAAAGCGCAGGATGGTATTTCCTTTGATAACGATTTTAATCTCTGGAATATACAGAAAGGGCAAACAGCTACCGTTTTTGTTGAAAAAGCCTATATTCGCTCCGCTCCCGGACTCCAAGCTAAACAGATAGACTCTTTAGGTGTTGGGACAACGGTTACGATGACAAGCGCCCCACTCAAAGGCAGTATTATCAAAAACTTCTACGCCCCATGGTACCAGATTAGCTACTTGAAGGATAGCCAACAAAAAAAAGGTTTTATCTGGCTTGGCTTATTGGCTCTTGGCAAACAGGTTGACCGGGAAGGTTTCCAATACCTCTATGGTTTTGAACGTTTTATCAAACCGCCAAATAGGGAACAACAGGATTACTTTTTAACCAAAGTAAAAGTATTGAATCCACACGACTCCTTGATCGCTAGCCAATCCTACACATTTGCATTTGGCGGACAGCTGAGTGCACAAAGCAAACTTTTGCCAAGCATGGGATTAACTCATGTAAAACAAATCTTATACATGGAATTTATTTCTGGCGCCTGCGGAGTTCCCAGCGAATATCATTATGTTGCCTGGACCGGCCAGAAACTTATCAACCTACCCAGCAGGTATTCTGTCTCCGATGCAGGAGTCTTTTATTACGACGAGAAACTCCTGTTCCCTACAGAACACAAAAAAAACAACCAATTGATCTATAAGTATATCGAAGAAGGGGAAACCGAAAACGACGATATCGACGCCTCCAAATACCGCATTTCCAAAAGAGAAGAGCATTTTCAATGGGATGGTGATAAATTTGTCAAACGCTCATTACCCCAATAATTTTTAATAAATTCAACCGATTGGAAAAACACACAAAGAATTAAAGAATGGAAGATAAAAATATATACGATTTATTCTACAGCGGGCAGCTTGATCTATTTATCATTGAAGGTGAAAATCAATTAAAACAAGATGACCAGGATGTCCCCCTTTGGACACATCTCGCAGTTGCCTATCACGACCAGGTATTCTACGATGGGCATGAAGCTATTTTTGATATCATACAGGAGAAGATGATCCCTTATCTTCAAAAAGCACTACTGATAGAGCCGGAAAATGAAACAACGCTCTATCATATGTTAAATTATGTCCTGGATAATCAGACCAGATTGGAACAGATCAATCGTCCAAGGAAACACATCAATGAAGACAACAAAGATGAGTTTATCGGCTATGCAAAAAAGTTGATCGCTATACCGAAAATGGCTCCCTATGGCTACGGATTTCTGGCGGATATTTATGAAAGTCTCCAGGATGACACTGCCCTGTTGCCTTTATTGGATGAAGGCATTGCTTACTTTCGTGAAGCGTTCAAGGACAACCGCGAAGCTGCCGATCAGAATTTCTCCATATTCTGGATAAAAAAAATATACCTTCTAGATCGTACCAAACAGATTTCAGGCGCTGCGCTAACAACTTTAATCAGCGAGCAATTTGATCGCTTCATCAGCGGTAGCGAGATGCAGTATGTTGACCTTGCTGAGATCGCTTATGAAAACAAGAATATCGACCTGGCTTTAAAGGTATTAATGAAGCTTATCAGAGGAGAAAATTCAGCTGCACATATCCACAAGGAACTGGTCAAATGGCACAGCCGCTTCGAAGATCTTATCGCTGACGGTTATGAAAACCCGGAGGTATTCTATTACCAGCTTATCATCGAACGCAATTATTCCGAAGATATCGGTATTCCTTTGGACTATTACTATTTGCACGCGTTAAAACTCATTGATCAATATCCTGACCTGTACGCCGGTTATCATTTTGCAGCGGCATACCTGTATGATGAGGAACAATATGAAGCAGCTTTACCTTACCTCCGACAATTGGGCGAAAGACAGTGGAATGCAACTTCTTGGCGTCGTCTCGTTGAATGTACCTACTTAACAACAGGCGAAGTACATAAGCATGTTCCGACTTTTGATGACTTGCCACGTGATCTCTATAACGAAGGGGTCAATTTAGCTGACTTTGTCAATAGTCTGGAAACCCTATCATCCGAAGAAACGCTGGCCATGCGGCAGCTTTACCTTGCCGTTTACCGCCAGGCTTATGATGCCTTCGCTGCTTATTTCGAACAGGGGAAATATGAAAGTGATTATTTCGGTGGAAACCATAATCGTGCAATGAATTGCAATAACCTGGCAATTGCATTAAAGAATGTGGATCTCCTCGAAGAGAGTTATCAAATCGCAACTGAAGGGCTAAACTACTCAGACTTTGAAGAACTACATCAGACGCGAACAGACGCATTATCGAAATTGGAGGATTATGAACGTTTAAAAGACGCCCTCATACTATATTTCGACACCTACCAAGTCACTTTGCGCGACCTTGATGAAATGCGCGATGAGGTAATAGAAGAACAATCTGCCGAGGATGAATCAGATCTGGTATTCCCAAGTTGCTATCAGATGTTTGTGTATCAGCTTGAAGTAAATTATCATCTGGGACTTTCCTCCGATATACAGGGCGAAGCACAATATCTTCTGGAGCACATCTATCAGTTCTACATCAATCATCCTACCTTGAACGACTATCATTATCGGGATTTTGAAGCGGCTAAAAACGGTGTGGAAAATGTAATTTATGTTATTCTTGAGCCCTATGAACGCGATTACCGTATTCAGTATTATAACGATATGGCCCAAAAATATCCGCATGAAGCACAGCCACAATATATCCTCATGCAGCTTTACAATGAGGTTTCTGACTATAGCGCTATCATTACAGCTGCAAAGGCCTACCTCAAAAACAAAAAGGAATTTATTATCAATGACTTTGATAAAGCAAAAACCTTGTATCTCATTGTCAAAAGTCACTATTTCCTCTCCGAATTTAGACCAGGTACAGACGTATTTCAACACCATGATCCCTGGGTTGCCACAGTCATGGATCCAGAAGATTATGTACTTTGGATAAAAATGGGGATTCAGCTACTGGCTGAACGGGAAAATCTAGTAGAAGTAAACCGCTATGTGGAAATTTTTAATAGCATCTATGCGCAACATGAATGGAGCTACGACGATGATTGTGAATCTGTAAAGTTGGCGGAAGCACTCGCTAACTACAAGACGGGGAACCTCAAAAAAGCGCATCACCTACTTAATGAAGTCCTCGCTTATTCAGACCATAGCGCATTGGCGGACGAATATAAGAGAACCTGGAAGAAACCGGGTTTCTTATCAAACTTTAAGTTCTAGCGAGCTTCTCGACTAACTTAAATAATAAAAGAAGCGTAGTCAACTAATCAAACTGTTGTCTACGCTTCTATGTAATATACCCCGCTCATGCATCCCTAGATTCTGCTCCCACAACACGTGTTTTCCATAATGCAGTCACGAGCGCTACGAACGCCTTACATGGAATAAGAAACAGCCATCCCGATAGTAGATTTAATACTTATCCAAAAAAAGCTATATTTGAACTGTGGTGACACTAAAATATCTCATCGGACTAATTCTTTTTCTTGGCTTAGCGGCCAAGCCGACCGCGACATATCCCTGCCATCAAAGTAAGGCAAAAACCTGCCCCGTTGCCAATCCGGACCATGCAAGCAAAAAACATGATTGTTGCCAAAAAGCGAAGAAAAAACCGCTCTGTCAACACCGCAAGCAATGCCGGGATTGTAGTTGTCATTGCGCCACAGCGACAAGTATACTGGCGGTCTCTACCTTTCCCGTTCAGCTACCAAAAATTTCCTTTTCCATTTTTAAAAAATTATATAGTGGTTTGTTGCCCGTCTATCTTTCAGAGGGCTATTTCTACCCTTGGGTACCACCCAAAATAGCTTAAATAGAAAATGGAGCTTCATTAAAAATGAGTCCCCCATCGGTAAAAAAGAATTAAGAACCTGTCCATGCCGATCAAGTAGACCGATCGCATTCCGCAGGAATCTATAAATGTATTTCAAAAAACTAAAACAAATGAAAGTACTTAAAAATATCATAGCAATTTGCCTTTTATCCAGCAGTCTATACAGCCATGCACAAAATACAGCCATGACAACGCAAACCGTGAAAATCAGTGGCAACTGTGGTATGTGTAAAAAAACGATAGAAAAATCCGGAAATTCAGCGGATTCCAAAGTAGATTGGAACGAGGATAACCAGACAGCAAAGGTATCTTTTAATGCTGAGAAAACCTCTTTGGACGCGGTGCTGAAAAACATTGCACTAGCAGGTTATGACAATGAAAAATACCTAGCTCCGACAACGACTTATGCCGAGCTACATGGATGTTGTCAATACGACCGAACATTGAGCGCTCCACCAGCAAACCCAGAAAATACCCCTGAAAATAAAGAAGAAAGCAGCGGAAATTCATCTGTCGCTAAGGCGGGTAACTTTCAGCCCATTTACGATCAGTATTTCGTATTGAAAGACGCCCTTATTGCTGCTGATCATAAAGCTGTCACAGCAGGCGCTACAAAACTTTCAAACCTGCTAACCACGTTAAAATCGACATCCTTGACAACTACTGAACAACAGGTATGGAAAGCACAGGCAAATACGTTGGCACAACACAGCAAGGCGCTGCAGAACGCAAAGGATCTTGCAAAACAACGTTTGGCATTTGTATCGCTTTCCGAGGAGGTTTATAAACTGGCAAAAAGTTCCAAACCAGCACTTCCCGTTTATCAACAAAAATGTCCCATGTTTAACGGAGGCAAAGGAGCTACCTGGTTAAGTCTTAATAAAGAGGTCAAAAATCCATATTATGGCGCTCAAATGTTAACATGTGGAAGTACAATCCAAACCATACAATAAACGATACCAAACGTTCTACAACAGGTTCGTCTGCGCTGCAGGCGAACCTGTTTTTTTTGACGATCTGCTTTTATTTAGCGCTATCTTTTCCGGACGATTTCGCTTTATTCCCCCTGTTTAACTGTCGGAAAGGATCTCCGGTCAATCACCCCTGCATTTCCACTCTTGAGCCTGCCGTCTTGGAAAGGAACTATAAATAACAAAACAAAAGCTGAAGTTTTTAAAGGATAAACCTTAAAATATACCTTCTTTTATTGATTCAAAATAGTATATTAGAAGGAGTATCGCGCTGATTATCCAAAAGGTAGTAGTAACGATATCGTGATCAAATTAAGATGAGATTAATCATGGAAAAAGTAATCATTACAGGGGGAACAGGTGCTATTGGCCTTCATTTGACCAAATTATTGGTCGCCAACTTCTATGAAGTGATCATCTTCACGAGGGATCCAAAGGCTTTTCCGGCCCAGCCGCATGTACGCTATGTTCATTGGGATCCCAAAAAACAGGTTATCGATATAAGATCGATCCAGGAAGCGGATTATATCATCAATTTAGCTGGCGCCAACCTCAATGGATCACGATGGACCAAGGCATACCAACAAGAAATTATATCAAGTCGCGTAGAAAGCGGACAATTGCTGTATCAGACATTAAAACAGGTTCCAAACCAGGTAAAAACTGTTATATCAGCGTCAGCAACCGGATGGTATGGTGCCGATGACAGCTTTCAAAAAAAACCGTTCGAAGAGGGAGATCCTCAAGGTGGCGATTTTTTATCCTGGGTTTGCAATCTTTGGGAAGACAGCGTAAAACCAATTGAAACGCTCGGGAAAAGGCTTGTTGTCTTCCGATTCGGCGTGGTGATCAGCAAAGATCAGGGCTTATTAAAAGAAATCAATCAGCTGCTTCGCTTTCGGCTAAGCCCTATTTTGGGCTCGGGTAAACAGATGCTAAGCTGGATCCACATGGAGGACCTCGCCCGCATGCTCCTATTTGCTATACAAAACAATGCCCTGGCAGGCGTTTATAATGCATGCTCCTCCGATCCGATACCACTTGGCCAGTTCACTAAACGGATTGCCAAATGCAAGTACGGCATAGGTTACATTCCTTTTCCGGTACCTGCATTCCTGATCAAACTGCTCTTTGGAAAAAAAGGACAGGAAATGGTGCTCAACGGAACCTGGGTAAGTAACAAAAAAATACTGCAAGAAAAATTTCCTTTTAAATACCCCACTCTGGACAATAATTGTATAGATAATTTACACATCGGTTAATTGTTAATTCGCGTTAATTTCAGGCCTTTTCGGGACAAAATCCGTATATTTGCGGCTTATGAAGATTTTTAGATATGGCGCAAAGGGCTCCGAAAAGGCGGGAGTCATTTTAAATGAAAAGAAATATGATGTTTCGGAAGGAAATTTTCAATATAACCGTGATTTCTTTGCAAATACGGCAAATTTGGAAAAACTTCAAGCATATGTAGAACAGAATTACCACAACTTAAAAGAGATCGCTGCGGACGAGCGCATCGGCACTCCCTTAGAAGCTCCTTCCAAAATTCTTTGTGTGGGACTCAACTTCGACGATCACGTTAAGGAAACCAAATTGCAACAGGCCGCAGAACCTATTGTGTTCATGAAATCTGTTTCCGCTTTTAATGGACCTTTCGATGGTATTACGTTACCTAAAAATTCAGTGAAATCCGATTGGGAAACCGAGCTTGCCATCGTTATCGGTAAAAAAGCATCCTATGTTAGTGAAGAGGAAGCCCTAGATTATGTTTTTGGCTATGTGCTGCATAATGACGTCACCGAACGCGAGTTCCAGATTGAAAGAGGTGGTACCTGGGACAAGGGCAAAGGCTGCGATACATTTGCTCCAATTGGCCCGTTCATTGCCACAAAAGATGAAATTCAAGACGTCGATAATATGAGAATTTGGCTTAAATTAAATGGCGAACTTATGCAGGACGGTAATACCAGCGATTTCATCTATCGCGTGCCTAAGTTAATATCCTATCTAAGCCAGTTCATGTCCTTACTTCCAGGTGACATCATCTCAACCGGTTCACCGGCAGGTTCGGGTATGGGAAAATCCCCACAACGCTTCCTTCGCGATGGCGATATTATTGAATACGGTATAGAGGGACTCGGATCTGGGAAACAAGTGATATCTGCTCATCCCTTATCTTAACATCCTATCCTAAACGACCGATCTTTCCTGTCTTTGCTTTTTGCCCGGAAAGATCGGTTCAATGGCTATTTTTTCGTCATTTCATTGTAATTTATCAACCGCATTTGTGTACATTTATATCGACATCCACTTTGTTAACATAAATGCATAAATCCCTACAGGGTCAATGATTCAACTAAACAACATATCTAAATCATTCGAGGTTAAATCCAAACGAATAGATGCATTGAAGAGTCTCTCCCTATCCATTGCCAAAGGAGAAATATTTGGCGTTATAGGGGCCTCAGGCGCTGGGAAAAGCACGCTGATTCGTTGCGTCAATCTACTGGAAAGACCTGACACTGGTCAAGTCATTATTGAAAATGAGGACCTGATGTCCATGTCATCCAAGGATTTAATGATGAAACGAAGAAATATCGGTATGATCTTCCAACATTTCAATCTGTTGTCGTCACTGACAGTCTTTGAAAACATAGCTTTTCCATTGCAGCTGGAAGGTAGATCTAAGGCATTTATCCGCGAGAAAGTTTCGGCATTACTCAATCTAGTGGGACTGGAAGATAAGGCAGAGAGCTATCCGGCGAATTTATCTGGAGGACAAAAACAACGGGTGGCAATCGCTCGTGCACTGGCAAATGACCCCCATATCCTACTTTGTGACGAGGCTACCAGTGCACTGGATCCGGCCACGACGAAATCTATACTCAGTTTATTAAAAAAAATAAACAAGCAGCTGGGACTTACCATCTTACTGATCACCCATGAAATGGATGTGATCAAAAGGATATGTGATCAAGTGGCCGTACTGGATCAAGGACTTTTGATTGAAAGCGGATCCGTTGAAACCATTTTCGCCAACCCGCAACAAGAGACCACAAAAAGCTTTATCCAATCCTCTTTGCAGGTCGATATCCCTCTAAGTTTTCAGGAACGATTAAAAGATAAGGGTAATCCACTTGTCGAGATTTACATGGCTTCAAGTGGCGATTCCATTCCATTTATACAACAATTGGAACAACAATATCAGGTCAAAACAAATATTATAACCGCACAGATCGATTACGTTGGAGAAATGAAATTTGGTGTTATACTGGCCGAATTATCAGGTGACAGCGAACATATAATAGCTAGCCTCTCCTATTTAAAAGAACAGCATCCGCAAACTAAAATACTAGGTTATGTCTGATCAAGTACTGAATTTACTATTATCGGGAACGCTTGAAACGTTAATGATGACTTTCCTTTCAGGCTTCTTTGGCTTTGTAATCGGACTGCCACTGGGGATCTATCTATTCCTGACCAGAAAACATCAGCTGCTGGAAAACAAAACAATGCACCAGATTGTTTCGCTGCTAGTGAACGTGTTCCGGTCTATTCCATTCATTATTCTTATTGTATGGATGATTCCATTTACACGTCAGCTCGTAGGAACATCTATAGGCATGTCAGCAGCATTGGTCCCTTTAAGCATTGGCGCAGCTCCATTTATCGCACGCTTGGTGGAAAACAGCTTATTGGAAATTCCCCATGGATTAATTGAAGCCGCGAGGGCAATGGGCGCAAGTACCTGGCAGGTAGTCTTTAAAGTATTACTTCCCGAAGCCTTACCTTCGCTGGTCAACAATGCGACAATAACGTTAATTACACTTGTAGGCTATTCGGCTATGGGTGGCGCTGTCGGAGCGGGCGGACTGGGACAGATTGGTTATCAATACGGCTATGTCGGTTATGACACTTTCATCATGAATGCTGTACTAATTTTATTAATTTTAATTGTATTCCTGCTGCAATATACAGGCGATTACATATCAAAAAAAGTAAACCATCGCTAACATTAATTGTATCATATGAAACCATCATGATTTATTTGATCATACTGTAGAGTGAATAACCGAACAAAGCGAACTCATAAATACCGCTTAAAACATACACTCGAGGAATAAATCTGATAGCTTCATTACAAGTGAAACCACCGAAGGCAGCATGAACCGAGTGCAACGAGCTCATGAATACCATTGAAATAAACACTTATGAATAATGACTTAAAGGGAAAATTGATTAATGAATAAACAAATCAAACAGATGAAAAAATTGAACTATGCATTTGCAATCTTAGCCTTTAGTCTGACGACTATTGTAGCTTGTAATAACAGGGAAAAGAAGGAAAATACCCTTAGGGTTGGTGTGGTAACAGGTCCTGAAAAGGAACTTGCTGAAACGGCTAAGAAAGTTGCAAAAGAAAAGTTCAATCTGGATGTGGAACTAATTTCTTTCAATGATTACGTTGTGCCGAATGAAGCCTTGAATCAAGGTGATATCGATGTCAATGTGTTTCAGCACCAGCCTTATCTACAGGAGCAGTCCAAACAACGTGGTTTTACCAAATTGACTATCGTGGGCAATACGTTTGTATTCCCGATTGTCGCCTATTCCAAAAAGATCAAAACCATCACCGAGCTTCAGCCTGGCGCGACTATCGCTATCCCAAATGACCCTACAAACGGCGGACGCTCGCTATTACTTCTCCAGCGTGAGGGGATTATCGGTTTAAAGGAGAATGTGGGCATACAACCAAAAGTGACAGATATTGTCAGCAATCCGAAGCAGATCAAATTCATTGAGATGGAAGCTCCACAGTTACCCCGCGTACTAGATGATCCTCAGGTTGCAATAGCGATCATCAATAATAGCTTTGCTTCACAGGCCGGATTGGACCCTGAAAAACAGGGATTGTTTACAGAAGATAAAGAATCTCCTTATGTCAACTTAATCGTTGCGCGGGCAGATAATAAAAATGACGAAAAAGTACAGCAGTTTATACAATCTTATCAATCTCCGGAAGTAGAAGCAACAGCGAAAAAGGTGTTTAAAAACGGTGCCATTAAAGGCTGGTAAATGCTAAAAATTATGATTGAAACACCCTACTCTTGCCCTTGTGGCTCAGGACTGACTTTTGCGGAATGCTGTCGCCAAGTGCACAGCAACCATACCAAAGCAACTACTGCCGAAGCACTTATGCGGGCACGCTACAGTGCTTTTGCTGTAGGAAACATTGACTTTTTATACAACACATTCCACCCGACCACACGAAGATTCCAGCACAGGGATGCGATTCAGCAATGGGCACAGGAAAATAAGTGGATGCAGCTCAATATACTGAAAGCAACATCTTCCACGGTAGAGTTTGAAGCGCATTATTTGGATTCGGCGCTGCAAGTACAGATTCATCATGAAAAGTCTACATTTAAACAACAAGGCGACCTCTGGTATTATGTAGATGGGCGGGTAGTCAGCTTCGATCAATCAGCAAAACCTTCACGCACTTATAAAGCACCAACACGATGAAACCAACTGAAGGTTCTTGCTGATCAATAGAAAACAGACACATTGAGAAAAAAAAGCGGCTCCAACACACAATGCGTTGGAGCCGCTTTTTTATAAGTCAATTGGTATATCAATTAAACCAATTCTTCGGTATCTTCCCGGTAAGGTGCTTCTTCATCAAATTCACCCTCCCATTTAGCGACAACGACCGTTGCAAGACAGTTACCAACAACGTTAACTGAAGTACGTGCCATATCCATCAATTCATCTATACCCAAAATCGCGGCGATAACAAAGGTTGGCAGACCAAACTGATCAGCCGTTGCTATTAAGATAATTAAGGAAGCACGGGGCACTGCCGCAACTCCTTTGGAGGTAATCATCAATGTGAAGGCAATCATGAGCTGCTGTCCAAACGATAAGTGAATACCAGCTGCCTGCGCAACAAAAATTGCAGCCAGCGATAAATACAGCGAAGTACCGTCTAGGTTAAAGCTATAGCCTGTCGGGATAACAAATGAAACGATCTTACGCGGAACACCAAATTTCTCCATTGCGCTAATTGCTTTTGGCAAAGCAGCATCTGAACTTGTCGTGGCAAAAGCAATAGATACAGGTTCTTTGATGGCATTAATAAAACGTCTGACAGGAATCTTTAAGTAAAGTGCAACAGGAAGCAACACCAAAGTCAGAAAGCAAAACAATGCAAAATACAATGTTGCCAACAGCATAAATAGGTTTTTCAAAATATCAACACCAAGATGTCCTACCGTATAGGCCATTGCCGCTCCCACCCCAACCGGCGCAAAATACATAATGATATTCGTAAACTTAAACATTGTCTCAGACATACTTTCCGTAAAATCGACCAAAGGTTTCCGCTTCTTCTCATCGACCATTGCAAGCCCTATTCCGAATAGCACCGAAAAGACAACGATCTGTAGGACCTGATTATCGGCAACAGATTTTACGATATTTTCAGGAAAGAGATCTCGGATAAATGAAGTGAATTTGTAAACGGGATGTACATTATCGGGCAGCGATTTCAAGACATGTTCATCCATACTTTCTTTAGGCGCCGGTAGCTCCTCATGTGGCATATGTGCGACATCCACACCTATTCCTGCACGGGTCAGATTAATGGCACCCAAACCAATAAAAATAGCACAGGTCGTTGCACAGAAGAAATACAGCATAGACTTCCAGGCCATACGCCCTACCTGTTTCAGATCAGAGTGCCCAGCAATACCATAAACCAGTGTAGCAAAAAGAATAGGCCCTACAATTGTTTTCACCAGCTTGATGAAACCTTTGCTCAATGGCTGCAAAGAAATTGCCAGATTGGGAAAATCCAGACCAACAAAAATACCCAGGATCATACAGGTCAGAATCCAGGTGGTCAAATTTTTCTTATAAAGCGCATTCACAACCAAAATGGTGGCAACTATCCAACGGACAGCCATTAGAAATTCATGCGAAAAGCCTACAACATCAAATTCGTATAATACAGCAATGATACAAGCTAATGTAACTGTGATAAGGGTGATGTACCCTATTTTGGTTTTTAACATTTAAAAGATTTTAATGGTCAAAAGAACAAAAATAAAAAAATCCTATGCTTTTGCAAATATTATTATTTAAACAGCCCCTGTTTCACAACAAAATACCGATTTCACGAAAATGCCGGAGCATAAAAAAAGCAGGATAATTTCTTACCCTGCTTTATATTTTAACGGAATCAAAAAATTATTCCGCGTGTAACCAAGCTTTTTTCGCCAATAGCTCATCGTTAGACTCACGTACATCTTCGTCATCCACACAACAATCAACCGGACAAACAGCCGCACATTGGGGTTCGTCATGAAAACCTACGCACTCCGTACATTTATCTGAAACAATATAATAGACTTCATTTGAGATCGCTTCCTGTGATTCATTCGCATCCAGCGTAACGCCATCACCAAAATCTATAACACCATCTAAAGCAGTCCCATCTGAGAATTTCCAAGTTACACCAGCATCGTATATTGCATTATTTGGGCATTCTGGTTCGCAAGCACCACAGTTAATGCATTCGTCTGTAATTTTAATCGCCATTTATAACCTCACAATTATGATAAATAAACTATTTTTGCATTATCAATATGAAAACAAAGTCTGATTGTACAATAAGGCTAGTTGATTCACGTTGATTAATGTTAACAGCACAAATATAACACAAATTTGTGTATTCATCTTTTAAAAATTTAATATTTTGACAAAGCAACAACGAATAAATGCGTTTGTAAAACTGGGTGAACTGTTGAAAAAGCAGCCTGAAGATCTTGTTCAGATCATTCAACTGGCACAACATAAAAACCCTTGGTATACCCTAAAAAATATCGAAAACGCCCTACATGCGATTGCTTCCAACTTAACGGCAGAGCAGCTCAGTTACTGGTTACAAGACTATCCGGATAACGAATCAGCTAAAACAGTAGGCTTGATTCTCGCCGGAAATATTCCGCTGGTTGGTTTTCATGACATCCTTTGTGTATTAATCAGCGGATTTAAGGCAAAAATTAAAGTATCCTCCGATGACGCCGGTTTAACAACCTTTGTACTCAATCGTTTAAAACAAATCGAACCCGCTTTTGAAACCGCTTTTGAAATCGTAGATAAACTTAAAGACTTTGATCTCGTCATTGCGACCGGATCAAACAATACGGCCCGTTACTTTGATTATTATTTTGGAGTTAAGCCGCATATTATCCGACGTAACAGAAATAGTGTTGGCGTTATTACCGGTACGGAATCCGCTGCACAACTACAAGCTCTGGGACACGACATCTTCGATTATTTCGGACTCGGCTGTCGTTCCGTATCCAAAATTTTTGTCCCGAAAGGCTATAATGTTTCCCATTTTTTTGAAGGAATAGCAAATTTTAAAGATGTCTCCGAACACTATAAATACAATAACAATTACGACTATAATAAATCCATCTATCTGATCAATGGCGACAAGCATTTTGATAATGGGTTTCTATTGCTCAAACAGGATGAGCGTACAGCATCTCCGCTATCTGTCGTTTATTATGAAGAATACAACAGTCTTGGAGACGTCGAAAACGAGTTAAATCAACAGGCTGAAAACATCCAATGTGTGGTATCCGAAGTGCAATTGAATATTCAGTCACC
The DNA here is from genome assembly GCF_003627955.1 of Sphingobacterium puteale. Taxonomy (GTDB): domain Bacteria; phylum Bacteroidota; class Bacteroidia; order Sphingobacteriales; family Sphingobacteriaceae; genus Sphingobacterium; species Sphingobacterium puteale. The sequence goes on along the minus strand of NZ_RBWS01000004.1, from coordinate 311,252 downwards.
AGTTTTTCATTTTGGTGAAAGTCAGTCTCCTGCTTTGGATGATTATGCAGATGGGATTAATACCTTAGACTTCTTATTTGCAAACCAGTAAGCTTCGGTTAATTTCGTAGTACGGAAATTGCATTAAAAATACTAACTTTGAAATCATGTATATCATTAAAGTAAGAGGTGTCGCCAAAATCCCCGACTATGTGCAGCTGCGAGATGATGCTTTCACCTTGTTGGCATATTTTAGAGTAGATCGGCCTGACAAATCGCTTGAAAAGATCGGATTAGGAGAAAAGGCAGAATATATCATGCAATTGGTCAAAGAAATGCCCTTTGGCCAAATTAAAAAATTAGAGTTTTAACGCCCATGATTGAAAATAAAGTAATTACATTAAAGAACGTTGATATCTTTCAACAGAAACATCTGGTATTATCCAATGTCAATTTAAGTATCGGCAAGGGAGAGTTTCTCTATCTTATCGGACAGTCTGGCAGTGGGAAAAGTAGTTTATTAAAAATCATCTATGGCGATTTATATATCGGCAATGGCGAAGGAATGATTGCTGGCTTTGATTTAAAGAAACTTCATGAAAATGATGTCCCCTATTTACGTAGGAAATTGGGAATTGTCTTTCAGGATTTTCATTTACTCTCAGACCGGACGATCGAGAAGAACTTGGAGTTTGCCTTAAAGGCGACGGGCTGGAAAGATAAAAAAATGATCGATGCACGTATTTTGGACGTCTTGGAAAAAGTAGGGCTCCGTTCCAAATTAAAAAAAATGCCCCATGAGCTTTCAGGTGGTGAACAACAGCGGATTGTTATTGCTCGCGCACTATTGAATAATCCGGAGATCATTTTGGCGGATGAGCCTACGGGTAATCTGGATCCGGCGACGTCGGAAGAAATTGTCCTATTATTGCGCGACATTGCCAATTCTGGAACAGCAATTTTAATGGCTACTCACGATTATACCATTATTCGCAATATGCCATCCCGGATTATCAAAACTGGGGACGGTATTCTACAGGATGATGTCAGCATCTAAACGAAAAACTGACAGTTAAAAAGACATTTTTACAAATTCCGACAAATTGTTAGGCTTTTTTGGTAAAATCTGACAAGCTGTCGGAATTTTATTATTTGGCAAAAACTTTGACAAAAGAAGGTATAGTAAATTTTTGAATCTATTTTAGCATTGAAGATATGAATGAGCAAGATAATTATTATGATGAGAGTCAAGATCAAGTAGAAACTAATTCTTCTGATCAACAGGAGCAGCCTTCGGAAAATCAGGTAGAATTGTCTCCTGAAGAGAAGCTGGCAGCTGAATTGGCAGAGGCAAAGGATAAATACATTCGTCTATCTGCTGAATTTGACAATTACAGAAAACGTACGAGCAAAGAACGTGTTGAATTGATTCAATCAGCGGGAAAAGATGTGATCGGAAAGTTATTACCTACCTTGGATGATTTTGACCGTGCCTTAAATGCCATGGAAACTGCAACAGATGTGGTATCTGTCAAAACGGGAATGGATATAGTTAACAACAAACTAAGACAGACATTGTCTCAATTGGGGTTAAAAGAAATGGAAACGATCGGTCAGACATTTGACCCTGAATTGCAGGAAGCCATTACATCTATTCCAGCACCAACGGCAGATTTAAAAAATAAAGTAGTGGACGTTATCGAAAAAGGGTACTACCTAGGTGACAAAGTGATCCGTCACGCGAAAGTAGTTATAGGTCAATAATAGTAAGACGATGTCAAAAAGAGATTATTACGATATACTTGGTGTCGCGCGTTCAGCGGACGAGAAGGAGATTAAATCAGCCTATCGCAAATTAGCGATAAAATATCACCCGGATAAAAATCCCGGTGACCATGAAGCTGAGGAAAAATTTAAGGAAGCTGCTGAGGCATACGATATCTTGAGCAATCCACAAAAACGTCAACGCTACGACCAATTTGGTCACGCCGGTAATTCAGCAAGCGGTGGTTACGGTGGCGGTGGCATGAATATGGACGATATATTCAGTCAGTTCGGTGATATTTTTGGCGGCGGACATCCGTTCGAAAGCTTCTTTGGAGGTGGCGGGGGAGGTCAACGTGGAGGACGTCGCGTAGCGCGTGGAAGCAATTTACGTATTAAAGTTAAATTGACTCTTGAAGAAATCGCTAAAGGTGTTGAGAAAAAAGTTAAAGTAAACAAACAAGTTTCCTGTCATAGCTGTGATGGCACAGGAGCAAAAGATAAATCGTCTTTCCATACCTGTAAAACCTGTGGTGGCTCAGGATCAGTACGCAGAGTGACCAACACCATTTTGGGACAAATGCAAACCACCAGCACCTGCCCTACCTGTAATGGCGAAGGTGTTGAAATTACCGCAAAATGTACAACTTGTCGAGGTGAAGGATTAGAACGCGGTGAAGAAACAATTGCGATCAATATTCCTGCAGGAGTGAGCGAAGGAATGCAGCTCTCAATGAGCGGTAAGGGTAACGCAGCTCCGCGCGGTGGTATTCCGGGAGACCTGATCATATTAATCGAAGAAGTACCTCACGAAAGCTTAAAACGTGATGGCCTAAATGTCATTTATGATCTATACATTAATTTTGTGGACGCTACATTAGGTACTAGTGTAGAAGTGCCTACAATTGACGGAAAAGCCAAAATAAAAATTGAACCCGGAACGCAGGGGGGGAAAATATTACGTCTAAAAGGAAAAGGTATTCCCGAAGTTAATTCCTACCACAAAGGGGATCAACTTGTTTATGTGAATATCTGGACACCAAAAGCTGTATCCAGCGAAGAAAAAGAACTATTAAATAAACTCAAAGAATCGCCGAACTTCAAACCGCAACCTGGTAAAAGTGAGAAGTCATTCTTTGAACGCATAAAAGAATATTTCGAATAAAAAGTCGGATTAAACAACGACATGGAGAGTCCTATATCAATTGATATAGGACTTTTTTTGTTTTCTTACGTCAAATTGACAAATAATTACAAAAAGTCAACACTTTTCAAACATTGTTAAAACAATAAGAAATTTATAAAAAAAACATAAAATTTAATCAATTGAACCACTATAACTTACGATTTTAATAAAATATCTAGACAATATAGTGACAATAAAATAAAATAACTTTGCGATATTTGACTAATGAATTTAAAAAGTCAGAAAGTAATTACTGGCTCTAGAACAAACTATTAAAATAAAAAGACATGAAAAAAGTTTTACTTACATTAACTGCCATTGCAGGTTTAACAATTGCAGCAAACGCACAAACTGAAAAAGGAAAAATTATGGTTGGCGGTCAAGTTGGCTTCGAAACTTCAAAAGTTAAAGATACAGATCATAAAAATAATTCGTTTTCGATCAACCCAACTGTTGGCTATTTTGTCAGCGACAACTGGGCGGTAGGTACTGGTGTTGGTTACAATTGGAGAAAAAACGAAACTGATAAAAACAATAGTACTAAAGTTGATGCTTTTCAAGTAGCTCCATTCGTAAGAAAATACTCTGCTAATGGTCCATTAAGATTCTTTGCACAATTATCCGTACCAATGTCTTGGGGAAAAACTACAGCGGAAACAAATAACGCAAAAACAGAAACAAAATTCGAAAACTATGGCGTCGAATTGGCTCCGGGTTTGGCGTATTTCCCAACGAGCAAAATTGGTATCGAATTAAAGGTTAGAGGTTTATACTACAACTATAACAACAATAAAACTGATGATAGATCAACCAACACATTTGGGTTAGATGCGAACTCTTTAGCACCAACTTTAGGTGTACAATTCCACTTCTAATCGGTAGTTGATAAGAAAGAAAGAGGCTATAGGTACGGATACTTATAGCCTTTTTTCATCATTAGGTATAACGTTTAATAATTCGCAATTTATGGGAATAGCGATTTAGTTCCTGATTAAAAATACCTTCATTGTCCATCCGGTCAATACGTACTTTCGCGGAGGCATGAATAATGGTATCCCGATCCAGCATAATGCCTACATGGGTAATCCGTCCGTCTGCGTTGTCAAAATAAGCTAAATCCCCGACTTTAATTTCCGAAATAAAATCAACGGTCTCCCCGAGTTCTGCTTGCTGATACGCATCCCTGGGCAAAGCTATGCCAAAACAGCTGTAGATCAACTGCGAAAAACCAGAACAGTCTATTCCCCACTGAGAACGTCCACCCCATAAATAAGGTGCATCCTTATAGCTCATGGCCAGTTCGGCAACTTTAGTTTCAAAATCATCCCTGGAAAAGGAGTTGATACTGCCTTGGTAAGTCATATCCAGCTTCGCTACCCGAAACCGGCCTGCCTCACCCAAATAAAGCTTTGTTCCATGACAGAGGTATAGGCACTCTGTATCATTCCGAAGCAGACCTCCTTCTCTGCCGACCAGGCTTAGACCTGCCGCGAGATACTTCTCCATTTCCACAGGATCAAGTTCCCTAAATTGACCATTCTGAATCCAGCCCGGGTAAGCTGTCTCTAATAGCCTGATCGATGTCCAGTCTGCCTGTATTTCAAGAATTTCAAATAGTTCAGCAAACAACAGCTGGGAAACCATCTCACTCCGATGTGCCGGTTCCGCACGCAACGGAACAAGAGCTAATGTACAAATACCATATTTCATTGGCCAAACAAAACAAAATTGTCGAATATGTGATTATATATTATAAAACGAAGATAAATTAATTATAGTAGATATGGAGAATACAAATTTAAAATTCAAAAGAATACTCGTTGCAGTCGATGATGCTCCATGTTCAGAGAAAGCCATTCTCTATGCGAAGGAAATGGCTCAGGTATTTCATGCCTCAGTTGCGCTTGTCACGGTTATTCCGCCCACCTCACCGACTAATTTTGGAGCTGATCCCCTATTGGGACAGCAACCGATCATTGTGCCGGAGGTATCCGAAATGGAACAGGAAAATGCGCAAAAATATCTTGAAAAATTAAGCCGCGAGTTTACGGAGTCAGAAGAAGTATATCTTTTCAATCGAATTGGATCCATCAAAGAAGAAATTCTTGCTGCTTCGCATGAATGGTCGGCAGATCTGATCATTATGGGTTCAAATGGACGAACTGGGTTCGACCATTTTATTTCAGGATCTGTATCTGAATCCGTTATCCGCAAAGCTACCTGTCCGGTACTGGTCATTCCTAGCAAGTGCGATTAACGGATCTGTCCGAATTGCAATGATCGAGATAAAATAAAGAGCCTATTCTTAGGAAAAGAATAAGCTCTTCGATATTTCAAGGCCATTCTGCTTATTTTTTGATCAACCGGGAGACAAACATACTATCTGCTCTTTCCTTATAGCCATCCAGGCAACGCATGCTCTCCAGTTCAAACCCCAAATTATTTAAGATGTAATCCACCACCTCTTCATTCTCAGCTTTAAATATCGAGCAGGTAATATAGATCAGTGGCTTCCCCTCTTTCACATAACCGGCGACGTGACTTGCAATTTTCTTTTGCAATGTGCTAAACTCCTCGATCTTGACGGTTTTGAACTGCCGGATCATCTCTGGTGTGCGCCCCCAGGTCCCGGAACCCGTACAGGGGGCATCCAATAATACCCCGTCAAATTTTTCATTGCCCAATATGGGATATGGGTCTTTTGTCAGGTCCAGTATTTTCTTTCGGTAATGCTTAATTCCAGCCAGGTCAAATCGCTCATCCAGATTTCGAAGAATGCTCATACGAAGATCCGATACCAATAGGTTTATCGAGGGACAGGCATCCATTAACAAAAGAGATTTACCACCAGATGCTGCGCAAGCATCCCACCAGAATTCCCTTTCCCCCGGTTTCATAAATGCAAGTGTACGCTGCGATGATAGATCCTGCACTTCAACAAGTCCTTCCAACGTGGAAAATCGCTGCAATGAGGTACCATTCGCTAAAGCGACAGTCTGATCGCCCAATTCATGATAGGGAATCCTGTTTTCGTCCAAAATCGCATGTACTATTTTATTTTTACCTCTTTTTATTCGAATATAGAGATGTGGTTGTACCAGTTGGCTCTCCAAAAAAAGTTTGGTATCAATCTGGGGCGAAAAATATGCAGTAAATGGAAATAGATCCTCACTTTTTAGTAGTCCTTCAGATTCTAGAAAAGCAATCTTTTCCTCTATGGATAAACCCAGCTTTTCAAGATATGCAGGTTCAAGTAAGTTAACCAATGGGCTGTCTTTTTCACATAAAAACTCAGCAAGGACCAGTCGTCGCTGCTGTGACAACTGTGGGGCCGCTGCTCCCAAACGAAAATAGTTATAGCACAAACGGGAAGTAGACTTTCGATCCGAGGATCCCATCTGTTTATTTTCCTTAAAAAAAGCCGTCAAATATCGTGAAAATGGCTGATCTCCCTCAAAGCCATCCATTGCACGCTCAAAATTACGTATTTGTTGGTAAATACGTTTTTCAGTAAATTCAGCCATTCAAGGATTATTTTCTTTCAAATTTCCTGTTGTGATAGACCATTATCCCTAAAGCTCTATTGGCATAGCCCCATTTTGGATAAAACTCAAATTTATAATCGCTATTGAGCCCTGAAAATTTTTCCTGCGTGATATGACTTACATAGTCAATACCATATTTATGGAGCAAACGCCCAAAATAAACAGCTGCATCATAGCCCTTATAGGAAAACTCTGAAGGATCGACTTTATACAGCAATTTATAATTTGCTATAAACTTTCTCGTATCACCATCCGATTCATCGGCCAGGCTCGAAGACGTAATCGTCAAGCCATAGAAGTCCATATTTTCAAAATTTTCGAAAGAAAGCTTCGAAAAGTTTGGATGTCCATACAATTTAAATTGATTACTGGGGTTCAAGAAACGCTCATCCATAGCATCCAACAATCCTTTGACGAGATTCTTATTCGCAGTTCCCGACACAACATGATTCGTACCTGCGAGTACAAGACTATTATTGAGTTCATTGATGCTCATCACTGTTTTTATCTTTGCCTGCGCATTTGCCTTTGTAACTTCATTGGCAAAATTAACCAAAAACTGTTTGCTCTCATCATCACCGGCATCATAGATCAAAATCTGATCGCCAGTATAATACTGGTCGGCAATGTATTTTGCCAAGGTTTCAGCATGCGTCCGTATCGACGGTGTCATGGACACAAGGTTGGGCAGGCTAAATTCTGAAGCCATCGTTGCTGCCAATGGAGAAACCTGAAGAACATTTTTGTTGGCAAAAGTCTGCGCAAAACTTCGAATTTCCCTTGGATAGACAGGCCCGACAACAAGCGCGGCATCCTTTACTGCCGCCGCCGTTCCCAATGACGCATTATAGGCAACATTATCGCGCGAGTCGATAACCTGCAAATCAAAAAGCATTCCGTCTTTAGCGATCTTATCCAGTCCTAATTGAAAACCTTGGTAAAAATCCAGTGCCAGAGCAGAACGCTCGACATCTTCTGTAGTCACCGTTTTAGCAATACTATTTAATTCAAACGGCAAAAGTAGTGCAATTTTATTGTTCTTAACCGAATGGCCATTTACATTTTGCACATCACCTACCTTTATGGCAGGCTTATCTTTCTCACTGTTTGGTTTAGTGGCATCAGTTTGCTGTTCGCCCCGACTAGAAGAGGGCGAACGCAATACTGTGCTTTTTTTGGTTGTACAACTCGATAAGCATAATGCCACGAGTGCTGCAACCCATATTTTATTCCCACTCAATCGTAGCGGGTGGTTTTGAACTGATATCATATACAACTCTGTTAATTCCTTTCACATGGTTGATAATTTCATTTGAAATTTTTGCCAACAGGTCATATGGTAGATGTATCCAATCTGCAGTCATCCCATCAAGCGATCCTACAGCTCTTAAACTCACGACATGTTCGTAAGTACGTTCATCACCCATTACACCAACTGAACGTACAGGTAAAAAGATCGTACCAGCTTGCCATACTTTATCATACCAACCGGATTCTTTCAAATTATTGATAAAGATTGCGTCTGCTTCCTGAACAATTCTTACTCTTTCCGCAGTAATATCACCTAAAATACGAATGGCCAAACCCGGTCCCGGGAATGGATGTCTGCCCAAAATCGCCTGATCTACCTCTAATGCCCTACCAACTCTTCTAACCTCATCTTTGAATAACGTCTTCAATGGTTCAACAACTTTCAACTTCATAAAATCAGGCAAACCGCCTACATTATGATGTGATTTTATGGTTGCTGAAGGTCCTTTAACCGAAACCGATTCAATAATATCAGGATAAATTGTACCTTGCCCCAACCACTTGGCTTCAATTCCTTCTGGTAATTCTTTTTGAATTTCCTTCGCAGCTTCGTCAAACACATCAATAAAGGAATTACCGATGATCTTACGCTTCTCCTCAGGTTCAGAAACGCCTGCCAAACGACCATAGAATAAGTCTTTTGCATTAATTCCCTTAATATTTAAACCCATATTTTTGTAAGAATCCAATACTTGCTCGTATTCATCTTTACGAAGCAAGCCATGATCCACGAAAATACAATGTAATTTCTGTCCGATTGCGTGGTGTAATAAAACTGCAGCAACAGTAGAATCTACACCACCGGATAATGCCATGATCACATGGTCATCACCCAGCTGTTCTTTCAATGATGCTACGGTTGTCTCCACAAATGCATCTGGAGTCCAGTCCTGCGTGCAACCACAGATCCCGACAACAAAATTTTTCAATAAAATGGCACCATCCGTGCTGTGTGTTACTTCTGGATGAAACTGTATACCATAAGTACGTGTGCCTTTTACCTGGTAAGCTGCTACGCGTACTTTATCTGTACTGGCAATGATATCAAAGTTTGCCGGCACCTCCTTAATCGTGTCGCCATGCGACATCCATACCTGAGATTGTACGGGTACGCCTGCCAACAATTCATTTTCACTATTGAGAAATTGCAGATTTGCACGACCATATTCACGGATTTCAGATGGCAGTACATCTCCACCCGATTTTTGAGCAATATACTGTGCACCATAACACACTCCTAAAAGAGGAAATCGCTCCTGAATAGCGAAAAAATCAATTTGAGGCGCATCCTCTTGTCGAACCGAAAAGGGGCTTCCGGAGAATATAACTCCTTTCACAGATTCGTCAAAATCTGGCAATTTATTAAACGGGTGTATCTCACAATACACATTTAGTTCTCTGACACGTCTTGCAATTAATTGCGTGTACTGAGACCCGAAGTCTAGAATGATAATTTTTTCTGGCATGCTGCAAAGGTAAGTATTACGAATGAATTATTAAATGTCAAATCAGGAAATAATACCTGCTTTTAGCAGTTCAATTTCCATCTCTTTTTGTAATTTCAAGGCTTCCTCACGCGCGCGTTCCGCAAAATCACGTCCTTTTGAAGCATATATAATTCCTCTGGTACTATTCACCAGCAAACCACAGTCTTTATTCATCCCATATTTGCATACATCTTCTAACGAACCGCCCTGTGCACCTACCCCCGGCACCAATAGGAAATGCTCCGGTGCATGTTGACGGATCTTAATAAAACCCTCTCCCCTTGTTGCACCCACAACATACATTAAATTGTCTATATTTCCCCAAGTACTTACTTTATCAATGACCTGCTCAAATAACTGAAGCCCTTCCTTATTTTCAAAATTTTGAAAGTCCAGGCTGCCTTCATTCGATGTTAATGCCAGTACAATAGCCCACTTATCCTTGAAATCCAAAAACGGTGTGACCGAATCTTTCCCCATGTAAGGAGCAATGGTAATACTGTCGAATCCCAAACCTGAATTTGACTCATCAAAAAATGCCATTGCATAACGGCCTGAGGTATTTCCGATATCGCCACGTTTGGCATCAGCGATACTAAAACAATCTTTCGGCAATGCAGCCCAGGTTTTTTGAAGAGACTGCCACCCTTTTAGTCCATAACATTCATAGAAAGCAATATTTGGTTTATAAGCGACGCATAAATCAGCTGTAGCATCTATAATTGCTTTATTAAAACTATAGATCGGATCCTCATCATCCAACAGGTGTTCAGGAATCTTAGTAAGGTCTGTGTCCAATCCGACACATAAAAACGAACGTTTCTCTTTGATTTGATGAATAAGTTCTGCTCTGGTCATGCTAATATATAGATCGTAATTATTTATTGATTAAATCTTGAATAAAAGTTGCCACATCCGGTTTAGAATAATCGGCCATGCCCTCATGTCGTGTAGCCAAGTTGCCGTCCTTACCCAAAATAACTGTACTTGGAATAGACTCCGAAAGCCACTCTTTCGGGATATCACTGTTCGGATAGCTGATGGGTAAAGTTAGCTTTTCGTTTTTGACAAAAGCAGCTGCCTTTTCCTTATCACCTTCTATCTCTACAATTAAGAATACCACATTGGGATTGTCTTTGAATTTATCATAAAGCACATTGATGGAAGGCATTTCCGCGCGGCACGGCCCACACCAAGTTGCCCAAAAGTTGATAAACACTACTTTGCCTTTTAAATCTGCTACAGATACCGTTTCGCCCAAATGATTCATAAACGTGACGCCCTTACCAACATTCTCTGTCCCCGAACTGAGAGGCTCTGCAACCTGTTGTGGTACTTCCAATTTCGGTTTAAATAAACCGATCTTCATCAACAGCTGTTGAAAATAACTTCTGCTTGTCGGCCATATCAATAAACCAATGAACAGCACAAACACAACATTGCCAATTATCTTTTTTGTTTTTGGATTCATAAATAAGATTTACGGCAGGTTAAGAATCAAATTTATCCAACAGCTTCAGCAAAGTTGCAAAATCTTTCGGATAAGGTGCCTCAAATACCATTTGTTCACCATTCAATTCAAATTCAACATGCTTGGCATGCAAGGCAAAACGTTTCATAATGGGTTGTTCTTCTTCATCCTTGGACAAAGTATAGCCTCTTTTCTTAATTTGTGACAGATAAACAGGTTTTCCGCGGTACATGCTATCCCCTACGATTGCAGCATGCTGTGTAGCCAAATGAATACGGATTTGGTGCATGCGCCCTGTAATCGGTTTACACGCTACTAAGGTATAATTCTTATAATATTTAAGGGAATTAAAGATGGTTTCCGCAGGCTTGCCATTTGCGCGGTCAATGGATACATTTTTATTGCCTAGGTTTAAAATAGGCAAGTCGACGACAAGATCGTTAAAAGTATGCGTGCCGCTGATAATAGCATGGTAGACCTTATTGACTCTGCGCTTTTCAAAAGCGATGGAAATCGAACGGTAGGTTTCCGGATTTTTCGCGATCAACAAAATACCTGAAGTCTCCTTATCCAAACGATGGCAGACTTGAGCGTCAGCATGATATTTCTTTGCCAAACGGAGAATATTAATCTCTCCCCCCTCCCTTTCGTCCAAAGAAGCGACAAAAGGAGGTTTATTTATAACAATCAAATTTTCATCCTCATAGATTATTAATTCTGAAAATTTGGGAAATTTAAATAGACGGGTTTCATTCTGTATCATTTGACAAAAATACAAAACACAAGGCAGAATATTGGCCAATGTATGATAAAAACCTTACTTTTGGGTTTACAATATAAGTTAAGATGTCTGTAAACAAAGAAATAAAAAGAGTAAGCACAGCAATGCTTCAAGCAATGAAAGAACGTCAGGAGAAGATTTCGATGCTGACCAGCTATGACTACTCCATGGCCAAAATGGTAGACGGTGCCGGTGTAGATGTTATTCTAATCGGAGATTCTGCTGCCAATGTATTTGCTGGCTATGAAACCACCCTACCCATCACGCTTGACAATATGATCTACCATGCAGCGGCCGTTGCACGGGGCACAGAACGCGCCATGGTCTTGGCAGATTTACCTTTTGGTAGCTACCAGGGTTCTGCAAACGAAGCCTACAAGGCCGCTGTACGCATGATGAAAGAATCCGGCGCACATGCTCTGAAATTGGAAGGCGGTCTTGAAATTATTGAAAATATCAAAAAGATTATTTCCGGCGGAATCCCAGTATGTGGACATCTGGGTTTAACACCACAGTCCATTAACAAATTTGGAAATTTTGGTGTCCGTGCCAAGGAAGAACAAGAAGCAGCCAAACTTATTGAAGATGCACTGGCTCTACAAGAAGTGGGCTGTTTTGCCATTGTATTGGAGAAAATTCCTGCAACTTTAGCCAAAACGGTAACCGAAAAATTGGATATTCCAACAATCGGAATAGGTGCAGGTGCCGATTGCGATGGCCAGGTATTGGTCATTAATGACATGTTGGGGATGAATGCGGATTTTAAGCCAAAGTTTATGCGACATTTTGCCAATCTTCACGAGCAGATTACAGCAGCAGTGAGCAATTACGTTGCTGAGGTCAAGGCTGTCCAATATCCAAATGCAGAAGAACAATATTAACAAAGCGTCATGAAATTGTTGATTGTTGGACTAATTCTCCTAGCTTCTTATCTTCTGATCCGGAAAAAATTTAATTTTTCCGGATCAGAAGACATAAATTCCAAAAATTTAAAATCGGGCTTCCAATTGATCGAAGCGCCCGCTGCACTCATTCAATCCACCCTCAAGAAAACACTCTCCAATGCCCTAATGGGCGTGGTCCTTATTCTCATCACAGTATTGCTCTTTGTCAAAATTAAGATTGTATTGTTTTTGCTTCCAATCGCCTTTTTTTTAATTGGGTACCTCTTTCTTTTCAATAATCACTTCAGCAAGATCAAGAGCCAGCAGATCTGGTTTAACACCAAAACAAATGAGGTTTTTGTGGAACAGCTTCGTGCGGATAATTATACTTTCAATATTTTCCGGGACATTCAGGGCGTACAACAGGTTGAGTCCATTCAGACCACCAGAGGTCTGCTCTATGGTTATTATCGGATCAAATTAAAAGATCACATCCTGGAGATCCCTTATCTGTTAGCAGAAAATAAACCAGCCAATAACCTTTTCTTTGAGACCATCAGCCAAAACTTTAAAATAGACATACAGAAAAGAATTTTCCCAATCATTTAATATTAAGTAAATTGCAAATCCAAAAGGAATATGGTATATTTAAACTTATCAATAATGTATTGTTAAAACCAAAATATTTTATACTATGGGAAAAGGTGATATCAAAACCAGAAGAGGAAAAATATCAAACGGTTCTTTTGGAAAAAGAAGACCACATTTATCGAAAGCTTCCATTAAACCAAAAGTAGATGATTCGACGGAAAAAAAAGTCGAAAAGAAAACAGTCAAAGCGAAAAAATAATAAGCATAAAGCTAGAACAAGTTTCTAGCTTTTTTTATAGCCAGCATATTGCACCATCAACGGATAGATGGTTGTTCTGTATTGTAAAATCCTTTTGACAACCGGTTTCATCATTAGAATAAACCTATCTTTATCCGTCAAATCAAAAACCACATAAGGACTATACCACAATGAATAAAAAAACGACCATCTACATCCTTCTAGCCTGTGCTGTTATCGGAGGTGGATATTTCCTCATAAATTCAAAAAAAGACAAGAAAGAAAGTGGCCAATCTACCGTCAAAAAAGATGCTCCTGTCGCTGCACAGGCGATTATCGCAAAATCATCTGTAGCAGATCGGTCCATTAATTTGTCCGGAAGTATCGATGCCGAAGAAAAGGTTGAGATCAGAAGCGAGGTCAGTGGTCGAATTACAAAAATTTACTTTTCAGAGGGCCAACGTATCCAACAAGGACAGCCGTTGATCAAGATTGATGATATTGAACTTCAGGCACAACTAAAGCAGGCTCAGACAACAAATCAGCTTAATGCAGAAAATGAGCGTAGGGCAAAACTGTTACTTCAGAAAGGCGCAATCAGTCAGGAAGAATTTGATATCGCCAGTGCAGCGTTAAAAACTGCACAGGCGCAAATCCAGTTGATTCAGGCGCAGATTTCCAAGACAACCGTGCGAGCACCATTCAGCGGCATGATCGGCTTAAGAAACATTTCAGTTGGTGCAATCGTCTCATCGAATACCCTGATCGCAAATTTGGTCAAAGACAATTCGGTCAAGATTACATTTGCTATCCCTGAAAAATACAGTAATATGGTCAAGTTAAATGCCCCCGTCGAATTTAGTGTTGCCAATGACCCAACAGTCATCAAAGCAAACATTTATGCGATCGAACCTGAAGTATCCCCAGACACCCGCACATTGACTGTTCGGGCACGGACAGCGAACGAACAGGGTCGGCTTCGGGTAGGATCTTTTGTCAATGTTATCCTGCCGATTGAAGTAGAAAATGATGCAATCGCTATTCCGACCGAGGCGATCGTCCCGGTTCAGGACGGAAAAAAAGTATTTATTCTGGAAAATGGGCTGGCAAAAGAAACCAAAGTTGAAACCGGGTCCCGTACGGATAAAGAGATAGTCATCTTATCCGGAATAAGTGCCGGGGACACGGTCCTGACAACTGGCGTTCTCGCATTAAAAGATGGAGTGAAGGTTAAAGTTTCACTAGCTAACTAACTGTACATGAATTTATCTGCCGTTTTTATAAAGCGCCCCGTTTTTACCATTGTTGTCAATATTACAATTATTCTATTTGGCTACATTGGCTTTAGTTTTCTGGGCGTTCGTGAATACCCTTCCATTGATCCGGCCATCGTATCGGTCCGCACCAACTACGCCGGTGCCAATCCCGATATTATCGAGTCCCAGATCACTGAACCTCTGGAAAAGGCGATCAACTCCATCGATGGAATTCGCAACATATCCTCCTCGAGCAATCAGGGATCGAGTAATATTACAATTGAATTCGATTTAAAGAAAAATCTGGAAGAAGCTGCCAATGATGTGCGTGACAAAGTATCGCAGGCTGTCAGAAGCCTGCCTCAAGATATTGACGCCCCTCCTGTTGTATCAAAGGCAGATGCTGACTCCGATCCGATCATTACGCTTACCCTACAGAGTGAAACCAGAGATAAGCTTTCACTGAGTGATTATGCTGAAAACGTTATTTCCGAAAGGCTACAGACCATTCCCGGAGTCAGTAGCACGCAAATTTACGGTCAGAAACGTTATGCTATGCGCCTCTGGCTCAATCCCGACCGAATGGCCGCTTACGGTATTACCGCTTCCGATATCCGGACCGCATTGAACAACCAAAACATTGAACTCCCCTCCGGTAAAATTGTTGGTAACACCACTGAATTAACCGTAAAAACAGTTGGCAACCTTTCCACACCCGAGCAGTTTAACAACATCGTCCTAAAAGCAGATAGCACACGGCTGGTCAAATTTATTGACATCGGCCGTGCTGAAATTGATGCTGAAAATTTAGAGACAAAAATGGTCAGCAACGGTAAACAGCTAGTCGGTGTGGCCGTTATTCCTCAACCGGGAACAAATTACCTGGAAATCGCCGATAATTTTTACAAGATGCTGGATCAGATGAAAGAGGATATCCCTCAGGATATCAGCATCAATATCGCTTCTGACAATACCAAATTCATCAAAAAGTCCGTTGTTGAGGTAGCAGAGACCTTACTGATCTCCATTATATTGGTTACACTGATCATCTATTTTTTCTTCCGTGACTGGGGAATAGCTCTACGGCCCTTATTGGATATCCCCGTATCCCTGATCGCAACTTTTTTCATCATGTACATTTTTGGGTTTTCGATCAATGTGCTTACCCTACTGGCGATTGTTTTGGCAACAGGACTCGTCGTGGATGACGGAATTGTCGTCACCGAGAATATTTTTAAGAAGGTTGAAGAAGGCATGTCTCCTATTGAAGCTGCTTTAAAGGGGTCAAAAGAGATTTTCTTTGCGGTCATTTCCATTTCCATCACACTTGCTTCTGTTTTCTTACCAGTGATATTTCTGGAAGGCTTCGTTGGTCGCCTGTTTCGTGAATTCGGAGTGGTTATCGCCTCGGCCGTGCTGGTATCGGCCTTTGTTTCCCTCACCTTGACGCCCATGCTCAATGCTTACCTGATCAAAGGTGGAGGCCATAAAAAGACCCGCTTTTATGAATGGACCGAACCCATGTTCGTGAAAATGAATAAGGGTTATGCCAATAGCCTAGATAAGTTCATGAAGTTCAAATGGATTAGCTTCCCAATCTTATTGGTCTGTTTTGTCATTATCGGAGTGATCTTCTCTTCCATCAAAAAAGAAACCGCCCCTTATGACGACCGGAGTAGCATTATGGTCAATGTCACAGGCCCCGAGGGAGCCACTTATGAATATATGGACCGTTATATGCAAGAACTGGACAATCTCGTTTACGATTCCATTCCGGAAAATAAGATTAGTTTAAATATCACCTCTCCGGGTTTTGGTGCCAGTTCCGTCAACTCCGGACGGATTCGCATGACCCTGATCGATCCAGAAGAACGTACAAGGTCGCAGGATGATGTTGCAAAAGAGCTGACCAAATGGACAAAAAAATACGATGGCGTGCGTGTCAATGTTTCGCAGACACCAACCATTTCCATGAACCGTAGAGGCGGTTTACCGGTACAGTATATTATTCAGGCACAAAACTTTGAAAAGCTCCAGGAGAAGATTCCGGAGTTTATGAATGAAGTGAATAATGATCCTACATTTTCAACAACGGATATCAACCTGAAGTTTAACAAACCCGAACTTCATGTCGAAATTGATCGTTTAAAAGCCTTGAGTATGGGTGTGTCCGTACTCGATGTCTCTCAGTCACTTCAGCTGTTGTTAAGCGGTCAGCGTTTCGCTTATTTTATGCGTGACGGAAAGCAATATCAAGTAATCGGACAGGTGGAAAACGATAGGCGGGCCACGCCAACAGATCTAACTTCAATTTATGTCCGCAATAATATAGGACAGCTCATACAATTGGATAATGTCGTCAATGTCAAGGAAAAAAGCAGTCCGCCACAACTTTACCACAATAACCGTTACATGTCAGCTACCGTTTCCGCCGGGCTTGCACCCGGTATGAGCATGAGCGATGGCATCGCTGCGATGGACCGTATCAAGGAGAAAGTACTGGATCAGAGTTTTACAACTGACCTTAGTGGCGAATCCCGCGATTTTGTGGAAAGTAGCTCAAATACCCTATTTGCGTTTGGGTTAGCCCTGTTGCTGATTTATTTGATATTGGCGGCTCAATTTGAAAGCTTCCTTGATCCATTTATCATCATCCTTACCGTGCCGATGGCAGTAGCCGGTGCCCTGATCAGTTTATGGCTATTTGATCAGACCTGGAATATATTCAGCCAGATCGGAACCATTATGCTGATCGGTCTGGTGACGAAAAACGGTATTTTAATTGTTGAATTTGCCAATCAGATGCGAGAAGAGGGTATGGAAAAATTTGAGGCCATCATGCATTCGGCCGAGTCTCGCCTAAGACCTATTTTAATGACCAGTCTAGCCATTGCGCTAGGCGCCTTGCCAATTGCCATGTCCCTTGGCGCCGCCTCGACAAGCCGTATTGGTATGGGGGTTGTTATTGTAGGCGGTACCATATTTTCGTTGATACTGACCTTGTTCATTATCCCTGCAATCTATTATATGTGGTCAAGGCCCAAAAAACACAGACCTGAATTTGATAACATTAAAAGCTACGAATAGATCAGACATGAAGAGAAATATAATCATCGCAATGTTGCTTAGCTTCATCCTGTTTCAAGCCCGTGCGCAACAAGTATTAACGCTGGAGGAGGCTTTAACAACCACCCTGAGCAACAACTTCAATATCCTGTTGGCAAAAAATGACAACAAAATAGATATCGAAAATACAAGTC
Organism: Sphingobacterium puteale; assembly: GCF_003627955.1. Lineage (GTDB taxonomy): Bacteria > Bacteroidota > Bacteroidia > Sphingobacteriales > Sphingobacteriaceae > Sphingobacterium > Sphingobacterium puteale. The sequence continues at coordinate 293,499 of NZ_RBWS01000004.1, read as the reverse complement.
TCGGTAGTGCCGGAATGCTCCCTGCCGTCACCGGAAGCTTTAGCCGGAGCAATTCTATTCAAAATTCCCGTCAGGTAAGGAATGACGGACAAGTGCAGCAAATCTCCAACGCCAAGAATGACAACATGTCCTATGGAGTCAATCTTAACTGGACAGTATTTGACGGATTTGGTATGTTTGCCCGCCGCGATAGATTCAAAGAAATACAGCGCCAAGGTGAAGCAGAAATCAAATTTGAAGTGATCAGTCAGTTAAGCGAGGTCATTGCCACTTATTACAACCTGGTACAACAAAAACGTTTATTGAATGCCTTAGACACGACAATTACCCTATCTCAATATCGGGTCACTTTGGCCGAAAACCGTCTGGAAATCGGAAAGGGATCCAAATTGGATCTATTGAATGCAAAAGTCGACCTAAATACAGATCAGACCAATTTACTCCGGCAACGCGAGAGCTTTCAAAATACCAAGACTTACTTGAATCAGCTAATGACTCGCGACCTGGGCATAGATTTCCAGGTCGAAGATGAGATGAAACTGGATACGGATCTTAAATTGGGCGATCTGATCCAGATAGCTGATCAGCAAAATCCACAAATCCAATTGGCACTCATCAACAAAAGAGTCGCTGAACTGAATCTAAAATCCGTCAAAGCGGAACGTTATCCCAAAATCGGACTGAATACCGGGTATAATTGGAATGAATCCCACTCCTCATTGGGTTTCTCGACGGAAAACAAAAATAAAGGGCTTAACTATGGTGTGACTGCTTCACTGAATATTTTCAACGGGTTTATTCAAAACAGAAATGAACGAATCGCGAAATTTCAGATGCAAAGCACAGAAATACAGATACAGCAGCAAAAACAAAACATACAGGCACAAGTTCGGACACTCTTTCAGACCTATATTACCAATATCGAATTGGCGAACGTAGAAAAAAAGAACGAAGAACTCGCCAAAGAAAATCTAAACATTACCATGGATAAGTTTCGTATCGGAACGATTACGACCCTGGAAGTAAGGACAGCACAGTTAAATTATATCAATGCAATGACCAGGAGTTATACAGCCCAGTACGACGCGAAAGTTTCAGAAATACGTCTGAAGGAACTCACTGGCGAAACCTATTAACTACAACAGACAATCCTTTCAGGATGAATTGCCAAGAGAAAGGCTCCTACGAATGTAGGAGCCTTTCTTATTAATAGTCAATTGCAATAATCGACCGAAGCGGGATTAATACCCCACTTTTAATCTGGATATATCTATCGGTTAATGACCACACTGTGGTTTCGATACGCTTTGGTCCGGAATCTGTTTGAAAGGCTATTTCAGTTTTGGACTTAAATTCATTTCCCAACCGAAGGGCCCCTTTCAATTTATCCATAAACGTCGCGGACTTATCTTCGCTCGCAGGGATAAATTTAAATTGAGGAATTTCCTCTTTAGCTATTAGTTCTCCAACCATAATATTAGCATTTAATGTGTAAATTTAATGTTTCACGCTACACCTGATATAACGCGATAAAACCAATCTTATTTTATTATTTTATGCCATTGGCTTATTTAAATCTACCTAATCTGGTGATAATAATCAATTAAATAATTGAAAACTATCATTTATTTTACAATAAAAAAACGATTGGCGGTTTTCGCTTTTTTGTTTTGTTAATGCTTGAAATTTATCATGCGATACAATATTATCTGAATATCTTAAAATTATGTCATTTCATTTTGATTTAAGAGACCAAATCAGTCATATTGCCTAATTTTGCAAAAAATAAAACAACAGATGGAAAAATCAGTCTTTGAGAAAAACTGGGAAATTTATTTTACACAATGTTACTCCAATGGTCGTATCCGTTTCTCCGACTTATCAAATATTCTTCAGCTTACTGCTGGCGAGCATGCGACTAATATCGGTTTCGGTTTTAAGGAAATGGCCAAACACAACCAAACCTGGGTGCTCAGCAGAATGCGTATTGAAATCAACAGACTGCCCAAATGGATGGACATTGTTCAGGTAAGAACGTGGATACAGGAACTGGAAGGTGCGCGCTCTACGCGTAATTTTGAAATTCGGGTAAATGGACAAGTATATGTTACGGCCACGAGCTATTGGGCGGTGATCAATACCGTTAAAAGAAGTTCTGAGGATCTGGCCATTTCTACAGATGATTTTACAACTTATCCGGATCGTCCTGCGACACAACGGCCTTTCTCCAAATTGGATATTTCTCAATCTGTCAAAAATATTGATCAATATAGCGTCAAGTTATCCGATCTTGATATTGTCAACCATGCCAATAATGTCAGGTACCTGGACTGGTGTATGGATAGGCTGCCAATCGAACTGGTTCTGACAAATCAGATCAAATCGCTGGAGATGAACTACCTCAGAGAACTTCGTTATAATGACACTGTTGACATTAATGGGGATTCGACCGACAAGGGCTATTTCATGTCCGTCACAAAACAACAACGTATTCATTTTGCACTGGAGGTAGAGATAAAATAAAAGTGGAGGCTTGGGCCTCCACTTTTATTTTATACAATGCATAGCTATTATGCGAATGCTTTATCGCCTTTTTTGTACGGAAAGTTTCCGTCATATTTTCCGGGGATTTTAACAAAACGCAATGCTTTTGTGCAACCTAATTCCGAATTAAAGAAACCCGTCAAAGTCAATTGTTTAAACATCGTGAACCAGTGTGGTGGATCATTTTCCACGTAATTATACAATTGATTTTGTTTTTCTTTATTTTTCTCCAAAATATCTTTTTGCTCTTCGCCCTGTTTCTTGTTAAACTCGTTTGCCTCTTTATCCAAAGCTGCAGCTACCGCTGTCCGATCTTCAGGTGAAAGTTCAAGGAAAGGTTTTCCCTTCACTTCTTTCGCTTTATCATCCAAACTTGCAAAACCAGCTAAAAATGCTTTTTGCTGCTTTTCCGTGTAACAGTCACGGACCATTACGGGAATAAAACTTCCCACGCCAGCTTCTTTTGCACCGGGAGTTGCAGTTGCTGGTAGGATAGCTTCCGCTAAATCACCTAACAAATCTGTTGTTTTTGCCTCAAATAAAGCCTGCACATCATTTGTAGCCGAACGTGTACATCCTTCCAAAAATAAATTAGCGCCAATAACGGTTCCTCCTAAAATCAAGGCAACTCGTTGTAATGCTTCTCTTCTATTCATACTACTAAATATCTTAATTTTAGAAATTATATTTCATTTCCCAACCTTGCCTGTAGTTACGTTTGACATATTGATTCACATGATCAAAATTGGTCACACGCATATTGTTGTTATCCCACAACAATTTCAAGTTGCGTCCCGGATATTTTCCATCAATACGTAAATCAGCACCTCTGATCGCCAAATTAGCCATTAATAGTGCTTCAGTCAAAGGACCAGCGATTTCAAAAGGTGAACTTACCTCTTTTTTACCATAACCCGCCTGACAAGCTTCTACCCATTGTGCGTAGTGACCAGCCTCTTGTCCGGGTACACGAGCATATTTCTGTGCTACCTGATCTTTTCTTGATGTTGGCAACAAACGTGCATTCTGACCATAAGTATCAGCCAAGATCTTACCTTTGGTACCGACCAACAAGATGCCGTTACCACCGTCACCAAAGATTTCATTCGGACCTAATTCATCCGGACGTGCAGGTTGAATACCTCCATCCATCCAGTGTAATGTTACCGGTCCATTTGTGCGCGGTGTTTTGGGAAAAGTCAGCGTTGCGTGACTTGACGGAGGACAACTTTCAGGAAAATATCCACGTTTGAACTCATCTACATAAACAGAACCTACAGTGGCCTGTACATCTTGTACATAAGTCAATCCCAATGTACTGAAAGGAACTTCCAATAAGTGACAGCCCATATCACCCAAAGCGCCGGTTCCATAATCCCACCAGCCGCGCCAGTTGAAAGGTACCAATTTATCCACATACTCTTTGTATGGGGCAGTTCCCAACCAAAGATCCCAATCTAGCTCTTTCGGAATTTCCGCTTTACCTGTTGGCCATGCAATTCCTGAAGGCCACACCGGACGGTCAGTCCAACAATATACCGTATGTACATCACCGATTAAACCAGCTTCATACCATTCACGAACAAAACGCGGTCCATCGTTAGATGCCCCTTGATTCCCCATTTGGGTAACCACTTTGTATTTCTTCGCAGCATGCGTCAGTGCTCTTGCTTCCCAAACATCATGTGTCAACGGTTTCTGAACATAAACGTGCTTGCCCAGTTGCATTGCCGCCAATGCCTGGATTGCGTGCTGATGATCCGGAGTCGAAACAGAAACAGCTTCAATGCGCTTGTGTTCTTTGTCCAACATCTCACGATAATCTTTATAATATTTTGCTTTTGGGTAACGTTTCAACGCTCCAGCAGCACGACGATCATCCACATCACATAAGAACGCTAGATCTGCTTTGCCTGAATCATGAAATGCGTTAATGTCGCTGAACCCTTTACCACCTACACCTATACCAGCCACTTGTAACTTGTCACTAGGAGCAATGAAACCATTTCCTCCTAATACATGACGAGGAACGATCATGAAAGCTGCCGCAGCAGTTGCCGCAGTCTTTAAAAAATCTCTTCTACTCGACTTATTTGAGTTATTTTCCATTTGTTATCAATCTTTAGCTATTAGATATTACCTTTTTTCAATTCACTAACTGCAAAATCAACTGCACGTGCAGTAAGCGCCATATATGTAAGTGATGGGTTAACACAGCCTGCAGAAGTCATACACGCACCGTCCGTAACAAATACGTTCAATGCATCCCAAACCTGGTTATTCCCATTTAATACCGATGTTTTAGGGTCGCGTCCCATACGAGCTGTTCCCATCTCGTGGATACCTTGACCAAATCCATATACATTATCATAGGTATACGTATCCTTTACGCCAATGCTCTCCAGCATTTCCTTCATCTCATTTTGCATGTCACCACGCATCTTCAATTCATTATCTTTGATTTCGGCATCGAACGATAGCACAGGTAACCCCCATTTATCTTTTTTGCTCTTATCCAAAGTAATTTTATTTTCATGGTACGGCAAAGTCTCCCCAAATGCTGTGAAACCTACATTCCATGTACCAGGTTCACAGATCGCATCTTTCCATGCACTACCAACTTCCATCTCGGCAACAGCACCGGACCAACGGCCGCGGCTTGCAGCCCCCTGATAACCAAATCCGCGAACATAGTCGCGTTTTTTCGTATCGCCTTCAACGTTTACAAAACGAGGCACATAAAGACCTGTCGGACGACGGCCAAAAACATAGCTATCCAAATATCCTTCCACATTACCACCGGCACCGCAACGGAAATGGTGATCCATCAAATTGTGTCCAAGCTCACCGCTGCTACTTCCAAGACCACCTTCCCAAACATCGGTCGCTGAATTCATCAACACCCAAGTCGAGTTCAATGCCGACGCACAAACAAAAATTACTTTCGCAAAGAACTCATAAGTCTGATTGGTTTCAGCATCAACAATTTCAACACCTTTTGCCTTTTTGGTGTTTTTATCGTAAATAATCTTTGTTACGATAGAAAAAGGACGTAATGTTAAGTTATTTGTCTTTTTTGCTGCAGGGAGAGTCGCTGATTGCGTGCTGAAATAAGCTCCAAAGTTACAACCCAACCAACATTGATTTTGATATTGACAATTGACACGGTCATGATGCGGAACAGTAATGTTTGCTGTCCTACCCATGATGAAATGACGTTGACCACCGTATTGTTTTTTCAGGCGCTCAGCCAAGTCTTTTTCAACAACATTCATCGCCATTGCGGGCATATAATCACCATCTGGCAAAGATGGCACACCATCTCTATTTCCCGAGATACCGGCAAATTTTTCAGCATAACTATACCAAGGAGCAATATCTTTATAACGGATTGGCCAATCTACACCATGGCCATCTTTTAAATTTGCCTCGAAATCCAAATCCCCCAAACGATAAGATTGTCTTCCCCACATTAAAGAACGACCACCCACGTGATACCCGCGGTACCAGTCAAAGCGTTTCACTTCTGTATAGGGACTCTCTTTTTCGTTCACCCAAAAATCCAGGTTCTTTTCATTCAAGGGATAATCTCTACGCAAAACCGGATAATCTTCGATCATCTGTTGCGTACGACCACCAGCATGAGGCCATTCCCATGGATTTTTATTTGGCGCAGTATAATCTTTGATGTGTTCGATGTTACGACCACGCTCCAGCATAATTGTTTTCAGCCCTTTCTCCGTCAATTCTTTCGCAGCCCATCCACCACTTATCCCCGAACCGATTACAATCGCGTCATAAGTATTTGTTGCCATCTCTCTTCTAATTATTTGTTTTTTTAAATAGTTATTTTTTTCTGTTTAGTGTGCAGCGTTCGCATTATCCACCTTCTCGTCTTTAAAAAGAGCTAAAAAGATAATAAATACTACCGCGGCAATAATTGCGGGCACGACCCAAGTATGGTTCCAAAATGCCGCTAAATCTGTTGCTTTTAAATCTTTATATTTGTCTCCTACATAGCCTGCCACCCAGAAACCGATCAACTGACCAACACCATATGTTGCCAAGGTGATCAAGCCCTGAGCTGCAGATTTGTACTTAACACCTGCTTTACTGTCTGTATAAATCTGTCCTGAAACAAAGAAAAAATCATAGCAGATTCCGTGCAGGGCAATACCGATCAACAACATGAACGATAATTCGCCCGCATTACCATAAGCAAACAGTAGATAACGGATCACCCAAGCTAACATCCCCACAAGAATGGTCTTCTTAAAGCCAAATTTTGTAAAGAAGATCGGAAGTGCCAATAAAAACAAGACCTCCGAAGCTTGACCAATCGTCATTTTACCAGTGGCATTTTCTAATCCTATCTCTGATAGAAAAGGATTAGCATTGGAATAATAAAATGCCAATGGAATACAAATCAATACCGAAGAAATGAAAAATATAAAAAAGTTTTTGTCTTTCAACAATTTGATGGCATCCAGACCAATAATTGATGCAAACGATGGCTTTTCGCCTTCATCCAATTTAACCGGCGGTGTTTTTGGCAAAGCAAAGGAAAATATCCCCAATACTAAAGAAGCGATACCCGATAGTAAGAAGGTATTTTTTAATGCTCCTTCAGAGGCCTTTGCATCCCAAAAATAACTGATAACTAAACCAGCAATGATCCAACCAATGGTTCCCCAGATGCGTATAGCCGAGAACTGCTTTTCTGGATTTGTTAATTGGCGAAATGAAACCGAGCTCGTTAAAGCCAACGTTGGCATATATAGAATCATATAGGCCAATACATAGGGATAAAAAGTAGACATATCGGCAGCACCATACATCTGATACATTAGCACTGCGCCAACTAAGTGCAAAACACCCAAAATACGCTCCGCATTAAAATAACGATCGGCAATCATTCCTACGATAAAGGGGGCGATAATCGCACCCAATGACTGCGTCGAGAAAACATTAGCCTTTTCAAATTCTGTCGCATTCAAATTCTTGCTCAAAAAAGTGCCTAATGTGACAAACCACCCCCCCCAAATAAAAAATTCAAGGAACATCATGAAGGATAGTTTAAATTTTATTGTTGATGAAATCATAAAAAAATGGTGTTTTACAATACTACTAATTGGTTTTACCTGCTCAATTTAAGAAATTAAATCTAATTGTCAATAGTACACTATTAAAATATTACAAAAAGCTATCTACTTCGCGGTATGCGGCCACCAATCTGTCCTCGCCCTCTTTGCCGGGCTTAGAATTACCATGCTCCATCCCCATTACGCCCCTATATCCCTTACTATGAATGTGTTTAAATACATTTTTATAATTAATTTCGCCCGTAGTTGGCTCTTTACGGCCTGGATTATCCCCGATCTGTATATAAGCGATTTCATCCCAGCAACGGTTTATGTTTGCGATTAAATCGCCCTCGGTACGTTGCATGTGATAGATATCATACAAGATTTTACAAGAAGGGCTATTCACGGCTTTACACAAAGCATAGGTTTCGTGTGTCTGTTGCAAAAATAACTCCGGGGTATCACTTAAGGTTTCAAGCACCATCACTAGTCCATGGGGTTCAAAGATCTCCGCTCCTTTACGCATCGCGGTAAGAATATTGGCGAATTGGTTTCCCCAAGGAAGTCTACGTTCGTAGAATCCGGGCACTACCGTAAGCCATTTTGCGTTACAGCGTTTGGCTGCTTCGACAGACTTATGGCATGTTTCGACAAATTTATCCAAAAACTCCTGTTTTCCTGTCGCCAAGGAAGGCATCCAGTTTTGGCCGCCATCAACCACAAATACACCCATGGTCATCCCCAATTTGGCCAGTAGTTCACCTATTTTCTTTTGCTCATCTAATGTCCGGCCGAGATAGCCATTGTCTTCAATTCCACGAAATCCCAAATCATACATGTAACGAATTTCGTCAAGAAAATTGTCCCCTGCATGATTCTTGAACATCCCTTGATGGGGTGCATAATTTAGATTAAATGTCTTTCCTTTATCCATCATATTGGTTGCATTTTGATTTGTTGAGGCAAATGTGTGCCCAGATAATCCGGCTCCAGCAGCCAAAAGGCCACTTTTAATAAAATCAGATCTTTTCATTTTGTTTATAGTTGATTAATTTTTAAATAATTTACCAAATCCATCCGAATAAATCGTCTGAATGGACTGGTTTTTATTTTTGTAGATAACAAAAACTTCCACATCTTTCAGCTTTTTGGCTTTAGCAATAATTTCAGTGGGTTCCATGCTCATAAAGTAATTGTCCAGGGCATCGGCATCTATGGCTGTTCCGGCGTACACCGTAACACTTAAGATGCTGGTCGTATAGGGAAACCCTGAAATGGGGTCTATGTGGTGTCCCAGTCTTTTATCTTTATATTTAATAAACTTCTCAAAACTACCGGCCGTAGTTAACGCCCCGGACCGGAGCTGCACAACGGCCGTCATAGTCTCTTCCTGTTTACTTCCATCGGGTTGTACAATACCGATTGAAAAGCCCTGTTGCCCGGGAGCTGTTCCCGAAACTCGGATTTCACCCCCAACTTCCACCATGTAATCAGACAGTCCTTTATATTTTAGATAATCTGCCAGCACATCCACCGTATAGCCCTGTGCGATACCATTGACGTCAATTTTAACACCCGGTTTTTTCTTGATCAGCTGATTGCCCCTGACCTTGAGGTTATGCATACCGACAAATTGCTTTGCCTGATAGACGGTCGCCGAATCGGGTGCAACCGGGCTTTTTTTTACACCGAAGCCCCAAAGGTTGACCAATGGGGCAATGGTAATATCGAATTGGCCTTTAGATAGTTTGTTGTATCGGAATGAAGCGGCGATGACATGCACCATATGCTTATCCATTTCGATATGTTGTACCGTATCCTGGTTGAACAGCGATATCTTTGAATCCTTGCGATAGACCGACATGGATAGATCAATGATTCTCAAGATGCTATCAACTTCCGACCGCTTGACAACACTATCCGGCGCGAAATAAGTGATGTGAAATTGTGTGCCCTGCGCGGGGCCTTCCAGGCGAATCCTATTTAACTCTTTTGAACCAGTTTGTGCCTGCGCAGCAAGCAACCCAATCATAAAAAAGAATATACAGCAGATTTCCCTCTTTAGCCCCATTGCCGCACAGCTGTTAAATATAAAGGTTGGTATTTTGACCAGGATTAGCTACAGCATAAAAACCTTCGGTATCCGGCAATAACTTCGGTTTTGCATCCCAAGCCAAGACATCCGGACCTAATTTGATCGTTGATTTCAATGCCTCATCCCATTTGATGACCTTACCTGTATAACAAGCAATACGGCCAATGATACCAGTTAAAGTACTGTAGGCACCGTACTCCGCATTGTCAAACTTATACTCTCCGTTAGCAATTGCTGCGAAAAGTTCTTTATGTTCCTGTTGATAAGGGTTAGGGTTACCTTTCGCATCATGACGATAGATTTCTTTACCTTTCCAATCATACAATATGGCTTGTCCACCGGCAGAAAGGTATACACGGCCTTTTGTTGCCTGAAACTGCTCATCAACACGATTTTGTATTCCTTCAAAATGTCTACATTGGCTATATACCACACTGTTGTCCGCATAGGTTAATTCCAGCGCAAAATTATCGTAGATCTCACCATATTCTTTGCCTGTACGGTGCGCCCTGCTTCCAGTTCCCTGGATAGATACCGGATAAGAACCTTTCACCCAGTTTGCAATATCAATATTGTGTACGTGCTGTTCAACAATATGGTCACCGCATAACCAGTTGAAATAGTACCAATTGCGCATTTGATACTCCATTTCTGTTTGCTCAGGCTTACGTGGGCGTACCCATACCCCACCTGAATTCCAATACACCTGTCCCGAAGTTACATCACCGATTGCACCATCGTGAATACGTTTAATGGCCTCACGGTAATTCGTTTGATAACGACGTTGCAAACCTACGACAACATTCAATTTTTTGCGTTTTGCTTCAGCGGCAGCACGGATAACTTGTTGCACTCCGGGAATATCCACAGCAACAGGTTTTTCCATGAAAACATGTTTTCCCTGACGGATTGCTTCTTCAAAATGTGCTGGCCTAAATCCCGGGGGCGTAGCCAGAATAACCACATCTGCCAATTTGATTGCCTCTTTATAGGCGTCAAAACCTACAAATTTATGGTTGTCGCTGACGTCAATTTTATCTTGCCATTTTTCCTTAAGGGTATTATATGTACTATCTAAATTATCTTTAAATGCATCAGCCAAAGCAACAACTTTGATGTTCGCTCCCGAACTTAGCGCATCAAATGTAGCCCCTGTCCCCCTACCTCCACAGCCTACTAAAGCTACTTTGATCACATCGGAACCAGCAGCATAGGCTCCAGATAAAGGCAGCGAACTTAACATGGCGCCGCCAGCAACCATGGCAGAAGTTTTAATAAAATCTCTTCTTTCTAGATTTTCCATAATAGTTTTATATTGATTATTTTATTTTTTTAAAAATCTTTAATTGGTTTTTTATCATAATAAGCCATAATCTCTTCATGACTAGGGGGATTTACCGGTCTAACTAAACGCATACCAACGAAGGGGGCCTCGGGGAACCACCAATTACTTTTGGGGACCTGCGGGTCCAATTGTTTCCATATAGGATCCGATGCACCACGGGCAGCCGAGCGCAGATCAGCAGCGGCACTGTCAAATGCACCACCTCGGACAACATTGGGATACAATGTCGTAGGAACAACAACAGGATTAATCAATACCTTATCCTTACCTTCTGCATAGCTATCAGCCTTATATTGGTCGTAGGTCCATTCCCCCACATTTCCATAGATATCGTAAAGGCCCCAAGGATTTGGCTTTTTCTCTCCTACCACATGCGTTTTTTGGTCAGCATTATCCTTAAACCAGGCATATTCTCCTAATTGCGTATCGTTGTCGCCGAAAAAATAAGCCGTCTTCGCACCACCACGAGCCGCATATTCCCACTCTGCCTCCGTAGGAAGACGATAAAACACCCCAGTACGAACATATAACCACTTGCAGAATTGAATCGCATTATAGTGGGTCATAGCAAGTGCGGGATGCCCCTCTTTACCAAAACCAAATGTCATGTCAAGATAGGGCTTCGTAGGGCGGGTTACGGCGTCTATTTCCGGAGCAACCTTACCATCCTTACTTTTCGCAATTTCATAATCTTTGTACAAAAAGGGTTCAAACAAGTCCCAGGTTACTTCATACTGTCCCATCCAAAAAGGGTCGAGCTTAACCTCGTGCGCTGGCTTTTCATCTTCCTTACCGCCAGATATAGATCCCATTTTAAAGCTTCCGCCCGGGATAGCTACCATTTTAAACGAAAGATTGGTTCCCGCAATGGTCTGCTCATAAGAATCCAACTTGTTTTGAGCAATGGCATGTACTCCAGCAAACAGTAAAACAGGAATTAAGAATCTTTTTAACATATTTAGGTTTCTATTTAAAGACTAAAATATAAAATAAGGTGTATACTTTACACTTTGGCACTATAACTTTTTTATTACAGTTTAATTATTAACCGAATAACCATTTTATAATAACGGTTTAGCAAATTGACCTGTCGCTCTTTATGCCGAGCACAGTGCATTAAAAAATCTTCAACAAAAAAGGTTTTCCATGCGCATGGAAAACCTTTTTATCTCTTTACTGATCCGTATCCTTTATAGCAGGATTTTTCGGCTCACCGCCTTGTCTATGGTAATATATCCAGGATAGAATACCGATTGGCCAGCAATATTGATTGAAGGTTTAATTTTTAACGTAAATATTCCCTTTTTATTCTCATCACTGGACATTAAAAAATTTTGCAGGTCAGAATTTACTAACAGATCATAAATATTGGTCGCAATACGCACATTGGCCATCGTTGATCCCCCGGGTTCAATTTGTAAGGATTGATTGACAATTCCTTCGACAAGCTGTTGACCGCCATACAGGATGATATACTGAAACTTATTGATTGACGCCTTCTTCAAGGTTGGGTTATCAATTTTAAGACGAATAACCGCATCCAATGGAATATCTTTTCGTAAATAGGCCAAAGCCAAACTGGGTGCTGCCCCCAGATCAATCTGATTATTTTTTATCAGACGCTGCAATGATGTTCCTGCCAATCGAATACTGTCTACAGATTCTACATCAAACTTACATTTCGCCAAGTTCTCGATCTGTGCCTTTTGTCGGTTCACACCACATCCGGAAATGAATAAAACCAAAAAGACCAAACATCCAAATAAAATTTTCTTGCTCATAGCCGCTATTTTCCTCCAAATTTATACAAAACTCCCAGTGTAAACAATGGGTAACCCGCTTTTAAATATGTATTACTTTTAAAGCCAAAAACCATTCCATTCGTATACTGCAACTTCCACCCTTTCCCAAGCCCCATCCGTGTATAAAATATGGGTTCAATCAGCATGTTATCTTCTTTCGCTACGGCAAAACCATCAATAGCGAAGTTCTTCATACGCATATTGCTCAGTCTGATAATCGTCCCATAGTCAATATCATGTTTATTTCCGAACAATTTCAGAGCGTCTTTCTTTTCCGATGAAAAGTTCACTTGCACAAACACTTTGTCAAAATCCATATCCTGTGTCTCGACAATAGCCTGCCCCATGGTTGAAGATCTTTTATCAACTACACTCGTGGTTCCTAGCCCATATCCGCCATACACTTCAAATACACGATTATTTTTTCGGCCAAAACGCGTATAGTACCCGATCCCTGCTTCCCCCATTTTCTGTGCATAGTCTTTCGTATTGGATTTATTGTCCAAATAAGATCCATTGGCAATGACAGCGACATGATCGGTCACGGCTACTCCCAGATTTGCAGAAACGTTTGCCTTTGTGTTTATATTGCCGGAAATATAAACCTCACCAGCTTCCGTAAACATAGGTGCCGAAGGCACATTGGGCATATAGATCGAACTACAGGAATATAATGAACAGGCAAATAATCCAACGCACAGGCCATATCCAAACTTGTTGTATTTCATATATAAGTAATTATTCAGTTGTATGAGCATTCAATGTATCCATGAATGCTTCGCATTTTGTATTTTAATGGCCATATGGAATATCCTCATTATATATGCACCAGCGCTTAACCCCAGAGGGCAAGCATGCTTAAAAAACACATATCCTTTATAAAAATTGTACCAAAGCAGTTACATTTAACAGAAAATAACAATTCATCGCAGGAGTTAAGCGGATAATTTATAAACAAACACCATAGTTACAGCTGGCACGGCTCAGCAAGCAGCTCGTACCCAGGCAGATGAAACGCTGCAGATTTTTAACAAAATCTTTGCAGCTGTTTAAAAAAATTAAACAATAAAAGGGACATACATAAAAAAAGGCATCAATTGCTTGATGCCTTCTTCAAATATTGTTGCAAACCTTATGCTTGTTCTGTAGGAACTACAGATACATAAGATTTATTGTTAGCTTTTTTACGGAAAACTACTTTACCGTCTACTAAAGCGAACAATGTGTGGTCTTTACCAATACCAACATTCGTGTCAGGATTGTGTTGTGTACCGCGTTGGCGTACGATGATGTTACCTGCGATTGCTTGTTGACCACCGAAGATTTTGATACCTAAACGCTTGCTATGTGACTCACGGCCGTTCTTAGAACTACCCGCACCTTTTTTGTGTGCCATTTCTTTATCTTAATTTAAGACTAATGTCTGATTAAAAATTCAATTATAACGTAATACCAGTGATCTGGATTTTAGAAAATTGTTGACGGTGACCGTTTTTCTTTTTGTAGCCTTTACGACGTTTTTTCTTGAAAACGATAACTTTATCGCCTTTTAAATGAGACAAAATTTTAGCCGAAACTTTTGCACCAGCAACGCTAGGTGTACCAATGGTAAATTTACCACCGTCTTCTGCTAACAATACATTGTCAAATTCAATACTAGCGCCTTCATCTCCTTGTAAACGGTGTACAAAAAGGAACTGGTCTTTTGCAACCTTAAATTGCTGTCCTGCTATATTTACTATTGCGTACATTGTTAATTAATTAAATGTGTTATTAAATGAAGGGCAAAAGTAATTAGTTTTTCTCATAATTCAAAGATAAATCTATCTTTTTCCCTTCAATTATTTTCAGCCTTTGCGCTATCGCGCAATCGAAATAACAGAATAGCAAGGATTAAGCCCTTACCAAACTAAAACTCTTTTTTCTGGCGCGACATACATTTTAGCCGTAGGCTGTACATTAAATGCCTTATAAAATGCCTCCATATTATAGACGGGACCATTTACACGGAACTGCTCAGGGCTGTGTGGGTCAACCTTCAAACGTAAACGCATACGCTCGTCGCTGCTCTTCACCCGCCAGACCTGCGCAAAACTTAAAAAGAAACGTTGATCAGGTGTGAACCCGTCAATCTTCTCGCTTCCCTGTCCTTGTTTGGTCAATTTAAACGCATCGTAAGCGATGTTCAAACCACCAATATCGGCCAGATTCTCTCCTAAGGTCAGTTCTCCATTGACATGTTGATTATCCAATAAAGTGAAGCTTCCATACAATTTTGCGACCTGATTGGCTCGTTCGGTAAACTGCTTGGCATCCACTGCTGTCCACCAGTCGTTTAAGTTACCGTCTTTGTCATATTGCCGCCCCTGATCATCAAAACCATGCGTCATCTCATGACCTATGACAGCACCAATCGCGCCATAATTGATCGCATCGTCCGCATTGGCATCAAAGAATGGAAACTGTAGGATGCCCGCCGGAAATACAATCTCATTGTACGGAGGATTATAATAAGCGTTTACAGTCGGTGTGGTCATCAGCCATTCCTTCTTGTCGACAGGCTTGTTTATTTTAGCAACCATCTCCTTATAGGCATGCTTAGCCGAAGATTGCAAATTGGCGTAATACGTATCTTTTGCAACTTCTACATCGCTATAATCTTTCCATTTTTCTGGATAACCGATTTTCTTGACAAAAGCTTCTAATTTTCCGATCGCTTTTTTCTTGGTTTCCGGTGTCATCCAGTCTAATTTCTCGATTCTGGTCTTGTAGACTTTTTGTAAATTATCGACCAGTTCCATCATGCGTTGCTTTGCTTCCGGTTTAAAGTAGTCATCCACATAAAGCTTACCCACGATTTCGCCCAGGTTTTCATCTGCTGAGCTCACCATTAATTTCCAACGCTCTTTTTGTTGTTTCTGCCCATTCAGCGTCTTGCCGAATAATTCAAACTTAGCATCTCGAAATTCCTTGCTTAGCGCAGTTGCCGAAGCATTAGCCAAATCAGCCTTTAGTTTTGTTTTCCAAATATCTACAGGCTGTGATTTCAACAAATTATTTAAGGCGAGGTAGAACTTAGGTTGCTGTACCAAAATTGTATCAGTTTTCACCTCCAATCGCCCAAGAATATCTTTCCAATTCAAATTTGGGGTTTGTTTCTGAAAATCCTGAACGGCAAACTTATTATAGTTTTTGATCGGATCCCGCAATTCAACGGGTGTTAAATGGGATTTCGCGATTTCCGTCTCCAATTTGAGTACCTCTTCCGCAGATTTCTGTGCAGTTGCTCCCTCACCAATCAACCCGAACAATTTAACCAAATAGGCTACATAAGCTTCCCGAATCTTTTTGGCTTTATCGTCCTGATCCAGATAATAGCTAGCCTCAGGTAGGTTCAGGCCACCCTGAAAAAACTGAAGCGCATTTTTAGTGCTGATCCGATCATCGGCTGCTACATAGAAACTAAAAAGGTCTCCATCCCCTTCTTTGAATCCATCAGCCGCATAGGCGATCAATTCATCAACATTTTTTAATGCATTGATTTTTTGAATAGTCCCTTCTATTGGCTTGGCTCCCAGCTTGTCAATCGCCACAGTATCCATACCGCTCGCGTAAAAATCACCTGCTTTCTGTTGGTCCGATCCCTTCTTGGCGTTGGACTGAGCAGCATTTTCCAATACTGTTTTTAATTTCTGCAGGTTTTCATCTGCTAGAATATAAAATGAGCCCCAGCCCGTTTCGGAAGCCGGTATCTGGGTATTTTTCATCCATGCACCATTCGCATATTGGAAGAAGTTGTCGCCAGGATTGACCGTGGTATCCATGCCAGAAACATCAAAAAAATTGGTTCTGACTTCCTGTGGACTCTCCTTACTTTTATTGGACTGACATGACAGCATCATTAAGACGATCGAGAGCGTCCCCCATTTGACTTTTTGTATCATACTTTATTAGATTAAAGAATATAACTAAAGCTAAGCATATTTTGAAGCGCTTCAAAAATACAGCGCAATTATTTCAAAAGTTTTACCTCATATAAGTCTTTACGTCGGTCTTTTTTGACTTTTACCGTACCATATTCATGCAGGTCGCGAAGGGCGTAGAGATCCACATCAGCAATCAGCACCATCTCCGCATTGGGTGTGGCCTCAGCCTTGATGGCATTATTCGGAAACGCAAAATCCGACGGCGTAAAGACTGCGGATTGCGAATATTGGATATCCATGTTGTTGACACGTGGCAAGTTGCCAACAGACCCTGCTATGGCCACATAACATTCGTTTTCGATGGCACGGGCCTGTGCACAGGTCCTGACCCGAATATAACCATTTTGGGTATCGGTCATAAAAGGCACAAATAAAATCTGCATGCCCTGGTCAGCCAAAATACGGCTCAATTCCGGAAACTCCACATCATAACAAATCAGTAGGCCGACCTTACCACAATCTGTATCAAATACCTTCACCTCACTTCCACCTACCATACCATAGTATTTAAATTCATTTGGCGTAATATGAATTTTCTTGAACTCATCCAGCTTACCATTACGATGGCATAGGTAAGAAACATTATAGAGTTTCTTATTTTCCATCAGCGGCATAGAGCCAGCAATAATATTCACATTATAGGAAACCGCAAATTGCTGGATCCGATCAATAATTTCGGAAGTATGCCGGGCCAGCCTTTCCATTGCCAATCGCTCGGGAAGATCGTTATATGGACTCATTAATGGTGTGTTAAAAAACTCGGGAAACATAATAAAGTCTGTTCCGTAGTCGCTTACCGTATCCACAAAGAATTCGATCTGGTCATAAAACGCTTCGATATTATCGAATAAACGCATCTGCCACTGCACCAATCCCAGACGGATCGTCTGTTTGGTCGTTGAGATCGACCGGGTTTCCGATTCGTAATAAATATTATTCCATTCCAGCAAAGTAGCAAATTCCATCGACTCGGCATCTTCCGGGAGATAATGTTTCAGCACCTTTTTGACATGAAAGTCATTGGAAAGCTGAAACGTCAATGTCGGATCATAAATCTCTTTGCGTTTTACCTTCTCAATATAGACTCTCGGACTCATCTTGTCCGCATAATTATGGTAATTGGGAATCCGTCCGCCGGCAACGATACATTTTAAGTTCATCTGCTCGCACAGCTCCTTACGTGCATCATAGAGGCGCCGGCCCAATCGCAATGCACGATGTTCTGGATGGACGAATACTTCGATACCATACAACGTATCTCCGTCATCGCTATGTTTGCTGAATTTACCGTCATCAATAATATCATAATAACTATCATAGATGTTGTTCTTTTTGGAATTGAGGATAATGGATAGCGCACAGGCAACCACATGCCCATCGATCTCCACGCACAATTGTCCTTCGGGAAATATCTCGATCAGATCCTGAATATTTTCCTTTGACCAGGTATCCCCTACACCATCATAAGCTTGTTCCATTGATTTTTTCAAATCAACATAATCCTTCTTTGTCAAGTTGCGCACTTGAATATCCATATAAATCTCCTTTTGAAATAAGTTTATCTAAAAATAGCAAAAGTCGGGCCCAAGCCCAAATACCAGCGTAGCCCAGCAACCACAAATGGAGACAAAAAAAGGCGCCAATTGTTTTATTGGCACCTTAATTATCGATAGATTATACTATTGACTATGCTTGACCTTGAGGAGTTCCGAAAGGAAATGCTACAGTTGGGTCGCCACCTTGTTGAGGTTGTTCGGCAACACCTACATCCATTTTAATCGGACCGTTCAGAGCTTCGAAACGATTCACGTTATCAACCAATGCACCTAACAAGCGTTTTGCGTGCTCCGGAGTCAAAACGATTCTTGATTTCACTTTTGCTTTTGGCACTCCTGGCATCACACGGATAAAGTCAACCACAAATTCTGTATTAGAGTGAGTGATAATCGCAAGATTTGAGTAGATTCCTTCTGCTACTTCTTCTGTCAACTCGATGCTCAATTCGTTTTGATTTTGGTTATTTTCCATAATAATTCTAAATGATAAGTTAATATAATCCTAAATTCTATTTTGTAAATGTTCTAAAGTCCTGTCCATCCTCGATATTCAACAACGTATGATAGATCAACCGGATCACATTGTCGACATCCTCTTTGTGCACCATTTCAACCGTTGTATGCATATACCGCAACGGCAAAGAAATCAACGCTGAAGGCACGCCGCCATTGCTATAAGCAAAAGCGTCAGTATCTGTTCCTGTATAACGTGAACATGCCTGACGTTGGAACGGGATATTATTTTCCTCGGCGACTTTCACCAACAGCTTATTCAAGTTGACCTGAACCGCCGGAGCATAAGACAATACCGGTCCTTTTCCGGAGAATAAATCTCCTTGAGTGATCTTATTGATCATTGGCGTTTGGGTATCATGCGTCACATCAGTCACAATGGCAACATTCGGCTTAATGCGATCTGCAATCATTTCAGCACCGCGCAAACCGATCTCTTCCTGCACCGAATTTACGATATATAATCCAAACGGCAATTTCTTTTTATTCTCTTTCAGCAGACGAGCGACCTCAGCAATCATAAAGCCACCGGCACGGTTGTCCAGGGCACGTCCGATATAATAACGGTCGTTCAGGATCGAAAAGGTATCCTCGTAGGTAATCACACAGCCAACGTGCACCCCCAAAGCCTCCACTTCCTCTTTGGAACTGCAGCCACAATCCAAAAATATATTTTTTAGGGAAGGATTTTCTTCTTTCTCGCCCGAACGAGTATGAATGGCAGGCCAGCCAAATACCGCCTTTACGATCCCTTTTTCGGTATGAATGTTTACCCGCTTGGAAGGCGCAATCTGATGATCCGAACCACCATTCCGCACCACATAGATCAATCCATCTTTTGTAATGTAATTGACAAACCAGGAGATTTCATCAGCATGTGCTTCGATCACTACTTTATAGCTCGCTTTGGGGTTGATAACACCAACTGCGGTACCATAGTTATCCACGAATGTTTCGTCCACATAAGGTTTCAGATAATCCAGCCATAAGCGCTGACCGTCCCATTCAAAACCTGTGGGTGATGCATTGTTTATATATTTCTCAAAAAATGAAAGCGAATCTTTTGTTACAACTGCTGTCGTTTTCGGTTCTTTTTTCTTATTCTTTTCAGCCATCTTTTCCTTTTCTATTTACTTTCGTCAAAATATGAAAATTTCAATGAAATGCAAAAGTAAAAATGTTTTTTGGAATATTCCTTTTACATTTCACTTTCATTTTATTGAAAAATAAGATTAAACCTTATCTTTACCTTAGTAATTTAAACAGACATAAAAAATATGAATTCAATACTAAGTGCAATACATTGGAACGTAGATCCCGAGATGTTCAACTTTGGCGCATTTGCCCTACGCTATTACGCCCTATGTTGGCTCCTCGCATTCTTTGTGTCCTATGTTATTATGTTGCGCATTTTCAAAAAAGAAGGCCGCACGCAAGAGCAACTGGATCAGCTCTCCATCTATATCTTCCTCGGCACACTGATCGGCGCACGACTTGGTCATTGCCTGTTCTACGATTTTGACTATTATAAAGACCATATCCTCGAAATTTTCCTCCCTTTCAAATGGGATAAAAACGGATTCCAGGTGACCGGTTTTGCAGGATTGGCCTCCCATGGTGGAGCCATTGGTATCCTTGTCGCACTCTACCTCTTCTGCCGCAAGACAAAGACTGACTTTTTATGGTTAGCGGACCGATTGGTTGTGGTGGTACCTATCGCCGGCGCATTGATCCGGATTGGTAATTTTTTCAATTCGGAAATGGTGGGCACACCTACGGATATGCCCTGGGCAATAATTTTTGAGCGTCATGACAATATCCCCCGCCATCCGGGCCAGCTCTATGAGGCCATCGCCTATATTATCATCTTTATTATTATCGGCTTCTTATTCAAATCGAACCCGAATCGTCAAAAAGGAAAATTGTTCGGTATTTTTATGGTTTTATTATTTGGTGCGCGGATGGTGTTGGAACATTTTAAAATTGATCAAGAAGCCTTTGAACAAAGCATGTTGCTCAATATGGGACAGCTTTTGAGTATACCTTTTATTTTGGTCGGTCTCTATTTTATTTTCCGAAAACCAAAAGCTTAAAATACACAGAGATCTGAGACAGTTCGCAACGTCAATATATAGCTGGCATCTTTCTTACAAAAGATGCCTTTTTTTATCGTTATGCTTCGGCTTCGGTCCGACCGCGGTAGCCGCCTGTTCCGAAACGGGGTCGCATCTGGGTCACCATGAATCCGACATGAGTCCGCGGTGAGTCCGTGGTGAGTCCGAGTAAAACCCGGATTCAGCACGAATTCACCACACTATAATATTAGTCAGACCTGCTTTCAGACGCGATTCAGGCCCGAATCAGCCTCGAATATGACCCAAATAATCATCGACTCGGACCTAAAACACGGACTCCATAAACAAAATTAGCTTGTTTTTTTCCAAAGACTCCAAAGATTATTATATTTAGCCTTCTTTAATAAGCAAAATTTTACAACAAGAAACTTAAGCCTAAAATGAGTCTAGAAAAGTGCGCATCTGTCGAAGCCAACGAAAACATGCTTCAATACAATGGTAAATATGGCGAGTATGGCGGGTCATATATCCCACCTGTTCTGGAAAATCAGTTAAATAAATTAGCCGAATTTTTTGATAGCCATGTTCAGAAAGAAGAATTCCAAAAAGAATTCATCTCCATCCTCAAACATTATGTGGGACGCCCCTCACCTTTGTATTTTGCAAAGAACCTGAGTGAATATGTAGGATCTAGAATCTACTTAAAGCGGGAAGACCTGAATCATACCGGTTCACACAAAATCAACAATTGTATCGGTCAGATCCTGTTGGCAAAACAAATGGGCGCTACGGAAATTATTGCCGAAACCGGAGCTGGTCAGCATGGAGTTGCAACCGCGACCGCCGCTGCTCTCTTAAATATTCCATGCAAGGTATTTATGGGCGAAATTGATGCCGCCCGCCAGGCCTTGAATGTGAAACGGATGGAGTTGCTGGGGGCTGAGGTTGTCACAACAAATCTAGGAAGCCGAACACTTAAAGATGCTGTTGACGCCGCCTTGATGTATTATGTCGAAAATCCAACATCTTATTATCTTCTTGGTTCACATGTCGGACCGCATCCCTATCCTAAAATGGTGGGCTATTTTCAGAGTGTGATCGGCAAAGAAGCCCGACAACAAATTCTTGAACAGGAGGGGCGTCTTCCGGACAGTATCTTTGCCTGTGTGGGCGGTGGATCAAATGCCATTGGGTTATTTTCAGGTTTTCTGGATGATCAAGATGTTGAAATCAATGGCGGTGAAGGCGGTGGATCAGGTACTTACCCTAAGACAGCCGCTACCCTGTCGTTTGGTAAACCGACTGTATTTCAAGGTACCTATTCCTACTGCCTCGTTGACGATACAGGCAATCCGATCCCATCCACATCCGTATCTGCTGGACTGGATTATCCGGGCATATCGCCTCAGCATGCCGCTTTAAAGGACAGCAATCGAGCCAACTATTATCCTATTACGGACGACGAAGCAATCGCCGCCTATAAATTGCTTTCCAAATTAGAAGGAATCATCCCGGCAATCGAGTCTTCACATGCTGTTGCCCTAGCCGTCAAACTATTGAAAGATAAAAACAAACTTGCTATAGTTAACCTATCTGGCCGTGGAGACAAGGATGTCGACCGTGAATTTTAATAGATCACTGAATTTAAATAGCCCTAGCGAGTTGCTCTATGAGCAACTCGCTAGGGCTATTGATGTAAATCTGGGTTTTCCACGTATACTAACCGTCCCATTTAGATATCAGCGATTCTTATGAAACGAAATAGAAATTGCCGCAACTGGCTAAAAATCGTTGCTGTCGTATTCCTCCTATTGATTCTTGGGGTTACCGCCTATAACCTTTATCCTGAACCCCGCTTACCAAAAAATGCGGTGGTCGACAAACTTGTGGTCTATAAATCCAAACGAACCCTATCAGTTTATGCGCAAGGCAAATTGCTCAAATCCTACCAAATATCGCTGGGCGGAGAACCGATTGGTGCTAAAAAAATTGAAGGTGACTTAAAGACACCGGAAGGATTATATTATATCAACGATAAAAATCAGTACAGTGGATACCACAAGAACCTAGGGATTTCCTATCCGAATGATCAAAATATCGTCTATGCCAGATCTTTGGGCAAAACTGCGGGTGGTGACATCAAAATCCATGGCTTAAGAAATGGAATGGGCTTTATCGGGAAATTACAACGTTGGACAGACTGGACACTCGGCTGCATGGCGTTAACCAACACAGAAATCGATGAACTTTACCAGGCCGTCCCCATTGGTACCCCTATTGTGATTAATCCCTAGCGTTGATCAGCACGTCAGTTCCAACGGCTAGACAAACTGTATGGATAGCTCCGCAGAAAGCACCAAAATGCTACAACATATCACCTAAATCTTACAACAGAAATGTCCGATTAATTTGCGATTTTTGGGTTTGGATTTGGATTTGTAACTTGTATTAAAAATAATCGAATGAAACTCGCAATAAAGAATATGGTATGCAATAGATGCATCATGGTCGTCGAAAACGAATTGGCCAAGCTTAATCTTCATATTAAACATATTTCTTTAGGACAGGTCGAAATTGAAGAGACATTAGACCGGGAACAATCGGCTCAGCTAGCCGAAAGCTTCTCCGCCCTTGGTTTTGAACTCATCGATGACAAAAGAACGGTATTGATTGAGCAGGTCAAGCATTTGGTCCTGGACTTAATCCGCAACCAACATAACAATACCAATCTTAATTTATCGGAAATAATAAGTAATCAGATTTACCATGATTATAATTATATTTCGAATTTATTCTCGGATGTTGAAGGCATGACAATCGAAAAATATTTCATTAGCCAAAAGATTGAATACGTGAAGGAACTTTTGGTCTATGATGAATTGACACTAAGCGAAATCGCCTATCAGTTGAACTATTCCAGCGTTGCTTATTTAAGCAATCAATTCAAAAAGGTTACCGGACTGACTCCTAGTCATTTTAAGCATATCAAAGAGAATAAACGTAAACCATTGGATAAAATACATGATGCAGGATAAATTTATTCAGCTCCAGCAGTTTTTGACAGGTCAATTCATTATTTGACGCCCGATTAAAAAAACAGATATTAAAGATTACAGAAAAGGCCTCCGAGCGGAAGCCTTTCTTTTAAAATTGCCCTTTCAAATTTGCAACCCTTATCTTAAATGTCTCTAATTCTTTTTGTTGTTGATTGATAAAGGAGTTCTCCTCCAGCTTCCCTACCACAATATCACGTTCTTCATCATTGGCATAGACCATGTTTTTGAACGGATTTTTGTAGTCTTTCGCGCGTGATTTATAAATCTGTTCACCAATCCAGATCCGGTGTCCGAGCGCCTGATCCAACAAAGATACAATTTTATCTGTTGATAAAACCATACCTTCCAAATTTAAGACTTCGATTAAAGATAAGAGTGCATGTTCACGTTTATCTAGGGGGTAATCTTTACTCTTATCATGATAGAATTCGTGGACTTCATCCCAAGAATCTATTTTTTTAGATTTAATATCGTCCAGAAAAGTTTGCAACGCGTTACTTTCTATCAGCTGTCCACCTATATTTTGCCAGCTGGTACGCGCCTTATCCGCTAAAGATTTAATGATATCCTGCAGCGAAAGTCCGTCTTCAAGTGCATCCATCAGATGCAGCACACCGTAATACTTAATAAACGAGCGATACAAATGATAGGCTTCGCCAACTTTCTGAATGACAGTAGGTCTTCGGGAATTCTCAGCTCCTTGCAGCACGATGGTCTGATTTTTCAGATCCATATTGTTGGCGAGCAACGCCCGACCGGCAATAATACGCTCTTGCGTATCCTTACCTGCTCCAGTGTGAAGGCTATCTGCAACAGCCAAGGCCAATATATCCATTCCTTCGAACATTTCATTCACCGTATCCGGTGCCAACATATCGTATTCAAAATATTGGTTTTTGAAATGTCTGTTATCCCTGGCTTCATATTTATTGGCGTTACGCACCAATGCGTACATATTGTACATAAACCAATAGCCAGGAATCAATACGAGCTGATCACGCTGCACATCATTGCTCACCAGCGTGAAAGGCAATCTAATGTCCAATTCGTGTAGAAAATCTCCTTTGACAATGAGACAATAGGATGCAAACCTAGAGTTGTGTTTTAAACTGACACAGAGTCCCGGCCAAAAGCCACGTCCTGCAATAATCTCACCGTCAGCAGCTCTGGAATTGTGGTTTGACCCCACTGTCGCTCCGGCAGCCATGTTGCTTTGCCCCATGACCAATGCTGCACACAGAAAAGAATTATTATGATGTTGCTCATGCGCCGGAAAAATCAGAGAATTAAGTACTTCACAACAGGATATCGTCGAATTATCGCCGAGATAAGAATTGATCAACCGTGCACCATATTTCAGCTGGGAGTAAGAGGCCAAAATAAAACGTACTGCCTTTACCCCGTAGAATATACGGCAACCGTAACCAATGATACCATTGACCAGCTCACAGCCCTCACCAATTTGCGTATAGGATTCCCGGGAAGAATTGACGGTCACATTTTTCAGCTTGCTTACTCCTTTAATATAAGCATCGGTACCAATCTTCACATTTTTGATTGTGAATGTATTTTTAATGACACAACGATCCCCTATCTGACTATAATAACCACGTTGAGTACCAAATTTCTGGTCCGTCAGCTCTTCAAAACGGTGCTGTAGCATACGATCATGGCGATTTCGCGTCCACAGGTAAACATCAGCGGCCTGCATGCCGTCGAAAGGATAAACGGAGCGTGCTCCATTTTCATTGCAAAGCTCCAATTGGATGCGTTTATCGGATTCTTCACCATCCCGCAGAATACCATTTCCGAATTTAGCCGTGCTACCAGTTTCCATCTCCTTGATCTGACTTAACAGCACTTCATTCCCCACAATAAAATAGGATAAATAACCTATATGATGTACAGCTACATCATCGCCAAAATCCGAGCTGATAATGGTCGAATGATATAAACCGATGGGAAGCTGCAGATTTCGATATTCGAGGTAACTAGGGCTTAAATTTCCGATACGTACCAAGCCGTAAAATTTGCATCCCTGAACCTGCTTGGGATCAAAGATCGCCGAAACCTTCACCTTGGACCAATCACTCGACCAATTACCATTAGCAATAAGTTCCTGAACCTCAATTGACGTGAGATCACGGTAATCATTACGTGGATTCTGCTGAAAACGCAGGGTGTACTCATCCTGCCCTTCATGGAGAAATTCATTTGGGATAAAATCATATCCCAAATGCTCCAAAGGTATTTTCTTCAATACACTCATGCGCCTCCTATTCTACTGTGACAGATTTGGCGAGATTACGAGGTTTGTCAACGTCTAAGCCTAACTCCACACCAATATAATAAGACAATAACTGCAAAGGAACAACGGAGATTAAAGGAGCAATAACCTCATCTGCCTCTGGAATTTCCATAAAATCATCCGACAGATTTTCGGAAACGGCATCACCTCTGGTAACTACGGAAATAATCTTCCCTTTCCTGGCCTTTATCTCCTGGATATTGGAAACAATTTTTTCATGATAAGCATCTTTGGTGGCGACGAAAACAACGGGCAAGTTTTCATCGACCAAAGCAATAGGGCCATGTTTCATCTCCGCCGCCGGATAACCTTCGGCATGAATATAAGAGATCTCTTTTAGCTTTAGCGCACCTTCCAGGGCAACCGGGAAATTATACCCTCTGCCAAGAAACAAGAAATCCCTCGCGTCTTTATATTTTTTTGCTATTTGTTGAATCTTTTCGATTTGCGTATCCAAAATCCACTGTACTTTCCCGGGAACCTCATGCAATTCTTCCGACAGTTTCAGAAAACGCTCGTCGGAAATCGTTCCTTTTAACGCCGCAATTTTTAATGCGATCAGGTTGAGGACAGTCAGCTGCGCCGTAAATGCTTTTGTACTTGCCACGCCGATTTCAGGCCCCGCATGCGTATAAGCGCCTGCATCTGAAAGACGTGCAATGGATGAGCCTACCACATTCACTACGCCCAAAATTATAGCGCCCTGTTTTTTTGCATTCTCCAACGCAACCAAGGTATCCGCAGTCTCCCCGCTTTGTGAAATGGCCAAAATAACATCTCCGGGATGGATCACTGGATTACGGTAACGGAATTCAGACGCATATTCCACTTCAACGTTGATGCGGCATAATTCTTCTATGACATATTCTGCAATTAATCCGGCATGCCAGCTTGTACCACATGCCACAATCACAATCCGATTGGTGTTGCTGATCTCATTCGCATACTTCTCGATTCCACTAAGAATAATCTGTTTCGCCTGCAGATCCAGACGACCACGCATCGAATCGTAGATGGTATCCGGCTGTTCAAAAATTTCTTTGAGCATAAAATGGTCGTAGCCACCCTTTTCAATAGCCGATAACTCCAGATCCAGCTTTTGGATATACGGGGTGATACGTTCATTCCCCAAATTTTTTAGAATCAGCTCTTCTGGCGTTATAATCGCCAGTTCGTAGTCATTGATATAAACAACCTCTTTGGTATAGGCCAACATTGGCGAAGCGTCTGACCCTAGAAAGTGTTCGTTTTTACCTATTCCGATGACCAGCGGGCTCCCCTTTCTGGCTGCAATAATCCGATCTGGGTGACCAGCTTCTAAGACGAGAATCACATATGCACCGACGACTCTTTTTAAAGCAATGCGAATGGCCTCTTCCAGAGGACACTCATTCTGTAATTGGATTTCTTCGATAAAGTTAACGAGTACTTCTGTATCCGTATCACTTTTAAAATGATAACCTTTATTAATTAATTCTGATTTTAAAGATGCATAATTTTCAATGATACCGTTATGAATCATTGCGATGCGTCCACTGTTTGAGTAATGTGGATGCGCATTTCGGTCCGAAGGCTCACCATGAGTGGCCCATCGGGTATGCCCCATTCCTGTTGTTGACTGAAGGTCCTGACCGTAAACGAATTCTTCCAAATTTACGACTTTTCCCGTCTTTTTGTAAACATCAACATGTTCACCTTTGTGTAGTGCGACT
Organism: Sphingobacterium puteale; assembly: GCF_003627955.1. Lineage (GTDB taxonomy): Bacteria > Bacteroidota > Bacteroidia > Sphingobacteriales > Sphingobacteriaceae > Sphingobacterium > Sphingobacterium puteale. The sequence continues at coordinate 265,423 of NZ_RBWS01000004.1, read as the reverse complement.
CCTGCACTGTCATAACCGCGGTATTCTAATTTTTTCAATCCGTCAATGACGATACCATACGCCTGACGGTAACCTGTGTATCCTACAATTCCACACATGCTTGTCTCAATTTTAAGTATATATATATTTTGTTAATGCGGTCGCAATGTAATAAAAAATATCTATGCAATCGATTGATTAACCTAAATTTAATACAAAAAAAAGGAGGCCAATAACTTAGCCTCCTTTCTTTTGTAAAATTGATATATGTTTAATGTTCTGCGACATCAACATGGTCGTAATCTTCTACCATGAGCGCCTCATAATCAGTCTTTTCCTTTTTTCCGAAACGACGTTGCAAGCTATCGAAGATTGAATAGACAACTGGGACGACAACTAGCGTCAAGAACAAAGAGGACAACAGACCACCAATAATTACGATTGCCAAACCTCTATTCATATCGGCACCATCACCTGTGGCGATAGCTATTGGAATCATACCGAATACCATTGCGATTGTCGTCATCAAAATCGGACGAAGACGAGCATGGTTTGCTGCAACTAATGCATCGTGGGTGGTATCTCCTGCTTCTTTACGATGGTTAGCAAAGTCCACCAGCATAATCGCATTCTTGGCTACCAGTCCGATCAGCATAATGATACCCAAAATCGTGAATATATTCAACGTTTGATTTCCCAAAGCCAAGAACAATAATGCCCCGATAAATGACAATGGAATAGAGAACAAGACAACAAATGGAGTGATAAAACTATCATACAAAGCAACCATTACCAAATATACCAGGATAATAGATGCCAATAAGGCAATTCCTAAAGTTCCAAAACCTTCGGTTTGGTTCTCCATGTTACCACCCCAAATAAATACGATTCCCGGTTTACGCGGCAATTTTTCAAACTGTGCCTGCCACTCTTGCGCTACGGTACCCATTGGTCTACCGATGGCCTGTCCTTGAATGGATACTGCCGGCGACTTGTCGCGACGTTCCAACAAAGTGGGGCCAGAACCATAAGTGACGTTGGCAAATTGCTCCAATGAAATCGAAGCACCCTTATTGTTAATAAACTTTAAATCACGCACATTGTCGATATTTGCACGACCACTTTCGGTGTAACGGATATTAATATCATACTCGTTATCCCCTGCCCTATATTTATTATCGGTATTTCCCGAAAATGCAGTTTGCATAGTCATACCAACGGTCGATACATTCAAGCCCAGGGATGTCATTTTATTACGGTCAATTTTCACATTGATCTCTGGGTTACCCGCTTCAGAGGTCAGTTTTACTCCCGCAGCTCCCGGAATTTTGCGCAATTGGTCCGCAGCTTTCTCCGCAAATTCTTGCGCGTCTTCGACCGAGGCACCAATGATGGTCAGCTTCAATGGCGCCTGCTCAGCTCCCATAATACCAACGTTCACAGTTTTAACCTTGGCACCAATCAGTTTATTTTCCAATTCACGTTTTAAGGTTGCGGAATACACCTGAGAATTTCCTTCAAAATTCTCCTTGTCCAGAATAACATGTATTTCGGATTTATAACGAGATCCTGTAGTGGAAGCCATACCATCCGAAGATTGTCCGACCGTAGTGATTATTTCTTTAACGTCTGGCTTGGATTTAAGATAAGCCTCAGCTTTCTGTGTCAATAAGTTAGTTTTTTCTAAGGAAGCGTCTTTATCGAGTTCCAATTGGATAAAAAATTCCTTACGGTCGATACCCGGAAAAAAATCCGAACCGATATAGCCCTTCACTACCAATGAAAATGAAGCAATCAAAAGTCCTATCGCAAGACCTAGCGTAGCCAGTTTAGTCAATCGTGTTTTTAAAGACCACACCAACAATCCCGATACCCAATGCGTAAACGCGGTCAAACCACTCTCGAATCCATGTATTATGCGTCCAAAGAAAGATGTTTTGCTCAAGTGTTCAAGTTTTCCGAAACGTGAGTACAACCAAGGAACTACCGTGAATGAAACAAGTAAAGATAACATGGTAGAGATAATCACGGTCACACAGAATTGTGCCAGGATATTTGCAACCAGTCCTGTAGACATCGCGATTGGCAAGAACACCACCACGATAACCAAAGTAATCGCCGTAACGGTAAATCCAATTTCGGAAGCACCATCAAATGCCGCACGCACCTTATTTTTACCCATCTCCATATGGCGGTGAATATTCTCGATAACAACGATCGCATCATCCACCAGGATACCCACCACAAGGGATAAACCCAACAGTGACATCAAGTTTAACGTATAGCCCATCAAAAGTAAGCCAATGAAGGTTGCAATCAACGACAGCGGAATCGCCACCATTGTAATTGCAGCATTTCGCAAACTCTGTAAGAAAAACAACATAATAAAACCTACTAATGCAATTGCGATCATCAAATCATGGATTACGTTGTCAGCCGCATTCAAGGTAAAATCTGAAGAGTCATTGGCCACCAAAATTTTAATATTTTGCGCAGCATAATCCTTCTCAACCCCGCTAATTACCTTTCCATTTTTATCATGTACCGCGATGGTTTTCTTTACCGCTTCGGATACAGCTACTGCATTGGCATCCGATTGTTTAAAGACCTGCAACAAAATAGTATTCTGGCGGTCCAAACGAGCTACTTTTTCAATTTCTTTGATACCATCCTGAACGTCTGCAATATCACGTAAATAGATCTGAATACCTGCCGGAGTTGTAATCGGCAAGTTACGTAGCTCCTCAATTGAGGTAACCTTTCCCGCTAACCGGATTGTGGTTCTATTATCACGCGTGCTTACGTTACCTGTAGGAAAATCCAAATTAGATGCTGCTACAGTTTGTTGCACCTGTGAGATTGTCAATCCATAACCTTCGATTTTCTTAGGATCCACAGAAATTTGGATCTCACGTTCTTCACCACCAATCATGTCTACTTTTGCAACCCCATTAATACGTGCAAACACAGGCTGGATTTTATTGTCCAGGAGGTCGTATAACTCTTTCTCGGACAAGTTTGAGGTAACAGCCAAACTCATGATCGCGACATCGTCCAACGAGAACTTGGACAGGGAGGGTGTCTCCACATCATCAGGCAAGTCGTTTATGACGGCATTTATCTTCCGCTGGGCATCAGTAAGCAGAAAGTTGACGTCAGCGCCATTGTTAAGGGTAATCATAACGATCGACACCCCTTCAAGCGAGGTCGATTCTACTTTTTTGATACTTTCCAAGGATGAAATAGCATCCTCAATTTTCTTGGTGACAGAGCTCTCCACCTCCGCGGGGGATGCCCCCGGATAAACCGTCTGCACTGTGATGACGTTGATCTCAAATTTAGGGACTAACTCGTACCCTAATTGAGTATAGGAAAACAACCCGCCTAATGTGAGTATTATAAATAATACGATAATTATACTGGGACGTTTTATCGATATTTCGGTAATTTTCATTAGAATTATTTGTTTTTAATGGTAATGAAACCACGACTTCATTTGCTACTGGTTTTCAGTAAACATTATTTAATAATTTCAACAGGGCTCTGATCAAACAAATTGATTTGACCAGAAACAATCACTTGATCACCATTTTGCAGGCCGCCCAAAATTTCAATATAATCGCCGAAGTTCCTTCCGGATTTCACATTGGTTTCGATTGCTTTACCATTTTTAAGCACGAATATTTTATTGTCGCTCACACTACCGACAAATGCATTACGGGGCACGATCAAGGTATTGCCGGCAACACCCTCGCCAAAAATCGCTGTGCCATACATACCGGCACGCAATTGATTGGATGAGTTATTGACTTCAATTTCCACTGGGAAATTTAAGCTTCCGTCCGATTTGGGCGCGATAAATGTCACTTTACCAGTGAATCTTTGGTCAGCATAAACACTTGCAGACACATCCACAGATTGACCGATTTTTAACGTTGCCACATTTTTCTCATCCACATTCACACGTAATTTTAACGTGCCTACATTCACGATATCGAATGCTGCAGCTCCAATATTTAAATAAGTTCCGGGTTCTATTTTACGTGCATTGACCACTCCTGAAACAGATGTTTTGATGGTTACATCGCCTGCGTTCAATTTTGAAGCCTTTAAATTATTTTTGGCATTTTCATATTGTAATTTCACCTGATCCAATTGCTGTTTGGTAACGCCTCCCGTAGAATAAGCGCTTTCAAAACGATGCAGGTCAGCCTGGGCATTGGTAAAGGCTGCCTGAGCATTCGCTACATTGACATTCAGCTTATCTCCTTCAATGATCGCCAATGTTTGTCCGGCACTCACACGTGATCCTTCATCGACCAATACCTTAACTACTCTACCGGCAGTTTCTGCAGAGACCGTTACTTCTTGCTTCGGTGCAAAGGTTCCATTCGCAGTATAACGCAAATCCATCGAAGCGACCTTTGCGGTATCAATACGAACGGCAATAGACGCATTGGTTTTGGCGACTTCAGCAGTCTCAGCTTCGTTCTTCTTTTTATTTTTATTTAACACAAAAAATATTCCTGCAAGACCAGCAGCAATAATAAGTAGGGTAATAATTCCGCGTTTCATATCGTATTAGTCAATTATTCGTTAATTAGTGATTTGAGATTGCCGTTTGCTTTAATCAGTTGAACTTCAGCCACCTTATAATCAAGCAAAGACGTATTTAAATTATTTTGTGCATCAGCATAAGCTTTCTCTGCGTCCAGTAGATCTGTCAACGTCGCCAAACCGTTCTTGTAGTTATTGTTTGTATCCTCCAGGACGGACTTAGCCAAATCCACATTTTTGCGATTCGACTCAATCGTCAAAAGTGTATTCTTGATTTGCACTTTGGAATTTTCCGCAGCCATACTCAGCGCTAATTTTGTATCAGCGATATCAACCTGAAGCTTATCAATATCGATCTGAGCTTGACGGACCTTGGATTTTGTCAAGAAACCATTAAAAATAGGAACGGATAAATTCAAGCCGATTCCCGAGAAACTAGACCAGTTTACACCTTCAGCCTTTGAAAATATAGGAAATACTGGCCCCAGACCTTGACGTCCATAATTAGCAGTCAGTGACAATGTTGGATAATATTTTGAAATCTCGGCTTTTTTATTGAGCTCCAATAAGTCATTTTGCTTCGTAAGCACCTGAATCTCTGTTCTATTGGAAACATCAATTGGATTATAAACGGCATTTAACGCAACGGTTTCAAAGGTTGAGCTTGGCATGACGATCTGTTCATCCATGGACATACCAATAACAAATTTAAGTGCATTTTCTTTAAGTTCAACTGCATTAATCAACTGCTGTCTAGATGCTTTTAGATTTGTAACCGCTACATTTGTACGATCCAGATCAATTTTCTTGGCTAATCCATTATTATATAGACCTTCGATCACGTCTCTTGTTTTGGTCGTGCTTTCTAAGTTATTATCAACTGTTTTTAATTGTAATTTGGATTGATAAACATCATAATAGCTATTGGCTACTTTTTCAATTAACTGTTCATCCGTCAACGTTTTATTAATCAGGTAAAATTCGCGTGTGGTTTTCGCGGCCTTTAATCCGGTAAATACTGTTTGATTAAACAATTGTTGATTCAAACTTATCGAATTTGTTGATTGCCATTTTTGTCCGAAAGCGGCCATTACTGTTGTTCCAGGCTGACCGACAAGCTCACCGGGCAATGCAACTTTTTGAATCATGGGATTATACGTTATTCCCCCCGTAAAATTGATCTGTGGTAATGCGCCCGATTTAACCTCAGCGATCTTATGCTCCGCATTCTGCACATCGAGTGTTGCTTTTTTTGCATCAGCTTTATTCTGCAGAGCAAATTTGATCGCATCACTTAGGCTTAATTGCTGCTGTGCATGACTTTGGAAAACCATCGTACCTAATAAAAGGCTGGCTAGTATTCTGATTGTTTTCATTCCTAATTTATTTGTCCTAATTTTATATCTACTTTTTATTTATACCATTAAAAAACAGCTTCGTAGCCAACTTCTGTTTCTGTAATACTTCATCAAAACGATCCTGATTTGGTATCCCAGAAATGATATCTGAAATATTACACATCAAGGATAGACTCTTCATCAGTTCAACATAGATTTCCGCTGTTTCATACAAATGTTCTTCGTTGAGTTCCCCCTTCTCCGCGCCTACCTTAAATATTTCATAGAGCGCCTTTACATCACGATTATGGAGACACTGAAAGAAATCCTGCATCGAAAGCCCTTTAATCCACTCTAGGTTCTCGTTCATGTGCAACATATAATACTTACGTACAAATGCATCTCTTAATTCCAGGATCTTCATAATCAGTTCGTAGGTTGTACCTTTATGTATGGCAACCAACTTCTCCTCCTCCTCCCGGTACGTATCGGTCAAACGTATAATGACGTCACGTATAAGCGCATTCTTTTCCGAGTAATAATAATATAAATTCGCCTTGGTGATTTTTATATCCTCCGCAATTTCATTCATTGTTGTCTTACTAAATCCATAATGCATAAAGCGTCTTATGGCAGCATCAATGATCTGGTCTTTTCTATCTTCCATTCTTCAAAAAACTCCTTTCTACTTTCTGACTTTTATCAGAAATTGTTCAAAAATATAAAAAGTAACATCTCGCACAAAATATATTTTGAAATCGATAATAATTTGATACTTAATTGACAACAAAAAAGGCAAACTTTAGAAGTTTGCCTTGCCCATAATAACTCAGATTTGATTAAAACGCTACAGTATTCTGAAAATGTTTGAGGAATTTTCTTTTATCCAGTTTATACAGACGGGCCGCCCGATAAGCAACTCCGGTCTGAACTTCATCCAGTTCCTTTAGAAAACCGTAATTCTGCATTTTCTTTCTAAAATTGCGTTTATCCAATGTTTTATTTAATATTCCCTCATACACCAATTGCAACTGGGTGAGGGTGAATTTTTCAGGTAACAATTCAAAAGCGATCGGTTTATAGGCCAGACGACGCTGCAATCTTTCCAGACATAGGTCCAAAATCTGCTTATGGTCAAATGCCAGTTCGGGAACATTTCTCACCGGAAACCATTTTGCCTGTTTCATGTAATTTGTAACAGGCTTTGTTTTTAATTTTGTATTGTCAAGTTGGACAAGGGCATAATAAGCTACGGTCAGAATACGTCCTTTTGGGTGCCGTTTGAGACCCGCAAAAGAATGTAACTGATCCATAAATACATCTTTCAAACCTGTATTTTCATACAAAATTCTTTTTACGGCATCTTCCATCTCTTCGTCATTATCCACGAAAAAGCCTGGCAATGCCCACCAATCCTTAAAAGGATATTCATTTCTTTCAGCCAAAAGAACTTTTAATTCTCCTTCATGAAAGCCTAATATGACACAGTCTACGGTAAAATTACTATACAAAACTTCTAAATTTATTTATGTGCATTATACTGAGCTAAATTTATCGGCTACTAATCATCGGGTTATCTGTAACAATTATACGCTTCCTAAACGTGATGCGCAAAAAAATAATGAAAAATTTATTCAAAGTGTAGAATATACACTATAAAAATCTTATATTCGTAAAACCTAAAATATAGAGTGTGATAAAAGAAATTAAAAAAATAGGCGTATTAACATCTGGCGGTGACGCACCCGGCATGAATGCTTGCATTCGTGCTGTTGTCCGTACAGCGCTACATAAGGGCCTCCAGGTAACTGGGATTTATCAGGGTTATCAAGGTCTGATTGACGGAAATTTTAAAGAAATGGATACCCGCTCAGTGAGCAACATCATACAGCGTGGTGGTACGATATTAAAAACAGCGCGTTGTCTTGAGTTTAAAACAACTGAAGGACGAAAAATCGCTTACGATAATTTGAAGGCAGCAGAAATTGATGCTTTGGTGGTGATCGGTGGTGACGGAACTTTTACCGGTGCGAATTTCTTCTCCAAAGAATTTGAGATTCCCATTGTAGGTATCCCCGGAACGATTGACAACGACCTTTACGGGTCTGACTATACCATTGGTTATGATACAGCCAATAACACCGTTATCGAGGCCATTGATAAAATCAGAGATACGGCTGCCTCCCATGAGCGCCTTTTCTTTGTTGAAGTCATGGGCAGAGACTCGGGATGTATCGCATTAAACGCTGGAATTGCCGGTGGTGCAGAGGCCATCCTACTTCCGGAGAAAGAGACAGCTATTGATGACTTAATCCGTCACTTGGAAGATGGTGCGATTAAAAAGAAATCCTCGTCCATTGTTATTGTTGCTGAAGGTGACCAAAATGGTGGTGCATACTATGTCGCAAAAAAAGTAAAGGAAAAATTTGATCATTACGATACGAAAGTTAGTATATTAGGGCATTTACAACGTGGTGGATCTCCGACGAGTTTCGACCGCGTATTAGCCAGTCGATTGGGGTTTGCTGCCGTGAATGAAATTTTAGCGGGCAATACACGCATCACCGTGGGGCTTCGTGGTAATGAAATCAAAACCACACCGATTGAAGAGGCTATCAGCAACAAGGAAATTAAACTTAGTCCTGATCTATTGGAAATGGCTGAGATTTTATAACATAAAGCAAAGCAGACTATGATAGCAGTAGTATACAGTGGATCTCGATTCTCAGACTGGCGGTTGGCTGACAAAGGCCGGATAACCACCGGATTCCGCATGAATGGTATCAACCCTTATCTTCAGGATGAAAGGTCCATACTACAGCATTTAAATAGAAACACCAATCTGATCAATAACGCTGAAAAAATTAAGCGTATTTATTTTTTTGGTGCCGGTTCTTCCTCCAAGGAACGCAAAGATAAAATCAAAAATGTCTTCGAACGCTTCTTTGTCAACGCAAGGGTCAAGGTTGACCACGATGTCATTGCTTCGGCAATTTCAACTTTCGGGGATGAAAAAGGCATTGTGGGCATCATTGGAAGCGGATCGAACGCGGCTTATTATACCGGCAAGAAAATCATAGAGAACAACTACGGCTTGGGCTATATCCTCGCGGACGAAGGGGCGACAAACTGGAATAGCCAGCAGTTGCTGAAACACTATATGACAGACACCCTCCCACTCGATCTGAAAGAAAAATTGGAGAAAGAGTTTACCCTGGATAAGAAAAGTATTTTGGAGAAGGTGTATATCGCACCGCAACCCACTAACTTCTTAAATTCATTTACGGATTTTGTACTTGAAAACAAGGAGCATCTCTTTATCAATCAGCTGATCAAAAATGGATTACGTATTTTCATTAAAACCTATATTAAGCCATTAATGAAGGAGTATCCGGATAGTGATGTGAATTTTACGGGTTCGGTGGCATTCAATTATGAAAACATCCTCCGGGAGGTAGCAACAGATGAATTTAATATCAGTATTGGCACCGTAGTCAAGGAGCCGATACATAATTTAATTAAATATTATATCAATAAAAATTAAGAATATGAAAATTGGAATTAACGGATTTGGCCGTATTGGTCGTTTAGCATTCAGAGCTGCTATCAATCGTCCAGAAATTGAAATTGTTGGTATCAATGACTTAGTTGAGCCGGATTACATGGCTTATATGTTGAAATACGATTCAACTCACGGTAAATTTGACGGTACCGTAGAGGTGAAAGACGGTAACTTGGTCGTGAATGGCAAAACAATCCGTGTGACTGCTGAAAAAGATCCGGCAAACTTGAAATGGAATGAAGTAGGTGCTGAAGTAATCATCGAATCTACAGGTTTCTTCCTGACACAAGAGTTAGCTCAAAAACACATTGATGCAGGTGCGAAAAAAGTTGTGATGTCAGCTCCGGCAAAAGATGATACACCTACTTTCGTTATGGGTGTAAACCACAAAGAATTAAAAGCTGATCAACATATCGTTTCGAATGCTTCTTGTACAACAAACTGTTTGGCGCCTATCGCTAAGGTATTGAATGACAAATTCGGTATCGTTGAAGGTTTGATGACTACTGTACATGCAGTAACAGCTACGCAAAAAACCGTGGATGGTCCTTCTGTAAAAGACTGGAGAGGTGGCCGTGGAGCTTACCAAAACATTATCCCTTCTTCTACAGGTGCTGCTAAGGCTGTAGGTCTTGTCCTTCCTGAATTGAAAGGTAAACTGACAGGTATGTCGCTACGTGTTCCTACTGCTGACGTTTCAGTTGTTGACTTAACAGTACGCCTAAACAAAGGTGCTTCATACGAAGAGATCAAAACTGCGATGAAAGAAGCTTCTGAAGGTGAATTGAAAGGTATCTTGGGTTACACAGAGGACGAGGTTGTTTCAACTGACTTCTTAGGTGATGCACGTACTTCAATCTTCGATGCTAAAGCTGGAATTTCTTTGAATGATAATTTCGTTAAGGTTGTATCTTGGTATGACAACGAGTGGGGGTATTCAAACAAAATCGTTGATTTAGTATTAGAAGTAGGTAAATTATCTTAATCAGATCCACCTAGACAGTATTAGAGGGCTATTCAGATCGAATAGCCCTTTATTTTTTCCGCTTAGGAATCAACAGGTTGGCGTTTAAACGCAAAAAAAAGCACTTTTGCTTTTTGTATTTCAAATAATCCCTCTATATTTGCAGCATCAATAAGACAAACGTCTAGCATTGAAAAGGTGCCATAGCTCAGTTGGTAGAGCAAAGGACTGAAAATCCTTGTGTCGCTGGTTCGAATCCAGCTGGCACCACCAAAAGAAACAGAACGCGACGTTCTGAAATACTTGAAAAAATAAATTCCATGCGAAAATAGCTCAGTTGGTAGAGCACAACCTTGCCAAGGTTGGGGTCGCGAGTTCGAATCTCGTTTTTCGCTCACCTGCCTAGGTGGTGGAACTGGTAGACACGCAGGACTTAAAATCCTGTTCCCGTTAAGGGAGTGCGGGTTCGATTCCCGCCCTAGGTACAATAAAGCCCATCAGATGATGGGCTTTATTGTTTTATATGCTATTCCATATTTAAGTCACACTTTTCTTCGCACCAAATTCGGAGTATAGTCAGATTCCGGCTAGATGTTGGTCAGGAAATCACTGGTCAACATCTGGTCAATACCTCAACCTTGGTCAATAACGCAGACTGTCCGAATAAGATCCGAAAATAAGACGAAGGAACGATCTACCAACAACGATAATTTATTGATTTCTTAAATTATTCAAAAATCTGTTTACCAGACCACTTATTTCAATTCCAAATTTAAGTCATGTCTCCCTGCCTCCAATTGGATTACTTTACCATTGCGGATATTTGCTGGCGGATAAAAGGTTGCCCTGGCATTTGCCGGTATCTCCACCCGATATTCGACCTTATTTCCGTTCGATTTCCAGCTGGACACAATCTTTCCGTAGGGCGAGTTATAAGTAATGGAAGACTCCTTAAGTTCCTTCGGAAAAATGGGTTTTAATAGCACATGTTTAAAACCAGCCTGCGCCGGATCCGGCAGAATGCCGCCGATGGACTTGAAAAACCAGCCTCCGATTTCACCAAACATCATGTGATTGTCAGAGATATCCCGCGTGGCATTCAGATCCCAGTTTTCGAGCAAGGTAGTCGCCCCATTGACAATCCACCATCCCCAGGAGGGATAGGTATCCTGTACCGCGACTTTATAGGCCGTTTCGTCATAACCATTTTCCTTCAGTGCATTCAGGAGTGCTTTCGCCCCCAGCACCCCTACATCCAGATGAAAATTGGTCTCTTCTACCTTGCTATTTAGATTGGCAGCGACTTTGGCTTTCATCGCTTCTGGTACCACCCCCCAATATAAAGGTACACTTAGCTCGGTCTGAGTTCCCGTGCTGTAAATCCCCTTTTCAGTATCCAAAAATTTGGCGTTGATGGCATCTTTGATCTTTTGGCTTAATTGTTCATATTTCTGCTGGTCGGCTGTTTTTCCAAACATCTTTGCAGCGGAAGCCAGTATCCTTGCATCCACGTAAAAGTACACTGATGAGGTAAGTTCAAGATTGGACTGCGATTTGACCGGTACCCAATCCCCCCGACCAAAGGTGGTCAGTCCACTTGGACTGATTCCGTCTACGTAATCCACATAACGTTTTATATTGTCATAACATTCTGCCAATAGGCTTGCATCGCCGTAAAACAGATAGGTCTGCCATGGAATAATAGCAATGGTGCTTGTCCAGTCTAAGCCATTTGCCGTACCGTACCCCCAGCCCCCCGTGGGAATGATATCCGGCAACACACCATTTTCCTGTTGCTCGTCCCGATGATCTGCCATCCATTTCTCGTAAACCGTGATGCCATCAAAATTATAATAAGCTGTTTCAATGGCGAGGTGACCATCCCCTGTCCAGCCATTTTTCTCCCGCTGCGGACAGTCCGTGGGATAGCCCATCAAATTGGATAAGTAGGCGTTATTGGTTGCTTCCCATAATCCATTGATCAGGGCAGAGGAGGTTTTCAGCTGGCCAATTGGACGCACGTCGCTATGCATAAAATAAGCCATAACAGCCGACTTCTCCAACACTACCGGTTCACTGCAGCTCACTTCGACATAGCGGAAACCTTTATAGCCAAATTTCGCCATAAATTCATCTTCCTTCTTACCGCTTAGCGTCAGAATATCGGTTTGAAAGGGTTCCAATTCTTTATTTCCACGATAATAAACATCAATATTGGACTGGTCCAGGCGTCCATTTGCATGCAATCGTTCGCCATGTTTGATCTTGACCACAGTTCCGGCCTTCCCTCGCATCTTGATCTTTGTCAGACCAGCCATATTCTGCCCCATATCAAAGACATAGGTACTGTCATTGATCTTTTTCATTGATTTCGGTTCATACGATCTAACAAGGCGTATGGGTACCGTCTGTTGTGAGGTAATGTTTGTGGAGGGCGGCTTCCGATACCGAACAGTATGCCACTGGCTGTCGTCAAAGGTCGGCATATCCCATCCCGGCATCTCCAGACGCGCATCATAATGCTCGCCCGTATAAATATTATTGTAGCGGATAGGTCCTGCAGCAGTTTTCCAGCTTTGATCCGAGCTTATTGTTTCCTCACTGCCGTCCTGATAGACAATACGCAGGTCCAAACAAAATGTCGGGCGGTCGCGCCAAGGGGCTTTGTCAAAATCCCATACCGCCAGAGGCTGATGATTATACCAACCATTTCCCAAGACGACGGCGAGGACATTGTCTCCCTGCTGAAGTTGCCGGGTGACGTCTTCCACCACATATAAAGTACGTTTATCAAATCGGGTATACATCGGATCCAGCCTGTGATCGCCGATTTTCTCGCCATTTACGGAAAGCTCATAAAGTCCCGCCACAGCAATGTAAGCACGAGCCGATTTGATCGGTTTGGCAGCTTTAAATGCTCTTCTGAAATAAGGTGCAGGCTGTTCATGGATACTGTGGTTATCGCTGATCCATTTTCCTTTCCAGTGCTCCACCCCCATCATACCGGTTTCGAATGAAGCAATGGAAGACGTGCCTGGCCGTCCATTTTTATCCCAGACCAGGACTTTCCAAAAATACTTTGTCTGCGGTTTCAATGCCCTCCCCTTGTAATGGATCAACATGTCAGAATTTAACTGCTTGCCACTATTCCATATACCGGGTTTATTTTTCACCAATGCCATTGAATCTGTATCTACCATAATTTGATAAGCCGATTGTTTTGCTCCCTGCCGTTTATCAGCCAGCTGCCAACTCAAACGAGGACTGGGCCTATCTACACCCAATGGATTTTGGAGATGTTCACAGCTGAGCCCAATGGGTACACATTCTTTTCGCTGCTGTGCATATAGGACTGAGCTCATGCTCAGCGTCATTATCAGTAAACTCTTCCGCATAGTTGGTTTATACATGTTGGTTTCTTGCTTTTCCCACAATAGAATTGAATTTAAATCCTGAACGATCATGAATGAATTCAGCGGAACAACAAGAGTTGTTAAATTGTTTTAGTTGATCCAAAAACGAATATATTAATTATTTTCAACATAGTAAACTGTACTGTCCTGCGGGGAAGTATTTAAAATTAGTGACGATGTTTTGGATTTTTCATCAAAATAGTCCTATATTAGTTCCGACTTTAGGGGTGTCTGCATTTGCAGGCTGAGATTTTACCCTTATAACCTGATCCAGATCATACTGGCGTAGGGAAAAGTAAGCTGTCTTCCGGATACATTTTTGTATCTTGTTGTGGCCATTCCTAAAGTTTTACCAAAAAAATAAAAAGGAATGGAACTTACAATCAATCATCAAATCCGATTTTTCGACCCCGCGCCCAACTCTTTAGCCGATCTTTTACAGATTGAGCTTTCTGATAAAACACAAGGTGTCGCTGTAGCGCTCAACAACCGGGTTATTCCCAAAGACGACTGGTCCAAAACCCATCTGCAATCCAGCGACCAGATCTTGCTTATTACTGCTACACAAGGTGGTTAACCCCATTGAACATACTCAATTCAATATACCTAATTCCCCATGCACATGACATCAGAAAAAATCACACAGACCGCTTTTCCAAATTCCACCAAGGTTTTTGTCCCCGGAACGCTCTATCCTATCCAAGTGGCCATGCGTCAAATTTCGTTGAGTCCTACCAAATTGAGCAATGGTCAGATCGAAGTAAATCCGCCCATTACCATATACGACACCTCAGGTCCCTACACAGACGGGACGCAGGAAATTGACATCCGCAAGGGGCTTCCCCGCCTTCGGGACCAATGGATCCTGGACCGCAAGGATGTGGAACAGCTGGAGGGCATCAGCTCGACTTACGGTCAGGAGCGTCTGGCGGATACAACACTGAACGAACTTCGTTTTGCCTACAGCCATAAACCCAAGGTTGCTGTGCAAGGAAAAAATGTAACGCAATTGCATTATGCCAGAAAAGGTATCATTACGCCGGAGATGGAATATGTTGCCATTCGCGAAAATCAACGGATAGCACAGCTGGCTGAAAGTACCCCTGGTATGGATCACCAGCATCCGGGTGAGAACTTTGGCGCCCGGACTGCCGAAAAATACATTACACCGGAGTTTGTCCGGGAGGAAATCGCTGCCGGCAGAGCAATTATTCCGAACAATATCAATCATCCAGAAAGCGAGCCAATGATTATCGGTCGTAATTTTCTGGTAAAAATCAATGCCAACATCGGCAATAGTGCGGTCAGCTCCAGCATCGAAGA
This sequence comes from Sphingobacterium puteale, assembly GCF_003627955.1. Lineage (GTDB taxonomy): Bacteria > Bacteroidota > Bacteroidia > Sphingobacteriales > Sphingobacteriaceae > Sphingobacterium > Sphingobacterium puteale. The sequence goes on along the minus strand of NZ_RBWS01000004.1, from coordinate 250,288 downwards.
AGAGGTTGAAAAAGCAGTATGGGCCTGCCGTTGGGGTGCCGATACCATCATGGATCTGTCCACAGGAAAAAATATCCACGAAACCCGTGAATGGATTATCCGCAATTCACCTGTACCGATAGGCACTGTCCCGATCTATCAGGCGCTCGAAAAAGTGAAAGGGGTTGCCGAAGATCTCACTTGGGAAATATTCCGGGATACGCTGATTGAACAGGCTGAACAGGGTGTCTCTTATTTCACCATCCATGCCGGTGTCCTACTGCGCTACATTCATTTAACAGCAAAGCGCGTGACCGGTATCGTATCAAGAGGTGGATCCATTATGGCCAAATGGTGTCTTTTTCATCATCAGGAAAACTTTCTTTATACGCATTTTGAAGAGATCTGCCAGATCATGAAGCAGTATGATGTTGCTTTTTCGCTCGGTGATGGCTTGCGTCCGGGCGCTATTGCAGATGCCAATGACGCTGCCCAATTTGCCGAACTCGAAACCCTGGGTGAGTTGACAAAGATCGCTTGGAAACATGATGTACAGGTGATGATCGAGGGGCCTGGCCACGTTCCTATGCAGCTGATCAAAGAGAACATGGAAAAGCAGCTGGAATGTTGTGACGAGGCGCCGTTTTACACCTTAGGCCCGCTGACCACTGATATTGCACCGGGATATGACCACATCACTTCGGCTATTGGCGCGGCAATGATCGGCTGGTATGGCTGTGCCATGCTCTGCTATGTAACACCAAAAGAGCACCTTGGACTCCCAAATAAAAAAGATGTGAAAGACGGTGTCATCACCTACAAACTGGCCGCCCATGCGGCAGATCTGGCCAAAGGACATCCCGGGGCGCAGTACCGCGACAATGCGCTGAGTAAGGCCAGATTTGAATTTCGATGGGAGGATCAGTTTAACCTATCCCTTGATCCGGATACCGCCCGCGAATATCACGACGAAACACTGCCCGCGGATGCTGCCAAAGTAGCCCATTTCTGCTCCATGTGCGGGCCGAAATTCTGTTCGATGAAAATTACACAGGAAATCCGGGATACCGCCGCACAGGGCATGTTGGAAAAATCGCAGGAATTCATCGCCCAAGGAAAGGAAATCTACTTATGATCATTGCATTGACAGCAGCGGAGGAAGTTGCCCCGGAAATGGACATCATACATCATCTCTTTGAACAGGGGCTCGATCTACTGCATCTGCGAAAATATCATTTCACAGATGAGCAGATGTACCGGTATGTGGAATCTATAGATGCCACATACCGCGATCGACTGGTTCTCCACTCCCATCCGCAGCTGTCAGATGCACTTCAAATCGGCAGAATTCACTTCAACGAACATCATCGGCAAAGCGGCCTGTTCGACCGGCATCATTTCGGGAACATCTATTCGACTTCGGTCCATCATATCAGTCAGTTCAATGCCTTGGACACACGCTGGAATTATGCCTTCTTAAGTCCCTTATTTCCAAGCATCTCAAAAATAGGCTATGGCCGGGAAAATGCACTATTGAATCAGCTGCCACTACGGTCCAATTTTGATGTTCGCTTAATTGGTCTGGGAGGGATAGCAGCCGCCAACTGCCTGCTTCCCTTCCGGGCAGGAGCAAATGGAATCGCCTTATTGGGTGCTCTATGGCAAGATCCCGACCCTATTCAACATTTTATCACATGCAAACAGCTATGCTCGAAAAACTACAATATATCTCCCAGGGACTGACTTTGGCAGACCAAAAGAATAACATCTTAAAAGCTTTGGATGCAGGTGCCACATGGATTCAGATCCGATGGAAACAAGCAGATGAATCTGCATTCTCGCTGCTCGCGCAGCAAATGCTACAGGTTTGCCAGCACTTTGGAGCCAAATGTATCATCAACGATCATGTGCAGCTAGCAAAGGAGTTGGATGTCGATGGTGTACACCTGGGCTTAACTGATTGCGGTATAGCTGAAGCTCGCCAGTTGTTGGGAGCAGCAAAGATTATTGGCGGGACAGCAAATAGTCTGGAAGATGTGCAACAGCGGATAGCTGAAAAATGTGATTACATCGGACTCGGCCCCTATAAACATACTTATACAAAACAAAAGCTCAGTCCACTATTGGGCATTGCCGGATATGAACATATCATCCGGGAAATCCGTCGGCAGGGGCTTACTCCTGTTCCGATCTACGCCATCGGTGGGATCAGCAGCCTCGAAGATATCCAACGTTTAACAGAAACAGGGGTTTATGGTGTAGCGGTATCAGGACTGATCACCCAGACACCAAATATTATTTCATCCATTAAAAATCTTTTAAAATGAGCATATTACACATAGCCAATCGCAGCTTTGAATCTAGATTATTTATGGGAACGGGCAAATTCGGCAATCTAGATGAGATGAGCGCGGCCGTTAGGGCTTCCGGATCACAACTCGTTACCGTTGCATTAAAACGAATCGATCAGCTCGCCGTGCAAGACGAATTGACGGCTGCACTCGACCTAACAAAAATAGACTTACTCCCCAATACATCGGGTGCCAGAACAGCGGCGGAAGCGGTTTTAGCGGCCCAGCTGGCCAGAGAAGCGCTGGAAACAAACTGGGTAAAACTGGAAATTCATCCCGATCCCCGCTATCTGCTACCTGACCCGATTGAAACTTTACGTGCGACAGAGGAGCTGGCAAAACTGGGCTTTGTCGTCATGCCTTATATTCATGCAGACCCTGTACTTTGTAAACGTCTGGAAAACGCAGGTACCGCCGTTGTCATGCCCCTAGGTGCACCGATTGGTAGCAACAAAGGGCTTCGTACCCAAGACTTTCTGGAAATTATTATCGAGGAAAGCAATGTCCCGGTAATCGTTGATGCCGGAATTGGGGCTCCCTCTGATGCTGCTAAAGCGATGGAAATCGGTGCGGATGCCGTACTGGTCAATACGGCAATTGCCATTTCCAATAATCCGGTACAGATGGCCGCGGCATTTAAGCAAGCAGTCAGTGCCGGGCGCGAGGCTTATGAAGCAGGATTAGGGCCCATTACTTCGCGGGCAGTCAGTTCAAGTCCGCTCACTTCATTTTTATTCGATTGATCCAAAACCATGACTGATTTTAAAAAGCTACTCGCGCAATATCGCTGGGAAGAAGTCCAGGCAAAGATTTATGGGACCTCGGATCAGGATGTCCGCCATGCATTAAACCGGGATAATTTGACACTCAATGATTTCATCGCCCTTATTTCACCGGCCGCAACACCTTATCTGGAGCAAATGGCTGTCAAGGCACAGCAGATCACACAACTGCGCTTTGGCAAGACGATACAACTCTACGCTCCTCTCTACCTCAGCAATGAATGTCAGAATATCTGCACTTACTGCGGGTTTAGCATGGACAACAAGATTCGCCGAAAAACGTTGAGCAACACTGAATTATTACTGGAAGCGATGGCACTCAAATCCATGGGGGTCAACCATGTCCTATTAGTCAGCGGTGAAGCAAACAAGACCGTGGAAATTAATTATTTCCTGCAGGCGATTGAGCTGCTTAAACCTCATTTTTCCCAAATATCCATCGAGGTACAACCTCTTGAATTAACGGAATACCAATTGTTACAGGCTGCGGGTGTATATGCAGTCCTAGTGTACCAGGAAACCTATCATCGGGAAGTATATAAGAAATACCATCCCAAAGGCAAGAAATCGAATTTTGATTACCGTTTGGACACTCCGGACCGCATCGGGCAGGCGGGGATCCATAAAATCGGATTAGGGGTGTTACTCGGACTGGAAGATTGGCGTGTAGACAGCTTCTTTACCGCGGCTCACATTGCCTATTTACAAAAAAACTACTGGCAGACCCGGTACTCCATTTCCTTTCCGCGACTGCGGCCGGCAGCAGGTTCCGTCGCTCCCAATTTTCATCTTTCGGACAAACATCTGCTGCAATTAATCTGTGCTTACCGGTTATGGAATGAAAATCTGGAGATTTCCATTTCTACCCGGGAAAATGAAAGCTTTAGGGATCATATCATCCCTATCGGAGTAACAACAATGAGTGCGGCTTCCAAAACAAACCCCGGCGGGTATGTTGTTGCCCCACAAGCGCTGGAGCAATTTGAGGTCAGCGACGAGCGGGATATGGAAACCATAAAAAATCAAATCCGAAAAATGGGATACGCACCTGTGATGAAGGATTGGGAAAGTACTTATTCAGGACTAATTCGCTAAATGGATGAAAGAGGATTTAATTTTCGAACGCTATAGCCGACAAATCTTTATCGAGGAAATTGGTGTTTCGGGACAACGAAAAATCATGAATGCCAAAGTACTGATCGTTGGAGCTGGCGGGCTGGGGAGTCCGGTATTGCAATATCTGGCAGCTGCTGGCATTGGTGTGCTTGCTTTGGCCGATTTTGACCGGGTAGAACTACATAACCTCAATAGGCAGGTGATCCATGGCGAAAAGCAGCTCCATAAAACCAAAACCAGCAGCGCCGTTGACTTTATGCAACGGCACAACAGTACGATTGATTTCCGGCCCTTGCAGGTTAAAATTGATGTTGACAATGCAGCAGAAATTCTTCGACCTTATGATATCATTGTGGATTGCTGCGACAACTTTAAGACGCGTTACCTGCTCAATGAGACCTGTCTAACGCTTAACAAGCCTTTAGTCTATGGAAGTATACACGGATTTGAGGGACAGTTGGCAGTATTTAATTATCAGGGCAGCAAACATCTCCTCGACCTGTTTCCCTCAGTTCCTCCCCCCGAACAGGTGCCCAACTGTGATAAAAATGGTGTGCTGGGTCCCTTACCGGGAATAATAGGGAGCATGATGGCCATGCAGGTACTCAAAATGGCCGCAGGGCTGCCTGTAGACGCTAATCAACTGACCCTTGTCGATACGCTGCATTGGCGTTTTTCGAAGCTTTCTTTTTAAAATATGACTTAACGAGCTCGCCTGCCTGCAGGGAGCTCCTCATTTATCATGAAAATTCATTTTTAAAACAAGCATTAGCAAACAATATTTCCTATTTTTAGTTTATATATTAGCAAGCTAAAATGTCAACTATACAATCTGGAATGAAAAAAGTAATCTATCCGTTACTATCCCTCGCTTTATTACCTTTATTTTCAACTGCCCAAGAGACAAAAATCACTGCTGATGATCTCTTTGCCAAAGCGCGCAAAGTAGCCTTTGATTCAAAAGATTATCCGCAGGCCATTCGATTATCGAAACAGGCATTGCTACAGGCACCAGATTATACAGACATCAGCATTTTCCTCGGACGCCTTTACACTTGGTCGGACAAGATTGACTCCGCCCGGACACTCTTTAATGAGCTGGATTTAAAAGACACGAAAGATGAAGACTTCTTTTTAGCCTATGCCGCGCTGGAGTACTGGAACGACCGGGCTGAGAAAGCCAGCCAGCTGACCGACAAAGGGCTGGGTTTTCATCCACAATCACAGGATCTGCTTTTGTTAAAAGCGAAGATCAACTATAGCGCCAGTCACTACGAGGTCGCCGAAAACGCTGTCCATCAACTCCTCAAAATCGATCCAAAGAATGCGGAAGCGAGATCTTTGGCCAAAAACATTGAGGAATATACCGCTAAAAACGCCATTGGCCTAACCTATAATTTCGTCTATTTTGACAAGCAGTTTGACAATAACTGGCACATCGTTGGCCTGAGCTATAAACGTGCTACTCCCATCGGATCTGTGATCTTTAGAACAAATTATGCGAATAAATTTGCGGAGAACGGTGTACAGTTTGAAATGGAAGCTTACCCACGACTGTCCGAGTTGTTTTATCTCTATGTTGGAGCAGCTTACTCCAATAATGTGGGCATATTTGCCAAATACCGTACAGGTGTCTCCTTATACGCCAACTTACCGCATAGTTTTGAAGGGGAAATTGGGTACCGGCAACTCTATTTCAGCGACAATATCTGGATGTATACAGCTTCTGTCGGAAAATACTACCAAAATTTCTGGTTCAATCTGAGAACATACCTCACTCCCGGCGAGAAGAATATTTCCCAATCTTATACCGGCACAGTGCGCTACTATACAAAAGGTGCAAACGATTACTTCGGATTTAGTGCCGGGACAGGTTTGAGTCCCGAGGAAAACCGGAATAATCTATTGGACAACGCTCCATACAAATTAAAGACATTCAAAGTAGGTGCTGAGTACAATTTCTCGGTCAAACAAAGTAACCTATTCTCGATCTCGGGCACCTATTATAACCAAGAATTCCGACCAAAAGAAAAAGGAAACCAACTGGATATCATTCTGGGTTATATCCGCAAATTTTAGTCTTTTTTCAAAGACCCAAAATAATTGGCATAAACACTGTCTGGTAACAACCGTTTTTGAGTATAAAATAATTTGTTCTTGCGCTTGAACAATTCAAAGTGCTTTGACAATTCTTCTTTTGCATCATCCGAGGCAATATCCTCATCGAGCCTTCCGTCCAATCTATACAATTGTCCCTCAGATAGGTGATAATTGCCGCGCACAAAATCGTTCAACTGATTTTTGCTCTGCATCATCCCAATCCCTTCTCCTTTTGCCAACGCACCTTTATCAAGACCATGACCGATCCATGTCACTTGACGGGGAGTTTTTATGGCAAAATTTTCACGGTAATAGGCCAGCAACGAAGGGGCCACATCAAAATGGCTCACAAAATTGTGAAAGGTCTTGGGTTCTTTTAAAAGCGGCGAATAAATCAATAATGGCACATGATAACGGTCGATTTTGCTTTGCAAAGGAATCTCCGGCATGGCGTGGTCTCCTGTAATAACAAAAATGGTATTTGCAAAATCCGGCCTTTTTTTATATTCCTTAAAAAACTGTTCCATTGCATCATCCAAATTTAAGACCGAAACAAGCTGGGCCCGGTTTTCCAGAGCCCACTTTTTTTGTGTCGGCGACAGCTCCGCGGATGCAATTCGCTGTTCAAATAACTGCTCATAATGGGCTGTGTTATTAATCAAAAATGGATTGTGTGTAGACAGTGTCAGCAGGACGTGGAAATAGGGATTCTCCTGCACTTTTTGTACTTCTAGCAATTTACTAAACACGGCCTGATCTTCATATCCCCAACTTTCACCCCCCTTTTCCGGTAATTTTTTATACGGTGGACCAAAAGCATCCTGGTCAATGAGCTTATCGATTTGATTATAGTCCATGAATTTTTTCATGAAATCGAAATTAGAATGACCACCATAGAAAAATCCCGTATTGAAACCATTGTGCTTCAGAATATTGAACAGGTTAAAGTGATCTGGCAATGTATCCTGTTCGAGGAAACCATGCACGGCGAAAGGCAATGAACCGGTTAGGGTAGGCAATACGGAAAATGTCCGTCCGGAGGAACTTATATTATTATCCCAATACAAAGATTGTTTTTTTAATGTGCCTATAAATGGCGTAAAGTTACCAATATAGCCATTTTCTGAACTATAGGCATGTCCTAAACCTTCAATAACAAGGATAACCAAATTCGGCGCCTTTGCCGTCTTCTTTAAATAAGCTCCCAGAAAATCTTTGGTATCTTCAGCTTTCAAAAAAGGAAATTTACTATCCAACACCTTTGGATCCACATCATCTTGATACAGGGCAGCCAACATTCCGGGACGTTCCTCTACATAATCTGATAAATTGGATTCAAAAAAATACCGCCATTTGCTACGGCTTGCATTGGCCACAAATTCGTCTTTTGCCGAAGCATTTCCCAAAATCGAAGCCGAAGAAATAAAACAGGATACAAAGCCCAAAGACAGGCATGCAATGCCCACATAAACCTTTTTAAAAGTCTGTTTATTGGCCATCCAAAGGGGAACCCAGGCAATCACAATCAATAGTAAAAGCAAAGCGATATTTGTAAAATTCAACATGCCGCTGGCTTCCAAAATCTGCTTCATCTCTTCGGAACTGTAATAAAACATATCTGCTCCGAGCAAATTTCTCGATTCTCCGAAATACAAAAACAGGATAAATTGGATGACAACAATAGCTGAAAGCGACAGCACCGACAGGATCCTTGCCCAGAAGCTGCTTAAAAACTGAAGCAATAAATACCCGATACCCACACAGCCCAATACCTGGAAAGCAAAAAGCAGGTTATCTACAAGAAGGTATTTCCCTGCCCCCGCTTCGGCAAGCTGGGCAAAACGTCGGCCATACCACCACCATTCTATTCCAATGGACAACATATACAGCACAAAGAAAACCAGCATGACAGGACCTATTCCCCGCAATGCCGAAATTAACCGCTTTCCAATGTATGTCCACACCGACTCATTCACCTCTTTTTGCTGAAAGCCTTGTCTTGTCATTTCACCCCAGCCATGTTGCTTGCGAAAGTAATCAACCACGCCCTGGACACCGGCTTTAACGACAATGGGGTGAAAATATAGCGGTTCAAGAACAGCGGTTGCAATTAAGGTGGAGAGCTCTCGTTTCCTTGTATAAACCTGATGACTAACAAGATCAATCAAGATGGCATAGATCGAATATAAAATTCCAGAAGCAATGACCAACGCAAACAAGGCGAGGAAGAAGGGCCAGTTAATAATTCCTAAAATAAAAAAGATCACGAAAACGATGTAACCCGTAAACTCGACAATAGGGCCCAAAAACTCAAAGAAAAACCAATAAGGCATACTGATCATACCAAAACGGCCATATCGTGGGTTAAACATCAGCTTGCGGTGCTTCCACAAGGTCTCCATGGTACCTCTCATCCAACGATTACGCTGTTTACGCAAGACCTCTTTTGACTCCGGCACTTCTGTCCAGCACAAGGGATCCGGAATATTAACGACTTCATAGGCCTGTTTCTGTTCTTCCATATAGCGTCGCATACGAACAACAAGTTCCATATCCTCACCCACCGTATTTCTGTCATAACCACCGCAAGCCAAAACGATCTGACGATCAAAAGCCCCAAATGCCCCAGAAATCAATATCAATCCGGAAGCCCTGGACCAAGCCATCCGACCCAAAATAAAGGCACGGATATATTCCAAAGCTTGTGTTCGTCCCAACCAGGACTTCGGAAGATTCACATCCCTCACAGAGCCATTCACCACATTGCAATTATTGGCCAAACGTATTACGCCACCACAGGCGATAACGCGTTTGTCTGTTTGTTCCAAAAATGGCTTAGCCAATTTCAAGATCGCATCCTGTTCCAGAATACAATCCACGTCAATACAGACGATATAATCACCAGCAGAAATATTAACACCAACATTGAGTGCATCCGCTTTACCACCATTCTCTTTATCGACAACGATAAGTTTTTTAAAGGCTGGATTTTTACTTTTATAGATTCCTCGGATTGCCTTGGTTTCAATATTTCCCTGCACGAAAAATGAAGTAGGTTCGAGCTCATAGGCCGCAATCAATTTCTGCATGGAATCATCCTTGCTCCCGTCATTCACAATGATAATTTCCAAATTATGGTAATATAGGGATAGTAAAGAGCGTACATTCTCGATGATGGTCATGCCCTCGTTGTAGGCTGGTGCAATCAGACTGAAGGTAGGTGCATTGGGATTGGTGGCGATAATACCATAATCGGTAAATGCATTTTTATGTTTATAACGAAATACTCCTCCATAGGCATATAGACCTATCCATGTATAGATAATAAATAGAGCTGCAGAATAAAGCAAAAATAGCCAAACTACAATTTCATAGACGATATGGGAGAATTCTAACATTTTTTCTCTTGCAAAGCGTGTTTAATAATCTGTATAAGTTCGTCGTAAGTATCTGTCCTTTGCGAAATTTCGCGTAGATATTGCTCTTCGCCTAAAACCACGAGCACCTCAGCCGCCGAAATTTTAATCGAGGTCTCGGGATGATCCAGCAATTGTTTCTTCAAAAAGTCCTCACTTTCCTTGCTTCTGGCCACCTTCATGGATTTCAAAATTTCAAGCTTGACTTCAATGGGCTGTTGATCGAAGCATGTTATAAACTGTCCGATCGTCGCGCTGTTTTCAATGGCTTGCATTGTCCGTATTGCCTGTACACGAACAGACGTGGCAACATGATCAAGTAACGCATAGATCGCCGGATAAAATGCCATCAGTCTAAACTTACGGATAAGACGTAAGGTAAATATAACGACCGAATCATTTGTGCTCTTTAGCCAGGTGTAAACCTGAACATCTGAAAGTTCAGGTATATGATGAATTGAGGACAGTAGGCGTAGTTGCTGCCAGTCTGATAGCGGTTTATCAAAATGAGTCAGAAATTCCAGGCCTTCATAACCCAAGAAAGTCACCATGGCATATTGTGCTTCTTGATAAACTAGGGCACGATCATCCTTTAGTTTAGCTTTTATCTCCGGAATTGCTGCTTCAATATTCATCTCAGCCAGTTCCTGTATACCGCCAGCCACGAGATAGGCTTTCCGTTGTCGTAGTCTTCGCCAGGCTTCGTCTTCCAATTTAAAATCAAAAAACAACCCATCGATGGCTTTTTTGGCTGCCCCTGAAAATTTTCGGCCAGAATCCACCAATATCTCCAAAAAAAGTACACGAAATGAAGACTCCTTTAGATATCTGCTGAACTCCCGGTTTTGTTCGTCATTCCCATCGCTTCCCACGATCGTCTCCATAATCTTATACTCAATGATCTGTCTCCAGGTGTGTCGATTGTGTAAGATTCTATAACTATAAAAGCTATAGCCCAACACCGTAATAATCAGCAGCAGAACCAGAATCAAGACGACGATAATCGCCAGGATAAGCTCGTGCAGGACAATAGAAGGGAAACTCATCGCAGTCTATTTATTTGTTAAGCGTTTTATTCTCAGAATCAGTTCGTTTGGACTAAATGGTTTAACCATAAAATCCGATGCACCTAGGTCAAAGGCATCAACAACCACTTCTTCCTGTCCCATGCTGGATAACACAATGACAGGGACTTTTTTTCCATGGCGTTTGATCGCCGAAAGAATTTCAATGCCCGATGCAAATGGCATCATGATATCCGTTACAACCAGATCAAAATCCAATTCCTCAATCTTTTCAATAGCTTCCTGCCCATTTCTGGTCAAAACAACCTCGTGTCCTTCCTTTACTAGCTTGTGTTCTACAGTGCGCAAAATTAGCTCGTCGTCTTCGGCAATTAAAATCAACATACTCCTATTTATTTAAAATTTTTGCAATCAAACCCAAACCGACCTCCATTTCTTTTTCGATAAGGGCAAAAGCTTTTGACAGATCAGTGTCAAATGAAATATTGGCTTCCAGTTCGTTTGTTAACTGGGCCAGCTTAATGAGTCCGGCAGTTGAAGAAGTTCCCTTTAATTTGTGTAAAAGCTCCTTGATACGCTTCCAATCATTTTCCCTTTTTGCTTCGGTGATCTGTATTCTCGAGGATGTAATTTCCTTGATCACCAAGTCGAGGAAAAAGGATAAAAATGCAGGATCATCGCCTGCCTGCTCCTGCAGACGTCGCACATCCAAATGTGCGGCCAGATCAACTGCTTCAATTTCCGGCGTTTCAGAAACTTCCACAGATAACATTGCCTGCTGCAAGGCATTAAACAAATCTTTCTGCCGGATAGGTTTAGCTAAAAAGTCAGACATGCCAGCTTCTAAACAGCGTTCCTTTTCCCCCGAAACATTACCAGCAGTGATACCGATAATAGGCGTATCTTGATATTGTTTCATCTGACGGATCTGTTTTGTTGCTTCGATACCGTCAACTTCCGGCATCTGCACATCCAGCAGGATAAGATCGAAATGTACTTCCTCACATGCCTGAATTGCGTCCGCGCCATTTGACACTTCTGTTAAATTAGCATCGGGCATAATACTGGCCATCATTCTTACATTCAAAGCCATGTTTACCGCATTGTCATCAGCCAGTAGTACCCGAATTCCCCTACCATAGGATTCCGTAGGCAGGGATAGATTTGCTTTCGCCTGTCCCAGCTCTTCTTTATTCTGTTGGATCGCCCTACGCAAGGTTTGATACAACTCATCCGATTTAATGGGTTTCAGCAGGCAAAACGAACGTTCCTCCTGTCTAAATGCCGAAATTACCTCATGTTCTTCAGAAGATGTATGCAATACAATCAACGGGATCGCCTCTCCCTGTTTTCGAAAGAGCTCCTTAATCTTTTCAATGGTTTCAAGCCCCGATAAAATCGGCATATGATAGTCCATTAAAATCACATCAAAGCGTTCCCCTTTCATTAGCAACTGCAATGCTTCCATACCATTTTCGGCCAGAACAGATTCAACCTGTTTGTAAGTCAGCATGTGTTGCAGAATAATACGATTGTTGGCATTATCGTCCACCACGAGCGCCCTATTTAATGGTAAATCGGCATCTTGATTTTCCATTTCTTCACAGGGAACTTCAATGTCAAAGTAGAACGTTGATCCTTTGCCCAATTGGCTGGTCAAGTTCAGCTTACTCCCCATATACTTTAATAAATTATTGGAGATAGTCAATCCAAGCCCAGTTCCACCATATCGTTTGCTGACGGAACTGTCCTCCTGCGTGAAAGCGTCAAAAATACGCTGCTGTTTCTCTTCAGGAATTCCAATCCCCGTATCACGTACTTCAAAACGCAGGCTTAGCTTGTCGCTGTCATGATGGAGTCTGCTTATTTTAAACTCGATTTCTCCCTGCTCCGTAAACTTAACCGCGTTGCCCAATAAATTAATAAGGACTTGTTTAATGCGCGCCTCATCAACCCATACAAAAGCCGGCAATCCTTGCTCAATATTCAAAAGCAATTCGACTTCTTTTCTTTGAGCCTGGTATAATACGACATTGATCACTTGGTTTGCGATATCGTATACATTATGCTTATCAACAAACAGTTCCAGTTTTCCGGACTCGATCTTCGAAAAGTCCAGAATATCGTTGATAATATTCAATAAGCTATTGCCAGATTCATTAATATAGCCCAAGTACTGCATTTGCGTATCATTCAGCGGAGTTTTCAATAACAAATCCGAGAATCCGATCACACCATTTAATGGCGTTCGGATTTCGTGACTCATATTGGCCAAAAATTCAGACTTGGCTTTACTCGCCAGATCTGCCATTTTTTTTGCAAGTTTTAACTCCTCATTTATTTGGACAGATTCCGTGATATTTTGCGTGAAAATAATAATTCCCCCAATGCTGCCATCTGTCAGATGCCAAGGCCGTACTTCCCAGTTAAAGTGTTGTGGTTCGGCGATTCCGCCGACCTGAATAACTTCGTCTATATTCTTATAGGAGATGCCCTGCAGTGCATCTTGATAGATTTTCTTCCGCTGGGCCGGAATATCCGGAAAAAGTTCAAACAGATTTTTAGTGAGCAATTGATTTTCATCCTTATGAAAATCTTCAATCCATTGATTGCTCAGCGAAACATAATTAAAATCGCGGTCGAACATCGCAACGGACGCAGGTACGTAATTTACAAACGCACGCAACATGGATTCTTTACGTTCCAATTCAAGATACAGCGATTTACTCTTATCAATATCCTGAATGATACCAAATACACGCTTACAGACATCATTCTCAAATTCAGGGATTCCTTTTACCCTGACCCAGATTGTTTCTCCATTCTGTTTTAACAGGCGAAGTTCCGTATCATAGGGTTTTCTATTACGGACCGATTCTTCGAATATATGCCTCAGTGCTACTTGGCTATCCGGCTCATAAAAGCCAATAGCATGTTCAAAATCAGGTGTAAAATGCGGATCAACACCGTGAATTAATTTCGTTGAGTCTGACCAGTAGACTTTATTTTCTGCAAGGTTTACTTCCCATCCACCGACTTGAGCGACAGCATTGGTCTGTTCCAGGATCTGTTTGGTATGCCGCAGATCATTTTCAAGGCGCAGACGATCGGTCATATTCAATGCCGTACTGACCACATAGGGTTTGCCCTCTTCATCCACTTCGACTATATTATGATAAAGCCAGGAAATACTTTCACCGTCCTTTGTCTGTAGAACCATCATCGCGGAATCTTCTTTATTCTGCGCGATTCGCTTCAGGTATTCTTCAACCAGTCCCACATGGTGTGGCGGAACCAATTTTTTCAGGTTGAGCGATTTAACCTCATGCTGTTCATATTTCAACACCGCCCTACCTTTTTCATTGACCGCCAGAATATTACCCTCCATATCATGCATGCTCATCAAACCAATGGCATTTTCAAAAAAACTTCGGAAGCGACGTTCCGAATTTTCCAGCTTCATTTTTTCCTGAAGCTCTTGTGTCACATTACGCCCAAAGGCTAAAATTTCATGATTGATCGCATCATACTTAAAATGCCATTCGATAATGACCTCAGAGCCATCCCCCAGAGGTGTTAATGAGGTGGATTGAATCCCGTAATCCGCCGTCACTATCCGCTTCAAATCGGAAGCCAGCGTTTTCGTATCATCTTGCAATAACGTCAGTAAGGACTGTCCGATACTTTCTGATCTTGAAATCCCCAATACGTTGGTAAAAGCGGGATTAACATCTTTAATTTGGCAGTCTTGGTCTAACACACAAATGACGTTATTTGTCAGCTGAAAGATTTCGGAGAAATATCCGGCCTGTCGCTTTCTTTTCTTTCCAAGAAGAATTTTGGTCACACCTACTCCCAGCTCTTCCAATAAATGTTTCTGCCTGTCAGAAAGCGACTTGGGCTGAAAATCTATCACACAAATAGTTCCCAATACATCCCCGTCCTCATCCATTAGCGGCACCCCGGCATAAAAACGAATATTGCCTTCCCGTATCAGCGGATTGGAGGATGAGCGCGGATCTTCAAAGGTATCCTCTATGACAAGTAGCTCTGTGCTCATGATCGTATACTGACAGACGGTATTCTTTCTTTCGACAGTATCCAGTTCCATGCCGACACAACTCTGTATACGTTGTGTTTGCTCTTCCATCATGGCAATTAGTGCAGCAGGGGAATCCGTAATCAAGCAGGCAGCCTGTGCAAACACGTCCAATTCCGGGTCTTTCCCTAGCCCCATTAACTCATAGGACTTTAATTTCTCTATCCTTCGCCATTCATTTTCAGGGAAATTCTGATTTGTCATAAGCTGCTGTCCGTTACTTTTGGTTTATTATGCCTGTGAAGTTAATAAAAACATTATTGAACACATAACCAATAAGGAAATATCATTGAATCATACTTATTTGATAAACAACGATAACGCTAAATTGTTGCTATCGGACATAGAAGATTGGCCAAAAATAAATGTCCTTCTGCTTTTCAAATTCCTAATAATTAATTTTATTTAAACCCACATCACCGAACCGCGCCTCTTTTTTTCTCATACAACAACTGCAGATTGCAGGATAAAGCCTATAAAAAAAACGCCCTCCCGAAAAAAGGGAAGGCGTTTTTTATAAAAGAAATATCCTAAAAAAGCTTTTCAATACTTTGTTCGGCGTATCCGGCACTCGCCGTCATCCCTTTGCCGCCGATACCTGTACGTACATGGATGCGCGGACTGACATCAACTTCGAGCATATGATCTTTATGCTGTGCATAGAATCCTGACCAAGAAGAAGTAATCCAATCGTTCCGCATCGGAATAATACGATTTGCCTCGGCAATCATGAGGTCGTTGATGTAAGTGTCAACCGCAAAGCCTAAGTCGTCCAATCGATTCCCCGCCGCATATTCATGTGAATCTCCAACGATAATACTACCATCGGTGGCCTGTTTAAATAAAATATGTATTCCATATTTCCGCAGTTCATGATAATGCTCAGGTACGGGGATAGTCCCAAATGATGGACAATATTCTTCAAAGCTTTCATAACGACGAATCGTTAAACCGGTCAGGATATTTCCGGGCAGCTGAATCTGAGGTAACGGCTTGGTACGCATCATTTGCAATTTACTAATCTCGAGACCACTGTCATCAAACAATGAACGGTACAAGATCTTAAATTCGTACCCGTTGCAGATAATGATTTTCGCTCCCTCAAAAACTTCGAGGTTACTTGTTGTTAAGCTTGCCTGCTCATTACCATCTTCACAGGCAATAACAGTTGTGTCATATTTTAATGTATATTTTTCAAATTTTGCCTGCATAAAAATATGCAACTGGCGAATCATTGTTTCAGGTTCGACGCTCAGTTCCTGATCAAAAACAATAGCTTCTTGAACGTAATCGGCATGCATGGCGGGATACTTTGCCAAGATTTGCGCTTTGGACCAAAGCGCATGATCGTATCCTTTCGTTTGATAATGTGCAGACAACTCGTGAATGACCTGTATTTCATCAGTATCAGACGCAATATAAATACTGCCATTATTCCGAATGGAGATATCCATTTCCTGTTGGATGGATTGGTATATTTCCAGCCCCCGTACACCATAATCAAACCATTCACCTGCCATCCCAGATGGCACCACCTGACCGAAGTTGCGCACGGTAGACCCGACAGGAAAATTATCCTTTTCCAGCTGGAGCACACTTAACCCTTTTTTCAATGCATGATAGGCGTGAAAAGTCCCCAGAATACCACCTCCAACAATAATTAAATCGTATGTATTTGTTTTCATTCTTTAAAATAATTAGCATTAACTTATTTGCACTTCACCACTGTTCGCTTGCCAGGGCCGCAGCAATTCTTCGCCTTTCTTCGTTTTCATCTGTTCCTTCTTCCGAACAAAGTAAGCTAACGAAAAGATCGCCAGGATAGCACCTATAATGGAAGCTAGATAAACCAACTGGATGAAATAAGCGCCCCAAGTGACTGAATTTGGTAAAAATTCTTTATTCATTAAAATCAAAAAACTCCCTAAATAACCAACCGAATCAGCCATATACATGACAAAACCAATATTACTTTTTATGCGATAGGTCGCAATCATACGTTCAAAAAATATGGCATTATAGGGTATATAAGCCATATAAAGTCCCAATCCAACCAATAACATCCAACTGAGACCGCTGATCCAATGCATCGAGAATAAATAGGTCGAAATCCCGGCGGTCAAAAAGCCCAAAATAATCATGTAATGAATCAGCTTAAATGCTTTCAAATTGTCTTTTACCATAATTAAACAGCCGACTAAAATCAAGACAATAAGCGCAATGGTTCCATCGACTTTAGCGAATATCCCTGCTCCTTTCAGATGCAGCATTTGCCAGATTTCTATCTCAAAATTATCACGAACGTCACGTAAAATCGTCAACATTGTATAAATAATAATGGTTAACATAATGCCCGGCATAAATACCTTGAAGAAATGTTTACGCATACCGGCATCCATAGCGACACGTTCGGTCCGCAGCTGCTTATCTTGTGCTGTTGGCCCCGGGGCATTTTCAAGAATCCAGATACAAAGGACAAAAGGCATAAAAAAGAGCATCCCGGTGAAAAAAGGCATCCAGAATTCATTGACGTGGAAAGTGGACATAAGCCAGCGTCCTACTGTTTTAATAAAACCGGAAGCAAAAATCAAACTGACAGACATTACCGCACCCATAATTTCCGTATGTCGACGACCTTCCAGGTAGCTGAATACCAAACCCCAGACCATCCCCAACGGGAAACCATTGATAAAAAGAAAGAGTACATTCCATGGTTTAGGGAAAAGCGCAAAAGCCAATAAGCCAGTCCACGAAATACAAATTAAAGCAAGTAAGTAGCGTCCTCTATTCCGCTGCTTGCTCTCAGAAATAAATTTAATCCCATAGAATTTCGAAAACAGATAGCCCAACATTTGAACAATAACCATACACACTTTGTAATCTATACCCAAAATAGATTCATTGGCAAAAGCCGAAGCTGTAAATGATTTCCGGAATGAATACATACTTGTGTAACATAAAAATGCCGTAATAGCCAGTAAAATGGCTACCGACCGTTCGTCTAACCCCGCAATCCGCTCTTTTATTCGCTGGTTCAAATCCATGATTTAGAATTGTTGACGGACCTCATTGTCCGCAATCAAAAGTAAATTCTGGAAATTAACACAACACTAAACTTTTGTTAAGTATTTATAAACAAATATAAGTAACCGAATTGACATTGTACAGCCATCAATAAAAAAGCATCAATGAAAATTTTCATTGATGCTTTTTTATTGATGGACTACCCCGACAGAACTACCGTTTATTTTCAAAGAAATACACAATGAGCATGACTGCTTTTTCCTTCCCGACATTGCGCGGAGTATGTGAAAGCCGTCCATTAAAGAATATGGAATCCCCCTCCTCCAACCGAATGCTTTGATCCTGAAAGATATATTCAACTTGCCCGCTGATGATATATTTATATTCGTAGGCTTCCGTCTCCACCATTGGGCGCTGGGCATCAGGTTGCAGTTCCAAAAGCACAATATCCATGGTGGAACTCTCTATCGCGGAGGTGAAGATGCGTTTGTAATGAAATCCAAGGGCATGCTCTTTTTCAAAGGATGTATAGCTATCTTTTTTTCGAACGACGACCGGCCCTGCATCCAATTCGGAGTTGAAATCTTTAAAGAATTCATTCAGGTCAACATCCAGTGCATTAATAATATTAATTAACACCAACAGGGAAGGTATGGTCCGGTTATTTTCAATCTGCGAAATCAATCCTTTGCTTACTCCGGCTTTATCAGCAACTTCCTGTATGGTAATCCCCTTTTCTTTGCGGATTTCTTTTATTTTATGACTAATCTTAAATATTGTATTATCTTCCATAATTGGGATCAAAAATAAACATTATTTTTCTGCTTGGCATGTTAAGTTTTTGTCACTTAATTTCGACTAAAAACCACCTTAACGGTAGATGGTACCTCTTATAGATCTTGCTTCCTGTTTATTATTGGTAAACCTTGACCCAATCTATGCGCATTTCGACCGGTAGCTGTTTCAAATCCACTTCCCCTACCCAAGTTCCGCCAAGCTGCTGGTCAATTAACAGGTAAAAAGGTTGATCATAGGGCCATTGGGACGCATCGACACCAGTTATCCGTGGATAGGTAAATGTATCCACGCCATTCAGCTGAAACACAATCCGATCCGGATACCAGCTGATACCATAAACATTGTAGTCCCCCGCATTGACTTTTGCCGTTCCGGAATGTTTGGGATTATCCTTCTGTCCTAAATTCAAGGTGTAATGCGAATGAGTCGTTTGATAGATAATATTATCAAAATTAAGGTGCTCCATAATATCAATTTCACCGTTTCGCGGATACTGCCCGTATTTGTCCAACTCAGCCAGCATCCACATTGCCGGCCAGGCGCCTTGGGAACTGCCAAGTTTGGCTCTTATTTCAATGCGTCCATATTGAAAAGCAAATTTTCCTTTACTCCATATCCCGCCAGTGAGAAACGGTCGTGCATCTTTCTGCTGGTCGGTATTCTTGATCCCTTTTAGAATCAATTCTCCCTTTTCCCATCCAAAACAGGCATCATCTTGAGTCATATGCCGGTTCCAGTCTGCTCCCCCTGCCGGAATCCGGCTCCATTTGCTTGTATCCAAATTTGATGAGTTAAAATTCTCCTCCCACACAAGCTTCCATTTTTTTGTCTCCCGCCCGGGATTTTGTAAATACACCTGCGGATTTTCTTTTGGATTGTGATGAACGCTACAAGCGGAGATAAGGATATAAAAAAGGCCTGCACCTAAAATTCGCTTCATTTAGATTAATTATTTTCTGCTTTAATTACAATGCCATCGATCTGTCAATAACATAATAAATATAAGGCCTTTTTATAAAGGAATAGCATGATTGAACAAAAAACAACCGATATACTAAAACATGGGGTGACTATTGGCAGACTCTTTGGGTACATCCTGCTGTGTATCCCAGTGTTCAACAATCTTTCCGTTTTCTAAACGAAAGATATCTATCGTTGATTTCAGACTGCCATCAGCATTTTTATTTTTAAGGTGGATAAAAACCAGATCCCCATCGGAGGCAATATGCTGTACATCAATCTTGGTTTTTGGCTGCCCTTCAAACCATTTTGAAGCAGCTGCCTTAAATGCAGCGGCACCATCCGCTACTGCCGGATTGTGCTGGATATATTCCGGGGCAATAAAACGGTCAACGGCAGAAAGATCTTTATCTCCGAACATTTGCTGATAAAAGTCCAATACGATTCGTTTATTCTCCTTGTTGATATCCAACTGCGTCTGTCCTTTCTCCTCCTTAGCCTGTTGGCTCTGCTGACATCCCGTAAATAATAGCGCTACAATCGCTATTGACAACATAAAATTTCTGCTTGTTTTCATTATCTGAACCTAATTATAATATATAAAAGAACCTATTATATTCACTGCCCCCTATTTATTGTATCCAATAAACAACATTTGGCCCATAATTTTGTTTTCAAAGCAACCATCCTTCACCCCAATATGCCTCGAAAAATTATGGCATGATAATTGAAAATTACTTTACAGTATAAATTCAAAAATATACATTTCATAAATTTAGGTTAATAATTGGTTAGGTTAAAAACACCTGAGGTCACCCACTTCAGGTGTTTTTTTGTTTACGGGCCCGGTCCTATTAAAATTTACCAACAAATTAAAACAAAAAGTCAATTCTTGTTTTTATTAATCTAGTTCAATGATTTTGTTTTTCAGCTGCCGTAATTTTACAACAGTTAAGAAAATAAAAAAAAACAATTATGGATAATAAAATATTAGGACTGCATCATATTACCGCGATAGCTGATAATGCAAAACGAAATCTTGATTTTTACACAAAAGTCCTAGGACTTCGGCTTGTAAAAAAGACTGTCAATTTTGACGATCCTGGCACCTATCATTTTTATTTTGGCAATGAGCAGGGCAACCCGGGTACTATTCTTACATTTTTCCCTTGGGAAGGTATCGGTAAAGGTAAACAGGGCGCGGGAATGGCTACCCATATTGGCTATGCCGTCCCGGAGGGTAGCCTTATTTTCTGGAAAAACAGACTAAAAGAACACAATGTGCCTTTTTTGGAAGATGAAATTTTTGGTGAAAAATTGATCTCATTTACCGATCCGGATGGTTTACAACTACAGTTTATTGAACCGTTAGCTAAAGATAATAGAAGCGTATGGACGACAGCGGATATCAATCATGAAAATGCATTGAAGGGATTTCACAATATTACCCTGTCTTTAAGAGAGGCTGATCCAACACTCAAGGTTCTGACGGATATATTAGGATATTCCGTGCAGGGGCAGGAGAATGAACGCTATCGCTTGACTACCGACAGCATATCAACTGCGAACATCGTAGATATTGTTGCGGACCGGAATTTACCTTTTGGTCGTAATGCTGCCGGTACGAATCACCATGTCGCATTTCGGGTAAAAGATGATAACATCTTAATGGAATATCGCGAAAAAGTGCTTGCCGCAGGTCTGGATATTACACCTAAAATCAATCGGGACTACTTTTTCTCGCTTTATTTCCGTGAACCGGGAGGTGTTTTGTTTGAAATCGCAACAGACAACCCGGGATTTACTGTTGATGAGCCATTGGAAAGTCTTGGTACAGCACTTAAATTGCCAAAACAATACGAAAGTCATCGGTCGCAGATCGAAGCCTCTTTACCAAAAATAGATTAAGATCAACATAAACACTATTAATATACTGCAAAACAATGGAAAGAACAGAAATTGTACTGGATAAAAATCAGCGTGGTGAACTTCAATTATTCTCAGACGAGAAAAAAGCTGGCTTAATGAGCATCGCCATTATTGACGGACGATTGGTCGTCTACCATACCGAAGTCAATGAAGCCTTTGAAGGTCGAGGATTTGCAAAAATACTATTGGAAAAATTAGTGTCCTATGCACGGGAAAACGCGATGAAAATTGTGCCTTTATGTCCTTATGTAAATGCACAATTTCACCGTCACCCTGACACCTATGATGATGTATGGTTTAAGAAAACAGTATAGGAAGGGATATAATGAGTCATTCTAACAATATCAAAACAGCGGGGCATAGCCTGGAAAATGCGAAAAAAGCATTGATCATGATCCATGGCCGTGGCGGAAACGCAACAGATATCTTGAGTATGTCGGCTTATCTCAATGTAGGGGATTATGCCTTACTCGCACCGCAAGCTGACAATTACACCTGGTATCCAAATTCATTTATGGCCCCCGAACAAAGTAATGAGCCCTGGTTGAGTTCCGCTCTTGAAGTCATTGAAAATACCCTGCAGCTTGCTTTGGACAAAGGCTTACAAGCAGAAAACATCTATTTCTTTGGTTTCTCCCAGGGAGCTTGTCTGACGCTTGAATTCCTAGCGCGGAATGCCAGACGATATGGTGGCGCAGTCGCAATTATCGGCGGATTGATCGGTGAGCAAATTGATCCGGGTAAGTATATGGGAAACTTTGAGCAAACACCGATATTTATTGGCACCAGTGATCCAGATTTTCATGTGCCCCTGGAACGTGTCAACGCCAGCGTAAACATCCTTGAAGGCCAGCATGCGGACGTCAAACTTGCCGTATATCCCAATTTTGGTCACTCCATTAATCAGGAAGAGATTACCATCGCCAACAAGTTTGTCTTTCACTAAATGCATCCTGGCTTAAGTATCCTTATCGAAACAGAAATCAGCAGGCCGCTCAATATACGCGACATATCCTGGGTTTAAGCCGAAATAATTTTCAAAGCTTAAACCCAGGATATACTTTGGTACTCCCTGTCACTTAACGATTGATCCCTTTGCTCCGCAACTCTCTTTTTCTATATCCTTAGACTTTAGGGTATTTATAGCCGTTATGATAGACTGCAGCAAGGTATTTGTTTGCTTTTTCGTCATTAAAACGTTGCTTTTCGTTATTCCAATAGAGCTTTTGCCCTGTTCTATAGGCAATATTTCCCAATTGCGAAAAAATAGCAATATGGGCGCCGGCTTCAAGCGGGGCATTTAACAAGGCCGGATTTTTCTTACGAATGGCGTCCACGAAGTTGGCCATATGTTTTTCCAAACCGTTGTCTACGGAAGGCTGCAGGGCGACCGCCTCCATCCTTCCCTTTTCGGGAATGACTTCCCAGCCCCCGCGATTGAGTACCAAAGTTCCGTTATTGCCAATAAAAGCCACACCATGGTTGCGGTTATAAGGCCCTAAATCAATTCCTTTTGCATGCTCCCACTGAATATTAAAGTTGTCAAATTCATATACCGCGGTCATGGTATCCGGTGTTTCTCCGGCATCATCTGGAAAAGCAAATTTTCCACCGGAAGCCATGACGGATTTCGGGTCAGAAACTTTCATTCCGAGCAGGGCATAGTCCAGCATGTGTACCCCCCAATCCGTCATCAGACCGCCAGCGTAATCCCAAAACCACCGGAAGTTAAAATGAAAACGATTGATATTAAAAGGTCTTTTCGCGGCGGGACCCAACCAATCCATATAATGTACACCTGCGGGTATTGCCTCGTCCGGCTGAATCGGAATACTATTTTTCCAGCCTAGATAAGACCAAGCTTTGACCAAACGTATTTTACCCAGCTTACCCGAATGTACAAAATCAATGGCATCCTTAAAATGCTGCTGACTCCGTTGCCACTGACCTACCTGAACAATTGCATTATTTTTTGTTGCGGCTTGCAACATGAGCTGACATTCCCGAATAGAATTCCCAATGGGTTTTTCGACGTAGGTATGCTTCCCGGCATTCACCGCATCGATCATCTGTAGGCAATGCCAATGGTCAGGCGTACCTATAATCACCGCATCCACATCCGGACTAAGTAGCATTTTTTTATAATCGACATAGGTTGCAACCTTCATATTTCTATCCTGTAGCTCTTTCGCCCTTTTGCCTAAGATATTTTCATCTACATCACAAAGCGCTGTGCATATCACACCATCCTGCTTTAACAAAGCATTAAGGTCAGACCAGCCCATACCATTTACCCCGATCACGCCCACCCGGATCGGCTGATCAAATAAGCTGGATGCCTGGCTTTTGAGCATGAATGTAGAGGCGGCTAAAATACTGGAAGTTCGGATAAAGTCTTTTCTATTCATCACATGTTGGTTTATTATACACGAAGGTTTAAGTTTCCGATGAAATTACAAAATTCAATTTAAGCCTTACCCTAATCATTGTAAAATATATATCGACATTCAAACCTCTACACATTAAAGTCTCTTCGAGACAGCGAAAAATCGGACAAAATTATGGTATCTAAAAGCCTTACTCTACTATTTTCAGGAATACGGCTGTTACAGAAAAAGCCAAATACCCTAGGCATACTGACTTTCAATACCATATAAAAACAGGCCCTAACCCATTTGAAGATTGATTAGAGCTAAATAAACAGGAAGAAAGAAAAAAAACTTTGTTATTTTAACGAAAAATAAAAGATTAATCATTTATTATCCCTACCTTGCAGGACTTAATTAAAAATAATGAATACAGGTAAAATTAAATTTTTCAATGAAACTAAAGGTTTTGGTTTTATTACACCAGAGGATGGTAGTGCAGATGTTTTCGTACACGTTTCTGCTCTTAAGAACCAAGTATCTGAAGGCGACGTTGTAACTTATGATGTAGAAAGAACTCCAAAAGGAATCAACGCTACAAATGTAAAATTGGCGTAATCCAAAAAATACACTTTCTTGTTAATGGGGTAATTCTTAATGATTTATCCCATTTCTTTTTCGTATTCTTCCCTTGTTATTTTCAATGTACTTATTCATTTCGGGTATAATTAAGATACCTCTAATCAATTATTTGATACTATAGAAATAGCTAAAGGGTCTTCATTTACGCTTATTTTTCTGAATCATATTTAATGGAATTCAAACAACTCAATTTAATACCTCCTCTCCTCAAGGCAATCGCGGAAACAGGATATACAACCCCCACTGCAATACAACAAAAAGCGATCCCCGTTATATTAAGCGGCCAGGACCTTATTGGATGTGCACAAACAGGCACTGGTAAGACAGCGGCATTTGCCCTGCCCTTGTTGCAGCGTCTATCCGAGAAAAATGCACACGTGCAAGGTAAAGTAATGCCGATCCGTGCCCTGATCCTCACACCAACCCGTGAATTAGCCATACAGATCGGTGAGAATATCAATTTATATCGCAAACATCTAAAATTAAATTACTGCACCATTTTCGGCGGAGTCAATCAGGACAGACAGGTTAAAGAAATAAAAAAAGGAGTGGATGTTTTAGTAGCCACACCGGGCCGTCTTTTAGACCTGATGAATCAGAAACTGGTTTTCCTCGATAAAATAGAAGTATTGATCCTCGATGAGGCTGACAATATGCTCGACATGGGATTTATCCATGACATTAAAAAAATCCTGGCGAAGGTTCCCGAGAAAAGACAGACACTTTTTTTCTCCGCAACAATGCCGCCCAATATTCGCAAATTTGCACATGGCATCTTGCACAAGCCTGTCGAAGTGGACGTAACTCCGGTAAGTTCTACTGCTGAAAAGGTAAATCAGTCCGTATACTTTATTGAGAAAAAGGAAAAAATAAAATTGTTGACGAGTTTGCTTAAACAATTTAAGCAAGAACGTACGATTGTATTTTCACGTACAAAACATGGCGCTGATAAGATTGTCAAACTGTTGGCTAAAAATGGACTGCGTGCTGCTGCAATTCACGGCAATAAATCACAAAATGCCAGACAAAAGGCATTGGGGGAATTTAAAGAAGACCGGCTGAAAATTCTGATCGCTACTGATATTGCTGCACGCGGAATAGATATTGAACAATTGCCTATGGTCATCAATTATGACCTACCCAATGTACCTGAAACCTATGTGCACCGCATTGGGCGGACCGGTAGAGCGGGCCTGGAAGGAAATGCCATTTCTTTCTGCGATGTGGAAGAAAGACCTTATTTAAGCGATATTGAAAAATTGATCGGCTTAAAGATCAAAGTGAATAAGGCAGGAAAATAACTTTCCGCTTCATTCTTTTACAAAGCGTGCCGGAACGATCCTGTTTCGGCACGCTTTGTGTAAGTCCCTATTTTTTTCGGTCAGCCAGCAGTAAGGTGGATGGTGTATGCTGTAGCCAGTCCATCTTCTTGTTAACAATTTTATGCCAACACGGTAGGCTGATAAGCATCAGATCCTGTTGTGTCCACAGCTCGGCGTCAAGCTCCTTTTCTTCCAATATCGTCAAATGATTGGGAACAAGCTGCTCCAGCTGTCTTAGCTTTTCCCGAAAACTCTCCTGCTTCCGCAAGATCTGGTCAAAATCCCACACCATTACCTGCGCATCCGAATGATGAATTAAGCGTTGGATGATCGCCGTTAGGAATTCATCATTTTTCAACAGGATAGGAACAATAACACGACGGGGCCGGACAAAGTTTTTGTCAATCAAAATGCCAACCATCGCATTGACTTTTGCATTGATCTGCTGATTTCGGTCAAATGTCGCAAAGGGAGATTCCGCATTTGTCACGGTATGAAATAATTTCTCCGGATTGATAATACGTGATGTAAAATCCAGAAATCGTCCCAACAGACTACCTTCGTATATGGATTCGCTCACCCCCAGCAACAGCAGATCCTGATGTTGTTCATTAGATGTCTCCACAATTTCACTGTCAATGTCACTCGAAATTTTGAAAACCGTCTGAATAGGTTGTTCTAAATTTGCTGCAGCCTCCTTTATTTCCCGGAAGCTATCCTGCTCCTGTGTTTCTACCTCGTAATGATGGAGCTCATTGGATGGTTCGATATGCAATGCAGTAATTTCAGCCGTATTTTTTGACTTTAAAGTAAGTGCATCTGCCAGACGAAGCAGTGAAATTCCGGTATTGCTCTTGGCAAATGACAGAAGGATCTTAAATTTTGACTTATTCTGGATTTCTTGTTGTAATGAACGTTTTCCTGGCCGATACAGGTAATTGATCAGGTCCAGTGAAGGACCGGTCATAAAAGTGGTGAGCAGCGCCATGACGACCATCATGGAGAATAATTCGGCACTTAACACACCAAGGTCATAACCGATATTCAATACGATCAGTTCCATTAGACCCCGGGTATTCATTAACGCACCGATACTTAAGCTATCTTTCCAGCTTTGTCCCACAAAGCGGGCAGCCAACGCACTTCCGGCGAATTTTCCAATTACCGCCACCAAAATAATAACGATGGTGATGATCCATAGCTGCGGATCGTTCAATAAACCGATTTGTGTACGGAGACCCGTGTATACGAAAAATAGCGGCAGTAACAATAGCGTCGACACATCCTCGATTTTTTCAATAAAGGCTGTTCGAAAACGGCTGCTTTCGGGCATGATTGCACCTGCCATAAAAGCACCGAATAAAGCATGTATACCTATGACTTCAGTTGCGTAGGCCGAAAATAATAGCACAATAAAAAAAATGGCGACAACAGGTTTACTCAAAGCTTCACGCGTACCCTTCACCTCTCCCACCCGCATAAGGAAAGGGCGCACAATTTTTATCATCAATAAGACATAAGCCACCGCAAGGGCGATCGTGTATAAGGCACTGGCAAAATCCCCAGCCTTCACAATCGCAATGACCACCGCCAAAATGCACCAGGCTGTAATATCATCCGCGGCGGCACAGGTAATGACCATCGCACCCAGTTTACTTTTTTGAAGTCCCCGTTCCTGTACGATCCTAGCCAGGACAGGAAATGCCGTGATGCTCATCGATATACCGATAAACAGGCTATAGGACAAAAACTCCACATTCGCAGGTGGCTGGTATAGGTATAAAAAATAAGCCAGGGAAATTCCCAGCGTAAAGGGGATAACAATACTGGCATGGGAGATCACCACCGCATCGTGCGCTTTATTGCGGAGGACATTCAAATCCAGTTCCATACCGATAATGAACATAAATAAGATCAATCCGATCTGGCTCAAAAACTGTAGATTGCTAAGAGATTCAACCGGAAATAAGGTATGCGCGAATTCAGGAAAATAAAGCCCCAGTAAGGAAGGGCCTAAAATAATACCAGCCAGCATTTCACCGATGACGACCGGTTGTTTGATCTTGATACATATCCATCCCATCACACGGGCGGCGATAATAATCGTCACAATCTGTGCCAGCAGTATCGCTAATGGATGCCCAAGGCTGTGCAGAAAGGTCGTTTTGAAATCCATCCAGGCCCCCTGGCTTGTTTTTTCTCCGGCAGGCAGTCCCTGACTCTGCAGCTGTGTCCCCAAATGGATAACCCAGTACATCACCACAAGCAATGTGCCTATAAGGGTCACATAAAAAATCGTATTCCTGTATTTCTTCATCTTTTTCGCTTTAAATAAATCGGGTGTTAATAGCAGATAAATGTCCGCACAAAATCAACTATTCATCAATTCGAACAGACAACCACAACAAAAATAAAATTCTATACCTGTTTTAAATCTTACTGCGGGTTAGGAAGCCAAAAATTTGTAATGAACTCCGGGAATTTTGTAATCAAACAAATTTCTCGAGGAATGATTTTTTATAGGATTCGCCCAAGCTAAAAAGAATAGCCGATTCTTGCTCATCCAATATGTTACTGGTGATGATATCCGCCGAAAAGAATTTCACAATTTTAAGAGCTATAATCTCCTTCTTGCTGATACGGATAAAATCCTGCTCCGGTAAGATGGACAGCAACTTGTCGAAGCTGATATTTTTTAATAATATGGAGGATCCGCCTGAGAGGAATACGGTCTTATCGCGGCTGTCCACCTCCGCAATTTGAATATAGTCTATCTGATTGAAATAAAGTATTGCTTTGCCCTTATTGGTATTAAATTGCGCGAAAGGAGAAATGTCTGTTTGCCGATTATTTATTACCTGTTCTACTTTTAGAATCGCCTGCTGAAGGCGCGATAAAGATATTGGTTTGCGCATATAATCTACGGCATTGATATCGAAAGCATCGCTGGCATACTGTTTATAGGCTGTCGAAAAAACAATGGGATAGTTTTCCAGTTCCTTAGCAATATCAAAGCCGTTTAACTGTGGCATCTCAATGTCCAGGATGCAAAAATCAAAATCTAAACTTTTGTATTCGTTGAGTAACACACAAGGATCATTAAAGGCCCTGACAACCTCCAGCCCGGGAATTTGTTCACAGAGCATTTTCAAAAATCGTAAGCTCGGCAGTTCATCATCCAGCAAAATGCATTTCAGTACTTTTTCAATTCTCATACAACCTGATCTGAAGGTAAGCGTTATAGACATCATTTTCTACAAAACGTTTTAACTCGTGCCTATCCGGATAGTAAAGCATCAAGCGTTCTTCCAGTGTCTTGCTGCCTATGCCACCTTTGCTTTTATACAGAGGGGACCGTTTCGATATTTTATTGCTGACTGTCAATTCCAACAAACCATTGCGAAAAGTAAATACGATCGAAATAAAGGAGTCAGGATGGTGAAAATCAGCATGTTTAAACGCATTCTCAATAAGATCTACGGTCATTAGCGGAACCAGTGCAGGGCGCTCCAGTAGGGACTCGTTCAATTCATCAATATCAAATTTAACACGCATATCGAACAAGGGGCTTAACTTGACCTTATTGACCTCAATTAAATTCCGTGCAAACTCAATCTCTGCTTTTGGAGAGACAAGTTCAGCCTCACTTTCATATAAGACATAATCCAGTACCATCGCCAATTTATCCATGGTATAATAGGTTTGATAGGCGTGGGAAAGAATACCATTGAGTGAGTTTTTCAGTAAATGCGGATTTAAACGATTGCGGTAAACATGATCCATCTGCTCATTATCCATGCGTTTGAAAAGTTCTCTATGTCGCAGCTCCTCCCCCCGCAGCCTGTTGTATTTCCGTATCAATAATATATAAAAAATTAACAGGACAATGACAGCCACGAGAAGCAATACGATCATTATATTGGAAAGTTCAGTCGTCATGATTACTTTCAAACTTAACGAAAATTTCACTAGCAACGAAACGATTCCTTTAGACAGCCACAGGTCAGATTCATTTTATCGGGATGCAATGAATCGCAAAATTTAATACCGAAAAGAATACTTATCTGAGTGTAAAATTTGCAGGTATTGATTACAAAAATTAACAGTTTCATTACAATTTAGTCACTTTAAACTATTAATTTCAGATTATTCTTCTTATATTGAGAGTATTGTAATTAGCCGATCAAATGATTGTCTACGCTATTTTGGTTAAACCTGCCTGATTTATTCTAATCGGGCCTAATATGAAACACGATGGAAAAGCTCATTTTCGAAACTAATGCACAACACCCCAGTCTTGTAGACAAGATCAAACAAGCTGTAGAAAAATTAAATGGTATCCATGAATGGAAGATCGATCTGGATTCCATTTATAATCTGCTCACCATTGAGGGCATCCGGCTCAACCCAACGGAAATAGAGTCCGAGCTTGCGCTTCATGGTGTTGAGGCAAGTCGTCTATATGAAGAATAACCCTTGTTGATCTTCTGGCGCTTTGTCATCAACCAAACCATAGGCTTCGTCCAGATCAGTAATTACTGATATAAAATAATTCCTGATCTGGACGAGAAACTACAATCTTTTAATAATCATTCCAGAAGCCCCTCCACCACCGTTGCAAATGGCGGCGAGTCCAATTGCTCCCCCCTCTTGCTGTAATATACGGGTTAATGTCACGACTATTCTTGCTCCGGAGCAACCCAATGGGTGACCGAGCGAAACTGCTCCACCATAGATATTCACCTTATTTAAGGGAATATCCAATATTTTTGCGTTCGCAAGTGCAACCACAGAAAAAGCTTCATTAAATTCAAAGTAATCAATATCTTCCTTTGTCAATCCCGCTTTCTTCAGCACCTTATCCGTTACGAGGCTCGGACTGGTCGTAAACCATTCCGGTGCCTGTTCGGCATCGGCATAGGCGACAATTTCAGCCAGAGGTTGTAGGCCCAATTCCTTTACTTTTGCCGCACTCATTAATAACACTGCAGCGGCACCGTCACTCAAAGTTGATGCATTCGCTGCCGTCACAGTACCATCTTTCTTAAATGCAGGCTTTAATTCGGGAATCTTATCGAAATTGACCTGAGAAAATTCTTCATCTCTAGAGATTGTCTGTTCGCCTTTACGTCCTTGAATGGAAATCGGGCTTACTTCGTTGACAAATTTATTTTTCTGCCAGGCTTCCAGACTCCGTTTGTAAGAACTAATGGCATACTGATCCTGCTCCGCTCTCCCGATCGCATATTTCTCGGCGCATAGTTCAGCAAAAATTCCCATTGCTTCATTCGAATAAGCGTCACTTAAACCGTCCCGCTGTAAACCGTCGACAAAACTTTGGCTTCCGAATTTCGCCCCCCAGCGCATGGCACTCGCATAATAAGGTACCCTGCTCATGCTTTCCATACCACCTGCAACCACCACATCTGCATCACCCAATAGTATTGCCTGCGCAGCAAAAGCAATAGCTTTCATACCACTCGCACATACTTTATTGACTGTCGTTGCCGGCACCTGGTCAGGTAAACCTGCAAGACGGGCAACTTGACGAGCGGGAGCCTGTCCCAAATCGGCCTGTAGCACATTGCCGATCAGAATCTCATCGACCTGATCTCCCGCAAGACCGACCTCATCCAAGACCGCCCGGACAGCATGAGCCCCCAGAGCTGTCGCGGAAATAGATGACAAACCACCGCCGAAACTTCCGATTGGCGTACGCTTAGCAGCAACGATAAATACACTCTTTGACATGTTATTCTGTTTATAATTGTTTTCTTTTGAACATGATGGACAAGGGCATCATCCCTTTCCTAAAGATAAAAAATATAAAGTAAACAAGCGAATCCTATTTCTATATTTTTCCAGCATAAACAGAATAAATAGAAAAAAAATCAGGCAAAAAGTTCCCTACCTAATCTATTTTACAAAAAATAAACAATAAATATTTGCAAAAAAGCCACTGCTTTTCGTTAAATTCGACTAGACATCCCATGCTTTGGGAAAGGTATTATAAAGCCAAGATAAAGCAAAGAATGAATTGTTTTCAGTCTTCTATCGAGTAACTGAAACCATTAACCAAAAGTAAAATAAACAATTATGCAGGCAAGCAAGCTCACAGCTGAACATCAGATTTTTCGCGAGACCATTCGGGCATTTATTCACAAGGAAATTATCCCACATATAGATCAATGGGAACAACAAGGTGAAATAGATCGGAGCATCTGGAAGAAAATGGGTGACATGGGTTTCATGGGACTCAATTACCCTGAAGAGTACGGTGGTCTGGACTTAGATTTTTATTATTCGCTGATCCTATGTGAAGAACTATCCTATTGTTTTTCAGGAGGGTTTACAATATCCGCCTTAGTTATCCAGTATATGTCAGCTCCCTATTTATTAAAATATGCATCTGAAGAACTCAAAGAACGTTATCTCAAGCCAGTTATTGCCGGTGATATGGTCAGCGCCGTTGCCATCACCGAGCCGGGAGCTGGGTCTGACGTCAAACAGATCAAGACGACAGCCGTTCGATCGGGCGGCCATTATATTGTAAATGGTTCCAAGACCTTTATCACCAACGGTTATTATGGAGATTTTTTTATTACTGCAGTAAAAACGGCTCCGGAAAAAGGAACAAAAGGGATCAGTCTGCTGCTGATCGAAAGAAATGCTACGGGTGTTTCGGCCAATAAGATCCATAAATTAGGCTGGCATGCCTCCGACACAGCTGAATTGAGTTTCGATCAGGTCCAGGTTCCGGTTTCCAACTTGATTGGCGTTGAAAATGAAGGCTTCAGCTACTTAATGGCGGGTTTACAATTAGAACGTTTAACCGCCGCCATCCATAGTCTTGCAACAGCGGATTCGGCATTACAATATACCCTGGAATATATCGGTCAACGGGAGGCATTCGGTAAAAAGCTCCATGATTTTCAGGCCATCCGACACCGCATTGCGCAAATGGCTGCCGATATCGCAACCACAAAAGCATTTGTTTATCAATGTTGTGATCTTCAGAACCAAGGGGAATATACCGTCCAGGACTGTTCCATAGCCAAACTCCAGGCAAGTGAACTCGCCGTTCAGGTGGTCAGCAATTGTCTGCAGTTATTTGGAGGCTACGGATTTACCGAAGATTACAAAATCGCACGTCTGTATCGGGATGTAAGAGTGGGCACAATCATCGGTGGAACATCTGAGATTATGTTGGAAATCATTGCTAAGATGACGATTGATAAGGTAAACTATCAGCGGAACAAAACTAGCTAACATAACCATTTTCAATACAAAAAAATAAATTCAATATAATGAATTATAATACTCAGCCCTATTTTGACATACAGCATGACAATCAACATATTGTCACCATAAAACCATTCGCCGATGCCATAGCCGACGAACAAGGCATACTCGATCGTTTGCAGCAGTTCGTTGCCCTAGTAACGGCCATTCTTCATGAAAAAGAGGTTCGGGGAATGATCTATACCTGTCCGTTAAATAACAAACAGACCGATTATCTTTCCCTATTCGATCAAGTGTCCAGTGGTCGATTCGATCCTGAGACCCTATTAAAAACCACCCTACAGGCACTACAATGGAAAAGCCAAAACAAACCAATTGTGTCTATTTTTGATGATGAATGCACAGGTATTGGTTTAGCAACGATGTTGTGGTCAGACTACCGTATCGCAGGTCCGGGAATTAAAATGGGTTTTCCCGAAAGTAAATTTGGGCTTTTTACCGGTTTTGGAGCGACGATCTGTCTACCACAGCTTGTAGGTTCCGTCCAAGCACTGAACCTGTTGACCCAACCCGGCCTTATACCGGGTCAAACGGCGCTTGAATCGGGTTTATTGAACGAAGTAGCAGCCGATTTTGATCTGTGCCTATTGCAAGCGAAAAACTGGATCCTTACAAATTCAAAGCAATCTGTTTCTGCTGCCTATTCAACCATGCCATCTGCGGAATTTGAAGCGACCTGCTCCGCTATTTTAAAGAAAACAAGAGGATTATTACCCGGTAGCAATGCTGTCGTGGAACTGCTGAAAACAGCCCCGTCTTTATCATTAACTGGTTCGGTAACGGCTGAAACATCACGCTATTCTCAGGTATTAAGGGCTCCGGAACCCCTCCATATGATCAGGACGCTGCATGAAGGAATTCGAAAGGCCCAGCATCCCGGCCGGATAAAATCACTTGGAGATTATAAGGTCAAAAAAATAGGAATTCTGGGGGCAGGTATGATGGGATCCGGTATTGCCTATGAAGCCGCCAAAGCAGGCATTGCAGTGGTTTTAAAAGATGTGACTATCGCACGGGCCGAGCAGGGAAAAGCCTATTCGACCAAACTTTGCGACAAACGGCTTGCCCAAGGGCAGATGAGCGGCATTCAACAACAGGAACTTTTATCCAATATTCAACCCAGTGCGCAAGTTGCCGATCTTGTCGGTGCTGATTTAATTATTGAAGCGGTATTTGAAGATCTGGAGCTAAAAGCTGAGGTTACCCGACAAAGTCTGCCTTATCTCGCCGAAAATGGCTTTTTCGCTTCCAATACTACTTCGCTGCCCATTACGGCATTGGCCGATGTAACGGATCGGCCGGAGCGCTTCATTGGCATGCATTTTTTCTCTCCTGTAGACCGTATGTCCTTGGTTGAAATTATATGTGGCACACAAACCGATCATATTACATTGCAAAAGGCAATTGCAGTAACGTTGCGCCTGGGCAAAATCCCCATTGTCGTGCATGATGGACCCGGATTTTTTACCTCACGCATTTTCTTCCATTATTTACTGGAGGCAATCACGATGTTGCTGGAAGGTGTTCCTGCGATTCAGATCGAAGAAGAAGCCATTCAGGCAGGATTTGCTGTTGGCCCATTGGCCGTGCTGGATGAAATTTCACTGGAACTGATGGTGCACGTGTACGATCAATTCCCAACACTCCATAACAGTCAACGACGTGCTTATGCCCACCTGAACAAAATGATTGAGAATGGCAGAAAAGGCAGAAAATCAGGCCATGGATTCTATGACTACGACCCTGCTTTTGGAACAAAAACAATCTGGCGGAATCCTGCTCTACCGACCTCCGAAGGGTCTTGGTCAGCCGATATAATACGTAAGAGACTGCTCCATGTCATGGCTTTGGATAGCTACCGCTGTCTGGAAGAAGGTATATTGGAAGAAACCATAGATGGCGATATAGGTTCAATCCTCGGCGTGGGATATGCCGCACATACCGGGGGAGTGTTTGGCCATATCGACCTAACAACGCTCCCAATTTTTATGGAGGAGTGCCAATCGTTTCTACCATTTGGTGAACAATGGGAAATCCCACAATCGTTAAGAAAACTTGCCGATAGAAATTTTACCTTTTATACGGGTTTAGATTCAAATTGGACAGGAAAACAGTCTTTGAATTAAACGATCAGCATTTATTAAAGAACGTGGAATCAAGCAAAATGTCTATCTAAGGCTTAAGCTCTTCTATAAATAACAAGCTAAAAAACCATTGACCAGTAATAACTCAATTACACCAGTCAATGGTTTCTTGTTCTTATCGGGCCAGAAGATCCATCAGATCAGATACATCCAGATCAATGAATGTATCGTAATCCAAGGTCACTTCGAGCAATTGTTTTTGTTGTTTTTCGGCAAATACACGAGCAAGATTCGTCTTATACTTTTCAATCAGCTTCGGTATTCCTTCCTCCCGACGTCGTGGATGTCCAATAGGATATTCCACAACCAGCTCCGGCAATACTGTCCCATCTTTCAAGACCACCGTCAGTGCATTGGAGATCGCCCTTTTTTGTGGATCATGGTAATCTACTGTAAACTGAGGATCTTCGACACAGAAAATCTTATCCCGCAGGCTGTCAATACGTGGATCCTGCGCAATATGATTTTCATAATCCTCCGCCGTCAATCGTCCAAAAATTAGAGGTACCGCAACCATGTACTGAATACAGTGGTCGCGATCGGCCGGATTATGTAAAGGCCCTTTCTTGTCTATGATCCGAATTGCGGCTTCATGCGTACGAATGGTGACACGCTCGATATCATCGCTATTTTTCCCAAATTCTTTTAACTGCTGGTGAAGCTGCATCGCCGCTTCGGCAGCAGTCTGCGCATGAAATTCAGCAGGGAAAGAGATTTTGAACAGAATATTTTCCATTACGTAAGATCCATAATCGCGCTGGAATTTAAATGGATTCCCTTTAAATGAAACATCATAGAAGCCCCATATAGGTGCTGTTAACACAGAGGGATATCCCATTTCACCCGTTTTGGCGATTAAAGCAAGGCGTACGGCACGCGAAGTCGCGTCGCCGGCAGCCCATGATTTACGGCTCCCTGTATTGGGCGCATGACGATAAGTACGCAGGGCCTGCCCGTCGACAAAGGCAAGTGATATGGCATTGAGCAACTCTTCCCTACTGAGCCCCAAGAGCTTACCGACAACAGCTGTAGAAGCGACTTTCACTAAAATAACGTGATCCAATCCCACTTTATTGAATGAGTTTTCAAGCGCCAGAACCCCCTGAATTTCATGCGCCATAATCATGGCTTCGAGCACCTGTTTCGTCTTTAGGGATTTCCCTCCTTTGGCGATCTGCGTTCGGCTCAACCAGTCTGCAGTCGCCAGAATACCGCCAAGATTATCTGATGGATGCCCCCATTCCGCCGCTAGCCAAGTATCGTTAAAATCCAGCCAGCGAACTAAGGTGCCGATATTGAATGCAGCCTGTATGGGATCCAACTGATAATTCGTTCCGGGTACTTTCGCACCGTTAGGAACAATCGTCCCCGGGACAACCGGACCAAGTAATTTGGTGCAAGCGGGATAGGTCAGCGCTTCCAACCCACAACCTATGGTATCCAGGAAACAATAAAAAGCTGTATTCCATGCCGTTTTACTTTCTATCTTGTAATTTAGTACATAATCCACTATCGCCACCAGGACCTGATCGGGCTGTGGTCGCTCATTTAATATTGTTGAACTCATTATTTTTTTCTTATAAAAGCTATCTTTATTTTCAATTTATTTATTTCAGAAACTGCCCGTACCCATCAAACGAAAAAACACCAAAATATCCTTTCATCAGGGCTCCAAGCCGTTTCTTCCAATTTCGTTCACGCCATTATACATACCATACCGATTTATCGTTCTGAAATTGGCACAAACGGCCGATCATCGGGACCGATATAATTTGCGCTCGGCCGGATGATTTTGCCATCTTGCCGTTGTTCAAAAACATGTGCAGACCAGCCTGTGATACGTGAAAGCACAAACAAAGGGGTAAACATCTCAGTAGGTATTCCCATCAGATGATAGGAAACGGCCGAGTACCAGTCCAAATTAGGGAACATCCGTTTTTCTTCCCACATCACTTTCTCCAGCCGTTCGGCAATCAGGTACAATGTCATATCACCGGCCTCCTCGGATAATTCCTTGGCGACCTGCTTGATAACCTGATTTCTTGGATCTGAAATGGTATAGACAGGATGTCCAAAACCAATTATAACTTCTTTATTTTCCAGTCTTTTCCGGATATCGGCTTCGGCTTCATCAGCATTCGCATAACGGCTCTGGATCTCAAAAGCAACTTCATTTGCGCCGCCATGTTTTGGTCCCCGTAGAGCCCCGATTGCACCGGCAATACAGGAGTACATATCGGATCCCGTCCCCGCAATTACCCGTGCAGCAAAGGTAGAGGCATTAAATTCATGTTCAGCATATAAGTTAAGCGAGATTTGCATGGCCCGCACCCAGGAATCGGATGGTGCCTTCCCATGTAGCAGATGCAAAAAGTGCCCCCCAAGGGTTGGGTCATCGGTTTCCACCCGAATTTCACGTCCATTTTGACTAAAGTGGTACCAATAAAGCAAAGCCGAAGCCATGGATGCCATCAAACGATTGGCAATGTCCCTGGCTCCTGCCAAAGCGTGATTTTCCTTTTCCGGATTTACACTTCCAAAAAAAGAAACATAGGTGCGCAGCACGTCCATGGCATGTGCTGTAGAAGGCAACTGTTTCAATACCTGTTGTACTGTAATCGGCAGACCGCGCTGACTAAGTAACTGGCCTTGATAAGTCGTTAACTGCGCCTGTGTAGGAAGATTTCCGTAAATCAGCAGGTAAGCAACTTCTTCAAAGCTGGCCTGATGGGCTAAATCCAGGATATCATATCCCCGATAATGGAGGTCATTACCACTTTTCCCCACGGTGCTCAGCGCTGTATTTCCAGCCGGAACACCCGAAAGTGCGACGCTTTTTTTGGGTTTAAAACCCGTATCATTTGGTGTCTCTTTCATCGCCATAAATTATTTATGTATAAGTTAGCGTGTATTTAAATAACAAAATATACTCATGCATCCGGTTAGAGATGGTAATTACTTCGCGTTGAACAATTGATCCAGGCGGTTCTCGTAAGCATAGTAGTCGATACTGCGATACAATTCATCGCGAGTCTGCATACGGTCTACAACTGCTGCCTGACCACCGTCTTTCCGAATATGCCTGTACACATCAGTCGCCGCTTTGTTTGCTGCACGGAATGCAGATAAAGGGTAAAGCACGATGGACACATCCGCATGACGAAGCTCGTCAAGGTTAAACAATGGTGTCTGTCCGAATTCGGTAATGTTAGCGAGTATAGGTAATCCGGTTGCGCGACTGAACTGCATATATTGATCCAAGTTATGCACGGCTTCCGCGAAGATAAAATCCGCCCCGGCTTCTTTGTAGGCCAGGGCTCTTTCCAAGGCCATTTCCAAACCCTCAGAAGCCAAAGCATCGGTACGCGCACCAATGACAAAATGTAGATCAGTACGCGCATCGACAGCAGCTTTTAACCGGTCTACCATTTCATCTTTTGACACCAGCTCCTTTCCCGGGCGGTGGCCACAGCGTTTGGCCCCCACTTGATCTTCCATATGGACCGCTGCAGCCCCGGCTTTAATCAGGCTCTTTATCGTCCTTGCGACATTAAAAGCTGAAGGACCAAAGCCCGTGTCGATATCCACCATCAAAGGAAGCTTGCATACATTAGTAATGCGGTCCACGTCAATTAATACATCCTGAAGTGTTGTAATACCCAAATCTGGCACACCCAGCGAACCCGCAGCGACACCACCTCCAGAGAGGTAGATAGCTTTAAAGCCTGCTTGCTCAGCCAAAAGTGCGTGATTCGCATTGATGGTTCCGACGACTTGTAAGGGGTTTTCATGCTTGATTGCTTCTCTAAAAAGGAAGCCTGGAGAATCTATCATATCATTGAAATTTGAAATTCCACAACTCATTAGTCCGACAGGATAAAACCCTGTTAGGGGCATGATGAGCAGTATTTAAGTTTATTTAGTTTGAACAACAAATAATTCGATCGTTCATCCTAAAGATACTAATTATCACGGCATTTCAACAAATTATTTTCTACATTTCAAGTCTTTAGCCGAAGAAAATACGGTTTCATCCGAAAGCATTCACAATCGTGCGCGCAGCTCTCCCCTTAAAAACAAGTCGGTAGCTACCGCCATAAATAACATGAGCCCGGTGTTTGGCCGGACTCATAAGATCAGCGTCGTTGTTTAAACGATGCTGTTTACCTCATTAATAAGCACAGGATATGGTATCGACAGCTTATAGGCGACAAAAAAGTCATATTCAACGCCCAACGGCATCCTAATCCGGTCATAACTCTTTAAATTTCGGACCGGAGAAAATACGTTTCGAATCCCCTCGACGGACATCAATCTGATTTTTCCAGGACTGATTTTTCCCTGCATTTTTCTGCAACCGTTCCAGCTCCAGCAACCGTTCTTCCAAACGCAAAACGGCAATTTCTTTATTTTGCAATTGGGAACGGGTATCCATCACCTGTACCATCATTCCTGTCGGGAGGTGAGTCGCGCGAACTGCTGAACTCACCTTGTTTACATGCTGTCCACCTGCGCCACTGCTGCGCATCGCCTGAAATTGCACATCCTTCAAGTTCATTTTCGCAACAGGCTGTACCGGATACCAGTTCTTGACCTCCAAAAACCAATTCTTACGTCTGTGGTTAGGTCGAAAGGGACTTGGACAGATCCAACAAATTGTTCCTATCCAGCGATCAATAAATACCGAAATTGCCTCACCTGCCAGCTTTAACACCAATGAACAGGGAAGCCCATCGATCTCCTCGGCTTCCACCGTCTCCATCTTTAAGCCATATTGCTTTGCTTCTGACTGCATCCTTTCCAACACCTGCTTTACAGCAAGATTACATTCCCTGGGCCCTCGCCCCGAAGTCAATAAAATATACTTTTCCATGCGCTCCTATTTATCCATGCGAACAATCTTGGGACGAAATGTTCCAAGTACATTAACCAACTCCTGCTGCAGGCTCATCACCCGGTGAATATCCTTATAAGCATGTGGAGCTTCATCCAATGCGCCTCCGATGAGTTCCACATCATGTTTCTCCAGTTCCTTGAGCATGGCACTTTTGGTGAAGCTACTTTTGCAGGCTGCCCGCGACATCATGCGTCCGGCTCCATGCGATGCCGATTGCAGGCTCAACGGATTGCCCCGCCCCTCAACGATAAATCCGGGTGCGGTCATGGACCCTGGGATAATCCCCAGCACCCCCTGTCCGGCAGGTGTCGCCCCTTTGCGGTGAACAATACATTCTTTTCCATCCATCATTTCCTTCCAGGCAAAGTTATGGTGGTTGTCGATGGTTAAAACGGGACGTTCCCCCAAAGCCTTAGCCAAACGCCTGTGGATATCCTCATGACAGGCCCGCGCATAATCACCCGCTAAATTCATCGCTAACCAGTACTCCTGACCTTCTTGGCTGTCCAGGTCCAGCCACGCCAGATGTTGCACATGACGCGGTAAAGGACACTGCTTTGCGGCTAGGTCAGTATACTGTTTCGCAATATTTGCGCCCAATCCCCGCGATCCACTATGCGACAATATCGCCAGATAAGCACCGGGGGCCAGCCCCCAGACCGGGCGGACAGCATGCAGCTCAACCACGCCAAATTCGACAAAGTGATTACCACCACCTGAGGTCCCGAGTTGCTTGTACGCTTTATCCAACAATGATTTCAGCAGAGGGATATCGTTAAATTCGGATCGGCTAAAAATCGCATGATCCTGTTTATCGCGATGCGTATCATACATACCGAATTTGGTGTTTTCTTTCAGCATATTTCGCAACTGGAATTCTCTTCCTCTAAAATAACTTGCCGGTAGATCAAAGATAGACAAGCTCATCCGACAGCCGATATCCACACCGACCCCGTAAGGTATCACGGCATTATCTGTTGCCAGCACCCCGCCGATCGGCAGGCCATAGCCCATATGTGCGTCTGGCATCAATGCTCCCCGATATGCTATGGGTAACTTCAATGCTTCATACAATTGCTTTTTGGCTTGCTCATCAATTTCATTTTCACCAAAAATGGTAAAGGGAGCCATCTGCTTATTTAGTTGCCGCATACGGGCTTCAACCGGCTGAATCAAACCTTCAGCGAGCTTCGCCCAGATTGGATGTGCCCTAAATTTTTCAGGTGCCTCCAACACAGTTTTTACTTCCAAAAGGATATTTTCCTTCTTTTCTCCTTTTCGGTAGCGTGTTATTAGCCCTAAGGCTACTTGTATTATATTATGCTGTGGAAAACCGATTTTAATAAGGTCTTTCCCCGATAATTTACTTCCCATATTTTTTAAAATAATTTAATATGCTAACTTATCCCACTCAGGGATAAGCAATTTAAAATATCCGGGTTTTCTTTTCTTGAATAAACAGTCTGCCGACAGCGGGATCATCACATTTTATAGCATGACCAAAATGACATACAAAAACAGGCCGGTTAACCTATATGGGCCGACACAGAAATCGACCGATAAAAAACAGACCCCGCATAGCCCGGCTAAATAGAAAATTGAAGGAAATAAAAAACCCGAATGATCTTCGGGCTTTTTTCAAATCGTAAAGGATACGTTATAAGTGAAGAAAAGCACGAAGAATGCTTCCAGCAAATCCATTTGCCGTAAAAGCGTCTTTTGATTTTATCTTAGCGACCAACATAGTTCTTCGTCTTTTAAATTGTTTAAAATTAATATCAGCGGCAAAGGTAAGTAAGTTAAATTCAATTTTCCAAATTTTGAAGAAACTTTATTTTGAATTGAAAGGCAGCGGATCTTTTAGAAAGAAGGTATAATCGAGTTCCTGTCCAGCTCTTTCTATCTTAAAGCGGATCTCTTTGCCTTCCTCTGATTTGAAAAGTGTATGGATCGCTTCCAAGGTATAAGAAGACGCCGAACGACCATTGATTTTCAACACTTTATCATCTGGCTTTAAACCGACAATTGCCGCTGGGGAATCTGTTCGAACTGTAGCGATTTTATACATGTTTTTCAGCACAAATCGGTACTGTACCCGATTGTCCATGCGAATCTCAGTTCCACCATCTTTTTTTAAATAGACAGGTACCTCCTCCTTCTCATATTTAATGCCGTCATGGATGATTTCCAGACCGCTCATGTTTAAATAATAGAATTTATCAAAATTTCTATTTTTAACCAGATACACTACATTATTGGGGTAGTCAAAAATCACTTTAAATCGGCGCAGAAGTTCGTTTCCAACAGAGCCGATTCGTTCATTGACAAAAGTCGCATGCTGCGTTGAACTCAATTCCGGATAAGCCACCAGCGGATAATGCATCGTAAATGGCCCCAGCTCCAACGATTTGATCCGATTTCTTTTCCCATAAATTTCACCATTAAATCCTTGCCCGATATAATCGTCAATAAAAGGAGGTTTAATCGAAAAATTATTTAATTTGGAAGGGATAAGCATCAACGCATCGCTATTGCCCATATCAATCAATACGCGACCTTCGATGTCTGCGGAATCCTGATTAAAAGCGATCGAAATATAGGGTCTACTGTTTAAAATATCTAGCGGGATGCGCTGCATTTTGGCCAGCCCCTTGGGATACTCTTCCTTCTGGTAAATGGTAACCCAATGTTTCAAAAAATCCATTTCAACAACGTGATCACTAAAAAAACGGCTCCCCATAATACCATTTATTTCAACGCCTATCCGGGTAGAAATATCGATATGTGCATTTTTAAGAATATAGATGGGTTGATCCGTATCTTCATACACACCGGCGATATTCACATTATTATTTACAGACAGATAGCCATCCAACCCCTCGTCCCTCCCCAGTCCCTGAAATTTATTGACAAAAACAGCGCTATCTATAGATTTAAGTGTTTCCCCAAAGATCATCGTCTCTTTGACTCCTGTATCCAATAAAAAGTTCATGGCATAGCCGTTAACCTGTACGGGAATAATAATGAGGTTATGAACAAATAAAAACGGAATTTTAGCCTTCTTTTTTTCTTTCAGAACAAAACGGTCCTGTCCCCATGCAAAAACAGAACAGAGTAATGCTAAAGATAAAAATGCTGCTTTCATCTAAGTTTAAATTTGGTATTTCCAATTTAAACAAGAATTCCCATAATAAAAAGGCTTATACAAAAAAACTGTGTCAAATTCTACAGCACCGAAGATGAAAAAAATATGACTCGTATGTTGCCCATTTGGCATCTTTATCCAATGAAACCATTACGAAAGAGTCGGCTACAAACTTAGGGGGTAAAATCGGCCAACTTTTCGGCAAGACATAACTTTTTATTGCCGATTTTGACACCTTATGGCCAAAATCAGACAAAAATCAAGGTCTAAATACCATTAAAGGGGCATTTTAACGGTAAGCAAACACTTACC
Organism: Sphingobacterium puteale; assembly: GCF_003627955.1. Lineage (GTDB taxonomy): Bacteria > Bacteroidota > Bacteroidia > Sphingobacteriales > Sphingobacteriaceae > Sphingobacterium > Sphingobacterium puteale. Next base: position 206,579 of record NZ_RBWS01000004.1, on the reverse strand, counting down.
GTTGCTAAGGAGAGATGAACAAAACGTCCTTAGCATTTGTTCATCTCTCCCTAGCAATTGGTCAAACCTCCTTGACATTTGATCAATCGTCCTTAGCATTTGTTCATCTCTCCTCAGCATTTGGCCAAACCTCCTTGACATTTGACCAAACGTCCTCAGCATTGGTCCAATCTTCCCTAGCATTTGACCAAACCTCCTTGGCATTTGATCAAACGTCCTCAACATTGGTCCAATCTTCCCTAGCATTGAACCAAACGTCCTCAGCATCGGATCAATCCTCCTCAGCATTTGTTCATTTCTCCTCAGCATTTGGCCAAACCTCCTCAGCATTTAACTAAACGTCCTTAAGGATAAGCCACTGCTGATCTCATTTAAACAAATAATAAGCATATATCGGTTGATAATCATCTCAAAAAGATCGACGCGAGCATACGAAGGTTTCAAATAAATTAACGGATGAAGCTAAGTGTCTGGTGATGAAACAATGAAGCCTAACTTGTTGCGTCGTTAAAAGCTTTCAGGTCTACAAATTTTTCAGCTTGTTAACTAAATCATCCGTGTCAAGGAGTGGTTCTATGTTCCCGAAGGGGCATTTTACTTAAAAAGGGCCTTACCATGTGTAATGTTAAGACCCTTTCAGTACCCGGAGCCGGAGTCGAACCGGCACGGTTTCCCACTGGTGTTTGAGACCAGCGCGTCTACCAATTCCGCCATCCGGGCATATCCGTTTGGGATGATGCAAAAGTAGTTTTTTTATTGAAAAAGAGAAAACTTTTTAAGCAAATTTCCCACCGAAATCAATAGTCTACTGAAATACAGTCAAATAATTTTTCGTTAATTACTCAAAAAGCTCGCCTTAACCGTTATATTCGCTGTTTTCTTCCGCGAAGTTGTATTAAAAGCACCTCCAGAAGAGTATTCTTCGTTATCATTTTGACCCGTTATCTGGAAAATTCCAAGATCAGCCTTTACCAGACTACCTAATCCCGCATTCGATTCTTTGGCAATATTATCCGCACGCTGATGGGCGTTTTTTGAAGCTTGGGAAATAAGTTCCAGCTTTAGATCTTCCAGCTTTGAGTAATAATAGTTCGGAGTGCTTGAGCTCAGCTCTATTCCTTTTGAAATCAATGTCGATATTTCTCTGGAAGCATTGTCCACCTTATTCAGGTCTTTGGATTCCACACTCACGGTTTGTGACAATGTATAACCAGAAAAGGTATTATACCCATTGCCCTTCCCGTCGGTATGGTATTCAAAGTCTTTGGCGATATTTACGGCTTCAAAACGAATCTCACCTACCTTGATCCCCTGCTGCACTAAAAAATCGCGTACCAGGTCACGGTCGGTTGCCAATTGGGCCGAGGCAGCACTTAATTCGAAATTCTTTCTGCTAAATGTGGCGTTCCATTTTACCAAATCCGATTCGAAGTCCTTCTTCGCATTGCCATTTACCGTAATCGTCTGTGTTGATTTAAATTTATATCGATAAGCATTGCCCAATATCCATGCGGTCAGCAACACAACGACGCCCACAATGACAGAAACAATAATAGATGATGATTTCATAACCAGTTTTTTATGTTTACGTAACAATGAATATACCAAAAAATCGTCAATTTTTTATTTTTTATAGATAAATTGCGACAAAAGAATTTAAACATGAATAAGAAAAATATCTGTATACCATTCTGTTTTCTTGCTACTTTAGCTGTCCATGCACAAAAGAAACCGTTGGATCATACGGTATATGATAGCTGGCAAAGCGTATCATCTCCCTATATCAGTAAATCCGGCAAATTTGTCCTCTTTCAGGTTGCTCCGCAAGAAGGCGATAGCCATCTCTATTTGAAAACGAAAGAAAACAAAGCCTTGGTCCAGATTCCGCGAGGCTACAATGGGAAACTGACCGATACAGAAAATCATTTGATCAGTCTCATCAAAGCGCCTTTTACTGCAACACGCGAGGCTAAAATCAAAAAGAAAAAAACCGAGGATTTTCCCAAAGATTCCCTGGCAATCTATAATTTAACCAGTTCCTCCCTTGTCAAATTTGGATCAGTCAAGTCCTTTAAGATTGCGGAACAAAACAACAATTTTGTTTCCTTCCTTTTTGACAAACAGGCGAACGAAAAACCAGATTCTTCCAAAAATCCGGCAGATTCTACTCAAAATACAAAAAATACCACCGATAAAAAGAAGAAAACAGTAGCGACACTAGCGTTATATGACCTCAATTCCGGCGATTCAGTCCAATTCACTTTGGTAGATCAATATGAATGGAACAAAAACGGAACAAAACTCGTCTTTTCAAAAAAAACGGATGCGAAAGACAGCTTATCTAAAGAGTCTGGTGTTTACCTGTATGATATAGCTACTAAAAATCTGAAGAAAATATCAACGGGCAAAGGTGAATACAAAAGTTTCAGTTTTGATGAATCGGGTAATCAATTGGCTTATTTGGGAGATCTCTCCAAGGAAAAGGCGCTGCTCAAAAATTATAATCTGTATTATTATGCCAATGGTATAGATACAGCACAGTACCTGGCAACGAAAAATAGCACCGGCATTCCCAAAAATTGGGCTGTCAGTGGCGATGGGAATATCCGCTTCAGCAAAAATGGCGAAAAACTTTTCTTCGGCATCGCCCCGGTGCCGCGTGTCAAAGATACGACATTAGTCGATTTTGAACATGCTAAAGTCGACGTATGGGGCTGGCAGGATGACTATTTACAACCCATGCAACTGGTTAACTTAAAAAAAGACCTTTCCAAAAATTTTTTAGCGGTCACCTACCCCAAAAACAATCGTACTGTTATTCCATTAACGGATGAAACGTTCAACTCCACAACACTTACGCCGGATGGAAATGCAGAATATGTTTTAGCACGTACAGATTTTGGCAAGCGGATCGAAAGTCAGTGGAAAGGCGGTACAAAAGAAGATATCTACCTTGTTTCAACACGAAATGGCCAACGTGAACTTATTCTTTCTAACTTTTCCGGAAATGTAACCTTAAGTCCAGATGCAAAATATGTCGTTTATTTTGACGAAGAAAAAGGGACCTGGAATTCGTACCAGATCAATTCAAAGAAAAAGACCGTATTAAATGAAGGCATTCCAGCATCTTTTGCAGATGAAGAGAACGATATGCCTACACCGGCACAAGGCTATGGCATGGCTGCCTGGAGCCCTGATTATAAAGGTATCTATGTCAACTCACGCTATGACATCTGGTATTTTACACTGGATGGAGCCAATACATCCATACTCACCAACGGTTATGGTGCAGCTTCCCGAACAACATTACGTTATCTGCCGCTGCGACGTGAAGAAGACCGCGATCAGCCATTGACATTGGATTATAAAAAAGGTGGATTCCTGACATCATTCGACAACAAAACAAAGGAATCTGGTTTTTATCAGTTTAAAGGTCAGCACAACGATCCAAAACCCCTTTTTGTTGAACCAAAGTCATTTAAAAATATAAATGCCTCAGCTGATCAACAAACCGTTCTTTACACAAAAGAAGATTATGTCAGTTCGCCGAATATCTATATCAATAGTATTAAGTTCAAAGACGAATTGAAGCTGTCGGATATTAACAGACAGCAGGCAAACTACAATTGGGGTACTGCCGAACTCGTGCATTGGACCACACCGGCAGGTCATCAGGCTGAGGGTATTCTTTATAAACCAGAGAATTTTAATCCAGCAAAGAAATATCCGATCATTGCTTATTTTTATGAAAAGCTTTCAGACGGTCTCTATACCTACCAACCACCGGCCCCTACTCCTTCGCGGCTAAATATCCCTTACTTTGTGAGCAACGAATATTTGGTATTTGCGCCGAATATCAGCTACGAAACCGGACATCCGGGAAAATCAGCTGAGGAATATATCAATTCGGGCATGCGTTATTTAGCGCAGAACTCTTGGGTAGATAGCACTAAAATGGGCATTCAGGGACAAAGCTGGGGCGGTTATCAGGTCGCACATCTGATTACGCGCACCAATATGTATGCTGCAGCATGGACCGGAGCTCCGGTTGTCAATATGACTTCCGCCTACGGAGGAATACGCTGGCAGTCGGGTATGTCACGTCAATTCCAATATGAGCATACACAGAGCCGTATCGGAAAAACCCTATGGGAAGCGCCTGAACTGTACCTGGAGAATTCGCCGCTGTTCCATTTAAACAAGGTAAACACACCTGTTGTAATTATGGCCAACGACAACGACGGTGCCGTGCCCTGGTACCAAGGCATCGAAATGTTTACCGCATTGCGTAGACTAAACAAACCGGTCTGGATGTTGAACTATAATGGCGATGAACATAATTTAATGCAACGACAAAACAGAAAAGACATACAGATCCGCGAGCAGCAGTTCTTTGATCATTACTTAAAAGGTGCTCCAGCGCCAAATTGGCTAAAGAAAGGAGTACCTGCCACCTTAAAAGGAATAGACTGGGGACTGGATTACAACTAAAAACATGTAAAATAGGTCGATTTATTTAAATCGACCTATTTTTTTTGACCAAAAGCCAACCACAAATACATATTTTGTAAAAAAAATCAAAAAAAATTTCAGTTTTCCGTAAAAACACAATATTTTTGAAAAACAAAATCAACAAAACTGTAATTTAATTATAAAATACAAATGTCGAACCTAAGATTCAAAGCAGTAGAGGCAGCGGGCTCACGCCAGATTGCACAATTTGAAAAAGTTGAAACTAAAAAAGCAACTGACATCTACGGAAAGAACGTTTTTTCCGTGAACAAAATGAAAGACTACCTTCCTAAAAACTCATATAAGGAGTTAGTTGCATCCATTGAAGAGGGACAGATTATTTCTAGAGATCTAGCTGAGCACATTTCGCAAGCGATGAAAACTTGGGCCCTTAATCATGGCGTTTCCCACTACACGCACTGGTTTCAACCTTTGACTGGTTCGACAGCTGAAAAACATGATGCATTTTTCGAACCTGACGAAAATGGCGAAGCAATCGAAAAATTCACTGCAGATGCTTTAGTTCAACAAGAGCCAGACGCTTCATCCTTCCCTAATGGCGGTATCCGTAACACATTCGAAGCAAGAGGATATACAGCGTGGGATCCTTCTTCACCAGCATTTATCTATGAAACCGGTGCTGGTAAAACACTTTGTATCCCTACGGTATTTGTTTCTTATACCGGTGAGTCATTGGATTATAAAGCCCCTTTATTGAAAGCAATCAATGCTGTTGATAAAGCGGCAACTGAAGTCGCACAATATTTTGATAAATCAATCACGAAAGTAAACGCTTCTCTTGGTATCGAGCAAGAGTATTTTTTAGTTGACCTTTCCTTATACAATGCACGTCCTGACCTTCAATTGACCGGCCGTACCTTGTTCGGCCATATGTCTGCTAAAGGACAACAATTGGAAGATCATTACTTCGGCGCGATTCCAGAGCGTGTATTAGCCTATATGGTTGATCTGGAAAACGAGGCATTAAAATTGGGTATTCCATTAAAAACCCGCCACAATGAGGTTGCACCGTCACAGTTTGAATGTGCACCTATGTACGAAGAGATCAACTTGGCAATTGACCACAATCAATTGTTAATGAATTTAATGGAGCAAGTTGCTTTGAGACACAACTTCAAAGTACTGTTACATGAAAAACCATATTCTGGTGTAAACGGTTCCGGAAAACACAACAACTGGTCTTTGATTACCAATACGGGCATCAACCTATTGTCACCGGGCAAAACACCTAAAAATAACCTGATGTTCCTGACATTCTTTGTCAATACCATCAAAGCCGTATTTGAAAATGCAGATTTAATGCGTGCATCTATTGCTAGTGCCAGCAATGACCACCGTTTAGGTGCAAACGAAGCGCCACCGGCGATTATCTCGATCTTCTTAGGTTCTCAATTAGATGAATTGTTAGAAGAAGTTGAATCAGCCCGTGTAGCGAAGAAAGTAAAAGCTGAAGCAAACTTGTGGCACGGCATCCCTAAAGTTCCAGAATTGAAGCTGGATAACACGGACCGTAACCGCACCTCACCTTTCGCATTTACCGGTAACAAGTTTGAATTCCGCGCTGTAGGTTCCTCAGCAAACTCTGCCCTACCAATGACGGTATTAAACGCCATCGTTGCTGCACAACTAATTGAGTTTAAAGCAGAGGTAGACAAACAGATCAAAAAAGGCACGAAAAAAGATCTTGCAATCTTAAATGTTGTCCGTAAATACATCAAAGATTCAAAAGCAATCCGTTTTGAAGGAAATGGATACAGTGAAGAGTGGGAAAAAGAAGCTGAAGCACGTGGTCTTTCAAACATCAAATCTACCCCTAAGGCATTAGATGTTTATGTAAAAGAAGAGTCATTGGCCCTATTTGAGTCATTGGGTATCTATACAAAACGTGAATCAGAAGCCCGCCATGAAATCTTGTTAGAAAACTTCTACAAGAAACTTCAAATTGAGGCCCGTGTGATTGAAGAAATGGTCAATAATCAAATCGCGCCTGCATGTTTCACTTACCAAAATGAATTAATCGAAAATGTAAAAGGTCTTAAAGACCTAGGACTTGCTCAAGCAGCATTTAGTTCACAGCTGAATTTCGTGGAGCGTATCTCAACACACGTAAACACCATTCTGGAGCAAGCTGAAGCCATGCGTCAAGAACGTAAAAAAGCAAACCAGATCGAAGATGTACGTGAACGGTCAATCGCTTATGACGAATTGGTAAAACCATATTTTGACGTGATCCGTTACCATGTCAACAAATTGGAAAAAATCGTTGACGATAAAAAATGGCCTCTTCCAAAATTGAGAGAAATATTATTCTTAAGCTAATATCGCTTTATACAAAAACAAGAAGAGCATTCCAGCCGGAATGCTCTTCTTGTTTTATATACCGACAGTTGATTTGAACAAAACCCTACCGGCCGCTATTTTTTCAACCGGTTATCCTCATCATTATTTCCGGCCCGCTTATCCACGGATTTAATATTAATGTTTCCGAAACGGTAAGAAAGTGAAAGCCGGATCACTCTACTATCATATCCATTGCGAATGCGATAATATCCGTTTTCTTGAACACTGGACAACCGCCGTTGGCCTCTGGTATTCAAAATATCGTTTACCGCCAACTTGACATTCAGCTTTTTGTCGAAAAATGTTTTCCCTGCTCCAAGATCGACCCCATAGTAAGATTTAAAGCTAAATACACCATAAACAGCCGGAGAGAAATAATTGGCGGTCAGCTCCAAATTGGTTGTCTCTCCAATACGGATATCGTGATTGGAGCTCACCTGAAAAGATAGTTTTTCCAGTTGCCGCTGAGCACCCGAACGCTCATCAAAATTATATTTGCTATAAAACGCAGTCACGTTGTTGGAAGTAGTCCACCATTTAAGCACTTTAACCGGTATATTGATATTCATATTATAATAGTCGAAATAGGTCAGGTTTCGATCTGTCTGTGCAATGGCCTTGGTTTCTGAATTGCTCTCAATTACCTGGGTGATCGCATCGTTTGTCCTCTTGTAGCCAAGGCTCAACAAATAACGCTCCTTAAAGGTGTAATTCAGCTCGTAAGAGTTGGTATATTGTGGATTCAAATAGGGATTACCGTACTGATAGGTGTATTGATCCAGGTAGTAGATAAAGGGATTCAGTGCACCATAATCCGGCCGGTCTATTCTTCGGCTATAACTTAGACCAAGCTTATGATTGTCGTTGATCTGTTGCTGTATAAATACCGTGGGGAAGAAATCCGTATAATTACGTTTTGTCTGCTGCCCTAAGGTTACTGAATTGCCCAATGAACTTGTATTTTCAACACGGAGCCCCGTTTGTACAGAGAACTTTCCAAAGGATTTATTCAAGGTAAGGTATGCCGCCGCAATGTTTTCGTTATATAAAAACTGATTACTCTGATCTTCATTTGGGACGAATTCCCCGGCTGTGTTTTGATCCTCATAGACCAGGTTATTATCTGTTTTCACACGGCTGTATTTTAAACCTGCTTCGAATTTTGTCGTTTTATCAAAGGGATGGATAAAATCAGTTTTGAAAACTAAAATTTTGGTGTTGGATAACATATCGTTTCGGAATACATTTGGCGCCTTAAATTCCACCCAATTCGGATCCAGAAAACGATTTTTCATCATGCTGTTATCGTGATTTTTGGAATAGGAATAGTCTGCATTGGCTGTTAGTTCAGTCCCCAGGGTATCGAATGTCTTTTTGTAATTGAGATTATAAGCCAGGTAATGATAGGCAAAATCCGAAAAGTTACTTCCCTGTACTACGGAGTCCAATTTTCCTTTTTGTGAAGCAATCAGATTATCCCCTTGTCGTGTTGAATTGCCGCTGCTGACATTACCATTGACAACAAAACCCAACACCTGCTGTTCGCCGAGGTTAAAATCAGCAGCAAATTTAAAATTATGCGCACGATAACGAAATTTCGAGTAAGAATCTGAATTGAAATAGGTGGTCCCCATTGAATCACTGACAGAGCGATCGATTGTTAAATCATTAAATCCTAAACTGTTATTATAATTATAGGAAGCGAAAATATTCGCCCAACTATTTCGATGATTGACTAAGAAACCGCCGTCACCTTTCGTATATTTCCCCTGCCCCAGATTCAGATTCAGGCTAACATTGCTGCCAAATTGTGTATTTTTTTTGGTTTTGATATTGATAATGCCTGCATTACCGGCAGCATCGTATTTAGCCGGTGGATTGGTAAGCACTTCAATTGATGTAATTGAATTTGAAGCCGTATTTTCCAGCAGTCGGCTAACTTCATCCGCCGAAAGATAAGTAGGCTTGCCGTCAATCATAATAATTACGTTACTTTTTCCGCGGAGATTGATTTTCTTATTATCCAAAGTAACCCCCGGAACTTTTTGCAGGAGTTCCAATGCATTGTTCCCCGTCGCTAATATACTATTTTCCACATTCAGCACAATTTTATCAATTTGACTTTCAATCAAAGGTTTCTTACCAACAACCTGAGCCTCGTTCAGCACTTTTGATACGGGCACTAAACGAATGGTGTCCAAAGACAATATTTCACTTTTTTTTAGGGTTATTTCACTGGAACTGTAAGTCGTATACCCCACCGCCGAAACCTGCATCGTATATTTACCTTCGGACACTCCCAAAAATTCAACACCTCCATTCTCCTTAGACACAGTCCCTTTCAGCAGGATACCCCCGGGATTACGGAGCAGTGAAATACTCGCCCCAGCAAACGGTCCGCCATCTTGGCCGACCACAACCGCATTTAACTTTCCGTCACTCGATTGCGCAGAAACAGTCCCCAAAAAGGAAAATAGCATGATAATAGTAGCGAATAGGAGCAGTTTATTTTTATTTAGTTTCATAACATAATTTCTTTTTTCCATCAATTGGATCGTCATTGTTTATTTAGATGACAACAAACATCGTGTATTCATTACACCTTGACCAAGGGAAATAGACGTATACCCAAAAATCGTCGGCGGATGGCTAAATAACCTCGGTAAATTGCTTTTCAGGTTTTCTCGACCACGGCATATTTTTCATCCCCCAAAAAATATCGGTACATTTTTTCAGGGCGTCGGAGAACAAGATTGCATATAGCACCTGTTTCAAAATAAAAATTTAAAAAAACAATAGTATTCAAAATAAATAAAATGAATACACAAAATATTAAGCATAATATTTGTATTTTTGTATCGAAAATTAGTAAACTGATTGATGGGTTTTATATCATTAAAGAAAAGATTCTACCGTATTTATAGCCAAGTTATGCGATTTATCCAAGGTGAACACTTTGGTGATGCCTTGCGTAATGTCTCCATCAGTATTCTTCCAAGTCTGACCATCTATTTATTGGGCACTCCCGCAGGCACTGCCATTGGTATTGGTGTCGGCTCCTTGTTAACGACACTGACTGATCCTCCCGGTAACCGAAAGGATAAACTATGCTCAGCCCTGGTATGCATTCCAACTTTCTTTTTTGCGTCATTTCTTACAGCTTACTTCTTTCCTTACCATTGGCCTCTGGTCATTCTGCTGAGTTTGGCGGGATTTACTTTTACGTTATATGGTTTGTTCGGACCACGATATGCTGCTATCGGCAACATGACTTTGATCTTAATGAGTTTTGTCATCGGTCTAGCTCCAAAACATCCCTGGGCGGTCGGCCTGCAAATTACGACTGGCGCAGCGATTTACTATGCTTTTAGCCTGCTACAGGCTTATATAAGACCCTACCGCTCCTTGAAGCATGCAATGGCAAATGGTTTTCAGGGCTTATCTCAATTCCTGCTGATCCGTGCCCAGTCCTATGACCCCAACATTCCGCTGGACATTACATACAGTCGCGTGGGCAAAATCCACGGTCAGATCAGTGAGCAACAGGAACAGATCCGTTCATTGCTGTTCCGCGAGAAAAGAATTATTGGTCATCAATGGCCCAAAAGTAATTATTGGCTGAGTCAGGTTTATGGTCTCATTGATCTGCATGAACTCATCATCGCACTCGACCATGACTATGATGCAATCCGCAAGAATCTTGCAGATACGGGTAGCCTCCCTATAATCCGTCGTGCAATAAAATTATTGGCATTAGAAATTGATAGCTTTTCACAACCACATATCAGATTCCGATATGCACAGCAATTGTATTACAATACAATTAAACTGAATGAACTCCTGACCGAGCTTAAAAACATTCAGCAACAACAAACCGGTCCAGCCGGCCCTATCCTACGGTCTATTATCACCAATATGGAGTCTATTCTTGAGGTACTGCGTCGAATCCAGGTTGCTTTTTATCAGAATCAGGAAATTCAGGACAAAATAGATACAGCGGAATATCAACAATTTATCAATCGCCCCTTGGGCAGTCTAGGTGAGATTAAAAACAAACTTCACCTTAAAAATCCGCTGTTTCGTTTTGCGCTACGTATGGCCCTACTTTTTGGTATTGGTGCATTGATCGGCATTTTGTTTCTGGATTTCAAATATACCTATTGGATTTTGCTGACGATCGCTATCGTAGCAAGACCAGCATTTTCGATGACCAAAAGCCGCAACATTGAACGGATTGTAGGAACATTTTCAGGTATTTTGATTGGCATCTCCTCCCTAGCATGCTTTGAGAGCCTCCCCTTCTTGTTGAGTCTATCAGCAATTGGTCTTTTTGGCTTTTTTCTATTCAACCGATCCAATTATATGGTTAGTGTTATTTTTATTACATTGGGTGTTGTCATTGCGCTAAACCTATTTGAAGGTAATATCAATCTTATTTTGGGTAGCCGTATGGCTTTTACATTGGTGGGTGCATTTCTGACCATTGCTGGATACTTCTTGATTCCCGTTCGCCAAAGCTCAAGCTTAGTGCATCTGGCTAGGGAGGTTGCAAGTTACAACCAACATTACTTCCAGATGATCAACCAACGCCTATCGGACAATCTACAGAGCTCTTTTGACATCCGGTTGGCGCGAAAAAAGGCGCAAACAGCAATGGCCCTATTTTCGGACTCCATCAACCAAATGAAAAAAGAGCCTGAACACAAATGGATAGATTGGTCCCATATTCACCATTTTCAGGCACTCTCCTATCGCGTCAATTCGCATCTTGTCGGACTTTCCATTTCCATCAGTAAAAAGAATCCGGAAGTCGTACACAACGACATTTATAGTCGAATAGATGAGTTAAAACCGCTTTTGACAAATTTGGATCAAATTGCGGAACATATCGCGCTCGCTAAAAGGTAGTAGAAGAGCGATGGCGAAGATGTATTTATTAGATAGTTTTAATTAAAAAAATGATTTTCTTTTGCATTAATAGAAAAGAAGTTTATATTTGCAATGTCTTCAGATGAAGATTTCTAATCAACACCTTCCTTAATCAGCAGGTCTTGATTTATAAAGAAGTGGCGAGAGACTGGCTCTATGACCCACTGGCAACCTTCAATTTGGTTGAAAAGGTGCCAAATCCTGTCCAAAGCAATATCGTTTTGGAGCATATAAATGAAATAAGACAATGATTATTACATTACAGAAAACCATCAACAATCTAGGTTTGTTTCAGACAAACCCGCTAACAGGTAAAGAAGCGACATATAGCAAGGTCATGTCTATGCGAATGCGCATGCATACGCACCTTCCAACTTGTTAAGAATCATTTTCCTTTTTCCCGGATCACGATATTAGCAGACCTTTTCAACAGGTGTGTATGCTTTCTTTTTTTCTTATGAATACTTTTTTTGAACCCTTAAAATCTGATATATTATGTCTTCCAACAAAAATCTAAAATTCGAAACCTTACAAGTTCACGCGGGTCAAGTGGCAGATCCTACTACTGGATCCAGAGCTGTACCTATATATCAAACTTCTTCATTTGTCTTTGAAAATGCCGAACATGGAGCCAACTTATTTGCGCTGAAACAATTTGGCAATATCTATACGCGGATCATGAATCCCACGACGGATGTTTTCGAACAACGTATCGCGGCACTAGAAGGCGGAGTTGCGGCATTAGCAGTTGCATCCGGACAGGCAGCACAATTTATTGCGTTAAACAATATCCTTGAAAATGGAGATAACTTCGTGGCAGGCTCTAATCTATACGGCGGTACATTCAACCAGTTTAAAGTTGCTTTTAAACGATTAGGTATCGAAGCACGTTTTGCCACAGATGCCGAAGCCGATAAAATTGAAGCACTTATTGACGATAAGACGAAAGCCATTTATGTGGAAACGATCGGAAATCCGAGTTTTAACATCCCTGATTTTGAAAAAATAGCGGCTGTTGCCAAAAAATACGATTTACCGCTAATTGTCGACAATACTTTTGGTGCCGGTGGTTACCTGTTCAAACCACTGGAATATGGCGCCCATGTGGTCGTTGAATCTGCAACAAAATGGATTGGCGGTCATGGAACAAGTATCGGCGGTGTCATCGTAGATGGTGGAAACTATAATTGGGGCAATGGAAAATATCCACAATTCTCTGAACCATCCGAAGGTTATCATGGTTTGGTATTCTCAGAAGTATTCGGTGAAAAGGGACCTTTTGGCAATATTCAGTTTGCTATCCGCGCCCGTGTTGAAGGTCTACGTGATTTTGGTCCGGCCCTTTCGCCATTCAATTCCTTTTTACTACTACAGGGACTTGAAACATTGTCCTTGCGTGTGCAACGCCATGTGGACAATACCTTAGAGGTTGCCAAATGGCTTGAGGCCCACCCTCAGGTAGAGAAGGTAAATTATCCAGGATTAAAAAGTTCACCAAGTTTTGCCAATGCACAAAAATATCTCAAAAACGGTTATGGTGCTGTCCTTTCCTTCCAGTTGAAAGGTGATGCTGCTCAAAAAGCAAATGCTTTTATCGACAGCTTGGAACTTATCAGTCATTTGGCCAACGTAGGTGACACCAAATCATTGATTATCCATCCATCAGCAACAACACACCAGCAATTAAGTGATGCGGATCAGGCCAATGCGGGTGTATTTCCGGGACTGTTGCGCCTTTCAGTAGGGATAGAACATATTGATGACATTAAAGCTGACCTGCAACAGGCATTCGAAAAGATCAAATAATCAAATGCATTCCTAAATTTAAACATCATGAGCAGGCATATTTATCAGCATCAGGAGCCTTTTGTATTTGAAAACGGCAGGGAGCTTATCGATTTACAGATCAGCTATGAAGTATTTGGAGAACTGAACGCAGATCGCAGCAATGTAGTTTGGGTTTGTCATGCCTTGACAGCGAATGCCAATGTGCTGGACTGGTGGCCGGGCCTTTTTGGGACAGATGACCTGTTTAATCCCAATGACTATTATATCGTGTGTGCGAATGTGATTGGTTCGCCCTATGGAAGCAGCAATCCCCTATCCATCAATCCGGCAACAGGTCAACCATATTACCTTTCTTTTCCCGAATTTACGGTAAAAGATCTTGTCAATGCCCATCAATTGCTCGCAGCACATCTGGATATCAACCAAATTGAAGTTTTAATCGGCGGATCACTGGGCGGTCAACAAGCTTTGGAATGGGCCGCTTCCAAAACGATTGCCATCAATCAACTCATCGTTGTCGGTACAAATGCAGTGCATTCCCCTTGGGGCATTGCCTTTAATGAAAGTCAACGTTTAGCCATCACAGCAGACCGGACTTTCTATGCCAATCATCCGGATGGCGGCGCGAAAGGGCTGAAAGTCGCGCGTTCGATCGCGCTGTTGTCCTATCGCAATTATATCACCTATGATCATACACAAAGGGATACCGATGACAATAAAGTAAATGATTACAAAGCTGCTTCTTATCAAAATTATCAAGGTGAAAAATTGGTTAAACGCTACAATGCGTACAGCTACTTTTACCTGACAAAAGCGATGGACAGCCACAATCTGGCCCGCGGAAGAGTATCTCTGGAAGCAGCGCTCGCTGGTATCGACTGCTCAACATTGGTATTAGGTGTCAATACAGATATATTGTTCCCCATTGATGAACAGAAATTTATTGCCCGACATATTCCCAATGCCAGCTACCGGGAGATCGAGTCGAGCTTCGGTCACGATGGCTTTTTGATCGAGACCAAAAGGCTGTCAGCTATTATCCATAGCTTTTTAGAAAATAAGAAGGAGTATATCAACGAATTAGTATAAGAGAAGTAAACAATAATATAAGAGCATACAAGAAGAAATATGAGTAATAAATTAACGATAGGGATGTTTGGATTTGGTGTTGTCGGCCAAGGTCTCTACGACATTATCAAAACCAAAAATCTGAATCTGGAAATCAAGAAATTTGTCATTAAAAATGCGGATAAAAAACGTTCACTGCCCGCTGAACTATTTTCAACTGATGCGGAGGCGATTTTGGATGATCCGGAAATCAACACGGTTGTCGAATTGATCGATGATGCAGAAGCGGCCTATAGGCTTACTGTACGTGCACTGAAATCAGGCAAAAATGTAGTATCCGCAAATAAAAAAATGATTGCCGGTCACCTTGAAGAGCTAGTAGATATTCAACATGAATATGGAACGAGCCTGCTTTATGAGGGAGCCGTCTGTGGAAGTATACCTATTATCCGTAACCTGGAAGAATATTACGACAATGAGCTCCTGCATTCGGTCAGCGGTATCTTTAACGGATCTTCCAACTACATTCTTTCCAAGGTTTTCAACGAAAACCAGCTTTATGCGGATGCATTAAAAAAAGCACAGGAACTTGGCTTTGCAGAAACAGATCCTACGCTTGACGTCGGTGGATATGACCCTAAATTTAAAGTCTGTATTGTCGCGTCACACGCCTATGGGATCTATGTTAAACCAGATGATGTATTCAACATTGGTATCGACAAATTAGGCCAACAGGATATTCGTTTTGCTAAAGAAAAAAACTTTAAAATCAAATTGATCCCTACGGCCAAAGAGATCGATGGCAATAAAGTTGTGCTTTATGTACTGCCTCGTTTGGTAGGCAAAGAAAGCATATTGTATAACGTAGAAAATGAAAATA
This sequence comes from Sphingobacterium puteale, assembly GCF_003627955.1. Classification (GTDB taxonomy): domain Bacteria; phylum Bacteroidota; class Bacteroidia; order Sphingobacteriales; family Sphingobacteriaceae; genus Sphingobacterium; species Sphingobacterium puteale. The sequence goes on along the minus strand of NZ_RBWS01000004.1, from coordinate 191,041 downwards.
ACGGTGTGCTGGTCAAAGCTGCATTTGCGGACGAACAATTCTTTTACGGTAAAGGCGCCGGGGGGCATCCGACAGGTTCTGCAGTACTGTCCGACATTGCAGCACTACGTTATGGCTACCGCTATGAATATAAAAAGCATTTAGAATCCAGTGCCTTAAATTATAGCCAGGATTATCTGATCAAGGTCTATTTAAGATACACGGACGATCAACTGATCGAAAAATTAAATTTCAGTGAGATCACCGAAAGGTATTACGCAGCAGATTTCAAATATGTAATTGGCCACATTAATCTTCAACAAATTGCTGCCCATAAGGCTGATTTGGACCGAGAGGGCAATTTCATTGCAGAGATCGCGTAGGCAATCAACAAACCAACCTACCTACGGGGTGTCCGATCATTTTGGACACCCCCATTTTTTATTTTATATACGTTCCAAAGGTTTTTTGAAATGTGCTATCCGGTGCAGAATTTTCATTTGCTCTTCAGAACTCTTCGTCTACCACTTAGTTTCCACGCGCATTACTTTTTAAGCTCAGCGTCATGACACCACCTTTAACCAGTTGGTCAACGGGAAGTTGCCATCCGGTCCAGGCTTTATTATTCAGTCGGATCTGATCAACATAATAGCTATCCGGGGCCTCTTTTTCAACCTGAATCGTGAATTTATTTTTTCGTAATGCCTTGGGAAGCTGTATGGTAATTTTATCAAATAAAGGCGCGCCGATCTGAAATGCCGGATTTTCTGTCGTTAGACTTCTTACGTCGAATAACCCGATCCCCGATAAAACATACCAAGCCCCCAATTGTCCCTGATCTTCATCCTGTCCATAGCCATAACCGTGTATAGGATCAGTACCATAAAATTCATTTGAAATCGCCCGCACCCATTTTTGGCTCAGGTCAGGTCTCCCTGAGAAATAAAACAACCAGGAGATATGCAAGTTGGGCTGATTTCCATGGTTATATAAGCTTTCAATTCCAGCAAAGGCATCGATATGGGTTCCACCACCAAAAACATTCTTTTGTGATACTGTAAATATACTGTCCAAGCGTTGATTGAATAGATCCTTTCCGACGAGCTTAACCAATTCCTGCGGAACATGTGGCACATAAAACGTATACTGCCAGGCGTTTCCCTCCTGAAAACCACGCCAAGGTTGATAAGGATTAAAATTTGGAATAAATTTCCCCAAACTGTCTTTTGGCCGCATGAACTTAGTCGATGGATCGTATAATCCTTTCCAGGCAGTTGAAAGTTCATGAAGTTTTTTGTAGTCTGCATCACGGCCCAGTGATTTTGCATATTGCGCTGCAGCTGCGGCCGAAAATGCATATTCCAAGGTATGGGAAGCACCAAAAGGTGATCCAGTGGTCAATAATTCGGGACTACTGGTATTGTCCTGAATATAGGGAGAATAACCTTTATCGACAAATACCCCAACATCAAGCTTCCCTGCTCCCGGAATGCGCCCCTGTGATTCTAGTTCATTTTTCCGCACAGCTTCATAGGCAAAATTCGTGTCGTAATTCCGGATCCCGACATTATAGGCAGCAGCAATCGCCAATCCCGTAAAATTGGTACCCACACCGGAGACATATTTACTATTGGCAATACCGTCCCCAAGCCAGCCCGCATCGCGATATACCAGGAGTTGGCTCTGTACCCAATCGTTGTAATAATCAGGATAGGCTATGGACCAGAGTTGTGTCAGGTTCCAAAATGCCCCCCAGATCGCATCGGTATTATAGTGCTGATGTATAGGTTTTCCTTGCGCATTTAACGCAATCTGGCCTACTGAGCCATCATTTTTTGGATAAGCCCCATTGATATCACTGGCAAGGCCCCGTCCAAGTAAGGCATGATATAATCCGGTATAAAATTTAACGCGGTCCTCTTTTTTACCACCTTCCACCAATATCCTTCCCATTTCATTATTCCAGGTCTTCAGTGCTTCGGATTTCGTTTTATCAAATGTCAGCCCCTTTGCCTCATGCTGCAAGTTTAACCGTGCGTTATCTACAGAGGTATAGGACAAACCGGTTTTGATGGTGATGGATTCATCCGACCCTGTATCGAATCGCAAAAACAGTCCAGCTCCTTTCCCCCTTATGTTCTTCTTTTCCTCAAAAATCGCGTCGTCCTTAAATGTCCCGTAAGATTTTGGTCGCTTGCTGACTTCTGCAAAGAAATACATCTTTACAGTAGCGCCTTGTTGATATTTTTGGACATATACCGGGTTTGTCACCACGTATCCCCATACACATTGATTTTCGTAATTTACTTCAGCATCGACCACTGGCCCGCTCTCGCCCATCACATGTCCAATATCAAATATTAGGTTGGCCGCATCTGTTTTCGGAAAGGTATAACGATGGAAGCCGACCCTTTTTGTCGCCGTTAGTTCGGCAAGGATTCCGTAATCTTTCAGTTTCACCCGATAATAACCTGATGTGGCAAATTCATCTTTTTTATCAAATGATGAGCGGTAGCCACTTTGCGGCTGTTCCAGTTTACCCGGAGTCGTTTTGAGTTCACCTACTGATGGAGCGAAGACAATTCCCCCGATCTGAAACTCATGAAAATTAGCAAAGCCTTCGATTGAGCTGTGTCTATCGTCATAGCCAACAGCTTCCCAACCGGACTTATTGCCATAACTTCCATTTGTGCTTGGTGCTAATTTGGCCATACCAAAGGGTACTGCCGCCGGCGTATAAAAAAAATACCGGCTATGCACAGATCCAATATTAGGTCTTACCAAGGTAGTTAAATCAGTTTTCTGCTGCCCTGGCGCAGGTAGCACACTGGATAACATGCAGAAAAAATAAAATATAAGATGCTTAGCCATCGTTGTCAATTAGGTTCAAAAACAAACATACAAAAAATAAAACTATGTATAAACATGAAAGCAAAAAGATCATTAAAAAAAATAGACAGAGGCAGGTCAAAATAGCACAATATTGTAATAATTTAATTACGAATTTAATTACACCTCATTAAAGGCCTTATACAGCAGTTATTTTTTCACCTTTGTTTGTACATACATAATAAATAATAACCAAGAAGTTTTAAGTCAGAAAAATCAATCCAAATTGAATGCGCTGGAAATAATCTAACGAACCATTGCGATTGGACTACTGAAATGCATAAACACTTCAATTAATAAAAAGTTCCATGAGAAGAAACCTAACGTTTTTCGGTCTTACGCTTATCTTTTTTAGCAGCGGTCTGTCTGCGCAGCAAAGAATCCCATCGAAAGGAGACCAACTTAAGCTTGCGCAGACCATTTTAGCCGATCCGAAGTTAAAATATGTGGATAGCCTAGCCAGACAGGTCATCAAAGAAGGATTTAATGCCGGAAGTGGCTATTCGCAGATATGGGCACGGGACCTCAATACGTTTATTGAAACGGCATTGGAAGAAAGACCTGCAGCAGATGTTCGCGGGGCTATCCTATTGTTTTTCCAGATGCAACAACCTAATGGTGAAATGGTAGACGGCTATGTGCTCAAGAAAGATTTCACCTGGCATGATGATACACCTTATTATTCGAAAAATGCACCCGATCATGTCGGCTTTAAAAATACTGTCGAAACCGACCAAGAGACTTCGCTGATTCAGCTACTGAGCAAGTATATACAGAAAACCAAAGATTATGGCATTCTTGACGAATCCATTGGTGGACTTTCGGTCAAAGAACGCATACAGCTGATGTTGAACTACCTCAGGCGAGAACGGTTCAATGCGACATACGGTCTCCTCTGGGGCGCCATGACAGCCGACTGGGGTGCACTCTCGTCTACCAAAAGGCTTTGATGAAAATCAAATCCATTACCATGGAGGTACGGCAATTGCGATCGAAGCCGGACTGCTTAAACGAAACGAAATAAAAACGGTAAATAGACAGATGTTGGAAAATGTCCGTTTGTCGGGTATGCCGAGCATAGGTCTTACACTCTATCCAACCTACCCAGCCGGCTTTTTCAAAGGTTGGATGGCAGAGCCTTATCACTATCAAAATGGCGGGGACTGGACCTGGTTTGGCGGTAGAATGATCCAGCAACTAGTACGCAACCGCTTTTATCAGGAAGCCTACGACGAGTTAGGGCCAATGATTGATCGTGTGGTGAAGAACAAAGGTTTTTACGAATGGTACGGCAAAAACGATGTGCCGAGCGGATCGGGCAAATTCAAAGGCTCGGCAGGTGTATTGAGCAAAGCAATCGCACTACTCCGTCAATGGGCCGCAGAAACGGCCGAGTAGCCACATTCAATCTACGGATGAATTGATCCAGTAGCTTATGATAACTGGATCAATTCTTCTATTAATAATCTCTTCGACTCTCCACGGTATAGGTAAAGCTCTCGGCGCGATAGAATCCCAGATTATATTCAATTGGCTTTCCGGACTGATCGAAAACAAAACGTTTGCGCGATAAGATCGGGTCACCAATATTGATTTCGAGTTTGTCTGCGATAAATTTATTGGCTGCAACGGCGTCTATTTCTTCTTGCGAAAGATCAGCAACAACATGGTAATCGGTCTCCAATATTTCATAGAGCGGACGTTTAAAATCTTCGTCACCTGTCAGTCCAATACGAGGATGAAAATAAGATGTAAAATAGACGAACGGATCATCTTTTTTACCACGTAACCGTTCCAGCTTTAATAGCTTTTGATCTTCATCGACCGCAAAAAATTTTGTAATGGCCTTATCGGGCACTACCCAGCTCACATGAAGCTCAAAATTCTTAACCTCGATACCACGGTTTTTCATTTCTTGTGAAAAACTTAGCCAATTTTTGGATTTCGAACTGAATTTGGTGCTTGCAACCTTTGTACCGATACCTTTCTTCCGGATCAATAGCTCCTCATAAACCAGCTTATTAATCGCCAGACGCAGAGTAGAACGGGAAATAGCCAGACGTTTGGCTAGCTCTATTTCATTGGGCAACATTTTCCCCTCAATATATTCCGGTTGTTTTATTAACTCCCGCAGTAGATTTTCTGCTTGTATATGCAGTGGGACTGGACTTTTGTGATCTATTTTTAAATTCATTACATGATATTGCTTAGGCTAAAGTAAGATTTTTTGGATAATTAAAAAAATAAATATATGTTTGTATGTATATACATATAAAACTAATAAAACCAGCTATGTCTAAAAATTTTATCCTTATTTTATGCATTGTTTCACTGGGAGGTCTGCTTTTTGGCTTCGACATGGCTGTTATCGCCGGTGCTTTACCGCTTGTGAAGGCATTTTTTGGATTATCTCCCGTGCAGGAAGGTATTTTTGTTAGTTCAGCACTGGTCGGATGCATTATTGGTGTATTCTTTACGGGCTCTTTTACGGACAAATATGGTCGTAAACAAGCCTTTATCGTTGCATCGTTGCTTTTCTTATTATCAGCAATTGGCTGCGGATTCAGTCCTAATTATACTGTATTGATCGCGAGCCGAGGTATTGGCGGACTAGGTGTTGGTATAGCTTCTATTGTAGTTCCTCTTTATCTTGCTGAAATATCCCCCAGTAAATTCAGGGGCAGATCGGTTACCTGTTATCAATTGGCGATTACATTTGGTATTCTGATTGCCTATATTAGTAACTATTTCATTCTTCAATTCCATTCATTGCCTCAGGCGGAGCTTTGGCGTGGCATGTTTCTAGTTGGGGCAGTCCCCGCCGTCCTACTTAGTTTCGGGGTTTATTTTATTCCTGAGAGTCCCCGCTGGCTGGCCAAAATTGGGCGGGACGGAGAGGTCGCAGCTATTCGTACCAAACTTGGTTTAACGGATCTGTATGATTCACCAAGCCCGGCCAAGGGAAATATGAAGGAGCTGTTTTCTCCCATCTACCGCAGCGCATTTTTCTTAGGTCTATTTTTACCCTTATTTTCTCAACTGAGCGGAATCAACGCCATCGTCTATTACGGCCCAAGCATATTGTTGGAATCGGGTATTTCCTTAGCAAATTCTTATCATACACAATTATTTTTTGGTGCGGCGAACGTACTATTTACCTGCTTTGCCATCTGGAAAGTAGATCATTGGGGAAGAAGACCCTTATATATTTTAGGGACATCGGGGGCCACCATTAGTCTGATTGTAACGGGATATCTTTTCAGTCAGGAACAACCAAACAATGTTGCATTGATTGGATCCATCCTGCTCTTCCTTTTTTTCTTTGCTTTTTCTATCGGCCCGTTAAAATTTGTGGTCGCGGCGGAAATATTCCCAAATGCCATACGGGCAAGGGCAATGGGAATAAGTATTATGGTGATGTGGATTTCCGATGCGATTGTCGGTCAGCTGACTCCTATTTTGCTCGCATCTTGGGGAGCGAGTTATACCTTTTGGTTATTTGCTTTTTTCTGTGCGATAGCTTTTATCGTTGTGCTGGGATATTTACCGGAGACCAAAGGCAAACCTTTGGAAGAAATCGAAAAATATTGGATTGAAAAATCAAAGAAAAAGCAGAATAACAACGTATAACTTCGTTCAATACCCGCTATTATTTTAGTCATTTTTTTACATACGCAATAAATAACATCCTATGTATTCCAATACTCAAACAACATCTTTTCAATACGACATCTTACCTACATTTCCAGTTCAGGGCAAATTGTCAAACTCTTATCATGAGTTGGTCGATCACCTGATCCAAAATCATATACACTGCATAGATGGATTTGTTGGCGTAAATTGGGAAACACCGATGCAGCATATCCAGCAGGAATTTGTTAAGCGAGGATTAACGGCGCGATTTGTTTCCATAGAAACAGCATTGCTCCCTGAAGCAGCGATCGAGGAGAAAGTGGCTCCTTATCTTGGCGGTAATGATCCTTTATTCGGAAAAAAAACACCACTCGAACTGATCGCATACTTTGATACGGTCAAATTGGCTACACTGCGGGGAATGCTAAACCAGGCTACCGACAATGAATACCTTATTTTTTATGGCCCCGGAGCAGCATTCCTTGACGTATCAGGTCAAGTGATGTACATCGACCTGCCCAAAAATATCCTTATTCAGCGGATGCGTGCGGGACTGGCCGGGAATCTGGCCTGTGCGAAACAAACAGATCAAAAAGAGCTTTATAAACGGTATTACTTTGTCGATTGGGAACTCCTAAACCGACATAAGCGGATGATATTATCACGCGTGGAGATTCTTGCCGATCAACAATCCGCTGAAAATCTACCTTGGATCTTAGGAAATGATTTAAAGGCAACTTTGCATGTAATGTCTAAAAATTACTTTCGGGTAAGGCCAACATTCGAACCCGGAGTCTGGGGCGGGCAATGGATGAAAGAACATTTAACGGGTATTGATCAACAGGTCAAAAATTATGCGTGGTCTTTTGAAATGATTGTCCCCGAAAACGGCATTTTACTTGAGAACAATGGGCAAGTGCTCGAAATTTCATTTGATCAACTGATGTTTCAGGAAAGTTCAAATGTCCTGGGCGCTGCGCAGCCACGGTTTGGTGTTGAGTTTCCAATCCGGTTTAACTTTCTGGACACTTTTGATGGCGGCAATCTTTCCATTCAGTGCCACCCTAGTCCAAGTTATGCCAAAGCCGAATTTGGTGAAAATTTCACACAGGACGAATCCTATTATATTGTTGACAGAAAGGGTGATGCACAGGTCTACCTGGGATTTCAGGATGATATCGATGCGGAAAACTTCCGTGCTGTTCTTGAACAGAGCTTCCATACGGGCGAACCGATCGCCATCGACAGGTACGTTCAAAAATTTGAATCGCAAAAGCATCAGTTATATTTAATTCCCCACGGTACGGTGCATTCTTCAGGGACAAATAACCTTGTACTGGAGATCAGCGCCACCCCCTACAACTACACGTTTAAGATGTACGACTGGGTACGCCCCGATTTAGACGGTAAGCCACGTCCATTAAATATCGACAGGGCTTTCGCCAATCTTAATTTTAACCGAAAGGGTGATGTTGTCAAAGACACGCTCCTGTCCCAACCAAAGGTTTATACACTCGATGACCAAACATCAAAAGTGCATTTGCCGACACATGAAGATCATTTTTATGATGTTTACAGGTACGAATTTATGGACGAGGTGAAGATTGAGACAAAGGGCCAATGCCATATTATGATGCTCGTTGAAGGGGAAGCGGTAGAACTGACAACTGCCAATGGCATGAAAAAAATCTTCCATTATGCCGAGACATTCGCCGTTCCTGCAGCTGCGAAATCCTATTCGCTCCGAAACTTGGGAACTGCTCGGGCGAAAGTAATACAGTCTTTTGTCAAAGACCATAAATGTTAATAATAAGTACACAACGATAGAAAAAACAGCATCATGAGAAATTTATGTTTCGCGTTATCAACTTCATTCCTGCTATTATCCTGCAATGGTGGTAGCAATAAATCCTCAGGAAGCGACACACAGCAAAATGTGGCACAGGATAGTAGCTTCCAACTCGTCAAAGATATGGCAAGCAAGGTTATCAAAGCAGGATTCAATGCAGGTGACGGCTATAGTGAAGTATGGATCAGGGATTACAATACCTTTATTACCTTAGCAAGCCAAGTGCACCCCCACGAGCAGATCAAAGATCAATTGGCACTATTTTTTAAATTACAGGAAGCTGATGGAAATATCGCAGACGGTTTTGTCAAAAAATCCAGTTTAAAGAATGGTGTTTCCGACTATTATACGATCACAAATCCACTGGCTCCGGAATATGCCGCACATAAAAACACAGTTGAAACCGATCAGGAAACATCTTTGATCCAGGCAGTCCACAAATATATCGTAGCAACCAAGGACAGCTCTTTTCTCGTACAAAAAATAGGCGAAACAACAGTGAAAGACCGGATGGAACAGGCTTTGCAATTTTTAATGGACAAACGTTATAATGCCACTTATGGTCTATTGTGGGGAGCCACAACCGTCGATTGGGGTGATGTGCAGCCAGAACACGATTGGGGGGTCCATTTGGATAAAAACTCTCATATTGCCCTGGATATTTATGATAACGCCATGTTTTTAATTGCTTTGGACAATTACATGGATCTTTTCCCTGATAAAAAAGAAAAATGGGGTAAGGTCAGGGCCACGATTACCAGCAATACCATGAAATATCTTTGGGACGATAAAAATCAAAAATTCATCCCCCACATCTACATCAACGGGTCGCCATTTCCGAAAGATTTTGATGAAAACCAGATTTACTATCACGGCGGAACAGCCATTGCTATTGAGGCAAACCTGCTTAACAAAGAGCAGATCAAAACTTCCCTGGACAAGATGATCAAAAATGTAAAAGATGCCGGAGCAGCCACCATTGGATTAACCGTATATCCGACTTATCCGGCAGGTTTTTTCAAAAATAAAGGCATGTATCCGTATGGTTACCAAAATGGCGGAGATTGGACTTGGTTTGGAGGGAGAATGATCCAGCAACTGGCTAAAAATGGGTTCCAGCAGGAAGCTTATGAGCAGATCAAGCCCATGTTGGCGCGTGTCATTAAAAATAAAGGTTTCTACGAATGGTACACGAAAGACAATAAACCTGAAGGTTCGGGAACCTTTAGGGGCGAAGCCGGCGTACTTTATGACGCGATCACCTTATTGGAAAATACCGGAAAATAATCCTTAATATTTATACCCAACACCTAAAAATAGGGTGTCCGAAAAGATCGGACACCCTATCGCCATTCAATCGCATCGCTGCACTATAGGTCAGTCAGGTTCCAACACCCTTATTATCCTCTTAAAACTTTACCGTGTCCGTAGCGATAAATGGTAACCGATAATTACCTGTATCGATGCGCACCTTACCATGTAATGCTTTTAAGGCCACACTGTCCCTCTCACCCGTTTGGTAGATATATACATTTTTCAAACTAGGAATATCCTTCAACTTCGACAGTCCCTTTGCGGTTACTTTTGTTCCCACCAGGTTCAGGTAGATCAATTTTTGCAGTCCTTTCAATTGTGATAGGCCATTGTCGGAAACTTTTGTATTCTCGAGATGCAGACGTGAGATGACAGGCATGGATTTTATCGTAGAAAATGCCTGGTCAGTGATGGCGGTATGCCCGAGTTTCAGTTGAACGATATTCTCTTTAATGGCCAGAAGTTCCTGCATATCCTTGTCATTAAACTGTGGATAGTTGATGGCATTGACCAGCACCAGATTATTTTCTTTAGCCACAGGAATGATTTTAATACCTTTTGCCTGCCAGGCATCAACTTTATCCTTTGGTAAATCGGGTGCCTTGGGAAAATCAGCATACAATATCTGCGAAGCCTGCTGTTCTCCTGTTTCAAGTTTTTTCAATATCGCTGCAATTTCCTTCGTCTGTGTAAGTTGATTCACTTTTTTATCGAAGCCTGCCCCTTGATCAATCCACCATGCAATCAATTTGATCTGATCGACGCTGATAGGTGTACGCCCCTTTGGTGGCATTCTTTTTTTGTGTCCTTCCGGTAATATCAGTCGCGCATACAATTCACTTTCTTTCGAATTGCCCTCCTTCAGCACCTTTCCATTTTCACCCCCTTTTAACAGACTTTCCTTTGTCTGTAAGGCCAATCCTCCCTCCTGTTTTCGATCACCATGGCAGCTCTGACAACGTTGTTTGAGTATAGGTTGTATAATACCGTCATATACGGCAGCCTCTTGTACATTCGCAACAATTAGAAGCTCATCACTGCTTTCCTCCACACCAAAAGTCTTTTTCATCGCCTGTGGCATGGCTTCAAGAAAATAACCTTTGCCATGTGTTAAGGTACCGCCGTAGTGTCCTGTGACTCCCAGTAATATGACCAGGACCAAAAATATCCAAAAACGGAAACGTACGATTTTTCTTGCCCAGTGTAGTGTCCCGCTTTTTTCGCGGTACAGGAAACAAAGCAGTAGACTACATATGGCGACAGCAATTCCCAGCCACTGATGGTAATTCAGTACGTCGATTTCATAACCGCCATTGCGTGAAAGCAGAAATCCCGAAAGAGCGGCAAACATGGCTGCCATACTACCCAATAACAAGCACAATCTAATCGCCAACAGGTATGGATTTTCTTTTGTGAATAGCTCCAGAAATACCATCACAAATGCAATCAATAAAATTCCGATGGGTAAATGCACTAAGATGGAATGAAACCGTCCCAAAAAGGCCATCAATTCTTCAAGAAAAACCATCATTCTTTATACCTGTCTTTGAGTAAATTCAACATATATACATTTACGGACCATTGGTCTGCCACTGGCTGCTGTGTAAAAGGCAGTGTAGGTAAATAACCTGCTGGGCCAAATTCAGTGGTAATGGTCAATACCTTTGCTCCGCTTTGTTTATGTTGGGCAACAATCTGATCCCACCAGGCCAGATGTTGACTGACCGTATTTTTCCATTCCGGTGCCGCAGGATCATTGACCTGAGGTCCTTCAGGATGTCCGATCCGGGCATGGATATGTTCTGTCCGGGCGAGTGCCAAAGAGACTGCTTCAGCTTGGTCAGCGAGCAAAGACTCATGTACATTGCACCAGTGTGAAATATCTAAAGCAAGCCTTAAACCAGGGATTTTTGTTAAATAATCTTTGGTCAGGTGTGCCGCAAAGCTAAATCTCCCACGATGTGTCTCATGGTAAACCGGAATACGCCATTTTTCCATAATCACTTGACCAATATCGATCAATTGCTTATTCTGTTCAAACGCGTAATATTCTTTACCTGTATGGCAATTGATATAATCCGGCTTTATGCTTACAGCTTCTTCCAGATTACGTTTAAAACTTTCACGGTACTGGTCAAACGAAGCTCCGGAACCACCGGAAAGAAGCCCTAAACGCAGACCATATTTTTGCAAGGCATCAATCATTTCTTTTCGTTCTTTCTGATCCCCGGGGAGCCAGGCTTCTACCCCGTCATAGCCCGCATTTTTCACACGTTCACAAAAGCGGTCCCAGGAATCAGTATTTCCCCAATTGGTACAATAGTACTTAATGTGTAATTTCTCTTGTTGCTGTGCCAGAAGTGTATAAAAATTGGCCATCAGAAGGATTAATACTAGTAATCGTTTCATTCGTTAAATAATAGCTTGTATAAGTTCACCTTCCACATCCGTCAAACGAAATGGTCGGCCCTGAAAGTCATAGGTAAATTTTTCGTGGTCAAATCCCAGGAGATGGAGCATAGTGGCATGCACATCATGTACGGAGGCCCTGCCTTCAACACCTGCAAAACCAATATCGTCCGTTTGCCCGTAGCTGATGCCGTTACGTATGCCTCCACCTGCCATCCAGATGGTATAGGCATCAGTATGATGATCTCTCCCAAGGAATGGCATATCACTATTGTCACGATTCTCCTGCATTGGCGTCCGTCCAAACTCCCCACCCCAGACGACCAATGTGTCCTCTAATAAGCCCCGTTGTTTTAGATCCAGGATCAGTGCTGTCATGGGGCGATCAATTTCACGGCATTTATTTCGAAATCCAAGATCTATGGAGTCTGCCGCATTTGTGCCATGACTATCCCAGCCCCAGTCAAACAATTGCACAAAACGCACCCCCTGTTCAACAAGCTTGCGGGCCAACAGGCAGTTATTGGCGAAAGATTCCTTTCCGGGTTCTGTACCGTATAATTCATGGATATAAGCAGGTTCATTGTTGATATTCATCACTTCGGGTACGGCGACCTGCATTTTATAAGCCATTTCATACTGTGCAATCCGTGAAAGTGTCTCCGGGTCCTTAAATGTGTCATACTCCGTTTTGTTAACATTATTGATTGCGTCGATAAGATTGCGCTTCATGTCCCGGTCCATTCCCTCAGGATCAGCAATATACAATACAGGGTCTCCCTTTGACCGGCATTGCACCCCCTGGTAGACCGATGGTAGAAAACCGCTTCCCCAGACACTCTTTCCGGCGTCCGGAGTTTTACCCCCAGAAGTCAATACCACAAATCCCGGTAAATTGCTGTTTTCTGAGCCTAGGCCATATGTCACCCATGAACCGATGCTTGGCCGTCCCAATCGGGCACTTCCGGTATGCATAAACAGCTGTGCCGGTCCGTGGTTAAATTGATCCGTATGGACGGCTTTCAAAAAACTGACGTCATCGACCACCTGACTAAAATGAGGTAAATGATCGGATACCCAAGCTCCACTTTCACCATATTGTTTGAAAGTCGCCTGTGGTCCCAGCATTTTAGGTACCCCACGGATAAAGGCAAATTTCTTTCCGGCCAAAAGTGATTGCGGGCAGGGTTGATTATGTAATTTCTGTAGTGCAGGTTTGTAATCAAACAATTCAAGCTGCGAAGGGGCTCCTGCCATATGTAAATAGATCACACTTTTGGCTTTACCGGGAAAATGGGGCGATTTGGGAATCAACGGATTTAAAGCATTCAGATCCAAATTGCCTTTCGATCCGGATGTGCCCCATCCGCCGCAACTTGCCAAAAGACTTCCCAATGCAATGCCGCCAATACCAGCAACACAATCTTTTAGAAAATGTCTTCTTGTCACAGCCTTCAATTCAGATTGCTGCGCTTCTTCTATTAATTTATTCAGATCTTTCATTAATGTAACTCTTTTTGAATGACACCGATTCTACCATATCTCTTGTTTATCCCGATTCCCGGTTGATTCAGCTTCCGGGGATTATTACCGTCACGTATTTTGAATCTCACCCCTATGATTTCGTTAAAAATTCATCCAGGTTCAATAATGCATTTGCAACCAACATATAAGCAGCTTTGGATGATATTGTTTTTGTATTTTCCTTAGCCAAATCGCTGCCCAGATATTTCGCTGCAGATGCTGGTGCTTTGTTAAATTCCAAGAGTGCTTTTTTGTAGAGCGCTTCAAGGTCGGCGATCTTCCTGGGATCAGCTTCTTTGAGCATTGCTCTTCGATAACCGGCACTGATGCTCTTTTTTGTATTTCCTTTTCCTTCCTGTAGCATGATATTTCCTAAATGCTTTGCCGCTTCCAGATACACGGGGTCATTGAGGGTGGCCAAAGCCTGCAACGGCGTATTTGTCCGTATGCGATCAACAAGACATACTTCCCTACTGGATGCATCGAAGGAAACAAAGGACGGATAAGGGCTCGTACGTTTTAAAAAGGTATAAATACCACGTCGATACTGATCTTCCCCTTCGCTCTTGACCCAAGACTCTCCACTGTATACAGTCATCCACACCCCATCCGGTTGATAGGGCATGACACTCGGTCCATACATTTTATTGCTTAACAAGCCACTGACAGCTAGCGCCTGATCTCGGATCTGCTCCGCGGAAAGCCTAAATCGCGGCCCTCTCGCCAAATAATAGTTCTGCGGATCTTTTTCCGCTTTATCACCATTTAGCGTTGAAGCCTGCTTATAGGTACCTGAAAGGACAATCTCACGAACCAATTTTTTCATGCTCCATTTTTTCCCGTTCATAAGATCCAGAGCCATATAATCCAATAATTCACGGTGAATTGGCGGTATACTCTGTGTCCCCATATCACCTAATGGCTCCACCAGCCCCCGGCCAAACAACTGTGCCCATACACGGTTAACCAAGGTCCGCGCGGTTAATGGGTTCTCTTTACTGACGATCCATTGTGCAAATCCCATGCGGTTTCGGGGAGCGCCTTTTGGAAATTCATTGAGCGATTCAGGCACCATGGGCTGTACTTCTGCTCCCAGAGACAGGCGGTTACCCCGAATGAATACATTCGTTTTCCGATGCATATCTTTCGGATTTTCAATCATTATGGGCACACTTTCCGGTTGCAGATTAACTAGCTGGAGAAAAGTTCGCTGAAGGTTTAGATTTTCCACGGGTTTTCCAATCGGAAAGTCCTCCCGAAAAGCAAACCATTCAATCATACAAATCGGTTGACCAGCTGCAACCGCTGGATTCTTAAATACCAAAAAAAGGTCGTGTACACCGCTTGTCGGTGCTATCGCTGCCTGGATAACCTGTCTACCGGAGGTTTTGGGTAAATCTATATTGGCTAGCAGAGGCCCATTAGGTTTATTGAGATGCACTTCCATTTTTCCGCCAACTGCATCTGTCCAAAAATTCATGAAGAGCTGCCTTTTGCCATCCAGGGCAATTGCTTTTAGACGGGCTGAGCCACTGCTGCGTACACCAAGCCATTTTGTATCATACAAAGCACCGTTTACAATCTGATCGCTATAATGGGCATGAATCTTAGGCTCGAGCGTATGCAGGAAAAGATCCGCAGATTTTACCGCATTTCCATCGCCATTGACTGCCAACCAATGCTTGATGCTATCGACACGTTTTTCATCTTGTGCCGTATAAAAACGTAGTTTTGGATGATCACCTTGTGTATCTTCATCTCGCGTGTTGTTGAAAAATGCCAAAGATTTATAATATTCCTCAAATTTAAAAGGATCATAGGTGTGACTATGGCATTGCACACATTCAAATGTTGTACTCAACCATACCTGATAGCTGGTATTTAAACGATCCAGTACAGCCGCCATCCTAAACTCCTCACTATCCGTTCCACCTTCATCGTTATTCATGGTGTTCCGATGGAAAGCCGTCGCGATAAACTGATCTTTGGTCGGTTGAGGCAAGAGATCTCCTGCCAGCTGCTCAACGGTAAATTCGTCGTATGGCATATCTTTGTTCAGGGCTTTGATTACCCAATCCCGATAGGACCAGATACTACGTGACCCATCTTTTTCGTATCCTTTGGTATCGGCATAGCGTGCCATATCCAGCCACCAGCTAGCCCATTTCTCACCGTATTTAGAGGAAGCCAATAAGCTATCAACTCTACGTGAATAGGCATCATCGCTGTCATCCTCGATAAATGCGCTGATTTCATCTAAGGTCGGTGGTATGCCGATGAGGTCCAAATAAAGTCTTCTCAACAAAGTACTCTTATCGGCTTCATCCGAAAAAGACAGATCCTTGCTCTTCAATTTGGCCTGCACAAAATAGTCGATGTTGTTATTCACCCCTTTCGGTTTTATGCCAAAAAGTCCTGCCAGGGAAAATGGTTTCGGCACTTCGACATCATCGGGTAAAGTATAAGCCCAATGTTTACCCCACTTTGCACCTTGGTCGATCCACTTCTTTAAAATATCAATTTCGTCATCATTCAGTTTTGGCGCATTATAAGGCATGCGCAATTCAGGATCATCAGAAACCAATCTCTTCATAAACTCGCTATGCTCCGCATCCCCCCGAATAATCGCCGGTTTGCCAGACTCGGCTTTGGCAAAAGCTTCATTTTCAAAAAGAAAACTTAGCCCTCCATTTTTCTTCACTCCACCATGACAAGCAATGCAATGTTTATTTAATATCGGTTTGACATCCGCACTAAAGTCTACCGTTTCTTCTTTGCCAAATGTAAATATTGTAAAGCAGGCGATAATTAAGGCCAATAATGCTAATACCATTAATTTTCTATTCATAGCAATAAGGTCTATTCAATATTATTCTGTTATTAGGTTTATTTTATAATTGTTGTGCAGCTATTCCAATGCTTGAGCTAATGGAATACATATCAACGAGCCGAAACAGCATTGATAGCTAACGTTAGTAAAATTAAAGAAGAACGACGGGATAAACTAAAACTAGATTAACAGAAACATAAACTATATTACCTCCTCGCAATACAATCTCTATTTTCGTCGCTTTTAGCGCCATTTGAGCTTCATTATCCATGGATAACATTTTAGTTACGGAAACTTAAGAAGCGATCACTTTTTTACTTTTAATCTGGGATCGGGATTACGATCATTGTTGATAAGCGCTATTTGATCCGCGTTTGTGGCCAATGGACAGGCCACTTATCTACTGGCCAATATAAGACCAAAAATTAAATAAATAAAACTTTGAAAAATATCACAGGAGTAATACCTTTGCGTTGTTTATAATTAATCTAATTAAGACTACAAACCGACATGAATAAAATTATCATCTACCTCCTGTTGTTTATTCCGGGCACCCTACTTGCCCAAGGACAACACAAAGCCGAAATTTACGGTAAAATTTTCTCCTCCGATGGCAAACCTATCTCAGGTATTACAGTAAAATTGTACCCGCAAGACATCACCGTATCAACGAGAACCAACGGCTCGTATCAATTTAAATCTTTAAAGCCGGGCGAAGCCAGACTGGAGATATCAGCCTTGGGCTTACAGTCTTTGACCCGTACAATCCAAATTGTAGAGGACAAAAACCGGATTCCAGATATTTACCTCAACGAAAACCAATCTACCCTACAAGAGATTGTTATTAATGGAAATGGATCCAATAAATACACTCGGAAACAAAGTATTTACGTTTCGAAGATGCCACTTAACAACCTTGAAAACTCCCAATCCTACGCTGTCGTTACCAAAGAATTATTAAAGAGCCAGCTTAACACCAATTACGACGATGCTATGGCGAATGTTTCAGGTATTGACAAATTATGGGCTTCAACAGGAAGACCTGGTGATGGAGTCACCTATTACACATTGCGAGGATTTAGTACACAGACTGCCATGGTTAATGGTGTGGTTGGAATCGCTAGCACCAGTCCAGATCCGGCCAATCTTGAATCCATAGAGGTGATCAAAGGGCCCTCAGGTTCACTTTACGGTGGAGCCGCAGTTGGATTTGGCGGACTAATCAACAATATCACCAAGAAGCCATTGGATACTGTCGGTGGTCGTGTCAATTATATTTTTGGCAGTTATGCACAGCATCGTCTTACTGCGGACGTATATGGTCCGCTAACTGCGGATAAAAAGCTTCTGGGCCGTGTGAATACAGCACTTACCAATGTCGGCAACTATCAGGACGCGGGTTTCAACAGATCATTTTTTATCGCCCCCTCATTACTCTACCGACCAAGTGAAAAACTTGACATCCAATTGGATTTCGAGCATTTTCAAAACAAGGCGACCAATCCATTAATGGTATTTCTCAATCGTTCACGCCAGTTATTTGCGAGGACGCCCGATGAACTACAGTTTGATTTCGGTAAATCGTATACGAATGACGACGTGACCTTTAAAAATCCCACCACGAATGTAAGGGGCAACGTCACCTACCGTTTCAACGAACAATGGACCTCCTATACAACAGCAAATTACAATAGACGTAAATCAGACGGTTATTTTCAATATGTTATGTATCTCCAGGCGAATAACGATACATTGATCAATCGCTATGTCGCTGACCAGAACTACACCGCCAGCAATTTCAATGCACAGCAAAATTTTGTCGGGGACTTTCATCTCGGGGAACTCCGAAACAGATTGCTCGTTGGCATCGACTATCTTTTCCAACAAGCCGAAAGTCATAATTCACCTTATATCTTATTTGATCAGCTCAATACTTCTTTTGATGATCCAAGATATGCTAAATTCAATGTAGCAAATATTGATGCAGCAATAGCCGCTTCAACAGGAGCCAAAACAAATACGAGAAGCCGTAATCAGGTCTTGGGCGCCTATGTCTCCGATGTTTTGGATCTCACTCCGCAGTTACATCTGAATGTTGCTCTACGTATGGATTACTTTGACAATCAGGGAACTTATAATTTTGACAAAGACACCACAACGGGGACGTTCAATCAAACCGCATTTTCTCCACGTGCAGGTTTAGTCTATGAATTTATCAGAGATAAAGTCTCATTTTTTGCAAATTATCAAAACGGATTCAAGAATGTTGCTCCTGTCGTACAACCACATCCAAGTATATCAGGAGACTTTAAACCACAGCAGGCCTCGCAATGGGAAGCCGGGGTTAAATTTAATCTGCTCGACAATAAACTTGGTCTAACGGCAAGCTACTACGACATTACCGTTGATAATATGTTGCGCTCTGAAGCAAGAGTTATTGATGGGGAGTCCTACAATATTACCGTTCAAGATGGTACACGTTTAAGCCGGGGAATAGATTTTGATTTAACAGCTGCTCCGGTCCAAGGCCTGAATGTTATATTTAGTTATAGTTTTAATGATAGCAAAACGACAAAAGCTGCTGAAAATGTGAATAATTTACGTCCAACAGAAGCAGGGCCAAAACATCTTTCGAACCTATGGGCCAACTATATTCTACAAAAAGGAATACTCAAAGGTCTCGGTATTGGGGCGGGATTGAATTATGCCAGTGAAAATCTAATTACCAACAGTGTACCTACTGGTATTTTTACACTACCGTCATATACACTATTTAACGCAAGCCTCTCTTATGGGTATAAACATTTTGAATTTGCGGTAAAGGGAAACAACCTGACCAACCAAACCTATTTCAAAGGTTGGACTACTGTAAATCCTCAAATGCCTAGAAATATCCTCGGGAGTGTCGCATATCAATTTTAATTTACTCAGTTAACGCGGTATAAATATACAAGAAAGGGGCATAAATAGGCCCCTTTTTGTGTATTGTTAGAGATTACAATTAAATCGTGCTCTTGTTACAGCACTTCAATTTCGTACTATTAAGGTAGTTCAATCAAAAACTCAGTTTTAGGCAATCTAAATTTTTTCAATTTCAGCAACCAATCCTCTTCACCCAAACGGTAACCTAATGGTAGCAGAACAACACTTTTTAGCCCCAATTTATCTAATCCCAATAACTTATCCAGCTCACCGTTGGAAAATCCCTCCATTGGTGTTGCATCCACTTTCAATTCTGCAGCTTGCGCGATGGCTATTCCAAAAGAAATATAAGCCTGTTTCGCAGCGTGCGCTGCCTGCTGTTCCTCAGTAAGCGCGGCAAACATACTTTTTAATTTATTTTTGTAATCATCAGTTGTATCCAATGGTAAACCTCTATGGTTATTCATCTGGTTAAAAGTTGCATCAATACGTTCATCTGTGTATTTATCCCATGCCGCAAAAACCAAAAGATGAGAGCTTTCTGCAATAATTTGCTGTCCCCAAGCTACAGGTACAATTTGCTCCTTCAATTGTTGATCTGTAATCAACACAACACGGAAAGGTTGCAATCCCGAGGAGCTCGGTGCCATACGTGCTGCTTCGATAATTTTATCTACGTCCTTCTGATCAACCTTCTTTGTTGAATCGTATTTTTTGGTCGCATAACGCCATTCAAGGGTTTCTAATAATGCCATTTTCTTTTTTTTTCTTGATTATTTATTCAAATGCCCTATTACGGGCTTAGTATCACTCAAATTTGATAAAAGAAATTAAATCTAGAAAGCAGTATACATACGATTAACCTTATTTTAATTTCTATTTATAAAATAAATATAGCAAATATTTAAATGTTCAAACACTAAAACAATATAAATAATCGAAGAAACTGAGTAAATTTTTGTACAATCCCGTCAAATTGCTTTGCCGATGATCAGCCCTTCACTAACGTCTTTTTTTTGCAAAGGGATTAAAAGAAAGTCCAGCATTGAGATAAAACGACGGGTCCGCAGAAGCTTCCCATACATAATTATTTTGCCTTTCACTTTTTTCAAATATCCTTGACCTCGGAATGGTCTTCATACCAGATTTGAGCGTTGCTATAAATGATCTTCCCAAATTATGTTCGTAGGTCAATCCCGAGTTGATCTCCATCTGACTAAAGGTATAGATCTTATCTGATCCCAAAAAATCATTGAGGTAGAATGTCGTCGTGCTGAGATCTGCCCCCAGCGAAAGGCGACCGTTTCGCAGCATTGTTTTTCGGACGTAGGCGCCTTTTGGCAATAGCACATCTATCATCCAGCCATTGTGATATTGCTGCTTATAAGTGAAGGTAGGAACAACAGGAATAATTGCCCCAGGATCAATAAACCCGAGTAAGCCGATTGTCATTTGTACATCCCGAGTTGCTTTTAGTACCCATGTTCCGGTCAATATCCCACGCATCCGTTCAATCCCCCTATCGCTTCCATCCGTCATGAAACTGGCGGAATAAATAACCATTTTTCCAAATAATTTTGAGAAGTAAGAGAAATTAAGTGATTCGTAATGGTAATGGAAATCCTGTGTACGCATTTTCTGCGGCCACATGCTGAAATCAGATTCTTGGATATTAAACGAAGAATACTGATAACCGAGGTTAGTACCTAACGTCCAGCTACGCCGGTTTAAAAAATTGACATTCAAGCTCCCGCCAGCCTGATAGAATGACTCTACCTTACCTTGCGTAATGACGCCCCCTTTAGCATTGGATGAATATTTGTACCCGCCGTTATATTCATAACTTAGATTTAGCACCCGCGCAGCAGGAAATTTGTCGGCTACAATGGCCTGTACTTTTTGGGGAATACTATCTTTGGTCTGTGCTGAACCGCTGCATATAAAAGCAAAGCTCCCAAGCAACACCAGATTCTTTTTCATGTGGATATTCGTTTTTTGTCTATCTATTCTTTTTCAATTAAAGGCAATCCGAAAAACTGCTCTTTCGGAAATTAGAACGGAGCAGCCAGCGTCTTACAAGAATAGATCAATCGGAAACGCTCATTTTATTTTTTATACAAAAGGGGCAATATTTTATACGAAAGGCGGGTAACATTAAAAGAGCTTTTATCCGTTTTACCTACCGATTTCACTTTGGTATAAAAAAAAGCACTGTTCATATAAAACAAAATCATTTTGAAACAAAAAAAGTTACATTTGCGAAATCAGGGTCAATAAACCAGATCAATATGCTAGACTGCAACAACCGTATTGTTTTACGCTACCTAACGGAAAAGAAATTCAGATTTTTACGACATGGCCTGTTTTTAATTGGTTTGCTTTTTCTTTTTGCCAATGCCAATACAAATGCACAATTTTTAGGAAATTATAAGACCTACTTCTCTCTGGCGCTTTGGACAGTTTTCGTCGCAATGTTCTATATCAATATGTACGTATTGATACCACAGTTTTTTTTCAGGGGAAAATATGAAATCTATACTGTATTGCTCATTTTACTGGTGACAGCGAGCCTGCTTGTTGTCATGCAGATCGCAATCTATATCTTTAGTATCCATATCCCGACAATTGAAAGGCAACGAACCAATACCATGAGTTTTGTGAGCGGTCTTTTTATCTGTGTTCCCATCATTTTGACCACCACCACGTTTAAACTTTTTAAACGTTGGATCGAAGACAATAAACGCATTTCAGATTTAAAAAACTTGGCGCTTACAACGGAGTTAAATGCACTAAAGAACCAGATTCAGCCACATTTCTTGTTTAACATGCTCAATAATGTGAAGGCTTTGATTCGGAAAAACCCGAGTATGGCCACCGAGGTTATTATCAAATTATCCGATTTTCTACGGTACCAGCTGTATGAAAATGATGCAGATAAAACACTCTTAAAATCCGAAATAAACTTTATTTTCAATTTTCTAAAACTTGAGGAAATACGCCGGGATAATTTGAAAACCTCACTTTCCTGTGCCGCGGAACTCGAAAAACAAAGTATTTTTCTGCCGCCACATCTTTTTACCGCTTTTATTGAGAATGCGATTAAACATAGTGTCAATATACACAATGAAAATACCTTTATTGCTATTCACTTTACACAGACCGACGGGCAACTTTGTTTTGAATGTGAAAATTCGAGCGATCCAAATTTTTCGAATACTGATCTTAAATACGGTGGACTGGGATTAGTCAATGCTAAAAGACGGCTGGATTTGCTGTATGGCAATAATTACGAACTTAACATATCAAAAAAGGACCTGTTGTATCAGGTAAAATTAAAAATTCCATTATGAACTGTATCATTGTAGATGATGAACCCTTAGCAAGGGAAGAAATGCGAAATCTGGTCGAAGAAATTTCATCCATAGAAATCCTCGGCGAGTTTTCCAATGCCTTAGCTGCCAAGGAATATCTCGCAACAGGATCTGTTGACCTTGTCTTTCTGGACATTGAGATGCCCACCGTCAACGGACTGGATTTTCCACAGGCCTTACCGAAAGATGTCCTGGTGATACTGACGACAGCCTATGCCCAATATGCGTTGCGGGGCTTTGAGCTGGATGCGCTTGATTACCTGCTTAAACCCATAAAAAAAGATCGTCTGGCCAAGGCAATTGATAAAGCGTTTAGCTATAAAAATCTGCTCAATTTAAAAGAAAATCAAAACACCTTTGAAGATGTGAATGAAGATGCTGTATTTATCAAATCGGACCGAAAATACTATAAAATCTTATTTGGCGATATTCGATTTATTGAAGCACTCAAAGATTATGTGGTCATCTATACCCGTACCAACAAACTGATTACAGCAATGAATCTGAAAACCATTCACCAAAAACTACCGGCCCATATATTTGTTCGGGTCAGCAAATCTTATTTGATCAATTTGTTCTTTATTGATTCTTTCGACAACCATACGATATACATAGACAAGTTCGAAATCCCGATTGGCGATATCTATCGCGAGCTGTTTTTTAAGCAGTATACGGGCGGGCTATTGTAAGATCATCTGTACGGCGATCTGAATAGGACTAAGCAAGGACAAAGCGGTCCAGAAAATCAACTTTTATACCATGTCTGTGCAACAAAGCTGTCAATAGATCTACGGAACAGTCCTCGGTTTCTACCCGGAAGATGGCATCTTCATCATCCAGATCCAAGGTAGCCGACTGTATCTGCGGTAGATGGAGCTTTAACAACTGCATCAGGAAGGTCTTCTTCTCCTTTGTTCTTACAGAGCTTTTAAAAATCAATATCTGCTTTGCTTTCATGTTATAAATTTAAAATTGCACCCAAAATTCGGTCGCATCTCAGTTTATATTCATCCGAGAATTGCTCACAAATCTATCATTTTAAACTATCGCCAGTGGAGATTTTATACGAAAGCAGGTCTTTCTTATACCAAAACTCCCATAAATCTTCACACAACCGTTATCCTGTTTTTCTTTATGGGATTATCTATTTTTTTTAGACCTTTGTTTATCTTTAATTCAATAAGCTAAAACACAAAAAAGCACCATGTCTATTACCAACGAGAACGAATTGACCGGAATGCAAAAAGCGAGTGTGGCAGTCGCCAAAACGCTTAAAGCGATGTGTGATTATGCCAAGGTAGGCATGTCAACCAAAGAATTAGATGAATATGGAGCAAAGATATTAACAGCATATGGTGCCAAATCAGCACCAGCGTTGACCTATAACTTCCCGGGCTGGACTTGCATCAGTGTAGACAACGAATTCTGTCACGGTGTTCCTACTGCGGACCGTTTATTACAGGAAGGAGATCTTATTAATATTGACGTATCGGCTGAGCTGGATGGTTTTTGGGCTGATAACGGGGCTTCTTTTGTAATTGGTCAGGATATTCATAACCATCAGAAATTGGTAGACGCTTCAAAGGAAATACTTCAAAAAACCATAAAAAATATCCGTGGTGGTGTTAAAATTGCGGACATTGGCCAGCTAATGGAAACAGAAGCAAAAAAGAGAGGTTATAAAGTGATCAAAAATCTAGGTGGACATGGCATCGGACGCAGCTTACACGAAGAGCCAGATGAATTACTTAACTATAAGAATAGATTTGACCAGAGACGGTTTAAGAAAAATACTATCGTTGCTATCGAAACCTTTATTTCCACCAACTCCACTTATGCTACTGAATTAAATGATGGCTGGACGATGGTTGGCGACAAAGGAGGTTACATGGCACAACATGAGCACACCATCATGATTACAGATGGCAGCCCAGTAATTTTAACGGCTGAGAATGGCATTTTCGGTTAGACATTATATCCGGAAAGATATTTCCGAAGATCGTTAGGATCAATATCTTTCCGGAATAACTTTTCTAAAAAACTCCTTTTTTAGCAGGCTCCTCTTCAAAGTCCAAAAGGCTTATTTTCAACTTTTTTTGCTCCATCAGACGAATAATCAATTCATCTACTTTTTTAGTTGATTTCACCATCATCGTGAATACCTTGTCATCTAGATTAAAAGAAATGGATATCACTGTCGGAACCAGTAAAAAAATATAGGTTTCAAGTTCCTTCCGTCGCAGTAGAATTCCCCTGCCTACCACAAAAAGTTGCACATAAGGTATCATAGTTATTGTTATAATTTAAATCCAAATTACCGACCTATGCCCGCTCCATAGTATTTCAAGGCGATGCTGTAAGGAAAATCTTCAACATTTGAAAACAGCTGTTCCAACCCTTCCAAGTTCGGTATGATAGCCACTTTTTGCCTTCTTTTTTCAAGGATTAAGGCTAGCTGGTCCGCAAAATCCAGATCGGCATCAATAAGTATAAACCGATCAGCACTACATGCGTAGGCCATCTTTTCAGTTTCGCGGCGATTTTGACTTGGATTGATCAGAATCAGCATGTTTATTGTTTTCATTGCGTTCGTATATTAAGATGCTGCTATTAGAGCCAGCCGCCTCCCAAGGCACGATAAAGGGATGTTATGGCATTAATTTTCTGTGATTTCACCGTAGCCTGATCCAGTTCGGCCTGCAAGCGATTGATCTGTGCCACAATCACTTCCAAGTATGTTGCTTCATTAAATTTATAAAGCAGCAAGGCATTCTGCACGAGCTGTGCGGAGCGTTCTACCTGCCGGTTGGAAGTCTCCAGTTGTTCTTCTGATTTCTCAAGCTGAATCAGTGCATCGGACACTTCACCGACTGCTTTTAACATCGTCTGTTTGAAATTCAGTTCCATTTGATCCTTCGTAATTTTTGCCTGTTCTAAACGTGTTTTTAGCTGTCTTCCATTCAGAATCGGCTGTACGATACTTCCGGTTGCGGCGGCAAACAGTGAGCCGGGCAGATTAAACCAGTTATGGGCTTTAAATGCATTTAATCCGCCCTGAGCAGTGATATTTAGATTTGGATACATGCTTGCCCGGGCGATGTGTATGGAGGCCAGGCTACGTCGGACATCCAATTCGTTACTGCGCAGATCCGGTCGGTAGCTCAACAGATTTGCAGGAACCCCCAGTGAGAGACTGGTCGGCGACTGGGCCTGATCCAATCGGGTAGTTCTTTTTACTGGCCCCGGCACTTCACCCACTAAAATACTCAACGCATTTTCCTGTACTTGAATTCGGGCTTCAATTGCTGGAATCTGTTTGGCAACTTGATCCCGTGTCACCTCTTGCTGTTGTACGGAAAGCATATTTGTCAGCCCCAATTCAACCTGTTTATTGAGGATGAATAACGTGCTATCCGCAAATTCCAGATTACGTCTTGTTATCTCCAACTGTCGATCCAGCAGCAACAGATTGTAATACCCTTGAACGACCTCAGCCACCAAACGTGTCTTAATCGCGCGCGCTGCCTCCTGTGTTTTAAGAAAATCCACCAAGGCTTCCTGCTTTTGTCCTTTCAATTTCCCCCAGATATCGGCCTCCCAGGATAGCTGAATGGATGATGTGTAATCCATGGTATATTTTTGTCCCATAAACTGACTGGCCATCATACCGTTCATGCTGTTGTCGGAAGGGCGGTTAATCCCCACATTGGCAAGATTTGCATTTAACAACGGTACATTCAGCCACTTGGCTTGCTTATAACCTTCCGAAGCAAATTCAATCTGCTTCAGGGCAACATTCAGATCATTATTTTTTTTCAATGCACTGTCCAAAAGAGAAATGAGCATATCGTCTTTAAAAAAATCGCGATAAGATATCTTTGCGATACTACTATCGCGTTCTTGTGCCTCCTCTTGATTTCGATAACGATCGACCGGCTTCATCTCGTTCCCAGCG
The DNA here is from genome assembly GCF_003627955.1 of Sphingobacterium puteale. Classification (GTDB taxonomy): domain Bacteria; phylum Bacteroidota; class Bacteroidia; order Sphingobacteriales; family Sphingobacteriaceae; genus Sphingobacterium; species Sphingobacterium puteale. Next base: position 164,366 of record NZ_RBWS01000004.1, on the reverse strand, counting down.
TATTGTGGCACGCGGCAGGCATGCACCACTGTGATAGTCGCTAGCAGCACCATACAATACCGGAGATTTTTTTTTATCTGTTTCATATTATATCATCCTTAATTAGTAATCCCATTCACTTTCATCCAGCTCACGGCCATTCAATCTTTCGTGGAAGTACTGAAATACCACAAAGAGTACGGGGGTCAGGAATATCCCTAATACCGTCCCCACCAGCATGCCAAAAATGGCAGCATAACCGATGGAATGATTACCCATTGCTGAAGGTCCTACAACAAAAACAAGCGGCACAATTCCTGTAATAAAAGCCAATGAGGTCATTAAGATAGGTCTTAGCCGCGCTTTTGCACCTTCTACCGCCGCCGCAATCAAGCTCTTTCCAGCTTTTCGGCGCTGGCTTGAGAACTCGACGATCAGAATTCCATTCTTTGCCAGTAGCCCAATGAGCATCACCATGGCAATCTGTACATAGATATTATTTGCGATTCCGGCCATACCAATTCCGATAAACACGCCTGATAATCCCACAGGAATGGAGAGCAGTACGGAAAAAGGCAATATGTAGCTTTCATATTGTGCAGATAACAAGAAATAAACAAATACAATACAGAGCACAAAAATTATTGTTGTCTGTGATGTCGCCATGTTTTCTTCGCGGCTCATGCCTTTGTAATCGAAGGTATAGCCCGGTGGGAGCAGCTGTCTGGCGACCTCCTGTATAGCTGACATCGCTTGCCCCGTACTATATCCCGGAGCGGGCATTACAGTAAGGTTTGATGCGTTGAACAAGTTAAAACGCTCCACGACCTCCGGACCGGTAACGGGTTGGATCCTCACCAGCGTACTGATCGGGATCATGTCCTGCCGGCTATTTTTCACAAACACCCCCTGCAATGATTTTTCATCTGCACGGGATTCCGGAGTTGCCTGTACCAATACACGATAATATTTACCGAAGCGATTGAAGTCCGAAGCCTGTATGCTGCCGTAATACCCTTGCATAACACCAAGTACATCACTAACAGCCACACCGAGCTGTGCGGCCTTCGCTTCGTCCACAGCAACTTCGTATTGTGGGTAGGAAACATCAAAAGTGGTAAAGGCCATGGCAATCTCCGGTCTTTGCATCAATGCGCCCATCATGCCATAGGATATGTTGCCAAGTTTTTGCAATTCCGCATTTGTTCTGTCCTGTAAAACCAGCTCCATACCACTCGAATTACCAAATCCGTCCACCGTAGGTGTGTTTAATACAAGAAAGTTGGCCCGTTTATCCTGCGCAAGCATACCTTGCAGTTCGCCCATAATCGCTCCGAGATCGTGCACTTCCCCGCGTTCTTTTTCAGCTTTCAGGCGAATAAAGAAAGTACCGGCAGCGGAAGACATTGCTCCTGTAAATAGACTTAAACCATTCACGGAGATTACCTCGCGAACTGCAGGATGCGCCATCAACTTGTTTTCAGTATCAGACATCAGCACGGTGGTCCGGTCTTTCGACGTTCCGGCAGCCAGGTTGGCCGTCACAATGATAAACGACTGATCTTCGTCCGGGATAAAACCTTTTGGAGTATTCATGGAGTACCAGGCAAACAAGCCACCAAACACAGCCAAAAGTAAAAATGCGATCCACTTGCGTTTGATCATCGTTAGAATTGCTTTTCCATAACGAAAAGTAAGTTTATCAAAACCAGCATTAAATCCGGCAAAAAAACGTTGTTTAAATGTAACCTTACGATTTTCATCCGGATGATCCACATGGGTTTTCAATAAGATTGCACATAAGGCCGGGCTCAATGTCAGGGCATTTACGGCTGAAATGACAATTGCGATCGCCAATGTCAATGCGAATTGTTGATAAAACAACCCTGTAGAACCATCCATAAATGCAACTGGGACAAATACTGCGGACATCACCAGCGTAATCGAAACAATAGCACCCGAAATTTCCCCCATGGCAGACATCGTAGCGGCTTTAGCATTTAGTTTTCGCCGTTCCATTTTGGCATGCACGGCTTCGACAACAACAATGGCATCATCGACAACAATTCCGATTGCGAGTACCAAGGCGAAAAGCGTTAGTATATTAATTGAAAACCCAAATATTTTCATAAAGAAAAATGTCCCTACAATGGAAACCGGAACGGCAATGGCCGGAATCAAAGTTGAACGAAAATCTTGTAAGAAAATAAATACCACGATAAATACCAAAATAAAGGCTTCGATCAGGGTTTTAATGACCTGGTCAATCGACTGATCCAGTGATTCTTTGGTTGCATATGGTATTTTGTACTCCATCGTTCCCGGAAAAGATTTCTGCAATTCTTCCATTCGCTTTTGTAATGCAATTTGTACCTCATTGGCATTTGATCCGCTCATCTGGAAAATTGCCATGGTAACGGCAGGTTTCTTGTTATAGTTGGATGCCACGGTATAGCTGTAAGCTGCGAATTCTACTTTGGCAACATCTTTCAGACGCAATACCGAACCATCGTTCTGTGCCCGGATAACAATATCTTCATATTGCCGAGGTTCGGTGAATTTCCCCTTATAGCGCATTACATATTCTTTCACCTCTGTGCTCTGTTCACCAAACCTACCCGGAGCTGCTTCCAGATTTTGGGACTGGATGGCGCGCGAAATATCACTTGGAGTCAGATTGTAGCTATTCAATTTGTTTGGATCCAACCATACGCGCATGGCGTAGTCCTTATTTCCATATACCATTGCGTCGCCTACTCCTTTGATACGTTTAAGCTCGGGTACTACATTTATTTTGCTGTAGTTTTCGAGAAAGAGATCATCCATGGCGCCATCTTTACTTGTCAGCGTGACCATCGCAATCATACTATTTTGACGTTTTAAGGTAGTGATTCCACTTTGGATCACCTCCGCCGGCAGCTGGTTGGTCACCTGCGCAACACGGTTCTGGACATTGATAGCGGCCTGATCCGGATCGGTACCCAACTTAAAGATGACCGTAATATTTAATGTACCGTCATTGCTCGCCGTTGATGAAATATAATCCATATTTTCAACGCCATTAATAGCATTTTCAATGGGCGGAGCGACGGAACGTGCGATTGTTTCGGCATTTGCACCGGGATACACAGCAGTCACCATTACAGTAGGTGGGGCAATATCGGGAAATTTGGTAATGGGCAGGCTGAGCATACCGACAACACCGAGAATGACCAATAAAACAGAAATCACGGTGGCCAATACCGGTCGTTTAATTATTTTTTTTAACATGAATTGCTGTTTTATTTTTTGTTTTGAGTTTGCTTTTGTGCTGTAACCGACATTCCGGGCTGCAGACGTTCGAATCCTTGTGCGATATAACGGTCGCCCTGTTTTAACCCTTCTCGAATGATAAAATTATCTTCAGATTTTCCTGAAATAACCACGGGTATCTGTACGACTTTATTTTCCTTATCGACGGTATAGGCAAAGATCTTATCCTGGTAGGAGACTGTCGACGCGATAGGTAATAATGGCATTTCCTTCAATTGCTGAGCCATCACAATTTTTCCGGTGTTGCCACTCCGCAGCTCTGCATTGGGATTATCAAATTTGGCACGGAAAGTAATCGACCCCGTATTTTTATTGAACTGACCTTCAACGGCATCTATTCGCCCTTTTTTGGCATATTCTTGTCCATCCGATAGTAATAGTGCAACGGGCGCTGCATTTTGCAGTTTCTCGGCCACAGTACTTCCGGTATGCTCGCGCTGAAACCGCACGAAATCACGCTCGCTCAAGCTAAAATAAGCATATACCTGATGGTTATCCGAAACGACTGTAATGGCTTCCTGATTTGTCGTAGACAGCAAACTCCCCAAACGATAGTTGAAGCGACCGATATAGCCATCCACAGGCGATTTGATCACCGAAAAATCCAGATTGATCTGTGCCGAAGCTATTGCTGATCTGGCTTGTGCCACAGACGCATTTGCGGCAGCATAGCTCGCCTGAGCCTCTTGCATCTGGATATCCGAAACAATACGGCTTTTGGTTAGCTCAGTTTTTCGATCTAATTCAATTTTAGCAGTCAGTAGATTTGATTCTGCGACAGCCAATGCAGCCTTTGCGTTGGTCAACTGTTCGCGGAAGATCCGATCTTCAATTTTGAATAGCGTCTGTCCGGCACGAACATAGTCCCCCTCATCGACAAATATTTTTTGGAGATAACCGTTCACCTGGGGCCGTATTTCTATATTGGAAAGACCTTCAATGGCACTCGCATATTCATTTCGGATCGTTGCATCGCCTGTTTTCACGGTATCAAAAAGAACCTCGGCAGGTCCCTGCTGATAGCCGTCCCCCTGCTGTTTACCCGTACAGCTGGATAATAACACCAGTGCAATAAACAAGTTCGTGGTGCGTTTTTTAACGACGTTTTGCTTCATAATGGATTTTGCTTTTAATTATATGTGTAGCAAAAGTCCAAAAAAACCGAAGCCTAAATTCGGCGCAAAGACGCCAAAATTTGTTTAAAAGACGCCAAACAGAATAGCTCAGGCCCTAAAAACAAAGGTGCTTTTACTTTCGTACGAAGTAAAAGCACCTTTGTTCGGATTGCTATTGAAACAGCAAGAATTACCTAGAAAAGATCGTCCATTTTGTAGTCACTCGGATTTCTTTTGGTATGTTTTTTGAAAAATTTGCTGAAGACCGTTTGATCTGAAAAATTAAGTAAACAGGCCACCTGACTGATGTTATTTATCGAGTTTTTTAAGAGAATTTTTGCTTCGATAAGGAGTACCTGATTAATAATTTCTTTCGGGGTACGCGACATGGCTTTCTTGACAACTTTCGTGAGATACTTTCGACTGACAAATAAACGATCCGCGTAAAATTGAACGTCATGATGTTCGACATAATATTCCCGGACAAGCGCAAAAAAAGCACTTGTAATCTCTTCTTCCCTGGAAGAAAAATTCGCCTGTTGCCGAAAGTTCTTGGAATAGTTCTCAATATCGTACATCAATAAAGAAAAATAATGCCAGATCATCTCATTACTATAATAGACCGTGTTCTTAAAATCGTTGAGATAAGCAAGTTCCTTTATATAAAATGCCAACCGTCTGTAGAGGTGTTGTTCCCCACGAATGATATAGGAAGGGTTATTGGAGAAATTCTTTAACATATCATTTGACCGATAATTAAAGCCGGCATCCGATAGCATATCTATGGAAAAGAAAATTTGCTTTTGCTTGACATCTGCGGAAAAGTAAATGACTTTGAAAACCTCCTGTGGAACACAAAAAAGAATGTCGCCTTTTTGAAACTCATATTCATAGTCTCCCACCCGATAATAGGAAATACCCTCTTCAGCCAACAATACTCCAAAAAAAGAAGCTCGATAATGGCAATTGCGCTGAATTTGCATATTGTCACTTGTCGACTCTAGCACCATATATTCCTTGCTGCGTTGCGGAAACAGCAGCTCACGCGTCAAATCCTCCATTTTAAGAGAAATGACGTACTCTTTTTTTTTCATTATGTTGAGTTGTACTTAAAATAACTTCTATTGAAGCAATCAAAAATAGTCGATTAAAAAGTGTAAAAAATCATATCATGGTCCTGATTTGGAATTTGACAAAAAAGAAATAAAATATATTCGACCTTATCAGAACTGGCAGTATGGATCATGAAAAAAAGCACAAATACCGCCGCCGAATCTTTCAATACCAAGATAAAATTTTTCGGAAGTCAGTGCCCCTGACATCAATTTCTTTCTATTTAGATTGACCAAATTACCCGCTTAGTCCATAGGTTTTGAGACTGACCAAATAGTTTGCTTTAAAAAAGTGTGATGTGGACGTTCTAACGATTCAAGTGGGATGAACTTTTATATAGTATTATGTTTTCGTTACGACAATATTAGCGGGGCAACAACTGAGGCCACTACCAAATATATCCTCGACACTACCATTTTGATAAGGAAAGATGTTTTAGTTATCTTAGCCCCAGGAATAGCCTTTTGGAGGCAACATTAATTCGATTAAAAGAAAGAAATATCGTGAAAGAACTATTACACAGCAAAATATATGGAGCAGAAAATGGTGGAACACCACTTATTGTTCTGCATGGGCTTTTTGGTATGGCGGACAACTGGGGATCTTTTGGCCGAAGTTTTGGAGAAAGAAGACAGATACATTTGCTTGACCTCCGCAATCACGGTCGAAGTTTCCACAGCGATGGCATGTCCATTGAGGATATGGTCGAGGATCTAGCCGACTATATTACTTCGATCGGGGTGAAGAAAATTCTGTTATTGGGTCATTCTCTGGGCGGAAAAGTTGCCATGCAATTTGCCATTGATCATCCCGAACAGGTTGAAAAGTTAATTATTGCGGATATTGCCCCCAAAGCTTATCCACCACATCATCAGGATATTTTCAACGCGCTCTGTGCAGTTGATATCAATAGTATGGACAACAGAAAAGATGTACAGACAAAACTTGAAACTTACCTTGATGATCCGGGAGTCGTTCAATTTCTGTTAAAAAACGTTTATATTAAAGAAGACCGCAAACTGGGGTGGCGCTTCAATCTAGATGTTCTACAGCAAAAATATTCGGATTTTATCACAATAAGTGTAAAAGCTGGTATTTACAGTGGCCCTACGCTATTTCTAGCGGGCGAAAAATCGCGCTACATTCTTCCTGAAGATAAAGTCAAAATCAAAGAGCAATTTCCAAATGTCAGCTTTGAAACGATACCAAACGCCGGACACTGGGTCCAGGCGGAAAACCCACAGGCATTCGACAAGTTTGTTGCCGATTTCTTGGCGCAATAAAAATCTAGTCCTAAGGCCCCCGATCCCAGCTGAACCAATTGTTAAGTTGGGATTGGATTATCCTAAGTCATCGTTTATCCAATGCTGCCGCATAGGCCTTTAGCGCACGTTCTCTAGCAAAAGAATGTGCTACCATCGGTTCGGGATAAGCTGCGCTCCCAAGTTCAGGGATCCATTGTCCACTATATTCTTGCTTTTTATCAAATTTTTCAGCCTGAATGATTGGGTTAAATACCCTGAAATACGGTGCTGCATCACAACCACACCCCGCTGCCCATTGCCAATTGCCATTATTCGCAGATAAATCATAATCATTGAGTTTTTGCGCAAAATAAGCTTCGCCCCATCGCCAATCAATTAATAAATGTTTACATAAAAAACTAGCCGCTACCATGCGAACCCGATTATGCATATAACCAGTACTATTTAATTGCCGCATTCCGGCATCGACCAAAGGATAGCCCGTTTGGCCCTTACACCACCGTTCAAATTCCACTTCATTATTGCGCCAATGAATACCATCATAATTCTTTTTAAATGATTCGCTGACGACATTTGGAAAATGATACAAGATTTGCATAAAAAATTCACGCCAGATGAGCTCTGACAGCCATACCTCATTATGCTGCCTGGCAAAGGTCACACACTGACGAATACTGATCGTGCCAAAACGCAGCGCTATACCAAGGTACGTTGTCCCCGCTAAGGCAGGGTAATCTCGGAATTTATCGTAATTATTAATAATATCTGTACTCAATTGTGGCGGATGGAAAGTCAAATCTGTCTTTTTAAATCCAATTTTCTCCAACGAAATTATTGGCGCATAAGCCTGCTGGACAAAAAGCCCCCCTTTATGATCATGTGGCTGAAGATCTTTTGTCGTTAATTTTTCCCGCCACTTTTTCGCATAAGGTGTATAAATGGTATAAGGGGTACCATCGTTTTTCAATAACTCATTTTTATCGAAAATAACTTGATCTTTTATTGCTTTAAATGGAATACCAGCTGTTTTAAAAAATTCAAATATTGTGCGATCCCGTTTGATTGCTTTAGGTTCATAATCTCTATTGCAATAGATTTCATGAATTCTGTATTTCTCATGTAGTGTTTTATAAATTGCCAAAGGACTCCCATAAAAAGTATTCAATGCTGCTCCGAACTCCTTTAATTGTTTGTTTATCGCTTCAAGTGCCTGATGGATATAGTCTACACGTCGATCCGATTTATCTTCCAATTGCTGTAAAATATCTTCATCAAATATAAAAACCGGCAGCACAGGGAGTCCTGTTGCTAACGCCCGGGATAATCCGCCATTGTCTTCTAGGCGAAGATCCCTACGGAACCAAAAAACTACGACTTTACTTTCTTCCATAAAAATAGAGGCAACGCGATCAAAATAGCTACACGTCTAATTATTTCAAATGATGACACCAAAAAATTCACAAAACGACAAACAAATTAATTGGACAGTGTTAGACTTACCATTAACTTAAAGTTGCTCCCGGCTGATTTAACACTGTCTGATTTGCATCTTAGTTCTTTAAGCTTTCCATATCGATCACAAATCGATATTTTACATCGCTCTTTAGCAACCTATCATAGGCATGGTTAATGTCCTGCATCCGTATGAGCTCTATATCCGAAGTGATGTTATGCTTTCCACAGAAATCCAGCATTTCTTGCGTTTCGGCAATTCCACCGATCATTGATCCTGAGAAACTTTTACGGGCAGGAATTAAGCTAAATGGGGCTACTGGAAGCGGAAGTTCCGGAGCCCCCACGAGCGTAAGTGATCCATCACGTTTCAATAGACTCAGGTAGGTATTGATATCGTGTTGCGCAGAGACACAATCCAAAATAAAATGTAAAGTGCCGGCATTCTTTTTCATCTGTTCCTGATCTGTTGACAGAACGACTTCGTCAGCACCTAAACGTTTGGCGTCTTCCACTTTACTTTCGGAGGTTGTTATCACTACGACATACGCCCCCATCGCTTTAGCAATTTTTACCCCCATGTGCCCCAAACCGCCTATGCCCACAATACCTACCTTCTGTCCGGGGCCAACTTTCCAATACCGTAATGGTGAGTAAGTTGTAATACCGGCGCAAAGCAAAGGCGCAGTTGCCGCCAGGTCCAAATTTTCAGGAATACGTAAAACAAAATCTTGATCCACTACAATCCGCTCTGAGTATCCGCCAAAAGTCTGTTTGTTCAGATGTTGATCATGACCATTGTATGTTTGGATATTTCCATTCTCACAATATTGTTCCAATCCTTCTTTGCAACTCTCACATTCACGGCAACTGTCCACCATACATCCAACGCCGGCAAAATCGCCAACTTTAAATTTAGTCACACCAGATCCTATTTTGGTGATCCGTCCGACGATCTCATGGCCGGGAACATTTGGATAAACTGTTCCCCCCCATTCGTTACGTGCGGTATGTAAATCGGAATGGCAAACACCACAATAGAGGATATCAATCTCCACATCTCCGGCTGTTACTTCACGGCGCTGAACTTCCAGCTGTTTTAAATCTGCTGTCGGCGCTTCAGTTCCGAAAGCTTTTATTGAAAATGTATTCATATCCATATAATGCTCTATAATTAATTATTATTTATACCTGTTATAACGATCTGCATTAGTTAACTATCCGCAAGACCAGTTATCTCCCGTATAAGTTAAGAATAACCCTCAGTACTAAAAAAAGTTTGGCTTAAAACACAATATATTCCATTTTCGATGCTTTCCCCGACCTTAGAAGTGAACACCTTATATTTACAGTGTTTCATAGCCTGAATCGAAAAATATGAAATGTAAATTTATGCATTATAACAATGCGCCGAACTGGATTTTCAAAAATCTTTAATCGAAATCCTCTACCTGGACAAACTGCATCTTAAGGCCTTGTTGCTGGCAAATATTTAGAATTGAAAATTCCAAACGGCTGTTAATCTTGACAACAAGTAAAAATTGCTGATCATCCAGCAATAAATCAATATTTTTAATCTCCGGAAAACTCTGATATAAGAATTGATAGATCTCGCTGGCCTTCCATTTCAATTTGCGGGATAGGGAGTAAACAACTTTGTACATATTAGATTTATTTCACTAAAACACTTTATTTCAATACCTTAAATGCGATCTGATTCATGTCACCGATCACAATTCCTTTATCTTTCAGCTCATTAAAATTGCGCGCCAATCGCACTTCTTTATTTATACCTTCCAATGCAAGCGCCAATTCATCCAAATGTTCGATTTCACGATGTATCAATACATAACAATCAAACGCTGCATCCAATAAACCGGTAGACTCAGGCTGAATCTTCTCATCCGTTTCTACTAATACGAGCAGGTATTTTTTTGCCGTCAATTTTCTGGTCACCTTTCCTATTTTTGCATTTAAAATCATGTTATACCATATTTTTTATTAGGCATTCCTATTTTTTGAGTCAAATACAAAATAGACATATTTTGTATTTTTGTCGAAACTTTACGCTAAAAAAAGAGCAAATGCTCGTCAATTTCTAATGTCTGGGTACCAAACAGCTACCTGAGCCCTTTTACACAGATGCTGATTAACCAACCAAGTCGCGCTTCGAAATCAGGAAACCGGTCAAATAACAACACTTCCTGTTCAAAACAACGGGAAGTCGTTACTAGCATTTCTGAGAGGAAGAGAATATCTTTTTCTTCTAAAAACTGAATCTCTCCTTTTGCAATAGCGCACCCGATCATATCACGAATCAATTTAATTTCATCATCCAACATATAACGTGTCTTGGATACCATCAAAGCCGGATCTGATTTCATATCCTCGAAAGCAAGGTGAAAACGTTTCGTAATCAGATTAATCTGGTGCAGTTTCGCTCTCAAAAAGCCAACCAAATTTTCCTCCAAAGAAGCTTCCCGACTATAGCTTTCCTTTGCTTTTGTGAATACCTGTTGACATAAACATTCGGCTATCGCATCAAAAACATCCATTTTGCTCGTAAAATAGTAATACAACGTACTACGGCCTTTACCACAAGCTTTAGAAATATCCTGCATTGAAACTCGTGTAAAACCATACGTTTCAAATACCTTCATTGACGAAAGGATAATTTCTTCTCTAATATTTTCCTGTTGCATTGTCATTGCTCGACAAACATACAAAAAATGTCGAAAACTCACATCATCATTCTTCAATTAAACATATTTTATTATTTTTACATCCATGATATCGGATATATTCCCAATTTTATCGAGTGAACGTCTTTATTTGCGTGAGATTCAACAGTCGGATGCTCAGGCTTTATTCTCTTATTTTTCAAAAGATGAGGTAACGCTATATTTTGATCTACCAACTTTTCAGCACATGGATGAGGCCTACGAGCTCGTAAAAAACTGGCAGGAAAATTTTGAACAAAAGAAAGCAATTCGTTGGGCAATCTGTCTGAAGGGCAATCCGGATCAGCTGATTGGCTCTTGTGGTTTTCATAACTTCTCCTCCGAACACTTTCGTGCAGAAATCGGCTATGAACTTCATCCTGACTTCTGGCAGCAAGGGATTATGACAGAAGCAATTTCTACCATTATTTCTTACGGATTTGAGGAGTATAAGCTCAACCGCATAGAGGCATTTATCGACCCTGAGAATTTGGCTTCCCGTAAGTTGCTTGAAAAAATGAACCTTGTTTCAGAAGGAATCTTGCAGGACTACTTCTTTGAGAAAGGACGTTTTGTGGATGGCGAAATTTTTGCATTACTTAAAAAGAATTATATCCAGCCTACTTTCTTTCGCCAGATTGTATAGTCGGGATCCCGCTGATTTAAATTCGCAAGCTCCTCTATATGATAAACCGTATCAAGTTTCCTTTTAGTGAGCGGGGGCAGATTCATTTGCAAACGCAACGTGTTCAGATCTTCCTTGTTTTCCACAGGATAGATTCCGCCATCCGCAGTTAACTGTGTTCCAAAACGTTGTGGCTCGCCCTTGAAACACTGTATTCTATCGTATAAATAGGCTATGTGGGCCAAGTTAATATCCTCTTTATTGTTCATCAATTGATAACAGTTTTGCATAAACACGGGCTCTGATACCGCATGCTGTACAATCAACCAAGCGGCTTCACTAGCCTCTTCGCCAACTTTTGAAATACCGGGATATCCTATCTTGTCAATTATTTCGCGTAATCGTTTCGCGTTGGCACGATGGACAGCTTCCATTTTCGGATGATAGCCTTTTCCAAGTGCACCTTCTTTGGCTATTTCTTCCCTCAATAGTCTATCGCCATTTGCGAGTTGAATCAATTCCTCTGCAAGCTTCTTGTCTACCATAAGTACAGTTTATCGCTTATAAACGAACATCTTTATACGACTGTTGGTCAACAAGAAAAATTGACCAACAGTCGTATAGGATATTGGATTTATAACACTTTTGTCATTTCAAGTTGGTTAATCCCATTTACCAAGCCTTGCTTCTCCAGAAATAATTTCAATTCCTCCGCTTTTGCATCAATGTTATTGAATTGTATATTCTCTGCTGGCAGCTCATTTCTAAGCGCCTGAAAAAGCTGCCTTCCCACTCCTTTCCCTCGAAATTCAGGTGCCACGGCGATATGGTATATTCGCTTGTTTCCAAGGCTGAAAAGTATATAACCAACAAGTTCACCATTAACATATGCACCCAATGCATTTGGCCGCAAGGTATCCATACTCTGTGGCGCACTTTGCCAGCTTGGTAAAATATCCCAGAACGATTGAAGCAATGTCCATGACAAATTAGATAGTGTCTGGATTGTTGCAACTTCCTCCACTTTTGCCGATTGAATGACGCCATTGAAACATAACAATTTTCTACTGATCAAAAAACCAGTCTTTTCATAGGCACGAATAGCTGACTGGTTACTTTCTATTGCCTCCAGAACAATCCACTTTGCTTGATGCTGGCCCAGTAAAGGCAGTAGATAATCATACATTTTTCCCACCAGCCCAAGTCCACGAAATCCGGGTAACACACCAGTGCCGCCATTGTAGACAACAGGATGATGATCTAGTTCGCGCAGGCCATGCAACATGAAGGCCACAAGTTTGCCTGCTACAAATGTCCCAACAGACCATGCAAAATCGATATCTTCTATTCTGATCTTCTGTCTCAGCTGCTCGACATCAAGATGAAATGGAACAATATAATCCTCAAAAGCTGCGTTAATTGCCTCCAGTAGCTTTGGGAAATCCGATTGTGTTAATTGTCGTATTTTTGATGACATATCTTCGAGGTATTAATCAGGTCGAATAGTACAAAAGGATATTATCGATGACCACGATTCGTTTTTTATACTTGAGATTTAATGACTGTTTCAATGTTTTCACAGTACTCTTCCAATGTTGAGATCAATTGCGCGACATGAATCCCATCACAGACGGCATGATGCACCTGGATCGCAATAGGCATCAAGGTTTCATCAGCTTGTTTTTTATACTTTCCAATGGTAAAAGAAGGTGCAAAATAATCTGTAAAGTCAGCAATATGCAAATTAAAACTATCGAAATTAATCCATGGAATCGCTGAAATATTAAAATGATTCTCCGGTGGCTGCTCCGGGAAAAAATGCAGATTATCTGCGTGTCTTTCTCCTACATCATTATAATTAGCCATAAACCTCGTAAAATCTTTATCGTATATAGCAGTCAGTGCAGAAAAAGTCTCTGTTTCCGAGTGCAATACGGTATATATCGGATCTACATAATCCCAGACAATGAGCTCGCCCTCCTTCATTGCCATCTTAAACGCGTCATGCTTGTTCACAGCGCGTGCGATGAGGTATATCATGACAGGATAAAGTTTATAGCCATTTTCCTTAATAAAAGGAAGTACTTTGGCGATATTGATTTTTGTTGTCAGGCTAAAGCCGCATTTCATCTGGCTGCGATATACCGCAAAGTGCTCCTTCCGCTTCCAGTCCGCTAAATTAATCTTCTTATATACTGATTTTATCTTCTCCATTGTTTTTATATTGATCACTCTGTCTAAATCTATTGACTGTACCCTAAAATCACCAATTTCTATCCAGATTTTCTTTCCAGTCAAAAGGTAACAATTCTTTTAAGGATTTGAACACTCCATTTTTTACTTCCACAATTGCTTCGAGGTTGTCTTTGGCAAGCTGACTGATCAATTCCCGGCAACGTCCGCAAGGGGGAACGGCATTTCCTGCGGCATCTACTGCAACAAATGCCCTGACCCGAAACTCCTTATGTTTCAACATTTCCGCAACAGCGCTATGTTCAGCACAAAAGCCCATTGAGCAGGCTGTATCGATACTGATTCCGGTATAAATATTGCCTGATACCGTTTCTATCGCTGCGGCGACACCGGCATATTCAACAAAGTCATTTAGTCTATTTGTACCGGCCAACCCGATTGCTGCCTGTTTCAATTTATTCGTCATATCTTTACTCATATCCTATGTATGTGATAAGGTCATATAGTTTTTCTCCTCAATCCTTACATGCTCGATAGTCATTGCTGTCTCTCTCTGTACCATATTAATGCGTTTCTTTCCTGCCTCTTCAAAAATTCGTCCTTGCCCTTGTTATAATCGTTTCCATCAACCCATTCGAGTTGAATTAAATTTTGTTTAAGTGCCTGATAGCTTTCTTTGACCTTCGGATGGGCTAATAGATAATCACGAAACGCGATATGTCTTACCCAATCTGCCGAGCCTTTTACAAAAGCATGTAAATGGGCGAGACGAAATTCATGATCATGCAAGATCGCTGGTATCTCCTCCCCAATCTTTACAACATCCGGGACCACAATTTTATATACAGGTTCATTGAGCAAAATAAAAAAACGGCGTTCTGGCCAATCTTGATTATATTTTTCGTAATAAACAATATTCGGCAATTTTAATACATCGGGAAGCACTTCCAAATCCGTTTCGTTCTCAACTCCTAACTGTATATCAATGATCGGTTTAGCGGAAAGACCTTCTACTGCAGTGCTGCCAATATGATCAATCTGAGGGGCGAGTGGTTTAAGTATAGCTTGTAGTTCCGACTTAATTGACTCAAAATGTTTTTTCCATTTCGGATCGTAGGGTAGAAAAGGTAATCGCATTTTAAATATTTTTCAAATTCAATAAATAGTTTGTTTGGACTCAGAAGCATTCTTTCCAGTTTCTCAGACTGAAAATAGTCACCTCGGACAGATGATTTTACCGTTATTACCAATAAAGTTGAAGCCGGTGATCACTGCAAACGTCAAAACAAAATTAAAGTGTTTCGATTGACAATCAGCATTCACAACCTTGTCTAATGTGTTCATATGATAAGATTTTATGTGCTGAAACATCTTCTCCGGCGTAAAACAAATTCTGCAATTATGTAAATCCTTACAGGAATTGCAGTAATGTAGATGTTTCTCTACAAGAAAAAATCAACCTATCAAACAACACTTATTAAACAAAAAATCCATTTAATTTTGCGTCGAAAAACATTTACTACAACAGATATCATATTACTGACACACTAAAAATACACAGCTTTAATTTAAATATTCCGAATAAGGATTTAAATAAACGCTTTGTATCATATAAAAATACATTAAAACAAAGAATTCCCTTACATAAATATTTAATTACATGAATTTAAAGCCTTATCTTAATCTGAAAAACATTTTAATACTAACCTGCATTGTACTGACGGGCTCAGGCCTTTACTCTTGTCAAAAGAGTGGAGAAACTACAGCATTAACTGGAGAAACAGTGGTTAAAATCAATCTACAAGGCGTTGCAGGCTTTGATGAAGATGGCAGTAACACTGTAGGTCAAAAGCAAGGCTCCGCTAAAGGATCTTTAGCTTCTGGCAGCACATCGAATATTCAGGAAATGACCGTCCCTTTCGGTAACGGATGTTCCATCGATGTTGTCCTGACAAACAGTTCTGCAGCAGCTGCAAAGAAGGGATTAGTTGCCGCATCGAGCCCAAAAACCACCGCTGCTCAGGTAAGCGAGAAACCATTGGACAAAGATATCAAATATAAAGTCGTGGTATATGACAACCAAGGCAGCTATGTAACAGAAAAAACCTATAGCTATGGTAGTGAATCAACAGCAGCGGGAATTGCACTGGATGCCGGCAAAACCTATACGTTCATCGCGTATTCAATCAACAGCACTAGCACTGTTCCCAATATCAACAACCAAAGCACATTGTCTGCGGCAAGTCTGGACAATATCAGTGGCGATTTAATGGTTTACTCAGGTTCTTTAAAATTGAACACCGGTGTAAACAACTTAAATATTGTTTTAAAACATCGTTTCAGTCAGATCATCACGACTTTGACCATGGATCCAAATATGACCGGAGCAATTACAAAACTTGAAAATGCAGTGTTCAAACCAAGCTATTCTACGGCAAACTTCAAATTATCGGATGAAGCCCTTACTTACAATGCCATGAATGATGCTGGAGTGCTGGCACAGTTTCCAAGTTTAGGAAACGGTCTTCGTACAGTCGTTAGTACTCCTTCTTTATTGATCCATCCGGCAACGAGCAATGGAACACTTAAATTAGGAACGTTAACAATTGATGGAGAAACAAAATCAAACATCAGCATTCCAAATGTAAAAATTAATCCGGGACAAAAATATGACCTCAAACTTAATTTCAAAACCTGTACACAGGATGTAACAAGTGATGGATTAAATTGGAGCTATCCTGAAACAACTTTTCGCGGTAAAAAAGGAATTATGAAAGATGGAACATTCTACGCTAATGGTAGCACAATCGAACGTATTTTTACAGCGCCGGTAGCGAACTATGGTTTTGTCTTTGATATCACTGAGCTTGACAATGCTTTCAACATGGAAGTAAACGGTATTAGATTAGCCAAACAGGAAATCCAATTTCAGAATGCGGGTGCTTCTTCAAAACAAAATATTCAATTTGCTGATGGAAGCAAATACGAAGGTACTGATGTACAAACCAATAAAAGAATTGGTAACATCTATGACATGAAAGGCACGGCATCAAAACCATTAATTAAGCTTGTAATTAGCAGAACTGGTGAGGTTACGATGTTTGGAAGTAAAACTTCCGGTGGTGAGTTGTATCCACTTATCTTAACCAATGGCAATGCTTTCAATACATTCCCTTGGAACGGTATACAAAGCAACGCGGTAAAAGTCACTCAACTTGTTGATGGCAGAACGGTAATCAAAGGAATTGGAGCCGGAAAAAAGAAAATACCATGTAATTGATAATCTAGGTATAAATAAAACGAGAGCCCCCTTAAACATGAAATTTTAAGGGGGCTCTCGTTTTAAGCTCCGTGATCTTTCTGTAAGATTTTGCTGAGGTGACTTACATCTGTCAATCCAAACTCATCTGCAATTTCCTTTAAAATCATGCGCCCGGCTGCGATACGTTGTCGAATAAGCGTATTCCGGTAGCCCAGAATATATGCTCTTATGGTCATCCCAACTTGACGTTTGAAATAGGTGCCCAAATAATCGGGCGAAATATTAAAATGAGGGGCCATAACCTGCGACTTCAATAAATTGGGCGTATAGATATTTTTATGGATATAGCAGAACATCGCCTGTAGGTCGCGACTTCTACTTCGATCTACCTGTAATTCGGGCATATTTCTCATCAGAATCGTAGTTATGCTAAGCAACTGATACCAGATCAAGTCTTGATTGGCAAAAGTATCGTGTTTTAATGAAGCAACGACCTGAAACAGTAGGTGAACAGTGAAGAGATCAGCAGCAAGTAGCGGAAATCCATGCTGATGGGTCTCCCTGCTTTTCACCAAATACTCCAATTGTCGGGTTAACACACCCGAATCGGCGGCATACCCGAGGCGATATGCATCTGTAAATTTTAAATAAATAAAATGCGTCTCTTGTTCAATCTCAAAATAATGGTACTCTTCTGGCCCAATAAAGAAAATAGCCCCGCTTTGGTAAGGGACAATATGGCCATTTATCACATGTACCCCCCTTCCACGCACAATAAAAATAAATTCGTAGTGATTATGATTATGTTCAGGATGTGCCCATTCAGCGGTTTTAAATTCCGATACCAGAACAGGCTCAAATTGTCGATAGCGTTTCATTTAAGAAATGTACAAAATTATAGCCGATTTTTACATCCTGTCCGATCTGATCCACACTAATTTTGTTAAAAAGGAATCCATATGGAAACAACAAACAACACGGCATTAATCGTCGGGGCGAACGGTGTCATCAGCACAAACCTCATTGACTATCTTAGCAGCCTTGGAAACTGGGACATCATTGCAATATCCCGTCGCGGTGGAACCGATCAAGGCCACGTGCATTATATTGCAGTAGATTTATTGGATTTAGAGGACGTTATCAACAAACTAAACCCATTAACAACCGTAACTCACATTTTTTACGCAGCTTATCAGGACCGGGAAAGTTGGGCAGCTTTGGTCGAACCCAACCTGAAGATGTTGGTCAATGTGTTAACCGCAATTGAGCCGGTAGCGAAGTCTTTGCGGCATGTAAGTCTCATGCAAGGCTATAAAGTATACGGTGCTCACCTCGGCCCATTTAAAACACCGGCCAAGGAATCAGATGCCGGACACATGCCACCGGAATTTAACAGCAGTCAGCTCAAGTATCTCCAACAGCAGCAAATTGGAAAGCGCTGGACCTGGTCAGCGATCCGCCCGTCAGTTGTAGGGGGAACAGCTCCCGGCAACCCGATGAACCTAGCCTTGTTAATTGCTGTATATGCAACAATCTCCAAGGCATTGAATATCCCGCTACGCTTTCCGGGAAAACCCGCTGCCTATGGCAAACTGTTGGAGATGACTGATGCTAACTTATTGGCAAAGGCGACTGTATGGGCCGCTACGGAACCGCGTGCAGCCAATCAGGCCTTCAATATTAATAATGGTGACTTATTCCGCTGGGAAGATCTCTGGCCCAAGATTGCGAAATATTTCCAGATGGAAGTCGACGCGCCCTTACCCTTACCGCTACAGACGATGATGTCCGACAAAGCGGATATATGGGAAGATATAAGGACCCGACATGGATTGAATTATACTTATACAGAAGTATCTGCCTGGGCTTTTGGAGATTTTGTTTTCTCTTGGGATTATGACTTTTTTGCGGATGGCAATAAAGCCCGAAGAATGGGATTTCATGAGTTCGTTGATACCGAGCAGATGTTTTTTCGTTTATTCGACGAAATGCGGAATAAACAAATTATCCCTTAACAGCTTTTCTCTTCATGGTGATTTTGATGATCGCCATGAAGAGAAAAAATCAACTTGTTATTTGACCACTGTAGCTTCCAATTCGACCTTCAGCGTCTCAAATAATCCTACAACTTCCAGCGCTGTTAATGCTTGTTCAATTTGATGTTTGGCAATCCACTCCTGAAGTATCGGAAAATGTGGCCAAAGTTCTCGCATGGAAGTGGTATATAGGTTTAAGCGCACAATTCCACTACACAAATAGCCAGCCGTCTGAATAACGTTTTCGAGATTGGCAATAGCCTGTCTCAGTTGGGACTCCATGTCTTTATCACTAGAAATTCCGTCATCAGCTATTGCCGCCTGCCCCGAACAATACAAGGTTCCTTCGACATTTTTTACTTCAACAGCCTGCACGTAACTCCGCTGCCGTTGCCACGTCCATGGGTTAATCGATCTTTTATTCATTTTCACAACATTTTGATGTACAACAAAATTGTGAAATGGCAGATGTAAAAACCCTTGATAAAACGCACAATTTTCGCGTGACAAAAGTCACATCACCGCGACAGCCGGCTTAGAGCCTCCCGAGAAACGCCCAAATAGGCTGCAAGTAATGATTTCGGAACACGCTGTACCAGCGTGGGGTATTTTTTCAGGAGCTGTTCATAACGTTCTTTGATTCCTACTGTCATTGTTGAAATAATGCGCTGCTGTGCAGCGATAAAGCCTTGATAAGCCTTCTCCAGAAAAAAATGCTCTAATTGGGGTACTGCAGCGCATAGTTTCCTATAGTCAGTCAAACGGAGACAGAGTACCTCCGTATCTTCAACACATTCGAGCGACATCGTGGCCCTCGATTCCGTATAAAAAGCGGCAAAGTCAGTCTCCCACCAATCTTCCTGTGCAAAACTGACAATATGCTCCTTTCCGGTATCGTCAGAATAAACGAGCTTTAAAAGTCCTTTGAGTACAAAAAAGTTGCATGGTACCAGCTCTCCTTCCTGAATCAAAAATTGATGTTTTTTGTATTTTTTATAACTAAAAAAAGAAGAAATTGTCTCAAATTCAGTATCCTCAAGAGGTACAATACGTTCTATGTGATCTCTTAATTGATTCATCATTGTATAAAATTTGGTTGCTAAAAATACAATTTTCTTAAGTCATTTTGCCGGATTTTTGGATAAACTGCTATTCCGTTCAACCTGATCCATGTTTGCTAAAAGAAAAGTTAATTTGCGTTCTGAAGCTGTCGTTCGCTTCGTTCAAAAGCTGCTGATCCCTAGCCCCACTCCCACTTTCATCGGATAATTAGGTTCGAAATTCTTGTTCTCGGTCGTTATATTGACCGCACTTGTTGACAGATAACTCGTTAGCCAGGAAGCCTTAGGGTTTTGTCCCGAAATATCGACTCCAGTTACAGATCATGGCACTTGCGGAATAGATTTTGTTTTATTATTATTTTATACTTACTTTGAGAAGGTTTTTGTGGGATACCTATTGTAAACAGAATTAAACTATGAATTTCTCCGCCTGTTCGGATCAGCAAATTTTTGAATCAGTTTGTCAAGGTGAGGAACGGGCGCTACAACACCTGATGCATCGCTTTTGGCAACCACTGTTCAAAACGGCGTCTGTCACGATGCAGGATCCCGAAGTATGTCAGGAACTTGTCCAAAATGTATTTATCAATATATGGCGAAACAGGGAGAAAATAAATCTCAAATATTCCATCAAAACTTATCTATTTGGTTGCATTCGTTACGAAGTGTTCCGAAATGTTAAAAAGAAAATGGATCACGTTGAACTCAAAGACTTAGATGAGAACTATATTGATTCCTTCAACCCCTTGTTAAAATTGGAGTACAGTGAACTGCTGGATTACCTGGATCAAATGATCAACCAGCTTCCTGACAAATGTAAGGAAATCTTTTACCTCAGCAGAATGGAGCAGTTAAGCCATAAGGAGATTGCTGAGAAGCTAAATATTTCCGTAAAAACAGTAGAAAACCAAATTTCTATTGCGTTGAAACGATTAAAACAAGGTATGCAGAATATGCACATCTTTCTTCAGATTTTCTTCCTCTAACAAGACACTGAAATACAACACATTACAACCAAAATAATTTAATAAAAGGCTCTTTTATATTTTCTTTTTTTAAAAAAGTGCAATTCCTTTTGGGGGCTAAATGAAAAAATGAACTCTATAAGAACGAATCAATTATAGATTTCATGAAAAAACCTGAAATTATAGACTTAATTAAGAAGATTTTACGCAAACAATCCTCCGAAGATGAATTACTTGAAGTAGACGATAGGCTCTTGGATGCATATCATGATGCGACTTGGGACGAAGATAAATTCGGTCCTGCAGAAAATATAGAAACACAGATTAAGTACAACGTAGAACAACTTATTCAGGCAGAAGCGGGCAATTCAAAAAAGATAAGCACTTTCCGTCGTTACCTCCCCTATGCAGCCTCTTTGTTATTGGCTGTTTCCAGCATTGCCGGATATTATTTTTTGAAGGTTGGGAAGGCCGATTTACAAGTTGCAAATCAACATACATACCTAAATCCGGGTGTAGAAAAAGCTTCCCTGAAAAACTCTGACGGCAATAGTCTGGATCTGCAGAAAAAAAAGATTGGAGACACAATTCCCTTTGGAAAGTTGTTGTTCAAAATAGATCAGGAAGGTGTTATCAGTTATCTTGCAACGACCGGCAAAAGAACTATAGAATCTCAACTTATAACTTTAGAAACGCCGAAAGGTGGTAAATATCAGATCAATTTAGAAGATGGTACCAAAGTATGGCTCAACGCCGAGAGTAGCCTAATTTTCCCGGAACATTTTGCTGCTGACCGTCGCCTCGTTCAGGTCAAAGGAGAAGCTTACTTCGAAGTTGCTGAATCAAAACACAAACCTTTTATCGTAGCGGGAAATGGATTTGGAATTCGGGTACTGGGCACCAAATTCAATGTATCTGATAGGGATAACCTCCATTTTGCAAAAGTTGCTCTACTACAGGGATCAGTACGTTTGACTTCAAAAACAGGCCAGACCATGCTCAAACCCGGAGAGCGTGCAAAGATATCTACCTCAGGTGTTGAGATTGATCAATTTGATGCTGAATCCGAAATCGCCTGGAAGAACAACTATTTTATTTACAAAGATGAAAATATCAAAACCATTATGGCGGATGTAGCGCAATGGTACGATGCCGAAGTGATATTTGAGGGAAAGGAATGGGATGATGTAAATCTCAAAATGAAAATCTCCAGGAGAGAAAATATTGAAGAGATCTTATCACTTCTCGAACTAACAAAATCAATTAAATTTAAAATTGTGGAAAGGAGGATCTACGTCAGCAAAAGATAAATAGAAAACTTAAGCCAGGATGCTGTCACATCCCGGCTACGAATAGAGTTTAAAAATTTTCTGTCAAAAATTAATTAACCTTTTAATTCTAAACAAAATTATGAAAATAATACCGGGAAAAGAACAGCATATGTTCTTAATTAAGACCCTATTGATTATGAAGTTCTATCTACTGCTCGCATTTTTTGGCGTTGTTCAGGCTAAAACCCCGGTTTATAGCCAAAAAATGAACCTACATTTTAAAAATAGTAAGGTCGACCTAGTTCTTGCAGAAATCAGCAAACAGGCGCAGCTTGATCTGCTTTACGATTCAAAACTGATCAAGAAAGCAAGCCCTGTCACCCTTAACCTGGAAAATGCCACGCTGAGCGAAGCGCTGACGGCATTATTCCGAAATCAGGCGCTGGAGTTTGAAGTCATCAAGAAGACCTTAATAATACGTCCAAAAGAATCGACGGGGGCAGCTCGTACCGCAGAGGTTACCGAAAATCAAAAAGCCATTAATGGTTCAGTCAAAGATCAACAGGGAAACCCTTTAGCCGGTGTAACAGTACGTATCAAAAATACCCAGATCACAACGACAACCGACGGCAAGGGAAATTTTACCATTGCCCCTCCATCCGGATCCGGTCAGGTGATCCTGACATTTACCTATGTGGGCTATGAAAGTATTGAACGAGATGCGGATAACAAAGACCATCTAAATATAACCTTGGCACTCGCCAATAACAATCTGGATGATGTTGTTGTCGTAGGTTATGGTACACAGAAAAAAATCAATGTCACGGGTGCTGTAAGTTCAGTAAATATGGCGGATATGCGGACGCCTGTACCCAATTTATCGAATGCTTTAGCAGGTAAAGTCGCTGGTATTATTTCTGTGCAGTCCAGTGGTGAACCCGGTTATGACAATTCGACCTTTACAATCCGTGGAATCGGGACCTACGCTGGTAATTCGTCTCCACTAATTATCATCGATGGTGTGCAACGTGATGATGTCAATGGCGGTTTCGGTGGATCTTTCAACAATATTGATCCCGAAGATATTTCCAGTATTTCCCTATTGAAAGATGCTTCATCCACGGCCATGTATGGAGCTAAGGGCGCCAACGGTGTTTTGATTATTACCACGAAAAGAGGTGTTGCCGGTAAACCAAAGATTTCCTTTAAGGCAGAAACAGGCTTCTCAGGTTTTACAAAAACGCCACAGATGCTGGATGGAATAAAATATATGGAACTGCAGAATGAAGCGCGAAGAAATATGGGACTTAGTCCCGTCTATACAGACGAATTGATCCAAAAAACAGCCAGTGGACTGGATCCCTATATGTATCCCAATGTGAACTGGATTGATGAAGTATATAAGAAGAATTCCATGCTCACCAATGCCAACATCAACATTACCGGCGGTGGTGAATCGATGAAATATTATATTTCAGGATCGTATTATAATCAAACCGGTCCTTATAAAGTCCGTAATTTAAACAATTACAATCCGAATCTCGATTTCAAGCGCTATGATTTCCGCAGTAATGTGGATGTCAATTTATCAAAAACCACCTCCGTTCAGCTCAACTTAACAGGGATGCTGGTCAACTCCCGCTACCCCGGTATTGCTGCCGGTGATTTATGGTATCTGGCATATGCGACTACACCCGTTGCCTACCCAATTCAATATCCGGACGGTAAATGGGCAGGACCACTGAGTGGTGGTGGCGCAAACCCATTAAATGAAGTACAAAATAATGGTTATTCCAGCGAATTTAAACCTATCGTACAGTCGGTATTGACCATTAATCAAAAATTAGACGCAATTACGGAAGGATTATCTGCCTATGCCCGGTTCTCCTTTGACAGTTATGGTGAATTCAACAACCGTCGTTCAGGGAGAAATGATTTATGGCAGGCCACAGGAAGGACACCTGAGGGGGAACTCATTTTTAATCAAAGCAGAGTTGGTCAGCAATTTTTGGACTATAGTAAAGAATCTTTTGGCCAACGCGTCATGTATCTTGAAGGTAATTTAAACTATGACCGTACTTTCAACGATCACAAAATCGGCGGGATGTTTCTTTATAATATGCGTAACCGTTTGGTCAGTTTGGCCGGTGACGTTATTGGATCCATCCCCTACCGCAATCAAAGTCTGGCCGGAAGGATCAACTACGGATTCCGTGATAAATATCTTGTCGAAGTTAACGCGGGCTATACGGGATCTGAAAATTTCGAGAAGGGACAGAAATTTGGCTTATTTCCCTCCGCTTCGGCTGGCTGGGTGATTTCCAATGAAGAATTTTTTGAGCCTTTGAAAAAGACATTTAGTTTATTAAAAATCAGGGGATCCTATGGTGTGGTCGGTAACGATAATATTGGTAATGCTGAAAATCGCTTCCCTTACTTAACGCAGATCGGTGGTGGCGGCTCTACAGGTTTTGGTCTCAATGGAAATTTGGTCGGCGGAAAAACGGAGAGAATATTAGGTGTCGAGAATCTCACCTGGGAAAAATCCTATAAAACCGGCATTGGTCTTGAAATCGGATTATGGAACAAGCTCAACCTGATCTTTGATGGTTTCGCCGAGCGTCGAAAAAACATTCTTATCGAGAGACAATCCATTTCTTCTATCGCCGGTTATAATAGTCTTCTTGTTTATGCCAATATAGGTGAGATGGACAATAAGGGGATGGATGCCAGTATTGAATACAACGATAACTTTGGGGATGTTGGGCTACGCCTTTTTGGTAATGTCACCTATAGCCGCAATAAAATAGTATATGCGGATGAACCCGTCAGACGCTACGGTTATCAATCCAAGACAGGAACACGCTATGGCGAATATCAGGGGCATATTGCCATGGGCTACTTTACGAGCAAAGAAGAGGTCGAGTCTGCCCCTCAGCAAAAATTTAACCCCGTATCTCCGGGAGATATCCGTTACAAAAACTTAAATGCTGAAGACGATAATATCATTGATGCATATGACCGGACCTACCTTGGAAAATCCTGGTTTCCATCCTGGCTATACGGTGCCGGTCTTTCAGCTTCATATAAAAACTTTGACCTTTCCGTATTTTTTCAAGGGGTCGCTGATGTGGGGATCATGGCCAATGGCAGTGAAATTCCGGGGAAAGGTATGGGCGTCAATGGGGTCGGCGTGCTCCCTTTTTCGGGATTAGGAATCTATCCCAACAATACCATGTCCATTGTTGAAGACCGTTGGACCGCAGAAAATCCACGTCAGGATGCTTACTACCCGCGCCTGACAATGGCCAGTGGCAGTGACAACAACTATATCAACAGTACACACTGGTTAAAAGATGGGGCTTATATACGCATGAAACAGGCTTCTTTGGGCTATACTATTAAAGCAAAAGGATTGGACAAACTTGGTTTCACGTCACTTTATGTGTATTCATCGGGCCAAAACCTCCTGACATTTAGCAAATTCAAGCTCTGGGATCCCGAATTGGGAAGCAACGGTGCCAAATATCCATTAAATCGTATGATCACCTTCGGCGTTCGGGCACAGTTTTAATCTAAATCTATACAATAACCATGAAACAGATATCACCAAAATATATTGCATCAGGTCTATTAGCGCTAGCCTTATGCCAAAATATGCAAAGCTGTACTTATTTGGACAAAAAACCGGATAACCTCCTCACTTCAGACATGGTTTGGGAGACCCGGGCCAATGCAGAATCTTACTTAAACCAGATCTATAGTTATATCGAAACGCCGGTAGACGATTTTACGACCCTTGGTGCCAGCGATGAAAGCTCCTGTAATATACCTGTTGTGAACGTTCGACAAATGGCTGTCGGGAACTGGAATGCACAAAGCATGTACTGGCAGCATTATTGGAATAACCCTTACACCGCCATTAGGCAGTCATTTATTTTTGAGGAAAACATCGACAAGGTTCCTGAAGGTGCATTGAGCACAGAACTTAAAGTACAATACAAAGCCGAGGTAAGGTTTTTGCGGGGCTGGTACTATTGGAAATTGCTGCGTCAATATGGCCCAGCGGTATTGCTGAAAGGGACATTGGGTTTGAACGAAGATTTCAACAAATATCCCCGCAATTCATTTCAGGAATGCGTCGATTACATCAATAGCATGATGGATCTTGCCGCAGCAGACCTTCCTGTGGTATGGTCCGCCTCCTCCAATTATGGTCGACCAAGTAAAGGAACCTGTCTGGCTATAAAATCACAGGTGGCGCTATGGGCGGCGAGCCCCTTATGGAATGGAAATCCGCGTTTTGCAAACTTCAAAAACAAAGATGGTAAGGCCCTCGCCCCGTTGCAGAACGATGCCAATAAATGGCAATTGGCCGCTGATGCTGCAAAAGCTGTTATTGACTTAAATGCCTATAAGCTCTTTACCAATCTGGATGAAGGAGATTCAAAATTCGATCCTTACCTGTCTTTCCGTAACCTCTTTTTAACCAACTGGAATAGTGAGATTATTTTTTCCACGCACAAAGCGGACACCTGGCAATGGGGACATGAGAAACGAAGTGCACCTGAACCCGGTGGAATTGCGATGATGAATGCCACACAAAATGTGGTGGATGCCCACCTGATGCGTAATGGCAAGACTATTGACGATCCCACTTCTGGTTATCGGGAGGATGGTTTCGTCGCAACGGATGATCCTGCCGACTGGGGCAAAAGCCGCGATGGCGTCAATAGAGGTTACATCGCTGGCAATTCAAATATGTATGTAAACCGGGAAGCGCGATTTTACGTCAATATCCTCTATAATGGTAAGCCTATCCTACCCGCACCAACAGCCGATGACCGCAACTTCTTTTCCTCAGATGGCAACAAGGATGGACGCGGAAGAGCCGAGTTTTATTATTCAGGAAAAGCCGGACTGGTACAGAATTCAAATAGTGCCGATAAAACAGGATATCTCGCACAAAAAAATGTTAGTCCAGCCAGTAATATTCGCCAGGATCGCGCTGTATATCGTCCATATATCCATATCCGTTTGGCTGAAATCTATTTAAATTATGCCGAATCGCTCAATGAAGTTAATCCGAGCCATCCTGATATTCTGTCTTATCTAAACCTTGTCCGTCAACGGGCCGGTTTACCTAAATTGGAAACTGTCTATCCACAGGTGGTAGGCAATAAAGATGAACAACGTAAATGGATTCTTCGCGAGCGACAAATTGAACTCGCTTTTGAAGGTGACCGCTATTTCACCCTCATTCGTCGACTGATGATGGGAAACCCAGCCTCCCGAGCGATATACCGGATGAATATAACGTCAAACGATAACAATCAAGGATTTTTCTACCAGGATTTCTATAAAAGAAATTTATTGCAAAACAGATTTTGGGATGACAAAATGTATCTATTCCCGATTTTCCAAGATGATCTGGACAAGAATACAGCCCTTGTCCAAAATCCAGGCTGGTAATTAGGGTTTGATTTTTACTATTTATAAACCGCTCCTAGTTGAAATTTCATTTTTATCACAGCAGTAAATGTAAATTTTAAATAGAATAGCTCCCATCTAACGGATGGAAAATAAAATTATTGACAGATGAAATTAATATATAGAAAGTATTTATTCTTCCCCCTGCTCTCCTTTGTGATATTGGTGGGAATATGTTCATGTAAGAAAGATCATATGAGTGCAGCACATGATCCGAATGCGGCCATTGTTGTCACGGATTTCCTTCCAAAGCAAGGCGTCTATGGAACAGAAGTGCTGATCAATGGAGAGAACTTTACCACGGACACTGCTGCGATTTCTGTTAAACTTAATGGCATACCTTTGAAAGTTGTTGGCTCAAATGGTAGCCAGATCATGGCCATAATCCCTAAAAGAGCTGGTAGCGGACCTCTTGAAGTGTCTATCGGCGGAAAAACAGGAACATCCAAAGATAGCTACAGCTATATCTACAAAAGAACGGTCAGCACCTTGGCGGGCAATGGCGCAGCAGGCTTCCTCAACGGAAAAGGTACTGATGCGAAGTTCAATTTTGGAGGCGAATCCTGGTACCGCAATGGCGGTATCGCTGTAGATGATGCGTTAAATGTCTATGTCACTGACCCCGGTAACCACTGTATCCGTAAAATTGATCCCGCCGGAAACGTCAGTACTTTAGCCGGATCTCCAAGTAATGCCGGTTTTGCAGACGGGAAAGGAGGTGAAGCACGGTTTAGCCTTCCGTATGGATTGACCATTGATGAACAGGGTAATCTGTATTGTGTCGATCCCGGAAACTGGGATATCCGTAAGATAACACCCGATGGTACAGCAAAGCTTGTCGCCTGGGCCGCAAGGGAGCCTTGGTTCATTGCTTATGACCAAACGTCAAAAAAACTATATTATAATTCTGTTACCTCCCCGGCTCCTATTTATCAGTTAAATACAGATGGTACAGCAGTAACGACAGTCATCGATGGATTGAATTTTCCGGCAGGAATGGCCTGCGGTCCGGATGGCAGTCTATACATCTGTATCCATGGCGACAATCAAATCAGAAAATACGATCCCAAAACATGGAAGCATACCATGATTGCCGGTTCTGGTAAATATGGTTATAAAAATGGACTCAGTACGGAGGCTGAATTTGCACTCCCTTGGGGGATTGCGGCCGACAGCCAAGGCAATGTATATGTAGCTGGAAATGGTACCGCCGGGGCCGATAGTGGATCTCCGGATCAGAGCATCCGCTTGGTGGATGGCAAGACATTCCAGGTAAGTACATTTGCGGGATCTAACATCGCAGGTTTTACAAACGCCGTCGGCGAGGCTGCCTCATTTAACGTGCCTGAAGGTGTAGCTGTAGATAAAAATGGTACAGTCTATGTCATCGACAAGAAAAATAATAGTGTCCGAAAGATCATATCTGAATAACCTAATGGGTGTCCGAAATAGAACCATCGGACACCCATTTTCTTTAATTTTATCCATATCCCCAACCACTCTTTTCAATTGTGCATTCTCAGAGATGACAAGATCCAAATGAGGTCATAAAGATATGAAAGCCTATACACTTTGGACAGTTTATTCAAATTTCAAATGACTTTATATGATTTTTAAGCGCCTATTTTCGTTGACCTATTCGCTATTACAAGGTTTGCTTTTGTGCGCGGCATGCGGTCATGCTTATGATGTCGATCATATACAGACCGACTCAGTCCCTCAAAAAAGCAGGTACGTTTCGGTTACAGGTAACGACCAGAACAAGGGTACGGAGAGCCAGCCCTTTCGTACTATCTCACGCGCTTTGGATGCTATATCAGCAGGTGACACTATTTTTGTACGTGAAGGTGCTTACCATGAAAAACTATTGATTTCAAAATCAGGAAGTTCAACGAAACTCATTACGATAAAGTCCTATCCCAACGAAGCTGTGGCTATTGATGGTGAAGGACTACCCATCACCGGCACAGAAGCATTGGTCACGATCAGAAATGCCCGATTTATTCAATTCGAGGGTTTTGAAATCCGCAATTTTAAAACACAAGCCAAGGGCAATGACGTGAACGGGATTATTATCGATCAAGGTTCTAAAAACATAACCATACGAAATAATAGGGTTCATCATATCGAGAACAATGCCAGCCCACAGGATGGCAGAAGTGGGCATGGTATTCTGGTCATCGGCAATACTGCCGAGGCCTTACAGGATATTATTGTGGAGGATAATACGATCCATGACTGCAATACCGGCTATTCCGAAAACCTCACCATCAATGGCTACGTGGATGGCTTTACGATTAGAGGGAACAAAGTATACAATGGTGAAAATATTGGTATTGTTGCAGCCGGAGGATATGCCGCCAATGCTACAGCAAACCTGAACTATGTACGTAACGGACTGATCAGCCAAAACGAAGTTTATGATATTGATGGTCGAACTGGTCCTATCCCTGCATTTGCTGAGCATAACGGGGCCATTGGAATTTACATCGATGGCGCCCGGGATATCATTGTTGAAAGAAACAGTGTCTATCGCTGTGGGCGCGGAATCGGCCTAGTCAGTGAAACCGACAACTTTCCTACACGTGACTGTATTGTCAGAAATAACGAGGTCTATAACAATTCACTCGCGGGGATCAGCCTGGGTGGATATCTAAATTACACCGGAGGTGGTACGCTGAACTGTTATGTTGTGAATAATACCTTATTTCATAACAATATCGACAGGGGCTATTTTGATGAAATTGAAGGTGAAATACGACTTGTTGAGAACTGTATAGACAATATCATCCAAAATAATATTATTGTTGCCAAACCCAATGGTGTATTTATTCATAAATATACCAATACAGGTAAATCCAATGCGATTGACTACAATTTATACTTCAGTACCGGAGAAGATCAGTGGATATGGAATGGGAAAGTCATCCGGGATCAACAAACCTGGAAATCAACCCTTATTGGCGATACGCATGCGATCTTTGGCCAGGATCCGGGGTTTATATCAACGACACAAGCAGATTTTGAATTAAGGGATTCATCTCCTGCCCTTGATAAAGGCAATTTTATTAGTCAAGCAATCAATGGCGTATTGGATTTGAGCGGAAAGGCAAGATCAGAAGCAAATCGCATTACGATTGGAGCATTTCAAAAATAATCGTTTACCTATTCTGCACTTAATTCTAATTCTTTGCCTTTGATTTTAAAAATCGCTGGGTCAGATATTTTCGTACAGGGATATCGTACAACTTTAAACAGCTATAAGCGAGCACAATACTACCGATCACGACCGCTGCAGCACCGGGCAATGATTGCTCAAAGCTGAGGTTTTCATTTTTCACCCAAGCGTAATACAAATAGATAAAAGGATAGTGCACCATATACAAAGGGTAAGAGATATCTCCCAGGAATTTAGACAGTTTGTTTGTAAAACTGCCCCCTTTTCCGGAAGCCCCCAGAACAACTAGCAGTGGAAAAACCAGCACACAGCACAGCGTATCATAGAGTCCATTCATCCAGAGATGTTCAACTCCCCCGATACGAGGAATCGCCAAAAGTGAAACAAGGATAATACTACAGATCCAAAATGCACCTTTAATCCGAAAAGGCTTAAATACGCGCGATAAAAACAGTCCTGCAGTAAAGGAAAATAAAAGACGTAAGGATCCCGCTGTAAATTCTGTTCCGGTCAGTGAAAATCCTGCACAAATATCACCCAAAGGACCCCAGATCGCAAATATGGCTAATCCACAGCCAGCAGCAACCACCAGTCCGCCAAGTGCTTTTGTTGAAAATTTACGGATGATCAAAACATAAAGGAGATTACCAATATATTCAAAAAACAAGGACCAACTCGGACCATTCAGCGGAAACATCTCACCTAATCCCCTTACTTCATGTCCGGGGAGAGCAGGGATCAGCAGTGCATTTAATACCGTCGCTAGTAATAAAGCCGAAACAGTCACCTTCGATACATCCCAGACCGAACAACCCTGTAAATAGAATAGGACAGCACCAATGATCGCCCCCATAATAACCATGGGATGTAATCGTATAATCCGGCGTTTGATAAAATCCATTGTCGTCATCGTTCCCCAACGATCATCGTACGCATAACCGACGACAAATCCAGATAACATAAAGAAAAAATCGACCGCCAGGTAACCGTGGTTAATACGTTGATCCAAGTGACTGGTGGCAAAAGCTTCGAAAATATGAAAACACACTACCGTGATGGCGGCAACGCCACGCAGGCCATCAAGCACAGCATAATGCGGTTTGGTGTCGGCATACGCGGAAGTAGAAACTGCTGTATCGGGCATACAAATAATAAGATTAGTTTTATTGATTTTTCCGAAAAACAAAGATGTAAATATAAACAATTTCAAAAAACGTCTTAGCCCTGCCGCTCAATCGAATCACTTATCATTTAGCAACAGGAATATAATCCTTCAGATAAACCTGCTCTTTCCGCATATCCTGAATATATTCTTTACTAAAAATTTCCAAAAGTATTTCTGAAATAGCTGTCGTGGTGGGCTTGTCATCTTCGGATTCACCAAACGAGAAAATTTCCTCCTCCGTTCGATCTTTCTTCGTTAAGAAATAATAAAAATCCGGACTTTCCCAGCCTTTTACCCCTGAACCAGTTTCTTCTGCTATGTTGAGGGCAGTGTATTTTTTTTGTAGAAAATTCTGAATATTTTGGAAATCAGCCATATTTTTTGAGGTTTTGCCCGCATATAAATAAGCGAATTTACCATCGCTATTTTCCCCCATAGCCAGCGAGGGAAAAGCGACACCATTCAGCATGGCCAAGGTATCCTTCTCCTCGTTATAGGACACCGTTGTATAGCGATAGCCATAATATTTCTTCGGTTTTAATTTTCTTGTTCCCCAGCTAGAGTTAGACTCCAGATAAAATGGCGTCGGCAAACTTCCTTCGCTATCAAAAATTGCCATGGTATCTTTTTTGAACATGGCGGTTTCAAAAACCTCTTTTATTGCTTTCTTGTCCATGTTCTTCACATCAGAAGCTAATATAGACTCTGTTTTTTTTATTTTTGGTGCATAAAACTTTGAAACATCAAACGTCTTATCCAATTTATCCAAGAGTACAACATCCGGATCCTGAGATTGACAAGAATGTAACAGCGTCGATAAAAGTAGTGAAAAAAGGATACTTTTATGTATTGAACTAAATAGCTTCATGGGGAAAATTGCTCAAAATTATCTTTTCATTTTCAATCTTAAACCTGCGGCAAAAGATAATCAAATATAAGGAGTACAGCGTTAGGTTAACAATAATATTTACAATCCGTGCAAACTGGTTTTACAAAACATCGACCGTTATCCGAAGAAAGGGACGCATATATAATTATTCATCCAAACCATAAAATGGATTTAAAAACGAATTGATTTCTGTCCGTGAATTTTTATTTATAAATTAGCAATAACAGTTTATCTCTAAATACGACTTGCGGTAATTTTTTCAGTGACAAGCCATGTCATCACTTAACACAAATCTACCATCATATTAATATTCAATAAAAATGAACGATTTTATACATGAATTTGAAGTTCTCATTGATACTTTTCCAGCTGAACTTTCGGCAATTAATACAGTCGCATTTAACGAGAAGTCAGTTCCGGAAAAATGGAGCAAGAAGGAAATTTTAGGGCACTTGATCGATAGTGCCATGACAAACTATCTCCGGTTTATAAGAGCACAATCTGAAGAAAATCCGCAGATTTTTTACGCACAGGATGATTTTTGCGAAAACGCAAATTATCAGCAGTCGGAAACCAAACAACTCACGGACTTATGGTTATCACTCAACAAGCAGCTTTTATTCCTATTCAGGACGCTGATTGCGAGAGATCTGACAACACGAAAATGTAATGATCTCACATTAGCGTTTTTGATGGCAGATTATGTAACCCACCTCAATCATCACCGGCACCAAATACTAGCTTAATTGTAAATTCATAAAGAAGTCTAGTCCAGATAATCGGATGATTCTAAGGACTAGACAAAATATAGTTTACTTTTTACTCCACCAATGATAATAGTTGTGGGCTCCATCGTATTCAAATCCGCAACGTGGATATAGCGTATTGCCGATGTCGTTTGTTTTTTCCGTTTCTAACATCAAACCACAGGCACCGGTTTCCGTACACCATTGTTTACTTCGGTCTATCAGTGCGACAGAGAGTCCTTTACCACGATAGTCCTGATGAACAAACAGGTCGCTCAGCAGCCACTGCATTTCCAATTTGGTGTAGTGAAACAGTTTATATAATTGTACAAATCCTACCGCTTTACCGTCCACCATCGCTAGAAAAATATCCGATTCGCTATTCAGAAACCGCTCTTTTAAAAAGACTTTCCCTTTTTCCAGATCCGATTCCTGGCGATAAAAAATCCGATAAAGGTTAAACAGTTCTGCGGTCTGTTCCAGGTCTTCGAGGCTAGCTTTTTTAATTTGATAATTCATTTTAGTAAATATTTTGATTTATACAGGCAAAAATACTCGTAAAAGAAATTCACCTCATCATCCAGATTTGAGATGTCAGACAGTCCAGTATGTTACCACCGCCGATTAAAGTCATTAAACGAAGACGGGAAGAGTTCAGTCGTGTTGCATTCTTCAATCGACGGATAAAATTTCATTTGTTCATATTACGTGATCAGCAGTCTGTTTGACACAATTTGATGTATGATCAAGTATAAAATCTTTCCGGACGAATTGTAAAAGCAGCAAACATGGATTACTTTACACCTTTATATTCATCAAAAATGATAAAGAGCTTATGGTTAATGAGGTTCAATCTGAAAAGATTTATATCGACCAAAATAGAAAAGGGTCACTATCGCCGTTATTTAAGTGCTCATTGGTCTAGCACCATTAGGCATCGATATTGCCTCTTTGTCACATTCCATGGTAGCAATTCCATTGAAACTTACCTGTATTCTTACCGGCTTTTGGATTTTGAAAAACAAGAAAAGAGCCATTCGGGCAAAAACAGATAGACAGGGTTTTTATTTCAAGTGAATATCTGGTAGCCTGCTAATAAAAAAAGCATTAACGGACTTGGATTTATTGGTTTTTGTTCCATTTGTGCAAATTGTCAATATCCGGATAACAACGAGTATCTGCATGGGAACGAGACTCGAACTAGAAACCATGCAAGGCAAAGAGATGCTGAATGTGCTGAGCAGAAAAGAAAAACAGCAGATTTATCAAACTATCAAAAGATTCGGTATACGAAATCTCGTCAAACGCCGAATGGAAGAAGGATACCTTAAATATTTAGAAAAACCTGCTGTAAGTTAGCCTCCTTCCCTGTTAACTTAAATGATCTAATAACAATTGATCCACATATTCCCTAATTTCTTCGGGTAACATCAGGTAAACTGGTGTTTTTAGATTTTCTCTGTTGGCTTCACCTTCGGTAAAAATATTTCTGAACCCTTCATTGAGCCATTTTCCTTCATCTTCTAAATAAGCCTTATATTTACTGTCCAAAATCTCAATTATGTTTTTGCTATCTTTCATTTGTTCCGTCATTTATTCAATTGTAAACTGCATCTAAAAATATTCGACAGGGGAACATCAACATTGGTGCCACTCCTCCACTAGATTTTCAAATGAAGATTGGAAACAGAAAACTTTAAGATTTCTTAACATTTTTAGCGATTTGCCAAATAATGGTTCAGCAAACCAACAGCGGCGATTTTGGTAACAGGATTCATATTGAAGCAAGTAGCAGCAATTTTCACCATTCTTATTTGCTTTCTTTATTATTATTGTCGATTTTTGCTTTGAACATCTAAGCTATCTATAGCCAGATAAACATAGATTATTTTAACATAAGATATTACTCTTTTATAAATCAACTGTTATGATCTTGATCGCAGTGTTACTACCTTGGTTATCCTTCTTTTTAAGAGGGAAAATTTTCAGGGGAATTATTTGTTTAATCCTTCAGCTCACTATTCTGGGCTGGTTACCGGCTGCTATTTGGGCGGTTGCTTCACGTGTAGATGGCAAAAATAAACAACGTATACGAAGTCTTGAACGAAGTATGCGCCATTAAGTCTAGCAATCACCTGTCCTAAAATCGGATCGCTGATGTATACATAACCGCCACAAAAGGGTGCTATTGAGCTTCGAGGAATTTTCGAACCTGAAAAATGGTAAAATCAATTAATCCTTCATCAGTCTCACCGCTGAAATCTTTCATCATATAGTTTCCATGATTGGCAGGTAAGATCATGAGACGGGCATTTGGGATTTGTTTTTGCATTTCCGCTAAATGCTCTCCCTTAACCACATCCTGATCCCCTCCAATGAGAAATACCGGACATGATATATTTTCTAAAGCTCCGGCTTCAAAATCGCGAAAATTGATCATTCGTTGGCTGTCTTTTTCATACATATTTCTAAAATCTTCGGGATCAGAATTTAACTTCAAAAAGTTTTCTTTCAGAGAGGGCGGCATCACCTCAATCGTTGAAGCCGACATTCCCTCAAAAAAACCATCTAACAACCCCGCCCTCTTTGTATTACCGGAGGCTGCGATCAATCGGTCTACCCGATCTGGAAAAAGAGAAGCGAGTTTCAAAATAGTGGTCGCACCGTTACTGAAACCAAAAAATGAAGCTTTATCTATGGCGAGATGATCCAATACTGCTACAATGTCTTTTGCATCCTGTTCAAATGTTTCGGGAACTTTTCTATGTGCCGATCTTCCGTGATTTTGCATATCCAACAGAATCAATTGGTAATGATCCTGCAGCCGTTTCACTGTTTCCTCAAAATCAAAAAAACCAGAAGAACCGCCGCCATGAATAAGTATCAGCGGTTTTCCGGTTCCATAGATCTCATAATATAGTTGTATTCCATTCGCTGGAGAATAGCCTGAATGATTGTTCAATATATCCATAATTCAATATTAAATAGTTTGGCTTATTTAGATGAAAAATTTATCTGCTTTCCACAAATTTTTTAAAGTTGATCAGAACAGAGTCTGTGAATTTTTGCTGAAGGTCTAAAGGAGTTTTTTTGTCCGGTTCAAATGTTTCCCTTAGAATTGTATTGTTATCTATTGCCTGAAATTCGACAATGCAGTTTCTCCCTGCACTGGTACTTTCAATATATTCGAATGGGACAATTCGGTCATACACGCCACGATAGTCAAAACCCTCTCCGTCTTCCATTCGCTCCATTCGAAAATTAAAGTTCCCTCCTTCCCTGAAATCGTTTGTCACGGCTGGACAATGCCAATCGTCAAATGGAATGTTCCATTGTTTTATGGATCCGGCACCGGTCCAATGTTCCCAGACATCCTCGATTGGCCTTTCGACCAAAACAACCGAGACTAGGGTATTCCTGTTTGAGTCTGCAGCTTCCATATTTTATATTTTTAGGTTAAATACGTTCTATCTATTGATCATTGTTTTTTCTATTTATTATTTAGATTTTCTGCTACGTTCGGCAGATCTGATCGTCGCAAGTGAATAGCGACCAATCAATTGAAAGACAATATTAATAAACAGCGTACTAAATTAACTTGCCCTATGACAATATTTATGCAACGTTTATTTTTTTTGATAAAAAGTACAATTTGACAAATATGGTATATTTATTGCACAGCAGAATTAGAATATATAGAAAAACTGATTCAAATGAAAAAAATAGCGATTCTAGCACTGGGTGTGATCCTATTTGCCGGATGTAACAATACACAGCAATCAAAATCTACAGAGAGCACAGAAGATAAGACCAAAGAAGAAACGCCATCTATTGGCGGTGATAAAGATGAACATGGCTGTCTTGTGGGTGCAGGTCAAACCTGGAGTGAGGTTAAGCAGGGATGTATCCAGGTGTTCAATGTCGGAACGCGGCTAAATCCTGTTGATTCGAAAGAGGGGGATGCTGTCATCAGTGCATTTGTCGTCATAAACGATGATAAATCGAAAATGGAGCTATTTTTGCCAGATGACAATAAAACAACCATTATTTTGGATAAAACGGAAGACAACCTGTACCAAAAGGATATTTATAAATATGATGCAAAAAAATCAGATTTATATGTCGATGGTACAATCAAATATAAAGGTGAAGTTGAATAACATCCCTGAAACTTTATAGGACGTAAAGGTAATGCCAATGTTTATCACATTGGCATTTTTTTATTTATCTTACAAAGAGCAATATCTCCTTTTGAAAACTTTTTGACTAACAAGAATGCCTACATAGCACGTCTGCTTAATCAATCTCGAAGATTGCCTGTATCTCAACATCGGCAGCCTCTTTGACCTCCTGCTCATTGACCTCCATGCCCAGTTTTCGCAGTTTCAATATCTTACCATCCTTTTCAACCTGATTGATAAAGACTAAATTTCAGGAACGGACATAGGATTGATAATTTCCAGCGGGCTGGGGAAACAAAATTAAAAATGCCCCTTTTATCTTTTTTGCCAAATTACACTTAAAACGACATTTCGAATTCGTGCATAAAGCAATTGGGAGTAAATAAATTTTCAATATCTTTAAACTAATATATTTTTTTAAAATGATCGAAACGAATGCGTGTTTTCAAGTTGCAATAGAGAAGGCTTCCCACTTTAATTATAGCTTCTGTTTCCATAACCTGTCCTTGGTGGAAAAAATTAAAATCACTGCGGTCACGAGAGATATCGAGCACATTAAAATTGAGATGACTTCTGAAATCGGGCTGTTCAGCCCTTATGCATTTCATATAGATAAATTTTCGGAGGGAATTCCAGTAACGCTGGAAAATTTAGCTTTCGACTACCATATTCCATATCTCCGGAATCTCGTGGAGAAAGATCTAGACACCATTACCTGTACTATCTCTTCGAAAAATGAAATATTACATCAGCAAAAGTTTGCCGTAAAGGTGTTACCGATGGATTATTTTGGCGGATTAAGTAAATATCCAGAGTTGTTAGCATCTTATGTTTTACCCAATCACCCTATAATCTATACCATTAAAGCAGAGGCGGTCAAGATTCTTGAAAAAAATAGATTAAAGCCGGCCTTTTTGGGCTATCAATCCAATAGCAAGGAACGTGTCCTACAGGAAGTAACGGCGATATACCAAGCAATTTTAAATATCAATATTACCTACAGTGCCATGCCCCCGAGCTTCGAAACTGAAGGTCAGCGGATTCGTCTGGTCGATCAGATTTATGAAACCAAATTCGGAAACTGTATTGATATCTCTCTATTATTTGCGGCCTGCCTGGAAGCAATCGATCTGAATCCGATTCTTATTGTTACGCATGGTCATGCATTTATTGGTGTTTGGCTCGGTGACCAACGGTTAGATGCGGTAATCAATTATGATCAGGCCGCGATTTCAAAACGGATCGTTCATGGGATTGATGATATTGCTTTAATTGAGTCTACTCATCTGTGCCGTGGAAATGCGTATACCATGGGCGAAGCTATGAACTACGCCGAAACACAGCTCTTGCATGCAAACAATTTTATCTTATCTCTCGATATCAAACATGCCCGTTCACATGGTATTCTTCCCCTACCTTTTTCAGGAAAAGAAGAGTTGCACAACGCAAGTATAGAGCATTCTTCAAGCTTACCTAAACAACAGGCTATCGATCGTTTTACCCTAGATGACAACAAGCTGGACCTAGCTCTTAGTGACGCTAAAGAGCTAACCAAACAAAAAATATGGGAAAGGAAATTGCTCGATCTCTCGCTCAGAAATAATCTATTGAATCTACGGTTCACCAAAAGCATGCTGCAAATTGTGGATCTGAAAATAGACCATCTGGAAGATCATCTTTCGAACGGGAAATCACTGTCAATTCATCCCAATAACAACCAACAGCTCTTACGCCGTTATAATCTATATTCAGCACCTTTACACTTCTCCGAGCCATTATTTAAACTCGCAGATGACGCATTTCGCTATAACCGCTTGCTGACCCATTACCATCAGGATGACCTAGATATCATTTTAACACACTTGTACCGTAATGCGAAATTAGCCGAAGAAGAAAATGGAAAAAGTACATTGTATCTGGGTGTTGGCCTATTGAAATGGTTTGAACCCAAAACCAAACAGCAGGCCAGACTCGCTCCTATCCTATTGATTCCGGTAGAATTATCCCGTCGATCCGTTAATACGAAATTTACGCTCCGAAGCCGTGAGGAAGAGGCTATGATCAATATTACCTTATTGGAATATCTCAAGCAGGAATTCAAACTTAATCTCAGTACATTGGAGACACTACCGATGGATGAATCGGGAGTAGATGTGCAGAAAGTACTCGCCATTTTAAGAAAGTCTATTCTAAATCTGGAAGGCTGGGATATCCTGGAGCAGGTCGTTTTAGGAAACTTTTCTTTTAACAAATTGATTTTATGGCAAGATCTATCCAGATATGCTGAAGAAATTGAAAAAAGTACAATTGTAAAGAGCCTGATTGACGGAAGGCTTTCAGAAATGCTGGATATCAGCGGCGATTCGGAGAACCTGGAAACTATGCCATCTTCACAGTTGACATTACCGATACCAACCGACAATTCGCAATTGGAAGCTATCCGTCACTCGAACGCAAATAAAAGCTTTGTCTTACATGGGCCTCCCGGTACCGGTAAATCCCAGACCATCACCAATATTATCGCAGATGCTTTGGCGAATGACAAAAAGGTACTTTTTGTGGCCGCTAAAAAGGCGGCACTGGATGTGGTCCATCGTCGGTTGGAAAAAATTGGACTGGGCTCCTTTTGCCTGGAGTTACACTCCAATAAATCCAAAAAATCAGATGTGTTAAAGCAATTGGAGCAGAGCCTGGAAACCCCCAAATATCAAAGTCATATTGATTTTCAGGAAGAAGCCCAACGTATCGATCAGCGCAAAGCGGCATTAAGTCGCTACGTAGACGCCCTGCATCAGCCCTTCGCAGTAGGTTGGAGCCTGTATGATTCTGTCTCTTATCTAGACAGCAATCATATTGCAATCAACACAGCATGGCTGCTACCTTTGCAACTGGATGTTATCGATAAAAAGACCTGGAATGACTGGCAGGACTGGGCAATCCCGTTTGGACAATTAACAGCTAATTTACCCGCGATTGACACGCACCCGTTGCGTTTGATCCCGTTGAAAGATCAGAACTTTGCCTATAAAAATCAGATCGAAAAATCTATCGACGAATACATTCAGGCATCTACTCATGCGAACAAAGCCCAATCGGATTTACAGCTGAACCTTTCAGACAACTGGATCGTAAACAAAGCTTCTCTATACTCACTTCTCGAAAAAACAGCTCATTTTCAAGCGCATCAGACCCTCGTGAATGTGCACTATGACCCACGTAAAAAGAATTTACTTGATCATTGGATTGAATTGCAAACCCAAAAGCAAGCATTAAAACAAGTGCTTATCACAGATTTTGGCAACCGAATATTCACCACAGACTGTAATCCTATTGAATCTGTCTGGAATCAGTCAAAGCATTCCTGGTTTCTGCTCAAGTGGCTGAAACAGCGCAAAGTAAAAAACTTTTTAAATGGTTTTGCCACAAATAAAATCACCTCCGAACAACAAGTTGATCAATTCTTTAATCAGAAAAATTCCTTTGATCTCGTTACTAAAAATTTAAGCGAGCCGCAGTTTCATCCCATAAACGAAGCGACGAGCTATTATCTTGTCGGTAACCAGTTTGACTTAAACACATTATCACAGAACCAGCATGAGCTGGAAGAACTAAATCATCTGGCGCAATATCTCAAAATTGAAAATTTCCAATCCTGGCTCACCAACATCCTCACGGATGTGGATTTAAAGCTTAAGATCCCTGCCACTGTCCTTACCCTACAGCAGTATGCGGATAAACATCAGGAAATTTCGACATTCTTAACATATATTCCCGACATTGAAGAATTAAACCAGATAAAACAACATTTAGATAGCCTTGAAGACTGGATCCGCTACAATTATTATAAAGATCAGGGAATAAAACTTGGATTATCCTGGTTGATTGACCTCCTTGAATCAAACAAGATTGATAAAAATGAATTAAGCAGAGATATGGAAAGTGTACTGCATCTCAATTACTTCATAAAATCGTTGGATCAGTACACTATTCTAAATGGTTTTGACGCAGCTGTGTATGAAGCACAGATCGGACAATATAAGGCACTTTATCAAGAATTTACCCGGCTGGTGCGGGATCAATTGGTTTTGGCGCTAAGCAACAAAATTCCGAATCTCTCCCACGAAGCGGTCCATAGTTCGGAAATCGGTATTTTGCAACGAGCCATCCGTAACCGGGGGCGTGGGGTCAGTATCCGCCGTTTATTTGACCAAATTTCGACTTTACTTCCCCGGTTAAAACCCTGTATGTTGATGAGTCCAATCTCGGTCGCCCAATATTTCGACGTAAATACCGATCATTTTGATCTTGTTATTTTTGATGAGGCTTCACAATTACCGACATCTGAGGCAATCAGTGCTCTTGCACGGGCAAAGCAGGCCATTATTGTTGGGGATCCCAAACAAATGCCACCAACCAGTTTCTTTGCCAGTAACAAATTCGATGAAGACAATCTTGAATTGGAGGATCTCGAAAGTATCCTTGATGATACCCTGGCCTTGTCCATTCCGTCCAAATACCTGCTGCGGCATTACCGCAGTAAACATGAAAGCCTGATTTCTTTCAGTAACTCCAACTTTTATGAAAACAAATTGCTGACATTTCCTTCTCATGACGATCAGGACAGGAAGGTAAGTTATCAATTTATCAACGGCCATTATGACAAAGGGAAAACAAGAACAAATCAGAACGAAGCTGAAGCTGTTATTCAATACATAAAACATCATTTGGAACATCATCCCCATCGTTCATTAGGTGTGGTTACATTTAGTCAAACACAGCAGAATCTAATAGAAGATTTGCTACAGCTTTTATTCTCCCAATACCCCACTTTAGAGGAAACTGCACTGCAGGGAGAGGAACCGATTTTTATTAAAAACCTGGAGAATGTTCAGGGTGACGAACGTGATTTCATTTTATTTTCAATTGGCTATGGTCCAGATGAAGAAGGGAAAGTTTCCATGAATTTCGGTCCTTTGAATCGTGAGGGTGGCTGGCGAAGGCTAAATGTCGCAGTAACCCGGGCCCGATACGAAATGCGTGTTTTCTCTTCGTTAAAGGGGGACCAGATCGACTTGAACCGTACCAGTTCAGCTGGTGTGCAAGGACTGAAAGCCTTTTTGAACTTTGCGGAAAGAGGTATATTGCAAACAACAGAAACTGTTGCCCAAGATAAAGACAAACATACGCTCATCCAGTCTATTGCCGGCCATTTAGATCGAAATGGAATAAAAGTAAAAACAAATATTGGAACCTCTGGCTACCGTGTTGATATTGGAATTGTTGATCCTATGCATACGCAAAAGTATATTTTGGGAGTTTTGGTCGATGGAAAAAACTATTTCAATACAAAAACGACAAATGATAGAGAGCTGCTTATTCCCGATGTTCTGCAATCCTTAGGATGGAATATTTATCGCATCTGGACCTTAGACTGGATAAAAAACAAAGAAAAAATACTGGCTGACATCCAAGCGGAAATTCAACGTATCTTAAATGACGCGAAGATACAAGAGCCAATCATCATTGACGCCTCACAACCACAACCAAAGACAAATATTTCAGTGATATCCGATGATGCGATTGTTTCAAGTAAAATGAAACCCTATCTAAGTGCCAATATCAGTTCAATGGCAACAGCTAGTGCGGAATCAATTTATGATGCAACACATCGCGCAACATTGAGCAATCAGATCCTGAAAATCATCCGTACAGAATCTCCAATTGGTCAAAATCATCTGTTTCGCAAAGTTCTACGCCTATGGGATCTCCCAAGATCCTCCGGAAAACTTACCCAATATCTAGGTGAGCTTATAAAAAATCTACCGGATATAAGGGAGGAAATTTCACATCAAAGTTTTTATTGGGATCAGGGACAATTGGCTACCGACCTGACCCACTATAGAGACAATAGTCTGGAAAAAAGGGCAATAGAAGATATTGCTCCCCAAGAAATAGAGATTGCGCTCATCGAGATCAT
Organism: Sphingobacterium puteale; assembly: GCF_003627955.1. Lineage (GTDB taxonomy): Bacteria > Bacteroidota > Bacteroidia > Sphingobacteriales > Sphingobacteriaceae > Sphingobacterium > Sphingobacterium puteale. The sequence goes on along the minus strand of NZ_RBWS01000004.1, from coordinate 120,371 downwards.
GGATACCAACCTCAGTTTATTGCGGGAGGATCTTGTACGTGCCGCCGCAAGAGCCTTTGGCTTTTCAAAGACTGGTGCTCAAATTGATATAATTATCAATAATTCAATAGATAAATTATTGCAGCAGGCCCATTGGAAATCTATAAATGGGAGAATTGTACTGATAGATTAGGTCCATTGCTGCGAAGTGATTATAGTCCCCTTACCTTGTTTGGGCCATATAGATCAGGCCTAGTTGCCTGATCTATATATTTGATTGACATAGGCCGTATAAATTCCAATAGGAATCTTGCCGGTCACTCTACCACGGCGTGATTCGGGACAGGCATTCAAAATACTGTGCAATGAAAAAACAAATATATTTTCCACCGCATTTTGAAGCCTCCACTCTCCTTTTTCGTGCATATATTCCATCAGATGCAGGGCCTTGCCCAATTCATCTTCGCACTCCTGTGCGATCATTTTCTCAATATAAGCGGTAAGAATCCCGATTATCGTAAGTGGATTTCCAACATTTTCGGGTCGCAAGATTTCCGTCTGCACCGATGGTACTACCGAAACAATTATTTCCTGAGCCTGTTTTATATTCATCATTTACTTGCGTTTAATGCTATATCCGGTTCAAACATCATCGCCGTACAATAGCAGTTTCTAAACCCTGTATTTTTTAAATTCTGATAATTCACACATTGCTCACATTTAAGCCAAAACGATGCATCCTGTGTTATTTCAGAGAAAGTTACCGGCCGCATCCCGAGTTTTGAATTGATCCGCATAGTCGCCAATGTCGTTGTAATACCAAATATCTTTGCCTCTGGATACTTTTTCCGTGTTAACCAAAATATACACTCCTTCATTTGGGTTGCGATCCCAAGTCTGCGCCAGTCTGGAGCTACAATCAAGCCACAATGAGAAACAAAACTGGCATGTCCATACACCTCTAGATAGATGTAACCAACCCATTCTCCAGCTTTGGTCAAAGCGATAACGGCATTTCCTTCCGACATTTTATGAACGATAGACTCGGGGCTTCTTCGTCCAATTCCGATACCGCGCGCACGTGCTGAAGCCTCCATTTCCTGAGAGATCCGAACCGCATATTTACAGTCGGCCGGAATAGTTTGTCGAATTGATACATCAGTTGTTTTCATAGGAGCGATATTCAGCATGCTTGTTTTTTTCTTTATCGCAGGTATCTTCGGGCAAAACAAGCCGTTGTATTGAAAGTGGCAAGCGGGCTTCAAGGTAATTCCATTCAATCGAGTTGCATGCTTTTTTTAACCTGAAGAAGGTGTTTGGAAGTAATCCGTTTATCACAAACTGAAGTTCGGAGGTTCCCCGATCATGTACATAAGCCATGACCTGCATAATCCATTCAAAACGATGCCAATCCTTGGCATAAATGACATCTTCCGCAAACTGTGAGATCAATTTTATAATATTTTTGTAGTCTCCTTTAAGTTCCGATTTTCTTAATCTTAGATTCAACTCAGGGATTACGGCGGCAATAAAATCCACCGTCTGTCCTTCATCCATTTTTTTTCTTACTTCCATTGTATCGTTTTTTATGTATACATGTTATCACTGTAAACCGGATGAACCAAACAATATTCCAAAACAATAAAAAACGAATTAATAAACTGATATACAGAAAGATAATTTTATTTAAAAAAATATAAAAAAGAAACGACCTTATCAAATTGATAGGGCCATTCTCAATTTGGAACAATCGCCACTTCGTAGGGACCTGAATACCGATTGCCAACCATCCTATTTTCATTGACAGTAATATAGTATTGTCCGCTATCAATAAAACGATGGATCAATTCTTTCCCAAACGGTCCGTCGGCTTTTCCATTTGGAGAAAATAGCTGGCTAATCCGAATATTAGCCGTATCTGAGGGAGTTTTGATTTTTATCCGAACAGAATCTGCTCGATGAACGAAAATAAAAATAGTATCAGTATGTCCTGACTTTATTTCCATATGTTTTACCAGACGGCCATCGTTAAAAGAAACTGCTTTTTCTGCTGATTTCAGATCAGCTGAATTATCTCGCATATTTCTATGTTGATCTGACGGGGACTGACACGCGGTCTGTGCGATGAGTGCTGCTGAGATCAAAAACGATGATGATACTTTATTCATGACTTTTTACCAATATAACAACTCTCAACACATCCTTGTTTTTATGATAGCTGATCCTCATTACATTGTCCAGAGACTCCATTTTGATTTTACCGCAGCAGGGTTTACTTGCTCTATTTTCTTATAAAATTTATAAAAATCTTTATTCCATAGGGTATAGTTATGGGTAAACTTAAATACGATCTTGTGATTGTCAGCTCCCTGAATAATGACTTGCCAGACCCTATCATTGGTGATTGTTATCGAAGTCTTACTCAGTTCGATTATCTCCGTCAGCGGGAAAACCGCCTTTCTTTGTTGTTTATTATCGATAGCATAAAAGTTTATATCATCAAAATAGAAATCTTCATCGCTGACAAGATTATCTTCCATGCCAAACAGGAAAGGGCGGGACGAAATCTTTTTGATCTTTGCGCTCACTAAATCAGCTGAAGCTTCATAACTGATCTGATGGTTTTCAGGTTTAAATCCAGCAGTATACTTCCTGAAAATTAAGCTATAAAGTACAATAAATAGTACTAAACCTGCCAACAATATAAGGTATAAATACATTCTTCTCTTTGTTAAACGACATTTGTGTTTCTCTCCGGACATCAAAAAAAACGTCTAAATAGATAATAAGGTAATTAATTAGCAGCACAAAATTACCAAATTTAATTCGATATGCAGAATTCCATGGCTAACGGGTAAATAAACGAGATCAAAGCTTCCGTTTGGGATGATACCCACTTCCGTTTCTCAAGATAAAAAGACTAGCTTCCAAAGCTGATATAATACAAGGGTGTATCTCCTGGATGATTCTTGACACGATCAAGCCCTTCAAAGAATATGTGATCCCCCAATTCCTTGCCTATCAATTGTTTCTCCATTTGATACAATAGATCCAGTGCGGTAAAATTCTTCTCATTGGATGCGCGAAGGCGGGCACAGATCTCCACTTGGTAGTACCCGCTGTCTTCGTTATCGTCATCAAAAGCCTCTTCTTCATCATCCAATAGTGTTTCATTTGGATTCAAATCTTCCATACCTTTGATCCAACACATATAACACAGCTCAATTTCGGGAGCATCCACCACAATTTCATTGGCGTCCCATTGCGCCCGATCAGCTAAAATATTACGTTGAGACTCCGCAACATCGGCGTCAAATTCCCGGGAACTATTATACGATTTAGCCTGAAATGTCCAAGCTATAGCTGACAGCACACGATCTTGGACTGATTGGATGTTCCAATCTATATTATTCCAAGGGCTGCCTATTTTTTCCCTTAAATAGCCAATATATCTTTTCAAATAAGATTTCCCGATTTTATTGTTCAGCCCAACATAATGTTCTCCTTCTAAAAATTTTTCGGAGAATGTGTGCCAATCTTTAAAGTGCAATCTTGCGTAAGAAGAAAGGTTTTTCAGTATGTCCAAAGCGGCTGATTTTTGCAGATACCCTACATCTGTTGCAGCAGTCGTGATATGACTGCTCACAGTAATGACAAGTGCATCCACACCAGGTTTGCTAATATCCCAGTTTCCGCTGTCTATTTGATCTTCCCGACCCTCCAGGACAGTCCCCCCTGTCTTCATTCCGAGCAAATTAAAATATGCTGCTAATAGCTGCAGGCAGCTTTCAGTATCTGCAATGGCGAAGTCTCTGTTCAATAGTTTCACCAGTTCGTTACGGTACTCTGCCTGTTTAGGATAAGTCCCGAACTGATAGAGATGAACCGGATAAGTTCTATCGTCCCCGGCACTGCCAAATACGGTAAACCAATCGCCAAAGACGATAACGCGGAATGCCGCTCCCAATGCCGTACCAAATTGCTCTTCATAAGAAATATCTTTCAACATATGCTTATCGTTAATTTGCTGTTTTTTGGCTTTATCCAATTCCGCTTCCTGTGCGAGTTCCTCTTTCGCTTCCCTTACGCCCTCCTTGGCTGCACTCAATAATTCTTTGAAAAATTTAAACATAATTTTATAATATTATTTTTAACTAATGATTCCTATTTACATTTTATCGCAGCCCCAAAAGGCTTCCCACAGTGAATTTAACTACTCATTATCACTTTTATGAGCTTGAGATTTCAATTTACTGCTGTAAATCTGGAAATAAATATTTGCTTTTTATCTTGAAATCCATATTAGTCTGGAGCCCGGCCATATTTGTAGCCGAATACTCCATATTTGAAGGAAGATAATCGGGGTAAGTTTCAGTATACATCAGACATTATTGTATTCCAGATGAACCGTAGGCATAAACACTTGGACAAAAATGTGCTCGCTGTTTTTTGGGAAATGACTATTGTGTCAATTTCGTCGCTTTCACTCAGCCTAACAATGATATTGCTATCATTAATACAAAAATTTACCAGTTGTCGAAGGGCCGAACAATTTTACTTCGTCAGGATGTTGAGCATCAATTTATATTGAAAGATCATCAGTTTTCAGACAAAGAGATGCATGTCACGAAAGACCTTAAAGGGCATATTTCAATTCTTCTAGAAAAGATGGCTAACGACACTTCATCTAGGTAAATAATTTGAAGATATCCAGCACCGCTGCGAGTATATTTAGTAGCTGTTTCATGGAAAAAATAATGCAATTATCGAGCCATTAGGATGATCGTGGTGAAAAGAGATCGATTACTCTTTCCAATGGACGGCCGATAACCGCTTTGCCGTCTTTAATAACGATGGGCCGTTCTATCAATATAGGGTTTTGCAGCATCACCTCAACCCACTCCTCGTCTGTCAATTGAAGCTGTTGAAATTTTTCGAGGAATAAAGCTTCATTCTTACGGATAAGCGCTAGTGGCTGAAGTCCGAGTTGTGACAATATTTCAATGAGCTCTGCCTTACTGGGCACTTCTTCAAGATACTCCTGTACCTGCAGATCTATAGTATGCTCTTGCAGAAAGTCCAACGCTGCGCAACTCTTGCTGCATTGTTTATTATGGTATATCTTAATCATGGTAGCTTGTCGTTGGGCACTCACTTCTTTTCAGAAAAATAATGTGATTTGCGTAGTTTATCTATTATTTCTGTTCAGTAGAAATCCCCAAAGTTAATAAAAGTTCTCAATAAAAACCTATAGCCTCATATCACGTTATGTGATTGCATATTCCATTTCCCCCTTAAACCTTCCAAAGTATCTTCGATTTTCGAGAAAATGCTGGGGCAATAACGATCGTTACCCCTCTCCTAATCAAACTAGAACATTGGCTCCGTGATAGTAGATGTGTTGATCTAACGAAAGATTCTCTAGCGTACAATAATACAAAAAAAGATAAATGACAAACAATAAAATTGAAACTGTATTGGAGGTTAACGGTAAGTGTGGTCGCCGATCCCCATACTTACCCGAGTTACAAAGGAATTATCATCGATACGGAGTAAAAAATTGAACTGTAAATGACCATGCATTGTAAAACGAATTTTATAATTTAGTACTATGAACTCAGCTGAAAGCGTAACAGATTTCTACAAAAGGCACCCGGGCTATGCAAACTTAGATTTACCGCTCAATAATACAGGTATAGGACATTTCAATGTATTTAGCAGAGAATCCTGTACCTTGGTCTCCCCCTATAATCGTCGTGACTTTTATAAAACTTCACTGATTATAGGCCGCGGCAAATTATATTACGCTGATAAATGGATACAGATCGACCGCCCTGCCATGTTGTTTGCCAATCCCGTCGTACCTTACGCTTGGGAACCGGAGTCAGCAGCACAATCTGGATGGTATTGCGTATTTACAGAAGAGTTTATCCAGCATAGTGAACGCATAGAGAGCTTAAAGGATTCGCCTCTTTTCAAAATAGGGAGCAACCCTATTTACTTTCCAAATGCTGAACAACTGGATGAAATCTCAACAATTTTCAAAAAAATGATGTCGGAGATGAATTCAGACTATGCCCATAAAGATGATATCCTTCGTAGTTATCTGCATTTATTGATCCATGAAACAATGAAATCGATCCCTGCTCAGGAGTTTGGTTCATATACCAACGCATCTATCCGGGTATCCAGCCTTTTTTTGGAACTTCTAGAACGCCAGTTTCCAGTAAATACAGTTCATAAGGGTTTGCAATTGAAAAGTCCGGGCGATTATGCCCACGCGCTTTCGGTACATATCAATCACCTCAACCGTTCGGTTAAGGAAACAACAGGTAAAACGACTAGTGCACATATCGCCGGCCGTATTGCCCAGGAAGCCCGGACATTGCTTTTACATACAAACTGGAATATCTCAGATATTGCCTATAGTTTAGGCTTTGAATACCCCTCTTACTTTACAAATTTTTTCAGAAAACATACTGGAATGTCACCAAACCAATTGCGCGCAACGACTGTTTGAATAGTATAATTATCTGTTTGATTGTCTTAAGTAAGGCACGAGATACCTTCATTACTTTTGTATCGAACAAAATATAACAGTCATGAAATATAGAAATCTTGGAACTACAGACGAACAGTTATCTGCTATTGGATTGGGTTGTATGGGAATGAGTTTTGCCTATGGACCCACTGATGAAAAAGAGAGTATCGCCACGCTTGAAAAAGCATTGGATCTCGGTGTAAATTTCTGGGATACAGCGGACATGTACGGTAATGGCGCCAACGAAGAATTAATTTCAAAAGTTCTCGTTCCCAATCGGGACAAAGTATTTATTGCGACCAAATTTGGCTTTCGCTTTAAAGATGGAACCGCTGGACCGAGCGGTACTGCAAATACTTACTTTGACGGTTCGCCAGCTTGGATAAAAATAGCTGTAGAAAATAGCCTAAGACGTCTTCGCATCGATACCATAGACTTGTATTATGCTCATCGGGTAGACCCGAACATACCTATCGAGGATACTGTGGGCGCAATGGCCGAATTAGTAAAGGAAGGCAAAGTAAGGTACCTGGGACTAAGCGAAGCATCACCGGCTTCAATTATTAAAGCCAATGCTGTCCATCCTATTGCAGCTCTTCAGAGTGAGTATTCTCTACTAACACGTGATGTAGAAAAAGAAATTCTGCAGACTGTACGTAATCTGGGTATTAGCTTGATTCCTTATTCGCCATTGGCCCGAGGTTTATTTTCCAACACCTTAAATTTAGATAGTCTATCGGCAGATGATTTCAGGAGAACACTTCCCCGCAATCAGGGTGAACATGCAGCGAATAATGCGCGATTAATTGCTGAGTTTGCATTATTGGCCCAAGATAAACAATGCTCACCGATACAATTGGCACTGGCTTGGGTACTCGCTCAGGGAAATGACATTATTCCGATTCCGGGGACGAAAAAAAGAAAGTACCTGGAAGAAAATGCAGGAGCCATCGATGTACAATTGTCTGATTCGGATTTAAATACCATCGAAGAAATACTTCGGAAATACCCGAATGTGGGCGCTCGTTATAGTGATGGTGCCATGGCACTGGTCAATAATTAATAGCTTGTCTTTACCGGATACGGAGTATTACAGGTAGTTTCCAGGCACTACCTAATACTCCGTATTGCCTTATCGAATTTGTCTTTCAAATCATTTACAGACAATAAAACTACAGCTGGTAAGTCAATACGTATGATGAAGCCCTTTTATTGAAAATGCCCCATACTATTCGTTATGGATTATTTGAGCCGCGTGCTCTCAATATAAAGTAAAATGAACTTCCGGCACCGTATTCACTCTTTACCCCTATTACACCACCTTGTGCCTCAATAAATTCTTTACTGATACTCAAACCTAGCCCAGTTCCCCCCTTTTTGGATCCCGGAACACGAAAATAACGTTCGAAGATCTTGTCTAAGTATTTAGGTTCAATACCTTGTCCATGGTCGGTGACCGAAAACCGGATCGCCGATTCAATTTTTTCAACACGGATCTGAATACTGGCATCTTCATAGGAATAACGTACGGCATTAGAAAGAAAATTCGTCAATACCCAAGCTGTTTTTTCATTGTCCGCTACAACCGTATTTATGGTGGGATCTATTTCCAAAACAAATTTTACCTGCTTTTGATCTGCAGCAAACTGATTTGCCATCACGGCATAGTCAATAATAGGCCTTACATCAGTTGTATGTAAGCTGATCTGAATAGCGCCACTCTCCACTTGGGTCATGTTTAGTAGTTCCCCGGTGATCTTAAGCAAGCGGTCAGAATCATCTTTTATCCCTTTGAGCAGTCCGATCTGCTCAGGGTTTAGGTGCCCGATCTGTTCATTTTCCAATAGCTGGATTCCCATTTGAATCGCAGCGATGGGCGTCTTAAATTCATGCGAAACCGTACCAATAAAATTTGTCTTTGCCAGGTCGAGTTCTTTGAAAGTAGTGATATTTTTTAAGATCACCACCTGGCCGATAAATGTTGAATTAGCTTCGCCCGTCGGTAATACATTGATATCTATAATATCCTTTTCAAAATAGCTTTCCCTTTCATTTGCATAAATTTTAATGGGGTGTTTTTCCCGTTTATCCGGCGGAAGTGATAGGTCTTTAAAAATATCCCTTATCAGATCATTTTCTTCGGCAACGAGCGGCGCAAACCTTCCGACCAGCTGCTCCTTTTTCAAGGTTGTGATATTGATCGCTTCTTCGTTTGCAAAAATTACCTGTCCATGTTCATCAAGTCCAATAACAGGATCATGCATATTGTCGACAAGAGCCTCAATGCGTTTCTTCTCCTTTAAGATCTTTTCCAGTTTACTTTCTGAATACTCCTCAAGCTTTTCTGCCATCGTATTGAAGGATCTAACTAGTTCTGCAAATTCTCCTGTGCTCTGTAGGTGCAGACGTTCTTTATAATTCTGACCAGCAATCTGTCGAATACTTCCTGTCAATTTAGCAATTGGATCCGCAATATTGGATGGTAGATTGATAAGCAATATAAAAGCAATAATAAAACAAAGTGCCCCAGCAAATGAAATGATCAGGATAGCCTGTTCAGCAGTGCGATCCGCCACTAGGCTCTTAGCTGAAATTGCCGCCATATTTTGCTGCATTAGCTGCGTGATATCCTTCCTGATCGCTGAAATGACCATCATATCCTGCGGGTTACTTTTAAGCTGCCCAAAATGCTTAACAATGGCGTCGGTGGTCTGTTGCTCTCCGGGTTCAGTAACATTCTTCCTTTGCTGATTCAGGTTGTTTTCGAAGCTAGAAAGCGCGTCATTTTTCTTGGGGATATCCTCAAGTGCCAATAACATATTTTTCGCGTAAAGCAATGTATTATAATTGGCTGTCAATATATTTCCGGTATCTTTCTTTAACCTGTACACATACCAGCCGCTCAATGCAGCGAGCAGCAAGATCATGAGAAACAGGGAGCCTACTCCAAAAGTAAGTTTCGTTTTTATTTTCATCGTTGTTTGTCAATTAACTTATGTTCATGATATAGTATACGCTATTATCACTATTTTAAGACAATATAATGAGGTCAATATCCTTCTTTGACAATTGTGCCAACAGTCTACGGAATGTGTCGGTTGACAGTAAAATTCTAAACAGTGACAGTCTCGGCTTTCCGATACACACCGTGGTAATATGTCGCTGTTCACATAAGGCCAATATTTCATCAGCAACCCGACATGCTTCAATCTTTACAATTTCTCCGCCCAATTCTGTTGCCAATTTAAAATTATTGATTAAATGCCGCTGCTTGTTCAGGGCTATCCTATCAGCACGTTCTGCAGGCACCTGAACGTATAATACTAACCAGCTACTGTTATAATAACCAGCGAGACGAGCAGTCTTTCGGATTACATTTTTGGCTTTGATCTCGTTGGAACTAATGCAGGCAAGGAAGCGTTCTTTGCGTACCCATCGCTGTGGCTGTACTTCTATTTCTACTTTACGCTGCACCTGAGATGCCACTTCCTTTAAAGCCATTTCCCGCAGCTGAAGAATATGCTCATTCTTGAAAAAATTCTGTAATGCGGCCTGAATTTTTGACGACTCGTAGATTTTACCATCTTTTAAACGGTTGATAAGTTCTTCTGCAGTAAGGTCTATATTGACAACTTCATCAGCAGAATCCACCACGCTATCTGGTACGCGCTCTTTCACTTCCACTCCCGTAATCGCCTTTACCTCCTCATTTAAGCTCTCAATGTGTTGAATATTGACAGCACTGATTACATTTATACCAGCATCGAGAATCTCGAGGACGTCCTGCCAGCGTTTCGTGTTTTTACTTCCCTCGATATTTGTATGTGCCAGTTCATCAATAATGACCACTTCGGGATGAATGTTCAGCACAGCACTTACATCAAGTTCTTCCAATTGTTTTCCCTTGTAGAAAAGGCTGCGCCTAGCAATAAATGGAATTCCCTCCAGCAACTCATGCGTCTCCTTTCGATTATGTGTTTCGATGTAACCAATGCGTACGTCAATCCCGCTATGCAGTAAGTTATGCGCGTCCTGCAACATACGATAGGTTTTCCCCACACCGGCACTCATACCGATATAGAGTTTGAATCTACCCCGTCTGGATTTCCTGATCAGATCCAGAAAATGTTCCGCGTTTTTTCTTTCTTCCATTTTTTGCGTGTCATTTCGCTTACCTTGCTGTTGAATCAACGCACAACAGCAAGGTTTGTTTTTAATTAGAAACTAACAGCTAGCGCCATCACGGCAGTTGTGCTATTTTTTACAAGATTATTTTTCCGGTCTAGGAAAATTGCGTCCTTATTTGTCAGATTACGTAATTCCATCCGCCAGAGTACATTCGGGAGGATGGAATAATCAGCATTGAGTGAATAGCCAAATGTCCGGAAACCATTTTTCGCGTCAGTAGAAACAATGACTCCTTTTTTATCTTGATAATATTCGCCCCTAGCGGTAAGACTAAATTTATCCGAACCTATATAACGTGCAATCAGCACCGGAGTATACCATACATTATAGCTGCCGCTTCCTTTTTCCTTTTGCTCTGCCCCAATGTCAAAACCGACTGTAAAGCCAAACTGTCTATTGAGCTGATAAATGGCATATAAATTATGAAAATAGCGCATCTGCCTGACACTATCGGCTTTGTCACTACCAATAAAAGATCCACTGTTAATGGTTAAATTATCGGTTGGCTTATAGACTAGCTGATGTCCAAAGGCAGGCAAACTATTGCCATCGACTCGCTGTATACGTTGCCAACCGTTTAACACAAGCCCGCTAAGAAATAACTTCCCCGATGCGGACGTGTATGATATTTTTGCGCCTGTTTCAAAATATGGCGAGTTATCGGCAAAAAGACTCCTTGTCAATGTCCAGTTATCTTTTCCGATGGCGCTTTCGAATCCCAAGTGGGAGGAAAAAATACCGGCATCAATCCATAAATTGTGTTTTTTCGAAATGCGTACACCAACATTGGCCTCATAGATGTTCTTCAATACGCCCGGCTCAGCCGCATAATTGGCATTCATGTAGGTACCTGTTGCCAAGGCGACATTAGCTCGCGTATTTTCAGTATCATAAGTTGCTTTTAACAATGCCACATTAATATTTACTTCATTATTTCTATTGTGGCTGTAAACAAAAGCAGGACGTGTGTTGGCAATCGGATTATTAAAATCACGCATATAATAGGCCTCAACATACCCGCTGAATGACACTGTCTTATTTTTTGTTGTATCTTCCTGGGCAAATATGGATATCGTCGACCCGAACATAAGGCCGGTCAACAGGGTTATTTTCTTCATCTATCTAATTATTTTATCGTCTTTTATGATCTTCGTATCGTCAGGCTTTCGCATTTATTTTTCAGTCATCTGATCCAAGGCAATATTCAATTCAAGTACATTTATTTTTTCTGGTCCGAACATACCCCAAAGTGGCTTTTGCACATGTGCATCTACTAAGGACTGTACACTACCTACATCTATGGCTCTTGCTTTGGCGATACGCGCAACCTGTACTTTTGCTGCAGCCACGGATATATCGGGATCCAGTCCACTACCGCTTGCTGTGACAAGGTCTACAGGAACCTGCGCTTTTGACACCCCCGGATTTTCTTTTAAAAAGGTATCAATACGCGCTTTTACCTCTGTCAGATATTCAGGATTGGAAGGGCCTTTGTTGCTTCCTCCCGATCCTGCAGCATTGTATGCAACGGCTGATGGTCGGGACCAGAAATAGGTTTCGTCAGTAAAAGACTGACCGATATTTTTATAATAATTCTGATTATGATAGCTTATAACCGCTCCCTTTCCATGATTGGGTGCCAGCTGTGCGATCGCCCAGACAACAGCTGGATAAATGATAGCGAGAAGTACCAGGAGCGCTAGGGTAATCTTGATAGCTGGATAGATATGTGTTTTCATTTTATTTTTATTAAAAGATATTAGATAAATAGTGCAACCAGCAGATCGATCACTTTAATTCCGATAAAAGGTACGAGAACGCCTCCCACCCCAAATACGAGTAAGTTTCTCCGCAACAGAGCACTTGCACCAATAGGTTTATAAGCGACCCCTTTCAACGCCAATGGGATCAATAAAGGAATAATGATTGCATTGAAAATCACTGCGGATAGAATCGCGCTCTGAGGGCTGTTCAAATGCATGATATTTAGGCCTTGTAGGGCTGGAATTGCCGTAATAAACAATGCTGGTATAATGGCAAAGTATTTGGCCACGTCATTGGCAATACTGAAAGTCGTCAGCGTACCACGGGTCATCAGTAATTGTTTACCAATTTCCACTACCTCAATTAATTTCGTAGGGTCATTATCCAGGTCTACCATGTTGCCTGCTTCTTTGGCGGCTTGTGTACCACTATTCATTGCTACGCCAACATCTGCCTGTGCGAGAGCCGGCGCATCATTGGTACCGTCCCCCATCATGGCAACCAATCGACCATCGCCCTGTTCCTTCTTGATATAATTCATTTTATCTTCGGGTTTGGCTTCGGCAATGAAATCATCCACACCTGCTTTGTCAGCGATATATTTTGCGGTTAGCGGGTTATCGCCAGTTACCATCACTGTCTTAATTCCCATTTTACGCAGTCTTTCAAAGCGCTCCTGAATACCGGGTTTAATCACATCCTGCAATTCGATCACACCGAGTACCTGTTCGTTTTCGGCCACGACCAATGGTGTTCCCCCATTTTGTGAAATGGCCTTCACCCGTTCGTCTGTCTCAATGGGAAACGAATTCCCCGCTTTGGTAACGATATTACGTATCGCATCTGTCGCTCCCTTGCGGATACGTGTACCGTCAAAGTCTATCCCAGAGCTGCGTGTTTCGGCGGTGAACTTGATAAATACAGGTTCCTGAACGCCGTAATTCGCTGGTTTTACTGCCGCCAATTCAACAATGGATTTTCCTTCAGGCGTTTCGTCAGCCATAGAACTTAAAACAGCAGCACGTACCAAACTGTCCATTTCAACCATATTTGCAGGATAAAAATTGGTCGCCTTCCGGTTTCCTATCGTAATCGTACCCGTTTTATCAAGAAGCAATACATCAATATCGCCCGCCGTTTCCACGGCCTTACCACTTTTTGTGATGACATTCGCACGCAATGCTCTATCCATTCCCGCTATACCGATAGCTGACAGGAGACCACCAATAGTCGTTGGTATCAAACAGACAAAAAGCGATATAAAAGAAGCGATCGTGATACCTACATTGGCATAGTCAGCAAATGGCTTGAGGGTCACAGTAACGATAATAAAAACCAGTGTGAACCCCGCTAATAGTATCGTCAACGCAATTTCATTCGGTGTTTTCTGGCGACTGGCACCTTCAACCAAAGCGATCATTTTATCCAGAAAGCTTTCACCCGGCTCAGTCGTAACCTGCACGACAATTTTGTCGGATAAGACTTTCGTACCTCCGGTAACGGAACTTTTGTCCCCACCGGCCTCACGGATGACAGGGGCAGATTCCCCGGTAATGGCACTTTCGTCTATCGTCGCCAACCCTTCTATAATTTCTCCATCAAGGGGTATGATGTCCCCTGCTTGACACACAAACACATCATTTTTCTTTAATTGTGCAGAAGAAACTACCCGGCCATCCTGTAGTTTAGCAGGCGTCTCCTCACGGGTTTTACGAAGACTATCCGCCTGTGCTTTTCCCCGGGCTTCGGCTATCGCTTCCGCAAAATTCCCAAAAAGCAAGGTCAGGAACAGAATGACAAATACAGTGAAATTATAACCGAGCCCACCCTGAGAGGTTTCCCCGGTTATTATCCAAACACAAACTGCGGCCATAATCAGCGTTCCAATTTCCACCGTGAACATCACTGGATTGCGGAACATTACCTTAGGATTTAGTTTCACAAAAGATTGCTTTAACGCTTGTTGTACAAGTTCTTTCTGAAACAATGTTTGTTGATTGCTCATTTCTAAAATTTTATTATTTTAATTATTGCATGGAAAAATATTCAGCGATCGGCCCTAATGCCAATGCCGGGAAGAAGGATAGTGCTGCTATAATAACGATCACCGCAAATACCATCATCCCAAATGTACTTGTATCAGTCTTCAGTGTACCTTCACCTTCCGGGATGAATTTCTTCTCGGCCAAAAGTCCGGCTATCGCCACTGGGCCGATGATCGGAATAAAACGCCCAAGCAACAGCACGATGCCTGTAGAAATATTCCACCATAGGGTGTTGTCTCCCAGCCCTTCGAAGCCACTTCCATTATTTGCAGCCGAAGAGGTATACTCATACAATATCTCGCTAAAACCGTGGAATCCCGGATTGTTTAATGTAGATGCTCCCTGCGCCGGAAAAGCGGTCGCCAATGCTGTGCCGACAAGAATAAGAAAAGGATGGGCCAGTGCCACGATCATGGCTATTTTCATCTCACGGGCTTCCACCTTTTTGCCCATAAATTCGGGGGTACGACCAACCATCAATCCACTGATAAATACAGCTAGTATGATAAAAATAAAGAAGTTAAGGATTCCCGCTCCAACACCACCATAAAATGCATTGACCATCATCGCAATAAGCTCGTTCATACCTGACAATGGCATATAGCTATCGTGCATAGAATTCACCGACCCTGTTGAAATCATGGTCGTTACAATACTCCAGAAACCAGACGCAGCAGATCCAATGCGAACTTCCTTACCTTCCATGGCACCAAGAGAGGTGTCAATTCCCATATGTGCCACTGCTGGATTTCCGGCGATTTCCATCCTGATATTTGGAATTGTCAGGATCAGGAAACCTATGGTCATTACAGCGAACATCATCCATGCAAACTTGCGCTTGCGGATAAAGAAACCAAAGGCAAAAATCATGGCCATAGGGATTAGAAACTGAGCGACCATCTCTACCATGTTTGTTAGATAGTTAGGGTTTTCCAATGGATGTGTGCTATTTGCACCAAAAAATCCACCTCCGTTTGTCCCAAGATGTTTAATGGGTACAAATGCGGCAACTGGTCCTCTGCTCACCTGCACAGTATCTCCTTGCATATTGATCATGTTGTCCTTCCCTTCCATCGTCATCGGCATTCCCTGAAAGACAAAAATTGCTGCAATGAGCAGACAAATTGGAAGTAGTATCCGCGTACATGACTTGAGAAAAAACTCATAAAAATTGCCGAGCTGCGTTGTGGTCTTATCTCTAAATGCCTTAAAAATGACCGCAGCTGCCGCCATTCCAATACCTGCCGTAACAAATTGAAGAAACATCAGCCAGATCTGTCCAAAGTAACTCACCCCAGTTTCGCCAGAATAGTGCTGTAGGTTACAGTTGACCAAAAAAGATATTGATGTATTGAAAGCAAGATCAGCCGACATACTTGGGTTGCCATCGGGATTCAAAGGTAAATGCCCCATATTCATCAATACGGCCATGCTCAATAGGAACCAAACAAAATTTATGGTTAAAAGAGCGACCAAATGCTGCTTCCAAGTCATCTGTACGGTCGGATTTATACCGCTAATTTTATAAAATAAACGTTCCAAGG
Organism: Sphingobacterium puteale; assembly: GCF_003627955.1. Classification (GTDB taxonomy): domain Bacteria; phylum Bacteroidota; class Bacteroidia; order Sphingobacteriales; family Sphingobacteriaceae; genus Sphingobacterium; species Sphingobacterium puteale. Next base: position 104,310 of record NZ_RBWS01000004.1, on the reverse strand, counting down.
GTTGAAAAATAGGATCGAGCCCCGTTTTCTGACCCGCATATACTTTGGCAATATACCTGCCGAGTGGAAATCCAAGCAGCAATGTGATGATAAACATTGCAACGATTCCAAAAATTTCTGTATTCATTTCAGTTGTGTAATTGTTGTTTGAAAGATTTTATTGTCTACCTTATTCGAAATCTTCTTCTTTCCATCAGAAATCTGTCGCACTTTTGGATAAAACTGAATTCGTCTACGGTGTTTTTTAGTACTGTTAAAATTTTTCGGGTCTGAGGAGTACGTAACAAATGTATCCAAAAACCAATAGCGCCACTATAAATAATGCTGTCATTTGTCTTATTATTAATATATTGCCTGTTGCTGTCTTTTTTGAATTTCCAGAAAAGACAAGGGAAGACGGTATTCAATCCTTGTCCATTCTTCTGCCGAGTAGATCCGCTTGAGTCCCGTCAAGGATCGTACAAATAAATTCTCCATCATATATTTGACGTAATGGTTACCTCGGCTATATAATGTTCCCAGAAAATGGATATGCCGGCACAATTTATCGATATTACGATCAGCGCTCAATACGCGAAGGTGGTTGACCACTGCCTGTAATGCTCCGGCAAAATTATGTTTACGAATCAGAAGGTTAATTTCCGAACGAATTTCCCTATAGTGAAGTATAAGGTACATACCTACCCGGTATTGATTTAATTTTTGCATGTTACTTTTTTCAAAATTTAACCGAGATACAGTTGATAGATCATAGTAAGTATCAAGATGATCATCACAACCTTCGCGATGCGGTCCATAGACCATTTGTTTAGAGATGAATACTCCTTATTTTCTTTTAAATCTTTCATGGCTAACATTAACGTAAGCATTGTTCTATCTTGTGTTTTCTTAAATTTTTTCGAAGAAATCCACCATTTTAAAAAATAACCAAAAGCCAAGCAGTCCAGTGATTATCAATACGAGTGTTATCATTATTGTAGGGATTAATAGTAAAGATTTGTAAACTGTTTCTTGTCGCTGTTAGGGATATTATGTCACCCCTGATCCATGGATCTGCTTCAAGGTGGGTGGGCTCTTTGACGATTCTGTTTTTTTTATCATTTCCATTATTATATGCTTTGTCCCTATAGGCCAAACGGTATTCCATAGTTCCCAAAGAAAACATAAACAACTACAAAACAGCACATTGAAAATAAAAGACTAAAAATTAAACTGATGAGACCTTATCAAAATGATAGGCTTATTTTATCAAAATGAGAATGATTGGTAAGATGAGCTGTTAAAAATAGAAAAAAAAACAGCAATAATATGTAAATTGAATCATAAAGGCTAACTAGTAAGCTTATATAAAATAGATGCAAGAAAATAAATACGACAACCCTAAATTGTTTGAAGAATACATCAAAATGCATCACTCAAAAAGGGCTTACTGCGCGCTGGCAAATGGCATGAATTTCAGAAACATTTAACGGATCTCAAAGACAAAACTGTTCTGGTTAGGCTGCGGATATGGATAGCATTGTCGATATGTGATTGAAAATGATGCAATATCTGTTATAGGTGTTGATCTATCTGAAAAGATGCTGAAAAAGGCCCATGATGTTGATTATTCCTGCTGAAAAATAGAAACCACATGGGCATGTCGTGTAACAAATTCACATAATTGTCTGCATTTATAAAAGAAAGTAAACATTAAAAATTATTTTAGTACATCAAATTATTAAGAACACTTTCATATACGACAAACTTTAAACAATGATAAACTTAAACCTATTCAAAAAAATTGTTGTTGCTGTCTTTATCAGCTGCCTATTCTATTCGTGTAAAAATGAGGCGAGTGCTCCAAACACCTTAACTGAGAAAGAACAAAAAGAGGGTTGGCAACTTTTATTCGATGGTACAACATTGAACAATTGGCATACGTACAACAATGAAAAAAAAGCACCGACCGCGTGGGTGGTAAGAAATGGCACAATCTACTGTGACCCAAACAACGAAAGTCAAAAATATGACCTTATTTCCAACAGCGATTATAAAAATTACGAATTTAAATTTGAATGGAAACTTGAAAAAGAAGGCAATAGTGGTGTTTTTGTCAACGTACAAGAACGGCCTGACATCAATGCAACTTATCATTCAGGACCAGAATATCAGTTACTTGCTGACTCACATCCCGACTTTGACAAACCGTTGAAACGTGCGGGTTGTCTCTACATGTTTTTACCGCAGCAAAATTTTGTCAATACCAAAGCAAAAGATGATTGGAACCAATCGAGCATTGTACAGAAAGATGGTAAAGTCACATTCTATCTGAATGGTACAGTTACAGCGGAAATGGACTTCAATTCAAAAAAATGGAAAGACATGGTGAAGCACAGTACCTTCAAAGATTTTCCAGAGTTCGGTAAACATACTAGTGGAAAACTTGCCCTTCAGGACTGGTCAAGAGGTGTATCCTTTAGAAATATAAAAATAAAACAGTTGTAACGTATCTCATATAAGCGACGAAAAAAGTCCAAGTGGTTTCATCTCGATTTAAAATTGCTCTTAGTTTCGAAGACAGATATCATTTTACCAGGTACCTTAGAAAATTTTACATTTACTGTCCGAAAATGAACAGTTATGCCCGTCATCGGACATTTCAAAATTTATATACAGCATATCTAGCTCATAACAAAGCAACTATAAATTTGGCCAAATAATTGTCATCCGTCAGCTAATTAAAAATCCTAATTAATATGTTTAAGCTTAATCTGTCCTTTGTTTTTATTTTCATTTTCAGTTATAATCTACAGGCGCAAAACTGCAATTGTGCTGAAAACCTTAAATGGGTCAAAAAAATTATTGAGGAAAATGATGCTGGTTTTCAATATGCTTTAGATTAGAAAGGACAGGAAGCTTATCAGGCGCACAATGTAAAAATAGAGCAGAAACTAGCGGGAATTAAATCAAACTTAGACTGCACAAAGCTCTTGTCAGAATGGTTACAGTTTGTGCGCAAAGGTCATTTGTCAATAAACCGAATTGATGGAAAAGATGTTGATTCATTAGTTTCAGAGGCTGGTTTTATCAGTAAGAGCAATCACCCTACTGTGAGCATATCGGAAGACGAGTTCAAGAATTACCTTACTATAAAAAAAGAACAAAATCTAGAAGGGATATGGGATTCTCCTCCCTACAAAGTAGCTATCAAAAAGTATCCTGAGGGGTATAAGGGGATTATAGTCAGCTCTACCGCAGATAATTGGATGTCAGGTGACGTTAAATTCACCCTAAATAATGAATTATCAGAAGGTATCTATTATCTTAGAGATAAAACTCCGGAAAAAATATCGTCTACGTTACTCATTGGCAAAAATATGTTCCAACTGGGCAATTATTTATATACAAAAATATATCCGATAGTAGAAAACACTCCTTTAGAGGCTGATTTTGTAAAATCTTATTCAACAGATAAACCTTATCTTCAAAAGATTAGTGCAAAAACAATTCTGTTACGTATTCCTAGCTTTAACGGTAGGCAAAAACAAACAATTGATAGCCTTATTGCTGTCTATAGACCGCAGTTGGAAAAAATAGAAAACTTAATTATTGATATTCGAAATAACGGTGGTGGCAGTGATGGCAGTTATGCTGAAATTATTCCATTGCTATATACAAACCCCATTCGTACCATCGGAGTAACATTTTATTCTACAAAATTAAACAACCAACGGATGTTGGATTTCTGCAAAAACTATAAAGAATACGGTATTGATCCAAGAGAAGTCCCTTTCTACAGGGCTGCATATGATAGTTTAAATAATCATTTGGGGGAATTTGTCAATCTCATGCCAAACCGAAAATTGGTCCGTATTGATTCCGGCTACTCAACACTCCCCTATCCGAAGCAGGTGGCTATCATCATTAATGGTGGAAATGGAAGTACTGCGGAGCAATTTTTACTTGAGGCTAAGCAAAGTAAAAAAGTAAAACTCTTCGGTACAACAACTTCAGGTGTACTGGATATATCGAATATGTATTTTATAGAGTCCCCCTGCAAAGAATATAGGTTAGGTTATGCACTCAGCAAAAGCTACCGAATCCCCAATATGGCCATAGACAATAAAGGAATACAACCTGATTATTATATTGACCAAACTATACAAAATCCGGAATGGGTGGAGTACGCAAGAAAGATACTGGAAGATTCAAAATAATTGTTAGTTTTCAAAAAAGAGCCGGATATTCAAACAAATCAGCGTCATCAATTTCACTTGCACTTATTATAATCAAATTTACTACTCACAAGGTATTTCAGAATTAAAATTCAAAAACAAAAAAAAGTTATCGCAAATCAATACGCGCATCTATCCAAAAATAAGTCTGATTTTTGCGGAATAGATCTTCAGGTATCTGATGATTATAAATCAACTCTTCCAAAGTATTAAAGTTGTAGCGCAGCATATCATCGTTCTTGAATTGGATAGGACGTAAAATTGCGTCTTCATCATCAATAAAAATATCTGACTCGAAAAGATTAATCTGATGTGCAGAGACCCAGGCAATAGCAGCTACCTTATCCATTCTTATCAGTGCCTTGGCTGCTTCCTGATATTGTTTCATTTCCCAAGGGAGATCTTCCGGATAGTGGGAGGCGACATAATCCTGATAAATTTTTATATCTCCCATACGTAGACATTCATTGCGAAGCAACAATCGCGTGGTATCACGCGCGAAACTAATATAGTCCGGATGCATAAACAGTCCGTATCGTTTACTATACATTGCTATCTTGTCTGCCAATTCTTGCCTCATAATTTACGTACACAACAAAAATCATCCCAACATCCTCTTTAGCAACACGTTTTGAGCCATATTATTATTTTTTTTTGCAAAAAAATGTGGTTTATCAATGCGAACCTGCAAGGGATAAAGTCTAATTGTGAATTAGTCAATAGCTATACCTGTGTTTAATATTTAGAATACCGAGCTCCTCTGCAAAAAATCTATTTCCATTAATTCGTTCAACTTTTGGTACTACTGCACTTTTTAGGCCTCCCAATCACGATCAAACAAGTTATATTGCCCGAATAATATCCGCCATATTCAAACGCGACTTGGCTGTTATGCTAGGCTGATTTGAATCCTCCGTATTTCGATAACCAATAGCAACAGCAAATAAAGTATGATATTGTTCAAGTCCTAAAATACGATCATAACGATCATTTTCAATACCTTCCATCGGAGTAGCATCAATATGATTCGCGGCACATGCTGCGAGAAAAAATCCCAAAGAAAGATACACTTGCTGTTTCATCCAGGATTGCACATGCTGCTCTCCCTGTGATTTCAAAAAACGATGGTAATAATTTATCGAGCCTTCGGGTAGTGTACCGTTGATCTGCTCTTCAAATCGTTCCACATCATGAAGTGCACTAAAGACTACCAAATGACTCGCCTCATTAATTTTTTCCGCATTCCAATAAGATGCTTCAGCCAGTTTCGTTTTTGTCTCCCCGTCTGAGATAAAGAAAAACCTCCAGGGTTGGCTATTGATGGAAGAAGGGCTCAACCGAAGTATTTCTTTTAGCTCAGCGATCTTGTCCGCTGTGATTCTTTCCGTCGAATTATACTTCTTTGTTGTATAACGTTCTTTTGCTGTTTCTAAAAATGCCATAACATACAATTTTAAATTAACTATATTTTTTATAGTTGCAAAAATAAAGATAGTATTATATATTTGCAATAACGGTCAAATTTGATAGTAACAGATGTATTTGATAGACAACAAACAATATCCATGCAGTACAAGCCTGACAATGAAATATATAGGAGGCAAATGGAAGGCAGTTATCCTCATTCATTTAATTGAAAAAAAACGTTATAATGAACTGAGAAAAGAATGTCCAATGATTACAGAGCGTACGTTGAGCCTACAGCTGAAGGAATTAGAAGCTGACGGTTTGGTTAAGCGCACAGTACACACGGACAAAGCGCCATTAAAGGTCGATTATGAACTTACGGAATTTGGCAGGACACTTATTCCTCTATTGGAATCTATTGCATTATGGGGCAGAGAAACGGCAAGTAGAACCGGAGCTGTTCAACAGGTTAAATAGAATCAAGGTAGTGGCTGTACTTATCAGGAACCTATGGATGAACATCTCCTTAAGATCAACAGCATTATTGAACAGCTCGACGGGGAAACCCTCAGTGCACTCGAGGCTGTATCAAAAATAAAAACTTATAAAAAGGGTGATTTTCTGCTCTATCAGGGTGAGGTCTGCCGATATAGCTTTTGGATTGAATCTGGTATCGCAAGAAAATTTTATCTGAACGAGAACAAAGAGCTAACGACTGAGCTGCTCTTTGAAAATGACCTCGCCGTTGCGTTTAGCAGTTATGTAACCCAGCAGCCCAGCCAAGAATTTATACAAGCGGTCACAGATGTTAGGGTATCATCAATTGATAATAGTTCTTTTCAGCGTATAAAAGGTCAATTTTCGGCTTTAATGGAACTCGATCTCTTGATGACCGAGTATTACACCATGTGGCTGGAAAAAAGACTTTTTGATTTTCATACACTTGATGCTTCCACACGTTATTCACAGCTCCTGAGAGATCAACCCAATATGATACAACAGGTTCCCCTTACCTATATCGCATCTTACCTGGGCATTTCATTAGAAACCTTAAGCAGAATCCGCGCAAAAATCAAATACTGATTATTTGACTTAAGTCAAATGCCATGTTAACACATCTTTCAAAATTTGCATAACATTTTGAAAGCAATTATCATGGCAGAAAAAACGAGATTTATAGGATTTGACTTATTAAGAGCGTATGCAATCTTTGGGATGTATATCGTGAATTTTAACATGGTGTTTGGAGACCACAACGATACCAGTTGGCAGGGACAATTCCTCTCCCTCTTTAGCGGCAACTCAAGCACTATATTTGTTATGTTAGCAGGTATGGGATTAACCCTGATGACAAAAAAACAGGCATTTGGCACCGCTGAAGAGCAGCTAAATCAGAAATATATTGTACTTAAACGGGCCGGATTTTTATTTGTTTTGGGATTAGTACTCGCGATCTGGTGGCCAGCGGATATTCTACATTTTTACGGGTTTTATATGTTCATTGCCTCATTTTTCCTTTTCCGCGATAAAAAACAATATATCTACGGCGCAATTATTTTTGCCCTCGTCTTCCACCTGCTACTTCTTTGGATTCCCTATGAAACAGGATGGAATTTTGACACACTGGAATATAAAGATATGTGGACTTTAGCTGGTTTTATACGAAACTCTTTCTATAATGGCTGGAATGCTGTTTTCCCTTGGATGAGTTATTTTATTACCGGAATGTACCTGGCAAAACTAGACTGGACGGATTTAAATATACAGAGGAAAACATTTGGTATCGGACTAGTCATGTACTTATTGATCCAACTATTGCAAGGTATTCCCAAAAATCTGATGACTCCTGAGATTGATTTTTTTCTGAATACAGATTACCTCCCCCCTTTTCTACCCTTTCTAATCAGTACAATAGGATTTGGATTAATGTTAATTGCTTCGTTCATGTATATCAGCAAATTTATTTCACATCACAAATTTGCAAACGATTTGGCCAAAACGGGACAAATGACATTGACACATTATATTTCCCATCTAACAATCGGGTTAGTTTTCTTCTCATTTATGATAAATCAGGGATACTTTACCAAGATCAATCCATCCAAGTCACTATCCCCAATACTCATATTTATTATTTCGCTTCTCTATTTTGCATGCAGTTACTATTTCAGTAAACTTTGGGGCAAAAGATTTAAACATGGTCCGTTCGAACTTCTAATGAGAAAAATGTCTGCTTAAGTTGGGCTAAGCACAATAGCTCTTAAAAAGTTCTTCATTCGGAAGCGTTCATCCCAGATCGCTTCCGAATGAAATTAAGATTAAATTTGTTGTGGCTACGATCTTGCAAGTATATATTAGAAGTTTTCTTCAACTAATTCTTTATTGACCATTGCTCCCGCTAAATTGCCCGCTGCTACAGCATTGGAAACGGACCGCATCATACTCGTATTATCGCCACATGCAAAAACCCCTTTAATAGTTGTTTTCTGAAAATTGTCAACGACAATATGCCCTTGTTCAGTCAAGTCACAGCCCAACTCAACAGGAATACTTGAATGCTGCCTAAAAGGGATTGCTGCATATACGGCATCAAATGCTATTGCTTTGTTGTCCTTGAAAATCACTTTTTCCACCCAGCCATTCTTGTGCTGGATTTTACTAATTGGTTCATCTATGACAGTTACACCGTGCTTCTTCAATTTTGCAGCCTGCTCCACACTAAAATTTGCTTCTCCAGAAGTCAATACTGTCAGATCGGTAGAGAGATTATTGACTAAAGATACCAAATGTAAAGCCCGGTCACCGTTAGCCATAATTGCTGTTCTCTTGCCCCTGAATTCATATCCATGGCAGTATGGACAATGGATAACTGAAATCCCCCAACAGGCCGAAAAGCCCTGGATACCTGGCATGATATCTTCTACCCCAGTCGCAAAAATCAACTTTTTTGCACTAAATAGTTCGCCATTTTCAGTATTGATTTCAAAGCCATTGCTTGTTTTCTTTCCACTTACAGCAAGTCCTTTCTGGAATCTTACTGTTGGATAATTTAATACCTCCTCTTTCGCTTTTTTAGCAATAACCGATGGCTTTTCGCCATCATGAGTTATAAAATTATGCGAATGCGGTGTCTGTCTATTGCATGGTAGTCCACTATCAATAATAAGCACCTGACGTAGTGATCGTCCCAGTGCCATTGCTGCCGAAAGTCCGGCATAACTTCCTCCAATAATGATGACATCAAAATTTTTATCGTCTTTCATTTTTATAAATTTGATTTTAAATGCTGATGATACTGGCAGATTTATAAACCTGTAAGTAAAAGGTTTTCGTCTCCCAAACGTAATCATTCCAACAGGTGAATTAAATAAATCACAATAGTTTCATCTATGATTTTCTCGTTTATTCTATTTTTTACAAATGATCAAATAAAAAGGATAATTCTCTTCTACTTCCTTGATTTCAATCAACCCATATTTTTCGAACTCTGAACGAATAGACTCCAAGTCATAAAAGAACATGCTAACACCTCCAAACATTTCAAAACGATCTGTGCCTATGGCAGTCCCCTGCCTATAAATATTTGCCTGTTTTGACACAGTCGTAAAGATCATGTAACCATCGTCGGATAACTGCTCGTAACAGTCGCGTATCAATTTAGCCCGCTCCTCAGTTCCCAAAAGATGGATAAGTGCGTAACAGAATATACCACCATATTTTTTGGTGTCAAATGGCATATCAACGACCGACCCATGATAAATAATCGTTTGAGGTCCAAAATGTTTTCGCGCAAGTTTAATTGCTGTATTGGACAACTCTATTCCCGTAACAGCGATTCCATTTTCGAGAAATACATGACCATTTCGCCCATAGCCAAATCCCGGAATTAGGATCTCTTTTATATTTTTCGATAGAAAGAAATCCTTTGCCATTAGCGCTGAATGAGCAGGACTTCCGCCCCACATCTCTCCTTTTTCCACAAAATTACGTTCCCAAAACTCCATGTCTTTAGACTTTTTATCTTATTATATTGTATTTACTGAATTCAGCATGCAACAAGCTAGTGATTGCAATAAAGATAAACGAAGGTAAGTTTTTTTATTGTTGCAACTATGTAGCAATAGCATTAAATGCAATTAAATTGCAAATAAATTACATTTAAAGATCTTAGTTCAAATCATGGTTATAAATCAGTATTGAAAAATACTGTATACCAACGATATCTTTGTCGTCAGAATACAGAATATACCCTTTGCTAAAAAGAATATCATGAAAAACATAAAAACATTTTTTGTTACCTCATTGCTTCCTTTCTTTACCATGCAGGTGACCGGGCAGAAATTGGACAAGATGATCTGGTTTAATGAACCTAACGAGTGGACAATCAGCAACAACGCGCTGTCCATGTTTGTTACACCTAAAAGTGACTACTGGCGTATATCACATTATGGATTTACTGTGGATGATGCACCTTTCTTCTACACAGAGCGCGGTGGTGAATTTGAAGTGAAGGTCAAGATTTCGGCTAACTATAAAACTCGTTTTGATCAAGCAGGTCTTATGCTACGGATAGATCATGAAAATTATATAAAAGCAGGAATAGAATTTGTCGATGGAAAGTATAACCTAAGCACTGTTGTCACACATCGGACCAGTGATTGGAGCATTATACCGGTAGACAAAGAAATCCCTTTTATATGGATAAAGGCTATCCGGAGACTTGATGCAGTAGAATTCTTTTATTCCTTTGATGACAAGCAATATACGATGATGAGAAATGCATGGCTACAAGACAACCACCCCGTATTAATTGGGATGATGGGTGCATCACCTGATGGTGATGGCTTCCAGGCTAATTTTGAGCACTTTAGCATCAAGCATCTTCCCGACCAGCGTCGAACAAAATGGTTAAAAGAAAATAGTTCCGATTGATCATAATGATCAAGTCTGTCAAAAGAGTTGCTTTTGACAGAATTGATATTATTGAGAATCATCTTCTTGCTTATACATTTTATCGTATACACTGATCGCTTCGTGCAGATTGCGAACCCGCAGTTTTTGTAGAATGTTTTGCCGATGCCGGTTAATAGTATTGACACTCAGACCTAACTTTTCAGCAATGTCCTTACTGATCATCCCCCCTCTTACACACTTCAATACCTCCTTCTCACGTTGGCTCATGGCATCCTTGACATCTTGTTTATGGAGTAAATAGACCTCACCGCTGACCTGATTAAAGATATAGTTATTGTTCCCATGTTGATCTTCTTTGTCGGGTAATAAGGTATAACAGCACAATGCCAGCTGGGGAAACTCTTTACCGGGGGTATCCAAATAGACGATCTGATGTGACATCAACATATTCTTCCCATCTTTCCCCTCCACACGGAGTACACTATTTGCCTGGTATTGAAAACGTTCTTTGGGACCTATGGTCTTAACCATATCAAGAAACTGCAGTTCAAGCCTATGTTTGACAGCCAGATCTTCAGGATGTACGCGTGATAAGAGAAAGTCTTCCCAAATACTATTGATCTCCATTTTTCTATCAGGAGAAGACAGGTGTAGACGCTCCGCTATTGCCCCCATAAAGGTAAAGCTCCAATTCGCCGTTAAATCACTTAGTACAACAATGCCATTATGAATCTCGGCATAAGTTTTGGCATATTGCCTATAGTATTTTAAAACAGACAAGTCTACGCTCGTATTTCGGAGCCCTTTACCAACAAGATTTTTATTTAATGTCTTTTTTAAATCCGATTCCATCGTTAAATATTTGTTATAGATCCAACAGGCGACGATGATAATTGATCTGCCCTAAATGGTAGGTTAAATGTGTCGTTAAATGCACCAACAAATATTCCGTTGTTGTCTTCTCCTCAAACACTAATAGGGGATATATTGCGGCAAGGTCGTCCTGATTAAGCTTATCCAAAGCCAGATCAACGACACTAATGGTATTGTCTATACCATCTAAAAGTACCGATCTTGGAATATCCCGCAGGGTAAACTCAGCCTCCCTATTTCTAATATAGCCTGTTTTTCCGATCTCCGCTCCAATATAAGTTTGTAAATTGCCAATTAAATGTAAACATAAATTTCCCGCTGAATTCGCAATACCATGATCAACAATCCAGATATTCTCTTCTTGTGCATAAGATGCAATTTCTGTTTTCAATCTATTCAGATCTCTATAAAAAAGACTTTTCAATGTTTTTATAAGCATAATCTACTTTTTAATATAATGCCTTTATTATTTTCTCAATCAAAACTAACGCTTTTAAATTATAATCGTTTTCTTATGCAAAAGAAATTGAAAACACACTTCATTCAGTTTACAAAAGGTTGAAAAAAGATAGACCAAAACCTATTGAAAAGTACATGCATCAAATATTCATAAGATATTGTATTTTTATTTATAACAACAATTGTCTTTACGCGTATGTTTCCAAAGTTTCCCAGAGCAACTTGGCTCATTTTTTTTATTTTAACGGTAATCATAACCATTCTATTTTCGAGATTTGACAGCCCCTCGGATGGTAACGATGCGATTGGTTTCCCCTTTCCATTTTATACATATTTGGGAGGAAAGCGTTACCCAGAACCACCGGACAGAACATATTTCAACGGCATATATCTTCTTCTGAACCTTATCATCTATTTCGGAATCTCTTATGCATTAACTTACTCGATAAAAAAGTTTAGAAGTAAAAGAGCTAATACGAAGTAAACAATCTATTTGTGAAACCTGTTATTTTTAACACCTTAAATTTTAATTACAAGAATTGCTATAGCCATGAAAAAAAACACGCAGATAACCAACCTGAGTATAGAATCCGCTGGTTTACCTAAAGATCCGAAACTGGTCATTGCTGAATATATATGGAACGGCTTTGATGCAAGAGCTACCGAAGTCGATATTGCAATTGATAGCAATGAACTCGGTTATATAAACTGCATTAGCATCAACGATAATGGTGAGGGCATCATTTTCGATACACTACCCTATTCATTTGGTAATTTTCTGGATTCAGTAAAGAAAAATAGTATCAAGCGAAGTTCCTATACAAGAGGAAAGAAAGGAAAAGGCAGATTTTCATTTTCATTGTTTGCAACAAGAGCGATCTGGAATACAATTGTAAAAGAAGAAGGAGTCTTAAAAACATACCGCATCCAAATTGATAGAGACAGCAAAGAACAATATGACGTTAGCGAAAGTATCCTGGTAGAAAATCAACAGACAGGTACCCGAGTGAGATTGGAGGGCGTTTTCGGGCTAAATTCGTCCCATTTAGAATCAAAAGAATTTATAGATTTCATGGCGCAGGAATTTGGCTGGTTTCTATACCTTAACCGCGATTTAGATTACACCATACGAATCAACGGCACAATATTAATATATGATCATCTGATTCAAGAAACGGATCTACTGTCATGGACTTTATATAGTCCGGAAGACGGACCTTCCTACACGTTTCAGGTCAATTACATTCGTTGGAACCAACAGATCGGGGACCGCTATTACTATTATTTGCGCAATAGCGATAAAAGAGAAATTGCCAAAGTACTCAGTAGCTTTAACAATAATGCGATAGATTTTCATCACTCGGTTTATGTAACATCCGATTTTTTTGACGATTTTGAACAAGAAGATATTAGCAATTCAACGGACCTTAATCTCTTCACTGGCAAAGAGAAACAAGTTGTGTACCGTAATCTGTTAGCTGAATTGCGCGATTTTCTGGATCGCAAACAGAAAAAATACGTTCGGGAAAATGCGGTTGCTGTCAAACTCCGTGAATTGGAAAAGAAAGGTTTTCTACCCGATTACGGGCAAACAGAAAACGATAAAAAAAGAAAAGAAACATTGCTCGCATTGGTGCAAGAAATCTACATCATAGATCCGCGCATCTTCTTTGGTGTCAAAACCGACCTGATCCGTACCTATTTAGGTTTCTTGGATCTCCTATTACAAACAGAGAAAAGCTCAGACATCCTGACCATACTAGAAAAGGCAATTCCATTGTCGGACAAAGAGAGAAGCCGGATAAAACAGATCCTAATAGCCCGCAATATTCACAACAAAGGGGCTATTTGAGAATATTTAAGCGACATTTTTATTTAATGACTTTCAAATGTCATTAAATAAAATAAAAAGTTAGAATTTTGTTTAACACTGTTAAATCATTTATGCATTAAGCATGGGTAGTAAAGAACGCATACAACGCCTTAAGGATGAGAATAGAACAAATATTCTCGATGCCGCTCTTCAAATCGTAAAAGAAGAGGGATGGCAGGCATTGAGTATGCGCAAAATTGCGGATATCATCGAATATACCGCCCCCATGATTTATGAGTATTTTGCAAACAAAGATGCAATTTTAAACGAACTTGCCAACCAAGGTTATCTCTTACTTGCAAAAAAAGTCAGACAAGCCAAATCAACTCAAACCGACTTGGAGAAACAATTGGAAGCAATGTGGTTCAGTTACTGGGATTTTGCATTTGAAGAGCGCGAATTATACCAACTCATGTTTGGGGTAGGTACAGCTTGCTGTGGGTTTGAAAAAACGTATAAGTGTGCTGAATCTCATGGCAGATTGATCAGTGACGTAATTCGTGAGATCATGAAAGATAAAAGTCCGTCAGAAGACTTGATCTGTAGAAAATATTTCACATACTGGTCTATTATACATGGCCTCATATCCATCAATTTAGTTAATCAAGGTAACGGAGACAATACCAACCAGGAGGTACTAAAAGATGCAATCTACGGAATCACACGTTCACTTACTGACTAATTTTTTTTGCATCAAAAAATACAACGTTAAAAAATCTAACACCGTTAAATACACCAAAACTTCAATTTTTAATATCACATGAAAACAAATGTATCACCAAGTCTTAAGAAGATTTACATTCCTGCACTTAACAGTGTTAAACGAATTAATATCGTAAAGACTGCATATGTGCTTAGTGCAATTTTGTTATACAGCTGTTCGACAGGAACAAGCAAGCCTAATGATCCGCCACTAGTTAGCCTACCTGTTGTCAGCATCGAAAATGGCCAGGAGACCATCTATCAGGAATATCCGGCAACAATCGAAGCTTCTGCCAATATTGAAATCAGACCCCAGGTTGAGGGCATTTTGGAACAGATCTATGTCGATGAGGGTGCGAAGGTCAGTAAAGGTCAGGCGCTTTTTAAAATTAATGACCGCCCTTACCAAGAGCAATTGAATCAAGCTAAGGCCAACTTATTAGCTGCGAAAGCTGCATTGGAAAATGCAGAACTGGAAGTTGAAAAGAAAACAAAGTTGGTAAATACCAAAGTCCTGACTGATTTTCAATTAAAAACAGCGATCAGTGCGCGCAATGCTGCTAAGGCAAATGTGCAATTGGCAATATCTGCTGTAGAGACCGCAAAAATCAATGTGGGCTATACCTTGATCCGCGCTTCAACCGATGGATATATCGGAAGGCTGCAACGCAAACAAGGAAGTTTAGTAGGCCCAACTGATACACAACCCTTGACAGCACTTTCAAATGTCAGAGATCTCCACGTCTATTTTTCATTGGGAGAAAATGATTTTATTGCCTTCAAAAACAATACGGAAGGTAGTAACCTGCAACAAAAATTAAACAACCTTCCCCCAATCAGCTTAGTGCTTTCTGATCAGACTATTTATGATCAAAAAGGAAAAATAGATATGGTGGATGGTCAGTTTGACAAAAACACTGGTGCGATTACGTTACGTGCGACTTTCAGTAATCCCGAAGGAGTGTTACGTAATGGAAATACAGGCCGTGTCAGACTACAAAAGAAATACGATCAGGCTCTATTGGTGCCACAACTTGCTACACTTGAAATGCAAGACAAGATCTTTGTGTATACGGTCGGAAAAGAAAATAAAGTTGTACAGCAGCCTATTACTGTCATCGGAAAAAGTGGTTCAAACTATCTTGTAAGTAAAGGAATAAATGCAGGCGACCGCATTGTTTATAAGGGTATTGATTTACTGCAAGACGGCCAAAAAATCACACCACAACCTTTATCAAAAGACAGCATCAATTAATATTATAACGACAAACTTATGCTTAAGAAATTTATAGAAAGGCCTGTACTTGCCACCGTAATTTCCATATTACTTGTGATATTGGGAGTAATCGGTATCCTAAAGCTGCCCTTACAGCAATTTCCGGACATCGCCCCACCTGCGGTACAGGTCACCGCATTATATCCAGGCGCAAATGCCGAAACAGTACTTCGTGCTGTTGCTCCTTCGCTGGAAGAGTCTATCAATGGGGTCGAAAACATGAGCTATATGAGCTCTACCGCCAGTAATGACGGATCATTGATGATTACGGTATATTTTAAGCTGGGCACTGATCCTGATCAGGCTGCTGTCAATGTACAGAACCGGGTGGCACAAGCCACGAGCCAGCTCCCGGCCGAAGTTGTTCAGGCCGGGATTACAACCGCCAAACAGCAAAATAGCTTGATCATGGTATTGGATCTATATACTGAGGACGAGGGTAAATATGATCAAACCTTTATTACCAATTATGCGCAGATCAACATCATTCCAGAACTTAAACGTATCCCTGGAGTAGGACAAGCATTGGCTTTCGGTGGTAGTAAAGATTATTCCATGCGTGTATGGCTTAATCCAAACCAAATGGCCGCCTACAAATTAACTCCGGAGGAAGTGATGGCCGCTATCCAAGATAAAAACGTTGAAGCCGCTCCTGGAAAATTTGGCGAAAGTAGTCGCGAAGCCTTTGAATTTGTCATCAAATATAAAGGTAAGCTTAACCAAGCCAGCGATTACGAGAATATCATTATCCGATCAAATACAGATGGTTCGGTCTTAAAACTTAAAGATGTCGCCCGCGTTGAATTAGGGTCATACACCTACGCGAGCCATACACGTATCAATGGTAAAGCCGGGCTCAATATTGGCGTCATGCAATTAGCTGGGTCCAATGCGAATGAAATTCAGATTGCCATCCAGGAATTTATGGAAAAAGCTTCTTTAAGCTTTCCAAAGGGTGTGAAGTATCTTGTTTTATATAATACCAAAGATGCGCTCGATCAATCTATTGATCAAGTTAAACATACCTTGATCGAAGCTTTTATTCTGGTATTTTTAGTTGTTTTCCTATTCCTTCAGGATTTTAGATCCACGTTGATACCGGCCATCGCTGTGCCTGTGGCGATTGTAGGAACATTTTTCTTTATGCAGCTTTTTGGTTTCTCCATCAATCTGCTGACATTATTTGCACTCGTACTGGCAATCGGTATCGTCGTGGATGATGCCATCGTGGTGGTGGAGGCGGTACACGCCAAAATGGAGCATAATAATCTCCCGCCCAAATTAGCGACCACTTCCGCCATGAGTGAGATTACTGGAGCTATCATCTCCATTACCCTGGTTATGTCCGCAGTGTTTCTTCCTATTGGGTTTATGGAAGGTTCGACGGGAGTTTTCTATCGACAATTTGCCTTTACCCTGGCCATAGCCATTGTAATTTCGGCCATCAATGCCTTGACTTTAAGTCCGGCGCTTTGTGCTCTATTTTTAAAGCCTACACACCATGGCCACGACGGCGCCAAGAAACTTAATTTCAAAGAACGTTTCTTTACAGGATTTAATGTTGGTTTTGACCGACTCACAAAGAATTACTTAGGCAGTTTACGCTTTTTGATCCGTTACAAATGGGTAGCTTTTGCAGGATTGGGGATCACCTTGTTGTTGACGATTTTTATGATTCGTCGTACACCAACCGGATTTATCCCTTCCGAAGATCAGGGTTTTATCGCCGTATCATTATCCATGCCTGCCGGTGCCTCTTTGGATCGTACTTCGGGTGCATTGGCTGAAGCTGAAAAACAGCTCCAACATGCTGACTTTACCAAGACACTAAACATTTTGGCTGGTTTTAATATCTTAACACAATCAACCAGTCCTTCCGCGGGTGTTGCATTTATTTTGTTGAAACCTCATGAAGAACGCGGTAACATCAAGGATATCAATGCAATCATGGCCGATGTGAACCAACGTTTAGCAAATATCAAAGGTGCAAATTTTTTCGTATTTACCTTTCCTACGGTTCCCGGATTTAGTAACGTGGATGGTCTTGATATGGTTCTTCAGGATAGAACCGGAGGACAACTTGGTAAATTCAGCACTATTGGTCAAGGCTTTATCGGTGAACTGATGAAACGTCCTGAAATCATGATGGCCTTTACGACATTCAAAGCGGATTATCCACAGTATGAATTGCAGGTGGATGATATCAAAGCCGAGCAACTTGGTGTAAGTACCAAAAGCATCTTGCAGACCATGCAGGCCTACTTCGGTAGTGCACAGGCATCAGACTTCAATCGATTTGGAAAATACTACCGCGTTATGGTCCAAGCAGATGCAAAAGACCGCAGCGAACCAACTTCCATGGACGGAATCTTTGTAAAAAACAGATTAGGTGACATGGTACCGATCAACACATTGGTTAAATTGCAACGTGTATATGGACCTGAGACTGCTTCGCGTTACAATCTATTTAATTCGATCGGAATCAATGCGATCCCAAAACCCGGCTATAGTTCAGGGGATGCGATCCGTGCGGTCGAAGAAGTTGCGAAACAGCATTTGCCTACTGGATTTACCTATGAATTTTCGGGTATGACCAAAGAAGAAATTGTTTCGGGAGGTCAGTCGACCCTTATTTTTATTCTTTGTTTGATCTTTGTTTACTTCCTGCTTGCGGCACAATATGAAAGTTATATTATCCCATTAGCGGTTATACTCTCTATTCCAACAGGGATATTCGGTGTCTTTGCAGCAATTAGTTTCACCGATACGGCAAATAATATTTACGTTCAGGTAGCTTTGGTCATGTTAATTGGTTTGTTGGCAAAGAATGCAATTTTAATTGTCGAATTCGCTATCCAGGGGCGGAAACAGGGACTCTCAATACCTAGCGCGGCGCTTAAAGCAGCACGCCTACGTCTGCGTCCTATTATCATGACCTCCCTAGCGTTTATTGTGGGTATGATTCCTATGATGACCGCAGTAGGCCCCTCTGCGCAGGGTAACCACTCAATCAGTATCGCAGCTGCCGGTGGAATGCTCAGTGGCGTTGTATTAGGACTGTTTATTATTCCTATCCTCTTTATTGTTTTTCAATTTATACAGGAGAAAGTAAGTGGCACGCCAAGGGAAAAACAACGAGAAAATGAATCCATTTCTTTGGAAATTCCTGTACATACAAATAATTAGTGAACAATGACAACATCGAAATATATGAATAGAAAAGCAAAGCTATTGACTATTTTCATCTTATCTTTTGCAGCGTGGTCTTGTAAAACAGATAAATTGGTCAGCAATAAAAACCTTGCGCCAAATCTGCCCGAGCAATATCGTGATCAGGGGAAAGCGCCACAAGAAAACAATATTGGTTCTATTCCTTGGCGCGACTTTTTTAAAGATCGGGTTTTACAAAGCTTGATCGACAGTGCTATCCAACATAACCTGGATATGCAATTGGCTCTTAAAAATATAGAGGCATCTCAACTGAGCTTAAGGCAGGTAAAAGCAAATTATCTTCCTTCAGCACAGTTGCAGATCAGGGGAAACAGCACCAACCCCTCCAATAACAGTATGAACGGATTAAGTTTGGGCCAATTTCTAAAACAGCACCATGTTGAAGACTATACGGCTTCAGTGGGTGTATCTTGGGAGGCTGACCTATGGGGAAAAATCAAAAACCAGAACGCCGCTGCCTTAGCATCGTACTTGCAGACGGAAGAGGCGAAAAAAGTCATACAAACACAATTGATTGCCCAAGTAGCGCAAGGCTATTATCAACTTTTGATGCTTTACCAATTGCGGGATATCGCACAGCAAAATTTACAGTTAAGCGACACGACCCTCCGCATCGTTAAACAACAATACGAAGTTGGTGATATTACATTACTTGCCTTAGAACAAGTTGACGCACAACGTTTGTCTGCAGCCGCGCTTATCCCTGATTTCGAGCAGCAGATTCGCCTTCAGGAGAATGCAATTCAGATCCTTAGTGGTAAACTCCCTGCAGAAATCAAAACACAGGAACAATTGGTCAATGTTCGTTTTCCAGAAGATTTGGCGACAGGAATACCGGCAGACTTACTAAGCCACCGTCCGGATGTTAAGCAGGCTGAACTTGCTGTCACAGCTTCTCAGGCCTATCAAAAATCCGCTAAAGCGAGAATGTACCCATCCTTGGTCATAAGTGCTGAGGCTGGAGTCAATGCTTTCAAAGCCAGTAACTGGTTTAATTTGCCAGGCTCGTTATTTGGTGCTATTACAGGAAGTATTACACAGCCTATTTTTCAGCGTAGAGAGTTGAAAACACAATATGAACTTGCTCGTATAGAACAAGAAAAAAATGTTATGATTTTCAAACAAAAGGTCATTGCTGCGGCTGGCGAAGTTTCCGATGCTTTAGTCTCGATTCAAAAACTAAAAGAAAAACAACAGATTACTTTGGATCGAACCAACCGTTTGAAAGAGGCTACAAAACATGCGAACCTACTGTTTGAGACGGGTATGGCTACTTACTTGGAAGTAATCACCGCGCAAAGCAATATATTGCAGAGTGAACTAGAGCTCGCGCAAGTCAAAAAAGCCGAACTTTCAGCTGTAGTAGATCTCTATCGCTCTTTAGGTGGAGGCTGGAACAATAACTAATTTTCGAAGGTGCAATTTTTCTAATTTTATATCACATATCTGGGAGGCAGGGGACCGCGAGGGTCTCCTGCCTTATTTTTGGTAGCAACATCTTTGACCTATTCCGGCTTCCCCAAAGTTCAGACTTTTCTACTCCTACTCCTACTCCTACTCCTACTCCTACTCCTACTCCTACTCCTACTCCTACTCCTACTCCTACTCCTACTCCTACTCTTACTCTTACTAAGCTCCCCTTAAGCATCAAAACAATACAATAGCCTCCTTTTTAGAAAATCTTGGCTGTCTCTGTAGTTGTTATAAATCCTTCAAACCTTGGAATAAAAGGGACAAATGCAATCACAACCATGCAATTACTTTTGTGAAACAATAAATTTAATGATTATGAAAGATTTAAAAAAGATTGCATTGGTATGTTATATTGCCATTTGTACTTTGCTGATAGCCAGCTGCAGTAAGGATGATGAAGTTACACCAGAGCCTCAGCTTACACCAAGCGAGGTATTAGCTAGTACCGCTTGGGAGACAACAAACGCCAAAAATAACAAAGGTGAAAATGTGGTATTGACAGATGCCAATGTCTCAAATTTCGTAGGTTTTGCCTACTTCAAATCCAATGGTACCTTTACCATGTTCAATCTGGATGACTCTCCCAAAATGCATGGAGACTGGTCTGTTTCAGCAGATGGGAAAACACGGACTATCGTTGCTAAAAATGCTGCGGGAGAAACACTTTTCACACGTGTGGTTGATATTACGGTATTGACAAAACAGGAATTTACGTACCGCATCTATCCGAACAACGACAATAAAGCCGTTTATTTCGATATTGTCCATACACCGACACCCCACAAAGAACCAAAATAATCAGCTTTTTTGATTACATGGAGACGTAACTCCACTTAAACCATAAGGATTGACAAAAGAAACATTGTCAATCCTTTTTTTAAGCGGACAGCTCTCCACCTTCCAACTTATTACTATATCACTCGGTGAAATCGTCGAACTCGGTAATATCATGATAACCGAATACTTTAACGCCAGGATTTAGGGCTATAAAGCGACGGATTTTGTCCAGCGATTCTAAGCGCTGATGATTATCTTCGGCTCTACTTTCGGCCAAAATATTCACAGGATGCGTTTGGTCAGTAAGTTCTACTTTCATGTAATACGCATCAGCGACATAGAGCAATTTGACTTCAGATCCTATAGCAACTCCACAGTGCCCTAAAGTATGACCAAAGAGAGGTACCAGATACAGTGGAACCTGAACATCAATCGCCAGTTTTCTAACTTCAAGACCACACCATTGAAGATCATCTTTTGCATAAGTTTTGATTATCGGCTGATACGATAATGGTATTTCCAAATAACGCGGGTTACCGGCCAGATAGCTTTCATACTCTTCTTTTCCAACGTGAACAGTGGCATTTGGAAAATCAGCCAGTCCTCCTATATGATCATTATCTAAATGAGATATCACACAATCGGTGACAGAAGATGGATCAAATCCTAATTTTTCAATCTGACGGATAGCTGTCAGCTCCTCATTAAAACGGTAACCAACCATTTCCACAAGTTCTTTACCTATCCGTTCCATCGGATAACGGGTATCCAACAAGCCAATACCCGTATCAATTAAAACCAATCTGTCTCCATCCTTAATTAACAGGCAATGCCCGCACACATTGTCGTTCACCTGCGAAACAATCCGAACACAATTTAAGTGAAATAACTCAACCATAATATACATTAATTTTACACCGAACAATTTAATAAATTACCAGGTTAAATATTATTATCTGATTGTAAAAACAAATCGAATTTAGTATATTAATATAACGTGAGCGGGATACGGATGATTTATAAAATATACGATTGGGTTGTACAAATTGATATTTCAGCTTGCTCTTTGTACGTTTCAGAATAAATTTGTGGTTCAATCCTTAAATGAATTGCGAAATTTGTAGTGATTTAATAGCTATATACAAGTAAAAAAGAATGCAGGATAAGACAATCTATAAAAATGAGAAAAATCTAATCAGTACAAACAAGAAGAGGTTATTATTTACCCTACTGTCTTTTTTTCTCATTTATCTTGTTGCCTATATTATAGATCCATTTTCAAGTTGCTGGAATGGTTATTTTCAGCGGAACGCGTTTGAAATATTGGGAGAATGGACATTTACCATTATTTATAGCTTCTTTATTTCAGAGTTCAGTATCATTGTCCATAAGAAATTGGACCGTGTCTTAACATGGAAAGATCACCCAGCGGAAAGGCTTCTTATTGAAACCGTTATTAATCTACTTGTGGTCCTCCTTATCAATTTATTACTGGTTTATATCATTTCCCATTATTTTGAGCTGCAAAACCTCACCCTTGCAACATCTCTGGAAGAAAAAAGAGGTACTATACAGAATATCTCCATCAGTGTTATGGTCGCATTATTGATTATGGGGATCAACATTGGTATCCACCTGATCAACAATTGGAAAAATGAATCCATACGTGCAGCCAAACTGGGGCAAGTCATTCTCGAAACAGAACTTCAATCACTGAAATTACAGATTGATCCACATTTTGTCTTCAACAATTTGAGCGTATTATCCGAAATCATTTTAGAAGATCAACAACTTGGATATGAATATGCTGAAAATTTCTCAAAAATATATCGTTACCTTTTAGTGAATTCAAAAAAAGATGTTATTTCTCTCGAGGAGGAACTCAATTTTTTAGATTCCTATATTTTCTTAATTAAAAACAGGTTTGGAGAAGGTGTTCATTTTGAAATAAATGTAGATCCTGCAAAGTCTAATTACCAACTTCCGCCACTCACCTTACAGCTTTTAGTCGAAAATGCACTAAAACACAACCAAACCAATAAAAAACGTTCATTAAAAATTAAGGTGTACACCAATGCCCATAACCAATTAGTTGTCGAAAATATTCTGATCCCCATCGAAAATGTTTCCGAATCATCTGGAATAGGTATTTCGAATATCATTAAGAGATATGATCTATTGTCCAGCCTGCAACCTGAGATCATGAACAATGGGAAGACATTCAAAGTTAATCTACCACTTATAGAACAAAAGTCATGAGTATAGCCAACGTATTGATTATTGAAGATGAAAAATTGAATGCTGATCGTCTAAAACGTCTGTTGAAGGAAATAAAACCATCTATACAGATACTGGATGTCTTGGATAATATTACGGATAGTATCAGCTGGTTTCAAGGCAATGAATCTCCGGATTTGGTCATGATGGATATCCGCCTTTCCGACGGTATAAGTTTCGAGATTCTCGAAAGTATAAAAATTGACTGCCCCATTATCTTTACGACCGCATTTGATGAATATGCCGTCAGGGCCTTTAAGTTCAACAGTATAGATTATCTCCTGAAACCTGTAGAAAAAAAAGAATTAGAAAATGCGCTGATCAAATTAGACAGTCTAAAACTTCAACAGACGAATCAGGACCCAATTCAGGGCTTATTGGATTTTATTTATCCAAAAGATTTCAGAACCCGGTTTCTCCTACCCTACAAGGATGGTTATAAAACAATACTGGTAGAAGACATTCAGTATTTTTATTCAGAGTTTAAGTTGACACATGCCAAATTGAAATGTGGCACGGTCGAAATTGTACCACAAACCTTAGAAGAGCTGGAACAACAACTAAATCCTAAAGTTTTTTTTCGTGCCAATAGACAATTTATTGTGCATATAGACGCAATAAAGAGATTACATAATCATTTTAATGGAAAACTTAAAGTAGAAATCAAATATAGCGAAGATGTCGAAGTCCTCGTCAGCCGCGAAAAAGCACAACTCTTAAAAAACTGGCTGGATTATTAATTGACAATGGTCTTTAATTCCAAATTTTTGGACACAATTAACGGGTGAGGTCATTTCTGCAAGTAACGTCTTTCTAAGGAAAACGACAAAAAAGACCCATTCTGATTAAATAATTTCAAAATTCAGCGCATTATAGCTACGTTTCAGCAAGCAATTGTTACGTCTCGGTAGATTTCCTTACAACATCCCTTAAAAGAATTCTTTCTTTTGCTTTATATAAAATGATAAAATGGCACTAAGAACGATGACTTTAAAACCTATCCTTAAATTTATTACAGCAGCTACATTATTATCGTCCTGTGGAGGTAACCAAGAACAACCGCAAGAGCAGGCAGTTACTGTTGACTTTATCGAATTATCCCCCGCACAGGCGGAAACAGAAAAAAAATATCCCGGCACGTTAGAGGGTACGGTCAATGTTGACGTAAAAGCTCAAGTAACAGGTTATCTGGAGCAGATCTATGTGAAGGAGGGGGATTACGTCACAAAAGGCCAAGCCCTTTTCAAAATAAAAGCAGATGTATATAATGAACAAGTTAATAACAGCAGGGCAGCTTATCAGGCAGCGCTGTCCGCAGAACAAAATGCGAAACTGGAAATTGAAAAGATCAAGCCGTTGGTAGAAGGCAAGGTGTACACCGAACTTCAGCTTAAAACTGCCGAAGCGAATTACGCTGCTGCAAAAGCTCAGGTTGCACAGGCACAAGCGGCCTTAGGCTCCTCGCAAATCAATGCACGATTTACCTTAATAAATGCTCCAGTAAGCGGATATATCGGGCGGATCCCAAATCGTATCGGAAACCTGATTACGGCTGCAGATGCGACACCGTTGACAACATTGTCTGAAATCAATACTGTGAACGTCTATTTCTCCTTAAGCGAAGCTGATTTTATAACCTTTATGAAAGACAGTGGAAAGAAATCATCCAACGATAACGCAACATTGATCCTCGCTGACGGTACAGTATATAATCATCCCGGAAAAGTAGAAATGGCCAGCGGTAATATTGATAAGACGACTGGTAGTATGACACTAAAGGCAATATTTGCCAACCCGGACAAAATACTTCGTTCTGGCGGTTCAGCCAAAGTTGTCCTAAAAAAGGTTCATGACAATGTATTGTTAGTTCCCATGGCAGCTGTTAAAGATATCCAGGACCGCTATTTTGTTTATGTCATCGGAGACAAAAACAAAATTGCCATGAAACAGATCGAGATTGCCGGAAATACGGCCAATGAGTATCTGCTCAAATCAGGCCTGACAGCGGGCGAAAAAATCGTAATGAATCGAATTGATATGCTTAATGACGGAATGCAGGTTCAACCTACTAAGAAATAAGAGCCTGTAGTAGATTTATCTAAAATTTAAAATAAAATGCTGAAGAAATTTATTGACAGGCCAGTTTTGGCAACTGTTATATCTATCATATTTGTGATACTCGGGGTAATTGGTCTTTTGAGACTACCGCAGACACGGTTCCCCGATATCGCTCCCCCTACGGTTCAGGTTACGGGAAGTTACCCCGGTGGTAATAGTGAGACCGTATTACGGTCAGTTGTCACACCACTGGAAGAGCAGATCAATGGCGTTGAGGACATGGAATACATTACCTCAACAGCAAGTAACGATGGTACATTCTCCGTACGTATTGTTTTTAAGGCTGGTGTAAATCCGGATCAAGCAGCTGTAAACGTACAGAACAGGGTGCAACAGGCAACACCGATACTTCCACAAGAAGTTGTGCGGATGGGATTGACGACTTCCAAACAACAGAATAGTATGATCATGATTTTTAATATCTATACGGAAGATAACAAAAAATATGATGAACTTTTCCTGCAGAACTATGTCAACATTAACCTGATCCCACAGATCAAACGTGTTCCCGGTGTGGGCCAGGCCATGGTATTTGGCTCCAAGGACTACTCCATGCGCGTTTGGCTGAATCCTCAGAAAATGGCAAGTTATGGGCTTGTACCCCAAGAAGTCATCGCTGCCATTTCCAAGCAAAGTCTGGAGTCCGCACCCGGAAAACTAGGTGAAGAATCAAAGGCACCATTGGAATATGTGATTCGATATAAAGGGAAAAAGAATCTTCCGGAACAGTATGAAAACATTATTGTTAAAAATAATGATGTTCAGATCGTCAGGCTGAAAGATGTTGCCCGAATCGAATTTGGTTCGATCAGCTATAGCGGTAATTCGCAAAATAATGGATTGAACACAGTTACAATTGGTATTTTCCAGACTTCTGGTTCCAATGCCAACGAAATTGAAATAGGTATCGATAAACAGATCGAAATAGCGCAACGCTCATTTCCTCCCGGCATCAAGATTTTTAAGCTGATCAGTACCAAGGAGCGTCTGGATGAAAGTACCGCGCAGGTGCGTTCGACATTAATTGAAGCGTTTCTCCTGGTGTTTTTGGTGGTTTTCTTATTCTTACAGGACATCCGGTCGACGATTATTCCGGCAATCGCGGTACCAGTGGCCATCGTAGGGACATTCTTTTTCCTACTGGTGTTTGGGTTTACGATCAATATATTGACCCTTTTTGCCTTGGTATTGGCCATCGGTATTGTGGTCGATGACGCCATTGTCGTCGTCGAAGCCGTCCATGGCAAGATGGAAACATCGACCATGACCGGTAACGAGGCCACACACAGTGCCATGAGTGAAATAACCGGTGCGGTTATCTCGATTACCCTGGTTATGTGTGCCGTATTTATTCCGATCGGCTTTATGACCGGTTCATCGGGAATGTTTTACAAACAATTCGCCTATACACTGGTTATCGCCATTGTAATTTCAGCAATAAATGCATTGACGTTGACGCCAGCTCTTTGTGCCTTGTTGCTGAAAAATACACATGCTGAAAATCATGATGGGCAAGTTCAAAAAACAGGATTCTCACAACGGTTTTTCAAAGCCTTTAATGCTGGTTTTGAAAACATGACAAATAGATACGTCGGCTCTCTGAAATATCTTGTTAAGAAAAAATGGCTAGCGGCCTTATTAATTATCGCTACAATAGCTGCTGCGGGATATCTCATGACCAGTACGTCAAGAAGCTTCGTTCCTATGGAAGATGATAACTTTGTCGTGTACAGTTTGGAAATGCCTCCAGGTACCGGTCTCGATCGAACAACAAAAGCTGTAGAAAAAATAGAAAAACTATTGGCTGACTTACCTTCTATTGAAAGCCACACGAGTATCACTGGTTTCAATATGATTGGCAACAACTCCAGTGCGGCTTATGCAACAGGATTCATCCGTCTAAAGGATAAGAAGAAACGTGGCGAAATGAATGATATTGATCAGATTCATCAGGTGATTTCTCAAAAGCTAACTACTGTTAAAGAAGGCAATGCAATGGCTTTCCGCTCCCCTCCTGTCGATGGTTATGGTATGATGAACGGTGCCGAACTTGTACTACAAGATAGAGCTGGAAAGTCTCCGGTAGAGCTTAAAGCAATGTCCGATTCTGTTATTGCAAAGATTATGCAACAACCAGGTGTACAATTTGCCTACACCATGTTCAGAGCAGATTATCCACAAATGGAATTGGAAGTTGACGAAGATAAAGCGGCTCAGCTTGGTGTAGATGTCAGTGAAATGCTTTCGTCTGTTCAGACCTATTTTGCCGGCGACCAATCACTGAATTTCAATCGTTTTGGTAAATTTTATCGTATCGCTGTAAAAGCAGACGGAATTTTTAGAACGGATAAGGACGCGTTCAATGAAATATTTGTCAAGAATAATAAAGGGGAAATGCTACCGGTAAATACATTGGTTACACTTCGCAAAGTCTACGGACCGGAATCTGTGACACGTTACAACTTGTACAACTCGCTTACCATTAACGTTGTCAGTAACCCAGGTATCAGTAATGGCGCTATTATGGAAACCCTGGAGAAAAATGTGCTGAACAAATTACCTGGAGACTATAGTTTCGAATGGACAGGGCTTAGTTTGGAAGAAAAATCTTCTGGTAATCAGACAATGATCATTTTGACATTGAGCTTATTGTTCGTCTATTTCTTACTTTCCGCACAGTATGAAAGCTATCTATTGCCGTTGGCAGTCCTGTTATCGATTCCGACCGGGATCATCGGATCGTTCTTAGGAACACGTGCTATCGGTCTGGACAATAATATATACGTTCAAGTCGGATTGATTATGCTCATTGGTCTTTTGGCCAAGAATGCGATTCTGATTGTTGAGTTTGCGTTACAGCGTAGACGGGCTGGTTCTTCACTCATTGATTCTGCTTTGGAGGGGGCCAAAGCACGCCTTCGCCCAATTTTAATGACCTCATTAGCCTTTATCGCAGGTATGGTTCCTTTGATGTTTGCTACTGGGGGAACAGCGACAGGTAACCACTCCATTAGTACGGGAGCAGCAATGGGTATGTTAAGCGGGGTCATCCTCGGTGTGATCGTTATACCGTTATTGTATCTGGTATTTCAATATTTACAGGAGAAGGTCTCAAGTAAAAAACTCGTGAAAAAGACAAACGATTAAAATGAAAAAATTTCATCACTATATTATTTTTTTAGCAGGTACTTCCCTACTGCTCGCTTCGTGCAGTGTCGGCAAAAAATATACACGTCAGGATTTGGACCTACCTGAAAATTTCAGAAATAACGAAATTGTCCTGACCTCGGATACATTGGCATTATCGTGGCGGAAGTTTGTGAAAGATCCCAATTTAACTGCACTCATTGAAAAAGCGCTCATCAAAAACACGGATGTTAGTGTCGCACTTTTAAGTATGCAACAGCTGGAACTGGCTTATAAACAATCAAAAAAGGGCCTTTTACCAACACTTGATCTAAACTTGGGCGCGAATAGGACCTGGTTATCCACCAATTCCCTTAACGGTTCCCTTAGCGATCAATTTATTGGAACCCCTTATATGGATGATTACAACGCTACACTCCGACTTTCTTGGGAAGCAGACATCTGGGGAAAGGCAAAGATGCAGAAAGAAGAAGCATTAGCAAATTTCTTTGGACAAAAGGAAAATTTATCAGCGTTAAAGACGCGCATTATTGTTCAGGTTATCCAATCTTATTACAACCTGATCGCGTTGGACGAACAGTTAAAGATTGCCCAGAAAAATGTACAACTTAGTGACAGTACATTGAGTATGATCCGTCTACAATACAATTCCTCACTGGTGAGTTCTCTAGCGGTAGAACAGGCCGAAGCACAAAAGAAAACGGCAGAATTGCTGATTCCATTAGCTGACCAGAATATCGCTATTGAAGAAAATGCCATAAGTATACTATGCGGTGATTTTCCCGATAAAATTCAGCGTTCCAAAGGTCTTGATGCAACTATTGTCGATGGGACATTGGTAACGGGAGTTCCAGCCGAACTGCTTAGCCGAAGACCCGATGTCAAAGCGGCCGAGTATGCCGTAGTTGCAGCGAACAGTAGAATAGGGCTGGCCAAAGCAGCGATGTATCCTTCAATCAGTTTGACCCCTTCGATCGGAACAAACTCATTTCAATTCAATCGCTGGTTTGATCTGCCGGGGTCCATTGTGAAAACAATAGCAGGAAACATCACCCAACCGATCTTTCAAAAAGGTGCGCTGAAGACAAACTATGAGATTTCGATAATCGAACGTGAAAAATTGGCGGTACAGTTTAAACAGTCTGTTATGCTAGCAGTTTCGGAGGTATCGGATGCTTTAGCAAAAATAAAGCATAGCGATCAGAGACTTCAGCTGATTGAAGCTAAATCCAATTCATTAGCCAAGGCGACTTCAGACGCTGCCCTACTCTACAAAAGTGGCATGGCAAATTATCTGGAAGTCATAACCGCACAAAACAATGCTTTACAAAATGATCTAGAACAGATTAGCATAAAGCGGGAAAAACTCAACGCAGTGGTGGATCTTTACCGCGCATTGGGAGGAGTTAACGATACCGAACAGTATTAGGTCAAGCATAAGGTTTTCTTCAGAAAGTTTAATCAACGGGGGCTAATGAAAATTAGCCCCCGTTTTTGGCTGATACCGTCACTACAAATACAATCACCCGAATGGATCCTTGTTATTTTACAATCATCGAAATTAAACCATTAAATTTTCTTATCTTCGGATAAGAAATAGAATTTTATGAACAGAACAAGCTGTCTTCCTCCTCCAATCGTTTAATATTTGCTAAAATATTATTAAAGCATGGCACCGAATAATCGGCTAATTGCTCATGCCTTAAATTCACAATCACATTTTATAACAATCGCATCTGTCTTTTTTAAGATGGATCTGGAAGACAACATCTTATGAAACATTCATATTTCATACTACATCTTGCTGTGGTATGTTTAGGTATATCGGGCGTATTGGGCAAGGTCATCAGTCTCAATGAAGGTATGCTAACCTGGTATCGGGTATTTTTCTCTGCTATTTTTCTATTTTTAATTTTAAAATGGTTTAAAATTCCACATCAGATCAGCATAGCTGAAAAATTCACTATCGCAAAAAATGGACTTTTAATTACAGCCTCCTGGTTACTTTTTTATGCAAGTATCAAATATTCCAATATTTCCATTGGCGTAGTCTGTTACTGCATGGCTAGTTTCTTTACCGCAATCTTCGGCCCAATGATAAACAGAACAAGTTTTAAACGTTCGGAGTTTCTCCTAAGTGGACTTACACTTTTTGGTATAGTATTGATATTCCATTTCGATACAACGCATCAATTGGGTATTATCTTGGGAATCATTTCACCAGCATTCGCTTCGATTTATGCGGTTTATAATGAACGTTTGGTCAAACGATACAATAGCATAATTATCAATTATTATCAAATGATCGGCGGGACTGTCGGTCTGGGCCTGCTCCTTCCAGGCTATCTTTATTATTATCCCATGTCCTCTTTTATCCCGAGTTCAACGGATATGTTATACCTCCTCGTTTTGTCCCTATTTTGTACCGTTGCCGTATACATCGCTTTCACAGAAATTTTAAAGAGAATTTCTGCGTTTACGCTCAATTTAAGCCTTAACCTCGAACCTGTATATGCTATCTTAATTGCATTTTTTTTCTTTCATGAATCCAAAGAACTCAATCTATCATTCTACCTCGGGCTTTCATTGGTTATGCTCTCTGTGTTCACCCAGGCACTCCTTGGCAGAAAAAAAGAATAATCTATATTTCGATATAACACAAAGAATATGAGGCAGTCTACTACTAATTAACAACAGATTCATGAGATATGCCCAAAAATTTGTTCAGGCAAAGTCTTATATTTACATTATATCGAAAGCTCACTTGAAATAAGAAAGTCAGGTGAGCTTTCAAAAAAATGAACATCACTTAGACAATATTATGAGCAATTCTTCTTCAGATAACAAACTTATCCATGAGCAAATTCAATATCTCGAATTTATATCGAGCGATCTTGAAAGAGCTAAAAAATTCTATTCAGCAAGTTTTGGCTGGAGCTTTACAGATTACGGTCCTGAGTATACAGCCTTTGACGGAAAATATGTGGATGGAGGTTTTACAGTTGGGAAACCGATAAACGGCAGTATTTTAGTCGTTCTTTACTCGAATGATTTGGTCGCTACGCGTGACAAAGTCACCCAGGCCGGGGGTGTCATTGTCAAAGATATCTTTAGCTTTCCCGGTGGCAAAAGATTTCAATTTAAAGACCCCGACGGCTATGAGCTGGCTGTATGGGCGACAGAATAAATCGATCAGACAATCGAATAGCATAAAATACAAGGGGCTTAATAAATTAAGCCCTTTTTTGTTTCTGATAATTTTTATTTCTGTTCTTATTGGAACGTCTTCTATTTTGCGAATTGCCGCTTTTCTTAGTAGGATTATATTCAGGTCCAGTCTCAAAGCCCTCCGGTAAAGCGATCTGTTCGACAGGATAACCAATCAGATTTTCAATCTGAGAAAAACGTTGCTGATCTTTGTCATTTACAAAAGTTATGGCAGTCCCTGTTGTTGCAGCCCTCGCTGTACGGCCGATACGGTGTACATAATCCTCAGGATCTGGCGGAACATCATAGTTTACAACCAGGCTGATACCTACGATATCGATACCACGCGAAATCACATCCGTCCCAACGAGCACCCTCACCTGCCGTGATCTAAATCTGCTCATGATATCTTCACGCTTCGCCTGTTCGAGATCAGAATGGAAGCCTTCTGCGTCTATTCCCTGTTTTTGCAATTCTTGCGCCAATAATTTAACTGTAGTTTTTTGTGAGGCAAAAATGATGACAGAGACATAATTAACATCCTGTAAGATAATCTTCAATAGATCCATCTTTTGTTTATCATATACAAGATAAACACGCTGATCTATACCTTCCGAAGGTTTTGAAATGGCGATATTGACCTCAACGGGTTTAAAAAGAATCTTTCTCGCAAAATTTCGGATTTTGAGGGGCATCGTCGCGGAAAAAAGCAACATTTGCTTTTTCTTTGGCAAATAGCTGACAATACGTAATATATCATCCTGAAACCCCATGTCCAGCATACTGTCTGCTTCATCCAGCACAAAATGCGTCAGATGAGTTAAATCGACTTTCATTGAGGTAAGGTGACTAATTAGTCGACCAGGGGTAGCGACAATAATATTAACCCCCTCCCGGATAGCACGTTTCTGCTGCTCGTAGCCCATACCGTCACCACCTCCGTAGATCGAGATGGAAGTTGCCCCGGTATAGTAGGACATACCCATGATCTGTTGATCTATTTGCAATGCCAGTTCCCTTGTCGGAACAAGTATAATCGCACGTATGTATTCTTTAGCATCTCTGGCGACTGCATCTAAAATTGGTAACATATATGCCGCCGTTTTCCCTGTGCCCGTCTGTGCACAGGCAATCATATCGCTTCCTTCTTTTATGACGGGAATTGTCTGCTCTTGAATAGGCGTAGCCTCTTCAAACATCATGCTTTCTAAGCCCTCTTCCAATTCCGGAACAAAACCAAATTCAGTAAATCTCAATTTTTATTATTTTGTTAAATGTGTGCTAAGTTACTAAAACTAATCTATATATGAGGTCAGCTTTTACTCGCCTAAGAACTATACCGACAATAAACCTGCTGACAGCATGTTAAATCCATGCCATTTTTAACCTACACTATCCCGATTGTTTTTGAAATTACCCGCTAATCTCAATATCGTATATCCTAATATTCCGGCGCAGAGCGAAGCAATAAGCACCGCGAATTTTGCTTCTTCGATCAAGAAGGCGTCATCAAATGATAAGATAGATATGAAGATAGACATGGTAAAACCAATTCCACCCAATAAACCTACACCGAAAATCTGTACCCAGCTTGCACCATCCGGAAGCTGTGCTATTTTCAATTTTTTTGCGATAAAACAAATTAAAAATATACCAACTGATTTTCCGGCAATCAATCCCACAATAATACCCTGTCCCAATTTTGAAGTTAAACCGCCAATCATCTCTGCATGAATTGGAATTAATGTATTTGCAAACGCAAACAAAGGGATAATAATAAAATTCACGGGTTTAGTCAATAAATGCTCAAGCTTTTCCAGCGGAGACTCTTTTTCATCAGGCGTAGTGGGTAAAGTCATTGCTACCAACACCCCCGCAATAGTCGCATGTATGCCAGAATGATGAATAAAATACCAAATAAAAAGCCCCGGAATGAGATAAGCCCACAGCGCTTTTACCCCAAGTTTATTGAGGACAACTAAAAAAACAAATATGCCCAGCGCAATAAATAGATATGTTGCATGAATCCCGTTGCTATAGAACAAAGCGATAACTAAGATCGCAAGCAAGTCGTCCACAATGGCTAAAGCCGCCAGAAAAATCTTGAGGCTAGCCGGAGCTTTATTTCCCAGAAGTGTGATTACGGCAAGCGCAAACGCAATGTCCGTCGCCATGGGAATTCCCCAACCGTGCACCGTCTCGGTAGCATCTTTATTGATGATAAAATAGATTGCCGCAGGCAATAACGCCCCACCCACGGCAGCTAAAATAGGAAGAACAGCTTTACTAGGAGAAGATAACTCCCCCTCTACAATTTCTCTTTTTATCTCCAATCCCACCAATAAAAAGAAAATAGCCATTAGTCCATCGTTGAGCCACAACAACCAGGAATATTTCAGCTGGATACCGTCGGTTTCAAATCCTACTTCTCGAAGCAGAAAGTCCATAACCGATCCATATACCGACGTATTGGCCACGATCAACGCCAAGATTACACAGGAAAAAAGAATAATCCCTCCAGCAAAGCTAGATTTCAAAAATTCTCTGAAGACAGTTAAATTAATAAGTTTTGACATGACATTAATATCTTTAAATGCTCAAAAGGTTCACAATATACAACTTTACGCCCATTAATCCGACCTCTGGCCTTAGTATTTCCACCTAAGAGCCAGATTACATGAATCTGTCCCATTATAGCACAAAAAAAAGAATATTTTTTAATCGTTCATTACCAAACAGGGCATTTCGACACAATCTCTTCCAATAATGGAGATATTTTAACTTTAAACATAGCCTTAAAACCCGACATCTCCATAAAAATCAACACATTATACACAGCCACCGCAAACCACCTTTTGATATTGTCATTTTTGTAAAATTTATTTGTCTTTATTGCAAAAAATAGTTAGCTTGCTACTATAGTTAATAAACCGTTTATTATGTGCAAGAAGTGGATTTTCATGGTGCTTCTTTTCGTAGCAAATTTTATATATGCGCAGACGACAGAGGATACAACCCAACATCAACAACAATCAGGCTCCCATTATATTATTTTAGGGATCGCAGCTATTATTGTCATCATTTTTATATTATATAGGAGGCAAAAGAGGAAATTTAATGAATAAGGGAGATCGTTTGATCTCCCTTGTTGTTTCTATCTAAATACATCCATTTTCTCTTTTACCCACATCATACCTAGTGTTTAATCGGCTCATTAGTTTGCGCTAAACGTTGTGATCCTGTATTCGCAGGGCAAGCAATGTCATCTGTCGCGTCGTAAATCAACTTTTTACCTTTCAATTTTGTGATCAGTTCCTCCGGTACATATATCTGTACTTTGGTCATGGAGTAACCGCTAGGAAAATATCGGACGTAATAACCATCGGGATGAAGTGTCCAGATACCACTAGGGACATCAGTACGAGGTTCGGCCATACCGGCCATAATCGCATACTTTTCAAATTCGGCATAAGAATAGTTGCCAGAAGAAACCAGCTGCCTGATATTATTCTCTGCTTCAAATATAGTTTGCACAGCAGGTGGCATCTGATCTTTCGCTTTTTGCACAACATCAAACGGTAATATACCTAGTGCCCCGCCTTCCAATAACAACAACTGTTCTGGGCTCAATAACTTCAATGCTGTCTCCTTGACCTCACCAGCATAGTCTATAAATTTGGTCTTGGCAATAATAGTCCACAATAACATCTGTATCGACGATTGTGAAACTTCAGGATGTCTTTCCGCACTTTTTAAGATCGCGATAACAACCTCCCTTTTTTTTCCAAGCGTAGGGGCGTACATATAGCCATCACCCTTGGACGGGGCATAGGTACCCGCCTTCAGACAGTAACTTTTGTTGGTCATTTCAAAATGACCTGCTTCGAGTAGATAGCCGTCCTGACCATTTTTGGTTAAATTTTCCAAGGGTTTATAGACGGCTGTATTTTGAAAATCGGGCATCTGTTCACCTTTTCGATTCACATCTTCAAAACTTGTGCTTATCGCATCAGGTTCCTTTAAAAGCTTGTCCAATCCCAACATTTTGCTCCCTTTGGAAGCTACGGCCTTGCTCGCCTTATCAAGCAGTCCACCAAACTGTGCATGGGCTCCCTGCAAATTCAGCAAAAAGGCAAAAACGACTACTAAAGCATACGGAATGCTATTTCTTTTCATAATTGATTTCATTTCAACGCTAGAGCAACAAAAAAGAAGCCAATTTATAGGTATAGCACCGAATTCATAATTTATTAATCTGGCACATTTTTTTAACCATGTTCTCTACTCTACCGTAGGTCCAATGTCTGCATTTTGCATTTTCGACAGTTAGACGCTATTCACATGAAAATCCAGCTTTTACAAAAGCTAAAACCGAGGCGATTATATCAGGAACTGATGTTTGGAAATAGTTAAAAAATACAAGATTAAAACGTATCTTTGCCGCATGATTAATGTGTCAAATCTCTCCCTTCGTTATGGTAAACGTGTACTATTCGAAGATGTCAATTTAAAATTCACACCTGGCAACTGTTACGGTATTATTGGTGCCAACGGAGCTGGTAAATCTACTTTCTTAAAAATTATTTCTGGCGAAGTTGACCCTTCTACGGGCTCGGTGGCATTTACTCCCGGCGAACGCATGTCTGTATTGAGTCAGGATCACTATGCTTTCGACGAATATACGGTATTAGAAACTGTCATGATGGGTAATCAAGATCTTTACAAAATCATGAAAGAAAAAGATGCCATTTATATGAAAGAAGACTTTTCTGATGCAGATGGCGAACGTGCAGGCGAACTTGAAAGTCTTTTCGCAGAAATGGATGGCTGGAATGCAGAATCCAATGCAGCTACCTTATTGAGCAGCTTGGGCATTAAAGAAGAGCTTCACTATAAGTTAGTCTCTGAAATTGATGGTAATCAAAAAGTACGTGTCTTATTGGCACAGGCATTATTCGGTAATCCAGATATCTTGATTCTCGATGAGCCTACCAATGACTTGGACATCAATACAATTGCATGGTTAGAAGACTTTTTAGCTTCTTATGAAGCAATTGTACTTGTAGTGTCCCACGACCGTCACTTCCTGGATGCTGTATGTACGCATACCGTAGATATAGACTTTGGTAAAATGACTATTTATACAGGTAACTACTCATTCTGGTACGAATCTTCTCAACTGGCATTAAAACAGCGTGCAGACCAAAATAAAAAGATGGAAGACAAGGTTAAAGAATTACAGGAATTTATCCGTCGTTTCTCAGCCAATGCATCCAAATCAAAACAAGCTACATCACGTAAAAAAGCGTTGGATAAGATCAATATTGATGAGATCAAACCTTCCAACCGTAAATATCCGGCAATCATGTTCAATACCATGAACCGCGAACCGGGAGACCAAACATTACAGGTAGAAGGTTTGAGCAAAACCGTTAATGGTGAAGTATTCTTCAAGGATATCACATTTATGATCAATAAAGGTGATAAAATTGCGGTATTAGGTCCCAACTCTTTAGTCACTACAGCATTTTACGATATTATCACCGGTAGAGATACTGATTTCGGTGGCGAATTTAAATGGGGGGTTACCATCACACCTGCGGATATGCCAATTGAAAATGCAGCTTTTTTCGAAGGTAAAAATGAAAATTTGGTCGATTGGTTAAGAGACTATACAACCAACCCTGAAGCGGATGAACAGTTTCTACGTGGATTCTTGGGGAAAATGTTATTCTCTGGTGAAGAGGTGATGAAGAAAGTTTCAGTACTTTCCGGGGGTGAAAAAATGCGTTGTATGTTCTCAAGAATGATGCTACAGGGAGCCAACTTCTTAATTTTTGATGAGCCGACCAACCACTTGGACTTAGAGTCAATCACCGCATTGAACAATGGAATGTCAGACTTTAAAGGGTCAATGCTGTTCACCTCCCGTGACCACGAATTGACTGAAACTGTGGCAAACAGGATCATTGAATTGACTCCGAAAGGAATTATCGACAAATTAATGACTTACGATGAATACATCAACAGCGATGTGGTAAAAGCACAACGCGAAGAGATGTATAAATAAGATAATTTATCCCAATTTTATAAAGGCTCCATAACTTATTTATGGGGCTTTTTATTTATAGATAGCCCTGTTTGGACCGTCGAAAATACCCAAACACAAAAAAGCACTGAAGGGGCTCAGTGCTAATCGCGATTGATATGAAAGAATTGAGAAAGTCTACTGATCGAAGGGGGTAATCATGCGCCATCCCAACTGTAACGATACGGCACAATGGTCAGATAAATCTTGTCCCGCCTTGTTTTGAAAAAGATGCTTTTGAACTTGATAGTCCTTTGCTTCAAAAACAATACGGTTATTATTACGGTAATAGATCTTATCAATTCCTTCACAATCATCCGTTAAATCCAATGCAGCCCGAGCTGTAAAGTCTTGTTTATGCGAGGGTATTTCACCGTTATTTTTCAAATTTACCCAAGCGTCCACCAGCGCTAACTCACTCTGAAAAGAAACAATATTATCCAAGGTGTACGCATAATGAGCATTAAAATCGCCCATGATCAACAAAGCTTGCCCTGCGGAATGCTTTCGAATATAATTTTTCAGTTGATTCAAATTCTTCTGGCGGGCCACCGTTGCATCGGGATCATCTTGAGCTGTCGCATGCACATTGTAAACATCAATAAAAACCTCTTTCGCCAGCTGGATTCTTGCATACGAAAATCCTTTAGGAGTCAAACAATCCGATCCATTACAGTCCTTCCAGCTCACCCGTTCAAAATCCTGTATAGGATATTTTGACAGTGTACTCAATCCATCGCCGAAAGGTACACCGCCCATATTTTCAGTTCGATAGCTATGCCTGTTTCTACTGTACAAAAACTTATTATAATTAAAATCCTCCTGCACATTGACAATATCAAAAGAATTTATTAATTCACCGATCGAGGTAATGCTCGAAGCCCTTTCGGTCTCGGCACTTGAAATCAATTCTGGAAGACCAGCGATGTTATAGGTCAATAAACTAAGCCGTCCTTCCCGTGCGTTTGGCATATCGACATAAACGAAATTCATGGGCCTCACTTCCTTAGGCTTCAATTTGAAGCCCAACATGACGCCCGCCGAAGCACAAACAGCTAAAATCAGAACCTTTCGGAGACCTTTGAGTCTAGTTTTCCTTTCGAACAATAAATCTAATAACATGGACTGAATAATTTGTTCATCCCAAAAATACCATTGCAACATTAGGTCAACTATATTCTAAAATTAATTTTACTTATAAAAATTATTGACAAATTATTAATAATTAACAATTTACAAACACTTTAATGATAAAAGATTAATATCTAAGTAGCTTTTGAGTTACGCTTTTCAAATATTTTTATGAAACCCCTAATTAAAATAAAATGAGAAAGGTAGCCTTTTTTACAGAAATACTCGTTGAAGATTTTGACGGTGCATCTCGCACAATGTTTCAGCTCATAAATCGTATTGACCAACAAAATTTCAGTTATTTCTTTATTTACGGTGGCGGTCCCACACAATTCCGGGACTTTCTTTCTTACAAAGTTCCCACATTTAAAATACCTGTCAATGATGATTATTGTCTGGCTATTCCGCAGCTCATCAAAAAAAAGCTCGAACTGGCATTGGATGAATTTGCACCGGACATCATTCATATCGCAACCCCCTCGCTGCTGGGCTTCTTTGCATTGAATTATGCCAAACGTAGAAATATACCCGTATTAACCATATACCACACACATTTCATCTCCTACATCGCATATTATTTCAAAAATATATTGCCTCTGGTCAAGCCCACAGAACAATGGATGAAACGTGCAATGAATAATTTCTACAACAAATGTGACATCATCTATGTTCCGACAAAATCTATCTTAGCTGAACTCCAGCAGATCGGCCTTCAACAGGACGGATTGAAGCTCTGGCAAAGAGGCATTGATACGCAGCTATTTACACCTACGAAAAAGAATATGAGTTACATCCAACAACTGACCAAAAATGGAAAACCAACCGTGCTATTTGTAAGCCGGATCGTTTGGGAGAAAAATATCAAAACCCTGATTGACATTTACCAGCAAATACAAGCTCAAAAACTGGACTATAATTTTATTGTAGTCGGCGAAGGAACCGCAAAGTCAACTGCAATGCAGGAAATGCCCGATGCTATTTTTCTGGGAAAAAAGACACATCAGGAACTTGCCATACTGTACGCATCAGCAGATGTCTTTGTCTTTCCTTCGGTTTCAGAAACTTACGGCAACGTTGTTGTCGAAGCATTAGCTTCGGGTCTGCCCTGTGTGATAGCAGATGGCGGTGGTTCAGCATCGCTGATTCAGCATGGTGTAAGTGGATTTAAATGCCAGCCCGAAAATGCGGCCGGATATGTATACTATGTAAAGAAAATCCTGTCTGACGCAGCGCTAAGAAGAAGCTTGATTACAGCGGGACTTTCTTATGTCGGCCAATTAGACTGGTCACGGCTATCCCAACAATACTTTGACGACATCGAATTACTGGCCGATAAAACACAGGACACAGACCTCGCATGGGCAAATTAACAACATTCCCTCGGTTAATCAAAGCCGTCTTTCTCATGTTGATCCTAATTTCCATGGTAATTTTCCTAACCCACAGCGATCTTTCCGCCTTGAAAAGAGAACTGTCAACTATTGGTTATCGCTTTATCATTATCGTATTGACAACTTTTGTAGCCTACTTCTTCGGAACACTGGCTTGGTGGGTTTGTCTGGGAGCCTCGAAAAAAAAGATCAACCTGATCGAGCTTTTTGCAGTGCGTCAAATCGGTGAAACAGTCGGACTCTTCAATCCCACCAGCATCATCGGCGGAGATCTGCTTAAAGCCCAATTGCTAACCCGTTATGATATCCCATTACAGCAAGGGCTAAATGCTGTCACCATCTCCCGTATCACGGCCATACTATCACAATTAAACCTTTTCTTACTTGCAATGATCTGGTTGATGTTTTCTCCGCTAAAAAAAGAAGTTATCCGATCTACAGGACCTGCGGTCTATGCCGTCTGTGCGATACTAATATTGTTTGTCATTTTTATATTCTATTGGCTCATATCCAGCAAAGCACCACCAGCACAAGTAGTCGATACATCACTTCTATTGAAAGCGAAAAATCAGATCCAGAAGTTACTTTGGAGCACAAAAGACTTCTACCAGCAGCAAAATAAGGTATTTTGGTATTCCTATTTGCTGTTTGCATTACATTGGTTAATTGGAAGCCTTGAATTCTACCTGATCTTAAAATTTATGACTGTTGATGTCAAACTAATCCATGGGTTAATCCTGGATATGAGTGTAATTATATTTAAAAGTGCAGGTGCATTTATTCCGGGGCAACTTGGCGTTGAAGAAATCTCAAACAAAATACTACTTAGCATGATCGGAATTTCAGGTGGAAGCATCTGGCTAAGTGTTTCCCTCCTGCGCCGTGGCCGTCAGCTACTCTGGACTGCAATTGGAGTAATATTTTATCTCTGTATCAAAAGAAAAAATCTACATGCTACCGTCTGAAATAGAAATCTTATTTGTTAGCCACAAATATCCGCCCGCGGTCGGCGGAATGGAAAAACAGAGCTTTGAGCTCATTAATAATGTGGCACTCTATCTAAAAGTACATACAATCGTTTATGATAATAAAGAATCCATTCTGACTTTTTTCTTTCATTTGAACCGACGTATCCTATCGAAAATCAGCGACAACCCCCGCATTAAGCTCATTCATTTTAATGACGGATTAATTGCTGCTTTGGCATCTTTTCATAAGGGATATGGCCATCTCAAAAGAGTCGTCACCCTTCATGGCCTTGATGTCGTTTTTCCATTTCCTTATTTTCAACGTCGGATAATCCCCCGCTTCAATGTATTTGACCGGATTATAACAGTGAGTCAGGCAACTGCCCAAGCCGCTCAATCACGTGGAATTGATGCGTCCAGAATCTTGGTCATCCCAAACGGTGTGGATCCGGCCCTTCCCAGCACTGCTGTAACACCGGAAAATGGCCTGGATTTTATCGGAACTGAGTATCGTAACTTAAGCGGAAATGCTACGCCTCTGCCTTATTTTATCACCTTAGGAAGGCCTGTAAGACGCAAAGGGTTTTCGTGGCTTATGGAACATGTCATTCCTGCAGTTCAGGGTAATTTTAAACTTGTTATGATAGGGCCGTTTGATCATAACCCTACGCCGACGGAACGTTTACTCAACTTATTGCCCAACAAATTTTATCATCTGTTTACCCTATTTCTTGGATATCCAACAGATCAACAGGATATGCGCAAATTATTGAAGGCATATCCGGAACAAATCCAGCATCTGGGAAAAGTTTCCATTGCTCAATTAAAGCAGCTGCTCGCAGGAGCCCAAGCTTTTCTGATGCCCAATATCCAGGTACCGGGGGATATGGAAGGTTTCGGATTGGTCTGTCTGGAAGCATCTGCTGCAGGCACCATCGTTGTCGCCGCCGAACTGGAAGGGATTACTAGCGCCATTACACATAATCACAACGGACTTCTGCTTGCTAGCCGGGACGCTCATGCATGGATAACGCAGTTACAGTCCATTTTAGACCATCCAGATCATTATGAAAAACTGGGGCAGAAATTCAAATGCAATACGAGCAAAGAGTTCAGCTGGGACATCATGGCCAGAAATTACGGTCAGACCTTCGTCGAACTGTGCCAAACCCTTTAACAAAAGAATAGGTTTAGTGCTTCGATAAATGAAGAATTCGTTCGTAATGATATTTTACCGGTCTATAAAAGGTGAGCTGCATCATCGCAATTGTAAAGAGAACAAGGAGTGCCGGAAACGAAAAAAAAGTAATTGTTATAAATAGCAAAACCAGAAATAACCGCAGCATTTCGAGAGGAAAAACCCATTTTTCATGCTCCAGCAAGCCACCAACACAAATGACACTACACAGGATAAAGAGACCGCCCACCAACAGCTGTACACTGTTTTGGTAGTTGCCGTAAAGCAAAAAGAAAAACAGAAGTCCCATCGTGGATATGGATTGGAAGAAAATATATCGGCTCAGATTTTTTCCATGAACCCGAGTCTTGGTTCCCGCAAAGATCTTCCGCTCCAATTCCTCCCGAATTTCAGGTTGTATATCATCAGGGCGACCAAATATCGTACGCATTTTGTTTTTAAATCCCACCGCACGCTTAAACGACAGCCCTATTTCAAAGAGATAGTGAAAATGCTGCCAAAGAAAAGTATACCGATGAATTGGTTTGGTTAATCCATAGACGCAAGGCTCCGCTCTTTGTTCAGCAATAAAAGTTCCGAACATTTTATCCCAGATGATCAAAATATCACCATAGTTCTTGTCCAGATAAATCTCGTTACTGCTATGATGTACACGGTGATGTGATGGAGTGACAAGTATTTTTTCAAAAATCCCCAGATTACCCACCGTTTGGGTATGGGAGAAAAACGGATATACTCCATGCACCAATAGGATTGTGGTCATCATAAAAGGCGGAAAACCCAAAAGCGGAATAAAAGCCCAGAACAAGGAGCGAAATACCGCCTGAAATATGGTAATCCTTGCAGCAACAGTAAAATTATAATCTTCGCTTTGATGGTGGACCACATGCGCCGCCCACAGCAGGTTGATCTCATGACTATATCGATGATACCAATACCACAAAAAATCCGTAAATAGAAAAAGTATGATCCAAGTCCAAAGGTTGGCTTCGATATGGAAAATCGCAAAGTTCTGGTAGACCCACGCGAAAAAAAAATAGAACAGGCTAACAGAAAACATATCGCACATACGCTCAACAATGCCAACGTTTAGATTAGAGATTGATTCATCAAATGTATAATATCGCTTTTGTTTCTTCAGACTATACCAATATTCACATAACATCAACACTAAAAACAAAGGGATAATAAAAGCTAAAAAATTAAGTCTTCCTGTATACATGCGGCCTTCTTTTGAACTAATAACTTCTTTGTAACGACTAGTTTATAGACGTATAATCTTAAAAAATATTTTATTATTTAACAATCAATTTCAAATCAGGTTTTTATTTTATGCCTTTCTGGAAATAAAAAAGCCCCCAAAAAGTGAAATTCCTTTTGAGGGCCAATAAAACGATATAAAATTTTGCGTCGATGGTTTCTGGTCCACACAGCGGTTAGTGCACACTGGACATATCGATCTGCGTCTTGCCCTGTTTGATCATCAGTACAAAAGGTACACAGATCAAAAATACAACCCCCAAATAGAGGAATACATCCATGTAAGACAGTACAGTTGCCTGCTTCATGACATTC
This sequence comes from Sphingobacterium puteale, assembly GCF_003627955.1. Lineage (GTDB taxonomy): Bacteria > Bacteroidota > Bacteroidia > Sphingobacteriales > Sphingobacteriaceae > Sphingobacterium > Sphingobacterium puteale. The sequence goes on along the minus strand of NZ_RBWS01000004.1, from coordinate 60,008 downwards.
ATGTCCAGTATTTGATGCGCTTTGGCCAATGCCTCATTTGAAGCAAAGCCTTTCGCCTGAAAGCTCATCTGCAGCTGCTGTACACGTTGCTGTACCTCAAACTTACTCGGATCCAGATTGGAAACTAAGTCAACACGGTGCTTTTGAGAGTCACGCGCGATAAAAGTTGTGATCAGTGCAATACCAAATGAACCACCCAGCTGACGCATCATACCCGTAAATGCCGCTCCCTCACCGATGGATTTACCATGAAGGGTAGACAGGGATAAAGTCATTACAGGAACAAATAGCAACCCCAAACCTACCCCACGAAGGATAAGCGGCCAAAACATATGTTCAGATCCTGTATCGTTTGTCATTAGACTATACATCCAAAAACAAAACCCAAAGAAGATGCTCAATCCAACAGCAACCATATACTTCTGCGGAACACCATTCTGGATCATTTTACCAATAAATGGCATCATGATCCCAGTCATAATCGAACTTGGCAATAGCAATAGACCTGCATCCGTTGCCGTCCAACCCAATATCGATTGCGTATAAATCGGGATAATAAAGGTCGATCCAAATAAGCCGAAACCAAGGATAAAACTCATTACCACCCCTACCTGTAAATTCTTATCACGCAATACCCTCAGGTTAACAATAGGTTTGTCATATACCAGCTCCCGCCAGATAAAGAACAATAGTCCGAATACAGATAATATGGACAGACCTAAGATTAATGGGTCATCAAACCAATCATCCTGTTGACCATGTTCCAGTACGAACTGAAGTGAACCAATAAACATAATCAAAAAGATCACACCAAACCAATCCACCTCTTTTGCCGATTGCTTTTGGCTATATTTCGGACTACGCACAAAGGACAAGGTCAGCAAAGTAGCTATAATTCCCAATGGTACATTGATGTAAAAAATATAAGGCCAGGAGAAGTTATCTATGATATACCCCCCCAGAGGCGGACCTAATGTCGGTCCAATGATCACCCCCATACCGTAGATCGCCTGTGCCATACTACGTTTTTCTTTGGGATAGCTTTCTGTGATGATGGTCTGAGCAGTCACCAACAAGGCTCCACCGCCCATTCCTTGCAGAAAGCGAAATGCGACAAGCTCCCAGATATTGGTCGCGTTACCACACAAAAATGAAGATACTGTAAATATGATAATTGACGCCGCAAAGTAATTACGTCGACCAAACTGTTGGGACAACCAACTCGTCATCGGAATAACAATTACGTTAGCAATGGCATAAGCCGTAATAACCCAGGCCACGTCTGTCAATGTTGCCCCCAACGATCCTTTCATATCATTTAAGGCTACATTCACGATCGTGGTGTCCACGATTTCCAGCAAGGCACAGAGCACGGCTGTAATCGTGATGACTACGCGTCTAAAACCATATTCAACCAGACTATCTTGTTGATTTAAATTTTCCATAGTTATTGAACATGCACATCTACGTCAGCATTCATGCCCGGTCTGAGCAAAGCAACATTTTCAGCTTTATTATCTTTTGTCAATTTGATTTTTACCGGTAGGCGTTGTACTGTTTTTACAAAGTTACCAGTTGCATTGTCCGGAGGTAATAATGAGAAACGTGACCCAGTCGCCGGAGAAAAGGAATTGACCTCACCTTCAAATTCAATATTTGGATAAGCATCTACCTTAATACCTACTTTTTGACCGGGTTTCATTTTTTGCAATTGTGTCTCTTTGAAATTCGCAACCACCCAAGTTTCAATATTATCAACAATATAAAATAAAGATTGCCCCGGGTTGATCATCTGACCGGGCTGCACCTTGATATTCGATACCTGACCATCAACAGAGGCTAGCACAGCAGTATAAGACAGATTTAATTTTGCAGCCTCTAATTGCGCCTTCGCCCTTTTTATATTCGCCTCAGCAACAGACGTCTGTTTAGAAGCTACGGTAGTCTTACTTACGATGGCATTCCGTTGTGAAGCGCTTGCATTGCGTTGTTGTTGTAAGATTTCCACTTGTTTATCCGCTTCTAATTTAGTCGTTAAAGCCTGCTCATATTGCTGTTTCGTGATAGACTGATTATTATATAGATTTTGGTAACGGATATAGTCGTTGTTCGCTTGTTTCGCACGGATACGTGCTGCCTCAATGCTTCCTAAATTTGATTGAATCGTTGCGTCTGAGATCGCTACATTAGCAGAAGATGCCGAAACATCCGCCTTTGATACATCAAAGCTACTTTCCGCAGCAGCCAATGCAGCTTCTGCTTCGTCTACACGAACCTGATAATCTTGGCTCTCAATCGTAAACAAAGTATCCCCTTTTTTCACCAAATCATTGTCCTTGACGTAAACCTTGGTAATAAATCCCCCCACACGCGGGATAATAGGACTCATATTCTTCTCAACCTGCGCATCGTCAGTGGTCTCATGCGCTTGACCGTGCAAATATTTATAACCGCCGTAAGCCCCACCGAAGATGACCAAAGCGGCCAAAATAATTGTGAATTTTTTATTTGTACCTTTTTTTTCAGGTGCGTTTTCTACTGTATTTTCCATGTCTAGATTAATTGCTATTTAATATTTAATGACCCATTTGCCAACAGTAAGTCATAGTATTTTTCAATTGTATTTGCTTTGCTGATTGCCAGATTTATTTTGCTCTGAAGCTGTTGAACATCAGCCGTCAATAAATCATCCGTATCCGCAATTCCGTTATCATACTTATCTTTTGTGATACGGTAATTTTCAACGGCCTGATCTAAGGCCTGACGGTACACCACATCTTGTTTTTGTGCCAGCATATAGCTTTCATTCGCCTGTTGCACCTGAACTTTTACCCGGTCATTGAGCAGTTCTAGGTTCTCATCAATTTGCTTGATCCGGTTCTTAACGACATTCACCTCTCTCTTATTCTTATATAAAGAACCTATATCATAAGATATTCCAACACCTACCATGGCAGCGTTCGTTACCGTAACGACTTTCTGTAAACCAAAAGCATTATAACCAGCGGTTGCCGAAACTGTTGGCAATGTAGCCGCTTTTGTCACTTTCAACTGATCCTCCGCAACCAAGCGCTGAGACTCCATGGACTTCACATCAGAACGTACGGTCTTGGCAGTTTCATAAGAGGCCTTCAAACCTAAATCTAGCCCGTTCACTTCACCTAAATTGATCTGATCCAACTGTGTATCTTCGTCAATTTTCAGAAAATTAGCCAGTTGATAATTGAGCACCTTAATATTTTTCTGCGCTTCCTGAAGCGATACCTGATAGTTTGATAGCTGCAATTCCGCCTTTAACAGGTCGTTTCGCGCGATTAAACCATTGTCCAACATCGCTTTGAAATCTGAAACCCGTTGCTCAGACTGCTTGATATTTTCAGCAATCAACAAATTGGTTTGCTGCGCCTTATATAAACTCAGATAGAGATTCACAGCGCGCATAGCCAATTGTTCTTTACTAGCAACGGCGTTCCATTCCTCGGCTTTTAACACATCTTTTGCAATATCAATTCCCCCTTTGATCCGTCCACCTGTATAGATTGGCATACTCACAGAAGCCTGTCCCAACCACAATTGATTTGCAGCGATATCCGGTGCAGAGCCTCCGTCACCCAGTGCCAACTTTAGATTAACATTCGGCGTGGTCATCGCCATATATTGCCCACTCAATTTTGCATCAGGAAGCTGTTTCGATTTGGCACTTTCGACCTCGAGCTGTCTTCCCAATATTTTGGTATCGGCAGTTTTCGCTTCCACACTTTGGTTTGCAGCCATGTGAATTATTTCTTCCAAAGTCAGGTGCTTGTTGTCTTGTGCAAGCAAACCCAAAGGACTTAAAAGCAATAAAGCACTTAAATTGGCCAACTTATTTTTCATATGTCAATAAAGCTTTAATTGTTTTCTGTATGAATTCTGTTAACGTTGTTTCTATATAGTGGCCATAACCTTCGTCATCGGCTATTCCTAATTGATCCTGTAAAAAGACCTGATTCATCTGAAAGTTCATAAACGTCCCCATCATCATCGAATGAATCAAAATAGGATCATTGCCCGCTTTGAATACCCCGTCCGCTATACCTCCATTAATAATGGATGCAATGACCTCCAAATTGTGAATTTTTAATTTTTTGAAAGCATCCGAAATCAGCATCCGCTGTTTTAAGGTACTTTCAATTGCAATAACGCGATAGAGTTTCCGATGAGAGCTCATCGATTTAACATACCTGTCGACCATCACGTCAATTTTGTCAAGCGCGTTGCCGACTACTGAGAGTTCATCCACGTTGATCATGAAATCTGGAACGCGCCATTCAAAAAAGGTATCCAGCAACTTATCTTTCGACCCAAAATAATAGTTGATCATAGCCACATTAACATTTGCTTCATGTGCGATATCGCGCACGGACGTTCCATCAAAACCTTTTGTCGCAAAAAGTCGCTCAGCTGCAAGGAGGATATCTATTTGTTTATCGTTAAATTCCATGTAAAACCCTTAACTTTTTATAGCTAATTCTACCTGTTTATCCAACAGGTAAAATCGTCTTTTGTTAAATGCGGGACAAAGTTAAACAAACGTTTAATTTAAACAAGTGTTTAATTATTAAATTTATGTCAAAAAATACAGCAGTATATGTTGCACAAAAAGCTAAAAAATCATAATAAATTGATTTACAAAAAAATATACCGTATACAAAAAAAAACATTTAAAGGGTCTTTAAATGGTTTTTGCCCCGTTACAGCACAAAAAAATCCGATTAACTGGTCGCCCAACGCATCCATCAAACAAAACGGACGACAGATCAGGCTAAAGGCTATCTAAGTTTTTTTTCGGCAGGCCTAAAATACCAGGATACCGCAATTAGAACCAGGTAAAGCAATGCTGGAGCCATTAAACCAAAAGTATCCCCTACTATAAGATGGGAATACAATGCTCCAGTTGCCGTAAAGAAAATACCAGCATAAGCCCATTCCTTCAACAGCGGTCTCTTTGGTGACAGTAGCGCTATGACAGCCAAAATCTTCCAGAGACCAAGCAGCGGTAGTATATAGTGTGGATAGCCCAAATGATCTACATTTTGTCCGCCACCAGCTCCCTCAGTTTGGATGCTAAAGACCTGTATGATAGCGGTAGACGTCAATCCCAAAGACAACCATGCCGTTGCGACCCAATAAATTATTTTATCTCTCTTTTTCATCATTATATATATTATTTAAAATTGGCCAAACCAATATCCTGGTGGTCGACTTTGAACCCCATATGATATGGACTATTCACATCGGATTCTACGTCCAATAATTTTGCGAATAACACTGCTCCACTAGCCGCTTGTTATGCAGCATATCACGAAATTAAACCCCAGGCCGTCAATCCATAAATATTCAAGACTACATGTAGTTATTTAACTACAAATATACATGTAGTTATTTGACTACGAAATATTTTTTATTTTTTTTCCCAGATTAATGTAAATTCGAGTAATTTCTATTCCCAAGTGTTTTATAAGCATACAGCGGATTGAAATGCCAATCACATAGAGCACTACCAGTATTCAACATAAAACAGTATTCGATTGAAAATTTATCTTTTTACACTATTTGTGAGCCTAACGCTGCTTTCAGCAGCACAACCCCGGCATGTGAGGCTAATAGGCGCAGTTTCAGCGGACAATTTCGCTGCGTACTTTAATACAGACACGGTACAGTTAAGCCAGCTAAACACGAGCAAAACACCTGCAGGAGTTTTTGTTGCTTACAGAAAAGCTGATACACTTAATTTCAAGCATGAATTTTATAAGTGCTTTGGAGCTGAAGATTACATTAGGGTCGGATTGGCATTTTACGCGAGAAAAGGAAATGACTATCAGCTGTCCTTCAAAAATGACAATGCTTTCTTTTGTGCATCGTGCAATAATATGAGTTATTATGATGTAAATACCAGCCGCGATACGGTAAGCATCTCAATTTCGTGGGGGCCGAACGCGCATGGTCAAAATGAGGGTTATTGTTTTGTCTATAGACCGGCAACTAAACGCTGGCAACTGGCTGAACGAGATAATTCCGGATCGGATGACGAAGGTACATGCAGCAGAGAATATATGACCTATTCTAAAAACATCAAGGTGTATCTAGACGACTACAATGCTGAGTCCTTATCTTATGATTCCACAGTAGTAAGCAATCAACGGATTGGTCTGAGCTACAAGCCCGGAGACTATGCTGCTCTCCTTCGCTCGTTAAAAGAAATACCTAAAAATAGCCTATTTCTGCTACCTAGAGTTTTTAACGAGCATACAGCAAAGTATTTTATGGAAAACGGCTTGGACGAGGACCAGCCTGACAATACAAACCCGATTCATGGTAAAAATGTCCTTTCGGCCAATGAGATCGGTTATTTTCTGGAGCAGGCGAATCAGCTGGACGCGGCACAAATTTTTTTAGATAAAGTAATTGAGCGTTTTCCTGAGCGTGAGGTTGCCTATTTAAACCGTGGTGATGTGTTTTTCAAAAGAGGGCAATCTTCTTTCAAGCAAGCTGTTAAGGATTACCGCACCTACATTGCACTGATGAATAAACGTGGTATGCAGGCAAAAATTCCACAACGGGTCGTCAAATTTCTGAGCACACATTAGTCTTGAAGAACTTGCCAGCCCCTAACTTAAGATCCTATAAACCATTTCTTTGAGAATCTCCTCACTATTGAAATTGCTAGGCACATTGACGCCCTTTGATTTCAGGTCAGTCTCTTTGAGGACATTCAGTACATCAAAAGTTTTCCGGCGGTTGTAATTTCGGGCAGCCAGTTCATACTCTTTCAAGAAAAATGGATGCACCCCCAATTCCTTCGCGGCAATGGATTTATCAATGAGGTAATGGTATTTTAGTATTTTGGTGAAATAAGTAGCCACCTGCCCGACCACCATCACCAGCGGGTTATTCTTTGGGTTTGCCACAAAATAATCCACAATCTGATAAGCCTTCAAGGCGTTGCGCTTTGCGAGCGCGGTGTTGAGCTCAAATACATTGAAGTCTTTCGAAATACCAATGTTACGTTCCACATCATCTACGCTGATCTCCTGACTTTTCGGAACATTCAGCATCAGTTTATCCAATTCATTGGATACCTTGGCCAGATCATTCCCGAGATAATCCGCGATTAAACCCGCTGCCTGTGGATGTATTCGCCAGCCGGCATCTTTAAGATATCCGCCGATCCAAGGCGCAACTTTATCATCGTATAATTTAGCGGCATCGATCACCAATCCAGCCTTCTCAAACACCTTGTATATTTTTTTTCGCTTGTCAAATTTGCCATGCTTATAGCAAAATACCAAGATAGTTGTTGGTGTCAGATGTTCCAGATATTTAGTCAACAGCTCCTCTGTATCCGATTTCCATTTGAGTTCCTGGGCTTCCTTTACAATGATCACCTGATAATCGCTCATCATAGGATATCGTTTGGCGGCATTAACCACTGTGGAAATATCGATATCCTTGCCGTAAAAAACAGATTGATCAAAGCCTTTTTGTGCCTCATTCAGCACTGTCGATTCCAGTGTATCTGCGATGGTATCAATAAAATAACTTTCCTCCCCCTGTAGCAGATAGACCGGCTTAAAAGATCTGTTCTTGATATCGGATAAGATCGGATTTATGTTCATATAAGCGAAATTACGATTTTACCGCCAAATCTGCAGCAGTAAACCGGCCAGAATTCATCCGGCATTTGAGCCAATTCGGTAAAAGAGACCTAACCAATTGATTAGAAGAAGCAATTATAAAGACAAAAAAAACGCTTGGGGGATCTTATGATTTCCCTTTTTTTGCTAAAATTTTAGTATATTTGTGTATGTTTTCACCGACACCGCTCAATTTGCCACCATTCAAAGCTAAGATATCCAAAAAGAATAATGCGGTTTATATTTTTGATGAGTTGCGAAAAAAAGAGCTGGTATTGACGCCGGAGGAATGGGTCAGGCAACATTGGATAAATTATTTGGCATTGATCAAAAATTATCCCAAGTCACTGATGAATATTGAGGGCGGGTTAAAACTAAACAGTCTTCGGCGACGGAGTGATTTATTGATTTATAACAGTAAAGGACATAAGGTGGTTTTGGCCGAATTCAAAGCACCACATATCAAGATCACACAAAAAGTATTCGCACAGATCGCCAATTATAATTCGGTGCATCGTATCCCATACTTACTGGTGAGCAATGGCATAAATCATTATTATTGCAAAGTTGACTTTGATAACGAGTCGTATCAATTTATAGAAGAGCTTCCAGATTATGCTGAAATCGGCTAAGGACTTCTAAGTGAAATGGATAAAGCATAAGCCCTATTAATAAAATGCCTTTCTTTGCTGAAAGAGACCGTATCAAAAAAATGTAAAGTAGATGTAAAACATCTTTTCACTTTATTTGATTTTTAAAATATAGTTTTATATTAGTCCTACAGAATAGAAAAAATAAAAAGATGAATATAGATAAAAACGAATTCAGAAAATATGCAGTAAAGCATCACCGAATTGGAAGTCAACATGTTGACAGTTTTATTGCCCGCACAGAAGCTAGCATTCCGACCAATCTTACGCCGTACATCGTTGAGGAGCGTCAACTGAACGTTGCGCAGATGGATGTGTTTTCACGTTTGATGATGGATCGTATTATATTTTTGGGAAGCGGTATAGATGACCAGGTTGCAAATATTATCCAGGCACAATTGTTGTTTTTACAGTCTACTGACGCACAGCGTGACATCCAGATCTACATCAATTCACCCGGAGGAAGTGTTTACGCAGGTCTGGGTATCTACGATACCATGCAGTACATCACCCCGGACGTGGCGACAATCTGTACTGGTATTGCAGCATCTATGGGCGCTGTCCTACTTGTAGCAGGAGCAAAAGGAAAACGTGCAGCTTTACGTCACTCACGTGTAATGATTCACCAACCATCTGGCGGTGCGCAGGGGGTTGCTGCAGATATGGAGATCAATTTACGTGAAATGTTAAAATTAAAAGAAGAATTATATACCATTATTTCAGAACACTCCGGACAAACCTATGAGTGGGTGGAAAAATCTTCTGATCGTGACTACTGGATGAGAGCCAACGAGGCCAAAGAATTTGGTATGATTGATGAGATTTTACTTCCTAAGAAGGAGATTATTAAATAACGATGGCGAAGAATAACGATAGAGACATTCATTGTTCGTTTTGTGGGATAAGCAAAAATGAAGCTCAGATGCTCATTGCTGGAAATGGAGCACACATCTGTGACAGATGTATCCAACAGGCAGGAGAGATTTTGGCAGAAGAATTAAAACAACGTAAAAGCAAAACATTACAGACCGCATTAAAATTAATACGTCCCCAGGAGATCAAAACTCACCTGGATCAGTATGTAATCGGTCAAGATGACGCAAAGAAAGTAATTTCAGTAGCTGTTTATAATCACTATAAGCGTTTGAATCAAAAAGTGGATAAAGATGAAATAGAAATCGAAAAATCCAATTTGATTATCGTTGGTGAAACGGGTACAGGTAAAACATTATTGGCAAAGACCGTTGCCAAAATATTGAACGTACCTTTCTGTATTGTTGATGCCACTGTACTAACTGAAGCTGGATACGTAGGAGAAGACGTGGAAAGTATTTTAACGCGCTTGCTTCAGGCGGCCGATTATGATGTTGCATCAGCAGAACGTGGTATCATCTATATCGATGAAATTGATAAAATCGCACGTAAGAGCGACAACCCTTCCATCACAAGAGATGTCTCAGGTGAAGGCGTTCAACAGGCGTTATTAAAGATTTTAGAAGGTACGGTGGTCAATGTACCACCTCAAGGTGGCCGCAAACATCCAGATCAAAAAATGATCGCTGTTAATACCAGTAACATTCTATTTATCTGTGGTGGTGCATTCGACGGAATCCAAAAGAAAATTGCAAACCGTCTGCGCACACAAACGGTGGGTTATAAGATGAATGAAGATGAAGAGGAAATCGACTTGAACAATCTATACAAGTATATCACGCCTCAGGATCTCAAAAACTTTGGATTGATTCCAGAGTTAATCGGCCGTCTTCCAGTTCTGACATACTTAAACCCATTGGATAAGGAAACCTTGTTAAGTATTTTGACAGAACCAAAAAATGCATTGGTCAAACAATACAAAAAGTTATTTGAGTACGAAGGTGTTGAACTGAAATTTGATCCCGAAGTATATACTTTTATTGTAGATAAAGCGGATGAATTTAAACTTGGGGCCCGGGGGCTGCGAAGTATCTGCGAAGCGATCATGCTGGATGCCATGTTTGAAATGCCGTCAACGAAAGAACAAACGGGACAGAAAAGTTTGGAGATCACCTTGGACTATGCGAAGAAAAAATTCGAAAAATCCGATCTGAAAAAGCTTAAAGTCGCTTAAAAAAATCCCGTTCGCTGAACGGGATTTTTTTTTACTATTTAACCTCGTCACTGAATTTAATAACGCCCCTATCCATATTGAAATCCGTGAATAAAAAGCGCTTAAACAAGCTAAAGCATAATAAAAAAAGAATTAAAAATCTTATATTACAATAATAACATAGCCATAACGGAATGTTGACAGACAGATAAGAGATTCGTGAAATAAAAATTTGATGACTATGACAAAGAAAAGTACAAAAAATACGGTAAATAGCCCGATAACCCCAGGTTTAAAAACCAAAGAAGAAATCGTAAACAACTGGCTTCCGCGTTATACCGGAAGACCGCTGGAAGAGTTTGGAGAATATATCCTATTGACAAATTTTTCAAAATATATCCACCTGTTTTCGGAAATGCATGACAACGCTCCGATCTATGGCGAGGACAAACCCATGCAATCTGTCACTGCTGGCGGCATCACCATTATCAACTTTGGGATGGGCAGCCCAATGGCCGCAACGATCATGGATCTGTTATCCGCCATTGCCCCTAAGGCCGTTCTATTTTTAGGCAAAACCGGCGGTATCAAAAAGAAAATCCCAGTAGGCGAACTGATCCTCCCGATTGCGGCTATCCGTGGTGAAGGAACATCGAACGATTACTTTCCACCCGAAGTGCCCTCGCTACCGGCCTTCGCCATGCAGAAAGCGATATCCACAACAATCCGTGATCATCAACGCGACTATTGGACAGGAACCGTATATACCACCAATAGAAGAGTCTGGGAGCATGACAAAGCGTTCAAAAAATACCTGAAATCTATCCGCGCCATGTGTGTCGATATGGAAACAGCAACAATATTTAGCGTCGGTTTTGCCAACAAAATTCCAACAGGCGCTTTACTGTTGGTTTCTGACCAGCCGATGGTTCCGGAAGGAGTCAAAACTTCTGTCAGCGACGTCACGGTTACAGCTAAGTATGTCGAAGCACATATCAGTATAGGTATTGATGCCCTGAAACAGCTTATTAATAACGGACTGACTGTGAAACACCTTAAATTTTAAGCGTTTCAATAGAAAGAAAATTGACTGCAAATAGATTCTCCCAAAGGATAAGGAGTTCGGTCTCCAAAAACATCCTGAAAATCGGAAAAGAATAAAAATTGATGATTAAAAATAATGAGCCCGATATCGGGCTCATTATTTTCAATATGGGCTTCACACAGCCAGATTAATCGCCTCCGAAGCATGTTTGTATTCATTAAAAATCTACCATTTCTTTTAATAGCCAATCATCCGAATCCCTTCCGTAAAAGTTGAATGATCAGTAGCAAGATCAATTTACCGTTCGCAATATATTAGTTATACCGCTAACCAATACTCTCTGAAAAACAGCAACTTAAAACTAATAAACAGCATATTTGATTATTAACTGACCTGTTATTAACTATAAATTGAAACGTTAACAAATGTTAATTTGCACAATAATTAAACTATTTGGCGTTATAACTTGTAATAGTAATATTACAAATAGCACATATATCATAAATTTAATCAAGCATTGTGAAGAAAAAAACATTATCTATTTTCAGCGTCTCCTTATTGATTTGTTCGGTCTTAACCACCCAGGTAAGTTGTTCTTCAAGTTCTTCTAAAGAAAATAATAACAGAGAAAAGCCTGTAGCACTACCAGTTTATACTGTTGTCAAGTCAGATGCTACCACAATCAAGGATTATTTAGGTACCATTGAAGGAAAAGTGAATGTTGAAGTGAGACCCCAGGTTGAAGGTTTACTGCAGGAAATCTATGTTGACGAAGGTTCTTTTGTGCAAAAAGGACAAAAACTATTCAAAGTAGACCCTTCTACTTATCAAGAAAACCTAAACAATATGGTCGCAACGGAGCAGGTTGCACGGGCCAAACTTAAAAATGCACAACTCGAAGTGGACCGTTTGAAACCATTGGTTCAAAATGATGTCATTTCAGAGGTAAAGCTGGCCTCCGCAAAATCTGACTATCAGGTCGCCAAGGCCACCCTAGATCAGGCCATTGCTGCTGTACGTTCGGCACAGATCAGCAAAGACTTTACCATTATCACCGCTCCTGTAAGCGGTTATATCGGACGTATTCCAAAACGTATCGGTAATTTGGTTTCCAAAGGTGACAAGGAACCCCTCACCTACCTTTCCGATATCCAGGAAGTCTATGTTTATTTCTCCATGAATGAATCCGACTTCCTTTACTTTTCAAAGGCACAGGCAAAAAAAGACAGCATTGAAGGTAAGAAATACAACCAAAACCAAAAACTGGTATTTCCCCAGGTTACACTCGTTCTCGCTGATGGCGAAGAATATCCTATCAAAGGAGTTGTTGACGCTGTCAATGGACAGATCAACAGAACTACAGGGGCGATCTCTTTACGTGCGACTTTTCAGAACCGGGATAACATCCTACGTTCGGGAAGCAGCGGTACATTAAAAATTGCCGAAGTAAAAAAAGATGTACTCCAGATTCCGCAGATTGCGATCAATGAATTGCAGGATAAAACCTTTGTTTACATATTGGATCAAAATAATAAAGCGCAACGCCGCAATATCCAGCTTTCCGGTAAAAGTAAGGGCAATTACATTGTGTACTCCGGTCTCAAGGAAAACGACCGTGTTATTACCAGCGGATTTGATAAACTAACAGATGGCTCAACCGTAGCCCCTATTCCACAAAAATAATTAGCGCACGTTTTTACGTATTTACGGCAATCCTTTTTCAGGTCTGCCTGAGGTATGTCTAAAATTCTTATATATGTTAAAAACCTTTATAAATAGACCTGTCTTAGCGACAGTCATTTCTATTATTTTAGTCATATTGGGCTTGGTGGGATTAAAATTGCTCCCTGTCTCCCGATTTCCCGAAATCGCACCGCCGAGTGTCCTCGTATCACTGAGTTATCCAGGTGCCAATGCGGAGACCGTGGCGAAAAGTGTACTGCTTCCCATTGAAGAGGCTATTAATGGCGTCGAAGATATGACCTATATTAAGTCGTCCGCCTCCAATTCCGGTTCGGGAAGCGTTTCTGTCTATTTTAAGACCGGAACCAATCCGGATATTGCCTCTGTCAATGTGCAGACCCGTATCTCCAAAGCCATCAGTTCCATTCCTGCTGAAGTAAACGAGGCTGGGATTACCGTTATGCCTCGTCAGACGGGTGTCATCATGACCATCAACCTCTATTCAGATCATCAGGATAAAGCCTATGACGAGACCTTTCTGCAGGCCTACGCGCAGATCAATCTGATGCGGCCCCTATTACGTGTAGACGGTGTCGCACAGGTATCCCGGCTCGGTGCAAGGGATTATGCCATGCGGCTCTGGCTGAACCCTGAAAAGCTGGCCCTATATAACTTGGTTCCCCAGGACATTATGGATGCCATCAAAGATCAAAACTTTGAGATTGCTCCCGGTAAATTTGGGGAGACTTCCGACGAGGCATTTGAAACCGTCATTCGGCATAAAGGACGTTTTACGACACCCGAAGAATTTCAAAGTATCGTCATCAAGACAAACAACGACGGGTCGGTCCTCTACCTCAAGGATGTAGCGCGGGTAGAATTTGGCGCCACCAATCTCAGTAGCGACAATAAGGTCAACGGTCACCCTGGATTAACCCTTAATCTGACGCAAACCAGTGGTTCCAATGCCCACGATATCGACATAGCCGTTCGAAAAGTGCTCGAAGAACAAGCCAAGACATTCCCAAAAGGATTACATTATGAGGTGACTTATTCCGTGCGTGACCAGATTGATGAATCCATCAATCAGGTTGAACATACTCTCTTCGAAGCCTTTATCCTGGTTTTTATCATTGTTTTTATATTTTTACAAGATTTTAGATCCACCTTAATTCCGGCGATTGCCATACCTGTCTCTTTGATCGGTACTTTCTTTTTCCTACAGCTCTTTGGTTTCTCGCTCAATGTATTGACGATGTTTGCCTTGGTGCTGGCTATCGGTATTGTCGTGGATGATGCAATCGTTGTTGTTGAAGCTATCCATGAAAAGATGCACAGTACGGGACTAAAACCCAAAGCTGCAACATTGTCGACCATGTCAGAAATTACGGGCGCAATCCTCTCAATTACTATGGTCATGGCGGCAGTATTTTTACCGGTCGGTTTTATGGAAGGACCTGCGGGTATCTTTTACCGACAATTTGCGTACACGCTGGCAACAGCGATCTTGATTTCGGCGCTGAATGCACTGACATTGAGTCCTGCCCTATGCGCGCTATTACTAAAGGTACCAAAGCATCAACAAGAAGACGAGCAAAAGTCAAGAATCAACCAGTTCAAAGATCGTTTCTTTAAAGCATTCAATACGTCTTTTGATCGTCTGACGGCCCGATACGTAACCATTGTACAGTTGTTGATCAATCATAAAAAAATAGCTTGGATAGGCCTGATATTGGTTACTTCGATCGGTGTAACTTTGATGATCAGAACACCGAAGAGTTTTATTCCGACCGAAGATGACGGTTTTATCACCTATAACATCGCCCTGCCTCCCGGGGCTTCGTTAAGCCGTACCACAGAAGTACTCCGTCGTGCTGACAGTATATTGAAAAAGAGAAAAGATATCGAAGGCATGACCACTGTATCTGGCTTCAATGCACTGGACGGTAGTTCAAGCCCTGCCTTTGCCGCAGGTTACATTATCCTTAAACCGCATGCCAAACGTAAGCACATTAAAGATATCAATGCTTTTATGGATACCATAAGAAACGACTTGGCACAGATAAATGAGGCTACATTTACAGTATTCCCGAGACCAACAGTACAGGGATTTGGTGATTTTGCGGGTATTGAAATGGTTCTTCAAGACCGTATGGGAGGAGACGTCAGAGATTTTAACACCATTGCCGATACCTTTATCAGTCAGCTGAATACGCGTTCTGAAATCCGTAGTGCCTACACCAGTTTCAAATCCAATTTCCCACAATATGAGGTAAACATTGATGCCGTAAAAGCGAAATCACTCGGTGTTGAGATCAAAGATCTGATGTCTACGATCCGTTCCTACTTTGCGCGTGTACAGGCCAGTGACTTCAATCGCTTTGGCCGGCAATACCGCGTATACGTGCAGTCCGATTTTGATTTCCGGAAAGATCCGGAATCTTTCAATTCAATTTTCGTACGGAACAACAAGGGCGAGATGGTACCCATCAATACCATTTTGACATTAGAAAAAACCGTCGGTCCTGAAACTATTACCCGTTACAATTTATACAACGCCATTGCGGTCAATATCACACCGGCCGAAGGCTTTAGTACCGACGATGCCATGCAGGCCATCCAAAAGCTGGCGGACGAAAAGTTACCCGGAAATTATGGCTTTGAATGGACGGGAATGAGTTACGAAGAGAGCCAATCCGGCTCTCAGACCATTCTGATCTTTGTTTTGAGTATCTTATTTGTTTACTTTTTGCTTTCGGCACAGTATGAAAGCTATATCCTGCCCTGGGCGGTTTTGCTGTCCATACCTGTTGGCCTGATCGGTGTTTTTTCAGTGATCAATCTTGTCGGCTTACAGAATAACATCTATGTACAGGTTGGTTTGATCATGCTGATCGGTCTGCTGGCTAAAAACGCAATCCTCATTGTAGAATTTGCCGTTCAGGAACGCAAAAATGGAAAAAGTATCGTGGAAGCAGCGATCAGTGGGTCGAAACTGCGGTTGAGACCGATCCTGATGACCAGTCTCGCATTTGTAGCGGGTCTGGTTCCGCTGATGTGGACGGTTGGCCCATCGGCCATTGGTAATCACTCCATTAGCTTCAGTGCTGCAGGGGGAATGTTATTTGGTGTTGCCTTCGGCATCTTTATTATTCCGGTACTATTTGTGGTTTTCAAAGGTCTGGATGAAAAATTACAGAATAAACTCGCTAAAGAAGAAGAAGAATGAAGAACATAAAAAAATACATTTCAGCGCTATGTCTAGCTACGGGGCTACTAATTTCGATGAATGCCTGTAAAATCGGTAAAGATTATGTTCAGCCCAAATTACAACTACCCAGTACCTTCCGTGGCGATACATTGGATTTTTTTGGAGATACCTCAAGTATGGGGCTGATCCATTGGAAAACCTTTTTCCATGATCCCACACTCAAGATGCTGATCGATTCAGCGCTTGCTAACAATTTTGAGATGAAAACAGCACTGCTGAATCTGCAGATCTCCAACAACCTTCTAGCACAGAATAAATCAAATTATTTACCAAGTGTAGGTGCCACCATAGCCAATGGAAGCCGTACCTGGCGATCGAAAGATTTTGGAAGTGGCCCCTTGACAAAGTATTATGACCGCAAAGGTGAAAAAGCGCCCGAAAATAGGTTTGTCTACCAATCCCAGTTTGGCTCTGACATCAATTTCAGCTGGGAAATAGATATCTGGAAAAAGATCAGCAGCAAACAAGAGCAGCTTTTAGCTGAGTATCTGGACACACAAGAAGCCAAAAATGCGATTCAGACCAATATCATTACGTCTGTCGCCAAAGGCTATTTCAACCTGCTGATGTTAGATGCTAAGATCGAAGTAGCCAAACGTAATGTTCAGCTGAACGACAGCACATTGCGCATGATCAAGCTCCAATACACCGCTGGAGAGATCACTGCACTTGCTATCCAGCAAACAGAGTCCCAGCGTCTGCTAGCAGCCTCACTGGTACCAGAATTGGAAAAGCAGATTGTTATTCAGGAGAATGCCCTTCAGACATTAACGGGAAAACTACCCGACAGCATCAAGCGCGGGACTTCATACGAACATCTCTTTGCGGAAAGCAAAGAGATATCCTTAGGTTCACCTGTCGAAATCATACGAAATCGACCGGATATCCGCTCCTCCGAGTTTCAGCTGATGGCCGCCAATGCGAACGCCAATATTCAGCAGGCTATGCGCTATCCTTCGTTCAATATAGGCGGTGTATTCGGTGTAAATGCGATGCTTCCCCGAAACTGGTTCAATATTCCCGGAGCCTTATTAGGTGGTATCACTGGCAATCTGACCACACCTATATTCAAGAACAAAACATTAAAAACACAATATGAAGTTGCGAAACTGGAACGGGATAAGGCCGAAATCCAGTTCCAACAGAAAGTGGTTGAAGCCGTTGCCGAAGTCTCCAATGCTGTAGTAACAGTAGACAAGCAACGGGAACAGCTTGAACTAGCAAGAAAAAGAGTGGACAATGCACATCTTGCTGTAAAAAATGCAAACTTACTCTTCAAAAGCGGGTATGCAACGTACCTGGAAGTCATCACCGCCCAAAGCAATGCCCTGGATAGCGACTTAGATCTCGTCGAATTGCGCCAGCAACATCTGGATGGATTCTTAGATCTTTACCGATCTTTAGGTGGTGGTTGGAGATAATGATTTAAAACTCTATTTTTGTATTATGACACCAGAGGAATTACAAGAATATTTTCGGTCGCGGGACTTGCCCAAATCACTGGAAATACAACAAGATATGCAAGTATTTGATGTGGAGCGATTTATCAGCACAAGTTTTATCCATGTTGGATTATGGAAAAAAGACCTGAGCAAATGCCCTTCATGGGTCAGGCTCTTAAAGTTTAAAGAAGCACTGGAAAATAGCGAAAAAGCCTAACGAATGTTAGGCTTTTTATTTTTTAGCTAAGTTGCTTCAACAATACGGACATCTCCTCCTTCGAAAAAATCTGCTCCGCTCCCCCCGCCAGCATTTCAAGGCGTTCACTCTCATCACTGCTCGAGGTAAGGCCAAAAATACGAATGGTGGGGAACTTTTCCCTGACTATCTTCGCAGTTTCAATGCCATTTAAGATGGGCATGTGCAGATCCAATATACATACCTCAGGGAGCGCGTTTTTATGTTCAGTCAAATACTCGATCAGATCTCTACCATTAGCAGCGCAATAAATTATTTCCAATGAATGGGATTGGGCCATTGCCTTCATCATGACATGATGGATCATCGCATCATCTGCGTAGACAATCTTACATTTGCTTTTGGTATCCATTCGAAAAAGATGTCATTCAACTAATTAATATAATAAAATTCTATAAATATGTGATAAAAATAAAAAATTTGGTAAGAAGTTAGTAAAAATTATGTTAATATGCAAATCTTATTAAAAAAGTGCACAACAGCTCTTCCATTAAATTCAATTAGCTCGAATAATAAGAACATCATTAGGTAGTAAAATGTTGATTAGACAATAAGTCTAACTCATTTGGATTAGTCGAAGATTTAATTTCACGACAACATGATACCATTAAAAGTCATCCGCTATAATTTCAGCCACTCGCCCCACCTGGCCGTCCGTCAGTCTTACTTTTATCCCTCTTGAATGATAAGATGAGGATGTCAGTAAATCCTTTACAATGCCTTCTGTGAGATTGCCGCTGCGTTGGTCTTTTTTCAAAATAATATTGACCAGCATTCCTGGTTTTACGTCCGCTCTATTTCTTCCGTCCATGGTCAAATGTAAGAAATAAAAAAGGAGTTTTCCAAAAGAAAACTCCCCTATTTTTGTTGAATTATTTATTTTTTTTCCTCCCCTATATAAGCCGGGGGGCCTCGAAGTGATCATCATGGCCTATATTTTTTATTTTCAGCAATATACGTCAGCGACTAATGTATCTTGGCTTATTACAACAAAATCGCTCGGAATACCATCTTAATGATGGTGTTCCATCACAGCTACACGTCATTTAATCTATTTGAACAACTTAAAAATATCATTTCCGAAAATGAACACCATCAGGCCCAAAAGAATAAAGAATCCGACCATTTGTGCTTTTTCAAGAAATTTTTCACTCAGTGGTTTCCCCTGTATCATTTCGATCAGTAAAAACAGCACGTGACCACCATCCAATGCCGGAATAGGCAATAAATTCATAAATGCAAGAGCCATTGAAAGCATCCCGACCAAAGACCAGAAACGGATCCAGTCCACTTCGGTACCAAACAATGTGGCAATACCGATAGGCCCGGACAGTGCTTTATCAGCACGGACTTCGCCTTTGAAAATTTTACCGAATCCTTTGGCATTATCTGTAATCACTGTAAATGCTTTCTTAGCACCGATCGGAAAAGCCTCCATAAGGGTATAATGCGTTGTAAACGACTTAATCGAATTGTCATGGTTGACACTGATACCTAACATGGCATCCGCAGGTACATTTCCTTGTAGAGAAACCTCCGCTCCTGAACGGATTACTTTAATGACAACAGGCTTGTTGATATTTGCTTTAACTAACGTTCTAAATTGATCAAAGAAAGGTACCGGAGTCTCATTTAGGGCAACAATACTATCTCCTTTAATGAAGCCCATTTTGCTTGCCACCGATCCCGGAGCCACCTGTGCGACACTTGTTGTTTTAAAACGAGGCTCAATAAACTTTTCCCCCTTTTTATCGGACAAGGTATTCAATAGGTCTGCCGGAACCTTGATTTCTGTTGTCGCGCCATCACGTTCTACCGTGAGAGCCACCCCCCCCATCAATACTTTCGAACTGATTAACTCGGAGTAATTTTCAACGCGTTGCCCATCTATTGCGACTACTTTATCACCGGCCTTCAGACCGATAGATTCACCGATAGATCCCGGTACGATACCATTTACCAATTGATCCATTTTGACATCTGTATTGCCCATTTTGAAGGTCAACATCCAAAAGACAAGAACACCTACGACAATATTGACAATAATACCGCCCAACATCACAATCAGACGTTGCCATGCCGGTTTGGAGCGGAATTCCCAAGGTTGTGGCTCGCCCTTCAATTGTTCTGTATCCATTGACTCGTCAATCATACCGGCAATTTTTACATAGCCACCCAAAGGCAACCAGCCTATACCATACTCACAGCCTTTATAATTGAATTTGAACAACTTCACTCCCCATGCATCAAAGAACAAATAGAATTTCTCCACTTTAATGCCAAATGCACGTGCTGCTAAAAAATGTCCTAACTCATGTAGAACAATTAAAATTGACAAGCCTAAAATCACTTGTCCGACCATAATTAAAACACCCATGTATGCTTTCTATATTTAATCTTTGATTATTTCTTTTGTTATTAACCGCGCCAACCGATCAGTTTCCAAATAGTCTTCAAGTGTCGGATTGGCTATAAATTCCACTTTATCCAAGGTACGTTCGATTACATCGCTCATTTCCAGAAAACCAATTTTATCGTCTAAAAAAGCGCCTACAACGACCTCATTAGCGGCGTTCAGTATACAGGATTTATTTCCGCCGGCACGAAGAGTTGCGTAAGCCAGTGCCAAGTTACGAAACGTTTCCATGTCCGCTTTTTCAAAATGAAGCGTTGGATAGTCCATAAAATTGAACCGTTCGAAATTATTTTCAAATCGGGCAGGATAAGTCAATGCGTATTGAATAGGCAACTTCATATCCGGTACACCCATTTGTGCTTTCATGGAACCATCTTTGAATTGGACCAGGGAGTGCACGATTGACTGAGGATGTACGATAACATCTACCTGATCAATGGCAAGATCGAAAAGCCATTTTGCTTCGATTACTTCCAATCCCTTATTCATCAATGAAGCGGAATCTATCGTAATTTTTGCTCCCATAGACCAATTGGGATGTTTTAAGGCCTGTGCTTTCGTTACCTGCAGCAGCTCGTCCCGCTTTCTTCCACGAAAAGGACCACCAGATGCCGTCACATAAATTTTTTCAATGGGGTTTTGCTCCTCACCGACCAGACATTGAAAGATTGCCGAATGTTCGGAATCTACAGGCAACATATGGACACCATATTCTTTGACCAGGGCCATGATCAGCTCCCCTGCGACCACAAGGGTCTCCTTATTGGCCAGGGCAATATCTTTCCCAGATCGGATGGCCGTTACCGTAGGTTTTAATCCTGCAGAACCAACAATCGCATTTAAAACAATAGCGATTTCGGCATATTGTACCGCTTCGATCAGGCCCTCTTCGCCGTATAATACAGCTGTCTCCTGAGATGCTAAGGCTTCTTTAACTTTTTTGTATTGGATCGGATCGGTCACAACGACCGATTTTGGTTTAAACTCTAAGGCTTGTTTGATCAATAATTCGCCATTGCTGCCGCAAGTCAGAACAACTGCCTCAAACTTATCCGAAAAGGCTCTAATAACATCCAAGGCTTGTGTACCGACACTACCCGTTGCCCCTAAAATGGCAATTCCTTTTTTACTCAAAACCTTCTCTCTTTATTAAAATATATTATTCAAAATCTTCGGATCCTCTCCACCGTGGTAGTCCGACATCATTTCCCGGTAAGCAACCGAGACAACAATACAGGCCAAAGGTACCACTAAGAATGAGCTCACAATGTTCAAAATAATAAAAATTATGTAATATTCTAAATAATTAAAATACATCTGCAATAATTGAAAAAAAGCAAATACCGCCAGGATCAATAATAATTTGAATACATTTCCTTTGGTCAACGCAAAACTAAAGCGTAGTGACTTAAAGGTGCCCGCATGTTTATCAATGATAAAGAAAGGGTAAAATGCAACACGAATAATCAAAATAAAAGTCAATATTGCAGCTACAAAAACCACAAAGACGGTGAATTTACCCATGATTTCTGCGCGATTTTCACCATTTTCAAATAAATATAAAAATGGAAGCGACACTGCCCCCAATAGCATCAATAACGCAATAGACATCACCATGATACTCAGCATTGCGCCGAAAAAATAAGCTAATTCTTTTGAACTTGGTATGCAATGGATCAATTTTTTATCCTCGTTACCATCTATGAGATTAAGGATATATTTAAACAAAGTAAGATTCAGTCCAAAATACATTACCATAAAAAAGAAGGCCATAAAACCACTCAGCACCACATTAAAATCACTGATCGTCGTGGCCAAAAAATTAGATAAACCAGAGGTTACAAACAGTAAAAAACACAAGCCAGCAACCGAAAAGTAATGCTTTTTCAGGAGCTCCAACGACCTATTAAAAACTTCATTTACGGCAAAAGTACTTTCCTTTAGGAATTGAATCATTTTTTCTTTGAATAAACTTTTACAAAGATGCCATTATTTTTAATTTTCAACAATTTACACCCCCATAAAATTGACATTTTTTAAGTTTTTTAACATCCTATTCAATCCAAGTATTTTTACTGGCCTTCGTATGCTCAGTTATTTTCCATCCCTGTAAAATCTCTCCCTAATAAGGGCAATAAAAGCTACCATATGTTAATTGCCTGTCCCTGCGTTCCCATTGCCATCATCCCCCTTATTCACAAAAACTCTAGGCTGCCCGAGCTCTCAATTAATATCCAGGAATTTTTCCTATTTTAGAAGATCCTGACAAAATCATTTATCGCTTCAGCGAGATGATGTGATCTACCAAATCATGCTGTTGCCCGAAACAAGCGAACAGCTGAAAATAAGTTAAAGCAAAATCACTATAAGATACACCCAACAAGAATGGAAACAGAAGATCCCTATCGCCACATGGAATTTGAAGAATTCCAGTTGTTATCCACCCCCTATGAACTTCATAAATTAGCGACACAATGTTTTTTCTACATCCAACAATGGATCGTTGAAAGCCCATTTTGTAGTGAGGCCACCGCCCTTATGATCTTCTGGAATAACTATCCTTTTGAAGCTATTCGTCGAAGCTGGAAAACAAGGAAAGGAACTGACGAAAACTTTGACATTATAAAAACGGTTATAAATAATTTTGAGAAAGAGTTTTATCTCAAAACAGCTATCAGCTACGATCCCGCTGAAAAAATTGCACAAGCTCCTAAAATACCGAATGTTGTTTTGCAAGCAAGTCACGGAGAGGAACCTTATATTTATTTAGAAGAAAAGGAAGTACATAGCTGGTTTGGAGAACATCTGATCAATCAGATCATCCGGAGCGACAGCACTGTTGAATTGTACAACATTGCGGCCTTATTAAAACATCGCGAATTCGACGTATATCAATGTGTAATCGGACATAAATATTGTGACAAAGCAATTGCTCTGATGCTCTATTGGCTACTTGAGAGATATTCGAGCATGACATTATATGCGGAAGATTGGCCGGAAATAAGGCTTATTTTGGAAAATATTGTTGATAAGCTCGAACGAAATGAATACCCTGAGATTTTGAGTTACGATCCGGTCAAAGAAGTAAACCCCATCAAATGGGAGATCCCGGAACACTTATTTAACAGAATCAACTAACTAAACAAAAAAACACGCGATTTAGCTGAACCGCGTGTTTTTCTGTAATCACATAGATATCCTGAGACTTTCCGGGCTCAAATACCGGAGCCCAGCAATCTACTTAAATTCGTTTGGAAGTGGTTTCTCCAATAGATATTGATAGTAGAAACGTGCACGCTCATTAAAGTCATATTTACTTTTTGAACGGTCAAATCCATGACGGCTGCCCGGATAGATCATCAATTCAAAAGGTACACTTCTATCTGTTAATTTATCAACCAGTTGCGTTGTATTCTGCAGATGGACATTATCATCCATATCGCCATGCATAATCCGCAGTACGCCTTTGTAATTGTTTGCATAAGTCAAGACCGACCCCGCTTTATAACCTTCAGGATTATCTTGAGGTGTATCCATCCAACGCTCGGTATAATGGGTATCGTATAATTCCCAAGACGTTACCGGAGCACCGGCAATACCAAAGTCAAATACATCAGCAGCTTTAGTCATCGCCAGACAGGTCATATAACCACCATAGCTATGGCCTGTGATCAATACCTTATTTTTAGCTACCCAAGATTGAGATTTCAACCATTTTACGATAGTAGAATAGTCTATAATCTCCCAATGTCCCAGATTACGGTGCATGTAAGCTACGCCCTGTTTACCGAAGTGACCAGAAGCCCTGTGATCCGCCGAAACCTGGATAACACCTTCATTCGCCCAATACTGATTGCCCGTGCCTTTCCAGGTATCCTTCACAGTACCCGCATCCGGACCACCATAGATACTGAAAACAACAGGGTAAGTTTTCGATTTGTCAAAATCCGTAGGATAAGTGATCGTCAGTGGTAAATCAAATAGACCGTCATCCGACTTAATATGTAAATACTCCGTTTTACCGTAAGTGTACGAACTAAAGTCCGCAGCTTTGCTATCTGCCAATTGACGTACCACTTTACCCTGATTGTCCACTAAAGCAAAACGGTCCGGTGTGCTCACGTTAGAATATCGGGTGATAAAATACTTGCCATCAGGCGATACATTGACATCATGTGAATATTCACCAAAGGTCAAACGTTTGAGATTTTTACCGGAGTAATCTACACGGTACAGATCAAAACGGGCTGAATTTTCTTTACGTGCAGTAAAATAAAGCACCTTATTTTTCTCGTCTATTCGTTTGATTTCAGTCACCTGCCAATCGCCGGATGTAATCGGATTTACTAAAGTGCCATCCAACTTATACAGGTAATAATGTGCCCAGCCCGTTTTATCCGATTTTAAAATGTAATATCTGTTGTCGGCAAGGTAAGTAATACGCTCGTCATGATCCAGGTTGATCCAAGAAGCTTGACGTTCATCATAAATCTCTTTTTTCGAACCAGTATTTGGATCCACCTGATAGAATTTCAGGTTGTTCTGATCCCTGTTCATCCATTGCACCATGATATTTTTACTATCAAAAGCCCAATATGGCTGCCCGAAATACTGATCATCCTTTTCATTGAAATCCGCCCAAGTTACCTTACCCCCGTTCAGCTGCACGATACCCACTTTGACTTCAGGATTCGGATCACCCGCTTTCGGATAACGGGTCTCTTCGAGATAACCATGCTGTCCTTTGGATGAATAAATGGGAAACATGGGTACTTTGGTATCATCAAAACGCATAAAAGCGATTTTTTTGCTATCCGGAGACCACCAAAAAGCTTTATAATTTGTCGAACGACCCAAAATTTCCTCGTAGTAAACCCATGAAGACCAGCCGTTGTAGATGACATCAGTACCATCGTTGGTATATTGTGTTTCTTTTCCCGTATTTACTTCCACACTATACAAGTTACTTCTGCGTGTGAAGGCCACATATTGACCATCTGGCGATAAGGTTGGATTCTGTTCGGCAATCTCGGGTGAATTGGTCAGTTTTTTCGCTGTTCCAGAGCCATTTCTGATAAAAATATCATTATTCTCAACATAGACCACAGTTCCCTCTTTTGCTGGAATAGTATAGATACTTCTCTTTCCCGATTTGACATCGACCTGATAGAGCCGGCTATCGTTGACGTCATTTTCGAGATAAGCAGCCCCATCCGCCCAGCCCGGATATTGATTTGTGCGCACTGTTAAAGATTGTTTCTGTCCCCAGGATTGCGCAAAATCCAATTTTTTCTGCGCAAAAGTCAGATCATGCACAAAAAACACAATAGATGCGCCTAAGAGCACTCTTGATACTGTATTCATTAATTCTTGGATATGTTTATTAATTATTTCAGCTAAGATAAAGAATTGCGATAAATAACAACGATTTTACCTGTAACAAGCTTATTCACCCGATACCTATCAGATGACCATTCTTGAAATGGGGAGGATTTTACAGCCTACCGATAATTTTCAAAAAGAGCAAGCTGCACACCTTCTTTTGGAAAATCGGTCTCTTCGACGAAATTAGAAATTGAAACTCCAAGCAGCCTCACCTTATTGGCTAAAGCAATCTTACTCAACAGACTATGAGCTGTCGCATAGATTTTCTCTTCGGAATCAAAACTTGTATCCAGTGTAAGGCTTCGTGTCAACTGTACGAAATCAGCATACTTAAGTTTCAGGGTTAATGTCCTGCCTGATATTTCCTTTTTTCCGATGCGCTCCCAAAGCTGTTTACTCAGTCTCTGAAGAATGGCATTCAGTTCCTCAAAAGTTTCAATATCTGCGTCGAATGTATCCTCTATTCCGACCGATTTACTGCTCCGATTGGGTATGACCGGCCGGTCGTCTATGCCACGAACAATACGGTAAAAAAAATGCCCGGTCTTACCAAACCAACGCACCAGATCGTCTTCGCGCTGTTTTTTGAGATCCATCCCTGTAAATAAACCCAGCTCGTGCATTTTCTTGGCGGTCACCTTACCTACACCAAAGAATTTCTCTACCGGTAAGGATTCCATAAATTTCAGAATCTTTGAAGGCCCTATAAATGTCAAGCCATTGGGTTTATCCATATCGGAGGCAATCTTGGCGACAAATTTATTGACCGAAACCCCGGCGGAGACAGTCAGATTAAGCTCTTCTTTGATGGCAGATTTGATCGCTTTGGCGATGTCAATGGCTGAACCAATGCCCTGTTTGTCCATCGTCACATCCAGAAAGGCCTCATCCAGCGACAAGGGTTCAATCAAGTCAGTATACCGCTGAAAGATTTCCCTAATCTGATAGGAAACCTGTTTATACACATCAAATCGTGGCCGTGTAAATATGATCTCCGGACAGAGCTGCAGTGCTTTGCGGGAGCTCATGGCTGATTTGACACCAAATTTCCGTGCTTCATAGCTGGCCGTAGCCACTACCCCCCGCCCATCAGGCGAACCACCTACCGCGATAGCCTTCCCCCGGTATTCCGGAAAATCCCGCTGATCCACAGATGCATAAAAAGCATCCATATCCAGATGGATAATTTTGCGGTATGTTTGGGGTGAATCCATTATCCAAATTTACAAAAATTAGCAAGAATCACTATAAACCACGACAAAATACTAACATAATTAGTTCATCAAACCAATTCTCAGGCAGTTAATTTCTGAATCAGACCCACTGGTATTATTGCCGGTACTTTTTCACCCTTTAGATGCAGATCATGCGCTCCGCGCTGACCACTCCTCATGCTGCCCCTGCTCTCATTAGCAATGATACTTTTCAACCCGCTATAATTGGCCGAGTTCTTGTGTATGATGGACATGGGCAGCTTTGCGCCAAAACATATTTGAATAAAATGAAAAGAAAATAATACAGTAAAAACTAGCGTAAAAAATTATGGAAAATTTACCGGAACAAAAAAAGACTAAATCAGGATTTAAGAAATTTCTATTTATTCTGTTGCTCTTTTTGTTAGTAGGCTTTGGGTCTTATGGTTACTGGAAATACTATTACGTCTTTGGTGAAGGCGTAAAATCAGGTTATCTAAATTTTGCTGTCAAAAAAGGCAATATATTTAAGACCTATGAGGGAAAGCTGATTCAGGAAGGATTTGGTAGTGTCAAGACTGGCGGAATTGCCAGCAACCAATTCGAATTTTCTATTGAAGATGATTCTATATTTCGCCAGCTTGAGCTCAATAGCGGTAAATATTTCGATCTTCAATACAAAGAATATCATGGGGTATTGCCCTGGCGTGGCAATACGGTATACGTTGTTGACAAGATTATCAATATGAAATAATAAAGGAGGGTATACCCTCCTTTATGCTGAGTGCACATCTCTTACAATTAACTGTTCGCCAAAATAGCTTTTGAGTATCGTGCCATCACCATGCAATGTCCACACCTCCCGTGGAGCCACAAGCTTAATATAATGCAAGATATCGTTCCAGTCCACATGATCCGATATATACAATTCGATATCATTCTGTGCCTGTAGCCGCTTCCATCCAGAGGCGAAGGCACGCAATACTTTTGTAGCCCTAAAATAGCTGTTGAAGGTCATGGGTGGCACCAGATAAACCTTATTCTGTTCACCCTGTTTCATTTCTCTGCGGTTATAAGGCTCATAGCTCATTTTTTTAAACCCATGCTCATCATATAGGCGATGATAAGGCAATATTCCACTGTGGACCAATACCCTTCTTTCTGGGCAGTACCTATTGATTAGATCCGTCACCCGTTGCGCTTTACCAAGCACGTAAGTTCCCAATAGAATATTGCTCGCATGCCCCTCCAGTTTCTTGATCTCCTGAATGGGATCCGGATGGATAACTTCAGGATTTGCGAAAGTACTTTCGGTAATCAATACATCAGCCTGCTGCACTTCGATAGGTTCACAGGTCTCATCAGCCTGCAATTTGTAGTCGCCGGTATACAAATAGCGTACCCCCTGATATTCCATTAAGATTTGCGCCGATCCTAATATATGGCCAGCTGCTAAAAAGGTAATTTCCACCGGACCGATTTTAAAAGTGCCGTTGAACAATTTGACCTGATAGGAATCCTTACGGTTCTGCTTATAACGATAGCTCATAAACAATGCCGTTCCATTAGTACAATAGACATAATCATGTCCTGAACTGGCGTGGTCGCCATGGGCATGAGATACCACATTATGTGTTACGGGGCTACCCGCATCGATAAAAAAGTCGCCATAACGGCAATAATACCCTTCCGGTTTTCTGACCAGAAAGTCAGACAATATGATAGACATATATTTATTTTAGAAATTTTTGATGCAATGTCCACACTTGCGGTAGTAGTGGAGTGATTCCATCGTTAACGATGACGAAGTCCGCAAGCTGCAGTTTTTCCTCGTCAGACAATTGTTTGTTAATACGTTCGCGTACCTGTTGTTCCGTTGCGCCATCCCGCTCGATGACACGCTGTATGCGAATATCCATTGGCGCAGTAACCAATATGGTATAATCCAGTTCTTTGTATGAGCCACTTTCAAAAAGGAGCGCAGCTTCTTTGAGTGAATAACGTGTAGTCTGCCGCTCGGCCCAGTCTTTCGCTTCCTGGATGACAATCGGGTGTACAATACTATTTAACAGTTCCAGTTTATCCTTATCCGAAAAGACCATATCGGCCAGGAATGCCCGGTCCAGCAGCCCATCCTTGTAAGTTGCCTCACCAAACTGCGCAATAAGTTTTTCCTTGATCCGTATATCGGTATTCATCAACCTTTTGGCTTCCTCATCCGCGTTATAAACTGGTATCCCCAAAGCTTCAAAGAGCTTGCAGATAAAAGTCTTTCCGGAACCTATTCCGCCTGTTATTCCTATTTTCAGCCCCATTTTTATTCCCTATTTTCGTACAAAGAAGTCCACATTTTGCGGCACGACACTGATAATCTTACAGTAATCCGGCACCTTGGTCAGCAGGATTGGCAGGTATTGCACCTCATTCTTTTCCCAGTCTGCCAGATCCACCACCGCCTCAAAATCACGGGATGTATAATTGTTATAATCCTTGACCGACATCAGTACCGTGATCACCACTTTACTGGGATTGGGCCTTACGGAACTATAACGCTGTCCATTTTCAACCTTTACAGGCAGTTCGATAACCTTCTCCGTCAGCTCCCCTACGGGCATCAGTACCTCCACGGATGTGGGATAAACATTGATATTTCCCTTTTGATTGCGTGCGAGATTGGCTACTGTGCGCACATCAGTTTCCACTTCTTTCCCACGAACAGTATCTGTATCCCAATATTCAATGGTAGAAACATCTTCGTATGGTCCTGTTATAGTCACGTATGCAGGGGTGACCTTAGTATCAGCGATAACACCATAGCCCTTTTTAAATAAGATATTGGACAATGGCTTTACAGGAACCTTGCGCTGTGTTTGTTTTGAGAAATCGAAAAACAAGGTATCAGGGCTCACCGACACCACACGTTGTTCATGTGGAAACTGGCGGTTGATAAATCCCAGCTGATTAGAGAATACGATCCAATCTTTTGTTTTCAGCGAGCTGAGGTCCACCTGCACTTTGGGTGTTTTCAGTGCCGCTTTCGAAAACAGGAATTGCCATCCCGTCATCTCGAGCTTTACTTTAACCGTATCCGATTGTTGGGGGTGAAAAGCTCGTTTTTCGGGCAGATTGACATATTCTATCGCAGCCTTGACAGATACCGTATATTGGTTGGAAATTGAAAACAACAACCAAGCCAGCAACGAAATTGCAACACAACGCACAAAGATGTTGATCTTGCGTCGTTGGGTCTTATTTAATCGAACTGCGTTTGCCATGTTACAAACTTAATCAATTTGCGTAAAAATCAGTTCTTGGTGGGATAAAAACTTGGATTGGAAGCAACCTTTCCCTTAAGTAACTTTAAAAAGTTCAATATCTCTTCATCAGATAAATCCATAGACTATTTTTGAAGAAAGGGTTTATGTAGAATTTTAGCCTTTTTAAGCGTTTGCTGAATTTTGTAAAGACGCGTAGCCATTTCAAATTGTTCTTAATATGTACGGCTAAGGCCTTCTTTCAACAAAGCGATCTCAGATTCACTAAAAGACCGCGAGGCATTTTCTTTGCTACTATACATAGTATAAACTTAGTTAAAAACTATTTCTTTACGAAAACACATGATTATTTGGGCATTCATATAAGGTCCCCAACCGCTCCATCGCCTTTTTCTCTTTATCAGCCAGGATTTTGAGGATTTCCGAAGCTTGTTGTATATACTCAATCCGGGCTGTCTCACCGATTTGATAAAATAAGTCTGAAACGGATTTCCATAACAAAGCTATTTCTACAAATTCCTGACATGCCTCACGAAGTTGCTCAATCTGGAGCAGGTCATAACTTTCCTTTAGAAAATCGCGATATAGATTTCTGAACAGTGCACCTCCAGTGCCGGCTTTTTCCATCAGATTGGCAGCCATTTTAAATTCAGTGGCTACATCCTTACTCCTATTAAACCATTTTATAAGCTCTTGACTCGTCTTCAAAATCCCCTTGTAAGAAATATTTGTGATGGGCGGATTCAGGTATTCGTTTGCATTGTTTACAATAGCAGTGATGACAGACTTTTTTAAGTCAAAGTCTTCACTCGTTCGCTGTATTGTGTAGTATAAATTATTCGATGCCATTGGCCCCTTCTCAGCTCTCGCCAAAGCCAGACTTTCGAGTGAGGTTTTGACCTTCCCCCCCTGTTGCCTGGTATCGACCAAAAAAGCGTTTTGATCGTCATAGTCGTAAATCGCAACATAGTGCCCAGCGAAATGGAACGGATTAGAGAAATACTCAAGGTAGTAGGCATCAAGTTTGAGCCCAACGATTTGCCCCTCATCCAAAAGCTGTTTGACCTGCTGCCAGGCCTTTGTTTTTGAGGTAGTTTCCCTTACAGAAAGCTCGAGATTGAGGTTTTTACAGAGATTCTTTGTCAACAGATCAGTCTTGATACGTCCACCCAAAAAAGGGAAATCCATTGTTTTCATATTCCAATAGATAAAACTAAGCCCCTCCCCGAGTCCAAAAAGCATGGGTTCAGAAAGTTCAATTCCAAGCTGCCGCAGTAAAGTTCCAGTAGCTGTAGTTTCACAATGTTGTCCGTCAAACAGTTTTAGATTGTTCATGATGTTTCTTTTGCTTAAAATTAGCTATCTGAATTGACATCACTATGTCAACAGGTAGTTATAGATTAGAAAACACCATCAATACAACAAGGGCCGTCAATACCTTCAGCCCCTCATTCCGACTGTCAATATTTATTTTCATAATTGATGGCACGAGCCTATAAGTTACATAAAAATTATTATCACTAGTAACGCTTTCAATTTTACCTCGGTTGATAAATTCTAAAGCTGAAATCAGTTTTTAACGTCATAGTATCTAATGGTAATGCTCTTCATTATGCTAGGTACAAAGATAATATTTGCTTATTACCAAATTCGCCATTAATAGGGTTTATACAGGGAGTTTACAGGGGGTTAACAGGGGTATTACAGGGATAGGTCCCTATTAACCCCCTATTAATACACTGTAAAAATCGTGTTACTTCACTTTTAATTTCGAATTTGGTATTAATTTGGTAATAAGCTAGATACCAGCAATTATAAACAATAAAAACAAAGACTATGGCAATCTTACAAAATGGGCCTAATGGTCCAATTACCGGAAAATTTGGCTCTGTCAGTGCTTATATGTTAAATGGTCAAAATGTGGTCCGCGGGCTGAAAAGAAAACGCACTTCCCCTCCAAGCGAATCAGAACTCCTGAATAGGAAAAAGCAAAAAGTTGCCGGAAGATTTGCCGGTGACAATAGCAGGATACTTGATTTTGGTTACCAGTTTTTAGCGGAAAAAGGAAGTCGAATTGGTGCTTTCCAATTGGCTCAGCGCCATATTTTTAAGGAAGCCCTGGAACTGGATTCGGAGAATGATCCTTTCATTAACCCTGAAAAGCTAGTTGTATTTGCAGGACAGCTTAGGCCATTATCAAACTGTCAGGTTAGCCTTCACGGTAGTGTAATCGCTCTCAAATGGACACCTGATGCGCAATATGAGGGTAGCTTCTACAAAATCAATCTGGCATTGATTGGTTTATATGGTGAATCTCATTTGAAAACTTCCATTGCAGAGATAAATCAGGGTAGCTGTTCAATACAATTTGATGAAATAAGTACAAAAAGCTGTGACTATCACGTTTACGTCTGCATATGGGATACGCTGAATGGCGGCTTTTCAAATTCCACTTACTGTGGAGTTATATAAAGTAGACAGTCTAAAGGCTCACGACAAACGAAGGATGGCATAGAAGCTCCCGTACAACGGTGGAATCGAACAGCTGCAATCGGAAAAAATCCTTTAAATAAATAAAGCCAGACCCTTTTGGAGACTGGCTTTGCTATTTTTTCGATAAAGACGCTTAAGAAGCGCTTTTTTCAGTTGCGTTCGCAGCTTTTGAAGCATCTAAAGCAATGGCAGACTTGTCAAAACGGATTCTTACGCCCGAACCTACATCGACCAAGAAAGTAGTGTCAGATACCTCTACGATGCGTCCGTGGATGCCCGCAGTAGTAACAACTTTAGCGTTTACGCCCAATTCTTCAATATATTTCTTATGGTCTTTTTGCTTCTTCATCTGTGGTCTGATCATGAAGAAATAAAATACCACAATGATCAAAACCATTGGTAAAAAACTCATCATGTTACTGCCACCTGCTGCTTGTAATAATACTGTATTCATCTGTTATTATATCGTTTAATAATGTGTTATTTCGCTAATACTTCACCCTTTAACTGGACGGTCGTCATACTATTGGAAGCATTCGATTGGACCGTGATAATCTTCTGTTGCTTACCCACCTGTCCCTCACTCTTGAAAGTCACACGGATATCCGATGTTCCTCCCGGTAAAATTGGGCTTTTTGAAAACTCAGGTTGTGTACAGCCACAGGAAGCGTTCACTTTGGACAAAATAACCGGCGCATCCCCCGTATTCTTCAATACGAATGTGTGTTTCACTTCTGCACCTTCTTTGATCTGACCAAAATCGAAAGCTGACTCTTCAAATTCTATTTTCCCCAATTGTGCCGCAGCTTTAGAAAGACTGTCTGTAGCGACAGCCGCCGGTCCTATCGTAGCGGCCTCCACTTTTTCTTTTTGTGCATTTCCACAAGAAAAGAAAAGGGCCGATGCCAAAGCTAAGACTGAATATTTACTAAAGTTTTTCATTTGTTGATTGATCTTTAATCCCTTAAACCACGACCTGCCTTCTGGATTCTTCCCTGTTGGTTCAAGTCGCTTAATATTTTATCTAAGATACCATTAATAAATGTATTACTTTTCAAAGTACTGAATACCTTTGAAATTTCAATATACTCATTTATTGTCACTTTCACAGGAATAGATGGAAAATTCACCAATTCGCATATTGCCATGCGCATCAATAAGGTATCCATCAGCGCAATACGATCTGATTCCCAATTCTTTGTCTTATCAGAGATCAGTTTCTGATATTCATTTGTATTGCGGATTGTCTTACCCAACAAGGCAATCACATAATCGCTGTCATCGTTCCAGTTTTGGGTGATTTCAGCAAGCTTGTTTTTACGTGGATCCTCCGAACTGAAGTTCTTAAAAGTTTTCGCGATCAATGCTTGCAACACTTCTTTATCGACAGGCCAGTTGATAAATTTCTCCTCAAAAACCTGCTCGATAACCGGTGATTTCAAAATGATCTTTTTAAAGATATGCTTAATGATATCTTTTTCCGTACCGATCGAACGGTCCTCCTGCTGCAAATATTCCAAATAAGCCTCAGAATCCTTTAACTGCAAAAATACCGTACGCACGATCTCCGGGTCAAAGCTCCATGAAATCTTATATTTTTTGACTCCCTCGGCATATTGCGGATTTTGTCTCAATGACTCAATAAAAGTATTTGTACTCAACTTGGTCGTTAAGGACAAGTCTTTTTCAGTCGGCAAAAACTTGTTGGCTCTGCCTTCTGCGTCTATCAATACATAATCGGATACCTCATCCAATAGATTTAGTGTCCAGATATACATCTCGTAGACCTCATCCACATTTTTTAATAGTGCTTTTTCAAATGTTTTGATGTCTTTGTCTTCTGTAAGACTGTACGCATAAAGCGTTTGCACTACTTTTACCCTCAGGTGTCTCCTGTTTAACATAGTAATTTTAAAGAACGATTTTTTATAAACTAATAAATAAGAACGATTTTGGGAAGAAGACTATCTCTTGATTTTTTTAATATCTTGGATACGCTTCTCCGCAATGCGATTGGCCGCTTCAAAAGTAGAGATATTCTCCTCTTTCGATTTTTTCAACACGTCCCTAGTCGCATTATATATGTTTTTGATCACAAATTCCGTGTGATCCACCCCATAATTCTGAATTTCTGAATAACAGCTGATCAACGCACCTGCATTGATTAAATAGTCCGGTGCATACAAGATACCGCGCTCATGAAGAATTGTACTTGTGGTTACCTCATCTTTCAGCTGATTATTTGCCGAACCGGCAATTATTTTACATTGCATTTTTTGCGCCGATTCCGGATTTACCGTACCGCCCAATGCACAAGGTGAATAGACATCAAACTCATGATCGAAGACTTCGTTGTATGGGATCGGTTCGGCTTTGTATTTCGCCGCCACCTTAAGCATTTTCTCCTCTGTAATGTCGCTCACATACACTCGTGCATTTTCCTCACGTAACATCGCGATCAATCGCTCTCCGACACTACCTACCCCGTGTACAATAACTTTTTTGCCTGCCACATTCTCCGATCCATACAATTCTTTCAAACAGGCTTTAATACCGAAATAAACACCTTGAGCTGCAAAAATTGATGTATCTCCAACCCCACTGCCGTGAATCGCTTTTGGCAAACCGGCAACATGTTCTGTTTCTGTATAAATATATTCTAAATCACGCTGTGTTGTACCCACATCCAAAGAAGCAATGAAATTACCGTTCAATCCCTCAATAAATTGGCCCAAACGGCGCAATAAAACCTCAGATTTGTCCAAACGGCTATTACCGATAATAACAGCACTTCCACCACCTAAGTTCAATCCGGTGATCGCGGATTTATAGGTAATGGCCTTAGATAAACGTAAAGCATCCTCAATAGCTTCTTCTGTCGTTTCGTATGGCAACATACGAACCCCTCCTATTGCCGGACCCAATGTGGTATCATGGATCGCAACAATAGCTTTTAAGCCCACTAATTCATCATTACAGAAAAATAAGTTTTGATGGCCAGACTGGCTCATCAATTCAAAAATAGAATTTTGAGATGTTGACATAAAATGTACTACTCTAATTTGTTTTAATTTTTTAAGGTACTTGATGCAAAAGTAGGAAAATTATTCGTTGTGCATAATATCTTTTTTTATCCAAGACTTAACATTTGATTTCCCAATGACAGTAATTTCATCGAAATATAAAGCAGAGTTGACGAATTAGTCCTATTTTTGTATCCATAATATGAAGGATCTCGCCTACTTAAATAAGTACTTTTATAAATACCGCTGGAAACTGGTTCCAGGGGTGATTTTTGTCATCATTTCCAATTACTTTGGGGTGCTCCCCGCTAAAGTGATTCGTGAAGCGTTTGACTTGGTACAAGAAAATATTTACCTCTACCGGCTGTTCGATGGTTTTGACAGGCAGGAACTTATTTACAAAGTATTTGGCACGAGCCTGCTATTCTTTGGATTTGTTGTCCTGCTGCTTTCTCTGCTAAGGGGCATTTTCCTATTCTTTATGCGGCAGACCATTATTCTGACTTCCCGTTATATCGAATATGATCTTAAAAATGAAATATACAATCATTATCAGGAGCTGAATTTCGGATTTTTCCGTAAAAATAATACCGGTGATCTAATGAGCCGCGCGACAGAGGATGTCAATCAGGTGCGGAACTATTTAGGACCGGCCATTATGTATGCCATTAATACCGTGGTCCTGTCTATTATGGTTATTTATGCCATGTATAGCGTTAATGGAAGATTGGCTACTTATGCATTGGCACCGATACCTGTGTTATCAGTCATCATTCTCTTTGTCAATAAAATTATCAATAAGCGCAGCTTAAAAATACAAAAACAGCTGGCAAACCTCTCTTCTTTTGTTCAGGAAACCTTTGCCGGTATCCGTGTCATCAAGACTTATACCCGGGAGCAGAACAAAATGCAGGCCTTTGAAAAGGAAAGTACAGTCTACCGCAACACAGCGCTGGATCTGGTTAAGGTACAGGCAGTTTTCTTTCCGCTTATCTTATTGCTGATCGGTCTCAGTACTGTCATCACCATCTATATCGGCGGGATTGAAGTTGCCAAGGGAACGGTCACAGCCGGAAACATTGCTGAATTTATTATCTATGTCAATCAATTGACCTTTCCGGCCATGTCTTTAGCGTGGGTGACCTCACTGGTACAACGTGCCGCGGCATCACAAAAACGGATCAATGAGTTCCTTGAAACCCAATCGCCAATTGCCAATGGGAAAATAGATAAAGAAATCGTAGGTGAAATCAAGGTAGAAAATATCTCGTTCACCTATCCCGAAACAGGCATTCAGGCCATTAAAAATATATCATTTCAGGTACCTATCGGAAAAACACTGGCTATCATCGGAAAAACTGGTTCCGGAAAATCTACGCTGGCCAACCTACTGCTACGCATGTATGATATAGACAAAGGTAATATCCAATACGATGGTATTGCATTAAAGGATCTCAACTTCAAAAATCTACGTCAGCAAATTGGCTTTGTCCCTCAGGATGTATTCTTATTTTCAGATACAATTGCCAATAACATTGGTTTCGGTCTGGATCATTTCACGCAGGAACAGATCGAACAAGCCGCTAAAGACGCTGCTGTCTATGATAATATTATCGCTTTCGAAGATGGTTTTGAAACTGCTGTTGGAGAACGCGGTATCACCCTATCGGGTGGTCAAAAACAACGTGTATCCATTGCCAGAGCGTTGGTAAAAGAACCCAATATATTGATCTTTGACGATTGCTTATCTGCTGTTGATACCAAAACCGAAGAAACCATATTACGCTCATTAAGCCGTATCATGAAGGGTAAAACCTGTATTTTCATTGCCCACCGGATTTCGACCATCAAAAATGCGGACCATATTCTTGTCATGGATCAAGGTCAGATTGTCGAGCAGGGCACTCACCTTGAATTAATGGAGAAAAGAGGTGAATATTTTGAACTTCACGAAAAACAATTGCTGGAAAGCGTCGAAGGATAGTCACAACTGCCCTAAATAATGACAGTAAATACTGCACAAAATTAAATATCCCTGAATTCAGCTAAAGAAAACAGGGATTTTCTCTTTTACATTTGCCTTATACATTTACATCACACTTTATCGTATAAGTATCATGGAGAGAAACTCAGTGCAGAGCACATCATCAAACGAAGGCAAAACAGTTGCTATTATTTCCTATTTAACCCTCATCGGTCTGATTGCAGCCATCATCATGAACAATAAGGAAAAGACTTCTTTAGGTCAGTTCCACATCAGACAGAGTATCGGTATTACCGTTACAGGAATGGCATTAGGTCTATTGCGCTTTATCCCAGGTATCGGTGGAATAATGATGAATGTTGTCGGTATAATCTTGCTTATCGCTCTTATATTGGGTTTAATTGCGGCATTCTCGGGCGAGAAAAAAGCCCTTCCTCTTATTGGCGAAAAATATCAGCAATGGTTTGATATGGTTTAATCAGATCTTATTTAGCCCCTATTTCAGAAAAAAGGCTGTTCAAAAAACTGGAATGAACTTCAAAAGCAAGATAAATACTTTTGAAGGCCAATTAAACTTTTGAGCAGCCTTTTTATTACTTTGCCAGATCACTTTATATCTCCTGCTCCTGTACCATTTTTTCTTCTTTGAAAAAAACAGCGAACAGGAGCAGACAGAAAAATGAAATTCCAGCCGGTATAAACCATAGGTATTCCCAGAATTGTTCGGCATAAGCCACTTTGAGATAATCTGAAACTCCACCGGCAACCCAGAACCCGATCAGCATCCCTACTCCATACATGGCAATCGTGATCAGCCCCTGTGCCGAAGCTTTATATTTTTCACCAGCAATCCGATCGGTATAGATCTGTCCGACGACAAACATAAAATCATAACATATTCCATGCAAAACAATACCTAGGATAAGCAAAAAGGCTTTTTCCTGTCCATCCCCAAAAGCAAAGAACAGATACCGCAATGCCCATGCGGCAATGCCCAATAAAATCATTTTCTTATAGCCCAAACGTCTAAAGAAAAATGGAATCAACAGCAAACAGATCGCTTCTGAAAACTGCCCCAATGCCATTTTTGCGGTTGGATTTGCCATACCGACATTGACCAAAAAGGGGTTGGCATTTTGGTAATAAAACGAAATGGGAATACAGATCACGATGGCCGTAACAAAAAAGATTAAGAAACTCTTTTGTTTTAACAGCCCCAGTGCATCCAGCCCGATAGCTTTTCCAAAATCAAATTTTTCATCTTTTACCCTTATCTGTGGTGGAGTTTTAGGAAGGAACAAGCTGAATAGCGCCAAAAGCACAGAACAGACAGCGCCCATAATAAAGGTATTGTGCAATGCTCCCCGGCTTATTGCCCCGGGACTATCCCAGCGGAATAGATAGCTGATCACAAGACCTGAACAGATCCAGCCGATTGTTCCCCATACCCGGACTCCCGGAAAATACTTTTTAGCATCCGCGATATGTCGAAAAGCAATACCGTTGGAAAGGGAAAGTGACGACATATAGGCCATAAAATAAACAAAAACGTAGGGATAAAAATGGCTGGCATCTGGCGCCTGAGACATCCCATAGAGCAACGCCGCACCCAGCAGATGTAAAGCTGAGAGCACACGTTCTGCATTAAAATAACGGTCTGCGACAAAACCTACAAAAAAAGGAGCAAATACCGCACCTAGGGACTGCGTAGAAAATATATTGGCTACCTCCATTCCTGATGCATTTAGCGACTTGATCAGGTAGGTACCTAAAGTAACAAACCAGGCTCCTTTGATAAAATATTCCAAAAACATCATCAGAGATAACTGGAGGCGTAAGGTAAGCGTCATAACGGTTTAGAATTGTTTCTGTACGAATATATCATTTATTTCGAAGACATATCTATTGGGTAAGCGGCCCTTTTGTAACGATCTGCTTACCGTAATCTGATTTTATCTGCCCTATAGGCCTAACCTTGAAGTGACTTTCCAGAAGACTACTACCCCCTAAAGGTCTAAATCTGAGTTTTTAACGATCACGACCTTAATCGTCATTGAAGATAATTATAGTATGCTAAGCATCTCAACAAAACCATTGATATCATGAACTGCTATTACCCAAGGAGGATTTTCTGCTATTCTGGTAAGACTTTCCGTTATTCCGGTAAGGCATCCCGCATAAAATTCAACCAGTTCTGGCTGGCGATTTTTTCAAGATCAGCGTTGCCGTAGCCGCGTCGTTTCAATATTCCAAAAACCTTTTGGATATCAGCAATGGTCTCCAGATCGTAAGGACACTGTTCCCGACCAAAGGCTCCATCCAAATCACTCCCTACCCCGACATGATTGACATTGCCCGCCAATTGACAGATATGGTCGATATTATCGGCCATGATTTCCATCGAACAATTGGTAGATTTGGGATCAGATATACCACGTACCCAGTTGGGCACCATCATCCAGGCATCTAAAGCAACGCCGATAACGGCTCCCTTCTCCACCAGAATCTTGATCATCTCATCGCTAAACTGTCGGTTGTGATCCACAAACTTCCGACAATTGTTGTGGCTGGCCCAGATTGCGCCATTGTATCGTCCCATCGCATCCCAAAAAGCATCGTCATTAAGATGTGTTGCATCCAGGATCATCCCCAATCGTTCCATTTCCTGCAATAACTGTACACCTTGCGCATTCAGTTTACCGGAGGAATCGGTTCCATTGGCATATCTCCCTGGTCCATAATGTGCCGGGCCGATCGCCCGCAAACCATAATTGTAGGCAACTTCCACATGACTGATATCCACCAAAGAATCGGCACCCTCCAGGCTCAGCAGATAACCGATGGGTTTAATTGAATGATCAGTTACCTTGGACCACACAGCGCGATGCTGCTCCAAATCGCTCTTTGTTTTGATCATTTTCATGTGTCCGTCAGCCTCCATGGTCTTGTACCAAGCCAATTGCCCCTGTGTCTGCGCCCAGGCCTGCTCTGCTGAGTACCAACCCGGCAAAGTGCTGTCCGGACGGACAAACCGTGCAATCTGCGTGGCTACAACGATACCGATATTTCCTTT
Source organism: Sphingobacterium puteale (assembly GCF_003627955.1). Taxonomy (GTDB): domain Bacteria; phylum Bacteroidota; class Bacteroidia; order Sphingobacteriales; family Sphingobacteriaceae; genus Sphingobacterium; species Sphingobacterium puteale. The sequence continues at coordinate 19,057 of NZ_RBWS01000004.1, read as the reverse complement.
GCGTAACTCTTCAAAAGTAACCGTAGCTTTTGCCCGGTCGGGCTTATCTTCCATCCCTTGCTCCCTTCGGTTCAATTCCTGAATGGGTAGCCGGAGATCTCTATTCCACTCCATGGCATTCATGCTCAAGTCTAAGTGAGCATCAACCACAAAAGGCATTTCAAATTCGTACATATCAATAATTTATCTTTTTACCTCGTGCAAGCACCTTCCAGACCTGATCAGCGTTTCCTTTATCAATTACCTGCATTTCGTCATAACAAGCGACTGTCGGACAGATGTGCCGTGGCACACAATACAGCTCATCGCCAATCTTAAAATCGGTACTGTCCCGCACCTCAACAACAAGGTGCTCCTCACTCTGCATTTTGATCGTTCCGATCCGCTGATCAAAAAATTTGACACGGGGCTGCGGCGATTCACTTGCCACAGACTTGTAACCCAGATCCAGACACAGATGCTTATGATCCACGATGGAAACAACACGTGTGAGCAATACAGCAGCTACCAGAAAGTCCTGTTCGGCATAATTTTCGGCATAACCAAAATCCCAGAACACAAAGGTGCCGGGACTGCATTCCACATCGTCACGTTCGGCATGGAACGGAAAACTGGGTGATCCACCGATCACCTTTGTCAACGGTGTAGAAGTAGAACCCTGCGCCATCAGATAAGCCATTTCGAGTACACGATATGCCTGCTGACTTTGTTGTTCACGAACTTGGTGATCCTTATCATGAATATGTCCATCATAGCCATGTACCCCCATCAAATGAATGCCATCCAGTAACTGAATATCAAGCACAAGACGCTCCATTTGGGCGATAGAAGCCCCGGTACGCCCCATACCAACATTAACATCGATGTAAATTGCAAGAGGCCTGCCATTTTGCAGTCCTCGCGCTGATAGCTCATGCGCTGAATCGGCATTGTCTACCAGACAGGTATAATGTGTATTGGGAAATGCTTCGATCAAATGCAGCAAACGGTCAATCTTTGGTCCCACTGGCTGATAAGCCAATAAAACGTCCTTCGCTCCGACCATACCAAGAAGTTCGGCTTCAGCGATAGTCGCACATTTGAATTTGCTGATCCCGCTGTCCAACAATAACTGACAGACCTCCCTACATTTGTTGGTTTTGATGTGTGGCCGTAAACGGCCAGCATCCACATTAACAAATTTCAGTGCCCTTTCTATATTCCGAACAATACGATCAGGATATACCAGCAGTGCCGGGGAATCTATCTGATCCACATTTTGTACCCGATACCAATTTTCCATGATCCACCGGTTAATATAACTCAAATAATGCTTCTATCTCAACAGGAATATTATCTGGTAGGGAGCCAAATCCGACCGCACTACGTGTACCGATTCCATTTTCCTCGCCCCATACCGCAGCAAACAACTCACTACAGCCGTTGATTACCCCGGGATGATACAGAAAATCGGAGGTACAGTTGACCATACCCAATACCTTAATAACTCGCTTAATTTTATTCAACGAGCCCAAATTAGTTTTGATTGTCGATAACATAGTCAATCCCACTTGTCTAGCCGCAAGTTTACCATCCTCGGGGCTGATATCGCTACCAATCCGTCCGATAATCAGCGAAGCGTCATCCTGTACCGGCCCATGTCCAGAAAGATAAAGATACTTGCCATCGATAACGTAGGGTTTATATACACCTTTAGGTGCTGGTGCCGGAGGTAATGTCAAACCTAATTTCTCAAATTGTTCATCTGCGTTGTACATCGTGAATGATTTTAAAGTTTAAAAATATAATAGCTAATATAAAATTATTTGCAATAGCAAAACAGCAACCAGTCCGACGATGGAAACAATGGCTTCCATAATCGACCAGGAGAATAAAGTGTCCTTGACGCTCAGGCCAAAATACTCCTTAAACAGCCAGAAGCCCGCATCATTGACATGGGAAAACATGAGACTTCCAGCCCCGATTGCCAATACCATCAGATTGGGGTCAACCTTGCCTGCTGTAACAATGGGTAATAAAACTCCAGCAGCTGTCAGTGCGGCAACTGTTGCTGACCCCACACAACCTCTGATGACAGCAGTAATTAACCATGCTAATAGCAAGGGTGAAATAGGAAGTTGCTGTAAGGTATTGGCCAACAAAAGGCTCACACCACTATCCTCCATGACCTGTTTGAAAACTCCAGATCCGGCAATAATCAATAAGATCATCGCAATATCCTTGACTGCTGACTCATAGATCGACATGACTTTGACCATGGAACGGCCAAGTTTCAATCCCAGTAAGTAGGTGGCCAAAGCGATTGCAATGACCATGACCACTGTTGTGCTGCCGATAAATTTCAACCAGCGCTGTACGTTGGCATCATCGGTATGGTATATATAAGGTATAAGGGTAAATAAGATAATCAATAGAACGGGTAGCAAGGCAACGACCAAACTGGTACCAACCGCAGGCTGCTTGTACACCTGTTGATCGACTGTTTTTTCCTGCCGGAAGATTGATTCTTGACTCGGGAGCATATTCCGCAGGCGTCGGCCGAAAATAGGTCCTCCTAATACAATCGCCGGAAAAGCGATCAAAAGACCATAAATCAATGTCAGCCCCATATCCGCATGAAAAAGTGCGACCAGCGCAACTGGTGATGGATGGGGAGGAATAAATCCATGGGTAACCGATAATGCGGCCAGCATGGGCAGCCCAATATATACGGCCGGAAGCTTGTATCGATAAGAAATCGAAAAAATCAGCGGTACCAGCAGCACGAAACCAACCCCGTAAAACAACGGAATCCCAACGACAAAACCGGTCAGCATTAGGCCCCACTGCAGGTATTTCTCCCCCATCAGCCGAACCATCTGCACAGCGATGATTTCAGCAGCGCCACTTTCGGCGACGATCTTGCCCAACATGGCGCCCAGCACGATAATCAAGGTCAGGCTCCCCATAACGCCCGCGATTCCTTTTTCAACAGTACCTACCAGCTGATCCGGTGCAATACCCAAACACAGTCCGCTGAGAATAGAAACCAATAAAAACGAAAGAAACGCATTAATCTTAAAATAAGTAATGCATAGAATGAGCAAACAAATGCTGATTACAATGAGGATTATGGTCATTATATCAATATTAGGTCCACCCCTCAATAGAGAGGTTTAATAAAATTTTGGTCTAGTAAATCATTTTTTCATCCTGAAAATACAATTATTTTTCGTTTTCTACAAGGAAAGTGAAAAATAATTGAAAATCCCACGATATATGACGATAATATACGTGGTAAGTTTGTTTGATTCTTTTAGATGCGTACATCCTGTTGTTATTAACCTTTTTCGGATAATGAAATAAGCAACCTAAAAGCGAATGGGAAATAAACAGCATAAAAATACCCCCAAAATTGGCTAAACTTTGGGGGCTGGTATATTGTTAGTATACGCTGCTCTTGCTGCGAAGTAGAGCAGCGGCTTACTTACGTGGAATCTCTCTTAATATTTCGAGCACAAAGCTCCAATATTTCTGAACAGAAGATATCGAAGCGCGTTCTGCCGGTGAGTGCGCCCCCAATATCGTTGGACCAAAAGAAATCATATCCATACCGGGATAATTGGTTCCCAATATACCACATTCCAATCCAGCGTGACAGGCCACAACTTCTGGAGCCTCCCCGTGTTGTTTTGTATAAATGGATTTAAGCACCTTTAAAATTTCAGAATTTGGATTGGGTGCCCATCCCGGATAATTTCCGGAGAATGCCACATCAAAGCCTCCTAATTCAAAGGCTGCCTGCAATGAATAGGCTAGATCAAACTTGGACGTTTCAACCGAAGAACGGGTCAAACATTTAATAGCCATCTGCCCATCCCCCACCTCAACTTTAGCTATATTGTTGGAAGTTTCAACAAGATCCTCAAAATCTGCACTCACCCGATAGACACCATTCAATGCCGCATATACGCAATTGATTAAATTCTCCTGTACGCGAACAGGAACAACTGTCGTATGAACTGCATCACTTGGCTGCACTATGATTTCCATTAGGGGTTCGGTCGTTGCAAATTCAAATTTGATGTCCTGCGCCAATTGTGTCAGTTCCGCAATGAATGCCGGCGATTTGTCTTTATTTATGACAACTTTGGCCACGCTTTCTCTTGGGATCGCATTGCGAAGGCTGCCGCCCAATAACGATGCAATACGTAATCCATAGCGTTCATTGGCCTTAAACAAAAGACGGTTCATCACTTTATTGGCATTCGCAAAGCCCTTATGGATATCCATGCCTGAATGCCCGCCATGCAATCCTTTTACCGTAAGTTCAAAAGATATGGCGTCTGAAGGACAGGCTTCTGCGATATAGGATTGTGTTGCCGTAACATCAATACCGCCAGCACAACCAATGTCTATCTCATTGTCATTTTCAGTATCAAGGTTCAATAGGATCTCGCCTGACAACACACCTCCTTTTAATCCCAAAGCCCCGGTCATTCCAGTCTCTTCATCGATGGTAAACAAAGCTTCAATCGCTGGATGAACAATTGTTGTCGATTCTAAAATAGACATGATCGTAGCCACACCAAGCCCATTATCTGCACCCAAAGTAGTTCCTTCGGCTTTTACCCAGTCACCATCCACATACATTTTAATGCCCTCATTGTCGAAATCAAAAACGGTGTCGTTATTCTTTTGGTGCACCATATCCAGATGTGATTGCAGGACAACCGTTTTACGATCTTCCATTCCCGTACTTGCCGGTTTCTTGATCAACACATTACCAATTTCATCTACACTGGTCGCCAATCCCAGTGATTTTCCAAAATCTACCATGAACGAAATGACACGTTCCTCTTTTTTCGAGGCCCGCGGAACAGCGTTCAGGGCAGCAAAATTTTTCCAAATTGCTTTTGGTTCTAATGTATCTAAACTATTTTCAGCCATATCTAAAAATTTGTATCGGGCAAAGTTACTCCATTTTTACAACATATCCTGTCTTTATCCGAAGCTTATAAAAACAAAAACCCGTCGCTGATCGTTCTTATAGCATGTAAACTTGAAAAACGCTGATATGCATAAACCTGTAAAAGTAGATCGAAAAGACATATATTTCAAGCCGGACAAGAAAAGAGTATTGGCCAGATTTTTCTCTCTTGGTGACGAGCGTACTGTCAAGGTAATAAAACGCACCTTAGGACTGAGCGAGCCCGAGCGTAAAGAGGTTTTTGGTCAGATCCTCCGTAGCTATACAAAAAGACATCGTAGCATTATCAACATTTTTGAACGTAATTTTGAACGTGTCAGCCATTTACTGGAGAAAGTTCCTTTTCCGAAAGATAAACTCAGCCAATTGGACAAGCTTTTGATCGGTTCATACTTTACGATGGAGTATTCCATTGAATCCGCAGCGCTTTTTAATCCTTCCATTGTAGAGCACCCAGATCAGACCGAACTCTTTAAAGGTGAAAAACGTGTGATACTGAGCTTTAGGGCCACAGGTGAAGGCCATGTATCTTCGATTGTTTTTCGTGCCGGAACCCTTGACCTGGACAATAATATCCATATAGATTATATCGGTAATTTGTTGGACAAACCAATTCAGGTCAAAAACCACCGTTATCATAAGGAGTCCTTCTTAAAAAAGATGAACGAGCTCCATGCCGAGCCCACGGAAGTGAAAATGAAGCTTGAGCAAAAATTAACAGCGACGTTTACTTATGAGGAACTCAAGCGTTATATCGACGAGGTCAGACGGGATAGCGAAGAAAATCTCGAAAACATCACCTTTTTACAACAGGCACTATGGCTGGCCTCATCCCATTATGAAATGACATTTTCACTGGACACCTCCATTTCTGAACGGGTCATCTTCCCGATTGCGGATACAGAGAAAAGAGGCATCGAGGACGCCCGTTTTGTACAGTTTAAGGATGAAAAAGGAGAAAGCATCTACTATGCGACCTACACAGCGTACGACGGATTCAGCATACTCCCCAAGCTTTTGACCACCAAAGATTTCTACCATTTCAAGGTAAAACCGATCTATGGGGAGATTGCCAATAAAGGGGCGGCACTCTTCCCCCGAAAAATCAACGGCAGGTATGCGATGCTGTGCCGTATTGATGGTGAAAACAACTATATCGCCTATTCCAATAACATCAATATCTGGCAGGAAACGGCGATTAGGATCCAGCAACCTGAATATGCCTACGAATATGTGCAGATAGGCAATTGCGGATCACCGATAGAGACCAAGTACGGCTGGCTGATCCTGACACATGCGGTCGGCCCGATGCGCGAGTATGTCCTCGGCGCAGCCTTACTGGACCTGGACAACCCGCATGTGGAAATAGGCCGTCTTCACAGTCCTTTGATGACTCCCAATGACGAGGAGCGCGAAGGCTACGTCCCTAATGTCATTTATTCCTGTGGTGCACTGGTTCACAATGAACAGCTGATTTTGCCCTACGCGATGTCTGACTATGCATCCACCTATGCGACGATCAATCTGGAGGACTTGCTGCTTGCTATTTTGAATCCTGAGCGCTATCAATAAAAGCACCGTAAACGATAATATAGGCAAGATAGAAACAGAGGGTGCTTTCGGCGCCCTGGTTTCTATTGATTCCATAAGATTCAAGGCCATCGCAGCAGCCTTTGGTTTCTTCATCGTAAAGTCCGAGTTTTAAGTCATTCTCGCCTAAAAACCAGCGGAACGAAGCGATCATACGGGCAAAATAGACCTTTTTGTTGGTCAGACGAAATGCTTCGCGGTACATAAACACCATTGCCGTGACATCAAGCGGCTGCTGACCGAATTTGCTGATGTGTTTCCCCTGTTTTGCCCAGTCCTGATTTCCGACTAGCGAAAGAGCGCCATTCTGAACGGTAATGCTCTCCAGAAATGTCAGGGTCGATAAGCCCAATTGTTTAACGGCCTCATCGTTAAGAAATGGATAGGCTGTCAGTAAAGCATAAGGCAAAATAGCATTATCATAGGCCAGTACCGCCTCAAACCATTGCCAATTGTCATCCGAACTTGCCTCATATTCCCGTATCAACTTACTGACCAGTTCCCGCATCAATTCGATCATGACTTCGTCATTCGACTGATGATGCAAATACTCGGCTATACCGAGTATGGTATAGGCAATGGCACGATTGGACCGCAGCTGACGAAAATTTGGCACGGATCTAAAAAACAGTTCATGCCCCAACTGATAATAGCTTGTCAGCTTTGTTTCCCGGAGCAGTACCCCTAAAGCCCAGATCGTTCGGCCAAAAGAATCCTCTGATCCGACTTCATCGAGAAAATTATGCTGAAAGCTCATGAAATTATGAAACAGCCCGTCTTGTCGCTGATGATAGTAGATGTAACTCAGATAAGTGGAGATACGACGGTCTAGTTTTTTGTCTGAAAAGTCACGCTGTGCCAATAAAGTAACCAGTAGTGCACGCGCATTATCATCCAAGCAATACCCCTCTTTATAATTAGGCAATGAATAGGTCGCATGCTGCAAAATACCGACCTGATTGGTCAAGCGATCAATATGTTTCCAGCTGAACTTAGGCATTTCATCTTTAGAAAATGTGACATTTTCTTTGAAACCATCCTGTGAAGGCACCACTTTATCCAAAAGCCGGGTATAGCGAAGCCCGATATTTCGCCAGGTCATCTCCTTACCAAAGTTTCGGGCATTGTCGCGCAGGGTCATACGGTATTCCTGATTGCTAAATAATGCTGTCAAAGTCCTCGCCATCTGGGCAGGATTTTTAAACTCTACCAGTACGCCACGGCCATCAGCCAACAGCTCTTTGGCATGCCAATAGGGCGTAGACACCACTGCAGCCCCCGCCCCTATGGCATAGGATAGTGTTCCGCTTGTGATTTGCGCTTCGTTGACATAAGGAGTCACATACACATCACAGGCCGACAGGTAGGTAACAAGGTCCGACTGGCTGACAAAAGAATTGACAAATTGTACATGTTCTCCCAACTTATATGTGTCTATCAAGCTCTTGAGATAATCACGGTATTCTTCTCCGGAATGGGCCAGTACATTGGGGTGCGTCTTCCCAACGATCAAATACAAAAGATCAGGTTCGTCTTTAACCACCTCGGCAAGAGACTCAATCACGGTTTCAATTCCCTTATTCCGTCCTATGAATCCGAAAGTCAATAAAATCTTTTTGCCTGAAAGCCCTATCTGCGCTTTGGCTTCTTCCTGACTAAGGCAAAATTCGGGTACCCCATGGTGGATGAGCCTCACTTTCGCGGTATTGACACGATAGACGGATTTCAACAATGTAATCGCGTAATTGCTCATGACAACAACGATGGAAGCACGTTTAACCAATTCTATCAAAATCGCTTTCTCGTCAACATTCGGTTTCTCCAGAATGGTATGAAAATTTACCAACAGCGGAATATGAAGCGCATTAATGAGCGAAAGAATATACATACCGCTATTTCCTCCGAAAATACCATATTCGTGTTCAAGTACGACGCAGTCGTAACCATTGTCGTTGATGTAGTTGGCAGCTTCGATGTAGGAAAGCTGATGGTACTGGTCAATAGTAAAAACCACTTCACTTGGATAAAGATAATCTCGATCAGCAACGGCAATAACGTGCTGGGTCAGATCCTGATTGTGTAGGGCCACTGCATGCAGCAGATCCGAAGTGAAGGTTGCGATACCACATTCTTTGGGTAAATAGGTACTGATATAAGCGATTTTCATTGAAATGATTGTTTTGAATAAAAGCCTTCCGTGAAGACAATAGCATTCTGTGTGTTCCATTATCTAAATGCTTCTCAGCAGCAAATTGTTTGTAAAGAATATATTATTTCATCCAGAAAGAATAAATTCAGCTCATAAACGACAGTTTAATTTTAACTGTCCATGTAGTGCCTAAAAAACTTCCCGTATATTTGCGCCAGATCAAAAATATTGACTGAATGAAATCACCCAAGGAGAAAATGATTGCGGGCATACCCTATATCGATACGGATGGACAACTATTTAAAGAAAGGCAATTTGCAAAAGAAGAGCTCAAACGTTTCAATGACTCCGAACCCAAACAGATCAAATTCAGAAAGCAGATCATTCAAAAGCTATTTAAAACAACAGGTAGCCGTTTCTTTCTGGAACCACCATTCCGTTGCGATTATGGCTATAACATCTCCATTGGTGAGAACTTTTACAGCAATTACAACTGCACCATTTTGGACGGTGCACCCGTGACAATTGGTGCAAATGTACTGTTCGGGCCAAACGTCAGTCTTTTTACCGCAGGTCATCCGATTTATTTTGAAACAAGAAATCAGGGCTGGGAATTTTCGGCCCCCATTGTCATTGAAGATAATGTATGGATCGGCGGGCAGGTCGTTGTTAACCCCGGAGTACGTATCGGAAGAAATTCGGTGATTGGCTCAGGTTCGGTGGTGACCAAAGATATCCCTGCTGATGTCATTGCGGCAGGAAATCCATGTCGCGTCATCCGGCCGATTACAGCCGCAGACCGTATTGATTATGCAAGCATTTAGACAGCATAAAGATGTCATTTACTATCAAAACAAGGGCATCATGTACCTGATGAACGTTGTTTTTACATACTTCGCCTTACGCAACAGACATGACTTGCCTTATTGTCTCATGCCACCGCAAACAATAAAAACCTAAGGTAATTCAAAAAATCTGGTTTTATGCCCACTCAGTCTATTATTCAACACGAAGGAGAGTTCAAGAACTAGCCCAATCGTGACAGGAATTCCCCATTCATGCATCTCACGGAGATATAATATCCTCTTTTATATTGTATATGAATCGGTCTGGCATACCTGATTCTTTCATTAGAACAAATGCATTTTGTATCCAAAAATGCTGCTGCTGCGAAGTCGTCCGAACAAAGAGACTACGACCTTCAACTATTTTAACAAATTGTAGCGCATAACGAAGTAACGCACTACCTGCTCCCTGTTTTCTAAAATCGGGGTGAACGGCAAAATAAAGAATTTCATAGTCCTCTTCCGAGCGCTGCAAAGTAAGTACCCCCACAACTTCATCGCCATTGTAAGCCGCAAAATGCGAGGCTTCAAAATCCCCGTCAAGCATGACCTCTGACAGTTGCCCTTTGGCACTGAATACTTCCTTTCGGAGCTTCCAGGTGCGGGCCGCAAATACCTGTTCGATATACCAATCTGTCATCACTGTATTTCGAGTTCTAAAAAAGCTGCTGGAAGATAACTAATAATGTCTGAAGGCAATAAGGAATAAACGCCAATTGACGGTACCGCAATATCGGCTGCCCTTCCATGAAGGTATACTCCCATAATCAGTGCTTCCCGGGAAGAATAGCCCTGACCGATCAAAGCCGTCAATATCCCAGTCAAGATATCTCCGCTGCCACCCGTAGCCATTCCGACATTGCCGGTGCTATTGAAATAAATTACTCCCTCAGGTGTTACCAGCGCACTGTTGGCCCCTTTGATCAAAACGTACAACTGGTATTGTGCTGCAAAAGCCTTCACCTTATCCATCTTTTGAAAGTCATTCTGCCAAGCACCCAGTAATCGACTTAATTCTTTAGGATGTGGAGTCAATATACTTTGTTTCGGAACGAACTGCCATAGTTCGGGTTGTTGCGCCAAGATATTCAATGCGTCAGCATCTAATACCAAGGGGGTATCAAGACCCTGCGCGATAAACATCTTAAAAGCATCAATCGTAGATTGGGCTGTCCCCATACCAATGCCGATACCGATGGATTGAAAACTATGCACATCGGGAAACTGTGTAATCAGATCGTCGTCGGGATCAGTAATTACCATAGTTTCGGGGACGGCGGTCTGGATACTTGTATACCCACAGGATGGTATATAAGCAGAAGCTAAACCACAGCCCGCGCGCAAAGCAGCCTTTAAGGCCAATTGCACAGCGCCCATCTTGCCCCTACTCCCACCGACGATCAGACTATGTCCGAAGGTTCCTTTGTGATCAAATTTATTTCGTTTCCGATAGAACGACCTGAGCAAAGCTGAATCGACATAGTGAAAAGCAGTATCAACCTGATCAAAGGCCGTTGGGCTCAGCCCAATATCCAATACATGAAACGCTTTGACCCGAAATCTATTCTCAGGCATTAACAGAGCCAATTTAGGGGACTGAAACGTATACACCAGATCTGCCTCCACCACGGGTGAATCTTTGGGTGTAGTTTCGTCACTTAAAAGACCTGAAGGTATATCTATTGCATAAACAGGTCCACTAAAGCCATTAATGGCTGCGATGAGATTCCGCCAGTCTTCATTCAGCGGGTATTTCAGTCCGTAACCAAATAGACAATCTAACACAATTGCCTCTCCAGGAATATGAATCTGAGTTTTGGTACTAATTTTTCGGATAAGATGAGCAGGCAAGCGATTTTGGTTTGCTAAGTTATCTGCCGAATAATCCGGCGTATCAATTAAATAGACGCGGACCTCGGCTTGCTGTTGATCCAGAAGCCTGGCCAGTACCAATCCATCACCACCATTATTGCCTTTACCACAAAAAATACAAAAGGAATGCTGTTCCAATCTTGGATACTGCTGCTTGATTGCTTCAAAAACAGCGGTCGCTGCCTGCTCCATCAAGTCAAGGCTACTGATCCCTTTATCATGCATTGTTTGTTTATCTACCCAGCTCATCTGGGATGCCGAAAGTATTTTCATTCTTATTTTCCTTTTTTAAACGAATCATGTCCTGCCTGACGATAAAAACAGATTCTCTGATCTAAATTACTTAGAAAATGGGTTACCACCAAGATATAGCCGCTATTGGCTAACCGTTACCTCCCGCACTCCCCCAGTTCGCTTCAATGTACCCCAGGTATTCAACTCACCTTTAATGGCTTTTCTGACCGATTTGAATAGCACAAAATACATCAGTTGTCGCCAGAAAAAACGCTGCGGAAACAGGTAGATCAAATTTTTCATTCTCTCACCTTCCATCCGAAAAGCAATCCCAGCAAAGAAAATATCCACGAATACAAATAAAAAATAATAAAACATGACCTGACCAAAACCATTATGCAGGGAGAGCAAACCGGCTAACCCTGTCCAGCTGATTCCATTGACTTCGCTCAGCGAAAACAAGCCGCTAACCAAAGAAAACAGCATAAATAAATCTGCCAATGGCGCAAATAAGGGCAGGATAATCTGAAAAATCAAGATATTGGGCATACCGACCATACCGAAATAGCCGTATTTGGGATTTAACAAGGTATCTTTATTTTTCCAGAAGCTCTGCAGCACGCCGAAACTCCAACGGAAGCGTTGCTTGAAAAGCATTTTTACCGTATCAGGTGCTTCGGTGAATGCAACAGCCTCTGCGGAGTTGCGTACGGTATAACCAGCCTTCAGTATACGCATGGTCAGATCACAATCTTCGGCCAATGTATCTGTTGTAAACCCACCGACTTCCAAAATGACGGACCGCCGAAAAGCACCGATTGCGCCGGGAACGACCGAAATCATATTGAGCAGATCAAAAGCCCTTCTATCCATATTCTGGGAAGTAATATATTCGATAGATTGCCAATGGGTCAGCATATTGTGTACATTACCAACTTTCACACTACCGGCAACCGCAGCAACCTGATCTTTATTGAAATACTTCATCAACATCCGCAAAGCGTCAGTCTTCAACTGTGTATCTGCATCTATACAGAGTACAAAAGCCGCATCGGACTGTTGGATACCATAATTGAGCGCCGAGGCTTTACCGCCGTTGAGTTTTGTAAACAACCTGACCTTTGGGTGGTCGCCATAGACCTTACTCACAATTTCGAAGGTTTTATCTTTGGATCCGTCATCGACAAAAATCAGTTCATAGGCTGGGTAATCGAGATGAAGCAGGCTTTTGATTGTCGCCAAAACGGTCACCTCCTCGTTATAGGCAGGGATAATAATACTGACCTTTTCCTGGGAATCCGATATCAATTCCGATTGTTCCCTCCTATTTTTTCTTTTTTGTCGTATGGCCAGATAGGCTACCATGACTGTACGAAAGATTGCCAATACAATCGCTATTGAGAAAATCAGGTTAAGAAAGATATTTCCGTAAAACAGTGTGCCTAAAAAAAGCCGATTGGATGATCCGCTGAACCCCGAATCCGATGCATTTTGCACGGGCGGCATTAACTCATCGCGTTTCTTGCCCATAAGGTCTCCGATCGTCGCAAATTTATAACCATGCGCTTTGAAATAATGAATAATACGGGGTAGTGCCTCAATAGTAGCCTCCCGATTACCGCCAGCATCATGCAGCAGGATAATATTACCATTGTCACGTTGTTTTACAACTTCATTATAAATTTCATCCGCAGTACGACCGGGAAGCCAGTCATTGGGATCAATATACTCACCAACATTAATATAGTTTTCCTTTCGGCTCTGGGCGACCGGAAGAATTTCAGCGACAGTCTGCGGTTCGGCATCAGCATTAAACGGTGCACGAAACAGAATCGTACTATGCCCGGTAATACATTCTATGATCTTCCGGGTTGCATTTAACTCAAATTTGACCCGATTGGGACCTATTGTTGACATATCGGGATGGAAAAAAGTATGGTTCCCAAGCTCATGCCCCTGCTGATACTCTTTACGTACCAGATCCATATTTTTTTCGGCCATAACCCCCACAAGAAAAAATGCTGCCGGAACATGCTCTCTTTTTAAAATATCCAAAACCTCGGGAGTATATGTAGGATCGGGGCCATCATCAAAAGTTAATACGACGGTGTTGTCCCTTTCGCCAAAACGCTTAATCACATAATTACTCGGCGTCTTAACATACTGTTGATTCTCAATCAAATCATTAGCCGGATTGTATGCAAATTTTACCAATCCGGGCTCGGGGCTATTCACCAAATCCAGAATCTCACCATCACCGATATATTGTATCCCCCCGACCTTGATTTTGCTTATTTTTTCAAAATCAAAAGGCTCCCTGGCCAAATGATCATGATCCAAAGATCTCGAGATAAAGGACCATAAACGGGCATCTTCACTTCCCAACCGCCAAAGTGCTATACCAGCCAATCCCCAATCGTCAGCTTTACGGATCAAATTAAAGTAGGTTGCAGCATCTGTGAAATAGACATCATGGCGCATGCCGTTGCCATCCCTGTAACTAAAATTAAGATTCGCTGACTCCCGATCGAACCGAATGTTCGCATTGTAATTATGTGCCAGGATAACCGCATTGTCATAGGTCAGCGTCTTGCCCACTTTTCCAGCTGGCCAATCGTATCCATAACAGGCCAACGCCAAAATCACTTTATCTGCATCCACCTTACTGCACAGCTCATCCAGGTTCTTTTCGACCCAAGCCTGGTGGGAAATCGCGCCGGCATTGCTCTCGATAGAATGCTGATCATAGGCCATTAAAATGATGTAATCATTGTATTTTTGAAGCGAAATAGGGTCATAATCATTATTTTCGGGTGAAATATCCTGTGACACCAGCAAACCTTCGCTATGAAAAACCTGATAGATTCGCGCCATAAAATCGTTTAAAGGTTTACGGTCATCCAGTTGAAGGTTTTCAAAGTCGATATTGATGCCTGAAAAACCATTCCGCTTTATTTTGATTAAAATATCATCAATAAAGCGTTGCTGTTTTGCTGGATCTGACAGTATTGTCCTTACAGTCTGTCCGTCAAAGTCATTGCCGCTGAAATTGGAAATTTGGGCAATTGCTTTCCGTTTATATTGATGGATCGCATTCAGGGCAGCGGTATCGGCTTTATCGACAATGGTATCCTGACCGGGCACCGTAAAAAAGGACTCCATGGCCACCATATCTAGATGTCCTATGTTTCGCCTGAGGTCTGACAAAGATTGCTGACGAACCACATTGGACCAGGAACTCACATAAAAGCCCATGTTAATCCTATTTTTATTGCCAAGATGCTTCATATGTTTCAGCTCCCGGTCGCGTTTGATCTTTTCAAGTTCCGATCTGACGACTGTAAACTCCTTAAACTGTTTCGAGTTTTTCAACTTTGCGGTAGACTTTGCCGTCAAAGGTGCATTTGTATTGATTGTTGGAAATGGAGGTACCTGGATCTTGCCCAGGGTATAGACAACACATATGATGGCTACGATCATTCCAATGACTAGTGCCCTGCTCATCCATGAAAAAGCGTACCAACGCTTTTTGCTCGACGTCTGAAAAATCTGTTTTTCTGACATAAAATATTGCGATTAATTTGGCTAAGCTACATCAGAAAATGATCCAAAACATTCATCCTCAGCTTAAAAATTCCTTAATTTCACAAGACTCCTCAACCTGGACACTCTGCCGAATTTTGACTATCTTAGTAAGATCGGTAACACTGACTTAAAAACTCTGATATGACAACAACATACCTGCTATTATCCATCCTTTCCTTACAAGCTCTTATCGGCTGCGGACAGTCTAGTTCAGCAGTATCCCAACCGAAATCCAAAGACCTAACTGTGGAGACCAGCAATCCTGACGGGAGACAATTTATTGATCCAAAGGGAATGACTGTCAAATCAAGAATCTTATTGCCTGCAGGTTTTGAAAGACTCAGCTACACGTCAAAAGATTTCGGTAGTTTTCTCGAAAACCTTCCATTATACCCCATTGATCATGAGGTACGTTATTATAACGGAAAAATTAAGCCCCGAAACAATATCTATAATAGCGTTATAAAACTCGATATTGGCAAACGCGACCTGCACCAATGTGCCGACGCGGTCATGCGATTACGGGCAGATTACCTCTACCAGCAAAAGAGATATCAGGACATTAGCTTCAATTTTCTCTCCGATGGCAAACCACGCACCTATACAGATTATGCCAAAGGAGACTATTCGTATCCAAAATATTGGAAGTATATGGAGTATATTTTTGCCTATGCCAACACGGCTTCCTTGCACGATGAGCTTCCTAATGTAAAATCGTCCACAACTGTCAAAATCGGTGACACTTTCGTACAGAAAGGCTCCCCCATTGGCCATGCGATTATCGTCGTTGACCTTGCTAAAAATAAGGAAGGCAAAACAATTGTACTACTCGCCCAAAGCTATATGCCTGCGCAGGAAATACAGCTATTGAACAATTGGAACAATGCAGCGTTAAGCCCTTGGTACGATATTGACAAAGATGTGATCAATACCCCAGAATGGACTTTTTATGCCCGTAACCTGAAAACCTGGAAATAGTGTCATCATCCTGAATATTCTTTCCGCAATTCTTAAACAATAAAATCCAAGTAACGGTCAACATGAGCAAGCAGGTAAATTAAATAAAAGACATTTTTGTCTTTTATTTAATTTTACTATTTTTGCTTACGATAGTCATTTGCAAATGTACCCTATCAAGGAGTATTAACAGCCTCTAAAAGAGGTAAAATCACATTTCATTCCTTTTTTTTATCAAAATAAAAGACAAAAAGGTATTTAAATATTTTATTATGATTACCGAAACACAGAAAGATTTAATCAAAGGCACTATACCTGTTTTGAAGGAGCACGGTGTTGCGTTAACCAGTCATTTTTACAAACGCATGTTTACACACAATCCTGAGCTCAGGCATATATTCAATATGGGGAATCAGCAAAATGCAAAACAGCAAACGGCATTGGCCACCGCTGTATTGGCGTATGCGGAGCATATTGATAATCCCAGTGTACTATTACCCGCTGTCAAACACATCGGACAAAAACACAGTAGTCTCAATATTCGTCCTGAACATTATCAGATTGTTGGCAAGCACCTATTGGCTTCCATCCAGGAGGTATTGGGCGATGCTGCTACAGATGAGCTTATTGAGGCATGGAAAGTTGCCTACTTTCAATTGGCCGACCTGATGATCGGTATCGAAAAGGAGATGTACGACCAAATGATCCAAAACGAAGGTGGCTGGACAGGTTGGAAACCTTTTAACATCGTTAAAATCGTTTCGGAGACCGAAGAAATCCAATCGATTTATTTAGCACCGACTGATGGCGGTCAACTTCCAAAACATACTGCCGGCCAATATGTAAGTGTACGTGTGTATCTACCTGAGCTTCACCTCTACCAACCGCGGCAATACAGCCTATCTGACGCCAGTAATGGTGAGTACCTTCGTATCTCTGTTAAAAAAGAAACTCCCATGGGAAAACCCGAAGGCATTGTCAGCAACTACTTACACCAATACTTTCAGGAGGGAAAACAGCTGGAATTGACAGCACCTACGGGCTCCTTCAACCTGATTGAGAACGGGCATCCGCATGTGTTTATCAGTGGCGGAGTCGGCCAGACTCCGTTGATGGCCATGCTGGAACAGCTTATCAAGACAAAGGGACAAAATCCAGTGACATGGATTCATGGCTGTAGAAATAGCGATTTACACGCATTTAAAGACAGACTCAGGACACTTGAGGTACAACATGAGCATATCAGATGCTTCTCGTTTTACGATGAACTCCAGGAAAGCAACAGTGGTAATCTCCCGGGCTGGGTAGATCTGGCTAAAATCCATCCAGATCATCTGCCACAAAATGCCAATTACTACTTGTGCGGCCCCTCGGGCTTTATAGAAAAACACTTTCAATATCTGACTGACCAAGGTATCCAAACCGAGCATATTCATTTTGAAGAGTTTGGACCAGCCTCCCTACAGCTCAACTAGGCAGCAGTGATAGCCATCCGTAAATTTTCCATGGATTGCGGATGGCTATTCTTGATTTTGTACCTTTGTGAAAAAGCAAGAATAGATTATGGGTATTTTTTCCAAAACATGTGAATATGGCCTTCGGGCAGTTTTTTTTATCGCACAGAGTTCACAAGAAAACAAACGTGTCGGCATAAAGGAAATCGCCGAAAATATCCATTCTCCTGAGGCCTTTCTCGGAAAAATCTTGCAAAATTTAAGCCGCGCCGGTATTATTCGTTCCATGAAAGGGCCTGGTGGCGGGTTCTATCTGGATGCATCCGATATGTCTGCCCCTTTGTCAGATGTGGTTAAAGCAATTGATGGGGAGAACCTTTTTGTGGGTTGCGGAATGGGGCTGGAGTTCTGCTCCGAACAATATCCCTGTCCGCTACATCATGAGTTTAAAAGTATTCGCAATAGCCTATCGGAGATGCTTCAAAAAACGACTGTCGGCCAATTCAACGATGACCTCATTAAAGGAAAAATACTGCTGACAAAATCCAAAATTACGCCAGACCAGGACAACTAAAGCGCCACTCAAAAGTGGACAATATAGGTCCAAAATAACATATTTTTCGCCCTATTATGGATGCCTTCCCAGGATTCCAATTGTTGCTGCAGTCTTTCAAATGCTATCTCTATTGAGATTTTCTATTATGAACAAAAAAAACAAATAAACCTCATAATTATATTGAAATAAAACAACTTAAACAAAATAAAAACACCAAGAAACCAGTACCCTATCTCTTTTTGATCTTGTAGCTATAACAGCAGGTACTGATGCCTTCTCTCCCGAAAAAGAACACCTATAAAGAATTCCTTCACACCATTACCTACCCCAATACCGTCTGCATTAAATAGCTGTAAACGATACGTTAATCAAAAATAAGTCAGTGGATGAGTAGGTCTTTTTGCGAAAAAATGCTAAAATAGCAGGGTTCAAAAGCACATTTCTTATGGGTTAAAACCACATAGGCCATGCGCATTATTGGTCAAAATTGTCTTCTACCAGAGTTTTCAATCCTTGCTACCAAATTTATCAAAATAAATTATATTATTATTTAAAATAGAATACTTTACAGAATTCACATAAATAAAAAAATAATATATAAAACACAGAAAAAACTGGGGTTTTCAACTAAAAAAGGTGTGGATAAAATTCTATCCACACCGTTTTTCTTCAATACGACAGCCTTCCCTGCATCCAGTCAATCTAAAAATATCATTTTTCAAATGCTGTATATTTCTGTTACACTCTGCTTGCTTGCTTGCTTGCTTGCTTGCTTGCTTGCTTGCTTGCTTGCTTGCTTGCTTGCTTGCTTGCTTGCTTGCTTGCTTGCTTGCTTGCTTGCTTGCT
>NZ_RBWS01000005.1 GCF_003627955.1 Sphingobacterium puteale | reverse complement strand
ATGAGTAGAAAAGGTAATTGCTGGGATAATGCAGTAGCAGAAAGCTTCTTCAAAACGCTAAAATCCGAGCAGATTTACGGTAATAAGTTGATTACCAGGGATCAGATGAAAGCAGAACTATTCGAATACATAGAAATCTGGTATAATCGAGAACGTCGTCACTCCACATTGGGAAATCTTACAATTGAGCAATTTAATAACAAAGAGCAAAAAATTAAAAAAGCTGCTTAACTAGCACTGCCGATTTTATTTGCAAGTCCAACTCAGAGAATATGTTTATTCTAAAAAAGCTATAAATGGAAGAGGCTAATCTAAAAGCGAGGATAAAAAGGAATATGTTAGATATCCTGTCCGGAAAATCGTTTAGAGACGAAACTAGTGAAATCATTAAACATCTAAATAAAAGCGATGCAAATGCATTCGTTGGCATTCAAAGAGAAGATGGGATCTATACAATTATTGGTGCCGAAAAAATTTATTATATGACGCCTTTAATGACTAAAGGTGATATGCCAATCGGTGAATTTCTAAGTGTTTTAACAAAAAATGCAATGACGCTCGGCAAAACTTCAACCTATGAGTTTGTCAAAATTAGTGAAAACAATACTGTTTGGGTTATGAATGCCGAAACGATGAATGCTTTATGGAATACGATGCTTTTGCTGGATTGCGTGAGTAAATCATGTTGAAATCTCCTGCTTCCAGTTTTGCAGATCCTATAATTTTATCAAGTGAATAGATGACAGCAGTTGGATGTCCCGCCTTTTCACCTCCCCATTCCCGCCATTCACCGAGTTTTCCTGATCGTTGGTCTAAAGCCCATAGGCTAGGGACCTATTGTGTTGTAGTTTTGAATCAACAAATAAGAAATAAAAAACTAACAATATAAAATAAAGACATTATGAAAGCATTAGTAAAAACATTCGCAGCAGCAGCCTTAATCGCAGTATCCACTTTCGCTATGGCCGCTGAAGGACCAGGTTCCAAATCAGCAAAAACAAACGTTAACTTTTCTACAGCAGACTTTGCCTTGGAGCACTATGTTGCGGTAACGACACAGGGTGAATCAGTAGGAGTAGAGCAATTGTTCGCCGAAGATTTCAACCAAAAGATCCAATCTTCCAAGGCACAAAATCACAGCCGTAGTGCCGTAGTTAAATTATTGAAAAAGCAAAAAGGAGAGAAGCTCAACTGTGTAGTAAGCACCGATATTCTTGAAGAATCAGCTGACTATATGATAGCCAGAGTAACCTTGAAATTTGAGAGCTTCACCAAGACTGACCTGGTTACCTTAGTACATGAAGGGGACAGCTGGAAAGTATCCAATTCAATCAATTCGTATAAATAGTATCTAACTAACTAGTGATCTGCCAAGCCCGGTACAAGGCAGATCACTAGTGAATCATATGTTTATTTTAAGGCCACGTCGTGAGATGTGGTTTTTTTAGTATATTATTTCTGCAAACGTTAAATAGAATTGCCGTTCTTTTTTTTATTTTTGATATATTATTAATCTTTAATTTATGAACAAACTCTTTTTTTTTATAGCTTGTTTTTTCATTTTAAATATTTGCCATGCTCAAAATATTGAGGTAATCAAATTAGCAAATCAATTTATCGATACGTTGGAAGCCCATTCTTTTATGCGGAGCAAGATTGACTTTGACCGATTACGTACAGAGACCAATAGAAAGGTTAAGAATTTAAATAAGACAGATTCATTATTGTCAACGTTTAAAGAAATAGTTTCCGGATTAAAGGACCATCATTCCAGTGTCGCTCGTGTTAAAGATACAACTGATAATTTGGCATTCATTAAAATGATCGCAAGTACGACGTATGAGAAAGAAGGAATGTCTCCGCTCAATTTTCAACATCGTCTAATTGAAGATAAATATGCATATATCAATGTACCTGGTGTACTTTTGGAGCATAGACGCTACATTGATACTTTACAAAAACAGTTGTTTGAACTAGATGGAAGGCATCCGAAAGCCTGGATTATTGATTTAACTGAAAATGATGGGGGCGCTTTTGTACCAATGGTTACTCCCTTTCATAGCTTAATTGATACGACTCAAACTTTTTCTTATTTTGATGGAACCTTAGATAAAGATGGCAAGGAGGTTTTAATAGATAAATTTCAGATTCCCCAAAATGGTTTATATATTGACGATAGCATTGAAGCTAAATATTGTAAATTCGATACCGTCCAAGCCCAACCGCTTAAATATAATCAGATACCCATTATTGTTCTGGTCTCTAATATCACTGCAAGTTCGGGCGAAATTGCAGCGAGCCACTTCTTAGGACAAAAGAACGTCACTTTAATCGGGGCAAAGACGAATGGTTTAACTTCGAGCAATGAACTTTATTATGTGGATAAGGGTTATTCCGTTAATTTAATGACAGCGTTGTTGCATGATCGGAAAGGGAAGTCTTATCATGTTGGAGAAGGTATAAGTCCAGATATCATCGTTGATTTTGATTATCCGGAAAACATCAGAACTTTTAAAGAACGCTATCGATTTACGCTGGAAAAAAAATCAGTATTTATCAATAAAGCGATTGAGTTTTTGAGAGCAAAGGGGATTTAACTTCGAATAATGAAATTGCAGTTGATAAAGTAAAAGACAGATGGACGAAAAGAAACTATTTGATTTGTTTTTTTCAAAACAAATTAGTGTGGGCAATTTATCGAAGCGTATTTTACGGGTATATCATCTTCTTATGAATATATCTTGGTCAAGATTACTAAAAGAAGGTAAAAGATATTTTGTGAATACAATTGCTGTATGCATTGCCGTATTTTTTGTTGCTATTTTATATATCTATTAGTAAGTTCCATTAACCTCCCCATTCCCGCCATTCACCGAGTTTTCCTGATCGTTGGTCTAAAGCCCATGGGCTAGCGGCGTATTGTGTTGTAGTTTTGAGTCAACAAATAAGAACAGATAAAAAACTAACACAGTAAAATAAAGACATTATGAAAGCATTAGTAAAAACATTCGCAGCAGCAGCCTTAATCGCAGTATCAACATTCGCTATGGCCGCTGAAGGACCAGGTTCAAAAGCAGCAAAAGCAAACGTTAACCTTTCTACAGCAGACTTTGCCGTTGACCATTATGTTGCGGTAACAACCGAAGGCGAGTCGGCAGGAGTAGAACAATTGTTTGCTGAAGACTTCAGCCAAAAAATCCAAGCTTTCAATGCACAATCTCATAGCCGTGAAGCAGTGGTTAAATCCCTGAAAAAACAAAAAGGTGAAAAGCTAAATTGCACAGTAACTACTGACATCATTGAAGAGTCAGCAGATTATATGGTGGCTAAAGTGACTATGAGATTCGAAAATTTCACCAAGAACGACCTCGTGACTTTGGTGCGTGAAGGTAATATGTGGAAAGTATCCAAATCAATCAATTCGTATAAGTAGTATCTCATCACTGGTGGTTTGCCAGTCATAGAAAGGCAAACCACTAGTGAATCATATGTTTATTACATTTAAGGCCACGTCGTGAGATGTGGCTTTTTCTGTTTGTCTACTTGCGAACAATTGTCAATTGTTTTTTAAATATCTCTATAATTTTCTACAACAATAAGATCAATATCTTCATAATCTTTGGCAACGCTGTTAATGATAACCTTTACATCATCCCAAACTAAACCACCCAAACCAGCACCTATTTTTGGTAGCGCGATTTTGTCAATTCTATTTTGGTGCGCATATAAAAGCATCTTTTGAAAGGACTCTTCAATAGCATCGAGTTCTGCTTTGGTTTTCCAGCTTTTTTGGGTGCCAAGATTGAAAACAGTACCTTCACCATAGTTATAAGCGAAAACGTCACCTAGGTTGAAACCACCACTTTTACAAAGATTTTTATATTCCAGATACATTTGTCCATATTTTTCCTTGAATTGTAAGGCGATTCCTTTCCCCATTGCTCCGGCACAATTACAGCCATGGGCATAATTTTTTACAACAGATAAATTGAATATATTTCCGAATTCCAGATAGGTAACCATTTTTTTTAGTTTTTATTCCGTTATATAAGTCATTTTTAAGATATTGTCTTTTTACCATTTCAAGGGTTGAGATTCCTCTTTCCAGATCAGCAGTCTGAATTCCTCGTAATGGTTTCCGTCACCGATCGTGTGTTTATCGCGGTGTCCTTTACCCAACAAAAGTTTATGGATCATACCACTACAAGAGGCTACCCATAAAGTAAGACCATCATCTGATACAGTGATTCCACTTATTGTCGAACCTAAAAAGTGTTGCCAGCGTTTTTTTCCGTTTTTATCAAAGGCTTTAATATAACCATAAGCATCCCCGAGAATATAATAGTCGTCAATTGCTACGCCAACATATACCCGCATGTTGTCATCGATCACGTTGTATTGATCGCTTTCGGTGTATGGTTCAATATTCGCTCCCTTTAGTTTATCAGCATCTATACCGATTGTTATACCATTATAGAAATGGCACGAATTGGTGATCAGTTGGCCATCATCATGAGAAAAAAGACAGAAATGGGGATAAGAAGACTGCGGGCCAATATTTCCTAAAGTATTTCCCTCCGCATCCATAATAGCGTGGTCATAACATTGGTCACCTGCAACAATAAATGTGTTGTCATTAGACAATGTTGCATTTTCCATATCTATATTGGGAGACCAATCCTCATCATTACTTTCATTAAGAGGATGGATAAGTTTTTCTGCATCTTTGTCAACTAGATAGATTCCTTCAGAAGTGACGAGGAGAATTTTTCTACCATCGTTAAATGGGATAAGCTCGGTGATACCAAATTTAGCGGTTTCGTTCAGCATGAATTCGGCAATCAATGTGCCTTCCCAGCCGTTATAAGTAGAGATTTTCCCTGGTACCGCTATCGCAAAGATATTATTGCGTTTGGATTTGCCAATTGCAGTGATATTATCTTCTAGTTCCAGTATTATATCATTGTCCAGTATATAGGCCTGTCTTTTCTGATATGATGTGCCGGTCAGGAAAACAATCTTTTGGTTGTCAATGAAATGAAGCATTTCTATACTTTGCCCTTGTTTTTCCAAAAAGGGTATGAATGGTTCGTGAGCAGGTGGAAAGCTTTCCCGGAATAAGTCAGTTTTTTGCTCTCGATTTGCAGTTCTAAGGAGATTAAGGATTTCATTCGCTAGATGGTTTCTATTGTCCTGAGGTTCTTCTCCTTTCCAGTTTTCCCAACCATTTTTTTCTCCAAATTCCACCATTTTATTTATTGCAGTGGCATATTGCTCGCCCTTAGAATTCCACTCTTCCTGAATATTGGGCTTATTTTTTTTAAAAAAATTAAACATGCTTATTATTTAAAATGTCGTATAGAAGTCCAGTCATCCACTTCACACTTGGATTTTTCGGAGAATGAATATGGGCAAAATTATTCTGAAATGCAACTCGTTTTACCTCCCCATTCCCGCCATTCACCGAGTTTTCCTGATCGTTAGTCTAAAGTCCACAGGCTAGGGGCCTATTGTGTTGTAGTTTTGAGTCAACAAATAAGAACTAAAAACTAACAATATAAAATAAAGACATTATGAAATCACTAGTAAAAACATTCGCAGCAGCAACCTTAATCGCAGTATCCACTTTCGCTATGGCAGCTGAAGGACCAGGCTTCAAATCAGCAAAAGCAAACATTAACCTTTCTACAGCAGACTTGGCACTGGATCACTACGTTGCGGTCACTACCGAAGGCGAATCAGCTGGAGTAGAGCAATTGTTCGCTGAAGATTTCAACCAAAAGATCCAATCTTCCAATGCACAATCTCATAGCCGTGATGCAGTGGTCAAAGCCTTAAAAAAGCAAAAAGGCGAGAAATTGAACTGCACAGTAACTACAAACATTATCGAAGAGTCAGTAGATTATATGATTGCCAAAGTAATTTTGAAATTTGAAGATTTTACCAAGACTGACTTAGTTACGTTGGAGCGTGTGGGGAATGAATGGAAAGTCTCCAAATCAATCAATTCGTATAAATAGTTCCTTATCACTGGTGGTTTGCCAGAAGCAGGAGACAAACCACTAGTGAGTCATATGTTTAATTAAGGCCATGTCGTGAGACGTGGCTTTTTTACATCAGGCCCTTTTTCCTAAGGTTACACTGCATCGTAGTTTTTAAGCGGGTTTATATAATTTCAAAATATTCGCTTGATTCGAAAACTTGGTTGTCAATCAATATTTTTATTTTTGTCTTTCCCTTTTTGTTGACCGTAGGAACCATAAATTCCATTTCTCCAAGTTTGACAGATATTGGGCTAACCTCCATTTCTCCGATCCCGATTCTGTAATAATTTGTATTTGCACCCCGTACTTTTAATTTGACAATATCTCCCGGAGCGCCTTTGGTCGGATAGAAGCTATCTATGCTTAACCCATTTACCTTGATGACTTTACGATCAGCCTCAAAAAAATTGCCACCATACTTTGCATAGCCTATTTTTATATTGTTATCCCCTTTTAAAAGGGTAAAAGGACATGGGAATACAAGTTCGCCATTCTTAGGAAAGCCAAAATATACCTCGAAGTCACCCAATTTGATAACATATTCTTGATTGGGGAGGAAATTCCCTTTTATACGTATCGGGTCTTCATAATAACCCGTCCCAGCGTCTACAGCAGTAATACGAAGGTTTTGAACGATCAATTGGTCATTGATTTTAAGATCGCCGTATACGTTGCTATTGATGGCTATAGGATATTTTCCTTCCGGAATGTCCCCAATATGTACCGGAATGTCCTTTTCAAAATCAATCATAGCAAGATCTCCCTCATACTTCCCTATTGCTAATTTATACTTGCTATTGACAAGATATTTGAAAAAATCGAGTCCTTCAAGTGCTGTATGTCCAAAAGGGTGCACTATTTTATACTTTAGTGCTGCGGTTTTCATATCGGGAACCTCGAGATTCCATGTTTCTTTGAGGTAAATTGTATCCTGCCCCCAGATGTAGCCTAATTTATAGGAATGTCCATTAAGTGGGAGGTAAGGGGCATAATAATTATCTTCATAGCGCAGTACTTTGTCACCTAAAATAATTTTGAAGTCGTGATATAAGTGATCAGATAGCCCAATAGCCTTCAGCTTGATTGGGTCTGTATAATAATGTGTGCCTGGATCTGGCGGTAATAACCGGGCTGCAATTTTATAACTCAATAGATATTGTCGAACATCCTGATAATTTATTTTTTTTGATAACACCACACGAACGTTGGCCCCATGGTATAAATTTTTATTTGGCATCGTAAAAGTTAGCGATTCTTTGTCTTTGTCCAGTGTAAAAGGGATTTCACTATTCTCGCCGTAGTAATTTCCGACAGAGAGTTTAAACAAATCATCTACCTGTTTAAATCGGCCCTTGATCGTGATGATATCACCGGGACTAGCATATTGTATTTTGGAGTTGTCTACCCAAATATCATTTACCGTAAAAAATACAGGTCTTCCTTCATATGTATTTTGATCAGTCTTTACATAAAAAATATATTGATAAATTTCACCAAGTTTGAAAGTCGATTGGAGGTCATAACTTACTATACCCACTTTTGCTTGTTTTCCTAAAGAGATCGTTCTGAAGGTTGTTTCTTCCCTTAATGCAATCTTAAAGCCATAGTCAAGTATCTGTTCATCGTTTAGATAATGGATTTCACCATATAAAATGGCATGATTGTTTTTGAGATCCCCAGCCTCTAAAGTACCTACTGTTATTGGTGTTTTATCAATTACCTGTTCATCCTTTTTGCATGAACCAAAAACGAAAAATAAAAGAATTATGTAAGTGAATTTGATAATGTGCTGCTTCATGGTCTTTGATTATCGGATTTCTAACAATGTTTTTGCTTCAATTTTTCCATAGGTAGTATCCATCCATACCTTATACTTACCCGGCTTTATTCCTTGAGGAATGTTGATTATTCGTTCATTTTCATTTAAAGTATATGCATATACCTCTTGCCCCCCAATGTAAAATTTAAACTCATTGGACAAGCCTTTACCTTCCAAAATGATTGCGTATTCGCTTGTGATTGTATGTGGGCTGAAATCCGAAATAATAGGCATTTTTATTTCGATGGTTTTCTCTTCGGGGGCATAATACTTTTTGCTATCATAGTATCCATGGTAATAGGTCTTGATTTTATACTGGCCTGGTCTTAGCTGCGGTATTTTGAAGCTCACGAGATTATTTTTCAATTCACTGTTATATACAGCATTTCCGCCGGAAAATTCTAGGTTGTAACCTACTGTATTGTAAAAGTTTCCTGTTAGTTGGGCCGTATCTCCCGAAAAAAATATATTTTGATTGATAGCATCCCAATGTAATTTCTTCACTTCAACTTTCTTTTTGCTGGTGACAGTGGATAATCCGCTTGTCAGTGTAATAGGATATTTTCCGTCTTGGAGATTATCCGGAATAGTCAAATAGGTGCTGTTGCCGCCATTGCCGATATATCCTGTTGCCGCCGAATTGCCCACAAGTATTTTGGAGAATTCATCACCAAAATATTTATAAAAATCAATTCCTTCAGCCTTGATCATGTAGCCTGGATGGGTTGGTGTCATTGCTAATGTAATATTATCTGCTGAAGGTTGTTCGAGTAGGATTTCTTTATCAAAATAAATGCTATCGCGGCCATTGGCATATCCTAGTCGGAAAGTCCCTGTTTTGAGGTTTGCTATTTGTTTGAATAGTAGTTGATTTACAAAGGGAATGCGTTGATCATTGACCAGAAGGAACAGGTTCTGCGCATAATCTTGAGGCAATCCAATACCATTGATCTGGATAACCTCATTAAAAGCAAAACTGTATTTACTCGGCTCGCTGATTTTAGCGACTATTTGTGTTTCGATTAGCTGTTTTGAACTTACATTTTCAACTCCGTTAAGCGGTTTTTGAAGCGTAATCGCCAATTTGTTTCCATGGTAATATCCGGTTTTTGGCAGGGTTACGGCTAAAGTTGTTTTGTTATCTTTTAGCGTAAAAGCTAATCTTTGGTCATCATTTCTGCCGACAGTTAAGTAATAATTTTCCTTAAATTGCTTAAAATTTCCTTTCAACAATAACGTCTCACCAAGATAGGCCAATACAAGCTTGTTGTCTGTGACTTTAATATTGTCCACGTTGAAATGGACAGGTTGACTTTTGTAAAAACCTTTGGCCGTCTTGACATAGAATACATATTGATAGATTAAATCCAGATCAAAAGGTTCTTTTAGGGTCAAAGTAAAGTCCACTGACTTGCCGTTGACCAATTTTTGTTTGCCAGCGGAGATCTCCTGTAAGATAGTACTTCCACCATATTTAGTCTCGGATAAAATGAAGCCTACGTCTAAAATTTCTTCCTTATTTGTAGATTCTATTTCGCCATGCATGGTGACTTGGGAATCTTTCACTTCCGAAGGTGCCATAGCAACTACCGTCATTGGCGTGTTAATAACGACGACTTCCTCTGTTTTCTTACAGGCCGATAGCGCTGCAATGATGGAAACGCCAATTTGTATGTGTCGAATGGTTCTTTTCATAATAACTTTTCTATTGAACTTCGAAATAGTCTGGTGATAACAGAATTGTATTTCCCCAGGCCGCGGCTGAAATCCGCACTTTTCCTTTTGTCTGAAAAGCAGGAATGGTAATCGTGACCTCGTCTACATTTTTTATGAGCGGGTATACTTGCGTATCGCCAACCCGGATCATATGCGCCAGGCCGATTCCCTTTCCTTTGAGCTGTACAACCGTTCCTGGTAGCCCGGTTTTTGGCGATAAACTGTCGAAAGTCATACCTAAGCTTTTAAATGGCAATGCTTTCGGATGCATATACAGGCGCCATCCGGTTTCCGTAAATTCGTTGTACACAATATGGAGTGACTCACTTTCTTGAAAGAATGTCTGGACCTGGAATGTTAATTTACCGTCCCCGCTACATACCACCGGCATTTTAAAGAAATCATC
The DNA here is from genome assembly GCF_003627955.1 of Sphingobacterium puteale. Classification (GTDB taxonomy): domain Bacteria; phylum Bacteroidota; class Bacteroidia; order Sphingobacteriales; family Sphingobacteriaceae; genus Sphingobacterium; species Sphingobacterium puteale. The sequence goes on along the minus strand of NZ_RBWS01000005.1, from coordinate 422,707 downwards.
CCCATAAATCGTGTACTCAAATCCTTTGATGAAATTTCCAGTGAGCGTTAGGTAGTCGCCCACATAGCCCTCGCTTTTATCAATAGACGTCCAGTCAAACTTTTTGATCTGTATCGTCTTTGTACTTTCGATATTAAAAAATCCGTTGTCCAGACGTAATTTATATTGCCCTTCCGGAATATTCTTGATCGGTATCGAAATGGTTTCCGTTGGATAATCCCCATTTACCTCCATCTCATTAACCTGATATTTGCCAAAAAAATATTTTGTTTGGTACATATCAAAGAATGAATAGAATGAAAAACCATTGACAATAGCGTGCGTATTGGGGTGCGCTACTGCATTGACAAAATATATATCTGCAGCATTGGGGGACCGGATGATATAATCAGCCGAAAATAATACGTTGTCTCTGCCATTTTTATAGCCAATTTTAAAGCTTTTTCCCACTAGCCCTTTCAGGTCTTTGATAGCAATTTCCCGTGTATAAGGAATAGTAATGTTTCCTATGATTATCTGAAAAGACTTGTCATTATCCCCAGAGTATGGTAAACAGGAACCATAGAATCGTATCAGGTCAGTAAAACCATAGGTCAGTATGGTAGGCGGAACGAGTTTACCTAGTAAACTGATTTGAACCAATTGTCTGTTGAAAGAACCATTTGCTGAATTTTTCTGTAAGTCTATTCTCAGCTTTTTACCATGTTGAGAGCCTTCAACATCCGGGATCTTAAAGGTTAGGCTCTTACCGTCTGGTGCAATTTGATAATCAATTTGTTGGGTTTTATCTAATCTACCATACAATTTGTAGCTACCATCCAGCATTGAAAAACGACCTTTGAGATGCACTACTTCACCTGGCATTCCCAAGATCTCCGAGGGTGATTCTACCTGCATACCGTCCATCTGAAATGAATTCAATGAGCCTTTGAAGAAGCCATTTTTAGTCTTGACATAAAAAGCGTAGGAATAGACTATATTCATGTCAAAATTTTCTTCAGGTTTATAGATGAAAACAACATCTTTATCTGCCATTTTCTTACCTACCGGAATTTCCAACTCAGGCCTGGCATATCCGCTGTTCTCTTTGATACTCAATATAAAACCATATTCTATAATATTGGGAAGCATAGCCATTTCAGCCACCGTTCCATGCAGGACGATAGACGATTCCGTCATTTTTTCAAAGCTTCCGGTGACTGCACTTATTTGGGTGTTCGTGGGAGGCTCCGTCTTATTTTCTTTCTTGCAGGCCGTCAAGATGCAGCATAATATTGCTATTAACTGCACAAATTTTATTGTCCCCGCTTTAGCGTACATTTTCATAAATTTTTTGGTTATAATAATTCAAATGCCTCTTTGCATTCAATCCAATCCGTTTTGTATTGTGCACTGATGCGCACCTTTCCTTTGAAGAAGACATCCCTGGGTATAAATACTTGCGGTTGGTCTATTGTTCCACCCACTGAGATCAAGCGGACACCACCCATAAAAATCGCGCAGTAGCCTAGCCCTTTTCCCTTTAATGTGATAACATCACCAGGCTTAGCCGATTTTGGATATAAATCATCAAAGATAGGAGCGAGGACTTCAACTTGATGTTCGGTGGGGAATACATGCTGTTTGCCATGATCGTCATTGTACATCACCGTAATTTTTACTTTTCCAGGTTTAATGTTGGGGATATCGAGCGTAGCGCTACCATTGGAAACCTGCAAGCTCTCATCTCCCTGGTCCCCTAATCTGGCATAGTAGTGATCTCCCGCAATGAAATTACCCGGAATTTTTATCTGTGCACCATAATATCCTTTTGATGAGCTTGCTCCGGTTATTTTTAGGGACTTTACGACAATTTTTTCTTTACTTTCAAATCTGGCGAAAGGTCCCTCCATAATAAATGGATAGTTTCCATCCGGAAGATCACTGATCGTTATTTTATCATCGCCGTTCCACGTTGGATAGTAACTGGCAGTTTTACCGCCCACACTCATCGTAGGCATAAAACTATAGTTATACGGAATAATACCTGTGACAGGAATCGATCGCCCTGGATGAACAAAAGATCGACGGATAACCAAATCTGTAGATTTTGGGGTATTGAGGGTAATCTTTTTGTCGAAAATAACGGTATCCCGTCCATTATAGTACCCGATTCTGTAGGCCATTTTGGGCTGATCATAGATCATGTCACTCAGTAATAACTCTTGATAATAAGGGAACAGCTTATCACCAATTATGACATAAAATGACGAAGCCCGATCTGGGGGGAGCCCAACTCCCGACAGGCGCAGGTAATCATTGTAATTATAATTATATTGCGTGGGTGGGGTGAGTGTTCCCAATATGCTAACCGATGCTAGACCGATATCGCTATTTAAATTTGTTACGCCTTGGATTGGACTTAGATAGAAACTGAGATTTACGCCATGACGATACCCACCTGGTACCGTAAATGTTATTTTCTTCTTTGTGGCGTCGATGTTATAATCTATTTCTATTGGGCTGTTGTAATCACAACGAAGCTTATAGTTTTCCTTTTTTACATCTTTGAAGTCACCGCTTACTGTGATTGTCTCCCCAGCGGTAGCCAATAGGCCGGTTTGATAGTCTATAAAAACATTTGATAGCTGAAACTTGACGGTTTCTCCATAATAGGTACTTTTGTCCGTTTCGATATAAAATCTATATTCTCCCCGACCAGTTTCGAGGACTTCCGCTGGCGGTTCAATTTTCTTCAGTACTTTACCAATCTGAATGGTAGTTCCCAATGAATATTTTTTTTCTACATCAGAGGTTCCAAAACCAGATTTCAATACGAACCCATGATCCTTTATTTTTTCACTATTGAGATACAATACACGGCCCGCAAACACGATACTCTTCCTGTTGGCAGCATCAACGCCTATAGTTTCTAATTTTAGGGGCTGATTTTCTACTGGAGTGGGTTGTTCGCTCTTTTTGCAACTATAGCAAATCATTAAAATTAAAAAATAGAGAACAAGTGTTTTCCCTTGGGATTTATTCACCTTTCTAGGAGGAGTACTTTTCATTTTTTTTATTTGGCTAAATAAGTAGTCAAAGATATAATTATTTTTTTACCTACAGTATCTTACCTTCCCATTTCCACCATTCACCGAGTTTTCCTGTTCGTTAGTCTAAAGCTGGTAGGCTAGGAGGGTATTGTGTTGTAGTTTTGAGTCAACAAATAAGAACTAAAAACTAACAATCTAAATAAAGACATTATGAAAACGCTAGTAAAAACATTCGCCGCAGCAGTTTTAATTGCAGTATCCACTTTCGCTATGGCCGCAGAGGGACCAGGTTCAAAATCAGCAAAAGCAAATGTTAACCTTTCAACTGCAGACTTCGCCCTTGAGCATTATGTTGCGGTAACAACAGAAGGAGAGTCAGCAGGTGTGGAGCAGTTATTCGCAGAAGATTTTAATCAAAAGATCCAAGCTTCCGATGCACAGTCTAACAGTCGTAGTGAAGTGGTTAAATCCTTGAAAAAACAAAAAGGCGAAAAGCTAAACTGTGTAGTAAGCACGGATATCATCGAGGAATCGGCAGACTATATGGTCGCTAAAGTGACTTTGAAATTTGAGGGCTTCAGCAAGACCGACCTGGTTACCTTTGTACATGAAGGTGACCACTGGAAAGTATCAAGCTCAGTTAACACTTATTAAGTATTTTTTCAAAGTTAGCGGTCAGCCCAATTAGCGCAGGCTGACCGCTAGTGAATCATATGTTTATTTAAGGCCACCTCGTGAGATGTGGCTTTTATTTTTTCGTATTATTGTGAGTTGATAGGTATGCCTACGGAAAAGAGTGTATATAAATAATTGAGATGAAAAAAAATAAAATGCTATGGATTATTATAAAGTATTGTTTGTTTTTATTTTCCCTTTATACTCTTGTAAATCTTTTTACAGGTAAAATTGAGTTTTCTGAAATTCCATCATATGTACTAAGCCTTATAATACGACTTTTTGTTTGCATTTTTATTGCCTTTATTATCCATTTTATTCTCGTTAAACTATTTCGATTTAAATAGATTTTGAGTTGAGTAATATGGCACAATACGATATTAAATGGCTAAATATACCCGCTAGAATAATGGCTTTTGGAAGAAGGTTAGATGATCCACTTTCGCTATGGCAGCTGAAGGACCAGGCTTCAAATCAGCAAAAGCAAACATTAACCTTTCTACAGCAGAATTGGCACTGGATCACTACGTTGCGGTCACTACCGAAGGCGAATCAGCTGGAGTAGAGCAATTGTTCGCTGAAGATTTCAACCAAAAGATCCAATCTTCCAATGCACAATCTCATAGCCGTGATGCAGTGGTTAAATCTCTGAAAAAACAAAAAGGTGAACGTTTGAACTGTGCAGTAAGCACCGATATCATAGAAGAGTCTGCCGATTATATGGTGGCTAAAGTAACATTGAAATTTGAAAACTTCACAAAGGCTGATCTGGTTACCTTAGAGCGCGAAGGCAATAAATGGAAAGTCTCCAAATCAATCAATTCGTATAAATAGTTCCTTATCACTGGTGGTTTGCCGGAAGCAGGAGACAAACCACTAGTGAGTCATATGTTTAATTAAGGCCATGTCGTGAGACGTGGCTTTGTTACGTCAAAAGGGCCTGATTCTCATCAGACCCTTTCTCTTAGCGTTTATCTGTACAGTAATTTTTATGTTTCCTATCGTTTCCTCTTTTTTGTTTCGTTATCCAATGTTTTAAAGACAATTGGATTTTCACTGTACGACGCCAATTTTTATGTTGGTCCTTTCTTTTGAAAGGTAGCTAATAGCCATTTGGTATAGTGAGAACAGCCGCTGATTTAAAATAGTTTTATTACTCCTCCAATTCTTTATACATTGCTGATGAATCTGACTTTAATTTTTTTCTCCGCAATGCCAGTACATAGCCGATTAAGCCTAAAACATTCGCGATAATTGCTGCTAAAATGATCACAAAAATCCACCCAATTATTCCAAGCTTATAAATATCTTTCTCAAATCCGCCAACGTTAGCCTCAAGTAAAAGCGATAATATAAACCCTATAGTTGCATCATAGAGCGCTAATTTGGTGACTGATGACAACGTTGTTTTTAGATTCTGTTTGCGTGCAATTAAATATGACATACCAATATATACAGTTACTGATGGAATTGAGAACCATCCATAGTCAATATTGAGCCATCGCGAGAGCAATGAACCTATTACATCTAATAATGTGACAATAAATATCCCTTGTTCTAAAATTTTTTTATGAGATTTTTCTATTTGTATTTCGGGGCTTTCCATTAAGATTAATAATTAGTAAAGCAAAGATAACAAATTTCGATGTGTCGTATATATTCACTTTTTCAAATCAAAAGTTGTAATGAATTTGTTCTAATTTATTGGATTGGCAGGCGAACAGTGCAACTGAAAATAGGATATATAGTTATATTTCTGATCATTATATGTGTTTTAAACAAAATGTGTTTACTCTGATAAATTTTTTAATATTTCATAAATAGTGGATGAGCTTGGGCTTGGCGCATTACTGTTAATAATTTCGCCGTCCTTACCAATGATTAAGTACCTGGGAATACCCTGGATATTGAACTTAGCTGCTATTAAATTATATTGGTCCTTTGACAGCAAGATATGCTTCCCTTTCAATCCTAATCTATCTATTGTTGATTTCCATGTACCTTCCTGTGTATTAACAGCCAAAAATAAAAAGGTTATATTTTTAGCATCCAATTTTACCTGGAGTTCTTTCGAAAAAGGCATTTCATTTAAACAGGGTTCACACCAAGGGGCCCATAGGTCTATGTATATAATATTTCCCTTATACTTTTGAATAATATCGTTGAAACTTGTTTCGGACTCAATCTGCTCAATATCGCCTTTCTCTTTTGGGACGGTCGCTTTATTGGTCTCCATAAGGTTTTTAAGTATATTTCTTAAAAGTGGTGTTTTCACTCTTTGATCAGAATATATTTTATTAAAATCTTCTGGCATCGTGCGGAATAGATCCGTAAAAAATTTAGTATACAAATAATCTTTGATTAACCCCGGTGTTGTACTTTCGAAAAGTTCAGAATATATTTTGAATAAGCCCTGGATTCCATTCTGTTCGTAAGCTTGCATAGCATTTTCAGTCCATGATTCTGATTGGGAACGAAGAAGAAAATTTGCATATTCTTCCAGGTACATCGTGAAATAGAGAGAAAATATCTGTGGGTTTTTGTGGTTAAATGTATTGATACTATTGATATACTCTTCTGGGATATTAAATGTTTTCAAATTTATATTATTTTTGGTGGGATGGTACCAAGTATAATACAAAAGATCATGAGATGATTCATATGATATGTAATTATATGCCCATTCATTAAAAGTCTGATTATAAGTGTTGTTTTTGATGAAACTTTCAAGAAACTCGCGATATTTACCCTCTCGATACTTAATATAGTCTAAGTAATCTTTGGGTTCTTTCTGGACAAGATTTTTGTAGTAATTATCATACTGAAATTCTTTTGCTGGGAGCTGATTGAAGAATTTTATAACCAATTCATTTGTTTCCTTTTGAAATGGTGAAATTACTTTTACAAAGTATTCATTGTTATCCCTTATTTTCTTTTTGTCAGTCAAAATTCCACCGGCAATTTCTATTTCAAATTGTTTTTCAGGTATACATAACAATGTCGCTATTTCACCGTACTCTACGGTAAAGTTTTGGGTATAGCTAATAGGTAATTTGAAATGAAATTTACCTTTAGAGTCAATTGGGACAGTCACTTTTCCAATTTCATTAAAAAAGCCAGGAAAGTTAAAGGTAATTGTGCGTTGTTCGTTATCGTAATTTTTAATTGTACCCGAGAAATTAGTTTCGTTTATATTTTTTTTAAATCCATAAGAAGTTTGGCAAAAAAAAAGTAGAATTAATAAAAATACCGATTTACTATTTAATATATTAAGAAGCATAAGGTTAAATAACTGGTTTCTTTTCAATTTTTATTATAGATTTGAGATACTCACTGGAAAGTTCCGGTATCTCTTTACTAGGTAAAAATACATTATTTAATTCGAATTTATTGTCTAGTGTGAAAAAGTAAGGGAAGTGATATGTTTCGATAGGTATATTAAGTGCGCCTTCGTCAATAACATAGATATTCTCATTAATTTTATATTCATCCAAAAAGATTCTCAAAGAGCGTGTATCCTGATAACTGGCTAACATGAAAACAGGAGAATTATATTTTTTCAGTAATTTTAGCTGTTCAATAATACATTGTTTACATGAAAACTCAGAAAACCTAATTTTGTCGCACTATTCTTCAAAAGATCTTTCAATATAATTTTATCTCCGGTGATTGTTTCCAATTGAATATTTTGATTTATGGGTTTCCCTGTGTTCTGTACCTGAATTGTAAGTACCCCATTTTCCGACGGCTGGGATTGGACTTTTCTAATTTACGTTACTAATTGATTTATTTGTTGTTGGTGTCTAATATTTTTTGATAATTCTGTTGGTGTAAGATTCCCAAGACCTTCATGGGGTCTTTTGTTATTATATTCATCCATCCATGCCTGGGTATGTTCTCTTACTTCTGACAAGTTGAAAAATAAATAAGCATCCAAATTTCTTTGCGATAACTTCGGTTGAACCGTTCGATGTAACCGTTCTGCATAGGCTTACCGGGCTGGATAAATTGAATAGCGATGCCTTGGTCCTTACACCAGAGCTCAAAATGATGACTGGTGAATTCAGGACCATTATCTACGCGTAGACAGAGCGGTTTGCCCCGCCAGTCTATGATTTGTTCAAATATTCATTTGTTAAGCTGTAAAGCACAAACTTCACCTCCCCATTTCCGCCATTCACCGAGTTTTCCTGATCGTTGGTCTAAAGCCCATAGGCTATGGGCGTATTGTGTTGTAGTTTTGAATCAACAAATAAGAACAAAACAACTAACACAATAAAATAAAGACATTATGAAAGCATTAGTAAAAACATTCGCAGCAGCAGCCTTGATCGCAGTATCTACATTCACTATGGCCGCTGAAGGATCAGGTTCCAAATCAGTAAAAGCAAACGTTAACCTTTCCACAGCAGACTTCGCACTAGACCATTATGTTGCGATAACAACCGAAGGCGAGTCAGCAGGAGTAGAGCAATTATTTGCTAAAGATTTTAGTCAGAAGGCAAATGCAACTACCAATAGCCGTTATGAGATTATCAAATTCTTTAAAAAGCAAAAAGGCGAGAAGCTGAACTGTGCTGTAAGTACCGATATTATCGAAGAGTCTGCAGATTATATGATTGCCAAAGTAACTTTAAAATTTGAAAACTTTACCAAGACCGATCTTGTGACGTTGGTCCGCGAAGGTAATGACTGGAAGGTGTCGAAATCAATCAATTCCTATAAATAACATTCAATAACTAGTGGTCAGCTAGGTCATTCCAAAAGCTGACCACTAGTGAATCATATATTTATTTAAGGCCACGTCGTAAGATGTGGCTTTTACTCTAAAAATTTATCAAGTGTGTTTTTAGTAATATTCTCACTTAATGATTTCAGAATTTTACCTGTTTCATCTAGCATAACGAAATATGGCGTTTTTTTTGAATGTGTATAATAAGCTTGGATATTTCGGTTTTTGGCGCCTCGATTGTCAGCGTTTTTTACAAAATTTGAATCTTGTTGCAGTTCCTTTGTGGTCAGTTTACTTCGGTCGTCAATAAGGATGGCTTTAAAAACAAATTTACTGCGGATATAATTTATCATTTTATCATCACTTAGATACATTAGTTCAGCCTCCAGCCTCCTGCTTGTGATATCGGTCCAACCGGAAAAATAGAGAATGACCCTCTTATTTTGTTCTTTAGCTTTCTGTATCACCTCCGAAAGAGTGCTGTCCTGGTTATCATCCCAAAGTATTTTTTTATGTTGTTTTGGAGGAGCCATTAGCTTTTGCTGGTTTTTAAAAATGGCCCAAGCTTGGTAATAAGTTATCTCGCCGATTTTATTTTCCTTCATAAACCTATAAAAGGCATCCAGTTCCCCTTTGTCGATTGCTGATTTGTCCGTTTCAAAAATATCAAGAAATAATAAACTGTCCTTTGACCATTCTTTCAGATTAACCGGACGTGATCTTAATGCCTTGTTGGCAATATGGAATTTCAATAAGGTAGGGTATTCAGGTGACACTTTGAACTCTTTTATTTTATTGAATACCTCGCTATAAGTAATCAGCTTGTTTGGGTCTTGCATTGAAGGAGTTATCAATGTATTAAATACTCCGGGCAAAGATGTTGCAATTTCTAGTGCGACAGAGTCGAGTCCGCATGCTGTGAGCTTGGAGAAATCTTTGATTAAGCTGTCTAATTCAGCCGGAGAATAACTTTGATTCCCAAATTTTTTCTTTAATAGTGACGCACATTTAATCTGAGCTGTACCATAATTGAACGATAAGAAGCTGATTATGATCAAAAGGAATAATTTTAACATGGCTTAATTTATGGTTTAGTCTCCGTTTTTAATAGCATTTATTATCTCAAACAGATTTACCTCTTAATGAATATACACCTATTATTGCTTAATTCATAATCTGATTCAAGCTATATTTTCATAATTCATTGGAGGACACGATTGTTTGGTGAAAACAAAGACTGCTAGGGGCTGCTATAATTTTTGTCGGAAAATAAAGCTTTTCGGCCTAGACAGTATTAATCTGCTTACAAAGTTTAATGGCAACACCAGTCATCGCAATCTGTTATCTGTTTTTGTTTAATTAATTAAATTTTCCTATCTTAAAATTATAAACAGTTCGGTCAGATCATTGACTGATCATTAAGCTATATTTTTTGATTATAAACTGATGATATCTTGCAGCAGCGCTGTAGGAATCATTAGCTATTTAACCGTTATCCATATGAACCTAGAGTCAACAGATCAACATTCCGTGTTACAGGTATTTCTCAGTGATACACCAGAGGCTCCAAAACCAAATGCTAAATTTAATTTATCAGATCAGGGCACCATTGTGCATTTTCAAGAACATATTTTTGGCGATTCTACCGTCAAATGTCATTACCTCTATGGCAAAAATATTACCGGTTGCTTCTCCGGCTGTTTTATCGTAAATGAAAAAGAAATCTACACTATTCCCGCACAGCCCATTGTTACTTTTCATATCCAAGTGTCTGGTAGCTGCGTTGCTAGATTTGCCAATGAGCAGGAGCAGAGCCCTTTTGCTGAGAGGCAATGTCGTCTATTTTGGCAGAATGGTCACATCATGGCCTATGAGCCAGCAGAGACAGAGTCGGATTATTTAGACTTTTATATCCGGCCCAGCCATTTGCGGGATATGGCAGACCGTTACCCGATATTGAGGAAATTTGCAATGGATGTTGCTACATAAATGCAAAGTTCGCTGGATTTTTTTGTTGGGAATGTTGATGGACAATTATTGAACTCCATTGATGATCTCTTGTTTGAAGTTAAGAACTATCAGGTAAGTGACCAGCGTTTTACCCATCTGTGCGAATGTCTCCTGCTCCAATGCCTGGATATTCCCGTTAGCGTACAACCTCCACCCGCAGATGCAATCAAACGGACTTTTGATAGCGCTTTCGCTCATTTGGAAGATGATGTATTTTCAGAGGAACAAAAAAATTGCTTAAGGATCATTGCGCGCTGTTACAATAGAAATCAGCTGATAGAAAATTTTTACGAGGCCAAACGAGAATATCTACGTCTCAAGCAGAGCCGTGCCAAGAGTAAAGCACTTGAGAAGGAAGTCAGAGCATGTTATCATCGGGTTATGGGCGAATCGGCGGATCGGCTGGCCGAGGCCTACTTTTGGATGGCAGAGCAGCTGGATGAGCAGATGAAAAGATTTAGCCTGGCCGAAGGTGAGAAACAAACCGTGGCCGAGGCGATTATTACGGTCTGCGATCAATCCTTTGAGCTGTGTACGCCCGGTGCAGCTCAGCTCGAGTTTTATACCAGTTATACCAATCAGCCCTATGCCGGAGATCTGGGACTGGAGGAATTTGGCCGGATACTGAATATGGTCGTCCCCAATCTGGATCTACCCCTGGACAAACTGGACGAAAGTAAAGAGGGAGGGGCGATCATGGACCAATACCTACAAGACCATCTCGGGTTTACACCCTTATCGCATTTTACAGAAAAGGGCGAAAGGGACAAACCTCCAAAAGTGGTTGAGCTTTATCATACGCTTATGCAGCGTATGACCGATGAGCTTACGATTACCGATACCGGTGATATCCAAAAGAGCGATCTAATCCGCATTCTGGATCATGCTTATCAGCAGAACGATGTGAATATGCTGTTGATGTTTGAGATCGACCACCTCACAGATCAGGAGGATTACGTTAAAAGTCAAAAGTTTAATAAAATATGTGTATGGCTGATGATGCTGGATGAAGCCAACGAAAACTGGTATGATGAGTCCTACAGCGGCAGGCAGGATGAGCTATTCGGCTATTTAACGCATGTTTATATGCGTTCAGGCAATAATATAAATGCTGTGGAGCATAAAGTCAGGAAAACCAAGGACATCTATGACAGGATGGTGCCGGCACTTCTGGAGGTTGGCTATGCCATGGAATCTGATAGCAAGAACATGTTTATGCTGTTGGCAGAATCATTGATTGTCGCCGCTCAAGATCCTTTTGAGGAGGGGGAGATGTAAATATGAAAAGAAAAAAGAAAACCAAAGCTCCAGTCAATTCCAGTAAAGAGACACGAGAAAGATATCAGGCCTCTACAAAGTCGATGAAGCTACTTTTCGAAAAAATGGTCGGTCCGGGTTATTTTGAGATGCTTCCCCCAAAGCTATTGGCACAGTTTTTTGAAAAACGCTATCCGGCGCTAAAGATTATCGTTGATGAAGACGTTATTGCGGACGCTCAGACTAGGGACGGTTACCGGGCAAGTATAACCAGCTTTATAAAAAAATACACGTTGACCCTACCAACGGGCGAAGAGATCTCCATTCCAACTTTTTTCACGGATTTGGCGCTAATTGTTCATTTTGTGCAGTTCGTTTCTAACCACTGTATTAAAGAACATGTCAAGATGAGGGCTGCTTTTGCGCCCTACTTCACCTCCGGAGACTGGCTGTTACAGACGAAGAACCATATTTTCAATGTCTTGAGTTTTACGAATGAGCAGTTTTACGATCCCGTTAAAGGTACCTTGCAGTTTGATGTATCCGACCTGGCACTGACTAAGCCCGGCGGGAGAAATCAGATCCGTTTGCGGCGGCTGAAAAACAAATTAGATAAGCAGGAGATCGATGGTATCACTCGACCAATTGTGGCCATCGGCGACGCCTCGGTTTTCGTAGGCGACTGGACGCAATGGATACAGTTCGATCCGGCGCGGTTCGGTATCACCCATATTTCCGATACAGAAGCCAAACCACTCTATATACAGCACCATGCACTCAATCGTTTTGAGGAGCGCAGCTATAGTCCCAAAGGCTACGTACAGGTTTATCTTGCTAAGACTTTTATTCACGGTAAACCGGAGGTAATTGTCTATCGTGGACAGGTACTCATCGCCTGTTATTGTGCCAGGCACAAGATCGGCTATTTTCTGGTGAGCTATCACGGTGATAAATGGGTGATACGTACCTTTCTTTTTCTGACGAATGAAGGTACTCCCGAAGGCACAAAGCTCAAAGAGCTCGTGGGCTTGGAAAAAGAAGACGCAAAATATCTAATGATAGACCGTGTCACTGCATTTTTGGATTATGATATTGAGCATGATCAACGACTCCGTACGCTGTTTGAAACTGCCGGCTGCGGTTCCCTTTTCGGGTATATCAAGCTTTTTGTACGACCGGAAGACAATGTGAAAAACAGTGCATCCATCGCTAATTATCTTTTTGGTAAAGCAGATGATTTCGACGAGTTTATACAGATTTGATAAGAAGAAAGCTATATTTCTAAAAAAAATCTCAGGAATTTGATTTTGAGCGAGGAAAAGATCCTACAATCTGAAATTTACTGTATTTTCAATTAGAAAAGGAATGTTTAGTTAAGGAAAATCAAAACAGCTTAAAGAATTAGTGTCAGCTCATGAAGATTTGGTCGATCTCAATATTGCATTTGATGCATTGCCATTTTTGACAATGCATCAATATTTAAAAAAGCTGGTATTTTACCTGAAATACAAGGCGTATTTGATAAATTTATTGAGATTAGTCCGCTATATACAAATAACTTTCAATAAAGAGAGATATCTGATATTAAAAGATCATGTATTCCGTTATAAGCCCTATCAGAAAACAAAAAAGCGGGGATAATGTTATCCACGCTTCCGGAGTATATGCTTGCCTATTCCCCTGACATCTTTTCTTTCTTAACATTTTGCCCCGTGAGGCATCAGTTCTATGATCTTTTTGAACGGTAATAACTCCGCCGGCCACTCGTCGGTGACCTAAATCCTGGGCTCGTTGAATAAACGACTAACAATAGATTTATTACTTCTGATTGCGTCGAAACCAATGTTGGAGTTGAAGACCTGCGTACAGGACCTTTAAAAACCAATATATAATTTTCAAAAAGCCTAAAATTGAAATAGACATTTGATGCAAAGATAGTTTTTTATTGTATTAAAATAAAAACTTTGTTTGATTATTAACACATTGGTAGATAATATTCCTATTCGAAAAATACCCTAAATGGGGTATTGAATAGCGATGTAAAAATGGTTTTATTTGATTAAAAATATTGGCCATGAAAACATTGAAAATAATCATATTACTGTTAGCTTACGTATTTAATACGACAATAACAAATGGACAGTCGGCAATGACCACTGCGAAGGAGAGTTTGAAAACTTGGTACTCATTGTTGAAGAGCGGAAATGTCCAAACAATTGACGGGAAATATAATTTACAACGGTATTCGATTTCATTGGACAGCGTCGCCACTCTGACAGGGAAGAATGCTGATTTTGAAACAGCCAAATCTGTTTTTAAAATTCAAGGGAAAATAAAATATAAACTTAATCAGGGTTATTATGAATTTTCAGGAGATGGAATAGAAGCGGTAACTAGTGAGCAATCTGGAAAAACGACAAAGTCAACTATTCTCTTCCGAATTGGTAATTTCACGAAGGTTAAAGCCGACAGCCTAGTGTTTTTATTCGATAAAATCACGAAAGATTTGAAACTGGCTGACGCGGAAGCTAAAGAGATGGAGGCTCAAAAAGAACGTAATGAAATTAAAAGCAAAGCCGACAAAAAAGTATTTTATGATAAAGTCAAAGCGGTTGATATCAACAGATACTTTTTTAATTTAACATTGCCGAACACCAAGGATAAAAGTTTTGCAACGTATACATTTTATGAAAACCCACTGATGGTTGGAGATGCCTATTACTCAGGTTTTAAGTTTACACCTACAATTGATGGATATCTCTATTGGTATTTCCATACCTTTGAAAAGGGAGAAGACAGTTTTTATCTGCTAGATAGTGATAGAAATGTTGACGATATAGACGTTTCCTACTTTAATAAAATGGCTCTTTTCAAAGATGAGGATAATAAATCATCGTGGGTGATTCAAAAATCTGCAGAGAAGTTAAAAAAAGGTAAAACCTATGTGCTTTGGTTCAAAGCAAAGTCCAAGATACCACCACATAAGAAGAAGATATTTGCTGCGATTGAAGCTTCCAATAGTGCTATGCTAAGTGAATATTTCAACGCTCAATTTGATGAAATTGTAGGTGATTTTTAATAGATCTAAAGTATAAAAAAGACAATTTCAAAATATCCTAAATGAGGTATTTTCCAAGGTTTGTAAGATTAGGGAAGTGCCTTTCCAATAAATTAGATATCCAGGTATTCTTCCTGTGTAAAAGCTAGCCTTAAATGAAAATTTTGATTTTATCAATTACGAAAATTTGTTATTCGGGGATGAGTTTAAATAACTTTTGTTGGGGTTGTGTTCGTACCTCCTTCGGAAAGCCTTCTGGGCGGAACAAGTATGGATCTATTGTTGCACAGTCTCTGGACAGTTTTTCCCTGTTCAAAGACTGGTCAGGGTCTGTATGTCGCCTGTACATCATTTGTTGATGATTCGAACGTGGTACGAATCTGATACGAACCAGGCTCACCTCCCCATTCCCACCATTCACCGAGTTTTCCTGTCCGTTAGTCTAAAGTCGATAGGCTAGGAGCGTATTGTGTTGTAGTTTTGAGTCAACAAATAAGAACAGATAAAAAACTAACACAATAAAATAAAGACATTATGAAAACTCTAGTAAAAACATTCGCAGCAGCAGCCTTAATCGCAGTATCCACTTTCGCTATGGCAGCTGAAGGACCAGGCTTCAAATCAGCAAAAGCAAACATTAACTTTTCTACCGCAGATTTCGCCCTTGAACACTATGTTGCGGTCACAACCGAAGGAGAATCGGCAGGCGTAGAGCAGCTGTTTGCTGAAGATTTCAGCCAGAAGGCTAATGAAGCTGCCAATGGACGTAGCGCGGTTGTTAAATTCTTTAAAAAACAAAAAGGAGAGTAGCTGGACTGTAAAGTGACCACCGATATCATCGAAGAGTCGGCCGACTACATGGTCGCTAAAGTGACTATGAGGTTCGAAAATTTCACCAAGACCGACCTCGTGACTTTGGTGCGCGAAGGCGACAGCTGGGAAGTGTCCAAGTCGATCCATTCCTATAAATAACTGAGCCTTTAGTCAAATATATAAATGTTGTAGAGCCACATCGCGAGATGTGGCTTTTTATTTGGATAGCCGGTGGTTATTATCAAAGCAGCATGCGTTAAAAACAGTTAATCACCTTGCTAAATGTTTAGTTTTATAATATTTTTATTTTAAAACTAATTGAAAGTGAGTAGACTAAGGTTGTTGTTGCTATTGCTCTTTATCGCAAATTTATCTTCTGCACAAGATCTGAAAGGCACGATTAAAGATAGGCATTCGGGTGATATTCTTATAGGTGTTTCGATCAAATTAGCTTCGCGCAATATCTATTCCGATGCCTATGGCAAATTTATATTGTCAGACATTAAGCTTGGAGATACAATCACCTTTTCTTCAATCGGATATCGCGAGGAAAAATATATAGTTGGTAATAGCAACCTTGATAATTTGGTTATATATATGGAGCGAACAACAATTTTGTTGGATGAAGTCAAGATCAATCCTTTAAGAAATTATAAGGCTGATTCCTTAAAGTTTCGGGAAGAATTTGCCAAGACCTTCAATTATAGCAAGCCCAAATTTAAAGACATTTTCATCACCAAAAGCTATTCTTCAAATGTCCCGAGACACCCTAATCAAGCTAGCAATAGTACGGCCTCGCTGATTAGTGTTGATGTGCTTTCTGTAATTTCTATGTTAGGAAAAAAACGTAATCCCCAATCCAAGCTACAACAGAAATTAATAAAGGAAGAAGAAGAGCAATATCTTGATAACACCTTTTCAAAGCGTATGGTTCAAAATTTGACGGGCCTTAAAGGTGACTCCCTACAAACTTTCATGCAGTTGTACCGTCCGAATATTGACACAGTAAAATACATGTCCGACTATGATATTATCCTGTACATCAAAAAGAGTTATCAAGAATATATCAAGCCTTAAGTAGCCTTATCGTCTGAACTACTCTTTTTTTGTTTTGATAATGTCATGACTACTATTGCTATTTGGGATATGAGCATAATTGAAAGCCCACGAGTAAAAGAATCAGCGCCTCCATTTATACAGCGAAAAAATATCCATGATACCTCAAAAACCATTAGGCAGCACATTAGTTTTCTAAAGATTGATTCCATGATTTTTCGAATTGGCAACTTTTTCCTACAAATCTCTCTTATACCAATTTAAGCAAATAAATACTGTATTGCAAAATTTAAAAAAGAGAACTTTGCCATGAGTGGTCCATTAACCTCCCCATTCCCGTCATTCACCGAGTTTTCCTGATCGTTGATCTAAAGCCCATAGGCTAGGGGCCTATTGTGTTGTAGTTTTGAATCAACAAATAAGAACAAAAAAACTAACACAACAAAATAAAGACATTATGAAAACACTAGTAAAAACATTCGCAGCAGCAGCATTAATCGCAGTATCAACATTCGCTATGGCCGCTAACGGACCAGGATCAAAAGCAGCAAAAGCAAGCGTAAACCTTACTACAGCAGATTTCGCACTGGACCATTATGTAGCGGTCACTACTGAGGGCGAATCGGCGGGAGTAGAGCAGTTATTCGCCGAAGATTTCAACCAAAAGATCCAAGCTTTCAATGCACAAAACCATAGCCGTGAAGAAGTCATCAAATCCTTAAAAAAACAAAAAGGTGAGAAACTAAACTGTACAGTAAGCACAGACATCATAGAAGAATCAGCAGACTACATGGTGGCTAAGGTGACTCTAAAATTTGAGAACTTCACCAAGACAGATGTGGTTACCTTAGCGCGCGAGGGCAATGACTGGAAAGTGTCCAAATCAATCAACTCATATAAATAAGAGCCATCTCAAATAAATATATAAATGTTGTAAAGCCACATCGAGAGATGTGGCTTTTTTACGTCAAAAGGGCCTGATTCTCATCAGACCCTTTCTCTTAGCGTTTATCTGTACAGTAATTTTTATGTTTCTTATCGTTTCCTCTTTTTTGTTTCGTCATCCAATGTTTTTAAAGACAATTGGATTTTCACTGCACTACGCCAATTTTTATGTTGATCCTTTCTCTAGAAAGGTAACTAATAGCCGTTTTATATAGTAAGAACAATAGTCAATTTGAAATAGTTTTATTGGAGTAAATTATTTTTGATAACTTGAATTGGCTTATTAAATGGACAATGACTTATATCATCAAAAACTTTTGGTACTACTTTCGGCATGTCCTGCTTTGAAGGTAAATTTGCCGTCGAACTGCATATTTTCCGGTGAGCAATGAGACGATCATTAATAGTCATTGTAAATATCGTTATAACAAGGGTAACTAATTTAAGTACTGGAAAATTATGGTAAATAAAAGTGTGATCAAAAAGCTTTCAGACAACGAACTCGAAAAGTATATAAAACCAGGTAGTAGGTCAGTAGCGGATGCTGTTCAATATGCTTATGAGATTCTTAAAGATAGGGGGCGAGATTTTGCTCCAGCTGAATCAGAGCAGATCGAAGCGCTGATTAATCAGAAGCGAGAAGCAGAGTTTGCGGAGGAGAATTCTTGGGATGAGGGAGCTACAACTGATGAAGATGCTATCAAACTATATAAAAATAGCGCGATATTATTTTTTTGCCTGTTTTTTGGAGTTATTTTCGGCGCTGTGCTCCAAGCTTTAAATTTCCTAAGAATAAAAGATATCAAGGGGGCTGTTGTCTCTTTGTTATTTGCAATAGGCTACACTCTGTTACAGATTTATATTATCGATTATATAGGTGGAAACTATATGGACATCACTGATAGTAGTTTTTATATCAGGCTGTTTTTTTCAGGTATTGGAGTAGTCGGCTTATCTCTTATTCGCGGGCTTATGTTTCCGAAAGATCTTAAATATAGAAGCAGGTCTACAGTAGTCCCGGTCGTGGTATCATTTTTAATATTGGCTACTATTTTTATAATGTACACAACAGGCTGATCTTAGTGAAAAGTAAACATGCAAATGAAATCAATTCCATACGATAAGAACGGAATGATTGGAGGCTTCCTGACAAACTGATGGCTTTCAATCCCGCCCTACTTAGAAATATAAAGGGCATGATAAATGACCAAAATATTATGGCGACAATAAATTGATAATCTGTATTTTGGTTCGCTTGAAGTGCCAAAATAAATCTTGGTACACAAATTATGATAATTAGAAATAAACCAAACTTCCAGTTGAAATTGAGAAAACTTTTCCCAAAGCTTCTTAAAATAAAATTGCATTCTTTCACCTCCCCATTCCCACCATTCACCGAGTTTTCCTGTCCGTTAGTCTAAAGTCGATAGGCTAGGAGCGTATTGTGTTGTAGTTTTGAATCAACAAATAAGAACAGATAAAAAACTAACACAATAAAATAAAGACATTATGAAAGCATTAGTAAAAACATTCGCAGCAGCAGCTTTAATCGCAGTATCCACTTTCGCTATGGCCGCTGAAGGACTAGGTTCCAAATCAGCAAAAGCAAACGTTAACCTTTCTACAGCAGACTTTGCCCTTGACCATTATGTTGCGGTCACAACTGCAGGTGAATCAACAGGAGTAGAGCAACTATTTGCAGAAGATTTCAATCAAAACGTTCAAGCTTCCAATACAAAGACCAACAGCCGTGGTGAAGTCGTTAAATACTTGAAAAAGCAAAAAGGCGAAAAGCTGAACTGTACAGTAACTACCGATATCATCGAGGAGTCAGCAGACTATATGGTGGCTAAAGTGACCTTGAAATTTGAGAGCTTTACCAAGACTGACTTGGTTACGTTGGAGCGTGTGGGGAATGAATGGAAAGTCTCCAAATCAATCAATTCGTATAAATAAGAGCCATCCCTTACAAATATATAAGTTGTGAAGCCACGTCGAGAGATGTGGCTTTTTGTTTATTTTAAATAGGATATAGATATGTCCTTCCTCAAGGGTTCTTTATAAAATGTATGTTGGCGGGCGAACAGCATAAGGCATTCCATACAGTTTGCAAGTGTTTTTACAGACGAAGCAATTGTCTCTACACTGTGGAGAGAATTGCAAAGCGGATACGGCGCGACGTTTTCCGAGAAAAGTCTGCGAAGGATAATGCAGGTGCTATCTATTTGAGCTCTAAAAGTTTGGTTAACCTTTATCAATGCGTTTAATAAAATTGTTCCAGTAGGATAAGATGTTTGTTTTGCCTACAGGGTTTTGAGAGTGACATAATACCTGGGGCAAAACCGGATGTTCCTGCTCAAGAATAAAATCCGCGATATACTTCACAGCATCATAACCCGACTCTGCTTCTGTGTTGTCAAGATTTACTCCCAGGTCATGATCAAAAGAGATAATTGAGGGAATCCCGTTCTGGGATATATAAGCCACAAAATCCTGATAACTACGAATAACGGTCCAATCGGTTAGAAGATATTGGTCTATTTCTTCCTTCGATATATAGTAAGTCAGATCCGATGGTATTCTTATATCATCCAAAAATACACCTTTCGTATTATGCCCCATTGATTTCCGTAATTTCCTATTTAAATATAACTTATTTGAAGCGTTATTTCGAATGATAGCTTTCTAAAACTATGTTCGTTTATTTGTTTCACCCGTGTCTTGGATATACCCCTAAATAGTGCAGGCCTATGAGAAAGATTAGTAAAAAAGTAATAGCAAGAGCTAAAATAGCCATGCTAATCACAGCTTTCCTTTCAACAGCTCATACAAGGACGCGTTGATAAATTGAATAGCCTTAACTTTCTTCTTACCGTAGTCCGCATGATTATGACCAAAAACATGGTACTTTGGTGATCTTTCCAATACAAACTCACGGATTTCCGTGCTGCCATAGCCATTGTCCAAGATACCCGATGGCGGATAGTGCGAAACCATAATATCAATTTGTACCTCTGATTCCATGTGGTGAAAAAAAGGGAAGCCACTTATGCCCATGAGCTGGATATCATTTATCCTTATCGAACTGTCGTTTAGCCAGTGGATTCCTTCGGGTACCAATTTTTTGCTTCGTAGCGGTTCCAGTTCAAAGGGTAGGTCATGATTTCCATGCACAAATATTTTGTGCGGTATGGGAAGTCCTGCATACCACACAAAAAAATCCGATAGCTGATCCATATCACCCGCGTCGCAGATATCGCCACAATGGATGACAATATCGATCCCCACAGCAATATCCAGCTGACGATGCATCCCATGCGTGTCCGACAACAAGAGTACGTTTTGCCCTTTTAACTTAATGATATGCATATTGACCGAAATTTAGGATTGTCGATGTAATGATTTACGATATTCCTCTTTCATCCTGTCAGCCAGACTTTGAGGAGCAATGACACTGACTTCGGCACCTACCGAAAGCAGCTCCATCACAAAATCATGCGTGATGTAGATGTTGAGCTTTACACGCAGCTCCTCCTCATTGTCAGCCAGTATTTCCTGTGTATGATGCAAAGGCAATGACCTGATATATTTGCCCTGAAAAGCAGAATAGGAGAGGATCACTTCTTCGATTTGCTGGTCTTCACGCGGAAGTATAATACCAAAACTATGCTCGAAGAGCGTTTCAGGATCTACTTTGAGAGCCCTGAATTTTCCAGCTTTCACCACTTCCAGTGCTAAGATCCTATCCAGGGGAAAGATCCTGAGACTATCCTTGTCCAGATCCTGCCCAATGACATACCAGCGGTTGCGCACTTCTTTTAGGAGGATGGGAAATAATCTTCGGTGCTCTACCTCCGTTTCATAGTACTTGCGGTAATCGAAATAGAGTACAAGGTCATTATGTATCGCCTGTACAATATCTCCCAGATATTCTGTCCCCCTTGGCTTGCGCTGTTCAAAGACGATTTTCTTTGAGCCATTATCTCCCAGACGCATCAGGTTGAATATGTCAAAAGCATCCAGTGCCCGCTCCGATTCCTCGGTGTCGTGCTGGATAAAGTATTGTTTTTTTGAACGGTCGCTTTCGATCGAGATTCTATAAAGTACCCTGATATCATCAATGTCGCGTTGAAACTGACGTTGGCTGATCGTGTGGAAGTCATCACCAATAAATGTTGATTCGTACTGTAACATCTGGTCAATCTCCGGCCAGGAAAGCGGTCTGTGACGCAATTTGTTGATAATTAACTTGTGGCGTAATATGGTGTTTCTTACTGACATAAATAAGCTTTTGACAAAGATAGATTTAGGAAGCGACAAAATACGTCGTCTTGTCCAGGGGGAGAAAAAAAATATTTTTTTCGAGATAGCGACACCCTTTGACCGCCCCTGAGCCTAAGTTTGGACCAAACAAAATTATTTTATGGAAAAAGAAACGAATCAACAGAATATCTCGTCGCGTGAGCAATGGATTTTGGCCAATAGTGGAACTGGTATTACGACCGAATTATGGAAAGCAACCCGATCATTTATCAAAGTCGCGTCTCTGGCCGTTGCAGCTTTTAGTGCAAGCTTTCACGTGATGCCCGATCATAGCTATCGGATATTCCCGAAAGAACGGCTATCCTTTGCCTATACGGTGATAGCATCATCAGATGTAGATCGTCTGATCGATCGGTACAATGAAGCCGCGGGAATGGAGCGTACGTTGATCCGTCAGGAATATATTTATCAGCGGCTGGATGAATTAGGTATTATCATTCCGAAGGAACAAGATGGAGAATAAATATCGTGAAATCTTGTCGGCTTTGGATCTGGTCAGTATAGGGTTTGAGGCTTTTAATCTATTGGTTCAAATCAAGGGTATGTACCCCCACCTTCGTGTAGGTTACATCTATTATGCAGCATTGGATTGTCTGTCTGATTGGCACGGAAACCCTATAGTTGATAATTTCACATTTATTCCATTGATGACCGATGCGGTTCCCATTTATAACGGAATAAGCTATCGCGTATGTTCTATCGATGTCAATACCATACATGCACATTTGGAGGTTTTTGCTGATCATACAGTGCTCTTTGGTACCATGCATGATCCTATTTTGGTCAAATTGCTCGATTTCTACCAATTCAGCCGAAAACGCCTGATCTTGCGTAGACCATTGAAACTGGAAGGGAGTAGTGCAAAGCCTTATATCGATAAATATTTAAGATTTTCCAAGACATGGGATCACGTCACCGTATTGGACAGCCACAAGGTGATCCGATATTTAAATCGTTTGGATAGTCTTTTGACCCTTCCCGAAGTAGGAGAAGAAATAGAGCAATTGTGGCTCAAATTGATTCTTGAGGAATTAGATCTTCCCATTTTGCCTGAGATTGTCAGCCCCAGATTGCCTGAAAGATCTTGTTTGTTCGTTAATCTCTGATAGCGACCTACTTTGGCGTTATAGCCGGATATATTTGATGAAGTTCAATAAAATCGTTACGCTATTTTATTGTACAACGAGTGAAATTGCTTTTTAACTACGCAAATATTTATTAATTTAACACAATCATATTATTCTCATGAGCCTATTTTTAATTACTGTAAAATCACGTCTGGCAGCGAATCTGACCGTCATGGAAAAAGGAATGACAGTGGAAGTATCCTGCCGCGATTCCGAATTATATGCCAACGGCTGTCCCCATGTCAAGGAAGCTTTTATGCGCAAATATGGTATCGATCTGCTGAAATTGGGTGGTCCCAATGCGATATGGAACTATTTTGATATTAAAAAGATCTCTTAACTAATCTGGAAAAGAAGGAGAACAGTTTTTGTAACAGCATATGTTTATGCCATTCATATAAAATTAAGATATTTTGCTGATCGGATCTATCCAATATAAAATATGAGGAACCCTGGCTCCACTGGATTTGCTGGGGCGATATAAGATTAAATATTTACAAATGACAAAAAAATTAGATACAGATTTATATACAATCGTAGAGATTTTAAATGCCGGTATTGATAATTTTGAAATCAAAAGTTACCAAAGAGGTTACCGGTGGGATATTGATAATATTAAAACGTTAATTGGAGATATTTTAGAATGCGGTGCCAATAGTGTCTATTGTTTGCAGCCTATTGTTGTGACTAAAATATCTGCTTCTACTTACGAAGTTATCGATGGTCAACAACGTCTTACAACTTTTAAAATATTAATGCACTGTCTGCGGAGCTATACGAGCGAACTGGATATCAAAGATTTTAATATTTCCTATGAAACACGGTCTTGTGAGATATTTTTGAAAAAACTCTATGACAATGCATTAAGACATGAATTGGAAGATTTAACACTCGAGCATGTCCTCGTTCTATGGAACCAGCTGACATTAGAAAAAGAGGAGCGGAACAGAGATAATTTTCACATCTTCCAAAGTTATTGTACTTGTCATTTCGAGCTGAAAAGGCTAGATATTGCTACAATATCTAGTATTGTTGACAAAATAAGGACACAAATAAAATTTATATGGTATGAAGTAGATTTGTTGCTATTAAATGTTACTGCCGAAAAGCTTTTTGCAAATATTAACAAAAACAAAATAAAGCTTACGGGAGCTGATTTAATAAAGGCCCTTTTTATACTGGACATAGAAAATAATGCTGATAATGTTGAGGTAAAGCATTTTAGAAAGCAAAATCTGGCAAATGAATGGGACGAGATTGAGCAATCATTGAGAAACCCTGATTTTTGGTTCTTTATTACCAATAGTCACAACCAACATTATGATGTGCGGATTGGTAAACTTTTTGATATCGTGACCGAAAACAGGTTGGAGTCGGATCTAGGAGCTTATTTTATAATGAGTAAAGATGAAGATCTGAGGCCTTGGTCTTTGATCTACGATAAGTATAGAATTGCTCAGGAGTGGTTTGAAGATACGTATTATTATCATCGTATAGGCTTTCTTGTGAATATGGATATTCATTCGTTCGAACGGATATTGGAGGAGTATACTAACGGTGAAATCACATCTAAATTAAAATTCAAAGAATGGCTGGATGGTGAGATTTCTGCCTATTTCCGATCATTCGAAATCAAGGAGCTTCTTTATTCAAAACAGAACGATAGGGGGCGCTATGGTAGGTGTACGGGGGTGTTATTACTTTATAATATTTTACTTACCGAAAAATTCTATCCTGGTCAGAAGTTTTCCTTTGGAAAGTTTGTTGAGCAAGAATGGTCACTTGAACATATCCAACCTCAGAATCCAAAAGAAAAGACTGCTGAGAATTGGCTTGAATGGCTAAAGGAAATTAAACCACTTATTGTTGATAAAATAACAGATAATGAGCAGCTAATAATAAAAGTAGATGCTGATCAATATGACTTTAGTGAGATCAATTATGATGAATTATGTCATAGTTTGAAGCCGGTCAGGCAGACGGATAAGATCCCAGCCCCTATTTTAAAACAGTTGAGTGCTTTAGAAGATACGTTTGAAGAGGAATTTCCTGTCCACGGGATTCAGAACCTCGCTTTATTAGATAAGGTAACCAATTCAAAATTGAGCAATGGGTCTTTCAAAGAAAAGCGCGCTTTAGTACTTCAAATGAATGATCCCGAAAGTGTAGACAATGAAAAAACGTATTTGCCTTTAGGGACTTTAAACGTTTTCAGCAAAACAATGATAACAGATCCTATGGGTATTCAGCTTGAATACTGGAGTGTTACAGATAGCGAATTTTATGAAAAAGATATTAAGAACACTTTAGCACCTTACTTGTCCTATGAATAACAATAATCAGCTTTCTTTTGTAAATATCATCACGAAGTTCAAAATTCAAATCCCTATTCTACAACGCGATTATGTACAGGGACGAAAAAATGATACAGTAAAAGAAATCAGGGAGAATTTTGTAGAAGATTTAATTTGTCATATTTCAACACACACCGAGAAAATATTGCCACTGGACTTTGTTTACGGTTATGCTGATGAGGAGTTTGGAAAATATGATCGAGAAGTTGCGAAGAAAAATCTTAATGCTTTACTCGCAACGATCGCTAAATATTCCAGCCCTGAAGAGTTCCAGATTTCCTATACTATTAAAGATCATGGAGATTTAAAGAAAGATCTATTTATTCCTCTAGATGGGCAACAGCGGCTTACAACCCTGTTTCTGTTACACCTTTATGTAGCGTTAAAATTCCGTCCGGAGCAAATCTCACTACTGGAAGGTAAGCTTACTTATAAAACCAGAAAATCTTCCGATGTTTTCCTTTCAAAATTGGTTGAAAATGCGAAATCTTTATCCCAAGAGCTCGCCATTGATGACGCTATTAAAGATGCAAGCTGGTTTTTAATTAGCTGGCTTAAAGATCCTACTGTCGAAGGGATGCTGGTTATGCTCCGGGAGATAGAAGATAGATTTGCTAGCCTTGAAAACAAAGATGAAAGTCTCCAATTAGCCTATCACAATTTATTTGTTTCTCCTAAAATTAAATTTGACTTTCTGGATCTGAACGAGCAGGGTATAACTGACGATATTTATTTGAAAATGAACTCAACAGGTAAGAGTTTGAGTGACTACGACAACTTTAAATCGTGGTTTGTAGGGAAAGTAGATACGTTATTGGAGAAAAATAAATGTTTGAAAGAACAATCCTGTTTTACCAATTGGAAAGATAAGTTAGATCAGGACTGGTACAATATCTTTTGGGAACAAGATCAGCTTAAGTCGGATCAATTGATGTATAGTTTTATCAGAAGCGTTTTAAGTTATGCTATTGTTTTTTCAGATGAAGAAGAAAAAGATAAAAAACTAAAATTTGATAAATTAAACTCAGACACATTTTTGTCATTAAAATTTTTTGAAGAGAACGAATTAATAACTGAAGAAAATATATCTTTTCTGTTTAATTTATTAGAAGAGCTAGCGAATGAAAGCGAATCTTTGCTTGATATATCTGACCTATGGAATAGTACATTTACCAGTGAGGGGGAGTTTCGAAAGGTTGTAATTGATATACATGTTATCGAGTCTCTTTTACACAGAACCTTTATTTATGCTGCCTTTTTGTTAATGGTCCGCAGATCATCTTTTAACAGATTGGAATTTAAAAAATGGGTAAGGATATTTCGAAATATCGTTTATAATACCCGGATTGACGATTTTCCGAGATTTATACATTCAATTAAGGCTACACATGACTTTCTATCAGGTGATCAAAGGCTTTACACTGATAATGAAAAATGGATAGATTTTTTCTCAGAAAAACAGGTAAGAGAGGAGTTTCACAAATTTCATCTGGAAAATACCGATACCGAAAATATTAAGGCATTCGAAAAAGCTGAGAATCATTTTTATCTCTATGGGCAGATCGATTTTCTTATAAACTGGTCAAGAAACGGAAACGGAGAATTTGAGCTTAATACGTTCCAACGATTCTGGGAACGATTTGAAAAATTGTTTTCTAAAGAGCATCTTGAAAACAAGATTTTGCAGCAGATTTTATTGGTATATGATGATGGTTGGATGCCAAAGAAAGGAAGTAACCGGTATTCATTTTGTAAAAGTTCCTATAATACTGCAAGAGAGAGAGAGGAAAACTGGCGTCAAGTTTTCAGTGGCGGAGACTCTGGAATTTTAAATATCTTAAATAGCTGCGAATGTGAAACTCAGGACTTAGAAGATATTATTAATACCCATATAAATAACGTAAATGACTGGCGAAGATATATTTTAGAAGATGGATCGTTGATTGATCAATGTGGTCAGCGTCTGATCAACCGGTCAGAAGATGGGAATTTTGTGCGATTACTTGATAAAACTAAATTGAGTGGTAATCATAGGGAGTTGAGAACTTGGGTGTTGTTTAAACAGCTCGAAAAGAAGTTTGGTGGCGATTTAATTAAATATTTTTCTGCTAATTCGGGCGAGCGAGATTCTCGAATTTATTTTGTGACTTCTGGCCTTTTCCTCAGGTTTGATAGGCATTCAAGTTTATTCTGTTTTGAAATTTTACAGGAGGAAAATAACCAATATAATATCGTTGATGAACTCGAAATAGAAAATGTGTATGAAATAGAAAATGTGTATTTAGATTGCATAAGAGATTTTAATTTATATACTAAAGATAAGTTACCCGTAAAAGCGGAAGAACTAATTTAATGATATGTATCATATCAGCTCCACAGGCGGATTTTTATATCCGCCTGTGGATATCTTGGTTTTGAAAAATAAATCACTCTTCCTCATAAAGTTCCCAATATAGACTTTTCTAAAATTAAAGAACAGGTTGTTCATAAGTGACAATCACCTGTGCACATCCCTCGCACAGGTGATGGATAATTTTGTCAGACAATTGCTGTTAAGGGGAGCAAAATGCTCTGCTTTTCGGCAATATTAACACATTTAAAAAGGCAAAATTATGAGTCAGACAAAAGTTCACAACCTTATTATCTTGGACGAGAGTGGTTCCATGTCCAGTATTAAATCACAGGTGATTGATGGTTTCAATCAGACGATCAGCACCATCAGAGAGGCCCAGCAGACTTTTTCTGATCAGGAGCATACGATTTCGATCATCAGTTTCAATGGCTTTGGGATCAAAATGCTGCACTTTTGTGATCCCGTTGCACAGGTCAAAGAGATCGACGCAAAACGGTATGCGCCAGCGGCATCAACACCGCTCTATGACGCTATTGGCTTTGCGGTCAGTAAACTGAAACTGGTTGCTAGCCAGGATGAAAAATTCCATGTATTGGTCACCATCTTAACCGATGGAGAGGAAAACGCATCAACAGAATATTCTGCTCCCGCGATCCGGCAGATGATCGGGGAGCTCAGTGAATCCAATTGGACTTTTACCTATATCGGTACCGACCATGATGTTTCCAAGGCGGCAGCGGATATCGCTGTAAAATATTGTATCAAATTTGAAAAAAACAACGACGGCATTGAGTCGATGTTTCAGGAAGAGCGTAAAGTGCGGAAATCTATTTATCGGAAAATATTTGGTTAAGGGACCTGTTTTCCCAGCAAATACACCCGAGTGATTCAAGGCAGAAACAGAATTTTTTAATGAAAACCGGTGTTTCAGCATAAAAAGATCAAAATAGTACAATTATTTTGATCTTTTTATTTTTTATTGTGTGTCGATTACAGCATCTTCGTATAGGAAAGGTGTCAAACAGAACCATAAAGCCATATGAAAGCAAATGAAGTGAACAAAGTCCTGAATACCATCATTGGATTCTATACCGGCAAAGGCGGTATAGATACCATGGATTATTCGCTCACGCTCTATTTATTATGTATCTTCAAACACGATGTCATCTCACGGGGGGCATCCAAGGCCGAAGTTGTAGCCAGGCTTACTGCGCGTGAATCATCCGACAGTGGTTTGTATGCCCTGTTGCCCTCTTTCCCAGTGATCGCTTCTTTTGATACCACTGAACTGGAATTTCTGCTGACCCAGTTTGAACAACTGCCTGCATCTTATTTTGAGCTTAATTTTGAAGAGCTCTTTGAGACGATTTTTCTCACAATCACTGAATCTCTTTTTTACAAGAATCGGGGCAATATCTTACACCCCAGGATGGGCGAATTGATATTATCGGCCGTCGATCTCGATAAGTATACCACCATCTATAATCCTTTTGCAGGAAATGGAGATTTGATCCCACTGATAGCGGATCATAAGAAATATTATGGCCAGGAATACAGTGAAAATCTCTGGCGTATTGCCCAGCTTCGTCTATTCGTCTACCACAAATCCACCGAATTTATCTTACGGTGTGAGAGCAGTCTCGACCATTGGCCGATGCAGGAGAAATTTGACCTCCTTTTTCTGAATTTCACGGCTCCAAGTCAGTTTGAAGGAATAGATGAACATAGTTACGACCATGATGCCGAAACTTATTTTATAGACCTTGCCACCAATTCGATCAACGATGATGGGCGGGCTGTTATCTTACTGAACAAATCGTATATCATTAATCTCCTTGCCGATCCTGACGATGAGACCTTCTCTCGCTTGATCCTGCAAAACTATATTGAAAAGGTACTGCTCTTTCCATCCGGTGTATTCAGCCATACCGGAACTGAAGTGCTGGTGCTCGTTGTCAACAAGCGTAAGGTAGATGACAGGATTGCCATCGTGGATTTTAGGGATCAGCTCAACTTCTATAAAAATAGAAGACAGCAGATTGACTGGAATAAGGTCGATGCCGAACGCTATAAAGGATCAAATCCCTTAGGACAGACTATCTGGGTCGATAACGGGGCTTTGCTGCTCAATCCGACAGCATTGCTCGGTAATCATTTTTTTATTGACAACCCCGAACTTGTATCCCTATCAGAGGTGCTGGAACCCACTGTATTACCGCTGGTGGAGGATGATTTTCCAGAATACGTGATCCGGGTATCCAATCTCACAGGCAACAATATATTCCCTTCCAAATTTGTACCCGGTGTGATTGATCGGCAACGCAACAGTTACTACATCATTCGGCGCGAGGGACTGCTACTTACCTTGCACGGCCGGCAGCTTCGGGCCAGCTACTTCAATGGCAGCTATATCGCCCTGCTTTCTCCTGTCATTTACCATTTCACCATTCAGGAGAAATCGAATTTTACCTACCGGTATCTCGTGGATGAACTGAAGCAGGATTATGTACTCAATCAGGTCAATGCCTTTTCGAGTTCATCGATCCATAAGCTCAGCCTGGAAAGCTTTCTCGCTATCCGAATCCGAAAGCCGCGTTTGGAAAAGAGTCGTAATCTTTTTAAAAACCGCAGTGAAAGTCTGTTCGATAAAGAGATGCAATTTGAGGCGAATGTAATCCATGCCGATGCAGTACCCGAAGATTTTGATGATTTCTATGTGATGGGTAATGACCCACAACCAATTAAAATGCTTTCTGATGAAGATCTTGCACTTAAAGAAAACAATGCTCTATTGCGGCACAAGATTGCGGGCCCCGTTTCCAACCTTGAGTTTTACGCGCAGACCATCAAGGATATTTTGCAACAGGGTATAAACAAAATCGTACCCGACCTGTTCCAGACCAAATCCAATGAAAAACAGATCCTCAATCTGGGAGAATTATTGGATCATCTTATGCTGGATGCCAAAAAGATCGGACGTGAGCTGCGCAACCATACCCATGAGTTTCATGTACACGAATACCATCTATATGAAGTCAATCTTGTGGAGTGGGTGCAAGATTACTTCAAAAAGGTACAAAGTTTATACCCCAATATACAGATGAATCTCCAGATCTCGGATGAGATCTTTGGAGCTGGCGTGGAAGATAAAACGACGAAACTCATTGTCAATGGCAACGACGAATTGCTGACAATCCTCTTTGATAATATCTTCAGCAATATCCGTCAGCACGCCTTTAACTGGACCGAACTCGAAAACCGGAGGATAGAACTGCAGGTCAAACTCAACGATACGGAAAATAAAGTGATGGTCTATATTTCCAATACAGGTAAACCATTTCCAACAAGCATGAGCCAGGCTGATTTCAAGCAACGTGGAGTTAAGTATGGCGATACAGGAGGTAGTGGTCTTGGTGGATATATTATTTCCACCATTATTGGCTATCTGAATGGAGACTGGTTTATCATTGATGAGTCTAGCGACGAGGGATCAAAATATACCGATCTTGTGACGACCTTTGAAATTTCTATCCCCTATATTATTTAAGCTCACTTATCGAAAGATTTTATGGAAAATGTATATCGTGTATTTTGGGTGGATGATGAATGTGAACATCTGTTTAATATTCGCCAAAAGGCTATCGATGCCAATATCGAACTTGTGGCATTTACCAATTCCGAGGCGGCTATACGTAATTTGGAACAGCATTTTATGCATTATGACGCCGTTATCCTGGATGGGATATTTTACCAGAAGATAGGCGAGCAGGGTGATGTGACCAGTCAGGTCGGGCTGATGAAAGTGGTCGAGATATTGGACAGGATCAGTGTAAAGAAAAAGTTGCCCTGGTACATTCTAACGGGGCAGGATAAGATCAAGCAGGATAATGATTTTCTCGATTCCAAAAACAAGCTGGGTGATATCTATGACAAGCTGGACGATCGACAGATTTTAGCCCTATTCGACCGGCTGAAGGAAGACGCTGCCCAGCATATTGATACCCAGCTCAAGCACCGCTATGAAGCCGCTTTCCAGATTTTCAATGGGACGCTAAGACTCGAAGACTCGGTACACCTTTTGCAGATCCTGCGATCATACCATTCCGATAAAACAGTTTTCTTTAATGAATTTAATGCAATCCGCACGATACTCGAACTGCTGGTCGACAAACTGAAAAACCTTCGGATCGTGTGCCCGAGTATACGTGAGCTCAACAAGGTGGGGCTTTTTCTCAACAAACGTCACCGGGCCTATGAATATCATTATGATATTATCCATCCGCTGATAGGAGAGCTGTTCGTACAGACACTCAGAATAACGCAAGATGGATCCCATTATAATGAAAGTCTACAGCTGCGGGTGCTCGAATATGCCAGCAATTATAAATCCAACTATCTGTCTACCTCCATCCTGAATAATCTACTCGAACTATTGAGCTATTTTGGTAAGTTCCTGTTCGAAAATCAGATTGTTGAACACAATGAACGACGGTGGACAAAGAAAAATCTTGTCGAAGGCTTTATTTCGATACTCCACGAGACAGGCCGGGCTACTTTTGTTTCCAATGAAAAGATCGAGTACCATGTCCCTTATGGTCTTGTACGTAAGTATCAGTTACAAGTCGCTGACCAAGTGAGTGTCTTGCTCGGCGATCAGGATAACAAGATCAAAGAGATCTTTAAGTAAGATTTTCCGATAAACGACATCCTACCTTGCTTACGGTGCACATCCAGTGCACTGCACCAGCATACTTTTGTTCCAGTATCAGGCTAGGGGGCCTGCTTATGTTGGTCGTGCAAGCAATAGTTTCGATTCCCGCACCTCCTTTTTTAACCGTTTATTTTTGACCGCCACTTCGGGGAACATGTGGCACAGACATATTGATGTATGAAAAGAAAAGTATTGATGTTAGCAATTGTTGTATTCTCCTCTATGATGAATCTGGTATTCGCACAGCACAAAGTAACCCTTTATTACGATGCCAATAGCAAGGGTGTGGAATCTAAAAAACAATGTACTTTCTATCGGGAAGTCAGCTTTGATGATCAAAAAAAACCGGTTGGTGAAATCCGCGACTATTGGAAAAATGGGAAACTGCAGACTATTGCCGCCGGAGCCCTGCATATTGATCGCAATGATGATTCCAAAAGCATTTGGACCGGAAAAGTGGAGCTGTTTGACAAGAAAGGCAAAAAGATCCAGGAAAGTAATTTTTCCGAATCTGGGGTAGCAGATGGAACAAGCACCATATATGATGGAAAGGAGCAGCCCCTGACTGTTGCCGAATATAAAAACGGTCGGCCCGCGCATAATTGGTACATCCGGTATGAAAAGGGAAATGCAGTAAAGACCTCGTACCTCAACCATATGCCTCTTAACGCCCTTACCGAGGAGAAGGATATTTATCCACTGGCTGAGCGTAGGGTGCTGTATGATGACGGCCGTGTGATTCAGTATTATTTCAATGATGGGATGTCTATTGCGGTACAGTTTACCGAAGAAGATCTATACGGAAAATACTATGCAAGTTATATCACCATTGAGAACGGAACGGACGAAGAGGTCATACTCAATCCCGATGATTTTACGGTGGTGAGTTTGAGAGGAGGCAAAGCCCATCAGGAAGATATTATTCCCTATGCAAAGTATATGAAAAAGGTCAAGCGCAAACAAGGCTGGAGTTCATTCTTCAATGCATTTGCCGAAAGCCAGGCCGCCAGTCAGGCCGGGTATTCAGCGGTAGCCTCCGCAGGTGCAGCGGCTGCGGTCAACAATCGGGGTGGTGCTGCAGTGGCTTATGGCGAGCAGACATCTGTTGGTTATAGCGGTTCGGCGCAGTATGCAGCCAATCAGCAGGCAAGACAAAATGTGCAGCAATATGACAATGCGCAGTACAGTATCCGTAATAGCATATCGCAGG
The DNA here is from genome assembly GCF_003627955.1 of Sphingobacterium puteale. GTDB lineage: Bacteria > Bacteroidota > Bacteroidia > Sphingobacteriales > Sphingobacteriaceae > Sphingobacterium > Sphingobacterium puteale. Next base: position 389,051 of record NZ_RBWS01000005.1, on the reverse strand, counting down.
GATATCTAAAGATCAATACCGTGATGCCACACTCCAGAGTGATCGGCTACGTCAATGTCAAGAAATCCAAGATGGATGGCATGATTCTCAATATTCCGATCGGAGATAAGATCTACCAGTTTCAATGGTAGATACCTGCCATTTGATCTGTAAAGTGAGTTAATGAATGATGTGTTTTATTTTCACAATGTGTTAAAAAAACTTGACGGTGATGCAAACTGTTTGTAAATTGTGAAAGAATCCTATTAGATTCAAAAGCTAAAAACCTGTTCGCAATAAAATTAAGCTTAACAAATTTTAATGAAAGTCATGTGTTAGATATGTTTTTCATTTATAGCTAATTAAGCTTTTAAGAATTTTTACATGAGAAGAATTGATACGTATAGCCGAAATTTTTCTTTTTTTACAAATAGTTGATGTCTAAAATAAATACAAGATATTCAGATAATGGAGTGGGGATCACGATCGAAAATTTTAATATCAAAACCGATCTGACTCCTGCCATTATTGTTGAAATACAAGCCTTACTCAATTCACATCGAGTTGTTGTTTTTAAAAATCAAGAGTTGACCAATGAACAATTGGAAGATTTTGCTTTTAGATTTGGCGCTCCATTTACTACTGATAGTAACAACCAGGTTTTGGGAAGTGAAGATAGACAAAGTTCGATTGTTGTCGTTGGAAATCGGGCACCAGAGTTCGAAAAGTCGTATCTGGGACATCAAGAAGTCTTACCACATTCTGACCATCAATGGTTAAAGTGTCCTAGTGCAGCATCAATGTTATATGCTATTGATGTAAACCTGAGCGCCGCTCATACTGTTTGGTATGATATGGTTAAAGCATACGCACTTTTGGAAAATGAAATGAAAGTTAAGATTGAAAATGTTGAAACTCTTGTTTACAATCCTTTCCATAGACCTTTTGGATCTGTAAAATCTAAATACGTTGATCGCTCAATAGATATCCCCCCAGGGAATACCTATCCACATCCATTGGTTAGAACCCATCCTTTAACAAGTGAAAAGATCTTGTATGTGAATTTTGCATATGAACTTGAATTTCGGCATATGTCCGTAGCACAGGGGACTGAGCTTTTGGAAAATCTATACCATCATTGTCAGAATATAGACTGTAGATATGAACACGTGTGGGAAAACGGAGATCTTGTGTTTTGGGATAATAGGGCAACATTGCATTATAGACCTTCTTTTGATTCTTCCACACGGAGAGTTTTAAAAAGAGTAAGTATTGCGGGAGAATATCCATTTTAATTTTTTTGAATATCCAGATTTTATACATGATATTTTTGGTCAGATATATGAATTGGCGAAGTGACAATATAACGGTAGTTGCATGTTAAGAGAACAAGATAAATCTGTAAATATTATCTTAATCGGTTGTGGTCCTCATGCGAGAAGAGTTTATATTCCCGCACTTGAGCATATAAAAAATGTTAAGATAGCATTGATTATCGATCTGAAGGATCAAGAAATTGACATCAGGGGAAGTATAAAGGTTGGCGTGGAAACCAGTTTTATGTTTATTGACCCTTTTGTGGGAAGTCTGCCTAAGAAGCTTGCATATCAGCTTTCTGAATTTATTCAGAATAATCAAATCGATGGAGTAGTGATAGCTACTGAACCTTTGGTCCATTACGCATATGCTAAGTGGGCTTTGGGAAATGGGCTTAATATATTAATGGACAAACCTATCACTACGAGACCCGATGTTGTTTCAAATGATGAAAATGCCAAAGGTATCCTTGAGGACTACGAAGATTTGCTTGAAGATTACCATCGGATCCAGGATATAAAAGAGACTGTTTTTATTATAAATTCACATCGTAGATTTCATAAGGGATTTCAATTTGTTCAAGAGCAAATACGAGAAGTAGCTGCTTTGACAAATTGTCCGGCAACTTTCATTCAAGCTTATCATAGTGATGGTCAGTGGAGGTTACCGAGCGAAATAGTAACGCAGAATTATCACCCTTATTGTTCAGGTTATGGAAAAGCTTCTCACAGTGGCTATCATATATTTGATACCATTTATCAGTTCTATAAGGCATCTATAAATCCAGAGAAAATAGCAGATCAGCTGGACATCTTCAGCTCCTTTGTTAGACCCAAAGGCTTTATTAAACAAATTACTCAAGAGGATTATAAACTCGTGTTTGGCCAAAAATATGATACAGTACATCGATGGACAGATGAAGAATTGTCTCCTGTTTTTGCTAGTTATGGAGAAATAGATGTTTCTTCTGTCTTGACGTTGAAAAAAGAGATGGAAACTGTAGCTAATTTTTCAATAAACCTCGTTCATAACGGTTTTGCTGGAAGAACTTGGATTACACCCGGAAAGGATCTATATAAAGGAAATGGGAGGATCAAGCATGAGAATTATATTATTCAACAAGGACCATTTCAAAGTATTCAGATTCATGCTTATCAGGCAAGTGATCAGCACGATACTCATGGCATTGAAGAAGGCCTGGGGGGGAAAAACCATTTTGACATTTATGTGTTTCGAAATCCGTTGATCTCAAATGGCCAGCAACAACCACAGGTTTATAAAGTTTCTGATCTAATCAAAGATCGGCCACAAGAGGATGCTAACATGATTACAATGGAATGGGTCAAATTTAGAGTCGTTGAGGAATTTGTAGATTATCTATCTGGTAGGAAATTAAAAAGTGAGATGATTTCTTTATTGGATGACCATCTTTTTCCGGTGCAAATTATGAGTGGTACCTACCGTTCAAATATTAGTAAATCAGTGGTATCATATGCTATTGAACCTGATAGCATACTGGATAAATATCCTCTTAAAAATTATATATTTTAATATCAACGATTCCTTTAAAAAATTATGATACTACCTGAGGATAAAAAAACGCTACTGATTCATTGTCAGTACGTTTATGGATTGGGACACTATGTTAGAATGATGGAATTAGCGAAAGGGCTTACTGGCAGCTTCAACGTATATTTTGTCAACGGTGGAGAGCCCGTTCTCAACTTCGATATTCCAGAAGAGTTAAATTTAATTCAGATTCCAGCCATATATAAACAAGAAGAAACCGGGATATTGCTGCCTGTAGATAAGCATATTTCGTTAGATGTATGCTTTGCTGCACGGCAGAACTTAATAGCAGATCTAATTGAAAAAATAAATGTGGATATCGTCATCACGGAGCATTTTCCATTTGGGTTACTGTTTGAAAGTGAAGTAAGGAAATTAATTGAATATGTTAAGCATAAAAATTACAATGCGAGGATAATCTGTAGTGTTCGAGAAATAATAGATTCGAACAAGGGGAGTAAAAGGGACGATTATATATGTGAGATTCTCAATCAACTGTACGATCTTGTTCTTGTTCATGGGGACAGACAACATATACAGTTGTCAGATTCTTTTCCTTTGATAGACCGAATTAAAGTTCCGATTATACATACTGGCTATATTGTTTCAAAAGAGATTGAATGTAAGCAATCACAACAGCCTAACACGATTTTAGCTTCTATTGCCGGTGGGCGTTTAGGTGATGAACTTTTAGAGGCATTAATAGATTGCCACCTGTCATTGTCCAAAAAATTAGATCATAAAATGATCTTGTTCTCCGGTGCATTTCAATCTGATTTTCAGAAGCAGCAAACTAAGGTGTCAGCACTACTTTCAGATAAGATCGAATTAAAAGAATTTAATAGAACAGAATATTTGTCAGAAATGGGATCTGCGAAGATGATTATTTCTTTGGGGGGCTATAATTCGATGATAGAGTCCCTTTCGATAGGAAAATCATTGCTAGTTTACAATCGGACTTTTATTGGTAATAATGTTGAACAAGATCTACGAATAGGATATTTTAAACGTAAAGGTTGTCTTGAGGTTTTGAATTTTGACGAACTTAAAAGTTCTGTACTGATCGAGAAAATTATTTCTCAGTTTAATAGACCAACTTTATCACGTTTAACAATCGATATAAACGGTGTAAGTTGTTCCGAGAAAAAGATTTTGGAACTGGTAAATAGTAAATCTAATGAGTATCTCCAATGAGTACAGGAATCAGTATTTTATTATATCATCAAATCGGTGAAGAACCAGGGAAACATACAAATCTGGATTGTTTTTGTAGCGTAGAGGAATTCAGGCTACAGATGGAATATCTTAGAGATTCAAAGAAACAGGTCGTATCACTAGCCGGAGCTATTCAACGGATGGCAAGTAATCGTGAGATTAAAAATGAGTTGGTTGTTTTGACATTTGATGACGGATGTGAGCGATTCTACGATCTTACTTTCCCCATATTGAACCAGTTTGGTTTTTTATGTACGATCTATCCTGTTGCCGGGTGTTTAGGAAAGCCTGCATCCTGGGGAAAGATCCAAAATCCGGATCTTAAAATTTTATCCAGTAAAAAGATACGGGAACTAAGCGACATGGGGGTAGAAATTGGCGCTCATACGATGAATCATTATAAATTGACCGAATTGAGAAATGAAGTAGCTTATCAAGAAATATACGAAAGTAAAGATCTGTTACAGGAAATTACTGGTCGTGAAGTGAATTCTTTTTCTTATCCACATGGAGCTTATAATCCAACGATAATAAAAATGGTCGAGGAAATGGAATTTACAAATGCAGTAAGCTGTATTGAGGGGAATGCCGAAAATTGCAGGTCAATATTTGAACTCCCCCGAAAGTATATCACCTATTTTGATGGAATAGAAGTTTTTAAAGATAAAATTAAAAATAATGGAAGTAAGGCCATATCCACTTTTTGATAAGATATCGATTGAGTGTAATTCATTTTGCAATAGGACATGTTCTTTTTGCACCCGTACAAGCGACAATAGGATAAAAGAGCGAATGCCAGAGGAGCTGGTTTATAAAGTACTGGATGAACTGGCGGATATAAATTATTCAGGTTTGATTGCCTTTCATTTTTATAATGAGGTGTTTACTGATAAGAGGATATTTTCCTTTTTTCAACGTTGTAAGGATTTGGGACTCAGTAATTATCTTGTCACTAATGGCGATTTCCTGACGAGAGATATTGTCGAAAAATTGAGCACTTACAATATTAAAGAATTTGCATTATCTGTATACGATTGGGCCTCGGAAGAAGACTTTCAGCTCAAAGTTGCGGAGTTTGAGCAGGCTCTAGGTTTGAGAAGATATCCATGGGATTTTTATGTTGTCAAAGGTGGAGGTGAAGATTTTTCCAATAGGGCTGGCTATGTAGATTTTAAGCAAGAGGAATACAGTTTTCCGATAAAGGCTGCATGTTCGAAAATTGAGAATAAATTGGATATCAGGTTCGATGGAACTGTTGTTATGTGTTGCATTGATTATTATGGTGTACATAGTATTGGCCGAATTCAAGATGAGCATATAATTGATATATGGTATGGCGAAAAACGCCAGAAGCAGATCAATGATCTAAGACAGGGCTTGCGGGAAAATTACCAACTGTGCTCTAAATGCTCGGATTATATTGTAAATATTTAGAGAAAAGATTATAGCAGGTATCTTTTATGAAATTATTTAGGGGATTAAGTACTTTACTGAAAGGAATTAAAAATGTGCCGCAATTTATTTCTTTGTTTCATGAGCAGAAGGTGACTCTGTCGCGAATTGACACCCAATTGGGAGATGTTGCGGATCTGTTGAAAGCGATGCAAAACAAATTGGCTGATACTGATTTAATTGTGGACAGAACAGAAGGGGGGATGAAAGACCCAAACTGGATTTCACCAATGGAAAAAAAGATTAGTCTTGCTATGGAAAATTATTTTCAGCAGGTAGAATGTCTACTTTCCATTTACAGAGCATTGCCCAATCTTAGGTATCTGCCTAGCACAAGAGGTTGGGCGGGATCTCCAGATTTTTTATCAAAACTTGTTGAAATAGTACTAAAAAAGAAACCACAATTTGTTTTTGAGCTGAGCAGCGGGGTTTCCTCCATTGTATTGGGAACAGGTCTACAGGCCAATCAAGTGGGCAATTTATTGTCTATTGATCACGAAGAGGTCTATGCCAATATTACAAGAGACAATATTAGATTGGATGGAATTGAGCAAAACTGTAAGGTGGAGGTTTGCCCTCTCGTCGATATAGAAGTTGAAGGCATCATTCATAAATGGTATGATTTACAAACCACACAGATAAAAGAAAGGATTGATCTTTTGGTTATAGACGGTCCTCCGGGATCAACACAGTCTTTGGCTCGATATCCTGCAGTGCCCTTGCTTTATAGTTTTTTCTCGGATTATACGGTTATACTTATGGATGACGCCAATAGAAGAGATGAACAGGTTATTGCAGAACGTTGGATAAAGTTTTTACATACAAAAAACTTTGAAGTCCAGCGAACAGATTTTCCCAATTTTGAAAAAGGGCTCGTCATGTTTGAGGTACGTAGGATAGTATAAAAAATATAAAGATATGGCCACTAATAAACACGCTTTAATACGTTACAAACTATTGGATAAGTGTTTCTCCAATAAATGGAAAAAATACTTTATTGATGATCTGATCGAATACTGTACGGCAGAACTTACGGCATATGTGGGTGCGAAAACCAAAGTATCGCGGCGTCAGCTTTTGGATGATATTACATTTATGCGCAGCGAAGGTGGATATCAGGCGCCTATACTTTCCGTCAGAGAGGGGAAACGTGTCTATTATTGCTATGATCCTCCAGAGTTTTCGATATTGAAGCAACCGCTCAATGCCAGCGAACAGGAACAAATAAAGCAAGTCTTAGAAACTCTGGGAAGGATCAGTGGCGTACCCCAGTTGGAATGGCTAAATGCTGTCCAGACCAAACTCAGCTCAGGCCTCAAGCTCGACCGGCAGCAGCGACCTGTTATCTCTTTCGAAGAAAATGAATTCCTTAGGGGATTAGAATATCTTGAACCCCTTTATCAGCATATTATTCATAGACAAATGTTGGCAATTACATACAAGGGTTTTAAACAGACTGATCCTATTGTTTATAGAATTCATCCATATTATCTCAAGCAATATAATAACCGTTGGTTTTTATTTGGATTGAATGAAGATAATGGTCAGATCCAAAACCTCGCGCTTGATCGCATCCAGGCAATTAGACCGCTTGATTTACTTTCTTACAAAAATTCTGATGTGGATTTTGACGATTATTTTTATGATATCTTGGGTGTCACCAACGCTATCGATCGTGAGGTGGAACAAGTGATTCTGAAATTTACTGAAAGTCGGCTGCCTTATGTATTATCAAAACCTATCCATGGATCGCAGCGCTATAAAGATGGATTAATTTACCTGAATCTAAAAATCAATAGAGAGCTTGAAAGCTTAGTCCTGTCATTTGGACGTGATGTTGAAGTGATTGAGCCTGCATCCTTCAGAGATTCAATTGAACAGATTGTTGGAGAATTATTTCAATGTTATTCTTTTTCAAGATCGTGATCAATGACGGATATGAATAAATACCTAGAGAAACTCGTACGGCTTCAATCTGAACACTGGGAGTTGAAGTCTACAATCCGTGAGGGAATGGATGAACTATTACAGGAAGTACATAAAATATATGATCAAAATCAGGAATGCCCCAATGAGGGAATACTATTTATAAAATCTATGAATATTATTGTGTCGAACTATCAGATGCTTTCTAAAATAGATCCCTATTTTATATGTTACGATGATCCTGAGATACTATTTGTAAAAGACGCACTTTTGGCCCTATGTAAAACATGGTTCACTTCGATCGTCGTGTTTAGCGATAGCATCAATTTTGGAGTTCCGGCACCTGAAATCGGAAATGTTTCACAGATTATGGTACAGTTTTTAAAAGATAGCAAAACTGATTTGGATTCTCTAAGTTACAGTGAACATTTGACTCGCATATAAAAGCCAGAACAATACTTCGAAAATGAAAAGAGACAACATGTTGATGTTATCAACGTGTATGTATAACAAAGCTATATTGAATACTTTTTTTTGAAAAATGATGAACGAGAAAGAATTTATTAATAACCTTACCCAGCACAATTCTGATTACAATAATCCAGAATTGGCTATCACAACTTCTAATCTTTGTGATACTATTTCTAGGGATATAAATACTGATAGTCAACGATTTATATATGAGCTGCTCCAGAATGCAGATGATTCGAGCAACGAAAGTGGATCATTGGATGTCCGCATTGACTTTATCAATGAATTTGTTGTTTTCTCCCACAGCGGAGCTGCTTTTACCACGGTCGATATTGAAAGTATATCTAGTGCAGGAGATGGTACCAAAACAGGTGACGATACAAAAACCGGTTTTAAAGGGATCGGTTTTAAGTCTGTTTTTTCGCATTCCAAATTAGTATACATCAAATCAGGAAACTACTGTTTTAAATTTGATAGAAATCACTGGAAAGAGCACTGGAATAACCATTGGGGAGATAAAGCACTATGGCAATCCGAAAGAAGAAGCAAAAACAAAGAAGAGAATATAAAGATGCCATGGCAGATTATTCCTATCTGGAGTGATCTTCCAGAACAGGTTGCTTCATTGGCTGCCTTAAGCCAATATAATGTCTCTACTGTGATCGCCTATGATAAGATTGAAGAATTGAAGTCATCGTTAAACGATTTATTTTCTGATAGCCAGATTGTTCTTTTTCTAAGAAGCCGAAAAGTAAAGATCGCGATATATTCTGATGAACCACTTGTCCTTGAAAAATCAACAGATGAGAATATCACTTCTTTGGTTCGTAATGATATCAAATTAAGTGATTGGTTGATCAAAACCGAAACCTTCCAAATAAATGAAGAAATAAAAGCTGCGATTAGTGCGGATGATAAATCACCCAAAAAACTTAGAGAAGCAAAATTTACCGAAATAGCATTTGCGGTTCAGTTGGAAGAGGGACGATTGCGGGCTGTTGATGTACACAACAGACTTATCTTTACCTATTTACCTACATCTGTCAATTATAATTTACCATTTTTAGTCAACGGAAGCTTTCTGACCGATGCAGGAAGGCAGCAGCTGCATCAAGATGTAGTCTGGAATAATTGGTTATTTAATGAAATTCCACTTCGATATTTTTCATGGGTAGCAGAATTGGCCCATAAAGACAGCGCGTATAGGCAAGATATATTAGCCATAATTCCATCTAGACTTTTCGGTAATCAATTGAGCCGTAGCTTTAATGAGGGGCTGGGCCTTGCCTTATCTACTATTGCCTTTATTCCAAATCATAATGGAGATTTACTCAAGATAGATGAATCAATCTACGATCGGTCGGCGATCACGCAGGTGATTGATGATCAGTTGCTGATTGACTTTATTAACGAAGATAGTAGCAAAGATTTTACCATTTCTTCTTTTATACCACCATTAGAGCCTATAGGTTCACTGATTAGTTTAGGCATCTATACATTCAATGTTGATCAATTACAAAGCTTTATTTCATCTTCTTTTTTTAGGGACAATTTCTCGGTGAGCGATAATTTTGGACTTATTGATTTTTTTTATGAACAACAGAGTGCCGTCGAAAATGAGTACGATAAAAAAGCATTTAATGATAAGCTAAAAAGTATTCCGTTTATTTTTGATGAAAATGAGAAATTGAAGTCTCCTAACGAGATTTATTTTCCAGCAAAAGAATATGCTGCGGAATTTGCAGGTAAAATTAGCGTGGTTCACCATACTGTTATGGCCGATATTAGTAGACGATGGAGCACACAGAGCTGGCTTATCCATCAGATAAATATCAAAGAACCATCTTCATTGGTATTTATTGAAAGAACTATCATAGAGCGGGGAGATGAATTCGTAACGACAGATAATGCAATTGCAATAGGGCGATACATATTTGAGGCTCACCGTAATGGAACTTTGAAAGATCATCATTATAGAGATTTGTATCATTTACCAGTGCTTAGCTCTTCGGGCAAACTATTACCAGCCTCGTCAGCTTATCTTTCAGACATCTACGAGCCGACTCTAAAGATCGAAAGTCTATTTGATAATGATTTTTATATTTCAGGAGACTATATTGATAAAGATATAGATAAAAGAGAATGGGGAAGTTTTTTTATCAAGATTGGTGTCAAAGAGGATGTTGGCGTTGTAGGAACAGTAATTGATTTTAGACGGAATTCGAGTTGGATAAATAGACATGATGCTGCCTTTCTGGAGAAAGTTAAAGAAACAGCAGGTAATATCTATAATAACTCAGGTAAAGGATGGACTTTTGGATCTGGCGAGTATGGTTTTTTCCCCGATAAAACTTATATCTATAGTCTTACCTTTTTGGAGCTTGCTAATTTATACCCTTTCTCTAAATTATTATTTGAAAGGGTATTCTCGGTTTTAAAACCAATAGACTTAAAACCGGATCATAGCCTAAGTGTTAGTGGATCATTTGGCTTTATTAATAAGTCTATTAATCCAGAATCGTTAGAGCGCTTTGGTTGTCCCGCAAATTATACAAAATGGCTGATCGAGAATTCTTCTGTTTTTCCAACAGTAAAACATGAATGTAAAAAAGCTTCAGAAATAATATTAAACAGTGAAGACAATAATCGTGTTGGAAAGGGCTATCTCAATGTCCTAGATTATAGCGGAATATTATCACCGGAATGGAAAGAATTTCTGAATTTTAAGGAGGTTTTAACCATTGATGATTATTTATTTGTGTTGGGCGAAATATGGAAAAAATATGTATCATCTGGGGAGGAAGTAAGTATTGACGATAAAGATCGAATCAATCTGATCTATGAAAAGATGAGTGCCGAGCTATTGCATGAGTCCGAGAAAGAGAAAATTATTCTGTGGAGCAGGGACAATAAGCTTTTGGCCAAGAATGGAACTGATTTTCTTCGGGCCGGCGATTTGGTCATGGTTACCGTTGAGGGATTTAATGCAGAAAATTTGGTCTATTCATCCAGCCAAAAACAGAATATCGTTGAGCTGATGAAGATCTTTGGTGTACAGATTATTAATGCCATTCATTCACAGATACCCTATTCTACCGAAATTTTAGCATTAAAGCGTAAAATCAAGCATATTTCGCCTTTGATCGCTTTAGTTGCAGTTGAGAAGTCCAAAAGCCATAAAGACTGGGAATTAGAATATCAGCGTATAAACAATAAGCTGTCCGAAATAAGGTTTTTTCAAACAGCCGAGATTTATTTGACCTATGGAAATGATACTGACAGGCAAAAAAGAAGCTCGTGGGCCGAGGATGATAGTTTTTATTATGTAGGCGATTGTTTTAGTCCTAGGATACTCGATGGGCTTGTAGGTCCTTTGGGTAAATTTCTAAAAGTTCATTATGCGGAGCGTATCCTAAATGTATTGCTACTGGAGTCTTTTGCTAATGGTCTGGAGTATCTCGAAGAGAAAGGATACGATACATCCATGATTCCCTTTGGGTTATCAAATACCGAAGAACTTGAAATAGGTTATGTAGGAAATAATAATAGGATTTACAATCAGTCCGATGAAGATCTAGGGAAGTTAGGTGAGCTTGCTGTATTCAATAAATTAAAGCAGATCTATTCGGCCAAGTACAGTCAACCTCTGGAGAATACTGACTTTGGTTTTAGAGTTTCGGACTCGGTCGAGGTCTACTGGAGAAATATCGATGGAGCTACTATTGCGAACCATGACTTTAAGATCGTTGAAGACGGCAAAGAGATCTATGTTGATAGCAAAGCTACACCCTATGGGAAAAACATGGAGAAATTAGCTTTATATATATCCGGTAATGAGCTCAATCTAATGGAACAGGCCGAGAAGTACCTTATCGCCCGGGTTTATCATGTGACAACTGATCCTGTTATCGAATTTGTGAAACTTGCGCTAGACAATAGCTTCAGTAGAAATTAAACTTTTAAATTCTTATTAACCATTCATAGTATTATTTAAATATGAGTTTTAAAATAATTGCAATTCGTCCGTTGGACAATTGTGCAGATCACATTCGTAAAAATCTTGCACGAGGAGAATTTTACTTTTTTGACAATACATATAGGCCTAGTATTGACCTAACAGGAATAGAAAAAAAGGAGGAGCAGTCGAGTCTTCCTTCGAATTTCTTTTCTTTACAAAGCAAAAATCCTAATACTTCTTTAGAATCTATCAATATTCATGCAGTTGTTGGTAAGAATGGTTCAGGAAAAAGCTCTTTAATAGAGCTAATGATCAGAGTGTTGAATAACTTTTTTAAAGCTCAAAAGTATATAAAGTTAACTGATCGTCTAAGGTATTCCAAAGGAGTAGCTGCAGAACTTTATTTTTCTATTGGAGAGCATGTTTATAAAATTCGTGTGGATACCTCGGAAGGAGATATCAACGATATTGGAATTAAGGGGGAGATAGCTACGATAACACCCGAGCCAGATAAAATTTCTCAGGAATTGTTCTTTACAATGTATGTTAATTACTCTCTTTATGGGTTAGATTCAGGTGATTTTTGGAAAGAGACTGTTCACGAAAATAAGGACGAGGAGACTGACGACGAATCCTGGTTAGACAAAGTTTTCCATAAGAATGATGGCTATCAGACCCAGTTGGTTATACATCCATGGCGTGATAATGGTCAAATTGATATTCGAAATGAAAAGGAGTTAATGCGACAACGTTTAATAAGCCAGATAATTTTGGATGGTTCGTTTATAGAGTTTACAGAGGGACTTAATGTTCGGTCATTTGTATTGAAGTTTAGTGAGGTAGATTTTTTGACAGAATATTTTAATAAAATATTTGATATAACGGGAAACGATGGATATATCGAAGAAAAATATCCGAAAAAATATATTCTTGAGTATTTAAATGAATTTTTAAGTGATATTAATAAAAGAAATATTGATCTTTTTGAAATAATTCAAAAGTTAATTAATGAAGGTATAGCCAAGAATTTTGCTGATGTTAGATATAACAAAGGGGAATATTTCTCTGATTATGTGTTTTTAGAAAAATTTAAATTTTTAAGTGATAGCCAAATAGAGGAGATAATTTATCTCTTTATGTGCTTTGAGGTTATTGAAGCTGAGGTGGGTAATTTAGAAGACTTCGAGGGAACTACATTTTTACGACAACTTTTCTTTTACGCTATAGTAAAATTACGTAAAACTCTGAGATACCCACGTTATGCGTTTATTAACGCGGAATCTTATTTGTTTCAAGTTTTTAAAAAAGGTCCATTAGAGATTTCCAAAAAAAATATTTCTGATATAATAAAAGATGATAGCCATATATCTATCAAATTACGACAAGCAATAGAAATATTGAAATTGGCAAAAGATACCCCTAATAGCGCCCTTATTCAATTTTATCATGATCATGCTCAGAATCGAAAGCAGAAAGTCGAGGGAATAAGTGCTCTGAGAGAACTCATCAATCAGGCCGTAAAAGAGAGGGGAATAGAACCTATATATTTTGTCCCGCCTCCGGTTTTTAATATTGATATTTTGCTTAGCAAAAAAAATAAAGAAATTAATGGAATAGAATTAGATGGTAATGATATTTCTTGGAAATCAATTAGTTCGGGAGAGTTCCAGAAAATAGGTATTATTAGTTCCTTAGTTTATCATTTGAATAATTTAGATTCTGTCAGGAGTCATAAGGGGGCACAAGAGAATTTCTATAATTACGAAAATGTTAATATTATGCTTGATGAGATAGAACTCTATTTTCATCCTGAATATCAGCGAACGTTTATTTATGACCTGTTATTGAAACTGGAGAAAACAATATTTAAGCAAATAAAAAATATCAACATCACTTTTATCACCCATTCACCCTTTATACTTTCTGATATTCCTTCGCAGAATATTTTAAAGTTGAAGGAAGGCAAAGTGGAAACAGATAATGTATTGAATTCTTTCGCTGCCAATATTCATGATCTTCTGCGAGATGATTTTTTTTTGAAAGGAGGATCCATGGGGGAGTTCGCTTCTAAGAAAATAGATGGGCTTGTCAGATATTTATACTTGAAATCCAAAATTTTAGAATTGGAGAATGATGTAGAAATAGACTTCTATTCCAAGTCAATTAAAGAGGAACTGAAAAAACTGTTAATAGAATGTAAGAGAGAAATACAGGAACTAGAATCAGATAATAACAATAAACATTCAAAACATATTATTTCACTAATCGGTGAACCTATTTTGAAAAGTAAATTGCAAGAATTATATACTAAAATATAAGAAAGATATGTTGTTTATTGAAAATTACCAAGATGCGAAAGATTATCACAATGGATTGTTAAAATGTTGGTTTAACAGTAAATTGTATACCGAGACAGAAAGGAGAAATAATCAATTTCAATGTACAATAAGGAATTGTCCTAGCTGTGTTAAAGATCGAAAGTATTATAGTAAAACTTTGCATGAGGATATTCGACGTTTAATAAAGCAAAATATAGACTGTATTTTAACGGGAGAGGTAGGACAGTTAGTTGAATTTTATGAAACCAACAGTAGCTTGCTTAACGAAAATAGCTTGGAAATCGAGAACTTTTTCGTCAACTCTGCTTATAAAAATTTTTTCCAGACCAACTGCGCCGAGGAATTCTTGAATCTGTTGAATAAAAATACTTGTATTTATTGCAATAGAAACTATACATTGGCTATAGTAAAAGGGAGGACGAGGGCTGAAATAGATCACTGGTTGCCAAAAACGCATTTTCCTATATTTGCTGTTAGTTTTTACAACCTAATTCCGAGTTGTCATTCGTGTAATCACCTAAAGGGAGCTGGTGAAGATGCTGAGTGGTGGGTAAAAAATCACAAAGAAATCGCTAACCCTTATAGTGATAAAGGAACATTTGATTTTAACTATACATTTTCTAAATCAAAAAATGAATTTGAAATAACGTTCGAAAATGTTAGTAATCCCAAGATTAGACGTATGATTAAGGAAAATAGACTTAGGGAAATTTATTCAGCTCATCGCGAATTTGAGCTGCGAGATCTTCATGAATTGAGACTAAAATATCCCGATAATTATTTAAAGGATTTGTTAGCAAAGACTTTTTCAACTTCAATTTCTGAAGAAGAAAAGTATAGATTGATATTTGGCATAGACAAGAACGAGGAGAACTTCCATAAAAGACCATTAAGTAAATTTAAAAATGATATAATAAAAAAGTTGTTGAGCTTATAGAGTCATTGTTAAGAACATCTAGTATAATAAAATATGTTGTCTGAACTCTAAACTCTAAACGAAATAAAAGGGAACGGTATTTGTCCCCTTTTATTTTTCACCTAAACTTTATAAATTTTTTCAATTATACTCTGAATTTCTAACTCGTCACTTTTGTTATAGTTTCCTGTTTCTCTAATTTCATCAATTATACCTTTTGTTTTTTCAGTTATAAATTCTAAAATTGTTTTTTTAGGAGTGATAAAGGGAATTTTTTTGATGTAATTTGCAGGATTATTTGCCGATGGGTTAATGGTTCGTATTAATTTATTGCAAGTTGGTGAATTGAAGAAAGCCAATAAATAGTAAGTCAGATTTTCATCTTTAGGAAAAACTCCAACAATACTTTGATCAAATAATTTATGTTCAATCAATGATGCAGTAATATTCGATGAACTGATCATTGGTACTCCAATTCCAAATCTGAAATAATATTTAGGATTTTGAAATCTTGCTTTTTTGTCTGCCTTATAATGTTGAATAGCTGTATTGCTCCAATTCATAAACCAACTTTCTTGCTTTAGGTATTTGATATTTCCACCTTTTACTATAGGAACGAAATGTTGATCACCTAGAATTCCGTTTAGAATGTTAGAGTTGTTTTTATAATCCCTATTTATTGTCTCGATTTTTACCAATTTATAGTTTTTGCTATTCTTTATTTCTGGACTTATGACCTGTAAAAATTCCTTATCATTACCTGAATAAAATCCTGTAACACAGTCAGCAATATCTCCGATCTTAAATTTTGATTGATTTATTAATTTTAGGATGTTATTGTTCTCTGTGACTAAAAAAGCATGATCAGGATTGTTATAGATATCCTTTTGATTAAATGAGTAAGTTTTTAAAAATTTATTATCAACATTGCTTAATTGGCTAACATCGTCAAAACCACTGATAACAGTGAAGGAATTTTTTAAACATTCCGTATTATTGTTATTCTTTTTTAAAGTAATTATAGAAAGGTTAGCATAACCAAAGTTCACTCCCGGAAAAAATGAGGAGGGAAATAAGACTAAATCCAATATTTGAGTTCGATTCAAAATATGATTTCGCAACTCTTTATGCATATGCAGATTTAAAAATGTATCCGGAATTATAAAAGATAGAACACCACCTTCTTTTAATAGTTCAATACATCTATATAAAAACAATCCGTAGCTTTCTTTTGCATACAGTGAAGGATACATTTTTTTTAGAGTAGTCCTTTTTTCATGCTCTTGCCAAGCACCGTAAGGAGGATTGGCAATGATTTTATCATAAACTCCACCGAAGCGGGATTTCAAATTTAGCTCAGAATCTAATAGCGTATCACATTCCCTGATTTTAACGTTAGGGAATTCAGAAAATTTATTATTAAGGATCTTAACTGAATCCGTATTTAGTTCACAAATATCAATTTGTGCAAATTCATTTTTGTCAAGAATAGATTCAATAAATACCCCATCGCCACCGCAAGGTTCAAATATTTTATCTAGTGGTTGCAACGATAATTGATTTATCATATACTCAACGATAGGCGTAGATTTAGTATAATACGCCTGATATTTTTTTTTCTCACTAACCATTACCAAAGCAAATATTGTAAAAGATTTTTTTCGGTCAGGTGTTGCGTTGTTTCAGCATTGAAATCATTAGCCCAATCAATGTTAGTCTCTGTCCAATTTTTTAAATTATAACCGGAATATTCTTTGATTTTTTCATAGGCTTCATTTCCACTATAAGCCTCCCAAATTCTAGAATTTTTTAACCGATTGAAATAGCTATTATTTTCTTCCGCCCTTACAAAAAGTAAACATTTATAATTATCTTCAAGATTTTGATAGATCGTGGCAACCAATAAAAGCCTATTGGTATTTCCTTTTTCATTTGAGCCAAATCCACTTTTGAAATCGACAACATACTTCTGATTATTATAACTGAAGTGTAGATCTAACTCTAATTGAATTTCGCCGGATGTTACTAAGCTCCAAACTTTATCATAATAAGTTTTAAGCTCTTGTTTTTCTATTTCTGAAATGTTTAGGTTATCAATATATATTATAATTTCATTTGCTAACTTTTTCTTTACTTCAGAAAATAGAGGTGGTATGAATAAAGATATGTCATTTATTGGATAATAAAAACATAGTTTACAAAATGGATCCCAAAGTTCTCCCACTCTTCTCGAAAAGTCCATATATTCATAAGGTCTTACTGAATTACGACTTTCAATCATCACAACAATATTGCAATAAGTTATCATCAGAATTGCTTCTAATTTATCTTGATTTGTCCATTGCTCTTTTTCTGCTTTCTGTAATAAAGTGGTAATCAGATTGTCTTTCGTCTGATTTAATGCGCGGTTGATAGCGCTTGCACGTTTACTAAATTCGGTATCAGAAAATTGAGCTTTTATTTGTGTTAAAAACTCGCTGGATCGATCTCTGAAATATGCAAGTATTTCCTCTTTATTATTCTTTATATCTTTCTCTATATTCATTTCTTGTGTATACCTTTGATATTTTAATTCTTATACTGCTATCTGTTTAATTTCCAATATCTTATTATGGCATAAGATCATAAAAGAAAACTGGATTATTATGGATATTGCGATGAAATTAAACTATTCGTTCGAGCTATAAACAATTAGCCTAGGAATGAAACAAACCACATTATGTAGCCAATATATTATATTGATTCTTCAAACTTAGTGATTTTTTTTCTCTTTCAGGGATTTCTGATTATTGATAAAGGGTATTTACCCAATATTTCAAAACTGTATTTGTTTTAAGCTCATCGGATCAAGTTTGTTGGCCATATCTCTGTATTTAAAGCGACAAGTATACGGATACATTTATGAACGTACTAATCATAGAAATAATTTAGATCTCTTAAATTAGTTGAAACGACCATTTGTTGACGATATCTTATTCTTTTTTCAGAAATTAGGTGTAAGTGCTTCTTTGAACGTGAGCAGATTACATATAGAAGTTTTCTCGAAGCATCTATTGGGTCTAGGTCAGAAGCATGAGGGATATAACCATCTAATAGTCCAAATGCAATCACGGTATGAAATTCTTCTCCTTTGATCCCATGGCAAGTATTTACTACCACTCCGGAAGAATGACTAAATAAACGTTTAAAACTCAAAATATCCTTGGCATAATCAAATTCTGGATTTTCGAGTCGTTTCTTAGAGCTTTCAAAGAAGTATTGCCAATGAAGTTCTAAAGTCGGATGATTTTCGATTTCTATGTTTAAGTGGACTAAAAACGTATTGAAGCAATCTTCAAGATATAATAATCCATCATCTTTATCTGATGAAATCGAATTAATAATTTTTAATAAGGCTTTTGGTTTTTTGTTATTGTCTTGTAGGAAGATAACGCCTAAACTTTCTAGTTCATTTATTAGCTCCACAACCCATCGTCCTCGCACAAAGTACATTTTAGGTGAAGGATCAACGAGGAATAATCGAGCTACTTTAAACCAAATATTTTCTTTATTTTTTGCTAATGGAGACAAACCAATAGCATCAAAATTTACTTTTGGTAATAATCCTTTTAATTTTCGTCCCATTGGTATAACTAACCACCATTGAGGAGCTAAAACACAAATCTCACTTTCGGGTACACCATTGTCAAGATTCTGTTGAATGATATCAGCGATATATTTACCTAAGTTATCTTTATCAATATTTTTGTTGAATGTAATCAATCCTCGCTCATGAGCATGTTCACATAACGATTCTATAATAATATCGGAACTTTGATAATGTCTATAGTATTCTATTACCCTTTGTGAGCTTCGGTAATTTCCTGACAATTCATATTCGGAGATTGCAATATGACCAAACTGGTTACTTATTTCTTGCACCGATTTTGCGACACCTCCTAAAGAACCATAAATAGCTTGGTCTTTGTCACCGACCATGAACACCAAAGTTTTGTTATTGGGGACCTTTATTATTTTTGATAGAATAGCATATTGTAATTCCTGTGTATCTTGGTATTCATCTACTGCTATTAAATGAAACATATTATTTAAAGTCTTTCCAATTTTGGGATAGTCAATTAAAACTTTGTACGAATAGTACAGAATTAAATCGAAGTCAATTAACTTCTGATCAGTTAGGGTTTTATGATATTCAGTCAATATATCATGTAATAGTATATTTGGCTCAGCGAACGAACCATCGCAGTTTCTTCTCGTAGTTAATCTCGTCCAATTGTTAAAACCATGCGTTTCCTTTAATGTAGAAATCAATTCTTCGGATTTGTATTCATCAGCAATTACAAATCCGTTTTTTATTTCATTTATATAACCTGCATATGGTCGGAGTATCCATTCCAGACAAAAAGAATGAATTGTTCCTGCCCATAAATTCTTTGGACTTACATCCATTTTTAGTAGCCTTTTTTTTATTTCCTCTGCAGCTCTATTAGTAAAGGTAAGTGCAACTATTATTTTTTTACTCTCCTTGACTTTCTCTAGTTCATATGCAACTTTATGAGCTAATACTCTAGTTTTGCCACTACCCGGACACGCAGTTAATAATATATGACCAGGTGCTAAAACAGCCTCTCTCTGAAGTGGATTTAAACCATCTAACATATCTTTACAATTTTAGTGTTTTTATAAATAGGCTCAATTGATCATTCGGAAGTTGCGTCGAATAAAAATCTATTGCTTCTTTTATACTTGGAAAGGATTCAAATTGATGGAGAATAATGTCGTAATTATTTTTATCGGACGCAATCGTTTTCCGTTTAAGTCTCTCTAGCCTATTTCTCGCTATATTATACAAGGTCTGATTGTTAATATGGGGACTTGCAAATGTAATTGCCCTCAAGATATATAAAGGGATATAAGTTAAATGATCTATATGTTCTTCCAACATCAATGCAAACCATCCTTTCTTAAAATGATTAGCTAGTCTTAAAACTTCTTTACCATAGACACTAACTGCCTCGTTCTCTATTAGTTCGATTATTCTATCTCTATCGGGCTCTCGTTGATATTGGTCGTTTACTAATTTCATCACTTCATATCGATTGCCAGCACTAACAAACTCAACTTCAAAAGTATAATTGCCGTAAAAAGTTTTTACCCAGTTGTTTCCCCTACAAAATTCTTCAAGTAACTTTTGTCTTTGAAGCCCAGATATTTGGGAGTTTCTACAATTTTCTTCTTCTTTATTGTCATCATTTGGATTTTCAGGAAGTTCTAGAATTGAGGTGTCAAGATCAGTTATGATTGCGCAGTTTTTTCTAACACGTTTATCATGAAACAAGCTAGCAATGTTTTGAAATCCTGTACTTCCTATATTTATTAGGCTTACTCCAATTTCATCAAGAGAAATGCCAAATACTTTTTTAAAAAGAACTGGTATCAATATTTGTTCAGCATCCCCTTCGACTAAGATTATCCCCTTAGCAAATAAAAGATTGGTTCTAACTGCATCTAAATATCTTTCAAGTGCTACGATTTGAGAATGCTCTAGTCCATTAGAAGGGGTAAATACTAGGGCTTTATTATTTGATCGGCTTAATATATTAACTGAGCTAATTTTACTTACTGATGAAATATGTGTTGAATGTGTAGAAATGATTACTTGCGTATTATGACTATGAAGTTTATCAAAGAGTGTTTTTTGTATATGTGTATGTATATGAGCTTCTGGTTCTTCTATTAACAGGAAATTCGCAATTTTGTTCAAGACTTTTACCTTTTCATATTCTAGTAATTTCAGAGATAGATAGATAAGGTTTGCTCCTCCTAGGCTTAATTCGCTTACACGTCCTTTGTGATCGGGTTCGTCTGATTCGCCTACCCATAGTTTTAAAGATTGTAATAAGCGTTCCATTTCCGCTGGAACCTCAGACTTAATTTCAATATTGGGGGCATAAGTATCTCCAACTGTTTGCTTAATGCTATTAGAAATGCCGTTTGAGATGTCTTTAATTTCGTCTAATTTCGTAATCTCATCGTTTAAATCGATTACTTTCTTTATGATACTATCTTTTTGGATAACATCAATACTTTTTTCTTTACCTCTTAATAGACTCAATAAAGGATTATCTTTATAAGAGCGAAGATCTGCTTCAACATCCCTTAAAGCTTTTATAAAAGTGCATGAAAGCTCATTTGGAATCGAAAATCCATATAATCGGACTCCAAAAATATCTTCTAATTCATCATCAGGATTAGGAAATATTATATTTTCAAAATCACCCACATATTTAAGATAATTTTCCTCAAGAGATAAATCAGTATTTCCTCGACCTCGATATGTTAGTTCATAGTCATTCAATGTAATAGATGTAAGGATTGCATTTAAATCTTCTTTGGTTCCCAATCTTAAAGCACATTCATATAATTCTCTTCTTTTATTTTCTCTCGGACGAAAGATCAAAGAATAACTTCCTTTTGTAAAATCATATTCATCCATCGCACCAACTTTATGCATAGCAATGGCTTGTGCCTCCTCACTTACATCCAACTCAGAGAATTCAATTTGAATTATTATCCAATGCCCCTGCCATTGTTTTAAAGATCTATTAAAATCTGTTTCATAAAATCTGATATTTCTTGGGAGATTTTCATCAATTAATAATCTTAATGCATATAGAATATTGGTTTTTCCTGATCCATTTTCGCCAATTATTGTATTGACACCCTTTTGGAAATTTAAACTGACATTTTTGAAATTTCGGAAATTTTGAATTCCTAACTTTGATATAAACATAAAATGGTCTTTGGCTCTTTTAAATTAATAATTTCATTAAGTTTGAACTAGAATCTTTAGTCGTAATTGAGATATTTTATTTTACATAATAAAAGAAGCGACTGACGAATCCTCAAAAGCATCCCACCAATAATCGCGTAATTGTTCATTGTCCGTGTCAAAATAAAGTTTTCGTTCCTCTGTTGACATTAAGGAGCCTGGTCGTATATAACTTTCTTCCGGGATGTCATCCCAAACAGCTGCCCATCGGGTTGTTTTGGAATAATAAAAAGTTCCAGTAAAATTGCTCTCGATATATCTGGAAATGGTTAAACCTAGCGTCAAGTAGAAACCATTATCTAGCTTCTTTGAAAAAAATCCCTGCGCACTAGAAATGGGTTCTTTAAAAAATATATATCCTAATTTTTTTAAAGGTGCCTTGACTTTAGCGATTAATTTTGCGTTTGTTAACTTCATCCATTAAGAGGTATGTCTTACTTCCCAAAAAACTCATCAAATAATTCTCCCTGTTTTTTACCTACAGCCTTTTCTATTAAAAGAAATTCATATGCTTCAAGCGCCGCCTTCCGGAAATATAAATCTTTCAATCTATTTTCGTCAAGTCTGGTTTTCGTTGCTATTTCCTCAGGAGAATTTTTGACTGTCTCAAATTGACTCATGAACTTTCCAAATTCGTTACGCGCTTTCGGTACATATTTATCTAGCTTGAGGTTCAAATCGGGGTAAACGACTTTGGTCGCTTTGGAACAGGAATCATCGAAAGCTTTATATATTTTGTAAAATACTTCAGCGGTTAAACGCTCCACATGACCATTTTTAAGTTTACTAATTTGACCTTTAGACAAGGCTGATTTTTCAACCAAATTTTTATCTTCCCAACCCAATTTTTGTACTCTCTCTTTGATATAGTTATCTATTCTATGATTCACAATTTATCCTTTTTGATCTTCCTCTTCTTTCAAGGCATCAAGTACAGTTAAATCCAAAGCGTCACAAAGATCTAATAATTTAGAAAATACAAAATCTTCCTTTCCATTCTCCATATCGCTAATTTTTGACCTATCCATTTTGGGTATCTTATCTGCTAGTTTTTCTTGCGTTAAATCCAATTCTAGTCTTCTTCTCTTAAGATTCTTGCCAATAGCCTTGTATATTTTCGAATGTTTATTCTTTTTCATAAAATATATTTTGTGGTTTTATTGCCACACTTAATATTTATTGTTATATTTGTATGGACGATTTAATATTCGAGGTAAATAACCTTGATGAACGACGTTTTCTCGTACCCGAACAGAGCTAAAAATTCGCCGAGAGAACCCGTGTAGATCGCTCCATGCTTTTGTGTGTTCAGAAAGTTTTAATACTTTTGATATATGCGGCATGCGAGCGGTTTCACGTGTAGCTTTGGCGATGTCATTTCGAAATCTCTTGCAGATGTAGAGGTGACAAGGGTTAGCTCCCCTGGGTTCAAAGTGTGAAACCGCTCCTTGCTTAGCTAACCTAAACAAGTAAACGGTACTCATCAGATAACGACGTTCATCATATCCAGATAAATTATGATAACGATGTTAAATAAAACTTTATTCCAGTGGTACCGAGTCCCGTCTCAATTCATTCGGTATTCCGTCAAGCAGCATTTCAAAAACTTAATCAGGGCGCCTGATTAGACACAATTATAATACACAGTGCGCAAAAAGAGAGGAGCCAATAAAAATGGCTCGGTACCGTCTATTCATAAGAATAGCCAAATTCCCCTTTGCGTGTCTGCCACCGACCCTTACATCAATATATAAATAGAGAAAAAAGGCAATGAAGATGGCTTGTACTAAATAATTGTTTCGCAGCTTAAATTTAGTCAAATTTTTCGTTGAGGACAAATTTCTATCCAATATATTGTTGTAATACAACAAAAGGGTCGGTTCTTTCTAAGTATGGATGCCCGTGACGAACCATATATATAACCGAGTAATAAAGAGTAAAACGGCATTCTGAGGTTTAGTTAATTAAATTTTTTAACAGTGTGATATTGGGCCTTTTGACCCAATAAGGTGTTTTTTTGTCCTTTTTTCCAAGGGCCTAAACCGTCACACACCCTCAAAAGCCAAAAAAATGAGAGAGCTTTTTCAAAAATTAGTCGCTATAGACATGGCGATGTACGAGATCCATCATTTGGAGTATGATCCCGTAGCATGTATTAAAGAGTTCTGGAGCTGTTACGACATGGACAGCTGTCGCAATCATATTGTCGAGCTCCTGACGATTTATCTCGATAGGGAGCGAAAGGTAAATCCTGCGATCAGTACAACTGATGTACAGCAGTTTACTATTGCTTTGTTCAGGATGCTAATGGCCTACTTTATCGTCCATTATCAACGGATCAATCTGTCGGGAATTGAAATCTCTTTTCCGAAAAGTAACAGGTTCATCGCATGTGAACTCGAAAGTAGTAAAGAAATCTACGACTTTTTTTATCAGCTTTCTCAAAATCACTAACCATTAAATTATGAATACGTTAAAATTATTGACACCAGTCAAGATATATAAAAATACCTACATCTGCCAAGCACTTGCCAGATACTCTGACAGATCATACTGTAAGAGTACTGGTCGGGTGCTGCTTACCCTTTTGTATTTAGTTTCTATGTTTAGTTTATCGGCTCAGACGCCCCGCAGGGATAGCGGGGCAGATGGGCTAAAAGAAATCGAAATGCTGACTATTGGTCAGAAGGTGCCAGAATCGTTTTGGACCTATAAATATAAGTTTTATAGCAATGGTGATACACTAATCAAAACACTGGAACATCTAAAAGGTAGCCCTATCATATTCGATTTTTGGGCGAGTTGGTGTTCGCCATGTATTAGCTCACTAAAGGAAACTAACGCCTTTATTGACAAGTTGACGGAAAAAGGCAATTTTATTGCAGTCACTTCAGACAGGAAAGCAACCGCTCTTAATACTTGGATAAAGCAAGGCCTACATTTACCAACTATCATCGAGGACAAGATATTGAAGAAGTTTTTTCCGCATGCTTCTGTGCCGCAGATAATATGGATAGATGCGGAGGGAATCGTCAGACACCAAACTTCACAAGAGCCGCTTAGTCAAACCAATCTGAATAGCTTTTTTGCGGGGCAATCATTGGACCTCAAAGCTAAGCCAGTTTTCGATAAAAACCTTCCTGTTCTACCAGGTATTCAAGCTGACAAAAATGTATTACAGTGCTATCAATTGGTATTGAAAGGTTATCAGGATTATCTTCCAGTGGCTAAATTCTCGAGAAATTTGCAGGAAGGGTATTTCAGTACTAGTTTTGTCAATTTGCCGCTGATAACCATTTATAGAGATCTCGCACCTAAGTTATTTTCGGCCATTGGCGAACCGTTCTTTAGGGAGAATTTTCAAATCAAAACGGATGATTCAATTGAGCTGAATAGGCCTTATACCTTAGATCTGATCGTCCCTACAAGAGACCCGCTCAGCATGAATAAAGGTATGGTAGAATTACTGAATGCGGCTTCGGGTTACAATGCTGGCATGCAGAAAGAAACACGGCGATGTCTTGTGATGAAACGCATCGGTCAAATTCCTCAGTCAATTGCCGCTAATGGAAAACTGAATCGTTCGATTGACTGGGAGAAAAAAATCCAACTCAATAATGCGCCAATAGCCTATGCACTGGGAATCCTCAGCGACCAGCGACTAGCTGGAAAATACATTGTAAACGAAACTGGATATAAAGGAAAGATCGACCTCAATATCAGGGTGACCAATGATCTTGACAAGCTCAATGCGCAATTGGCTAAATCGGGTATGAAGCTTGAAAATGCAGTCCGCGACGTAAATGTATTTGTTGTTCAAAAAGCGAAAGGGGAATAATCATGAGATCTATAAAAATTTATGGACTATTGCTGTTGGCAATAGTTATATTCCCCTTGTTTATACAAGCCCAAGAGAAGAAGGTGAGTGGAATCATCATTGAACGTGGCTCTGGTAAGGCAATTGCTGGTGCTGCGCTTAAGTTGCGAAACGGAAAAGGTGGGACGACGACGGATACCAAGGGAAAGTTTGAGATCAATGTAAACAATCGCGCTAATAGCGTTTCATTACAGATATCTTCAATCGGATTTCGGGCGATTGATACGGTGCTGACGCTTGGTGCAGGACATCGGGTAGAAATGGTTTCGGCGGCAATCGGTATTGATGAAGTGGTGGTATCAACGGGTTATAGTGCGATTCCTAAGGAAAGGGCCACGGGTTCCTTTTCTTTTGTCGGAAAAGATCGGATCAATGAACAGATCAATTTTAATATTATGGATCGCCTGCCAGCGGTGGCATCTGGGCTGGTGGTGGATCGTAATGCAAAGAGCGGAAAGGAACAGTTCCTCGTGCGGGGCATGAGTACCATCAAAGGGGAAACCCAACCCTTGATTGTGTTGGATAATTTTCCTTTTGAAGGTGACTTGAATAGTATCAATCCGGACGATATTCAAAATATAACCATACTACGGGATGCCGCTGCTGCTTCAATCTGGGGCGCTAGGGCAGGAAATGGGGTTATTGTCATCACGACCAAAAAGGGGACGACCGATCAAAAGCTGAAAATAGATCTCAACCTGTTGACAACCGTGCAGCAAAAACCGGATCTCTTTTCGCTGGATCGTATTTCTTCGTCGGATATGATTGATGTGGAAACCATGCTTTTTGATAAAGGGTATTTTGATGCTTCCATCAATTCGGCGCAACATCCGGTGCTTTCGCCGATTGTCGAGTTGCTGATCCGTAAAAAAGCAAGTCAGGATCAAAATGAAATCGCAGGCATCGAACAGGAAATCAACCGTCTTAGAAATGTCGATGTAAGAAATGACTTCGAAAAATACCTCTATCGTGTAGGGCTCCAGCAGCAGACAACAGTGGGACTATCGCAAGGTACAGATAAGCTGATATGGAATGCCTCTGTAGGAAATGGTTTGCAGATCGATAATCTGGATAATCGGGTCAGACGGAACAATGTGCTGATGAATGCCAAGCTGCTGCTTTCGAAAGCGCTCACACTCGAAGGTGGGATGAATATTTCTTTTCAGAACATGCGGTCTGGTAGACCGGGCTTTGGCAGTGTGACAGCATACAATGGCGGACTGTTTCCTTATGCTGAACTCGCTGATGCCAACGGTAATGCCTTACCGCTGGTCAAAGATTGGCGCGGGACGTATCTACAGCAGCAAGCAGATAAAGGATTATTGGACTGGCGTTATTACCCGCTGGAAGACTATAAGCACAGTGTGCAAAAGCAACAGATGCAAAATACGATCTTGTCTACCGCCTTGACTTATAAATTGCCAAAATGGTTTGGACTCTCGCTGAGATACCAATATCAGGCGGAATCGGGCAGGACGGAAAAGCTCAGTGATATCGAAAGTTATGAGGCGCGGAATATGGTTAATTCTTATGCTGCGCTGAATACAGCTACAGGAAGAGCCGATTTTAAAATCCCTAAGGGGGGACTGTTTGATCAGTCAAACAGTATGCTCCGAAGCCACAATGTACGTGGACAGTTGGATTTTAATTGGGCAACAGGGCAGCATAAAGTATACGCGCTCTTGGGATCGGAGTTGAGAAATGTTAGTTCCAAAGGCAGTGGCAATAGGTTGTACGGTTATAACGAAGACAATTTATCGTATGCGCTGTTTGACCTCACGGTTCCTTATGTCCACTATGTTACTGGAGCTAAAAACTACGTAATGGATGGTCTCTCGATCAGCCAGAAAGAGAATCGGTTTATTTCGACATACTTAAATGCTTCTTATTTGTTTGACGAAAAATATACCGCCACTTTCAGTGCGCGTCGTGATGCATCCAACTTGTTTGGACTCAACGTCAAAGACAAGTGGAATCCATTTTGGTCGGCAGGTCTGGGCTGGACGGTGTCAAACGAGAAGTTCTGGAATAAAGATCTGATTTCCTATCTGAAATTGCGGTCAACTTATGGGAAGACAGGAAATCTCAATCCAGCCATGGTTGCGCTTACCACCATTAAGTATGCAGGGCCGAATCCTTACACGCAGACTCCATATGCGAGGTTTGACAATTACGTCAACCCCGAGCTGAAATGGGAGAGCGTGTCGACTGTCAATATCGGACTTGATTTCGCTTTGAAAAACAAACGGATATCCGGTTCACTGGAGGGCTACTTAAAAAAAGGAAGCAATCTCTATGGAATAGCACCTGTGGATTATACCAGCGGTATTGGACCCTTTGTGATGAAAAATGTAGCTGCGATGGAGAGCAAGGGCTTGGATTTAAATATGAATTCGGTGAATACCACAGGGCAGTTGCGTTGGACTTCGGATGTTAACCTGAGTTTCAATAGTGATAAGGTAACTAAGTACCATATGGAGACTAGAGCCGCAACCCTATTCATCAGCGGTATTAATCTGATTTCCGGCAAAGAGGGGGCTCCGGTCTATTCCATGTATTCGTACAAATGGATGGGACTTGATCCAAAAGATGGTGCTGCGCTAGGGCTTTTGGATGGTCAGCCTTCTCGGGAATACCGCAAATTTACAGGGACCAATGCTACAGTGGATGACCTGGTATTTCATGGGAGCATATTACCCAAAATCTTTGGATCTTTAGGCAATACCATAGCGTGGCGGGACTGGGCGCTCACCATGCGCTGGACGTTTAAGTTTGACTATTATTTCCGCAGGGAGACCATACGTTATAGTTCGCTGTTTTCAACTTGGAATGGCCACGGTGATTTTAATAAGCGCTGGCAGCAACCCGGTGATGAGCAGAAAACAGATATCCCTGCGATGTTTTATCCGGTATTGTCTGGTGCTGAAAATTTCTACCCTTATGCGGAGCCGTTTGTTGAAAGGGGGGATCAGGTGCGGTTTGAGTATTTGAACCTTGCTTACCGGATTAAGGGTGCTCCTAAGAGCTTATTCAAGGATGTGCTGCTTTCGCTCAATGTCAATAATTTGGGATTGATCTATCGGAAAAACAAAGCGGGTATCGATCCTGATTTCAGTAAATCTTCGAGCACGGGTTTTTCACCCTCAAAAATTTATTCATTTAATATCAAATGTTCGTTATGAAAAGATATATCATCAAAGCGTTGAGTAAGTTATCGCTACTTTTTACAGCCTGTTTTCTGTTGCTTTCTTGTGAAAAGTACCTTGATGTCAAACCGGATCAAATGCTTGCTGTTCCTGAAAGCTTGGATGATCTTCAGGCAATAATTGACAATTATCCTTTTCAGATTACACAAAGTGACGCACTGGAAGTGGGGGCGGGAGAATTTGTTGTCACTGACGCCAACCTTGCTTCGCTCTCGTCTGATTTTCACCGCAGGATGTATCAATGGGATCCGTACAATTTGTTTCAGGAAGGAACGATAGCTTCCGACTGGGCACGCTACTATACTACGATTTACAATTGTAACACGGCTTTGGAGGGATTAGCAAAAATTGAACGCAACAACCTGAACGCTGCGCAATATGATCAGATCAAAGGCAGAGCGCTATTTGTTCGCGCGGAAAAACTATTCCACGCGAGTTTGGTATGGTGTATGGTCTATGACCCAAAGAATGCCTCCAATACACTTGGAATGCCAATCCGTCTGGATACTGATTTCAATAAACGGTCCTCTAGAGCATCGTTGGAAGATACCTACAAACAGATTATTGCGGATGCTACATTGGCGGCACAGCTTTTGGTCGAGCAAACAAGCAGTCCTGTAGAACCTAATCGATGCATAGCAGATGCGCTATTAGCCAAAGTGTATTTGTATATGGCAGATTATGAAAATGCTTTTAAATATGCTGATGCCGCACTGGTCTTAAATAATCAATTGTTGGATTACTCCACATTGGATGCAACAAAACCCTATCCCATCCCGCAATTTAATAAAGAGGTTATTTATCACTGCTTGGCGGGCTATCCTCAAATCTTAAATACTGTTAGAGCTCAGATTGTTGATGATCTAATTGCAAGTTATGAACCGAATGATCTTCGGCTTGATCTTTTTTTTATAAAAAATGCAGATGGAACCTATGGTTTCAGGGGCCTATATACTGGGACTACATCATTATTCATGGGAATTGCTGCTGATGAACTTTACCTGATCCGAGCGGAAGCAGCCGTTCGGTTACAGAAAACTGATATTGCAATGAAAGATTTAAACGCGCTTTTGGTAACGCGTTTTAAAAAAGAAAATGGTAAAACAACATATCGAGAAATCCATGATATGAACAGTGACGAATTACTTACACGTATCTTGTTGGAAAGACGAAAGAGTTTGATTTTTAGGGGGATTCGCTGGTACGATCTAAAACGGTTAAATCGGGACGGAGCAAATATTGTATTGAAAAGAAAAGTTGAGGGAAAGGAGTTTATTTTACAACCAAACGATCTTCGTTATGCGCTGCCAATACCTAACGATATCATAGAATTGTCTGATATTGTTCAAAATCCCAGATAGAAAAATAGGCCCTTGGGATAAAGGGCCTATTCTTTGTGCTTGAAATCCAGATTTCGTACTACAGCGTCTCAGGTTTTTGTGAATCCGCATGGTCACGGACTTCATCAGCGGTGTTTGATGGGTAAGTCGCTTCAAAATACTCCATCAGTTCATCCGAATCTGCAATAGTCTGGTCAGTCACCGTGTACTGGCAAGGTAATGGCTGCAATGGATCGTTCTGGCAGCTTGGGTCTCCAGAAGGCCCTTGTTCCCATTTGCTCGCTTGGAGTATCTCACTGGAATTCGTACCTATAAAGCGCCAAACTGTTGTGGTCACTTTGGTTGTTGAAGTAGGTTTTACCTCTTCCTTTTCCGTGAAACTTTGGGCTCCATAAGCGAGTCCCAATCCTAATACTGTTAATGCGCCGGCACGTAGCCAGCTGTTTGTTTTTGTAAGCATAAGCTTAAAATTTAGTTTATAAAATGTTTATCAATGCTAGCACTCTTCGCTGGCGCTAATACAAAGTTGAATATAAACTTAGTCCGTTTTTTGCCTGTCCCATGGGTGCTATTTTTCGGGAAATTTCCCCGTTAAAAGAAAATATTGCGACGCCTGTACGGCATGCCGCGAAATACCGAGTAGATCGGCCTGCTCTATCTGGGTGGTGGCGGCCTTAATTTCGGGCAGTAGCCTGGCAAAGTGCAGGTAGCGCTCAAAAGGGGAGTGGCCTAAAGTTGCACGCCTCAATAGTGCAAGTTGTCTTTTCTTTTTGTTGCTCAATACATCAATCAATGTGTCAATAGATTTCTCATTTTCCTGAAACTGCCGGAGGATGAGGTGCGGGATTGCAATAATGATTCCCGAGCGGAGTGCTACTATATTGCCCGGATGCAAATTGTGCGTATAGAGGTGATTGGTCGTCATCAGGGCCATGTTGGGAATGGCGAGGCTCATAATCTTGCGTTTGCCTGTATCGGGATTTTCCTCAATCCGGGCCAAGAGCCCGGTAGCTACAAAATAAGTCATCTCCGAACGATGGTCAGTTGCGTTGAGCTGTTCGCCACGTTTGACAGTCCTGACGCTGAGGTTGTCCTTGACCCACTGATAATGAAAGTTTTCTATTGTATGATATTTTCCCCAAAAATCAAACAAGAGTTTTAGTCCAGCTCTGTGGCTGCGCTTATCCGTCATAATGTGTTGTTTTTAGTTTATCTGGTTTATTGTCAGTAAGATATGGTCTGTGGTAAATCTACAATCTTTAAAATCCAATAACGAAACTACCCCTATAAAGGCTTTTGCCTACTTCCAAATTCGATTTGACACCGATTTGCTTGGCAAAAAGGAGAGTGTGGACAGCAAACCGCAGATGACCCTGCTGTCCTTTCTAAAATCAGATAATAGTTGAATTTTTACCGCCGATCGATCCGCAGTCTTCAGTGCCTGAAGCCGTAAAGCTGTTGCGAGAACAGCCGATGGTTTTATTTTTTGAACGAGAAATAGCGTGAAAATTACAACAGTATTAGCGCAGTTTGGACTTTATGATCCAAAGCCGCTTACCATCAAAGACCTTATGCTGGGTGTTGATGAGCAAGAGGATATCGGGAAATGTAATATCGTTTTCCCTTAATAACCGATTTTAATAATGAACATGCTGCGCCACAAGGTTTGGCGCAGTATGTTCTCAATATTGACCTTAACATATATGTATGCAATTTACTCAGACAACTGATCTGCCGGTTTATTCGGAAGTGACCTGGCGGAATTTCGTGTTCTTTTCGGCAAATGTACAGCATCTCCTGGATGTCAGGGCACTGGCGACACAACAGAAGCTGTATCATCATGTTTGCAGTTTTGCTGCCTTACAGGCGCAGGCGGATATGGATACGTTTCTTTTTCGGGATAAGACTTTTTGGTTAGCTCCTCCTGATCGCCCTGCTTTTATACTGACTTTTCATTTTGGCCATTATCGTGCCGTTCCAATTTTTCTTGTCCGTCGGGGATATCGGCTTTGTATACCGGTTTCAAAAGATGTCAGGGCGCAACAGGAAGCCTACTATTCGGCTCACCTGGGCGCAAGCTTTAGGGAGCAGGTACTGTTTTTGGAAGCCGAAGATCCACACCTTTTTTTTAAGCTGCGCCGGCACATGGACCAGGGTTATCACGTGCTCTGCTATCTTGATGGGGGTACGGGGGCTTCAGTAACGGCCGATGCTAACAAACTAACTGAAATTCCTTTTCTCAATGGAAGCATCCGGGTACGGCAGGGGATCGTGGATATGGCCTGGCTGCTGCAAAAAGGCATCCATACACTGATTGTCGAAATGCCTGACGAGCAGAATGGATTGACCATCTGTACATTGGACTACTGCGATACGAAGTGGTACGGAGACCGAAAGTTTTTTGTCAATTATTATATCAAGTCCATCTATCAGGATTTTGAAGATGCGCTGCTGCAGCACCCGGAGGGTTGGGAAGCCTGGCTTTACCTGCACAAGACCATGGCTCCCGGTTCGCACGAAAGCCGATGGACCACAGAGCAGCGTATGGTCCTATTTAAAAATCAGGGACAACAGTTATTGCTGGACAAATACACCTACCTGAGCTATGTATTATAATGTAATAATTTTGATATATAGGGCGATGTGTTTGTTTGAACATTGAGTATTAATTAATTTTAGTGTAGCCGGTTGTAATTATCAATTTAATTTTATGCATCTTAAACTAAATTCCGAAGAGCAGCGGCATGTCTGTTTTTGGTTATGTTATCTCTTTTATTTTTTTGCGGTTAATGTGCTGGGTAACGGAAAACTATCCTTGGGCGTGGCCGCGATTACGGTATCCTATTGTGCCCTGATATTTTATGCCGTGTACCTCATATTGCACTATTTTTTTAGAAAGGGCCGTACACTGGTGGTCGTGGTCTTATTGTCTTGCTTCTATGTTCTTTCAGGTATACTGGTTTATTATGTACTGTACGGCAGCCTGGGACTACAGATGATCAACAATACCTATACGGTGAGCAGCAGTTCTTTTCGTTGGACGCGCTTTATTCAGACTTTCATTGTCATGAATAGCAATTATACGATAATGGCCA
The DNA here is from genome assembly GCF_003627955.1 of Sphingobacterium puteale. Taxonomy (GTDB): domain Bacteria; phylum Bacteroidota; class Bacteroidia; order Sphingobacteriales; family Sphingobacteriaceae; genus Sphingobacterium; species Sphingobacterium puteale. The sequence goes on along the minus strand of NZ_RBWS01000005.1, from coordinate 355,559 downwards.
TAGGCTATTATTACTATGTGGAAAAGCTCCGGGAAGCTGATCAAAAACTCGCAGCCGTCGAAAAGCAGCTCGAGGCCGAATCCAATATGAAAGATTCGCAATATACGACTCTATCTGCTCAGGTACATCCGCATATGATGGCCAATATCTTTAACCATTTGAAAAAAAAGATTACTCCAAACGATCCTGAGCTGGCGAGTCAGATAGGTGAAATCTATCAGCTGATCTTATTCTATATGGAAGCACAGGATGTGGCGGGAGCAAGCAAAATCTTATTGTCTGATGAAATTGCGGCGCTGGAGCGGTATCTGTCCATCCAGGAGCAGGTCGAAATGGATCCTTTTTATATTGCGCTGCTCAGGCAATCTGCTGCGCTTCGGAATTGCCCCCACGACCTTACAGACGCTCGCCGGCAACCTGTTTAAGCATGCCGATATCTGGGATAGGGAGCATCCGGCCAGTATCGATATTGTGGTCGGACACCGCGGCTATATGATCCATGTCAAAAATAGAAAGCGCCCGGGGCGGCAGACTATGCCGAGCCATGGTGTGGGCCTGCGGAATGTGCGTAAGCGCATGGAGTATCTGTTTGCGGAAGATTTTACCATGTCGGAAATGCAGGATGAACAGAGCTATGAATTGACCCTTCGCGTAGAAATTTTCAAAAACTAGAAATAGGAATCAAAAAAACAAACAAATGAACATGGGAAAAATATGGAGTGGCATCATCATCGATGACCAACAGGCATGTATTGATCATCTGACCGAGATGGTGAGTGAGATTAGTTATGTGGATATTGTCAGAACATTTACGGATCCACAGGAAGCAAAAATCTTTCTGCGGGCCAATAAAGTGGATTTTATGATCCTCGATGTGGAGCTGGGAAAGACGGATGCCTTTGATTTTCTAAGGACATTGCCCAGCTCAGATTTAAAAACGATCCTCTATACGGCACATCGGCAATATGAGGATCTGGGCTATGACATCCACGTCGTTGATGTGCTGCTCAAAGAGGTGTCCCGGAGTAGATTTTATGCCGCTCTGCGTCGCGTAGACGAAGCACTCGGAAAGCTGCTCCCCAATACGGGCAGGGATTCGCTCGAACATTATTCGTATTACTTTATGATCAAGGGGCCCGTGCGCTATAAGCGCACTGAAGTGAGGCTCAGGGAAGTTGTCTACGTGGAAAGTACAAATGGCCAGGTTAAATTTCATCTGATCGGCGATAGGACTTTAGTCTGCAATAGCCCCATGAAAGAGGTTCAGGAAAAGTTGCCTGTAAATTGGTTTAAACAATGCCACAAGAGCTTTATTATTAATACCAGTTTTTTCTACAGTTACGGGGCGGACGGGATACTGATGACCGAAAGGACGAAAACGAAAATCCCGGTAGGCGACAAAAAACTGTACCCGGACTTCTTTAGCTATATTAACTCCAATACCATCGGAGGCTAACCCGATGCAACCTTATAAACCATTTTAAAAATATGAGAAAACAGTGCTTTAACAATCCGGGCCGAAAGACAGATGCGCATCTGCTCCGGGCCCTGCATCTACTCTTTAATGAAATACAAAAATTGAAAAAAGCGGTACAGGACAGCCTTCCCCCCGAAGATGTTGATGTCGAACTGCGCGATACCGATTTTGTCAAGGACACGGTCGGCGTATCGGACCGTACGCTGCTGCGGTATCAGAACCTGGGCCTGATCCAGGTACATCGGCGTGATAAAGGCGGAAAAAAGTACTTTAAGCTCGACGATGTACTCCGCCTCAAACGTCACCTCAATGGCGGATAGTTTGGCTGCTGTGAAGTGTTGGCCACAGGCTTTCGCTTCGCAGCATTTATGGCCTTTCTTTGCCCCGACTATAGGCTATGGTCGCCGGTACGTCCGGTCGGCACCTATCGTTGACCTACTGTAAGCCTATCCAGATAGGCCATCGGTAGGTGATTTCCCGGTCGTGGCCCGCTCAATATCGTAATTTGGTTATAAGCAGTCTAGTCAGAAGTCTGTATAAGCTGTGGTTAAGGGCCATCACGATTCCCTAATGTCTGCTTCTTTTTGCATTTGTAGTGTTTGTTTTGCTGTTTTGTTCTGGTTTTATTTGTTGCTCTACGCTTTCAATATTACCCTGCAACGGCGCGCTCTCGTATGGTTTTTTTGCAATTAACCTCGCTAAGAAGGCGGCTCTTTTTAGCTTTTGTAGCCCCAAAAATCTGCCGCTATATGGCGGCCGCCGGACAAGATATAGGTTGGCTTCGGACAAGCGTCGGACAATCTATTTTATGTGTTATTTTTCTGTTTATTAATGTTTTATGTTTGTTCTGTCAAGCAAAAATACCGGTATAAAAATCTTGGCGATTTATTTTTTAATCCTTTAAATTTTTTAAAAATGGGAACAATAGTTAATGGAGCAAATGGAGCTTTTCGAGGTAAAGCCGGCTCAGTAATAGGTGCTAGTTGGAAGAGTATCAATTACATCAAAGGACTCTATAAAAAGAGCAATAAACCGCATACGGAGGCACAGCTGATCGTGCAGGCACGCTTCAAGACGCTGATGCGCTTTCTGCTGCCGATCAACAATTTTCTGAAGATCGGTTTTGGCCAGAAGCGGGCAGACCGTCTCACGCCGATCAATTATGCTTTTCAGTTCAATCAGGATCAGGCAATCCAGGGTGTTTATCCGGATCTGAGTCTGGATTATAGCAAAGTCAGGCTGGCCGATGGAAACTATGGTGCTGGCGGAACGGTGGTCGCCGCATTCGATGCCGATGAGATCACGGTGTCCTGGTCGCCAGAGAATAATGTCGTCTACGAAACCAAAGACGACGACCTGGTCTATGTAATCTGTTACCATCCGGCGAAGGATGAGTTTATGACCTCACCAACGGTGCCCACAAGGTCGTCTGCCGGGGTTACCTTCGGGGTGCCCGAGCACCTGCTCGGAGATGTGGTACATGTCTGGTATTTTATGTCTGACCGCACCAGGACCAAAATCAGCAGAAGCAGCTACCTAGGCGAGATTATGCTTGCCTAATTGGTAAAAAAAGCGCTAAGGGCACATTATTGTGCTCTTAGCCAATTTAAGGTCTTAAAAAACTGACCTTAAAATTTCATTTATTAACATAAAAAAAGCATAGATGAATCAAAGAAATCAAAACAAACCCATGGGGCAGCTGCTCATGCAGCACAGATTCTATCTGGCCAACCAATTTCTGTATCCCCTGGCCTCGATCATCAAAGAAGGATTTGGCCAGCGCGTCCGGCAGGCAAAAAAGAGGCTGACGGCACGCAACCTGGCGATGGCGCATGCCATCAAATATGCCATCAAGGGGGAATACCCTGATCTGTTCGTCGATCCCGCACTTATCTTGCTCTCGGATGGCCCTGTCCGGGGGATCACTGTCGGCCAAATCACACGGGATACGGCAATGCTGCAGGTAGACTTCGATGGTGGCGAGATCACATCGGTAAACCACGATGATGAGGTGCTGCTGCTGGCCTATGACCAAAAAGGGCAGGTTGCAGTCCGCAATGAAAAGCCGGTGATCCGTTCGGCATCGGCTATGGTGCTGGAGCTGCCCGATTATATGTGGGAAGTAAGACTGGACCTCTATGTACTGGTCAGGAACCGGGATGGGATCCAGTATTCCCGCAGTCAGTATCTTGGAAGTGTATGATCATTATCTAATTTTTTAACATTTAAAAGTACAACATTATGAATAGTGTAGAAATCAAAAGGGGCTGGTTCAGTCCCGATGAAAAGCTGCTGATCGAGCCTAAATATGTGCTCGCTATGGTCAGCCTGTTGCTGGCGATTGTTTTCTTATTTGTAGGAAGCACGCTGCAATTTTTAGACCCTGCAGCGGGCATATTGGATCTGGGGGCCTTTTCGCTGCTTTATTTTGGGCTGATGGCGGGGCTGGTATTTATCTGCTGCTGTACCTGGCTGCAAGAATACTTGTGGAAACCCTTCAAATATTATAGGCAGGACATTTATTATCACTTTAATCAATTGAGTTCATGGCAACAATCTATTCTCTACTTCTCGGTATTCTTTCTTTTTCTCTTTGCTTTTCTCCAGCTATTAAAAATGCTGTTTTAAGTAACCGGGCTACGCCGGGTGAATCCCGTTTTTGGGAAGCTGGGCCGATTAACGGACAGATCGGTCGCATATACCTGTCTTCAGAGAGGGAGCAGCGAAATAAACTTATTCAGATCGCTACTGCCGAGCTCGGCGTATCGGAAGAGGGGGGTGACAATCAGGGGCAAAGAGTAGGGGAATACCTTGGTTACGTTGGGCTAGGGATGGGTTATGAATGGTGTGCTGCATTTGCCAGCTGGTGTTATGGGCAAGCTGGATTTGGGGCACCGCGAAGTGCCTGGAGTCCGGCGCTTTTTCCAAAGGCCCGCCGATATGCTGCACCAGATATCCGAAAGGGGAGGTTCAAGAGTGCTGATCTATTTGCGATCTACAGCGGCGAGCTGCAGCGTATCCACCATGTGGGGCTGGTGAAGGCAGTCGATGGTGCCTTAATAATTTCCATCGAGGGCAACAGTCATGACCGCGTGGAATCCAGAAGAAGGCCCTTGTCCACAATCTATGCCATGGCCAACTGGGTTGAGTGATGGTCGATTTATTGTTGTTTCAGGCACACCATATGGTTTGTGCCTGAATTTATTTGATTAAAAATATGTGTTATGAAAGTGAAAAGAATGCTTATGGTCCTGAGTTTATCCAGCTGCCTCTTGATCGTAGCCTGTGCGGTATTCCGTGATAGAAAACAACTGGAGAAAAATTCCGAAACGAGTGCCGGTCAATATGAAAATCGGAATCTGCTTTTTCATTACAGACAGCAGGACAGCCTGTTCACCTATTGGTATCTTCAGACGGATAGCTTGTTTTCTTTTCGCCCAGACAGCGGGTTGAACGCAAAGGGAGGGAGGCTGTATGTTCACCAGTCGTGGACGTCAGCGGCAGAAGAAAATATGCGTACTGACCAGAATAGCAAAAAAGTAATTAGCACACAGAACTCCGTCCTAAAGCAGGAAAAGAAGGATGTCCGGATTGAAACCATTGCTGTGATAGTTGTATTGGGCGTGCTTGTAGTTTATTTTATTTGGAAATTATGGAGGAAATAATGCTCAAGGTATATTTCTTAGCCTCCAGGCCTAGTGTCGCAGGATAAGTATTTGTATGTTCGGCTAATGATCACAGTTGACCGATTTACATGCATATATGAGCAGCCTATACCGTCGATATAGACTGCTTTTTTGTTATGTTTTTTAGCCAAAGAAACAGCCATAACCATCATGGCTGATCTCAGTTATTAGCTCCTGCAGGTTGTCGCTTGAAGGTATTGGTTCGTAAGCTTCCCATTTACCGCTGGCCCGCCGCCAATATAGCTTCCATTGCTTGCTAGATTTTACGTATTTTATTTTCGCAAATTCGAGATGTAGTATGTTAGCTGGATTATTCCATTGCGGACGTATCTCAAACAATAAGGCAGTCTGTCCATCCCAGGTATACCCAAAATCCAATTTCTTTCTCACCTCAATATCTTGTGGCCTTTTGGATTCGACAAAGCTTCTGATCTGAACTTCCGCCATGGAGATAATGTCTTTGTTGTCTATCATTTTCTTGTTTAATCGTTTAATTCACTTTCAGTGTTAAAGATAATATTTTTACCTTGAGGTATATACTATACCCGGATATTTTTCAGTTTATAGAGCGGCAGTGGGCCTGCCCCAGTTCGGGCATATATGTCATAATATATGTTGTTATAGTTTATTCAAGATATATTTTGTTAAATTTGAGGCTATATTTATTTTATTTTGAAAAGAGAGCAGATATTAAAGGCGGGCCTTAAACTCTTCGTAACCCAAGGGTTGCATGCAGTTACCATTGCCCAGATAGCAGCCGAAGCAAACGTGGGTATCGGTACCGTATACCGAAACTTTAATAGCAAGGAAGAGATCGTACAGCAGATTTGGATACGGCAAAAGGCCAGCGAATCTGCCTATGTTTTCAAAAATTATAAGAAACAGGGCAGTCTACATGATCAGTTCAATTTTCTCTGGGAAAGGGTCATTCGGTACTTTCTTGAGCATCCGTTGGAATTCCAGTTTTCTTATCAATTTGCAGCATCACCGATCTTGACAAAAGAGATCCATGAAATAGCCATGACGGACTTTCTGAAATTTGACGAATTATATGCGCTGGGCCTGGATCAGAATTTATTCAAGCCATTAACGGCAAGACGCTTAAGGCTGTTTACGTTCAGCACGATCAACGGTTGGCTCCTGTGGGCGATGGATGAAAAGATGGACATAGATGACGCTACAATAGCCCTATTTTTACAAATGTGCTGGGATTCAATAAGCGCATAAATTTTTTTTACAAAAACTGACGGAATATTCCGTCAGTTTTTGTAAATTTAATTATACAAGAAACTAAATTATGGCACACAACGATTTAAAAGGGAAAGTAGTCCTGATTGCCGGAGGTGGAAAAAACCTTGGCGGCTTATTAAGCAGAGATTTTGCAGCAAAAGGAGCAAAGCTGGCTATTCATTTTAATAGTGAAAGCTCAAAAGCAGAAAGTGAAAAAACATTGGCTGATGTCAAAGCCCTGGGTGCTGAAGCATTTTTATTTCAGGGAGACCTGACCCAGGTAGGTAATATCACCAAATTTTTTGATGAAGCCATAAAAACTTTCGGTGGAATTGATATCGCCATCAACACCGTCGGTATGGTTTTGAAAAAGCCATTTGTCGAAACGACAGAGGCAGAATATGATACCATGTTCGGAATCAATTCAAAATCGGCTTATTTCTTCCTGCAGGAAGCTGGTAAAAAAGTAAACGATCACGGTAAAATCTGTACGATTGTGACTTCCTTGCTGGCTGCCTATACTGGATTGTATTCAACATATGCTGGAGCTAAGGCACCGGTCGAGCATTTTACAAGAGCGGCCTCGAAAGAATTCGGAAACAGAGGCATCTCCGTGACGGCAGTAGCTCCGGGGCCGATGGATACGCCTTTCTTTTACGGACAGGAGAGTGATGATGCGGTAGCCTATCACAAATCAGCTTCTGCGCTGGGCGGACTGACAGATATCAAAGATATCGCGCCTTTGGTAGAATTCTTGGTAACGGACGGTTGGTGGATCACCGGGCAAACTATTTTTGCCAACGGCGGTTATACCACAAGATAATAGTTGATTAACCAGAAATAATTGATCAGATAATGGATAATGGTAATTTTAAATAAAACCCATTATCCATTTTTACTTTTAAGCCTAAAATTATGATAATCAGACTGATTAATTCGATATTGATCCTCATCGCTGTATTTATGGGAATAAAACAGGGCTATGCCATGCTGATGGGGAAACCCGCCATGATGGACATGTTCAGTAAATGGGGATTTAACAAAACAGCACTGGCAATAAATGGTGCGGTTACGATGATTGCCGCGTTAATGATCTTGTTCCCGAAGACTTTTGTCTGGGGAAACTTTTTAATGGCAGCAGGAATTTTGCTGATCATTTGTCTGCATCTGCTGGATAAAGATCTGAAAGGGGTGCTGATCGAACTGCCGTTTTTACTACTGAACCTAGTGATTATCTACCTGCAATATCCCTTGAAAAATACATAGTCATGAGAAATATAATGACGGCGATCGCAATCTGCGCTACTGGGTTTACAGCCTGTGGACAGCAGCCCCCTTCTTCGGTTAATAAATCGATCAAAACACAACAAAAGAATAATATGGATACCAATAAACTAACAGATAGCATCGTAAAAAAGGCTTTCGACGCCTGGCAAAAAGGAGACAGTCAAGCTTTTTTGTCTTTCTTTACCGCGGATGCAAAATTGTACGATGACGGAAGTCCGAGGGACTTTCAGAAATTTGTAAAGGAAGCCTGTGGGCATGAACGCTTTACCAGTATTGATAAAGTAGAGAATAATGGAAAAGATATCTATGGAAACTTCCATACAGATAGCTGGGGCGACTTTAGGACCTACTTTAAATTTCATTTCAACACAGAGGGAAAAATCTCGCGTCTCGATATAGGACAAGCTGATTAGCCCTCCAAAACATAAGGTTATGAGCAATTATCAGTCAATTTTTGATGTACAGAAGGAATTTTTCTTTACGGATGGCACCAAAACCTATGAATGGCGCATTGATCAGCTCAACAGGCTGGAAAAAATGCTTGTCGAAAATCAGGAAGCATTTTGCCGGGCATTAAAGCAGGATTTTAATAAACCGCCTTTTGAACAGCTATTTGAAATTACCGTACCGCTGGGCAATATTAAATATTACAAAGCAAACCTCCGGAAATTAATGGAGCCGGAGCCGGTTGCCATACCGGAAGGACTTGAAAAAACTGGTAATAAGGGGATCATTTATAAAGAGCCTTTCGGAGTAACATTGGTTATTGGACCGTTTAATGCGCCTGTTCTACTGCTTTTGGATCCTGCCATTGCGGCCCTTGCAGCAGGGAATCCGGTTATTCTCAAACCCGCCAATACCACGCCTACCGTGGCTGCACTTTTTGCGGAGCTGATCCCCCGATACTTTGAACCGCAGGCGGTCAATGTGGTGACAGGAGGGCGGGAGGAAATTACGGAACTCCTGAAGCTGCCCTTTGATTTTATCTTTTTTACAGGAAGTTCATCTGTGGGAAAAGTGATCATGAGGGCTGCGGCAGAAAACCTTACTCCGGTTATCTTGGAACTGGGCGGACAGAACCCTACCGTCGTCGATGAGACTGCCAATCTTGATATTGCCGTAGACAGAATCGCATGGGGGCACAATGCAATTTCGGGACAGTGGTGTATTGCGCCGGGCTATGTATATGTCCATGAAAGTATTGCAAGCCAATTCATTGATAAATTGAAAAAGTCAACCCTAAAAATGTACGGCGAAGATCCGCAGCAAAGCCCTGATTTTGCACGAATGATCAGTGAGCATGACACGGAAAGAGTCGCTTCTTATATCATTCCCGAAAAAGTAGTTTTGGGCGGCAGATATGACATCAAAGCGAGGTACGTCGAGCCCACAATATTGTATCCAAGTACTTGGGAAGATCCGGCTTTGCAACAGGAAATCTTTGGACCGGTTTTACCTGTGATGGTCTATGCTGATTTTAAAGAAATGGTGGATATCATCAAAAGAAAACCTAAATCGCTCGCTGCTTATATCTTCAGCAAAAACCAGAAGAATATTGACCATTTCCTGAATTCGGTTTCATTTGGCGGAGGCTGTATCAACCAGACAAACCTGCACTGTTGGATCGACAGCCTTCCGTTTGGCGGAGTAGGATATTCCGGGATGGGAAAATATTACGGCAAAGCAGGCTTCGATGCATTGAGTAACACCAAAGCCATGTTGATCGGGAATCCTGATCTTGAATTGGATGTTTTTCCGCCCTATGCCAACAAGGATATTGCTAAAAACTTGAGTATCTTCGGTTAATGATGACCAGCTTTCAATTTTTATTAAAATCGCCGATGATCATTCAAAAGTTGCAGAAAAGAAAATATGAAATTCTTCTGCTCGTCCTGATGCAGCATTTATTTGTAGGAATATTTCTTACGGATCTGGATTTTTATACCCGTGTCATATGGCCGGTCAACATGCTCGTATTGGGAGTAGGGTCTATCTTGTTGTTCACCGGAAAACATAGCTGGGGAAACTGGTTCAGAAATCTGCATTTCATCATCATTTTGTTATTACCTGTTGGCATCCCATTTTTTAAGGAGCTACCCTGGTATTTTACCTTTTTGAATATCAACTATGTGGTGTTCTTTTGCTTTCTTTTTATGGAGGTGCTCCGGTTTCTGATAAAACCCGGATATATCAATACGGATATTATTTCGGCGGCCATATGCGGGTATATGTTACTGATAGAAATCTCGGTGTTCGCACTGCAATTTTTCCAGTACCGCGATCCCGCATCTTTTAAAGGAGTTGATCAGTCCTCCTCCGCACTTACATTTATGGATCTGGTCTACTTCTGTTCGATTACTTTCACCAGTATCGGATTTGGAGATATTACGCCCAATACGCATGTGACCAAATTGGTCACCGCATTTGTGGGAATAGCCGGTCAATTTTACACGGTTGTACTGGTAGGGATTCTGATCAGCAAATTTTCATCAAAAAATTAACTTATTTATGAATACAGGCTCACATTACAAACTTTACCATTTCATTCCCTGGACCAGGATGAAGATTTATAAAATGCTTATTTTGAGTGTTATTCCAACTGCACTTTTTTATTTTATGGACTGGAAATGGCTGGCTATCCCCTGGGTTCCGGTCGCATTGCTGGGGACGGCAGCGGCATTCATTTCGGGATTCAAGAATACGCAGACTTACAACCGGAGCTGGGAAGCCCGTCAGATCTATGGTGCGATCATCAACAACAGCCGCAGTTTGGGGATCTTGGTGCGGGATTTCATAAGAATGGACGATAAGGTACAGGAACAGGCGGTGCATCAGCAGATCATCTATCGTCATTTTGCCTGGCTCACGGCATTGAGGTTTCAGCTCAGGGAAACAAAAAGCTGGGAACATGTAAAAACAAAAGGCTACAATAAAGAGTTTCTCAGGTACTATGAAGTTCCTGAATGGAAAGGTAAGCTTGATGAGGAACTCATAAACTTTTTAAGCGATGATGAGCTTAAGTATGTGCTTTCCACAAAAAATAGGGCGACCCAGATCATTGCCTTACAGTCTGCGCAGTTAAGGGAATTAAATGAAGCAGGTCAAATTTCGGCTTATAATTATACCGCACTTGAAAATCAGTTCAAGGAATTGTATGATCAGCAGGGAAAATGTGAAAGAATCAAAAATTTTCCCTATCCACGCCAGTTTTCGAGTATCAATCTCTATTTCACAAATGCGCTCTGCTTTTTGCTTCCTTTGGGGTTTTTGGGGGAGTTTTCTAAAATGATCGAAAAATTTGGCGATCATATCGTCTGGCTTACCGTTCCTTTCAGCATTCTTTTGGGCTGGGTGTTTCTGGTGCTGGAACAAATCGGGGAGAGTACGGAAAATCCATTTGAGGGTAATGCCAACGATATCCCGATCACACAGATCAGCAGGAACATTGAAATTGACCTGCGTGAAATCTTGGGCGAAAAGGAGCTTCCTCCCGCGATACAGCCCGTGAATAATATCGTCATGTAAAAAATAATAAAATTATGAGTATAGAATCTGTAAGAAAATGGTATCCAAAGGCCTTAACGTCTATTGATACGGTCAATCGTTTATTGGACACGATTGAAAAATACCTGGAATTAAAACCTAAGCAGTTAATGCATGCGGACAGTATGTGCTGCGACGACGTCAATGCCATACAATATCCTCCTAGAGCCTATGAAATGCTCGGTCCATTTCACCTGGGAGGACTAGACGGTTTTCCTTTTGCCGGACTTACGGGGATGGGGGCATTTGCGCACCATGTCCCTGAAGATGGGGCTGTGATCATTTTTTATGCGCCGCACATCGGGATTACCCGGGATGGGCAGATCGGAGAGATAAGCAGAATAGGACAACGGTCCAATTCTGCCTGCTGCGGGGCAGCAAAAGGGGCCCTTGCCAAACTGGCAGCCGGACAGATCATTGAAGGAAATATCACTTCGCTGGATTTTCAGATAAATACCATTGAGCAAATTTTTCTCCACAGCAAAGAAAGAATACTGAATGCGGAAAACCAAATTTTTGAAGCGACAGAAGTCATGTATGAAGCGATAGACGAACGCATTGAAGTGTTGGTAAAAGAAACCCGATACCCGTGCAAATATGTGATTCTGGTAGGTGGTATCTTTATCAATGGAGATAAAGATATGGGATCATTCTGTCAGTATAAAAAGTTTGAATATATCGACGTTGCAACTATGGAAAGGAAAAATCTGATGGATGCCTATTATGAGGATTGAGGGACAATAATGGGTGCTGGTTGCAGCCGGATTTGATTGAAGTGGCTACGAACGCATTTTTTTCTTCTTAAATTTTCGGCCATACCAGATGCAGAAGCCTGTAACCGGTAGGGAGGCGCAGATTAAGCTTGCTACAAATGCGATCCACATGCCTGTCCTGCCGGCTATTTTTCCGACATGAATGTCGTAATTGGAATTTCTCCATTTCATGCCTAATGTTTTATCACTTTGCAGCCTCTTAAAATAGTGCTTTCCATTACGGAGGTCATAGGCATGGGTATCCGAGGCCGACCACCCGGTGTTTCCTTTATTATAGATGGTTGCATTGGCTTGGGAAACCTCATGAAGCAAATTGATAAAAACGCCCTGATGTACCGTGTGCTTTTTCACGACATCGGACCATATCAGGTCTAACGAAGCAGCGCTGGCCTCACTCATCGTATTGTTTGGAGCTTTTGGCGCTTCGATCTGCATATTGGGTCGCTTACCATCCATAAGCCAGTATATGCTCGTCTCCCACCACTTGAAGGACCAGACTAAACCAGTTGCCGCAATGACCAGAGCAACCAAGAAAGCATAAAACCCCAAAACCTGATGAAGATCATAGTTGAGACGCTTCCATTTCGTGCTGAAATTGATCTTGAGCCGTTTAACAGCTACCTTACGGTTTTTGGGCCACCACAGGAAAAGACCTGAAAGTAGCGTAATGATAAACAGCAGGACGCTGCTGCCGACGATGGTGCTCCCTACGTCGCGCCTGAGATATAAGAATTGATGGATCTGCCTTACAATCCAGAAGAAATTAGTCTCGACATCTATTTTTCCTAAAACGCGCCCGCTGTAGGGATCTACGAAAATACGGTCCCAATAGATGATTTCTTTATTCACGAATGCACCCACGATATCATTTTTGGGTCGGCGTTTAAGGGCCTCAAAAATATAGGCTTCCTGCTGACCGGTGGTAGCGGGAATGCGGATAATGTTAATGGGATGGTCGGTGACATGCTGAGCATTTGCCTTCAAGATCGAAAGGGGAAGTGTTTTCTCGCCTTTCTGTGCCGCTACCGTCACATAAGAGGGGTGAAATAGGGCAAATAGCTCCTTCTCAAAGACATAAATGGCGCCAGTAATGCTCACGATGAAAACCACCAGACCGGACAATAATCCGATCCAGCGGTGTAAAAAAAGCATTATCTTTTTGAAAGTCATACTTAAAAGGTATAGCCCAGGGTAAATAAGAAATTGCGTGGTGCACCCGGGAATAGACGGATATAATCATAACCACCTACCCAATGTGTTTTGTTGGTGATATTATTAAAATTGGCCTGCAGTTGTACCTTCCCAATGGTATAGTATAGCGCTGCGTTCAGTAAACTGTATGAGGGTACCGACTGGTATTGTTTAATGGAAAGGTTTCGCTTATCCACATAGTTGGCCCCGATGCCGATCCCCAGGCCTTTTGCTTTTCCGGAAGGAATAGAAAATCTGGTCCAGATGTTTGCCGTATTTTGAGGCGCATTGGGTTTTTGTCTGTTCAGTTCTTCATTATTTCCACCTTCGGTAATCTTGGCGTCATTGTAGGCATAAGAGGCAATAACACTCCAGTGCGGGAGAATCTGGCCCTGAATGTCAAACTCTATGCCTTTGGATCTTTCCTTTCCGATCTGTTCCATCAAATCCGCATTGTCCGCAGTGGGGGCAGGATAAAGCGTATTCTTCTGATTGATCTGATAGATGGCGGTACTCGCCTGCAATTTTCCGTCCAACCAGGCTGTTTTTAACCCAAACTCGGTCATGTCATTTTCGAGCGGATCAAATGGCCCGCCCGCGTTTGGATTTGCCAGTGCCGAAGCTGTCTGTGGGTTATAGCCTTTGACATAGGTTCCGTATAGGTTAATCTGCGGATTAATGGTATACACTGCACCGAAGCGTGGCAGTATGACATCTTGGTGTACATTCTCGGCCTGATCGGTTTTATAATTGGCGATATCCTTATAGTTCTCATACCGTAACCCCAGCAATAATTGAAGCGGGCCCAGAGTGAGCTGATCCTGCACATACAATGCATTCAGATGATAATAGGTAGGATCAACTGATGTAGTGGATGCCGGTGCAAAAAAATACTTGCTTTCGTCCTGTAACTGTTGACTTATTAGCGGGTTGCTGAGATCAAAGCTAGATACATTGGGTACTGGGTTGCCATTTTCGTCAAGTAAATAATTATTGATATTTTTAGGATCAAACTTAGCAATGCTGCCTGTATTATCTTTATTTCTGTAGCCACTCGCTGTCAGCTGTGAACCACCTACAGGGAGCACTTCCTGTGCATAGTCATAACCGGCAATGAGTTTATGCGCGAGCCTACCCGTGTTGACATTATAATTGAAGAAAGCAGTGATATTATCGACAAACCGTTTTCTGTTTCGGATGAAAACCTGTCTTGCAACCATATTTTCAATATTATTTCCTTTGCCGTCTACAGCATAGGCATTGGCCGAACGATGTTCCGACAGATCCTCCGCATAGCCTGTTTTCATATAAGATGCATTGAAACTCAATTTTTCATTGAAACGGTGATTCAACGAAGCGGTCACCATATAGGTTTGTTCGTTCAGAAAATCATTGGCCGTGCTCATGGATTGACTGATAGGCGTCGAATAGAGATCGCCGTTGGCAAAGACAGATTGTCCGCGGTCTAGTCTTGACTTCGAATCATTATAGACCATATCAAAATTGATACGCGTATTTTCTGAAGGAATAAAGGAGAATGACGGTGCTAAGACCAAGTTTTTATCGAACTGGAGATCCCTAAAACTTTGCGCATTTTCATAGCCAATGTTGAGGCGGTAGAGTAGCGTTTTGTCTGTCGTCATAGGCCCGGTAAAGTCGGCAAGGGCCCGGAGGTTGTTGAAGCTTCCCACAGAAAATTGCAGCGATTTCCGTGCCTCATCGAGCGGTTTTTTTGTGACACGATTCACAACACCCCCGGGACTTGCATTTCCGAAGAGGGCCGACGATGGGCCTTTCAATACCTCGACCCGTTCCAGGTAATTGGCCAGCGGCTGTTTCCAGAATCCTGTTGTGGTACGCATGCCATTGACCAGCTGGGTATTGGATCCTCCGTTGATCCGAAAACCACGGATCGTAATATCGTCGTAAAAGGTAAACTGATTTACACCACTGAAATTTTTAACTATTTCACCTACACGCATCAATCCTTGGTCGGCAATAAGCTCTTTGGTCGCATAAGAAACAGACTGCGGCAAGTCGCGTAATTTGGTTTCGGTCTTGCTGCCGATAAAGGACTGTGTGTTGCGATAAGACTTTTCTTTGCGCCCATAGATTTCCACGGTCTGTAAAGATTCTTCTGCACGAAACATGGGAAATGATAAGGTAATTGGATGTGCCGGATCGATCGATATTTTCTGCTTGATTGTTTTGTAACCGATTGCATTGATCCGGATATCATAAGTGCCTTTGGCCAATGTAGACAATATAAACTGGCCAAGATGGTCTGTTGCGGTATGCTGGTTGGTTTTAAGTACGGTGATCGTAGCTCCGGCTAGCGGTGAGTTGTATTCATTCAAGACTGTTCCATGGAATAGCTGTTTTTCCTGCGCATGTGTTTGAGTTAGTAGTAGACTCCATATTGTTGCGACAAGCATAGGTATTTTTCGCATATTATTTAAATTTAATCTTAATAAGGAGACAAAATTCGATGATTAAACTTATATTTGGGGGAGAAAAAATATGCAATTCGGGAATTTCATAGGTCGGCATGTACACAGATAGTTTAGAAAAAGTCTTATCCAATAATTCTTATCTGCAGGAATCATGGTCTTTGGATGAGCAGGTAGCGCGTGAGATGGCCTATGCGCCGCCCCGCTATTCGTTTGATATCCGAACATTTATGAATGAGCCTTTTCAGTTTCGGCAAAACACCTTGGAGCAATATTCTTCGCAAATGGAGATCTCCGAGATCATCATGCCTCAGGGGATTCATATGATGCATTCAGAGCTGACATCTCCCAGTGATGGTTATATCTGTATTGACAATGCGGTTCCTTACATTCATGTTTTTTTCGCCTTAAATAGCGACCGGCAGTACTACGTGGACGGTGATCTGTTGGGGAGTTGTTCACCCGGGCATGTCCAAAGTTACCTGTTTGCGGCACCTCAGATTTTAGGGTTATGGCATCGCCGCCCGGCAGAAAGTTTTTTTGAAATCAATATGCCAATCTCCTTGTTTGAGACCTATTTGCCCGTAGACAGTTCATTTCGGGTTAAGTTACGCAGACTTCTGGAAAAGTCACGAACGGGTACGCTGTTTGAAGATTCCATATTGATCAGTGATCAGCAGAAGAAAATTATAGCGGAATTGCTTAATCCGGAGCTTGATAACGAATGGAATCCCTTGTTTTGTTTTGGCAAGCTCCTGGAGCTGCTGGCGCGGACATTCGACCAGCACAGGTTTGGCAATAGGGTTGCCAGGACCGGTAATCACCTGAGCCCGGAAATGAAAAAACTTATGGCCGAAGCAAAAAATATAGTGGAGAGCAGATTAACTGATCCGCCATCTTTATCGCAATTGTCGTCCGAATTGGGAACGAATGAAAACTATTTAAAGAAATATTTTAAACAATGCTATGGAACGACCATTTATGGCCATGTTACCAAAGTTAGAATGCAAAAAGCTAAGAGGCTGCTTACACAGGGAGATCGGCCAATAAATGAAATTTCACGCTTTTTAGGTTATAACAATCCTGCACATTTCTCAGCGAGTTTCAAGAAGCATTTCGGCGTTAAACCAAAGGTCGTACAGTCTTCTTCGAAAGAATAATGCCTCACGGTAGGTTTCGCCCATCGCCAATATAGCTTCCATTGCTTGCTGGATTTTACATATTTTATTTTCGCAAATTCGATATGTAGTATGTTGGCAGTCAATTATACTAAGCCCAGCAGATTCATGTGCATATTATAACCTTATATCACCGTATTTTAACCTCTTTTGTTTAAGTATTGCAACGGCGAATTGGCTTGTGTATATTTAATGTCATATTGACATTTATTTAAATCTAAATTGTTATGAAGCCAGTTCAATTTAAAGTTCCTGCCCCTGAGGACAAATCTATCTATATTCAAGAAGATGTACTGGATAAGTTCTATCCTTATATGCATCGTCATGAGGAATATCAATTAATCTGGATCAAGGAAGGTATCGGCCAGCTACTCGTGGACGATAATGTACATGAATTTCAGCCTGGTGACATTTTTCTTTTGGGGACAAATCAAGCCCATGTATTTAGAAGTTTCATTGCAGGGGAATGCGTACGTTCTATTTCTTTATTTTTTAGCACCAAAGGAGCATTGTCTACCATGGCCAGGATGCCCGAACTCCGCAACCTGCTTGATTTTGTGCATAAATGTCAGCGGGGATTTAAGGTCCCGCAGAAACATCGAGAGCAGGTATGTTATCATATTGAAATATTGCAAAAGTCTGACTACCTGGATCAGCTCGTAAATTTCTTTTATTTGTTAAAATCACTCAGCAAAGTATTCGCTGATCTTGAGCCACTTTCTGGTGTGCAATTGTCCAATAGGGAAATAAATAAGCCCTTCCGTATTGAAAAACTATGTAAATTTTTGGAAGAGCACTTTAAAGAGGATATCAGTTTGGATGAAATCGCTGAAAAGGCAAATCTTACGCCGCACGCTTTTTGCCGCTATTTTAAAAACTGTACAGGAAAAACATTCATCGCCTACCTAAATGAACTGCGCATCCGCGAAGCATGTAAATTATTGGGTTTGGGTAGGCACGATTCGATCTCTTTAATAGCCTATGATTCGGGCTTTAATAGCATCACCAATTTTAACCGAGTTTTTAGGAGTATATTGGGCATATCGCCTAAAATATACGTCCGTAACTACAGGAATTATCTATACGATTAACGGCCTTTTTAACCATTCAGACGGTAGCCTATTTGATTCCATCTATTAGAAGTTCACTCATTTTTCTGAGCGCTTGCCGCTCTCATCCGATTCCGTCTAACGATTGCAGGTAAATATTCCTGTTATGGTTAGACGGAATAGTTTTATGCCCTATTTTGTAACCCTATACTAGCCCGGAAGCTGCTTTCCATTTGTTAAAATATTAGAACGAGTGGGTAAGATCTGACCGAAAACCGCTGTTTCGAAGTACTATTTTTGTTACAGAAAGAAGAACTAATCAATTTTTTAACATGCTGTAGCAGCCTTTCATTCGAAAGGAACCGCATTTATCCGACGGGATAGATCTGTCCTTGACAGTATGCTAAACTGAACACCTGCTTAACGAAATTATGACTATGTATGAAAATCTTCAAAAAAAATGCTTAACGGGTATTTTTATGCTGCTGCTGTTGATAGGTCAACAGCTCTATGCGCAACAACAGAGAACGGTCACGGGGATCGTTAAAGACGAAAAAGGAACACCTTTGTCTGACCTGAGTGTTTTGGAGAAAGGCGTTAACAATGCGACCAAAACGAGTGCTGATGGGAAATTTACCTTAAAGCTCAAATCTGCAAATCCAACCTTGATTTTTAGTTCCGTCGGTTATGGGCGACAGGAGAAACAGCTACGGGATAGCGAAAATACGCTGCAAATAACGATGAAAGCAGATGGGACAGGGCTCGATGAGGTAGTCGTCATGGGCTACCAGGATGTGCAGCGGCGCAAAACAACGGGTGCTATCGCTACCGTAAAAGGGAAGGATTTTGAAAATACGCCTTACGCTACCTTCGACGCTATGTTGCAGGGACGTGTGGCCGGTCTGACGGTGCTGAGTACTTCGGGCGAACCGGGTACCAATAACATTGTCAATATACGTGGAACGAGCAACCTGGGCTTAGCTGACAATCAGCTGCAGGCTCCCTTGTATGTGATCGACAATATTATTTACGATGTGAGCGACATACAGGCGGCTTACGGGAATGCGAGTCCTTTGCAGGCCATTAACCCCAACGACATCGAATCGGTCGATATCCTGAAAGATGCCTCGGCATCGGCTATCTATGGTGCCCGTGCTGCAAATGGGGTCATCATCATCAAAACCAAACGTCCGGCAGTGGGGAAACCCGAAATACGGATCTCGGCTTACAACGGGGTTTCCAGCCGTCCGGCCATGAAACCGATCACTGTGGGAGCTGCAGAACGTAGGCTGAAAATGAACTTGCTCTATCAGGGTGGATCGTATGACTGGTTTAATAACGGATCCATCAGCCCCATGTTGACAGATAGTTTAAATCCGGCCTTTAACAACAATACCGATTGGCAGGGCCTTTTTCTGCAGTCGGCCAATATCAATAATGTCAATGTGAGTATCGGTGCCACCATGGAGAAATTTTTATACCGTTTCTCGGCACAGCGTTACTATGAGGAGGGCGTGATGATGGGCTTTGAAAATGAAAATCTGACGCCGCGTCTGATGTTGCAGGCCAATCCAACCGACAATTTCCAATTTGAGACCAACTTGTTTGCCGGTTTTACAAAAGCAAAACATGGTTCGGGGGACGACTCGAAATATCCATTTAGTACCTGGGGGTTCCCTTCTTCTTTCTATCAGATTACAGACGTAGACCAACAGATCTATACGGGGCGTTACGATGGTTTGATGGACCGCGATAACTCCTTCAGCCTGAATGGAAACTTCGCTGGGACACTCAAGAAATTTCTGATCAATGGCCTGACCCTGCGCTCGCAGTTTTCGTTCAATGTCAACAACAATACGCGTGATCTTTTTCGTCCCAAACTGCTGACAGGCAATAGAAACTTTGCTCGGAATTGGGTAAACCAGAATAAGCGTTGGGAATGGGAAACCTATTTTAACTACATCAAGAGCATTCGCGATACCCATAATATTAGTGCCGTGTTGGGGACGGGTATTGAACGCAATACCTCCAATAACAGTACGATGACCGGCTATAACGATAATGGAAATTATGTGAAAACCGTAACCGGGATCCCTTCCGGGCCGGATCTCTATGCGACAACTTCCATCAGTGAGCGCTCGCGGGTATCGGTGTTCGGTCGTTTTGGATATGACTATAAGGACAAATACCTGCTTTCTGCAAGTTACCGGATGGATGCTTCGTCGCGTTACAGCAAGGACAACCGCTGGGGTATTTTTCCGTCCATCTCCGCTGGCTGGGTACTTTCGGAGGAGCCTTTTTTTGAAGGAGTCAAAAACGCGATATCGTTTTTCAAAATCAGGGGTAGTTATGGCGTTACCGGACGTGATCCGGGCTCTTACTACGCGCGCTATACAGGACTGACTTTTGACGCATCCTATGCAGGGTCGGTGCTGGAAAATGGTATTAGTGGTTCGGTGCTCTCCTATAATGGCAAGCCTACCGTAGCCCCTGAATATTCGTCAGCGGCAACCTCACCGACAATCAAATGGGAGCGCTCGCCGCAGTTTAATGCCGGTTTTGATATGAACCTCTTGCACGATCGGGTTACCGTGACTGCCGATTTTTATGTGCGCGACTCCAAACAGCTGGTATACAATCTGACCATGCCAGCGACCTCAGGATACAGCACAGTTTCCAATAATTTTATCAGCGTGAGAAACAGTGGGGTAGAAATGACGCTTATTTCCCGTAATATGGCTCCTTCGTCAGCATTCCAGTGGACCACCAATTTCAATATTGCTTACAATAAAAACTATGTTACCAGCCTTCCTGGCGGTGGGCAGGAAATACAGGTGGGAGAAGTATGGATGCAACGTGCACTGAACGTAGGCCAGCCTATTTTTCCATTTAAAGTGTGGGATGTGGATGGGGTATATGCAACCAATGCAGATGTACCTGTAGATCCTTTGACAGGAAAAAGACTCACGCATTTTAGGGGGAATTTATATCAGGCTGGCGATCCGCGCCGCCGGGATGTGAATGGGGATTACACCATCGACCACAACGACAAAATTGATATGGGAAATCCAAATCCTGACCTTGTAGGCGGATTTATCAACCAGTTTTCTTATAAGAATTTTAGCTTGTCCACACTGGTGAGCTTCGTATTTGGACGCTCATTATGGAACGGTTATATGTCGGACAAATTGCAGGATGCGGGTTCATCTAATCTGTATTCGACCTGGGGTACCAATTCGGCCATTGCTGGCGATTTTAACCCCAGCGACTTCTGGATGAAAGATGGGGATCAGACCAAATACCCATCGCTGTTTCATAATACGGTGGACAATTGGCACATCGCCAACAGCACGTTTGTGGAAAACGCCAGTTTCGTACGCCTCAAAAATATTCAGCTGAGTTACACATTCCCACAGGCCATGATAAAGAAGCTTAAATTGAAAATGCTCCGCGTGTATGGGGTGGTGGATAATGTGGCTGTCAAGTCATGGTCGTCGGTGCCAGACCCTGAAGCGGTGGAAGCCAACGGTTATTCAACGGGTAACGGATATCCGATCCCTAAGAAATGGACTATAGGCCTGGATGTTACCTTTTAATCATGTCAGTTCCATCGCATAACGGTGGCTTAAAATTATTTCGAGATGAAAAGAAAAATATTGTTTTTAATGCTGAGTGCTTTTATGTATCTCGCTTCGGGCTGCTCCAAGTTTCTGGACATTGAGCCTGTCAGTTCGGCAACGGATGAGAACTTCTGGAAAACGCAGGAAGATGCCAATAGCGCAACCAATGCGATGTATGCACTGCTGCGCAAGGCCCTTAACCAGGCCAACGGAATGGCTTTCTACACCTATGGTGATTTGCTGTCGGACGAAATTTCTTCTTCGACGGACGCGGATATAAATACAATTGTCAATATGCAGCTCAACACGGCTGTAGCAGCTTCGGAAACTTGGCGACCCGCTTATCAGCTGCGGCGGTATGACATCTTTTACCAGGTCATAGACCAGGCCAACCGGGTGATCCAAAAGCTGCCTAAGATGGACGAAGGAGCTTTTAATGACGTGTCGGTGCGGGATTATTACATTGGCGAAGCATACTTTGTGCGCGCATTTGCTTACTTCTATATGGCACGGGTATGGGGCACTGTTCCCATTATAACCGAATCTGTAGCACCGATCGATGCGGTCAATCTGCCTGCCAGCAAAGAGAGCGATGTGCTGGATCAGAGTCAGGCAGATTTAACCAAAGCGTTGACGTTATTGAAATGGAGCAATATCGACCAAAATGATTTTGCATTGCGCGCAAATACTGGAGCTGCGCTTGCCCTTCAGGCGCACTTGAGTGCCTGGAGAGGCGAATACGCCGAATGCATAGCGGCGGCTAAATCGGTACTGGAAAGCGGCGAATATTCTTTTGTGGGAAGGGACAGCCTCAACTACCGCAGTATCTATCAGGGAAAATCCAATGAAGGTATCTTTGAGATCGCTCAGAGTGGTGAAAACGAAGGGACCAATAGGGGGATAGGGTACTATTCACTGGCGGGACCTTATTTTCGGATTTTCACCGATCCGATGTTAAGAATCAGTCAGGATTACATTAAAACGCTCTTTAAAGACAATAACGACAAACGCTTTAAAAGTGTGTTTGATATAACTTATAGCGGTAACTATGCACTATGTACAAAATATGCAAATGTAAAGTTCTCGAGTGATGCGTCAAATGCCAACGCGATATTTAAAAATAACATCATCATCTTTCGGTATTCCGATATTAAGCTGCTGATGGCAGAGGGACTGGCCGCAACAGGCAAAAACAGTGCTGCTGAAACCATCTTAAATGAAATCCGGACGCAGGCGGGATTGCTTGCCTACGCAAACGAAGAACCGCTTATTGAGGCCATCTTTAGTGAACGAGCGCGCGAACTGTTTTTGGAAGGCCATCGCTATTACGACCTGGTGCGGTTGTATAAACACTTTAACGTCTATAAATTTCCGGAAAGCAAAATGAACCAGGCGCAGTTTAACGCGAAGAAATACCTTTGGCCATTTGACCCATCGTTGTTGTCAGCCAATCCTGCGCTTAATCAGACACCATACTGGGGCACTGTCAATATGTAAACCACTAAACTTGAAAAAAATGAAAACCTTATATCGATTTGCGTTGCTGCTGGCTTTTGGACTGACCGTGATCGGTTGTAAGAAAGCAGCTTATCTGACGGACGACGGTCTCCATACAGCCGAAGTCAATCTGTCTACTTACGACTACCTGGCCGCTCATCCCGCGGGGATGTTTGATACCTTGCTGCTGGTGATTGACCATTTTAAACTCAAAGATGAAATCAACAAGGCGAAAACCTTTTGGGCACCGTCGGATTATTCGGTCAACCGCTATTATAAACAAAAAGAAGACTCGGTGAAGTATGTGGATGAAAATGCGCAGTATTCTTTTGACCAATTTCTGAACGAAATTCCTGTAGATTCCGTCAGGGCATACATCTATAACGATGCCCCTTACGATTTGGAGACGGCCAGCACAGCGTATACGACAATCAAGAATGCGGCCAATGTGGGCGGATTTGTCTACCATAGGCAAAAGCAACCCAAACCACTTTGGTCTTCTGGGGCACTCTATTATTTGTATTACGTCAAAATACGGGGCGAAGCGGATCAAACCAGCCCGGATGGTACCGTCACTTATAAAGAAGATGATCAGCCTGATATGCGTATATTCTGTCAGACGACGGGGATAAAAACAGCGTCCGGCACGACACTGAATGTATTGGCCAATACACATACATTTATCGGCGATTTTGTACCGCGCCTCCTGACGGGGCCTAAAATCGTGGAGACTGGCTCTACGCTGACCTTTACCTACGACCTGAGCATTAAATACGATGCAGCGGGATATACAGGCACGACCGTAGACATAATGCTTCCGCGTTTAGCCCGCTTTTATGGCGTGGAGAGCGGTGCAATACCTGCGCTGGTAGGTAAGGATATCACGTACTACGCGGTACAGCCCGATGGCAGCTTAAATGCAAACAGTACTGCCAACGCTCCCGGGCACTGGTTCGATACCAAAGGACAAACCTGTTCATGGGGCACCGATGCACGCATTGTATCGGAGCTGGCAACCTCAACGATGACTTTCAATATTTTGCAATATCCAGGGCAAACAACGGTGGGTAGTACCTACACTGTCCGACAATCGCTCGTGTACAAGTCCAAAACAAAGGGTGATTTGAATGCTGTTTTTGTATTCAATGTTAAGATCAAATAAATTATGAAACTAGCTGGATTGATTCCGCTGCAAAACTGAATCAACCGGATAGCTTCATCACAAATGAAAAAATAAAACAGATGAAAAAACGAAGTTTTATAATCGGCTTAGCAGGTTTATCCCTAGGACTATTGGATTCCTGCAAGAGTGACCAAATAGGTTATTTAAGTGAAAATTTACGCTATAATGTGGAGAACCTGCAAGTCAACCAGGGGGCAGTAGTGTACACGGATGCCATTGTTGCCAATGGAAGCACAACCCCGTTGACCGTCAATCTGGTTGCGGTACGGAACAAGGAAACCGGCGAGCTCTCAACAGAATTTTCAAAAGAACATGAGATCTCCACCTACCTTGCTGAGATCACCTGGCGGGATACCACCCTGGATCTGTTGAAGGCCAAAATCGGCAAGGCGAAATATCCGCCGATGATGCTCAATGCGACCGGTGGCCGCGTGGGTTTTACACAGGCGACGCAATTTGTGACCCCGGGGCAGTACACCATCGATGTGGAGGTGAGCAATATCGCCGGACAGAAAACGTTTAAGAACATCCTCGATTTTAATGTTATCGGTGCCAAGAAGGAAGATATTTTATTTAAGTCGTGCACGAGTTCGGACTACGGTGCCGAATCCAATTTTCTACCCTATACAGACTATGAGATCGTTGTAGAACATCAGGCGGAAGGAGAAAACAAAATTGTATATCAATGGGAAGATAAAAACGGCAAGCCATTCAATCCCAAAAAAGGCGAGGTCATCAAGCGTGGCGACCGGCCGACATTCAAAAATTGGTCGCCCTATTATCCAGAGGAAGTCACCGATACGGGCTTGGTGTATCGCTATCCAGATGTTTCGGGACTGGTGTATCCTATCATGAACGGTACTTATGTTGGCACAGAATTTTGGTCGGGGGATCCCATTTCTTATTACCGTATTGTAGGTACGGCGACTACGCTGGGACGTAATCTTAACCCGGTATCGACCATCAAATTCTACCGAAGTGGTACCTATACCGTTCGCTTCCGTTTTTTGACCGTCACACATAGTTGATCTCTACCTATTAAAAGCGCAAATGATGAAAAGTATAGTATTGCATAAAGTCCTGCTGACACTGGTTTCAGCACTTGTATTTCTTTCGCAGGGATGCAGCAAAAAAGAAGTACCCCTTCCCGTCGAGGAAGAGGTCACCACGCCGCCCGTTACAGTGGGGACAGATTCTTTGCAAATTTACAAGCCCAAGGAATTTGAAGGGATGGATTATAACGATAAAGGGAGCAAATGGTCCTATTCGCGCAGCCGTCAGTCGGAGCATTTTATCGTGTTCTGGGGGGCGAGTTATGGGAAGAACGATCCCAATTCGGAAACTGTACCCGAAGAATACCGGGTCGATATTGATGATCTTTTGGCCAAGGCCGAACAGTTCTACGCATTGAACATCGGCACGCTGAAGTTTGCAGAACGCAAAGTAAACCGATCCAATCTGGATAAATACAAAATGATGATTTTTGTGCACTACACGACAGAATGGATGGCTTATGGTGGCGGTTACGACGATACGATCGGGGCACTATGGATTAATCCAGCGACCTGTAAGCCTGTGGGGGCTGTGATTGCTCATGAGATCGGGCATAGTTTTCAATATCAGGTGTTTGCTGATCTGAAAGGGGGGCATGGGTTTCGTTACGGCTACGGCGGAACGAGCGGCAACGGGTTCTGGGAGCAGACCGCGCAATGGCAGGCCTACCAAGCGTATCCCGCACAGGCATTTTCGGGCTCCGATTTTCCCGTCTATACCGAAAATTATCATCGCCATATTCATCACGAGAAATATCGTTATGCCAGCTATTTCATCCATTGGTATTGGACCAGCAAACATGGGATCGATATGATTGGCCGCATCTGGCGGGAGGCTTTAAAACCTGAAGATCCGGTGCAGGCCTATATGCGTATAACGGGTATCGATGTGAAACAATTCAACAATGAAATCTATGATGCGGCGACCCGCTTTGTGACCTGGGACCTGAACAGCATCCGGGACTATGGAAAGAATTATATCGGTAAGCTGACGACCAAATTTACGCGGCAATCCAACGGTAGTCTTCGCGTTGCCTATGATCGTTGTCCGGGCACTACGGGTTATAATGTGATTCCGCTGGACCTGCCGGCTGCGGGAACCAAGGTTTCGGTGGCTTTTAAGGGGCTGCCAAACGCTGCTGGATTTAATCCGGTGGATGCCAGCCGTGCCGGATGGCGATATGGCTATGTGGCTTTATTGAAAGATGGCACGCGGGTATACGGTGATAGGACAGAAGGTACGGAGAATACAGTAGCGTTTACCGTTCCGGCCAATTGCAGCAACCTCTGGTTTGTTGTCACAGGTGCCCCATCTGTTTACCAGCCACATGCCTGGGATGATGACGATAGCAATGACGAGCAGTGGCCTTACGAAATTAAAATTCAGGGTACCACGGCGACAGGATACAATGAGGTGAGCAGTCAGCCGAAGGATATCGCGTTGAATTATGACCTGAGCTTCCCGGCAGATGCCACAGGGTATTCGGGTGCGCAGATAAGCGTCAATGCAGCTCAGCTAGGGGAGGCCTTGGCCATATCTTCGGCAGACCTGGCGGGTTTGATGAGCAGCGGAAAAATTAAGTTCTATGCCGTGGAGCCGAATGGAAGTTTAAATCCCACCATTACGGCCACAGGTTACGGACATTGGTTTACTCCTACCGGGGCTGTGACCAACTGGGGGGCCAATGCGGGCTTATTTTCAGAATTTAACGCCAGTACGATTACGTTCTCCATCGGTCAATATCCAGGGGCATTGACCACTGGAAAGCAATACACCATCAAGCAGGCACTGGTGTATACGTACGAAGGAACGAAAACCGTGCAGGCGACGTTCACATTTAATGTGAATGTGAAATAAGAGTTAGTGGGAACCGCTAGATTAGGTGATGGTTCATATATTTATGTTTAGTTTAAGCCACGTCGGGAGATGTGGCTTTTTGTTTACCCTCTTCATTTCGATAGCGTGCGTGGAGGGGCATCATGAGCCAGCTGCACCCAGTGGTCAGCATCAAAGGCCGTCGGGTTAAACTGGTCGGCAATCTTTGCGTAGGTTTTGACCGGGATCCGCTCATAGAGCATAAAATGCTCGCCGCCTTTGGTGGGATGCCCATTCCAGTCTCCCGCCGTCTGGGAATAGAGCCCCCAATGGAGAAAGAGACCAAATTTGCCTTCGGTAAATGAGGGGGCGGGCTGGCCTGATAGGTTCAATCCCGCCACAGCAAATAGCAGCAGCAGGATTGTTTTTATGTTATTAAGAATTAATTTATTCATTGTAGCGCTCGGCCTTCTCTAACGGTTTTGTATTTTCATGGAGGAAACCTTATCGTTGAAAGTTGACAGGTAGGAAGACGACGAGGTGACGACGAGGCTATCGCCGGTAAAATTATTGCCGTTGTATAACGTGACTTTAACATTGGCGCCCACTTTAATGGAAGATATGCTGTTGTCGGTCACACCTTTTGCCAATAAGTCCGATGTGGTATATTTGTTTATGATTGTATTTAATTATAAAGGTTATAAAAGTATAATACCATAGGGAAAAGCGACCACTCATCCCGCAGAAATTACCGTTCAAATAAATTATTTAGGCAAACGCTGCTAAGCAAATACATTCGTAGTCAATTAAAGCACACGAATAATGACTAGAAAATTCAGTTATATGCAGTTTGCCATTATGCTATTTGCTTCAGGCGCAGCTCATGGAGAGACAGGCTATTTTTTACAGGATACAACGACCAATAAGAATATAAAGCTGAGTGAGGTCGAAGTGTCACGACGATTCAATCCGATTAAAATTGTTCCTGGCAAGCTGAGTTATCAGGTGAATAAAAATACAATGAGTGCGTCGGGCAGTGTTTTGGAACTACTGCGGAAAATGCCGGGAGTTACTATTTTACCAAACGGTAAGATAAGTTTGAACGGACAAGCGGGTGTACAGCTGCTGATTGACGGCAAGACAAATTTTATTGATGGTGAAAATCTAATTAATTTTTTGAGTTCCATGCCAGCCTCATCCCTTGATATTGTCGAACTTATTACACAGCCAGATGCTGGAATGGATGCCAACGGTGAAGCCCGGTTTATCAATCTAAAACGGGGTAACCGTACTTCAAATGGCCTAAATGTTTTTCTTTCGACCAATGCCGAACAAGGTAAATATAACAGGAACTACCATAATATAACTGTCGCGGCCAACCTGCGTAAATTGGATATTTCAAATACCTACGCTTATGCAAATGGAAGTGATTTGGTGGATGTCAATTCAACCCGGTATCTCAGTAATACTATCCATACGGCCAATAAAATGCTAAGCTTGGATATGGATGCGATTAGAAAGAAAAAATATAGCAATCATTATTATAACGGCACGCTCGATTATAGGCCAAATGATAAAATTAAAATGGGCACCTATCTGCTTCTCTCCGATCAGGAAAGAACGAAAGAGGAAACTGTTGGTTCTGCTTTTTTTTACAGCCGGTCGCAGGCGGATTCTATCATTGCTACAAGCAATGGTTTACGACATAACTTTAAAAATTTTAGTACCGGAGCTCACTTTACCGTACAGCTTGTTGGTGGATCAAAATGGGAAAATTATCTTGACCTGCAACAGGTTAAACAAGCTGAAACGCAACATCAGCTGTTGGATAAATTTATAGGGGACGGAGCACCGGTATCCCTGCCACAGGAACTCAGAGGCAAGAGTGGAGGTAAGGTAAATATCACGACGATACAGTCGAAATACATGCTGGACATCCGGCCGGATATCGCGGCTTCCGTTGGTGGAAAATTTACGCAGGTTGACATGCGTACAAGCTCATTGTTTCAACAATCGGATAACAGCGATTGGCAGGAACGTCCCGATCTGACAAATGCTTTCGATCATGAAGAACGTCTAAAGGCGCTTTTTATGCAAGTGGGATACAGCCCTTCAGCGTTGTTTCGGATGGATCTGGGGCTGCGTTATGAGGCTGCGGCTTTTCATAGTGGAACAGCAAATGGTCTGGGTACAGATCTTACTATTGTAAGATCATACAAAAATTTTTTTCCGAACCTGACAATGACCTATGCATTGGATAATAAACAAAAGCTTTCGATCAATTATCACAGGAGGGTCAACCGGCCTAATTTTAAAGACCTGAGCCCTTTTGTTGAAGTCAACGATCCTTATTTATATGAAAAAGGAAACCCTGCGTTGAAGCCCGAATTTGTCCATAAAATGGAGCTTACTTGGTTATTTAAAAATTCCTATTCCTTCCGCATGTTCTACAGCCTACGACAAGATGCGATCAGCAAGAGCTACAACCTGGACGGGAACAAGCGGACCGTAGTAATGCCTATCAACCTGGAGCACGCATCTAGTATTGGATTGCGGATCAATGCGACCAGTATTTCCCCTATGCGAAATTGGAACATACAGGCAAATGGCAATCTCATCTATAGGTATTTTGAATGGGTGACGGCAAATGATGTCTATCATAACAGGCAACTGACTCCTGCTCTGCAATTGCAAAATAATATAAAACTGCCTTTTAAAATAAAGCTGGATGTCAACTGTTTTGTGAATGGGTCCACTGCAGAAGGACAGGCTAGCATTGCATCATTGTGGTCCGTCAATTCCGGTTTGCGCAAAACCTTCTTGCAAGATAAATTTACTTTGTATATTTATGCCAATGACCTTTTCAGGACCAACCGACCTAAAATAACTTTTAGTAGCGATTTCATGGAAGGGAAGTACCGAGAGTCATACGATAGTAGAGCGGTGGGGATCAATCTTTCTTACAGGCTACATCGCGGAAAGAAAAGTAATCTTAAGAATGCTCCTGCCAATGACCGCTTGGAGGAAAATAACAGGATCAATTATTGATGTCATGATAGCCAGCATTTCAAAATTAAGAGAAAATCCCATACATTATCTAGGCCCGGCACTTTGGGGAATCGCTTCGTTCAATATTTTACGTGTCGTGACCGATTTAACCAAGAAAGATGAATTTTGGTCAGGGGGGATTAAGATCCATTCCGTAGGACTTCTTATCTCTGTGATTTTTTGTTATGTGATGACAATGTTGTGGCGGCGGAGACTTGACAAGATCTTTGTTGCTATGCCTACCATTACGCCAAATGTACCACTGGAGTATATGATTGCTATTGTGCAAATCGCTCTGATATTTAATCCGGCGGTATTTGTCACCGAACATTTCGGCTGGATCTACATGGGCGATGGGTATATAGATTATATGCTGGTTAAT
The DNA here is from genome assembly GCF_003627955.1 of Sphingobacterium puteale. Classification (GTDB taxonomy): domain Bacteria; phylum Bacteroidota; class Bacteroidia; order Sphingobacteriales; family Sphingobacteriaceae; genus Sphingobacterium; species Sphingobacterium puteale. The sequence continues at coordinate 325,097 of NZ_RBWS01000005.1, read as the reverse complement.
GCGATTTATATTCCATTGTTTCTACTTTACTACATGTTGTTGCGGAACGAGTATATACATAAGAATATGGCGAACAATCGTATCTATGTCGAAAAGATCAAAGCGGATAAATTGAATACCGAATTGCAATTGCTGAAAAGCCAATATCATCCACATTTTCTCTTTAATGCCCTTAACACAGTATATTTTCAGATTGATGAGTCGAATACGTTGGCAAAAAAAAGTGTCGAACAGCTTTCGGAACTATTGCGCTACCAGATTTACAATGTGGATGAAAAGGTATCCATGGACCAGGAACTTGCATTTTTAAAATCTTATATAGCCTTTCAGCAGCAGCGGTTGACCGAAAGATTGACAGTACATACAGATATTGATGAGGATTGGACAGGGGTAACAATTTTTCCCTTACTTTTTCAGCCACTGCTCGAAAATGCATTTAAATATGTGCGGGGGCAGTACGCGATAGCTATCCACCTCAAACGCCAAGGAACTAAAATATGCTTTAGCATTTCAAACAGTTTATCCGATGCAGCTTCCGTAAAGCCGGCAATTTCGCTGGCTGAAATAGCTGAGTCCGGGGCAGGACTTTCCAATCTGAAAAAGAGGTTGGCATTGCTATATCCGCAGCGCCATACCCTGAATACACAGGTTGATGGAGGGAATTTTTTGGCGGAATTAATAATATGTATTTAATCGATATGATGGAGATCAAATGTGCTATAGTTGATGATGAGCCTTTCGCGCGTAAGGGAATTGCATCCTATATAGAGAAAATAGACTTTTTGAAACTTGTTGTTGAGTGCGAGGACGCTATCGAATTGAGTCAGTACCTTCGTTCGCATCCCATTGATCTTATTTTTCTTGATATCGAAATGCCTGAAATTTCGGGCCTGGATTATATTGCAAGCCTGAACAACCCGCCTAAGGTTATCGTTGTGTCTGCCTACGAAAAGTATGCACTGCGTGGATATGAGTTGGAGATTATCGATTATCTGTTGAAGCCAGTTCCCTTTGAACGGTTCTTTAAGGCGGCCAACCGGGCCTTCGATGTGCTCAGCTTAGCTGGTTTGCCGACTGGCATGCCGACAAATTTTCAAGAGGGGCATATCTTTCTTAAAGTGGATAAACGATTGAAGAAAATTTTTCTTCAAGATATCCTATTCGTTCAGAGTATGGGTAACTATGTGATTGTGCAGACTATGCATTCTCGTGAAATTACCTATTGCACGCTCCAACAGATGATGACCTCGTTGCCTACACATACTTTTATATCGTGCCACCGATCTTATCTGGTCAACAAGAATAGAATAGCGATCATAGAGGGAAATCAATTGCACATCGCGGATTATAAAATTCCGATAGCCCGAAATCTAAAGGAAGAAGTCCTGGCCTCGATCTTAAATCGTAGTTGATTGGCTGAGGTTATAATTTACTTTTTCTTTTTTCTGCGCAGAAGAAGCGATAGTGATTTAATATGTATTAAGCAAATGACATAACAGGAGCTCTTGGAGCATTGTATCAATATAGGAAAATATGCTAGGTTTTTGAATTGGTAGAAAATTAGACTTAGATAGTCGTGTTGGGATCAACCGGAGGCATCAATATTTTCTTCGCTGATTTTCCTTTATGCGCTCAAGTACATATGCATAGCTATAAGGCAGCGAAATAATAATGGCCAATGCTACGATGATTTTTAGAAGCATGAGGATAATCTGAAGGGGGAGAGCGCCCCAAAAGCTAAAATAGTCCAAAGGAATAAATAGTCTGGAATCATTTGCTCTGTTGATCAGTATTTTATAATTTTTAGCGTTGATGTACTCCTTTATCTGCTTGTCCAGTGCTAAATTATGGCCTTCGATGTCGCCGTCTGTATTCCATAAGTTATTGGAGTAACGATCTACTGCCTCCGAAGCGTAAACTTGCCGCTCTTTGTCCCCGACCCTGTACGTGTAGGTAATGGATGCGGTAGACGAAGCTGCGGACTGCTTTGTCGTCGGCGTCCAGCGGATTTTATAATCAATAATTCTGCCTTCTGCTTCCGTCCAGCTGGGATGAAAAAAAAGAAAGCTCCGGTATTGAAACCACGGTAAGCAGGAATAGATAGCTGATCCGGTCAAATAGATCATAAACGAAAAAATAGCGAACTTCTTACTGAAGAGTTTACGGTTAAAAAATAGCATAAACAGCAGCGGGGATAGGACTATCGTAAAGATAAGAACAGGTGGCGGGCTGACGCACAGGAATACTATATATAGCACTGGCATCAGAAATTTGTACGTAATTTTGTCGTACAATTTCCTTGTCTCTTTTAGATAATTTTCGTTTGAGTTATTCATCACTATTGATCATTATATTAGATTATTGGCCGTTTGACTTGCGACCAGACTGCCCAAAGAGGCCGTTGAAAGATCCGCTAAGTCTTAGTCATTCATACCGTCGTAATACACATCGATTTTGCTCAGGATCTGCTGAAGCTGTTCGTACTGTTTTTTTGTAAATCCTGTTTCGTATAGGAAGAACAGTCCTCGCCATTGTATTTTTTTGATGGACGCCAGGAATGGCTCCCATTGTAAGGGATTATTGGTAAAGGGCACATAGACCAGCCTGGGATTTGAAGCCAGTACTTCGGGAAACGACTTAAATTGATTATTGGAAAAACTTGCGTGTTCCAATTTTTTTAGTGTCGCGATAGATCTGGGCAATGAGGAAAGTCCTGCATTTTGTATACCCAGCTCTTTTAGTTCAGGCAGTTGCTGAAACAGGTCAGGTAGTTTCCCCAGTTTCGTTTCACTTTTGTAATTGCCCGACATATATAACATGGAAAGTTGGCTCAGGCTAAAGATTTCTGCTGGAAAGGCAGTAAATAGGTGGTCGTTCAGTCCAAGTTCTTTCAAGTTTTTGAGCTGCGTGAATGATGGCGGCAGTTCGGTAAGAGGGTTGTCACAGGTGAAAGCTGTTAATGCGGTAAGATTGGAAATGCTTGCCGGCAGTGATGTTAGCTTGTTTTGTCGTAGTGCCAGTGTTTTTAGGTGATGATGAGCTGTCTTGATTTCAGGAAAAACAGCTAACTCGAAATTGTCAATCCCTAGTGTTTCCAGTTGCGTAGCGCGTTCAATGATTTTCTGCAAAATGCCGCTGTCGATAGACTTGCCGCTAACCGCCGATCGAAATGACAGCTCTTTCAGCTTCGATAAGTCTGTCGTTGTCAGTTCTTCGATATTCTTGAAACGCATTTCTTTTCCTTCGACGGTTGTGGCAAGGATAGGAACGGGGCTGGTTGTGGGCATCGGCACGGGGAGAGCATCTTCGGCCGAACCGTTGGTAATCTGGACCGGTTCAACCACGGGGATGAGCTCCACCTTCTTTGGCGGCGGTATTTGCTTTTTCTTCTTTTTTTGCGCAGAAGCAGTAATAGTAAGCAATGATAGACTAAAAACGATAATATATTTTTTCATGTTTGATCGGCGTTGTATACATGCAAATGTGCATATTAAGATCAAATATTTTTTTACCGGTTTATATTTGGCCTGCCTGATTTACAATTCGTCGATTTTGAAGCCATAGTCGACTTTGATCGCGGAAATTTACCCCCCGGCATTTCTATTATCAATGCTCATCTCCTTGCACCTTTGGATCAATAGGTCATTGACCTTTGCTCAACCATTGATCTATTGATGTCTAGATCCACAGCGTCAGCTGATAGGCTGATTTTTTTGGCATTGGTTGTTAAATATCTTGATTTTCATTATTTTCATTTGGAGTTCGGTATTTGCTTATTTTAAGTATAAAGCTTATTCATAATTTAAGCAATATTTTTAGAGTAATGGAATAATTTAAATACATGTATGGAATTGGATACGCTCTATATTAGCATTCAAATTGAAAAAGAAAGATTAAACGCTTTTTTCGCAGCGAGGCCAATGCAGGCAGCTATTGATAAGAATTGGTTGCAATGGTGGGAAAGCCGCCAGATGTATAATAAATCTGACTTGGAAACCATCCCGACCTATTCCAGACAGTGTATCCGTGATGTCTTGGATGATTTGCTCAATACGGCATCTTACGGAGCTATGGAGCAGTATGATGACACCGATCAGCGCTGGACTTTTGCAGCACTCCATTTCAGCGAAAACTATCACGAAATACTGCCGATGCTGGCTCTTTTTAAACAACTGGGCAGCTATACCCAGACCGGTTTTGCATTGATCTTTGACTGGATGTGGGGTGGTGATACCGTGATGGCTTACATCGATTTTAAGGGAGGCGAAGCATCGCTTGAGCCTGTGATAGCGTCTTATGAGATCGAACTCAAACGTTTTGAAGAAGCGGATAGCTACTTACAGGTTCTTTCAGAAACCCTTTATGGAAATGGGCAGGATTGATGTGTATTTCCAAGGGCGTTTCGATCGTTATGTGGGAGCATAAATACAAGCGGACTTTTGTTTACTGTTTTTGAATCAGTGCGTTAGCCTGTTTAAATATCATTATTTTAATTTTAAAGGGTTAATTTTAAATACTTTGTAACAATAACCTGTAATCTTTAAAACTTCTATATTCAAATTCCTTGCATCCTTTTTAAAGTTTAATTACATTTGCTTTAACGATGCAAGGAAGATTCCGTCAATATCTATTCAGCGTTCTGTGTGCAATGCTTGTCAGTTTGGGCTGGTATTATGCATCAGCGTCAAATGAGCCTGCATCAGCCAACCGCCATGCAGTCGAGTACTACAACAGACAGGTAAAAACTGAGGCACAGGATGTTGAAGTCATCCGTAAAGGTGAACACCAACGCCACGAAAAACTCAGGGCTTATGTTGCCGAGAAGGATGGTGAAAACGATGAGACGGGCAGCGATACTGACGCTTCGAATGTATTCGCACTTTCCAAAAATGATTTTGGAAATCTGAACGCCTACATCCACCCCGAGTTTCACAATACCCGCACAGCGATATCGCTTGCCAATACACAGCATCTTACTCCACTAAAAAACGCCCTTTATATCCATTACAGTGTCTTCAGGCTGTGATTTTTAATTAATTTTTTTAAAAGAATATCAAAATGGCTTTCATATATTTTGGAAGCTGGTCACACTATTGTTCAAATTTTTCAAAAATTATTAAAAAATATACGATCATGAAAAGCTTCATGTATATCAGCCTGTGTTTTATTGTGCTATCAACGAGCTGTCAGTCTGAAAAAAAGGAAAAGAAGGAAACCGCAGTTTTCAACGTGACAACACCGCTGGTGAAAGACACCATTGTCAATAAAGAGTATGTTGCCCAGATCCGTTCGATCAACCATATTGAACTGCGTGCGCAGGAAAAGGGCTACATCCAGTCCATATTTGTGGATGAAGGACAGTTTGTACAAAAAGGACAGCCGCTCTTTAAAATTATGCCCAACCTCTATGAGTCCGATGTCAACCGCGCAAAAGCAGAGGTCAAATATGCTGAAATCGAATATCAAAATACCAAAAATCTCTCTGAAAAAGATATCGTTGCACCCCAGGAAACTGAGATGGCCAAAGCAAAATATGAGAAAGCCAAGGCCGAACTGGCGTCGATGAACACCCACCTCAAATTTACGGATATCGCCGCCCCATTCTCGGGTATCGTCGGTAAACTACATGTGCGCAAGGGGAGCCTGGTGGACGAGGGGGAATTGATCACCGAACTCTCCGACAATAGCAAAATGTGGGTATACTTCAATGTGCCGGAAGTGGAATACCTCAATCAGATGGAAGCCAGGAAGGACAACAGTCCCATGCATGTCCGCCTGAACATGGCCAACGGCAAGGAATTTGGTCAGGAAGGTATTGTTGAAACGATCGAATCGGACTTCAACAATGAAACGGGAAATATTGCTTATCGGGCCACGTTCCCAAATCCAAAGGGTTTATTGCGCTTTGGGGAGACGGGAAATATCGTCATTACCTCTCCTTATGTGAATGCGATGATGATCCCCCAGAAAGCTACATTTGAGGAGCTTGAAAAGAAATATGTATATGTCATCACAAAAGATAATAAAGTAAAAGCAAGAGAAATAAAGGTTGCTGCCGAACTGCCTCATATCTATGTTGTCTCTTCGGGCCTGAACAAGGATGAAAAGATTCTGCTGAACGGTCTTCGCATGGTACAGGAAAATCAGACCATTGAAGCAAGGTACCAGACCCCGGAGAAAGTCATGTCAAACCTGGATTTATATGCAGAGTAATTAAAACGCAGCATTATGTTTAAAAAAGTAATTCATCGACCGGTATTTGCTATTGTCATATCGGTTGTCATTCTATTTATCGGGGGACTGGCGATCAAGCAGCTTCCCACCGAACAATTTCCGAAGATCGCACCGACCACGGTAGCGGTTTCCATTGCCTATCCCGGCGCCAGTGCGGATGTGTTGGTCAAATCTTCGCTGATTACCTTAGAAAATGCCATCAATGGGGTGCAGGGCATGCGTTACATCGCTACAGACGCAACCAGTGCCGGCGAGGCCACCGTCAACGTGATCTTTGATCCGGGAACGGATCCCAACGATGCGGTGGTGCTGGTCAAAACCAGGGTGGATCAGGTGATGCCCCTCCTGCCTGAACTGGTGCAAAAGGAGGGGGTGATCGTCAATCCGATCCAGCCCAGTATGTTGATGTATGTCAACCTGTACAGCAGCAGCAAGAGTATGGACGAAAAGTTTCTGTACAACTACGCCACGGTTAATATCATTCCCGAAATCAACCGGATCCATGGAATCGCCAAATCTCAGATCTTGGGTAGCCGGCGTTATGCCATGCGGATCTGGTTAAATCCCGACCGTATGCGGGCCTACAACTTATCGGTGGATGAGGTGATGAAAGCGATCGGGGAACAAAGTATCATCGGCCGGCCGGGCCGGCTGGGACAGAGCTCGGGTATCGCTGCCCAGTCTCTGGAGTATGTATTGACGTATAAAGGACAGTACAATCAACCCGAAGAGTACGAAAATATTATAGTTCGCGCGAATTCGGAAGGGGAGAATATCAAACTCAAAGATGTCGGTAAAGTCGAACTGGGCAGTGAATTTTTTGATATCTACTCCAATCTGGACGGACATCCTTCGGCTTCCATTGTGCTCAAACAGAATTATGGGAGCAATGCCAATGATGTCATCAAAGATGTCAAAGCGAAGCTGGCAGAGATGAAGGGCAATTTCCCTCCGGGCATAGACTATAAGATCAGCTATGATGTATCGCAGTTTTTGGATGCCTCGATCGAACAGGTAATGCATACCCTGCGCGATGCCTTTATCCTGGTAGCCATTGTGGTGTTTATTTTTCTTGGTGACTGGCGCTCTACCCTGATCCCGATCATTGCGGTGCCAGTGTCGTTAATAGGTACATTCTTTGTCATCCAGTGGTTCGGCATGTCGATCAATTTGGTCACCCTGTTTGCACTCGTTCTGGCGATCGGAATTGTGGTGGACAATGCCATTGTCGTGATCGAAGCCGTGCACGCCAAGATGGAGGAGAGCACGATCTCACCTTACAGTGCCGTCAAGGAAGTGATGGCCGAAATTGCAGGTGCGATCATCGCCATCACGGCGGTCATGGTGGCGGTATTTATTCCGATTTCTTTTATGACAGGCCCCGTGGGGACGTTCTACCGTCAGTTTTCAATTACCATGGCGAGTTCCATTGTGATATCGGCCGTGGTGGCACTGACACTCACGCCGGTGCTCGCAGCGATGCTGCTGAAAAATAACCATGGAAAGCCCAAAAAATCCAATCTATTTACCAAATCGCTCGATGCCTTTAACCGCACTTTCGATAGGTTAACGGGGTCTTATGCTTCCTTTCTCCGGAAAATCGCCAGCCGTAGGGTCATCACCTGGGGGATTTTAATCGCCTTCTGTGTGGGAACTTTCCTGATCAATAAAACGCTTCCGGGAGGTTTTATTCCGAGTGAGGATCAGGGAACGATCTATGCCATTATCCAGACGCCACCTGGATCGACACTCGAACAGACCAATAAACTTTCCAGAGAGCTCCAGAAGATCTGTCAGGGTGTGGATGGGGTCGAGTCTGTCTCTTCCCTCGCTGGTTATGAGATCATGACGGAAGGCCGTGGTTCGAATGCCGGGACCTGTCTGATCAACCTGAAGACCTGGAGTGAGCGCGAGCATGGTGTGAAAGAGATCATGGAGGAGCTTGAAGAAAAGTCAAAAAACCTCGGGGCAACCGTAGAGTTTTTCGAACCGCCGGCAGTGCCCGGTTTCGGTTCTTCGGGAGGTTTCTCCATGCGCTTACTCGATTTGAATAGAACTACAGACTACCAGGATTTCGATAAGGTCAACAAAGCTTTTATTGCTGAACTGAAAAAACGCAAGGAGCTGACCGGTGTCTTCACCTTCTTTGCTGCCAATTACCCGCAATATGAATTGGTGTTCGACAATAATGCCGCCATGCAAAAAGGGGTCTCCATCGGTAAAGCCATGGACAACCTCAATATCCTGATCGGCAGTACCTACGAACAGGGCTTTATCCGCTTTGGCCAATTTTTCAAAGTGTATGTGCAGTCATCACCCGAATTTAGAAGGCTGCCTTCGGATATCTTGAACCTGTATGTCAAAAATGACCATGATCAGATGGTGCCTTATTCGGCCTTCATGACCTTGAAAAAAACACAGGGGCCCAATGAGATCACGCGTTACAATATGTACAACTCTGCTGCGATCCGCGGGCTCCCGGCTAATGGCTACACAACGGCCGATGCCATTCAGGCGATCAACGAAACTGCCCTTGCTACCTTGCCGCATGGCTATAAAGTGGCCTGGGAGGGATTGTCCTATGACGAGGCACAGCGTGGAAATGAAGCGATTTACGTCTTCCTGGTCGTATTGGTCTTTGTCTACCTGGTATTAGCCGCGCAATACGAGAGTTTTATCATTCCCTTTGCGGTATTGTTGTCACTGCCGGTCGGGGTGTTTGGTTCATTTTTCCTATTGAAAGCCATGGGCCTGGAGAACGACATCTATGCACAGGTCGGTTTGATCATGATCATCGGTTTATTGGGTAAAAATGCCGTACTGATCGTCGAATTCGCCGTCAAGCGCCGCCAGGCTGGGGATTCGATCCTAGAAGCGGCCATCGAGGGCTCACGGGCACGGTTCAGACCGATTCTGATGACTTCCTTTGCCTTTATTGCCGGACTCGTACCGCTGGTCTTTGCAAGTGGTGCCGGAGCCATTGGAAACCATACCATCGGTGCTTCTGCATTGGGCGGTATGCTTGTCGGAACAATCTTTGGCGTGATCGTCATTCCGGGACTCTACTACATATTTGCAAAATTGGCCGACGGAAGAAAGATGATCCAATCCGAAGACGATTCACCTTTAAGCGAAGACATGATACATTATGAATAAGAATAGAATATATCAATATACGGGTTTCGCACTTTTCTTGCTTAGTTTTGCGGCCTGCAAACCCTTGGAAATACAACAACGTGCCGAAAACAGAACGGTACCGGAACAATATGGGGGAGCACACGGCGACTCCTTAAATACGGGAAAAATTAAATGGAACAGTTATTTCAATGATCCCCATTTACAGGGGCTAATCGGTCTGGCACTGGCCAACAATCAGGAGCTCCATATTATGCTCCAGGAAATCGAGATGGCCAAAAATGAAGTCAGTGCCAAAAAGGGGGAATATTTACCTTCGGTAGGCGTCAAGGTAGGTGCCGGTGTGGACAAAGTGAGCCGATACACCAATATCGGCGCGATGGAGAAGAATACGGAAATCGAACCGGGAAGGGAAATGCCTGAGCCGCTGTTTGATTTTGGCGTCGGTGTACAGGCCAAGTGGGAAACGGATATCTGGGGCAAACTGCATAATGCGACCAAAGCACAGCTGCAGCGCTATTTTGCCAGCGTCGAAGGGAAGAACTTTATGGTGACGCACCTGATCTCCGAAATTGCGGATGCGTATTATGAGCTCCTGGCCCTGGATAATGAGCTGCTGGTCATCAATGAGAATGTGAAGATCCAAAATGATGCCCTCACGGTAGTCAATGACCTGAAAAAGAATGCCCGGTCCAATAAGCTCGCAGTCAAAAGATTCGAGGCGCAGATCCTGAAAACACAGGGCATGCAATATGATATCAAACAGCAAATAACCGAAACAGAAAACAGGATCAATTACCTGGTTGGACGTTTTCCGCAGCCGGTGGAAAGGGATCACGAAGCTTTTGACAAGCTTGTTCCACAAACTGTCTACACGGGTATCCCTGCTGATCTGCTGGAAAATAGACCGGATATCAAGCAGGCGGAATATGAACTGGCGGCTTCCAAACTGGATATCAAATCGGCGAAAGCACGTTTTTATCCTTCCTTGGATATTGCTGCCGGTGTGGGCTTGCAGGCTTTTGATCCGACCTATCTCATTAAGCCGGAGTCTTTTCTGACATCGCTCGTCGGCGAACTGACTGCTCCCCTGATCAACAAGAGGGCGATCAAAGCGGCGTATTACAATGCCAGCGCAAGACAGGTGCAGGCGGTATATCATTATGAGCAAACTATACTGGGGGCTTATATCGAAGTGGCCAACCAGCTTTCCAAAATTAAAAACCTGGAGAATGGGCTGGCAATCAAGACCCGGGAGGTGGATGCGCTCAAAGAATCCATAGACATCTCCAATGATCTGTTTAAATATGCGCGGGCGGATTACATGGAGGTGTTGCTGACGCAACGCGATGCCTTGGAATCCAAATTTGAACTGGTGGAAAAGAAAGCCAGTCAGCTCAAAGCCAGTGTCGCGATATATAGATCTCTTGGCGGCGGCTGGGATCGTCAATAATATAATTTTTGTTTTTTACTTGTTAGGGACTTATCGTATGGTAAGTCCCTTTTTTGTCTGACATTTAATCATCGAGACCAATGAAAGCTCCCTCGGTGGTAAATTTTAAATCCAGGTCATTGGACAAGTCGATTTGGTAACCATAGGGTTCTTTGTCAATCCCTTCGATAAATAGGGGAGCAGGGTATTGCTTGGTGACATAGTCCAATATGGGTGCAGGAATTAATGCATCGGGTAGTTTTTGATTATTCCCGTCGATATCGGTCCAGTTGCCATCTTTGTCCAGGTCGATCTCGATGCCGCTGGTCAACCTCACCTCATACAGGGTACCATCAGTATCAGGTAGGTTTTTGCGGGTGACGCTGGCGACAGCATTGCTTCCAAAATAGGATTCAAGAATTGCTTTGCCTGCCTGCGGCAATTCGGCATAGCTAGTCGCTGTCTCAATCGGATCATCCTTGTCACATGCCGTAAATGTCAATGCGCTGCCTGTCATCAGGACAGCGGCTAACCAGGTTAATTTCTTCATGTTTGCTATTTTACTAAGTTCTATTACATCTGTTGTTGACTTCTTTTTTGTCGTCCAGGCTGTCTTAAGCTTGGAAACAGAAAACGCCACAGGGTAAAGTTTCAGATAGATTCTGGAAACATTTGGGAAAGAAGGGAATTGTCGGGGTTGTTTTTCGAAACGTGGGTAACTGGTGCAAACTATTTTTGCCCTGTACTGTCTTCTATTAAAAAAGATTATGGAAAAATCTTATCTTCAAACGGTCGCCCGCTATGGCTTAGGTGCTTTTTTAATCGTGGCAGGAATCGGGCACCTCACTTTTGCCCGAAAGGAATTTCAGGCGCAGGTGCCGGATTGGGTACCGATCTCTAAAGACGATACGGTGGTTTATTCCGGTTTTGCTGAAATTGCCCTGGGCAGTGCCCTGATTTTGGCAAAGGGCAAACAGCGCTCAAAGGTCGGTAAAATTGCGGCTGCTTTTTTTGTTGCCGTGTTTCCTGGAAATATCGCTCAGTATCAAAACCAGCGTGATGGTTTTGGATTAGATACCGACACAAAGCGGCTCGCCCGTTTGTTTTTTCAACCGGTATTGATCGCTTGGGCATTAAAAAGTACATGTAAAAGAAAATAGGATACTGAAACTGATGGAAAATTTAGAAATATGGATGCGTGGACCAATCGCCGGGATTCCGGATCTCTTGCAGCCGGTGGCACATGCATTAATGCAAGCGGGGGAGGATACGGCAAAATATACCCGGCAGCTATCGCCTGAGCAGCTTTGGGCGCGTCCCTGTGGAAATGCCAGTGTCGGATTTCACCTGCTGCATATCCGCGGTGTGATCGACCGCATGTTTACTTATGCGGCAGGGCAATCGCTTTCCGCAGAACAGTTTGATTATCTCCGACAGGAAAGCATCGTGGATATGGAGCTGGATGTGGTTGCTTTGGTCCAAAACTTACGGCTGCAGATCGAAAAGGCCTTACAAATCTTAGCTTCTGTTGATCCCGGCACGTTGACCGAGGAGCGTTTTCTGGGGCGCAAGCGCATTCCAACAACGTTGATCGGCCTGCTGTTTCATGCTGCCGAACATGCACAACGCCATGTCGGACAATTGCTGGTCACCGCGCGCTGTCTGAAATAAGAGCTTCGCGAGCAGACTTGGAATGCCCCGATTTGTGTGGGTTGTTAGCCCTGTATAGGCATCAGCAATACCTGTCATGCGTGGTGACAGATGCCCGTGATGTAAATCAATGCGTTAATATGGGGTAATAGAAGGCCCTGAACTGTCTAAGGATTAATTTGTAAATTCGTATACTTGTAAGATTCCGGCGGGAATTCGTAGCAATATACCCCCGTGTCAAATAAACTGAGTATATGCAGATACTATTGGTTGAAGACGATCGTCGTATAAGTAGCTTTGTGATTAAAGGGCTCGAGGAACTTGGGCACCAGGTCATTTTGGCAGAATCAGCTGAAGCTGCACGGGAATGGACCAATGTGGAGTCTCTAGATATCGTGGTGCTGGATATTATGTTGCCCGGCATTGATGGGATCCAGTTTACGAAGATGCTGCGCTACCGCAAAAACCATATTCCAATTTTAATTATCAGTGCGCTGGGCGAAATAGATGATAAGGTGGAAGCTCTGGATAGCGGTGCCGATGATTATCTCGTCAAACCTTTTTCGTTTAAGGAGCTGGTGAGCCGCATCAAAGCTTTGGTCCGTAGGGAAAACTATAAAATGACGGCAAATGAAGGCAGCATCGCAATTCGGGATCTGAAAGTGGATCTGGACCGATACGAAGTCCATAAGGGGGACCAACCGGTCGATCTCTCGCCAAAAGAATTTAAGCTGTTTAAATTTCTGATCGAAAACCGCAATAAGACCCTTTCGCGTACGGCGATACTGCAGGCCGTCTGGGGGATCGATTTTGATAATAACACAAATGTCGTGGACGTGTATGTTTCTTATCTGCGTGGTAAAATTGATGATGGAGCTGATATATCCCTGATCAAAACGGTCAAAGGGGTAGGGTATATGCTCAAAACGGATTGACCATGAATTTAAAGACAAGACTTACACTTTTTACTTCGTTGGTCTTCACGATCATTTTTGGGCTTGCAACGGTGGTTATCTACTGGATTTTTTACAACTCATCCGAACGACATCTGATCAGCTCGCTTGAGAAAAATGCCAAGATAGCGGGAATCTATTACCTGGAGGCGGATGAACAGAGTCCGCTAAAGCACCAGGAATCTAAAAACCAATATGAGAGCCTGGTCAAACGGGCCATGGTGGCTGTCTATAATGCGGATGGTCAAGTGAATTATGGGGGTATGCGAAATGACAGTCAAATCGATCAACATCTGCTGACCCGGCTAAAATCGGAGAAAACAATTTATTTTAAAACAGACGATAGCTTTTATTTTGGCTTGTATTATCCCGATAACCAAGGTGATTTTTTTGTCTTTGTGAAGGAGTCAAATGCGGATTTCGACCATCAGTTAAACCGCCTGTTATTTACGCTTATTATGGTGTTTCTTGTGGCATTGATCAGTATTGTCTTGCTATCGGTCTGGCTGAGCAAATATGCCTATCTCCCCATTCGCAAGGTGATTGCGGAAATTCGCGATAAGGATTTAAATACGATCCAGGAGCCCCTGACGGTCATCAGGACGAAGGATGAATTACAGGATCTGATCGAAAGTTACAATGCACTCCTGCGTCGGATCAGTGAAAATATGATTATCCGAAAGAATTTTGTGAGCTATGTCTCCCATGAGTTTCGTACACCTTTGGCCGGTATTCTGGGATCCATGGAGGTTTTTGGAACAAAAGCACGCAGTCAGCAAGAGTATCAGGAGCTGGCGGCGACCATTACCGAACATGTGAATTTTCTGAATCACCTGATCGGCAATTTTCTATTGCTGACAGAAGACCAGGCGCTGAAACGTTCCATGGAGGTCTTTCGCATAGACGAAGTAGTGTGGGAACTGGTGCCTAAGTTTGCCCGAACATTTACCGTACCCTTGAAAGTAGATCTACAGGTGGACGACCCGCAGTATTTTAATTTCCGTGGCAATCGGATGCTCATTACCCTGTCGATCTCCAACTTGGTTGAAAATGCGCTCAAATATGCGGATGGAAAGGAAGTACTGGTACAACTGCTGGCTCTCAATGGACGCTTATCCCTGCAGATCGTAGATCATGGAATTGGTATCCCCGCGGCCGAGCTCGAGGCCGTGAAGCAGACCTTTTACCGTGGATCGAATGTCGGCAATGTAAAGGGGAGTGGCATAGGGCTCTCTTTCGCACAGATTGTCTTTAAAGACCAGGGGGTAGCCTTTGATATTTATTCAGATGATAGGGGAACGAGGGTATCGCTGCTCTTTCCAAAATTCTAATCTTTCTCTAATCTTTTCTAACCAAACTTTAATTTAGGCTAAAGTTGTCTGTAATCCCTCACGCTTAGTTTTGTGGAAATACAAAATAAAGTGAGAAAAATAGGTATAGTATTCATTATTCTTCTTGGGCTGAACAGCAAACTATGTGCACAGGAAGTGGCTGAAAACCGCTTGCAAAAATCGGAGATAGAAGAGGTATTCCTAGTGCATAACTTAAGCTTGATGGCACAGCGTTTTCAGCTAAAGCAGGCTGAGGCTGCGGTATTGCAGGCGAAATTATGGCCCAACCCCAATATTTCAGTCAGTGAGGTCAATCTCTGGAAAAACTCTTCCAGCGAATCCCTGCCTGCTCTGATCGGAAACTATGGGCGACACCAACAGGTGCAGATCGAACTGGAGCAGACGATTGAACTGGCCGGCAAAAGAAAAAAGCGAGTACAGCTGCAGCTTCTGGAGAAGCAGAATGCGCAACTTCAGTTTGAGGAATTGCTGCGAAATCTGAAATATGACCTCCGAAGCCAATGCCTGGACTTACAGGTGCTCCAGGAGAAAGAACGGCTGTACGCCAATCAGGTCGATATCTTCCATAAGCTGGCACAATCGTACCAAAACCAATGGAAAGCAGGCAATGTCAGCGAAATGGACTACCTCAGGATCCAGAGCGAGACGATCGCCTTTGGTAATAAATTGAATGAAATCCAGCAGGAGAAAATTGCAAAAATGAACGATGTTGCACGCTATCTCGGGGCGAAAGGCAAGGTGCTTTCCATTGCGGACACATTAGGTAGTCCTGCTTTTATTGCAAACAGACGAGACGAATGGAAAATCATGGCGCTGGATAATCGCAGCGATTATAAAATCATCCACAATGAATTTAAGAAAGGCCAGGCCCAGCTGGACATAGAGAAAGCAGAACGGGTGCCGGATCTGAAGGTCTCCCTGAATTATGACCGGGGTGGTAACATTATGCGCGATTTTGTGGGGGTGGGCGTGGCCATGGATCTGCCGTTGTTTAATAGAAACCAGGGAAACATCAGGGTCGCCACGTTGGAACTGGAAAAGAACAAGGTTGAAATCGAGCAGTTCCGCATCGATATTGAGCGGGAGATCGATTTTCTTTCATCGCGTCTCAGCAATCTGGAAGCGAGTTTGAAATCTACAGACAATGGATTTGACGGTCAGCTGGATGTGGCCCTGGAACGCTATGTCCGCAATTTTCAGGAACGCAGGCTGACCATTGTTGAATTTATAGACTTTATCAATAATTATATGGAAAATAAAGAATCACTATTGGAGCGAAGGGCTAAATACTTACAGTACAGGGAGGAACTAACCTATTTAGTTGGAAAGGATATCGTTCAATGAAAGCTAATTTTTTATTGCTGTTGATGCTTTTGTCTATTTGTCTACTTCCGGGCTGTCAGTCAACACAAAAGGAGGAGCAACAGGCTGTTGGCACTACAGGTTTTTGCCTAAATGAGGATTTCAAACGCCATATTAAAATTGATTCGATCCAAAAGCGGGATGTGTCCGAACAGATTGCCCTCAACGGTGCAATCCAATACAACCAGGATGAACTCGCAGCCTTAAAGAGTCCAATCCAGGGCATGGTACAGGCTGTCGCTGTCAATATGGGCGACTATGTCGAAAAGGGGCAGCTGCTGGTAACGCTCAAGGGGACTTCGGTCAATGATCTGAGCAAGGAACTCCGTGAGCTGGAAAACAGTAAGCGCCTGGCGGAAAGCAAAGTGAATAGTATGCGCAGCATGCTCCAGGATGGGATGGCCTCACAGCGGGAGCTGGAAGAGCTGGAAAGTGAACTGAAAGCAGTGCAGATTGGGATCCAATATGTGAAAGCCAATATGAAACTGTTGAACGGTTCATCGGAAGATGGTGTTTTTTATATCCGCGCACCCAAAGCGGGTTATATCGTCGATAAAAAGGTGAGCCCGGGAATGACGGTGGGTGACGATACGGACTTAGTGTCCATCAGCAACCTGAATGAGGTCTGGGTAACGGTAAATATTTATGCAAATAACTTGCCCTACGTCAAAAATGGGGCGCATGTAAAGATCACGACCCTGGCTTATAAAGGCGAATATTTTGAAGGCTATATTGACCAGGTGGCCAACTTTTTTGATCCCGAAGAGCGTGTGGTCAAAGCGCGGGTCAAGCTGCTCAACAAGGATTTAAGACTAAAACCGGGTATGAGCGTGGATGTTTTGGTCGAGAAAGGGACCGCAGGGCAGAAGCAACCCTTGCTGGCAATACCTAAAGATGCGGTTATCTTGCATAACAACCAGAATTATGTGGTGATCTATAAAAGCGACTGTGACCTGTCCGTAAAAGCTGTCGATATCATTTCGGAAAATGAAAGTTACGCCTTTGTCGAAACAGGATTGGAGGCGGGAGACCGCGTGCTGACCGAAAATGAACTGATTGTATTTGACGAATTGATGAATAGATAGGATGAAGAAAGTTGTACAAAATATCGTTTCATTTTCACTGAAACATTCACTGGTGGTGCTGTTTTTTACGCTGGCCTTATTGTTCGGCGGAATTTATGCGTACCTGCATACACCGATTGAAGCTTTCCCGGATGTGACCAATACACGCGTTCGGATCATCACGCAATGGCCGGGGCGCAGTGCCGAAGAAATTGAGAAATTCGTTACGCTGCCCGTCACCAAGGAGATGAATACCATCCCGAAAAAGACGGATGTTCGGTCCATCTCGCTTTTTGGGCTGTCTGTCGTGACGGTGCAATTTGAGGATGCTGTGGAAGACTTCTACGCACAGCAGTATGCGGGTAATAAGATGCGCTCCATTGATCTGCCGGAAGGGGCCGAAAGCTCCATCGAACCACCTTCGGGGGCCACAGGGGAAATCTTCCGCTATGTGATCAAGAGCAACCTTCCGATCAAGGAGGTCTCTGCGATTCAGGACTGGGTGATCGAACGGGAACTCGTCGGGGTGCCGGGGGTAGCGGATGTCGTGAGCTTTGGTGGTGAGGAAAAGATTTATGAAATAAAGATCAATCCAACGGAACTGGCCAACTACAACCTTTCACCATTGGATGTGTATGAAGCGGTATCGCGCTCCAATATCAATGTGGGGGGAGATGTGATACAAAAAGGTAACCAGGCTTATGTCGTGCGTGGTGTGGGACTGCTGGATAAAATAGATGATATTGGCAATATTTTGATCAAAGTGGTGGGCAACACGCCCATTTTGGTCAAGCATGTGGCTGAAATAGAATTGGGTGCCAAGCCGCGGCTGGGGCAGGTGGGGCTCAATGAGGACGATGATCTGGTACAGGGCATCGTCATTATGCTCCGGGGTGAAAACCCATCGGCGGTAGTAACGCGGCTGAAAGAAAAAATTGAGGAATTGAACGGCCGTATCTTGCCGGAAAATGTCAAGATTGAACCGGTCATCGACCGCACAAAATTGGTGAACAACACCGTGCATACCGTGTCAAAAAACCTGATTGAGGGGGTTATCCTGGTGTCAGTCATCGTCTTTATCTTTTTGAACAACTGGAAAACGACTTTTATTGTCGCCTCAGTGATTCCATTGGCCTTTCTGTTTGCGATTATCTTATTGAAAATTCAAGGGCTGCCGGCGAATCTGATTTCCATGGGGGCACTGGACTTTGGGTTGCTGCTCGAAGGGACGCTGGTCATCGTGGAGACGGTTTTTGTCTCCCTGGAAAAGGAGGCGCACCGGCTTGGCACGGCCCGCTTCAACAAGGTATCCAAACTGGGGATCATTAAAAAAAGCGCGGGTTCGGTGGCGGGGTATATCTTTTTTGCCTTACTGATACTGATTGTCGCACTGACACCGATTTTCTCTTTTCAAAAGGTGGAAGGAAAGATGTTTTCACCTTTGGCTTTTACCCTTGGCTATGCCCTGCTGGGCTCCCTGGTCCTGAGTCTGACCTATGTGCCTGCAATGTGTAAGTATCTGCTGAAGACGAATATCAAAGAGGATGAAAATAAAATAACCAGGGTCAGCCGAAAGGTAATTTTTAGTGGGTTCAAAAAGGCTTTTGATCATCCGAAATGGACCTTGGCACTTTTTGGACTGGTGCTGGTTGTTTGTATGGTGCGCTTTAGCCATTACGGTTCGGAATTCCTGCCCAAGCTCAACGAAGGTGCCATTTATGTCCGTGCGACCTTGCCTAATAGTGTCAACCTGGAGGAATCGGTCAAGTTGACAAAAACAATGAAAACCAAATTGATTAAGCAGTTTGATGAGATTGATTTTATTATGACGCAGACGGGCCGGCCCAATGACGGAACGGATCCGACCGGATTTTTTAATATCGAATTTAACATTGAACTGAAACCCGAAGGGGAGTGGAAGCGGAAGATACCCAAGGAAAAATTGATCGCTCAGATGCGGGATAGCCTACAGACCTTTCCGGGGATTAATTTTGGGTTCAGCCAGCCGATTCAGGATAATGTGGAGGAATACGTGGCCGGTGTGAAAAGCCCGCTGGTAATCAAGATTTTTGGTGAAAATCTGCAGGATCTGGAAAATAAAGCAAATAGCTTTGCCCAATCGCTTAAGAAGGTGGATGGCGTCACGGATGTGAATGTGTTCAAAAATATAGGCTTACCAGAACTACGGATTCAGCTGCACGATTCGAAGATGGCAAAATATGGTGTGTCCACCAAGGATGTGCAGTCGGTCATTGAGATGACGATCGGGGGGCAGTCCGTGACGCACTTTTACGATAATGAGCGCATCTTTGATGTGCGCCTGCGCTTTCAGAAACAGTATCGGGACAGCCCCGAAAAGATCGGAAACATCATTATCCCGACGATGAACGACCAGAAGGTACCGCTGCGGGAAATCGCAACCATCGACTATCACACTGGACCGGCATTTATCTATCGCGACGGAAATTCCCGTTACATCGGTGTCGGATTTAATATTGAAGGCAGGGATCTGGGCAGTACCATCGCAGATGCGAAAAAACAGGTCGCGGCTGACGTTAAGTTGCCCAAGTCATACAAGGTTGTCTGGGCCGGTGAGTTTGAAAGCAAGGAAAGGGCCACCAAACAGCTGATGAACGTGGTACCGGTTTCCCTGTTATTGATCTTGCTCTTGCTCTACGCCAATTTTGGCAATCTTAAAGATACGCTGATCTCCTCCCTGACGCTTGCCTTTGCATTTATCGGCGGGTTTGTTTCCCTGTGGATGACGGGGACGACATTCGGGATCTCGGCGGGTATCGGTTTTATTATTCTATTTGGCGTGGCAACGATCGATGGAATTGTCTTAATAGGCGTCATGAAGGAAAACCTGCTGCACAAGATGGGCTTGAAACCTGCTATTTATGAAGCGGTAAAAAGCCGGATCAGACCGATCTTAATGATTGCACTCATGGGGGCAATGGGTTTATTGCCTGCAGCACTGTCCAATGGCATGGGATCTGAAATCCAGAAACCCTTGGCCATTATGATTGTCGGTGGATTGATTATCTGTATGATCCTTTCCTTTTCCATTCTGCCCATCGTATTCTACTTGGCTTACAAAAAGGAAAATAAAGATTAAGTACCCATTTTTTATTCATTATATACTTGACAAAGGTTGCCTGTCCTATCGGACAGTGCAGCCTTTGTTATTTTTTTAGAGCAGGATCCCCGCCTGGTTGGCTTAGGCAAGTTATGCAATCAATCGGATCCCGTAGCGCTATTTAGCTCCGTATTTCTCTTCGCATAAAAATATAATAGGACCAGGCAAAACAGATCATCATGGCGGCTGTGAGTCCGCTTACCTGCGGCCAGACCATCAAGAAACTTTCCCGGAACGAGAGCGGTGAAGGAATGGCGCCCACCATCTGTTCCATGGCAATAGGACCAAGGCTGCGTACCGAAGGCATCAGCAGGGTCGTCGTGGCATCGGTATAAAGCTGGCTTGGTGATAGCCGAAGAAGATTTAGGATCAGTTCATTGTAAGCTAGGTACTCCTGTTCTGAGATATAATTCGGATTCGGCAAGAAAGGTCGGATCGCCAGATTGACCAGGATCGGAAAAAATACGGTGAAAAATAACCAGATCCCGATTGCCGTAAGCGCCGAAGTGGCCGGCTGACGAAAGCGTATCGACAACAGGATGGCCAGGCTCAGCCAGAAGGCTACATACAGTACACTAATTAAAGTAAATCCGAGGATACGAAGCAGTTCCTGTGGCTCGATCCTTACGCCGGTGCCGAGCAGACCACCACCGATCATCAGTAGTACGAGTGCAATAAATAAAGTGCCTACAACAATCAGCGGGGCCAAAAACTTGGCAAACAGCAGATTGTCGCGGTAGATGGGCTGGGCCATCAGACGAGTGAGCGTACCATTGTTGTACTCCGCATTGATGGCATCAAAACCGAGTGCGATGCCCAGCAAAGGGGCCAGGAAATTCAGAAATACATGGAAAGGAGGAATCGAGTTGTCCGTTGTGGTCAGCAGCTTGAGGTACAGAAACGACTGGTCTGGATCACGCATATTGCTGACAGCGTCTTTTAGGCCCATGCTCGAAACGTATAAGGAGGCCCCAAAAGTGAGCACGATAAGCAGGATCAATATGTTAAAACGCCAGCTGCGGATATGTGCGGCGATTTCTTTGCTGACCAATACCTGCATCGCGGCCGCGGGGTGGCTATTGATATCTTTTGAAGAAACCGTTGGATTTTTCATGTGCAGTTTTTGTTGTTATGCTATTCTCAAAATATGTGTTATAGATATCGTCGAGCTTATAATCGTTACGGCTCACAGCGACGACATTTGCTCCGCTATTTACAAGCAGGCGCACAGCAGCAGCAGTGACATCGGCATCGGTTTGCAGCTCTATCGAATAGCCGGTTACGGTAAGCTTGCGGAATCCGGGCAGGGTTTTTAACGCTTCTTCAAAGCGTGCCATATCGCCCGGGGCTTCCAGCGTGATCGCTGTGGTGACACCTTCCTGCTGCTGCAGGTTGTGGGCCAGGTGCTCGATCGATCCTTCGACCAGCAGCTTTCCGCCGACAAAGATGCCCACGCGGTCGCACACCCGTTGTACCTGGTGCAGATGGTGTGAAGAGAGCAGTACCGTGAGATTATGCTCTTTGCTGAGCCGCTTGATAAGTTCCAGAAATTCGTCGACACCTTTGGGGTCGATACCGAGGGTAGGCTCGTCCAAAATGGCAACTTCAGGTGTTTTGATCAGCACTTCGGCCAAGCCTAGGCGCTGTTTCATCCCACGGGAAAAGGCACCTGTTTTTTTATGCATCTCCTGTTCGAGACCCACGACATGCAGCATATCTTTGGCGCAGGCCTGTGCATAGGATTTTGTAAGCCCGTTTAACTCGGCAATAAAACAGAGGTTTTCCAATGCGGTCATCTCGGGATAGAAGCCCACGTTGTCTGGTAGATAGCCCACTTTGCGTTTGACAGCTATCGGATTGCGGGTGGCATTATGGCCACAGACATAGGCCGTACCAGCCGTGGGTTCGGTCAGGCCAAGCATCATCAGAATGCTGGTCGTCTTGCCGGCACCATTGGGTCCGAGTAGGCCAAAGATTTCTCCGGGATAAATCTGCAGGTCCAACTTGTCTACGGCGATTACTTTGCCATAGCTTTTGGTCAGACCCGTCAGTTGAATGATAGGATCCTTCATAATGATAATCTTTATGTGTCCCCCTTATCTACGTCCGTATTTGCGGATGAGGTAATACACCAAACCAATGGCCAATACGATGACCAGCATGCCAATCCAACCCGATAACAGGGAGGTCTTGACGATCATGCGGAACGAAATGTCAGCATTGCTGTTGGACGATTTGATCTCGAATTTGGCCGCATAGTCACCGGCGATAGTCTTGTCGGGAACCTTTAGGTTGACTTTAACGTCTACGGATTTGCCTGCTTCCAGCTGTTTGATCGTGGTGGGGTTAAAGGTGGCTTCCCATCTACTGGGTAGCTGTGAACTGAGGTCCAATGTGTTTAGGGGGAGTGTGCCCGTGTTTTTGACTTTAAGCAGAATTTCCTTGCTGCTGCCGGATACGACCTCGTCGCTGAGTCTTCCACTTGGTGTGGTCAGCTCAAGTGCATAAGAGCCCTTGACGACTGCTTCCAGATCGAGTTGTAGGGTATCTTGTGAAGATATAGCTCTTACCGGAATTTTATATTTATCGGGCTTAGCAGTGATGGGGCAACTGATTTCAATGCTGATTTCCTGTACTTTATTGGGCTGCATCTGTAGGGAAGTCACTTGTGACCCTTCTACGCGGTAGCTAATCTGCCATCCGTCGGGTAGCTGTGCATTCAAGTTGTAGTTGACTAATTGAGCAGATCCATTGGTCAGGGTCGTCGTATAACGAAAAGGTTCATTGCTAGGGGCCTCAATATTGATCAACCTCGCTTCAAAACTGGATTTGAGCGGTTTTGCGGTTTGCCCCGATAGATAAAGGCTGTTTGCCAGCACAATAAGTGCGATAAAAAATGGCCTGAAAGAAAAATGTCGGTCTGTGTTTGTAATTAGTAATTTTGTTAACATGATCCAATAACTAAAATTTATATTTAAATAGAATATTAGCTTTTAAAAAATGTCGGTTTGCGGTATCAGGTACCTTTTTTGAAAAAACCGCTCCCAAATTAAAAATCAATTTGATAAAAATCAAGGGTGAAAGAAAAAACAATTGTAAAAAAAGTGTGCTTAAATGAACTTTAAGCCGATAATTTGTCCTGAATGCCAGAACGGACTGCCGTCAGTCGAAATTTACTGACCGGAAGGTCTTCTTGATGATGATCTTGGTGTTTTCTGCCAATTCATCCAGTGTACAGTGTATTGATCGTAATTGTGTCTTCGAAACCTCAGTGTCGTTCAGTAGAAGATTGATACGCAATCGTCGGATGTCCGAGGCTTGATGGTCACCAAGTAATTCATCAAATAATTCATGAATAATCTTTTCGCAGCTGTTCTGGTCAAAACTGGCGATAGTGATGTAACGTCCGTGGCAGTACATCTGTAATTCAATATAATAATTCGATGTTTTCATAATCTTTGTATTAAAGACTAAAAAATAGGTTAGCCTCCACTGGAGGCTAACCAAGTTAAAGTTGCTATTTGGATCTTAAGATATCTCGATAAGCCGCGGTTCTTTTCGTTTGGCCTCTTCTTTTTTTGGTATGGTTAACCGCAGCATGCCATTTTCATAACGCGCCTGAATGTTATCTTGATCGACGACATCTTTTTGAAGTTCAAAGCTACGTTGGAAAGATTGGTAGCTAAACTCACGGCGTGTATAGTTGTCTGTTTGCTCCTCATTCTTTTCTTCCTTAGCAGAAGAAATCGTCAACAGGTTGCCGTCAAGCGTTACCTTGAAATCGTCCTTTGCCATGCCGGGCGCTGCAACCTCGACCTCAAAGGTATCTCCGTTTTCCTTGATGTTGACCGCAGGAACGGTGGTACTTGTTGATGAGTAATTTTTGTTGTCCCAATTTAAAAGCTCACGGTTAAAATTATCAAACATGGGCGAAAAAAGTGAAAAGTTGTTCCAGTTTCTTTTTGCAAGTTTCATAGTAACCTCCTTTTAATGAAGTTTAACAATAATTTAAATTTGCCAGCCGGCCGACTGTATTAAATAGTCCACAAAAAAAATACCGAGCTTAAAAAACTGAAATTTTTGCACCAAAACTGTCAAATTTTACATGATAAATTGACAGAAAAAATAGCGCTTTTTAAAAAAATGGCTCGTTGAAGTTTTTTTAAACTATTTCCAATTGGATCTTGTCCTTATGATAATCCATTTGATGGATAACTTAGTTATAAAGGTCAGGATTCTTGTATGTTCCTGGCCTTTTCTTTTTTTGTGGGAAACTTTCGGCTCCGGCCGATTGTTTATAAGATAGAATAATCGGGACGATGGATCGTACATGCTGCCGGACTTGACACGGTTGGATGGGTGTTTGTCGATTAGGGAGTAGGTGTTAAATTAAAAATTGATATATGAAACGGGAACAAATTGAAGCGTGGATTGGCGAGGGATATAACATCCTGGAACATAATAAACCCAAAATCGTTGAGGGGGATGTCTGGGAATATCTAAATAAATGTGATGGACAGGGCACCGATGTGTATGCTCTGTCGGAGCTGGCACACTGGTCGGATCGGGAATTGTCGGAATTGGAACTGCGTAAATATGCGAAGGAGTACGGACAATTGGGGGAGAGGCAATTCCTGCGCAACGAAGCCATCCGCACGAAACATTTTGATAAGTATGTTGCATTCCTCAAGCTATTTTATCCCAATAGTGTCGAAAAGGAACTTGAGGAAGCTAAATTTTTGGCCGAAAGGGTACAGCAGCTGACCAAAGCAGAGATGGAACAATGGGTTGTATCCAACAATATCAATGTCCTATTGTCCGATTTAAACTGTCTGGATGAATCGGCTATCCTAACGGGAATGGTTGTCCCCTCCGAAGAACTGATAAGTTATACCGACGGGGGATTGCAGGATACCATGGACTGTCACGTGACACCCATGGAATTTTTTAGCCACACACAGCACACTGCTTATTGGATAGATCCAAAAATAAAAGCCTAGCATGAATGCCGGGCTTTTGCCTGTAAAGTGACTCTCGAATTATCTTTTCAGCTTAATCGATGACATGGGGTTGTACGGCCTTATATCAAATGTATTATATTTGCTAATAAATATAAAGTTATGTCCAACTCCGGGTTGAGCTTGATCGCTATTTGCCTACATGTTGTCGTTGCCATATTGTTGATGAATTACATGGGGCAGCTGAGCCGGCTTATGGCGTCTTTCTGCTGATCTGGCTTGTCCTCCTGTATTTTGCGCTGACTTTTACCTTTAAGGTTTAGAGATAAGGAGTCAGCTATATTTTGCAGAATTCCGCGAATCATAACTGATCCAATGCGAATATTAAAATAGATCCGCCTTCTACGATGTTGTTTCTATCTTTAGGGTCAAATAGATCATAAAAAACAAAAATGAACAGAAAAATACTGAGGTTGCTGAGTCTGCTGATGTTGATATGCAGTATGGGGAATAGCCTATTTGCACAGAAATTCTATCCAAGAAATTTCATTCATCTGTATACCGATGAAGGGGTTCAAGCAGATAAAATTGTTCGGTTAAACGAAAACTATCTGCTACCAACAGGATTCCAGCGGGTAAATGATAGCCTCTATATACATCCGCAGACCAAGGAAAGATTGTCGTTGTCCACCAGACAGCAGGACAATAAGAATGAACTGTTGCTGACTTATAATACGGCCGCCGATCTTCGCGTTTTTAGAGCGCGCTTGCTTGATTATGAGCCTAAGCTCGAGCAGATCGATGCGAACACCTATCAAGCTACGTTTAACAATCCTGTGGTTAGGTATATGATCGCCAGCGATACCGCCATTGACAGTAAGCGGCTTCATACTATAAAATTCCTGCTGATCTATGACAAAGGACAAAAATTTCCTTTTTCTTCAGATAATTACACGTTTCCTGCTACGGAGACTTATCCGCTTCAGCATACAACCTGGTATTTTCAAGCCAAATACGAAAGATCACCATCAAATTCGGAGGACAATGAGATGAGAATTGTATTCGGAAAAGAAAAGACCGCCTATAAGATTGATTTTGTGGATGATATCAATTTTAAGCTAACGTATACGGATCCGAAGAAGAAGACACATGTGTATCAGGGTCAATATCAAAACTATAAATCGGATATCTCCTTTTTTAACCGTCAGGACGGATGGTCGGACAAGGATAAAACGGGTAGGGCACTTGCAATGCCCGGCGAACAGTATATGGGTAAGGAATCATTTTATGAAGATCCGAAAAAGTTTGCGGAGGCCGCAGGAACGGCCAGATATTTTCGGTTTATCTTTTCAAATAACTACCAATCCATTTATCATCCTGATTTAGATCTGATGGAATTGAGTAAACGGGAAGCTAAGGAGCAGGAAGACATTTTAAGTATGCCTAGGCGGGAGAGGTAAATGAAAATATCGTGAAGGATTTTGTCGATACTGCTGACGGGTCAAAGAAGAGAAAGTAAAAACGAAAATCGAAGGCGAACAAATTGTGATCGATGTGATGGAGCAGAAGGCTGTTAATACGACCTGTCTGGGTTCAAAAACGTACGATGATTTTTATTATAAGACTACCTTGGATTTCAAAGATTCGAAAATAAGGTTCGCACCGAATTACAAATATTTTGAGTCGCCAGGCGGAGGTGAATATCCGTTGAACGGTACCAATCATTTCATGTCAAAAAAAGCGCTATATGGTAGCAATGGCAAAGTGGCCCGAAAAAGCTTGCAGGAAGGATTAGATGCATTCATTACTAAATATATGGGTAATTTCTCCAAACATATCAATGACAGCAAGTCCAATAACAATTGGTAGAAAAATACCACATAATATGATAGAAGAGCCTCCGGATGGGGCTTTTTTTATTCTGGTACCAATTGTGCACTGTTTGATTACATATCTTTGAGTTATACAATATGACGTTGTTCCATAGCGATTGAAACAGCATGATGTAAATTGACGACCTCACCGATGACAATAATGGCCGGGTGCCCGAGGCCATTCTCCCGACTAGCTCGCACAAGATCTTTTGCTTTACATAAAACCTGCTTTTGTTGTGGCAGACTCGCGTGCTGTATAATGGCCGCGGGTGTATCTCCCTTGCCATAGAGCACATAAGTACGTGCAATCTCATCAAGTTTACGCATCCCCATATAAATCACCACGGTCGATTTGCTTTGGACAGCTAGTGGAAGGTCGGCCGATAGGCTGCCATCTTTTTTCATACCGGTCAATGCCCATACACCTTCGCTTACACCACGATGCGTGAGCGGGATGCTATTGAGACCCGCACCTTGCATGCTGCTAATTCCCGGAATATAGGTAACATTTATATTTTGGTCTCTCACGGTGAGCCATTCTTCAAAACCACGTCCAAAAAGATAGGGGTCGCCGCCTTTCAAGCGCACCACATGGTCAAAATTTTGACAATAGTAAAGAATAAGGTCATTTATTTCTTCTTGTGGTACGTATTTGCCATATGGATGCTTGCCAACATAACGTTTTATACAGTTTTTGTCCGCTATATTGAGGATTTTCTCGTTGATTAAGTTGTCATATAGGATAACTTTCGCATTTTGTATCGCTTTATAAGCTTTAATGGTGAGTAATTCTGGGTCTCCTGGACCAGATCCAACAATAAATAGTGATTTTTCGGTTGATTTTTTCATGGTTTGTCTGAATTTGCTGTGTTTATATATGTAAATGTATTAAAAATTATGATTAATATCACTAAATATTCAATTTTTATAAGTTTTTTAATGAAAAAATATGATAAAAATCATCTTTTTGTTGATTTTTTGATTTTTTATTTCATAAATTAGTGCTGTGAAATCATATAATTGATTTTTTTAACAAAAAAACAGATGCTATGGAAAGAAAAAATATTGTAATTATTGGAAATGGTATGGTTGGGAATAAGATTTGTGAAAAATTAAAACAAAAATCTCCCGATCTACAAATAACGGTGTTTGCAGAAGAGCCAATTCGTGCCTATGATCGCGTACATCTGACAGATTACTTTAAAATTTCATCGATTGATGAGCTTTTTCTTTCAAAAAACGATTGGTACGCTGAGAATAATATTAAAATTCATTTAAATGATCCCGTTGTTGATGTAGATTTAAGTAAAAAAGAGATTTGTTCATTAAAGGGGCAAGTTACTCATTATGACTACCTCATCTTTGCAACAGGCTCCGCAGCTTTTGTTCCGCCCATCCCCGGTGTAGAAAAGCAAGGTGTGTTTCTTTATCGCACCATCGAAGATCTTGAATTGATCAAAGCTTATGCCGCAACAGCGAGAAGAGGAGCAGTTATGGGGGGCGGACTTTTGGGTTTAGAGGCCGCAAAAGCGCTTGTTGATCTGGGGATCAAAGAGACGTCAGTGATTGAATTTGCACCGCGATTGATGCCCAGGCAGATCGATGCGAGTGCGAGTGCCCTGCTGGAAGCTAAGTTGGCTGAATTGGGGTTAAGCTGCCTATTACAAAAATCGACAAGCCAGCTACTCGGAGATGAACACCTTACCGGTATTGCTTTTAACGATGGTACGGTGCTCGAAACAGATATGCTGGTGATTTCTGCTGGTATCCGTCCGCGGGATGAGCTTGCAAAAAAAATTGGATTAGCAGTCGGAGAACGTGGCGGAATACTTGTCAATGCCCAGATGCAGACCTCCGACCCTGCTGTATATGCCATCGGGGAGTGTGCGCTGGTCAATGATATGATCTATGGTCTGGTTGCTCCAGGGTATGAAATGGCCGAAATTGCTGCTTCTCATATTATAGGGGAAGAAAAATCCTTCAAAGGATTTGATATGAGTACCAAATTAAAACTGATGGGGGTGGATGTGGCCAGCTTCGGTGATCCATTTGTCAGTGAACCTTATGCCCGGACAATCCTGCTGGAGGACCGCAATAAAGGTGTCTATAAACGATTGAACGTTAGTACGGACGGTACGCGCCTGCTCGGTGGAATTCTCGTGGGCGAGGCTACCAGTTACAACATGCTCCTGCAAATGGTCAACAATAGTATGCCTTTGGCTGAGCATCCCGAACTGCTGCTGTTTGGGGAACAGCGTGAGAGCAAATCGGCTTCTTCGGGATTGGAAGCCCTACCGGATCAGGCATTGATCTGCAGTTGTGAAGGGATTACCAAAGCGCAGATCTGTGATGCGGTGATTACACATAATTGCGAAAATGCGGAGGCTGTTAAAAAATGTACCAAAGCTGGTTCGGGTTGCGGTGGCTGTGTACCTATGGTAAAAGATCTGGTCAACTACACCATGAAACAACAGGGGAAATATATTCGTAATACAATATGTGAGCATTTTGACCTGAGCCGTCAGGAGCTGTACGACCTGATCAAAATTCACGAGCTGAAAAGTTATGATCACGTGCTGGATGCATTGGGTAGGGGACATGGTTGTGAAGTGTGCAAACCCTTGGTGTCTTCGTTAATCGCCAGTCTTTGGAATGAAATGATCTTGGGCAAGGGAAATGATGTGGCGCAGGATAGTAATGACCGCTACCTGGCCAATATTCAGAAAGGAGGGACGTATTCTGTTGTTCCACGGATCCCGGGAGGTGAGATTACACCTGACAAATTGATCGTCATCGGTGAAGTAGCCAAAAAATATAATTTATATACAAAAATTACGGGAGGACAACGCATTGATCTGTTTGGTGCACACCTCAATGACCTCCCGTTTATCTGGGAAGAGCTTATTGCTGCCGGATTTGAAAGTGGACATGCCTATGGAAAGGCACTGCGTACTGTAAAAAGCTGTGTCGGCAGTACCTGGTGTCGATTTGGTCTCCACGATAGTGTTTCATTCGCGATACGTATAGAGGAGCGTTACCGGGGGTTACGGGCTCCGCATAAACTTAAGTCGGCCGTGAGCGGCTGTATTCGGGAGTGTGCCGAAGCACAAAGTAAAGATTTTGGAATTATAGCAACTGAAAAAGGCTGGAATCTCTACGTTTGTGGTAATGGAGGAAGCAAGCCACAGCATGCCTTATTGCTGGCCTCAGATATAGACAGTGAAACCTGTATCCGTTACATCGACCGTTTTTTGATGTTTTACATTCGTACTGCAGATCCGCTGACCCGTACTGCACCCTGGCTCAATAAAATGGAGGGTGGAATAGACTATTTACGGAATGTGGTGGTGGAGGATAGCCTCGGTATGGGGGAAGCTTGGGAGAGCGATATGCAGAAATTAGTGGATAGCTACCGTTGTGAATGGAAAGCTGCAGTAGAGGACCCGAATATTCGTAAGCGTTTTGTGCACTTTGTCAATGCGCCTGATCAAAAAGATGATACTGTACGTTTCGATACGATGCGTGGACAGAAGAAAGCCGCTGATTGGAACCTTAAAACTATTTAAACATATAATACAAAACCTTTTTAAAGAAAATCACATGGAAATGCAACTAGACACACAATGGCTTCAAGCCTGTAAAATAGAAGATGCTATCGAGAATGGCGGGGTTTGTCTCAAGCTAAACAATCAACAGGTCGCGCTATTTTATTTTGCACGCCGCAATGAATGGTATGCTACCCAGAATGAATGTCCGCATAAAAGGCAGATGATTTTGAGTAGGGGAATGTTGGGTTCGCTGGGGGATACGCCAAAGGTGGCTTGTCCATTTCATAAGAAAACCTTTGCACTGGATACAGGGGAATGTCTCTCCGGTGATGAATGTGCCATTAAGACTTACCCTGTTAAAGTTGAAAACGGGAACGTGTATATCGGAATGATCGCTTAGGCCTTTCGCAGCTATTTAAATGGAAAACTTTTAACGTAAATAAATTATGGATTACATTAGCCCCAAAGAAGTGGCAGGAACAATGATGAATACCGCTGTCTACAAATCATCCCTTTCCATCAGAGATCTTCTGATCCGTGGTGCACTTTCAGGTGCCTTATTGGCTATTTCGGTTACACTTGCCTTACTCGCAACTTCTCAAACAGGATTGAGCCTGGTTGGCGCATTTGTCTTTCCTGTGGGATTTGTTATCATCGTCATCCTTGGCCTGGAGCTTGTTACGGGAAGCTTCTCCTTGGTGCCCCTGGCTTGGTTTGAGGGCAAGATTAATTTTAAGGCTATGGCCAGTAATCTATTCTGGGTCTTTTTGGGAAATTTATTGGGAAGCGTCCTCTTTGCGATTTTGTTTTGGACTGCCAGTACAGAAACGGGACAGGCAAGTCAGATCGGAAGTATTGAACAGAGTCTGATTTTAATCAGTGAAAAGAAAACCCTGGGCTATGCCAGTCATGGTGCAGCGGGTTTGTTCTCCGCTTTTGTTAAAGCAATATTGTGCAACTGGATGGTTTGTATGGGCGTAGTGATGTCCATGACTTCCAAGTCTACTTTGGGTAAAATACTGGCCGCGGGGATTCCTATCTTTATATTCTTTGCTTTGGGCTATGAGCATGCTGTAGTCAATATGTTTGTGATTCCTGCCGGAATGATGTTCGGTGCAAAAGTAAGCGTCTCCGACTGGTGGCTTTACAATCAGCTTATCGTGACCGCCGGTAATATTGTTGGCGGTTTGTTGTTTACTGGAATGGCAATCTACTATACCTATCATCAAAAAGAAAAAGTGTCCACTTTGCAAAGCTAATTTTTATGTATAAAATGAAACAACTATTCGTGCTGTTCCTATCGCTGGCTATCGGCTATAGTGCTTTGGGGCAGGAAAAGGCAGTGAAGGGGAGTTTGTTCGAAGGTATTGTCGTGGCCGGATATGCCGATCATGGCGGGTATATAAACTGTACAGGACCTTCAATCAAATATACTTTTGCACCAAAGAGCAGCATTTTATTCGGCTTCATGCCGAGTTTAAAACTCAGGGAAGATAAGGTTGATGCCGGAAAACCAAAAAATTCCTTGATCACACCGACATTGGGCTTGGGCTTAACCGCGGTGTTCAGGCATATGGCCATCCAGTTGCCTGCTTTTTATAATGCAAAAACCAGTACTTCAGATGGAAAATGGAAATTGGGAATCGGCATGGGGTACAAATTTTAACGTTGACGTATAGATTGGGAAATATTTACGCCGGGGAGTACAAGATCATCCAAGTTGTTGGCTCCCCTTTTTTATACTCCTTGTTCAGAAGCTAATCTGTTTAGCTGCTGGAAATCTTTAATGAAAATTTTCTTTCCGTCCACTGTGATGGCCCCAATCGCTACGAGCTCCCCGAGCATCCGATAAAAGGTCTCATAGGTAGTCCCTACGTACGAAGCAAGGTCTTTTTTGCTCAGTGCAAGTCCAATATCTCCGTCCTCGGTCTCCCCACCAAAAATACGGTGGAGCAGCAGTAGACTCCATGCCAGCCGATTTTTGACAGAAAGTTGAGCCAGGTTAGCCATCTTTTGTTCTGAAAGATGCAATTCGTCGGCAAAAAATAACATCAAACGATAACTCAATTCCGGATTGATACGAAGCGTAGACAGAAAAAATGGTAACTCAACAAAACACACCTGGCTAACCTCAAGGGCAGTTGCCGAAACAGGATAAAAGGTCGGTTCTGAAGCAATGCCCCGATGTCCCACGATGTCACCTTTTTTTGCAAAACGTACGATAGTTTCCTTATCTCCAAGATTGCGGTGCACTTTAACAAGCCCCGATTGCACAAAGTAGATACCCCGAACAGATTCTCCCTCAATAATAAACTGTTCCCCTTTTTTTAATTTAATATTTTTTCGTTGCAGGTCAATCTGTCCAAGCCAATCGCGTAAAACATAACGGCACATAAGGCAAGAGTGGTCGCAGGTATTTGCTTTTTTTGATTTCATCAAGGTCTGATTCGTATAGGGAACTGTCTACTGTTGTCTGTTCAAAGGTATTATCTATTCCTTTAAATTCCTATTTTGTCTGCTATAAAAAAAGTATATAATGTTTTAACTTCTGAATGTGTGGAATTGGATGAAATATTACATCTCTATTTTAATAAGCACCTTATTAATGTAGTCATTTAAAATCAGAATTTATTACTTTCGTCGAAGCATGATAAAGACTAATATGTTCATAAAACCAAAGTACTGTTTAATTTTTGTTGCACTTTGTTGTATGTCAATGTTGCTTTTTTCTTGCGGTTCCAAAGAAAAACAGCGTGAAAAGGAATTACGGATTTTGTTCAGTCGAGAGTTTGTTGATGAACAGTATGGTCAAGAAAGATACTTGGGTGATTCTTATAGACATCATGCGGCTGACTTTTTTGTCGCCAAGAATGATACAGTTCCATTAGCGAAATGGAATATTCTCTTAAATAAAATGGCTAGTTTAAAGCGGTATAAACCTGAAATGAATGATGTCTTGTACAAACATAATTATTGCTCAAATCTAGAGATTGAGTTTTTTGATCATAAAAAATCCTTGTGTCAATTATGCTTGAATCCAGATAACAAAACTTTAAGACTTAATTATTTGGTGTATGAAGCTTCTCCTGAACTGATTTCTTTTTTTGCTAATTACATTTCGCTAGATTCGGCAGCTCTTGCTGCGAGTGGAAAAAGCAACTATATGAAAAAAGTAATGTTTAATGATCCGAGGGTAAAGTGAGTGCGGTCGATGAAACTTGAGGATAAGCGGGGAGCGAAGTGCTTAAAAAATAAAATGGTTATTCAGTTATGAGAAAGAAAATAGAGATAAAGATTTTACAATTTTTTACCGTTGTTTTTTGTGTGTTTTTCTACTGCTGTAGTCATCATGCTGAAAAAACAAAAGAAAGAGTCATTGATCAGCCCTGGAAGGATATGATGTTACCCAAAGAGATGTTAGATTCGCTTTGGCGTAGAGCTATTAATGTAGGTGATTTTGACGCATATCATACAATAGCTCATAGTAACATGCTCTTGACTCCAGATGAATATTATTATACGCTTCTAATGGCTAACAAGCACCAATGTCCTGAGGCATACTTGAACTTATATGATATACTTACATGGAAAGGGACAATAGACGGAGTCGAGGTTGCGGGCAGGGATAGCATCTCGCGGAATCAAGCCCTATTTTACCTGCTTAAGGCTCATGAGCTTGGTGAAAAAAGTGCCATTTACTATATACATGAAGAGTTTGGGGATAGCATCCCTCCGCCTAAATCGATTACTTATTTAAGGAGAATTCAAAAATTTTACGAGGAAAAAAAATGAAAGTGATGAGTTTCAGGATGCAATAACAGTCATGGACCATAAGTGGAACACGCCAAACCATCTGTTATTTCACCCTAAACCGTCGGGGATATTCGGTATAGAGTTCAGGTCTAAGGTCTTGGATATAATTGTTTAATATCATCAGTGTTTGTTTCATCACGTGCTACTTTTAATGCAACAATAAAGTTAACTATATAAACTTGGGTTTTCACCAATGAATTTTTGTTTATATTTGAGTGACGGTGATCAATTATAATAACCTAGTGAAAGCGAGACAACTTATTCTTCTATGCATTTTTGCGATAGCTTACAGTACAGCACTGCACGCGACCAAAGTAGATTCCTTATTGCAAGTCTTGGATAAAACTATAGATAATCGGACAGTTTATTTAGATGCCAAGATTCGTCAGATTGATTCAATCAAAGGTCGGTTGAGAAACCATTCAACAGCCAAAGATCGCTATGAGATCCAAAATCAGCTAATTTTTGAATACCAAACCTTAAACTGTGACTCTTCATTGGCTTATATAGACGGCAATATTGCGATAGCCAACCAGCTTAACGATAAGATGCTCATGACAGAAAGCCAAGTCAAATTGGCTTTTGTTCTTTCCATCTCTGGATTGTTTACCCAGGCATGGGATGTACTGAAGCAAATCGATTATAATGGACTGCCTCAGCACCTGAAGGTCCTCTACCAATGGAGCACTATCCGTTATTATGAAAATTTGATCAAATATACTGACCACGATAATTACAATAGGCAGTACGAAAGCGAAATCGCAAAATCTAGGAATAGTCTCATGGGACTGCTTGGTCCAAATTCGGATATGTACCTCAAGGAGAAATCATTTAAACTCAAAGCAGCGGGTATGTTCAAAGAGTCTAGGGATATTCAGTTGCATTTATTTAAAAAGGAAAAAATTGATACACACGGTTATGGAATGTCTGCCATGGGTCTTGCGATGATCGCTAAAGATCTGGGTGAGACACAACTGACCGAGCAATATCTGGCCATGGCCGCAATTACAGATGTCCGACTGGCGATTAAGGAAAACGAGTCCTTATTGACTTTGGCGATTTACTTGAACAAAAAAGGGGATGTAAACAGGGCTTTTACCTATATTCAGGCTGCCCTGGATGATGCCAATTACTACAATTCGCGCTTCCGCAATACCGTGATCGCTCGTACGCAGCCTATTATCGAAGCGACCTATCTTGCCAAGATCGACCAACAACGGAAAAACCTACGTCTGTACGCGATCGTAATCAGCATATTTGCGATTATTTTGATCCTCACACTCTATTTCTTATTTAAACAGATGAGGATCGTATCCCGTGCTCGAAAGAAACTCAATATGACCAATGAGCAACTGACGCTCGTCAACCATAAACTGGACGAGGCCAATCTCGTGCGTGAACGTTATATCGGCTATTACCTCAATCAGTGTGCGGTATATCTGGACAAATTAGATGATTTCAGGAAAAATGTGTACCGTAAAGTCAAAAGCCGCCAGCTCGAGGACCTGCAGCAACTTACCTCCTCCAATGCATCACTTGAAAAATATGCACAGGATCTTTATACTGATTTTGACCGTACGTTTCTAGAGGTATATCCCAAATTTGTTGATGAATTTAACAGCCTCCTCCGGCCGGATGAACAGTACCAGCTGAAAAAGGATAAACTCAATACCGAGCTCCGCATTTTTGCGCTGATTCGATTGGGAATATCTGATGTCAACCAGATCGCTATATTTCTACGTTATTCGATGCAAACCATCTATAACTATAAAAGCAAAGTAAAGAGTAAGGCGATCAATGATGCTGAACATTTCGAAGAAAAAGTACGAAAACTGGGCGCAGTATCCCCAAATCAATTCTAAATCATTTACCAAAACACTTTGCTTGCTTATTTGTAAATTATTGTTTTTTAGTGCTTTAGTTTGATTTCTGTGTTTTAATCGTTTACTAAGAGCCCTACTTGCAGCTGCAAG
Source organism: Sphingobacterium puteale (assembly GCF_003627955.1). Lineage (GTDB taxonomy): Bacteria > Bacteroidota > Bacteroidia > Sphingobacteriales > Sphingobacteriaceae > Sphingobacterium > Sphingobacterium puteale. The sequence continues at coordinate 288,610 of NZ_RBWS01000005.1, read as the reverse complement.
TAGGGCTCTTGCGTTATACATTTGTTTCCAAGGGAATGCCGATAGAACCAATACCAATTTGATAAATCTATTTTTACGTTTTAGCTATCGTCAACCTGATACAATTTTAATCTTATGGGAAATTATTCTAGAAAAATCTTTTTGGCAGGATTCATCGTTGTCGTCTCTTTGGGAACAGCTCTCCGGACTGTTGCGCAACAAATTTCACCCTTTAAGGATGGCGATCGCGTGGTCTTTTTGGGAAATAGTATTACGGATGGTGGACATTACCACGCTTATATCTGGCTGTATTACCTCACACGTTTTCCCGAAATGAATTTGAAAGTATTCAACGCTGGGATCGGTGGGGATCGGGTGGTCGATATGCTTCGAAGATTGGATGGCGATGTCTTCAGCAAGCAACCTACAGTATTGATCACGACTTTCGGTATGAACGATTCAGGTTATTTTGAATATAATGGTGACCAGCCGGAGATTTTTGCTGATACCAAGGTAAAAGAGTCGTATGATGGGTATAAAGAAATGGAAAAACGATACAAAGGGTTGGTCGATACCCGCCTGGTATTGCTTGGAAGCACTCCTTATGATGAAAATGTGGTGATCAAGGATAATAAGCCCTTTAAAAATAAAAACAAGGCTATGAAACGCATTGTTGATTTTCAGCGTGAATCGGCCAAAAGCAATGGCTGGGAATTCTATGATTTCAATCAGCCGATCAGCGCAATCAATGCGAATTTTCAGCAAAAGGATCCGTCCTTCACCATATCGGGAAGTGACCGTGTACACCCGGATAATAATGGACATATGGTCATGGCTTACTTATTCTTGAAAGCACAGGGATTTGCCGGTCAGGGGGTAGCCACAGTGGGGATTGACGCGACAAAACAACGTGTGATAGAAGCAAAGAACTGTGGGGTTGAAAATATCAAAAAGGCTGGAAATAACCTCAGTTTTGATTATCTCGCGGCGGCACTGCCTTATCCCATGGATACAGTCGCTAGAGGCTGGGGAGCTAAATATAGCCAGCACGATGCTGTTAATATCGTTCCTTTTATGGAAGAAATGAATCAGGAAATATTGCAGGTAAAGGGACTTAAAGGAAAGTACACCTTATGGATTGACGATCAGGAAATCGGTATATGGTCTGCTGCGGATCTCGACAAAGGAATCAATCTGGCGAATCAGACACGGACGCCCCAATATCAGCAGGCCTTGAAAGTGATGTTTCTCAATGAAGAACGCTGGGAGATTGAACGCCGCTTCCGTGATCTGGCCTGGGTGCAGTATAATTTTTTTCTCCCAAAAGGATTGTTGAATGCCGACAATCGAAAGGCAATCGAGGTCATGGACCAACATGTGGCCGCAGATGGTTGGTTGCGTGCAAAAAGAGATCTCTATGCCAAGGCGATGTATCCTGAAGTACGCGCGGCCTGGCAAAGCCAAATTGATGATCTGCAGCAGCGGATGAATGAAGTAAATCAACCTGTTAAACGGTCTGTGCGTCTTGTGCAGCTGAAAAAATAATGGCATGACCGGGTTGAAAAAAATAGCAGTTATTTTGGTCCTTGTGTTGGTGTCAGCAGCTGGACTAAAGGGACAACAGCAAGCTTACTTTGTCGATGGTTATCACGGCGGGGTTTACGGACACTACCCACTTTGGGTAACGACATTTATGCTCGACCACCTGGAAGGGGAGCCAAGCTGGCGAATCGGACTTGAGATCGAACCGGAGACCTGGGATACAGTCAAGGTTAAGGATCCTGCTGGCTATGCACGCATGAAGGAATGGGCGAAGGATCCACGTCTGGATTTTACAAATCCAACTTATGCGCAACCTTATCTGTATAATATCTCTGGTGAAAGTATCATTCGCCAATTTACTTATGGCATGGCCAAATATCAATCGCATTTTCCAGAAATCAACTTTACAACCTATGCTACGGAAGAGCCTTGCTTTACAAGCAGTCTACCTCAGATCCTCAGGCAATTCGGATTTCAGTATGCGGTACTTAAAACTCCAAATACCTGCTGGGGAGGCTACATCAGGGCACATGGTGGTCAATTTCTGAATTGGGAAGGACCTGATGGTACGGCAATCCTTACGGTACCCCGTTATGCAAATGAGGCTTTTGAAAAAAACTCCACCTGGCAGACTACGGCCTGGATCAATACTGTAGACTATTGGAAGAGTTGTTATGAAGCTGGAATTATGAATCCAGTCGGTATGTGCTATCAGGATGCCGGATGGAAAAATGGTCCGTGGATAGGAACGGGCGAACAGGTGAAAAATAATGTGCGTTACAGCACCTGGACGGAATATTTTCGGTCGATCCCAGCTGGACGAGCTGTGCCAACCTGGAAAATGGGGCAGGAGGACATTTTGGTCAACTTAATGTGGGGTAGCCAAGTGCTGCAACGCATTGCACAACAGGTGCGCCAAGCGGAAAACAGGATACTGCAAGCTGAAAAAATCGGAGCCATGGCTTTTATGGATCATGGCTTTGTGCCGGATGGTAAGCGCCTTGACGAAGCCTGGCGAACCTTGATGATGGCTCAGCACCATGATTCCTGGATTGTGCCTTACAATAAGTTGCATCAGGAGCAGACTTGGGCGCAGGCGATCGAGAACTGGACCAACAATACCTTGAACATTGCGGATCAATTGATCCAGCAGGCAAATGCTTCTTATGCCACTTCCACGCGGAGTACTAATTCGCAATTGGGCTATATCCGGGTTTATAATACGCTAGCCCGGCACCGAAAGGAATGGGTACAGGTGCGCTTACCTGCAGATGTGGATGATGTCACCGTGTGGACTGGAAAGCAGCAGGTACTGCCCGCTCATTGCTACCAAACGGATCTCGGTAAGGTCCTGGAATTTGAAGCAGAGGTGAATGGCTTTGGCTATGCTACGTATCAGCTTAAGCCGGCTCAACCCATTAAGCCGGGGCAATCTAAATCGGGTGAACGACGAAAAATCGTCCGCTTTGATACCGAAGGCAACTGTATTCTCGAAAATGAATTGTACAAGATTGTGCTGGACAAAAAGCAGGGTGGAACAATCAGGAGTCTGATTGCCAAATATGCAAAGCATAAGGAATTCGCTGCACAAGATGGGGGGTATCGGATGGGAGAAATTGCAGGGCATTTTTATGAAGAGGGGAAATTTTATTCTTCAAAGGATAGCCCCGTAACGTTCACTGTCGTACAGGATGATGGGTTGAAAACAACGGTTAAAATAACCGGGAATATCAATGGGCATCCTTTTGTTCAGTTACTGTCGCTAGTAGCAGGACAGCAACGCATCGATATGGATCTGTCCATCGACTGGAAAGGTAATGTTGGGATCGGTGAATACAAGCAACAACAGAAATGGACAGACAATAGACGTGCTTTTACGGACGATCGCTATAAGTTGAAAGTCATGTTTCCCTCAACTATAAAGCATGGGGGAATAGCCAAAAATGCTCCTTTTGACGTCACTGAAAGCGGCTTAGAGGATACCTTTTTTGGCCAGTGGGACCAGATTAAGAACAACGTTGTGTTGAACTGGGTAGACCTCTTTGACGAAAATAGCCAATATGGTCTCGCGGTAATGACCGACCATACAGGGTCATACGTCCATGGTAAGGAATTCCCTTTGAGTCTGACGGCACAATACTCGGGTTTGGGATTGTGGGGGATGGATTATAAGATCACTGGACCTTTACACATGCGCTATGCATTGATACCACATGAAAAGAATTGGAATATAGCGCGTATCGCAGACCGAAGCAATGCCTGGAACGAACCACTGCTGGCGTACTATTATCCCAATGTGGAATTCAGAGATCGTCAGCTGATCACACTCTCGGATGATCAGCTGGAGATATCGGCCTTGCAGCTGGACCATGGACAACTTAGCTTACGCCTCTTTAATACGAGCAATAAACAGGCCGCATCAACTGTCGCCATAAAATTTCCTGCGACTTCGCTACAGGAAGTCCTGCTGAATGGTGAGCAAAAGGGGAGTATTCCCTTTAGAAAGATGGCAGAGAATAGGAAAGCTTTCGTGGTGCAGCTGCCAAAATTCGGAATCAGAACCTTTCAGATTAATAAATAGAACCTAAAAAACGATAAATCAATATGAATAAAATATATGGACTGCTATCTTGTTTTGTTATCGCGCTAATTCTGTCTTCGACATCGTGTGCTAGTCGCCGATATCATTCTGTTTCCAGTCCAGCAGACTATGTCAATCCATTTATTGGTGCCAGTACAAGTGTGGGCGCCGCAGGCACGTATCATGGTCTGGGAAAGACTTTTCCAGGGGCAACGACTCCCTATGGCATGGTGCAGGTGAGCCCTAACACGGTTACAGGCGGTGATAACAGTCCTGGGTATAGTTATGAGCATCGCAGTATTGAAGGTTTTGCCTTCACCCAGATGAGTGGAGTGGGTTGGTATGGCGATCTCGGAAATTTTCTGGTGATGCCTACCATCGGTAAGTTGCATACCATTGCGGGTAAGGAGGATGGTACCGTGACCGGTTATCGGTCTCCCTACAACAAGTCCACTGAGATCGCCCAGGCTGGCTACTATGCGGTTGATCTCGAACGGTATAACATACGGGTGGAGGCTACCGCTGCCCCACATAGCGGTATGCTTCGTTTTACCTTTCCGCAAAGTAAGGAATCACGTATCCAGATCGACCTGGCGCGTCGTGTCGGTGGCACAGCAATACAGCAATATGTCCGAAAAGTAGATGACTATAGTATTCAGGGATGGATGCACTGTACGCCGGAGGGCGGTGGCTGGGGCGATGGCGATGGTAATGCGGATTACACGGTTTACTTTTATGCACGCTTCGATAAACCCCTAAAAAAACACGGCATCTGGTCAGCAGAAATCCCTGACGACTGGAAGCGTAAGCGTGATGATGTACAGTCCATCCCTTACCAAAGTCGGGTGGCAGAAGCGAAAGTGTGGCCCGGAAGAAACGAACTGGAAGGCAAACACCTCGGGGTATTCTCCGAATTTGAAACCAGTCAGGGCGAGCAGGTCAATCTACAGGTCGGCATTTCTTTCGTCGATATGCAGGGCGCCGAAAATAATTTTAAAAAGGAAATCGCAGGCAAGAATTTCGATCGCGTCCGTCGGGAAGCCAGAGCAATGTGGAATACTCAGCTGTCGAAAATTGCGCTTAAAGGCGGTACCGAAGACCAGAAAACGATCTTTTATACCTCATTGTACCATACCATGATTGATCCGCGCATCTTTACGGACGTAGACGGACGTTATAAGGGCGGTGACAACAGAATACACCGTAATGAGGGCTTTACCAAACGGACCATTTTTAGTGGGTGGGATGTCTTCCGGTCACAATTTCCGTTGCAGACTTTGATCAACCCCAGCTTGGTAAATGATGAGCTCAATTCATTGATCAGTCTGGCTGATGAATCTGGAAAGGGTTATTTTGAACGCTGGGAATTATTAAATGCGTATTCAGGCTGCATGATCGGCAATCCTGCGCTATCGGTATTGGCGGATGCCTATGTGAAAGGAATACGCAATTACGATGTATCCAAAGCATTAACCTACGCGATCAATACCTCCAAAAGATTTGGCAATGATTCGTTAGGCTACACTCCGGGGGCATTGAGCATTTCGAATACGCTGGAATATGCGTACACCGACTGGTGCATTGCGCAGCTGGCAAAAGGATTGAACAAGAGGGATACGGAACAAGTGTATTTGGCCAAAAGCCAAGCTTACCGAAAGATATTTGATCTGGAAAAAGGCTGGTTCAGACCACGGAAAAGTGACGGATCATGGGAGGAATGGCCCGAGAATGCACGTACTAAAGAGTGGTATGGTACGATTGAAAGTAACCCATACCAGCAGGGCTGGTTTGTGCCACATGATATTCCGGGCATGATCGAGTTGATGGGTGGGAAAGAAAAGACCTTAGCGGACCTAACGGATTTTTTCGAGAAGACGCCTGAGAATATGCTCTGGAACGATTATTATAATCATGCCAATGAGCCTGTGCATTTAGTCCCGTTTTTATTCAACCACTTGGAGGCGCCTTACCTTACCCAAAAATGGACCCGTTACATCTGCGACAACGCGTATAGTAATACCGTAGAGGGAATTGTGGGAAATGAGGATGTAGGACAGATGTCGGCCTGGTATGTGCTGGCCGCCTCGGGGATACATCCCTCTTGTCCGGGCTCAACACGCTTTGAAATAACAAGTCCCATATTCCAGGAATTGTCTTTTCAGCTGGATCCTAATTATTTCTCGGGTAAAAGGTTTCGCATTGTCGCTCACGATAATTCGGCGGATAATATATATATCCAGCGGGCAGTCCTAAACGGAAAGCCTTATGCTAAAAATTATATTGACTTTAAAGATATGGTGGCTGGGGCAACTTTGGAGCTGTATATGGGGCCTAATCCAAACAAAGACTGGGGGATCAAATGAAAAAAAGACTAGTATATATACTGCTATTCCTACATCTTGCTCTTGTTGGCTATGGTCAAGTACGCGAGATTTCGCTCAATAGTGATAATCCTTCGATTCGCTGGGAAATAAAGCCGCAATCGGATCTGCCTTATTCAGGGCAGGAAATAGCACAACCCAATTTTCGGATGAAAGACCCTGTGCGCGGTATTGTCCCGGGCGTGGTCTTCGCAGCTTATGTGGAGCAGGGATTAGTACCGGATCCCAATTTTGCGGACAACATCTACCGCGTGGATGAACGGCTATTCAACCGTTCGTTCTGGTACCGTACCTCTTTTCGCCTGCCTGTAGACTATAAAAAAGGGCAGCGTGTATGGATTCATTTTGACAATACCAACCGCTATGCCGATTTCTTCTGCAATGGGGTGAAGCTATCGGGTGTAGCAGGCGCTACAAGAGATGTCAGTGGCCATATGTTGCGCAGCAAATTTGATATCACAGATCTCGTGCGTGTGGGGCAGGAAAATGCAATTGCGGTGTTGATTACCGATGCTGACCAGAAAAAAACACGTACGGCAAAAGAACCTTTTGGCGTAACGGCAAGCCCCACGTACTTGGCTGCGGCTGGCTGGGACTGGATGCCTTATGTACCGGGACGCTTGGCCGGGATTACAGGCAATGTATCGTTACGTTTTACAGGCGATGTCAGTATGGAAGACCCTTGGATGCGGTCCGACCTGGAAAGCAACGAGTTTGCCTACCTGGACTTTTCGACCGATCTAAGAAATGCGGGTGATCAACCCAAAGAAATAACACTGGAAGGCATCATCAAGCCCGGAGATATCCGATTTTCTAAAAAAATAAGGGTTGCCCCGCACAGTATACAAAAGGTATATATCACCCGCAACGAGGTGAAGGAATTTTTGATCAAACAGCCGCTGCTATGGTGGCCAAATGGTTATGGGGAACCGAATCTGTACAGCTGTTCGCTTACCGCAAAAATTGGTGATGAGATCTCGGATCAGAAGGAGTTCCAGTTTGGGATCCGTAAATATGAGTACCATTATGTGCGCAATAAAGCGGGATGGCCAGTGCTGAATTTCTATATCAACGGAAAAAAGATCTATCTCAAAGGCGGGAATTGGGGAATGAGCGAATACTTGCTCCGCTGTCAAGGGGAAGAGTACGGTCTCAAGATTAAGTTACATAAGGATATGAACTATAATATGATCCGCTTGTGGACGGGCTCGATCACAGACGATGCTTTCTATGATTATTGCGATCGTAATGGGATGATGGTGTGGGATGATTTTTGGCTCTATGTGGCGTATAACGATGTGGCCAATGATGATGATTTTAAAGCAAATGCGCTCGATAAAGTAAAACGACTGCGAAATCATGCCAGCATCGCGATCTGGTGCGGCGCCAATGAAACGCGTCCAAAACCTGAATTGGATAATTACCTGCGTGCTATTGTGGCGTCGGAGGACCACAATGATCGGCTGTATAAGTCCAGTTCCAATCAGGATGGTCTTTCGGGAAGCGGATGGTGGGGCAACCAGCCGCCGCGGCACCATTTTGAAACTTCGGGAAGCAACCTGGCCTGGAACGATCCGCCTTACCCTTATAGCAGCGACAACGGCTATGGCCTACGTACGGAAATCGGAACGGCTACTTTTCCCAATTATGAAAGTATCGTGAAGTTTATCCCAAATGACAAGCTCTGGCCACTACCTACGGACGAACAGCTCAAATCGGAAGATGACAATGTGTGGAATAGGCATTTTTTTGGTAAGGAAGCTGCTAACGCCAGTCCTATCCAGTATAAAAATGCGGTCAATAAACAGTATGGCGAATCGACGGACCTATCTGCATTTGCTGAAAAGGCGCAATACCTTAACCTCGAGGTCATGAAGGGCATGTATGAAGCCTGGAACGACAAGCTCTGGGACGACGCAGCAGGCATGCTGATCTGGATGAGCCAATCGGCCTACCCTTCATTTGTATGGCAGACCTATGATTACTATTACGATGCGACGGGCGCTTACTGGGGGGCGAAAAAAGCCTGCGAACCGGTACATGTACAATGGAATGCATCCAACAATAGTGTCAAGGTCATCAATACAAGCTTAAAGAGCCTGGATTCAGTATGGGTTTCGGCGCAGATCTTTGACATGGATGGCCAGGAGATCAAAAAATATGGCCTGCAAACCAGCGCTACCGTACGGTCAAATGTGGCGAAGGAAGTCTTTCGGCTAAATTTTGATGGCGAACAAGGAGCTACAGCCTTGTCCGATCTACACTTCATCAAGCTTACCCTGAAGGATAGAAAGGGAGCTTTGCTGTCTGAAAATTTCTATTGGCGGAATGGCCGAAAAGAGCTGGATTATACCAGCTTAACTAGTTTGCCGAAAGCCAAGCTTGAATTTGACTATAAAAAAGAAGCGGGAACCGAAGGTATTATGCTTCGGATCGTTAACCGTGGAAAGTCAGTATCATTTGGTAATCGCTTACGCCTGGTGGATGCAGCAACTAATGAACGCATTTTGCCGCTCATGATTTCGGATAATTATTTTACCCTGATGCCGGGCGAGGAAAAGTTTGTTCGGCTTACGGAATCTCATGCAAAGCAATTAAAAAATGCAAAGCTGTTATGGAAGCAATATGGTCATGCCGAAAAAGAAACATTGAAACTAAAGAACATTTTTTAAAGATGATACAAATTTAAATAACTGATTATGAAACGAAGATTATGTATTTATCTGACTATGATTTACGCGATGCTAAATCAGGCGCAAGCGCAGCAGGCGGACCTGGTAAAGTATGTGAATACGCTCCAAGGAACGGATTCTGAATGGAGCCTGTCCTATGGAAATACTTATCCTACGGTAGGACTGCCATTTGCGGTGCATTTCTTTTCGGCACAAACGGGGAAAAATGGGGATGGCTGGAAATATCAATACAAAGCAAACAGCATACGCGGATTTCAGCAGGTTCACCAATGTAGTCCCTGGATGGGCGATTATATGGTTTTTTCGTTGATGCCAGGCCTTGGAAAGTTGGAGGTCAATGAGGAACGTCGCGCGTTATCCTTTAAACATGAAAATGAGATCGCTAAGCCGCATTATTATGCCGTGAATTTTGATAACGGCATCAAGGCGGAACTGAGTCCAGTGGAAAGAGGGGCGCATATGCGCTTTAGCTTCCCGAAAAAGGAAAAAGCGTTCTTGCTATTGGATGGCTTTTTGGGCGATAGCGAGATTAAGATAATTCCTGAAGAACGCAAGATTGTCGGGTATGTGCATAATGGGCGTTTTGTGCCCGAGCATATGAAAAATTATTTTGTGCTTACCTTCGATCAGGATTTTAAAGCTTACGGCACCTGGGAAAATGTCAAGGGCACAATCCAGGCCGGGCAGCGCTATGATGCCGGGAAAGGCAAAGGTGGATATCTGGAATTCCGCCCGGGGACTAAAGTGCAGGTCAAGATGGCTTCATCCTATATCAGTCCGCAGCAGGCAGATCTTAATTTTAAACGCGAACTGGAAGGACACAATACTTTTGAGGTAAGTAAAAGGAAAGCTTTTGATACCTGGAATGCATTGCTTAACCGCGTGCGCGTAGAAGGGGGGACGGAAGCGGAGATGGCAACATTTTATTCCTGCATGTTCAGGGCCAATTTATTTTCACGTAAGTTCTATGAAATGGATCCGGAGGGCAGTCCCTATTATTTCAGCCCTTATGATGGTAAGATTCATAAAGGGTACATGTTTACGGATAATGGTTTTTGGGATACTTTTCGTGGGCAATTCCCCTTGAGCAATCTTTTGCACCCGGTCATGCAGGGGCGTTATATGCAGTCCTTGCTGGATGCGCAAAAGCAGGCCGGATTTTTTCCGACCTGGTCCAATCCTGGGATGTCGGGCGTGATGATCGGCAACCATGCTATCTCGCTATTGGCAGATGCCTGGGTGAAAGGGATCCGATCCTTCAATGCGGACAGTGCTTTGACGGCCTATTACCATGAAGCGACCAATAAGGGGGTGTGGGGTGGATCAAATGGGCGCGAAGGGTGGAAAGCGTATTTTACCAAAGGGTATGTTCCTTATGGCGATATTCACGAAAGTACGGCAAAGACGTTGGAATATGCCTACGATGACTTTTGTGCTTATCAGCTGGCAAAGGCTACGGGCAACAAATTCTATGAAAATATCTTTGCCCGGCAGATGTATAACTACAAAAACGTATTTGATCCTCAGGTAAACTTTATGCGCGGCAGGCTAGATAATGGGCAATGGCGTGAACCCTTTGATCCTGTAGAATGGGGTGGTCCTTTTACCGAAGCGAATGCCTGGCAATATACCTGGTCGGTGATGCACGACGTGAACGGCTTGATCAACCTGATCGGTGGGGTGGATAAGTTTAATGCAAAGTTGGATACGTTCTTTACCATGGAACAGCGCGTCAACTATGGTAGCTATAAACAGGAAATCCATGAAATGCGCGAAATGTTGTTGTCAAAAATGGGACAATATGCGCATGGCAACCAGCCGACACAGCACGTCCCGTATTTGTATAATTTCAGTGGCCAACCCTGGAAAGCACAAAAATATGCCCGTATGGTGACATCGCGCCTTTATAACGCGACCGAAAAGGGGTATCCGGGTGATGAGGACCAGGGCCAGATGTCTTCCTGGTATGTCTTGAGCGCGATGGGGATCTATAGTGTCTGCCCCGGAACGGATGAATACGTATTTGGAAGTCCGGTATTCAAAAAGGTGACCATCAGTCTAGATAATGGGAAAACATTTACTATCAAGGCAGACAATAATAGTCCGCAGCATGTCTACATCCAATCAGCAGCACTCAATGGAGCAGTCTACGACAAAAATTTTATTCGATATGAAGATATACTGAAAGGAGGCGAGCTTCATTTTGTCATGGGCGATAAGCCCAACTATGAAAGAGGAGTTTCGACGGATGCAAGGCCATTTTCCCTGAGTTCGATCGATTAGATCTTTTGAAAAATTTGATACCAGCGGGCTAGGCTCGCGGGTATAATGATAGCATAACCAATTATTTTACTGTTTTACAAAAAATTATGAACAAAAGCCAATTGACATTTTGCGCACTGGCCTTCCTGGCCTTTGCGGCTTGTAGTAAACAGGGATTTTTAGATCAGACGCAATCATCAGATCTGAATGAAGAGGTCGTCTTTTCGGATAGTACCTATACCATCAACTTCCTGTCAGGCATATATGGTGATATCGGGTTTGCGACTTGGCCCAAACGCTTTGGTGGGGGTGGGCTTGATGCCAGCACAGACGAAGCGGAGGGAGCTGGACTGGGGAGCATCAATACCTTTATCCAGTTTGCTACAGGTACCGTCAACTCCAATATTATCACCAATGATGCTTGGGCGAAACCTTATACCAATATTCGCAGGGCAAATATTATGCTTAAAAACCTGCATAGGGCACGCTTTGGTACAAATATTAAGGTGCGGGTGAAGGCAGAAACACGTTTTTTAAGGGCCTATTATTACTTTATCTTGCTGGAACACTATGGTGGCGTGCCCCTGATGGGAGACAGTGTTTACACGGCCAGTGATGCGATCCCTGCCAAGCGTAATACCTTCGAGGAGTGTGTACGCTACATTGTGGCTGAATGCGATGCCGCAGCGCAGGATCTCCCCTGGGAGCATGCGGGCGAAGACTATGGACGGATCAATAAAGCAGCCTGTTACGGATTAAAATCCCGCTTACTGTTGTATGCTGCGAGTCCGTTGTTCAATGGTAGCCCTGTGACAACAGAAGGAGCATTGAAGGACGTCGTCGCCTATCCTAATGCAGATGAAACGCGCTGGCAGCGGGCCGAAGCGGCAGCAGCGGAGGTCATTGAATCTGGACATTACAGTTTGTATGTCAACAATGATCCTGAACCCGGATTTGGTTTCTATCAGCTGTTTCAACTGCGTAAAAACTCAGAATATATCCTCGCCAAAATGCAAGATTCAAACCGGGATCTTGAAGGTATCTGGAATCCGCCGACTTTTGGCGTAAGCAACCCTGGCGCTTATCCTTATCTAGAAACGGTGGATGCTTTTGGGATGCGTAATGGTTTGCCTATTAGCGATCCGAATGCTGGATACGACCCGAAAAACCCCTATAAAAACCGCGATCCCCGCTTGGCGAATACCGTAACCCGAGATCAGTCTTTGGTCTTCCACCGCGATGGATTAGCCCGGAGGCCAGTCAATATCTATATCGATAAGACCAATCCAAACAACGTGACTTCAGGGCAGGATGCCATTTACCGTGGCACGCCTACGGGGTATTATACCTATAAAATGGTCAATCGGGATGTAGCCGCGGATTGGTTCAATACCTATACGCCACGCTGTCTGCCAATCATCCGATATGCCGAAATTTTGTTGAACTATGCTGAAGCACGCAACGAATCGCTCGGGATCCCGGATCAGAAGGTCTATGCGGCGGTGGAGGCCATCCGAGAAAGGGCAGGATTGGATCCTTTTGTATTGCCGACTGGGCTAAACAAGGACGCTATGCGTGAGATTATCCGGAATGAGCGACAAAAAGAATTGGCCTTTGAAGGACATCGTTTTTTTGACGTACGCCGTTGGAAGTTGGCTGAATCATTGGAAAATAAACAGCTGCATGGAACCGAACCCGTCCGTACAGCATCGGGGACAAGTTATAATACCATCAACGTACGAAAACGTGTCTTTGACAAACGCATGTACCTCTGGCCCATTCCCCAATCTGAAGTAGCGAAGTCCTTAGACTTGATTCAAAATCCAGGTTATTAATAAAAGATTAAACAGATGAAAATATATAAGATACTTTCATGGCCCTTGATGCTGGTCCTATGTATAGGAATAAGCTCCTGTAAAGATGAGCTAGGCAATATCCGCACGGAGGAGGCGGAAAAAGATATTACTGGAAACTGGAAAGTAATACAGCTGACCCGAAATGGTGAAAACCTGAGTAAGCGTTTGAAATTGGAAGATTTTAAGATCGATTTCAATGCCGATGGTACCTATTCCATTGCTGATGATCTACCTTTTGTAGTCAGCGGCTCGGGAAAGTACCGCCTGGATGATCCACAGTATCCCTTTAGTGTTGTGCTTAGTCCAACGGAGGGTAAAGAGGAGGTGGTCCTCAAGTTCCTGTTCCCTGTAGTCAATGGCAAACGCCAGCTCAGCTTAGTGATGAGCCTGGGTTGCAGCAGCAACACCTATCAATATGATTGTGAACGTTTAAACGGAGGAATATGAAAAAGAAGATACATTATTCGACATATATCTACTGGGCAATGGGGCTATTTTTGGCCATATTCTTAGCCCAATGCGGTCTTAAAGCCATCTCAGTAGTTGTGCCGACATCTGCAAAGGCAAATCAGCGGGTGACTTTTACGATGCATTGCGGAGCTGAGCCCCGTATCCAGGGGGGAGGTAATTATAGCACCCAGCTGGTCGCGGGTATTATGGTACCCAAGGGATGGAATGCGCGTAAAAACCTGACCATGTCCTTTACCAGTCCAAAGGGAAATGGCACCATGCGGATCATTTCGGACAGTGAACTGGAACCTGTATCTGGGCTGAGCTGGCATCAGGCCGCCAAGAAAATGTTCGGTATAGGCCCCAATTTGGTGGATGATATGGAATGGATTGTTTTTAGAAGTACGCAGGCCTATTCCTTTGTCAATAACGAAGACATCGATTTTACGGTGAAGGCGGAATGTAACGTTGGCGCCGAAAATATGTTGGTGTCTTTGGGATTCTATATTGGTTCTTCGATCGAAAATCTGCGTCCGGAGGATACAGATTATAAAAAGTTTACGTTCTCAAATGCTTTCGAGGTAACCGATGGTGAGGGCGATCTGATCGATTTTATCAACCCACAGTTGGGTACGGTACAACCGGTCAAAAGTCTGGACAACGATATCATTACATTGACTTTTGATGGTGGGGTTACCAATACGGTGCTGGATCATGAGCCTGCCATCTATCTACATGTCAAGGCAATGGATGAGTCAGGAAAGCTTATTGCTGAAATCAGGAAACAGACAGCAGATACCAAACTGACGGACATTGGTGGTAAAAAATACCTTATTGATATCTGGCCACGTGGATTTTTTAAGGTCGATAAAGATGTACACATCGCCCGGCTGGAATACTTCTATACGGACATTACGGGAACCAAAAGTGTCGGTTATGGCAATACGGATGAGCCTTTTAAATATACCTTCCGCTGTGAGTGATTGCTAACCTAATAAACGAATGACAAATGTTTAACCATTATATAAAATTAAGTGTTGTCGGTGTACTGTTGGTGATTGCCGATAAACAGACCGCACAGGCCAGCTGGTATCCACGGCTCCGCGAGACAGCCTCAGGGAATGAGAAGCGGGCGATAGGGAAATTTCCGAAAATTGTGGATGAATATGGTAAGCCGATTTCAGGTGCTAAGGTCTATGACGCCGGGCGGCAGCTTGTCGGTGAGACCGATGAAAATGGAGATTTTTCCCCGTCAGGCCATGTTACGCATGAAGTCTTATGGGTGGAATATCCGGGATATTATAGAAAGAGGATAAAGGGAGGTTCCGAAAAATCGGTGTCGTTGGTGCCGGCCGTACTCCAGCGCACAGACTCCTTGCATATTGGCTATGACAAAAAGAAAAGTTCGGAGCTCCTGGGAGCCGTTTCGGTAGTCTACAACAGTCAGATCAAAGATATGCCTACACCCTTGTATTTGAATGCGCTCACAGGCCGGATGCCGGGGCTGTTTACGCAGGAAGTCAGTGGGTTTCGATCACCGAGCATGACCGCTATCACCTCAAATGATCTGGCGGGATCTCTTCCCTCGGATGCCGTGAAATATCGTTCCAGCATCGGTGACAATACGGAAATTGGCTTTAACCTAAGGGGACAAAGTCCGGTGACTATGATCGACGGTGTACAGCGGGATATCTATTCCATTGATCCTGAAAACATCGAATCGGTGACCGTGGTCAAAGATGCACTTTCCAGCATTTTATTGGGACAACGGAGTTCCAGAGGGATATTGCAGGTAACGACGAAAAAGGGACAGGCAGGACCACCAAGGATCAGCTTTACAGCACAAACAGGAATCCAACAATCGTTGAAAATGCCGCAGCCCTTGAACGCTTATCAGTATGCCTATCTCTACAACGAAGCACTTCTCAATGCAGGGCGGCAACCTGTGTATAGTTCGGACGATTTTAAAGCCTTTAGGGATGGAACCAATTCTTTGTTCTTCCCGGATGTCAACTGGTACGATGCCGTCGTAAGAGACAATAATCCGACCACCAAATATAACCTTGGTGTAAAGGGCGGAATCAAAAATGCACGGTATGCCCTTTCGCTAAGTTACCTGAACCAATATGGTCTATTTAAATCGGATGATAAGTTTGACTATGAGACCAATGTACAGAATAAACGTTATCTCATCAATAGTGCCATTGATGTGGATGTAACTGATGACTTAACAATTGGACTACAGTTTTTTGGAAAAATACAGGATGGCAGACAGCCGGGGGCAAAAACAGGAACGATCTTATCGACCTTGTATAATACACCGAACAACGCGTATCCAATTTTTAATCCAGACCAATCTTATGGTGGCTCCTCGGTCTATCGGAGCAACTTGTACCAGCTTGCGACGGGATCGGGTTATCTTTTGGATAATACGAGGGACCTGCTGGCTAATCTGGATTTTAATTACAAGCTTGACAAATTTGTTCCCGGACTGTATGCAAAGGGTAAGTTAAATGTTTCATCAACTTCGTCGAGTCTTATCGACCGGAATCGCCAACAGCCGGTGTATGACTTAAGCTATAACGAGCAAAAAGAACTCGTGTATGTACGTTATGGAACGATAGCGGATCAGCCTAATTCATTTGCGACCACGTCTACAGCAAATTTTTTCTATTTCCAGGGAGCGCTGGGGTATGATAAACAGGTGAGTGAGAAACATCGTGTCGGAGCTAAACTGTTTATGGACAGGCAAACGGCCAATTATCAGTTTGACTTACCCGCAATCTATACCAACTTTGCTGCAACGGCAAACTATGCCTATCAGGATAAATATTTTGCTGAAGTAGCCTTAAACTACTCAGGATTCAATCGTTTTATGCCCGGAAACCAATATGGTCTGTTTTATGCTTTTGGTTTGGGCTGGGACATGCTGCAGGAAGACTTTCTGAAGGAAAAAACGGATTGGCTTTCTCAGCTGAAATGGCGCGCTACCTTTGGGCGGACGGGAAATACCAACGAAGCTGCCCTGGGTTATTACAGCTGGCGAGCTTCTTATGGACAAGATGGCGCGAACGGCTATGACTTTGGCTCGGAATACGCTTACACCAATAGCTTGATCGAAAAAGGACTTGCCAACATTGAGGGAACCTGGGAAAAGGGAAATAAATTTAACATCGGTTTGGATGCCGCATTCTGGCATTCAACACTGAAATTGACAGCCGACTATTTTAGAGATACTTATTTTGACCTATTGCAACAGCGCGGGTCGACCATTGATCTGATCGGTATTGGATACCCAAATGAAAATATCGGTAAAAACCGGTATGAAGGACAGGAAATCAGTTTGACCTATCAAAATAATTTTGGTGAGTTTAACTATTTCATTACCGCCAATGCCTCACGTATGAAGACCCAAGTGCTGTATATGAACGAGGTCTTTCAGCAATACGATTGGAACCGGCGTACGGGAATGCCCGTGGGTCAGACATTTGGTTACCGGGCCAATGGGCTGATCCAGACACAGGATGAAGCCGATCATGCACCATTACTATCGGGGAATAAGGTGTATCCTGGTGATGTCAAACTAGTGGACCTGAATGGAGACGGTATCATCAACCAGTACGATCAAACGGCCATTGGCAATACAAAACCACTCGTATATTTTGGTACTACCGTAGGATTCAATGTTGCGGGGTTTGATTTCAGTGTATTGCTTCAGGGGGTATTGAACCGTAGTTACCAGCAGACGGATTATTCCTTTGGAAATACCGGCGACGGACAGGGTTTTGATTATATGCTGGGACGCTGGACACCGGAGACCGGTACTGCTGCAACTTATCCACGGTTGACGCTGGGACCCGATCCGACCAATACACAAAATATTTCGAGCTACTGGACCCGTTCGGGGGAATATCTTAGGATAAGGAACCTGGATGTCGGCTATACATTGCCCTTCAATTGGACAAAGCGGGCGAAGCTATCCTCGGTACGCATCTTTGCAAACGCGCAAAACCTGTTCACTTTTACCCCCTATGGACGTCTGGATCCTGAAATCTCATCAGGTACAGCTTATCCAGCACAGCGGATCATAAGCTTTGGTGTAAACGTGAAATTATAAACCTTAGAAATCGACAATGATGAAATATTCCTATTCAAACCACATACATGCTGAGGAGCGTGAGGTATCTTGCAGAGCGCCTGAAATTAAATCCGCGTCTGACATGGGCCGAGGCTTGCAGATGCCTTTTAAAGCACAGCTCATTCGTATAAAATATAATCGGCTTAAATGGATGTTCCTGGTTGGAGTCACACTTGGGATCTTCTCCTGTAAAAGCGACCTGGAGGAAGAGCCTATCGAGTTGCAGACACTGGATCAGGTGTTTGACCGAAGGGATTCGGCCGGCGTAAATGCAAACCGGTTTCTGACCGATTGCTACCGTTATCTGCCCAGCCTGGGCAATCGGGTTGGTGGAGATTTTCTCGACGCAGCTACGGATGATGCGGTTTCCTCCAATCCGACCAACACATCGGTACAGCAGTTGGCAACAGGTTCTTATACTTCGGATAATTATCAGGACAACCTGTGGGCATCTTGGTATCAGGGGATTCGAAAGACCAGCATTTTTATTCAAAATATTGATCGGGTACCGGTTAAAGGGAAACTGGAGAATGGTACGCCTATGCCGCGCGTATGGAAAGCCGAAGCAAAATTTATGCGTGCCTTATTTTATTTTGAATTGGTCAAGCGGTATGGCGGGGTGCCACTGATGGGCGATAAGGTATACCAGCTGAACGATGATATTGAGCTACCACGTGCGAGCTTCGAAGAATGCGTCAACTATATTGTGAAGGAATGTGATGCAATAAAAGATAGCTTACGTACTGATCCATTTAATCTGGCTTTTTATGGAAGGCCTACGAAGGCGGCAGCCATGGCGCTAAAATCCCGTGTGCTCCTGTATGCTGCCAGCCCATTGTTCAACGGTGGAAATATAGATGGGCAGAATATTCTTACGGGGTATACGGCATTTTCCGCTGGGCGATGGCAGTTGGCCGAGAACGCGGCCAAAGACTTAATGGATCTAAACCTGTTTAAACTTGAACCGCAGTTTAAAGATGTCTTTACCACACGCAACAATGAACGGATCTTTGCGAAACAAGGTGGCAACAATACCAGTTTTGAAAATAACAATGGTCCTGTGGGTTATGCCAATGGAGTGAACAATGGTCGAACTAGTCCGACCCAGGAACTTGTAGACGCCTTTGGGATGAGCAACGGTCTTAAAATTACGGACGAAAATTCAGGTTATGATCCAAACGATCCTTATGTAGGGCGCGACAGCCGCTTTTACGCAACTGTTTTTTATAATGGTGCCCCCTGGTTAAATCGGCCTGTACAAACCTTTGAGGGTGGATCCGATAAGCCAGGTGGATCCAAGCAACAGACAAAAACGGGCTATTACCTCCGCAAGTTTATGGGAAATTTTGAATCCCTTGCAAACTATAGTAATGTAAACCATGACTTTATCCTGTTCCGTTATGCTGAAATATTGCTGAATTATGCGGAAGCACGAAATGAACGTCTGGACAGACCTGATGTCAATGTCTATCGTGCTGTTGAACAAATACGACAACGGGCAGGACTGAGTCCCTATCAACTTCCCGAGGCATTGACCAAAGCAGAAATGCGGGAGCTGATCTACCTCGAAAGGAGAAAAGAACTGGCCTTTGAGGAGCATCGCTTTTACGATGTGCGTAGGTGGAAAATAGCCGAAGAGGAGTTTAATAAGGAGCTACACGCCACAGTCATTTATCAAACGGGAACCGGGGCGATCAGGCAGTCACTTCCTATTCTGAAAATGACATTTGATACGAAGATGTATTTGGCTCCCATTCCGTTTTCGGAAGTGATCAAAAATCCAAAAATGGTACAGAACCCCGGCTGGTAATTGGCTTATTAATGTTAGCCGAAGAAGGCTGCGCGAATGGCTTTAATCATGATTAAATAAAACATAAACGGATGAAAAAGAGCATATATCTGTTAACAATAATGGTTTTGACGCCATTTATACTATTGGCGCAATCCATTGTGAATGGTATTGTCAAAAATAGTTCAGGCCCCTTGGTGGGTGTATCGGTGCAGGAGAAAGGAGGGGGAGCCACACAAACAGATCAAAATGGACGATTTAAATTGGCCTTACGTGGTACTAAGGTCTTAGTATTTACGAGTGTAGGGTATAATACCCAGCAACGAGATGTAAAGCAGGGGGGGAATATCGAAGTGATTATGCAATCCAGCAGCCAGGATATTGATGAGGTGGTGGTTGTGGGGTTTGGTACGACTAAAAAGCTCACTAGCACGGGCGCTGTCAGTTCAATAAAGGGAGCAGATATCCGTCAGGTTCCAACCTCAAGTGTACAGAATGCACTGGCTGGAAGATTGCCGGGATTTGTGTCGGTACAACGTTCCGGGCAACCCGGCAAGGATGCCTCGGATTTTTATATCCGTGGTGTCAGTTCGCTAAACCCAGAAGGAAACCAGCCCTTGATTATTGTCGATGAT
Source organism: Sphingobacterium puteale (assembly GCF_003627955.1). GTDB lineage: Bacteria > Bacteroidota > Bacteroidia > Sphingobacteriales > Sphingobacteriaceae > Sphingobacterium > Sphingobacterium puteale. Next base: position 268,304 of record NZ_RBWS01000005.1, on the reverse strand, counting down.
ATCGAATATACCTATGAACAATTGTCGCAGATCAACGTCAATGAGATCGAGAGTATTTCGATTTTAAAGGATGCCTCCACGACAGCAGTCTTTGGTATCAAGGGGGCAAATGGTGTATTGGTTGTCAAAACGCGGCGGGGTGAATCGGGACGACCAAAGATCAATGCGCGTGTCGAATCAGGTATGCAGAGCCCGGTCACAAAATTGAAGTTTTTGAATGCCTATGAAAGTGCGCTCTTATGGAATGAAGCGATAGCAAATACGGTGGGTGACAATTCCAATCAGCCTTTTAGTGAAGCAGATTTGGCACATTTCCGTTCGGGGGACGATCCTTATGGTCATCCCGATATCAATTGGTACGATCGGATCTTTAAGCCATCGAGCCAACAGTACAATACAAATATTGATATCACTGGCGGTGGTGAGAGTATTAAATATTTTGTGTCGGGAGGTGCTTTCTCCCAAAATGGAAACCTTTACAATTTTGAAAATGAGGGCGACAAGGTCAATAATAACTATTATTACCGTCGTTTCAACTTACGGTCGAATCTGGATGTACAGGCGACAAGGACACTCAAATTGCGTTTGGATTTCCGGGCGAATTTCAATCGCATTAATTCGCCGCGGGCGGGAAATATCGTTGGTGAGGTATTCAATTTTAATAAGATAAGACCTTGGTCAGCACCTTTTATCAATCCAAACGGTTCATTTACCTATGCCAGCGATACGCAGGAGTTGCTTCCAACCATCAATGCACGCCTGGCAGCAGCTGGTTATAGTTTGGATCGACGCAACGACATCAATATTTTATTTGGCGGGACTCAGGAACTCAACTCTTGGTTAAAAGGGCTTTCTTTTTCGACCCGTGTAGCCTATGCCAGCGTCGAGTCAAACGGCCGTGAGCAGGCCCGTGATGAAATCCCGGTCTATCGTTATGACCCAAGCTCGGGCAGTTACCAGCTGAAAGGTGGGGCACCTTATGTGCTGGGTAATTATACCCTGCGGGCGTATCAGGGGGATTATAACAGTCGGGTGAATGTGCAGGCCAACTTCAATTATGCGCGAACTTTTGGGGCTCATGCGGTGACAGCACTCTTATTGTATAATCGGGAATCCTATAAAACAAAGGGGGATAAGAAAATCAACTGGATTCCACAGAATTTTGAGGGCTACACCTTTCGGGCAGGATACAACTTTAAAGAGAGGTTCTTATTGGATGCGACGGCAGCATACAATGGTTCGGACCGTTTTCAGGCGGCACAGCGTTATGGTCTTTTTCCGGCGGTGTCAGCGGGTTATAATCTCGCTAAGGAATCGTTTTTCAAAGACGCGTTTAGTTTTGTGGAGCTCTTTAAATTGCGGGCTTCCTATGGAATCGTTGGCTCTGACAAGGTGACCGGTGATCGCTATTTGTATCAACAAGTATACAATGAAGGCGGAAATTATTCGTTTGGTGAAACCCATCAGCCTTCACTTATTATCACGGAAGGAAATCTGGGAAATAATAATGTCACTTGGGAAAAACAAAAGTCATTTGATGTAGGGCTTGATGTCAATCTATGGAAAAACAAATTTTCCATGACCTTTGACTATTTTAATAACCTGCGTTACGATCAGCTCGTGACTTCACAGTCGCTTTTTCAGCATATCGGTGTAGGGGTCTCGCCATCAAATATTGCGAAGGTACGCAATCGCGGAGTAGAATTGGAACTGAATGTAAACAACAATATCGGTGCGTTTAATTATAATATCAAAGGGGTATTGACGTATTTCAAAAACAAGATTTTGTTTCAGGATGAACCAGCGCCAGCTTATCCTTGGCTGCGGCTGACAGGGCAGCAGATCAATCAACCATTGGGCTATCTGTACGATGGCTTCTATACCGAAGAAAATATCGGTACAAGTCCAAAACCATCAGGAGGATATGAGGTGCAGCCTGGAGATCTGCGGTACAAGGACCTCAATAACGATGGTGTAATTGATGACTATGATCGAACAGTGATCGGTAAGCCTAATATTCCGAATACCAGTTTTGGGCTTACCCTGGGGGGAAGTTACAAAGGTTTTAGTTTTAATGTGCTGCTACAGGGAACTACCGGGTACAGTTTTAGCGTTCAGGGAAGTGGTATTGAGCCCTTCCAGAGTCAATTTCAACCGATCCATCAAGAACGCTGGACCGCGGAAACAGCCGCTAAAGCTAAATTTCCACGCTTAACGACCAATCCGACAACGATTAATAGCCCGTCAACCTATATGTCTGATTTCTGGCTTATTGATGCGACCTATTTACGTTTGAAGACCATTGAACTGGGCTATCAGTTGCCCAATAAATGGCTGCCATTTAAGATGAACAATGCGCGCTTATACCTGAGCGGATATAATCTGCTGACTTGGACGAATTATTCCTTATATCAGCAGGATCCTGAGGTGACCTCCAACAGTGCGGGAGATGCCTATCAGAATCAACGTGTCGTCAATTTGGGCATACAGATCGGGCTTTAACAGTAAGTGATCAGGTTTAAATAATACGCTTACAGGTTTAAAAATAATAAGCGGGGCCAAATAGTTTTGGTCCCGCTTATTATTTTGAGGCGATTTGGCGGATCCGGATTACCCGCTTATAATCTTTCGATAGTTGGATTAGTGGTGGTAATTGATTGTAACATCCTTCATCTCGAATCCTGCCGGCGCTTTTACCGTAGCAGTACTTCCGACTGGAAGGGTAATATCGAGCTTTAATTTATGCTTTTTGATGGACCAATCTACTTTAACCTCACCATAAGGAGTCTCAATTGCTGTTTTTGCCCAGGTAAGACCTTTGGGAATCTGTGGAGTGATGAGGATATGTTTATAGCCCGGCTGGTTTTCATCAACACGGATTCCACCGATAGCCTGGTAAAACCATGTTCCGATACCATTATAACAATTATGGATACGGCTACGCTCTCCGCTCCAGTATTCCCAGGTGGTGGAAGCACCATGATCAAGCATAAAGAGGTAGCCGGGATAATCCCGCTGCTTGAGCATAGTATACATAAAGTCAACCGTATTGTTGTCCGTAGCCCATTGCGTTAGAATTGGTACGCCAACGAGCCCGACAGCTATATGGTTGTTGTATTTTTCGGTACTTTCCTTTAAAAGCTGTTGTTTTACTTTTGCATAAGAAGCTTTAGGTGTAATTCCTAGTAGCATGGGGTAGCTCATGTCAAGTTGAGATCCTGTGGCATATTGGTTTGTTTCTTTATTAAAAAATACCTGATGGATCAAAGCGTCCAGTTTTTCTTTTCGTTTGGCAAAGTCCTGTGCCTCTTGCGGGAGTCGGAGAACTGTGGCTATTTTTTCCATCGTAGCCAAGCATTCGCTCACGACACAATTGCTGATTAGGTCGACCGAGCGAGCAGCTCCTGCATCTACACCAGCAGGGGCAAGCCAGTCTCCTAAAAACCAATCGCGGTACTTAGTGTCCGGCCAGCGTGTAAGGAGCCCATCTCTGCTATAGCGCTCTACATAAGAGAGCCATTGTTTCATGGCAGAATAGTGGCGTTGGATCAGCCGCGGATCTTGGTAGTTGACATACGTACGCCAGGACGCCATAATGAAAAAGCTGCACCAATAAGGCCCGCCGCCACCTGCACCAGGATTGGGTGCTACATGTGGTAGGCTGCCTCCCTCGCGCATGCTATCCGACCAGGCCTGTAGCCAGTTGACAAAGAGCGGCGAACTTGCAAACATGGTTTGTAAGGTATTGGTGGATGAATTTCCGTCGCCACCATATCCGGCCCGTTCCAAATGTGGGCAGTCGACCATATATCCACTGAAAGAAAGACAACGCATGGTGTATTGGATCATCGTGTGGATGGCATTGAGGTCCGGATCCGAACAGAGAAAAGTAGAGGTCTGGCGAAAGTTGGTATGGATTAAATGCGCTTTAACGTCTTTCTTTTTGGGACGATGTCCGAGGTTGGAAATTTTGATGTATTGGAAAGCATGGTGATTGAACTTGTTGCGAAAAGTTTCGCGATGAAGTCCCAATGCCATGTAGCTATCCCGTTGTCCCTGCTGCATAAAATTACCGGCGCTGTCCAGGGCATCACTATAATCGAAAACAACTATCTGATCGCTCTTTAAATCTTTCATATCCAGTTCGAACCATCCGTTTAGTGTTTTTCCCATATCAATCAGCCAGGTACTATCACGGAGCTGTTTGATGGAGATTGGTCGGTAGGTCGCCTGAATGCGATTGGGTTCGGTCATTTGTGGGCTGGCTTGTATATCGGGAAGTGCGATCGTGGATACGGGCGACCAGGAGCGATGGTTTAAGGCAATAGCGTCCATATCTGTTGGGTTTCGGCTGGCCTGGACACGCTCGCCGCCAAATTGCAGTGCCTGCCAAGGCCCTGTATCGGCGTATCCGGTTACTGAACCCTCCCAGGAGGAGTCGGAGACAAGCTTCGTTTGCCAGTGACCGGTGTTGCGAATGTCGAGCTGAGCCCGGACCAATGCTCCGTCGAAAGCAACGTTGAAACCTGTGGTTTTCTTGTACCAGCCCGTGCCCAGCCAAAGTACTATACTGTTTTCACCCTTACGAAGATAGCCGCTGACGTCATAGGTATTGATCAATGAACGATTGTTCAAATGGGATACAGCTGGAGAGAGTACGTCTGAGCCCACCTTTTTTCCATTGATATATACTTCATAATATCCGAGCGAATTGATATGCAAAAAAGAGAGTGCCACGGCATCCAGATGAAAGTTTTTTCGGAGCAAAGGACTGTGCACACCTTTTAATCCAATATATTCACCTTGCATAGGCTGATCTTTCAAAAGTCCAATGCCAAACCGTTGAATATCACTCCAGTCGGATTGCTCGCCTTGGTTGCTCCAAATCCTCACTCGCCAATAGCAAAGGGACCGAGACGCCAGGGGCTTGCCTGCATAAGGCACCATGACAGATGCGTCAGAGGCGATCTTATTTGATTGCCAGAAATCTGCTTGACGATTTTCAAGTAAGGTTATGCTGTCGGATGCAACCTGAATTTCGTAAAACTGCTGTCTCATTTCTCTACCGGGAGACTTTATTTTCCAACTGAAGTGGGGGCTGGTATTATCCAATGCATTTGGATTGATCAGGTTCTCACATCGTAGATCGTATAGCTTAATGTTTTTAGATTTGCTGTAACCAATAGAGGTCAATACACTAAGTAAGCATAACGACAAAAGGGCAAATGAATTGGTCATTGGAGGTCTAGTGTTTGGTTTCCATAAAGATAGTTAGCAAAGTGCGTGTTTTTCAGTAGCGTAAATGTGTTGGTAAACTTTTTAAAACTTATTATTGGTTTATGTTGTTGTTAATTAGTGTTTTATAGGCGTATTTAAATTTTGGTTTGGTAGATGTATGTATTCTTTTTATGTTGAAAATAAAAATAAATACTGGATCGCTAGGGTTAATTCTTGTTGAAAATTTTGGTTTTAAATTGTTGTCCATCAATTTTTAGCTATCTTTATTAGCGTACTAAGGTATTGGATCTTAAGATATAAGAAAACATATGTTTTGAACGCTCAACTATGTATAAAATGAAAAAGATCGAATTTATTCCACTTGTCGGAATTCATATTGAAGACTTGGGGCGAGTGCCCTTCGGCATAGACCAAGCGCAGGTACAGGAATTGCTGGGGGCTCCATCGGACGCCCTTGACGGGCAGTATTATTATGATGAGCTTGAATTGCGGTTGGATTTCAATGACCTGGGGCAACTTGAATTTATTGAAAGCATCAATGGCCCTTATCCCCAAAAGACCGAAGTCGGCATCTATGGGGTTAACCCCTTTCAGGTGGAAGCCGACGAGCTGCTCCATATATTGAGTGAAAAAAACAGTGGACCTGTCGACGATGCTGAGGCGGGGTATTGCTATGCCTTTTTGAACAGCTCAGTCGGTATTTGGCGACAGATGACCGTAGAGGATATCCAAGAGGATATTGAAGCGATAAAGGCCGAAGGGGAATACGAAGAGAATGTGGATATGCTGCTCGAAGACCTGGAGAAAGCGAAGTTTTTCTGGACAATCGGAATTGGTGTTGAAGGGTATTATGCCGATTAATGGTATCGCTAGAATAGCAAAGCCCCAAGGCTCTAACGGTCTATGGATTGGGGGAAATAGCTTAAGATCGATCGGTTTTTCCAGACCATGCGAGCAAACTCGTGGATACGGATGATCTGGATGTTTGCAAACAGTACTTATTGAAACGCCTGCCTAAATTCTACGGGGCTCTGTTGCGTGTTTTTCTTAAAGACTTTACTGAATGACTGCGGGTGCTCAAAGCCTAGCTCATATGCTATTTCGCTGATCGATAAGGCGCTGGTACTCAATCTTAGTTTGGCGTATTCGATCATTTTGTGTTGTATATGCTGCTGCGTATTTTGCTGCGTATAGATTCGAAGTAGGCTACCGAGATAGTTTGGGGAAAGATTGAGCTGCTGGGCAAGCATGCTTACTGTTGGAACCCCTTTTGTGATCAGGCTGTCGTAGCTAAAATGTGTCGATAGTATATTTTCGAAACGGGTCACCAGCTCTTGGGTGGACTTTTTTCGTGTGATAAATTGACGTTCGTAATACCGTTCTGCATAGATGAGCAACCGTTCGATCTGTTTGAGGATCAGTTCACGGCTAAATTTGTCGATGTTGGATTGATATTCCTTTTCGATATTTTGGAGAATGTCTACAATTACCGCCTCCTCCTTTTCGGAAAGAAAAAGTGCTTCGTTGACTTCATATTGGAAAAAATCGTATGTATGGATATGCTTCGCCAGTTCGCTGTTCCACAAAAAATCGGGATGTATCAAGAGAATCCAGCCACTGGGTTGGGCACGGACCTCTTGATTAATCTCTACTTTCAAGAATTGTAATGGTGATATAAAAGTCAGTACACCCGAATCAAAGTCATATTGTTGCTGTCCGTAATTGAACCTGGCATTTACATTTCGCTTTAAACCGATCGAATAAAAATGCTGTATCCAACTTAATTTGCTGTCATTAATAGGATAGTGCACTTGACTATAATCAACCAAACTGATTAAGGGATGCTCTGGTTTGGGCAGCCCGCAAAAGCTGTGGAACTCCGAAAGGGAATGAAAGCGAAATGTATTCTCCATAATTGTAAATTTAATTATTTTCTTTTTTTAATATTGCCGATTTTTTCTGACTGTGATCGATAACTTTAGGCTATTTTGCAGTTTGTTCGAAACCCGTGGATACTGTGTAGCTCTTCCATTTTTCGATCTCGGCAGTCAACATGTTAATCTTGTTTTTGGCCAGCTCAAAGGCATCTTCACCCATTAGGAAATGGATTGGCGGGTGTGCCAGGGTGCTGAGCTCGATCAATAAAGTAGCTGCTTTTTGCGGATCGTTTTTCTGATTTCCATGGATATGCTCTAAGTGTGCTGCTTCATTTTCCCTTGCAGTGACATATGCTTCGATGGGATTGGCTGCGGTTTGGATTGATCCATCGGATAAAAAATCCGTTCTAAAATAACCGGGATAAACCAGGGTCGTGTGAATACCAAAAGGCTCCATTTCAACAGCGAGCGCTTCTGTAAATCCGGATACGGCAAATTTTGTGGAACAATAGATGCCAAAACCCGGGTAATTTCCTGCAAGGCCGCCGATGGATGCGATGTTAAAAATATGCCCCGATTTCTGACGTCGCATATGCGGTGCGATATGCCGGATAGCATTGAGAGATCCAAAGACATTCACGTCAAAATTGCGTCGGGCTTCGGAGTCGCTGAGTTCTTCGACACTGCCTGTCTGCCCATACCCTGCATTGTTGACCAGGACGTCGATCCGCCCGAAATAATCAATTGCAGACAGTACTGCCCGCGATACGTCCGCATCATTGGTGATGTCGACCTCAAGGGGAAGGAAATTTTCATTTTCACCGATTTCTTGTTCCAGGGCCCGTTTTGTACGCGAGGTCGCTACAACAAGATAATCTTGTGCTAAAAGTTCCTTGACCAAATTTAAACCCAGGCCTTTGGAGGCACCGGTGACAAACCATACTTTTTGTGATTTCATGTGTTTTAGTTTAAAAATAAATTGATGCTACAAAGTTGATGATTTGGTATTTTTGGGATGTAGGCAGATCGACGGATCTTGTAGCCAAATCGTGGGTTTGATGTTTTTTTATAAAATAGTAATTTCGATAGGCAATCCCTTCGACCTGCACCGATGAAAAAAAGAAAGATACCGGGCGGAAGTATAGCCCGGTTGTATGAATGTAAACTTTTAACAAATAGTAACTATGGAAAATCAAGGCGCTTCTGTCGTTATAACACATCATATTTTAGATGACAAGCAATTAGAATACGATCAGTGGCTTGCGGAGATTGTTCCGCTGACCAAACATGCGAGAGGATTTATAGACTTACAGATCATTCGTCCTATCCCCAAATTAACATTTGTCTATACGGTAATCATCAGGTTTGATACGGTGGACAACCTAAAAATCTGGATGGAGTCTGATACGCGCAAACAAATGATTGAACGGGCAAGCCGCTTATTTCGAAAGCAGGACCGTTATCAGATCAAGTCGGGTCTCGAGTTTCTTTTTGAAACAGCAGAGCAAGCCCATCAGGTGCCGCGGCGCTGGAAACAATATCTTGTTACCTGGTCAGCAATTTACCCGCTGTCATTGATTATACCAATAATTCTACTGCCTGTTCTCCGATATTTTCATATTCCTCAAAATCATTTTTCTGATGGCTTATTGATCTCCGGATGTATCGTTTTTTTGATGGTTTATCTGGTTATGCCCAATTACACGAGAATGATCCGTAAATGGTTAAACAAGTAACCGAAACAATGATATGCAGCTGAATTGGGGCGTAGATTTGAGCGGCCAACCTGACCTGTATTGATTTGGCCGCAAAGAAAATAAAACAATTTTTCCATTACAACGCTTTGTTTTAATAGGTAGGGTCCCATGCGATAAAATAGCTAAACCGGATGGAGGCCCTGGGTAATGGTTAAATTTTAAATATCTTAATATGCTACAGAAAAATGATGTTGCGCCTGATTTTACCTTGTATGCGACTCCAGATCAGAAAATCAAATTGTCGGAATTTAAAGGCCATAATGTAATCCTTGCTTTTTATCCTGCTGACTGGAGCCCGGTATGTAGTGATCAGATGGCGCTGTACAATGAAATGCTTAAATATTTTAAGAAATATGATGCAGAGATATTAGGTATATCTGTGGACAGCAAATGGTGCCATCTTGCTTTTGCACAATCCCGAAAATTGCACTTTCCACTGTTGGCTGATTTTGAGGCAAAAGGTGAAGTCGCGAAAAAATATGGGGTGTATGATGAGGAGGAAGGAGAATGTAAACGTGCTCTTTTTGTGATCGATAAAGAGGGGGTTATTCAATGGAGCTACCTGTCGCCGACAGCGGTAAATCCGGGAGCAGATGGGATAATAGAAGCATTGGAAAATCTAAAATAGAAATTTATGTCATTAAAACCAAGAGTAAACGATAAGGATCGTATTCAGGGTAATGGTAGTGCAGATGTAACGATTGTCGAATATGGCGATTATCAATGTCCACATTGTGGCGCTGCTCATCCCATATTAAAAAAGATGATGGCCGAATTAGGTAGCCAAATCAGGTTTGTATTTCGCAATTTCCCACTGTCAGAGATGCACGAGTATGCGCGGCCGGCAGCACTTGCCGCCGAAGCGGCGGCCGAGCAGGGCAAATTCTGGGAGATGCATGATGCAATCTATGAAAACCAGTCAAGCTTGAGTACAAGGTTGTTTATGGATCTAGCCGAACGACTCGGTCTCGATGTCGACAATTTCAAAAGCGCCCTGCAAGACCAAAGCGTGGACGAAAAAGTAGAGGGTGATTTCGAAAGCGGTATGATGAGCGGGGTAAATGGTACACCCACATTTTTTGTCAACGGCGAGAAATTCGATGGCGGTGCAGAGGATCTTGTCCGGATGCTACACGAAAATTGATAATTTAATCCTTGCCCGACTTAGGATTGGGCTGATAAGGCAAAGGCTGTCGCAGGTGTCGGAAGGCTCGTGGACAACCGATCAATCCAATATGCAATTAACGATATTTCGTTGTTTTTCAATGGACGTTTGTTGTTTTAAATCGCTTGAAAACAATATGTTGTATTTTATGGTCAAGTTGTTGTACTATGCATATTGATAAATTAAACAATTAAAAAAATAAATTATTCATCATGGCAACATTCAAAGTTCAAGACGGAACTGAAATTTATTACAAAGATTGGGGAACAGGGCAGCCTATCGTTTTCCATCATGGTTGGCCTTTGTCAAGCGACGACTGGGATGCACAGCTGATGTATTTCCTCGATAAAGGCTATCGCGTAATTGCGCATGACCGTCGTGGTCATGGACGCTCTACACAGACTGACCAAGGGAATGACATGGATACTTATGCTTCTGATGTCGCACAATTGGTAGCAGCATTGGATCTGAAAGATGCGATCCATATCGGCCACTCTACCGGTGGTGGGGAGGTGATCCGCTATATAACCAATCATGGGACTTCTCGTGTTGCAAAAGCGGTATTAATTAGTGCTGTAACACCGACAATGGCTAAGAGCGAAACAAATCCCGACGGTGTACCCATGGACGTGTTTGATGAAATCCGATTGAATACAGCGACACGCAGACAACAATATTTTCAGGACTTTACGCTTGCTTTTTATGGCTATAACAGGGATGGAGCCAAGGTGCAGCAGGGGGTGATGGATAATTGGTGGCGACAAGGAATGATGGGGGGAATAAAAGCACACTACGACTGTATCAAAGCATTTTCTGAAACAGATTTTACGGAAGAACTTAAGCAAGTGGAGATTCCTGTTTTGGTCTTACACGGTGAGGATGACCAAATTGTACCGCTGGATATTACCGGTAGAAGAGCAGCACAACTGGTGAAAAATGGTACGCTGATCACTTATCCGGGATTCCCACATGGAATGCCGACAACTGAAGCAGAAACAATCAATAAAGATATCCTGGCTTTTATCACTAAATAAAATGTGCCACGGATCAAAAATAGTTTTTAAATAGTAGTGGAGGCTGTTCTTTTTTGGGAACGGCCTTTTTGTTTATTCTTGTAGGGAGATAAATTTCTTACTTATACCAAGCTTTTTCATTTTGGACTGTAATGTGGTTGCTGGAATGCCAAGAATGTTCGCAGCACCATTTGTGCCTGAAATAAGCCCATTGCAGCGTCGCAACACCCAAAGGATATATTGTTTTTCAAAGTCTGCAAGGGTCTGTGGACTGAAGTCCGGAATTTTGTTTGCTCTCACAAAAACGGGGTTTTCTGATAACATGATGTTCTTTATGGTCGGACCAGCTGTCATAAGAATTGCACGTGCTACGACATGTTCCAGTTCACGAATGTTGCCCGGCCAAGGATGTAAATCAAGACGTTGAAGCATTTTTTTTCCCATTTGCTTTGGCGGAACTGTTCCGGCATGTTTTTCAAGAAAATGCTGCACTAAGATGGGGATATCTTCTCGACGTTCACGTAAAGGAGGCAGCGTAACTGGGAATGCGCTTATACGGTAATAGAGATCTGCTCTGAAGTTGCCGGCCCGTACTTCGTCTTGCAGATCCTTGTGCGTTGCGCAAATAATGCGTACATCTACGGGAATAGTTTTATTGCCGCCAACACGCTCAACCTCTTTTTCTTGTAGTACCCGAAGCAACTTAGCTTGTAAGACGAGAGGAAGATCACCAATTTCGTCCAGAAATAACGTACCGCCATTAGCTTGTTCGAACTTACCGATCTTACGCTTTATGGCACCACTAAAACTTCCTTTTTCGTGACCAAAAAGTTCGCTTTCGATCAATGTCGGTGCAATAGCAGCACAGTTGATTTTGATCAAAGATTGCTGTGAACGGGTAGATAGGCGATGGAGGTACTGAGTGACGACTTCTTTTCCCGTTCCACTTTCTCCTTGAATCAACAGGGTCATTTCTGTGCCGGCAACTGTTTTGAGCTGTGATTTTATGATCTTTATTTGCGGGCTATTGCCGATGATTTGTGCTCTTACATCGTCTGGCGGCATAAAAGCGGCTCGCACCGAGGGGGAGGATACAATTGGCGAGGCGTGTATTTGGGATGTCGTAAGCTGTACTGACTGGGTATACATCAGTATATTGCCTATGGTAATGTTGAGTTGTGGAATAAGGCTGGTGATGCGGTTATTGAGTTGTAGATCGTTATCTGTCCGTTTTTTGTATTCCAGACTTACTATTGCCCAGCGTTGGTCATGCAATCGAAACGCCATGGATATAATAGCCTTACTTCCGGTACGTACCGCTTCAACAAGAATTGTAGGGAAGGTACTTTCGGCTTTTAAAATCTCTTTGGGGCCATGTTGAACTGGTTCGGCTGAATCAATGCAATCCTGAAAAAAGCCTGCTTTACAGCTCCACAAATCGTTGTTGATAATCTGCGTATGTCTTTTTACCTGTAAAAGTAGGCTATAACTTTTTTCCTCTTTGTCCGCAACAAATATGTACAAGTTATCTTGATAAAAAAAATCTTGCAGATCTGGTTGAAGCGCCTCAAATGCCTTATGGGTCGTTATTGTTGCCATTTTTTGACTGAGTGCTAATTGCTTAAGCTGTTCGTTCTCCCGTTTTCGTAGACGGTCGTATAGCGCTTGTAGAGCTGTTTCTGAGGTCATGTTTTGCAGTTTTAAAGGCGGAAAATGAAATTTCGTTATTAGTAGAAGTCCGATGTAATGCCGTATTTTTTCATTTTGGTATAAAGGGTGGAGCTGCTGATCTGTAAAATCTCTGTAGCTCCGCCTGGTCCAGAAATCTTTCCATTGCAAGATTCAAGGACCCGCAAGATATGTGCCCGTTCCATTTCTTCGAGTGATCCCAATTTTTGGGATTGTTTACCCCCAATTTGGGTTTGACCTCCCATATGATCTGTAAAGACAAATGTGCTGATCATCGGATCTTTTGTCAGTAAAACAGTTCTTTCGATCAGATGTTGCATTTCCCGAATATTGCCCGGCCATGGATAGGCCTGCAGCTGTGCTAAAGCATTGGCTGTAAAACCCACAATGTTTTTGTTGAGTTTAGAAGCATATTTAGCCAAGAAATAATTTGCGAGTAATTCGATATCCTCTGCCCTTTCACGTAACGGAGGGATAGCGATCGGAAAGATATTGAGCCTATAGTAGAGGTCAAGTCTGAACCGCCCCAATGCAACTTCCTGTTCGAGGTTGCGGTTGGTGGCGGCGATGATGCGCACGTCGATCTTGATCGGTAAGTCGCCACCAACGCGGTCGATTTCTTGTTCCTGAAGTACGCGGAGCAATTTGGTTTGCGCCTCCAGCGGCAGTTCCCCAATCTCATCCAGAAAGATTGTGCCGCGATCAGCTTGCTCAAATTTGCCTATACGGCGGTTTTGAGCTCCTGTAAATGCGCCTTTTTCATGCCCGAAAAGTTCGGATTCGATCAAGGATAGGGGGATTGCCGCACAATTGACGACAATTAAAGGTTGTTGTCGGCGTAGTGAAAGCTGATGTAAGGATTGTGCAATCTTTTCTTTGCCTGTGCCACTCTCTCCTGAGAGCAATACCGAGGTATCGGTCGGAGCGACAAGTTCCACCTGTGACAGCACCTCCTTAAAAGCGGGGCTTGTACCTACAATTTCCTCTTTGGCGGATTTACTAGTTGCCACTTTTACAGGCGTCTCCCAATCCTTTTTCTCCGTCATGAACCGTTCCTTGGCAATATCTAGCATGATGAAAAGATCTTTCTCCCGGAAAGGCTTGGTCAAGAAACCATAAGGTCTGGTTCCTTTTACCGCTTCCAAAATTCCCTGGTTTGTATTTGCTGATATAAAGAGAAATGGAATTTGTACTTTGTTAAGTCGTATAGCAAGGTCGATACCTGTTTCCGTTCCTTTTAACATGATGTCCAGCAAGACCCAGTCGGGCTTTTGGGTTTCGATGATTCCTGTAGCTTGCGTGACCGAAGATGCGATACCAATAACCTGATAGCCATGTTTTTTGAGAATCATCTTGAGATCGTTAGCGACGATAAACTCGTCTTCTACGATTAAGATCTTGTTGCCTTTGTGCATAAAATTGGTCTTAAATTTCACCTTCTTTTTGAGAAAATTGGACGGTTATAAAAACGCCATGGTCCGATACAAGGTTAAATTCACCTTCGAGCTGAGAGGTCAGACCCCGCATGAGGCTCATACCAAATGAATCGTTTTCGTCCTTGTCAATATCTTCCTGCAAACCCACACCATTATCAGCAATACTGAGCATAAGATCATAGGGCGCTGCCTTGATTATTCGTTTGAAACTGATAAAAACGGTACCCTCCCGTTGATCAAAAGCATGTTTGATGGCATTATTGATCGCTTCGTTAAGAATGAGTCCAACGGGCACTGCTTGCGATACGTCGAGGCTGATCTGATCCAGCTGCATGTCAAAGCTTATCTTTTTTTCAGATTGGAAGCTATCTCTGAGGTAACCAGTAAGCTCCCGGATATACCACTTCATGTCAATCCGTGAGAGATTGTCGGTCTGATAAAGTTTTTGATGGATCAAAGACATGGCATGCATCCGATTTTGGCTATTTTGGATTGCGCTGATCGCATCTTGATTATCCAAGTAAGCGGATTGTGTATTTAACAAACTGATAATAATCTGCATATTGTTTTTAACACGATGGTGGATTTCTTTAAGGAGCCATTCTTTTTCAGCAATCAACTGTTTTAATTTTTCGTTTTGGGTATTGATTTCTTCCTGCTTAAGCGTAAGTTTTTGGTTGCTTCTTTTTTTAATTGTGTTCTGAACATAGAGAAATCCGACAAAGATAATAAGGACAATTAGACTGCCAATGAACACATTCCGTATAATTGCTTCACGTTCAAGCAGTGATTTCTGAAGCTGACCTTTTTGTTTGAGCAAAACGATATCGTGATCCTTCTTTTCGGTATCGTAGTCCAGTTGTAGTGCGGTCAGTTCTTTTACACGGTCCACACTATTGATCGAGTCGCTGATGGTTTTGAATGCTGCAAAGTTTTTAAAAGCTGATTTAAAATCTCCGCGTGCAGAGTCGGCCAGGTAATGGAGTTTACGAAATTCTGATACACGCAGCAAACTTGTTTCTTTTGTCAAGGAGCGCTCAATTTCCGCTAAATATGGGTACATTTCTTTGATCTGACCGTTTGCAAACAGGAAACTCGTAATACCGATCATCATAATGTGCTTTTCCTGTCCGGTAATGTTTCCTGTCTTGTAATAGTTTAACAGTTTTTGATAATAGGGGCGTGCTTTTTGGGTGTCCTTTGTTTTGCAGTAAAGCATGGTGTACAAATAGGCATAACGTATCGTATAGAGATCCGAAATATAGTCTTTTGTCACATTATTAAGCAGGTTCAACGCATCCGCGGTACGATTTAAACGGGATAATATAGTCGCTAGATTGAGGGTTATGGTATGGATAGCATAACGGTCATCTTTTTGCTTGGCAATTTCAAACGCTTTTTGATAATTTGCAAGTGCCTCTTTATTGGATTTCAGGTCATAATAGATTAGTCCGACAATATTATAAACGGCGGCCATATCATCTTGCGTTGTCGGTATATTTTCGTTTTCGACAATACGGCGAGCTTGAAGAGCATATTTAAGTGCTTCTTTGAGACGGAGGAGTAACCGGAGGTTGCCGGCTACGGATACCAGTTCCCTGCTGACGTTCTGATCCCCGGCCTGTTTTTTTAATGTGGCTGCGCGGTGCGCGGTATTTACTGCCCCTTTGTAATCGCCATATCCGGAAAGATAACTGGAATGTTCCATCAGAATTTTAGATTCGAGCAGCTTGTCATTGGTCTTGGTAGCCTGCAGTAATGCCTCTTTAAAGACTGCTTCTTTTTGATCAAAGGCTACGTCCTTGATGTCTCCTGCCATGGATAAGTAAATCATTGCCGCAGCTTTATTGAGGCGGTGGCTATTGGCAAAACGTAGGCTTGCTGCCTTTTGTTCTTTAGCAAGGGATGGTTTGCCCATCTCTTCCTGAATGCGCGCATCTAAAAGCATATTCATGGCGGCTTCGGTTTTGAGATTAGCTGCCAAATGCAGCTTTTGGGACCTCCTATTGAGCCATTGCGCACTGTCGAGGTCTTTTTTCAATTCACCGGGCTTTTCGAGATAACACTTTGCAGCCTCATACAAAAAATGACCTTTGCGTCCGGTGTCATGCTCAAGGGATAAACTGTCCATATACCGGTCAATTAGGCCATTGTCCTGACAAAAAGCACTGTTGATCCAAAGGATAAATACGCTTAGTAAAAAATTGATTTTCATCAAGGTGGATATTAATTGGGTGCAAACGGACGATAAGCCGACGCTTGCACCTCTATTGTTTTGAAGCTTGCTATCTGCTAATGCTCGCTATCTCTGGAAAGAAAATAACAGATTAGCATTGTTATGCCTGCAAATATAATAGAACTTAGTCCAAGTTGTTTACCGAAATAAGCACCAGCTAAACATCCAATGAAAAATCCCGAAAGTGTAATCAGCTGTTTTCCAAAACTGACATTGGTCTCAGGATTTTTGAATTTATTGGCAATCAACACACATAGGTCCAGTGAGGCCTGGGTCACATTGCCGGTCATCATGGTCGTCGGTCCATGTGTAGCTTTTGCAAATAATTTTCCGAAAGCATTTTGCATGCCCAGCGCAAACACAACAAGCATCACGAGTCCATACATGACTGTTTTGGACTCTTCGACCGGAAGCATAATTGCCAATAATCCTACAATTACGAGTAGCAGGGCTTCGACAAAAAGAACGGTGTTTTTCTTGTGCGAGCGTGAGGTGAGCCAACCGCCCGCCATGACAGCGGCGACAAAGACGGGGAAAGTGGCCAGTTTGATCCAGGCACTGATGTCTCCACCATTGATCAGCTGATAAGCAAAAACAATGAAGTTGCCCGTAACATGAGCCGAAAATATTTTGTCGGCAGCCACAAAGGTGACGGTATCACAATATCCTCCTACAAGCGTAAGAACAAGTGTGGCGATGTGCGCCTTGTTTTGATTTTCCATAATTTTACTTTAAATGTGCGCGTAACATCCAGGCCATTTTCTCATGGGTTTCCATTAATCCTGTGATGAAATCACTTGTTCCAAAATCTTTAAGCTGGGTGGCCAAATAATCGATGTTTTCGCGCAATGAAATAATAATGCTCTGGTGATCAGCAAGCAATTCACTGATGTATCCGCTGCTTTGGTTGGTCTGTCTGCTTTCTTCAGTGAGTTGGGACAGTTGTAGGAATTGTTTTAAAGTTCCTGGTGCATAATGCCCCAATGTGCGGATGCGCTCAGCGAGGCTGTCTATGATTTCATCCAGTTGGTTATACTGGGCTTCAAAAAACAAATGCTTGTTGTAAAAGTCTGGACCCTCGATGTTCCAGTGTGCATTTCGGGTTTTGGTGTATAACAGATATTCATCCGCTAATAATTTAGCGAGAAAATGGGCAGCATCAGCTAAATGAATTTCCTTTATTCCGATATGTGGTTCCATGTTGTTAACGTATATTTATTAATAGTTGATAGATAAAATGATCGATAGAGTAGGCTCCGGGGCCGGTCATTAGCAGGAATAGAAGACATAACGTATACATAAATGGAATGTCCCTGACCTGAGGCGAATCATGACGGTGAACTACGAAATAGCCAACAGCGGTGACCCCCAGGGTTGGAAGTATAGCCAGCCTTCCACATAGTCCGAGCGCAATGAAGAAAGGTACTATGGTATCGGCAAATTGGGCAACAGCAGCATTAAGCTTCTCAGGGAGATGCAGGGGATTGGGAATCTGCTCTGCCTCAGCTTCCTGGCTTTGCTTTATCTTTTTGAGGCCATGGACAGTAAGTAATTCCCAAGCGAATAGTATCCGAAAAATAAGTAGAGCGGTATTGTTGACTGCAGTACCTAAGTCGGTATAAAATAGTTTTTGAAAGATTTCCATCATTTTCTTGCGTATTAGAATGCAAAACATGAACAGCCTAAGGCCCCCCAGAATGCTGAATAATTGTTGATAGCAATATTGCTCATGCGGGCATGATTGTGGTTGTGAGCATGCACCTGGCAGCTGCCGCTACAAAGATGGATTGTATCCACAATATTGCTTTTTGTGGAAGCAGTATTGGGGTGATCATGCAAGGACGTTTTTGATACACGATAGTAGCCACCATAACTCTTTGTAGGTGACCAGTCAGGTAGAACGGGGATAGGCGGGGGTGAAAATGGACTGAAATCGCCATCAGCGTAGACAATCTTACCGGCAACAATCGTCAGTTCGGATTCAATCGATTTGATGGCTTCCTCGTCGATTGTAAAATAGTCGCTGTTGAGCACGGTCAGATCGGCCAGCATGCCCACCGCAATATCGCCTTTTTGCTGTTGTTCTTGTGAAAACCAGGCACTACCTTTGGTATAAAGCTGCAAAGCCGTCAGACGATCAAGTACACTGCTGTGATATAGTTGCCGTCCACCAACTGTTTTGCCAGCGGTGAGCCAATAAAGGGATACCCATGGGTTATAACTGCTCACACGGGTTGCATCGGAGCCACCACCGACAGGAACTCCCATTTCGAGCATTTTCTTGACTGGCGGTGTTTGTTCGGCCGCCTCGTGCCCATAACGATCGACAAAATATTCACCCTGATAAGCCATGCGGCTTTGAATGGCAATGCCACCACCCAAAGCCTTGGTGCGTTCGATATTGCGTTCATCGATGGTTTCGGCATGATCAAAGATCCAGGCTAGTCCATCAAATGGAATATCTCGGTTGACTTTCTCAAATACATCCAAAAAGCGACTGATGCTCTCGTTGTAAGTGGCATGTAATCTAAAAGGCCATCTGTTGCTCACCAATAGACGGACGACTTTCTCAAGTTCGGCTTCCATGTTTTCACTGAGGTCAGGTCTTGGTTGTAGGAAATCCTCAAAATCTGCTGCCGAAAAGACTAGCATTTCGCCGGCACCATTGTGTCGGTACATGCTGTCACCTTGATGTAATGGGACAGTATCAATCCATTGCTGAAAATCCTCATATTCATGTTTTGGTTTTTGTGTGAATAGGTTATAGGCGATGCGGACAGTAAGCTGACCCTCACGGTGTAGGTCACTGATGACTTTGTAGTCATCAGGGTAATTCTGAAAACCTCCACCAGCATCGATGACACTGGTGATCCCAAAACGGTTTAATTCCTTCATGAAGTGGCGTGTCGAATTGAGCTGCTCCGCATAAGGAAGTGTTGGACCTTTTGCTAAGGTCGAATAGAGGATCATGGCATTTGGGGACGCAATAAGTAAGCCTGTTGGATTACCCTGGTTATCACGTTCAATCGTGCTACCAGGAGGCGCTGGTGTATCTCTGGTGTAGCCGACGGCACGGAGGGCAGCAGCATTCAATAATGCCCGATCGTAGAGATGGAGGATAAATACTGGTGTTTCGGGTGCGATGGCGTTGATCTCTGCTAAGGTGGGCATACGTCTTTCGGCAAATTGAAACTCGGACCATCCGCCGACCACCCGTACCCATTGCGGATCAGGTGTTCGGTCAACCTGCTCTCGGAGCATACGCAGGGCATCGGCTAAAGAGGGAACCCCGTCCCAGCGCAACTCCAGATTATAGTTGAGACCACCACGGATCAGGTGGATATGGGAATCGTTGATCCCGGGGACTACACGTTTTCCGCCCAGATCTATAAGTTTGGTGCCGGCATCGGAAAATTGCATCACGTCTTTGTCAGGTCCGACCGCAATAAATTTGCCATCTTGAATCGCCACGGCGGTCACCTCTTGCTGTGCAGTACCAAAATGGGTTATTTTCCCGTTATGGAGAATGAGATCTGCTTTCATAGTCGTTGAGTTTAATTGTTTAAGGATGAAATCGCTTTTTTTATACCTTCACCTGCGGTTTCGAAAAATGCAGGGCCGGCCAATAAAGTGATCTTTTTTAATTTTGGCGATTGATCCATGTTTTTTGCTCCCAACCATTTCTGGGTTCTAAAAGCATCAATGCTGCCAAGTACGATATTTTCTGCAATTAATGCTGTCGGCGAGTCTACGCCGGCATCTTTGAGGTCGCTTGCGAAACTGAAATCCTCAACCCCTAGCCTAAGCGCTTCACGCATGGCAACGTGGGCAATATCTTTCATTTGTTCGGCATCGAAATCTTGACGGTTGCCCAAGCCGATCAACAACAGCTTTTTGCTTGCGAGTGCACCTCCTTGGGTTGGAGTCAGCAGAATGGTTTCGCGTGCGTGTCCCTTGAATTTGCCCGATTTACGCATTTCGGTAAGGGTACCATGCAATGCCTCATCCAAATGGACAAGACCATTTAGCGCTGTGGGCAATGCAGGCGGTGAGATAAAGATATCACCCTCGGTGTATTCAAAAATACAGGCTATTTGCAATTCGCTAATTGCTGCCGAAGGGCCTTGCACCAATCCTTCAATGGCAAGTCCATCGACGTTGCCCCATATTGTGCTTGTTCCTATTGCTGTCGTTTTGGGTATACCGGCGGCCGCTTGGGCATTGCTTTGTACAGGCACAATTGCCAGCGCAGCAAATAAAGCAACCAGTGTCCATTGCGGTGTTTTGTTTTGAAAAAGTCTATTTGCTATTTTCATATGATTAAAATTTAAGGGCTATCCTGCTATTGAAGAAAATTCCATTTTTAGGTGTCGTAATGATGTCTTCAATGAATGCACCTGTTTTAAAATACTGGATCCCTGACACAAGCGAAAGTTGTTTGTTGGCAGCCCAGGTAAGGTTGGCTAGATAGGCTGTGCCAATGTAGCGTTTTCGGGACATCGAACCGGCAAGATTAAATGATCCGCTGGGTCTATAAACGCCGTCCTGAAGCGATTGGCGCCAATTAAATACCAGGTCAACCTGTAACTTTAAGTTTGCAGGCAGATCTAATGTGGCATAGGGATGGATATCGATCAGGTTGACCGGACCGATCTGCGGACTAAACCCAAAATATCCACCCTTGGGATAGATGGGATTGAAAGTCTGTAGGTTGCCATCTCCAGCCTTTTTGTCGCCTGAGATATAGTCGTTGCGAAGATTGATCGAAGGTTTTAAATAGCTGTCTTCGAAGAGGTAGCCGATATCGACCGAGGCAGTCCATGCGGATATCTTTCCTTTGCCAAAGGATCCGAATTGATAGGCTCCCTCAAGATTGTAAATAAAACCACCGCCATATTTCCATATACGGGTACCAATGCTGTGTCTGGTTTCTTTGGCGACATCTTCTTCAAACATTGACCGATCACGGAATATTCCAATGTAGTAAAGATCGATGTTGGCTTGTCGAGGCATGATGATTTTGCCATAGGCACCCCAAAGGTTGATCTGTTTGGAAGGTTTGTTGTCAAAAACTCCCGCTTTAATGGTATCGGCCATCATCGCAAAAGTTTCGAGCTTGACCTTGCCGGAATTATAAGCAATTTTTGCACCTGTAAAATATCGCCTTGCGTTGGGGCCTTCACCTACGGAGATCAGACGGCCAGAACCGTAGTCAAGTTCCTGTCTGCCTATGCGTATGAGGAGCGAGCGATTAATTCGTTCGAGTATTGTCCAATCGATAAATAAATTCTGGACATTCAATTGGTCCTCGTCAATCTGCCTGGAGCCGTTTTTGCGTCCATGTTGCAAAGCTGATCGCAATTGTGTGAATAACCGGAAGCGCTCACCAAAATGGAGGTCTGCATGGAGGTTGTAGCGCTGCAGTAGAAAGTTGTTGTTTCCAAGCTGTAAGCGCCCCCAGTCTTCATTGTTAAAATCCACGTATTCTGCTCGCGCTTCCCCCCCAAGAGAGAGCCAAATTTTGTCGTCAGATGCAAGTGGCATATATTTGAGCCGCTCATAACCCCGACGTGCTGAATCGGCAAGGTTACGATAATCTTCCTCAAAACGCATCAATTTGTAGCTTTGAGCGAAGAGTTCTGGTAACAGGCCAAACAACAACAACAGGAGGGTCGCTCGACGGACATAAGGGGCTATGGGCTGTTGTGGATACACGGCGTCTGGATTATTAATTGTACTTGTTTGGATGATGTTAGGAATGTTTGACCATATTGTGGGCGTAATGGATACCTAATCCATAGCTACCACCATGTTTTTTCATCAAGTCTGTTACGGCAACATAAGTTTCATGACGAGCCCAGTCTCTTTGCAATTCTAAGAGGTACTGAACTGAAGTAATCGGTTTGACACCCCTATGGATCATACGTTGCATGGCACGTTCATGCGCTTCATGGCTCACGTCGCCACAGGCGTCAGCAATGACGTAGACTTCATAATTTTCAGCCAAAGCGGAAAGTGCAGGACCGACGATACAGACGCCTGTCCATAGTCCTGCAAGAACAAGTTTTTGTTTTCCGGCGCCAGTGATGGCTTGATACGCCGCTTCATCTTCCCATGTGTTCATGCTTGTCCTATCAATGTATCCGCTGCTAGCTTGCGGGTAATAGGTCTCAATTTCCGGAAAAACCGGCCCTGAAAAACTCTCTTCGGCGACAGTAGTGACGATTGTTGGGACATTAAATATTTTGGAAGCGCCACAGATAACTGCGACATTGTTTCTCAATTCTTCCATGGTAATGCTTTTGGTGGCAAAGGCCATTTGTCCTTCGAAATCGATTAATACAAGCGCATGGTTGCTTGGCGATAATAGTTCTGCTGATGGTTTCATAAATTATGTGTTTTAAATGTTGTTTTATGTTTCTTGAGAAATTCAATTTTTCTGCCCATTGTTTTAGTTGCTTATTTTATAGTGTGTTAGGTGTTTTGTCTTGGTTTTAAATTTGACGATATTTCGTTAAATGACCTTTTCTTCAGATATATCTATTTAAAATGATTTCCTAATGTTTGACTGTTATCCGTTTTTTTCAGCGGATACACTCAAAATTAAGCGGCCGTAATTTGCTGTTCATTGAACTAGTTTAAGAAAAAGGGGAAGGAGAAATTAATAACACGAAGAATAGCGATGCGCATACCTAGGCTAGCTCAATATTGGGATATCGCTCTTAGTTACCTCATTATCGGGAAATGCTAACGATAAATATTATTCTTGTAAAGGCTATTGTGATGTCTAAGCTGTTTATAAGTTAATTTTTCATTAAGTGATATGGTGCTAAACCTATTTAGTAGGGATTTGTATGATTATTAATTAAATATTTCTTAATATTAAGGTAAATTATAAACCAAACGAAAGTATCAATTTTGGTGCTGACTTCTAAACCAGGATAAAAATGCAGAAAACATTACTAATCAGTATGGCATTGGGTCTCTCATATCCCACATGGGCGAATGTAGAGCGTAATTATGTCAAATTGAATGAGAAAACGCAAGCTATTGCGATTCAGTCTACCGTAAATGGTGTGGTAAAAGACAGAAGCGGTGCAGCTATGGCCGGTGTCACCATCACCAATCTATCGAGTCAAAAAACGACATCTACTAATGCATCCGGAGCGTTTACCATCGAGGCTGTTATTGGCCAAAAACTGAAGCTGACCCTTGTAGGGTATAGCGAACAGGTGGTGACAGTAAACGCAACCCAATTACAACTTGTGATCGAGTCTAAAGATACCGAGTTAGAAGAAGTTGTCGTAGTGGGCTATGGAACCCAGAAGAAGGCAAATTTGACAGGTGCTGTGGATCAGGTAGGGTCAGAAGTGTTTGAGGGACGTGTCCTTGGCAATGCGAGCCAAATGCTCCAAGGGGTTGTTCCTAACCTGAATATCATCCCTGCCGATGGTAAACCAAATCGATCTCCCAGTTTTAATATTCGGGGAACAACCTCGATTGGGCAGGGAGGAAGCGCCCTGATTTTAATAGATGGTGTCGAGGGCGATCCCGGTTCGATCAATCCAAATGATATCGAAAGTGTGTCGGTACTCAAAGATGCGTCATCAGCAGCAATTTATGGTTCAAGAGGTACTTTTGGTGTGGTGTTGATCACAACAAAACGGGCCAAATCAGGAAAGACTTCGGTGAACTATTCTGGAAGTGGATCTTTCCAAAAACCGGTTACTATACCAAAGTTCGTAACAGATGGTTATGAATATGCTTCTCATTTCTTTGAGGCTTACAACGCCTGGAACAACTATACCTTAACACCTAGTAAACTGAATAAAACCCAGATTTTCACCAAAGAGTGGTTGGACGAATTTAAACGTCGTAAAGAACAGGGCATAACAGAAGACATTACTGTCGATAAGGATGGTAACTATGTTTATTATGGTAATGAAGATTATTATGGTACCTTAATAAAGGACAATACTTTTGTGCAGGACCATAATCTTTCGATCAGCGGAAACAACGAAAAGTTAGATTATTATATCTCGGGGCGTGCTTATGATTACAAAGGTATGTACCGTTATAATACGGACAAATATCAAAATTACAATACGCGGGCTAAGGCCGGATTGCAAGTGACAGATTGGTTGCGGATTGCTAATAATATTGATTTTAGTTATGCCAAATATTGGGATCCTTCTACTGCAGGTGAAGGCGGCAATATATGGCGGAATATCGCGGATGAAGGACACCCCTCGTCTCCAATTTTTAACCCAGATGGCTCACTAAGTTTTTCCGCTGCGTATACCGTAGGTGATTTTATATATGGCAAAAATGGAACCAGAAGTGGCAATCAGGATCTGCGGAATACAACCTCTTTTGAATCTAAGTTTTTCAATAATACGTTTCGCGTAAAGGGAGATCTCACCTTTAGAAGCCGTGATCTTAATTCGCTGCGTGTTAGGGTGCCAGTACCTTACAGTACAAAGCAAGGGGAAATCGTCAAACTGACGACAAATATGAACGATAACCTCTATCAAGTCAACGAAAACTGGCGCTATTTGTTCGGAAATATCTACGGTGAGTATGAAAGGACGATAGGAGATCATTATTTCAAAGGTTTGCTGGGTTATAACTATGAGCAACGCGCTTATAATGCGAGTTATATCACCAAAAACGGCCTGCTCAATGATAACGTGGAGAATATCAATCTTGCAGTGGGGCAAAGTACCACCGCAACCGCCAAATACAATAAATATAGAAATGTAGGGGTGTTTATGCGGGGCAACTATATTTTTAAAGACCGTTATCTATTTGAATTCAATGGACGTTATGACGGTTCTTCAAAGTTTCCGATTGATCAACAATGGGGATTTTTTCCGTCTGCATCGGTGGGGTGGCGTGTATCGGAAGAACCTTTCTTTCAATTGGACAAAAAGTTTCTGTCTGACCTGAAATTACGTGCTTCTTATGGTTCTTTGGGAAATGGTAACGTAGACCCTTATTCGTATCTTGATCTTTACGAGATCAAAGTCATGGACCGTTTATTAAATGGAGAAAAATCGACCTACACTTCGGTGCCTAAAGTTATCCCTGACAATCTGACTTGGGAAACCGCACGTACCGCAAATGTTGGAATTGATTTTTCATCGCTCAACGGAAAACTTACCTTTACCGGCGATATGTATCAGCGGAAGACATTGGATATGTATACATTGGGGATGGCATTGCCTGAAATATTTGGTGCTGAATCTCCAAAAGGGAACTATGCTGATATGACAACCAAAGGTTTTGAAGTCAGCTTGGCCTATAAAGATTATTTTGAACTCGATGGAAGTTCTTTCAACTGGTCTGTCAAAGCGACATTAGCAGATTATAAATCGAAAATAGATCGCTACGATAACAAGGAAGGGATTATTAAGGATGGATACTATTATGAAGGTCAGCAAATCGGAGATATTTGGGGCTATGTGACACAGGGATTGTTTCATAATCAGGCGGAGATCGATGGTGCGGCGAAACAAAAGTTGATCAAATCGTCCAATAACGGAACGATCTATCCGGGAGACATACGTTTTGCAGATCTCAATGGCGACGGGGTTATAGATTATGGTAACAATACCGTTTATAGCCACGGTGACCGAACAATTATCGGGAATTCCGAACCCCGTTATATTTATAGTTTTAATATTAACCTGGATTGGAAAAATGTATATTTTTCTACTTTCTTTCAGGGAGTAGGAAAGCAAAATTGGTATCCGAATAATGAATCTCTATTTTGGGGACAATATAATAGACCTTATAACAACCTACCGGAATGGCACCTGAACAACTATTGGACAGAAGATAACCCCGATGCTTATTTCCCGCGCTACGCTGGTTACAATGAGTCACTAAAAGTTACACCACAGACCCGTTTCTTACAGAATATCGGTTATCTACGGATGAAAAATATTCAGATCGGCTATAATTTTCCAAAATCTCTAATCTCTAAACTGAAAATTCAAAATCTACGTGCAGGCCTTTCTGGTGAAAATCTGCTGACATGGTCCCCTTTTTATAAACATACCAGAGACTTGGATGTCGGTAATGTGGGGAAATCAGATCCTACTGTAGAAACAGGTACACGCGATGGATTTAACTATCCGATCATGAAAAGCGTAAGTTTTAACTTATCCATTGGTTTTTAATATTTAGTATAATGAAAAAAATATTTTATTTACCGGTTTTAGTCTTGTTGTTCGCTTCCTGTGAATTGAAGGAATTACCAAAATCGGAGGCAACAGAAGAGGACATTTTCGGAAGCGAAAAGGGCCTGAAAAACTATAGCAATTCTTTTTATCGCAATATTACGTCAGGTAGCGATGCCTATAAAGGAGATGCTATGGCCGATTATGCGGCTGTCAATCGGGTGAATGATTTTATGGTCGAAGGAGCATATAGCAAAGAGGTGGAGGAATTAAAGGGACTCTGGACCTGGACAGCACTGCGTAATATCAATCAGATGATCGCCAAATGTACAAGCCCCAATTTAAGCGATAAGGTTAAGAATAATTACATTGGTTTAGCTCGTTTTTTCAGGGCTTGGTTTTATTACGAGAAAGTGGTTCGTTTTGGTGATGTGCCTTGGGTGGACCACCCTTTAACAGTTGATGAAACAGACATTTTAAAAGCACCCCGCGATTCGAGAGAAGTAGTCATGAAACATATCATGGAAGATCTTGATTTTGCTTATGAGAATATAACGGATGCGCCGGGAGACGGAACTACAGTAAATAAATGGACTGCACTGGGACTGAAAACACGGATCGCATTATTTGAAGGTACTTTTCGTAAATACCATCAACTGAATCTGCCGACAAAGCCCGAAACTTTTTTTCAATACGCTGTGGACGCTGGTAAGATCCTGATGGAAACGGGGCCTTATCGCCTTCATATTGCCGCCGATCCTAAAATTTCACAGCGTGAGCTTTTCATTAGCGAACAACCAATGAAAGACGAGGTGATGCTGGCTGTTGCATTTAGTAAAAATCAGGCCTTGATGAATGATGCGAACTGGTGGTGGACTTCGGCCACTTATGGCCCGCGGCTGAGCCTAGTACGCCCATTTATAAATACGATTTTGAACGCAGACGGATCCCCTTATACTGATCGTCCAAACTACGAAAAAGAAGAGTTTTATGATGAATGCCAAAATCGGGACCTCCGTTTAGCACAGCTGATCCGCACACCGGGCTATAAGCGCGGCGGTAAGGCTGCTCCGCCCAATTTCGCAAGTTATACCTATACGGGCTACCAACCCATTAAATATGCACTGGATGATCCCTACTATGACAATGGTGGATTCAATACAAATGCATTGCCCTTGATGCGGTATGCAGAGGTGTTGCTGAATTATGCGGAAGCGAAGCAGGAACTAGGAACATTTAACGATGGGGATTGGTCAAAGACCGTTGGTGCACTACGTGCTCGTGCCGGAATTTCCGGCGGAGCTAATGTGCTACCAGCCAAAGTGGATACCTATTTGAAAAATACATTCTTTCCGGGTATCTCTAATCCTGTTCTGCTGGAGATCCGTCGCGAAAGACAGGTGGAGTTAGCATTGGAAGGATTCCGTTTTAATGATCTGAAACGATGGAAAACTGGTGAATTGATGGCTAAATTACAGTGGACAGGTATCTATATTCCTGCTTTGGAAAAACCAATGGACCTGGATCGCGACGGTACTCCCGATGTACTGTTTTATGATGCAAGCAGACCGGAGCCAACCGTGGAAGGGGTGACCAAGGTGAAACTGGGTGGCGCTAAAAATTCCCAGACAATGACTGCAGATAACCATTTGCAATGGGGGATGACAATGAATAGAAAGTGGTACGATGATGGTAAACAATACCTGTACCCGATCCCTTCTTCGGCGCTTGTGCTGAACAATCAATTGGGACAAAATCAAGGCTGGGAAAAATAAGGGCTTAGTTTCTACAGTATACAAAAAGCACCGTCACAAATGTGGCGGTGCTTTTTGTATATATCGGATCCTTTATCTGCTTTCTCCTTAAATATTTTAGTGGATAAAAATTGAATCAACCATTAAGTTTTTATTAGGCTTTCATTAGGTTTCCATTAAGCATAGTGCCCAGCTGTGTATAGTATCTTTACGAGTACTAAAAAACCTTATACCTATTCAAGTAACTAATAAACTTTTTATGTTATGAATCATTTTTTTATTCAACCAAAGACTCAATATATGCTTCGTTGGAAAGCAAATTGTCATTGGTCAATTTTGCTATTGACTTCGGTAGCATGTTATTCGCCAGCCAGATCGGCTGAAATGAAAATTACCAAACCCATATTATTAAATCACCTCAGTCTACAGGATTCGTTGATTTTAGTGACTGGGCAAGTAACAGGAGTACAACAAGGATTAATGGGTATTTCTGGTGCTACAGTAGCTGTGAAAGAAAGTAAAGAACAAAGCCAAACTGATAGCAAAGGGATGTTCAGTATTCGTGTGCCGAAAAATGGCTCACTTGTATTTTCCTATGTGGGCCATCAAACACAGGTTATTCCGGTACAAGGTCGAAAAATGTTAAATGTAACTTTGCAGCTTTCGCAAACCAGTCTAAATGAGGTTGTCGTGGTTGGCTACGGCACACAGAAGAAAGCGAGTTTGACGAGTTCTGTTGCTACGGTTTCGAGTGAGGACCTTGAAAATCGTGCTGTTCCCTCTGTGATCAATATTCTCCAGGGCCAAGCCGGTGGTTTAAATATCCAGCAGACGGATGGCAATCCCGGCTATGGTTCAACTTCGGTGGATATTCGTGGTAATAGCACTTTGTCGAATAATCCGGTTCTTTATATTGTTGACGGTATTGCTGTGAACAATATTAATTACCTCAATCCGAATGATATCGCGTCAGTCAGTATTTTGAAAGATGCTTCGGCGACGGCTATTTATGGTGCCCGAGCTTCGGGTGGGGTACTTTTGGTAACAACTAAGAAGGGTAAAAAAAATAGTAAACCAAATGTACAATATAGTGCGATGTTTGGGGCACAACGCCCGGTGAGACTCCCTAAATTTGTTGATGCGCCGCAATTTGTAGATCTGTACAATCAGGCCCAGCTGAACGACAATCCAAATGCTCAGGTAAAATTCAACCCCGAATTAGCTGAAAAGTACAAATCTGGAGCCTTGCCTAGTACAAACTGGATTCCTTATATACTTGACAATCGGGCAATGCAAAACCAGCATAATTTAAGTGTGTCCGGTGGAAGTGAAAATGTAGATTATTTCGTTTCGGGAGGCTACCTAAACCAGGGCGGATTAATTAAAAATGTGGAGTATAAAAGATACAATACGCGGGGTAATGTAAATGTTCAGGTATCGAAAAGATTGAAAATTGGTGTTAATACAGTGCTGACCAAGGAAGATAAGCAACAGCCTGCTTATGGTATAGGCAATGCGCTACAATGGTCCTATATTGTTCCTGTAACCGAATATCCGTATACAAAAGGAGGAAATGACAGAAGTTACCGTGGGGGTGCTCAGCCTAATGATATCATGACAAAGGGCGGGGTCAGTAATGAAAATCTTAACACCATAAATACGAATTTTCTTGCTGAATTTAAAATTCTGGATAATTTGGTACTGAACGGAACATATAGTTATAACTACACCAATAGTTTTACTTCCGCATTTTTTAGCAGACATCCGCTTTATAATGATGATGAACAGATCGTGGTGTATGTGAATGATCCCAATAGTGCGAGTAAAGTAAATTATGCACAAAGCCATCCCACTGGAATAATTACATTAAATTATAATAAGATTTTTGGTGACCACGCGTTAAAAGCTTTACTGGGTTATTCTCAGGAATCCGATCGCTATGATTACAACGCCATTACACGTTATGATTTCTTAAACAATTCCCTAGATCAGATCGATGCAGGATCATCCGATCCAACCTTGACCAATGTGTCCGGAAACGCAACCTCTTATGCTGTCAGATCTTGGTTTGGCCGGGTAAACTATGATTATAAAGGACGTTACTTATTGGAGGCGAATGCCAGATATGACGGCACCTCGGTTTTTCAGAATAAAAAATATGGCTTTTTCCCATCGGTTTCTGCTGGCTGGATTATTTCAGATGAGAGCTTTTTAAAACCTATCACGAATGTTTTAAATTTCGTTAAATTCAGGGCATCTTATGGCCAGGTCGGCAACCAAAATGCAAGCGGATTATACCCTTGGGCGAATACCATTGGACAGGATCGATATATTCTGAATAAAAATAGCACCACGACTACCTATTATAATAATTCGCCTAATCCAGATTTGACCTGGGAGGTCAAAACAACTGCAAATGTTGGGTTGGATTTTACAATTCTAAATCATATTGATGTGAACGTGGACTTATTCAGAGAACGAACATCAGGAATTTTACGATCGCCCGTTGTGCCAAGTACTTATGGGATCGGAGCACCTCAGCAAAATGTCGGAAAGCTACAGAACCAGGGGTTTGAGGTAAGTATCGCCTACAAGAACCATGTCAATGATTTTCATTATCATGCTTCTGTTAATTTCTCTGATAATCGTAACAAAATCCTCGATTTAGGTGGGACCGGACCCAGTTACGGCGATAATCCGCTTATCGTGGGACAATCGCGATGGATATGGTATGGCCTGAAAGCGGAGGGACTTTTTCAATCAGTAGACGAGATAGCGAATCATGCAACCCAGACCCCAAGAAATATCCCCGGGGATATCAAATTCAGGGATGTCAATGGGGATGGCAAGATTACGCCTGATGATCGCGTGATTTTGGGACAGGCAACTCCTCAGTATCGTTATGGAATTAATTTGGGTGGATCCTACCGTGGATTTGATATCGGAATATTATTGCAAGGGGTTATGAGCAACCTTGCCCGTGTTAGCGGTGGAGCTCAAGTGCCTTTTTTTTATAATGGTGATGGAAATATTCTGGAATCGCAGTTAGATTATTGGTCACCGACTAATCCGGATGCACGTTATCCCATATTGCGTACAGATCAGTCCATTAATAACAGTCAGTTTTCGAGTTGGTGGTTATTTAATGCTTCTTATCTGCGCGTTAAAAATATTCAATTGGGCTATACCATGAATAGTAAAATCGTAAACAAGCTCGGTCTTTCCTCTTTGCGTTTTTTTGCATCGGCGGACAATCTATTCGTTTTTACAAATAAAGATTTTCCAAAAAGTTTGGATCCTGAAATCTCAAATTATGGTGATGGATCCAATTATCCACAGGTTAGAAATCTGAGTCTGGGTCTAAATCTATCGTTTTAAAAGAAGGGAAAGTTGATTTTTAGAAATATAAATAATGAGCAATCAAATGATAAAGTTAACACAATTATTAGGTGTCATGGCGCTCTGTATCATGACAGGAGCTTGTAACAAAAATATGTTGGATCATGTTCCCCTGAATCAGATCACAGATGAAACGTACTGGCAGTCTTCGGAGGATGCAGTGATGTTTGCAACTCGAATGTATACTTTTATGCCCCAGGATAATTTTGTATATTATGAGGGAATGAGCGATAACGGTATTAGCAATGATCCGACAACAAAACGTTTTGGCAATAGCACCCAAGATCCGACCATCAGTGGAAAAGAATGGAATTATTCACCCATGCGACAGGCGTTCAGTTTTTTTGAACACGTAGACCAAGTTCCGGGCATGGACGTCAATCTGAAAAAAAGATTGATTGCAGAAGTCAAATTTGTCTTAGCATACCGCTATTTTATTATGACTACGCTCTATGGGGATATTCCTTTTGTCAATAGTCTGATTAAGGATCCAAATGAAGCAGATCTACCAAAAACTGCTAAATCGGAGATTATAAAAAATGTTATTCAATGGCTGGACGAGGCCGCGGCAGATTTACCACAGTCTTATACAGGTGCAGACCTGGGGAGGGCGACCAAAGGTGCGGTAATGGCCCTTAAAATTAGGGTATGTCTTTATAATGAACAGTTTAGTCAAGCAGCAACTACTGCCAGGGAACTGATGGCGATGAAGACTTATAGCCTTTATCCGAATTATTATAATTTTTTTCAAAAGGACGGTGATTATTCGGCGGAGGATATTTGGTCTTTTGGCTATACCTTGTCCGTTAAGCAGAACAGCCTGAGAGATATTCTGGGGTCTCAGGCCTTGATGAACGGGCGCAATATTCTTGGGCCGACGGCCGAATTGGTAGATGATTATGAAAGTAAAAATGGATATTATCCTTTCACTAAGGATCCTGCTTATAAGTCAACAGACCCCTTTGGCAATAGAGATCCAAGGCTAAGGGGGACGATATTGTGTCCGGGGGACATTTTCCCTTACCCTTTTTTTTCCAATATAAATCAGTATGACCCATTTAATAATGCTGGTGACAGAATCGGTGGTGACCTTGGTTCGCGAGCAGGTTTTTCATGGGCCAAAAATGTAGACAGATATGATTATGTCCGATCCGGAACAAACAATTGGAAAGCTTTTCGCTATGCCGAGGTTTTATTGAATTTTGCTGAAGCACAAAATGAGATATCAGGACCTTCAAATGAGGTTATCGCTGTCTTAAACCAAATTCGGACGAGAGCAAATATGCCATCTGTCGTGCAGACTTTTGCGTTGAATGGCTGGGCAATGAATCAATCTGGTTTACGTACTTTTATCAGACATGAACGAAGGATAGAATTAGCAGGGGAGGGGCTTCGGTATTTTGATATACTGCGTTGGAAACTAGGAGAACAGGTTCTGCAGGGACCTATATATACAGTTCATGCTCCGGATGGCATTGCCTCTATAAGTACAGAAAATGGCCATAAAAACAAATATTTGAAAACTGTAGTTGATACACGGTATTTTAATAATCCAAAATTTTACGTCTGGCCGATACCTCAATCTGCAATTGATGCTTCTAAAGGGGTATTGGTTCAGAATCCGTTATGGAAATAAAGGTAATGGTAACAGGTGAAAATAAGAATTCCCGAGACGCTTTGCGCTCGGGAATTCTTACTGTTTTATATAACGGTGAATAGTCTATTTCTACCTTCTTTCTTGGTAAACACCGATCTCATTTACTACCGCATTATCCTTCTCGGGATGGATATTGAAGCGTAATTTTTCTCCAAGAACTTCGTCAAAACGAAAGATCTTAATTCGGCCTTGTTGCACCGGTGTGGCTGAAATGGAATGCCATTTTCCACCTTTGAGGTAAGATAAACTATAGTGTGATGGGTTGTCTTTACCTTCAGTGATAACCACGCTATTGAAAGCTTTGCTACGCTCAAAATCCAATTCATACCATACTTCTTTTTTAGCCTGTGGATTGGATACCCAGGCGCTACCAAAATTATCATCATTGGCAAAATCCATAATATTCATATCCTCACCCCAGCTGCTGTAAGAAGCGACTTGTTTGGCAATATTGTGATCGACAATTGGAGCCTGATAGCTTGGTAATGTGCTGTAATTAGGTTTGTTTTTGTATAATGTACCGAGGGTTTTTAAGGCTTCAAGTGCGTTTTGATCCATTAAACCATCACTATTGGGAGCTACATTGAGCATAAAGTTGCAATAGGCATTGTTGTAGGGTATAACGAATTTCTCCACAAGTTCCTTCACATCCTTTACCGGAGTAGTTGGAAATGATGTTTTCCAAAACCAATTTTGCTGTAGGGGCAAACAGGCCATGGCTGGCAGCTTATTATGTTCTTTGGAGATAAATTGTCCCGCACCCTGTTCATAGGATTTGATGTCGGTATAAAATAATGCATCGCCCGGATATTTAGCCGAATTGAGATCCATCAACAGGCATTTGGGTTGTAATGATTTGACTAAATAATAGATATCATCGAAAGGAATATCATCGTACGAAATGCGCGACCAAGGGGCATCCCAACCATCGATAACCAGAGCATCGATCTCGCCGTATTGTGTCAATAATTCTGTGAGCTGATCCTTAATCAACTGGATATGGGCTTTGGTGATCGTATGAGGGCGTATTCCCTGATGCATGTCCAGGATGGAATAATAAAGCATCACGCGCAGACCATTTTTACGGAAGGCATCGGTAAACTCCTTCACCACATCACGGTGTAAAGGGGTATTCATAACGTTATAGTCCGTGGTTTTGGTGTCCCAGATCGGGAAACCGCTATGATGTTTGGTGGTGAGACAGCCATAGGTCATATTGGCCGACTTAGCTGCCTTGGCCCATTGATCCACATTGAGTTTCGGTGA
Source organism: Sphingobacterium puteale (assembly GCF_003627955.1). Lineage (GTDB taxonomy): Bacteria > Bacteroidota > Bacteroidia > Sphingobacteriales > Sphingobacteriaceae > Sphingobacterium > Sphingobacterium puteale. The sequence continues at coordinate 233,633 of NZ_RBWS01000005.1, read as the reverse complement.
TTTGAACAGCTCCAAAGGAGCATTGGGATCAGACCAGTCCTGTTCCATAAAGGTAGGCATACCATAGTGAATAAACATTCCAAATCCTAAGTTAACAAAATCGAGCTGGCTCTGCTCAAGAACTTTCTTTGAAAAACTGGACTGTGCGAATAGTGTATTACCCAACAAAAGGTAAAATAGGCTGTAAAGTAGTGTTTGTGAAATTTTGGACATAATTTGCTAATTTGTTATACTATAAAAGTACAGTTAATCGGGGTATCATCGGCTTAACAAAAGCTTAATGAAAGCCTAATAAAAACCTAATGGGTATCTTGAATCGGTAAATAGATGCTATTTTTAAACTATGAATAGCTTCAATAGAAATATATATCCCTGGGCATTTGGGACAAGTTTCTTGATTTTAACGGCCCTAATAGGCTTTTTGATTTTTAATACCTATCAACTTGAAGATAAAAACTATCAGATCGGACAGCTCAATCTGATCCAAAATGAATATGGTACAGCCATTATGGATGATAAGATTTTTCCCGGGGGCGATGCCGTATTTCAGGCGGAACTGGTTCCGTATCTGCAGACCTGGTTTAGGAAAGTCATGGAGCATTCCCCAGATGCGCAACAGTATGGCAAGCAACGGATGGAACAGTTTCTCGCAAGCATGCGTAAAAAACAGTCGCTGGACAGCATCTTTTATCGGATCGTCCGGCAGCAGCGGCTCGATACAACACTGGTCTATTTGTTTCATTTTGATGAGCTGGAACTCTACAATCCAACAGACAGTACCTGGAAGGTGTTTTATAAAAGTGCGAATGCCAATCATATGTCGGCCATCAGTGGCTCACTCAAACAGGGATCGCTCAACAATCGGGTGTTCCAGTTGGCCGTCAGCGACAGAGCACCGATTCCTTACCGTTTTACTTATAGTCTCTATGTGGATTATGAAAATCGCAACTGGCGGATCATACAACAAATGGCGCCTGTATTTTTACTTTCCTTGGCCTGTATAGCTCTTATTGTGCTGCTGAGCTACAGAACCTACAGAAATTGGGTCAATCAGCGTAAACTTGTCGATCTGAAAACAAGTTTCTTGAATCATATGCGGCATGAATTCAATACACCATTGACAACAATCTTGGTCAGCGCGCATAGCCTGATCGATCGGGAGACTGACCCGGACAATAAAGAGGTAGCTCAGTTGGGGCGTGTGGTCGAAAGGCAGGCAAAGCGGCTCAAGGACTATTTTGAACAAGTGATGGGATCCGTCGCTTTGCAGGAGCAGCGGGCAAAAATTGTACAGGTTCCCCTTGACTTATTTACAATGGAGATCCTACACGAACTGCAACTGCGTTACCAAGGAGAGATTGAAATAGATTATACGCCACTAGGGGAGGAGCTGCTATTGCAACTGGATGAGGGGTATTATTTTTCAATACTTGACAATCTGATCTCAAACGCCATCAAATTTAACGACCATTCCACCAAGACCATTCGATTGAGCTGGGAGAGGAAAGTTGAACAATATTGCCTCAAGATTGAAGACAATGGGCGGGGAATTGCTCCATCGGATAGGAACGCGCTATTTACCGCTTTCTATCGCGGACAGTCTTCGGGTGGGAAACCCGGGCTTGGATTAGGATTATACTATGTAAAATCTTGTTTGGATCGCCTAGGTTGGGCAATCTGTTTGGGAAATAGTTCCGGGGGCGGTACTATTTTTTATATTTACATTGACAATGGGTATTTCAATAGCAAAAAAAAGGATTGATATCCTGCTGATCGAGGACGAACCTGATCTGGGCGAGGTTTTCTCACGCTATCTCCGCTACAAGGGATTTAGCGTGGTGTGGGCTTGCACGATGAAAGCTGGATTGGAGGCTTTTGGGGAGCACGTGGCTAAATTGCTAATTATAGATGTGCAGCTCCCGGACGGAAATGGCTTTGATCTCGCTCAGGATATTGTGCAACTGAAGAAAGGACAGCCGATTTTCTTTTTGACAGCGCTGCACGAACGAACTTCACGTCTCCAAGGGCTGTCGCTAGGGGCGGTGGATTATATTGCTAAACCCTTTGATATGGATGAAATATTGCTTAAAATTCGCAATTTATTGGCGGTAGCTGCGGCTCCTGTACCGGATGCTGTGTCTGAGACCGGACTTCGGATAGGTCAGCTGTGGCTTGATATGGAACGTTATAGCTTGACGGATAGCGAAGGAAAGGCACAAAAGCTGACCATCCGCGAAGCAGAACTGCTGCGCCATCTGATCTTACATAAAAATCTGTTGGTCAACAAAAAGGATCTTCTTTTGTTATTCTGGGGGAATACAGATTTTTTTAATGGCAAAAGCCTGGAGGTTTTTATTTCGCGTATTCGTAAATTGCTGCAGGTCGATAAGATGTTACATATCGAGAGTATCTACGGTGCCGGTTATATTTTATATGAAAATAAGTAGCTTTGACAATAATAATATGATGTACGCAAATATTCTCAAAAATGTATCCAAGTGCATAATACTTACAGAAGAAGAGATAACACAGTTTACTGATTTGTTGACTACACGCAAAGTCCCCAAGAAAACCATGTTGTTGCAGGAGGGGGAGATCTGCCAGTTTGAAGGATATCTCCAGAAAGGCTGCGTTCGGATCTATTATCTTGATGAAAATGGTTTTGAGGTCACCTTGGCCTTTGCGGTCGAAGATTGGTGGATCAGTGATATCGCCTCCTTTCATTACCATATACCTTCGAGTCTGTATATGGAAACATTGGAAGAATGTGAACTCCTTATGCTGACTCCCGAGACTAAAGAAAAACTGCTGGATACTATTCCAAAGTTTGAACGCGTCTTTCGTATGCTGGTACAGCGTAGGCTTGCTGTGCTACAAAATAGGCTGATCCACACCATGGCAAAACCGGCCACTGAACGATATCTTGAGTTTATCGACTTATATCCGACAATATCACAACGGGTACCACAATATTATATCGCATCTTATCTCGGTGTTTCACCCGAGTTTGTCAGTATCATAAGGAAAAGACTTGCCACAGGTAAGTAATACGCACATGGTTTCTTTTTTTAAGATTAAAAGCGTGGAAAGCACCACTTAAGCCCGTATTGGAATAGATATTTGCTATCTTGGGGATAGGTTCAACTTTTAGTACGGGGATAGCTAAAGTGCTATATGAATTGATAAAATTGAATATGATGAATATGGAAGAAAAAGATTTTGGAAAGGCTTTTTTATATTCCTGTTATGTGGATAAGGCATTTGGTCATGAACAGTTTATTCCTGAACATGTGGTGCTTTTCCAGTTGTCCGGTGAGACACATTTTGACCTTGAAAAGGGAAAGCTGGTGACAAAGGAAGGACAGCTATTGGTCGCCCGGAGAAATCAACTGGCAAAGGCGTTCAAACACCCTTCGAAAAATTCTGTTTATCAGTCTATCTCCATCATGCTCCATGCAGACCGGCTCAAGAAGTATGCCCTGGACCATCAGCTGTCTTCGGATAAGAAGCAGCAGTCGGACACGAATATTCTCCTGGAGGGTGATATCTTTATCAAGAGTTATTTTGAATCATTGGCGCCTTATGCGGAGGCTTCGGACCGCGTCAGCCCGCAGATGGAAACCATCAAGATCTACGAACTGATTACTTTACTGTTGGAAAGATATCCCGCTCTGAAAGATCTTTTGTTTGATTTCTCCGAACCGCATAAGATAGATCTCGAGGAATTTATGCTAAAGAACTATAAATATAATGTCCCTTTAGAAAGTTTTGCCAAATTATCAGGCCGTAGCTTGGCTAGTTTTAAGCGTGATTTTGAGAAGATGTTCCGCACCTCGCCCCGTAAATGGTTGAAGGAAAAGCGTCTTTCCGAGGCTTATTATCTGATTGAAAATAAACGGAAAAGACCTGCGGATATCTACCTGGATCTTGGCTTTGAAAACCTTTCCCATTTTTATGCTTCTTTTAAAGAGAAATTTGGGATAACGCCGGCGACAATCAATTCCATTGCTTAATCAGATAGTTCCTCCACCAATAGCTCGAACCGTTATCGGCATGATCAAGATCGACAACCTCACCGATGCGTGGGGTGATCAATATTTGCTGCTGCTGCTGGGCTTCTTTTGAAATGCGCTCCAAGGGTTCATACCATGCATGGTTGGCTAGGACAAATTTAGAGGAGTGAACGGGTAATAGTGCCGCTGCTTGTAGATCTTTTGCCGCCTGCACCACTTCTTCGGGCATCATGTGGATGTATTTCCAGCTCAGGTCATATTGTCCATTTTCGAGGATAGCCAGATCAAATGGGCCCAGTTTTTCGCCTATTTCTTTAAAATGAACATCATAACCACTGTCTCCGCCAAAGTATAGTTTACGGCTTGGCGTCACAAGCACATAGGAGGCCCAGAGTGTATTAGCCGACCAGATGCTGCGACCTGAAAAATGCCGTGCCGGTGTGACTGTTACATGAAATCCGTTTCCCAGATCGACCTCTTCCCACCAATCTTTTTCAATAATCTGATCGTTACGGTAGCCCCAATATTCCAGATGTTCACCCACACCAAGTCCAACGATTATTTTGCCAACTCGGGGTTGCAGTGTTTTGAGCGTTTTGTAATCCATATGATCGTAATGATCATGTGAAATAAAAAGGTAATCGATGGCCGGCAGGGCATCGGCTGTGGTTACATCAGCTCCCGCAAAGGCTTTGCCACTTCCCGGTATGGGCGATATGCTACCGCTTAGTACCGGATCGACAAGGATTGTTTTACCGTCTGTACGCAGTAGATAGGAGGAATGCCCCAGCCAGACCAAACCATGGGATTTGGTAAAAAGACTATCCCAATTGACCGGAACCGAAGGTATCCTACCTTTAGGGCTGGTCTCGTCTGATTTTTTGAAAAGATAATCGGATAGCGCTACCGTCCAGTTTTGTGTCAGCTGTGGTGTCGGGCTACTGTTTCGAAATTTACCATCCTTGAATTGTTTAGATTGTTCGATACGCTTAAGTCTTTCGCCTGAAGGCCTTTTGCCAAATTGGGGATGCATCATATATAAAGTGATTAATCCGATGAGAACAACAAGTGTCAGGGCGGACCATTTCAAAAACCGGAAGAAGCCTGTAACCTTGTGCTTTGATTTCATCTTGAAGTTTTTTTATAACACAAAGATAGACGGACGGGATAACGATTTTTTTTGTAAAAAGCTCAAAGTTTATGTTGTGTACGGCTCATGATTTGGTGTGTGATTCATAAGCCTGTGCCCCATTGTTCGAGCTCCGGAAAACAGCGCATTTACCCTGTGATGTGCTGCATTTACCCCTGCGAGAAAGCTTACCCGCGAGGGCGTGCATACGGGCGTAGCATAAGCATTACCAAAATTTACGGAATGTTCGACCAACGATTCGATGTATGAAACTTCCCATTAATAGCTGTTTTGGTGGTATAAAATGGTTCGGACATGTCCTGCCAGCCCAGGTCATCCACAAAAAATACGACAATATTAGGGCATTCGCTTGTGTTAGGGGCCTGTGGATGATTGGCCGACGGTGCTTGATATCCTAGTCGCATACTATTGAATAAAAGCAATACAATCGAGGTGCTGTTTTTTTTAAAGGATATCATAGCGAAAGATGAAATGGTTTGCCATCAATGGTGCTATTCGAAATTTCATCGTGAACGACGCGCTCGAAGAATAAAGACTTTTTATTCCAGTGGAAAGCCGGATATGCTCTGTTTGTCCTGATTCGATAGTTGCGAAAAACAAGAACATCCACGGATTCCGCATAGCGTATGGGGTCAAAGGAGAACAACATATGTCATAGTTGGTATCGAAAAATAGGCTGTTTTGACGAGCTGTTAATAGTTGGATAAATGTTCGGTTTCTCTCTAAAATTTTATATTTTTGAGATCAGGCTAAATCTAAATTGTGAAGGGAATATCGAACCGTCTTTTGCTGTGTTTTTTGTTTTTACTGATCTGCAGGATTGGAGCAGCACAGTATGGATTGGAATTTGCCAGCCACAATCAAGAGGCTGACAAGCGCACGAGCCTATTGATCGGTGCCCGGGAGCCTCTTTCATTTGAACACAGGCTTTCCGTTGCATTTGACCTTTCGTTTTTACCCTTTCAGCAGGATTATTTTGGTTATATCTTTCGGCTGATCACGGAAGATGGTGTCAATATTGACTTGATGTACGACCGGCGTCCCGATCAGGATAAACATTTCAAACTGGTGGTTGGCGAGGATTTTACACCGGTATCCTTTAATATTTCACCCGCCAGGCTGTATTACAATTGGACGCCTATGCGTCTGGAACTCGATGCGGACAGAAAGCAAGTCTATTTTGTGTGTGCTGGGAAGCGGTACAGTTACAAATTGAATAAAAATTTCGGTACACGGTTCAAACTTGTATTCGGTGCAAATGCCATCAAAAACTTTCAGACCATGGATGTGCCCCCCATGCGGCTCAAAGATATCAAAATCGAAGACAACGGCCGATTAAAATTCCATTGGCCATTGAATGAATATGCAGGAAACAATAGCTCAGATGTCCTGCGGAAAAATAAGGCAGAAACCATAAATCCCGTCTGGATCAAACAACAACGGAGCGAATGGAAGCAGCAGGCCGCATTTACCTTGGAAGGACAGGCAAGCGTGGCCTTCGACCAGACTGAAGAGACCTTATTTTTTGTTGGTAACAAACGTATTGTGATCGGTAAGATCGGTGGAACAGATTTGCGTACGCAGGAATATGCCAACGGGAAACTCCTGCTTGTCAATGGCAGCCAGTCTTTATTTGATCCCATACAGAAAAGGGTTCTTAATATTTCCATCGACCAGAAGATTGTTTCGGCTTATGATTCAACTACGCGTTCCTGGACGAAACAGTTTGATTTCCCCGCTGTGGGTACACATTATTGGTTGTTCAATAAATTCTTCAGCCGTTCGGATACCAGTATTTACATGATCGGTGGCTACGGCCATTTTAAATACACATCGGGTGTGTTGCGCTATCATCTTCCCAGTCAGTCCTGGGATAGTATCCCTTTTACCGGTGACGAGATCTTTCCGCATTACCTGGCAGGAATGGGGCAGGGCAAAGAAGGTGTTTATCTGGCGGGAGGATACGGTAGTTCCACGGGTGACCAGATGCTGAGCCCCCGTGTGTCAACAGATTTTCTGCGACTTGATTTTCAACAAAGAAAGGCCCTTAAAATCCATGAATTTTCAGCCCGGTTTGCTGAAACGGTCTGGGCAAACAGTCTGGTTATTGATGATAGCCGAAAGACCTTTTATGGATTGATCTTTCCCAATAATAAATTCAAAAGCCAGCTCCAATTGGTAGAAGGTGAATTAAGGGGAACTGAAACCCAATTTTTAGGAAACCCGATTCCTTTTGATTTTCATGATATTCGTTCTTTCGCTGATCTGTATTATGCCGCAAAGTCGAAATCCCTTGTTGCCATTACGCTATTCTATGATGATAAAACCGATCTGACAAAAGCATCGATTTATACCCTGATGGGACCACCTTTGGCAGCAGGGCAGGGGATGAATACTGTGGTAAATCCATTGACATCACGATATATTTTGTCTGCTTGCTTGTTCGTTATTGTCCTGCTGATCGGTTGGTGGCTTTATCAAAAAAAACGAGCAAGGGCAAGACTGTCCGCTCCGCAAATAACTGTAGATAAGGCTGTAGGTTCTCAGATAGCTGTTCAAGGGCAGCAGGAACAGGCAATCCAGCAACAGGAACAAGATCGTGATCAACAGCACAAGGTGAAAGCATTCGCTGCAGACACAATGCCGCAGCATACGGCAGGGATCTATCTCTTTGGTGGCGACATACAGATCTTGGATGGCGGTAAGGAAATCACTAAAAAGTTTTCACCTTTGTTGAAAGAGCTACTGCTTATCTTCATTATCTATACCGTACGCTGGGAAAGAGGGATCAGTTCCGAAAAATTGACCGAGCTCTTTTGGTCAGACAAAACACAGTCGAGCGCACGAAACAACAGGTCCGTCAATATTGCTAAACTCAATAGCTTGCTGGAACAGCTGGGAGACTTTAAGGTAACAAAAAAGAGTGGTTATTGGTGTATCGAACCTCTTGATGAAGTATATATCGACTACCTGCGTTTCAGTAGACTGGTTTCGAACAAGAAAAGTTTTACCGAAACAGAAATCCGGGAACTGTTGCATATAATTGATAAAGGCGGTTTCCTCTTTGAAGTGGATTACGAATGGCTCGACCATTTTAAAAGTGAGATGTCCATACAGGTATTGACGACCCTTGGAAACTTTATAGAAAACCTGCAGGTTACCGAAAATGCTGAACTGATTATCGAGATCTGTAATAAAATATTTTATTTTGACGAGATCAATGCCGAGGCAATGGTTTATAAATGCCGTTCACTGCTCCAGCTCGGCTATCACAGCCTGGCACTGCAGTGTTATGATAATTTTTGTCAGGTCTACCGGAGATTATATGGTGAAGCTTATCCAAAGAGCTTCAAAGACAGTCTGGAATAAAAATATTAATATTTTAACAGGTTGATATATAGGTTGTAAGGTGGTTTTTTGCGCTTTGTTAATATTCTGTTAATCTTCTGTTATACCCCTTCCGATATATTCGCTTTCATACTTAATAACCAATCCAATGAAAGCGAAAAAAATACTTACATTCTTCCTGAGGGAGTAGTGGTTATGGACAGCTTAATATAGTGATGTCCATTGCACCGAATAAACCTTTATAGCATTTAAAACCAATTTAAAACAATTCATGAAAACAAACTTCATTTTTAATGAAAGGCCTCTACTGTGGCATAAACTCAGCAAATACCCCCGGCAGTTGGCCTTGTCTTCGCTGATCTTGCTGGCGCCACTTGCTGCGCTCGCACAGCAGCAACAGATCGAGGGGAAGGTGCAGACTCTTAACGATAAACCGATTGCGGGTGCCTCAATAACCGATCTGAGGACGGGGCAGACAACCTCCTCGGATAGTAAAGGGCGCTTTACGATCGACGCTTTGCCCGGAGATAGGCTGCTGATTACCTATGTGGGGTATCAGAAAACTGAAATGATCGTTGGACAACAACGCCTGATGGACGTACTGCTCAACGAAGACAATACGAGCTTAGAAGAAGTCGTGGTGGTGGGCTATGGTACGCAAAAGAAAGCATCATTGACCGGGGCTATTTCTTCGGTCAACAATAAGGAAATTGCGGTCACCAAAAATGAAAATGTGGTTAATATGCTTGCCGGAAAGCTTCCGGGCGTACGTATCAGCCAACAATCGAGTCAGCCCGGATCCTTTGAATCGAATATCGATATCCGTGGCATGGGCGAACCACTCATAGTGGTGGATGGTATTCCCCGTGACAAAGACTACCTATCCCGTATGGATGCCAATGAGATTGAAAGTGTATCGGTGCTCAAAGATGCTTCGGCGGCGGTATATGGGGTACGTTCGGCAAATGGAGTGCTCCTGGTTACCACCCGAAGGGGGAGCAGTGCAGATGGAAACTTCGAAATAAATTATTCTTACAATCGCGGTTGGCAGAAGTTTTTATATGTCCCCAATACAGTGGATGCACTGGCTTATATGCAGCTTAAAAACGAACAGATAGGTCGTGATTTTAATAGCAATTATCCGGTTAAGATGCCCAATATCTTTGGCGAAACGGACTTCGAAGCATACCGCAACGGTGCAAAAAAGACATCCAATTATGTCGATGCCGCTTTTGATAAAGTATCACCCCAGTATCAGCACAATTTGTCCATCAATGGTGGTGGTAAGAAAGTGAACTACTTTTTCAACTTGGGACATATGGATCAGATGGGAGCCTACAAAAGTAAAAGCCTGAATTACAACCGCTGGAATTTTAGATCCAATATTGATGCGCAGATTACCAACCGCCTCCGGGCTTCGCTCGATCTCGGGGGTTATGCAGATGAAACAAACCAGCCGCGCACGGATATCTGGGCGGTCTATAAGCAGGCCTGGCGTCAGCGTCCAATCGTACCCATTTACGTCAACGATAACCCGCTCTATCCCAATTTTGAGATGATAGATAATGAAAATCCGGTTGTTGTGACGGACTCGAAACAGACGGGGTACCGCAAATTTCTGCGGAAACAGTTCAATGGTATTATTGCGCTCGATTATAAAGTACCTTTTGTGGAGGGATTGAATGCCAAGGCAACCTATAACTACGATTTTAAATACAGTGATAATACGGATTATAAAAAGTCGTACTTTCTCTATAGCTATACACCACCGGTCTACGATGGGAATGGCCAGATCATTACACCCGAAAAGTATAATGCACATGAAAAAAATGCGCCTACAACAGTACGTCGAAGTGCCTATCCGGACACACATTCCTTAATGCAGTTTTCCCTGAATTATAACCGTCGTTTTGCAGATAAGCACCAGGTATCCGGCTTACTTTTATTTGTTGAAGAATATAATAAGTGGGATAGCTTCTACGCACAACGGGAGATTATGGTCAATTCCGAATACCTTTTTGCCGGGGAAGACAAAAACCAATTGGCCAATATGGAAGGGATTGGGGAGCGAACCGCAAGGGGGCTTGTGGGCAAATTCAATTACGATTACTCGGGCAAATACCTAGCGGAATTCAGCTTTCGCTACGACGGGTCCTCTAAGTTTCCGAAAGAATCCCGCTGGGGATTTTTCCCTGCTGCTTCCTTGGGCTGGCGGATCAGCGAAGAGTCGTTTATTAAGGACAACTACAAATTTATCAATAACTTAAAAATCCGGGCTTCCTATGGTAAGCTCGGAGATGACCGTTCGGCAGGAAATTATCCATCGACTATCGTGGGGTACGCACTAGAACCCAATGAAACAGGTTGGATTTTTGGCGGTAATCTTGTCAATGGTGCATTGCCAACAGCGATCCCCAATCCAAACTTAACTTGGTATACTTCCAAAACAGCTGATCTGGGCTTGGATCTTGATCTCTGGAATGGAAAGCTAGGGATGGTATTTGATTATTTTAACCGTAGCCGTACGGGATTATTGGCGACGAGCCTGGATCTTATTCCGGGGACAGTAGGGGCAAATCTTCCGCAGGAAAATCTGGAAAGCGATCGGACCTTTGGTTACGAACTATCCTTGACCCATCGTAATAAAATAAATGATTTCCAGTATTTTGTGAATGCACAGGTTTCATCAACAAAAAATCAGTTTGTGGACCGTGTCGAATCCAAGGCCGGAAATTCATACGATAACTGGCGCAATCGTAATTCCAACCGTTATAAAGACATCTGGTGGGGAAAAGAATATGCAGGCCAATTTGGGTCCTATGAACAGATCTATAGTCACCCGACTATGGTCAGCAGTGGTACACTCCCTGGTGATTACTATTATCAGGACTGGAATGGTGATGGGCTGATCAATGATGCGGATAACCATCCCATTGCAACTTACAATATGCCTTTGATCAATTATGGGCTTAGTATTGGCGGCTCATGGCGCGGTTTTGACCTGGCGATGAACTTTCAGGGGGCCGCGAAAGTATACGTCCAATATAGCGAGGTGCTGGCCGGACCGCTCCAGTTTGACGGTGGCGCATTGACGCAATTTTTGGATCGTTGGCGTCCAGCAACAGCCGGAACAGATCTTTTTAACCCAAGTACACAGTGGATCCCGGGATACTACCCATCGACAGGCTCAGCGATGGCCGAAGGAACCCGTGCGGTACAAAATGCATCGTACCTCCGGTTGAAAACATTGGAATTCGGGTATTCCGTACCCAAGGAGTGGCTCAAAACACTTAAAATCAAGAACCTCAGGATCTATGCCAGTGCGTATAATTTGCTGACCTGGACAGGGTTGAAATATACCGATCCTGAGCATCCCGGATCTGCTGGCGGCTCATCATCTGGAGACATTGACGTGTACAAATACCCGATCAATAAAACGTATAACCTGGGCGCATCCATTAAATTTTAATTTCAAAACGTACAAAACATGAAAAAATCAATCACGATGGCAATAATTGGCCTTTTCCTGTGTTCGGGGATGCAATCCTGTAAAAAAATGGACCTGGATCCGCTTGGGGTACTGGGCGAGGATGCTCTTTTTGGAAATGAGGCTGGTGCACGTAAATACGTGGCCGGAATGTATAGCTACTTACCCATAGAAGACTTTGTTTATCATCCGGAACGTGGATTTAGATGGGATAACTATTGGCAGAATTCGGAAACACTGGCTGCTATGAGCGGCGAGATGACGGGGCAATTTTGGGGCGTAGCGGGCGCTCAGGGCTTTGGATACTGGCCTTACGACCGTATACGGAATGTTAATACCTTGATCGCGGGTCTGCCCAAATATAAAGCCAATTATACGGAGCCTGGATATAACCAAATTTTGGGCGAAGCCTATTTTCTGCGTGCTTTCTATTACTTTGCCTTAGTCAAGCGATACGGTGGGATACCGATTATCACCGAGGTACAGGATCCTACAGGCGATAAAGAACAGTTGCAGGTAAAAAGAAGCAAGGAATCGGAGGTATACCGTTTTATTTATCAAGATTTGCAGCAGGCAATGACACTGATGGCCGCAACGAGTGAACGGGGACGAGCCAACAAGTATGTTGCGGCGGCATTATGTTCGCGCGCGATGCTCTATGCCGGCAGTATTGCCAAATACAGTGGGTATAGCAATCTGGCCGGAGATGCGACAGAAAAGGAACTGGTCGGTATCAAAAAGGAAGAAGCCGAATGGTTTTTTAAACAGGCCTACGACGCGGCAACACTTGTGCTGACCGGACCTTATAGCTTGTACAATAAGAACGCTCAGGACAAGGAACTCAACTATGTTAACCTATTTTTGGATCTGGATAGTCCCGAAGATATTCTTATCAAAGAATACAGCCTCACAGCACCGCACAACAATCGACTTAAGCACAGCTATGATGCCACGCATTTACCCAATCCGACTTTTTCGAGTGACAATGAGTCTGCGGCATACCCCGTATTGAATATGGTGGAACTCTTTGGCGAGCTGCCCATCACGGATGCGACCGGTAAACCCATTCGTTACTCTGACAGGAAACAACTTTATTCGGAGCTCGAACCACGGCAGCGGGCTACTTTTTACTTTTCGGGAATGGAATTGCGCGAGGGGGCCGAGCGCCGTGCTTTTGACATCCAGCGTGGACTCTATAAAACTTTTCCGGGAAAGGCCGCCGATGCACAGATGGGCTCGGGAACCGCAGCGATCAACAGCGAGTCAAACCGGATCCTCGCCGGACCCAAAAATAGCCTGTACGATTACAACGGTACTAAGATCAATATCACGGGTGAGCACGGTATGTGGAAAGATGGGCATGCCAACAACACCCGCACAGGCTTTTATATTCGTAAATACATCAATTATAAAATGTCAACCAAGGATGTTAAGCTATACAACAGTACGCAGCCCTGGAAAATATTCCGGCTGGCTGAAATCATGCTGAACAAGGCCGAAGCTGCCTACGAACTAGGTCTGATCAAAAACGATGAAACACTCAAACAGGAAGCTTTTCAGTATATCACCCAAATTCGGGACCGTGCCGGAGCAAAGCCTTATCGCTACAATAGTGCTGCGGCTAACCTATCGGGCAAATATGGATATCCTCTGGACGGTAATCTACAGTTTATCCGTGAGGAACGAGAGCGTGAACTTTGTTTTGAAAATCACCATTGGTGGGATATCCGTAGGTGGCGTATCGCCGATGTGGAGCTCAACAACTTTGTGCCCAATTCACTCATGCCTTACCTTGTACTGGATGAACTGAAGTATGCACCCAATGGTGAACGCATCAACTCCTTTATCTTTATCCGTGAAAAGGAGCCTTGGAACAAAACCTTCAACTTTGAGAAAAAATGGTATTATGAACCTATTCCGGGCGGGGAATTGAATAAAAATCCCAATCTATATCCGCAGAACCCTATTTATTAAATGAACGACAATGAGAACGTTATTTTTATATACAGCTTTGGCAGGCCTATTTTTTTTAAATGCCTGTGCAAAAACAGATAACTACGATGGCCCCAATGCTAGCATGCAGGGTCAGGTGATCGATAAGGTGACCAAGAAACCTTTATTGACGGGGCAGGGTGAATTTAGTATCCGCCTGCTGGAAACCAGCTGGAGCGACAATCCAGCGCCACAGGATCTTGCTGTCAGGCAAGATGGCTCATACAGCAACAGCAAACTTTTTCAGGCTACCTACACGCTGCAGCCCTATGGTGGAGCCTTTTGGCCTGCTGAAAAAATCGAAGGCTTTCAATTGGGGGCCTCTGCCGAACAGAATTTTGAGGTGACACCTTACTTACAGATTAAAAATGTGAAATGGACCTTGAAAGCTGAAAATAAATTGGATGTATCCTGCTCACTGACGGCTCCGGTTACGGCTGGGTTGCCGCAGGTCATCGAAGTACGCCCATTCCTGAGTTTGACACCTTACTGTGGCGTGGGAAATCGGATTGATGCTTATTACAAAGATGAATACCGGACATTGATCAATAAAAACTGGTCCGAGATCGGCGATATGCAGACTGGAGAAGGTAACGAAACATATACCATCAACGGCCTGCCACTTAAATCGGGATACACCTATTATGTCAGAATGGGGGCAAAAGTTCGTGACACGTACGAGAAATTTAACTACTCGGAGATCGAAGTGATCAAGGTCCCTTAATAGCAGCTGATGATCATCGCTGCGATATCCAGGTAAAGTTCCTCCGTGAGGAGGAGCGTTTACTTGATAAGAGATCAACGCGGATAGCCGATCAAAATTGCTATTAAACAGGCTGTTTCAGCAGGAATGATTTCATGATAAAACAATTAGTGAACAAAATAATATGAAGATGAATAAATTAATCAAAGCCGGTTCCAGATGCTTATTGGGCATGTCATTACTTTTTACCGAAAATCTGAAGGCGCAGGAGAATCCATTTATCAAGCATATGTATACCGCAGATCCTTCCGCACGGGTATGGGCGGATGGTCGCCTGTATGTTTATGCATCCCATGATATTGCCCCACCACAGGGTTGTGATCTGATGGATCAATACCACGTTTTTTCAACTGCCGATATGAAGACCTGGACCGATCATGGTGAAATATTACGTGCGTCGCAAGTACCTTGGGGTAGGAAAGAGGGCGGGTTTATGTGGGCTCCGGACTGTGTTTTTCGCAATGGGACCTACTATTTTTATTTCCCGCATCCCAGTGGTACCGAATGGAACAAAACCTGGAAGATTGGGGTTGCCACCAGCAAGTCGCCCGCAAAAGATTTTGTCGTCCAGGGGTATGTGACCGGAGCAGATGCCTTAATTGATCCACATGTATTCATTGATGACGACGGCCAGGCATATTTCTATCAAGGTGGGGGCGGTGTGTGCAAAGCGGGCAAGCTCAAAGATAACATGATGGAAGTGGATGGTCAGCTGCAAAAGATGGAAGGACTGGAAGACTTCCATGAAGCTTCATGGGTACATAAGTATAAGGGGAAATATTATCTTTCCTATTCCGACAACCACGATGATAACCAAAAAGATGGTGTTAAAGGTGACAACCGCATGCGGTATGCGATTGGCGATAGTCCGCTGGGACCTTGGAAATCGATGGGGATTTATATGGAGCCGACAAACAGCTATACCAACCATGGCTCGATCGTTAAGTTTAAAGGCAAATGGTATGCCTTTTATCATAATAGTGAACTTTCACAAAAAAACGGCGAGTTCAATGATTGGTTGCGTTCGATCTGCGTAGACCGCCTGGAGTATAATGCTGATGGTAGCATTAAAAAAGTAAAGCAGACCGGACTTTTAACAGGGCCCAAATAATGTAAGCTAAGACAATAAATGTGGTCAAAAAAAATTAACTTTAAGGGCGAAACAAATGTTTTGCCCTTAAACCATTAATCACTTAATAATTTAGAATGCTAAACAAGAATATCAATCTGAAACATAAAACCTTTCTACGGACAGTCTGTTGTTTCTCTTTTTTGTCTATCTTTTTGCTAAAAGGTTTTTCCCAATCCCAAAAGCCGAAAGACTTTGTGGATTATGTGAATCCATATATGGGTAATATCAGTCATTTATTGGTGCCCACTTATCCGACTGTTCACCTGCCGAACAGTATCTTGAGGGTCTATCCCGAAAGAGGGGATTTTACCTCGGACCGTCTCTATGGTCTTCCACTTATTGTTACAAGCCACCGTGGATCGTCAGCTTTTAATCTGAGTCCAATGCTACAGTTGCCCAAGGAACTTAAACCTGTGCAGTTGTACAGTTATGATCAGGAAGAGATTAAGCCTTATCGCTATGCTGTTGTGTTAGATCAGGAAGATATTAAAGTAGATTATGTGTTGTCGCATCAGTCGGGTATGTACACGTTTACTTTTCCAGGCGCAGCGGCAAAATACCTGCAATTCAATTCGCGTGACGGGGAATTGAATTGGGATGGACAAGCCCTTTCGGGCAGTCAGGAAATTGGTAACGGCACACGTGTATATATCTATGCCGTTCCCGAGATCAAGCCGAGTGTGGTGAGTAAGCTCCAGGGAAAACAGCTGGAAAAAGGTACAGGTGCAAAAGGCAGAAATGCCTGTCTGATCTTGCAATTTGATAAGGCGGGGGCCGGTTTAAAGATGAAGTACGGTGTTTCCTTTATCGATGCCGCACAGGCTAAGGTTAATCTAAACCGGGAGATTGCTGATTTTGATCAAGAGAAATTAGCGGAAAATGGCCGTAAAATCTGGAATCAAGCACTTGGAAAGATCGCTGTCGAAGGTGAGAGCGAATCGGATAAAAATGTCTTTTATACCTCTTTGTACCGCACTTATGAGCGCCCGGTTAATATTTCCGAAGGTGGTCGTTATTTTAGCGCATTTGATGGCAAGGTGCATTCGGACGAAGGTAAACCATTTTTTACGGACGATTGGATCTGGGATTCGTACCGCGCGCACCATCCTTTACGCGTTTTGCTGAACCCCGCTGCGGAGTCGGATATTCTCAATTCTTTTGTGCGGATGTCAGAGCAGATGGACAAACCTTGGTTACCCACTTTTCCGGAAATCACCGGGGATAGTAGAAGGATGAACTCCAACCACGGTGTAGCAACTTTGTTGGATGCCTATCGCAAGGGAATTCGTGGTTTTGATATACAGAAAGCATATCTCGCCGCAAAAGGAGCGATCACGGAAAAAACCTTAGCGCCATGGTCGGATAAGCCGGCGGGAAAAATGGATGACTTTTTTAAAGAAAAGGGATATATCCCAGCTTTGTACCCAGGTGAAAAGGAGATTTATCCCGAGGTACATGGTTTTGAGAGACGTCAGCCGGTAGCGGTTACCCTTGGTACTTCTTATGACCTGTGGTGTCTTGCGCAACTGGCGAACGAATTGGGTATAAAAGCGGATTATGAGCTATTTATGAAGCAGTCTTTCAATTACCGAAATCTGTTCAACGAACAGACTAAATTTTTCCACCCCAAAGATGAAAAAGGTAATTTTATCATGCCTTTTGACTATGTTTTCGCCGGAGGACAGGGAGCCCGGGAGTATTATGGTGAAAATAATGCCTGGATCTACCGTTGGGATGTACAGCACAATATCCCGGATCTGATTAAATTGATGGGTGGCAACCAGCTGTTTGTCCAATATTTGGATGAAATGTTTCAACAGCCATTAGGACGTTCCAAATTTGATTTTTATGCGCAACTGCCAGATCATACAGGAAATGTTGGTCAGTTTTCGATGGCCAATGAGCCCGCCCTCCATATTCCGTACCTCTATAATTACGCTGGACAACCCTGGATGACACAAAAACGCATCCATAAACTGATCGGCGAGTGGTTTAGAAATGACCTCATGGGGGTACCGGGAGATGAAGATGGCGGTGGTATGTCGTCCTTTGTGGTTTTTTCGCAGATGGGGTTTTATCCCGTTACACCGGGACTGGCATCCTATAGCATTGGGTCACCATTTTTCCGGAAAACAACGCTAAGCCTGCCAAATGGAAAATCTTTTGTCATTATCGGAAAAAACGCTTCAGCAAAAAATAAGTATATCCAATCAGCTACGCTGAATGGAAAACCATTGAATAGCACAGAGCTAAAGCATGCAGATATCCTAAATGGCGGTACACTTGAGTTCATTTTGGGCGACAAAGCGAACAAAAACTGGGCAAATTAAAATCGCTCTTTTTCTTTTTGTTTGTCGGTAGCTGATACGCTGGTTTATGGCTATTATATTACTGATAGCGCTGTTACTTAATAAAAGGTCCTTTGGTCAATTGACCAAAGGACCTTTTTCGTTAAGTTTTTCCTTAGCTCATTTTTGTTGCATATAAAGCTTGCTCAAGCTAAAACATCTGAGATGTAATGTGGATAGATTTTCCTTTGATTCCTTCCACTTGGATCTGCTTACCTGCATAACTGATACAGATCGGTCCATTTTTGCTTGGGATAAGTTCGGCATGTTCAAGTACACCATTGCTCCACTGGATATTGACACTGATATTGCCGCGTGCTTTCAACCCAGTGATACTGCCTTTATTTATATGTTTGCTTAAAGCGGGTAACAATTCGATTAAATAATTGTTGTTTTTATCGCGTACCTGACTCTGTAGGAGCATTTCGGCGATGGCAGCTGTAGCACCAAAATTGCCGTCAATCTGAAAAGGTGGATGATTGTCAAATAAATTGGGTAAGGTCTTTTCACTGATAAGATTGTAAAGCAACTTGTAGGAATGTTCACCGTCATGCAGGCGGTTCCACATATTGATTTTCCAGGCCAGGCTCCAGCCGGTGCCATGATCACCCCGGCTCAGCAGAGTCTTCTTTGCTGCTTCGGCTAGATCGGGTGTATTGGCAACGGAGATCTGATTGCTCGGGTGTAGCCCAAAAAGATGTGAGGTATGTCTGTGATTCACTTCCGTTTCCTGATAATCTTCGATCCATTCCATAATCCGTCCGGTCTCTTTGCTGATCTGCGTAGGAATCAGTTTTTGTAGGGCAGCCTGGCATTCTTGCCTAAAGTCTGGATCGTTGTCGAGCAAGGTCGATGCTTCAATATAGTTTTGTAGAAGATCGCGGATAATCTGCGTATCCATCGTAGCACCATATGTAAAACTGGAAACCTCACCTGAAGGTAAGATAAAACTGTTTTCGGGAGAATGGGAAGGATTGGTTGTCCAGTATCCCGCAAACGGTTTATCAGAAGGAATCTGTATCATGAAATCCAATATAAAGCGGGCGGCGCCTTTCATAATGGGATAAGCCTGTTCTTTCAGAAACTGACGGTCGCCAGTATAACTGTAATGTTCCCAGGGATGTTGCGCTAGCCATGCTGAGCCCATGGGCCAAATCCCCTGTACGCCATCCGCCGGAGCGGTATAGCCCCAGGCATCAGTAAGGTGGTGCACTACCCAGCCCCGGGCCCCATAAATGGTGCGTGCTGTGCGTTTACCAAAGGGAATCAGGGCTGAAGTGAGGTCAAAGAGGGGCTGATGCAATTCGGACAGATTGGTTAGTTCAGCAGGCCAATAATTCATCTGCAAATTGATGTTGGTATGAAAATCGGCATTCCAGGGCGGGTCCATCTGCCAGGCCCATAGACCTTGCAGGTTTGCCGGCATATGCCCTGGGCGCGAGCTGCTGATCAACAGGTAGCGGCCATACTGGAAAAACTTGCTGATGAGTGCGCTTGGAATCTGCTTTTGTCCACGTGTAAGCTTAATCAGTGAATCCGTGGCAACCTGCTCCCATTTTTGCTGCTCTGCATCAGCGAGATCTAACTGTACACGTTTGAAAAAATGCTGGTAATCCGCAATATGCGCTTGCTTTAACTGTTGATAATCCGATTTTGCCAATGCGTGAATTGTCTCACGACAGCTTACCAACGGATCTATGCCAGCTTGTTTTGCGGAATAGCTGATCTGCTTTAAACCCGGATAATCTGTTGCTGCAGTGATCAGTAGTATGATCTCATCCGCGCCAGTAATAGTTATCCGGCCAGCCGTGTTGGTCAGCCTGCCGCCTTTAAGAAAAACTTTTGCAATAGCGGAAAATTTGGTACCCTTCTCGCCTTCGCTGCTTGACTGCCCGATCTGGCCTTGAAGCAGCAATTGGCTGGGATCTTTTGGATCCGTAAGACAAGTGAAATCCTGGGCACGCTTCCAGCTGAAGTTCAGGTCCAGTGCCTGCTTTTTGTTGGCACTATACCGAATGACCATGGCATTGGCTGGTGCTGAAATAAAGGATTCACGCGTGTATTTTATGCCTTTATATTGGTAACTGCTCTGCTGTATGGCGGTCTCCATGTTCAAAGAACGTTGATAGTGTTCAACGTGGAGATGCGGCATATCGAGCCACAATTCACCTAGCGATTGATAGGGCTTAATCCTTTTTGGAGTGCCCATCAGCGTGCTATCAGCCAGTTCGACGGCTTCCTTGTTTTTTCCTTCAAAGAGCAATTGTTGGATACGTGGAAGGTAGGTTTTTCCTTTTGGGTTATTGGGATCCTGAGGCGCACCGGCCCATAATGTACTTTCGTTAAATTGGATACGCTCATCGGCAATTCCTCCAAAGACCATGGCGCCAAGCTGTCCGTTACCCAGGGGCAGTGCTTCCTCCCAGACCTTCGCCGGACGCGTATACAGCAGGCTTAAGGGCGCTACGGAAAGTTTTTCCAAGGGTTTAATCTGCGCTCGGTCGGTCCAGAATTGATCTATCTTTTGTTGCCGTTGACTGGCAGCTGTGGTATTGTTTTTCTGTTGTTGTGCCTGACTTTGGGTAAAGCATAGGAGTGCCAGGAGCGTACTGCTTATAAATTTTATAATCATCTTTTAGTTTCTTTTTGGTTGCGTAACGGGTGCTGCGGTTTTAGCCTTCAGGTATTTGCCAGCTTGTCCCGTTAACCAAAGATAATGATCATTGGGTAAATTATCTTCAATTCCGATAAATGAACCTTCTCCATTGAGCGGAACATCTTTTTGATGCAGGGTTTTGAATATGGCCGTACCTTCATCGACCTCGTCAAACATGGCAATATAGAGCATTTCGGCACCAATAGAAAGATTGTGCTGTAGCTGTTTCCAATAAAAGTTGCCCGAGTCACGTGGTACAAAGGCGCGAGAACTTCCGGTCATATTGGTCCATGAAAAACCCGGAAAGCAGAGCGGAACATAGTCTACCTTGTTTTTTTTGCACCAGTCCATGTCGGCTCGAATCAAAGGTTTGAACTGGTCAAATCCGGCTTGATTATAACGGCCGACAAACCAGGGCATAATGATGTCGGACTTTTTGATCAAGCTGTGTAAGAAGGGATCAGATTCGGTGTCCTGGCGAAGTTCGCGCCAGTAGCTCGGAACACCCAATAGCACACTATAGCCATTTTGTTTGAGGTAATTGACAATGCGTTCGGCTGTTTTGAGGTTATACTTGCGGCCATCGTTGAAACCTACGCCCCACACGGCAATCAGTGGTTTGCCTTGATGGAACAGGTAGGTATGCGCTTTACTGCGTCGTTTTAATTCCCATTTCTTCTCCAGTGCAGCCACATCATCCATGAGAATCTTCTCGTCACCGTCCTTGATGCCACTGAGATCATACATGATACAGACTGCGCGGTCCGATTCATTGGCCGACTCAATTGCAGATTGCAGCACCTTGTTGAAATGATTTAACCCACTTGGATTGGCGATTTCGCCAACAAAACGTTGCATAAAAACCCCGTCAATACCATACTGCTTCATCCATTTAAAATGAAGATTGACGGAAGAATAATCATGAGCGCTGTACAATTTTGCGGGTTTGCCCGCCTTGGTCATAAAGGGACTGTCGTAGGTCTTCTGGTAGGCGCTAACATCAGGCCAAAAGTCGATATTCGTTGATCCGGGCTGAAAACCATTTTTTCCCCGATAATGGTACCACCCGCGGTCAGCACCGTCTCGTGGACTATTAAACCAGCCTTGGTAACCGGCCATGACCAGACCCTTGTAGGAATCGTATTGCTTTTGAGCCAATAACATGTTTGTTGGTAGCAATAGCATGCCGAGCACATAAAGTTTGAGCGTTTTAACTAGCATAAAGATTTATATTGTTTGTAACTCCCAATATCAACGGATACCATTAATAGTCCATTAACAAAAGCATTAATATACATAGAAGAACCAAAAGAAGGATGAAAATAAGTGTATTCGACGATCTAAAGCAAGCAGTTAAAGATCGCCACTGAGCCGGATGATGACCCAGCGAATGGATATGTTCAGTAGTAAAATGGGGGAGCATTTGACTTAACAGAAACATAATACTAAACAAACACTACCCACATATTTCTTTATGAATTTAGTCATGGAATATGTACACCTGTCGATCAGCTCCATAACAGAGATGAGCCAACTTCGGGTGGATGAAAAGATTCTTGGGGACGACTCGCTCCTGAAGACAGACATGGACAGATATAGCATTATATACGATTGAAATTATTAACCAGGGGTGAATTATCATAGCGCATCAGATCGTGAATTATTGGAAAGCTGTTGTCTTTATGAAGACCTGAAAGCTTATAATGAATTGGTGGCCCGTTACTCGCCCAAGCTTTATGCTGTCTGTAAGTATTATCTAAACGATACTTTTCTAGCAGAAGAAATTGCACTCGATGTTTTGTTCTGGCTCTGGAAGAAACGGCAGCAGCTCGAAATCCCCGTAAACGTATCGGCTTATCTGCACCGTGCTGCCCGCAATGCTGTCATCAGTCACATGCGGAAGCAAAGTCAGCATATTGTTTCGACAATTGAACAATATGCTGAAGATGATGTTGTCGAACAGCACATGGCTGATTATGCCATTATTTGCCGGGAAGGAGAAGATCAGTATAAACAGCTTCTCGCAGAACTCAGCCCGCAGCGCAAAG
The DNA here is from genome assembly GCF_003627955.1 of Sphingobacterium puteale. Lineage (GTDB taxonomy): Bacteria > Bacteroidota > Bacteroidia > Sphingobacteriales > Sphingobacteriaceae > Sphingobacterium > Sphingobacterium puteale. The sequence continues at coordinate 210,696 of NZ_RBWS01000005.1, read as the reverse complement.
AAGTCTTTGTACTCAGTCGGGAAGGTGGCTTCAGCTACAAAGAAATAGCACAGAAGACCAATCTTTCCATCAATACGATCGAAAATTATATTTCCTCCGCACTCAAACATTTTCGAAAAGGCATCTTGCCGATTGTTATCCTCCTCCTTAATCAGCTTGTGTAGTGAGTTTTTTTTGTTGATTATCAGTTTGTTGTGATTTTCGCTCTTTTTTTATTGATCACGGTAGGTGGTAGGCAGTTATTTCTGCGCCTACAGTAATGAAGGAGCAAATAATGGGCGAACAAATGATTACAAATGAGCTGTTGAAGCGGTATCTTCAGGGAAAATGTACACGAGCAGAGAAGAAACTTGTTGCGGATTTTCTCGCAGATCCTGATCATACTGCTGTTCTTCATCGGCTGATGGAGACAGAAACAACATTTATATGGGATCGGCCCGAAGAAGTCGAACCTATCGATGCAGCGAAGATTTCCGAATGGCAGCTGCGGTTGAAGGAAAGAATAGGACCCGTACAACCCATGGTCCAAGCAGAAGAAACACAGCCTCCGATAAAATCAAAGATTGTTGCTATTGGAAAGAGAACAATACGATATGTTGCGGCGGCACTTCTATTCGCTATGTTGGCCGGATTGATTTGGTCGCTAATGCAACGCGATGATTTTAAAGAAAATCAGATTGCTGACTTAAAAAAGGAAATCGTCCCCGGAAGTGAAAAAGCCATCTTGAAATTGGCGGATGGATCCACGATCTCTTTGTCAGATGCAGCCAATGGAAACATTGTGGATCAAGGCGGCGTGAAGGTCCAAAAGACAGCGGAGGGTGAAATTGTCTATGCCGCTTCAAATAGGAATGCATCCCCGCAATCTTATAATAGTATTAGCACACCCAATGGCGGACAATACCGTGTCACATTGCCCGATGGAAGCAAGGCCTGGCTCAATGCGGCTTCTTCATTGACCTACCCTGTGGAATTTGAAAAAAAAGAACGTCGGGTAAAAATGACCGGTGAAGTGTACTTCGAAATAGCCAAAATCAGTAACGAAAATAAGGAACGTGTACCATTTTTTGTGGAGACCGATAAACAGGTAATCCAGGTGCTGGGAACCACCTTCAATGTCAACGCTTATGCCAATGAACCTTTTGACTGTACAACGCTGGTGGAAGGGAGCGTGTGTCGTCAATTTTTAACATTTACTATAACTACAAGACAAAAGTATGAATTTTCATCAAGTCATGCGTGTTATGAAACCAAGTAATGAAAAAAAGACGAAACGTTGGATTCAGACCACTACGATCCGTGGGCGGGTACTGGACGGAAGTACAGGACAGGCTTTGGCTGGAATTTCGGTGAGTGTCAAGGATACCAGGAATTCGACGTCAACGGATGCAAATGGAAATTTCGCTATCGGAATTTCCGGACAAAATGGAGTACTGGTTTTTACCTCGCTAGGATATCAGCGTAAGGAGTTATACGTCAATGTGAAGCAAGGCGATGTGACCGTTCGGCTACAAGCGACACACCCTGACATTTTCGGCTGACGTGATGAATCTGACCAACTTACTTTCCAGAAAATGGGGAGTACAGTACTTTTCGCCGAATACATTCAATTCCACCAGTTCGGTGGGATTGACACCGACGCTTTTTTCACCACAGCAGAATGAGGGAAATTGGCCTGTATTTGAATTCCGGAACCCCGGAACCCCGTATAGTATTGATTATTTTAATTCGCGGGCCCAGGTACAGCTCGGCTTGCGCTATTCATTTTAGATCATGTCACAGGATGAGGCATCCTGGGTTTTCTTGCCCCAGATGTCTATCTTGTTTAAATAAAAAGAAAATTTGGCTACCGGAATAGATAAAAAGCAGCATAAATTGCTGATAGAATGTATCGATAGGTTGCTTGAAGGAGAGACTGACCCACAGGAATGGCTCAAACGCAAAGAGGAACTGGAAGATAGATTTGGAGAATTACTCTGTGCGATACGACAGGTCGAACAGTCCATTGTTAATTATAAAAATTTGTATGCAAGTATTCGGCCTTTAGCGGCCAAAGCCCATCGGAGGCGCACTAGGAAATCATAAAAGTCTTTTCACAAAGATTCTGACGAAGGTAAGCAACATAAATTCCATTTTATAGGGATTAAACAATCGATTCCATAAAAGCGCTGATCTGTGGTCTTTAACTTCATTTCATAATGAAAACCGTTCTGGATAAACGCGAATCTCCCGATACCTAGGTCTTTCGAAGCTGCTGCCGATCCTATTTTTTTTAGTTTACGGCATTTGTTGCTATTATTTTCGGTCCAGCTCTTTTTTAAAAGTGCTTGGCGACTGTCCATATCTCTTTTTAAATGCTGAAGCAAAATAGGAAGCCGATGAAAAACCGACACTGCTGAAAATCTCATTGATATGGAGGCCATCTGCCATCAGGCTTTTGGCTTTTTTGAGCCTCCTTTCTACAATATATTCGCTGATGCTACAGTCGAGCAACTGTTTAACCTTTCGATAGAGCTGCACGCGCGATAAGTGAAGTTCGCTGGCAATATCGTCGACGCTCAGCCTTGAATCAGCCAGCTTTGATTCAACAATCGTCGAAAAACTATTGAGAAAGCGTCTGTCGCTCTCGTTAATGCTATCAGACTGTGAAGTATCAAATTGCTCCACAGTGCTGCTATATTTTTCTTTCAGCTGATGCCTCGATTGTAGGATATTGGCAATCCGCACCTTAAGGAGGGCTGCATTGAATGGTTTGGTAATATAGTCATCTGCTTTTAAAAGGCTTCCCTCAAGGATAGTCTCTTCGTTGGCAAGTGCACTCAACAGAATGACTGGAATATGAGCGGTCTGATAGAAGGTTTTAACATCTTTGAGGATATCTAGGCCGCTGCCGTCAGGTAGCATAATATCGGTGAGTACCAAATCGGGGAAGTGCGTTTTCATAAAATTATTGGCTTGACGCGAATCTCTGGCCAACAATAAATTGTAGTTGCTTTCTAAGATAGATCTGAGGTAGTCTCTGATTTCATCATTATCTTCGACAATCAGAATGCTTTTTGATTTATCAGAATGAAAGGAAAGATTCTTTTCGGGGGACTTGACCTCAGGCTCCAGATGTTCTTGCTGCTTGAATACGGGCTTTATGCCAGATTCATCTTTCAGGAGCTCTTCCTGCTCGTAATGAGCATTGCCGATGGGCATCCGTAGTGTAAAGATCGAACCATGGCCTAATTTGCTGCTGGCCGTGATCTGGCCATGATGTAGCTCGACAATCTGTTTGGCGTAAGCAAGACCAATCCCAGAGCCATTCCTGCTACCGGTCCCTTGATAGAAAGGATCAAAAATATGCTCTATATCAATAGGAGCAATTCCTAAACCATTGTCCAATACGCGTAAGTAGAAGTAATCTTTGAAGCTATTTTCTTCCAATGAGATTTCAATTCTTCCACTGGCTGCGGTATGTTTTATGGCATTGGAAAGGAGGTTGGATAGCACCTGTTCCATCAGGTATTCGTCAATCCATACTTCTTTTAATATACTTTTGTTAACGTAGCTGACGGATATTCTGTTTTTTTTGAGCAGCGGCTTGAAGCTGTTGATTACCTGTTGTATAAAAGGGTCAATCTGTACTGCTGAAACTTGAAGCTTGATCTTTGCTTTGCTGATGCGATGGATATCGATGAGATCGCTTACCAGGCGTTGCAATTTTTTCGCACTTCGTTTGACACGTGACAATTGATCTTTGATATCGTCGGCAAGATCCTTCCGTGTTTCGAGATCCTCTATCGGCGCCAGGATAAGGGTGAGGGGAGTTTTGAACTCGTGGGAGATGTTGGTAAAAAAATTGTTTTTAATTTCCGCTGCCTGCTGAATCTGACTGTTCATCTCAACGATTTGTTGCTGCTGGGACAAGATTTCGCCATTTTTGATTTCGAGATGTTTGTTCTTCTCCCAATTGCTTTTGATGACAATGACTGAAACACCGCCAAAAACGACTGCGAGCACCAGACTGACAACAAGGACATTGAGTACAGACTTTTGATTCTGATAAATACGGTTCTGTTCGGTAATAAATTCCTGTCTTTTGTCGATATCTATTTGTTGCTGTTGGATCTTATGGGATTGCAGTGCGAGTAGTTCTGCATTTGTTTTGTCAATAACGGAGGTAGCAAGGATGTTCTCGCGTTTATAAGGCTGATTGTTGATAATCGCTAGCGCTATTCGGATTGCTTCAGTGCCGCCTGTGGGGTACAGCATGGAAGCATACATATGGCCTTGCATAATCTGTTCCAAACCATTGCCTGGTCCGGGCAGCGCATCTACACCGATGATTTTAATATCTTTTTTGGACTGCGCTTCGTCCAGGGCTTTTTTTACGCCCATGGCCATTTGGTCATTGAAAGTAAAAATGACATCGCATTGCGCCATCTGACTGATGTGCTTTCGCGTTTCGGCATAGGCAGTATTTTTTTCCCATCCCCCGTGGATAATACTGCTTATTTGCATGCCAGATGCTGCCAAAATACTTTGTTTAAAACCCTTTTCGCGCTCGATGGAAGCCGATGTCCCCGATAGTCCGGTCACTAATCCGACTTTGCCTTTGCCTGGAAGGACAGTTTGACTATATTGACCTGCAAGTTTACCAATGGCCAGGTTGTCTGCCCCTACGTATGCATTATATTGACCCGAGGAGGTTTTGCGGTCGGTTACGATCACAGGGATATGAAGCTGGTATATGGAATCAACGATGGGAGTAAGCGGCTCGGCCTCATTGGGTGAAACGATCAACAAGTCTATATCTGCTTTGGCAAGTTCGCGTATCTGGTCAATTTGCAGTGCATTATTGCCATGGGCATCCCGGTATAAGAATTCAATGTCGGGATTAAAAGAGAGTTCGCGTTTCATTTCCTCGAGCATAGTCTGCCTCCAGGCATCGTTCCCAATGCATTGCGAAAAAGCGATGATCCGCTTCTTTTTTTGGCTTACTGATTGACAACCCAAAAAAAGGAATAGGATCAATAGGCTATAAACGGTGTGTCTTCCCATGATTTTTTTCCCTTTACAATCCGAATATACATCATTTCGCTTTTTTTAGATAATCAGTATATGGTTAGTGTATTCATTACACTAAAGTGGATTGAGATAAATATGTATCATTTTCTAAAGGATATGTCTAAAAACTAACAGTTTTAAAAGATTGTTTTATTGTAAATTATTGATATATAAAGGTTTATTGTGTTTTTTAAAATGTTACATAAATATATGTTTTTGCTGTGTCCAAATTTAAGTTAGCATGAATCCTGGGTTAAATTTGAGTTAATCAATTATAGGGAAAACATGAACAAAAATACCGTATTAGCCTGGTCATTTGTAGTGGCATTAGGCGGATTCTTATTTGGCTTTGATACAGCAGTGATTTCTGGAGCTGAAAAGGCAGTACAGGAGCATTGGCATCTAAGCGAGTTTCAGCATGGGCTTACAATGGCTATTGCCTTAATAGGTACTGTTGTCGGTGCTGCATTGGGGGCGTTGCCTTCGGATAAGCTTGGTCGGAAGAATACATTATTTGCTGTGGCGGCACTTTATTTTATTTCCGCCATTGGGAGCGCATTGGCGAATGACTGGACTGTATTTATTTTATTCCGTTTTTTGGGGGGAATCGGGGTCGGTGTGTCTTCGGTGACGGCGCCAATTTACATTTCGGAAATTTCCCCTGCGGCTTCAAGAGGCAAGTTGGTGGGCCTCTTTCAGTTTAATGTGGTATTGGGAATTCTGATTGCCTACTTATCCAACTATTTTATCGGACAATTGGGAGAAGAATCCTGGCGCTGGATGCTGGGTGTGCAATGCTTTCCGTCGCTCTTGTTCTTTATATTGATCTTCTTTATTCCCGAAAGTCCGAGGTGGCTGTTATTGCATAAAAATAATTTGTCCGAAGCAACGAAGATCATGAAAAGAATAAATTCTGAAGATTACGAGCTTGAAATCGAGAAAATTCAGGAATCCAATGATAAGATGGCGGGCGAAGGTAAATTATTTATACGTGAAAATGCCAAACCGATTTTGTTAGCCCTCTGTTTTGCGCTATTCAACCAGCTTTCGGGTATCAATGCGATTATTTATTATGCGCCGCGTGTCTTTGAGATGGCTGGCCTCGGCTCGCAGAGTTCGCTGCTATCCACAGTCGGTATCGGGGTAATCAATTTTATTTTCACCTTGGTGGCGATCAATTTTATTGATAAGGTAGGCCGCAAAAAATTGATGCTTGTGGGTTCTCTGGGTTTGATCGTATCGCTAGCATTGGTCTCGCAGGCTTTCTACACCGAACAGACAACAGGATTCGCCATTACCATTTACCTGATGAGTTTTATCGCTTTTTTCGCCTTCTCGCAGGGAGCAGTGATCTGGGTGTTTATTTCCGAAATTTTTCCAAATGATGTAAGGGCCAAAGGGCAGACATTTGGTAGCCTGACGCATTGGGTGATGGCAGCAATTATCACTTTTTGTTTTCCAGCACTGACGGAGATTCTTGGCGGTGGTGGCACCTTTCTGATGTTTGCCCTGTTTATGGTATTGCAGCTTATTTATGTAGTGAAATTTATGCCCGAGACAAAAGGACGGTCTTTGGAAGATATGGGGCAGACCATCAATCTGCATTAAATAGGTATTTGTAAGGGAAATTAAAATAATCAATTCGGTACACTGTTTTGGCACTCAGCCAAAGCGCGTATAAAAAAGAGTAAATATGAGAAACGGAGATAAATCAATACAGGGTATTTGTTTTGGAGAGGTTCTTTGGGACAATCTACCTACAGGCAAAAAACTGGGTGGCGCTCCTTTGAATGTAGCGTATCACCTGAATAAACTAGGTGTTGTGACGCGTATGCTGACACGCATAGGGCGTGATGAAAATGGAGATGAACTGCTTTCTGCGTGTGAGCAACTGGGAGTTCCGACAACATTTTTTCAGTTTGACGACAGTTTACCCACCTCAACGGTCGAGGTTACGATTGATGCGGAACGCAATGTACAATACGAAATCGTTTATCCTGTTGCTTGGGATAGAATAGCGGTGGATACTGTTGTGCTGGAAGCGGTTGCGGCCGTAGACTTTTTGGTATACGGCAGTTTAGCCTGTCGGGATGAGGTAAGTTTTCAAAGCTTGTTGTTGTTACTGGAAAAAGCACGTTTCCGCGTGATGGATGTCAATTTGCGCGCTCCATATTTCGGTCCTGAAAAAATACATAGCCTTTTAAAATACGCTGATTTTGTGAAAATGAATGCGGAGGAACTGCACATTATTTCGGACTGGAATGGTGCTACAGCTACCTCTACTGATCAGCAGCGTGTAGATCTAATCATGGAACGTTTTGCAATTCAGGAAGCTATAGTAACGTATGGTGCAGACGGAGCAGTGTATCATTTTAAAAGAGACAATATAAGTTACCATTTTCCGGCATTGAAGGTTCAGGTAGAAGATACGATTGGGAGCGGGGATTCCTTTTTGGCAGCTTTTCTGGCCAAGAGGTTTCAGATGCAGGATGGTGTTCAACTTGAGGAAGTACTGGAATTTGCTGCTACGCTCAGTGGTTTTGTGACGCAGAGCAGCGGTGCATGCCCCGCCTACAGTCCTGAAGATATCAACCGCTTCCATTGGCTGAATCCAATCTTTCGCGATAGCGACCTAAAGCTGAAACAATAGCTGTTTATGACAAAATAAAATAACCAACAACAAGACAAATAATCTAATTAATAATCTACTTATAATAACCAATTATGTTTACAAGACAGCAAGTGATGTTGCTCCCGTCTTTGGCGCTCTTTTCGGTAGCTGCTTTCGCGCAGCAGACAGAAATTCGGGGGCGGATTTCGGACAGCGGAACAGCAGCTCCTATCGCTGGAGCGTCATTAGTGGTCAAGGGCACCACTCAGGCAACCAAATCGAATGAAAAAGGGGAATTTGTGTTGCAGGTATCGGGTAACAAAGGTACTTTGGAAATAACCTATGTAGGCTATGAACCTCAGACTATGCAATTGGGTGATCGGAAATTTCTGGATATCCGATTGATCAGCACCGAAAAGGGACTTGACGAAGTGGTTGTTACAGGCTACCAGACCGAGCGCAAGAAGGACCTGACTGGGGCGGTAAGCGTCGTCAATGTGACAGAAATGATGAAAGCGCCTGAAAATAATCCAATGAAAGCACTTCAGGGACGCGTAGCAGGTATGACGGTAACCTCTGACGGTAGTCCCAGCGGAGCTGCCACGGTACGGATGCGCGGTATCAGTTCGATCAACAGTAGCCAAGATCCACTCTATGTCATCGATGGCGTACCTACACAGGGTGGAATGCATGAGCTTAATGCTAACGACATCGAGAGCATTCAAGTCCTGAAAGATGCCTCATCAGCAAGTATCTATGGATCACGCGCAGCAAATGGCGTTATCGTGATTACAACCAAAAGAGGAAAACCCGGCGCAACAAAACTTACGGTTGATGTCTATGCAACCAGCACACATTTTAACAACCGCATGAAAGTCCTTAATGCCCAGCAGTATGGACAGGCGCTATGGCAGGCTACGATTAATAGCGGTGGTAATCCAAACAGCAATAATATTGGCTATCAGTTTGAGTGGAACAATGACGCCAATGGTCTGCCACAGCTGAACAAGGTCGTTATACCACAATATATCGATCGTGAGCATACTATGTATGCCGCGGATACCGATTGGTTCGATGAAGTTTCCAAACCAGGTCTGCTCCAATCCTATAATGCCACTTTGAGTTCGGCGACGGATAAGTCGAGTTCATACTTCTCCTTGGGTTATCTGCGTAATGATGGTACTCTTCGTTATACAGATTTCCAGCGCATATCAGCTCGGATGAATGCCGATTACAAACTTTTTGATGGTAAACTGGTTGTTGGGGAGAATTTTACGGTGAACAATACAGGTGAAGTACAGGTACCCGGAGATGTGCTTGATCTATCCCTGAAAGCATTGCCTATCATACCGGTACATACTGTTGACGGCATTGGTTGGGGCGGTCCAGCGCTGGGAATGAACGATCGCCATAATCCGGTACGCCTGCTGCATGACAACAGAAATAATAAATACAACTATTGGCGGTTATTTGGGAATGTCTATGCCGATTTGCAGCTTATTAAAGACTTGCATCTCCGGACAAGCTATGGGATAGATTATGGTAATTATTATAAACGTAACCTGCAAGTTTCCTACCGTTCGGGTTTTATGAGCAGCGATAGAAGTGCTGTTAATATGGAACAGTCACATGGAATGAAATGGACTTGGTCGAATACGGCAACCTACCGAAAAGAGATTGCTAATCATACGATAGACCTATTGGCTGGTGTTGAAATGAATCGTCAGAATGATATTAATTTTAATGCATATACCGGTGGCGATGGGTCTTTTTCGATCGAAACGCCTGAGTATATGTGGCCTGGCGTGAGCACTGGAATTGCTGCCGTCGGTGGTACCTCGACAGGCTTTTCGCTCCTCTCTTATTTCGGAAAGGCAAACTATTCTTTTGATGACCGTTATTTGGCTTCCTTTACAGTGAGACATGACGGCTCTTCCCGTTTTGGCAAAAATAACCGCTTTGCAACTTTTCCGGCCGTAACAGCGGGCTGGCGGATTTCATCCGAACGTTTTATGGCGAATACCAAAGATTACATTTCTGATCTTAAATTACGTGTGGGCTGGGGGCAGACTGGTAATCAGGGAATTGGCAATCTAGCGACTTATGCACTTTTTGTGCCTGAGTATGGGATCGGTGACCCAACATGGAATATCGTCGACGGTACTGCTTATGATCTTTCGGGTTCGGGAACCGGAATCTTACCTTCGGGATACCGGAAAATTCAGACAGAAAACAACGACCTAAAGTGGGAAACTACGACACAAACCAATATCGGTTTGGACTTCACGCTGTTTGGCCAAAGTCTTTACGGGTCGGTTGATTGGTATGTCAAAGCAACGAAAGATATGCTGATTAATCCCGCCTATATTGGTGTTGTAGGTGAGGGTGGTTATCGCTGGGCCAATGGGGCCTCGATGGAAAACAAAGGCCTGGATTTTACTGTGGGGTACCGCAATAAGACCGCTTTTGGTTTGGATTATGATGTGACTGCTGTCTTATCGTCGTATAAAAACAAGGTAACTCACTTGCCTGTAGCCGTGGAAAACTCCTACGGTGGACGCCAGGGGGATAATATTATTGGTAGACCGTTGGGTTCGTTTTATGGTTATTTAACCGATGGAATCTTTCAAAATCAGATGGATGTTGACAATCATGTCAACCAAACGGGGAAAGGGATTGGGCGATTGCGCTACGTAAATGTATACGATGCAGATCAGCAAATTACAGACATGGACCGTACTTGGATCGGAAACCCACACCCTGATTTTTCCTATAGTTTGAATATCGCACTGAAATATAAGGGCTTCGACCTTTCAGCCTATTTTCAGGGGGTACAGGGGATAGATGTTGAAAATTGGCTGAAAAAACAGACTGATTTTTGGAGTGTAGATGATGTAAATTCCAACAAGGGCGTGCGCCTGCTCAATGCTTGGACACCGCAGAATCCAACTTCGACAATTCCAGCATTGCAGACGACAAACAATAATGATGAAGGCCGACTGTCCAATTACTTTATTGAAAACGGATCCTATATGAAACTTCGAAACCTGTCTATTGGATACACGTTACCCGCAGCAACCGCTTCTCGTTTGCGGATGAACCGGTTACGCGTCTACCTTACGGGACAGAATCTGTTTACTGTCAAATCGAAGAATTTTACAGGTGTAGATCCGGAGAATGTAGGCTGGGGCTATCCTATCCCTACGACATGGACTGCGGGAGTAAATATTGGCTTTTAGCAAAAAGAAACCGGGAATCCTTAAATAATGGACAAAATAACCAAAAGAATCATACATCCATATGGAGCATGTTAATAAATAGAATTCCAATGAAAAAAATAACCAATAAACTAGCGATAATAATGATGCTGTCAACCGGTCTACTTTCCGGATGTACCAAGTTTCTGGAGCAGACCCCCAATGCTGTACTCAGCTCCGACCAGGTAAAGGAACCTGAAAGATTACTGACGGCTACATATGCCGCTTTGGGCAATGACCATTATGATGTACCTTTTAGCCTCTGGCCTTATGGTACAGTAAGGTCTGATGACGCGTACAAAGGTGGTTCGGGGCCGCAGGATATTCAAACGTTCCATTTTTTGGAGGTATCCAGCAATATTACGACCAATTTTGCGGAGTTGGATAAACTATGGTTTCAGCTGTATGTAGCCATTTCACGTGCCAATACGACGATCAAAACGATTCAGGAAATGAATGGTTTTGAAGGGAAGGAGGGAAAATTGGCCGAAGCAAGGTTCCTGCGGGGGCACTTCTATTTTATGCTTAAGACGCTCTTTAAGTATGTACCCTATATCGATGAAAATGTGCCAATAGACAATTATGAAACGGTATCAAATCGAGCGTTGAGCAACGATGCACTCTGGCAAAAAATTGTCGATGACTTTCAGTACGCGGTAGATCATTTGCCGACCGCGCAAACGGCAATTGGTCGTGCCAACCGAATTGCAGCTGCTGCCTATCTTGCGAAAACATACTTGTATAAAGCTTATCGTCAGGACAATGCCGAGCGACACGCCGTAACAGGAATTAGTTCGGACGATCTGAATAAAGTGTTGGAAAATACAGACATTGTACTTTCCTCAAATCATGTACTTGAAGCGGACTTCGCTTTCAACTTTTTGCCCGGGAAATATGAGAACGGTACAGAAGCAATTTTTTCAGTTCAATTTTCAAAAGATGATGGAACTAAGTTTGGCCGTGTGAATTTCTCGGATGTGCTCTCTGTGCCAATGGGTGTGGGCTGCTGCGATTTTAATAAACCTAGTCAGAGCTTGGTGAATGCATTTCGCACGACAGGAAAGGGGGTACCCCTTGATAACTATAATACTTTAAATACGTTCAACGCTTCAGAAAAATATGATCCCAGGTTATTTCACACCGTAGCGATTCCGGGACTGCCTTATAAATACAATACCAAACGCACCTATCAAGAGAGCTGGAATCGTAATCCGGCAGACTATTCGGTCTATGCTTCGCTGAAAGAGAACGTTGATCCTGATTGTGATTGTTTTGTACCAATGGCTCCCTTTTTTGCGAATACGAAAAATCGTATTGTGCTGCGTGTGGCCGATGTCTTGCTAATGCGTGCCGAAGCACTTATAGAATCGCATCGTTCGGCCGAAGCCTTACCTCTGATCAACCAAGTACGTCTGCGTGCAAAAAATAGTGCCACAATGACGGGGTATGCTACAGATAAAATGCTGATCGAAACGTATAAAAATGGTGACAATATCATATGGAATGAGGAAAATGCACGGAAGGCTTTACGTTGGGAACGCCGTTTGGAATTGGCGATGGAAAATGGCCGATTCTTCGATCTGGTACGCTGGGGAATTGCGGATCAAACCATGAATGCGTATTATGAAACGGAGAAGTCACGGCGTTCTTATTATGCTGTAGCTCATTTTACGGCAGATAAGAATGAGTATTTGCCTATTCCCGAAGCACAGATCAGATTGAGCAAGTACCTCTATAAACAAAACCCAGGATATTAAAACACTGTAGGAATGGGCAGAACAATATGTATAATGGTATTATTGAGATCCTAAATGAGAACAAAATTATATTTAATTCCGGTGCTATGCTTGATGGCGTTGCTGACAAATTGTAAAAGTGTTGATCAAAGCTTGTCTCTCGATAAGCCGAGTGATCCAATAGCAGTAGATCGGTCTACTTCCTGTACTTCGGTACAGGAAGCCGGTCTGTTTCAGACTTTTTATAAGCCACAAGAAGGATTTGTCGGAGATCCCATGCCGTATTACAATGCCGATGATAAAAATTATTATTTGTTTTATCTCTACGAAAATGCCAATCGCCATCCGATTCAGGTGACCAAAACCAGCGATTACGCCACATTTGATGGTTTTACAGAAGTATTGCCTGCTGGGGTTATGGGAAGTCAGGATGAATGGATAGGAACAGGCAGCTTTATTAAAAAGGATCAGACCTATTTTTGTTTTTATACGGGGCATAATGGCAACCTGAATCCGGCCGAAAAAGTGATGATCGCGACTTCGACAGATTTACTGAACTGGACAAAGCAGTCCGCCTGGACAATACAGGCCGCTCCGGGTTATGACCAAAACAATTTTCGGGATCCTCATGTCTATTGGGACGAAACTCGCGGCAGTTATGTGATGTTGGTGACGACGCGTAAGGATGGCAAGGGTGCTATTGCACGATATATATCTGCAGATCTGAATAATTGGTCTAGTATAACACCCATTGTAGCGACAGATGCACAAGCTGTAGGGATGTATCAGATTGAAACGGATGCAGAAATACTGGAGTGTCCAGATCTATTTAAAATGGGTGACAAATGGTATTTAACATTCTCCCGGATCAACCGGGACGCGCATCGCAAGACTTTTTACCGCATTGCTGATTCACCCGATGGCCCCTGGAAAATATGTAGAGATGAAAACGGCCATCATGAAACTTTTGATGGCTTATACCTCTATGCTGGCAAGACAGCCAGTGATGGAACAGCGCGCTACCTATCGGGTTGGTGCTCTACAGGGCAGACCATCAATACTAATAATGAACTGCCCTGGTCTGGAAGCTTAATTACGCACAGGCTGCTGCAGGGGCCGACAGGGAGGTTATATCCGGTTATTCCCGATGCTGTGGACAATAAGTTTAATAAGGAGCTGTTGTTTGAAAAACTGAATGCCGTTGGAAATGTTTCAGAAAATAATAAAACATATCGTATAACAGCGCAGTCCAATCGGAGGAGCTATGCACAATTCAACCGGAACAAAACCGCTGTTAAAATATCAATGACGATAGATGCTTCGCAATCTGACCACTTTGGATTCACTTTTGGTGCTTGTGACAATCCTTCTGAGTTGTATAGTATTGCCTTCGACCTAACTTCTGCAAATCGCTGGGGCATGCCTTCGCTCTTTATGCATCGGGAACTCAGTCTTGTGGGAACAGCTGGAAAAACAGAACTTAACTTTACGCCGTTGATCATACCTGCCGATAAACGTTTTGACGTAAAAATTGTCATCGAAAAATCTATCTGTGTGGTCTATGTTAATAATAATGTCGCTTTTACCAATCGTATTTATAAAATGGAGCATAATCCATGGACGATTTATGCTGATCAGGGTACCATTAAAGTCAATACGATGAAAGTCGAGAAATCATAAAAATTATCACTATTTTATGGACAGACATAAATAACCTAAAATGATATAAACTAAATGAGCTATGAATAGAATAAAGAAATATGGAACTATGCTGCTTCTTGCAGGTATAACGAGTACAGCATTCGCGCAAGTTGGTTCGAAAGAAATAAAAGATACAGAGGAAAAATACCGCCCGATCTACCATTTTGCGCCCAAGCAGGGCTGGATGAACGACCCGAATGGCATGGTATATATCAACGGGAATTATCACCTCTTTTTTCAGCATAACCCCGAGAAACCAGTCTGGGGGCCTATGCATTGGGGGCATGCGACCAGCAAAGATCTGCTTCATTGGGATGAAAAAAAGATTGCCTTATATCCGGATAGTTTAGGAACTATTTTCTCGGGAAGTGCTGTAATTGATCAGGATAATACAGCCGGTTTTGGAAAAGGTGCGATGGTCGCTATTTTTACCCATCATAATCATCAGGAAGAGGATCGGAAAACAGGATTACATGAAAATCAAAGTTTGGCGTATAGTCTGGATGAGGGTGCTACCTGGACAAAGTATAAGGGGAATCCAGTGCTGCCTAATCCGGGAATATGGGATTTCAGAGATCCAAAAGTAATGTGGCATGCGCATAGTCAGCGTTGGATCATGACTTTAGCAACCAAGGATTGCATTACTTTCTATTCATCTAAAAACTTAAAGGAATGGAATAAGGAAAGCGAATTTGGTAAGGAGGTGGGTGCACATGGCGGAGTCTGGGAATGTCCTGACCTTATCTCAATGAAATACAAAGGCGAGACGAAATGGGCTCTATTGGTGAGCATAAATCCTGGAGGACCCAATGGGGGGTCGGTAACGCAATATTTTGTCGGTGATTTTGATGGAAAGCAATTCAAAGCTGACGATACAGCAATTAAATGGTTAGACTGGGGACCGGATAACTATGCTGGTGTAACCTGGAGCAATATAGGCGATAGACCTCTGATGATTGGTTGGATGAGCAATTGGCAATATGCTAATGAGGTGCCTACGACAGGATGGCGTTCCTCAACAACCATACCCCGTGTTTTATCCTTGGAAAAAGTTGGACAGTCTTTCTACGTCGCGAGTACTGTGCCCAAAGAAATTGAAACTGCATTTCGGCCTTTAAAAAAATACCATGGCGGCGGAGCGAAGGAAGTCTCATTCGAGGAACACCTCCCACAAGCGTACCGTTTGGACCTCAAGAAGTTGGAACAGCAGGCTTTTAAAGTGATCTTATCGAATGAATCTGGTGACGAAGTGGTCATTGGTTATCGTGAAGACCAAAATGCATATTACATCGATCGTGCTAAGTCCGGCAAAGTGTCTTTCAATTCGGAATTCGCTAAAACGGCTTTGGCGCAACGCCTACTGAATAATGGAACTTTGTCTTTTAGCTTGTATGTTGATGTGAGCTCTGTGGAGCTTTTTGCAGATGGCGGACTGACGGTAATGACCAGCTTATTTTTTCCGAATAAGCCAATAACCAAAATTCGTGTCGTCGGGGATAAAAAGCTGGAATTTCGAGAGTTAAGCATTGCTGAGTTTAAAAAATAAGCGCTGGTTTTGTGCAATTAAAGCGATCCTTTGTCATGACAAGGATCGCTTTATTCCATGCGTTACTTGGTCGTATTGTCCGGATGCAAGTGTGCCGGCATTAGTGTCGGGAAGGTCCACGCAAAATGATTTTTTTTGTAAGCTATTGGACGATAAATTGAGAGGTACGAATCAAATTCAGGTGTATGATAAATATCCTTCATGGCTTCAAATAGATTGGAAGGCCAGACTCCTGCTGTCCTGTCCGGAGTGTCAACATCAGGATTCTTAAACCAGGGCCATGCTGTTGGATGTTGATTGTAATAAAATAAGTAGTCTATAGCCCGCTTGATTGATTTTCCATCCTTTGTTGCTGCAAAAAGGTTTTCTCCGGTGGCGTTGTATATGCACCACATGGAGGCTGTCAATGGAGCCAAAGAAAAGTACGTATACCATAAACCTTTCTCACCCCGTTTTACTTCTTCAATAAGATGGCCATCCGCTGCGATCTTTTCAAAAAGATCAGCCTTGATTAAGGCTACTGTAAAAGAAAGCTCTTTTTGGTCATCAAGAAAATTTGCCGAAAGTAGATTAGCAAATCTTGCCCAATCCGCAATATTATTTGGTCTTTCGCGCAAGAAATGTGTCGCTTTTTGATAGACCTTGACAGTCCAGGTTTTGAAATGATCATGGTCGTTCTTCGTCCAAAGAGGATCGTTTTTAAGTAATTCAGCCGCGATCATTAATCCGGCACCAGCATAAGAAAGTACAACGGGTCCGTCAAAATCAGAATATTTTTTATTGATCGTGGCCCAGGAGTTGATGAAATATAGGGCCTTGGATGCATATTTCTGCTCACCGTTTATTGTATAGGCTAAGGCGGTACAATAGGCCGCAAAAGCATCCGCATAGAGTTTTTTTGCCATGGCACGCTGGCCTTCTTTATCGCTGTAGAAGCCCGGTACGCTAAAATCTTCGACAGCATGATGGTCGGTCAATAAAAGGGAGTCGGCCAGCATAATCAACTGCTTGTATGCAGTATACACCGGTTCGGACTTTTTGCTGATTTGGGATTTGACATCATTGATCTGGGGAATTGGATGCATTAAGGATTGGGCATGCACATGTGAAGGTGAGATAAACAGGCCCGCTAGGAACAAAGTCAATCCCATTTTTAAAAATTGGGCAGTTCGGACATAGAGGCCAGAAAATAAATAGATGAAATTTTGCATGGTTTTAAATCGATACGTTTATGGATTGATTACGCAGCTATGGGGGGATTAGCTGCTGCAAATTAAGAAAAAAATACCACAAGTTTACTGGGATTCAGAAATTTGATTTGAATTATTGCAGCGAAGTAATTAACTTCATGCCTAGAATAATCAATTATGGACATCGATGAAAATCTGCTTGAGAAGGAACTCTTGTGCCAACTCCATCATGGAGATATGCAGGCCTTTGATATTTTGTATCATCGCTATAGCCAGATTATTTACGCCAATATTCTTAAGTTTCTAAAAGATGAAACTAGCGCTGAAGATTTACTTCAGGATGTTTTTCTACGTATTTGGGAAAATAGGTCAAAGATAGATCCTGAGCAATCTTTCGCAGCATTTCTGTTTACCTGTTCGCGTAATATTACTTTTAATTTCAAACGAAGGCTGAAATTGGAGATGGAATCTGAGATCCAGCTCGCCTATGGGGCATCGGAATCCGAGAATACCATTGATAAAGTGCTGGATTCAAAGGAGGCCATGGCCTTGGTAGAAGACTTGTTGAGCAGATTGCCCAAACAACGCCAAAAAATATTCAGGCTATCTAAGCTGGAAGGTAAAAGCTATCAGGAGATTGCAGAAGAAATGGGTATTTCTATTGCTACTGTTCGTGACCATATTGTCAAGGCAAATAAGTTTATCCGAAGCGGTGCAATGCAGGACAATGGTTTCTCAGCTTTGTTACTGCTTCTGCTTCTCCATTCTGCGCAGTAAAAAAAATTTTTTCTAGAGCAGACCTTTATTCCACGCTGTGTGTATTTACTTTAAAAATACACATAGCGTGGAGACCAATAAATCTAAAATAGACCAATTACTTCAAAAATATAAAGAAGGGAACTGTTCGCTTGAGGAGATCGAATGGCTACAGCACGCGCTTTCTACTGCTGATATCCATGATCAGGATGCCATCGACCAAGCCATAGTCGCTAATTTACTGCAGCCTTCTTCTGTAGAGAAAATGAGCCAATCCAGGCAGAAAATAATGCTTGAAAACATCAAAGAGCAAATTCAGCGGGGGACCGAAGATAGCGATGAGATATCGGATATGGATGCAGAAAGTATGTCGCCGATGCAAAAGAAAACCATATTTTCTATACGATGGCCCTACTGGACTGCTGCGGCTTGTCTACTGCTCTTTGTTTTTTCAATGGTATTCCAGCGGCAGCAGACGAGTCCTGTTCACGTGGATAGCAACCTGGCTGGGATACAGGATACAAGGAAGGATATCGCACAGCCTGGCGGAAACCGTGCAACACTTCGTTTGGCGGACGGTACACTTCTGGAGCTCGATAAACATGCATCTGGGATTGTTATGGGCGAAAGTATTACTTACGAAAATGGGAAATCTATTGCTGCCGCCACATTAGGTAAACAGGGGATGACAGTAGATCCGAGCAAGGTTATGTTGGAGTTAACCACACCGCTGGGCGGGATGTACCAGATTACTTTACCTGACGGTACAAAAGTGTGGCTCAATGCGGCCTCTTCTTTAAAATACCCGATGAGCTTTGCCAAAAATGAACGAAGAGTTATCCTGCTGGGCGAAGCTTTTTTTGAGGTGACCAAAGATAGTTCACGACCTTTCAAAGTGCTGAGTAAAGGACAGGAAATTGAGGTGCTTGGGACTGCGTTTAATGTAAATGCTTATCCGGAAAATACGGCGATTAAAACAACCTTAATCACAGGTAAGGTCAAATTATCAAACGATAATCGCGCTTCACAGGCGATATACCTTCAACCCGGTCAGCAATCGATTAATACTAATAGTGGAAATATACAAGTTGCAAATGTAGATACGGCGCCGTTCACAGCCTGGAAAGATGGCTTGTTTTATTTTGACGAAACACCGCTGTCGGATGCATTGCAGCAGATTGGGCGCTGGTATAATGTAGAAGTGAGTTACAAAGCCGAAGTGCCGCAAACGCATTTCTATGGTCGTATAAAACGAAGCAAGCCACTCCGGGAAGTACTCGAAGTATTGGAAGAAGGTGGGGTACATTTTGAGTTGAGCAAAAGTCAGGAAAAAAATATCTTATTGGTGACACCATTGCAATAAAACCTTAAATATTGATGAAAAAAGAAATGACTATAGACTCCTCTTGAGCTGGGGAAAGGTATAAGCAATACAAAAAGGGCAGTGCTGGGGGGCACTGCCTTAAATTGGATGCATATACTTACAAGTGTTGCCCGAGGGCAAATTTTTGATAACCATTTATAAATAAATACAAACCGTACAAACATATGATTTTTTATCCATTTGTTAGGCTACACCCGTGGAGTTTAACTTTACGAAGTATACTGATTATGAAATTGATCGTACTCATTTCCTTGCTGACCACCATGCAACTGTTTGCTGAGGGAAATGCGCAGACCATAAACTTAACCGCTAAGCATGTGACCTTAAATCAGGTAATGCGCGATATCCAAAAACAAAGCGGGTTTAATTTTTTCTTAAATGGCAAGTCCTTGGCCCAGACTCGTTTATCTGTCAATATACAACATGCCAAATTGGAAGATGCGCTAAATGCCATTGTAACACCACTGAATCTAGAGTGGGTCAAAAAAGACGAGGTAATCGTAATAAAACCCAAAAGAAAGCTGCTAAATACCGACCGCAAAGAAATTCTACAGCGGAGCATTGGCGGTAAAGTCGTGAATGGTAAGGGACAGGCTGTCGTAGGAGCCACTATTATGGTGAAAGGAACTAATATTTCCACGATCACGGACCAAGAGGGAAGGTTCACCATTCAGTTGCCTGCGACGAATGGCATCTTAGTATTTTCGAATGTGGGCTACCAGCGTTTGGAAAAAAGTGTCACTGGAAATGACGAATTAAGTATTGTGCTTCAGGAGGAGGTGAACGGTCTGGACGAGGTTGTGGTTGTGGGGTACGGAAGCCAGAAACGCGCAAATGTGATTGGCGCTGTATCAACCGTGAGTGGAAGTTCAGTGGAAAACCGGTCAACGTCCACGCTCACGTCTTCCTTGGCTGGACTTGCGGCCGGCGTGAATGTACAGACCACAACAGGAAAACCGGGGGCAGACGGCGCTAATATCCTTATTCGTGGAAAGGGAACACTAAACAATACGTCACCCTTGGTGGTGATCGATGGTATCGTAGGTTCCATGGATGCTGTCAATCCCAACGATGTGGAATCGATTTCGATTTTAAAAGACGCGGCGACGGCAGCAATTTATGGATCCTTGGGTTCGAATGGCGTTATTTTAATTACGACAAAAAAAGGTGCCAAAGGGAAAAATAATGTGTCCTATACGGGCATGATTTCGATGCTTCGACCCAATAATGTGCCCGAATTTATTACCGATTATGCGCAGCATATGCGCCTTGTCAATGAAGGTTTCAAGAATTTGGGACAGGCTGCTGTTTATACCGATGCAACGATCAATCTCTGGGAAGAAGCGAAGAGAAATCCGACGGGGTTAACCGAATTTGGTATTCCCAATGAAGTTGCTTATCCGAATACCAATTGGGGCGATGTGCTTTTTGGACAACGCAAACTTTTACAAAACCACAATCTTTCCTTAAATGGTGGCAATGAGCATACACAATACCTCTTTTCAGTAGGCTATTTCAACAATCCCGGGACGATGCCCGAAACTGGTGCGGACAAGATCCGGATGCGTATAAACTTACAGTCGAAAGTTGCCAAGTTTTTGACTGTAGGCACCCAGACCTTTGGCGATATGCAGAATTTGAGTGTGGCTGATGTGGTCACTGCATATTCCTACCTGACCCAAACGGTGCCCGGAGTTTATCCTTATTACAATGGCGCTTATGGTTTTCCGGCTGCCGCCGAAGAATCGGCAACCGCAAACAATGCCCTAGCTTTTCTAAATGGAATGGGAGGGAAGAACCAGGTCAACCGATTCAACACCACAATATTTGCAAAGTTAAATTTAATGAAGGGGTTGGAGTTTGAATCTAAGGTAAATTACAATTATGCGTATACCGAAACCAACTCCCATCAGGTGCCTTATGAAAAATGGAATTTTGCAACCAACAAATTGAGTACAGCAGCGCTTTCGTCGGGACAAATTACAACCCAATATGGCCTTACCAAGAGCTACAATGTGATTATTGATAATGTATTACGTTATTCAGGATCTTTTGGTAAACACGATGTAGGCGGTATCTTGGGCTATAATGAACAGTATTTCAACCAATATAATATAGATGCGGCAAAACTGGGGCTCGTGCATCCCGATTTGACGACATTTAATTCGGCCACAACAATGAGTTCCATCACAGGTGATGAGCTTGATTACGGTTTGCGGTCCTTTTTTGGCCGCGCCAATTATGCTTACGATAATAAATACCTGGCCGAAGCGGTGTTACGGTACGATGGATCATCACGCTTTGGAACCGCCAAACGTTGGGGCTTCTTCCCGGCCTTCTCCGCGGGATGGCGTATTTCGGAGGAATCTTTTATGAGTCCGCTCAAATCCTTTCTGAATGATTTGCGGCTAAGAGCCTCCTGGGGGAAAACCGGAAATAATGCATCTCCGGGTAATTACGATCACCTTCCGTCGTATGGTGCTGTAAATTACTCATTCAATAATCAGGCCGTCCGTGGTTTGGCGCAGACCAAATTAGGAAATGATCTGTTACACTGGGAAACGACCACCACGACAAATGTTGGCTTTACAGCGACAGCATTGAAAAATAAATTGACAGTCGAGTTTGACGCCTATCGCGCTTACACGGATGGAATTTTATATGTCCCGACCATTCCAGCGACAACAGGGACTGCTACAGCAGCAACGATGAATATTGCTGAAGTCAGCAAACGGGGAATTGAATTGACCCTGGGATACCAAGATAAAATTAACGATTTTAAATATGGCGTATCAGCCAACTTTGCCTATAATACAAATCGGGTAGAAAAATATAAAGGAGCATTGTCGGAGGGTTATGTAACTGATGCCGCCGGTAATCGGGTTTATCAGTCAAATATCGGCATGGTTTCCAATGGTGTAAACCAACGGATTCTGGAAGGGCACGAAATCAATGAATTCTACTTGTATAATGTGTACAGAGGATCAGGAAACCATTTTCTAACGGATGGTTCCGTTGATAAAAATGGCGGACCGCGCGATGGTATGATCCGTACCGAACAGGATATGGCCTGGTTAAAGGCCATGGTGGCCGCGGGTTATTCATTCCAGCCTGCCGATGGTATAGATCCTACCAAGATTTGGTATGGTGATTTGATTTATTCCGATATGAACGGAGATGGTATTTATGGGAATGTGTATGACCAAAAGTTTATGGGCAAAAGGGCAACACCGGCATTCAATTATGGCCTTAGTATCAATATGGCCTATAAAGGATTTGATGCGTCAATGATCTGGTCGGCTTCTTCAGGCATGTCGTATTATTGGAATGAACTTTATCTCAATTCATCCATCGTCGCCCAAGGTAAGTCCGTACCGGCATTGGTCGCTAACGACCATTATTATTATAATGCCGCGAATCCCTCGGATCCCAACAATCGGATAGATGGTTATTACCCACGCTTAAAAGGCGTGACTGACGCACAGAATGGACGTACCAGCGATTATTACCTGTATAATGCTTCTTTTGTGAAACTGAGAAATCTTCAGTTGGGCTACACCCTTCCTGAAAGCTTAGCGAGCCGTTTCTCGATCGCTAAACTCCGGATTTATTTAGCTGGCGAAAACTTGCTGACATGGACCAAGTTCCCGGGACTGGATCCGGAAATTGGGCCGGCAAGCAACGATCCATCGTTGATCAACTCTTCTGTTGTAAACTACCCAACGATGCGCCAATATTCACTTGGTCTAAATCTTACCTTTTAATCCGAATGAGAACAATGAAAAAGATGAAAAAAATTCTGGCGATTGTATTGCTAACAAGTATAGTGGGGTGTAAAAAAGATCTTTTGGATACCTCTCCATATTCATCGGTCTCCACTGCAACGATGTGGACAACCGATAATTTAACAGATTTGGGCGTTGCGGGGATCTATAGTTCCTTTCGACTCTTAATGGGGCATAGCGGACTGATCTCACCTTATGAACTCTATCAGTTTGACCGTTTCTCCTATACTGGGCAAGCACGTTTTGATGAACCCCTATTAACGGGTACCATCACTGCTGGCGATCCCTTATTTATGAATGTCTGGAAGATCCAATACGAAGGTATTCAGCGGGCAAACGATGCTTTGAAAAATATTCCCATAAAGTCGCCTTCAACAGCAGAAAAAAAAGCGAAATATATAGCCGAAGCTAAATTTCTACGCGCTTACTTTTACTTTCGACTCAATCAACTCTATAAAGGAGTACCTATTTATCTTGAGCCTTTTACGGCGGCCGAGGCCATCAAAGGGCGTAGTTCTGAAGAAGAGGTCTGGAATCAAATATTGGCTGACTTGAACGATTGTATTGCGGAAACTAATTTTCCGGATCGTTATCCCGCGGGCAATGCGAATTACGGACATGCAACAAAGGCAGCGGCTTATGCCTTGCGGGGTAAAGTTTATCTCTATCGAAAAGATTGGGCAAAGGCTGCCGCTGATTTTCAAAAAGTAAAAGATGCTGGCCATACACTCTTCGGCGATTATAAAGCTTTGTTTAAGGAAGCCAATGAGCAATGTCCTGAGATGATTTTTTCCATTCAGCATCGGAGTGAGTCAGGCTATGGAAATAATATGCAATTGTTTTGCGGTTGGCCCTCAGTCTATTCAAGGGGCTGGAATTATTACATGCCTTCACCACATTTGGTCGATCTCTATGAAAATACTGACGGTTCTAAATTTGAATGGGATAAAATCATTCCCGGATACAGTAGTTTAACTGAAAATGAACGGGAAGTTTTTTTTCTACGCAACAACCTCACGGAGGCTGAGAAGGCTGCAGCGGCGTTGAGAGGAGCAAAGATGAGCCTATACCTGCCACAAGGTAACGAGGAGCGTATCAAAAAAGCTTATGAAAATCGTGATCCTCGTTTGCAGGCCAATGTGGTGACACCCTATTCGACTTTTAGGGGCGCCTATAATTTTACCAATGTGGAAAGCCTTCAGTTTATGCGCTGGCCGTTTCGTGGACAGGCACAGGCAGATGGCGATATTCAGAGTGATACACAGATCAATTTCTTTTATTTCTACCGAAAATTTGTTGCGGAAGGAGTCAATGAGATCGTGGATCGTAACTATGGCCCCATTGATTTTCCGATTTTTCGCTATGCCGACGTATTGCTGATGTGGGCTGAAGCATTAAATGAAGATGGGAAATTGAATGAGGCTATTGCAAAAGTCAACGAAGTACGGCAACGGGCTGGTGTCGCGCTGTTAAATTCAAATACTGCAACGGCTGTTGGGGGCAAGGATGACTTACGGCTGCGTATTCGCAATGAACGTCGTGTGGAGTTCCCGAATGAAGGAATCAATTACTTCGACGAACTGCGCTGGGGAACCTGGAAAGAGAAGGTGTTTCAAGCAGGGAATGGACGTAAGCAGGTTTGGGGAACAAATGTTGGGAATTACAGCTATAAGGGTGATTTCTTGACTGTATGGCCTATTCCTACCTCCGAAATACAGATGAACGTGAACTTGGTGCAGAATCCGGGGTGGATCGACTAGTTTTTGTGAAATAAAACCGGGGAGTGGGGCTATTTGGAGCTATCCCCGGTTTCATGTAAAATAAACCTAAATATGATTGTTTTTAAATATAACCTATACGTTATTTATTTTTTGACCTTTTTTTATCCTTTTCTTCTGCATGCAGATACAAGTGATATCGTAAAAAAAGGATTCGATTTAGCCGAACGACAGTATGCATTACTGTATCAAGATCATAAGGACATGAGTAAGTATCCACGTTCGGCAGATCGCAACGGGAAAACAACTTTTACGGATATCCGAGATTGGACCGGCGGTTTTTGGCCGGGCTGTCTCTGGTATGTTTTTGACTATACCGGTGACGATAAATGGCGGGACGTAGCATTAAAATGGACGAATTCATTACGTCAAAATCAATTCAATACCAATCACCACGATATTGGTTTTGTCATGAATTGTAGTTATGGAAATGCTTATCGGCTTACTGGAGATACAACGTTCAAAGCGATTTTAATCCAGAGTGCTAAATCCTTGCTGACACGGTTCAATCCCAAGGTAGGTGCTATTAAATCATGGGACGTATTTCCTTCCTGGGACGGTAAACATACCTATGAGTTTCCGGTCATTATTGACAATATGATGAACCTGGAGTTGCTTTTTCTTGCCTCCAAGTTGTCCGGGGATCCCATTTACCGTAATGCTGCCATTCGGCATGCGGAGACAACGCTAAAAAACCAATATCGTCCAGATTTTAGCTCTTATCATGTCGTTGCCTATGACCCCAACACAGGCGCTGTATTGAGCAAAGAGACCGCGCAAGGTTTTTCGGACAATTCCGCTTGGGCTAGAGGGCAAGCCTGGGGATTGTATGGGTTTGTTGTGATGTACCGTGAAACGAAGGATCCTAAGTTTTTACAGGCTGCACAAAAAATGGCTGAGTTTTATATAAAGCATCCGCGCCTGCCTCAAGATAAGGTGCCACAATGGGATTTCGATGTAAATCAAGCTGGATTTGTCCCAAACTGGAATTATCGCAAAGCAGATTTTGAGACTATTCCACGGGATGCGTCGGCAGCGGCGGTCACTGCTTCGGCATTGCTGGAACTGGTTGACTATATGGAAACTGGACAACAGCAGGAATATTTGGATGTGGCCGAGATAATCTTGCGCTCATTGGGTTCGCCAAAGTACTCCAGTGAGGTTGGAGCAAATGGCCTATTTGTCTTGAAGCATAGTGTGGGCAGTATTCCGCATAAAGGGGAGATCGATGTACCCTTGGTATATGCAGACTATTATTATTTAGAAGCATTGATGCGTTGGAACAAGCGAAGCCACCGGCTTACGCAATTGATGAAGCAATGGCAGGAGATGAATAGACAGAAGACAAGAGCATTAAAAGATTTTCAGCAGCAGAAATTTGGCCTATTTATCCATTGGGGGCTGTATGCTATTCCGGCAGGGATATGGAATGGGCAAAAAATGGAAGATTTGGGTAGCCCGAGCGTTGCCGAATGGATTCAACTGGTTGCAAAAATTCCTCGGTCTACCTATGCCAAATTAGCGGATCAATTCTCCCCGCAATCTTTTGATGCCGATAAAATTGTTAAAATGGCTAAGGATGCAGGGATGAAGTATCTTGTTGTGACGAGCAAACATCACGACGGATTTGCCCTCTATGGTTCAATGGTTAGTTCATTCAATAGTGAGCAGGCTACGCCCTTTAAACGCGATATCATTCAGGAACTTTATGATGCTTGTCTTCGGCATAAACTTGATTTTGGTGTTTATTACTCCCATAATATTGATTGGAAAGACGGCAGTGACGCGCAATATGCCGTTACGAAAGCACAGCATGATATGCTCAACAAAAAAACTGATGCCTTTGGGGCAAACCTTTGGGACCCCAGTACCAATTCCTTTGCTTCCTATCTGAATAAAAAAGCAATTCCGCAGGTGAAGGAAATCTTACAGCGTTTCAAAAAATTAAAATATATCTGGTTCGACATGCCCGGATTGATGACTGCCGAACAGAGCTTTCGCTTTTACAAAACAGTGTATGACCTCAATCCGAATATCATTGTCTCCGAACGGATCGGTAATGGGATGGGCGATTATGCCATTCCGGGCGATAATCGGATTCCCGATCTTTCGGAACATTTTACCAAACCTTGGGAAGCAATCGGGACATTCAACCATTCCTGGGGCTATAAATCTTATGATCATGATTGGAAAGATGTGGATGAATTACGGTATTGGCTCTTGGAAATTGTCAGCAAAGGGGGTAATTATATGCTCAATATTGGTCCCGACGCACAAGGAAATGTCGCCACACCAGTAAAGAAAAATCTTGCTATCTTAGGGAAATGGTTGCGGCTCAATGCTGAAGCTGTTTATGGGACATCGCCTTGGACCATCGCACACGAGGGACCGACAATAATTCGGATAACAGACACCGAACAACGGGAAAAAGAGGGATTTAAAGCAGCATTTACTGCCTCAGATTTTTGGTTTACACAAAAGAAAGATTTTGTCTATGCCATGGCTCTTGTAGTACCCAAAGATGGAATCGTCAAGGTACAGTCCCTGAACCAAAATAAGGCTAAAGTGAAATCCGTGGAAATTTTAGGGTTTGGTCGAATCGATTTCCAACAGGATAACCATGGACTGCAATTGAAATTACCCAAGAAGATACAAAACAGCAGCTTGGGCTATGCGCTAAAAATAAAACTAGGCTAATCCAGCTATTAGCTTTATCAATTATAACGATGTTGAATTTATTATTAAAAACAAAAAAAATACGCTTTTTGCCATTTTTGCTCTGCTTTAGTATATGGTATGGGCAAGCTATTGGGCAGAAAAAAACGGATATTTTTAGCTGGGGCGATGGGCAAAAAGTGCTCTTTTTGGGCAATAGCATTACCTACGCTGGGCAATACGTCGCTATGACCGAAAGTCTGCTGCTGAGCAGTCGCCCGAAAGGGAAACCTCAGTTTATTAATTCGGGCCTACCAAGTGAGACCGTTTCTGGACTCAGCGAACCGAATCATGCTGATGGAAAATTTCCACGCCCCTGTCTATTTGATCGTTTGGACAACGTGATTGATAAAATCAAGCCTGATGTTGTTTTCGTCTGTTATGGTATGAATGACGGCATTTATCTTCCTTTTGATTCCGCCCGTTTTGAAGCTTATAAAGATGGAATTATTCGTTTGCACAAATGCTTGGTTGATCAGGGCGTCAAACGCATGATATGGATGACACCCCCAGTACATGATGATCCGCAGCTTCGGCTCGATGGCTACAATAAAGTATTGGATCGCTATGCCGAATGGCTTATCGGCTATGCAAAAATGCAGTCCTGGGAAATCATAGACCTCCATTTTCGCATGCGTCGTTACTTGGAAGCTAGGATCGAGAAAGACGCTCAGTTTAAGCTGGCCGCAGATGGGGTGCACCCTGGAGAGTTGGGGCATTGGCTAATGGCTAAGGAAATTGTACAGCAGCTGATGCCTGATTTCCCGATTGAAAGCACATGGGATGACAATTTGCGCAATCAGCCAAAACTTCGCCAGTTATATACGCTTGTTTTGAAAAGGCAGACGATGATGAAAGACGCATGGCTGACCTATACAGGCCATAAACGACCAGGACTATCCAAGGGAATTCCAATGGAAGATGCAAGCAAAGCATATGCTGCTATTCAGGATGAAATTAAAGCCTTGGGTTTCTGATCGGCGATAGCTTGCCCTCCGAATAAGTGAACTTTTATGTATAAATCTATATCATGATGAAAATCAATTTTTTTAAGTGGAAGTGTGCAGCCGCAGTGGGAATGTTGCTGTGCATGAATGAAGGCGCAATTTCACAGACCAAGTCGCCACCTTATGAAGGTGCGGCTGGTTGGCAAGAGACTCAAGATAAGCGCATGGAATGGTTTAAGGAAGCCCGTTTTGGACTATTTATCCATTGGGGCTTATACAGTGCAGCAGGAGGTTCTTTTGAGGGAAAGCAATATCCACAACATTATGCCGAATGGATTCAGACTTGGGGTAAAATTCCTAGTAAGCAGTATGCTGAAGTGCTGAAACCAAAATTTGCATTACGTTCTTTTGATCCACGCTCCTGGGCGCGTCTTGCGAAAAAAACGGGCATGAAGTATATGGTGCTGACCTCCCGACACCACGAAGGTTTTAGTCTATTCAATAGCCAACAGCCTTTTGCCCTGAACAATGACGTAACGGGTACGGCAAATTTATCCCCAAAGGGAAGGGATCTTTACCGCGAAATTATGGAAGCTTTCCGCCGGGAGGGAATGAAGGTAGGTGCTTATTATTCGCTGTTGGATTGGCAGCATCCTGATTCTTATGAGGCATTTCAGTTAAACCCGAATACGAATAACCACCAGCCTGATCATGAGCGCTATAAAGCCTATCTGTATGGTCAAATTAAAGAGCTTGCCCAACATTATGGGCGCTTGGATATGTTATGGCCCGATTTCAGTAGCAAACAGCATGAAGGTGAAGCCTGGGGCACAAAACATATTCTGACCGACCTGATCAAATGGCAGCCCAACATTATTATCAATAATCGATTTTGGAATGGACTTGAAAATAAGAACGGTGATATCGGAACTCCGGAGAAATATATTCCACCGACAGGTCTACCTGGCATGTATTGGGAGGTGAGCCACACCATGAATGAAAGTTACGGTTACAGTGCTCACGATCAAAACTGGAAAAGCTTTCCCAAAATCATGCAATTATTTGTAGAAACGGTAAGTAAAGGCGGAAATTTTCTGTTGAATGTCGGTCCGGATGGAGATGGAGCAATTCCCGAACCTGCGGTGCGGATTATGGAACAGATCGGTGATTGGATGAAGATCAATAGTGAAGCGATATACGGAACAACGGCCAGTCCTTTTCAGGCCTTGGATTGGGGCTATTGCACTCAAAAGAACGGTAAATTATACCTGCATGTCTTCGACCGCCCTGCCAGTGGAAAAATAGATCTGCCTATCAAAAACCGGGTGACAGCTGCTTATACTTTGGCTTCACCCAAAACAAAAATAAAACCAGCTTCGGAGAATGGAAAACCTGTAATTCCTGTCGATACCTTTGATAAAGGTAAAGGCCCGAAAGTTATTGTTGTTGAAATAGAGGGAAAACCAATTGTAGAGGAAAGTCTGACCCAGACACAGGCAGATGGGCGTATTGTAATGAACGCAAATAATGCAAAACTACAGGAAGGGGAGGGGTTGAAAATAATTGGTGCACATACCCATGATCCCAATCGTCCAAACGCTATCGGCCAATGGAAAGATCTTGAGGACAGGGTATTTTGGGATATCAAAATTCAAAAACCCGGTAAGTATAAGGTGCTCATTAATTACCTGCCCAACAATAAACATCGAGGAAAAATTATGCTCTCGATGCTCGGTCAGCAACTTCCATGGGAATTTATAACTGAACAAGAAAATAAATTTAAGGAAATGAGTATGGGAATCATAGAGGTATCTCAGCAAGTGATTGGCGAGCCCAGTACAAAAGTGATTTTGCAAGCTACTTCCATCGAAGGCGACACTCTGCCCGAGATTGCGTCAATTACCTTGGTTCCGATTCAAGAATAAACTATCTTTAGGAAAACCTGAACAAATCATTTATAGCTAAACCATTTTGCAGTCAAAAGCCTAAAAAGTTGTCGGTAAAGACGAACAGAAAATAAATTATAAACAAAGAATGAAAAGAAGAGAATTTATAGCCAAGGGGATTGTATCCTCTTTGGCTTTTACCATTGTCCCTCGCGTTGTGTTGGGCGGAAATGGATTCCTTGCACCAAGCGATCGTATCAATCTTGGATTCATTGGTGTAGGAAAACAATCCTATACCTTGATGAATGGCCTCAATCGTTGTAAGGAAATCGCCAGTTTGGCTGCCTGTGATGTAGATCGTAACAAATTGGCCGCATTTATTGCTGCAACAACAAAAAAACAAACGGAACTGTCAAAGGCACAGACCGATCTCAAGGCGTATCAGCATTATCGGGAACTGTTGAATAGAAAAGATATTGATGCCGTCGTCATTGCAACGCCAGATCATTGGCATGCACAGATTGCGGTCGATGCCGCTAAAGCTGGCAAAGATATTTATTGTGAGAAGCCCTTGGCGCTCACCATTGCAGAGGGGCGGGCAATGGTCGATGCAACCCGAAAATATAAACGTGTATTTCAAACAGGCAGCATGCAGCGCTCGTCGTACAATTTTAGACAGGCGGCAGAATTAGTTCTCAACGGTTATATCGGTAAAATAAAAGAAATCAACGTATCTGTTGGCGAGCCGGTCAAGCAATGTGATCTTCCATCCATGCCAGCTCCAGATTATCTCGACTGGGATATGTGGGTTGGGCCTTCACCTTATAGGGGATATAACCCAATCTTAAGTCCGCCATTGGAAGATGATAAATGGGCATGGTGGCGCGGCTATCGCGATTTTGGCGGTGGTTATATCACGGATTGGGGAGCGCATATGTTTGACATCGTCCAATGGGCATTGGGTATGGATGAATCTGGCCCAGTTCGGTTTTATCCACCGAAACAACCCAATAGCACTACGGGACTTTCCTTTAGCTACGCAAATGGTGTTAAGGTAAATCATGTGCAATGGGGAGTACATAATGCGATTCAGTTTATTGGTGAAAAAGGAAAGATTGAGGTGAGTCGGGAGTTTATCCGTTCAAACCCGGAAAACCTGGCAAATCTCAAATTAACAGCTGCTGATCGCCGTCTGTATTATAGTGATAATCACTATCAGGACTGGATCGACGCGATCAAAAAAAGGAGTAAGCCGATTTGTGACGTGGAGGTCGGACATCGCACAAGCTCTGTCTGCAACGCCATTAACATAGCGTATGAACTACAGAAAGACCTGAAATGGAACCCACAGAAAGAACAGTTTGACAACGAATACGCCAACCTCATGCGCAGTCGTCCATATCGCGGCGAATGGGATTTTAGAAAGTTCTAGTAAAGAAAATGGGCGATTAATTGTAAACAGGCTTAGCAAAATACGCTAAGCCTGTTAAGCACCCACTCACAATTTTTTGATCAAATAGTGGGGAAAGATTCGTACCTTATTCGGATGCGATACAGATATGGTACAACTATTGACTAGATATTGACCAGACCCTGAACAGGAATTACTTGGTCAACTTTCGATCAATAGCCGTAGCAAGATTCTCCACATCCGAAGGTGGTACGAACACAATACGAAGACAACCCGAAGACAGCATTAGCGCTGTAGACACAAAAGGCCATATAAAACAAGTTTTTCTGTTAACGGAAAGCGGATGAAAGCAAGCATATTGGAATGATCGTTTACACGATTTGATCACTAGATCGCTTTTCTTATCGGGAGATAAAAAAAAACATGGCCCGCTGATTTAAAACAAAGAGGACAAAAAGAAAATTTGCTATTCTGGTCAGATAATTGCTTTATTTGTACCCAACAATTATTAAATACGAAAAGCAAAGGGAATCCAATATGTCTCAATTAACAATAGTAGATCTGGCCAAACGATTGGGCTTGTCAAAATCGACCGTTTCCCGCGCATTCAGGGATAACGTGGATATTAATCCGGCGACGAAAGCACGTATTTTGGCCATGGCCGAAGAAATCGGTTTTTCGCCGAATGTTTATGCGAGTAGCCTGAAAGCGAACAAAAGCCTGACTATTGCGATTATTATTCCCGAATTTGGTAATAAGTTTTTCTCCCAGGCGATCAAAGGCATAGAAGCTGTGGCGCGATCCAAGGGCTACCACACCCTGATTTATGTGACCGACCATCAAGTGCAAAATGAAGCTTCCATCGTGCGTTCGCTAGCCAATGGGCGCGTGGATGGCGTTATCATTTCGGCTTCGGGTGAAGGGAAAGACCATTCGCATTTGCAACTGTTGGCAGAACGGGGAATACCCGTTATGTTTTTTGACCGTGCTTATGACGATTGGAAAGGCGGATATATCACGGGTAATGACTTTGATTCCGCTTACCTCGCAACAAAGCATTTGATCAATAATGCATGCAAGCGGATTGCTTACTTAGCGATTAACCCAAATGTTTCCATTGGTAAAGTACGTAAAGATGGATACGAAAAAGCTTTGCAGGAAGCCGAGATGCCCATCAGGCCGGAGCTTATATTGGATACGGTCAATGATGCTGAACAAAATATGAAGGATATTGCAGGCTTGATCGAACAGGAGAAACCTGATGCCATATTTGCCTCGGTAGAGCGTCTCGCCATTTCAAGTATACGAGTCGCCAAGCGGCACGCAATTCGAATTCCTGAAGATCTCAAAATCATTTGTTTTTCTTGTCTGGATATTGCCGATCTGATTGATCCAGCACTCAGTGTGGTAAAGCAACCTGCTTATGAAATGGGCGAATTAGTAACAAAATACCTATTGGATAAGATGGAGGATCCAACTAATGATAAGTTTGCTAATTCGGTTTACCTTAATTCCCAGCTTATTTTTCAAAAATCTAGCCTCAGATAAGAAAAAAAATATTTGTTTTTTGCAATCCCATTATTTAGATTTGAATACTTTCGGGAACATTCCCGAAAGTATTCAAATAATCAATTTGTATAAAATATTGGATAAGGGAATCCAAAAAATCGCAATAAGCGATTTCTTTTTACCTTGATTTCGGGAACGTTCCCATTATCAGATTCCAATGAAAACTAATTATCGATGGGGAAGCATATCACTCGTTTAATAGGGTATCTCTGGATGATCGTCCTATTATCATCATGTGCAAATAAAAAAGATATCGTTGATATTGAACAGCCGCCTGTGAATGAGCAGCAAGAAGCTGGTCTCGTCAATCTGTCTTCTCCATTTCTTTTCTGGGATAGGGAAGTTACCTTGCAATTTGATCTTTCCAAAGGAAATGCCGCTTTAAAAGGCAGTTCAGCAGATTTGTACCTACATGCTGGATTGATTTCCGTCAATGGGGGCAATTGGCAGCATGTCGTGACAGACTGGTCAAAGAATGATAACGCTTACAAATTAAAATTTATAGCTTCCGGGCTCTATTCATTTACATTAACCCCCTCTAAATTTTTTAACCTGAGCAACGCTGATCGATTTGGTCAGCTGGCATTTTTGGTACGCAATGGCGATGGATCGCTGGTTCAACGAAACCAAAATAATTCGGATCTATTTTTACCTCTTGTGGCGAGCAATACACAAGCAATTCGTTTTGTGTCCCCAACGCTGCAACCCACAAATCCGCTCTCCACAGAGAAAATGTACACTGTTGGTGAAAATCTGAAGCTGAAGGTTCAGGCAACCCAGTCGGGAAAAATCAGCATTTGGGACAATGGCCTGCAAATCGCGGCATCTAGCGGGGCAGAGTCGTTGGAAAAGTCCTTCAGCTTAGAAAGCGGTGGACTGCATGAACTTGAAGCGCGTCTTGAAACTGGCGGCAAGGTAGCGACGACTAAAATAGAATTATTTGTACAGGCAAAACCAGCCATTGCAGCGCTTCCAGGAGGAGTTAATCCTAATGGGACGACGATCAATAAGGAAAAAGGCCAAGTCAGCTTTGCATTGGCAGCACCTTTAAAAAACAGTGTGTATTTATTGGGAGATTTCAACGGCTACAAAGCCTCGCCGGCCTATGCGATGAGCCAGACACCGGATGGTAAAACTTGGTGGATCACGGTATCGAATCTGGATTTCTCCAAAAAATATACTTATCAGTTTTTGGTGGATGGCCAATTGTATATCGCTGATCCCTATGCCGAACTGATTCTCGATCCGCAAAATGATCCGGCGTTGGATTTGGCAAGCACTGTACTACCAGCTTATCCCGCAGCTGCACATGGAATAGTTGGGGTATTGGATCTCCCAGCCAAGCCTTATTCCTGGAAAAACAGCTCGTTTACTAAACCCGCACAAGGTGATTTGGTGATTTATGAACTGTTGGTCCGTGATTTTGTCAAACAGCATCAGTATACTGTACTGAAAGACTCTTTGACTTATTTAAAGCGCTTAGGGGTCAATGCCGTTGAACTGATGCCTATACAGGAATCTGAGGGCAATTCAACCTGGGGCTACAACCCATCTTTTCATCGGGCACTGGACAAGTATTATGGATCAAAGAATGAGCTGAAAGCCTATGTGGACGCTTGTCACGAAAATGGTATTGCCGTTATCCTGGACGTTGTTTTTAATCATGCCTTTGGTCAATCTCCGCTCGTACAGCTTTATATGGAACAGGGAAATGTTGCTGCTAATAATCCTTGGTTTAATACGGTTGCTAAACATCCGTTCAATGTAGGTTTCGACTTTAACCATGAAAGTAGCTATACCCAAACTTTTGTCAAGGATGCTTTGAGTTATTGGATGCAAGAGTACAAAATTGATGGTTTTCGTTTTGATCTCTCGAAAGGCTTTACACAGAAAAATTCGGGCACATTGGAGACTGATCTGTCGGCCTGGAATGCCTATGATGCATCGCGTGTTGCGATTTTGAAGCAATATCAACAGCATATTCGTAGCATAGATCCTTCCTGCTATATTATTCTTGAACATCTCGGTGGAGATCAGGAAGAAATCGAGCTAGCGCAATCCGGAATGATGCTCTGGAACAATATGAATGCTGTATTCAACGAAGCAGCAATGGGCTGGAATGCAAATAATGGATCGGATCTGAGCCGATTGTTTGCCTCCAGTCACGGTATGGCACAGCCCTCTTTTGTATCCTATATGGAAAGTCACGACGAGCAGCGGCTGTTGTTCAAGTGCTTGAACTATGGAAACGCAGCAGGTAGCTATAATATTAAGAATCTCGGTACTGCACTAAAACGTATGGAACTGGCGGCGCTATTTTTATTGGCTTCGCCTGGACCTAAGATGATTTGGCAGTTTGGTGAATACGGCTATGATGTATCTATTGACGAAAATGGTCGAACTGGGGAAAAACCGCTTCTATGGAATTATCTGCAACAAGACGAACGTAGACAGCTCTTTGAGACTTATGCGAAACTCACGCGTTTTAAAACGCGAAATAACATCTTTCAAAATGGAAATATCGTTGCCGCGGCAGTAAAAGATGCGGTGAAATATTTTCTATTGGAAAAGGATGGGCAACAAGTGGGCGTATTGGGCAATTTCGGGGTGGAAAGTGCGGAGTTTGTATTACCACAAGCATTACAGGGACTTTGGGTAGACAATTTTACGGGGAAGGAGCTTAGCTGGTTCGCTCAGACAAAATTGAGCCTTTTGCCCGGGCAATACCAATTGATAAGCAAAACAAAACTAAATAAATAAACAGTTATTTTATGAACAAACAGCTATTACGTCCATTTTGGGCCCTGAACATGCTACTTGGAGTAAGTGCTTCGGCATTTGCCCAGCAGGCTACGCTTCGAGGGCGAGTAATGGACCAGAAAGGCAGTTCCTTGGTAGGTGCTACAGTGCGCTTTGAGGATATCCAAAAATCGCTGTCTACCAATGCGAATGGGGACTTTAGCTTGGATAGACTGCAAATGGGGAAATTGCGTCTGAAGGTGAGTATGGTCGGTTATGCCTCCCTTGATACCTTGATTCAGGTAAAAGACGGTAGTAACCCCTTGAACTTATACCTTAAATCCAATGAAAGTGAGTTGGAGGAAGTCGTGGTGATCGGTTACGGTACGCAAAAGAAAAGTGAACTGACAGGCTCAATCAGTACCGTTACGGCCAAGGATTTTCAGAAAGGACAGATTTCCTCCCCCGAGCAATTAATTATGGGGAAGGTACCTGGAGTACAGATTACCACAAGTGGCGGGCAGCCCGGAGCAGAGAGTACAATTCGTATCCGTACAGGCGCCTCATTGAATGCGAGCAACGATCCACTGATCGTCGTAGATGGAGTACCTTTAGCCGGTGGATCGGTATCAGGGATAGCAAACCCGCTGAGCTTAATCAACCCCAATGATATTGAGACGTTCACCATTCTGAAAGATGCTAACGCGACAGCTATCTATGGTTCGCGTGCATCCAATGGGGTTATCCTGATTACAACAAAAAAAGGTAGCCGTTCGGGAACGCAGATCAATTTTTCTACACAGAATTCACTCGCAACAGTAGCCAATAAAGTGAAGTTGCTCAATGCGGATCAGATTCGGGACTATGTTAATGCGAATGGTTCTGATGCCATGAAAAAACTGTTGGGAACTGCCAATACCGATTGGCAGGATGTAATCTATGGTAACGCCTTTACTACGGACAACAACGTTAACATTGCTTCTAAAGCAGGCAATATGCCTTATCGTGTCTCTGCGGGATATATGAACCAGGACGGTGTGCTGAAAAATGATAACCTAAAGCGGACAACAGCGGCATTGGCTTTGACCCCGAAATTTTTGGATAATCATCTTTCATTGGACGTAAATGTACGCGGCACTTGGTCGAAGTCGAAATTTGCAACACAGGATGCTATCGGAACAGCAATTCAATTTGATCCGACACAATCGGTCTATGTAGAGGACAAGAATAGCTTTGGGGGATACTACGAGTGGATCCAAGGTGGGAAGCCTAATCCGAACGCGCCACGCAACCCACTTGCATTGCTGGATTTACGCAAAGATAATGGCGATGTTTTCAGAAGCATCGGAAATGCAAAGGTGGATTATAGTTTTCATTTTCTTCCGGAATTACATGCCAACTTGAATGTTGGTTATGATCTGGCACGGTCCAAGGGGAATACATTTACGCCAGCGATTGCGGCCCGTAATTTTAATGAGGGCGGTGAGCGTACAGAATATAAAACCGACATCAACAACAAAACGCTGGAGTTCTATCTGAAATATGATAAAGAATTACCGGCAATAAAAAGTAATATAGACGCGACAGTCGGCTATGGCTATTATAAAAATAGCACAAAATCATATAATTTTGCCCGTACCAATGAAGCTGGGGAGGTCTTAACCTCGGTAAACTTGCCTTTTGACCGGCCTGAAAATCTACTGATATCCTATTACGGTCGTCTGATCTATACCTACGATAACCGCTATGTACTTTCAGGGACACTACGTACCGATGGTTCTTCACGCTTTAGTCAGGACAACCGCTGGGGCTATTTTCCTTCTGTAGGTTTTACATGGCGCGCAAAAAATGAGAGTTTCCTAAAAGATCAACAGACGATCTCTGATTTAAAATTGCGTCTGAGCTACGGCAAGACAGGACAACAGGATGGTATTGCCAACTATTCCTATATGCCAAATTATACCATAGGTGGTGACCAGTCAATGTACCGTTTTGGAAATGAATATTATTACCTGTACTCGCCAGTCGTTTACGATGGTGATATCCGCTGGGAAAGTACTTCAACCTACAATGCGGGCATTGACTTTGGTTTTCATAACAATACGGTCTATGGTAGTGTGGATTACTACTCCAAAAAGACCAAGGATCTCCTGAGTACTATACCAATTGCTGTTGGATCTAACTTTAGCAATTTTCTGCTCACCAATGTCGGCAATATGGAAAATCAGGGGCTGGAGGTCAACCTGCATGTAGTACCCGTCAAATCCGAACATTCCACACTGGATTTTGGAATTAACTTTACCTACAACCACAGTAAGGTGACCAACTTGACCTTATCAGATGATCCGAATTTTATAATTGAAACCGGCGGAATCCGTGGTGGAACCGGAAATAATATACAGGCACATATGGTCGGTTATACCCCCTATAGCTTTAGGCCCTTTCAACAGGTCTATGATGAAGCGGGGAAACCGGTAGAAGGTCTGTATGTGGACCGTAATGGTGATGGAGTCATCAGCGACAGCGACCGTTATATGTATAAGTCTCCATTGCCAAAATACTTACTGGGTTTCACCGCTGCATATTCCTATAAAAAATGGTCAGCAACAACAACCTTAAGGGCTAATTTGGATAACTACGTCTATGACAACGTTTCGTCAAACTTTGGCAGCAGCTATAATGTGATCGACCAGGCTTCCTTGGTGATCAATAATGCACCGGTGGATTTTCTGAACAGCAACTTCAAGGAAAAACAGCTGCAAAGTGACTATTACATCAAAAATGCTTCTTTCTTAAAGATGGATAATTTCAATGTGTCCTACCAGTTCGGTCAATTTTTACGGAACAGCAAGGCTAATCTATCGATTTCAGCAACAGTACAGAATGTATTTACCGTATCCAAGTACAAGGGGGTGGATCCTGAAATTTCAAATGGTATCGACGACCGTTTCTATCCACGGCCACGTACCTATGTTTTGGGGATCAATGTCAATTTTTAGGAAGGTGAATCTGTAAACATTGTAATTAACACGAACAAAAATGAAAAAACTAAATAACTATATATCGGCTTGTTTGTTGGCATTGGCTTTATCCAGCTGCCATAAAGATCTGGATCTGAAGCCGACCAATGACGTGACTGCCGATGTGGCTTACAAAGATTTTAAGGGGTATACCATGGCCTTTGCGCGACTTTACGGTAGTCTGACCATGCCAAGTACAGCCGGACCCAATAATTCTGATCTGGGTGGCTTGGATCCGGGGACTTCTGATTTTTTACGCCTTTTTTGGAATGCGCAGGAACTGACAACAGACGAGGCTGCCTGTGCCTGGTTGAACGACCCGGGTATCAGCGGCCTGGATTATCTTAATTTTGACGATAGCAATCCAATGTTGCGTGGTCTTTACACACGCTGTATCTACAGCGCAACCCTGGTCAATGAGTTTCTACGAGAGAGTACAGACGCAAAATTGAGTGAACGTGGCATATCAGACGCTGATAAAGCAGAAATTGCATACTATAGAGCCGAAGCACGATTCTTACGCGCTTATAACTATTGGGTACTCCTGGATCTTTTTGGCAATCCACCTTTTGTGACCGAAGAAACTGCTGTGGGCAAGGTTCCGCCGCCTCAGATTAAAAGACCGGATCTTTTTGCATATGTGGAAAAGGAACTGCTGGCCGTAGCTGAACAGTTGAAAGGTGCAAAGCAGAATGTGTATGGACGGGTAGACCAAGTGGCAGCATGGGGTTTGCTGGCCAGACTTTACCTCAATGCCGAAGTTTATTTGGGGGCTGGCAATAAAAAATACAGCGAAGCGATTACTTATTCCGAGAAAGTGCTAAACTCAGGATATCGCCTGAGTACAGGCTATGGCGAATTATTTCGTGCGGATAATGATGTCAACAATCCAGAATTTATATTCTATCTACCTTATGATGGCACAAAGACCCAAAGTAAAGGTGGGACGACTTACCTGATCAATGCCGCGATTGATGCTTCCATGAATCCGACTTCTTTTGGTGTCCCCGGTGGTGGATGGGCCGGAAATAGGGTACGTGACAACATCGCTGCAATTTTTGGTGACTATTCTGGAGCCACAGACAAACGCGCCATGTTTCATTTGAATTCCAGTGTGAAGATCGAAGATATTGCCGTGTATAAGCAGGGACTGGCTGTAACTAAATTTAGTAACATGAATAAAGATGGCAAGACTGCGCCTACCGCTGCAGAAGGTTTTGTCGCTTCGGTGGATTTTCCGTTGATCCGTCTGGCAGAAATGCACCTGATCTACGCTGAAGCTACTTTGCGGGGTGGATCGGAAGGAACAGTGGCTAAAGCCCTGGATTATGTCAATAAATTGCGCATACGTGCTTATGGGAATACCAGTGGAAACCTGACCAATCTTTCTTTGGATAACGTGTTGAATGAGCGGGTGAAAGAACTGTACTGGGAGGGATTTCGACGCTCGGATTTAATCCGTTATGGCAAATTCACCGGCGATAATTATCTCTGGCCATTTAAGGGTGGCGTGTTAGCCGGTCAGGCAGTACCGAGCTACCGGACTTTGTTCCCGATCCCGGCTGCAGATCTGATTGCCAATTCCAATCTCGTGCAAAATCCGGGCTATAATTAATTGCTTATCGAATGATAAACCCATATTCCATCTGTGAAATGGAAAAAGAAAAGATTTATACATGAAACTAATACACTATATCGGAATAGCGCTCCTCGTGCTGGTGGCTTTCCAAAGTTGTAAAAAAGACGAAACGCAGGCCCGGCTTCATCCGACAGAATCGGTAAAAGCCGCCGCATTGACGTTGGATAAAAATAATCTGACCCTATCAAAAGCAACCGCTAACGATACAGTCTTGCTCCTGAATCTGGTGCAACCGGACTTTGGGTATCAGGCTGCGGTAACAAATGTGATCCAGTTTGGACGCAAGGGTGATAATTTTAAAACAGTGAAAGAAGTTGTGATACCCAATGGACACAGTGCAATTGGATTCACAGGTTATGAACTGAATAGCTACCTGTTGGCTCTTGGTGTGCCTACTGGTGAAGCATCGGATTTTGATATACGCCTGAAGTCCAGTATCAACGCTAAGATTGCGCCTGTATTTTCCACGATCAGTGGTTTAAAAGCCAGTCCCTACGCATCCACCAGTTATCTATATGCCATAGGGGCTTATGAAGATT
Organism: Sphingobacterium puteale; assembly: GCF_003627955.1. Taxonomy (GTDB): domain Bacteria; phylum Bacteroidota; class Bacteroidia; order Sphingobacteriales; family Sphingobacteriaceae; genus Sphingobacterium; species Sphingobacterium puteale. The sequence continues at coordinate 169,435 of NZ_RBWS01000005.1, read as the reverse complement.
GGGTTGAGGCCAATGCTGAATCGTTGATTTCGCCAACGAGTAACGGGATTTATAGTGGAATAATCTATTTTCCAGAGGGGAAATTGACATTTAAACTGACACCTGAACGAAATTGGAGCAATTCGTATGGAGAAACAGAGCCGGGTAAAATAGTTTACAATGGTGGTCAAGATATTAAAGCTCCACGCACAGGCAATCTTGAGCTTGAAGTCAATACAACAGCGAATACCATTATATTCAAAGATCACAGCTGGGGCGTCATCGGTAGTGCGACACCAAAAGGCTGGGATGCAGATACCGACATGAAATACGATAACGCCAACCAAGTATGGAAGCTCACTGTAAACTTGACTGCGGGCGCGATTAAGTTCCGCAAGAATCACGAATGGGGAACGAACTTTGGCGGGGCAAATGGAAACCTTGTCGCGGGTGGTGCTGATATCGCAGTAGCGAATGCCGGAACTTATGATATCATCCTTGACCTCAATGCGAATACATACACTTTAACTAAGAAATAATGCCGACTAAATTAAAAAAAACAATACGACTTACCGCAGGAATTGTGGCACTAACAGCGCTTGGATGGAGCCCCTTAAAGGGGCAATCCATTCAGCGGGTAGAACCGTTAAACTGGTGGGTAGGAATGGAGAACCCAACGGTACAGCTTGTGATCTACGGTCCTCAGATCGGGAAAAGTGAGGTTCAGGTTGATGACAAAGGCGTTGAACTCATTCAGGTAAACCGCGTGGAAAATCCCAATTACCTGTTTTTAGACTTAAAAATCTCCGCCTCGGCTAAACCGGGATGGTCTACTTTCACCTTCAGTCAAGGAAAGAAGAAATGGACTTATCGCTACGAATTAAAACAGCGAAACCAAGGGGTCAAAGCGCAAGGGGTAAACAGCAAAGACTTGATCTACCTGATTATGCCCGACCGTTTTGCCAATGGCAATAAAGCAAACGACCGGGTCAAAGGTATGTTAGACCAGAGTCTCAACCGCGACTCCATGTATTTACGGCACGGTGGAGACTTAGAAGGCGTGATCAATAAACTGGACTATCTCCAAGATCTGGGGGTAACCTCGGTATGGATGACTCCTGTACTCACGAACGATATGCCCTTAGCGTCTTATCACGGCTATGCCAATACCGAAACCTATCATATAGATCCACGTTTTGGAAGTAATGAAACCTATGTCCAACTGGGTGAGCAGCTGCACAAACGTCGGATGAAACTGATTTTTGATGTGGTACCCAATCATATCGGCAGTTTCCACTGGACAGTGAAAGACAAGCCGATGGCTGATTGGCTCAACGAATGGCCTAGCTACACACAGACGTCATACAAAGACCAGACAATTTTTGACCCCTATGCCTCTGCGGCAGATAAAAAGAAAATGGTCAAAGGTTGGTTTGTCCCTACTATGCCGGATATGAACCAGCAAAATCCATATGTGCAGAATTATCTAACACAAAGTCATATCTGGTGGATCGAAACGGCCGGAATAGATGGATTTCGTATAGATACTTATCCTTATAATGATCTTGATTTTATGGCCCAATGGACAGATCGCATTCAACGCGAGTACCCCCAGTTTACTTTTTTTGGCGAAACCTGGGTGCATGGTGTTGCCAATCAGGCATATTTTCTGGGCGGCAAACATGTTGGCCAGGAAGTGGACTCCAAATTGATGGGGGTGACGGATTTCCAGTTGAATTATGCTATTGGCGACGCTCTTAATCAAAAGACGGAATGGACTGCAGGTGCAAATAAGCTGTACTCAACCTTGGCATCGGACTATCAGTACCCACAACCAGAATGGAATGTACTTTTTTTGGATAACCATGATAAAGACAGGTTCTTTTCTGTGGTCGGAGAAAATATCCAAAAATATAAATCCGCAATGGCATGGTTGCTGACGACCAGAGGTATCCCACAATTATACTATGGTGCAGAAATTCTGATGAAGAATTTTTCCAACCCGGACGGTCTCTTGCGTGAAGATTTTCAGGGTGGTTTTGCCGGAGACAAAAACGATAAGTTTACAGCTTCAGGTAGAACGGAAGCTGAACAGGATATGTGGACTTTTGTGCGTACCCTTGCCAACTACCGCAAACAACATGCTGTATTGCAGTCTGGGAAAACCATGCAGTATGTACCTGAAGATGGTATTTATGTTTACTTCCGCTATAATGAGCAACAAACTGTCATGGTGATAATGAATTGCAACGACCAGGAAATGGAAGTCAAGCTTGATCGTTTTGCTGAACGGAATGCAAAAGCGACAGGTTATGTGGATGTCATCAGTCAGCAGGGACTGAAACTAGTTGATAATAAAGTCAAATTAGCGGCTTATGAGACCAAAGTCCTTGACCTTAAATTTTAATACAAGGCGATATTTTAAATTTCATTTTTTTCAATGATTAATTATACTACAGTAAAAGCCGTAATATTTGATTTGGACGGTGTGCTGGTGGATACGGCAATTTACCACTTTCAGGCTTGGCATAGGCTGGCTGAGCAATTGGGCTATTCCTTTTCATTGGCTGACAATGAGCAGCTAAAGGGCGTGAGCCGCGTTGAATCGCTTGAACTTATTCTGAAGTGGGCAGGAATGGAGAAATCGGAACAGGAGAAAGCACAATTGTTGCAACAGAAAAATCAATGGTATCTCGAGCTGATCGAGCAGCTTAGTCCTGCGCAGCTCTTGCCCGGCAGTTTGGCATTGCTACAGCGGCTTCGCGAAAAGGATATCCTGATTGCACTTGGATCAGCCAGCAAGAATGCGTTGAGCATCCTTCAGAAAACAGAGATCGTGGGCTATTTTGATGCGCTGATCGATGGAAATGCCGTACAGACCTCAAAGCCAGATCCAGAAGTATTTCTAAAAGGGGCGGAAGCATTGACCATACAACCACGATACTGTCTGGTATTGGAAGATGCACAAGCGGGAATAGATGCTGCGAAAGCAGCTCAAATGCGCGTGATCGGTGTTGGAAAACCTGAAAACCTCATTGGGGCGGATGCGCTGGTGGAAGACCTCAGCGAGCTGGTAGAAAGATTTTAATTGAGTAGAACAATCAACGTATGAAAACATATATCAAACATGATCCTTGGCAGATTATCGAAGATCAGTTTAGACCCGATCACAATGAGTTTTCGGAAAGTATTTTTGCCATCGGCAATGGTCGTATGGGGCAAAGGGCAAATTTTGAAGAGTATTTTAGTGGTAAAAGTTTACAGGGATCTTACCTTGCTGGAATCTATTATCCTGACAAAACACGAGTAGGCTGGTGGAAAAACGGTTACCCGGAGTATTTCGCCAAGGTAATTAATTCTTTTAACTGGATCGGTCTGGATATTCTGGTCAACGGGCAGCGACTGGATTTGGCGAAGGTCAACATCCGCTCATTTGAACGTCGTCTGGATATGCGGCACGGTGTGTTGCAGCGTAGTTTTGTCGTTCAGCTGCCCGACGGTGCTGAAGTTAAAGTTGATGCAACCCGTATGTATCATCTCTTTGCTTCCGAGACAGCATCCTTGCAATATAAATTGCAGGCATTGACAGGTGATATTGCCATTGAGCTGACTTCTTTTTTGGATGCCGAGGTACTTAATAGAGACAGCAACTACGATGAAAAGTTTTGGGAGTCGTTGGCACAGGGACAGCAGGGGGATAACTTATTTGTTTCCTCGCGAACGAAAAAGACGGGCTTTGAAGTCTGTGCTGAACTCGAAACGCTAGTCACAGGAGCGGCTGGAGTCATTGAGGTGGGACAGACCATTTCGGAAAATGGCTATATGGCCCAACGCTATCGCGCGACAGTGGGGAGGTCACAAACACTCTGTATTGAAAAAAGAGTGGCGATTGTCACTTCCGAAAACCATGCTGTAGAAAAGTTAAAGACTGTCGCCACAGAACGGCTGACTGAACTACGGGCGTTTGATTTTGACCAACTGAAGGAAAAACAGTCCAAAGCCTGGAAGGCGATCTGGGACGAAAGTGACATCGAAATTTTGGGAGATATAGCCGCACAGCAAGCTATTCGGTACAATATCTTCCAGCTCAATCAAACATATACGGGTGAGGATGCCCGATTGAATATCGGTCCAAAAGGTTTCACGGGAGAAAAATATGGTGGAGTGACCTACTGGGATACCGAAGCCTATTGTATTCCATTTTACCTGGCGACGCAATCGCCAGAAGTTGCACGCAATTTACTTTTGTACCGCTATCAGCAGCTGGATAAGGCGATAGAAAATGCAACGAAATTGGGATTCGGTAATGGGGCGGCCCTCTTTCCGATGGTGACGATCAATGGAGAAGAATGTCACAACGAATGGGAAATTACTTTTGAAGAAATTCACCGCAATGGTGCTATTGCTTTTGCCATTTACAATTACGTACGTTATACGGGGGATACCGATTATATCTGGTCGCATGGATTGGATGTATTGATCGCTATCAGCAGATTCTGGGCACAACGTGTCAATTGGAGTGCGGATAAACAGCAATTTGTGATGCTGGGCGTAACCGGTCCTAACGAATATGAGAATAATGTCAATAATAACTGGTATACCAACCGAATTGCCTCCTGGTGTCTAGAATATACTTTAGCGTGTCTTCGAAATGCTGAAAGATCTCAATCGGCAATTTTTGCAAGTCTAGTAGACAGGTTAAAATTAACTGCCGAAGAACAAAATCATTGGCAGCATATTATCGACAACCTCTATTTCCCTTACGACGAGAAGCGGAAGATCTTTTTGCAGCAGGATGGCTTCCTGGATAAAGAATTGATCCCTGTACAGGAACTCGATCCGTTGCAAAGGCCGATCAACCAAAAATGGAGCTGGGACCGTATTTTGCGATCCTGTTATATCAAACAGGCTGATGTGCTCCAGGGTTTCTACTTTTTGGAAGAGCATTTTGGTGATGATACTCTGGCCCGTCATTTTGATTTCTATGAACCCTTGACTGTACATGAAAGTTCACTTTCACCTTGTGTTCATGCCATCCTTGCTGCAAAACTGGGCAAAACCGCCAAAGCTTATGAGTTTTATCTGCGCACAGCACGTCTGGATCTGGATGACTATAACAACGATACCGACGACGGCTTGCATATTACCTCAATGGCCGGTACATGGATGACCATTGTAGAAGGCTTTGCAGGGATGCGCGTAAAAGATGGACAACTTTATCTCAACCCAATGTTACCGCCCGAATGGGAGGGCTATAAGTTTCGTATCCTATTTCGTGGCGCGACACTGTTGATTGCGGTAGACGCCGATGGCTATACGATCGAAAATATCAGCGACACTTCAGTCCATATCCAGACGGCAACCGAAGATTTCGTACTGGCTGGACAGGATAGAAAACAGGTGTCACAACTCAGATAAATCCATAATTTCAGCGATGTTGGATCTAACCCTACATTGCTGAAAATGGGGATTAAATGGTAAATAAATTGTATTTTGTCTTAAATTTTGATAGCCTATTATGGGAAAGAAACCTGAATTAAGTATAAGCCAGGTCGTAAATATGAGCTTTGGGTTTTTAGGAATACAAATGGGCTTTGCGCTACAGAACGGCAATGCTTCGCGTATCCTACAGACTTTTGGTGCCGATGTGGAGCACCTGTCGTTATTTTGGCTGGCAGCTCCGATAACAGGTATGGTCGTCCAGCCCATTATCGGTCATTATAGTGACCGGACGTGGACGCGTATGGGGCGCCGTCGCCCCTATATTTTAGTGGGCGCTCTGCTTACCACATTGACATTGTTTCTCATGCCCAATGCAGCCTTGTTTACAGCTTTACTGCCACCACTTTGGATCGGAGCGGGGCTGCTGATGTTTATGGATGCATCCATTAATGTGACTATGGAGCCGTTCAGGGCACTTATTGGAGATAATCTGCCTAGCGCGCAACGTAGCCTTGGTTTTTCTGTGCAAACCTTTCTCATTGGAGTAGGAGCTGTTGTCGGGTCGTTACTGCCCTATATCCTGACCAATTATCTGGGGGTTGCTGGTACTGCGGAGCCAGGGCATGTGCCTACGAATGTCATTTATTCCTTTTATGCCGGTGGTCTGGTATTGTCGCTTTCGGTGTTATGGTCGGTGATCAAAACAAAGGAATATAGTCCATCGGAACTGAAATCATTTACCGAAGAAACCGTCGAGACCGTAGATAATACCGCTGCATTTGGATTAACTACGATTGTTAAGGATATTAAAGCTATGCCCGCGGTAATGAAGAAATTGGGCTGGGTACAGTTTTTTTCCTGGTTTGCATTATTTATGATGTGGGTGTATACCACGCCGGCTATTGCCGAATCTGTGTTTTATCTAAAAGCTGGAAACCGCCAGAATCTTTATATGGAAGCCGCCAATTGGGTAGGCGTGCTGTTTGGAATTTACAATGGGGTTTCGGCCCTGTATGCCCTGTTTATCCCCACGATTGCCAAACGATATGGGCGCAGTAAAACCCATGCTTTTGGACTGATTGTGGGTGGTCTTTCGCTGATCTCGCTGTTTCTGATCAAAGATGCCACATTGCTTATCTTACCGATGGTTGGTATCGGCATCGCCTGGGGGAGCATATTGGCCATGCCATACGCCATCTTGAGCGACCATTTACCGCCGACAAAAATGGGAGTATATATGGGCCTCTTTAATTTTTTCATTACACTGCCGCAGATTGTATGTGGTTTTTTTGGTGGTATGATTATTAAATTCATCTTCCAGAGCCAATCGATCTATGGCTTATTGCTGGCAGGCATATTCATGTTTTTGGCCGCATTCTTTGTCCCCAAAAGCAAGCAATAAATTTGAGGCCTGCGTGTGACACTTATGTCACATGCAGGCCCCAAAATCCACCTAGCTTATTTCTTGTCGGAAGATTCAACTATTTTCAGTCATGTAAACACTTGGAGGCATCCCATAATGTTTATGGAAATCCCTTGAAAAATTGGATTGAACGGTATAACCGACCATGGTCGAAATCTGAGTAATGTTATATTCTCTTTGAACCAACAATTCCGCCGCTTTCTTCAAACGCGATATATTGATCAACTCGTTAGGCGTGAGATCAGATAAACCTTTAATTTTACGATATAGGGTTGGCCGGCTCATATTCATTAACCGAGCCAACTCGTCAACATTGAGATCTATGTCTGATATATTGTCGTAGATCACAGTGTTGAGCTGGCTTATGAAATCCTTGTCGGGAGCCGATACATTAATATCCTTCAGATTAGAAATGGAAGAATTTGTGAAATAATTTTTGATGATCTTACGGTTGTTAAGGATGTTTCGTATCTGTACGGTTAGGAATTCCAGTGAAAAGGGTTTTTCGATATAAGCATCGGCACCAATTTTCAGGCCTTTAATTTTAGAATCTAGTGCATTTTTTGCTGTGAGGAAGATGACCGGGATATGGCTGTACAGGATATCGCTTTTGATACGCTTGCATAAAGCGATGCCGTCCATAATGGGCATCATGATATCTGTCAAGACGAGCTGTACATTGTCCTGGTCCAATATCTCAAGTGCTTCAGCGCCATTGCCTGCACGCAAAATGGTGTAATCAGTTTTTAGTTCTTTATTGAGGTAAGCCAGTATTTCTTTATTGTCTTCGACAATGAGGATGACGGGTTTTTCAGCATTTTCGTCTGCTTTCCCGTATAATTTGCCTTCCTCATGATCTGCTGTTTCTTCGAGAAGAGGCTTGATATCAAGCGACTGTTCCTGAAGGATAGGAAGGGAGAGCAGGAAGATGTTTCGATTTTCTTCGGTATAGGCTAAGGACAAAGACCCCCGATGAAGTTCGACCAGGGAACGAGAGAGAGGGAGGCCTATACCTGTCCCCGTATCTTTGTTTGATTCGTTCAGCCGATAAAAGGGTTCGAAAATCTTTTCTCTCTTTTCGAATGGAATAATATCGCCGTCATTTCGAAATTCGATATTGAACATAATATCGTCACTGTTGAAGGGAAGCAATTTGACATGGACTTGATGAGCGGCATATTTTATGGCATTATGGATTAAGTTGGTAAATATTTTGCGCAAAGCTTCTTCATCAACTTGGGCAGTGAGTGTAATCCGGGGCAAGGAAAGATCATATTGCAACATCTTTTCTCTTGCTAGAGTGTTTAGGTCATTGAATACGTCAAGTAACAAGCTGTTAATGTCTGTTTTTGTAAAGATAAGGCTCATATTATTTGTTTCTGCTTTTCTAAAATCCAGAAGCTGATTGGTTAGCCTAATCAGCCTCGTTGTGTTTTTTTCGATCAGGGCAAGATCATTTACCGTATCGTTATCCTCTAATTGATGTGTTCGGATGAGTTTCTCCAATGGCAATTTAATCAGCGTCAATGGTGTGCGGATCTCGTGCGCAAGGTTGGTGAAAAACTCGAGTTTAAGATTGTAAACTTCCTGCTCCTTTTTACGTTCGTAGCTATCCATCTTCTGTGCATTATTCGCTTTGATCAGCAAAAAATAATACCGCAAGATCAATAGAACAATTGTGCTAATGGTCAAAAAGTAAAGGACGTAAGCCCATACTGATGACCACCATGGAGGCGAAACGACAATACGTAGTTCTTTTTCCATCGGGTTCCAGATCCCATTGTTGTTAGCGCCCTTGAACTTAAAAGTATAACTTCCGGGAGGAAGCTTATTATAATAGATTTTCTGGCTGCCGGTGATATCTGTCCAGCCTTTGTCATATCCTTCCATGATATAACGATAGGGATTGCTCTTTGGGGAAACAAAGCTCAAAGCTGCGATATTGAAACTGATATTGGAACTGTCGTAGGTCAGGCGGATCTCTTTTGATAGGGTGATGGATTGTTTTACTATACCATTTTCATGAACGGGTATGCTTACATTGTTGATTTGAATGCCACTAATGAATATAGGTGGAATAAAGTTATTCTTAATAGATTTTGTAGGGTTGAAGCTGACCATTCCTTTAATGGTGCCAAAATATAAGGTACCGTCGCTATCTTTAAAAGCTGAATTATAATTAAACTGATCTGCAGGAAGCCCGTCTCTCGATGTATAGATAATCCTACGGGGGATACCTTCATCCAGCCTGATCAATCCACCACCTGTTGATATCCATATGCTGTTATTGTCGTCTTCCAGGACTTTAAATACCTGATTGGAAGGTAGACCCGATTCGGTCAGATAGTTGGTGAAATGCCCATCACGGCGGTATTTTGAGAGGCCGCTTTCAGTGCAAAACCACAGGTTTTTTTTGCTGTCTTCGAATAAACCATTGACGTAATTATTGACCAGAGTATTTTGTTTACCTTGCTCGGATAGTAAATGTTGTATCTCTCCCGAACCCCGGTTATATTGATAGACTCCGCTACCATAAGTATTGACCCAAAGTATACCGTATTCATCCTCATAAATTCCCTGTATCCATGCTGTAATGGGAAGGAGATCAAAACTGTCTCTATTTTTGTTGTAGACGTATAATGCGCGGTCTGTTCCGACAAACATGCTGTTGTCCCTGGACTTATAGATGCAAACGGCAAAACTGCTTTGTAATCGGCCTGTGCCGATACGGTCATAGTGTTTTTTTAATTTTCCGGTCTTTACATCCAGTATATCAAGTCCATGTGTTGTAGAGCCTACCCAGAGATCATCGCCGATCGTCGCCAAGCCATGAACATTGTTATGTGCAATACTTCCTTTTTTTCCATTGGCAACAAAATGCTGAATCTGTTGTGTCTGAGCATCAATTTTGTTTAGCCCCCCATCTTCGGTGCCTATCCAGAAATTTCCATAGTTATCTTTCTTTATATCGTGTACGATATTCCCTGATAGAGCCGATTTCCCAAATCCGGATAAGTACTTTTTGAAATTGTCGAATTGATTGCTGTATTGGTTAAAGCCGCCAAAAAAAGTTCCAAACCAGATATTATCTTCCCGGTCTCGATAGAAATTTAAAACAGCATTGTCAGATATGGCAAATGGGTTGAGCAGATCTTTTTTGATGTGTTGGCTTTCACCTGTGTGAATGTCATAAGTATATATTCCCGTCTCTGTTCCGATCCAGTATACCGACTCTGTCTGTTGAATAATGCAATTTGCCTGAATAACTTTGTTGGGATAATGGTTTGCAAATAGATTTTTTAACGTTCCATTTTTAAAATCAAAAAGGTAGGCTGAATTGATGGTGCCGACCATAAGCAGAGAATCGTTGATGGCGTAAACAGTCTTGGTATTGGCCAGTGCTTTCCGATCATTTTTTTTGAGCGCAATTTGAACAAATTTGCCTGTGTTAACTTGATATCGTTCTATGGTACTGTTATTGTCTGTGGTCCACAGACCGCCTTTTTTACTACTGGTAATGGCCACCAGCGTGTTTTTGTTTTGATCGAAAGAAACGATCTCTGTCGTGTAAGGATTATAGCGATAAAGTTTCCCGTTGGAAAGCAACCAGATAAAACCGGCGTACTCATGTATGGCATTTACCTCACCTATTGGTATTCGATTAAATGCTTTGAAGTTTTCTTTAACCGGATCGTAACAGTAGGTGCCCCATGTCGTTCCCACCCATAACACTCCTTTGCTATCAGTAAGGATACTTAAAATAGATGAACTCCCGATGCTTGAGGGATCTGAAGCATTGTGCCTAAATATCTTAAATTGATTGCCGTCAAAACGATTGAGACCATTCCTTGTTCCTAACCATAGAAAGCCCTGAGTATCTTGTGTAATACACTTCACAGAACTATTGGAGAGACCATCGTGGGGCTGATAGTTTTTAAAATAGAGTGATTGCGCCTGCAGGTTAGTCCATACGAGCAGTAGATATAGGATAGGTATAAAGGTTATTCCGTGCACAATTTATAATATCTATCTAAAAATAGTCAATAAAAAAGAAAAAAAGAGATTTACTGATACGCTATGATATAAAATTGAGACGCTATGATTGGATTAACAGCAATGATTTGGCGATTTTTATGGTACAATAATAACCAAAGATAAACGTATGCCTTGCCCTAAAATTATGACAACAAATTGTTGTATTTCTATTTTTCAGCGAGTTACTTATTCATCTATTGCGCTTATACAAGCTGCATCGGGAGACTGGTTTTTCACGACGGTTTTCAGGTCCTGGAAAAGGGATTTGTAGTTAGACCCAACGAGAGCCGTGCCGAGGAGAACATAGATCTCAGTCCGTTGTTGGACTGGAAACATTGAAATCACTTTACGTTACTTGAGTGAGAAATTGCTCAGAAATACAGAATCAATTAAACCAATCAATTTAAACGCGTATGAAAAACAAACTACTTGCGCAATGTGTAATGATGCCAGCATTACTGCTCACCACCTTTACTGCGGTAGCCCAGACCAGGGAGCTGAAAGGAAAGGTCGTGGATGAGCACCAAAGTCCCTTGACTGGCGCTACAATTAAAGTAAAAGGCAGTACCACAGCAACCACCACCGATGCTGAGGGTGCATTTTCACTGAATATACCCAATGATGCCAAATCGCTTGAGGTATCCTATATTGGCTATACATTGAAGGAAGTGCCTATTGCAGGTAATGATATGACTATTGCACTTGAACCGAGTTCCGATCAGGGGCTGGAGGAAGTGGTTGTCATTGGTTATGGTACTGCTCGGAAAAAAGACCTTACGGGCTCTATGGTCACCATTGGGGCAAAGAACTTCAACAAAGGTATTATGACCAGTCCCGATCAATTGATACAGGGAAAGACGCCCGGCGTAATGGTTATTAATAACACGGGACAGCCTGGGGGATCGACCACGGTCCGTATACGTGGTAACTCCTCCATCCGGGCGAGCAATAATCCCCTGTTTGTATTGGATGGGGTGCCGATGTCCGGTAACTCGCCATTACCGGAGGGAAGAGGCGGATTTTCTTCGGACAGAGGGAATCCATTGACCTATTTGAACCCGGGTGATATTGCGAGCATGGACATTTTGAAAGATGCTTCAGCAACGGCAATCTATGGATCACGTGGTGCAAACGGCGTTGTGATTATTACCACGAAGAAAGGCAAAGAAGGATCGCCAGAAGTCTCTGTGGGCGCTTCCGCTGGGGTGTCGACAATGCGTGAATACCCAGATGTATTGAATGCGTCGCGGTTTAGAGAGGCATTGAAATACTATACCCCAAACGAAGTGGATGATGCTGATTTTGGTGGCAATGAAGATGCGTTTAAAGCCATCACCAGAAAAGCCATCACACAGAATTATTATGCAGATGTGGCTGGAGGAACAGAATACGGAAAATATCGTCTTTCAGGTGGTTATTTAAATCAGAATGGTATTATCCGCGGTTCGCAACTCAAGAAATATACAGCCAACCTTAGTGGAAATTTTCGCTTTTTGGAGAACAAAAGACTGGGACTTGATTTTGGCCTATTTTTGACACAAATGGACAATAAATATGCACCGATCAATGCGACGGTAGGTTCAGAAGGTAACATTATTTCACAGGCTTTACAGTGGAATCCAACCCGTCCATTACGGGACGCGCAGGGCAATCTGACTTTTGTCAGTACAACCACCCGAAATCCATTGACCAGTATTGAAGCCTTTAAGGATTTAGCGACGACCAATACGCTCGTCATCAATTTGGCTCCATATTATAAAATTACTGATGATTTGGAATATCGTTTTATCTATAGCGCCATGCGTCAGACAGGTAATCGTCAGGGAATGTATCGTGCGGGACTGATCGAACCGTCCAATAACGAAGATGAGCAAGCATTTATCTCCAATAACGGCGAGACAAACTTACAGATGACGCATATGTTATCCTATAATAAACAGATCAACGAGGATTGGAGCGTCAATGCGGTTGCGGGCTATGAATATTTGGACTATAACTTTAATAATAATATTATGTTTGGACGCGGGTTCAAGTATATGGGATTGGATTATTTCGACTACATGCAATACAGTAAACCTGCAAATAGGGAAATAGCATCCTATCGAAGTCCAACCAATCAATTGCAGTCGCTATTTTTACGTGGAGGATTTAACTATTTGAACCGTTATCTATTGACAGCGACGGTAAGAAGGGATGGGTCGACAAAATTTGGTTCAAATAACAAATATGCCGTGTTCCCGTCACTTGCTGTTGCCTGGAATGTGGCGGAAGAAGATTTCTTAAAGTCAAGTGGTATTTTCGATCAGCTGAAAGTGAGGCTTGGCTGGGGTAAAACCGGAAACCAGGAATTCCCTTCCGGCGCTTCACGAGATCGACTTATTTTTAACAATCAGAGTATCAGTCAAGCGAATTACGGTAATCCGGATCTAAAATGGGAAACGTCAACCACAATCAATGCGGGGATAGATTTTGGCATCCTTGGTAACCGATTATATGGTTCTATTGATTATTTCAATAAAAAGACAACCGACGCTTTATTTGAACAGACACTTGCTCAACCAGCACCAGCCGGCCGTATCTGGGTAAATTTGGATGGTGAAATCGTTAATAAAGGTGTGGAAATCGCATTAACCGGTACGATAGTCAAAAATGACAACTGGACTTGGGATTTGACCGGTAACGCGACCTTTCTTAAAAATAGCGTCAGTGGACTTGTCGGTTACTACGAAACAGGTGCGTTAAGAGGGCAAGGTTTCTCCGGCGTATTGGGACAACGCATGGTGAATGGACAGCCATTGAACGTTTGGTATTTGGCCGACTACCAAGGGATAGATCCACAGACAGGAACAAGTATGTACCGGGGACTGGATGGTAGCATAAGTACCGAAAACGATCCGGCCGTCAATAAGTATTACATGAATAGCCCGAATCCGACAACCTTGTTGGGTATCTCTACGAATGTAAATTATAAGAAATTTTCGCTAGCGGCCAATATGAACGGTGCTTTTGGTCATTACTTATTTAACAATACCGCTGCTACAGGTTTGGGATTGACTAATCTGTCTTCACGAAACATTGGATCCAAATTTTTTGATACCTCGGTCAAAGAGTCTACCTCGAATTCGGCAGCACCGTCTTCACGTTTCTTGGAAAAAGGAGATTATTTAAAATTGGCCAACCTGACATTAAGCTACCGCGTAGGAAACGTGGGTAAAACATTGAAGAATTTAAATGTGTCACTAACCGGACAGAATCTTTTTATTATCACAAAATATACTGGATTTGATCCCGAAGTGAATACAGACGGTTCTACGAATGGAATCCCTTCTTTGGGTATTGAATATCTACCTTACCCGCCTGCGAGAAATATCTTATTGGGTGTTAATTTTTCACTTTAGAATAAGATATATTGTCATTGGATAAACAAAAATATGAGACAGATGAAATTAAGAACTTTATTATATATCGGATTGATAGCTTCGGTTGCGGCAAGTACATCATCTTGCACCAAACTGAAAGAAGAGTTTAAAGGCGAATTGGAGGAGGGAACTTCTGAAGTCGAGCCAGGCGGCTTATTGACTACTGCCTATATCTCACTGAATACCCCTTATCAACAGGAGCAGCGCTGGGTGATGCAAGAAATTTCAACCGATGCAGCGATGGCTCCTACAAGAGGGGGAGACTGGGATGATAATGGAATGCACCGTGCAATTCATTTACATACCTGGAATGCGGATAACGCTTACATGAATAATACTTTTGTAAGTCTGGGGACTGCGATTTATAACGCCAGTAATGTGTTGCGTTACAAACCTAATGCACAACAAACTGCTGAAGCAAAATTTATAAGAGCACTGGCAATGTTTGATTTGCTCGATCTTTACGGAGTCGTTCCTATTCGAGAAGGTGAAGCAATGGAGGATTTTAGGATCGCTCCAGAGGTTTTGCAACCACAGGCAGCCGTTGATTATATAGTCAAAGACCTGAATGACATTTTAAGCAGTCTTCCAACAGACGGGGCAGCTTATGTTGCCAATAGGAATGCAGCGAAAACTTTGCTGATGAAGATCTATTTGAATAAAGGTGCTTTTGTCAATAGACAGGCGCCTACATTTGCGGCTGAGGATATGAATAAAGTGATTACTTTGGCAAAGGAAATTACGATGTCTGCGCAGTATACTGTATCTGCCAAGGGAAAATATTTCGATAATTTTGCACCTGATAATGATGTGAAGTCGACCGAAAATATTTTTACGCTATTAAACAAGAATGGTGAAAGAGGCGGAAATGTGGATCGAACCTGGAATACAATAGCGCATTATAATATGAATCCAAGTGGTTGGAACGGTTGGTGTACGCTCTCGGACTATTATGACAAGTTTTCGGCATCTGATGAACGTCGAGGGATTTATTACGATTATGCAGCGGACACAACCTCCAATCGAAAAAAAGGTTTTGGTCGTCAGAACGTAGGCTTTTTTGCCGGACAACAATATAATTGGAGTACGAACAAGCCGTTAATGGCCCGCAACCCTTCAACAGCTCCGCTGTCATTTAGCAGAGAGGTTACCATCCGTACTTCTGGAGCAACGCTGGAGACAGCGGGAATCCGCCCCATGAAGTATGCATTTGATTATGCTGCTTCAGGACAGCGGAACAACGATTGGGTGGTGTTCCGATATTCGGACGTGCTACTGATGCAAGCAGAAGCGATTTTGAGAGGCGGTACAGGCGCGGCGGGTGAGGCGCTAGCTTTGGTCAATAGTATTCGGATAAACCGTGGTGTGACAAATTTAACCACCTTGACACTGGACAATTTATTGGATGAGCGTGCCAGGGAACTGTATTGGGAAGGCTGGCGGAGACAAGATTTGATCCGATTCGGCAAGTTCTTGCAAGCTTGGCAGGAAAAGGCTGCTGATCCGGATCCAAAAACATTGTTGTATCCTATCCCGAGCCAACAGATCGCGGTGAATCCTAACCTGAAACAAAATCCGGGGTATTGATCATTATACCAATAGCCGTACAGAGAAAATAGCTTGCAATAGCTGTTTTGAAGGTATTTAGACGATCTGGATTGTCCGGGTCATCTAAATACCTTTTTTCTTTTTAATCTTTTTCAGCTGCTCCTATAATTTACCTATGCCGGTCAGCTGTCAACCCTCAATTTTTTATGGTCCTAGGTCGTTCGGGCTTGTTGCTTATTGTCTTTAGATAGGTAGGTATCCAGAAGAGGCGATAGACAGTATTGCGGCGAATCAGTACAACATTTTCGAATAGGGTATGAAATAAAGACGAATATAATGTAAGGAAAGGCGGATATTAACTGGTTTACTTTAATTAGCGGAAAAGCTGTAAATTCAATCAATTATATTATTAATGAAATAAATGAGAGGTATGGTCTTTAGGCAGCTTTATTTGGTCTTATTGATCGTGGCATTTTGTCAATGTCATGGCAATAACGATACTATGGCGAATAATAGAAAATTTCAGGTAGAGGTGGATACAATGGAAAAGGTGCAATCTGTTACAGGACGCTTCAAATCGGATTATCGAGTTGTCCAATTGAGTTTTGCAATGGAACGGTTGCTATTTGTGCTTAATAAGGGGAATATTTACTTGCCAGAAAGTGGTTTTTTTCTGCAGTTGAATCAAGCTGATGCCAAACGTCTAGGAACGAAGGATATTTTATTGATTCCCCTTTTTCCAGATAGAGGGAACTTATTTTATAATTATGATCGAGATTTTACATTTGAAATAATTGCTGTGCCAGGAATCAAAGACTGTTATTACAGTAAGAATGCCTCATTTTTCAATGCACATAACAAGGACAAAATTGAACATAATCCTTATCCGGCGTCAATTTTTGACAGGTCAAATTTGACCGACACTATTGAATGGACAAAATTTATCGACGATCGGGATCTCCGGGATGTGCCCCGCTGGATAGAAAAACTAGATAGCAAACATAAGGTAATGGTACATTACGTGGGTTGTGCTAAAACGTCAGATGGTGGTGAAACAATACATGATTATCGGCCAACAGTGCTAGCTGATCTCGCAAAGGCAAGGTTAAGATATCTCAGCAACACAATGGAGCTGTTGGATGTACCGACGGAGGATGCTTCAAAACAGGTATGGCAGAACTGGTTGGATAGTGTCATCCGGATTGATCCGGGAGGACAACTCGCAAAAGGTGCCAAAAAGGTATGGACAAGAAAATTAGCAGAAAATACAAAAGCATTGTCTGCGCTGGATCAAACAAAGGGCAAAATCATTCGCTTACATCCACAGCCAGATTACCTTAATTTTAAAGATCAACAACTGTTGTCTATCAATCCTGCTGACAGTAGTATACAGGTCGGTAAAATTGCTTCTCCACAACAACCAAATGCAGCAGAATTCGTCGATTTTAGGGTTGAAAATGGAACGCTATTCAGCATCAATAAGCAATTCCGATGGGGGCAATACAGCGCGGAACCAAGCAATGAAAAGACTACATTTTATAAAGAACGGGCTTCCAAAAAGTTGTTGCCGATGGCAGGGGATATGATTATCGATCATACTTATATGACTCCGGAGCATAGTTATATCCTTTATCATAAGGACCGGACCGCGAATTATGAAATGTTATGTGTCAACAGTAAGACAGGGACAATAATAGCGCAAAAAACTGTAGACAAATTGTTGGCAGAAGCCCATATTGCCAAAGGGAAAATCGAGTATCTGCCCGCTGCAACAATGAATAGCACTTCCCCGGACTTTCCGTTGCTGTTTAAATTAAATGAGGTCATCTATCACCTATCGCTCAATGCTAAATTGGTCCCTGTCGAAACAGTGAAGTTGCCCGCTAATTTACCATGGTACCCCAGCTATCTATCTGCTGATAAACAGACGTTTTATTTTGATAAAGTCGATAATGAATTATACTTTTTTCCGATCGGTCAAAAAGAGTCCATTCCATCGATTAAACTAAAAGATCAGCTTTTTGATAGATATATCATGCTTCCAGATGGGGATAATTTTCGTTTTTTTTATGAATATGGAGACGCTTTTACACATGGAATAAAAACTATTTTGATAAATAGTTCCACATTTAAACAGGAAGGGGAAGCTGAAGTAATTTATGCATATGTACAACTGGAAAATGAATCAAGCGAAAATACACCAAATGATCTAAATGCTTTTAAAATCGGGGACAAATGGCTAGTGAGCTTTATGCTTGAGCAAGAATTGATGGTGATAGAGAAATAGTACAAAGTCGAATGATCACTTAACGTAAAATTTAGTACAGCATCTTGTTGCGGTTTTAGTTATTGATGGTCTCTTTGTTAATTAGATAAAATCCGAATTGTTAAAATAAAACCACTTTATTGAATAAAGTGGTTTTATTTTTTTTGTCGGGATGGCCGGATTTGAACCGACGACCTCCAGCACCCCATGCTGGCGCGATACCGGGCTACGCTACATCCCGAATTATTCCAATACGAATGTATAGGATGATCCTAAACTCGTTTTTTTAAGAATAATTTTTTGGTAGCGCTAAAATAATAATTATTGACAAAAAATAAAATCTAATTGAAAAAAAATGAGATGCCCGACTTTTTGACATCCCATTTTTTTAGACTTTATTCGTATTCTCCCTGCATGCTCTTTTCAAATATTCAATCGTCGGGGGAGGTATTTTTGTTTTTTGAATGAGCTATTGCTAGAATTTATAGCCGACCATAATGCCAACAGTTTTGTTCTTAGCGTCTAAAGTTTTGTCCACGCTTGTTAATCCATGACTGTAGTAAGCGTCTACGGTGAAGCGACTGACATCTATTCCAATTCCGGCTCTGCCGTCAAGAGAGAATTTCTTATAATCTGTAGCTGCACTGGATTTGACGGTTTTTAGATCATAGTTTAATTGTGGTCCTAATAAACCGTGAAGGCTAAAATCACCGTTTTCCAGTAATTTATAGCCGACTTGCAACGGAAGATTAACCTGGTAAAATTTAGGCGTCTTCTGTGTATTTTCAAACGAATATTCTTTACGCAGTAAACTGGCTCCAATGCCGGGTTGAAAGAAGAGGCGATCCCCGACACGTGCAAATGCTGCAACAGAAACGCCTACTTTCCCATTATTGTCCTTAACGGATTTATTTCCAAATGATGTCATGTGATAGTTGCTTCCAATTTGTATACCATAAGTCACCTCTTGTGCTTGTGTTGTACCTGTTACTCCCAATACTGTTAATGCCAATAAGGCTACTTTGAATGTTGTTTTCATCTTTAATACTAATTTTTGTGATCTATTCACTAATGTGCTTTTATGATATGACAACAAAAAATCAATGTACCCTTAGAAAAAAAACATTTTTCTATTTTTAGCTATTAACTTTAGTCCCAATTAGGAATTTAAGATCGCTTATAGCATCATTTCGCACGGAGGTTGTACATATTGAACGATGCTCTCCGGTATAAGACAGTGGTGTTAGCGCAGGATACCGGAAGATGACCTTAGATTTATGGAACGGGTGTAAGGGCTGCTAATTCACTAAACTAAGGCGGGCTTAGCATAAACAAGAAAAAAGTAAAAAATAAATAAGGGTAATGACCACTTGCGTTGTCTTAGTATAAAGTAGATTGTTTAATCAAATGGTAGATTTGGCCAATGTCGGAAAATAAAGAAAAGAATTTCGAGCAGCTTTTTCGAGCGCATTACAAGGAATTGCATCGTTATGCTTTTAGATACCTGGGTGATAGCGACGGAGCGGAGGAGGTTGTACAGCAAGTATTTCTGCGATTATGGGAAAAAGATTGGGAAGAACAGGTACACACTTCGCTGAAAGCTTATCTCTATCGTGCTATCTATAATGAAAGCATGAATGTCCTAAAGAAGGAACAACGTAAGCTCAAATATCAGTCTTACGAACAACATAGGCAGGATTGGGAGCCGGCTGTAGATGAGAGCAGCAAGGATCTGGATGATAAATTAAGGGTCGCCTTGGCCGAACTGCCTGAAAAAAGCAGGACTGTATTCGAATTGAGCCGTTTTCAGGAAATGAAATACAAGGATATTGCAACAACATTGGATCTGTCCATAAAAACAGTAGAAGGGCACATGAGCAAGGCTTTGCGTCACTTACGTGTCGAACTGATGGATTATTTGACATTGATTATTTTCTATCTGATCTATAGGTTATGAATAAGGAATTACTGGAAAGATATATCGTTGGGGAAACCAATGAAGTAGAGAATGCTTTAGTACAGCGCTGGTTGGAGGACAATCCTGACAACAGAGCAGAATACCTAAAAGTGAAAAATGTATTTCTATCTTATCTATACGCTATGAATAAGGAATTACTAGAAAGACATATGGTCGGGGAAACGAATGGAGCTGAGCGTATGATCGTAGAGGAATGGTTGAAAAAAGATGCTAATAATAGGGAGGCATATTTGCAAATGAAAAAGTTATGGGATAGCTTGCCTAAACCCCTGGAGGTTCCAGAAGTGGATGTGGATAAGGCTTGGATGGATTTTAAAATCGTTAGGGACAGAAGAGCATCGGAATCGACTGCAACCCCAAAAAGAAAAACAAAAGTGATTCAATGGAACTGGTGGGCCGCGGCGAGCATTTTGTTGGTCTGCATGGTAGGATTCTATGTGTTTGATCGTTCGCAGCGGGAGGAAATGCACCTTGTGAGCCAAGAAGCCGTACGTCAGGATGCATTGCCTGACGGATCTATAGTCACGCTCAATAAGAATACTGAACTAGCCTATTCCAGCACATGGAGTAATAAAAACAGAAATGTGGAATTAAAAAAAGGAGAGGTGTTTTTTCGGGTGGAAAAAGATAAAAAACATCCCTTTGTAATTGCGACAGGCAATACGCATATAACGGTACTGGGAACCAGTTTTAATGTGCGTCGCATTTCCAATGCAACGGAGGTTATCGTCGCCACGGGATTGGTCAAAGTGGCCTATGCAGATAAAGAGATTTTCTTACGGCCAGATCAGATGCTGACGATTAGAGATACAGATACCATGAAAGTTGAAAAGAGGCCTGTTCAGGATAAATTCTATAAATATTATGTAGACCGTGAGTTTAATTTTGAAAATACACCTTTAAAAAGGGTTACTGAGGTGCTTAATCGAGCATACGACTATAAGGTTATGCTAGATGATCCTGCTCTTGAAAAAATACCATATACTGCCGAATTTAAACAAAATAGCTTGGCAGAAATACTCAAGGTGATGGCAAAAAGCCTAGACTTAAAGGTCGAAGTGCGGGATAAAGAAATTCACTTAACAAGATAATCAAAAACGATAACATGTTTTCGAAACAAAATTGTACAGATAGTAGCATGATACTATTTTTTATAAAGCGAATCAGGTTTTATATCCTTTTCTCTCTGCTATGCTCCTTTCGTTTGGGGCTAGCACAGCAAAAGCTCGCTGCAGAAATTCAAATGCCCGCTTTCTCAAAAACTACCGTCGGCGAAGTCTTTCAGCTATTAAAAGATCGGCAGGATGTGCTCTTTTCCTTTAATGGAAATATCTTACAGATGGATAGTGTCATCTATCCCAGGGCCTATAGGGGAAATTTATACGATTATCTCGATGGGATTTTGGGTAAGGAATATAGCTTTAAGGAATTAGGTAAACATATTATCGTTCAATATACGCCGCAACGGATGTCGGTTGATTTTGAAGTACAGACCCCAAGGAAAGATAAGGTTGTGATCACGGGGTATATTAAAAATATCCGAACCAATAACCCGATTTCCAATGCCAGTATTTTTGACAGAAGTGCTTTGCTATCTACATTGACAGATAAGAATGGTTATTTTGAATTGGATGTTAAGAAAAAAAGTAATCTGATCGCCGTTAATGTGAGCAAGGAGATGTTTCGGGATACCAGTGTAATGGTTATTTTCCCTATTGAAGCACAGATAGGTGACAAAAAGAAACGTGAGTATGGTTATTTTGAAGGCTATGAGGAGGATCATGGTCTTTATAGATCGTTTTTTGGAAGAGTCTTTTTGTCGCCTGCCCAACGGATTCAGAGCATGAACCTCGGCGGGATGTTTCTATATAGCCCGTATCAAATATCTATGACGCCGGGATTAAGCTCACATGGTTTTATTCGGTCACAGATTGTCAATAAATTTTCATTAAATATCATCGGCGGCGCAACCGCTGGAGTGAGTGGCGTAGAGCTCGGAGGCGTATTCAATATCAACCAATATAATATGCACGGGTTCCAGGTGGCGGGGGTATTTAATACTGTCGGCGGGAATGTTGGTGGTGTGCAGTTAGCGGGGGTAGGTAATCGGGTTTTTGGAACCGTTAAAGGTGTCCAGATTGGCGGGGTATTGAATAAAGTTGACACCGTACGGGGCGTACAGATCGCTGGTGTTGCTAATACCGCAAAGGAAGCTGCGGGAACAACCCAATTAGCAGGTGTATTAAACAATAGCAGCGGAGAAGTGGGCATCCAAATAGCGGGTATTGCAAATAAGGCAAAAAAAGTAAAGGGATTTCAACTGGCTGGAATTGTTAATATTGCTGATAGTAGTGATTACCCGATCGGTCTATTAAATCTAATCAAAAACGGAGAAAAAAGTCTTTCGTTGGCAATAGACGAGAATCGGTACCTTGGACTGCAGTTTCGTTCCGGAGGCAGGGTACTTTATAGTGTGTTATCAGTCGGTGCAGCTCTTGTTGATGATGGACCTTCTAAATATACTTTTGAAGCAGGTTTAGGGGCAGTTCTGCTGAACACTGCTAAGTTTGCGCTTCGCACGGAAATTACGACACGTAATCATCTGACTGATAAATTTAAATTGTTGGATAATCATCAGTCTTCTTTCCGTATTATACCAGCCTATAAATTAACTGAAGTCCTGTCCATTTTTGTGGCACCAAGTTTCAACTATGCTGAACGGGATGAAGACACGATTTCTGGGACCGGCACCCGTTGGAAAACTTGGGGAAGAGACCGCAGCAGAAATACGTTCTACGGTGGCGGTATCGCCGGGCTCATGTTAAAATTATAATTTAATTAAAACTATTTTGGGTATACAAGTGTTATACAGATAGCTTTTAAACATTTAACATTTTACATAAGCGCCTTTGTTGGTACAACAAAGGCGCTTGTGCTTTAACAGATATATAGTCTATACACGCTTTAACTAGCCAACAACAGTAGCTGTTTTCAATACATTCCGGTATGGATAAGTATGAAAAATATGTCTTCGTGCAAATCGTCCCAATGAATCAGCATTGACAAATTTTACATAATCATTTCGTTGGACGCCAAAGTATTCATATTGACTGCCATCTTGGAAGGTGATTGTCAATATTTGGGCTTTCCAGTCGATATCCTGAATAACCGAATTCGTAATAGTTTCTGTATAGATCGGTAATTGTTGTTCAATAGTTTCCGGGCAGATACTTACCAAAAAATGATAAGCTTCAATCATTTTTACACTCTTCTCTTCGGCAGCCAAACGACCTTCTTCGTCATTGACAAATTTATCCGGATGACATTCTTTCATAATCGTCCGATAGGTGGATTTGAGCGTCTTGAGATCCGCTGATTTATCCACATTTAACAACTTTCGGTAGTCGGCAATTTTTTTCATGGCGGCAAAGATATGCTTAATAATCAGATTATTTGTATTATCAGGGAAATAAGATTATTTTTTACCCAGGGTTTTGACATAGAGCCGTTCAACCTTTTCACGCGCCCAAGGTGTTTTCCGTAGAAAAGTTAACGAGGATTTTATGCTCGGGTTTTCATTGAAGCAACGGATGGCTATCCTTTGTCCCAGTTCTTCCCATCCATAATACTCCACTAAATACTCGATGATTGTATCCAACCGTTTTCCGTGTAATGGATTATTGACTTGTTCTTGCATATTGTAAAGTTAGCAATCTTTGTATACTTTAACGGACTTTTTATCGTGTTGCTGTCGCAACACGATAGGTCCGACTTCTTTTAATTAGGCATTCTTGAGCTGCTCCGCTAGCGCGTCAAGCTGTTGATCGAGTTTTTCATCCCAGATATTTCCCGCAGCATCAAGTTTGCCCTTTATTCCTTGGACAAGCAGGTTTTTTTCAGCGTCAAGCTGAGCTCCAAGCCCCTGCATGATGCGTTGCAATTCGACATGGCTCGTCTCTCCTTGCGCTGACGCTGTAATAATGCTGACTGGCTTGTCGGTAAAAATAGTCGTCGCAGCGCACCATTCGAGCAGGTTTTTCAGTCCACTGGGGATACTGAAAATGTATTCTGGGCTACTGATCAATACCAGGTCGGCATCCTGAATGACCTGACGTAGGGCAATGATCTCTATGGGTGGACGGGAGCTGCTTTCCTCTGGGTCGAAATGGGGTAATTCTTTTAAACGGTCAAAGAGAACAAGATTGACTTCCGGACTAACCTTATGTTGAAGATGCCGCACGAGCTGGTGATTGGACGAATGTTCGCTTGCACTACCTATTATCGCGAAGATGGTTTTCATTGAATATATTTACTTTTTGGACGCCAAGGCCCTGATTGTTTAATGTATAATTTTCAGTACTGGAGCTCAGTTGCGCCTATAAGATTTTGAAACTGCTAATTTACGATTATAGATCCACACGATTGACATAGTTTTTAGCCTGAATGTAATTTTTTCGTTCCAGAAAAAATAGTAGTATTGTAGGATAAAGCGTGAAAAGATGACTAGTATTGAAACTGTTTTGATGTCCCTTTAACAGAATCTCACAGATAATCATTACTAAAACTAACAAAAATAAATTGAGTATGATAATGACTTTTAAGTCCCTTCTTCTGGAAAATTGATAGTGGATAAAACTGGGATAATCTATGGTCATAAAAGCAAGCTGGGCGAGCAGAAAGGTTATTATTCCAATAAGAAAAAAGACACCTTGATGAGCATAAGATTGCATGATTAGCGTTTCTAAAGTAATGAAATCTCGCCGGAAATAGAAAAAACAAATAAAGCCAAGTAAGATAAAAAGGAATAATTTGTACCCTTTTTTTTCGAGCTGGATCAGATTGGTCAGTTTATTTAGTGTGTCAAATAATTTGCAGATAATTGCTGTAACAACAAGACAAATAATACTGTTGATCTGGAATGTGCCGAAAAGACCAATGATGTCATCATCTTGATCTGTCTGCAAATACGCTTTTCGAATCAGGAGAAAGAGACAAAAAACAACGTTATAAATCGTCGCATAAAAGGAGATACACTGTAATAATAAAAGCTGTCGTTCTTTCTTGTGGCGTTCATCTGGAATTTCCGTCATTTCGACAGCAGAGATATCGGCAGGGGCGGCTGGATCGGGCTGTCGTGAACCTTGGTCTTGGTCTGTTTTATTTATGCACCGTGAAGATATTGTTTGGAACTTGGAAAGAGCTGCTGGTTGCTCAGCGTCTTTCGGATTCTGCGAAACCACCCTGTTTTCATCAGCTTTGGGATCAACAATTTCGGCTTCTATGATCTCTTCTTTTTCGGAACGAAATTTTTGCGGTGTAAAATAGATGATAGCCTTACGGAGCAAGAAGACTATAATACCGATCCATACCAATGCAAAAACAGTGATAAATACCCATTTTATCATCAATAAACGAATGCATAGATAAAGAATCGGTGTGATTAAGTAGGCTAGTATACTTTTTGGTCGCATCTTTCGATGATCGCGAAGCCACTTCAACACATAGAAGTTCAATGCAATACAGATAAATAAGGTAATTATAATTTCAGACCACATACCGATAACTATACCTAAAGATAAAAACTTTTTCCTTTTACGGATTAAGTTTATACTTTTGGAAATAAGGACTTATATTAGCTTTAATACGGATTATATGCTTTGTTATGAGAAATAAAATGGGGTACCGCCTGTTGTGGGAGCGTATTCGTACAGGTGACGAGGCAGCGTTTTTTGATCTGTATGGAGCACTCTATCAGGAGCTCGTTAATTTTGGGATCCGTACCTGTGGTGATAGCGATCTGGCAAGTGAAGCGACCGATCAGGTTTTCGTTAAGATCTGGGAAACAAGAGCACAGCTTGATCGCGTTGAAAATGTACAGTCCTATCTTATTACCTTTCTAAAAAGGCGTATGCTGCGACTGATCGAAAAGCAGCATAAAATTAATACAGCACTTCAAAACGTCAAGGCGGAGGATGAATGGATCGAGATGCCTTACGAAGAGTTTGTCATCAAAGTACAAACCAATGAAATTATTCAGATTCGCTTAAAGGAAGCCTTGGAGAAATTATCGTTTCGCCAGAAACAATTGGTCAACCTGAAGTTTTTTGAAGGCTATTCTTACGAAAAGATCTCGGAAATCACACAGATGTCTGTTAAGACCGCTTACAATACACTTTATGATGCATTGAAAATCTTGCGGGAGGAACTAAAGGATATTTAGTGATTTTATCAGTAATCAGGCTATACCGTTAACATGAACCTCGCAGATCTCCTATTTGAATTTGAGTAAAAATAAATAGCTTATAATCAGGTTTTTATTGAATATTTTATTTTTTTCTTAGGAAAAAGGATTCATTTCGGGCACTATAGGATAAATACCCATTAGAATGAGCCAAAAAGATTATAAACAGTTAGAGGATTTTTTGATTGACGATACTTTTCAGAAGTATTGCTCCGGAGAGGATAAAAACTGTATCCTTTACTGGCAACAATACAGCTTAAATCATCCCGAGCAGGCTGAAATGATCTTAAAAGCAAAACGTCTTTACCAAATATTGGTCGGAAACCGAAAATCCGTCCATGAACAAATGGAGAGATTGAAAACTGATCTTCAAAATGCTCCAGTTGAATCTTCACCTATCCGTCGAATAGCATGGCAAAGATGGGCTGCTATTGCTGCGGTATTCGTTGCTTTAGTGGCGGGCGGAATATGGTATTATACAGTTCCGACACAAGATATCGTCTCTCAGGAGCTGACCGATATTGGTCAGGTTTACCAGACAAAGAAGGGTGAGAAAAAGACTTTTGAGTTAATTGACGGTAGTACTGTCACCTTAAACTCTGCGAGTAAATTGGAGGTATCTTCGGATTTTAACCGTGAATTGCGCCTTGTGAAATTAGTTGGTGAAGGCTATTTTCAGGTCGCGAAGAATAAAGAAAAACCATTTATGGTGCAGGCTTCTGACTTTGATATCAAAGTTTTGGGAACAACCTTCAATGTGAAAAGTTATCCCGAAGAGCCAACAGCTGAAGCTGTATTGGTGGAGGGATCCATTGAGATGAAAAGCAAAGGGCAGCGCGAGAATTCCGTTGTCATTAAGCCAAATCAAAAAATTACGATATTCAAAAATCAGGCTGAGCTTTTAGTTGATGCATCTAAGGGAGATAAACCAACCCTAGGTAAATTGCCCATTAAAGAAATTGCCATCGAAAATATCCCCGTAGTGGAGTCAAATGCCACCGAAATACCTGATATCGCCTGGAAGGAAAATAGATTAGAAATTGTGGACCAAGATTTCGAAACTTTACGACGCACCCTGGAGCGTTGGTATGACGTGGATATTCAGCTTCAAAGCGAGCAGTTAAAGCAGTATCGCTTCACGGCAACCTTTAGCAAAGAAAACATTACTCAGGTACTGAGTGCTTTACAAAAAGTCGAACCTTTTAAATTTGAATTATATGGGAAAAAAATAACTATCTCAGAAAAATAAAAAGGATGGTGGACCAACACCATCCTTCATTGAAAAAATGATTAACCAAAAGCAGCAACATTGGGGCGTGCTGCTTAATATTAATTTTAACCAACACTAAAATATGATTAAAAATTGCTTATTGCAAATGCGCAATGGATATATTGTGCATTTTAGATTCATTATCCGGATGAAACTAGCCTTAATTATGACTACGTGTGCTGTAATCAATGTCTCAGCATCTGTATTTTCCCAACAAAAAGTTTCCTTGGATGTTCAAAAGACAAAACTGAGCAAGGTACTTAAGCTGATCGAAGAGCAAAGTGATTATTACTTTGTTTATAATTCGACCAACGAGAATTTAAATAAAGAAGTGTCTGTCAATGTCAATAATACAAAGGTATTGGACGTTCTGGCGAAGCTTTTCAATAAAAGTGGACTGGTGTATTCGGTATCTAAAGAAGGCCTTGTTGTGGTGAGTCAACAGCAACAGGTTTCCGTTTCGGGTTCAGTAACAGACGACAAAGGAAATCCATTAGCAGGAGCCAGTGTCCGTGTTAAAGGAACAGCTGTCGGACGGGCGACCGATATCAATGGACGGTTTTCCATTGAAGCTACTACTGGTAATACGTTGATTGTTTCTTTTGCGGGCTATGCTTCGCAGGAAGTGGCTGTGACGAAAGATGGTGACATGAAAATCATTTTGGTGGAAGACAACCGGATGTTAAATGAGGTCGTAGTTACCGCATTGGGGATGAAAAAAGAAAAACGTTCGCTAGGGTATTCCGTAACACAGGTTGCCGGGGAGTCCCTGACCACGGCGCGCGAAAATAATGTGATGAATGCTTTAGCGGGAAAAGTAGCCGGTTTGGATATTGGAAGTACCGCAGGCGGGGCTGGTGCGGCTACAAATGTAACGATTCGGGGCGTATCGAGTATTAACCAGACAAGTCAGCCATTATATGTTATCAATGGTATACCGATGGAGAGTAAACCGGTCGGCCTAAATAATAGCAACTCACGCGGAAATTCCGGAAGTCAATGGGATAATGCCCCAGATTTAGGAGACGCGATCAGTAATATCAATCCTGACGATATTGAAAGTATTTCTGTATTAAAAGGTGCAGCAGCCTCTGCTTTATATGGTTCCCGTGCAAAAGCGGGTGTTATTTTGATAACAACGAAATCGGGAAAAGGTAATTCTATCGATTTTAGCAGCAACTATGTAGCAGAAAAAATCATTGATCAAACCAATTGGCAGACGGAATATGGCCATGGCGGGGGCGGTATCAAACCAACAAATATCGATAATGCACTATCCACAGGAGCAAGCAGCTGGGGGGCAAAATTAGATGGATCTCAAGTGTTGCAGTTCGATGGCAAGGAAAGACCTTATTCACTGCAGAAGGGTAATATGGGGCGTTTCTATCGCACTGGAAATACCTGGACAAATACGATCGCCCTAAATAAGTCATTCGAAGGGGGATCCATTCGATTATCCGGTACAGATGTGAAAAACAAGTCTGTCGTTCCGAACTCAGGATTGGATCGCCAATCATTTAACCTCGCAGGTTTATTTGAGCCATTAAAAGGCCTGACCGTTGACGGACGGATTAATTTAATCTACGAACAGGTCAAAAACCGGCCCATGTTGTCCGATGGGGCGGGAAATGCCAATTTTAATGTGATGTTTTTACCAACATCTATTAATGTAAATGATTTAAAACCTTGGAAAGATACAGAGGGTAACGAAATTGGATATTCCGGCAACGCCTATGCAACCAATCCTTGGTTTGCCGCTTATGAATTTCAGAACAATACGAGCAGAAAGAGAACGCTTAGTTCATTGACCGCAAGATATACCTTGGAAAATGGCCTGTTTTTCCAGGGACGTGCTGGACGTGATTCCTATGCTGACCGATATAAAAATGTAGTTGCTTCTGGTACTGCCTATTATAGAAGGGGAAAGATCTCTGAACAAAACACAAATTTTGATGACATTAACGCGGATATCTTAGTTGGAAAACAATTTACTTTCGGTGATTATTCAATCACACCAAATGTTGGTGCAAGTTACCGAAACACCAAGTCCAAGCAAATTACAAACAATGGGGTTGATTTGGCTGTGTTTGGTAATTATAATATCGCCAATGCCGAGAATAAATCCTTAGAATATGTAGAATCAGAACAAGAAACACAATCGACTTATGGTACATTGGAGTTTGCATACAAAGACATACTTTATTTGACGGGTAGTCTTCGTTCGGACTGGTTCTCTACATTAGCAGCACCCGGGTACGATAATAAGCTTAATTCAGTCTATCCTTCTGTCTCTGCATCGTTTGTGTATTCGGAATATCTAAAAGCTCCATGGCTTAATTTTGGTAAATTGAGAGCTGGTTATGCGACTGTAGGTCAGGCAACGGATCCCTATCAAACCGCATTAAGTTATCGCTTACGTAGTGAAAGTCTAAATGGAACTCCATTGGGAATAATAGATAATACCGGTATTCCAAATTCGGGATTAATAGCGTCATCTGCTTCGGAACTAGAAATCGGTACTGAAATGAGGTTATTTAATGACCGGATTAATTTGGACCTTACTTGGTACAATAAGAAGTCTAAAAACGAAATTACCTTTATTACAACACCTTCCTCAAGTGGATTTAGCTCAGCGGTTTTAAACGCTGGTGAAATGCAGAATAAGGGGTTTGAAGCATTGATATCAACTACAATCATCAAGAATCAAAAATTTAAATGGATTTCGACGATTAATGGATCGTATAATGATAACAAGATATTATCGCTAGCTGACGGGTTTAATTTCCAATCTGTTGCCATGTCCAGAACCGGAGCCGGCTCTGTCGCCAATATGAAAGGTTATGCCGCATTTCAGGTGATGGCTTTTGACAATAAGTATGATAAAGACGGTAATGTGGTTATGCTGGCGGATGGGAGGTCTCCTGCCAGAGGTGAATTGACTCCCTATGGATCTGCTTTTAACAAATGGTTCGCAGGGTTGAATAATGAATTTTCCTATGATAGATTTAGTTTTTCTTTCCTAATTGACGGTAAATGGGGCGGTAAATTATTCTCTGCAACGGATTTCTATGGGTATACCTTTGGTTTGCATAAGGAGACTTTGGATAAACGAGAGGAATATGCCGCAAATGCATCAACCTATTATGCGAATGTTGCTAATAATACATCTAAGATCTTTGTGCACAGTGCTGATTTTGTGAAATTGAGACAGGTGATCTTAGGCTATACATTTCCTTCCAATCTATTTAACAATAAGATCAAATCCATTAATGTAAGCGCCGTGGGACGCAATCTGCTTGTGTTAATGAAAAAGACTGACAATGTGGATCCTGAATCAAGCTATAATGCGACATTCCCGGGACTGGAACTAGGTGGGGTACCTGCGGTACGCACCTTTGGACTTAACTTAAGTGCTAAATTTTAAGCGGACGAAATCATGAAAAAAAATATAAGACCCATTATAACAACATTAGCTGTCGCATGTTTGCTAACGGCGACAAGTTGTACCAAGGATTTTGATAAAATTAATACAAATCCTGTAACTAATATATCGGACAAGTTTAATCCAAATTTTGTCTTGTCATCTGCCCAACTGAACTATACCGGTAGTCTTGATCTGGCATATGACTCTTTTCGAAGTAATTTTTCGCTTGCAGGACCTATCGTGCAAGCATTAGCAAATTGTACACAGGAGTGGAGAGGTGACAAGTATCTAATTTTTGAGGAACATACAGCTGCATATTGGGGAACGGGTTCAGTGGGAAGTTATATTGAACAGGTAAGAAATATTGTTGATGTAATTGAAAACACAAGAGGGAAAGAACAGTATAAGAATTTGTATCAGGTAGCTCGTATTTGGCGAGCAGTGATATTGGCTCGTATCACAGATTTGTACGGGGATGTACCATATTCCGAAGCAGGATTGGGATATTATCAAAAAATTTATCTGCCGAAATATGACAAGCAACAAGATATTTACAACTCCATGTTGAAAGAACTTGATGAGGCATCCACTGCATTGCAGCTGGGAGGAGATAAGGTTTCTGGTGATATTATTTATAAAGGTGATATCAATAAATGGAAAAAATTCGCAAATTCGTTTATGCTTCGCTTAGCAATGCGACTTGTGAAAGTTGATGAAGGCAAAGCAAAGGAATATGCACAAAAGGCAATAACAAATACATTTGCTTCAAACGAAGATAATGCTTTCATAAAGCATGACGTTAATGGTGCCCGTATTACACAAAATAGAAATAGCCAGGTATTATTGGGACTTGTAGGATCCCAAGACTATTATTATGGGAAATGGTCAAATACATTTATTGATTTTCTGAAAAAATCCAATGACCCAAGGCTGGGGAAGATTGCGGTTACAAAAATATACACAAGCTTGTCAAATAAGAATCAAAGTGCAAATTATGTGACTAATCCTGATGTTCAAAAAGGGATGCCTAATGGTAAACAGGTAGATGCGGCCAATGGAAATGCTTTTGATATTCGCAAAGACCCGAGCTTCACGGATTATCCGGACTACTCTTCTCCCAATCCCAATATGTTTAAACTCGATGGAATAACTTTTATATTAAGTTATGGTCAAACAGAACTGTTGAAAGCTGAAGCCGCAAAACGTTGGGGAATTGGCGGAACAGCACAGGCACACTACCAAAATGGGGTAAAGGCAGCCATGACATGTTTAAGTCAGTATGATGCGAAATTGGCAATAGCTGACGGAGAGGCAGATGCTTATCTTAAAGCCAATCCATATAACGATACAGAAGGACTAAAACAGATTAACGAACAATACTGGGCACATACAAATACATTGTTAGATTTTTATGAGTCTTGGAATAATTGGAAGAGATCAGGTTTCCCGAATCTTATCCCGGTGAAGCATCCCAATAATAGCACTGGCGGGGTGATTCCAAGGCGATACCCATATCCTATAAGCGAAGCATCAAATAACCCAGACCATTATAAGACCGCTTCAAATGCGGTAACTGGCGGAGATTCTTATACCGGCCGGGTCTGGTGGGACAAATAATCACAATGGTTTGTTTTTTTTGAGGCCGAACTTTCGTAGTTTGGCCTCTTTAAACCTCTTATAAAATACTATGAACCTAAAAAATCAAATTTTGCTATTGGCGATGTTGCCATGCATGCTCTTTTCATGCAACAATGCCAGCGAACAACAGAAAGAAAATAAGGCTTCAAAAGCCAAGTCATTGACCGGGACTTATAGACTCCTGGAAAGTAAAACAATCAAAGGGAAAGATACAGTGACCGCATTTACTGATACCAGCAAAACCGAAATGTTTAAGATGTTTAATGAAGATCATTTTTCTTTTTTTAACCACGATAAAGAGAAAGGGAAAGGGAAAGAACCTCATTTTCTTGCCGGTGGAGGAACTTATTCATTTGACGGTAAAAATTACCAGGAACGGCTACAATATTGTAGCCTCCGTGATTGGGAAAGCAATAAGTTCGATTTCGAACTGGAATTTAAAGGGGATACACTTATTCAACGGGGGGAGGAGAACTTACCTGAACTCGGTGTAAAACATACTATTATAGAAACCTATCTAAAAATAAAATAATATAACACTGGCTTATTGAAGATTTTATAAAACTTCATAAAGTACTTTTTGTTAATGCAAGCACTCAAAGTATTCTTTGGGTGTTTTTTTATTGCTTAAAAACAGTAATAAAGTTGTTTATTGCGGTTTACGAGCGCTTCGTTATTTATTTTAGAAAAAAAAATAAAATTATATTGCAACATTTTCCAACGCTTTCCGACTATAGAATAGAAACATAGAAAATTAACAGTATTAAATAATACACGTGCAGAATCAACTTAGCGATAGAGACTTATTAGCGATGTGCCAGTCCGGTAACGAATCAGGGTTTGCACAGCTTTATCATCGCTATGCGAAGAAGATTTTTAACTCGATCTATCGGATTTTGTCCAATCAGGAGGAGAGCGAGGATATTTTACAGGAGACTTTTGTGGAGTTTTTTTCAAAATCTGATAAGTGGCATGCGGTACTAAATGTTGAGGCTTGGTTGCGGCGGATGGGGGTGAATAAAGCTATCTCTCTCTTACGAAAGAATAAGCAATATCACACACCGATTGATGATCTGGAAATCCGGGACGAGGGTGAAGATGAGTTATTGGAAAAGGAGTGGCGGGAATGTCGATTAACTGATCTGGAATCGGTCATTGATCAGTTGACCGGGATACCCAAAATGATTATCAATCTTTATCTTTTTGAAGATATGAGTCATGATGAAGTTGCTGAGTCTTTGGGTATGACGGCCGTAGCGGTAAGGAGTCAATACCATCGGGCCAAAAAGAAAATTTACGAACAATTGAAGGAGAGGTATAATTATGCGGGATAATTTGAAAGATTTTGTAAATGCGAATCGGGATGCATTTGATCATAGAGAACCTTCTGCGGATTTATGGAATAAAATCAAACCACAGGTAGTTCCTCCGGTACAGGAAAAGAGAATTAAACCATTATGGCGATGGGCAAGCATTGCAGCAGCGACATTATTGGTAGGTACTACTACATTACTGATTTTTAATCAGAAAGAAGATCATGCGACCAAAGTAGCAGAAGGAAGACCAGTTTCTGTCCAAAAGGATGCTTTAGAAACAATGACACCTGCACAGCAGGGAGTTTCTGTAGAAATTGAAAGGAAGGAGCCGGTTCGAATCATACAAACAATGCCAAATGTTCAAAAAATAAATCGTGTGGCTAAAGTGAAGGGGCAAAAAGCAGTTCAGGACAAGGGCCTGTCGGTCAAAAAACAGGATTATATGGAAATGCTTCAGGATTCCACTTGGGCAAGTACACGTCTTGCAGCCATACTTGGTTTACAAAAACAAGGTGGTCTGAATGACGATGAAACACGAGTGCTGGAGAAAATGGCAGTTTCTGATGAAAGCAGCAATGTACGTATGGCAGCCATTGAGACCTTATTGGAAGGAATGACACCGGAAGCCAGGCAACAGAAAGTTCAGGATTTTTTCGTCGCACAGAATGATCCTACATTGCAGGTCGAACTGATGCAAATGATCGGGCAGCGAGACGAGCTGGAAATGAAAAACAGCACAAAGGACAAACTGAATGCGATCGTGGAAGATCCCTTTACATTGAAGTTTGTAAAAGAGCAGGCCTATGCCGTGTTGTTGCATCAATAAGGGCACAGAGCGATAAGGACTACCAAACAAATGGGATAGACGGAGCTAGCGAATACAGGGAAGATTTGAAAAATATTAGATAAAGAAACAATAAAATTAAGGAGATGAAAAGGATAAGAATAATCATCATGGGAATGGCGCTGCTTTTTGCACATGCATTGCAGGCGCAGATATCAGAGAATGTGGAGGGGGCTGTACCGCCGAAGCCTCCCAGACCGCCAAGAGCAATTCGAGGTGCTGTTGGAAATAGTGGAAATAAGGTTTGGAAAGAGTTTAAAGTACCTGTTTTAGGAGAGAAGTTATTGCTAAAATTTGATAATGTGGCTGTCGAAGGCTATAATGGTAAAGAAGTTTTAATTACGGCGAATGTAGAGGAACAGGAAGAAAACGACCGTACTAAAGGTTTACGCGTTGTAAACGGTTCCGGCCTGTCCGATAATTCGGGAATGGGGATGAATATCCAAAATAATGCTGGCGTGACCGAAATCAGTATAGTAGGCATGCCAATGGAGGATTCCATTCATGTGCGGGTTCCTTTTAATCTTCCTATTAGCGTAAAAGGCCGCGGAGGTTTCTTTAATGGGGGGGGGATTGAGGTGAAAGATATTCGCGCAGAAGTGGAGATTTCCAGCACGATGGGGGATGTCAAAGTGATCAATGTAACAGGACCGATTAATGTAAAGGTTGCTCAGGGGGATGTTGTTGCTAAATTTGTGCAACCGGTCAAAGGGCCTATTTCGCTCATTGCCGCAATGGGGGCGGTGGATGTGGCTTTCCCAGCAAAATTCGGCGCCAACGTAGATATGAAGACCTCAATGGGTAATATCTATGCGGCAGATGAATTTCAATTTGAAAAGCCTGTTGAGGAACCTAAAAGTAGTCCTTACAACATGTCAAATACTGTTAAAGGAAAAATGAATGGTGGCGGACAGGATGTGATCCTGAAGACTTCTATGGGTGATATCTATATTAGATCCCAAAAATAGTAGGTGAAGTGTTGAAATAGGCTGACCACGTTTAGCATACAAACGCAAAAAACCTTAACTACCGAACAGGTATTTAAGGTTTTTTTTGATGCGTTTTCAGTTGTGCCTAAAGTTCTGAAATAGGTCTGTTATTTTTTCGGTTCCATGCGTACCAAATACTGATCATTTTCATCTTCATATAAAATCTGGACTACCCAGCCCAGTTCATGGGATATGTTGATCAGTTTATCCTGATCTAAATACAGCCATTTGAAGGGAATGCCCCTTTGTCCTTTATATTCGTATTGATATTGAATCTCTCCAAAATAGTAGGGAGGCTTTTTGACCTTATAATCTTCATAGAGATAAGCGATATCTGAAGAATCAAAAATAAGTTGTCCCTTTTCAGTGAGGAGCTCTTTACTATGGTGTAATAGTCTTTTAAACCCTTCAAGATCGCCAGCGATACCAACGCCGTTCATGAGAAACAGTAGCGTGTCGTAACGTTGTCCACTGTACTCGTAAAAATCTTCATGTATAATACGTTGTACCCCACGTTGCTGCATAATATGACAGGCTGTTTGCGATATTTCCAAGGCATCGACTTCAAATCCTTTTTCTTGTAAATATAGGCTGTGGCCACCCACTCCTGCTCCTACATCCAACACCCGTCCATCACAGAGCGATAATCCAATGAACTCCAGTTCCGGAAAATCGTCGGCATCCCTAAAGAAAACTTCAACAGGCATTTCCTCTTGGTCGCCATAGCTCGTATGTAGTGTTAAAGGGAATTTCTCTTCTTGATGGACAAAGTAATCATCCAAAGCTTCGCCATATACGTCTCTATACATTGTCATTATCAATCATTAATACTTTTTTTGCGATATAGATGGAATCCTCGTCACCAGTATGTTTCATGGGCTCATCTGAAAGTTTTATGACAGGTGTCCATTGATCGTCTTCTGGGAGGGCGTCAGTCATTTTGATGACGATGTTCATGGGCTTAAGTCCTACATCGTTGGTAAAGTTGGTGCCAACGCCAAAGGAGTGTAATATCTTGCCTTCGCAATAATTCGCTATGCGCTCAACTTTATCGTAATCAAGCCCATCGGAAAATATAATTGTCTTTGACAGCGGATCTATGCCATTTTTCTTGTAATGCGCAATAACCTTGTCCGTAAATTCCAGCGGGTCGCCACTGTCGTGTCGTACACCGTCAAATAATTTGGTGAGCTTTTTATCGAATTGCTGAAAGAAAACTTCGGTGGTATAGGTATCGGATAACGCAATCCCAAGGTCGCCCCGATAGACATCAGACCAGTGTTCCAGCCCCAGCAAGTTAGCCATTTTATAGCCATATTTAGCGGCGTGAAACATAAACCATTCGTGTGCATGCGTGCCAATGGGTTTGGTTTCATATTTCATGGCCAGATGAACGTTGCTGGTTCCAATAAAGGTTCTTTCTCCGTATTGCTTTAATGTACGGACAACCAGATCGTGAACTTCATAGGAATGCCTTCTACGGGTGCCAAAATCAGCGATGGTAATATGGAGTTTTTTATATTTTTCAATTTTGTCTTTGGCCGTGGCGATGACTTCCTCATCTGATGCACGGATTAAGCCTTGTGATTCATAGAAAAGCTCACAGATAAGCGACATTAACGGTACCTCCCAGAGAATAGTACGATACCAGTACCCTTCGATGACAACCTCTAAATCAGGCCCATCCTGTGTGATCTTAACTTCATCGGGATCATAACGATAACCTTGCAGAAAATCAAAATAGGTCGGGTCGATGTATGGGCAGGTTCTCGCGAAAAAGGCTTTTTCAGCTTTGGTAAGCCGTAAGTCTGCCATTTCGTTTACAGCCTCCTTCAAAAGGACGTCGAACCCTTCCGGAAACTTGTGATGGCCCCGATTGATAAAGTGGTAGCGCGCCTTTGCCTTAGGAAAGAGCTTAACTACCGCATTCTGCATCGTGAATTTATAAAAGTCGTTATCTAATATAGAGGTGAATGAAGCCATCTTTATTAATCTGATTTTTGTTTGAGTTTGTAAATTTACTAATTAACATGAAATTGTGTGGATTGTTCATCATAAATAAAACTTTCGCGGTTCAATGGCTGCGCGAATAGCGCCGGAAATTTTTAATGGGATGACTAGGGGAGCAAAGGAAATTTACTGAAGTCTAAAGAGATTAAAAGAAGAATCAACAAGTGACCGGATTAAAAAAAAGCGGGTTAGTGATTCACTGACCCGCTTTTTATCCTAAATTTAATCTATTATCGTGTACGTGTTCTTTCAGAACCGCTGCCTGAACGGCTAGAGCCTTCAGATGATCTTGATCTTGGCGCTGAAGAGTTACCGCTATGTGCCGAACCTGATCTATCCACTGCGGGAGCCGAGGATCTAGTACGGGTGCTCTCATAGCTTCTATTTTGTACTGGCTGAGTAGCTTGGTTAACAGGCTGACTAGAACGCGTTCTACTGTTGCTTGTCTCATAGCTCCTATTTTGCACCGGTTGAGCAGGTTGGTATACGGGCTGGCTAGAACGAGTTCTGCTGTTACCCGATTCATAGTTACCATTTCTTTGCGGTGTCGTTGTTGGTTGCGAACCGCGTGAAGAATTGGCGTCAACAGTGGTTCCCTGTCTGGTTCTACCGGTAGAAGTAGGGTTATTATTATTTGTTGGATTCGACTGTCCGCCCGATCGTGTTCTGAAATCGTAATTATTTGAATTGGGAGTTGTTCCACTATTATTTCTGTTGGTTGTACCATTGTCTCTCGTTCTACTGTTATTGTCAGCAGAGCTACGTGTAGACCCGTTGCTGTTTGCATCATTACGTGATCTGACCGAGGCATTACCACTATTGTCTATATATAACTCCCGGTTTCCGGATCTGGAATTGATGTTATCCCGATTGGAAATGACACGGTTGTTGCGGTCCGATATCGCACTATTATTATTACGTGTGCGGGTCGATGCATCGACGACATTGGCCGGACGTGCAGATGAACGTGTGTTGCGGTCTACAGTCGGACGGTACATACTGATTTCATTTGTCCTCGTACGGCTGTTGCTGCTGCGTGCAGATCCGGGTCTGTCCGCATTGGTAATCCGATTGACCGTAACACTTCTCCCTGTATAACGTTCGATATCAGATCG
This sequence comes from Sphingobacterium puteale, assembly GCF_003627955.1. Taxonomy (GTDB): domain Bacteria; phylum Bacteroidota; class Bacteroidia; order Sphingobacteriales; family Sphingobacteriaceae; genus Sphingobacterium; species Sphingobacterium puteale. The sequence continues at coordinate 130,498 of NZ_RBWS01000005.1, read as the reverse complement.
ACGCGGCCCACCGACATAGTAATTATTGTTGATGATAGTCGTATTGTTGATAACAGTAGTTCTATTATAGATGCTGTTATAATTTCGACGATTCACATAATATCTATCCATGTTTCGGTTCATAAAATGATTGACTGAAACAAAGGTCCAGAAGTTCATGGGGATATTGACAGAAACATTGATATTCATGCCGGGACCTAATGGAGCCCAGCCATAATAATCATTGCTTTGACGCCAGTTTACCCATGCTGGCCCCCATTCATAGTCAGGAACCCAACCCCAGCCGTAACGGTCATTGTAATTCCAACGACCATAGTGGAAAGGAGCCCAACCCCAATCGTAGTTGGAGACCCATGTATTGCCATAATCCGTCATTGACCAATAGCCATTGGTTGCATAAGGTTGGAAGTCGGGACCAGCATCCGGAATCCACACATATCCATAGTTTGGATCATTGACCCATTGTCCGTAAGGTGAAAGCTCATCATAGAACATCTGAAATGAAACACCGGAATTGTTATAATTGTTATATCCTGTGTTGTATCCTCCTCTTTGAGCCATGGAAGTTGTGCAACTTGTGAAAGAAGCAACTGCGATCAGACCCAATGCCCAATATTTTATATGTCTTAAATTTTTCATCTTCGTAATATTTTAAAGTATGACAAAACTCTATGCGATTGTCGTTGTTATTATGACAGCATAACGTATTAAATGGTTTAATCGGTACACTATAAATCTGATTTTTTTTATATAAAAGTCAAATTGATGATCTTTTTACATAAACGACAATTTTAGATACATATTTTTTATTTACCTTTACCGCTCGAATTGTTACGTGTTTGTTGAGTATATAAGGTGTTTTATGACACATTGATTTGACATAGACATATTTTTAAATGGCTAAAAAACTTCAGACTTTTTTTCTAGAATTCGCGAACATTCACCGTTTCTTATTACGGTTTTGGCGCGAATTAGTAACACCACCATACGAATTCAAGGAAATTATACGCCAATGCTATGAGATAGGCTATAAGTCGTTGCCTTTGATTAGTTTAACCGGATTTATCGTTGGCTTTGTTTTTACAAAACAGTCTCGTCCTTCGTTGGAAGAATTTGGTGCAACTTCGATGTTGCCATCCTTGATCTCCATTGCAATTGTTCGGGCTTTGGCCCCCCTCGTAACAGCTTTGATCGCCTCAGGTAAAGTGGGGTCACAGATCGGCGCTGAATTAAGTTCGATGAATGTGACCGAGCAGATCGATGCCATGGAGGTGTCGGGTACGAATCCTTATAAGTATTTGATTGTAAGTAGAATTTTAGCTACAACCATCGGTATTCCAGTCCTCTGTTTTTATGTGGCCGGTATTGGTCTCTTGGGTGGTTACCTCAGTATGATGAGTAAAGATGACTTGAGTTTTTTAAGTTTTTTTACACAGGTTTTTGAGACCATTGCTTTCAAAGATTTAGGGGCTATGGTATTGCGTGCGGTGATATTTGGTTTTACCATTGGAGCTGTTAGTTGCTATTGCGGCTATTTTTCTTCAAAAGGTACCGAGGGGGTAGGTAAAGCTGCCAACGCTGCTGTAGTCGCTTCAATGTTCCTTGTATTTATTGAGGAAATAATTATTGTTCAGGTTTTGTCGTTCTTTGGATAGTGGTATATGGAAAAAGCGAAATTAAATATAGATCATTCTCAATCTGTTATTGAAATCAGAAATGTAAGTAAGTCTTTTGGAGATAACCATGTGCTGAAGAATGTTAATCTAGATTTATATAAGGAAGAAAACCTTGTTGTTTTAGGTCGTTCAGGTACCGGTAAGTCGGTTCTGATTAAGTTGATTTCTGGCTTATTGAAACCCGATGAGGGTGCAATTGATGTATTGGGTGAATCTGTTACTGAATTAAACGATCGCCAACTACGTGAATTACGATTAAAAATAGGTTTTTCTTTCCAGAATAGCGCGCTTTATGACAGTATGACGGTTCGTGAGAATTTGGAGTTTCCTTTGGTGAGAAATAAACGGAAGCTGACACGGTCTGAGATTAATTATGCAGTGGAAGAGGTGTTGGATGGGGTAGGCTTATCTCAGGCAATCAACCAGATGCCATCTGAACTGTCCGGAGGTCAGCGTAAGCGGATTGGTATAGCGCGTACGCTAATCCTTAGGCCGGAGATTATGATGTACGATGAGCCCACGGCGGGTTTGGATCCGATTACCTGTTTGGATATTAATGGGTTGATTAATGAGGTTCAGGAGCGGTATAAGACTTCGTCAATTATTATTACACACGATTTGGCCTGTGCAAAAGAAGTCGGTGATCGTATTGTGATGTTACTGGACGGTAAATTTGAAAGACAGGGGTCTTTTGAGGAAATTTTTGATACAGACGACGCACGGGTAAGGGCGTTTTATAATTATAATTTTATTCTATAATATACATGAGTAAGGCAGAAAATAAAAGAGCTATCATTGTTGGTATTTTTGTTTTTTTAGGCGTATTGATTCTTTTGGCCGGGATTTTTATTTTAGGCAGTCAGCAGAAGAAATTTACAAGAAACATCGAGATCACCACTTCATTTCCTGATGTTGCAGGATTGAAAGTAGGAAGTAATGTGTGGTTTTCTGGAGTTAAGGTGGGCATTATTAAAAATATTCATTTTAAAAGTGTACAGGATGTCGAAGTTGTTTTGACTATTGAAGAGAAATCTGCAGAATATATCCGTAAGGATGCAGTCACGAAATTAGGCTCCGATGGACTGATCGGTAATAAAATTGTTGTTATTTCAGGGGGATCTCAAAATGCACCTACTGTAGAAACAGGTGACTTCCTGCGGTCCGCCAAAACTGCAGATATGGAAGCTATGATGGAGACATTGCAGGTGAATAACGAAAACCTGGCTAAGATTACCACAGACTTTGTCGAGATATCACGTGGATTGGCAGATGGCAAGGGGATGGTCGGTGCGATGTTGACCGATACGGCTATGGTGAATACATTACGTGCGAGTTTATTGTCCATCAGTGCGGCAATGAACAATGCGAACAAGGCATCGGCAAACTTGGTGACATTGACAAATTCGTTGAACAGCAACAGAGGTTTGATCCATGATCTGACCACAGATACGGCAATATTCTCCAATTTACGTCAATCTGCTGCTCAATTGCAGGGCGTTTCGCAGACCGCAAATGCATTGATCAATAATTTGAATAACGCCTCGAGCAGATTGAACGATAAGGATAATGCTGTAGGTGTCTTATTGAATGATCCTGCTTCCGCTAACCAGATTAAGTCGGCAATTAACAACTTGAATTCAAGTACCGAAAAGTTGGATGAGAATATGGAAGCCTTGCAACATAACTTCCTGCTACGCGGCTTCTTTAAGAAAAAAATGAAGGAAAATGCGAAGAAAGCCGAGTTACTTAAGGCAGATAGTGCACAGTAAACTGTCGTAAACATATTATCGAAAGGCTTTACGCTTGCGTAGAGCCTTTTTTTCTTTAATAAATAACAAACCATATGGGTTTTCAAACGAAACTTAGGCTTATAGTGAACGTTTGAATGACTTTTAGTTAAGAGGAAATGAATAAACCTGAAATTACGGATAAAGAGGTGATCTTTGAAGACAATCATCTGATAGCAATCAATAAAAGGGCAGGGGATATTGTACAAGTTGACGAAACCGGAGACCTTTCATTGGAAGACATGGTAAAGATCTACCTGAAAAAGAAGTATGATAAACCCAATGATGCTTACGTTGGGGTTATCCATCGTTTGGATCGACCGGTTAGCGGTATGATCCTTTTCGCGAAAACGAGCAAAGCCCTTGAGCGTATGAATAAGTTTTTTCAAGATCGCACGGTAAAGAAAACTTATTTTGCCATTGTGCGCCAACGTCCGCGAAATGCTGAAGGTAAATTGATCAACTGGTTAATTCGAAATAGACAGACGCGAGTGACCAAGGCATTTCCACGTGAAGTGAAGGGCGGTACCTATGCTGAATTGGATTACGCGGTGATAGGTGAGTTGAACGGATTTTACCTGTTACGTGTTGAACCTCTTACAGGCCGTACACATCAGATTCGTGCACAGCTGGCGGCGATGGGTTGCCCTATTGTCGGCGATAACAAATACGGATATCCAAGAGGAAGTTCATTGGGAAGTATCTGTTTGCACTCGCGATCGTTGGCGTTTATGCATCCCATCAAAAAAGAGCGGATGACATTGGAGGCTTCATTGCCGAAAGATGGTTTTTGGGACAAATTTGAAGCATTGGTACGCTAATCGTTAAATTTTCAGTAACTTTGGGCTATGAAATGGTTTAAATATCTACTCTTAATATTTACCTTAAGCTGCTCGATGGTGTCTATTTCCCGAGCACAGTGTGCCATGTGTACATTGAATGCCGAAAATTCTACCAAAGAAGGCAATATGCAGGGAAAGGGGTTGAACGACGGTATCTTATTTCTATTGGTGATTCCTTATCTGGCCGCTGCAGGACTGGGCTATCTATGGTATAAAAAATACCGAAAAAAGAATCCGCCAACCAAAAAGTTTGTTAACGAGATAAAGTAGAATCCAATGCCGACATCTAAATTTCATGCAATGATACATTCCAAATGTCCTAAATGTCATGTCGGAAATGTATTTGAAGGAAAGGTATATAGCTTGCGGAAGCAGCATATGAATGAAATATGCCCACATTGTGGTGTTAAATATGAGGTCGAGCCCGGCTATTTTTATGCAGCAATGTATGTTAGCTATGCACTTTCCGTAGCTGAAATTGTGTCAGTGTCTGTTGCTATTGCGATTTTGACGGGAAGTGAGTCGCCTTGGTTCTATTTGGGAGGTCTGGCTGTGACCATCTTAGTTTTCGCTCCCTTTAATTTCAGGTATTCCCGCTTGATCCTATTACATTTTTTAACGCCAAAAATAAGCTATGAACCTCGCTATGAGCTCGCTTTGGAAATAAAAGAGAAAGATAAGGAGGCGCAGGATAATAAGAAGAAATAACAATACTTAAAAAAATAAAGAGCTTTTTAGCTCTTTATTTTTTTAAGTATTTCATTGTACTGTCGAAAAGGAAAACTTTATCCTTGTACGACTCCGAAATAAGTTGTTGTAATGGTATCAAATGCACCTGCTGAAAATCCGTGATATGTTCTTCGGAAGGCAGGACGACTTGAATACAATAAGTCATTCCTTCGTGCGGGGACTGGAGCATTTCCAGAAAATGCACTCGAAATTTTTGGGATTGTACGATATTATCTTCAATCCAGGAAACGATCTCGTGATGGATTGTTTCTTCTGCTATAACAGATACATTGTATAAAAACATAAACAAAAATACGGTTTTATACGCTATTTTTGAATATTACGTTTAATTACTATATCTTGTAAAAATAAGGTTGCATTGGCTGCAATTTGGTATTTAATTACAATATTTGGGTTAAATGATAAGGACGTATTCGGGATTATGAGGTTGCAATTTTGGACTGTTTTATTTTTTTGTGCATTGACTATGTTAGGGTGCCAACAACATAAGGTTGACCCTATACCCATTAATCAATTCTTTTCCACACCTGAAAAATCAAATTTTAAAATTTCTCCCAATGGGCGGTTCATTGCTTATATCGGTATGGACAATCATTGCAAAAATATCTATTTGATAGATTTGATGGAGAAGGACAGCTCCAAGCAGCTCACTTATCAGAATGATATCAATGTAAAATCCTTTGTCTGGAATAACGATTCCAAAATTTCCTTTTTGACCGAGCAATCTGCCCAGGATAGTTTACGTTTATATGCTGTGGACATCAACACAGAAAAGATTTGGCCATTAATTAAACCTGCCCGTGCAAGATTCAGGTGGGTTCATCCGATGGTTTCCAACGGCGATAGTTTTGTTGCTGGAATCAATGACCGTGATTCCTCGTTTTTTGATCTGTATCGCATTTATTTGGACGGAAGACCCCGGGAACTGATTCTACAAAACCCCGGTAATATGAGTTCTTGGATTGCTTCCAATGATGGGCAGGTGCGTTTAGCAATTGCAAATGATTCGGTACAGCAATCAGTTCTTTTTCGGGTTTCTGAGAAAGAACCTTTTAAGGAGATTATACGCTGTGATGTCGAGAGTAGTTTCACTCCGTTGGGATATAAGGATAGTTCAGACCGTATTATTTATGCACTTTCAAATATAAATCGTGACAAGCTGGCTCTCATTAGTTATGATCTGGTCAACGAAAGGGAATTGGGAGAGCTGTATAGCCATAAAGAGGTCGATGTAAGTCCCGGAGGTTACTTCGCGGAGCAAAACCGCTTGTTGTTTGTTAATTATACAACTTCGAGACAGAGCCGGCATTTTTTTGACGAACAAACAAAACGGAAATATGATGAACTGTCTAAGCAAATTGATGGTTTTGAATTCCAGGTACTCAATACCGATGTTTCGGGAGAGAGAGTCATTATTAAAACCTATACAGATGTGAATCCCGGCGGGATTTATTTTTACGATTTTAGGTCAAAAAAATTGACCAAATTAACCGACAATAACTCGGATCTCAAAAGTAAGGAATTGGCTCCCAATGAATTTATTACCTACAAAGCGAGAGATGGCATGACGATCTCAGGGTATCTGACCTATCCTATACATTCCAACCGAAAAGATCTGCCGATGGTGGTACTGCCGCACGATGGTCCCAATGGACGCGAAGTATGGGGTTTTGACAATGAAGCACAATTTTTAGCCAACAGGGGATATTTGGTTTTTCAGATGAATTATCGGGGCTCAACAGGGTTTGGAAAGAAGTTTTGGACTGCTGGATTTAAGGAATGGGGTGGGAAAATTCAAGATGATATTACGGACGGGGTAAAATGGCTGATCAAAGAGGGGATTGCCGATAAAGATCGTGTGGCCATTGTGGGGAAAGGATTTGGGGGATATTCGGCATTACATGCTGCTTGCTTCAATTCAGACCTTTATAAATGTGCTGTTTCTTATTCAGGATATACCAATCTATTTACCTATTTTAGGGATATTCCACCGTATTTTAAGTCCTATGTGCAGAAAATGTATCAGATCGTAGGGAATCCTATTCGGGAAGCGGAGCTGTTTAAAAATATATCTCCTGTTTTTCATTCGGATAAGGTACGGATTCCTGTACTGTTAGTCCAAGGGGGCAAAGATCGATTTAGTTCGGTGACAGATGCAAACCAATTTGTTCAGAAACTGAAGAATAACCATGTTCCTGTGCAATATTTCCTAAAGGAAGATGAAGACAGAACTTTTAAAAAAGATGAGAATATATTTGGCTACTATAATGAACTGGAGCGATTTTTGGCAAAATATCTAGCGGACTAGGGACATTATATGAAAGCAGAGAAATACAGCTATCGAAAAAATTACGGACTATTGTTGATGTTTTTCATCGTCATCAGTGGTTTGTATATTTTTGCGCTTTTTCTATCCAGAAGCTATACCGAGTCCCATATAAAGAATGAATTTACCAATAGGAAATCGGAAATTTTTGATCAGACCTTGGTTCCTTTCAATGACTTTTTCCAAAATAGAATTCCTGAGGTCTCGTTTTATCAGGGCTTTTTGGACTCTGTACAAGCCGGAAAATATGCCTACAGTATTTTAAGTTCTTATCCTTTTGTGCGCGAAATCGGTTTTTTTGATTTACAATTTAACAATGATCATAATTTAAATTACGGTTTTATAGTCAATAATTTGAGAATTCAGCCTAAGACCATTACTTTTTTTACGGTATCCCGCTCGGGGCTGAACAAAAATACGATCCGTGACCGTGGTCAGATGGGGCTGCATTCGGAGGAAATCAATAACATTGGGGTTAAGCTCGCTACTTATATTGACAAGTTGCAGCCGAATGCTAAACTTTCTGACAAGGATATTTTAAAGGTATTCTATACGATCAGACCCGGACAGATTACCTATTTAAATATACCAAGGGTCAATGATTTGATCGTTTATAAAGCCATTATGGAGGGTAATCTGGACCATACTGTCGGCTATGAACAGGACATGTTCAATTTTCAGATCGACCCAATGTTTCTGGAGGTAAAAAATAGTTATGCCAATCTCTACGAAAAAGTGGAGATCGTCCCCTTGGTAGGGGCACCGATTACGCCCGAGAACGATGAAATTTCTACAGAAATGCCTTTACCGGGAGCTTTGGCAGATTATAAACTGCTCTTTAGATCAAGTAAAAGTTTTCTCTCGAAGGAAATAAACCGTAGTTTTTGGCCCGTATTGGGAGGTATATCCTTGATTTATATTATTTTGATCGCTATTCTATATTTAATTTATAGAAATTTAGAAATTAACGGGAGACTTTTTAAATTGCAATATGATTTTATCAACAATTTGACCCATGAGTTTAAGACGCCTGTAAGCGTTATAAAAATTGCTGGAAATAACATCAAGAGTGCACAAGTTTTATCCGATGAGGAGCGAAAGATGTATGGTAATATTTTGGATCAGGAAGCTGACCGGCTCAATAATCTGATGAATAAATTATTGTCATTTAGTCAAATTGAAAATAAAACCATCAAATTAAATAAAGAGGAGGTAGACTTGGAGGAATTTACCGAAAATTTGGTTGCTTCCTCAAGAATAAAATATGCTGACTTCAAAATTAGCACAAAAATTGATGTAAGAACATCGATGCTTGCCGATCCGGTGTTATTGAGCAGTGTATTTCAAAATATGATAGACAATGCCTACAAATATTCGAAAAATGGGCATAAAATCTTGGATATTGCGATACAACAAAATAAGAAGAATTTTGTTATTACTTTTAAGGACGAAGGAATTGGGATAGAGAAGGCAGAGTTTAACAATATCTTCAAAAAGTTTTATAGAATAAAAAGTCAATATAATCAGCAAGGAAGTATTGGTTTAGGTTTGGCTTTCTGTAAGGAGATCACTGAGTTTATTGGTGGAGATATTACGGTAAAAAGCCAATTGGGGCAAGGCACTACCTTCACGTTAGTATTTCCGGTTTAAAAACTAAATTTAAATATGAAATATCCATGTTTAGAAAGCTTGTAAACTTATAATTATAAACTGGATATTTCATAAGACATTTAAAAGACAAATTATTTACTTATGAATAAAGACATCACTGTTGCTGTTATTGAAGATGATGAGAACTTACGTTTCTTGGTAAAACATCGATTAGAATCTGAGGGCTATCAAGTCATCCAAAGCGGAAATGGGAATGAAGCAGAAAGTTTAATCTTGGAGAAACGACCGGACGTGGTCCTCTTAGATTGGATGCTCCCGGGAAAAGAAGGTAACGAGATCTGCGAGGATGTCCGTAAAGCAGGATTTGAGAATATCATTATTATGATGACAGCCAAGTCCCAGGATGTGGACAAGATTGAAGCTTATAGCTTTGGTGTGACAGACTATATTAGCAAGCCGTTTAATATGGACGTGTTGATCGCAATGATAGATAATAAGGTGAAGTTTTTCTTGCCCAAGAACAGCCCCGAAATCTACAAGTTTGGACAGACAGAACACCATCCAAATATCCATTCCTTGATACGGGATGGTAAAAAGGTCGAATTAACTATTTTAGAGAATAGAATCTTATTACATTTTCTTCAAAACTTAGGTAGGGAGATCACACGTGAGGAGTTGATGGAAGTGGTATGGGGGTATAGCTCCAATGTGAATACACGGACGCTGGACATGCACGTCGTACGTCTGCGGAAGAAGATAGAAACAAATCCTGACAAACCGCATTATTTGCAGACAGTACGCGGATTGGGCTATAAATTTGTTGATGAAGAAGAGATTTGATGGATAAGAATTTGTTTTGTTGAAAACAATTATTATCTTCGTATAGATTGAAAGCAAGACCATGTTACCCGAAGAGGGTAATATGGTCTTGTTTCTTTTTTTAAATGTAGAAAATAAGAAAAAGATAAAATTATGGCAGAAGTAACTTATTTTACGGAAGAAGGATTGCGTAAGCTTAAAGAGGAATTAGCTTATCTGAAGACGGAAGGAAGATCTAAAATTGCCAATGCTATTGCAGAGGCAAGAGACAAAGGAGATTTGTCTGAAAATGCGGAGTATGATGCTGCTAAAGAAGCTCAAGGACTCCATGAAGCTAAAATAGCCAACTTGGAGAATACCTTGGCGACAGCCCGATTGATTGACGAATCCAAATTGGATACGTCTAAGGTGCTAGCTTTGTCTATCGTTAAGATCAAAAATAAAAAGAATGGTGCTGTGATGACTTATCAATTGGTTGCCGAATCAGAGGCGGACCTTAAGTCGGGCAAGATTTCCGTTAAATCTCCTATTGCTCAGGGATTATTGGGCAAGTCGAAAGGTGACACGGCAGAGATCGAAGTACCTGCAGGTAAGATTGAATTTGAAATTGTAGAGATTTCGAGATAACATATGTCGGTTATGTGCGGTATGCCATAACCGCACATCCGCAAATTAACTTTATATTAAGAAGGTCGGGTTCTAGTAATCGCGACCTTTTTTGTTTATATTTGTTGAGAACATCATACTTAATGTTACTTATGGTCGTTTTTTATCAAATGTATTTAGATAGTAAATGGTAGACGTTAGACTTTCTTTCTGCAGGCCGATGGCCGGTAGAATCGAAGTTTCCTATGCATTATTAATATCTCAATACTTTATTACAAAAGGAGTTTATTCCAATATAGAATAATATGTCAACAATTTTTTCAAAAATCGTCGCTGGAGAGATTCCAGCTTACAAAGTTGCGGAGAGTAATGATTTTCTGGCTTTTTTGGATATCAGTCCTTTGGCGAAAGGTCATGTTTTGGTGATACCTAAGAAAGAAACAGATTACATTTTCGATATTGAAGATGATGAGTACATGGCGCTTTGGGTATTTGCAAAAATCGTTGCGCAGGGGATAAAAAAAGTAATACCGTGTGTTAAAGTTGGCGTGGCTGTTGTGGGATTGGAAGTTGCGCATGCGCATATTCATCTTGTTCCGATCAATAAAATAAGTGACCTAAATTTTGCTGGGCCTAAGTTGAGTTTAGGCGAAGATGAACTACATCAGATCGCTGAAACAATCCGTGAGTCTATTATCAGCATAACTGCACAAAATCAATAACAAGATTATATTACACTTGATTTACTTTCGTTTTTTAGAAGAATACTATATTTGTACTTTGTTGTTTTAAAATTGTACAGGGGAAAAAAGTAGATTTTGATTCTAAAATGGAGAAAACAACATTGATTTTTACTGAAAGTTATGCATGAACTTTTGTTGTCATTTCAACAACTAATGAACCCCGAAGAGCTCCTGAGTTCAGGCGGGTTTTATTTAGTTATATTAATCGTATTTGCCGAAACAGGTCTGTTTTTTGGTTTTTTTCTACCGGGCGATTATTTATTGTTTTTAGCAGGACTATTTTGCGCGCTCAATAAGATCGATGTGAGCATTTATACGCTTTGTCTGGGCTTATTGGGAGCAGGAATACTGGGCAATTTTACAGGTTATTGGTTCGGTTATCGAGCCGGCCCCATGTTATTCAAGCGAAAGGATAGTTTTATCTTTAAACGGAAATATGTGGTGATGGCGGAAGAATTTTACCATAAATATGGGGGAACCGCATTAATTATAGGTAGATTTGTTCCAATAGTTCGTACTTTTGCTCCGATCTTTGCCGGTGTTGTAAAATTAGACTTCAAAAAATTCGTTTTATATAATATCAGTGGAGCTTTAATTTGGGTCTTGGTATTAACACTTTCCGGTTATTTCCTAGGGATAGAGTTTCCTTGGATTATCCATTATGTGGAATACGTTGTGGTTGGGATGATTGTGATCGCATTTTTGCCTATTGCAATAACTTTGCTCAAAAAGCGAATAAAAGACAAAAGAAACAAACAAAATATACAGTAAAATAAAAAATGAGTAAACAAAACCCTTGGCACATGGTTTCTCCAGGTGAGAATGTGCCAAATGCCGTAAATGCTATCATTGAGATTACAAACGGATCCAAAGGAAAGTACGAATTAGACAAAGAAACAGGTTTGTTGCTTTTGGACAGAGTAATGAGTTCCTCTGTCGTCTATCCAGCCAATTATGGTTTCATTCCACAGACTTATTGCGATGACAAAGATCCTTTGGATATTTTGGTAATTTGTTCGGTTGATATTTTACCTTTAACATTGGTAGAAGCACAGGTTATCGGTGTCATGAATATGGTTGATGGCGGAGAGCAAGATGATAAAATCATTGCTGTTGCCAAAAATGATCCTATATTCAACTACATTAAAGACATTGATCAATTGCCGCCGCATACAATGAAGGAAATTGTACAATTCTTTGAAAGTTACAAAGCTTTAGAAAAGAAACAAGTTATCGTTGAAGGGGTGAAAGGACGTGAAGAAGCACAAAGAATCTTGATAGAGGCTATTGAGTTGTACAAAACAGAATTTGTTAACAAATAACCCCCAGCATGGCGCTCGATATTTTTTGGACATTGTTTTTAGTACTGGCCAACGGCTTTTTCGTTGCGGCCGAGTTTGCTATTGTCAAAGTCCGAATCTCCCAAATTGAAGTTCAGGCAAAAACAGGTAGTAAAGTTGCTACAATAGCCAAAAGTATAACGGAGCATTTGGATGGTTATTTGGCCGCTACACAATTGGGTATTACACTTTCTTCACTGGCCTTAGGTTGGGTAGGAGAGGCTGTAATGACCCAGATTGTGCAGGGGGCTTTAGGTTTCTTTGGTGTTGAATTGACCGGTACGATAGCGACCAACGCAGGACATGTGCTGGCATTTACAATTATTACCGTACTGCATATTGTCTTTGGCGAGCTGGCTCCCAAGTCAATTGCGATTCAAAAACCCGTTGCAACAACGATGAAGATTGCGGTTCCCCTGCAATTTTTCTACTTTATCTTTAGACCTTTTATATGGATCCTAAACGGTTTTGCTAATTTTCTGCTTAAAATTTTAGGATTTGAGGTGACTAAAGGTGAATCTGCCCACTCTTCGGAAGAATTACAATACCTCTTGGATAAAGGAAAAGAATCCGGCGCATTGGATATTTCTGAACATGAGTTAATTAAAAATGTTTTTGATTTTAATGAACGTATCGTCAAGAATATTATGGTGCCGAGGACGAAAATTGTCGCGGTCGAAATAACAGCGGACGCTTCGGAATTGATTGAGACTATGACGGAGGAAGGCTATTCACGTCTTCCGATCTACGAAGATAACATTGATCAGATTGTTGGTATTGTGCATACCAAGGATATCCTTCCGCTATTGGCCAAAGGCAAAGAGGTGGTGATGAGAAATATTATGCGCAAGCCCTATTTTATCCCTGAGACCAAAAAGATCAATGATCTGATGGCCGAGTTTCAGCAGCGACGCCTGCAACTGGCCATTGTACTGGATGAATTTGGAGGGACAGCAGGGATGGCTACCCTGGAGGATATTGTGGAGGAATTGGTAGGAGAGATCCAAGATGAGTACGATGAGGAAACCCCAGTTGTAGAACGTATATCTGAAACAGAATATATGGTAGATGCAGGGGCTAGTATTCATGATGTGAATGAGTTTCTTCCGATAGAATTACCCGAAAGTCAGGATTACGATACAATGGCGGGATTGGTCAGTGAAATCTTTGATAAAATTCCTGAAGTAGGCGAGCGGAAAGAAGAATATGGATACGTATTTACAATTATCCGCAAAGCACAACAGAACATCGAGTTTGTCAAGTTAGAACTGGTTGAGTCAGCTGATGATGATATAGAAGAATAGGATTATAAGGAAGCAGTACATGCAATTATTTTTTACACCGGAATTAAATCCTTCTTTACAGAATTTTATCCTTAGTGAGGAAGAAAGTAAGCATGCTGTGCGTGTGCTTCGCATGAATGCTGGAGACCGGTTAAATTTAATAGACGGTCGCGGCGGCCTGTACGAAGCTGAAATTATGGACCCACATCCAAAACGTACCGTATTAGCGATTTTGGACATTACGGAGAACTACCAAAAACCAAATTATCATTTGCATATTGCTGTTGGGCCCACTAAGAACATCGATCGTATCGAGTGGTTTTTGGAAAAAGCTACCGAAGTGGGAATTCAGGAAATTACGCCTATTATCTGTGAGCATTCCGAGCGTAAGGAGGTGAAGTTGGACCGCTTGAATAAAGTTATTGTATCAGCCATGAAACAGTCTTTGAAAGCGTATCTGCCAAAACTGAATCCTGCAACACCCTTTAAACAGTTTTTAAAAGATCTTCCAAAGGAAGGTGCTCAAAAAGCAATAGCACACTGTGTTGATTCGGATAAGAAGTATTTGAACGAAGTATTTGAAGCTGGACAACATTATATCATTTTGATAGGTCCGGAAGGAGATTTTTCAGCAGAGGAGATCGATATGGCCTTAGCAGCCGGCTTTCATCCAGTATCGCTTGGGGAAGCCCGTTTACGGACAGAGACAGCGGCTTTGGCAGCCTGTCTTGAAACCTCACTACTCAATAGATAATTTATACTATTTTCTTAGTGATTCAATGTGAATCTAATCTGGAGTAGATCAGATTCAACATTGAAGATACTTTTTCTATTACTTTATCAGTTCAGCGTCGACGATCTGAATCTCAGAATTTCCTTTCAGCGGATCTTTTGTAAAAACCATTTTTCCTTTGAGCTTGATAGGGTCTTCGGAAAATTTTATAGCTCCCCCTTTTAAAGTTACTTCTACCATAGGTGGTATTCCATTGGAACCACAAAACTGACATTGCATGACAGGTAAGACAGACATCATAAAATTCTTGTGATTGCGTCCACTGTGCAGCGGAACCATATAACCTGGGAGTTCAACCACTTTGTTTTCCAGTGCTTTGAGTTCTTTGGGATAAAATGGGGTATATACTTTTTTTGCGCCATTATAAGTCACTTTATAAGCCATCTTATCAATGGCATCCCATGTTTTGTTCATCATGGGTGTATGATCAGGCACATCGGGATTGCTACCGATCTGTGCATGTACCTGTATAATGCTGAAGAATATGAAGGCAAATGCCGTGATAATTTTTTTCATCTGTTTAATTTTTTTGTAGTTGCGATGAAGCGATCAGATTTATTCTGTATGATGAATAAATCATAATGGTTTCATCTGTTTTAGTATTGAGTATATTGTATTGCGTACTGAGATTTTGCCGATGCACATCCAGAATTTATCTTGTATCTGCTATTCTTACGTTTTTTAACACCAATACCCAGTCGTCCTATTTGTTTTCGTCCTATTTGTTTGATAAAGTACCAGCGATACTTGTCCTGTACGCTTTCACAGCGGGAATCAGCGCTGCGAGCACGCCGATGAGGCAAGCAACAAGCAAAAATACCAATTCTTTTGGATGTAGCCTAAAAGCTTCGATAAAGTCAGCGCTCTGGCTCGTTTGGTTACTGATATAGTATAAAGCCAGATGTGCGAATAAAAGTCCCACCAGTCCACCAACGATCGTTATGATCAGACCTTCCAACAGAACAATGTTGAATAACTTTCCTTTAGACGCACCGAGTGTACGCATAATGGCCAGATCATACTTACGTTGTTTCAACGCATTGTAGAGGTTAATAAATACACTCAGGCCAGCAATGAGCATGATGACATAAGCAAGGATAGCCAAAGAATCTATTCCTGCACCTAGGAGTGAAAACAGACGCGTACTTTCCATTGCCGGAGAAGCCGCTTGCATATCAGTTTGTTGGTCGATCATTTTGGGCAATATACCGATGGCTGCCGGTGACTGGTATTTTATTAAAATAGCCGTTATTTCAAGACCATTCTGTTTCACCATATCCGCGCCGATGGATTTAACAAATACACCTTCCTCTTCGTGTTCATGATCAGCATGTCCTTCATGGTCATGATCATGATGCTCCTTTTCATTGGTTGCTACTTGAGCAGTAGAATTTTCCGGCAAATCCTCGCCATGGTGGTGCAGGTGTGCTTTAACCGTTTCTTCGCGGTCTTCTTCCCGTTCACGTTTTTCTTTTTGAGCTGCTGTTTCGTGATCGGCATGATCATGGGCGATACCATGAACATCCCAGACGCTTTCGAGGTTGGTCAATATGAGGTTGTCAGTTACGTTGTTGTTTTGCTTTAGAATACCCACAATAGTAAAAGGATGTTCGTCATGACTATGGCCATCCTTGCTCAGTCCATGTGAGCTGTTGATCTGGTCACCTATTTTCAAGTTGTTTTTTTTAGCTACCTGTTCACCGATAACGACCTCAAAGTTTTTTTTCCAGATGCGGCCGTTATTTATTTTGGTACCATAGATGGCTAGAAAAGAAGAGTCCGTACCGACAATTCGATGTCCCTTAAAGTTATCACCCAATGACAAGGGAACCGCTAATTGTACAAGCGGGTTCTGACGCAGTGGCTCGAGTTCGTTCAAAGGTATATTTCCCGTTGGGTTGTCAATATGATATACGCTGGATAGGATCAATTGAAGAGGACTACCTTTGGCTCCGACGACCAGGTCAATGTTCTTACTGTTGTTGTCGAGCTGCTTTTCGAATGTTTCACCTGTAATCGAGAGTACAGCCAGTATGGAGATTCCAAAAGCTGTCAGTAAAATGCTCAAAAAGACAGAACCGAATTGTCTACTTAAATTTTTCCAAACCAACTGTATCGTGTTCATAGCAAATTTTGAATCTAAAAGGGTGATGAATATTTGGCGTGCGCCATTATTTTAAGAGATACATTTTTGAAAACTGATCTTTAATCCGTTTATCATGCGTGGTGATCAACAAGGTCGAGCCGGCAGTGTCTGCGATATCCATAAGAAGCTCCAACACGCGATTTGTATTGGTGTCATCTAAGGCTGCTGTGGGTTCATCCGCAATGAGCAGCGCCGGCTTATTGATCACACTACGCGCAATAGCGGCGCGTTGCAGTTGGCCACGACTTAATTCATTTGGATAGGCACCAGTTTTGTCCTCCAACTGCAATTGTTTCAATACCTGATGAATCTCATCTACATTGACTTTTTTTCCGGCGAGCGATTGTGCTAATTTGATATTTTCTAGCAAAGTTAAATTTTTGAGAAGGTGAGCTTCCTGGAAGATAAACCCAATATATTGCGATCTGAACTTATCTATTTTGCTATTTGATAATAGCGAAAGATCTTGATCATTAATTTTAACATGACCAGTTTTCGGTCTGGATAACCCCCCCAACATATTCAGCAAGGTTGTCTTTCCTGTACCTGAATCGCCCAATAATAGCGTGTGTTGCCCTTTCTCAATATGGATATCAGGAAATGCGATGCTTTTTGCATTCGTATATTGGAATGTTAGCTGTTCAGTAGATACGATCGGGTTGCTCATATGCTCAAAAATTGAAAATATATTCAAACTTAGAGAAATTGCTTTGTATATGCAATTATATTGCAATAATAAGATCATTCTTGGCATTTTGTTCCATAAATAGGGGAGTACTTTTCTTGTGATAAGCTATAGAATAAGAGGAACTATACCAAAAACGTGGAAATAGCTATTATATGTTAATAACTTTTTGACTTAATAATTTTATTACACTGCTTTAATATAATTCGATAGAAATTATAAAATCTCCGCTCAAAATGCAGTTTAGATGTGTTTTTGACCAAAATATAAACACAAAACCCTAATGAGTAACATTAAATTAACAAGTGGTTTACGTAATGGTAATTCCTTGTTAATGTTAATATAATATTATGGCAATAGCTTTGCAGAAACAAAAAACAAAATAAATTGGAACCACAATTACAACTTAAAAGAATCGCTGCTGCCATTACGTTCGTCGTAGCTGCGTCAACAACAGTTTATGCACAGGGGAGTGGGAAGATTGCAGGTAAAGTTACAAATGTCAAGACAGGAGAGACCATCGCGGGGGTGACGGTAAAGGTTCTTGGTACTTCACGTGTAGGAAGTTCGGATGTAACAGGTAATTACAATATTCCGGCTGTACCCGCAGGAAAGTATACCTTAGAATTTAGCTACTTGGGGTTTGCGACAAAGCAAATTACTGATGTAGAGATTAAAGATAAGGATGTAACGAATTTAGATGTGGTTCTTGACAATTCCGAGGGAAAAGTGTTGGATCAGGTTGTGATCACGGGTACATTTAAAAAAGAATCAATAGGTGCATTGTATGCGCAGCAGAAGAATAGCATTTCTATTTCTGATGGTATTTCAGCCGAAGTGATTAAGAAAACCCCAGATAAAAATACGGGAGAAGTGTTAAAGCGTGTCAGTGGTGCAAGTGTTCAGGATAATAAATTCATTATTATCCGCGGACTAAGTGATCGTTATAATTCAGCATTGCTAAATAATAGTCCGTTACCAAGTACGGAATCCGATCGTAAAGCATTTTCATTCGATATTATTCCTTCGTCATTGATCGATAATATTGTTATCAGTAAAACGGCAAGCGCAGATCTACCTGGGGATTTGACAGGAGGGGCGATAAATGTAAAGACAAAGGACTTTCCAGATCGAAAATCCTTTGAAGTGTCAGTCGGTCTTGGCTATAATTCTTTAAGTACTTTTAAAGATTTCTATGGAAATAAAAGATCAGCTGGTAATTATTTTGCGACATTAAATCCTGACAATAAATTACCCAATAGCTTTCCAGGCTCTTTTCAAGACTACTCCAATTTAAATCTTAGTGATAAAGTAAATTATAGTAAACAATTTAAAAATACTTGGGTAACTGAAAAACTAGGAAAAGTATTACCAGCTCAAAATGCACAGATTACGTTTGGGAATTCTTATCTACTTAGTAATGCGGGAAAATTAGGTATTATTGGATCCTTATCTTACCGCAATTCTGAAACAATTTCACCAGAAGTAAGAAATGACTTTAATACTCTTGATCAAGGTAAAGATCTCAAAATCTTTAGTTATAATGATACATACTATCGCTTCAATTCTAATATAGGAGCATTGGGTAACATATCATATATCAAAGACGATCTTAAGCTATCCTTTAAAAATATCTTTAATCAAGGTTTAGAGCAATCCTATACTCAACGAGAAGGATGGTTTGATGACGGAACAAAAGAGATGAGGAAAGTAACCTTACTCGAAACGGTTCAAAAAAGAATGTTTAATTCTGTTTTCGATGGCGAGTATTTACTTAATAACGATAAGCAATCCAAACTTTCTTGGAATCTTTCTTATAGTAATGTCAATGTGGATCAGCCAGATTTACGAAGGACAATTTATTCGAAAAAAGAAGGTAGTGATCCGAATAGTCCATATTCTGCTAGTGTGGGTACAATCCCTTCTCCATCAGGAGCAGGACGGTTTTATAGCACTTTGAATGAGAATATTTATGGTGGGGCAGTAAATTGGTCTATATCAACAAAGCTGTTAGGTCAGGAACAAACATTTAAAACGGGAATTTTAAAACAAAATAAAAAGCGTACGGTTGATGCTCGAGTTTTGGCATATAGAGATTTAAGTGAAAGTACGGCTGATCAGAAGAATTTATTAGCGATGCCATTAGATAAAATTTTTGCTCCAGATAATATCTCAAATAAAACTTTAGTTTTGGAAGATATTACTAATCCCGATAATTATTATGAAGGTACAGGGGATCTAAATGCTGCATTTGCCATGCTTTCTGGAAAAGTTACAGAAAAGTTGAAAGCTAGTTTAGGCGTTCGTTACGAAAATTATAAGGAAAAATTGTTAACTGGTAACCTAAATTCCAGTGAAGAAAATAATGTAAACAATACATATAATGATTTTTTGCCATCACTTAACTTGACATATGAACTAAATCCAAAGACTAATTTACGATTTAGCTTTTCAAATACCTTGGCGCGAGCGCAATTTCGTGAATTGGCATCTTTTTCCTTTTATGACTTTGTGACTGGTATTACAAAAAAAGGAAATCCTGATGTTAAGAGAACTAGAATCTCAAATTTTGATTTGCGTTATGAATTTTATCCAAGTCTTGGAAAATTGATCTCAGTTTCGGCATTCTATAAAGATTTGAAAGATCCGATTGAATCAAATATTATCTCAGGATCTTCACCTGCCAGTAAGTTAATGTCTTTCACCAATGCTCCAAAAGCATATATACTAGGTGGGGAAATTGAAATACGTCATGACTTTGGATTTATTGATCCAGATACAGAGTTCTTCAAAAATTTGGTTTTTAGTACAAATGCAGCAATTATGAAGTCTGAGGTGAATTTTGAAGGTTCACAACCAACGATGGAGAACAAAAGGTCATTGTATGGGCAATCACCGTTCTTATTGAATTTTGGTCTTCAATATTCATCTGACCGTCTTTTTGATGCGAATCTTTTCTTTAATCGTATCGGTCGAAGAATCGATATAGTAGGTTTTGGGCGTTATGAAAATGCAAACTTTATAAGTGAGTACCCTGACATTTTCGAGGCCCCAAGGAGTGTTTTGGACTTTCAACTCTCTAAAAGAATTATTTCTAAGAAAGCAGAACTAAAGCTAAATATTGGCAATCTATTGGATAGCAAATCAATTTTCTATCAGGACGTAGATAAAAGTGGTAGGTACAATGAGGCGGGAGATCGTTTAATAAATTCTATTCAATATGGTAGAAACGTGTCTCTCTCATTCGGTTATAGATTTTAAAGATTAAATAAATATTAGTTAACATTAAGGTTACACTTGGCTTGTAGCTTTGAAAAAAAAACAAATTATGAAATTAAACATGAGTTCAAAATGGTTTGCGTTAGCTTTAGTAGCGACTTCTATGAGTATTGCAAGCTGCAGTAAGTCAGATCCAAGCCCAGTTGACCCTAATCCTAACCCTGGAAGTGGAGATGTAGAGGTAATTGAAGGGAAAATTACGAGCAATAAAGTTTTAAGTGCTTCCAAAACATACTTGTTAAGAGGTTATGTGCAGGTAATGGATGGGGGAACTTTGGAAATACCAGCAGGTACTATCATAAAAGGAGAGAAAGCAACGAAGGCTGCGCTGATTGTTGAAAAAGGAGGCAAATTAAAAGCAAATGGTACAGCAACAAATCCTATTGTTTTTACATCAGATCAAACATCTGGAAATAGAAACGTGGGAGATTGGTCAGGAATAATTATTTGTGGTAAATCTAAGGTGAATTCTGCTGATGGTACTTCTCAATATGAAAGTGGTGTATTAGGTGCTACGGTTGCAACGTACGGAGGTGGAACAAATCCGGTTTTAAATGATAATTCTGGAGAGTTAACTTATGCACGTATCGAATTTGCTGGAAACCCAATTCAAACAGATAAAGAAATCAATGGATTAACATTATGTGCAGTTGGTTCTGAAACTAAAATTCACCATATTCAAGTCTCTTATGGGGGGGATGATGCTTTCGAATTTTTCGGGGGGACAGTAAATGCATCTCATTTAATAGCTTATAGAGGTACTGATGACGATTTCGATTTTGACCAAGGTTATACCGGAACAATCCAGTACGGAATTTCTATAAAAGATCCAATGATTTCTGACGGAGCTGGTACTTCACGTGGAATTGAGCTAGAAAATAAGGCTGCTGTGGCAAATAATATGTACTCTAGACCAGTCTTATCTAACTTTACTTTTATTGGGCCTGGAGTGGGGACCGATGTTGATAAACACGGAGCTACTGTACATTTTGGGCTAAACAGCCGTATGGTTCTAGCAAATTCAATTATAGTAGATGGTAAAACAGCTGGAATTGAGTTTAACTCGGACTTCCCTGCTGCTGAATTGAAAGCAGGTCGCTCAATTCTCTCAAATAATATGGTATTTGGTAATAAAGCAAACTATGTTTTAAAAGATGTTACATCGTTTGCATCAGTAGCTGACTTAACGGGTTATTTAAATGGATTTGGTGATTTTACAGTTGCTAATCTAGCTGCAGCTGGACTTACAAATACAACCATTGCAGCTCCGAACCTTTTATTGAAAGCTGATTCACCAGCTTTGGGAAAAGCGAAATATGAGGGAGATCTAGCTTCTTTAACAAAAGAGACGTTTATTGGAGCAATGGGGACTACAACAGACTGGACAAAAGGCTGGGCTAGTTGGGATCCTAAAAACAATAAATACTAGAATAATTTATAGTTTAGTAAAATAGAAAATCCTGCTGAAAGCAGGATTTTTTTGTAGCATCAAATTCTAATATATCGTTATATAATCAAAATGTATAAACTTTAGAATTATGACAAAGACAATCTATTTATTTGCGTTAAGCATATTTCTGTTTTTGGGCTGTAAAAAGTCTGATGACAAAGTTAATCCTGAAGATTCCGGACTAAAAATGGAAATAAAGGGAATTTCTGGCTGGGGTGATGGGGTGAACATCAGCATTGATCAAAATAAGACTGAAATTAAATATCCTAAAGATGGTCTATCAGGATCAAAAAAAGATAAAGTTTATAAAACAAGTGAGGCCACATTAAAACAGCTGTCCAGCTATATCAATACTTATAAATTAATGGATGTTAAAATTAATGAATGCGCACGTTGTGCGGATGGACTTGATTATGTGATCACAATTAAATCCGAAGGCAGAGAAAATACGGTAACCATTGCAGCATACCGTACAGATGGTCGATATACTGATCTATTAGACTTTATTAATAAGATGTAATAACTACAGCTAAGTGGCTATTTTTTGCCGGAAATTTTACCTAGGTTCATAATGATAAACGATCTGATACGATTGATTCTTGAGTTTATCGGACAATTGACCGATAGCTAAACTTTGGGCTTGTGGAGTAGGCTCACATATCGAATAGTATTTGCCATTGTACAAAACTGCGTCACCAATAGGATGTTCAAATTGGACGGCCATTGTGATATGCGTAGGGTAGAGGAGAGTGATCATTGGTAGATTGTAGATCTCCTTAACGAGATAAAAGAACAGCGCTGCACGATCATCGCAGTCACTATATTTATTTAACAAAGTCTGTTCCGCAGATAAACGTTTCTCTGTGCCAAAATTCTCTTCATCGTTTTCGTACAAAAAAGCATAACGTGTAAATCGCATTAAATAATCAACACCTTGTTTTTCGTTCTTGCCCTTTAAATTTTCTTTCAATGCTGGAATAAGCGATTGATAAGTTTCCTTGCTCAATGGAATATTAAAATAGGTTTCGAAATCAACTCCAGGATAGTTTTTAAAAAGATCGCTAATATCATTGTTCAGTTTAACATTAAAATGATAAGCCTTATGACCATCATTGAATGCTATCTGTTTTTCAATATAGTTTGCAGGTATAAAATCTGGAAGCTTGGTGATTTTATAGCTGAAATCGTTGGTGGCTTCCGGTACTTTAATCTTTACGGGTATATAGGCATCTGCTCTTTGAAATAGCTTTCCATAGTCATGGAAATTTAAGCAGGTATATTTTTTACCATCAATTTCAAAGAAAGGAATATCAGAAATATCCTCATTATTTTGGATAAAAAAGATAATCTGATTGTTTCCTACCGCCAAACGTGCATCATATCCAGATTTACACATTAGAAACCATTTGTATAATGTGTAACGTGCGTAATTTTCCGTTTTTGGCGCTATCTGTTGCGCTGTTCGACGCACGAGCTGATAATATACCCAGTCGTTGAGATGCTGTTTATCTTTGTATTCTAGCAAACTATTTACCAGATCACGATAGTCTGTCTGATCAGCAGTTTGGTAGAACTCCTGTACGAGAGATCCTGTTAAACTGTCATTGAATGGAATATTGAATGATGGTGATACGTTAATGCAAACTTTCCCATCATAGAAATCGAACACATGCTTTTGAGCGCTAACAAGTTGTGGACTGTAGGTTAACCAGCATAAAATGGTCAAAAACGCAATATAGTATCCTTTGATGTTCAATTCTTAACAATTTAATAACATTAGTGTAATATAAATTTAACAAATTATAGTTGCTTTTTATAGCGATTATTGAAAAATGTTTTTGGGATTGCAATGGTTGGAAACCTTTAAATAATACATACCATGTACTGCTCATAAATCGAGTATGCTCGCCCTGAACAATGGTTGTATGAAGCTATATGCCTTTTCATTTTCCTGATTTTTGGAATGTTATCAAATCAAAGTTAGGGAAGTGGGATACCAAAAAATTGGGCTTTTAAGCACTATTTTTTGGTGTTTGCTTCGGTATTTGTACAGTATTTCTTCGCCTTTTGTCCGTACCGTCTTCGGAATGCCCATATAGATTCTCTACTCATTCTCTACATATTGCCTACATAATCAGTAGGGAAAGAGTAGGTGTTGAGTGGAGAAAAGTAAGGTGATCGGCGAAGAAGGGGCGAAGCATTCCCGAATGAGTTCCGAAAATAGGATGAACAATTTTAGATAATGCTAATCGCACTAACTTCCTATGTTCGTTGCTATTTTTCCTGATCTTATTTGCACACTGACGTACCACTGACCTACTGTTGGCCTACTATTCTCCTATCCCAGTAAACCAAATGTAGGCCAACAGTAGGAAAACTATACCTGAAATACGGTATTACGGCAGGTAATTACTAAAGGAAAATAACTAGTTGGTTGTATCCCAAATACAGCACTATTTTCTTTGTTTGTTTTTTAAATCTGTTTTCCTGTGCAAAATTATTGCTAACAAGATGTTACAATATGAAGGTTTCATTTTGTTGTTTTTTGTAACATTTTTGTTTTATTTGATTTGTTAATTTTCTTTCTGTTCAAAATACACTCTTAGCATTAAATTAAAACAATCTTAATGATTTAATAACTAGCTGAATGACGGTTTGTGTGGGCTTGTTGTTAGTTTTGCAGCGTTCTAATCGAAGGTCTTATTACCTGTGATAGCTTATGTTATATATTTCTAATGCTTTCATATTTTATTAAAATAACTTTATTATGTTTCAATTTTGATTTTGTAAATATTTGTTTTGTTTGTTTTTCTAAATTATATTCGATCTAACTTTTAGAACCAATTGTAGATTTACTTAACCGAAGTTATTATGAAATGTAGTCAATTAACATTTTCTTTGTTAATGTTGCTGTTTTCTTCTTCCTGTAAGGAAGATGTTGCGACAAAACAGAGCGAGCATGATCCCAATAAACCGGTCGTGCTTTCTTCTTTCTATCCTGCAGAAGGCGGGGCTAAGGATAAAATCTTATTAGATGGTCAAAATTTTGGATCCGATCCAAATAAGATCAAAGTGTATTTTAATAATGCACGGGCCGCCGTAGTATCCTCGAGCGGAGAACGCATTTATGCCATTGTACCACGCCTCCCTGGCGATGATCCCAAAATCTCGGTTGTCATCGGTAAAGATTCATTGGTTTATGATAAATCATTTACCTATCATATCCAGGCACAAGTTAGTACTGTAACCGGTACGGGGGATAAAAACTTTTTGACGGGTACCCTTGATCAAGCACATGTCTACGGTAAATACCTAGATATGGACGCGCAAGGCAACCTGTTTATGACCTGGCGTGATGGTGGGTCATTTGGGATAGCGCGTATCAACGAAAAGGAAAATATTGTTACCCCTTTATATTCAGCGGCATCATCACCGAACCCTTATGCCAATGGAGTGACGGTAGATCGGGTGACTGGTATTATGACGGTTTCACATGAGTCGGTTGCCGAAGTGTTTTTTTCCTTTGATCCAAGGGAAGCTTGGACCATTCGCCAGCGGAATGCACAGTTCTCAGCTGCGGATTATGCGAAGATCGTTCAGGCCGACCGTTATGCCAACTTTGTGACTTTTTGCCCCTACGATGGACATTTATATACACGCTTTCGTGATGGTCATATCGCTAAAATAGATCCGGTGACATATGCTGCGACGATCGTGCACAAAGGGCCTTATGGTTCACAATATGGACAGGCTATTAATCCTGCAAAACCTTGGGAATTGTATATTACGTTGCACTCAAACGCTAGCCCGAACACGTTTGCACAGGGCATTTCTGTATTAGACCTACGTCCTGACCATATCAACGAAGGCTTCAAACGTATCAATGCACCGGGTGGGTCGGGATTTCGTGATGGCCCCGTCAAAGATGCTGTATTCAATTATCCAAAAGATATCAAATTTGATAAGACCGGAAATATGTTTATTGCCGATTACGGTAACCATTGTATCCGCATGTTATCGGCTGATGGAATTGTTTCTACTGTTGCGGGACAACCGACTAAAGCTGGTTATAAAGACGGTGGGCCTGTAGAATCGCAGTTCAACCAACCTTGGGGAGTTGCGGTGAATGATCAGGGTGATATCTATATCGCCGATTGGAACAATGCGCGTATCCGTAAATTAGTTATCGAATAATTAACCTACTTATTATATTATGAAGATTTTTTATTTTTTGTGCATCCTGCCGCTGTGCCTCTGGCTATCACCTGCACTTGCACAACAAGCAGAAGAACAGTTAGCGATTGCCGGAACTGTCGTTGATAGCAAGGGGCAACCTATATCTAAAGTGTCAATCTACGTCAAGGATAAACCGACAGGAGCAACTTCTACAGATGAAAAGGGAAAGTTTACTATTAAAGCTGTGTATGGAGACTGGTTGGTATTTACCAGTGTTGGCTATGATGTTGCCGAGCATTTGGTGGTAGAATCGACCAACAATCTGGAAATAAAAATGCTCAATAAGAGTACGAATATTGATGAGGTCGTCGTAGTTGGTTTGGGCGCAAAACAACGGAAAATTAGTTCTGTAGGTGCCATTACAACAGTTGATGTAAAACAGTTACAAAGTCCCGCGCCTTCTATCGCGAATATGCTGGGCGGTCGTGCAGCAGGCATTATATCCATGCAGACTTCGGGTGAACCGGGATCAAATATCTCTGATTTTTGGGTGCGTGGTATAGGTACATTTGGTGCCAACGCGAAAGCCTTAGTGCTTATTGATGGGCTTGAAGGCGATTTAAATACCATAGACCCTGCAGACGTGGAGAGCTTCTCCATTCTGAAAGATGCTTCAGCAACAGCAGTATATGGTGTGCGGGGTGCAAACGGAGTGGTATTGGTGACCACTAAACGTGGTACCGTAGATCGGATACAGATCACAGGGCGTGCAAATACGACCTTATCCAGACTGAATCGTTTACCGAAATACCTACGTGCTTATGATTATGCCCTATTGGCTAATGAAGCTTCCGTAGTGCGGGGGAGCGAGCCCTTGTTTAATGATACTGAATTAGGTATTATACAACAACATCTAGATCCAGATATGTATCCTGATGTCAGCTGGCAAGACGAGATTCTAAACCGAAGTTTCTGGCGTCAAAGCTACTATGCTTCGGGACGTGGAGGTTCTGAGGTTGCACGATATTTCCTGAGTTTGGGCGGTAATAGCGAAACAGCGGCCTACAAAGTTGATAAGAATAGTATTTACAGTTCTAATGTTGGTTACAATACTTACAATTATCGGCTTAACCTTGATATCAACCTGACAAAAACGACTAAGGTGTTTTTGGGTTCAGATGGATTTTTATCGGTTAAAAAAGAACCGGGTTATGGGAATACGGATGCGATCTGGAAAACACAATCGACACTTACGCCAATTTCCATTCCGCTTCAATATTCCAATGGCTTATTGCCTGGTTTAGGAGCAGGCCAACGTTCATCACCTTATGTGATGATCAATCGTACGGGTAACTATAATAATCAAAACTATAAAGGTAAGGTAACCGTGGCGCTTGATCAAGACTTAAGTAGTCTCCTGGAAGGTCTGAAAATTCGTGGTCAGGGTGCTTATGACATTCAGAGTTATTTTGCCGAACGTAGATGGATGCAACCGGCATTGTATGAGGCAACCGGCCGAAACTTAGACGGTTCGCTAATCATGGTTCAAAAGGTACAGGAAAGTCCGGCTTCCTATCTGAAGACCGTAAGTCAGTACCGAAAATATCATTTTGAGTCTACACTTAATTATGAGAAAAAATTTGGTGAGGATCATCGTACCTCAGCTTTGGTTTATTATTACCTGAGCGATGCTAAAGATACCGATGATGCAACCAGTAATATGACCGCAATACCTGTTCGTTATCAAGGGGTTTCCAGTAGGTTTACCTATGGTTATAAGGATACATACTTATTGGACGCCAATTTTGGATATACAGGTTCTGAAAACTTTCAGCCCGGCCGTCAGTATGGGTTCTTCCCATCGGTGGCAGTGGGATGGGTACCTTCAAGTTACCAATTTGTGAAAGATGCAGCACCTTGGTTAGACTATTTCAAAATCAGGGCATCTTATGGTACCGTAGGTAATGACCGGATTTTAAATGCTGTCCGTTTCCCTTATCTGACGAAAGCGGATATTTACAATAGCGGTGTTTGGGGTGTTGGTGGCATTGAAACAATTTCTGAAACGCGTATCGGGGCGGACAACCTAGCATGGGAACGCTCGATTAAGTCCAATCTAGGAATAGAGGGAAAGCTCTTTAATAACAAAATTGATTTTGTGATTGATTTTTTCCAGGATCAGCGCAACGGTATCTTCCAGCCACGGGTTCAGGTGCCGGATTATGTGGGTGTAATATCCAATCCTTACGCCAATGTGGGGCGTATGAAAAGCTCGGGTGCTGATGGTAATTTGAGCTACACCACCAAACTCAATAGCGATATGACTCTTACTTTGCGGGGTAATTTTACCTATTCAAAGAATGTCGTACAAAATTGGGAACAGGCTTACCTGGAGTATTCTTACTTGGAGTTTAACGGCTATCCTTACGGCTCTATTCGTGGTTATCAATCATTAGGATTATTTAAGGACGAAGACGATATCAAATACAGTCCGACACAAAGCTTTGGAACGGTATTACCTGGTGATATCAAATATAAAGATGTAAATGGTGACGGTATCATCAATACGCTGGATAAAGTTCCATTGACCCATAGCAACTATCCATTGACCATGTATGGTTTCGGAGGAGAGTTTCGTTACAAAAATCTATCTCTAGGAGTGTTATTCAAAGGTACAGGGAAGACGTCCTTTTTCTATGTGGGGCAGCCAATGACATATAAAGATGTTACTGAAAATACCGGTATGGGTTATATGCCGTTTTTTGGCGGTACAGATGGTAACGTCATTACCTTGGCTAATGACCCTGCCAACCGTTGGATCCCAAGAGACTATGCGTTACAGCATGGTATTGATCTATCTTTAGCTGAAAATCCAAATGCTAAATTCCCCCGTTTGCAATACGGAAACAACAGTAACAACAGTCAGCTGTCTTCGTTTTGGATGGATGATGCCCGCTATTTGCGCTTACAGGAGGTTACTTTGAATTATACCCTAAGCCCTAAGTTTTTAAAGAGACTGGGTGTCAGATCTATGGATCTTCAATTTGTTGGGAATAACCTTTATATCTGGGATAATGTTAAGATTTTTGACCCCGAACAAGCGGCCTGGGGAGGGCGTAAATATCCAATTCCGACGACTTACTCGTTACAGGCTTATATTAATTTTTAATAGTATAGAAATAAATGAAGGACATGAAAACGTCAGTAATCATAAAGAGAATAACCAAATTCGTCTTAGCCATACAACTGTTGTTTATGGTGGCATCCTGTAAAGATTATCTAAATATTGATAAATACTTTGATGATGAGTTTAATATTGATTCAGCTTATACAAATACGCGTTATATCGAAGCGTATATGTGGGGGGCGGCAGCACTGTTCCCTGATGAATCCAATACGATCAGATCAAATTATACGCCCGGGCCAATGGCGACAGATGAAGCTATAAATGGCCTTACAGGCACTGGAACTACTAATATTTATTACGGGATGGATTTTGTAACCGGAAATATTACGCCTGATTTTTACGGTGGACTTAATCAATGGGGAAAATACTACAAAATCATTCGTAAAGCTAATAATGTTTTAAAGAACCTCGATGTGCCAAGGGATATGAGCTACGCAGACCGTAACCGTATCGAAGGATATACACGTTTTATTAGAGCTTACGCATACTATAACCTCATTATAGATTTTGGCCCACCGATCTTGCTGGGAGATGAAGTTGTGAATACCAATGAGGATATTGCGTATTATGACCGGCCCCGGGCAACGTATGATGAGGCTATGGAATACATCTGTGGTGAATTTGAAAAGGCTGCAATACAACTTCCCACTGATGTTAGTCTATTGGATTTTGGCAAACCGACAAAAGGAGCAGCATTTGCATTGATCGCCCGTTTGCGCTTGATCCATGCCAGTCCATTGTTTAATGGCGGACCGGTTGCCGCATCCTATTTTGGTAGCTGGATTCGCAAGACCGATGGTACACATTATGTATCACAACAATACGATGAAAAACGTTGGGCAGTAGCCGCTGCCGCTGCTAAGCGTGTCATGGATATGGGCCGGTATAAATTATATACAGTGCCAGCGGACGAAAGAACGCCCACACTTCCGGCTGGCGTAACTTCCGACCCCAACTTTTATGGAAGCTATCCGAATGGGGCGGGTGGTATTGATGCATTTAGATCATATTCTGATGTCTTTACCGGTGAAGCTGTCGCTTCAATCAATCCTGAATACATTTGGGGGCGTAATACAGAATATTTTAGAACGGATTTGAATCAGGGGGCATTTCCGCCAACTTTAGGAGGATGGGGACGTTTCTCGGTGACACAAAAAGTTGTAGATGCCTATCTGATGGATGACGGACGTACCAAAGAAGAAGCACGTGGCGATACGTATTTTGAGGCAGTGGCTGATCTTCCTGCCGGTGGCACTTTTGACGATTTATTTACGGCTCAATCGCGTAATTTTTCGGGTTACCCACTGAATGCAGGGATATTTAAGATGTATGCAAACCGGGAAATGCGTTTTTATGCATCGATAGGTTTCAACGGTGCTGTGTGGCAGGCTTTGTCGAGTACGACGTTGAATACACATACGGCTAAATATTTTTACCAGGAACCTGATGGTCGAGGTGGTGTCTCGGCATCTTCACCTAACTATCCATTAACTGGTTATGTTATTAAGAAATGGGTAAACCCATTTGATGCAATCAGTGGTACGGGGGCCAGAATGATGCCCAAAGCATATCCTATTATCCGTTATGCAGAAATATTGTTATCCTACGCTGAAGCACTAAATAACCTTACTGGAAGCCATACAGTACAGCTTGGTGATAAAACCTATACCGCGAACCGGGATGAAAGTGAAATAAAAGCTTCTTTTAATTCTGTTCGGTATCGTGCAGGTTTACCAGGATTGTCCTCTGCGCAGCTTGCCAACAAGGCAGAGGTGCAGAAGCAAATAGAACGTGAGCGTATGGTGGAGTTTCTATGGGAAAACAGACGCTTTTACGATGTACGCCGTTGGGGCAAGTACGAAGAAACAGAACGTGAGCCTATTCGCGGTATGAACCCCGATGGTGCGGATCGGGAATCTTTCTACAAGCGAGTTTCACCAGGTACATCGTCATTCCTGACAAGGCAGGTCGATAAAAAGTTGATTTGGGTGCCTATACCTCGTGCCGAAATGCGCAGATTACCATCATTGGATCAGAATCCGGGCTATAATTAGGATTAAGCATTAGAAAAGGAAAATATAACCGTCTTCCATAACCGTTTTGGTTTGTGGAAGACATTAAAATATTAAATTATGAAACGAAGTTTTATCGCTATACTGACATCTTCGATGGCTTTAGTTGCCTGTAAGGACAACGAAGTATTCGAGAAGGAAATGTATAAAAATGAGGTAGCATTAATAAGTTCTGATTATCACAATACGTTTAAAGAAGTGGTTCGCTTGACCGGAGAAGAGGTAATTGGCTATGTAGCGGCATCATCAGGAGGTACACATGCGCCTGATAAAGATCTTGTTATTGCACTGGAAGAGGATTCAGAACCTTTAGTAAAATACAATTTTGCTGTTTATGATAATTCGGAAGATCTGTATGCCAAATTACTTCCCAAAGAGAAGTATGACATCATGGACAAAAAGATTGTGATCAAAGCAGGTGAGCTAACAGGCCGTACCATGGTTAAATTGCGACCAGATGGATTATCTCCGGACTCTACCTATTTTATTGGACTGAAAGCGACAGGCTCATCCGGTGTTGAAATCAATCCTAAGAAAAGCACCATGTTGTACCAGGTTATCATAGAGAATGAATATGCATCACAGGCCAAAAATACCATGTATTCAATGGTGGGGTTTGCCAATGGTTTGTCTACAGCGGCGAATAAACAGCTATTTCCATTAACCAGCAATAGCGTGCGGATGGTCGCCGGCAATGAGACCTTTATATCTAAAGTACCTAATATTGAGAAAAACTGTCTTACCTTGGAGATAGATGATTTTAATAACGTAAAGATAAAGCCTTACAAAGATATTCAGGTCGTACAATTGGACAATGACCCCATGTATCCGAATAAATTCAAAGTGGAAGAAGCATTTGGTATGCGCACAAACGTGTTTCTATTGTCATATCAGTATACAATAGGCAATGTGACGACAATTATGAAGGAACGTGTTGAAATGCAGGCTAAATAAAATTATGGAATTCATGAATACGATTAATTATTACAAATTGGATACGCTTCCAAAATCAATAGTTGTCTTTTGTCTTAGTTTGATAATGATACTAACATCCTGTAAAGACGATCTTGCGGTACATGGTGATTTTGCACTAAAAGATAACCCATCAAAATTGGCCGCTGCGGCTAATGGTGTATCTGAAACCTACACTGTTCAGGCGACTGGCAAATGGAAGGTTGAGCCCCTCCGAAAAGAAAACTGGGTTAAAATAGATCCAATGGAGGGGAATGGAAATGGAACATTTACCGTTACCGTTCACAAAAATACCGATCCCGAAGCGCGTGAACTGACTTTGTTTTTTACTTTAGATGGAAAGTTACAAAATAACGTGCTGAAGGTAGAGCAGGCAGGAACCACAGATCAAGGACAGGTGAAAGATCCCTATTTAAAAATAGATGGCATATCCAACCGTTTGGAAGTTCTGGAAGCTGGTATAACTGGGCAGTATATTCTCCGCGCTACGGGGAAATGGAAAGTCGCTTTGGAAGATGAATCTGAATGGGTGAATGTTGCTCCTATGGAAGGTGAGGGCGATACTCCAATAACAATCACAGTAAATAAAAATACCGACATTGAGCGTACAGCAAATCTATTGTTGTTTTTAGACGACGTGCAACAGGCATCTCCGCTAGCTGTATATCAGAAAGGTGTAAAATTGCAGGTAGAGGGCGATGTCGTTCTTAAGGAGGACTTTAACTGGCTGACTTATGGAAGCGAGATCTTTAATGCGACGTCAGGCGAAACCAGGATTGCTTTATGGAGTACCGAAGAGTTGGCCAAAGGCTGGACCAGTACGATCAATACGACGGAAGGTGGCGGTAATTATGCATCGATTTATGCGCGACCGGGTTTTATTAAATTAGGACGTACGAACTACGGCGGCGATCTAATTTCGCCGAAGCTGGCCAATGTACAGCGTACAAAAAATCTGTTGGTTACCTTCAAAGCTGTGCGATATGCCACTGGTGATCATCATCTACTCAATGTTGGTGTCAAAGGACCAGGAACGGTCAGTGTGAGCCAATTTAATGTGATGAACGTTGCAACTCCTAATTCGAATTTAGAATCGTGCAGAGCTGCATGGCAAGCTCCAGAGGCGACCTATTCTTTTGTTGTTACGGGAGCTACTGCGGAGACTCAAATTTGGTTATTGGGTGGCGCTTTTGATCAGCGTGCTGGTAATTGGCCAGCTACCGTTAACCGTATTTTTGTCGACGATATCGTTGTTACAGTAACTAAATAATAAAACTAGCCCATGTATACCTTTTTGTGAAAAGTTACATGGGCTAGTTTGTGCCCTCCGTCGAATAGTTTTTAACCGCTATCACAAACTTAGACGGCTTTTGCATGTTGTTATTTTATACAAGTCCAAGCCCAAAAACTGGCTCTATAATCTTTTAAGAGAAATTAATACGTTACTTTAGGCTTGCCATTTTCACAGATCACACCTTTAGCCGGTTTTTCATTTGTCTCACTACAATTTAAGCTTTTGTCCAGTATTCTTTTGGCATTGTCCAAATGATTATATTGTTCTGCCATATTTCCAAACTCAGCAAAGTTTTCTTTGTCCGTATACAATATGGAGATAAATTCACAGTCTTTACGAAAGGTGGCAATGTGCCATTTACTTGGGTCGTTGCAGGGAATGTCATCAAAAAATGTCTGCAATTTGGGGAGCAGATCCGCCAATCGTTGATTGATTTCGGATAATTCCAGATCTCTAGCCGAAGCGACTTTCAGTTTACCGGCGATGCAACGTATCCCAAAATGGGGTGGAAGATAATTAGGGGCTACGCTCGTGTTGTAAATAATTGGTCCTTTATATACTTTCTGTGCTCTCTCTTTAAGATCTGCGGCCTCGGCAAGTAATTTATTATAGGTTTGCTCGAAGCTCGGATGTACGGGTACGTAGGTATAATAAAGTGTGTCAATACGGCATTCCTTCAGATCATTGCAAGAAAGATTTTCAGTAAGTTTTACCGCTTCCTGAATTTTGAGATCCGCCAGTCTAGAAAGCTCATCGTAATTATCTTCTTTTTTGCATCCGGAAAATAGAAAAATACTGAATAAAATGGTGTAAAATAAAGTTATCCTTTGCTTCATAAAATTTGGTTTTAATTATTTTGATAATAATATAACGATCATTATTAAGGCTACGCTACAAAGATGAGGATAAATATCAACCCATCGAAGATGCGATAGTTCGCTAGGAAGCATCTCATGAATAATTGTACCTTATTCCATAGTTCGATTGTTTCGTCTGTGATGTAATTAGATATTGTATATAAAGGCAAATTTATCTAAGTTTGAAAACCAAATGGCTGCAAGTATGTTCCTTTCATCCATTTGGAACCTATGTAAAAATACAGATGTTAAGCAGAAATAGTCTTAGTTGTGATATGGAAGAACGGGAGCATTTAATGCTTTTGAAGAAAGGAGACTATCATGCTTTCGATGCACTTTATAAGATCTATAGCCCCAAGATATTGGGTCGACTGATCCGTTTATTGGGAAGTGAGTATGTCGCCGAGGAAATTTTACAGGATCTCTTTTTCCGAATTTGGGAAAAAAGAGAACAGATAGATATTGATAGACCTTTTAAAGGCTATCTGTTTGCTATTGCGCAGAACCTTGTGTATGATCACTTTCGGAAATTGAGCATCAATGAGCGGTATAAAGATGAGTTTGTACGGGGCTATTCGGAATTGTACGGACATGTGGAGGAAGATATTATCTTCAAACAGACCGAAGAACGTCTGATGCAATCGATCAATCAACTGCCTCCACAATGTAGGCAAGTATATGTACTTTTTAAATTGGAAGGCAAAAGCTATGCTGAAATAGCTGAGCTGATGGGGATCAGCAAATCAACGATCAATAATCACTTGACAAAAGCAAACGCTGTTTTAAAAAAAGAATTCCCCTTTTTGGGGCATTGGATCGCAATTGCCTTTACCATATTATGGCGCAGTTACTGAATATGGATGTTACTACAATGAGCTCAATTCTTCCATATTAAAAAAAAGTTAACTTTCTATTAGGTACTTTTTAATAGCAGTCCGTATTAGCTATTAAAGGACCTAATCAATTGAAAGAAAAAACGAATCTAAAGGAACTATTCAACAAGTATCTTACAGGCAAAGCTTCTGAGGGTGAACTCTTGCATTTACTGGATTTTTTCAAGTTGGAAGAAGATTCCGCTTTATTGCGCGCATTGATTTTAGCGGAGCTTGAGGAGGAGGAAGCTTTGGAAACAACCGAGGAGCAGCATGCTATTCTAGATCGGGTATCTTCGGTATTGAAGTATGGTATCAGAAATGAGAAGGTTCGCTTACGTAGATTGTACGTCCGCTGGGCAGCTGCAGCTGCTGTAGTTATAATCGCTGGCTTTTGGATTGCTTTGGAGCGAATTCAAGAAGGTGCCGGAATTTTTACAAGCACTCGACAAGAAGTTATTGCCCCTGGACAGGATAAAGCGATTCTGGAATTGGAAGATGGCCGGATTATTAACTTGGATAGCAGTATTGGATCGGGGGTAAAAAATAGCTATGTTTTTGCCGATACCAACGGAATGATGACATTCAATACCCGGGGATTACCTGCTACGGATAAAAAGTCGGGCGAACGGACCCTCAGTACTCCTAAAGGTGGACAGTTCGCTGTTTTACTTTCAGATGGAACCAAAGTTTGGCTTAACGCCGAATCTTCTATCAGCTTTCCCGCAATTTTTGCTCAGCACACAAGAGATGTAAGCATCACGGGCGAAGTCTATTTTGAGGTAGCCAAAAATCCAACGAAACCTTTTTTGGTCCATGCCAGACAGCAAACGGTCAAAGTGCTGGGTACCCATTTTAACATCAATGCTTATCCTGAAAATGATGCTGTACAAACGGGCTTGCTTGAGGGCAGTGTTGCTGTAATTGCCGGAGGAAAACAAGTACAGCTACTTCCTGGGCAAATGTCAGTATGGCAAGAAAGCCAAGGCGGACTGAAAGTTGGTCGGATTCCGGACCCGGAGACCCTGCTGTCATGGAAAGGGGGCATGTTTTGTTTTGATCATAATAATATCACCGAAATTATGCAGGTTCTAGCGCGTTGGTATGATATCGAATTCTCTTTTGAAAATGGGGATTATAGCAACTGTGTTTTTGACGCGATGATTCCGAAGAAGAAAAGTATACAGGAAGTCCTGAATATTTTGGGCGCTTCGCAGCAATTGGAATTTAAAATAAAAGGAAGAAAAGTGGTCGTTTCCCAAACGAACAGCAATAGTAACTAACAACAATTATGTCAAATAACCTAAACAAAAAAAATATGTAAAAGATTTATCTACAGAAAAGTAAAGAAAAAGTCCCGACGGCAATCGGGACTAAAATTGGAGCTAGCCTCTACAGAATTTATAGTGTTCATTAACTAACTCTTAACCAAAAGTATGCAAATCTATTCGGATAAAAAAGCTCCTTTTGCAAGGTGGCTTTGCCGTATTCATTTGTCCTCTCCGAACGATATATCGGATATCAATCGCCTGAGGACGCAAAAAGTCTGGAGAATTATGAAATTAACTGGAGTTTTGACCTTTGTTCCGCTGTTGCACTTAAGTGCTTCGGTTTATTCGCAGCAAGTGACCCTTAAAGGTCAGCGGGTGAAAATAAAGGATGCCCTGCGAACAGTTACCAAGCAAACCGGATATGGCTTTCTCTATAATTC
The DNA here is from genome assembly GCF_003627955.1 of Sphingobacterium puteale. Classification (GTDB taxonomy): domain Bacteria; phylum Bacteroidota; class Bacteroidia; order Sphingobacteriales; family Sphingobacteriaceae; genus Sphingobacterium; species Sphingobacterium puteale. Next base: position 93,221 of record NZ_RBWS01000005.1, on the reverse strand, counting down.
CAAAATGCTGGATGTAGAAAGTAGTATTTCTGTTGATCTGAAGAACGCTCCCCTGTCCAAAGCCATGGAGGAGATATTGGCAGCTAAAGGGTTTAATTATAGGATTGAAGAAAATACAATTGTTCTATTGCCAAAGCATGAACGGATCATCGAAACCAAAGAAACGCTTATCCAAAAAGGAATTCGAGGGAAAGTCACAGATGATAATGGAAAACCGCTGGCGGGTGTTTCAATTGTATTTAGCAAAGATCTTTCTTTTACTACTGATGCAAAAGGTGAGTTTAATCTTCCTACATCGGTTGACGGAAAAGAAGCTACATTCAGCTTTGTCGGTTATAAAAAACATGTACAGGTCTTAACAGCTAAATCGGGAGTATATGAGATCAAGCTGCAATCGTCGCACGAGCAATTGAGTGATGTCGTTGTGACAGGTTATTTTAGCCGGACCAAACAAAGTGTAACGGGGTCTCAGGTCGTTGTATCTGGGGAAGACCTGAGAAAAGTAGGGTCGTTGAATCTGATGCAGGCGCTCAATGCATTTGACCCTTCAGTGCGGACAACACCCAATTTAGACTTCGGTTCCGATCCAAACCGAGTACCTGAGATCACTATACGGGGAGAAAATGGTTTTGATTTACGTTCCAGCGCGGATGATTCACGAAGTAATCCAAATGGCCCCTTATATTTGCTTGACGGTATCGAAGTGTCTGCAACGCGGATCTATGATTTGGACATGAACCGCATTGAATCTTTTGTGATTTTGCGGGATGCATCTGCTACTTCCTTATATGGGTCGAGAGGCGCCAATGGCGTCATTCTGATCACAACGATTCCACCCAAAGAGGGGGCAGTTCGTGTTTCCTTTAATGCCACTTCGAATGTGTCCGTGCCTGATCTTCGGGACTATAATCTGATGAGTGCCCGTGAGAAACTTGAGTATGAACGATTGGCTGGTTTGTATACCAGTAGGACCAATAGCCGTGAAGAACAGATTCTTCTAGATCTTAAATATAGCGACAGACTGGCGGAAGTTGAAAGGGGAGTGGATACCTACTGGTTATCTAAACCGCTTACAACCAGTGTTAATCAACGCTATAATGCTTTTGTTGAAGGGGGAGACCGAAGTTTTCGTTATGGTGTCAATTTGAATTACGATAAAGATAAAGGGGTGATGAAGGAATCTGGCCGTGATCGTTATGGTATCAATGTCAGCTTCAATTACTACCCAAGGAAAGATTTTTTGATCCGAAACGATGTTTCTGTCAATAATGTAAAAGGTTTCAATTCTCCTTATGGGACTTTTGATACTTATGCCAAACAAAATCCCATTGACCGCATTTACGACAGGCAGACCGGGGATGTCATTCGTTTTTACGAATTTAATAGCACATTGAATCCTATGCTTGACGCTTTCTTGCCCAATAAAGATTTCAATCGCTACACGGAAATTCAGGACAATTTCAATATGGATTGGCGAATTAACCCTAATTTTCGGGTCACAGGACGGGCTTCTTTAAGCAAAAAATTAGCTAAGGCCGAGAAGTATACCTCGCCATTCTCTTCCAAATTCGATCGGGAAACCGAATCGGATAAAAAAGGTAGCTATGAGATTTATGACCAGGATGACCTGAATTTTGATGGTACCGTTACTGCTTCATATAATAAGATATTCATGGATAAAATTACCACGAATATCGGTATTGGCGCGAATGCGGTAACGACCTCTGCCGTTGGAGAAGGATACACAGCTACTGGCTTTTTGAGCGATAATATGAACTTTATCCAATATGCACAGCAGTTTAAGGAAAATACCAGCCCTAAGGGCTATTTTGATAAGTCAAAGATGATCGGTTTTTTCCTTAATGCCAATGTAGGTTATGAAAATCGTTATTTTGTCGATCTTTCCTTTCGTACTGATGGTTCCAGCCGTTTTGGACGGGAATCGCGTTTTGCACCTTTCTGGTCTGCCGGTGTTGCATGGAATGCGGATCGTGAAAAGTGGTGGGATAGTGATGCGACCCTTAAGGTCAGGGCTTCAGTAGGTAGTACTGGATCTGTTAATTTTTCAGCAGATCAGGCATTGACCAAATATGGCTATGATCCGCTATATGAATATAATGGATATTATGGTGCTCGATTATTAGGGTACGGTAACCCTGCGTTGAAATGGCAAAATACACTTCAGAATAATATCGGTGCAGACTTGACAATGTTCAAAAACTTGCTCGTTTTAAATATTGATGCTTATATCAAGCAAACCCAAAATTTGTTGCTGCCAATTGATATCGCACCTTCGACCGGATTTTTGAGTTATACCGAAAACCTAGGTTCCATGGAAAATAGGGGGATGGATATGCGTTTACGCTTTAATGTCCTTCGTGGAAAAAATCCCGTCAACTGGAACTTTACATTGGGAGCAGCGACAAACAAAAACAAAATCAAGCACCTCTCCAATGCGTTAGAGGCAATGAATGAAGAGGCTGGTAAAAAAGATAATGTTACTGGACCTAAGCCATTACGTACTTATCAGGCAGGAAGATCGCAGAGCGCATTAATGGTGGTTGAATCTCTGGGCATCGACCCAATGACTGGTAATGAAATCTACCGGAAATTAAACGGCGATCTAACTTTTGATTATGATCCGAAAGATAAAATTATTGTAGGGGATATGAACCCTAAATGGATGGGAACCTTTCAGTCCAATCTACTGTATAAAGGATTCAATTTATATTTCATCCTGGCCTATGAATATGGTGGTAAAATTTATAATTCAACATTGGCGCAAAAGGTTGAAGGGGCCAATCCTCTCTTTAACGCAGACCGACGCGTACTTTACGAGCGCTGGAAAAACCCAGGCGACATTGCTCTGTATAAACGTATCGATGATACAGAACCGCCTTACCAAACGACAAGGTTAGTGCAAAGGAATGATTTCCTAAGATTACAAACCCTGACGTTGACCTATGATCTACCTGCCAATGTATTGACGAATCTAAAGCTGGAACGTGCCCGTATTATGTTGACTAGTAACGATCTGTTTCGTTTTTCCACAGTAAAAATGGAAAGAGGAACAATCTATCCTTATGCCCAGACCTTTTCGCTGGCACTTAATCTGACATTCTAAAGAAATAGATATGAATAAACAATTTATTCTGATGAAACTAAAACTTGTGTTACTACTAGGGGCTTTATTCTTTTTGTCAGCCTGTAATAAATGGCTAGATGTAGAATTGGCTGATAAAGTAACGCAGGAAAAACTTTTTAGTACACCACAGGGTTACCAGGAAGCCCTGGCGGGTGTATATAGCCAAATGGCGGATTCGAGCCTCTATGGAAAAAAGTTGAGCATGGAGGTGATGGATTTAATGGGAGATTATTATGGTACCAATAATGTTGCGGCCAGGTATGCTAAACTTAGGGCTTATGATTATAAAGATGCCGGCTCACAGGTAATCATTGCAAAAATATGGAACCAGTTGTACAGTGCCATTGGCGGAGCCAATAATATTATAGAATGGGCTAATAAAGATGTAAATGTATTAAGTCCTGATCTAAAAAATCAGATATTGGGTGAAGCCTACGCGCTTAGAGCCTACCTGCACTGTGATCTGATGCGTATGTTCTGTCCGGATGTCGTCGCTTCACCAAAAGCATCAGGAATTCCATACAATTTGGTGTTTGGTGTTTCATTGCCACCAATTTATACTGTAGAGGAAAATGTGCAATTGGTTATTGACGATCTTAAAGCTGCCGAAAAATACCTGGCAAACGATCCGATTACGAAAGTAAAGCCTTACGAAATGGTCAATAAAAACGAGGCCGACAAATATGTAGCCCGCTTTAATCTATATGGAGTCAAAGCGCTGTTGGCCCGTGTAAGTCTAATGCGTGGGGATAAAAACAATGCGATCAAATATGCTAAGGAGGTTGTAGAATCACAAAGATTTAGACTTTTGGATTTTGCCAGTGTGGATAAATCGGAGAAGGAAATTGATATGTTGTTCTCAGATGAGCATATTTTTTCACTGCGTAACAAAAAGCTTTCCGATTTTACGACCGAAATTCATTATTCGCATACAGATGACAAAGGCACCACAACCTTGGCTTTCTTACCTTTCGCAAATGTAGCGCAACTGTATGAGGCGAATAATGATGATATCCGTTATATCAAATGGTTCTCGACCACAGACGGTTCCTTTATCAAATATAAGGTGGACAATAAAGATAAGTTCTTCCCCAAAATGCCGATGATCAAACTTTCTGAGATGTATTTAATACTGGCCGAATGTTACCTCGGAAAAGATGACCAACAAGCCCAATCATATATCAATCAATTACGAGATCATCGTATCCGGAACAATGCGCACTGGTCATATCTGACCATGGAATATATTATGCGGGAGTCGCAACGGGAATTTTTGGGCGAAGGCCAGCTATGGTACGCCATGAAAAGATGGATTCAGGGTATGCCGAATATAATATTTGTATTCCCTATGCCATTAAAGGAAATTGAAACTGGAAACCGAAATTAAAATGGAATAATATGAAACGTAGATATATTATCATGTTGCTGTCTTTTTTGGTCGCAGTGGTCCATTTTTCTTCTTGTGACCAATCGATAGACAATTTATATACAGAAAAATCACGTATCCAATTTAGATACTATAAAGAGGATACCATTTTGCAGAAAATAACACGGACTTATGTTGACCGAAGTGTTTATTCTTTTGGTATGGCCGCAGAGGATACCAAAGAAGATACAGCGCGGATTGTCGTTGAGTTTTTGGGGTCAGCTGCAGATAGAGATCGAACTTATGGAGTTATCGTAGGATCAGATTCGACAACTGCTGTAGAGGGTGTGCATTATAAGCCGATCTCGCCTACACAAACCTTTCGAGCAGGTAGAATGAAGGATACGCTAAAAATTGTTGTGTTGAGATCAAACTTAAATAGCAGTTTTATAACGCGTGAAGACCGTCGGATTGCTTTAGATCTGAAACCTACGGATGACTTTAATCTTGGGATGAAAGGTGGGCTGAGAACCTATTTATATCTCAATAATTATCTGTCCCAGCCAATATGGTGGACCGACCCGCTGCGCGGCCCCTACCTAGGATTCTATCATCCGAAAAAATGGAAAATACTGATTTCATTCAATGCGAAATTCTCCAATAAAGAAAAATGTGATTTCGATATTAACAATGTAGGGCGGGAATATTTTAATGGCTTGGCTAGGTATTTGGATGCTGTGCCAACTTTTGATGATGAGACCGGAGCTCGAATTTATATGGATAAGATGGTGTTGCAAGACTAATTAAGAACCCTATAAATAGCATAAATAATGAAATTTTATAATAAACTAGTTCTAATGTTACCCCTCGGCGCAATGTTGGGTTCCTGTTATAAGGATCTGGGCACAGGGCCAGGGGATTATGTGGAAATCAATGAACTGACCATAGCAGGTATCGATAGACAATATGCCCGTGATATGGATGATAGTTTGAAGATAACACCTCAGCTTCAGGGGACACATTATAGTGATACAAGCAAATTTAACTATAGCTGGGATATAAATAATACGATTGTTTCTAATAGTTTGAACCTAAATTTCAAGGTATCTCTGGTTCCCGGAAACAAAATATCCCGTTTTATTGTGGAAGATAAGGCCACCAAGGTGAAAAATTACTTTAGGTTTGACCTTAATGTTTCCTCCTCCACAGCCGGAAATTTGATCATGGTATTGAGCAAGTCCAAGGGGAAAGCGGAATTATCCTACTTGCGTCTGGATAAACCGGCTAATTGGGCAATCAACTACTATGAGTCCCGATTTGGGAAACCTTTGGGTGTAAATCCGCAACGGTTGGATTTTTTGATGGTAGAACCTACCTCTCAGACCGCGTTAACAAATATTGCCCCATTTGCCAATCAGTTTGGCAGAGTCTTGGTATTAGCAGACGATCGTCTGGTTCTTATTGATAAGAGCACATTGGAACCCAATGTCGTTCCTACATTAGAAGGAGAAGCTTATACACGTTCAGCATCTTATCCTGCCCCAGATATCAGTGGCTACAAGCCAGAGTTTATGGCACAAGGAGTAGAAATGTGGCGTAATAATCCTTATGGAAGCAATTTCCATCAGAGCATACATTTTCAATTGATTTCCGGTGGCGCCTTATATTTTGCGAACTTGGCTCCACCGCCTTTTACAACGAGTTTTTCCTACAACCGTAAGAGCGCTTATGGTCCCACAGGCTATTTTTCACCATTTGGATATTTTGACACGATGACACCAACTCCTAGTGGAAACTTATTCCATCACGGTTATACCTTAGGTAATTTTATGTTGTTTGATCGTGTTTTTGGCCGTTTTACTTATGCTAGTTATGGCAGTAGTTATACCATACCAACGACGGAGCTAAAAGCTTTTCCCGGTCATGATCTTCTCTATGGGGCTGCTACAAGTCAAACAGGAACTTCGTTTGCGGTGTTGAAAGCTTCTGCAAGTGCCCTGAAATTTTTGTTATTGGGCAAATCGGGTAATAAATACAGCTTAGTAGGTGAAGTAAGCGGTGGCGCCGCCAATGATCAAAGTAAGTTTTACAATATGAAAACTTCGCCTTATGTATTCTTCACAGCCGGTAACAAATTGTATAAGTATAATATTTTGGATGTGACATCCAATATGGTACCTAATTCGGGACACGTTGCACTTTCACTTTCATCTCTTGGTTATACGGAAGATGCAGTGATTACCAGTATGACCGTATCGCGCACGGAGAAGACTTTGCTCTTGGGCGTATCCCGCTATGGTGCAGATAAAGAGGGCAATGGTGACGCCAATAAAGGTGATATTTTACGATTTGATCTCGATAAAACGAGCTTAGGGCTGACCTTAAAAGAAAAGTACGAAGGGGTGTCCGGAATTCCGGTCGATGTCAAGATTAAGTATCAGACGCATTGGCGCGATGGTAGATCCAATGGCGGTGTAACAGAGTTAGATAATATTTAATAAAGATGATGTCATGAAGAAGATTCTTAAGAAAATATATTTTTCATTTTTATTATTGTCTCTTTTTAGTTTTTCGGGCTGCGTCAAAGATACAAGCCTATACTTATCGCAAAATAAAAAAGAGGTCAATGTAGATGACTACGATAAAGACGGAACAGGGCCGGGAGCTGTCGAGGGAGAACTGACTCCGGGGGTACAGCTGGTTAAATTAAAGGTGACCCATAACGGGAAGGAAACGGAACGCAGGTTCAAGTACTTTATGCCGGTATCGATAGTCAAGTCAAAACCGATTTCCCTGATATTTAATTTTCATGGTAGCTATGGTACGGGGTCGGATCCGATTGCGGGTGTATCCATGAGTGATCCATTGGCACAGTTGGCCATCCGTGAAAATTGTATTATTGTTTATCCCGCTGGAGAGGATACAGGGGCTGCTGTAAACTGGCAGAATTCTGATTATCATTTTCCTTTTGTGGATGCTATGGTAAACTATTTTAAAACGCATACGCCCGTTGTGGATGAGAACAGGATCTATACCTGTGGTCAGTCTAGTGGTGCGATCTTTTCTTTTGTACTGGCCTATTACCGTTCTGAGGTGTTCGCCGCAGCGGTACCCGTATCTGGGCAGATGAAGCTCGCTGAATCGAATCTGCCGGCACGGGCTGTTCCTATTCGTGCATTCAATGGCAAAAATGATAACATCGTAATTCACTCGGCAGCATTAGAAAATATCAATGCATGGGCTAATTTGGTAGGTGGTTATTTTGCCTCGGATGCATTGGTGAGCGATACTTTAAAGATTGACAATTACAAGTCTTACATGACCAGAAAATGGAACGGTGGTAAGGCAGATATTGAATTCTATACGATATTAGATGAGGGGCATGGTGTAAGTTGGTACTATATTGCTCCATTAATGTGGGAATTTATGAATACCCATCCTAAAAATGCGACTTCTACGAGCATTTATCTGTCCTCACAGCTGAAACGCTTTGATGCGGTAGAAGGACAGCCTTTTAGTTCGGAGATCCGCTGTAATCAAGGTGCTACGCTGAGTCTGGTGTCAGCTCCATCAGATTGGACGGTGACTTTGTCAGGGAATACCCTAAAAGTGAAGGCTCCAAATGATTTCTTTGCGGCAACCACAGTCAATAGAAAAGGTGAAATTAAACTGCGGGCACAGTATAACGGGAAAACAGCAGAGCTATCTTTGCCTTATAGCTTAGCTGCACCAAAAACCTTTTATGAGCTAGGCGATCTTGTATATGACGCAGACTTTAAGCCTACCGGTATTGTTTTTTGGGTAAATCCTGCCAATGTTAAAGAAGCCAAAATCATTGCTTTAGAGCATACTGCGAGACCTTTCGGTGCCGTAGGAACCGCTTTCTTCACACCGAGTCCATCAGATGGCTATGGTAATACCCTGTCATTGGTAGAACGCAATAAGGAACAGAACTTGGGGCTGAATGCAGCGACAAGCGGATTTATGTATGCCTATGAATATAAAGCCGGTGCTGGTAAGACTGCGGGCTGGTATCTTCCTGCCGTAGATGAACTAAAATTGGTCGACGCAAATCTGACCGCTGTGAATAATGCGATAAAGGCCAATGGTGGGGCAATACTGGACATTTCTTCTGCGACAGGATCTTATCATTTGTCATCAACGGTGACCAATAGTGCCGGGAAAAAGCAGTTCAATACCTTTGACTTCAATACCAATCCAAGCTGGCATGGATATTATAATGTAGCAGCGAATGCAGCTGATAATTCACCAAATGTCTCCACGAGACCAATTAAACGGATAACGAAGTAATTAATAATCATATGGGGAATCAGGGGACTTTACTCCTCCGATTCCTTGTATGTGTTTAAAAAAAATAAAATGAAGAAAATTATCACAGCCTTGTTGCTGTTTGTAGGGATATTATCACTACATGCACAAGATCATATCGCTTTTCAGAAAATCAGTTTTGAGGATGCGAAGAAACAAGCCAAAGAAACTGGCAAATTGATATTTTTGGACGGCTACACCTCTTGGTGTGTTCCGTGTAAATGGATGGAAGGAAATGTCTTCAACCAAAGCCAGGTCGTACAATATTTCAATACGAAGTTTATCAATGTAAAGTTTGATTGTGAAGCGGGAGAGGGGATAGCAATTGCGAAAAACTACCAGATCAGGAGTTTTCCAACCTATCTCTTCATCAATGGAGATGGTGAGCTGATCTACCGGACACAATCGAAGATGGAAGCAAATGAATTTTTAGAGCAGGGGCAACGTGCAAATATGCGTGAATATCAGATTCCTGTATTGAAAGCCGCTTTCCAGGCCGGTGATCGTCAGCCAAATTTTTTACTGCGCTATATATTGGTCATGAATAATGTTGACCAAGCTTTGGCAGAAGAGGGAAGAAAGGCATTGGCAGGCGTTGCGAATGATAACTTTTTAAAAAGCCCGGATGGCTGGGAGGTCATCAAAATGATGGCGAGATCAGATCAGGATAAATATGCACGTTTTTTTCAGGCGAATAAGGCCTATTTCAAATCCATCGCTAAACCCGAAGATTTTGAAGCGAAGGAAACTTACCTGATACGTTATGCGATGTACGGATTTATCCGTGATGGCAAAAAAGCTGATTTTGATGCAGGACTGGCCTATTTTTCCTGTTTGAAAGGAGCTGAGGCAAAAATAGAGGTCGCATTATTTCGTGCGGAATGGGTCGGTAATCAAGGGACACCAGAAGAATTTGTCCGTGTGACAAATGAGCTTAGAAAAGGCGTGCTGAAAGACGAGGATCAGCGCTTGAGCTTTATTGCACGACGTTTTGCAAAAGATACAGAGAAGGGAGCAAAGAACATCAAGCTGCAGCAATGTTATGTTTTGGCCAAACAGGCAGTGCAACTGAATCCGAATGATTACTCCAATCAAGGGACATTTGCGGATATCTGTATCCAGCTGAAGAAGAAAAAAGAAGCGGTCAAAGCTGCGGAAGCGGCCAGAGCATTGGCAGAACTTGAAACGTCTAAAATAATCAAACTTGCCGACGCTTTGTTGGCGCGCGCAAAAAGTATTTAAAACATGAAAATTCTATCAACAATAACATTAGCGGCTTGCATGGCAATAGGTTCCCTGCAGGCCCAAGAAAATAACTTTAGCATCCGTATTGTTTCTCAGAAGCCTACGGATAAGAGGGCGAAAGTGTTTATACGCTATTTCAAGGAAAATCAATTGGTATTGGATTCTGTGATGTTGGGAAATCGGGAGGCAACTTATAAAGGCCTTTGTCCCGAGCCGACATTGGTGAATTTGTATTATTCGCCCGACGGAACGTCATTTTTCGGAAGAAAAGTGAATAGACGCATGGATCGCGTTAACCTTTATGTCGATCAGGGGGCAACTGTGGTGACTTTGAAAGATGAAATTGCGGATGCCGTGATAAAGGGAGGCGCTACGCAGACAGCTTACGCGCACTATGCTGACTATATGAAAAATCTGGCGGCTGAAACGGAGGAGTTGACTGCTAAGCGATCGGCTTTGTATCAGCAAAAGGAGAGCGCGGATCAAACGGAACTGAATGCTGTTTTGCAGGCAATGAATGATCTTGACCGTCGTAAGGATAAGGCCAAAGAACAGTATATTAAATCCAATCCCTCTTCTTACTTTAGCTTACTGGCGTTGAAGGACCTCGCTGGCTACGCGATGGATGTAAATTATGTAAACCCCTTATTCGAACTTTTGAGCGCTGACCTAAAATCAAAAAAAGAAGGGCTAACTTTAGCAAAAGGAATTGAGATCGCAAAAAGGCTTGCAATTGGAAATGTAGCACCTGATTTTATACAGCCAGATGCCAACGGAAAACCAGTGAAACTAATTGATTTTAGAGGACAATATGTGCTTTTGGATTTTTGGGCTTCCTGGTGTGGACCCTGTCGCGCCGATAATCCCAATTTAGTCAAAGCTTATGCCGCGTTTAAAGATAAGAAATTTACGATCCTTGGACTATCTCTGGATCGTCCGGGTAAAAAAGATGATTGGCTGAAAGCAATCGAAAAGGACGGACTGCCCTGGCACCATGTAAGTGATCTGACAGGCTGGAAAAATGAAGTAGCTGCATTGTATGGGATACAAGCGATTCCGCAGAATTTCTTAATTGATCCCCAAGGTAAAATCATTGCAAAAAACCTCCACGGTGATGCCCTAAGCAATCTGTTAAAGACGCTTCTATAAAAGATGTGCTATCTCAATGGGATAAAGAAGCTGTTTAATAAGCGAATTGCCCCTGAGAATAGAAAATCTGAAAGGAGCCCCGAAGGGGTGAATAAAATTAAAGAAAAATAGGGATGTCCGATCTTTGAAGTGACTCCAGAAAGTTGGACATCCCTATGAATTACTAACTTGTGATTTTTAGGTTTTAGTTTCTCCATTTTCTTTTTTAAAATCCGTATCTTCGTGCAATGGATAATTTTATTGTTTCTGCACGTAAATACCGCCCGATTACCTTTGATTCGGTTGTAGGTCAGCAACACATCACAGGCACCCTAAAGAATGCAATTCACAACAATCAGTTGGCGCAGGCATTTTTATTCTGTGGGCCACGGGGTGTTGGTAAAACTACTTGTGCGCGTATTTTGGCCAAAACAATAAATTGTGAACAGATCTTATCCGGAACGGAGCCTTGTGGTCAATGCGATAGCTGCAAATCCTTTCAAAACGGTAATTCTTTCAGTATACACGAACTTGATGCTGCATCCAACAACTCTGTAGACGATATTCGCAATCTGATCGATCAGGTCCGTATACCGCCGCAGGCCGGAAAGTATAAGATCTATATCATTGATGAGGTGCACATGCTTTCGCAGGCTGCTTTTAATGCCTTTTTGAAGACCTTGGAAGAGCCGCCTTCGTATGCGATTTTTATCTTGGCTACAACAGAGAAACATAAGATTTTACCCACGATCCTTTCGCGCTGTCAGATCTTTGATTTCAACCGTATAAAAGTGGAGGACATGGCAGGTCATCTGGCGAGAATAGCTGATCGTGAAGCGATAGCTTATGACCAAGATGGTTTGCATATCATTGCCCAAAAGGCAGATGGTGGTCTTCGTGACGCCCTGTCCATGTTTGATCAGATCGTCAGCTTCTCCAATAAAAACGTAACCTATCAAGCTGTAATCGATAACCTGAATATTCTGGATTACGATTATTATTTTAAGTTAACGGATTCGATCTTGGCTGAAGATGCTGCACAAACGCTTTTGACATTTAATGAGATTTTGAACCATGGCTTCGACGGAAGTCATTTCATTGCTGGTTTGTCGGCCCATTTCCGTAATCTGCTGGTGGCCCGAGAGCCCGCTACCTTAAAACTATTGGAAGTTAGTGATAGCATACGTCAAAAATATTTACAGCAAGCGCAGAAAGCTTCTTCGGGACTTCTATTGTCAGCATTGAATATTTCAAATCAGTGTGAAATAAATTACAAGACGAGTAAAAATCAACGCTTGCAGGTAGAGCTCGCTTTGTTGAAAATGTGTCACATCGCAAGTGCCATTAAATTAAGCCAGCTTGGTTCCGTACAGATTCCTTCAGCTGCTGAAGGAGTAAAAAAAAAACTCCCTGAGCCAGTAGTTTCGCAGGTGAAGGAAAGTTCTTCTACGGCAGCATCTTCTGTAAATACAGGACAAAATGCGCCATCAGCACCAGCTTTATCGGCTCACGCGCCTGTCCCCAGCCCGCCAACAACAATTTCCAATCCCCAGACTTCGACCGTCAAACCCGAAGTAAAAAATGAGGGAGCTTCAAACGTGCCCCCAAAAGTCAAAAAAGGAGGATGGGGATCCTCTGCCTCAGCAATTATTCCATCGCTGCCCGATCTGAACACCATTTATGACAATAATTCTGTTGCCAAAGAGGGGGATGAACCTGAATTAATAAGAGGTACCGAACAGCGTGAGGTAAGCTTCAATCAATTTATAGCCATCTGGAATGCTTATGCCGAGCAATTGAAAGCAGAAAATAAAATCAATCTATATACGATGATGACGGCTACGCAACCTCGCTTGAAGGGCACATTGATCGAGATAGATGTCGAGAATGCTGTACAGATGGATGTATTGCAAAGTGCGAAAGTGGATGTGTTGAATTATCTTCGCGTCAAGCTGCAAAATTTTGCGCTCGATCTACAAGGGGTTATGATGGAATTTACCGTATCCCGTAAACCATACACCTCCCAGGAAAAGTATCAGGCTATGGTGAGCAAAAATCCACTTTTGGATACTTTGCGTAAGGAGTTTAACTTAGGTTTAAGCTAAATCAAAGCTTTAATTCCTGTTAATTTTTGTACCTTTGCAATCTCTTCTATTTGGAAGGTAATATTTAGTTTTTATGATGCAAGGAAATTTTCAGAGACGTGATCGTGATCACGGCGAAAAACGTGAAGTAAATCAGATGGTGTTCGGTATCCGAGCTGTCATCGAAGCGATCGATAGTGGTAAAGAAATTGAATCGTTATTTGTACAACGCGGATTAAGTGGTAGTTTGATTCTGGAACTGAAATCCTTACTGAAAGAGCATAATATTGCTTTTCAACAGGTGCCCATCGAAAAATTGAACCGTATCACTCGGAAAAACCATCAGGGTGTTATTGCGGTGATATCGCCAATTACCTATCAAAATATTGAAGAGCTCCTCCCTCAGATCTACGAAAAAGGTGAAACGCCTTTACTTTTGATGCTAGATGGGGTGACTGATGTCCGTAATCTGGGAGCGATTGCACGTACAGCTGAATGTTCGGGCGTACATGCGATCATCGTACCGAAAAAAGGGTCTGCTGAAGTCAATCCGGATGCCATTAAAACATCAGCTGGAGCGTTGTATAAAATTCCGGTCTGCCGTCATGATAGTCTATCAAAAGTGGGTAAATTTCTGATAGATTCAGGGGTGCAATTGGTTGTTAGTACGGAAAAAACAACATCGAGCATCTATGATGTCGATTATACAGCACCGACCTGCGTCATCATGGGCGCCGAGGATGTCGGTGTATCAAATGATTTAATCCGTATCGCGGATAATCTCGCAAAGATACCGATGTATGGCGAAATAGGCTCTCTTAACGTGTCTGTATCGGCTGCGGTTGTTATTTATGAGGCAATTCGTCAACGCCTGCCCAAGAAGTCATAAGTATAAAATCTATGATATAACATAGCCTCTGTCTTTGACAAAGGCTATTTTTTTGAATACCGATCTTGTTGCGTTTACTCGATGCGTAAACAAAAGCGGGAGCAATTTTATACTGATCTTGCTGATTCTTATTTCAATACACAGACAAAAGCCTGGTCCAGACACTGTCATCTTACATACTTTGTTGTTTGATCCTGAGAAATAGGTTAGTCTTTTTATCTCGTTAAGTATTGTAGATCGTCTCAACCTCCTTCGCATACTTTTGCAGGATGACTTTTCGTTTCATCTTTAAGGTGGGGGTCAATTCACCCGTCTCTATCGTCATTTCATTTGGAATAATCGCAAATTTTTTGATCTGCTCCCAACTGCCAAAATTTTGATTGATACGATCGAGCTCAGATTCAATCTGCCGTTTAACTTCTGGACTGTTTAAGAACTCTATCTTCGAAAGCTCTGTCAAAGCCGGAACAGTCTGTTTGCCCCATTCCAACAGATTGACATAGCTTGGAACAATGAGAGCTGCGGGGAATTTCTGTGACTCACCAATTACCATCACTTGCTCAATAAAAGAAGATTCCGCAATTTTGGACTCAAGCTGTTGTGGGACAATGTATTTTCCGCCGGAAGTCTTGAACATCTCTTTCTTGCGGTCGATTATTTTAAGAAACTTACCGTCCACCCATTGACCGATATCTCCTGTATACAGCCAACCGTCTTTTAGGACCTCAGCAGTGGCTTCTTCATTTTTATAGTAGCCAATCATATTGTTTTCACCTTTGGTGAGGATCTCTCCATCATCGGCAAGTCTGATTTCGATATTGATCAGTGGCAGACCGACAGTACCGATTTTCATTCCTCTTTTAAAGCAGTTCACCGCAATACAGGGACCTGCTTCAGTTAAACCATAGCCTTCATATATCGGTATGCCAGCAGCCATATATAGTCGGATTAATCTTTCCTGTAAAGCTGCACTGCCAGATGCGATACCTTTGATATCTCCGCCTAATGCCTCTCTCCATTTCGAAAAGACTAATTTTCGTGCAATACTTAATCGAATGTCATACCACCAAGAACGGTTCTCCAATGTATATTGTTCTCCGATACGAAGCGACCAAAAAAATATATTGCGTTTTAATCCGGTCAGTTGATCACCCTTGGCCTTAATTTTTTCATATACTTTTTCAAGCACACGCGGTACAGCAGAGAAAATATGGGGCCGGACTGATTTAAAGTCTTCACCAATAGTATCCATCGATTGTGCAAAAAAGATTGTCAATCCCTTATACATATAGACATATTGGAACACACGTTCGTAGGCATGGCAAACCGGAAGAAAGGAAAGGGCCCGGTCGCCACGTTCAACAGGAAAGGAATACTCACTGCTCATAGTATCGGCCAATAGATTACGGTGAGCCAGCATTACTCCCTTCGGATTTCCGGTTGTGCCCGATGTATAGATGATTGAAGCCAGGCTATCGGTATTGACGGCATTTCGAAGTCCCTGAACCTGCTCATCGGTAATGGAAGCGCCGGCAGCTACAAAAAGCTGCCAATCTGGTAAATCCGCTTCTTTATCTAAGGTGAAAATATGCTCCAGAAGCGGGCATGAGTCTTTGATCGAAGTGATTTTAGTGTATAATTTCCTGGAACTTACGATACAAGTTTTGATCTCAGCATGGTTGAATATATACCTGTAATCGGATTCAGAAATATTGGGGTAAATTGCTACAACGACTGCGCCGATCTGCTGGATTGCAAAATCAAGAATATTCCATTCGATACGGTTTTCACTGATTAAAGCAACATTTTCTCCTGCTTGAACACCTAGTGCAATCAGACCTTTGGATACCTGATTGACTTGTTCGATAAATTCTGTATTACTTACCGCTACCCAATTTGTTCCTTTTTTGTAGGAAAACATCGGAAAGCCGGGCGCAGTTTCTTGTTGCAGATAGGCTAAGTCAAATAATCGTGTTGCTGTTAGCATGATGGAAATCCCGTTCGTGTAATTAAGCTAATTTACGGATTTTTGAGGATATTAAAGCAGATGGGAAATGGAATAATCGCATTAAGCTGAAGAGAAGAGTAGGGAGGAACTGGTTGTGAATCCGTCGGGGAATTATAAATGAAAAAGACTCTGATCTGCAAAGCCGGGGCTTTCCAGATCAGAGTCTTTATACGCTTATCTAAATACTAAACCTAGTATTTGCTTTTAGATTCTTTACGTTTACCTGAGAAATCACGGAAACCTCCGCCATTGCTGCTGCCACGGTCACGTCTTTCGCCGCTGAATCCGCCTTCACGTCTTCCGCCACGGTCACCGCCTCCGTATCCACCTTCACGTCTTCCACCGCGATCACCACCACGATATCCGCCTTCGCGTCTTCCGCCACGGTCACCACCACGGCTTCTTCCACGGCCTTCGCTTTTTGCTTCTCCAGATACTTCGATACGTACTTGACGACCGTTGTAATCCACACCTTGGAATCCTTGGAATACTTTCTCTACTTCAGCATCTTGAACTTCAAAGAATGTAAATACACCTTTTAAGTCAATTTTACCGATAGATTTTCCGGAGATGTTCGCGTTGTTGCAGATAAAACCTAACATGTCTCCACGGGAGAATTCATCTACTGAACCTAAGTTCATGAACAAACGGGTATAACCTTTTGAACCTTCACGAGAACGACCATCACGTCTGTCGCCACGATCTTCACGAGAACCTTCGCGGGCTTCGATATTTAGATCCGGAGCGTTTTTATAATAATCCAAGAAACGGTTGAATTCAAGGGATGCAAATCTTTTGATGATATCTTCTTTTGAAAGAGATTCCAGATTTTCCATAATTGCAGGCAAGAAAGGACTGATTTGCTCATCATTTACTTCAACGTTTTCAATCTTCTTAACGATAGAGAACAATTGTTTTTCGCATACTTCAGCACCTTGAGGAACTTGTTTTTTCTCAAAAGGTTTACCGATGATCTTTTCAAGATGACGGATTTTGCTGAGCTCTTTTACATTGACCAATGAAAGCGAGATACCAGTTTTACCTGCACGGGCAGTACGACCAGAACGGTGCGTATAGTTTTCTGTTTCATCCGGTAAAGAGAAATTGATCACGTGAGTTACATCACTTACATCAATACCACGAGCAGCTACGTCTGTTGCGATCAATAGTTGTAAACTACGGTCACGGTAACGTTTCATTACTTTGTCGCGTTGTTGTTGGGACAAGTCACCGTGCAACGAGTCTGCATTGTAACCATCTTTGATCAACGCTTCGGCGATGTCCTGTGTCTCGATTTTTGTACGACAGAATACGATACCAAAGATATCAGGGTTTGAATCCACAATACGTTTGAACGCAGCATATTTATCTTTTGCTTTGATCAAATAATAATGGTGTTCGATGTTGGCATTACCGGTATTTTTTGTACCTACAGTAAGCTCAACAGGATCGGTCATATAATTTTTTGCAATACGACGTACCTCGGAAGGCATTGTCGCCGAAAATAACCAAGTTTTTTTCTCGTCAGGAGTTTCTGACAAAATGCTGTTGATGTCTTCTTTGAAGCCCATATTGAGCATCTCATCCGCTTCATCTAATACAACATATTTTACTTTTGAAAAATCAATTGCATTCCTGCCAATGATATCCAACATACGACCAGGGGTCGCTACTACAATTTGCACTCCACGTCTGATTTGACGTAGCTGGTCTGAGATATTTGCACCTCCATATACAGCAACAACATGTACGTTGTCAACGTATTTAGCAAATTTTTCTAAATCTTTTGAGATTTGTAAACATAATTCCCGAGTAGGGCAAAGGATTAATGCCTGTGGGTGTTTTTGAGAAAAGTCTAATTGCTCTAATAATGGAAGACCAAATGCCGCGGTCTTTCCTGTGCCAGTTTGGGCTAATCCGACAAAATCGTCGTTACCAGTCAATAAAACAGGAATGGCTTTTTCCTGAATTTCAGAAGGTTTTTCGAAACCTAATTCTGAGATGGCATTAACAACTTCCTCACGGATTCCCAGTTCTAAAAATGGGTTCATGAAATATTATATACAATAGGCACTATTGCCTAAGGCGTTGCAAAGGTAAGAATAATATTTGAATAATCAAAGAATTTAAATGATTGGTTTTTAATAGGATTGAAGAATTTCAAATTGAGGGGATAAAAACTTTAGTTGAGGTATACCTTTAATGACGGACTGAAAAGTATTCTTTTGATTGTAAACAATTTTGCTTCCTTGTGCTTTCTTTATTCATTTATTAATAGAAACTTAATATCTCAACCTTATTTTTGGTATTAGTATGGATCAGTTACCAATTATATATCAGCAATGGCTAAGGGCGATTAAAGAGCGAAATGATACGAATGCTTATGCTGAGTTATATCGGTACTGTTGGAAAGATCTTTATCAACATGCTGCCCGCCGTATCATTGACTCGCAGGATGTAGAGGATATTCTTCAGGAACTGTTTGTTCAGTTTTGGGAAAAACGTCATACGATCGATATCCAGATGAATCTTCCTGCCTATCTCAAGGGAATGCTCAAATATAAAATTATAGATTTTTTCAATTCCAATAAAGCAAAAGATAAACTTTTGGATCATTGGAGCAAACATATTTTTGATTACGTACAGCATCATCCGGAAGAACTTGAAACTTACCTCTTGCTAGAAAAGATGCTGGAAGATGAATTGGAAATTATGCCGCATAATATGCGGCAGGTACTCTTGTTGAAGTGGGAGCATCTATCAATTCGTGAGATAGCGCTGCGGATGGGGCTCTCTGAACAAACCGTAAAAAACAACCTCACAGAAGCGTCCAAAAGGCTGAAGAAAGCGATTGTCGGCTATCAAAATGTTCAAAACGGCAGTTTTACTCTCTTACTTATTTTTGTTTTGGATGAGCTCTCCAAGTAGGGATTATGCTTTTAAAGGCGATCGCAGGAATAAAAATCAACTTAACAATTCTTTTATAAAACATTAACCATTTCTTGAAGTACTTTCCGGCTTTTTTAAAGACTTGTATATAAACAGCAGGCAAGAAAAGTGAAAAGAAGAATTTTTGAATCCTTAATCTATAGATATCAGCAGAACAAAGCCAACAAGGCTGAGCGGTCCATGATTGATCGTTGGTACGATACGCTCGATCAGGAAGAACTTCCTGTAAAGGAGATAGATGAGGTTCAGTTGTGGAATAGTATACAGCAACGTATCGGAGGTACAGTTCCTAAAAAATCAGAGGTTCGGAAAATAAGCTATTGGAGTGGAGCAGTTGCCGCAAGCCTGCTGTTGTGCTTTGGTATTTTATTTTGGAAAAAACAGCAGGAACTTAATTTAATCGCAAAAGAAACGCATTTAAAACCGGGTTACCGGATTTTTGAAACAGGGGCCTCGCAACGTAAACGGGTACTTTTGGCTGACGGATCAACTGTCGTAATGAACGCCTATTCCAAAATTAAATTGGATACTGTTTCTTATGACAGGAGGGACCGTGTTGTGGAACTGTTAGCCGGAGAGGCGTTTTTTGAGGTCAAGAAAGATTCTACAAAGGCTTTTATTGTAAATACCCAACAAGTACAGACAACGGTCCTGGGAACCTCGTTTACTGTGAAAAACTATGCGGAATTGGATGATATATCGGTATCTGTATTTACAGGTAAAGTGCAGGTCACGGCCAATAATCATCCGTTGGGTGTGTTGACTCGTGGCGAAGAGGTCCGATATTCTAAAAATAACCACCATAGTAATCAGGAGGCTTTTGATCTGACGACACGTAATAGCTGGATTGAGGGGAGAGTTTACCTTAAGCAAAGCAGTTTTGCAGAATTGGCACTGGCGGTCAAAAATATCTATGATGTGGATATTAAAGCTGACGATGAGCGGATTGCTCAACAACGGTATAGCATGCCGATATCAAAGCAGCTTTCCTGGGCCGCAACCCTCGAAAGTATCAAAGCAATTCATCACAACAAATCCAGAAAGGAGGGCGGAATAGTGCATATTTACTAATGCGGGATAAAAAAAGAGCTGACGACGGCCATCGTCAACTCTGAATCATACACCATTTGGAGATGGTATAAATAACATATACAACAACTTATAGAGATATTATATACGCATACAAATTTATGAATTTTAAGCAATACGTTACGCAAAACGATATTAAGTTTATGATAAGGACATCGTTGGTAGGTTTACTTCTTTCGATCGTGTCGGCCGAAATGCTTTTTGCTTCGGGCGCATACGGCCAGTTACTCAATAAAAAGATTACAGTTTCTTTTAGTGAATCCAATATTCCGGCAGCTTTCGAGCGTTTGGAATCCCAAAATATACATATCGCTTTCGATGCCACGAAATACAATCTGGCAAAGAAAAAGGTCAATGCCAAAATTTTTAAAAGTAACAGCGTCCGGGACGTCATGCGTTATCTGCTCAGAGAGACTAATCTGATGGCTCATGACAACGGGGTCTATATTACATTGGTCGAAAAGCCGGTACAGCAGGATGGGCGCATCTCAGGTAAAGTGATTGATGATCGCGGTCAGCCGTTGGCTAATGCCAGCATCAAACTGATCGGTGCCAATAAATCAACCCAAAGCGGTATCGATGGTAGCTATGTGTTGAATGCCGAACCGGGAACCTACATACTGGAAGTTAGTTATCTCTCTTACCAGACCCAGCGTATTGAGGGGGTCAAAATACAGGTCGGACAACGGACAGGATTAAATATTGCCATGAAGGCGCAGGTAAATGCGTTGGAGACAGCTGTTGTCAGCGTATCGTTTAAAAAAGCTTCCGTAGCGGGATTGTATGCGGCACAAAAAAACGCAGCTTCGGTAACGGATGGTATTTCGGCTGAACAAATCTCCCGCACACCGGACAATGATATGGGACAAGTTTTGAAACGTGTTACCGGAGTGACAACGGTTAATAATAGAAACGTAATAGTACGGGGTATGTCGGACCGCTACAATCAGGCCATGCTGGATGGGGTCGTGATTCCAAGTACTTCGCAGAATAGACGTGATTTTTCCTTTGATATTATCCCAACAGAGATGGTCAGCTCGGTGGTGGTCAATAAAACGGCAACACCGGATGTATCCGCTGAATTCTCGGGCGGACAGGTTTCGGTGAATACATTAGATATTCCGGAGAAGAATTTTACGACAATACAATATGGGATAGGAGGAAATTCCCGTACAACAGGCAAAGACTTTTACCGTCTTGGGGAGCGGAAAGCATCTGAATTTTTTGGTTTTAATCATTCTTCTTCAAAACAACCTGAAGGGATATTGCCTTGGTATTGGAATGGTGAAGCCCGACGTCTGGATGCGCCTCCCGGGTATGTACTGAACGATCCAAAGTTAAATGAAGAATTGTTAATGCCGGGTTCAAATCTCAAGTATAATGACATTGATGCAATATCCCAATCGAAACAGGTCAATGCAGACGCTATGAAACTATATCGTTATAAAGCCAATCCCAATCAAAATTTTCGGTTTGCATTGGGGCGACGGTATAATCTTTCAAATGGATTATTGTTTGGTTTCTCTGCTTCTACGAATATTCGAAATGAACAGAATATTGTAGCCTTCAATAATGTGAGAGGATCCGCTATTAATGGAGCACATTACATTGACAGTACAGGAATCGGCTTAAATGGAGCTGGCACTTCTTATCGTTTTAGTAGCAGTGGTGGTTTAGTCGCAAATTTTGGGCTACAGGGGAAGGATTTTAAGCTCGCATTCAAAAATATGTATGCCCGTACTTATAATAATACCTATAATGAAAATATTCGAGCAGCTTTCGCCGATCTTAGTAATGTTCCTGCAAAAAATCAATATCAGTTGCCAGAAGCAATGTCCTTACAACAACACCAGATAAGTGGTGAGTATAAACTGCCTTGGAAGATTAAAGCCGAAGGAATGTTTGCTTATAATAAAATCAAACAGCAGATTTTAGATGAACGAAAATTAAGATATAGATTGACAACTGTAATGGATGGTGAATATATGTTTCAAACTCCAAATTTACTAAATATTTCAGGATGGTCTAATTCATCTGTGCTAGGAAAAGATTCCCGGATGTGGACACAGATTAATGAGAATGATTATAATTGGGCTGTGGCATTTTCCCGCATCTTTGGAGAAGGGCAATCAGTCAGCACTTTAGCCAAAATTGGCTATCAGGGCTGGTCGAAGCAACGGGATCTTTCCATATTCCGTTTATTACCTTTTACTCGTTCTTATTTGCCCAATGATCCTTCAAAACCAGCTCCTGCAATTGAAGCGCCCTATGATGTATTGTTTTCTCCGGAGAATATTGGAAATGATGTAGGGCACGCTTATTACTACCCTGAGCTCATTGGAGGGAACGTATATGATGGAAGTATGCAATCACATGCTGGATATTTTATGTTGGATCAGAAATTTTGGGATAAATTACGCTTGGTGTATGGCGTCCGTGCAGAATATTATAACCTGAAAAATCGCCAAGATGAGATGTTTAGAAAGCAGAATGGTGATCCGAATGATGACAAAAATAATTTTATAAAGTACAAATTGCTAGTGCGTGAAAATAACTGGAAATTTTTACCATCCATTAATGCTACTTATAGTGTGACCAATACCTTTAATGTTCGAGCTAGCTATTCAAAAACCGCAATCCGTCCAGATTTTCGAGAAACAGGTTTTTTTGGATTTTATGACTTTGAACTGGATGCGATTATTTCAGGGGATAATGTGGAATCAACCTTTATTGATAATGCAGATCTGCGGTTGGAATGGTATCCAAGTCCTGGTGAAATTATATCCTTAACTGGATTTTATAAATATCTGGATAAACCCATTGAATTGGTCGAAGATGAATCATTTTCGGGTGGTGAATATTATGTTTTTAATAATATGGAATCTGCTAAAAATAAAGGAATAGAATTTGAAATCCGTAAAAATTTAAGTTTTATAGGCGATAAAGATTGGCTCACTAAGCTTTTTATCTCAGCAAATACAACATTTTTAAGTTCTAAAGTAAATGTACTGAGTTCGTGGAAGTATAAGATTGTTGACGGAAAGGAGTTGCCAGATAGGATCAAAGATAGATCTCCTAATCAGGATCGTCCTTTGATTGGTCAGTCACCATGGTTGTTAAATTTTGGAATTGGCTATTGGGGGGACTCTTTTGGAGCGACTGCTAGTTATAACCATAGGGGCTATAGAACGAATATTACCTCAGTGAATCCCAATAGGATAGAATACGAACTGGCACCAAAGCAATTAGATTTTCAAATATATGCACGTTTTTTTAAAAACAGGTTAGAAGCTAAGTTAAATATGGCCAATCTGCTTGATGACTGGACACGCTACTATCAGAATACCGAAGGATATAATATAGGAAATGAAAACGGGATATACTCAATTGAGAAATTAAAAGGGGATAATAGATACAATAAAGCGGATGGGGATATTATAACCTATCGCAAAAAAGACGGGAGAAGATATAATCTATCCCTGACATATAATTTTTAATAAGATAAAACTATCTGCGCGAGGCAGTTTCATATCACTCCTTAATAATGTAAATGAATTCCGGGTTTGTCCAATAGCACAACAGGAAGATAAAATAGAAACAAAAATGGGTGATTGAAAACAACTATGCAACCTTATGAAATGCTATCCCATAGGGCGCATAGTCTAAAAAATGATCTTGTGATGGCAAAACTAGTAATTATTTAACACAAAATGAAAAAAATCTTAACAGTAGCAAGCGTATGCGCAATCGCATTGGCTTCTTGTAACAAAGACAACGTAGGACCTAATTCAGATTTGAATGCTGGTTTGCCGAGCAAACCTCAGGCAACAATCCCAACAGATGCGAACGGTATTATTACTAAAACTACGCTATCTGCAGATACCGTATGGAAAATTGATGGTGTTGCTTTCGTAAAACCAGGTACTACATTGACTATTTTACCAGGTACGTATATTACTTCGGGAGCAACAAAAGCTTACAGTGATCAAACGACCGGATTGACACATCATATTAAAGGGGTATTGGTTGTGCCAAAAACAGCGAAATTAATTGCTAACGGTACAGCTTCTGCGCCGATCGTATTTACTTCTCCAAACGCGGCGGGATCTCGTAATCCTGGTGATTTTGGTGGTGTTGTATTATTGGGTAGCGCAACAACAAACCAACCTACAACAACAAAAATTGAAGGATTGCCACAGCCAATAGGAACTGATGTGTCATATGGTGGCGCAAATGCTGCAGATAATTCAGGCTCATTAAAATATGTACGGATTGAATTTGCAGGTTACAATCTTAATAATAATAACGAAATCAACGGACTAACTTTAGGTGGTGTTGGTACTGGTACGACGCTAGAAAATATCCAAGTATCTTGGGGTAAAGATGATGGATTCGAGTTCTTTGGTGGTACTGTCAATGCGAAATACTTAGTTGCATTATCAAACGACGATGATGATTTTGATTTCGATCATGGTTATACAGGAACAATTCAATATGCCTTATCACTAAAGGATCCTAATTCTACAAATAGCACATCAAGCGGTAGCTCGGATTCAAATGGTTTGGAGTCGGATAACGAAGGTACAACGCCATATGCAGCGACGCCTAAGACTCGCCCAGTATTGAAAAATTTTACATTCCTGGGAATTAAGGATGCTGCTGTAGCTGGTACAAAACTGAAATTTGGTAACCGTTGGAGAAGAGCTTCACAGTATGATATTCAAAATTCGATTATTGCAGGTTATGCCACAGGTGCTGCATTCCAAGATGGCGCAACAGGTACATTTACGGGTAATGTTATACATGCGTATACAGCAGCTTTCAGTGGTGCAACACCCGCTGGAAATCAAACAAATGTTTCAACGGATGCAACAACGTATTTGAAATTGGCTGGTGCTGCTAATATCTTTTATCCAACAAGCCCATATAATCCAGCTGTTTTGAGGCCATTATCGACTTCACCGGCATATGGTGATGGAAGTACAACTTATAAAGGTGCATTCCATCCAACAAATACTGTCTGGACTGCTGGTTGGACGCAATTTGCGCCAAAAACTTATTAATATTTATTTGTTGAGTGAGCCATTTCTATGGCTCACTTTCTTAATTACTTTATATATGATTAAAAATATATTTATCTTTTTTGTAACTCTATGGGTTGGATGTGTGTTGTCCTCCTGTCAAAAAGGGGAGGTCATTGAAGATCAGCGGCAATTGGCACGCGTGTCTTTTAAAGCTTATTCGGGCGAAAATTTAGGCATAAAAAAGATATCCATAGATGGTGAATACACTAAATATGATAAGGATCAAGCTAACTATCTTTTTTTCTTTGATAAGAGTAAAGATACTTCTGATGTGATTGCTTTTGGTGATGATGAGAAAATCGTGCTGCAACAGCGCTTGCCGTTGAAAAGTGGAAGCAATATTTTTGGAGTATATCCCAAAAGTCCGATAGACCCAACATTAGTAGTTGGGGAGAATCCCTTAGATGGGTCAGAACCAAATCAGGGGAATTTTCAAGTCAAAATATTGAACTACAATAAGATTATTTCTCCAAATAGTGAACCGATACGCCTGGCTATTTATAGTGGAACAATGGTTTTTAATGAAAACACATTTGAGGAAAAGATGGTTTATGATGATGAACCTCTTTTGATTACTGATTTGATAAGTGATCAAATACCAGACAGCTTTATTCAGATACCATTTGAAAGATCTTCATATTTAAGAGCAACGGTACTGGATAAAGATGCCAAGCCATTCTTGGTCAATGGGCAATCAGCCTATGTGTTTATTGGAGGATTAAATGTAGATAAACCAATTTCTATTTTATATCTTCCTAATAAAGAGCCCGACGTAATTTTCGATCGTGATTGGGTGACTTTTCTTGATGGGCCCGGTTTTGAATTGTTTGATATATGGTTAAAAAAATAAGAGATTTAAAGAAAATACCGCCAAGTCAATAATTAAATTATAGGTAAATCAATTAGCATAAATTTATCATGAAAGGTATCAGTGATTTAAAACATCGTAAACTATTGGCGATCTCTTTGGAAATCCAAGGAGATGTGAAACATGTTATTGATTCGGAAGTGCTTTACAAATTGCGTCGGGAATTTACCAATCTGAATGAACTGTACAGGCAATATAGCGAACTATTACAGCAATTAGAGAGACTGGTGCAGGACTATGAAACGAAAGAACGAACCATACGTTCTGAAATCTTGTCTCGTCCTCTTCGCAAGTTAGCCAAAAATGGGAAGACTGGAGCTAATCTGCGTATGGTCATTACCTCATTAAATTCCTGCGCACACTGATGAAACTACTTTTCGGTCTTGTCTTGTGCGCTAACTTCAATAGGTATTGTCTGATAGCTACTTCCCATATATTGGGGAGCTATATTACTGGTTCTTTCTGTTGTATTATTGGCAGCGCTTTTGGTTCTGGTATTTTTATTGTCGATTATTTGTAATACTTCCTGTATCAATGGATCTCTGGTGTCACCTATTGGGGCCAAAGGTAAAAAGGCAAATTCGTCGATCTTGGTAGAAGGAGTAATTCCATCGCTATAATCTCCCTGTCCCACTTTATTGTAGATTTTATAAATCATAGGGATCAAATGCCAGGCTCGTTCTGTACCATGAATTTCTTCGGGGGTGGATATGGTGGTCGAAGCCATATCCTTTCCGTACGTTTTGTCTCCAATTTGAATCACTTGTAAATAGGGACGCAATCCATTGATTAACATTTCGGATGCAGATGCCGTATTTGGTCCCGTGAGCATATAGATTCTTTTTAAATGTAAACCTTGCTTTAAAATTTCTGTTGCCATAAATGAATAGCCGTCGGGCTGTCCTTCCAACGCAGCTGCAAAGCTGTCTGCTCTATTTTTGAGGTTTTTGTTGCCTTGGTATTTGGTAAAAATGTCATTTTCTTTGATATCTGCCAATAAGAGCGCGCAAAACGCGGCAAAAGCGACTTGGCCACCTGGATTGTAACGTAAATCGACAACAAGTTCCTGTACCTGTTGGGACTTGAAATTTTGAACTGCTTCCAATAATGAATAAGCTCCACTAAAGTCAAATTGACTTAAGAACATATAGCCTACTTTGGGGGAGGAGGAGATGAGCTTGGCGGTATAGAGGATGGGCTGCGAAATATAAGAAGAGGGGAGGATAAATATTTTGCCATCGTTTCGCGTCAATTGCATTGCCGGTAAAAGCAAGGATTTGCTTAGTAGGGATTTCAGGTTGCTGTGACCAATGGGCTCGTTGTTGATGTGGGTGATGCTGTCTCCCCGTTTGAGTCCCATTAAATCCCCTTCGCTGAAGGGAACAACTTGGGTTACAAGTTGGATGGTTTTGTCGGTTGTTTGGAGTTGCACCATATCGAACCCAAAAGTGTTCGTTAATGTATTACCATAGGTGTCGCTGTTGAGTGTCTGTAATATGCCGGAGTAACGGTCGTCTTGAAATAGAATACCTTTAAAAAATAGATCTGGAGCTTGCTGATAGTCGTTTGGTTGTCTGATTTTATCATTCCAATAATAGTATTGCCGCATCTGTTTCAGTGTCCATTGATTGATCGCTTCATTTGAGCCTGGTTCGTTTAAGGGCGGGTCTTTTTCACAAGCGGAAAAAATCAGCGAAAAAAGGGCCAAAACAAGAATTTGTGGTTTACGCATTTTTTATGATCTTAGCTTAATAAAAATACGGATAATGTAAGTTTTGTTGGTGTTATCTTTTTGTTTTTCAAATGTTTATTTACTATAAACACAAGAGAGTTATCAGATTTAGTCTATTGATTCCATAAAAAAAGGCATCACTTGAAAGTGATGCCTTTTGGCTGTAGAGATCGAATAATATCGATTAATAAAGTGTAAACTCTACACGACGGTTTTGTTGACGACCATCAGCAGTTTTATTGGATGCAATTGGTTGGTCAGGACCATAACCTGTAGCTTCGATGCGTGAAGCATTTGCGCCTTGAGATACCAAGTAAGCTTTCACTGACTCAGCACGCTCTTTGGATAAACGCATATTCAATTCGCGTGAACCTGTGTTATCTGTGTGCCCTGCTAATTTCAAGCTAAAGTTTTTCTCGATCAACAATTCAGCTACTTTGTTTAATGTTGCGTATGAAGTAGGACGGATCGTCGATTTGCTTAGATCAAACTCTAAGTTTTTGATCGCATCAGCGACAACTTTCTTGTCTGCTTCTGTGACAACAACTTTCTCTACGACTCTAGTTTCGTTTTTTACTGTGATTGGACAGCCGGCACCATCTACTTGCACACCAGAAGGTGTTCCTGGACATTTATCGTATTTGTTTGCAACACCGTCACCGTCATCATCTTTCAGGTCACTGTTCAAACCATCCAATTGACTTTGTAAAGCTTGGTTTTTTGCGTTTAACGCATCATTTTGAGCTTTTAAGTCATCGTATTTTACCGTATAATCACTTACTAGGGTCGCTACAGGGTTTGAATTGTTCAAGGCTGGTTTGCTACCGCTACCCAAAGCAAACTCTAAACCTGCGTGTGCGTAAGTGAACAAGTCGTTTTTGTCAATTTTTGGTCCGCCAGCTGGGTTAGCCAAATTGTCGAAGCGTTGATTTACCCAGTTCAGCTGATAACCCAATTCAAAATTGATGCCTTTTGCAACGGCAAATTTAAAACCGAAATCAGCAGGTACAAAGATTTTTGAATAAGAATCGCCATACTCACCTCTGTTTCCTCCGGTAATTCCAGCGGTTTCGGCATTCATTACACCCACACCAATAGATGCGTAAGGTTTGATGAAGCTATTGAAGAATCTCCAGTTGGTATTGGCCGCTAAAAATTCTCCAGATAAAGCTACTGACCAAGGAGTTTTTGTTTCAAAACCGGTTTGCTTGTCATCAGCTGTATAGCCAGAGGTTTTGCCGCCAAAATAAGTTGCCTTGATTCCGAACGAAGGTGAGATTTGCTTTTTGATATAGGCACTGTAACCTAGGTTCCAGTCCAGTTTGTCATAACCTCCATTATTTAACTTGGCAATGTTTTGTAAGCTAGTTACGCCAGCGCCCACACCGATGGACCAAGTCCTGTATTGTGTTGCCGGACCAAATGGAGTTGTGCCTTCAATTGATGACTGCTTTGCACTTTGTGCAAAGGATGCGGTCGAGATAATTCCTGCCGCGATTAGTAATCCTGATTTTTTAAGGCTAATTTTCATAATGTGTTCTTGTAAAATTTTCTACTATAAAATTCTTGTTAAATTAATTCATTGACTACTCTTGCAATAAATTTGCCAAAAATTATTTGGTCAATCTACTCGGCCGAAAAAATTTGGTACCTCAATTTCAAAAGCCATGTGCTTAACAATATTTTCAGTAAAAATGTTTTGAAAAAAAGTTTTTCTACTTTTTGTAATCAAAATCACATCAATATCTTCATCTCTGATAATCGTATGTATTCCGTTTGCGATGTTCTCTCGTGAACCGGCGAAATAGCTCGGCGCTTTGACAATATATGAAATGTCTTCAATGCCTGTTTCAGCAATAATCTGTTCAATCCATTTTTCGAGTTTTTGGCCTAATGTATTGATTTCTAGTTCACTTTTGTTGATATGGATAAGTTGTAAATGGAAGTTTTTCCCATACAAAGGAATCGCTTGCTTAAGCACTTCAAGCTCACCGGGCTTAAAATTTGTCAGCAATGCAATGTTATCTTTTTTTAATTTTACGGCATTTTTTGGGATTGCCAATACGGGAATTTTTGACTCTTTAATAACGTCATAAGTGTTGCTTCCGATTAGTACAGATTCGAGTCCGGTGACTCCTTTTGTTCCCATAATCACGGCCCGATAGCTATCTTTTATCTCTTGTTTATCCAAAGATTCTGCTAAAATCCCGTTCGTAAACAGAGTAGAAATTTTTAACGAAGGATATTTTTGTAGCAGTTCGGCGACAAGTTCCTCCATCTTACGATGAGCCTCATCTTCGGTCGGGTCTACTAAATGCTTCGCATTTGCAAATTTATTGATATGTGAAGTGAAGGAGTGAAAGAGTGTAATTTCATCATGTGTTTCCTGCGCGATCTGGGCTGCATAGGCTGCTGCGATTCGTGCATTTTCGGAAAAATCTACGGGTATTAATAATTTAGACATAGCGATATACTTAATTATGCTTTGGTAAAAAATATTGGAACTAAAGGATGGCTAAACAATGCTTTTGCCACTGATCGGGTGAAAGCACGTTCAAAAAATGATTTTCGCGAACGTGTCACCAGTAATATCTTGATCTTTTCAGCATGGATCATTTCATTGATGACCTCAGGGACGGTGTCGAGATCTTCAATATCTCCCTGTATCGAGTCGACTTCAATAGCGATGTTGGTGACGCCGATATATTTTTTGATTTTATATTTCCACACTTCCAATTTGTCTTCAATCCGGTTTTCTGAAGAATGATCATAATGTACATGCATCAGTTTTAATTCAAAATCTTTGCCCATGATATTGACAAAATCCCGAACCGTCTGCACCTCTTCTTCCTTGAAATTGGACAATAAACCAACTTTGTCAAGTTGTTCAAATGACACCTCTGCGGGGATGGCCAAAACGGGAATTTTTGATTTTTTACTAATGACATAGGTTGTACTGCCGATAAGTTGACTGTCATCATTTGTAATCCCTTTTGTGCCCATAATCACGAAATCAAAGCGATCAGGTGTAGCGATATCAGGTAAAGTCTCTGTGATCAT
This sequence comes from Sphingobacterium puteale, assembly GCF_003627955.1. Taxonomy (GTDB): domain Bacteria; phylum Bacteroidota; class Bacteroidia; order Sphingobacteriales; family Sphingobacteriaceae; genus Sphingobacterium; species Sphingobacterium puteale. The sequence goes on along the minus strand of NZ_RBWS01000005.1, from coordinate 62,245 downwards.
GCCGCGCTCACATTGGGTCGTAACCTCAAGAGCAGCATTCATGGACGTAATCTGTTCGGCAAGCTTCTTAATCAGAATATCAGCTTTAAATATAGGACTCTGTTTACCTGTGGAACCTGTTTCCTCCTCGAATACAGCGGAAGCTGAAGTGTAATTGTGGTAAAGGTGAATGCTGTACCCTTTCTGAGTTGCCAGACCCACAGCGTAATTTACCGCATTGTTAGAATGTGCCGAAAAATCTACGGGTAGTAGAATGTTTTTTTTCATTGGAAGGAATTTTATCTGCGCTATCTTATCTTAAATTTCTATTTCGGTATAGGGTAACTATTCAAAAGAATCGTTGTTGAGGCCCCTTATCCCTATCAAATGTAATAAAACAAATGCAATTGTGGATGGGTATCAGTCAAAATGTTTTTATTGTTAAACGTATTGGAACTAATTATGATGATACAAAGTTGGATAACATTTAATGCTTTTAAAATGATGTATTTAATGTATAATGATGATTACCGTCATCTTGAAAATAGAATAACCCTGTCCGCCTGAATCTTAAGTCCTGATCTTTTTGTTAGAAAAGTCAATTTTCTATGCAGAAGATAGGCTGTTAAAATCGTTGAATCGAGGTTATTATCTGGTATTCTACATTGCATAACAGACCAATTTTGAGTAAGTTTGCACATATTTTTAGATAATTAAATGACAAGTAGAGAAATTCGTCAAGCCTTTTTAGACTTTTTTAAAAGCAAGGGGCATCAGATAGTACCTTCAGCACCAGTAGTTGTAAAAAATGATCCGACATTGATGTTTACCAATGCAGGGATGAACCAGTTCAAGGATTTATTCTTGGGAGAAGCACCGATTAAATTTCCGCGTGTTGCTGATACGCAGCGCTGTTTGCGTGTTTCAGGTAAGCATAATGATTTAGAGGAAGTTGGTATAGATACTTACCACCATACCTTATTCGAGATGTTAGGAAACTGGAGCTTTGGCGATTACTTTAAGAAGGAAGCTATTGCTTGGGCCTGGGAGCTATTGACCGAAGTCTATAAGCTCGACAAAGATCGTTTATATGTGACTATTTTTGAAGGCGATGCAACTGAAGGTTTGAACAGAGACATGGAAGCATTCGATTTCTGGAAGCAGTGGATAGCCGAAGATCGTATCTTGCTTGGCAACAAAAAGGACAATTTCTGGGAAATGGGAGAGACCGGTCCTTGTGGACCTTGTTCTGAAATCCATTTTGATATGCGTAGCAAGGAAGAACGGGCACAGGTTTCAGGGCAAAGCCTTGTCAATGCAGACCATCCACAGGTGATCGAAATCTGGAATTTGGTCTTTATGCAATTCAACCGCTTGAAAGATGGTTCACTTCAAACTTTACCCGCGAAACATGTGGATACAGGGATGGGCTTTGAGCGTCTTGTCAGATGTATTCAAGGCAAAACCTCAAATTATGATACAGATGTCTTTACGCCGACCATTGATTTTATCGCTGCCAAGTCAGGGATAAAATATGGCTTAGACGAAAAGAGTGATATCGCAATGCGCGTGGTATCTGATCATATTCGTGCCGTTAGTTTTGCGATAGCGGATGGACAATTGCCCTCTAATAACAAAGCAGGCTACGTAATCCGACGTATTTTACGCCGTGCTGTACGTTATGCTTATACGTTTTTGGGATTTAAAACGCCATTTATTCATGAGCTTGTTCCGGTACTGGCAGTACAATTCAGCGGTGTATTTGATGAATTGATCCAACAGCAGGATTTCGTGCAGAAAGTAATCTTGGAGGAAGAGGTTTCATTTTTAAGAACCTTGTCCACTGGTGTACAACGTTTTGAAAATTACGTGGAAGATCATACACTTATTAATGGTGACTTTGCGTTCGAATTATACGATACTTACGGTTTTCCAATTGATCTAACTGAATTATTAGCGCGGGAGAAAGGATTGTCTGTTGATATGGATGGTTTTAAACAGGCACTTCAGATTCAAAAAGATCGCTCGCGGGCGGCAACAGCGATAGATACTGGTGACTGGGTTATCGTTAATGATGATGAGGGCTTCGAATTTGTAGGCTATGATACATTGACAGCAAAGACAGAAGTCGTAAAATACCGTAAAGTTGTCGCAAAAAATAAAGAACAATACCAACTGGTACTTTCTGTCAGTCCATTTTATGCAGAAGGAGGAGGTCAGGTAGGCGACTCCGGTGAATTGATTTCGGAGGAAACGGGCGAAAAGATCTACATTACGGATACAAAAAAGGAAAATGGAATCTTCGTCCATTTTACCAATAAGTTGCCATTGGATCTTAACGGAACCTTTATCGCCGAGGTTGACAGCACCAAAAGATTGGATACGGAGAATAATCACTCCGCAACCCATCTATTGCATGCTGCACTAAAACAGGTATTAGGTACACATGTAAATCAAAAAGGTTCATTGGTCAATGCGGATATCCTACGTTTTGATATTTCTCATTTTGCAAAGATGAGTGAGGATGAGATCAAACAGGTAGAGGATATCGTAAATGCTAAAATTCGTGAGAATATCCCGTTGAAAGAAGAACGGAATGTACCTTACCAACAGGCTTTGGATTCAGGTGTAACAGCTTTGTTTGGTGAGAAATACGGTGATTTTGTTCGTGTGATTACTTTTGAAGACCAATTCTCCAAAGAGTTATGCGGGGGAACCCATGTGAAAGCAACGGGGCAGATCGGATTCTTTAAGATTGTTTCTGAATCGGCTGTTGCTGCGGGAGTACGTCGTATTGAAGCGATTACGGGGACGCGTTCAGCTGCGGTAATTCGTGAGCATTTTGAATTGGTACATCATTTAAAAGAACTCATGAACAATCCAAAGGACTTTGTATCAGCCTTGGGTAAGATCATCGACGAAAATGGTGCACTGAAAAAGGAAATTGAGAAAAGTATTACCGAGAAATCTTTGGCGTTGAAATCGGATCTGGAAGCAAAGATAGAGCAGGTTGGTGATGTCAACTTTTTATCGACTCTGGTTGATCTCCCTAATGCAGAAGCGGTTAAAACCTTAGCCTATGCTGTAAAGGGAGCTGTCAATAATTTGTTTTTGGTTATAGGAGCAGAATTCGACGGGAAACCAAGTTTAACTGTTGTTATTTCAGATGATTTAGCAAAAGAAAAAGGTTTGAATGCAAGCAATATCGTCCGTGATCTGGCAAAAGATATCCAAGGCGGCGGTGGCGGGCAACCTTTCTTTGCGACAGCGGGAGGTAAAAATTCTGCGGGATTAAAAACCGCGATTGAACGTGCGAAGGAATTTTTAAGTTAAATTTGCGTATTTAAATCGGAGACTTAGGATACTTATTTGAATAAGTTTCAAGTTTATCGGAAGTCTCTCCGAAAATTCTATGCTATGAAACTATCCTAATTATCCAAACCGGGTGTAACGAGCTCGTAAATTTGACTGAAGAGCAATTTATGAATGAATAATAACAAGGGTGGAAAGCAATAAATAGGATAGTTTCTACAATAAAAAAAGGAAACCGAGTGCTATTAACATCCAGTTATGGATGGACTTGAAGCGCTTACAAAACGATATATAGATGAAAAAGGCAGTTTTTTTAGTAGCTGGAGTGGTTGGATTGATGTTTGGTTGCCAGAATAAAGAGCAGTTTACCATCGAAGGAAATATAGAAAACCCCGGTAATATAAAAGTTATCTCCTTGTACGAAGGGGATACCAAGCTGGATTCTATGTTTTTTGGCGATAATAACAAATTTCAGTTTGTGCGTCAAGCGAGTCAATCTAGGCTGTTGTCGTTACGCGTCGGTAAAAATCGTTATGATCTTATCGCTTCTCCGGGTGAGACAATTTCATTTAAAGCCGATTTGCATAAGGACGTCAATGATTATCTTGTTGAAGGATCTGAATTGTCGAAAACAATACAGCCATTTGCTAAGGAACGGAACCATCGCGATTATGTGCAAGATTCTCTTCAGGGTGTCTTTTCCAAATTAACAGCGAATTCGACTGCTGACGAAATAGAAAAACTTCGTGCAGAATATAAAGCCAAATTTGCGAATGAACTTCGTAACTATACCAGCAAGGCGGTTGATTTTTCCAGTAAGCATAATGATCTAGCTGGATTTTACGCCATCTCAACACTGGATCCTGAAGTAGCAGAGGCAGAAATAATTGCTTATGCAGATAAAATTAAAAATGAATTTACGGAAAATAGATATGTGACGCAGTTTAAGGAAGAAACCCAAAAACTGAAGAAAATGGCTATTGGTCAACCGGCACCGGAACTTACATCTTTTACACCTACTAACAAGGAAGTAAAGCTGTCCAGTTTCAAAGGGAAATATACTTTAGTGGACTTTTGGGCCTCTTGGTGTATGCCCTGCCGTCAGGAAAATCCGAACCTCGTCAAGTTGTATAATGCTTATCATACCAAAGGTTTCGATATTCTATCTGTTTCATTTGACGACAATCCCGGTTCGTGGATGCGGGCTATTGCAGACGATAAACTTACTTGGACCCATGTGTCTGACTTGAAAGCTTGGACTTCACCGGTTGTAATAGACTATCGTGTCAAGGCTTTGCCAACATCCTATATCCTCGATCCGAACGGTATTATCGTTGCAAAGAACTTGCGTGGCGAAGAGCTGGCAGATTTTCTGAAGAAAACAATTAAGTAATCAATGTGTTATTGTTAATTGAAATATTACTTAATGATTTGGTAACATTAGATTAACCGATTGTTATCATTTTGTTCATATTTTAGCAAAAAAATAAGACAAATGAGTTCTTCGAAACAAAAGATTTTAATTGTTGATGACGAAAAGGATATCTTAGATTTAATTGCATTCAACTTAAATCGTGAAGGTTATCAGGTCTCTACAGCGCACAATGGAGAAGAGGCAATACAAGTTGCCAAACAAGTAAACCCGGATCTGATCATCCTCGATGTGATGATGCCCAAGATGGACGGTATTGAAGCTTGTCGCATCATGCGCGCGATGCCTGAATTCAAAAATACCTTTATGGTATTTTTGACTGCCAGAAGTGAAGAATATTCGGAAATTGCCGGATTTCATGTTGGAGCGGATGATTATATTGCCAAGCCAATTAAGCCCCGAGCGCTGATGAGCCGCATCAATGCGATATTAAGAAGAAATGCGTCGGAGGAGTCTGATTCTTCTGTACAGGACAAAATCGAGATCGCGGATCTGGTGATAGACAGAGATTCCTTCCTAGTCTACAAAGGAGAGCAAAAGATTGTGCTTGCCAAAAAGGAGTTTGAATTACTCTACCTGTTGGCATCCAAACCCAATAAAGTTTTCACAAGAGAACAGATCCTAAAAAGTATCTGGGAGGACTCAGTGGTTGTCACCAACCGTACGATAGATGTACATATCCGTAAGCTCCGTGAAAAAATAGGCGACGATTATGTGACCACTGTAAAAGGAGTAGGTTACAAGTTTGATAAAGAATAAAAGAAGAGGCTTAGGCCTCTTTTTTGTTTCCAGCCCGGATTTTTGTGCTTTTTTTAGAAAAAGCCGATGTGTTATGATCCAATAGGTATAAGGATGGATGTTATCTGCTTTTTGTCGCCTTAATAGGACAACTCTTTTGAACAGATAACTTGGTATCACGACAACAAATCTTTACTTTTGACAGATACCAAAGTAAAGAGATCAACATGTCATCTATTCTTATAAAATCTGCACAACTTGTTAACGAAGGTAAAGTTGAGGCTGCTGATGTATACATCAGCAATGGTCGAATCGAAATGATCGCACAGGAGATTAACCATCCTGCGGATCAGGAAATCAATGCTGAGGGGCTACATCTGTTTCCGGGACTGATTGATGACCAGGTTCATTTTAGAGAGCCCGGATTAACCTATAAAGCGGATATCTGGCATGAAAGTCGGGCTGCGGTTGCAGGTGGGACAACTTCCTTTATGGAGATGCCAAACACGGTTCCCAATACCTTGACACAAGAACTGCTTCAGGATAAATATGATATTGCAGGAAAGAATGCATTAGCCAATTATTCATTCTTTATGGGAGCCGCTAACGATAATTTAGAAGAGGTCCTGAAAACCAATCCACGTAATGTCTGCGGTATAAAAGTATTTATGGGATCGTCCACTGGCAATATGTTGGTCGATAATGAAAAGGCCTTAGAAGGTATTTTTGCTAACGCTCCGACATTAATTGCGACACACTGTGAGGACGAAGCAACGATCAAGGCTAATCTGGCAACATTCAAAGAAAAATATGGTGAAGATGGATTGAAGATTGAAATGCATCCCTTGATCCGCTCTGAAGAGGCTTGTTACCTGTCTTCATCCAAGGCTGTGGAATTAGCCAAAAAGCATGATACGAGATTACATATTTTACACATATCAACAGCAAAAGAGATTGAGCTATTTCGGAATGATATTCCATTAAAGGACAAGAAAATTACGGCGGAAGCCTGTATCCATCACCTTTGGTTTTCTGATCAGGATTACGCGACAAAGGGAAATTTTATTAAGTGGAATCCGGCTGTTAAGACGGCCAATGATCGTGATCATATTCTTAAAGCTGTATTGGATGGACATATTGATGTCATAGCGACAGATCATGCCCCACACACAATCGAGGAAAAAACACAGCCATATGCATCAGCTCCTAGCGGTGGCCCCTTGGTTCAACATGCTTTACAAGCATTATTGGATATGGTCAAATCAGGTAAAATGACCTTGGAACAATTGGTTCAAAAGTCAGCACATAATACGGCAACATTGTTTCAGGTAGAAGATCGTGGTTATATTCGTGAAGGTTATTGGGCGGATCTTGTACTCGTAGATTTGAATAAACCCTATACCGTCTCAAAATCAAATATTCTTTCTAAATGCGGATGGTCACCATTTGAAGGCCATACCTTTAGTTCAACCATCGAACATACCATTGTATCTGGTAAAGTTGCGTTTTCGAAAGGACAAATCATTGAAAAGGGCGCTGGTGAGCGACTGTTGTTCAATAGGTAATTAGCTTAATATGGAAAAAAGGGCTTTTATAAAATCAATTGCTTTGGGCGCATTGGCCATTCCGGTGTTAGGGGCTGGGCGCGCTACAGAAACCGTGACAGGCTTAAAAGAGCCAGCTACTTTGCTGGCAAAGAAGCTAAAGTTCGGTGATACGATTGGATTGATAACTCCCGCAGGTGTATTGGACGATGAGGAATCAATTACTATCGCTCGCGAGATCTTTGAAACATTGGGGTTTAAAGTGAAAGAGGGGAAACATATCCGTAGCCGTTATGGTAATTTGGCGGGGACAGATCAGGAGCGTATCGCCGATATACATGATATGTTTGCTGATAAGGCTGTCAAAGCAATAGTTTGTGTCAGGGGAGGCTCGGGAACTTCCCGTCTTCTGGACAGACTTGATTATAAGATGATCGCCCAAAATCCTAAAATTTTGTTGGGCTATTCAGATATAACGGCGTTAATTCTGGCTTTGTATGCGAAAACCGGACTTGTTGCTTTCCATGGTGCTGTCGGTATAAGCACATGGACGAAGAAGCTTGCCGATGCATTTAATGCGCAATTTGTAGCGAATAAACCTGCGGTATTTGAAAACCCTAAATCAAAAGGGGATAATATTGTACAGACGAAAGACCGGATAGCCACAATTTCTCCCGGTACTGTCGATGGCGTACTGCTTGGCGGAAATATGACGGTATTGACCGGATTATGTGGTTCGGCCTATCTACCCGATTTTAAGGATAAGATCCTTTTTATAGAGGAAGTGGATGAAGATATGGAACGTGTTGACCGGATGTTTTGTCAGTTGAAAAATGCAGGAATATTGGCGGTGATCAAAGGTTTTATTTTTGGGAAATGTACCAATTGTAAGCCGTCGGGAGGCTATGGCTCTGTGACATTGGATCAGCTATTCAATGATTATATCAGGCCCTTGAACGTGCCTGCTTATAGTGGAGCTATTATTGGACATATTGCGGAGCAATTTATCCTTCCGGTAGGTGCAAAGGTGAGAATGGATGCATCGCAGGGAACGATCACCTTACTTGAGGGAGCCTTAAAAGATTAAGATGAATTTAGTAAAAGAAGATTTTATCAAAGCCTTTTCTTTATATGAAGAAAAGGCTTTGCAGCATAGGCGATTTAATCATGCTGATATCTTGCCACTTTTGCAAGGAAATGAGATCAGTAAGCAATTTATTGTTGAAGAGATTGGACAGTCAGTAGAGGATCGTTCGATTTTTAGGTTGAAATATGGGCAAGGGCCCATAAAGATTTTGTTATGGTCGCAGATGCATGGGGACGAGCCTACGGCAACAATGGCGCTGTTTGACCTGTTTAATTTTTTTAATGGGGAGACGGATGGTTTTGATAACTTTCGAAAGGAAATAGCGGAGAAACTGACTTTATATTTTATTCCGATGTTGAATCCCGATGGCGCAGAACGTTATCAGCGGAGAACGGCGATGGATGTGGATATGAATCGCGATGCACGTGCTGTTGCAACGGTGGAAGGCGCTCTTCTGAAAGCGCAGGCGATGTTACTAAAACCTGATTTTGCATTTAATCTCCATAATCAGAATAATTACTATAATATCCCTGGTACCGCCACCCCAGTAACAATTTCCTTGTTGGCCCCAGCATATGATTATGCGAGAAGTGTTAATACGGTTAGAGCAGATGCAATGCGGGTAATCGTGGGAATAAATAAGATACTGCAGGAATTTATTCCGAATGCTGTCGCGAAATATGATGATGAGCATACCCCCCGTGGTTTCGGGGACAATTTTCAAAAATGGGGTGCCAGTACCATTCTGATTGAATCAGGAGCCTACGCTGGTGACCCTGAAAAACTGGAAGTTCGAAAATATAATTTCATTGCGCTTTTACACGTCTTTCAGGAAATCGCGTCGGGATCCTATCTGGTACATGATATTGCAGATTACAACGCAATTCCTTTTAATGATGAAAAGCTTCATGATGTTTTGATTCGAAACTTATCCATCGAAAAAAATGGTAAAAGGATGTTGGTAGATGTGGCTATTCGACAAAATGAAAAAACTGTCGCGGGTGACTATTACGTAGAAGGTGTGATTGAGGATATTGGCGATTTGCAGGATTTCTACGGATATACCGATATTGATGTCGAAGGACTCCAATTTACTCCATCAAAATTGTATTCGGAGCGGATATTTTCACTGGCGGATTTAACTTCATCATTTGTAGAAAGTCTATTGAAACAGGGGTATGGAGCAATTGTGGTTTCTGATAATTTAGCGCAGACTAGGTTGCATTCTTTTCCTATCCAAGTATTGAGTGGTGCTAATTTCCAAGCTGAGAGCTGTCTTCGGTTAGGTGGTAGTGCTGATTTTTTTATTGGATCCGAAAAGGAGGTACAATATGCAGTGATAAATGGTTATCTGATCAATTTAACGCAATCGATTGATAATAAATCAAAAAATGTAGTGAAATAATACTGTTTTATCGCTTGAAGTAATAAATAGCCCATAATTCAATGGGCTTTTTTGTTTTTTTGTCTTTTTTATGCCTTGTTCGGAATTAATTAAAATACAACAAAAATTTTACATTCAATTCTAATTAATCTATATTTGGCGCTAGAATCTACTAAGTAAGAGAGACTAACTTAAAACCATCCCACTAATTATGTCAGAGAAAACAAAATTATTTTTCGCATTGACTTTAGTAGCGTCAAGTGGATATGCATTCGGTGTACATGCTATGCCGAATACTGCAAATACAATTGAGTACAAAGTCACACAACAGGAGATTACCGGTCGAGTCAGCGATAAGAACGGACCCATTGTAGGGGCTTCTGTCAGTGTTAAAGGATCTGCGATAGCGACCTATACCGATCAGCAAGGGCGTTTCAAATTAAGTAAACTGAATCCCGGATCGATTATCGTCGTATCCTACGTAGGCTATGGATCTAAAGAAGTGAAATATGAAGGCCAATCAAATCTGTCTATTTCTCTAGATGCCACATCAACCGATTTGGATGAAGTGATGGTCGTAGCCTATGGTACGACAAAAAAGTCGACTTTCACAGGATCCGCGACTGTAGTTAAAAAGGAACAGCTGGAAAAAATAGGCGGTTCGGGATTTGCTGAAACCCTCCAAGGGATGAGCCCAGGGGTCAATGTAACTAACAACGAAGGTAACCCGGGTGGTGATTCACGCATTCAGATTCGCGGGATCAGTTCCATGAGCGGTTCATCCAATCCATTGTATGTGGTGGATGGTATGCCATACGATGGCCAATTAACATCTATTGCTCCTTCCGATATTGAATCCATTACCGTATTGAAAGATGCGGCGGCTTCATCGCTTTACGGATCAAGGGCGGCCAACGGTGTTATCGTAATCACTACCAAAAAAGGTAAAAGTGCTAAACCCACATTGAACTTTAAATCCGCTTGGGGGACTTCAGACAATGCTATTGGGAACCCAACCAAAGCTACGCCTGAAGAACAACTTCTAAATACCTGGGAGGGAATGTATAACGACCAATTTTATCGTTATAACAGGACTTCTAAAGAGGCTGGAGACTGGGCTTCAGCGAATGTGCTCGGTAAATTACTGAAAAAAAGCAGTGCCGGTGTGTATGTTTCTCCATTTAAGGATATCAATGAAAATTATGTGCTTCATGATGGCAATGGCAACGCTTATATAAATCCCAAACTCCAAAAAATCTGGAACGAATCTGACTATGATTATTACGGCGCCGTATTCTCCCGTAAATTGAGACAGGAGTATAATCTGGATGTGAGCGGGACCGCAGGTGATGGGAAAACCAATTATTTCTTATCATCAAATTATCTGGATGATAAAGGTTATGCGATGAACCAATATTTTAAACGCTATGGTTTCAGGGCGAACGTGACTTCGCAGGTGACCGATTGGTTGCAGTTGGGAGGAAACATGTCTTTTTCTTCTTCCAGACAAAATCTATCCGGAGCAAGCAGGGCCCTGGATTTTAGTACAACATTGACCTCACCCTGGTTGCGGAACGCGGACAATACGGATTGGGTGTATTCAGAAAAGACCGGACGGCGCATGTATGACTATGGTACTTACGGTAATAACTTTTTTGGAATCCATGTGTTGAATAATGGCGGTGATTACTGGGACAATCCAAATGATGAAGGATTTACCAATAACCAGCGTAATATGATCTCAGCCCGTTATTTTGCGGGGATTAAATTGCCCTACAACTTAAATTTTAAATCAAGCATTAGCATAGATAATAATGTTTATAAAGAGTTTACTTACGGTTCGGCAGTGCATGGCCCCGGTCAACAGGCCCCTTATGGGACTAGCGTATTGACCAGTGGTGGAAGCGCGGGTAGAGTAAATAACGAAACACGTGCTGTTACATTCAATAATATTTTGACCTGGGAGCAAGATTTTGGTACGCATCATCTATCTGCTTTGGCAGGTCAGGAATCCTATACCAGAAATGTTGTGGGCGATAATGGCTATGGTGAAGGTATTATGCAGCTTGGGCAATATGAACTGACTTCAACAACAACAAACTGGTCTGTTGGTTCATACAAAGACCGTTATGCCTTATTATCTTATTTGGCTAAAGTAGATTACAATTATGATGACAAATACTTTGCGTCGGTCTCTTTCAGACGCGATGGATCCTCTCGTTTTCATCCGAATAATCGCTGGGGGAACTTCCTATCGGGTGGTCTTTCGTGGAAGATATCAAAGGAGAATTTCTTAAAAGAAGCGACCTGGCTGGATAATTTATCGTTCCGTAGCAGTTATGGTACTACAGGAAACGACCGATTGATTCAACGTCAGCTAAATGGTGTAGCAGGAGGCGAATTCTTATACGCTTATCAGGCCTATTATAGTGCCGATAATCTCTATGGATTGCCGGGGTTAAATCCTAAGACTGTTGCTGCCCCCGATCTGCAATGGGAGAGAAATAAGCAGTTTAATGTTGCTGCCGATTTCGCATTCTTAAAACGTTTTTATGGAACGATTGAGTACTATTCCAGAAATTCGTCCGATCTACTTTTCTATAAAGAATTTCCGCTGTCGGCACAGGCAGGTGCTGCGAACGGACAGAATATGAATCTTGGTAATCTGCAAAATAGCGGATTCGAGTTCTCTTTAGGCGCTGATATTTTCAGAAAAGATCATTTTAACTGGAAAGTTGATGGCAACCTATCGACCTTAAAAAATGAGGTCACCTATCTACCTAGTGGAGCTTTCACATTTAATAACCGGGGGGCGGGTTACCGCCTTGAAGAGGGACATTCCTTATATGATTTCTACATGGTGAAGAATGCCGGCGTTAATCCGGATAATGGTAATATGCAATATTGGGTGAAGGATGATAAAGGGGGCTGGAAGATTTCTGAAGACTATGTTGGTGAGGTTACCTCCGATGATTATCAGTGGATCGGTTCGGCATTGCCAAAAGTATATGGTTCATTGACCAATAGTTTTAAAGTGCATGGATTGGATTTCTCCTTTATGTTCTACTATTCGCTTGGTGGAAAGATGTATGATTATTCTTATTCTGAGCGTAGTACACTCCGTGGCGGTGTAGGGGTGACTCAGGAGCTGGTTCAGGATCGCTGGCGTAAACCGGGGGATCACGCACTTCTGCCAAAGTGGTCAGATGATAATTATGCTTCGACACGCAGGGCTTCCGATTTTTATATTTTCGACAATGACTATGTACGTCTGCGCAATATTACGCTCGGTTATTCCATTCCTAAAAGTACCTTGCAAAGATTGGGGCTGGCGAATGTCAGGTTTTTCGTATCTGCGGATAATCTATTGACTTTCGGCTCCGCAAAAAATCGATATACCGAGCCAGAAACAGGTCTGTCTGGTAATAACTATAACGGTAATGCAGATACGGACAATGGTCGACAAGGGGCGAGAAGAATCTATACCGGTGGATTACAGGTGACATTTTAAGACGGAATAAATCGACAAAAAACTATAGAAGGCGCTCATGTGCTTGGCACGTATCATCACGGCCATGTTCGTGCCTAATGATCGTTTTATTATTTAAAAAAATATTTTGATGAAAAAGATATTCAAAACTATAAATTTTACAATTTTAGCCTCGTCATTACTTTTTATGGGGAGCTGTAAGGACTTTTTGGATACCAATACTTCTGTCGATACCGAAGAAGGAACGGCATTATCCAGTGCGGGACAGTTGCAGATGGTGCTGACTTCCGCCTACCGACAACTTTATTTTAATGACCAGGGTGGGGACCGTGTTTATGCAGGCTTACCAGGATTACAGATGTATGTTGATCTTGGCGGAGCTGATATTGTCAGCCATACAAATATGGGCGGCAACCAGGTGGATACCTATAAATATGAAGCATCAAGGACGCAGACTACAGGTACCTCGGATGCAATTTGGACGATGATGTATAAAATTATCAACCAGACCAATAAAATTATCCACGCCATACCAGCAGCACAGGGCGATCAGGCTACAAAAAATCAGATTCTCGGTCAGGCAAAAGCGATAAGAGGAATCTGTTACTTTCATCTGATCCAGAATTATCAACAGACTTATATGATCGCCAAGCAGAAAAAAGGCGTCATATTACGTTTGGATCCGAAAGAGGATATCAACTTACCTAGAGCCACCGTTCAGCAGGTTTATGATCAGATTCTAGTTGATTTAGGAGATGCAAAAAAACTGTTAAACGGATTCGATCGTGCAGATAAATGGACGATTAATGAGGACATCGTTTCTGGGCAATTGGCTAGAGTTTATCTGGTGATGAACAATTGGCAGGGGGCCTTGACTGAGGCGACATCAGTCTATAATAAATATAACAAACTGATGACACGCGATCAATATCGTAGCGGTTTTGATGATGCGATCAGCAATGCTTATCCGGAAGTTGTCTGGGCGATGAAGTTTACCGCTACCAACAATTTAGGCGGTGGTACCCAGTTTAACTTTTGGTACAACCAGGATGAGAAGTATGGTGAAGGTTATACCGATGGGCCGATTTACGCCTTCCTGGATTTCTTTGCCGATGGACAATATGAAAAATTATTTGAAAAGACGGAGGACCGTTATCAATTCTGGAAACGTACGAAAAATGCAAATAAAGAATGGTCTACAAAATGGGCTTATGATAAATACAAACATTATGGCGATGCAAACGGTGCTGTACAAGGAAATACGAGACCAGAAGTTACGCTGATGCGTGGTTCGGAGATGCTGTTGATTATGGCAGAGGCTGCGGCGCATTTAAATAATGGGATGGGGCTTACTTATCTGAATCGTCTACAGGCAGCCCGAGGGGTGAAGAACCTGACTACGGCAGCGGCGGGACAGAACCTACTAGAGGCGATTTATGTGGAGCGACGTAAAGAATTACTCTGTGAAGGAGTGACCGGTTTATATGATCTGCTTCGCCTGCAAAAGCCTTTGGTACGTATTCAGGAGACACCAAGCTATGTGGAAGGGCATTATACCTGGGGAATGTCCAACCTGGACGGTTATGATCCGAAGAGTCCAAATCCTACAGGAACACTCCCTTCGAACGATTATCGCTTTATCTGTCAAATTCCGCAGTTGGAAATGACGCGAAATACGGCTTTGAAAGAAGCTGATCAAAATCCGTTCAAGGGACAAGGTCAGTAAAAAGTAGCTCAAATAGCATTTCAAAAAAGCCCATAAGCAATATTGCTTATGGGCTTTTTTGAAATGCTAATGAATTAATGCAGGAGAATACGTTATGGTTTATCCCACCATACTCTTGCATTAAGGCCGTCAGCACCTCCATATGGGAAAGCTGCAACAGCGGCATTGTAGTTCACTGTATTATTTGATGCCTCCTGGGTAGGGTAACCTTCTCTGCGTGGGATCAGATTCCCGTTAGCTCCGGCTGGTGCCGTTAATACAGGGAAACCTGTCCTTCGCCATTCTGCCCATGCCTCATACCCATTTAAGAAAAGATGGATCCAACGTTGCTCGGCTATCTGCTGTATGGCCGTAGCCGCGGAATAGGCGACAGCGGGTTGATTAATATAAGCGTCGATGGCAGAAGCAGAGGTCGCGTTGGCAGTCCATAAATTAATTGATTCTTTGATCGCATTTTTATAGTTGGTTTCAGCAACAGCATCACCCCCGCTTATCCAACCTAATTTCGCAGCTTCCGCCATTGCAAACAGTACTTGTGGGTAAGTAACCAGATTGACTGGAGAATTTTGCTGCCTAAGCTTTGCTCCCAATAACGATATTCCCGGAATATCACCCGAATTTCCAGCCGCTTTTCCATATTCTAAACCAACATATTCCCCAGATTGATTTTTATCACCATAAATAGGCAAACGCGGGTCATTTTTAGGTTTCATATAGTCCACTAAGGGCTTACTCAGTGCAAACCACTGACGTTCAAGACGTGTGAAGGAATTATACCAGAAATTTTCATGATCCTTTTCCGCCAAATGTGGGTAGGCAAAATTGTCAGTATTAGAAGCCATGACTCCGTCTGCTAAGGCGCTGACAAATTCCTGTTTACCCCAAGTGGCATCCACTTTAGACAAACGGAGTGCCATAAGAAGACGAATCGAATTGCCGACTTTCTTCCATTTGCTCATATTGCCATTGAAGATGATCTCATTTTTTAATGTGGCATTGGGATCTAGGTTTGCGCTTGCCTCTTTAAGCTGTTTGAAGAGGCTAGTGTAGATTTCTTTCTGTGTATCATATTTAGGAAGACGATTCTGACTACCCTTGAGTGCATCGCTATAAGGTAAATCTCCCCAACGATCGGTCATATGCAACATAAAATAGGATTCCAAGATATTAGCTAGTGCAATTTGGTTCACAGCGCTGCCCTCTGATTCACTTAATTTTCCATTTCTAGCTTTATCCTTTACTTCCTGAATATTTTTTAACGGACCCTTATACCAACTTTCAAAATTTAAATTGGTTGATATATACCTAGAGTTGTCTGTATATGTCGTTAATGATAAGTACTGAGGATAATGAACCCCCATCTGATTAGCCGTATTGGCACTCGTTCCTGATAGAAAGAACTCTGCATTCGCCAATAATTGCATGCCTGTCGCAGTGGAAGGGTTATTTGGATCTATATAATATGAATCGTCAAATTTTTTGCTGCATGATACCATCGTCGTTATAGCGGTAAAAACGAGGGCATATTTTAATAATGATAACTGTTTCATGATTTTAGAATTTAAAGCTTAGGTTTACCCCATAAGAACGTACTGTTTGTAATTCCCCTTTCTCGATCCAGCTGATGGATGCACTTCCCATAGAAAGTTCGGAAGGATCAATTCCTTTCGGAGCCTTTTGCCAGATCATCCATGGGTTTCTTGCAATAGCAGCAATACGGATAGATTTAAATGGTGTTTTCTTTAATGTATTTTCAGAAAATGTATACCCTAGGCTTACTTCTCTCAATTTTATATAAGAGGCATTGAACAACCATTCTTCGTAAAATTTAGTTCCGATCTGGTTTCTAAAATAACTTCTTGCATCGACAAATGCATTGACAGCTTCCCCTGTAGCTTGTGAAATACCAGAAATTTCGTAACCACCACCATCGGCTAATGGATCGCGTACATTTTTGCCTTTACTATTCATTGCCGCAGTCTCTTCTGCCTGTCCAGATTTTACGGCGAGCATTTTAGACCAGCTAAAGAATTTACCTCCAGATTGGAAGTCTATCATGGCATTAAAATCGATGTTTTTATATCGGATTGAATTTAAGAAACCACCGGTAAAATTGGGTAGAACAGAACCGAAATCTTTGTTCAGTTCTTGGATCGGCATATTATTGGCGTCCAATAATATTTTTCCTGTTGCTTGATCACGTAAATAACCCGGACCGATCAATGTACCGAATGCTTTTCCTCTGTCTGCTCTTAAATAAACCGTTTGACTAGAATAGGTGTTTAAATCCAGCTGGTAAGAATTAATATTGTCGATCAATTCGTGGATCTTACTGTTGTTTCTTGCAAAATTTAAGGTGGTGTTCCAAGTGAAGTTGGCTGATTTCGCAGGTGTTCCAGAAAGCGATATTTCGATACCATTGTTCTCAATATCCCCAGCATTTACAAATTCAGATTCATATCCGGTAGCTGATGACTGAGATAGATCAATAACTTGTTTTTTATTACGCTGTTGGTAATAAGTGAAATCAAGTCCTAAACGGTCATTGAAAAATTTGAGGTCTGTACCGATCTCAAAGGTATGGGCAAAAGATGGTTCTAGATTTGCATTTTTTAGTTTATCTGGGACAGAGACGGTTGTAATTGTTCCTGTACTGGTTTTGTAGGCCGTACCCATTTGATAGTTCAAAAGTGCAGAATAAGGATCTACATCAGAACCCGCAATCGCATAGGAAGCTCTCAATTTACCAAAAGATAGTACTTTGGAATCGAATAATTCGCTAAATAGGAAAGATCCGGAAACCGATGGATAAACATAAGAATTGTTGTTTTTAGGTAATGCTGAAGACACGTCCTGACGAATTGATGCGTCTATAAAGTAGATATCCTTATAACCGAAAGAGGCCATTGCATACAGTGACCGGATTTGTTTTTTCAACTTATAGGAAGTTGTTTCCGGACGGTCAATAGATGCCGCAATATTATAAAATCCCCTCGTTGCCAAACCTCCAACGGTAGCTTGCGAAACATAAGAATAGTCGCGGGTATAAATATTGGTACCTAAATTAGCATTTAGCGAAAAATCATTCCACTTGTTATTGTATTCTGCTAAAAACTCATAATTGCTCTCATCATTTTGATATTTTCCTACAGAAAATGCTTCATCTAACCGACCTCCAAATGCGGTTCTACTGCTGAGGTTTTGTGTAAAGAAATCTTTTCTTACAAAACCTGAAACCTTTAGATTGTCAAAAATTTTGTAGGATACGTTAACATCTCCAAATACCCGATCGCGTGAGTCATTGTTTAGATTTTCGTATGCGTCAAAAAATGGATTGTTCCAGTCTGAGGGTTTGTTATTTGTAATTATTCCTGTGGATGTATTCGGATTTACGTTCCAATTTAATATTGTGCCGTCTGCATATTTATAATTTCGGAGCCTATTAATATCAATGTTACGTTGAAACCATTGTGTAGCACCAGTGAATGATCCCTGATAACCTTGAACAGGTCTTTGTCCATTATTATTTGCGTAATTGATATTAGCTCCAACAAGCAGTTTGGATGTGATGTCCAATGTCCCGTTTAAGCCAAAATTATTTCTCTTTAGGGAGGTATTAGGAATAACACCTTTGATATAGGTGTTATTATAGCTAAAGCGGATTGCGGCATTTTCATTACCGCCAGCAATCGTCAGACCATTGTTTGTTGTGAATCCCGTATTATAGAAGTCCTTTATGTTATTGGGTTGAGGAGAAAAAGGGGTAGTTTTGCCGAAATCAACATCTTGAGGATAAAAGCTATAATACATGCGAACAGGAGTTCCATCCATTTTTGGTCCCCAAGATTCGTCATTGCCATTGACATAGTACTCTCCGGATGCTAATTTCAGGAAAGTCTGATTATTACCGACACCATATATATTTTGAAGGGGCATAAAATTGCCTGTTTTCTCCCATGAAGTAGCGGAGTTAAAGCCGATATCAATTTTTTTAGGACCCTTTTTTCCTTTCTTGGTAGTAATCATGATTACTCCGTATTGTCCCCGCAT
Source organism: Sphingobacterium puteale (assembly GCF_003627955.1). Classification (GTDB taxonomy): domain Bacteria; phylum Bacteroidota; class Bacteroidia; order Sphingobacteriales; family Sphingobacteriaceae; genus Sphingobacterium; species Sphingobacterium puteale. The sequence goes on along the minus strand of NZ_RBWS01000005.1, from coordinate 43,503 downwards.
ACCATATAAAGCGGAAGCCGTAGGACCTTTCAGAACGTTGATTGTTTCGATATCTTCAGGATTTATATCTTGTCCAACATTTCCAAGGTCTACACCATTACCAGTTGAACTACTGAAATTCGAATTTGAGATTGGAGTGCCGTCGATGACCATAAGCGGTTGGCCTCCACCTGTAACTGAGTTAACGCCACGGATCTTGATTTTTTGTGTTCCACCCAAATTTGCGCCAGAAGATCCCGTTACTTGTGCGCCGGCAACTTTTCCTGCTAAGGAACCTAACACATTGGTTTCTTTTGTAAATGTTAGATCATCTCCTTTGACTTGTTGTGCGGAATAACCAATGGACTTTTGGGAACGTTTGATTCCTAATGCAGTTACAACCACCTCATCTAAGGCTTGTTCGTTGCTGACGAGTGTAATACTGATCGTTTTCCGGCCATTAACCTGAACCTCCTGCGCATTATAGCCAACAGCAGATAGTATTAGTGTGGCATTTGAATTTGCATTGAGCGTGAATAAGCCTTGTTCGTTGGTTGATGTTCCTTGGCTGGATCCTTTGACATTTATGGTAACTCCACCGACGGGATTTCCATTGCTGTCTGTGATTTTCCCAGCAATCTGAATCTGTTGTGCATATAAAGACTGCATCGAACTACAGGCTATGAGACACAACGTTGTGAGCACATGTTGTTTCATAAGAGTTTGAATTGATTAATTTAGTTTGTTAATATGTTGGTTTCATCGGTTGTTGATCTCAACTCCGACAAAGATTCAATGCAATGTTCTCCTTATAAGACAAAAAACATTGCATTGAATATAATCTTATTTTCTTAAAATTCCAATTCCCGGACGGCTCGGTAAGATGCAGTTGCCATCAATTACCGTCATGCCATCGTAGATATCGTTATCGATCAGGAGTGCCCCATCTAAATCTGCCCAATCGGTCAATGGTGCTAATTGTGCCGCAGCACTGATGGCACAGGAAGTTTCGGTCATACAGCCGATCATGACTTTCATTTCGAGGGAACGTGCAAGTTCGGCCATCCGTTTGGCTTCACGCATGCCTGTACATTTCATCAGTTTGATGTTGATGCCACTGTAAACTCCTTTTAGGGCAGGTACATCAACCAAACGTTGACACCCCTCATCCGCAATTGTTGGTATCGGACTATGTTCAGTCAGCCAGGCATTGTCATCAATCTGTTCTTTGGGCATGGGTTGTTCAAGGAAAGAAACATTTCGCTCAGCGAGCCAATGTGCCATTTCCAGCGCTTCTTCCCGCGTTTTCCAACCTTGATTAACATCTGCACATAATGGGCGGTCTGTGACCTGACGAATGGTGTCAATGATCATCTTATCGGTATCCAGTCCCAATTTTACTTTTAGGATCTTAAACTGATCTGCTTCAGCAACCTTTTTACGGATCATATCCTCCGTATCGATGCCGATGGTGTAGGAAGTCGGTGGGATAAGATCCGGATTTAATCCCCATATTTTATAGAAGGGCTGGCGCATAATTTTACCAAGCACATCATGTAGAGCAATATCTATTGCTGCTTTTGCGGCAGTATTTTTTGCTGCTACTTGGTCTACATAATGCAGAATCTCCTCCGTCTGGAAAGGTGAGTTGAATGCTGATAAGTTAATTTGATTTAAAAAGGCGATCACGCTTTCCTGTGATTCACCAAGGTATGGCGGCATGCTGGCCTCACCATAGCCCACTATACCGTCATACTCCAATTCGGTTAGTACGACAGGCGTCGTACTGCGGCTATAGGAAGCGACGGTAAAGACATGGCGCAATGTTAGGGTATATGGACGGAACCTTAGCTTAAAGGCTCCAAAGTCCTTGCTGATCCATTCAGATTGATTGCTCATTATGGTTTATTTATTGATATAGTAATTGCTTTCAGCGATTTTTTGAATTGCAGAATCCTTGGCACCTAAATAACGCCGGGCAGCAACAACGGTACGTGTCTGAAAATCGTCGTAATCAGCAGCGTCTTTTAGCATGCTGTTAATGCGAACCAATCCTGCAGCATGGATAAAAGTGCCATTGCCTATATAAAGCGCTACATGGGTGACGCGCGCATTGGGATTACTGTTTTTGCCCGCAGCAAAAAAGAGCAAATCCGCAGGTTTCAGGTTTTTAAGCGCTTTTTCAGGATCAAAATGCCCCTCGCTGTCCAAGATATCTATCTTTTCGCCCGCTAAAACCTGTTGTGATGCATCTCTAGGGATAACGAAGCCATTCATAAAGAAGCTTGTCTTGGTAAATCCGCTACAATCGACCCCTTTGACCGATGTGCCGCCCCACAAATAGGGTAGTCCCAACATGGACTTTGCACTTGCAATAATATGATCAGCGGTAGGATTACGTGTATCCAGCCAATTTTTTAATGTTAGACCTTCAGATTTCTTGATATAACCTTTGCGGCCATCGGGGTAAGCGATTTCATAAAAACCACCTTTTTGTCCGGTTAATTTCAAGATATCCCCATATACAAGATCCGATACCCGTTGGCTTTTCTCTGTGGGTTCGGAATAAGATCTTCCGAATTCAGTGGTGTAGATCAGCTTGTCTGATTGTCTCCACTTGTCGGCCTCGGCCTGATCCATTACTGCTATTGAGGATGCTGGCACCCAAGCGATATAACCATCAGGGGTGCGTACCCGGTATTCACCACTTTTCTTCTGTAGCAGATCTACTTGTGTACCCAATAAAACTTGGCTTGTCAGTTCCGCGGAGTTATCCGGAAAGGTACGCATGTTGGCAACTGAAAGCCTGATTACCCCTACAGTTTTGCCATCAACACTGGCGTCCGGTAAGAGCTGAACTTGGATATTCGCGGATATTTCTTTTGCCTTTTGTTCGAGAACAAACTTAGCATCTTTTTCGGTTGTTTCGAGAATATATATATTTTGGGGGACATCCGCTTTTTGGATAGCCACAATTTTCGTTCTCCGATCCGGTGCAAATTCACGCTTTACGTTTTCTTGCAATTCTTTGATTTTGAAATAAGTGGTGGAATCTACTTGCTGTGCATGGCCATGACTTGTGCCAATAAGACTTGCACATGCTAAAATAGCGAATTTTAGTGTGTTTTTCATGCTGATTAGTTTGTTTCTAAAGATAGGATTAATTCACAATATAAATCAATGTTTGTTGTCGATTTTTGAGTGATTTGAATATTGTGTTGCTAAAAAACGAATCTTTGGGCTTAATTTTAATTAATTTGTCTATTTGCTAAAACCATTTTGTATTATTGCTTATTGATCGCAAAACCGTTGATTGTTTTTGAATCTCACTGCCAAAAGCAGGTTAGCGATTGTGAACTGTGGTAATGAAAATTCAAAAACGAATTATTCATGCTTGAAAATGCCGGACGGCGGAGGCAAACAGGTTATTAAAAGACAAATAGATTATATATGAGTTCTAGACGTAATTTTATTAGACAAGGTTTTATGGCTGCTGCAGCCATAGGTACCTTGCGTGCATTTGATACAAAAGGGCTGACGATTGCATCTGATGATAAGGTAAAAAAATATCCGATTGTCATATCAACCTGGGATTTCGGAATAGCAGCAAATAAAGCGGCCTGGGAGATCTTATCGAAAGGCGGAAAAGCTCTTGATGCTGTCGAACAAGGCGTGCGTGTACCTGAAGCGGACTTGAAAAATATGACCGTCGGAAAAGGAGGGTATCCGGATCGTGATGGACATGTGACCTTAGATGCCTGTATTATGGATGCTGATGGCAATTGCGGTGCTGTGGCCGGTATGGAAAAAATCGGACATCCGATATCGGTGGCCCGCTTGGTTATGGAGAAAACACCACACGTAATGCTAGTTGGGGAGGGTGCCTTGCAATTTGCGTTGGAAAACGGTTTCAAGGAAGAAAATTTGCTGACGCCAGAGGGAGAAAAAGCTTGGAAAGAATGGTTAAAGGAGAAGAAGTATAAACCGGTCGTTAATATCGAAAATAAATCTTTTGCTGCGGAGCGCCTACCGGGCAACCAGTACAACCACGATACGATTGGTATGCTGGCCTTAGATGTCAATGGAAATATATCCGGAGCTTGTACAACCAGTGGAATGGCATTTAAAATGCACGGCAGGGTGGGAGATAGCCCGATTATCGGCGCTGGTTTATATGTTGACAATGAAGTTGGTGGAGCTACTTCGACCGGGGTAGGTGAAGAAGTTATCCGTAATGTAGGTAGCTTTTTGGTGGTTGAATTAATGCGTCAGGGGTACTCGCCCGAAGATGCTTGCAAGGAAGCGGTGATGCGTATCGTGAAGAAAAAGCCTGCAATTGCCAAAGAGATACAAGTTGGATTTTTGGCGATCAATAAAAAAGGCGAGTATGGAGCTTTTGCTTTGCAGGAGGGATTCTCATATGCTGTTTGTGATAGTAAGCAGCAGGATCTTTTGATCAAAGGAAAACATTATTATTAGTGAATAGATATTAGTATTTAGCTATTAGATGTAAGATTTAGATAAGAGATTGGAGGTTCCTAATCCTTGCTCTTTGTCATTCTTCTGGATGCAGATTTGCATATAAGTGATAATTGTCGTCTTTGTAAAAAAAAGATAATAGCAATTATGTCTAATTACTCGCTATTCAATAAACAGTACTTAATTTAGAATACATGTTGAGGTTTGAGTATTAAATTTAATATTGATTATCTTTGTATAAGCGTTGTTTAAGTGAAAAAACAGAATAACAAATTGCCAGCAGCTTATAAAAGTAAAGTCTAAATACTAGCTACTCAATACGCAATACTAAATACAATAAAAATATGAAAGCAACATTTGGAGGTGGATGTTTTTGGTGCACGGAGGTAATTTTCCAGAATACCGAGGGAGTGACATCCGTATTGCCAGGATATATGGGTGGTCATGTAGATCATCCTACTTATGAGCAGGTCTGTACTGGTACAACCGATCACGTGGAAGTGGTGGAGTTGGAGTATGACGATGAATTGGTCAATTATGAGGACCTGTTGAAAATTTTCTTCAAGACACATAATCCGACAACATTGAACCGTCAAGGGAATGATGTGGGCACACAATATCGGTCTGTGGTATTTTTTCACAATGAAGAACAGGAGATTTTGGCCAAAAACTTTATTGATGAATTGGAAAATGAAGCTGTCTACGAGGATCCGATTGTTACAGCCGTAGAACCGGCGTCAACGTTTTGGCTGGCTGAAAATTATCATCATAATTATTTCAATGATCATCCTGAGAATCCGTTCTGTTCGGTGGTCATTGCACCGAAACTTCAAAAATTCTTGAAAGAATTTAAAGCTTAAAAGCTTTATTGCAGGAACTTGGTGCCTGCGCGCAGCGAATTGATGCTGTGTATTTAACAGAGGGCCGGAGGATTGAAACAAGGTCTTGATTACCTTTGAGAACGACCTGCGATCTACAATAATATAAAAAGGCTCGAATATCATATTCGAGCCTTTTCTTTATGCGGATTACTTATTGAAAAATGCTGTTAAAACATTTCCATTTGCCCCTTGTCATCAATTTGGATGTCATCAGGGTTAGTGATCTCTAATTTGATATCATCTTCTTTTTTATCATTGGATGCATCAGTTGCAGTTTCAGCAGCTGAAGACTCAGCCTTTGTCTCTTCGGATTTTGTTTCTCCATCTACAGAAGCTACTTCCGTTTTTTCCTTTCCTTTTTCACTCAGATCCTCATCCGCAGTGATCAAAGTGACAGATTTTACGGTATGGAAAGATAGACGGTTGCCCTGTGCCTTTAAACCTTTGATATCAATGATCTCAGTCAATGGTTGCTCCAGTGTTTCCTCTGTTTGGGATTTGCCTTTTAATATATCTAATCTGACCGTTGGCTCAGCGGCATTGCTCATAAGTATTAGCTTTGAACCAGGTTCCTCATTGATAAACGAAATACGTTTACCGATAGGTTGGTCATCAAATTTAAAGCGTTTGACGAAATAAGTTCCGCTTTTGCCATCTTGATGCACAACGGTATAAATGTGTTCAGGATAGAATTTCTCAATACGGATCATTTTTTCATCAAAGTGGTTGCTCAGGTCGAAGTTCGATAGCTCGTAACTACCATCAGAAAGTACCACCAATATTTTATCATCACCATCAAATTCTCCTAGATACTGACCACGTTCATCGGCGTTAAGACGTTTCATGATGCTGTCATACCAAATTTTTCGTCCTGCGAGTGTTGAAATACCTGAGCTTTTAAAGGTTATTTTCTTGACAGGGTATTTGGAAACAATATTGCCCTGAGATGCACGACCTTTGATGGCAATCTCAGCGAAATCCATGTCGAAATTCAATTTGCGTAATTTCGTGTGTGGTTTAAGCTGTATATTGACCACTTCGGCCTCGCCATTTGGATTAGCGGTGAAGTATAGGACTTTTGATCCTTTCGATCCTTTTGATACATCGTATTCCTTATCACGGGTCACGCCCACTACAGAGAAACGTTTGATATAACTTGTGCCGGTTTCACCTTCTTTATAAATGACATTGTATATGGTTCGTTCGTCACCTTTTTTAAAGACCGCTACATGGATAATTCCTTTTCCGACGAATACCTTATCCTGAATCTTACTGACGACATATTTGCCGTCTTCGCGGAAGACGATGATATCGTCGATATCCGAGCAATCGCAGACGAACACATCTTTCTTCATTCCTGAACCGATGAATCCTTCTTCACGGTTGACATATAGTTTGGTATTAGCTAGCGCGACCTGTGTAGCTTCCACCTTATCAAAGATGCGTAACTCGGTCTTACGCTCGCGATCTTTACTATATTTTTCACGTAGTTTTTCATACCAGGCAATGGCATATTCCGTCAGTTGACGTAGGTTCCGCTTAACCTCTTTGATCTCATTTTCGAGGGTCTTCATCGTTTCGTCCGATTTTTTAACATCGAAACGCGTAATGCTGCTCATCGGTTTATCGATCAATTTCTTATAATCCTCAGGAAGAATTTCGCGATAAAACTGTTCAAAGAATGGTTCAAACAAGCGATTTAAAACCTGTACGACGGTGTCAAAGTCACCGGCATTTTCATAATCGGCATGTTTATACATCCCTTCCTGGATGAATATTTTCAATAAACTATTGAAGAAGATTTTTTCCTGAAGATCATTTAAACGGATCTCCAGTTCCCGCTTCAATAGGTTTTTGGTGTTTTTGGTGTTTTCAATCAAGATGTCATTGACACTCATAAAATGAGGTTTTTCATCTTTGATGACACAGGTATTGGGCGAAATCGAAACCTCGCAGGCTGTGAATGCATAAAGCGCATCGATCGTAACATCGGGAGAGATTCCCGGTGCTAAATGCACGATGATTTCAACATTTCCAGCCGTGTTGTCTTCGATTTTCTTGATTTTGATTTTACCTTTTTCATTCGCTGTTACGACGCTCTCGATAAGCCCGCCAGTGGTCGTACCAAAAGGAATCTCGGTGATTGCCAAAGTCTTTTTATCCCGTTCTTCGATTTTAGCGCGTACACGGATCTTTCCGCCACGTTGACCTTCGTTGTAGTTGGACACATCGGCCATACCACCTGTGGGAAAATCGGGAAGAATATTCGGGCGTTCGCCATTCAGCGCCTGAATTGAACCATCGATAAGTTCAATAAAGTTGTGCGGCATAATTTTGGTCGCTAAACCTACGGCAATACCTTCGGCTCCCTGTGCCAGAAGCAAGGGGAATTTAACAGGTAACGTGACTGGCTCGCGGTTACGTCCGTCGTAGCTTAGTTGCCATTCGGTCGTTTCGGGATTGAAGACAACTTCATTCGCAAATTTAGAAAGCCGACCCTCAATATAACGTGGCGCTGCAGCCGAATCACCTGTAATCGGGAAGCCCCAGTTTCCTTGGCAATCGATCAGCAGATCCTTTTGTCCTAATTGTACCATCGCATCACCGATGGAAGCATCTCCATGCGGGTGATATTTCATGGTATTACCAATTACATTGGCAGCTTTATTATATCGTCCATCATCCATTTCTTTTAAGGAATGGAGAATACGGCGTTGTACCGGCTTCAAGCCGTCATTTATATGGGGTACAGCTCTATCCAAGATCACATAGGATGCATAATCCAAAAACCAGTTCTCGTACAGTCCAGATAAAGGTATTGTCTGACTTCCGCCTTCTGTTTTTCCTGATCCTAATTCTTCTTGGTTATCTTCCGTTGGGAAGTTTGTTTCGTCACTCATTTACTCAGCAATAGATTAAATTGTACAATACAGAAATGTTCGAAATTTTATTTTATTCGAACGTGTAAAAATACAAAACCATTTTGTTTTATCCCAGTGAAAGTATAAAAAGTTAAAAAAATTAGCTTTTTGAGCTAATATAATTAGCTTTGTACCGATTGCTCGACCAGATCGTACCAATAACAATGGATATCCCAACGGTCGAAATAAAATTCCTCTGTGATCTGAAATCCCACTTTTTCCAATACATGTCTTGATCCTTCGTTTTTGGTATGGGTGATGGCATGGAGTTCGAAATGAGTCAGGTGTTCCCGATAATACTGCATACAGGCCAATGCTGCCTCAGTGGCATATCCTTTACCCCAGGATTCTACCCTGAAACGATAACCTAGGTCCAAAAAATCGATACGTCCGTTTTCCAGTTCATCAATATATTTAAAACCCGTCCAGCCGATCCATTGATTGCTTGATTTTTCAACGACCCCCAGTCGGCCAATACCATATTTTTCATATTGTAGCAGAATGAGAGCGATCGCTTTTTCCATATCTTCGATGGATTGAACAGGCTCTTTATTGAGAAAGGTATGTACCTCAGGCTGTGAATCCATAGCAAAAAAATAGTCCTTATCGTCCATGCTTATCGGACGGATGATTAGACGTTCGGTTTCTAATGTGGGTAGGTATTTTTCCATCTTATTTCTTTTGAGTTTTACAGGGCTTCAAAGCCAGAGTTTATCGATATCTTTTTTTAATATTTTCTCTTTCATTTCTTCTTCAAAATCACCGAACTGTTCTTTTTTGACAGTCTTGCTGATCCGACCTTCTTCCAAAACCAATATCTCGTCACAGGTATCCTTTAATGTCGAAAATATATGCGATGAGATCAGGATGGTTTTGCCCATTGCTTTAAGTCGTAGAATAATTTCAGTCAGGATAATACTGCTTTGTAGATCTATCCCGTTAAAAGGTTCATCCAGAATGTAGAAACTGTTGTCCTGGAGCAGGGTCGCTGTCAGTGCCAGTTTCTTTTTCATGCCTGTAGAATAGGAGTTCGCATACTCTTTTAATGGTAATTCGAAGATATTTCTTTCGCTTAGATGCTGAATGCTTTTTCCTCGGGCATCGGTAAGGAGATAGATATATTCTTCGCCTGTGAGTTTCGATAAGAAATACGGATCTGATGTCAGGTAGCCTAAATGGTTCTTAAGTGGCTGTAGGTTCGCGCTGATTTTTCCCGAAGCTGTTTCCAGCCCCGCTATACAGCGAAATAAGGTTGTTTTTCCAGCCCCGTTTTCGCCTACGATACCGTAGACTTTTCCGTCCTCAAAAGTAAAAGTCACCTCATGCAAGACCTGATGCTGACCAAAGGATTTACTGATATGAATAAGCTCGATCATAAATAGTTTTTTAGATTTTTGAGGGCCTTAAGGTAATAAAAGGGCAATAGGGCTACTATCAGGGGATAGAAACTAAAACACAATATCAGCACAGAGACCTCAGGAAAATTGATCTCTCTCGGATAAGCGACATATTTTAAGGTAATGGCAAAAGGGATCAGGAATAATATTCCACCCAAAACAATTAATGCATTAAACCATTCTGATGAATAAATAAAGGCATATGTCAGTAGGAGTGGCAGGACAAACAAAAGACATTGCAGCAGTCCACGTCTAAATTTACGCAGTAGAAATCCAGCAGGTGTTTCTCTACTGTTCCATAGATAAAAGACAGGTTCAGGCAACTGATAATAGAGTATACAAGTCAGGGCTATACCGCTTACACAAAATAGAACAAGGTTGGAATTCGTGGCATAAAAACCAATTGCTGCCAGTAGATACAAAACGATAATCAGCAGGTAACTCCTTCGGAATCCGATAATAAATTCAAAGGGTTTCTTTGCGAAGGGAGTAGGGATGGATTTACCAAAAGCTTTAAAAGTCAAAAAGGCAAATACAACCGCTAACAGGCCTAAGATGAACGCATAGAGCCAAAGACTTTGAGATAGCAATAGAGCAATAGAAAGTAAGGTCACTAGAACATTTTCCAGTAGTCTAATGGTGTAAAAGTCCTTTTTGTTAAACGTGTTTTTTAGAAAATCGTTTCTGTTTTTTTCGGTCAGGAGAAAGAGTAACTGAAAATTGCCCAGGAGTATGGCATAACTTCCAAAGACGGGATACTGCAATAAAAGATAGTAAACAAGATAACATGCTCCCAAAAGCAAAATTGGCGCAATCACTAAAGGTAATCCTGTTGCCGTAAAATGGCGGGTCAATAACTTATATTGAAGCTTTAAATAATTGTTTATCATTTGCCATCTGTTTATAAATAGTCATACAAGCGATGCTATCGTGAACTTGTTTGTCCGCCGTTGGCATACTTAAATTTAACGATTCCAATCGAATAGCTAAAGCTGAGATTTTCTTTGCCAATTTAGCATATAGAGTAAAGCAATCACTAGGACAACGGCATTGGCATACATAATTTGCGGAATGCGAAGGATGACATCGGCATAGTACAGTCCGGCGAGGAGGGCTCCAAGGCCAATTCCCGCTTCGAGCGAAATATACATGGTCGCGACCGCTTTGCCGCGATGTTCAGGAATACTCAGGTCAATGGTCCATGCATTGACCGCGGGAGATAATATACCGGTGCCGATACCATAAATGCTCGCCCCGATCATCATACCGATAAAGCTATCCTCAAAGCCAATGACCACCAAAGCAATCGCAATGATCACTAAGCCTGTAATAATAACCTTCGGCCTCCCATAGCGATCGGAAACCTTTCCCGAAACAAAACGTATCATGACGGATGCAATCGTAAATGCCAGAAAGAAAAGGCCTTTATTTTTTAATCCAAGATGTTCACTCCAATCCGGTATAAGGGTCAGGATCACACCGTATGCCGTATACGAAAGAAAGGTAATTATTCCAGCAGGGAGTGCGCGCCATTCAATAATGTCTTTTCGGTTTATTTTGAGCATGGAAAGGTTAAATTTCTCCTTTTTAACTAGGGTTTCCTTCATATTGATGACGATGAGGATTGATAACAATGCCATGAAAGACGAGGAGTAGAACATGACATTAATTCCAAAAGCATCAAAAATTGCGCTCCCTATTGCTGGCCCTACTGCCGTTCCAACACTGAATGCAAGGCCATGCATCCCCAGGGCTTCTCCCCATCTTTTCTGAGGAACAAGATCTGCGACATACGCCGAGGTGGAGGTAGGTTTAAAACCGGTAGAGAAACCATGGATCAACCGCAGAAATAAAAAACCCGCCACAGAAGTTAAAATTGGATAGAGAAACCCGCAGATAAAACAGACAATGGATCCGATGGCCATAACTGGTACGCGGCCCCAACGATCGGTCAGTTTACCACTGAAAGGTCGTGAAATTCCGGCCGTCAATGTAAATAGTGCTATGATCAGACCCTTATATTCAGCCCCGCCCAGGCTACTCAGGTAATTAGGTAGCTCGGGAATAATCATATTGAAACTAGACGAGAATAGGAGTGAGCTCAGGCAAAGTAAAATAAATTGAAGCGTGTAGATGGATTTCTGTTCAGATTGCATTTTAAAACAATTGTCGTGCGTGAATAAGTCTCCCAGCTGGCATTTATCACGAAAGATAACTGTGCTTTTCGAAGAATAGGTCAAATGTACAGCTTTTGGAACGATTAAACTTTTTCTTTTGGCTGAAATTTTGGAGAAATCTTCCAACCATGACATCACATTGAGTGGATCAACGGATATCATGTACGGTTAAATATCGCTTTAGATCAGCTGCCGCCGTGCAATCTCACTGCAGAATATCGTTGTTGCTACAGCGACATTCAATGATTCCGCTTGGCCGATACGAGGTATGGTCACCGCCTGATCTATTAATGCTATTATTTCTTCGCTGATACCATTGCCTTCATTACCCATGACAATTAATCCTTCTGAATCCCATTGTGTTTGATAAATAGACTGGCCATCAAGCAATGCGCCGTACACAGGTAAATTTGTGTCAGAAATAAATTTGTTTAAATCCAGGTAATGAACCTGTATTCTGGCCAGTGAGCCCATAGTCGCCTGTACAACTTTTGGGTTATAGGCGTCCACGGTACCTATGGAACAAATGATATGCTTGATTCCAAACCATTCTGCAGTACGGATGATGGTTCCTAGATTGCCAGGATCTTGCACATCATCCAATACAATATTGTAACAGTTTTTGAGATCATTTAATTCGATCTGTTGTTGTTTGGGGAGCTTGACTAAGGCAAGGACTCCCTGAGGAGATTTTAATGTACTAATCTTTTGAAATTCAGCCTCGGTCACTTCATGGGATTTTATATTATGCGAGATTTTACCCACTTTTGTGTTTGCGTCGTCTGTATAGAAAATGGATTCGACCTGGTAATTTGATGAGATAAATTCCCTGACGGATTTTATGCCCTCAACGATGAATAAGCCATGTTGTTTTCTATACTTTTTATTTTGTAGAGACGTTATTAGACTGATTTGCGCTTTTGACAACATTTTTATTGATGATTAAGTACCCTCGTTTTATCGGATTTGCAAGTATAATGCTTTTGACACTATTTTTTGCATCTTGCCGATCTTCAAAATATATAGATGACGACCAGGCTTTGGTTACAAAAGTACAGATTTCTGGTGTTTCACCAGCATTGAAAGAGTCTTCCGAAACCTATGTATCCAATCAGATCAGACCTAATTCGAGGGTAAATCTATTTATTTACAATACTTTCAATACAAAAAAAGGACGTTATAAGACCAAGAAGATTCGAAATGTTGGTGAGCCACCTCATTTGTTGGACTCGGCAATGGTTGATTTATCTGCTAACCAGATTAGACGTTTTCTATTTACCAAAGGATATTTCAATGCTAAAGTTAATCCTGAGATTTCAGTTGACAAGAAGCGAGCACATATCGACTTTAAGGTCGATGAAGGAAATGCATATCAGATCAGGAATATTGACCGTAAATTTGATGATGATGAGGTAAAATGGCTTTTTGATCGGGATGTTCTCCCCAAAACCAAAGTTACACCCAACACGCAATATGATGCTGCAAAACTGCTCGATGAACGGGAAAAGCTATATCTTGTTATGCGCAACAATGGTTATTATGATTATTTGCGGCAATATATGCGTGTCGGTATCGACTCTACGCTGAAAGGTAACGCAATTGATCTAAAAATAAATGTTGAAAACCCCAGCGATTCAACGATACATAAAAAGTATCAAATTGATAGTGTATATATGACTATTAGGAATTATGGGGCTATATCAAAAAAACCGCCACGTCGTATAACAGATTCAACGAAGAAGCTTCTTTTTATAGATGAGACCAATAGCTTTCGCTGGAAGCCTTTGGAGCGGTATATGTATCTGCGGTCTGGTCATTATTATTCGCTGGCAGAAGAAAACAAATCTTATGATCGGCTTTATGAAATGAATGGTTTTCGGTCTGTGAAAGTACAGTTTGTAAAAAAGGATTCTAATAAACTCAATGTTCACTATGATTTTGTACCGAGACCACGTATGGGAAATCAGATTGAAGGAGAATATACCTTTAGTTCGGGTATGAGTGGTTTTAACATTGGAAATACATTTTCGCAGCGTAATATTTTTGGTGGTTCAGAGCAGTTGGAGGTCAAGTTGCGCTACGGGGTGCTGTTTGATCCGCGTCTGTCGGGCGGGCTTTCCAGTAAAATCTTCAACAATGATTTTCAGGCGGGTGTAAATTTGGTGATCCCACGGCTCATGGTACCTTTTCATATTAATCCGGGTGGGAAATTTGGTTTGCCCAAGACGACCTATTCCATGACTCTACAGTTATTCGATCAGGATCGGACTTACTCTAACCGTTACTTTACGACTTCGTTGAATTACTCTTGGTATGAAACGGAGAATAAGTATCATAGTTTTACTCCGATCGTATTGGAATATCGGGACGGAAGATTGGATTCGAATTTTAGAAAAAATCTGGAACAGGAAGGATACCAACTGTATGTACGAAGCAATGATCGTCAATATTTCGGGCTAGGGACACAATATACTTTTATTCTGAATGGCAAGAAATTGACCAGTAAGGAAGACTTTCAATATTTCCGTGGAACAGTGGATGTCAGCGGGAATGTGCTGGATCTCATCAGTAGCTTAGCGAAGCTACCCGCCAATGCTGATGGTGAAAAGAAGATCTTTGGGGTACCTTTTTTACAATATGCAAAAACTGAATTTGATTATCGCCTGTATCGAAATTTTGGTGGAAATAGACAGTTTGTATTCCGATTTAATCCCGGAATTGCTATTCCGTATGGAAACAATTCGAAGTTATTGATCTTTGAAAAGAGTTTTTATAGCGGTGGAATGAATGGCATACGGGCATGGCAAGCCCGGACGCTCGGTCCAGGAGCCTACAATAGACAAAATCTGAGTGAAGATCTCCGGCTCAATTTGCGTAATCTCGACCAACTGGGGGAAATCAAATTGGAAGCAAATGCAGAATATCGCTTTCGTCTCCTGAATAATTTTCTTGGAGCTAAGATGAATGGGGCGACATTTGTGGATATGGGGAATGTCTGGCGCCTGAAAAAAGATGAGGAACTAAATCCGGGCGGTGAATTTAAATTCAATAAATTCCTGGGGCAAGTAGCGATCGGTACAGGATTTGGTTTACGTTTTGACTCTGACTATTTTGTCATCCGTCTGGATGCTGGTCTAAAAGTTAAAGATCCACAATTTTCAGGCAGTGATCAATGGGTAATCAAGCATTTCTTTGACTCCAAAGAATTTAAACAGCAATATTATGAAAGCCACAGGCCCGACCGGTATAATTTTATCCAATACAATTTCGGAATCGGAATGCCGTTTTAATGTACAATCGTTTCGTTATGATTTACTTTGATCCCATCCATTGATACGATATCCAGACAGATCGCGTTGTTAACCGAGGAGATTTTTGAGACTTGAAAATATAGATTCAAAAATTTTACTCAAGTCTAGACCCTGCGAATGGTTGAATACAAAGAAAACTATAGCCAGTGCGATCGCTGTCATAATCACTTTTTTAAACATGTAAGCTATTCCTAGCACAATGGCCGGGATAATCAAAAACATCAGTCCGCTGATGGCAAAAGGGGAAAGCCCCTTGTCAGTCTTGTAGATATAAAAGAGACGGCCCTTAGATTTCGCTTGGTTTTTATGACTAAAGAATACAAAGGTAGACGATTCAATTTTTTGATTGGCAACCGCGACACCATCGTGAAATTGAAGTGCCTGCGAAAAACCATTGATGGTGAACATGTAGTTTCCGTTGATTGTCTCATTGGTATTACCTACTGAGTCCAAAGCTACAATGGCTAGTTTGCCGTTTTTGGAAAGATTTTCTTTCACAACAAAGTCTTGAATATTTTGTTGTTGAGCATTTGCCCAAAAAGGTATCAGCAACAGAAAAAATATAATCTTTTTCATTTTATTATAAGCGTTTAATTTTAGTCCATTTGTAGCAAGAGATTTGACTTATTTGCTTATATCACGTTCTACAAGCCAGGACAAATTCATGTTGACAATGTCGAAACAGATCTTGTCGAAATGAGCATGCAATTTTAGGAATTTTAATCTTCTTTTGAAAATCTTAAATTATTTGGGAGATGATTCTAATCGAAAACTTTCTTTTTTCTTCGCAGATCTAATGGCTAATTTTTTCCGTTCAGCGAAGCTTGGGTTCTTTCGCTTGTTTTTTGTTCTATCAGCAATATGTCGAAATTAATTTTTTTTGTTAGATTATTTATTTTCATTCTGACCCCAAATCAAGATGTTTGCAATATTATTCACCTTAAATTCCACTGCTAGACTCTCTAATTTTTCGGAGAAAAAATGTAGCTGATTTAATAAGATTATCAATGCTTTTTTTGTGGTTTGATAATCAAGTTCGATTTTGTTTTTTGAAAAATATGGAAAGAAAGGTTCGTCGTTATCGTCGCAGAAAATGGTAATCCTTTCTTGATTTTTGGTGATTAGGGGTGAAGGGTGGCACTCCAATAGTGAAAAATCTTCGAAATTTTCATTTAGTATTTTTTTCCATTGTTGGATTTCTTCTAAGAGGCCACAGCATTGAGGATACAATTCGACCTGTCCATTAATAGAAATTGCGTACCCGCCAAATAGTGAGCAAGAGTCTTTTATGGGCATGTCTCCAATATGTAATTTGATTATAGTTCTTAGATCCTCGACCTTAATGTCAAAAAGTCTATATTGGTAAATTCCTGTTGCGATTGGACGGGGGATATCAATATAGTTTTTCTTTAATTCATTTTCTTGATATAGATCCCATTCTTTCGTATTTGTAAAGGAGGTTCCCCTAGGCACTATATTGCTTTGGGCTCCCTTTAAGGTAGGAAGTTCAATTAGTGGTATAAAATCTATTTTGTCCATTAACTTCATTTATGGTGAATCTCATATATCCAGTTTTTGGGAGGACTTGTCATCAAAAAGTACAATGTAAGAGAATACATTGTACTTGACAAATTTCTAGTTTAAAAAACAGAAGCAAAAAGCAACAATAGTGGGGGCTAGTCATTGCCGGATTCGAACCGGATAATCTTGTTGATTTTACAACTTCATTATTCCTCCCCTTAACGGTGACGAAGTAACTATTGTTTACGGCATTCTGTTTAGAATCAGAAAGGCAACTGACGAAAAGAGTTTTTTCCGACGTTTTCGATATTGTTTATCTAGAACTGATCGGAAGCAGGATTTGAACCTGCCATTGGACCGAAGTAACTCTTTTCTGCGGCACTTATCCAATTTTATCATAAAGCAAGGTAACTAACGAAAAGAGACTGTTTTTCCTGCTCTACCAACTGAGCTACTCTATATACCTATAGAGACAGGACTCGAACCTGTGACACGGGCAACCCAAATGCGAAGTAACTCTCTTCTACGACACTTGCTTATTTTATACTGCGGGATGATCTTATATTTCAACTTGATGGATATGTTCGACAGCGGATAGGGCATTGTCCATGCCAGAAAGTATATCAAACACTTTATCCGACCAGCCCGCTAACAGGTAAACATCATTTTGCTTCACATCTATAGGCTGTTTTCCATATCCCCCCAGATCGAATAGATAGAGTTTCGCCTTTGGAGCTAAACTTTTGTAATTATTCCATGACTTTTCCAAAGAATTACCATTATAATTACTATCCCATAATTGACAGTCAGTAAATATCATGACCTTATCCACGATCTTCTTTCTACGGATTAGATCGTCCACGACCAGGTATCCATTTGTTGAATAGCCCACTTCACCTTCTCGTTTGTAATATTCCATTACATTCGTCAGCACTCGATGTTTAGGCATATTGATTATCTTGTATGTATCACCGAATATCCCTGTTGTTACATCTTTACACTGTGACTGCAATAGCATTGCTAGCATTAAGCCTACATCATACAGTAAAACCGTACTTTTTGCCGAAATAGGCTTTTGCATAGATCCTGAAACGTCACAGGCAATCACAACCGAAGTCTCAAAACCGAAGCCTTTTATATTTCTGGCACTGCATAACGTGGCATCTTCCAATGCTGTTAATACAGTTGACGTTAAACCCGATTTTAGCACTTTCAACTCTCTATAAGCTGAAAGAAACCTGAACGGAAGTTGTCTAGAGTTGAGTACTGCTTGCTCATTCGATAGATAATTGCAGACCATCAAAACATGTTGTGCTGATATGTTAGCCTCCAGTATATTACGAAGATTTCTGAGCAAAGCCATGTACCCCATTTTTTTACTTTCGATCAACTCTTCCCATTTTCTGGTGAAAGCATCAGATCTGGCCAAAGCGTTATCAAAATTTTCCTGACCCAATTTAGAAAGCTCCGTTTCCCAAGTATAGACGGTCGAAAGATTATCCGCTGCGATCCTGTCAAAAATAGCCTGCTGTTGATCGTTCTTAGGGCTAGGGTGTACAAGAAACAATGCATCCTTTAACTTAATTTCAGCTTCTCTGTTATATTTTGCAAACTGGTATTCATCAAATCTGTTAAAAGAGGCTCCAAGACCTTTTTGGATTTGCTTAGAAAGCCTACTTAACTTCTTCGCTCCATTTCTGTTATTTGCAATCTGGTAATAGGCCAGAAGTTCAGTTATCTCGTCAGCACGCAATATTACCCGGCTCACTGCTTTACTAACGATCGACTCGCCAGAGGCTTTCTTCGCTAATTCGACAGCTATTACTATCGGGATGGACCTTAAGTTCATCACTGTACGTGCATAGATGGCCAGTTTGGCAACAAATGTCGATTCGCATGTCATGACCAGTTCCTTGATTCGATTTAATCTACTGTTGCCGCTTTCATAAAATGAATCATTCAATCCAGTTGTGACTACCGTAGTGTACAATTCCAGTTCTGGTGTCATGAGGTAAGCCTTTGCTTTTTCATGATTCGTAACCAGCTGTTTTTTAGTGTTAAGGAAGTTGAATTTCATAATCATTGCATTATCGTTAAACATTTCTGCCAGACTATTCTGAACTGACATCACAAAATTGCAAGCACCTCTACGCAGTAGATGTACGCAGTATATAGAAAGAAAATAATTTTATGTATATGGTTGATTGTTAGGTTTATATTTTTTTTATTTCAAAAAAATATGGGTTTAGCATATTTAAGTGCGCAGCTTTATTGCGTAGTATTACTTCAATCTGTTTTATCTCCCTCGCGTCAAGGGCAAGCAACGTTATAAAAAGAACCGTAAATGTGTTAATGTCAGACGGTCGGGTGGAAAAAAGTTTTCAAGTCAGGGGTTATCCAAGCAAATACATTTTAACACCGGGAGGGAAGCTGATCACTATGCCATTCGGTTTTGACTGGCAGCCGCTGTTAGAAGAAGTCGCCACTTTCTGATGTACATCAACACGATGAAAAAGTAGTCATTATTATTTAACTATACTTTCAGGTAGTATTGAATTTTGTAGATAACTAATATCTGGAGTGGTCCAAAATTTTAGATTTATTGTTTGCATCGTTCCGTTGTCGTGCCACTTCCCATCTGAATCTTTGATCTGAAGTGTCCATTTATAGGCTATACTATTTTTGGAAAACTCTTGAATTCTGACCAATCCTACTAAAGCAAAAATCAGCTGACTGAGCATTTCATCGATTTCTTCTTCGGTATTTTCATAATGCCAATGAAATGAGCCAAAATGGAGTGTATTCTCTCTTACATTTGTTTGTAGAGTAATGTCAAAACCATATTCGTCATTACGATAAATTTTAAGTTCGTCGTTCTTTCCCTTTTGGAATTTTACCGAAGGATATTTTGTGAGTTCCGCAACAACGATGTCAATTATATTGTGGTCTGTCATTTATTTATTTATTTATTTGAATAGATTCATTGTTCAAGACCGTTTATTCAGCTTGGATTTTCTATATAACCTAATCATACCACCAATCCATAATTTCATTGGTAAATGATTCCGTATCTATCTCATGGTTGGAAAAGCCATATCTCGACACCAGCCCGCTCGCAATAATCTCTCTGATTTTTATTATATGGGCCCCTTCTGATAAATGTTTTAGTAATTTATGTGCCAATGCATTAAGTTCATCCAATGGTGCGCCAGGGATTAAATTCCAGGACTTAATGATCTTCCTGATAATTCTTAGTTGACCGTTATATTGGTTTTGTAGAAACTTTCTGTCCATATCTGAATGCCAAAATCAGTATACTAAAAGGTTGTGGCGGAAAAAATTATTTCTTCATTAGCTCTTCAACTAACTGAAGTTTTACAGTTTCCAAAATTCCTTTCGGGTCGTCAACGACTATTTTCCCAAAAATATCCTTTTTAATTGAAGCATTGTTACCGTGATTGTCACTTGCCTCGTAATTTCCAAATATATCTTTTCTTACAGAAATACGATTTCCTCTATTATCATCAATTGCTTTGTTCCCTAGGACATCTGTCGTTACCGATGTACGCTTACCATTGCTACTTTGTATACTAAGGTTACCAAGCACATCCTTTGATACAAAGGTACGGTTTCCTTTATTGTCAGAGATTTCCAGATCACCTAGAACATTTTTGGATATTGTACTGCTGTTTCCATCGTTGTCACGTATTTCTAAACCACCGAAAATATTTTTGGATATAGTCGTTACATTGCCTTTATTGTCATACATCTCTAAGTTGCCATGTATGTTTTTAGCGATTGTAGAAGGACTTCTGTCCAGATTAGGAACATCGAAATCACCATTGTTGTTTTTCCGGACTGTGATCTCATTTCCATCCTCATCTTTTACTATAATATTTCCCGAAAAATCCTCTTTTATTATTGTTTTTGCACCATATTTATCTTTTGCTGTATAATCACCGCCGTAGCTTTTGCTATATTTTACGCTTTTACGCCATTTATCAGAAACGGTAACTTCTCCCCAGGGATCTACTTCAATCTGAATAGAGCTTTTATCTAAACCTTCTAAGATTGCCAGCTTGGTAATGTAATTTTTTACATTATTCGAAAGTGTGTCTGATCCTTATCTAAAACGGTTTTTATCTGATGAAAATTCACCTTTTACGGTAATGCTGGAAAGCAACAAGGCAAAACTAAATAGGATATATATACGTATCATACGACTGTGATTTGATGTTTAATATACGCTTTTTTGATAAGAAAATAAAGTGAGTGATGTTAACTCGTTTAATCCTGGTAGATAAAATCTCAGGCTCTTTCAAAAGTGTATTTTCCCGTCTGTAAAAGGGGATTATTATCTCATAAGTGAAAAATAAGGGCTGGTTGTGTTTAAATTTCCTATATTTAAGCATCAGAGAAAAGAATTTATAATACGTTAAGAAAAAATGTTTAAGCATTTAAAATACATAGACGGGACATCAGATAAATTTTGGGAAATACAAACAGCTGGTGCGACACATACGGTTACCTATGGTCGAAATGGAACGGCGGGACAAAGTAAAAGTAAAACCTTCGATTCGGAGGAAGCCTGTCTAAAGGATGCCGAAAAACTAATTGCGGAGAAGACTAAAAAAGGCTATTCTGAAGATGGTACAGTAGATGCTGATAGCAAGGAAAAAGGATCAGCTGTTCGACCGCCAACGGCTGCCAGCCAGCGAAAAGAAGAGGCGATAGCAGCACTGAAGTTGCTTATCAAAGAGGCGAGGATG
This sequence comes from Sphingobacterium puteale, assembly GCF_003627955.1. Lineage (GTDB taxonomy): Bacteria > Bacteroidota > Bacteroidia > Sphingobacteriales > Sphingobacteriaceae > Sphingobacterium > Sphingobacterium puteale. The sequence goes on along the minus strand of NZ_RBWS01000005.1, from coordinate 22,068 downwards.
GCAGATATCATCCCTTTTCTGGAGGAATATTCCAGTGGCAACCTTGAAATTTTAAAAAAAGAAATTCGTGCAGCCAAGCGATATTGGGTTGATTACAGTGATCTCTCCAAAGACCCTGAATTTAAAAATAAGGCACAGTACAACTGGGGGACACGAGGCACGAAGGAGCAACAGCGTACAGTAAAATTACTAGCGCTCGCCACATTTTCGGGCTCGGATGCCGGTAATTGGGATATTTTTTATGAACTTTTGAACCAGGCCCGGAGTAAGGAGGTGATACAGATCCTTGCCTATGCCAAGCCCAAATGGCTGGGCGGATATTTATTACAGTTGGTTCGTAAAAATGATTGGCAGCAGATTAAATACGACAATCTCCGTTTTTTGGAGCAAATGGGACATGTTGATTTTGAACCAGAGCTTTATGCAAGTTCAATTTCTAGTTTTAATAATTATGAATCAAAAAGTTTTTTTGAGCTTCTGACGACAGATGAATTGACGGTCCAACGGGATATCCCTTTGGTATTTGCTTATGAAACGGGCATTCACAGTACGTATTGGAATTATAATTATCAGAATACGGTCAATGAACTGTTATGGGATAAGGTGTTTGATACCTTGTTGAAAAACGGAAAAATTGATCCGGAACTCATCATCACTGGAGCGCTTGAAGCTCAAACCAAAAATTGGAATAATAATCTAAAAAGCTATTTCAGAAAGCTTATTGAACGGATGAAGCTTTCCGAGAATACAGTGATTGAACATCAGCAACAGTTCTTTCCCTTATTGCATGCTGAACATAGCGCTGTGATCAATTTTGTGGTCGATTATCTAAAACCATTCTTCTCGCATCGTGATTTCCAGTTACAGGAATTTTTAGATTGGGCCGAACCGATCTTTATGCGGACTGATATTAAGACAAGTCTTAAAACTCTTTTGATTCAATTTGATAAGCTATTGAAACAAAAACCGGAATGGCAGGAGCGATTTGTTTCGCTAACGTCGGATATCTTTATGATCTCGGATTTGCAGTTACAGGAAAGGGCGGCGAAGTTTATCTTAAAAAATCAGACGGAGCCTTCAGAAGAACTATCCGGTAAGCTTCAGTTATATAAAGCCCAAATGATGGGTACAGTGGCTGTTGACCTGAAGCATCTTTTACAAGAAGATGGATATTCTGAAGATGAAATCCTAGCAGAACTGAATGGTCAATCTTCAGCGCAATATAGTTATCAGCCAACAGAAGTTCGTTGCCTGAACGAAGCTTATGAATACCCACAGACCTGGAACGAATTATTTTTCAAGGTGGGGGAGGTAATTGGTGGTTCTGACCCCATTCAGGTGGAGATCTTAATGAATGCATGGGTGCAACAAACGGCTGTTTTTCCAGCAGACTATCAGATACAGCTGGAACCTTACATTAAACAACTGACAGGAGCCTATCGCGAATCTTCCTGGTACAATCATTTCTCAGGGACCTTCATTAATATGTATTATAAACCCACTGTCGTATATAAAGATAAGGATCGGTATCACAATTACTCCAAATGGGTCAGTCTGATGGGTAGCCAATTGGAACTATTGCAACGTTATCGGATTGATGGTATCCGCCTGCCGCTTTTGAGTTTGCCGACACATAAGCCATTTTGGATTGCACCGAGCGTTCTCGTTGAGCGTATTTTGGCTTATCAGGAAGCAGGAGTGAAGATCAATTTATTGGATTTGTCCATAGCCCTGAGCCGTACTGTCCGTGAAGATTTAGAAGGAATTGAAGCCCTGATAAAACAAATAAATGAACAGCAGGTACAGGATGTGATCAGCTATGCCCTGGGGCTGGATCCGATGAAGGTTCAGCAGCAATCTTGGCTTAAAAATTTATTGTCTTCCAAAGATTCCGATCCGGTCAATTGGATTGGTGTATGGGCTACCGTGGCGCGCACGCATCATCGGGATGCCTATTTTGAAGAATTTTCCAAGGAGCCTTTAGCGAATATTCCTTTTGCTGCCCAGCCATTCCGTCCGGCATTGAAAATAGAACCAACCTATTATAACGGTTATAACTACACAACTAGAAAATCGGAACAGGTGTATAACGGTGATAAGCTGACCTATCATTTTCCGTCTTACAAACAGGGAGCTGAGGCCTTTTTGTATCACAAAGATATTTTCAACCGTGGGAACGATACTTTACTGTCTTATTATTTGTATAGGGCGGATGTCCCCTATATGCATAGTTTGATGCCGCAGAATACGGAAAGTCTTTCCATGTTTTTAACGATGGGACTGAATAGTAAAAGTGATATTGGGGGAAAATCTTCGGCAGCTTACCTACAGGAGATGCTGTACGACTTTTTCCGTTTTGATCAGCAGTCCAATCTATACCTGGCAACTTCACTCTTCAATAAAGAGAAAGAGGTGCGTGCGATGGCTGTTGAAGTCATTCTGGCTGCAGTTAATGAAAATAGGTTAGACACCACTGTATTAGGTAAACAATTGGGAATGCTGCTGAGCAATGGTTATGGCCCGATCGGTCGTTGTGTTGAAGTGCTGGAACAATGCCGCGATATATCTTCGAAGCATAACAATGCCCTATTGCAGTTATTGGATGTGGCTTTTGCGCATTATAATATTGCTGAAAAAATGCCGACCAATTTTAAGAAAATCATCGAATATTATTACGATTTGATGAACAAGGAGCAATATCATTTTCCAGATGATCTTCAGCAGGTTTTTGGGAAACTGGAAATATATAAGAGTTTACAACCTATTTTGAAAAAAATAATAAAATAATAATATGGCAGAGCAAGATTTAGCGATTAGCTATGCAAGAAATTCACAACTGACCCAGCAATCGGGCATACAACAATTGGTATTGGCACATCAGTCGGAATTGGCAGAAGTCGCCAATGTACCTTGTTTCTTTTGGGGGAGTTTGACGGATCCTTTACTGACATCCAAATGTTTGTTGACCTTGTCGAAAGTAGTGCGGTCGAGTTTCGGCCCCGTACCTCCGAGTTTGCGGGATCCTATCGTTTCAGCTGGTACCAATCAGATTCGTTTTGAGGGCTTCTCTTCCTGCAATGGTGTTTATGCGCGCCTGGATTTATTGGAAGATGCTATTGATGGTGAGTTTATTACAAGTGGTACAACCAATGTGGATTTTAATGAACCTATGCTCAATGCGTTAAACGCTGTCAAGAAAACCGAAAAGATGGTGTTGGGAGTAGGAAGCAATGAGGTTGCCATTAGTACTGATAAGGCCAAAGTGACTGAAAAGAAAGTGACTTTGCCCCCGCGTTGGATCAAAGGGCTGACTTCGGTTCAGTTATATTTGGCGGGAATGGAGCTACAGTTTGAATTAAATAAAATTCAGCTTATCCAATTATTTCAGGGTATTCCAAAAGGGAATGCGAAAGGAGAATTCTATTTGACGAAAAGAGCTAACCGATTTGTGTTTTCCCCTATAAGTACAGGTGATGCGGTACGTATTGGTGGTATACAGCGATTACGTTTACTGGAGGGGTTGCTGACCTTCGCAGATAAGTTGCTTGTTTATCAGGAAAAAGGAGGTGAAAGTGCGGCTTTTGTCGCCGACTTTGGTAAAATGAGACTGACTCTTGCCTTGTCACCAGATAGTTATCGCGGATTTTCGGGCGAAGGTAATGTATTGGAAAATATGATTAAGGCCGTTCCGGATGAATGGATTCATGCCGTCAACGGACTACTCAAATCCAACGAGTTATTTGATCCAACAATGCTTTCCATAGAGCACGATGTCGACTTTGACACGATGGACACCTTGTCAGCATCGTTATCTTCCATCGGGTTGCTGGGTTATGATCTACATAGCCATCAGCACTATTATAGACGACTGCCGTTTAAAATGGAACGTATCTTGGCATTGAACCCAAGACTAAAAAATGCAAAAAAACTCGTTGCGACAGCAGGTGTACAATTTGTTAAGAATACAACGGATTATATCGAAGCTAGAGTTGATGGATCAGGGGTGCAACATACCGTCATTATACAGGGTGACAAACATCAATGTACCTGCAATTGGTTTACCAATCATCAGGGAAAAAGAGGGCTATGTAAACATATACTAGCCGTCAAGATGTTGAATGACTAACCTGTTTGTTGCTTCATACGTTGCTTGCTGTAAAGTATGAAGTAACAAAATATTATAGTGGTCAAATATTTAAAAGCAAAGCGATAGGAGATTTGATCGGTTCTGCGTTGAACTAGTCTAAGATCTCCTCGTATGTCAATGTGTTTTTACTCTTTGATACACGGATAGTTATAAATGTCGGAGCGATACCTTTGCCATTGGGACGGTACATGGAATAAATATAGGAATCATTGTGGTGATAATTAGCCCGTAGCGTGTCACCTTCATACCTGTCTACCGCAGAGGTATGAACTTCTATTCTTTCATCCATTTTGTCACTCCAGGTACGTTGATCTATAAAAGATTGTTTGTCTTTTTCAGAGATAAATAGTTCAAATTGGTGTGTGTAATCTCTTAACCCGCCACTTTGGTTGGAAATAATTTTAAAATCATCGTTTAGCGTGATATGCTGTTCGCTGAGTAGTTTTCTTGCATCAGATTTAGAGAATAATAGATCATCAAATAGCAAGTATAGCGTGAATATAAGAAAAGGTAAGATTAAAACAATCGAGACGATAGTTCCCAATTTTTTACGGCCAGACTTTTTTAGGATCCAGTACATTAAATAGATGAATAGGCCTGGGATGCCAAACCATATCAAAAAAATCAGCGCGTATAGTGTATACATTTGTTAATCGTTATAATCCTAAAGCTCCTAATCCACTAATAATGTCTAAATAGATTTGCGGTATATGTACATTTCCAATATTTTTACGGGTGACATCGGTAATACCAGCATGTGAGATGCCACAGGAAGCATATATATGTTTAAAGTTGGCACCCCAGACTGTACTTTCTAATGGAACCATCCCATCATTTTTACCTACCAGTCGCCTCAGGTATTTAAAACTCAATGCATACAATAAATCATCCTGTGGCTTATTCATTGTCGAAGCAAAGCTCTGATAAAATACATTGTCCATATTGGGGTTGAGCTGGTTGAAAACACGCATTTCTTTTACACTGAGATCTCGGATTAGTTCGATTGGTGCGGGAGATTGACCACCAAATAAGAAAGAAATACGTTGAATCAGTTTTTTTGTGGCAGAATCCCCGGATAGATGTTTTTCCATTAGATAATCTGCTATTGGCGTTCCTAAGTGTGGCGTGGATATTGTGCTTAAGGAGGCCACCATTTGATGTCCGTTTAGCGTTGAAATAAAATGGCGGGCGTCTATCCCACCTTTAGAATGCGCGATGAGATTAAATTTAGTTGCACCTGTTTTTTCTGCAAGATTTGACAGATTTCTTTTCAGCATCTGCGCATTGTTAGCGACGGTGCCCCATCCATCGGTCTTGCCATAAAAAAATGAGATATTGTTTTTTTTGAAGGTTTTGGGAATCCTGCCCCAAAACAAACTACTATCTCCCGCAGCTGTACCATGGATCAATATGATGGGATATCTTAATTTAAAGGCAGTCATTGGCTTTTTTTACACATTTTCATCCATCCAATAGATTTTGCAAATCAGCTTTATCACCTTTATAAACAAGGAAAAAATCACTTGGATTTTTAACAAGGAGTTGAAAAATGTTTTTTCTTGGTCCTTGAGGAGAATATGCGCCACATAATTTAGTCATGTTTTAACCCTATTTCCATTCCCAGTTTTCATCGATAATATAACCGATCTTTAGAAAATCGGCCAATTCTTTCAATCTGCCGATGAGTACATTTTTATCTTCTATTTTTTCTTTATTTTGTGCTAATACATATCTTCTTCATCAATAAAATTATAACCAGTATTGATCAGCAGCTGGAGATATTCATCGAAACTATCCGCTATGACACGAAACTCATCAGGGTCATGCACGAAACGTACGATTTGCCCTCTTTTACCTTTTTCTGAAGGACTGAAATCCACAAATAATTGAGAAGTGCCACCATTGTTCATACAGTCTGAAAAATGAAGCCATTTTAAGTTAGCTGATTTATCAGTAATCTTGCTATCAATTTCCACGTGGTCATATTTCCGATCGATATAGTCAGCATAATAGGTATATGCAATAGATTGATTATCGATCATCTCTTTGGAAGAAAGCAGATAATAGGGATACTCATTTAAGTCAGAGCCTAGAAAGAAGAAGGCAATTTCTTCATCGGCGTAGGTTCTCCAGTAAGTCCCATCTACATACTCAAGCAGGTCTACGAGTGGCTGAGGGACATCTGGAAATATCTCGTTGAGCTGCTCCATGTCTGTTTTACTTGCCCCATGTTTGATCTGGTCAAAATGATTCCAAGTTTCAACACCATTGTTGTCATAGTACGCCTTTTTTAAGCCCAATAGATATTTTTCCGATATTTTCATTTACTTTTCTTCTAGTAAGGTGAAGTTAATCAAACTTTATGATAGAATAAAAAAGTAAATTGTAGTGTATTTCCTTTTCTGTCTGCTTTTTTATAACGAACCTAAAATTTTAAAATCTCGGAGAAGAACTAGAAAAAGATTGTTGCGAAAAGTTAAAAATGTTTTGTTAATAATTCATTAAATGGTTAATTTAATGAAAATTTTCATTATGAAATCTAATTGCCTATTTATTTTCCTTGTTGTTTTTCTAACAACGATAGCTACTCCTGTGTTTAGTCAACAAAATTTTAACTTTTCATTTGATCAACCGATTACAAATCCCTGGTTCAAGATTGGTGATACGACGGCTTTTAAGAGTGGTATAGATCACGATACGTATTATAGTGCAAAAGGAGCGCTTCGGATTGAAAGTATAAAGAAGAACAGCGCTTTCGGAGGGATTATGATGTGGTTACCATCAAATTTAAAGGGGGATTCCATTGAAGTGTCTGCGATGATCAAGCGTGAGAATATCATCTCGGGGTCTTATGTGTCGATGATGTTACGGATCGATCCCAAAGTCTTTTTCGACAATATGGCTAACCGCCAAATGAATGGGACAAAAAACTGGGAAAATATTAAGCTGAAAACTAAATTGGTGCCAAACCAGACCGAAGGAATATCCATTGCATTTTTTCTCTCCGGGGAAGGTAAGATGTGGGTTGATGATGTGCTCATTACTGTAGATGGTAAGGATATTACCAAAGAAGTAGGAATGTTTGTGCCGTTTGCGAAAGGGATCAGTGAACCCGCAAGTTCAGGGATCTCTGATTTTAATACTACGCCCGAGATTGATCAACGCTTAGTGGATTTGGGGAGAATATGGGGTTTCCTGAAATATAGACATCCCGCTGTGGCGCAGGGAAAATATGATTGGGATCAGCAGTTGTTTAAGTCCATTGACGCTATTATTAGAGTAAAGGATAATAAATCTGTTGAGGCTCATTATGCGATGCTCTTAGACAGTCTCGGTGCTACGGCCAACTATGCCAAGCCACAGCTTGAAAATGTGGTTCATGAGGTAGATTATAGCTGGATTGATGGTCTCTCTTTTAACAATGATATCAAGAATAAATTAAGACGTATTCGTTATAGTAGTTTTGATCAGCATCATTATTTTGATTTTGCTAAGGGTATAGGCAATGTCCTTTTTAAGAATGAAAAAAAATATGAAAATGTATTTTCTGCAGATGCTGGGTTTCGTTTATTGGCGCTCTTTCGCTTTTGGAATATGATCGAGTATTTTTCTCCTTATAAACACCTGACAGATCCGAAATGGGATGCCGTTTTAAAGAACGGCGTACCCGAAATGATTCTTAGTCGGGATGATCGTTCTTATGGACTTTCACTTCTCAAGATGGTATCCCAGGTTAAAGATGCACATACCGGACTCTGGAGCATGCCCAAAGGGCTGATAAATTATTATGGCAAGTACAGTATGCCGGTGGAGATCCGAATGATAGAAGGAAAAGCTGTGGTAACTAAAGTTTTCGATAGTGAGAAATCAGGAGATAAATTTAGGATAGGAGATGTGCTCATCAGTAAGGAACATAAAAAGATTGAAGAAATTAGAGATTCGCTTTGGGCTTACATGAGTACACCGAATGAAGCGGTGGCCAACCGTGACCTGGCGCGAAAGCTTGTGACAAGCAATAGCGAGATTGTGCCCTGTGAGTTAGTGCGTGATGGCCGGCCGATTAAAGTAGATATTGCTGCGCTACCTTCTAGCCAAATTAAACCTGCTACAAGAGATACGGTACCTTTTAAGATGCTGGACAATAATATTTTGTATATCAATCACAGTTTATTGCGTGGTAAGATGATCACAGTAAATATGGCAGACTGGAGCAAGGTAAAAGGTATTGTGATTGATGACCGCAATTACCCCGGTGATTTTTTAGTATTCAAGCTTACACCCTTGTTGTTGACCAAGCCTACTGATTTCGTTCGTTTTACCAGTACGAGTCTTCAATATCCCGGAACCTTTGTTATGAGCAGTCCATTACAAGTTGGGGAGAATACCAATGATTGTTATCGGGGTAAAGTAGCTATTCTGGTCAATGAAGATACGCAGAGTTCTGCGGAATATCATGTGATGGCTTATCAGGCAGCTTCTCATGTTAAGGTTTTCGGATCACAGACAGCCGGAGCAGATGGCAATGTCAGTTATATTGATTTGCCAGGTAATCAAAGGACAATGCTTTCGGGACTGGGTGTATATTACCCTGATCAGCGTGAAACCCAGCGTGTCGGTATTAAAATAGACCAGATTGTTAAGCCAAGTATTAAAGGTGTCCAGCAGGGCAGAGATGAAGTATTGGAAAAAGCACTGGAATATTTAAATAAATAAGTTTGGTCTTTATGATCGATGGTTGTGAAAGTGGGCGGACTTAAAATCGGATGCTATAAATTTATCTATTTTAAAAATAAATACTAAAATATTTAGTATTTTAATGGTGTTTAGCTATCTTTGTACTATTCAATTCTAAAGTCAGTACCAATTTAAATAAGGAACTATGCCAACAGATCAAACTTTAGTATCCGATATAAAAGCGATTATTTCCCAGTCCAAAGACAATGCCATTCGTGCTGTCGACCATCAGCGTACGTTGATGTACTGGCATATCGGCAAGCGTATCTTTGAAGAAGAACAGCAAGGAAAGGATAGGGCTGATTATGGAAAATATCTTACAAAGTATCTAGCCAAGGCGCTAGAACCTGAATTTGGTAGTGGATTTTCGCGAAGGCAGATTGAGTTGTTTAGACAGTTTTATCGCGTTTTTCCAATTGCGAACGCACTGCGTTCGCAATTGAGCTGGACACAATACAGGTTGTTGATGCGGCTTGACTTGGACGAACAACGAGAATTCTATATGGCTGAAACCATCAAAAATAACTGGACATCACGGCAGCTGGAAAGACAGGTTTTTAGTAATTTATATGAACGTCTGCTGCTTAGCAACGATAAGGAAAGTGTATTGGCTGTCGCCAAAAAGGAAAAGATGCCCTCTGATGCCAAGGAGATTATAAAAGATCCGATGGTACTGGAGTTTTTGGATTTGAAGCGGGAGAGTGCCTATTATGAAAAAGATCTGGAAGGCGCTATAATTGCCCATTTACAAGAGTTTTTGCTCGAATTGGGAAATGGCTTTTCCTTTGTTGCCCGCCAAAAACGCATACATATTGAAGGGGATGAGTTTTTTGTTGATCTGGTCTTTTACAACCGTCTATTGCAAAGCTTTGTGATCATTGAGATCAAGACACACAAATTAACCCATCAGGACATTGGTCAATTGCAGATGTATGTCAATTATTATGACCGTATTGAAAGGCTTCCACATGAACATCCCACGATCGGCATTTTACTCTGTGCGAGTAAGAACGATGCGGTTGTGAAATTTACCCTTCCTGAAGACCAAAAACAGATCGTTGCCAGTCAATACGAGCTTTACTTGCCTACCGAAAAGCAGTTGCTGGATGAGGTAAATAAAGAACTGGAAAGTTTTGTCAGTAAAGTTGGCGATGAGTAAATTTACAACGAGCATTATATATTTTTATATAATGCAACACTATACCGCTGCTACTCTCTTCTTTGCAGCTTGGAGATCAAAGTAGTTCGGATCCCATTTTTCACCTTTTTCTAAGCCGAGCCAGGTTCGCATCTCATCATGTTCTTCATGGTGTATATCTTTCATGACATCCTTTACATTTTGATATCCCCAAGTACTTCCGCAATCTTCTGGTGGACAAGCACCTTTTCCCTCCAGTAACTCCGCTTTTAATACATGCTTGTCTAGAATGTCCTCGACCACAATTTGGTGTGTCCAGCTATCACCAAAATCATAGATGTAGGTGAACTTTTGCCCTGTCTGAGTTAAAATGTCTTTCAATATTAACAATTCGGCATCTTCGGTATTTCCTTCGTCCCACTCTTCGTCAATTATGGCAATCTCGGGATATGATCCAAAACCTTTCGGCGAAAACTGATAGAGGTGATAGTTTTGCCAGCCAAATGCTTCTTGTATCACTTGATGTAAGCGATCAAACGTGAAGTAATCAGGAACTAATAACTTTCGCCACACTGGTGGTTTTGTTATCCCTTTAATCTGTATTTTTAATTGTAATAGCATCTGTATTTATTTTATTCCTCTTCACTAATAAAACAACTCATAATAGCTGTAATTTTTGCAAATCCCCCAATATCGCTACCAATTCCTCTATTCCATTGCATGCCAAAATATACATATAATATTTTACTTGCGCGATATGGCATGCTCTACTTTTTCTGATTTTTTGACCTGGTGTACATTTTTGTTTTTGGCATCATAAAAGTCTATCTTGATGCTGTTGATAAAGTTCTACATTGTCGAAAGTTATTGGACTTGATTTATTGAACTCTCAAACCAGATAATCTTTCAGTGTTGTTTTAATTCCCTAGATTTATAATGTACGGTATTTCTTTGCTTCAATTTTGGATATCTCTTTCTTGGTGCAGTCCATTAGAAATATCGTCTTGTACTAGGCCGGCAATGGAAGATTGGAGTTTTCCATGATCCTCCCGCTGCCAAGAAAGGTGCGGAAACTGCAGCTCTTGCACTGATATCTCCATTTATTCTGCAATCAATAATGAGATGCGCTTTCGTATTTCTTGCAACTCACGCCCTCCCTCTCTCGCTGTTACTTAAAGTGTGGACGGCTTACTCTGTGGCGAAATGCACCGTAAAACTGAATATATTCATCGCCATCATTTTTAGCTTTTTAGAAAGCTAAAAATATTAAGTGTTATTTAGGAGAATCAGAAAATTTATTAAAAACATAATAATTCTTACCTTTATCCCATGAATACCCAATTACCTTCATCATTACCAGAGCATAAATTAAAGGAGATCGAGGCAATCAAACAAGTTATTGCTGAGTTTGTTGATCCGGACATGATTATACTGTACGGTAGCTATGCACGCGGTGAATACAAAGATCAGGTATACATGAAAGAAGGTATACGTTACTTTTATATTAGCGATTATGACTTGATTATTGTTACAAATAAAACCAATATCAAGGAGTACGAATTAGCTAATGAGCTGGAAAAGAGAATTTCTGCGAGGCCTGATATCAACTTCTTTATGTATGATATTGACTATGTGAATAGGGAATTGTTAACGGGTAACTTCTTTTTCGTTCCCGTGTATTACGAAGGTGTATCGTTGTACGACAATGGAAAAAGTCAACTGACAAAGCCACAGCCGTTGAGCATTGAACAGGTCAAAGACAATATCACTAGCTATTATAATTTTTGGATCGGTAACGCAAATAGTTTTTTTGCGCATTTCCATTTTGACTATGAGTTGATGCTACAAGGTAAATCAAGATCTGGAATGAACGCTTGGTATTTGTTCCAAACCATTGAATCGATTTACAGTGTACTTCTTTTAGTTTTTATGGGCATTAAACCCAAGCTACATAATTTGTATAAATATCGGAGGTCTATCAATATGATTTCAGATGAACTCAATGCCATTTTTCCAGAGGTGAAGGACAGCAACGAAAGAAGACTATTTGATTTATTAAATAGAGCTTATATAAGTGGAAAGTATAAGATGGATTTTGAGGTGTCGCTTGAGGACCTAAAAGAAATTAGCTCAAGGTTGGAAAAGATGATTCAAATTACAGATAGACTTTGTACAGAACGAATTGAGAGCTTTAAATAGAATTATTTTTCAAATTCAACTAAATTAGCTAAAGTAACATCCAATCCATTAGCTAGCGCATAAAGTGTAACTAAAGTAGGAGAGGTAGAACCTTTTTCTATTCTATGAATTTGGCTGAAATCTATTCCAGACAGCTGCTCTAGTCTTCTGAGACTTATACTTTTTCCACTTCTTATTTTTTTCCCCTCTCGTATAAGTTTTAGATGTCTTCCAAAGGCCTCTCGAATTTCTTTATCATTTGTATCCATTGATTCAAACAAACGAGTTATCTGATTATTTTTTGTAGGATTGTTTGTATACATTTGTTTTATTTCATATCTTTGTGTTGACAATTATAAATATTGATTACTTCCTCATTCTGACGTCTGAAAAACAAAATGAATAGAGGAAAGCATGAATAATAAAACCTTAAAACATCTTAGTAAATTCATAAAATCTGATGCCGGTTTTTCAGCGCTCAGAATAGAGTTAAAAGCAACCCTGGTTTCGAAGGGTGACTTTATGTCTGTCCAATCAAAAAAAGATTGGACGGACTTTTTGCATTTCAAAGAGAAACCTCCAGAATAGATGGTATTATTAACCATATTTTAATTTTGCCGTCTATGCCGATATAACCAATTAAATCCTACAAAGACGTGACGCTCAAAGGTATAGCGGCCATATCACCTTTTTTAATGATCGATAAGGGAAAGATATCAATTATATCCGGCCCCAATCGCAAATATAACCTTAAAATGAAACAATTTTTAAAGGGTGGGAGAGAACTGTCTATAATGAAACTAATCTCCTGCATGCAACAGAGTAAATCTAATGAACAAAGGATTCAATCTGCTAAATTATTGCAGCTTTTGACCATCTATTTAATCAGCATAGCTCCAGTACAGATAAAGAACTTGTTAAGTATGGATATAGTGCTATTTATCCAACAGTTGTGTAATAAATTATGCAAGGAGAAAACCTACTATAAAAGTATCGATAAACTGTTTCAATCTTGCTGGATAAATAGGACATGCAAAATATCCAGATTCCGCAGCAATGCAGTGTTTTTATTATATACGGGGTGCTATCTTTTATTTGTTCCAGTTCTGCTTGCCCAAGAGAATGCTCGTTTGTCTTCAAGTAGCTTGCTTCGTGGCGAGGTGCGTGCCGCTTTAAATGGACAGGCCATAGAAGGTGCTTCCGTTACGGTGAATAAACAGACTGTAAATACTGATAAGGATGGTAAGTTTATCATTCGTGCAGATAAGCCTACGGGGATATTAACCATAAAACATATTGGATTTAAAGAACGAAGTGTAGCCTATGAAAATATGACTACTTTCCTAAAAATAAGTTTACAGCCGGTTGAAAGGCTGCTGGAAGAGGTTGAAGTTGTGTCTACTGGTTATCAAAAGATCCCCAAAGTAAGGGCAACAGGAAGTTTTGTACAGATTGATAATGACTTGCTCAATAGAAAGATATCAACCAATATTATTGATCGCCTCGATGGTGTAGCTGGTGGTGTATTATTTGATAAAAATCAGGTCGGCAACAATCAGGCCTTTGCCAGTATAAGGGGACGATCCACATTGTTTGCAGATCCTAATCCATTAATTGTTGTAGACAACTTTCCTTTTCAGGGAGATATCAATACACTCAATCCTAATGATGTGGAATCCATAACTATACTGAAAGATGCCGCGGCAGCATCTATATGGGGAGCGAAATCTGGAAATGGTGTCATCGTAATTCAGACAAAAGCTGGTCGGTTTAACAAAAAAACTCAAATACAGCTAAATAGTAATATCACCATCAGCGAAAAACCAGATCTTTTTTATAGATCCCAATTATCTTCTACGGAATATATTGAGCTGCAAGAGTTTTTATTTGAAAGAGGCTACTATGCGGCCAGTCTTCGCAACGACTATAGTTATATACCACAAGCGGTGGATGTATTTCAGAAAAGGAAACTTGGGACGATTTCGGAACAAGAGGCGCTATCCAGACTTGATCAGTTGCGAAATACGGATGTCAGAAATGATCTATTGAAATACATGTACACAAGAGGGGGCAATCAGCAGTATGCTCTCAATATAAGTGGTGGAACAGATAGATCGCACTACTACATTTCTGGAGGATATGACAATAACGTTGCAACACTCCGCCCCAATAGTTCTGATAGAAAAACCTTGAACATGAGGCTCTCCAATGGTTATTTGCAAAATAAGCTGGAGCTTACACTCAATCTAGGTTATTCATATTCAACGGATAAAAGCACAGGCAGCAGCTATTCGCCGTTGTCTCCTTATGATAGAATAGTAGATGTGCATGGTAATCCGTTGGCCTTACCTAATAGCTCTTTGCGTGCGGATTATGCAGATACAGTAGGAAGGGGAGTTCTGTTGGATTGGAGTTATCGTCCACTTGAGGATATGAACAAACATAATGCATTGGCAAAAGAGAGAATGTTAAGGAGTAACATTGTACTGACTTACCGCCCGATGAAACAGCTGGACGTATCCCTGCTCTACCAATATACGGATCAAAAGAATGATCGCCAGTTATTGGCAGAGTCCAATTCATATTATGCCAGAGATTTGATCAATAGGTATACGCAAATTGATAAAGTTACAGGAGCGGTTAAGTATCCTGTTCCCTTGGGTGCAATACTGGACAGATCCGACCGATATATGATCGGGAATTATGGGAGATTCCAATCCGCATACAATCAGTTGCTATTTGACCGATTACAAGTCAATGCAATTGCCGGATTTGAAATCAGTGAGGATAAGTTTGGAGCAAACAGCTACCGATATTATGGTTATAATCCCGAAACTGGGGTGAATGCCAATTCGACGATGAACTTCATCGATCCATTTCCATTGTATTATAATCCCACATCTTCGAGCCGATTACCTACTGGGGCATCAGAAAGCGGTGGGGTGGATCGTTATCTTTCCTATTATGCGAATACTTCGGTTGACTATGATCAAAAATACGTATTGACGATCAGCGCCAGAAAGGATGCGTCCAACCTCTTTGGTGTCAGTTCGAACCAAAAAGGGGTGCCCCTATGGTCCACTGGACTCCTCTGGAACCTGCACAATGAGTCTTTCTTTGGATTAAAAATATTCAATAAGCTCCAACTGCGGACTACCTATGGATATACAGGCAATGTGGATAAATCGGTTTCCGCTCTGCTAACATCGACTGTAGGCAAAAGCAGCAGTAATGGGATCAACCAGTGGGGGAGTTACTACACAGAGATCATGAATCCGCCCAATCCCTCGTTGCGTTGGGAGAAGATCAAAAAGATCAATACCGGTATTAATTTTGGTCTGTGGAAGGACAGGATAGTGGGGGGCCTAGATTATTATTATCACGATGGAATAGATTTGATCGGTGATAGCCCAATAGCACCACAGACAGGGCTCACGAAATTCAGGGGAAATTCTGCCCGGGTCAAAACGAAAGGCGTAGACATAAGTATTACTTCTAGGAATATAAAATTTAATGAATTTGAATGGAGTAGTTCGTGGTTATTTAACTGGATTAAGGATAAGGTGGTCCGTTATGAAGCAGCCAAAGGCTCAAACCGGACGATTGTTGAATCCAACTGGTCGAATCCTTTAGTCGGGTATCCCTATAATTCAGTATTCAGTTTTCCCTCGAGGGGGCTTGACAGTCTTGGGCTTCCAATCGGTGAATTGGATGGCGAATCATCCTCAAATTATAGTGCAATTCTAAATCAGGTGGATCCGACACGTATCAAATACCACGGGTCTGGAAGTCCCCGATATTTTGGGAGCTGGCGTAATGATTTTCGTTGGAGGGCCTTCAATCTATCATTCAATCTAACTTATAAAATGGATTATTATTTCAGGAGAAGGAATGTGTTCAATGGTAATACATATGGCTTCGCTCAAGAAGGCTATGCCGATCGGTGGCAAAAGCCAGGAGATGAGCAGTCTACTTATATTCCGGCATTAATTTACCCGATGAATGCAAGCCGTTCTACTTTTTTTAATTATGCGGAAGTTTTAATCGAACGTGGTGACCATATACGGCTACAAGATATCCAGTTTTCATATGACATAAAATTTAATAAGAGGAGTGGCCAGATTATACCACGCATACAGGTGTATGGCTACATAAACAATATAGCTGTGCTCTGGCGTGCAAACAAGTTAAATATTGATCCCAATAGCATATCCAGTTCTCCAGCGCCACGTACCTGGTCTATAGGTATGAAAGCTAATTTTTAATTAAAAATGACATGTTATGAAATTATTAATTTTATCATTCTCCCTGTTTTGTCTATGTTCCTGTCAATCTCCTTTCCTGAATGTTAAGCCGACCAAAGATATTGATCTGTTAGAGGATTTGGATGATCTGGAAAACCTGCTGGAAAATTCCTATGTATTTGGTAACACGGGCAGTTTGAAGATTGCGGCCTGTGACGACTACTATTTGTTGAGCAGGAACGAATGGGATGCGCTTCCTACGATGACCGAAAAAAATGTTTATGTTTGGAACAAAGATACCTATGGCGGAGAAATCAATATTTCGGACTGGAACGAACAATATAAAGCGATTTTTTATGCTAATTCGATTCTGGACAAATTGTCTGATCTAGAAGTATCTCCCGTTCTCTCTAAGGCCAGATATATCAAAGGTGAAGCACTTTTTCACAGAGCCTATGCTTATTTTGATCTAGCAATTGGTTTCTGTTCATCATTTGATGTGAACAGTTTAAATGATGGACCTGGATTGCCCCTAAGAACTTCAGCGAATATTGATAGAATTGAGCCGACATCCTCATTGAAGGCGACCTATAAATTTATAGAAGATGATCTCATACAAAGTTCCCATTTACTAAAGGGCAAACCTTTTCCTGTCAATCGCAGAAACCGACCATCACTTGAAGCCAGTTTTGCAATGCTGGCAAGGGTGTATTTGGCTATGGGTAAGTATGAAAGAGCCCTCCTTTATGCAGATAGCTGTCTCCGATTATATGATACTTTGTTGGATTATAACCATATATGCAAAGACTGTTTGAACCCTTTTCAGGAAAATCTTGATGAAGTGATCTTCTCCTCTACTAATGCATTATCGTACGCTAACCTGACTTCTGTAGGCGAGCGTCTTTGGATGGCAATAGATACTACACTTATTCAGTCCTATAAACCAAATGATCTAAGATTAAAGACATATTATGTCAAGAATAGAAACGGAAATTACAATAAAAAGCGAGGGTACATCAAATCTGGATCATATGATTTTTCTGGTCTTGCTACCGATGAAATTTATCTGATTAGGGCAGAATGCTATGCTCGAAATGGGCAATACGAATTAGCAAAGAACGATCTGAATACTTTGTTGCTCTCCAGATTTGAATCGGGTAGCCATTACAAAATTGAAGATTATCCTCAGAATGAATTGTTGGAACTAATCTTAAATGAGCGCCGAAAGAGCTTGGTGTGGCGAGGCTTACGCTGGTCAGATCTTAAACGCCTCGGGTTAGAGGGACGTTATACCCTACTTAAAAGAAAACTCGATAACGAATATTTCGAATTGGATTTAAATCAGACATCTTATGTTTTTCCAACGCCTGATAATGAAATAGCACTTTCTAAAACTAATTAAATTTAAAGTCGACATGAAAAATTATATTATCATAATATTATTACTATTACCTTTCATTCAATTGAGTGGAAAGACCACTATCTTAGCAAAGATCGTTGAGAAGCGAGTGAATAAGGGAAAAGTATACCTGGAAGTCAACAAAGAATATTTGGTGGGTTTCCATTCTTTTTATGCAAGCAATTTTAGTAAATCTTTAGATTCATCTGATGAATTTCGATTTGAGGTTGACGATCCTGCTGACGTGTACTATATTGATATCTACTTTGAAGACGAGCAGGGTAGGCGCCTTGGCCTTTTCCGGGGAGGAAATTTGTTGTTGGTCCAAAGGAATTCTATTATAAATCTTGAAATCACAGGCAATGGTCTATTCTTGGGAAAAAAAAATGCACCCTTGATACAATATCAGGCAACTCTAGCTACGATCTGGCCCAAAGGGAGGTCGGAAGGATCGATGAACAAAGAGGCTTTTGATTTTAGTATTGATGCTCTTAATCTTTGTTTAGATCGGTTAGATAGTGTTTCTAAAAATCATACAGAGATACCTTGGGATATCAGGCAGCAGTTGGCATTTAACTATAAATGCTACCATATAAAGGCACTTATGAATTCAATATCTTGGAAGGCATATAATAGAAAGAATGGAACGCTACAAAATGTTTATGCTGAGGAAGCGTTAAAAAAAATGAGGATCAACATGCCTAGTAATTTATGGTCCGATAAGACCCGGTTACTTTACAACTATATAGATTTATGCTATCTATACAATATCAATTCCTTACAAATAGAACGTAAATTCTTCGTTAAAGGAAGTGATAGCCTATTATTGGAACGAATAAAGAAATCGTATAGGGGATACCTTTTGGAACAATTGCTATTGACGTTCTATTTAGACTATAGCAGGAAGTATAATTCCGTTGCATATTTAGAGGGCGATGGGATTCTGAAGGAGATAAAGGATGTTGATCTAATAAGAGTTGTCAAAAAAAGCAAAAACAATAGTGGAAAAGGTGCAAAAGTTTATCCTTTTATTTTTAAGGATACGTTGGGTCGTGATATTACTTCGGAGAGTTTAAAGGGGAATGTATTGTTGGTAGAGTTTTGGTTTAATGGGTGTCAGCCCTGTATATACCTCAGCAGAGCTCTAAAAGATATATTAGCCACTTATGAGGGCAAAGAGAAGATAAAGCAGGTCACAGTCAATGTTGATAAAGATTTTTCTAGATTTGTCGCGGGAGTAAGAACGGAGGATTATACAAGTCCAAAAACATTAGACTTGCATATTGGTCCTGATGGTTATCAACATGAAATGCTTCTTAAGTATAACTACTACGGTTTTCCCCAACTAATGCTGATCGACAGGGATGGAAACCTTGTATCGGCTTTTGTGCCTAAACCGACCGACGATGGAAAGAGGAAGGAGTTTATTCAATTATTAAATAGTCATTTATAAATGATATTTAAGGGCGATGTCCCCCACTATTAGGAAGGACATCGTCTTGGTTTATTTTAGGAACAGTTAATTGCTAAAGTTATACTGTTTGTTAGGCAAACCATTCTCATCCATTAGATGTAGATAATTATCTAGCTGATCTAAGGGAATTTGAGTGGGTACCCGACCTGGAGCACTGCCAGATTCTGCTTCAGTTTTGTATGAGCATATTTGTGTTCCTGGATCACAATTGTTTGGATCATAATTTGCAACTTCTTCATATTGGTTTGTTGTTGCATTAAAAGCCAATATTCGTGTTGATTGTTTCGGTTCATCTACGATTTTAAAGGCAGAGAACACAACTATTGCAGCACCGGCTACCATAGCCATTGCATTATTTTTGATGAAAGATATTGCTTTCATACCGAGGCCTTTTTTATAGTAGCAAAAAAAGTTTACCCCCACAAAAAACTCTATGTTAATTTTTTTTGACCAACACTTTGCTTTAACGAGGTGCATCAGTCTGTCCTGTGCCTCGGGATCTGTTTTTACGGGCTGTGCCTTCACGTATCATAATTTATATCTCTAACCGGCCAGGCCGGGAAGACAGCAAACCGCATTTTAAATTTTTTGACGCGCTCCAGCATGACCGTATAGACCGGAATACGTACCACCTGAGGTCTGGCTAAAAATAAAATGACCTGCTTTTTATATCGCTTACACCCAGCCATGGGGGCAGTTGGGCCAGTCAAGTACCACCCCAATATGGACAGCAACAATAACAGCAGGTTGACAACAAGGTGTCCGCCCCAGGAGAGCCTGCTCAGTACCGAAGCACAGCCGCAGGGCTTCTGCGCGTATAAACCGGCGACGCCAAGACCGATGTAGACAGTAAAGACCGTTAACAGCAATGCAGACAGCACGAACGGATCAAAAAATAGATGTTTTGTATTCCTGAAAGAATGGATAGAAAACAGTATCACTATACCCAGCTCCATCAGTGGCAGGAACCAGAACAAAATCCCTGCCCACCAGTTGGGAAAAGGTTGCTGTATCAGCGCCTGATGGAAGCCCGGCAGATCCCATAGCTTATCCAGCGCAACGTATGCCCAAAAGAGTATCATAAAGACACGGATACTGGTAGCGGTGATATGTGAAGCTCTTGTTTTCATTTTTTAAAAAGTATAATTTCAGGTCGTATATTTAATACAACTATTTATAAATCAGATATTTAAATTTGTTTATTCGGTTTTGTGTTTGTATCTTAGTTTTACCAAATTCAATTATTTCATTCCTGTTTATATATAGCTACCATAAGTAAGCAATATGTACCTGCTATAAATGGTTTTATTTTTTAAATAGCTGTTTATTAAGTGTTTATTTTTTTTATTTAGATGGTTATATAAAGCCTTTGTTATACTTAAATGATGAGATATGGGGGAAGATCCTTTTGAAATTTTAGTGAAAGAGCCCGAACGGGGTTTGCGGCTTATTATGGGTAAACATGGTAGCCAGCTAAAAAATCGTATCAGAAACATTGTTAACAATGATGATGAACTGGTCAAAGACGTGGTTTCAGAAACATTGACCACATTATTTGTGCAGCGGGAAAAAGTCGCTATATGCAAAGATCCTTTTGCCTGGATGATGGCAATCGCAAGAAATATTGCCCTGAAAATGCTCCGGCAAGAAAAGAAAAACCAGAAGATAGCGATTGACGAGCTCCGGATCGTACCCCATAGCCAAGACATTGAAGCTGATCTACACTATCAAGAAATGCTGGAAGCAGTGCTGTCCAAAGCGGAACAGCTCACACCGATGGAAAAGAAAATTTTTATAGATGCCAAAGTGCACGGCATGGACAATAAGGAGCTGGAAATCCGTCATGACCTGCGGCCACAACGGATCCGGAATCTGCTGAGTACGGCGCTTGCCAAGATCAGACGGCTCCTAAAGGGATCATGATACCGGGCTACAATTGGATATAGATTAGAATTGAAAAAAAGATAAGTTATACTTATCTATAGCGAGTTCTAGTATTAATTGAATATAGATTAGAATTGAAGAAAATGGAACGCGATATTATAAAAGTTCAAGAGCTGATCAAAAAACAGCTGCTGGAAATAATCAGCCTCGAAGAAGAGGCAGATCTGAAAGAGAAAAGATCGCACTATACAGAGGATGAATACGACCTAATGGTCGTAGAGGTACTCAGGCAGCTGGAAGGTCAGCTGCCCAAGGATCCGCTTGAGGACTGGACACCTGATTACGGGGAAATAAAACGACGGGGGGAGGCTATACGAAGAAAAGAAAAAATAAAGCGGTACAGCAAAGTTGGGTATGCAGCAGCTTTGCTGCTAATTACAGGAGGTGTATTGTTATACTTATTTTATCCACATAAAAAAGAGGATATCATGCTGCATCTGGAGGGGCAATGTCTTGGCGCCGCAGACGACACAGAGATACCTTTAATAGAGTCTTCCTGTCTCCTGTTGGCAGCTGACTCCACATGGATAAGAGTAGAGCAGGATACTTTTGGTACACTATTACAGCTAGGCGAGCTGGCTGTCACCCGTACCGGGGAGGGGCTGTTGCGCATCCAGAGAAAACCAATGGCAGGCGGTGAGACAACTTTAAAAAGTTTAAATATTTATACGGCTCCACGTCAGCAATGTGTCGTTGAACTGGAGGATGGTACTAGGGTTCGGATGAATGCACAATCCCAGTTGAGCTATTCGCTCCGAAAAGGGGATTCAACAGTAATATACATAAAAGGAGAGGCGTATGTTGATGCCA
>NZ_RBWS01000042.1 GCF_003627955.1 Sphingobacterium puteale | reverse complement strand
TAGCATTTGTTGCCGCAGCCCAATTCGAATGCCCTGGCATACTGGATTTATTATTTGTATCATTCAAAACCTTGCGTACAATATCAGAGAAATACGTTTCTTTGCCATAAATTAATTCGTCCATTTGTAATTTATCCTGATTACGGGACTCTCCTGCTATTACCGTAGCCCGAAAAACAATAATTGAGTCGGCCGCTATCTTACCAGCTTTTAATCCTACCCGAGTTACCATTCCCTCGTCAATATTATTTGTAGCAGGATCATCAATAAAAGTATATTCTCCACCAGTCAAAGCCCATCCCAGACAATTCGAACCTTCTGCAGCTGTAGCCGGACGTAAAGCGTTTTCCTCTACGCCAACTGCCTTATAAGCGGTTACCGTTATTTTTTTAGCTGAAGTCAATTTATACTCCTCCATTAATAGTTCGTTACCATAATCATTGTAAACAAAGCGCTGGCTTCCGGTCTTTACAGCTACAATCTTCCCCGAACCGGCATCCCTCTTCCAAGGATCTACAGATTGCGTATTGCCAGGATTAATTGCTTATCAGAGTTTATAATGCTCTGTAATATTATTAAAATAGCTGCAGAGGATCGTTCGGATCTTCTTTATAATCCTTAATTCGAAGCTTTCTTTCTCTACCACTCCCACTGACGCTAAATGTCCTATCAGGATTTAAGCGTACAAAGATCTCTATAATGCTGGTAAAAGGTGTTCCTCCTGATCGATATGGCAAAAACAATCCCTTCGTATTTAGGTTAGCTTTGTTTTCTTGATTATAGTCCTGATAATTATCACATATATAACTATATAATTTGTCGTCTTCATCTCCATGCAATAGCATTTTTTTCCCAAGGCTACCATCTCTGTTTACAATAGCTTGAAGAATCAGAATAGAATCACCAGATGGAACTATGGTTTCCTTATAATTAGCATTTAGTTTTTTTTGAAATTTCAACTGAGATGAATGTCTAAATCCACAAAAGACTGACCCGTCAAAGAGAGGCTTTATAGAAATTGACTGAGCCTCTACGCTTAAAATAAAATTACTGCTCTGCCTATCAATAGAATTCACCAATTCTTTATTTTTTGTCAATTTCTCGATAAGAGAATATTTCTTTTTCAAAAAAAATAGATCGCCAGCATATTTGAGGGAATAATAAGTCTTATATTTTGAGCCTTTCAATATATTATCCTCAATTTTCCCAAGTATATAAATTGATTCGGCGGTATCATTTCGAAAGTTTATTTGAAAACCATTTACATCAGGATAATTTTCAAATATCTTTGCAATATCTTTCCGCACATGTTTATTCCTAAAATGGACCTTCTTTTGGGCTAAAGCTGTATTAAAACAAATAAAAATAACTAGAAAGCAGAAAATCAATTTCATATATAGGTGGCGTTTTAGTTCGTTTTCTTGTATGATCTAGGATTTCTGTTATAACCACATGTAGAAATTTGGGCATGTTCTCCCTTTACTTCTACAAAAATATCTATATTACTTTTCACGTGTCTACCACCTTGTGTAGCAGACTTCCATGGTTTCCCTAAATTGACTAACCACTTTTTTAATAGGTCCCCATAGATACTATTATCACCAATAATCGTTTTAACATTGCCTAGGCTCCCATCCTCTTTTACAAGACCCTGGAATAGAAATACACTTCCATTTTTAGGTATTTTACTTTTTCCCAAAGTCTCCATAAAAGCGCTAAAATCCTGCTGTAGTTTTTTACTTCCTTGGTAATAATTCGCTGAAAATGTAACCATTGTAGGTTCTCTAACAGAAGGATCACTTTCTACTTCAGTTATTATTGCCTCGTATCTAACCGAGTCACGATAGAATTTTGCATGAGTATCTACTTTTCTTTTTTTTAGGATTTCCTTTCTATACGGTGGAAGTATTAATGTTACTGTTGGACATTCAGGAATATTAAGCTTCCCGAAGGCCAAGTTCAGTAGATAACGATCGCCAGGGAAATCTAGGTAATAAAAATCTTCAACAGCGCGTTTTACACTATCTAAATAATAAAAACGCAAAGAAACAGGGAGACGGTCTTTGTATACAATAATGACACTATCTACCTGTGTGTCTTCTTTTAGAAATGTACTGTATTCGCCATTCTTTTGGTTTATATATACTCTACCTATATCTGTTATTGATTGAGCAAAACAGTATTGAAAAAAGATAACATAAAATGCAATAATGATAAACCTTTTCATATCTTTTTAAATTTTCTAACTGATATCCACAGACAAGTTACGTGGATACTATAATGCATCAATATCTAAAGGGCGCATTTCAACATCAATAGTTCGAATTAAATTTGGATTAAATCCCATATTAAAAAGATGTAGAAATCATAATATAATTGGCTACGGAAAAAAACAAGGTGCTTAAGGAGCTAGGAATCGAAATAGACTTCACGTTGAACTAAAGCATAGCTTAATTAAGAAAACTGTTATACATATACTTTAATTCAAATAAATATATAAAAAATGAAATAAACAAAAGAATTAATTTATCTCCAAACATACCATAAAACATTGACTGAGTAATCTTTTTGTATATATTACTCTATTTACAACCGATTGCTTCAACCAAGATAATCATTAACTTTAGACCTCACTGCTGCAAGTAACCTGTGCGATAATAGAACACGCCAACAAGATACTGATCTGCCAACGATCGGCTTGGATGAGGCTTGCGGTGAAGTAGGAATTTCCGGGTGGCAAGATCGAAACGGGATAATAGAGAAAACATTGAATAGGTGCTTGTATCGGCAAAAATGGGATACAGTTCCGGGGAATACACTGATCTGGAATATATTTTCCAAGATACAGTATGAGGTAGGCTTGCTGAAGACTGGTCAAGGCTCCCGCCGCCTAAAGCGGCTGTTGCTGTATTGAAAGCTGACAGCATACCCAAACCTCAAACTGATCTGAATATCGTATTGGGGGAACTGAAAGAGCTTCGATCAGCAGTTATTGATAAATAAACATAAAAATTATAATCTATGGAGGTCATGAAATCGGATGGAGACCATATAAAGATCATATTGAAAGAAATGTCTGTGAAAGATGCTGAGTCATTTTACCAATTGTATTTTGGAGATGAATCAGCCGACCGGGATCGGACAACTAATGAGGAGTATATGAATCCAGTACAGTTTACAGAACATATTCTATCTCTTTGTGAGGAACTCTACAGTATACAAACTGTGGAAAATGAGAATATAGTTATTGGTGACTGCGCCTTACACCACTGGAATCAGGAAGAAAAGAAAATTGAGATTGGTGGTGCCCTGCTGCCCGAATATTGGGGAAAAGGAATAATGTCTGCAGCTTTTGAGTTGTTGATAGCAGTGGCAAAAGAAAAGTACCAGGTAAATGTATTGGTAGCAAAGACGGAAATAACGAATCTTAAAGCATTGAAATTTGCTGAAAAATTGGGTTTTCAGAAGATAAGTAATGAAGACGATATCATTATCCTTGAAAAAAGGGTTTTATAGTGGGGCAGTACTCAGCTGAAATAGTTTCGATGTAATCTGACAGTTAAAGGGCAAACAATTAAGTTTGTAATTCTAAAAAACAACAAGGGTTTTGGCCGAAACCAAAACCCCAGGAAACATTTCTCCCTTCGCCAGCATTACCTGGATCAGGTTCTATGGGTATATTCTCAGATTTTTTCAAACCACCCCAAAATATTTCCAATATAAGGACAAAAGCCAATCGTATTTAGTTTTAAAAAGATTTGTTAGTTTATTACAAATAGATAGGCTAAACGAATTCGATGGGTCGATAATAATCTCATACAACCATTGAAAGTAAAGAAAAAAAGATTTACCTTAATCAAAAAAAGGTAACAGAGAAGAATGAACTGCAACGACCGATTATTTCTAGTGCAAGATTGCCTCCGAGAAGAACAACTGTAGTTGCTGTGAGCTAAAATATCACTTTAATTACCCAAAGCTTATGGCTATCATAAAAGTTGTCTGCGGAATTATATTCAAAAATGATCTGGTCTTGATCTGCCGAAGAAAACCAGAAAAATCGTTATGCGGTTACTGGGAATTCCCGGGCGGAAAAGTGGAAGCGTCAGAATCTTATGAGGAATCATTGCGACGTGAACTGATCGAAGAATTAAATTTGACAGTAAAAATCAAACGGCACTTTAGAAATGCCATTCACCATAATGAGAAGAATCCGATCCAGCTGATCTCCCTTATCTGTACAACTGAAGACGCTGTGGTAGAATCTACTGATCATGACCTGATCGAATGGGTCAAGGTGGAAGAACTATTGAATAGGAAGCTTGCTCCTGCCGATGTATCCATAGCGCAGCAACTGCTTGATGAATATCGGATTCCGAGTGATCAGACGGCTCCAAACAAGTCCAGGAGCTTAAACTGGAAATATATTGTTAGGCATTGGAGTGGTATCTTGTTGTTAGGTTCGATATTATTTAGCCAGAATACTAAATTTGATTTAATTGGTTCGCTAGATAGTGTACAATCAATAGCCTGGTTGATATTATGCCTATATTTTAGCGCAATATATGCCGTTCCTACCTTGCTATGCTATCTGTCGGCATTCTTTATACTCAACAAGAGTACTATTCAAGTAAAGTGGATTAAATTGACCCTAACTTCGATTTCAATTGCTGGGATTGCGCTCACAGCATCGCTGACGCAGGGCAACGGGCGACTTATGCCGATATTATGTTATTCGACCGCTGCTATAATCTGCGGGCTATTTTTCAGGATTAAAAGCTCGTGATTTGACTCTTTGTATGATCATAACCTTATTGTATAGTTATCCGTGTTGACTTTGTCGTTGAGAAGCCCCATTGATTTAGCCAGGCTGAGACTGAGCGGGCAGATTTACGGTTTGCCTTCTTCCAAGTTTGTTGGTCGTCCTTTATATCTTTTTCATATGCGCCGATGGCCTGCTTAATAACTGCCAACTCTTTTTTATAATCTTTTAGCTTTCGATAAAGGATCATTAAGCGATTGTATGCCCCGGACTGTAATGGGTCTTTGCTTATAACTTGGCTGTAGCTTTTTATGGCATCTTCGGTTTTACCTTCAAGTTCCTGCAATCGTGCCTCCTTTAGCAACTCATTTTTGGATCTCCTACTAGCAGCCATATTTATTTTTTATCTTTCAATATAATCCAGACAGGCGCATGGTCACTGGCTTTTTCCCATCCCCGAACGTGTCGGTCGATCCCTCCTTCCAATAGCAACGGAGCAACGATGGGGCTTAAAAGAACATGATCCAGCCGTAGCCCAGCATTTCGACCATATGCATTCCTTAGATAATCCCAAAAGGTATAAACCTGTTGATCTTTAAAAAGCGTCCGGATTGAATCGATCCACCCTTGGCCGATAAGCTGTTTAAAAGCTTTTCGAGCTTCAATTCTAAAAAGGGCATTTTCTATATATTTTTCCGGCTTGTAGACATCCTGTTCCGTAGGGATAATATTGAAATCACCAATAAGGATAACAGGCACTTCCATTTTTAAAAGAGCTTTTGACCGTTTCATTAATCGCTTTATCGTATCCGCCCGACCAAGTGCATATTTTATGAACGCTTTATAATTCCGAGGTTTGCTTAATGAGTTCAAAGGAAAAAAGAGATCAGATGCTGTCGATG
>NZ_RBWS01000041.1 GCF_003627955.1 Sphingobacterium puteale | reverse complement strand
CCTTTGCGTATGTTACCCAGCCGAGCCGGGATCATATTCGTGAGACCCTAACACCATTGTATACTATGTATGGAACAATGGTGTCGATGGGGGGAGGCCAAGCCGGATATACGAGGGGCTGGATAGGGTTTGCAAAAGGTGTTGAGGTTATAGAGGATGCAGTTAAAACAGTTGAAGAAGTTAAGGTCATTGAAAATGTTCATTCATTTGCTGCTTAGACGGGAATGTCGTTTAGCGAAGGTGTTTTAGGAAATTTTACAAAACATGCTTTTGCAGGTGGTCGTCATGCAGATTTAGGTTTATCTGTTGAAACAATGGCTTCTAAAGGAATGAACCTGATCGAGAATAACATGTCCTTACTAAAAGCCCCGGCGATAATACATTAATTGGCAATATTAATGGCTTACAAAAATCTTTCAAGGCATTTGTTAAGGATGGAAAAATCATGTCAGTAAATATGTATCCTGGTGTTTCAAATAGAGCGATCCAAGGTACAGTTATAAATTTTGGAAATATAACATGGTAAAAGAAAATCAAAATGTAGACCTCTTAAATCAAGAAGACTTAGAAGGTCATAATACTTTTCATTTAATCAATTGTATAATTAGCACAATTGATTTGATTGGAGTGTTCGAATTGAATGTCCATTTGGTTATAGAAAATTGCATAATCAATAATTTAAAAATTCATTCCTGTTGGTTTAAGAATGGATTATTATTAAAAAATTGTATCGTCAGAAACTATGTGGATTATCAAATGGGGGGACATAACATAAATCCTTTAGTTATTGAAGGAAATGTTTTTACAGATTTTTTTAATTTTTTTGATTGTCAATTTGAAAATCGTATTGAATTAAAAAATAACGTTTTTAATAAAGGGACAAATCTTTTAGGCAATAAAGGAGAAGGGTTTGAAAATAGTTTTGCTGAAGGATGGCTTGCTGAAAATAATGTGGGGGATATTGATTTGAATGAGGTAGCAATGTAGTTGTTGCTAAGGAGGGAACAGCCTATAGAGCAATTCATCCTGACTTTGCGGAGTCTACTGTTTCAAACGGCTTTTACAGGTCTGGTGCTGCCGGTCGTTTAGGTAATGATGGTATTTATGCCAATAACACAGTAGAAGGAGCTATAGCAGAGTTTAAGTATCATAACCCTAATATAACTCCAGTGGTGTTTGAAGTAAATTACCCTTTGAGTACTCCTTTACAAATTAATCCTCCATCTGGCTACTTTGCGCAACCATTACCATTTACACAAGGAGCAAATATACTTGTTGCACCATCTGTGAGGGCACCAGGAACTACTAATTTATTAATTCGCCAAGGCGCAAGAGTTGGCTCAAGATTACCATAAATATGAAGAAGAAAAAAATCAGATGTTTGATAAAGTATGAAAATGTTGCAATAGGTATTTACAATTATAAAGTTTTTTTACCATTAAAAAGCGGCTGGAGTAATAACAGCTTGGTTACTTGTACAAATTGTGGGGAATTGTTCGTAATTGATTGGGAGAATCCAGAAACGGAAAATCTAAGTATAAAACAAATTGCTGGTTCAACTTTATGTCCAACCTGTAATGTTATTTTATCTAGGTACTTGGCAACTTATCCAGCTACAATAAGAATTTCAGAAGATCAATTTGGTAGTTTCAATGATGAAGCTATTTCCAATCAAGATGAAGGATCGGAAATTGTAGAATTTTATGAAATACGGCCACCACAAAAAGACTTAAAATAATTGATGTAAATTAATTTCTGTTTTGCTGCTAAAAACGGAAATAAGAATTAAGTAAAAGCCGTTAAAAAGCCATATTTTAAAATATGACTTTTTAAAGTCAAAAGGGCCTGATGTTAATCAGGTCTTTTTGTTAGCGTTTATTTGTTCTGAAACTTTATGATTTTAGATTGATCATGTGAATGAATTATCTTAATAAAAATTTTGGGTTTGGTATTATTGCTATTTTTTTAATACTTTATTTTAGCTTTATTGAAAGGGAGAAATGTCCGTATATGTGCCCCCCAACCCAGGAGCTCCATACATTACAATTTTTCCAAAATCAAAATAAGTTGAGAAATGCAATTGCAAGATGGAGTATGTGTACGACGAGTTTGGGCGTGTGACCAAGTCTGTGTACCTGAAGAATACGGCGGCAGAGACCTTTGTGCATTATTATGAGTATGACCTGAACGGGAAGCTGAAAACGGTGTACACCAATACGACTGACAATATTTCCAGCAGGGTGCTGCATGCCAAATATATCTATGCCTTGACGGGGGGATTGAAACGTGTTGAATATGGCGACAAGCTGCAGGGGGTTGATTATGTGTACACGGTTGACGGCAAGCTCAAGAGCATCAACAATGCAAATGTGGTGATGCAGGATGAGATTAGTATCAATGATCCGGGCAAAGACGGAAAGGGCAACGGGTTTGCGCGTTATGTGTTCAGCCAGAACATGGAGTATTATCCCAATGATTACCTGCGTGCGGGAACAAATATCAATGGGGTCCAAAATGCGTCAGCCCCATTTAAGTTTGGCGGTTTGGTTAACGGTATCGGTTGGCAGACACAGGTAACCCCTTCAAGCACGGTGGTGGACGCTGCTGGGATGAATATCTATACCTACGATACCAAGGGGCAGCTATTGTCTAACATCTGGGGTACACCAGATTATACCACTAAGATGTTTACGGGAACAACAAATGTGAACCAGGAGAAGGGGATCAGTTATGACGGTCACGGGAACCTGCTGAAATTGCAGCGGACCAATGGAGCAGGCACTACTGTGAACAACTTTACCTACAACTATCAGGCGGGCACCAACAAGCTGAGTTCGGTAACGGGTTATGCGAGCTATGGTTATGACGCGGTTGGCCAGCTGGCCTCACAGGTGAAGGGAACAGCTGGCATGTACCTGGATTATGATGTCTCAGGCAAGGTGACAAGTATATACAGCGATGCCGCCAAGTCGGTGATAATGCTTAGCTTTGCCTATGACGAGGGTGGAAACCGGATCATGAAGAAAGACCACCGGACAAATGCAATAACCTGGTATAGCTATGATGTCGCAGGGACGCTGCTGGCGGTGTTTGAGAGCAAGAGTGGTGGGGCACTGCAGTTGATCGAGCAGCCTGTATATGGATCAGGCAGACTGGGTATGTTGAATAGACTCGGATCAAGTTATAGCTATACGCTAACGGATCATTTGGGTAACACCCGTGCGATCATCAGCAGGAACAAGCTGCCCGGAGGTTTTGCGGATGTACAGTATAACGCGGACTATTACCCTTATGGCATGGAGGCCCGTTCGGCGGGTATAGACATTAGGTATGGTTATCAGGGACTATATGCCGAGAAGGACAAAGAAACAGGTTGGAACAATTTTGAGCTTAGAAACTATGATGCGGTGCTGGGACGTTGGCTCACGGGAGATCCTAAAGGACAATATGTTTCACCTTATGTTGGAATGGGGAATAATCCAGTTAGTGGTGTAGATGTAGACGGTGGCTGGTCAAATTGGTTAGGTGCATTTGCCTATACTTTAATCCATGGTGGAAAAATTCATAAAACAGCTGAAGGTCTTTATACTGTTGGTAAGGTTGTAAATGGTATTCCTAATATATATGCAGGAAGGAGTACTGGTAATGGGTTTATGCAGTTTGCGAACGTTAACAATTTGAGTTATTCAAGACCACAATCTTCACAATCCTGGGCTGAAAAGTCATATCGTGCTTTTGCAGACTGGGGTGCAGATCATCCTTATTTTCATGCACCGAGTAGTGGAGAGTATGGACCTTATAGACCCGATGGGGTAGGATTGAGTATTGGAGTTAACGCATACGGATTTTCGGGTTCTCTAAGTATCGCAGTTGATGAAATGAACAATTTCGGGTTTTATGGTTCTGTGACTTCTTCCATAGGCTACCCTAGCGTATTGCCTTCTATTGGTGCTGGAGTAAGTTTGGATCTTTACGAGAATACCTCTAAAAGAGAGTTGTTAGGAGAGATTGCTGGAACAACCATGGATACGGGAGTTAGTTTTGGTAATTTGGGTTTGACATATTCGAGTCCTGTTGAAATCAAACATGGTGGAATAAGAGGAATAAAAGGGGCTCATAAATTAAGTATAGGATATTCTAGAAGTTATTCTCCTTATTCTTCAGGGCTTTTAGGTTTTTCTTATGGTATTGATAGGACTACAAAATTTTAGCTAAATGAAATCGAGATATAAAAATAAATTAAGCGTTTTCTTATGTGGTGTTTTATTACTTTGGTTGTGTGGCTGTATGACTGAAGAGAAATGTAGACAAATCATGGAATATAATAGTAACATAGAATTTAACCTAGTGATCGAGGGGCCTACAACTGCGGAACCCAACTACTACGAAATGAATGCAAAGGATCTTATTCTCAATAGAAGTGGAAGAGCCAAGGTGGATCGTGGTTTAGGAAGTATTGTTCCAAATTGGAGTATTGGTGATACATTGACCAAAAGTAAAGGAAATTCTATTGTGATTTTGAAGAAGAAAAAACCTATTCTGGGCACAAGAATATTTGTTTCGGAATGGACTTGTAATGGTAGCTTTATCAATGGCGAACCCCTTTGAAATCTTGGTATCTAGGTTTGAATACGGACTTCGTAGCGATGATTCTAATGAGTAGTAGCTTCGTAGTATCCTGTTTGGAAGATATTTATTTCTAATTATTGAAAGACGCAAAGGTAAAAATTGAGGTTTGGAAGGAGGAATGCGGTATTTTCAGACCCCGTAGTTATTTAGGTGATTGAATACCTGAAATGTTTACGGAAATACAGGTAAAAATAGCAAAGTTTTCTATTTTAGAACACTCTTGAACTTTGGGTGAGGTCAGGCTCTTTTAGTATCACAGTTGAAGAAATGAATAAATTCGGATTTTATGCTTCCGTATCCTCTTCTGTTGGCTATCCCTCTGGAACTTTGGGAATATCCTTTGGTATTGATAGGACTACAAAATTCTGATATGAAAAAGACAGCTTTTATTATTATTTTTTTATTAATCCCACTTTTGTTTTTATTGTTTAATTGTACAGATTACAATAAAAGGCAATGTGAAGAGTTTACTGGATTTTATAACGATGTACAATTTGACATTATAATTTTAAGTAAACCAGTTGCTGAACCTAATTATTACCGGTTTTCCGTAAGAGATTTAGCTTCAAAAAAAGATTCAATATTGTCTATTGATAGAGAATTGGTCTCACTATCTTCAATATGGAATATTGGAGATACATTGACAAAGAATCGAGGAAATACCATCGTAGAATTGAGGAAGCGAGATTCAATATTAAACACTAGGAAGTTTTTAATAGAATGGACATGTAAAGGTACTTTCATTAATGGTGAAGATGGTGATATATGGGAGAGAAGGTTGGCTTCACATGGACTGAGATAGATTGAATTTTTAAGTTACCTAAATGTATCGGTAAAAAAAATCGATGATACTTATTTGATTTTTTTAATTAAAAATGGCTCATAAATTAAGTATTGGATATTCTAGAAGCTATTCGCCCTACTCTTCTGGAAGTTTTGGAATATCATTTGGTATTGATAGGACTAAAAAATTTTAGCTGAAAAATGTTTTGATTAGCGCTACAGTCATTATCGGATATAAATTATAGAAAAATGTATTTGAGACCGAAATTTAAAAAGAGAATGAGCATTTTCTTATGTTGTGTTTTACTACTTTACTTGTTTGGTTGTATGACTGAAGATACCTGTAAACAACTTATGAATTATAGGAGTAATATGGCGTTTAATTTAGTGGTTGAGGGGCCTACAACTACTGAAGACAACTACTATGAAATATATGCTAAGGATCTTACTCTTGATAAATATCGTAAGATAAAAATAGATAGGGGGTTAGCGGGTGTTATTCCACATTGGTCAAAAGGTGATACCTTGATTAAAAATATTGGAAATACTATTATATTTTTAAAGAAGAAGAAGCCTGTCCTAGGTACGAGAATCTTTATTTCAGAATGGAATTGTAATGGAGGCTTGATTAATGGCAGGCCTGCTGATGAGTGGATTAACAGATCAAAGAGAGCCGGCTATAGTGAAGATTTCAATGAGGAGTAGTTTCGTAATATCCTGTTTGGAAGATATTTATTTCTAATTATTGAAATATGCAAAGGTAAAAATTGAGGTTTGGAAGGAGGGATGCGGTATTTTCGGACCTCGTAGTTATTTAGGTGATTGAATACCTGAAATGTTTACGGAAAAACAGGTAAAAACAGGGGAATTCTCTACTTTAGAACACTCCTAAATTTGGGGAGTGGCCAGAGGAGAAATTGTTCAGGTAGTAACTAATAATGTTGCGGGTAAGACTGTAGTTAGCAATGCTTGGGTAATTACTGATCCTGTTTATAAATGGAAGGCGTTACAAGTTTTAGCAAAGTAATTAACGAAATGGAATTAAATAATTTGGAGACTAGTTTGAAGGATTTAAACTTGAATCCACTTGATAGTTTGTTTAATAGCATTGACTTTGATGAGTTTGAACATGTTTTATATAGACTCGCTTATAATCCAGAAAACGGAGATGTTAACTTTTTTATCTATACTTATATGTTAAGACTTTTAGGGGGAAAAGAGGATGATTGGCGAATACATCTATCCATCAGTAGGTTGATGGGGGGTATTTTAAATCATATTGATGGATGTGAATTGATAGGTCTATACCATGCGAAAGAAGCGGGTAAGCTAAAACCAATGGATTCAGATATTCTGGAGATTATTTTGTACTATAACCATATTCCTGAAAAAATATTGTCGGATGAAGAGGCTATGGTTTATTCTCAAAAGCTGCTTATGGTTAAACCTGATAGTGACATAGCAAGAAGAGATATCTAGGTCATTAGAGAAGCCCAAGATGGTATGTTTTACGATTATGATGAAAAACGCTATCGTGATGAAGAAGAAAATACAGTTAATTTTAATAAAGTTTTGACATATCACCAGCAAGGAGGAGGCAAAGGAGATCCACCACCGAAAACCAGTTTGGAAGTTTATATATTATTATCCGTATCTATTTATATAGGGACATAAGGGCGAAGTGCGAGATGTTCTCACAAGATATTATCGATGTGCAAGATGGAGGAAGCAACCATTGGAATATTAACATAAACTTGTCTAGCAATGAACTTTCCAACTGAGCGTGAATGGAATAAGCTAAAAACGGTAATAGAAAATACTGCGCGAGCTAAAGGAATCCGCAATCGCTAAACGGTCGTTTGCTTGAAATTAACAGAAGCAGTCTCTTGCATCCGCTATGATTGAGGGATATTCAGAAAAAACCCAACTATTTGATAAATAAATAGTTGGGGTTTTATTATCTTCGTGTATTCCCCCGAATAATAAGGTTAGCGGCCAAAA
>NZ_RBWS01000040.1 GCF_003627955.1 Sphingobacterium puteale | reverse complement strand
AAATGCGATCGTACTTTTTACGGACTTTAATCATTATTTCAAAATTAAGATATTTTATTGTTCTTAACTTGATCTGCCGACTAAGTTAGCAACTCCAGGTACAGTAAAAAATAAGCCTTACTATTTTAGCAAATAAAATTTATTGTCTCAATAAATTCTGAAAAGGTTGTACTTTTCCAATAAAGGGCTTTTCACAAATATCACTTGTGCTTTTTTTTTATTGCATAAGCTGTATCACGACCATCAGAACCAAAAATAAAAAAATCAGATGCATATTCTTCAAGGTGATAATCCTTATTAAGTTTGATCATATCCGTTAGAGCCCATAAAAACAGATAATGATGATTTATATAGTAAAGCGACGAAGTGTTTTGACGATGTTACTGTTCTGATACCAATCGTTATATACCAGCTCAAGTGATTTTATGTTCATTACACCAAAATCGGCCGCCCTATAATCTTGTAATATACCGCTAAACTTGGCCGGAGAACGCAGTTCCCTTCGAAAGCGTACTGAAGTCATATGCGCGGTAGCCAATCGATACCTTGAATCTATGCTCTGTTGTAAATCGGAGGAGCGGAAATTACTCCTCAGCCTATCACGAAGTATTTTAAGCCCTTCGCCCATCGGAAAACCCTGTATCAGCACGGCTTCCCGAGATGCTGTTATACCTTTAAATTTCAGCATGGTGCTGGGAATATCGTTGAGGCTTTGTGAAATAATATCTTCGTAATCTCGGATTTGTATCTCATTTAGATCAAAGCCTTCATAACATGAAATGATCGAAAGTGCCGTCACATGTTGATCCGAGGGCGGCTGATAATACTGTCCTCCGTCAATCTTTATCAATTCATCTTGAAAAGCCTCAACACGGGCTTTAATCTCATCATTCGGACGTATCAATAAGGTCAGACCACGACGTCGGTCGCTGTCATCGTCTATCTGCCGGTCAATTTCTATATCTCCCCTGCTAATTTGGCCGATAGACTGATTGAACATATTATCATAAAGCTGCATAAGTTCCATAGACTTCTTACTTAAAATGGATTCTTTCCCTCGGAAAGTTTATATTCAGTTTTATTTATTCCAGATTTCATAGAATTTATCTTTTTTAATTTCGTCGTTGGAAAACTCTTGCCTATCTAAAGGTTGATCCGTTAGAAAACCATATTCATTTTCAAAGTTTTGCAAATCATATTTTAATGTTCTTCCGTTTTGAAATAGCTGTAACTGTTTGGCCACGTTTAGATTTGAGTCGGTTTCAAAATACAAGGTTGAATTTCCCCAAGAATCTGTCAACTCGTCTCCTGCATTTTCATTCCAAAATTTCTTAAAATATCTTGAGTTCATTTGCGGGTTTAATATACGAATGCTTTTTGGGCTATACTAACTTACAAAAAGTCACAGAAACGGAAAGCACTTTGCGAATGCAAAGTGCAAAAAGTTACTAGAGATCTTTATTATGGAACAACATTTATTAAATTTAAAATATGATCGACATCAGTTATGTCGATGAGGTGTCCTAATATTATTCCATACCCAATGAACAAAATAGTAAACGTTATTAAAGGAGATATCACTAAGATCGAAGTCGATGCAATCGTAAATGCTGCTAACAGCTCCTTACTTGGTGGTGGCGGTGTAGATGGTGCCATTCACCGAGCAGGTGGTCCAGTTATTCTGGAAGAATGTCGAATGATAGTAGCTAGACAAGGGGGCTGCAAAACGGGTGAAGCAGCAATCACCACAGCTGGCAACCTACCCGCTAAATATGTGATCCACACCGTCGGTCCGGTTTGGAATGGCGGCCAAAAGAATGAAGAGAACCTCCTTGCAAATTGTTACTTCAACTCCCTCCGACTGGCTGTGGATAATAGCTGTACAACAATTGCTTTTCCGAATATTAGCACAGGTATATACAGGTTCCCGAAGAAGTTGGCCGCCCAAATATCTATTAACGCAATAAATCAGTTTCTTGAATCAAATACAACAATAAAACTAATTACAATAGTTTGTTTTGATGAAGAAAATTTCCAGCTATTTGAACAATTACCTTGCCCATAAGCCTATGCTTTTGCCGTCAAAATGAAAACCTTTTATCTTGACTAACTTGTATCCGCCCTAGGAACTACATATTTGATTTTTGAATTAGTTTTTATTGATAAAAAAGCAACGCCATCTTAGATCCTAAAAGTTAACAAAGATTATATTTAACACTTGCAAAAAAGGTCGAGACCTTTCAACTCGACCTTTCAATTAAAACTAATCCTTACCCACATTTCTCTCAATCTTTCCTATGAACTAAATCGTAAGGATAATATTGCAGTTCTTTAAAATGACCATCATCCAGACCTAATATTTTAACCAGAGCCCCGCTTTCAAAGCTCCAATATCCTGTGTGAATGTTACATTTGGTATGATGCACATTATACCATCCCGTATCCTAATGCCCTTTATACCAATCTTTTTGTATATAAGATATTAGATGTTTTAAGGCTTGGTCTTTATTTTTTGTAGCCAAATCAATGACTACCGAAAGCACCTTGTATGGCTTAGAAAATTTAGAATTATTATGAAGTGACCAGTTTTTCACTCTGCAACCTATTAAAAAGTCAATTAGATAATCTTTGGGGTCATCATTTTGAACACATTTTACAAGTTTAAGGAAATGTTTTTGTTCTATATTTAGCATGATCCCAATGGAAAGCATCCAAACCATCTGAACATAACTATTTGATTGCTCCCAGTCATGTATAAAATAATCAACTGCCGTGATATATTCCTCTTAAATTTTTGATATCGCCTCGCCTGCGGAATATGCGGCAACCATATTATCCAATGTGTATTTGCTCAAGTTTTTATATGTTTCAGAAATTTCTTCTTTATCCTTTACGCTATATTCTGAAAGATCTTCTAACTCCTCTTGGATATACTCATTTTGCCTTGCGATAATCTCCATAAATTTTTCCCTAGAGCTTAATTTATCTCTTGTATTCATAGAATCATTTTAGCAAATTTAATGTTAACGTCCCCGGGCCTTCTCCCAACACCTCTTCATCACTATGATCTAAATATGTTGGCTCTCCGTTTCTAACCATCTCGCATTCGTTATAATCAAAATAACTATACTATCCTTCCTGCATAGATTCAAGTCGTAAACCATCTGGATCTGTAAAGCGTATTTATCCCATAATCTTCATGGAACGTCTTATTGATATGGGTGGTATCTCGAAATCCAAAGTCGAGCACAATATTTTTTAATCAACCTAGTCCAAATTATAAAAACATTGTCCTCCTATTGCGCCACCACCATACTCTAACACAAGCCTGTCATTTACCATAATGTAAGTGCAACCGTCATTGTAACGCGCTTTTAAACTATCTGGAATTGGTTTGTCAAAAACATTGAATGAATACCTCCCCATTCCGCTTCGTTGAAAATTTATACTGCAAGGTTCTCCATTTGAGACGCCAATACAATTTGCTTTATCCAATTTCCCTTTAAGAGTTTTTAAAGTTTCTGTTGTCCAACCAAGTTTTTGTAATAATGTGTCGGCCTTTTCGGAATTAATTTTTACATCCCAATTACTTTCAAAATTGTCCCTCACTCCCACGTGAAAAATAGGTAGAATATTACTGTCGTCAAATTCTATTTGAACTGATTTGTCTGGCGGAGTTATTTTATTTACATAATTTTTGACTTCATAAATCTCGGTCCTCTTTTCCTCAAAGTTTTCTTTAAGTTCTGTTACAGAATAATCTTTATCAAAGCCCCCAAAAGCAGCCATTATCATAACAATAATACCAACAAAGACTGCAAACCCAATCCCGCATATAATTAAAAATATTTTTAGAAAAACTTTCATTTGTCTATTGTGGAATACACAGATAAGGTCATGCCTCAAATTTACGCAATTATAGGAATATGATGATTAATCTTCTCAGTTAATTTTGCCCGAATTTATCTTGTCCATTTCATTATTTTATTTTGTCCACTTTACCCTCTATTATGTCTATTTAGGACAATTTGCACAATTCTGATAGGATATTAAAGCGCTGATGATACCTAGAAAAAGCGCTTTAAAATAAGATTTTCCTTGATCAGCCCTATATCGCGGAATGTTTTTCCCTCCTTCCTCAAAAACCAGATAAATCACTAAAAAACATACAAAAGCATATGAATAAAACGGCAGCGGCACAAAATGGGGAAACAATATAAGAAATGCAGGCACCGCCATATCTTTAATCATTTGTAGTATTTTTCTAACCATTGCCTGTAAAATAACGTGAAGTGATTATTACAAAATGCTTATTAAAAAAGTATCTTTCTAAATGTTGTCTAAAATTCGAGAGTAACCGTCATGTGTCTGTTATATAGTTGATCAATGATATTCCCCTGCCTCGATCATCGGGCAATTAAGAAGAAGAATGGTGCGAAATTGCGCCTTACCCACCTCGGATGAGATTCTGAAATTGAGTGTTACCCAACTTGCTTTGATGGCTGAATTCAATTTATTCTATCTCTTTTTTATTTATCAATAACTGCTGAAATTCCTTTCCTATAGCAGGATTAATGATATGTTGGAAGCTTTTTTGTAACGTAAAAACCGTAATTGTAGCGTCAGATTCCGGAGAATAAATAACATCAGTTCCCCACCAACCTCCGTGGTAATAAGCATTGAATCCCATATCAAAGTGATAAAGTCCCAAACAGTATTTGGATTGATCTGAAGG
This sequence comes from Sphingobacterium puteale, assembly GCF_003627955.1. Lineage (GTDB taxonomy): Bacteria > Bacteroidota > Bacteroidia > Sphingobacteriales > Sphingobacteriaceae > Sphingobacterium > Sphingobacterium puteale. The sequence goes on along the minus strand of NZ_RBWS01000040.1, from coordinate 5,055 downwards.
CAATACGTAAGTATGCATAGCCTTCAGGATCTGTTTGTCCTGAATGATTTTTCCATCAAATAGATATTGAAAAAACAGGGCTGATTCTCTGGCTGTTGTGGCAATTCCACCACCACCATACAAATCCCAAGAAGGATTTATATCGTATGAATCCCATTTATACTTGCTTGCATATTGATGAGCAAGCGCAAGGGTGTTTGCAGGATAATTTTCTAAATTAATAAACCAGGTTTTTGTTAGGTGTAGCTTTTTGTATCTCAATAAATCCCGAATAGCTGTATAAAATGGCTTATGTGTTTTTTGCTCAATAATTTCGGTCAGGAGTAGGTAATTTATGTCTCCGTAACTAAATTTTTCACCTACAGGCTGAGGACTCCCGATTTCAATCGATCTCTCGATTTGCTCCTCTTTTTTCCATTTGTATGTCGGATGCTGATTTACGAATTCAAAATAATCTTCGTCCACATAATCCTGAATTCCAGATGTATGGGACAATAAATGCTTTATCGTAATTGCGTCCAGATTATACCCATCTTTTTCAAATAATTGACGCGTTCTATCCGATAATAGTTTTTTGATTGTCTGATCGATCGATAAGTTACCTTTTTCGACCAATCTCAGTATTGCGGCAGCTACATAAGGCTTGGTATTACTGGCAACCAGAACAGGTTGTTGATTATTTAGCGGCTTATTTGTTTTGCGATCTGCTATTCCTGTTGCATAGCTCCAAGAAATATTTTGCTTCGGTGCTTCGACATGAACAATAATGCCGATGGCATCCCTATTTTTTTGGTAAATTGAGTCTACTTTATTTTTAAATACCGTCTGTAACTGAGCCGACCCTATCATTGGAATCCACAGTGTATTTAATAATAATATTTTTCTCATATGTTCTTTTGGATGATACTTGTACAACTATTAATAAATGTAATGACCGGATTTTGCACGCTCAATCCTGCTATATACTGCCTAAATAGGTCTGCATAAGGGAAATTAAATATAGCCCTTTTATTTATCTTTTAAAATAAAAATTATCACTCCTATTTGATTGCCAATCGAAACAGATGACAGGTATCTTTTTCCCATCATGTGAATAATTCGGATCAACTATAAAATACATGCAAGCAAAAAACATAGAGCAAGTTATTCTAATAAATTTTACAGCCAAATTAACCTTATACCGTATTGAAATTCGTATTTGTAACATCCTTGGTGAATACTATCTATTCTAACAATTTCGCCATTTGACGATTCTCCAAAATAATTATTTAAATATGATTTTTGGGTAAGAAAAAGGTTAATTCCTATAAAAAACAATGGCAACCGATAAAGCAAAAATTGCTGTACAGCCATTATTTTAAGCTACATTCCAATTTTTATTTACTATTATTTGGGGGTTGCTTTGCAGGGTGTAATCTCATCCTAACTAGCTATATCCAAAACTAAATAATTGCAATGTAAGCGGTATCGGCGAGATCCCGAAAAGTACGATTTTTTCTTCTTTAACGGATGAACCGGTTATAAAACCCATGATCATTAGCAAAGAAAGGTGAGCTTCCGCATGGGGCTTTCATAAAAACTGATCATCTAAAATCAACGGCACATTTTTCAAGGAAAAATTATTACTTTCGTTAAAGCATATTTGACCAAACGATGAAAAGCCTAGCGAAAAAGCTTCCATTATTAACCGTAAACCTTGTTGAATTGAGAAAATATGATAAGGTACTCATTATTAATCTATTCATTTTGTTAGCAGTATTGTTTTCCAATAATGCATCTGCTCAAGTTGATTTAAATAACCTCAAAAATAATTGGGCACAGATTGATGTGACTAGATTAGATGGTAGTAAAATAATCGCTGTGCCGGATGTAAGGGATGTATTCCAAAGTCTAAAGATAGGTGACACCAAGCTCTATTTCAATAGCTCATCTGTCTCTCCTCGCAAAGCATTTGAAATACCCTATAAACTATCTGATCATACAATGGTAACATCTGAATTTGCCGGATATGAAATTCTTCTCTTATCGAAGGATTCACTTATCTATGCAAAAAAATTCGAGGATCAGGATGACCCTGAAAAACTTAAAAAATTCACCTTCGTCCGTTCCGGCCTACTGAATGATAGTTTTAATCGCCGATATGTTGATTCCCTTGAAATACCTGCAAACAAGTTTTTCACGCCAGATTAAAATCCAGCATAGAGTTGCCGATTATGAAAAGGATTAAAAGCAATAATGATCTCCACACCGCTAATTTTTTAGGTGAAATAACGATCTATCCGAAAAAGAAGCTAGTGACTACAGAATTTAAAGAGAAGCCTTAACGAAAGAGCAACTATAATGGCAGATTACGAAATGGGATATAAAGGAAAAAAATGTCAACTAAGTATGAAAAAATTAATACTGATTGCTGTGATACTCATGTGGATTAAAAGTATCGTTTACAGCCAAGATGCAAATAATCATTGTACAAAATTACAATCGAGTTTTGTTCATCACTTAAGGTATCCAAAGGATTTGGAGAAAGCCTCTATTCCATCATTTTTTACATTAAAGGTCCAGTATGATGAGAAAACAAAGCAATTTAACTTAGAATTTTCGGATAGTGCACATCCGCTTATGATTAAAGAGTTGCTAAGAATTAAAGATAAATTAGATTTTAATGTAGTATATGATGATCTTAATATGGGGAAGCGTGATATACCTATTATGATCCCCGTCGAGATTAGACTAGCACGGGTATCAAAAGAGTTTTCAGATCCTAAGAGCAAAGTATCTCAAGATCTATATAATTTTAACGGTACACAAGTTTTTGGAGATGTCTATTTTTATGCTCCCCTTGTCCTTACCGTTATAAACGATTAAATATTAAGACAATGAAATCAATCAAATTCATACTGATCATCCTCTATGCGGTGATCAATAGTGTATACGCTCAGGATAAGGGAAAAATTGATAACTTCAAGAAGTTTGAAAATTCTTTCCTTAGAAATTTCAAATACCCGCCACAACTACAGGAAAGGTGTATCCCTGTATTGACATTGATGGTAATTTCCTTTGATCAATATGGAAAAATTAACTCACTTCGCTTTTCAGACAGTGCCTATCCCCAATTTATAGCAGAAGTCCAAAGAGTACGAGAAGATATAGATTTTGAATCTCTTTATATGGACCTGAAGTCACTGGGAAAAGAGACTGAGAAAATAATTATTCCAATCCAAATTGATACAGGTGTATTTGGTGAATGTGAATCGGGCATACTTCAATTTGATCTAATTAATTTATACTTACTTGATAATAAACCGCTTAAAGGCAAATTCTTTCTATATAAAAAGATTTTATCAAAAATATTTATGGCACGTGCGATCTCTTAATTACTCGATTGTTATTTAATGCTAATTTTTGATTCTATGATAAAAGAGGCGATTAAGAAGTATGTGGTTTTGATATGTTTAACTACTTCGGTGATATTTATAATCATAGCCGCAATTTCCTATCCTGGTAGCTCATTGCTTGATAAAAATTCCATAGGTTTCGGTTGGTCAAAAAATTTCATAAGCAATTTGTTTGAAGCAAAAGCGGTAAATGGCTCAGAAAACCCTGGTAGAATTTGGGGGAGTATTGGAATGGCATTTAATTAAATTCTGCTGTTTATTTTGCTTGTTGATTTTCTATTGCTTTTTTGCAGTATTCGGATTTGGTATTTGAGTTTGGGAATCATACTACAAAAAGTCTATTTTATGTTCGATTCTATTAGTTATAGGATTAGAATATTTTTACAATATCCGAAGACTTTGTCCAGAAAGTAAATCGGCCTAAGTAATTTTTTCATATTTTAGAACCAAGCATTTATATTATTTTGAAAAAGGATAGTTCGGATATATACAAAGAGTTGCTGCGACGTAAGCAACCAAACGGCGAACAATAGACACCATAATCAAAAAAACAACAAACAAAATGAAAATACATACGACCAACTTTTTTGACACTTTTATTATAGTAGCTGAAGATACCAAAGTAAACTGCGGTACAAAACCACCTGCAAAAGACAAAAAGACCGTTGCAGAGATGCAGTATGAAATGATTGCCAAAAATCCATATAAATATACCTCCGATGACATCCTTTTTCAAGTGTTTGCCGACAGGAATGAACTTACAAAAGCTGAATATCAACAAGCAAGAGAGCAATTTTTCTCAAAAGGGCAACCATGTTTCAGAGCATCTCCCCTAACAAAAACTTATGGCTTTGGTATACACAGCGATAATAACGGCAGAGTTGCACTCTAAGGAATGGAAACAGACGAATACCAAAAATTCTTGGCTGACTCGAACGTCAAAAAAGTAAAGGCTATGAAATCAAATAAATAAAAACAATCTAATTAAGAGCGATAGAGTTCTTCGAAGCAATCCCACAGCTTTGTTTAAAAGTACAATCATCTTTAATAACAAAAAAATACTTTTCAAAATTCATCCCAGTCACTGTTCAGACAGAACCGTGGCAGTAGGGCATACAGTGTTTGTGGTGAGCTCGCCGTTATCTTGGCTGTAGTAATCTATAAAAAACAAATTGATCATAAAAAAACATTGTTAAAAAGCCTACTTTTACGTCCCTTCCTTATTTACCGTCTATCAATAATCTATAAGAAAAGTGGATTATCAGGATCGTTTTTAAAATCCTTAATTTTTAGATCTCTATCATTTCCTTGTGCCGAAACAGTAAATGTTCTGTCGGGATTAAGGCGGATGAAAATATCGATCAGCCCTGCTCTTTCTCCGTTTTGCATTTTTGGCAAGACAAGTCCTTTGGTAGCAGGATATCTCTCTTTGGGCAATGTGGAGTTAAATTCAGCGTATGTCTTGAAAAAGTTTTTGTAGAGCGATGATCCCTTGTGCCCATGGATAATTTCATGTTGCCCCAGGGTGCCATCCCGTGTTGTAGCAAACTGAATAATCAATATGGAGTCAGTGACCGCTTCATTTTTGCTCAAGTAATTTTTGTTGAGCAGGTCGATGAAATCCTGCTTTCTCTGAGGATTGAGGAATGCACCTGGGCCG
>NZ_RBWS01000039.1 GCF_003627955.1 Sphingobacterium puteale | reverse complement strand
AATGCGATCGTACTTTTTACGGACTTTAATCATTATTTCAAAATTAAGATATTTTATTGTTCTTAACTTGATCTGCCGACTAAGTTAGCAACTCCAAGCCCCTATTTCATCATTAAGATCTAATCTTTTACTTCCATTCGTCTTCTCCTATACTATCAGTATTTCGTGAATACAACCCTTTCCTAGCTGCCTTCAGGATTATATATTCACCTATCGGAAAGTTACCTACTTCCCATTTTTTTTATATCTAACGAATCCAAAATCAGTCAAAGTTTCCTCCAATGACTAATAAATAGCATCGAATAATTTTTCTGTTTCAATATCTTCATGAATTAGAATCTCTTTATACGCTACATTAGAAGGTGATAATTGTTCAATCTTGATATTGATACAGAAACCAATCGAATCCATGCTTATTGTCCAGTAATAATTAACAAAATCATCCTCCCAAAGTACATTTGTAGATTTTTAGTCCCCTCTATACTCCCTCCTCAATATTAACTCTCAAAGATGTTTACATACTTTGTAGCCTAGGGTATCGGTTTGAAAACATTATTTATTATTGGAAACCTGAGATGATTTAATCAATATATCTCTAGGGTACTTCTCACACTAGCCAGCAAATAATAACATAATTATTTCCCCTTAATTAATAATTTTATTAAAAAATTTTTTTATTTAAATTCATTTTAGTAGCTTTATATGTATAAAGTACATTTAATAAATGCTTAAGGAAGATATATTTCTGTTAAAATAATTTCCTGCATAAAACCATATTTAGCCATTTTCATTCTTTACAATACTACCCTTTAATTTTTACAGTTGATTTGGAATAGTTAATCATCATCAATTATAACCTTTTATGAAATTTAAAAATATCAACAAAAGAAGATTTTTCATATTAATCTTTGTTATATCTTATTTTTTCTTGTGGAACCCAACGGTATTTGCCCAATCCAATGAGTACTTTCAGGCTTCAAAAATCATTCCTCCATCTCCTACCGCTGGTTCACTAGCTAAAGTGGTGGATATCGATGTCGGATATTTTACTGGCACACACCAATTAAATATTCCATTGATAAATGTCGAATCAAAGGGAATTCCTATTACAGTAAATCTTTTGTATAATTCGGCAAATGGTATTAAGCCTATTGAAGATGCAAGCTGGATAGGATTGGGATGGACACTGGCTACTGGAGGTGTTATCACACGTTCGATAAGGGGAATGGATGACTTCAAATTCGGCGGTTTTCCCTCCGCCGTAAGTCTTCCTCCTCATAATGAAGACAATTATGTGGCCCCCCCCGCCACATCTGCCGAACAGACATCCACTGCAAATTATTTTAGGCAAGTGGGAAATAGAAGCATAGATTCAGAGCCAGATGTTTTCTATTATAATTTCATGGGAAAAACAGGAAAATTTTTTCTTGGAAAAATATCTGCTGGTGATACTATATACGTTGAAAAGCAGACCAATTTAAAGATTGAATTATTAGAACGTACAATTAATGCCAAATGGCGAATTACGGATGCTGACGGATATCGTTATTTTTTTAGAACTCCAGAGGTTGTAAGCAACTATTATAAAAACTCGGACGTTACGCAATTCTCAGGATTAGAACCCAATTTTACAAACTCCTATGACGATTCTGAAAGTGCGTGGTACCTGGATTCAATCGTTGACCCACATGGAAAAATTGCGGTAAAATTTGAATATGAAACAGGACTTAGTTTAAGTGCAATCCAAATCTACCAAAAAAGATATGATTTACTAAATCAGGGAGCGACAAATGCTGGAACGATGGCTTCTGTATATAATTTCACATCATCTAACCGGCAAAGAATACAGAACATATATTTAAAGAAAATCATTTACAATAAAGGCAGTATTCTTTTTACACGAACCCAACGTGAGGATATAGAACCCGTTCCCTATTCAAATGATAGTCAAAAACCGCAAAAACTGTCACAGATTACCCTCTATTCTCAAAATAATACTGTAACAAAAAACATTGTACTATCACAAAGTTATTTTAATAGTGGCTATGCAGGGAATGACAGATATGCATTTCTTCGTTTGAAGCTAGATTCAGTCTCGGAAATCGGAAGCTCAGGTGAAAAACAGCCTCCTCATAGTTTTTCTTATTATGCACCACAAGACATGCCATCTAAATATACGAGACAAATAGATGAATGGGGCTACTATTCGTCATTCCCTGCCTACGTCATTCCAGGTGAGGTAACGCAAACTCTTTTGCCCACAGTTAAGACATATAAAGGATCTACGTTATGGACATTTCAAGGGGTAAATAGAGTACCTGATAGTGTAGGTTCATATGTGAAGCGGGGAATAATTGAATCTGTCAGCTATCCAACAGGAGGAAGAACAAAATTCGAATATGAAACAAATGAACAGAGAAGCCTACCTTATCAAAAGATAATAACTAGTGAAGTTGCAAAAGCAGATGGTTCTGATATGTATTCTGAAGTTCTTGATCATTTTTCAATAACAGGGGCGCAGGAGATTGCGTTTGATCTAACTTGTTATCCAATCGCTGAAGACCGAATACCTAACAATCAGATTGTAGCTTATCTGCGAAACAGTTCAAATGTAGTTTTACGAGCATTTTCTATTTCAGATCCTAAAGCCACACTCTATTTACAACAAGGAAACTATACAATAGAAGTGGTTTTTAATTCTGAATATGTTACGATACTTTATGCCTCTACTGTCCAGTATAAAACATATAATAGAAAGGCTGCAGGCGGCTTAAGAATAAAATCAATCTCTGATCTCTCTCGCAACAATGTCATATTACGAAAGAAAAGCTTTGTTTATGATGATCAACCTTATGTCAATGGTGCTCCTTCTTCCAAAGTGATCTATCCCAATAGATACTATTCAAGAGCTTGTAAACAATATTTAGATGACAATTCGTCAACCAGTTCAAATGGACTCTATTTAATCCGTACATCTGGGACGATTAACTCTTTAGAGGGAAACGCAGCATCTTCTCATGTTACATACTCCGATGTCTTTGTCTTTGAAGGTGAGGACAAAAAGAATGGCTATACACATTATAACTATTATAATCTGGGCGCCAATCACACTTTCGTAGAGCCAGAGATGCCGCTAGTATTTTCTGAGTTAAATGGTAAGCTAAATTTTGTCGAATATTTTGATAATAAGAATACATTATTAAAAAAGAACGAGTATCAATACCAACTATTGGACCGAAAGAAATTGAAATCCGCAAGATTTATGAAACCAAATACCGACACAAGTCCATTTTTTAATTATGAAGATGGAGATATTCGCTACTTTGACAATATCTCGGAATGGTGGGTTTTGATTCAAGATAATGAAACTACATTTGATAAAGGAAATCAATTAAGTAAATATCGGAGATATTTTTATGAAAATTCGATTCACAAACTACTGACAAAGATTGTAGAATCTCAGTCTAATTTGGATACGATTTCTACAATCTTTAAATATCCTATGGATATTTTGACACCGCTTTACAACGAGATGGTAACTAGGCATATCTTATCACCAAAAGTCATGACCGAACGTAAGAGAAACGCTATTTCCTTTTTTTGGCAAAAGCAGAATTATTTGAAGTTTCCTAACGGTGTAATTTCTACTGAATCAGATCAAGAGAGCAAAGATGGCGTGAACTACTATACATTAACAAAATACCTTTCCTATGATGTTAATGGTAATCCGACGAGTATGTCTAAAGGTAAAGATGCTCCTACCTCTTATGTTTGGGGATATGACAAGTCCTTACCAATTGTGCAAGCTTTTAATGTTTCGGGTACGCTTTTAGAAACCAAAGTTCAAGAGGCTGTTATTGAACTTGGCTATATAACCCTGGATGCCTTTTTAACTGCAATCGGAGATTTACGAGGCGGATCTCAGAAACTCGTATGGTACAATTTTAATGAAAAATTGAAACAAAAGCTTCCGGCAGAGTCTATGTTTTTGACATTTGCATATCACCCACAATATGGTAAAGTTTGTTCTACCGATGCAAACAATAGATCAAAATATTATGAATATGACGGATTGGGGCGTTTACAGTTGATAAGGGACCAAAATGGCGCTGTTTTAGAAACCTATAAATATCAATATAAACTTTAAATTTATGAAAAGATCTATTTGCCAATATATAATACTTTTTATACTGACCTTTTATTTGCTGCCTATTAGCGCTCAAAGTCCACGACTTTTAGGAAAAATTGAAATAATAGGTCCGACTGAGGTTAATATAAATGAGGAGGTTATCTATAGTGTAGTATTCCGAAACAGAAATGGAGCCTTAACATTTTCACCGTTCCCTGACGGTTATACATGGTATTATTTGCCATCATATTCGATGATCCAAGAGGAACCTTACAGGATTAAAATCAAATGGACGGAATTGGGTAGACATGAACTCTTATTTATATTTCATGCAATAGATGATCATCCTGATTTTAAAAATATCGATGCAGATGTACCCCTAAGTGTACTTGTAGTCGACCCTGCTAAACCCAAATTGACTACAAGCAATGGAGGTATAATAACGAGTTCTGGAGCTGTTACAATTACTAGCAGTAATGGCCCTTTCGATTCCTATATCTGGAAAAAAGAAAACGGCACGGTTATTAGTGGAGCAATTTCTTCCTCATTTTCAACTCTGCAGCCTGGTGGCTATTTTTTAGAAGGAACCAAAAACGGTAAAGTGCATATTTCTGATATTTATAGAATTCATACGCAAGCGGAGGTAGCAAATCAAAATGCAGTTGAAAAAAATATTGTCAAGAAAGATAGTATAAATTCATTTCTAGAAGTTGAATCGCTTCCGGTCGCTAGTAAAAGTAAAACAATAGTTTATTATGACGATATTGGCAGAGAGTTACAGACCGTTGGTTGGCAAGCTTCTCCAACCAAACATGATATAATTTCTTTAAACTCATATGATGGTATCGGCAGAAACGCTTTGAATTTTAGTCCTTACGTACAAGGTACCGACGGTAAGTACAAACCTAATGCACTCCCCGATTTCGGTCCAAATTATAGTATTGAAAAGTACAGATCGGGAGAACATTTTTCGTTTTATCAAAATACCTCAAACATTAAAGCGGACGTTCGACCGTTTAGCACAATTGGCTATGATGGATCTCCTCTGAATAATGAGGAATCATTTTATGGACTTGGAGCGGACTGGTATTACAATAACCGTCCGGCAATAAAAAGGCGCTCCTTTAATTTGCATGGTACCGGTGGAATGTATAATGAGAAAATTATTTGCTGGCGTGTAGGGGTAGACGGTTTACCATACAGGTATAAATTTTACCAAAACAATGGCGATGGTTACTATCAAACGGGAAAACTGAGTATAGAAAGCAGTATTGATGAAAATGGAAGGGAGACGAGAGACTATATTTCAGTCGACGGAAACGTAATTTTACGTAAAGTACAAAAAGTTGATTCACTCGTTGAATTGGGAAATCGAGACCATTGGACACAAACATATTATATTTATGATGATCTTGGTAATCTAATTTTCACCATTCCACCCGACCTATCCAACACATTGTCACAAAGTGACATCACCATACCAACAGAACAACAACTACTGAAACATGCATATTGGTATAAATATGACAACAAAAATAGATTGATAGAAAAAAATATTCCATCGAGCGGATGGACGTTTATGATTTATGACAACAGAGATAAACTCATTCTCGAGCAGGGCGCTAATTTAAGGCAAGGAGGAAAATTTAAATTTAATAAGTATGATGCTTTCGGACGAGTAATTCAGACAGGAATTTATAATTCAACTCAGAGTCGATCCGTTCTTCAGGCGCAAATCACCGCCTCCACCGCACCACTATGGGAGACTCGCTTATCTAATAGCGAGTATTCCAATACGGCCTTCCCTACATCGGGATTTGTCACTTATCAAACCAATTATTACGATACTTATGGATTTACTGGGGCTAGTACTTTACCTGCCTCAAATATCTCATATTCTCCAAAGACTAAAACGCTCCTAACCGGTCAAAAAATCACAAAAGACGACGGTTCAGATCCAATGTTAAAAGTATTTTTCTATGACGAAAAAGGACGCTTGATCCAAAGCGCTGAACAGAATCACTTAGCTGGCACTGATTATGAAACTAATGAATATGATTTTGAGGGAAAAATAAAAAGGACGATCAAAAAGCATAATGTTTCTAGTACTAATCTAAATCTTGTAATGCAGTATAGCTACGACCATTCAGGAAGATTACTCAAAATTCAACACACCACAAACAGCCAGCCTACTATTATTTTAAGCCAGAATGAGTACAATGAAATTGGCGAGCTAACAAAATCAAAAGTTGGAGGTGATAATAATGGAAGTTCATTTCTAACAGAAATAAGTTATCAAAAAAATATCAGATCTTGGCTGGAAAAGACAAGTTCATCATATTTTACTACCGAGCTAAAATATAACCGTCCAACACAAGGTGCAGTACCACAATTTAATGGAAATGTTTCAGAACAACATTGGCAACGTCCTGGACAGACGAACTATATGAAATATTCCTATGATCCTATGAACAGGCTATTGGATGGTAACAGCCCTAATAATATGAGGGAGCAAATTAGCTACGACATAATGGGTAACATTATTAATTTAAAAAGGGATAATGCTACATTTAATATAAATTATACTTACAATGGTAATCAGCTTACAAGTCTTTCAGGTTCCTTAACTGGAACCTACTCCTATGATCTCTCTGGAAATACTACATCTGGCAGAAATGGCTTTACTTACACTTATAACTATTTAAATCAGCCGAAGAGTGCATCTAAAACTGGAACAACTGTTAATTTTTCTTACAACTCTCTTGGTATAAAACAAAGGAAGGTAACTAACGTGAACGGGATTGTTTCACAACGAGATTATATCAATGGTATAGAATATATGCAAAATGGGAGCCAACAAAGACAAATTGATCGGGTTGCTATTCAGGGTGGATACCTCCAATATAATGGAGGTACTTACAATTACTATTATAATCTTGTTGACCATCTAGGTAATGTCCGAACCGTGCTTTATCGCAACCCAAACACCAATGCTGCTGAGGTTGTTCAAAAAAGCGACTATTATCCATTTGGAAAACTATTTCAAGGGGTTGGATATTTGGTAGGGACAAATCACTATCTTTATAATGGAAAGGAGAAGCAAGATGAAATTAATGGTGATTATGACTACGGAGCAAGGTTCTATGATGCGGAGATTGGTCGGTGGAATGTGATGGATCCATTGGCGGAGAAACTTAAAAGATGGTCACCTTATAATTATGCTGTAAATAATCCAATACGTTTTATTGATCCCGACGGGATGCTCTCAAAGGATTTTATTAATGATCTTTGGGAAAAATCAGGGGATAAATCAAGATGGAAAAATCAAGGGGATGAAAGCTTTTCTAATAAGGATGGTGAAAAAGTTGAAGAAAAAAATAGTGGGAATCCGAATGAACAAAACGAAAATGACGAATTTTCTGTTTATCAAGAACAAGATCCATTGAAAAATACTCATGGTGAAAAAACTTATTCACTAGAAGATTTTACGAAATCAAACAAGAATGTTTCTTATAATGATCTTATTAACCAAAGAAAAAAATCGACAAACCTACCTGGTGGTCCTAAAATGAGATATGTAATAAACCCTAATGATGGAAATGTTATGGATATGAGACACGTATTCGTTGTAGGATATAAAGGTTCTTCAATTGGAGGAGTCATGGTTGAGTTTTTGCAATCTCTCAGTAAAAAAACTAGACCAAGTGCCTTTGATAAACAAGATTTTTATTCTAATAAAATTGGAGCTGATTTTTTTGATTTTTTGGCTCACCCTGCAAATGCAAACTTAAGAAAAGAAGATTTTGTCACTGTTTTTCAAAACTATATAAACAATAAATATACTAAACCAACCTGGAAATAAAAATGAAGACGATAATAGCTTTTTTAATAATATTATTTTCTGGCTGTTCTGAAAGCCAAGAAAGCAAGAATTATGAAAATTTAAAAAAAATAAAATTAGGAATGGACTATAACGAAGTTATTAATATAATGGGCTCTCCAATGAACAGTACTCAACTTAACAACGATACCCTGAGATTTAGTATTGCTTATTCGTCGGTTAGCGGTTCATCGGATGATTATTATATTTTCTTTTCAAAAAGAGATAGTATAGTAGTTGCGATTGGTGATGGACAATGATGAAAGATTTATAACGGACGTTCATGATTAATTAAAATGTTAGAGAATATTCATGCGAAGGGACTTGCCACCAAGTGGGTAAATAAAAAATACGGAGGTCAGTTAGGTTCCTTATAACTGGATTCTAGTTTTAAAAAGTTAAGAGCTTATTTAGTTGTAAGTGTCCTTTTTTCGGGGACGCTTACATTTTGTCATTTAATAAGGGAGTATAACACCAACTGTGTCATAGGATTAAAACTTAAAAACCTCTTTCAAGTTTGAGCCTATCCCCAAATCTAATCGTTAGTTTGTACTAGAAATAAAAAGAGGACAAAAAACTAATATCTTGAAATACTATCTTGGCATAAAAAGCTCCATCTGCAGCGTTTAACTTAGAAATCTAAAAAGGCAGAACCTAGTTTATATATTAAGGACGGCAGATTAATTGAGTCAAAGCCAGAGAGTATTTAGGGCAATAGGATTGCCATCCTTCATGACTAAATACTGTTTTAACTGTACCTATTTTTGAGCAGGAATTTTCAAAATACCCGTCATCCAATCCGTCTTATACATAGAAAACAACTTCCGCTGGATAGAAATAGTCAGTATTCCGGCCCTTGCAATTCTATTTTTATTTTTTTTTCTAAGATGGAAATTTACACGATATTTAATAACTGTGTTCTATTCCTTTTTATACGGAGCGATGGCCTACTACATTGGGAGGCAACTCCAAGATGATGGCATTTCTGCACGAGTTATATTCGCCTTTACAGCTTATTTTCTAAGTTTGCGGTTTCATCAAACGAAGTATAGATCGCTAAAGACTAAGTTATCGATGAAAATCGTTGTCTATGAGAATTAATTTTCGATCCATTATTTTTATTGCCGGATCCATGCTTTTTACCTATTGGATCTATTTACTCGCCGTAAGAGATAGTAAATATATAAAGAATAAATACAGTCCCAATTCCGAAGTAATTTCAACAACAGCTGTGTATAAAAGGCCAAAAATAAACAGTCATATCATCGACACGCTTCACAGCGGAGTGAAACTAAATGCAAGAAATGTTAATCAAGATTTTTATCGGATTATTTTCGCAGAAGAATATAATAGTTTAAAGGGTAGCTATATTCCTAAAAAAGCATTAAAGTTCTTCAATGATACTGAACTCTAAATTTAATTTCATTTGGTAAATATCTGGGAACAATACTTATCTATAGAATTTAATTAACTTGCTCATATTCTGAATTAAGTCCGTTTGATGAAGATAAGCTGTTCCTTTATCAAAAAGTTCAAAATTAAAATGAACAGATAATTCTTCTATTCTGTAAAAGGTAAGACTTAATCTGACAGTTAAACAACACAAATAGTTGATGACCCAATTCAAAAGAATACCAGTTAAACTATCTTAATCTAGTATTTTTTTTATATTTATCTTTTTTATTAATTCAATGCATGCCACCTTTCAAATTTCAGGCGTTATAACGGGTTCGTTCTATGGCAGGTATCTGAAAATGGAATAAAGCTAATTGCATATGATATAGAGAAAGGGAATTTCTTGGTCTAAAAAGATGAGCATACTTCCTTTATCAAGGATCATGATGGGCAATGGTTGCAAAAAGGCGACGATAACAATCAAATTCCATTTATGCCAGCGAAGCCGATATATTCAATGTTGCACTATTTAGATGTAATTTCAGTTCCAAATTCTTATATTTGATAGAGCCCTCTATTTTAATAAATGGAAAAAATATACCGCATTATTACCCTAGCAATTCTGATAGCAATCTCCAGCATCAACTTTGTGAATGCGCAGGTAAATTGCCAACAACTTCTGAAAAAGAAAATAAGCTTTCAAGATTTAGATAGTGGCAAAATTGAGCGTATTTTTAAAGATTTTACACAGTTAAAAGCATGCGGTCTCGACAGCAATGCACTTGAAATAATCAGTGATCCCCCACTTTTTGCGACGTTAATTATACCGTTCATGGATTATGGCAAGAAAAAAAATGTAACTTACCAGCATATCTTTGACAAAATTATAGAATTTCAAAATTCAGACGAGTTTCCCTTCTTAAAACGGTCACATGATGCAACCAAAGCGCTTAAAAATAAAAACGTAGACCTTAAAAATTGGGTAGCAGATAGCAAGTTGCTCTTGCAAATCCCACTAGATTCTAACGAGGTAGAAGACTTTTATAACTACCTAAAGGCCAATCCCTCGAAAGATTATACTTATTTTGATGCCTGGGGAATTTTTAAAAGTCTTGCAACGAAACAGCAACAAACAAGCAAAGATTTGGGGATGGAGGAAAAGAAAAACGATTCGCCACGCAATATTGAAGATGCACTATTCAGGGGGAAATATAATACTATGACGTTAGCGGAAATTTTTCTGGAAGCTGACAGCCTCAATAGGAATGTTGTTATCTATTTTACGGGCTGGAACCATATAGATAGCAGAAAACTCGAACTTTCTTTGTTTGACGATAAGAAACTCAATACAAAACTTCTTCATGAATTCTTGTTTGTCATTTTGTACATTGATGACAAAACCAGGATGGATGAAATACCAAATCTTAAAAAGGACGAATACAGCACTGGCAATATAATCATAGGTCAACGTAGCCAAAAAATTCAGCAGCGATATCTGAGCTCGAAAGATATACCTGCATTTATATTATTGGATAGCAAAGGAAAATTAATCAAAGCCTTGTCTAAAAATATAAATAAAGAAACCCTCAGAAGTTTTCTAACATATTAGGCGAATAGCTACTCTTATCGCTTTAAAACCGACCTATAACTAACGATATTACTATTCGAAAAAATAATGCAGGATTCTGGATTGATCTACGTATAATCAAGTGTAAAAAAACTTTCTTTAACCCCTAACTTCAAGCTTATAGCCCTTGCCTCGAACCACAATAATGTTGATATCGGGAACTGTTTCCAATTTTTTCCTGAGTTTCGAAATAAACATATCCAAACTGCGCCCCACAATCACCCCCTCATCTTCCCATATCTCTTTTTGCAACCGACTCCTAGTTATTGTCTCGTTAGGGGACAGTGCAAAAATATGCATTAGTCTTGCTTCGGTCAGAGTCAAATCTATACATTCATTATTTATCCTCAATTGCTTTTCATGGGGATCAAACTGGACCGAACCGAAATTGAATACCGCTGTAGGCTGATCGTCTTTGGCTGTTTTTTGTAGTGAACTTGGTCTAAAAAGAGCAAAACAGACAAAAGCCAATGCAGATAAACTCCCTAATATATACACTCCTTTCGTTGTACTCTTTTCTGCTTGTTTGAATTTGATTGCTATTATATAACATCCGCTAGTCTGCTCTCTTCCTAAGCAGGGTACAATATCATCTTCTTTTTCTCCAGCGATAGCAAATCCATAAGCTACAGTACTGGTACCACAGTTTAGGACGTTGACAATATAATCGCGATTGAACGGATCTTTGGCCAACAGATCTTTCGTCGTATTTAAGAGAGAATCAGGTTGAAAGGTAAGATGCTGTTCAAACCTAATCCGATATTCATCTGCTGTAATCCTTTCTATAGGGAGCACCCTCGATGAACTATCTCCCGACTGTAAAAGCAGTTGGTGGCCAAGTTTACGGAGTAAAATTTCTGTTTTGGCTGCATCAAAGCTACTCCTCTCCTCCCTACCGAATGCCAGGCCGATCAATGTTATAGATAGAAATACCAATGTTAGTCCAATAATGTATCTACGTTTTCTACTAGGAAGATTTTTGAAATCAAATCGCATAAGCGGACATTATTTACAAAGTTTACAATTTAATTTACAATCCTGAACGGTCAACTATAAAGATATCAAAGT
>NZ_RBWS01000038.1 GCF_003627955.1 Sphingobacterium puteale | reverse complement strand
TAGCATTTGTTGCCGCAGCCCAATTCGAATGCCCTGGCATACTGGATTTATTATTTGTATCATTCAAAACCTTGCGTACAATATCAGAGAAATACGTCTCTTTGCCATAAATTAATTCGTCCATTTGTAATTTATCCTGATTACGGGACTCTCCTGCTATTACCGTAGCCCGAAAAACAATAATTGAGTCAGGATTTCTTTTTACATTAAGATCAGCCAACTTTTGTGAAATCTGAGTTTCCAATAACCTTAACTCTCCCTTGAATTTCGCGGGCTGCCCCCAAAACATAGGTTCTGGAAGGGAGTCTGCGCTAAAGAAAAATACACTACTGTCCTTAAATACACCAATCGAAATTAACTTGTAACTACATTCAGGGCTTAACTTACCTCGCTTATCTAGAAACTGTAATCTTGGAGTTAATGGAACCTCAGTACTACTGTAGTTTTTCTTAAAAACTAAGCGATCGCCTTCAAAACTTAAGTCGAAATACTTGAAACGTTGTTTCATGCTGCCTTTTAAAAACTCGCGGTCCATGTAGGTTTCGTCCTCAACAGGATTTACAATGACCTGAGACATCGTATCAGCATCAAAGCCATAATGTATACTCAAAATATGACTGTTAACAAAGTTGCTTTTGGTTAGAAAAGTTAATTTTAAATATTTCCCTTCTTTAGATTCTATTACATTCTGCGCAAAGGTGGTTGTACAAAAAGTAAGCAGTAAAATGAAAATGAGTTTATCAAACATAGGTTATCTAATTATTTTTCTTATAATACACTACATTGTTCGGATCTTGTGGTCTATAATCAATTTGCTCCATTTGGCCTGTAATTGGATTATATTTAGGTTCCCAAGGCTTAAAAAACTCATTTTCTGTCATCCCTGTTCTTAACGGAAAATCACTACCGCCACTTTCGCACTATAAGTTCCGTCAGCCGCTATATTACCAGCATGTATAGCTCCACCTGTAGCACTGGAGGTATCACAAGTAATTCCTTTTCGAGCTCGTCAAAAGCTAATTTAAGTTCTCTTCTCATATTAATTTAAATTTTAGGTTTATTGACTCCGTTTACTCCAAAATTGCTTTTCAGACTTTATAATGCTCTGTAATACCATTAAAATAGCATCAGAGGATCGTTCGGATCTTCTTTATAATCCTTAATTCGAAGCTTTCTTTCTCTACCACTCCCACTGACGCTAAATGTCCTATCAGGATTTAAGCGCACAAAGATCTCTATAATGCTGATAAAAGGCGTTCCTCCTGAGAGATATGGCAAAAACAATCCCTTCGTATTTAGGTTAGCTTTGTTTTCTTGATTATAGTCCTGATAATTATCACATATATAACTATATAATTTATCGTCCTCATCTCCATGCAATAGCATTTTTTTCCCAAGGCTACCATCTCTGTTTACAATAGCTTGAAGAATCAGAATAGAATCACCAGATGGAACTATGGTTTCCTTATAATTAGCATTTAGTTTTTTTTGAAATTTCAACTGAGATGAATGTCTAAATCCACAAAAGACTGACCCGTCAAAGAGAGGCTTTATAGAAATTGACTGAGCCTCCACGCTTAAAATAAAATTTCTGTCCTGCCGATCAATAGAATTCATCAATTCTTTATTTTGTGTCAATTTCTCGATAAGAGGATATTGCTTTTTCAAAAAAAATAGATCGCCAAGATATTTAAGCGAGAAATAAGTGTTGTTTTTCGAGCCTTTCAATACATCATTATCAATCGGCCCGTCAACGTAAACTGCTTCAGCCAAATCATTTCTAACAACGATTTGCATACGCTTAACATCGTTATAATTTGCAAATATTTCAGTCAGACTATCCTTAACGTATTTATTTAAAGCAACATGCCTCTGTGCCAAAGCAGTATCAGACAAAAAAATAAATAAAACGCAATATATTAACTTTGAATACATATTTAATTTTACGCTATAATTTCTCATAATTTATAGTATTTTCTCATCGATTGAGCATATAAAGTTTCATTCTTTCCATCAGCAAAAAATGCGTCAAGGCTAGTATAATGTTTAGTTTCTCCATGATCTGTTTTACTCCATATTTCGCCTGTTGCAGGATCCCGTTTTACGCTATGTGTTAAGAGACTTCCTGAGTAAAAAGATATAACATTCGAATCACTAGAATTACTTGTGTACCCACCCATCATTGTTCTAAACCCCTGATCTTCTTGAATATTAACATCCCTTACATTAGAATCATAGATATCGATAAACCATAAATCAACTCCAAGAGCTGAGCCGTGACAATTACGTTTATATTTATCTGGAATATCCGTGTATTTAGGTCCATCTGCATCTGTTTGATAACTAACTACACGATAGGCTAGCACGTCATTTCCATTTTTATCTTTGATATTTACCTCTTCAAAATTCAAAATTACATCATCAAAGGGATCATCGACATATATATAATCCCTATCTGTAGTCTTATCGGTAGGGGTAATCACTAATTGCCCATTTTCCCTTTTAAACGGATCTCCAGGTTGGCTACCTCCCGTAGAGGGAGATGTTGGCGTACCTCCAGAGCTTCCGCTTGGTATATAGGTATAACTACCGTTTCCACCTGAAAATTGATGCCCATAGCCACCCAAATAAGCAATGTACATATCAAGATTAGAGTTAAATCCGGAAGCTCCTGTCCCTCCAGTATCCCAGGAACCAGAACTTCCAGTACTGTAAAATCCTGTCACTACGACCTCATCAAGACGGATAGATGTACCACTAGAATCCGTAGGATTAAAATAATAATTTCCACTTGAATCTTGTGTAAATGACATCCCAGTATCTTTCAGGTAATCTACAACCTCATCAATCGAGGCATTGGCTGAAAGTCCTGAACTTCCGCTCGAACTCGATCCAGTACTAAAACCGCCCATAAAACGGAATAAGTCATCTGGAGGTATCACCAGTAATTCTTTTTCGAGCTCGTCAAAAGCTAATTTAAGTTCTCTTCTCATATTAATTTAAATTTTAAGTTTATTGATTCTGTTTATGCTAAGTTATTCAATCCAAGAATGTTCCCAGAAATGGGTTAAAACGCCAGATTTGCAAAATTCTCTTTGTCGTCGTACTTCATCATAGGAATACTCAAAAATTTCCTTAACCGGAATTTTTGATTGCTCAATCCGATCAAATTTTCGAAGCGTCGCCCGCATACGAAATGGCCCTGAATATTGTGGTGTACTCATAAGATCTCGCTCATCTCGTTCGAAAGTAGACACGATATCTTCTACGATTTTAAAAAGATATGGATCTTTTTCACATGAAGAAAAATGTTCGGAAGCCAAACTCCCATTAATAGGATCGATGATCAAATAGCCCCTGTTTTCCCTTCTTGCGATCTTTAAAAATTCATCAATGCTATTCAAACTAATATCCCAATCAACATAGTACCCACCATAATGATAGACCAAAAGATAGCGAGCAATATCTGCCCGTTCCGCGTGATTTCGTGCGGTAAGAAAAGCCTGTAAAGCAAACTCATAATATTTCTCTAAAAAAATCTCAAGCCTGTCGTCATCCCAATAATAGATCTCAAATCCATGATCTTTGATTTTCAGCCATGAATGCAAACAGTGACTTACCGTTGGGGAGGGCTTAGCTCCAACAATCTGATGTACAATCTGAGACACTTTCATCATACTTCATTTTAAAAGCTTCTTTATATTTAAATCGATTATTTACAAAATGCATGTGTTCTAAAAAAGGATAATAAGACTTAGATTCTCTCCATTTTTTGAGAAAAGACAAACAGGTATCTTCTAAACATCCTATTGCAACAGGGACTTCGCTCAAATCAAAATCTCCATTGAAATCCACTACCTTTTTACCTTTCTCAGTTCTCAAATGAACGATTTCTACTTTAGGAGAAGCATGAAACTTCTTTATATATTCCCATTTACGTTCAGAAGCTAAGGTCACATCCCATTTTAGCAGATTTCTGTGAAAGAAAAGAGGCTCGCCGATTTGATCGAATTGGACGATAGTATTGCCAGAAAACACACCCTCCCGGAGTTCGCCACAGGTGGCCGGATTGTGTGGTATCATATAAAATTCAAGTTTCAATGCAACCCATGAAAATTTGAAGGTATCTTTGTCTCCATATAAAAGTCTATAATAATAACGACCGAGATTATTAAAATAAACACAAACATTTAAGGCTCGCCAACACTGTTCTTTGTTAATTAATATCTGACCGCTCTCTTGCTCCCTAAGACCAAAATTGTCACAATCAACAATTTTCCATATTGGATTTTCTTTGTCTGTAAACCAATAGTCTGCCCAAAAAACTGTTCCGGTCGTTTTATAAGCCTCTAATTGAAATAGGTATTCTGGATTGCGACAACAAATGTTATCAGCATCCATATATAATACTTCTTTAAACGTACTATGCAGAATCGCCAATGGTTTGACGTAATAACCGGGGGAATCTATTATTTCATAGTCATTAAGATCTAGGAATTGTACATTAAGGCCAGCAAACTCGGTCATAACATCCGCAGATATTTCGTTTCCAACATGCCAAATTTCTATAGGCAAGCAACACCCCAATTCTCTTAGAATATTTATTGAGACCCAAAGACAAGTTACATGAGTAACTCCCCCAGCAGTAAATACAATTCCCTTCCCGTTAAATTTTTCCAATGGATAATCAATGATCTTGGAAATATAATTTTCCAAGTCATTACGTAATGCGTCAATATCTGAGGAACGCATTTCAACATCAATAGTTCGAATTAAATTCGGATTAAATCCCATATTAAAAAGATGTAGGAATCGTTAATATAATTGGTTACGGAAAAAACAATACTCTTATGGAGCTAGTAATGGAAAATAGACTTCACGTTGAACTACAACACAGCTTAATTAAGCAAATTATTGTAGATATACTTCAATTGAAATAAATATATAAAAAATGAAATAAAAAAAAGAATTAATTTATCCCCAAACAAACTATAAAACATTGAAAGAATAATTTTTTTATATACATATTACTTTATTTACAACCGATTGCTTCAACCAAGATAATCATTACCTTTAGACCTTTATGCTGAAAGTAACCTGTGCGATTATAGAACACGCAAATAAAATACTGATCTCCCACGGTCGGATTTGATGAAACTTCCATTGAAATGGGAGTTTCCGGGTGGCAAGATCGAGAACGGAGAATCTAAAAAAGAATGCCTATGCCGAGAAATCAAAGAGGAACTTCAGATTGATATTACCATACGTAGCGCACTTACGATGGTAGAGCATCACTATGCTGACTTTTCGCTGCAGCTATTCCCTTTTGTATATAGCCTGCAATCAGGAGAAGTTAAAGCGCTGGAACATGCGCAAGCGATATGGGTGAATACTGCTGAATTAAAGAACTACGACTGGGCGGAAGCTGATCTGCCTATTGTGGAAGAATATTTAATCGCAGATCCTTAATAGATTTTGTTTTACCCTTTTGAAAATAAATCCGTTTACGGTTTGTGCCATCCTCTCTGTAGTAAAGCCATTCTCCTTGCTATAGATTGTTTTGGTAAAAGCCCTTTTCTGCCAACTTCTTATTTCTAAAAACTTTGTCTCGCCATTTTTAAAACCATCCGTAAATGGTTCGTAATTGGTCTGATGACGATTAAATTTTATCGCATAATTCCCGTTTAAAGGTTCACCAGTTTTTTTTAAACAGGTTTTGTCAGTAGCATCAACGTATTCGGTTTCCTCAAGGTCAATATTAATCTACGTTTGTACGATACAATTACTCATCGGAATTAAAAAGAAAAATAAAATGATAACCCTACTTATGATTTAACTTTTGGTCTTTTTTTTAAATTTAGCTGTAAAATCAATATAAAAATTTCTGAATGGATCTCAAAATTTTGTATACTCCAGCGTTTGTCCAGATGTAAAACGTATTTGACATTAAAAATTTCACCTTAGTTGAACTGGATTTTTAAAGAAGCGATATAACCCTCAAAAACAATAAAATTACTGTTCTTCGTGAGCCATCCAAACAAGAAATTGCAGCCAGTCTGACTGAATAGAATCTATAGTCACTGGTGACGGGTGATCCTCCTGCTCAACTAGATTAAATACCGTACACATTCGGATGACTGTAGCTACGATCAGTGTTTTTCAATGACAAATGCTTTAAGTTCCGCCATTTTTCCATCTTCGAATCGCCAAATGTCGCAATAATCGAAATTTTCATATCGCCCGGCCTTATTTTTCAACTTGATTTCCCCGGTCACCATAACAAAATCACCCTCCTCAATAAACTTTTCCAATTTGAAAACTGGCGGTTCATGATAGAACTCTTTCATATAAGCGCGGACTTCTTCTATCCCATGGAGGACACGGTCCCCTACAAAGACCCATTTCGTTTCTGCAGTACAATAGGCTAGAAAGCTTTCATAATCTCCCTTTGCTACAAATTCATTGGCTGTCTGTAATATCGTTGTATTTTTCATTTTCATCTAAAAAGGGCCGGGCACATGAATTCCCGACCTGATAACTACTAAAACAAACTATCTTTACCTATCCAAAGAACGTTGTCCAAGGCGAAAAGTTCATTATCTCTAAAAAAAAGCACTAATCTTTCAACTAGTTCCCTTTACTAGATTATATACAAATCGTTCCTGGATTAGCGCGCGTATTATTCACTCCGCGGGTCGGGCTTCAGAGGCATCTTGGCACAGCGGATTACTTCAATAGAAGGGCAATCGTATTCAAGAACGACTTTACCTTCGATCAGATAGATGCCGGCCCCACGGAGTGGGTAGTTGGCCAGGCTCTGTGGAAAGTGTACCGTATCAAACAAAACTCTTGTTAATGTATCAAAAATAAAAATATTTATTTCCTCTAAAGCCTTCATATGGAGTTTCATAAAGAGTAAAAATAAGAATTTGCATCAGATCTGGTACACTTCCCAGACTACATGATCTAAAACTAATTTAACAAGAGTTCCGTTTTCAACCAATGGATGTAGTGCTTCATATAGTTCGGATAGCTCTAGTTTGTTTATGCTATATGTATTATTGGTCAAAATAAATTCGTTTATTTTCCATATCGAAAACTTAATAGGGTATTCATTGGTAGGCATATAATCAAATTCACATACAATAGCGTCTTTCTCCAAACGGCAACCTGCTCCATGAAACTGGTATTTGAACTCTCCAATATTTCCCGAACGATTTCGGCTGCTCCTTTGTTCAAATTCTTCCATATTTGGAGAAAACTGGTGTTTGAAGTCATTAATGAACGCGACATAATCATTCAATATCTCCCTTATAATTAGATTAATCATTTTGTATCAAGATACAAAATAGATATGTAAATTAGCTACTGAGTTATATATTAATACAATGGGAATTCCCTGGGGTCGCAAATTATCATGTATATGTATTTTATCAATAGATCTGCTATCGCAGGCTTTACTGGTCAATCCCTTATTTTGGATTCCATGCGTAGTAACTCCGTTTTAATCAATCATCAATCATTGATTGACTTCTTGCACGCTGATCCAAAGACTAATTTTGTTATTGATGCGATAGGATATTCGGTAAATGAAAAAGATAAACTCAATCAAAAACTTGTCGAAATCAAAAGTCAAATTGTTTCGATCGATTACATAAAAAATAAAGGGCAGATCGGTTGTAACCCAAATGATGTCATCTTTATCTGCACAAAGGATTTCCTTAAAATGAAACGGGCAAAATCGAAAGGAATAAATAAAAATATTGCCATCGATTCCCTTCCAGAAATGAAGGAGGTATTTCCTGAGCCCCCAGGCGGCGCAGATGGATTCAAAAATTGGATTATCAGTAACTATAAAGTACCTACGGCTGCCAAGAACGCAAAAGTAAGCGGCAGGCTGATTATCAATTTTACGATTGAGAGAGATGGTAAGCTTAGTGATTTTCAGATCACCAAAGATATTGGGTATCATACTGGTGAAGTATTAATTGAATTAATTAGAAAATCCAGTCCATGGAAACCGGGATATCAAAATGGACGTGCTGTAAAATGTGGATATACATACCCCCTATTATTTAGGAATGGTGATTTAAAATTAAATATTGATACAAAAAGACAAAGATGAAAATCCATATTGTTAGCGACCTGCATAGAGAATTTGGATACAACGATATCAATCTGAATATAGCAGACGTACTTGTATTGGCTGGAGATACTGATCTAGGGGTAAAAGGAATCAACTGGCTCAAATCACTTTCTTTGGATATGCCGATCATTTATGTACTGGGCAATCATGAGTATTATAAAGGAGCTTATCCGAAAACATTATATAAAATCAAAGATGCCGCAAGTAACTCAAATATCCATGTGTTGGAAAATGAATCTTTGGAGATCGACCAGGTTGGTTTCCATGGCTGCACACTCTGGACTGATTTTTCCTTAAAGGGCAATCCTGCTGCATATGGATCGCTATGCCAAAGCCGTATGAATGATTATAAGAAGATCAGACTAGGTGACAGTTATGCCAAATTGAGAAGCATCGATACGTTTAGAATCCACCAAACTTCAAGGCAATGGCTGGAGCATAGTCTTAGTGTCAATCAAGCGAAGCATAATATCGTAGTGACGCATCATGCGCCGAGCATTCAATCCCTGCCAATGAAGTATTTAGACGATCCGATCAGCGCCGCCTATGTCTCGGATATGGAAGACTTTATAATAAAGCATCAACCCTCCTACTGGATTCATGGCCATTTGCATACTCCTGTAAACTATAAAATCGGCAACACCGAAATTATATGCAATCCACACGGCTATATCAATGAACCGTACAACGGATTTAATAAAGATCTTATTATTGAGATATGAACAAAAAATAAAAATGAGTATGGAACAAATCGAAGTCTTGTGGCAGGGAAAAGTTATTCAATTTCCGTATAGAATACATCCACAACGAAAAACAACGTTGAAGCGATGACGGGTTTTGAGGAACTAAGTCTGATGACGCGTCATCATGATGGGTACATTCGTGAAATGGCAGTAGCAAAATTAATGAATCTTTTTCCTTTAAAAAGTGTTCCATATTTTGTTCAGCTATTGGGAGAATATGTTATGGAAATCCATTTAACCATTATCGCACACATTACGCCACAGCAAAAGAGGTGGATCAAAGAGTTCTTTACTGAAAACGCATTGTATGAAAGGACGATCCGAAGTAGAATAATAAGTTATTGGAATTGTAATTATAGGTTTGATTTCATCAAGTTCAAAAACTATCCAGCTTTTCAATTTTTATCCGAATGACTTTATAATCAATGCGACAACTATTAATGGGAAATTACTTAGCACTTCCACTCCACCCGTTTGCGATTTAATAATAAAAAATATTAGCCATAGATGGATAGTCCGGCCTAATTTTGTAAATTCAATGCATAAGCCATAGCATGAAAGAGTTCATAAAACTATCCCACATTTCTGTCCTTACTATCCTCATTGTTGGGTGCAAAGATCCATCGCGCACAAAGACAATGGATTTTGGTCTATTTACGCTTGAAGTTCCTTATAAGTGGCAGCAGGTCAAACAAAATGGAATCGACAGTTATGTTGGCGCAATTGCTGTAGACAATACGGATACGCTTTACTTTGATCTGGGCATGTATTCAAATAGTTTGACAGAGCATAATATAGAGATCATTACGAGACAAATGATGGAGGAAAGCGCTACAGACTCTTCGGACTATATTATTGTAAAAGATATGCCGATACTGGATTTTGATCTCGATGCCGATTTGTACAGAAAACAAAATGTATCCTGGGATACCATCGATAATAGAAGAGCGAAAATCGTATTTCCGAGAATATCCGGAAAAGGAATGACCGGAGTGTACATCTGCAGCTTATGGGGAAACTCTTCAAAAGTCCGATTTAATCTCCATGGTTCAAACCTGAAAGCGCAAACAGAAGAGGATCTTCTTAAAGCGATAAAGACATTGAGATTCCACAAACGTAATATAGATAATGAAGAGAACTAACGCTCCCCTGTGGGATTTACACACATCGTTTCACTTATTTAACTGACAGTCAATCCAATAATTTTGATCCCGAACTCGCTCTCTGCTTGGGTCATACATATTACCGACTTCCTCCCATAATGGAGTTTTATTTGATAAGGCATTAATTACTTGAATTGGGGTACGGCCCGTTAGAGAACTGTCGGATCTAAGCCAATTATAATAAAATTGCCATTGCGATAGTAGGTTTGGTAGGTCGGGATCTTTGATATCAACTGTGGAATAAAATTCATCAAGATCGGTTCGCTGTGTTCTTTCTACCTTTCCATTGAGATGTGGAGAACCTGGTTTAATAGGCCGAAATTTAATACCCCATTCCATTAATCTATCTTGAACGGAATAAGCAAAAAACTCTTTTCCTCTATCAGTTTGAATGCGCTGTATCGCAAATGGCATTTGTTCCAGCACTGTATCAAGAAATCTCAGGGTGTTGGTAGCAGTACGCCTTGGAAATAATTGAAGTACCTTAAATCTGCTACAATCATCTATCGCTGTGTATTGATAAATGCCTGGAGCTATTTTACAGACATCCATTTGTACGCGATCACCCGGAATTGGTCGGTTATAGCGAATTTGTCTTTTACGGTAGTATCGCTTAAGCTTTAAATACTGTTTATTATTCTTTTTAAGAATCTTATGAACAGTTGCAGTTAAGATGGAGACCCCATATAAACGTTTCATCTCACTAGCAATACTCCGATGCCCTAAATTGCGGTTTGTCCTTAACTCCAGAATTCTCTGTTCATCCTCTTTTGTTATTCTTTGGTGGATTTTATGTGGTCTTCTACTAAGGCCACTTAGACCATCAATACCAGATTCTTTAAATCGTTTAACCCATTTTCTCAGTGTCGGCCTAGTTATGCCGCACCTTAAACATACAACCCCTGCATTACCAATGGCCTCATAATGCTTTACCCATTCAAAGCGCCTTTTTACCTCATTTTTCATTACTGCTGATTTATGTTAGAATGTGGTAAAACGGGTAGTTCTACCAACATTTTAACATAAAGTTATTGAAAGGATCTGTATGAATCACACAGATAATTATAACTTATTAATCTTCCAAAAGCCTTCGTTCTTTATATATTTCCTTATTAATTTCTATCAGATAATTTCGATTGAGTGCAGCTGTTAGTTCTGGCGCCTCATCCACATTTTTCAGGCAAAGCTCAAAGGTAGGTTCCATATCATCCATTATTTCACCCCAGTGATAAGCAGATTTTTCAAACTTCTGTTGCGTTAGCCCAGCCAGAATCTCAACCGAGTACCATCCATTTTTTATGTCCGCAATAGCATAGCTTTTGCTCCGGTGAATTGCTATCAGTCTTTCAACCGTTTCATCAGTAAAATTCTCCAGATAATCGATCGCAAATACGCAAAAAACACCATTTTTGATCTTTAAAGGATAATCACCTACCTTAAACTGAAAATCATTCTGTGTCTCCAACAAAACGCGGTGCTTTTCATCCAGATTGATATAGATGGTATGTGGTACAATTTGGCAATCTTCCAGTGCAATCATAGCACCTTCCAAGATCACATTGTCACCGCTTTCATTTGTTGTGAACTCCTCCAGCAAATTGTCCGAAAGATGGTTTTCATTTTTAAATTCTAACAAAGCATACGGATCTGCGGCGATAAAATAGTTCATTCCATTTGTTAGGCAGCAGTTGAATTGGAATATTTTATTCATGGTTCATTGTAATTTGTATTGTCAATCGCTCTCAAATATTATGCTTGTTTTAAGAAAATTGCCAAAAACCAGCTATAACTTCATTTGTTATGTTATTTTTATATCAATATAGTGCACCATAAATAAACACATAATCTAAACCGTCACGATACCCTTCCTCTTCAATTTGCAAGAAAAAAGAATATCCATCTTCTTTCAGTTTTTCATAATAATAAGTTTTAGGTTGAATCAGACGTGGTTCGCCGCCTGCTTTTATAAATAAATATTCATTATCATTTTCTGAATAATCACTTATGGAAGAAATCTCTAAATTGGGTACACTTTTATCAATTCTCATTCCCATCTCGGAATAATCATGTTCCAACACTTTCACAACTATTTCAGGATAAATATTATTTTTTAAAAGAATATCAAAATCGTTATAAAGTAAGATTGAAAGCATTTTATCACTTTTATCTGGATGATTTAAAACCGCATAAAAATTATAATCATCAGGTATAATGCTTTCAATTACTAAGGGAGGATTTCCTCCCATTCTGGCTTTTAAATTGCTATCATATGGTAAGCAATTTGCAAACAATTCTTTCATATTTTTAATTATTATATTAATGGGACTCTATAAAACCTTCTCTTCTTACAAAATCGGGTGGTTATAGTCTTAATCTATTGAAAGAATTTCGAGTCTACTAAAAAAATCATCAAAGTTAATTCCGATCAACCATAAATTTTGATATTTGACATCTTCAGTCATCGACAATCCTGTCTCTTCTTCATAATCCTCACTATCCCATTCTGCTTCATGATACCAAAAATAAATCTTACCGTAATCAATATCATTAAGTGATATTAGTATCAGATTACCCATTCCATCATTACCAAATGGAACAAATTTATTCGGAATTCTTTCTTTGTAAGTCTTGATATTTTTGAAGATATCATAAGCATCGTCTCTTCCGGAATCACGGCCGAAGAAAACACCCAACATTGAACCATTAAAAGAAAAATTTGGTTGCTCAGATTCAGGAGAATGCACATATTCTGCCCTAGATGAATATGGTTTAAATTCAACTTCATAATTAAAATCACAGATTCCATAAGTCAGTAGAAAATCCCTTACATCCTGAGGTATTTTACCATTAACAATAGTTTCTATTTCGGATATCTCTTCGTTTTCTAATTTAGTAGGATGTTCAGAGAATAGCTCGCGCATTCCGCCTAATCTTAAAATTTCATTTTTATAACTCATAATGTATATAATTACTCATCCTATGTATGTACGTACAACACATAAACCAGAAAAATAGTAATCAATTTATAAGACTTTATAATCTCTATCTGTAAATTGAATGTCCTTCCTCAATGAAATTAAAGCCTTTTAAATTTGATCGCTTACAAAGATTTTTGAAATCTTCAGTTACAATGATATAAGATTTATGTTCCTCCATACGTACCACAGAATGACCATTTAAACTACCATCAATGAAATATAATTCTTTAATTTTGGACTTGCAAATAAAATCGGCAGTGCTAGTTAAGC
This sequence comes from Sphingobacterium puteale, assembly GCF_003627955.1. GTDB lineage: Bacteria > Bacteroidota > Bacteroidia > Sphingobacteriales > Sphingobacteriaceae > Sphingobacterium > Sphingobacterium puteale. The sequence goes on along the minus strand of NZ_RBWS01000038.1, from coordinate 60 downwards.
AGCTTTTTTAATTTTTTGCTCTTTGTTATTAAATTGCTCAATTGTAAGATTTCCCAATGT
>NZ_RBWS01000037.1 GCF_003627955.1 Sphingobacterium puteale | reverse complement strand
CATCGACAGCATCTGATCTCTTTTTTCCTTTGAACTCATTAAGCAAACCTCGGAATTATAAAGCGTTCATAAAATATGCACTTGGTCGGGCGGATACCAATGAAGCTATAAAGGTCTGTATGTTAAAGCACAACCAGACCCGGATGCAGCAAAAGCCATACTGCCGGGAAGAGCGGTTCTTAAGTTCCGAAAAATCAACATTGGGCGAACTTCCCAAAGAACGCTTCGAGCTGAAGAGCTATGCTGAACTCAAAGTTGGGGATAACGGACATATCTATCTGCAGCGCAATAAACACTATTACAGCGTACCCTTCGCTTATATCGGAACAAAGGTAAAGATCATTTACACACGCAATATGCTCTCGATCTATTGTCGGGGCAAACAGATTGCCGCGCACATACGCAGTTACAGGGAAAATGCATACACCACTCTGGCGACACATTTAAAGTCCGAACATCAGGCGTATAAGAACCGCTCGCATGAAACGTACCTGACAAGGGCAAAAGCACACTCTGCGGAGTTCGCCAAACTTCTGGAGATACTCTTTGAGCGGGCGCATTATCCCGAGCAGTTATTCCGTACCTGTGACGGACTGTTCAGACTAAAACGGGACTTCCCGGCAGAAGAGTTTGATAAAGCATGTAGTTACGTACTAAAAAATAAGCTATATACCTACTACTACTTTAGGAATGTACTTGAAAACGGAACAGCAAACAATCAGGAAGAAACTTCCGTAAAAAGCTCCCTGCCGGAGCATGCCAATATCAGGGGAAGAGCATACTATGCAGGCAGCCAGCCGACACTGTTTGATCAGCCAAACGATGGACCGACAATACAATGATGGGCAGGAATGACCAGAATAAAATAAACAATAATAAAATAAGATGAATATTGAAACACAGATGAGAGCGTTGCGCTTACATGGTATGGAGCGTAACTGGAAAGCATTAAATGAAACCCGCCGTAGTACAGAACTCACCCTTTCCGAAGGGCTGTCCCTATTGCTGCAGGCAGAATCAGATGAACGGGATGAAAAAAGGTTTGAGCGTCTCAAACAGAATGCCGGGTTCCGCTATCAGGCTTCGATAGAGGAGATAAACATGGTCGCTACCAGAGGTTTGGACAAGGGATTGATCACTACGCTGGCTACTGGCGAGTACATCAAAAAAGGAGATCCGATACTCATCAGCGGTGCTACGGGCTGTGGGAAGAGCTTCCTCTCTTCAGCATTGGGCCATCATGCTTGTGCGCAGGGGTATAAAGTCCTGTACTTTAACCTGCAAAAACTACTTCTAAAGACTAAAATGGCCCGCCTTGAAGGCACACTGCATAAGCTGATGGACAGGATATCAAAAACAGACCTGCTTATTGTGGATGACTTTGGCCTGGTAAATCTGGACCAGCAGCAAAGGCTGGATCTGATGGAAATAATTGAAGATAGACACGCTAAGGCATCAACAATAATTGCCAGTCAGTTACCTGTGGCCAGTTGGTATGATGTAATCGGTGAAGATACAATTGCAGATGCAATACTTGATAGACTGATCCATGGATCTTACAGAATCGAACTTAAAGGCGAAAGTCTAAGAAAAAAGAAGTAATATTGTCAGGTCATCAGTTGGACTGAAGAAAACCTTGATAGAGGGGTCAGTATGTCCAGCGGAGGGGTCAACATCAACATTATATCCACGATAATACCTGAATATGCAGCATAAAACCTTCGTTAATATAAGGTTACTCTTTGTTTGAATATCGATCTTATCTGAAAATTCCTCAAATAGTAACCTTTTCCCGGAAGTCTCAAATTTAGCTTGATTGAAGAGTCTTCTGTAAATTTTATGACATCAGTTGTTAAAGGTGGCGATATCTCCCAATCCTGTAGTTCATATTTTTTCTGATATTCCAGGATAGCTTGATATTGGGAGGGTCTTAAAGGATATTTGAATCGATGTCGGCTGAGTTTTATAACTTCATCGACGTGATGGACTTCTTTTGCAGCACTGTTTATTTGGATTTTACGAGTGTTTGTCCGATAGGTATGTGTTATTGAGAATGCTTAAAAAAGAACAACAAGTTTTGTTAAAAGCATAGAATAAATAATTTTTATATAGTATCTAGCTGCATAGAATCCTGCTTCTGTTTGGCACGGTCGTAGGCCTTGTTTAAAAGAATACATGCGTAGCCTACGTCCTGTTTATTTTTAAGGTAAAAGCTTATCCAGCCTGAATTTTTAAATACATGATGGTCTTTAATTTTTCCTTCAGTCATTAACGAATTTTTTAGTTCTGTATTTAATAAGATGTCCAATAAACCATTACTATGTACATGTGCAAACTCTTTTCCCATATAATTAAACTCAATCCCACCATATTTATGTACCCCAATGGTAGTTCCGGGCATCTGCGTCACATTTTCTTCCAGATCATCAATCCAATCCAGTAATTCAGGTTTCGTTAAGAACATCCAAAATCTCATGAGACTATCAAATATAATGGCGAATAAAGGGATGTCCTTTAAAAAACCGGCTCTTTCTACCACAAAAGGAAACATAGGCTATCTCTCGCTTAGTAATTTAATATGTTTCATGACTCTAAAATGGACATTTCTAGTGATACTTTCTGCCCATAGATCGTAGTACCAGGTAGGGAAGACATGAAGGTTATACCAACTGTTCCCAATAAGAGTAGTGGTGCCGTTTCCATTGTCCTTTAATATAAATTCGCCTCTTTTTATATCTATATGTCCCATAATTTCAGGGTCTTTGGGTTGATCAACGATATCAAATATTAGGTTTTTATTGATGTCAAATTTTACAATCTTCTCATCGAAAATATATCCATTGCTAAAAATACATTTTCGGTTTGCACCCAGTCTATGCTCACTTACCGTTGTGGCCATGGGGCTCGGCATCCCAATTTTAAAGAGCCAATAGTTTTCCTTTTGGGATATTGGATCGAAGGCGACCACGTGTTGCCATACCTCTTCTGGACTTGCCTGAATCAACAGCTCATCAGAAACCATATTTTCGTGATGATGGTCGCTCAAGGAGTCAACAATAAAAATCCCCATTAATAAGCTTACAATGCTTATATTCAATTTTTGATTTCTCTTTTTAAACATAGCCCTTCCAATAAAGGCACCAGAGATGACAAAGCCAGAAATAAGAGGCGAAACAATCAGTAGACAAATAAAGCCCTCACCTAAGAAGAAAAAGCTCATTAAAATGGCGATAAGACCATTCAGGATAGAATATCCGGTTATTTGTTTTCCCCTTATCCCAGTGTCTTTCCAAAACCAAGCCGTGATAATACCCATTAACATTGGAATAATCACAAACTCTGAAAAAACAAGTATACCAGTATCCTTAGGCGCCAATGAAGATTGAATACCAATGATTAGGAAGGCGAAAATGTTGGCTATCAAAATTCCTTGAAGTATTTTGGAATTTAGCACTTTAAATAATTTTTTATTCAAACTCATCCTATTTGATCGTTTATTTTGGTATACTATAAATGTAATTCCCTAATAAGAATTTCAATAAATGACTCGGTAAGCATTCTGAATCAATTCGTTAAATTTAGTTCTGCCTTTTCACAGATTCATCAATAAGTTTCATTAGATGATCGACAGCCTTACCTACTTCCTCTTTCTGCACGACCAATGTCTTTTTTTCTAGCCCCGGAGGAAGAGAAATCTTGCCATTAAATTCTGGAAGAAACAATTTAATTTTTTCCTGATCCATTTTATTGAAATTAAAAAAAGTCCATTTTTTGGTTTCGTCTTCTTTTAGCGCTAATAAATTAGCTGAAGTGATCGCCATTTTGTCTTTTTCAGGCATGGACATTACCAATACTTGAGGAATAAAGCAATACGCTATCCCATCAATTTTTGAGACATCCATATCGACATAATTGATCATGGAATCAATTTTAACCCCGTATTTTATAAGAGAAGAATAGAGTTCCTTGGTCAGTTTTGTTGCTTGATCTATCCCCCCCATGCTTTCAATTATGCGGGGCGATGTTTGACTTATAATACCTTCGATATCTCCGGAAATAGATGCTTTTGTCATGATAGACAGTGCTTCCCTGAGCTGCGGATCTTTTTGAGCAGAGCTTGTATGATGAAAAATAGTTAATAGCGTAATTAATAAAAATACTCTTTTTCGCTGGATGTATTTAAACTGGTTGAACCAATTGTTGCTTTGCATAATGGAAAGAGGTTAATTTCCATTGAATTTACAGGTTTTTATTTACAAATCAAATTTAGATAAGTGTCTCCGTATTCCACACATAATAGCGTGCTTTCCCAAGAATAACTGTATAGGCTAAGTAGTCTGTTTTGATTACGGTAATATGTTACATTATGAGTGAAACAATCGAAATATATCGATATTACAGCAGATTATGGCTTAAAAAAAGTTTTTGGATCAGATACCAATAAAGTTCTTCTCATCGCTTTCTTAAACGAACTCTTCAGGGGGCGCAAGGTTATTGCTGATTTATATTATAACAAAAATGAGCATGTTGGCGATATAGAGGATATCGGTACCGTTATTTTTGATCTGACTAAAGAATAGGCTACACTTAGTTACGGACATTGAAACTCTTTGTTAAAGCAGCCTTTCTGCTGTTGCGCTTTATGCCCAAAGTGCATAAGCTTCTCGCTGAATTTTTTATAGTTTAAGACAGGAGCTTTGCTAACATTCATGTTTATCAGATAAACAAAAGACCTCCCGTCATTGCTAAGAAAAAGCTTCCTAATCCATGAATCAAAAAGATTAGAAAATGAAAAATCACATCTAATATAAATAATTTATATTTTGTCCTTTTAGCCGCCAAAATTCCCAATTCAAGCAAAATTTCGATAAATAATGTCCCCCAAGAAATGGCTAAAATTACAGGAGGAAAATTACCATCTGTAAGTATTTCGGTCACATTCTATGAAGTTTGCCATTAGCGATGTGACTGCGAATTCTGATCTCTTCAATTTCATCATTTTTAAAAAAGTACTACTGTTGATCACTCCATTTTTTGAGACGGTTCTGCTGGTACATTTTCCTTTTTCATAAAAAGATTCTATGTCCGAACCGTCATCTGGAACCCAATTATAAGTGCCAGAGTAAAGACTGTCCAAGTTGTCTCCTAGAGGTATTGTGGTTGAGATTAATAAAGCATTATTACATTGAGATAGGGCATAATTTACCTGATTTAATTTAGAAGTTTTAAATAGCTCAATATTATTCCATAGTGCTCGGCTTCGTGAAAGTTAGCAGCCTGAAGTGCTTGGAGGTGATTAGTTATGGTGATGCCAATTGGTAAGCTAAAGGCGGTGTATTTAACAAATATGCCCGATTCTAGATCTTTACTAAGTTGATTTACTGTATAAAGTAGTAAATGCTTTATTTCATCAACGTCCGGAATACTGTTCCATGTATGTGGCGAAGTTCCGATTTTGAACGTTTCCATAAATTCCTGTGATATATGCATTGGTAGCCCACTACGCATATACATATGCCTCTGTTGAGATGTGATACAGTGACCAATTTGCCAAACTATATTATTGTTAAAGTTTTCAGGGATTTTAAATAATATTTTGTTGTCAACTGTTTCTATTAATTGAAGCAACCTGGTTCTGCTAGCTTTAAAAATTTTAAATTCAAATAATTCGTTTGTCATATTATAAATCAATTTAATAAAATTCAATACTGCCTATTCCAAATCTACTATAAAGTTGGGATATGGTCAGCTTCAGCAATACAATGGTATCGTCCATTTTTTTGCGCTACCGTTGCAGGAAGCACACCCTCGATAACCTGGATATTTCTGTAGCAGAGATTTCAATGGAGTGTGCATAATTAGCCGCATCTAAATCAAAATCAAATTTTTCAAAGATAATTGTGCCTTTTGTAGAATTAGATGTTGTATTAAAATTTTTGGATGTTGGGTAGTGCACCGGATCGTCATCTTATTGACAGATCATAAAAAATAGTTGACGTCTTTTATTTAGCACTTTCCGAAGTGTAATTTTGTTTGTCAATTTTTCCATCCGATCGTCGAAAAGCCAGCATATTGTGCAGTATTTGGCGACTGAACTAGAGATTTCTGCGAAATATTTAGCAAGCCTGTCAAAGCATGTTAGCGGACTTTAACACAGTACATTCAAGAGCAACTGATAGAAACAGCCATAAAGAAACTTTCTACAATAGCATTGTCCGTATGCGAAGCGGTGTTTGAATTAGGCTTTGAACATTCGCAATCATTCAGTAAATTGTTTAAAAGTAAAGCGCAATTATAGTTTAGGACCTAGCTTAAATACAGCCTCTTTGGATTAAAATTGCCGAAGTTACCTGGTGATTTTTCAAAAACGTTATTATTAAAAAATGAAATCAAAACTACCGCTAAAAATAATTCTTACCATTTTTTTAAGCTTTACTACTTACTATATTCTTTTTTTTAACTTCAAGCCTATTAAGGTTGGACTCGACAAAATTACCCAAGAGGGATTAATTAGCTATATCCTAACATATTTTATAATCGGAATTCCGATTTTTGCGGGAACTTTTTTAATTGACAGGGGGAGAAGTATCCTTAAAAATCTTGGCCTATTATCGAATATTTATATTGGCATCTCAACAAGTTTATTGTTTGCTTGTCCTATGTTTATCGGCGGATTTCTTTATTTCAAATTCAACAAAGAGATTCATTTTGAAAATTTAATAGCAGGGACTGTTGTTGCTGGTTTTATGGAAGAGCTTTACTTTAGGGGCTTTTTATTTGGACTATTATTTCGAAAGACCAACTTAGGTTTTATACCATCTATAATATTGGGTGCTTTAATTTTCGCTTTAGGACATTTGTACCAAAGTAAGGACATAGGTGAACTATTGGGGATTTTTATGATTACCTTTTCAGGAGCAATCTTTTTTGCCTGGCTATTCGTAGAATGGGGCTATAATTTATGGGTACCTATTTTGACCCATACCTTCATGAACTTATGCTGGGAATTATTTCAGGTTGACGATTCTGCACTAGGTGGTAAGACAGCAAATGTTTTCAGAGGCATAACTATTCTAACAGCCATAATATTTACAATTTGGTACAAGAAGAAAAGAAATAAGAAACTAATAATTAACAGACAAACATTACTACTCAAAAAGAGAAACGATAAATAGCGAAATTTGCCAAATCGTGGCTAATAATTTTCAATTCAGGTTTTAACCTTTATTGAAAGCTGCATTTTAACTGAATCTTGGGATTCGATTATTATCATCTCGGTTCATACCTAATAAGTACAAGACCTGGCCGAATTGTAAAAACATTGGCAAAAAACATTAAGCAGTATGCATTTTTTGATTATTCGGTAAATGAGGCTTTGTTGTTATCAGAAAAAGAAGAAAATACACTTAATGGCATTATAGAAAACATACGACAGGAATATCATTCCAACGTTGATAAGTTTAGCAAACAAATCATTTGTTCACATGTTGAAAGTTTGCTTGGTTATTCGGAACGATTTTACAACCGTCAGTTCATTACAAGGGAAAAGGCCAATCATCAAATTTTGGAACGTTTGGAAAACCTGTTGGCAGAGTATCTTAATAGCGATGATTTGGCAATTAAAGGTCTGCCATCTGTTCAATATGTTTCGAAAGAACTGAATCTCTCGCCAAGCTACTTAAGTAGCTTACTGCGAACAGTAACCGGCCAAAGCACACAGCAACACATACACTATAAATTGATAGAAAAAGCCAGGGGAAAACTCTCTAACACAAGCTTATCAATAAGTGAAATCGCTTACGAATTGGGATTTGAACATTCTCAATCGTTCAGTAAACTCTTCAAAACGAAGACAAAAATGAGTCCTCTGGAGTTTCGTAAACAGATAAATCTCAGATAACAAGTCAATACTATTCAAAATTTTGTATTGTAAGGGTAAAACTGCATGTTAAAGAATGCATGCAAACCTTTAGCATGTATTTACATATAGCCAATAGTAACTATTAAAAATTAGAGAATTTGGACCTGAATTAGTTTATGTTTAGAATGATGTCATTATCAACGTATTATTAATTAATGATATTTTTCAGTTGATGATAACTAATGTCACGATTGAAAGAAAATTTTAGATAATTTTTTTACTGGCATGCATTTCAGTAAATTTGATGTATAACATAAACTTTAAGTAAGAATGGAAAAGTATAATTACGGGGTCATTGGCCTGGGTGTAATGGGAAGAAATCTGCTTTACAATATTGCCGATAATGGTTTCTCTGTCGTAGGATTCGATTTAGATGAAGAAAAGGTAATAGAACTTCGTAAAGGAGTGGCTTCAGGTACAAAGGTTGTTGGAACTGTTTCTCTAGAGGAATTTGTGTTGAGTTTAGACAGTCCGCGAAAAGTTATTTTGATGGTTCCTGCAGGCAAGCCGGTTGATGCTGTTCTTGAAAGCATAACACCACTTCTGAGCCCAAAAGATATTGTCGTTGATGCGGGAAATTCTTATTTCAAAGATACCGAGAGACGTATAGCTGATTTAGCTTCTAAAAGCCTTCATTTTATGGGAATGGGAGTATCTGGAGGAGAGCAGGGCGCAAGAAGAGGACCAAGTATTATGCCAGGTGGAGATTTGGAAGTTTTCAATTTGGTGAAGCCTATGCTGGAAGTTATCTCAGCAAAAGTAAAGGGGGAGCCCTGCACCGCTTATATGGGGAAAGGAGCTGCAGGGAATTATGTTAAAATGGTTCACAACGGTATTGAATATGCCATCATGCAATTAATCAGTGAAGCATACGATTTACTGAGAAAAGGAGCTAATCTTAACAATAAACAATTGTATGAAGTTTTCAAAAGATGGAATGAAGGCGAGATGAATTCTTTCCTTATTGAAATAACAAGAGATATTTTCCAGCAAAAAGATGATGTAACAGACGGTTTTCTTGTCGACAAGATTTTAGATAAAGCAGGAGCAAAAGGAACCGGAAAATGGACCTCCCAGGAGGCTATGGAAATTGGGGTGTCTATTCCAACAATCGATATTGCTGTAACATCAAGAATTTTATCCGCTTACAAAGATGAGCGAGTGAAAGCTTCTCAATTATATGCTAAAGAAGAAGTAAAAACTCCTGAAAATACAGAATTGTTCATCAAAGAGGTGGGGGATGCGTTGTATTTATCTACTTTAATCAGTTATGCTCAAGGTTTGGCATTATTGGTAAAAGCTTCTGAAGAATATCAGTTTGAAATTCCGTTAAAAGATGTTGTTAAAATCTGGAGGGGTGGATGTATCATCCGTTCGGTTTTATTGGAAAAATTTTATCTGGCTTATTCAAAATACGAGAACTTATCTAATATTTTATTGGATCAGGAAATTTCAGAAATTGTAAAAGATAAAATTTCTTCATTAAGAAAAACAGCTGCTTTTGCTGTATCAAACGGAATTCCAAGCTTAGGAATTCAGTCAGCTCTAGGGTATTTCGAAGCTTACACCACAGCATCTTTACCTGTAAACTTGCTTCAGGCGCAACGTGATTATTTTGGTGCACACACTTACCAAAGAACTGACAGAGAAGGAGTCTTTCATACGTCATGGCAAAACCCAAATAACTAAATCCTAACAATGAGTGACAACACAATCCTGCATCCCACAACGATCGTTATTTTTGGTGCAACAGGGGATTTGGCAAAAAGAAAGCTTTTTCCTGCCTTTTACAATTTATATATCGATGGCAGAATGCCAAAAGGGTTTAATATTTTAGCTTTAGGAAGAGCCGAAAATACGGATGAAAAATTCAGGGCTTATATTAAAGAAAATCTGGAGAGTTTTTCCAGAAAGACTGTAATCAAGGAAGAGTGGGCTGGTTTTCAGGCCCACATCAGCTATTTTCAGCATCAGCTTGATGAAGAAAGCTCTTATCAGAATTTATATCAGAAACTGGAAAATTTTGATAATGTGTATGGAATGAGAGGAAATAGACTGTTCTATTTGTCGATTGCACCAAACTTTGTATCGGTCATTTCAAATCATCTTAAAAATACGTCAATAGCATCTGATCCAGCAACAGATCGAATTATTATCGAAAAACCTTTTGGTCACAATAAAGAATCTGCCATTGAGCTAAATAATCTTCTTTCACAAACTTTCCAGGAAGAACAGATTTATCGTATCGATCATTATTTAGGTAAAGAAACCGTTCAGAATATTTTAGCGTTCAGGTTCGGAAATTCAATTTTTGAACCTCTTTGGAACCACAGACATATAGAATCGGTGCAGATTACGGTCGCTGAAGAAGTAGGAGTGGAAACAAGAGCCAGTTTTTATGAGCAGACAGGAGCTTTGCGCGATATGATTCAGAATCATCTTTTGCAAATTCTTTGTATGGTTGCTATGGAACCTCCGGCTTCACTTGAATCGGGTGAGATCAGGGACCGTAAAGTTGATGTTTTAAAATCCATCCGTAGGATTTCTCCCGAAAAGGTAGATTATTATGCGGTAAGAGGACAGTACGGACGAGGCAAAGTAAATGGGCTAAAAGTAAATGGTTATCGCCAGGAAGAGGGAATTGCTCATGATTCCAATACGGAAACATTTGTCGCTATTAAGTTTTATCTGGATAATGAAAGATGGGAGGATGTTCCTTTTTATGTTCGTACCGGGAAGAAGATGAAAGAAAAGCATTCTTATATAACGATCCAGTTTAAGCCACTTCCAAATTCTACGTTTTCAGAAAGCACCTCGCTTCTGTCGGCCAACCGATTGGTTATTAATATCCAGCCACAAATGGACATCAGATTGCAGTTTATGTCTAAAAAACCAGGCTTGTCTTTAGAGCTCAAACCTGTGGAAATGATTTTCGATAATTTTGCCTGTCAGACCGATACGCCCGAAGCTTATGAAACGCTTTTATTGGAAGCACTCGTGGGAGACCTTACACTGTTTATGCGCTCCGATCAGGTAGAAGAAGCTTGGGATGTGATAAAAACGATTCAGGAAACCTGGGAAAAAACCAAAGACCCATCTTTCCCAAACTATGCTTCGGGAAACTGGGGACCTGATGACAGTGATGCACTGGTCGAAAGGCAGGGACATCAGTGGGTTTAAAATCTAATTAAAAGAAAATGAATATTACGATATTTGATAACCTGGATGCTCTATATAAAAAAGCAGCAGATACATTTGTTGAGCTTTCGAAAAAAGCAATCCAGAAGCATGATAAATTTGTGGTCGCCTTGAGTGGAGGCTCTTCACCGAAAGCCATTTTTAGTTTATTAGCTACGCCCGAGTACGCAGATAAAATAATTTGGAACAAAATCCATTTTTTTTGGGTAGATGAAAGATGGGTTCCTCTTGAAGATGAGAAAAGTAATTTTAAGATGACTTGGGAAGTACTTTTGAGTAAGGTACCAGTCAATAAAAATCAGATTTTCCCCATGTATAAAGAGGGAGTTGAGCCTGAAAATTACGCTAAAGAATACGAAACTCAAATCAGAAATATTTTGGGAGCTGACGGTATTTTTGATTTCATCCTTTTAGGAATGGGAGATGATGGCCACACAGCTTCTCTGTTTCCAGGTGAAAAGATTTTACAAGAAAAAGAAAAATGGGTTGATGCCTACTATCTAAAGCCACAGGCAATGTTCAGAATTACTTTGACTGAACCTATTATCAATAAAGCCGAAAATATTCTGATTGTTACCTTTGGTAAATCCAAGAAAAACGCTTTGAATGAAGTTCTTAATGGCGTCTATAATCCTGAACTATATCCGCTACAGTTAATTGAAAAGAAAGCGGGAGTCCAGATTTTCACCGATAAAGAAGCTGGAATTTAATGTCATTTAACTCTAGTTGGCTTCTAGCCAAAAAAGGCTCCCTTATTGATTAATAAGAGAGCCTTTTATTTGAAAAAATAGAAGGTTCGTAACCAGTCATTGGTTTGGAAATATTGCTGGCAACGTTTCAAGGCTTGACGATGCCGGACAATCGAAGCACAAATCTTCAATTTTGTGCAAAAGTTCAATTGAATAACCTTCGCAGATAAACTTAACAAAAATGCGCAATCAAATTTGTTCATCCGGCTTGTGGCAATACCTTGTTGGCAGATTTTTTTTAATTGCCTTTGGTCGGTTGAACACCATTAGCGTCAGCTTTGGAGCTTTTTGCGAGATAGTTTAATACATCACGTTTAAAATTTTCTGTTACAAATATCTGTTGAACTGTATAGTTGAAATTTTTATCAATTCCTTTGGAAAAATTGCTGATAAATTTTTGTTTATGTTTCTTGTCAAATGAGTCAAATATAAATGTCAATTTTGCTGAATTTTCGTCTAGTGTTTCAATATTAATTTTCCATTTAAGTGTCCCCTCCTTAGAAAAAGACTCGTTAATAACCGGTTTTATTGGATGTTTAAGTGTCTCAGCACTAAATTCCCCTTTGAATAGCATTAATAAGTTGGTCTCAAAAGATTTCTCTTTGATTGTTTTCTGATATTTATTCAAATTTGTTACGATTATAGCAGATTTGTAATTTTTGTTTTCGGTAAAATAAAGTGTGGTAATATTTTTATTGTGAGTGATAGAATCTATTTTAGTTTCTGTCAGCTCATAGTCAGTCAGATAATGAAGGATAAAATTATCAAAATATCTTACAATTTTTTTTACAGGCAATTGTAGTGTTTCTGTTTGATTGTTATTGCGAATTTCCTGTCCGTACGAAAATGAACTTGCGAAAATTATTAGTAGAGCAATTGATAATTTAAAAATAAAATATGAATTGTTTTTCATTTTTTTAGTGTTTGGATAAAATTTCTGTTTAGGCTTGCCGAAGGAGGGGAAACCGAAGCCGAAACCTTCAACTAATATAAAAGATTGCATGATTTTAAATTTTCACATTTCTGCCAACGTTATTAAAAATGAAACAAGCTTTCACCTATACAAGCACTTTGACTTAAGATGTATTGGCAATTGTTCAAATGTAAAAATATTAATTTTTGCAGAGTAGACCATTTACAATTCGTAGAGGATCGTCTAAAATTCGTTAAAACGAATGTGATTCAATTAGTTTGGCTGATGCAAAACCATTGTTAGTGGTGGTTTTATTCATTCAGCTCGGAGTTTGTTGATTCTTTTTCTGAATAATAACAATTCAAATGCTGTAAAAAATAGATTAATTATCGAAAAAACTACCAGATTTCTGAATAAAGTAACAGTGTCATCGTATAATATATTGTCCGATACACTTTCCGGAACTAACCGAAGAACTTTTTAAAATCATCGAAATGAAAATAATGTCCGCTTTTTTTACGACTACATCGACGAAAATATTAATCGATTAAATCGAAAAAATAGGACTGACAATAGTTTGCGACAACTTAGTATAGCACTCGAAAAAGTTTGGAATTTAGAAACAGAAGAAGATAGGAGCAGTAGACTTTGGGACCTCCCGGACAACTTGTTTAGTTTTTTTGTCTAGCCTGAATCCAGGGAATGTTGCCGGTTTACGAATCCTTCCGGTTTTGGTCCAGGTTGCAGATTCAAAATTAGCTACAAGTTGAGGTTTTAACCTATGCATCTTCGCGCCTTTAGTATCGAGTACTTTATTAAAAAAAGTGACTCATCAATTTCTATGGTCTGCAGCTTCCTAAGGATACCGGGCATTTACTTATCTTTAAATCCGCCGCCACTACGTCCGATGCAGATAAACTTCCCGTTTTCATAAGAGCCAAATAAATGGCTTATGAATGATTTCGCTTTATCAGATTCCGCCCAGCCACCAATGACAAATTCCTGCTGTTTTCGGTTCGGTGTCTTACTCCTCACTATCCAACGGGGTACAAAGCATCGGGGTTAAATGAGCAGGCATATTTTTCATCACACGACTTTTCTGGTAAACATATACCACAAGCCTTTAGTTGTCGAATATTAACTGTTTTGTTAATATCTCAAAACAATCAAACTGTATGTGTTTGCGCTTGTTCTATTCAAAAATCCGTTTTGTATGTCAGACAATAAAAATCAAAAGGACGCAAGAGATCGCAATCAGGTTGCAGGACGCGAATGGTATGAAGTAGATTTACATCGCAAAAGAACTTGGCGTATCTCTTCAGGAAGTCGAAGCGGCAATTGAGAAGATCGGTAATAGCAGAAAGAAATCACTAAATATCTAAAAAACAATAAGAAATGATATGACAGATAGAACCACATTTACAGGAATCCCAGTGACCAATAGCGAAGGAGTTGAAAAATATTTTGATTTCGAAGTTGGTGAGGAGGGGGAGGACCGCCAATATGCTCGCATTACTATGGACGGCTGCCAGCTGATTTTAGGTAAAGACCTGGCTTATATCAAAGGTGATCTGCCGGAGCAGTGGCATAGACCTGCCATCAGCAAATTGCTTTTTTTATTACAGGTTGACCGTAGCAAGGATGGCGCTTTGAATAACGATAAATGAAAATAGCAACCTACAACGTCAATGGTATTAATGGGAGACTAAACGTATTGCTTCGCTGGTTAAAGGAAGAGACGCCAGATATCGTTTGTTTACAGGAACTAAAAGCCCCGCAGGAACGCTTTCCCTTAAAAGCCATTAATGACGCTGGTTATAACGCTGTGTGGCATGGCCAGAAAAGCTGGAACGGTGTAGCTGTCCTTTCTAAATTTGAAATTGCCGAAGTGACAAGGGAGTTACCTGGTGATAAAGAGGATAGCCATAGCCGGTACCTGGAGGTTATAATCAACCAACTGTTAATATGCTGTCTTTATTTGCCCAACGGTAATCCTTATCCAGGGCCTAAATTCGAGTACAAATTGGCCTGGATAAAGCGTATCCGCCCTATGAACTACATGTCAGTTGATTTCTTGAAGTTTTGGGGATAAAGGTCTTTTATATCCTTATGGTTTATTGATTCTATATTTATTAA
>NZ_RBWS01000036.1 GCF_003627955.1 Sphingobacterium puteale | reverse complement strand
CGGAGTCGAACCGGCACGGTTTCCCACTGGTGTTTGAGACCAGCGCGTCTACCAATTCCGCCATCCGGGCATATCCGTTTGGGATGATGCAAAAGTAAGGAAAGTTTTTGTTTTTCCAAACGATCTTCTGCTTCTTTTCCTAAACTACCTGAAAATGAATTAGAAATTTTTTACAAACCTATTTGTAATACCCCTCCAAAGGCTTAACTGGCATTTTTTTCTTAAATTTAAGCTGGAAATATTAGGCAAATCATGGAAAAGGTAAAGTTAGGAAACAGTGAAATTGAATTTAAACCCATCGTTTTCGGTGGAAATGTATTTGGATGGACTGTCGATGAGCAACAGTCGTTTGCTCTTTTGGATGCATTTGTCGATATGGGTTTTAGTTTTATAGATACATCCAACAACTACTCTCATTGGGTGCCGGGCCACACTGGGTCAGAGTCCGAATCCATTATAGGTAAATGGATCAGTAAACGAGATGTACGGGATAAAATTCAGATTGCGACGAAAGTGGGCGGACGCCATGCCGGTAATGACAAACCCAATTTGAAAAAAGAACATATTATCCAGTCTGTTGACGAATCGCTCTTACGGCTACAATTAGACACAATAGATCTTTATCAGTCGCATCACGATGATCTTTCAACAGCCATAGATGAGACGCTGTCGGCTTACCAGCAATTGGTACAAGCTGGAAAGGTAAAATGGATTGGAGCGTCTAATTTAAGCCCTGAGCGCCTAAAAGAATCATTAGTTGTCGCTGAGCAGCATGGTCTCCCTACCTATATTGCCATTCAGCCCGAATATAATTTGTACGACCGTTCAAAATATGAGAAAGATTATGAAAAGCTCGCAGTTGAAAATCACTTGGGTGTAATCTCCTACTATTCCCTTGCAAGCGGATTTCTTTCGGGAAAATATAGGTCGATAGCGGATGTTAAAGATGTGAAACGAGCAGATGCCTTAAAAGATCGGTTTAATAATCGTGGACTTCGTATTCTGGATGCCTTAGCCCAAGTAGCCCATAATCAACAGGTCGCTATGTCAACAATTGCGCTCGCCTGGATTCTTCATCGGCCTTCGGTCACCGCACCTATTGTCAGTGCCACCTCACTACAACAACTCGAGGAACTAGCTAAAGCAACCACAATAAATTTGTCCGCTGAAGAGATGTCGCGGTTGAATATAGCTAGTATGTGGTAAAATTGTTGATGAATAATGTTTTAATTAGTTGGTATTGAGGTTTTTAAAATAAAATTTAACACCATCCAGAATATTATTTGGGAAGCGAGGCCGTCAAAGGTCTCATATTTGTATCTTGGGTAAATCAATTATTTATATTTAATACTATAAATGTCTGGTTTTTAGCAAGAAAAATATCCTATCAAAATATTATTTTGTCAGGATATTTTCTATTTTTATCGTCGTAAATGGAACAATCAGGAGTTTGCCGGTCTCTTTCCATTCAATAAGTTAAGAACTTCTTTTGGTACCATTGCGCTGACATCTCCTCCGTTAAACCAGATATCCCGTACGATAGTTGACGATATGTGAGCCTTCCCGGTTCTGCTCATCAAAAAATAGCATTCGATCGTAGGGTTTAGCAAAAGGTTGTTTTGAGCTATCGCATTTTCAAACTCGAAATCTCCTGTATTTCGTAAACCGCGTAATATAAATTTCGCACCGACTTTCTGGCAGAAATCTACAGTCAAACCACTATATTTTACGACTTCTATTGTCTGGACACCCTGAAAAACATGCTGTATGCAATTGACCCGTTCTTTGTGGTCCAACATGCCTTTTTTGTTCGCATTATAACCTACAGCAATAATGATTTTATCAAAGAGTGGCAGGGCTCTTTCGACTAGATCTTGATGAGCTGAAGTAAAAGGGTCAAATGAGCCCGGAAAAACAGCAATTTTCATATTATAAAGGATTTGAGTAAAATGAAAAAGACGAATAACCGTATTTTCTGGTTTCTATAAAATTTGGGTGGTTCTCCATCTGCCTCGTCGAGGGATGTTCTACAATAAGAAGGCCATTGTTATTCAGTAGATTGTGTTCGAAAATCAATTTTGGTAATTGGGGCAGTTTTGGAATATCGTATGGTGGATCCGCAAAAATTAGGTCATAAGTATTTTTACAGCTGCTAATAAACTTAAAGACATCCGCTTTCCGGGCTTTGATCTGTTCAAGTTTCATTTTTTTTGCAGTTTCGGTAATATATTGCACACATTTAAAATGCAAATCAATGGAGTCAACCTGTTTTACTTCGCGTGATGCTAGTTCAAAACTAATATTTCCAGTCCCCGCGAAAAGATCAAGACAATTTAGTCCATCAAATTCAAGACGATTCTGCAAAATATTAAACAACGCCTCTTTAGCAATATCTGTAGTTGGCCTGACCGGTAAATTGGTCGGTGGGTTCAGCCTTAAACCACCTATTCTACCTCCTATTATTCGCATAATATTGAATCAAACAGTACGTTGTACGGAGTTAGGCTGCTTTCGATCTCTTGATCCGCCAGGACTACTTTTGTTTTCAACTCCAGGACTTCGATGTCGCCTGCATAGGATGCAATCCGTTTATAATAAGAATCATCGGGAACCTCACCGGAAAGGAGGATCTTATCGATGGAATCACCCAGACTGAACTGTGTCAATATATTCAAAACGAAATAGCTTATATCATCAAGGTTATGGATTTCAAAACTATTATAAAGCTGAAACCCACCATTTTTGAATAGATAAAAGTCAACGATGTTGTCAGCTACAAAGTGTAATCCCAACGCAGTTCCTCTAATGGATATGCGCTCCTGAGCACGGTCAAGTACAACAGCAAATTCGGGAAGAATCACGGCGTCAGGAAATAATCTGCGCCAACGATTTAAAAGAAGTTTATCGAACTGATATAAAGCTACTAAACCAAGGTTATCTAAATAGTATATGAATGTTTTTTCAAGATCTGAAGTGCCCAAAAATTGCAGGTATTGTGCAATACTATCCTTCTGAAAAACCTCTTTAGGTATAAATGTAAAACTCTGGTGTGGGATCACAACCCGAACGAATCGAAACGGCAGACTCATTATTCTTGTTGCATCTAAAATTGGCTCCTCTGAAGGATATTCGATCAATATCGGTGCCACTGACTTCTTATCGACTACCGCTAACACATCTTTTTGGAAGCCAGCTTTTACCAAAAGGTTATACTCAGGTAAGTAATGAATGTTAAATTGTTTTGAAATATAATTCATTCGCTGAATTGTAAAAATAAAAACTTGTTAAAGCAAAAGTAGCTTTTTCTAGAGGATAAGACAAACCTTTTAAATAACTTTGGGCGTGTTCATCAAAAATCTGCTTATACAACAATTTCCTTGGCAACCAACCGCGCAGCAGCTGGAAGCATTCGAGTTATTGGAAGAGTTTCTGCTTGCTTTTGACAGGCATTCTTGTTTTGTACTCAAAGGCTATGCTGGTACTGGTAAAACAACATTAATTGCGGCATTGGTCAACGTACTGCCCGCATTGAAGAAACGGGCAATACTCTTGGCTCCGACAGGTAGGGCTGCTAAAGTGATGAGTTATTATTCGGGAAGAAAGGCTTTGACCATTCACAAGAAGATTTATCGGAAAAAGTCCGCCATTTCTTTTCAATTGGACTTTACACTTGCAGAAAATCTACATGAGAATACGCTTTTTATTATTGACGAAGCTTCAATGATATCCAACGAAGCTGTCAATGTGTTTTCAAAAAGTCTTTTAGATGACCTGATTCGTTATGTACAATCTGGCAAGAATTGTAGCTTGCTTTTTGTAGGTGATACTGCTCAGTTGCCTCCTGTTGGTCTATTGGACAGTCCGGCATTAAGTCCCGGTTTTCTTGAGCATGAATTTCATCTCTGTGTCTATCCATACGAACTCACTACCGTGGTTCGGCAGTCCCAGGATTCGGGTATATTGTACAATGCGACTAAAATACGAAATGAGATCATATCGGCTGAAGAAGGACAACATGACTTTCCATTTCCAAAATTCATAACAAAAGGATTTAAAGATATTTACAGAATGACAGGTGAACGGTTAATTGAGGGGATAAACTATGCCTATGATAAATATGGCGTAGAAAATACCATGATCATATGCCGTTCAAACCGTTCAGCAAACCTATATAATCAGAATATCCGCAACAGGATTCTTTTTAGAGACGAAGAACTAACAGGTGGGGATTATATCATGGTCGTGAAGAACAATTACTTCTGGCTACAAGAGAACAATATGGGTGATGGTTTTATTGCAAACGGCGATATGGCCAAAGTCCGGAAAGTGAGTAATATCCACGAACAACACGGTTATAGATTTGCTGATGTTACGCTGGAATTTATGGATATTGATGAAATAGAGCCCATCACCTGTCGCGTTATTTTGGACAGTCTCTATACAGAAGGACCTAATCTTTCGTATGAAAGCCAGAAAAACCTATACGAAGAAATCGGGATGGATTACGCAGATATTCTGGATAAAAAGGATCGACTTGAAGCTATTAAGAAAGATCCTTATTATAATGCATTACAGATCAAATTTGCTTTCGCAATCACTTGTCACAAAGCTCAAGGCGGACAATGGCCCATTGTTTTTGTTGATCAGGGATATGTCAATGATGAGATGTTGGATCTTGAATTTCTTCGCTGGCTATATACAGGTGTTACCCGCGCCACGCAGGAGCTTTTTTTGGTAAACTTTAATGAAAACTTCTATCCATCATAGGATTATTACATGAAACATTCTTTTGGCTGTGTAATAATGAATATTTTAGCGATCAAAACCAAGATTACATAATTATCTATATTTATTTGATGCGTAAGTTCTATTTTATCTTTGCAGCCGGTCTATTGCCTTACTTTGCTTCTGCGCAACAGCTTCAGGAGCCTCCGGTAAAACCGAATTATCAGCTGGCTGCCAAATTCTCGCCGGAGAAATTAAAAAAAATGATTTTCTCTACGACCATTAAGCCAAACTGGATCAATTTTTCGGATCGTTTTTGGTATGATTATGCCAGCCCACAAGGGAAAAATTGGTATATCGTCAATCCAGCGCTTAAAAAGAAAGAGGCTCTTTTTGATAGCGAGCATGTAGCTGCCCAAATTACTAAAATTGTCAAAAACCCTATGGATGCCCAACATCTGGAATTACAGGGTTTGAAATTTACGAAAGATGAAAAAAAGATCAGATTTCAGATTCAGAGCACAAAGGATACGGTAAAATCCAAAGATGAAATCGAAAAACTTAAAAATAAAGCCGATACTACGAAAAAGAAACTCTTCTATTTAGAATATGATTTTGCGTCAAAGATCGTATCCGAAATTAGTGATTCCACGAAAGTAAAAGCTCCCCTGTCTTGGGCAAGCTTCTCCCCTGATACTAATACGGTGTATTTTGCCAAAGACTTTAATCTGTATTGGATGGATAAAACCAATTATCTCAAAGCGGTCAAGAATGAGAAAGATAGCACCATTGTTGAACACCAGATTACAAAAGACGGTGTACAATACTACGCTTGGGGCGGTGACGAATATAGTACTACGACCGGTGACGAAAAGGATAAAGACAATGAAACGAAACGCAAACGTGTATGGATAAGCTGGTCACCGGATGGTCGTTATTTTACGCTGACAAGAAAAGATAATAGATCGTTGCGACCTTTATGGGTGATCAATAATGTAGGTTCTTCTCGGCCTACCCTTGAGACTTATAAATACCAGATGCCGGGTGAGGTTGATTCAACCGAGACTGAATTCTATATCTTTGAGGCAGCAACAAAGGTGCCGCGCAGGTTAAATATCGCCGCTTTTAAAAACCAGACCATTTCCAACTGGACCAAAACACCAGACAGAAATTCATACAAAGAAGATTATTACATTAACTACTGGCTGGGTAATAACGAAGAATTCTATATTTCCCGCTCCAGCCGTGATTTAAAAAGAATAGATCTCTTAAAGGTAAATGTGAACGGTACAGTAAACCCCATTATTCAGGAACGCTCCAATGTATATCTGGATGTTCAAAAGCCATTATTGGTTGAAAATGGGAAACAATTGGTTCATTGGTCAGAAAGAGACGGATGGGGTCATTACTACCGCTATGACACCAACGGTAAATTTATGAATCAGATTACTCAGGGAAGCTTTCATTGTGAGGAAATTACGGGGCTAGATCCAACAACCCAAACCTTGTTTTTTACAGCCGCTGGTCGTGAGAAAAATGAGGATCCCTATTACCTTCACCATTATAGTGTCAATCTAAACGGAAACGGAATTAAACTGCTGAATCCAGGAAATTTTGATCATCAGATCGAGATGAGTGAATCGTCCAAATATTTTGTAAACAATTCTTCAAGAGTAAATACAACACCCGAATCTATATTATTAAATAGCAATGGACAGAAGATCATGACGCTTGAAAAGGCCGATTTGTCTCTGTTATTCGCTGCAGGATATAAATTCCCTGAGCCGTTTAAGGTAAAGGCTGGTGATGGTACCACAGATCTCTATGGTGTTATGTACAAACCTTTTGATTTTGATAGTACAAAAACCTATCCTATCGTAGAATATGTCTACCCGGGACCACAGACAGAAGCTGTCAATAAATCCTTTGGACGGAGCATGGACCGGATAGACCGATTAGCTCAATTTGGCTTTATCGTGGTTACTGTAGGAAATCGGGGCGGACATCCATCCCGCTCACAATGGTACCATACCTATGGTTACGGCAATCTGCGGGATTATGGATTGGAAGATAAAAAGGTGACAGCAGAGCAACTCGCAGACCGTTACAAGTTTATTGACATCAATCGTGTAGGTATTACGGGGCACTCCGGAGGTGGCTTTATGTCGACAGCGGCAATGCTTGTTTATCCTGACTTCTTTAAAGTTGCCGTGTCGGGAGCGGGCAACCATGAAAATCAGATCTACAACCGCTGGTGGAGCGAACGTCATCATGGTGTAACTGAAAAGGTTTCAGCAAAAGGTGATACGACGTTTTCTTATCAGATCAGCAAGAATACAGAATTAGCCAAGAATCTTAAAGGCCGACTGTTGATTGCAACGGGTGATATTGACAACAACGTGCATCCGGCAAATTCGATCCGGATGGTCGATGCATTGATCAAAGCAAATAAACGATTTGACTTTCTGCTCTTGCCGGGACAAAGACATGGATTTGGCGATATGACAGAGTATTTCTTCTGGAAGATGGGTGATTATTTTAGTCAGCACCTTTTGGGGGATTCCAAAATGAATGAAGTCGATATGATTGAAATGAATCGAGAGAAGCCGTTAAAATAACAGGTTTTATGACCAATGATGAAAAAATAAAGTTTTTGTCCGTTACCTTAAGATCGTTTGAGGTAACGGATTTTTCTTTGGATATGCTTGCCGATATTAGCCTTCAGGATTTGCTCAACATTTCGTTGGAAAAAGATAAAACACTGTCTTTTCGTGCTGCCTGGGTGTTTGAAACTATTGTATTAAAGGATACGGCCCTGCTTCAAGGATTGTTGCCACAATTCTTTGATAATTTGAAAAAACAAAAAAACTGGAGCTGCCTCAGGAGTTATAGCAAAATTTTGATGTACTTGACATCAAAGAAAAATAAAAGCTATCATCTTGATGACAAGACTGAAGAAGAGCTTATTGAACTTGCTTTTCAATGGCTGATTGAGCAGCAATGCCCTGTAGCTGTTCTGGTCAATTGTTTGGATATATTAAATAATCTGAGCAAGAAACATGCTTGGATAAAAGAGGAGCTTTTTGCTCAGATCAGTTATTTTCAGAAGATAAAACCTAGTCCAGCATTGTTAAGCCGCACGAAGCGAATCCTTCAAAGTCGCTGATTGGAAGGATATTTTTAAGCTTAGCAATTAAAACAATGTATTTCCTTTTGGATTATGTGTGCGGCCGAGATGCTTATATGCAGCTTCGGTACATTCACGTCCTCTTGAGGTGCGCATGATATAACCTTCCTGGATCAAAAAAGGTTCATATACCTCTTCTATTGTGCCTTCATCTTCCCCTACGGCAGTGGCAACAGTTTTGAGTCCAACGGGGCCGCCTTTGAATTTATCTATAATTGTGGTCAAGATTTTATTATCCATTTCATCTAATCCATTTTCATCAACATTAAGCGCATGAAGCGCATATTTTGCTATTTCCTGATCGATACTTCCATTTCCTTTAATCTGGGCAAAATCTCGTGTTCGACGCAACAAAGCATTTGCAATGCGTGGGGTTCCCCTACTCCTGCGTGCTATTTCGTACGCTCCTTCGTCAGAAATTGGTGTATTCAGAATGTGCGCAGAACGAAGTACGATCGTAGTCAATAATTTTGCATCATAATATTGAAGGCGTGAATTGATGCCAAACCGTGCGCGTAGCGGTGCTGTCAGTAAGCCTGATCGGGTTGTTGCACCAATAAGGGTAAAAGGATTCAATGAAATCTGAACAGAGCGGGCATTTGGTCCCGTCTCCAGCATGATGTCAATTTTGAAATCCTCCATTGCCGAATAGAGATACTCTTCAACCAAGGGACTCAAACGATGGATTTCATCGATAAAGAGCACATCTCCCTCTTCCAGATTTGTCAGTAGCCCAGCAAGGTCCCCGGGCTTATCCAAGACCGGGCCGGAGGTAATTTTTATTCCTACTCCCATTTCATTGGCAATGATGTGGGATAGTGTTGTTTTACCTAATCCCGGAGGCCCATGCAACAATACATGATCCAACGCTTCTCCGCGCAATCGTGCAGCTTTCACAAAAATATTCAGATTTTCCAATATTTTTGCCTGTCCCGTAAAATCTTCAAAAGCCTGGGGGCGCAATGCCCGTTCGATATCGCGATCGGTATTGCTCAGACGTTCGGCATTTGGATCTAAATTCTCGTTCATTGACCAATAATATTAATTTCTCTTATAACTTTTTCCGATACTTCCCAGTTTAAGCTGGATTACGCCAAAAAAAGCTTCCTTGAAGATGCTTGTACTCATTTTAGATGTGCCCTCGGTTCTATCGGTAAATATGATAGGCACCTCTACCACATTAAAACCATATTGAATGGCGGTAAATTTCATCTCAATCTGGAAAGCATAGCCAACAAATTTAATCCTGTCCAAAGGAATGGTCTTTAGCACCTCCCGCGTAAAACAGACAAAACCAGCTGTAGCATCTTGAATTTTAATTCCGGTAATAAAACGTACATATACTGATGCAAAATATGACATCAATACCCTGCTCATAGGCCAGTTGACAACATTTACCCCTTTAATATAGCGGGAGCCGATACTCATATCGGCACCATCTAAGCAGGCTTGTCTCAATCGGACTAGATCTTCAGGATTGTGGCTGAAATCCGCATCCATTTCAAAGATGTACTGATAATGTTCCCTTGCGAGCCCCCATTTAAATCCGTGGATATACGCTGTTCCCAAGCCTAGTTTCCCTTTCCGTTCTTCTATAAATAAACGGTCTTGAAACTCATTTAATTGCAAACGCTTTACGATATCAGCCGTTCCATCAGGCGATCCGTCATCAACAATCAGAATATCAAATGCATGTGATAAGGAAAAAACTTTACGAATGATTTTTTCAATATTTTCCTTTTCATTATATGTTGGAATAATAACTAAACTCTCCGCCACTTTCTTTTATTTAAGACCAGTAAAGGTAACAATTTAAGCCAAATTCTCTACTAAGAATTTTGATGAAATCTGTACAAAAAGGTTATTTTGAAGGAATGTGTTTGATGTCGTCTGCTTTTAATAAGCAAAGTATCTGCCCCTCTAAAATAATATGATTGATAAAAAGAAAAGCCCGCTACTATGGGAGTAACGAGCTTTCATTAACCAATTATAAACTTAAATTATGAGACTGCAAATATGGTGAATATTGCTTATATATGCAAATTTTAATGCGTTTTTATGCAACATTTTCAATACAGTGTCTTAGTTTTTATCAAAACTATTTGATAATATGCATAATACTGCAATTTTATCGATCAACTTCGCCCAGCACGATATCGATTGACCCAAGTATGGCAATAAGGTCGGCAATTAAAACCCCTTTTCCCAATTCGGAAATGACAGAAAGATTGTTGAAACTTGGTCCTCTTGATTTCACTCTTAAGGGAATATCAGATTTTTCTTTCGTTACAAAATAAAAACCAAGTTCTCCTTTCGGGTTCTCCGCACGCACATAGTAATCTTGCGCTTTCAAATTTACTTTTTTGGGCACCAACGCACGTGGATCAAAATCCGCTGTACGCTTAAAGTCTTTCTCTAAACGTTCAAGGCATTGTTCAACGATGCGTACAGATTCGCGTACTTCATCTACCCTAACCTTATAGCGGTCCCAGCAATCTCCAATACTACCCATGACTCCTTGTCCTACCGGGACCTCAAAGTCTATTTCCGGATAAACGGAATATCCATCAATCCGTCTCAAATCCCATTTAATACCTGAGGCTCGTAGCATAGGGCCAGAGACACCGTAATTAATTGCAACCTCAGCTGGTAAGATGCCAATATTAGCTGTTCGCGATATAAATATCTGATTCTGCGTTAATATCTCATCAAGCTCCACTAGCTTTGGCTTAAAATAACGTATAAATTCGGAACAACGTGTTTCAAAACCAACGGGCAAATCGTAGAAAAGCCCACCTACCCATATATAGTTATATAACATGCGAGAACCGGATACCCATTCCAACATGTTCATGATATGCTCACGATCTCTAAAGCACCATAGAAAAGGAGTTGTGGCACCGATATCAATACCGTATGTACCGATAGCAATAAGATGTGATGCAATGCGATTAAGTTCACAGACTAATACACGGATATATTCTACCCTTTTGGGGATCTTACTATCCAAACCCAGCATACGTTCTACACCCATGACAAATGCATGGCTATTGTTCATGGATGCCAGATAATCTAAGCGATCGGTGAAAGGAATTGTTTTACCATAATTTAATGATTCTGCATGTTTATCGAAACATCGGTGCAGATACCCCAAATGTGGAACGACCTCTTTCACAATTTCGCCATCGGTAATCAGTTGCAAGCGTAACACTCCGTGAGTTGAGGGGTGTTGCGGTCCCATGTTTAATACCATTTCTTGGGTCGAGATCTCCGTTAAATGTCTTTCATAGCGCATTAATGCTTCGCTATATTTTGGATTCGCCATAGGGATTAATTAATGTTAATACCATGATACTTTTCAGCATCCTGATAATCTTTACGTAAAGGGTGCCCTTCCCAATCATCGGGCAAAAGGATTCGCCGCAGGTCAGGGTGCCCTGAAAAATAAATTCCCATCAGATCAAATGCTTCTCTTTCATGCCAATCTGCTGTACGCCAAACGGATGTTATTGATACGATCTCTGGTAGTTCGTCCAAAGACCGGTTCGTCTCCAATTCCACTTTCAAAACAAGGGTATGTTGATAAGGTAGGGAATTAAGATGGTATACAATGGTAAAGTGCTCTTCGTAATCTACCGCAGTTATGTTGCTCAAAAAGTCAAAATAAAGTCCTTCTGTATCTCGAAGAAAAGAACAGACAGGAAGTAGATTTTCTGCGTCGATAAACAACGCCGGTTGTAAGCCAGTGACCTCTTCTTTCCGTATGATGGAGGCACCCAATGCGGAAACTAGTGTTGATTTAATTTCTTCAAATGTCATATTATGGGGCTAGACGCGTAATTTTCCAAGAATCTGATATTTTTTTATAGACAATACGGTCATGAAGACGACTTGCACGGCCCTGCCAAAATTCAAAATAAATGGGTTTTAAGATATAGCCGCCCCAGTGCGCTGGACGAGGAACAGGTACATCATCGGTATATTGCTTCTGAAGCTCTTCTACTCTGATTTCTAAAAAATCTCTGTTTGGAATTTCCCGGCTCTGCGGCGATGCCAAAGCGCCTATGCGACTTGCTTTGGGGCGTGATTGAAAATACTCATCCGAATTGGATCCATTGACAAATTCAATGACCCCTTCAACGCGGATTTGTCGTTGCAATTCGGGCCAGAAAAACAAGAGCGCAGCATGTGGATTGGTTTTCATTTCTTCCCCTTTTCGGCTCTCATAATTTGTAAAGAATACCAACCCTCCTTCTGAAATATCTTTTAATAGAACAATCCTTGAGGATGGCAAATGCTGTAGCGAAACAGTGGACAACACCATCGCATTGGGCTCAATCACCTCACTATGAATAGCCTCATCAAACCATTTTTTAAACTGATGGATGGGATCATGATCCACATCAGATTCAGATAGGTTACCCAATACGTAATCTTGTCTGATCGCTGCAATATCTTTATGTTGAATGGACATAGAAACCTATTTTTATATTCCTACAAACTTACTAAAATCATTGCTTTTTCTCTATAAACTTAGTAGAAATTGCCAAAAACGTTTTTTTGGCACAAATCTCGCATGAGTTAAACAAAAAAGGATTAATTTCGACATATACTTAATTTTGCGTCCTATGTTTAATGAATTAGACCCACAAAAAGGAAGCTTGCTGATTTCAGAGCCATTCATGTTAGACCCTCGATTCCTAAGGTCTGTTATCCTATTATGTGATCATAACCAAGAAGGTAGCTTAGGCTTTGTATTGAATAATAAAACGAATGTCCATATTGGTCAATTATTGGAATCAATAGCACAATGTCATTTCCCGATCTATATAGGCGGACCTGTGGCACAGGAGAGCCTATTTTTTGTACATAGTCGGTTTGATCTTCTACTAAGTGGTGAAGAGGTTGCTCCAAACCTCTATTTTGGTGGTGATGAAGAAAAACTTATTGACGCGATTCAACAGGACCAGATTAAATCTGATGAAATTAAGTTTTTCA
Source organism: Sphingobacterium puteale (assembly GCF_003627955.1). GTDB lineage: Bacteria > Bacteroidota > Bacteroidia > Sphingobacteriales > Sphingobacteriaceae > Sphingobacterium > Sphingobacterium puteale. The sequence goes on along the minus strand of NZ_RBWS01000036.1, from coordinate 2,893 downwards.
TCGGCTATTCAGGTTGGTCAAGTGGACAATTGGATAAGGAAATAAACGAAAACAGCTGGGCTGTTCAAAACAAATACCATCATCAGATTATTTTTGAAGGTAATGGTGAGTTGCTCTGGAAGGATGCCATAATTGGGTTAGGTCCAAAATATGCCCATGTCGCCAATTTCCCACAGAGCCCCGAATTAAATTAAGATTATTTGTAGATCTAGATCTTCTACTGGATTATTGATCGCCCGATTCCAACATTCACTTGCCCCCATAGTGGGCCTGTATAGTTTTTTCTGTCTAAGCTACCCTGACATAGGTTCAAATACGATTACTAGGTTATATTGAACGTTTATGACAAAATGAATGAATTTCTGCCATCCTGTCCTACAATCGCTATTTGGAACACGGATTGTGCATTAATCACCAAAATCATAAAATTAAATAGCAACATACAAATTATGAATCCAGAAAAAGGTAGTATTTCAATCCACACGGAGAACATATTTCCCGTAATCAAAAAATTCTTATACTCAGATAATGAGATTTTCTTGCGCGAACTGGTATCTAATGCAGTTGATGCTTCCCAAAAGATTAAGCGTTTGGCGTCTTTGGGGCAATACAATGGCGAAACAGGTGAGTTAATCGTAGATGTGAAGTTTGATGAGGCGGCCAAAACCATTACGATTTCAGACAATGGTATTGGTATGACTGCCGAAGAAATCAAAAAATATATTAATCAAATCGCATTTTCGGGAGCAACAGAATTCATGGAGAAATTCAAGGAAGCTAACGATGCAAATGAGATCATTGGTCGCTTTGGGTTAGGATTCTATTCTGCATTTATGGTGGCTGACACCGTAGAAATTCAATCATTATCCTACCAAGATGGAGCCGAACCAGCGCATTGGACATGTGACGGTAGTACTTCTTACGAAATTTCAACAGGGACTAGAACAACACGTGGTACAGACATCATTTTGCATATCAATGACGAGTCCACAGAGTTTTTGAGTCAAGCTCGTCTACAGGACATCTTGGACAAATATGCAAAGTTCCTTCCTATCCCAATTCGTTTTGGCACGAAGACAAGTTCTGAACCAGATGGAGAAGATGAGGAAGGTAAACCAAAATATAAATCTGTAGAAGTTGACAATATCATCAACAATACAAATCCAGCATGGACAAAGTCTCCCTCAGAGTTAAAAGACGAGGATTATCTAGCTTTCTATCGCGAACTATATCCTTATTCGATGGATGAGCCATTGTTTTGGATCCACCTTAACGTAGATTATCCATTTAACCTGACTGGTATTCTTTACTTCCCTAAAGTGAAAAACGAGCTGGAAATCCAACGCAACAAAATCAAGCTTTACTCTAGACAGGTATTCATTACCGATGAAGTAAAGGATATTGTACCGGAATTCCTGATGTTACTTCATGGGGTAATCGATTCACCGGATATTCCATTGAATGTCTCACGCTCTTTCTTACAGGCAGATAGCAATGTTAAAAAGATCAACAGCTATATTACCAAAAAAGTTGCGGATAAATTAAATGAAATATTCAAAACTGACCGCAAAGGTTTTGAAGAAAAATGGACAGACATTGGCTTGTTTATCAAGTATGGCATGCTAAGCGATGAAAAGTTCGCGGAAAAAGCGAGTGATTTCTGCTTGGTAAAAAACACCGACAACGCGAGCTTTACAATCAAAGAATACTATGAAAAAGTAAAAGATATTCAAGTCGATAAAGATGGTAATATTGTTTACTTATATACACATGATGCTGCTCAGCAAGATGGTTTTATCCAAACAGCGTTAAACAAAGGCTATGATGTTTTGGTACTTGATGGCCCACTTGACACACATTTCACCTCCTATTTGGAACAAAAAGGAGGCGAAAAGGTACAGCTTAAACGTGTAGACGCAGATGTGATCGACAAGCTAATTCAAAAAGATGAGAAGATCGAACTTTCATTATCCGAAGAGGAATCCAAAAAAGCTTTGGAAGTTTTCGAAAAAGCGATTTCGCGTCAGGATATGAAAGTTGAGGTAGATGCCCTTCGTGAAGGCGACTTACCCGTATCCGTTACTATAGATGAGTTTATGCGTCGTATGAAAGATATGGCCAAAACTGGCGGTGGCATGAACTTTTATGGTTCATTGCCAGATAATTACAAAGTAACGGTTAATGGCAATCACCCTTTGATCAAACGGATTTTATCCGCTTCTGACGAAGAAGGTGCGAAACTGGCGAAACAAGCTTTTGATTTAGCACTCTTGTCAAGAGGTCTTTTATCAGGTGCCGACTTGACGTCTTTCGTAAAAAGAAGCGTTGAGATGATCTAATTAAGTTCACAATCTTAAAATAGAAAAGCGATTGTCCTATCGGGGTAATCGCTTTTTTATTTTAACACTCAACAAAAAAAAGCATTATGATAAAGATAGGGACCAAACCTCCATCTGTGGGCTATCGCATTCGTTTTTTATTAAAATTTAATAAACTAATCTTCACCTAGTTGCCCTAAATCGCTGTTTTTTTTTATTTAATTATTTGGAGGGAATGGGGTTTAATCGTACTTTTGTATCATCAAAATCACGGTAGGTATAGCTCAGTTGGTTAGAGCACTAGATTGTGGTTCTAGGGGTCGTCGGTTCGAGCCCGATTACTTACCCAAAAGGCAGATCAATATATTGATCTGCCTTTTTTCATTTCCCTATTTTTCTTCCCTGAATTCTGATTGATCCCAAAAACTGTGATTTTTTTATCAATCAGGTAAAGGATCTAGTACAGCCGGCTTTTGCGGGATCAATCAGAATTCTTGGGGGAATATTAAAAATTTGCTAATTTAGCATCTTTAATACAGATCTCCCTTGCAAGACGCCGAACGCAAATTACTATC
>NZ_RBWS01000035.1 GCF_003627955.1 Sphingobacterium puteale | reverse complement strand
CCATAATTCAATTCACCATATTCATGTATTAAGTTATTATTTGTCGTTCAGTATCTAATGGATGATTAAATCAAAACTAGACTACGACTAGGGAAGTCTGTGGAAGCTGCTACTAATTTAAGATTACACAAAGGTTGCATCGTATTTCCATTCATTTAAGTAAATTATTAAATAAGAAAGCAGCAATTTTTTGATTATGTTACTAGTCTTTTGTAGCTACTCTAGTAGCGAAATGATAGGAACTTATTGCCCTTCTGCCCATTATTTCGTTTTAAAGTCCGTAAACCTATTTCCATTATAACGATGCACTCCATTTAAAGTACCAAACCATATGCTGCCATCATTAGCTTCGGTTATTCCAAAAATCAGGGCTTCCCCCGATCTGATTATCTCAGGAGGCGTAGAGGGATCCGATAATGATTTAGAATTGTAACGGGAGAGAATCCAGCTTTTTGTTTGGGTGGGAGGTTGTGAGACATGTTTGAAATCCCTATTGACAACACTATCCGAACTAGTCCAGATATTCCCATTTTTATCTTCGTAGATATAGCCAACAAACTGACTTGTATAATTTCTAAATATAGTACCGTCATAGCGCCATAGTCCGTCATTTCCTCCAAGCCAGATATTCCCATTTTTATCCGCTATTATAGAGCGGACATTTTTGAAAGGTTTACCTTCATGCCTGAGGATCGTATATTTTTTGCCATCATAGACACAGGCATAATCAGCTGTCCCAAACCATAGCTTTCCTGTTTTGTCCTCTGTAATCGAGTTGACACTGTTGCTGGAAAGTCCGTCTTTTGTTGTAAAATTTTTAAAAGACTTTCCATCATAGCGGCTCACCCCAGCATCTGTGCAGAACCAAATATGACCCGCCTTATCCGCATAGATTTCAGTGACCTGGTTACCTGCAAGGCCGTCTTTTGTTGTAAAATTGTGAAAGGATTTTCCATCATAATAATACACGCCTGAACCGATCGAGGCCAACCAAAAGTTTCCTTTTTTATCTTCCAATACTCCGAAAAAACGGGCAGTACTGACTTCAGCTGTTACATTGCTGAACGATTTTCCATCGTATCGGAAAACGCCCTTCCATGAAGCAATCCAAATATTGCCCTTTCGGTCTTGCTTTACCGTACGGACGATTCCACTAGGGCCATGTGCGGCGCTTGGATAATGGGATAAAACTTTTGGATTGTTTAACCGCTGTTGCTTATGGTTATTATCGCTGCAGGAATTGATTAAAAAAGAGAGCAGCAGTAAAATAGAAATGTTTATTGCATTGTTCATATGCTATCAAAGTTGGTTGAGCGAAAATACTTTGATATCTTTATAGTTGACCGTTCAGGATTGTAAATTAAATTGTAAACTTTGTAAATAATGTCCGCTTATGCGATTTGATTTCAAAAATCTTCAAGATAGAAAACGTAGATACATTATTGGACTAACATTCCTATTCCTATCTATCTCATTGATCGGTCTAGCATTCAGTAAGGAGGGGAGGAGTAGCTTTGATGAAGCCAAAACAGAAATTCTACTCCGTAAACTTGGCCACCAGCTGCTCTTACAGTCGGCAGATAGTACATCAAGGGTACTTCCTATAGAGCGGATTACGCCAGATGAATATCGGATTAGATTTGAACAGCATATTACCTTTCAGCCTGATTCACTCTTAAATACGGCAAAAGACCTGTTGGCCGAAGATCCTTTTACACGCCATTATATTGTCAATGTTCTTAACTGCGCAACGAATGCTGTAGCCTATGGATTTGCTATCGCTGGAGAAAAAGAAGATGATATTGTACCCTGCTTAGGAAGAGAGCAGACTAGCGGATGTTATATAATAGCAATCAAATTCAAACAAGCAGAAAAGAGTACAACGAAAGGAGTGTATATATTAGGGAGTTTATCTGCATTGGCTTTTGTCTGTTTTGCTCTTTTTAGACCAAGTTCACTACAAAAAACAGCCAAAGACGATCAGCCTACAGCGGTATTCAATTTCGGTTCGGTCCAATTTGATCCCCATGAAAAGCAATTGAGGATAAATAATGAATGTATAGATCTGACTCGGACCGAAGCAAGGCTAATGCATATTTTTGCTCTATCCCCTAATGAGACAATTACTAGGAGCCAGTTGCAAAAAGAGATATGGGAAGATGAGGGGGTGATTGTGGGACGCAGTTTGGATATGTTTATTTCGAAACTCAGGAAAAAATTGGAAACAGTTCCCGATATCAACATTATTGTGGTTCGAGGCAAGGGCTATAAGCTTGAATCTAGGGTTTAATTCAAGGGGTGTTTTTGGTAGGACTTCTCTTTTCGTCCCTGTTGAAATGCTTAGGTCCAAAAGCGGTTTTTAATAGTTTTCTGGAAATATATTATGCTAGAAAAATCATTAAAAATTTTCTATTTTCGCTTTTGGAATTTAATCCGAAATCTAAGTTAAACTATACCCCTGAACATATAAATTTATGAGATTAGCATTTCTCACTTTAGCCTTGCTATTAAGCGGACAATTGTCTTATGGACAACAAAATTATTTTACTATTGAAGGAAAGCTGGCCAAGGAGACGGCCTATAAATATATTTATCTCAACTATCAAAGTACGGAAGGTTTTAAACAGGATTCATCCCTTATTAAAAATGGAGCTTTCTATTTTAAAGGTATTCCAGTATATGGAACTCACGCCTATATTCAGCTAAAAGAAAACGGCGCAGCGGATCCTGATAATGGAAATCAGTTCGATTTTTCGATTGAGCCAGTAAATTTTAAGATTTTTGTGGATGAAAATCTGAATGAATCACGTATAGAAGGCTCTCCGATCGACAAAGATTTTCAAAAACTTAAACGGATATTAGAGCCAGCCTATTTAGCATGGGAAAAATGGTATGAAAGATATGATCAATTCAAAGCTTCTGCTAGTCAAGATAGTATTGAGCTGAATAAGTATAGTATTGAATATCAAAAACTCGAACAGGACGAAACGGATCTGGCCGTTGATTACATTATTAACCATCCTGGAAGCCTCCCAAGTTTAAATACGCTGGAAAGATTCTCCCGTCGATTAAAATTAAGACAAATAGAAAAATTGTTTGATAGTTTGGATGATAGGATCAAACAAACATTCGATGGTAAAGAGTTTCGCAAGCAGATTGATCGTATGAACGCTGTTCAAATTGGGAAAATAGCACCTGATTTTAGTGCTAAAGATACATCCGGAAATTTTGTATCCCTAGGCAGTTTAAAAGGAAAATATCTGCTGTTGGACTTCTGGGCAAGTTGGTGCGGACCGTGTAGAGAGGAAAATCCTTATGTGGTGAAAGCCTATCAAAAATTCAAAGCTAAAAATTTTGAAATTTTAGGGATTTCTTTGGATGATGAAACTACGAAAGAAAGATGGCTTAAAGCCATTAAAGAAGATCAATTGGTATGGCAACAGGTTTCCGATCTTAAAGGCTGGCAAAGTGAGGTAGCTGAATTATATCATGTGAGAGGAATTCCCTAAAATTTTCTTTTGGATCCGAAGGGCGTGATTATAGCCACTAATCTTAGGGGAGAGGAGCTTTTAAAAAAACTGGAAGATATTCTAGGGAAATAACTGAGTAAGCTAAAAAGATTCGTGTAAAGACAATTAGTACGCAAATAAAAGCGAAGCATTTTTATAACTGCAGACCTATGATAAAGTATCTAAAAGAGCAGCGATTACCATTTTTTATTGCTCTAGCGTATGTAGGTATAGGTACTTTATCTGTATGTTCGATTTTTCCTGATGATCCGTTTTATAACGAATGGTTTGTTGTCGGTACGGTATTTACGTTTCCAGTATCGATTATAAGCTTTGTATATCGCTATGCCGAAGGAGATCTACTTTACCCAGTATTTATCATTCAGGCAATTATGTTTGTACTTACTTTTTTTATCCTGAGTCATCTATTAAAGGCAAAAAGCAAATAAAAAAGAGCGGTTGACAATGAGGATGAAAAAGCGTTGATAATCTCTATAACAACAGTGCAAGATTAAAATACATATCTCTATAACGCATAAAATCTTCATAGCTGACACCAAGCGACAACCCCTTCACAAAAAATCTACTGTTAAAATAGATAGACTTTGACAGATCGATTTTATAATTGGTCTGACCTTCAAAAAAGGAAGCCGATATTGCGGTATTGATATTAAGCTTTGTCAAGCCTTTTGATGCAGAGAGGTAGATAGCACTTACGTTACCTTCATTCCTCAGATAATCTATACCGGCGCCAACGTTAAAATTGTTTCTAAGCTGCAATCTATATACGAGTTGATGGTTTTCAAACTTTTCGTTAGCATTTCTTATATTGATCTTTCTCTTCTGATACCTATAGACTATATAATCAGTGAGATTAGCCTTATCATAAAAGATTTTACTCTTAGCTAGGGCGGTGTTCAGATGATAGAATCCATTCCTGCTGAAATTATATTGCAGCGATGCTCCCATGTTTACTTTTGTTCCTCCTATATATCCTGCATTATAACCGGTATAAAAACCATAGGGGAGTTTTGTTGAGGCGCTATAGCCTGCCCAAAAGCTGTTCGAAACATAACACATTAATGCTAATCCACCAGTATGATAACACCCTTTATGGGGTAAGTTGTTTTTGAAAGACTTGAAGGTTTCTTCTAGTTTTAGCGTATCCGATAAGTTATTCACGAAATCCGAAATTGCTCTTGCTTCTGGCAGCCCATGTTGAATGGAGGGTGTCCAATAGCTTTTTGTGCTGTAAATCCCTTTGTCTGCCTGTTCTATGATATAAGTTATACCGTCAGCCCCCTTGCTCCATCCCTTTATCTTTTCGCCTGCAGGTATATTTAGCAACTTAAGATTCAGAAAAAGTTCATAAGCGGTCTTTGCCTGATCGGGGGAAAGGGGAGCTTTATTGAATAAGGTATCTGTTCTGTGATCAGCAGATTTTTTTTGATGGTATATATAGTTCGTTACCGTACCTATAATGCGTGTACTGTCTGCAGTGATATCAACTGCCTGTCCGTGACCCCAAAATCGAAATGCCAATTCATGATTAGACTTTTTTAGATCTGACAATTCTAATTTTTTCGACAACGCTTCTTGGCGAACATCAATTGTCGTTGTATTATCCTCCATCTTTTTAGATTGCGGATATACATAGGGTAGTTCCAGTAGAAAAAATACCAATAAAATCGCTGTTCGAATTTGAATCATATCAATTTTTCGCTATACCACTATCCACCGTTGGAGCCCATAAGTCTGTCTCTTCAAAACCTGTCGAAATACGATAATATCCGGATCCTCTATTTATACTGTGTATGTCCATCATAAAAGGTTTGGCAAATAAATATAGTAAAAGTTTGATTTGTTTAAGTGATTATTGATCTTTATATAGATCAATCTTTGATAAGCCAATAGAACTATGCGAAATATGAAAAGAACACTTCGCTCTGCGGAAATAAAGCTGATTTCCCATTTGGTGTGGGATACACCAGAGGGGGGCGGTAGACTGCTGCTGGAATGATTCAAGGAGAGTATAGGGATTATATAAATCGATAATTTTTTGATTAGAAAATGTAGAAAATGAAAAGTTATATATTATTTGTTTTTATTCTTCTATTCGAGGTTCAGGCGTCGGCACAGTCTCTCTATTCCGCCAATCTGGACAGTGTCAGTCTGTTTCCAACAAAACATGGGCGCTTCGAAAACTATGCGTTTGTACTGAATGGAAATGTCATTGAACAGGATTCTTTGATCAATTATCCCGACACGAAATTGAATACTGTATTTCCTTACCCAATCCGGTTGGAAGGACGCTCGTACAGTGGAGCTGTTTATTTCCACAACAAAGAATATTATGCTCCCCCTGTTCGTTATGCCGATGATCCGGCCTATTTTTTCAATGGTAGACAGGTTAGCCCGTATCGTATTCGTTTGCTCAAAGCAGAAGCCTTCAATAAAATATCCAAGACGATACGTGACACAACAATAGACGGTAAATTATACAAAGGCTCCATTCACATAGACACTGATGAGGATGTTCTTGAGAACCGTACTCTACTGCCGGAACTCATTGAAAAATATACCCATTTGCCACTCGAAAAGGTCATTGTCCATTGGCGTGGTCTAGGTAACCGTTACACCGATGAAGACGATATTGGTACTATTATCGACGACTGTTTTCCAATCCATTCATTCAGTATAGACAAAATAGATCAGAAAATAAAACTAGGGGTTCGTGCTATAGAAGTTGATCATGTCCGTTTTGCGGAAGGTGAACGTTATGTTGTTCATATCGTCGATAATACGTATAAATGGCTTAATGCCAAGGCAAATTTAATTTTTAGTGATCTACTGGCCGTTGATACAATATCCCCCTGTTACTTGCCTGATTTTGATGAAGACGGTTATTCCATTTTTACCAGTACCGAAATTTCTGCGCAGCCTTATAAGGGTAATAAAGTCTATTTGAAAAAACTAGCTACGTCAATGGGACTATCTACAGAAAAAGCCCCTACCGCGATAAAGGATTCAATCGCAGTACAATTTGTTGTGCTCAAAAATGGAATGCTTTCAAGACTACAAAGCCTAAGCCCCGAAAGAGCCTGCCATGGAGATATACTAAAGGCGATCAAAAATAATGCTTGCATTTGGTCACCCGCAATAATGGGAGGACGTCCAGTATATGCTTGGGTGAAAATGAAAATTTTATACAGCACGGATTCTCGGGGAAATATTCGATCACTGGATCATATTGGAATTCCATATAGTATAAGAGAATTAACAATCAACCCATGAAGATAATATACCTTACCTATTACCTGTTTGTTTTTATATTTATGCTATTAGCATCTAGGACATTATCTCAACAGGTAAATACCAGTGGGCGGGATAGTTCGCTATTATTTCCCAAAAGTTATGGCGCGTTTGAAAATTATGAATTTATCTTAAATGGTGGAACCATCAGACATGAAGATTTAGTCAATTATCCCGGAGCAGTGCTGGGTAGGGCATTACCTTATTCGACTACAGCAAAAAATGGTTACCAGGGGGCTGTCTATTTCCATACTCCCTGGTATCCGCCATCACCTTCTGATCAGTATGCCGACGATCCGGCGTATTTTATCAATACGATACAGGTCAGTCCTTATACAATTCGGGCATCAAAGGCAAAATACTATAAACAGATCCGTCGATCAGCACAGGATACGCTGATAGATGGTATATCCTACAGGGGTTCTATCCATGTAGATACTGAAGAAGATTTTTTTGCTGACCGTATTGCCCTACCAGAACTTATCAGGAGATATACGGGCTTGCCTATTGAGCATGTCACCGTACATTGGCATAGTGGATATCTTAATCAGTTGAATCCCGGTGTTACCATTCATCATAATTTTTTGTTGTATTATATCGATCCCAGGGGTATCCAGCAGATTAAGGTCGATCGGGTCCGCTTTGCCGAAGGAGAACGCTATTTTGTGCATTTAGTGGACAAAGGCTATCCGTCGAGCTATTTTACAGAAAAAGGCTGGCGTTCACCGAAGCACACCTATTTGATGTTCAAGTATCCACGTGCTTTCGATCCAGCTGCACCCTGTTATTTAGCTGACTTTGATACAATAGGTACGAAAATTTACCATCGCGCGAAAGAAGAACCCCGACCTTTAGGAGGGGAGGAAGTTTATCTGAAAAAACTATCGGCCATTATGGGGCTGCCTAAAGGAAAACTAAAGGGGGCAATGCGTCTGGATTCAATCACTGTTCAATTTGTTGTCCTTGGAAATGGACAGATCACGGGGCTTGAATCCCTGGGGCCGCTACAACCTGAGCATATAGGCCTATTAAAAGCTATCAAACAACATTCGTGTGTGTGGCCTGTTGTGTGGGAAGATAGACGGGTTTTGCTCTTTCGGCGAAAAATGGTTGTTTATTACCATAGAAATAAAGCAGGAAATATGAAGTCGCTAGATCGGCTTGAATATCGATAAAAATGGAAATTAAATTTAAAATTGAAACCTTAGTCCATATTGTGACCGAGATTTTATCGAATACAAACAATTAAAGCGGTAAGTAAATGGCTGGCGAAAGAATAAAGAGAAAGATTAGTTTACCACAATCTGAATTATTTAAAGATATTGTAGCTATAGATTTGGATGGTATTTATCTTGATCTACATAATGACTATGACTGCATTAGATTGGTATACAAGGCAGCATATAACGAATTTCGTCTTACGTTTAAACGAATCAATCTGGCAACTGACGCTAACTATGGTCTAGTTGATCTCGTATTTATTGATGCTGTCATGGAGACATGCTTATTTGTTCTTGACGAGGATGTTTCCAATGAATTTAAGACTATTGACCTATTGTATCGAGGTCGGTTTGAAAATGAAACTGCGCTATCTGAGTTTGATGGCTTTGGGCGATCGTTGTACTATATAGGTTTTTATAGCGGGATTGAATTAAAGGTATTTGCAACCTCGTTAATCGTTGAGTTGTAGAATGATCATGTTGCTAACACTTCTATTTTAAATTTGGCTTGAATTGATAATTTGTTGAAATTAGGCGAACAATAATCCTCATTTTTTTGATAGTTAAATTGACGATGATCATTATGCGAAAAATGCAGTTCAAATTATTTTTTACTCATCGAGTAGAGGATATTTTCAATGACAATATCGATATTCATATTATACTGAGTAATGACGATGTATATGTTGCTACTTTGTTTACGTTAAACAATATTGGAATGTTAATGCGACGTGACGAGGCTTCCTATTTCTGGGCTTCCGATATGATTATTGTGCCGGATTTATCTCATTTGACGATCCGTAAAGCTATTCAGGAGGCATTGGATGACGGGTATTTTGAAAAAGCCTGCTCAAAAATAGGTACAGTTAAAACAGTGTTTGATTATGAAGGATGGCAATCCTATAACCAAGTTGATAAAACTTCTATATAACTGAATGATATTAAAGCAAGACATAATCATAGCACTTAGCAAAAAATTGTCTCTGCCTTACACAGGGACAGAGCAGGACTGGGATATCGAAATGGCAGACTCCTCGCGGATAAATGAATTTATTGATTTGTATCATCAATATGATTTAGCATTTGAGGAAAGGATGGCATTAATGTCTCTGATTGTTGCGTCCTATGACGATTATCTAAATGAGTATGACCTATCTGTAGATTATAGATGGGATAGAATTAGAGCGATGTTATCAAAGGATAAAAGATATTTTGTCGAACTAATAGATTATTGGTCATTGGATCATGAACACGATGAAGATCACATTTTTAAAATAACACCTCTTATGAGAACTATCTAATTAATATGGATGGCATTAAATTAAATGAAGAGTTTGGGGATTTATTCGCTTACAATCTAAGTGTGAATTTTCAAAACAAGATTACAGAAATATATTATGGCGAGTATATCACAGAAAGCACAGCGCCAATTAAGAAGATGATCTTTGAAAATGTCGTCTGGCAGGAGTTTTCGGAGTTCGATTTTGTCAATATCTTTAATGTAATAGAAGTCGGAAATAGCTTTGAAGTGTTTTTCAATAGCAATTTAAGCTATTTTAATCGCATGCAAAATTATATTGCTGAGGATAATATGGAGGCAATGAAATTGCCTAACCTGTTCTATTACACATTTCGTCAAACTTGTGGTTTTAACTGCTTTGTCATTACAAATACAGCAATAAGAGTAGAATATTTATGATCTCATGCATTATATGAACCTTTTTGAAATTGTATTGAAGCAGGGATTCAAATATAAAAGAGCACTAAATGCTTATTTCTTCTTCTTATGATAGTGACTTTTCGGTATCTCCCCTCTGCCGCTTATATACACCATCTTTCCCAATTATTTATTAGATCTCTCCAACCTATCCTGGTCTAGACTATGGTGACAGCGTAATTACAGTACGAGATGTCAATTTGATTAATACTTTTGTTGGCAATGCGAATGTCCAGTATTTTGGTGCAAAAGGTATAGAGACGGGTGGACAACCGCCGGATTCCGATGATTATTCCTATATACAAAATGCCTTAAACTATTGTGCAGGCAAGGGAAAATACATTAGCCCTCTGGGGCTAAAATGCTATACTTCAAAAATACTTCTATACCACATGATAACACAGAAGAGGGCAATTACTTAAGAATTTTCCCCTCAATTCCTAAAGCCAATTCACCTAGATTAGCAACATTCGTATTGCTCAGAATAATAATGGTAATAGGCCGATTCAAAAATTTCATCCATACAGCATTAATGCCCATTATCTGTCCATATCGTTCCATTCTTCTGTCATTTCCCTGACCGTTCACCCATACGCCAAAGCCATAATTATCGAGGCCGGGCGTAAGCATTAAATCAAGGCTTTTTTTCCTTATTAATTTTAACCCAAACAATGCATTCGAGAATTTCAGTAGATCTTCGGGTGAAGAATACATGGCACCTGCGGCATACCAGTTTTCTATAAACATGGGAATGTTATTGATGAAAACTGTGGAGTTATTGTCCCTAAAATAAGTACTCGCTAGATTTTTGATAATATCTTTTTCCTGCGCCAGACCCGAACAGCGCGTTCCCAGCGGTTTTAAAATCTTTTCAGAGAGCACTTCTTCGTAAGTTTTACCATAGATTTTTTCAATGATCTTGCCCAAAATAATATAATCTGCATTATTGTAATTAAATTTAGTTCCGGGCTCATTCACAAGCGGTTTATCCCAAAAACTTTTTAACATCTGATCCGAATTGCGTGGTGTCTGAAATATACCCAGACCGTATTTCATCGCGTTTTCTACACTTGAAACTGTATCAATGAGCACAATTCCCGAGCTGTGGTTAAGTAGTTGATTTGTTGTGACTTTTTGGCTCACTTGATCTGGATATTCAGGTAAATAAGTTTTGAAAGGCTTATTTAAATCTAGCTTTCCTTGCTCTACAAGTTGAAGGATCAAAACTGCTGTAAAAGCCTTGGTGATCGATGCAATATTATAAATAGTTTCCTTGTTTATCGGGAGATTAAATCTGCGATCCGCTATACCAAAGCTTTCGTGGTAGATTATAGCAGTATCCTGCTGGATCAATATGGTTCCGTCAAAGCTATTCTTTGTAGCATAAGATTGGATAAAGGATTTTAGGGAAGCCTCTTGTGCGATTAAGCTGTGATGGAGTACTACAGTTAGGAAAATAATGATTAGATATTTCATTTTGGTTTTTAGGATTGTTGGATATGAATATTCATTCTTATTTGGACTGGTATTGCAGGATAAATGACAATAGGCTTGCCATATTTTCAATTGGTTTTTAATGAGGTTCTTATGTGTTTTGATGATGTCCACTATCGGACAATTGGTGTTGGATAATGAACATTTACTATCTTTATCTATGAAATTATTTTGATATTAGTTCGCCATGAGAGCCTTACTGATTATAGATATGCAACTGGGCATTTTTAGGCCCTATACACTACGATATGACGCCAAAGGTGTCATTGATCGGATAAGCAAATGTTAATGGAGTAGTCCAGTTTTTTTAAAGTTTTTCTTTTCTTGCATCCTTTATTGCCTGCTTGCTTTATTGCTTGTTAGCTTTATCGGCGGCTTAATTGCTATTTTGCTAATTTGTTGATATATTGGAGATTTTGATACCACTGATCATCCAGATTCGAGAACGGATGACCAGTCGATAGGGAAGATTATTTGATCGTACTAAGCTTGCCAAGTACTCTCATATTTAACCACCTTCCATTTGCCTTTTGTTCTTTCAAGAATAAAATACCATCCTTCGCCGCACCATCCACCACATATATGATCCAGGGATACAAATGCTTTTTGGCGGTCATGCGTCAGGATCGGTAAGTGGAAAACCATCTTTGTGAAAAAACGTTCTTCAGCGATCAATTTATTGCTGTCTTTGACCCTAAATTTATGGGTTATTGCCGGAGGAATATAGACTGTATCTCTGTCTCTTGTCTGATTTAGGAAACTAATAGAGTCCTGCTGGCTACTGCCGAGACGATGAAATAATTTCCTGATTCCTATTCCATCTCCCGGAGGATGATCCCCCTTATACGCAGTGCATATGGAATCTTTGGTAAATATGGATTCGATATACGTCTTAGGTTCTTCAGACTTGATCGTTCCAATGATATAAGAGTTATATGTAAGTATCGCTTCTAGTATTTCCTCATAGTCTTTTTCAACTTTAGAATAATCAAAGAGTTTTTCTGGCATTCTTGCCTTAGGTGCTTTTTTAGTGGTGCTTTGACAAGCTATAACAAGAAATAAAAAAGGTATTAAGAAGTAAACTTTCATAAAATAACACGAATGATTTAAAAGATGATGTCAAAAAGTTTTCTTTTCCATAATGCAATTTACTAAATTCATGTATTACGTTATTTTTATGGCAGAGTATTTAATGGACGAACAAATCAGAGCCAGATTGAGATTAGGAAAATCAGTGGAGCAATGGTTGGGTGTTGTTCAGGAAGCAGATTATACCATACTCAGATGGTTGAGCATTGATAAGGAAAGCGACGAAAGCTATTCTGTGGTTTATTTCGAATCATTTGATGAGGGGAATAAAGACTTCTTGGACATCTATGCGTTTTCGTTGGTTGATCCAGATGAGCCATTTGGTGTGATACATACTTTTTCTTCAGTTGCTGATGCGTTAGAATTTGCAGAGGCGACCTACAAAGCGTCTCCTCATAAATATACCGCTGCAGGAATGATTCAGTAAGAGTATAGATATTATATTAATCGATAATTTTGCGTTAATGAGAGCCTTACTAATAATAGATATGCAATTGGGGAGTTTTAGACCCTATGAGCTGCGGTATGATACCTTTGCTGTTATTGATCGGATAAACAGACTTTCTGAGGCGTTTAGAAAGAACGGAGATTTGGTTATTTTTATACAGCATGATGGGACAAAGGAAAACTGTTTTCTGCCCGGGACAAAAGATTGGTCGTTGTTACCAGAGCTGATCAGAGGGCCCGCAGATATATTTGTCTCTAAAACAGCAAATGATTCGTTTTATCAAACAGAACTTCAGACGTTATTGACCAGTAGCGGAGTGACGGAATTGATCTTGACCGGATGTGCCACAGATTTTTGTGTGGATGCTACCATAAAATCGGCCTTGACTAAGGACTATTCTATTACTGTAGCTGCCGATGGACATACCACAGCTGACAGGCCCATGATCCCTGCCCGGCAGGTGATTGAGTATTTTAATTGGCTATGGTCAGAAATGACGTCCACAGGGGGGACGGTTAGAGTTGAAACTTGTGATGTAATTTTATGACAAGACAGCAAAACGACTTAAGATCAGACATCAAAATCGGAAAGCAGATTTTTGAAAATATTCCAAATGAGGTTAGACCAGGTTGGTCAGGATTTATTTTATCGCATTTTGACAGCTATATTAACCAAATCCCCTTGTCGATTCTGGAGTTATATCAAATCATCGATAACAAAGACCGATGGAAAGAGGCGCACCAACAATTTAGCGAAATCAGAGTATTTGGCCTAGAAAACAAAAATTATACTCCAGAAAACTATTTAAGGCTAGCCGAAATTGTTGCCAAGGTAACTTATAATGCTTCTGGAGAACCTGCTCCATTTGACAAAGACAGTGGGCATTATATCGCGAGCTTGGCCTTAGCTATCACGGCATATTTTGGAGATCATAGACTTGAACAAGAAGTGAAATCTGCAATTCTTTTATTTATTCGCAACAAAAAACTTAGGAGAAATTTAAAAACAGCTGGAGACTTTTTTCTTTATAAAAAGATTAATGACATCCTTTGGTTTGATTGGGATCCCATTGGTTTTAATGATCTTGCGCCAAGCGATGAATATCAACGTTATGTTCCAGAAATTTTTACTTTGGTAAGAGCAAAAGCAGATCGATTGGAAATAGCCAAAGAGGGTGTAAACTGAACTGTGTCAAATAAAGAATTTCTATATTTAGACACAGAATATGAGTAAAGACAATTTTGACTTCGAAAGCTTCAAAGAGGAAGCAATGAAAGGCCTTTATGATGGCAAGAAAATGGGCGGTACAGACGGAGTTTTTGCTCCGATGCTGAAACACCTTCTGGAAAGCATGTTGGAGGGAGAGCTGGACCACCACCTACAGGAGAATAGAGCTTCCGGAGAGATCAACCGTAAAAATGGGAAGACGAAAAAAACGGTCAGGAGCCTTCAATCAGGACATTTTGAACTGGAGCGCGGCCGGGACCGAAACGGTACATTCGAGCCAAAAATAGTTCCTAAACGACAGTTGATTATCACTGACGAACTGGAAGGCAACGTTATAGCGATGTATGCCAGGGGCATGAGTACGCGGGATATCTCGGGTTATGTTAAGGAGATGTACGCCATGGATATATCTGCTACTGAGATCTCCAATATTACCGACAAGGTTATCCCTGCCCTGAACGAATGGCGAAACCGTCCGCTTGAATCGGTATATCCCTTTGTTTTTCTGGATTGTATGCATTATAAAGTTAAAGACAATGGCAGTGTCCAGACCCGTGCGGTGTACAATATACTTGGGGTAAACAGGGATGGTCGTAAAGACCTGATCGGCATTTATCTTTCGGAAAATGAAGGGGCCAAGTTCTGGCTTTCGGTACTGACCGATCTGAAGCAGCGCGGCGTAGAAGATATTCTGGTTGCGTGCGTCGACGGATTAAAGGGTTTTCCCGATGCTATCGAAGCTGTTTATCCGAAAACCCAGGTACAGCTTTGCATAGTTCACCAGATACGCTCAAGTCTGCGGTATGTTCCGGAAAAAGATAAAAAAGCCGTTGTTGCAGATTTAAAGCCTATCTATCAAGCAAATAGTCAGGATCAGGGTTACGAAAAACTAATGGAGTTTGATGAGAAATGGGGCAAGAAATATCCCTTATCTGTAAAAGGATGGCTGGATAATTGGGGGAACCTCTCTACTTACTTTGAGTATTCGCCCGATATCCGCAGAGCTATCTATACGACAAATGCCATCGAGGCGATGCACCGGCAGGTCAGAAAAATTACAAAAACCAAGGGAGCATTTACATCCGATCAGGCTCTATTAAAGCTAGTTTACCTGACCATCAAGGATATATCAAAAAAATGGACCATGCCTATTCGGAATTGGGGATTGACAATGCAACAATTACATATTAAATTTGGGGACAGGATTAAAGCCTTCGGCAACTCCTTTTAGGGTTCGCTCTCGAGGCTTTCAGCCTCCGAGAACGAACCCTAAAAGGAGTGATGTGACACAGTTCAATTTACACTACCTAGCCAAAAGACTTCACAAACTTCAAAATGAGCTTATGGGTATACCTACCACCATTAACAATAGTCTGATTATATCCGATAAAATTTTAAATATAGAAAGGTAAAATAGTATAGTAGGATACCCTATTGATTGATCAAAGAAGTGTTATTTTTTCAAGCTGAGAAATTTCCAGAGATTGAATTTGGATTTTTTCTCAATTTCCTCAATGTGGTTTACGAATATTTTTTCTAAATCTAAGTTGGACTTAATTTCAACTTTTTCTCTATCTGTGACAACGGTTCCATCGTGACCACCGATATTCGAATGGATCTTTTCAAATTTTCCCAGTGAGACCATTTTTTCTATTATTCTTAACCCGTCAGCATATTCTTCGAAGAGGGGAATTGGTGGGTGATAGTCTGGTGAAGATAGGACAAACTTCACAAAAAAATACGGATCTAAATCCCCAAACTCAAGCCCGAAAACAAGAGGAACCTCAATATATTGCCTGGTTATTATATTTTGAAAACCACAATGAAAACCATGGACAAAATATTTCCATTCTGCAACTTTTCCGATCTGTCGTTCGTCCCTTTTTAACTCATTAAAAGTATCCAGTGGAAAATCCTTGTTTAAATTTAAATCAAGTTTGTCAACCAGCATAAACACTAATTGTTGGCCTAGTTGCCTGTAATCTTTTGCACATTGCTCAAAAAAGGTTTGATGATCTTCAATTTCTTTATCCGTAATGAGTTTTACAATGTTTAGTTCAGGGTCGATCTTATGGATCAAGACTTGAAAACCAGAAAGAGCATCATCAAGATATTGGCCAATTTGTTCGCGCTGCTTGTCAATCTTTCCTTTAAAAACAAGTTTTAGGACTCTTTCTCTTGAAATAGATTTGATATCATCTACTGATGGGAGTTGGTCAATTGACTTAATAATAATTATATCTGTTGTTCTGTCCACAAAGCTAATTTAAAGAAAGTTTTGTGCAACTAGTGGCCATGCAGGGAGAATAGCCTTATTTTAAATTTCGTCTGTTATTCAGTAATTGCGTTGAAAATATTGTACCCTCCTTTGGGATTTAGCTGAGTTTTGCCTCTCTTGTTAGTTTACTTTTGTCTATCCCTAAATCATTACTGAATAAATCAACCAGTATTTTTTCAATTTCGCTTTTATTAAAAGTGCTCGGGTTGCGCCTAGATTTGAAATAACTTTCACTTGTCATTTTTTTTGCTAATTGTCCAACTGTTTGCAGGTTGAGGATGTTGCTGAATTTTTTTGCAAACCAAAGTCCGGCATTTGAAAAAGCAAGTCCTGCAAGTCCGATCTGCCAATTAAAGAATAGTGCAGCGCAAGATGTAACTAGTAAAATCCCAAATGTCACGGATGCCCAGTAGGGTGGGCGTAAGATATGAAGTTTAAAACCCAGATGCACTTCCAATTTTTTTACCAGAGAACATCTGCTTTGTTTTGGCAGAAGGCCAACGAGGGCAGAGCTGGTTGTGATTGTTTTGTGGTCTATTTGAAACGTTGATGCCATTGCTTCACGAAGCTTATAAAAAGCCTGTTGGCTTGTGCAGTCGTTCGAATGCGCTAGTTGAATTTTATTGACGATTTGATCACATAGTTCACCAAAAGTGATAATGTGCATCAGTTCGGTGCTCTCAAACTTCATGTCAAATGACCTTTCAACTTTAACGAGTAAATCGCTAATGTCGTCTGGATCTACATTCTCTAGTTCGTCGTCTGCCATCATATTACTATTAACAGTTGGTTACAAAATACGAATATGCTGTAAAAATAGCATTTAGTATTATTTTTTTAATTTTT
>NZ_RBWS01000034.1 GCF_003627955.1 Sphingobacterium puteale | reverse complement strand
CGGCAGCGATCTGTTATCAGAGCGGCAAGGAAGAAGTATACAGTGCTATCCGCCAGGCAGGTGTGCTGCTGCATGAAGAGAAAGGGATGATCAGCTTTTGTCCTGAGGATAAACGTGATAGAGTAGCCATGTGGCAATTAAATGGATATGAAAGGAAATTAAAGTAAGAAAGGAGTAAGTAATATGAGTAGCAAAAAGCAGTTTATCGACGAAGTATTCACTACTTTCGAAATCAATAGCCTGATCGAGCGACGCAAATGCCGCGCTACCGGTAAGGTGCGTTTTAATAGCAAGGGCGAAGCAGGCTTCTTTATACAATGGTTAAAATGGCGCTATAAGAAGTGGCTACGGGGAAAAAATCGGAGAAAGCACCGATATGGCAGTGGGGAAGGAAAACCAAAGCAACGCTATACGTATGGTTGTATCCACTGTGGTGGATATCATATTACGAAAGAGCATCCGCATGATTACAGGCGAAAAAAAGAAAAATATGAACAGAAATATGCTGAATAATTGATGATCGCTGCTTTTTTCAAATTTATTTTTCAAACATAGAATATTTTGTACATTTGTATCGAATAAAATCGAAATAGAAATGGCAGAAACTGTACAACCAAGAGCTCCAAAGACAACTGATAATAATGCGAATCAAACTCATTACTACAAAACATTGGTAGTAGCTATCGCTTTAGGTTTAATAGGCACATTTATCCGTTTTGTACCGGATGTATGTACTGCAATGGGACAACAAACTTTCTTGTTCTCCGCGATAGCAAATATCTCATTGATCGTAGGTTCTCTTATTGCATTTAAAACTGTTTTCGGTATTTTGGGATTTGGAAAAAACCGTGACTAATTAATTAAAAGTCTTTTAAAATATTGAAAGCCTCAGTTTTACTGAGGCTTTTTTTTGTGCTCATTTAAAACAAAGAAAATAATGTTTTTGAATAGGATTCCAGTAGCTGGAATATATGATAGCCTCTTGAAGGACAGGAATTTACTGATACATTAACCAACATAGAATCAATAGTGGAAAAGCATCTGTATAGAAAATATTATACGGGGCAAATAATAAATAAAAAAGGCATCAACTAAACAATTGATGCCTTTTGCTATGATTGATGATAGACTATGCAAATAATGACCATGTACCCCATGGAATACGGGCAAGCATCAGGATTAAGCCGATGATGTAGAATATCACAACAGTTTGATTTGCTTTTCTTGAGTTTTCCATCTTTTTAGCTTTTGAGTAACCGATGGTGATCAATACAATGGCAATGATCATTGTCAATGGGTGCTCAATGATTTTTAAACGTAATGTCGGATCTTTCATCACGCTGCCAGAGATCATCGATGGGTACTTCAAATAAAAGTATAAGATCAATCCCACCAATAATTGAATATGCGATACGATAAAACCTAATAAGGCAATTTTACGGTTGTAAGGTTTGTTGCCTAAATAGTTCATTAAGGTGATCACAATAGATATCACCAGGGCTAGCAATAAGACAATTGCTATTGTCGAGTGTAAGTGTAACATAAAAGCTCTCTTTAATTGTTTCCTAAGTTAGCAAAGATAAAAATATAATGAATGTATTTGTTAAAAATCATTGTTCTAGCAGAAATACCTCCGCAATTGGGTTGAACAGGTACATGCGTTTGCTGCTCAGCTCCATGCATTTATAACGCTTCCGTATCTTTTCGATCCGCTGAAAAGACCGTCCGTTCTTCAATTTAAAAAAATGGCCATCCTCCAATGCTTCTACCGTCAGTGCATTGCTTTTTGCTTTGTCATAAGCTTTTAACGCCCGGAATAGATGAAGATCGGTACAGCTTGATGCGGCCGGATTCTCCATATAACTGTGTATTGCACCGCTGATGTCAGCCGGAAAGATATTTAGTTTTAAAAATGGATCCATTAGCTCCTTAAAATGTTTTTTCCATTCAGTTCCATGCGGTTTGACACGGTGCTGATGCTTGTTCCAAGTCTGTAGATGAGCAAATTCATGTATGGTTGTGATCAGAAAGGAATAAGGATTCAGATCATGATTGACCGAAATGCGGTGTGGACTGCCCCTAAAAGGAGCACGGTAATCGCCCAATTTGCTGCTACGGGAACGGGAGATCTTAAACAGACACGCTGTATGATTGATCCAGTTAGATATGATCGGCGCAGCTTCCTCTGGCATGTATTTTTTTAGGATAGCACTGTAATCTTGCATGCTGTAAAAATAGTTATTTATTCATGCTTACCTAATAATGGCGCGACATTATTTTGTCACAAGCAAACATGATACTGTCAAAAGATAAGGCTTGTATGTTTATAGTCGAAGTAGCTACTTGTAGTATTTCTCTTAATAAGATCAATTCATTGTATCAAGGGGCAAATCTGAGTAGTTATTGACAAATAAAATACTACTGATGGCTTTATAATAGTAAAGTGTTTTGGCTATTATAATTAGTTTTATTTGTATTTTTGATATTATTTTTAGTATTTAGTAGTAAATTAATTAAAGTAGAAGATGTTCAAATCTGGATAGATATTTTTTTGGAACAAAAAGCATTGAAATCGCCTGATTTTTAGGTAAATTACCTACTAAAGAAAGGATCATAAAATATACGATATCATCTGGATGAGGAAAGGTTTTCCTCTCAGCTATAAAATAGACCTTCAAGAATATGCTAGATACCTTACATATTAAGAATTACGCCCTGATCGACGCATTGGAAATCCAATTTGATAAAGGGTTGAATATGATTACTGGGGAGACTGGAGCGGGTAAATCCATTATTATGGGAGCACTTTCCTTAATTCTGGGAAATAGGGCAGAGGGAAAACACTTTTTTGATCCATCAAAGAAATGTGTGATCGAAGGAGAATTTAATATCGGAGCTTATCAATTAAATGGCTTCTTTGAGCAGTATGATCTTGACTATGCAGATCATACGATTATCCGACGGGAAATAACACCGGATGGTAAATCCCGTGCCTTTGTTAATGATTCACCCGTTAATTTGGTTATACTGAAGCAATTGGGCGAGCAATTGATTGATGTACATTCACAGCATGCGACTTTACAGATCAATACCGAGGAATTTCAGTTTTTAGTAGTGGACAGCGTGGCGGATTCATTTGCACTGAAACAAAGCTATAAAGAGAGCTATATAGCTTATAAAAAAGCAAAACGGGAACTGGAAGAACTGAAAGAAACGGTAAAAAAGGCGGCTGTAGAGCTGGACTATTTTCAATTTCAATTTGACGAACTTGATGGGGCGAAGCTCGTGCCTGACGAACAGGGTACACTAGAGCAGCAACAGCGGCAATTGGAGAATGCCGAGGATATCAAGCGAGCCTTAAATGCGGCCTCCCGTCTGTTAGAAAACGAAGATATAGCAGTATTGACACAGTTGAAAGATGCTATGTCGCAGATCGAAGGAATATCTTCTTTTCTGCCCGAAGCGGCTGATCTTGCTGCACGGGTGAAGAGCACCTTGATCGAACTGAAAGATGTGGCTGCGGAGTTGACTTTGCTGGAAGAGGATACTCACCTGGATGAGGGCACCTTACTGGAGATCAATGAGCGATTGAGCTTACTGTATTCGCTGCAGAAAAAACATCATGTCGACTCAGTGGAGGAACTCATTCAATTAAGAGATGATCTGGAGGCAAAACTATTGGCCATTAATTCCTCCGATGAACAATTGGAGCGTCTGGAGGCCGAGGTTATAGAGAAGCTGAAAGTTGCGCTACACAATGCGAAAGCGCTTTCAAGCGCACGCGGATTAGTATTGGATACAATAGCCGGGGAGATACAAAATACGCTGTTGAATGTGGGTATGCCAAATGCGGTACTTCAGATTGTATTGGAACCACTAAAAGAGGGAGAGATGCGTGAGTCTGGAATAGATACCATTCAGTTCTTATTTTCTGCCAATAAGGGGCAGGCATTGCAATCTATCCATCGTGTAGCTTCAGGAGGGGAACTTTCCCGGGTGATGTTAGCCATAAAATCACTGGTTGCCAAAACTTCGGCTTTACCAACAATTGTCTTTGATGAGATCGATACCGGGATTTCGGGAGAGGTGGCATTACGTGTAGGAGAGGTTATGGAAAACCTAGCCGAAAATATGCAGGTAATCGCTATCTCGCACTTACCGCAGATTGCGTCAAAAGGGGCGGCGCATTTTAAAGTATATAAGGAAGACAAGGCCGATCGTACCATATCAAATATCGTCCGACTGGATCAAACCGGTAGGGTAAAAGAGATCGCGCAAATGCTGAGCGGAGCAAATCCAACGGATGCTGCACTAGAGCATGCAGAGCTGCTGTTGAAAGGTTAGGGATAAAATAATGAAACCTTATATAAAAAATCAGCCTCAGAATAAGTTATTCTGAGGCTGATTTTTTATTATTGCCCGCCGTTTTCGCCATCAGTAAGTGTGACTTTAGCTTGGAAAGGTGGCGGTGGAGTTGCTGTTCCCGTGCCAAGATAATCAGCATAAATATTTAAATTCCCGTCTACTTTACCATCAAAAAAAGTATATTCTGTCCTGAAATTGTAAAGGCCGTTTTTTGTTGGTACGTTGTTCGCCCCCAAGTTGATATAAAAATCTGGACTATCGTTAAATGATATTGCCACGGCAACTTGTCCATAATCAAAATATTTAGAATCAATTTCGTTGAATGGAACTGAGATTACGAAAGTTCTGGGATCTCCCTCAGTTTTCCATTGGTAATTGGCTCCTGGTACTGCAAACTTATAGGTAACCCCTGGAAGGGAATTCGTTATATACTCCTTCTTACAAGAAGAGAATGAAACCAAGGCTGCGGTTCCAATTAAAGCTGCTAATAAAAGTCTTTTCATATCGTTTGTGTTATTTGTGACAGTTTTTTTATTATAGGACGATAAAATAGTGTAAAAGTTTAACGTCAATCTTCTTTACAACAAAAAATGCACCATTATGGTGCATTTTCATGAATTTATTTCGATTACAGCAAGCGATTATTTCTCCGCTGTATCTTTTGAAGACTTCGGATCTGAACTAGAGACCTCAATATCTTTGGTTTCCGGATTAATGCTCACCGTTAAAATTGAACCGGTTTGGACATTTCCTTTTAGAATTTCTTCCGCAATTGGATCCTCCAGATATTTTTGGATTGCACGTTTTAAAGGACGTGCACCGAAATTACTGTCATAACCTTTATCTGCAATGAAACCTTTAGCCTCATCCGTCAAGTTAATGGTATAACCCAAATCTGAGATTCGTTTAAACAATGACGTCAATTCAATATCAATGATCTTAAAGATATTTTCTTTTGTCAACGAATTGAAAACAATAACGTCGTCAATACGGTTTAAAAACTCCGGCGCAAATGCTCTTTTTAGTGCAGTTTCGATTACTCCACGGGAATGCGCATCTGTTTGTTGCGATTTTGCCGCGGTCGTGAAACCAACGCCCTGCCCAAATTCTTTCAATTGACGTGCGCCAATATTAGAGGTCATGATGATAATGGTGTTACGGAAATCTACTTTACGGCCCAAACTGTCGGTCAATTGACCTTCATCCAATACTTGCAATAACAAATTGAACACATCTGGATGCGCTTTCTCGATTTCATCCAAAAGCACGACAGCATAAGGCTTACGACGTACCTTCTCCGTTAATTGTCCACCTTCTTCATAACCGACATATCCCGGAGGCGCCCCTACGAGCCGCGATATCGCAAATTTCTCCATGTATTCACTCATGTCAATCTGAATCAGTGCGTCCTCAGTATCAAACATAAACCGTGCAAGCTCTTTCGCTAATTCTGTCTTACCGACACCAGTAGGGCCTAAGAATATAAAGGAACCGATTGGCTTCTTAGGATCTTTCAGTCCGGCACGCGTACGTTGGATGGCTTTCACCAATTTACCAACAGCATCGTCCTGGCCAATGATTCTTCCTTTCATCAACTCACCCATATTCAACAGCTTTTGACTGTCTGTTTGGCTGACACGCTGTACGGGGATACCGGTCATCATCGCGACAACTTCCGCTACATTTTCCTCGGAAACAGTATATCGCTTAGATTTGGTTTCTTCTTCCCAGGCGATCTTTTCTTTCTCCAATTCCTCGATAAGCTTTTTCTCTGTATCGCGTAACTTAGCAGCTTCTTCATATTTTTGACTACGCACTACCTTGTTTTTCTCCAATTTGACTTCCTCGATTTTATTCTCGATGTCAATAATGGATTGTGGAACATGAATATTATTCAAGTGTACACGTGAACCAGCCTCATCCAAAGCGTCAATCGCTTTATCGGGTAGGAACCGATCCGTAATATATCGTGTTGTCAACGATACACAAGCTTCAATCGCTTCTGGGGTATAAGTCACATTGTGGTGATCCTCATATTTCTCTTTGATACGATTCAAGATCTCTACAGTTTCATCATGTGTAGCGGGTTCAATCGTCACACGTTGGAAACGACGGTCTAAAGCGCCATCTTTTTCAATATATTGACGGTATTCGTCCAGTGTAGTTGCACCGATACATTGTATTTCTCCCCTTGCCAAGGCTGGTTTGAACATATTGGAAGCATCCAAAGATCCTGAAGCACCGCCAGCACCAACAATGGTATGTATTTCGTCGATAAACAAAATGACATCCGGTGATTTTTCCAGTTCATTCATGACCGCTTTCATGCGCTCCTCAAATTGACCCCGATATTTCGTGCCCGCAACCAATGACGCCAGGTCCAAAGTAACTACACGCTTGTTGAACAGGACACGGGATACTTTGCGTTGCACAATACGCAGTGCCAATCCTTCCGCTATCGCTGATTTACCTACTCCGGGTTCACCTATTAATAACGGATTATTCTTTTTACGACGAGAAAGAATCTGTGATACACGTTCGATTTCTTTTTCACGACCTACAATCGGATCCAATCTGCCTTCCTCAGCAGCTTTGGTCAGATCTCGACCAAAGTTGTCCAATACAGGGGTTTTGGATTTGATATCCGAAACCTTTTTAGGTTGGATATATTGATCATCCTCAGCAAAATCATCATCACCGGTAGGAGAGCCCGGAGCTTCATCCTTGATGGTGGTTTTATTTTGCTCTACTTCGGCTTTGAAGATGTCATAGGTCACATTATATTGCTGTAAAATTTGCGAAGCGATATTATCTTCATCCCGTAAGATTGCCAATAATAGATGCTCGGTCCCAATAATGTCAGATTTGAAAATCTTCGCTTCCAAATAAGTAATTTTCAGAACTTTTTCAGCTTGTTTAGTTAACGGCATGTTGCCAATAGGTGCACGTGATACAGATGCCCCCTTCACTGCGTCTTCCACAGATTGACGTAGGGCAGTTGTGTCAATGCCTATGTTTTTAAGGATTTTGATCGCCATTCCATCGCCTTCACGAATCAAGCCGAGCAACAAGTGCTCTGTGCCTATATAATCGTGACGCAATCTCAAAGCTTCCTCTCTACTGTACGATATGACATCCTTTACGCGCGGTGAAAATTTTGCTTCCATTGAATACCTTTCTGTTTTATATTAAGGATATATAAATGTAGTAAATTCTACATTTCAAACCTTAAAATTATTTTAAATAATGTCATCAACAATTAAGCCATGACCATTATACGTCCAAAATGTCAGTATAAAAGATTACATTTGTATGTTAATATAACAAGAGTTTTCCAATTTTTTTAAATTTTATGTCAGACGAGAAGATTATTTTTTCGATGGCGGGTGTCAACAAAATCTATCCGCCTCAAAAACAAGTTCTAAAAAATATCTATTTATCTTTTTTCTATGGTGCCAAAATCGGCGTGATCGGTTTGAACGGATCCGGAAAATCATCACTATTGAAAATTATCGCGGGTTTGGACAAATCTTATCAGGGTGAAGTCGTGTTTTCTCCGGGTTACTCTGTGGGATATTTGGCACAAGAACCCCAATTGGATCTCGAAAAGACCGTTCTTGAAATTGTACAGGAGGGTGTTGCTGAAATTACGGCGACCTTAAAAGAATACGAAGAAATCAATGAGAAATTCGGCTTGCCTGAGGTCTACGAAAATCCAGATGAGATGGATAAACTGTTGGCCAGACAAGGTGAATTACAAGATAAAATTGACGCAACAAATGCATGGGAAATCGATTCCAAATTGGATAGAGCAATGGATGCCTTACGTTGTCCCGAACCTGATGCTAAAATTGCCAATTTGTCAGGTGGCGAGCGCAGACGTGTAGCATTATGTCGCTTATTATTGCAAGAACCTGATGTGTTATTGCTCGATGAGCCGACCAACCACTTGGATGCAGAGTCTATCGACTGGTTAGAACAACATTTAAAACAATATAAAGGAACTGTCATTGCCGTCACCCACGACCGTTACTTCTTGGATAACGTCGCCGGATGGATCTTAGAATTGGACCGTGGTGAAGGTATTCCATGGAAAGGAAATTATTCCTCTTGGTTAGACCAAAAGGCTAAACGCCTGGCACAGGAAGAAAAACAGGAAACCAAACGTCAGAAAACATTGGAGCGTGAGCTGGAGTGGGTACGTATGGCTCCAAAGGCACGCCATGCCAAATCGAAAGCCCGTCTTCATAACTATGAAAAATTGGCTTCTGAGGAAACCAAAGAACGCGAAGAGAAATTGGAATTATTTATTCCGCCTGGGCCGCGTTTGGGTAACTCTGTCATCGAGGCAACCGATATCTCCAAAGCTTATGGCGACCGTATTTTATTTGAAAATCTAAGTTTCATGTTGCCTCCTGCGGGTATCGTTGGGATCATCGGACCAAATGGCGCGGGTAAAACAACCTTATTCCGCCTGATCACGGGACAGGAGACGCCGGATACCGGATCGTTCAAAGTAGGAGAGACTGTCAAATTGGGGTATGTCGATCAGATGCACCATGACCTTGATCCTGAGAAATCTGTTTGGGAAAATATCACTGGCGGTAACGATAACATGATTTTAGGCAATCGCTCCGTAAATTCCAGAGCTTATGTGTCTAAATTTAACTTTAATGGTGCTGACCAACAAAAGAAAGTCGGTGTGCTTTCCGGTGGAGAACGCAACCGTGTCCATTTGGCGATCACGCTAAAAGAAGGATCAAATGTGCTCCTCCTCGATGAACCGACCAATGACATCGATGTCAATACATTACGTGCTTTAGAGGAAGGTCTGGAGAATTTTGGTGGTTGTGCTGTGGTCATCTCCCATGATAGATGGTTTTTGGACCGTATCTGTACACATATTCTTGCTTTTGAAGGCGATTCTCAGGTGTATTTCTTTGAAGGTAACTATACCGAATATGAGGAAAACCGTAAAAAACGTTTGGGGGACGTAACTCCACATCGCATTAAATACAAAAAATTGGTGAAATAAAAATGATCATGGAAGGCGGAAGGCTTTTGGCGGCCATAATAGACCATGCAATTGATGGAATTATTACCATAGACAACAGGGGGAATGTCGAAAGCATTAACCCTGCTGCCTTAGAATTGTTTGGATATAACGCTGAAGAAGTAATAGGACATAATGTGTCGATGTTAATGCCTGAGCCCGATCGGGGTAATCATGATAGTTATATTCATAATTATCAAACCACCGGCCATAAAAAAATTATAGGGATCGGCCGCGAGGTGATGGGGCTAAAGAAGAGCGGAAAGACATTTCCGTTTCGACTGGCAGTGAGTGAAGTCTGGCTTAAAGACAAAAATATTTTTACAGGATTTATCCACGATCTCTCACGTGAAAAGGCAGCGGAAGATATGCTAAAACAGCATGCCGCCGAATTGGAACATAAAGTCAGTGAAAGGACACGTGATTTGATATCACTGGTTTCCGAACTGGAGAAAGCAAAAGCAGAAGTTTCCAAATCTCTGGAAAAAGAAATTGAACTTAACCAGCTGAAATCACGTTTTGTATCCATGGCCTCACATGAATTCCGCACACCGCTGAGCTCCGTCCAATTGTCGGCTTCACTGATTGAAAAATATGCGGACCGTCCCGATGATAAGGCCAGTATTATCAAACATACCAACAAAATCAAGGGGGCAGTGCAGCTTCTCACCAGTATATTGAATGATTTTCTCTCACTGGAAAAATTGGAAGCGGGAATTGTGGTCATGAACAAACAGTATATTAATCTGGTTGAACTGGCGGAAGAAATCACCGAGGAGATGCAATTGATCTGTAAGAAAAATCAGCATATTGTCTACCAGCATACCGGTGAAATCGGACATTTCTCGCTGGATACGAACTTGTTAAAAAATGCGTTGGTGAATTTGATTTCCAACGCCATCAAATATTCGGGTGAAGATACTTTAATAGAATTTACAACCTGTATCGATGATAAGGGCTGTTCGATCTCCGTTAAGGATAATGGTATAGGTATTCCCAAAGAAGATCAGGTGCATTTGTTCGAACCGTTTTTCAGAGCTCATAACACTGGAAATATTCCGGGGACTGGACTGGGCTTAAATATCGTAAAAAGGTATATCGAGCTTATGGAGGGTAAAATGGAATTTGTTTCGGAATTGCATAAGGGAACATCATTTAAAGTCAGTTTTGATAAGATTTAAATTCTATCTGAATCGATGGTAGAACGATAGCCTTGTCGATCATAAATGGAAAGGATTTGTGTATTCAAATGACTATAAATACGAATGAAGAACTGAGTGTAAAAAAGTTAATTGAAAGCAATGACAATAGACACTCATCAATAATTATTGAGACATGAACAATAAAAAGACTATTCTAATCATTGAAGATAATATTGACATTAGAGAGGGAACAACCGAGATTTTAGAGTTGACAGGACGGTATGAGGTGATTACGGCTGAGAATGGTCGGGTCGGAGTTGATTTGGCAACTCGACATATCCCTGATTTGATTCTCTGTGATATCATGATGCCAGAATTGGATGGTTATGGTGTGCTATTTATGCTGAGCAAGATAGAGAGTACCGCAAAAATTCCTTTTATTTTTCTGACCGCAAAAGCCGAACGCGCAGATATGCGTAAGGCAATGGAGATGGGGGCGGATGATTACCTGACCAAACCTTTTGATGATGTGGAACTGATGAACGCAATTGAGGTTCGTCTGAAAAAGCATGAGCAGTTATCCGCAGATTCGGCCGTGGACGATGATTTGAACCTGAGTGAAGAGGAACAAGTTTTATTGCTGCAAGAATTGCTCGCCAATTCGCGTGTGAAAACGGTAAAAAAGAAACAGTCAATCTTTGAGAAAGACGATTCACCTACGTATGTTTATTATGTCAAATCGGGGCAGATTCGTAGCTTTAAGTTGTACAAAGATGGGCGGGAACTATCGACAGGGATTTATATAGGAGGGAATTATTTTGGCTATGCTTCTGTACTGTTGAATGAAAACTATGAAGATTATGCGGAAGCTGTTGAATCCAGCGAAGTTATTTTAATACCAAAAGACGCCTTTTTGGAGCTCCTATGGAAAAAACCTGCTATAGCTAGCAAATTTATTAAATTACTTTCGGTGGACCTTCGTGAAAAAGAAGAGCAATTGTTGGGCTTCGCATACCATTCTGTCCGCAAACGTGTGGCCAATGCTTTGATCAGTGTCGCCGAAAAAAGCGGAATCAATATCAATGAGGTCAATGCCTGTACAATTGATATTACCAGAGATGGGATTGCTTCGATAGCTGGTACGGCAAATGAAACAGTTTCACGTATGCTTTCTGATTTTAAAGAGGAAAAGCTGATCTCGAAGGAAAAAGGAAAGATTTACATCAATTCGATCAAAAATTTAAGGGATGTAAAACAATAACAATCAAACAAGTAAATATGGCGTGAGCTTTGAAGCTTACGGGTCATAATTATCAATACAAAAAGGGTGTGTCCGAATTCTTCGGATACACCCTTTTTGTGTAATTGTGATATATATCATTGTCAGATATGGTCTTGTATCATGTTTTTAGGCCGTGCTATGAGCTAATTTTGTTTTTAGGATAAACTTATACGTGGTTGATTGTAGAATTCAAAATGAAAGTAGTTGTATATAATGTGAGGTCATTTGAAAAGGAGTTTTGGGCATTGGCCAATGCAAAACAGCATGACCTCACCCTGATTTCAAACGGATTAAATGCCGAAACGCAAAATTATGCGCGCGGAAAGGATGCGGTTGTCATCTCAGGAGGAGATATTTTGGATGATAAAATGCTACTTAATTTAAAAAAATTAGGAATTAGTAAGATCATGACAAGAAGTAAACATACATCCCATATTGATTTGGTCAAAGCGGGTGATTTGAGCATTCAGATTGCCAATGCGCCTTTTGAGGATCAAAGCCCAAAAGGACTGGCAGAACAGACTGTCCGGAATCTCAATCTTTGGGGAATGGAAAAATGTGTCGGTAAAGCGTGCTGTTGTTTAAATGACTGCGCAAAAAAATAACTTTCAATGAGTACACAAGAAAAATCTATGGAGGAATTGGTGCAGAAATACAATGTTGCGGCTCCACGGTATACCAGTTATCCGACAGTTCCATTTTGGGACGAGAGCACATTTTCTGCCAAAGCTTGGAAGGATCAAGTATACCATACTTTCCGGCAGTCAAAAGATAAGGGAATGAGCCTATATATCCACCTGCCCTTTTGCGAAAGTCTATGCACATACTGTGGTTGTAATACACGAATCACAAAAAATCATCAGGTTGAACTTCCTTATATTACGGCGCTCCTGAAGGAGTGGGAGATGTATCGGGGTATTTTTAAAGGGGAGAAACTGCTCATCTCAGAAATACATCTAGGCGGCGGCACACCAACTTTTTTTCAGCCGAAAAACTTAAAATTCTTGATTGAGGGGATTCTGAAAGATGTCAATGTCACAGCAGATCGCTCTTTTTCATTTGAAGCGCACCCAGCTAATACCACAACCGAACACCTACAGATTCTTTTCGACCTAGGCTTCCGTCGTCTTAGCTTAGGGATACAGGATTTTGACCCTTTGGTGCAGTTTATGATCAATAGACAGCAGACCTTTGAAGAAGTTGAAGCGGTGATGTTGAATGCCAGAGAGATCGGTTTTGAGTCCATTAACTTTGACTTGATTTACGGACTGCCCAAGCAGACCCAAGCATCTGTACAGGATACCATTGATAAATCCATGCTGCTCAAGCCTGATCGGATATCTTTTTATAGTTATGCCCATGTCCCTTGGTTGAAACCTGGACAGCGGCATTATACGGAAGCGGATCTGCCAAAGGGCACTGCCAAACTAGCGCTTTATAATCTTGGGAAAAAACTGATTCTGGCACAGGGCTACGCAGATATCGGGATGGACCATTTTTCGAAAAAAGACGATGAGCTCTATCTGGCTTTTCAGGAGGAACGCTTGCACCGTAATTTTATGGGTTATGCGGATCGGTTTAACCCGTTATTAATTGGTCTTGGTGTGTCTTCAATCAGTGACGCTTGGGCTGGTTTCGCACAAAATGTGAAAACAGTTGAGGAATATCATAAGCTGATCGCATCGGGTGTGTTGCCCGTAGTGAAAGGACATATCCTTAATGCGGAAGATCTGGTCATAAGACGTTATATTCTCGATATGATGTGTAAAGGTAAAGTGCAATTGGATCCTGCATCGGATTTAACCGAACAGATTAAAGAGGAATTGTCAATATTGGTTCAGGATGGCTTGGTTAGCATAGAGGGTGAGCTGATTCAATGTACTGCTGTGGGGCGTTCATTTCTACGGAATATTTGTATGGCTTTTGATCAGCGTTTTTTGAAGCTGCGTACCAAAAAGCAATTATTTAGTGAAGCAATTTAATAGGTGATATGGCGGCAATAAAGGAAGAAGTACAACGAATCGAAAAATGTTTCCACTGCGGAGACAGAATCGAAGAAACAGGTTACTGTCTCGATGATCATGATTTTTGCTGCCTCGGATGTCAAACGGTATATCAGGTTTTGCAGGATGGGGGGATGCAACAGTACTACCGTTATAATCAGCATCCGGGGAAATCCAATAAAGAAAAACAAGCGGATTTTTCATATTTGGATGAACCACAGATTGCTACTAAATTAGTTGATTTTAAGGATGATAAAATGACTATCATTACTTTTTATATTCCCGCTATCCATTGTAGCTCATGTATTTGGCTATTGGAAAACCTTTATAAGCTCAATCCAAATGTGCTGCAGTCCCGTGTGGACTTTATGAAAAAACAGGCCAGTATTACCTTTAATCATACTTTACTTCCTCTGAAAGATTTAGTTTACCTCTTAGTGAACATTGGCTATGATCCCAAAATTACTTTGCAGGATGTCGTTAAAGAGGGAAACAAGAATAACCTGAATCCCTTGGTTGCCAAGATTGCAGTAGCAGGATTCTGTTTCGGAAATTCGATGTTATTTAGTTTTCCGGACTACTTTGGTATGGGAGCATTTGAAAAGGAGTATGCGAGTTTTTTCGGTTACATCAATTTAGCTTTTGGCTTGCCAGTTTTGTTGTATTGTGCTTCAGATTACTTTAAGTCCGCGTATGTCAGTTTGAAACAAAAAAGGTTGAATCTGGACGTCCCTTTGGCCTTGGGTATTTTGGTGCTGTTTTTACGTTCGGCTTTCGAAGTAATAACGCAGACTGGAGCTGGTTTTACAGATACTTTGTGTAGCTTGGTGTTCTTTATTCTGATCGGAAAGTGGGTACAGCAGCGGACTTATTATCACATTTCTTTTGAAAGGGATTATCGGAGCTATTTCCCCGTTGCGGTAACCGTGCTTACTGAAAATGGGGACAAACCCGTACAATTGGCCGATATTCATATCGGAGACCGTATCCTTGTTCGCAACAATGAGATTATCCCGGCAGACGCCATATTATTAAAAGGCGATGCAGCAATTGACTTTAGTTTTGTAACCGGCGAATCAAGTCCTGTGAGTAAAACCTTAGGGGAAATTATTTATGCTGGGGGACGTCAGACAGGGGAGGCAATCGAACTGGAGGTCGTAAAGCCAATTTCTCAGTCGTATCTGACCAAATTATGGAATAATGAAAACTATAAAGATTACGATAAGCATTTTCAGACTTTTGTAAACTTTATAAGTAAATATTTTACTGTTGTTTTATTGGCGATCGCTTTCTTTGCAGCGCTTTATTGGGCTGTAGATGGAAGTGCCAACAGGGCCTGGGGAGCTTTTACGGCAGTGCTGATTATTGCGTGCCCTTGCGCATTGGCGTTGAGCTCTCCATTCACCCTATCTGCGGCATTAAGTATTTTCGATCGAAATAAATTTTATGTTAAAAATACCGCTGCAATCGAACAGATGGCAACGATAGACACACTCGTTTTCGACAAAACAGGGACTATTTCTTCGCCCAAAGCAACTTCTATTTATTTTGAAGGAGCACTTACAACGAAAGAAAAAAAGTTGCTCAATGCAACATGTCGAAATTCTAGCCATCCGTTAAGCCGTGAGATCGTGAAATGGCTGAATGTGTCATCGGATATTCCGGTGACAAACTTCAAGGAGTTTCCCGGAAAAGGAATGACGGCTGAACTTGCAGGGCAGGTGGTTAAGGTCGGTAGCGCCAATTTTTTGAATATAGGAAAGATCAAGACCGACGGATCTGTCGTATTCGTACGCATCGGTGATGAACTGAAAGGATATTTTACCATGGAACAGGCCTGGAGAGCAGGCTTGTCGGCATTGATCGAAGATTTCAAACCTCGTTACGACCTGCATCTGATATCGGGAGATAATGACCGACGTCTGGATGCACTAAAATTGATTTTTCCCTCAGCAGCCTGCTTGATATTTAACCAGTCGCCAATGGAAAAACTGGGGCGTATTCAGAAATTTCAGCAGGAAGGAAAACATGTCTGTATGATCGGTGATGGATTGAATGATGCCGGAGCATTGCGTAAAGCTGATTTGGGAATTGCGGTCAGTGATGATATTAATAACTTTTCACCCGGATGTGATGCTATTCTTGACGGAGAGTCGTTTTCAAAACTATCCGATTTCTTTGCTTTTAGTAAAGATGCTGTAAAGGTGATTCACATGAGTTTTGGGATTTCTTTACTTTATAATATAATCGGGCTGAGTTTTGCCATTCAGGGGATTATGTCGCCCTTATTTGCGGCAATTTTGATGCCGATAAGTACTGTTACGATCATCTCTTTTACCAGCTTAATGACAAGATGGTATGCAAAACGTCATAAACTATAGTTGTTATGGAAATCATGTACATTCTAATCGGTTGTAGTGTCCTTTTGGCCTTGGTGTTTTTATGCGCTTTTTTCTGGGCGAATAAATCGGGCCAGCACGACGATACTTATACCCCTTCGGTAAGAATTCTGTTTGATGATGAAATAATCGAAGAAGAGGGAAAATAGAGTAGTGTTAACTAAAACGTTATCGTAATTAAATCAATTACTTTTTTTTGTAATTAAGGTTATTATCAATAAAATTGGGGATAAATACCAATTTGAAATAGAAATACATGAGTAATAACCCATTTTCATTAAAAGATAAGGTTGTCGTTATCACGGGAGGTACGGGAATTCTAGGTGAAGCATTTGTGGAAGCACTGGCTGAAGCAGAGGCTAAAGTTGCTATTCTTGGACGTAATCAGCAGACCGGAACAGAGCGTGTGCAACAGGTGGAATCCCTTGGTGGGGAGGCCATGTTTGTAGAAGTAGATATCATGGACGAACAGGATATCAGCAGAGCAAAGGATGAAGTCCTCAATAAATGGGGACGAATAGACGGACTTGTGAATGCTGTTGGCGGAAATATCCCGGGCGCAACAATAGGAGCTGATCAAGATCTGTTTGCAAGCAATATTCAGGACACCATCAAAGCGATTGAGCTGAACCTTTATGGAACAATTATTCCTACACATATTATTGGCCGTGAAATAGCAGAAAGCGGAAAGGGGGTAATCGTAAATATTTCCTCCCTGACGGCAAGCAGGCCCTTCACACGGGTATTAGGATATACAGTTGCTAAACACGGTATTGACGGTTATACAAAATGGATGGCAACGGAACTTGCACAACGTTACGGTGACCAAGTTCGCGTCAATGCAATTGCTCCGGGGGTCTTCCTGACCAAACAAAACAAAAATCTATTAATAAACTCCGACGGTAGCTATAGTGAACGAACCAAGCGGATACTCAGCGGAACACCTTATAATCGATTGGGAGATCCGCGGGAATTGAAAGGGACTTTGATCTATTTGTTGAGTGATGCCTCAGCATTTGTAACTGGAGAAACGGTTTTTGTGGATGGTGGCTTTAATGCATGGTGTGGCGTTTAACGAAATTTTGAGATGAATAAATTAGAACAAACATGGCGTTGGTATGGTCCCAACGATCCGGTATCCTTACAGGATGTTAAACAGGCCGGTGCAACGGGCATCGTAACGGCATTACATCATATTCCTCATGGGGAAATTTGGCCTCTAGCCGATATTCAGGAACGAAAACGTATTATTGAAGATGCGGGCTTAGTTTGGTCAGTGGTGGAGAGCGTGACGGTTCATGAAGAAATTAAAACAAAAGGACCGAAAGCTGATGAGTATATCGCTAAGTATAACCAGACATTGGCCAACCTCGCCCAGTGTGGTATTAAAACCATCTGCTATAATTTTATGCCAGTGCTGGATTGGACTAGGACACAATTGGATCTATTGATGGCAGATGGTTCAAAGGCACTGTACTTTGATTGGATTGATTTGGCACTCTTCGATATATTTATATTAAAACGAGATGCCGCCCGCACGGAGTATCCCGAAGATGTTGTTAAAGGGGCATCTTTGCGGTTTGAAGAGATTTCGGAACGACAAAAAGATGAATTGGCAAATGTTGTCTTAATGGGAATTCCAGGAGAGAAGAGTGTGGAATTAGAAGCATTGAAAGCAAGTATTGATACCTATAAGCATATTGGAAAAGATGGTTTGCGCGATAATTTGGTTTATTTTCTTCGGGGAATCGCGGCAACCTGTGAGGAGAATGGTATATGCATGACCATTCACCCTGATGATCCACCGTACTCTATTTTAGGTTTGCCTCGCATTGCCAGTAATGGTGAGGATTTTGACTATTTTCTGAATGAAGTTCCACAACAATTCAATGGCGTTTGTTTTTGTACGGGATCCTTGGGAGCTAGTCAAACAAATGATTTGCCAGCAATCTTGGAAAATATCAAAGGGCGGGTAAACTTTGTTCACTTACGAAATGTGAAGAAAGATGCGATCGGGAGTTTTTACGAGGCGGATCATTTGGATGGTGATGTCAATATGTATAAAATAATGAAGATCTTGGTTGCTGAAAACCAGTTGAGATCTACAGCTATTCCATTCAGGCCAGATCATGGGCATCAGATGCTGGATGATCTTAATAAGGTGACGAATCCGGGCTATTCTGCTATTGGACGATTGAGAGGCTTAGCCGAATTGCGGGGCCTGGAATATGGTATTGCCGGTGAATAATACCAGAAGGACAAATTTAATTAACGATCTATAACGTTCCACTGGAGCGTTTATACAATAGCCGAGAAATTGGAGGTATTGTTCTTCCTGTTTCCCGGCTGTTTTTATTTTTAAGTGAGGCTGTATCAAAAGTCAATTTTTTGATTTTGTCTCCAAATAAACTTCTGCAATTTCACTCAAAATTAAATCCGATAATGCACCAACAAAATCTAATTCTGATTTTCAAAAGAGTATTTTAATGAATGATATAGCTTCATATAATGACAAAAATTATAAAGAAGATTTGCGGATAATGAGCTGTGTCGGAAGCTCTATCGTTTCAAATTCATGTATTGGTCTCGTTTGGTTAATGGTGGCGATTAATTTATTTGTTGCCAATTCGCCAATTTCGGTAGCTGGCTGTACAACTGTGGATAGCGCCGGATTTAACGAGGCGGCAATTTGCGTATTTGAAAAACCGATAACGGCAACCTGAAACGGGACCTCAATCTGCAGTTCAGCTAAAATGCCCAATGTTCTGGTTGTAATAACATCTGTTGCTCCAAAAATCGCATCTATATTCTTGTTCTCAATATATTCCCGAATTACAATTTCTTTTATCGTTCGATCTATATCGGTGGTATTATTAAGGCTGCATTCGATATAATGGTTTTTATTGAATGGAATATCCGCATCTGATAAGGCCGATTTGAAACCATTTAATCGTTCGGCTGCAACACCCAGGTTCTTTCCTGTGATATGTAAAATGTTTTTTTTGCCTTGTTCGATGAGATGTTTTGTAGCGTTATATGCGCCTTGAAAATTATTGACCCCAACTTTGAAGGTATCGAGCTGGTGATTGATGCGGTCAAAAATAACAACAGGTATCTGCGATTTGATTAATGCTTTCAGTTCATCAATGTTTGAATCCGAGGAGACCGGAGATATCATTAAGCCATCAACGCCTCGCATGCGCAAAACGTCAATACAATTTTTTTCGATCCGTTCGTCTTCCCGACTTTGCATGAAAATAACATCAAATACAGTCTGCTGAGAGGCTATTTGAATTCCATCCAGGATTTGTGAAACGAATGTATTGCTAATATTGGATACAACAACCCCTATGGTATTGGATTTTCCTA
Source organism: Sphingobacterium puteale (assembly GCF_003627955.1). Taxonomy (GTDB): domain Bacteria; phylum Bacteroidota; class Bacteroidia; order Sphingobacteriales; family Sphingobacteriaceae; genus Sphingobacterium; species Sphingobacterium puteale. Next base: position 1,687 of record NZ_RBWS01000034.1, on the reverse strand, counting down.
TTTTCAAGCTCCGCGCTAATTTATTTGGATGGAAATTATGCTTTTTGGCATATTCCTGAACTATCTTTTTAGTCGCTTCACTTATTTCGTAGCTGTCTGATAATGCTTTGGAAACCGTCGAAACAGAAATATTGAGTGCCAAGGCTATATCTTTCAGGGTAGTTCTGCTCATCGCTTTGATGGTTATTTTAAGAAGATAAATCTACACAAAAAAATAGATAAAAATGCTTTTATCTTTATAAAGAACCATTAGTTGAAGGCTGACTGATAACACTCAAGTCAGAGTATATCGCGCTATTTGGTCTTTATCCAGGGTTTATCCGGTCTTCATTCGGTCCCGAAAGCCGCTCTAAGCACTGTTTAAGCGGATTTGCGGCATACTGCCACAGGGCTTGCTGCGTATAGACACGTACTCATCTCGGACTCAACACGGATTCAGGGTTTATTGCGGCTAAATAAAAAGTACCTACATATCACCTTAAACCTGCGGGGGGCGTGAAACAACGACTGTTCCACTGCATCGTTAAATTAAAGCATTCCCAGTGCGATGCTGAACCTCCCGACTTCTTTTTATCTGGTTATAGCTATTTATAGCGAGTTGTCTTCGTGTTTCGAGCGTTGTTGCAGAGGTTTTCGGTTGCGGTTCGGGTCAGCGTTGGCCCCCGGTCGGGGCATGCAGGGGGCAATGTTCGTCCTCGGAACGCCATCTGTTCATGATGGTGGCGGGGTGAGTACAGGGTAATAGTCGGAGGCAACACGGACGCGGCACGCTGGCAGACCGAAGCTGTCCACAAGCTGTCCCGAATGTTCCCCGAAGCTACGCCGACCCCGCCCGGACCCTAGCAGGGAGCAGGTGGGGAGGGGACAGGAGGTTTCCACAGGCTCTTCCCGGAATCCGGAGCCTCATCCCCGAACGAGGGGCATGATCTCCCCTAAATAAAGAAGAGTTCTGCACTTCTTATTCATTAGTGTAGCTTTTGTTTATATTTACCCTAGTATTAAATTAGGTTTAGTTTAGTTCCTACCTATACTATACCTAAACTAAACCTAAACAAACCCTAACTAAACCCTAACTAAAAGAATAAGAAAGTACAGTTATGAAAGGGGTTATTCCGCAGTCCTGTGATCAGCCCTTTTTCCCCACCCTCTGCAGCTCCCACGGCCAGAACGCAAAAAGAATCCCCCAAGTTACCAGCCAGTTAGCGGCAAAATGAAAATAATAAGAACAAAAGGCTTGGAAGTTTGTTATTAAACTCCCTATCTTTGCACCACTCCGCAAGGGAGGGACGGTTACCGCGAGAGCAGGTATCCATGAAAAAAGAAGGGTTTAACGAGAGTTAAACGCGGAAATCGAAAAAAGGGAAACGAAAAAAAACTTCAGAAAGTTTTTGGAAGTTCCGAAAAGATTTCTACCTTTGCAGTCCCAACGAAAACGAAGGGAAACAAATAAGATAAAGACGGCGCAATGCCATCGGAATATAGCGGATACGGAAGTTGAAGCGCAGAAGTTCTTTAAGAAAACACAATCATGTAAGCGTGACGGGTAGACAGACGAAAGTCGAAAGTCATGAACAAATTCAAGAATAGTTTAATTCGGTCCAAGATCAGAGATATAAAAAAAGAATTCTGATTATTATAAATAGTTGGAATCAAAAACTTCGTTTTACAATGGAGAGTTTGATCCTGG
>NZ_RBWS01000033.1 GCF_003627955.1 Sphingobacterium puteale | reverse complement strand
GATAGTAATTTGCGTTCGGCGTCTTGCAAGGGAGATCTGTATTAAAGATGCTAAATTAGCAAATTTTTAATATTCCCCCAAGAATTCTGATTGATCCATCATTCCCTACATCAAGAATTGCAATTGCTCTTTTATCACTTGTCTGACAGGCTTTTCGCTTACGTCCGGTCAAATTGAATTTACCATACCTAGATCATATTTATTTTTAAAGGGTATTGTACCTATTTTAGCTTCACTAATTTAAGATATGAAAAATGAGTAAGAGGATTTGAATTTAATTTGTCCAAAAGTAAGCCATGAAAATTGACACCACAATGGACACCAGGTGGTATGGTTTTAGATGACTTTAAATGAATTGAATATTGTTGCAGAAACGCAAAAAAGATATGAATTAAACGAAAAAAGCGCACCTTAGTGCGCTTTTTGTGATCCCGCTGGGATTCGAACCCAGGACCCATACATTAAAAGTGTATTGCTCTACCAGCTGAGCTACGGAATCGTACTTCTTTTTGAACAACTGTTCCTTGTTTGAAGTGATGCAAAGATAGGGTTAATCTCTATTCCAAGCAACTATTTCTGTGATAAAAATGCGTTTAATGTGTTTAAACCTTCATTTTTAGTGGTTTATTTTTTATTGCTAGGACAGAAAATCGCGATCTTCATCGGATAATTTGGATTTTGGCCCTTCATAATCCTCTTCCGATTCGTCAAATATTGCCGTATGTTCCTGATGCTGTTTTTTTTTACTGCCTTTTAACAAAAAAGCGAAAATAGTACCCATCACAAAAAAAGTCAGAAGGAGTTTCCATAATGCTATCTTGCCCTCTACAAAGAGATCAATATCGACAGTTTGTGAATTTTTGACACAAACCAACGTTACGATGACCGACAAAAGTATTAAGAGTATATTGCGCATAATCATGATAAATATATGTCATTAGGAATGGCGAATATAGGTAATTATCTATTTTTCGTTGCTATCAAGCGCTTTTCTTTTTATTTACTTATTATCTATTCCAATTGTTGCGCGGTTTAAACGTAAAGAATTTAAAATCACTGAAACGGAACTAAAGCTCATTGCTGCTGCTGCTATCATGGGGGATAAGAGGATACCGAAGCTCGGATATAGAAGCCCTGCCGCTAACGGGATACCTAGAATATTGTAGATAAAAGCAAACCCTAGATTTTCTTTAATATTTCGGAGTAGCTTCCGGCTCAGTATTTTGGCTTTGGCAATGCCCATTAGGTCGCCCTGAAGCAAGGTCAGCGATGCACTTTCAATTGCTACATCTGTCCCTGTTCCCATGGCGATACCGATATCGGCTTGGGCAAGGGCAGGAGCGTCGTTGATACCATCACCAGCCATTGCGACAACATGTCCTTGTTCCTGCAAACGGTGTATTTCCTGCAATTTATCTTTCGGTAATGCATTTGCTTTGAAATGCCTGATCCCGACTTGCTCCGCGACGGATTTTGCCGTATGTGCATTGTCACCTGTAAGCATAATGACATCAACATCATGCTGAAGCAGGTAGTTTATAGCTTGTTTGGAAGAGGCCTTGATCTGATCGGAGATACTAAAGTAGCCGAGTAAATCATTTCCTTTCGATAGATAGGAAACGGTTTTGCCATGAGATTGGGCTGATTCGACGGCCTTACGTATCCCGTCCGGAATGGCCACCTGCATGGATTCCATCAACAGCTGATTGCCGAGAGCAATCAACTGGCCGTCTATATCCCCCTTGACACCTTGTCCGGAAATGTTTTCGAAGTTGGTAACTTGTTGCTCTATTTTATTGCCTTCCTTTTTGGCCTTTTCAATAATAGCCTGTCCGAGTGGATGGGTACTGTTGCTGTTGAGGGAGGCGGCTAAAGATAGTATTTCATTGATACTGCTAATAGGGCTGGGTTGAATGTCATCAACTGTAGGTTTGCCTTCGGTTATTGTTCCTGTTTTATCCGTTAATACAACATCAACCCGGTTCATTTTTTCTAAGGCACTCGCATCTTTGATCAGTACGCCATTTTTGGCTCCCTTGCCGACACCGACCATAACGGACATCGGTGTTGCTAAACCGAGGGCACAAGGGCAGGCAACAATAAGAACGGCCAATGCATTGGCAAATCCATAAGCTAGGGAGGGTACAGGTCCCCAGATCCACCAAACAAAGAATGTCAACAGAGCAATTACAATTACGATCGGAACAAATATTTCAGATACTTTATCCGTAAGGCGTTGAATTGGTGCTTTACTTCGGCTAGCGTCATTGACCATCTGAATGATCTGAGCCAATAAAGTGTCTGAACCGATACGTTCAGCTTTCATCAGAAAACTCCGTTCGCCATTGATTGTACCCGAGCTGACCTTGTCACCTTCCTGTTTTTCGACTGGCAGGGACTCACCCGTCAGCATGGATTCATCAATATTTGTGCTGCCACTCGTAATCTGACCGTCGACAGGAATCTTATCTCCGGGTTTTACTTTCAGGATATCACCGATCTTAATCTGATCGATTCCAATTTTTACGTCAGTCCCATTTTCGACCCGAGTGGCGTCGGAAGGACTGAGTTTAATGAGTTCCTTGATCGCTGAATTGGTTTTGGAATGCGCTTTGGCTTCCATCACCTGACCTAGGAGAACTAATGTTAGGATGACGGTAACGGACTCAAAATATAGTGCAATATAACCGTGATGATTTTTTAGGTCAGCCGGAAAAATCTGGGGAAAGAACAGACCGACAAGGCTATATACGAATGCTGCACCCGCGCCAAGGGCAATCAGGCTGAACATATTCAGTCGCCAGGTTTTGAAAGAAACCCATCCACGCTTGAAAAATGACCAACACGTGTAGAAGACAACAGGCAGGGACAGAAATAATTGTATCCAGCCTGACAAATTTGGTGAAATGATGTTGGCGATTGGATTTCCGGGAAGCATTTCTCCCATAGAGAGAATAAATATTGGAACCGTAAATAAAATAGACAACCATAATTTCATGCGGAGATCTTTATATATTCGGTCTTCATCATCGTCGCTCCCTCCCGCGATCGGAATAAGATCCATACCGCAGATGGGGCAATTTCCGGGCTGATCCCGAACAATTTCCGGATGCATCGGACAGGTATATTGTGTTGTTTTATTTAATTCGGGAACTTTCTCCAGATTCATCCCGCAAATTGGACAGTTGCCCGGTTGATCATAAAGTTTGTTGCCTTCACAGTGCATCGGGCAATAATATTTTCCTGCTGGACCCGCTTTCTGCCGGTTGGGTATTGCGATGGCGGCATGTTCGCTGTGTCCATATTTGTGCCTGTCACCATCGTGCCCATGTTTTACCAATTCATCTTGTTTGTGATGATTGTGGCCCTGTGCTATAGATTGATGCTGCTGTTCATGTTCCATCTTTTTGTTTGCAACAGGTGGAGCCAAATGATCGGAATGATTTCCATGATTGTGCTCGTGTTTGCTTTGTGCCTGTTCGACAGGTACGAGGTACATGCCGCAAACCGGACAACGCCCGGGTTGTTCATATGTTTTCTCTCCTTCGCAGTGCATCGGGCAGTAATACTTGCCCGAAGGGGACAGCTTTGATGAGTCATTCTCGTTTAAGGAAGCTGTTGGCTGACCCGGTTCGGTGATTTGGTAGTTACCTAATCTGGATAGGGTTTCCTGGAGTTGCTTGACCGGTATTTCTTTCTGAGATTCTATCGTCAACAACGGTGGATCTAGTGAAACTTTAGCCTGAACTTCGGGAAGCTGATTAATCGCATTTTCAATAGTGGTTCTACATCCGTCACAGGACATTCCTGAAAGTCTATATTGGTATCGCATAGCATTTTATTGTAAAATAAATTTAGGGGTTATCGCTTGGCGAATGTTATACTTTTACACTGTTTTTTTGTAATATTTCAATCCGGTGTGTCCGTCGTTCCAATGGAAAATCAGTGTATTGGGTAAATAATTGCCGTGATGTGCCACATAAAATAAACAAATAAATGGAGCGATTTGTTTTACAGGAATTATCCCTGTTGTAAGCACTTTATGGGATATTTTAGAGACGTTAATTCATCCTCTGAGGAGTGAATATGACGTGCTTTTAGTCAGATAGTCTTTTATCTAGGAAAGTAGCATGGCTTCGGGATGTTTCATTAAGCGCTGGATTGTTAATTGATTGTCAAGTAATGCCTCGTAAAATGGAGCAGGAACCATTATTTTGAACGTCTTACGTGATGTTTTAATGAAAAAAAGTGCACCATGAATGACTTGCTTATCATCAATGATCAAGGTATGTTGTGTAACGGGTTGACTACTTAGCTTTTCCTTTTCAACGAGCTGTATGAGTTGTTGCATTGTATCAATATGTTTTGCCAAAATTACCAAATACTTATCATTTTTTGTTTTTTTTTATTTCTCGAATTTTAGAAGATATCTACTTCTTCTGAAGCTTTTTTATCTTTTTGTAGGTGGTAATCGTTTTAGCAAAAGAAAGTTTTCAAAGATATACGCAATCGATTGCGTATTTTGTCTGCTAAAGTTTAGCGGGCTGTGGGATTTGTCTTGCTAAAATCTATTTTACTTTTTTAGCTTTGTGCAACAAATATCCAATAAAACACTATTATGAGTGGTATAACAACATTAGGTCAATTTATTATTGAAAAACAAGCCGATTTTCCTTATGCAAAAGGTGAGCTTTCCAGGCTTTTACGTGATATCGGAATAGCGGCAAAGATTGTTAACAGAGAAGTTAATAAGGCAGGATTGGTCGATATTTTAGGAGATGCCGGGCAAACGAATATTCAGGGTGAAGGACAGAAGAAACTGGATGTGTATGCTGATGAGCAATTTATTAAAGCGCTTCAAAGTGGCGGTGAATGCTGCGTTGTAGCTTCGGAGGAACATGAAAATCCAGTTTATATGCAATCTGGAGTTTCAAAAAATGCGAAGTATATTATTTGTATAGATCCCTTGGATGGCTCGAGTAATATAGACGTTAATGTTTCCGTAGGTACGATTTTTTCCATTTATCGTCGGCTTTCGGATACAGGAGTATCATGTAATAGCAACGACATTCTGCAACACGGTACCAAGCAAGTGGCCGCAGGTTATGTCATTTATGGCAGCTCAACCATGTTGGTATATACCACAGGCAAAGGGGTGAATGGTTTTACTTTAGATCCTTCCATAGGGGAATTCTGTCTGTCTCATCCCGATATGAAGATTCCGGAAGCGGGTCTTATTTATTCGATCAATGAAGGAAATTACTCTAAATTCCCCAATGGTGTCAAGCAATATATCAAATACTGCCAAATGGAAGACGTGGCTACCCAGCGTCCCTACGCGTCGCGCTATATTGGATCTATGGTTGCTGACATTCACCGCAATCTACTGAAAGGAGGGATCTTTCTTTATCCAACAACTTCAGCACATCCGAATGGAAAATTACGATTGATGTACGAATGTAACCCAATTGCATTTATTGTAGAACAAGCAGGAGGAAAGGCGACGAATGGGTATCAACGTATTTTGGATATTGAACCCAAGACGCTGCACCAACGGACAGCTGCATTTTTAGGGAACACGGCAATGGTGGAACTCCTCGAAGATTTCCTCCAAAAATACCAGTAATTCATTGCTGTAGTGATTCGATGACAGGGAAGATTCGTTTGCCAATAAGAATTATTTATCTTTGTCCCAGAAAGTGGCTTCATTATTGAGAAGCCATTTCTTTTTCATTATTTTTAGTATGTCACGTTTTTTAGTTTTCATTTCCTTCGTTTCAATTGTATTTTTTTCTTGCAAAGAGAATTCGCCCACTTATGGTGATGTGCTGGCAAAAGGTTTTGAACAAAAATCTTATAAGGAATTTGATACAACAGCTTATGTAAAGGTGTTTCAGGAAGTGTATGGTAAACAGAAAGCCAACCTGCATAACCCGAGCTGGATGAAGAAATTGTCTGATTCTACGGCAGGAATGACTTTAATCGCTGAACATCTATTTGACGGAAGCATCGATACCCTATTGAGTTATTTTGACCGAAGTGAAGAACATGGGATACGTAGCAGTTACTACCATACTGCGGAGATTAAAGAAACCTTATTTTCTCTGCGGAAACTGAAACCAAAGGATGTCGCGGAATCTTACCCTCTTCTAGCCAAGCTGGATCTTTTGGGAACAGACGGTCTTGTGACTTATGTCAGCAGCATGAAGTATGGTGTGCTCAATCCAAAACGTCTATATGGAAGATATTTTGTGCCCCAAAAGCGCATGAATTATACAGCGGTTGTTCACTTGCTGGACAGTGTCAAGATAGGCCCCTTGATGGCAGATATACAACCGAAGAACCAATATTATATTCAATTTCAGGATTTGTTGGAAAATGGTAATCTGAATAATGAGCAAAGGGCTAAAGTGCTGATGGTATTGGAGAAACTACGCTGGATGGGGGAGACTTTTCCAGAAAAGTATGTTTTTGTCAATATTCCAGAACAGCGATTGCGCATCATGGAAGATGGTAAAACCAGTCAATTGATGAATGTATGTGTTGGTGAAACTGATAACCCTGCCTATACGCGCAAAGGTGAAAACCATGAAACGCCTGTCATGCAGGGTATCCTAGATGCAATGCAGGTTAATCCTGTTTGGAATATTCCCAGCAGCATTGTAAAAAAGGAATTGTTAGCTAGCGTGCGGAACAATCCGAATTATTTGGCTTCGCGTAATATGGTGGCTTATTATAAAGGAAAACAAGTTGATCCAAGTGCGGTCAATTGGAATGCGGATTCGGTGGAGAAATTCCGGTTTAAGCAAAACCCTGGCTCGGACAATTCTTTGGGAAATGTGAAGTTTCTATTTGAAAATGCCTATTCGATCTATCTTCATGATACGCCTGCCAAACAAATGTTCGGGCAGGCTAACCGTGCCGTGAGTCACGGCTGTGTACGTGTTGAAAAACCCGTAGACTTGGCCAGCTATCTGGTCAATAATGAGAAGCAGGCCGAAAAGATTGCAAAAGAAATCACAACCGACTCCATTTCTAAATCGCGTTGGGTAACACTAAAACGTCGGATGCCCGTGTATCTTACTTATTATACCACTTGGCTTGATGATGACGGTAAGATCGTTTCTTTCCCCGATATTTATGGCTATGACCCTCGTTTAAAAGAGGCACTGAAAAAATATTGGACAAACTAAAAAAACTTTACCGCAATCCGGTTAAGGCTTTTTTAATATTCAGAGTTATAGGCCAGGGCCAAACGTATAAAAGGATAATCTTTATTCACGTTTTTATGGTTTTGATAATGGCCTTCCAGCCTAAAATATCCTGAGTAGAGATTGATACCAAAGTTTTTCCAGATCCGTACTGAAGCACTGGTCGATGCGGTATGAAGATAATGATGAGATTTATTGCCACTGATGGTGACAAAATAGCCGCCGCGGTACTCTATTCCAAATTTGAAGCGATTGAGTGTACTTAGGATTGCCGATGCCCGAACATCTGCTCCAGGACCATAATCATAGGTGCGGCTTTCGCCGAAATGAAGATATGGATCTGGCACCGCTGCCAGAACTACCGGGCCACCAGAAAGGAGGGTGGTCAACTTGGTATGGTGGCCCACATTAAAATTGGAATAAATGTTGTAGTTGATACTCTGTGATCCATAATAGAAGGCTTCATTTCGTAGAAAGTCAAAATGAGCTGAGACGATCCCACGGTGTCGCCCCGTTACGTTGGATAATATACGGTTCCCATAAAGAGAGGCGGAAACACTGACAGCATTTACGATGGAACTATCGTCTGAACCAATCTCAAGATTCAGGAAAAAATCATCAAACGGTTTCTTCTTGTCTATATCATCGTTGTTATATATTAGCTTGACTCGCGCATAAATATCATTCTTTCCGCGGCTTAAGACATTGTGTTCTTTGGCATCAAATCTCCGGATTCCCAATTCAACTTCCGTATGAACCAGCGAACTGTCAATGACAGCGCCTTTTATCGTATTTCCCCAACGGCCATCAAGCAATCTGTTTAATCCGTTTATTGGATTGATCAGCATGGCTAATATTTCCTTTTTATTGCGTTGCCCTTTCGTGAGGCTGGGTCTTGCCAGAATATGATGTGAAAGACGGTGGCTCATTTCGCCGAGGATTGTTCCTCCAAAACTGGTATTAATGATATCGTTGATCGAAGGTGGTTCCGTTTCACCGGCTGTCTCCCAGACATAACTTCCGGCAACAGTAGCTAATGTCGACTGTAGGAAGCTAAAATTGTTGGACCGGAATGAATTAAAATAGAACTGCCCATGGTAGGGGTGGGCAATCTGATTGGTAGCAAAGAGATTATCATCCCAAGTCCAAGCTGAAAACTTCAAATGACTGAAGAAGTTTTTGAATGAAATATGGGAGACCGGATCTTTACGAATGAAATAATTAACGGATGCGGGTATTGCCTGAATGGAAAACCATTCTATACCCGCCCGCAAAAAGTTTTTCTTTTGATAATTGACGACACTGTCGGGAAGTTTGGCATTGATCCTATCCGAAATCCATCTTGCCTGTTGTTTCGATACTGCCATGCTGTCTTTCAAATTTGCGCACCTTACTGCTGGAGCGGCACTATCTACTGATGAAATGGAGTATGTCGTATTTAAAGAGCCATATTGGAGGCTACTTTGATTTGTTTGAATTGAGGCAAAGACGGTAGGCTGGGCTAAGATTAGGGTGCCAAAAAAAGTAGTAAATACATTCAAAAGCAAAAATAAAATATAGCGATAAAACCTTGGATTTTGATTCATACGGGTCAATATACTGTTTTGCAATAAAACTTGTATTCAATAACAAATATAAGGTAAAAGTGTTTTTACGATGACGCCTTCTTTCTTCTTTTAGCTGCATTTAGGTTGCTGATATGCACGATGGAATGTTACCTTTGCAATGCTTTACAACTGTTCAACTGATTTTATATGAACAATACCTTTGAATTTTCTAACATACGGACGGTCAATTTGAAAAACGAACTCTTTGCCGGTTTGACGGTTGCCATGACCATGATACCTGAATCCCTTTCGTTTGCTATATTAGCGGGCTTGCCTCCTTTGACAGGCCTGTATGCAGCTTTCTTAATGGGGCTTGTAACTGCTGTGTTTGGCGGAAGACCGGGTATGGTATCCGGTGGGGCCGGAGCTACTATTGTTGTACTGATGGCACTTGCGGCAAGCCACGGTATCGATTACCTTTTTGCAGCTGTGGTTCTGGCCGGTATTTTGCAATTTTTGGTCGGTCTTTTTAAGTGGGGAAAATTTGTCCGCTTGATACCACAACCTGTTATGTATGGATTTCTGAATGGATTGGCGATTATTATTTTTATGGCGCAAGTTGTCCAGTTTAAAGTAAACAGTGGGGACGGCGCGGTTTGGATGTCCGGTTCCACTTTATATATTATGGGAGGACTTACGTTATTGACCATGTTGATTGTTATCGGTTTCCCGCGGCTTACTAAAGCAATTCCCGCTTCGCTGATTGCTATTTTGGTCGTTTTTGCTGTGGTATCCCTATTTGGGATACAAACCAAAAAGGTGGTGGATATTGCCTCGGTCAGTGGATCACTGCCGCATTTTCGTGTACCAGATATTGCATGGAATTGGGAAACTTTGCAGTTAATTTTTCCTTATTCCTTGGTTATGGCAGGTGTGGGACTTGTTGAGTCGCTTCTGACACTTAATATGGTTGATGAAATTACCGCCAGTAAAGGGAATGCTAATCGCGAATCTATAGCTCAAGGGCTGGCAAATGCGGTTAATGGATTTTTTGGTGGTATGGGAGGATGTGCGATGGTCGCCCAGACTTTAGTTAACTTGAATGCGGGCGCACGGACGCGGTTATCCGCTTTTATAGGGGCGATGACAATTCTGCTGATTATCTTGGTAGGAGCTCCTTTTATTGAGCAAATCCCCATGGCGGCACTTGTCGGTGTGATGATGATGGTTGCTATCGGCACTTTTCAATGGGTGAGTTTTCGGATTATCAATAAGTTCCCGAAATCCGATATTTTCGTTGGTATTCTTGTTGCCGGTATAACGGTGCTATTGCACAATTTGGCTTTAGCGGTACTTGTCGGTGTTGTGGTTTCTGCATTGGTCTTTGCCTGGGACAATGCAAAGCGTATACGGGCGCGAAAATATGTTGACCCGGAAGGTATAAAACATTATGAAATATATGGGCCATTGTTTTTTGGGTCCACAGCAAATTTTTTGGATAAGTTTGATATTCAGGAGGATCCTAATCATATCATTGTGGACTTTAAAGAAAGTAGGGTCGTAGATATGTCTGCAGTGGATGCACTAAATAAAATTACAGAGCGCTATGCCGCACAACAAAAGAAGGTGGAACTCTGGCATCTCAGCGAAGATTGTCGCTCCCTCCTCAAAAATGCGACGGGAATTGCTGTCGTTAATATTAAGGATGACCCGACTTATCAGGTTATGCCGGGGAAGTAGTTTTTTTTTGTCTCAATTCGATGAAAAGCTCGCTTCCTTGTCGCTGCGGTATGCTATTGAGACAGGTCTCCATTATTAAAATATCAAAGCCTACCTGAAACAGTAGTTGATATTCCGTTTTGTTTCCGCCAAAGGGCGGGCCTGCTGATTCAAATGCTCTGTTAAACAATAAACCTGCAAGAATGCCGTGTGGATGGAGCAGATCGGCCATTTTGTTGCTGTATTCTTCGCGTAGAATCGGATCTAATGCACAAAAAAAAGTCTGCTCGAGAATATAATTATATTTTTCACCATGGTCAAAAAAATCTTCGCAGATAATCCGGATCTGTGCAGTCTCACCGAACTCTTTTTGAACCTGATTGACTAATGTTGGTGCGATATCAAGTAAAGTGATATTTTTAAACCCTTTGTCAAGTAGTGCTTTCGCTTCGTATGCATTTCCACAGCCGGGGATCAAAATAGAAGCGTCTTTGGGAATCACCGTCTCCGCATATTCGATTAATGCCGGTGAGGCATAACCGATATCCCATCCCGTCTCCCTGTTTTTATAGCGATTGTCCCAATATTCTTTATCCAAATCCAATATATCCATTGTATTATACACCTGTTAAATCAAGCGGATACAATTTAAGGAAATCTTGTGTAATACGACATTATTTTTGTTTTTTACCTGAAAATCTGTTCCTAAGATTAGTAATAATGTCAATGGAGATGATAAAAAATAATTCGCTTTATTGTAGGTTTTTTAAACGCGATTCCTGTATATTGGATGGTATCAGCAAATGTATAAAACGTCCCAGTGAATTGCATCGTGCTATTCGTGATGAAAGCCCAAGAGTAATCAATATGCAGCTTCATGAATTGGAACAAGCTGGTATTATCGTGAAGAAAATTTATCAAGGACTTCCGCTGAAAGTCGAGTATAGCCTGACTGACTTGGGGATTAACTTATTGCCCGTCATAGCAATCATTGATAAATGGGTATTGAAAACAACCATTGGGTTGAAAATTTGAGAGAGCAGATTGTAGGCTGATACTGAACCCTTAAAATCATGAAAACAGACATATTGTAAAAGGACGATGGCGAATTGTAAATAAATCTATTATTGTGGCGGTAGTGAGCTAGCTTTATCCCAGCAGTCAGATAAAATAAGACCTGTTCGGCTTTTGATAAGGGGCAATTTGAAAAATAGCCTGCTGTTAATCCAGAAAAGATAATTGTATATGAAGCAGCCACTACAAGCTGAAGCCTTTAACTTTGATCGAATACTTTTGTATAGCTTATATGTCGCTTTGATTTCTTTCGCGCTCATGTTCGCTAGCACACTATTAATTCGCAATATTCATCCCTTATGGAATGCAATTTTAGTCATAGGTTTCCCGTATTCATTATTTGTGTCAAAAATAAAATCGAGCGCAGATGTTATAATTTTTGAGGATAACCAAATCATTTTGAACGGGAAAAACATCGCTATTCAAGATATTGAATTCTTTCGCATATTTGATTCGTTAAGGTTGTACTTTGTCTTGCGAATAACCTTAAAAACAGGCCAGCAGTATATTCACTATCTTCCAGTTTCGGCAAAGCAAGATATGGAAAACTATTTTGAAAAAGAGGGGGTAAGGAGCAGTAAGGGATCTTTTGATTTTATTGCCAAATATTATTCCTTATTATATGTTTTACCAGTCATGATATTGCTAGGATTAGCTTATTCATTAGGTACGCAACTATATTATTATTTGCAGTATTGATAAAATAAGGATTTCATAAAAACGGATAAAGTAGTAGTGAACAATCTGTAAGGGGTGAAAACGCTTAAATTAAGTCAATTCCTGTGCGAGCATAGCTTCGGAACATTGTCATTGATAGACGGATATTCATTGGGTTCAGGCGAATATTAGACCGGTCTAAAAGCGGTGCCTGCTTATGCTATATTTGATTGTTGGGTTTGTTATCTCAGGAGACGGCTACAACAACATAATGGTTTAATTAAGGTATTACTTTTAATGATAATAATATGAAAACAATGAAAATGACAGTGATGACTCTGCTAACGGCTGCAACTTTTGCGATATCAAGTTGTGGTGGTGGAAAGGATCAACCGGCAACTCCAATTAATGCGGATCAGTTTGAAAAATTAGATCAAAACAAGGATAATGCCGGCAAGCGCTTTAGCTTGACAGGGTACCCTTACCTTAACAGTGACGTAACAGTCCGAAGCGATATGGAAATTGCTGTTTCGTTGTTTTCTGAACCAAAGGGAAGAGGAGATTATATCGGTAGTATAGATTTGGGCTACAAGGACAATAAAAACGGTATGTATATTCCTGATAAGTTTACAGCGGATGATTTGCAGGTTTTTGATAATGAAGGAAACAGTCTTGGGATAAATGATAAAATTACCATTTCTTTCGAGATGGATCTGGATACCAAACGTCCACCAAGAACGGGTATTAAAAAATTGGAAAAAGACGAAAATGGCAATCCAAAGATGGTCGAACAGAAACCTACATACTATGGAGATGGACCATCTGATATAAAAATTGAAAAGGCGAAATAGTTGATTTTCATGGGTTTTTGAGGCAAAGAGATCATAAATGAATCATGTTTATTTTAAAATTTGAACGTCATGTTAGCACTGGAAAATTATAAAATACTGCTGCTTGTACTATTTGCATCGCAATCTTGTGGGAATAATGGCCAGAAAACAGGCGGCGACACATCTCATCTGGTTGATGATCATGCTGAAATCATAACATATAAAAGCGATTCTACCAATGAATTGGTGCTGAACTTCAGGGATCATAGTTATTTTTATAAGGAAACAAACCTTCCCCTGAAAGCGGGGGAGGATGTGGGCTATGAGAATCAATCTAGAGGGTCCTTTGTAATTAAAAATGATACCCTGACTTTTTTCTCTCAGATGCCATCGCAGCTTGATTTTAAAACAGATTGGTCTACGAGTACGGAATTTCTCCCCTTATATCAAACCAATGAGGAACTTGATACCAATAACGTGAAAATATACTTTGACAATATTGCCGAACCACAATATTATCAGGCATTTGAATTAGCTAATGGAAGAGTTGAAAAATTGGCGGTGAAAGCCTGTGTAACAGATGGAGACTTTGGTTGGATAAAAACGGAAAACGACCAGATTCCATTGTACCAATATTTAATTATTGAAAAACCTAAAAGCAATAAGCTTTTAATCATAGACAGTGTGAATACAGCGCACAGTTATTTTTTTGACTTTGATCATATTCCTTTTCGTTCATTCCACTTTTTTACAAGAGCTTATTGGAGTTATTACGATTTTACAGGACTGACATTTGTGCTTGCGGACAACAGGCTCAAATTAACAGAAAATAATAGGTTAAGACGTTATCAGCATTCTAATATTAATCTGACCTTCTTAAAACAATGAAGTATTACAGCTGTTAAGAACATTAATTCTTCTTTAAGCATGGGTTAATGATATAAATAATACGGATAAAAAAGGTAGATTTAAGCTATGAATAAAGAACAGCATTATTTGGATATAAACAGAGCGTCCTGGAATAGTAGAACGGATTCACACCTCAAGTCAGAATTTTATGATCTCCCAGGTTTTCTTCAGGGGAGAAGTTCTTTGAATGAGATTGAGCTAGATCTGCTCGATGATATTCAGGGGAAAACAATATTACATTTGCAATGTCATTTTGGTCAAGACACAATTTCACTGAGCCGGCTCGGTGCTGAAGTAACTGGGGTCGACTTGTCCGATAAGGCTATTGAAAGTGCACGAAAAATTGCTGAACAGACAAATGCCGATGTTCGTTTTATCTGTTGTGATCTATACGATCTGCCGAATCATTTGGATCAGCAATTTGACTATGTTTTTACGAGTTATGGTACAATCGGCTGGTTGCCTGATTTAGATAAATGGGCAAAGGTTATTTCCAGATTTTTGAAGCCCAATGGGAAATTTGTCTTTGTTGAGTTCCATCCTGTTGTTTGGATGTTTGATGATAATTTTGAAAAAATAGGTTATCGATATTTTAATTCAGGAGCTATTATAGAAACTGCAAACGGAACTTATGCGGATAGAAATGCGGCTATAACAGAGGAGTATGTCATGTGGAATCACGGTATAAGTGAAGTGGTCAATAGTCTGATAAAAAATGGACTGCAAATCGCGCAACTTGATGAATTTGATTATTCCCCCTATAATTGTTTTAACGGGACGATTGAATTTGAAAAGAATAAATATCGGATTGAACTACTAGAGGACAAAATTCCAATGGTCTATGCGATAGTGGCCATAAAGAAGTAACATCTGAGCGTTGGACGACCAAAAAAAGGAATTATGATAAAGGTATTTATAGCGGGTGCAACAGGATGGGTGGGAACCGAGCTAAGCAAAAAGATAACGCAGGAAAAGGGCTTACAATTGGTGGGCGGTCTGTCCCGCTCCAAAGGTGGTGCTGATTTAGCATCAATTTTAAATCTGGGAAACGGGCCGATTCCATTATTTGATAATATAACAGATGCGCTTGATCTAGTGGATTTTGACGTGATGATTGATTTTACCAAACCAGAAATTGCCAAGAGCAATGTTATTGCAGCGTTAAAAAGAGGGAAGCGGGTTGTATTGGGAACTTCGGGGCTAACAGATGCTGATTTTAAAGAAATCGCAGCGGTGGCAGATGAGCATCATACGGCAATATTAGCTGCCGGTAATTTTGCAATCACGGCAGTGATTCTACAGAAGTTTGCGGAAATTGCGGCTAAATTTATCCCACATTTTGAAATTATTGATTATGCTTCCGGGGATAAGCCTGATGCCCCAAGTGGCACCGTAGCTGAACTTGCATATCGCCTTTCCAAAATTCAGACACCAGAGTTAGCGGTAGCAATTGATGATACCGTAGGACGGAAGGATGCGCGTGGGGCAAGCATAAATGGTATACAGGTGCATTCTGTGCGTTTAACGGGACATATTCTTGGTGTTGAGGCTATATTTGGTGAAAAGGACGAAACGTTGATCCTTCGTCACGATGCAGGCAATGGCGCAGAACCGTACATAAAAGGGATTTTGATGGCTGTAAATAAATTGTCGACCTTTGAGGGCTTGAAGCGCGGATTGGACACCGTAATGGATATATAGAAGCGAAGATATCGAATAATCGGGATTAAAAAATTAGATTATTTTATACTAAAATAATTAGTATAATACTGTTTTTTATCTTTATATTTACATACTTA
The DNA here is from genome assembly GCF_003627955.1 of Sphingobacterium puteale. GTDB lineage: Bacteria > Bacteroidota > Bacteroidia > Sphingobacteriales > Sphingobacteriaceae > Sphingobacterium > Sphingobacterium puteale. The sequence goes on along the minus strand of NZ_RBWS01000033.1, from coordinate 5,591 downwards.
TTTAGCATGTGAACACTTATTCGTAAGTCTATTTTGGATATTTAGGAGAGGTGTATGGATGCTCCAATGTGGTTAAGAGCTATAGATAGGCTGACCATACGGTTTGACAGATTAGACTAAATTTGAGTTAGATGCCATGGAAGATACGATTGGACAGTTAAATACAGCATATAAAGGACAGATTTTCCGCATTACATATCAGGAAAGAGATTTTCAGATTCAATTGTTGAAAAAGTGTCCGACAAAAGAAGAAACAGCATTGGATATTCTGTTAGATGGTCTATTGCAGACTTTGGTTAAGAACAAAGAGAGATGGTCTTTTCAACAGCATGAATTGGATCAGGATCTTGCAAATCATATCTGGCGGGCCATCTCTCTCCGGTATAGACTTTGATAAGAATCAAAGTCTCCCAGTTACTTATTTAATTTACGCCAGGTCCAATAAGTTCAGTGGTAAGGCCTAAAAATCTCAGTAGATTTTTACTGTCAAAAATTAAAGTAGCATAATGTTTTCCCTTTTTAAAGGTAAGTTTTGAACCACCTGGAAAGGTACTTCCTTCCTCCATTTTTTGCGTTTTGGCTGCATATTTACTGAATTTAGCTGCACTTTCCTTAAGTGTGGTTTTGTTCATCACAAGATTAAAAGGCAAGCCCTCGACAACAAGTGCTTGATCTTCTGGGATATCAAAAAAGATTTCATTGATGGTATTATTTTTTCCAAGACTAGTATAGAGTTCCAGACCGGAATTGGTCAACCATTTGGCATATTTTTCTTCATTGGCATCTTCATAGTAGACCGTTTTCGCATTTAAAGCTGCTTCGATCTTTTGCACTGTCTGTGGGAAAATAAATTCTGAATCCTTGTTTAGGAGCGATTTTATTCCTGCATGGTTTTGCGAGAAAACGCTCATGGTCAATAGCAGGAAGAACATATTCAATGTTAGTGTTTTTATCATCATAGTGATCAATTTTAAGTTCTGGAAAATACAATAATTAAAGATATTAAAAAATTAATCAAATTCATTTCGTCTTTATGGCATTGAGATATATCCTGATATCCTGTTCGAGTTTTATAGGGTATATATAGCCCAATTTATTCGCTAGTTCCCTGCCAATTTCTGCGACAAGATCGGCCATTGCGAATAGCGCCGTCCAATTTTCATTGATATCACCGGCTGAAAAAGTCCGCATTATTTTTCCCCAGGTTTGCTTGGTCAGGTATTTTTTAAATAGGCGTCCATGTTTATTGGTTGTGATATTCCAATCATGCTGGCTAGCGATATACCACTCAATCAGCGGTACCAGATAATCGGTACGTATATTGTTTTCGGACATAAATTTTGCATAAAAAATATCCTCTCTTACGAGACACTTGGCGATATAAGTACAGTCCCACCAAAAATCATTGAGTAGCTGTGTGAATTTTTGCTCGGTAGGTTTTTTTATGATTGACACCCGATAGGAGGGTTTTTGGATCGCTTCCGTTATGCCCTCTTTGTCAAGGAGTACTTGATAACCAATATCCCAATCTTCACATAACGGGCTTTGACGCACCTCTTCCAAAAAATTAGGCTTACTATATAACTTAAAATCAACTTTTATGTGATCTGTATATAAAACCATTTTCATGGCATGTTTGCTATCAAAGTAGCTTTCATCCTCTTCAATCATGGCGATAGGAGAGCCAAAGTTATTTAGCCAATTCTTATCGGCGACATACTTGGTATTGTCATCAAATACAAGTTCGATGTCTAAATCACTTAATTCATCAACTGGTGCCAGTGGATTTACCAAGGAGCTCGTTAGGAGAACTGCCCGAATATCCGTATTGTTTTGTGCCCAATCCATAATCTGCTGTAATTTTTCTGCTCGAGTTTGCATATTTTTAGTTTATTTATGGAGAATAATCCCGTTCATTTCTAAAGAAGCACGACTTACGGCCGTTTGCTTCGCAAAGGTGTCGGAACAAGTTTATTTTCTAGTGATCTTAAAATATTTGGATCTGCCTCGGGGAAAACTACAGCCAATTTAAAAACCGAAGAGTCCGCTAAAGATAACAATACAATAGATTCCCATCGCCAACAGCAGATTGATGCACAGCGCGGCATATTTCTTCTTCGCTAATAACCAAATTGATTCTATTACTGTATAAATGAGGAGCGGAATTCCAAAACCGAGCATTTCGAAATAAAATAAATAGCCAGCACCCAGGTGATCATTTTCTTTATGCATATACCATTGAGAAATAATGATAATAAGGCCAGTTAGTATTAAGATACCCAATCTTATTAAGAGATGTCTTTTTAATTGTATATCTCTCAAAATAGGTGCGCGAATGAAGAAGACCGATCCTGCAAAGTAAGCTATGATGAATATGATCCCTGTAAGCTGTCGGAATGTATAAGATATATTAAACCAACCATTTGTATAGAGTGACCCTATAATTAGTGTTGATAAAAGAAAATAGCCTATCGTTTTATAGTTCATGTGGTAAAATAAACGTTTTGCCCATACCGGATGACTCAAGCCTTTTTGTTGGAAAGAATTCACTTTCTAATAGCAATTTAGGTATAAATCACAATTATAGCAAAAATAGCGAGTGAAGATTAATGCGCCAAAAAATGTATGGAGATATTAGTCATTGAAATAAAAATTGTAAACGATTACTAATGACAGTATTATTTAATGGGACTGGTTGTTTTATTGCTTTAATTTGCATTTTTTGCAATATTATGCAATAATATGCTTCTATTTTGATTTATTATTGATAGTTTTGTACGACTAAGCCTAGACAAGTCTATCGCTATACTATTTTAGTTTATCTCAAATTATATGGAAATTAAATCATTACCCATTCGTCCGGATACAGCGAGAAATGCTGTCAGGTTTATCTTTTTTGTGTGTGGGTTGGGACTCGCCAGTTGGGCACCTGTCGTTCCTTATGTTAAGCAACGGCTTGGAATAGATGATGGTGTATTGGGACTTTTGATGCTTCTTATCGGCGGCGGAGCTCTTTTTATTATGCCATTTTCGACCATCCTTCTGAATAAATTTGGAACAAGAAAAATTATCTTTCTTTCGGGTATCACGCTCGCATTGATACTGCCGATGTTGTTAATTGCTAATTCGATCATAACAATGGGGATTACACTATTCTTTTTTGGTATGTGTATGGGAGGAATAGAAGTTTCCGCAAATGCGCACTCAATCCTTATCCAGAAACTCTTTGATCGGCCGATCTTATCCGGTCTGCACGGTATCTTTAGTGTGGGAGGATTAACGGGGTCGCTCGGATTAGGGCTGTTGATAAAGTTAGGGTTTCAGGCTACCTATGCCATGTTATTGATCTCCTTACTGATCGTTGTAATTATGTTCGTCATGTATCGTAGGTTGTATGCGCATGATGATGAAATACGCATTAATAGTCATCATGATGACAAGAAAATGGCTGCAGGTCAGTCCAAATGGGCTGGTTGGTTCAATTTGCATGTTTTATTTCTGGGCATGCTCTGTTTCTGTGCTTATCTCTCCGAAGGTTCAATGTTGGATTGGAGTGCGGTATTTTTGCATGAGGAAAAAAATGCACCGCTTGAAATTGCGGGGATAGGGTATGCTGCCTTTTCCATCGCCATGGCAACAATGCGACTTTTTGGCGATGTACTTGTTGTCCGGTTAGATCATCGGGTTGTTGTGGTCGGAGGGGGACTCTTAGCGGTATTCGGTTTGCTGGTAGCTGTTTTATCACCTTCTTATTGGGGTGCATTAGCCGGATTTATCCTATTGGGCTTTGGTGCCGCTAATATTGTTCCGATTTTATTTAGTCATGCCGGAAATTTAAAAGGGGTTGGGGCATCAGCAAGTATTCCGGTTATGTCAACATTGGGGCACTCGGGACAGTTGTTTGGCCCCGCCTTGTTGGGTGGAGTTGCCCAATTTTATGGAATTTCAGTCTCGCTTATCGTCGTTGCTTTTCTTATGCTTTCACTTTCCGTGTCTTATTGGATTTATTGGAAATTCCAGGCTAGAAAATAAATTCTTGCAAACTATAGCTGGGCAATTACCTCTTATGATTGGCCAGCTATAAATACTCAGTTGAACATTTTATTTTGCAGGTCAGCAACAAAAAAACGATGTGCATCAGTCCAGTTCTTCAACCGTTCAAATCGGTGCTCATTGACATTGTGAAATGTATTAAACATAAGCCCTTTTCCAGAAAAACTGTCTAGATTCTTTAGATGATCGTCAATAAGAAAATCGGTGTCGATAATACCTTTATTCCCACAGAATACGATGTTCTTCCACGAGATAAATGGAAAATATTCCTGTAGCCATTCCCGTTTCTCTAAAAGACTATTGGGAAATTCCATTGCGGCAGATACAACAAAAATCTCATAATAGTTTTGTAATTCCTTCACCACGTCTTGTGCATCTTGTGCAACAGGAATACTGCGGAAAAAACCTGGTGTATGCAAATACCGTAAGACTGCCGTCTGATCAGGTAAACAATCCGCTTCTTTCAGCCCTACGATATCGTTTTCATTTATCCGTATACCCGTTTCTTCAAAATAATGTGAAAGATAGTGCCGTTGGATGTCTGCAAGTACACCGTCCATATCAATGGAAATTGTTTTTTTTATCATAATTTTTATCTTTATTATTGCACAAATGTAATTATATAATTGCAAAACATTGCAATTATAGCAAATTTTTGCAATTCATTTTATTCTGGTAAATCTATATATTTGTTCCTATGCTAAAGTACGATCGTCTGCAAACCATTTTAGATATCACCAATAGGGAGGGCTCGGTTTCATTTCAAACCTTGAGCAAAAAGCTTTCGGTATCCGAAGATACCATACGGAGAGATATCAAGGAATTGAATGATCGGGATCTTCTTCGCGCAGTACGGGGGGGAGCTCACAGCATTGTGCAAAAAAAATATCATTATCGTGATCGCGAGAAAGCAGGGTTGGAACAGAAAAAGATTATTGCACAAAAAGCTTTATCATTAATAAAAGATGATCAGGTACTTTTTTTCGATGGGGGTACATCTATCCTGGAGTTGACTAAAATTTTACCAAAGGATCTTAAAGTCACTATCATTACGAATAGTTTTCCTGTCGCGAGTGTGATCGAAGACCATCCTTTGATCGATATCATATTTTTGGGAGGCCGACTTTATAAGTCCGCCTTTACCACTTTTGGCAATACTACGTTGGAAAGCATTGCCAATTTTAAAGCTGATTTATACTTTTTGGGCGTTTGTTCAATTACTCCTGAAAATTTGTCCTGTAATTATCAGGAAGATGCTGAAACGAAACGTGCAATGATGAAACAGAGTGTTCGCATCGTTGGATTGTGTACTTCCGATAAATTTGATACGGAGTCAAGCTTTATCATCGATAAAACCAAAAAGCTTGATATCATTGTGACAGAACATGAATCAACGAGCCCTCAGATGCGTAAATATATCGCTCAGGGGATCGAGCTGCTTTAGGGATATTCAGTAAATGTTATAAAAAATGGTGATGAGAATAATTTCGGTCACCATTTTTTGTTCTGGTATCCGGATCTTTGTAAGATTTTTCCGC
>NZ_RBWS01000003.1 GCF_003627955.1 Sphingobacterium puteale | reverse complement strand
CTTGCTTGCTTGCTTGCTTGCTTGCTTGCTTGCTTGCTTGCTTGCTTGCTTGCTTGCTTGCTTGCTTGCTTGCTTGCTTGCTTGCTTGCTTGCTTGCTTCAGACAAAACACCTTTCACAATTTCCAAACGAAGGGAATAAACGATCACCAGCAGCTATCAGCCAGCATACGTCACAGCCACCCTTTATTTAACCACATTTTTAAGCGATACAAGCCCTTTGCAAGCAACAAGAGCAGCCAGACATGGCTCAAGCTAAAAGATGTCTTAAAAACCTTAAAAAACGGGTATACTCCAATCAGCTAGCACAGAGCAAACGATCATTAGCAGCTATCCGTCAGCATGCATCACAGCCGCCCTTTATTTAACCACATTTTTAAGCGACATGAGCCATTTAGAGACAGCAAGAGCAGCAAGACATAGCTCAAACCAAAAGATATCTTAAAAACCTTAAAAAATGGGCATACTCCAATCATCTAGCACGGAGCAAACGATCATCAGCAGCTCCCCACCAGCTTGCGTTACCTCCATTACGCTAACGATATTTTATAAGTAGCACAAGCGCTTCATGTGCAGCACCACTAGATTTACCACATGAAAAAACAGCCAGGAAATAATTAAAAAAGACAAAACAAACTATTCTTCAACAAAATAACACCATCTAAATAAACAAAAAAATCACATCTACAAAATACAATCCAAATCGTAAAGTCCAAACAAAAGTGAAAACTACAGCAGAAACTTTAAACACAGAAACATTCAAACAATCTTACTTCTTGTTATCTTTGCTGTACTACATAATTCATTATATGCATAATTATTCTGCTGAAGACAGTTTATTTATACAGATCGAGATCAAAAAAATAAGAAAGGCCCGCAACAATGCTATCGCAGTTTTTATGGTATTTTTTTTGGTCTGCTTTGCTGTCTGGTTATATGTTTTTTCGGACAGGTGGCTGGCTAGCACAGACAAGCAGACTGTTTACCGTAGCCCCACCATATCTCTTTACACAATATTTCTATTCCCTACCCTACTATTTACTGGATTAAGTTGGGCCTTGTCTATCAAAAACCAGAAATATATTAGCGTGCTACAGCATCTCGACAGCCACGACTTAGGCATCTACCGAAAGTACACAAGCATACTTGCTCAGCGATATGCAGCCATTGCGCCCTACATTTTCTGTAAAAATGAACTTATATTCTTTCCTCTTTTTGGATGTAGAAAGATCCCAATCAATCAGATCAAACGCATAGAAACAAAATGTGTTCATAATTATCGCGACACATACAGCTACCACGTCTATTTTTATAACGATGCTACAAAAATCTATCAGACAACAATGCACCAGATAGCTGCGTTCGATTTTCTACAGAAACAGCTGCTGGAGGAAAATCCAAATCTAACGATCATCGCACGGAACCAGATACCCTCGTATTTGAAAACAAAAGACAGGCCTACACACTATTAATTTATTATATGGAAAGTTATTCGTCCACCAACAGTTCATTTTTACAAACGGAGATAAGGAAAATCTGCAAAGTCCGCAATGCCATTATTGGATTATTTATAGCAATGTTTCTTCTTTGCTATGGCTTCTTCTTCTATATTTTTTTGGATAAGTGGACAGCTGCTTCAGATAAACTGACATTTTTTTACAAGTCCCTCCCGCTCTTGAGTACATTGTTCGTCTATTTCGGCGGACTATTCGGCGGACTCAGTTGGTTCGTTTACGCCAAAAATCAGAAATTTATTATTGCCCTACGAGGTCTCAATAGCCGTGACCTTGATATTTATCAGCGGTACACCCGAAGACTTGTCCGCATCTATGCAACTATTGCGCCGTACCTTTTTCAGGAGCATGAACTTGTATTTTTTCCTTTTTTTGGAAGTAAAAAAATTCCGATCAGTCAGATTCACCGTATAGAGACCAAGATTATACAGAACCACCGTGGCCCGAATAGTTTTCGCATCTATTTTTACAATGAATTCTCCAAGATTCATCAGGTGACAATGAACCAAAGAGGTGCATTCGATTTTCTACAGGAACAGCTTTTAGAAGAAAACCCAAACCTCAGCATCATTGCGAGAAACCATTAAACACCTCACACACAAGCTACATGTAAAAAGCAATCCTCCACCCTACCCTTCGAGATAACAGCTATAATCTCCTGATTCAGCAACCAGCTTGATGATATGGTTCCGCTCTTCAAGAAATCGTCTCATATAACTTGTAAGGAAAGACCATTCGGCAAACCGCCCCAAAGGACCCAGGGGCGCCTTAAAATTAAACACATCCCGCATCAGCACCGTACCATCAGCCTGCTCTTCGAAAAGATGCTGATGATCCATCGACTGAAATGCCCCTTGTATCATTTTGTCTTCGAAAAAATAGGGCTTTTCCATTTTTGTGATCCGCACCGTCAACGTTTGATATACACCCAGATGTTTTGCCTGCCACTGAACCGTCTGCCCAGCTTCAATCAGCCCACTGGTCACACCTGCTATCGCCTTCTCATTTGTCTTCCCAGTAGAATACATATGTAAGTCTATACTGCGGGCCAGATCAAAAACTATCTCTATTGGTGCATTTACAATGGTGTCTAATACAAGTGTTGGCATAAAATCTTGCTATCGGTGAATTCAGAACAAATTTCGTAAAAAACACGAATTTCTTAGGAAAGAGTCTAACAATTATCTAATTTAACCCTCCAATCGAATATCAATAACAAGAAGGCTATGATTACATTGCTTCCATTTGAAGAAGCTGACTTTGACCGCTTCAAATCCTGGATCAAATCCCCAGAAGAACTCCTGCAGTTTGCAGGTCCATATTTTTCATTTCCAGTGACTGACGAACAATTAAAAAAGTATATTGACGATCCCAAACGCCGTCCCTATAAAATTGTGAGTACAGAAACAAACAACGTTATCGGGCATTGTGAATTGAACTTTGAAAGAAGTATACCACGATTATCCCGCATATTGATTGCTGACAATACCGAACGCAATAAGGGCTATGGCAAGAAAACCATCAATGCAATGCTGAAACTGCTCTTTGTTGATAACACTTACGATCAAGCGGATTTAAACGTTTATGACTGGAACACGAGTGCAATAAGATGTTATGAGGGTGTAGGGTTTCAGATCAATGAAGGCGCCACAACTGAAACGTCAATCGGCAATGAAACCTGGAAGGGCCTGAATATGCAAATCACCAAATCGAACTGGCTAGCCAAAACACAATGAAGAAGAAACGTTTTTTTAAAAGAGCCTTTATTACCCTAACCTTGATCGCTGCTCTGCTCGGTTACTATGCCTGGCAGATCGAACCACACTGGGTCAAATTTGATCAGCTAAAACTCCCCATAAAAAACCTTCCTAGCAGTCTCGAAGGGAAAACGCTCGTTCAGATTTCGGATATCCACATCGGTGACTATGTCAGTAAAGATTTTATCAAAAACAACTTCGCGAAAGTTGGTATAACACATCCGGACATTATTGTTTACACAGGCGATTTTGTCCGATTGGTCCACAATGCCCTCCCACTCGCTGATCTCGACGAAGTCATGCAATTAGCACCAAAAGGAAAACTTCAGACATTGGCCATCTTGGGAAATCATGATTATGGAAGAGCCTTTAAAGACAGTACTGCAGCGGATTCAATCACTACACTGCTAGAAAAGTATCATATTACTGTTTTAAGAAACGAAAGTGTGAATATAAATGGCCTACAGCTCTATGGTATGGACGACTATTGGGGAACAAACTTTGACCCTGTAAAAACTATGCAGAACTACAACCGTAACCAAGCGAGCCTTGTCCTCTGCCACAACCCCGATGTTGCTGATCTGGATGTATGGAATGGCTATGAAGGCTGGATTTTATCAGGCCATACACATGCCGGGCAAGTGCGGATCCCATTCTGGGGTTCACCCATTATCCCCGTCTCGAACAAAAACTACGATCAGGGTATTAAAAAACTACTGGACAACCGAACCCTCTACATCAACAGGGGCCTCGGTCATAGTATCCCCATCCGCTTTAATGCACGACCTGAAATAACCATTTTCACCTTAACAAAGGACTAAAATCGGAGATACGGTCATGTTTAATGCTTCAATAAACAGCATATGGAATTAAATAAGGTATGGATAGAATGCCACTTCTATCGTTTGTCGATAGTCTTCCAACGCATCCGATTCAAATCGACCGCCCAATACCGCAAAACTCGAATACCAGAAATCTGATATAATAAAAATCTGACGTACAAAGCCCTTCAGAATGGCTATTGGTATATCCTGTCTAAACATTCCCAATTTGGAGTAGTGCTCAAAGAGGGAAATGAACCGCTCCTCACGTCGTGCAACAAGAGTCCGGTAGGCATCCCCAATAGCAGGTATCCAAGTACAGATCTCGACGAAATTGGCAAAAATAAACTTATACTTATTGATCAACAGATAAGAGCCCTCCGTAAATTCCTGCAATAACTCCTGAAATGTGGCATCTTTCTGATCAAATAAAACCACCATTTCGTCATAGTCGCGTTGCAGCTCCTCAAAAATAGTAAAGATAATATCTTCTGTATGTTTGAAGTGATAATGGAGATTGCCAGCACTAATACCCATTTCCTGCGCAATCTGCCGTGTCGTAACAGTACGTATCCCTTCCCGATTATATACCTCTAGCGCCGCCGCTACAATTTTTTCTTTCGTATTCATGACACAAAATTAGAACAATTGTTCTAATTTTGTGTCATGAATGATAAATTAAGATAATATGAAAGACGAAAAGAAAGAAAGTTGGCTAAAAAATCAATATCTAGATCTAAAACAGACGCTTATTCCGACCCATCCAAATGATAGCCCCTGGAAAAAATTCGGCAAACAGACAGCTTTTTTTATGTTTTTAACGTTGATGGTATGCGGAGCAATAGCTATGTTGATCGCCATTTCCTTTGCGCATTAGTAAAGAATCTTTTTGACGGTATATTTATTTTCTATTGGTTATGCTGGTTCTTTATTCGATTTACACGGCTACAGCATTTTCCTATTCCATTTTTAAACAGCTGGCTTACGGACCTTGTCTTTGTCCCTATTATTGTCCATGTCGCATCTATTACGGGAAGCTTTCTATTCAATAAAGGAAAACCGCATGGATACCCATTATACCAGATCTGGTTGATATCGGCTATCGTATCACTCTTGTTTGAGTACCTGATGCCTAGCTACACAGACTACAATACGGGGGATCCCTATGACGTCATTGCCTATTTTATGGGAGGACTATTTTACTTTTTATTCCATCAGCCACGTTATATCAAAAAAAGTTCCGATGGAACCAATCATGTGATTTGCAAACAAAATTAAACCACAGCTAATAAAAACACGTTCTGGAAGAATATAAAATACACGCTCAGAAAAGCTCACGCCCAAAGTCCCCTAGAAGATCTTATTGGTAAACAGACTTTCAATAAAACTATAATTGAATAATAGTGTTGATATGGTGATTAATTTAGCAGATGTAGGCCACATGACAAGAATCAAAACCAAAAGAACATGTAGTAAAGGGCACAGCTTCTATAAGAGTACAGATTGCCCAACATGTCCAATATGCGAAAAGGAAAAGAAACCTGAAGATGGTTTTCTAGCTCTTTTGAGTAGCCCTGCTAGAAATGCACTGTCAAACCATGGTGTAGATCAACTTGAAAAGCTAGCTCAGTACTCAGTGAAAGACCTACTGAAGCTCCATGGCCTTGGAAAGGCATCTTTGCCCCTGTTAAGTCAGGCTTTAATGGAAAAGGGATTAAAAATTTAAGGAGTAGGCTATGCTGTCAGTTGATAACAAAAAAATAAGCCCTCGATTGGCTTCCATATAGTTTCTCGCTACTTAGAAGTACTTGAGGGCTTTATTATTCAACGCTTTTAACACAAGCGGAATCTTCCTTTACTAGTACTCGATCAAAACTTCAGTGACCTGAGCGCCTTGTTTAGCACTTTTGAATTTAAACTTCACTTTCTGATTCAGGTTCAATTTCTGTCCGACAAGACGGTCATTGAAATAGATAGATTGCTGGGTATCATTGTCTCTAATGAATCCATAATTGGACTCTGCATTGTAATGGACAACTTTTCCGAAAGAGTACTCATCATGATGGTTTGAAGTCATGCTTGGACTCTCTCCTTCTTTCAATTTTATCGCAGGTCTGTCTGAGATGTTCCCGTGTTCATCAACATAAGCAAACAATTCTTCCAAAGATTTTCCTTTGTCGTTGTTTGTTTTATTGAATTCTTTTTTCTCAATTTTTTGCTGTTTTTTGAGTAGTTTCTTTTTTTCTCGTTCTTTTTTGTTAAATGTAATTTGGCTTTTGCTCATTCAATATGGATTAAAATAAAATGTTCCCGAGGAGGTTTCGGACCTTTAGAGCTTTGTTGAAAAAGATAAAAATGCGAGGTGTTCTAAGGAGATAATTGCAAAGGTACAAAAAAATAGGAGAAATCAGATAGTCGATCGCCTAATTCTTCTAAGATTCACGAAGGAAAAGATATTCATTTTTATTCCTTTTAATACATTCAGTAGAGGCCAGCATACAGACCCCATTCTTTTATGCTTAAATGTAGCAACACCGTTTAGTAACAAAACAACAGGCCGCACACAGCATCCGGTCGCCGTCTCACTGAATTTCAAAAAATGACAAGGCTCGTAGATAGTAACATATTGTATACCTGGCAAAGTAAAAATTGAAAACTTTGATAAAACAAAAATATCTTTTGGACGTTATTTTGAAAAAAAACACTATGGAAGTAAAAAATATCGAAAGAGACGACAGAGGTAATTTCATCGCCGAAGTGGAAAATAATGAGGCTGGGATTTTGGAATATACCTGGCAGAGTGAGTACGAGTTTTCCATAGACCATACCGAGGTCTATGACGAATATAAAGGAATGAGTGTCGGTAAAAAACTCGTACTTGAAGCCGTAGATTATGCCCGGAAAAACGATGCCAAGATTGTCCCGAATTGCCCGTACGCTAAATCAATTTTTGATAAAACAATTGCCTTTCAGGACGTATTAGCCTAAAAAAGCCATTTTATCACTGGGACAAAATGGCTTTTATTTTTGATAGCTATATGGACTAAGCTACAATATTGATTATTTTCCCTTTTACAAAAATAATCTTCTTAATTGGCTTACCGTCCAGATGTCTTTGTACATCGGCATGTGCCTTGATCGTTTCTTCAACGGTTTGTTGATCCAAATCCAATGCAAGTGATAGATTGAACTTCATCTTACCATTGAAAGAGACCGGATATGCAAATTCAGACTCGACTAGATATTCCGGTTTGAACGTAGGATAAGTTGCCTGAGAAAGTGTACCTGCCCCATGCCCCAATAAGTTCCACAATTCCTCCGTAATATGCGGTGCATAAGACTGGAGAACAATAACAAGTTGCTCCAATATCTCGCGCTTATTGCATTTCAAATCGGTTAGTTCATTTACACAGATCATAAAGGCGGAAACAGACGTGTTGAACGAGAAACGCTCGATATCATCTTCCACTTTCTTAATAATCTTATGTAAAGCTTTGAACTCAGCTTTTGAAGGTTCTTCATCTGATACATTAAAATTACCTTCGGCATCGTGAAACAGACGCCATACTTTCTTAAGAAACTTGTAGACACCTTCGATACCATTGGTATTCCATGGTTTGGCTTGCTCCAACGGCCCCAGAAACATTTCGTAAAGACGTAGCGTATCAGCACCATAAGTCTCAATGATATCATCCGGATTAACGACATTGAATTTCGACTTAGACATTTTCTCCACCTCGCTACCACAAATGTATTTACCGTTTTCCAAGACAAATTCAGCATTCGCAAAATCAGGTCTGAAGTTTTTGAATTTTTCGAGATCCAATACGTCATTCGACACGATATTGACATCTACGTGCAAAGGAATTGTATTGTACTCATTTCTCAAGCCATAGGAAACAAATTGATTGGTTCCTCTGCCCTCTTCGTCAAGTACACGGTAGACAAAATTTGAACGTCCCTGAATCATACCCTGATTGATCAATTTTCGGAATGGTTCTTCCTCATTATGATAGCCAAGATCTTTTAAAAACTTATTCCAAAAACGTGAATATAACAAGTGCCCTGTGGCATGTTCAGAACCACCGATGTATAAATCAACGGCTTTCCAGTAGTCAACGGCTTCTTTGGAAGCAAAGTTGCCCTCATTTTTTGGATCCATATATCTGAACCAGTACCATGAAGAACCTGCCCAACCTGGCATTGTACTCAACTCATACTCATACTGATCCTCATATTTCCAGTCTTTAGCACGTCCTAAAGGAGGTTCCCCAGACTCTGTTGGCAGGTATTTATCAACCTCAGGTAATAATAAAGGTAGTTCTTCTTCTTTAATAAGGTATGGTAGACCATTTTTAAAGTAGACTGGAACAGGTTCACCCCAATAACGTTGACGACCAAAAATCGCATCGCGCATGCGGAAGTTGATCTTCGCTTTACCCAATTTCAATTCTTCCAGCTTCGCGATCAGCGCAGGCACAGCCTCCTGATAGGTCATACCGTTGATAAAATCAGAATTGATGTATTTTCCATCCTTATTCGGATCAGCCTCTTCTTCAATCTGCTGTGTATCCGAAATCGGAATAATTTCTAAATTAAAATGCTTGGCAAAAACATAATCACGTTGATCGCCACTAGGTACAGCCATAACCGCCCCTGTGCCATATCCCGCCAAAACATAATCTGCAATCCAGATCTGCACATCACGACCTGAAATAGGGTGTTTAGCAAATGAACCTGTAAAGGCTCCCGATACTGTTTTGGTATCGGCCATACGATCTAGTTCAGATTTTTTTGATGTCTTCTCAATATAAGCTTCAACTTCAGCTTTTTGTTCAGCTGTTGTCAACGCCGCAACCAATTCATGTTCAGGTGCCAAAACGACAAATGAAACACCGAAAATAGTATCCACACGTGTTGTAAAGACTTCAATTGCGGCGTCCAACTGTGGAACTGGGAATTTGACCGAAGCTCCAACGGATTTTCCGATCCAGTTACGTTGCATTTCTACCAAGGGCTCTGGCCAATCAATGGTATCCAAACCTTTTAATAGACGATCGGCATAAGCAGTGATACGCATTGACCATTGCATCATCTTCTTTTGCTCCACAGGATACCCTCCACGCTCGGACACACCGTTGATTACCTCATCATTAGCCAATACTGTCCCTAAAGCAGCACACCAATTGACCGTGCTCTCGCGTAGATAAGCAATACGATACTTTAACAACTCACGTTGTTGTTTTTCTTCATCAAAAGATTTCCATTCTTCCGAAGTGAATTCTAGTACATCTTCATCAGAAACAGCTTGAACAGCAGCAGAACCATTTGTGGAAAATTTCGTAATCAATGTATCAATGGGTTCTGCTTTATCCGTCTCTTTATTATACCAAGAACCGAATGATTTCATAAAAATCCACTGCGTCCATTTATAGTATTCAGGTTCAGAAGTACGAACTTCTCTACTCCAATCATAAGAGAAACCGATGTTGTCCATCTGCTCGCGGTAACGATTGATATTTGCCTCAGTTGTAACGGCAGGGTGTTGACCCGTTTGAATCGCATATTGCTCTGCAGGAAGTCCGAAGGAATCATAACCCATTGGATGCAGTACATTGAAGCCTTTCAGTCGTTTGTATCTTGAAAAGATATCCGAAGCAATGTATCCGAGTGGATGACCAACATGTAGTCCTGCCCCAGATGGATAAGGAAACATATCCAACACATAGTATTTTGGCTTCTGATGCGCATCTGATGTTTTATATGTTTGATGATCCGCCCAAAACTTCTGCCACTTTTTCTCTAATGATTTGTGATTATACTCCATTTTTGTTCGTAAGGAATTTTTATGACTTGCGAAATTACGATTTTAATACTGAAATGTGATAAAAGTTTTGTAGTTTGAACAATAAATTCTAGTATTGAAAAGTTATTTAAACATAGGTAGAAAACTAAATTCGAATTGATTTTTATCAAAGTAATTACAAGATAAATTCGAAATCTTCCGCTCAATTAGTTACTTTCGCAAATAAATTTTTGCTTATTATGTCAGAATACGAATTAAGCACACAAAAAAGAAAAACAAAGTCTGTATATGTATCCACAGTTATCAGTATAGCACTGGTACTATTGGTAACAGGTATGTTAGGCTTATTATTGGTGCACGCTAAAAATCTTTCAAAGTACGTTAAAGAAAACATTGTCCTGAATGTCATTGTAAATGATGGCACCAGTGAAGGTGATGTACTTTCTTTGCAAAAAGATCTTGAAAAAGACCCTTATGTTCTTCGCTCAGTCTATATCAGCAAAGAAATTGCTGCCAAAAACCTGAAAGAAGATCTTGGGGAAGATTTTGTACAGTACCTTGGCCACAACCCATTATTGCCGTCATTGGATGTCTATATGAAGGAGAATTATGCCAATACGGATAGCATCAAGACTTTCATCGAAAAAATCTCTAAAAACAACAAAATAAAAGAGGTTGTCTATCAGGAATCACTGATTGATATGGTCAATAAAAACGTGCGTATCATCGGAATGATCGTTTTGGCTTTTGCTGTTATTTTATTGATTATCGCTGTGGCATTAATTAACAACACCATACGTTTGGCTATTTACTCGCAGCGTTTCTTAATTAAAAGCATGCAATTAATCGGTGCGACCAAAAACTTTATTCGTAAACCTTTTATCACTTATGGTATTATCCATGGTTTACTGGGTTCACTGATTGCGATCCTACTATTGATATTGACGCTCAAATTAGCGCAACAACAAATACCTGAATTGGTCTTTTTACGCAACTGGTTTGAGTTTGCGATCATCTTCTTAGGTGTTATCTGCATCGGGATTTTAATCTCAGGGCTTAGTACCTACTTCGCTGTAACTAAATATTTAAAAGCTCAATCTAACGATTTATATAGATAAAAATGGCTCAAATAAAGAAATCTACTGAATCTGTAAATAAAGGTTCCTTCGTATTTTCAAAAGTAAATTATCAGCTTTTTATAGCTAGCTTGGTTCTTGTCGTCATTGGCTTTGCGCTGATGTCCGGTGAAACTGATATCTATAGTTTTACCAAAATAACTTTAGCGCCAATTGTAGTCGTCCTCGGCTTTGCATTGGGATTTGTAGCGATCCTGTATCGCCCCAAAACAACTAAAACTGAAGAATAATCTTATAAAAAACAGATGTCTATTATTGAAGCTATAATCCTTGCTATCATCGAAGGATTAACGGAGTTTTTGCCTGTCTCCTCTACAGGTCATATGATTATAGCAACTGCACTGATGGGTATTCAACCCTCTGCATTTGTTAAATTATTTACGATTGTCATTCAATTGGGAACGATTTTATCAGTTCTCGTTTTATATTACAAGCGATTCTTTAAATCGCTTTCATTTTACTATAAGTTGGTGATCGCTGCTATTCCTGCATCGGTACTTGGATTACTTTTCAACGATTTTATCGATTCACTTTTGGAAAGCCCGCTGATGGTTGCGATTATGCTGGTAATCGGCGGAATTGTCCTACTTTTTGTCGACAAATGGTTTAATAAACCTACTGTTGAAGATTCGGACAACGTCTCTTACAAGCAAGCCTTTATGATCGGTGTATACCAATGTCTGGCTTTGATTCCTGGCACATCCCGATCCGCTAGTACCATCATCGGTGGTATGGCCGAAAAATTAACACGTAAAGCAGCCGCAGAATTTTCATTCTTTCTGGCTTTGCCGATGATGTTTGGCGCTTCAGCTGTTAAACTATTGAAATTCTTCAAAGAAGGAAATACATTTACAGGCGAAGAGCTTAATCTTCTTATTGTAGGTAACCTCATTGGTTTTGTTGTCGCAATTGTTGCAATAAAATCTTTTATTGGATTTTTAACCAAGTATGGTTTTAAGGCATTCGGATGGTATAGAATAGTTGTTGGAGTTGTTATTCTCGTACTACTTCTTTCGGGTCATAGTTTACAAATTATCTAAAATTTTTTCATGGAGAATATAGAGGTTGGTGAAAACTCAGCAAGGTTTAATTTTGCTGAAGGCGAAATGTTGTTGATTGATAAACCTTTAACATGGACAAGTTTCGACGTTGTTGGGAAAGTCAGAAACTCACTGAAACCATTAAAACTAAAAGTTGGCCATGCAGGTACCTTAGACCCCTTAGCAACGGGGTTGCTAATTGTCTGCACAGGTAAGTTGACAAAAAAGATCGACAGCTACCAGGCCGAAGACAAAGAATATACAGGGACAATTACATTGGGCGGAACCACCCCCTCCTATGACCTGGAAACAGAAATTGATGAGCTATTCCCTATCGATCATATTACTGAACAAATGATCTTTGATGCGGCTAAGACCTTTGAAGGTGACATACAACAGTTTCCTCCAGCACATTCTGCCATAAAGATCAATGGTGAACGTGTCTATGCAAAAGCTCGTCGCGGTGAAGAGGTTGAAATAAAATCTCGTCAGGTACGGATCAATAGCTTTGAAATTGAGAAGATTGAACTTCCGAATGTACATTTTCGCATTTCTTGTTCAAAAGGCACTTACATCAGATCATTAGCATACGACTTTGGAAAAGTATTACATAGTGGATCCCACCTAAGTTCTTTAAGACGCACCAAAAGTGGTGATTATACGATTGAAAACGCCTGGAATCTTGAACAGCTTATCGCCGAAATAAAACGTCATAAGGAAATCATTAAATAAACCCATCGGTGCACTTTATTGATTCTTTATCTTATTTTTGCAAAAAATCCAATAAATGAAAATCTACAGAAGTTTAGAAGATTTCTCCCCCGTTGAAAATGCAGTAGTTACCATCGGTACTTTTGATGGTGTTCATATTGGCCATCAAAAAATATTGGTCCACTTAAAAGAGGCTGCTCAAAAAATTAACGGCGAAACCATATTACTTACTTTTTTCCCGCATCCACGGTTAATTATTAACCCGGATGATGATAGCTTACGTTTGATAAATGATATTGAGGAAAAAGTAAGTCAACTGAGCAAGGTCGGTATTGACCATCTTATCATTATCCCCTTCTCCCGGGACTTTTCCAATCAAACTCCTGAAGAATATATCAGCAATGTGCTTGTAGGAAAATTGGGTACTAAAAAGATTGTTATCGGATATGACCATCATTTTGGAAAAGATCGCAAAGGCTCACTAGGCGATTTGGAACAATTTGCTTCGATATTTGATTATAGTGTGGACGAAATCCCAGAACAGGATATCAATGATATTGCCGTCTCTTCCACCCGAGTGCGTGAAGCACTCATTAAAGGTGATATCAAAACGGCCAACCTATATTTAGGTTATCCTTTTGAATTGACAGGAACTGTGATCCGAGGGGATCAAATCGGGCGTACCATTGGATTTCCGACAGCCAATCTACAGGTGCACGAACCTCATAAACTCATCCCTGCCTACGGTATTTATGCCGTTGAGGTCTATATATACAATCATATCCAAAACATCACTACAGGGGAGTATAAAGAAGAGAATCCTGTTTCAATTGCTAAAGGTATGGGATATATTGGCACAAGGCCTACGGTTGACGGAATGAATCGTGCGATTGAAATCAGTCTATTTGATTTTGATCAGGATATTTATGGCAAAACACTACGCGTCAAATTCCTTCACTTTATCCGCCACGATGAACGTTTTGACTCACTGGAGGAAATGAAAGCGCAGATCAAAGCAGATGAAATAGAAATAAGAAATCTTATTGCATAATATACCTTAAAAAAAAGAAAAGCGGGAATTCCCGCTTTTCTTTTTTTATTAATTACCCCTCACATTCTGATTGTACTAAAATACTTTTTTTCAGAAGTAGCCAAGCTAATTTTCAACGCGTTTCATGATACCTACAGCATTGCTGACGAGAACTAAACTAAGCTTTACCAATAAGTTTTTAAATTAACAGGGCTTCGATGCCAAGCCGGTAACTATCCAATCCGAAACCACAAATCACTCCCCTACAATTTTTAGCCAAGAAAGAGTGATGACGAAATTCCTCCCGTTGATGTACATTACTGATGTGAACTTCAATGACCGGTGTCTGAACGGCGGCAATAGCATCACCAATAGCAACAGAGGTATGCGTATATGCGCCAGCATTCATTACGATTCCATCGTACTCAAAGCCAACCTCGTGAATTTTATCAATTAATATCCCTTCGGAATTGCTCTGAAAATATTCCAGTTGAATCGTTGAAAAGCGTTTTTTCAATTCCTCGAAATAACTCAGGAAATCCTGACTTCCATAGATTGACTTTTCCCTAACACCCAATAGATTTAAATTTGGGCCATTTAACACAAGGATTTTTTTCATCCGTATTTAATAATTTAGACAATATTAGCGATTCGGTCCATGCCGGCTACCTTTGGTAGATGTAGCAGAACTTCAAAGGCTATAAAACAGTTTTATTAAACAAGAAACATCATAATTATACATTCCATATAAGGCTTGAATAATCATGATGTTTTCATAAGCTCAATAATGTGCTTCAAATATATAAAAACTTCCTATAAATCATTATAAATTGCTCTAAAGCTCGAACGAAGTCCAAATGTTACCACGCCCGATTTATTCACAATAGGTGTTTCATATTGTGCTTTCGCGTAGCGTTGCATATACCCCAGTTCTAAACGAAGATTATACTTAGGATTGAGTACATACGCTGCTTTCGCATCCGCATAATAGATATTATTCTTGATCCCTTGCGCGATATGGTTTCCATACATATTTGGAATAGTATTATACGATTGAAAAATATTTCCACCCATATTACTTCCATCAGGCAGATCCAATCCATTTTGCGTATACATTCCTTGTAAAGAAAAGTCCCATCTGTCCCAGGCATAGTTTATGAGACCAACCAATTCTCTAAAGTTAGCTCCTTTTGGATGCGCCAATGGCTCCGCGTTGTTACTATAATTAGAGAAAGATTTAAAGTGCGCGTAGGTATAAGGCCTAGCGGTATTATATTCCGCTAGGAAGTTTAGGTTTTTGACTCCAAACATGTCATAGCCTCTTAAGCCCAACTGTGCTCCCCATTTGTTATGTGCATAACCATTACCCGCAAAAAATTCTTTGGCTGTAAATTCGCCCAACAAAAACTGACCGTACACTGTCAAATTATAAGGTAATTTATACTTTGAAGTCGCCCCTAAAAACATCTTATCTGGCGATCTACTGTTGTTACTTTCTACAGGTCGTATAAAAATAATCGGACTTATGTAACTAAAATCAAACCCTCTCTTACCCCCCTCATCCTGAGCAGCCCAAACCACGGATTGGAAAAAACCAACAGACAACCGATTGGTTACATTCCAATCTAAATATTGAAATGCTCCCCACTTCTTACCATCTCCTAGGCGTCTATCTATGGTTCCCTCTACTGGATAAATTCCCGTTAGATCTTGTCTCGGATGCGTTGGATCATTCATATAAGCCCAGATGGAAGTATACTGTACATTCCCGATCGTACCGGTCAGTTTCAGATGCGCATAATTAGATGAAAAGTCAGAAAGCAACATCGAACGATATCCGTCTCCAATAAAATTCTTGTCGTAAGCGATGGTCGCTTGGATATATTTGTGGGCATCGTAGGTCATGCTTGCGGTCGCATACATCCAGTCCATTTTATTTTTCGACTGAAATTTGGTATTTCCCTGACCGGGAATTACTTTATTAGCCACGATATAATCGTCCAGATATTTTGGAAAAACCGCTTGGCTTTCAAATGCAGATGAGTTAAATGTGAATTTACTTCCCACATTCAGTCCTACCTGAAATCCCCTTCCGTTCATCCATGTCCGACGTTTGTCACCCTGCATATCTTTTCCGATATACATATCCGGCAAAAAGTCGGCATAGAACGTATAATCGTCTTTTTCTACTTGAACCAGATGTTCATTAAAGATTTTCCGCATGAACCAATTTGACGAAGAAACCGGTTTATTGGATTGTATCGAGTCAAATTTGGCCAGTAACAAAGAATCTTTGATGACAAATGGTTTAGCTGTTGTGTGCATTCTCGTCTCTGTAGAATACACAACATCGTTCATTTTCTGATAGAAATGATACGAATAAGGCTGACTTTTAATTTGCCCAAACCCTGCGAAGGAGGCACTTACCCCGATGCCAGCCAGCACAATTCGAAGTAAATTACTTTTTTTTGATATATTAAGCCCCATAAAATTATTTCAAAGATTATTTCTTCTAGCAAAATGCATTCCTAACTGCAAATTAACCGAATAAAAATGACTTTATTCACATTTGAAGTCAATATTATAATGCTAAATCGTATTTGCTGTTCGTTATATTCAAAAATATTTATATCTTGCATCTTAGTAAATAACCTTGTATAACAAAAAATCAGCCCTAATAAGCATGAAACGCAGAACATTTATCCAAAACGCAACCTTATTGACAGCAGGCGCATTTGCAAGCAAATTTTCTTTTGCTCAGGAACATTCTTTTCCTACCGTGCGTACGCCTAAAGAAAAACGACTTTTTTCCAGCAAAGTAGTCGAAGATGCAATCGCAGAATTTCAAAAAAATACAAAAAATAAGGAGTTAGCTTGGTTATTTAATAATTGCTTTCCGAATACATTGGACACCACAGTATTCCCTTATGTTCAGAATGGAAGAAACTATACCTATGTCATCACGGGAGATATTGACGCCATGTGGCTTCGTGACAGCAGTGCTCAGGTGTGGCCCTATCTTCCTTTCATGAAAAAAGATAAAAAATTACAGGATCTAATCGTTGGTTTAATTCAAAAACAGAGTAAATGCATTAACATCGATCCCTATGCCAATGCTTTTTACAATGATCCAACTAAAAAGGGAGAATGGTTTAGTGACCATACCAGCATGAAACCCGGAATCCATGAAAGGAAGTGGGAAATCGACTCGCTATGTTATCCGATTCGACTGGCTTATCATTATTGGAAAGAAACAAATGACAGTAGCCCATTTAACGAAGAATGGTTGGAAGCACAACATAAAATTTATCAGACTTTTGTTGAACAGCAACGTAAAGATAATTTAGGCCCTTATAAATTTGAACGGACAACATCCAGAGGATCTGACACCTTACAGATTGATGGCTATGGATATCCCGTCAACCCCGTGGGTTTGATCTGTTCAAGCTTTAGACCTTCGGATGATTCAACTATTTTCTCGTTTTTGATTCCTTCCAACTTATTTGCTATTGTTAGCTTGAGACAAGCTGCTGAAATTCTTAAAAAGGTTAAAAACGAGCAGTCACTTGCATCAAAAATGGAAGCGCTCGCCAAGGAAGTAGAAGCAGCCGTAAATAAATATGGAATTATCGATCACCCGACACTGGGAAAGATCTATGCTTTTGAAGTAGACGGTTATTCAAGTCACTTAATGATGGATGATGCCAATATCCCCAGTTTATTGGCTCTGCCTTATTTAGGCGCCGTCGACATCCATGATGAAGTCTATCAGCGCACACGTAATTTTGTGCTGTCTGAAAAGAACCCCTTCTTCTTTAAAGGTACCGCAGCCGAAGGCATTGGTGGTCCGCACATCGGTCGTGACATGATTTGGCCGATGTCCATTATTATGCGCGCACAGACGTCGACAAATGATGAGGAGATCCGCAACTGTATCAAAACGTTGGTGAGTACACACGGCGGAACAGGATTTATGCATGAATCCTTCCATAAAAACGATCCAAAAAAATTCACCAGACATTGGTTTGCCTGGACCAATACATTATTTGGCGAATTAATTTGGAAAATATATAAAGAGAAACCATCTTTGCTTCAGTAAAACTGAATCTTATAACGCAATGTTATAAGTGGATGTACTTATAGCATTGCGTTATGGATAATACTCTGACTTCTGGTCCTATTGGAATTTTCGACTCCGGCTATGGCGGCTTGTCGGTATTCAAGGAAATTCAACAGCTTTTGCCCCAATATGACTATATTTATTTAGGCGACAATGCACGTGTCCCCTACGGTACGCGCTCGTTTGAGACCGTATATACCTACACCAAACAATGTGTATTTAAACTATTTGATCTAGGCTGCAATCTCGTTATTTTAGCCTGTAATACTGCTTCGGCGAAGGCGTTACGAACAATCCAGCAAAACGATCTTCCACCGGGGAAAAAAGTTCTTGGCGTCATCAGGCCAACAACAGAAATCATCCATAATTATACGAAGACAAATAAAATCGGTATCCTTGCCACAACAGGAACTGTAAAATCAGAATCCTATAAAATAGAGGTCCATAAGTTCAATCCGGAAATTGAAGTATTTCAACACGACTGTCCTTTTTGGGTTCCTTTGGTTGAAAACAACGAAATTAATACGGAAGGAGCACACTATTTTGTTCAAAAGGATATCCATGAGCTATTGCAGCAATGTGATCAAATTGACACCATTGTTTTAGCATGTACACATTATCCACTACTATTGCCTGTCATCGAGAAATATGTCCCAAAAAATGTCAATATTATTTCCCAAGGGCCGATTGTTGCTAACAGCCTACAGGATTATCTGCACCGACATGTCGAAATAGAGGCGTGCTGTTCCAAAAACAGTCAATTGGCCTTCTACACTACGGATGACCCCAGGGATTTTGAAACCAAAGCAAAAATATTCTTTGGAAAAGAGGTGGATGCAAGCCATATCAGCGTTTAAAAATAAAAAGCGATGAATTTTTAAAACTATTGTCGTTTACTTTTCGTTATTCCTGATAAAGGAGCGTACAATGAAAAAGAATTTTATAACCATCGCATATAATCAGGAAACACAACATTGTGAATCCAAAGAGTTTTCAACTTTCCAGGAAAGCGCGGACTATTTTAAAACTTTTGAGACTTCTGCTCAGCCAAACTATGTTCCTGTATGCATCTACAATTTAAGCACCAGTGCAACATTAGAAGTGAGCGATTATTTTGTCAACAAAGAAAATGAGCTGCAAAAGATATTGACACACTGTTTGAATATGCCTTAGGCTAGACACCGACACAGTTAACGGAACGGGCGAAGTTTTTATCTTTCTCATTTTTAATGATGTTGTGATAAATGTCGATAAATTTATTACATGATATCAGAAAGCATTTCATTAATTTTTAATATCTTCAACTGAACAATAAGACAAAAAAATAAGTCATCAACAATGAAAACCAAACTGACAATAAGCCTTTTAACGATATCACTAGGCCTGACTGCCTGTAATTCCAATCATGCAAATTCAAATTCCGGTTCAGATAGCACATCAAATCCGGGTACGGATACAACAAGCTATCCTCCAGTAGAAACGCAAAAAGCAAATACGGATTACAAACCTGCTTTTGCCGGGCAAACCAGAATCGCAGGAGCGAAAACAACCTCCGCCTTTGAAGGCAAAGTTATTGCCGAAGGATTAAAGTCCCCCTGGGGCATTGCAGCGCTACCGGATGGTAGATTATTGATCACAGAAAAAGAAGGTGATATGCGTATCGCAGCCGCCGACGGGAAATTAAGCGAGCCAATTAAAGGTCTTCCTGCGGTGAATAGCAGCGGCCAGGGCGGATTGCTCGGATTGGGACTCGATCCGGATTTTACGACAAACCGAATGGTATATTGGGTATTTTCGGACAATACGCCTGCAGGAACATTAACGGCTGTTGCCAAAGGTAAGCTTTCTGCTGACGAGAAATCATTCGAGGACGCGAAGGTTATCTACCAGGCAACTCCAGCACATAAAGGCAACCTGCACTATGGTGGACGGATCGTATTTGATAAAGAAGGAAACATTATTTTTAGTACGGGCGAACGTTCTGATCTGGTCACCAGACCACTTGCTCAGGATTTGAATGCGGCTTTGGGTAAGATTTTACGCATTACAAAAGATGGACAACCCGCACCTGGCAATCCATTTATAGGAAAAGCAAATGCACGGCCAGAGATATACAGCTATGGACACCGTAATCCGCAGGGACTTGCGTTTCATCCTGAAACCGGCGATTTATGGGAAACTGAATTTGGCCCTCGCGGTGGAGATGAACTCAATAAGATCCAAGCTGGTAAAAATTATGGTTGGCCTACCATTACCTATGGAATAGAATATAAGGGCGATAAAGTTGGCGCAGGTATACAGCAAAAAGATGGGCTTGAGCAACCTATTTATTATTGGGACCCTGTCCTCTCCCCAAGCGGAATTACATTTTATACCGGACAGAACATCCCCGAATGGAAGAATAATCTTTTTATTTGCGGTCTGAGCAGTACCCATATCGCCCGGATTATCTTAAAAGACAATAAAGTGGTTGGCGAAGAGCGCTTGCTCGGCAGTGAAGGGCAACGATTCAGAGATATTACGCAAGGAAAGGATGGTGCATTATATGCCATTACTGATCTCGGCAGATTATATAAAATAGACAAAAAGTAAATTTAATAAAGATAAGTAGTCCCAATGTGGGGCTACTTATTAAGCTTTTGCGCCCTCTCCTCTCCTATTCTTCCAATTTTATTTTATCAGATATCGATATCAGCTGATCAGATCACGAAAGGCAATTTGGCATAAAGCTAAAGTTTGGCGTGATTATTGACAATATTTAGTCGAAACAATAAAATATTATATGGTAAAAAAAGAAAAAATGAAAAAATTATTAGAAATTAACCCCTTATCGTTCTATGTGACCAACTGGGGTTTTGTAAACAACACCGAACCAAAAAGAACGCGCAAAACTGGCCAACCTTCTCCAAAAAATTAGGCGTTCTTCTCTAAACATTTCAATCAAATTTATTAAAATCATCTGCTGATATCCTCCATACGGATATTAAGTAAGAGATTTATTCTTTTACTCCTACCGTAATTAGAGGATATCAAATTATGCAAAGTAAATTGCCAATAAAATAACAATAACGATACATGCTATCATAATGTATTTATTCAATTGGCTATTTTTCTCTCCTTCATCACTTTTATAGTGATAATCACGTTTGTTCGGCAAATTCATAAGTCTGTTTTTATTAATGATGAAGTTACGGACTTTTTTCCATATTATTCATGATGATAAGGTTCACCTTTCATAATAGAAAAAGCCCGATAAAGCTGTTCCGTAAAGAACAAACGGATCATTTGATGCGAAAAAGTCATCTTTGACAAAGACATTTTGGAATTTGCACGATCATAGATTTTTTGATCAAAACCATAAGGACCACCGATAATAAACACCATATGCTGTACACTATTGACCATCATTTTCTCCAAATATGCGGAAAAATCCAAGGAACGGAACTCCTTGCCAAATTCATCCAGTAAAATGACCATATCCTGCGGCTGCAATTGTTTTAAAATCAATCCAGCTTCCTTGTCCTTTTGCTGCTCCTCAGAGAGACTTTTGCTATTTTTAATATCCGGTATTACCGTGATTGTAAAGTTTACATAGAACTTTAGTCTTTTGATGTATTTGTCGATTCCTTCGATCAAGTATTTATCATCCGTTTTTCCAATACAAAGCAAGGTTATTTTCATAGTATCTAATAAGTTCCAAAGTTCCAATTTTATTTAAAATATCCGTAAACAAAAAGCTATAAAACAATAAACAATATTATTCGTTTAGTTATAGAACAATTATTTTCGCAATAATGCACAAAACCCAAATTTTTAGTATGAAAAAAATTAAATCGATCTTTCTTATTGCAGTATGTTTATTCGGCTTTCGAAGTTATAGTCAGCAAGCTCTTCCAGACACCAGTAAAATATGGACGATCAAAGGTGAAAATACCTTTTTGATTAACCAGAGTTCATTCTCCAATTGGGCTGCAGGTGGTGTCAATTCATTTTCCGGAAATCTCACCCTAAATTATGATTTCAATTATAAAAAAGATAAATGGTCTTGGGATAATAAAGTTTTAGCGGCCTACGGACTAACTTTCCAAAAAGAATCGGATTGGCGTAAAAATGATGATAGATTGGTATTGAACAGCTTACTGGGCCATCAAGCCTCGCAACATTGGTTATATACTTTTTTCCTAAATTTTAATACACAGTTTGCCGATGGATTTGATTATACAAAAACTCCGAAAGAACGTATATCAAGATTTCTGGCTCCGGCATATTTAAGCTTTGGACCCGGTTTTGCCTACAAAAAATCCGATAACCTGAGGTTCAATCTGTCCCCAGCAGCAGTAAGATTCGTGTTCGTCAGCGACACGCTTCTTTCGACACGATATGGTCTGGATCCGGGTAAAAAAGTGAGAACCGAGTTCGGTGCCTCTTTTGACGCATACTACAAAGTTAACCTGATGGAGAATGTTTCCTTTGAAAATATTTTAAAACTCTATTCAAATTACCTAGACAAGCCGCAGAATGTTGATATAGACTACACCGCAAATCTATTCATGAAGGTCAATAAGTTTATTACCGTAAACGCCGGCGTACAAATGATCTATGACGACAACACCGCCATTCCGATTATTGAAGAAGGAAAAGAAGTCGGAAAAAGAAACTCGGCATTGCAGATCAGACAAATTGTTGGAGCTGGAGTAACCTATAAATTTTAGTTGCAATAATCAATTCCACATCGAAAAAAGAACAAAAATGCATTGAATAGAACTAAAAAAAGCCGAAATGTACTATTTCGGCTTTCTCATTTATGGATACTCGTGTAAAATTACCTATTAAAATGGTGCATCGTCAGGCATATCGTTCATCCGTGAAGGCATGGTAATGCCACCACTAAAACCCGCTCCACCAAAGTCATCACCAAAATTTGGAGAAGGATTCAATGCAGATACAGAGAATGTGTCTGGCGCATCACCAAAACCATCTCCCCCACCCATTCCGGAAAACTCATCTTCAAGATCGACAAATTTAACAAATTTACCAACGAAACGAAGCGGCACGATCCCTGTTTCACCATTACGGTGCTTGGCAATAATAACTTCACCCACACCTGCCGTCGGACGCCCTTCCTCATCTTCTGTCAAACCATAATATTCTGGCCTGTATAAGAAAAGTACCATATCGGCATCCTGCTCAATAGACCCCGACTCACGCAAATCGGATAACATTGGCCGTTTACTATTTCCAGGTCTGGATTCCACTGCACGACTCAATTGCGACAAGGCCAAAACTGGAATATTCAACTCTTTTGCGACAGATTTCAGCGCACGGGAAATACTACCGATTTCTTGTTCCCGGTTTCCTCCGCCTTTGCCTTCTGCTTTACCGTGCATCAATTGCAAATAATCGACAATTACCATTTGAATATCATATTGTGCTTTTAGACGACGGCATTTTGCCCTAAATTCAAATACGTTCAGCGCAGGCGTATCATCAATGATAATTGGAGCGTCTGTCAGTCGCCCGATACGAGAGTGCAATTGCTGCCATTCGTGATCTGCCAGGTTACCTTTTTTTAGTTTTTCCTGTTCAATTTCAGTTTCCCCAGCGATCAGACGATTAACCAACTGAACCGATGACATCTCCAGCGAAAATACCGCAACAGCTTTACCGTGTTCGACCGCCGCATTTCGTGCGACAGACAATACAAATGCCGTTTTACCCATCGCTGGACGTGCAGCAATAATCACCAGATCCGAAGGCTGCCAGCCAGAAGTCATACGATCAAGCGCGGTTAGACCTGACGGCACACCGGTCAGACCGTCCGTGCGATCACGTAACATCTCAAGGTTCGAGATGGCTTCACGCATAATATCGTCCATCTTGCGGGAATCTCTTCTCAAGTTATTTTGTGCAATATCAAACAAGCTCTTTTCGGCATGGTCCAGGAGATCGAAAATATCGGAGGTCTCGTCGTAAGAGCTATTGATAATTTCAGTCGAAACTTTGATCAGTTCCCTTTGAATATATTTTTGAGAAATAATCCGTGCATGGTATTCAATATTAGCTGCTGAAACTACCCTGTCGGTCAGTTGCGTAATATAATAAGCTCCGCCAACCATTTCCAGCGCGCCCATTCTCCGTAACTCGGATGTAACCGTCAAAATATCAATCGGCGAGGTCTTTTGGAACAAACCAAATATCGCTTCAAAAATCTTCTGATGCGATTCCTTATAGAAAGACTCAGGTTTTAAAATATCAATAATCTCGCTCAGTGCATTTTTCTCAAGCATCAATGCGCCCAAAACAGCTTCTTCAAGATCTACTGCCTGTGGCGGTAGCTTCCCTAAGCCGCTTACCATGTTGTTTAATTTGGTACGGCGCTCACCATAATTACCTCTTTTGTTATTATCCGTATTATTCGCCTCAAAATTGCTCTCGTTCATCATGATATTATATCCGAAATATAGCTTCCCAGCTCTTAAATTTAAGATGGGATAACAAATGTATAAAAAATAAAATTCACCACGATGATGAATTACAAACAGCAGATTTAGTTGTTCAGCCATCAACTGTCAAAACGCTTTGAAGGACACAGTTTTACCACTCCACTTATTAACACAACCTGTGGAAAACATGTTGAAAATAAAAAACGCATCCTTAAAATCAATACATTAAAAAATGTTGATAACTTAAACCATTGTGAATAACCAAAATTCCCTAAATTCAAAATGATAGCATTTATTTCCCGTCAAAGACTGTCATAACATCTCCGTGACCAGACAGGAAAAATCTCCGCTTTAAATCGAAAAACAAATCCCATTTTAAGCATTAAAAATATACTTATATTGTATATTTGTAAAATGACGCACGACTCTTCAACATTAAAGCCCTATAAAGACGCCAACGATGGCAAGAAAAAACAGGTCGCGGATATGTTCAACAATATTTCCCATTCCTACGATTTCTTAAACCACTTCATGTCTTTGGGGATTGATATCATATGGCGCAAGAAAGCCATCAATGCCCTAAAATCCATCAAACCTCAACTGATGCTGGATGTTGCAACCGGAACAGGGGATTTTGCATTGGAGTCCATTAAAATATTGAATCCAAAAAAAATCATTGGGGTTGATATCTCGCAGGGTATGCTTGATGTCGCTAAAAAGAAAATCGCAAACAAAGGGTTGGAAAATCAATTTGAAGTACAATTAGGTGATTCGGAGAGGCTTAAATTTGATGACAATACTTTTGACGCCGTAACCGTTGCATTTGGTGTCCGTAATTTTGAGAACTTAGAAAAAGGACTGTCTGATATCTACCGAGTATTGAAACCGGGCGGTAAAGCCGTTATTTTGGAGTTTTCAAATCCAAAAAAATTCCCAATAAAACAACTCTATAATTTTTACTTCAAATATGTAACACCGACTATTGGAAAATTCTTTTCAAAAGATGCCAGTGCTTACGAATATTTACCGGAATCTGTTGCTCAGTTTCCCGATGGACAGAAATTTGTTGCTATAAATAAAAAGGCCGGCTTTGACCAAACGATTGTAAAACCCCAGACGTTCGGTATCTGTACAATTTATATCGCTACAAAATAAGTCAGTAACGATTCCTCGGCTACAATTTAGCATTAAAAGACGGTCAATATCGAGTTTTAATATTTCAACCAGTAACATATATGAGAAAGACAGTTTTCATCACAGGAGCAAGTTCAGGTATTGGCCAGGCCTGTGCTGAAGTATTGGCGAAGGAAGGCTACAATCTTTTACTTTGTGCACGCAGACTAAATCGTTTGGATGAATTGAAGGAAAAACTGAGCTCAACCTATCCCGATATCAAAATTCATACCTTTGAATTAGACGTCAGAGATTCAGAACAGGTCCAGAATCAAATAGATGGTTTGCCCTATGAATGGAAAAAAATCCATGTGTTGATTAATAATGCCGGACTTAGTCAAGGACTGGATCCTATTCAGGACGGCGATATCGGTGACTGGGACAGAATGATCGATACCAACGTCAAGGGCTTGCTTTATGTGAGCAAAGCAGCTATCCCACTAATGGATACTGAAAATGGGGCACATATTGTCAATTTAGGATCTATAGCCGGAAAAGAGGTTTATCCGAATGGGAATGTATACTGCGCGACAAAACATGCCGTCGACGCATTAACAAAAGCAATGCGTATCGACCTGCTTTCCAAGGGCATAAAAGTGAGTTCCATTGATCCCGGTATGGTCGAGACAGAGTTCTCCGAAGTGCGTTTTCATGGCGACAAGGAACGGGCAAAAAATGTCTATGCAGGCGTGCAGCCCCTAACCGGAACCGACATCGCTGAAACAATACTTTTTGTCATCACCAGACCAGCGCATGTGAATATCAACGATCTATTAATAATGCCCACGGCTCAGGCTACGGGCACGATTGTCAATCGAAAATAATTAAAACATCATGTCATTAGAAACACAAATAAATCAAGACATTAAAGCGGCAATGATCGCAAAAGACACAGCAACATTGCGTGGATTACGTGCCATTAAAGCGGCTATTCTTCTTGCTAAAACTGAAAAAGGCCATACTGAAGAGCTAAATCAGGAAGCTGAAATCAAAGTTTTACAAAAACTGGTAAAACAACGCCGTGAATCAGCTGAAATCTATAAGAATCAAAACCGTGAAGATCTTTATCAAATTGAGGTGGAAGAAGAAAAAGTGATCGAAGCTTACCTTCCTAAACAAATGAGCAAAGAGGAAGTAGAATCTGTTATCAAAGCAATCATCGCAGAGACCGGCGCGTCATCCATTAAGGAAATGGGAAAAGTAATGGGTGCTGCCAATCAAAAATTAGCCGGGCAAGCCGACGGGAAGACAATCTCTGAGGTCGTAAAAAGCCTATTGGCATAATCACCCCATTAAGATAACATCAATCGGGTTACCGACCCCACCAGTCGCTGCTATTGATAGGGTCGGTAACTTAACTTACCCCTCTTCATTAACCATCATGGATTATAATTGGAAACTTAAGAATTTTGACGAACTGACGAACCGGGAATTGTACCGCCTTTTGAAAATGCGTACGGAGGTTTTTGTACTGGAACAAGCGTGTTTATATCCCGAACTGGATGATAAAGATTATGTCTGCCTACATTTTTGGGCGGAAAAGGATGGGGAAATTGTAGCATATACCCGTTTGGTTCCGCCTGGAATTTCATACCCACAAGCTTCCATAGGGCGTGTAATTGTTGTGAAAGAGGCGCGAGGAACAGGCTTAAGCCAACTGCTGATGCGTAAATCCATCGAGGCTACTCTAGAAGCCTTCGGACCGCAGGATATTCAAATCGGTGCCCAATTTCACTTAAAGTCATTCTATGAGAAATTAGGGTTTGAACAAAATTCCGAACC
Source organism: Sphingobacterium puteale (assembly GCF_003627955.1). GTDB lineage: Bacteria > Bacteroidota > Bacteroidia > Sphingobacteriales > Sphingobacteriaceae > Sphingobacterium > Sphingobacterium puteale. The sequence continues at coordinate 43,041 of NZ_RBWS01000003.1, read as the reverse complement.
TTATCCTGACTACGGGATTCTCCACATAGACATGACTAAATCAGTTCTTAAATAAATTATATTTATGAATCACATTGTAATCATTACCGCTGCATTATTAGGCGCTTTGGCCATTATATTAGGTGCATTTGGCGCACATGCATTCAAAAAAATTCTATCGGCTGAAAAGCTGGATTCGTTCGAAGTAGGTGTTAGATATCAAATGTATACAGCCATCACCCTATTGGTTCTCGGACTAAACCTATCCTTTGACTATCAGTCCGAGCGGGTAGCCTATTACCTAATTACCTCGGGCACATTATTGTTTTCAGGAAGTATTTATTTTCTTTCCTTTGCGGAGTATTGGAAAAAAAATCTGAAGTTTCTTGGTCCTATCACTCCTTTAGGAGGATTACTCATGATAATGGGCTGGATTGCAATTATCATTCGTTTTTTATAACTTTGCAACACATAGTGGCAATGATGTCTGCCTTGAACCGCCTTAATAAGCTGATGACGTCTACTTTTAGTATAAAAACAACAAATTTTATATAAGTAGACTTATGGCTATAAAAATTTCAAATCAAACACCGCGTAACAAGTTTTATTTTATTTCCAAATGGCTGATTATCTGCTGTATGGTAGGCTTTTGCGTTGGTTCAATCTGCGCATTCTTTCTTTTTTCGCTGAATTGGGTTACCGCATATAGAGAAAACAATTCCTGGATCATCTACGGATTACCTCTTGCGGGGCTGATCATTGCCTTATCCTATCAGCGCTGGGGTAATCCCTCTGGTAAAGGGAACAACCTGCTGATTGAAGAATACCTTTATCCGCAGCGCCGGATACCGCTCGTTATGGCACCTCTTGTGCTATTCGGAACTTTGCTCACCCATCTGTTTGGGGGATCAGCCGGACGTGAGGGAACGGCGGTCCAGATTGGCGGAGCAATAGCCGACCAACTCAACCGTTGGTTTAATTTCGACAAAACCGAACGTCGTATCCTGATATCTCTCGGTATTACAGCAGGTTTTGCGGCCGTCTTTGGCACCCCGCTTGCCGGAGCCGTATTTGGCCTTGAAGTCCTGCTTATTGGCAAAAAAAGATATTTTGGGTTGCTCCCCTGCTTTCTCACAGCCTATATCGCAAATTTTAGCTGTCAATTATGGCATGTACCGCACACACATTACCCAATACATGAAATGATCCCTGCGCTTTCTTTAAGCAATATTGGGTTTAGTTTGATTGCTGGAATTTTATTTGGCTTGGCAGCCTGGTTGTTCACCCTTACCGGAGACTTCTTCAGTGCTCAATTTAAAAAGATCAAATCTCCTCTACTCAGACCTATTATCGGCGGTATCATCATCGTGATTACGGTGGTATTGCTAAAAAGCACAAAATATATCGGCTTGGGTATTCCAATGATTCAGGAGGCTTTCAATAATCCCTCGGATTATTATGATTTCTTAATCAAATTGGTCTTAACCACTTTTACCCTTTCTGCCGGTTTTAAAGGCGGGGAAGTGACCCCATTATTTTTTATTGGGGCTACTCTTGGCAGTACACTCAGCGGCTTTATCCCACTCCCGCTTGGATTATTGGCTGCGATGGGCTTTGTTGCCGTATTCTCTGGCGCTACAAATACACCCTTAGCTTGCATTATTATGGGCTATGAACTTTTTGGCTTCCAGCCTGTTGTTTTTATAGCAATTGCTTGTATAGCCGCATTTATATTCTCCGGAAAAAAAGGAATTTATGTTGCCCAGAAAGGTGGAATTAAAGAAAAATTGTATCGAAAATTGAATTTGTAATTCAGTCCATAAAAAAAGCATAAAACCAAGCTGTGGCTTTATGCTTTTTTCTATATTTTTTTGAAAGGCTTACAACAATTTACCTTGCAAGAAGAATGCTGCAACGGTAAAATAAATAATCAATCCCGAAACGTCCACTAACGTTGCTACGAAGGGCGCTGATGCCGTGGCTGGATCCAATCCAAATCGACGCAAGATAAATGGAATAAATGAACCAGACAGCGTTCCCCACAACACGATAAACACCAAAGACACTGCTACTGTAAGACCTATGGCAATCCAATAAGGACCATAGTCATATAAACCAAGAAAATGCCAGGCCAATATCCTAAGAAAACCAATGGCACCTAATATACTGCCCAAAATCAATCCCGAAGAAACTTCTCTTTTCATGACATACCACCAATCCTTGAGTTTCAATTCACCCAAGGCCATGGCACGAATAATAAGTGACGCAGCCTGCGAGCCCGAATTTCCACCACTGGAAATAATCAAGGGAACAAACAGCGCCAATACAACGGCCTTCTCCAACTCCCCTTCAAAGAAACCCATGGCAGAAGCGGTAAGCATCTCACTGAAAAATAATATAATAAGCCATCCGGCCCGTTTTTGTACTAACTGAAGTAATGGCGTCTTTGTATAAGCCAGATCCAGTTCTTCCATCCCTCCAAATCGTTGGATATCTTCTGTATCACGGTCTTCGATCCGGTCCAGCACATCATCAAATGTCACAATCCCAACCAATACCCCGGCTTCAGTAACAATAGGTAAGGCACTTCGGTCGTATTTCTGGAAGATTTCGAAGGCCTCCTCCATGGGAGTTGAGGCTTTAATTGCTGCAAAATTATAGTCAATGAGATCCGAAATCTTTGTGGAACCATCAGACAGTAGTAATTGGCCAATCTTCAAATCATCAATTAAGACATTTTTTTCGTCAACAACATAGATGAAATTCAGCGTCTCGGCTTTTCTTCCAAAAACTTTAATATGCCGAAAAACATCATCCACCGTATAATAAGGGCGTACCTGCACGTACATTGGTGTCATTAATCGGGCGATACTATCCTCTTTATATCCGATCAGCTCCAGTGCCATCTGCTTTTCACGTTCGTTCAAGAGATTGATTAAATATTTGATCAGATCATCCGGTAGCTCAGAAAGCAACTCGTTTCGTGTATCCGGCTTCAGGTTATTCAGCAATTCGGACAATTCCTGCTCGGTCATTGATTTAATCAATGTGTATTGGACATCTACTTCCAAAAATGAAAAGATTTCCAATCTATCCTCTAAAGGATAGTCCATAAAATGTTGATGTTGCTCACCTTTAATTAGACGCGATATTTCTTCCGCAATATCGGCTGGGTGCAATGCTGAATTTTGTTCCATTGGAAGAATATTTTAATGGATTTAGCGCAAAAGTAGCTTATTTTGTATGATATCCAATCATCTACAAAAGTATTTTTTAAGACGGAAAGGCACCATTCTATCTAAAATAGGCTGCTGACCGCTTTGGATTTAATGTTAGGCTACGAAAACCATGCAGATTTTACAAAATCTTAAAAATTTATTAATCCGGGAGCAAGTTCCACAGCTTCCCTTTCCGGTCTGAATAATCGGGCTGTCAACGACCCTTCCAATTTTATTTCTCCTTGATTTACTTTTAACCAACTACCTTCCCGAAGTCCGATTACGGGTTGTGAATTAAATTGATGAAATTCCTGGATACGGGTTTCCCGTGTTTCTCCTTTATGGGTCGAATTCATGTCCGGATCCAGAAAATGTGGATTAATATTAAAAGGTAGAAATCCCAACGCGTCAAAACTCGGCGGATAAACAATAGGCATATCGTTTGTTGTACCAATGGTCAATCCGGTCAAATTAGATCCGGCGGAAGTACCTACATAAGGAGTTCCTTTGCTTACCTGTACGCGCAATTGATGTACAAGATCCAAATCATACAATGTCTTCAACAACAAGAATGTATTACCGCCACCGACAAAGATTGCTTTTGCTTCCTGAATGGCCTTTTTCTTGTTCTGAAACTCATGCAATCCGGTAACTTTTATATTTTGATCATCCAAAGCATCCTGAACCTTGGCCGTATACGCATCAAAAGATATTCCGGATGGTCTGGCAAAGGGAATAAACAGCAACTCATCGGAAGCGATAAATTTCACAAAATCTTCTTTAATGTAATCGAGAAATCCGCTGCCATGGACAGTACTTGTGCTTACGACCAATAATTTATAGATTGGATTGATCACCATATCTTACTTCTTAAAATTATATAAAAAAATGTACCTTTTACTTCGTTTGAAGCGAAGCCAAAGGTACATTTTTACTTTCTGATTCTTTATTTTTTATCAGCAGACTTTTTCTCCGAACTCAATCTTCTATTTTCTTGCAGCGCTTTATGTAAAAGATATTCGATCTGCCCGTTAACACTCCTAAACTCATCTGCAGCCCATTTTTCCAATGCTTTATACATTTGATCATCAAGCCGCAACATAAAGTTCTTTTTATCTGCCATTTCATTCAGTTTATTGGTACAAAGTACCGGTATTTACAATTGGTGTCGCGGCTTTTTCTCCACAAAGTACCACCATTAGATTGCTCACCATAGCCGCTTTTTTCTCGTTGTCCAGTTCAACAATATCTTTTTCGGACAGTTTCTTTAGTGCCATCTCAACCATACCTACAGCACCATCCACGATCTTTGAACGAGCAGCAACAATGGCAGCAGCTTGTTGTCGTTGTAGCATCGCACCGGCAATTTCGGATGCATAAGCCAGATGGCTGATTCTCGCCTCTTTAATAATCACCCCTGCAGGTGCAAGACGATCGGCGAGTTCCTGCTCAAGGATATGATTCACCGTATCCCCGCCTTCACGCAAAGTGATCTCCGCTCCCTCATCCTCCAGGTTATCATAAGGAAAACTTCCCGCCAGATGGCGTACCGCTGCTTCACTCTGCGTACGCACATAGGACGTATAATTACTGACATCATAAGCAGCTTTATAGGTATCCCCTACCTGCCATACGATAACAGCTCCGATCTCAATCGGATTTCCCATCTTATCGTTTACCTTTAATGTCTGCCCCTGGAGATTATCCGAACGTAAACTGATCTTGATTGTAGAATACAGCGGATTGACAAAAAACAACCCGTTCTCTTTTACAGTACCCACATATCGACCAAAGAAATTTAAAACACGTGAATGATTTGGATTAATAATCATTAATCCCTTTAGGATAAAAAATGTTCCGATCATCAGGATGACGCCAAGTACAACATAAAGCGAACTTTCATCGACGTTGGCAAATGAAAATATAGCAGCTATAAAAGAAGCTACCGCAATTAATAAGGCTAAATAGCCCGACATAGGTTTAATCAATTTCTCCATAATTTGTTAATATATATTTGATATCATTTTAATATCATAAATATAGCAAAAAATAATTCTTATTCCAAAGCCAAAATTTTTATTACTATTTTTGATTATGCTCAAAAGGTCCTTTTTACCACTTGTGAATGCCAATACCAAAACGCTTATCCTCGGATCTTTACCGGGTGACAGATCATTGGAGCAAAATGAATATTATGCACATCCACAAAATCGTTTCTGGAAAGTGATTAGACATTTATATAACAATCCCGATACGACGAGTTATGTTGACAGAGTGAACCTACTACTTGACAATGGTATTGGTTTATGGGATGTATGTGCGGAAGCATCCCGTCCGGGCAGTATGGATTTAGCCATCAAAGATGAAAGCCCCAATCCAATTATCGCACTCCTAGAGGCAAATCCGGGGATCAAACTCGTAGTCTTTAATGGGCAAAAAGCGTATAAATTATATACGAAGTATTTTGACGAAAAAGAGAACATCCGCTACCTATGCCTCCCCAGTACCAGTCCCGCAAATGCAAAAACAAACTTCGAACAACTCGTCACGCATTGGCGTACGATCATAAGTGATTAAATTACATAAATAAGGTTCGTTAATTCAGCGCTATTGCTTATTTTTGCGCTAAGATGTCAGATTTAAAATACAATCAACGAGGTGTATCCGCTGGAAAAGAGGATGTGCACAATGCGATAAAAAATATCGACAAGGGTCTGTTTCCCAAAGCATTCTGTAAAATCATTCCCGATATTTTGGGTGGAGATCAGGACTGGTGCAATATCATGCATGCTGATGGTGCTGGTACCAAGTCTTCTCTAGCCTATGTCTATTGGAAAGAAACTGGAGATATTTCGGTTTGGAAAGGTATTGCACAAGACGCTATCATTATGAATATAGACGATTTACTCTGTGTTGGAGCGATCGATAATATTCTACTTTCTTCGACAATCGGAAGAAACAAAAATCTTATTCCCGGAGAAGTTATTGCAGAAATCATCAATGGTACAGAAGAAATATTGGCTGAACTTCGTGATTTGGGTATCGGTATTTATTCTACGGGGGGCGAAACTGCTGACGTTGGTGATCTGGTACGCACAATTATAGTCGATAGTACAGTTACATGCCGGATGAAACGGGAGGATGTGATTTCAAATCACCGGATTAAAGGGGGTAACGTAATCGTAGGCTTGGCGTCCAATGGAAAAGCAAGTTATGAAAAAGCCTATAATGGCGGTATGGGCTCCAATGGCTTAACCTCAGCACGTCATGACGTCTTTAACAAAAAAGTAGCGGAAAAATATCCGGAGGCTTACGATCCGGCTGTCCCTTACGACCTTGTTTTTGCGGGGAGTCAGGATTTAACCAATGGCATCACAGTGGAAACAGGCGAAACAGTTACCGCGGGGAAACTCGTCCTTTCACCCACACGTACCTACGCTCCTGTCATCAAAAATATTTTAGATAAGTACCGTTCTCAGATTGACGGAATGGTGCATTGTTCAGGTGGAGCGCAGACTAAAGTGTTGCACTTTGTGGACAATGTACACGTCATTAAAGACAATCTTTTCCCAATTCCACCGCTCTTTGAATTGATACAGAAAGAATCCAATACTGAATGGAAGGAAATGTACAAAGTATTCAACATGGGGCACCGGATGGAATTGTATGTACCTGAAGCTATTGCCGCGGATATCATTGCCATTTCGGAGTCATTCGGAATTCCGGCACAAATTATCGGCCGTGTAGAAGATGCCGCTTCTAAAAAAGTAACGATTACATCTCCTTTTGGAGAATTTATTTACGAATAAAACAAGTGTGCACCAGTCTATGTGATAAAGATTGGTGCATTTATTCCTTTTGGTATCAATGAAAGAAAAACTTCTCGTGGGCTGGAAAGAGACCCTGGATTTACCTGAATTAGGAATATTTGGCATAGAAGCAAAAGTCGATACCGGCGCAGCTTCCTCGGTTTTGCACTGTAACTCCTATAAAATCGTCAATGAAGATGGTCAGGACTGGATCCATTGCGAACTCATTACCAATTTCGAAACAGAAGAAACCAACGTTTTAAAATTAAAGCTTTACAAATCAAAACTGGTCAAGAGTTCATTTGGTCAAGAGGAAAAGCGTTATTATATCCGAACTACAGCAAAACTTTACGACCAGGTTTTCAGTATCAAAATTTCATTTCGAAATCGTTCCAAAATGACTTACCCAATGCTTTTAGGAAAGAATTTTCTCTACCGAAGATTTTTGGTTGATGTTTCCAAAGAAAACCTCTCCTTGAAGTCCCCGTCAAAATAAAAACAAATAGCAAAGCTATTTTGTTATCTTAGCACAAAAATATATTCAATATACAAACCGTGAAAATTGCCGTATTATCGACAGTAAAGAGTTTATACTCAACTCGTCGTCTCGTAGAAGCTGCACAACAAAGGGGGCACGAATGTGTTGTCATAGACCACAGTAAGTGTTACGTTGGCATTCAACAAGATAAACCCAGTATTCATTACAAAGGACAGGATCTCAGTGGTATTGACGCGATTATTCCCCGAATAGGCGCTTCCGTCACCTTTTATGGTTCGGCTATTGTCAGACAATTTGAGGTGATGGATGTAATTTCCGCAAATCCAAGTCAAGCCATTACCAGGTCCAGAGATAAATTGAGATGTCTGCAGATCTTGTCAGGTGCTGGTATCGGCCTTCCGATTACGGGCTTTGCACGTACGGCGTCCGATGTTGACGATCTGATCAGTATGGTAGGTGGAGCCCCTTTGGTGATTAAACTATTGGAAGGTACACAAGGGATTGGTGTTGTTTTGGCAGAAACTAAGAAAGCGGCATCATCTGTTATAGAGGCTTTCTACGGCCTCGGAAACAATATTTTGATCCAAGAGTTTATCAAAGAGTCGAAAGGTTCCGACATCAGAGCTTTTGTAGTCGACGGCAAAGTTGTCGGGGCGATGAAACGTACGGCTAAAGAAGGTGAATTTCGGTCAAACATACACCGGGGTGGAACAGCGCAAGTAATACGCCTAAGCAAGGCAGAAAGAGAAACCGCTATTGCTGCCGCCGCACAATTGGGACTTACTGTATGTGGCGTGGATATGATTCCCTCGGACCGGGGCCCGTTAGTTCTCGAAGTAAATTCTTCCCCCGGATTGGAAGGCATAGAAAAGGCCACAAAAAAGGATATTGCTTCTGAAATCATCCAATACATCGAAAGACAATATGAATTGAAACAAGCACAAATGCCAAAAGTGGTCAAGAAGAAGAAAAAGAGAGAGAGCAAATTATAAAATTACCGAACAAAAAATTAAAAGGGTTGTCAATGGCTATTGACAACCCTTTTAATTTTTAAAGACGCTAGATTCAATGAAATAAAGATTTCCCAATACTTCCTAAATTCAGCTACCGTTGAGTCCAAATTTTACTTATCTTAGGCTAAATTATGAATTAATGAAAAGATTTAGCCATCTTCTATTAGCTTTCGTACTCGTACTGGCTGCATTTTCCTGGTCTTTTAGTCAAACGCCCATTCAAAAAACAGCGTCGCCAACTTGGCTCCGACCCATTACAAAAAAAGCCATAAAGCCAAATCTGGATGATATTAGCGATGGATATTACTATGAGTTAATCGAAAATCAAATAAACTTAGCTGCACAAACAAAATATTATAGGGACATAAAAGTATTGTTTGATCAAAGTGGGATCGAAAACCTGGGACAGGTTCAGGTAACCTTTGATCCGCATTTCCAAAAACTTCAATTACATGAATTGAAGATCATTCGTAACGGGAAAAATATTGACTTGCTGCCACAGGCAAAATTCAATCTCCTTGCATCCGAAACAGAGCTTTCGAGGTCTATCTACAACGGAAGTCAGATGGCCCATTATGTCCTGGAAGATTTGCGTAAAGACGATAAGATCGTATTTGCCTATTCAATTATAGGTACAAATCCCGTATTTGAACATAAATTTTTCGACACCTATTACTTACAGGGATATGAACCTACTGGTTTGGTCCATCTCAATTACATTGTACCTAACGGTCGCAAACTTCAATTCAAAAGTTTTAACGGTGCACCTGAAGTACAGCAACAATCCCTGGGAAATGCAACAAATTTCTTTTGGGAGCTCACTGAGAACAAAACAGTTCAATTCGAAAACTATAGTCCGGCCTGGTACAGTCCCTTAAAATATATCCAATGTTCAGAATTCAACACCTGGCAGGACGTTGACCAATGGAACCGCAGGATTAATCCCATACCACAGATAGTCCCTTCAAGTACACTTCAAACTTTCGTCAATCAACTATGGAAAGAGTCAAATGGGCAGCCCTATAACTACCTAAAAAAGGCCTGTGACTTTGTACAAAACGAAATACGTTATATGGGTATTGAGATGGGAGAATATTCACACCGGGCGAATGTTCCGGAAAAAGTATTTTCGCAGCGCTATGGCGATTGTAAGGATAAATCCATGCTGCTGGCAACAATACTCAAAAATAAGAACATCGACGCAGGACTGGTATTAGCCAATACTTATAAAGACCGAGGACTGCAGGAAGAGCTCCCCTCGCCTTATGCTTTCAACCACATGGTTGTTGAAGTTAATATCGGAGGACGTTACCAATATATTGATCCGACCATAACCAATCAGGGCGGAGATATCAAAAACAGATATTTCCCCGCTTATGGAAAAGTGCTCTCGACCCTGGGAAACGGAAAGCTTGCCGATGTACCGCAGCATATTGTGGGAAATATTAAAGTCAAGGAAACGTTGACGCTGGAAGGCAAATTCGAAGCTACCCTTGATGTTAAAACAGTCTATTTCGGAAATGAGGCGGACAATATGCGTACTTATTTTCAAGGTAGTGCCAAAAACGATATACAGAAGCAATACTTGGAGTATTATGCGAAAACCTATCCCAAAATCAATAAAATTGGCCATATACAATTCAAAGATGATATTGAGAACAATCGCGTGGAGATCACCGAAAAATACAAAATTAAAAACATCGGAAAAGCAGAAAACGGATCTTCCAAAAAGTATATTTCCTTGCTGGGCACAAATATAAACGACAAGTTACCCGAAATTATGGAGGATCGTATTGCCCCATTAGGCCTTCCGTTCCCTATGGATATCGAATATGAGATCGGCGTCGTTAACAAAGGAAAGAATACATTTGGCAGTCATAAAGACAATAGCTATTTTGACCGTAACGCCTATGTATTCGGAAAGACATTGGAAATAAAGCCAGATAGTATCAAGATTGCTTATACCTTAGGTTTTCACGAACCTTATGTTGAACAAAAAGATCTGCAACAGTATTATACAGATTTTGCCGATCGTGAGAATATCTTTTTCAATGGTTTTTATCTGGACGCGGACGGATATGTAACAGATGGGATAACTAACCTGGGTAAACCGACATCAGCAAAGGAGATAAATTGGTTCACCCTGATCCTATTCATTGTCCTGGTGCCAGTCATCATCTGGTATATTGTTAAAAAGTACAATAAGAGCAAACCTTTTTTCATCAAACCCTATGATGAAATTTACCACGATCAAATCGGTGGGTGGATGATCGTACTGCTTATCGTACTATTTATAAATATATTGACCCTATCAGGTATATTTTTCTTTCAACAGTCCTTTTTTAATTTAAATACTTGGCAAGCGGCAGATCAGTTAGAAGGTGTTTCGCCCATTTTATACAAAATTCTGTTGCTATCGGAAATAATCGGTAATGTATTGATACTGGCTGGTTTGATTTATAGCTGTATCTTACTGATCAAGAAAAGGGACATTTTCGCACAGACTTTCTTTATGGTTGCACTATTTATGGCCATATTCTGTACCATTGATGGAATTGCATCCTATTTTATGTTTAAAAGTTATTTAGATAAAATAGATGGTCCCCTCGTACACTACAAAGATACTATAAAAGCGATTTTCTTTTTTTGCATTTGGGGAAGCTATGTGTATAACTCTGATCGCATCAAAGGTACCTGTCTTCGGACATATCAGAATGATGACAGTATTCAAAGGGCTGCGACAACACATCCCTTTGATCAAGATTTTCTAAAGCCGTATCCTATATCGAAACAAAATTCGGACGATACAGCAGCGGAATTTAATTCTCCGGATAACAAAATAGATCCTGCACATCCCGAGGACCATTAAGACAACACATAGCTATACTATTTTTCCACCTTCATAACCATATTGTCAGCACCTTCAGTAGAGACTTTTGCTTTTCCGGATTTGTTCTTAGTTGACTTGTAGTGAACGTGATTTTTGATACCTTCAATTTGAACGGTTTCGAGAGAGCCAATATTAACCATATTGTCCGCACCCTCTATTGTCACCGTTGATACATCATGACCTGTCACAGTATTCCCTTTGCCTTCAATAATTAATTTGCCGACATTCCCGTGTATCACTACCTTGTTATCAGCACCTTCAATTTGAATTGTCTCACCACCTTTAGCTTCGATGGTACGGGTATTCCCTACCCCCTCAATTGAAATAACTTTTCCTTGTTGATCGAAAACAGTGTTTAACGAAGTGCGAGATCCAGGCCCTTTAGCCATCACCATCCCGCCCAATAAAAGGAGTGAAAATCCAAATGCGATCGTTCTTATTTTCATAATTGTATGTTTATAAATCACTGTACAAAAATCAAACCTAATCAAACAAAAAAAGCCAATTAGGAGCTAACGTTTAATCATTTCAGCTGACAACGAGATAGACGATGTCTTTCAAGCATAGAATCCGGGCAATTGCTTTATATAGACTGGCGGATATCGTCCAAAAAAACAGACAGCGTCCAAACGGCTGACAACAAAAAAAGGAGCCTTTTGGGCTCCTTTAATATCTCTAACAAATTGACAGCGGATTAAAAACTCTATTTTACTGCGTCTACAACTGCTTTGAAAGCTTCTGGGTTATTTAAAGCTAAATCAGCTAAAACCTTACGGTTCAAACCAATGTTTTTAGCGTTTAATTTACCGATCAATTGGGAATAAGAAATTCCGTGTTGACGAGCTCCAGCGTTGATACGTTGAATCCATAAAGCTCTAAACTCGCGTTTTTTGGTTTTACGATCGCGGTAAGCGTATTGTAAACCTTTTTCTACTGTATTTTTAGCAATAGTATAAACTTTGCTACGTGATCCAAAGTAACCTTTTGCAAGGCCTAGGATTTTTTTGCGTCTTCTTCTTGAAGCTACTGCGTTAACCGAACGTGGCATATTTTTAAAATTAGTTTGGTAAAAGGTGCCATGTATTTCAATGAACTTACGACCCTGTACCCGGTTAAAAAATTATTATTAAATAAAATCGAATAAAACTTATTTACCGATAGCAAGCATACGTTTAACGTTGCCCATATCGCCATCAGATACATAACTTGTTTGTGTTAAGTTACGTTTACGTTTTGTGCTCTTTTTTGTCAAGATATGGCTTTTGAAAGCGTTTTTTCTTGCAATTTTACCTGTTCCAGTCAATTTGAAACGTTTCTTTGCGCTGGAATTGGTTTTAACTTTTGGCATAATACTTATAAATTTTATATCAATCTGTTAGAATTCTTATTATTTTTTAGGAGCCTTTGGAGCTACTGTTAAAAACATACGTTTTCCTTCTAATTTTGGTAAAAGCTCTACTTTACCGTAATCTTCCAGTGCCTGAGCGAAGCGTAACAACAAGATCTCACCTTGATCTTTGTGTACGATAGCACGGCCTTTGAAGTGTACGTACGCACGTACTTTTTCACCACTTTCAAGAAACTTAATCGCATGTTTCAATTTGAAATCAAAATCATGTTCACCAGAGTTAGGTCCGAAACGAATTTCTTTGATAACAGTCTGTTTTGCATTAGCTTTGATTTCCTTTTGTTTCTTCTTCTGTTCGTAAACAAACTTACTGTAGTCGATAATCTTACAAACCGGCGGTACAGCATTTGGCGAAATCTCCACTAAATCAAGTTCCAACTCATCAGCCAACTCTAACGCTTTGCGTGTAGGGTAAACTCCTTGTTCCACATTATCTCCTACCAAACGTACTTCAGGTACCTTGATTAGCTCATTAATGCGGTGATCTGGTTCTTTCTTTCTCATTGGTGGTCTTGGACCACCGGGTCTTTTTAATGCCAAATGTTTAAAAATTAAACGGTTATTTCCTTAATTAATATATCTCTAAATTCGTCAGCAGTCATAGTTCCTAATTCTACTGAGCCATGTTTACGTACAGAAACTGTGCCATTTTCCACCTCTTTTTCCCCTACAATCAACATATAAGGAAGCTTTTTCACCTCGGCGTCTCTGATTTTTCTGCCCACCTTCTCGTCACGTAAGTCTATCAGTCCGCGAATATCGGAATTATTTAGCGAATTCAAAACATTTTGCGCATATTCTTCGTATTTTTCTGACACTGGCAAGACGATAAATTGCTCAGGCGCAAGCCATAACGGAAATTGTCCCGCACAGTGTTCGATCAATACGGCTACAAAACGTTCCAACGATCCAAATGGGGCACGGTGAATCATTACTGGGCGATGTTTCATATTATCACTGCCAGTATACTCTAATTCAAAACGTTCCGGTAAGTTATAGTCCACCTGAATAGTACCCAACTGCCATTTACGTCCCAACGCATCTTTCACCATGAAATCAAGTTTCGGACCATAGAAAGCAGCTTCACCATATTCAACGACAGTTGGTAAGCCTTTTTCTTCGGCAGCCTCAATAATCGCAGATTCAGCTAAAGCCCAATTTTCATCGGTACCGATATATTTAGTACGGTTTTCAGGATCACGCAACGACACCTGTGCAGTGTAGTCATTAAATCCTAAAGCACCAAATACATAAAGAACCAGATCGATTACTTTCTTAAACTCATCTTTTACCTGATCCGGGCGGCAAAACAAGTGCGCATCATCTTGTGTAAATCCACGTACACGTGTTAACCCATGCAACTCCCCCGATTGCTCATAACGATATACTGTACCAAATTCGGCAAAACGAACCGGTAAATCTTTATACGAACGCGGCTTTACCTTATAGATCTCACAGTGATGTGGACAGTTCATCGGTTTCAACAAAAACTCTTCACCTTCGATAGGTGTTTTGATCGGCTGAAAGGAATCCGCACCATATTTCTCATAGTGACCAGAAGTCACATACAGTTGTTTATGTCCGATATGTGGCGTTACGACAGGCTCATACCCCGATTTCAACTGTGCTTTTTGCAAGAAATCAATCAGTTTTTGACGTAATGCAGCTCCTTTTGGCAACCATAAAGGCAATCCAGCACCCACCTTTTCAGAAAATGCAAAAAGCTCCAGCTCTTTACCTAATTTGCGGTGGTCGCGTTTCTTTGCTTCTTCAATGAATTTTAAATATTCGGCAAGCTCCGATGCTTTCGGAAAAGTTACACCATAAATACGTGTTAACTGTTTCCGGGATTCATCACCCCGCCAATATGCACCGGCAACATTGGTCAGTTTTATGGCTTTGATAAATCCAGTATTCGGAATATGTGGTCCACGACATAAATCAGTAAACTCACCTTGGGTATAAAAAGTAATCTTTCCATCTTCCAGATCCTTAATCAGATCCAGCTTATACTCATCCCCTTTTTCGGTAAAATAGGCTAAAGCATCCGATTTAGAAACGGCTTTACGTTCAAAGGTTTCTTTGCGTTTGGCGAGTTCTAACATTTTGTCCTCGATAGCCTTAAAGTCATCCGAAGAAAATTCGCGATCACCAAAATCAACATCGTAGTAAAAACCCGTTTCGATTGCCGGTCCAATACCGAATTTAATTCCCGGATACAAAGTTTCCAGTGCCTCAGCTAGTAAGTGAGCCGAAGAATGCCAAAAAGTAGATTTTCCTTTTGTATCATTCCAGGTCAACAACTTCACGCTAGCATCTTCTTCAATAGCACGGGCAGAATCCCATACTTCACCGTTCACCTCAGCAGCAAGAACATTTCTGGCTAGCCCTTCAGAAATTGACAAAGCAATTTCTGCTGCAGTGATTCCTTTTTGATATTCCCTAACGGAACCATCAGGTAGTGTAATTTTAATCATTTACAACTATGATCTTTATATTGTTAAAAAATAGAAAACACAAAACAACATGTACAATTATGTTATTACACTTATGTTTTCAATAAATAAATTGTGAAACAAATTTAGCAAAATTTCTGGTAATAAACAGTTTTTTTATGATCTCTTGTCCGTTTTTCAGCAATCCTCCGTCTGGTAACACCGGACTCAGAAAAGAAAACAAAAAGCAGCGCTTCCACAAAATACACCAAAATCACCGCTCAATTTTCAACCCTATAAAAATGACATGAATTCCACTGAAAACAACAGTTTAAATTGAGCATGTCATTAATATTTACTACTTTTGCAGACTCAAATTTTAACTATGTCGAATCAAGTACCAGAAGACGGAACACGATTACCTTTGATGGAAGAGTTCTACACCATCCAAGGGGAAGGTTACCACACCGGGACTGCTGCTTATTTCATCAGATTGGGTGGTTGTGATGTGGGCTGCCATTGGTGCGATGTAAAAGAAAGCTGGGATGCATCTATCCATCCGCTTACAGCGGCAGATTCAATTATTGAAAATGCCAAGAAATATCCCGCTAAAACAGTTGTTATTACAGGTGGAGAGCCGCTAATCTATAATTTGGATTACCTCACTAAGGGGCTGCATGCTGCCGGAATAAAAACTTTTATCGAAACATCCGGAGCATATCCGCTAAGTGGAGAATGGGATTGGATCTGCCTGTCTCCAAAAAAATTCAAGGCCCCAAGAAAAGATGTGCTCGATGCTGCAGGTGAGCTCAAAGTGATCGTTTTCAATAAAAGTGATTTTGCCTGGGGAGAAGAATATGCTCAATTAGTTGGACCAAATTGCAGATTATACCTTCAGCCGGAATGGTCCAAATCCAAAGAAATGACCCCGTCCATTATTGACTATGTCAAGGAAAATCCAAAATGGGATATCTCCCTACAGACACACAAATTTCTAAATATTCCGTAACCAGAATATAAAAATAATCAAAGCAAAAAAGCACTCAATCTACTTCGATTGAATGCTTTTTTTTATGTTAACTTATACTTAGTATTCTATTCAACAAAACCTAAATCACTTTACATATTCCTTTATAAACGTATCAAGTTCAAGTGTTTTGGTCTCCTCCCCTTCTTTATCCCTCACCAAAACATTACCGGTACTATCTACATCTAAGAATAATAAACTAGGATTAATAATAATTTTCCCATTCTCATCCAACAAACCTATTTTCCCATCTTCAGAGAACATCAAATAATTATTTAAAAACTTGCTTATGTTCTCCTTTTTATCCAGTAAAACCTTTCCTTCTTGCGTAACGAGTCCAAAATTTCCATCTTTCTGAAAAATAG
This sequence comes from Sphingobacterium puteale, assembly GCF_003627955.1. Lineage (GTDB taxonomy): Bacteria > Bacteroidota > Bacteroidia > Sphingobacteriales > Sphingobacteriaceae > Sphingobacterium > Sphingobacterium puteale. Next base: position 26,398 of record NZ_RBWS01000003.1, on the reverse strand, counting down.
CCAATCTTTCCGTCGCCGGAGTGAGCCAATCAAACCCGTCTTTATTTACTTTGTTACCCTTTTTATCCAGCAACCAAAAGTAGTTATCCTTATCTGAAACGATGGCGGTCTGCTCATTAAAATAAGCCAGGGAAAAAAGCGAACATGGCAGCACTTCCTGCCCCGCTGTGCTCTTTATCCCATAATATTCATCGTTCGTTTCCTTATCTTTCACCATGATCCATTTAAGCGACTTGTCCAATGGAAAAGTATCTTCAAATAAACTTACATCTCCGTCTCCCTCTAAAGGGCCATCACCAGAAATATCAACAACTTTAACATCCTGAGGCAATCGGAAATTTTTTGTACCGGACACGTTAGCCACTTTAGTTGTCTCGAAACCTAGATCAGCATTTGCACCTAACGACAATTTTAGCACAGCCCCCGGAAGATCATTGACAAACGAAAAAGCGGTCATATAATAGGTTGGTACCGCTTCCGAATACCAAACGATGGCTTCAGCCGAATCTGCTTGATTTTTGATGAATAATTTTGCTTTTTTACAGGTTACTCCAGCTACATTTTCAATCTCACCTAGATCTTGCATCCATACATAAGGACCTTCGGATTCTTTCAATCTATTGCTCACAACTTTATAGGGTGGGTGATAAGATTCCGCCGTGACAATATCGTCACCTGCCGAAAAAGAATATGTCTTTGCCAATTTTCTATTCAAAATAGCATGTTCCTTTTGATTAATCACAGCAGAAGAATAATCGGCGTCGGCTAAGATCTCAACATTCTTATAAGCCATCTTTCCTTTTAAAAAAGGCTCATAAAACTCTTTCGCAAATTCAGGAATCTCATTTTCAAATTTTTCAGGAGAAATCTCCCCTTTAAACACCAACTCCATCTGCCATTGCTTATCCTGCCCATGTACTATAGGGATGGACAAGCCGAACAACAACGCTACTTTGAATAAATTCTGCATAAGAATGATAAATATGTAGCTAAATAACAAAAGATAGACCAAAAAGCCTATCCTTCCTATATATTTTTTATTTATTTGTTTTTTATTCCGCTATTTTTTGCAAAAGGGGATAAAAAAGAAATACACCTTGATGAAATGAAAACTATAATAATACCGTTTGCCTGGTTTTCACAGCTTCATCGCAAGCGAGCGCGATGCGTAAACTATTGATCGCGTCTTCCATGGAAGAAGACAGGTCAAGATCCGCTATGATCGCCTGCCGAAAGAAGCGTTGCTCCCTGTTACACAATTCCTGATGATCGGGTTCATCAGACAAGTTTATCCATTCATCTTCTTTGGTAAATTCATTATCCGCATCTAAATCCGCATAATGAACTCTCAAACGCTCTGTTTGTGTATGCGCTGCGACCGAATCCGATTTGCCTTCGTCACTAGCTTTGTCTGCAACAATAGACACCGATCCCCTTGGGCCGAAAACGTCTTTTACAAAAAATGCATTTTGGCTCACCATAGGGCCCCATCCCGCTTCATACCAACCGACAGAGCCGTCCTCAAAATGCAACTGGAGCTGACCATAATTATAGTTCCACGCCGGAATATCGTCAGTAAGTCGGGCACCTATCGCCGAAACACGTACCGGTTTAACACCCGCCATCTGACACATCACATCAATGTAGTGAACACCACAGTCAACAATTGGACTCAGACTTGACATCAGATTGCGATGAACATTCCACATGTAACCATGGCTTTGTTGATTGAGGTTCATCCGCATGACCAAAGGTTTTCCCAAAGTCTTTGCGACCTCTATAAACTTAATCCACGAAGGGTGGTAACGCAGAATATATCCCACCACTAGTTTTTTACCATATTTTATGGCAGCATTCACGACTTCTTCAGCTGAGGTTACATCCTCCGCCAAGGGCTTCTCAATGAAAACATGAGCGCCTGATTCGAAAGCCTTAATCGCGTAGTCCCTATGGGTATCCGGATAAGTCGCAATACAGACAGCATCGGGTTTTGTTTGTTCCAATGCGGACTCGTAGGATTCAAACAACGGATATTCGGAACCTAATTCCGCATTAAGTTTACTTTTGCTATCTCCTCTAGCAACCAGACCAACGATTTCAAACCCTTCTAGATCATGATAAGCTTTGGCATGAGAAGCCCCCATATTACCACAGCCCACCACCAATATTCTAATAACTTGCATCAATTATTCGTTTAAACAAATTTCTATTTTATTTTCTTAATCCATCCAATGCAAAAGCAGAGCCTGCACCCAGCACCGCACCAGCCAGCACATCCGTAGGATAATGTACCCCCAAATACATTCTGGAATAGCCAACACTAGAAGCCCAGAGTAATGAAGGAGCTACAACATACCATTTTGAATAGGCGCGGGATAATGCGGAAGCTGTCGCAAATGCTGATGACGTGTGCCCGGAAGGGAAAGAATAGCCACTGGCTGTGCGAACAGATATAAAGTTTGGATATTTTTTAAATGGTCGGCTCCGTTTGATCAAATGTTTTATTCCCACATTAACTAATGCCGTTACAGCGGTACTACTCGCTACGTAAAGTGCGTTTTGACGCATGGCTTTGTCGTTATTAACAGCTCCTGCAACTAATAAGCCTACGGGTACAGCCACCTGCACATAGTTATTGATATCAGAAAGCACTTTAAAAGTCTGTGTCTGAGGCTCGGTCCTTGTTTCGGCAATAGACTCCAAAATACGGATATCTAATGTAGAAGCTGGCTTTTCCTGAGCCAGGGTAAAACCGGACAGACAGGTCATCCAGCTTACTAAAATAAATGCTATTCTTTTCATCTATACAGATTCTTTATTATACTTTACTTCATTTAACACAGTAAAACTATGCATGGCACTATAACTATTGAAGTCGTCATACCGCGGATGCTTACGCTCCCTTACCCAGATCGGCCGATAGGCAATGGAAACTTAAAAAGACTTCATTTGTTAAAAATAAGGAATTTTCTAAGAGTTATCAGTCTATGTTTCAAACTTTATAGAAAACAGGCATAAATTTTAGCGATTTAAACCGTCACAGCCCGGATCTTTAAACTTTTTAAAATGATATTTTTGTATTTCCCATTAATTTACTATAAATTTGCTATCAGTTATTAATACAAACATGGTCTATACCTACGTACATCATTTTCATTTGCATCATCGCCATAGCGGCGATATGTTAATTTAATGTGTTCTTACGTAGAATACCTTCCCTCTTGTTTGATTTCTTATTATTAATAATTTACTGCTAACATTTATAAAGCGTTGAAAAATCTTAAAATTGCTATCCAAAAATCGGGTAGGTTAAACGAAAAATCTGTTCAATTACTGAAAAACTGTGGTTTAGATTTCGAAAACTACAAAAGTTCCTTAATTACTACTGTGGGCAACTTCCCTCTGGAAATATTATTTCTCAGAGATGATGATATTCCGGGTTATGTCGAACAAGGAATAGCTGACCTTGGTATTGTAGGTGAAAATATCATTGATGAAACCGAATCAAAAGTAGAATATATTAAACGCCTTGGCTTCGGAAAATGCACCTTAAAACTAGCGATACCGAAAGATAGTTCCATTCAGGACATCAAAGACCTTAACGGCAAAGCAATCGCCACCTCTTATCCCAATATTCTCAAAAATTTTCTTGACGATTACAAAATCAACGCAGATATACGATTGATATCCGGATCTGTTGAAATTTCACCCGGTCTGGGGCTTAGCGACGCAATATGTGATATTGTTTCCACAGGCGGAACATTGAAAAGTAATGGTTTAAAACCTTTTGCAGATGTCAAAAATTCGGAAGCAATTTTAGTGGGACGAAAAGGACTCGAAGGAAACGAAATCCTGGCCGAACTAGTTCAACGCATTGAATCAGTTCTGCTTGCCAAGGAAACCAAATATGTGGTATTGAATGTAGAGAAGAAAAACCTTCCCGCAATCACTTCACTACTACATGGTGTAAAAAGTCCAACCGTAGTTCCATTGGCTGAAGAAGGCTGGGTAGCCGTGCACACCGTTATTACGGAGGATGATTTTTGGGATAAGATCAACAAATTAAAAGCTGAAGGTGCACAGGGTATCGTTGTGATGCCGATCGAAAAAATCATTCTTTAAACTTGAACGATTCTGACGACCATGTTAAAAAAATATGATTACCACTCTTTAAAAGAAGAGGAACGGCAACAGCTGGTTACCCGGAATACAGACCCGAACAACGCAATTCAGGATGTCGTCCAGGATATTATTCAGCAGGTACGCATACAAGGTGACACTGTACTCCGTGAGTATGCCGAAAAATTTGACAAAGTACAGCTTAACAAACTCTTTTTGGATACGGATGACATAGATGACCTAGCGGCAACAATACAGCGCGACCAACAGCGCGCTTTGGAAATCGCATTCCAGAATATCCACCGGTTCCATAGCACGCAGCTTAAAAGAGAACGCACCGTCGAGACAATGCCGGGCGTAAAATGCTGGCGGGAAATACGTCCGATTGAAAAAGTAGGCCTGTATATCCCCGGGGGGTCTGCAGTATTGCCGAGCACATTATTGATGCTGGGTATCCCGGCTCGCATCGCGGGATGTAAGGAAATCGTAGTTTGTTCACCGCCACAATCCAATGGAAAGATTAATGGATTTGTCGCTTATTGTTTGAAGTTGCTCAATATTAAGCGGATCTACCTTGTTGGTGGCGCACAGGCGGTAGCAGCCATGGCGTTCGGTACGCAATCTATTCCGAAAGTCGACAAAATCTTTGGTCCGGGCAATCAATTTGTCACCAAGGCAAAGTCAATCATACAAGGATTAACGAATGTTAGCATAGATATGCCTGCCGGTCCATCTGAGGTACTTGTCATCGCTGACGAATCTGCCAACCCTGCATTTGTGGCGGCGGATCTTCTCGCGCAAGCAGAGCACGGAGCAGACAGTCAGGCCGTATTAGTTGCGACTTCCACGGCTATGGTAGATGCCGTTAATACGCAACTCGAGATACAATTAACTGTTTTGCCCCGCAAGGAACTTGCCTCAAGAGCAATCGAAAACTCCTATGCTGTCACAGTTGGTAACCTCCAGGAGGCCATTCAGTTTTCAAATGAATATGCTCCGGAGCACCTTATCCTTGAAACGGATCAATGGGAATCCCTGACACGTCATATCAGCAATGCAGGTTCGGTCTTCTTAGGACACCTTACCCCAGAAAGCGCCGGTGATTACGCATCAGGCACAAACCATACGTTGCCAACTTCTGGATATGCCCGGTCCTATTCTGGAGTTTCCGTGGATTCTTTTGTTAAAAAAATAACATTTCAGCACATCAATGAGACCGGACTTCAACAAATCGGATCTACGGTCGAAATACTTGCCGAGCTCGAAGGATTACAAGCACATAAAAATGCCATTTCCATTCGGAACAAACAGGTATAATTAGCGAAACTGAAAGCACAAAAAAAAGGGCTGTACACAAGTACAGCCCCTTTTTTTGTGCCTCAATCCAAGACAAAATCCAGCGAAAAATTACCTTCCGAATGTGTCATAATTATCTGTCGCATACTTCTCAAATCTCGTGAGAAGAGCAATATTATCTTTTTCCAACGGACTCAGATCCGCGCTGACATCTTTCGAAACCGGCACGTACCAATCTACCGGATCAAAGAACTGACGAATAGAAGGTTTAGTAAATGCATAACCATGCCGGGCAAAAATCGTATTTCGGATAATCTCCAGATCTAATTTTTTTAAATTTTTCAAGTCTTTCTCAGCCAATTTTTGTTTAGAGGCATTTATACTGAATACTGCCGGGGATGCAGAACGATAATATTCCATCACATAGGTATAAGTCGAATCACCGTCTTGATCTGTCGCTTCTTTCTTTTTCGAATTGATCCAATCGACCAAAGTTCCATATTCTTCATCTTGATTATTTAACATCAGATTGGGATTATAGGCAAATTGTTTCTTTAATAACTTGAAATTTCTTTTTTTAATCTTCACGCTCTGATCATAGGCCACCCAGCTACCGATCAATGTATCATCTCTCAGTTTTATTTCAAAACGACCATCTGATTTTTTGTCCCCGGGTTCATCTAACAGTAGCTGAATGGCATTCCCCTCGCCCTCAAGTTTCCCTGTCAACGAACGTAGATTCCCTTTGACCACATTCTGCCCAAAAACATTCCCTTTAGCTGTAATTTTTTTTATGGTCAAGTTTATTTTTGGATTATAATCTGTATTTGGAAGGCCCGCTCCATCTTCAAGTAAATTTTCATCAATCACAAAATCGCCCACCCAATTGCCATAAAGCTCCTGATGCGCTTCACGCTCGATAACAACGGAATCTTTTGCTTTGGGCTCAACGGCCTTCTTATTTGTTCTATCCTTACAACCGATCAGGGCAGAAAGCGCTAACAATAAATAAATATTCCTTTTCATTTTGTTATAATTTGTTTTATTAAAAAAATAAGTTCATGCCATTTATAAGCCTTGGAGACCATAATGGTTTCGTAAATTATGATTTTTTCGATAAATAATAAACTCTACAAGTAATAAATTAGGAACCCAGCCCAACCAGGCAATAATCTGATAAAGATCCATCGGATTTGGATGAAAGAGATAGACTAGAATCACCTTCCAAAAGCGCAATGTAATTGCTGAACAGGTCAGGGCAAAGCTCCGCAGCATAAAATCATGGTGAAGATTAATTTTTCTCTGAACTGCCAGGCGCACTGCCTGCCATGTAAAATAGAACCATCCCAGTGCGAGCAACTCAAATGAAATGATTGCAAATACCCCACCGTTGGCGACAGAGCCAATCAAGGCACCAGAAGGTGCTGCAAATCCCAAAATACTGACGACATACATATAGCCGATCGTCCGATGTAATCGGGGGCGCTTCTTCAGTAAGCCTAAATTAAATTGAGTAAAACCAGCGGGCAAAGCAAGGATTGCTGTACAGACATGGGTATAAAAAGCATACTTATACCACCAAAGCTCCTCAATTTCAGTTTGTTTGATCATTAGAAAATTTGCATCTAATGCAAAACTTTGGTAGCGCCAAGTAATTTCCGCCATCAACGTACAGCTGTAAGCAAAAATCAAAATCCAAAATCCATTCAATATCGAAATTTGGGCTTTTTTTTTCATGACGAGTTTATTTATTTACTTCGAATTGCTTCGACAGGATCCAACCGGGAGGCCATTAAAGCCGGAACTATCCCTGATATTAGGCCAATAAACGTCGAAAGAGAAACCGTAAGAATCACCATCTTTAAGCTGACGACAATGGCCACACCAGTAGCCAATTGAACGATAAAAGCCAGAAAATAGACAACGACAAGACCAATCCCGCCCCCTAGTAAACAAAGCACGATAGACTCAATGAGAAACTGCGATAAGATGAAGAAGTTTTTAGCTCCCAATGCTTTTTGGATTCCAATAATATGTGTTCGTTCCTTAACGCTGACAAACATGATATTCGCGATACCAAAACCACCAACTAAAATAGAAAAAATACCAATGGAAAACCCAGCAAGATTGATGATACCAAAAAGCTGATCCAAAGCGCCCGTAATCATCGTTGTCTGGTTAATGGAAAAGTTTTCTTCACGTTGCGGGGCAATGCGACGGATCGAACGCATCAATGTTTTTGCCTCACTTTCCGCCTCCGCCAAGGTATAATTCGACTTGATCACCATGGCTATACTCGGCGAGAAATTATCATAATTGACAAGATTACGGGCCAATTCAAAAGGAATAAAAGCCGTATCATCAGGCGATGTATTGATTAATACACCATTACCTTCTTTTTTTAACACGCCGATAACCTGAATCTTCCTGCCCAACATACTGATATACTTCCCTACGGGCTCCTGATTTGGAAAAAGGCCCTCCGCGATGTTGGCTCCTAATACCGTAACAAGAGCTCCACTTCTGGATTCACTTTCGGCAAAATATCGACCGTCAACAATATTTAAGTTCTGGATATATAGATTTTCATAGGTAGCAGCATTGACAGAAGAACCTTGGGCCGAATTGTTCTTATATTTAATCGTCGTATTACCGATATTGATCATATATGCCATATACTCGGCTGTTGTCATACGACTTCTTAAATCTTGGTAATTATTATAGGTAGGTTCGGGCCTATTCAAATATTTCCACCAGGGATAATTGGGCCCTCCATCCCAGGGCCATTTTTCGATATAAAGCGTCTTACTGCCGATCTTCTTGACAGATTCCTCAATATTATTTCGTAAGGTATCTACCGCTGAAAACACACCTATAATGGTAAAAATACCGATAGTCACGCCCAGCAAGGAAAGCAAGGTACGTGTACGGTTGTCCTTTAATGCCGAAAACGCAAACTGACAACTTTCCAATATCAATCGAAGGAATAACATAATTGTATTCTAAAATACAATATAGTTTTGATTTAATGTCAAAATCAATAAAAATATATGCATAAATTAGAAATAAGGCCTTTTGATACCCAAAAAAGTTATAACTTTGTATGCTTTTTGCAACCTAGTATTTAGTGCACTGTAATGCACTGAAAGGCAGACATTAATATATATATCATTAAAGATGAAGTTATCTCAATTTAAATTCAACTTACCAGAATCATTACTTGCTTCTGAACCTTCTGAAAATCGTGACGAATCGCGTTTGATGGTCTTACATCGGGATACTGGTAAAATTGAACACAAAATTTTCAAAGATGTATTGGACTATTTTGACGATAAAGACGTCATGATATTAAACAATACAAAAGTTTTTCCAGCGCGCCTATATGGTAATAAAGAAAAAACTGGAGCTACGATTGAAGTTTTCTTGTTACGCGAATTGAACAACGAGCTTCGTCTTTGGGATGTATTGGTTGATCCCGCACGTAAAATCCGTGTCGGCAACAAATTGTATTTCGGCGAGGATGACTTATTGGTCGCGGAGGTTGTTGACAATACGACTTCACGTGGACGTACAATCAGATTCCTATTCGAGGGCACCGACGAAGAATTCCGTCGCAACATCGAAATTTTGGGTGAAACGCCACTTCCTAAATATATCAAGCGTAAAGCAACTCCAGAGGACAAATTCCGTTACCAAACTATTTATGCCAAAAATGAAGGCGCCGTTGCTGCACCTACAGCCGGTCTTCACTTTTCCCGTGAATTAATGAAGCGTTTGGAACTTAAAGGTGTGGATTTCGCCGAAGTCACATTACATGTGGGTCTTGGCACATTCCGTACTGTTGAAGTGGAAGATTTGACTAAACATAAAATGGATTCGGAGCAATTTATTATTACGGATGAAGCTGCAAAAGTAGTGAACAGAGCAATTGACAATAAACGTCGCGTATGTGCTGTTGGAACGACATCCATGCGTGCGATTGAATCCTCTGTGTCCGCAGATCATCACTTAAAGGCTGCTTCAGATTGGACAAGTAAGTTTATCTATCCTCCTTACGATTTCAGCATTGCAAATTCAATGATTACCAATTTCCATACACCGGAATCTACGTTATTGGTAATGATCGCAGCATTCGCGGGATATGAGAACGTAATGAATGCCTATGAGGTTGCTGTAAAAGAAAAATACAGATTCTACAGCTACGGCGATGCGATGTTGATCATCTAATCAAGTAGATTAAAAAATATCTTGAAACGTGGGTAGCTTGTAAACTATCCACGTTTTTTTAAATAAAAACACGCAATATCTGTCTATGAATTTTGTCATTATCGTTGCCGCCGGAACCGGGAGTCGTATGAACAGCGACTTGCCGAAACAGTTTCTAGATTTAAACGGTGTACCGGTGATTATGCATACCATCGACCATTTTCATCAGTCACCAGTGATTTCGGAGATTATCTTGGTCATCAGCAAAGAAATGGAGCAATTCTGGACAGATTTATGTCTAAAACAGCATTATCGTACGCCAGTTCATTTGGCTTTCGGCGGTGATACCCGTTTCGCGAGTGTAAAAAATGGTCTTGAATATATCCAGAAAAATTTCGAATTAGCAGCAAATGATTATATTGCCGTTCATGATGGTGCCCGTCCCATTGTCTCCAGCTCTTTAATTGCCCGGGCATTCCGGGGGGCATACGAACATCAAGCCATTGTCTTAGCGCAAAAAAGTATTGAATCAGTCCGGACCGGCAACAGCACATCAAATAATGCTGTTGATCGAAATCAGGTTTGGCTGGTACAGACCCCTCAGGTATTCCAGGCAGAATTGCTAACACGAGCTTACTGCCAAAAAGAGGATCCTTTATTTACGGATGATGCCTCAGTGGTTGAAAAACTGGGCAATCGCATTGCTATTGTTGAGGGCGATGCTAAAAATATTAAAATCACCTATCCACAAGATCTACAAATTGCCCAATTTTATTTAAACCTGATTAAAAAGTGAATTGATTATGCGTTACCCCGAATGACGCGCAACAGCACGACAATAATTGCAATGACCAAAAGGATGTGGATAATGTTATTTCCGGCTGCATAACCTCCAAAAAAACTAATCGCCCAGATGATCACTAAAATAACGGCGATGATGTACAGTAAGTTTCCCATTTCTTTATAATTTAATACCTTATTCTGTTTTATATAGGTATAACAATAAGAAATGCACTAAAGTTTTATATTAAATGGATTCGTCAAGATTGATCTGCAAACGATCGTAAGCGAGGTATATATTGGGTGGTAGTTCTTCCGACACCTCCTTATGTAAGCCCATTCGATGCCCAATATGTGTAAAATAGGTCTTATCGGCATTAATATCCTCTGCAAATGTTATCGCCTCCTGCAGGGTTAGATGGGAAATATGGGATTCTTTTTGCAGTGCATTAACGACCAGAATTTTTACACCTTTCAGTAGCTTCCTGGTTTCTTCAGAGATAAATTTCGCATCGGTAATGTAGGCAAAATCATCTATCCTAAATCCAAGCACAGGCATTTTATAATGCAATACCTCGAAAGGCATAATCTCTTTTCCAAATAGAAATAATGGCTCCCCTGCTTTTATTTCTTCCAAATCCAATCGCGGTGCTCCGGGATATTTAATTTCAGTAAAGGCGTAGTAAAATTCACGTTTTAGGGCTTCATGAAGAGCTTCTGTCCCATAAATAGCAATAGAAGAATGCTGCTGATAATTAAACGCCCGTACATCATCCAGCCCAGCTATATGATCTTTGTGCGGGTGTGTCATCAATACGGCATCCAGATGCAGTACTTTTTCACGCAACATCTGATAACGAAAATCAGGGCCGGTATCGACCACAAGCGTATGATCATTATATTCAATAAGAATAGAAGAACGTAATCGCTTATCATATTTGTCCTGAGATTGACAGACCTGACATTGGCACGCAATAACGGGTACCCCTTGTGATGTTCCGGTTCCTAAAAATGTAATTCTCAAACTATTGTCTTTGATTTCAATACCTCTTCATAAATCGGGGAAAGTTTTTCAGAAATAACCTCTGAATCAATTTCCACCTCCAATAAAATATTCCATAAGGACTGGATTTTTATCTCCAGATTAGAAAACTTATTCACGACTACAACCTTTGTCGCCTGCAACATGCAGGCACCAGTGCGGAATGAACCTTTTTCATACCTTACTTTAAAGCCCTGCTCTTTAAAAAACTCCTCTATCTTTGTTAAACTACTCTGTGTAAACGGCAACAAAATCTCTCCTTCTTTTTAGTTTTTTTCTCAGTATTCCAAACTTAGATAAATTTGCCTTTATATACAAATAAATTCACTTACACACATTTGTCAGGTATTTGAAATGTGATTTCAAAAACCGCTATAGCAGGGGATATTTTCGTTATTTTCGGGTATCAATCAACTAGTTTAAGAAGCTCGTTCCCAAAGGTGTCCCAGCTATATTTTTTCTTTTCGTCTAATATGTTTGTCCGGAATTGAGCTTCCTTATCGTAATGATAGAAAGATACGATTCCATTGACGATACTGCTCACATTGGGCTCAACTACATAACCTACGCTGCCGTCCTGTACCAGTTCAGGCAAGCCGCCTACATTGCTTACAATCATGGGTAAATCAAAGTGATAGGCAACCTGCGTAATTCCACTTTGTGTAGCAGTTCGATAAGGCAATACAACACAGTCAGCAGCCGAGAAATACCGACCGACCTCCTGATTGGGAATAAAATCAGTATGCATGTAAATCACATCCTTCAAATGATATTTTTTGATAAGTGCCAAATAAGGTGTCGGGTCTCCGTAAAACTCCCCTGCCAATAACAATTTGATATTTAGTTCCCGGACCCGGGCATCCGCTAAGGCTTCCAGTAATAGATCCAGACCCTTATATTGTCGAATAAACCCAAAAAATAGAATAACACGGTCCCCCTGTTGAATATTGAGCAACTTGCGGGATTCAGCTTTACTCATGTGAAGACCATAATTATCATATAAAGGATGAGGTGTATAAACAGCTGGCATCCGCGGACTCAACATCTTTAAGTCAGCCAGTACACTTTTGCTCATGGTGACACAGGCATCCACAGATTTCAAAAAATAGCGGATCAAAAATTTATCTCCAAAACGCTGCTCATGCGGAATAATGTTATCCGCAATACATACGATCTTGGTGTATTTATTTTTTCGCACCTGCCGTTGAATTGTACCTAAGCAGGGACCAAAAAACGGCATCCAAAAACGGACGATAAGTAGATCATATCGAGCCTCCCGCAGTTCCCTTCCTATCCTAAACCAGTTCAAAGGGTTGATCGAATTAACTTTCGTTTTAATATTCAGACCGGGTGGCGCCGGTTCATCGGAGAATTGGGATTTGCCCGGAAACAGAAAATTGGGATATTGTAACGTGAATGAGTAAATATCCACCTCATGCCCCAATTCTTGAAAGTGAGATGCCAGTCGTTCGTTAAAAGATGCGATCCCTCCTCCCCTTAAAGGGTATGCGGACCCCAGAATCACAATGCGCATAGAAATTAAATGACTTTTTCGATTTGATACTCGTTCCGGTCCGAACTACTTCTCGAAACCAGCTCGGCCAAAAATCCTGTCAAAAACAATTGGGTACCTAAAATAATCGCCGTCAGCGCAAAGAAAAATAATGGTTGATCGGTTATATCCCTAAAGGGTGTTCCATTAGCTATACTCATCAATTTGTGGCAGATCAAATAGATTGAAATAAATAAACCTGCAAGGAAACTTATAACCCCCATAACGCCAAAAAAATGCATCGGCCGTTTGGAAAATTTTCCGACAAAGAATATTGACAGCAAGTCTAAAAATCCTTTAACAAAGCGTCCCGGTCCAAATTTTGTTGTACCGTATTTACGTGGATAATGTTGAACAATTTGTTCCTGAATATTCGTAAATCCAGCCCATTTTGCAATAACGGGAATATAGCGGTGCATTTCTCCGTAGACTTCGATATTCTTAATCACTTCCTTCTTATAAGCTTTGAGACCGCAGTTAAAATCATGTAGATTATGAATACCTGACATGGATCTGGTCACCCCATTGAATAGTTTGGTCGGAATTGTCTTTGTCAATGGATCGTAACGCTTTTGTTTCCAACCCGAGACCAGATCGGCTCCCTTATTCATAATTCGGTCGTATAACTCCGGAATTTCATCGGGGCTATCCTGCAAATCTGCATCCATAGTGATGACCACATCGCCCTGGGCTGCAGCAAATCCAACATTTAAAGCAGCGGATTTACCATAGTTACGTCTGAATTTAATGGCTGAAATATTGCCATTTTGTGCTTTCAATTCTTCAATGATCTTCCAAGAATTATCCTTGCTCCCATCATCGACCAAAATTATTTCGTAAGAGAAGTGATTAGCCGTCATAACCCGGTCGATCCAGGCCGTCAATTCGGGCAAAGATTCTTCTTCATTAAATAATGGGACAACAACAGAAATATCCATGTGAATGTTAATCATGCTAAAAATGTACTATTTTAATACAAACAAAGGTATTACTTTTCTCAGCAATACCTTATGCACTATATTTTATTTTATAAAAATCTACTTGACAGGCTGAGCGAATACTGGTTTTTCTTTTTTTGAAAGCGCAGACAATAGCAATGCAAACACAAATTGAAACAACAATGTAATGGCCAAACCTTTAAAGATCTGACCCAAGGTTATCTTTCCGATCTCGTCCACCTGCTTTTCCAATTCGGCAATTTTCGAATCAATGACTTCATCAGGAACATTATTCTTTTCCATATACTCAATGGTCACATTAATGGTGTGCGTCACAACCTGTTCCTGCAGTGTAGGATTGACAAAATTAACATAAACCTGTGTTCCGATTGTTGAAATAATTGTCGAAATAGCCAACATCATAAAAATGGATTTAAGTGCGATGGAAAAACTCCAATAACCTCCATTGGCTTTTCTAAGAGAAAAGGAAAACAATGCAGATATAATAACAAATATACCCGTATTGACAATAAATGACATAGACATAACTCCCCAGAAGGAAGTCAGATCCTTAACAACGAACAAGACGATCAGACCAAGAACAAAAGAAATAACGCCCAGAATGACGCCATAGATAATACTCTTTTTCTTGTCAATTACCGCGTCAAATCCGGCATTGCTGGGGTTAATTGAATCTGTCATAATTAGTTATTATAATAAGTACTAAGAACCTTATAAAGAGCCAAATCAAATGCTTTATTGTTCGATACCGCAACGTATTCTTCAAACTGTTGATCACTTGGTTTCAACTCACTAAAGAAACTCATTATGGGATAGAACAGTTCATATACCTCACTTCGAGGATTAACTCCCTTAGCGACTTTGGCTATTTCTGCATACGGGCTATCCACTAGAATCTGATTCGCAATGATATCCTCATAGATTTCATGTTCATCCTGAAACTCATCTTCATCAACCAATAAAAACTCTTTTAAGAAATCATCCAGTTCGGGTTCAATCTCGTCATCTTTACACTCACCTAAATATAGAAAAATATTCAATAATTCAGTTCCACGATCTATGGTCTCGTCTTCAATAGCTTCCCATTCTTCAGAATCCAGGTAGTCATCTTCCAGCTTGAGCACATCATTAGAAAAGAAATTCATCAATAGTAAGTCAACATAGACTTCACGAAGTTCATCAAACAACGGATAATCGTCAAAAGACTGATCCAGAAGTTCCAATTTCTCCAGATAGGTAGCTTCAGTATTGAATACTTGAATGACTTTCGTCAGAAATTCTGGGGCCGTTTCAATCCCGTCAACTTTTCCATAATTTAAAATACCTGCTTCAACAGCAGCTTTTATGTTTGCTTCCATGGTTTAATCGTTTTTAATGATTTGATTATTATTGATGACCAATTCGACAGCCCCTTTTAGTGTCTGTCCGAATAATGGGGAATTTTTTGATTTGGATTTATTTGTCTTTTCATCGAAATTCCAGGATTTTGCAGGGTCAAACAACACAAGATTCGCCATAGCTCCTGCTTTAATTTGCGGGACAGCTAGGCCCAGAATTTGTCTTGGTCTAACAGCTAGGCTATGTACAATTTGCTCCTCGTTTAATCCGGCACGAATTAACAAAGGTAATACAGTTTGCAATCCTATAATACCATTTTTTGCAATATGAAATTCCACATTTTTAAATTCTATTTCCTGTGGGGTATGCTGTGAAACCACGGCGTCTATGACACCATCCTTTAAACCTTTTATCAGCGCTTTCGCGTCGGCTTTGGTTCTTAATGGCGGGCTCACTTTATAGTTACTGTCAAAACCGATAATATCCTCATCTGTAAATACCAATTGATGTGCTGCCACGTCACAAGTAACCCGAAGGCCTTTCGCTTTCGCTTTTTTAATTAGATCTACGGCTTCGGGCGTACTGATCGACGCAAAGTGGATCGGGGCTTCCGTATATTCCGCGAGATATAGATCACGGGAAACCATCAAGGATTCTGCAAGATTGGGAATTCCTTTCATTCCCAAATAAGTGCTCATTGTACCCTCATTCATTTTATTGCCACCCGCCATGGACTCATCTTCGGCATGCGAAAAAATCAGTCCTTCAAATCCTTTTGCATACAACAAAGCCCTACTCATCAGCCCAGCTTGTTGCACCCCCCTATTTCCATCACTGAAAGCAACAGCACCATTCTGTTTCATATCATAGAGCTCGGCCATTTCCTTACCTTCCCGCTTCTTACTAATTGCGCCAATGGGATGTATATCCACAATATTTCCTTTTGCAGCATTGACCACAAGTGCCACCTCGGACCGGCTTTGGATGGCAGGCTCGGTATTGGGCATTACGGCCACGGCAGTGAAACCGCCGGCAGCAGCAGCAGCCGTTCCCGTCCGGATATCTTCTTTGGTCTCTAAACCCGGTTCCCCAAAATTGGCATGTAAATCGAAAAATCCAGGCGATAAAATCTTACCCGTTCCATCGATGGTCTCTACGGTTTTATCAGCTACTTTGATGGTGTTTCCAATCTGTGCAATCTTTCCTTTTTCGATAAGTACATCAACAGTCTGCTGATGATATTCGTTACCCGGTAAAATTACTTTAACAGAAGTAATCAATAAGCTTTTCATATATGAATGTGATTGAAATTAATAGGATGCAAATTGTATGTTGAAGCTTGTAGCGTATTCTTTAGCAACAAACAAAAAACGAATTTATCACTATAAATTGTATAGCCATAAACAGATTTTTCGCGTGATGCTTTTGATTGCTTCATTTCGAGAAACAAAGTTACAAAATACAATTTTATTATAGAACACTAAAAATAGATTTCAGTGAACATTCATTAGGAATTTTCTCCCCATTGATAATGCTTAAAATCAAATCCGGCTAAACTCAAAATCCGATCGACCACTGTCTCCGCCAACTCCTCCAAAGTTTTTGGTAAGCTATAGAAAGACGGAGAAGCCGGACAAATGATTCCGCCTGCTTCGGTAACCAGTTTCATATTCTGAATATGAATAATACTTAATGGTGTCTCACGTGTAACTAAAATAAGCTTCCTTCTTTCCTTTAACATAACATCCGCCGCACGGGTAGTAAGATCTGAAGAAATCCCATAGGCTATTCTGGACAAGGTTCCCATAGAACAAGGACAGACAATCATGGTATCAAAACGCGCTGAACCCGATGCAAAAGGGGCAAAAAAATCATTTTTATCATAGAATTTGAAAGGCACGTCCTGGTAACTCTCATCCCCCAATTCAGCCCGCCATACATCCTTCGCATTATTTGACATCACAATACCCACCTCAGCTAGCTGAGATTTTAGCGAATTCAGTTTTTCCAGCAGTAACTTCGCATATATAGAGCCGCTCGCTCCTGTAATAGCAACAACAATCTTTCTTTTGGACATTTCTTTTAAATATAAAAACAAAGCTATAAAAAAAGGGTCGAAGTGAGAAACACTCGACCCTACATCTACCTATGAAAAACATGCCCTTGGGAGGGGCTTAACAAAAGTACATCTACTTTTTAATTTTCAAAAATATTAAATGAATTACTACACATTTGTGTATATAAATTTTAAAAAAACACCTCTTTTAGCCCTGATCCCATCCAAATTATTGCCCCGATTTATATCCCTTACAATTTTTAAGGATTTTATGACAGCTTGATTTCGCAAATAAATTCGTTACTCAAACAGTTATTTTCATTAATAAAACCTATTTTAGTAGGAGAGTTATGCAATTACATTTGAAAATGAACCTTTCTGTTTTAGAACAATATATTGAAGAAGGCAAAAGTCACGACATTGATCTGCTATTGATTGGAAACCCTGAATTATTACAAGAGACGACCAGTCATGGAATTTCACCGTTGTTATTGGCATGTTACTACAATAAACCGCAAATTATCCGGATACTTCTTCAACATACCAAAACAATGACCATCCATGAGGCCTGTGCAGCGGGATTAACAGCATATGTGGAGGCGATTATCCAACAGGCTCCATCGGTCGTCAATGAGTGGTCTTCACATGGTTTTACACCTTTGTTACTGGCAACTTATTTCAACAGAGTTGACATTGTCCGTCTATTGTTGTCCAAAAAGGTAAATCCTAATATAGCCAGCAGAAACGAACAACTCTGCTACCCCCTGCATATTGCAGCTTCAAATAATAATGAGGAAATCGGCAAAATGCTCATTGAAGCCGATGCCGATGTCAATGCGATTCAGGCTACAGGTGAGACTGCTTTACATTTTGCTGCGCAACACGGGAATATTGACTTCATTGTTACCTTGCTCGAATTTGGTGCCGATACAAAAATTTTCAACCTCGCAGGATTCAGCCCAGCGGACTTCGCTTTGGAAAAAGGATATAAGGAAATCGCCGAAATACTCGCGAATTAACCACTTCGCAAAATTTCGGCACCAATCCGACAATGAAGGCACTGTCTCTTATCGCAGTACATTTTCTTCAATTGCAATATCGCCTGGCTTTGGGCCGCATTTTCGGCATGCCAGTCAAATTCTCCAAACCGCTTTATGATCGCGTTTTTCTCAACAGGAAGCGTTTCCAAAAAATCAATGGCCTTGTCAATATACCGCTCTATCCCATAATATTTGCCATAAGCGAAAAGAAATAACACCACAACATTAACAATGAGAATATCAATGGTATCTGCCCCTATTCTTCCAGAATGCGCCGTACACCCCTTACCTTTCGGTAAAACACGAGATTTCCAGTACTCACTTAACTGTTCAATACGAAACAATGAACGTGCATCCTCTAAATTTTCCAGATCTAAGATCATTGAAAAACTTAATGACTTATCCGTAAATAAGGCGACCAACTGTGCTATCCGAAGTTCAGGAAAATTATAAGGTCGCATCCGCAACTTTTTCCACACAGCGCTCATGACCTCCATTCCATGAGCAACCTGTTGATAAACAAACTCATTATAGAGCAACTTAACATGTTCATCATGCGCATTACCGGACAAGAAACCAGCTACTCCAAAAAAAATTGCTTCGATCTTCAAGGTATCCGAACGATACTTTTTCAATAATGATATAGGTAGTTTTTCTCCGAGTTCATGAAATGCCTCTGCATTCACTTTCAATCCCATACACCTACATATCCAGATCCAAAATACCTTTTCCCAATCATTGTCATTATCAGCCAATAGACTAAAGATCGTTTGAACTTTCATCTCCAGCCGCTCATAAGATAAAGCGCCCAACCACATTGTCTTTTTTAGTACATCAACTGAACTTAGCTGCGACTGACAAGGAATCCAGTTTGTCGTATTCATCATTGTCGAATACTTATCAAGCAAATGCTGATTGACGTACACCGAAAGCAACATTGTTGGGATAACACTCCCATCACTCCGGTATATGACTTTATCATTTACCCAGACAACATGAAGTATAACATTATTATAAGCTGCATCATCCCGATGATGGTGCCTATCCCAATCCGATGAACGAACATGGAGTTCAATATTTCCATACCATTCTTTGTCTCCAAGTAAGATATGAGACATTAAAAAATCTGGTCCTGCATTCAGGTTATGCTGACCAAAGTTCATCAAAATCAACGGCTCTCCGTCCGTGGACCGCAATCCTATTGTATTGAATAGCCGTAGTTTCCAGATAAACTGCATTAAGTTTTCTGTCATCACCATAAGTGTATACTAAGAAATTAAACTAACCGGCTATGATCTGTAATTTCTTAAATATACAATTTTATCTGCTATTTCACATAAACCATCAGCAAGTCATTGGAGATCATCCGTTTTTCCAAAATCCGTCCATTCAACTTTGGGGCGGAAACACCGCTATGCAATTCTCTCTCCGATTGAAACACGCGCGCTTCATCCCAAAGACCAGCATCAATAAATGTTTGCAAGGTCTTCGCTCCCCCTTCAATGATAATGGACTGCACATCCATTAGGTACAATTGATAAAGGATACTTTGTGGTAAATACAGACCATAATTTTCAAGTTCAATATATTTAATATGTCCTTGCCAATCTGTTTTTTTTGCGTTAAACACAATGGTATCGGCTTTTTCATCAAAAATATTATTTTCAGGAGAAATGGTCAGATCCCGATCTATCAACACACGGATTGGATTTTTACCTTTCCAATGCCTAACAGTCAAACTCGGATTATCCAGTTGAGCAGTATGGGTTCCGACTAAAATTGCATCCTCTTCGGCGCGCCAACGATGGGCCAGTTGCCGGCTTGCGGTATTACTGATCCACACCTGCTTATCCTGCTGACCTATCAATCCATCTTTAGATTGTGCCCATTTTAAAATAACATACGGTCGGTGTTGGCCGATTCGTGTAAAAAAACGGCGATTGAGCCAGATTGCTTCCTTCTCCAAAAGCCCAATTTCAATCTCAATACCTGCCGCTCTCAATATTTCAACACCTTTACCATTGACTTTCGCATAGGGATCCAGACAAGCGACAAAAACCTTCGATGGTTTTAAATCGGCGATCATATTGGCGCAGGGAGGTGTTTTACCATAGTGTGCACAAGGCTCAAGACTCACATAAAATGTACTTGCAGCCAGTAATTCCTTTGCCGTATCACCATACCGCTCCAGCACCTGACTTACAGCATTAACTTCAGCATGGGGACCTCCGTAAGGAGAAGTGTACCCCTCTCCTATAATTTTGTCATCATGAACGATAACTGCACCCACCATGGGGTTTGGACTTACAGACCCTGCTCCTAGCTGAGCGAGATCCAAGCAGCGTTGCATATATTGCCTGTGCATATTCATAATGCAAATCTATGAAAATCGTACCTTTGAAGCATGAGAATACTTCAAGATTTCGAATTATCGTTTCAACATGAATTAAAGTCCATATATGGCAGTGACGAAATAAAATCCATATTTCTACTTGTAGTCGAAGAATTATTGGATATAAAAAGAATAACATATCCTTTTAAAAAGGATGATATCGTCTGTGAAAACGATGCTCTTCGTTTCCGGAGAATTCTTCAGGATCTCAAAAAAAGCAGACCAATCCAATATATTTTAAATAAAGCAGATTTTTACGGCGAGCTTTTCGAGGTGAATGAATCGGTCCTGATCCCGAGACAGGAGACGGAGGAACTCGTTGATCTTATTATAAAAACACATGCGACCTCATCTCATCTAAAGGTTATTGATGTCGGCACCGGTTCAGGTTGCATCCCAATTATTTTATCAAAATACTTAAATCAGGCGCAGGTAACCACGGTAGACATCTCTAAAGAAGCAATCCATATCGCCAGAAAAAATGCGCAAAGCTTGGGAGAACCCGTTCATTTCATCAATGCTGATATTTTAGAATGGGATTACATTTTTTCAGATCAGCAATACGATATTATCGTTTCGAACCCGCCTTACATCACACCAAATGAAAAACAGCAAATGCAGCAAAATGTATTGGCGTATGAACCAGAACTCGCTTTATTCGTTGAGGAGAGTGCACCGCTGATCTTTTATGATGTCATTTCATCCTTTGCCTTAAAACATTTGACACCAAACGGAGACCTTTATTTTGAAATTAATCAATATTTGGGACCGGAAACCAAGGATCTCATCGAAAAAAAGGGCTTCCGGCAAGTACAGCTCATCAACGATATCAATGGTGCCAACCGGATAATCCATGCAAAGAAAAGTATCTAGAAAAAATAATCTTTTTATTTACTAGACAGTTAACATCGGTTAACCAAATTTTAGAACCAATTATTTGGAGCATATCGAAAGAAATTCTACCTTTGCATCACTTTCAAAAACAGAAAGGATTCCGTAGCTCAGCTGGTAGAGCAATACACTTTTAATGTATGGGTCCTGGGTTCGAATCCCAGCGGGATCACAAAAGGCGTTAATTTTAGCGCCTTTTTTCTTTTCACCCTGAAAATCAATGGTTTCTACAAATAATAATAATAATAATATCTTGTATCATATCGAACCATATAAAATGGAGCCCCTTTCAGTGCCCCATTTTAGTATGTAAATTGGGGCACCATTTTTTAAACGATCTGATTCTGTGCAGTTGGATTAAAGGATTGGAAATTAATTCCGGCCATGTGCTGGAGCGTTTTTTCACTTTAAAACGTGTGTTAGATGAACAATCAGAAAGTAAACATTCTATTTTGGCTAAAAAAGTCAAAAAAAAACGAGCGATGGAACCGCCCCCTTGTATGCGAGAATTACCATCGGCGGTGAAGAGGAGCCGATATCACTCGGCATTAAAATTAAACCAGAATATTGGGATACCGAACTAAAACGGGATACCGAACCAAGCGCTACGGCCAGGGAAAACAATCTTAAGATTGCAAAGGCAGACCTGGATCTGGATACGCATTTAAAAATCTTACGGAGTCAGTATGAGAAGATAACCCCGCTCATACTAAAAAACGCATATTTAGGTCTCCCTCTTAATTTCAATGGCCAAGTAAACACTTTGCAGGATTTGAAAATTCCTTCCCTTCTTGAAGTGTTCGAGGATTTTATAAACCGGTTCAAAAAATTTGTAAAAAAAGGTGAGCGTTCCTATGAAACATTGAAACATTGGCACTCAGCTGAAAAAAAGATAAAAGCCTTTCTCAAATTCCAATATAAAACTGAAGACTTTGCTCTGGAGAATATCAAGTATTCCTTCGCTGAAAAATTCTTCGATTACATGACTCTTGAATTGGAAAAGCCAATCAGCGATGTCACTGCAAAAGGGTATGTAAAAAAACTAAAGCAGATACTTGAGAATTGTGCAAATCACAATTATATCACAAACAACCCAATAAAAGCCTTTGTATGCTATGGCAATGAAAAGGAAATAGAGCCTCTCGAATTTGACCAGATTAATGCTATACAAAGAAAAAAAATCTCATTAAATCGATTGGGAGAAGTAAGGGGTGTAAAAAACAATGTACTTATCTTATATTAGAAAAGCAACAGATAGCCCGAGGAATTAAATTTGATTTCTGATGGCCTCTTCCAATTCTTGCAGTCGCTTAATATACCGCTCAAACCAGAGATTGCCGGCATTGGCTCCTGCAGAAGCAAGATGGAATTCTATAAACCTGGGGATGTCATGAATTACAGAATATCCGTTTTGATATTCCTTTATTAAAATAGGCGGTTCTTTAAAGAAGGTTTCGAGTCGTGAAACTTCACTTTTCCATTCTTGTAAAGTCATAAAATTAATTTTGATTAGATCACTTATTAACCCATATCTCAGAGAAAAAGCACGCCAAGTGTCATTTGCTAATTCAGAAATACTTATGAAAGATTCTTATCGAGCTATGCCTTCTGTTATTGGTAATGGATCGTTCAAAGGAGAAGTACGATCTTCCATCTCAACCAACGGTAATTGCAAATTTGTTGTAGTGTCAGCTTCCTCAAATGCTGTCGCACTCGAAACAATATTAAATTTCAAATTGCTATTTCTAAGTAAAACAATCTCTCCCCCTATTGCCGAACATAATAATAGGTTAGCATCCTGCGATCTTGTTAATGAGTTACAAAGTGAACCGCAGCATTTGATCGATTCAATAATTTTTCCTGTTCTCTGATCAATACAATTTATATAGCCATTATAATACGGTACGATCAGTGTGGATGACGATATCAAAAAATCATTATTATAAGTTATACCCCTGGTATTACCCCAGGGTTCAGGAATATTTAAGCCTTCATCGTCCGTAAATTCGTTAATAAAATCCAGCGAAGGGAATTTATTAACCTGGTAACTAAAAGGTGGAAACCCGCCCGTCGTGACAAATTCCTCGCCACTCTCAGAAAAACTACATGCGCTTGGAGCAAATAATGTGGCTATATATTTCCGGTAAAGCTTTACGGAGTTATCCTTAATTTCGAAAAAACGTATACTTCCGGTATCTTCTGATTCTGTTATTTGTGCTGCAATTATTTGCTCACTCGGATGAACAACTATGTTCTTCGTATACACCTCACATAAAGCATCGGTATTATCCAGCCTGACTAGAGAATTCAGATGATAAAATTCAATTTGGGATGAGCCAGCGTTTGCCGCGATCAAAAGGTTTTTTGAAGCAATAGCCTTGATGCAAGAGTAGCCTCTTAAGTGTGGCGCCAAATTGTTTTGTGCCACGTCCCCGCATGTTCGTGAAACAGTTTTCGTATTAATATTCCATTCAATATTCCTTGTACCATTTAAAGCAAACCAAACGTAGTCTTCTGTAGAAAAACAGGCATCCAAAATAACAAAATCAAATTGCTGGTAGTAAGATAGAATTAATTGGTCGTCTACAATATTAATAATTGCAAACTCACGAGAGTTATCAAATAACACAAGGGCTGTACTGCCACTTGCGTTGATTAAAGATTTTGAAATTTTACGCTTCAGATCTATTTTATTTACTATCTGCATTTGTGGTTATTTTTTTAAGCGCTTATGGATTTTGTAAAAGAGGCCAGATTCCCGCTGGTGACTTTTCAAAATTCGCATCGGATATTCTCATGCGTTCCAATATAATATTTGATTAAATGGGGCATCAGAAAGTTGTATCAAAAAAACCAATGTAGGTAAGATCATTGAATTTCTTTTCAGGTTCGTTTACCTTCAAATTGGTATCTGTATAGAAAAAAAAGGCATTAGCTTCCGTAATTCCTGTTGCAATACATGCTTCTTTAACGATTTCCGGTGAGCTAATGTCTTCCATTTCCGCCAACAATTCGCCAATTTCCAGCAGTGCTTCGCCTGCATAATAAATGAAAAGAAAATCTTCATTGAAACTGTACTCCTTTTTCAAATCTTTACTAAACTGGCTTAGCTCTACTTCGGAAGGATTTTTTTCTTTGCCAGTCGAATCGAAAAGAAAAGCCTTTGACTGATCAAAATATTTGTCAAACTCACTTTGTTTTTTTCTCGTAAACCCAACCCATATATGGGCTTTTGACATTCTAGACATAGACCTTTTTATTTGTTTAGTTATTCATTTTTTCTCGTATAAACTATTCATTATAAAAATAATAAACGTTATTCCAGCGTTTGGGAATCCAGTTATTCTTGACCATTACAGAATCTTCAGTTATGTAAAACTTCATTATAACCGGCCTGGAGGTTTCTATTTTAATATCATCAGCTGCTTGGAGATCAATGACCCTTCCGGAGGAATCCGTTCCGGATATCTCAAAAGAGATATGCTTGTCAGTGAGCATATCGAATAGTTTTTCCACTTCGATAAGCTCATCCTCAGAGTTGGTAGCAGTGGTAATTTTATTCCATAAATAATCTATTTTTTTCATGTCAGTCCTGGATGAGTTGCACGACTGCAGACATGTTATAATAACGGACAAAAAAGATACCCTTTTCCACTGGTTCATGAGACTTTTTTTTAATAAAGTTTATAATTGTGTCTACCATAACATCAGGGTAAATCTAATGAATTTTGAAGTTATTAAAAAGATTAAAACTTCACAGAAGGCATAAATTCGGTCATTTACGCTGAGTGTCCAAATAAAATCAATGCTCGATTTTATATAATATTACATAAATAAATTAGGCATGATGAAGATTTTTGCGGATTTTGATTTTTTTTGTACAAATAAGTTCTTTAAATCAGTACAAATCAGGTCAAAAAAAAATGGTACCCCTTTCAGGACCCCTCATTTGATAGACCTTATACAAGATATTATAAATTAACGCATTACCCTTATGGGTTCGAATCCCAGCGGGATCACAGAGGAAAAGCTAATCGCAAGATTGGCTTTTCTTGTTTAAACGGGCTCAAATCTACAAAATGAGATTTATAGACATGGGGGTATATTCGGCCAACTTTTGGGCAGAACGGTACTTTTTGTTGCCGATTTTGACACCTAATAACCAAAATCAGAAGAAAATCTAGGCCTACACCCAATTAAAAGGCTATTTTAATGGTAAGCAAACACTTACCGTTGCTAAGGAGAGATGAACAAAACGTCCTTAGCATTTGTTCATCTCTCCTCAACATTTCACCAAATGTCCTCAGCATTTCACCAAACGTCCTCAGCATTTCACCAAACGTCCTCAACATTTCACCAAACGTCCTTGGCATTTGATCGATCGTCCTCAGCATTCGAGCGATCGTCCTTAGCATTTGATCAATCATCCTCAGCATTCGAGCGATCGTCCTTAGCATTTGATCAATCGTCCTCAGCATTTGATCAATCGTCCTCAGCATTTGATCAATCGTCCTTGGCATTTGATCGATCGTCCTTAGCATTTGATCAATCGTCCTTGGCATTTGATCAATCGTCCTTGGCATTTGACCAAATATCCTCAAGGATAACTTGTTTTTGATATCATTTATACTAATGATCAGCGTATATCCGTTGCTTTTGATCTTAAAAGAATGAATGGAGAATTCGAATACTTAACCGATAAACGAGATACGCATGGCGATAATATA
>NZ_RBWS01000002.1 GCF_003627955.1 Sphingobacterium puteale | reverse complement strand
TAGTTCCAGTAAAATTACTTCGGTAGTATACCGCTTTCTCTTGCTTTATTAACAGCAGTAAGAATATTTCCTGTTTCAAACTTGTGCAATAGTGTGGCAAAGAATGAATGGAGAATTCGAATACTTAACCGATAAACGAGATACGCATGGCGATAATATAGTTCCAGTAAAATTACTTCGGTAGTATACCGCTTTCTCTTGCTTTATTAACAGCAGTAAGAATATTTCCTGTTTCAAACTTGTGCAATAGTGTGGCCCGGTGGGTTTTGACTGTGAGCGGGCTGATAAACAACTCCGTTGCTATTTCTGCAGATGTCCTACCTGCTGCCAATAATTGAAGTATCTGTTTCTCCCTTATGGTGAGCTCCGGAATTTCCTCCGGCTCGTTAAGCACTACCATATCAAAATTCACTTTCAACTCACTGCTCAGGACAATCTTTCCATCCAGCGCATCCTGCATACAGTTTAATATATCGCATGGATCTGCTGTCTTTAGCAGATAACCGCTGGCACCACTTTGCAGCATTTGCTTGATGATGCTCCGTTCACTCAGGTTACTGAGAGCAATTATGACAAGGTCCGGATAAGATTTCTTTAGTTCCTTACAAATACTTATTCCGTTTCCGTCGGGTAGTGTAATATCCAGTAATACTAGATCAACCCCGCCCATCTCCAAAGAATCCGATAGCGCCTTTGCAGAACCAAACTGCCCCACCAATTCCAGCCCATCATTTCCCTGAATGACATTTTTAATTCCTTCGATAACCAGCGGATGGTCATCAACGATGATCACCCGGACCTTTCTGCTATTATCCCACATATAATTCTATATTAATATTAGTACCTCCACCTGAGCTGTCTATTTCTATTTTTCCGTTCAACAGATCCACACGGCTTTGAACATTTTTCAACCCACGGCTGTGTTTGGGGATACTATCAATCGAAAAACCCTGGCCGTTATCCTCCACAGTAATAAAGAAATATTGGTCCGACTGGCTGCACTGCACCATAATTTTTGAGGCATCGGCATGTTTTACGGCATTGTAAACAAGCTCCTGAACGATACGGTAAATCATAACCTTAACCTGAGCAGAGAAATTTTCTTCAAGATCAAAAGCTTTAAAAATGATCTTAAGTCCCGGAAGCATAGCTTCATCACAAAGATCTTTCAATGCTACTGCAAGCCCCGATTGTAACAGGGACTCCGGCATCATATTCCTCGATATGCGCCTTAATTCATTTACAGAATGTCCCAGCCGGTCAATAGTGTGGTCCAGATCGCCCTTTTCCAATTGCCGTTTTTTTGAAACAAGCTGTGAAAGGTTAAGCTTGATAGCAGCCAGCATGCCACCAAGGCCATCATGAAGATCCCGTGCCAACCGGCCGCGTTCGCGTTCTTCGCCAGCAATCAGGGCTTGCGCCACCTCCACATGCCTCTGTTGCTGTAATGTCTGCAGTTGTTGCCGTGCCAGCTTCTTTTTTTGCCGGGAGCGGTACAGGAAAAACAACAGCGATAGTAAAGATAACGCTGCAAGGAAGCATAACAGAAGTTTTTGCATTTCAGATTTTGCCTGCAGGTCGGCAATATGACGCTCCTTCTGTGCAGTCTGGTATCTGAGCTCGAGCTCATTTATTTTAAACGCGGTTTGTTGCTTATCTATGCTGTCCTTAAACAAGGTATATTTATTTAAATAAATATAAGCCAATTCAGTGTTACCGGCCAGATTGGCATAAGTCGCTATATCCTTTAAAGCAGGAAGTGAATATTCAGGCAGCTCATCTTCCCTTGCCATTTTTTCAATTACCTGTGCGGATACCAGTGCAGCTTTGTAATTGCCCTGTGCCGCTTCAACTGTTTTCCTGGATTCATATGCGTCATATTCAGTTTCCCGGTCCGGGAAAGCAGTAAGATTACTGAAAGCCCGCTCAATAGCCTTGCTTGCCTTCCCTTGTTGCTTCTGCAGAAGATAAGACAAAGCCTCGTAACTGTAAAACCTTGTCCATAGGCGGTCTTTTCCCAAAATTCTTAATTGCTGATCCGCTTTACGGAGGTAATTACTGAGACTGCTTAGGCTGTCCATATAATACATCAGCAGCGCTGCATTGAGATAAGATTCTGCTTTGCTGCCAGCCCCTGCATCGGTCTGTTCAGCAAGTTCAATATCTTTAAGCTGGTAAGGGTAAGCTTGAGGATATTGCCGAAGGGTAATAAATGCAGCGGAGAGATTATGCAGGCTGGCTGCGTATGCTTCTTTATCGGCTCCTTTTTCAAGCTCCGGTAAAATCTCAATCAGCAATGAGGCTCCTTTTTCATGGTAGCTTTTATTGAACCATGCCTGGGCCTGGTTAATAGTGGTACGAAGGTAAAGTGCCCTGGATGCAGCGTTCCCATCATGCCCGAGTAAATTTCTGGCCAGATCGTACTGAATGATAGCGTTATCCATAGAAAACGACAGCATATATATATTCCCGAGACTATAGCGGGCCTGTGCCTCATAATAGGGATAAGATTGTTTTCTCGCAAACGCCAGCGCTTTACCTGCAAATTCATGGGCGGTATCGAATTTGCCCATCCGCGCATATGCTATGGCAATGCTTCCCATAAGGTCGCTGCGGGCTGTATCAGACATAGCAGCTTCCAGCAGCTTTTTCAGGCTGTCGGCCCGATGCTGATAAGGCTGTGCCAGAACATTGCATATGCAAAGCAAACCCGCCATACAGATCAACAGTAAACCTTTCATCGCCTAATAATTTAAAGTAATAATAACAATAATTGCCCGGAATAATTGCCGGGCAGATAAAAATACTCCTTTGGGAGTATTGCCTCAAGGATAAAAGGAGAATAATTTTGGATAGCGTTAAGTTCCCAATAGTTTATGGTAGCTCTTAACATATGCTTTCAAAACCTGGCACTTACGCGGTTACAACGGTCATAAAATTTTTTATGCTATGAAACAGATACTTCAACTGCTTATTATCTTTCTTTCCGGACCCGCATTTGCTCAGTATGATCCGGGCGCTACCATGATGATCGCGCAGAATAACCTGATGTACAATAACACAATCCAGTCCTTTGTCAATCAGAATATCATGAACGATATAGCGTATGGCAAAGCAGGAAGTAGGACAAAAAAAGCGGGTACCAAAGCAAAGTCGTCTGTAAATAATGCTGCGTTTTTGTTCGGCCCTTCGGTAACAACATCACAGACCGTACAGCAGGACATCATCAATACTATCAAACAGAAAAATCATCAGGTTGGAAACAGCCTTGAAAAGGCCTTTAAGCTGGATAAACCATTTCCCCGGTATGTAACATACCTCAAAAGTTTAGGGCTGGATGTGCAGCATAATTATGCGGATGCTTTTGCGGCTTATATCCTGGGGATGTGGCGCATTGCCAACAA
This sequence comes from Sphingobacterium puteale, assembly GCF_003627955.1. Lineage (GTDB taxonomy): Bacteria > Bacteroidota > Bacteroidia > Sphingobacteriales > Sphingobacteriaceae > Sphingobacterium > Sphingobacterium puteale. The sequence continues at coordinate 78,301 of NZ_RBWS01000002.1, read as the reverse complement.
GGCTGCCGATCCCGGTGCAGATAAGATACAGGCAGTACGCGAACAGGTGACCTTAACCCTGGACGTCGCCGGATGGAGCAACGAACAAAAACAGGAAGCTGCCGAATATATGATCTACGATCTTATTCTCGCAAACGAGTCCTATAATTCAGCAAAAAAAGAAGGGATGATCAAAGAAGCGCGTGCGTACTCGGATATGGTTCACAACCGTTTCCTCCGAAAAAATCAGCTGGATTTGCGCAGTATGACCCTCTCAAAAAACGGTTTAACAAAAAAGCTATAATGATAAACTAACTGCGCTTGAGAAGGCACAGAGTTTCCATCGATTGTCCAAGCTGTTATTCATTTCCTGCTTGTGAGTTAAAACAGGTGTAAAGATATCATTCACTATAATTACAAGTCTTAAATACTGAAGGACCAATAGTTGATAATTACTTATTACAAATCTGACTATGACAAAGACATATAATTTAATAACAAGCCTGGCACTTCTGCTATTTATCCTGGTATCATGTAAGAAAGATGATGTCAGGCTAGGAGAAACGGTACTGTATGAAACCGATTTCAGTAAAAACGATGAGAAATGGGGTGTCGGTTACTCGGCCGGGGACACCTATTATGGTTATGAAAATGGCGTATATGTTCTTAAAGGTTCTGCGACAATGGCTATTACCAGTAGGGTATCGGAAGATTTCGCTCCCAGCAGTGGCTCCATGTATGTTGAGGTAAGCGTGAAGCCTACTTATTTTTCGGACAACCGATATGGACATGGGGGATTAATATGGAATTTCCGAAAGGACGGTACAGATCTATCGTTCTATGCTCTGGTTATATCCCAGAGTGGAGAGTGGAAGATTACCAGATACAATTCAAAAAGTTCCGATCCTTGGGAAGATATTGTTGATTGGTCAGCTGGTGCTAATATAAACATAAGGGGGTATAATACCTTAAAAGTACTGCTCAAAGATGGCAAAGTGTATTTTCATGTCAATGACCAGGAAGTGTATAGCATGGCTGCAACAGGTGTAGCTACGATTAACAGAGCCGGGCTTTATGCCAACCGTTTCTCCATTGTTGAAGTTAACCATTTTAAGATAGCCAGTCTACAGTAAACCATCTCGGTAATTTCGTCTGATCCAGTTAATAAGAAAGTACCGGCACTTATTATTCACAAAATTTATCAACGATAAATAAGCAATATGAAAAAGGTTAGCTTAATAATACTTGCAATTTCTGCATTATGTGGGTTTATTTCCTGCAGTAAAAGTGATGGTCCTGGCCCGGACGGTGGCAATAACGGCAACGACCGTAATTATGGTATAGGAGCTATTTTCATTAAACAGGGAACAGAAGGCATTACCCGCCTTGATATGGGCACCGGTGTCCTATCGGGTGTTATCGGGAACTGGTCCAACGGTTCCGGCTGGGACATCAGCTGGGATGGAACCAAAGGTGTCAAACAGGTTAAGGCTGCGACATTTGATACTAGGTATATTATCTTTAATGCCAATAATGGATCAACAATCAAGGAGATATTTTACGAACCAAATGATAACAATGGTGGCTTACCTCATATCTCTCCTGATGGAAATCTGTTAGCATTAAGGCCTACATTGCGGGATGGTCTGGTAATCCTGGACATGAACGGCAATGTCCTGCACAATATTTCCGGATACGGAAGTACCCATGAATTTGAATACCTTGACCCTATCTACTGGGAACCCGGCGGAACGATTCTATTTAAAAAGGACGGTGGCCTATGGCGCACCTCAGCAGATTTTAACCGGGCCACGAAGGTGCGGGACATTCCGTTTGACGATTGGAGAGGTCATGCAACAGCAAGTCCGGATGGCAAGAAAATCGTCTTACCTGCCGGTAACCATATCTGGCTGATGAATGCCGATGGCAGCGATTTCCACCAGGTTTCCGAAAGTAATCAAAGAGAGGAGTCTCCCTGCTTTTCCCCAGACAGCAAGTATATAGCGATGAAGGCCAATTCAAGGGCCGGGGCGCCTGGCAGCGGTACTACTGCCTTTCATCTATGTGCCATCCCCGCCGATGGTCAGGTTTACAAAGTAGGGCCAGGTGAAGATAACCGCGTGATACACCCTGCCGTCAAAGGAGCTCCGGATTCAAGAGGGCTTGGGATCACCATTGTCGGCGATTTTGTCTGGCGATAGATAATAGCAATACTTTAAGCATGATGCGGTATGGTAACAATATAACAATGACGTTTAAAACTATAAACTATGAAAAAGCTATCTTTTTTTAGTTATTTCTTCCTGCTAACAGTTCTGCTTGCCGGCTGCAAGAAGGATGACAGTTCCGGACCTGACAGAGGTAATAGCTCTTGGGGTAAGGGACGCATTTACTATAGCTCACCAACAGAAGGGGTGCGTTATATTGACCTGGCGACAAAAACAAAGGGACTGCTTTTACCCGAGGACTATGACCGTCATGACTGGGACGTGAGTATGGACGGGCAAAAGACGATTACCTCTGCCAATACCGGTGATACCGATTGGGACGCCAATCTTATTACGATAAGCAATATAAGTGACGGACAGGTAACGGGACAATTCAGGTACTATCCCACAGAGGGAGATTATGCCTCGCCTAAATTTTCGCCGAATAGATCTAAGATCGCAGTAGTGCCGACATATCATGATGGCATCGTGATCATGAACCTTGAAGGCCGCGTCGAAAACCATTTGCTGAGCTATGGTGGAGAAAAAATACGGCAGAATATTATGGCCTGGATGCCGGACAATACACTCCTTTTCATGGTGGGCAACAAACTCTGCCGGACCAATACGGCTTATACAAACGCCAGTGTTATCGCAGATATCAACCTGTCCAAATGGGGAGCTCCGCAGCCCAGCCCGGATGGTACCCGGATTGCATATGCCAGCGGCAATCATATCTGGATGATGAATGCCGATGGCAGCAATAAAAAGCAGGTGACAGCGAGTACAGATGAAGAAACCTATCCAGTTTTTTCGCCGGATGGAAAATATCTGTTGATAGGCACCCGCTTTATTGAATCAACCGGCTCGCCCGGTAGCGGCGTGTTCAGTGATGGCGTCTGGGCAATGGCAATTATACCGGCAGACGGCCAGCAATATAATGTAGACCAAGGGGTTGACGATCATGTTATCCAGCTCAGGCTGCAGGGAGTGGACCGTAATGAGATCTGTAACGGAACGATGCTATGGCGCTAAGCAGCTTTTGGCATCTTCCGCTTGCACAGAAGTAATTTTGAAGTAAAGTTTATTTTAGATTTGATATGAAAAATATAAGTAAAGCTATAATTATGGCGCTTATTTTTGGCCTGTTTGCCGGAAATAAAGCATGGGGACAGATAGGCAATCCCGGATTAATGTACCAGGGCGCTTTTAATAACGCTATGTTCCTGACAACAAAAAGCGCCATTGAGCGCGGAATGAAATCCGGCAGCGGGGAAAATTCAGGTAAGAGCAGGCCCTCCAGAACTGCCAGTTCAGATCTGAATTTTGTGTCCTCAGCAAAGGTCCATGATCAAGTGCTGGAACTGATCGGAACAATTGCCGCAAATGGCAATAAGATTAAAGCAAAGTCTGCCGCCGAAACAATACGGAATGCAAATTTTATGGCGCAGTTTGAAAGCATTCTCAGGCCATTTGGATTCAACAGGTACAATGTACCAGACGTATTCACCGCCTTCATTTTACTTTCCTGGTAGGCAACCAGTGGTAAGGAGATCGGAAATTACCGCCAAGGAATTGAGCTTTTAAGAAAGCAGATACATAGCGCTATGGGTAGTAATAGCAATTTGGCAAAATTCAGCAATGACCAAAAACAGGAGATATCAGAGATACTTTCTTATATGGCTATATTTTTTACATACGCATGCCAGGAGCAATTGAAAAACGGAGATACAGCTTCTTTAACCGCAACGCGGCAAAATATCAGGCAGGCTGTGATCAGGGTATCAGGTATAGATCTTACGAAATATACCTTCAACAATAATGGGCTTATAGAAAAATAGTTTACTATTTCTCTAATTGGACCTCAAAAAGGCCGTTAGCAGAATCGGGCGTTTTCCAAGCTTGACTTCCTTGCCCAATATTGCTTCTATGAACGCTTTATAACAAATAAATCTCCAAATGAACTAATTCCTTTGGAGATTTCCAACCAAAATTTTTTTTAAGTACTTTTTTCAAATCTCGATCCAATTATATAGCTAATTTTTGTGGCTGGATGCCGAATATTTGTATCCGGACATTACTTCAGTGGTATGGAAGTCTTGTTTTACCAATTCTTTGAGATTCCTAATTATTGTGAACAACGAATTTGTAACTAATTTTTTTATTCCCCGGATTTGAATTACTCTACAAATATTTTTTTATCTTATCTTTATAGTTTAATAATTCATCATCTGAATACAATTAAACCTGCTAAGCAGCATGTATAAAAACACTTCGATCTCTATTCCCTTGTGAATGGAGCGGGAACGATTATAAGAAATGGAGAGGAAAGAGAACATGAAAAGAGTCACCTTAAAAGAGATTGGAAAGCAATTAAACCTTTCACCGGGCACCATTTCCAAGGCGCTTAACGATAGTCATGAAATCAGTGCGGAAACAAAAAAAATGATTCTAGCTTACACCAAAAAGATTAACTATATACCAAACTTTTCTGCCAAAAGCCTGAAAACAGGACGTTCGAATACCTTGGCTATTATTGTCCCTTTTATTTCCAGCTCATTCTTCTTTGATTTTTATGAAGAAATCTCACTTATCTTATCGCAAACAAATTACCAATTAATTTTATTACAGACCTTCAACGACGAGAAAAAGGAAAAAGAAGCATTGGAACTCTGCGTGCAGAATAATATTGACGGCATCATTATTTCACCTGTAAAAAATGATTCCAGCCTATCGTTGTTAATGTACATCATGGACCAAATATGTCCGATCATTATATTTGACCGAATAAATCACCAGCTTGATACCTTTAAGATCGGTATACAGAACAACAAAGTGATTTATCAGGCTACGGCGGAAATGATAAAAAACGGTCGCAAAAACATTATTCTGTTACTCTGTAAAGATATCGGCGGAAATGCCACTCGAATTAAAGGCTACAAAGATGCCCTTTTTAACAGCTCGATTCCCTACAACGAAGATAATATTGTTGAAATATCTTATTCAAGCCCTAAAGATAATATTGATGAGGAACTCGAACGAAAAATAAGCGCTTTATTAAGCAGCCCATTCCCTCCAGACGCACTTCTATCCACCACCGACACGCTATCGTTGAAGGTCTTACATATTTTAAATAAGCTTAAGGTAAAGATTCCTGAAAACATGAATTTAATCGGATTCAGCAACACGCCCTTTGCGAATAGCCTAAACCCTTCTTTGACAACGATTACTCAGCCCACTCGTCTCATGGCCGATAAATCAGTAGAACTTTTATTGGAAATGCTAAAGAAGAAAAACAAAAAAAATTATTTTGAGTTTGAGACTTATTTTTTGGACTGTCAAATAGAACACCGAAAATCAACCTCTGCATCCCGGGAATAAATAACAAAGTTTTTACACCGATAGCATAAAACAGTCTTGTGACAAACACTTTATCTTATTATAATTATATTTATTCATAACCATAAAATATAAAAATGTCACTTCATTCAGATAACCACCCAGAATACAATTCACGAAGGTCCTTCCTGAAAAAATCCGGTATTATTGCGCTCGGAACTTCACTACCGACCTCTACCCTGTTATCTTTTACGGATCAATCCAAAGATCAGGTTATTAAAGTAGGATTAATAGGTTGCGGCGGCAGGGGTACCGGTGCAGCCATACAAGCTTTACAGGCCGACCCGAACTGCCAGATTACTGCAATGGCAGATGTTTTTCAGGATCGCATGGATGAATCTTACGCCGCTTTAATGGAAGTCCGTCCGAAACAAGTAAAAATAGACAAAGGAAACAAATTTCTGGGATTTGACGCATATGAAAAAGTCATCAATAGTGATGTGGATGTCGTACTGCTAACCTCGCCCCCGGCATTTAGACCACTTCATTTAAAAGCTGCCGTTCAAGCAAAAAAACATATCTTCTGTGAAAAACCGATGGCGGTCGATATCCCCGGATTACACAGCGTACAACAGTCGGTAAAAAAAGCTAAAGAATTAAACTTATCGCTTGTCTCTGGTTTTTGCTTCCGTTACGACCTCCCGAACCGGGCTACATTTACCAAAGTAGTGGAGGGAGCGATAGGCCAGGTAAAATCAGTCAGCACATTTCGGTACGGCGGTGAAGCAACTTATATCGAGCCTCACCCGGAATGGAATAAAATGACGCAGCAAATGAGAAATTGGTTTTATTACAACTGGCTTTCGGGTGATTTTATTGTCGAGCAGGCGGTACATAGTCTAGACATGATGTCTTGGGCCATGGGCGATGTCATGCCCATCTCTGCAATGGGTACAGGAGGCCGGCAAGTCCGCATAGATCCAAAGTATGGAAATATCTATGATCATTTTGCCATTGAATTTAAATATGCAAATGGGGCAATCGGAACGCACTTCTGTCGACAACAAGCTGGAACCACTCCAAGAAACTCGGTAAGTATGCTCGGAACCGAGGGAATCGCTGAAGTCGTGATCGGCGGAAAGCATACCATATCCGGAAAAATAGACTGGGACTACACCGGCACAAAAAACAACATGTACCAGACACAACATGATGAGCTGTTTGCGTCAATACGAAGTAACAAACCAATCAATGATGGCGAATGGATGAGCAATAGCACCCTCTTGGCGATATGGGCTCGAATGGCGGGCTATACAGGTCAAAATTTGACATTTGAACAAGTCATGAATTCAAAAGAAAACCTTGGCCCTGAATTAGCTTCCTATAATTGGGAACTCGATGTCGATGGTCCGCCAATTGCCATACCGGGCAAGACGAAATTTAGTTAAGTGTTAAAACCTGATGAAAAGACTCATTTATACTATTTTCAGCACGTTATTGCTTAATAATAGTAGCCTCATAGCGCAAACCAAAACCTTATTCGATTTTGGTCAGGAAATCCACTGGGAAGATTGGATAGCAAATAAGAAAAACTCAAAAACAATACATTGGATCAATGTCAATACGGATCGGGACACTTGGCTTATCAAGAAAAATCTGCTCATCTGCAAAGGAAAACCAATAGGTATTGTACGCTCCACAAAGCAGTATGAAAATTTTATGATTGAGGTTGAATGGAACCATCAGTATGCGGGCGGCAACTCAGGAATTTTTGTCTGGTCAGACGCCAACCCCGACCCGTCGGGTAGACTTCCCGGAGGCGTCGAAGTACAAATGCTCGAATTAGACTGGGTAAATCAAAACCTTATGGATGGAAAACAGGCACCGATCGCCTATGTACACGGCGAGCTTTTTGGTGTAGGCGGTGTCACAACTGTTCCGGACAATCCCAGAGGAACGCGCAGCAAGTCCATTGAAAATAGAGCTAAGGGCAAAGGCGAATGGAACAAATACACCATCGTATGTATTGATGGCACCATCAAATTGGCGGTCAATGGAAAATTCGTCAATGGCCTACGTAATTCAAGTATAAAAAAGGGCTACCTCTGTCTTGAATCTGAAGGATCAGAGATTCACTTCCGTAATTTCAAACTCATCGAACTGCCCCCCGGTGTCACAAGTGATCAGCAGGTTGTACCGGGCATCACCCCATAATCATTAATAAAAAAAGGTCAACATAGCCTATGCTGCGATGTTGACCTTTTTTTTCCAGATACCCATAACAAAATTAGAAAATCTTGCTATTTGATCAGACCCCGTAGCGCATGTACGGGCAAATCTATTTTCGTGTCGTTTGATAGATTTCCTTGCAATGTATTCCACTGCAAGCTATCCAGCCGAACAGAAGATGCCCCTTCCGTCTTGATATCCAACACATCAACTTTGGATTTGTCCCCCTTTCTATTGAAATAGATCTCCGAATTCTTAGCAAGAATATGAGCTGTCTTGTAATCAACACGCGGCAATCCCAACATCGTATTCGTCGCATCCACAAACAAATGATTGACAGGCGCCGTATTTTTGTCGTCGCGGTATCCAAAATCTTCTATATGCGAGTTTGTCAAAATCAAATTAAGTGTATTTATAGCCGCTTCGCCACTTAATGAAAGACTTTCAATGCTATCACCGACAATGGTAATTTTATCCAGCTTCGCCGAGAATTCATTCACACCGGCATTTTTCAATTTTAATAAGCTCAGATCCGGCGCAAAAACATAAACAGATTTGTAATATCGATCACCGCCTTCCAAAAAATCCAGGGTAAGGCAACCGTCTCCATCCACCTTTGACTTTACAAAATCAGCTTGGCTCTTATTGATCTTTATCAAAAACTTATCGCTTTTTACCAGATACAGATTTATCCCCCTCGCATCCGAACCGAGTAGCTGAAGCTTGTCGAATTTCCCCACCGGAAAGGATCGAAAATAAACATCCTTTGCAGCTGCATTTGACACTTCTTTGTCCATCTCCGCATGATAAACATTTTCATCTACCCGATTGGTTTGAACAATATAAGAGGCTACCAATGTTGGAACGGCAAAAAGGATTATTGCGAGTCCTATCAATAATTTAGTACTTAATTTCATGATTCATTTTGATTAAAATTCTGTTCAACAAACTGTCTGTAACGTTGCTCCAATTCACTTAGACCAATTTCCAATAAATAGATATTCCGAAAGAAAGGCGGAAGATCCTCTTCCAAAAAAATGGTCTTCCGGTAGGATTTAACCTTTTTGACAGAATCTTCGGTCAGGAAGAAACCGATCCCGCGCTTATTTGCGATAATCTCCTGCTGCTGCAGTAGATCATATGTCCGCATAACCGTATTAGGATTGACTTCCAGCTGAACGGCTAATTCCCGCACAGATGGTACTTTACCATTCGTTTTCCAGGTCTCCATTAAAATATGATCACATACATATTCTGCAATTTGTAGATAAATTGCTTTGTTGGCACTAAATTCCATATTAAATCTCCTTCTCTTTTAGCCTTAAAAAGGCAAGCCCCCAGAATATCAATGTGAGCACTATTCCCGCTACTGTGATTAAACCAAAAATGTGATAAACATCTGACCAATAGCTATCATCCATATGCGGCACAGTGTGCTCCGTTTGCTTTTTCATCAGGTACACAAAGAAAGACATCCAGATCACACAGTAAACAACAAGTGAAATTGCCGTTTTGATATATTGATAACTCTTAAAGACAATACCCCCCAGTAAAAATACCGCATTCAACAAGAATGGTAAAAAACATAAATAAAAAACTCCTCTTGGGTAATCCACACTAAAATAATATGGCCAAAATTCCACTGTGACCTGCTCACCAAGGGAATTTACCTCGGTTCTTGTGGCAGGGCCAAAGCCACGTAAATAAGAGACAAAGGCCAAATCGATCAGGTAATAGATCAATAAGTAAGAACTGATGCTAACGACCACCGTATAGAAAATCCCCACCAGAAATTTTTCCAGTCGGGAGGCCGGTATCATCAATTCAAAAATTGCTTTTGTCTTACTTCCGAGATCCGCAAAATAGCTACTCGAAATTACAGTCGCAAAAAATATCCCTAAAACACAAAACAACGGTGATCTAAAGTTCAACACCGAATAAACTTGGACAGATTCATTTTTTATATCACTATAATTTGAACCGATATTGAACGCATAAAAACAAAATATAATACCTGCTATCACTCCTATTGACATCAGATAAATTCGTCCAAAACCGATCCATTGCCTGCGGATCAGCGCAAAAAAACGGGCTGTATTAAATAGGTTTGACATATTCATCGACTTTAATAAGATTTGTAATTTTTTCCTTCTGCAACAATACGGCATTGAACAGCAACTCAAGATCCAGTTTGGAATCCTCCCCCAGTGTATTTGGAAGAATCGCATTGAAACCTCCAAGCGCTTCTTCCGCATGAAGCACATCAAAAGACAGCTCTTTCATCTTTTTGAAACAGAGCTTATCGGTAATCAGGTTAATAGGTGCATTCAACGCAACCTTATGCTCATCAAGCAAAATGACCGCATCAATCAAATTATCCAGATCACGCACCTGATGGGTCGAGATAATTACACAACGGTCGTCTGTAATAGCCGAAGCCATAATTTTACGAAATTGCGCTTTAGAGGGAATATCCAGACCATTTGTAGGCTCATCCATGATAATGATTTTCGTATTGGAAGCCAAACCGAAGGAAATAATGTATTTTTTCTTCTGGCCATAGCTCATCTCCGCCAATTTTTGCTCCACCGGAATTTCAAACTCATTGATCAGGCGATAAAAATATTCTCGGTCAAAATTTGGATAAAAACCTGCATTGGCTTTTAAAAATTGTTCCGACTTTACCGCGGGTAAATAAAACTCCTCGGGAATAAAACTGACTTCCCGCAACAGCGAAGGCTCGCGTCGATTTGGGTTATGCCCCAAGACCTCGACATGCCCCGAAACAGGAAACACCAGACCGGCCATGTTCTTAAGCAAAGTAGACTTGCCCGCCCCATTCTTTCCAAGTAATCCGTAAATATGCCCTTGCTTCAATGTGAGATCCATATGGAGAAAGAGTGGTCTGGATTTACTATAACTGAAATTTAGATTTTGGATAGTAATCATACTACTGTATTATTTAATTAATACACTAATATAGATACTTGTTTTCCATATTTCCAAAAATTATTAAAAAAAATAACGACTGTCCAAGATTTAAATGATCAATGAGGTATTCCCTATACCCCCGACTTCACTAAATAAAAAAACAAACACTTCACATAAAACAATTTAAAATTTTGAATAATAATACATTAAACATTAACATTGCGAAATTCATAATGAAAAAAATATAAAGACACCTGATTCGACTTCCAACCTAAAGTGCATTCAATCGAAAAAAAACTCATATTAGCCCCGTAGGAAGCCTTCGTACTTTTTTTCGACAAAAACCCATGTATATAATAAAAATAGCGTAAAACGCTTAAAAAATACTTAAAACAGCCACGAGCACCTCAACCTTGTCTCCCTAATTTCAATTTGAACTCCTCAATAGAAATTTGTAGTCGAACAGTTCAATTTGCAAATATAAAAAACACATTTATCAGCTTAAAAACAGCATTAACCTTAAGTTAATAGGTGAGATAATATAATTTTAACAAACTAAAAATCAAAACGATAAAAAAATTATATAAACATAAAAATCACCATATATTTATCAAACATCCCCCCTATTTCTTCGACCAATGTTAACGCCTGACATCCACTTTATTCTTTCAGATCGGTCTTTTACCGCGTTTAAATTCAGACTACTGATGTGATTTTTTTATTTTATACGCATCTTTGTCACGTGATGACTTCGATTTACCCCTTCATTTTGGCACTGCATTCCACCTGGCGATGGATTATTTTGATAATTTTTATAAGCAGTTTACTACGATTTGCTTATAAAAAAAAGAATAAGCATAGCTTCACCCCTACTGATAACTTCCTGAAAAATGCGGTTATTTTCACATTTTATACACAGGCATTATTGGGTATCATACTCTACATATTAAGTCCGATCACACAGTATTTTCTGACTCATTTTAACACAGCCGTACACTTACGACAGATTCGTTTTTTTGGAATGGAGCATAGCAGTATGATGATTATCGCTGGCATATTTCTACTCATCGGTAGTCTAAAAAGCAAAAACGCCGATACGGATGATCGACGTTTTAAAATACTATTAATCTGGTTTGGCCTTGCTTTACTGATTGCCCTGAGTTCTATTCCCTGGGAATTTTCCCCGTTGACCAGCAGACCGAGCTTTCGTTCGTTTTGATTAGCGATTCTTCCAATGCCCTTTTCGTTTATCGCGCATTGCTACCATCCCTTCCTGGAAATCGGCTGTCTCGCGAAGCTTGGCGAGCTCATCCAGCAGAAAGGCATAGTTATCCGCCTGCGGATTTTTTTTTAAGTAACCAAGCGCCTCAAAACCCCTTGAAATAGCTAAGGGGGCATTCGCTATAATAGCGTCTTTCAATGCTTCCAATTCAGTTTCCCCCGGTTGTAAAACGGCATACAGCAGCTGCTTTTCCAGGGCTTCCGCGGCGGAGAAAGATCCACCACGGATACAAAGATCCATTGCTCTCCTTTCGGGCATATATTCTAGCAGCAAAGCCAGCACCTGAAATGGAAAAAGCCCAATCTTCACTTCAGGCAGTGCAAACCGTACATCTGACGTAGCAAACAAATACGTACAGGAAAGTGCTATCAAAAATCCGCCTGCAATAACGTCACCCCGAACCACACATACGGATGGTTTATTTAGCTGTGCAAACAATTCGGCCAGCGACTTTTCTACTTTTGGAATACTGGGATTTCCAATATCAACCGTCGGATCTTCGAAAGCTTTTAAGTCCATCCCTGCGCAAAATACCGGTCCCTCAGCTTCGACCTGTACCAAACGAACCTCCGGATCACTGTTAGCGATTTCCAGGGCGTAGGCAATCTCACTGACCATTGTTGGACTAAAGGCATTCCTTTTCTCTGGTCGGGCAAGGATCAATATAAATACATGCTGTTCGCGACGTATCTTTATGAAATTTAATTTTTTCATGATTTTTCTACAAGATCATTTGTCTGAAACTGTCTTCTAAGCGCGCCCTTTCGGTCAAGCTACCTCGACCGAAAAGATCCAGTAAAATTTCAGAAGGGATATTTCCAACCAGGTCGTCTTTGGCAAAAGGGCATCCGCCATACCCTAATAAGGCTCCTTCAAACTTACGGCAACCGGCATCATAAGCAGCACGAACCTTCGCAAGACTGTCTTCCCGTTTTGCGTGAAAATGTGCACCAACGGCTAACTGCGGATATCGTGTCCGAACAAGACCAAAGAGATCGGTAATCTGTGCCGCATTCGCCTCAGAAGTTGTATCCGCCAAGGAGAATTCCGTGATGCCAAGCTGCATGAGCTTATCAATCCATTCCTCAACCAGTACCGCAGACCAGGGATCATTATACGGATTGCCAAACGCCATACTGATGTAGACGACCAGAACCTTGCCATAGGCATCAGCCAATGCCTTCATTTCCTTCAATTGCCGATAAGATTCTTCCAGACCTCTATTCGTATTCCGCAACTGAAAGGTTTCTGATATCGAAAACGGGTAACCTATCAAATCTATTTTTTCCTCCTGAACGGCATCCTGGACACCCCTCAGGTTGGCGACTATTGCCAATAACTTTACGCGATCATCTTTTACGACACCCGCCAGCACATCTTTCGTGTCAGCCAACTGCGGTACTGCCTTCGGAGAAACAAACGAACCAAAATCAATCACATCAAATAAGCCGCTTTCTATCAACCTATTGATATGTTTAACTTTTTTATCCGTTGCAATAAAATGATGCAGCCCCTGTATAGCATCCCGCGGACAATCAACCAATACTACCTGATCTTCCATACTGAATAATTAGCTGTCTTTTTCAATTTCCCGGGCAATCACCATCTTTTGAATGCTGGAAGTCCCCTCTCCTATTGTACACAGTTTGGCATCGCGAAAGAACTTCTCTGCGGGATAATCTTTCGTAAAACCATACCCGCCAAAAATCTGCACAGATTCATTGGAAACGCTTACTGCAGCCTCTGAAGCATATAATTTGGCCATTGCACCGATCTTAGACACACGCTCGCCATGATCTTTGAGATAACCAGCCTGGCGTGTCAGTAGTTCACTGGCCTCCACCTGGGTAGCCATATCCGCCAAGGCAAATGAAACGGCCTGAAAATCGTAAATCTTCTTTCCAAACTGCTCTCTTTCATGTGCATATTTTAGTGCACATTCATAGGCCCCCCGGGCAATACCCAGAGAAAGCGCCGCAATAGAAATTCTACCGCCGTCTAAAAGTTTCAATGCCTGTACAAATCCTTGTCCCTCCTCACCAATCAGCTGATCACGGTGTATTCTACAGTTGTCAAAAAACAGACATGCCGTTTCTGAAGCACGCATCCCTAATTTATTCTCCTTTTTTCCTGCTGTAAAGCCAGGAGTATCTTTTTCAACGATAAATGCAGACATCCCCTTTTTATCGCCCTTTTCCCCCGTACGTGCAATCACAACGGCAACACTCGAGCTAATGGCGTGCGTAATAAAATTCTTTGAACCATTCAACAGGTAATAATCCCCATCCCGCTCAGCAAATGTGGTCATACCACCGGCATCCGAGCCGGACCCCGTTTCTGTAAGTCCCCAGGCACCGATCCATTCTGCTGTGGCCAGCTTTGGAAGATAACGTCGCTTCTGTTCTTCATTGGCAAAGCTCAAAATATGATTGGTACACAAGGAGTTATGTGCCGCAACCGAAAGTCCGATCGATCCACAAACCTTGGAGATTTCATCCAGCACAGTAATATACTCCTGGTACCCCAAGCCCGAACCTCCGTATTCCTCGGGAACAATAACACCCATGAAACCATGTTCACCTAATTTTTTAAAAACTTCTATTGGAAATATTTGGGCTTCGTCCCATTCCATCACATAAGGTTTGATATGATGCTGTGCAAAATCACGTGCACTTTGTCTGATCATATCCATTTGTTGTTTATTTTCAATAAACATAAGCATGAATATTAAATTTACAATCGGTAATACAATTCAAATATATCAAAATAATTAGGAATAAAATTGCAAATATTCTAAAATTTTATTTTAAATTTATCTAAAAATAAGAAATTCTTAATTACATCGCTTTTAAACCAGAATTATAAACTATGAAGGAGCTGCTCGCATTACTTCACCAAAAAAGAGAAAATCTAAAGCTCGGTGGTGGCATTGATAAAATCAAAAAACTAAAAGAAAAAGGTAAACTGTCGGCTTGGGAAAGAATAACTTACTTGCTGGATGCTGACCGTGAGTATCTAGAGATTGGCATGTTTGCCGGAGAAGGCATGTATGTTGAGCATGGGGGATGTACCAATGCTGGCTGTGCTGCCGTGATAGGCTACGTTAAATCCAAACTTTGTGTTATCGTCTCAAACGATGCGACCGTCAAAGCCGGAGCTTGGTTTCCCATCTCAGCCAAGAAAAATCTTCGCGCACAGGAAATCGCTATGGAAAATAATCTTCCGATTATCTATCTGGTGGATTCTGCAGGTGTCTTCCTCCCGATGCAAGATGAGATTTTTCCCGATAAAGAACACTTTGGCCGTATATTCCGCAATAATGCACGTATGTCGGCCATGGGCATCCCCCAGATCGCCGCGATTATGGGAAGCTGTGTAGCTGGAGGGGCCTATTTACCCATCATGTCAGACTACGCATTCATCGTCGAAGGCACAGGATCCGTCTTCTTAGCTGGCCCTTATCTGGTTAAATCGGCTATTGGTGAGACCGTAGATGCGGAAACACTTGGAGGAGCTTCTACGCATTCCGAAATATCGGGTGTTACAGACAATAAGTTCCCTGACGACCAAAGTTGCCTAACGGCCATTAAAAATGTGATCGATAAAATCGGTGGTCATGCAAAAGCAAACTTCAATCGGAAAGAAAGCCATCCGCCAAAAACAGATCCGGAAAAAATAATTGAAATTCTTCCGGAAGACCGTACCAAACCCTATCGGATGCAAGATATTCTCGAAGCAATTGTTGATGCGGATACACTGGAGGAGTATAAACCCGATTATGGTAAAACAATTGTATGTGCGCTTGCACGTATAGACGGCTGGGCAGTAGGTATTGTCGCCAACCAACGGGAGATTATCAAAGCGAAGAAACCCGGTAATGCGATGGAAATGCAAATGGGCGGTGTTATTTATAGTGACTCAGCAGACAAAGCTGCACGCTTTATTATGAATTGCAACCAGCAAAATATACCCCTTGTTTTCTTTCAGGATGTCACTGGATTTATGGTGGGTAGCCGATCCGAACAAGGTGGAATTATTAAAGATGGCGCTAAAATGGTTAACGCGATGGCAAATTCCGTTGTGCCAAAATTTACTTTTATAGTAGGCAATAGCTATGGTGCAGGAAATTACGCTATGTGCGGAAAGGCCTATGACCCACGCTTGATCTATGCCTGGCCAACGGCCCAAATGGCCGTCATGAGTGGCAATGCGGCTGGTAAAACATTATTTCAAATTCAAGAATCAGCATTAAAAGCCAAAGGGAAAGAAATCAATGAAGAGGAAAAAAATATCCTTCTCAAATCCATTGAAGACCGATATAACGAACAATTAAGTCCCTATTACGCCGCTGCCAGGCTCTGGGTGGATGGCATTATCGCCCCGCAGGAAACCCGAAAGGTAATCAGCATGGGTATAGAGGCCGCCAATGAAAAACCTATAATCGAGCGGTACAACGTTGGTGTAATTCAGGTTTAGGAATATTCGACCAATAGACTCCCTAAAAGGTTTATCCCAACAATACAAACCCCTCCACGATCGGTGACCGCGGAGGGGTGAAAAGATGTATGACCAATCTTTTATTCATTACAACATATTCCATGTTTTGCTAATTATTTCAAATCCATTCACAGCCTCCGGATTACGCATGACATCTTTTGAAACTGCCCGCTCGGTAGGAATACCTGAGAAAATCTTTTTTATTGGCAGTTCCAGCTTTTTCCCGCTCCAGGTATAGGGGACGTCGGAAACCTGAAAAATTTGATCGGGCACATGCCTGGGACTGTATTCCCTTCGAAGAGATTTTTTGATTTTATCCTTCAGTTCATCCGTTAAGGTCCCGCTTTTTAGCTGAACAAAAAGTAACATATCAGAAGAGCCATTTTCGTGATCGACACAAATGACCAAACTATCCTGCACCTCATCTGTTGCATTCAATACATTATAGATTTCAGCAGTCCCGATGCGTACGCCGCCACGATTAAGGGTAGCATCAGAGCGACCATACATAATTATTCCGTCATTCTTCGTTATCTGAATCCAGTCACCATGGCTCCAGATACCGGCATACTTATCGAAGTAACTATCATAATATTTTTGATTGCCCGCATCATTCCAGAAGTAAATCGGCATACAAGGCATCGGTTCCAAAATAACCAGCTCCCCCACCTCTTCATAGACAGCGATTCCATCTGCGTTAAAAGCTTCTATTTTGGATCCTAAGGTACGGCACTGTATTTCACCGGCATGCACATCAAGCAAGGTGCATCCTGAAAGAAAAGCACTGCAGACATCCGTACCACCACTCAACGAAATAATCTGAGTTTCCGGAAATTGCTGATGAATCCATTCAAAAATAGCTGGTGGTAATGGAGAACCGGTCGATCCAATTGTTTTCGGCATATACTCCAATGCTTTTAGATCCTGATCCTGACAAGAAATTAAATAAGCAGCGCCCACACCAAAATGATCAACGCCAGTTTCTTTTGCAAACCTCCACAGGCTCAGTTTATCCGGGAAGTTGGTTGCCCCGTCATATATACACAAGGTATTGCCCATTAATAGTGCCGAAAGTGCATAATTCCACATCATCCAGCCTGTTGTCGTATACCACATAAACCGCTCTCCCTCCTGCACATTCTGATGCAACCCTAAGGCTTTCATGTGTTCTAACAGCATCCCTCCGGCGCCATGTGTGATCGCTTTAGGTTTTCCTGTCGTTCCCGAAGAATACAAGATCCATATGGGATCTTCAAAAGCCACGGCTGTAAACTGAAGTTCACCCTGGGGGATGGTAGAATTCATGATCATTTGCCAGTTTTTATCATGAATAAAAACACAGGCCTTCAGGGAGGGCAAACATTCCGCGAGCTTTCGTACACTTTCTTCTTTCTCAAAGACCCGTCCATTATAAGTGTACTCCGCATTTGCAAAAAGCACCTTTGGCTCGATTTGCTCAAAACGATCTTGAATACTTGCCTCACCAAAGTCAGGGGAACAACAGGACCAGATTGCTCCAATTGAATTCGTAGCCAAAAATAAAGCTATAGCTTCAACCCCGTTAACCAGCACGCCTGCCACGCGATCCCCTTTCGAGACCCCCTGATTTTTTAAATACACCTGTAATCTGAGCACCATTCCCCTCAACTCTTCCCAGGAGACTTCACGTCGAGAATCTTGTTCCGACTGGAAAACAAGAGCGGGCCGGGTATCTGTGGCACGGCGAAACACATGCTCCGCGTAGCTTAACGTCGCTCCACTGAACCATTTCGTCCCGATAAAACTAGCTCTGTCCGCGGGATAAGTTAATATATGCGTAAAATCTGAACGAAATTCTATCTTAAAATAAGTTGCAACACTCTCCCAAAAGTCAGCAATATGCGCAGTTGACCATTTCCAGAGCTCGTGATAAGACGCAAAGGATAATTGATATCGCTGTTCGACATACTGTTTGAATCTATTGATCTCCGATTGAGATTGCTGCTCTTCTGTCGGGCTCCAGAGTAATTTTCCCATAATAGTTAGATATAAAAACGGTTATATCCAAACTTAACTAAATTTGCTCTGAAATGCAATTTTTATTGGGACTCAAACAGAACAAATAAACAACATCAATCACTTTATTGAAATATTATTCTGAAATATCCGTAGTTCATCAAATAAACGAGGCAAACATCCTCCTTTATAACACCTCGATCTCGGTTCCATGCTCCAGCGGGTGACCGGTACACAGCAAGATACGTCCATTCTCCATTTCTCGGTCTGTTAGCACTTCATTGTAATCCATTCTCACTTTTCCTTTGGAACATTGAGCAATACAAGTGCTGCACATACCAGACCTGCAGGAATAAGGCAGTTTGATCTTATGCTCAAGTCCTACGTCCAAAATGGACTTATTGTAAGGAATCTCAAGCGCATAGGTTTCGTCCTGAAAATGTAACTTGATCTGATAAGACGTCGTATCGATTACCTTTTCAGTTTCGTCGTCATCATCTTCCTCATTTTCAGGCAATAAAAACGTTTCTCTTTTTATCTGATTAGTATCAAAGCCCATTCCCAAAAGTGTGAAACGGCATAAATCCATATAAATAACCGGCCCGCAGGTATAGCATAATGCATCCTCTTTTGGCCCAACGAGATGATCCTTGACAATGGAAAGAATATAATCCCTGTTCAGACGGGCCTTCATCAGATATTTACTGTTGGAATAAATCCAGACGATCGTTAAACGATCTGGGAATCGCTTGGCCCATTCCTCCAATTCCTCCCGAAAGGGTGCCTGATCAGCAGATCGATTGCTATATACCAAAACGACCTTAGATTTCTCTTCAACAAGAAGTGCCGTTTTAAGAATCGAATACAAAGGCGTTATACCAATACCGGCGGCAAATAGAAATAAAGTCCTTACTTTATATTGTTCGGGCTCATAGATAAATAATCCCTGTGGCTCCATGGCTTGAACAATATCCCCTTCGCTTATCGTATGATGAAGTAACCTCGAAATTTCGCCATTTTCCACACGTTTTACGGTGATGCTTAGCGGCTCATTATAATCTGGGGAACTATTTAAAGAATAAGAACGACGCACTTCCCGATCACCAAACATAAAAGAAAGCGTAATAAATTGACCAGCTTTATAAGGAGGATAGCCACCGTCAGTAGATTCCAGCTGAAAAGTAATATTATTATTGGGCTGAGGAATTATCTTTGCTATTCGTAATGCGTACATAAGCCAAATATACTGTCGAATTTTGGCTTACACAAATGAAAAAAAGGATTCGAAAGCGGCTTTTTAGGGATGCGCTATATAACAATTTTGTTGTATTACAATTGACAGACAATTCTCGTACAATAATTGTAGAATTTCACGTTATATTTATATTAAAACTTATCATATTAAGATTATATGCAAACACGCAGAAACTTCCTTCAAAATGCAGCAAAAGCCACATTAGGTATTGCTGTATCTGGATCAATATTACAAGATATTGCTTCCGCGAAAGAAACTGAATTAAATGCCGCTGCTTTAAAGTTTTCTCAAGTCAAGTTACCTTTCAGTTATGCCGCTTTGGAGCCCAATATTGATGCCCTGACGATGGAAATCCATTATACAAAGCACCATATGGCCTATATCAACGCCGTCAACGAGGCCATTGTTGCTGAATCCATCAAAGAAACTTCAGAAGAGCAACTTTTAGCTAACATATCCAAATATTCCGCAAAAGCCAGAAATAATGCGGGAGGTGCCTGGAATCACAATTTCTTTTGGGAAAGCCTGTCCGACAAAGCAAGCCAGCCTTCGGAAAAACTGCTGGCGATGATCAATAAGACTTTCGGTTCAATTGACAAATTCAAAGAGCAATTTGCCGCTGCAGCAACCACCCGTTTTGGATCGGGATGGGCTTGGTTGATCCTCGACGATTCAGGAAACCTGAAAATAACGTCTACGCCAAATCAGGATAATCCATTAATGGATGTCGCGGAAGTAAAAGGTATCCCCGTTTTGGGTCTCGACGTTTGGGAGCATGCTTATTACTTACATTACCAAAACAAAAGGGCAGACTATATCAAAAATTGGTGGAACGTTGTCAACTGGAAAAAAGTAAATGAGCGAATAGCATAACATAAAAAAAGCTCGATCTAACGATCGAGCTTTTTTTATGTTATAATCCGTCACAACACCTACTATCCCAGCACTGCTTTCAGTTTGTTTACCTGAAAATCGATCAGCTTTTGAAGCGGACCTGTAGCGATCATTTTCATCATCATATTTAAATCGGCATCAATCACAAAGCTCGCTTTCGTCACCGTATCCGATACGGCCTGTAGTTCCCAGCGTAAGGTAACCTCAAATGGTGCCTTTTCGGATGGAACGAGCTTAATCAATTGATTGACTATCCGCTCTTCAACCTTTAACGCCAATTTCGCCATATTTTGAATGGTAAATCGGGCTTCGTCTGTTGTTGAAGACCAATTATAAATATTTTCAGGCATTAACTGTTCGTGATTGTTGAGATCAGTCAAAAAAGCAAATACTTCGCCTACATTCCTGTTGATTTCTGTGGTATTCTGAATGGTAGTCATAACGGTAAATTATTGATCTTTATTGAAAGTTTTCACCCCATCCCGCAGGATTCAATCGCCACTTTTTCAAAATTTCAACATCCTCTTCCAATACATAGCTATTTTCGGCTGCAACCTGAATTAGCGCGTCGTAGTTACATAGACTGAAATAAGGACATTTTGCATCTGCAAAATTATCTGTCGCCTGTTGCAATCCATACGTAAATATGGAAACCAATCCAACAACATTGCAACCTGCTTCGCGCAATGCTTTAACAGCGATCAGGCTACTTTTACCTGTTGAAATTAAATCTTCAACCACAACGACACGTTGACCACTAACGACCTCGCCTTCAATCATATTTTGACGGCCGTGATCTTTCGCTGAGCTTCTAACATAAGAAAACGGCAGGCCTAAATCCTGCGCTACCAGCACCCCTTGTGGAATACCTGCCGTAGCAACTCCAGAAATCATATCTATTGATCCAAACTCTTCTTGAATAAGCTTAGAAAGCTTCTGACGAATATACGTACGTATTGCTGGATGAGATAAAGTGATACGGTTATCACAGTAAATTGGAGACTTCCAACCCGACGCCCAAGTAAAAGGACTTTTAGGTTGCAATTTTATTGCTTTAATTTGCAATAAGGATTCAGCAACTTTTTGTTCAACCTCATTTAAATTATTCATGGCGCAAATTTATAAAATTTATATGAACGAAACCGTGCTAATTTTAGCAGATTTTGTTCCTTCGAAAACCGAAAACACGCAAACAATTAGTATTCAAGACATTGAACTTCAAAAACTTTTCAAACAATCTGAAATTGATAAAGTTCCAAAGACCTATCTCTACGTCAACAAGGATTTCGAGACCGTATTTCAAAATTTAAAAAGCAAGCTTAAAATCATCAAAGCAGCTGGCGGGCTGGTCAAAAATGGTGATGGAGATTATCTTTTTATTTACCGCTTGGGCAAATGGGATCTCCCCAAAGGTAAGGTTGAAGATAATGAAAAGATGAAAGAAGCCGCCGTACGTGAAGTAGAAGAAGAATGTGGTATTAAAATAAATTATTTAGGCAAGAAGATTACCACATCATACCATACCTACTATTTACGCAACGGCGAGTTTGTATTAAAGGCAACAAACTGGTATGAAATGGGCGTTAATAAGGTTCCGAAATTGATCCCGCAAACAGCCGAAGATATTACAAAAGCAGAATGGCGTCACGTGGACCAATTTGATGAAGTACGGGCAAATACCTATCCCATTATAGAAAACCTCATCAAAAAGCTTAAATAGACTGTCTTTTGAGGTTCATCTGACAGTAATCCGGGAGATCATTCTTATTTTTATCGTATGGAAAATATAACAGGAAAAAGGGCTTTAGTTACAGGTGGGGCCAAAGGATTGGGCAAGGCCATTGCTGTAGCATTGGCTAAAGAAGGCGTCCACGTAGCGATTACGGGCAGAAACGAAACTGCATTGAAACAGACCGCTGCCGAACTGGCTGAATTAGGGACGGAGGTTACCTACGCAGTATTTGACGTGGCTGACAACACTGCCGTGCAACAGGAAATTAAAAATCTCAATGAAACCTTTGGCTATTTTGATATTTTAATTAACAATGCGGGTATATCTTCCTTTTCTTCAGTGATGGACATGGACGTTAATGACTGGACAGCGATTATCAACGTTAACCTGCTGGGGACCTATTTTGTTACAAAGGCTATCCTGCCACAACTTATTGAAAAAAATCAGGGTGACATTGTCATGGTATCTTCTACGGCTGGACTGAATGGCGCGGCTACCACATCGGCCTATAGCGCTTCAAAATTTGGCGTTATCGGATTTGCTGATTCCTTGATGCGTGAAGTACGTAAAAACAACATCCGGGTATGCACCCTGATGCCGAGTACCATCGCTTCAGATATGTCGAAGGATCTTGGCCTCACGGACGGGGACCCTGAAAAGGTATTGCAACCGGAAGATTTCGCGGAACTAATTATCGCAAATTTAAAATTGCCTAGAAGAGCGATGTTAAAATCAGCCTCTTTATGGTCTACAAATCCATAAAACCACTATTGCGGACCTTTAACAACGCTTAAGGCCCGCAATAGAATTATTTATGATCTATCAACACCATTCTCAGACAGGAGCTCACTACACCCGTTTAATATAAACAAGAAATTATGAGTAAACTATTTTCATCGATAAACATCGGTTCCTTAAACCTGAAAAATCGCTTAGTCGTTTCCCCTATGTGCCAATATTCTGCTGAAGATGGTTTTGCAAACAACTGGCATCTTGTCCACCTCGGTCAATTTGCCATTGGAGGTGCAGCAGCAGTCATACAGGAAGCAACAGCCGTCGCACCCGAAGGTAGAATCAGCTATGGAGACCTCGGGATATGGGATGACCGGCATATTGACAAATTGAAAGAAATAACTGCCTTTATCAAAGCAAACGGTGCTCTCCCCGGTATTCAAATCGCGCATGCTGGCCGAAAAGCCAGCAGCAACAAGCCTTGGCTTGGCCGTGGTCAATTTGCCCCCTCAGAAGCCCTAGGATGGCAGACTGTCGCTCCATCGGCACTGGCTTTCCATCCGACAGATTACGCCCCCAAAGAGCTTAAAACAAATGAGATCGAAGAAATCATCGAACAGTTTGGACAAGCTACCAAAAGAGCTATTCAAGCTGGTTACGAAATCATCGAGCTCCACGCAGCACACGGTTACCTCATCCATCAATTTCTCTCTCCTTTGTGCAACTTACGAATAGACCAATTTGGTGGTACATTTGAAAATAGAATCCGTTTCTTGCTGGAGATCATCAAAAGGGTAAAACAAGAAATAACAACACAAAGTTTATGGGTACGTATTTCAGCGACAGACTGGGCCCCGAACGGTTGGGACCTTGATCAATCCATAGCACTGTCAAAGCTCTTGGTAGAACAGGGTATAGATATCATCGACGTATCAAGTGGTGGAGCTGTTTCACATCAAAAAATTGATGTCGGCCCCGCTTATCAACTTCCTTTTGCTGTAGCGATCAAAGAAAAAACCGGAAGCAAAACTGCTACTGTCGGCATTATTAAAACAGCGACTCAGGCCGCCGATATTATTGAGAAAGATCAGGCGGATTTAATTATGATTGCTCGGAGTTTTTTAGATGATCCACATCTTCCTTTACACTTTGCAAAAGAATTATCCGTGGACATCCCCTGGCCAAAACAATACGAAAGAGCAAAATGAAATTAAGCTTAAACAAAATACACCATATTGCGATCATATGTAGCGATTATCAGCGGTCGAAAAAATTCTATACTGAGGTCCTCGGCCTTGAAATCTGGCAGGAACATTATCGGGTAGAGCGGGATTCATACAAATTAGATTTAAAACTCAACGAAACATACATCATTGAACTATTTTCCTTTCCCTCTCCCCCTACTAGACCGAGTTTTCCTGAAGCTGCAGGTTTAAGGCATCTCGCTTTTGAAGTCGATAATCTGGATACGGAAATACATAAATTAGAACAGGCGGGTATCCTACATGAAGGGATAAGGATCGACGAACTAACACAAAAAAGGTTCACTTTTTTCGCCGACCCCGATCAGCTTCCGATAGAGCTATACGAGCGTTAGAAACAAAACCTTCATATTTTTATAAGTACCAAGAGCTATGAAAATCAACTGAAGGCTCTTTCCGACCACCGGAAAAACAGAAACACGTTAAAATAAAAAAGCGTTGATTTTCATCAACGCTTTTTTATTATGTCGTAAATCGAAAATTACAATTTACGTTTTACTTCTACTTGTTCGTAAGCCTCTACGATATCACCCACTTGGATGTCGTTGAAACGGTCAATGTTCAGACCACACTCGTAACCTTGTGCAACCTCTTTCACATCGTCTTTAAAACGTTTCAGGGATGCCAATCGACCTGTATGGATAACGACACCGTCTCTGATTATGCGGATATCATTATTTCTATTGATCTTACCTTCTCTAACCATACATCCGGCAATGGTACCCACTTTAGAGATTTTAAATGTTTCTCTGATTTCAACCTCAGCAACAATTTTCTCTTCAAATTTCGGTGCCAACATACCTTCCATCGCAGATTTGATCTCTTCGATTGCATCATAGATGATAGAGTACAAACGAACGTCGATTTGCTCATTCTCAGCTAATTTACGTGCGTTTTGTGTTGGACGCACTTGGAAACCGATAATGATCGCATCAGAAGCAGATGCCAACAATACGTCTGATTCGGAGATCGCACCCACCGATTTATGGATAATATTTACCTGAATTTCATCCGTTGATAATTTCAATAATGAATCCGATAATGCTTCAATCGAACCGTCCACGTCACCTTTAACAATAATATTAAGTTCCTTAAAGTTACCGATAGCCAAACGACGACCGATCTCATCCAAGGTAATATGTTTCGTTGCACGCATACCTTGCTCACGTTGTAACTGAAGACGTTTGTTTGCTACCGTTCTAGCCTCGGATTCACTTTCAAGAACATAAAGCTTATCCCCAGCTGTAGGCGCTCCGGCCATACCTAATATCT
Source organism: Sphingobacterium puteale (assembly GCF_003627955.1). Classification (GTDB taxonomy): domain Bacteria; phylum Bacteroidota; class Bacteroidia; order Sphingobacteriales; family Sphingobacteriaceae; genus Sphingobacterium; species Sphingobacterium puteale. Next base: position 52,695 of record NZ_RBWS01000002.1, on the reverse strand, counting down.
GTACCGGCACTGAAGGACCTGCTTCTTTAACACGTTCACCTCTTTCATTGGTTAAGGCTTTGACCTTACCAGAGTGTGAACCCGCCAAAATCGGATCTCCGACGCGAAGGGTACCTCCTTGGATCAATACTGTAGTCACGATACCACGGCCTTTGTCCAAGGCTGCTTCGATCACCGAACCGACTGCACGTTTTTTCGGATCAGCTTTCAAATCCAACATTTCAGCTTCCAAAAGAACTTTTTCCAAAAGAAGATCAACATTTTCTCCGGTTTTTGCGGAGATCTCTTGCGCTTGGAATTTACCTCCCCAATCTTCAACCAAGATATTCATTGCAGAAAGCTGCTCACGGATACGGTCCGGATTCGCTCCCGGTTTGTCTACTTTTGTAAATGCAAATACAATCGGTACTCCAGCTGCTTGCGCGTGATTGATCGCCTCTTTTGTTTGCGGCATGACTGCGTCGTCCGCCGCAATAACGATAATAACGATATCTGTTACTTTCGCACCACGTGCACGCATTGCCGTAAAAGCTTCGTGACCCGGTGTATCCAAAAATGTGATCTTACGATTATCATCTAACTTCACCGCATAAGCACCGATATGTTGTGTGATACCACCGGCCTCACCTGAAGTCACGTTTGCTTTACGGATATAATCCAGCAAAGAAGTCTTACCGTGGTCAACGTGTCCCATTACCGTTACGATCGGGGCTCTAGGCACCAGATTCGCCTCAGTATCCGGTTCTTCCAATTCCGCAGTTTCCTCATCTTCAGGTTTAATAAATTCAACCTGATAGCCAAATTCATCCGCCACAATAGTCAAAGTCTCTGCATCCAGTCGTTGGTTGATCGACACAAACATGCCTAAACTCATACAAGTAGCAATGATCTGCGTGACCTGAACGTCCATTAAATTCGCCAGCTCATTCGCCGTAACAAATTCGGTAACGCGCAATACCTTCGCCATCAATTCCTGCTCCATTGCAGCTTCTTCTGCATGTTGTGCAACATCATCACGTTTCTGGCGTCTTAATTTCGCACGTTGCGCAAATTTACCAGATTTACCCGCACCGCTTAAACGGGCAAGTGTAGCTTTGATTTGATCTTGGATTTCCTTTTCAGAAGGTTCCTCCTTATTTTCAACAGGTCTTCCTTTTCCTCTATTGTCAAAACGACCATGTTGTGGTCTTGCGCCACCTTGTCCCGGTCTACCTTGGTGCTGGTTGTTCCCACCCTGCCCCGGTCTACCTGGATGCTGATTGTTTTGTCCCGGACGATTGTTCGGATTATTGTTGTTCCCTTGATTACCAGCTCGGTTACCTTGTTGGTCACGATTGTGGTTGTTGTTTCCATCGCGAGGACCACGGTTCTGATTGTTATGCCCCTGACCTTGTCCCGCATTCGGATTTACTGGACCGTTTGGATTCGTGCGCTTACGCTTACGTTTCTCATTGTTGTTTCCAGCATTTGAAGAGGATGCCACAGGCTTGTGGGAAGGTCTAGCAGATGGTAATTCAATCTTACCAATTACTTTTGGACCAGTCAACCTTTCTGCACGCGCAGAAATAATATCATCGCCTTCTTTTTTCACAGGCTCCACTTTTGGAGTTACTGGTACAGCAGCTTTAGGTGCTGTTTCGTCTTTTTTCTTTTCTTCTACCTTCACAGGTTCGGTTTTTGTCTCTACAACCGGAGTTGCTTTTACTTCAGTTTTATCTACTTCAGGTTTGGGAGTTTCTACCTTAGGTGCAACGACTTCGGTTTTTTGCTCAACAACCTTTGGTTCTTCTTTTTTTGCTTCGATAACAGGCTCTTTGACTTCAGCTTCTTTCTGCTCTACGGCTTTCTCCGCAACCTTAGTCTCTGTTGGTGCCTCATTCGTCACTTTAGGTTCCTGTTTGGAAGGTTCTTCTTTTTTTATCTTGTTTCCCCCTCTATTTAGGGCATCAAGATCTATTTTGCCGACCACTTTCATACCCCCTTGATGAACAGGTTCCTCCGGTTTGGCAGGAGCGGCTTCTTTGGCAGATGGGATTTCTATGGTATTCTTAACCAAAATCTCTTTCGGCTCTTCATGTTCTTCAAAATCCTCATTTTTAGATGAATCTTTAGGAGAAGCGGACGGCGACTCCTCACGACGAATTTTGCCAATAACAATTTGTTTAGCTTCATCTTTCAGTGATTTGTCTCCCTGAAACTCTTTTAACAGCACACCATACATCTCTCCGCTCAATTTAGTGTTAGGCTTTGCTTCTACATCATATCCTTTTTTCACTAAACATTCGACGGCAGTATGTATCCCGATGTTGAGTTCCTTTGCTGCTTTAAGCAAGTTTGTTCCTTTTCCTTCAGTCATCTATAATATAAACTATTTTAATATAATTACAAAAATATGTTTTTTTCCATCCATAAACAATTTATTCCGAATGTTAGATGGAAAAAATTTAACAAGCTGAATTTTATTCAAATTCAGCCTGCAATATACGTACGATATCACGAATGGTATCTTCTTCCAGGTCGGTACGTCTAACCAACTCTTCTTCACTAAGTGATAAAACAGATTTTGCAGAGTCTAAACCAACACGTTTCAACTCATCGATAACCCAGCTCTCAATTTCGTCGCTGAATTCCTCGATATCCACATCCTCATCAAATTCATCATTCTCACGGTAAACATCAATCTCGTAACCGGTCAGCTTACCAGCCAGTTTAATGTTGTGTCCACCACGTCCGATTGCCAGGGATACCTGATCCGATTTTAAGTATACAGCAGCAGTTTTATTTTCCTCGTCGATCTTAATCGAGCTGATCCGGGCAGGGCTCAGTGCACGGGCGATATATAAGGAATGGTTTGTCGTGAAATTAATCACATCAATGTTCTCATTACGCAATTCGCGAACGATACCATGAATACGTGATCCTTTCATACCCACACATGCTCCAACTGGATCAATACGATCATCGTAAGACTCTACAGCCACTTTAGCACGTTCCCCCGGTTCACGGACAATTTTCTTGATGGTAATCAGACCATCAAAGATCTCGGGAACCTCGAGTTCAAATAAACGTTGTAGAAACGCAGGTGCCGTACGTGAGATAATGATTTTCGGATTGTTGTTCATCATATCCACTTTATGGACTACTGCACGAATACCATCACCTTTTTTGAAATAATCAGCAGGGATCTGTTCCGACTTCGGTAAGATCAATTCATTACCATCCTCATCCAATACCAAAATCTCTTTTTTCCAGATCTGATAAACCTCACCAATAACCAACTCCCCTTCTCTATCTTTATATTTCTTGAATACTTCATCCTTCTCAAGTTCCAATACTTTAGAAACAAGCGTTTGACGGGCTGCCAAAATAGCACGGCGTCCAAAGCTTTCCAAAGTGATCTGCTCGATAAAATCATCGCCTACTTCCAGATCCTCATCGTGTTTTCTTGCTTCCGCCAACTCGATCTCAAGATCATCATCCTCAGAAAATTCATCTTCAACAACGACACGCGTTCTCCAAATCTCCAAATCTCCGTTATCTGGATTTACGATAACATCCACATTTTCATCCGTACCGAAACGACGACGGATCATGCTACGAAAAACCTCTTCCAATACTGTAATGACCGTAGGTCTGTCGATATTCTTAAACTCTTTAAACTCCTGAAAAGAGTCTATTAGATTGATGTTGCTGTTACTCATTATTTTTAAAATGAAATTACCACTTTTGTTGCTTTTATTTGATCAAAAGGAAGTTCTTTTTCCACCTCTTGCGCTTTTTTACCTTTTTCTTTTACTTTTTGAAGAATGCTGATCTTGGTCTCATCAACAGTCAACAATGTTCCTTCAATTTTGGTGTTATCGTCCAGTTTAATCTGCACGGTACGGCCTATATTTTTTTGGTATTGCCGGTTATTGACAAAATTAGAATCTATGCCCGGTGACGAAACCTCCAGACGATAAGCATTATCGATGACATTTTCTTCCTCTAAATGAAAACCAACATGCCGGCTCACCTGTGCACAGTCATCAATATTAACCCCGTTATCCCCATCCAGGAGAATTTCCAAGATCTTATTTGGGCGCATCTTTACACTAACAATAAACAAATCCTCGCGATCTGCTATTTTTTCTTCTATGAGTTCAATGACTCTTTTTTCTACATCTTGCATTGTTCTACTGCCTAGAATGCTAAATTAATTGTATTAAAAAAAGGGGGCAATACGAGCCCCCTTCCTTTCAGATATGCAAATATAGTATTTTATAAAATAAAAAACAAATCCCCAAACAACTGCGAAAGTATTTTTTCTATTATTTCGAATTGTCAACAACTGCATTAATTGTTTTTTGCATCTGCGCCATCATACTGGTCAATGTTTCCATCGTCGGCTCAGGTGTTGGCTCCGGCAGTTGTGTGCTAATAAAAGCCTTCGCTTTCCATACTTCAAGAATATCAGGAGTCTCCACCCAGTAAGGTTCATATGTTTTATTATCGGAAACAAGCTTTAAGCCTTTATCCTCCTTAAATTTAAAAGCAATACGCTTATAAACGACCCCCTCCTCACGCGATACGACCACATAGGTATGACCGGGCTTTATATCATGCCAATTTTCGACATATTCAGCGACAATAATGGATCCCGATGGCAAAGGCAGCATCGAATCTCCTTTGATCTCAAATGCCCGAAAAGTCCCCTGTCCGAACATCGGAAGCGAAAACTTCGGAAGCTCAGCCACATACTCAGGATCGCCATACCCATTTAAATAGCCCGCGCTCGCCTTAACCGGCACAAGCTCAATGTTTTCGCGATCACTACCATCAACAGTTACACTCAATACCCTGAGATTAGAAGCATTGCTTTTGGGCACCGGCTTCCACTTCTCATCAATCACATCATTCGCCAATTCATCCATGGTTAACCCATAAAACTCGGCAATTTTTTTTAGCAATTCATATTTGGGCTCTGCCCGATCTTCTTCATAAGCACCGACAGAAGCTCTTTTAATCTCCATGATATCAGCAAATTGCTGCTGCGTAATTTTCTTTCCTTTTCGAAGGAATTTCAAGTTGGATGAAATATTTGACATATTATTTTTTCAAAAAATATTTTGCAAAAACTAAATTTATTAGTAATATTGTGCCAATAAAATTAGTAAATAAAATTTAAACATCCAAATAATTTAGCATTATGAGCAATTTTATTGTATATATATTAACTGACAACAACAGAAGATACTTTGAAATCGACTTTACTTCCAATATGCTCAGCACTGTCGTAGAGCTCCAGCAAGCTAATAGTTTCACTTTTCAACAGGGGAGCAGCTTAAACAGAATCATCTATTCCGAAGCTTTTTCAAAACTGGCATGCGCTAAAAAGAGAATGAACGAGTTGCAAAATTTCACACACCTACAAATCGAGAGAATTATTCGCAAGAATAACCCAAACTGGAACAACCTCTTCCCACAGCAACAGCAGGCTTACACCAAGAGAAACAGTAATTACGCCGCCTGATAAAATGCAATAAAAAAGCCACCTAATTTTTATCAGGCAGCTATTTATCATAGGTCCGAAACAGGATAAACCATTAACGAATTTTACTAGAACTACAGATTCTCCGATACACCCGTATTTTCGCTAACACCCCCTTCATTGTGATTGCGCTCAGCGGATCCTTCTGTCGATTCTTCTTCCGGCCCAATAAATCCTTCATCTGTCTGCTCGTCAACACTTGTTGAATCACTTTGCTCAGGCTCCGGATCACTATAACGCGGTGTCTCACATTTATACGACTTTGTGATTTCGACCGTAGGTTCAGGGAATTTCCCTTGTGTATACCCCAATTGCTTATCTTTATAGACGGATTCCAAAAACACACCGAATATCGGCAAAGCCGTTCGGGAACCTTCTCCGGTATGCGAATTCTTGAAGTGTATGCTTCTTTCATCACATCCAACCCAGATTCCGGTAACCAGATCCTTCGTCACCCCCATATACCAGCCGTCAACATATTCGGAAGATGTTCCGGTCTTACCACCAATTTGATTCTCTTTATCAAAAAGATCCCACTCCCACAATCCCTGCGACGTACCTCTGGGCTCTTCCATCCCCCCACGCAACATATAAGTCATCAACCAGGCATCTTGCTTATCGACAACTTGTTTGCGTTCTGCCTGAAAGGTAGCGATAACATTCCCGTCATGGTCTTCAATTTTAGAAACCAGTACCGGTGTGACACGCTCGCCATGATTCATCATCGTCGAGTAACCGTTAACCATTTCAAAGACCGATACATCATTAGGCCCCAGTCCAACAGATGCTACCGGATTGAGCTTGCTCACGATACCACAACGCTGCGCCGCATCCACAACTTTCGCCGGAGTAACCATATCGGTCAGCTGAACTGTAACCGAGTTAATAGACCGGGCCATCGCATGACGCAACGACATTTCACGATATGAAAAATTCCAATCTGCATTTTTCGGTTCCCACACTTCTATAGAATCCCCCTTGTCAATCTTTATGGTAACAGGCTTATCGGTAATCTTGTCACAAGGTGACATCCCAGACTCCAGGGCAGCCAGATAAACAAAAGGTTTAAATGTGGAACCTGCTTGTCGTTTCGCCTGCATCACATGATCATATTTAAAATATTGATGGTCTATACCACCTACCCAGGCCTTAATTTCACCCGAATAGGGATCCATTGACATCATCCCGGCATTCAACATCATGGCATAATATTTTAAAGAATCCATCGTGGACATCTCTTTTTCAATCTTACCATTATCCCTCCAGTTATAAACTTCCATTTTTTTCTTTTTATTCAGAAAGTAATTAATGCTGTCCGGACTATTGGCATATTTCTTACTCAGAAATGCATAATAAGGAGTCTTCTTTGCCAAATTCTCCAAAAAGTTCGGGATTACTTTCCCAGAAAGATCACGCCAGGGCTCCTGACCATCCCAGGTATTATTTAAGCGCTGCTGCAACTCAGCCATCTGTTTAGCCACAGCTTCCTCAGCATGTTTCTGAAGTTTTGAATTGATCGTTGTATATATTTTTAAACCATCCGTATAGATATCGTAATTATTTTCCTCGGACCATTTTTCCAGCCATTTGGCCACAGCGGTACGCAAATAAGAATCCCCACCAGCATTCACGTCCTTATTATTCGCATTCAAAACAATCTTCTCTTTAACTAATGCATCATAAGCTGCTTTCGTCAGAAAGCCACTCTTATGCATTTGACTCAATACGGTATTTTTTCGATCAAATGCCTTCTCAGGATTTCTGATCGGATTATACAGGGTTGTCCCCTTCAGCATACCGATCAACACCGCTGCTTCATTTTGATTCAGCTGATTGGCTCCTTTTGAAAAATAACGTTTTGCGGCCGTTTCTATACCATAGGCATTATTACTAAAAGAAACAGTATTCAGATACATTTCCAATATCTGGTTTTTACTATACCGCTGCTCAAGCTTATAAGCCGTCATCCACTCCTTAAATTTGGTAATGACCAGTCCGGCAACAGGCAAACGTGTCAACAGCCCTCCGGCTTTATTGTAACGCGTGCGGTAAAGATTCTTGGCCAGCTGCTGTGTAATCGTACTTGCACCGCGCTTATCTCCTTTTAAAGTAGAGACAATACCTGAACCGAGCCCCAAAAAGTCAACACCATTGTGCGAATAAAAACGTACATCCTCTGTTGCGATCAATGCATTAATAACAGTTTTAGGAATACTGTCAAAAGGAACCGGATTTCTATCTTCATCAAAATACCGACCGATCAATACGCTATCAGCGGTGTACAGCTCAGTAGAAATATTGAGGCTGGGCATAATGATATCTTTTTTTGTGGGGGAATAGCCAAACAGCCACAAAAAATTAAGTTGTATGGCACAGACCAAAACAATAACGAAATATATTGCAATAACGAGATAACGAAGAACCCGATTCTTTATACGTCTAAACATAAATGGAAATTTATCTTATATTCAACATATTGAATCAGCAAAAGGTTTTACCCTTGCTCAATATGCGCCTATACGTGTTTCAGGGGCTAAATATACAACTAAATACATCTCCCTAATTAACTATTTACATTTTTTAACAATAAAAAATAAGCATTTATTCAAACAAGGTCAATAGGCAAAAATACATTTCACCAGCCTTGTTTTGCTCATTATGGAGAATTAAAAATGTAAAAAAAGTTGAGGAAGGACTTTGTTGAGATCAATAAGTTAGCTGACATGTCCGCAAATATTATACCTACTTTTAACATATTATCTATTTTATTTTAAAATAATAATGATATTTGCTTAAATTTAGATGTAAACTAGTCAACTATTAGCATGTTAAAACAGACATTACAACAAAAGCTATTACAAAAACTGTCGCCACAACAAATTCAATTCATTAAATTGTTGCAGGTACCAACAGTTTCATTAGATGCCAGAATAAAAGAAGAATTAGAAGAAAATCCTGCATTAGAAGATGGTAGCTTGACTAACATGACCGATCCAATCGAAGAATATCCGGATAAAGATCCTGATGACAGTTTTGATAACGAAGAAGGTTTCGATTCAGATGATTTCAGTTTGGAGGACTATATACAAGAGGATGATTACAAAGATTATGGAAATGGGTATGACTACGGTGATGACGACGAAGACAGAAAAGAAATGCCAGTTGCCATCCAGCACTCTTTCTACGAACAACTGCAACAACAGCTAGACCTTCTGGCTTTGGACGATAAGCATTTTCTAATCGGCCAACAAATTATCGGAAGTCTGGACGACGATGGTTACCTACGACGTCCGATCATAAATTTAGTAGATGACCTGGCTTTTGGTCAAAATGTAATGACCGAAGAGCATGAGGTATTGGATATGCTAAAAGTAATCCAGGATTTTGAACCTGCAGGGATTGGTGCCAGAGATCTCCAGGAATGTCTTTTGATTCAGCTGCAAAAAAAAGACATCAGCAACCCTACAATAAAACTGGCAATTAAAGTCGTTGCCAATTATTTGGATGAATTCACAAAAAAACATTATGATAAGCTCGAAAAGTCACTGGGAGTCTCGTCTGAAGACTTGAAAAATGTGGTGAATGAAATTCTAAAGCTTAACCCGAAACCGGGTGATTCAGGAGCAGTGGCAGGCAAACAACTTCATATCATTCCCGATTTTCATATCAGCAACAACGATGGCATCCTTCATTTGACTCTGAATGGACGTAATGCACCCGAACTCCGCATAAGCCGTGACTATCAGCACATGTTTGAGCATTACGAAAAATCCGATCAAAAAGACAAAAAAATGAAGGAAGCGGTACAGTTTGTCAAACAAAAACTTGATTCGGCCAAATGGTTCATTGATGCAATCAAACAACGCCAACAAACCTTGCTAAAAACCATGAATGCCATCATGGAATATCAATACGACTATTTTCTTAGCGGTGATGACCGCAAATTGAAACCGATGATACTAAAGGATATCGCCGATAAAATCGACATGGATATCTCTACCGTCTCCCGTGTAGCAAATTCAAAATATGTACAAACTGAATTTGGAACATTCTTGTTAAAATCGTTTTTCTCGGAGGCAATCCAAACTGATTCCGGTGAGGAAGTTTCGAATAAAGAAGTCAAAAAAATACTGGAAGAGTGTATTGCCAAAGAGAATAAGCGCAAACCATTGGCCGATGAGAAATTAACCGAAATTCTTAAAGAGAAGGGTTACAATATCGCACGCCGGACCGTGGCAAAATATCGGGAAGCATTAAACATACCTGTCGCAAGATTACGAAAAGAGCTCTAAGAGCTCTTTTTTGTTTTTCGGGTGACAATCAAATCTAAATTAAGAATAGTATCTTTGTGCTCGAATTAAATAAGCATGAAGGAATGAGCAAAGTAAAAGTTGGAGTTGTACAGATGAGCTGTACCGCAAGCAAACAAGAGAATCTCGAAAAAGCTATCGCTAAAGTAAAAGAAGCCGCTGCAAAAGGTGCGCAAATTGTGTGTCTGCAAGAACTCTTTACCTCTTTATATTTCTGCGATGTAGAAGATTATGACAATTTCGCACTGGCCGAATCTATCCCAGGCCCATCTACAGATGCCCTGTCTGCTGTTGCGAAAGAAGCAGGGGTCGTTATTATCGCATCATTATTTGAAAAAAGAGCGGAAGGTCTTTATCATAATACCACTGCCGTATTAGATGCTGATGGCTCCTATTTAGGCAAATACCGTAAAATGCATATCCCGGATGATCCTGCATTTTATGAAAAATTCTATTTCACACCCGGTGATCTAGGTTATAAAGTATTCAAAACAAAATTTGGTAAAATAGGTATATTAATCTGTTGGGACCAATGGTATCCAGAAGCATCAAGGATCACCGCATTAATGGGTGCCGAAATTTTATTTTACCCAACGGCAATCGGCTGGGCTACAGATCAGGACGAAGAAACCAACAAAGATCAATACAATGCTTGGCAAACCATTCAACGCTCTCATGCAGTAGCAAATGGTGTACCAGTGGTATCTGTCAACCGTGTCGGATTTGAGCAGGATGGCGCCATGAAATTCTGGGGCGGTAGCTTTGTGGCAAATGGACAAGGTAAACTGTTATACCTCGCTTCTCACGATAAAGAAGAAATTGAAGTCGTTGAACTGGACCTGAGTGAATCTGATTATTTTAGAAAACACTGGCCTTTTCTACGTGACCGCAGAATAGAAACCTACTCCCCGATCACCAAACGTTTTATTGACGAAGACTAATAGCAAATCATATTGGCCATTTTAATTTTGTAATTCATAAAAAGAAGAGCAGATTAAAATGGCTTTTTACATTTTAAAGCATGGAACAAGAAAGCACTTTCGCACAGGCATATTTTGATAATTCCCCAAAAAAACAAGGTTTTTCGTTTCCCGCAGAATGGGCAAAACAAGAAGCTTTGTGGTTGAGCTGGCCTCATAAAGAGGAATCTTGGCCCGGAAAAATTGATACCATATACCAGCCCTATTGCGAGTTTATTAAAGCTGTTGCTGCTGGACAGAAAGTTAGAATCAATGTTGCTGACGAAGATATGAAGGCATTCGCCATCGCAGAATTGAAAAAAGTAACGTCCGATTTTAGCAATATTGAATTTTATTTCAACCCGACCAATGACGCTTGGTGTAGAGATCATGGTCCCGCTTTCCTGATCAATCAAAATTCAGGCACAAAAGCAGTTGTTGACTGGGGATATAACGCCTGGGGTGGCAAGTATCCACCTTTCGATCTGGATGATGTCGTTCCTACACGGATAGCTAAAGAGTTTGGCCTTCCTTTATTCACACCGAATATCGTCATGGAGGGTGGTTCTGTCGAATTCAACGGAGCCGGAACAGTGATGACAACAACAGCATGTCTGCTCAATGAAAACAGAAACCCTGATTATACGAAAGAGCAGATTGAGACTTACCTCAAAGAATTCTATGGACAAGATCAGGTATTATGGCTAGGCGACGGAATCATTGGAGATGATACAGATGGCCATATTGACGACATTACACGTTTTGTGAATGAAAACACTGTTTTAACTGTTGTGGAAGAAAATCCGGAAGATGAAAATTATGCCATCCTCCAGGAAAATCTAGAAACACTTCGTTCCTTCAGATTATTAAACGGAGAATCACTTAATATTGTTGAACTACCGATGCCAGCAGCCGTGATTTATGAGGACACCAGACTTCCGGCATCATACGCAAATTTTTATATTGCAAATGATGTTGTCGTTGTTCCAATTTTCAACGATCCTAATGACCAAAGAGCATTGGATATTATTCAGGAGTGCTTTCCGACACGGAAAGTTATCGGAATTAATTCAGTAGACATTATCTGGGGACTGGGTAGTTTTCATTGCTTGAGTCAGCAAGAACCCGCGCTCTGCTAAAGGTAAATTATACTATAAACAGAAAGGCTTCTTAATCGGTTAAGAAGCCTTTCTGTTTATAGTATCTGCTCACAAGCACTATCAAATTAGATATTTCTATAACAAGGTTGGCTGTTTACTCGCGACAACCGCTCCACATTAACTTATCGCAACGACCCGAAGCGACCAAAACAGGAAACTAAACAACCACGACATGCACACCAGACTTCTCTAACGATTCCACAAATCCGGCACTCACTTTATCATCTGTAATCAAAATATCGATTTTTTCGAAGCCACAAATTCGCCCAAAACTACGTCTTCCAAATTTGGACGAATCAGCGAGCACAACGACCTTTTGAGCTGTATCGATCATGATACGGTTCAATTGAGCTTCTTGCGCACTGGATGTTGACACACCATACTCCAGGTCTATTCCGTCCACCCCTAAAAACAATTTACTACAATAAAAATCATGCAGTAAATTTTCAGCATATTTTCCAGTGACTGAAGTAGAAGTTTTGCGTAATGTACCTCCCATCTGCATAATTTCTACTGATGGGTATTTAATTAGCTCCATGGCAACATTCAGCGCTGAAGTGACCACGGTGATGTTTCCCTTAGGCACAATCTGCCTGGCCAACGATTGCATGGTTGTTCCGGACGCAATAATAATCGAATCATTTTCCTCAATCATCTCAGCAGCCTTCTTACCGATTCTGCTTTTGTCATCCGAGCGAAGTTTCTCTTTTTCAAATACTGTCCGGTCCGTTGTATAAGGATTGTATTGTGTTGCTCCGCCATGGGTCCGAAAAAGCAGACCACTTTCCTCCAAAAGTGTAAGATCCTTTCGGATGGTAACAGAAGATACGCCCAGTTCCTCACAAAGGTCAATCACCTGGACAATACCTACCTCTTTTAATTGTTTTAAAATATATTGATGTCGCTCTACGTTTGTCATGGTTCTTTTATATGCGCTAAAATATTAAATCTACCAGTTGTTTATCCATACAGATACATTAGAAAATACAACATATCAACTAAAACCAATGCTTGATTTTAGCGGTCAGATATGCTATACAAATTTCCCTAGCAGAACTGACGTTAAAATAATGAAATTATTTAATTATTTATACTCTCTATAAAGCAAATTATACTTTATTCTAAAAAGATAAAGTTTTTGATTTCGACAAATTCAAAATTCCAAGGGATTGGGCCAAATAAAATGGTAATCCAGTTCCTTTTGAAGCAGGCTTCCACAGACTATTTTTTGAAAATGATCCCCTTGGTCAAATTGCAATGGCAGATCGAAACCATACTTTTGTGCAGAGGCTAGGATCACATCTTTTTTCTTGGGGTGCATCGGTGCAACAACATTGTAAACACGATGATTTAGGTCCTTAATAGAAGCCAACATAATCAACTGCACAACATCATCGAGATGAACAAAATTGGCCGGCTGTTCACCTGTTGTGCAGATACGATTGGCAAAGTATTTAGCAAAAATGCGATTTTTACCAAATAGACCTCCAAGTCGATATACATAAGTGTTAGGCAGTTGTAACATCAGCTGTTCAGCCAAAAGAAGTTTTTCGGAAAATTCTATTCCAGCTGAATCCAATTCACTATAGACAACATCTTTATCCGGATAAATTCCAACGGAACTTAAAAACACCTGTTTGGTCCATTGGATATTTTCAAGAAATCCTTTAACATTCGAAAAACGAGTTCCTAAACCAGAAAGACTATTTTTTTGGCTGGCGGGAATACTATTTAAAACAAAGTCGAACTGGTCCGGAAGAAATTCATCAGGCAACACACTACCCTTATCAAAGTCAGCAATAAACGAAAAAATACCATCAGTTTTAAGCCGATGGTATTTTTCATATTGTGTGGTACTTGCCCAGACCTCATGTCCTTGATGTTTCATATCCATGGCAAACGATTCTGCCAGCCAGCCGCATCCTAAAATAAGTATCCGCATATGATCAAAAGATTAATAAGCTTTTGCAAATAAAACGCGTCTGCTAGAAGGCTTGCCCGTAAAGATACAAACACCTTGCTCCTCTTTGGCATCCAAAGGAATACAACGGATTGTCGCCTTTGTTTCCTCTTTCACACGTTTTTCTGTTTCTATGGTTCCATCCCAATGACAAGAGATAAATCCACCTTTACCTTCCAGCACTTCTTTAAACTCATCATAAGAATTTACCTCGGTAAAATGGGACGCTCTAAAATCCAATGCTTTTTGGTAAATATTTTCCTGTATTGCCTGCAACAGCTGTTCGATATTTCCCGCCAATCCTTCTTGCGCTACCGTTTCTTTTGTTTGCGTGTCACGACGGGCCAGTTCTACAGTTCCATTTTGCATATCTCTTGCGCCAACGGCAACACGCACCGGCACACCTTTCAATTCCCATTCCGCAAATTTAAAGCCCGGGCGCTGCGTATCGCGATCATCGTATTTCACGGAGATATCCTTTACCTTCAACTCATTTGTTAACTGATTCACGAATGCGTCAATCTGTGCCTTTTCTTCATCAGTTTTAAAAATCGGAACAATAACAACCTGGATTGGTGCCAATTTTGGAGGCAACACCAATCCTTGGTCATCCGAGTGTGCCATAATCAAGGCGCCCATCAACCGGGTAGAAACCCCCCAAGAGGTCGCCCAGACATGCTCCAGCTTCCCTTCTTTAGAAGTAAACTTCACATCAAAAGCTTTCGCAAAGTTTTGTCCAAGAAAATGTGATGTACCAGCTTGCAACGCCTTGCCATCCTGCATGAGCGCTTCGATACAATAGGTATCCAAAGCGCCGGCAAAACGTTCGTTTTCGGTTTTGCGGCCACGTACAACCGGTACAGCAAGAATATTTTCAGCAAATTCTGCATAGACATCGAGCATACGTTCTGTCTCGGCAATAGCCTCTTCGCTGGTTGCATGCGCAGTATGCCCTTCTTGCCATAAAAACTCGGCTGTACGCAAGAACAGACGCGTACGCATTTCCCAACGGACCACGTTTGCCCATTGGTTAACCAAAATTGGCAGATCCCTATACGATTCGATCCAGCCACGGTAGGTATTCCATATAATCGTTTCAGAAGTCGGACGTACAATCAGCTCTTCTTCCAGCTTTGCATCCTCATCAACCACAATCTTACCTGTACCATCGTTTTTTAATCTATAGTGAGTGACCACAGCACATTCAGTGGCAAAACCTTCCACATGGGCAGCTTCCTTAGAAAAAAACGACTTGGGAATGAATAAAGGGAAGTAAGCATTGCTATGGCCTGTTTCTTTAAATCTCTTGTCTAAGATTGCTTGCATTCTTTCCCAGATAGCATACCCGTATGGTTTAATCACCATACAGCCTCGTACAGCTGAATTTTCAGCCAGATCAGCTTTGATTACAAGTTCATTGTACCATTGCGAATAATCTTCTGCACGACTTGTTATTCCTTTACTCATATGAAATTGATAAATTATTGTAACATTATTACGTTAAATCTCGTCTGTATTTCCAATACAAAAAGCGTTCAATAAAAAATATTTGTATTTTTGATTACTTCGATTAAACCCCGTCGAGAAATTTGCGTCTAAGATAGTAAATAAGGCTGTATAATCGAAAATAACGATTTAGGATATTATGAAAAAAAATAGATTATTTATCGGAGCACTTGCCATGACAGGAGCATTTATGTTAGGTTCCTGCGGTACGAGTAGGCAAATCTATAGCGACGATGTCTATGGCAATAATGGACAGGCTAGACAAAAAGTCTATCAAAGTCCGGATTACTATTACACAGATGCAGATCAGGTTCAACAAGGAGGACAAGCTCAGGGCGGTTATTATGATGACGAATATTCAGACCAGGATTACAACAATGACTCCTATGAAGATCTTGAATATGCCAATCGGATAAACAGGTTCTATTATGCCTCTCCAGGGATGACCTATTTTGATCCATTCTTCGATCCATGGTATGGTTATGGATTCGGCGGGATGTATGGATATGGTCCTTCCTTCGGTTTAGGTTGGGGCTGGGGTTCCGGCTGGGGTTCTTCGTGGTCTATCGGTTTAGGCTGGGGCTGGGGTTCTGGCTGGGGCTGGGGATCTCCTTGGTATGGCGGCTATTACCCTTGGGGTGGCTGGTATGGCGGCGGATACTGGGGTTCTGGCTGGTATGGCAATGGTTATTGGGGCGGTGGCTATTGGGGTAACTCAAGACCACGTTATGCTTCTTCGCGATCATCCTATAGAGACAATTACAATGTGCGTACTTCATCTTCCCGTACCAGAACTTCAGGAACTTATGATCGTACTGGCGTAGCTCGGGATTCTAGGGGACGTATTACGGCAGTTT
The DNA here is from genome assembly GCF_003627955.1 of Sphingobacterium puteale. Taxonomy (GTDB): domain Bacteria; phylum Bacteroidota; class Bacteroidia; order Sphingobacteriales; family Sphingobacteriaceae; genus Sphingobacterium; species Sphingobacterium puteale. The sequence goes on along the minus strand of NZ_RBWS01000002.1, from coordinate 36,413 downwards.
CTAATGGCCGAACAAGCGGCGGTAGGACAAGGAACTCTGACGGTTCTATCTCACGTAGTTCTTCTTATGATAGAACAGGCGGCAGAACAAGAACTTCAGATGGTATCTCTACGAGAAGTGGCTATCCCGATGGAGGCAGAACACGGAGCTCAGACAGAACAAATGGAACATACCCAAGCATGCGAAGTTCCAGTGGAACTTCCAGAACACGTACAAACTCAGGTGAAGTTTCCCGTCCAATGAGCCGTTCGATGGAAACACGCTCAAGCAATCCGAGTTCAACTTCCAGACCATCCTATACTCCACCAACAAGAAGTTATGATAGCGGTTCATCACGCTCAAGTGGCGGCTTCTCCGGAGGAAGTTCAAGATCCGGCGGCGGCTTCTCTGGTGGTGGCGGAAGCTCAAGATCCAGCGGTGGACGTACACGCTAACAATAAAAAAACAAATTACAGTAGCATACATAATCATGTGTGCTACTGCTTATTATAGACGATATTTTAGCTTATGACAATCAAAAAATTACTTTTTGGAACTGCATTTTTACTAGGTGCAGCGGGAACTGCCCAAGCACAATATACGAAAGATGTACTTTTGTTTTCCCAAGGGGACAATGGCGGTACTGCTCGCTTCAAAGCAATGGGAAACGCATCTACCGCATTAGGTGGTGATATTAGCTCAATTACCGGAAACCCGGCTGGCTTAGGTTACTTCAATCAATCCGATATCTCCGTAACAGGCAGATACCTTAACAATAAAAATAAAACAGATTATTTCGGACAAAACTCCAATAGCAGCAAAAATAATTTCAACTTGGACAATGCCGGTATCGTCTTTCATTTACCTACTTACCGAAATGGCGGAAACCTTGAGCAAGGCTGGCTGAATTTCAATGTTGGTATAGCCTATAACCGAAATTATGTCTATAACAACCTGTTAGAGTATAGAGGGATCAATAATACAAGTTCAATTACTGATGCCTATTCGGATAGATTATCGTCGCCTGGCGGAATGAAAGGCTGGGGACAGGAGGTCTATAATAACTCCTTACTATTTGACGTTGACCCCAAGAACGCCGGAGCATACATACCCCTTACCGTTGGCGGAAACTATGATGGAAAAGGTGGTTTTAATCAAATCAATTCCATCTTAGAAAAGGGAAGTAAATCAGAATCTGTATTATCTTTTGGTGCCAACTATAGCAACAAATTATACTTGGGAGCTGCATTAGGTTTTACTGCTTTTAGTTACGACAACTCAAGCTGGTTTACGGAATACGGCCAAACGATGACTGCTGACCAACTGACAAAAATCAATAAAGACTCTGAATATTTAAAACCAGAGGCAGCATATGCTAAAAAACGTGAGATGCTGGACAAGGACTATGAATTGTATGATGATTATGCACAAGTGACAGATGGTACAGGAGTGGATTTCAAGTTAGGTGTAATCTATAAATTCACACCGACCTTTAGTATGGGCTTTACAGCGAAGTCTCCGACATTCATGAGCATTCGAGATGAGTCTTATAGCAATTCCGAATTCCGTTATTTTAAACCGAATGAAGATAAGTCCTTTAAAGAATACCGTACCAGTGATGATGCAGGGCATAGCTATCTAGAGTACAATATGAACACACCGTACAAGCTCTCCTTAGGTGCCAGTCAGGTATTCTCCAGAGGATTAATTACTGCGGATGTAGAATGGGTTGATTTTGGTGCCATCCGATTTAAAGATCCCGGCGCATATAATAAAGCTTTGGAACAGGAAATGAACCAAAACATCAAAAACAACTATCAAGGAGCTTTTAATGCGCGCATCGGTGGTGAAGTTTTATTTGATAATGTTTTTAGTGGTAGAGCTGGTTTCAATTATAGTGGCAATCCGTACAAAAATGCAGATTATACAAATTATACTGCATCTTTGGGTATCGGCGCAAAACTCGGCCGCGGTATGTATATTGATCTGACCGGAGCCTATAATGCCGTTAATTATAAAGAAAGCCCTTACCTTATTGATGAACAGTACTTTGGAAACACAAGTCCAGTAGCCGATATAAAAAACCAACGGACCAATGTCGTTTTGACGATCGGTTCCAAATTCTAGGAGATTCTTCTCTAAAAACGTCCAGCTAGCCTGGACGTTTTTTATTTATTACAATCCCGGCAACCATAATTTAAAAGCTTTTAGTAAATTTGTCCTCTTGGTTGAAAATCACATGACAGATCAGACAATATCAAAAGCATTCAATGCCGTATTTACCTATCCCATCTGGCGGATCGAAATCGATGCTGAAAGTAGGTTGATCGCTGTGGAGACCAGGAATCCATCAGACACACTTCCCTATTTCAATGTCGTTACTTTCGAAGGAAACTATGTACTTCAAGACTTCCAGGCGATAAGCAAAGAATGGGTGCTTACAGGAATTCAATGTCAGAAGCTTATTTTAAAAAAGATTTCCAGTAATTCACCCATTGATGCAGGTGTACAGATCATTGACTGTTATCAGCCAAATCAACAAGAAACCTGGTTTAATTATCTTTTTGTTGAAATGGTCAATGGAGGAATACTGCTTCGTCCCAAAATGATCGAACAAGGAATGCAGTTGTTTTTAGATTTAAAAACAATTTCCATTGAAAACAAAAAAGAGAAATCATTTAAACCTTTTAACAGCCAAATAGTCTACCCAGTAATTTACAATGGTCAAATTCCCCAATTTTTGACAGATTTCACCGTCGATGGCGAAATTTGGATAAGTGCATTGGATGACTATTTTATTTGGGCTTTCTATGAAAAAAACACAGCTAATCACTATCAAATCCGGATAGTGCGATCAACGAAAGAGCGGTTAATTGACACTGTAATTGCAGTCGATCAGTTACCATTAAAGTTTTTCAACATCTATTTTCTTGTTAACAAACAAATATTCCTTTTGACAGACAATAAACGGGAGTTTGTTTCGTATTTAGTATAATTGCAAAATATATGAAACTATTATTCGAATTAAATACATATAAAAAGGTAGTCATCTTATCGATTTCAATGCTATCTATCCAACAAGTTGAAGCGAGAAACCTCACTTCATTACATGTAAAAGCGGTTCCTGACTCCGTAGGTACCGAGATAATCAATGGCGAAGAATTTGTCCTTTTCAAGATCGAAAAAGGAGACAATTATTATCAGCTCAGCAAGAAGTACAAAACAACGGTAGGTCAGCTCACGCAGATAAATGGTAATGGCACATTAAGCCTCGGACAGATTGTTAAAGTACCCACTGGACGAAAACCTGCTCCTCTGGTAAATAAACCCTCAGGTAACACTGCACAGCAGAATCCGCGTAATCCACAACAGGGTTTCACAGAATATATTGTTGGTGAAAAAGAAACGTTATATGCTATATCCAAGAGGTTTAGTATTACTGTTGAGGATATCAAAAAAGCCAATAATCTCAAAAACAACATCATAAGCGGTGGAATGAAATTAATGATTCCGAATCAGCCACTGCCGCCAGAAAGACCAAAATTGGTTGAACCTAAAGGAATCGAAATTATTGCACCCGATTCCACAAACGATGACAATAAAGAAGAAAATCAAATTTCAACAAACCGTTACGGGATACGCGAAAAATCCGAGCGGGGGATTGGCGTATGGATTGATGGTTTGTCTACCCAAGGAACAAGTAACCTCGCACTTCACAAGAGTGCGCCCGTCGGAACGATCTTGAAAATCACCAACCCCATGACAAAAAGCGTCACCTATGCGAAAGTCGTTGGAAAATTTAATGATAATGCTGAAAACCAAAATGCCATTGTCGTGTTATCAAAGTCCGCAGCGGCAAGTATCGGTGCGCTGGATAAACGTTTTCAGGTAGAAATCGCCTACGGATTACCTTTAGAAAATTAATTAAAATAAAAATAGCTCCTGCAGCGCGAAACAAGAATGAATAACAAACCGTATGTCATAGGGATTGCCGGAAGTAGTGGTTCTGGAAAAACATTTTTTTTGAATAGTTTTTTGAAACATTTTAAAACCGATGAAGCCACCTTGATTTCTCAAGATGACTATTATATCCCTGCCAATACAAAGACACAAGAGGAAAATAGACTCTATAATTTTGATATCCCGACGTCCATAGACAGAGAAGCTTTCTATACCGATATCAAAGCACTCTTTAATGGGGAAACGATTTATAAAGAGGAGTATACTTTTAATAATCCTTCACTAACTCCAAAAATATTAGAGATCAAGCCAGCCCCCATACTGATTATCGAAGGGTTATTCATTTTCTATTATACAGAAATCAACGCGCTTATTAACCACAAGATCTTCCTGAGTGCAGATCAGGATATCGCACTCCGTAGAAGGCTACATCGTGATTTAGTCGAACGTGGCTATTTTGAAGACGACGTCATGTACAAATGGGTAAACCATGTTCTTCCTTCATACAATGAGTATTTATTACCATTTCAGGATTCTTGTGATCAGGTTATATTTAACAATACTGACGAACCTGAACCGATTTGGGAAATTACCAATCAGATTTCTGAAGAATTGAAGGCCAAACTCAATTTAGTATAATATACAATAAAGACGGGCTTATGAGGACGTACGCCCGTCTTTATTTAAAAGTGCTTGATTTATTGACATCAAGACTTTAAATTCTTATCTTTGCGCCACGAAACAAATCCATCATAATGAACCATCCTGTAAAGATTAAAAATGCTTTGGTTTCAGTCTATTATAAAGACGGCCTAGCTCCTTTAGTTGAATTATTAAACAAATACGGTGTTACATTCTATTCCACTGGAGGGACAGAAACATTTATCAAAGATTTAGGTATAGCTGTCGTTCCCGTTGAAGACTTGACAAGTTATCCCTCGATTTTAGGAGGCCGTGTTAAGACCTTGCACCCAAAAGTTTTCGGAGGAATCTTGGCGCGCCGTCCGCTTGAATCAGACCAACAGCAACTTGCTCAGTATGAAATACCGGAGATCGATTTAGTTATCGTGGATTTGTATCCATTTGAAGAAACTGTTGCTTCTGGAGCTTCCGAGCAAGATATCATCGAAAAAATCGATATCGGTGGAATCTCATTGATTCGTGCAGCAGCGAAAAATTTTAATGATGTTGTCATCATTTCTTCTAAAAATGATTATAAAGAACTTGAAGAAATTCTAGCGAACCAAGAAGGCAATACTTCTTTGGAACAACGAAAAGAATTTGCAAAACGTGCCTTCAACACATCATCTCATTATGACACCGCAATCTTCAATTATTTCAACCAAGAAAACCCAATTGAAGTATTTAAACAATCTGAGCAAAAAGCTCAGGTATTGCGATATGGTGAAAACCCGCATCAAAAAGGTGTTTTCTTTGGCGATTTGGATAATATGTTCGACAAATTAAATGGAAAAGAGCTTTCCTACAACAATCTTGTTGATGTGGATGCTGCTGTTGCTTTAATTGACGAGTTTAAGGAACCTACATTTGCCATCCTAAAACATACAAACGCTTGTGGTGTGGCCTCTCGCCCAACAATCAAGCAAGCATGGATCGATGCTTTGGCTTGTGATCCTGTTTCAGCCTTTGGCGGGGTTTTGATTACCAACGGTGAAGTAGATGGCGCAACAGCAACAGAGATCAATAACCTGTTCTTCGAGGTCTTAATCGCACCTGCTTATTCTGAAGAAGCAATTGCCATCCTTACGGCGAAGAAAAATAGAATTATCTTAGCCCGTAAAGATGTAAAATTACCTGCTCAACAATTCAAAACTTTATTGAATGGTGTCATTCTTCAAGATAAGGACAATACTATTGAAGGACCTGAACAAATGGTCACTGTAACAACAGTGAAACCTACTGCTCAGCAATTGGAAGATTTATATTTTGCCAATAAAATTGTAAAACATACAAAATCAAATACCATTGTTTTTGCCAAAAATGACACCTTGTTCGCATCAGGTGTTGGACAAACATCACGTGTTGATGCCTTAAAGCAAGCAATTGAAAAAGCAGCTTCATTTGGTTTTGACTTAAACGGCTGTGCAATGGCATCAGATGCTTTCTTCCCTTTCCCGGACTGTGTAGAGATCGCATCAAACGCAGGTATTGCTGCCGTATTGCAACCAGGTGGTTCTATCAAAGATCAGTTGTCCATTGATATGGCCAATGAAAAAGGCATTGCAATGGTCACTACTGGTGTAAGACATTTCAAGCATTAATAACGATCTAACCGTTTCATAAAAAAGCTACTTTTAAAAGTAGCTTTTTTATTTGTTAACCTGCCAGCCCAACCGCTCTATTTTATACCGTTCTATTTCTTCTGAAAGTTTTCGGATGGCATAGGCAACAATAGCAACATCATCCAACCAGCCACCTACAGCAATAAAATCCGGAATAGCATCTACTGGGGAAACTACATAAATAATCGTCCCGATAATAATGGATAGATTCCAGCTGTTCATTTTAAATTTACCTACAATTGCATCCTTGCACATCGCGATCAGTAATTTAAAATCGCCAACATAGCTTCCTAAATTTTTTGCCTTAGATTCCGCCTGAGACAACTCTGCTTCCGTAATTTTACGATGTCTAAAGCGCTCAAACATACCTGTTGCAATCTTTTTGATTCTACTGTTCATAACCCAAAATTATCAATATTTTTTATTTAACAAAGCCTGTGCCTTTTTTACAAGAAAAGAACTAAACGCGGGTCAAAGTCCTCTCAAGCACAAACAATGTTCGACAGCGCTTCGGGAATGGTTCACCTATTTTTCGCCATAGCTCCGACAACGAAACAAATAACAGCCCTGTAACAATCAGCGCCAAGTCAAATCAGTCCCGAAGAACCTCCGAAAGATTGCCAAAGAATTTCCGAATGTGTTAAACAGACTGCAAAGACAATATCCAACTTTTCCAGCCTTACTCTCTCCTCCTGGAGAAGAAAAGTATTGCCTGAGATCGCCATGCTATTAATAATAAACCACAATTTTATTATTTTTACAGCCAACTGTAGCAAAGTGTATGTCATCACCGTATAATAGACAACACAAGCGCAATGTGTTATATACAAAAAATAGATTTTAATATTACACGGTTATGAAAAACTATAGATTATTTAATTTTATTGCCATCGCAGTAGCGACATTGTTACTATCCAGTTGCCTGAAAGATAACGACGACCAACGAATTCCCGGTGCGCTCTTTACCATGGTTAATGGGTACACTGATGCTAATGCGGTTGTATATTATGCTGACGGGGGCTCATTACAAAGTCCATATTATCCTTTGGAATTTAAAAGCTATAGCCAAGTTGGCCTATTCACTGGAGCTAGAAAAATAGCCGTTTCAGCAGAATATAACAATGTCCTTGTTGATACAACAGTTACGATCAAAGACAGCACCATATACACCTCATTTGTTTATGGCAACAAAGAGAAGCCAGTCCAGGTGATTACAACGGACAAAATCAACAAAGAAATCAAAAACACGGAATCCGGTTTACGTTTCTTTAATCTTGCGGAGGGAACAGATCAGGTAACCCTGCAAATCGGCAGTGAGACCTCTCCAACAGAATGGACGAATCGGGCAAAAGAAACCCAAAATTCAGCGACTGCCCATCAAGGTTTTATCGCACAAAAAAGTGGCACCTATACTGTTATTGCTAAAGATAAAGCCGGGAAAACCATTGCAACCCGTAAGGATATCAAATTAGCTGAAAATTATTACTATTCTTTGATATTGATCGGTAAAGCCAATGACGAGAAAAAACCACTATACCTTGGTCTAGTAGCCCAAGCGGCAAATTAAAAATACCCCATTTCTATATACTGAAAAAAGACCATCGTATTTCTATGATGGTCTTTCTTTATTTTGTAAAAAGATGGATGACTAAACTTGGTTAATTTTCTCAACCAAAAAATAACTCTTATGGGTTTTCCTTGGGCGTAATTTTAGAGACGACATAGATATCTTCATTCTCCTTCTTCATTTTATACTTCTCCCGGGCGATACGCTGTACCTCCTGTGGATTGGACCGGATATCGTTAATCGTCTTTATAATGGCTGCGTTCTCTTTCAGGTAAAAGGAGCGTTCAGTTTCCAAATTAGCCTTTTGTTTTTGATAGCTATATTGCGTAGCAAAATCATTTCTATCGAAAAACAACATCCACACCAAAAAAGCCAAAGTGGCTAATAAATACTTATTTCTTATTAAAGACCATAATCGTTGCATAGGACAAAAATACTATTTAGCTTTCAGACTACCGATATTTTCTTCCGAAGTTAAACTTCGTTAATTAAAGATATGGAATAATGCCCTCAAATTCATCATATCTTTAGAATAATATTATCTTTAACAAGTCAAAACGACATGCTATTAAATAGCCCAAATGGAAGGCGAAATACAGATAAAAGATAGACTGTTTCCTCCGTATGAGCATTAAATAACAAACTGGGCGCAATGGATTCATTTTTACCGATGAAAACGGTGCCAATACATAATCACTTTTCTATGAAATACTATCTTATTGCTGGTGAAACATCAGGCGACCTACATGGTGCCAATCTGATCAAAGCGCTTAAAAATGAAGATCCCGACGCGACCTTCAACATTATAGGCGGAGATTTAATGCAGGAAGCGGCGGGAGAAAAAGCATTGATACATACCTCGGCAATGGCTTTTATGGGTTTTGTGGAAGTTTTGAAAAATCTGGGCAAGATATCCAAAAATTTGAAAGCCGTCAAAAGTGACCTTCTGGAGAAAAAGCCTGATACCGTCATCCTCATCGATTTCCCAGGCTTCAATCTAAAAATCGCTGAATTTGCAAAAAAACATGGGATCAAAACATGTTACTATATTTCACCAAAAGTATGGGCATGGAATCAGGGCCGCGTCAAAAAGATCAAAAAAATTGTTGATCACATGTTCTGTATTCTTCCTTTTGAAGTGGATTTCTATAAAAAATGGCGTATGCCGGTCGATTACGTAGGTAATCCCTTGTTAGATGCAATTTCAACCTACCCATTTAATCCGAGATTCAGGGAAGAAAATGGCTTTACGGACAAACCGCTTATTGCCTTATTACCGGGCAGCCGCGAGATGGAGATCATCAAACTTTTGCCCATTATGGCCGAACTCCCCTATTTTTTTCCTGTTCATCAGTTTGTCATTGCTGGTGCTCCAAATTTTAACGAAGCTTACTACAAACAATTTTTAAAGGGTATTGATATACCGGTTATTTTCAATCAAACTTATGATATTCTCAATAATGCGGAAGCTGCCGTAGTCACTAGTGGCACAGCAACCCTGGAAACAGGTATATTGAAAGTTCCGCAGGTTGTGGTTTACAAAGCTAATCCGATATCTGTCTGGATAGCGAAGCTTGTGGTAAAAGTAAAGTTCATCTCCCTGGTCAATCTGATCAATAATTTTCTGTCCGTACGCGAACTTATCCAGGATGATTGTACAGCCTATGATATCTCTTATGAAGTTGGCGAACTCATAAACAACAAAGCGCATCGGGCTAGCGTGATGGAAAATTACGAGATCTTGGCCGAGAAACTTGGTTCACCCGGCGCCTCCGAGAAAACAGCTAAATTAATTGTAAAATATCTCGGTAAAAATTAAACTCTTTTGGCTTTCAATTGTCAAACTATTAATTAGTTATACATAATTAAAGCGTATGAAATCGAAACTTATTTTGGGCTTTCTTTTTTGCTTCGCATTGACCTTTATTGGTAAAGCGCAGGAAACACAGCATTTCTCCAAACTTGAAATTGGAAAAAAAGCCAAGAAAAATATTGACAGCAAAGATTCCACCGCAGTTATCCATATTGATACATTGGTCATGAAAGATAATTCCACTCTCTCTTTTTACGGAAAGAAAAATGTCAAAATCACCATTGGTTATGCGGAGATCGGAAACAAAGCAACTTTCTATGGGACCGATGGTAAGAATAACGGCGCTAATTTTGATATTCATGTCAATTTTCAAAAATTGGGTTCACTGTATATTATTGCCAAAGGCGATGATGCATTTAATGGAACCAAAACATTCCCCAATGGTAATGGAGGCAAAGTGAAAGTCACCTTGGCAACAGGAAGTATAAAACCACAGGCAACAGATAAAAAGTCGCCAAATTATATCTATGCCGATGTGGTAGCGGGGGGTAGGGCTGTCAATGCAAACACAGACTTGAGAAACATTTATGACCGGATCAAAACGGCACCTACTGGTCTCAGAGGATTGCCACAGGGACAAATTTATTCCGGTAGTGCAGGCACGGAAGGTTCCTTTGAACTGATTTCGACTCAATAGGACAGGCGAAAGGGACTATATAAAAACAGCATCAACCTTAAGATTGATGCTGTTTTTTTTATAACTATTCATTTTTTTGGTAAACTTCAATGACAACCTCTCTTTTTTAGTTCATAGGCTAACACCAACCTTGTCATGCGATCATATCTTGCAATTCCCTCTTTTTGATTGTTATGTGTCAGGTATTGATTGTAAAACAAACCCATCAGGTCGTTAATCCAGCCCGTATAATCACTCCAAAATAGGCGCTCCGCTGCCACATCCGCCAACACCAGCTTACTCAGTCTTGTTTGATATTCCTTCGAAAGATCTGGATACATGCCCCGTAATTCTCCGAGCATATAAAGGCTTGTCTGCAAATAGGCTGAATAACGATAAAAAGACTGTGGATGATGCTGCAGTCGAACAAAAGCAATAAAATTTGCTTCATCTTCAAAACCTACCCCCTGTTGGTGGGCGAGCTCATGTACATAAGTAAACGGAAAAGATAAGGCTGGCATGGCATAGTTGACCTGTGCTTCGTGTGTAAACGGATTGAAATAACCTGAAACACCAAAATATGAAACAACCACACTATTTAAGGGAGATTTGGCGTTGATCTGACTACTTGACAAAAAAGAAGAAAATGTGGTATCTTTTTTCACCCAGGTCGCCAGATCTTCCCGCATATGATCTTTTCTTTGGCCCCACTGTGCTGGATCTACCTGTTCCCGCAAAGCATTTGTACTATCCAGGTATTCATCAAGTACCATCAGATAATCCGCGAGCCTCAGGCTGTCAACTTGCAGTTTTGCATTCACACTGATTGGCTTCCGATAATAATTCAACCCCCAGGAGATATAAAAGAAAATATAGAGCCCAAGAAATAGATTTACGATAAATAAAAAGGCACGGCAAGTATCCGACCATTTTTTACACCATAGCTTGCGTATAAGTTTAACCAGCCAATAGAGCAGAACAATAACCGTGAAGGCATAAAAAATATCCCCTATGCTAAAGGGAATATAGCCAAAAATAAACTTTGGGATATGACCATAAAACCGATAAAATCCCCGTGCATAAAATTCCTCGATCCATAAACTACGGCTTTCGATCAACGATAAAACGCATAGCAGACTGATGAATGATCCAAAAATAAAAACAGCTATTTTATCACGCTTCATCATGGGGTATTAGCTTTCGTTTTCGAAATAGACCTTATAATAGTTCATCCCTTTATCTTCATCAAATCCTTTTTCAAGGTATTCCCGTTTTCCGTGCACATAAATATGAAAGTTCTTATCTAATTTGAGCACCGATTTGTAAGAAGATTCCATCTTTTTAACCGCCTTGTCCGCTATTTCAAAACTCGACTGGAAGGGTGAATCGAACTCATCTTCAAAACCAGCTTTATAATCCTGAAACAGGGCTATCGCCTGGGGATTTCCCAATACTTCCTCTTCAAATTCCTCCTGAACAAAAGTCTCCTTTTCCTTAAAGTAGTTCATTGATTTATTCATCAGATCAATCTTATCGGCCTTCTCCAGTTCAAACGTTTCATCGAGTTTCTCCTGAACAAAATTCTTATAGACTTTTAGGTAGTTACCTGTCTGATTAAAATTGTCATTACGCACACGCAATTTCAGGAATTCGTCCTTCCAATATACCGCTTCCTGCTGTCTGTTGGTTTGATCCAATACAAGAACTTTATAACCTTCCTCTTCCTCAACATTGATGATAATGCATCCTTTGTCCAACTTATTGATGTTGATTGCCTCCTGCTCATATTCCAAGGTAAAAGCCCCTTGTTCGGGATATACCTTTAGGTAAGTCTCTTTGTTTTCCGATTTAAATATACCAATAGCATTGTGTTCCTCGCCTTCAATCTGTACATTTTTTAACGCTACCACATACACCTCCCCTGCTTTAATCTTGGGGTGGTTGGACACCTCATACAGGTGTTTCGAAATCTGCTGCGAAAAATCGTGAAAGGGTAACTGCTCTTTAAAGTACTGGCGAACAAAATAGAACACCTCGTTCAGATCCAGTTCTTCATTGGGATGATAAAGACGATATACTTCGTTCACTTTAGCAAAGGGACTCATAAAATACTGCATCAAAAGTCCGGGCAATACTTCATCGCCTTCAAGGGACACTGGTTCGTCTGACAGGATATAAGATTCGTCTTGTGCTTTGTTTCCCACACGGTGTATGGATAGTGCTTCAAAAGTTGCGTCTTGATGAAAAAACATATTCTTATTTTATAAATGATATAAATCTATTGCTATTTTAAATGTTTGGCAATGTGCATTGACAATATCTTTGATCTGGGGCGAATATCCCCCGCCCATACTTACCTGAACAGGGATATGCAACTGATGACATAAGCCCAGTACGAGTTCATCCCTTCGTGCACAGGTCGCTGGACTTAAATTCAATTTTCCTAGTTTATCGGTCCCCAGTATATCTACACCTGCCTGATAAAAAACAAAATCAGGCCGGATACGCTCAAATAAATCCCCCAGATGCTCATTCAGGATCTCCAAATATTCTCTATCTGTTATATTTTCAGCGAGTCCGATATCCAAGTGAGAAGGCTGCTTGATAAAGGGATAGTTCTTCTCGCCATGCATTGAAAAGGTAAACACCTGTTGATGCCCCTCAAAGATATGCGCTGTCCCATTCCCCTGATGCACATCCAGATCAATAATAAGGATTCGATTTGCCCGCTTATATTTTAGTAGATAACCTGCGGCGGTGGCTTGATCGTTCATCAGGCAAAAGCCTTCACCAAAATCATAGCCAGCATGGTGGGTTCCACCTGCAATGGTAAAAGCCACCCCATATTTCAAGGCATATCCTGCAGCCTGAACTGTTCCGTCCAGAATATAGCGTTCGCGGTCTACCAAACGCTTACTTAAGGGGAATCCAATCCTGCGCACCATTTTTGGGTCCAGGCTCAAATCAAACAGTTTTGCCACATAGGCTGGATCATGTACCAGACAACAAGTCTCAAAACTTGCCAGCTCAGGTCTGAAAAAATTAGTTTCATTGACCAATCCTTCATGCTTTAACTGCAGCGGGATCAACTCGTACTTTAACATCGGAAAACGATGTCCTTCTTTGACCGGATGGATAAATTCGGGATGAAAAGCTATCTTAAGCACTTTAAATCTTATTTTATTGATGCGAAGATAAGAAAAACTAAAGCAATCCCATTTTCTCCAACAATATCAATCGGATATTTTGGAGTTCTATGGGAAAAAGGGCATCTTTGGATAAGAACAAATCTTCAAGTTGATGTCGGGCGCCGTTTGACATTTAACTTATATTCGATTATAATAGATACATTAAAAATAAAATGGAAACGACTAATTTGCCTCAATTGTCTGCAATGGAACAGCGTGTCCTAGGCTCCTTGATTGAAAAATCAAAGGTGACCCCTGAATATTATCCCATGACGATCAACAGCTTACAGGCTGCTTGCAATCAAAAAACTTCTCGCAAGCCTGTCGTGCAATATAGCGAAGAAGACATCGTCAATACACTGGACATCCTGAAAAAGAGAGGATTGATTTCAACCGTTATCGGTGGTGGGTCCAGGGTAACCAAGTATAAACACAACTTTGCCATACAATTTCCGCTAGTACCATCCGAACTGGCTATTATTTGCCTATTGCTGCTCCGCGGACCACTAACTGCAGGTGAAATTAATTCAAGTGCCGGCAGGCTCTACGAATTCGAATCATTGCGTGAAATTACTGAACAATTGGAAAAGCTGTCGCAAGAAGGCTACCTAAAATCACTGCCAAAACAAGCTGGTCATAAAGAGGTACGGTATATTCACCTACTTGGCGAGGTAAATGTGGAAGCTTTTGAACATGCCAGCAGCTCACATACCGCTGTCGCAGATCAGGCGCTTTTGGAACGTATAGGACAACTCGAACAGGAAGTCGCTGCCTTAAAGCAAAAATTTCAGGATTTGTGGGACGAATTACATTAACTGATGACCCCAAGTACTGACTCCAAAACAGCATTATCCCAGGCCACCTTATGGCTGATGACAATCGCCACTGGCCTGGTTGTTGCCAATAACTATTACAATCAGCCCTTATTGGGACTGATTGCAAAGGATCTGGGTGTTGGTGAAGCTACCGTAAGTAATTCGGCCATGCTGACACAAATCGGCTATGCCTGCGGCCTATTGCTGATTGTCCCGTTGGGGGATATGTTCAAAAGAAAGAAAATGATCTTGATTGATTTTATTTTTATTATTCTTTCTTTGGCCGGAATGGCCCTCTCCCATTCCATTGTTTCTATCCTAATCTTCAGCTTTTTGATCGGTTTCACATCGGTAATACCACAAGTTTTTGTACCTATGGCAGCAGAGCTTGCCTCCAAAGAGAAACAGGGAGCTGCGATCGGCATGGTGATGTCCGGACTGTTGATCGGCATTTTATTATCGCGTGTGGTCAGTGGCTTTGTCGGTTCTTACTTTGGGTGGCGCGAAATGTACTGGATCGCTACGGTGGTCATGGTAGTCACGGCATTGGCTATCGCCATAAAGCTACCTGAGGTAGCTCCGAACTTTAGGGGTACCTATAAAGAATTGATGGTTTCCGTATGGAACTTCGCCAGAAATCAACCGGTACTACAACTGGCGGCATTTCGCGGTGCCATGGGATTTGGCGCATTTTCAGCCTTCTTTACGACTTTGGTTTTCCACATCGAAGGTCCCCCTTTTTTTGACGGACCGGCTACTGCTGGAGCATTTGGCCTCGTCGGCGCCTGTGGCGCTCTTGCTGCAGCTTTTGTCAATCGGGCGACCGTATTCATAGGTACCGCTAAAATTATCCTATATGCCATCTTATTAATGGTATTTAGCTGGCTGCTCTTTGCGTTATTCGGAAATTACTATTGGGGGTTAATCATTGGGGTTATTCTTATTGATCTTGGACTGCAATCCATGCATATCCTAAACCAGAGTGATTTTTACGCCCTGAATCTCGGCGCCAACAACCGCCTTAACACTGTATATATGGTCAGCTATTTTATTGGCGGTTCAACAGGCACCTTTTTTGCAGCACAGGCATGGCAACATTTCCAATGGCCCGGTGTAATAACCGTCGGAACCCTGTATACGCTATCGGCTTTGCTAGCACATGTATTATTTGATCACAAATTAAGAAAAAAACCAATATGAAATTTGGCCAAGTAGATCATCCCGAAGAGGTAGATTTCACCCTACCACCTACTCCAAAAGAGACCTTAACCCTTTTGCAGCATTTCAAAAACGACGAACCATTTGAAGTGTATGTTGGCTGCGCAAAATGGAACAAACAAGATTTAAAGGGCTTTTATCCAAAGGGGACAAAAGACGAACTTGTCTACTATGCAAATCAGTTTAACAGTATCGAACTGAACGCGACATTTTACAACTCACCCAGCCGAGAACAGGTGGAAACCTGGAAACAGAAAACACCTGCAGACTTTAAGTTCTTCCCAAAAGTCCCACAGTCCATCAGTCATTTCAGCCGATTGCTGAATGCGACGGATAAGGTAAAACTATTTACGGATGCCGTTGTCCAATTTGACGAAAAGTTAGGCATGGTATTTCTGCAGATGCATGACAACTACAATCCAAAAGACATGGCCCGCTTAAAACTATTCTTACATGACTGGCCGAAGGATGTCCCATTAGCATTGGAAGTCCGAAATAAAGACTGGTTTTCTAAACCTGAAGTAACAAAAGAACTCTATACGTTATTGGAGGAGACCGGAGTGACCAATGTATTGGTCGATACGGCCGGCAGAAGAGATATGTTGCATATGCGCCTGACTACGCCTGTCGCCTTTATCCGTTATGTCGGTGCTAACCATGCTTCGGATTATGCGCGTCTGGACAAGTGGATAGAAATAATAAAATGCTGGCGGGATAATGGATTGCAGAAACTGTATTTCTTTATCCATCAGAATGTTGAAATTGAGTCACCCCTGCTGGCCACCCACTTTATTAAGAAAATGAACGAAACATTTGATTTGAATCTTAAGTATCCAAATAAAGCAACTGGTAATACCTTATTTTAACGGGTATCCTCCTTCTTTCTAGAATAAAACTATTCCAAAAAAATAAGGCCTAATCTACAGATTAGGCCTTATTTGATTAGCAGGATAGGGTAAACCTATTTTTTTGCATATTTAAAGTTTTTGCCGATGAAGCGAGCATTACCACCCAATTCTTCTTCGATACGCAACAACTGATTGTATTTAGCCATACGGTCAGAACGAGAAGCTGAACCAGTTTTGATTTGACCACAGTTCAACGCAACTGCCAAGTCGGCAATCGTTGCATCCTCAGTTTCACCTGAGCGGTGAGACATTACTGAAGTGTAACCAGAATTCTGCGCTAAAGTCACCGCGTTGATCGTTTCAGTCAATGAACCGATTTGGTTTACTTTGACCAAAATAGAGTTTGCAGTATGGGTATCGATACCTTGTTGAAGACGTTTTGTATTTGTTACAAAAAGATCATCACCTACCAATTGAACGTGATCGCCAATTTTGTCAGTCAATGTTTTCCAACCAGCCCAGTCATCTTCAGCCATACCATCTTCGATAGAGATAATTGGGTATTTCGCTGTTAATTCCGCTAAATAGCTTGCTTGTTCTTCGCTAGAGCGTACCGCACCTTTATCACCTTCAAATTTAGCATAGTCATATTTACCATCTTTGTAGAATTCAGAAGAAGCACAATCCAATGCCAAACAGATGTCTTGACCTGGTTTGTAACCTGCGATTTCAATCGCTTTCAATACGGTTTCGATTGCATCTTCTGTTCCCTCAAATGTTGGTGCAAATCCACCTTCATCTCCTACTGCTGTAGAAAGACCTCTATCGTGTAAGATTTTCTTTAATGTATGGAATACTTCTGTGCCCCAACGCAATGCTTCAGAAAAAGAAGGAGCACCTACTGGCATAATCATGAACTCCTGGAATGCGATAGGCGCATCGGAGTGAGATCCGCCATTGATGATGTTCATCATTGGAATAGGCAACGTATTCGCATTAACACCGCCAATATAACGGTACAAAGGTTGACGTGACTCCTGTGCAGCTGCTTTTGCTACCGCCAAAGAAACACCAAGGATAGCGTTTGCACCTAAATTACCTTTGTTTTCACTACCGTCTAAATCAATCATGATTTTATCGATGGCATTTTGCTCGAAAACATCTACGCCTTCCAAAGCTTTCGCTATTTTGGTATTTACATTTTCAACAGCTTTCAAAACACCTTTACCCAAGTATTTTGACTTGTCGCCATCACGCAATTCTACTGCTTCGTGAACACCTGTTGAAGCACCTGAAGGAACAGCTGCACGACCAACAAAACCATTTTGTGTAGTAACATCTACTTCAATTGTAGGGTTACCGCGCGAATCCAAAATTTGACGCGCATGAACATCGATAATTAAACTCATCTCTTTATTAGACTATAATTTATTTTCATTACTTAGTGTAAATAAGACACACTCTTATCTACAGACATTTTTCACAACCAAATATAACAAAAAATGTATTTAATCCGTCATTAATTGTGAATAAAATATGACCAATCTGAATAATTGGTGCCACAATATAGCATAAAAAACCCTCCGCGATAGGGAGGGTTTTTATGCTATACTATATTTGCTTAGTTTTTGATCATTGCAACGAAATCATCAAACAGGTAACGTGAATCGTGTGGACCTGGGGATGATTCAGGGTGATATTGAACCGAGAACGCTTTTTGCCCTTTGATGCGAATACCTTCTATAGATTGGTCGTTCAAATTAACGTGCGTGATCTCAACATTTTCCGAATTTTCAATGTCTTCAGCGACAACACCAAAACCATGGTTTTGCGAAGTAATTTCGCAACGGTTGGCGATAATATTTTTGACCGGGTGATTGATACCACGGTGTCCGTTATGCAATTTGCTTGTGCGGATACCATTAGCTAAGGCTAAAATCTGATGACCTAAACAGATCCCAAACATTGGCTTGTTTGCATTCAAAATAGATTTTACGGTTTCAATAGCATAATCCATCGGTGCAGGATCACCGGGACCATTTGAAATAAAGTAACCGTCAGGATTCCATTTTTCCATTTCCTCAAATGTTGTCTTAGCTGGGAAAACTTTTGTATAAACGTCACGTGCCTCAAAATTGCGCAGGATATTTTTCTTGATACCCAAATCCAATACTGCAACACGTAAAGATGCATTTTCATTTCCAAAGAAATAAGGTTCAGTAGTCGTTACCTTCGAAGACAGCTCAAGACCATCCATCGAAGGAACTTTTGCCAACTGGCTCTTTAATTCTTCAACGTCTAGCGTTTCCGAAGAAATGATTGCATTCATGGCGCCTTTATCACGGATATGTCTTACCAATGAACGTGTATCCACATCGGAAATACCCACCAAATTTCCTTCTTCAAAATAGCTTTGAATAGACTCATCAGCCATTTTACGGCTATAGTTGATGTTGTAGTTTTTACAAACCAAGCCCGCAATCTGAATTTGATTTGATTCGGTATCATCCTCATCAATACCATAGTTACCAATATGTGCATTGGTTGTTACCATGATTTGTCCAAAATAAGATGGATCTGTAAAAATCTCTTGATAACCGGTTGTTCCTGTATTAAAACAGATTTCACCAGTAGTCGTACCAATTTTACCAGCGGCTTTACCGTGATAAACTGTACCATCTTCTAAAACTAAAATTGCAGGCAATTTGCTGTAGTTGGTCATTATCGATGTAATATTATAAAATGTGTATCTCTTCTGTTCTGAATCCTAAAGCCGTCCCTATTGGATATAAAAAAAGCCCTCAAATGGGCTAAAATATGAATTAACAATGCATTACCACGATTGACAAACCGTTTCCTAAGGCACCTACCAATAAAGACTCTACTTTAATTTTCACGGGAGACAAAGTTACGACATATCAGTTAAAAGTGAAAAACATTTTTCAATTATTTTATCTGAGATCTGTTTGTACATTTTTAAATCGCCAAAAGTCTTTTAAAATCAACGATATGAATGCAGGAACGAGTACAAAAATCATCGGATTTGCAGACCAGGCGTAGGCCCATTGCATTCGCAACAGTGCTATAAATGCGGTTGTCAGTCCGCAACCGGGACATTCATATCCGGTAATTGCCCTCCAGAGACAAGGAATGAGGATATGAATATCCGACAGCATGTACAATGCGATAGCGGTGCCAAAATACCCTATGACAATGGTGTAAATCCAATGCAATCGCAGGTATTTCAGCACAAGCCAAGCCATTAATTATTGTTTACCGGACTTTTAATGTAATTACCATCCGCATCTTTATATTTACCGACAATAATCATAATCAAATCGATCAGATACCAGATTCCGCATCCTCCCAAAGTAAGCAACTGAATCACTGCGGTACCTATTTGCCCTAAGTAGAACCGATGTGCACCAAATGGCCCAAGGAAAAAGCAAAACAACAGCGCCGGCAGCCATCTGTCATCCTGAAACGTGTTATTCTGTTGCTGAAAGGGTTGGTTGGCATAAAATATAGGTTGTCTTACGCCACAATAGGGACAAACCTCGGCCTTAATATTGATCAACTTGCCGCATTCTACGCAATACTTTTCGTCTTCTGCTTTCATTTTAGATTAATTTGTCAATGAAATTAATAAAAATCTCTGAAAAAACGCACTTTTTGTCGCGATATAACCATTCGTACTGAAACCATTTTACAGCTTCGTGAACCTAACCTGAGCAAGAATAACCGATATTTCCATCTTCCTAAAAAATAGGACGTGGATCCCATCGTGAGTACAACGACCGTCACTGGGCATTTTATTTCCTTCAGAAACGTCTGATTGTTTTAAACCAGATAGCGATCCTACGACCAAAAACGGGAGCAATAAAAAAGCGATTTCAAAAAAAAACGCTTCATTTATGAAGCGTTTTTTTTAACTATTTCTTTACGATCAGGAATTGATTGCTTTCCAGATCATATCTTTCAATGGCAAAATATTTTTACCGGCAACAGACGAAATGAAAATATGGGGAAGCCCTTCAGGGAGTTCCCTTTCCATTTCACTTTCAAGCTCATCATCAAGCATATCCGATTTTGTGATTGCCAACAACTTGGGTTTATCCGCCAATTCGGGATTATAAGCTGTCAGCTCATTCAGCAAAATACCATACTCCTCGGCTATTGTCCGATCGGTATCAGCTGGCACCATAAATAATAACACTGAATTCCGCTCAATATGTCTTAAGAAACGATAGCCGAGTCCTTTGCCTTCCGAAGCCCCCTCGATGATCCCCGGAATATCTGCCATCACAAACGAGCGGTTATCGCGGTAACTCACCATACCGAGATTGGGTACCAAAGTGGTAAATGGGTAATTGGCAATTTCAGGTTTTGCAGCCGAAACGACAGACAATAAGGTTGATTTGCCAGCATTCGGAAAACCTACCAAACCGACATCTGCCAGTACTTTTAGTTCGAGAATCATCCATTGCTCTTTGCCCGGCATTCCGGGTTGTGCAAATCGGGGTGTTTGTTGTGTAGGCGACTTAAAATGCCAGTTGCCTAAACCACCTTTTCCCCCTGGGACCAAGATCTTCGTCTCCCCATCTTCGGTAATGTCAAACAACACCTCTCCGGTCTCCGCATCCTTGGCAATGGTACCCAATGGTACTTCCAATACTTCATCCCGACCGGTAGCGCCTGTTCGCAAAGAACTGCCACCGGACTCCCCATTAGAAGCAATGATGTGTTTGCGGTACTTCAGATGGAGCAATGTCCAAATATTCGTCGTTCCTTTTAGTATGATATGTCCTCCTCGGCCACCGTCACCACCATCCGGCCCTCCTGTAGCGGTATGCTTGTCACGATGCAAATGAGCCGAACCTGCCCCACCATGTCCCGAACGACAACACACTTTCACATAATCAACAAAATTCGATCCTTGCGCCATTACAATGTATTACAGTCTAAAAAAGTATTTATTTCAATTAATAATTATCGATAATATCCGTTAGGCTTTTGAAGATTGTATCAATCTCTCCAATACCATCCACTTTGGATAATTTACCTTGCGCTTCATAATATGGCAACACATGAACAGTTTTTGTAAAATACTCATCGATGCGTTTCACCAATTTATCAGCATCATCATCCGAACGGCCAGAAATCTCTTTACGTTTTGCAATGCGCGCTTTCAATTCTTCTTCGTTTACATCCAGTGCGATTACAACTGATATTGAAGTATTGATACCTTCCAAAAAAGCATCCAATGCCTCTGCTTGAGCAACAGTACGTGGGAATCCGTCAAAGATAAATCCTTTTGCATCAGGATTTTTTTTCACTTCTTCTTCCAGCATTGCTATCGTAATCGAATCTGGCACTAAATTTCCCTCAGCAATAATCTGGCTTACTTGTTGACCAAGTGGCGTTTGACCTTTAATATGTGCTCTAAAAATATCACCAGTTGAAATATGAATCAATTGATATTTTTCAATAAGCTTTGCAGATTGAGTTCCCTTACCTGCACCCGGAGGGCCAAATATTACAAGGTTTAGCATAGTTTTATTTAAGAAATTAAAACGAGTTAAAAAATAAAAGCCTAATCACAGATGATGACTAGGCTTTTCAGTCGTGCGCTCCAAGGGAGTCGAACCCCTAACCTTCTGATCCGTAGTCAGATGCTCTATCCAATTGAGCTAGGAGCGCAGTAAACCATTACGTTTAGAACTCTGTCCCATTTGTTTTGGTGACGCAAATATAGTCAGAATTCATTTTTTTACAAACTTTTTTTTCAAAAAGAAGTTTCCATACCCCCAACTATCAATACGCACAGTAACTTCTTTGTAGTAAAAAAGCCAACCCGAAAGGTTGGCTTTTTGTGCACTCCAAGGGAGTCGAACCCCTAACCTTCTGATCCGTAGTCAGACGCTCTATCCAATTGAGCTAGGAATGCCTCTTTTTTAGTATACAGAACCTGTATATAGTGCGCGCCAAGGGAGTCGAACCCCTAACCTTCTGATCCGTAGTCAGATGCTCTATCCAATTGAGCTAGGAGCGCTAGGCAACCAAAACAAATCTGTATTCTTTTTCGTTTTGGTGATGCAAATATCGACATATTTATGGATTTAACAAACATTTTCTCGCTTTTTTTAACTTTATGAAACAACATTTCGTTTATCTCGTTGATAATATTATATTTAAAATATCAACTTTTTTTTTCTGACACTGACAAATGTTATTATTCATGAGCAAAAGAGAATTAAAACTCAGCAAAGTCCGCATTGGAGACATCAGCATCTCGTATTATATCCGCCCCAGCAAATCATACC
Organism: Sphingobacterium puteale; assembly: GCF_003627955.1. Classification (GTDB taxonomy): domain Bacteria; phylum Bacteroidota; class Bacteroidia; order Sphingobacteriales; family Sphingobacteriaceae; genus Sphingobacterium; species Sphingobacterium puteale. Next base: position 13,723 of record NZ_RBWS01000002.1, on the reverse strand, counting down.
CTGCCCCTAAAACAGTTCTATTTATCCATGGCTTCCCTTTCAACAAGAACACCTGGAAACAGCAATTGCTGGATCTTGACGAAGAATACACCGGAATTGCCATCGATGTCAGGGGGCACGGCCTCAGCACAAATGGACATGGTTTCTTTTCGGTTGATGTGTTTGCCAAAGATCTTGTTGAATTTATTCGCAAACTCGACCTCAACTATGTTGTGCTCTGCGGTATCTCCATGGGGGGCTATATTGCCCTGCGCACCTATGAGCTGATCGGCCAGCAATTAGCCGGATTGATTTTATGTGACACCAACTCCCTTGCGGACGACAATAAGGCCAAACAAAAAAGATTTGATTCCATACAGGCATTACTTAAATATGGGCGGAGACCATTTGCGATCGGTTTTACGGAAAATGTATTTTACGAAAAAACTATTCGGGGGAATCCGGAGGCTGTCGAACTTATCAAAAGTTGCATTCGTAGAAATGAACTTGCCAGTATCTGTGCAACTCAACTCGCACTTGCTTCCCGTACAGATACAACACATTCCCTGAAAACAATTATTATCCCGACCCTAGTGGTCAAAGGTAAACATGATAAATTGATGAGTGAGGAGCAGACAAATATTCTTATTGAAAACATTCCCGATGTTAGATTCGTGGAATTTGAAGAATCAGGACATTTACCAAATCTCGAAGAGCCCGAAAAATTCAACAGGGTGTTGAACGATTTTTTAGCCATCATTTAACATACATTCGGACCAATAGAATATATCCAAGTCAAGCGCACACTGCCTTGGCCCATAAAAAAAGCCACGCGAGTGGCTTTATTTCTTTTTTCATTGAGATTTCATTCTATAACACGTTAGAATGAAAAATCATCTTTTGAACGACCATCAGCTTCCTCGGCATATGCATCGTCAAAGTTAGGCTCATATCGTTTTTCGATTACTTCCTGATTAGACTTAATGTAATTTACAACATCCGTCAAACCTTCCGCAAATTTTTCAAAATCTTCTTTGTATAAGAAAATCTTATGCTTAATAAACTGGCCATCCTCAAAGCGCTTCTTGCTTTCTGTGATAGTAATGTAGTAATCGTTCGATCGAGTTGCTTTTACATCAAAAAAATAAGTTCGCTTACCTGCTCTCACCTTTTTTGAAAAAACCTCTTCACGCTCTTTGTTTTCAAAATCTCCCATTGGTTGTTATTTAAGTTTAAAGTAATCTTAATCTTTGATAAATATATAATAATTCATTTTAATACACCAAATAATATTAAAAAAAAAGACAATAACCCGCAAAAATGATATATTCGTTCAACCGACATGTGATAAAAATCAAACAACAATATTTTTTACCGACGAAATCAGTACATTTACCGAAAATATAAGTTGTATTACCTAAAGCGAATATGTATAGTTTATTTGTGCCTCTATCTTTGAGTCATAAATAGTAAAAACATTATGGAAAAAGAACCTATCATACCAAACAGCAATAACAGCCGCAATATCGTGGGGGCCATTGTGATCATTGTAGGTATATTCTTATTATTGAATAACCTCAATCTAGGAAACTGGTTTCCGAGCTGGTTATTTAGCTGGCCAACGATATTGATCATCATCGGCCTTGTTATCGGCGTCAATTCCCAATTTCAGAAAAAATCGGCAATCATCCTATTAATTATCGGCGGAGCCAGCCTTATTTCAAGGATGATGCGTACTGACTTTGGTTCCGTCACCGTCCCTATCATCATCATTTCGCTTGGGATTTATTTTATTATGAGTAAACGGAAACCTCCGATGGTGCCGCCTACCTTCCCCAATCCGCCACAAAATCCATATGATTGGGATAAACGGGTCAATATACCGACGGATAATCCCGCTGACACAACGGCCCCGGATGCTGAAGCAAAACCTTTTAACGAACAATACGGATCAAGCCAACAAGCCTCGCCCAACGCGCAGGCTTTTGGCGACAAAGAGAACAGTTCATTTCATCAGTCTTTCGAAGACAGCCTTAATCTGAACACGATTTTTGCAGGCCAAAAGAAAGTCATCTATTCCAAACATTTTAGAGGTGGCAATTTGACCAATGTCTTTGGCAGTATTGAACTGGATTTGACAAAAGCAGACATCCAGCAGGCGATCGTCATTGACACCTTTCAATTATTTGGAAGTGCGCGTATTATTATCCCCCCACATTGGACCGTATTCAGCAATGTGGCTTCTATCTTAGGATCTGTCGATGACCGAAGGTTCCAGACGATCTACAACCCGGATACGGATAAAAAAATCTACATCACCGGCACTTGTATTTTGGGAAACTTAACCATAAAAAATGCTTAATCGATGAAAAATAAGCTGACGCTCAGTATCAAAAGTCGTTTAATAGGCATTATTTGTATATCCGTATTTATCGGATATCTTGCATTACAATATTTACTGATGCTACGCTCAGGATTTGATTCTCAACTGGCGTTTAAAGATTCATTGATCAATAGTGCCGTGATGATGTTTTGCTGCTACGGCATGTCCTCTGCGCTAAACTTCTACACACCACAACCGCGGGAGATATGGAAGGTATTGATCATAGGCTTAATTATGGCCGCCATTAGTACTGGATTGAGTCGCTTTTTAATGAATTATTTTATCCAGCCAAATTTTATCACACTTTTGGATTTGACGCTACCTTTTCGCGGTATAGTTAACTTCCTTATCCTCACTTCGGTCGCTATTATTAATATCGTCTGGAATATTCAGGAAGATAATATTAATAATATCAAACGGAAACAAGAATCCGAAAACCTGCTTCGCGAAGCAGAACTTTATAATTTGCGGCAACAGCTGCAGCCACACTTTTTATTTAACAGCTTGAATTCGATCATTGCCCTTATTGGTGCCAATCCGGATGAAGCCCGTAATATGACATTTCAACTGTCCGATTTTTTACGGGGTACGATGAGAAAGGAAAACAATCAGATTATTACACTGGAAGAAGAGCTAGACCATCTGCAACTCTACCTTGACATTGAAAAAGTACGCTTTGGTCATCGTCTGAACACTTCCATTTCCTCCTCTGAGGAAATATTTACGAATAAATTGCCCGCAATGATCATCCAGCCCTTAGTAGAAAATGCCATAAAGCATGGATTATACAATATTACCGATCAAGTCGACATACAAATAAAATGCACCTCACAAGAGGGCCAGCTTCGCATCCAAATTACCAACCCTTTTGATGCAGAAGAACAATCAAAACCGAAAAAAGGAACCGGATTTGGGCTTTCCAGTATTCAACGTAGATTGTATCTGCTATATGGCAGAAATGATCTTCTGGAAACTCAGATTCAGGACAATATATTTACTAGCACCCTAAAAATACCTCAATATGATTAAAGTCGTTATCATTGATGATGAACCCCTAGCACGCTCCATTATTGCGGGCTACTTAAAAAATGAAGCTGATGTGAGCGTTTTGGCTGAGTGTGGAGATGGTTTTGAAGGCGTTAAAGCGATCCAGACACATGAACCGGACCTGGTTTTTTTGGATGTACAGATGCCAAAATTGACCGGTTTTGAAATGCTCGAACTAGTCGACAACCCTCCAGCCATTATTTTTACAACTGCATTTGATGAGTACGCGTTAAAAGCTTTTGAAAAGAATGCCCTGGATTATCTGCTAAAACCAGTGTCCCCTATGCGTTTCAAAAAAGCGTTGGAAAAATTTAGGTCCAGCTATTCCGCTCCTGAGAAAAAGGTTCAACCCAACTACGAGGTTCTCGCTGCACAAGACGAAACAAAGATCGACCGTATTGTTGTCAAAACAGGCACACAGATCAAAATAATCCCTATTGATACAGTCAAATACTTGGAGTCTTACGATGACTACGTTAAGATTCACACCAAAGATGGCATGTACCTCAAGAATAAAACCATGGCATTTTTTGAAAAATCCCTCGACCCAAATCAGTTTGTACGTATCCATCGTTCGTTTATCATTAAGGTCGATCAGCTGGCTAAATTGGAGCCTTACGAAAAGGACTCTTATATCGCTGCATTGATCTCCGGTGAGAAGCTCAATATCAGTAAATCAGGCTATGCCCGATTAAAACAATTGATTGGAATTTAAACATTCCGTAGATTTGTGCCTAACAATGGTTATGAAACATTTTTATACAGCAATATTGTTGGGCATCACTTCTTACTCCTTTGCCCAGACAAATCAAGCGGAACAGGTCAACAAAGGAGTTTATAACAAATTGGAATTTTTTATCAATTCCCAGATGACAGACTCTGCCTATAATCTAGCGAGCGACTCCTATAAACAGCAATACAGTCTTCCGAAATTCACACAGATGCTGCGGCAGATCTACCCTTTGGGTAGGGTAAAAAGTTCTGAAATCACTAGTTTTGAAAAAGGAGCGGCAACCTACCGTCTGGATTTTGACAGGCAGTCTTACGAGTTATTATTTGCCACAGATTCAACACTTAAGTTTAACACCTTACACTTTCGCCAGCTGAATCAACCTGCTTCAGATAAAAACAGCCCGGAAAAAACGTTAGAGACAGTCACTCCCCCAAAAATCGTGGACAAAGATGACTTTTTCATCGACTCGGTTGCAAATTCTTATCTAAAGCAACAAAATGCGCAGTCGCTTGCCATAGGCATTATTAGAAACGGGCAGTCTAAAACCTATTTCTACGGCGAGACAGCAAAAGGCAATCAAACATTACCGACAACAACCTCACTTTACGAAATCGGCTCGCTCAGTAAAGTCTTTACAGCCATCTTATTATCCAATCTCGTTGAAGAGGGCACAATAACATTAGATCAACCCATATCCTTATTCCTTCCTGATACCCTCCAAAAGAACGAAGATCTGACTAAAATAACGTTTCAGATGCTAGCCAATCACACATCTGGATTTCCGAGGCTGCCAGACAACTTTGAAAAAGTAAAAGGATACAGCGGAAATGACCCTTACAAGGCATACGATAGAAAAGCACTCTATAACTATTTATCCGGTTTCAAAAATCAAAAGACACCGGGGCAGGAATACGAATACAGCAATCTGGGCTACGCTGTACTTGGGGATATCATCTCTAGCATCTACAAAAAATCGTATGATCAAATTGTCCGAGAAATAATCTGTAAACCATTAGAAATGAATAATACCTTTCAGGTATTAGATCCAAAAAGAAAAGATACTTTTAAAGTATACGATAAGAATGGGCAGGAAGTAACAGCCTGGTCGTTCGATGCTTTCAGTGCTGCCGGCGGATTAAAATCCACCCTGGAAGATTTACTTAAATTTGCGAACGCACAGTTTAGGATGCCGCAGAGCCCGCTGGAAAACGCAATGGCCAACACCAGATTGTTTACCTTCTTTCTTCCGCCCGATACTGATTTGGGGTTAGCATGGCACATGAACCTGCTTGATGATCTTACCTTTTATTGGCATAACGGAGGGACAGCCGGAAGTAGTTCTTATCTGGCTTTGTCTCCGGATAAAAAAAGTGCAGTAGTCGTCTTGTCCAATGCTGCACTTTCCGTCGATGACCAAGGAAAAAGCATTTTGGATTATTTGCTTCATACAAAATAAAAAAGCAAAATATTATTAGCAGGGCTATATCGAAACAACGGTATAGCTTTTTTTGTTATAATAAAAACGGTTAATTTTTATTGTTACACAAACTGTTAAGCATTAACTTTGATCAACAGTCCGAATAAATCGGCTGCTCATCATTTTATTATACAACAGGCTCCACGATAGCATAACATTTACATGAAGATATTTATCACGAAACGAATCCCACAAAAAGGTATTGATCTGTTAACGGCTGCCGGACATGAGGTAGCGATACATGACTCTTCCACCCCACTATCTCCTACCGATCTTATCCAAGCGGGACAACAGGCCGATTATATACTGAACGGTGGCATGCAAAAGTTTGACGAAGAATTTTTCGAAAACTGCCCCAATCTTAAAGCGCTCTCCCTGATGAGCGTTGGTCATGATAATGTTGACATCCCTGCTGCGACGAAATATGGTATCCCAGTGAGCAATACACCGGGTGTACTTTCCGGCGCAACGGCTGATGTTGCTTTCCTATTGATGCTGGCCGTTTCCAGGAAAGCTTTCTTCAATCACAAGCAGATTTTACAGGGGCAATGGAAAGGCTTCGACCCTACAGCACATCTGGGCATAGAGCTCAACAATAAAACATTAGGTATTTATGGCCTCGGAAGGATTGGTTTCGAATTTGCCCGAAAAGCAAGAGCTGCATATAACATGGAAATCATCTATTATAACCGTGGGCGGAACCTGGAAGCCGAACGAATCCTAGGGGCGAGATATGTCAACTTTGATGACCTACTAACCCAAAGTGATGTACTTTCCATTCATGCGGCACTCACTTCAGAGACGTCCAATCGGTTTAATCTGGATACATTTAAGCGCATGAAAAACTCGGCGATTCTGATCAACACAGCTCGTGGCGGATTAGTACAAGAGGACGATCTTGCCAGCGCTTTACGCCTAGGGGAATTATGGGGAGCCGGGCTCGATGTGACAAACCCCGAACCCATGGCAGCGGACAACCCACTGCTAAATCTTGAAAATGTCTGCATTTTACCGCATATCGGATCCGCAACTGTGGAAACCAGAGACAATATGGCGCTAATGGCAGCAAGCAATTTATTGGCAGCAATCAAAGGTGAAAAGATGCCACAAATTATCAATCCAGAAGTCTATACATGAAACGACATCTCTTTCAGTTCCTGAACAAACTAAATAAAGCAATTCTTCCCAAATATGGGAAGAAGGATCCGCTTAAACTAAAAAAGTACCAGCAGGCCATAATAGCCTACCGGTACTTTATTCTTATCCGAGCCCTGGCAGATGATTAACCATCTGTGTTGACTTGTTTGCCCTGGTCGCTCGCATTGGAAATAATGCTAATCTGTGTTGGATTAGGCGCTACACTCAAGTCGTTGCGCTCCAGTTCCAACATAATTTTTTCCTGCATTGAATTGCGTGCCGGCCAATAATCTTCGCGCCTAGTCCATGCTCTTACGGTCAACACTATTGAACTGGTTCCCAATTCCTTCACAAATACTGTGGGTTCGGGGCTAGTCAAAACAGTCTCATTTGAGCGAAGCACTCTAAGGATAATATCCTTTGCATCTTTTATATTCTTGTCGTAGGATATACTCACCGTATATTCAAACATCCGTTGAACAATTTTCGTATAGTTTTTGATCACCGAATTGGCCAATGGACCATTGGGGCTAAAAATCCGGACACCATCGTCACCGATTAATGTAGAATATAAAATATCAATTCGCTCCACTGTTCCCGCGGTACCATTGGCACTCGAGATGTAATCCCCCACTTCGAAAGGCCTAAACATCAGGATCAGTACACCACCGGCAAAGTTACTTAGACTTCCCTGTAGTGCCATACCTACAGCCAAACCAAAAGCAGACAATGCCGCAATGAAAGAGGTGGTCTGTATACCAACCTGACTCGCAACGGTCAATAGCAACATCACCCACATCACAATCTTGACGATACTGGAGATAAATGCTCGGATTGAAGGGTCGACGTTTCTTTTCTCGAAACGCTTGTGCAATAATCGGTTGACCAAAGCTATAACATATTTACCAATAATCAATAAAATAATACCACCTATAATACCCGGTATTGAATCAATGACGATATCGGTCAATCGTCCAAATCTAGTCCCTAGACTATTTAAATTACTTTCCATGTTTATTAAATATATTTCCATGCTCCTTGAAACAAGGATTGTTCCAACATACAAACTTACCATTCAAAATATAAAAATCATTGAAAAATACCACAAAACATAATATTAACACCACTAGAAAAAGAAATTAAAGGCTAAATTTGTAATATGAATAGAAAAAACACCATTCCCATCATAGATAGTTGTAGCATCGACCTCAACAATAAAACAACTATCCACATCGATGACTTAAGTGATTACGTTATCAAGCATGCTGATATGGTGTTTCCCCACAAACACAATTTTTATCATTTTGTATTATTTACCAAAGGTTCGGGTGATCATATCATTGATTTTAATCATTATAAAATTACTCCCTTTCAGATCTACTTCATGGCCCCCGGTCAGGTGCATACCTGGAATTTTGCTGGTGATGAGGAAGGCTATGTGGTTAATTTCTCAGTGGACTATTTCCAGTCCTTTTTATTACGCACGGACTATCTGGAACGTTTCAGTTTTTTACAGGGTAAAATTGAGCACTTGATTTTTGAACTGAAAGAAAATTGCCGTTCGCAGGCCACGGATATCCTGGACAAAATCTTGTCCGCGAAATCCGAGGGTTTATCCGAAGATTATATCCGCACATTACTATTGCAATTTTTACTATATGTTTCCATCTCTTCAGAGAAAGAACAAAAAGATGGAAGCAACCCCTATAATCATAAAATATTCAATAGTTTTCAGCAATTGGTGGAACAACAGTTTAAATCCACCAAATTACCAAGTGTATATGCGGATCAACTATTTATCACGCCAAATCATCTGAACGCGATCTGTAAATCCTATATCGGTCAGTCTGCGGGTGAGATCATCCGCAACCGAATTGTCCTGGAAGCAAAACGGCTATTAATCAATCGAAATTTAAATATTACTGAAATTGCAAATGAATTGCAGTTTAAGGACAACTCTTATTTCACCAAATTTTTTAAAAAATCCACTGATCTCACACCCGAGGAGTTCAGAAAACAACTATAACTATGGAAGAAGTTAAATACGAATTATCCGAATTCAAAGCCGCATGGCAGGCAAAATGCCCAAGATGCAGAGTCGGTCATGTCTATCAAGGTCCTGCCTATGGCCTGAAGGTCCAAAAGATGAACAGTCATTGTGAATACTGTGGTCTGCGTTACGAGCGCGAACCTGGATATTTTTATGGCGCCATGTATGTCACCTATGCTTTTGCCATCGCAGAAATGGTCACAGCCTGTATGGCAACTTACATCCTCACGGGTAATGACTCATCCTTCATTCTTTATGCGACTGTCGCTATATTAAGTGTTGTGTTGATGTCTCCCTTCAACTACCGATATTCACGCATCATTTTGATGTACTGGCTCACACCGGGGCTACGCTATGATCCCAATGTCAAAAAGAAGGAAGTTGATGTGAAAGCTTCGGCATAAACGCCATTATCCTTATCTTTATGCTGATGAAGGATACCATATATTTGGACAATAATGCAACCACCCGGATTTTGGATGAAGTATGGCAGGAGATGACCCCTTATTTCATCCAAAATTATGCTAATGCGTCCAGTGTTTACCACCAGATGGGTAGAGCCGCCAATGCAGCTGTTCAACTGAGTAGAAAACAGGTTGCCGAGGCTTTAAATTGTACGCCAAAGGAAGTTTTTTTCAATTCCGGAGCTACAGAAAGCATTAATACCGTATTGCAGGGTGTATTTGACAAATACCGATCACAAGGTAACCATATCATTACCGCTGCTACGGAACATAAAGCAGTATTAAGCTGCTGTGAACAGCTGACTAAACAGGGCGCACAAATCACTTATCTTCCTGTTGACAGCCAGGGGCGTATCGCCTTGGATGATCTTAAAAATGCTATTACCACTAAAACCATATTAATTTGCCTGATGGCAGCGAATAATGAGACTGGCGTACTGACTGAAATGGAAGAGGTGGCAGCTATCTGTCAAGAAGAAGACATTCTATTTTTTTGTGACGCCACACAAGCCATCGGAAAAGTTACGATCGACCTGCAAGAGCTTCCTATCGATCTTTTATGTCTGAGTGCACATAAAATTCACGGTCCAAAGGGAGTTGGTGCACTTTATATCCGACGCAAATCAAAGCCCATTCAGCTTACTCCACTAATTTTAGGTGGTGGCCAGGAGAATGGCTTTCGGGGCGGCACCTACAATGTTCCGGCCATCGTCGGCTTTGGAAAGGCGATCTCGATGCTAAACCCTCAAGCCTATACAAACGTTCAAGCCTATCGGGATCTATTGGAAGCTGAACTGGCTGATATTCCCGAAATTAGTATACATGGGCAAAATACTTCCCGTCTACCGACGACAAGCTACATCAGTTTCAAACATGTTCTTGCCAGCGAGATCATGACCGCATGTCCTACTTTAGCCTTATCCTCCGGCTCCGCCTGCGTCACCGGATCAAGGGAACCTTCACATGTACTGCTGGCTATGGGCATATCCAAAGAAGATGCACTTGCTGCGATCAGATTTAGCCTAAGCATATTGACTACGCGTGAAGAAATCCTACAATGCGCGCAACTGATCAAAGAGGCTGTACAAAAAATAAGGGATCAATCGCCGATATGGCAACTTTTTAAGGCTGGTTTGATCAGCTAATTTATGACATTCTAAAAACTTAAGAACAGACGAAATATAGCGAGATTGTATGTATCTTTGTTGTAGACAAAGATACAACTATGATTACAGTTACTGATAAAGCAAAAACTCGTATCGAGGAAATCATGAAGGATGAGCAATATGACAGCAATTACTTTGTGCGTGTTGCTGTAGAAAGTGGTGGTTGCTCAGGCTTAAGCTATAAACTGAATTTCGATAATGAGGAAAAAAAGGGAGATCAGTTTTTCGAAGATAAGGGGGTAAAAATCTGTTTGGATATCAAATCATTTCTCTATTTAGCAGGAACCGAACTTGATTATTCCGATGGGCTGAACGGAAAAGGATTTGAATTTCATAATCCTAATGCAAGCCGTACTTGCGCCTGCGGTGAGAGTTTCTCGGTATAAACGCATCCCATTCAATAGAACAAAAAAGCCCTGAGAATTATTTCAGGGCTTTTTTTATGAGGTCGGGCGAGTTTAGTTGCACCGACAAATTAATAGTTTTATAATTACATATTGACCTATTCACTTTTTCTTGTAATATTTATATTTTTTCAACATTTTAATGGATAAATATCAAAAATAACAACAAAACATATTACCAAATGATATTTTCATATTTTTGTAGCAAATAACTGAATAAGAAAAATGATGCGATGTACAACGATCCGTACATGGCTTTTCAATTGACTCATATGGAGGGAAGAAAACTTTTAAATACCGAAGTTGCTATCAGCTTCGTTAAAGATACATTTGTCCAAGAATTAAAAAACAAGTTAAATCTGATTCCAATTTCATCGCCATTGGTAGTTCTGGATGGCACAGGATTAAACGATGATTTGAACGGCATCGAGCGCCCTGTTTCCTTCCCGATCAAATCTTTAAATGAAAAACGGGCAGTCGTGGTTCATTCATTGGCAAAATGGAAAAGAGTACGCTTAAAAGAGCTTGAAATGTTACCGGGTGAGGGTATTGTCACCGATATGAAAGCCCTTCGTCCAGACGAGGATTACACCCCTATACATTCCATTTATGTGGATCAATGGGACTGGGAAAAAGTCATTGGAAAAGATCAGCGTAATTTGATTCTTCTGAAGGATACTGTACTCCAAATATATGAATCACTTCGATTAACAGAATTACAGGTGGAGCGTAAATACCCAAAGATCAAAGCGATTCTTCCGGAGACTATTACATTTATCTCTTCGGAGGAATTATTGCAAAAATACCCAGATTTAAGTACCAAAGAACGAGAAAACGCCATCACAAAAGAATACGGTGCAGTATTTCTGTACGGTATTGGTGGTGCCCTGAGCAATGGAGTAGCACATGATGGCCGGGCGGCAGACTACGACGACTGGAGTACCACCAACGAGGCAGGATACAAGGGTTTAAATGGCGATATCCTTGTTTGGAACCCCATTCTAAATTCTGCATTCGAGCTTTCATCCATGGGTATCCGTGTCGATAAAAAAGCATTAGCTCATCAGATGGAAATCAGAAATTGCAGCGAAAAGTCTAAGCTAACGTTTCATAGCATGCTGCTTAACGATGAATTACCCGAATCTATTGGCGGTGGTATCGGCCAGTCACGTGTCTGTATGTTTATGCTTAAAAAGCAACACATCGGCGAAGTACAGGTCAGTATCTGGGAAGAGGATAAAAAACAGGCTTTACGCGAAGAAGGTATTGATATACTTTAAAACAATACCAATAAAGTATAATACATTGGATCATTAAAAAGCTTCTTTTTGCCATAAAGTCCAATATAAAAATTCGACAAAGGTAATCCCTCTGAAAGAGATGGGTTACCTTTTCGTTTTAATTAGTACTTTTGTGCCATGCAGCTAGAAGCTATTTTAAACAAATTCGGTATTTCATCCCTGAATGAAATGCAACAAAAGGTATTGGCCAGCTACCAACACGACAAAGATTTCATTTTGCTCTCCCCTACAGGATCAGGAAAAACCTTAGCCTTTTCATTACTAATACTACAACAGCTAAAAGATATCGCCCGTGAAGTACAGGTGCTGGTTTTAGTCCCGACCCGTGAACTCGCCTTACAGATCGAACAAGTCATCCGCAAACTGACCACGGGATACAAAGTAACCTGCGCTTATGGTGGACATAGCACCCGTATCGAAAAAAATGCCTTCAAAGATGCGCCATCTGTTCTTATCGGCACCCCTGGTCGAATAAAACAACATCTTGAAGAGGGGAATTTCGATCCGACCCAAATCCATACCTTAATACTGGATGAATTTGACAAGTCCCTGGAGCTTGGCTTTCAACAGCAAATGGATTTTATCATTCGGCACATGCCCAAAATTAAGTCGCGTATATTGACCTCTGCGACAACAATGGAGACCATTCCGGCTTTTACGCAGATTCAGGAGCCCATTACGGTAGATTTCCTAAAAGATGCAAACAACATCCCGCGGATCACGATAAAAAAAGTAGTTTCCAGCAGTCAAAAGAAACTGGAAGCGCTTTTAAAACTTATCTGCAAGATCGGCACAAAAAAAATGATTATATTTTGCAACCATCGTGATGCTGTCGACCATATCAGCGACCTGTTGGATAATCGTAATATCATTCATGATACCTTTCATGGTGGCCTGGAGCAGCAGGACAGAGAGTTGGCGCTGCTAAAATTCAGAAACCACTCCAACAATGTTCTGATTACGACGGACCTTGCCGCCCGGGGATTGGATATTCCGGAAGTGGATGCAATCATTCACTATCAGCTTCCACATAAAGAAGATGATTTTACACACCGCAATGGACGCACAGCGCGTATGCAGGCAAAAGGCGACGTGTATGTCATCTTAAAACCTGAAGAGAATTATCCCTACATTTTGGAAGATACGCCAGAGGAGGAATTCCCCGACTTTTATGAACTTCCCGAAAACTCGCCTTTCGCTACACTCTATGTCAGCGCCGGAAGGAAGGATAAAGTCAACAAAATTGACATCGTTGGCTTTCTGTTGAATCTGGATGGCATTGAAAAAGACGATATCGGAATTATCGAAGTCAAAGACAAAATTGCTTATGTTGCTGTCAAACGTAAACTGGCTTTAGCGATCATCAATGCGGCAAACGGACAGAAAGTCAAGGGCCGAAAAGTGAAAGTCGGGAGAACATAGAAACTACGCAACAGCATATTTTTTATAGAAGCCCATAAAAATGCCCCAAATAGTGTCTAACTTGGGATATTCAGTAAATGTTATAAAAAATGGTGGTCAGAATAATTTCGGTCACCATTTTTTGTTCTGTTATCCCGATCTTTGTAAGATTTTTCCGCTG
>NZ_RBWS01000032.1 GCF_003627955.1 Sphingobacterium puteale | reverse complement strand
TGACTTGTAAATAACTTGAGCCGTGTGCAGGGAAACTTGCACGCACGGTTCTTAGGGGAGTAGGCTCGGGCAACCGGGCCCTCTTACCCGCCTACGATAGCTATGCCAAAAAGAAAGAGGTAACACACCTGGCCTGCCTAGCACATGCGCGCCGTGAGTTCGAAAAAGCATTGGATAATGACAGACCCAGAGCAGAAAAAGCCCTGTTGATGATACAGCAGCTATATGCTATCGAGCGAAAAGCAAAACAGGATAATCTTTCTCCAGAAAAGATAAAGGAACTGCGGCTAGAAGAATCCTTACCTATAATCAATGAAATGGGCAAATGGATCTTTGAAGAGATCAAGAATACACTTCCAAAAAGTCAGATCGGTAAAGCCATGGGCTATGCTTACGCAAGATGGGATGCTTTATCAGCATACTTATATGACGGTAATCTGCTTATCGATAATAATCTTGTCGAGAATGCTATTCGCCCAGTTGCGCTAGGTTATGCATAGTTAGTGATTATGTAAAGTAATTTCTCAGAAGTCATTTATAAGGCTTGTTTGTTCAGAAGAACTTTACATAATCATACGTTTTATCAATGGTCACAATGTCGTAACCATTAATAAAGCAACTATGAGTAAGATACTAAACACCTTTGATCGACTGATCCTTGATGCGAGTGAAGTACTCTCGAACAAACTTCTGAGATCCAAGAACACCGTCAAATGGTACCGCGTTTATTGGCGGCAGATGCAACGACAATTAGCGAAAAAGGGGATCATGGATTTCAATTCGCAGATTGGGCAGCAATACCTACTCGATTCATTTGGCATGTTTGATTATTCCACACTTTCCAAGTGCAACAAAGATATTGTCAAGATTGTCAACGTACTTTGCGAGTATTATGATACCGGCACACTGGTCAGCACCAAAGAACGCTTCGCAGTAGACGGTGTCATCGGTATACAGATGAAGGAATTCATAAGTTACCTGGAATCAATGAGACTAAAGCCATCTACCACCAAAGAACGCGAGCATTATCTTGGTAGGTTTTTATTCTACCTTAAAGGCCAGAACATATATGCAATGAGTGAGGTTAACAAAGTTGTTATCCTTGATTACCTCAAGACCTTGAACAGGCTAAAGCCAAGTGTAATCCATATGACCCTGCGGGCCATACGTAGTTTTTTGAAGTACCTATTTGAACAAGGACAGCTAAAGGCTGATACCTCTATCCTGGTACCTAAAGATAAATACATTAAGCAGGCACGTCTACCTTCCACTTATAATGTTGATGAAATCCAGCGCATGATTTCTGCGATCGATCGTTCCAGGCCTTGTGGCAAACGTGATTATGCAATAGTCCTACTCGCTTGCAGGCTAGGTATGCGTGCATCCGATATCGGTGGACTTAAGTTCGATAGCTTGCGTTGGGAAGAGTGTCTTATCTCGTTCAATCAATATAAAACGGAACGGCTGCTCCAGCTGCCGCTTTTGGTTGAGGTCGGTGAGGCGATCATTGACTATCTGAAATACGCAAGACCAAAATCCAGTGAGCCATATGTGTTTTTGACAGGCCGTTCGCCGATCGGGCGTCTATACACCAGTTCGGTCACACACGCAGTTCAAAAAGCCTTCCTCGCCTCTGGTGTCAATGTACAACACCGGAGGTATGGCCCTCATGCACTCCGTCACAGTCTGGCAAGCCTGTTGTTAGAACAAAATACCGTGATGCCTGTGATCACAGAGGTGCTAGGCCATGAGAACTCTGCTTCAACCCGATATTATCTGCGTATAGACCTAGCCTCTATGAAACAGTGCATGTTAGACGTGTCATCTGTGCCTGTTACATTTTACGAGCAGAAAGGAGGCTACTTCTATGCGTAATAAATTTGTTGGTATCTATGCGCCGTATCTAGAGCAATACCTCGCCGATAAACGGCAGCTTGGCTTTAAGCAGGAAACGGAAGAAGCAATTTTTAGCGTTTTCGACCGTTTCACGATAGAGCGTGGCGAAACACGAGTGGGCATAACAGCGGAGCTTTCGCAATCCTGGTCAAAAGCGGGTTCTGATTTGTCCAGTTCTTACAATTATCACCGGGCCGTGCTCATCAATCTATTGGCATCGTTTCTTAATGAACAGGGAATCCTTTCCTATGTCTCGCGTCTGCCTGTTTTTAGACAGGATTTTGTGCCTTATATCTACAGCCATGAAGAATTGCAGAAAATTTTTGACGCTGCTGACAGTTATCGGGTAATCAAAGGTATGCGGCATACCATGTTTGCCATACCGGCCCTTCTGAGATTATTGTATGCCACCGGCTTAAGAAGTGGTGAAGCCTTAGCTTTATCCACATCCGACGTTAATCTCAAAGACCAGTACCTGATCGTTCGCGACAGCAAGAATGGACAGCAACGCGTAATCCCTTTTTCTGTTTCAACAACAGCAGTACTAAGCCAATATGCATTTTACAGAGATCGGTTGCCTGCCGATCTTAAAAAAGATGACCGATTCTTCATTGCACCCGACGGCAGGCGCATCTCCCGAGATACGCTCAGTAGATGGTTTAGTCGGCTATTATCTACCGCAGGAATCAGTTCTAGGCGCGGCGCTACGCTGCATGCACTCCGGCATACATTTAGTGTTCATTCATTGGCAATGATGGCCGAACACGGGACCGATATCTATTGTGCCCTACCCATACTATCCACCTATTTGGGACACAAGACGATAGAATCTACCAATCACTATGTTAGACTGGTATCAACTATTTACCCAGATCTGTTAAGGGACGTTGATAAGATCTGCTTTAATGTCTTTCCTAATACTATCGGCTATGAAACCTACTGACTTTTCAAAATATCTCTCCGATTTTCTGACCAAATATCTGGTGCACAAACGTGGTGCCAGCAGGAATACGGTATGTGCATACCGCGATACTTTCGTACTGTTCATTGGTTACATGGCAACGCAAAACATATCGGTGAATAAGCTTACTTTGGAAGCCATCAACCAAAGTGTAGTGGTCAAATTCCTTGACTGGCTACAAGCAGAACGCAAAAATAGCAATTCAACTAGAAATGCGAGGCTGGCTGCGATCCATGCTTTTTTCGGTTATGTCCAATATCAACAACCAGATTACCTGTATGAATACCAGAAGATACTATCCATCCCGATGAAACGTAAAGCAACCGTCCCCATGAACTACTTAACCGTGGACGGGATAAAAGCGTTGTTACACCAACCCGATATCCACACCGTCAGAGGTAGACGTGACCTAGCTTTACTTTCGCTCATGTACGATACCGGTGCGAGGGTGCAGGAGGTAATCGATCTTACACCGTGCAGTTTGAGATTGGATGTATTAAATACGATCCGTATCACAGGAAAAGGCAATAAGACACGTATTGTCCCCATGTTGCACGAACAGGTTAAGTTATTGAAACCATATATTGTAGAAAATCGACTAGATCAAGAGAGTAATAATAAACATCCCTTATTCTTTAACAGCCGTGGAGACAAACTCACCCGGGCCGGCGTAAATCATATTCTGATCAAGTATGCAGATATGGCTAGAAAAACAAGCGGAGTCTTTTTACCAGAGAAGATCAGTTGCCATATACTGCGACATTCCAAAGCGATGCATTTACTACAGGCTGGCGTCAATCTAGTATATATCCGAGATATACTTGGACATGTTTCCGTTCAGACTACGGAGGTTTATGCGAGGGCAGATTCAAAAGCTAAGCGCTTGGCAATTGAGAAAGCCTACACGTCGGTTACTCCCGAAAAGGAACCGGTATGGTTGTCAAATGACAATCTGATGGATTGGCTTAAACACTTTTGATGACTTTATTATGTAAAGTGATGCGGCAATGAAAACAACCTGCAACACTCGGGAATCCAATCAATTGTCGCGCGCTTTACATAATCACTAACTATGCATAACCTAGCTTATGTAAAACTTTACATAACCTGGGTCGTAAAAACTACCTCTTTGCAGGAAGCCATGAGGCAGCACAGCGCGCAGCAATGATATACTCTTTTTTCGCTATATGCAAAAAACACGAGGTAAATCCATTTCAGTGGCTAAAATACGCCCTGCAGAATATAGCTTCCATAAACCATAAAAATCTAACGGATCTTTATCCACAAAACTTCAAGAAATCAACTGATATGTAGTTCATAGGCCGGATACTGATAAACTAGTTCGTGAAGTTTCACTTCTATCCAGCTTACGCAAGCTTTACATAGAGTTTAGCGCTCTTCTAAAAGGAGGATGCCCTGATCAATTGGACACTTGGATTAAAGATGGCCGATTAATTGGCCGCAAAAGAATAGATACTTTTTGTAATGGATTAGAAAAGGATATTCAGGCAGTAAAAAATGCGATAACTTATGATTGGACCAACGGACTGGTGGAAGGAAATGTGAACCGGTTAAAGAATAAAAAACGTGAAATGTATGGTAAGGGGAGTTTTGAATTGCTCAGAAGAAAGGTCTGCCTTTCACAAACTGGATAAGTGCATCAAAATTGGCGAAGAACCATTCTTATTTACCATTTACAGTATTTTCCATGTTCTTTACAATTTTGGTGTAAAGCTATTTAAGGACGAGACATACACCGTCAGATACGAAAGATTACTAAATCCAAGGGAGCTTTTAGCTCTGAACAGGCTTTATTGAAGCTGATGTATCTGATTATTAAGGATATTTCTAAGAAATGGACAATGCCAATACATAACTGGGGCTTGACCATATCCCAACTATATATTAGATTTGGGGATAGACTCAAACTGGAAAGAAGTTTTTAAGTTTTTAATCCAATGACACAGTTGGTGTTACACTCCCTGAATAACAGCCTTAAACGCAATATGCATCCCTAAATCTAATTCAATTTTGAGGGGTCAGCTTGTTCAAGTATATCCATATAACTTACAAACTTTATGAAACAGTGTATATTTACAGCTTTTAAATCTCAAAACACACCCTACTATCTTGGGTATTTTGTTTTCATATTTAAATTCATGCTTCCGAAGTCTGAATCATACCCTTGTCATTCGTTGTGATTCGATCTTATTAATATCTTGTATACTTATGCTGATTTGATTTACTAAACACTCAAGATGTCCTCGATTTAATAACTTAATGTCATTAGACTTTGCTAAAATTGAAGCTGATGAACTATAATCATTGTTAGTTATTGTAAGTAATTTAAATTGCTCCTTAAATTTGTCCTCGTAGTATCGTTTTGCGGTGCAAATTTCTTGTATCGCATCGTTCCCGACTAATGACTTTGTTTGTTTAGCTTGGATAAGATAATTCTCTCCATTTTTTAAAACTACAACATCGACTCCCTTGTCGTTGGAATAGGGTGTAAGATAAACGTCAAAACCTTGTTTTTTATAGAGCGAGGCTATACTCGCTTCGAAAAGGTTTGGGTAAAGCCGGTCAATGTCTGTTAGTGTGAGTGATTTATTTTTACCTTCTGTTTTTGCGCCAAAAATGTTTCCAAAAAGTTCATCGGGTGTTATTTCTGCTTGTTCTGTTGGGAACAAAGTATTACTCGCCAATGTTTTTTTGTTATTCAAAAGTATATCGAGAATTTCATCAAAGGATTTTAATCGGTTTCCTTCTTCATCTTTCATGTCATCAGAAAAAATAGCCATTGGATAATACACAAATACATCCTTTTGTTGCCCAATTCTGTATGCTCTGTCGGTCGCCTGTTCTTCTTTTGCCGGATTCCAATGTCTTGTATAATGAATGATGTGATTTGCCTTTGTAACATTTAAACCAACGCCCGCGGCTATTGGAGACATAATAATCACATTAAACCCTTCTTCGTCCTGAAAACGATCAATTGTTTGTTGTCGGCTTAATTTTGATTTTCCCTCCAATTTCTTGGTCGTTGGCGTATCTCCGTTGATAATGCTTGCAAATATTCCAAAAATATCATAAACTATTTTCTGCAACATTTTTTGGGTTTCTCGCCTGTCTGCAAATACAATTACCTTCTCGTTCTTAGATTGTATGTCTGCCAAAATCCCTACAGTTGTTTCTAGTTTGGACGAGCTTTTAACAAGTTCATCACTTGTAAATTTTAGAATTTGGCTATCCAACAAATAAGGATGGTCGGATATATCTCTAATTGCCCAAAGTGATTTTAGTTTTTGATTTCTTTTATCTGTTCCTTCCAGTTCAGAATCATTTGCTATTTCAATTTCTTGTTTGTATCGCTCTAATTGGTTTGGCGGCATTACTCTTTTGATTCTTGAATTAGCATTGTCGTGTTTGTTAGGTAAGTCAACAACATCTTTTTTGTACCTTCTTAAAATAAAGTCACCAATCTTGCTACGAAGTTTTTCAGTGAGTACTTTAATATCAGTATTTTCATCGCTCAAAGGCTTTTGGTATTCCTTTGCAAACTCTTTGGCATTGCCTAAAAGTCCGGGAACTGCAAAATCCATTAAACACCAAATATCTACCAATGTATTTTCCACAGGTGTTCCTGTCATTGCAATTTTAAAGTCCGCTTTCAAGGCTTTACTTGCATTTGTAATAAGTGTTCCAGGTGTTTTTATTTTTTGTGCTTCATCTAATGCGATAACTGCAAAATCAACTAAACCCAAACTAATTTGGTATGACCTTAGTGTTTCATAATTGGTTAGGATGATTTGCTTGAACTGTAGTCGTTTTGCGTCTTGTTGATTTTGAATAGGACTATTTTCTTTTGTTAGAGAAACACTTCCGTACAATTTGTACAATGGTAAGTTTTGTGGATTGAAAAATTTCTGATATTCATTTTCCCAATTTTCAAGTAAGCTGACAGGAGCAACAATCAAATAAGGCTTGTTATCATCGGAATGTTGGCTATGCCATTCTATGAAATAGAGTAGTTGTAAGGTTTTGCCCAAGCCCATATCATCAGCGAGCAAACCTCCAGGTTGCTTTTCTTTTATTAATGTTTGAAGCCACGCAACACCTGTCATTTGATGCTTTTTTAATTTCAAACCACCCGAAAGATTATTAATAGCTGAGTATGTAAGATTAAATTTATTAATAAGCTCTCCGTTTTGGATAAATTCTGTTGATTCAGCATTTTCTTTGATAATAAGGACTTCAAGATCAGTTTTCTTTTCTTGTTTTACTGGTCTATTGGGGTTTTCAAACTGTCTTTTTGCCGTTTTTATAAATTTTTCCGCTTCTTCAATTGGAATTTCTACATTTTCCCATTCAACGGTTTGCTTCCTTACTTTAACAGCCTTTTCCTTTTGTTCAATGAATTCATTAAGTTTTTCAGGAGACTTGAAAAAAATTTTCTTTTCTCCGTGAACCTTATCTTTTATTACAATTCCGGGAATCCATTGCGACTTGTAAGGACTTGCAAAAGGATAAAATTTTGGAATATAAACGCCAATTTCTTTTACTCTGTCACTATAAAAGACAGTAAAATCAACTTCATCGTTATTGAAAAATAATTCGGGATGTTCTATGATTTTTTGAATTGTCTCTTTGTCTGAAACTTTTCTATTTATTTTGATTTTTTGAAGTTCAGCTTTCTGATTCTCAGAAATTACTACTCTTGTTGTTTCTCCATTATTTCCCGATACTGGATAAACGTCACGAATCATTGGTAATTTGTCAAATGTGTTGGTAAAACCAATTGTGTTGTCAATTTCTACGGTTGGGATAATTTCAAAAATTCCGTTGTTGAAATCAATATCTAATTTTATTTTTTCGGGAATGAATAATTCTTGGTTAACTAGGAAATACTCTAAGGTCAATCCACTTTCTTTTGAAAGCGTTTTTAATTCAGATAGTTTTTTAAGATTGGTTACATTTCCTTTTTCACCATGGGACAGATTGTTGAACTCGTCAATAGCTTGGCAAAGCAAATACTGGTTTTCTGAAAGTAAATATTCGTTTTCTTCCAATTTCAATCTTGCGCCATTTCGTGTTGTACTTAATCTTGTGCCGTTTGGTGCAAAATCATAAAATCCATATTTAAACTTGAATGTATTTTGTGTTAAAACACCGTCTGATTCTACAAAAATTTCATACGGATAGTTCCTAGGCAGGTCCAATATTTGTTTGTCAATCTCGCTTAACTTTAGAATATCAAGACATTCAACTTCACAAGCGTCGTCCGTGTAATCTGCTAAACCGTTATCGTGCAACTCGGTTAGAATTACAAGCTGTGATAAAAATTCTGATTGTAGTTTTTCCCAATCTGAAACAGGAATTTTATTTCCCGATTTATTCAGGAAATAAAAGGAAAATGTATTCTTCTCTTGTGTGTGTGTTAAAATCATAATTTGTTTTTGTACCACGCATCTTTTTTCTTAGAATACGTGTAGCCAGGTAATTCTCTAGTGCTCCAATAATTAGAAGAAGTCTCCCATTGCTCATTTGAGTTTTTTGCAATACTCTCCTTTGCGGAAACCTCGATTGGACTATTTGTTTTCATTACAGTTCCCCCTAACACCTTTTTGTTCATCCAACTATAAAACTTTGTTTCCCAAATCTGATTGCCGTCTCGATGTGTTAATCTTCCTTCATCGTTAAAATAATCGTAGTAATTATCACTTTGAATAGCCATAGGCATTGAAGCATTACGCAAATCATCCACGCTATTTAATTTAAAGTCTAAACTTGGTCTATATGGACTGGTGATTTTATAAGCGTAAAAGGCATAGCCTTCGTTGCTGAACTCAATGAGCATATAATCTCCCATGAATAATATAAATGCTGAAACGTCTCTCTTGCTCGTTACAATTTCAAATCTTGACTCTACATATTCCGCTACTCTTTCATCTCGTTTTAGAATATTTTGTGTGTGAAGTGGACCATAGACCTTAAATGATGATATTTTTGAAACAAAACGTAACCAGAACTTTTTTCTTCGATCATCGTTGATGCAAACTTTGAAAAACACATTAATGAATTGCTTGGTTATCCACTCATTCAGAATATTTCTTGCTTGTGTGATTTCTTTGCGTTCAATTTCTGTTGCATTGTCAAAAATATTCCAATTCGAGATATTATTTGGGTCACCTATTTGCGCGAAAGCAATTTTTTTTATTTGGTCTTGTAATGTAGTAAAATCTGGTTTGTTGACTTGAATAATGATTTTGCTAATCAACCGTTTATTGGTAATGGAATTGTTATGTTTTATTATTACTTCATTCAGGTTATCAATTTCCGCTGATATATTGCTTTTGTTTCTTTCATAGTAAGTTACTATGACTTTAGAAAAATAATTGTAGGTCCACCACGATTCTGGAACGCCTAAAATTTTTGTAGCTTCTTGAATGGATTTATTGAGTTTAGCTATAGTATCACCTAAAACCAAATCTCCATTTTTTTTATTGAAATATCGCTTATTATTTTTTAAAGAAATTAATGTACCTCTATTACCTGAATAATTCTCTAATTTATTTAGAATGAATTGTTCTATTTGCTCTAATGATTTCGTGTATTTAGTTTCCCAATTCCTTAAAAAACAATCAATCAAACCCACTAAAAATGAATCCCGCCAATTTGTATCTAATAGCGTCAAAGCATATTTTAGCTCATTCTCATTGTGAAAAATGATTGATAAATTCTGTTCTGAATAGTTTAAAGAATAAGAAAGCGTTCTTAATTCTCTACGGTCAAAATTCGTATTGATGGAATTTTTAAATTTTCTAAAAACTTGTGGAATAAGATTGTCACCTGAAAATGAAAATGAGGCTGCTCCTACTTCTTCTATTATTTTTTGAAGTTTATCAATTCGGTGGTCGTTCAAAGATGCAAGATTAATCGGAATAATCTTTTGCGCAGACTGCTGAAATGTAGTAGGTGAAAAATGAAATTGTAATATTTCTTGCGTTGTTGGCATATTAGTTCCTTCTTTCGTTTAATTTGCTAAGTTGTTCCGTTAGTTCCACTAAAATGTCTTCTTGTTTTGATGAAGCTCCTGCAAGTGCCTCGGCAGTCTTGGTTAAATGGTCGGTATATTTTCCTAAATAAGTTTCAAGGCTTTCACTAACAGTAACTTGATAATCTTTCAATCCTTTTGTAATTTTATTAAAAATGTCCTGCAATCCTTTTTCAATAATCTCAAATTTCTGTGCATAGTCGGCAGAAACTCCTTTTGCAGTTTCTAATGATTTCTGAATTTCAGTGATTGTATTTGAATTGTTATTTAAAAACTGATTAGAATATTTTGAAAATTCATTTTGAGACTCCCCAAATCTATTTGATGATGTATTGATTTCTTGCGACACGTTTCTGAATACGGAAATAACTTTATCTAATTCTGTTTGAGCTTGATTAAGTTTGGAAATACTGCCATTTACCTCGGTGGAAAGTCCGTTCATTTTTTCGATACTTGTATTGAAGGCACTTAAGAGGTTCTCGGAAACTTGAAGGTTTTTAGATTGTTCTGTAAGTAAGGTTTGTTGTCCTGATTGTAAATCTCCGACTTTACTTCGCAATATTTCGCTCATATCCTCAACCTGCCTCTTCATTTGATTAGTTGATTCTTCCGATTGAGAAAGTGTTTGTTTTGATATTTGCTGTACCACATCTTGCAATCCTCTAAAATTTTCATTGAGGTTATCGGTCATATTCTGTAACTTGACTGGGAAGTCTGTTAAAGAACCACCTGCTTGTCCAAGTAATCCTGCTAAACGTTCCATTTCATTTTTAGTATCTCCGCTCATTGAAGTTTTAAATTCTTCAATCATTTTACCCATCGATTCTTGTAATTCTTTTACGATGTTTTGGGTCATATCGGTTGCGGGGTCTTTAAGTTTGTTTCCCAAACTTTCGATCTCGGCTTTTACCAATTTCAGTTCAGCTACTACACCTTCAGTCGGATTATTCAAAATTTGCTCAAAACCTGCAGATATTGTCAGCGCTAAATCAGAAGAAAATGTTTGTAAAGAACTAGATTGCTTTTGAGATTCCTTGTAAAGATCACGAAACACATTTCCGGGTTTAACTATGTGTCCATTTTCATCAATAGAAACAAAATCACTTCTCAGCTCTTTAATCACATCAATTAAATTATTGATTGCTTTTGCTTCATCACTCAAAGTTCCTTTTTCATTTTTGTTTCGGATATATGAAATACGTTTAGAAAAAATGATGGACAATGCTATCCCAAAAATTGAAGCAAAAAAAGCGGTTTTTAGACCTTCTAACAATGTAGGAATACTTTTTTCTATCTCTTCTGGATTAAAGAACCATAAACCATAAGCTATACCTCCAAAGGTCCCTAAAATTCCAATTGTTGTAAACATAGATGGAATTAAATCGAAGTCGTTTTGGTTTACTTTTGTATAGTCTTTTTTTGCAATATTTAAAGCATAGATACCATAAGCCAAGTATGAAAGCATTCCTATTGCTATAATAATTTCTACTATATTCATATTTTATTCTATATTTTTTAAGGCCTCTTTAATAATTGTTTCGCTGGTTGTGACTATTCTAAACTCTACTCGTCTTGATTTATCATTGTTAACAGCCTGTTTGCTCTCAAATGAAAGTTTGTAATCTTTATCAACTGTTCGACCATATGAAAGCCCATTAGCTGTAAGCCAATACTGTAATCTTTCTTTTTCCGTCGGATGTAAGTACAAAAAACTTTTTTGTGAACGTAAAAAAGCTAAAACATTTCTTCCCCTATCTTGTGAAAGTTTCATATTGTCTATGTAGGGATCATTTGTCAGCCCAATTGGTTTAGTATCTGTGTGTCCCTCAATTCTGATTTCTGCAATTTTGTTTTTGTATTTTTCTTGTAGTACAACAGATAGATACTTTGGCAGAAAATCGGTTAAGATACTTTGAAAATGAGGTGTAATATCAGATTTTCCTGTTGGAAAGAGTACCTGAGGATTAGTGAATTTGATTGATAAATCATTATCAAGTTTCAAATCCCATTTTGCAAAGTCATTCTTAAACGCCTCGTTTAGTTCGTTGTACAATGTGATTTTTGACTCTTCATAGTCTTTAAAAATTTGATTTTGCTCCTTTTGCCGTTTTTCCACCAACGCCATATAGGAGATGGACATAAATAGAAAAATCACCATTAAAACCGTCATCAAGTCGGCTAATGGAATCCAGTGGCTATCTTTTTTTGTCCCTGACATTTAAAATAATAAATTAATTTTAGAGGTTATCTAGGTTAATTGTAAACTGCACAGTGCGAAATTAATGCAAAAATAGCTAAAATAAGGAAAGGAAAGTTATTTTGTTAAATAGATTCCTACTTCTTGAAAGTGCTATAAAAAATTTGTTTATATGATTTCATAAATTAGTTCAATCAAGTTATTAGATGAAGATTTCTGGATATGCCTTTACCAATACATTAAATATTTCGTTATCACTTCGCTCAAACGATTCGCTATATTCTTTAATCTTCTTTCGAACAGTTCCCTTTTTATCTACACGATTTAGTTCCTTTCCTAAACCAGTATTATTTAAAACATCTTTTATAAATGACAAATACTCTTTATAGTTTGAGAGAATTGATACTGTGTATTGAACCCAACTTTTAAAATTTGCCCCAATAATTTCCATTCTTTGTGCCGATTCTACAAACCAAAGAAAGCGCAACATCTTACGAACAATTTCTCTCTCTTCAGAAGTAAAGCAGACTGATAAGTAGGTTAGTTCTAGATAATCTTTCAATCCTCCTTTCCCGTCTCGATCCACTAAAAATTTTTCGTCTGATGGTTGCAATTTATAACTTCTATCAAAAAGATAATTTTTAACTTTGTAAAATGATCTTTCAAGATCTACGTTCTTAAGTAAATATTGAATTATCCCATTCCCATCTTTATCCCTGGCATTTATATCGAATTTAAAATTGTCACACGACAATAGAAATTCTGCGACAGTCATCCCATAATCATCATTTAGATTGCGATATTCCTCAATGTAAATTAAAAACAATGGTGTACCGTCTTTAGTCCTCCGATTTAAATCGACACGTCCATTCAATTCTTCAATACTATCATCTTCAAGACCATTGACCTGTTGTGCAAGGGAATAAAAGTTGTAATCTAGTTTTCTATATCTCGATATCTTATTCAATAAATCAGTAACTTCTTCTTTTACCAGAGCTTTCCTAGCTTTTGCCTTTTCTTCTTCATGTTTCCTTTTAGCTTCTTCTTTTATTGCGCATAGCATTTTTGTGAAAGTCGTATGTTCCACTTCATAATGGAGAAAATAACATGAATAATCTTCATCGTTAAAGTTTAAGTCAGAAAGCCTGGCATCTCGATTTATCCATTTCTCATGGACTTCATTATTATTAAATATAAATGGCTGTTTAAAATGACAGTCGAGCCTTAAATTTAAATCTTGTGATTCATCAAGCATGAATAAATTTTGGTGCTTCCATATATATTTAATATCCCTTTGAAATGTATGAAGATCTTTCGGCGAGTTTCTAAAATCTAATATCCAAATAAGATAAATACCATTGGCTTTATAAAAATCGTATCTATGCTGTATGTAATGGAGTGGTAGATAAGAGATCTGTATTTCAAAAGCGATTTTCTTTCCTTCATATTCACAATACACATCAGGCCTACGCTTATCACCATTCTTTCCTCTGATGAATGTAGAGTCCACATCAATAGAACTATTATCTACACCCACTTCCAATTTCAAAAATTCTCCGATCTTGTGCTTGAGATCTTTATGTCTATCGCCTTCTCTTGCATAAGCCATATCTCGATAGCAACTAAATAGATCAACCTTAAATTTACTGTCTTTGAGTATACAATTATCGGAATTAGGCATATGGCGAAAATATACATTGTCTTTACCACTGTGGGCAACAACTAACTTTTGCTCGCATTCTACGCAAGAAAATCTTGAACGCTCTAAATTATAATCTAGTCGCACACCAAAACCTTCTTTCTGAGTACATATGACTTCATTAGCATCTACAACTTTAGATTCTTCATTGTCAAAAGCATAAACTATTGCTCTATCCATAAACTATTGCTCTATCCATAACATATGATTAATTAGATTTTAGGATAATTTGTAGAAAATACTTGTGATTAGAGATCAAGCTTTTCAATAATCCGTACTCTCCTATTCAATCTCTCCTGTACTTCTTCAGGTTTCAAACTTTTCTCTGCAAAACCTCTCTTATCTCGTGTGCAAGAGCCACAATTTGAATAATCGAGCTTATTTGTGTGACCACATTCACATCGCCACACTTCTTTTCCATTAGAAAACATCCCCTTCGATTCCTCAACTTGTACAATTTCAGGAAAGAACTTCGCCAAAGCATTTCCTTCTAAACTTTTCAGAATAGCTACATCTTCTTTTGAATACCAATCTTTGTCCAAAGAGAATATTTTTAGCGCAATACGTCTAGCATGTGTATTACTATTTAAGAGGTTAATGGCTTTTGCGTAATCTATAAAATTGGATGAAGTGATAATAGCATTGATACGTTTTACTTGTAAGGTTGTTAAATTGCCTTCTAATAAAGCGTTATAAAGAATAGCAATGGCTTCATCAGCCGGTAAATAATCAAAATAGCGGAATAATATTTCTTGTTTATCTTTTGGAGATTGATCTATGCCAGAATCATAATCCTCATTCATTGCTCTGAACAGTAGCGGTTCAAATTCTCTTAGGCCTGATGTAGCGATGAATTCAGCTGTTTCTCTATTAATAGACTCTACTGTTTTATAATTTTCTAGGATAATATCTGCTCGAACCTTCTGCTGAATCAATACACCGTCCAAAAGACCATCCTGCTTCTCGATCTGAACGCGCGCAACCTCTTTAAGATGTACTGGTGTACCAACGGCCGTAATCATAAACATCTGACTCCCCTTTCCTGAGATTTCGTCGATATCTACACTAAGCCCTATAATTGCGTCAGCACGCAGGGATTGCGCATGCTGTTTGAGCGTTTTGGTAACACGCTTGTCACTTCGCATTAGAATGCCTCCACTAGTTCGCATCAGAATGCCCCCACTAATTTCACAAAAAAAACCATTATTCTATTCATTATTATTTTCATAATTTTCTTGATCTTCTGACTTTTTGGGTCTTCCCCTTTTTGATTTTTCCTTAGGGTCGTCTTCAAACATTCCGTTCAGTTCCAGGAGGTTCTTTATACGGTAACTGTTTCCATTTAGTTTGACGATTGTGGCATGGTGCACTATGCGGTCTATTATCGCCGATGCGATTACTTTGTCCCCGAAAAGTGTCCCCCAGTCTTCAAAGTTCCTATTGGTGGTAATGATCATCGAGCCGTTTTCGTATCTTTTTCTGATGATCTCAAAGAAGTCTTCCATGCTGTACTGCGGCATTTTTTTGAAGCCCAGTTCGTCCAGTATCAGCAGGTCCGGTTTTAGGAACTTCTGGATGGTCGCAGCATAGGATCCGTCCGCACGGGAGGAATATAGCTTTTCGACCATTTCATTGGTATGGATGAAAAGTACCCGCTTACCTTTTTTTACAGCTTCCAGCCCGATTGCATGGGCCAGGTGCGTCTTTCCGACCCCCGGTTTCCCCATGAATACCACATTATGTTTCTGGTCTATGAACCGGCAGCTGGCCAGATCATAGATCTGCCTTTTGTCAACCTGGGGCTGATAGCTGAAATCATAACAGTCCAATACCTTCTGCGTGTCGAGTTTTGATTCCCTGAGCTTATTTATATATCCGTTGGTCTGCCTGTTGGCCATTTCATCCTCCACCAGAAGCTCAAGAAATTCAATGTAACCGATCTTGTGCTGTAGCGCGTACCTGTTGCGCAGCTCAAGGTTCTGACAGATGGCCGCGAGTTTAAGAGTGCGGAGCTGTGTTTTTAGATTTTCCATATTTATATCCATTAATTTGTAAGAGTGTCATAATAACTGAGTTCGTGCTGAAATTCGTCCGAGAAGCCCATTGTTAGCACATCTTCCCGGGGCAGGTCGTACATCGCATTCTCGCATATCCGTTTGACCTGTTGGTAGCTTATGGCGTGAAAGTGCAGTGCGCGGGCACATGATCTTTCTATCTGGCCCAAAGTGAAGCGCTTTCTCAGCGCAAGTATACCCTGGGTCATCTTGCCCCAGTGCGTCGGCACTTCTTCCACAAGTCGATCGAACAGAGTGTACGCATTTGGACCTATCTGCCCCATCATTTCACGGTATTCTTCCTTGCTGACCATTCTCTTTTCCCTGGGGCGGTGCCCTGCAAGACTGACAAACATGCCTATGCTGTCGGATAGCTGGTGCATGGCGATCTGTCGTGAGCTGTCATAGATGCGAAGTATCGTACCGTTACTCTCCAGCCTTACATTCATGCCCATATAGTCAGCCGGAACAGAATAATAATTCTGCTTATAGGCGACATGTCCCATACGGTTTACCCTGCGGTGGCTGACATCCTGTATCTGGAAACGTCTGCAAGGCAGGGGCTGCAGCGCAGCTTTCTCCGATTCAAGAAAGATATCATGAGGCCGGCGCCTGGTGGTACCGTGGACACGTTTATTGCATATTTCATCATTCCATACGCGCAGACCACAGATCAGGTCCTCATAGCTTTTGCTTTCAAAGGCTTTCAGAAAGTTGTTCCTGACATATTTTATGGAAGACTCTACTTTACCTTTGTCTGTTGGCCGGCGGGGTCTGCAGGCAATACCCGCACAATGATAGTAGCTGAGAAATTCCGCATACTGTGCCTGTAGGGTGGGTTCGTAGAGATCTACCTTGGTTACACCCGATCGCAGATTGTCCAGCTTGACCATTTTTGGGACACCCCCGAAATATTCAAAAGCACTGATATGGCAGTCCAGGAACTCCCGGACCTGTTGACTGGTAACAACTTTATAATAGGATTGCCTGCTATGGCTGAGTACCATACTGAACACCCAGACCTTAACACCACGGCCATTCCTGCGGAACTCACCAAAGTAGCCGAAGTCGACCTGTGCCTCTTCACCCG
This sequence comes from Sphingobacterium puteale, assembly GCF_003627955.1. Taxonomy (GTDB): domain Bacteria; phylum Bacteroidota; class Bacteroidia; order Sphingobacteriales; family Sphingobacteriaceae; genus Sphingobacterium; species Sphingobacterium puteale. The sequence continues at coordinate 23,049 of NZ_RBWS01000032.1, read as the reverse complement.
GAAGGCTGTGCAGCGGAACAAAACATTCTGCCCGCTTGAATTTACCAATGTAACGGGCGACACTCGAATAAGACAGGGTAAACCCATGCTGCTGGATCAATTTCTGGTGGATCAGCAGTGCCGAAAGTCCACTGGCCAGATAATGCTCGATCTGTTCATGAAATACCTCAAGACCACTGCAACGGGACTGCTGCCTCGGAGCTGAATCTCCATTCAGCAGCGCTTTTTGGATACGCGAAACAGTCTTGCGGCACATACCAAGTTCCCTTGATATCTCCCGCAAAGATTTGCCGTGTTCCAAAAGTGTTTTTATCGTATTGTACATAGCCACTTTATACATAACGCTGAGAGTTTATTATACTCTCAACAAGTAAAACCTTAATTGTTTAAGGTGGTGGCATTTTAATGCGAATTGCTGGGGGTATTTATCTGCGAATTAACAACGCTTGTACATTTCCTGCATCTTCTTCTCATAGCTGGTAGAGCGACCTCCAAAGAAATCGACATAGCTCGCTCCTATATCGCTAAAGATATTGGTGCCGATGACAACATTGGCAGCTATTGGATCATTATATCGTGAAATCTCCCTCCCTTCGATGGAATTGGTCGTGGTTACTATCATGGCATTATACTTTTCAATCGGGTAAGGTTAATACCCAAGCCTAATATACATTATTTATTCTGAATTAATATGTTTGTGAATATTAACTTTCAAGATTATTACAAACTGTAAGACTAAGATATGGGGTTGAAAGAATGGTTGATTACGGGAAACCGTATAAGCATATTGATATCAAAATAACCCTAGGGACTGATCACTCGCCCATCTATGACCTCCCCTAGCTAAAAGTCGAGATCGCGCGCTCACGAATCTCCGAAACATTCAACCCGGCCTCTTCCAATTTCTGCGAGGCCTGATGCTCGATTAAATCCTTTAACAAGACAAAGGTCTGGTCAAATTGGACATGTTTGCCGATTACAAAAGAAAGATCATACTCAACCTCTTCCCAGGTAGAGATATCGGCATGATTGTGCTGTAGCTGTACTTCTAACTTGTCAATGGCATTGGCAACCTTGGCCTCAAAGGTTTTCTTCTCTTCAAATTCATAGAAGAGATCATAGATCTCTTGTCCGTTACTTGTTGCCAGCATTTGCCTGATCTTGAGAATGGCCTGTTCTTCATTTTGCTGTTTGATCTTTCTGATCTCCGGATTGCGGATCTGATCCAATACGGAGACGTCTCCCGCTTCTGCTTCAACAAGGTCATGGATAATGATCATTTTTAACAGACGGGCTAAATCTACCTTCTGATCCAAAAGCGGCTCAATCAATATAGCCATCAGCGACATGCGCCATGTATGCTCGGCAACACTCTCCTGACGCCCATTGGACAACCAGCTATGCCGTAGTTCGAACTTTAATTTCTCAGCCAACTGCAGCACATCCATTATCGCAGCCAATTGCTCTAGCTTTATTTGATCTGTCATTCTAGTCATATATAATACGTAAGTCTATCTTGATATCTACTGGTTAAATAGCATGGCTAATCTACTATTTTCTACGCGTGAACGATGTTATTTTTCGATGAACATACGATTCATCACGACGAAAAAACAGGTTTGCCTAGCAACAATAGGGTGTGGTGTTAGTCGATTTGCCTTGCGTCATTTTTTTCGTCCTCATCATACGTTTTGAGCATATAATCTTTCCCTAGGTTGCCTTTAAAAACTTTTATTTCGGCAGTCGTTGGCGGATGCGGAAAATCACCTTCCCATTCCATAAAAAATAGATTCATCATCCGATTTCCCCATTCTTTGTTCTCAAATACGGCATCATTGTAATTTCCTCCAAAAGTAATTACCCAGGATGGTAAACCCACCTTAGCACGCTCCCATTTAACGACTTGCCGCGCATTAAAAATGTTTATAAGTGATAAGAGCCCGTAGGAATAGACTGTTGAAAAGAGGAAAATAACGCTAACATAAAAGAATTTAGAAAATGTCTTTCGAATAGTTATCTTTTTGAATACAATTAAGACACTAATGGTTACCACCACAACTCCACCCAACAGAGCCGCCCATGGTAGAAAGTACCAATCATCTTTCAGATGAACCTGATCAAATAGCATATATGCAAATTCAAAAACTATACAAAAAGTAAAAAATCCCATTGGCCATAGGGTGATGAAATTATCAATGAGCCAATTTTTAAAAAAAAGAACCAACATTAATCCCGAAAACAGTCCATAAAACAGAGCTGTATATTGATTAAAGAATTTAAAACCCGCAGCGTTAATAAGAAGAGCCAAAAGGATACTGATAAAAATTAGTGTTTCAAATTTCTCGTGTGAATAAGTTTTAAGCTTCTGTATAATATTCATAAATTAGGGCACTAGTTAATCTGATACGTCTATGATTAGCCGCATAGGATAAATAATATTTGTTTAAAGATAAATACTATTTATCAATATTCAATAAGATTGAAGAATAATTATTCGGATTGTTACATAAATAAGGCTATAAGTTCCCGTATTGTGGTTTCTCGCTCAAATGACAGTTATTGAAATTTCTGACGTGAAAAAATATTTAAAACACATATATTTAGAATGATTTTTATTTTTCTAAATGAATCATTATTTTAAGCTCAGATTTAATTATCCGGTTAATTAAAGGCATGATTTTTATAATTATTAAACCACATTACTAGATCAATGTATAAATCTCTTCGAGTGAAGCTCGAGACCTTTCATGAGGTATGCAGTAAACAATCGGAACTTAGAATTGCCATTGCTCCATTCTATCATAAAGATTTCTATACGCTTTATAATGAAATAAAGGTGACCCTCCGTTCACCTTATCTATTATTCTTTCTGGATGACGAGAATTTAGATAGCCTTCATGAATCTAATGGCGATCTACCCGATCAATTCTCATTTAGGATGTGTCCGAAGTTTAAGAATAGCGAATCAACAGCTGACTATTACCAAAGTCGATATTTATTTTTTACGGTTGAAGTGGATAAGGATAGATTGGAAATCTATTCGGTTAACAATAAGCGAGACGGAAAAGGACATTCTTTTGAAGAGACGGAAGACAAGATAGTATTGGCTTCGATTAAACCCAGTCAGTATAAGATAGACAAGATCCGATCTATCCTGGTGAAGTTTCTAATTGAAGAACTGGAGTTCCTCACTGAAACATTTGCTGTTGAAGCCAATGGAGAACTGAATTATAACAGAACATATGCGACAGAAGGTAATGAGATATATCAGATTTAAACATTTATTAAAAAATATATGGGTAATCAATTGTACGAATTGAAAGTCACAGACAGACAAAGCTTCATTAAATTCCTTGATCTTCTGCATCAGGATTTGCTCCAACAGCCTGAAACTTGGGAAAACAAAACCTTACCTGATTTTCTGGAGGCTTTGGCGGCGTATACAGAAGATATCCAAGGGTATTATGATAACACAGATGCAAATGTAGATGCTGAAAAAGCTGCTTGGTCAACATTTGCTGATATCTTCAAGGGTGCTAAAGTTTACGAGTAATAGGAAGCATTCCTTCCACATGTTTGCATATTTACAAAGGAAGAACATTGACTTATAACAAGCGACTTGTCAATACAGCTACGTTACTTCGCCAATACTAATTCACTACCAGCAGGGCTAAAAGACAGAAAACTTAAACTATGACCTACGATTTTTTCGCTGACAAAGCCGACAAATTGGAAATTCTTGACTTCATTTTCAAGGACACTGACTTGCACGTTTACGACTCGTATTCACCATACGGGCAAGGGATTTGCCAATACAAAACTGTTGACGAAATATCATCAAAATTTGACCTTGACAATGGAGACAAGTTTGCTGTTACTTTTCAACTTTGGACACCAAGGCATAAAGGTAAACCGCTATTTAGAAAAATTGACCTTAACCCCAAATACTGTAAAGGCCACACTTTTAGGTATTCAACGGAAGGTTGGGGACTTATTCAATTATATTTCGGTGGACTAAAAAACAACGAACTTAATCAATCTCACATCGGACATTTTAATGAAAGGGGAGCATTAAAAAACGAAAACTCAACTACATTCAACGGAAAAGTAAACGCTTGGGACTGGACAGAAATTCAAGCGACATCAAGAAAATTAAAATATCAAATTCATAATAAACTGGCAATAAGAAGAATTGGAAGCTTCGGTATTCTAGCGGGCGCGGACCAACTTGAAACACAAGGAATAAAATTAAGATGAAAGAACAACTGACAGTAAGCCAAGCTGGTAACAAGGGTGAGACTGTAACATGAACTGTGTCATGTAACACTTAAAGCAATTCTATTAGGATCTTTTTCTATATTAGTTGGCATAAATTGCTGTCTTAAAAACTTGAATGAATATACAACCTTTAGTATTACAAGACATACCTTTTACCAGAGACCTTCAGCCTGAAGGATGGGGAGATATTACCGTATCGTTAATGGAATATTGCCTACAATCTTTTTGTAAACCTATAAAAGTTGTCGACCAAAACAAAATCGTCGGTGTTGGGACTTTAATCTTACACGAAAAATCAGCTTGGTTGGCGCATATAATTGTTGACAAATCCTACCGTGGTAAAGGTATTGGCTATCACATTGTGAAATATCTAGTGGACTTGGCAAATAAAAACGGGTCATTGTCCATAAATTTGATCGCAACAGATTTGGGTGCTCCGGTATATAAAAAAGCTGGTTTTAGAGTAGTAAGTTCTTATCATTTCCTAAAAAGAGAACAAAACTGGCTGCCGAGCGCTTTAGCCGAACAATTGCGAACAGCTGAGCCAGCCTTTTATGAGCAGATGTTTAAACTGGATCAGGAAATAACTGGGGAGAATCGAAGGTACCTGATCGAAAACTATCTTAAACAGGCCGTAATTTTTGAGCAAAACGGAATAGTTGAAGGTTATTATCTCCCCACGATTGGACAGGGACCGATCTACGCTAAGACTGAACGGGCAGGTTTGGGATTAATGAGCCTTAAATATTCAATATCAGATTCAGCTGTCTTACCAGCGGATAATACCGTAGGTCTTAAGTTTCTGTCTGACATCGGGTTTGAAACACAAAATACAACGGCAATAAGAATGACTTTAGGAGACGAAATAAGGTGGCAGCCTAAGTTAATCTTTAACAGGATTGGCGGCAATTACGGTTAATTTGATATAAAATGTACTAATCTCAAAAATTGATCCCCTTACTAACTTAATCCCAATCGTATGAACCACCTCAAACAGTATATAAAAGACAAAAATTGGGTAGAAGTGCTAAACCAATGTAAAATGCTGACTCCCGATGAACGTGCTGCAACTATAAAATACTTGCATTCGTTGGATATTGATCGCGATATTTTAAAAAAGGATGGTAACAGCTTAGATGTACTGGCTCGATTAGATTTTTATGAGAATCGTAATCGGATTTATACCAGGCTAAATTTTGCACTTATCGCCTGTACCCGCCAGTTGAGGATATCGCGAAGATTAAACGCATAAATGGAACTTGGCATTCCTGCCCATTGAGCTCCCCTACCTGGGAAATCCGGCTATTGGCGTGTATCCCATTAATCGACCAATTCAAAAAGCATCGTACTGGCGGGATTACTTGTGAGCTTTTAGATGGTTCGCGCTAGATTTATCCTCCAATCCAAAAACTTTTTTATAAATTAGGTACAAAGCAATACTTTTAAAACTATAAAACCGACTGCAAATGACGGATAATATCGACCAAATTTTTAACGCTATTTGACCACGGGAGTAGGTTCCGTTTACACGGAAGATATGCCAAAAGACATAATGGCATCCGAGGTAAACGAAGATGGCTGGTATAAATGGAAACTTATCCCAGGCACAATGACCGCTGAGGAAATAAAAACATTTGAGCCATTAGTAAAAGTTGGTGCTGGTAGTCCTTACAGATATACACAAAAATGGAAAAACCACAATTTGAATTAACGAACGAACAAAGAAAATATTTAGGCATTACACCAGTTGAAAACAATTGGAAACTTGTGAAACTTTTTGACAACTATGTTTACTTTGATGGTGATATCATTCGCAAAGAAATTACCGTTTCAGACCAGTCTTACTTTGAACGTGATCTTTATGAAAAAACAGCAGAAAACAGAACTATCCTGCTACCAAAAACAGAGAAAGGAAAACCTAAAAAACTAAATTTTACCGCCACACAAGCTTTTAGAGGAGCTGGTGTCTATTTTGCGTTTTCTGATAGTTACCTAACCATTTCAAGCTTTACAACTCAAATCACATATTATGCAGAACGTTTTAAAGACAAGGATTTGGGTTTCCTAAAAACTTGGTTAAATAAGTGGATTGCTGAAACTTCAGAAAAAGATTTGCAAGAAATAGACACCTTCAAAAATGCTGAAAGAAAACACTATAAGTATAAGGAAGGTGATTTTTTTGCATTTAAAATTGGCAGAAGACAATGGGGATTTGGAAGAATTTTAATTGATGTTCAAAAAACAATCAAGGCAAATAATTTCCAAAGAGATGAACACTATGGATTAACCAATTTGATGGGAAAATCGCTCATTGTAAAAGTTTATCACAAAATAAGCAACGACTTGAATGTGGATTTGAAAGAACTTTCTGAAACAATGGCACTACCCTCGCAGGTAATTATGGACAATCATTTTTTCTATGGCGAAAATCCAATTATTGGTCATAAACCACTTGAAAATGATGAATATGATATGCTTATATCCTACAGCCAAAGCATAAACAGTGACAATTATCATAAAGTTTATCTTCAATACGGATTTATTTACAAAGAAATTGATATTTCGAAGTTTAATAAATATCTACGTTATGATGATGAAACTCTTTATTTGGGATATGAGAAAAATCCATACCGAAAAGAAAGTACAGGATATGCATTAAGTACTGATACGCTCCAAAAATGTATTGAAACAAAATCTAATTTGCCGTATTGGGAATGTGAGGACGAAAGATATGACAGAAAATTAGATTTGAGAAATCCGGCAAATAACGAAATCAAAAAAGACATCTTTAAAGCTTTTGGTCTTGATGCCGACAAAACTTATGAAGATAACCTAAAAATTGCCAGCAGATAACATCGACTTGGAAAAATCTAGTAACTTTTTATATATTAGTTTCACAAAAACAGTTGTTACCTGCAGGCTAAGGTATGGGTTTATAGCCATGGAAATTATAACTATAGAGTTATATATTTTGTTTTTTGAGTCCTGTTTTGTAAATTCAAAAGCCAATATACCAAAAGGCTAATTACTATCGTGATCCGGGCCGAATGGATTGAAAACCTACGGATCAAACTCTGCTATAACCCTAAAATTTGTTCAAAAATAAAGGCTTACTATGACAAGGAAGAAGCCGGAATGCAGCGATATACAGAACAATTTATCAATGAAATGTTTATCGGTATCCCGCAATGGAATAGTCCTGAGTCCAAATAATGTATAGATAATATAATTTAACAATTGCAAATGAACGAGCTTGACGATTTTACGATTGGATTGCACTCAGGGGGCCAATCAATTTCAATTAAAGTAATTGGATTGTTAGTTATTGATGCGACTAGCAACTGGGATAAGAATTGGTTAAGGACCAAAATCTCAGTACGGGCCGGAGCTTTTAGCGGTATATATGACGCAGACCTAACAACATTTGACATTGAGAATTTTGAACAGGATCTGAATTCGCTATATGAAAATTTAAATTCCGAAATTGAATTTAAAGATCTGGAAGGTTATTTATACATGAAAATTAAAGGGAATGGGCAAGGTAATATCAATGCTGAAATAAGCTGTAGTGATGATACTGGAATCAACGCTGCTACGTTGAATTTCGAACTTAATTTTGACCAGACTTATATCAAGCCTGTCATTCAGAAATTAAAAAATATTACGAACAAATATCCTGTTGTATACTAATTGTTGTATATTAAGCAAATGGTCAGAATATTAATTAATGACATCACTCTGCTACATCTTGGCGGGCTTTATTTCTTCCATCTAGCGGACGGCTTCGCTACTCCATTAACATATTATATTCATCATCCATGCCTGGGTATGTTCTCTTACTTCGAACAAGTTGAAAAACAAATAAGCATCCAAAATTTCTTTGTGATAACTTCGGTTGAACCGTTCGATGTAGCCGTTCTGCATAGGCTTACCGGGCTGGATAAATTGAATAGCGATGCCTTGGTCTTTACACCAGAGCTCAAAACGATGACTGGTGAATTCGGGGCCATTATCTACGCGTAGACAGAGCGGTTTGCCCCGCCAGTCTATGATTTGTTCAAGTGCCCGTGTTACCCTCAAAGAAGAAATAGAAGTAGCTATTTCGATACACAATATCTCACGGGAACAGTCATCCATCACATTAAAAGTTCTAAACCTATTTCCGCTTGCTAAGCTATCGCTCATAAAGTCCATGCTCCATTTTTGATTAATGCTGACCTGTTGTTCTAGAGGCTGTTTCTCCCGAGCAGGTAGCCGACGTTTGCCACGCCTCTTCTTATTCATATTAAGAAGCTTATACACCCGATAAACTTTTTTATGATTCCAGGGTTTCCCCGCTCTGCGCAGGTGTCTTCGCCCTCTTTGAGTGCCCGCACAATCTGGCTTTCTGTAAAACGTGTTTTTTTCATTTATTACTTAAATCTGATGAACTTCAAATTTTCCGTTTCTTCGGTCATTAATACCAACTTTAAACGAATCCAAGGAGTTTCTTTTTATTTTCACCATACTTTTAACCTTACAAACGCCATATCACCAAATATTCACAACTCCATCATTTACTGAGATTGCTGAAATTTCGTTTACTTGTACCTCGTGAGAGCCAAATTTACCTATCCATCCCACAATAACATTTCCCTTTAAATAAACATCAACTACCTCACTTAAAAAAGTGGGATAACCTTCGATAAAACTATTAAAATAAATTTCTTTTAGTATGTTTATAAAGACACCTCGCAAGTATAAATCAGTTTGTGTTCCTAATAGGGTGTTGAAATTATTTTGAATCTTATCAAAATCAAATTTTTGATTTGATATATATTCCTTAATAATGACATCAGTAAGTCTATTCCATGTATACTGCATTTCATTTTTATGATGCAATGAAAGAAAAAGCTGACTACGGCGACCTGCTTCAATAAGCAAGTTGTCCAAAGTAACAAATCCTTTCACATCTCTTTTATAAGCAAGTTTTTTCTCAACCTCACTTATGCCATGAGCAATCTCAACGTTAAATTTTGTATCATAGTCAGATTGCTGACCACAATTTCGAAACCAATCATTTTCGATTAAACTCTCCGCCATAATTTTCATTTCTGGCGTAAAAACAATCTTTTTGCCAAATAAACTATCAAAAAATCCCATAAGAAACTAAATCAATTTCGCCTGAATCGCTCATTATATACCAACGGTAATTCAAAATGATAAACAAAATCAAATCCATAAAGCCGTTTTTTAATCATTTCCTCTTTTACCAATTCAGAACAGAATATATAGCCTGAAAAAGTAGTATCATCTGGAATAAACACTTGCTTTTCCGTAGTATTGATTTCCAGCTTTTCAAACTTTTTAATACCAAAACCCACCTTCTTGACAAAGTCTAGGTTAGCATCCTTCTCAAGTATATATTTTGATTTTGCATAATCTATGAGCTTTATTCTTTCAATAAATCGAATAAAAAAATACGATTTATCTGTAATCATTTTTCCGTTGTTGGAGATTACGTTTAAAGTTACCTGTTGCAAATCATCAAAATCAGTAGACTCTTTTATTGCCATCAAAAATAAATCAGAAACAATAAAGCCATTCATAAATGGATAGTAATCGAAAAGAAGTAATTTTTCCTTACAAATAAGCCATAGTTTATCCGGATATTCTACATGTTTCTTTCCTCTGACCCTTGCCCATTCGTAATCGTTTGATCCCATCGGATCTTTATTGTCAAATTCTTCTTTTAATATCGCTTCTAAAAATATTGGCACACCCTTTTGAGGTTTAGGCCATAAACAAAATACATCCATCGAAATAAAGGGTTAAAATTATCAGTCAATCTCTTTTTAGTTCATATCTCAGATTCATGATCCACATAAGGAATATAAAAATCCACTTGACTTACTCCTAAATTGGAAATTCTCCTATATAATACAAATCATTATATTTTTTCCCAATTTCTGGTTTCGGTAATTCAACATCTCGATAGTAGAACATAGCATTTGCCTCTGTTACATTCAAGTCACCACATTTATCAACTATTAATGGTATAATTTTAGGAGAAGGAATTTCATCTAGCATGCTGCCAACAGGCATGGGGTCGTCCTTATACTCCTGACCTATGAAGTTTTCATCATATGACTCGCTGAATGTTACTTCTTTACAAAAACCACACTTTTCAAAATCTTCATCTTCTTCACTATCATAAAATGAGTCCAGATTAAAATACGCTTCAATTTCTTCTAAACTTTTATCTGTTTTTCCTATCCACAGATGGATTAATGACATTCTATTCATTTTTTAATACATGTTGAAACCGCATTCAAGACATCATTATTTGATTTTAATAAAATTGTTTGAGAAGAAACGTTGTTTTCCAAACCAAACTTTACTTTTCAAAAAAATCCAATAGTACCGTTGTTTTACTTCTTTTGAATTTCACCTTGATTATCGTCCTGATCGAAAGCTAAATTCTACATAAATCTATGCTATTTCTTCAGCACAAATCAGCACAATTTAATATTCGAAAGCCATACTTTACGATTCGTTAAATTAGGAGTCAATATTAATGACGTCTTTCATGGATCTGTTTGACAATAAAAATAGGTCTTTTATCAATTGCAGTCCGGAAAATTCTAATATCCGTCTTAGATCATTTAATTAGCTACTACAAGCAATTTTTTATATTTTTAGTATTTAGAGAAATAATCGCTCACTTTTAACGATGAAAAGTATCACGAATTCAATCACATCTTCTCATTATATACAGCGTTTAGCATTTGATTACATTGAAACCTACTCTCTTCAGCGTGGAGATGAATATGAAGCTGCGCTTAAAGTGCTAAAACCGGAATATAACAGGTTAAAAGTAAAAAAGGAGAAACGCAATAATCTCACCGAAACCGAGGAAATTCGACTGAGTGAATTGGACACGTTATTAGGTGTAACACAATACTTAATTGATGATACAGGTCGATTTCATTTCTCTAGTCAAAGAATCAATACTTTTCAGTATGATAATGAGGCAGTCAGTCTACTAAAGAATATTTTGCTTGCGAAAACAACTGACGTGTCCCATTGGATGTGTGCTCCTATTTACAGGGATGCCATCGTGTTCTATAAAAACTCGGGCGAAATTGTATCTGTTTTGAATATCTGTTTAAGTTGTGAAGCAATGGCAATAGATTGTTCCAATCAGATTGTCGCTGGTAGTGGCACATATGAAATGCTTAGAAAGTTTTTTAAGGATATCGGTCATCCTGTAGAGTGATGAATAAAACAAAGATAATTATCCCCTATGCACAAAAGAACAATAACAATATGTATGATGGTCGTGGTGCTATTTTCATGTATTTCGAAGAACAAAGTTTCAAGTAATACTAACGATGTCATTGTACCAACAGCCAAATTTGACCAGACAGATACCATACCCAAAATAACCATCCAGGACACATCATTGGTGTTCCCACAGATATTTGAGGGAAGTTTCTTCGCGGACACAAAAGTAGCGCAATTCGGCACGGAGATAACTTTTGATAAGATAGCTGTAGGAAATCTAAAGGTATCGTCAGGGCAGATTATCGCAACTGATCCCGTTACCTTAAGTGATGCCGTAGCTTTTAATGAGAATTTCCCCATAGGTGAGTTTCCTGTCGAATTGGCAATGGCAAATATCAAGACCAATAGAGATCGAAGGTTTGCATTTGCACGGGTAAAATTCTCAGATAAGCCTATCCGAAAATGGAGCTTTGCGTTATTACCGGGACAGCCTCCAATCCCTCTCAAATCCAAAGAAATATATGGATATGGAGTGGATGCAGGACTGGCTCTTTTCGTTGACCAAGTCGCAAAGAATAGTCTTAATACGCTGCTCGATAAAAACTGGGACAATATATTCTCCGAAAAATTCAAGGATTATTTAAATTACGATTTTCAAAAGCAAAATGCTGTCTTCTTCTCCACGGGGTATGGAGATGTTTTTTATGCTACTTACATTGGAAGGGACAGTGATGGCAAAATTTGTCAGCTGCTGACTGACTTTGATATTGTACTATGGCGGAATGCTACGGAGTGGTGAAAGATTGAGCGTTTTATTTCTTTTCTAAGGAGTCTACATTAAGCGCGTAAACATCACCCGATTAAGCTCAAAGAAAATAATCATCTGATTAACGGCAATTAAAGCTTTTTAGTTCAAAGTAGCAATACTCACAGACCAATTTGATCTTTGCAAATTCTTCAGCGTATTCGCTCCAACCATTATTTCTGATCCTGACCTTTTCACATTCATCACACCATGCTTGAAAATCGTCATCTTCACCAAGTTCCATCCCTTTATATGTTTCAAAAGCCTCTTCAAATCCCTTCGGATACTCCAAGTTAAGATGCTGACAAACAAAGGCTGGTCTCGACCGCCCATGGATTTTGCATTTAACTTTTGCTTGATTGAAATGGATAACTTCCCGAGAATTTTCATCCAAAACAGCGGTAATGAGAAGATAGCTTTGAAGTTTTTCGGAGGGAGCTCTATATACTCCTATCCCCCCCAAAGTAGCTAATGATATCGCGGTAAACTCCCAACAATCGAATTCATCACCCGAGAAGGTGCCCGCTGTCAATTTCGGATAATCGTTTTCGAGGCCAAATTCCATAACATCAAGTGTACTGTTCTTATTGGGCTCGAAACTATGATCATTGAACCAACTCCACATCCATGTTTCTGATGTAAGGGAAAAGGTACCAATGGGAATATATTTTAGATACAATTGATCTATATCGTCATTGTATAGCCGCAAGAGAGCAAGTTCAGCATCATAATACCAATGCTGATAGCTACTGATGCTCAATTGTTCCATAAACCTTTCCTGAATCTGCATAAGTTCCCGACATTTTTTATCGGCAAACTGTTCGTAATCTATTTTCAACGTTGTGTATCTTTAATTTTCAGGAGTCTTTATAATATTTTGAACTTGTCATCTTGGTTCATTTACCAATTCGGCTACAGCGGCTGTCCTCATCTATTATGTGCTGCTCTTCTTCGCTTTGTCATTTTTTTCTAAAGAATTTTATTTGTTCAAGTCTCACGTTGGCTTGCTCCTCTGTGTATTCCGCTTTCGGCAATTGCTCAATTGATTTATAATTACCAAAACGCTTTACTTTAATATTTGGACCTGTCGAAAGTAAATTAAATTCATTACAGTTGCTACATTGAATAATATTCCAACTATAATCCGGAATACCTTCTTCTTTTTTTATAATGAATGTCTCAAGTTTTGAACCACATTGAGTACAGTCTTGAGATAAAGTTTCAACTATATTGTCTTGTCCTTTGAAAAATGAAGTCAATTTGAATAGTGTATTAAGCACTTTCCCATAAAGCCATCCATTTAAGTTGTCTTTTAAGTCAACTGAAACAATTTTTGAAAGTTTGTCGAAATAATCGCAGATAAATTCACGCTCTTCTGTATCATAATCTGAACGATCAATGCTATCCAACGATTTTTTTAAAATGCTTTTGAGTTGTCTTGGTTTATAATCGGAATTTACAGCTTCAATTAAATTATTAACACAATCGTTGAATAAACTTTGAAGTCGGTCGCAGATTTCACTATCAGATGGGTTTAGTCCCCGTTCTTCCCAAGCAGAAATAGAAAACTTGTCCCGCAGTATAAAGGCATTTAATTTATTTAATGTTGTCTGTTTGTTTGTCATTAAAATTGTCAGATCAGATCGAAACTATTTCAGTTTATATGCTTTTATTTTCCTTTCGCTATCTCCGCCTGGACTCCATTTACAAACTCTACAGTGACGTTCGAGAGTTCAGCAATCTCCGAAATCGAAAACTTATTCAAAGACAAAAGGTTTTTTATTACCTCTGCTTTTCCTTCTGCTTTTCCTTTAGCCTCTCCCTCTGCTCTTCCTTCCGCCATTGCTTTTTCACGCCCTCGTTTCAATAGCTCTTCCTGACTACTGCGGATACTCTCGGCATCCCATTTATTTCTTAAACTTGCGTTGTACATCTCTCGTTCCTCCGGTTTTAGTTTGCTATACTCTGCTAACTGAAATAACTTCTCAAAAATAGGCTTCCGCAAATAAGTGGAAAGTCCCTTTAGCGATGAAATATTTTTAAGTACATACAGCCAACGATCTAAATCATTAACTAACTCTGCCTCAGCTTTAACAAAGTTAACCAATTCCAAATATATAAAGCCTAGATCTTCGTAAAATATTTTACCATGATCCCGATAACAGAGACAGATATCGTGCAAAAAACACTTCTCATCGCCCGCATCAGGCATCTTAAATCCATCCATCAGTACAATGATATAGACTTCACTAATTGCATAATTCCAAGCCCTTCGGTTGCCTTTAGGTGCCTGATCCGCTATCAATTTACTGCTGTAGTAAAGCATGCGCTTTTTCAAATTATCCTGCGCCGTGCGCTGCACTTCAATAATAAAAAGTTCGCCATTGTCAGCCGTACAGGTCAGATCAAAAATAACTGTACCAACATCCTCGGTATCTCCGACATGCTCATTTTTGTTATAATATAAATCAGCAATGATCTTGCGCCCTCTAAAGAGTTCGTTTAAGAAAGCGATAAGAAGATCTTTATTGGTATCTGATCCAAAAACTTTTTTAAAGCCATAATCTGTCGTGATATCGATATATTTAGACTGCTTTAATTCACTCATAATACATTGTTTTTAAATTGGTTAATTACACAATTATAAGTAAACAAACATTATAATACTAATATTTTTAGTAAAAACATCTCCAATGAAGACTATCATATGCCACTGTTCGATGTGGATATATAAAGTAGACATTTTTCTGCAAGAGCAAAAACCAACGTTGATTCTAAATCTGTCAATTAATTTATTTTAATGAAAATATCCTTTTATCACGGGTAATAGCATTGAAATGATTAATTTAGTCAGTGAGGTATGATGAATTGTAAACCACTAAAAATAGAATATGAAAAAGATGTTTTTTGCTTCTGTCATGGCGTTATCTCTGCTCTCCTGCAGAGAAAATAAATCGGACAATTCCCCTGCAGACAACGTAATAGATAATTCAGACGCGTTAGTTTCTGGTTCTTTAAAAAGTTATCGGGACGACGAGGTGACCGTAAACCGTATCTATTTTAAATTGATTAAAAATGATAAACATCTGACAGCGCTCAATACCAAAATAGTGGATACCTTCGAGGAGACCGAAAAAACTTTGGCCGTCTATAAAAATATACTTAACATCTCTACTTCTTATTATCAGGATGCTCATCAGCAGACAAAATCTATCACAGATTCATTAGTCAGGCAACAGGTAGAAAAGGAAATTACCGCCAGTTCTAACGGGTACGATCTTAAGATAAAAAATATAAGGGAATATATGGATCTGATCAGCAAAAATAAGGAGAACCTGACAAGCCTCTATACCACTTTTAAAATCAGAAAAACGCTCCCTGAAATTGAAAAATACCAAAATGCGCATCCGTTACAAAAAGATAGTCTGGATCATTCCATCAATAAACAGAACAGACTTCTGGAAGAATTAAAAAATTTGAGATAGAGATTATGAAAAGAATAGCAATCCTTTTATTTCTAGTTACCCTAAGTGGTATCACATTTGGTCAAGAAAAACTTTGGGTAAACCAAACAAAGGTAAATGAGGCGATGAAATTCGAATCACAACTGAATCCAGATGCGAAATTTTTAAATCCAAATATTTTCATGTCATCAGATTACTATCCTTACCTCGAAAAGCACCCTCTCCTGAATCCCGTGGTTGTAGAACGATCGGCGCTGGATTATCTGCCGTTGTCTGTTGAATATTTTTTTTCAGAAAAAGACTCATTACTCCGAATAGTTTCTTGCGACTGGGAAGTGAACAGGTATAATAATAAATCTATGCAGGAGCTTGCTAAGGACTGGAAAGATGAGAATAAACAACTTGACATCTATAATAAGGAATACGAGCGAATAAAAAAGAACATGATCCAAACATTTGGTCAGACGAGCGCTGATGATCAAGAACCCAAAAGTGTCCAATCATCATGGGGCTCAGGCACCTATTTATCCCGCAAGACCGTCTGGGATAATAAAGATTTACATGCTCAACTGGATTTAATTTTCTCGGACAATACGCATCGTATCAGGTTGACTTACTACTGGAAAGATAAAGAGAATTAAGCGCCATCATCCGTTCCAGGGTAACTTAACTCCCTAATAAGTTTCGTTTTATAAAGCAGTTTATTTCTTCAGCAGTTAAGCATTACATAGCCACTATTGTTTACTTAACTAAAAATTGATTTGCCATCATTGTTTGATTTAAATGATATAGTCAAAACTATCAGGTTTTAAGGGATCTGAGTGAAAGAAGGCGTATGTGAGAGATACGAAAACCTTATCTCATAAAAAATTATTTTGCATGCCCTATATATTTTAAATTATCGAAAAATCGCTCAATCAATCGCCGATCCTTCGTAATGATTTCTGCTGTGCCCTTTGATTCAAATCGAAAATCTAAACGGCTTCCATAATTAGTCAGAAGGCCATCAGGAAATGTCAAAGTGACCAAGTAGGAATCTATTGTAGTTCCGTTGCCCAAACTGACGGTATTGGACACCAAAGAAATATCTTTGACACGGGCTTCAATATATCCATACTCCATGTACGGATAGTCTGCCATTTTAACGATAACTTTCTGTCCGACTTTTACTTTGCCCGCCCCCTGGACGGGTAACATAACTTTCCCGAGGGCGGTATTTTCATCTGGAACAATGGAAAAAATAGGCTCCCCAGCTTTAACAAACTGTTTGTTGCTCCAAAACTTTAAAAACTGGGCCTTTCCCTCAACAGGCGAACTAATAAGATATTGTTTTCGCCATAAATTGAGCTTGTCAATAAGATTGTTGTATGTAGTCAAAACCTCTAACTCAAGCTGTAATTCTTTCTCGGACTTAGCGATATTATTCTGTTGAATGGTGCTCTCCGTATTGCTGATCTGCTCACGTACCGAACCTGTATTACGCTGTGAACTCCGTAATTGATCCTCGGCACTCAGGTGTGCCGCGACGGACCGCTCGTATTCGGCTTGGCTGATAATACGCTTGGCTAATAAAATGGAATCGCGCTCAAGAAACTTATCAGAAATCTTTAGATTTTCTCTACCAATCCTTTCCTTGTCACTTAGGGTTCCGAGCGCAGCGTTCTGCTCTTTCAGTATTTTACCCAATGACTGGCTCTGTTTATCATATACTTTATGATCCTGGTAGTCCGCAAGCTGTTTAAGACTTGAAAGGAAAGATGAGTATGGGATTGTGAGATCGCCCAAGCTCATGTGTTTTGGAAATTGATCGTATAGCGACCTAGCTCTTGAAGTGGGCAACTTTAGCGTTAACACCAAATTGTGGATCTCTGTGACTTGATCGGGCCTAGCTGGATTTTCTATCCAAGCTAATAATTGGCCGGATTTAATAAGATCCTGCGATTTGATATTGTTAATATTCAAGCGGCCACTTTCTTCCGCGAGAATTTGCAAAGGTGCCTGATCGGCAGAAACCGTCACTTCCCCTGTGACAATATCGGGGTACTTGATAATATAACCAAAAAGTACCAGGAGCCCTACAATTGTACAAACCAAAAAGGTAATATTTCGGGCAAATGTATTGGGCATCCGATCGATGATATCTCGGACTTCTTCGGTGCGTTTATGAACTATAATTTCCTGTGTTTCCATTTTCTTTAGGATTAGTTTGCAAGAACTCTTAAATCCGACTGCGTCTCTACTAGTTGAAAATAACGTCCCTTACGTTCCATTAAACTCTGATGATTACCTACTTCGACGACATAACCGTCTTTCATAACAATAATCTGAAAGGCTTTATAGATCGTGCTCAGTCGATGGGCCACAACTACAACTGTTTTGCCATAAAATATTTCATCTAGGGCGGCAGTAATCTTTTGTTCGTTGATAGTATCCAGTGCATTGGTAGCTTCATCGAAAAATAATATCTCGGGATCTTTATACAGTGCTCTGGCAATAAGCACACGCTGTTTTTGCCCTCCACTTAATCCTCGCCCGTTTTCGCCCATTATAGTCTGATATCCCATAGGTAGCTGCTCGATCTCCAGCGCGATATTTGCTGCCGTCACCGCTCTCTTCAATCGCTCGTTGTCGACCTTCTCATCATCAAGGATTATATTATTTAAAATAGTATCGTTAAAGATCTTTCCATCTTGCATGACGGCACCACATTTGTCCCGCCACTGTCTTAAACCAATATTATTGATATTCATCCCGCCGATCATAATATTGCCATAGGTAGGTCTGTACAAACGCAGTAAGAGTTTTAACAAGGTTGACTTGCCACTCCCACTATCGCCTACGATGGCGGTTACTCTGCCCTGCGGAATATAGATACTAACGTTTTTTAAAATAACAGGCGAAACATGATTGTATTGAAATGAAACATTATCCATGATGATGTCTTTCGATCCTGTTAATGCCAGATCGTTGTTACCAACATCCTCAGCCTCTTCTTTCAACGTCTGAATCTCATTAAGACGTTGAAAACTGATCTGCGCAAACTGAAAAGTAACCATAAAAGTAATAAACTGCTGAACTGGGCCATTGAGCATACCGATAATAAACTGTGTGGAGATCATCACACCAAATGTAATATCCCCTGCGATAACTGCTTTGGCACAAAAGAAAGTGATCAATAAATTCTTTACGCTATCGATAAAACTGGCCCCCAGATTTTGGATATTATTCACACTCAACAAACGTAGATTGACTTTGAACAGTCTCGCCTGGATGGCTTCCCATTTCCACCGTTTGGCCTGTTCGTAGTTATTGATCTTGATATCTTGAATCCCGCCAATAGTTTCAACCCAATAGCTTTGATTTTTAGCGGTCAAATCAAAATAATCCCCGTCTAATCGCTTCCGTAGTTTTAGAAATGCCATTACCCAAAGGATATAAAGTGTGCTTCCACCAACAAAAAGATAAAAAATGGTCGTATTATAAATTAAGAGAACAACACTAAAAATTATAAATGTAAGCGAGGAGAAAATGAGGTTCAACGAATTATTCATTATAAAACTTCTTATCCTTTCATGATCGTTAGCGCGCTGGAGTATATCTCCCATCATTTTATTCTCGAAAAATGCGACAGGTAATTTCATTAATTTAATCAGGTAATCTGAAATAAGCGCAATATTGATACGCGAAGACATATGTTGCAAAATCCAATCCCTCACTGCTGCACTCAAGGTAATACTGACAATCAGTGCCAGATTGGCAATTAAAACAATATTAATGAAGCTGACATCCTGGGTCTGTATACCAACATCAATGACCGCTTTTGAAATAAATGGAAGCACCGCCTGCATACAGGTGATCAGCAGCATCACAATAGCCAGGTATAAAAAACTCTTTTTATATGGAGTGAAATAGCCTAATAGGTTCTCCAATTGTTTATTCCGCTCTGCCTTTTCTCCGGGCTGGCGTTGTTTAAAATCGGCCTGGGGCTGAAGCAACAAGATTACTCCGGAATTGCTGTCTCTCACTTTTTTATACCATTTATCAATAAATTCATCTTTATCATAATTGATATAGCCTTTTCCCGGATCGGCCACAAAAAATTTAGCTTGCTGATTGCTTCTTTTTTTGATTTTATATAATACGATGAAATGGCTGTCATCCCAATGAATAATGGCTGGTAGCGGGACTTTCTCAACGAGTTGTTCATAACTGCAATGCGCAGCCAATGTCCTGAGGCCCAAGGATTCCGCACCATAGGATAGTCCTGCTAACGAAACCCCTTCTCTGGTGTTTCCACAAAGGTCCCTTAGGTAAGCCAAAGAATAATATTTTCCATAATACTTTGAAATCATCTTAAGACATGCTGGTCCACAATCGACCATGTCTAATTGTCTATTTAATGGAAATCCCCCAAAATTCATAATCAATATCAGCTAATAAAATATTCTGGTTAATAGATATTGCATATATTGCGCAAGATATAGTCTTTAGTCGCTTTATGCTGTCGCTGTGGTAATTTATAGGTAATTTGATGCGACGTACAAATTTTATCGATCCACGCCCGGAGCTTATCTATTTTGTTTTCATCGTTAAAATACCTTCTGCCCAATCCCTGTGCCAAAGCGAGATGAACTTTCAACTCTTCAACTGTCGGTTCGATTCCGAGATAATCTAGCTCGTCATGCATTACACTTGCTGCATTCTCCCGCTGGATTTTACCATTTTCTTTGGAAGTATTTTGTTCATGAACCCTATAGTAAGTAAGATATTCGGGTATATTAGCAACTTTGAATTGTCTCAAAATTTGTCCCCATAAATGATAGTCCTCAGCATGTGGGTATTGGTCAGAATATCCGATCGGCTTGATAATATCTGCCCGCATCATGGTTGCTGGATGTGAGAAAGGATTTTGAAAAGCATAGACTGATCTTATCTCATGATCAGATATCGGATACTGCTTAAAGCTTACTAAAATGCCTTCTTTGTTTATAACATAATGGTGGCTACCGACCAACATGATCTGACTGTTCTCACTCGCCTCCAAAAACTGCACTTGTTTGCTAATACGCTTCGGATGCATCATATCATCTGCATCAATCCGTGCAATATATTTCCCTTTGCTAAGTGCTACCGCTTTGTTCAAACTGGTTGTTATGCCACAATTTGCTTCATTCCGGTGTAGTTTGATTCTGTTGTCTTTGAAGTTATTTATTATTTTGACTGTATGATCGGTAGAACCATCGTCGATTATCACAAGCTCTAAATTGCGATGGGTTTGATTTAGCACACTATTGATACAACTTTCGATATATAGCTCCGCATTATAACAGGGAAGAACAACGCTGACCAACACTTCTTCATGCATAACCAACTGTTTTTTAGCAACATCAATGGGGTTTATTATCCTTTTATACAGGTCAACTGTTTCCACGGTCATATTTTCAGCGACTAAGTTGCTCTGAGCAAACGCTTTTGCTCGTCCGGCCATTCCCTGTGCTAAATCCGCATTGGTCAGCATACGATACATAGCCTCGGATAACTTTTTTTGATCGATCGACGCCCCATGCTTGCCTAGATGTACGGGGACTTTCAAGCCAGCATCATTGGGCACAATCTCTCTGAGGCCATCTACATCGGCTACAATGATCGGAAGCTTAGAATGCATCATCTCTATGGCGGTGTAACTGCACTGTTCGATATAGGAAGGTACTATTCCAATATCAGCCATTTTATAAAAGTCTACCAACTTTTTCTGCTCCAAATTCCCCGTAAAGGTAATGCGCGACCAGCCTTTAACCGTTCGTTTTAAAACTTTATTAAAATCTCCGTTGCCTGCGATGACCAATCTGATGTTTTGCAATTTCGAGGAAAGTATATCAAAGGCAGCGATCAAATCCCCCACTCCCTTTCTTTCATTGAGGGTACCCGCATAGAGAATAATCTGTTCATCCAATGAAAATCCATATTTTTTCCGCAAAGCAGCTTTCTTGTTATATCCTCTTTTCAGCCCCAGACCATTATAGATTACACTGGTCTTTTCTAATGGAATACCAAAAATCCGCTGCAAGGAGCTCTGGGCGAATGAGGTAACACATACAATGTGGTCTACAGATATGTAAGATAACATCTCCCGCATCAATGGTGTATAGAGATACTGAAATTGACTCCCCATATTAAGCTGTGAATCAACAAGTTTAAAAAATTGATAATTTCCCGTGATTGCGTCCCGCCAGGGCATGCAATGTTTGGTAAGGATAACCTTGCAGAACATCCTCGATTTTAAAAATTGAGCAAAGGGTGCATGATTGATCCAGTTAAAATGGAATAGGATATTAGGCTGGCTTCCTATCTCATTTTTTAGATAATCAGCCAAACCAACATCGTTGGTGGTATTGTGTAAGGACGAGATATCATGCGGAATAAGGTAACAATTTCGTTGGTCGATCTTTTGAAACTCAATGTAACGGCAATGGGTCGCTTTGACAAGAATCATGGTTAGATTAATCTCTTTGACGGTCGTCAATCTGGACGTCAATTCCTTGACGTAGGTGGTGAGCCCCCCATTATCTTGACTGTAATAATCTATAAAAAACAAATTGATCATAAAAAAACATTGTTAAAAAACCTACTTTTACGTCCCTTCCTTATTTACCGCCTATCAATAATCTATAAGAAAAGTGGATTATCAGGATCATTTTTAAAATCCTTAATTTTTAGATCTCTATCGTTTCCTTGTGCCGAAACAGTAAATGTTCGATCTGGATTAAGCCGGATAAAAAAATCAATCAGACCAACTCTTTCTCCATTTTGCATCTTTGGCATGACGAGACCTTTGGTAGCAGGATATCGCTCTTTAGGCAATTTGGAATTAAATTCAGCGTATGTCTTAAAGAAGTTTTTGTAGAGCGGTGATTCCTTGTGCCCATGGAGGATTTCGTGTTGGACTAAGGTGCCATCCCTTGTCGTGGCAAACTGAATAATCAATACGGAGTCAGTGACCGCTTCATTTTTGCTCAAGTAATTTTTGTTGAGCAGGTCGATGAAATCCTGCTTTCTCTGAGGATTGAGGAATGCACCTGGGCCGGAAGCAGAACTGTATGAAGATGCATCGACAATTCTAGATCCCTTGGGAGTAATTGCTATTCCAAATTCTTCCTCATGTTCAGGAGATTTAATTTTAGAGATCAATTCTTTCTGAAAAACAAAGTCATACAAAAGGTTATATTTTCTTTTTAA
>NZ_RBWS01000031.1 GCF_003627955.1 Sphingobacterium puteale | reverse complement strand
GAGGCCATCGTTGGGATCGCTATAACCTCGGTGTGGCGAATGTAAACCCTGCAACCAATAATCCTGATGCCGTTCCTTCCGTACAGGCACTATATGGTAATTACTATCAATGGGGCCGTCAGGCAGCAGTAGCAAATGCTTATAGTGGCGATGGCGCTATTGCTGGATGGAATAATACACCCGCTCCTGATGGTTCCTGGAATAGTGGTACAGCAGCAGCACCTGTAAAAGCTCCATTGGATCCATGTGGTACGGGCGACCGCTTACCTAGCCCAGCTGAATATACACGTTTGGGAAATTATACCCGCCACACCTCGATCGGCAACTGGACGACTTTCACTGGCAATACAACGGTTGGACTGTCAGACTTTACAGCGGCACATATCATGACCAGCAGAAAGAGCAGTGATATTAAGTTAAGCTTCCCTGCGGCCGGTCATAGAAACCCAACAACCGGCGCCCAACTTATCAGACAAAGTTCTGCAATCTATTGGTTAAATATGGAAGTTGGTGGCAATAATAGTGCACGACAAGGACGGGGTTTTCAAAGTTCTTGGGATACGTCGACTTATCTTAAATATGCGGGTTATCCAGTACGTTGTATCCAGGATAAATAAGAAACTTAAAAATTTTCATAAGTAGTCATTATATAATCCCTATCTGACTAGAAATTTCTGTTGAAAAAGAGGAATCAAAGCCCGGCTGGTTTATCCAAGCCGGGCTTTTCTTCATATTGTAAACAGATTGTCAACGTACAAAAACGGTTGATGTCTCAATTGTCTTCATGCCCAACACCGATGGCAAATCGAATGATGTAGTGCTGGAAAGTGATCTTCGGTTCAACGGTAAACTGAAACGATTTTTCACCATGGCTGAGTTGGAAAAATTATTTTACTCAGCCAAATGCGTTCCTTTTTGATTCAGCTGATAAACGCTTTTACCAGGAAAACTTTTGCGAAAGGTACCATATTGACACAGCCTGAAAGTGTATTTTTTACCGCCTCCATACCTATGACAAACAGGCTTTGGAAAAAACCGATTTGCGTATCATCCCTTACAGCAAACTCGATGGGCTCTGTATTTGTATCCCTGCTTTTAAAAGCTGAAAATCGTAGCCCATAAAGGCATTTTTTCAAAAACTTTTTATTGGGTCAAACAATAGACAAGGAAAGTAACATCCCAATAAGAATAATATGTTCGAAAATATAAGTTTTTGAGCGTAAAAGGTTGAAAACAGGTTCCCCATAGATGGAGAACATATGGATAATATTAAACAGTATATGTTGACACAACATAATTTAATTTATGTATTTTGCATGGTAAATTTTAAGATTGCAAAATGGAACAGTTATTAACAGCTGGTGCTGAAGCACTAAGGAAGGCTGCATTAAATGAAGATGCCAAAGCTTATGTTTTGAATAACGAAGCACTCTATAAGCTGATGAAGAAAGCCGCAGATCGCTATATCGGAGGAGAAAACCTTACTGAAACGCTAAAAAAGGTACAGAATTCAAATGATGAAGGTTTTAAATGTTCCATCGAGTACATGGGGGAAAGCACGCGATCCGTTCAGGAAGCGACTAAAGCGACAGATGAGTTTTTAAATATTTGTAACGCAATAAATCAAAAAAAACTCAATTCAACGATTTCACTCGACCTCTCGCACATTGGACTGGAAATCTCTGAAAACCTCTGTTATGAAAACCTTTCCAAAATATGCGAAATAGCGAATGACAAGGAAGTGATCATCAGTGCTGAGGGCACTGAAAGAACTGACAGGATATTAAAACTCTACCAGAAGGGCTCTAAAGAATTCTCAAATCTTTCCATTACGCTGCAGGCTTACCTCCATCGTACGGCAGATGATTTTGAGGCCATGTGCAAGGAAAGGGGCCGTATCCGGATCGTCAAAGGAGCTTTTGAAACAGCCAAAAGTTTATCTCTGCCAAGAGGAGAGAAACTCAATGAACGGTATCTCTATTATGTCGAACAGTTGTTTTCAAGAGGCCACCTATGTTCCATTGCAACGCATCATCACGAAATTCAGATGGAAGTAAAAAAACTTATAGACCGACTAAGTCCTAAAAAGGAATCGTATGAATTTGAAAGTTTATTTGGTATCCAAACAGAACAGTTGGCCCAATTGAGAAATGAGGGTTATCCCACAAAACTGTATTTCGTGTATGGTCAGGAATGGTACCTGTACCTCTGCAACAGATTGGCCGAATATCCGTTAAATTTATTCAGAGCATTACAGGATATTGTGGAAGCAAATTAACGGTTGACGATAATACCAATCAATAAATACTATTGTTTTTGTCGACTCTCCACGAATAATAGCTCGCTTTATTATGGAGAAGGCGGACATAAGTAGAGGCAACAATCTTGCCCAGAAAAATGAGATAATAACAAGAAAACAGTAAATAATAATCTAAATCTATCAAACTAATATTACACATGGTCAGAAGTATGAATCCGGGACATTGGATATTAATCCTATTTATTTTTATCAGTAGTCAATCCAGCTGTTTTGCCCACGCAGCAACTACTTATTTTCAATTGAAAGTTTATCACTTCCAGACCACAGACCAGGAAGAGGTGATCGATCGTTTTCTTGAAAAAGCCTATCTGCCGGCGATGCACAAATTAGGCTTTAAAGAGATTGGTGTTTTCAAACCGATTGACAATAAGGACAAAGCAGATAAATTGGTTTACGTATTCAGTTCATCGCCAAATCTTGAAAAATATGCAAGTCTTGATGTAGATATCTTAAAAGATAAACGGTATTTAGAGTCGGGAAAGGAGTACTTGGATGCCGCACATAGCCACCCGCCATATTCTAGGATCGAAACGATTTTAATGAAAGCCTTTGTTGGGATGCCATTGCTTTCCCTTCCAAAATTAAGCACCGATAAAAGTGAACGTATTTACGAATTGAGGAGCTATGAAGGTCCAACGGAAAAGTTAGCTGCAAATAAAATTTCCATGTTTAATAATGGTGAGATCGATATTTTCAAAAAACTAAATTTTAATGCCGTTTTTTATGGTCAGGTTATTGCAGGGAGTACCATGCCTAATTTAATTTATCTGACGACTTTCGAAAACATGACAGAGCGTGAAGCACATTGGAAAGCTTTTGGACCTTTGTATAAACCAATGGCTGAGCTTCCGCAATACCAGAACAACGTTTCTAAAAACGTAACTATCCTTTGTAGGCCAACAGATTATTCAGATATATAACGAAACGAAGGAACTGTCCTTTGAAAAATTGGCCAGTTCTTTTGAATCCGTGTTAAGTATAAATAATGACTTAGGCATAGACAAAAACAAACTAACAAGTGAAGCGAAACTCAGCTGACTCACTATATCCCGGTAAAGTAGCTTTACATTTTTTATGCATTGTCTTCTTTTAACTGTAGGTGTTTCAAAAACTGGTCGATCATGTCTACACAGTGATTTACCCACGGGTGAAAAAGCCAAAAGGGATGTACTTCCACATCAATACAATGCACTTCATGGGGTGTTCCCCAGCGCTTCAGCATGCCGACAAGTTCATCCTGCCCTGCATGAAACCTCGGAAATCCGCTATTGATAAAAAGCATGGGGACCGGCTGATCCTCTCTGGCCCAGAATATGGGGGATGCTTCCTTCCAGACAAGCGGTTTTTCGGCGAAAGTTCCACCCAACCAAAAGGCATCCGGGGAGTCGGCCTTTCGTTCCAGATTGAGCGAAAGGGGTGCCAAGAAATCTACCACACCATCCATATTCACAATTGCCTGTACATGCGTACTCGCTTTAGATTCGACCTGAGGATCAAAACGGCCCACTCCTCCTGTCAATCCAACCAAACTTGCCAATTGTCCCCCTGCTGAACTCCCTGCCACAACGATTCTGCTGCTGTCAATGCCATATCGTCCAGCATGCTCTTTGACCCATATAATCGCCGATTTGATGTTGAGTATCGCTTGTGGGTACTTCGCTTCCAAAGACAATTGATGCTCCACTGGAATACAAACATACCCCTTTCTGGCCAACAGTTGAGCTATGGGCATATCCATTTCTTTGTGGCCCGAACGCCAGCCACCACCATGGATCCACAGCACTGCGGCACGCGTTAGCTTATCACTGGGTCGAATAATATCCAGGTGTAGATCACGTGGCCCAAAATCTGTGTGGGGTAGATGCGTATACACTACATTGCGGATTACCTTGAGCTCCGCTCCTGTGCTGTCCACCGCAGGTCTCGCTTGTGGGTAGTTTTTCTTAATCTGCCGCCATACACGCATGGTATTATACGTTGTATCCCGTGGAATAGCCTTATGTTGTGCCCACACCGTGCCACCGTAAAAAAGAAGTATAAAAATATAACTAAGCCGCAGGTAATGAAACCTTTTATTTTTCCATTTCATTAAGCATCAATTTAACGTTCCAATCGCCCATAACTTTATCAAGACTATACATACTGCGTTTATTAGTAGACAGCTGATGGGACCAGGTCACCCGCCCGGAAAGATCTGCCGCACCTGCTCCTTTTGACCCCAGTTCAGCATAGAACACGGTTTTATCCTTATCAGGAAACATCTTGTCGCCCTTCCATTCATTCCAGCCCTCAGGCACAATATGTCCTCCCAAAAGGCAATCTACAAGTACCGTCTTAGCATAAGGTCGCCATGGTCGCCCCAAAAACACCTTATTGACAGATTCGTCCGCGGCCACAAAATCACAACGATCAAATACATAGCCATAAGGTTGTCCCTGCGCTGTGGAAGCTGCGGTGATATACGAATTTCGCAATGAGATCAGCTTGCACGCCGCAAAAAAAGCGGTCCCGGGACCAAAAATAAAATCTGTTGTCCCGCTAATGTTACAATTGGAAAAATAACTCCTGCCACTGCTCTTTCCAAGGTACAAAGTATCCTGAAAGCCCATTAGATGACAGTTCACTAGGGCGATCTGATCACCTTCCAAGTGCAAGGCCACAGCCTGGCCTACAGGTCCGGCAGCATTTTCGATGGTCAAATCCTTAATGAGTACCCTGCTGGCACGTACCAGCAGGGTATAACTGCTGAACGTTCCGAGCTTCGTTTGCCCTGTCTCATCTGGACAGCTGGCTAACTTACCAGCATAATCATCAAAGACAATCTTCGTACTGACAGCATCCTCACCCACCAACTGAATATTTTCCAGGTAAGTGGGAATGACCACTTTCTCATGGTACGTCCCCTTACGGATCCAAATCCGGACAGCATAATGCCCACGGAAAGCTCGCACGGCATTCACTGCAGCCTGTATACTTGTAAAGTCTCCTTTCCCTTGTTGGTCTACAGTAATCACTTCCGGACTGGCTGCCCGCAATCCCGAACCCAACAACAGCAGGCTGACAAGTAGGTAGGCTGCCAAGACTTTTATCATATCTATTTTTTTCATAATCAATAAATAATTATATTGTTTAACTCGTTTAGTTATATAAAAACTTGGTTCATAAATCAACGTATTGCAGTAATTTCATGGCTTTTTAAACGTAACGGCATGGCCCAAACTGTTTTATTTCTCTATTCGAAACCAATCCACTTCTGCATAGCCACTATCATTGATATGTTTTTCGCGACTGGCATAAAGTCCTAATGTAGCGCCGATCCATTTACCCGGTTTTGCCCGGAAGCCATTTTCCACGACTGTATATTTGTTACCATCCAAGCTATAAGCCCAACTGCAGGTCTTTCCATTTTTGACTTGTACACGAAGGTAGATAAAGTCTTCTGGTAGCATAGCTATGAGCCTGACCTGCTCTTTGGTCCCAGAATAGGCCCCTGTACAGCTGCCATAATAAAGTTGGAATCTGCCCTTTTCCTTACAGATGAATAATTGGCTATAATCTTCACCCACCACCGCAAAACCGGCTTTTTCGCCAAGATCCTTTTCATTGGGGCGTAGTCGTATTTTTACTATCGCGGTGAAATCATCGCCCGGAAATTTCTGCGTGAGTATATTAGGGGCTGCCATCAGATTCTTACTTCCTTCAGGGAGCTGTTGGCTATAAAGCCGAAGCTTTCCGTCTTGGGAGGGCATAAGCCAAGTACCGTCTGGATTGGCCTGCCATTGCCACTGTAATCCCAAGTGTGGTGTATCAAACTCATCCGACTCCTGTGGGTTGGTCCGGAGATGTACCGAAGTTCCCACATTCGGTTTTTTATAACTCATCACGGGTGTCCCTATTCCATCCCCATCTTTGTCCTCTCCGATTACAGGCCAGTCGGCGTTCCAAACCATAGGTTGTAAATGGACGACACGTCCCATGGCTTCCTTATCCTGAAAGTGGAAGAACCAATCCTCACCAGTAGGTGTATCTACCCAGGCCCCCTGATGGGGTCCATTGATGGTAGATTTATTCTGGGCCATGGCGACCTTGCGTTCATATGGGCCATAGATATTTTTCGAGCGTAGAATCAATTGCCAGCCTGTTGCGACACCACCTGCCGGAGCAAACAAATAATAATACCCATTTCGCTTATATACCTTGGGCCCTTCAATCGTAGGATCCAGTTCATGCCCATCATAGACAATGATTCCCCGGTCCAGCACGCTGTTCCCCTCGGCATTCATCCTGGCTATACCAATCACGCTCTTTAGCCCCGCACGGCTGCCAGCATAGGCATAGGCCAGATATGCACGTCCATCCTCATCCCAAAAAGGACAGGGATCGATCAGGCCTTTTCCCTCGAATACCAATGTAGGTGCAGACCATGGTCCACGGATATCCTTCGTTCTGATCTGATAGATCCCAAAATCCGGATCTGGATAATAAATGTAGAACTCATCGTTGTGATACCGTATCGAAGGTGCCCATACCCCACCACCGTGCTGCACTTTGCTAAATACGGCTTCAGGGACCTGCCGCAGCAATGCATGCCCAATAATAGTCCAGTTGACCATATCTTTCGAATGTAAAATCGGTAATCCCGGACTGTGGTTAAAGCTCGAGGCGGTCATATAATAATCATCACCAACACGGATCGCATCCGGATCAGAATAATCAGCATTGATGATCGGGTTTTTAAATTTTCCATTTCCCAGGTCAGGATTCCACACCTGAGAATGATAATTTTGTCCAAATGTCGATAATGATTCGCCGCAGGCGAGATAAACCACCAATGCGGAATATTTCCAGGCATTTCTCCATGTATTTGACATAAATTTTGTATTTATAAGGTTTATTTCAATTATCTTGCGCTCAATTCACATGTTTTGCCGTCTCAATCAGCTACTTCATTTTTGGCAATTTACTGCTATGGCAGCCCATGGCCATTGGTTATTTTTCCTTTTGATTTGCTAACCGTTTCAAAGGGAATCGGGAAGAAATAGCGCGGCGGGCCCTGTGCTGTTTTGATTCCAAAGATTTTGCCAGTTCACTATTCGGATCAATATAGTCAAACAGTCCCTTTATAAACGTGTTATGCATTGTTCCTGTCACTTTGAGCGTCGTTTTTGACCAATCGTACTGACCTCGCCAGCCGGGGAACAAGACAGGGGTGCAACCGAAAGTACAAGCAACCGGTTGCATCAATATTGAAATTAGCACATTTTGCTTTAATTGTAACCAATTTTTCACGCAATCGTTCCCGAGATAAAATTCTGGCAAGTGTATTCCTTGACAAAATTGATTCTCCATCACATTGTCCATCAATGATTTTCTTCATGAATTTTATGAAACATCGCAAGGTTAATGCCTCATTATCTGAAGACATCTGAAAATAACCTTATTCAATTTATCCATAAATCAGTGGCGAAAAGATGCCGATAGGTCTGTTTGCCCGGAAGGGCGTCCGACCAAAAGAAAAGATTTACTTTTTGCTTAAGTAATGTATGGGCGCTTATTAATGAGATGACCAATCGATGGTTGAAATGAAATAACGACTTGTGCCACTTTAAAAGCTTATGCATTTAAAACTTTTATTATTTTTTGGGAAAATGTCATCCTGTGTAAATTTAACAAACAATATTCATTTGATATATGTCCCTTATTAAAAGAATTATGGTAAAATCAAAGCAAAATAACCAACAAATGCCGAACGAACATTTGCACGAATTGTTTTTGGACGAGTTAAAAGATATCCTGGGGGCTGAAAGACAACTCCTGAAAGGATTAAAAAAAATGAGCAAAGCTACTGAAAATAGCCAACTGAAAAAGGCATTCGATAAGCACCACAATCAGACTGAAGGGCAAATCGAGCGGCTTAAGGAAGTATTTGGCTCCTTGGGAATTACTGCCAGAGGCAAAACATGTAAAGCCATGGAAGGACTTCTAAAAGAAGCTGACGATATTATTGAAAATTTTGAAGGAGATCCAGCCTTAGATGCTGCGCTAATTTCTGCAGCGCAAAAAGTCGAACATTATGAAATTGCCAGCTATGGCTGTTTGACACTTTTGCAAAGCTGATGGAGCATACCGAAGCAGAACAATTGCTACGACAAACACTTGATGAGGAAAAGCAAACAGATACTTTGCTTACTGAAATAGCTATCTCAGCGGTCAATGAATCAGTGTAATAAAAAAAAATACTAATGCCCGGAAATCCGGGCATTAGTATTTTTTTTGGATACTCCGGAGGCCGACACTTTTCAAGGCGTCTTTGTCCTGACAAAAATAGTATGGTCTTAAAATTTTCATTAAATCAAAAATTATGAAACGATCTGAGGCTATATACTGTTATTCAGTAAATAGCTATCATAATAAGCATATATGAGAGATTTAGTGTACTCAATCACTGTGCTTTTTTGTATTGATTAGAGTAATTAGCTGTTTGGGTGGATTTGTTACGTGCGAGATAACTCATATTCTTTTAGCCGCTGCCACGATAACTACTCTTTTACGTGCCGTAAAAGTAATAGTTTAAGCTTTATCATCCTATCGTTAAGGCTAGGATATTGTGCTTCTCGAACAAATAAAAAGACTACAAAAAAGGACAGTCCAGAAGACGGAAAAAGCAACAGAACAAAAAATATACTGACTTGGGAGAGATTAATTCTAGCAAAAAAATTTTGGAAACGATGTGTAACCATACCCAAATGAGGTACGGAATGATACGCAAAAAAGAGGGCAATAAATGGAACAATTGGTGTGTTTATGATTATCAGTCTCAACAGTTCATTGCTCAAAATAGTGATATTTATGTAAAAATTTATCGGGAAATAAGAAGAGGTGTTGCACCAATTTTCATCGACAATACCGACCAGTGCGCAGAACAGCATTGGAGCAAACTTCTTCAGAAATTTGGATTAAAGAGCTATATTTCCTATCCTTTACTTAACAAAAACAACACTATTGTCGGCCACTTAAGCTTTATGAACGATGAGCCGGTCGATTTTGACCGGATTAAACTTGAAACGATGTTCCCCTTTTGCGGTGATATGATTGTCCTTGACTTCAGCTCAACAACTGAATGGCGCCACCTTAAAAGTACCCTTGAACAGGAACGCAACTACTCCAAAAACAGAGACCTTATTTTATCTTCTCTAGGTCATGACTTGCACAATCCGGTCAGTATAATAAAACTATTATCTCAATATCTGGGCGAGAACCTTGAAAATGAAACACAAAAAAGTCTGGCAAAAAAAATAGAAGATGCGTCCATCCGAATGAAGGGGGTAATAGATGATATTTTGGATTTTAGCAATACTCGTTTCGGGCGTGATATTGAACGATATACTGAGCTTGTGAATATAGAACCTTTAATAAAACAAGTATTGGGAGAATTTGAAGTAGTGCATAAGAGCACCGTCATAACAAATATGCAACTCCCCCTTCATGTGCAGGGTAATAAAAATAAAATAGGAAGGGCATTTGTTAATCTAATCAGTAATGCGATAAAGCATGGAGAACCTCATAAAGAAATTGAAATAAATGCTTTTATAGAAAAAGACAATTTTGTCTTCAGTGTAACAAATCATGTCGCTGCCATCCACCCATTAAATAGTCCGGATCTATTTAAGCCCTTTGTAAGAGGTTCCGATAGCAAGGGACTCGGTCTGGGATTGTATGTGACGAAAGAAATAGCGAAATTTCACCAAGGGGATATTGATATACTAACTGATGGTAAGAAGATCACATTCAAACTGCTAATTCCGATAAAGTAATATACTTTTTATTTAACCGGCTTAAACACTCGAAGCCCCCATTTAAATCCATCCCTCTTTTAATTTGGTACTGGCGCATTTTCCGCGATCAGCTTTTCATGTTTTAATTCTTCCCAAAAACCTGCGGGTATTTTGGCCTTGAAAGACAATGCATTTTGTACGGCCTGTTCGGCAGTATGTGCCCCGGGTATAACGCCTGAAACTTCGTCTGGCGCAGCAGCAAATTGCAAAGCCGCTGTACGTAGGTCCACCGCATGATTTTCTGCTACGCGCTGTAGAGCATTCAGTTTTTCCTTAACTCCAGCAGGAAACTTACCATCATACAGATAACGGTCTTTGCCTGACAGAAATCCAGCACATAAAGGTGCTCCTACGACTATGGATATATCTCTTTCAGCTACTTTCGGAAAAACATTGCTGAGATTATCATGTTTAATCAATGAATATTGGCAGGCAGACAGAAAGATATCGGGGTCTGCAACGTCCAATGTCTGCAGTATAGGCTCAATGGTATTGACACCAAGCCCCCAGCCTTTGATAATCCCCTCCGCTCTCATTTTAGTAAGTTCTGGCATCGCCCCTTTTGCTGCTTCCTCGAAATAGCGCGCATAACTATCTTTCATATCGCCATTATCTGGCGAAAGATCATGGATAAAAACAATATCAATAGACGATAAGCCCAAACGCTGCAAGCTATCCTCCACACTTCTCCTGACACCGGCCGCACTGTAGTCATACGTATAGCCAAAATTTAGTTTTCCCTTCCATAATATTTGTTTCATCGTAAAGTTTTCTTTTGGTTCCATCAGACGCCCTACTTTGGTCGAAAGTGTAAAACTGTCACGCGGTTGGTCTTTTAAAAACAGCCCCATTCTACGCTCGCTTATCCCTAGACCATACCACGGAGAGGTATCAAATAATCGTATCCCTGAGTTCCATGCCGCCTCCACAGCTTGCAGACATTCAAGATCTGTGTTCTGTTGGAATCCATTACCTAATGCGACTCCACCAAATCCAGCTTTATCAGCGGGACGGAATCGCATCTTTTCTGTTAAATTTTGAGGTGTTGCCATTCTATGTTCTTTTAACGTCGTTAATAAAATATCAGGTATTGCTGCGCTCAATGCGAGAGCTGTACCCACAAGGGCTGTATCTGCTAAAAATTCACTTCTTTTCATATACTCGGTCCTATAGGTCTCATTTCCTCTCGATTGTCAGTCTAGCTGAAAGTTCATCGTGTGCAGTCAGATCCAAACGTAGAGGCGTAATGGATACCAATTTATTTTGTACCGCCCAGCGATCCGTCCCTTCTTCCGCCGGCTCAAGCGGTATTACTGTTATCCAATAGTTTTTTCTTCCCATGGGATCCTGGCTAGGTACTACATTCCCATCATAAAGCCGTACCGATTGCCTTGTCCATAAAATTCCTTCTGGTTTTGGAGGAAGATTCACATTATATAGCGCAGAACCTTTATCATTGAGTAAAATCTTGAGTACATCGCTTGTCCATTGAGATAGTCCTTCAAAATCCGGTTCCGTTTTTCCGACTGGTGTACTAAGAGCTATACCGGTAATACCTAGAAGCATGGCCTGTTTTGCGGCCGCGAGGGTACCTGAATGCCACATGGAATTACCTAAGTTGGGTCCCATATTAATGCCCGAAAGAACAACCTGCGTATCGGGAAACATGTGTAAGCCCAGCGCGACACAGTCTGCAGGTGTCCCATTCACCCGAAACGCATCAATTCCTTCAAAGGTAATAGGGGCACTCCGATAGCTTAGGGGACGAGAATGCGTAATAGCATGTCCCATCGACGACTGTTCGACATCTGGCGCAACAATCCTAACAGTACCAAACTGCCTAGCCGTCTTTGCTAGCGCTGCTATACCGGGCGAATAGATACCGTCGTCATTGGTGATAAGTATGTTCATAGTTGTGTCTTTTCTAAGAAAACCAATCTCAAGCGGGGTTTGTTCAGCTGATATGAAAGAACAGAGCAAAAAAGTGCGATTAGTACACAATCCAGCTGCTGGGAATGAAGACAATGACGACAAAGACGAACTTTGTCAGCTGATTGAAGACCTGGGACACCATTGCACGGTGGTAGCTAAAAAAGATGCAGTCAAAAAGATAGATCCGGAGACCGATCTCATTGCCTTAGCCGGCGGGGATGGAACCGTAAAAATGACTATTATGGCGCTACTGGAAAAAAAACTACGATTTAAAAGACCGATAGCCATCTTGCCCCAAGGTACGGCAAACAACATAGCCATTTCTCTTGGTATTCCGTTGGACTGTAAACAGGCCATGAGCCTGTGGAAATATTTCAAGCTTAAAAATTTCGACGTAGGGATGGTGACTGGCCTGAGAGGAAAGCCTTTGCATTTTATCGAATCGATTGGTTTTGGTGTATTCCCTATACTGATGGAAAAAATGGATAAAAAAAATAGGCAAGACAATAGCGCTGATGATGAGATTAGGATCGCGCTCGAGCAACTTCGAAAACTAGCGCTGACATTTCCAGCCAAAGCGCTCAAACTAGTAACTGCTACTGGTAGCATTGAAAAAGACTGTATTATGGTTGAAGTCATGAACATTTCGAGCATAGGCCCCAGATTGGTACTCGCTGAGGATGCTGACCCGGGAGATGGTCAGTTTGATATCATAGTCGTAACTGCCGATCAGCGCCAGAAACTAGTTGCTTATATAGATGGGTTATTGAATAAAAAGAATGTGATATTTCATATAAAGCCTATCAGAGCAAGCCGCTTAACTATGGAATGGCACGGAAAAGAATTGCATATAGATGATGAGTGTAAAGTTTATACTGGACAGCAACTCAAAATTTCATTGCTCGATAGCTTAATCGAAGTTATTGTGAACGGGAATTGATATTTTTAATTAAAATAGGGATTTGACATATCGAAAGCTAGTAGCAGATCAGGAAAAACAAATAATCAAGAAATAAACTGTATTTTAACTGGAGAATTGCTATCCTACGTTATGTCCAAAAAAAAATCGAAAAGACCAGTCTATTGATAGAGAAGGTCAAAGACTGGAGTAGGTTAAAGAATGATGAACTATTTCAGCTAATAAAGGAATGGTATTCAGGACATAGCGCATCACTTTGGGATCTGCACGATAATAATGTGCTTCATTTTGTCTAACCGCGGACATTTACGGTAAAACAAAGCGAAAATCTTTCGTCGTATAATAGGTGTCGATTTCCGGCTACTCTCCGGTATTCGTTCAGTCTTTAATTTATGAATAAAATCTAGACACTTTTTTCAAAAACAGCCTCAATTAGTTGCCAGATTATTAGACAGGGACAGTTTTAAATTGCATAATGGAAACACGCAAAAGAATACTATATTTTTAGTGTACAGCTAACAAAAACGATTCTATAAGTTAGCTGTAATTATTGGCTAAAAAATAATTATTTGCCATTTTCTATATTTGAAGGAAATCCTAACAAAGAACGCATGGCCGAGACATAGGATCAGTTGGAGATTTCCGAGCAAAAGTATGTAGGATTGAACTCCGCATTAATTTATTTCTTTAATATCCAAATTTGATTCTTTTGATCATATTGACCAATGATATCATTCTGTTTGATTTCTTGAAGTTTATAATCCCTACAGGGATCATTCGCATCAATTTTAGCTGTATAGGTAATTTTGTCCTGCACATCGGACTTAAGTTGAATATAGAAAGTGCCATTCTCAACTTTATCCAAATTGATCGAAATAAATTTTGATTCTTTATTTATTGTAAATGATAAAGGGGTCTCCCGGTCATTAATATCTATCTTATAAATTTTGATGTCAGCTGCCGGGTAGAGTGGAGTATCAGCAAAGATAAGCTCCTTTCCGTTCGAATCTTTATAATTTATGTTACTTACCATGGGATGATATATATCGAGGCAAGCCACCAAAGGTTCGTTTTTCTCTTTACATGAGGTAATGAAAATAACAATAGACAGAATTAACATTGTTAGACAACTTTTCATAATTTATTTATGTGTTTAGTAGATATTTAAACGTTGTACATTTTCAATTCGCGACATGAATAGTATTTTAACTATATAAAAAACGATTCTTACACGTTTATAAGCAATCTTTTCCCTAAAAAACGCTATTTATAAAAATTTCTTTGATTTCATTTCTAAGCATGCGATACTCTTAGCTTGGTTTTGTGTACTTTTCCATTTCCAGCTCACGTTAATAAAAATTCGAATGAAATAAAAAACAATTGATGTATCATCAGCTACACCGAAAGAAATACAAGGTTATCTGCACTCGGCCATTGCTCCCCCGACCGATATGTTTTGCATCTGGCCGTGTTAAGAAGCACATTAGCCCTCCATTTGAACACAAAGCAGGAACCCCAGGCAACATAAATTTCTTCTTCAACCTGGGATCACGCTTTTCCTATGGATCAGCAGGATCATAGAGACCTGGCCGTCGGATATCTTTTCAGTCGATACACAGATAAAAATCAAGCAGTTCCTGTAATCTCTATTGCGGAAGGTGGTGCCGATCCATTTATGCTGTCTCGATCAAAATAGGAAAAAACCTTTTGTATTCTAAGATTCCGTCTAATATGGTATCCCCGCCTTCGCGATAGGCTCGAAATACAGCTTTATTGCTTTATCTTTTGGACACCATCTGAGTTTCTATTCTCGAAGGTATACAACAACACCAAGCAGGAAACCTCCAACTGAGAATATGGCCGCTTAAGCCATTTGATTTCCTGATATTCATTGCTATGGCTCTTATAACAAATGTATTTTACGATTAAATTTACCGTAAAAAGCTAAAAGCGCGGGTAAATTGTAACAAACGCCCTAGCCATGACCTACTAGAAAATTAAGGCTGGAATAGCCTAGAAAGACCAAGGGATAATCATTTGTTGGGGAAATATCACATTTTACGCAAAAACCACTTAATTTTTTTTCGTATATTATCTCACTATGAAAATGGTAGATATAACTAAAGAGAGGTTAAAGGATGCTCAAAATGATGGGTATACTGTATTAATTACAAAGTTCAATTCAGATCCGCTATATCCCACGTGGATCTTTGACAAGATTGCCGATGAAAAAATCGAATCAAACAAAAAAATGCTCAACGAGAATTACCAGTTATGTTATTCCATCCGAGAAGCTATTAATACAATCGACAAACGGCCTTTTATCGGAAAATTACAGTTGACGAATTAAGCTTAGAAATAATTGATCCAAGATAATGAACATCTTGTTTATTGTATTTAAAACCTTATAAGGCAAAATACGGGATATCGAAATATCCAATCGGTTTGATGATGATCTTATAAATCATAAAAATTAGAATTCTATAATCTTTGTATAAGGTCAGAAGATGCTGTTGCTCCGGAAGTGATATATGTAGATCAAAAAACAATTTCTTTATTGCCCGATCCCCATAAACGGGTATTTCTGACAAAACCAGGTCCTTTGAAACGGTACTGTACACCGACAATTTCAGTAGGCGCATTTTTGATCATGGCCATGTAGGCCTGTTTGTCATTGATCCAAAATCTAATTTGCTGGTTTTT
The DNA here is from genome assembly GCF_003627955.1 of Sphingobacterium puteale. Classification (GTDB taxonomy): domain Bacteria; phylum Bacteroidota; class Bacteroidia; order Sphingobacteriales; family Sphingobacteriaceae; genus Sphingobacterium; species Sphingobacterium puteale. The sequence continues at coordinate 26,034 of NZ_RBWS01000031.1, read as the reverse complement.
ACAGTCTATTTTCAGCTTCGTCCATTTGGAGAGATCACAGCCGAATCCACTGAGATCATCCTGCTTACTATCCGTGTAAAAACCATCGGCAATAAGAGCGATATCACCGATACATGCGGGGTTTACAAGTGGCACGATAATGATATCATTTTTTGATTGCAAAAGCACTTCCACGCGCTGGCAACTATTTACCCCATTGGCCGTTCTTGTCTTTAACTCCGTTTCAAAACTAAAATTATTCGTCATTACGCCGGTTATATCCTTTTGGTTGTAAAGCCGGACCGGTGGAGCATCTGCCAAAAGGTCAATTTTATATTTTTCTAGAAGCTCTTTGCCAACCGCAATTTCATTCGGCTTTATAATATCAGCTTTTCTAAAATACAGGGGTTCTTTTCCCCAGTCCGCCTCTATCAGCCCCAACCAGCCATCAGTTTTAATCTGTATATCATGTTCACGGACAACTTTATTTCCGACCATCAATTTGGCCCGAAAGTAACCGGGGTAATAATATATAGAAGAGTGATGTTTACCATTTTTATCTACAGCGACCTTACGGCGAGTATCCCAGCTTTGCGCAATGAAAATCGTATCTTTCGTATTCGCTTCTGAAGCACTGTAATCAAATACGACTGAATTGGGTAAGCCTTGCGTCAATATAGTCTTCGACGAGAAATGGAAAGCGCTAGTAGGAAATGAATGTCTACTAAGGACAAATTTTTGGGTCAAAAACCCCATCAGGACCAGCCCTAGAACAGGGAAAATAATCTTAAAAAACAAATGTCCAGTTTTTTTTCGGGCAGTCTCAAAACTTTCAGAAACAGCTTCCATCGGGACATCCATTTTTGTTGGCCGCTTTTGAGAATATGTATTGCGAAATGCCCGCCAGTCTTCATAACCGATAAACTGTGACAAGGTATTCAGGGTCGTCAGCGATGGCGCGCTTTGATAGTCAACCCTTCCAAAGATCCTTTTTAGCGTAGAGATGCTAAGCATTACTCCCGTTCTCTCCTGAACTTTACCCGAAAGCTTTTCAAAATCAACGGTACTCCATGTCGAAGTCTCGCCCCATTCAAGTTGATTTTGAATTGATTCTTTAAGGTAATGAAATAATTCAGACTGGTCTACATTTATCATAATTCACTGTATACAAATGACTTAAAAACACAAAACCATCTTGAACAAACTTGAACAAACTTGATACTAGGTTGACTTCAGGGACAAGATGTCTAAGCACTAAATTTATCAAAAAACTTTATTAACATGAAAAAAATAATTTTGATAGTGGCTGCACTTTTGGCGATATTGTTCGAAAGTTATGCCCAAGAAAAGAAAAGTAAAACACCCGGAACACAAAACATTGCACTAATCGCGGAAAAATGGGTATTTCAGTCCGGAAAAGTTGATTTCTTAAAGTTCAAAGGACGTAATGCGATGAAAATTTCACCGGCATCGGGACCGATAGTCATTAAAGATCTGATCTTCACAGATGGCATCATCGAATATGATGTAATTCCGGCAAAAACAGAATTTGCGAGTGCAATCTATTTCCATCGAAAAAATGAGAAAGAGCAGGAAATCGTCTATCTGCGTGTTCCCAAAATGACTGATCCGTTCGCCAATGAAGGCATTCAGTATTGCCCAATTTTAGACGGTATAAATATGTGGGACATGTATCCACAATATCAGACTGCTGCACACGCCAAAACAGACGAATGGAATCATATTAAGCTGGTCATTTCGGGTATGCAAATGCAGGTCTTTGTCAATAATAGCCTTAGGCTGACAATCCCTAAATTGGAAGGGCGTGAACGCTCAGGAAGTATCGCCTTCGATGGTGACTCATATATTAGCAATATCGAGATAAAACCCGGTCAGACCGAAAATCTAGCGCAAACTGAAGGCGCAGACCTGAGCAGACACGAAGCAAATTATATCAGGAACTGGTCGGTAGCTCAACCCGCACTTTTAGCCGAAGGAAGGGAGCCAACCACTGTCAGCGACCTACCGAAAGATGACTCTTTTGTAGAAAAAATAGCAGCCGAAAGATATGGGCTCGTCAACTTAACACGACGCTTTGGTGGCAGCGAAAAACGTAGGATAGTCTGGCTAAAAGCTACAATCAATGCAAAAGAAGCTACTCAGACTAATCTTCAACTGGGATTCTCAGATGAAATATGGCTTTATCTAAATGATCAGATCACCTATACAGACAAAAATATTTTTAGACAGAATATGAAAAAGTATCCGGACGGGAGGATATCTTTACAAAACGGAAGCACTAAATTAAAGCTCAAGAAAGGCGAAAATCAACTATTAATAGGTGTATCCAATGACTTTTATGGCTGGGGAATAATTGCGAGGTTGGAAAACCTAGAAGGAATTGCAACAATAGAACCTTACGAGAAGAAAAAACAAGCCATCGAAAATATTGAACGGTATTTAGGGGTGTACACAGCTGAAATATCCCCCACAGTTAAACTGAACTTCATTCAACAAGATGGGAAGTTAATTTTACAGACTTCTGATCAAGATACCACCCACCTAGATTATGTCGGGAACGATCTTTTCAAAATGGGTCTTGGAATAGAATGGCAATTTAATCCACATTTGAAACAGGTGATAAGGCGAGAAAACGGTTTTGAAATGAAGTTTGTAAAGGAGCAATAAAATCTATTTTTACTATCTTTTACATTGTCAAAACAGCTATTGCATTACATTATTTAAACTTGACGCCCAGACTTTACCGCACTCAGATTCCCAAGATCTGATAACGGTGAAGTCACGGATGTCTTGTGAACATATTATACCCAGCGACAAGCACATACGGCATATTATTTTCAATCTGTATTTTTATTACAGAATTCAAAAGCACTAAGAAAACTGGATTAGGATATTTTCTAGGAAATAGTAGCCTTTTATTTGAGATGATAAAATTTATGAGATCGTAAAATGACCTTAAGAAAACTCATTACTCGGAGTAATACTTCTCTGTGATATGCTTCAAAAATCCGATATAGAAATTTAAATGTGGAGGCTGGCTAAATACGGAAAATTGATCATGAGTGGTATGAAATTCCATATAGAAAAGCCAAAATCCCAATGAAAGATAGGGTATTACCGCTAATTCCTGCTCTCTTATAGCACGATTTAAACGATATCCTTCCAAAAAAATGCGGTACGAGTCATCAGCAGCCTGCTGTGTAGTTCTTCCAGTATATACATCTAACATGAGATGCTGCCAAAAGGACATTATATCATTGACCAGCCAACCATATCCCATGAAATCAAAATCAAAGAAAGTCACCGTATCATTGTCGAAATGAAAATTTTTGGGGAGAAAATCAAAATGACAGTAGCCTTTCGAAAATTCTGATGTATTAACTTGTGACATTTTTTTTTCAACATGGTAGGCCATTTCACACAGCCACGTATATTCTTCGACATTTTCTTTAAAGGCGGATCTTAATTGTGCTAACGGTTTAAAGACGGTTGTATCAAGATCGAAATTCCACCTTTCTTCTTCTAACTTAATCGTAGATGAGATATTGTGAAAACGCGCCATTTCATTTCCCAAAACGCGAAGTTGATTTTCATTCAATGATCGAATGACCCGACCATGTGCAAAACTGAAAAGTACAGCGTACCGCTCTCCTTCTACGGCTTCAAGTTTCTGTATCGCTTCTCCCAAACTATCTGTAATCGCCAACACCACGAACCAAAAACTTACACCGCACATTTTCCAGTTTATATCTCACCGATATCAGCGCAGACAATGCAACTGGACAAAGTGTAGAATAAGTAGCAGGAAAAACAGATTTCATTTTATAAAGATATCTGAATATTTGGCTAATCACAAATTCACATCCACTATGAAAACAAATGTTTTTAAACGAGTGCCCCATATTCTACACTTCAGAAGCTAGTCCATTCTTAAAGTCTTTGATATAGCTCAACATAGAATACTTGTTATCAAATCATTTCTGCCAAAGCGATAATACCTTCCTCCAGATCTTTTTCAGAAAGCGATCCATAGCCAAATCTTAAACCATTAACGGTTTCATCAAAACTATAAACATCGGGATTGATGATTTTGATCCCCTTATCTTGCAACCTTTTGGAAATATGAAACCAATCCACGGGCTTATTGGGTACGAGCCAAAAAGCTAAACCACCATCGGGAAGAGTATATCTTGCTTTATCTTTGATATATTTGTTTAACACGTTTGCCGTAAAATCCCTCTTGGCTCTATAGTAATTTGTTGCCTTTTTTATATGCCGCTTAATTGTACCTTCTTTGATAAGTTGCAAAACAGCCTGTTCCATAATATTATCCCCCTGCACATCAATAATCTTCCGTAGATCCCCTACTTTCTTAACCAGTATTCGGTCGTTGCTCGCCAAATAACCAACACGTAAAGCCGGTGCGACAACCTTGCTCATAGTGCCAATGTAAACGTAATTTTTCAGTTCAGTAAAACTTGATAAAGGTAAGACAGGACGATATCCAAAATGAAACTCATTATCATAGTCGTCTTCCATAATGGTAAAACCATATTCATTGGAAAGCCGTATTAATTCCAATCTTCTTTTCAGGCTCATCGTTACGGTAGTCGGGTATTGGCGATGTGGTGTAACATAAATTGCCTTAATCTTTTTTCCAGATTGCAAATAAGAAATAACATCCTCAATCAGCAAACCATCCTTATCCACAGCTGCAGGCAATAATGTAGCCCCTGCACTTTCAAAGGCTCTCCATGCTGGTGCATACCCAGGGTTTTCAATGATCACATGATCACCATCAGTAAATAACTGTTGTGCTGTCAGGTACATGGCCATTTGGCTCCCACGAGTGATACAAATACTTTGCTCATCGACCTGCATCCCTCGTTGATGGTTGAGCATTTGAACGATAGTTCTCCTAAATTCCAGATCGCCCAGCTCATTGCCATAACCCATCATCTGCCACCTCGCTTTTTGGCTGAATATTTGGCGGTATGCCCTTGCAAGTTCTGTAATGGGTGCAATTTTACTGTCAGGATATCCGTCATCAAACTGTAAGTGACAGTACCTATCTAAAGTACTTTCTGCTATAGAAGTGATAAGGTTGCTTTCTTGGATATCGTTGAAATCAGGTAATGTGTCTGCGACAAAAGTACCTTGCCTTTCTTTGGAAATCAGCCAGCCCTCAATAAGCAGCACATTAAGGGCCTCCACAACCGTATTTCGATTTATTTTCAGCAATTGCGCAAGGTTTCTGCTGCCGGGTAGCGCGTCGCCCGGCTTTAATCTACCCGAATGGATATCTTTTATTATAGCATCCGCTATTTGCAGATAAATAGCTTTATCTGATTGTTCATCTAACTGTATTTCAAAATTCCAATCCCTTAACATCTGGACTATTTGTTTTTATAAAAACTGTATTATTTTAATAGTCCAAAGATACCATACTTTTGTAATGCAATAGTGCAAAAAACAATAAAAAAATCAGTTATGTCAAAATTAGAATCACCTACAGAAGTTAAAAAATCAATTCATGCAGAGCAAAAACAATTCAGCTCTAAAGACTTCCATCAAACATTTGCAAGACCAATGTACATAAAACCCGCGCACCTTATCCACAAAAACGTTGAAAATTCAGGTGTACATAATCAATTTTCAGAAGAAAGAAAGCATCCTGTCTTCTTCGTGGATTTACCCAGTAAGAATGTCAGTTTAACCATCGGCGGTCTGTTGCCGGGGCAGAAGACTCACCTTCACCGCCATACCTATGAAACTGTATTGTATGTCATTGAAGGCAAAGGCTGGACCAGGGTAGAAGATGAAATTGTGGAATGGGAAGCAGGTGACGCCGTTTATATCCCTTCTTGGGCTTGGCACCAGCACCAAAACCGCAGTGAGAACGAACCTGCGAAATACATTGCTTGTGAAAATGCCCCACAACTGCAAAACCTGGGGGTCGCATTGCGTGAAGAAGAAGGTAGAGATTTTTAATATTTAAAAGCAACAGTATCTATGAATCAAGTCCCTTTTAAAGGTGTAATCGCTTATCCGGTTACACCATTTGACAACAACGAAAACATCGACATTCCGTTATTCAAAAAACAGTTAGAGCGCCTAGTCACATCAGGCTCTCATGGTATTGCACCATTGGGAAGTACGGGGGTAATGCCTTATCTTAACGACACAGAAAAAGAAGCATTGGCTGAAGCCACCATGCAGCAGGTGGACGGCAGGGTACCCACATTGGTGGGTGTTTCAAACCTGACCACGGAAAGAACTGTTTACCACGCACAATTTGCCGAAAAAGCAGGCGCAACAGCGGTAATGATTATCCCGATGAGCTATTGGAAATTGACCGATGACGAAATTGTAAAACACTACGACACGGTGGCTTCCAAAATTTCGATTCCAATCATGGCTTATAATAATCCTGCTACCGCTGGTGTCGATATGTCGCCCGCCTTGCTGAAACGCTTATTGGAAATTCCGAATGTAACGATGATAAAGGAAAGCACGGGCGATATTCAACGTATGCATTATTTGAGAAAAGAGCTAGGCGAAGGCGTCGCGTTTTTTAATGGTTCCAATCCGCTCGCCCTATCCGCATTTTCGGCTGGTGCCAGAGGCTGGTGTACAGCCGCTCCGAACCTGATACCCGAACTTAATATTGCACTTTACGATGCCGTACAGGAAAATGATCTCGAGAAGGCACAAAGAATATTTTACAAACAGGTCGATTTGCTGAAATTCATCGTAGCAAAAGGTCTTCCGCGTTCTATAAAGGCCGGTTTGGACATACTAAAAGTAGGTGGAGGTGGCTTTAAAAGCCCACTAAAACCACTTGGTGAAAACGAAATAGCGGAACTGGACAGAATACTTTCTGCAATACAAAGTGAATTGGCCGTTTAGACACAATATCAAAGCCCAAAGCAATATAAGCTTCGGGCTTTAAGCATAAATGTTTCAGCAATAATTTAAATAAATCCAAAAAACATATGAACATGAAAGAAAAAACACCTCCCACCGAAGCTGAGAAATCGGATTATGTACATGTAACATTGACATTGAACGGCAATACAAAAAATATCCAATGGAACAAACAGATACCTCTGCTCGATGCGATGCTCAATGCTGGAGTTGACGTTCCGTACTCCTGCTGCAGGGGCAACTGCGGCACTTGTGTATGCAAATTAGAGGAAGGAGAGGTACGGTTAAGAAGGAATTTTGTACTGTCAGAGGTTCACCTCCGACAAGGTTTAATCTTAGCCTGTGTTTCTGCTCCGATAAGTAAAAGCATAAAGATAAACTATGATGAATTGTACTAATTTACCAAACAGAAAAATATGCTTGCTCTTTTTAAGAAAAGAAAAAGTATATTATTTTTTTACCGATCCGTTAGCACTTTCACCGATAAAAACAAGCACTTCACCTAAATAACATCAGGACGAGTTCCAAAAATTATTTAAGTTAGATGCTGAAAATAAAATTACAGCAACAGCATTTAAGCGCCCTAACTTTGAAAATTGAAACCGATGAAAAAACATTTAAGTATAGCATATTCTTGCAATAAGCCCGCATATCAAAGGGTTAAAGAAAGATTACATATAAAAGCAATTTTGTCATTACTTTTTTTAGTATTCACGACCAATATAATAGCTCAAACTACGGAATGTGCAACAAAAGATATAAAATTTAAAAGTAAAGGGGTAGAGTTGGCAGGGACAATCTTTAGCGCTCCAAATTCTAAAATCGGAATTGTAATAGTGCATGGATCCGGACAGGAGCTCAGATTGAATGCATTTGCAACTTTGCTGGCAAAAAATGGAATATCTGTATTAACTTATGATAAGCGGGGTGTTGGTAAATCCGGGGGGAAATATGCGGGTCCGGAAGTAGGCACAAATAATATTGACTCAGCAAATCTCGATCTCCTGGCCGAGGATGCTAAGGAAGCAATTTTAGCGCTCAAAAATTATTTCGGACATAAATTAACCCATACTGGTCTCCTAGGGTTCAGTCAGGCTGGATGGATTATTCCTTTGGCTTCAAATAAGTCAAAAGAAGTGGATTTTATGGTCATATTTAGTGGGGCAGTGGTTCCAACCAGAGAACAGCTCCGTTTTCAGTTTTTCACTGAAGGAAAGGTAGATTTCTGGACGAATCATACCGAGAAAGAAGTAAGGACGCATATTTTAAATGCCCCAGATAAATATAAATTTATTACAACGGACCCTCAGCTGGTTCTTAGCAAAACAACGGCACGGGGACTCTGGCTTTTTGGCGGACAAGATGTGCAAGTTCCTGTCGGCTTATCTATTGATCATCTTAATTTACTTAAAATTGAAGGAAAACCGTTTGAATATTGTCTATTTCCTGAAATGGGACACTTTCTAACGCCTTCAGAGTCTTCAGCTCCGATCAAAATAGCCATAAACTGGGTAAAAAATCTAAGCCAAAAATTTAAAAATCGTTGATGACGGAGATAACGGTTCCTAAATCGCCAGCCGAAAGATATATTATCAAAAAAATGGACATACAGGCCATTAAAAATATTATATTCTGCATAAGTAAGTTTGTCATTGCCTACATTCCTTGAACTGGGTATCCGTACAACCGAGCTCGAATGTCCATCTCTTCTTTCCTGAAAAAAGTCAACAGCAAATGTAAAGATGCAAAATGTGGGGATAAGACGATTTACTATTTTACAAGAAAATTCCCTTTTTTAACTTTGACAGCGTAAATTTATATATGCGCGCTACAAAGGATATTTTACAACTTCGCCCTGGTATAAAAATGAAAAAATATACTTTTTTTCTGGCTTGTGTTTTACTCAGTTTTTTTATCTCTTGCCGGGATATTGGTAAACTGGTCAATAAACAAAAATCGAGCTCTTATTTTATAGATTCAAAAGGACAAATTGTTTATTGTCAGAATGGGAATTGGTTTAGTCTGGGTGTATCGCAAATGCAGGCCGATGTGGAATCTTTTGAGGTATTGGCAGAGGATATTGCAAAGGACAAAAACGCGGTATACTTTCGTGGAATGCCCCAAAAGCTGGTAGACAAGGCTTCCTTCTATGTCGACAATCAGATTCCTAAAGATCGCTTTCACGTCTATTATATTGATCAGGTCTTGGGCTTCAATATCATAACTGGAGCGGACCCAAAGACATATGAACTCATAAAAAATCACACGAATTGGGCTCGGGACAAAGATCATTATTTCTACGCGGATGACATGATACATGCTGATCGACAAACTTTTAGCTTCGTCAATGACTACTTTCTAAAGGATAAAGATTCCGTTTATATTTCTCCAAATATCGGAAACTTTAAGTCGGTTGTAGCTAATCCGGGAAATGTCGAAGCCATCAACAAGTATTACATGAGAATCGGGAACACAATTTATTATCCTCCTTTTCAACAGGATTCGGCTAGTGTAACAAAATCATTTAATAGCATACAGACAATTCGGGTACTTGATCTAGATGTGATTTGCGTAAACAATAAAACCATATTAGTCCGGGGCAAAAATTTTAAATATGATCACGTCGATGTTCCCTCCTTTCAGCTATTTACTGCTGATGAAAAAACTGATTTCTATACAGGTAACCCATATTCAAAGGACAAGAACAATGTATACTATAATCAGGAGGTAGTTCCTGGCGCTGACGTGAAGACATTTATCCTCATTGGCAGTGATTTTGGAAAAGATACAAGAAATGTCTACTATCAAAAACAGCTACTCAAAGACGTAGATGCTACAAGCTTTAAGAAAGATGGAGATTTTTATAAAGACAAACACGGAAATAAATTCAGTGCTTTAACAGGAAATAAAGTATAAGCTTAAACGGATTTGTTTCTTCCTATATTTTTTTGAAAATTTATGTTTTGACAGATTCTTGTTAATTCCTGAGTAACATTTCGGATGAATTATCCCTATTCACAAGTGTAGATTTGGTGTAATAGGTGGAATAAATATTTGCCCCCCCCCATCGCTCCTATTGAGGAAGAAACGGATTGTCTTTCCGATCATGTTTCACCCAGATCAGTTTCGAGGTATTGTAGCCAATCTCGTGCGCAATTTTCAGGTAATTTGTTTTTACATCTTCAGGAATGGTTTTGTCTCTTGATAATATCCATAGGTAATTTAAATCCTTTCCCGCAACTAAAGCATAGCGATAGTTCGTGTCTAAAGCAACGACATTATAACCTGCGTAGAAAGGACCAAAAAAACTAACTTTCAGAGCTGCTTCGCTTTGATTGCCTCTGAATTTCGCCAGTCCATCCGCTTTTACCCACTCTTTCTTGACCGTATTATATCCACTATTCAATACCACAACATTACGATCGGTATTTAAACTATATTGGGCAGAAACATTATTGAGATCTTTTTCAAAACGTGAGTCCAATCGTGCGATCTCATACCATGCGCCAAGATAACGATTCAGATCAAATTTCTGAACGGGATGAGTATTGGGAGGAATAGAAGAACATGCGACCATAATCACCAAGGTAAAACCAATCATTATAATGGTTATCCACCATTTATGCATTTTGAACATGAGCGTTGTTTTGAAATTTTTTAAAGAAATAAAGAACCAGTAAAAACTGCGTGTATCCATATACGGCATCCTCAATAGGTATGGTAAATACCCGAAAGCCTATAAAATCGGCTGGATTATAATTAACGATAGGCGATTCCAATCCAGTTCCAGTGAGAATGCCATTAACGGGTAAAAATCCCAGCATAAGAATTGTAAAGACTAATGAGGCCTGACTAATCCATTGTACTCGAAGGAAAAAATGGAAAACCAGCAACGTCAATATGGTAACCAAGGCGGTGACTAACGTATATATGCGATCGCTGTACCGAAGTGCAACAACGGCACAAACGATAATGCTTACAAAAACCACAATATTGTTGAACGCACTGAGAACTTTCAACTCGAAAAATTTATCGATACAGAAATAAGTAAATATGCATGAAAAAGGAATAAAGATAAAAAACAACCATTCCTCCAATGGTAATCCCGCAATAATTAATCCCACCGTATACCGAGTATCGAACCACCAAACACCACGATGGGTAAACCACACGTCCCAAGCAATAAAAAATATCGCCACAATTATTGATGCTTTTAAAAAAGGGGCAAACGCTCGATCAAATCGGATCCGCTTATCAAATGAAGCTATAAAGCAGATAAATACTGTAAAAAATAGGATCAGGGAGTAGGTATATTGCATCATTACTTTTCTTTTTCACTATACATTTTAAAATATTTGACTGGCACATATAAAAAACCAAAACATTCGCCTTCTTCCTTTCCAAGGTGCTTGTGGTGCTGTTTATGCGCGCGTCTAAGCGCTAGGAAATACCTATTTTTTGTTTTGCTCAAAAATCTGATGCGTTGATGTATAAAAATATCATGCACAAAGAAATAAGCCATGCCATATAACATAATCCCCAATCCGATGTAAAATAGATAATTATAATTCTCTAATGAACCATAATACATTAACGCAATTGTGGGAAGTGCGAATATCACAAAGAAATAATCATTCTTCTCTAAAAATCCTTTGGTGCTATGATCATGGTGATCTCGGTGCAGTATCCAAAGAAAGCCATGCATAATATATTTATGAATCAACCAAGTAGCTCCTTCCATAGAGATAAAAATGATTATTACGATTAAAATATTCATGACACTCGTTATTTATTATTTATAAAAATGCCGCTTTGTAACGCAAATAACATTTAAATGCGACGTAAGCTTTTTCTGTATTGGCTATCCTTATCCTATTTTCCAAAATCTCTTTAGAAGATTTCTTCCTAATTTTTGCGAAAAGAGAAAGGTAATATTTATATGCCAGATATACACCAAATCGTGCCGATTTAGGCAGCTTTTTTATACCCAAAAATGCTTCTTCAAATTCTTGATGGATTTCATTTTCGATCTGGCTTTTAAGTGTATTATCAAATACTTCCATATTCAGATTGGGAAAATAAGTGCGACCAAGAACATGGTAATCCTCTTTCAGATCACGTAAAAAATTTATCTTTTGAAATGCAGAACCAAGTTTCATCGCATAAGGCTTTAGCTCTTCATAACGTTGTTTATTGCCCTCTGTGAATACCTGTAAGCACATCAATCCGACGACCTCCGCGGAACCATATATATATTCATTATACAGCGCTGAATTATATTCCAACTTTTTCAGATCCATAGACATACTGTGAAGAAATTGATTAATGAGATCACGGTCAATGGCATATTTATGGACTGTTTCCTGAAATGCTTGTAATATGGGGTTCAAAGAAATTCCTTCTTCCAATGCGTAATTTGTCTCCAGATGCAAACGGCCTAAAAGCCGCTTTCTATCGTAACCTTGAAAGCTGTCGACTATTTCATCGGCCAATCTTACGTAACCATAGATCGCATAAATACTGTTGCGAATATTAGGTTTCAGGGCCAAAATACCTAGCGAAAAGCTTGTACTATATTTTTCGGTTGTCTTTCTGCTTACCTCATAAGCAAGTTCATCAAACAGCTTTTTCATCGTTTTATGGATTTAGATTAATGACTTCTTTAGCAACTATTTTTCCAGAGATAATGGATGGTGGTACCCCAGGGCCGGGAATGGTCAATTGTCCTGTATAAAATAGATTATGGATTTTTTGATTTTTAATTTTCGGTTTCCAAACAGCAGTTTGCCTTAATGTATTGGCCAGGCCATATGCATTGCCCCCATACGCATTATAATCGTTAACAAAATCCCTTACACAATAACTTCGCTTATATATGATCTGCTCATAGAGGTTACGTGCTCCGGTATGCCGTTCAAGACGCTTAAGCATTTTTAATAAGTATTCTTCTCGTGTTTTATCATCATCATCAATACCGGTTGCTACCGGCATCAACAAAAAGAGGTTCTCCTGATTTTTTGGCGCGACATGCGTATCCGTTTTTGAAGGACAACACACATAGAACAATGGCTTTTCCGGCCACTTTTTATCACCATATATACTCTTTATATGTTCATCCAGATCGGGTTCGAAGAAAAGTGTATGGTGGGTTAAGTTGGGGATCGTTGATTTCATACCCAAGTAGTAAATAAGACTAGAGGGGGCAAATGTTCTATTTTTCCAATACGAATCATTATAATTTTTTAAATCTTCAGGCAGCAGTGTTTCAATGTGGTGGTAATCGGCCGAAGCAACTACGAAATCAAACGCTATTTTCTTGCCATCAATAATGAGTGAAGTAATGGTATTATTTTTAATCTCCAACGCTTCCACATTATGGTTAAAATGGAAGGTAGCTCCCTGTATTTGTGCTACCTTCTGCATAGCTAATACCAACTGATAGAAACCTCCTTTAGGGTAATGTGTTCCTAAGGCATATCCTCCATAATTCATTAGACTATATAGCGCCGGAATTTCTTTTGGTGAAGCTCCCAAAAAAATCACAGGAAACTCCATCAAAGTGCGTAATCGTTTATCTGAAAAATATCTGGCCACATAGGATCTGAAATTGGAAAATAAATCTAGTTTAAGAGCACTAAACGCAATTTTGGGCGAAAGAAATTCCCCCCAACTATGACAGGGCTTGTTGACAAAATCACGCATTCCGACTTCATATTTAAATTTCGCGGACTGCATAAATTTATCCAGCTTGGAAGCAGCTCCGGGTTCAATGCCTTCAAATAGCAGTTTTAAGTCTTCATAAGATTCGGGGATACTGAAATTAGCAGAATCAAATACCATCTCAAATTGTGGGTTGAGTGATACAAGATCAAAAAAATCCGAAGTACTGTAGCCGAAATCTGAAAAAAACGACTCAATAATATCTGGCATCCAGTACCAGCTGGGGCCCATGTCGAAACGAAAACCTTCGGGAGTAGAAAATTGTCTGGCACGCCCCCCAGCCTGTTCATGCTTTTCAAAGACATGAACCTCATAACCTGCTTTGGATAAATATGCCGCGGCAGAAAGCCCAGAAAAACCAGCACCAATTACTGCTATCTTTTTTTTCATTTTCTTTGTATCTCTCTTCATTTATTTTAGTTCATCCAGCAATCTGTCCGGTGCAAAATTCTTTTCATAAATAGCTTGATGAAAATCACTTAACTTATTGAGCAATCGTATCAATTCCATTTTCTCGAGATGAGTTAAATCCCCTGAAACAATTTGAGTCGCACGACGTATATTTTGCATTTGCCCCTCTAATACTTGCAGTCCCTTTTCTGTAATATTAATTAGCTTACTACGTCTATCCTGTTGCGAATCTTTCTGAGCTATCCACCCCTGTTTGATCAATCGGTTAACAATTGCTATACCGACTGGTTTCTCATGGATATTTCTTTTGATCAATTCCATTTTCGTCATCTCTCCAAATGATTTTAAGGTGATCAGGTAAATAAATTCCTCCTGCGTTGAAAAATCAGAGCCCCATATAGCAGCTTTCGAATAGCTCTTTGCGAATCTATTCATATGTACAATTAAGGTACTAATAACACTTTCTGGGCTCCGTCCTTTTTCCTTTCCCTCCCAAGTGGGCTCCTCAACTGGCTGTATGACCTGTTTCGCAATCCATTCTTTAAATCCCTCCACTTGATTGCTATACATATGTATTGTCAAATTCTCCTCTTCAAATTTTTCTATCAGCACTAAGACTTCTTTTAAAAGTTGATATTTCATACACCTTGAATTAGAACATAAATATACTTATTTTGGTTTTAATATTTTAAAAATAATATATAAATAGTATAGAAACACACTAATTAACGGTAATATATTTGATAAAGGTGGTCTAAGCGGGGCATTTCTAAAATAAAAAGCAGGATCTATGTCCTGCTTTTTATTTTAGAAATGTTCTATATCATTTATACAATTGATCCATTGCCTCGTAAAATTCATCTAACAGCGTATTCTTGATAAGAATATTGTGAGCATAGTTAGGAACCCGGCGATAAAAGTCTATCTAAATTCTTTTTATGTATGATACTCTTCCGAAGTTACTGTATCTTCAAACGAACTTGGACATTTTACAAAAACAGGGGAATTATTTTATTTCCTTGGTTTAGGGAGTTCTTTAATCCAAATATTTTTAAAGTCTACAGGCTGCCCTTCACTCTGCAATGCGATAAATCCACTGCTCAACAACTTACCGTCAATCTTAATTTTTGGATCATATCCATTTGCTACGCCACCTCCGATCTGCGGTTTGGAATATTCGAGGACAGTATCTCCATTAATAATATGCCTTATTAATGAGTCGCCAAGCACGATCAATTCTCCTCGCACCCATTGATCGCCATCATAAGTTTTTGAAATTGAATTTAAACAATGTGAGGACGCCATCTTGCCTTGGTAGACCACATTAGTGCCTGGAGAGCACATATTACCAGTAGGTCGTGGTTGACCATCACCCAATCCGCCCAAGAGTTGCATTTCTATGGATATTGGCCAATCCTGTTCTTTTAACATCGTTCTGGGGTCTTGAGAATGAAACATAACACCACTATTACGAAGCGTATAGGAAGGTGCACCTTTTTGAAGATCACCGACAAAACGATATTCAAATTTCAAATGATAATAAGAAAAGGGTGTTTTATAATATAAATGTCCAAACTGGTCATTAAAATCACCGTACTGATCGTATCTAATCTTAATTATTCCATCTTCGACTCTAAAGGTATTGCCAAAGTTCACGCCGACATCGTGATGATGAATTTTGACGAACCAGTTTTTAATGTCTTTTCCATTGAACAATGATTTCCAGCCGTTGTTATCCCGCTGGCCCTTCAATCCGGTACAGCCTATAAAAATAGAACTAACGGCTACAATTATATAGATTAATCGTTTCATTTAAAAGTGAGCTATTTGGTTTAAATTGAACACCAATATACGATATATTCCTTTAAGCTTTAGCTAAACAGCCCTTATACAGTTTTATATTTCATTTGTTTCCAAATCGATAGTTTTTACGCCAAAATTATTCTTCTTGATAATTTTCAGTTCTTATAAGCTCTCCTCGTTCATCATAAAATTTCCATTCGCCGGACTTTTTGCCATTTTGATAACGACCAGTTTCTCTAAGTTTTCCATTTTCATGATAAAACTGGCTTAGACCTTCCGCCATTCCCTTTTCGTATCTTATGGTTTGTAGCAAATTGCCTTTATTCCCGTATAATTTCCAGTCCCCAATCTTTTTCCCATCCTCATAGCTACCGATTTCCCATAGCTTTCCATTAAGATTATAATGCTTCCATTCACCATTTTCCTTATTATCTTTGTAGGTTCCGATTTTTTCCAACGTACCATTTTGATAGTACATTTTCCATTCACCATCGGCGGCGTAGCCATGGCGGTTTCCAATTCGTTTCAGCCCGCCATCGTCATAATATTCTCTAAATTCCCCTTTGGGATCTCCATTTTCATAGTTCCAGATTTCATGAAGATTTCCGTTAGTATGATAGGCTTTCCATTCGCCTATGGCTTGTCCATCTTTATAATTCCCGATCTCAGCGAGCTTCCCAGTGGATTGGTATGTTTTGGAAATTCCGTTTTTTTTACCGTTTTCATATTGCCAGATTGCACGAAGTTGCCCGTTTTCATGATAACTCCTCCATACGTCAATTTTAATTCCATTTTCATACTTTCCCAGCTCTTCTAATTTTCCACTTTCATAATGGGACCTAAATTCACCTGTTTCTTTTCCGTTTCGGAATGTTACCATTGCTTCCGGTTTTCCACTTTCGTAGAATATTTTCCATATACCTGTCTCTTTACCGCTTTCATCATACTGTCCTGTCGACCTTATCTTTCCACTGGGATAATGGCTTTCAAACTTTTTCTGTGCAAAGGAGGAAAGATGAATAAAGAGCACGGCTGCAAGTATAATTAGTTTTTTCATTAGATTTCCTGTCATTCGTCAAAATATGTTATCTCTTATTTAAGTACAATAAAAAACAAATTCAGTATATTACGGAAGAACTTTTTACAATCCGTTTCAACTATTTTAAATTTGGTAAAAAGCAACGCTTAATATCAAAAAAACAGATCAAAAGAAGCAAAATCTCTTTTTTTAAATTTGATAGGTTCAAAAAACAGGAATAGGAGAATCTATTTCATGATAAAAAATCGTACTGAAAATATCTACCTCATAATGTGCGCTGTACAGCGAATGTTTGCAGAATACTTGCAAGATATCGCTTAGCTTTATATATTTGCGACATCAACAGAAATCCTAATGCGGAAGTGGCGTAATTGGTAGCCGCACCAGACTTAGGATCTGGCGCCGCAAGGCGTGGGGGTTCGAGTCCCTTCTTCCGCACATAAAAAGCTCCCGATTCTAAAATATCGGGAGTTTTTTTTCCAAAATGCTTTAAAGTTCGTCCCCAGGTATGATTTACATTCTATTAGAAGAAAAAGAAAATACAGATGTCGATCAGCCCAAATATCATATTGAAAAAAATGAAAACAGCTACTGTTTCATCCCTAGCAGGCTTTTCTTAAATAGCTCGACAAACCAAAACTAGTATCATCTTTAGGCAGACCAGTCAAATGGTTTTGTACAGGGGTCGCACTCAAATTTTAATACCTTACCCAAGCTCTTTGCTTTTTTTCCCTTTTTCACAAATACATAAGCAAGGTCTAAATATTCTTCAACTTCGTTGCCATTCTCGTCCCTACCTTTCAATACTACGGAATAATATTTTCCATCCGGATATTTTTTATAAAAGACTTCGTTAATGGTGATTTTTTGGGGTGTCTCATTATCACAACAGCTGCACCATAAAACAACAACTGTTTCTTTTTTAAGGTATCCCACCGCCTTCTCCGCCTGAGCTTGTGTTAAAGCCTGGAGTTGGTCTGCTCTTGAAAAAAAAGCAGTACATAGCAATACAAAAAGTAAAATGGTCTTTTTCATTTATTGAATTTCGTTTTTAGTTACAATAGAAATTTTTGTGTTTTAAAGAATTCAATAAGCAAATACTATGCCTTTGATAAAATTATTTTTCCCAAACCAAAGCACTGGCGCCGAGAATAGCGGCATCAGCTTCTTCCAGCTCGCTGAAAACGAGTTTCACTTTATTTCTAAATAAGGGGAAAAGATTTCTTTCCATATGTAATTTCGCTGGTTTTAAAATAAAATCACCGGCTTTAATCACCCCACCAAACAATAGAATAGCTTCGGGAGAGGAGAACATCACAAAATTTGCCAATGCCTCACCTAATTTTTGCCCGGTATACCTGAATACTTCAATGGCTATGGAATCCCCCTTCACCGCACATTCATGAACCGTTTTAGAATTTATAGCGTCTTCGGGATATTGATTCAACATCGACTCAGGAAATTCGGCCCTCATTTTCTTTGCTGTAATTGTGATCCCTGTTGCAGAAGCATAAGCTTCCAAACTCCCCTCGGACCCCGTACTCCAGTGCTTTCTACCGCCCGGCTTGACAATAGTATGGCCTAATTCTCCAGCAAATCCATCATGTCCATAAATAAGCTTACCTCCAGCCACGATACCGCTTCCTACGCCTGTTCCCAAAGTAATCATAATAAAATCCTTCATTCCTCGCGCGGCTCCGAAAAGCATTTCACCATAGGCCGCAGCGTTCGCATCGTTGGTGATGGTACAGGGAATTCTGAATTTGGCAGTCATTAAATCACTAAATCGAATCACACCTTTCCAAGGAAGATTCGGAGCATGGTCTATTGTACCTGTATAATAATTCGCATCGGGAGCTCCAACTCCAATTCCATCGAAGCTATTTTCACCACCGAACTTTTCAATAAAAGGGTGAGCCTTTTCATATAATGCGTCAATAAAATCTTCAACATGCTCATAATCATCTGTTCGTATGCTCCCCTTTTCAAGAACTTCCCCACGATGATTGACCACCCCGAATTTAGTGTTTGTTCCTCCGATATCTATTCCTAACGCTACACGTTTTGATAAATCTATTAATGACATTGCTATTCCTTGTTTCTAAGTTCAAAAATTGTAAAAAAGATAGTATTTTACGGGGAATTAAACAAGAGATTAGTTGAATAGTTACAGAAAAAAACTATTCAACTAAGTTTTTTTTCATTACAGGTATCCGGGCACCTTTTTTCAGCTTCCTTCTTCCCCCCTTTTCTCCCTCTCCCTCTCCTTCTCTGCCCAATCAAACAACAGAAAATAAGAAAATTTGAGCAACCCAGAACATGTACAATTCCGCCACGATAACTTGTTATTGAAAGCTGAAAAGATATAATATTTTAATAAAAATCAAATTTGGCAATCCAAGCATCTCAAAAAGTCGTAAATGATAATAAGTACAGAAAATTATAAACTAAAGACTTTTGTTATGGAAAAGATAACATCTTACAATGAACCACTATTGAATCATCATAGTGAACTAGGAATGAAAGATCTCAGAAGAAGAGATTTTCTAAGATTTGCAGGAGCAGGTGCTGCATCACTCGCTCTTCTCGGACTATCGAGCTGTAAAAAAGATCATGATGACGACATGGACAATGGCGGTAAAGGCATGTATTTTGGCAGTGGTGATATTGCAATACTGAATTACGCCTATGCGCTGGAGCAGCTCGAAGCCGCCTTTTACATTCATTTGGTCAACAATCCTTATTCAGGGATCACGGATCTGGAAAAGGCTTTTTTCACCGATATCCGAGACCACGAAATTGCTCATCGCGAGTTTTTCAAAGTAGCATTGGGAGCTAAAGCGATATCCAGTCTTGAATTTAATCTGTCAGGCATTAATTTCGGCAGTCGCGCCAGTGTTTTAGCAACGGCAAAGACATTTGAAGATCTCGGAGTCTCTGCTTACAATGGAGCAGGTTGGTTAATTAAAGATCCGAATTATTTATTATTGGCAGGAAAGATCGTTTCTGTCGAAGCACGACATGCAGCATGGGTCCGCGACATGATAGATAATGGCACTTTTGCCAATCAAGAGGTGGTAGATTCGAACGGACTGGATGTAGCCAACAGCCCAAGCGTCGTCTTGAGTGCCGCAGCACCGTTTATCAAATCTAAAATCGATGTAAAGGATCTACCAACTTATTAATGTACCTAAAATTATATTATCATGAATCTTTTAAATGTTTTTGAACAAATAAATACGATAGATCCTGAATTCAGCGATCGTATCAGTCCGCGACGAGAAGCCATTAAAAATCTGGCTTCGATGAGCAAAAAAGTGAGCTTAGCAGCATTACCATTTTTTATTGGTGAACTCTTCAAAAAGGCTTATGGCGCCACAGCACCCACAGATGTCAATGGTGTTCTTAATTATGCTTTAACTTTAGAATACCTTGAAGCTGAATATTATACAATGGGTGTTGCTAAAGCAGGTCTCATTCCATCCGGAAAACCCCTAGGGGCAATTACCACGATCCGTGATCATGAGGTCGCCCACGTTAATTTTTTAAAACAGGTACTGGGCAATAAGGCCGTCTCAAAGCCTACTTTTGACTTTACAGCGGGGGGTACCTTTGGCAATGTTTTTAGTGATTACGATACTTTTTTAGCGGTTGCTCAAGCTTTTGAAGATATTGGAGTACGGGCATACAAAGGACAGGCAGGCATATTACTAGGAAATCGAGTAGTGCTGACCGCTGCATTGCAGATCCATTCGGTTGAGGCCAGACATGCGTCGCATATTCGTCAGATGCGACGTGCTCGTGGAGGCGGTGCCGCCGATCAGAAACCTTGGATTACAGGAAACAATGACACTGGAATCGGAGCAGTTGTAGACCCTATATATGCGGGTGAAAACAATGTAATACAAGGAGGAGTCGATATCACAACGTTACCCGGTTCGATGGGAAAAATTTCAACAAGTGCGGCAACACAGTCTTTTGATGAACCGCTTTCTGCCGAAGCTGTACTTAATATTGCAGGTTTATTTATTAAAGCGTAACAAGAGTCGTAGTTAACCTGTTTTGAATGCCCTGGTTTATTTAAAAAACCAGGGCCTTTCATTAGTCGCTAACTATAAAAAGGCGCTCAAATACAGAAATTACCTCAGCATTCTCCCTCGCCATATATACAGCTGCTTTCTATTTGTCCTAAAAAAATTCCACATCGGCTCTTCTCTAACAATAGACTCTTTATCCGATATTTTCGGCATAATATAGATCAGAAAAAATCTTTGATAGTTTTGAAGGCTCCTCCCGCCAGGAATTGTACATCTCTTGCCCCATTTCATCAGGTATAATATCCAAATTACCTTCATCGACAGACCTCAATATCTTAATGGCAACACTATCAGGGTCAGGCATATCCCAATCACTTCCCTTGTTCATATCCGTATCGATTGCTCCGGGATTGACTGCGTGTACAGCGATTCCATCTTTGGCTAATTCGATGCGGACAGACTGTGTTGCAGAATAAAGGGCCGCTTTGGAGGCAGCATAACCAGCAATGGATGGTAAGGGGGAGTAAGCTGCAATTGAAACGATGTTAATGATTTTGGCCGGGCGATTTTTTTTCAAAATAGATGCAAATGCGCGCATCATCTTTATTGTCCCGAAATAATTCACCTTCATATCATTGTCCATTCCCAATAGATCGCCATCTAATATACTCCCCCTATTTAAAATACCCGCATTATTAATGAGAATTTCAGTGTCCCCGGCAACATCAGCAATTGTTTTGATCTGTCCATCGTCTGTAATATCCAGAGATAACGATATGACTCTATTGTCTTCGAACGATGGCAGTGTATTCAAGTTTCTACAGGTAGCATATACCTTTTTCACGCCATGATCCAAAAGGGCTTTTACCAATGCTCTCCCTATCCCCCTATTGCTCCCCGTGATGAGAATAACTTTATCTTTAAAAATGTTCATATTATTTTATGTATTAGTTAATACAAAGCTATTTTAAAAGATGCAAGCATAAAATCCGAAACTTGCTACATTTTTGTTCTCCATTATCATGAAGGCTAAAAAGCCCAGAAAGTCATTTTTATTCTTGTTTTAAAATTGAGGTTTCTATATAATGAAATCGCCTGAAAATTTAGATTCCGCAACATAAAGATATGCTATACAATTCTCAAGAAAGATCTTTTCGCCTATAAATGATACCAATTGCTTTGCATAACCATCATAGCTCCCTAACCCCCAGTGCTTCTTGCCTAAAATAACCAGGTTGAAATCTTAACATTCGATAGGCTATCCAATAGCATCTTATCCTAAAAAAATCATATAAAAACTGTAAAGAACAAGCTACATCATGTAAAAATACACCTACAATTGAAAAATGACTTTCATTATAAAACTAACGCTGTTTTAAAAAAAAGTAATATTTGTTGTCGGTATCATCCCGAAAAATAAGACACATTCCACAAATCAAAATAACGATGAAAATAAAAACTGATAATAAAAATCCAGAGCCAAGGAAAACCAGACTCCAATTAGCAATTTCCGAAATTATGAATGGCTATTTGTTATTGGATGAAGCCGTGGCCAAATATGACGTTCCTGCATCAAGCATTATCCAAGGTCTTAAGAAGATTCAGAAACTAAAGAAAGAGGCCGCACAACTCAATCAGCAAGAAAGCAAGATCATAAAGCCTACTCTCCCGAAAAATGCAAAATAATGAGTTAATTATACCCCATATGTAAGATCGGATATGATTTTCCTTGGCCATCTAAAGCTGACTTTTTGACAACACTGAACCCCATATGCTTATAGAAATCCACCGCCTGGGTATTTTTCTCATTCACGTCTATTTTCGTCACATTTCCATTCACTGTATTTCGAAGTTAGAATAAGTTTAAATTGTTACAATTACATACGTTCAACAGTATCGCGACGAAAAATGATGTTTCTGATTCTATCTGATGTGATAACAAAAAATAATCTCTCCATTGAACTGCTACCGATTAATCCAACAGCGATTTGTATCGCATAAATCGACCCATGCGATCTAGTTATAGTTTTAAAATAAAATTAATGTAATAAAATTACAATTATTGCTATATTTCATACAATAAATTATTTCTATGACAAGGTCTACCGCATTCTTACTTAAAACAGCTTTGTTTTTCGGTCTTCTAGCAGATATATTTAGCATGAATACATTTGCTCAAAAAGCGCCAAAGATCTACTATGCTACTTTATCCGAGGGAGTAAAACTTTATGTAGGTCCTAGTATACAGACCAAGGCCTTAGCGACTGTTGCTTATGGCTCACAAGTTACCTTCAGTAATTCGGATGTAGACCAACTGGAAATGGTAAACAATCCATTGGTCATAAATGACACAAGGACGTATTGGATGAAAGTGATCTATAACAAGGTTAAAGGCTATGTTGTTAAAAACAATTTTGCAAGTATAAAACCTCCAAAGGAGAATACAGGCAAGCTTTCTGATTGGGTAAATCAGTTATCTCAACCCATTGGAAATAAATGGGAAAGTGGAAAAATATCTGAATCACTGAGCGAGAGCGAAAATGACAATTACTTTTCAAGACAAATATTTCAAAACGGAATGCTCTTGACCACGACCTCAGGCTTTGATGTAAATTTTTCAGAAACTTTGCAAATACCTCATACCGACGTACTGACTGTTTATAATTTAATAAAAAATATTGGGAGCTTTTACCGGATTCTTAAATTAAATACTGCCCTACCCGAAGGAAACACGATCGTTAAGGACAGTGAAGGAAATGAATATAAATGGACGATATTACGCAAGACACAAGAAGGTAGTGAAGATAAATTCTTAAAATCCATTGAAATAATTTGGAATAACGGGATTAACAACACACTTTCAATTTCCGCTTTGGGTAATGATATTGTTGTATTTTATGAAAATACACTTTAAAAACTTTCAATCTGATTTCTTCAAACAAGAAGTAACAAAACCAAAACGGCCTGTAACCACTACCGGCAAAAAATTAAATACTTGGACATAAATGATAAACCAAAATTGTGGCGTTTTTTCTTTTTTAATCAGTGCTTTAATTTACCTTATCCCAATAAAGGGAATAGCGCAAATGGAATCTTTCTATCACGTCACACCGATGGCGATTGAAGGCTATTTCACAAAGACCATATTCCCTTTCAATCCTGCGTTTATGAAGGCAAAAAAGGTAAAAAACATAACCGTTAAAAGTCGGGAAAATGGAATTTTTAATTGTTATACATTTAATCCCAATGGAGTTTTAATGAGCATAAGCATGGCTCGATACGATCAAGAAAAAACAGATACCGTCTTTTACACAACATATTGCTATCAGGCAAATGGCTTAATTGCCAAAGAAGCGAAGATTGATTATCACAGTGGTATCGTAAAAATAAAAGTATATGGCTACGACGAAAAAAATCGTATTGATAACGTCAGAATCTTTTCATTGAATACACAGATGCCTAGTCAAACGCAGAATAATGATTGGATGGGCGAACCAGCTGCCGGTGTAGATCAGCTTATTCTTAAAGGATCATGGCCAGATGAAAAGCTGTTAAATAACATGATCCGTGAAAATAAGTTCTCTTCATGGCAGTATCGTTATTATACAGAAAACAAATTTGAGGTAGAAGAACAGACAGAGTTTTTCAATTTTAGGAAAAATAGTCAAGACACCTGTTATCAAAAAATAACCTATTACCATTTAAATAATCATCCTATTGCTCAATTCCTCCATTTTGGTTGCGCACCTAAGACAATACCATCTGAACAATATGAATTCAAAGAAGACCTCCTATCCGCAATTCATGAAACAGATGCAGACTTTGCATCTAAAAGTGAAAAATACAGCTATGACAAAAACAGAAATCTGTTTTCGATGCAAAACATCCGAAATGGACAAAAAGTCAGCGAGTTGATTATGACGTATAATAAAAAAGGCTTTCTAACAATAATACAACGAAAATCTGAAACAGCTAAAATGGCTCATTATTTTGAAGACCGCGTCCTCGATCTGAGCTACACCTTTTATTGAAAAATCATACTGATATTAACCAATTTTTTTTATCCGTATAAATTTATTTTTCAATTGTAAAGAAGCTATCAGATTATTCATTTCCCTATGTGCGACTCTATTTGTATCGCTATATATTTAAACCTTGAAAATGAAGATAATCATGACTCTAGCTCCCTAATTGTAAAAGAAAGATGGCGCTTTGTAAATTCTTCGGATTTATTTTAAATCAGCCATTAACTTTGGAATACGATATGAAATACGTAGATATCCTAATTAAACTGTGAATAAAATGAATACAAATAACAACATACAACTGACAGCAGAGAAAGTCAAATCCTTTGCAATGGGACTAATTGGCGCATTTTTTTTGGCTCTTGGAGTCAGTTACTTTAGTGAGCAATCAACTTATAGAATTCCAAGAATATTACTTCCTGTTTATGAATTTTCAGGAAATATAGGTTTAGCAATCGGTTTACTTATATTAGGCGGTATACTTTTATATTATGCTTATATCAAATTTAAAAAATGCGGTGGCAGACCGGTTATCATGCTGATTGTTCTACCCCTGTTTACACTACTAGCTTTTGGTTTAAATACATTCTTCAACAATAATCGGTCTGGCAAAAAAGAGGACAATGCGCAAAATAGACAAGCGACAGAACAGGTAGGAAACGCAAATCGTCCCGAGTTAAACAATGAGAAAGCAGAAAAATATTTAGATAAGCTGGAAAACCTATTCGCAGAAATGACCAAGGCTAAAGAGAGTGCTGATGAAAATAGGTTTAAGCTCCTGGAGACACAATTTTTAGATTTGGGTACTGAATTAGCTATTATTATCCCAGAAATGGCTAAAACAGATCAATATCCAAGCTTCATACAGTATAACGCCCATGTATCAAACAAGATCCATAAGATGCGAATGAACTAACACACTATAGACGCTGGAAACAACCAACTGTCTTTTTCTTTTTTCCGCCAGAATTATTCAGGGATATTCAGAAAAACCCCAACTATTTGATAAATAAATAGTTGGGGTTTTATTATCTTCGTGTATTCCCCCGAATAATAAGGTTAGCGGCCAAAA
>NZ_RBWS01000030.1 GCF_003627955.1 Sphingobacterium puteale | reverse complement strand
CCGCCAGAGCCGATGGTATTGCCGTAACAGGTGGGAGAGTAGGTCGGTGCCTTTTTTTACACGGAAGCCCTTGCTGGAAACAGTCAAGGGCTTCTTTTGTTTGGGTGCTTCCCTCGCGATGAGGAGCGTTACTGTCAGGGAAATACGTAGGAATATACTACTTTCGGAAATCCCGTTGACAGTTAGGCGCGAACCGCAACTCGACAAAGGCCATAGGAGCCTGTACTAATCAAGTCTTTGTTCCTCAGCCGTAATACATTTATGATTTTTATTAAGTAACTTTGCAGCGCAATGGGTACATTATTGGACAACGGAATTAAACCGTATAATCATTACGGCGCTTATTTAAAGCAAAAGTATAACGGACAGAAAGTTTTTAAAGTGATCGTGGATGGTAATTTTACTTGTCCCAATCGTGATGGTAGTAAGGGCTATGGCGGTTGTACTTACTGTAATGTGGATTCTTTTACACCGGATACTGCCCGTAAAATCCCTTCGATACGGGAGCAGGTGGAATCGGGCATTGAAAGAGCACGTAATAGCTATGGCGCTGAGAAATTTATCATTTATTTCCAGCCAAATACAAATACATATGCGCCGACTCATCTACTGAAAATGATGTTTGATGAGGCTTTAAGTATTGACCCCGAAAATACCTTAGGTCTTTCTGTGGGTACACGTCCTGATTGTTTGGATTTTGAAAAGATTGCATTGTTGGAGTCTTATACAGATCGTTACGATGTGGATTTGGAAATGGGGATGGAGTCTATTTATAATGATACTTTGGATAGAATCAACAGAGGATGTTCGCACGACGAATTCGTTAAGACGATGGAAATGCTAAAGGATACACCTTTGGAACTCTGTGTACATACGATTTTTGGTTTTCCATGGGAGACCGAGGAGATGATGTTGAAATATGCCGACGAGATTAATCGCTTCACGCAAATTAAGTTCGTGAAACTGCATCATTTACATATTGTGGAAGGCTCCATCATGGGCGTAAAATACAAGCGTGAGCCTTTTGAATTATTTTCTATGGAAGGCTATACGGATTTCTTGTCGAAATTTATACCACGTTTGCGTTCTGACCTGATTATTCAGCGTATTTTCGGTATTGCCGATAAGGAGCTGTTGATCGCGCCTAACTGGGGATTGCCGAAGTCAGGTATTCAGACCTATATCGACAAGGGGCTAGAGGCCCGGAAAGTAGTGCAAGGCAGTCTCTTTCAATGCAATTAATAGATTTCTCCGATGAAGAGTAGAGCATATAATTCCATAAAGATTGGAAAATGAGATATCATAAAATAAATACGGCTTCCATAGGAGGCCGTATTTATTTTATGATATCGCCTAAGGCAAATTATCCTTCGACAATGCTCTTTAGATCCGCTGGAGAATAATTAATGGATTTGAGTGTTTTATTATCAGCTGTTCTAAAGACTAAAAATTTCCCGTCAACTTCTTTATAGTAAGATTCTACTCCTTTCAGTTTGTAATGTTCTTGCGTGGCAATAGCTTCTGCTTCGTCTTTACATGCTTTACTCATGTTAGAGCGTTGTACTTCATCAAAAAGCGCTGAAAATTTATCTTTTAAACCAAATTCAAGAACAGCTCCAGCGAGGACGTACTGAATATCACATAAGGCGTCGGCAATTTCCACAAGATCTTTATCCTGGATAGCTTCCTCTAGTTCTTTTAATTCCTCAGCTATCAAAGAGACCCGCAGGGCACATCTTTGTTCGGAAGGAATCGTTGGTGTATCCAAGATCGGATGTTGGAATGTTTTATGGAATTCCGCTACGGATGAAAGTGTTTTTGGATCAGTCATATTCTTTTAATTTTTTGTACTCTCTTTTTATCAGGTGCAAATATAAAAAATAAAGGACGGGTAACTGAATGACCGTCCTTTATTTTATTTTTCAAATGAGATTTGATTAGATCAAGTGTTTTAATTGAACAATCTCTCTTTCTTCTAAATATCTCCAGCGCCCGCGTGGTAAATCTTTTTTCGTCAGGTTAGCATAAACCACACGATCCAACTTCACAATTTCATAACCAAGAGATTCAAAAATACGGCGTACAATACGATTTTTACCGGAGTGTATCTGAATACCTATTTCTCTTTTGGAACCTCCTTGTACATAGCTTAAATCATCAGGTTTGATAACACCATCTTCCAATTCAATACCAAAATTAATT
This sequence comes from Sphingobacterium puteale, assembly GCF_003627955.1. GTDB lineage: Bacteria > Bacteroidota > Bacteroidia > Sphingobacteriales > Sphingobacteriaceae > Sphingobacterium > Sphingobacterium puteale. The sequence goes on along the minus strand of NZ_RBWS01000030.1, from coordinate 44,461 downwards.
TTGTTAAAATCTCCTTGAGTAAGGCTTTTGTTAAGTTCTACATTGTATATTTTGCTGATGCTGTTACGTGGATGGGAAAGTTTTTCCGCAAGGTTACCATCGTTTGTCATCAAAAGGAGCCCAGTTGTATTTCTGTCAAGACGGCCAACTGGATAAATTCGTTCTTTAGTAGCTTTAGAGACAAGCTCCATGACTGTATGACGCTCTTGTGGGTCATCCGTAGTGGTAATATAATCTTTTGGTTTATTCAGTAAAACATAAACCATTTTCTCTCGTTTTAAACGTTCGTTATTGTAACGGATTTCGTCCGTTGCTGGATCAACTTTAGTCCCTAATTCAGAAACAGGTTCTCCATTTACCCAAATTACTCCTGCAGCGATCAATTCGTCCGCTTTACGTCTCGAGCAGATACCGGCATTGGCGATATAACGATTTAAGCGAATTAAGCCGTCGTCTTCTGTTGAAGTTTCGGTTTTCTTTTTAGGACGCTTAATATATTGCTTCTCGTCGAAATTTTTATTTTCGTCAAAGTTTCTGCTTCGGTCACCATCAAATTTTCTATTGGATGGTTTATGGGGTCTGTCAAAACTTTTGTTGCGATCGTTTGAAGAGCGTTCATCTTTAACAAAACGTTTATACGAATCTCTTTTCTCGAATGAACCTTCTTTTCGGCCAAAAGATCGTGCTCCATCTTTCTTTTCGAAAGAACGCTCGGATTTGTCAAATTTATTGAAAGCGTCTTTTTTATCAAATGACCGGGATGAATCATTTCTGTCATTGCGTTTGAAGCTATCTCTCTTATCAAATGAGCCTTCTCTTCTGTCAAATGATCTAGATGAATCATTTCTGTCGGAGCGTTTGAAATTGTCTTTCTTGTCGAAAGAACGTTCAGATTTATCAAATTTGTTGAAGGAATCTCTTTTGTCGAAAGATCTTGACGAATCATTTTTGTCAAATGAACGGCCTCCTTTGTTGAAAGGTTTGTCTGAATTATCTTTTGAACGGAAGGAATTACTTTCTCCTCTATAGGAAGGTTTGTCTGCGTATTTATTAGATCCGAATGATCTGTTTTCGCGGTTATCATCTTTTCTGAAAGAACCTCTTTCAGATTGATCCTTTGAACCAAAGGATGATTTTTTACCGAAACTATTGTTTTTGTCGCCTCTAGATTTGAAGCTATCTGAGTTGCCCCGTGACTTTCTGGAGTTGTCATCACGACTGTTCCTTTTATTGCTGAATGGCATTGTGTTTTGCTAAAATGTGAACTGCAAAGTTAGGTATAATTTTGGGTTTTGCGAAAAAATCCTTATCTTTTTGTCTTTTCTTGCATTTTCGTGCTTTGGAGGCTAAAAAAATGCCCTTTGAGATAGCTAGAACGTAACTATTTGTTTTTTAAATAAATACTATTTATCTTTGTACCCTTGAATTTGAACCAAGCTATTTTTTGATCGAATTTACTCGTGGATAGGATAGCATTAAGGGAGTGAATGATAAGAAAGAAAGTATTATGTAGTAGTTTGATTTTGTTTGCTTTATTGCTGTCAAAATTATACTCAACCCCACACAACAACACTTCTGGTAGCGATAAGATCGTTGCAGCGAAGTTGGTCGAAACTCCAGCTCATCTTGGAGGCGACGAAGAGAAAAAAGAGAAAAATAATTCTTTTGAATCTTACCTGAGTTCATTGACGTTTGCTGATGATTCATTACCGATGGATCGTCCATTAGTGGAAAGCAAATTACGCAAGTTCTTCAGTAGATTTTCATTTAAAAAAACAGGGTCCTACGATATGCATAAAAAGGCGGAAACCTATTTGCCTAAAATTGCTAAGATCCTGAAATCACATGGTATTCCAGAAGATTTTAAGTACATCCCATTGGTGGAAAGCGGCCTAAGTAAGACTGTCGTTTCATCGAAAGGGGCTGGTGGTTATTGGCAATTTATGCCAGCAACGGCGCGCTTATATGGCCTGCGGGTCAATGGTGCAGTGGATGATCGAAAAGATCTTGTGAAATCCACACATGCAGCAGCACGTTACTTAAAATATCTTTACGCTCAATTCGGTAACTGGACTTTGGTGGCAGCCGCTTACAATGTCGGAGACGGGAGTTTAAAAGGTTCGATGAGAAGGCAAAAAAAGGATGATTACTTTGCTTTGAAATTGAACAATGAGACTGGATCTTATGTGTATAAATTGGTTTCCATGAAGGAAATTATCGAACATCCGCAGAAACATGGGTATTCGCGTTATGCGGACAAAGAAACCGAGACATTGGATAGAGAACCTAATATGCTCTAGACAAAGAAAAAACAAAATAAAAAAGGATTTCCCTATGGAGAAATCCTTTTTTTGTTAGTCTTATTTGACCAGAAAGTTGATCCATCCGACGGCAGACTTTATCCTTATCTTAGGTCGACAATATCAAATCCACTGTAGTTGCTTTTATTAAAAGTAAAAAAGCTGGATGCAATGGCCTTGTTTCCCTCCTGTGAGTTCAAGGTGTATGTATATCGGTTGCCGCTCTTATCAAAAATAGTTGTATCGTAGATCAAATTATTCGCTTTATTGATCCTTAATTTGATTTTGGAATAGTTTTTTTTACTATCAATAGGCTTCAGTTCCACAACACTCAAGCTTATTCCTTTTGCTTTTTCCGCATTAGCTAAAGTATAGTTAAAGCCCGAAGTATAGAATGTGAAAATATTGGTGGGGTTGATCTCATTTGTTGAGTTGCTGGCCTCCGATATTTCCACTTCTTTCTCTGCTTTCATGATATTCCATTGTGTTTGGGAATCTGAAATTAGAATTTGGTTTTTGGTATTGACATGGTATTTGTTATTTGCCTTGTCTAGATATATAGTGCCAGCATCACTATGTGAACTTCCGTTTACTTGTCTGATGTCCAAAGAGAAGCCAGCCTGTATGGTCTTGTATCCATTATATTTTTGACTGACTTTATTAAGTAACGCTTTTGCGTTATTTTGTGCATAACTGTATTGACTTGCTATAAGTAGCAAAAAGCTGAGCACGAATCCGGTTTGTTTTTTCATGTTAATTGTTTCTTAGCGTCTCCAAATACTGTTCTAATGAATATTCATCTGGATAAAGTACTTCACGTGCTTTACTCCCTTCAAATGGGCCGACAATTCCTGCGGCTTCCAATTGATCGATGATTCGTCCAGCCCTGTTATAACCCAATTTCAATTTACGTTGGATTAATGATGTAGAACCTTGTTGATGCATGACAATCAAACGAGCAGCTTCTTCAAACAATTGATCGCGATCTTTTGGATCAAAATCTACACTGCCTGAACCCTCTCCGTTTTCATCTACATATTCCGGAAGCATAAATGCCGATGGATAACCACGTTGTGCACCGATATAATCGGAAATCTGTTCAACTTCCGGTGTATCGACAAATGCACACTGAATACGTATCAAATCACTTCCAGTAGCCAGAAGCATGTCCCCGCGACCAATTAGCTGATCTGCTCCGCCGGTATCTAAGATCGTTCGCGAATCTACTTTTGATAACACACGGAAAGCAAGACGAGCAGGGAAGTTGGCTTTGATTGTACCTGTAATGATATTAACTGAAGGACGTTGGGTCGCAATGACCAAGTGAATTCCTACAGCACGGGCCAACTGGGCCAACCGCGCAATAGGGGTTTCTACTTCTTTTCCGGCAGTCATCATCAAATCGGCAAACTCATCAACAATAAGAACGATATATGGTAAGAATCGATGACCCTCCTCAGGGTTTAATCTGCGATTGATAAATTTTGCATTATATTCCTTTAAATTACGAACTTGTGCATTTTTCAACAGGTCGTATCGCTGATCCATTTCGATACAAAGGGAGTTTAGTGTATTGATTACCTTTTTTGTATCTGTAATGATCGCTTCCTCCTCATCGGGTAGCTTAGCCAAGAAATGGCGCTCAACCTTTTTGAATAGGGAAAGTTCCACTTTTTTAGGATCGACAAGCACAAATTTGAGTTCTGCTGGGTGCTTTTTATATAATAAGGATGTTAAAATCGCATTGATACCAACAGATTTACCCTGGCCTGTGGCTCCCGCAACCAGAAGGTGGGGCATCTTGGCTAAATCCGCAATATATACTTCATTAGAAATGGTTTTTCCCAATGCGATGGGAAGATCCATATCCGTTTTTTGGAATTTTTCAGTAGCCAATACAGAACGCATGGATACCATTTCTGGGCTTGAGTTAGGTACTTCAATACCGATAGTTCCTTTACCCGGCATTGGTGCGATAATCCGGATTCCGAGTGCCGCAAGACTTAAAGCAATGTCGTCTTCCAGATTTTTGATTTTTGATATCCGTACGCCGGGTTTCGGTATAATCTCATATAGGGTTACTGTAGGACCGATTGTTGCTTTTATACTTTCAATCTCAATGCTATAATTCCGAAGTGTATCAACAATTTTGTTTTTGTTTGCTTCAAGTTCATGTTGATTGATCGTTATTTTGCCTGTTCCGTAATCTCTGAGCAAGTCAAGTGTCGGATGTTGATATCCCGATAGATCTAATTTGGGATCATATTGACCAAATTGGGCAACAAGATCACTTGCTGTTATTTCCTTCTCTTCTTTAATGTCTTCGACAACCAATCCTGGGATTACAGCTACTTCAAGAGGAGGTTCTGGCTCCGCTTGTGGCGCAATCGTTATGCTCGGACTGGAATTCGCCTGAAGGTGTAGGTTATCTTCTTCATCTTCGTTATCATCCTCCGGTTGATCAATGGTGAAGCTAATTGATGGTGTATGTTCTGTGCGTTCCAGCGGGCTATCATCAAAGGTGAGGATAACCTTGTCCTTTGGATCTATTTGTACCTCTGGTATTGGATGATGCGTAAATGCGGGTCGCTCAAGCTCTTCTTTTAAATTATTCTCCCGACTGGATTGAAACCGTTCATTTATTGAAGTTGGCCGTTGGAAAGATTCTCTAACAGATTGTATTGAGTCATCTTCTACATGAACTTTGGTCCTTAAACTATTTGCGGAATAGGAATCTTCTACATCTTCATCCTCGAGATCCTCGGATAATGATTTGGACCTTCGATTGCTAAACAATACGAATTTAAAATCTAAATTGTACAAGAGTATCAATGTCGTCAGGTAAGCGAATGCTAAAATACAGCCTACACCCACAACACCGACCTGTGCCTCCAGTAATTTATTGGTCCAAAAACCAAATTTACCTTCTAACATGTGCGGTGTATCCGCCATAAAACCATGCATGAACCCCAATGTAACTGAAATAAAGACAATAGCTACAAATGAGTAAACTACAGTGCGGTATAATGGGAGTAGTGATTTTTTGAATAATAGCCGATAGCCCAAAATGAACAATACCGGGATAAAGAGGAAGGCGGCAACTCCAAACCATTCATACATAAACTGGTTGGCCAGTAATGCACCGAATTTCCCTAATTTATTGTCAACGACAGGTAGTTCGACAGTCTCATCATGAATTTCTTCGGAAGAACTAAAAAGGGTTCCCCAGCCGCCATTTGTTTTGGCGATATAACTTTGGTCATCTTCCCATGTAAAAAGATAGGAAACAAAAGCAGTGGCGAAGGCCAACGAAAGTACAATCAATAAAATCCCTAGAATTTTGACAGCCTTTTGCTGTGCATCTGAGTATTCTCTGGGGAAGTTGGTTTTTTGACTTTTTTCTTTTTTAAATGTTGCCGATTCTTTTGATGGGGCACGCTTGCCAGAAACTGAATTTCCTGCCTGCCTAAATGTATTTCCTTTATTTGACATTGAAAAGTTCACAATTATACTGCTTACAAACTTAGTTATTTTGATAGTATTTTGTAGATCATGAAGACTATTATTTTAAGTTTGTATTTTTTTCATAAACGAATAATTCCAGATAGGCTATTAAATGAATAATAGCAATGTATAACTAGCAAATACTATGCCCTGAGAAGAGATTTGCAATAAAGATTGGAGTAAATCGGGAAGAAGAGGCTGGTTTGTCTGTCTTTTACAGTTAAAGTAAATTATGTAGTTTTACTGATCAAATTAAGGCATTATGAATAAGTTTCATATACGGAAAGCGGAACAGGCAGATAAAGGAAGGATTTGGGAAATTATCCAACAGGCAATAGCACTGCGCAAGGAGCAGGGCAGCAGGCAGTGGCAAGATGGTTATCCGAATGAAGATGTAGTACAGTCGGATATTGATAAAGGATATGGGCATGTGGTGGAGGCTGATGGTAAAATTATCGGTTATGTCGCTATAATTTTCGATATCGAACCTGCTTACAATGCTATCGATGGCAAATGGCTCAGTGACGGCGAATATGTGGGCATTCATCGCCTGGCCGCAGCTCAGGACCCGCATGTAAAAGGTGTTGGTACAGCCATTATGCAAGGAGTGGAGGAAATCGCTGTTCTTAATGGTGTATATAGCATCAAAGTGGACACAAACTTTGATAACGGAGGTATGCTGCATGTATTTGATAAGTTGGGATATCAATATTGCGGAGAAGTTCATTTTCGAGGTGCTGCCCGTCGTGCTTTTGAAAAACTACTCAAATAAGTGATTATAGTACCAAAATTGGGTAAAAATGAGCTTAAAAGCCAATAGATTTTATGGCGTACTTGAGGTGATATATAAAAAATAAAAAAATCCCTTCTAAAAGAATAAGAAGGGATTTTTTTATTGAATAAAGCTACTTTTAAGCAATAATCAAATAGTAGTTTTTCTTGCCTCGCTGTGCAATGATGTATTTATTGTTTACCAAATTACCTTCGGTAATAAGTTGTTCGATATCCGTTGCTTTTTCACGGTTGATAGAAACACCACCACCTTGCAGCATTTTACGTGCTTCGCCTTTTGAAGGAAAAACTTGCGTACTGACAGCCAAGAGATCAAGGATATTGATTCCCGCTTTTAGATCTTCTCTTGTTATCTGAAATTGCGGAATACCTTCAAACACATCCAATACGGCTTCGTGATCTAAATTGTCTAAAAATTCCAATGTACCATTGCCAAAGAGAAATTCAGAGGTTTTGATTGCTGTCTCGTAAGCTTCTTCGGAGTGTGTGCGGATAGTGATGTCTTTCGCTAATGCTTTTTGGACAATGCGTAAATGTGGTGCGGCATCATGTTCTTTGATGATCGCTTCGATTTCCGCCTGTGGTTTAAGTGTGAAAATCTTAATCCAGTTTTTGGCATCGTCATCCGAGGTGTTTAACCAAAACTGGTAATATTTATAGGGCGAAGTCTTCTTTGGATCTAACCATACAGCTCCAGATTCTGTTTTTCCGAATTTTTGACCATCTGCTTTTTTAATCAGTTGCGTGGTGATTGCATAAGCTGTTCCTTGATCCTGGCGACGGATCATTTCACTTCCTGTGACAATATTACCCCATTGATCAGATCCGCCCATTTGTATTTTACAATTGTGGTGTTTCCACAGGTAATAAAAATCGTAACCTTGAATCAATTGATAGGTGAATTCCGTAAATGATAGACCATTGTCTCCTTCCAAACGTTTTTTTACGGAATCTTTTGCCATCATATAGTTGACGGTAATCATTTTACCGATATCACGAATAAAGTCCAAAAATTTGAAATCTTTGAACCAATCGTAATTATTAACCATCTGGGCATCATTTTCGCCTTCTCCAAATTCAAGAAATTTGCCTAACTGTTTTTTCAGACAAGCAACATTATGCTGTAGAGTTGCTTCGTCAAGTAAGTTACGCTCTGCAGATTTGAAAGAAGGGTCCCCAATCATTCCGGTCGCACCGCCAACCAATGCGACCGGTTTATGTCCCGCATTTTGGAAATGGATCAATGTCATGATTTGAGTTAAGTGTCCTACGTGTAGAGAGTCTCCTGTGGGATCAAAGCCAATATAGCCAGCGACTTTTTCTTTATTAAGTAAGTCTTCAGTTCCAGGCATAATATCTTGCAACATGCCTCTCCAACGTAATTCTTCTACAAAGCTCATTGTTAAATGGATTTAATTTTTTAATTTACAAGATGCAAAGATAGGAGATTAAGCGTATATTGAGCGAATAATTCCATATAAAAGCACACGCTAATAAGCTAATATGAATTTTTTGTCACATTTTTATTTTGAGCGGTTTGCAACCAATCCCGAGCGAATTGTCGGTGGGTTGTTGCCCGATCTATTAAAAAATGCAGATAAAACTTTTGTGCTCAAACCCAGACAATATGAAAATGAACTGCTGGACAATCCCTTGCTGGAACAACTTTATATCGGTTGGAACCGTCACATAGAAGTCGATCGCCTTTTTCATAATTCAACGTATTTTTTTCATCATACCCATCAGTTAAAGTTGCAGATACAATCAAGCTTGCAAGGATTACCTATTCGGCCTTCTTTTATGGCGCATATTGCTTTGGAACTCTTATTGGACCATATTCTGACGCAGCAAAGGGCTGTTTCTATTGATAAATTGTATATTGCAATGTCTCAAGTGAACGAAGATGCTGTGCGAAAATTCTTGAAAATAAACCAATTAAGTGATATTCCTAAATTCGACAGATTTTACCATCAATTCATTGAGTGGAAATATCTATATGATTATGCGCATATGGAGAAGATTGCAGGTGCACTTTTTAATATCTGTAAGCGGTTGTGGCAATTTGAAATTCAAGAGAATCAGCGCCAATTATTGACGGAACAATTGGTTTCTTATTTACATCATCATATGGGGGACTACCAGGAAATTTACCAATATATTCATTACGAATTAGTGGACTTTAAATAGTCCGCTAAAAAATACCAATAGCATAAGACTTTGAAAATATTTATTTTCGCATAATTTTACGCATAAAACTAATTTTACATGTCACATAGACTTTTTCGGAAGAAAAGTGTTGATCAGATCCTACTGGATACCCAAAACGAGGGTGGAACTGGCCTCGCGAAGGTTTTGGGAGTAACCGATCTGGTTTCATTGGGTATCGCAGCTATTGTGGGCGCTGGGATTTTTAGCACCATCGGGTTAGCGAGTTATGAAGGTGGTCCCGCTGTTTCTCTGCTCTTTATTTTTACCGCTTTTGCCTGCGTGTTTACTGCTCTTGCTTATGCGCAGTTTGCGAGCACGGTGCCTGTTTCTGGGTCAGCCTACACCTATGCCTATGTGGCTTTTGGTGAGCTGTTTGCTTGGATTATAGGCTGGGCACTGGTATTGGAATATGCGGTTTCCAATACGGTCATTGCTATATCTTGGTCACAATATTTTGTTTCCATGTTAGCGGGATTTGGTTTGCATATACCGGCCTGGCTTTCCATGGCTCCGGGTTATGCCTTTGATGCAGTAGATAAAATGAATCAGCATGGCTTAGCAAACCTTACAATCATTGATCAACAAGGGCTTGCAGCATTTAACAGTGCACCACGAATCGGTGGAATGCCCATTATATTTGATTTGCCAGCTGGTGTAATAACTTTTTTGGTCACCTGGCTTGTCTATATAGGCATCAAGGAATCTCAAAAGGCGAGCATGATTATGGTGATGATTAAAGTGGGGATAATTCTGGCGGTTATTTTTGGTGGCATATTTTATGTGAAGCCTGAAAACTGGACTCCGTTTGCACCAAATGGCTTGGAGGGTGTCCTCGGAAGTGTAGCTGCTGTATTTTTTGCTTTTATCGGATTTGATTCGATCTCCACAACGGCCGAGGAATGTAAAAATCCACAACGCGATCTACCTAAAGCCATGATTTATTGCTTGCTGATCTGTACGGTCCTATATGTCGCTATTACCATCGTGTTGACTGGAATGGTCAACTATACTGAACTTAACGTAAAAGATCCTTTGGCTTTCGTATTCAAGTATGTTGGATTTGACCATATGGCCGGCATTATATCCGTGACATCGGTTATTGCGATTACTAGTGCACTTTTGGTCTATCAACTGGCGCAACCAAGGATTTGGATGACAATGAGTAGGGACGGATTGTTGTGGAAGAAATTTGCGACAATTCACCCGAAATACAAAACGCCTTCCTTTGCCACAATTGTAACGGGGCTCGTAGTAGCTATTCCTTCGCTGTTCTTCAAGATGGATTTTTTTGTTGACTTGACAAGTGTAGGTACATTCTTTGCGTTTATATTGGTCTGTGCAGGTGTGCTCTACATGGATTATTCTGGATTATCGGCCAAATCCAAATTTAAAGTTCCCTACATCAACGGAAAATATCTAGTAGGTGCAGGATTCATTATCGCGATTGCTTGTATCGCTATTTATGGCCAGAATGTATTAGACGAGTGGAAGAGATCTTCACTTTTGGAAATTGTTGAACATAAAATGTTGGTAATCATATTTTGGTTAACATGGTTAGGTTTGAGCATTTATAGCTTTAAAATGAATTTCTCTCTCCTGCCTGTTATCGGGATATTGATTAATCTATATCTAATGACTGAGCTTGGTGCTAGTAATTGGATTATTTTTGTGATTTGGTTGGTAATTGGTTTAGGGGTATATTTTATGTATGGTTATAAACACTCCAAACTAAATAGATCAACCTCTGCTTAGAATTGTGTTGTATCAAATAACAAAGGAGCTATCGAATAATAGCTCCTTTGTTATTTGATATTTAAAATCTCCACAAAAGGATTCGGCTTACTTTATTGCCTTGTTCCATACGGATAACTTCAGATTCTTTTACATTGATTTTCTTTAGTTTATGTAGTAGAAAGCGAACATCTTCACGGTGAGCAACTAATGAGGAAAACCACTTCACCTGATCTCTATAGAACTGACTTTCAAATATCATACGTGTCAAGAAAGCTTTCTCTCCACCGTCGCACCAAAGCTCACTTCCTTGTCCTGAAAAGGTTTGGACAACGCTTGTCTCATCTATTTTAGCATCTTTTATACCTGTAGTTTTACGTACAGATTGTTGTAATGCCTCCGTTTGGGAACTAAAGAAAGGTGGGTTGCAGATGATCATGTCAAATTTTTCATCAGGAAGGATGATGTCTTTGAAAATCGCTTTTGGATTGTTTTGTAACCGTATTTGGATATTCTTTTTTAAACTCATATTGGTACGGGTAATCTCAATAGCGTTTTTATAGGCTTTTTTTATAACCTCGGAACCAACAAAACTCCAGCCATATTCCTGGTGACCAATAATGGGATAGATACAACTGGCTCCCACACCGATATCAAGCACTCGTACCTTTCCTCCTTTTGGAATTTCACCGTTGTTATCTCTGGCAAGCACATCAGCAACATAATGAATATAATCTGCTCTACCCGGAATAGGAGGACAGAGATTTTCCTTTGGAATGTCCCAATGTTGGATGTGGTAGTACTTTTTAAGAAGTGCTTGATTTAATATTTTAACAGCTTCCGGATTGTTGAAATCTATTGTTTTGAGCTTATAAGCATTTACGGTAACAAAATCTTTTAAGGAAGGTTCGATTTTGCTAAGTTCGTCAAAATTGTAGTTATCGAGATGTCTATTTCGAGGGTGTAATTTCTTTGTTGGATTAGCGTCTGCCATGTTATAATATTTGCAACAAAAGTAATGCAATTCTATTGAATAAAAAAGGTGATGCTTGTGCATCACCTTTAAAGACTTAATCTTTTCGTATGAGGTGAACCTCCGACGTTTGAGGGAAGTTCAATGGAACCCGTTCAATGGTGACAAAACTGGAATCTAAACCGAATCCTTTTTCTTCGGATAAACTCATTTTTTTCAGGTATCCATAAATGTCCATAATCACTTTCTCGATCCAGGACATCTGATTCGTTTTGGATAATACCTTCTCCAGCACGACAAATTTGAAGTCTCCTGGAATATTATGTTTACGGAGGGTCTCGTATTGGCTTGTAATATCAATTTCGCCTTTTTTCACCATATCTTCAACGACTTTTCGGAAAAGTAGGCTGATACGCTGCTCTTCTCTAAAACCTAATTTAAAGTCAATACGAATCAGTTTTCCCGGGATAAGTTGATCAATGGAGTATTCTCTTGTGTGTGGGTGATCCATCACATCGACGTGGACCAGCCAATAGACGTCGGCACGCTTCGGTTTTTTATTGATGATGGAATAAATAATCTTAGCTTCGATTTCAGATTTGAAATTCGCACTGGTTAGGTATACCAGATGCGAAGCAAAAGGTGGAACCGACTTGTCTTCACTCAATTCCGATATAATTGGATAGTATTTATTGATATTAATAAAATTAACAAAACGATTTTTAATCTTACGTGCGGTATACCAACAGTACATTGTGCCGAACAAAGCAATTGCCAATAATAGCGTTAACCAGCCGCCATGCGCAATTTTTACACCATTACCAACCAAGAAGGTTAATTCTATCACAAAATAAGCGACCAGGAAAATGCCGATGAGCACACGATTTACTTTTTTCATGGCTAGGAAATAGCCCATTAAAACTGTTGTCATCAATACCGTTAAATTGATGGCAAGACCATAGGCGGCATCCATTTTACTTGATTCTTCAAACACCCAGATAACGATCATACAGCCAATCCAGAGGATTAGGTTGATTGATGGGACATATAATTGCCCTTTATGTTCGCTTGGGTAGCGGATAGCAACCTTGGGCCATATATTTAAACGTACAGCTTCTGAAATCAGCGTGTATGATCCGGATATCATCGCCTGACTTGCAATTACGGCGGCAATGGTCGCAATAGCAATACCGTAACCGATAAACCAATCTGGCATAATGGAGTAAAACGGGTTTTCACCCCCCAACACCCGGCCTTCTTGTGTCAGTAACCACGCTCCCTGACCAAAATAGTTCAATATCAATGTAATTTTGACGTAGATCCAACTGATACGAATATTTGCTTTACCGCAGTGCCCCATATCCGAATACAGCGCTTCTGCACCTGTCGTACAAAGAAATACTGCACCGATCAGGAGTAGCGAGTGCGGATAGGTTATTAAAATATGAAAAGCATAATAGGGATTGATTGCTTTCATTACTTCTGGTGCCAAATGGATATGGGATAGTCCAAGGACGCCAATAATGGTGAACCATATTGTCATCAATGGGCCGAATACTTTTCCCACAACAGAAGTTCCAAACCGTTGAATAATAAAAAGTAACGAAATAATTGTTACGACAATCGGCACTGTTGGCAGGCCCGGAAATTTGATGTCCAAACCCTCTATCGCTGAGGATATGGTGATGGCTGGTGTAATCATCCCATCAGCCAATAATGTCGCTGCACCTACCATGGCTGGAAAAATTAACCATGGTGCTCTCTTGCGAACTAAAGAGTAAAGTGAAAGAATTCCACCTTCACCTTTGTTGTCGGCGCGTAGTGTGATCCAGACATATTTGATGGTCGTTTGCAGTGTCAGCGTCCAAAAAACGCAGGAAAGGCCGCCCAAAACCAGGTCTTTTTGAATGGCACCCTGTCCCATGATTGCTTTGAAGACATATAGCGGGGAGGTTCCGATATCTCCAAACACGATTCCTAAACTGATCAATAATCCGGCGAAACTCACCTTATTGATGCTGTTGTGATGACTGTTATCTGTCATTTAAATTTTATTTTATTTCAAAATATAATGCAAAAATATACTTTTTACTTATACTTTAAGCATATACATTTTCTGCGCCAAATTTTAGCATTTCATTTGACATGCGCAAGAGCTGTTAAAATTTGTTAAAAGAATCTTTTGATCCCGTGTTTCACTAAAAAATTTTTAAACAAAATAGTAACTTTGTTGTTGATAATTCAAATAGTTAGCGTTATATTTGATTAAACCGTAACCAATATTTGAAGTCTAATTTAACACTATGGGGAGAAATCTACTTAAAGCAGCTTATTTAACACTTATTACCGCACTGATTTTGTGCAGCGGGGTAGCTCGGGTGTATGCAAAGTCTCCTGATGGCCATATTTATCTGCAGACTACTGGGAGCGGTAATGAAGAATTTGGTGATAACACAATCAAGGATACGGAGAAACTGATTAATAACGTTAAGGTATTTTATAATCCTATCGCCGAACAGGTCAATCTTTCATTTAAATTAGCAAAATCATCTAGTGTGTCCATTAAAGTTATGGATGCGCTAGGAAACGAGATTCTACAGTTGATGAATGGAAATCTGGATGCTGGTATTCAAAATCTTTCGTTCGAACATGGGGGCAAATTGACAACTGGATTTTATTTTGTGCGTGTAGTTGCCGGATCAGAGACAGTGGTCAAGAGATTTTCTGTCCGTTAATCCGTGGAAAAAATTCGATTGATAAATAGACATTATTAAAATAAAAAACCAAGGGGGATCATTTGATCCCCCTTGGTTTTTGCTTATTCTTGAACCTCATCAATCCAGCGCCCATCATCTTTAATGATCTTGATCAATTCGTCCAATGCATGCGCGGAACTTACGTTCTTCTTGACGACTTGCTGGCCTCTGTAAAGAGTTACCTTATCGGGGCCCGCGCCCACGTAACCATAGTCTGCATCAGCCATTTCACCTGGGCCATTCACGATACAGCCCATAATGCCAATTTTCAAGCCTTTGAGGTGATTGGTACGGCTCCGAATCATTTGCGTGGTCTCCTGAAGATCGAACAGGGTCCTTCCGCAGCTTGGGCAAGAAATATATTCTGTTTTTGATATTCTTGAACGGGTTGCCTGTAATATACCAAACGAAAGCGATGCTATATTTTCCAATGGTGTGGCCGGAGAATCAATCCATATGCCCGAACCTAGGCCATCAATTAATAAAGCCCCCATGTCTGTGGCAGCATATAACTGGATTTTTGAGATAGGTTCTTCTGGATTCATAAACTCGCCCATAGATCCTGAGAAATCCTCTCGACGATACGATCTTTTGATAATGACAGGATTGTCAATGCTGATCTCTTGTAGATTCCGGAAAAATTGACGTTGATCAGCCATTCCATGCGTACGATCCGTTTCTAAGATAAATACGACTGTCTTGTCCAAAGGAAATGTCTCAAATAGTGGGCTCGTTAAATCCGTATTATTTATTTTTACCATGTTCAAAACGCGATCCTTATTGTCCGTTTGGACAAATTCTTCCAATGTATAGAGCGGATGGATATTTGTTTTGTCCTGAAGTTTCGACCATGTCGTAAAGTTGTATACCTGTTTTAAATTGGCAGGCATATTAAAGGAAGGCAAATGGTCTCCTAGATAGACAAAATCTACGGATTGTTCGCCCATATGATATTTATCCAAAAGGATATCATAGCGGTAACCGACTTTTGTCAGAATTTGCGCATCCTTGAGATTCTCATTTGAAATATCTGTCACAATCCGGGGAACTAGTGACCCACCAACGAAGGTATTGACCTCTTGACTCTGATAGGGGATAGCCGGGCTATCTGGGGAGAGTTGTACGATTTCTTCTTTTGATTGACTGTTTAAGGTAGCTCTTCGTTTGCTATACCTATTAACCAATGCGATTGCTACGGGAGCTTCACGTTCAGGCTCCTCGGTCAGGGAAACTCTTACCGTATCCCCAAGTCCGTCTTCCAGTAGTGTACCTATCCCTACTGCGGATTTTACACGGCCATCTTCTCCATCGCCTGCCTCGGTTACACCAAGGTGTAAAGGATAGTTCATGTTTTCAGCAACCATCTTTTCAACCAGCAAACGGTAGGCTTTGACCATCACCTGTGGGTTTGAGGATTTCATTGAAATACAGAGATTATGGAAACTAAGATCTTCACACATGCGGATAAATTCCATCGCAGATTCGACCATTCCTTCAGGGGTATCTCCATAGTGGCTCATAATCCGATCTGAAAGTGAACCATGGTTTGTACCAATGCGCATGGCAGTACCATGCTCTTTGCAGATCTTAACTAAAGGAGCAAACTTTGTATAGATGCGTTCCAGTTCTAACTTATATTCATCCGCAGTATAGGAAAGCTGGTCAAACTTCTTCTTATCCGCATAATTACCGGGATTAATCCGGACTTTCTCGACAATCCGGGCTGCAACTTCAGCAGCATTTGGAGTAAAATGTATATCTGCCACCAAGGGGACCTGATAACCTCTTTTCCGGAGTTCGTTTTTTATATTTGCTAGATTCTGAGCTTCTTTTATGCTTGGGGCCGTGATACGAACATATTCACAGCCCGCTTCTACCATTCGAATGGTCTGTTCGACTGAGCCTAGGGTATCCATCGTATCCACAGTAGTCATACTTTGAATACGAATCGGGTTGTCTCCGCCCATAGGGACGTCGCCGATCTGAATTTCCCTCGTTTTCCATCTCGAATATTCTACCTTGGAATTACAATAGATTCCTGGCAAACTCAACATATTACTTGTGTTCATATATAACACAAAGTTAGCTTTTATTGACTAAAAATTCGTTGTCAATTAATATCTTCTAATTTTTATCGATGTAATTCCACCATTAATATCAAAATCAAACTTTTGTGTTGCAGTGTCGTAATTAGTGGATTTGACTAAGCCCTCAGTTTTTAAGAAATCACCCTCATAATCTGTGGACGATAATGCATTATCACTTGTGATACGGCATGCTGCATTTTTAGGAATTGCGATTTCGATGGAGGAGGCCCCGGCGTCCAGAGCGATCTTGCTTGTCGCTAAAGGTTGACCAAGTTTGAGTTTTAGACTTGTTGCACCGGCGTCAATATCCAATAGCTCAATCTTATAAGCTGAAAGATCCAAATTGGCATCAATTGCCCCGATATCAAAGTTCAGCTTCCATACAATATTTGGATTGAGCGCAATATGCGTATTGTTGTTTTTACTGTTAAAATCTTTGTCTTTAAATTTACCTTTAAGATTGATATTCAGTTTTTCGCTGGATTCCCCACGCGTGGTTATACCCAAAAGATATTCACTAGAGCTGTTATAAGCGGTGAATATTGCAGAAGTTGTTGAGCTGTCGTTTTTTAATGATGTGGCTCCCAAATCTATATTTAAAGTTGCGCTTTGGATTTTATTATCCAACGGCACAGTCAGTTTTTCCGTTGAATAGCTCGTTTTATCATTGGGGTCGTCAGTATTTCTGACACCAAGTGTTTTACTTTTTAGCAATTGCGTTAATAGGGGCTCTTTTGGGGTAGATAAACCGATATAAGTAAGGAACCCCAAGATGACTACTGTGGCACCGATAGCAATAAACTGTCCTATCTGTTGATCTTTAGGGACCAACATACGAATTCCTGCGAGGACAATGAATAAGGGCCAATATCGGAAAATTCCAACCCAATTGAAGGATATGCTATTCAGTTGGGATAATAATAAGACAATACCTATGAAAAGAATTGTAATTCCAGTTGTTATACGTTGTGTGTTCATGATTAATTCCGTTTGTTATATACCCCAAAAGTAAATCGCTTTATTGGACACTGTATGAAAGATTAGGCTATTATACATAAAAATTCGGTAAATGTGACGAAATGGTCGGTAAGTAATTTTGTTTTTCTCCTACTTTTTAGGTTTTCGCTTGTTTATATATTTGACGGAATTAATTACCTTTAATGGATACGCGGGCCAAACTTAAAATTTGGTGGCTGTAATATACAGAATTTAAATTGATAATATGATTTTTCATCACATTGGTGCATATCTTATACTGCTTAAGGCGGTCTTTAAAAAACCAGAGAAAGGACGTATCTATTGGAAGGAGACCATACTGACCATGACCGATATTGGAATAGGATCTTTGGGGCTTATTGTGATCATTTCAACTTTTATTGGAGCGGTAATGACCATGCAGATTGCTTTTCAGATGGTTTCAGACCTTATTCCCAATTCGATTATAGGTTCTATCAATAGGGATTCAAATATTTTAGAGTTGGGACCTACAATTTCGGGATTGGTATTAATGGGGAAAATAGGCTCATCAATTTCTTCTCAAATTGGTTCTATGCGCGTAACGGAGCAGATTGATGCCTTAGAGATCATGGGGATCAATGCCCCCGGCTATCTCATATTACCTAAAATATTGGCCGGCGTGACGATGATTCCCATGTTGGTTATTATCGCCATCGTTTGTGCTTTAGTGGGAGGGCTACTAGGGGGCTCACTATCCGGGGCTGTGACACCTGCAGATTATATTTTAGGTATTCAAGACAATTTTAATGGCTTTACAGTCACTGTAGCGCTCGTAAAAGCTGTTGTGTTCGGTTTTATCATTACCTCAGTATCGGCGTATAAGGGATATAAAGTGAAAGGTGGAGCGCTCGAGGTAGGACAAGCGAGTACCGAAGCTGTTGTGGTCGGCTGTATTACCATTCTGGCAGCAGATTATGTAATTACAGCATTAATGCTTTAAAAAGATCTTATGATTGAAATTGAAAATATTAACAAGTCTTTTGGTGAGAACCATGTTTTAAAAGGAATAAGTGCAAATTTCGAACCCGGAAAAGTAAGTTTGATCATTGGTGGATCCGGTTCGGGAAAAAGTACCTTATTAAAATGTATCGTTGGATTGCATCACCCCGAAAAGGGTAAGGTACTGTTTGACAATAGTGATTTCACCAGAATGAATTTTGAAGAACGCGTACCGATCCGGAAAGAAATCGGAATGTTATTTCAGAATTCAGCCCTGTTTGATTCAATGACGGTGGAGCAAAACATTATGTTCTCCTTGGATATGTTCACAGATATGTCTAAAGCCGAAAAATTAGACCGCGCAAACCATTGTTTGGAACAGGTTAACCTGGAGGGAAGGAACAAGTTATTCCCCGCTGAACTATCTGGAGGAATGAAAAAACGCGTTGGTATCGCGCGTGCGATCAGTATGAATCCCAAATATCTTTTTTGCGATGAACCAAATTCAGGTTTGGATCCGGAGACCTCTATTGTAATTGATGAATTAGTGCTTAAAATTACCCAGGAACTGAAGTGCACAACAGTCGTCGTCACCCACGACATGAACTCTGTTATGGGGATCGGTGAGTATATTCTATTTTTATATCAAGGGCAAAAATTTTGGGAGGGATCCAATAAAGATATGATGCGATCCGATGTGGAGGAATTAAATAATTTTGTATTTGCAAGCCCATTGATGAAAAGTGCCAAAGCTTCTATGGGGCAATAAACGGTGAGATAATGAATATATTTACATTTATCATAGATTTCCCGTGTTTTGGCCTATATTGAAGATCCTGGATTACATGGATTTTTCTGCTGTTTTGATGTGAGGAATTTCCATTTCCAAAGCGGATGGGCGGAAGCTAAATTTCAATATAAGGGAAATTTAGCTTAGTTTTGTCGGAAAATTTTGATTTTGGCAACAACGAATATACAACTATTGACCCCACAACATTGGAAAGACTATGAGCTTATTGACTGTGGTGATTTTGAGAAATTAGAACGCTTTGGCGATCTGATATTAATTAGGCCGGAGCCACAGGCTGTGTGGCCCAAGGCTTTGAGCGATGCAGAATGGAACAAACGTTATCATATCAAATTCAAGGGACGTTCGGCTACTACCGGAGAGTGGTTGAAAAAAAATCCAAAAATCCAGGACCGTTGGCATATCCAATATAAAAACGATGATGTCGCTATCAAATTCAGATTGGGATTGACCTCGTTTAAGCACGTTGGGATATTTCCCGAACAGGCTGTCAATTGGGATTATATTTCGGAATCTGTCCGTTCTTTTAAGGCCGAGAAACCCAAAGTTTTAAATCTTTTTGCATATACGGGGGGAGCTTCATTAATAGCGAAGGCCGCGGGAGCAGACACAACACATGTCGACTCTATTAAGCAAGTGGTCACTTGGGCGAATGAAAACATGGAGATTTCCAACCTGGATAATATCCGTTGGGTAGTTGAGGATGCATTGAAGTTTGTCAAGCGCGAGCTAAAAAGGGGAAATACGTATAATGGTATTATTTTGGATCCACCAGCATACGGACATGGACCAAAAGGAGAAAAATGGAAGCTCGAAGACCATATTATGGAGATGATGACAGAGGTGGTTCAATTGTTGGATCCCAAAGAGCATTTCCTGATCTTAAATACTTATTCATTGGGTTTTTCTTCGGTCATTGTGGAAAATTTAATAAAAACTGCCTTTCCGAAAGTAGAAAATTTAGAAATTGGCGAGCTTTTTCTGCAAGCTACTGCAGGGCCAAAACTTCCACTGGGAGTTTTTGGGAAATTTCGTAAAATTGCACGGTAAATATTCCTGTTTATTCAACAGGAATATTTACCGTGCAATAAACGCGGCAGTCCTGTGGACCTGCCGCGTTTATTTTAGTCCCAATACGACCTATATCTGAAGGGCTTTTAAACGGGTGGTTGCAAGCTCCAGCTGTAAGGGTATAGCTTCCAGGGTGCTTTTAGGAAGATACGAGAGCTGATCTTGTAGTTTATGATAGTAATCTATTCCGGCCTGTAATTGTGCTTTGAATTTGGCAATATAATTTATTTTTTTGTCATTGAGTTTATCTTTATTGTCGCTGATATATTTTTGGATATGATCGATATAGAGGTTTAATTCATTGATCAGCACAAATTGCCGGTCTGAATTTTCTAGTATCGACACGCGGCCGTAAATATGATCAATCATCTGTTTTAAAGAATATTGTTTTTTGAACCAGTACAGATTTGGCCCCGGACAAATGGAGACAGCCATCTGCTCCTTATTTTGTTGGATATTGTATTTGAGATAAGCGGGAGCAGCCAGTCCTTCACAGAGGCAGTTTTTTTCGGTGATGGTATCGAATGCCTTGTTGTATTCTTCAGCCGTAAGTTGCTGGTTCTGCAGTTCCAGGATTTTTTGGTGTTGATATGCACGTGATGCGGTACAAATCGGCTTTTCTCCAAATTCCCGATTGGCGATTAGATATTCTTTTTTACAAGGGCTTCCGGGCCTTCCTTTTTGGATACGTTCTAACCGTAACTTTTCGGCGCTGCTGGTTCTAAAATTATTAAACGGTACACCTAAAGGTGAAGCTCCGCTACAGTAGAAGTCGGTTTGCTCAGCTTCTGCCAGTGCTTTCAACGTTTCATTGTCCACAGTTGTAGCTTCCGGAACCATTAAAAATGGCGAGCCCCAACCCACAGCATCAAATTCATAGTAATTCAATAGAAATTGATGTTCGATGGCGGTGCCTATTCCGCCTTGTACGGTATATTTGACCTGGGGTGAATCGGTCAACTGTAAGCCATGTCCTAGCCAATAGTCCTGATAAATTGTGAAGAGCTCCGCTTGTAAACTTTGTTTTTTTGTCTTGAACTCTTCCAAAATGGGACCCAATAGAAAACCATCTGTTGCAAAAGCATGTCCACCGCAATTTAATCCAGACTCTACCCGGAACTCAGAAACCCAGACTCCTCTTTTTGCGAGATATTTTGCCTGGATAAGGGATGATCTAAAATCGCTGACTTTTAAAACGACCTTCTTGTTAAAACTGCTGTCAGCATTTGGGAAGAATGCCGGTAATTCAGCAAGATAGGCATATAAATGCGGGTTCATTCCTGCGGAGAGAATGACTGAAGAGTGTAATGTGGAATTAGCGAACCCGCGTAAGGCGGCTAAAGCATCCGAGTAGTGCTGGGCTAAAGGAACGCCATTCTTATAATTTATTTTGTCCACTTTGGACATAATATTAACATTGATGTCTCCGGGTTTCAGATAATTGATCAACAGATCTTGAAGCGCTGTTTTGATCGCGCGATTTGTTTCAATTTCCATCGCGTGATAGATCGGTTTTGAGGGATGGGAATCCGGTAAAAGCTGGAAGTATTTGGTCAGTTCCGAATTTTCAGTAAAGGATTGATGTTTCAGGGAGTTTATCTGCCTATTGACCACCTGCTGTACGAGATCGAGATAGGCGGTGATTCTATTTGCACGGAAGTCTTCTTCCGTTGTGCAGATCGGATGATAAGGAATTTGATATTGCCCGCAGTAATAGCGGCGCATGCGCTCGATGAGCTCGTCGTCAACAATGGACATTACGGAAGAAATCCCGTATTGTGCAACCTTGATTGCCGAGTCTATTGAAAAGGCTAGCCCCAATACCGGGATATGGAAAGTGTGCGTCATTCTTAAATAGTTCTTTTACGAAATAATCAAGAATAACGCGAAAAAAAAATAATGACTACACGTCTACAGCGGTGATTGTGATCACTATTCAAACACAATGGTTTTATAGTCGTTGAGCATTACACGGTCTTCGCTCAATAGGCGTATTGCTCTGCTTAAAACTGCTTTTTCAATTTCTTTACCGGCAGTTACCATATCTTTAACGGTATAAGTATGATTGACATGGCGTATATCCTGGACGATGATAGGACCTTCATCAAGCTGGTCGGTGACGAAATGTGCGGTAGCGCCAATAATCTTTACTCCTCGGGAATGCGCTTGTTTGTAAGGGTTTGCTCCAATGAATGCAGGAAGAAATGAGTGATGGATATTGATCAACCTATTTTCGAATGTAGCCACGAAAAAGGAGGAGAGGATGCGCATAAATTTTGCCAGAATGATATAATCAAAATTGTAATTTTTGATTTGCGCGATCAATTGTGTTTCAAAATCTTCTTTTGATAAGCCTTCATGCGAGATACAATGGAATGGAATATCAAATTTATCCGTAAATGAACGTAAGGTATCATAATTACCAATGACCGCCTGTACTTCTGCTCCCCAGGTTTCGAAATGTTGCCGAACCAGAATATCTGCCAGACAGTGATGTTCTTTAGTGACAAGGACAATAATTTTTTTCCGATTGCTGGGGTTTACCTGGATCTGCGCGGAAGGTGGAAGCACTTCGGCCAGTGAATTGGCAAGCTGTGTCTGGTTAGGAAATAAACCGTTACAGACGACACGGACAAAAAATTTATTTGCTTCTTCATCAACATACTCACGCATGGTAATGATATTAAGCTGATATTTGGCCAATGTGTTGGAAATATTGGCTACCAATCCAACGGCATCTTGACATTGGATCAGAATTAAGGTTTGATTGTGCATGAAATATAGGTCGTAGGTTGCAAAAAAGCGGGTTAATTAACCCGCTTTTTTTGTCAGTTCTTCTTCAAGGTCTACTTCTACACGCAAATTCTCGACGATATGTTTTTGTCGGTCCGGTGTGTTTTTGCCCATGTAGTATTCTAATAATTGTTGAATCTTATTGTCTTTTGATAAAATAACCGGGTCAAGACGGATGTCTTTTCCGATGAATAGGCCAAACTCGGAAGGCGATATTTCACCTAAACCTTTAAACCGGGTGATCTCAGGTTTGGCTCCTAGTTTCGCAATTGCTTTTTGACGTTCTTCATCGGAGTAACAATAGATCGTTTCCTTTTTGTTCCGAACCCGGAATAATGGTGTTTGGAGGATAGATACATGACCTGCTTTGACCAAATCCGGAAAAAACTGTAGGAAAAATGTCAATAACAAGAGACGAATGTGCATTCCATCGACGTCGGCATCAGTAGCGATAACAATATTGTTGTACCGTAATCCATCTAGTCCATCTTCGATATTGAGCGCATGTTGCAAGAGATTGAACTCTTCATTTTCATACACAATTTTTTTGGACATGCCATATGAGTTCAATGGTTTCCCTTTTAAACTAAAAACCGCTTGTGTCTGTACATCACGTGACTTGGTAATTGAACCTGATGCGGAATCTCCCTCTGTTATAAAAAGTGTAGTCTCTTGGTTGCGCTCGTTTTTATCACTGAAGTGGACTTTACAGTCGCGCAATTTGCGGTTGTGTAAAGATGCTTTTTTTGCTCTTTCATTGGCCAGTTTTTTGATCCCTGCAATATCTTTACGCTCCCTTTCAGATTGAAGAATACGTTTTTGCAGTGCATCTGCCGTACTTGGATTTTTATGAAGATAGTCATCCAATGCTTTTTTGACAAAGTCATTGATGAAGCCTCTTACAGTAGGGCCTTCCGGACCGACACTCTGAGAGCCTAATTTTGTTTTTGTTTGGGATTCGAAAACCGGTTCCTGTACTTTGATGGCAATGGCGCCAATAATCGAGGACCGAATATCTGATGCGTCAAATTCTTTTTTGTAGAATTCGCGTATTGTTCTGACAATTGCTTCACGGAAGGCTGCTTGGTGTGTTCCGCCCTGTGTCGTATGCTGACCGTTTACAAAAGAATAGTATTCTTCTCCATATTGTTGACCGTGGGTCATTGCGATCTCAATATCATCACCACGTAAGTGAATGATTGGATAGCGCATGGATTCGGAATCTATATTTCTTTCTAATAAGTCTTTTAATCCATTTTCAGAAATAAACTTCTGTCCATTAAAATTAATGGTAAGGCCTGAGTTTAGAAAAACATAGTTCCAGATCATATTCTCTACAAATTCCGGACGGTATTTGTAATTTCTGAAAATAGAATCATCTGGATAGAATGTTACTGATGTACCGTTGCGTTGTGTGGTATCTTTCTGCTCGTCATTCACCAATTCTCCTTTGGAAAACTGCGCAATACGTGTTATATTTTGGCGGTATGACTGTACCGTAAACTGGCTGGATAAAGCATTTACTGCTTTTGTACCCACGCCATTTAATCCAACAGATTTTTGAAAGGCCTTGCTGTCATATTTACCACCGGTATTGATTTTGGAAACTACATCTACGACAGATCCAATTGGAATTCCCCGGCCATAATCGCGTACTGAAACTTTGTTTTCGTTTACGGTGATATCAATGGTTTTACCGGCGCCCATCACAAACTCATCAATAGAATTGTCGACAACTTCTTTCAATAAAACATAGATGCCATCATCGTAGGCCGAACCGTCCCCTAACTTTCCTATGTACATTCCCGGACGAAGGCGGATATGCTCTTTCCAATCCAGGGACCTAATACTGTCTTCGTTATATGTACTCATAAATTTATGTAGAACTTAGCTAACAAAAGTATAAAAAATAAACCACGATATGTAGTATAAAAGACTAAATTTTTTAGATATCTATGGTTTCCGATAAGAAAGGTAAAATTGGCGGTTTCCAAGGAAATGTTTACATTTAGTGTAAGTAATTGTAAAGAGAAAAATTTATGGGGTTATTTGATAAAATCAGAAATGAATTTATAGATATTATCGAGTGGGTCGATAATAGTACGGATACGATTGTGTGGAAATTTCCGCGGTATCAGAATGAAATTAAGATGGGGGCTCAACTTACCGTACGGGAGGGGCAAGCCGCTGTATTTATGAATGAGGGCGTTGTGGCCGATGTATTTCAACCCGGCAGATATGAATTGACAACGCAGAACATGCCAATTATGACAACCATCAGCGGATGGAAGTACGGTTTTAACAGTCCGTTTAAGGCTGATGTTTATTTTGTCAACCTACGGCAGTTTGTTAATCAACGTTGGGGAACAAAAAATCCGATCATGTTACGTGATCCAGAATTTGGGCCGATACGACTTCGGGCCTTTGGAAATTTTTCCTTTCAGGTAAAAGATATCGCTGTTTTTATGAAGCAGCTGGTTGCGACGACTCCGGTATTCACCGTAGATGATATTACGGAGCAATTGCGTAATATAGCCGTTTCCAGAGGCATGGATGCCATTGCGGAATCAAAAATCCCAGCGCTGGATCTAGCGTCGAACTACGATGAAGTTTCGGTATTAATCCAACAAAAAATAAGCGGCGACTTTGAAGAGATCGGATTGAGCCTGACCAAATTTTTGATCGAAAATATCTCATTTCCAGAGGAGGTCGAAAAAGCACTGGATAAACGAAGCAGTATGGGGGTGGTAGGAAACCTTGGTGCTTATGCACAGTTTCAAGCTGCTAATTCCATGGAAAAAGCGGCGGAAAACCCAAGCAGTGGTGGCATTGTTGGTGCCGGTTTTGGTGCTGGTTTGGGAGCAGGAATGGTTGGGCAGATGGGTAATGTGTTTCAGCAAAATAATTTTGATGGCAACAATCCTACGGCTGCGGCTGGGGCGGGTGCTGCGACAGGCGCCGTTGTTCCGCCACCGATACCAAAGGCCGTTGCTTATTACTTGGCAATAAAGGGAAAGCAAGAAGGACCATTCGGTCAGGAACAATTACGTGGACTGCTTGGAGAGGGTACACTCACGGCTTCAACTTTAGTTTGGAAAGAAGGGCTTGATAACTGGACTGAAGCTGATAAAATTGTTGAATTAAAGGATTTGTTTTCGCAAACTCCGCCACCAATTCCTGGAGTTTAGAGATCTAAGTACTAATCACAAGTATGAGTTTTGAAGAGAAGACCTCCGAAATAGAGCGGGGGTTAAAATGCCAGGGTTGCGGTGCTGTTTTGACTTATCAACCCGGAACTTCCTACCTGGAATGTTCGTATTGTGGGACTAAAAATGAAATTGCGGACAACATGCCGAAAGGTGGGGAGATTGAAGCTACGGATTATAAAGTTTTTGGAAAGGTGATGGAAGGTGTCGCGGACGAGCGATATAGCTATCTGGCGGAAGTCGTTCATTGTAGCAACTGTGGGGCGAATTCGAGGTTGAATCCCCATGTTACAGCAGATGTGTGTGCTTTTTGTGCATCACCGTTGGTTATTGATCATCAGCAAAAACGTATCGTTAAACCCCATGGACTTGTGCCTTTCTCGGTGGACTATAAGCAAGCCTTTGGTTTATTAACGCAATGGGCAGGCAAAGTCTGGTTTGCTCCCAATGATTTCAAGCGGATCTTCAATACGCGGAATGATCGGTTGAAAGGCGTATACATCCCATTTTGGTCATACGATTCGGATGTGCATTCTTCTTATGAAGGATCACGTGGTGAATATTATTATGTAACACGAACACGACGTAATTCTGACGGTGAAACGGAGGAATATGAGGAGCGCCGCACGAACTGGTATCCTGCTTCGGGAACAATTTATAGCCAATTTAGGGACATCGTTATCTCTGGATCGACCTCGCTTCCCGAAAAGTTTTCGGATAAAATTGGCCCATGGAACTTGAGTTACCTGAAGCCATTTAACGAACAGTACCTGAGTGGTTTTATTGCAGAGACATTTAGTGTCGACCATGTTGTGGCGGCCCGAACCGCCCGAGCTATTATGGATCGCGAAATTGAACGGCAGGTCGAAAATGATATTGGTGGGGATACCCAGGATATTGATCTTATCGATAGTGATTTTAAGTCAATCAGATTGAAATATATACTCTTGCCCGTATGGCTTTCAGCTTATCAGTATAAGGGCAAGAGTTATCAGATCATGGTCAATGCTTTCAATGGTAAGGTGTATGGACAGAGACCCTATAGCTTTTGGAAAATCGCTTTCTTGGTGTTGTTAATTCTTCTTGTGTGCTATCTGTTGAGCTTTATGGGGTAATGATGTTTACAAAAGCAAAAAAAAACTCCATGATTTCGCTGGCATCGACAGCTATGAAAAGTAAACTGAAGTTTTTTTCTGATCAATTGAAACAAATATTTTCAATAAAAAAGAGCTGTGCTTCAAAAAGCACAGCTCTTTTTTATTGTCGTAAAATATAGTTATTTATTTAAAGAAAGCAAGAAGCCGATCGTAAAGTTTGCGTCCCAATCGAATACAAAGGTGTCGCAGTTGGTCGCATCTTTAAGCGCTTTGTAAATGTTGACACCGCTTTTGGTTTTTATTTTATCGGCTTTATAAGAAGTGGGATCATTCAATACAGTAAAACGCTCCTCTCCCTGACGTGTCTGAGATGCTAACTCAAAAGGAACGCCACCGATGATAAAGCAGACTTCTCTTTTTGAAGCCGGTATTTTCTCACCTAATTTTTTTACTTCTGCATAAACAGCCTCATCCTTTAAATCTTTTTCATAATATTTTGCACCAGGTGCTTCCTCAGATTTGGTATCACCATCAATCCACGAAATCTTAGTGTTGCCCGAACCGATGTCCACAACAAAAGAATTTTCTTCATAGGCTTTAGGAAGCACGGATTTAAGTGCTAGTTTTCCCTCTTGTTCGGCTGTCACTAAATTCACAACGAAGCCCATTTTTCTAAGTTCCGAACTGATGACAGTTGTTTTAGGTTCTTTCTGGGCGCCGGAACTGATCACAAAGTGGATATTTTTGGATTTTACGCCTTTATCAAGCATCATACCAATATAATCCTTTAGACCTTTACGGATATCTTCTGTGGTGGCTAATCCCTCATAGGCAAAGGATTTTCCAAAATCTTTGGAGATAATCTCCCAACGGTTTTCTTTATCCATATTGACGACAAAGGAATTGAATCCCGAAGCACCTACTTCTACAACACCCTTATACTCGCCGTCAACGGGCTTTTCAGGCTGATAGTTGAATGAGCGCGTGCTTTCCGGTCCTGAAGCTGCAGGTCCGGTAGCGTTGATATTGGTTGAGTCCGGTTTAACTGCGAGTTTAGTGTCAAACTTGCCAGACTGCATCGCCCAATAGCCAATAGCAAGGATAGGTAATGCGATAATAATTGCTTTGATAGGCCATCTTAACCTAGCCCATGTCGATTTCTCTTCCATAATTTTGAATAATATGATATTGTTTTGATTAATTAATCGAGTAATGTAAAGCCTTTGTCGACTTTCTCCTCCGGTTTGAGTTCGTAGCTCGCATCGGACATCTGAGTGACGTTGAGAACTTTTAAGTTACGCTCGTCGACCTTGCGGATAAATTCTTCAAGTTCGCCCTGCGAAGGAGCTCCGCCTACGGTGATGTTGTTGTTTTGATCCAAGAAGTCTAGGTTGGAACGAATGGATGCAATATTTTGGCTGATAGCACCTGTAGCTGCGTTCATCGCTTCCTGAAAAGCCCAGCCATCTTTGATATTAAACACATCGGCAAGCCCATCCGTCGCATTTTTCATTTTTTGCGTCGCTTCTAGTTTCTTCGAAATGATGGAGATGCTGCTATCCAGCGTACTTACATAAATACGGGCCGCGCTTTCATTGTCTTTGAGGACTTCCAATACTTTCGCAAACTGATTGGCATATTGTACATAACTACGTGCATTTTGTTCTTCTGATTCCCCTTCCTTACCCAGCAGAAAAGCTTTGGTACGTGTTTCCTTGGCATCTCTTGCGTATGCATTAGCTTTTTCCGCATTATTTCTGCTCGCTTCCTCCTTTGATTTTTCGTCAAGATTAGCAGCTTCTGCTGTAAACCTTTTTGCATAGGTGTACTTTTCTTCGGCAGTTTTTTGTGCCGTTTCACCACTTTGAATCATATCGATGCGCACACCGTCCACATTACTGATCTTTTCCTTCACACGTTTTAGGGTGTCTTTCGCATCACGGGATAACAGTTGTAAGGTCTCTATCGGATTGTTTCTGATAATGGATTTTTCGCCTTTGAAAAGTAATACAGTACCCAAACGATGTAGTAGGGCAATAATCTTAGGTGCTAAAAGTAATAAGGTGATCAGAATAATGCTGAAGATCACAAATAAAATACTCTTTCCTGCGTACTCGAGCATAATGGGAAGGTATTTGAAAAAAGCAAATGCCCCCCCCAGTATCAGTGCCCAAAAGAAAATTGCGGAGACTGTCTTTTTTGCTTCCGGGGATTTTAATTGAGCAGGCAAATGGTCTCCTAAAACTTGAAATATCGGGAGCTGCGTCTTTATTTCAGCAGGAATATTAATGTATTGGTCTTTTTTTTCCATTGATTTAAAGTTATGTAATTGATTGATTAATCATATGTAGTGCACTGTTGATTTCGGTAATGACCTCACCGACAGCCGCGTTGCCTATGGCTATTTTTTGTTCGATTTCTTTAATTTTTGGTCCGTACTTTTCATTAATTTGTCCCAGTGCGATTTGCTTTTTCTGTAGATCATCCTGCAGTTTGGCGATGTTTTCCGTTAATGCTTTGATTTCACTGTTCAAATTTGTAATCTCCATCGTTCGGTCTTGTTCCGTCCTTTTCTTTTCAGCTTCTTTTTGTTCCGACTCTTTAGCAATGGTTTCTTTAAGCTTATTAGCATAATTTGTGCCAGTTGCCACAAGTTTTTCCTTCGATAACGAACCATCGACAAACTTCAGGGAGGTATATGCGGCTTTTAAGGTATTTTCCTCTACTTTTCCCATTGCAGCAGCAGCATTCCAGACTTCAAAAAAATCAACTCCTTGTTCATTGAGTTTTTCGAGGATGGCGTATACTTTCAGTTTCATTTCTTTGAGATCGGTAGATCCATCATTGGCTGTTATGGGGATAGGCGGCGGAGTTTTTCCGGTTGACACAGGGGGCTGTGCCGACGTATATGTGGGGGTACTTAATTTTTCTTTTGTCGGAGCAGGTGGAACCGGAGGCGGCGATGGGGGAATGGAACCTGTCTGATCATCTTCGAAAATTAATTTTTTAAGACTGCTTAATATCCCCGAACTTTTCTTGTTTTCATCGTTGCTCATAATTTGACATTTTATTATTACGTATACTAAAATAGTAAAAAATAGGATTGTGGTAGCTAAATTTATTGGATGAAATCATCATCAGGTTAATTAATGCTCAAAAAGGATGAATAGGCCGTTACAGGTAATTCCAGTACAGCTATCAAATGGGGATCATCAGATCAATAAGTTGTGTGAAACAGGATCCGGCTATGCTGCGACGGAGGGATGGGTTACCTAAAGGATAAAATAAAGCGGGGAAGCAAAGATTCCCAATCTTGGATTGGAAATCTTTGTAAAAAGTAACTGAGGAAGCTTCTTATCTTCCGAAATCGTCTTGAACGCGAACAATATCGTCTTCATCAGAAGGGTTGTTGGCATCCGTATGTTGCCAGATTTCAGCCAAAATACCGAAGCCATCCAAACCGATCAAACGGTGACGTTGTCCCTGACGTAATCTGATCGTTTCGCCTTCTTTCAAGGTAGAGACAACAGACTCTTCATCTGTATCCGAAACCATGACACCTACGTTGCCTTGAATGACACGCCAGATTTCGGCACGACGGTAGTGATATTGCCAAGAAAGTCTCTTGTCTGGCGCAACGATCAGAATTTTTGGACTTAATTTTCCCGAAATTCGTAATTCCTGAACATCCAATCCTCCAAAATACTCATTGGCAAACTCTTGTGCCTGTGACTCGTCGATAACAAAAAAGCCACCCCAAGGGCGTGCTGCATCCGATTTCTCAATGTTGAACCCTTTGGATGTCAACATTTCCTGCACTTTCTCAAATAATGCGATTTTATCTATAGCCATGTTATTAAATTTCTAAAAATTTATTCATCTTTAATTCAGCAGCTAAATATAGAAAAAAATCATTAATGTTTTTAGTTAACCGTTTTAGCTTTGATAAAATCATCAGTAAAACGCGTTTTTTTATAAAATATACAATCCAGGGGTAGGATATGTTTTCAAAATGAAATCCTTAGTTTTGTGATCAATCTAATTTCAGGATATGTCAAATTTTCAAGTCGATCGGGAAAACACAGCATTTATGCAGGCTGTTGCATTTGTTAACCAAACCAATCAGAATGTATTTATTACAGGAAAGGCAGGTACAGGTAAAACGACTTTCTTGAAATATATTCGTGAGCATAGCTACAAGAAAATGGCTATTACCGCACCGACAGGTGTCGCTGCCATGAATGCGGGAGGGACGACTTTACACTCGTTATTTTGGCTTCCTTTCGGAACTTTTGTGGAGGATTATGAGTTGCGCTGGGATGAGCAGGACAGTCATATCTATAATAAATCCCGGTTGTTCAGCACAATAAAACTAACAAAACAACGACGGGCGATTTTGCAGGAACTGGAGCTGTTGGTTATTGATGAGGTCTCAATGGTAAGGGCAGATACATTAGATGCGATCAATGTGATATTACAGTCGGTTCGTCGCGATATGCGTCCTTTCGGTGGTTTGCAGGTGTTGTTTATCGGAGATTTATATCAATTACCACCCGTGGTCAAAGATGCGGAATGGAATGTCCTACGTGATCATTATTCTTCGGTGTTTTTCTTCAATGCAAAAATCTTACGGGATAGCCCTTTGGTCATGTTAGAACTCAATAAAATCTATCGTCAGCAGGACGAGAGCTTTATTTCGATTTTAAATGCGATACGGAATAATCAATGCACCAGTGAGATGCTGGCTACCTTAAATGGGTACTATCAGCAAGATTTCGTGCCAAAGGAGGAGGAACAATATATCACATTGACATCTCATAATCGGAATGCCGACGAGATTAACAGCGCAAAGTTGGCGTCATTATCTGGGAAAATGCTCAACTTAAAAGCCGTGGTGAAAGATGACTTCGCACAAGGATCTTATCCTGCCGAGGAAACACTATCATTAAAAATAGGTGCACAGGTGATGTTTATCCGAAATGATTCTGGTGAGGAGCGAAAGTATTACAATGGTAAAATTGGTACGGTAAAGGATATAGATACAGCACATGGTACTGTATCGGTTACTTTTCCAGATGGTTCTGAAGAGGTGACGGTAAAAAGGGAAACCTGGGAAAATATCCGTTACAATTATGATAAAGGACAGGATCAGATCAGAGAAGAAATTCTAGGGACATTTTCTCAATTTCCGCTGCGATTAGCTTGGGCAATCACGATTCATAAAAGTCAGGGATTGACCTTCCAGAAGGCAATTATAGATGCGGGTACTTCCTTTGCTGCAGGACAGGTTTACGTTGCGTTAAGCCGTCTGACAAGTCTGGATGGACTGGTGCTTAAATCTATTATTCCATCTTATGCCATCCGCACGGATTACCAAGTGGTTGAATTTGCGCAACGGGCACATTCCCAGTCTAATATCAATGAAATATTGGAACAGTGCCAACGAAATTATCTTGGGCAGATTCTAATGAATGGTTTTCGGTGGGATGGACTCTTAGCAGAGACTTCAGAGCTGCTTAAATCAATGGAAGAACGCAATATCGATGGGAAGGAAACGGCCATTCAGTTCTTTCAGAAGGTGGTTAAACAGCTCCAGACACAGGAGAAGGTAGCACATAAATTTATTGTTGTCCTTTATGATCTTCTTCGGGATAAAGAAGCGATTGACTATGATCTGATCTGTGAACGTTCCACTGCCGCTGTAAATTGGTTTTTGCCCCGAATGGATAAGGACCTTATTGAAGCGTTGACAAAACACATTGAAGAATACCAGATTCGTAAGCGGACAAAGAAATATATTGATGAGCTAAAGGCCATATTGCTGGATTACAAAAGGAAACGCGAACAGTTACAACATTGTCTAATTATTGCTGAAACGCTGTCTAAAAGAGAGGATTTCCAAACCGCCATGCTTGATGTAGCCGCTCAGGTTAAAACGAAAGAAAAGGAGGTGCTGGCAGCTCAAAGTGCTGATGAGGAAGGCACCAAGAAATTAGATACGAAAGATATTTCATTGGAAATGTTTAAAGAAGGGATGAGTATCGCTGATATAGCAGGTAAGCGCGGGATGGTAGCCGGTACGATTTACGGACATTTGATTAATTTTGTGGGGACGGAGGTTGAAGCAACAGAATTAATTGATCAAGAGAAACTGGATCGTATCTTGGACGTTATTCGTGCAAATCCTGATAAATCTTCTTCGGAGCTCAAGATGCTATTAGGGGCGGATATAGACTATCCGGATATTAAAATTGGACAAAAAGTTTTAGGATTGTAGTGGGTAAGGATTTATGATGTATATTTGTCAACCTTTTATTATAAACTAATTGAAAGAGGAGAAAACCAATAAAAAGATTAACAAATGGATTGTTTTTACTTCCATGCCGATTCAGATGGGTGTGACAATATATTTATTTTACTGGGTCGGAAGTTGGTTAGACAATAAATATGCGATTGCGGGTGAATGGGGAATGAAGGGATTGACACTGTTAGGAGTGGTTGTATCTCTGTATCAGTTCATCAGGCAAGCAAATCAAATTAATAAGAATGAATAGTTATTTGAAAAGCGTCCTTGTGCTGCTGATCGTTTTTGCGGCAAGTTTTGCTGCACATTATCTCGTGATATCCGGAATGAACACTGGGGGGTACTGGGCTCAAACGTCCTACAGTCTTGTGGGGATGTATACATTTGGCTTCTGTTCTTCTTTGCTGGCTGCGGTTTTGATCTTTTTTGCGAACTGGTCCATGCCAGAGAAATTAGGCGTCATATTTCTAGGCCTTGTGCTACTGAAAGCTGTCGCGGGGTATATTTATATAAAAGACGGGCTAAAGACCGTTGAAAACAACTTTATCGAATATAACTTTTTGGTTGTATTTTTTATCGCTTTGTTTGTCGATGTATATGTCGCTTTTAGCGCTTTAAATCAGGCAGATAAACAGGTTTAAACTATTTTTGGAAAAAGTTTAAACAAATGGTGATTTATGCCAAATAAAATTGTATTTTTGCGCAAAATTTTTTATTATTCAATAGTAATCTGAAATGGTGAATCTTAAGAGAGCACTTTTATTATTTGCAGTAATTTTTCTTGCTGTCAATCCTTTTACCTTAAAAGCAGCTGAGGAAGCGCATGGGGATGCGCCTAAAACCCAGGCTGAGGAAATTAAAGAGTATAGTCAACATCACTTACAGGATGATCATTATTTCTCTTTGTTTACCGATAAAAAAGCAGGAAAACATTATGGTTTTCCATTGCCAGTAATTCTTATTGATAATGGATTGGTTGTTTTTTCTTCTGGCGAGTTTCATCATGGAGAGTCTGTTGTGGAGAAAAATGGTCAATTCTATACACTTTACCACGGAAAGATCTATAAAACAGATGCTGCCGGTACATTGAGCTACGATGATAAACATCATCCTACGAATGCAAAACCCCTGGATTTTTCGATTACAAAAAATGTTGTCGGTTTAATATTAGCGGCATTTTTAATGTTTTGGGGCTTTATCGGCCTAGCTAAAACCTATAAAAAAGGCGTAAATAATCTTCCAAAAGGCATCGGTCGTGTTTTAGAACCGTTGGTTTTATATGTACGTGATGAAATGGCTATTCCTAATATCGGTCATCGTTATAAGGAATTTATGCCTTACCTGTTATCTGTATTTTTCCTGATTTTTATTCTAAACTTATTAGGTTTAACACCACTTGGTTTTAATGTGACTGGTAATATTACGGTAACTTTATGTTTAGCTTTATTTACCTTTTTTGTTATCAATTTCAAAGGAAATAAAGATTACTGGAAACATATTTTCTGGATGCCAGGTGTTCCGGTTCCTTTTAAAATAGTTCTCGCACCAATTGAGGTACTGGGTATGTTTACAAAACCCTTCTCCTTAATGTTGCGTTTGTTTGCGAATATTACAGCTGGTCACTCTGTTGTCATGGGGTTGATCGCAATTGTTTATTTATTCCAACAACAGTTGACAGTAGGAGGTAGTATTGGTGTCTCTATGGTGTTGACACTTGTTTTATTCTTATTGGAACTTTTAGTAGCTTTTCTTCAAGCATTCATCTTTACGATGTTGTCATCCTTATTTATCGGAATGGCAGTAGAGGAACACGCTCATCATTAATTGAATTTTTTTGTTAAATTTTATATATTAAAAACATGGTAATTCCAAATTTAGTAGGTGCAGGTTTAATCGTAATCGGTGCAGGTTTAGGTTTAGGTAAAATCGGTGGTTCAGCTATGGAAGCTATCGCTCGTCAACCAGAAGCAGCATCTAAAATTCAAACTGCGATGATCATCATTGGTGCCTTAGTTGAAGGTTTAGCATTCGGTGCTTTAATCTTAGGTGCATAATCCAAGTTGATTAAAAAAATTACTAAACACAGTTTGCAACGGTTGGTTGCAAACTGTGTTTAAACAAAAAAATACACAAAAGAAAATTATAATTTACAATTGTATATAAATGGAAGCATTAATTAATCAGTTCTCGTACGGTTTGTTCTTTTGGCAACTAATCATCTTGTTGGTTGTGATCTTTTTATTGGGCAAGTTTGCCTGGAAACCTATCGTCAACGCTTTAGATGAACGTGAGCAAGGAATTGCAAATGCATTGGAGGCTGCTGAGAAAGCTAAATTAGAAATGGCTCGTTTGACAAATGAAAACGAACAATTGCTTAAAGAGGCTCGTGCAGAACGTGATGTTATCCTTAAAGAAGCAAAAGAGCTAAAAGAAAAAATCGTTGCTGAGGCAAGAACACAGGCGCAGTATGAAGGTGCTAAAATGATTGCTCAAGCGAAAGAGGAGATTGACGAACAAAAGAATAAAGCATTGGCTGAAGTCAAATCACAAGTTTCTTCTTTGTCTTTGGATATCGCCCGTAAAGTGTTAAACAAGGAATTTGAGGACCAAGGTAAGCAAGAAGCGCTTGTAGCAGATTTGCTTAAAGACGTTAAATTGAACTAATCCGGTCACTCAAATTACGAAATAGAATTATGTCAGTATTTAAAGTAGCATCGAGATATGCAAAGTCATTAATTGACTTGGCTAGCGAGCAGGGCTCACTGGAGACCATCAAAACAGATATGGATTCTTTCATTGCTGTTTTAAAGTCCAGTTCGGAATTGCAGGCTGTTTTGGCCAATCCTATTGTTCCTTTGGACAAGAAGAAGAATATATTAGATGCTTTATTTAAAGATAAGATCAATCCAAATATCTTGGCTTTCTTTAAGATCATGATCAACAAAGGTCGTGGTACGATCGTATATGCTACTGCGCAGGAATTTGTCCGTGAGTATAACGAGGTTAAAGGTATTGTAAAAGCTACAGTTACCTCTGCTGCACCACTCTCTGAAGCTAATTTAGCCGCAATGAAAGATGTACTTGCAAAAGAAACCAACGCTCAAGTGATATTGGTCAATAAAGTCGATAACAAATTGATCGGCGGATTTGTCGTCAATATTGGTGATCGCCAGATTGATGCAAGTATTGCTGGTAAGTTGAACAAATTAGAAAGATATTTGAATCAGGGTAACTAAGGTTATTCTGGTATTTAAAGTAAAATAAATCAAAAAAACCCTTATAATAATTAAAATGATAGAGGTAAGACCAGATGAAGTTTCGGCAATTCTAAGAGAGCAATTGGCGGGCTTTAAATCAGAAGCCGAACTAGAGGAAGTGGGTACCGTACTTGCAGTAGGTGACGGTATTGCTCGTATTTACGGCTTAACTAAAGTTCAGTCCGGTGAGTTGGTTGAATTTGATAACGGATTACAAGGTATTGTATTAAACTTAGAGGAAGACAACGTTGGTGTTGTACTTTTAGGCCCTTCTGACGAAATTAAAGAAGGAGATACGATTAAACGTACCAACCGTATTGCATCCATCAAAGTTGGAGAAGGTTTGTTGGGACGTGTTGTGAATACATTGGGGCAGCCAATTGATGGTAAAGGACCTATCCAAGGAGAATTATACGAAATGCCTATCGAGCGTAAGGCTCCAGGTGTTATCTACCGTCAGCCAGTAACTGAACCATTACAAACAGGTATCAAGGCAATCGATGCGATGATTCCAGTAGGTCGCGGTCAACGTGAGTTGGTTATCGGTGACCGTCAAACAGGTAAAACTGCGGTATGTATCGATACGATCTTAAACCAAAAAGAATTCTACGATGCAGGTCAACCTGTATTCTGTATCTACGTTGCTGTAGGTCAAAAGAATTCTACTGTAGCGAATATCGTTCGTACATTGGAGGAAAGAGGTGCGATGGCTTATACAGTTGTTGTAGCTGCTTCCGCTGCTGATCCTGCTCCACTTCAATTCTACGCGCCAATGGCGGGTGCTGCGATCGGTGAGTTCTTCCGTGATACAGGTCGTCCAGCGTTGATCGTTTATGATGATTTGTCTAAACAAGCTGTGGCTTACCGTGAGGTTTCTTTGTTATTACGTCGACCTCCAGGCCGTGAAGCATACCCAGGTGACGTATTCTACTTACATAGCCGCTTGTTAGAGCGTGCAGCGAAAATCAACTCTTCGGATGATATCGCCCGTAATATGAATGACCTTCCTGAATCTATCAAACATTTGGTTAAAGGTGGTGGTTCATTGACAGCTCTTCCGATTATCGAAACACAAGCAGGTGACGTGTCGGCCTATATCCCTACCAACGTAATCTCGATTACAGATGGTCAGATTTTCTTGGAGTCTAACTTATTCAATGCTGGTATTCGTCCGGCGATCAACGTAGGTATTTCGGTATCTCGTGTGGGTGGTAACGCTCAGATCAAGCCAATGAAGAAAGTATCTGGTACATTAAAGTTAGATCAAGCGCAGTACCGTGAATTGGAAGCTTTCGCAAAATTCGGTTCTGATCTGGATGCTGCTACCAAAGCGGTATTGGATAAAGGTGTTCGTAACGTTGAGATCTTGAAACAAGGTCAATACTCTCCAGTTTCTGTAGAAAAGCAAGTTGCGATCATTTACATTGGAACCAAAGGTTTATTGCGTAACGTTCCAGTAAATAAAGTAAGAGAATTTGAAGAAGAGTTCTTGACACAATTGGAACAACGCCATCCAGAAGTTTTGTCAGCTTTCAAAGCTGGTAAATTCTCAGATGAGTTGACTGCAGTATTAGAAACAGTAGCTAAGGATTTAGCATCAAAATATTAATTAGTAATGAGTATTTGGTATTGAGTCAGTTGACTGGGCTCAATACTCAATACTAGGTACTTAATACTTAAAACAAATATGGCAAATTTAAAAGAAGTAAGAAACCGAATTACCTCGGTATCATCAACACAGCAGATCACGAAAGCCATGAAAATGGTTTCGGCTGCTAAATTGAAGCGCGCTACTAACGCTATCTTACAATTGCGCCCATATGCGAATAAACTAAGAGATATTTTGGCTGATGTTTCTGCAAGTGTGGAGGGAAGTAATTCTCCTTTTACAGTAGATCGTGAGCCAAATAAGGTGTTGATCGTTGTTGTTTCTTCTAATAGAGGTTTGGCTGGAGCATTCAATGCGAATGTAATCAAAACAACCAATAACTTGATCTTTAACAAATATGCCGAGCAGCATGCAAAAGGTAATTTGAGTATCATTGGTATTGGTAAAAAAGGTTATGATTTCTATTCGAAACGTAGTTTCAATGTAATAGCAAACCATTCAGACTTGTTTTCTGATTTAAATTTTGGCTCTGTTTCCCTAGTGACAGAATTTATCATGGAACAATTTAAGGAAGGTAATTTTGATCGTGTAGAAGTGGTTTATAACCAATTCAAAAACGCTGCAGTTCAAGAATTGACAGCGGAGCAGATTTTGCCTTTATTACCACCTGCAGAGGAAAACATACAACATACGCATAAAGCAAAAATAGAAGCTGAAGTGGATTATATCATCGAGCCTTCCAAAGAGAAGATTATCGAGGAATTAATTCCTAAAGCCATCAAGATTCAATTATACAAAGCTGTTTTGGATTCCAATGCTTCTGAGCATGGAGCACGTATGACAGCCATGGATAAAGCGACTGAAAATGCGGGTGACTTATTGAAATCACTTAAGTTATCTTACAACCAGGCACGTCAGGCGGCAATTACTACAGAGTTAACGGAAATCGTTTCTGGAGCAGCAGCTTTGTCAAACGGATAATTCTTATTCGAAAATATAAAAAAAGCGTTAATCGAAAGGTTAACGCTTTTTTTGTGTTTAGTATTTTTTTTACCACCTGATTAAGGCGGATCCCCAAGTAAAGCCTGCACCAAAGGCGGCTAAACAAATCAAATCGCCCTCTTTGATTTTCCCAGCTTCCCATGCCTCAGCTAATGCGATAGGTATGGACGCTGCTGTAGTATTGCCGTATTTTTGGATATTGTTGAACACCTGATCCTCATTTAATCCCAGTGTTTTCTGCACAAACTGTGAAATACGAAGATTGGCCTGATGGGGAATCAATAAGTCGATGTCAGAAGTTTTCAGGTTGTTCTTTGTCAAAGCCTCATGAATAACTTCGGGAAACTTTACAACGGCCTTTTTGAACACAGCCTGTCCGTCCATATTAGGGAATGCAGTTCCATCTTCGAGCATTTCTTTGGTCATCAATAATCCCCCCAGTTCCTGTTCTGGCCAGTCGGGCATTTTATCTAACCATATGCCGCTTGATGCCCCTGGGTAATACATTGCGAGCTTTTCTGCCTCAGCGCCGTCCGAATGTAAATGTGTGCTCAAAATGCCTTTGCCGGCTTCGGTGGTAGGCTGTACAACTACTGCTCCGGCACCATCACCGAAAATAACGGAGACAGCACGTCCTCTGGTGGAAAAATCGAGTGCAAAAGAATGCTTCTCCGAACCTACTACAAGGACATTTTTATACATGCCTGTTTTGACAAATTGATCTGCGATAGACAGGGCATAGATAAAACCCGAACATTGGTTCCTAATATCTAACGCGCCCACTTCATTCATTCCCATTTCCCGTTGCAGTAATACTGCACAGCCGGGGAAATAATAGTCAGGAGATAAGGTCGCAAAGATAATAAAGTCGACATCTTCTCTAGTAATAT
The DNA here is from genome assembly GCF_003627955.1 of Sphingobacterium puteale. GTDB lineage: Bacteria > Bacteroidota > Bacteroidia > Sphingobacteriales > Sphingobacteriaceae > Sphingobacterium > Sphingobacterium puteale. Next base: position 4,117 of record NZ_RBWS01000030.1, on the reverse strand, counting down.
TGGCGCGTTCAATTGCTATTTTTGCAGCTTCAACACCCATTGTGGTGGTTGTTTCTCCGATACGGTCGGCATAGCGGCGTTCTTTAATACCCGTTCTTTCTTGAATCCATTCGTCACTGGTATCCATAAAACGTGTTAAGTCATTGTTGGTATATACGTTTTTCGGAACGTAATAACCAATTCCTGCGATTTTCGACTGAAACATAATAAATTCCTCTAATAGATTGTATTCTTCCCTTTTATATTGTCGTTAATTTAGAAAAAAATATTCTATTTTTGCAGCATGGGTACCCGAACTGCTGAAGAAACCTTTACGTTAGAAGAGATATTAGCGTCTGTTAAGGACTCTAATCGCTTGATTTTGTGGAATGACGAAACGAATACGTTCGAACATGTGATCCATTGTCTGATGTATCACCTCCAATATACCGAAAAACAAGCTGAGAAAATTGCATGGAAAGTACATACTGAAGGTAAGTGCGCCGTTTTGGAGGGCACTTTCACCGAGATGGAAATCTACCGCAAAATTTTGAAAGCAGAAGGTCTTACAGTGTCAGTAGAATAAATTTACTATCCTTTTTGTTACCGTAATAATATGGTTACGCTTCAATTTTGTCTGTAAGTTTTAGTTTTATTTGCATTATAACTATAAACTAAGCTGAAGCTCTCATGTTATTTAACGCTAAATCGTTTAAATTTTTATTATTATTTTTATTCTTTCTACCGGTTATTGCTTTTGCACAAACCGGTCAAATCAAAGCTATCCTGATCGATAGCAAAACTTCCAAACCTATTTCATCAGCGAGTGCGGCCCTTTTAGATACAGGCAACAACTACGTTAAAGGAGCGCAGTCTGTAGATCAAGGATTTCTTTTATTCTCGGATATCACACCAGGCAAATATAATGTTCGTATCAGTTACGTGGGCTATGAAACCTCTACTATTGTAGGAGTTGATGTGACCGCTTCAAAAACTAAAGACCTTGGGCGGATCGGCCTCACCTCCACTGGGGAGCTATTGGACGAAGTTGTCGTTGAGGGGAGAGTTCCTGCGATGCAGATTGGCATTGACCGTAAAACTTTTAACGTTGGAGAGAGTTTGGTGAGCGCGGGGGGGACAGCAACAGATGTGTTGGCCAATGTACCTACGCTTCAGGTAGATCAAGATGGTTCAGTGAGTCTGCGGGGATCCAGCAGTGTTAAGATCTTAATAGATGGCCGTGAGTCAGCACTGGCAGGAAACGATGTCACATCTCTGCTTCAGAGTCTTCCGGCCAATTCCATTGAAAAAGTTGAAGTCATCACCAATCCTTCCTCTAAATATGATGCGGAAGGACAAACCGGGATAATCAATATTGTCCTAAAGAAGAATATTCGGACAGGGCTCAATGGATCGGTAAATACATCCGCTGGTTCCTATGACAATTATATGGCCGGTCTAACATTGAATTATCGTGATCGGAAATTCAATTACTTCGGATCTTATAACTTCAATAAACGTAACATGGTTGGGAGTGGAAAGACCGACAATATCTTTTTGCGCGATACGACCCGTAATTATAGCGAATCCGAATCGTCCAGGAAGGGAAATAGCCATACAGTAAAAGCTGGTTTTGACTACAATATGTCTGACCGTACCTCATTGAGCTTTTCAGGTAATCTGAGCATTCGGGATAATAAGCGGATAGAGGATTTAGATTATCGGTTTTATAAAGGGACAGTAGAAACCGGAACAAGCGTTCGTAATTCAACTCAATTTGAAGACGATCTTGGCTATGAATTCAACGCCGATTTTAGACATCAGTTTAAGCGACAAGGGGAGGAATTGACCGGGAATGCGAGTTACGGAAGAGACAAGGAAGATGGCACAAACGATTTCTTTCAAGAATATACTGACGGACGTAAAAATACTTCCCGCAAGAATGTAACCTCTGAAGACGGCAAGAATATCAATCTCCAGCTGGATTATGTGTTGCCATTTTCCGAAGTAAGCAAATTTGAGGCCGGATACCGTTCCCAGATTAGAAAATCTTTTGATACGCAATTATCCGATACTTTGGTCGTAAATGAGATTTATGGACGAGATTATAGGATCAGTAATGATTTTGATTTTACCAGTGCTGTCCATGCAATTTATGCAAACTATCAAAATAAGCTGACGGACAAAATCGGCTATCAGCTTGGATTACGGGGAGAGCAATTTGAACTCAAATCTACTTATATCTCCAAGGATCCCGATGCCGTGGAAAAAGAATCCAATGCAAAACAAAACTTTTTTAGATTATATCCGACATTGTTCTTGACATATGATGTAGATGATAATGGAGACAAAGTTCAGTTTAGTTACTCGCGCCGTGTGCAACGTGCCCGGGGTTGGCAGGTCAATCCGTTTTTAAATGTATCCGATGATTTGAATTACCGTCAGGGAAACCCAAATCTGAAGCCAGAAGATGTACATAGTTTTGAAATGAGCTTCGCCAAAACTTTTGGGAAGTTCAATTTAATATCTTCGGCCTATTTTAATCACGCGAGCGAGGTTATCCAGCCTTTTGTTTACAAAATTGAAGATGGCAGAACGTATAGTCGATGGGAGAATATGACCAGCCGTAATCTTTCGGGCTTTGAATTTATTTCAAAAGTCAACGCGACGAAGGATTTTGATTTTACATTTAATCTTAATTTGATCCATATTAAATATAATGCAAATCCGGACTACGATATAAAAGAAAGAAAGGATTTCGCTTATAATGCAAATTTAACTGCGAACTATCGCTTCACACCTACTTTCTCTGCTCAAATGAGAGGTGAGTACAATTCTTCACGGGTGATGGCTCAAGGACAGATGAATGCCATGAAAGGGGTGGATATCGCGTTGAAAAAGGATGTATTCAAGAAAAAAGCATCAATTATGTTAAATGTTAGAGATGTATTTAATTCACGGAAAATGAATGGTGTGACAGAGACATCTCAGCTCATATCAAATTTTGAACACCGTTGGATGAAGCGGATGGTGACCTTGTCACTGTCTTATCGTTTTGGTAGTCAGGATTTAAATAGGTCTAAGAAGAAAGAAGCACAAACAAATGAAATAAACAGTGGCGGTGAGGAATATTAAAAAATATTCCTCTTTTTAAGCCCAAATACGTAATTTTAATTTTGAAACAAACCTAAAACTAGAAGAATGAAGTTATTAAAAACAGTTCTTGCGGTATCGGTGATGGCATTTTCAGCACATCTACATACTGCCGTAGCACAAGCAAAAAAAGACGTACCTGCTTACAAAATTCTGGATTTGCCACGTGTGGATATCAAGAAATTCAAAAAGAATAAAGCCGGAGCATATGTTATTTTCGATGGTACTTCGATGGAAGGTTGGAGAGGATATGATAAAACTGTCGTGCCTAAAAGATGGGTTATTAATGAAGGCGCAATTAAGTTTGATAGCCAGGCGAATGTTGGTAAAGATGAAGGCGGAGATCTGATTTTCGCACATGATTTCAAAAATTTCGAATTGGAAATGGAGTGGAAGGTTGCCAAAGGAGCAAATTCGGGAATTTTTTTCCTGGCAAAAGAAGTCGAAGGGCAGCCAATCTATATTTCATCACCGGAATGCCAGGTACTTGACAACGAAAACCATCCGGATGCTAAAATGGGGGTTGACGGAAATCGCAAGTCTACGTCTTTATATGATATGATTCCTGCGAAACCACAAAATGGCAAACCTTATGGCGAATGGAATAAAGTGAAGATCCGTGTAAACAATGGAAAAGTGGAACATTTCCAAAATGGTGTGAAAGTCGTCGAATACACCCTGTGGGATAAATCATGGATTGATCTACTACAAAAAAGTAAATTTAGCCAAGAAAAATGGCCATTGGCTTTTGAGTTATTGAGTCATGTAGGCGGCGAAAGTAAATCAGGATTGATCGGTCTTCAAGATCATGGAAATGACGTTTGGTTTAAAAATATAACTGTTAAAGTTTTAAAATAAAACTGTCCCTCTTGTAAGTCATAACAACCATGGGATATTCAGTAAATGTTATAAAAAATGGTGGTCAGAATAATTTCGGTCACCATTTTTTGTTCTGTTATCCCGATCTTTGTAAGATTTTTCCGCT
>NZ_RBWS01000029.1 GCF_003627955.1 Sphingobacterium puteale | reverse complement strand
GGTAATTGCTGGGATAATGCAGTAGCAGAAAGCTTCTTCAAAACGCTAAAATCCGAGCAGATTTACGGTAATAAGTTGATTACCAGGGATCAGATGAGAACAGAACTATTCGAATACATAGAAATCTGGTATAATCGAGAACGTCGTCACTCCACATTGGGAAATCTTACAATCGAGCAATTTAATAACAAAGAGCAAAAAATTGAAAAAACTGCTTAACTAGAACTGCCGATTTTATTTGCAAGTCCAATCCTTTATCTCATATATGTTTCGTTATCCAATAAATACATGTATCGTAGCCGTTTCGAGGAATGTAGCTTTTATATTATAACTGATAAAATATACAATAAATCATACTCAGATTAAAAGCTGCATGACCTATTATAGCGCCCCAAATAGCTTCTGATTTCACCTTGAATAAGTAAAATAATCTGCTTAAAAAATACATTGACAAGCACCAGATAAGTGTTGGTATGAAAAGAAAATGCCAACCGTCGAGCCAGTATACTACTCCAAAGTGAGCTATGTGGGTCAAGGCAAACGCCGAGCTATCTAGCATTGATGCACCACGATTGCCAAATCTCGAAACAAAGGTTTCATGAATTATTCCTCTAAAATATAGTTCTTCACCAAATGGGCTAAATAACATCCCCGTGCCAGCCATGATGAGGAACATTTGCCTTTTTGCCTCTATCGTTATATCTGCGGGAATTTTATAAGAATTGGCGATATACACATACCAGTTTTGATAACTATCTTGATAAAGGAATGTGCCCAAAAGGAATAACAGGTAAGCATATAAGCAACCGCTAATAAAAGCTATGGATAACCACTTATAACTTTTAGGTCTGTTCCAGCCAATGGTCCTCATACCTTTTTTATTTAAGAATATGAAAGGAACAATAAATGATAACAGCATGATTAAACCAATAAATTGATAATTGGCATATTGGTTAGCATGGAGTACCATAATAAATCTTGGTACACAAATTATGATGATTAGAAATAAACCAAACTTCCAGTTGAAATTGATAATACTATTCCAAGAGCTTCTTAAATAAGATTGCATAAAAGATATCTTTTTAAACGGTTGTTTTAAGATAGCAAAAAATCTTTCTCTTTTACCTCCTCATTTCCGCCATTGGCTGAGTTTTCCTGTCTATTAGTCTGAAGGCGATAGCATGTCCAGCGTTGCGAGTGAATTAAAATACTTTAATGAGCTGACGATTTTAGCGATGGCAGAAATGCAGAATCCGAGTGATGATTTCGTTCGTTTTTTTGCAAAGCAAGCCTATTCAAGTGTTGTTACAGCAAAGGTTTTGGAGCAGTATACACCCTTGGTCAAACGCGTTTTTACACAGATTGTCAATGATCAGATTGCTGAGCGACTTAAAAGTGCGTTCAAAAAAGAAACTGAGGCCGAAGAAAAGAACTTTCGACGATTGCACCTATCGCAAAAAGCAATACGATGCCTGCCTATGATGGAAAAGGTGTAACCTGGTAATTGATCAGTTTAAATTTTTACTGCCGATTATCAAGCAGAATCATACAGCTCGGGATTTATCATAAGTTTTAGGCATTGAAGGACAGCTAATCATAAAATACCTTCAGCTGCTCCAGCCTCTTTTTTACCAGCTTACTCTTCATCGGTTCAAAACTCATGATTTCTTTGCTGTTCTGTTTTACGGACACCTGAAACGGCTGATTTAGCTTTGCTGTTAAGTGATAGATAGCCACCAGCTCCGCGAGGTCCTCAAACCATGCGGCTGTACTGTAAAGCGAAACAAAAGGCGTTTTTTGAAGGTCTTTGTAAATTTTTGGCGCATCAGAAACCGGCACCTGCTTTCCGCTCCGGAAGCGTGTGGTCTCCAGCAAAGGGCTGATGAATGCTTTCTCGGGTACATTTGCTGTGTGCCAGATGCCCCGGGTAAATGCTGTAGGAGCCGCCACAGTATCGCCCTCGCCGGAGTGAGGTGTAAGGGCCAGTACCGCATCCACCACATGCGTTGCCTCATGAAGCAATACGTACACCATAGCATCCAGCTCGCCGGCATCAATAGTTATCTCCATCCCGCTGCCTTCGGGAAAGGTATAGTATGTATTCTCCTTCCATGTGGCCCATTGGGAAACAGTTTCGTTAATGATTTCCGCACGAAAAGTGATGTTGAATTTTTGGCTTGAATCGGTTGTTTCAACCGGGGATGTAAGTGCGGTGTTAGGCATATTATCCATGAAACTGATACTGTGCAAATGTTGCTTCAGAATTTTACTATGCAGCGGCGACAGCATAGTAAAAGCCTTCGCGACCTTGTCTTTTTCTTTGGCTGTCAGTATATGATCCACAGGCTGCATTCCTGCTTCGCGAAATTTGTTGAAAACTTCGTCTGGTGCCGATTTAATTCGTTCTGCCAATGCTGCCGAGGACCGGCTTTCCGGAATTTGGGCGTGAAGAGCCATCGGGATAAAAAGAGAAAAAAATAAGTAAGTAAAGAATCTGCGCATCATTTTGAATTTGGTATTGGAATAACAACGACTGAATTTAATTTATGGCAAGAAATTTTGCCCTGAACGCTGACGGCGTTTCACCTGATTTCTGCACAAACAGCCTGCTGAAGTATGCCGGATCTTCATATCCCAGTTCATAGCCAACCTCTTTTGCCGTCAGATTGGTATGTACCAGCAGCCGTTTTGCTTCTAACAGAATCCTGTTTTTAATCACATCATTAGGCTGAGGCAGATTAAGCCTTTTAAATTTATGGCTAATCGTTTTTGGAGCCATAAACAGCAGTTCGGCATAGTCGGCAACATGGTGCTTTTCCTTATAATGTTCGTCAACCAACAAGGTAAACTTCCTGAAAAACTCCAGGTCGCTGTTCTGTTCGATAAGTTCCTTATCAAGATTTTGCTTTTTCCATAACCGTGCGGATTTGATGAACAATTGTTTGAGATAGGTACGAAGCATCTCTTCCAGCGAGGTATCGTTTAACCCGAACTCATCCGTCATCTGTCCGAAAATATAGCTAAAGAAAGGAATTTCACCATTGTCCAATTCTACCATCGGCATATTGTAGATGTTACTGAACAGTAGTCCGTTACAGGCTACTTCCTCATCATGGATCTGGATACAATAAAAGTCGCGGTTGTAAAATACGAAGTGTCCCTCTTCTTTTCCGAGTTTCTTTATATGCAGATGCTGACTGGGGCTTACAAAGAACAGGGATGGCTGTTTTACCGAATATTCAGCGAGGTCAACCTGTACTTTAGCTCCCTTTGAAAGAAGCAGTACTTTTATGTATTGCTTATAATTCGCGCTATTAATGGAATCAACATTTTCTTCATGCAACGATATAAGTCCTATCGTTTTTAGGTTGCTTCGAAATACATTTTCACTTGCCATATCGGTAAACTAATGGGGTTAAAAATACAAATCTCTGTTTAAATAGAAACAGGAGAACACAATAATCTTGCTCTCCTGTTTTGCGATTCATCATGATTTTGCAAATTTCTCCAGCTCGGAATTGAATTTTTCCATTTCTTCTACAAACAAGGCATGGCCGCTGTTTTCAAACCGGATAAGCGTTGCATTTTTTATGCTTTTCTGTAATTGTTCGGCCCAAATAAGCGGACAGTTTTTATCATATACTCCCTGAAATATGGTCACAGGAATATTGATTTTTGAAAGCTGGGGGCGTAGGTCCAACCCGCTGAGTGCGGTGATTGATTCTGTCATGGCATAAGGAGAGGCCTGCAAGTTGATATTCTCCAGCCATTTTTCTACGTTTTTAGAGATATTGCCTTCTTTCGCCGGGAAGCCTGCACCGAAACTTGCGATCAGATCCTGTCTTTGTGTTTTGGTCGCGTTTATCAATCCTTCAACAACCGCATCGGGCAATCCGTCAGGAAAACCTTCACGCTGTTTCCAGGATGGTGCGGCTACTCCAAACAGAGCCAGCTTGCTCACATGGGCGGAGTTATATTTTGTTACATAATGCAGCACCACCGCACCGCCGAGCGAAAATCCTCCAAGCGTAGCATTTTGTATGTCCAACTTTTCCAGAACCACTTTTATATCATCGGAAAAAACATCAAAGTCATACTTTCCGTAAGGTTTATCTGATTTTCCAAAACCACGGAGTGTAATTCCAATTACTCGGAAGCCTCTGCGGGATAAATATTGGTATTGGTATTCGTACATTTCATCGCTCAATGGCCATCCGTGAATCAATACGATAGGTTTGCCTTCGCCAAGGTCGGTTACGTGAAGTTTTACTCCCTTTTCTACTTCGATGTATTCTGCTCTTCCGGCGGAAGCTGGTATTCTTTTCCCTTGGGCAAAAAGAGAAGTGCTCAATAAAGTCATCACTAAGCTGATTGTTGCAATAATTGTTTTCATTTTTTTTATGTTTAAATTGTTTTAAAGTGATGATACAAAGATATAATCAGCTTGATTGGAAAGGAATGGATAATGGTGGATATGTATTGTACTTTTTTCCCTAGTTAGGGATTGAAGGGTAATAGCCGGAAATCCAAAGTAACGTTTAAATTTGAAAACTTCACAAAGACTGATCTGGTTACTTTAGAGGGCGAAGGCAATGAATGGAAAGTTTCGAAATCAATCAGTTCATATAAGTAGTATCCAATAATCATCCCTCTTTGAAATTGAAAAATTAGAGAAAGAATTAGAAGTTTTCATGCTCCGGGGCGTCCAATTTATTACATCATTTTCTATAAATTTCCACTCTTCACATTCGAAGCCGATGGCTTTTCTTCCCCATCAATCAATATGATGTTTTTAAATTTATCTAAGTTTAGTTCCTTTAGGATCTTTACAGCACGATCACGCTCTGCTTTATTGAAGTGCAAAATTGCAATTACAGATTGATCGCTATGCTTAGCTTGTTTATAGATGTCAACTTGGTATTGGAGATTCTGTTTACGCTTCGAGCTTTTGGCGAGCTTAAGTTCAATTACAGTTTTGTCCATTGCGCCTCTCGAAACGGTAAAATCCACAGGGCCTCTACCATTGTCGATTTCTGAATTTATATCCCAGATTGAATCTGAACAAATTGATTTGAAAACCAGCTGAAACACAGATTCATTTTGATTTTCAACACCTCTGAAGGCTCTATTGCCATTGTTGTTTTCGATGAACCTCTTCAATAATTTTATACGGTAGACTGCTTCTTCTAAAGAGCTGTTTGTTTTCTTAACCGGGTGTGTAAGCATGTCATAACGATCGATCTCTATTATTTGCCCACCATTCTCAGTAGCAGCATCTAGAGAAGGAATCGAAAATCTTTTATTTTGTGATGGATTTTCTTGGTGTAACCTTACCGCTTCTTCTAAAGAGTTGCATTGAATTACTTCAGCCATCAAAGCGTCAAATTCACCTTCATCCGAATCTTTGAAATAATCAAACAATTCCTTTAGATCCCTATCTAACAGTGAGAATACTAATTCAAGTGTAAGGAAATTTGAATTTGTTTCTTTTCTGAAATTGAGATACTTATTCTCGTATGCGATTACTAACGGAACATCATCAGACTCAAAGGTAGATTTAAAATTCGTTGCTGCGGATGAAATATTATTACTGATACTGGATTTTGCTTGATCCCCTGACCATATTTTTAGTTCGGACAATTTGTCCATCACAGGATGATATATATTTGAAAGAAGAATATCGAATTTAGGGCTTATTTCCTTTTGAAAGACATCATATTTCTGTTTATCACGGTAATTTTCGTGAGGATTTAATTGATTTCTTTGTCCTATCAACTTTTCAAGTTCTTCACAAATCGGTAAATACTTTTGTATATAATCCTTTTTGTTAGAGTCTAGAAAACTAATGAATTCGAAGATATTCTGTATTTCTTTGGTAATCATTTTAAGCGGTTATAACTATGTTATTTTTTAGAGTTAGCACATTCTAATATACATAATTCAATAAAAATTAATACTAACTATGCCTTAAAGTTATTCAATATTTGTCAATTTCCTTTGCATCAGCAACCACTCATAAATCCAGGGCTCAGTTTCATAAAGATATTGGATACCATGACCTTCACCTTTAAGCCGGTGGAAGGTGATATTCCCATTGCACTCCTTTAGAAATTTGGCTATCCGTTCTGTTTCTTGTATGGAGATTTCTTCATCCGCAGTTCCGTGATAGGTCAGGATGGGCATGTCTTTGAGTCTGCAAATTCGAGCGGTGTCACTATCATTTACACCTCCGCATAAGGGAACAATAGCAGCAATTTTTTCGGTGTGATCTAAGGCTGCGATATACGTTCCGTAACCTCCCATACTTATTCCGGTCACATAAACACGGCTTTTATCGACGCGGTATTTTGCAGTTACTTCATTATACAGCGAATCAAACCAATTTTCCATAGACCAATATCTGCCTTCCGGACATTGCGGAGCGACCATAATAAAATCAAATTCCTTTCCTTGATCCACCAGATAGGGAAGACCATAGACCTTTAGTTTTTCTAAATCATTTCCTTTTTGTGATCCACCGTGAAGATAGATGACCAGAGGGTATTTGGACGTGTCATTATTATAGTTTTTAGGTAGGTAAGTGAAGTGTTTGTAATTGACTTTTAGCTTTTCTTGCGCAAAGGATTGCGAGACAAAAAAGCTAAAAAAGATAATTAAAAGAATGTTGACAAGTAGATAGTTCCTTGAACAGAAAATTTTGATAGATAATCGGATAGTCATTGTAATTAGATGTGAATTTTATTTGAATACAGGTCTTTTGCACGAGCAAAGGGAATTATTTACTAAATTCATACAGGTAACACACGGATTATTTTAATACCAGCGTCTGGTAGAAACTATAGTAGGAGTATTTTTGCTGCTCATTTTAAATATGTCCAAGATCAGTTTAATACTTGTGTTTCCATTCTCGTCAGCCTATCTTTTAGTAATGCCCCTGGCTTGTGGGATGATAATATACATAAACTATTTCGATTGCTTATTGTGGATCATTGTAGCTTTAAATTATCATCAATTTGTTTAATTAACAATTCTCTATCCATTGGATAGCCAGCTTTAGATAGCTCAAATGTTCCATCTTTACGAATAATGATATAGGATGGAAAGCCCCTTGCCCCAGTTTTCTTTAAGATATCCTCTGTGAGTTCTTGAGATGCGAGGATATGTGTCCCTTCCATTTCGTAGTAGGCGATTAACTGTTTCCATCGTTGTATATTTTTTTTATCGTAGTTCGATATGTAAATAAATTCTAAACTACTGTTTTGGAAATATTTTTTTAGCTCCGCACCATTTTTTTCAATTTCTTCGTGACAAGGGCCGCACCAAGTTCCCCACATATCTAATAAAATATTCTTACCTGCATATAAATGGAGCAAATGTTCAAATGTCTTAATGCTATCTGTATTTTCGATCAAGGTCATTTTTTTAGATATCTTATTTGAATTCCTTAATCGGGCAGCGTTCGCCATGGTAGTAAAAAGCGGTAAGAATTTGCTATTGGGATAATTGCCATGAAATCTTTCAAAAATAGGTGTTAAGTTTGTTTTCATTCCTGTTCTCATATTGGTCAATAAATTAGCATACAGGTACTCATTTACATTCCCTGTAAATTGCTTATTTATGAGCTTTTCTAAGAGTAAATTCTCCATATCTGATTCATAGACAACTTTACGCGTTTCCTTCGGAAACTCTGAATATAATACATTAAGGACGTCTTCTTTATCCTCAAGTTCCCAAATTCTATTCTTTTCAATGTTTATATATCTAGTAATGAATTGTACATAATGATAGCTATTAAGCGCTTTTTCGTTGTTAAGCTTCACAGATTCTACAAGACTGTCTTTTTTTGCTTCCCATTTTGATATAAGCGTTTCATGGTTTGGAAGTTTCTTTAATTTGAATTTATGGTTGTTATAAAATGTTAAGAACCAATCTACTTTTGCATAGCTCAGATTATTTTTTCCTAGACTCACGAAATCATCTGTAGGACTATGTTTTTGAATATATGCTTTTAAATTAGCTTCCTCCTTTTTGTGTAATTCATCTAAATATTTCAGAAGTCGTAATGGAACTGTGTCGTTGTCGAAACTTTTTGTGTCGGGAGAATGTGAGAAGGTAAACCCTTTATTATTTGATATATATTTTCCGGATACATTAAATATTGGTGTATCATGGCAAGTGTCAATATTTACCACTATACTATCGTTTTTTGATATAAAAACACTTTGGTAGAAGAAAGAATTCTTATATGGCACAATTAAAATAAACTCAGTTATCTCTTTTTCATCAAAGCGTAGTTTAAGTTCAGAAGCGCCCAAATTCAGTTTAAATGGTGCGTTTCCATCCAACTCGGGCTCGATTTTCGTCGGGGCTAAGTAAATGATATTGGCATTATCGAAATTTTTCTGAATTTTTAAAACAGATGATTGTCCTTTTAGGAACGTGAAAAATACTATGGTAAATAACGTTAGATAAATCTGCTTCATGCTGTACTCTAATGAATTGCTGGTTAAAATAGTAAATAAAATTACAACTGAGAAGAATAGTTTATTTTTTATTTTACAATAAAAAATAAAACAATTGCGTCCAAAAAGTTTTCGAAAATCATATAAAAAAAGTGGCGCATTGAGCTTGCAGTTGACAGCCCAAACTATGAAATGAGCTCAATTAATATCTCTGTAGGTTGCCATGTAAAGTGCCATTTAAATAGTGTATTGGTTATCCTCAAGGATTGTCAACTTATAATGGCTATAGGCAATTTCAATCATTTTGAATAGTAGAAGTCTTTTCACCTCCCCATTTCCGCCATTCACCGAGTTTTCCTGATCGTTGGTCTAAAGCCCATAGGCTAGGGGCCTATTGTGTTGTAGTTTTGAGTCAACAAATAAGAACTAAAAACTAACACAATAAAATAAAGACATTATGAACCATCATGAGTGTATTCAAAAGGCACTCATGATAGCTTTATCATCAAATAAAAAACAAATAATTTCGATAAAAAACGCTAGTAAAATCATTCGCAGCAGCAGCCTTAATCGCCGTATCCACATTCGCTATGGCAGCTGAAGCACCAGGTTCAAAATCAGCAAAAGCAAACGTTAATCTTTCTACAGCAGACTTGGCACTTGATCATTATGTTGCGGTAACTACCGAAGGCGAATCAGCAGGAGTAGTGCAGTTATTCGCCGAAGATTTTAATCAAAAGATCCAAGCTTCCAATGCGCAGTCTAACAGCCGTAATGAAGTGGTTAAATCCTTGAAAAAACAAAAAGGCGAAAAGCTCAACTGTACAGTCAGCACTGATATCATCGAGGAATCGTCAGACTATATGGTCGCTAAAGTGACTTTGAAATTTGAGGATTTCACCAAAACAGATTTAGTTACCTTGGAGCGTGTGGGCAATGACTGGAAAGTAACCAGTTCAGTCAACTCCTATAAATAGTATCCATCCCTTACAAATATATAAGTTGTGAAGCCATATCTCCGGATGTGGCTTTTTCTGTTTTAGCTCCTTCCATTCTTTTAATTTTTTTTGCAGCAAATGGGATTCAAAGAGAGATCAAATTCGTCATTTAAACAGAGTTTATTCAGTGATCGTTCAGTGCTTGCTCAGTGATTACTCAATGTATACTGAATTACCAGTGACTAATCACTGTCTAAAAATTGATTGAAAATTGTGTTTAGGGATAAGTTGGTATCTACATTTATCGGTTTTAATGCAGATCTAAATTAGCGACTTCTAAAATCTGGAATATGCTATAGTCCTTCGGGCATCAGTAGCGATGTCATTTAGATTCAGTGTTTTGATCCAGTACCTGTACATTTTAACGTCAAAAGGGCCTGATTCTCATCAGACCCTTTCTCTTAGCGTTTTCTTGTACAGTAATTTTTATGTTTCCTATCGTTTCCTCTTTTTTGTTTCGTCATCCAATGTTTTTAAAGACTATTGGATTTTCACTGTACGACGCCAATTTTTATGTCGGCCTTTTCTTTCGAAAGGAAGCTAGTAGCCGTTTTGTATAGTAAGAACAATAGTCGATTTGAAATAGTTTTATTGGAGTAAATATTCGTCAGCAACAGCCCTAACCACAGTATCCACATTCGCTACGGCAGCCTATGGGACCAGGTTCAAAATCAGCAAAAGCAAACGTTAGCATTTCTACAACAGACTTTGCTTTAGCGCACTATGTTGCCTTAATGGCTAAGAGAGAGTCAGCAGACTTAGACCAATTGCTATAGCTCAATGGATATCTGTAGTTGTGGTGTTGAAAATAGTGTAATGCAAAATTAATTAGATGGTTTGTCTTTATCTTTTCAGTAAATTAAAATTAATTCGTTATATTGTTTGATAGTTATAGCCATTAACGGATGAGGCATCCGTTGAATTTGAAAAGTTTTGATGTAAAAATAAACCAAATTTAAATTATGGAAAGAAAAAAACTGTTAAAATTACTGATGACACTTGTGGTTGTGATATGCTGTATCTGTATATTATTGAATAGCGCCGATTTTGTTCAAGGAATTAAAGATGGTTTTCATGGTGCAGCAAGATAAAACCGTATAACAATAATTAACATTAATCTATATAAATGAAAAAGCAGCTGATCCTACAATTGTTATTTTTTTTCGTTGTTTCTAGCGGAGTTGCCCAGGAAAACTCCATGTTGTGGAAAATTGCCGGAAATGGCCTCAAGCAAGAATCTTACCTGTTCGGTACCGTACATATGCTGTGCCCGGATGATTTTGAGATCAAGCAAAAATGCCTTGATGCCCTGGACAAAAGCCAAGAAGTCGTTTTTGAGGTGGACCTTTCCAATCCGGACAATGCCCAGAAACTACGAGCCTACAGTGCACCGGATACTGCATTTATAAAGACATTCTCAGACCGTGAAGTTCAAAAAATGGATAGTGTATTAACTGCAGAAGATCTTTCCATTAAGCTTTTGGATTATGTGTCTCCCATTGCGGTGGTCTCTTTATTTACGATGAAAGGGTTCAATTGTACTGATCCAACAAAGATGAAGTCCTATGAAATGGAACTGTCGGCCATCGCAACTGCCAAAGGGAAGGTTATCGGGGAGCTCGAAACGATCGATATGCAGTTTGCATTGCTGAAAGATATCATTACCCCCAAGCTGTTCATGGAATCGGTCTATCAACTGAATAAATATCCAGCGTTGATCGCAAAAATGGTGGCAGCCTATAAAACAGAAAATCTGGGTGCGTTAACCGCCCTGATTCAGGATCCTACCTGGATGACTGACGAACAAAAAGAAAAACTGCTGAATGAGCGGAACGAGAACTGGACGGCTATCATACCCAAGATGATCAAAGATCAATCTTGTTTTATCGCTGTTGGTGCAGGGCACCTTGCTGGGGATAAAGGGCTGATTACTCTGCTTCGTAAAATTGGCTATACCGTTACTGCCGTTGAGTGATCATGAACCCAGGCCGGCCGTTAAACTCAGAATTAATACCTTGAAACCATCAAAATAAGTAATATATACTGGGGAGCCACACCGTAAGGTGTGGCTATTTTATGTAAAAAGAACCCGATACTGATGAAGTTTGATTGGGGATGTTTGGCTGGAAATAAAATTTGTATTATTTTTAGGAGGCATCATTTTATATTATAAACCATTTATTATAAACACTATATGGATATAGCATCAATTCCGGGCTACCGCAAAGAAGAGCGGTTTATTGATCTGTATAAAGCCAATGTCTTTGCACTGTTTCTATTTATTCCGGTTATTCTCCTATATACTTTACCGTTTTACCTGATTTGGGGCCGGGAGGATGGGCCATTTGTTTTTATGATCGATATGCTAGAAATTACCTCCATCACTTCGGTCCTGATAGGTATACTGGTGGTGATCCTTGGTATCATTGCGCATGAACTGATCCATGGGATCACCTGGGCCTGTTACACCAAGAAGGGGTTTAAATCAATCAAGTTTGGTGTCTTGATGAAAATGCTGACACCCTATTGCCACTGTAAGGAGCCACTTCTTGTCCGTCAATATATTGTCGGCGCATTGATGCCCTTCATTATATTAGGGATTATCCCTGCCATTTATGCTTGGTACAGCGGAAATGTGAATATCCTGCTGTTTGCCATTTTTTTTACCGTTTCCGCAGCCGGAGATTTTATGATCGTGCAGCTCATATGGCGTGAAGACATGCGGAATTTGGTTCTCGACCACCCCTCCGAAGCAGGATGTTTTATCTATAAAAAAGATGAATAAGCCTGGTTTGCTGTTGGTTCAAAATCCATGACCTGATGGTTTTGGGACTTTCACTATAGAAGCCATGTCGGAAGATATGGCTTCTTTTGTGTTTAGGAGAATAATTAGTAGTAAGCCTGGTAATAAGAAGTGATCATTAATTCGATTAGAAGTTAAGTTCTCAAACCTGCTTTATTCAAGAATATTGTTTCTAAACTTTGGAATGAGCAGGAGCATAATTAAATACTATTTTTCATCAAAGGGGCAAAAGACTCGGATTTGGTTCTTCTGAGTCTGATTGCTGATAGAAAAATACTTACTATCTTTATATTCTTTTGTTGAAGAGACTTTGATTGGGATGATCTTTAACGACGACGAATTTTGGGAGTTAAGTTAGGAAGAACGTTTTTTTAAAGAACTGGCATTGATGGAGGATTTGGCTTCATAAAAAAATGACACAGGGACAAGAAAAATTAGGATTAGCAGTATATGAGTAAGCATATTCAGAACGTGATACGAGCGGCGGTGTTAAAATAAGCGATTTAGACTATAACGAAATATTGCAACAAGCTGTCGCAGAAATCCGTAGCAACCGAACATTGATTGCGAAGCAGATCAACAGCGCAGCGAATTCCATGTATTGGAATTTATGAAGACTGCTTTCAGAGAAAAAACTGGAGGAAGGATACGGTAGTGGTGTAGTCAAACAATTGTCTGTTGACCTGAAAAGTGAGTTTCCTGATATGGGACTGTCGCCGCGCAACTTATGGAACATGAAGCGTTTTTATGAACGTTATTATCGGCAAAATACAAAACTGCTACAGAGCGTAGCAGTTTTGCCATGGGGACATAATCTACTATTATTAGATAAAATAAAAACTATAGAGGAGGTTATGTTTTACGCCAATGAAGCGGTAGTAAAAGGCTGGTCTCGGGATTTATTGCTCAATGCGATTAAGATGGACAGCTATAGTCGAGTCGCGAATCAACTGAAAACACATAATTTCGATAGCACTCTGCCAGTGAATCATATGTTTATTTAAGGCCACGTCGTGAGATGCGGCTTTTGTTGTGAAGCATTGTTTTAACGTCAAAAGGGCCTGATTCTCATCAGACCCTTTCTCTTCGCGTTTTTTGTACAGTAATTTTTATGTTTCCTATCGTTTCCTCTTTTTTGTTTCGTCATCCAATGTTTTTTAAGACAATTGGATTTTCACTGTACGAAGCCAATTTTTATGTTGAACCTTTATTTCGAAAGGAAGGTTGTTGCCGTTTTGTATTGTAAGAACAATAGTCGGTTTAAAATAGTTTTATCATTCCTGTTTTTTTGATAAATTGAGCTTTCCTTAAAATGAAAAAGGATACGATGGCTTCAAATTAATAGATTTATAGTTGAGCAATATGGAACAATATGATATTAAATGGTTAACCGATATGTTTGAAAGTGGAGGTACAGTCAAATTTCTTTTCTTTTGGGGACATACAAATAAACAAAATCAAGAGGTCGGAAAATTTGTTTTTAGCCAATGGCATGAAAGTCCATTTATAGTTGATAATATAACTTATAAAACTGCGGAACATTGGATGATGGCCCAAAAGGCATTACTTTTTGAGGATAAAAAGAGCTTTGAGAAAATTATAAACTGTAATAAGCCAGGCGAAGCCAAAGAGCTGGGAAGGAAAGTTATAGGCTATGATGATCAGATTTGGAATGAACAAAAATTTGAGATCGTTAAGAACGGCAACATACACAAGTTTAATCAACATCCTGGCCTAGCAGAATATCTGTTAAAGACAGAAAATAGAATTCTCGTTGAAGCAAGCCCTGTTGACACCATATGGGGTATCGGACTGTCACAAGATGACTTTGATATCGAAAACATATATTGCTGGCGAGGTCAAAATTTATTAGGTTTTGCATTGATGGAAGTACGAGATTTTCTACGCCAATTTGGACAATTTCACACACTTCAAAATGCCAAGCAACCGCCTTGGTCTAAGTTTCCTGATAAGGATAATATGGATATGTTTTGGAGGATGGGGGTGGGAGAGGAGTATTTGATAGAATTCGGTGGTTATTATGATTATCTGTCTGAAAGAGAACAAAGGATATATCAACTAAGCCATCCTCAACCTTATACATGGAGGAATTTTTATAAGTGAAAAAGCTATAGTTGAAAATTTTTATTCACCTCCCCATTCCCGTCATTCACCGAGTTTTCCTGTTCGTTAGTCTAAAGCCCATAGGCTAGGGGGGTATTGTGTCGTAGTTTTGAGTCAACAAATTAGAACAATATAACTAACGCAATAAAAAAAGACATTATGAAAACTCTAGTAAAAACATTCGCAGCAGCAGCCTTAATAGCAGTATCCGCTTTCGCTATGGCGGCTGAAGGACCAGGTTCCAAATCATCAAAAGCAAACGTTAACCTTTCCACAGCCGACTTGGCACTTGATCACTATGTTGCGGTCACTACCGAAGGTGAATCGGTTGGCGTAGAGCAGTTATTTGCCGAAGATTTTAATCAAAAAATCCAAACTACCAATGCACACAGTAACAGTCGAAGCGAAGTAATTAAATCCTTAAAAAAACAAAAAGGCGAAAAGCTGAACTGTACAGTAAGCACTGATATTATCGAGGAATCCGCAGACTATACGGTTGCTAAAGTGACTCTAAAATTTGAAAATTTCAGCAAAGTAGACCTTGTGACTTTGGTACGTGAAGGCAATTACTGGAAAGTCTCCAAATCGATTAATTCGTATAAATAAGAGCCATCCCTTACAAATATATAAATGTTGTAGAGCCACGTCATGGGATGTGGCTTTTTAACGTCAAAAGGGCCTGATTCTCATCAGACCCTTTCTCTTAGCGTTTTCTTGTACAGTAATTTTTATGTTTCCTATCGTTTCCTCTTTTTTGTTTCGTCATCCAATGTTTTTAAAGACTATTTTATTTTCACTGTACGACGCCAATTTTTATGTTGAACCTTTCTTTCGAAAGGAAGCTAGTAGCCGTTTTGTATAGTAAGAACAATAGTCGGTTTGAAATAGTTTTAATAGCTAATTTTTTTATACTTTTAGCTGAGTTCAATGAAGGAATAAAATGAAACGTATCAATCTAAAAGCGAGAATCAAACGGAATATGTTGGATACGTTATCCGGGGAGAACTATAGAGATGAGCATAGTGAAATAATTCAATATCTAAATAATATAGGTGCAGATATTTTGGTTGGGATAGAACGGGAGGACGGCATTTATACTTTAATTGGCACAGAAACGATCTATTACATGACTTCTTTAATGGTACAAGAAAAACTTTCCGTTAAAGACTTCTTGTGTATTTTACAGGCAACTACAATGACGAATGGAAAAATGGCAACTTATGAGTTTATCAAAATTAACGAAAATGCAAGTGTTTGGGTAATGAATGCCCAAGTTATGAATGCTTTATGGAATACTATGCTATTACTTGATCGGCTGGATCGCTAATGAAACAATAACAAAATGATAGCATACTTTTTAAGAATATTCATATTACTGCTATTACCTGGTGACACATAATGTGCCTGTTTATGCTCAACGCGGAAATTATGCGGTTGGTTTGACACGTGGCCTTGTCGAAAGCTTCCTGATGTCCAATGGACTGCCTATTTACGCCACGGGCAGCGGTTATGCGGGCGACGATTACATTGCAGATGTTCGGAAGAATCGCGATGGTCGTTTACAATTGTTTTTAAAAGAACCTGGCCAAAAGAATGTATTGGTCAATATTGGACAAGGTACTCACTACACACTCATAGAGCCCACCCCGACTGTTTACGATACCGATTGGGAACGACGTTATACAACGGGGTATACCATACGTAAAGGCATTTCATACGACGGTTTACAAACGCTCAACGGTCAGGGATTTACGGGTAGCATTACCTTCCGAGCCACCGAGGCTTACCTCAATTACATGGAGGCCTGTTATGAAAAGAATCAAAATTTAGATACGAAGGCACAGGCCTATTGGCGCGCACTGCGTACGCGGGCTAAGGTCGATCCAGATTTCAATGCGACCATTGCGGCAACGCAAATGGATAAAGAAAAGAAAGACTGGGGCGCGTATTCTGCAGGACAGTTTGTATCACCAACATTGTACAATATACGTCGCGAACGCAGAAGCGAACTTATGGCGGAAGGTCTGCGTTGGATGGATCTTAAGCGTTGGCGGGCAATGGACCAGCTGATTACAACAGCAGACCATTTTGAAGGTTTTAAACTTTGGGGACCGATGAAAGATTGGTATAAACCCGAACAGCTGATTTATGGTGCTACCGATGATAAATCTGTCGTTTCAGATCCTGCGCGGAGTGAATACCTCAGACCATTGGAGATCCGAAGCAATGCCCTGTCTTATACCGGTGTAAAATTTGCCATGGCGCATTACCTCGCACCCATTGCCACAGAGCATTTCCAGTTGGCTTCGGATGATGGAACAGCAGAAAACTCTGTTATTTATCAAAATCCAGGATGGTCACTGATCAGTGGAACTGCTCCAACCGGCTTGTAGAAATATAAAAAGGGATATGTGTCATCTCATTATTACACAAATACGAATATATCCCTCTTTTTGACTCAATATCCCCCTTGACTACGTAGGAAAAGGGGGATATTTTTGTTTACTGATCATCACGAGCAGTTAACTCAAAGAAACTTAAACTAAATCATGAAAAAACTTTTATCTGTCTGTCTTAGTTTGCTGTCAAGTTGTTTTGCCGCATATAGTCAACAGCCCGTCCCACCACAGTATAAATTGGTATGGTCGGATGAGTTTGATTATAATGGTGCACCCGACACGACTAAATGGAGTTACGAAGAAGGTTTCAAACGTAACCGGGAAGAGCAGTGGTATCAAAAGGAAAACGCTTCCTGTCGTAATGGCCTGTTGGTTATTGAAGCAAAAAAAGAACAACGTAATCATCCGGGTTTTATTCAGGGCAGCTCTGATTGGATTGCCAGCCGTAAAAAGATAACCTATACTTCGGCTTCGATAAATACTTTAGGAAAGCAGCACTGGAAATACGGGATTTTTGAAATCCGGGCACGTATCCCAGTTGGTGAGGGCCTTTGGCCTGCATTCTGGACATTAGGCACCACTAAAGAATGGCCATCCAATGGTGAAATAGATATCATGGAATATTACCGCGGCAATATATTAGCCAATATCGCAACTGGCACTGACCAACGGTGGAAAGCACATTGGTTCGGTAAGACGAAAGCAGTCAAAGATCTTGGCGGAAAGGCTTGGGCAGATCAGTTCCATATCTGGCGAATGATTTGGGATGAAGAAGCTATTACGCTTTATGTGGACGATATGGAAATGCTTCACGTTCCTATGGATCAATTGGCCAACCGGGATGGTACCGGATTCAATCCATTTACCCAACCGCATTATCTCCTGTTAAATTTGGCCCTCGGCGGAATAAATGGCGGCAAGATAACTGATAAATTACTTCCTGCAAAATATGAAATTGATTATGTACGGGTTTATCAAAAAAAGGAACATGCTGAGATGCATAGTTTTACGCCAGGGGAAATATGGAAAGACCAATCCGGTCATGTAATCAATGCCCATGGCGGCGGCGTACTTCATCAAAATGGAAAATATTATTGGTACGGTGAGAAACGTGGCGGAACGACATCTCAGGGAGTCAATGTGTACTCATCCAATGATTTGTATAACTGGAAGTTTGAAGGATTGGCTCTCACACCTAGTGCAGATTCTACAAGCGATATTGCCTGGGGCTGTATTATGGAGCGGCCAAAGGTTATCTATCACGAGCAGCTGAAGAAATATGTCATGTGGTTCCATCTTGAGTTGAAGGGGCAGGGCTATGCAGCAGCCAGAGCCGCTGTCGCTATCAGTGACTCTCCGCTTGGGCCTTTTCACTTTGTTCATAGCTTCAGGCCTAATAACAATATGTCACGCGATATGGGGCTTTTTGTTGACACCGATGGCAAGGCTTACCAAATTTATTCATCGGATGAAAATTATGCTTTACGTATGGTTCAATTAACCGATGATTACCTGCATGTGACAGCGAAAGATTCCTTGCTCTTCCGGAATCATCGGGAAGCCCCAGCTTTATTCAAGTACAAAGATAAGTATTATCTGATCACCAGCGGATGCACTGGCTGGGCTCCAAATCGTGCAGAGCTTCATGTTGCTACAGATCTTTTTGGCCCTTGGAAATCCCTAGGGGATCCAATGCAAGGACCAAATTCGGCTTTGACTTATGGTGGCCAATCGACATTTATCCTGCCTGTCGCAGGAAAAAAGGATGCTTTTATCTTTATGGCCGACCGCTGGAATCCCAAAGATCTCATGGATAGCAGATATATCTGGCTTCCGGTTGATCTCCAGAATGAAAAAGTACAGATAAATTGGAAGGATCAGTGGGACTTAAGTGTATTTCACTAATTCGACCATATAGTCCGGACTCAACCTAGATTCAGCTAAACAAATCAATCTTTTTTGAAATGATTTATTAAACGATAAATAATAAAAAATGCAATCTCTGAATAAATTATTGCCTATTCTACTCTATAGTTTTGTCTTCTCCTTCGGGTATGCACAATCCAGTGTTACCTTGACTTATGAGCGGAATAAAATGCAACAGCAAGATACTGTTGTCCGAAAAGGGATCCCTTGGTTGGATGAAACGATTACCGAAGAAAATCGGCTGCCCATGCATACAGATTTTGTGACCTTTCCGCATACGTCTCAGATCATCAACAGCGATTGGCGTGAATCCTCTGCGTATTTAAGTTTGAATGGTTCCTGGAAATTTAAATGGGTAAATAGCCCTTCAAAACTACCAGCTAACTTTGAATCATTAAATTATGACGATCGTCATTGGGATTATTTTCAGGTGCCTGCAAACTGGGAACTCAATGGATACGGTTTCCCGATGTATACTACCTCAGGTTTTGAATTTACCTATTTAATCGGGAAACCAAATCCACCAATTGTGCCGATGGATTTCAACCCTACGGCTGTGTATCGCCGTGAGGTAGTCATTCCCGAGGATTGGCAGGGAAAACCCGTAATTCTGCATATTGGGGCAGCCAAATCGAATCTATCTGTTTGGGTAAACGGTCAATATGTCGGGTATGGGGAGGATAGCAAATTACCATCCGAGTTTGACATAACAGCATATTTGAGAAAAGGGAAAAATCTTATTACAATGCGCGTCATGCGATGGGGAATCGCAAATTATTTGGAGGATCAGGATATGTGGCGTCTTAGTGGAATCACGCGAGACTGTTATCTGCTGGTTCGGCAACCAGTACATCTACGTGATATTCAATTGTCGCCAACTCTCAATGATGCCTTTGATAAAGGACAGTTAAAAACTAAGCTGATCTTTAACCAGGCCAGTCGTGGGGATCTAATGGCAGAGGTTACACTTCATAGAAACGGTCGGCTTGTGTCAATTGAAACTGTTAAAGTCGACGGACAGGAAATGGATATTGAACAGACCATAGACCATCCTGAACTATGGTCGGCCGAAATACCAAATTTATACCAGGTGACTGTTAAACTTACAGACCCTGAAGGCAAACTCAGCGAGATCGTTCCCCAGCGAGTGGGCTTCCGTAGGGTTGAGATCAAAGAAGGTCAGTTGCTCGTTAATGGACAGCCCATACTTATCAAGGGAATAAACAGGCACGAAACAGATCCCGTTACTGGGCATGTGATCTCGAAAGAAAGTATGTTGCGCGATGTACAGCTCATGAAAAAATTCAATATCAATGCTGTCCGCACCAGCCACTATCCCAATGCCGAATATTGGTTGCAGCTCTGTGACCAATATGGATTGTATGTAATTGATGAGGCTAATATCGAATCACATGGCATGGGTTATGACCTGTCCTATACGATGGCCAATAGGCCGACCTGGGAGAAAGCACATGTTGCCCGTGTTGAACGCCTTATTCAGCGCGATCGGAATCATCCTAGCGTAATTATTTGGAGTATGGGCAACGAAGCCGGAAATGGTTATAATTTCTATCGGGCCTACCTCCGGATGAAAGAGCTCGACCAAAGTCGCCCTGTACAATACGAAAGGGCTGTGAATAATTATGGTGAATTAAGATTTGACTGGAATACGGATCTGATTGTACCGATGTATGCAAGTCCATCTGCAATGAAGAATTATGCAGCGCGTAACCCTAAGCCTCAAAGACCCTTTATTCAATGTGAGTATGCACATGCCATGGGGAATTCATTGGGAAACTTTAAGGATTATTGGGACATCATTCGGGCAAACAAAGGAATATTTCAAGGCGGATATATCTGGGACTTTGTGGACCAGTGTTTTGTTAAAACCAATGCTAAAGGCGATACAGTATATACCTATGGTGGAGATTATGAACCTAAAGAAGCGATAACGGACTGGAATTATGCTTCCAAAGGAATTTTTTATGCCAATAGAACACCCTATCCGCATGTCTGGGAAATGAAAAAAGTATATCAAGATATCCATAGCAGTTTATTGAACGAGAAAAAGATACAGGTTTACAACGAACGTTTTTTTACAGGACTTGAAAATGTTGAACTTCAATGGGAGCTTATTGTAGACGGAAAAAGAACGCAATCTGGTTTCATCAAGCATTTGAATGTGTTGCCTCAACAATCTGCTGTACTGTCGATTCCGTATAAAGTAGATATACCGGGGGAAAAATTTCTGAATCTGACTTACCGATTGAAAAAGGCCGAGGCCCTACTTCCCATGGGGCATATTATTGCAACTGAACAGTTACCTCTGGGGGGCTCTTTTCAGCCTAAAACAGCCATTTTGGCACAGGGTAAAATCAAGACAGAGCGAAAAGATGGAAATCTGATTGTCTCGGCAAAACAGCTGCTGATGGAGTTTGACCTTAAATCAGGATGGTTAGTAAAATATCATTATAAAGGACAGGATTTTTTGGATGAACAAGCACTATTTAAGACTAATTTCTGGCGCGCGCCGAATGATAACGATTTCGGTGCAAATACGCCGGAAAAACTTAAACCTTGGAAACAGGTTACGGATTCGATTGAACTGCTTGAAATTAGATCCGAATTAATCGATAGCCTGGCCTATGTATATGCGACTTACCAGATGCCTCAGGTATATGGGCAATTAGAAATGAAATACTGCATTAATCAACGGGGGGAAATGCGCATTTCCCAATCCTTCATTGCTGACACTACAAAAAAAGTTGCGGTCCTGCCACGTTTTGGTATGCAATGGATTATGCCATCTGGCTTTGAGGCGATTAATTACTACGGTAGGGGACCACAGGAGAACTACACCGACCGTAATTTTGCGTCACATGTCGGAATTTATAAACAGACCGTCGATCAACAGTATTTCCCCTATGTAATGCCACAGGAGACAGGAAATAAGACCGATATCAGATGGATGGAAATAAAAAATAAACAAGGTAGGGGTTTGTTCTTTACGGCAGATTCAACATTTAGTATGAGCGCTTTGCATTATTTTGACAAAGATTTGGACGATGGTGCCAAGCGACAACAACGTCATGCAGCTGACCTTGTTAAAAGAAAGCAAACGCAACTTAATATTGACCTCAGACAAATGGGCGTGGGTGGAATTAATAGTTGGGGAGCATGGCCGCTGAATGAATATACATTGCCTTACAAAGATTATTCATTCTCCTTTATCATAAAACCAGTCGAATAATTATAGCGTCCTGTACAGCAAAAAGCGTTCTTAATTGCTGTACAGGGCTTATTTTATTTTTTGACATAGACTAAGGCCGATCGACATGGAATTCATTCTGAAATGCTTTTCGGTACTTTTTGACATAGTCGGATGGTGTATGGCCAAACAATTTGCTGAACTGCTGTCTAAAGTAGCGTTGATCGTAGAAACCTGTTAAATTAGCTACTTCATTAATTTTAGAATCTGTCAGTATGAGCATTTCTGCTGCTTTTTTGAGTCGTACCGACCTGATAAATTCATTGATCGATTTGCCTGAAATGGTTTTAATTTTTTTATAGAGTGAAGAATGACTCATGCCTGTTTTTTCGGCAAGACTTATTACAGTCAGTTCTTCCAACAGGTTCTCTTCAATAATCTCAATGCACCGTTCTATCAACAGCTTGTCTGTGATCGGTATCTTTAGCTCATTGGACTGTAGCGTAATCGCATTAAAGAAAAAGTCCTGAAGGTTCTTCTTGTTCTGCAGTAATGTTTTGACCCGGAGTAACAATATTTCCGAATCAAATGGCTTATGGATATAATCATCGGCACCATATTGAATTCCGGCCAATTTAGTGCTATCAGAGGTACTTGAGGTAAGTAGGATGATTTGAATATGGTTGAGCGTAGCATTAGATTTTACGGCTTTGCAAAGTGACAATCCATCCATCTCTTCCATGATAATATCACTTATGACCAGATCAGGTTGTTTTTCCTTGATCATATCGAGTGCCTGAACACCATTATGGGCATTATAGACCGTGTATTCTTCCTTAAAAATGTCGGTAAGATAGCTGCGGATAGCAGCATCGTCGTCGACCAATAAGACACTGAATTTTTTGCTTGCTATAGCTGTCGGGAATAAGGGAACGGTTTCCGTCACCACTTGTGAATCGTATAGCATTTGAATCCCCGACTCATTGTGGAGCGCTACATCTGCCAATGGTTCTTCGGCTGGGGTTTGTTGTGCTAAGATAGGCAAAACGAGGTCGAATGTTGTTCCCGCTGTTGCTGAACTCGTGTAACTTATTGTTCCGGCGTGCATTTCAACAAAAGTTTTGACAAGGTACATCCCAATCCCGAATCCTGTTTGTTTTTTGGGGCCATTAAGTGGATCCGAAAAATATTTGTCAAATATCCTATCGCCAAGATGTTCGGGGATACCTTTTCCCGAGTCTTTGATCTGAATGGTTAATTCCCGCCCCTGTTGCGATAAGGCAATATGGATAGCACCATTGGAGGGCGTAAATTTAAAGGCATTTGATATGAGATTGCATAAGATGATCTCAATTTTTTCTTTGTCGGCATTGACATAAATCGGATCGGAATTTTCCAGAAACTGATAATCTATATTTTGCAATTTTGCCTGAGCAGCGAAATATAGAAATATTTCTTTCATAAAGCTTTGGCAGTCAAAAATACTTGTTTTGAGCTGTTCGGCGCCGTCCTCTGTTTTTCTAAATATAAGCAGCTGGTCTACCAAACTTAACAGTCTTTTGGCATTTCTATGTACAACCTGAAGGGAAGCGTTGTCCTTGGACTCTTTATTGGTCTTTAGCAGATCTTTAATCGGATTAATAATTAAGGTCAGTGGTGTTCTAAATTCATGCGAAATATTCGTGAAAAATGCGTGCCTCTTCTCATTGAGTTCTCTTTCTTTCTGAATGGTAAATTTTGAAAGCTGTATTTCGTAATTTAAAGCGATTTGCCTTCTCCGATAGCGCAGATACCATAGTCCGATATAGACAATAGCCAGCGTGTAAAGCAGGTAGGCCCACCAGCTTCTATACCAAGGCGGAAGAATTTGAATATCGAGCTTAATCTGTTTATTCGTCCAATTGCCTTCCGAGTCGGTCGATTGAATAAGCAGGGTATAATTTCCTTCATGCAGACCGTTGTAATTTATTGATCGGGTAGACCCTGCATCGTTCCATCCCTTGTCTAGTCCTTCCAATAGATACCTGTATTTTATCTTTTGTGGGGAATCAAACTCCAGGGCTGCGAACTCCAACGAAAAAGTGGATTGATTGTAGGGAAGCGTCAATTTGTGAATGCTATGATCTTTTCCAATATCGACCCGGTCGCTCAGGTCGGCAATCTTTTTATTGTTAATTTTAAGGCTTGTGATAGCTAAGGCTGGTTCATAAATTTTCAGTTTAATGCTATCGGCGTCAAAGATGTTAAAACCGTTGTTTCCTCCGAAAAGAAGATGGCCGTTTTTGAGCTTAAGAGCGGCCCCATAGGAAAATTCGTTGCTTTGAAGTCCGTCGGTTTCTTCGTACCGTACAAATTTTTTAGTAGAAGGGTCGAACTTCGAAAGCCCATTAAAGGTACTCAGCCACAATTTTCCGGTTTTATCTTCCAAAATATTAAGTACGGCATTGTTACTCAAACCTTCATTTGTGGAATAATTTTCGACAATCTTTTTTGATTTGCTATCAAATGCCAAGAGCCCTTTTCCTTCTGTTCCCAGCCAAAGTCTGTTATTTTTTCCGAGCTGAATGGCACGAACAGGTTTTCCTATTAAATACCTGGAGCTTTTTTGCGTCTGCTTGTTTAGCTGTATGATCTCATTGTAATTCCCCATCCATATATTACCTCTCTGATCATCAATCATACAATTGATATCATAGATGTCTTCGCTGAATACTTCAAATTGGTCGCGTGTTGGATTATATGTATATACTCTTCCCTCAGAAAATGTCGCTGCCCAGATCTTCGCATCCTGATCCTTAAAAAGTAACTGTACACTGTTATTTAGCACCCCATTTGCTGTCCTGCAAGCATAATATTTAAACCCCGAACCTTTTGCGTAACGCGCAATTCCCCTTTCAGTTGCGATCCATAGGTCTCCATGATTTCCGGTCAAAAGATGGTTTACCGTATTGTCCGGCAATTGCTGTGGCCCTTTTTGGAAAGATTGAACCTGATTGGTCTTGTCATCCCATACATAAAGGCCATTGCCTTCGGTACCAATCCAGATCTTGTTATCATATTCTACGAAAGAACGTACAAATTTGTGCGCTAAGTTAAATCCCGCATAATGTTTCTGCTGTAAATAATTAAATTTATAGCCATTGTTATCAATGGTCTCAATACCGCCCTTTCCAGTGCCGATCCATATTTTACGTTGGGAGTCTATGTAAACCATATAAATGGTCTTGCTATTTAGTAAAAATTGTGCGGGTTGTAGATCACTTTTGTTTACTGCTTTTCCATGAGATAGGTTAAGAATAAAAATACCATTGTTTTGCGTGGCTAACCAAAGTTTGTTTTGCCCCTCCAGCGTCAGCATGTTGATCTGACTTGACTTAAGCTCCTGTGGATACAAGGACGAAAGCATATGCTCTTTGATTTTCCAAACAAATAATCCCTCGTAATTACCAATAAAGAGTTCACCGCTGTTTGTGCTAGCCATACAGGTTGCACTCGTAATAGCCTTTGATACAAGATTCAACTGCTGTGTTTTTTTATCGAAAGCATATAAACCGCTTCCCTCTATAAAAACCCATACCCGGCCGGTCGCGTCAATATGCGTGGCCGATACATGGTAGTATAAGTTGGATAGGTTCGATTTATAATCTTTAAAAGCAATTTGTATGGCATATGCTTCTTGATGACTTTTGTAAAATAGCCCCCAGCCGTTTGTGCCTATATAAATATTATTGTCACTATCAATTTGAATGGATTTCGTGTCAGCATTGAGATGATATGACTGTTTTGATTTTTGGTCTATATAATTTAAACGGGTGAAGGTGTCAAAGTTTCGGTCGTAGATTCCAATCCCTTGCCCAGTTCCTATCCATAATTTTTTATTGTGGTCTTCTGCTATACAATAGATATAATTATGCGGAATGCTATTTTCATTATTTAGCTGGTTTCTATAGGTTTTTATATCATAACCGTCGAATCTGTTTAGTCCGTCGAAGGTACCAAACCACATATAGCCCTGACTATCCTGAAATATAGATTTCACCGAACTATTCGATAAACCTTTATTCATCTCCTTGGGAAATTGCGCACTGGTCAGCATGCTTGTGTGAACAAGAATGAGAACGAATATCAGGATCAAGGCCTGACGAAAATATAGGAGACTGTTCAAACTAGGCATGTTAGCAGCTATGTTAGTATAGTATTTCCGATATCAGATAATTTATCGATTCTTCCTTATCATAGGTTATTATCTTGAAAACGACTTTTGTGATCAGAAAAAGTCAATTTGAAGATTATATGGTTAAAGATACGATTGTTTTTTAAAATAAGTGTATATTGTACGTTTATTTAAGGCGAGCTGCTTTACGACTAAAATTTTGCTTCATAAAGCAAAAAGAGAACAGGATGAAATAATAAGTGCCTCTATTAAAATAGTGTACAAACCAACTTAAAGTAGCTTTTGTGCTAGTTTATCAAAAAATACGATACATCTAAATATATGCGGATCAATTTTATCTTATGTCTATTGTTTGTAGGACTTATCAGATCCATTCCAATAAACAGGACTATTGGTGGTGGGTCGATGGTTCGTATATGACTTGATGTACACTTTTCTTTCTTTTGGCTTACGTATTTTTAAGTTATGTAAAGGCACTTTAAAATGGAATAGCCGTAATGATCATAATGGGGATACTTTCGTTGGATAATAAATATTGCATTTCAGTTTGTTGATCGAGAGGCTTTTCGTAATTTAAGTGTCATAAACACAATTATAAACTTTTTATGAAAAATCTCTACTTGATTCTTTTGGGATTATTTTGGCCTTTTCATGTCGTATGGTGTCAGTCGTCTATCGTCTATTTGGGCCTTGATAAGGGGCTTTCAAATGATTTTGTTACTGCGATCTTTCAGGATAGTGAGGGATTTATGTGGTTTGGCACATCAAATGGTTTGAACCGTTACGATGGATACGAATTTAAAGTTTTTAAAAACGATCCATTGTCTAAAAATACACTCCCTGACAACCGTGTGACAGCTGTCGCCGAAAGTTCTTCGGCACAGCTATATGTTGCAACCAAAGGTGGGCTAGCAGTGATAGATCCCAACCGCACACAGTGTGAGCAAGTTTTGGTGAACTCACCTAAAGGAAATAGGCCACTAAATTTTCCGATCCATCAGATAGAGAAAGATATTCTCGGCCAATTGTTTGTACAGGGTGGATCTGAAGGACTATTTAAAATTGAAGAAACAAGAGCGGGAAGTGTCGCCCAGAAGATACCCTTACAATACGCTGGCCAACAGCTGCCCTATTATCGCGTTTCTGCTATTTGCAAAGCAGTTGATGCGGGAGTTTGGGCATTCATAGACCATGTTGGTTTGGCTTATTACGATAGTAAAAAACACCTTTTTTCAATCGTAAAAAAAGTTGATTTCCAGTCGACAACGATGGCGGTAGCACCAACAGGAGATATTTGGTTTGCCAGCAACCAAAAAATTATTTGTTATCATATAAAAACAGGCACGTTTACGAACTATAATTACGATACCTATAGAAAAGCTGTCGTTAACCTTTATTT
The DNA here is from genome assembly GCF_003627955.1 of Sphingobacterium puteale. Taxonomy (GTDB): domain Bacteria; phylum Bacteroidota; class Bacteroidia; order Sphingobacteriales; family Sphingobacteriaceae; genus Sphingobacterium; species Sphingobacterium puteale. The sequence goes on along the minus strand of NZ_RBWS01000029.1, from coordinate 42,732 downwards.
TGGAAAAGACAAAAAGCTCTGGATATGTACAGACGGCAGCGGTATACAGAAATTTAATAGCATTACGCGAACGTTTGAGTATGATATCGGATTTGATCAACAGCAATTAACCAGTCGATCTGTTTTTGCCTTATTGGAAGATGCGGAAGATCGGCTTTGGATTGGTACATTGAGAGGTGGGGTTAATATTGTGGATCCTGCAAAAAGAAGGTTCCAAACATTTAAAATTAATCCCAGTAGCCAACAGGTAAATACTGCCGACTTTATTTTATCGTTCGAGCAAGCCGATCAAAATCATATATGGATCGGAACCGATGGGGATGGATTATACAAATGGAGTATATCGAAAGGTAGCTTGGTCAATTATCCCTATTCAGCGCATAAGGATCTTAAACCCGCTTTTATAACCTCGTTAATCCAATATCAAAATGACCAGTTGTGGATTGGTAGTTATGATACGGGAATTGTCAAATTAAATACCAAAACTGGCCAGGCAAAACATTACCCCTGTTATTATCCTAACACTCAATATGTCAATAATGCTGTATGGCGTTTATTTAAAGACAGTAGGGGGACGCTTTGGGCATCAACACTCGCCAGTGGAAATGTCTATTGCTTGGATACCATCGCAGATCAGTTTAAACACCTCAATTTGCCGATAAATGATGTGTTAACTTTTTTTGAAGACAAGGATGCTGTTTTGTGGATGGGATCTTGGAGCGCCTTATTCCGACTAGACTTGCGTACGATGAAATACAATAGCTATCACATTGGAAGCCCAATTCGTTTTATCCAACAAACAGAAAGTGGTTTTCTTTGGCTAGGCACAGAGGGTGGAGGACTTTTACATCTGAATCTAAGCTCGATGAACTATAGACGCTATACGGAAAAGGATGGCCTTGTTAGCAATACCTTGTTGAATGGCTTACAGGATGCACAGGGTAATATCTGGATGTCTTCACTTGATGGACTCTCCAAAATGGATGTACAAAAAAAAACATTTCAAAACTTCTATCAGTCAGACGGTCTCCAGAGCAATCAATTTAATTACAACGCTGCCATTAAATTACGGGACGATCTGTTGGTTTTTGGTGGTATCCGTGGGTTCAATTTATTCAGGCCGCAGGATATATTTTTTAAGGCCAGGTTTCCCGCGTTGAAATTGACCCGATTGAGCATTGGGAATGTGCCATACGGGCAAAGTGAAGCGTATAAGCAAATCTCTTTGAACGCTGTTCAAAGCTTAAAAATACCATATGAAAAGGCCATTTTATCCTTTTCTTTTGCAGCATTGGATTATAGTTTTTCGGATAGGATCGACTACGCCTATTATTTGGAAGGTTGGGACAAAGATTGGAATTACGTCAATAAACAGCGGACTGCTTATTATTCGAATCTCAGGGAAGGCAAGTATAAATTGCATATCCGGTCGAGTAACGCGAATGGCCAATGGAATCAAGCAGAACGTATTATTGACGTGGAAGTTTTGCCCCCTTGGTATCGAAGTATATGGGCATATATAGGGTATCTTTTGCTGCTCGTGGCGGTCCTCTATCTTTACAATAGGTATCGGGAGAATAAGGATCTATTGCTTTTTAAATTAAAGACGGCCGAATTTGAACGGGAGAAAGAGCACGAGTTACTCGAAGATAAGCTGGCATTTTTTACCCATATCGTCCATGAAATTAGGACTCCATTGACGCTCATTGTAAATCCCATCAAAGACATTGTCAACAAATCAAAAAAAAATATGGGCGAGTCAGAGGAACTACTGTCTGTTTACAATCATTCCAAGCGATTGTTAAACCTTGCGGATAAACTTCTTTTGTTTAGAAAATCCGATGGAAATTTTGATGAGCTTGCTTATACAGTATTTGATATCATACAGGTTTTACGGGGGACGTTTGATTCTTTTAGGCAATTGGCCGATTCTCGAAATATCAGTTACACATTTGAGACTGATATTGAAAGATTAATCCTAAATGCAGATTATGAAAAATTGGAAATTTGTTTTATCAATCTACTTCAAAATGCACTTAAATATACGGCCAATGGCGGATCTGTCTGTATTAAAGTGAGTCGTATAGACCAGGAACTAAGGTGTGCTATCATTGATTCGGGACAGGGCTATCCAACTCAGCTAACGGAAGAAATATTTAAACCTTTTAAACGCAATTTTAGCTTATTTAATCACGGTGCTGATGGTTTTGGCATCGGACTGTTTTTTGTGAAAAAATTCATTAGTCTGCATCAAGGTAGTTTGGAATATTTTGCGAATCCGCATGCTGGAGCAACTTTTTCAATTTCATTACCCATTACCCAGGTCAGTTCATCAGCTATTGTGGGCAGCGTCGAATTACAACAAATGGCGACTGGATATCGTAGTGCTGTAGCAGGAGAGCAGCCCGAACCTTCAGCTTCAACTTATTCCGTGCAAAGTCAGGCACTTGATGAATTGTATGAAAATGATTTGCAGGAGAAAATATTGATCGTCGACGACAGTGAAGATATGCTAAATTATATTGCTCGTATTTTTTCCGACAAATATCAGGTTGTCAAAGCAAATAGTGCCGAAACGGCATCAGCCATTTTAGAGAAATTAGAACCAAGTATTGTTATTAGTGATGTAATGATGAGTGGAACTTCCGGAATTGATCTCTGCAAACAGATGAAGAGCAGTATAAAGCGAAGTCATGTACCTATTATCTTGTTAACAGCAAGTTCGTCTTTTGATGTTAAATTAAACGGTATAGAAGTTGGTGCAGATGACTATATCGTCAAACCTTTTGACAGGGAGCTACTCGTGGCACGTGTAGAAAGTCTAATTGAAAATAAAAATAGATTACATACCTATTTTTATAGTGAAATTACCTTGCAGTCCAAAGACCATAAAGTTCCGGCAGCTTTTAAAGATTTTTTGCAACGGGCAATAGCCGTGGTTGAAAAGCACTTGTTGAATGAAAATTTTACGGTAAAGATGCTTGCCGAAGAGCTCGGGATGAGTCATTCCAATATGTATAGGCGGATAAAATCTATCTCAGGCAAATCTGCCAATGAATTTATCCGATCTATTCGGATGCGACGGGCTGCGCAATTACTTATAGAAAACAAGACTAATATTAATGAAACCGCTTATCAAGTTGGTTTCAAAGATATCAAACATTTTAGACAGCATTTTTCCAAAATTTTTGGTTGTTCGCCCTCAGAATACCGCAAGCGCTACAGTCATCTGGGAAGCGTACCTACTAGTATCGGTTAATCACCTGAGATATTTAAAATGCAAAAGAGAAGAAAAACGGCAGCTATTTAACATACTCCAGTTTCTCTTCTCTTTTTTGAAGGCTAGTTAGGTACTAGTAGGCGCCACTGTGACTGGTCATGCCGTCTTTCCGCATAGCTTCTATGATCAGGCAATTGTATACGTAATCCCAGCTTGAACTGACTTCTGAATTTTGATTTAAACCATAGGGCCACCAGTGCATGCTATCGCCATTTATAACCGCTGATTCGTCTGAGTTGATCATTTTTAACATATTGTTGGCATTTGCCAGACTATATTTGCCATTGATAATCGCTTGTGACCACCAGCTTGTCGTCCCGGTACCGAGGGTATGGTTCATCTCATGCAACATGGTACGGATATTTTGGTAGCCCTCGCTGGCACCAAATCGCATCCAGCCCTCGTTATTCGCGTCGGCTGTCGGAACCCCGGGGTCGTAGTTGAGGTAAACATGTTTGGTGGCCGAAGTATAATTATTGGCATACCAGACGGCACTGTCCAGGGCCACTTGCAATCGTTGGTATGCAGCAAGTTGTTGCGCTGTTGGATTGTCGACTTTATTGAATGTATAGGTTACTTTGCCCTTGGCGATTGTATGGAAGGAAATGTCGGGTCCGTAGCTTACACCTGTTTCATTGATCGCATAAGCACGTAAATGATAATTTGTACTTGGGGTAAGATTGAGCATGCCGATTCGAAATTTGCCTGTGCCTGTTGCGCCATTCATAACCTTATGATCAGTGACCGTCGGTTTTTCCTGTAGGCCCCAGCATATCCCTCGTTCAGTCACAGCGCCACCACCACTGCTGATAATATTGACGTCATAATAAGCAATTGATGATCCCACAATAAAGATCGGATTAGAGCCAAAGGTAACCGATTGTATATCGGCAGTGGTCAATACCTGTTGTTCGCCATAAGCAATTCCGCCCTTATTTTTGGCGTAAGGTCTAATGTAGTATGTTTGTGAGGGGGCAAGGGCTGTTAGTGCCACAGTAAATTCACCAGAACCTTTACTGGAAGTTGCTTCCATCGGATTATTGTCGATTGTCGGATTCGGGTCTTTGTTCCAGCAGATGCCACGACTGGTAACAAGGGCACCACCTTTGTTTAGCACTTTTCCTGTTATCATAGCACCTGTAGTCGTGATATTGGAAAAGGCTAATTTACCCAGCTCAGCAAGTGCGATGTCATCTGTTTTTTCTGTAGGCGTTACCATACTGCTTTCGGAAGTAGCCTTTTTACAGCCTGCTAAAGTGCAGGCTGTAAAAAAGGCGTAATAAACTAATCTATTCATCTATTTTGGTTATAATTTTTCAAAGATCATATTGCCAGAGACTTTAAAATAAGAGCCGTCTGAAGCGGTTCCATTCATGTTTCCGAGAAAACCCAAGGTTACAGGTCCCGCTTCTGTTACGGTAAATTCGAATATTGCACTGCTTCCAGATAGGGTTTGAAAGCCTAAGGCTGTATTCAAGGCTGATTGATCGGGCAAGGCATTGCCTTTGGCGGCGATGAGGTGAACGACACCGGCGCTGCCTTTGTCAATCTTTGAGACTGTAAAACGATATTTTCCGGGCTGTAGGTTGGTCGTTTGATAAATCTTACCATTTACAATTGGCGCTAAGTTGGGGGAAGGTGAGGCCCATTGCCACCAACCTGCTTCCAAAGATAAACAGGCTTTTTTATCCCGAATCTCAATTCCGCCATAATATTTTCCGTCTGCTGTCTTGAAGTTCTTTGCCGCATCATTGACAAGCCACACCGCCGGAGTACCCCAGCGATCGCCGCCCATGGCAGAAGTCTCGAAAGGAAAGTTCATATTTTTTAGGTAAACCTCCTTGGGCGATATATTTGCTGAATAGTTCGTGTAGAATGTATCTATACTTAAGGAATCCGGAACAAATAATGTACGGTAGCGCAGTGGTTTGCCAGGCATAAAGTCTGCTAAAATGCTTTTGCCAAGTTTAATGGAGTCTCTTTGAATAATCAATTTCCCTGATGTATTGGTGTACTCCACTTCTGTAAACTGAGCACCACTTGTCAGATCAATTCCCCCCCAATTGACGGTGGTTTTTTGATCGCCAGCAAAATAGTCAACAGCATACATTGGTCTGTTGATAAGTCCCGAGCTGAACCGTTCGCCATAAGATACGCCAGTTTTAAAAACGCTTAGCGACTTATTGCCTTGGGCGTCGTAGGTAATAAGTTCAAAATTATGTACTCCTTCACTTATTTTCAGTGAAATTTTTAAGGTATCTACGCCAGCCGTACGATTGATTTTTACCTCAGTCGAATCTTGTCGATTATCCCAGTATATTTTGAGACGATCTACCTTGGGGTCGGCCATAAATAATCCAGTGATATAGACGCGCTCTTTACCCGAGAAGACCTTTACGGAATCAATTTTTCCGGTGTAGGAAATTTCGCCGCCTTCCAGGTACTTTTTATAATCATCACTTTTTGAACAGCAAAGGAAAGAAAGCATGGCCATGCTAAGCAAAGACATGATAAAGAATGTTTTAATATGTGCTACTTTCATAATAGTCTAATTGATAATAAACAAGTTGTATTAACGTGGATCGCCATAAACCTGTAATTCGGCGATGGACATAAAGGACGATCCCTGCCAATTTTTAATGGTTTTGATGCGTAGATAGCGGACCTTTGGTGCACTGATATCAAAGTCAAAGCTTAAACCCGAATTGGCAAGTTGATAATCCTCATCCGTTTGTTGCCCCATGGGTAGTCCAGAAGGCTTTTTGCTTTCGAAGGTACCTAAGCGCGTCCAGTTGTTCCAGCTCCCGTCCGAAGGCGGGTTATCGGAACCCCATACTTCAAAAAATCGCACATTACCGCCGTAATAATACATACGCCCATCGTTTGTATATTCGGGATAGTCCCAGATTACTATCCGACTCATTTTGGCCAGTACACCTGTATCAAATGTTACCCATTGTGGGCCATTTACAGTGACGTCAGTCAATGATATATTGGGCCAGTTCCAATTGTCTCCGTCCCACATCTTGGATAGTCCCGTAGAAGAATATTGTTGTTTAGAATCCGTGGGTAATGTAACTGCAGTATACCTCGATTTTGGAAGTGCCTGTTCAAACAGCGGGGTCAAAGTCGTCACAAGCGTATCGGTAAAATTCATGTACTTGTCTCTGACCGTGATGGCAAACTGTTTGGGATTTGGTGCAAATCCACGGATTGTACGTGAAATCTGTTTAGCGGAAGTATAGATGTTGTCTACAGAAGGTACCCATTCACCCAACGAATCGACCATCACCATCACGGTGAGATTTTTTTCCGTCTCGTTTTCGGCAGTGATCCGAATGCCCCCAAAAGCTGGAATGGCCTCCAGACTCCGAAAGGTATTCCAGATGGGATTTTCTAAAGGTGTTACGGAGACTTCGATAGGCGCCGAACTGATTTCACTTCTATTTACGGCATAGAGCTTGATCGAATGCGGATTTGTATCAGCAAAACCTTCCACGAGAAGCGTGTTGTTATAGTAGGAGGATTTCACCTCCATCTCTTTACCTGACCTTAATTGATAGACGGCTTTGACATACAATAGATCCTGATCTTTTGGTAAGGTATAGGTAATACGTGCCGCCCCGGCCAGGTTTTCTACTTTCACATTACTGACCTGCCCCGGCGCAGTACTGTTGACAACAGGAGCGACTTGAATTTCTTCTTTACAGTTTTGGAATAAGATGCAGAACAAAAATATGGTCTGTATCAATTTTCTGTTTATGTTCATTTCTTTATGACTTTAAGGATAAAATTGAAAGGACTACCAGCCTAAATTTTGTGTCAACGAAGGATTTACGGTTAATTCACCTTGGGCAATTGGCCAGAAATAATCTCTAGGCGCCACAAATGTCTGCTGAAACAATGTTCTTATCTGGTAATAATCAGCACTGATTTCCTGATTCACGCTCCATCCGGTAATGTTCTGATTGAAATATTTAACGGCCAGTTTCCAGCGTCTTAGATCCCAATAGCGTTTTCCTTCAAAGGCCAATTCGATCATTCGTTCATGTTGGATAATTTCGCGAAGACCTTCTTTGGTCGTAGGCTTGTCTGGGTTTGACGAATACTGGTTCCAAGACGTTAGGACACCGGGGATTCCAGCACGTTCGCGTATGCGGTCTAAATACGCGTAAACATCAGCAGAAGGACCATTGGCTTCATTCAACGCCTCAGCATACATCAGATAAATATCGCTTAGGCGCATATCTGGCCAAGGGTAGGATTTATAACTGACACCATTGCTACTGAAAGCCTGCTCCCAATTCACTAATTTTTTAAGGAAGTATCCAGTTTCATTGATCCACCCATGATTATTGGCACCAGCAGGCTGATTTAGCTTCGCCTGCACATAATACGTATCCTCATCCGATAGGCTTTTGGTATCAAATTTGAACCAGATGCCACCGTCAAAACCCAAGTCAGCATAAAAGCGTGGCTCGCGGTCAAAGTTTAGACGCGCTGTAGTATATCCTTCTTTGATATAATACCGATCTGCAGCGGTAGCCGTGCGTAGGCTCGACTTGTCATTAAAATCGAGGGTTTTATCCTCATTGATGGGGACACCATTTTTTGTGTAAAACATTTCTGCAATTTTCAGCGGTGCGCTGAGATGTTGTCTTGCCGTACCGACCACCGCTTCCGGGGTTAAGAGGGGCATCGCATCCCGCTGTATATTCCATGCCTGGTAATTGGGATTTGCCCAGATGTGTTCAGCAGACCAACGCTCATTGAAGCCCAGGTTGATGCCCAGCACCTGTGCGGTTGCATCGCTCATTTTAAACTGTCCATATTCGGCCTTATTGAAAGGGAAGAAGCGGATGCCCGCAGCATCGGCAGATTCAATTGCCGCTTTTGCAGCCTCCGCGGCCTTTGTCCATTTTGCGGCCTCATAAGTTGGATTGAAGAGCTGTTCGCCTTTGCTATTGCGCATGGACTGATAATCTGTATTTCCGTTGAATAGGGGACTTGCAGCAGTCAGCAATACCTCAGCCTTTACAGCCTGGATGATGGGTTTGGTCACCCGTCCAAGTTCCGCAGCCTTATTGGGGATAATTAAAGGAACAGATTTCTGTGCAGCAGAATCCAGCAAAGAAACGATATAATTGACCACCTCATCGACGGGACGCTGTTCTACCCGTACAGCAGACTGATCTGCGTCAAGAGATATATTTTTTTCGACAACGGGGATTGGTCCATATTGGCGGAATAACAAATAGTGGTAATAAGCTTTTAGAAACAATACTTCTCCAATCCATCGCGAGCGATCATCGATTGAGAGATCAGGTACCTTGGACAGATCAGAAACATTTTCTAAAAAGATATTGCAGTCTCGGATAGCGATCCATAAACCGCTTCTCCAGGAGTCTACAAGTGGTTGATTGACATTTTGTCCGCCGCGGGCGATACGCCAGTTATTTGCCGGATAGATTTCCCGCTGGGCAACAGGTAGCCATACCTCATCGCCGGCAAGAAATCCAATATTGCTTTGTGCATCCGAATTATTTGGTAACCACGAGTAGCAGGTGAAGAGAAATTTCTCAGCTTCATTTCGTAAGGAAAAGGCGTTGTCAATTGTTGCCACGTTGTCCGGAACGACATCTATATAATCTTTACAGGCAGAAACTCCAAAAGCACTAAACAAAAGGCATGCGATATAGGTTGCTGTCTTTTTCATATTTTTATTTTTCATGATTTCTTAATTGTAGTTCACATTAAAAGCTCAGTTGTAAGCCCATGTTATATACGGCCTGAATCGGATAGCCTATTCCTTTTCCACCCATCTCGACATCCCACATTTTAAAGGAGCTTAAGGCAAATAAATTCATTCCATTGGCGTATATCCGAAGGTTTTTTGCTTTGAGGCGTTTCATCAAACTTTCCTTAAACGTGTAGCCTACTTCCACTGTTTTCAATCGGAGGAAGGCGCCACTACGCATCCACCAGGTACTTCTTTGGTTATTATTCGCAATAATATTTTCACTTAGACGAGGCCAAAAGGCGTACAGATTTCGATTTTCTTCACTCCAATAACTATCGGCAATGACCTGTAGAAGGCCGTTTTGCGAACCACCATTTAAATAGAAGGGCGAAATATTTTCGGGATTAATGAAAAAGGAAGAGCGTGCAGATCCCTGAAAGTAAAAGCTGAAGTCTAAACCTTTTCCACCCACTGTACCGCCAAAGCCATAGATCATTTCTGGCGTGGTAGGGTATCCGATCGCGACGCGGTCTAAATCTGTGATCTGTCCATCGCCATTTACGTCACGGTATTTGATGTCACCACCCAGATAATCTAAGCCCGGTTTTCCGAATTGAACCGGAGAATTCAGTACCTCCTGATCGTCCACAAAAAGTCGTTCAGCGATGTAACCAAACTCTTGGGACGCCGAAGTACCTACTGTATAGCGACTGGCTTCTTTGTAAGCGGGTTCATCCACAATCAGTTTCTTGCTCACGGCATAAGTCATCGTTCCACGTCCCTGAATGTACCAGCTGTCGCCAAAGTTTTTGTTATAATTTAGCGTCACATCTACCCCTTTACTTTCGGCTTTATTCGTATTGGCGACAATAGCGGCGCGAAGTCCCATTGTACTCGGTATATATGATCGGCCGGTAAGAATATTGCTCCGGACCTGTTTGTATACATCTACATTTAGCTCGAGGTCTTTAAAAAGACCGAGTTCGAGTCCTAAGTTTGTCTGGCGCGATCGCTCCCATGTGATATCCTCATTGGCATAACGACGTATGGCGATGGTTGGTCTGGTATATCCCGAAAGCTCACCAAATCCAATCTGAAAGGCATTCATGTCGACATCAGATAAATAGAAAAAGCGATCTTGCGAACGGCCGATTTGATCGTTCCCAGCAAAACCATGTGTAGCACGGATTTTTAGTTTTGAAATGACATCTTTGACAGGTTCGAAAAATAATTCATTGGATATATTGTAGCTAAGTCCAAAAGAAGGGAAAAAACCTAAGCGGCGATTTTTGGCAAAGCGTTCCGAACCATTGTAACCAAAGTTGAACTCGGCAATATAACGGTCATCAAAATTGTACGAAAAGCGACCAGAAAGACCGATATTGCGTGAAGGCAGCGACAATTGCAAGTTTCCGGCATTCCCACTCAATGAATTCTGAACTAAACCGATCACTGTGGCCCCTACATTATGCTTACCAAAAGCATGATTATAGCTGGCAATCGCATGCGCATAAAACATCGAATTCACTTCTTTTGCAGACTCTGAATAATCGAGGTATTCGGTACCAACAGTTCCAATCGATCCCAGTGAGCCGTCGTTCATGACCCGGAGGCTTAGATCGCCGGAAGCATCAGCCGATGCCGTGTAATAGAAAGGATTATATTTGCGGCTTACTTCAAAGTAAGCATAACGTTTAAGATAAGTCATTGCCGTAAGGCTCAGCCCTGGGATCAATGCATTCAGATTTTGGTTAATCTGAATCTGAGGCATGATCGTCGAGGTATTAAATTCTTGATAGCCACGTACCATTTCGGCGTAAGGGTTTACAAATAAACCACCATTCCTATTTAGTGCATTACCAAATAAAGGGTGATTCATGTAAGGCATATACGAAGACGGATAGATCGCCGGGAACATGACAGGATTCGACCAGATGGCGCGTCTGAAGGTTGCAGCTCCACCATTGATACGGCTTCCATTTTCGTCTGTGCTGCCGATCGGTCCATTGTAATCGTCAAACTGGGCATATACACGTACGATACCCGTCGTTGTAGGGGTAAAGTTGATATCAACATTTGAACGGACGGAGTAATTTTTTAACTTGATATTGTTATTGAAATTGTTGATTCCGTTCATCTTCAAAATACCATTGTCGATGTTATATGTGCCGGATAGGTAGTACTTTGCTTTTGCTCCACCGCCGCTGATATTTAGGTTATTGCGCTGGTTTATGGTATAGTCTTTTATAAGCTGGTCAATCCAATTATTATTCGGGTAGAGCAGCGGATTGTCTCCGGCTCTTGTATGGTCAATTTTGGTCTGCCAATACGGGAGCCCCTGTCCACTGGCCGCATCAGCGGGCCTTGTCAGGTACGCCTCGTTGGCCATTTCCATGTAGCGGATGTTGTCTGCAAATTTAAAATTGCGGGTATTGGTAGAGACATTACTTTCCGTACGGAATTCAAATTTTGTAGCACCTTCTTTCCCCAGTTTTGTGGTGATCAGGACGACGCCGTTTGCACCCCGGGCACCATACATGGCGGCCGCATTGGCATCACGAAGGACCGAAAAGCTCGCAATATCATCGGGCTGTAAGCGGGCCATATCGGTCGGTGAAGATTCGATGTTATCGATGAGAATCAATGGGTCCTGTTTTCCGGTACCAAAACTTCCAAGTCCACGAATAAAGAAATTTGCATTATCAGATCCAGGTTCACCACTGCGTTGAAAGGCAATCATACCGGCAACCCTTCCAGCAAGCATAGTGGTTAGGTTGCTCGTCGGTCCTTTTAATTCTTTCGGATTAATCGTGGTTACGGAGCCCACCACAGAAGCTCTTTTTTCGCGTTGACCAAACCCCGTAACAACGACATCTTCGATAACATTTTCGTTGAGTTTAATTTGGATGTCTAAGGTAATGGTATTGTCGGCATCTGGTTTTTTTCCGGTCAGGGAAATTTCCTGACGTGCATAGCCGACACTACTAAATACTAAAGTTGCGGTTTTGTTGGTATTGAGTACATATTTTCCATTTCCATCCGTCGATACGCGCGTAGTGCCCCCCAAGACACTTACTGTGACGCCCGATACCGCTGTACCGTCATTTTCCGAGGAGACTTTTCCTTGTACACGAACCTGTTGCGCCATAGCTGCACAACAAGTTGCCGTCATTAGAAATATAAAAATTCCTAGACGAGATTTAATCTTCTTCCATCTTTTCATTAATAAGAATTTTGGTTATAAATTGAGTTATGTTGAATACAATTATCGTTACAATGAATTGGATAATTCGAGGGGATTTACAGCAAAAAAAGGGGGTGAAATGGTCAATAGTAAATGGTCGGTTTTGCGCGTATAGCCTAGTGTACCCTATACGAATATCTCCCTTACTTTGGCCGAATATATCACCCTGATTTTTTATCAATAACGTCTTGGTGCCGACTTTACCAAAACAGATTTAGTTACCTTGGAGCGTGTGGGAAATGAATGGAGAGTATCCAAATCGATCAATTCGTATAAATAGGATTTTACATCTGGTGGTTTGCCAGTAATAAAAGTCAAGCCACTAATAAATTATGTGTTTAAGTTTAGTTTAGAAGCCAGATCGTAATACACCTTCAATTCAGCTACACATATCCGTAATTCGGATCATCGGCTTGATTCCTTGGTTTCTACCTTTGAACTATAAAAATTTATAAGTTATGCAAACAAAAAAATTAGGCAGTCTAGGACTTGAAATACCTTTAGTAGGATTAGGCTGTATGGGTATGACCAGCTTAGCAGGTGCCGATGTGTACGGAAAAGCAGATGAAAAAGAATCCATTGCAACAATCCATCGTTCGCTCGAATTGGGCGGAAATTTTCTCGACACGGCCGATCTGTACGGCCCACATTTTAATGAACAACTGATCGCAAAAGCTATTTCCGGAAACCGAGATCGATACATCGTTGCCACAAAATTCGGGTATGAGATAGATGATAATGGGCAGATGACCTGGAAATTAAATGCCAGTCCGGACTACATTAGAAAATCCATTGATCGTTCGCTCAAAAATCTGAACACAGATGTTATTGATTTGTATTATCTGCACCGTCCAGATCCGAAGGTGCCGATCGAAGAAACAATTGGAGCAATGGCAGAATTGGTGCAAGCAGGAAAAATCAAATATATTGGTGTCTCTGAGATCGATGCAGATTTGATCAGACGTGCACATGCTGAGGCTCCTATCACGGCAGTTCAAAATGAAGTTTCGCTATTCAGTCGTGATGTGGAAACCAATGGCGTATTGGACACAGTTAACGAATTAGGCATCGGATTAGTAGCCTATTCACCATTAGGCAGAGGTTTTTTAACGGGTGAATTGAAATCTCCGGAGGATATGGCAGCAGATGATTTCCGTAGACAAATACCGCGTTTTCAAGGAGAACAATTTTACAAAAACATTGAATTAGTAAAAGAATTGGAAAAAATGGCAGATGAAAAAGGATACAGTACTTCACAGTTAGCGATTGCCTGGCTCATTCAAAAAGGCATTACGCCTATTCCTGGAACGAAACGAGTGAAATATGTAGAGCAGAATATAGAGGCTACAAACATTCGATTTACGGAAGTTGAATTGCAAAAAATTGAAGAAATACTTCCTGCTCATGCAGACACAGGTAATCGTTCGTTTGATTTTCCTGAGTAAATAAGCAGGTTGCAAAAGAGCTTCTTCACAACCGGGAAGCTCTTTTGTTATATAAATCACTAAATTTATATAATATATTTTATCGTAAAATAATGGCTCAATCCAACGAAATACATATACATATCGACTCCGTAGCGTCCTATCACGAGATGATGGGCATTGAAAAACCGATGCATCCTTTATTTAGTATCATTGATTTTTCGAAAATTACGTATTCCCATCCAAAAGAGACATGCTACATCCATTCCAATTTGTACAACATCAGCGTCAAATCAGGTGCAGATTGTATTTTACAATATGGTCCGCATCATTTTGATTTTACGCAGGGAGCAATGTCCTTTTTCAAACCCGGACAAACTATCAAGGTAGACCCTAATGCTGCTATAGTGAAAGATGGTTTTACCATCAATTTTCATCCCGATTTTCTGCGTACTTTTCCTTTAGACAAAAAGATACAACGCTATGATTTTTTTGATTACAAAGTCAATGAAGCCCTGTTTCTCTCGGACGAAGAAAAAGCCCAGTGCAACGCTATTGCCAAAGGTATTGAAACCGAATACAAGAGTAAAATAGACAGTTATAGTCAGGAAGCCATCGTGAGTTTTCTGGATCTGTTGCTGGTTTACGGCAAACGTTTTTACGACCGGCAATTCATTACCCGAAAAACCCATCAGCGACCTATTGTGGTTCAGTTTGAAGAATTATTGGATGCATACTTTCATGAGGAGCTTCATTTGCAAAAGGGTCTGCCCAACGTGAAATATTTTGCCGAGGCTGTGCATATGTCACCCAATTATTTAAGTGATCTTTTGAGAACATCAACAGGTAAAAGTGCCCAAAGCCATATCCAAAGTAAGCTGATCGAGGTTGCTAAAACCATGCTCAGCTCCACAGTACTTTCCGTTTCTGAAATCGCCTACCAGTTGGGATTTGAACAGGCGCAATCGTTCAATAGATTATTCAAATCCAAAACCAATCAAACTCCTTTGGAATTTAGGGCAAGCTTTAATTAAGAGTTGATTTATTTTGTATTTATAGCCCAATACCTATAAGAAACCTGAATGAAAGAGGGAGGTATATTCTGCATTCAACTCGGACACAAACATTTTGCTTATAGTCATCCATCCATTGTCAGGTCACTTCCCTAACTTCATCCAGGATGTCAAACAGGTAACAGTTTGTCCATCATGTTGAAACACCGGAACCGTCGGCCATTGCTCAACGTATCGCTCATAAGTCCATCGAATCTCATAATAAATTAATTTTATTTGGTTCATTGCCGATGATTGCCTTCGCGACGTATATGTCCGTGGTAAGTATCGTGATATTATTTTGCTCTTTGTGGTATTACGCTGTATTGATTCTTTGCGGTAAACGACAAAAGATGCGGCACTTGAAGAAGTGTTAAATCTGCTGTTAGCGAGTATATTAAGTATGTCTTCGATGAAGGGAAACTCGAGGAAGAAGTGGTATGTCGGAAATACAGACATACCACTCAGCACGGCGCAATCGAAGATAAAATGCAGATGCGTGAAGTGAGATATTACAATCTCGATGAATTATCGAGATCAAAAATTTTCGAATAAATGAGTATAAAAGAAGATACTGATATATTGAAACAAATAACTAATATAATCCATTCGCTGATTCTCGTTCTCTTATTGATTGGGTGTAAATCTACTGAATCGACTGATTATTTTGGACAAACCTATCCTGATTCTATCCCCGTTGTTTTTGCCCCGGGCACCATTTCGGTGAAGGGCCGGTTAGAGCATGGTATTTCATTTACACCCGATACAAGGGAATTAGCATTTGGAATACTCAACAAGGATGACTTCAGTGGGAAAATATTTTATTCTAAAGAGATGAATAAAAAATGGACTGAACCGGTGGCTTTTGAACCATTAAAAAGTACATGTGCTTATCTACCCTATTTTTCACCTAATGGTAAATCCTTGATTTTTACTCAAAGTAAAGGGGCGAATGATAACGTTAATACAGATATTTGGTTAATTGAGAAGGTAGGTGATGAGTGGGGGACTCCAAAAATGATAGAAGCTCCGGTAAATTCGACAAGTAGGGAAGCCAACGCATGTATGACATCTGACGGTACAATCTATTTTTCATCTAACAGAAACTGTGCAGGTAAGGAAAATTGTCATACTGCCGATTTATTCTATTCGAAGTTAAGGGATAATGACTATCCACAAGTGGATATTATTCCTGAATTTGTCTCTTCGAATGATGAGGAAAGCGTATTTATTTCGCCAAAGGAGGACTACATCATTTTTTGTAGATATACAGACGATGAAAACGGGGTGGATTTATATATCAGTTATCGTGATAGCAACAATCGCTGGGTTGAACCTCAGCGAATTGATTCGACAATAAACTCAAAAGATTGGGACAGACGACCATTTGTAAGTGCTGATAATAAGTTTCTGTTTTTTACGCGACTGCAAATCGGGGAAAATGGAATAAACGAATCAGATATCTATTGGGTCAATACTTCAAAACTGTTTAAGCCGTTTGTTTACAATGCACTTTCCGACACAACAATTCGGATAAGGCAAAGATTCGAGATATCTGTCCCTAAAGATTATTTTAAAGATATAGACCATGATCAATTAACATACTGTATTAACCAAAACCAATTTCACTGGCTTTATTTTGATAGAGAGCAAATGAAATTATCTGGGCTACCAACTATCGAGGGTAATTTTGAGCTGACTTTTTCAGCCAGCGACCAATATTCAAATAAGACCGATCATAAGCTTATTATAACAGTAAAAAAATAATGATTGCTATGTGTCTTTTCACCTCCTCATTCCCACCATTCACCGAGTTTTCCTGTCCGTTAGTCTAAAGCCCATAGGCTAGGGGAGTATTGTGTCGTAGTTTTGAGTCAACAAATAAGACAGATAAACTAACACTATAAAATAAAGACATTATGAAAACTCTAGTAAAAACATTCGCAGCAACAGCTTTAATCGCAGTATCAACATTCGCTATGGCCGCTGAAGGACCAGGTTCAAAAGCAGCAAAAGCAAACGTTAACCTTTCCACAGCAGACTTTGCACTTGACCACTATGTTGCGGTCACAACTGCAGGCGAATCGGCAGGCGTGGAGCAGCTGTTTGCTGAAGATTTCAGCCAGAAGGCTAATGAAGCTGCCAATGGACGTAGCGCGGTTGTTAAATTCTTTAAAAAGCAAAAAGGAGAGAAGCTGGACTGTAAAGTGGCCACCGATATCATCGAAGAGTCGGCAGACTATATGGTCGCTAAAGTGACGTTGAAATTTGAAAACTTCACCAAGACTGATCTGGTTACCTTGGAACGTGTGGGAAATGACTGGAAAGTATCCAAATCAATCAATTCGTATAAGTAGTATTTAATAACTAGTGATCTGCCAAGATCAGTATAACGTCAGATCACTAGTGAATCATATGTTTATTAAGGCCATGTCGGGAGATGTGGCTTTTACAGTTTATTGATTTTCAAGAATTTTCAACAGTTTTTGATTTAAGTACAGTTTTTCCTTTCCGACTTTTACGGATTCAAGAATTCCATTCTGCTCCAATGCGATTAGATAATTTCCAACAGTTTTCGCATTTCCTAAATTGTCGTCAATCAAATTTTGACGTTTTGTATAAGGTAGTCTAAATAATATCTCAACTAAATCTTTTGAATATATTTTAGGAAGTTTCGTTTTGATGTTAGTACTCATTTCCTCTATCGCTTGTGTGATTAGATATAATCGTTTGAGACCTTTTGATGCTGTTTGTTCGATCATATCTAACATATATAAGATGTAATCTTCCCAATTTTCATTTTCTGTTACTCCCCTGAGTTTGGTATAATAATCATTTTTATTCTGAATGATGTATTCGCTTAGATAAATTGCTGGAACTTCTAATAGTCCGGAAAGTTTTAAGTAGAGCAAAAGTAGAATTCTTCCAGTTCTACCATTTCCATCTACAAAAGGGTGGATTGCTTCAAACTGGTAATGTAATAACGCCATTTTGATCAATGGATCAATGTTGCTTTCTTCATTGATGAATTTTTCTAAATTAGCGAGTTTCTCTCTAATAATTGTTTCTCCACTTGGTGGTGTGTAGATAATTTCACCTCGATTGTTGCTTAGCATTGTTCCTGGTGTAACTCGAATGGATGCATTATTTTGTTTAATACATTGAACTATTTTAATGCAAAGGTTTGTAGTAATCAAAGGTTTAGCTTTGAGTTCTTCAAGACCTAGCCATAGTGCTTTTTTATAACTTAAAACTTCTTTTGTTGATAAATTTTCAATTTTCTTGTCAGCAACAAATGATCTGTATAATTCATCATTTGTTGTAATGATATTTTCAACTTCCGAACTTGCTTTTGCTTCTTGTAAGTAAATTGTATCAAGAAATAGCGTCGGATTTGGTAAATTTAATAAAGTACCATTTAATTGGGCCAGCACACGACCAGCAGAAATAGTTTTCCGCAGAATTTTTTTTGTTTCGATATCCTTGGTTGGTGGCAATAATGGTAAATCGTTATAGGGATATTTTCGGTCAAATTTATTCATTTCTTCGAGTGTAAATTTTACTTCTGTGTGTGTTACGAGTGTAAAAATAGTAAAAAATTACTCTTGTTTTTTGTTCAGGTGTAAAAAATGCTCTTATTTTACTTTACCTCCCCATTTCCGCCATTCACCGAGTTTTCCTATGTGTTGATCTAAAGCCCGTAGGCTAGGGGCCTATTGTGTTGTAGTTTTGAGTCAACAAATAAGAACAACAGAACTAACACAATAAAATAAAGACATTATGAAAACGCTAGTAAAAACATTCGCAGCAGCAGCCTTAATCGCAGTATCCACATTCGCTATGGCAGCAGAAGGACCAGGTTCCAAATCAGCAAAAGCAAACGTTAACCTTTCTACAGCAGACTTGGCACTGGATCACTACGTTGCGGTCACTACCGAAGGCGAATCAGCAGGAGTAGAGCAATTGTTTGCCAAAGATTTCAACCAAAAGATCCAATCTACCAATGCGCAGTCTAACAGCCGTAGTGCCGTAGTTGAACTATTGAAAAAGCAAAAAGGAGAGAAGTTGAACTGTACAGTAAGCACCGATATCGTCGAGGAATCGGCAGACTATATGGTAGCTAAAATAACCTTGAAATTTGAAAACTTCACCAAAACTGATCTAGTGACCTTGGAGCGTGTGGGCAATGACTGGAAAGTTTCCAAATCGATCAATTCATACAAATAAGAGCCATCTCAAATAAATATATAAATGTTGTGAAGCCACGTCGGGAGATGTGGTTTTTTTTATGCTCGAATATTTTAGTGGAGTATTACTGTTTTTGCATAATCCCATATTGCTTATTTTGATTATTCTCTGTCCTTTGGCCGGCATAGGTTTCAAAAATATGTTTTGTGGTTGCTTTCAGTGAGCGCATTGTTTGGATGGGGTGGTAGCCTGGAGCTGTGAAAAATTCGATTTCGTTGTCAATTTTTGAGTACCAAATAGTCCCCATATCTTTTATTCCTAGCGTATCGGGTCTGGTGATTTTACGGAAGTGCTCGAGTTTCTCTTGATCCAATCCGATCACTCGATAGCGTTGGGTTTTATCTTGACAGTCAACCTCGATATATCTTTCTCCGTTCCAACACATGCAATCCTCTGGCGTTAAATAGTGCACTGCAAAAAAAATGGCAACTATCAGCGAAGCAATTCCGGCGAATCTTAGGGTGTATTTATTTTTTTGGATAAAAGGCTTTTTTTCTGTTCGAACCCTGAGCTTTTCTCCTTTCTCCAATACTTCTGAAACAGCTGTGGGATTATTTTTCGTTAGAAATACTTCTTCTATTTCTACTTTATTTTCCTCTTCACATATAGCTGAGGAATGATTGCTATCATTTTTCTTAGCTACTATAGCATTCGGAACCTCTTCCGGATTCGTTAGATCATTTGAAATAGCATCTTTGTTGTCATCCGAACAATTTTCATTATTACAATTATGATCATCTGATTCTTTGTTTCGATGTAAGCTATGTTTGCAGGAAATCGTTGTATCCGACTGTAATGAATTCCAATAATTAAAGTCATAAGGACGAGGCTGAAAATTGATCAGTATAGCGAGAAACTTTACGACATCTCGTTCAGGGCTGCGTTTTGTGTCACCAATTATAAAGTTTCTTAATGCCCTGAATTTATCCGTTTCCGAAACTTTCACTATTTCTTTTAACGACTTACCAAGTAACTTTTGCTGTTTCTTTTCATCTTTTTCTCTGAAAAAATCGGTGAATACGACTTCATCCTCAGGTGATAATCCTTTCTCGAAACATTGTATAGACCAATTCTTAAGATCTCCCGTCGAAGGCCATTCGCGGGAAAAATCAAGCTTTCTATTCTCCTTTAAATCTAGGTAGCCGTCTCTTACAGCCTTTTGAAAATACTCAAACATGATTCCAAAATTAACATCTATTCATTAATGGAAAATACGGGAAACCGTATTCAAAAACATCTTAAAAATCATCTTGACCATTTGGAAAATATTGGAAAACCGTTGTAGACTTTTGAAACATTATGAAATGTCATGAAGTGCTGGAAATGTTTGATAAAAAGGTTTTTAACGGCCATAACTTTGTTCTCGAAGTCAGATGATAGATCAATTAAAATTATAAGACTAAGATACTAAACTGATTTCACAATGAGAAGATCTCGCGGTAGTCATTAGCCGGTTTGGGAAGCAGCTTCTGCCTCCCGCGAGTGACACTCTTACTTCCCAAAAAATTCAGAAGGCCTTCTGAAAACAATGTAGCAATCCCGTGCACGGAGCACGCGGACCTACCAAGTTTTTGACTTTTAAATTTTTTGAGTTATGTGGAGTTTAATATTATATTTTCTATTCGGAATCGGTCAACCATCCAATGGACAACAAGGTAATCAAGGTCATCAAAATGGTCAAACTACAGTGACACCTTATGGAGACATTCCGGGAGAAACTGAAACACCTCGTCCTCCAAAAGGATAAAAAAATAGCATTTTATAATTAAAAGGTAGCCAACGGCTACCTTTTTTTATTTATTATTTTATTACCTCAAAATTGTCAATATATTAGAAAGAAATTAGCCAGATTTGAAATATCTATATTTATACTGTATTAGCATTTTTATGCTTTCTTGCACCGGTCACGACAAGATTAAGGGAAGTAAGGTGAACAATCCAGACTTTGATAAAGCCTATTTGTACATTGATGAAGGTAAAGCTGATAGCTCCTTTTTCTTTTTTGATAAAGCAAGACAGGTATTCTTGGATAATAAAGACAGTCTTGGGGTAGCGAAATGTCTTGTTAATATGGCAATTACACTAAAAGATCAAAGCGATTATTTTGGTGCCCAGGAGACGGCTCTTCAGGCAGTTTCATATATGACCCCTCATGACACTAAGCATCATATTTACCTCAGTACAAATTACAATAATTTAGGTGTTGCCAGTGCTGCTCTTAATCAGTATAAACCTGCGTTATCTTTTTACGAACTAGCGCTCAAATTTTCCACTGATTCTGTTAATACATTTATCTATCAAAATAATATAGCTATTTGCTATCAAAACCTTCGGGACTATAGCAAAGCAATTCAACTATATGAAACTCTTCTCAGAAAGAATAATTCTAGTTCTAAACGCTTTGCGCTTATACTATCAAACTTGGCTCGCACAAAGTGGTTGGAAAATAAAAACTATAATGCCGAAAGAGAGTTGTTAAAAGCTTTATCAATTAGAGATCGGGAAAAAGATCTGGTTGGTCTTAATGCGAGCTATGCACATCTAAGCGATTATTATGAAGACAAAAGCCCAGCTTTGGCTTTACACTATGCGAACAAGATGTATGAAGTTTCGAAAAAAATTAAACGTGCCGATAACGAGGTGAATGCAATGGCAAGGCTTATTGAACTGACCCCGTCAGGATTAGCAAAAAATTATTTTAAAACTTACCAGCATCTCTCTGACAGCATCCAACTTGCCCGCGCCGCGGCCAAAAATCAATTCGCCCTGATCCGCTATGAAGTCGAAAAAAACAAAGCCGAAAATCTACGGTTAGAAAAAGAAAATACAGAAAAGCAAAATAGGCTTATCCGTCAACGTGCCATTACAGGTGCAAGCATCTTTTTACTCTTGTTGGCAGTGGGAGGTGGTACCCTATGGTACAAGCGCCGCAAGCAACGGCTTGAACTAGAAGCAGAGAATAAGGTCAAAGAAACCCAACTTCACCTTTCTAAGAAGATACATGATGTTGTGGCCAATGGTATCTATCGCGTGATGACCGAAATCGAATATAAAGAGGATATCGATCGGGAAGGAATGCTCGATAAACTGGAGCATATGTACAATCAGTCACGTGATATTTCACATGATGTCGAACAGAAGACCATTACCGAAATTCCCTATAGTGAACAGATTGCCGAATTGCTCAAATCATTCGCTGCTGACCACCGTCGTGTATTCATTGCCGGAAACGAGACTAAGCTGTGGACTAACGTCAACAAGCGAGTCAAAGACGAGATCAAGCATGTGCTTCAGGAATTGATGGTCAATATGAAAAAACATAGCCAGGCCGATCAGGTCGTGATACGGTTCGAAACATCAGGACAGCAACTGAAAATCGTGTATAAAGATAACGGCATTGGCATGCCACAGGAAAAAACTCAAGGAAAAGGTCTGTCCAATACGGTTTCCCGTATTGAAAGCCTCGGCGGTGAAATTATCTTTGTCAGTGAACTGGGAAAAGGACTCAGCGTTACGACCAATATCCCACTAGTATAAAAGATAATATGTATGTTTAAAAAAGTACTCATTGCCGAAGACCATGATACAGAAAATGTTGCGGTGCAAATAACACTTCGCGATCTTGGTGTGCACAATCCAAAGTATGTTTATTATTGCGACCATGCGCTCACCTGGATCAAAAATGCCATCCGTGATGGCGAACCTTATGATTTGCTCATTACGGATATCGAATTTGAGGATGACGGTAATTTCCAGGAGATCAAGGACGGTCTAGCTTTGATCAAAGCTGTTAAAGATATACAGCCAGATATCAAAACCATTATCTTCACTGGTAAGGATAGATCAATTGCGATCAATGAAATGTTTAAGTCCAGTCAGATCGATGGCCATGTTATCAAAGCTCGCCGTGGTGGACAGCATCTTCGCGAAGCGATCCAAGCCGTTTATCAGAATAGGATCTATCAGTCTCCGAATACAAAAAAAATTATCCAGGAGCAAAATTCACATGAGTTTACCCAATTGGATTTGCACATCATTAAGCTATTATATGAGGGGATTGCTCAAAAAGACATGCCCCAATATCTGCAGCAAAGAGACATCAAACCATCCAGTCTAAGTAGCATCGAGAAACGGCTCAATCTGATGAAAGATATATTGGGTTTCACCAAAAATGAGCAGTTGGTCGCTTATTGCAAGGAGATGGAATTGATATAAATCTATTTTTACGGGAAACCGTATGAAAGGACCGTTTTAAGACATTAATTTTATGAAGACAGGCAGTTACAGGTTTGTAGACTAAAGTATTTTATACATTCAAGATACTAATTGCTATATATTAACAAGTTTTATGAAGAGAAAAGGCTATCAGAGGATAGCCTTTCTTATTTATTGTCGTTTGAGGTTTTAGACTCCAGATGAATCCAAGTCTAACGCTTAAATATGTTTAATCAGCCTTATTCGAAAATGTATTGATTGAATTTAGGCCATAATAAGCAATCCCGTTATCTGGATATTCTTTTAGAATCTGTTCATAAAGTGCCTTTGCTTTTTCGGCCTCCATTGTCTGTGAATAACAAAATGCAATATTACAGAGTGCCATTTCCCGATAGCACATTTTTGAAGCACTTAATAATATCACTGCACGGTATTTGTCGATCCACTTGTTTTTTGTAAAGAAATCAACACTTTGCTTAAAGTGTTCTGTAGCCGTTTTAAAATCTTTTTGTTTTATCGCTTTCATCCCTTTTTTATGGCTTATCGGTATTGTCTGCTGCAATACAATTGATAACAGGGCAAAGAGAACAGCACCGATAAAAATCCCATGCTTTGGAATGAAAAATCCAAAGATGGCTAAGAATATTATCCATATGAAGATGATAATCGCGACTGCTGGCCAGGATACTTGTCGAACGATTGGAACATTTGCACTCATTTTATCAGAATCTAATTTCAGTTGTCATGTGGTATTAAATATACTGAATGAAATCATAAAATAGACTTCCTTTTCTTCTTTAAGTGGTTGCATCCCATGTATTGTCTAAATTTTTATTTCTCACATATTTTTTTAAGGTCTACGGTTTCCCGTAAAATATGCTCTCTAAAACAGACTAGTTTTGTTCACAAGGAGATGATAACCTGACAAGTCGAAAGGTAGAAGTAGAGTTTGGCAGACATTCTTGTCAAAAGTTGAATAAAACTTGAATGGTGTATTAGGCTCAATATATAAAGCTTTTTATTAACTGATAAATATGGCTATTAACCTACAAAAAGGACAACGGATTGAAGTTGGACTTACAAAGATTACCATAGGATTGGGGTGGGATCCTAATGAAGGAACAGGGAGTGATTTCGACTTAGATGCATCCGCATTTATGATTGATCAATTCAAACAGATACCAGCTGAACCTTTCTTTATTTTTTATGGAAACACAGATTCCCCAGATGGCGCACTTCATCATACAGGCGATGATCCAACCGGTGGAAATAGTGCCGATGGAGATGATGAAAGTATTCAAGTTGATTTATCAAAGGTCGATTCCGCCATTATGGAAATATCCTTTGTCGTTACTATCCATGATGCGATTGCTCGTAGACAGAACTATGGACAGGTAAGAAATTCCTACATACGAATCGTAGATGATAGCAATGGACAAGAAGTTGCGAAATACGAATTAGGAGAAGATTTTTCTCTTGAAACTGCCGTTGAGTTCGGGCGTCTTTATCGTCGCAATGATAGCTGGAAATTTGAAGCTTCTGGTATGGGCTATAAAGAAGATCTAGCCTTCTTCCTGTCAAAATATTATAAAGGACAAATTATAAAATAATATAAATTATGGCTATTAACCTAGAGAAAATCACCCTTGAAAAGAAAGGTGACTCGCATTTTATTGACTTATCAAAAAAAGGTAATCCAATTACACAGGAGATCAATATCAATTTGAATTGGTCAAAAGGAACAAAAAAGGGAATATTTGGAAGTTTATTCAGTAAGGATATCGACCTGGATCTGGGATGTTTCTATGAGTTGAATAACGGAGAGAAAACTGTTATCGATGGTCTTCAGTTTTCCGGTGGCAAGGGAGGGACCAAGGATCGTTTGACCCGGCAAGGACGTTATGTGGCTGAACCCTGGATATGGCATACTGGTGATGATAGAGGGAGCAGCTCTGGTTCCGGCGAAAATATCATTGTAAATCCGGCTGGACTCAAGGACCTGAAACGGATGGTTATCTACTGTTTCATTTACGAAGGGGCAGCACGTTGGCAAGAAACAAATGGTGTTGTCACTGTAAAGGTCCCTGGTAATGCGGAAATAGAAGTACAGATGGGAGCACAATCCAGTCACAGCAAATTCTGTGCGATTGCTGAAATACTCTTTTCTCAAAATTCAATCACTGTCAGAAAGCTGGTGACTTTCCATAATTCGCATGGAGACTGTGACAAGGCTTACCGATGGGGAATGCAATGGACGGCCGGATCAAAATAGGAAATCATTATGGTTATTGATACGTCATTATTTGAACACTATTCTTTTGATCTATGGCTTACACTCATCAAATCAAATCCTCATTTCAAACAAAAGAGAAATATGTTGCTACGGGATTTCTTTTGCGTCGATAAAAAGATCGGGGATATAGGTAAAGTCGTCCGGCATTACGATATTTTGAGTAATCAGATCAGTGAGATAACAGGAAAACATATAGATCGTGAGTTTATCTACTGTTTGATTTTAAGTGAATTAGGGGTTGATCTCGATACAGATCTCAAAGAGCGTTTGACGGAATTCACGAGGGAAGTCGATATTCTTTTTTGGGAATATAAGCCTGTTCTCTTGAATGATAATCAGAAAAGCGTATTCGAAACAATAGTTTCCAAGGGGAAGACCCTAAGTCTTTTAAGCAATACTGCATTTCTAGACGGTACCGTGTTACGTCGGGTACTCGAATATTATGAGCTATCGGATTTCTTCTCTTTTCAACTTTATTCAGATGAAATAGGGGTTTCCAAGCCAAATAATACAGCTTTTGAACTTGTTTTCCAAAAAATAAGACAACAGCGAACGATCAAGAAAAAAGATATTGTCCATATAGGTGATAATCAAAAAGCAGATTATCATGGCGCTATCAATTATGGTTTTAACGCAATATTAATCCAATAAATTATGATGTACAGATATAGCTTACATCATGTTGAACATCAGCATGTATGTCCTTTTTCAGAAATGGAATACAGTCGCTTTAAGTTTGGAGAGACGATTTATGCCGAGAAGTTTGCAAAAGAACTGTGCATGGGTTTTTTGGCAAAGCATAAGAATTTGATTCTCGAACAAGAAGAGATTATTTTACTGCCTAGTCCATATAACTCCATTCCGACAGCATCCAATTTTTTATGTTCCTATTTCAAACGGGAGTTAAATAGATTTTTGTTTCAGCATGGCAAGGCCGCATGCAAAGAAAGTAAGATCCATCGCAAACAGACTTATGTGGAGGACTATGGAAATATGGACTCTGAACAACGCTTGAAACTTATTGCAAACGATACCTATCATTTGGATCGGGATTTTATAGCAGATAGGTTCTGTATTTTTTTAGATGATATCAAAATCACTGGAAGCCACGAACTGACAGTTGAAAAAATACTAAAAGATCATAACGTGCAGGGGACTTTTTTCTTTGTCTATTATGCTGAGCTCGTCAACCAGTCTATCCATCCCAATATTGAGAATAAGTACAATTACTTTGATGTCAAATCACCGGGCGACCTTGTACGGATTATTAACAGTAGTAGTTTTCACTTCAATACACGCTTGGTTAAATATTTACTCTTGTTAAATGAAGTAGATTTTTTCCAGGTCGTCAATCAAATCCCGGTAGAAAAAAGCTGTGAATTGTTCGATCTAGCAATTAGCAATAACTACCATACTATAGTGCATTACCAACAGAATATTATAAAACTAAAACAACATAAATCATGGCAATCAATTTACAAAAAGGGCAAAGAGAGAACATCAATGCACCCAAATTTACAATCGGCCTAGGGTGGGACACCAATAGTTCTTCCACAGGAAGCGCCTTTGACTTGGACGCTTCGGTATTTATTCTTGGAGAAGACAAAAAGATCCTTTCAGATCAACATTTTATTTTTTACAACAACCTAAAATCTCCAAATGAGGCAGTAGTTCATACTGGTGACAATCTTACGGGAGATGGGGATGGAGACGACGAACAAATCATCGTAGATCTAGCGAAGATCGAAGATACAGCGACAGAAATATGCATCGTCATTACCATTCACGATGCAATATCGCGAGGTCAGAACTTTGGGCAAGTACGCAATTCCTTTATGCGTATTCTCGACAC
Organism: Sphingobacterium puteale; assembly: GCF_003627955.1. Classification (GTDB taxonomy): domain Bacteria; phylum Bacteroidota; class Bacteroidia; order Sphingobacteriales; family Sphingobacteriaceae; genus Sphingobacterium; species Sphingobacterium puteale. The sequence goes on along the minus strand of NZ_RBWS01000029.1, from coordinate 15,384 downwards.
TGTTTCCAATGAGGAACTATTGAAATACGAATTGGAAGAGGATTTCTCCATAGAGACTGCTGTCGAGTTTGGCCGTATTTATAAACGGAATGGTGAGTGGAAATTTGAAGCTGTGGGTATGGGCATGAAAGGTGGGTTGGAAGATTATTTAAAGAAATACAATTAAGAAATGGGAATTAATCTTCAAAAAGGGCAACGTATCAACCTTCAAAAGGGTAATGGTACAGTATTGCAAAATGTTTGTGTAGGTGTGAACTGGGGAGCTATTGAAAGGAAAAATTGGCTCGGCGGAACAGAGAAAGAAGCGGTAGATCTAGACGCCAGTTGTATTCTTTTCGATGAAGCTAAAAATAATGTTGATGTTGTGTACTTCGGGAGTTTACGATCTAGAGATGGAGCCATTAGTCACAGTGGCGACGATTTGACGGGAGACATGGATGGCGATGATGGCTTGGATAATGAAATCATTACGGTTGATTTTTCTAAGCTTAATAGTCAAGTAACTCATGTCGCGTTTGTGCTCAACAGTTATCGTGGACATGATTTCGGGACTATTCCTTTTGCCTCTATCCGGATTTATGAGGGTACACCTTCCCGGGTCAATGAAGTATTTGCGACCTACAATATTGCTAAAGGTGAGGGCTTTTCTGGGCACGTCTCCATGGTATTGGGCGTATTTTATAAACGCAATGGTGAATGGAAATTTAATGCCATTGGAGAACCAACTAAAGACCGTAAGTTGGAAGAGACTATTAAAACCGTTCAGCAAAAATTTTTATAGCCATGAGAAGACTTCCCGTATATCTATTATTGGATACTTCTGGCTCAATGACCGGAGAACCAATTGAAGCCGTTAAAAACGGTGTACAGATGATGATGCATTCCCTACGTCAAAATCCTCAAGCGATCGAGACCGCTTTTGTCAGTATTATCACTTTTGACTCTGACGCTAGGCAGATTGTACCCTTGACCGATTTGGCATCCTTCCAGATGGTTGATATTAAAGCCTCTGGTGTGACTTCCTTGGGAGCAGCCTTGGCCTTACTTGCTGATAAACTGGAAACAGAGGTAACCACGACCACACTGGAACAGAAAGGTGACTGGAAGCCACTGATTTTCGTTATGACCGACGGTATCCCGACGGATAATTGGCAGCAAGGGTATAGCAAACTAAAGGCTGTTAATAAAGGGTTGATTGTCGGTTGTGCAGCAGGACAGGGGGCTGATGATGCTATTTTAAGACAAATTACTAATTCTGTAGTACGTCTTGACAGTGCAGATTCAGAAAGCATCTCAAAATTCTTTCAATGGGTAACGGCTTCCATATCCACTACGTCGACCAAAGTTGAGGAATCAGGCAAAGAGGTAACTGGATTGGATCAGCTACCACCACCGCCATCGGAGTTAGTTATAGTAGCTTAGTTATGAACAGACGATTATTAGCCTACTTTCTGCTCGACACCTCAGGATCTATGCGTGGTGAGCCCATACAAGCATTGAATAATGGCTTTAATGGGCTCATTAATATGCTCCGTACGGATCCACAGGCGATGGATTCCTTGCATATCAGTGTCATTACCTTTGATCGTGAAGTTCATAATCTAGTTCCTTTGACCGACTTGGCAAGCTTTCAGCCAGTAGAAATACATTGCCCCGAAAGTGGCCCCACTCATACAGGAGAGGCACTCGAAATGCTGCTTAAAATGATAGACAATGAACTGGTCAAGGGATCGACCGAACGAAAGGGAGACTGGAAGCCTTTGCTCTTTGTTTTCACCGATGGAAAGCCATCCGATATTCAGAAATATCGGATGTGCATTCCCAAAATCAAAGCAATGGATTTTGGAATTATTGTTGGTTGTGCAGCTGGTCCTAAAGCCGAAGTTTCTTTTTTAAAGGAGCTGACGGATGAAGTTGTCAAATTGGATACCACCGATAGTAATACATTGACAACCTTCTTTCGATGGGTGAGTTCATCAATTGAAATGGGCAGTAAATCTCAAGGTACTGGCGAAATTATGACACTTCCACCTCCACCGAACGAATTGAATATTATCATTTAAAACTTTGAATTAATCATGAGAAGGTTACCTGTATATTTCTTGATAGATGTATCTGAATCTATGGTCGGCGAACCTATAGAACAAGTACAAGATGGTATTGGTACCGTCATTCAGACACTCAAAACTGATCCTTTTGCACTCGAAACTGTATGGATATCCATCATTGGCTTTGCCGGTAAAAGCAAGGTCATTACACCCTTACAGGATGTGATCACTTTTTATCCGCCAAAATTGCCCATTGGTAGTGGAACCTCGCTGTCCAGTGGATTGACAGAACTGATGCGCTCCATTGATAACGAGTTAATGCCGACGACCTATGAACGAAAAGGTGATTGGAAACCCATTATATTTTTGTTTACGGACGGTGTACCGACAGATGATACAGAAGAAGCCATCAAAAAGTGGAATACAGTATACCAACGCAAAGCAAATCTAATCGCGATCTCAATAGGAGATAATACCAACTATGGATTACTGGAGCAACTGACCCCACATGTGTTGCGTTTTAATAATAGCGGTGCGCAGTCATACAAAGAGTTTTTTAAATGGGTGACAGCTTCCATCAAAGCGACAAGTGAGCAAGTGACCAATAGTAATACTGATACAATAAATTTAGCGAAAAGCACTCCTGAGGCGATTGAGAAAGTTGATACAGTTAGAATGCGTCAGATTGTGGATGATAATTTTGTCGTGGTTAATGCAAAATGTTCAAATACCGATAAGTCATATCTGATCAAATTTAGGCGTGATATAGAAGATTCAGGTATCATGGACTTATCTACCCGAGTTTATCGTGTACAAGGAGCTTATAAAATAGATGAAAACGCCTATCGTGATTATTCTGGACTTGACAATTCTAACTTGAAGGTATCAACCGACGAGCTGTATGGTAATCCCAATTGTCCTTGTTGCGGTAACCAATTTGGTCTCGCCAGCTGCTCCTGTGGTGGAATACATTGTATCAAAGGTGATGGCGAAAATACATGCCCTTGGTGTGGCAATATTGGCTTTTATGGTGCCTCAGGTGGCGGATTTGATATTAATAGAACTTTAGGTTAATCGTGGAAACAATTTTAAAACAACTGCTGGACGAATTTAACGTAGAGCAGAACAAGGTCGTTGATAATACGCTGGCCAAACTGATGCACAATGCGAAGATCAATGCATTAGCAAGGGATATTAATTCATTAAAACAGCAAATAATAGCGATATTTCAAATGTATAGAGAGAAGGAAGAATTTAAAGAAGCGCAACTGGTCATTACTAATGCTAATGCGAAAAAACACTATGCGTATAGTTTTGACCTAGCTCAATTTCCCAATATTCGCATCCAACAGATCAAAAATCTGGATAAAGTTGGTTTAACCTTTGATCCGGAGACTTCAAGTATCTGTGGAGTGCCAAACATGGCACTTACGATGGATTTGCACTTGGTTTTTATTAATACTCTAGAAGAAAATCCAACGGAAGACATTAAGATCATCCCATTTATTGTCAATGCTGATCCTAAGGACCTTTGGCTGAATAAACCGAGCAATCAAAATGATCTATACGCCAAGGTGGACAGTGATAAATATGCTGGAGCCTTTCTCGACAAGCGGATAGTTGTTGCCTCACAAAGAGGACGCTCGCATGCACACGAAGGTTCTTTTCGTGATGATCATTTTTATGTGTCTGCACTGCCTGAAGCTTGGGCCGTCGTGGCCGTTGCGGACGGAGCTGGTTCGGCTAAATTTTCCCGGCAAGGATCTAAAATAGCTACAGAATATCTTGTTAAAACTTTCGATAACGAGGTTCTTCTACACGAATTAAACGATTTATGCTTGGCTTACTATACTACCGCACCCGCTGAAGCAGTTCCGCCTGCACCAAAAGATGATCAACCTGTTTCCGCGGCCACAACAAATATTGTCAATGAGCCAATTGAAGAGGTTGTTAAAGCCGAAACTGCTGAAGAATGCCTGCTCAAGGTCAAATCTTCGATCATCAATATCCTTTACAAATCTGTTCGCGATGTACATGCAAAGCTAGTGGAGTTTGCTAAACAGGAAGATATTCTATTGAAAGATCTCAACACCACATTGATTTTTGCGCTTGTCAAAAAATTTGATTTTGGCTACGTGGTCCTGACATTTGGTGTCGGTGATTGCCCGATCAATGTTGTTATTGGCGATCTACAGGAAGTACATTTACTCAATCTGCTCGATATCGGTGAGTTTGGTGGGGGAACCCGTTTTATTACTATGCCAGAGATTTTCAGTCACAGTGATATGCCATTACGATTTGCGATCAATAGATTTGATGATTTTTCAAAATTGATGTTGATGACAGATGGGATCTATGATGCCAAATTTATTACAGAAAACAAACTCGAAGATAAAGAAAGATGGAATACCTTTCTACAAGATCTTGGTGGGCAAAATGAAGACGGTGCAAAAGTAGATTTTCTGACAGATGAACATATTAAGGATCAGTTATTGACCTGGCTTGACTTCTGGAGTAAAGGTAACCACGACGATAGAACACTAGCCATAATCTATTAACAGATGAAGACGATAACTATAAAATCCATTATTGATCCGTCTCGGACTTACAAGTATATAGATGACGGCAGTCCCAAACAAGGTGGTGTTAAGGATGTCTATTTCGCACCCAATAGAAAGTACGTGGTTGCTTTTTTTCGAAACACCCTTGACTTCAATCAGCGGGATCGGATAAAGCGTATTGTCACTTTATATTTAGACAATATTAAGAATGGTAGTGCAGGTGATTATTTCTTGCAGGAAATCTACCGCTGGCCTTATGATGCGGTAGAACAGGATGGCAAGACAGGCGTCATTGTACCTATCTATGATACCAAATTTTTCTTTGCAAAGGGTTATGGTGCCAATTCGATGATAAAAGGGGGGGAGAAAGTTGGAAAGTGGTTTACTGCACCATCCTTTCGTCATCAACAATATCCGCTCGCCTTGGATAAGTCCGAATTAGGCGATTGGCTAAGTTATTTTCAAATTGCTATTAATATTTGTCGGGGCGTCAAGAAAATGCATCAAATGGGTCTTGCTCATTCAGATCTATCCTATAATAATGTGCTTATTGATCCTGTTAGTAAGTCTGCCAATATCATTGATTTGGATGGTTTGGTTGTCCCCGGATTGTACCCTCCTGAGGTGATTGGTACAGCCGATTTTATTGCCCCAGAGGTATTAAAGACCAAACACCTTAAACTTAATGATCCCGATCGGGTACTGCCTAATCAGAAGACAGATCTCCATGCCCTGGCAGTGCTGATTTATATGTATCTGTTGCGACGGCACCCACTGCGGGGTGGTAAGATTTGGGATCTTGATGCCGAAAAAGATGAACTAATGGCGATGGGAGAAAAAGCTCTGTTTGTTGAGCATCCTACTGATCAAATGAATGCTGTTAAGACCGATCAGCTGAGAAAATGGGAATCCTTCTGGGGAAATCCTAATAAGCTTTCCTACACCAAAACGGGACCTTATCTGGCCGATCTGTTTAAACGGGCTTTTATCGATGGCCTGCACAACCCTATGTTGCGTCCCATTGCCAACGAGTGGGAGACTGCATTATTGAAAACAGTAGACCTTATTCAGCCGTGCAATAATCCACAATGTGATGAGAAGTGGTACGTATTTGACAATTCTACCAAACCTATCTGTCCATTCTGCGGTACAGCGCACAAAGGAAGCCTTCCCGTCATCGATCTCTATTTTAAATTTAAAGATACTGTATGGAAACCCGAAGGACATCGGCTAATGGTCTATCACAATCAATATCTTTTCAAATGGCATGTATCCCGTAAAGTAATACGGAATGAAAGCCTTACCGCTGAGGATAAGAAACCAGTTGGGTATTTCACCTATTACCAAAATAAATGGATGCTAGTCAACCAAAACCTGCAGGGGATGAAGGATCTGACTGAGCAAAAAGATGTACCAATTAATTCAATGGTTGAATTGACTGACGGCAAAAAGATTCTACTGTCCAATGAGGAGTGTGGAAGGTCATTATTTATCACGCTAACTAATCAATAATTTATAAAAATGGAACAAAGTATTTTACAATTACATCCCGGTCTAATCTGGGGATTTGGGTTGACAGTCATTATTATGTTGTTACTGGATTTGGGTGTTTTCAACAAAAAGAGCCATATTGTTTCTTCCAAAGAAGCGACTATATGGACAGTGGTTTGGATTTCGTTGGCAATGATTTTCTCCGGTGTTGTCTATTATGTATTCAATCAGGATGCTGGAGGGCATGCCACTGCAATAGAAAAGTTTACCCAGTTTCAGGCAGCTTACTGGATTGAAAAGGCTTTGTCAGTAGATAATTTATTTGTGTTTATCTTGGTGTTTTCTTACTTCAAAGTGCCACGGGAATTACATCACAAAGTACTGTTTTGGGGTATTTTGGGTGCGTTACTCTTTCGGGCGATCTTCATCTTTGCAGGCGTAGGCCTAATTAATTTGACATATCTTAATCCGATACTGGATTTCTTTGGTGTGACCGCTCTACCTTGGAATATCAATCTTGTGTTGACAGCCTTTGGTTTGTTTCTAATTTTTGCAGGGATCAAATCTTGGGGAAGTGGAGATGACGATGAAGATGAGGATTTTAGCGAAACAGCAGGTGCGCGATTGGTGAAGAAATTCTGGAAGGTATCTGATAATTATGATCAAGGAAAGTTTTTTACTGTTCAGAACGGGACGAAACTTGCAACCCCGCTTTTGGTTGTTGTTGCCGTAATTGAATTTACAGACGTGTTATTTGCGGTCGACTCTATCCCTGCTATTTTTGCTATTTCGAAGGATCCTTTTATTCTTTACACATCCAACATCTTTGCCATACTTGGACTTCGGTCACTCTATTTTCTACTGTCCAATTTTATCCATATGTTCAGCAAACTTCCTTACGGGCTCTCGGTAATCTTAACGTTCATTGGTGTCAAAATGATCATCTCGCCTTGGTATCATATCCCTTCACCAGTTTCTTTGGGCATTGTAGGGGGAATTCTTATTTTATCTGTTTTGGTATCCATACTATTTCCTGAAAAGGAAGCAGATGAAAAGATCTCGGCATAATGAAAAAGCTAGCCAGAGTCAGAAAAAGATGGCAAATACTGGTTGCCATCTTTTTCATATTACCTTTATTTATTAATTGCGGAAGTGAACAGCCGACTGAGGTCACTCAACAACATTTTATTAGTGCCTCTAGGGAAGGGAAGTCTACTGCTCCACTTCAGGAGGAAATGATCAACCGGTGGCAACAAAAAGAAGTTTATGTTACGAAGGTCATTGATGGCGACACTTTTTGGGTTAATAATGGTAGTGAAAAATTTAAGGTCAGATTTATAGGAATTGATGCACCAGAGACGCGCAATTCCCGCGGTAAATTAAAGGGACCTTATGCGAAGGAAGCAAAAGAATATGTGCAAAAACTAACCGAAAATAAGTGGGTGAAGCTCGAACTTGATGTTCAGAAAAAGGACAGATATAGACGGATGCTGGCCTACATCTATTTGCTGGATGGTACTTTTCTGAATGCTGATTTAGTGAAAGGCGGATTTGCAGTTGTAGATACCTATCCTCCCAATGTAAAACATACAGCCCTTTTTGTGAAGCTTCAGCATGAGGCTAGAGAAAGTAAGAAGGGTGTATGGGCTTATTAAAGTAAAATGTGTCACTACGGGAAACCGTAAAATAAGATGCGCTGATCCGATTATTTTTGATGTATTATGAAATTGATAAGCCTATTATTTATTATCCTCTTGCGGTTTGATGGTACCACAGCTTCGCTAGTGAAAGAAAGTTCAGATAAGAATACAGTATACGTTTGTGGTAGTGGCAAAGGGAAGCGATATCACCTCAATGAAAACTGTAGAGGATTAAAGTCGTGCAGTGCCAAAACCATCAAGACAACACGGGAGCAAGCACAAAAAGAAGGTAAAACCCTTTGCGGTTGGGAAGATTAAAGAAACCACTTATTGCTAACAAAACTATTTTATTATGGATTTTAAAGATGAGATTCGTCAATTTGCCAAGCGCGTTGACCGACTTTTACCACAGATCAAAACAGAGGAAGCCACAAAGACATCCTTAGTGATGCCGTTTTTGAAGATATTGGGATACGATGTGTTTGACCCCTTTGAGGTGCAACCAGAGTTTATTGCCGATATCGGTATCAAGAAAGGGGAGAAGGTTGACTATGCGATATTACGTGAAGACAAACCTGTTATCTTAATCGAATGCAAACATTATGCGGACGGGCTTGATCCACACAATTCACAATTGTTCCGTTATTTCCATACCACAGAAGCTAAATTTGGTTTGCTGACGAACGGCGTAGAATACCGCTTTTACACCGATCTGGTTACACCGAATAAGATGGATGAAAAACCATTTTTCGAGTTCAAGATTATGGATATCAAAGACAATGAAGTATCCGAATTACGCAAATTCCACAAAACAGAATTTGATCTCGAAAGCATTTCCAGCGTTGCGAGCGAATTAAAGTACTTTAACGAGTTGACTATTTTAGCAATGGGCGAGATGCAAAACCCAAGCGACGATTTCGTTCGTTTTTTTGCGAAGCAAGCCTATCCAAGCGTTGTTACAGCAAAGGTTTTGGAACAGTTTACACCTTTGGTCAAACGCGTTTTTACACAGATTGTCAATGATCAAATTGCAGAGCGCCTTAAGAGTGCACTTAAAAAAGAAACTGAAGCCGAAGAAAAGAATACTACTATAGCTCCAGTAGAACCTGAGGCACTGATTGTCACAACTGAAGAAGAGATTGAAGGTTACTTAATTATTAAATCTATTTTACGCAAGGAGATCGAAGTGGGACGTGTATTTATGCGTGATAATCAATCCTATTGTGGTATCCTGCTGGATGATAACAATCGCAAACCAATTTGTCGTTTTTATTTTACGCCCAATAGACTTCGTATCGGTTTGTTTGACAAAGATAAAAAGGAAGCTAAATATGATCTGGACTCACTGGATGATATCTACAAATACTCTGAGCAGATCGTGGAAACCGTCATTAACTATTAATCAGGTGTGTTATGAAAAAGTATCTATTGTTATTTCTTATTTCATTTTTATCTATGGCCTGTAAAAAAGCTGAATCGGAATACGATACATATGGTTATGAAACAGAATGTGATGAATGTGACATTAACTATGTTGATGATCTAGGGGCTACGGTGTATGTGAATGGTCATAAAGGAACATGGAAGAAAGATTTTCCACGCTCGGTATTCACAGAGATGAAAGTGACCGTCACTGCGCGACAATCGAATTCGAATACTGTGTCTGCTCATATTATAAAAGACGGTAAGCGGCTAGTTTCGAAGTCAGGCAATTCCAGTGTTACTGTTAGACACATCGTAAAAAGTTCGGGATCAACTAAACCTGTTTCGAGCATCTGTGGTGCTCCAACCCAAAAAGGAGGACCGTGTCAGCGAAAAGTGTCAGGTGGGGGAAGGTGCTGGCAGCATAAATAAAGATTCAGGACTGAATAAAGGTTGTTCAATAAAGCCTTATTGAACAACCTTTAAAAAAAAGCCAATTACCTACATTCGGAGAGGTTTAACAGATTATTGTTTACAGTGTATATGACTTTCTCAGTTATCTTCGGCTTTTTGTATTGATTTAGTTCGCAAAAATACAGATAGGTATGCTTTTTAAGTTCCATCCCTAAACTATTTACAACAACCTCTCCGCGATCTCCGCCTCGCCAACCACTACACCGCCTTTCAGGTACATCATCCGCTCACCACTTTTATAATCCGTGATTATGTCAAAGTGACCATTACAGGTTCTCATGCGTGAAAGCAATGCTTTCCTACCTGCCCTAAAGCCTTCATGTTTAGTTACGTCAAATACATATTTAGAGCAGCTATGCCTAAATATACACTTACGTCTTCTTTCCGGTGGGATGATCAACCAATACAACCGGATCGCGGTCAATAGGAGAGACTTCATGGCCTTGAAAATACCACCATCTGTCTTGCCGTCGTATATCCAGGTTTATTATTAAAGCAACCATTTTCGGCATGTACATAAGTTGTCACGCTTTCTAGTCTCACATAGTTCCATCCTCCTGATGCACCCTGATTAATCAAGGTTTCTAATTGTTCTGCTACTTGATCCGATGTGCCTGTCCTTGGGTTTATCGATGCTACAAAAGGTACTACTTTGTATTCCATAATATCAGTATTTGATTGGGTTAATGATTTAATTAAAGCTATGTAATAAAGTATTGAAAAATGTGTTTTGAGTTTTATTGCAATCCATTTTACAATATTGTCAATTTTAAGAATAAAAAATTACAGATTATTACGGCTTCCCGTAAAAGTTATGCCTGTGCACCAGGTGGCTAGCTACTGTATTAAAGAACATGTCAAGATGAGGAATGCTTTTGCATTTTATCTGACCTCTGGAGACTGGCTTTTACGAACCAAGATCAGTATTTTTAATACACTGAGTTTTGCCAATGAGCAGTTTTACGATCCTATCAAAGGCACTTTGCAGTTTGATGTGTCCGATCTGGTGCTGATTAAGCCCAGCGGGCGAAATCAGGTCCGCTTGCAAAGGCTGAAAAACAAATTGGATAAGCAAGAGATCGATGGCATCAAAAGATCGATTTTGGCCATTGGCGATGCTCCGGTTGTCTTAGGTGACTGGCAACAATCGGTGTATTTTTTGTAGAGCGGAGGATCTCGGCGAGTCAATTCAGATAACATGATATCAATATGAGTTTTTTACATCCATTTCTCTAAAATCAGGAATAACGGTATTATGCTTGTTTTTCGAAAAGACTTACTTGTTTATATATTTCTTTATTATCGGCGAAAAACGCCGATAATATAAGTTTTGTTAAATAAATCAGTTTATGTATATTTGATTTATCGGCGTTTTTCGCCGATAAATTTAAATAGTTTAAACATGAATATGTATTCTCAGAGAAGGAAAGATGTGTTAAAATTAGTGCCGGAGGGAGCTTTGGTTACCAGATCTTGGCTACAGCAGAATGATCTCACAGGTCATGCGATCGATAATTTATTGAAGAGTCGACTATTGGAAACTGTGAAAAATGGAGTATATAAACGTGAAGGGGCAGAAGTGGAATGGGGGGATATTGTCTATTTCCTGCAGAAACAGCTAGATACAGATCTAACCATTGGAGGCCTATCGGCTTTAGAACTTCAGAAACTGACCCATTATCTCCCGATGTCTAATCAACGCTTGATTCATTTATATGGCCGGGATAATCTTCCCATATGGATAAATAACCTTACAACAGGGATCAAATTTCTTAAGCATAGTTCTGGCTATTTATTTGGTAATAGTTTTGAAGATGAAAGGGCGCTAGCATTACTTGAGTTTACTAGAGCTTTCAGTTGGAAAAATACAAAGGAAGGCTTACGTATATCCATTCCTGAAAGAGCTATTTTGGAAGTGATGAATCAAGTTCCCCAAAATATATCATTTGAACATGCGGATGAATTAATGCAAGGATTAAATACGCTTTCTCCTAGGACACTCCAAAGATTATTGGAACTGTGCACAAATATCAAAGTTCGCAGGCTTTTCTTTTACCTTGCCGAGCGTCAAAATCATACCTGGTTTACAAAACTTCAATCTGAGAAAATAGATTTTGGATCTGGTAATCGTGTGATCGTCACAGGTGGGAAACTAAATAAGAAATATAAAATAACTGTTCCTGATTTTTATGAGTAAGAAAGAAGAATATGCCGAGCAGGTCCGTTTATTGATCCGATTGTTACCTATAATCGATAAAGAAGACTGTTTTGCACTTAAAGGCGGTACGGCTATTAATTTGTTTTATAGAGATTTGCCAAGGCTTTCCGTAGACATCGATTTGTTGTATCTGCCAATGGAGGATCGCGACGCCTCTCTTGAAAATATCAGAGCTGCATTAGCGAGAATAACAGATTCCATAAAGAAATCGATTGCAGGTGCCCAAGTTCAAAATACAACACTACAACAGGATAATTCATTACGAATAATAGTTTCACTTAATGATGTTCGTGTTAAAATAGAACTATCTCCTGTTATACGTGGAAGCCTTTTCCCAGCTGTCAGAATGGAAGTGCGACCGCAGGTTGAAAAAGAATTTGGTTATGCTGAAATGCTAGTTGCATCACACCCAGATCTGTATGCTGGTAAACTTTGCGCTGCCCTAGATCGTCAACATCCCCGTGATTTGTTTGATGTAAAACAGTTATACGAAAATGAAGGATTAACGGAAGAATTACGAAAAACATTTCTTGTATTTTTAATAAGTCATTTTCGACCGATGGCAGAACTGCTTAATCCAAACCGAAAAGATATCTCAGGTATATATGAAATGGAGTTTGCGCAAATGGCAGAAATTGAAGTTTCTTTAGAGGAGCTACTTTCTGTACGGGAGAAACTGATTGCAGATATCAACAAGGAGATGACTGATAGTGAACGTAAATTTTTACTCTCTGTCAAAAATAAGACACCTGATTGGGCACTCTTAGGATTGGACGCAGCTTTAGTCTCGGAACTTCCTTCAGTGAAATGGAGATTAATCAATTTAAATAAAATGTCAGAGAATAAACACGTGACCGCTTACAAAAATCTAGAAGCTGTCCTATATCCTTAAAGTCAAGCTGAATAGGAGAGATGTGGCTTTTTTACGTCAAAAGGGCCTAATTCTCATCAGACCCTTTCTGTTAGCGTTTATTTGTACAGTAATTTTTATGTTTCCTATCGTTTCCTCTTTTTTGTTTCGTCATCCAATGCTTTTAAAGACTATTGGATTTTCACTGTACGACGCCAATTTTTATGCTGAACCTTTCTTTCGAAAGGTAGCTTGTAGCCGGTTTGTATTGTAAGAACAACAGTCAATTTGAAATAGTTTTATTGGAGTAATTTTTTTGATAACTTGATATGACGGCAGCTGTCTCAATAAAGTATTTTAAAAGTACATAGCATTTCAACCGTAGGATTACTTTTATATTAAAAATCGTTATATCGTTACGCCAAAAGACAAAAGGGCAGAAGAGTTATTGGATTTTAATGAAGCCGGAGATCATGATTTGATCCAGTTAGTTCTCTCAGAGTCGCAATTTTATCAATTAGATGCTTTTGGTGTATTTTCAGATTTGAATAATATGCTAGGCTGTTTAATAGATGATTTTGAAGACGATGCTATTACGAATAAGCAACAGCTGGAGGAAGGGTTAAAATATTTAAAAAATGTAAGGTTAAAAGATGATCGTATTCAGGAGCTTATGGAAGAAATTATTTGCCTGTTTGAAGAAGCTGTGAAAAGGCAAACTGGCGTTTATTTTTTCTTTTAATAGGAACTTGGTTATTTTTAAATTGCTAAAATAAAATTCACCTCCCCATTCCCGCCATTCACCGAGTTTTCCTGTCTGTTGGTCTAAAGTCCATAGGCCAAGGGCGTATTGTGTCGTAGTTTTGAGTCAACAAATAAGAACAATACTACTAACACAATAAATAAAGACATTATGAACTCATTAGTAAAAACATTCGCAGCAGCAGCGTTAATTGCAGTATCCACTTTCGTTATGGCCGCTGAAGGCCCAGGCTCCAAATCAGCAAAAGTAAACGTTAACCTTTCTACAGCAGACTTCGCTCTTGAACATTACGTTGCGGTAACTACCGAAGGCGAGTCGGCAGGTGTGGAACAGTTGTTCGCTGCTGATTTCAACCAAAAGATCCAAACTTCCAATGCACAATCTCATAGCCGTGAGGCAGTGGTTAAATCTCTGAAAAAACAAAAAGGTGAGCGTTTGAATTGTGCAGTAAGCACCGATATCATCGAAGAGACCGCAGACTATATGATGGCTAAAGTGACCTTGAAATTTGAGAGCTTCACCAAGACTGACCTAGTTACCTTGGAGCGCGAAGGCAACAACTGGAAAGTCTCCAAATCAATCAATTCGTATAAATAGTATCTAATTAACTAGTGATCTGCTAAGATCGGTGTAAGGCAGATCACTAGTGAATCATATGTTTATTTAAGGCCACGTCGCGAGATTTGGCTTTTATTTTTTCGTATTATTGTGAGTTGATAGATATGCCAACGAAAATGAGTGTATATAAATAGTTAGAATGAAAAAAAACACATCACTATGGATTATTGCAAAGTTTTCTTTGCTTATAGTTTCTTTTTATACACTTATGGATCTTATTAGTGGGAAAATTAAGTAGTCTGAAATTCTATCACATTCGCTGGATCTTATAACACGACTTTTTATTAGTTTTTTTATAATGTCAATTATATATTTTATAATCGTTAAAGTATTCCGAATAAAATTGTGATAGAATATGAATAGAAGAGGTCAAATTTTTGAAAAAAATATGTAGATTTTTTCAAATGAACTCGATGTATATGAGCTTTACCTCAAAAGTTGGGTGAAGATAAAAATTCGTTACGGTGATGAGCCCGATATTTTATATAAAGTCATTATACAATTTGAAAATTAGTAAGAGGAACAAACGCTTATGAAACTGACACTATGCAAAAGAAAAAAATTAGATGTTTAATAAAGTATCAAAGTGTTGCGCTAGGTGTCTACAATTATAAAGTTTTTTTACCATTAAAAAGCGGCTGGAGTAATAATAGCTTGGTTACTTGTACAAATTGTGGGGAGTTGTTCGTAATTGATTGGGAAAATCCAGAAACGGAAAATCTTAGTGTAAAACAAATTGCTGGTTCAACTTTATGTCCAACCTGTAATGTTGTTTTATCTATGTATTTGGCAGATTATCCCACTACAATAAGAATTTCAGAAAATCAATTTGTTAGCTTCAATGATGAAGTTATTTCCAATCAAGATGAAGGATCGGAAATTGTAGAATTTTATGAATTAAGGCCTTTACAAAAGGGCTTAAACTAATGAATAAGCAATGTGTAAATAAAAAGCTAACAAATCAAAATGGAAGATGCCAATCCCGATAACCATTGAAAAATGAACTTACCGATGTGTGCCCTTTTGCTTGCTGATAAGCATGGACATGATGTCAAGCAGATCGTGGAGGACAAGATGAAACTCAACAACGAAAAATACCCACTCGAAAAAGCTAATTTAATTAAATAAAGTGCAATATGTTAGATGAGAAAAAGTTAAGAGATGCTATCTTGGCAATCCACGATTTAATTATACGTGCTAGAATTGGAGTTGCTAACTTAGTCGGCAGATCAAGTTAAGAACAATAAAATATCTTAATTTTGAAATAATGATTAAAGTCCGTAAAAAGTACGATCGCAT
>NZ_RBWS01000028.1 GCF_003627955.1 Sphingobacterium puteale | reverse complement strand
AGTCGGGGTGGCAGGATTCGAACCTACGACCTCCACATCCCAAATGTGGCGCGATACCGGGCTACGCTACACCCCGAAAAGGTATCACCTTTGTTTTTGTGTGGCACAAATATACGCTTCTTAGGCATATTTTGCAAGCATTACCACAAAAATAAAACTAATCAACTGATATATTGACTATTATTAATATTTAATTTTAAAGTTAAATACACTCGTTATTATACCATAAATGAACTTCAATATGTCGATTTGCTTTTATCATTTCCAAACAGCCCAAATAAGTTACTACAACTATGATCAAACTGCAAAAAAAGACAAGTAATTACCAAAAAACATTGTTAATAAAAGTTTATGAGATAAAATTATCCATTTAGTTATTCAAACATAAAGTATTTTGTTATTTCCATCAAGATCAAGCAAAAAATAAAAATCAAAAACAAATTTAAATAAATTTGTAGCCTATCGGTTAATAAGACTCAAGCGTTTACTACTTTTTTGTTAAAAAATCATTATCAAATTACCTTTATTATTAAATATATAATAAAAATTAACTACTTTTATTCCAACATAACAACCCTCCTATCAAAACCACAACGATTTTGATGTTTGTTATGGGATCTCCTGCTATTATATGTTCAAATTCATCAATGCATGAAAAATTTAACCATTATTGGATTAACACCTTTTGAAAAGCCTGACGTCAATCTTATGCCCAAACTCCATCAAGCGGGTGCATTTCCCGTATTAAGTTTGGGACACGACTTAGCCAACGCTCAGGAAGCACTGAATCAACTTGATCAGACTGCTATATTTACTTATGGAATTTATTTTCCAAATGATAAACTTCTATCCCTTGAAATTCCGGAGAAAGTAAGCGTCGCCATTCTTCCTTTTGGTAGCCCAGCTCCCACGGCTCCGCATCTGTCCATAGTGTATCAGGTCAGCAGTATGGAAGAAGCCAAACAAGCAGAACAGCTTAACGCAAAAGGAATTATCATAAAAGGAAATGAAGCTGGAGGTCTCGTTGGATATGAATCCACGTTTGTACTCTTCCAACGGATTATCAAAGAAATCCAGTCCATACCTGTTTGGGTACAGGGCGGCATAGGTCTGCATACCGCTGCTGCTGCAAAATCCCTCGGTGCCACTGGAATTGTGTTGGACAGCCAGCTTGCGCTGTTTCCGGAAAGTGCGGTTCCCCAAGACTTCAAAACGCTCTGTGGAAAATTAAACGGGACGGAAACCA
This sequence comes from Sphingobacterium puteale, assembly GCF_003627955.1. Classification (GTDB taxonomy): domain Bacteria; phylum Bacteroidota; class Bacteroidia; order Sphingobacteriales; family Sphingobacteriaceae; genus Sphingobacterium; species Sphingobacterium puteale. Next base: position 77,733 of record NZ_RBWS01000028.1, on the reverse strand, counting down.
AGATCATTGCCAACCATCGCGTACTGGTGCGACCAAACTCGCCGCTGTTATCGGACCAGGTTGACACTCCCGAACTCCGAGCATATTTTACTGACCTGAATCCTGCGACGAGTTATATCCCGATGGGGCAAGACATATCCTTGGCCATCGATCTTTACGAGGATTTCAGGACACTAAAAAAGCTTATTTTCGGATTTAAGGAAGCCATGTACGGCCATTTAAAGCAGGCGAAAGCTTTACAGCCGATTGACCGTGATAATGTATTAGCGAAACAACTAGGCCTGTGTTATCCAATCGCACAAGGCCCCATGACCCGGGTCAGCGATGTTCCGGCCTTTGCCAATGCTGTAGCGGAAGCCGGCGCGCTTCCTTTTGTCGCGCTATCCCTCCTACGGGGTGAACAGGCCAAAGCCCTGGTTATGGAAACCAAACAGCTTGCCGGAGATAAAACCTGGGGAGTGGGGATCTTAGGTTTTGCACCGCAGGAATTGCGTGAAGAACAGACGGCCTATATCTTGGAAGCTAAACCTCCTGTTGTCCTGATTGCCGGTGGTCGACCTGCGCAGGCTAAGGTATTTGAAAAAGCAGGCATAACAACGTTTCTACACGTACCGTCTCCTGCACTGCTCGACATGTTTCTAAAGGAAGGTGCCAAAAATTTCATTTTCGAAGGTCGCGAATGTGGTGGCCACGTTGGACCTCTATCAAGCACGGTCCTCTGGGAAAAACAGATTGAACGCATCTTAAAAGAAGATCACCCCGAACAGATTAGTGTTTTCTTTGCCGGCGGTATCCACGATGCATTTTCTACGGCATTTGTCTCCATTATGGCAGCTCCTTTAGCAGCGCGTGGTGTCAAAGTAGGCGTACTGATGGGAACTGCATATCTCTATACGCATGAAGCGGTAAGCAGCGGAGCTATTCAGGAAGAGTTTCAGAGACAAGCTATGCAAGCCAAAGATACCGTTCTGTTGGAGACAGCACCAGGGCATGAAACTCGTTGTTTGAATACGGCTTTTGCACAACACTTCAACCGGGAGAAATCCAAACTATTGGCTGCAGGCATAGATAAAAAAGAAGTCTGGGAAAAACTCGAAAAATTAAACGTCGGCCGTCTGCGTATTGCAGCTAAAGGTGTCGACCGTCAAGGAGATCAACTGGTCAACATCCCTAAAAGTGAACAACTGGGCCTGGGTATGTATATGATCGGCCAGATTGCAACCATGCAGAACAAGGTGATCTCCCTGGATGCGCTACATCAACATGTCGGCATCGACAATCAGCAGTTTATCCATGAAGCAATATTACCGGAAGAACCGCTTTCCAGCGAAAAACCGCTGGATGTCGCCATTGTCGGAATGGAGTGTATTTTTCCGGGAGCCAAAAATCTGGAAGAATTTTGGCGCAATATTATCCTTGGAAAAGATAGTGTTACCGAAGTTCCTGACGAACGCTGGAACAAGGCTATTTACTATAAACCCGATGCAGATGGTCCAGATGTATCCCACTCAAAATGGGGTGGTTTCATTCCGAAAATTGATTTTGATCCCTTGGCTTTCGGGATTCCACCACAATCGCTCGCAGCGATTGAACCAACACAATTGCTGACGTTACTGGTCGCCAAGCGTGCGATGGAAGACGCCGGTTATGGCGAAAAACAAATCAACCGCGAAAACATTTCCGTAATCATCGGTGCGGAAGGGGGCAATGATCTTGCCAATAGCTATAGCTTTAGAGGGTACTATAAACAGGTCTTTGGTGAACTGCATGAAGAAGTGAAAGAGGCATTACCACATACCACCGAAGATTCCTTCCCGGGTATCCTGGCCAATGTTATCGCTGGTCGGATCACAAATAGACTGGATCTTGGCGGTCGAAATTTTACAGTGGATGCTGCTTGCGCCTCATCCCTTGCAGCGATTGATCTAGCTTGTCAGGAACTTATTCTGGGTAAATCGGATATGGTGCTTGCGGGTGGAGCGGATCTCCATAATGGAATCAACGATTACCTGATGTTTTCCAGCACACATGCGCTCTCACGTAAAGGACGATGCGCTACATTTGACAGTGATGCAGATGGGATTGCTCTTGGCGAGGGGGTAGCGATATTGGTGCTCAAACGCTATGAAGATGCTGTACGTGATGGCGACCGCATCTACTCGGTTATCAAAGGTGTCGGCGGATCCAGTGATGGTAAAGCCCTAGGCCTCACCGCTCCCCGAAAAATCGGTCAAGTACGCGCACTGGAACGTGCCTATAACCAAGCAGGTATCAGCGCAGCATCCGTTGGTCTGGTTGAAGCACATGGTACAGGAACAGTCGTCGGTGATAAAACAGAACTAAGCGCACTGACCAATTTATTCAGCCGTTCAGGAGCCTTACCAGCACAAACGCATTTAGGTTCGGTCAAAACCCAGATCGGCCATACAAAATGTGCGGCAGGATTGGCAGGCTTGATCAAAGCTTCCCTAGCTGTATTTCATGGTGTAAAACCACCAACACTTCACCTCCAACAGCCGAATGCCTATTATAATGCACAGACAAGTCCTTTTGCTTTCCATGCTGAAACTGGTTTATGGGGAGAAAAAAGACGTTATGCTGGCATCAGCGCCTTTGGTTTTGGCGGAACAAATTTCCACGCTGTTATTGCGAATCATCCGCAGGAAGATAGTACAATCGCCTTGCAATCCTGGCCATCCGAACTATTCGTTTTCCGTGGCGACAGCTATAACGAAGCTAAGGGTCAATTGGGTCAGGTAAAAGCACTGTTAGATATAAACGATAGCCTCCCGCTAAAAGATATCGCCTACAGCTTAGCTGTTGCTTCTGAAAAAGAGATCCAGCTCAGCATTGTTGCCGATACAGCCGAAGACCTGATGATGAAAATCGAATTGGTGTTATCTGGTATTGAAAGCAAAGACACCTTTATAGTCAAAAAACGCGAAGGTAAAACAGCATTCTTATTTCCGGGACAAGGTAGTCAACGTATCAATATGGCCCGTGATCTCTTTGTGGTATTCCCAGCAATGCGAAAGCTTATCTCGCAGTATCCTGAACTGGAAAAAGTGGTCTTTCCTTCAACTACGTTTGATGCCGATTCTTTAAAACAACAAAAGGAAACCATTAAAGATACGCGCCTAGCACAACCGCTTTTGGGGATCGTCGATTTAGCCTTAGCTAAATTCCTCCAGTCATTGGGTATCGTCCCAGATATGCTGGCCGGCCATAGTTACGGTGAATTACCAGCATTGTGTTTCGCCGGCGTATTTGACGAAGAACAATTAGTCGAACTGAGCAGCAAGCGGGCTCAATCCATCCTGGATTCGGTCGAAAATGGCGATCCTGGCACCATGGTTGCTGTTAACGCAAATGCGGAACAGCTGAAGGCACTCCTCAATCGTGTTGAAGGCTGTTATCCGGTGAATTACAATTCTCCGACGCAATGTGTTGTTGCAGGTAGCACAGTCGCTATCGGGAAACTCATGGAACTGTTAAAACAGGAACGTGTCTCTGCTAAAAAGCTGGAGGTTGCCTGTGCTTTCCATAGTCCTTTAGTCGCTAGATCAAAAGAGCTTTATGCGAATGTATTGAAGGATGTTCCATTCCAAGAAATGCGACTACCGGTCTGGTCAAACACAACAACAAGCTTATATCCTACTTCGGTATCCGAAATAAAAGCAAGACTGACTGATCATTTGGTTCAACCTGTCCGCTTTGTTGAGGAGCTTCAGGCCATGTATGCTGATGGCGCACGGATATTTATTGAGGTAGGTCCAGGCAAAGTGCTGACAGGCTTAACCAAAGCCTGTCTGGAGCAAGATCAACTGACCCTGTACGTAGAGGATAGCAACCGCAACAAATTGACGCACCTACTCTGTATGCTTGCACAATACTTGGGAACTGGTCGCAATTTCGCTATTGATAAACTTTTTGAAGGTCGTCAGATTCAACCAATCCAGCTAGATCAACCAAACTTATATAAGAAAAAACCTACTATCTGGCGTGTCAATGGACAGGCTGCACATCCAACGACAGGAACGCTACCTGTCAATGGCGCATTGCCAATAGTAAGCCCCATTAAAATGAGCAACCTTAACAATCCTATAGCTGCAACGACAGAAGCACAACCTGCTGCCGAGCGTATGCTGCAAGAATACTTAAACAGCATGAAAATGCTGATCCAGGCGCAACGTGATGTCATGCTTTCCTTTTTGGGGCAAAACCCACAAGTAGCACCTATGCCGGTCTATTCAAGTCCCGCACCAAATGTGACTGCAGACCGTATAACCCCGATTACCGTTCAACCCACGCTCAGCGACAATTCCGCTGTCGCAACAGTGGTACAAACACCAGCTAAAGACATTAAAACGTTATTGTTACAGGTAGTAAGCGACAAGACCGGTTATCCACATGAGATGCTGGGTATGGAAATGGACCTGGAAGCCGATCTCAGCATTGATTCAATCAAGCGGGTCGAAATTATAGGAACATTGCGTACAGAGCTTGGAACACTAAAGTTCGATCATGCAAATGAAGATACAATCATGGAACAATTGGCTGCCATAAAAACCTTAAATGGTCTGGTTTCCTGGTTAACAGAATTCAGCGGCACAACAGCAGTGCCGGCCACAAGCGCTCAAACAGCGGTATCGACACCCACAACAACAAATCAGTCCGCGCTCTCCCTTGCGGAATTACAAACAGCAATACTGGATATCGTCAGTGAAAAAACCGGTTATCCCAAAGAAATGTTAGGATTGGATTTGGACCTGGAAGCAGATTTGAGCATAGACTCGATCAAACGGATGGAAATCATTGCTGAACTGAAGACCAAAATTGGTTTTGGAGAGGATCTCGAACATGCCGAAGATCTAATGGAAACCTTAGCAGCGATTAAAACCCTTAACGGTCTTGCTTCCTGGATCAGTGAAGTTAGTGATACAGCTCCTGAACAGAGCCTCTTGTCCAGACTTCGTTTTGACTTGACACCAGCAGATGCGGCCTCAGCACAAGACACAGAAATTCTACAGGGCAAACGTTTTGCCATTGCTCCTGATCATGGGCAGCAGACAATGGCCATCAAAACCATGCTCGAAAAACATGGTGCGATCGCAGAACTGGTCAATCCGGAAAATGATCTTGCTGTCTTTGATGGACTAATTATCTCCGACATATTTTCAGCGACAGTACAACATAATATCATAGATCAAGTTGATCTAATCAAAAAAATGGATCTGGACAGGGCCAAATGGGTCTATTTAATCTCTGATATTCCGGCACATGTAGAAAAAACAAACGATACACATGCCTTACGTCACTACCAGGGTTACCCGGGGCTGTTTAAAAGTCTAGCTCGTGAGTTTGAACAGACAAGCTGTCGATTAATCAGTTTGAGCACGCCACAGGAAACAGATCAGATCGCTGAAATCACACTAAAAGAAATCTTGACAACCGATAAAACCGTCGAGGTTATCTACAAGCATGATCAACGTCATACATTCGATATTATTCCCTCACCACTGTCGACAGGCAGCGAAGAAGTGCAAATCCAACTGGATCAAAAATCTGTTGTCCTGGTACTTGGCGGTGGACAGGGTATTACTTCCGAATTAGTAAAACACATGTCAGCCTCCTACCCTTGTACTTACATCCTTGTGGGCAGGTCAGCAGACCCAAGAAAAGATATCCCGATCTCGAAAGAACTGGAAACAATGATCTCCAAGGAACAGATCAGAGCTCACCTCATTCAATCGGGGCTATTCCATGCTCCGGCACAAATTGAAAAAGAGACCCTTCGCGTCTTTAAAAACAATCAGATTCTGCGGACGATCCGTGATATGGAGCAACTGGGAAACACCGTCGTTTATGAATCATTGGACCTCTGTGACGAGGCTGGATTAACGGCCTTGCTCCACCAGATTTATGAACAATATGGACAGCTCGATGGTGTTATCCATGGTGCAGGCTTGCTGGAAGATAAACTGTTCAAACAAAAAACGACCAGCTCTTTTGGACGTGTCTTTGACACCAAAGTAAAACCATTACGCGTATTAGCGGAACAACTACGTTCGGACTGTCAGTTCGTCGTCTTATTTTCCAGTATAGCATCTGTTTATGGCAACAAAGGTCAGACAGATTATGCGGCAGCAAACAGTGTATTGGACGACTATGCCAATGTACTGAATAAACGTTTGAAAGGAAAGGTTATTTCGATCAATTGGGGACCTTGGAAAGGTGCCGGCATGGTTTCACAGACATTGGAAACAGAATATGAACGCCGTGGCATCTCCCTAATTCCTTTGGATGAAGGGAAAGAAATTTTCCTTAACGAGATCAGGTATGGTACGGAAAGCCAAGTGTTAATTATGTCAGGCAACAATTGGTAAACCGTCTTATCCATTGATTATGAAAAAAACAGATATTGCCATCGTTGGTTTATCTTGTGTCTTTCCGGGGGCACAGGATGCCAATACGTTCTGGCAAAATATCATCAATAAGGTCGATTCCACTGAATTTGCTCCAGCTGATCGCATTGACCCGATCCATTTTAGTGATGGTCCGGGGACTGTAGATCGCTTTTATTGCAAACGTGGTGGGTTTATCTCTGACTATGTGTTCGATCCAACGGCATTTGGCATTTTACCACTTGCTGTTGAGGGAACCGAGCCGGATCACCTGTTAACGCTTGATCTGGTACAGAAAGCACTGGAAGATGCCGGCGTATTCCAAAAACAGGTATCCCTGGAAAAGGCAGGAATTGTGATCGGGAAAGGAAATTATACCGGTCCGGGAGCTACCCGTGCCATAGAAATTGTACGTACAGGCGAACAGATTTCCTCCCTTTTACAGGAACTTTTACCGCAGGTGCCAGCGGCAGATATCGAAAAGGTAAAACAAGCATTCCAGGAACGCAAGGGACGCTTCGCCGCTGATACGGCTATGGGCTTAATCCCTAATCTTGTGGCTTCGCTTGTTGCCAACCGCTTCAATCTTGGCGGTGTGGCCTTTACTGTAGATGCTGCTTGTGCCAGCGCCCTGATCGCGGTAGACCATGCTGTACAGGAATTGCAGCGTGGCCGTAGTGATATCATGATTGCCGGCGGTGTACATACCGGTCAAAATGCAGCTTTTTGGAGCATCTTTGCACAATTGGGTGCCCTTTCTCACAACCAACAGATCAAACCTTTCAGCATGGATGCCGATGGCTTACTCATCGGTGAAGGCTGTGGTTTTGTTGTATTAAAACGACTCGAAGATGCTGTACGTGACCAGGATAAAATCTATGCTGTCATCAAAGGCATAGGCGTGAGCAGCGATGGTCATGGCACAAGCGTCATGAGTCCATCGGTGAAAGGACAATTAAAAGCTTTACAACAGGCTTGGATAAATGCTGAACTGGACGAAAAACAGATCGGCTATCTGGAAGCACACGGTACAGGGACACCTCTTGGAGATAAAACTGAACTACAGACACTGTCGCAGTTTTTCGGTAAAGAAGACGCTGCCCCAGTCGCTGGAATCGGTTCGGTCAAATCCAACATCGGTCATGCCATGCCTGCCGCAGGAATCGCAGGCCTGATAAAAACCTGTTTGGCGCTACACCACGATACATTGCCACCAACCCTTTATTGCGAAAACCCGACCGCTGATATGCAGACAACACGATTTGCTCCGGTACAGGAAGCAAAAAGCTGGTCAAAGACAGGTCTACCCAAGGTGGCCGCGGTAAATGCTTTTGGTTTCGGCGGTATAAACGCGCACGTGGTCTTAACAGGCTATGATATGCCTAAAAAAGATCCCGTATTGTTACTTGCCCGACCAACACATGCGGAATTATTATCGGCTTTACGGAATAACGATACGACAGTGGGTGAAGGCCATTATCGTCTCGCCCTATTTGATCCCACCCCAGAGCGGATTGAAAAGGCAATCAAAATCGTTTCTAAAGATAAAGCCTGGCGCAACAAGCAGGATATCTGGTATACCTCTACCCCTTTATTACAAGAGGGTGGCAAGGTTGCCTTCGTCTTCCCTGGTTTAGATGGCTTAGCGAAAGGAGAGATTGACTCGGTCAGTCGCTATTTTGGATTGACAGCACCTATACAAACCGAAGGTGAAGGACTGCTGAATGATGCCTTGGCTATTTTCAATTCTTGCAGCATTTTGGACAATTCCCTTAAAAAGCTAGGGATCTATCCGGATATGAATGCTGGACATAGCTTAGGCGAATGGTTGGCTGGCTATTCTGCGGAACTGGCGGAAGCAAGTTCGGTCAAGGATCTTATTGATGTCCTGAACCCGAAGACTTTTGAACTCAAGGACTCCAAATTTATTGCCATCGGAACGGGGCTAAAGGAAATTACACCTTTGATTACTGGAATTCCCAATATTTATGTTTCCAATGATAACTGTCCACATCAGGTCATTCTATGCGGCAGCAATACCGCTTTAGAAGAACTTGTACCTCAGTTGAAAGCGAAACAGATATTCCATCAGATCCTGCCATTCCAGTCGGGGTTTCACTCGCCTTTTGTAGCAGACAAGCTTGATCTGATCCTAGCAGGTATGGAAAAAGTACAGTTTCAGCCAACCAAAATCCCTTTGTGGTCGGCCACCACACTGATGCCATATCCATCGGATCAACAGGCCATCCGCCAATTGAGTGCCGAACACCTTGTACAACCGGTCCGTTTCCGCGAGCTAACGGAAAAGCTTTATGACGAGGGAGTCCGGTTCTTTATCCAGGTGGGTACCGGTGGACTGATCGGCTTTATTGACGACACCTTAAAGGGAAAAGCGTTCAGCACTCTAGCGTCCAGTGTGGCAACACGTTCGGCACTTGCGCAGTTACAACGTGTCGTAGCGGCTTTATTTGTGGAAGGAAAAACAGTGGCGCTGGATTTTCTGGCGGTACAAAACCACGCAAAAAAAGTTGCGAGTAAAGGTATGAAACTACAGCTCGGTTCGCCTATCGTCCGTAATTTTGATGCGGTCAAGAGCTTAGGAAAGTCTTTTGACACAGTACAGCCACAACTGACCGCCGGAACAGCTGTAAGGGGCAATCATCCATTGGTACAGGCATTTCAGGAGAATATCGCGGATATGATCCGGATGCAGGAAGAAGTATTGACACTCTTTCAGAACCGGCCAGCGCCTAGCGTTTTGGCAACTGTCACCAAGCCCCTTGTCGTAGAAAAACCTGTAGACAGACATTTTTCAAAAATGCTACAGGTCAATTTGGACAGTCATCCTTACCTGATCGATCATAGTCTGCTGCGACAACCGCAGGGATGGTCAGAAGTAGCGGACATGGAACCGGTGATCCCGATGACCATGATTTTTGAATTGCTGGCTGAAATCGCTCAGGCAGAACAACCTGCGACCAAGATCCATAAGATCATGCACGTGAGTGTGTTCCAATGGATGAATGTAGCCAAACCATTTGAGAAAATGGTCAAGGGCGAATGGCGGTCGCCTCAGCTTGCCTATCTGGATATCGAGAATTTTGCAAATGCAGAGGTAGCACTGTCTACAGCATATCCCGTCGCACCACAGTTTGATCTTTCCATAGGTGAGTCCCTGCCTATCACGCGTACTTCCGAAGAAATCTATGATAAGCATATGTTCCATGGAACAGCCTATCAAGGGATTATGGCGGTAACTGCCGTAGGTAAAAAGGGTATCATAGGTAAGATCAAGGGTAATGGTGGAAAGGGCTCGCTATTGGATAATGCGGGACAATTATTCGGTTTGTGGCTTCAGCTTACACTGACCAAAGATCGCATTGCATTCCCTGTTAAAATCAAAGAAATCGAGTTTTTCGACGACATGCATGACCAAGATGGCCTATTCGAGTGTACCTGTGTGTTGACTGAGCTGAACGATGAATTTGCTATCGCAAACATTACGCTCCAACGAAACGAAAAAGTATGGTGCTCGATCAGGGGCTGGCAAAATAGACGATTGGAAATCGACGAAGCATTGTGGAATGTTTCCATGTCGCCATTGCACAACCGTCTCTCAACGGAAATCGCACCAGCTGTTTTCTTTTTCCACCAAGCCTATACCCGTGTCGCTTCCTGGGACTTTATCCTGAAACGCTATTTCAACCAAACGGAAAAACAGCACTACCAACACTTGCTGCCCAACCGCAGAAAAAGTTGGATGGTAAGCCGTGTTGCGTTAAAAGATGCGGTGCGACAGCTGTTGAACCGCCAGAAAAACCTTCCTTGCTATCCCATTACGTTTGAAATCCGCTCGGATGAAGTCGGTAAACCTTATCTACTGGGCGATGAGACTAAAGATATCCATGTGTCGTTAGCGCATAAAGGCAAGGATGCCGTAGCTATCGCCCGCCAAGGCCACCCTGTAGGCATTGACATGGAACTCATCGAGGAGCGCAGTGCCGGTTTTTACCCACTGGTCTTTACTGATGCTGAAATGGAATTGCTAAAAGACAGGAAACAGGCCGAATGGACGACCCGTTTTTGGGTAGCGAAAGAAGCCTACGGAAAATTTCTGGGGACTGGCCTACAGGGCAACCCAAAAAGATATGAAGTAGAACGCATCCAGGGAGATCATCTCTGGATCAATCAAATAGAAATAAAAACGATCAAACACCAAAATTATATTATCGGATGGACACTGTAAACACCACACTAAAATTGAATCATGAAGAGTTATTCGCTTTATTAAAAGGCTTTATAACAGAAGTTATCGGCGAAGAATTTGTAGAAGAGATGGATATCACACCAGAAAGTTCCTTCACAAAGGACCTTGAAATGGACAGCATAGAAATTGTTTCTTTTTCAGAGAAAATCAAGGCACATTTTGGTGACCAGATTGATTTCACAGGCTGGTTATCTTCGATGGACCTGGATCAACTGATCAATCTTGACCTCCGTATGATCATCAATTATATCTACGAATGCCAATAATTACGGTCAACAACAGAAAGGTTCACATACAAGAACTAAATAAAGGTGCTGAACATACCGTGGTATTGATCCACGGCATGTTCAGCAACCTCTCTATTTATTATTTTAATATTGCTCCAATCCTAGCGCAGCATTTCCACGTGGTCATGTATGATCTCAAAAGTCATGGCATGAGTGAACGTGTATCGGAAGGCTATGATCTTGAAAATATGTCATCGGATCTGATTGCTTTGTTGGATAGTCTACAACTTCAAAACGTCCATCTGCTGGGTTACAGTTTTGGTGGACTAATCGCGCTTAAAACGGCATTGCAGATCCCAAGCCGTGTGGAACGACTCGTAGTTATGGAAGCTCCAGATCCACAGGATGAGAAAGCTCGCAACATCATCGATGAGTATAGTAAGGAATTTTTGGAACATTATATTGCCAATTTTACCGATACAACAAAAATGAAAATGGGTAAGCGACAATTTGAAAAAAATCATCGCCTTTACGAGTTTTTATTCAACCAGACGAGCATCAAAGCTGATATGATCAAAGAAAAATATTTCCTCCATGAAATGGATACTGCAACATTACCGCCGTCCACCTTACTGTTGTATGGAAATACATCGAACTGTAAACCAACGGGGGAATGGCTACAAACAAAAATATCTGGTGCTCAACTTAAACTCATTCCGGGAGATCACAATATCCCCATACAAGAACCTATACAGATAGCTGAAACTATCGTTGATTTTTTATCTAACCCTTTATTACAAAACCATGGCTAAATTTGTGTTTGTTGTCCCCCCACTGACAGGTCATGTCAATCCGACGTTGAGCATTGGTGCTGAACTATTGGAAAGAGGACATGAAGTAGCTTGGATCAGTCTAGACAAAAACTTAACTAATAAACTTCCAGCTGGCGGAAAGCTTTTGCTTATTCAATATGACCAGACGGATGAAGAAAAAAAAGAAAGCGAACAGTACCTTGATATCATTTCAAAAAAGATTGTCTATGGTATCGATAGCATCAAGTTTCTTTATGAAGATGTGCTTATCCCTTTAAATAGACATTGTTATAAAGGTATCCTTACCTTATTAGAGACATTTGCACCTGATCTCGTGATTGGCGACCATCAATTATTTGCGGCATCCATCGCTGCAAAAAAACTGGGGCTCCGCTATGCGACCACTGTCACGGCTCCCGCAGCCATTAAAATTGTCAGTGAACTCCCAAAGGTACACGAATGGGAAGAAAAGCAGATCGTCGCTTTGCAACAGGAACTCGGGCTAACTGGAAATAAATCTTTGGATTGCTCGGATTTGCTTACGCTTGTCCTAACATCCCGTTATTTCTTTGGTGAGATGGATCTCAGCTCAAACTATCAGTTCACAGGACCTGTCCTGGCCGAACGTCGGGTATCGGCTGTATTTGACTGGGATAAACTGCATGCTAGTAATCGAAAAAAAATCCTGGTCAGTATTGGTACTACCTTTGATCACGACCATAAGAAAGCATTTTTCCAAAAGGTTATCGATGCATTTGCGGGAGAGGAGCTGACTGTCGTAGTTGTTTCAGATCCGCAGCTATTTGATGCCTGGCCTGAAAACTTCATGGTTTATCAACAAATCCCGCAATTGGATCTGTTACCACATCTGGATGCTGTTGTATGCCATGGTGGCCATAATACGGTTTCCGAAACTCTTTCACAGGGACTACCACTTGTGGTCATCCCGATCGCTTACGACCAGTCACATGTCGCGGGTCGCGTAGTGCGTACCGGTGCCGGTGAACGACTGAATTTCAATCGTTTTAAAGCACATCATTTAAAAAATAGTGTCCATACCATCTTGAATAATCCAACCTATCGTGAAGCTGCACATACCGTCCGTCAATCTTTTGTCGATGCGGGTGGCACGAAAACCGCTGCAGACCTCTTGGAACAAACTGCTGCTCCTATCGCTTCAAGAGCGGAGGTACCGGCTAAGTTCCTCTTTGTTGTTCCACCATTTTTTGGACATATCAGCCCAACATTAAGTGTAGGTGCAAGCCTCCTTGCCCGTGGGCATGAAGTCCGGTGGTTTGGCATAACGCCATTAGCTGATCATCATATCCCCGAAGGTGGAAGTTATATCTATCCTGAAGCGGATCTGGTACCTTTTCAGGAGGAACTCCAACAGCTATTGAAACGTCAGGATGATGGTCCCTCCTGTTCGGGCCCCGAAGTAATGAAACTGGCGCTGGAAGAAACCTATGTCCCGATCGCGAAAATGATGATGCCGGGATTGGAACGTCTTCTCGGCCAATGGCAACCTGATGTGATCGTAAACGACTGCATCACCTTTGGAGGTGCACTATTTGCACATAAACATCAGATCCCTTGTGTGACAACAACTCCCGTTCCACCGGATGTCATGGGCGACACGGAGAAGAGTGCTCCTAAGATATTTGAGTGGCAGCAAAATCTGATCAAAGACCTTCAAAAGGCCGTGGGAATTTATGATGAAGGAATCTTTATACACTCCCATCAGCTTAACCTGATATTTACGTCACAAGCTTTTGCCGGTTTTGAAACGGTACCGCCTCACATGAAATTTGTCGGACCGGTCAAAGGTCGTCCAAACAATACCCCTTTTGACTGGGAACGTTTGGCCGCCAGCACTACTCCAAAAGTATTTGTATCCTTAGGTACACTACTCGTGGATATTCGAAAAGCATTTTTCGGTAAACTAATAGAGGCCTTTGCCGATCAGCCGGTGACAATTATTGCCGCTACTCCACCGGAAATATTTGAAGAATGGCCTTCCAATTTTATTGTGAGTGGCTTTGTTCCCCAATCCGCTTTGATGCCACACATGGATATGGTTATTTGCCATGGGGGCTTCAATACGGTGAACGACACCTTTACCAATGGTTTACCCATGCTGATCACACCGATCGCCTATGATCATTTTCATACAGCCAAACTTATTGAGCAGGCGGGTTGCGGGCTTAGCATCCGATACAAACGTATGCGTATAGATGCCCTACGTGACACCGTATTTGAGTTATTGGAAAACCCGATCTATCGAAATGCCGCGAAGGAGGTACAGAAGACCTTTCTAACCGCTGGCGGTAACGACCAGGCGGTAGTGCTATTGGAAGATTTTGTAAAACAAGAATGTTTGACATTGGCACAGGCGTAGGCGATGAAAAGAAAACTATTATTTGGTGAGCGCATGCTGTTGGGGGATGGAACTGAACCCTTCAACGCCGTCATTCCCTTTCGGCTGCGTGGTGTTTTCAGCGAAGAAGATATCAAATACGCCTTGAGCCGATTACAGGAAAAACATCCCTGGCTCCGGGCACTTATCCAACATGATGACAAAAATACACCTTGGTTTCAGGTTCCGGAAATAACCGTATCGATTCCGATACGCTTAGTAAACCGAAAAAGTGAAGACGACTGGCAAGAGGAATCCAAAATGGAATGGCATTCGACCTTCGATTATCAGACGAAACCTTTAATCCGATTTGTCTGGATTAAGGGGGAAGAAGTCTCAGATATGCTATTTGTTTTCCATCATTGCTTATGCGATGGTGGCTCGGCCATGGCATTATTGTATGAATTTCTAAAAGTACTGGACAATCCGGCCGCGGAAATCGGACTGGAAAATCCGATCCTTGGCATTGAAGATGTCGTACCAGAACATATCTTAAAGAGTGTTAAGAAGCGGTTTAAGGCAAAAACAATTGGCCGATTAGCAGCTTTAGCGATTAAATGTATTCCGGTCGGCAGAAAAGCGATCGATCGGCAGACGGACTATCTGATTCACTGGAAGTTTGACCAAGCCACCAGCAAGCAACTTATTTCTCATTGCAAGTCATTGGATGTCACAGTCAACACATTTCTGGGGGCCACCGTATTGGAGGCATTCCGGAAAGTACGTGGTTCGTCGGCATTCAATAAAGTTTCCTGCCCAGTAGATATCAGGCGTTTTGCACCACAGATAAAAGATGACCATATTTTTGCTTTCGGATTAATGATTGTCATGTCTTCGAACCAGAAAATAAGCTTTTTGGATAACCTCCGGTTGATGCAGGATGAAGTGGAACGCAAAACAGCGAAGCTCAATCCTTATATCACCATGATGGTCATGGAATCTGCCCACGATGCGCTAAAGAACTTTACAAAACTCTTAAAACGGGGCAAGTCATCCAATGACTGTATGTTTTCCAATTTGGGACGCATACAGATCCCGGACCAATATCGGGCATTCAGCCTGGAAACAATCTTTAGTCCTTCGGTCATTGGTCCTTTGGGCAATACAACGACCATGGTCACCTCCACCTTTCGTGGACAAATGGATTTCTCCTTTATGGGAAGTGAGGGGTATTTACCACAGGCAGAAGCATTGGCCATTCGCGATGAGATCATAGATCGCATCAGACAGCAACTAAATTATCAGGAGGCATCATGATCGAACGGAAATTAATGATGGTAGAACGGATCATGTATGTTGATGCCGAAACACCCTTAAATTGTGTATTTGCCGCCAAGATAAGCGGGGAGATCGCCGAAGAGCACCTTCGGAATGCCCTCAACAAAATTCAGCAAAAACATCCATTGCTCCGATCGGTTATCAGCATAGAGGATGCAAAGCAACCCCGATTTGCGGTCAAAGAAGATATGGAATCTATTCCACTCCATATTGTCCAACGTCAAACGGATATGGATTGGCTGACAGCGTCGGAACGGGAATGGTATCGCCCCTTTAAAGCTGACAATACCCCCTTGGCTCAATTGGTCTGGATCAAAGGTAATTCAGTTTCGGAATTGCTTTGGGTATTACCACATTGCATCTGCGATGGTACCAGTATTGTCACATTGATGCGGGAGCTACTGCACCTGTTGGATAACCCCGATAAGGAACTCGAGCCCTACCAGCTCTTTGAATCGGTTCATGAATTCCTGCCGCAAGGCTTTGAGCTTCAAAAAAAATCACGTAGAGCCAAGTTCTATTTGCTATTGGCAAGATTTTTCTTTTTCCTGCAACGAAAGAGCAGAAAAAGAAATTTAGGAAAAAACTATGCGATGCACTGGAAACTGGATGCAGAAACAACGGCTGCCCTAACCCAAGGCTGTAAAGACCAAAGCATTTCTGTCCATGCGCTCCTATGCACGGCGTTTATGCAAGCCTTTCGGGAGGTGCAAGGTAAAGCTGCAAAAAATAAAGTGATCAGCCCAGTTAATATCCGGCACTTTATTCCAGAAATCGAACAGGACCACATGTTTGCCTTTGCACCAACGGTGGAGCTTTCTCTAAAAAAGGGGAATGATAATATCGTGGATACGGCGAAAGATATCAAAACGGCGCTCACACAAAAAATAGAAAAGATGGATGCCCGGGAGCTACTCTGGATGGGAGAACAGATGCACCCGGTCGTGGAGCGTATGATTTCTATGTTAAAATCGAGCCCGGGAGGACATGACGTCACGCTATCCAATATAGGTAAGCTCCAAATTCCAAACGAGTACAAAAACTTCACTCTGGAGACCATATACAGCCCAACAGTGGCTTTCCCCTGGTTGAATTCAAATACCTTGGTTGCAACGACGTTCAATCAACAAATGGATTTTACGTTTATGTCCAATGAAGATTTTTTACCAAAAGAAGAAGCGATTAAAATAAAAGATAAGGCGATCGCAATCATGACCTTATCCCTATAGCACTCCACATGACGAAGTTTACGGAATCAAAGAAAATAAAAAAAACAACGCTCAGGCGATTTTTAAGGAAGCGCGCAATTTATTATATCCTCCCCAATGTTGTCTTCAATTTCCTGGTTGCCTACGCCAGCTTTCAGGAGCTGGGATATACGCACTTTTTTGCTGGCCCACAGAGTCTGGCTCGACTGACACTACCAATGGCGATATTTTTACCTGTTGTCCTTACAATGGATATTATCAAGCGGGTGATCGCAGCCATAGAACAGGAATCGATCGCATTAACAGTAGACAGTGAACTGAACAGGAATAAATTTATTACGAAGCTGTGTATTATCCATGGCTTCGTAACGGGTTTATTGGTATTCCTATGTCTGATACTGGCCCAATATAACCTATCTACACACTACAAGTTAAATGCAACTGCAATGGCTATTTTAGATGCGCTACTCGCAGGTGTATTATCGATTTTGTTCACCTACTTACCGATCAAGAAATTAAGAAAATATTTATCTGAGCCGTCGCTAGTCATGCAGGAAATAGAACGAAATTAGTTTCCCCTTGTGGGAAGCTCTTCCTTCTAACATTTGCTAGCTAAAATCAGTATATATTTTTGCTTCAAGTTCGCCCGCGCTTATTGGTGGCTTAACAAAATCCTTTTCAGGTCTGTCCGGTAATTGTTTCCCCTTTCCCCTTGCAAAACCAAGCTTATATCCAATATTGTCATAAGTTGTCAGGTATACATTATCGTATTCTGTATCAGACTCACTGACATATAGCATCACATTTTTGTTTGCAATATTTTCGGTAACCCAACTATCTGTTGGTTTGGTGGTTGCCCAAGCAATGATTGAAAAGCTCCTATCAAAGCCTATTGGATAATTTAAGTAGTTGATAAAAAAACAATAAATATCAAAATCAATATCGAAAGGAAAAGTTACCGCGAACTTTCTGTTCGACAACTTTGTCAGCCTCAGAATTGATTGAAAATTCTCTTGATTATGAGAATTGCAAAATTCCTGCAAAATTTTTTCAATGTCATTTTCATCAATATCGTCTACAATGACCAATTTATCGTTAATGACTTTTTTTGTTGGAAAGCTGCTACCCGGAGGTCTATTTGTATTGATGATAGATTGTGTTTTTAGATTTTTGAATTTTATCCTTAATATAAAAATTACAATTGCTACGATAACTGTATACACTACCAATAAGTATTGCTGTTTCATCTATTGTCCGGTTTTATATGGTCATTTAAGAATTGTCGGTGACAATTGGTTTTGTGAGATAAATATACATAAAGTTTTATCAGGCCTTGTTTAAAACATGTATTTCTTTTTTTCAGAAATGCTGCTGTCATAGCGAGCAGGTTTTTGGTTTTATTGACTATTAGGATTAAACAAAAATGGCCGTATCAAAATAATTATTTTGATACGGCCATTTTTCAATCGCCCAAAAAAAGCTGCTACTTAGAGTTCAATTTCTGTAAACGTTCTTTTGCTGAAGGGACAATATCATCATCTTTTTCATAATTTTCAATCACGCTTTTCAACGTACTCTTCGCCTGAGAAGGATTGCCTTTACGCGCATAGGTATCTGCAAGCAACACGAAGCTCTTTGCCACCCAGTATTCATGTGCCTCCCTATTATTGATCACATCAAAGGCTGTCTCTAGGGCTTTGTCATACTCTTTGTTATCATATTGTAATTGCGCCACACGGTACCGTGCCTCTGCGCCTACATCCGTTTGACTCTTCAGAGCGGCCAGATTGAGCTCTTTCATGGCCGACGCTATATTCTTGTCCTTCAGAAAGGCCCTGCCACTGTATAAGTGTGCCTTGGCAATTTCCTCCTCTGTTGCACTATCGTAATCTTTCACAAACTGTACATATTTGGCCATCTGCTCCATATCGCCGAGTTCGAAATAACAGATCATCAGGTTAGTTACCGCGTAGCCATAGTGTTTTTTATATTCGGAATTTAGTTCCAATTTTTTTAGGTGGACAATGGCCTCGTTGTATTCCTTTAAGTCCAGATATAAAGCGGCCACTGTAAGCAAAGTATTCTCTGTATACTTACTTGTCCAGTCGTTTAGAATGATATTCAGATCGTGCAAAGCTTCCTGCGGATGCCCGGTCTTGTACGAACTCACCCCACGGATGTAGCGTGCATATTTTTCTTGTTTGGGTTTGGGGAATTTATCAAAATAGGCATTGATCGCCTCCACAGAGGCTCCATATTCTCCTCGGGCAAAAAGGGAATGGGCTGCCTGGAAAGCCTGATCATCTTGCTCTGCAGGACTCAGATTACCCACATTGCTACCGATCGCATACCGAATATAGCTCGTAGCATCGCCCTGATCGAGGTAGATGTTTTCAATGAAACGCATCGCCTGCTCTGCCTCGGCGGTTCGCGCATATTTTTCCACCACCTGTTGGAAGGTGGCCTTCGCTGGTTCGGGTTCATCGTTATTATACTGCACAAGCCCAATGGTCATCAGTGCACGTGGGACATAGCTGCTGCGTGGGTACTTTTCGATCATTGCTTGCAACCCTTTGAGCGCGTTCTCATAATCGCCCATAGTGAAATAGGTGTAAGGGATCTCAAAAGCCGCGTCATCGGCATAGTTCGAAGCCGGAAATTGCTTCAGAACGGACCGCAGGGTACTGAGCTTTGTTTCATTGTCGCCCTGCAATCCAAAGAGCACACCGCGTTGGAACAACGCATAGTCCTGATTGGGCGCTTTTCCGTTGATCAGCTTGTCATAGTAGCTGTTGGCCCGGCCGTAATCGCGCAGGCACAGATAAGAATCGCCCAGACGTGCGATCACGTCATACCGTATATTTTCATCCACGGTACCACCTCCAGCCTTCAGAAAGCGCTCAAAATAATCGGCTGCCAGCGCGAAACGGTTATTTCGGTAGGCCGCATAGGCTAGCCCATAATTGGCATAATTATAGACTTCGTTGTTTTTTGCCGCAGGCAAGCTTAGGAACCGGGAGAAATTTTCTACTGCCTCCCCAAATTTGCGCACTTCATACATCGCCTCCGCTTTCCAGTAGGTCGCCAGAGCCGCCATTTCCGCATTGACCGGAAATTTTTCCGAACGCATAAACATGGATATACTATTTTCGAAAGCACGCTCGTTATAGAACTCCAGTCCACGGTAATAGGTTACCTGCTGATAGATCGCATCGACTTCCCTGCCGCGCTCCCTCAGCGATTCCAGCATGCTGACCCCTGCATGGAAATTGGTCGTCCCTCGCAGGATCTCTGCCGATAGTATTTCTGGACTTTCCTGTCTTTTGGCACCTGGATCTGCAGGCTTCACTTCCTCGGCGATATATTTCTCGAGAACTTGCTGGGCGGCCTGGGTGGAGTCCATGGCAAGAAGGACTTTGGCGTAGTTAAATTGCGCATCGGCTTTCACTTGCCGATCGAGACCCAGTTTCGTCGCTTTGACGAAGGCATTTCGCGCCGCCTGCTTGTCGCCCGTTTCCAGGGCGATATGGCCCAAGGTCATGATCGCTCCTTGATAAAAGGCATCAGAAGGTTTCATCGATTCCATCATACCGCTCGCTCTTTTATATTCGCCGGCTCCATAGGCCAGATAGCTGATGCGGTAATTGTCGATATTACTTTGCGAAGCGTCCGGATGACGTTTCATCAACTCATGGTAATATGCCTGTTTATATTTTTGTTGTGCCAAATAGGTGCTGGTCGCGATCTGGCGCAGCTCCGTCTCGATCGCTTCGCGGTTGATAAGTTGCATATTTGGACTCCTGCGCACCTTGACGGCATCAGCCAGCATCGGCCGATAATCGCGTACGACATCAATGGAATCCATCGTCTGGACTTGCTCTACAGTTCGTTGTCCGGGCAGCTGTTGCTTTTCTTTTTGTTGCGGCTGTTGCTTCTCTTTCTGCTGTTTCACCACTTCCTGCGCATGTCCTGTAGCTAACATAGCCGAAAGTACTCCAGTAAACAGGTATTTCAGGTAGGTGTCGCCGATTCTTTCTTTCAATATCATTGTTCGTCCGTATTTCTGAGTTTTTCCAAACGTTCCTTTGCCGAGGAGGCAATAGTGTAATCTTCCTTAGCTAGTAGAGCCAAAACTAAAGAATTCCATCCACATTGGGTAAATCGTGATAAAAAATTGGCCCGTAAAAGGCTATTTATAGGTCATATCCATCTCGTTCCACGATCCCCTATTCTTTTGCTTGCTATCGGCAACTGAATTGACACAATAATGGAGCCAAGAAGAAACATACACAGGAACGATAAAAACAAAAAAAGCCCTAACTTTCGTTAGAGCTTTTCAGTCGGGGTGGCAGGATTCGAACCTACGACCTCCACATCCCAAATGTGGCGCGATACCGGGCTACGCTACACCCCGAAAAGGTATCACCTTTGTTTTGTGTGGCACAAATATCGAATCAATTTTTGAATTTGTCAATACCTTAATTCATTTTTTACACTAAATCACTGATTGATTGACCAATATTTTTATCAGCAGCTTCTATAAGAGCCATTTTCAGGCCTAAAAACACGGCCAAATAATCATATAAAGGAATATTCAAAATAACATTAGATTATCCATTTCATTTTCATATCTTTGCGTCCGATTTGAATAACAGTCGACACTTTTTTTAAAAAGTATTTTCATATTCAAAAAATAAGTCGTAATATTGCATTCCGATTTTTACAGGATATAAATCGTTAATAATTACTCGAAATCATGGATTTAGTAAAATTTGTAGAAGAACAAGCGGTAGTAAGAAATGAAATTCCCGCTTTCAAAGCCGGAGATACCATCAGCGTTCATTATAAAATTCGCGAAGGAAATAAAGAGCGTGTTCAGGTGTACCAAGGTGTAGTAATCCAATTAAACAGCGAAGGTGCTAACGCTACTTTTACCGTTCGTAAAATCTCAAACGGTGTAGGTGTTGAACGTATTTTCCCTGTAAACTCACCAAACATTGAAAAAATTGTAGTAAACAGCTATGGTAAAGTTCGTCGCGCTAAATTATTCTATTTACGTGGCCTTACCGGTAAAGCTGCTCGTATTAAATCAAAAAGAATCTAATTACGACTACCACAGCATAAAAAAAGGCTTTGATGAAATTCAAAGCCTTTTTTTATTTCTACCATATCAACCATCTTCCTACCCGGGACAATCTACTCCGATCCCCCTACCACTTAGAGAGCAATATAGGACCCCATGTAATAAAATTAAGACAATCTAATCTGATCTCTTAAAAAGAATTACCCTTCTTTGCTTAGCTAAAACATTTTACTTACTTTTAGCACCACCAATCTTCCATACATAGAAATCAATGGAAATTTTAGGATTTTATAAAGACAGCCCCATTAAGCGCTTACATAAATTTCTTGGTGACTAATAGACATACAATATCTTGATGAAAACTGTTTTTTTTATATTAGCTCTTACTTTACAGACGACAACCATTTTTGCACAGCGAAATGTAGGTGATTTTCTCCAATTACAGTCCAAGCCAGAGATTTACTTTGTCCAAAAAGCTCAGACTGCGATCGAAATTGACGGTAAAGATGACGAAATATCTTGGGCAAAGGCAGCATGGACAAATCCATTCAAAGATATAGAAGGAAACAGTAAACCAAAACCTGAGCTAGAAACTCGTGTCAAAATGCTCTGGGATAACGAAAATCTCTATCTGTTTGCTAAGTTGGAAGAAACTCACATCAAGGGTTACCTCAGACAGAAAGACACGATAATCTATCATGACAATGACTTTGAGGTATTTCTGAAACCTAATCTGCAATCTCCTGAATATATTGAAATTGAAGTCAATGCGCTGAACACGATCATGGATCTCCTCATGACCAAACCTTATCGTTTCGGTGGGAAAGCTAACCTAAACTGGGACACCAAAGATATCCAAAGTGCTGTTTATCATGCTGGAACAATAAATAACCCGACCGATATCGATAATTTTTGGACTGTCGAAATGAAAATTCCGGTCAAAAGCCTAAAGTATTTTGGCGAGGGGAATCAAATCAAGGCAAATGAAATGTGGAAGATAAATTTTTCCCGCGTACAATGGCACTATGATATCCATGAGAAAGGTTATAGCAAAAGAAAGGACAATACAGGTAAGCCACTTGCGGAAGAAAACTGGGTATGGTCGCCCATTGGTCTGATTAACATGCATTATCCCGAACGATGGGGACATATCAAATTTGTGGATCAAGATGACCAACAATTCGTAGATGAACAATTTTTGGCATTAGAAAAGACTGTCTGGAATATTTTTTATCTGCAACAAATTTACGGAAATGTGAATAAGCGCTTTGCAACATCTCTTGATGAATTGAGCAAATTATACCCTGAAATAATTAATATCTGTAAGCACTATCAACTTGTCTTTTCCAATGCCAACAAGTTCTATCGTGTTGAGATTAAGTCGAAATCGCAGCCCAATTTAAAGGCTACAATCGATAACCAGGGCAACATCTATTTTTAATTTATTTATTCAGTGAACCTTTCAATTATAATATTGAATAAAAAATTGCTATCTTTGTATCCCGTACATAAAGCAACTATTATTGGTCATTTTGACCACATAAAATTGAAAATCCTTTAATTGTTATGACTAAATATATTTTTGTTACGGGCGGCGTTACTTCGTCGTTAGGGAAAGGTATTATTGCAGCCTCCCTTGCTAAACTTCTCCAGGCACGTGGCTACAAAGTGACCATTCAAAAATTCGACCCTTACATCAACATTGACCCGGGAACATTGAATCCTTATGAGCATGGTGAATGTTATGTTACTGAAGATGGAGCCGAAACTGACCTTGACCTTGGCCATTATGAGCGCTTCTTAAACGTCCCTACCTCACAAGCGAATAATGTAACAACAGGTCGTATCTACCAACACGTCATCCAACAAGAACGTGAAGGGGCATATTTAGGAAAAACTGTTCAAGTCATCCCACATATCACCGATGAGATCAAACGCCGCATGCAGCTATTGGGTGAATCTGGTGAATATGATATCATTATCACTGAACTTGGTGGAACTGTAGGGGATATCGAATCCCTTCCATTCGTTGAAGCTGTAAGACAACTACGCTGGGAACTGGGAGCGAATAATTCTTTGGTTATTCACCTAACTTTGGTCCCATATTTAGCCGCAGCCGGTGAACTTAAAACCAAACCAACACAGCACTCCGTCAAAACATTATTGGAATATGGCGTACAACCAGATATCTTGGTATGCCGTACAGAACACAAATTATCTCAGGAAATCCGCAAAAAATTAGCACAGTTCTGTAATGTTAACATCAATGCTGTCGTGGAATCCATTGATGCTTCGACCATCTATGATGTTCCTTTATTAATGTTAAAAGAAAATCTGGATAAAACAGCCTTAACAAAGCTAAAACTTTCCAATAAAAACGAACCGGATCTAGAAAACTGGAAAAATTTCTTAGGCAAGCTCAAAAACCCAACAAGCGAGGTTAATATTGCGCTGGTCGGAAAATATGTGGAGCTTCCGGACGCCTATAAGTCCATTACCGAAGGATTTATCCATGCTGGCGCAACAAACGAATGTAAAGTAAAGGTGAGTTATATCGCTGCCGAAAGTGTTACAAAAGAAAACGTCGCTGAAAAGCTAAAAGGTATGGACGGCGTATTGGTTGCTCCAGGCTTTGGCGAACGTGGCCTGGACGGCAAATTAAACGCAATCAAATATGTACGTGAAAATAACATTCCATTCTTTGGTATTTGTCTGGGTATGCAATGTTCGGTTATCGAATTTGGAAGAAACGTATTGGGATTGAAGGATGCCAATAGTTTTGAAATGGATGCCAACACGAGCAATCCGGTCATTAACCTGATGGAAGAGCAGAAAAATATTACCAATATGGGGGGAACAATGCGTTTGGGCGCCTACGATTGTGAAATTAAAAAAGGAACAAAAGCCTTTACGATCTATGGAAAAACAAAAATTTCCGAAAGACACCGTCACCGTTATGAATTTAACAATGACTATTTAAAACAATATGAGGCAGCAGGAATGATCGCTTCAGGCTTCAACCCGGAGACTGGATTAGTCGAAATTGTCGAATTGAAAAACCATCCTTTTTTCGTTGCCGGACAATTTCACCCAGAATTAAAGTCAACTGTTGCAAATCCTCACCCACTTTTTGTTAGCTTTGTAGCCGCTGCTTTGGCCAACAAGAAATCAAAGTAGTATTAGAAGGATAAAATTAATTAAGTTTAATTATTAAAAATGGATAGAAATACCCTAATTGGTTTGGTTCTGATGTTTGCCATCATCACTGGTTCTTTTTACCTGATGAAGCCTTCAGAATCAGAAATCAAACAAGAACAAGCGCGACAAGAGGCTAAAGCAAAGGCCACTAAAGGACTTCCTGCTTCAAATGACTCTACCGCAAATGCTAAAACAGCGCAAACAGCAGCGATTGCAGATTCAGCTGAACTAAAAAAACCTTTTGGTGCATCAAAATTTGGAACTGAAAAAATCATTACACTTGAAAATGATGCCATCATTGCCAAAATCAGTACAAAAGGTGGTAAAGTGAGATCAGTCGAACTCAAAGGTGAAAAGAATTTCAATGGAAAACCTTTGATGCTTTTTGACGGTGAAGATAATAAGTTTGGTTTCCTCTTCAATGCAGCAGGACAGAACGTCTCGACAAACGATTTATTCTTTACGACAGAATCTTCGGATATCCAGGTTTCCGGTGAAGGAAAACAATCAGTAAAATTCAAACTGAATTACAGTGCCGATCAATATATTGAGTATGTATATTCTATTGCCGGAAAAGGTTACAATGTAGCTCTTGATGTCAATACAAAAGGTATTCAAAACCTGATCCCACAGAGTCAAAAAACATTGACATTGAACTGGAGTACAGTTCTTAGACAAAAAGAACAGAATATTGAATCTGAAAGACAAAAATCTACCCTTTATTATCAAGAAGATAATAAAGTAGACCATTTATCAGAATCGAAGGATGATGATGAAGCACTGGAAAAGAAAGTTCAATGGATTGCTTTTAAGCAACATTATTTCTCCAATATCCTCAATGCAAAAGATGGATTCGTTAACGCGAAAATCGATGTAAAACATGCGACGGAAGGCGATGTCGTAAAATTTTACAATACAAATGCTGAATTGGCTTTTGACAACCATAAAGACAATAATTATTCATTGAACTTCTTTTTTGGGCCAAATCAATACAATGTATTAAAAGCAGAAGGAAATGATTACCAATCCATTATCAACATGGGCTGGGGGCCTATGCGCTGGATCAATCAATGGATTACCGTGCCTGCATTTAATTTCTTGGATGGTTTTCATATGAGCTACGGTATTGTCATCCTATTACTTACATTATTGTTAAAACTGGTTCTTTCGCCAATGACTTACAAGTCATACGTATCTATGGCTAAAATGCGGGTATTAAAACCGCAGTTGGATGAAATCAAAGCCAAAGTCGGTGAAGACAATCAAATGTTGATGCAACAGGAGCAAATGAAATTGTATAAACAAGTTGGCGTGAATCCACTCGGAGGCTGTCTGCCTCTTGTGCTACAAATGCCATTTACAATTGCTTTCTTCTATTTCTTTCCAAATTTATTTGAACTGAGAGGACAAAGCTTTTTGTTTATGAAGGATATGTCAACCTATGATACCTTATTTACATTTGCACCTATTTTTGGATCATTCAATCACATCTCTTTGATGTGTATCTTGATGACCCTGACAACATTATTGACCACTTGGTATAATAATGCGACTTCGGGCGCAACTGGTCAAATGAAATACATGGGTTATATTATGCCTTTGATTTTCTTCTTTGTCTTGAATAGCTTCCCTGCTGGTTTGAACTATTACTATTTTTTAAGTGCATTATTTACATTCTTGACCCAGTTAGTAATCCGTTCAATGGTAAATGACGATAAAATCTTAGCTAAACTGGAGGAAAATAAAAAGAATCCAAAAGCTGAAAAGAAGTCTAGCTTCCAAGCTAAAATGGAAGAAATGATGCGTGCTCAGCAACAAGCGCAACAAAACAAAAATAAATAGTACAATTTACATGGCTGATAAATAAGGCTTCCCCATGGGAAGCCTTATTTTGTTAAGCACCTTTTGTAGCGCTTTGCCAAACCAAACGTTAGAAATAATGTTTTATATAAAAATTTAAAAGATGAGATTTAGAAACATTGTGGTATTGATGATGGCTGTTCTTGCGCTTACAAGTTGCGCAGTATCGAAAAAGAATTCAGACAAACAAAACACGGACAATACATCGGCCCTTCTTATTGGAAAAAAATGGCAATTAATAGAAATCGGAGGGAAAGCTGTCGCCGACCAGGTCAATGGCAAAGTCCCTTTCCTAAAATTGGAAGAGAAAAGATACAGCGCCAGCGGTGGTTGTAACGGCATAGGTGGTGAACTTACTTTTTCTACCGATGGAAAAATCAAATTCGCACAGGGAATGTCAACGATGATGGCCTGCCCAGACATGTCAATCGAGCAAGGATTATCCAAAGCGTTGATCACCGCAGACAACTATACCATCAACAATGGTATCCTCAGTTTAAATAAAGCAAGAATGGCTCCCTTGGCAAAATTTAAATTATTGGAGGAAAAGCAAAATTTAAGCGGAACCTGGGAACTCGATTACATTTCCGGACCACGTATCGCTTTTGAGGGATTATATCCGAATCGTAAACCAACGATGACATTCAACACTGTAGACGGAAAAATAAATGGAAATAGCAGTTGTAATAATTACAACGCTACATTTAAGACAAATGGACATCAAATAAGTTTTGGACCGATCATGTCTACAAAAATGGCTTGCGAGGGTAGCGGCGAAGCGACTTTCTTTTCTATATTAGAAAAAGTAAACAGCTACGATGTCAGTGAAAATACATTGACTTTTATCATGGGTGATATTGCTATGATGAGGTTTCATCGAAAATAAAATAACGAAGGCTTGAGATAACTCAAGCCTTCGTTATTTTATCTGGCACCTACCACAACAATTAGGTCTAGAAAACGGTATTATACAAAGGCACTAAATCCGGTAATACTTCTTCCGACGATCAATGAATTGATTTCTTTGGTCCCTTCATATGAGTATATCGCCTCCGCATCAGCAAGAAATCTGGCGACATTATATTCCAATAAAATGCCATTCCCCCCCATGACTTCCCTCGCCTTAGATACAATATCTCTCGTACGCAATGAACAAAAGACCTTAGCTAGTGAAGCATGTTCATCCCGCAGCTGTCCTGCGTCCTGGAGTTCAGAAAGCCTAAAGACGAGCGTTTGCATAGCTGTAAGGTTAGAAAGCATTTCGACCAAATGATTTTGGATCAACTGAAAAGACGCAATAGGCTTGCCGAACTGTTTTCTTTTGCGTGTATAATCTAAAGCATTTTCATAGGCTCCGCGTGCGCAGCCCACAGCCATCCATGCCACCCCCGCGCGCGTCATCTGGAGTACTTTGCCCGTATCTTTAAAAGAATTGGCATTTTGCAAACGATCTGTTTCGGGGATGATACAGTTGTCTAATGTAATCAATCCATTTTGCACAATCCGCAAAGCCATTTTATCTTTGATCTTTTCAACTGAGAACCCAGGATTATCTTTACGGATAATAAAACCTTTCACCTCGCCATCATCCAGATCTCTTGCCCAGACAATCGTGATATCAGAAAAGGTTGAATTTCCAATCCATTTCTTCTGACCATTCAACACCCATCCCTCCTCGGTCTTCTTACAAGTTGTTGTCAAACCGCCCGCGACTCCAGAACCAACTTCCGGTTCGGTAAGACCAAAAGCACCAATTACTTCCATCTTTTGCATTCTTGGCAGCCACTCTTGTTTTTGTTCCTCCGATCCACAGATATAAATCGACCCCATGGCTAAACCACTCTGTACGCCAAAAAAAGTAGCGACTGAAGCGTCTACCCGAGCAATCTCCGCCGCAATAATGCCTTCCATCAGCGAACTTCCGCCCATACATCCATATCCTTCATAGGTATACCCGCAGATATTTAAGGCTGCTAGTTTTGGTACAATTTCAAAAGGAAATTCGTCCCTTAACCAATATTTATTGACAATAGGCTTTACCTCCACCTCCATAAACTCACGTACCTTTAGTTGAAGTTCGCGGTCTGATCCATTTAATTTGCTATCCATATCGTAGAAATCTCCATTGATAGGGGGTAATTCTTTTTTCTGATTACCGGCATTCAGCATTTTCATTAAACCATGGAGCTGTTTATCGTCCATTTTCGAGACCGCATCCATCACAGCGCCTAGATCTACCTTTTTCGAGATTTCCTCCAATTTGCCAAAGTCTATTGATTTTGCCAAATCCATTATATTCTTAACTTTATCAAACATGATCGTCATTCTTTTTAGAGCGTTTCTTCATAAATTAATAAAAATAATTGAAAATTGTTTGTGCAAACGGTCAGCGAGTAACAAACTGCTCTCCTATCCCTACCCCTACCCCTACCCCTACCCTAATAACTCTCCAAACAAGAATATCGATCCATTCGTTTGGGCTTTTTTTTAATTTCTCGCCCATTAGATCAGTTAAAAGGACTAATTTGAAGATTACCCTATATAAATAAACCATTAATTACCAAATAGTTATATATTTTTAAGAAAATATATTTTTTTGAAGGGTTACCTTTTTGGGTTCGGTGTATTAACAAATGAAAAAGAAAATATTTCAATTTAAATTAGAAAATTAGAAAATGAAAAACGCATTAAAATTCGGTTTCTTAGGTTTAGCTTTAACTGTAGCTTTCGCATCTTGTAACAACACTGAGAAAAAAGCTGAAGGTGCTGCTGATTCAGCATCTGCTTTAGTTGACTCTGCTGCTAACACATTAGATTCAGCTAAAACTACTGTAGATTCAGCTACTGCTAAAGTTGATTCAGCTACTGCTAAAGTTGATTCAGCTGCTACTAAATAATAATTTTAGAAACTGAATAACGTATTCGGAGAGGCTTTTCGCAAGAGAAGCCTCTTTTTTTAAAAAAATATTGAAGAGTAGGGTTACCTTTTTCATTTACAGGTATCAAGTCTTAAATAACAAGATTTAGAAATTACTTTTAATTTTAATAAAATGAAAAACGCATTCAAATTAGGTTTCTTAGGATTGGCTTTAACTGTAGCCTTCGCTTCATGTGGTGAAACTGGTAAAAAAACTGACGCAGCTACTGATTCAGCTAACACTGCTTTAGACTCAGCTAACACTGCTTTAGATTCAGCTAATACTGCTGTTGATTCAGCTAAAACTGCTGTTGACTCAGCTAAAACTGCTGTTGACTCAACTAAAGCTGCTCATTAATTCTTTGAAACAGAATTTCAACAGCATAAAAAGCCTCCCGTTAACGGAGGCTTTTTTTATATCTATCCCAATTAAATTGCTAAGCTCCAAGCATTTTTTTACCTTTGCCAAAAATCATTCAATCTATGGCTTTATCATCCTTAACAGCAGTTACGCCTATTGACGGACGCTATTACAATAACACCAATGAGCTTGCAGCTTTTTTCTCTGAATTTGCCTTAATAAAATATCGAGTGCGCATCGAAGTCGAATATTTTATAGCATTAAGCGAATCAGGAATCGTTCAGTTGCAACATTTCGATAAAACGTTGAACGAAAAATTAAGAGATATCTATCGAAATTTTTCGGAAGAAGATGCAATATGGATCAAGAATACCGAAAAAGTTACCAATCATGATGTTAAAGCTGTTGAATATTTTTTAAAAGATCAATTTGAAAAACTAGGGTTGCAGGATTATCTTGAATTTATCCACTTTGGCTTAACATCTCAGGATATCAACAACACGGCCATTCCACTTTCCTGGAAAGAGGCTATCAAAGAAAGTTATACACCGGTCATTGATGAATTGCTCCATGAATTAAGGTCTTTGGCAACCTCTTGGTCCGACATTCCCATGCTCGCCCGTACCCACGGACAACCCGCATCTCCAACTCGCTTAGGTAAAGAATTGTATGTTTTTGTCGAACGTATAGAGCGTCAGTTACAGCTTTTACATACCGTACCGTATTCAGCAAAGTTTGGTGGGGCAACGGGTAATTTCAATGCTCATCATGTAGCTTATCCAGAAACCAACTGGATTGAATTCGGCAATAACTTTGTCAATAAAATCTTAGGACTGGATCGTTCACAAACCACGACCCAAATTGAGCACTATGACAATTTTGCCGCTAGCTGTGACGCATTAAAACGAATCAATAATATTGTCATTGATCTATGCCGTGATATATGGACTTATATCTCCATGGAATATTTTAAGCAAAAAATCACTGCTGGTCAAATTGGCTCTTCTGCAATGCCGCACAAAGTCAATCCAATCGACTTTGAAAATGCAGAAGGAAATTTAGGCATCGCAAATGCTATATTTGAACATTTAGCGGCCAAATTACCGATTTCACGTCTTCAAAGGGACTTAACAGATTCAACTGTGTTACGTAATATCGGTGTTCCATTTGCACATACCTTAATTGCAGTAAAATCGACATTGAGAGGTTTACGCAAATTAATATTGAATGAACAGGCCTTAGCGAATGATCTTGAAAATAATTGGGCTGTTGTTGCCGAAGCGTTACAAACGATCTTGCGCAGGGAAGGCTATCCAAAACCATATGAAGCACTGAAAGATCTAACACGCACCAATACACAGGTGACCAAAGAGACCATTGCATCCTTTGTGGACAATCTCAATGTATCTGAAGAGGTAAAAGCGGAATTAAAAGCAATCAGCCCTTCTAATTACACTGGTGTCACTTTATAAGCTTTGACTTATAGATGACCTTAACAACGCTTCTTTTGATATATCTTTGTTTGGAATAAAAATAAAACTTAAATGGCTACTATCAACGTATATACAGAATCTACTCCCAATCCTTCAACCATGAAGTTTTTGGTCAATAAATTATTGATCAACGGTAGTGTGGATTTTCCAAATAAAGAAGCTGCACAAGATTCACCTTTCGCACAGGAGTTGTTCAAATTCAATTTTGTAAACGGTGTATTCTTCGCAAGCAATTTTGTGACCATTACCAAAACAGAAGATGCGGAATGGGAAGATATTGAAGCCTTATTGAAAGACTTTGTAAAAGGTGCTGTTGAATCTGAGCTTGCAGTAAAAGTTGTGCATCATGATTCAGAAGTAAACTTTGAAGGCACAGAAACAGAAGTAAAAATACAACAGGTATTACATGATTATGTACGACCAGCCGTTGAACAGGATGGCGGTGCCATTCATTACAAATCCTTCAACGAAGGTATCGTAACCGTTGAATTAAAGGGATCCTGTAGTGGTTGCCCTTCATCGACGATCACGTTAAAAGCTGGTATCGAAGGTTTATTAAAACGGATGGTTCCAGGTGTGACGGAAGTCGTTGCAGAAGCAATGTAGGACTCATGCGAACCAATGAAATAGAAAAAGGATCCGGCACATCTACTGGATCCTTTTTCTTTTTAGCGCGTTTTGATACCTCTATTGATGCAAGCACAATTACATCACTAGTTGACGACATCAAAAGAATCTTTCAACGGCAGGTTAGCGGATGAATTTCCGATAAAGATTTCAAATCTCCCAGGCTCTACAGTCCACTTGTTGTATTGATCCAACAACTCGAGATGTGCTGGTAAAATTGAAAACTGGACAGACTTTTTCTCGCCGGGATTCAATTCGATTTTTTCGAAACCACGAAGATCCATCTCGTAAGCTGTAACTGAAGAAACCACATCTTTGACATATAGTTGAACGACCTCCGCTCCCTTTCTTTTTCCAATATTTTGTACATCCACCGTAACAGTCAACGAATCCGTTGGTCGTATTTGCTTTTTATTCAGCCGCAAATTTGAAAATTGAAAATCGGTATAACTTAAACCATAACCGAAAGGATAAAGGAATCCAACAACCCGACTATTTCCCCAGCCATTGGGCCCCACACCAGGTTGCCCCGCCTGTGCCGCGGGTTTGGTCGGGAAATTCATTTCAATCTGTCCAACAGATTTGGGAAAAGAAATCGGAAGCTTTCCGCTTGGATTATACTCGCCAAATATCATATCTGCCACAACACGTCCAGATTGGCCACTGAGAAACCAGCTCTCCACAATGGCTGGCAAGTATTTATTTTCCCAATTAATGGACAACGGTCTTCC
Organism: Sphingobacterium puteale; assembly: GCF_003627955.1. GTDB lineage: Bacteria > Bacteroidota > Bacteroidia > Sphingobacteriales > Sphingobacteriaceae > Sphingobacterium > Sphingobacterium puteale. The sequence goes on along the minus strand of NZ_RBWS01000028.1, from coordinate 44,851 downwards.
ATTTACGAGTATCAGAATGATAGGCTTTCCGGTCTCTTTTAACTTCATCAAATAATCACGCTGTTTACCAGGTAGATTGAGATCTGAGCGAGACCGGCTTTCACCAACTTCACGTTCTGATTCGCCCATGACGGCAATAATTAAATCTGACTCCTGCCCAAGCCGGACACCAGTGGTCATACTTTGGATTTCCTCTTTAGATAGGTCTGTTGGGATAATTTCACTTTCAGGCCAGTTTTTATCGACAACATCCACTCCTACCGTATAGTTTACCTGCAGTGCTTTGTCCTTGGCATATGCTATAATACCATCCTTAATAGTTGTTATTGGATTATTTGATGGACCATAGCGACTTGTCGTGTAATTTGTTGCCTCGGCCATGGGGCCTGTGACCAAAATCCGCTTGTATTTATTGATATCAATAGGGAGGAGATGCTGTTCATTTTTTAGCAGAACAATGGATTCTCTGTTCATCTGCAGAGAAATATTTTCATCGGCTTGGGTATGGACTTTCTGATCAGCTAAACCGGTATTATCGATAAGCGGATGATCAAATAGTCCCAGTTTAAACTTAACCGTCAGCACCTCCCGAACACGTTGATTCAATACGTTCATGTCGAGCCCACCTTCGTTGATAAGTTCCATCAAGGGAGTCAGGTATGTACTTGGTGGATCAAAATTCGTCCGGACATTAAGTCCGCCTTCCAAAGCCTGGCGGATCGCCTCTTTATAATCTCTGGCTACATGATGTTTACTGCTGATAAATTCGAGCGCTTCGCTATCGGAAACAATATAACCTTCAAATCCATAATCCTTCCGCAATAAATCTTGCAGAAAATATTTACTTGACGAGACCGGTACACCATCATAGTCATTGTAACTGCTCATGATCCCAAGCGGTTTGGCCTCTTTAACCACTCTTTTAAAAGGATATAAATGGAGTTCATGCATTTCACGAAAACCGACATGCGGATCTGTCCGCGCATTTCCATCGCGTCCTCCTTTGGGAACAGAATAAACGGCGTAGTGTTTCAACGTTGACGCAATACCATTTTGCTGAACACCCAATACAGCCTGCTTGCCCATTTCTGCAATATGAAAGGGATTTTCACCATAAGTTTCCACAACGCGCCCCCATCGTGGATCGCGCGAAACATCGAGGATAGGCGTATAAACATTGGTATAGCCTAAGTATTTCGCTTCTCTTCCGACAATCTCACCAGCGGTTCTCACCAATTTGGTATTCCAGGTACTTCCGATATTGATCGGAGCAGGTAATGGTGTCGCCCGATCATGGTTTAGACCATGTATTCCTTCATTCGTAAAATCAACAGGGATTCCCAGGCGGGTATGTTCAATAAACCACTTTTGCACATTATTCAACGCGACAGCATGGCGACTGAAGGGATAAGAAAAGAGACTTTTTGCTGACCTATTATAGGCTAAGCTGTTTAACATTTCATCAATATTAGCCAATCCATGCTTCCATATTTCATTGTCCCAGGTGGCAGCAGGCTGTTCATCCTTCAAAACTCGTCCATACCCATAAAGGGTAACGGTTTGATTAGCCTTTTCATGGGCTGTCATCTGGCTCAATAAATCATCCACACGACTCGCTATGGATTGTTTGGAATCCTCATAGACATCCTTTTTACCATTTTTATTGAAGTCGATCCAATCTTTATGATAAATGGCTCTATTCTGAGCGAAAGAATAGAATTGTAATGCAGAAAATGCAGCAACAAGCAAGAAGCGTTTAAAATGATTGGACATTATCTTGAAAATTGTGGGTCTTATAATTAAAAGCAAGGTACAAAAAAGTCAACATTAAAAAGTCAAAAGTTAAAATGGAGGCAGTTCACAGGCTGCAGGCTTATCAAAATAAAGAAATTCACTTTTTAACAAGCATCTAGCTTAAAAATAGTTAACTTTACGACCAATTGTGAAACCAACAAAAAAAATGAGTGCAGATATTAACAAACTAGAACAAATTGCATCACAAGTAAGACGTGATATCGTACGTATGGTACACGCTTGTCAATCAGGACACCCAGGTGGTTCATTAGGTTGTACAGATTACTTTGTGGCGCTTTATTTCAATGCAATGAAACGTAATCCTTCCTTTGATATGGACGGAAAAGGTGAAGATTTATTCTTCTTGTCAAACGGACACATTTCACCTGTATTTTACAGTACATTGGCACGTGCGGGGTATTTTGAAGTAAACGAACTGGCAACATTCAGAAAAATCAATTCTAGACTTCAAGGTCACCCAACGACACACGAAGGCCTTCCGGGCATCCGTATTGCGTCGGGATCTTTGGGTCAGGGACTATCTGTTGCTATTGGAGCTGCACAGGCAAAAAGATTGAATAAAGACAATAATCTAGTTTATGTATTAATGGGGGATGGTGAATTGCAGGAAGGCCAAGTTTGGGAAGCTGCAATGTATGCACCGCACAACAAAATTGACAACTTGATTGCTACAGTTGATTACAATAATGCACAGATCGATGGATCTACAGATCAGGTACTGTCATTAGGCGATCTTCGTGCTAAATGGGAAGCTTTTGGCTGGGATGTGATGGAAGTGACTAAAGGAAACGATATGGCTTCGGTAGTTGCTGGCTTAGAAGAAGCAAAATCACGTACTGGAAAAGGTAAACCTGTTGTTATCTTATTGCACACAGAGATGGGAAAAGGTGTTGATTTCATGATGGGTTCTCATAAATGGCACGGTGTTGCTCCAAATGACGAACAATTGGCGTCGGCATTGAATCAACTTACTGAAACTTTAGGAGATTACTAGAAATGAAAAAATATACTTACACAGAGTCAAAAGATACACGTTCAGGTTTTGGAGCTGGCTTATTGGAAGCTGGAAAACAAAACGAAAATGTGGTAGCATTATGTGCTGATTTGATCGGATCATTGAAAATGAACGATTTTATCAAAGAATTCCCAGAGCGCTTTTTCCAAATCGGTATTGCTGAGGCAAACATGATGGGTATCGCTGCTGGACTTACTATTGGTGGTAAAGTTCCTTTCACAGGTACATTTGCCAACTTCTCTACAGGTCGCGTTTATGACCAAATCCGTCAATCTATTGCATATTCAGGTAAGAATGTAAAAATTGCCGCTTCCCATGCGGGATTAACCTTAGGTGAAGATGGTGCAACACACCAAATTTTGGAAGACATTGGATTAATGAAAATGTTACCCGGAATGACTGTAATTAACCCTTGTGACTTCAATCAAACAAAAGCGGCTACTATTGCGGCAGCAAAATTTGAAGGTCCGGTTTATTTACGTTTTGGCCGTCCGGTAGTTCCTAATTTCACACCTGCGGACCAGGAATTTGTCATCGGAAAAGCAATCTTATTAAATGAAGGTACAGATGTAACCATTATCGCTACAGGCCACTTGGTATGGGAAGCCATTCAAGCAGGTGAAAAATTGGCTGAATTGGGTATCAGTGCCGAGATCATCAATATCCATACCATCAAACCGTTGGATGAGGAAGCGATCTTGAAATCTGTTGCAAAAACAAAATGTGTCGTGACTGCTGAAGAACACAACCGTCTAGGCGGATTGGGCGATAGCGTTGCACAGGTATTAGCAAAAGAATTACCTAGCCCACAAGAGTATGTAGCCGTAAATGACAGCTTTGGAGAATCCGGTACTCCAGCACAACTTATGGAGAAATATGGTTTAAACGCTGACGCTATTGTTGCTGCTGCTCAAAAGGCAATCAATAGAAAATAAGAAAACTACACAGGTCAATATATGGATGACGCTTTAATTATAGCAAAATTCGCTGAAGAAAGTACGCGAGAAGAAGCTTTCCGTTTATTGTTGAAAAAATATCAACAAAAGATTTATTGGCATGTGCGAAGAATGGTCATCGATCATGACGATGCAGATGATGTGGTGCAGGATATTTTCGTCAAAGTATGGAAGAACCTTGGAAACTTCCGTGAAGATTCACAATTGTATACCTGGCTATATCGGATCGCTACAAATGAATGTATTACATTCTTAAATAAAAAAAAGCAAAAGCAGAACGTGTCGTTGGACGACGACACGACTGCTTATTTAGCAGAAACACTTGCTGATGGCAATTACTTTAATGGCGACAAAGCGCAAATGAAATTGCAACAGGCTTTATTGACATTGCCCGAGAAACAGAAATTGGTTTTCAACATGAAATATTTTGAAGATATGAAGTATGAGGAAATTTCTGAAGTACTGGGTACAAGTGTTGGAGCATTAAAAGCTTCCTATCATTTGGCCGTAAAAAAAATAGAGTCTTTTTTTAACAACCACGATTAAACCTTTTAGCGCAAATAGGCTCTAATAGATACTATGAAGGAAAATAGCACATATCATGATGGGCTGGAGTTTAATCATCTTCCAGAATCATTGCGTAAAAATCCTTTTGCCTTGCCTGAAAATTATTTCAGTGATTTAGAATCTAAAATAATAGGGCAAGTCAAGTGGATGGAATGCAAGGATGAATCTGTATTTGAGGTTCCTGAAGGATACTTTGATTCACTCCCAGATCTCGTGCTGAGCAAAATAGCGGAGGATTCCCTCAAAAACAAGGTCGCTTTGGAGGGCTTTACTATTCCTGAACAATATGCTGGGATATTAACAGAAGATATCTTTCATCGAATTTCAGAAGAAAACTTAAAAGAAAAAATCCAATCGGATGGATTTACAGTGCCAACAGGTTATTTTCAAACGCTTGAGCAAAATATCACTACAGACATTGCGGAAGCAGAATTAAAGGATATTGTTTCAACAGAAGGCTTTGCTGTTCCTGTAAATTATTATTCAGATCTTGAAGCAAGTATTTTAGCCCGTGTTACTGAAGAAAAATTAAAAGATGCCATTCCTGCAGCAGGTTTTGATATTCCCTCTCATTATTTTGATAATCTTTCAGATAAGATTATTGGAGCTATTCAGGAAGCTGAACAAGAAAGAGATTCAACGCCTATCCGTCACTTAGGGAAACAAAAAAAATGGTATGCTAGATATACCGTAGCAGCATCGTTCACAGCTATGTTAGCCCTTGGGGGGTATTGGGGATACCAATACCAGCAACAAAATGCTTTTACTCAAGAGCAAGATAAATTAGCCGAAGAACAGTTGAGTCAACATTTATCTGAAATACCAAAGCAGGAAATTATTAATTATCTTTCTGCTTCTGCTTCAGGAGATGACATTATATATATGTCCCAATATACGGATGAAACAAATCTTCCGACAAAAGGATTTGGCACTAATATATCTAAACAAGAGATAGAAGATTATCTAAACTATACCTTATAATGATGTTCAACAAAAAATACATATGGATAACATTGTTCTTTAGTATATTTTCTATTGCCTTGGGCTTTGCACAAGACAAAAATCGTTTCCAAGCTATTGAAAATGAAAAAATAGCTTACATCACTAAAGAACTAGATTTGACTCCGAAAGAAGCACAGCAATTTTTTCCGCTCTATAATGAATATAGCCAAACATTATGGGATATCCGGAAAGAAAAATTAAATGGTGCTCCTAAAAACAGTTTTAGAGGTGGATCGAGGGATGTATTACAGTATGATGCCAAAGAGGTACAGATAAAGAAAGAGTACCGTGCAAAATTTGCCAAAGTAATAGGCAATGCCCGAGCATCGCAATTCTTTGAAGTAGAGCAGGAGTTCAGGGAACATCTCTATAAATCTTTAAAAAATAGAGGAAGGTAATCCCGAAAATAAAAAAGAAGTCTTAAAGACTTCTTTTTTATTTTCGGACATTTGTAAAATCATGTTAAGCAACAGAGAATTATTTTTAATGAACACCGCTCAGACCTCTAGCTCACCTAGATTGATTGAAGTGGTTAAAGCCGAAGGTGTTTACCTATATGGCCCCAATGGAGAAGAATATATGGATCTTGTCTCCGGATTTAATGTGAGTAATATCGGGCATCGCCACCCCAAAGTGCTCGAGGCAATAAAGGCTCAACTCGACCAATATCTGCATGTCACGGTCTATGGTGAATTTATACAAGCGCCACAAGTCCAGTTTGCAACAGAGTTATTGGCGGAATTACCTCCAAATTTTCAATCGGTATACCTGACCAACAGTGGTGCAGAAGCTGTAGAAGGGTCTATGAAAATAGCGAAGAAGTATACCGGACGAAGGCAAATTATCGCAGCCAAGAAGGCTTATCATGGTAGTACACAAGGTGCCCTTAGCCTTATCGGGAATGATGAATACCGTCAGGCTTATGCCCCACTCCTTCCGGAAATAGACTTTATTACATTTAATGATCCCGAGGATTTAGCGAATATTACAGATAAAACTGCTGCCGTCATCCTAGAAGCCATTCAAGGAGAAGCCGGTGTCAGAGTTCCTGATATAGCCTATATACAAGCTGTAAAAAAACGTTGCGATGAGACAGGCACACTGCTCATATTTGATGAAATCCAGACAGGCTTTGGCCGCACGGGCAAGTTATTTGCGTTTGAGCATTTTGGTATAGTGCCGGATATCCTCATGTTGGCGAAAGGCATTGGAGGAGGCATGCCTTTGGGTGCTTTCGTTGCCGCCAAAGAGGTGATGGACGTCATCAAAGACAACCCCATGTTGGGCCATATTACGACCTTCGGAGGCCATCCTGTAAGTTGCGCCGCGGCACGTGCATCGCTTGCTGTAATTAAATCAGAGAAGCTGGTAGAACAAGTGGCTTATAAAGCCAATTTCTTTCGGGAAAAACTCAGTCATCCGGCAATCAAAGAAATCCGTGGGCTGGGACTTATGATGTGCTTACAATTGGACAGCTTTGAGCAAGTCTATAGTGTGAGTAAGTATTGTGCTGAACAGGGAGTGATGATCGACTGGTACCTTCATTGTGAAACGGCACTTCGTGTAGCCCCACCGTTAACCATTACCGAAGCTGAAATAGAAAAAGCCTGTAACATCATTGTAAAAGGTTTGGAAAAATATGCTAAAAGTATGTAACTTTAAAGCATAACAAAAACCTAATAATGAGCACAAACCGCAGATCATTTATCAAAAAAAGCATAATTGGTGCCGGTCTTTTGACCGGTGCTAATTTATTGGGCAACGAAGCTTACGCCTATGGAGAAAGCTTCAAATCTTCAAAAATAAGTTTGAATGATGGAGACGTCATCCTATTTCAGGGTGACTCCATTACGGATGTGGGCCGCGATAGGGATAACAGAAAAGCCAATGACACCAACGCCTTGGGTCGCGGTTATGCTTTATTGGCCGCAAGCGAACTATTGAATAAATATGCCGCAAAGAATCTAAAAATTTACAATACCGGAATCAGTGGCAATCGTGTTCCCGACCTTCAAAAACGCTGGGCTGAGGATACTTTAGCAATCAAACCAACCGTATTAAGTATCTTAATCGGTGTAAATGATTTCTGGCGAACCATAGACCGCGGAGCCAAAACAACTGTTGAAGAATATAAATCCCAATACCAACAATTGTTGCAGGAAACCTTGCAGAAACTTCCGAATGTCAAACTGATTATTGGAGAACCTTTTGCCGTAAAAGGGGTTGGCCATATCACAGATGCCTGGTATCCTAAATTTCTAGCCTATCAGGAGAGTGCACGTGAAATCGCAAAAGAATTCAATGCGATACTCCTTCCCTATCAGAAAATCTTTGATAACGCACAAAAGACAGCTCCAGGTGCCTATTGGGCAGCGGATGGTGTACACCCTACGCTAGCGGGAGCACAAATGATGGCCGCAGCATGGATGGATTGCATCAAATAAAAAAACGAGAGGGTGGATATTTTGACAATATCCGCCCTCCCATTTATTAATAAATCGCATGCTAAATCTCTTTATAAGGCGTCTTTTGTAAATCCGGAAGAAAATAAGCAACGATGCCTATCAAGGGTAAATATGAACACAGGTGATAAATAAACCCGATGGAGGTATGATCCGCCTGCCAACCGAGAACGGCAGATCCTATCCCGCCCATGCCGAATGCAAAACCATAAAATAGCCCTGAAACCATTCCTAGCTTTTTAGGCAATAATTCCTGCGCATAGACAATAATGGCCGGAAAGGCTGAAGATAATATCAATCCGATAATGACAATCAGTATTCCAGTCATCGTGAGACCAACATAGGGTAAAGCCAATGCAAAGGGGGCCACGCCTAAAACCGAGAACCAAATCACATACTTCCGTCCAAAACGATCCCCGAACGCTCCACCCAGCAACGTACCAACCGCAACAGCTATCAGAAAATAAAACAGATATACCTGTGCTTCAACTTCATTAATCCCAAATTTTTTCATGGTGTAAAACTGGAAATAGTTTGTAATACTGGCGATGTAGAAATACTTTGACACGATTAATAACAATAGAATAAAAACGGTAGTAACAATACGTGAATTGGGTAGATCCGGTACACGAATAATTCTTTTTGTCGTTCTGGAAACATTTGCAAGCCTACGTTTATACCAAGTACCAATATAGTAGGAGATAAACTGACCAACAATTGTAAATAAACACATCCAGGCAATGGCCTGCTGACCGCGAGGTAATACCAGAAAAGCAACGATAATAGGTGCCAAAGCTGTACCTGCATTTCCGCCTATCTGAAATATAGATTGCGCCATACTCCTTCTACCGCCCGAAGCCATATAGGCTACGCGCGAAGATTCAGGATGGAAGATCGAGGAACCGATACCTACCAGGAAAACGGAAAACAAGATCCATGCATAAGTATGCGCTTGGGAAAACAGCAACATGCCCACAAGGGAAAAGGACATACCGATAATCTGTGAGTATGGCACCGGACGCTTATCAGTAAAAGAGCCTACAACAGGTTGAAAAATTGACGCAGCAATCTGATACACCAGTGTAATCATCCCTACCTGTGAAAAACTCAGGTGGTGCTCTTCTTTTAATAAAGGGTAGGTAGCAGGAATTACAGCCTGAATAAGGTCATTCAGCAGGTGCACCATGCTCACGGCAAACAAAATAGAAAAAATAGGTCTGGTTTCTTTTTCTTTGATCATGATTTCGCTTAAATTAAAAAGGTCGATTTATCAAATCAACCCTGTATATCTGCATTTATCTATATTATGCGTACCAACAATCCTTTGAGGTATTCACCTTCAGGAAAGGAAGCCCGTACAGGATGGTCCTCAGGCTGATGGAATTGTCGAATAAATTGTATTTCTTTGCCTGCATCCAAGGCTGCCCAGGCAAGCACCTGCTTAAATGTATCCATATCCATTGCGCCGGAACAAGAGAAAGTGGCTAATAATCCACCGCTATTCAACAGCATTAAACCCCGACGGTTTAAATCTTTATAAGCACGTGAGGCACGCTCCAAAGCCGATCGCGAAGGCGCATATTTAGGTGGATCCAGAACGATCAAATCAAATTTTTCCCCTTCATCTATAAATTTGCGCAATTGCTTATTGACGTCTGACAATATTGCTTTATGCCGGTTTGGCTCAAATCCGTTTTCGACGACATTTTTTTCCAGCGTTTCAATGGCCAATGATGAACTATCCACCGACACGACTTGACTTGCTCCAGCTTTTAAGCTGTTCAACGTGAACCCACCAGAATAGCAGAAACAATCCAATACACGTTTATCAGCAACATATTGTGCGGTCAACAATCTATTTTCCCGCTGGTCACAGTAAAATCCTGACTTTTGACCGTCAATAATATTTACTTTATAATGAAGACCATTTTCGATGACGTCTACAAATTCAGGCGGCATCGCCCCCGACAAAAGACCATTGGTATCAGGTAAGCCCTCATGTTCACGAGATTTCAGATCACTGCGTTCATAGATTCCAGTAGGATTTAACAGCGTATTTAGCTCCGAAATAACGATATCTTTAACTTTTTCTACTCCCACAGAATGAATCTGAATAGAAATAAAATCAGCATATTTATCCACGATTAATCCAGGAAGAAAGTCTGCCTCGGCAAAAATCAAACGAACGGTATTGGTAATGCCTTCCTGCAGCAAATGTTGTCTAGCTATCACCGCCTTTTGAATACGGCTGCGCCACCAATCCGCATCAATCTGAGCTTGTGGATTCCATTCCAATAAACGAATCGCTACCCGGGAGCTATTGTGAAACAATCCGTATGCAATAAACTCACGCTCCGCATTGTATACACCAACAACTTCGCCATCTTCTATCTTATCGGACAATGATTTAATTGCTCCCGAAAATACCCAAGGATGCAATTGCCAAGCAGCCTTATCTTTACCCTTATTCAAATAAACTGATTTCATTACTGCAAAATTAACTTATTAATTGTAAAACTTAGATTCTTTAGTGTAATAAAAAAGTATTCTGAAAGAAATATTCTTGTATATTTACAAAATGAATTTAAAACATGTTTTTTTTAACTACAGCAATTATCGCTATTATATTTTATTGCAAAAAATCTGATCCTGAACCCACAATTAAAAATGAGGAAGATCTTGAGGTTGTCAATTCGACTTCATTTGAGAAAATAGAAATGAAAGTCAGTCAAGAAATTAAAGCTGAACCATATTTTATGGTCGGCTATGGTTATGATGCAAAAGAGAACCTACTTTTTGTCAATAAAGGCCTGCGTGCAAAAATCCTCGACACAAAAAAACTAAGTCAATCTACCGAAATTTATAGACAATTTGGGTCAACCGGTGGTGGGAAAGTCAGAGAAAATATGTCAAAAGATCAATTATTACGCGAGCTGGAACTGTATTTCGGCTTCACCGCAGAGAAATTCGGTACGACCGAAACAGAAATACTCACAAACATTCCAGAATCGAGCGAGGATATTCAGCTTTCACATTATTATGCTGAAAATTTTTCCTATGGAACTTATGAGTTTAGCGCTAAAAAACCAGTATTTCAGCTTCAAGAATTTATCAACTTTGTCAATAACAATACTCCGACCGATATCGTAAAAAAATATGGGACACACATTATAATTAGCTGTTCCAAAGGAGCATCAGCAAAATTGATCAAATACCTGCAGAAAAAGACCATACTCGAGAATAAAGTTGCAAAAGATTGGAAAATTTCAGCATTTGTCCTAGGTGGAGATCTTCGAGTATTCGATTTTCATCCAACCAAGAATACCATTGATGTCAGTGCATGGTTAAATACGTTAACAGAAGAAAATGGTGATTTTATTAGCTTTGGAAGATACGAGCCGGTTCTACTCTATGAGCTTATTTCCGATAAAAGCAAAAAGCTCGAATTAAAGAATTACATAGACAACTATCTTGGCATAAAAAAGGGCTCCTAATGGAGCCCTCCAAGTTTAGTTATGGTTGATTAGATATCTTTTGAACGCTTCGAAGTTGACCGCCAAAGGTTCCGCTAATTTTTCTTTTCCCTGCAACGCTTCTGCACCGTTCGGCAATACAATTTTTGCGAACACATCTGTATCTATCGCATCCGGAAATTTACAAGGATGTGCAGTCGATAAGAATACCGAAGCATAATTTCCGGGAAATTCGCTCGCGTAAGCCTTCGCACCCAACCAAGCAATAGCCGTATGAGGGCAGGCAATATAATTTGTTTCTTGAACGAGCTTTTCCATCCCAGCTTTTGTTTCTTCGTCAGTAAAGGTATAAGAAGAGAGCATAGCTTTTAACTCTGCCAGATTACCTGCAAAAAGATCCTGAATCCGCACCCAATTGCTTGGGTTTCCAACATCCATGGCGTTACTCAACGTCTGGACAGAAGGTTTGGGTTCGTATTGTCCTGAAGAAAGGAATCGTGGCACTGTATCGTTGACATTTGTCGCTGCCACAAAATGTTTGACAGGAAGCCCCATTTTGTAAGCTAACAAACCTGCGCCAATATTTCCAAAATTACCACTTGGCACGGTAAATACGACTTCATTGATACCTTGGGATTTCAGTTGGGCATAAGCATAAAAATAGTAAAAGGTTTGCGGGATCAATCGGGCAATATTGATTGAATTGGCAGATGTCAGTCGCAATGTTTGATTGAGCTCTTCATCATTAAACGCCAGTTTCACGAGCGCCTGACAGTCATCAAATGTACCATCGACCTCAAGGGCGCGTATATTTTGCCCGTTTGTTGTCAACTGTAGCTCTTGTACCTCGGAAACTTTGCCCTTGGGATATAATATGGTCACACGAGTCCCCTCTACTCCCAAGAAACCTAATGCCACAGCTCCTCCAGTATCGCCTGAAGTTGCGACGAGTACATCCAACAATTTATCATCAGCTTGAGAAAAGTATCCCATAATACGGCTCATAAATCGAGCTCCAAAATCCTTAAAAGCATAAGAAGGTCCATGAAATAGCTCCAGTACAGCCGTACTATCGGTCAGGAATTTTACGGGTGCTTCAAAATTAATCGCTTCATCGATGATTTTCTTTAAATCCGATTTGGGAATATCATTGCCCAAAAGTGTTGAAGCGACTTCCAACGCAATTTCCTGTAGAGAGTATTGTTGTATATTTTTGATAAACAAGGGATCCAATTGCGGAATCTGTTCGGGCATATATAGACCTTTATCTACTGGCAGCGAATTAAATACGGCATCTTTGAAAGAGACAGCCAATGCTTTATTATTTGTACTGTAAAACTTCATCTTTTTATATTTACTTTAATATACATCTATACTGAATATGATCTCCCCATATTATACAGTCGTCATAGATCAGTCAGACGCCATTTCCATGTACTATTTTTATAAACACGGTATGGCAAAATTTTAATTTAATACTCTCGGTCCTTCTATATTTACTTTTGAGACGTAGCCAAAGCTCTCAATTTCATTTTCCTTGAGATGAGCCTGGATGCTGTCTGCAATCTTTTGGGCGATCTGCTCATCCCGTGTCATTGCAACGACCGAAGGGCCTGAACCTGATATACCAAAGCTCAGAGCTCCATGCTTTAGGGCGATTTCCTTCATTTCATAAAACTGCGGAATCAATATCGCACGCGTAGGCTCTATAAGAATATCCTTCATGCTCCGGGAAATCAGATCATAATCTTCTTTAAATAAAGCCGCTACCAATCCGGCAATATTGCCCCATTGCGTCACAGCATCTTTTAGCAAGACTTTATCTTTGATTAATTGTCGTGCATCACGTGTAGGGACATCGACCTGTGGAAACACCACTGCTGCCACTAATTCCTTCGGTGAAGGAATAGAAACAACATCCAAAGGCTCATTGCCCCTGATTAACGTTATACCACCATAAAGTGCCGGCGCAACATTATCGGCATGACCTGTACCACAGGCTAACCGCTCCCCCTCGACACAGAACGGTAACAATTCTTCTTTCGTTAATGGGTTGCCAAGCATAACATTGATCGCAAAAAGTCCTGCCACCGTACTCGCCGCACTGGAGCCCAAACCCGATCCGATTGGCATGTGCTTGTGCAATTCAATTTCGACACCGACTTTCGACGCAATATTTAACGCTTGCAACAGATACTGAACACAAGCAGACACGGTGTTTTTACTTGGCTCGAGCGGGAGCCTACCATCATCTCCTGTGATCTCTTTTATGGTGACTCCGGGTTGCTGCTTTCGCCGCATGATAACTTCATCTCCAGGTTGCTCCACAGCAAAACCCAGTATATCAAAACCACAGATCATATTCGCAACAGTTGCAGGAGCAAATACCCGAACTTCCGGCAGCATCTTGTCCAAATCGATGACTTTACCTTTTAGATATTCTACATTTAAATTATTAGCCATTACTTCAATCGTTATTTACTTCAAAATAGTCTTATGCTCCAACGTTAACCAAATCCGCGAACACACCCGCCGCAGTCACTTCGGCACCGGCACCGGGCCCCTTGACAACCAAAGGGCGTTCTTTGTATCTTTCTGTGGTAAAAGAAATAATGTTATCACTACCCGATAGCGCGTAAAAAGGATGGTTTTCATCTACAAATTGGATCGCGATAGAAACTTTTCCATTTTCAAGCTTTCCGATATAACGTATTACCTTCTTCTCAAGGGCAGCTCTTGCTTTCATATCTTCAAAATAAGCATTCTCATTCTGTAATTCCGCATAGAAGGCATCCACGGTATCGGCTTTCAGACAGGCTTCCGGAAGAATCGGTCCCAGATCTACATCTTCCGCTTCAACGGCGTAGCCAGCGTCTCTTGCCAAAATCAACATTTTACGCATAAAGTCTATTCCCCCCAAATCATCCCTTGGATCCGGTTCGGTATAACCCAACTCTTGCGCTTGCTTTACAACATTGAAAAAGGTAGCATCGTCTTTAAAATTGTTGAAGATGTAAGATATCGTACCGGAAAGAATGGCCTCAATCTTTAAGATACGATCGCCACTCAACATCAAGTCTTTAAGAACCCTTACGATAGGTAGCCCGGCACCGACATTCGTCTCATAGAAAAAGTCAACCCCATGTCTATGGGCAGTATCGCGAAGCGTCTTGTATTGTGCATACTTTCCAGAATTCGCGATTTTATTACAGGTTACGATGGAGATATTGGATTTAAAGATATCTTCATAATACGTGGCCGGCAACTTGCTTGCTGTATTATCAATAAACACACAGTTTGGTAAGTTTAAGGCTTTCATTTTTTCAATAAATAAAGCCAGATCAGCCTCGGAACCATTTTTTTCGAGCTCAGCCGACCAATTATTTAGTTCTACACCTTCGGTATTAAACAACATCTTACGGCTGTTGGAAATTCCAACCACTTTGATCTCGATATCGTTCTTATCCAGCAGAAAATCATGTTGATCCTCCAATTGTTTAAATAACGTTGCCCCGATATTACCTGTACCGATATTAAACACGTGCAATGTTTTTTTCAATTCCGCGAAAAAAGCATCGTGAACAGCATTGAGCGCTTTGGCCAAATCTTCTTTACCGATGATGACGGAAATATTATATTCCGATGACCCTTGTGCTATAGCTCTTACGTTGATACCATTTCGTCCAAGAGCAGCAAATAACCTTCCGGACATCCCCGGAGTCCGTTTCATATTTTCGCCAACAATGGCCAATACAGAAAGATTATCCTCTATAGCAGGAATGACCAGCTTATTTGCTTGGATTTCCAGTTCGAATTCAATTTCAATCAACTGTATCGCTCGCTTCGCATCCGAGGGATTAACCGCAAAGGTGATGCTATGCTCCGAAGAAGACTGCGTGATCAATACAACATTAATCTGCTCCCTTGCCAACAGCGTAAAAAGTCGCCCGCTAAACCCAGACTTGCCAATCATTCCTGATCCACTTAAATTGATGACAGAAATATCCGAGATAGAAGAAATCCCCTTGATCGGCAACGCAGTTTTTCCGCTGTCAAATTGGATTACCGTACCCGAGAAATCAGGCTCAAAAGTATTGCGGATGACAATCGGAATTTTCTTCAAAAATGCGGGTATCATGGTTGGTGGGTAGATTACCTTAGCACCAAAATAAGAAAGCTCCATTGCTTCAGTATAGGAAAGCACCGGGAGTGAAAAGGCTTTTTTCACGATCCGGGGATCTGCAGTCAACATGCCGTTAACGTCAGTCCAGATTTCAATAGCTGTCGCATCTAGAATCGATCCAAAAATGGCAGCAGTATAGTCCGATCCACCTCTTCCCAAGGTAGTGATGCGACCATTCTCATTGCTACCGATAAAACCGGTTACAAAAAGCAATTTATCACTGTGTGTGATATACATTGATTTCACGAGCTGCTCCGTCAGGGTTTCATTTAAATGAGCGTTGCCAAAGTCCGAATCGGTCTTTACATAATGCGAGGCATCAATAAATAGAGACTCCGGTATATACTGTTCCATTACTTTAGAAACCATATAATTCGAGCATCGCTCACCATAACTCAGAATTAGATCCTTACTTTGATTACTGAGCTCCTTCAGTGCAAAAATTCCCTGGAGCAGATCCTCGACCTCATTGAAAAATAACTTAAGTTTGGTGAAAACCGGATTTTGGAACTTGACTGCGAGGAGCTCTTTCACTACTGCAAAATGTTTATCCTCCAAAGATTTAAGCCCATCAGAAAAGGACTTTCCTTCTGCAGCTTCCTCTGCCAACTGGGTTAGTAAATTTGTTACTCCTGACATCGCAGATAATACCACCAGTGGCTTTTCCTTAGCATCATAGGATTTCTTAACAATGCTTAAGACTGCTTTGAGACTTTCTACTGTTCCGACTGAAGTTCCTCCGAATTTTAAAACTTTCATACTGATTTATACCGTTTGTTTAGTTTGATTTATGTGATAAAAAAGAAGCGCTTTCCTTTTTGAGGAAAGCGCTTCGAAATATTGTGTCTACAATTATATACAATGAAACTACTTCCTCCTAAGTTTTATCCCGGTGGTAATAATAATCGTTGTAATAATTGTGTTTGTGCTCATTGTTATTGCTTATGTGCAGTAAATATAGAACAAATATTATCACATTCCTAAAGAAAATTAATATTTTTTTTCAGATTCACAAAAACAAGCCTTAAAGAATGATATTCTACCATAAGCCGATTGGTTGATCGGAACTGATACCGCTATATGGCTGTAGTAAAAGTTCGACAGACCGATTAAATTTCAATATGTCCAAAAAGCGTTAAGAAAGATGTTAAAATTGTTAAAATTTCGTTAAATCGCCTAAAAAAAATTTGACCCTGAACTGATATTGTATTATATTCGCAACAGTGCTGTCCAAAATAGATGACAGTATTGAATATTAAAAAGTTAAATGTTGTACAAAAAAGCGATTTAATGAAAACAAAGAAATTTATAGCGTCAATGCTATTTATCGGCTTATGTCTAGTGTCGCAGGCACAAACCAACAGAAACTCCAAACCAGAATCAGATCCTGATAACCTCGCCAAAGAATACTTCTCACAAATCATGGGAGTTGCAGTCTCAGCAACTACAAATACAAAACTTTATCAATTTGTTTACGAATGGCTAGGTACGCCATATCGGTTGGGCGGAGACTCAAAAAGAGGTATTGATTGTTCTAAATTTTCTTACGAATTATACGACAAGGTGTTTAACACCTCTTTAGGCTACAACAGCCGTAATCAGTATTCGCAAGTAAAGACAGTAGAGAAAAATGAATTGAAAGCAGGTGATTTGGTATTTTTCAAAATCAGAAGCAGAAGCATCACTCATGTGGGGGTATATATTGGTGATAACAAATTTGCTCACGCTTCGTCCAGCAAAGGCGTAATGATCAGCAACTTAAACGAACCTTATTGGAGACGCTATTATTATAATGGTGGCCGTTTGCCAGAAGACAACAAATCGCTCACTGCCGAAATATTAAAAGCAGAAAAAGATAATAAACTGAATTAAGGATTCCGTTATCGAGATACAAAAGTCCAAAGCTTTAAACGGCTTTGGACTTTTTTTATACAATTTAATATCCTATTTTTACCCTATAATCATCGAAATACTATTATGTCTTCAAAGAAAACGCTCATCTTAAATAAAGAACAAATAAAACAGAAGTCTATCCGTATTGCCTATCAGATTTTAGAAGACAATTTTGAAGACGAAACACTTGTTTTGGTTGGAATTGCCGATCGGGGTTATGTATTTGCACAACGCCTTCAGGCGATATTAAAGGAGATCTCAGACAAGGAAATTCTTTTGATTAAAGTGACCATGAAGAAAACAAGCCGGTCATTGAGTGCGAGCACGGATTTACCTGTTGACATGGCAAAAGACAAAACGATTATCCTAGTGGATGATGTATTAAATAGTGGCAGAGCGCTGGCTTACGGTTTGGGTGTATTCCTGAATGTTCCATTGAAGAAAATGAGAACTGCCGTACTGATCGATAGGAGTCACCACAAGTTCCCGATCTTCAGTGACTACTATGGCACCAAATTGTCCACGATCCTAAAAGAACATGTTACGGTTACCCTAGAAGAATTTGATAACGAAGAAGATGCAGCATGGTTGGTATAACCATGTTGCTATTTCTTTGACACTTTCAGTTTCATTCCCGGCTTAATCCGGCTTCCGTTCAGATCATTATCGCTTTTTAATCGGCTAACAGATACGCCATTTTTATTGGCTATCTGAGATAAGGTATCCCCCTTTCTAACCACATAGTATGCTGTACGTGTAGAAGCACGTTGTTGGCTCTTCTTGACCGATTTCTCAGCATTGTGTGCTAGTCTTGTATTGATATAATTATCTTCTTTCTTGATCGTTAGATTTTGTCCCGGTACGATTTGATTTCCGCGTAGGTTATTCCACGATTTTATATCCTGAACAGTAACTTCAAACTTTTCAGCGATGGAAGCGAATGTTTCCCCTACTTTAACCTTGTATTTACCGCCTTTTAAAAGCTCGGCAGGTTCATTGGCGCCAGCACTGCTCGCCGTTGATACCGCAGCAGGAATAGGTGTAGTAAGCGCAGCGTAAAGTTCTTCGGCCGCTATTTTCTTATCCAATACAGGCAATACCAATCTTAGAGGTGTTTCTTCCGTACCATTTAAAATATTCTTTTTAAAGCTCGGATTTAGCGCACGAAGTGTTTCTTTGGATACATTCATCACTTCCGCAATCTGGTTTAAAGAGATCCGTTTATTGACCTCCAATGCTTGAGTTCGTAGAGAAAGCTCAGTATCAGCAGCATTTATGTTGTTTTCCTCCGCATATTTCATCGCATAAGTCATGGCTATGAATTTGGGAATGTAATTTTGGGTTTGTTGGGTAAGATAGGGGGCAATATCCCAAAAGGTAGGCTTTTCCTTACCCGATCGTTGAATTGCCCTGCCCACAGCACCTTTTCCGCCATTGTAGGATGCAATTGCCAAAAGCCAGTCACCATATTGGTCATACGCCTCTTTCAATATCTTCGCGATCGCGTAACTAGAAGCAATGGGATCCATGCGTTGGTCGGTATAACTATCAACAGTCAAGTTATAAGTCTTTGCTTCATAATACATCAGCTGCCACAGCCCCGTAGCACCGGCGCTCGAAATATCCCTGGGGTTCAATGACGATTCGACCACACTGAGGTATTTCAGCTCCCTAGGCACTCCAACTTCGTCCAGAATACGATCAAACATTGGAAAGTAATACTGACCAAGCCCCATCATTCTACACATATATGGATTGTAATTATCAGAGGTGTATTTGGAGATCAGATCTTTTACCCGTGGTGAGTAATCTAAAGGTATTTCCCGCTCTATTGCTTTGAGTTTGCGAACAAGTTGTATTTCTTCGTCAGTAATAGTAACATCATCATTTCGGTTATTCCCTGAAGATTTAACACTGTCTAAGTATTGATAAATCTCCTGTTTTTCTTTTTCAATCCTTTCTTGGATGATTTGATGCGTGGCTTCTCTCATGCCTTCTACAGCGCTTTCTTGAGCCATGAGCGGCAGCATATAGCACACCCCTCCTAGTATTGAAATTAACGTCTGTTTTCCGATCATAAATTTACTGTTAAATCCAGGTTCGATTTTTTCTCTTAAAAATCAACAATAATCTAAACGTTTAGAAATGGATTTTAGTATAAAAATGGTTCTGACCTATTCAGCTATAGGTCCAGAATAAAACAAAATACGATTTTGCTCAACACAAAATCGTATCTATATTACTAGGGCGGTGATCTCCCTTATTTGGTATTATCTTCTACTTCGGATTTTTTTTCAGGGGAAGACTCATCTTTTTGGCCTTCTTTGAATTCCTTCACGCCCTTACCCAATCCGCGCATCAATTCAGGAATCTTCTTGCCACCAAATAATAGTAACAATATTACTACAATGATAATTAACTCCTGCCCCCCGATTCCCATGATTAATAATGATGTTGACATAACTATAATTTCTTGTTTTTCAATTCTTTTAAACTAAATCTTTTCTCTCTCCTTACAAATGTAATGATAATTATTAAATATAGTAATTATTTCTTATCTCGCCAACCAGGACATCGGGTTCAGTGGGGTTGATCCCTGATAAACAGAAAAGTCTACCATTGGTACGCCCGTATCTGAATCCACATCCGCCGTACCTATTGTTTGACCTGTACTTACCTTTTGCCCTTTAGACACACTTACACTACCCAAATTATTATATACTGTAAAGTACTCACCGTGTTTGATCATCACAATACGCTGTCCATACATCGTCAACACACTACTTACCTCACCTGCAAAAACAGCTTTGACAGCAGCACCAGTGGACGTTTGAATTTTCACTGATTCGTGATCCCAGTTTACATTTCTACCAACACTTTCTCCACCAAAGCCCTGCATGACCTTCGCATTGGAAACTGGCCAAGGCAAGCTGCCACGGTTAGATCTAAAATCATTGGAAAGCCTGATCGCTTCTGGTGTGCTACGCAAGACCTCAGAATCTGATTTACGCGCGGTATTGCCACTCTTCGTATTCGTATTGTTTTTACCTTTCGACGCATTTGCCGACTCATTGGCTTTCCGATTACGCGCGGCAGCAGCCTCAGCAGCACGGCGGGCAGCTTCTGCACGCCTTCTTTCAGCTTCAATTTCCCGTCTTATGATTTCTTTGATCGCTGCATTGATACGACGCTCCTCTTTTTGCTTTTGTGTAATATCTTTCTTCACGCCACGTTCCGTAACAATAAGCTCGCTCAGTTGCCCAGAGTAAACAGAGCGCTGTTGAGCGATGGTTCGCTTCTCATTTTCTTGCTCCTTCATAAGTGCGACCTGCTTATTTCGATCGGCCTTCAACTGCGCAATTTTTTGCTCAATCTGTTTCTTTGTATTCTCAATATCAGCGGCTTTCAATTTTCGGGAATCATTAAATTGCTGCAAATATTTAACACGTCTAAATCCTTGGTTAAAATCTTTGGAAGCAAAAATAAACATCAACTTATTGTAGGCATTACGGTTACGAAAAGCAAACATGACCATTTTTTCATAATCACGTTTCATTTTTTCCAGTTCAGCCTTCAATTTGTTAACTGCAGCTGTATTGGCATTGATGTGTTTATTGATTACTGCTACCTCAGAAGTAATAGTATTTATCTTTTGTTCACGTAAGTTGATTTGCTTACTCAATGCTGTCACCTGCTGTTGTGTCAACGATTTTTCCTTGGCAATTTCTTTAACAGTTTTCTGCAATTCAGCAATTTCGCGATTGAGTTTCTCCCGTTGCTTTTCCAGCTCAGCCCTTGTCTGTGCCGCCGAAATACCAATCATCAAAATGAATGCTACTATACCAAATATCGTCTTCTTAAAGTTCATTTACAGTACTATTTATTTCGTATTTGCCTTTTTCCCAGCTCCATTATATTCATCAACACTAGCAAACTAAATGCGAAAGTAATAAATCTAACGGAAATAGATCACTTCTTATCGGATTACTTTATATCGCGATGACACTGAAAAAGGCATTTCAACAGGTTCATTAAACGTAACCTTGTTAAAATTAATTTCTGTTTTTATCTCCTGACTTCCATCGGAGATAATCATTTTTAACAGCATCGGAAATTCCTGTCCAGAGGCCATTGCATATTCACCATAGTTTGCTTCGAGCAACTGTTTCTTCGACAACTGTGACAACCGGAACTGGTAAGGCCGATTATTATTGTTCAATTTATATAGAAAATCAAGCTCATTCAATGTTCCGTCCAATTGTACAGAATTCGGATCCTGCTGAAAGTTCACCGCATCAATATCTGACAAGAGGTTAATAGACAGATTCGCCAATAATAAATCCTGTAGATTAGCAAAAGTAAGATCCGGGCTGGCAAAACGGTATAGGTAGTCAAATGGTTTGACCAGATATTCGCTCTGAAACTTATTCAGGATCTGGACACTATCTGGTGTTATTAACATACGAGCGACTTCGATCCCAAGGGTTGCTGATATCGAAATCCAGATTTTTCTATCTTTTTCAATCCGGATATTAGAGGTGACATCGAAGTTATCCTTGCCGAGGTCGAGCCGCATTTTTGCTTTCCCTGAAAAGGTCGAGTAATTTAAATTGGTCAAAAAAAGATTACGCAAAGTCGTTTTCTTTGCCTCCCGTGTATCATCTTTAATGACCAGTTCATTCTCTGATTTGAGATCCGCTCCTTTCAGCAGTTTCTTTTTTGAGCTACAGGAAGAAAGCAGAAGAACCAGAATACCTACCCAAACAATTTTATTCCACATAACTTTTAGTCTCAATCTTCTTTTTTAGTTTCTGTTTACTCTCTTCAGAATCCATCCCTTTTTCCAATGCCAGATTCCATTGCTTCACCGCTTCTGTCGTCTTACCGAGCTTAACCAAAATATCGCCGTAATGTTCCAGTAATACTGCAGTCTGCGGATTTGTATTTTTTAGAGCCTTTTGAATCCAGACTAACGCATCCTCATATTTACCGTCGGCAAATAAGACCCAGGCATAAGTATCCTCAAATGTCCCGTTATTAGGCTGCATTGCGGTAGCCATAGCAGCGTACTTTGTCGCTTCATCGAGTCGTTCTTTTCTTAACGATAAATAGTACGCTAAATTGTTCATGGCCGTCACATTTGTACTATCCAGTCGAATCGCTTCCATATAAGCTGCATCCGATTCTTTATACATCTTCAATGTATTGTAGATATCGCCCAGCCCACCGTAGATATTGGCTTGTAAAAAAGGAGTTTCATCCTGGGCGTTATTTAATGCAGCCTCCATGAACTTGCGACTATTCTCTGTATCCTTCTTCATCAGATAGGCCATGCTGGTAAAATAGAGTATGGTCGGATTATTGGCCACATAATGCAGGGCTTCACCACCATGAGCAATAGCTTGATCAAACTCGCCCTTATCCATATCCAAGCTCATTAACATCCGCCAAGCATCGATCTGATAAGGATTCATAGTTACGGCAACAGCTAACGAACTTTGCGCCGCCGTTTTATCTTCATTGAGCCACAATACCTGTCCTTTGGCCATGTGGCTCTCCGCTATTCGCGGATGAACCTCAACTAAGATATTAGCCAACTCCAAAAGCTGCGCATTTGTGTAGGGGCTTTTTGGGCCCAACAAAGTCATGATGATTCTATTTTTATCACCAAAATCAATCTTTTTAGATTGAAAGCCTTTTTTTAAGGCATCGAACGATAATTTGATCTTTTTATCAAAGCGGTACAGATCTGCTAAATCAAAATAAAGAAAATCTTCCTCTGAAGTTTGAATTCCTTTATTGATATACTCTAAGGCAAGTTTTGAGTTTTTGGAAAGATTATAAGCCTGCGCCAATTGCCCATATACTTGGGCCAATTTGGTTCCTTTGTCAGCCCAAGGTTTCAAAAGGTCGATTACTGCCTTGTGATTACCGGCATCGTTCAACAGCACACTACCCACCATATCCAATGTATCGGAAGCAGATTCAATTTCCTTTGTTTTATAAAAATACTCCAACGCCGCGTCCTTATGTCCTCCGTTAAAAAGTAGCATCATTCGTTCACGCTTTAATGAAGCAGTATTATTATCATCTAAATCAATCAATTTATCCAAATAGATCAATGCACTATCTGCATCATTTTTGCTTTTGAATGCATCTATGGCGAAGCTGAGGTACTCGGGTTTCGGTTCAATTTCCAACGCGGCTTTTATTGCATCAATCGCGCCGTCCTGATTTCTCATTTGAGCAAAAAGGATCGCTTTTGTAAAATAGATATCATCTGCTTTGGGGTAATCTGCGAGTATAGCATCCAATGAATCCACGCCCGGACCAATTTTCCCTTGCTTTAATATCTCTTGCACATTTTTGAGTCGCGTATCATAAGGTCTACTTTTTTTTTCTAATGATTGCGCCTGTAAAGCGCTGACGGTACCAAAGAGAAATCCAACAAAACTTAAAACAACACGTTTATTTAAAAAAGTCAATCTCATCTACTTCCACTAAATAATTAAAAATTCTTCCTGCAATATACTAACTAATGTAACAATATTCATTCGCGTAAGTTGTAAAAATATTGAGATTAGCCCAGTCCGCAAGAAACTTGGCTCGTTTTCAATAAAATAAGTGAAATAGATTTTAAAATATAGAATAATAGATGTACCTTTGCAGACCCTTGTGATAAGGGGAAGATAAATAAAATTTTACAAATTATTTAAACAAAAGCAAGTGAATACGTTAAGTTACAAAACTGTCTCTGCCAACAAGAACACCGTTAACAAAGAGTGGATCGTTGTTGACGCTGAAGGAGAGATTTTGGGGCGTTTGGCGAGCAACATCGCGAAGGTAATTCGTGGTAAGCACAAGCCTACATTCACCCCACACGTAGACTGTGGAGATAACGTTATTGTTATCAATGCAGACAAAATTAGATTGACAGGAAACAAATTAGGCGACAAAGTTTACGTACGCTACACTGGATATCCAGGTGGTCAACGTTTCGTTTCTCCTAAAGAGTTAATGGCTAAATTCCCTGAACGCATCATTGAGAAAGCTGTTCGTGGTATGCTTCCTAAAAACCGTTTAGGTCGTCAATTATTTAAGAACCTTTACGTTTATGCTGGTACTGAGCACAAGCATGAAGCACAAAATCCAAAACCAGTTAAATTTTAAGGAGAATCGACATGTCAACAACTAACACTTCAGGAAGAAGAAAAACTGCTGTTGCCCGCATTTACTTAACTGCTGGTAGCGGAAACATTGTTATAAACGGTAAAGACTACAAAGAGTATTTCCCAACATTACCTTTGCAATACATCGCTACACAATCATTAGGCGTAGCTGGTGAATTAGCAAACTTTGATGTAAAAGTAAACGTTAACGGAGGTGGTGTTAAAGGTCAAGCAGAAGCTGTTCGTCTAGCGATCGCTAAAGCTTTGGTTGAGCTTAACCCAGAAGTTAAACCTGCATTACGCGCTAAAGGTTTAGTAACACGTGATGACCGTATGGTTGAGCGTAAGAAACCAGGACGTCGTAAAGCTCGTAGAAGATTCCAATTCAGTAAACGTTAATCAAAGGAGGATCAAAAAATGGCAAGAACTACTTATCAAGATTTATTGGATGCAGGTGTGCACTTTGGTCACCTTACACGTAAATGGGATCCGAAAATGGCTAAGTACATTTTCATGGAGCGCAACGGTATCCACATCATTGACTTGAACAAAACTCTTACGAAATTAGAAGAAGCTGCTTCAGCTATTAAACAAATCGTAAAATCAGGTCGTAAAGTTTTATTCGTAGCAACGAAAAAACAAGCAAAAGAAATCATCGCACAGCAAGCTAAAGAGGTTAATATGCCTTTCGTTACTGAACGTTGGTTAGGTGGTATGCTTACTAACTTCGCTACAGTTCGTAAGTCTATCAAAAAAATGTCTAACATCGACAAAATGCAAAAAGACGGTACTTATGATGTATTGTCTAAGAAAGAAAAGTTGATGATTCAACGTGAACGTATCAAATTAGAAAACCTTTTAGGAGGTATCGCTGATTTAAACCGTTTGCCAGCTGCTTTATTCATCATTGATGTGAAAAAAGAACACATCGCTGTTTCTGAAGCAATGAAATTGAACATCCCTACTTTCGCGATGGTAGACACAAACTCTGATCCTTCAAACATTGATTTCCCAATCCCCGCGAATGATGACGCTAGTAAATCTATTAGCTTAATCGCAAGCATTATTGGTCAAGCAATCCAAGAAGGTTTGGACGAGCGCAAACGCGACAAAGAAGAAGAAGCTGAAAAAGATGCTGCTGCTGCTAAAGCAAAAGTTGACAATAGTGAAGCTTCAGAAGCTAAACGTCCTCGCAAAGCGAAAGACGGAGAATAATATTTTTATTCCAAACCGGATAGCGTAGCGTTAGTTTCTGGAAAAGATTACTTTTCTTGAACTAGCCTATCTGTCCGGTTTTTTGGTTTAACAACACTTGATGATCAAGGAATGTTAAACTTCATATTAGCTTAACATGTTTTAGGTTAATATTGTACAAAATTTTCAGTAGTAAACAATAATAAAAAGAAATAAACATGTCAGTACAAATTTCTGCATCAGATGTAAACAAATTGCGTCAACAAACTGGCGCTGGTATGATGGATTGTAAAAAAGCTTTGGTTGAGTCTAATGGTGACTTCGAAGCTGCTGTAGATTACTTGCGTAAAAAAGGTGCTAAAGTAGCTGCTAGCCGTCAGGATCGCGACTCTAACGAAGGTGTTATCATCGCTAAAGCAACTGCCGATGGTAAATCAGGTATCGTAGTTGAAGTAAACTGTGAAACTGACTTCGTGGCGAAAAACTCAGATTTCGTAGCTTTCGCAGAAAAAATCGCAGACCTTGCTTTAAATAACAAACCCGCTTCTTTGGAAGAATTAAAAGGTTTGGAACTTGATGGCAAGAAAATCGCTGATGCTTTGATCGAGCAAACTGGTGTAATCGGAGAGAAAATTGACGTTTCTAAATACGAAACAATCTCTGCAGAGAAAGTAATCGCCTATATCCATGGTAACTACCGTTTAGGTGTATTGGTAGGTCTTTCTGCTGATGCAGCTGGTGCTGAAGAAGCTGGTAAAGATGTTGCAATGCAGATCGCAGCGATGAACCCTATTGCAATTGATAAAGATGGTGTTGATCAAAACACAATCGAGCGTGAAATCGCTATCGCGAAAGAACAAATCATTGCTGAAGGAAAACCGGCAGATATGGCTGAGAAAATCGCTCAAGGTAAATTGAACAAATTCTTCAAAGACACCACTTTATTGAACCAAGAATTTGTAAAAGATTCTTCTAAAAATATCGCTCAATTCTTAGATTCAGTTTCTAAAGGATTGACTGTAACTGCTTTCAAACGCGTACAATTAGGCGCATAAGCAAGCTCCCTTTCTAGCAATAGATCGGATAAATAAAAACAGGGACTATTCACAAAATAGCCCCTGTTTTTATTTATAGACGGCTACTCCTTACAGCCTTATCTCCTCATCATTTATTATCATTCTCCGCATTTCCCTGTCTGTCAGCTACCGCTTTTTTTTTAATTCAAATTTATGTAACTTAAATTATATAAAAACGAAATAAGATATGGGCATGCTAAAAGACGATTCACTAAAAGGCAAACGCATTTTAATTACAGGCGGCGGTACTGGGCTAGGAAAAGCGATGACTGATTATTTCTTGGAATTAGGCGCCTCCTGTCTGATCAGCAGCCGAAAGGATGATGTGATTCAACATACAGCAAGGGAATTGTCTAACAAACATCAGGGCAAATGCCTCGCCATAGCAGGCGATGTTCGGAATTATGAAGATGTAGAACGTGTAGTTGCTTATGGGTATGAACAACTGGGCGGCATAGACATCTTAATCAACAACGCTGCGGGAAACTTTATATCCCCCACCGAACGCCTGAGTCATCGTGCTTTTGAGTCCGTCATTGGAATTGTACTTCAGGGAAGTATAAATTACACATTGGCACTAGGCAAACGCTGGATCGATAATAAGGATCAAAACAAAACGGTACTCAGTATCGTAACCACCTATGCCTGGACGGGTTCGGGATACGTTGTTCCTTCGGCTACAGCCAAGGCCGGTGTCTTAGCCATGACAAGATCTCTTGCCGTCGAATGGGGCAAGAAAGGGATACGTTTAAACGCTATTGCCCCGGGGCCTTTTCAGACTTCCGGTGCTATGGAACGCCTGCTTCCTGGCGAATTGGGAGAACTGTTATCTCCGACCAAACGGATCCCCCTTGGCCGTCTAGGTCAATTAGACGAGCTAGCAAATCTCGCCGCCTATCTTGTGTCTGACTATTCGAGTTACATCAATGGCGATGTGATAACAATAGATGGTGGAGAATGGTTAAAAGGCGCAGGAGAGTTTAACGGTCTGGATATTATTCCCGAGGAACAATGGGATAATATTGAGAAAATGACGCGAAATGCAAAAAGTACCTAATGATTTCCCTGTTTCAAAAACATCCAATTTTTCCCGTAAAAACCAACGGGTATAAGGCCAAAATAACGATATTTGCCCTTCGATGCCAGCTGGATATACATGATATTGGGATGCGTTCGATAGCTGATACCGTTCGCCAATCCTGTTTAACACTAAAGGTATTCGCGTGATTATTGCGGGCAATTCCGACAGAGAATATCACGGCATTCTGAGATTCATCAACAGTTTTTACAATAAAATCTACATACGTCTAATGAGCTTACTCTTCCTTCCTGAAAAAATCAAACATAAACAAAAGATCAATCTGCACGAATTAGGCTTTGATTTTGCTTTAGTTTATATCTCGGAAGGTCTCTTGGTATCGAAAAATACCGGGGCTAAATTTCTTAAAGAAAATTTACTTTTCCTGAACACTAGTTCAGAAATACTTGAAACCAAGAAAGATTCAACTGTATTTATTTTATATTTCTCAAGTCACTACTTCAAAGATCTGCATCATATACAGCAAAATTTTTGTCTGTCCCACAATCCGCAACATATTTTCAATTCGGAAACATTACTAAATAAAAGCCTGTCCCTAAAAAAAGAAAACCGCAAGATAATCGAAAAAGTCTTGTCGTTGATTTATCAACAGGCGGAATCTGAAGAGGCGGCAACTTCCACATTTATTTTCCATCAAGTGATGTCGCTGTTTGCATTCATTGAAAATATATTGAAAGAACTGAACCTACCGGTCAATGAGTCTCGTGAAATGTCTCTGGAAATAGAGGCCTATATTCAACAGAACATCTATTTCCCTGACAAACTACAAATTAAAAATATAGCAGATCACTTTCAGATTTCAGCTAATTATTTCGGCGCTTTTTTTAAGAAAAGACAGCAGAAAAGCTACAAATTATATATTGATGATATCCGTATCCAACTTATTGAAGACAGGTTAGGATCTAGCCAATACACAATGAAACAGATTGTAGATGAACTGGGCTTTAACGACGAAAGCCACTTCACCAACTTTTATAAGAAAAAAAGAAATATGACCCCAAGCGCTTATAAAAGATCGAAGAAAGGATCTAGTTAATGATCAAGCTGAATGATTCCGTTGAGGTCATTGTTCAATGATCGTTGTATCGCTTCGTCTAAAATCAATATCTTTTGACCTTGAACCATGTGTTCTTCCCCCCCATTGGCATTTGCCTGTGTAGAATTGAACGACTCCAATTTCATGGGAAAATAAATTGGGTTCTCATCTTCCGAACGCCCGATAGTCAACAGGATATTATACCCTTGTAGACGTAAACTCTGTAATGTCTGATAATTTAAACGTTTGAAAATCATAGTGGCCAATATTTACTGTTTTTAATAAAACATAATTGTTCTCCATTTGTTTGCTTTATCAGGACAAATTTTACGTTTTTATGGCAGTTACTTCAAAGTCATTTCGAGCTAAAAAAACAATGCATTTTCCTAATTATCAGCATTAATTTTTAAAACTTTTTATCTTCCAACCTGTTTTATTACTGTAGATAAATCAGAGCATTATGGCTGGCACAGAACACAAAAAAACAAAGGGAAAGGTCGAATCAGATTACCCAGATTCAGAGCAAAACTTAACTTATAATGAAGAGCTGGAAAGTTATGAACTGGATGTAGATGACAATGATCCGGATTATGATCATCCGGCAGATTATGATACACTATCTGAAGGGGCAATAGACGATGATTCAAGTTATGACGATTCCAACCCTTTTGTAGGCGATGAGTATGCTGATCGTGAAGATTTGGAGGAAGAGGATCTCGAGGATGCACATATGCGCATAGATACCTTCAAACATGACCGTTTATCCCCATTGGATAAAAAATTGGCCAAGAACAAAGAAGATCTAAGAGAGGATCTTGATGAAGAGGGATATCCAAAAAATGACAGGTAGTTTTCCGATTATAAAGTAGTTTTGAAAGGAGTCTTAGGACTCCTTTTTTATTCCTTTTTTATTTTATATTACATTTTTGCAAAGAAAATATGGAATTCGACATTCAAATAAGTGGGTAACTCTTTATTTTTATGTAAGTTTATGTTGAAAGTTTTAAATACATGGAAAGTACCTTACCGCTCATTCGTATTATTGACCTAAAAAAATCATACGGAACTAAAGAAATTCTAAAAGGAATCTATTTGGATATATTCCCAGGCCAGGTCATCGGCTATATAGGCCCTAATGGCGCAGGAAAATCCACGACAGTTAAGATCTTAACAGGCTTGATCGAAGATTTTACCGGACATGTCGAGATCAATGGTATCGATATTCAAAAGGATCCTCTTTCGATAAAATCCCTGCTCGGATACGTTCCCGAAAATGCGGAGCTATACGAAGTATTGACTCCGATGGAATACCTTGATTTTATCGGAAAATTATACGGCATGGACGATCTTACAATTCAAGAGCGATCCTTAAAATTATTGAGTGCATTTGGACTCGCCGCAAACGCTACAAGTAGAATGGATACCTTTTCTAAAGGCATGCGGCAGAAAGTACTTTTAATTTCTGGCATTATCCATAACCCGCAGATCATCATCCTGGATGAGCCCCTGTCCGGACTCGATGCCAACGCGGTGATTTTTGTAAAAGAACTCATATCATTGTTGGCCAAAGAAGGTAAAACTATTTTTTACTGTTCTCACATGATGGACGTCGTTGAAAAAGTTTCCGATAGAATCCTGTTGATCAATCAGGGAAGTATCATTGCGGATGGTACTATCGATGAACTGAAGTCGGATCCCAATGAATCACTTGAACATATATTTGCCAAATTAACCAATACCGATAATGGTGCACTGGATGCATCTAACATCATTCGCGCTATTCAATAATATGGAAAAATTTATCTTACGATTTATTCTTCTGTTTAGGAGTATCTGGGAAAGCCTAGGTGTGAACTATGCACAGTTTAAAATTATTTTAGAGACTAAAGTTACGCTAGACAACAGAAAACCGATCACATTTAAAAAACGGAACACCGGAAAATCCTCCTCTTCTACCTCCATTATACAATTTATTATGTATATGATCATTGGCCTGATGTTCATGGTTATTCTCATCCTTATTCCAGATCGTTACTTAGCTCTTGCTCTTATGCTACTCTGTTTTACCAGCATGCTTAGCATTACATTGGTATCAGACTTTTCACCCATACTTTTAGACACGAGGGACCAGTACATTATTATGCCAAAGCCCGTAAGCGATAGGACAGTGGCCTTATCACGAATAACATTTATCGCCATTAAACTTTTCAATCAGATTATTGCATTATGTCTGCCGCTAGTGGTGTATGTCTTATTTAACTGGGATATAACGGGCATTTTTCTATTGATTCTACAACTTCTATTGAGTACACTGATTGCGCTGGTTTTTGTCAACGGGTTCTATATGATCAGCATCAAATATCTGTCCATCCAAAAATTTAAAGATATTATTGCCTATATACAGATCGGACTTTCACTGATCATTTTTCTAGCCTATTATCTTGGTCCCAATCTGATTCAAACAATTGTTGAGTCACAGCTGACAATTGAACAGCTTAAATTTCTATGGATATTTCCCAGTACCTGGGTCGCCTCTTTTCAGTCTTTGCTTCAGGGCGACCATAGCCTACAATCCATTATATTTTCCATTTTGGGCTTAGTTGTTCCTTTCTTTGGAATTTATGCTTGTACAAAATTATTTTCCAGAGGTTTTAATGCCAAAATAGCTGCTCTAGCAAGTAGTGATACACCGTTATCTGAAACTGGTCACTCGATTTCAAACACTGGTAAACAACGACCATTCTATAAAAAATTGGGTGCCAGTATATGCTCATCTCCGCTTGAAGAGGCTGGATTTAGTATTGTATGGCTTATAAGTTCAAAAACAAGAGAATTTAAACAGCAACTCTATCCCTCTTTAGCTTATCTTCCCATCTATTTTATATTCCTGTTTTTACGGACCGGCGAGGGGCTACCATTCGCAGAGACACTGGACAAATTAAGAGACTCGGGCCTATACATTATCATGTTTTATCTGTCACTGTTGACCATATTAACGGTATTTCAGCTGATCACGCAGAGCAATAAATATAAAGCAGCCTGGATCTATTATGCTGCTCCAATAGACCGTCCGGGGCAATTTATGACGGGGGTTCTTAAAGCCTGCCTCGTTAAATATGTGCTGCCATTTAACATTTTGTTTTTCTGTATCTGTGTTCCTTTATTTGGTATCAGTTCGATAAATGATTTATTGCTGTCCTCAGCTGTCGGTGGGATAGAAAGTATTCTCATCATGCTCTTTCTGGTCAAAAATTATCCTTTTTCCAAAGCAAGTCAGTCCAGTTCCAAAGCGCTGGTCAATTTATTGATTTTAGGCTTGCTGGGACTTTTGGGTTATCTTCATAAAGTGATTTTTCAATACGAACTATTGGTTTGGGGTTTAGCGGCGATTGGTTGGTTATTATTTTTTATCATGCTCAAATACCTCCAAAAAGACGATTGGAAAAGCCTCACTTTTGATGACAATTAAGCAATTACCATGAATATCAGCTGCAGTATAGGGTTCCATGCGCAAAACTGCAGTATGCCGTCCCGGCTTTGTGAATAAATCAATTACATCGGGTTGCTGCAGATCCCCCGGACACCAATACGGTTGTGCGTGACAACATGGGTTATTGCTGGCTTTTGCGCAATAGCAGGATAGCCGATGATAAGCCACACTAGAATAAGAATAGGCCTGAAGTTCATTATAGTAATAGAATAATAGGTAAGAAAATGCGCAAATATACATTTAATATCGCAACCTATTATGAGCAAGTATCAGGCATCGCTCCCACGAAAATTGTATTAGATAACAACGCATGACCACTAACAGATGGCTGTCGATAGGCAGCGCTTAGGATGGAAACGTAAGCAAATAATATAAAATTGCTAGTGCACAAACCTTAAGGAATATAAACCAGTGAATCTTCTAAAGCTCAAGCAACGGTTCCAGTTGATTTAAGGAGAATTCTGATTGATCCGGGACTATTCCAAAAATTTAGTATCAAAAAAAAAGAAAGTCTGAAATTAGACTTTCCTTCTTTAAGTAGCGGGGAGCAGGATCGAACTGCCGACCTCAGGGTTATGAATCCTGCGCTCTAACCATCTGAGCTACCCCGCCGTTTCGGTATGCAAATATACCACTTCACCTGTCAATTCAAAAGATTTTTTTATTTTTTTTAAGGATTTATTACGACCAAAAACCTACATCCCACACAACAAACTCATTCTTAACAAAGTAAAATAATGACTCAATCGCAAAAAAAGTCGGGATAAGATGGTAAAGATTTTTAATTCAAAAAATTGTGAAAAAGCCTTCAACTTTTCACAAAAAAACTTGCAATAACAAAATAAATATGTATTATTACAAATAATAAGTTTATGCAATAGAAAGCAAAATGGAAAGAGATTTGTAGCGGGGAGCAGAATCGAACTGCCGACCTTTGGGTTATGAATCCAACGCTCTAACCATCTGAGCTACCCCGCCATTTTGGGAATGCAAATATAGCTTATTTTTGATTTAAACAAACTAAAATTTAAAAAAACATTTATATGGCAGATAAAATAAAATTCCAACTAGAATATATCATCAACTCTTCACCTAGAATTTTATTTCCGTATTTGCAAGAACCAAACGAACTGGCTCAATGGTTTGCAGATGATGTAAACTACAAAGACACTGTTTATACCTTCATTTGGGATGATGAACCGCATCGCGCAAAAATCGTAGCTTCCAAAGAAAACAAATCAGTGCGTTTTAAGTGGCTCGATGATGATCCATACTATTTCGATCTAGAGATAGATCAGGATGAGCTGACAAACGATGTTGCACTTAAAATAACAGATTTTGCTAAAGAAGAGGACTTGGAAAATAGAAAATTAATCTGGAAAAATTCAATCGTCTATCTTCAGAGTGTTATAGGTGCATAAAAAAACCTATCTTTGCAATATATTTTCACCAAGGGCTCTAAAAGAGCTCCTTGGCTGGAAGATGCTTTAATGTAAAGGCATCAATTTGCTTAGCGTCACGGATGAAAAAAGTTCATTTACTTATTCTTCAAGCTTTCATTAAACCATTCATCGTCACATTTTTTATTGTGATGTTTGTATTATTGATGCTTTTTCTATTCAAATACATTGATGATTTGATCGGAAAAGGATTCGAGTGGTATACCATTATGGAGCTTATTGGGTACCAATGCGTTGTTCAGATTCAAATGGCAATGCCCTTATCCATGCTATTGTCTTCCATTATGACCTTCGGTAACCTTGGGGAAAGCTATGAGCTCGTGGCGATCAAGGCTGCAGGTGTGTCGCTACGCAAAGCCATGACTCCCTTATTTGTACTTGTTGCAATTTTTGCCTCAAGTTCCTTTCTATTTTCCGATTACATCTTACCGGTTGTCAACCTAAAAATGGGAACCCTATTGACAGATGTCCGCAATAAAAAAGCTGATTTTCTAATCAAACCGGGTATTTTTAACAATACAATACCGGGATACTCCATTCGTGCAAGAGGAAAAAATAAGGAAGGAACGATTCTATATGATCTGATGATTTATGATCATCGCGGGGGCAATACCGCCAACAATGTTTTGATGGCTAAAGAGGGATACATTTATAATTCGCCTGACAACAGCTATATGATCCTCAAATTGAAGGATGGAATACGCTATGAAGAGTCGCGAACCAAGAACTCAAAAACATACGATCCACGCCAGCAATTCACACGATTTAAGTTTAAGGAGACGGAACAGAAGTTTGACATGGGGAGTTTTCAACAAGGCAAAACGGATGAAAGCCTTTTTAAAAGCCACCATGCCATGCTAAATCTCAAGCAATTGGACATGTACATTGACTCGAACCATATCAAAATTGACAGTATGGGCAGGGCAATTACAAGAACCCTGGATACACGTTATAATATTTATTCAAAGTATTTTAATGCCGTTCAACCAGGACAAGCTAAAGTAAAAGAAGCAAAAATTAAACCTTATAACGATTTAGTAGCTGATTTAGTGCCGCCTGAACAACGGACTCAGGTCACCATGAATGCGTTGAGCCAGCTAAACTATTTAAAAGAAGATCTCAATAGCCGTACACTTGAATTTAAGGACTACAAGACCAAAGATATTCGGTATCGGATCGAATGGCATAGAAAATTCACATTAGCGGTATCCTGTCTTCTTTTATTTGCTATTGGAGCACCTTTAGGCGCTATTATTAGAAAAGGTGGTCTCGGTCTTCCGGTCGTTATGGCCATTATCTTCTTTTTAATCTATCATATCATCTCTACTGTCGCCGAAAAAACAGCCAAAGATGGTGCGATATCGTCAGCTGTGGGTATGTGGATGGCCATTATCATATTGACGCCACTAGCAGCATTTTTAACCTATAAATCAACCACAGATTCAGCACTATTTGATATAGATCAGTATAAATTAAAAGCTGAAGCAACCTGGAAGTGGATCAAAGAGAAATTTGGTAAAAAGAATAAATTAAAGGAGTCACATTAGATTTGTGACAGCCTTATTATAAATAAAATTAGATTCTACACTAACTTTGTATCAATACAATTTAACAATAAATGGAATTCAAATTAAACACGATCGAAGAAGCGATCGCTGATATACAGGCAGGAAAAGTAGTTATCGTCGTAGATGACGAAGATCGTGAAAATGAAGGTGATTTCGTCACCGCCGCCCGCAACGCAACTCCCGAAATTATCAACTTTATGGCAACCCACGGCCGAGGTTTAGTATGTGCTCCTATTACCAAAGAAAGAGCTGATGCTTTACATCTTGATCTTATGGTAGGGCAAAATACAGCCATTTACGAGACTAATTTCACCGTTTCTATTGACTTACAGGGATATGGCTGTACAACAGGAATCTCGGCATCCGATCGTTCAAAAACCATCAAGGCAATGATCGACCCAAATATTCACTACGAAGAGTTAGGCAGACCGGGACATATCTTTCCATTGATTGCTAAAGACGGTGGTGTACTGCGTCGTACAGGACATACCGAAGCAACTGTTGACCTTGCCCGTTTGGCAGGTTTTGAACCAGCAGGTGTATTAGTCGAAATCTTAAAAGAAGATGGTGAAATGGCAAGACTACCAGAATTAATGGAAGTTGCCAAAAAATTTGATCTAAAAATTATCAGTATTGAGGACCTTATTGAATACCGCTTAAAACACGATTCGTTGATCAATGAAGAAGTAACGGTCAATATGCCCACGCAATATGGTGATTTTCAAATGAAAGCTTTTACACAAAAAGATACTGGAGAACAACATCTTGCTCTTTATAAAGGAGAATGGAACGAAGACGAACCTATTCTTGTCCGTGTACATAGTTCTTGTGTGACAGGCGACATTTTTGGCTCCTGCCGTTGTGACTGCGGGCCTCAACTTCACAAGGCAATGGAAATGATCCAAAAAGAAGGAAAAGGAGTGATTGTCTATATGAATCAGGAAGGCCGTGGTATTGGACTGATCAATAAATTGCATGCTTACAAATTGCAAGAGAATGGATTAGATACTGTTGATGCCAATGTGCAACTTGGATTTAAAGCTGATTTGAGAGACTATGGTGTAGGAGCACAGATCCTGCGAAACCTTGGGGTAACTAAAATGCGTCTGATGTCCAATAACCCTACAAAACGTGCAGGACTCGTCGGTTATGGTTTAGAAATTGTAGAAAACGTTCCAATTGAAATAACAGCGAACCCCTATAATGAGGAATATCTGAAAACAAAAAGGGATCGTATGGGGCATACCATTATGAAGAATTTATAATAAAGATCCGAAAGAATTTCAAAAGCGGTGTTTTTCTAGGGAAAAACACCGCTTTTTTATGAAAGATGTGATGTTATCATGGCAGTTCTTTCGGGAAATAGAAGTAACTTTATATTAATGGATACGCAAGGGAAACATATCATCTTTTTTGACGGTGATTGCTTAGTTTGTAATCGTTTTGTTCAAATTCTATTGAAAATAGATACCAATAATAGGTTTCTGTTTAGTTCCTTACAGTCTGACTTTGCTAAAAATAGTTTAAATGCGATTCCAAAAAATATAGATTCCATCATTTATTTATCACCCGCAGGTAGATATATCAAAAGCGAAGCGATATTGAATATCTGCAAAACTTTAGGTCTTCCCTATTCAATCGTTTATTTTTTAAAAATACTACCCAAAAAATGGCGTGACGCAGGTTATGATTACTTTGCAAAA
The DNA here is from genome assembly GCF_003627955.1 of Sphingobacterium puteale. Lineage (GTDB taxonomy): Bacteria > Bacteroidota > Bacteroidia > Sphingobacteriales > Sphingobacteriaceae > Sphingobacterium > Sphingobacterium puteale. The sequence continues at coordinate 7,690 of NZ_RBWS01000028.1, read as the reverse complement.
AATCGTTACAAATGGTTTGGCACAAATAAGTATTGTGCGGTTCCCAATGAGCAGCAACGAAAAAAATTCGTCTAGATAAAGCTTCCCATAAAATCGTTTGTCTGCGAAACAATAGGTAGAAGAATTTTGTTCCAAAAGCAGCTGATATACCAAGCAGACCAAGATGATGATATGTCCACAAGAATAAATAAGTAAGGGGCACATGTAGAAGCGATGCCTTAACAAAAAATAATGAATCCAATGAAAAATCCACTCTTAATTGACAAAGCCTATATAAACGGAAAATTCATCACATCAAAAAATACGTTTGATGTCGTCAACCCCGCCACTGGAAAAACAATCGCATCCTTACCTGATTTAAAGGTTGCAGATTGCACAAAAGCCATACAGGCTGCTGATAAAGCATGGAAAAGCTGGAAAAATACAACAATTTCGGAACGATGTCTTATTGTTCGCAATTGGTACAATCTCATTCAACAAAATAAAGACCGACTTGCAGAAATTATAACACTTGAGAGCGGAAAGCCGCTCAACGAGTCGAAAGTAGAAGTAGATTACGGGAATTCATTTGTTGAGTGGTTTGCAGAAGAGGGTAAGAGAGCCTATGGGGAAACGATCCCCACTCAGAAAAAAGGGATAAGAATGATGACCATCCGACAAGGAGTCGGTGTCGTCGCAGCAATTACGCCTTGGAATTTCCCTTTAGCCATGATTACTCGAAAAGTCGCTCCAGCACTTGTTGCAGGTTGTACAGTTATACTCAAACCCGCCTCCCAAACACCTTTGTCCGCAATCGCGTTGGTCAAACTAGCCGAAGAGGCAGGCCTGCCAAAAGGTGTCTTTAACGTTATTACCGGAAAGGACAGTGCTGGTATCGGAAAGGAACTTGCCACCAACAACCTGGTGCGAAAACTATCTTTTACGGGCTCTACTGAGGTTGGCAGAACATTGATCGAACAGTCCGCCTCAAACATTAAGAAAGTCTCCATGGAACTCGGAGGAAATGCACCTTTTCTTGTTTTTAACGACGCAGATATTGATGCCGCCGTGGAAGGTGCTATCGCCGGTAAGTTTCGTAATTCCGGACAAACCTGCGTCTCAATCAACCGTTTTTTGGTCCAGGAAGACGTTTACGACGATTTCGCTACAAAACTAGCCCATGCTGTGGGTCAATTAAAGGTAGGCAACGGCTTAGATAAGGGTGTTCAAGTTGGACCTTTGATCAATGCCAAAGGTTTGGAAAAAGTACAACATCACGTCCAAGATGCTCTAAAGCATGGAGCAGAACTGGCAACTGGAGGTAATGTAATCAAAGACCTATTCTTCCAGCCAACTGTACTGACCAATATCCCTAAAGAGGCCCTAATATTTCACGAGGAAACTTTCGGTCCAGTCTGTGCATTATTCAGTTTCAAAACAGAAGAAGATGGTATCGCCATGGCCAATCAGACTGAATTTGGTCTTGCCTCCTATTTCTACAGTACCAATATCAATCGTTGTTTCCGTGTTGCCGAACAATTGGAGGCGGGCATGGTAGGTGTTAACACGGGATTAATATCGAATGCAGCAGCCCCCTTTGGTGGGGTAAAACAATCTGGCGTCGGCCGTGAGGGATCAAAACATGGCCTAGATGAGTACATGGAATTGAAATACATCTGTTTCGCCGAATAAATACGACATAGCTTAACTGAAAGGGGTTACTCATACCACAAAATCCATTGTTGCTTGGAAATTTGATGCAGATAGCCCCTTTGTTCATATAGCTAATCTCATTTGACCTCGTTCATAGGCAATTGGAATTAAAAAGGTTAATTTCAATCCAAACCAACAGGCAAACTAACGCTGAGTTTTAATAAATGCTGTCAATTTTTCCCGAGTTGAACTAAATGACAGCGCATCACCTACCTTATCATAGTTCTCTTTATCCACACAGCTTGGATAAGCGTATTTAGCAAAAGCCAATTTGTTGTCGTCTCTTATAAATAGTTCCATGAGGTCTATGATTTCGGAACTGCGCAATCTCCTATTTTCCAATTCCTGCGCAGCGATCTGCAAGCGGTCATGATCATTTTCTTTTTGATTGAGCAGATCATTCAACTGGTTCGCATCGTTTTTTTGCAGATAATCATTATCGTCAATCGGATCTCCCTGATTTTGTCGATTATTATTTATATCATGCTCAGACTCGTCATATCGCTCGTCTTGTTGTTGATCCCGATAATATCTATCCTCGTTGTAATCATCATCACCGTAGTTATCCCCATTACGGTAATTATCACTATATCGACCTACAGGATTCATGGACTCCAGTACAATCCCTCGATTCCCCCCACGGCTGCTTACGGAAAATACGACATCAAGATATTGGCCATTTCGATTAACAAGCTGCACCGCAGTTCCGTTTAGAGTTCTACGCTGTCTATTTGCAAATACTATTCGGAGATTGTACCTTGGATTTTGTAAGTTCGGCACACGAATATCGTTGGAGGGTCTATTATTGTACAAAACATTATTAATATAAAGAAAGAAAGGAACATCGATAGAATAGATATTTAATGTTCCTCCATAAGGTCTATAACGTTGGGCAAATACCCCAGTTGCAATAGCAAGCAACATGATCACAGTCAAAAGTCTTTTGTACATATTCCTTTTTAATTTATAATCGTTCGACTAACGAGAATAGAAAAGGATTAAGAAAACTATGAATTTAACGTTTTATTCGAATTACTTTTATTTCTGAACTTTTTGTAGAGCTTCACAGCCATCATTAAGGAAATCGACAATATTAAAAGTCCGAGGACACCAAATATCCAATTGAGAGCAGACTTTAATACAACTGTAAATACGATTGCAAATAATAAGACGGTCGCCAGCTCATTCCAAAGACGCAATTTGGTCGAGGACCAAGTCGATGATTCCCCTTTTAACTGAAACATAATATGTTGGCACGCGAAATGATAAAGAATCAACCCTAATACAAAAGTGAGCTTAACATGCATCCAGCCCATGGTCAATAATCCCGGATTGATATACAGCATAACGAGAGCAGCCACAATAGTGAGATACATGGCTGGTGTAGTGATGATCCACCACAATTTACTCTCCATCAGTATAAATTGTTTATGCAAAACCCCATACTCTTCCGCAGATTTGGATTTAGCTTCGGTATGGTAAATGAATAAGCGAACAATATAAAATAATCCAGCCATCCAACAAACCACAAAAATAATATGAACTGCTTTTGCGTATAAATAGACCATGGGTACAAAAGTAAGAAAAGTTAGGGGCAATCAATAAAGCTAAGCTTTGATTAGAAAAATCTTACATGGAGTATACAAAAGACTGGAACTTGTTTGAGCCTTTTATTTCGGCTTATTTACTATATTCCGTAAAAGCTGGGTTCAAATACTTCATAGAGGTAAATCAACTAAATTTTAGTTGTTCACAGCAAATCATCATCACATAAAAAAGACCTGCCAGTTACAGCAAGTCTTCATTTTATTCGGATATATCGCTAAAATCTTTTCTTTGGATAATCGCAATTGAAAATTTAATAGCGAAATTCTTTCACCACCTCGATTGCATATTTTACATTATCAAAAGGGATATCAGGCATAATACCATGTCCCAAATTGAATATAAAACCATTCTCTCCGCGCATACGTTCGAATAATTCTATAATTTTCTTTCTGATAACAGGTTTTTCAGCATATAGTACAAACGGATCTAAATTCCCTTGAACAGCTATTCCCTGTGGCAAGGATTGCTTCATATTTTTAAGATCTGCATTCCAATCGATTGAAACCACATCTGGCTGCGCCTCCACCATCATTGGAGCAAAGACAGATGATCCCTTACAGAAAGAGATTACCGGAATATCTTTGCGGTTCAACTTGGAGATAATCTGTTTGTTGTAATAATGTGAAAAATCACGATAATCATTCCAGGATAAAGCCAATGCCCAGCTATCAAACAATTGGATTGCATTTACACCTGCCTCGATCTGCATGTTAAGATAGGCGACAGTGACATCAGCAATCTTTTGAAGGATCATATGTGCTAATTCAGGTTGATTGTTTAACATCAACTTCGTCAACTTGAAATCCTTTGACGAACCACCTTCGACCAAATAGCTTAAAATGGTAAAAGGCGCTCCCGCAAAACCGATCAATGGGATACGATTATCAAGGCGTTGCTGAATTACTTTTATGGCATCAGCTACATATTGCAGTTTATCCAAACAGTCAATTGATAATGCTTCTGCCCCCTTGACAGAACGAATTGGATTAGAAAAACGAGGACCTACACCTTGTTCAAATGACAGATCTCCACCCATTGCTTCTGCTGTAACCAAAATATCCGAAAACAAGATTGCTGCATCTATTCCCAACAAATCCACAGGCAACATCGTTACATCCGCTGCAATCTCTGGTGTTTTGCACATTTCAAGAAAAGAATACTTGTTTTTGATATCCCAGTATTCTTTCATAAAGCGCCCAGCTTGACGCATCATCCACACCGGAGGTCTCTCCGTTTGCTGCGAGAATGCAGCTCTAATCAATAAGTCGTTTTGTAAAGTACTAATCACTATAAATGTTTTGAAATTTCGTTTTCTATTTTTGTAATAATACTGACCTGTCTTGCGGTTAAATGCAATTTGTTGGCCACATCTGTATATGCCTTTGCTCTTTCATAATCTGTCTTTCGCAGTGCAATATTGGCCAGATTGATCATTACCATGCCTTTTTCATTATCTTTTTTCCAAGGTAGACGGGAAGCGAGCTGAAAATGATATTCAGCCTCATCGATACGTTCTTCTTTTAAGGCAATATTTCCCATCATAAATTCATAGAAATTACGGCGCCCCTTACGAAGGGTATCTGGATTTTTTATTTCGGATAACAAGTTTTTTGTTCTCTCATAGTCTTGTCTATGAAAAGCTTGCGTTGCCAAAAAAACTGAGCCCTCCCGGAAATGGCTCCAAATTAGATAACCAATTCCACCAGCCAGCAAGACAGCTGTCTGATAATGTCCTTGATATAAACCATAACCCAAAAGTAATGCAGCAATAAAAATAACGGCTATTCTAGCCTTAATTGTCATCATCTTTTATTTGCTATGCGTTATTGTCGGTAAACTTATAACCAACTCCTCGGATAGAATGGAAATAGATCGGGTGTTTTTGATCAGGTTCAAAATATTTCCGGAATGTCAAAATGAAATTGTCAATGGTACGCGTTGAAGGATAGACGTCATAATTCCATACAGTCTCTAAAATCTGCTCACGGGAAACCGCTTCATTACGACGTTCGATCAACAGCTTCAATAGCATGGTTTCTTTTTTCGTCAGAGAGGTAATCGTTCCATCTGCGTGATGCAATTCATAAGAATTAAAATAGATGGTTTTATCACCGATTTGATAAGAATTCAATTCTTTTAGATCATCCGGTTTCATTCCACGACGGACCAAATTTCCAACACGAAGAATCAACTCTTCCAGATTAAAAGGTTTTACCAGATAATCATCAGCCCCTTTTTTGAGCCCTGTGATACGGTCTTCGCTACTGTTCTTGGCAGTCAAAAACATGATCGGAACCTCGGTATTCTGTAGTCGAATTGTTTCAGCAACTTGGAATCCGTCAATTTCAGGAATCATAACGTCCAGAACTACGAGATTGAAACGTTCTTCCTTAAAAACTTTCAATGCTTTTTTTCCGTCAGTCGCCGTAGTGACACGGTAACCCTCCATTTCGAGGTTCAACTTGATAGCTTCTAACAAGTGTTCTTCGTCTTCGACAAGTAATATTCTTTGTTTACTTTGCATTTCTTTCAAATGTTACTTCAAAAATACTCCCTTTAGGAGTGTTATCTTTAACTTTAATGGTCGCGTCGTGCTTCTGCAACACGGTTTTCACGATATATAACCCCAAACCAGTACCTTTGGTTTTCCGTGTTGCTTCACTTCCCACGCGATAAAACTTATTAAAGATAAGTTTTTTCTCTTCATCACTGATACCAATACCGTGGTCAGCAACAGAAAAAATTATTTTATTGTTCTCTGTGTATAATTTTACATCCACCATAGCGCAAGCCGGTGAATATTTAATAGCGTTCTCTATGAGGTTTGTCACGACATTACTTATCGCAAATTTGTCACCATGGATAATAATATCCGATTCCAGATAAGGTTTCAATACCTGCGAACTGCATGAATTTTTTTGAAGCCGGTCGACAATTTGCTCCACCAAAGATGTAAAATTAAAGTCCTCTTTGGGCATGCTGTAATTGCGGCTGTCCAGCTTTGTTGTCATCAATACATTCTCAACCAGATCGTCCAACCGTTCAATATCTTTTAATGAATTTCTTAAAAAAGTCTGTTGCTGTTCCTTATCCAGATCCCGTCGTAAAATAGTCTGAATATAAAGCTTCACTGATGCTAAAGGAGATTTCAACTCATGTGTGATGGCTAAAAGGAAATTCTGCTGTTGTTGCAGCAATTTCTGCTCGCGCTCTACAAGACGCTTTAGCCGCCATGCACCCCATAAAAAAATGATCAAAAAGAAAATACCCTCGCCTATAATCATATTCTTTTTGCTTGGGTCAAACCGGATGAACATCACCCCCCACCAGATCAACTGCATGATCGCATAAAACAAAAGAAAATAAAAGAGTAAAAGCGCTTTCTTCATGTAACAAAAATAGCTATTCACCAAGGCATTCGGAAATATCCCGAAGATTATGACACAAAGAAGAAAATTAGCCGATTCACAATAAGATAAAATCTCCCCGGAGGTAGTATATTTGCATATGTTTAATCGTGAGAAAAAGGATATTTTCTTTGATCTAGATCATACCATCTGGGATTTTGACAAGAATGCCGAAGAAAGTCTCCACGAATTATATTTTAAATACAAGTTTGACAGCTTGTTTGACAAGGAATCCCCCACCCGTTTCATCGAAACTTATACGGTCAACAATCATCGACTCTGGGGATTATACCATCATGGAAAAATTTCAAAACCCGAATTAAGAAAGGCAAGGTTCGCCGATACCTTTACAGCATTAGGCGTAGATCCTGAATTATTTCCAGAAGAATTTGAATTGGAATACTTGGCTATTTGTCCCCAAAAGACGAATTTATTTCCCCACGCCCATGAAACCTTAGCTTACTTGGACGAGAAATACAACCTACATTTAATCTCCAATGGTTTTAAAGAAGCTTGTGAGACCAAAATGAAAAAAAGCAATTTGAATAAATATTTCAAAAATATCTTTATTTCTGAGGTCGTGGGTGTAAACAAACCAGATCCGAGAATATTTCAATTTGCGCTGAAGACGACTTGCGCAGAGGCACCACAGTCACTGATGGTCGGTGATAACCTGGATGCGGATATACGCGGGGCAATGAATGTTGGCATGGACGCAATCTTCTTTAACCCTAATAGGATGGAAAAACCCGAAGATGTCCCGCATATGATCGTCGATCTGAAAGAATTACAATCTATATTATAAAAAAAGCAGCTTTAACGCTGCTTTTTTTATAATATCTGTTTTTATTGAGCAGAAATCCCCCTCCTGCTGACTATCATGGTTGGGATATTCAGAAAAAACCCAACTATTTGATAAATAAATAGTTGGGGTTTTATTATCTTCGTGTATTCCCCCGAATAATAAGGTTAGCGGCCAAAAT
>NZ_RBWS01000027.1 GCF_003627955.1 Sphingobacterium puteale | reverse complement strand
CATCGACAGCATCTGATCTCTTTTTTCCTTTGAACTCATTAAGCAAACCTCGGAATTATAAAGCGTTCATAAAATATGCACTTGGTCGGGCGGATACTTCACAATCATTTACTTGCTGAAGGTTATGCCGTTCAAATTGGTATTTTATCTTCCTACGAAATCGATTTTATCGCGGAAAAAAATGGTGAAAAATTATACCTTCAAGTAGCCCTATCACTTTTGGAGGAAAAAACTATAGAACGGGAATTTGGCAACCTACAAAAAATCAACGATAATTACCCAAAGATGGTCATTACCATGGATTCGTTTACAGGAAACACTATTGACGGCATTTTAGCAGTTGACCTACGAAGTTTTCTAACTAACCGATGGAAAAAATACTAAAGGGAAAATGTTAAAATCGGAACGGAAACTATTCTGAACAATGAAAAGTATTCCACAATCCATCCAACTTTGACCATACCGAGGCAGATCTCTCTTGCGGTGAGAACTGATGAAAAATAATCGTATGGTCGTTACCGGGACATTTTTTCAGATGTACTATTGCCTGAAGTGTGATGGGCTGTTTGCCCATATAATCTACCATCTGGATGGTTCCAGTAAAGGTCGACTCGTCTTCACCTTGGGGTTTGGTCAGCTTCTGGAATTTTGCTTTCGTCTTCTTTATCAACTCCTTTGGTAATGCGCGTTTTTCGATATTGCGATTTACCAGTCCATCAAAATAAATGGACAGGTTATTTTCAATTGTTTTTGTATCAAGAATTTGGCTTCCTTCAACATACCAGAGAAAAGCATAAGACCAATACTCATCGCTCTCGGGTTTACTCCATCCTGTTGCAAAGCGTACATCTTCTACTCCCTTATAGGGGATATTAGGCGCAAAGTCTATGGGTATCGGAAACCGCTCTATTCCCCAGCCATCAAGACTAAGGGTATATGGAGCCTTCCAAGCGACAGGATCGAATTTTTCTTGTGCCCGAAGTGCTGTATGGAGAACAAAAACAACAAGTAGTATAAAGAATAGCCTTATCATAATTAACTCATTTATTGCTGATTAAATAAAGTTAACGATTTTTGATTAAAACTCGCTGCAATTTATACCAATAGTCTAAGGGCACGCGCCGATACTTTGTTGTTTCTACTGTTTTAACAGTATACATATCATGAGTTCTTGTATGAAGGTGATAAAAAAGAGGACAAAACTTTTAAAGTTGGTAATCTTGAATTCGCAAAAGCTAATTTAGTTTATGATAGATCGACCAACAAGTATTTTTTGGAAGTGCAGGCAACGCAGGAGATCTCTTTTTTCCAAATTATGTAAGATCTCTTAATATTAATCCTGCTTGGCCACAACCCAGCGGAAATGAAAACGGTGCTTTTGGCGACCCATGTAAATTAGTGACACCATGTCGTTCACACCTTCGCAAGTGTCGTTCACACCTTCCCAAGTGTCATTCACATCTTCATAAACGTCATTCACACCTTCCCAAGTGTCATTCACACCTTCATAAACGTCATTCACACCTTCATAAACGTCATTCACACCTTCGCAAATGTCGTTCACACCTTCGCAAATGTCGTTCACACCTTCATAAATATCGTTCACGCCTTCATAAACGTCATTCACACCTTCGCAAATGTCGTTCACACCTTCGCAAATGTCGTTCACACCTTCGCAAATGTCATTCACACCTTCGCAAGTCATTCACACCTTCCCAAGTGTCATTCACACCTTCCCAAGTGTCATTCACACCTTCCCAAGTGTCATTCACACCTTCATAAATGTCGTTCACGCCTTCATAAACGTCATTCACACCTTCTTAAATGTCGTTCACGCCTTCATAAACGTCATTCACACCTCCGTAAATGTCATTCACACCTTCGCAAGTGTCATTCACACCTTCCCAAGTATCGTTCACACCTTCCCAAGTGTCATTCACACCTTCCCAAGTGTCGTTCACACCTTCCCAAGTGTCATTCACACCTTCCCAAGTGTCGTTCACACCTTCCCAAGTGTCGTTCACACCTTCCCAAGTGTCATTCCCACCTTCATAAACGTCATTCACACCTTCCCAAGTGTCATTCCCACCTTCATAAACGTCATTCACACCTTCCCAAGTGTCGTTCAAACCTTCCTAAGTGTCATTCACACCTTCCCAAGTGTCGTTCACACCTTCCCAAGTGTCGTTCACACCTTCGTAAGTGTCATTCACACCTTCATAAATACCTTTCACACCTTCGTGGTAATCCGTAAAAACTAAAAATCATACAACGACCTACCTAAAATTCATACATCCAGGGCAGATTACTGGGCTAAATTTGGTATAAGATAACAGATCGATTGGACTCAGGTAGTACCGGTCGGTCAATAGAGAACAACTCCAAGGCCGATCCAGGAGGATAATAAGGATAAGCAACAATAATAAACTTAAAAACATTAGAAATGAAAACATTAGTAAAAAGAATCATCGGCACCATGAGCATTGGTGTGATGACATTAGGAATTTCGCTGAGCGCAAATGCGCAAAGTATTAAAACTGAAAAAGAAGGAAAAGCTGAGAAAGAGGTAAAGACGAGCAAAGAAACCAAATCTTTTGCAACACAGTCTGTATGGTATGATGTCGTAAAAATTAATCCTTCGGGTGGTGACACCCCTTCTAATTATCGCATTGTCAGTATTGGGTCGGCGCCTTCGACATCGCCTAACCCGAACGATTGTGCCCAGCCTAACAGCTCGGGCCAATACTGTGCTTTCCAACTGACATTTGATGAAAATGAAGATAGCAGTTCGGCACTGGAGAAAGATGTATCCACTGCGATGTCCGATCTCACTGCTACCCAAACTGGGCAGGCACGGAATCCTAGCCATCCGTAGTTGTCGATTGTTAAGCAAAAGGGAGTCCAAAATACGGATTCCCTTTTGTTATTTCATCTGCTATTCTGCTCATGCGCTCCTATTGCTATAACCCAAGCACCTTTTCTAATCATATTGGAATACAACCGATACGGGCAGATGATCCGAAGCATATTGGCCCGCCAGCGCAACAGATGATACGAGGGTATAGCTGTTTGCGGCCTTGGGATTAAATATCACAAAATCTATTGCTTTGCTTGGCTGCCTTACCGGAAACGATAGCGGACAGCTCCCCATGCAAGACAAGGTAAATCCTTCTTTAAGCTTGAGCATTTCACTGCTTGATGGTATGGCATTGTAGTCTCCCCCCACAAACAATTCTTTACTCAATACGGCACTTATCTGATTAAGATACGCAGCCTGCGCAGTCCTATTGGGCACATTGAGATCAAAATGCGTAGCCGCAAATTCGATGTTTTTACCATTGGGCAAGGTAACTGTAGCAAGAGCAATACTTCGTTGTTCACCGGCTGTCGGCATTGGCAGCAGCTCCCGCCTCTTATTGGACATTGGATATTTACTTAATATGGCGACACCATATTCTCCTCCATTGTAATCAATGGACTTCGAGAAATGGTATTCCATTCCCAATAGTTTTGCCAATTCAGCAGCCTGATTGACTTTGCCCGAGCGTGGGACATTGACATCCACTTCCTGAAGTGCAACAAGTTCCGCACCACTGCTTTTTATTACCGCAGCAATGTTTGCCAGATTGACCACTTCCGAATTTTCGGGTGCTCCATGGTGAATATTATAAGTCATGGTTACCAACTTTTTCTTTGCTGGAGGGGTAAGTTCTATTTTCTCATCGCCACTGCAGCTAAATAAATTTAATAGAGCCAAAGCCCCAAGAATAATTTTTTTCATTTTATGGTCTATTTTGGAAGTTTTAATTTGAATTCAGCAGTCATTGGTAAAAAGTTATTGGCTGATTTGGAGAAAGTCCCATATTTGCTCAATTGCAGTTTGTCGTCGAGATTCTTAAATGTAATATAGTCAAATACGCCTGTAGGTTTGTCTTTTGGTGCATTCCAGGGACATCCTGTACCTAGGCAGGCGAAGGTAAAACTACCCTTGAGATAAGACAGCACAGGACCATTTGCAGATTCCTGTTCATTTAGATTTCCAACCAAAATCACAGGTTGGCTCAGTTTTTCTGTGGCATTGAGCAGATCAACGACCTGAAGAGCCCTGTTATTGGCTACCGAAGGATCAAGCTCAGTCCCGGCAAAATAAAGCTCATGTCCTTTCTCGACTTCGACTTTGATCATTGCCATACTGCGTAATTCGGCTGTATTCCCATCTTCACGACTTAACAATTGGCTATACTTTTCTTTGACCGGAAATTTTGATAATACTGCATTCCCGAATCCCCCAGTCTGGTAGTCTATATTTTTCTTGAAGTAAGATTCCATATGCAATTCCTTAGCAATGACTCCCGGACGATCTACTTTCCCCGCCCTCGTGGTCGCACTATCTACCTGTCTCAAAAACAAAAGGTCAGGATCATATTCTTTGATCAGTTCCATCATGGCATCAAAGTTGGCTACCGTCGTACCCACATTCATATTTAAGGACATCACCTTAAAGCTTTTTGTAGGCGTATCATCCGGTTCCTGCGGTTTTTCGGGCTCTTTCTCCGGCAGGAGATCCCAATCACCTGGGCTATAGGATTTTCGGCATCCATGTATTACCATACCGACTTGCAGGAATAGTAAGCCGAATAAGATTATCTTTATTTTCTTTCTCATCTGTAATGGACTTTTAATAATTTGGATTTTGTACCATATTGGGGTTAGCAATCATTTCTGCCTCTGGAATAGGCCATAGCCCTTCTCTATTTCTTTTGTATGTCCGGGTCTGCACCCTTACCAGTTCACCGGTTTTGGGGTTGGTGGCACCAAAGACCTCACCATTCATTACCGCTTCATCGATCCCCCAACGGCGGATATCAAAATAACGGCCACCTTCGAAAGCCAGTTCTGCCTGACGCTCACGGCGGATGAGTTCACGCATTTTAGCCTGCGTCCCATATATGCCACTATTAACGGCAGGCATCGCTGCCCTTGCGCGCACTTCATTGATAGCCGCAAGAGTTTCGGCATTGTTCCATTGCCCCGTTTCTATCATCGCTTCGGCATAATTGAGCAATATTTCCGCATAGCGGATAATCATAAAATCCAGGCTGCCGCTCTTAGCCTGTCTATCTCTGGCGTCGATGTATTTTTTTATCCAATAGCCCGTCGCTGTGGACTTTGTCTCGCCAATTTTATCCGTCGGATTATAAAATGGATCTAGCGTATATTGATTCTGGAACTTATCATTGGGCACAAATACAGACGCTGTCAGTCGCGGGTCTCTGTTATTTTTATAATTTGGATTTTGCTGATAGATCAATATGGAGTCGCGTCCAAGCTCTTGGATGGTTTTACCCTGTTTGGTCTCATAATTATTGACTACGGTATTGGTCGGTGAGAGATAGGTTTCGCCTCCAATCCCAAACGGCGCAAAAGAAGTCCAGGCATTGGAGCAGCCATTTTCCTTAAAGAATATACGTTCATCATTCAGCTCACCTACATAGCTAAAGAGCTCGGCATAACTATCATTTTTACTTGCTGTACTGATCCAGAGTTTATAAACTTTGGAGTCAATCACCTGTTTTGCGGTTGTTTTGGCTAATTCAAAATCTTTATAGTACAATCCCAGCCGGGATAGCAGGGAGAGACATACGCCACTGGTCATGCGCCATCGATCAGCATTTACATAACTTGCCGGCAGCTTTGTGGCACAGTCTCTCAATTCGGCTACTACAAAATCATATACCTCTTTTTGCGGAGTACGAAAAGATTGATTTTCCGTTGGTGTGAGTGGTTTAGTCAATAAAGGGATATCACCAAAAACTAGCATCAGTTCCATGTGATAATAAGCCCGTAGTGCCCTTGCCTCCTGCTTCATTCTTTCTTTCAGTTCGGCATCAATATAGGCCCCATCTATATTTTCCAAGAATCTATTCGCTCTACGGATACAGGTATAATCGTCTGCCCATAGGCTGCTGGAGACTCCCCAGCGGCTGGAGGCCAAGCCCCGTGTGAAGCCATCGTATTCGCCTTTAAAGTCACCGCGCTGCACTGCTTCGTCCGTAAGCCCGGCATAATACATGATGTTTCGTCCGGAACTGCCTCCCGGAATTCCTGCATAGACAGTTGCCAGGGCGTTATATCCATCCGTTTCGGTATTCCACCACTGCTCATCCGACACTCCATCCGGACTGTCAACGGTGAGGAATTTTTCACAAGAACTAGTTAACAGAGCCGTCAATAGTAGGCCCAGAAATTTTATTTTGATTTTTGTCGTATTCATTTTTCTTAGAAATTAGCCGTTAACCCAACAGAAAATATGCGCATCATGCCATATGTCCATGATCCACCTTGCGACTCGGGATCCGCCATTTTCAACTTTGTAAAGAGAAACGGATTTTGCGTATTGACATATAGACGTGCATTTTTTATCCCGTATTTATTGAGGTAGGCACTATTGAATCGGTAGCCCGCCTGAATAAATTTAACACGGAGGTATTTGGCATTGAATAGCCAAAAATCACTGCGCAAGATATTGTTTGCGGGGTTTGCCAGCAGACGTGGATAGATCGCATCCTGGTTATTTTCGCGCCAGGTATTGGCTGCCCGATAGGTAGTCGGGATACCACCCGATGCACTTAAATTGAGCGGATGCCATAAGTAGCCAGCAGATTTACCACCGAGATTGGCCGAATAATCATGGTTACCAGCCCCCTGCAACAAGAATTCAAAATCAAAGTTTTTATAACTGAAACTCACGTTGCTAAAATAATTGATCCGTGGCGTGGGATCACCGATCACTTTTTGGTCGCTTTCATCAATCATTCCGTCACCATTTAAGTCCACATATTTGATATCTCCGGGACCTTCGCCTGCGAGAGCCGGAACCAATGCTGTCTTCTTGTCGGCGGCAAAATCATCATACTGTAGAATACCATCCGTTACATAGCCATAATGGCTTTTAATCGCATACCCCACCTCATTGGTGGATATGCCCGAATAATATGGCCCACCCAATAGCTCAGTAATCTTATTTTTATTATAAGAAATACCCGGTCTTATGGAAAAACTAAAATCGTCACCGAGCTTATCGTTATAATTCAGCGACAATTCCATCCCTTTATTGCTTACCTTACCGGCATTTAAAGGAGCGGCTCCAATTGCACCCGAGGGTGCGACAGTTGGTTTGAGAAGGACATCCTTCGTTCTTTTATCGTAGTAATCAAAGGTTAAGGAAAGCTTATTCTTAAAAATAGACATATCCAAACCCAGATCGAGGATATTCACCTTTTCCCAAGTAATGTTTGGATTCCCCCATACGGACTCGAGTCCGTTGGTGGCATTGATGAGATTTTGATAGAGGTACAGACCAATATTCTCATTACCCAGTTGTCCGTACGAAGCTCTCAGCTTCAGATTGCTAATGGCTTCCACATGAAAAAAGTTTTCATTATGGAGGTTCCAGCCCAATGCTATGGATGGGAAAAATCCGTATTTCTTTCCGGGGCCAAATTTGGATGAGCCATCTGCACGAAAGGATAGTTCGGCAAGGTAACGATTGTCATAAGAATAATTTGCTTTGGCATAGCTGGATACCAATGACGATTCTTTCCAATAGCCCTCATTAAATTTTTCAACGGAAAAACCACCCATTGCAAAAATATTGTGCTTTTTGAAAGTCTTGTTGTAATCCAGTGCACCGCTCAAGTAATAATAGGTATTTCTGGTTTCCGAATAGGCGTTGCGTTGTACGGCCCAGGTCTGTACCAGCTGTTTGGTATAATAGTCAAAGAAATAAAAATTATCTCTATTCTGTTTATACACATCACTGTTGAGCCTATAGCTAAACTGTCCACGTAAGTTTAAATTATCAGTAATAGACCATTTGGGCTGTAGATTGATTGTTGCCTGGTCATATTGATAACCAATGGTACCGCCGACCTCTTCATAGGCCAATGGATTGACAATATCGGCATATCGACCATAGATTGTTGGCCACCCTTCCTCTTGGGGGTATTTGGGCAGTACCGTTGGTGGCAGCCGGTAGAGATCGTCCAGTATTCTGCTTCCCCCATTATCTATGGCCCTATTAGGGTACAAGGTATTCCGTCTGATTCCTAAAACATCCAGATTAATCAAAAACCGTTTAGAAAGCGATACAGAGGTATTTGCCCGGATATTAAAACGATCCATCTTGTTGAGAGGCAACATTCCCTTCTGATACATATAATTTCCTGTCACCGCGAAACGGGCGACATCATTACCCCCGCTGACGGCCAAGGAATGGGAGGTCAGGGGACTGTAATCATCAATGACAATATCCGTCCAGTTGGTATTGGGATAATTGATGGGATCTTCACCAGATTCGGTTTTGCTGATCTGTTCATCCGTATAGAGTATTTGTCCACCGGAGGCTACCTGAGCATAATTATACATGCGCATATAGGTGGGTGCATCGACAAATTCAGGAAGGATTGTTGGCGATTGCTGTCCATAGTAACCATCGTAAAGGACATTGATCTGCCCTGCTTTACCGCGTTTGGTCGTTACCAAAATAACACCATTTGCTGCTCTGGCCCCATATATCGCTGCTGCCGCAGCATCTTTTAATATGGTGACACTCTCGACGGTGACGGGATCGATATGATTCATATCCATAGGTACACCATCGACCAGCACTAAGGGATCCGAGTTATTTAATGTGGAAATACCACGTATTTTAATACTCGCCGCATCACCACCGGGCAAACCAGACCCCTGTTGTACGGTAAGACCCGTCACGCCGCCCTGCAGTGATTGTGAAAGATTGGTAATGGGCTTCCCTTCGATATTGGATTTGATATCCAATGACGCTACGGAGCTAGCAATATGTTTTTTCTGCATTTCTGTCATACCCACTACCACAACTTCATCCAGGTCAGCGACGTTTGGTTTGAGCGATACGGTGAGGTTGGCTTCTGTCTTATTGACCAGCACCTCTTTGGAGAGATAACCTACCGCAGTAAAGGACAACCGGCTTCCTTTAGCTATCTCCAAGGAATAATAGCCTTGATTGTCCGATACGGTCGTGGCCGTTCCTCCTTTTTCGGACACCGTTACGCCCCCCAAGGGACTGGGAGGTTCCGACGTATTAAAAATACGCCCTTTGACAGAGACTTTTTCCTGTAGACCTGCTGGTCCGGCTGTACTCGCCGAGCGCATACCCTGTCCGGGTATTACGGTTATCTGCCCTATTCCATGTGCGATATTTAAATTAAACTTCCCGAGCACCTGCCTTAAGGCCGGGACCAGTTCCTCTTTATCAATATCAACATTTACCCGTTTGCCCGTCAATAAATTTTCGGGGTACAGCAGCGCAATATCGGTCTGTTTTTGAACGGATTGCAAAAAATGCTTCAATGGTACATTTTTCATTTTGAGCGTAATTCGCTGGGGAAACGCAAGTGCACTTACAGAAAGTAAAACTCCTGTAATGGCAAGGGATCCTATCTTCATATTATACCTAATTTTAGGTGACAATAGTTGTCCAGAGGAGAGATTTTGTCCCACCTGTTTTTTTTTCATAATTTTGATGAAATTAAATTTTAGAAACGTTTAATTTTAACGGATAAAGGGGACTGCAATTCCTCTTTATCCAATTTTATGGTTAAATAATCAATTGTTTTTAATCCAGACCTCCTTTTCTTGTTGTGTTATTGTATAGTTTTTCAATTCATAGATATTGCTTAACGAGGTTAGGATACTTACATCCAGATTGATCCTTCCGGAATAGACAGTTGTATTTTCCAATACGGATTGGTCAGCATGAATTTGCACATTATAGATTCTTTCTAATTTTTTGATCAGATCCTTTGTTGACAGTCGGTCGAGTACAAGCTGTTTTTTTGTCCATAAAATTTCATTTCCATCAGCTTTATTATCGATAAGGATTTTGTGCTGTTGCAGATCGTAAGCTATAAACTGTCCCGGAACCATGGTAACATTTTTGAAATGCGGACTACTGAGCTCTACCTTTCCCGTTATCAATTCAATAGCCATTTTTTTATCCTCTTCATAGGAAGATACATTAAACGTGGTGCCGAGCACTTTTACCGCAGCGTTTTTTGTTTTCACAATAAAAGTTGTACCATTATGAGCGACATCAAAATATCCTTCGCCATTGAGATACACTTCGCGGGGCTTACCCAGCATATCCGGGCTATAGGTGAGGTAAGAACCCGCATTTAGCCATACTTTGGTTTTATCTGGCAAGATAAACTCCTGCCTCTTTCCATAGGGCACAAAGACGGTATTGTATTTAGCTGCTTCTGCGGAATTATTGAGATCCAGCAAGTTGAGCATTTCGGTACGGTCATTTACTTTCAAAAAAGAAATGGCATGATTTTCGGCCTTTGGGTCAACTGAAATAAGCTGCAGGCTATCTTTGTTCTTATTAAAAGTCTGGCTTATGGACGCAATTCTTTCGATGTCGAGTGCTGCATGAGCGCCCGTACTTATGGGGGGAAATAATTTGAAGCAGACCAGCAGGCAGGCTGCAGCTACGAGAGATCCAACGTAAACAAGCAATCTTTGCCTACGTTTTTTATTGGTACTGTGGGCGATCCGTTGAAAGAGTTGTGCCTTATCTTCATCCGAAAGGCGGTCTTCCGGTGTTATGTTAAATATGTGTCTAAATTTTTCGTTTTTGGTTTTCACAAACTATGCTTTTATAGTTATAGAGCACAATCTTGGAAAACATAGACTAAAATTTATTAAAAAAAATATAAAAAACAGTAAAAAGCTCAATTGGTTTCAATTCGACTTTCAATTGCTTGATTGCCCGAAAGCTCAGTGTCCTACAGGTCTCAACATTTACCCCCATCATATTGGCAATCTCATCGTAGGAGAAATCGAGATAATACTTTAAGAAAAGCACTTCTCGCTGTCGTTTGGGCAGTGCATCTACTTTGTCTTTGATCACTTTCACCACTTTGGTTTGGACTTCATCATTGATCAGGTCCAATTCGTGGCTATTTGTCCAGCTGATGTCTTCTGAGAGTGAATCGATATCCACGGTCTGCACTTTCAATCTAAGGAGCTTTCGGCGCAGCGCAGCAAAAAGGTAATATTTTACATTAACTTCTTTCGCAATTTTTGGATTATTAAATAAATTCACGAAAAGGTCGTGGATGCAGTCCAATACGGTATCCTTGTCATAATGGTACTGTTTACCATAGGTATACAGATCGTCGATATGTGCATCGTAGATTTCCTTAAATGAACTTTGGTTACCTTGTATAAATCCAATCCAAGACATAAAAGTTGGTAGAAATTTTCCGCTAATTTCCTCTTTTTAATATTAATCCAAGATGAAATAATGGTTACTTTATCACTTAGGTCTATTTCATCAAGGGCGGTTTAGAAACCTTGGTAACAAGTATAACAAATTTAAAATCAATAATCAAACTAAAAAATCATCCTCTATATCCTTCTTTTGGCCATAGTCGATTATATACAGCCATTAACCGAAACCTTACACATTGTGGATGTCCGATCTCGCTGCTACCCAAACCGGACAGGCACGGAATCCTAGCCATCCGTAGTTGTCGATTATTAAGCAAAAGGGAGTCCAAAATACGGATTCCCCTTTTGTCTTTTCATCTGCTATTCTGCTCATACCCTCCTATTGCTATTGCGTTCGGCGGAATCGGAAAGACATACCTTGGGTCATTGGGTTCAATGCGGATTAATTCGCTATTGAATGTTTTTCCCAGGGTGATCGGATATTCCATTTCTTTGTTTAATCTTCGAAGATCTTCCCAGCGCAGACCACGAAAGACTAATTCACGCTGTCTCTCTTCCAGGATCCACTGCATTACAACCTTTTTATCACTCGAATGAAGTTCGTAATCAACATGTTTTTCAAATCTATTTTTACGCAATGTATTGATCCGATCCAGTGCTTTGTTTAGATTTCCGGCACGTGCTTCGCATTCCGCTGCGATCAGCTGCAATTCATCCACAGCAAAACCATATAGGGGACCTCCGGAAAAGGAGGTGCTACCGATAAATATTTTAAAGCTATTGAAGTCTTTGAAGAATAATTTTTTCCTTAGGTCCCCGTCCCGGTAATTGGCAAAATACTTTTGGTTGACACAATACAATCCAATGCGCTGTATTTCGGGTATGGAACCCGAAAAATCAAAGATAATTTCAGGGTTTACTGTAGCAAGAGGCTGCAATGTTGCAAAGCTATTGGGATCAAATGGTACCGTATTAAAGTCAAGTAAGGTACTTTTCCGGCTAAGCGCCCTGTTTGCCTCTGCCAATGCTAAATCATACTTTCGTAGCTGGAGGTAAATCCTTGCGCGCAAGGCGCTGACAGCCAGCCGCGATGGCCGCTGTTTTATGGTCGGTTCTATTGGCAACAGTTCCTCAGCTTCATTTAAATCCTTTAAGATCAAGTCATAAGTTTGCTGTAGCGTACTGCGGGGGATCTTTAGAGAGATATCAGGTTCGGTCCGTAGCGGCAGACCAAGTTGAGTTTTTGCATTCTTTTCGTCATAGACTTCACAAAACAATTGCGCCAGCTGATAATAATTGAATGCACGAAAGAATAGCGCCGATCCTCTGACATTGCTCCAGGCATCGAGCTGTGCATTATCGGGTTTAATTTTTTGAATGCCCTCAATTACCTGGTTGGCATATAGGATTCTCCGGTAGCCGAAATTCCAGTCATCAGATTGTTCTCCTTCAAATAGATCTTCTTTTTTCCACAGATAGGCATTACGCTGGTGTACTGGGGTTAAATTTGCGAGTTGCTCTTCATCGACCTGAATTTCATCCGCAGCGATGGTACCCAACACGATACTTGCTTTTGTATTCATGGTTCGGAAAGCATCGTCCAAAATCGCCTGATAATCTTCAATACGGTAAGGGATAACAAGACTCTGATCTGTTTTTACTTCCAAAAAAGATCCGGAGCAGCTGCTTACCAATATTAAAACAGCTGCATATAGTAGTGTTTTCATCATACAAATATTTTAAAGTTCGATATTCATTGAAAATGACGTTATCCTAGGATTTGGATATGGTGCCCTTGGTATGTCTGGGTCAAGCCCATATTTATTTCGTCGCCAGAGGATGCCGATGTTTGCCATTGACCAGCCGAAGTTTAGCGACTTCACTACCGCAGCCCTATTTTTGTTGATCCAATGATAAGACAGTGTTATATCCCGCAGCCGCAGGTGATCGCCCCGTTCCCAGAGTAATGAAGAATTCGTGGTCATTGATCCAATTGCCCTAATTTCCGGTGAATTCGCAGGAGCCTTGGGCAGTACATCTGTAAAAGCCTCGTCACCCGCCTTTTGCCAGCGACGATAATAATCTTTATGATAGGCACCTGTGGTCTCACCCCCTGGATCCATGGTCGTCCGCTGGAAGTAATAACCCGATTTCCAGACGATATTAGCCGATACCGACCAATGTTTCCATCGAAAGGTATTTAGCATACCTGCTGTCAAGGTCGGTATTCTTCCTCCTATTTTGGTGAGCTCCTCAATGGGGTAATCATTATAGTAGTTTATATAATCTGTGGTCAGTTCGCCATTCTGATAAATAACAGGTTTACCCTCATTATTAAGTCCGTGCCATGGAAAGGCGTAGATGACATCCAAAGATTGACCGACTACCGGTGGCCTGCTATCTATGAATATGGTCGCAGAGGTAATGTCATTCGTATTGTAGTGTGTCACTTTATTGTTCACCTTAGCAAGCTGCAATCTTGTGTCCCAGTTGAACGCTCCAACGATATTCTTACTGTTGACCGTTATATCCCAGCCTTTTGTCTGCAAGTTGGCATAGTTGATCCGATTGACAATTGTCGGATATACATTGTCGATAATACCTGTTGTAGGATCCATTAGATCAGCACCGATCAGGTTGTTTCCTTTTTTCAGGTAATATTCCAGAGAACCTGTCAGTCGGTTATTTCGTGTTCCGAAATCTATTCCGAGGT
This sequence comes from Sphingobacterium puteale, assembly GCF_003627955.1. Classification (GTDB taxonomy): domain Bacteria; phylum Bacteroidota; class Bacteroidia; order Sphingobacteriales; family Sphingobacteriaceae; genus Sphingobacterium; species Sphingobacterium puteale. The sequence continues at coordinate 85,606 of NZ_RBWS01000027.1, read as the reverse complement.
TCAACGTATTGACCCGTTCCCATTGCAAGGATGGGTTGCCCACGCTTGTCAGCACCGCAGCCGTATTATTGGTCAGGTCGTCGATCATATACGAGATGATCGGAAAAGTCGACACATTCGGATTGGTATTCCCGCTGCTGCCGTAGGTGGCCCTTAATTTCAAGGAAGGGATGATATCATTCTGGAAAAAACTCTCCTGAGCCATTTGCCAGCCCAGTCCGATCGACCAAAGAGGCACCCCTTTTTGATTCGTTTTGACCCCATAGATATTAGAAGCATCCCATCTCAGACTCGCTGTTGCCAGGTATTTGTCCCGATAGCTATAGGCCAGATTGGAATAATAGGATAGAAATCTATACGTATTGAGCCCATAGCTACCACTTGCTGCCGGTATCAATGCGGTCCCAGTTGGCCTCGTGGTATACCTTTTTGTATAATCAAAATTCACCCTTCCAGTGAGCAGATCACGATCGTAGCCGTAGGACCAGGCAAAGGGCGAAGTCGTCGTTATACGGTCGAGCAGTTCAGCACCCAGGAGGTAATTCAGCTGATGCTGGTTCCGATGATTCCATTCCCCTGACAGCTGGGTACGGATGGAGTGCGATCTTGCACCTGTACGTCCCCCCTCCCTTCGGATAGCACCATAGGGAATTACCTTCGTCATATCCGCCTGCGTAAACTTGTTGACCAGATCACGTGCATAATAACTGTCTTTATCATACAAGGCACTTTGTCCATTCAGGTTGTTGAGGTATTGATAAAAGACTTCCCAACGGATCAATTTTGAAAACTCATAAGACAGTCCCATTTGCATGCGCAGTTCCTGATCCGAGGACCGGTTGTCATTTAGCTTTAGTTCGTCCAAGGGCCTATACATCCAGTCCAACAGGCCGAGGCCTGGCGCCGACTCCTGATAACCGTAGCGCAACCCTTTGACGATAGGTAGGCTCTGTCCGTTTCCATCCTGAAAGCGGTAATAAGGTACCACGGAATTCCCACCACCAGTAAAACTGGTAAAGCCTATTCCATTCTGCACGTTAAATTGCTGCGTATACCAGATGGACGGCATGATTTTAAATTTCCCTCCCCAGTGAATCGTCCCCTGCATATTGGCATTCCATCTTGTGTAAGTATCCCCTTTCAAAAAAGAACGATTTTTATCGTAGGACGCGGAGGAGCGGAATGCATAGCCTTTTCCACCACCGGTAAATGCGATGTCCTGATGTTGGTTAAATCCTTTTTGGTAAAAATAGCTGAGGCTTTCCTCCCGCGTATCCGTTGCAGCCAATTGATCCCTAAAATTCATCAATTCCTGATCCGAAATTTTTTTATCGCGGTGTTTTATCAGCCATTCCGTATAGAGCGGGATTGGCGTCTGATTGCGTTCCAGATAGTTTGACCGCGCGAACATCTCATCTTCGATATCCAGCACTGTCGCTGCAGGAAGATAATTTGGTGCATAGTATAAATCCGGTTTATCCTGCAATTGAAACACTGAAGCATATTGGATACGAGTCGGCTGGTTGGTCGTCCCCTTTTTTGTCGAGATGACGATGACGCCATTTCCAGCCCTTGCTCCCCAGATCGAAGCAGCGGCCGCATCTTTGAGCACGGTTATGCTGGCAATATCCGAGGGATTTATGGTGGCCAGCCCCTGCTCATAGGGGAAGCCATCCAGGATAATTAGCGGTTCGCTATTTGACTGAATCGAGGAGAGCCCACGAAGCCGTAATTTGGGATCAGCGGCACGCTCTCCGTTGGTATTGGAGCGATCCATGGTCAGGCTATTCACTATCCCGTCCAATCTATCTAAAATATTGGTAGCCGGCACACGAGCTATATCCTCCTTGCTCACAAATCCAAAAGATCCTGTCGCGCGCTCTTTGGGAATCTGGTAGTAGCCCGTATTGAGCACTTCGACTTCTTCCAAAATAGTTGATCTACTATTTAATTTGATCAACAGGTGGTGATCCCCTTGTTTTACAGCAATTGTATCTGGCCTGTATCCCACATGAGAAAAGACCAAAGTGTTTATCGCTGTTGATAATAGCACCTGAAATTGACCTAAAGAGTCAGTTCTGGCCAATACCATACCTCCGGGGATCTGTACTGAAACCCCACCTACTGGTTTAGCTGCTATTCCATCAACTACCCTACCGTTTATTTTCACTGTTTGCTGTGCAAAAAGTGAGGTCGTTACCACGGAATTAAAAAGAAATAGTATGAATACTAATTTTATCTTCATGGCTATTGGATTTGGTTGCCGAGATCCCAGTTAATAAAATCAGGTATATGATCGAGCTTACCCTCAAGGATCTGAAATATATAGTCAGGATCTACAGGCTTTGAAGAAGTTCTTCCGAAAAGCTTTCCATTTTTGATCCATATTGATGGCCCTACACCACCATATTGTGTGAAATAGCGGACTAATATTGGAGCCATGGAGCCAATAATCTGCGGGCGTGTCCAATTTCTCTCATGCACTTTTACTACCCCCTTGTACTCAGCATCATTTACGACGCCTACTACCTGCATTTTATCCTTAATTTTTGGATATAAGGCTTCCCACTTGTCCATAGATTTTATACAGGGTGCACAATACTCTGCCCAAAGATCTAGCACCAAGAATTCTTTATTCGATAATTCGCGCAATGTTGTTGTCGTCCTTCCATCGGGCATGTTTAACATTCTCAAGGGTAAATCTAAAATGCGGTCGGGGATTGCTTCGCCCTTGAGTATATAGCCTATTTTAGTTGTATCTACATTATATATGTAAAATGGAAATCTATTAAAGTCAACATAAGGAAACTTCCCCCTTAATCTGGTATCTGAATAACTTTTTTTTGAAATGGCGGTTTCAACATCCAGTAAATTTCTTCTTAACGAATCAGCTTTTGATTCTGCAATCAGTAGCCCATTGGCCCCGCTTTCCTGGCGGGGCGTCTGAGCCGATAAACTAAACATAGAAACTAAGCATAGGATAGATAGTAGGGCACTATACCGTTTTATTGTCTTTTGATTGGGCAAGACCTCTCCTGCCCTAAAAAAATGTCTCATTTTTTTAAGTTTTAATGGAGTGGCCTATGGCAAAGATTATCCTGTCCGATCGGGATCAGCAATTTCATCCCAGGGGTCTGGCCTGAGCCACTCCGGTAAATAAATAGAACTATTAATAGGTTCTCAGATGCGGTGCTAGACAATTACAGGTGAATAGATATGGACGATACCGCATCAGTCGGGAAAATGAAAAACCGACCTTTTGTATAGAAAATAAATATCTATTTTTTCTAGAATCTTTGCATGTGAATTGCGAATTTCGTACTTTTAAGCTGCTAAGAATAAAAGAAACGAGGATAGTGCAATTGTCAGGCATTGATCTTGAAAAAATTAGGTCGGCAAAATCAACAACATTATGCCAATAAGTGGGGCTTTTTGAGCCATTCTTAATGGGCATTTTAATACTATAGGTATTGCGTGTTGTTGATTTTAAGCTCTTTGATGCTACTCTGGTGGGCAGCGTTTGTTCTTAATAAGCAGGATTGCTGCATGTTGCCGACACTGATCCTTGATCCGTCGTTGTGATGATGATGTACTTGACTCTAGCTCTTTCATAATTTAAATAGCTGGGTTATTAAAAGAGTCTCGAGGGAAGGAAGTGGAAGCTCCTCCAAAATATAGAAGAGGTAAGCTCCGCTACTATCCACTGAACACGGGCACGGCAAAGAGCCTAGACACAGCTTCAAATAGGGAGCTTACCCCTCCTTGTTGTAAAGATACAAAAAGTGTGGGGGCGCGCAAACCCTACGTCCCGTGTCATTTGAAATTTGCCGTTTCGTGCTCGAGACTTAATCAGACTAACTGATTACATAACAAATATACAAAGGCTCAAATTAAAAAACAAGAAAATCCTCGTTTTTAAAAAATTAATATGATAAAACTTGATTACAAACTTTACAACACGATTTCATTTCGTTCCTTCTTAAAAGGATACGTAAATGAAAAATATAAAAATCTCCCAGTACTCTCTCAGAAAATGGAGGCCATAGACTGGCTTTTGGAAAAGGAAACTGCAAAATTAACTGCTAAAACTTTTTTTAACGTTATAAAATCCTTGGAGTTAGATTTAAAAACAATTTGTGATCTATTCTTTAAGACGATTCCATCTATCAAACTAAAATCTATTAAATCTTCAAAAAACCGATTAGAAGATTTATTGGGACCTTATTTTAATTCTAAACTAGAACTAGTGACAGCTTCTGGAATTAAGGAAACGACTTTAAACGAACTATTTGATAATAAGTTTGACCGACTATATGCATACGAAGCTTGCGCAATTGCTATATCATTTGGAATTGAACCAGCAGTTCTTTTCGATTACTTCTACGGCGATGGTGAACGCCCAATGATCGGGATTATACCTGCCTAGTAACGTCAGTCGTTGATATTGAATATTAAGCAGAAAACAAATCCAAAGCTTTTTGATATTAAAATATTTAGTGCGTAACTTAGGTATGCCGGTTAAAGCAAACCAACATTTGCCCAAGCGCCTTAATTATTTAGGGCGCTTTATTTCAAAATCATCGTTGAATTTCAATAAGAATACTTTTCATAAAAATAGGTTAATATAAAAAAGGTAACTCCCCTCACATCGCCCGATGGCAGGGGAGTTTTTTTATTCATAAATCCGTAAGAGAATAAAAGCCAAAACCGGGAACTCTACCCCAGTACTCTAATTTCTAGAAAAATAGAAACCATTGAATGTAATATCAGCTACATTTCTATTGAAAAACCTGTTTTAGTTTGTAAGGATTCAATAGCCCTAATTGAGGAAGAGATTAACCATCAAAGTTGCCTAAGAAAGTGTGTTTTCCCAGATTGGTCGTCTATTTCGACAAGCACCTTTCGGTGGTTTTCATATTCGTAGATATACCAGTTGGGATGATCGGGATTTCCAGCTGAATATATATTTAATACCTGTTCGTGAGTTGCTATTGTTATTTCTAGTGGATTATTATCCATTCGGGCTTTAATTTTTAGTGCCCTCTAGTTTACATTTTTCTAGTATAGTATGCAATAGCACTATTTTGACTCCTAAGCATAAGGCTTTGCACAGGTAAACATACATCGCTTATTATATTTTATCCAATTCTTCAAAAACAGAGTTTTGCGAACGATATTCAGGTACAATGTCCTTGATCAGCTGTACCAAACGCATTTTATCTTCGTTAGGATCGGCTGTTTTCGCAAGTGCACATAATTGCTCCACACGTTCTTTCTGCAATTCCAAATCTGGCGTATTAACCTTGGCGATCATAATCTTTTCATGATAGGTTTTTTCCGTATTCTCTCCGTTGGCCAAAAGCTCTTCAAAGATCTTCTCTCCCGGACGTAAGCCAACAATTTTGATATCGATATCCTCGGGGTAATTATATCCTTTGAGCCTGATCATCTGCTTGGCCAGGTCCATAATTTTCACAGGCTGTCCCATATCAAAGACAAATATCTCACCGCCTTTACCCATGACAGCAGCCTCCTGTACCAATTGGCAGGCCTCGGGTATAGTCATAAAATACCGGGTTATATTCTCATCTGTGATTGTCAGTGGCCCACCTTTCAACATCTGCTTTTCAAATAATGGTATTACTGAGCCATTCGACCCCAATACATTACCAAAGCGGGTCACAATAAAATTTGTCTTTGAGTTGATATTGACCGTTGATATCGCAATTTCTGCAACACGCTTGGTCGCCCCCATAACGTTCGTAGGGTTCACGGCCTTATCGGTAGAAACCATCACAAATTTGGATACATCGTATTTATGTGCCAGCAAAGCCACATTGTAAGATCCCCAAACATTCGTTAAAATCGACTCATAGGGATTCGCCTCCATCAAAGGCACATGTTTGTAAGCCGCTGCATGGAATACGTAAGTAGGACGATAAAATTGGAACAAAGTATCCATAAACAACTCATCCCGAACATTTCCGACAATAAAGCTACAGCGCGAAAAATGACTGGAACAACTTAGTTCCTGCTGGATATCATACAAAGCCGACTCGGCCTGATCAACTACAATAAGCTGCTTTAAGTCAGTATGAGCTAACTGCCGCACCAGTTCGCCACCGATGGAACCGGCTCCTCCCGTAACCAGTACAATCTGATCTTTCATTTCCGAAGCAATGGCAGGGTTGTCCAGATCAATGGCTTTACGTCCCAATAAATCTTCGATACGTAAGCTCCGGATCTGTCTTGTTGCGACCTCCCCCGCCAGAAGACGCGCAGTATCGGGGATAATTTTGACAATTAATGGAATTGGTTCGGCCAGTTTAAATACCGTATTCAATCGCTCAGGCTTGCGGTCGTCCACCGCGATAATAATTTCGGAAGCTTTGCCATGCCTTAATACAAAATCCTTATTTAAGTCTTTTATATCATAGATTTTAAAACCTTGAATACGGTTGCCGATCCGATGTGGATTATCATCCATAATAGCAACAATACGGTATTTATTACGTGAGGTGGTATGAATAAAGTGAAAAGTCGTATTTCCCATATTACCGGCTCCAAAGAGAATTACGGGGATACGGTTATCTTTGTTTCCCCACATCAATTCATGATACAAGGCACGATACAGCACCCGACTAAAGGTCATACCGAAACCTGCAATTAACGCATGAAAAAGAAGCTGCGTATCTGAAAAAGGTAAGATTGCTTCATAGGATGGATACAACCATTCTATTGCTTTACAAATCAGCACACTGGAAAAATAGGCCAATCCGATCGCCAGAACAATACGCTGCAATTCACGGATACCGGTCTTATGAACCACACCTTTATATGTGCCGAAGATACAGAACCAGATCAAGTAAACTAATGAGACCAGTAAAGCTTGTCTGATCATCTCGTCTAGCTGCACTTCCCCTCTATGCTTGAATATAAGAACATAACTGATAAAAAAAGCTGTTGCAACAATAATCATGTCCAACAGCAGAATTATCCAACGCGGCTTGTTGATGGACAAGCCTTCTTTCCATAAATTACTCATTTAAACGTTATAAAGATATTATATACTTTAATCGCGCAATGCGACTAAAAAGTATCCCTTTCTGTAATTAAATATTTTCAAAAACCTTAATCCATCTCTACATATATCGTACCTAAAATAATCTATTGTCATTTCTAAAGAAAAAACTGTTTGCGATCGAGACTATGGCTTGATGTTATTAATTTCATACTTTAAGAAATAATTAGGATGCGTAAAATTACTAAAATAAATTTGGATCCACCTAGATTCGCCAAACGTCTATGGCAAAATTTCAAACGTTATGTCAAGTACGCCCCAGAAGAAACGATCGCTTTTCTACTGATCCATACCTATTCGTAGTTCTGGACAAGAACAGTGACTAGTCCTGAAGATTTATTTTTAGCATATAAAAAAGCGTATCTTCCTATTGAATGAAGATACGCCCTTACTTTATTATTTGATTTTATTAAAAATCCAGGTAAATACTCTCATCCACCACTTTCTTAACCGGCCACAATCGTTCTGGATAATGGCGGGCTTTGATCAACCGCTGGATACTCCTTTGTACCTGGTCTTTATCTTCTTTATATGTTACTCCGAACCATTTCGCATCTGTAGGAAGCACAGCGAAATTGGCCAAACCCTGCTTCACCATATAATCCGGCAAATCTGGAATAAAGAATTCTGCTTTTGGATTTTCGTAATTTTGCTCAACGAAAGCAGGGAATAAAGCGCGGGCAACTTCAAATATTTTAGGCGTAAATCCCCAAAAGTTCATTGAAACCCTTGTATTGTCCGGAAGGGTTGTTTCACTTTCCGCCTGCGCATATACTATTTTTTCATCCTTACGGTAGATATTGGTCCTTTCAGTTACACTTTGTAGATGATCTGCATCATTGACTTCACATACACCGCGGGATACATAACCAAAATCAGATAGCGTATTTCCCACTTCAAATCCTACCAAAGCCATCTCCTGATCAGTAGCTCTTTCCCGGAGAAAGTCAGCCATTTTTTGAAAGGCATCGTAACCATAAAAATCATCCGCATTAATCACACAGAATGGACGGTCCACAGCCGGCTCAGCGCTCATCACCGCATGCCCTGTACCCCATGGTTTCTGGCGGTCCACAATACGGTCCACACCAAACTTGCTTAAATCAAAGTCCTGGTACACATACTCGACTTCGATTGTATCGGGAAGTTTGTCGCCAACGTTACTCTTCATTACCTCCAAAAATTCCTCGCGAATGACAAAGACCACTTTACCAAAGCCCGCACGTATCGCATCGTAAATGGAGTAATCAATTATTTTTTCGCCAAATGGGCCAAAGCTTTCCACTTGTTTAGCCGAACCATAACGGCTTGCCATCCCGGCAGCCAGGATAACCAGAATTGGCTTTTGGTTATTCTCTCTATTATTTATCATGATGGATTTGTTATCAATTAAAAAACACCTTATTCTACTGTTACAGATTTTGCGAGATTACGTGGCTTGTCAACATCGACAGCACGTTCAACACCGATATAATAAGACAGCAATTGCAATGGGATTACGGATAATAAAGGAGCCAAAATTTCATCCGCCTGAGGAACAACAATATAATCCTCCGCTAATTCAGCAGCTTGTGTATCACCCTCAGAAACGACCGCGATCAAACGTCCTTTGCGTGCTTTGATCTCCTGCATATTGCTTACGATCTTTTCATAAAACGGATCTTGTGTGGCGATAAATACCACAGGAAGCGTTTCATCCACTAAAGCTATAGGACCATGCTTCATCTCTGCAGCAGGATAACCTTCAGCGTGGATATATGAAATTTCTTTCAATTTTAATGCACCTTCTAAAGCGATTGGAAAGTTGTATCCCCTCCCTAAGTATAAGAAATCTGACGAACCTCTATATTTATCAGCGATAGCCCGTATCGTTGCTTTTTGCGTTTTTAATATCCAGTCGACTTGTTCAGGAACTTTAGCCAATCCTTCAATCAATGTTTTAAAACGCTCATCTGATATTGTACCCTTTAATTGAGCCAGACGCAGCGCAAAAAGCTGCAACACCACCAATTGCGCGGTAAAAGCTTTGGTACTAGCCACACCAATCTCAGGCCCCGCATGCGTATAAACACCTGCATCTGCCAAACGCGCAATAGAAGAGCCAACAACATTTACAATACCGAAGATCGTAGCGCCTTGTTTTTTGGCAGTCTCCAATGCAACAAGCGTATCAGCAGTCTCACCACTTTGGGAAATAGCCAGGATAACATCGTTCTCATCAATAATTGGATTGCGATACCTAAATTCAGAAGCATATTCTACTTCAACATTTACCCGGCACAGTTCCTCGATAATATACTCGGCGACCAAACCCGCATGCCAGCTTGTCCCACAAGAGACAATGATAATGCGACGTGCTTTCAATAATTTATCCGAGATACTATCTAATCCACTTAACGTAACCCGTAGCTGCTCGGCATCTAGGCGTCCCCTGAAGGAATCAAAAATTGTCTGCGGTTGCTCAAAAATCTCCTTTAGCATGAAATGTTCATAGCCCCCTTTTTCGATAGCCTCTAGATCAAGATCGAGTCGCTGAACGAATGGTGTGATGGTCTCATTGCCATAATTTTTGAGAATTAATTCATCCGGACGAACGATGGCCATTTCATAGTCGTTAATATAAACGACATCCTTTGTATAGGCAAGCATTGGCGAAGCATCAGATCCCAAAAAATGACCTTTTTCCCCTACACCAATGACCAAAGGCGATCCTTTGCGGGCAGCAATTATTGTATCTGGTAATTGCGGGTCGATGAGTAAGATCACATAAGCCCCCGTAACCCGCTTAAGTGCTATACGCACCGCTTCTTCAAGTGAGCAATTATTATTAATTTGGATATCCTCGATAAAGTTAACCAGTACTTCGGAATCTGTATCGCTTTTAAAATCGTATCCTTTTTGGACCAGATCAGCTTTTAACTGACCATAGTTTTCAATAATGCCATTATGGATCAACGCAATCCTGCCCGAACCCGACAAATGAGGATGCGCGTTACGGTCGCAAGGTTCGCCATGTGTCGCCCAGCGCGTATGCCCAATACCGACATTTCCGTGTATATTTTTACCTGAAGCTTCTTGTTCCAGCGCCGCGACTTTCCCTTCTTTTTTATAGAGATTGATTACATTCTGATGTAAAAGAGCAACACCAGCACTATCGTAGCCACGATATTCGAGTCGCTTTAAACCATCAATAAGAATTGGATAGGCCTCTTCCCGACCTACATAACCAACGATTCCGCACATAAAAGTTTAAGTTTAGTTTTAAAATAAGTGATTTCTGTTTTGTTCTGTTTGTTTTGCATTCAGCTGTTGCCAGCTTAAACTTGCCTATTTAGACAAAACATATGCCAAGTGTCTAAATGACACGTTAACAAATCGTGAAATATCTTGAAAAGCAAAGACCTTTCCTGCGGAGCAGAAAAGGTCTTCACATGCACAAATTTCTTTTATAATTTTTCGGAATTCGTTTCCTCTTCGACCTTTTCTTCTTTTACTTCTTCAGTCTTGGATTTATTTTGCTGTTCCTCAGTTTTAGATTGGCTACCCTCCAATTCTTCCGCTTTCACTCCTTTTGGATTACTCCACAGTTTTTTCTTGTAAGCATCCAGTTTTTCCTCTACTTTCTTACCATCCAATTGCTGCGCACCATTTTCACCTTCCTTTACATTCTGCAACATTCCCGGAGAGGACTCCCGTACAATTGTGCTTGCAAATTTATTCTGCACAAAGAAATCATCCATGGTCATATCATAAAGCCCTTTATCCGGATCCGAAATATCCACTTGTACCAAGCTATAGCGCAACTGTGGAAAATACAGCCAAAAGGCAGGTGTAGATCCTACCGATTCAGCCAATTCCGCGGATGTGGTAATATTCATTAGAGGAGCAACACCAATAATCCGGGTCTCCAATCTACTCCGTTGTTTATCGAAGAAGATATCTTCTTTCACACGAAATTTGGTTACACGAGCCGGATCGAACTCATTGAGTGCCATTTTGGAGTCAATCTGATTTCCTTCGCCGTCAAAGATGGGTACCAATACACTATCCGCAAAACGGGCCATCCCTTCTTGTGCACTTAAACGACCTTTGAAAGAATCATCATCAGGGCTATAAAGTGAAAGTTTTCCCTTTTCAATTGCTTTCATTACCACTTCAATCAAAGAGTTTCCTGGAATAGCTAAAATATAATTTTTTTCATCCTTTAGATCGATATCGCGCCATACCCGTTTATAGAAACGAATATTCTTCTTGTTCACCTCAGGATAAGCGAAAGGTACTGCATCTTCCATGCTATTGGCCTGATAAAAGCCATCGGTGGTTGGGATGGTATCCGGATTGATTTCCCCCGAACCAACTGGTATCGCTGACATTACATTATTTAACGTATCCTGTTTTCTAGGAACTGTATCTATCGTCGTCTCTTGCTGAGCGAACAACAACCCAACGACCAAGGTCATGGAAGCTGTCATTACTGTTTTTATTTTCATCGTAATCGTGTTTATATTTACAGCCAAGATTAATATTTACGTGTTTTACTTTGCACGGTCGGCATTTCAAATGCAGACATTACACAACGAAACCCGATATAAGAATGCGGTTCATAATCTACCGAGTAATTACGCGTCTCGCTATTTAGCTGTTCGCCATTGTCTTTCCATGAACCACCACGGACGACTTTTCGTTTAAGCGCATCACCATCCTTCGCATCCGCATCATAAAGCAAAGCAGGATTTAAGTCGTTGACAAATACGACTGCAGAAGGGCTGTACGCATCCAAAGTCCATTCCGATACATTTCCTGCCATATTGTAGACGCCAAAAGCATTTGGCATATAAGATTTCACAGGAAGAGTAAAGGTCGCACCATCACGTGAGTAGGTTCCATCACCTTGTTTGAAGTTGACGGCTAATTTCTTTTTACCTTCTGTTCCATCAATTGTCATACGTGATCCTGCGATTGTATCTTGGGGATCCAATTTACCAGAAGCTGCATATTGCCATTGAGCCTCTGTTGGCAGACTCAAGCTCAACTGATAACCATTCAAATAAGAATTTTTTAATACCGTCGCAGCCATTTCGTTTGCCCGCCAGTCAGTAAAGGCACGTGCCTGTCTCCAGGTAACACCCACGACAGGGTAATAGTCAAAAGAAGGATGTGTAAAATAATTCGCATCTAAAGAGGCAAGCTGCGCATTCGGAAAATCTTTTGTCCAGATATCCTCAACAGGCATTACCGCGACTGTATCTGTTACATATTTCTTTTTCACATTACCTTTGGATTGAAGATAGGAAAACCGGTATCTAATCACTTCAGGATTGAGTGCACGTCTATTGCCTTGCATTTCGAGCATGGGGGCGATTCGCTCCTGGATACTTGGATCATTGCTTTTCCATATCGGCGATACTTTTTTGACCTTTGCCCAATTGATACGCTTTTGACCAACCTGCTCACCGGCAATATCCAAGAAATACTGATCATCATTTAAATAATCGGTTACGGCAACGGAGTCAGCGACCCAATTTACAAACTCGCGGTACTGTTTATTTGTTACTTCAGCTTCATCAATAAAAAAAGCACTTACACTAACATTTTTTCCTACATTACCACTATCTAAAGAGCCCTTAAAAAGAATAGTTCCTGAAGGGACATACACCATACCCGGAGGCGCAGGTAATTTCCCTCCCCGAAAAGCATTTACTTTTGGTGCTTTATAGATTGCCGAATTAGATTTACAGGCTGAGAAACTAATTAAGATTACTAGGACCCAAAACCCAACTACTGGATTTGTAAGTTGACTGCATATTTTATTTTTCATTTTTTTTTATTTGTCTTTAAAAAATCTAGCGGCCTATTTACGATTAAAAAGTGCATACTTTACGCCAACAGATACGAATCCATATTGGTCATTGTTTTTATTAACTATCCCATCTAAATTATCATTTGTTGTCAATGTATGTTGATAATTTACATTGATTGCCCATTGCGGCCCATATAGAGTCCTGCCAAAAGGAATATCCACACCTATATTTAATGGGACAACAAAATGAATCTCACCTAGGTCCTCAGCCAACTCTCCTCCGAGGTTCACAATATTCTCTACATATTGAGGGTCCAAATTTCTTACAATACGATTCTTTACTAATCCAGCACCTGCACCCACATAAAAATTCGAAATAATTCTCGAAAATGTATTAGCCTCCAAAGAATAATAGCTATAATTATTAGAGCGTCCTAAGAACTGTCCCAATCGAACTTTTCCATTTATATTCCCGGCGAAGTAGCGGTTTTTAAAGTCACTTCCGTAACCATCTCCACTTAGAATGCCTTTTTCTCCACGTAACCCAACCGATATATACGGCGTAATTAAATAATCCAGCTCTCCGTAAAATGCAAACTTCGATTCAACATTGCCCAAGTCTGTTAGGTTAAATGTAGTACCTGCACCGGCTCCTACACTAACAGGACGTGAAAATTGTGCTGATACCGATAAAATTCCTAGGAAAAACAATCCAACAAACGTACATAATAGTTTTTTTCTCATAGTGATTGATTAGTAATAACAAAAGTCCATAGTCAAAACGTTTGGTATTAGATATTATTATAAAATTAAAAACCCAAGTCGATTACCTCGACTTGGGTTTAAACAACAATAAGGCCAAAATTTCCTAATTATAGTATTATTTTATATTTAAACGATCTTTCACATCTTGCCAAACTTTAGCAAGCCCTGTTTTCTTCTTCCCTTTATCGCCATAACCATAGCCGTAGCCATAACCATAACCATAACCTCTTGCAAAATCCACATCATTAATTACAGCTGCAACATTTTTCAATTTACCTTCAACATATAACTCACGCGGTACCTGAAGCAAACGCTTGTCTAAGTAATTAACGCGAGACACATATAGTGTTAAATCTGCATTATGAGCAATTAATAGTGTGTCCGTTACCAAACTAACTGGCGCTGTATCCACCAATATATAGTCATAGTGATAACGTGCATATTTAATTACATCATCGAAATGGCCATTCATCAACAATTCCGCCGGATTTGGGGCAATATAACCAGAATATACTACATCAAAATCGTAATTTCCTGGTTTTTTTATAATGATATTGTTCACATCCATCTCTGGATTGATCAAGAATTGTGTAATCCCAACATTCGTATGTTGCAAATGCGAAAGGCCAAGATAATCCAACACTTTTGGGCTTCGAATATCAGCACCTATCAAAAGAACCTTCTTTCCAGACATAGATAAAATCTGAGCAAGGTTGGTGGTAACAAAAGATTTTCCTTCACCGGAGATGGTTGAAGTAACAAAGACAACCTTTGACTCATCCTTCTTATCCGCACCAAACATAAAGTTCATATTCGTACGCAGAATCCGGAAAGCCTCTGCTAAAGAAGAACGATCGTTTAAATGAACGATGGTATCTTGCGCTGTAGGGATCTCTCCCAACACGGGGACTTTAACAATATCTTCGATATCTTTTCTCGAATGGATTTTATTATCTAGTAAAAACTTCACATAGAGAACAACAAATGGGATTAAAAAACCTACAATCAGGGCTCCCAACAAGACAATTGATTTTTTTGGGGAAACTGGAACCCCATTCCCATAAGCAGCATCAATCACTTTTAAATTGTCCGGTGTTGCGGCTGCTTTCACTTCGCTCTCTTCACGCTTTTGCAATAATAACAGATAGAGTGATTCAACAATCTGCTGTTGTCTAGATATCTTCTTAAAACCTTGCTCCTGGTTTGGTATAGAATTAATTCGGCCCTTAATCTCATTTGATTTGCGCTCAATGCTCCTTAGTGCCATCTGAGTGACCTTTTGATAATTCTGCAAAGATTGGCGTATACTATTGTTACTTTCAGCAATACTTTCGTTCAAAGCAATAACAGCGGGGTTTTGATCAGAAGCTGATTTTAACAAATCATCTCGCTCCAATATTAATTTATTATATGCGGCAATAGTGCTCCCAATGGTAGCATCTTGCAAACCAATATTAGAGGGTAAAAGTTTTCCAACCTCTTGATTCTTCAAAAAATCATTCATATGATCCACCAACTGAAGTTGGGTTCGATATTCTAATACTTTCCTATCGTTCTCAGAAGCGTTATTCAGAAAGACGCCAGCCTCAGTGGCCATGTCTACCATTGAATTAGCTGACTTAAATTCAGCTGCCTGTTCGTCGGCTCCAGATAGATCTTTTGATATTAACATTAATCGCTTATTGATAAAATCAGATGTAGCTCTAGTCATCCGCAATTTATCATTTGTCAAATCAGTATTATAGGTATCGATCAATGTATTCAAAACGAGTTCTGCTTTCTTATCCAGCGTTGATAACATTGAAAAATTAACAACATAAGATTGCATCTCTTTACCAGGAGAAAAACTGATCGCCCCTAAATTGGCATCAACAGCCCAGTCCATTGGAACGACGCTAACAAGATAGTCGGCTTCTTTCTCTATCTTATTGAGATAATTTCTTTTGAAAACAACCCTACTTTTTCCAATACTTACTACATTATCAAAGTCAACACGAACACTTTCTCCGGAAACCAAGTTTGTAATATGAAGTTTCTTCCCGTCATTAATCGCCACCTTGACGTTCAGTTTAGTGGAATCCTGATTGCCTTGAAGTTGCAGACTAAAAGGCATATCCTTTTCTAATACCTCAGAAGAGCGAATTTTACCCTTCACAGCATACGTGATATTTAGGTGATGTTGATCCACTACCTTTCGCATCAATCTTCTAGAAGAAAGCACTTCGATCTGATCTGTTACGAATGCGGCTCGACTTCCTCCAAACCCCATACTACTACTCAATTCTGCTATTCCCGCAAGCTCTCCAGCGGATGCACTTCGTTCATCCTTTAATAAGATTTTAGCAGTTGTACTATAGGTTTTTTGAGCATACCGAAGATACATTATCGCGCAACTAATAGCTATAATGACTGTAAGCAAAAACCACTTCCAGTAATACGCATACTGCTCAAAAATCTGTCTTAAATTGATCTCTTCTTGCTCTTTTTCTTTGACGTGTATAGATTGTTGTTCCATGTAATAATTAGCGGGTCAAAACTGAAATTACGGTAATTAATAAACTCGCAATTGATATAATGATATTTGAATTAGCACCAAGTTTGGAATTATTGATTTGAGATTTATTAGGTTCCACATAAATCACATCATTTTGTGCCAAATAATAATAAGGAGAATTAAGCGTATTTTGTTTTGTGAGATCTAGTCGGTGAGTACTTTTTTTCCCATCCTTTTCTCTAATAAGCATAACATTGCTACGTACCCCTCTAATGGTCATGTCTCCAGCGAGCCCCAACGCTTCCAACACCGTGACACGTTCGGTTGGTAAAATAAATGATCCTGGACGGGCAACCTCCCCAAGGACCGAAACTCTGAAATTATTAAAATTCATGTTTACACCCGGATCCTTTATGTATTGACTCAATTCAGATCTAATTTTCTCAATTGCCTCAACACGGGTTAAATTTGCGACATGCAATTTACCTAACATAGGAAGAATTATATCTCCCTCATTACTAACAGTATAAGTAGGCCGTAAAGCCATATCAACCTGTTGTGTCATGCTACCAGTTGTCATTGTACTGACTGGATTAAAAGGAGCCGTCACTTTAGGGTCAGCAGCAGTCACAACAATCGTTAAAATATCATTTGGCTGTATTCTTGGTATATATTGTTCATATTGAGTATCAATCAAAGTCGAATCTGGCTGCAAATAAACCATATTCTTGCGTGAACCACAGGAACTAAATATTGTCAACATTATCGCGACACACACCAGTGTCAAACCATATTTTGAAATTAACCGCATTTTCTATTTTAATTATAAAATTGATTTTATTATTTGATGACAAAAATATACTTTTTCTCCGAACTATCCGTAAGATTACTATTTTAAAATCATTGTATTGATAATAACCCCTGCCCCACAAAATGCATGCCTAAAACATTCGCTTTTTACAAAAAAAACAAGTTTGTATTTTTTTTATCCTTCGCTAAGTAAAATATTTATATTTGGATACATACTCATGATTAATTGATGGACAAATCACTCAAAGATATTTTTTTTCAACTGTTACGTATTGGGCTTTGGGCTAAAGGGAAACCGACTTTCACTCATTCTTTAAATGAAAGTGATTGGGTTCAGATACATAAATATGCTGTTAATCACACTGTAGAGGGACTTTTGTATGATAGCTTCGCATTTTTGGACGAACATCAGCTTCCACCTCAAAAAATACGCTTAATGTGGACTGTTCGAGTAGACCAAATTGAACGACATAATCAAAAAATGAATGCTGTAATCGCATCTCAGTATAAGATCTTTAAAGAAAATGGCCTTAACCCTTTGCTTCAAAAAGGTCAGGGTGTAGCTCTTTGTTATGAAGTTCCCCTACATCGCATGAGTGGAGACATTGATTGGTACTTCGAAAATAACGGTTATAACAAAGCGCGAAATTTCATTAAAGAAAAGAAGATGTCTATCAGAGACACTGCTGGTTTCAGTCTAAGTTACGATTGGCATGGCATACATATCGAGCACCACAAAAAACTGTTCGATATCCAAAGCCCTTTTAAATCCCGGTTTCTTAGAAAAATTCAAAAAGATCATAAAAATAACTATCAGACCCTGCTAATTAATGATGTTTATGTTCAGTTACTGCCTCATGAGTTACAACTTCTTCAAGTTAACAGTCATATTTTAAAACACCTACTCTCATTTGGAATAGGTCTACGACAACTTTGTGATTCGGCTAGACTGTATTACTGTACTTTTTCGGAAATAAACAAAAAAAATCTTAAAGAATTGTATAGAAATGCAGGAATATTAGATTGGATTCATTTGCTTCACTATATATTAGTGCGACATATTGGTCTTCCAGAAAAATTTCTTCCCTTTGAACTCCCCCAAAATTTAAACGCAGACTGGATGCTTGATGAGATATGGTATTCAGGTAATTTTGGTTTCCATGATCCTCGCTTTAAAGACGGGAAAATATCTCAAATATCAAGACAACCGGATGGGGCACACCGTCTATGGTCTAATTTTAGAAGATATATTAAATATGCTCCCCAGGAAGCCTTTTTTTTCCCCATTGTCCAGACATACTCTAGATTTATTGGTAAGGACAAGGACTAAACAAAGTTTGAAAAATATTCTAGAGGCCAGGTATAATCATCAAACTTTGCATGAGCCAACTCGTAGTCAGCATAAACTAACAACTCACTATTAGCTTCCAGCGCTCTAAAAGCAGTCGCATACCCAGCAGGAACATTTAGCAACGTCATTTCTGAACTATTTATAAACATGTGTTCAATACCTAAATCCACAGAAGGTTTTTCCCAATTATCAATATGAATTAGGTGTAAGGAAAATGCACCAGAAAGTACATAGAACCATCGTTGTTCAATCTTATGTCCTCGCCAGCCTCTAACTAATTCAATATCGTTGTTCTTTATTACATAAAATCTTTTGACCAATGACATGTCAAAATCGTTGACAAACCTAATCTCTCCTCTGTGATCTTTGGCGACGCCCCCCTGTATTGTAGAAACTATACTATTATCAATTTTTAACATATTTTTTAATTACTGTCCTTTTTACGATCAGATAAATAATACTCAATCCCGATAAAATCGTAGTAGAGAATACTAATTGAACTTGAAAACTCTCTCTTGAAACGTATATCACCAATAACCCAATGAGAAATTGAACAAAACCGTAAAAAAAAGAAATAAGTAGCTTATTCACACCGGCTTCATTACCTAGAAACTGATAGAGATGCGACCTATGAGCCTCAAAAATATTTTCTCTACGAGATAAACGCTGCAAGATCGTCCAAACAGCATCAATACCATAAATAGATAAAAATAAAATATAAATCAAATTACCGCTTTTTAATATCAAAAGTCCTAAAGCAAATAATAGAATGTAAGCTATTGCAACGGAGCCTACATCACCGGCAAAACATTTTGCCCTACTGCGAAAATTGAAATACATAAAGATGAGGACTCCTAAAAGTGAGAAAACCAAAAGATCTTGTTCAACAAAACCCGAATATTGGTTTACCATCAATAATAGTCCACCAACAGCAAGACTGTAACATCCAGTAATGCCATTTATTCCGTCCATAAAATTGTAGGCATTAATTACTCCAACAACCACAATGAAACCAGAAAAAAGGTAATACCAGGGCATATCAAATAAATCAAGTTGATATGCCATAAGCAATACAGATGCAAAATGCACTATTAATCGAATTTTATTAGAAAGTGTAAAGATGTCGTCTAAAAATGAAATGGTTGTCATTAATGTAAGCCCCCCAAAAAACCAAGGATAATGGCACCCCGATAACACGAAGTAAATCATTGCCCCAAAATAAAAAACAATCCCTCCTCCTCTTAAAGTGACAACAGAATGAGAAGATCTTTCATTTGGCTTATCAATAATATTGTAGTAGTCAGCTACTTTAAAATAATATAATTCTAATATTAACAAGAGAATAAAAACAACTATGTATAATACCATAATAATGAAAATAAAAAGCAAAAAATATAAAAAAGGCAAATAATATACCTCAATTTGGAGTTCTTTTAAACATTTGATGATCGAAAAGACCGAATCGTCTGTACCAGTCCTTCTTTTGATGTAAGTGGCAATTTTTCAATTTCCAATGCACCCTTAATTTTCTGATTTGATACGACATAGGATTCTGTCAACTTTTTTACTCTTTCCGAATTTAGTGGAAATGGAATACTATCTCCGATTTTCGCGACAAAGTTAATTAATGTTGTAGGAATATGCCATAATCTTGGACTTCGTCCCAAATTATTAGCAATCAATGTCACCAATTCATTTGTTGATATCGCAATGTCATCCGCAAAATTATAAACACCAGAATTCATCTCTTTTTTGTTAATCATAGCTAATACCAAAAAAGATAAATTATCAATACTTAAAAATGATCGTTTATTATTAAATGATGCTAGCGGCCAGGGTATTCCTTTTTCAACAACTTTATAAAGTAAGTTGAGATTTCCTTTGTTCCCTGGACCATGTATCATACATGGTCGAATAATAAACAGTCTTTTTCCCTCCGGCAAATGTTTACTTAACAAATACTTCTCCGCCTCCAACTTTGATTTTCCATAGGGAGTAAGAGGCACTGCTGTAAAATTTTCCTCCAATATATCCGCAACAGAATCAGCAACAGCTTTAACGGATGAAAAATAGAAAAAATCACGGGTTTCTGATTTTAGAAAAGTTTCAAAAACTTCTTTTGTTAATTCATAATTCACTTTAAAATAGTCGGTGGGATCCGCCGTATTGCTGGTATCATGTGCCTTACCTGCTAGATGTATAATCGCAGTATACACATTTTCCAATACCTTTGTCTCCCAATCCGAAGAACGGAGGGAACAACCTACTACAGTAAGATTATTCGTTGTTAGATAGCGCTGTAAATTTTGACCAACGAAGCCCGATATCCCTGTAATTAAAACGTTCATAGTTAAATATATTTTAACATTGTTGCTGCCATCTCTCTATTTACGGTATCACGTTTGAAGCGCTCGATGAAACTCACTCTATTTATTTTCTTATACTGATAAATATTCATCTTTTTAACGAACTCCTCAACATTGCATGGTTCAAATAAAATAGTGTTTTCAATGTTATCTTGTACAAATTCAGAAGCAAATCCTCCGACACCAGCAATTATGGGCAATGGAAAAGTTGCTAACTCAAATAATTTTGATGGCAAAACTTTTTCAAATGCTCTGTAGTTATTGAGATGCACAAATAAGAAATCAGCTTTTAAATATATAGCAATTAGCTCATCTCGTTTAACTGGAGCTCGTAATTCAACATTTCCAACATTTAAACTTTCAAGCTGTTCCTCCAGTTTTTCTTTTGCACCACCATCTCCGATAATTAAAAATTGGAAACGTCCTTCTAGCGCCTTAGCTGCCTCTGGTATAATTTTGTGAAGCCCCTGTCCTTCACCAAGATTTCCAGCATATACAATTGTTTTTACGGGCTGTTCCTCTCGGTTAATGGGTATTTCACTATTATTGGCATCAATAAAGATATTATCAACTCCATTGGGATAAAAAGAATATATCGCTTGTCTATAACGACTAAAGTATGATTTAAAACCGCCAGAAATAAGATTAATATGTTTGGCATAACCAAAAGTCCGCTTTTCTATTCGCTTTATGATCGGAAGAGCTATCTTTTTCAGAAAACCGTCTTTAAGAACATCCTCTAATGTATCATAAAAAATATCCCTAATATCCAAATAAAGCGGTATATGTTGTTTTTTTGCAATTGTATAACCAAGATATGCTGTAAATAAGCGAGATGAAGACGCTATAACCAGATCATATTTCTTACCTTTAGCTATCTTTCTCGCTTTTGAATAGTATTCTCTAAAGGAGAGGATCTGATCCTTCATCCCGCTCTGATGTTTCGGAATTGCCACGCGATGAATACTGAGATTTTCATATTGCTCATATGCAAGAGCATCCGCTTCAAATGAACTATATCTATTTGGCAATGTGGTAATCACTTCAATATGTATATCCTGACCGGCTTGGCCTGCCAATTCTTTGACAAGAGGGCTATTCCTAAAGGAACCAGCACACAAATCTGGTTCAAAATAAAATGTTAAATATAATATTCTCTTCATTTGAATCTTTCAAAAATGGATTGAAGTATTTAGGCTTTTAGAAAATGAAGCTACTAGGCGTTTTGCAATATGGTAATTATTATATTGATCAGCAAACTTATATTCTTCTAGTTTTATATCATGTGCTCCCACCATAACAACCTTTATCCTGCCATCAATAATATATGTTGAAGCATCAAACTTTTCAACCGTTCGAGTCGGATGCAGATGAAAAAAAGCTGTTGCTTCTGCTTCAGAAGAAAGAAAATCCTCAATCTCGATTCGATCATCTTTAAATCCAAAAGACCTTTTATGTGCAAGATTTAATTTGCGATAACCATCATGGGAAGCCACTAATTTATTTTCAGTCTCCGCTAAAACTGTCGTATTGGCGCGTGCTCCAACCCTAAACCCTCCCCAAACCTCAGATTGGTTTTTCCCTGCCACAACAATAGTGTTATGCGCGGAGGTAGACCTTTCTAGATCCCGACGGAAACCTATTTGATAGGTGGAGGTACCTTGTTCAACCAGTAGTGGCTGCCGATTGCTATATAATATAAAGCTCAATGAATCCGCATGAGCATGCCCTGGCTGATAGTCTGCTCCTATAGGCCCTACGTCTACTTTTATCTCGTAATTTTTGCCTTTGTAGGTACGGTATCCTGATTCCCCAAGCGCAATATCCACTGTATTCACACCACACCTTGTCGCATAAGCCAACAGATCTTCCGTTTTCATAGCAATTCCATTAGCCGCGTCGTTAAATAAAGGAATATCACCATTTTCAAAAGAAATCTCAATCAACCAGCTTTTCATACCTTCTGCAATCTTTCTAAGGAAAAACTCAAATTTCTTATCCTTTTTGGGATAATTTTCGTACCAATCCAATAATTCCAAAGTTCGATAAAAGATAATTTGATGATACATAGGGCTCAACTCAAAGTGCCCCCCATCTTTTAATATTTGTTCTGACAACTGGTTTTGAAGGATCTTAACGGCTTTAGCATGCCAATTTTTATTATTAAAAAAAGCGCCACCAAGACATAATGCGAATGCATTTTCCAATAGATGATTTCCTAAAATATGATACTCATAGTTTTTACTAAGATAATCCAATTCCTGACAAACAAATTTTAAAAAATCAGCATTTAAACGGTTTGAATCTAATACAAAACGGATAATATTAATACTTCTGAGAGAGACAGGATAGGGTTCTAGCTTTCGCTTTTTACTAATAGAAAATTTATAAAAATCTTCAATAAGACGTTCCTTCTCGTTAGTAGAGATATCATTCTGTTGGAGATAATCAAAATACTCTAAATTGTAGTTCCATAATTTACCAAAATCCATGAAATTCCAATTTATTTCGTTCTGAAAGTGCTGTTCAAGATTTAGAAAACAAAATCTATTATTCTGCAAATATTTAACAGCTAATTCGCTTTTGCCTTTAAACTGTAGCGACTGATAATTAATTTCATGCGCCCCCCCTTCAGTGACGTTCGTCGAAGGTCGTGTCCTATATACTACCTGCCAGTATAGTTGTGAAAATTTCAGATGCTTTATTGTATTATACAATAAAATGAGTTTAGACATCATAACAAAAGATCAACAGTTAAATAGAACCAAAAAGAAAAACCACCAGTTATAACTCGATCCATTTATTCTCTTTCAAACTCTCAATCGCACCAAAAGAAGCCTTTGTTGTATTAACTAAATCCTCCATAGAGATAAGTGGCGCTCCTCCATTTTTTACTCTGTCAATCAAAGCTAAAAATTGATTTGTATGACCTTTATCCAATTTCGTTTTCAATTTCGAAAAACCTCTGGTTCCAAAACCTTCCGTAACCCTAAAATTATCCATTATTATTGTCCTCTCCTGAGAGAAAACCTCTACTCGTTCCTTTGAGTAAGACTTCGAACCGTTGGCAAAATAATTTATAACACCTGTTGAGCCATTCTCGAATTTTAACAGAATTGAAGCATTGTCTGTATTCTCTTCGGGGTTTATACCCATCGCATTCATACATACTGCTTTCACCTTGCTGCCAGTTAAGTAGGTAATCAGATCAATATAATGGCATGCTTCACCGATGATTCTTCCCCCACCTACTTTCATGTCATGTACCCAAATATTTGGAGGAATAGCTCCGGCATTCATAGTAGCAATAACATTCATCGGCGAATCCCCAACAATCTGTTTAATTTTCTGAATATGTGGAGAGAATCTCCTGTTGAAACCAACGGTAACATTTTTTCTTGTTTGCTTTTGAACCTCTATGATTTCGTTCAACTCATCCAAATTCAACGCCAAAGGTTTTTCGACAAAAACATTCTTCCCTGATCGCAATGTCTCGATTACCATCGAAGCATGTAAATTATGTCGCGTTGTGATAAGTACTAAATCTACATCAGAATCATCTAATATAGTCTTATAGTCTGTCGTTGAATTTGCTATACCATACTTTTGAGCTAACGAAGTTCCGGTTACCCCCCCATTACTCGCAATGTACTTATAATGGGCACCACTGTTCTTAAGGGCAGGCATAACTGTCATCTTCGTAAAGTTACCAGCACCAATAATTCCGATTACACCCTTAGAAGATGAAAAATCAGCATTTAATAACGCTATGTTCCGTTTCGGATTTAACTCTGTCTCTTCCTTATATTTAAGAATGGATGCAATCGAACTGCTACTTCCAATCTGTCCATAAATTTTCAAATAATCTGGTAAATCAACGATCTCTGTAATCATTTCGTTTACCCGAATCCGTTGGGAGCTAATAGCTTGTAGAATCGTTTCAAAGTTTCTTTTCTCTGTCCATCGAACAAAAGGTAATGGATAATCTATTCCTTTTTGTTCGTAATCTTCGTCATAGCGCCCAGGCCCGTAGGAACATGAAACCTGAAAAGACAACTCTTTTTCATAAAAATCAGCACGGCTAATGTCGAGTCCAATTACTCCAACCAAGACAATCCGACCTCTTTTTCTGCTCATCTTCGCCGCTTGCGAAATAATTTCGTTATTTTTTGCTGAAGCTGTTATAATAACGCCATCTGCACCAACACCATTTGTTTGGTCTTCAACGAACTTAACAATATCACCTTTTATTGGGTTAAATGGAATTACTCCCCATTCTGCCGCCATTGCCAATTTACTCTCATCAATGTCCGAACCTATAACCCGGCAACCATTAGCGACTAAAAGTTGGGCGGTAATTAAACCAATTAAACCAAGGCCTACAACAACTACAGTTTCACCTAATGTCGGATTTAACAGTCTTATCCCTTGAAGACCAATTGAACCTATAACAGTGAAAGTTGCTTCATCATCCGAGACATTCGACGGAATATGAGCAACAAGATTCTTTGGTATCGATACAAATTCGGCATGATGACCATTCGAGGCTACGCGATCGCCCACTTTAAAATCATTAACACCTTCCCCTACAGCAATAACCCTACCTACGTTACAATAACCTAACGGAAGTGGTTCTCCTAACTTGTTAAAAACAGCTTCTAATGTCGGTACTAATCCTTCCGTTTTAATCTTGTCAAGCACCTGCTTTACTTTATCGGGTTGCTGTCTAGCTTTCTGGATCAAATTTGATTTTCCAAACTCGACTAACATACGCTCTGTACCTAAAGAAACAAGTGACCTAGTGGTTTGAATAAGCACGCTCCCCCTTTTTACCTGTGGCGCGGGAACATCTTCTAATATAGTTTCTCCTGTTTTAAAGGATTGAATTATCTGCTTCATACTAATATTTTATTGCTTTTTTATAAGATCTGTAGAAAACGTCATTTATTTCATAACGTCTAAGTTTTTGAAGGCTATTTTCTATCTCATTTTTATTAACCTTATTTTTTGTTATAGGGTTGCTTATATTATTGACATAATAATAATTGAGACATTGAAAATCAAACATCTCCTTCAAATATTGTATCCTTTCTTTATACTGCCCATTTTCAGCATTCTTTAATGCATCATTTAGGTAACTAAGAGAGCGTGCATAGTTGTCCTGAGGGATCTCCTTTAAATAAGATGTGTCAGAGAATGCCAGCCATATTTTCCGCTTCTTCCACCAGGCAGTCTTCTTCACATCCACGGTCCAAAAGTTTTCCCAAACACCATAAAAAGCTTTCATTGACTTCGACGATCTCGTACCAAAAGCTTTAGTGTACCAAGTATCAAGCAAATTTTCGCTCGGTATATTTGGATCCCATAAAAGTTTTGTTAAAAGCCATCCCTTGGGTCCGTCAATCCAATTCGGATAGAATTCCGCATAATAATGTCTTACATTATTTGCAGCCCCTCTTTTTATATAATTATCTAATGTTTTGAAATATGGTCTTGGAACCAAATAATTTAGCCCATATATATAATCATACCATCCCACTTCCTGTGACACGTCTTTCCAATCTTTCAACATCATTAGATCTGACTGTGCTGATTGCCCATCAATCCATTGCAACCGCTCGAAAGGGATAAAAGGGACAACGTTCTTGGCCAACTTAAAACTTGGAGCATCACCAACATTTAGATAAGCCAGTAAACCAAAAGTTTTATTGGGAACTTCCTTATTTACATTATTAACAACGTTGTTAACCCATTTGTAATAAGAATCAGAAAAATTTGTCAGCCCCGCCTTCGTCTTGGATAAGCCAACAATACGCGTATCAAAACGATAAGAATCGTTGATACCTAGGGAATAGGAACTTGCTGTTGGATTCTTTCTAAAAAATGCGATAATCTCCTTTGAGGCATACTCCGTAATACCTTTAGCAGAAAAATTTGGTTGCCAATTGCCATTAGATGAAAAATTTGGCATCGCCTGCTGTCCTTTATAGCTCGCAATGAAGTCAACATTTTTTGAGTTCTGAAATAGAGTATTCATATTATGATGGAACTCGACTCTTCTTCTTAGCTTATTTCTTCTTGCCCATTCTCCCATTTTGCTCCCTTTTTTCCCAGGATCTAGAGGAGATAGTTCTCTTGTTAAGAAGAAAGGCTGTTCAATTTTCACAGAGCTCGGGAAAAATGTAGAAATTTTTGCGGGTAAATCCAGCCATAAATCGGAAGGCATTAACCAGCAGACGCCTATGACATCCTCAAGGTAACCGTATATACCAAACTCAGTACCAATTTCAGAAATGCCAGAAATCAGAACCGTTCTATTATCAATTTTCTTGATAACAAATCCATCCGAATCGCTAAGATTCGACTTTGCAAAAGAATCTCCTGTTTTGATGACAATATTAACATTATCATTAGATGTTGACTGACTACGTTGAATTCTAAGAGTTGGTTGAATTTTCTTTAAAATAGTAGTCATTTCTTGAACAGCCCCAAGAATATTTGTTGAACTATTCGGATCAACAACAATATTCACCGACTGCTGAGACAATACAGTCATGGGCAGAAAACACAAGAACAATAATACATTCACCAAATTTTTCATAGCGTTTTATCTAAAATTAATTGGATATATTGATTCGCTCGCTCGCTCGCCTTCAGAAAGAAAGAAAGTCGATTTCTTCCCTTTTGGATTAATTCTTCCTGCAGGCTTGAATTTTCATAAAGTTGTATTATTTTATCCGCGATATCATCGGGATTAATAGGGTCAAAATATATGGCAGCATCTTGACAGATCCCTCTTGCAAATGTTAAATCTGAGGTGATAATTGGTTTTCCCATTTTCATTGCTTCCGCATAGGATGCTGAAAAACATTCCAACAGTGTCGGTAGAAACATGAAATCACTTTGCTCATACAATGATGGACATTGATTTATAGCAACTTTGCCGAGAAAGATAGTATAATTTTTATGTGACTCACTAATCTGTAATTCACTTTCATTGATCGTTAAGACAAATTTAAAGTTAAAATACCCCTTATTTATCAGGGATTCTATTACTTTCGGGATAATAGCTAGGTTTTTATGTAAATAATTAGCTGAAATTGTTAATAAATAGCAATGCTTAGAATCCCGGTAACGAATTGATCGGTCCCAATCTTTGGGAATATCATAAATTTGATGGTGATTATTTGATACTGTAACTATTTTTTTATCAAACATCTCCGCTAATTTGGATGTCACATCCTCGTTTTCCGACACTAAGACATCTGAATTATTCTTAAAATCCCTTAAGTGAAGAGTTTCCTTTATCAACAATATCAATCGTTGTTTAAGGGATAACATTCTAAAAAAAGGGGATTCTTTATATACATAATGGGGTTTCGCATATCCACAAATATGTTTGACTTTTGGTCTCCAATAACTTGGTCCAAAAACAGTGAATACGCATTCGATTTTCTCCTGTTTGACGATTTTGTCCAGGAAACTATTTGAAGAGAATAGTGAAGGCTTTATATTATATTCAATGAACTTAATATTTAAGGGAAATATCTTTCTGTCAATTTGAGATAATATTTCAGTAGTACAAACAATTACAATATTCTCTTCACGAGAAGTAAGTTCGTTAATGAAAGAGTGTGCTACTTGAATCCCCCCCCCAAGTCTAAGATTGGAACAATTAATTAAAAAATTCATTTTTAGTCCTTTCTAATATATTCAGAGTCCATATATTTCTTCCACTTTTCAGCTTGCTCAGACAACTTACCGACGACGACTCCCGGATTCCCAATAACAATTCAGTCATCTGGGATCCGCCCCCTTACAACCGCTCCCGCTCCGATAATTATATTATTCCCGATTTTTGTATTAGGCATTATAATCGATTTTTTCCCTATAAAAACATTATTCCCAACTTCGATTCCCCGCACTAATGCAATATCATTTTTGGGAATAACCCCTCTCGCTATCTCCGCAGTTGTTATACTGTAATCATGAGTTAAAAAATGGCTATGATCAGATACAACAACCCGCTCACCAAGCGTAATCAAATTAAAATCATCAAATTCAACATGAGCCCCAATATATCGAGGTGTACCATTAAATCTCATGCCCTGTTTTTCCAAAAGTGGCACATAGAATTTCATGTACAAGCGATGGTTAAAATATGCAATAGTGAGAATTAGCTTTTTTTGAGTATGGAAAACTATCCTTTTTAATATACGTTTAACTTTCATAAAATTTTCGAATTTTGTCAAACCAAAGCTTAGAAGTATAGTTATTTAAAATAGTCTTCTTTGCATTATCTTTTATTAAAGCAAATACAGTACCGTCTTGTGTAATTCTCTGCAATGCTGCAGTTATTTCTTCAGATTTTGCAGGTTCAAACAAGAGCCCATTTTCCCCATCTTCAAGAACCTCTGCAAGTCCCCCAATATTTGACGCTAAAACTGGAACACCTAAATACATAGATTCAAGCATTGTAAGAGAAGTTGCCTCAATGTAGTCTCCTACAGGTACGGAAGGAATTATAGATGCGTATGCATTCGAAATCAATCTGATAGAGTCGACATGATCCTGTCTCCCCATTAGCTTAACCTTCTGTTGTAAATCATTATCATTAATATACTTCTCAACTCTCTCCCTCTCTGGCCCTTCCCCCAAGATAATCAACCCGTAGGACGGGTCTAGTTTATTAAAAGCATTAAATGCTTCGACGCCAT
This sequence comes from Sphingobacterium puteale, assembly GCF_003627955.1. GTDB lineage: Bacteria > Bacteroidota > Bacteroidia > Sphingobacteriales > Sphingobacteriaceae > Sphingobacterium > Sphingobacterium puteale. Next base: position 56,222 of record NZ_RBWS01000027.1, on the reverse strand, counting down.
AAATAACACCATTTTTTTCTTGTAAATGACGAGCGATAACAAAGTATTTTTTACGCTCGAATTCAATATCTTTTTTTCCTGCTGCATTTTCAATCATATCCAATTGCCCAACGTCAACAGCGTTAGATATATTTGTTACCTTAAAATGTTTATCTAACAATTTATTGGCCAATTGCACTTGAAGCGTGTCAACGCCGATAATTCCATCCAAGGTCGTTGTCATTCCAATATCTAATAATTTACTTAAGCTAATCAATTCATTATTACCCTTATGGGTAATTTTAAATTGTTCATAAAACGGAGCATGGAGTGTTTGGATGATCTCAAGATCTCTTTTTTTGTCTGCTCTTTTTATAATGGAAGCTGCGATAGCAGTATATTTATCATGGCAATGAACAATTATCTTTTCCGTATTGACAGTAGCAATTTCGCTCTCCAATCGCGCTGCCAATTTAGAGATAAATGCCACAAAATATAGCGTTTCAGCGGTATGTTGACCTAAAAATATCTTATTAGCGATTTTATTTAATTTAAGCAGAATCAACGACTCTTTTTTTAATCCTAAAATAGTTCTGTAGCTATAATTGGATTGTGAAATTTCAGAAATTAGGTGTCGTAGATGCGTACCAACTCCACCACTCTCCAAGCTCCGATGACTACTAAAAACTATAACCGTTTTATCCATATTTATTTAATTTATATTTTTAATAACAAAGTATGAAAATGACAACAATACTGTCACTAAAGCTACCCCTCTACCATATTTATAGAGCTTGGCTTCTATTTTATTCATTGGTCCAGATTGCTGAATTGCCAATAACATTAAATATATCACCATAAACATCAACCTATGTCTCGATTGAAGAGAGACAAACGCAACCATCGCTGCAGAAACAAAAAACCATATAAAAATGGGTTGATAAAGCTTCATTTTGTAGGTACGATAAATCCCCACAATTATAATTGGGAGCACATAAATCCAGAGGAAAATGGTTATCCCATAAAAAATTGCCGTATAATCAGTATATAAAGGCACAATTGATGATGAATATTTGGTACTTACACGAAAATTTCGGACATCTATTCCCTTGAAACTTATTGGAGAATATATTTGTGAGAGTACCCTTAATGGATAACCCGCAACCCCCAGTTTGTAAATGATTACTGTATTCTGATCTTGATCTACTTTTTCAAAGAAATTTTCCTGGCGCGAACTACTTAACTCGGAAAAGCTTTCTACTTTTTTATTTCCCACACCAAATCTCGAAATGGAATTAATCAAAATACTTGATAAGGCCAAAGAGCCAAGAATCAATGCTACAGATAGCATAACTGCAATACTAAAAGTTGTCTTTGAAGCCACCTTCTTAATTCTAGCGGGGCTATATAACCAATAGTCTAAGAAGACATAGAATAAGAGAAGGAGACAATTCGCTCCCCTCAACACGAAAATTAAAAAGACACAAATTAGCCCAATTAACAGATTTTTCTTATTTCCAACTGACTTGAATTTCTCGTAGTTAATCAAGAAAACAAATATTAGCCCATAAATCAAAGCGTCTCGATAGAGATGAACTAAAATATCTTGAAAAAGATAGTTTAAAATTACAAAACAGAATAAAAACTTTAGGCTCACCGAAAAATCGAATTTCACTTTAATATATCGCACCATCATGGCAATAAAAAAAGCAGAAATCATCCAATTTAGAATTAATACATTCAAAAAACTGAAGAGTCCCAAAGGTTTTAAGAACAGGATGAATATTGCAAGAATACTCTCATAGGGGCGAAAAATATCTATAAAGTTTGTCTCCGATAAATTTAATGCTTCGTTAAAGAAAAAACTATCATCTCCATAAGGTGCGTGAAATTCGTTATAGTTGCTATAATAAGTCCATGCATACAGCAAACCTAGTAGAGATATAACATTGAACACAAGGGATATTTTCCTATTACCTTTTCCGGCGAGCAAAACAATCACATTAGCGAATAACAGGACAATGCCCGATTCGGGACTGCCTAAAATTAATGTAATGAGAATGTTTACACAAAAAATGAAAATGGTAACTAAACTTTGCATATTATAGAAGCTTTGAAATTCTAGATGTTAAGTCTTCAAACATACCATCACCAATATTGATCAATTGATTATTTGTATCTTCAGACACGATTGTCTTATCCTTTGCAATGGCAATCAAGTTGACCAATTTTTCAAGTTGAAAAGGCTCCTTCAGTATACTTTCATTACCATACATTTGATTCGGTACATTTAGTTTCGGTTCTATTTCAAGTGTAATAAATGGAATATCTAAAAGTGCAGAAAATATCGCTCCATGGAATCTAGACGTTATTACCAAGTCGTAGGTTTTCATTCGATCAAAAAAACCAACTAGATTGTTACTACTTGGATCCCAGCTCCAAAAATCCAAATTATCAAGACCTCTAAATTTTTCTTTAAGATTACTATCCAATTGGTCACAAAAGAAAATTAGATCGAAACGTTCTTCCTTCTTCAACGAAATAAGTTGTCTCAAAGAAAGTAAGAGTTTCTCATGATCAACGTTGTCGTAATGCCAATCTCGCAGAATAATTGCGTTTTTTTTAATATTGCCAAATTTTTCCGGGTTCGCTTCAACAAGAATCTCTTTAAAAAACCTGTTATAGCATATATCGGTTCCTTTAGTAATTTTACTTAAGAAAGCCTCCGGAATATATTGAAATGAATTGCTATCTCTCACATAAAGATGTTCCGCCTCTTCTAAAACATTCAAAAATTTTGCGTATTCTGCTGTCTCTTTTGAAATGAACGGACCAAATCCTATTCCCAATAGAAATTTGTGATTGGATTTAACTTCTTTCTTTGAAACATGCTTTTTTAAGCTTTTAAAAAAAGACAGCGGATTTAATAAAAATTTAAAGCCTTTTTTTATAATACTGGACTTCTTTTTATCTTTAGTAAAGTGAAAAAACTGTGTACCACCACCATATATAATTACTTTAGATTCAACAGAATAATCCTCAAAAGTATCGACAACGTCATAACTCAGTCCCTTCAATACGTTTAAGATCAATTTCTTATCATAAACCACAAGCAATGGTGTTATATTCGGAAATTTTACATTCAACCATTTTATAACATTCCACATAAGGGCATCATCTCCAACGTTCCCACCTCCATAACCACCTATTACTGTAATTTCATTCTTAATTACTTTCATTTTTTATTCTTATAAATTTCTTATATACAATATATACTACCAGACACAATACAATACAAAAAACTATAATCCTAATATACAAGGTATAATTCTGTAAACAAAAAATTGCCGACGACAGTAACAATAGCCAAATCAATAGGGAATCAAATCCTAGGATAGAATTTTTAGGGATTAAGTTTCTCTTATTAAAAATTGGGAAAAGAACCAATATGTTAAGCGAATATGCTAAAGTGTAACCAATAGCCATTGTAGTAGAATCAATTCCAACATAGAAATACACAAATGTCACCAGAGAAAGCCCCCAAATCAAATTACTGAATAAGCTCCACCATTGTAGATTATTTACCGCAACAATGCGAGTAAGGCCTTCTTTAAACATCATTATTATTGTAAAAAACAAAGCTACAATAAAAGTTGGTCGAAACTCCATCACTTCATATGAATCACCAAACATCGAATGCCCTATTTCGAAAAAATAGATTAAAGGCAGGGATATCAAAATTGACAGGTACCATGGAAATAAAAGATTAAATCTTTCAATATTTACATCTGTTTTATTTTCATTATCCTTTTTACTTGCCAAAGTTGTCAAAAGCGGTCCACTAATCATACTAGCCATAACCATGACTATATTATTAAATGTAAGAGCTGCAGTAAAGATTCCCATTGACTTGAAGCCCGCCGAGCTTATCAAAATTGTATCGCAGATCCATTTAATAGGACTCACCATTAAGCCTGAAATAAACGTTGGAAGACTATAGGTATAAAGAATGGAAAATCCCTTTTTTACGCTTAAAAAGCTAAATGTTATATTATTCTTAGCAAAAATATCTTTAATAAAAAAAGAGCATAAAATGCATATTAAAATATAACTAACTAAAAAAGCAATCACTGCACCATGGACGCCAAAATAAATAGCTCCTAAAATATAAAGAGGAAAACATATTATTGACTGAATAACATTTACCTTGGCAATTTCCTTAAATTTCTGAAACCCTTGCAAAATCCCAATCTGGATTCCATTTAATGAGCTAAAGAAAAGAATTATAGAGCAAATTTTCAAATCAAACAGCAATTGGGGAGCTTTCAAAGTTACGCTCAACTGCTGCGAAAAAAGGTAGAAGAGTACGGAAATAAGAATTCCCATAAATATTCCGAAGAAATAGGTCACATTGATCGTCGTTACAACCATATTTCTATCTCGGTGCATATATTCAGAAACAAATTTTGTCGCTGTCAACCCGAGTCCGAAACCGGAGAATGTCGCAAACATTAAAACCGTATTTCTTATTATTCCAAATTCTCCGTACGAGGCACTACCGAGAATTCTACCTACTAAAATCCAAACAAGAAATAATAATCCTTTTGACGCAATAGCACCTCCTACTGACCAAAAAGAATTATTAATCAATTCTTTCCATCTGGGATTTTCAATCTTTAACATTTATTTTCTTACCCCACAAAAGTCCAACACAATTTGATCCGCTTTAAAGTTCAAACTTTTAAATTCCTCATGAGCAACCAAAAGAGCAACTATATCAGCTTTTTCAACAGCTTCTTTACAGTCAGTTAGTTTAAAAACCTTATGTTCATGAACATTTGGTTCAACAATATACATGTCAGCATCACCAGAATCTTGTAAAACTCGCTCAGCTATATGAATTGCTGGAGATTCTCTTAAATCATCAATATTAGGTTTAAAAGCTAGGCCCATAATCGCAATAGAAGGTTGTCGCCCATTTTTAATCTCAAATTCCAATCGCGCTGTTTTAACTTTTTCAGCACACCAGAAAGACTTATAGTTATTTGTTTCACGAGCTTGGGCAATCATACGCGATTCCATAGGAAAATCCGCAGTCAAGAAATAAGGATCCACAGCAATACAGTGACCACCAACACCACAACCGGGCTGCAATATATTAACACGAGGGTGCTTATTCGCTAGACGAATTAAGTCCCATACATTAATATCTGCTTTATCACATATTAACGACAGTTCATTCGCAAAAGCAATTTGAGAATCTCTAGAAGCATTTTCAGTCAATTTACACATCTCCGCGGTACGTGCGTTTGTCGGGTGTAATTCGCCTTTTACAAACTGAGCATAGAATCCCAATGCTTTTTGAGTGGACGCCTCATTAACACCTCCAATTACACGATCATTATGAACCAACTCATACATCACATTACCAGGAAGCACTCGTTCTGGACAATAAGCTAAGAAAATTTTCCCCTCCAATTCAGGTCTCTTTGAAAAAATGAGTGTCATCATTTTTTCTGTAGTCCCAACGGGAGAAGTAGATTCTATCACATATAAATCACCTTCTTTTAGCAATGGGATAATTCCTTCTGTTGCAGCTTGTACATAAGAAATATCCGGCTGATGGTCTCCTTTAAAAGGTGTTGGAACGACAACTAAATAAGTATCTGCTTCAATAGGTTTTGTCCCTGCTTTTAGATAACCATCTGCTACAGCCTTCGCTACAGCTTTATCCAAATCCGGTTCTACTATATGAATTCTTCCCGCATTGATTGTATCCACCACATGCTGTGATATGTCTACACCATGAACAGCTATACCACTATTGGCTATTAATGCTGAAGTAGGCAATCCAATATATCCTAGACCAACTGTTACTACTTTTGCTTGCATTGATATAATCTATTTTAAGTTTTTAATAAAATTTACAATTCTTTCACAGGCTTTTCCATCCCCATATGGATTATGTAATCCACTCATTTTATGGTAGCGATCATCATTGTCCAATAGGTCTTGTGCTTCAGCAACGATCTTTTCAACATCCGTTCCCACCAAAATAACAGTACCAGCATCAACAGCTTCTGGGCGTTCCGTTGTATCACGCATCACCAATACGGGCTTACCAAGACTTGGCGCTTCCTCTTGAACACCACCTGAGTCCGTGATGATCAAATATGACTGATTCATCAACCAAACAAAAGCTGGATAGGCCAATGGGTCAATTAGATGAATATTACTAACATCGGAGAGAATCTCGTATACAGGTTTCTTTACATTAGGATTTAAATGCACGGGATAAATCACTTGTACATCAGGATTCGACACGGCAATGTTTTTAAGGGCTTCACAGATATTAATAAAGCCTTGTCCATGATTTTCTCTTCGGTGACCAGTAACAAGCACCAACTTTTTGGAAGGATCTAAAATTCCCCTCAATTGATTAATCTCCTCGTTCTCTAAATCCTTTACACGTCTAGAGCTATCAAACAACGCATCAATTACAGTATTTCCTGTCACAAGGATATCTGTATCTTGAACATTTTCACGCAATAAATTCTTACGAGAGGCTTCCGTCGGGGCAAAATGAAAGTCACAAATCCGACCAGCAACCTGCCTATTTATCTCCTCAGGAAATGGTGACCGTTTATTATGAGTACGAAGTCCCGCCTCAACATGACAAACTTGAGCCCCTGCATAGAAAGCGGCAATACTTGAAGCCATTGTTGTTGTAGTATCTCCGTGAACATAAACGTAATCGGGTCTAAAATCTTCTAATACAGCTTTCATCTTGGTTATAATATCAGCTGTCAATGAGTATAGATTCTGATTTGGCTTCATCAAGTTCAAATCATAATCTGGTGTAATATCAAAGAACTCAAGTACCTGATCCAACATTTCTCGATGTTGGGCAGTAACACACACTTTCGTCTCAAATGTCTGGTCTTTTTGAAACTCTTTCACCAAAGGAGCCATTTTGATAGCTTCTGGCCTTGTACCGAATACAATTAAATTCTTCTTCATATAATTTAAATAGTGAAATTACAAACTATGCTTCTAGAAATTGGTTAGTTATTAAAAATCAATTTTTAGTAAATGGTGTTTTCTGCGCATCACTTAACAAATAATATCACTTTACGTTGTATATTAAAATTTTCAAAGCTAATTCCGATTTCTTTTCCCAATTTTTCCGCAACCTTGTCCGCTAACCGCAATAAATATGCCTGATTTATATTTTCGCCCAAAATTAACACATCTATTTTCCCTGAATCTAACCCTTCTGCATAATCGCCAATTAGGCTAACTTCCTGAATATCTCCTGATCTTTGTAAAACGGAGTCGACAATTTCATCTATCCCTAAATAGGCATGAATTAATTTTTGAAGAGGTTTAAACAACGAATGGTTAGTATTTGCACGATACATTATTTTGTTTTTATCTGTGCTCTTTTCTAAATACCCAGCATCTGACAATTGATTTAATTCCTTGCGAATTGCATTCGTAGATTCCTGGAACTCATCAGCCAAGCCACGCAAATGCCCATGATTGCTAGCAGAAACAAAAAACTTAATCAACAGTTTGAGTCGGGTCTTGGAAGTAATTAACGAGTCCAGCATCGATTTAGCCTTAATGAGTAACAAAAGTACTCAATATAAATAAGCTATGCAAATGAATAAATTGTTAAATAAAAAAGACGAATCATTTAGATCGGGCCACCCTTTGTTAGGTATTGATTTGAAAGCATTGGTGATTAAAATTCACGTGGAACATCGAATTTATTGGATATAAAATTAGGTTCCTTGTAAAAAGCAGCCCGTTAAAAAAATAAAAACAAAAGCTATTTTGAGCCGATTATGCAATTGATTGGAACTATCTAGTTTTGAGTACGCTATTAAAGGGAGACGGCAATCAGACCTCATCGTTCTTATAAAGGTCTGAAATGTGCAAAATTGCCTTAAATGATTTAGAACGACTTTCTTCAAAATTCAGTACTCCGGAAATATATACACGCCCACCTGTTAAATCTGCAATTTTTGAAGTCGTTCTATTGATCTTAAAGCGAACAGAAACATCGGATTTAGTACTATCTTTCCTCTCAAATGGAATAACCAAGATCTGTTCCAGATTGACATTGAGTGCAACATGTAAAGGCCGGACTTTTCTTATAACTATATTTTTTAACCTATCATCATTACGCTCAGCCTTGAACACAAAAACACCACTTTTTGAGTTTCTATCACCACTATATTGCCCAGAACGCTCCTGAAACATATAATTGACCGTCATGCTCACCACGCTATTAAAACGTTGTTTCTGTTGCTTTTTACTGATAAAAAAATAAACGGCAAATAATAATAAAACACATATTGTTATGACAAGTATCATATATGGATTAAGTTTATGGTCAACTGATTTTATTGATTTACGTCAAACAAATATAGCGATGTCTATTTATTATTGACTTAAATGAGATACATATGTGATAAGTAAAAAGCGGAAATTTTTACAAAAAAAAGAATAATCAACTAAACACACCCATTTGCTATATTATTAATAAATAGTTTTCTTAAAAAACATCAACGAGATGGATAATTTCAAGATAAAACACAAGAATTAACACATTAATTACAGAAATGATCATCAATCTAGACGCGTATCTTTTTCTGATGACATCAAAGTAGCCCAGAGAAATAAAAGAGGTCAAGCCTCAGCTTTCTGATAAAGATCCGAGATAAACACTGTTGCAGTAAATGATTCTGGTCGCCCTTCTTCAAAATTTAGCACGCCAGAAATACTTACACGGCCACCTGTTAAATCTGTAATTTTTGGAGTCGCTCTATTGACTTTAAAACGAACAGAAACATCAGATTTTGTATGATCTTTCCGTCCGAATGGAATAACCAAAATCTGCTCCAGATTAACATCCAAAGCCGAATGTAAGGGCTTTACCTTTCGAATAACAATATTTTTTAGTTTCTCATCATTCCGTTCGGCTTCGAAGACAAATACCCCACTTCTGGCATTTCTATCTCCACTGTATTGCCCAGGCCGTTCCTGAAACATATAGCTTATAGTCATTCCAACACTTCTGTTAAATCGTTTCTCAAGCTGCTTTTTCCTCCAAAAAAGATACCCGCCTAAAAATAAAAAAATAAGTATAACTATGGTCACCATATCAATATGTTGGTTAAAATTAAATGACTAAGTGTTGCATACAAAGGTGCTATTAAACACTAACCAAATATCGGATATTACTATTAATTCAACATTAAATCGACCAGAGACAAATAGGGGACATTTGAGAATATCCTTCAAAACAGCAGCACACAGAGGTTAACTTTGTATTAACAACGGTGTTTTATGAAAACAAGATTTAATAACAAGGACAACCTGGAAATAAAACAGCCCGAACAAAAAAATGATCAGGCAGCTTTATTTCTCTATTACGCTAGTCAATCAGTTTGGACTGATGACGTTCTAATGTATTGTATATTTTTTTGACGTCCTGTGACTTCTCTTTCTGCAGCACAAGAATGGCATCTTTAGTATGAACAAGTATACTATCCTTTAAACCTACAAAAGCAGTATAAACATCGGTACCGATCACCATATTTCCATTCTCGTCAACCGGATGGCCAGTCTGCTTTAGATAATCGTACATGGATTCAAAGGACCCCAGATCGGACCATTGAAAACTTGTCGCAACTACGCGAATTTTCTTCGATCGCTCCATAACGGCATAGTCAATCGAAATCGATGGGATCTCCTTGGACAAGGCTAGATCAAGCTCCCCATCCTGGTGATGCTGCCAGGCGTTAAATGCCGTTGCATAGACCTTGGGTTCGAAATTCTGTAATTCGCTCAGAAAAGTATCCGCACGGAAACAGAACATTCCTGAATTCCAGAGGAAATTGCCCCGCTCAATAAAATCTTCCGCTGTATCCTGATTGGGCTTCTCCCGAAAAGATAACACCTTATCATCTTTGTATTCAATATAACCATAACCCGTTTCAGGTCGTGTCGGATGAATGCCGAAAGTAACGATATAGCCTTTATTTGCTTTTTCAATACCAGCTTTTATTGCTTCTGCATATTCTTTCTCCCCAACAATAACATGATCAGATGGCGTTACAATCAAAATATCATCCGGCTGAGCTGCAAAGGCTGCAAAGGCAATTGCCGCAGCGGTATTACGTGGTGTGGCTTCAACAATATCGATATAGTCTATCTTATTGTTTTCCATCACCTCCCGGCTCAGACCATGATTATCACGATTGCCTACGACAATGACCTGACCGCACAAGGACTGATTGCGCTTAATGGTCATTTCAAACAAGGACCCCTCTTTGAATAAAGAGAGATATTGTTTGGGATAGCTCTTGCGTGAAAGTGGCCATAAACGACTCCCTACCCCACCTGTCAAAACAACATGGATAACTGTACTCATAATATTATTTTTTCTCAGCCTCCTTATCAGCTACGACCTTGCGCAGCCCCGTACTCGAAAAACGATGTGTACGTTTGTTATAATAGATCTCGATATTTTCTTCCACACAATACAGACGGCCAGAAAAATCTTTATCTCGATACTCCTCGCCAATAATACGCATATGGATTGGCAAAGCCTTGATCATATCAATAAGATCTTGCTCTGTCTCATAGGGTATAATCTCATCCACATAACGACAGCCCTCCAATTGGATATAACGTTCTACGATGGTCTGCGTAGGCTTCGCTTTTTCCGGAGACACCTCCGAAGGATCGGTATTCAGGCCAACGATTAAATAATCACAATGGCGTTTTGCTTCTTCTAACATCATAATATGGCCGGCGTGCAAGAGATCAAATACACCGAAAGTTATTCCTATCTTCATTTCGTTATCTTCTTTAAATTGTTGATGAGAGGTCTGATTTTAAAATGGATTCCTCTTCCAAATTGGCATTGGCCACTATCTTTCTTAATCCTGAACTGGAAAAACGGTGGTCTCTGCTATTAAAATATAACTCAATCCCCTTTTCCTCGCAATATGCCCTCCCGGTAAAGTTTTTCTCCCGGTATTCATCCCCAACGATACGTACATCAATATTAAAAGAACGGAGTACATCCTCCAGATCTTGCTCCGTAGCGTAAGGAACAATCTGATCCACATATTTACAGCCTTTGAGCTGGATATAACGCTCGACCACGGTCTGCGCCGGCTTGTTTTTCTCCGGCCGGTCCAATGTTGGGTCGGTCTGTAGGCCACAGATCAAAAAGTCGCATTGGCGTTTGGCATCTTCAAGCATTTTGATATGCCCCGCGTGCAAGAGGTCAAACGCACTGAAAGTAATCCCGATACGCATTCCTTTGGCTGGAATAGTAATCATAGTCTAATTGAATATTAAAAATTTATAATAAAACGGCAGTACACCTATACCAAAGATAAAAATTAAAACATGATGCTACCTTCTTTATACGAAGATTTAACGAAAAAATCATGCCAAAGAGGGTTGTTAACTAGCTTATGTTCTTAATAAAACTCACTATTCTTTCGGATGCTTTGCCATCTTCATAAGGGTTATGCAATTCACTCATATCTCGATAACGATCGGAATTAGACAATAAGTCATTGGTTTCCAATACTATTTTTTCCTTTTCTGTCCCAACCAGTATCACAGTACCTGCCGCTATAGCCTCTGGTCGCTCTGTGACATCACGCATAACCAGCACAGGTTTACCCAAACTAGGCGCCTCTTCCTGAACACCTCCAGAATCAGTGATAATGAGATAAGATTGACTCATTAGCCAAAAAAATGCAGGATAGGACAGAGGCTCGACCAAATAGATATTGCTTATGTCAGAAAGAATATCATACACAGGCTTCCTTATATTAGGATTCAAGTACACAGGATATATAATCTGTACATCATCGTTGGTGACGGCAATCTCTTTCAATGCTTCACAAATATTTATAAAGCCCTGACCATGGTTTTCTCTTCGATGCCCTGTGACCAAAATAGTTTTTTTGAAGAATCAAGAATATTCTTAAGAGTATTTATTTCTTTATTTTCAAGGCCCTTAACACGTTCAACGCTATCGAAAATCGCGTCAATGACTGTATTTCCAGTCACAAGAATATCTCGTTCCAAAACATTCTCAAGCAATAAATTATTCTTTGCCGATTCAGTTGGCGCAAAATGGTAATCGCAAATTCTCCCTGCCACTTGTCGGTTCATTTCTTCCGGAAAAGGTGACCGTTTATTATAAGTTTTCAACCCAGCTTCAACATGGCACACCCTTGCTCCTGCATAAAATGCAGCAATAGCCGAAGCCATTGTTGTAGTTGTGTCTCCGTGGACAAATACATAATCTGGCTTATATTCTTCCAAAACGGCTTTTAATCCAATGATGATATCTGCGGTGAGATTATAAAGATTCTGCCCTTGCCGCATTAGATTTAGATCGAAATCAGGTCTAATGTCAAAAAAATTCAGCACTTGATCAAGCATCTCACGATGTTGGGCTGTGACACACACCTTTGTTTCAAATGAGCTATCAGATTGAAAGGCCTTCACAAGTGGAACCATTTTTATAGCTTCTGGTCGAGTGCCAAATATGATTAAATTTTTTTTCATAAAATAAGTTTTTCAAGTATCTAAAAATAGAAACTTCGCATAAAGGCTGTATGTCTTATACTATATTTTGGTATTTATACTACTGACGGAACATCAGCATGCCTAAGATACAGATGCGCACAACCGCGAGCATCGGAAAGTGCCTCATGGTGGTTAAGCTCAATTCCCAACACTTCACAACAGGCATTAAGTCTAGCTGGCTTAAAACCCTTCTCCTGATAGATCTTGAAGGTACACTCCCATTTATCCATGAGACCTAAGCTATCATAAGCTAGATTATAATAATTCATAGTCTTGCGCAAAACTCCTCTATCAAATAGCTCATTGTGCGCGACCATAATTCGGTTATTGATCAATGGAAGAATACGAGGAAACAATTCTTTAAATGTCGGCGCTTCAGCCGTATCCCTTGGTCTGATTCCGTGGACACGTGTTGTCTGCCACATATATTGATTCTGAGGAGGCCGGATCAGCGAATAAAACTCTTCAACAATAGTACCTTGCTCCACCACCACCAGTCCAATTGCACACGCGGAATTTTGATTGGCCGTGGCTGTCTCGAAATCTATCGCTGTAAAACTTAATCCTGATCGCATGTTTACTTCTCCTTAAAGTCGAGGTAAAATTAACGGTTTTTTAGATCATATCAAACCCCTGTGTGCAACAAGCTCTCCTGCTTCTCTTTCTTCGACATTTCGATAATTTTCGTATCCTGAACCTGGGCAAGTTTGACTTGCGGAGCAAGCTTTCGGCCGGCGTTTTTCCGCGCTTTCAGCATCTGAATGCGTCGACGGCGGATAGTATGTTCCATTTCACCTTTAATATGATAATTATTAAAGATATACTGCTTTATTATCAGGTAAAATGCACTCAACCCAGAAAGTGTCGCAATCGCAAAAGACCACTGTACAGAAGCATCAAACTGAACAATATAAATAACGGACGCGCCGAGCACTAATTGAACTAGACCATATACAGTAGAGACCAATAGGCTGCTATGACCAACTTCGTTGCTTAACATGTGCAATAGAAATGTACGGTGAGGCTCAAAAATATGGTATCCCTGATATACACGGCGCGCTACTGACCATCCGATCTCGATCCCATATACCCCCAGAAAGAGGATATAGGTAAAATCGCCTGTTTTTAGGATCAATTTTCCCAGGGCAAACAATAACATAAAAGAGAGTACGGCAGGTCCCACATCTCCAGCAAAACAAGCCGCTTTCTTACGAAAATTAAAAAATCCAAAAACGATTACCCCCAATAAAGTATAAATTAAAAAATCCTGTTCGATATAATTAATCTTCGTATTCACATAAACTAAAAGTCCTCCCATTATCAACGTACAAAATGCGGTCATGCCATTGATCCCATCCATAAAATTGTAAGCATTGATAACTCCAATGGTGAATACAAAAGCCAAAACAAGGTAATACCAGGGATAATTGAATATACCGAATTCATACACCAACAGCAAGACTGACGCGAAATGCACTGTCAATCTTGCTGTTGGGTGCACTCCACGAATATCATCCAAGAATGAAATATAAGTTAAAAGCGTGAGCCCCAAAAAGAACCAGGGATACTCAAAATCGTTATTTATAAAATATATAATTGCAGTGACATAAAAAATAATGCCCGCCCCACGAATTGTCACTTTCGTATGCGAAGAACGCTCGTTAGGCTTATCAATTATATTGAACCGATTAGCAACTTTTAAGTAAAAAAATTCTAAAGCGAAAAGGAATATAAGGGTAAAAATATAGATCATAAAATGTAATTAGTGAGTCAAATAAAGCTGTGCAAATATAATAATATTAAGTTTTATTTAACAAACGATAACCACAGTATTTTCGCTACATTAAGAAAATATTTTTTTATCTTTTTATGTATTGCTCGTATTGAAAATATGCTTTTGCCTCAAGACTATCTTCGGTTTGAATGAATTAGCAAACAATTCTAATCCAAAACAATAGATAAAAGACTAAAAAACAGGAAATTAAAAGATTCTATAAAATAGAGAGTTACTGGATCAGCTTAACACTTTCTTCTCGATTTCTACAAATAGCCTCTGTTCGGAGAAGTTATTTTTCACAAACGTAACACCATTATTACCATGCTTTTCTCGAAGTTGCGGATTTCTATAGTAGTAATCTATTGCATCGGCAATCTGATTTGGAGAAATTTCTGTGTATATACCTGTTACGTTTTCCTGAATAGCATTAATACAACCCGTACTTCGAGTTGTGACAATAGGTAACCCACTGGCAGAAGCCTCCAATATACCCACTGGAAAACCCTCACGATACGATGGTAGAATAAAGACGTCCATATTATTATAATAAGGAGCAGTATCTTCCACAAAGTCAAAAAAATGAATCGAAGGACAGTTCTTTATTTTTTGGAGGGTTTCTTCTGGAACAGCATCTCGTGCTTCCGCAGGTCCAATAATATGAAGAGAAACATCGTCTTTGCCTGCTGCAAATCGCATCCACCCCTCTACCAACTCAATTATGCCTTTATCCCTAACAAGCCGACCAACATACCCAACTACAAAGTCACTATTTTGTTTTGGTCTATATTGAAAACGTTGTATATCTATTCCACTACAGGTTCCTTTTCCCAATAAAATATTTTTGGTAGGATTATTTAGTCTATAATCGCTTGATACTCTTTCCAAAGACTCACTTACAACCACTATATCCGTAGCTAATAATCCTACAAACCTTTCAATCAGGATCAACAATTTCTTTTTAAATCCTTTGGCAGTCTCAAAAACAACTCCGTGCCTGAAAAAAACTCTTTTTTCCACTCCCGCTAAATAAGCTGCTGTCATTCCTATTAGCCCACCCTTTGGTGAATGTGCTACTACAATCGGAAACTTTTCCTTTCTTATAAACCTTGTCAGTCTTATGATAGATAGAAAGTCCTGTATTGGTGAAATCTCTTTTAAAACAGGAACTGGGAAGGCTTTAAATCCCTTTTCCTTGGCTTGCTTATATAGATATTCATCTTCTGTGCACGCCACTGTAAAATCATATCCTTTTTTGGAAAAATGTGAAAATTGATTTCCAAAAAAGTGGTTCAACACAAATGATACGTTTATGACATGTAAAATCTTCTTCATCTCTTGCTATTAAATTTTCATTTGTATTAATTTTTACTCAGTTTTTTGTACAGATCAAACAGATGATTCACTGTGTTACGCAAATCATATTTTTTGGCCTTTTCGATACATCTTTTTTGAATATTGGTATAATAATCTTTGTCTTCCAACGAGACGATCTTTGACGCTAAGTCTATTACATCTCCTTTTTCAAACAAAATACCTCCTCCTTTTACAACATCTGAAAGTCCCGGTACGTTTGAGGCCACAACAGGTAGTCCCGCAGCCATTGCTTCGACAGCAGCAAGCCCAAACCCTTCCCAGTGCGAGCTTAAAATACCTATATCACAAGTTTTTAGTACTCTTTCGATATCATTTCGGATCCCGATGAATTTAACTCTGTCTTCTAAACCGAGACTGCTAACCTCTTCGACAACTTGATCTTTCTGATACCCACCTCCCGCAAGCAAAAGTTTATACCGATGATCCAATCTTAACAAACTCTTAATAACCGTGCTATGGTCTTTTTCCCGTCTAAAGGCAGCTACCATAATAAGAATAATATCTTCCTGCTCATACCCTAATATGCTCCTATTGTATTCTTTAGCTAAAATAAACTGATCTGTTTCGATACCGTTATAAATCACACAGAGCTTACTGTGATGAACTCCTAAGCTGATCAGCATTTTCCTTACCTCAGGTGTAATACAGACTATTTTTGAATATTTTAGATAAATTATTCGATCTATTATCCTAAAAAACCATGATTTTAATCTTCTGTTTCCAGTACTATGCTCCGTAAAAACCAATTTTATATTAGAAAAACTTAAAAATTTAGCAATCGCGACAAAATACATCGCAGGGAACAAATGCACATGTACTAGGTCATATTGTCGTATAATCCAAATCAACCGAAAGATATGGATTGGATTATAAACAGAACCTTTTGATAGTATAATAATATTAACACGATCATTTTTTTCAAGGCGTCGCACAAGGGGAGTGTCACTACCATCCAACAATAGCACATCAACTTGTAAATTTTCCTGCAACAAAGGGACCATTGAGACCAATAAACTTTCAGCCCCCCCCATACCTAAATTATTGATAACATGAAGTACTCTCATCAATTCTTAAAACTATTGTCAAATAATGATAGGCGAATATTTCCTTTGACCGCTTTTGATTTAGTATTGATGCTATCATCAAAAAAAAACTTATTCTTTTCAATTATATCAAGCTTGTCAATTGGTTTCTCTCGTAGTATAGCAATATAGGACCTATCTTTATTTCTCAAAGCTATTTTATCCAAATAAGAGCTGATAATATTCGATCGAAAAATGTTAAATTTAATATTGATTGGCTGCTCGTTGCTATTGAGCCCACTGGACCAAAGATAAAAAGATATCCTATTATCTAAAAGAATATTACCCTTTATAGTGATATTACCCGAGGAATTCTCGATGTGAATACCTCTATCGTATCCACTTATATTATTGCCGTAGATAACGCCATTCATTGTAAAGTCCTCAATCACAATCCCCCCACGACCGAGACTTCCGGTATATTTAAATCCATTGCTGATGGTGTTGTTCAGAAAAACAAAATTATAACTATCGGACAAGTATATTCCATCGCCATAGCTATCTGAAGGCGAGCATCCCCAAACATTAATTATATTGCAATTCTTAATTTCAACTTTCTTAAATTTCACCTTATTTATTGATCTTGATTCCTTATTGGAAATATCAATACCATTTCCGTAAAATCCACGGACCTCTATTCCATCGATCTCAACACTTTTAATATTGCTAATACCTATTCCATAAAGATGCCGAACGGAGTTATAAAACTCATTTTTTTTCCCCATACCCAGCCCCGGCCCAGTGATTTTAAAACCTCGCAATAAAATTTTTCCCTTTCCAAAACTCTTTTTTTTGCTTGTTATAAAAAAACCTCGGTCTATATCTAAATTGTCAAATTCGATACTTGTAGCAACAGACTCTCCTTTAATTGTAATTTGGTTATCAGCCATAAATTCCACATTTAAGCGTCCTTGGCAACGATACTTGCCTTTACCAAAAATTACGACTGAATTACTTTTTTGCAAAGCTGCCATAAAACATTTATTGATTACCTCGGTATTATCAAATATTCCATCTGCTTTGGCACCAAAACTATCCACATAGAAACGGTCTTGGGCGGCACAGCTTTTTAATATAAATTCCAAGAGAATTATTAATAAAATATTTTTTTTTGTGTGCATCGTTGTGTTTTTAACACGTAAAACCATAAAATCAAAAATATAAAGTAATTGATATCACCAATTCCTTTAAAATTTATGATCACTATAAATAAGCCCAAGAAAACACAAAATTTATCAATCACAACATCATTGGCCATCTTCTTTATAAGGAATAAACTATAAAATTGCTGAAAGAAAAAAAAGATTGACCCAACAACACCATAATAAAACCAAAGCCTCAGGTAACCAATATCTGTACCCATGTAATATCCGCTACCATCTATAAACTTCCCGTCACCTATGACCCATGTCTTAAAATTATCTGGGAATATATACATTGACTTCAAATGTTCGGTTGAGCTTGTGCTCCCTCCATCACCCAAAAAAATCTCAAAAGCATGAACGAAAGCACTAGACTCTGTCAGTTGCGCTATTCCGAAATATAAAACCGGAATTAATAAAACTATCAAAAATAACCCGGCCAACAGCATTCGATTTTTAGCCGTATACGTTCTTAAAATACCTTTAGAAAAGCTAATAAAAGGTGTATATAGGTAAAAAATAGCAAGCCCAAAACCAATCAGAGTAGTCCGCGCAATAAACAGCCCTGTCAGAGCGATAAATGCAAAAATAAAAATTTGAAAAAGAGCCTTTTTCTTCAATCCCTCTTGAACAATGAGAACTGCAGAGCACAATAGCCCCAATGATGAAATAACTCCCCCAGTAAAAAACGAACCTATTCCTAAACCTATAAATCTCGACTGAAATTCAATAATGCTATTGATCACCAATTGTGTATTTTCGTCTTGGTTCTGAATCATGTTAATAAGGCTACCAAAGCTAGGGAAAACGAATCCTAATGTCGTTATAAGATTATGAAAAGCAATGGCATAAACGATCAATTTTAGAATATCAATTATTGAAAAATCAGTACCCCAATAATAAAACAGGAGCTTCATCAACCCATACGAGGACAGCAAGAAGATCAACGTAAGGACAATATTCTGTACAAACCAAAAATCAAAATACCTATTTAATATTGATGAAATCAAAATAGGAAAAATGGCTAACACCGTTAAGAGTATTAATTTTATAATTGTATAATTCAAAAATATCTTACGTTTCCGCAGAATAAAATACACACCGATTAAGGCAATAATTAACCGTGTTCTCAGCACATAAGGGAAAGGCTTAAAGGAAATATGAAATAGGTATAAAAGCATTAATATTATACTACATATTTTAAACCAAGCATTTTTTAACACGCTATTATTCATATTTCAATATTCTAATCAACCGTTTGAAAACAGCCAATAAAGTAAATTTATGAAAAAATAGCTTCCGCAGTGTTTTAAGCTGTCCCCGTCTGATATGAAAGAAAATAATTTTCAAAAATTTTTCTCCTATTGTAGCCTCGAGAGAGATTATAACCAATTTTTCATTTAATTTAGCTGCCTTAACTAAAAATCGGCTATAATTCAACAGGTCATCAATCAACATATTACTAATTTGAAGTTTTTCAATTTCTGATGATAACGACAAACTGTAATGCAGCTTTGACCGGCTCTCATTCAACAGAATATTGTAATCATTTAAAATAATACGATGAATACTTGAAATTTTATTGTATCTGTCAATGGAATTATTTGATCCAATGCTGGTTTGACTTGACGGAAGCATTCTATAACTTAGTAAAAACTTAGGAATGTTTTTTATGTTTCCATATTTGGATAAATCATAGAAAAATTTATAGTCTTCACAAAACTTATAATTCCTATCAAATCTTATATTGTTTTTCCTTACAATATCGCCGTCAAACATAGCTAAAGGATGAACAATACTGCTATTAAATAATAATTCGTTTCGCATATCAGCATCACTGAGCGGATAGTATCTTTTTTTCCGATATCCATCAGGCGAAAACGCTATGATGCCTCCCGAACAAACAACAAGGTGTTCATCCTCTCTAAATGCTTTTAATTGGAATTCAAATCTTTTAGGATGGGCAATATCATCAGCATCCATTCGCGCAATATATTTCCCCTTGCTCAAACTTAATCCAATATTAAGCGTATCAATCAAGCCCTTGTTGGGTTGATCTATAAAAATAATTCGATTGTCTTGAAATTTTTTTATTATATCCCGGCTATTATCAATGGAGCCATCATTGATGATAATTAGTTCAAAATCAGAAAATGACTGCTCCAAAACACTATTTATAGCTTCAGACACATATTTATCAGCGTTATATACTGGTAAGATAACGGAAAGCAATTTCATCACACAGTAAGATAATGTTGTAGGTTTGCACTAATCCTCTCAACGTTTTTGAGATCGTTATAATATGTCTGGAATACATTTTTAAACGTTTGAAAAACCAGATTAGAATCAACAGTTTTTGCCTCAAATTCCAACAACTTAACCAAAATCGAATCGACATTTAAAGAGTCAAATTTAATCTCAAATTTACCTAGATCTATATTTCTGTCAAAGTCATCCACGATAGTGGTATAGATAGGAATAACTCCCGCACTCAGATAGGAATTCATCTTCGTTGGAGTAGACACTTTATTCACTATATGGTCTCTCCGCAGAAGAAACCCATATTTATATTTACTTAGCTCATCTTGTAACGATTCAAGAGGCACATATTTAACAAGCACATCTTTAGTCCCGACCTCCTTAATGAGTGAATAAGCCCGACTCATATCTTTCGTCAAAATAGTGAATGTGGCATTTGGATAATGTTGTTGGAAAGCCTTATAAACCTGCAAAGATTCCTTTACGCACTGCCAATTAAGAATCCCCCCCGCATAAACAAAATTCGGAGCATTATATTTGTTTTCGATCATAAACGATCGTATCTTCAAAGGGATATTGTAGCAAGGCATAATTGCGCTGCGTCCATCTAATTTTACCCCATATTTTTTTGTATAATGCTCTTTCATTGCTTGGCTGACAAAAAAAAAGAAAAAAGGTTTTCTAAGCAAAATAAATTCCATAAGAGAATATTTAACTGCTGCCAATCGACTAAATAGACTTCCATCCCCCATCATTATACGTTCTTCTGGAGCAATACCCTGAAACCAATGAATGACTTTTTTGCATTTTCTAAAAACAGCAAATGGATCATTAATTCGAATAGTAACCACAGTATCTTCACTATGAATTTTATTGATCGTATCTATGTACAAGACTTCATCAACCCCTTCAATCTTTTTGACTGCATCCCTAATTAAATCACAATAGTAGGCGGTAGCCTCAAAAAGAGCTCCTTTTGGCAAAAAAAATACAACCCGATTTTTCATTTAGTATAAATAATTAAAAAGCCTCATCGAACTAAAAGTTTTTGAATTAAGCGGTCCCTGAAACTAATAATTTGGTTTAGGATAATAGAAATTCCTACCCCAAAGGTGTTTGTTTTTTCAAAATACAATAGTTTGCTTTCTCTCATCCAAACCTTTTTTTTGTCGCTTATCTCCCCTTGAGAGCCTCCCTCTAAATGAATAATTTTACTTTGAGGGATAACATGAACTTCTTTTTTGGCCTTAAAAACCCGATGTGTAAGTTCCGTTTCTTCATAATACATAAAAAAATCTTCATCAAACCTTCCCACTTTCACAAAAAGATCCTTCGCGATACATAGATCTGCTCCCGAAACATACCCTTTTAGCCGGAGAGGGCTATTACCAAAATTAAACGTTAAGTTTTTACCAAATTGAAGTTTGGAGAGAAGCATAAAAAATAAACTATCGATATCTCGTAGAGTACCTGGAAGCCGTCTTTCAAATGAAACGCCAGGCCGCAAATTTACTTGATATAAATTGCCTCCACAAATCCCCACCTTTGGATTTCTCTCCATATATTCATAGAATTCCTTTATTGCATTATTTAGAAGAAGAGTGTCAGAGTTTAAAAATAATAAATATTTGCCTTTAGCATGCCTACTTCCTAAATTATTTCCTGCACCGAATCCTTTATTTTGCTGACTTAAAATTAATTTCACCTCTGGAAAAGCAACATTCAACTCTTCAATATCTCTGTTAGGGGAACAGTTGTCAACTACTATAATTTCGAATATTAGATCGGCAGTCTTCTTATAAATGGATTTAATACAATTTAATGTTAAATTGTAAGTGTTGTAGTTGACAATTATAATCGAAATATCCATAAACCTTATTTTAAGCTCAAATAAATATCATAAACCACTTGCTTCCAATTGTATTTTATGTCTGCATATGTTGACATCTCTTGAGGACTAGGAAGACTAAACTCATTTTGGTCACAATTTAAGATTAGTTTGGCCAATGTCTCATCGTCTTCCGCCTGAAAAATTCTACCATAACGCTCATTATCAGTAATATCTCTGGCTGCAGGAAAATCAGAAGATATAATAAAACAGCCATTCGATATTGCCTCAAGCAAAACTAATGGAAATCCTTCATGTCTAGATGTCAATACAAAAAACTTACTCTTCTGATAATAATTCATTAACTCTGTCCGATCCTTTACTTCCCCCTTGAACTCAATTTTGTCAATTAACCAGGGATAGTCTTTAAAATACTCATCAACGAACGATTGAAAACCACTTTCCAAGTGACCAATCAAAATTAATTTTAACTCTTTGGGATTTGCTAATTTAAATGCTCTTAACAAGCTTTCTGTATCCTTTTGATAGCTCCCCAAACGTCCGACAGTTAATAAGACATTTTCTTTTTCGAAATGGTTATTTGTGGAAGGAATTATTCCATTTGGTACGTGTTTTACCCTGAACTTCCCGAATTGATGAAACTGCTTAAAATCATCATAAGACTCTACACTCAACAAATCCATTTTACTCATAAGATAGTTGAAAATTTTCCGCTTCCAAGACTTCTTATAAAGTCCGGAAAAATCAAATGTACTATCAAGATCCATTTTAAAATAAAACTTAGTTCTATTGAAAGAGAGTTTCTTAATCAGATAGGCAATTGACAACGAAAAATAATTGGGGTGGAACATCATTACGATATCAAATTCTCGAATGCGCAACAACAAAAATAACAGGATATTGACATATTCGTTTCGAAAAATCTTTTTTATCCTCGCATATCTTACCCCTTTGATTTCTGTACCAAGGTATGGAAGATCCTTGGGGTCGGAATAAAACGCGATAGTAGATTCAAAGTACCCCTCATGATCCAAAAAATAAGGTATAAGACCTACATCTTTTGTGAGGTGTACATTCTCTCCTTTAGGAAAAACACAGGCTAATTTTTTCATTTAAAACCGATCTTTTTGAGTAAAAAATTCACCGCCAAATGAATCTCATTTATATTAAAAACAAAGCCAAACAGGACAAACAAAATAACCTCTATAAAGCTAATTATAGCCACCCGTGCCATTGAAGAGTGTATAGATAACTGATTAAATAAAAGAGATGTTGATAAAGCTAACCCAACCGTAACTATACCAAGGAAACAAATAAATCTTAAAAAGAATCTAATCACTAATGATTTGTCATAGGGGTAATATGTAAACATAAACACCGCAGCGAATAGATGAGAAAATAGGATACTAAAAGGAAAAATCTCGACTCCAAATTTATTAACAAAGGTGAGGTTTATAATGATAACTGCTAACTGAGTTATTGTACCTGATAATGCATTCATTTTGTTTTTCCCAATTGCCAGCATACAGGTTCCAAAAACAACATAAAGAAATACTGTAAATGCGGCTAAAGAATAATATTTGTTTAGTTCAATAATCTCAAGTAAGGAATTATGGTCTACGGAAGATTTACCATAAAAAAACATCATTAAATCCCCTGACCCGACCATCATGAAGACACAAAAGAAACCTATTATTAGTAGTCCTAAACCAAAAGAATCCAAAAAGCACTTATCAAATTCACTTTTATTATTATTGACGAATAAGCGTGTTATCGTCGGGGTCAGTACCGTCAACACAATGCTAGAGATTATTACATTTATCATATCTGGAAACTTCTTCGCAAAATCTATTATAGAAACCGCCCCAGTACCGACGGAAGATATGAGCTTCTTTTCAATGACGCTATTAATCTGACCGATTAAATATGGAACAAACAATGGTAAAGCAAACAGAAAGAAAATTCGAAAATAACTAAATTTAGGTCTAAACTTCTTAAAAAGGGGTATTTTTAACTGCTTTATTTTATAGATTATAAAGAAAATAAGTAGTAATAAACTTATAATTGAGGCCAGCAACAAAACATATATTCCCAACTTATCTACAAGGAATATCAGTATGAGAATATTTAATATCTGAGAAAAAAAGCTTGCGATTTCGGGTACAATAAATGAATTGAATGCATTCAAAATTGATATACCAATTAAAGAAGCTTGGTTAACCAGTAAAATTGGAGCTACTAAACGTAACATCTCAATAAGCTGTTGCCGTCGTTCGGCACTATATCCAGTTGATATGACGTCTACAAAGGAATCGGTAAACAAAAACAAGATAAGGACAATAAGACATGAGAATAAAAACATGTAAAAAAGTAGCGACTGCGTTGCTGCAATAGCTTTTCCTGGGCCATCAAGTTCTTTTATGGTAACAAATTTAGCTCGGAAAACATCATTTATAGGTCCCCACACCGCAGCATCTAAAGTAAGTATCAGAGAAAAAGATAATAACCAAATATCTTTTTCAATAGATACTCCAAAATATTTAGCAATCAATGTGTAAGAATACAGTGATACAGGTATCTTTAAGATTTTAAGCAAAAACAGAAGAGTAGAAATACGTCTCAATTTACAAATTTAAGTAAGGAAAACATCTTTAAACTTTTGCATCACATTAACAGGAGAAAATTGCTCATATCTTGCCTTTGCAGATTTACCTAAATCACTTGACATCAAAATTGATTTCAATTCTATCTCGGAGCTGTAATAGTACGCATTATCTCCTAAAGTTTCTATGTGAGATCGTTCAGGTGAATTTGCATATGTTATAATTGGGACATCCCGTATTGCAAATTCTCCGATAGCCATTCCAAATGTTTCTCCCCGCAAACGAGCATGTAACATGGCAAAACATGTATTGACAAATCTAGCCTTATATTCCAAATCAGAATTGGGAGGAAGGAAAATTATGTTTTCGTATTTCCGATCTCTTTGCCAAAAATATCTTGGTTTCGTAAAATCATCTACACCCATAAAAAGGAAATAAATATTTCTATTGTCTTTTGCTATACGCTTAACCAACTTCTTAACAAAATCGATATCGAAACTATCTGCCCCACCATAATAACCAAAAACTCTTGCAGTTTCTGGAATATTCAAATCGCGATGCAGGCTTTTTTTTGTAAATGGGAGATCAATGATATGAGGCACGTAAGTTGCCCCCTGTCCTACTTCCTTTGCCAGCCAATCTGACACATAAGCGTAAACGTCCCCATGTGGTTCATAAACTTTAAATACTGCATGTACACAACATTTACATTTGTCTGTACTAACTTGGTCCCTCTCCCCACTCTTGATGGCATAAAAAACATCCGGTTTTTCCTTCTCAATAATAATAGACAGATCTTCAATTGTTTCATAAGAAAAGACTTTAAATCTATTCTTAAATTTAGCAATTGCGGATTCTGAATTATATAAACTCGACTTATTATAAACAATAATAGACTCGTTTCCGAGCAGTTCTACGTTGTAATGAGCATAATCATACAGAGCCACAGACGTCCCCCTATAGCTTAACTGATTTTCGTGAAATAGAACTTTCATTTTTTTAACTTATCTAATATTTTAGCACCTATAATCTTTAGTCTTTGGAAAGTTGAATATTTGATCAAGTCTTCATGTTTGAAAAGACCTTCTCCATGAGCAACTTTAAAATGCTGCCTGGGCCACCAATATGCTATTTTTCTCTCTAAATCAATCGACTCTCCCAAAAATTCTTTAGTCACCTCAATATAAAAATCCTTTTTGAACATGCAGGGATTATTTGTCCAATTGCCATATCGAGAGGTTGTAATAAAATGCTCTTTATACTTTGTTATTTTATCAGGGAATGCTAATGCAGGATCTAACCAGTGTATAGAGTCCAATAAATGTGGGCTAGTTATCTGGTGCCATTCATCGTAATACTCCAGCTCCCTCCCCTTCAAACTAAAAGAATAATGTGGATAACCAGGACGCTTTCTATGCCTATATCGAACTACATGAAACCCCTCGTTTAATAAAGAAAGACCTTGATTTAGTCGTTTAAAAACGATTTCCTTAGGTTCGATTAGCTCCCAATCATGTTCCAATAATATGATATGTTCATTCTTTGCCCTCGCCGCAAGCGTAGCAAAAGCTCTGCCTATACCAATATTTTCTTCAAATCCAATATAATCGATTTTAAATTTTTGTGCTAGCTCCAAATCCTCATCCGAAATTTCCTGAAAGAGAATGAGAATCTCATCACAAACATCAAATAATCCATTTCTTTTATAAGAGTTTAGAACATTTTTTAAATTTCGATGGCTTTTCCATGCCAAAACAGCTATGGTTATTTTTAATTTTTCCA
Source organism: Sphingobacterium puteale (assembly GCF_003627955.1). GTDB lineage: Bacteria > Bacteroidota > Bacteroidia > Sphingobacteriales > Sphingobacteriaceae > Sphingobacterium > Sphingobacterium puteale. Next base: position 29,742 of record NZ_RBWS01000027.1, on the reverse strand, counting down.
TACTTTGATGTCCTAATTGAGTTTTGAAATCCACCAGCCGACAGAAAAAACAAATACTAAAATAATAGAACACACTAATCCTCCTATGATCGAATAGGAGAAAACAGAAAATGTTTTTTTATTGATTGGATATCTTGGCTCATCCAAAATTTCAATCAAAGGAGTTTCTTTCATAAGGCCCATTTTCGTTAACTCTAGATTTTGAACTAACTGGCTCAAAATAGCTTTGTTAGTCTCAGCGGAAAATTGAGATCGTTGAGTTGGGGCGATTCTTTGTGACTGACGGGTTGGATTTAAGTTTGGTGTCGCATCCAAAACTGACGCCATTGCACCAATACTGGCATTCATCACAGCCTTTACAGAGTCAGTCTTATGTTGCAATATGGAAATATTATCTAAAGACTTCTTTGTTTTTGTTCTTAAATAAAATTCGTTTACTTGTCTTACCAATGATTCATTAAACTCTTTAGAAAAGGTTTCATCAGTAGACTGTATATCTATTTTAAAAATCGCAGACTTCTTATCTAACTTCCCAACAAGAAGATTGTTCTTATTAATATCCAAAACAACTTTTTGTAAAATACTATCTCTAGATCGTTGAAGCCTCGGGTCTTTATTAGTCTTAAAGTTAATGATTGTTCGTTTGGTAGATTTGTCTTTATCCTCACCTTTAGAGGTAAAAAGATTTAGATATCTATCTATCAACAATAAAGAACTGTCGCTTGGCGATGGTAATAACAATGTCGCTTCGAGCATCTTTCTGGACTTATAAAGTTCAAGAAGATTATCCCCTTGAAAAATACCTTCGTTTCCACTGCCCAAATCTACTCCCATCATTGAAGCAATACCGGCATATTGCCCCAAACCACTTCCCTTATCCGCCCCTTCCAATACAAAAGTTGTAGTAGCTGTATAAATAGGTTCTTGCCTGTTAGCATAAAAAAAGCCAATCCCCCCCCCCAATATACCAGCAATAATTATAATATACCACTTAGAAAGTAAATATTTTAGCCAGGACTGAAATTTCTCAAACAATTCTTTTAATGAAATTTCATCAGTTTGATTTTCCTGAATATTTTGTAAATTTCCCATTATTTTAGCGCAACAATGATACAATAATAGCTGCCAACGATGCAATCCCCGTTCCTAGACCAACCCAACCTTGCGCGCTCATCCGCTCTCTTGGAGCACGCTTCGGAACGACAATCTCCGCTCCCGGCTTCACCTCAGGATATCCTCCGGATTTACCTTTCACCGCACCATTTGCATATTGAACAAAAACCCGTTTTTTCAGCGCATTATCCGTAAATCCACCAGCTTGATTGATATAGTATTTCAAATTTTTACCTTTGACATAAACCACATTATTAGGGTTCAGGACTTCACCTGCCACCTTAACTGTTTCCAGTTCTTTTGGTACAGTAATAATATCCCCATCCAAAACCAATAAGTCGCCTTTTTCGTAAGGTTTTTCCAGAATTTTATTCAACTCAATCCCGACAAGATCACTTGGTTCAACATCAGCAGCAGACATTCCTTGCTGTGATACCTTTGCTAGTGCTTTATTTTTTGCCTTAGCACCGTTTGCGCCCTCCTCATTTTCTTGTTCTTGGTTGTTATTTTTTTCTTTTCCGTCTTGGTCCAAACTATCTTGCTCCAATTCTTTTTTCAGACGCTCTTTTTCTTTCTTTTCCTCTGCTTTTAATTTAGACATACCGGTTCGTCTTAACGAAGCGCCTTCGGTATAAGCATAGGTAGTCAATCCCCCCGCCCGCTTGACGATGTCGGAAATACGTTCATCTTCACGCGAAATGGTATAAATGCCCGGATAGCGTACCTCGCCCTCAATCGTTACTTGTCGCTGTGTACGGAACCCCGCGTCACCTAAGACCGAAACAACATCGTAAGGTTGTAAAGCAATCGTCGGATCTGTAAGGATACCATCTTTAATATCGACTAAAATCGTCTGCGAAGAGCTGTGATCGTCCACATTACGCTGTTTAAGTCTTCGGGCAATCTCCACACGTGCATTTTTAGCAGCTTCGGTCAGCCCGCCAGCCTTTTGAATCACATCGCCCAGCGTAGCATTGCTAGCGAAAGGCAAATCACCTGGGAAACGTACCTCACCCTGAACGGTAAATTTATACTCGTCTCGTAAATCAAAAATAGAGGCGATCTCGATTTTGTCTTCGCGTTTCAATGGAATGTCAGCAACTGTGCCAGCCAATACCTCTCGCACATTGAAATTGATTAGTTCAGAACTATTATCTGCTTTCAGGCGATTGATGATTCCGCGCTCCAAAAAAGCATCCTCACGCACGCCATCCGCCATCTCAAGCACTTGTTTGAGTGTCAGCCCCGGTTCTAAACCAAATATACCCGGACGGAATACCGCACCAAGGACAGAAACCCGATTAGCATAACGTTCTAATATCGGCGCTACAATATATTGGTCACCTCCCTTAGGCGTATAGTTGGCAAATTGATCGGAATAGACATCCTGAACACTGCGCTCACGCCCTGTTGTTTGCAACACCTTTATCTTAGCCGTATAAGCATTCTCCGTGAAATCGCCAGCATAGCGCAAGATATCGGATAAGGATTCTCCAGCTACAGTCTCGAAAATAGCTGGTCGTTTTACTTCACCTTCAAACTGCACACGCGCCCCATATACAGGAATATGAATAATATCCTGATCCTGTAAACGTATATTACCCTGTTGTATACCGTTGGCCAAAAAGTCATACACGTCGATCGTACTCACAACACGATTACCACGAATTACCTGGATCTGACGGTAGGTACCGTTTTTATTGGGACCGCCAGAAGCATAGAGCGCGTTGAAAACCGTAGCTAAAGACGGTAGGCTATAGGTGCCCGGTTTGGTAACCGCTCCGGTCAAGGTGACGCGGATGGTCCGGATATTGCCAATTGTTACGCTTACATTAGTTCTTCCTGAACGAATAGCAGGGTAGGTACCGCTCAAACGTTGCTCAATTTTACTCTTTGCTGCAGCGATGGATAAGCCCGCGACACTGATCTGGCCAACATACTCCACTTTGATCATTCCATCGGGGTTAACTGGCAATGTATAGGACGCCTCATTATCTCCTGTAATATCCAATAAGATCTCATCATCGGGACCAATAATATAAGAGCTTGGTGTCGCCATCCGAAGATTAGGCTCGAACGTAATGCTATTATTTTTAAATAGATCTGCGCCAAAAATCTTCAATTTTCCATCGTCTTGCTGAAGAGAATCGGGATTATTGTTTTGTTTATGCTGTAAGGAATCGGTATTATTTGATCCGCCAACCTGACGCCCTGTTGTGCGGGCCGAGATAGCGGTATTATTATTTCCCTGATATTGATTGGGCTGTTGCTTCTTGCGTTTAATTTTCGCCAAACGATCTTTTAGTTTTTGCACTTCAACAGCAGATACTCCTTGTGCGCGGGCAAAACCATCCAATTGGCTTTCGTCATAGCCCATTAAAGCAGCCTGTTTTACATATTGCTCAATCTGGGCATCCGTCAGATTATCTACTTTGATATTAGCAGGATTGGTCTGTGCGTATACTGAGCCCACAAATCCGATCATGCAAAACCATAAAATTACTTTTTTCATTCGATATATTGGCATTTGCCGCAAAATTAGTAAAACTATTTAATTAAATCGTCTAAAATATTTACACCTGGGGGCTTAAACTGACAAGAAAGTATTCTTTACGTCCTTCTTAAATCCCCCACTATCCAGGCTTCTAACGTAAAAGATGGTTCTATCGCTACGCGAGCCTTTTTATTTCATTAAATATCATTGATTTAATTACTTTTTAAGGCAACTCAGTGACCATAGCCGCTCAATGCGAAGAATCTGTCAATGGAATTTTGAAAGTTTTATTAACTTAGCGAAGTTAAGCATTAAATTAGAATGAAAAGTTCAACTCTTGGTTTTTGGTTACCGATGGGCCTGATCGTAGCCCTGCTCTGGGCCTGCAACGGAAATAATAATTCAAAAAAGGAAAGTAACGAAACAACGCCGCAAAAGGCAAGTATGACTAGTACTACCGACAGCAGTCTGCTCCATTTCTGGGACAAATTTGACATGAACGATACTGCGGAGGTGAAGAATCCGGACATCGGTGAACAAAAACTTGCTGATTTTATCGGGTTGTTATCGACAACCCCCGATTCCGCCCTAAGGGATAAAGCGGTGGACGGGATGTTGGATAAGGCCAAATCCAATAGGCCGAACTTTGACCATTTCATTAAACTATACGAACGCTATCTTTATGACGGCAATTCGCCCATGCGGAATGACATTGTCTATGAGTCGGTGCTACGTTATCTAATCAAAACAGACCTGTTGTCAGACCTGGAGAAAGAGGCTTATCGGCCGATCTACAAATTGCTATTGCGCAATAAGGCTGGACAGCTAGCGGAAGACTTCAGTTATGAGCTAGCGAATGGAAAAAAACAAAAACTATCGCAGACAAAAGCAAAATATACCTTCTTGCTCTTTTATGATCCAGAATGCTCGCATTGCAAAGAAACAATCCATCAACTCCGCGATACGCCACAACTGGTCCAGCTGTTTGAACAGCAACAGGTGCAGGTGCTGGCCATTGACCCCTGGGGCGACCGCAACAAATGGAAGGATTATATGCCCGAAATTTCCGAAAAATGGATCAACGGTTTCGACAGTGAAAGCAAGATCTTATCGTTCAATCTATATGACCTCAAAGCTTCGCCAACCATTTATCTTCTGGATGAAAACAAGAGAGTCCTTTTGAAAGACACTTACCTGCAACCCGTAATTCAGTATTTCGTTCAACCCAAGCCATAGGATATGACCGGATATTCGGAAGACAAGAAGACACGTATCATTTCCAATGACCTCTATTTTGCTGAAGTACAACGTATGCTGGATGAAGGTAAGGAGGTCCGGATCCGGATCAAAGGCGGCAGCATGCGCCCTTTTATTCAGGACGGAGACAGCGTTTTGTTGCTGGCTTACAGCGGCGGGGCATTGCTGCCAGGAAGTAATCTATTGGCCAAACATCAAGGGAAGTATGTTTTTCACCGATATGTCGGAAGAAAAAATGGGCAGATCATCCTGGCCGGGGACGGTAATCTCGTATTAAAAGAGTATATAGACCCGAAAGATATTATTGCTGTCGCTTCGGTCCATTATCCACAGCAATCAGTCGAGGAAATTAATTTAAATTACCGCTGGGCAAGATTGCGTGGCCTGGCCTGGTACCGTATCCGCCTGCTCCGGCGGATTGTTGCCAAATTGAAACGTATGGTATGACCATATACAGATTATGCTGATGGAAAATAATTATTAACTTTGGTTTTATTTATTATATTTTGCCCCAACATATCCTTTTTCCAAGAAGACAACATTCGAAAACAGGATATGACCATTAAAAACAGATAATTTACATATGAAATTAAGATCGGATTTAGTATTGAGAACAATTGGTTCAGATCATTTAATTGTTGACCCCAGCCAGGATAGCATTGACCTATCGACCGTGTACACGCTGAACAGTTCTGCGGCATGGCTTTGGGAACAACTCAAAGGAAAAGAGTTTGATCAGACAACAATCGTTGAGCTGCTCTGTGATAACTATGAAGTAGATGCGGAGCAAGCACAATCCGATGCCAAAGTGTTACTTGGAGATTTTGAAAAACAAGGACTATTGGAAAAATAACCTTTCCACTGATCTAGCCAAATGAACAATAACAGCCTGAAACAACATGCACGCTGGGCATGGTCCATCAGCGAGGGCTATCGCGGCAGATTGCTTCTTTATTTTGTATTGGAGCTGATATGCATCGGTCTGTCCCTTCTCTTTGTATACCTGTCCAAAAAAGCGGTTGATGTCGCAACCTCCCCGGGAGAATTGCCGCTCAAATGGCTGTTGGTCGGCATTATAAGTAGTATTACGCTCAATGTGGCTATCAAAGGCTTTTCGGGCCGTCTACTGGAACGGATCAAATTGATGCTGACACTCCAGTTGCAGCGTCATATGCTCGATGCGCAGATGTTATCGGTATGGCGATTGATCAAAAACTGGCATACAGGTGATATCCAGATCCGGATTCAGACAGACTGTGAAGAAGTGGCCAACACCATCGCCAGTACTGTACTTTCTTTTGTATTGACGATTATCCAACTATTGGCTTCTGTGGGTTTCTTGTGGTATATGGACCCCATGCTGGCCCTAATGATTCTGGCCATCTCACCTCTTTTTGTCTTTTCAAAGATTTACTTCCGTAAAATGCGCAAACTCAGCAAGGAGGTCAAAGAAGAAGAAAGTAATTTTTCAAAGGTCCTCCAGGAAAATCTGCGCTTCCGCCTGCTGATCCGTGCCATGGGCATTTTCCCCAAAAGGCGTGCGAAGCTGACCGCAAGCCAACAGCAGCTTTTTATGCTGAAAATGCGTCAGATCAATTTTTCAACGTATACGCAAGGAGCAATGAAGGTGGCTATGAACGCGGGTTATTTGGTCGCATTTATCTGGGGGGTCTATCGGCTACAATCCGGGCAGATCACTTTCGGAACAATGACGGCTTTTTTGCAACTGGTGGCGCGCATTCAGAGCCCAATCCTTGCCTTGATCGGCTATATCCCCGGCTTCGTACGCTTTCGGGTATCTGCAGACCGGCTCCTGGAATTGCAGGAAGGCGAGATTGAACCTCAGGTAGAGCAGCAGCGATTAAATGGGACAGAAGAGCTGCGTATCAGGGACCTGTCCTTTCGTTATGAGGATAAATGGGTATTGCAGCAGCTAAACCTCTCGCTAAAAGTGGGCGAGCCAACAGCAATTATCGGCCCGAGCGGAAAAGGAAAAACAACCCTGATCCGTCTGTTGCTGGCATTGCTAAAAGCTGAAACAGGTGACATTACACTGGTGGACAGCGACGGTGAAAGATCGCTGGAAGCAAAACATCGTGTCAATTTTGCTTATATTCCGCAGGGTAATTCGCTTTTCAGCGGAACGATACGGGAAAACCTCATGCTCCATGTGAAAGAAGAGAGCCCACTGGACATTGATAAAGCGCTTTGGCTGGCCTGTGCTGAATTTGTATACGATTTTCCGGATGGTGTGGACACGTTAGTGGGCGAATCAGGAATGGGCCTATCGGAAGGACAAGCACAACGTATCGCCATTGCGCGTGCCTTGATGCATGACGGTGATATCTGGCTCTTTGATGAAGTTACCTCAGCTCTGGACCGTACTACTTCGGATACGCTAACGCATCGTCTGCTGGAATATGGAAAACATAAAATATGTCTATTTGTAACGCACGACCTGAATCTGGCGGATAAATGTCCGCATCGCATCTATCTCGATTGAGGAAGATCAAGATGGCAACATATAAACATCAATAAAAAGAATCTGGATATTTCAACGAATATCAATAGATTAAAACAAACCGAGCTTGCAAGCTCATGAAGTAATTAATCAAAAGATGAACTGAATCATGGATATCACCAAATCACCTGAGCTCGCTCAAACCCGCTACCATGTTGCGGAATTATTGCTGGAATTTAACCATCCTAAGGAATTTCCTTTATATCAACTCCTTCGCTCCTTCCAGGATTTTCGCTGGGTAGGTACCTATAATGCTGAAATTGTCATCAATATCAGTTTGGACAAGGCTCCAGAAACAGCCGATATGGGTATATTACGTACAGATGACTCTATCGCCTGGGGCGACCGATTCCGTTTTTATGAAAAGGGTGATACATTTATAACGGCCATTGTAAATGAGAAGGGCAATGGGACATGGTACCAATACAGTAGCCGTAACTTTGAAGAATCGACGATTTATGTCCCTGAGAGCTCGGCGGATGAACAGAGTGCCGTGATCACCTGGATGTCCATGATGATATTTGGCCAGGCCAGCCTCCTGCATGATACCATTATGCTCCATGCCTCCGTGGTCAACCACAAAGGCGAAGGAGTTGCTTTTTTAGGTAAAAGTGGAACCGGAAAAAGCACGCACAGCCGGCTTTGGCTGACACATATCCCCAATACATCACTGCTGAATGACGACAACCCTGCTGTCCGCATCAGGGAAGAGGGTATTTTTATCTATGGGACGCCCTGGAGCGGCAAGACGCCCTGTTATAGAAATCAGCTGCTACCACTCAAAGCATTTGTACGGCTGGAACAGGCTCCGGCCAATACATTTACATGGCAGCCCGGAATCAAGGGCTTTATTGCAGTGCTCCCGAGCTGTACAGCAATCCGATGGAACAAAGATCTTTTTTCCGGGATGAATACAATTCTGGAAAAAATTGTAGGCGAAATACCGGTAGGTTATTTACAGTGCCTACCCGACGCTGCTGCTGCCCAACTGTGTCATTCATCAGTATTTAGTAGTCAGTAATTAGAATTGAGCCTTCTGTTAAATTAAAAGGTCACCGGATAACAATGATTATCCAGTGACCTTCCTATCTCTTTGATCTATTATCATACCGTCTAGTGCTCTTAGCACACTGTAGCAGCATTAACTTATCTGCCACGGGTCTTGATCATACCCCGCTCAGGCCTTGTATGCATTTTGCCCTGATCCACCGGTTGGATCGTTCGGGAAGAAATACTTCGCAATGCTGCCCGAGCTCTGGTCGAGGGAGCCGCATCCGCTAAAGCTGTTGCCAGCATTCTCTCCTTAGGATCTCCGACTTCGGCTGACACATCGTCACCAACTTCGCTCTTATCGGGAACAAGACCATCCCAATAATCACGCAGACCGGATTCAGCACCCTTGTTATATTTTTCGCCAAGATTTCCACGTGAATTCTTCAGAATAAATGACGCCGGCCAATAAGATACTTTATCGCGGACTTTCTGCTCGAAAAATCCAACGGGTTTACCATATGTCCTTGATTCCGTGGCAATGATCTCTACCGGAAGGTGCGGGGTAAGCACGTTGATTAGCATCTCAGCTGCTGAAGCGGTTTCTTCACTCACCAAGAAATAAACTTTATTGAGATTTAAGGCACTTAATCCTTCGAAGTAGGTATCATACATATGCAGCTGATCTCTTAAGCTCTTTGCTGCATCCGACTGCATGTAATTGTTCATTTCATAGGTCAGCATCAATTTACCCTTGGTCTTGGCGCCACCGATCTTATCAGCGACATAAATAGCCGCGTCTACATAGCCCCCGCCATTGTAACGCAGATCAACAATCAGGCTTTTGATTTGTTTGGCCTCATATTGCGTAAAGGCCGCATCGATATTTCTCTGGTTTTGATTGTTATTTTCAATTTCCTCAAAAGACGACAAGGCCAGATAACCGATATTATTATTACTATTCAGGTAGATCGTATCCTTATAGATCGGATTGATCACATAGGAATTGTTATAGCTCATCGGTTTTTCGAACAGCTTGTTATCCGCACGTTTCACCTGCAGGGTAAGACTGGCGGCATCCAAAGCTGTATTGATATTGTTGCGCAGTCGGCTGTAGGCCGCTGGGTCCTTGACTTCGCAGCTTCCGCCGGGATCCGGACAGGTAACTTCGACCGAATAATTTTCCTTGTCATTATTGACCGATGTAATAATATCTGCGCGTTTAAACCCAGCCACCTGTGCCGGAGATCCCCCTTCCACAAAGGAAATATAAGGCTGTGCGGTAGCAGCATCCAAAGAAAACCATTGTACTGAGATGCCATAACCTTCGTTGTTGTCCATCTTTGTACTGGCCTGCCCTGCAATATTGTAACCGTTGATACCTTCTATAAAGGAAAAACGGTCAAAAACCCCCGAGTAACCAGCCGCTACATGGACAGGTGTCAGCCTTTTAAGTGCATCGAGCACACTACTGGCCGATCCATATTGATCGGTATACTGTGCTGGATCTTTTAAATAATCCGGTATAGATCCGTCCGCCCAAACGGAATACAGTTTATAATATTTATAAATATCGTCTTTAATAAGCTGACCTTCGGTGCGGTCAGTTGGTTCCGGCTCTGGTTCGGGTTTAGGATTATCCTTCTTGCAGGAGAGGACAAAAAGTCCTGTCAGTGCCAGTGCAGCCAAACGTCCGGCTTGTTTTATGGGCATTAAGTTCATTGTTGAAACATTTGTAAGACAAACATAAATATTTTAAGCTGATTCGCAATGAAAAAAAACGCACTGACTTTGGGAGTGTCAGCGCGTTTACTACCTATTGAAAAACGTTATCAGAACAATCTCTTAAAGGAAAAGTTTTGAAAAATAAAAAATTATTTATTTCAGTTTATTGATGTGATAAACCTGTGTTACTCCAGGATCAATCTCAGCACCTTTTTTAACCGTATTATTTTTAATATTATATTCGTAAATAAACCATTTCGATGCTGGTGTTTTTACGGCGGTATACAGGTTGCCATCTTGAATCAGGTTGATGGTCGTCGTTGGATCGCCTCCTGTCATTTCCGCCAGATTGGCCACTATTTTCTTGTTGGCTACGTCGATGACATAAGGTCTGATATAAGCCTTACCATCACCTAACCAAGCGAGGTCACCACCTTTTACAGCGTAATCTTTTAGATCGTATAGATAGTTTTTGTCAAATTCATACTGCCCATTGTTGACACGTAAGATCGCATAGGTACCATCCGTTTTACCGCGGGTCAAGAGGTAAAGATTATTGTTGTCATCCAGGAACGAATAGTTTTCTCTTTGCCAGTGACCTGCGACATAGCTTGTCCGGTCATCGCTCATGATATGTCCATTGGCCATGCTTGGGTAATCACAGATGTAAGCATAAGCTTTCTTGCTGACTACATTGTAATCAGAGTCATAATAAAATAAGCCAAAATAAGCTTTACCGCCAGCAATACGCATACTGGTCACATTCAATATCGTTGGATCAACTGTTTTTCCATCGGCTTTGTAAACGGTGTAATCCAAGGTCGGAATCTGCGCTTTTAAGGTTTTATTGAGCGTCATATCCTTGGTATTCATAAAGTAAATGTCTTTCTCAAATATTTTTTTCTCCAGGTTGGCGTCACTGGCACCTGTGGATGTGAAGACAATTTCGTCAGTGGTACTGAATTGGCTCGCCATCTTTCCGAGGTAGAACGCACTTGGAAATGCGTAATTATCGACTTCTTTAAATACAAGACCTTGCGGTGTTTCTACCAATTGATGTTTACTAAAACGTGTACCATCGTTGGACAAGTAATAGAAACCATTAAAAATATAAGCATAACCGGCATAACGCGCTTGAGGTAAGTTGCCGGTGATGTCGACCCCTTTATTGTTGGCAGGCGATAATAAAGTATCTTTCATGATCTCATCAGTCGTTAAAAGATAAGATCCAGTTGCGGTGGCCACCCACACGGAATATTCAGACGCTTCAGGTGTTGTCACTTCTGGAATGTTCGGGCTATCTTTGCAGGAGGATACCAACAGTGCTGCTAATGCACAAAAGCCAAATAATCTATTTTTTTTCATGATTATAAATGATGTTTGATTAATTATAGTAGGGAAACTCTAAATTTTACATAAAATGCGCGTCCGGGTTTTTGCAGACGGAAGTTGTCATAGGAGCGCTCATCAAAGATGTTGCGGGCCTCGCCAGAAATATTATAACGGTTGCGATTCCAGGAATAGCTCACCAACAAGTTGTGCACCAGTTGTGTGGGAATATAATTTTTGGAAGCCAATGAACCCAGGTGGCTATCGCTTAAGTAAAACCATTTGGTGTACAGCGTGGTCCAGTTGATCTGTGTACGGCTACCTTTGCTGAACCAATCGTTTTGTGCAAAGCCGAGATCCAAATTGCCATAAACCCATGGTCGGTTTGGAATTTGGTAGCCATAACTCAAACTTACTTGCTGGTTGGTCTCATCGGTATATTTCTGATTGTCGATGGCTCGGTCATAACTTCCATTTATTGCGGCCGTAATAACGTCTTTATAGCCGTAGCGTGCTTCGAAACTGCCACCATAGATTTTGACGCCCGGAATATTGTAATACTGAAATTTGTCCTGACCATTATCGGATACAATGCGTGTATTTTGGTAATCTTTTGCCAGGCGATAAAAACCGGAAAGATCAAAATTGATAAAATGGTTTTCGTTAAAGAAGGTATTGTAGTAAAAGCCCCCGTTGAGATTGTCGCTCTTCTCAGGCTTTAAATCCCAATTGGGAAGAACATTAAAATTGTCGCCATATATGGCAGTCATTTCAGGCAGGTTATAAGCCCGTTCGGCAGAGAACTTGACACCACCATCCTTGAAAATACGATAGCGAGCAGCTACACTATACCCTTTATACCCCAAATATCTTGTTTGGGTGACGATGTCACCACTCAGGTATTGATTGTTATCGTCAAATTCCCGTTCATCAATCTTTTGGTAGGTATCGATGCCGTAGTATTTAAAGGCCAGGTTGGCAACCAAGCGTTTGTCAAACCATTGACTTTGCCAGGCTAGACCGGCAATATGTTTCACCATGTTCTTTGGTAATCCGGAATCATCGTGATCAGAAATTACATCATAGGTCTGACGGTCATTGGTACTGATATTATAGTTCAGGTTTAAGCTCTGATTGCGGCTCTCATCAAAATCGTAGTTTAAGTTTATTCGTCCGAGCACACTATTGATATTATCTTTAATATATTTCTCTGGGTTGGAAGCATTTCCTGTCGTATTGGTTATTGGAACACCATCCCATTGATAGTTATATTGCGCTGTATCCCTATTGCGTTTAATTTCAAAACCATAATTGGCATAGATATCGGCATATAGGCGGTCTACGAGGAAGTTTTGCTTTTTGTAGCTTAGGGTCGGCATCATATAGGCCGATTCGGTCCAGTTGCCACCATAAGGTTTATTGATTGTTGCGCCGAGCTGATTTTGTTTATTGTTGCCCGAATAAGTCAGTCCCACAAAAAACTGATCGGCCCAGCTTTTATCGCGAAGGCCCACCTCAATCTGACCCATGGTAGAATAGTAACGGTCCTTGAATCGTCTAGCTTCGTCGATCTTGACAAATTTATTATTGATTTCTTTTTCAAGAATTACGCCATACTTCTCCTCGGTATACATCTTGTAGTCATTGTCGGAATAATTGTAGAAGGCATTCGTACGAACCGATAGTTTACTTTTGGGATTGGTGTACATGCCGACCAATGACGCTTGATGCGTATTGAAGGAACCATAGCTATAACTGAGATCAAGAAAGTGTCTGTTGCGTTGTTTGGTAATAATGTTAACAGCACCACCCAAGGCGTCTGAGCCTAAAAATGCGGGAACGACTCCTTTATAGATCTCGACACGGTCGACCAGATTGACAGGGATATTATTTATCGACATGGCTGGTCCGAAATCATCCATGGGAACGCCGTCTATATAAATTTTTGCTGCGAGACCGTTGATCCGAAATACAAAATTAGATCCCAATCCGCCATCTTCACGAATGGTGACGCCGGGCGCGGTACGTAAAATTTGACTGACATTGGCCGTTTGATTAGCATAGCGGTTCATATCGATCACACTGACATTAAAGCCTGATCGCTTGATTTCGTTCACACGGCGCTGGTTGTCGGTTTGCCCCCTCACGTTGGCAACTTCGAGAACACGTTCATCCTTTTTGAGCTGGAAGTCTCTGTAGGTTTCATTGCTTTTCAATACAGCGCTTTGTGTGATATAGCCTACAGATGTCACTTCCAATTTAGGAAGTTGTTTACCCTCAATTTGGAGTTTGTAAAAACCGTCCACATCGGTGGAAGTGCGCTGGTTCGTACCGACAATAGTCACCGTAGCGCCTTCGACTCCTTTTCCGAAGAGGTCTTTCACATAACCTGAAAGGGATGTTTGTGCCTGGGCTATGGTCGTGACGAAAAATAGGGATATAAAAAAAATGTAGGTAGACTTGAGCATGGTAGTCGCGTTATTGAATTATGTTTAATAGTGACATTTTCATTCGAATTTTTACCGCATGATCGTATTGCCTTCCACTGTTCAAGGCAATACGTTTTTCAAAGCGGGACAAATATAATTTTATTTAGATTAATTACAAATAATAATTTAACATTTTATAACATTTCGCCTCTAAGGCTCGCTGGACCAAGTCTGCTGAACAACTCAAGTAATAGGCCTGGTAATGATGATGTTCATAGTTTATTCGATGTATAGCAAAGTTTTCCAAGCGGCGTTCGAGGTTCTTTTGTGCAGGAATTAGTTTTGAATGCCGGGACAAAAAGGGCATCGTGGAATAAAATCAAGCAAAATGGGAAGGCATGCTTGCAAAAAAAGATATTATTAATATCTTTGCATTGTTTAAAATCAATCTAAATAAATATAAAGGTTTATTCTAGATCTAACAATTATCTAACACATGTATACTATATTACTCCTGCTCATTTTTGCTGGTAGTTTTTTCTGGTATAGTTCATCAGAAAAAGTGAAGATCAAGCATGCGCCAGCGCTCATACTCCCCCTGGTGAGTGATAAGATCCGCGCGAAGATACTGGCTATCGTTCTGCTCGGCCTTTCCTGGACGATAACCATGTACCTACAGGGTTTCCTCTCAGGAACACTTGCCTTTGGCGCTTATGTGATGGGATTTTTTAGCCTTATCGTGCTTTTATGGCCTTACCGCTATTTCCAGTGGAAACAAATTACTGTTGTTTTTCTAATTGCTCTCTTTTTTGAAATAATCATCTTCTAAACCATGCCAGCGAATAAAAAATATTTAAGCCATCCTTTTCAGCGGTTCCTCAAACTGACCGCGGGATTCTTCGGTGGTTATTTTGTGATGCTCTATCTGCACCTTTGCCTGACCAAAATGTTTGATAAAACGGATATATTGATCACGACTTATGTGACGGGTTTTATCGTCTGGGCAATCTTATTACTTGTCGCCTTTCTTTCAAAAAACGGCTGGCTAATCTGGGGTATCTATCTGCTTCTGATTGCTCTTTTCTATGGTATCTTTCTTTACCTATAATCTCCTGACCTATGAATTTAAGACGTTATAATATCTACTTCAATACGCATACCATCTCAGGGATAATCATCTGTGCGATCTTGTATGTGATCTTTTTTGCGGGATCTTTTTCGTTTTTCAAAAATGAGATCAACGCCTGGCAAAAAAATGACTCGGACAAAGGAGGAACCTACCGAAATCTGGTTTTTGACCACCTCCTGGATTCTATTGGTCAAATCAAAGAACTGAAAGGAAGGGATATCGCATTTTATATGCAGCATAATGGTCACGCTAGCTATGTCAATATCGGAGCCTCACAGGATACAATCGTTGCGAATAAAGCAAAAGCGATCGCTGCGCAAAAAGAATTGGCCGAAAAGAAACGGCTCGCAGCGACTAATAAAGGTACAGCGGTAAAAGACGCAAATGCCAAAGATGAAAAAAAGAAAAAACGGGGCCGTGGCCGACGTAGAGCTGAGGATTCCATGTATTTTACCTATGACCTGGCAACAAAAAAACCGTCGGACTATAGTGATGGTTACACCATGGGTGAATTTTTGTACAGGCTCCATTTCCTTGCTCCGCTCAACCAGATCGGGATCAATATCGGAAGACCTTTTGGCTATACCCTGGCGGGCCTGGTTTCTTTTATCTTTCTATTTGCCCTGATATCTGGTCTAATGCTCCATTGGGACAAAATCAAATCGAACTTTTTTGTATTCAGGCCGGGAAACAAGTGGAAGACCGTCTGGACCGATATGCATACAGCACTCGGTGTAATCGGATTCCCATACCAGTTTATGTATGCGCTGACAGGTATCGTCCTCATCGTGAATTCAGTCCTTATTATTCCATTCAGCAAATATCTGTATGATGGCAAGGAGGATGAAGTATATGCCGCGCTTGGCTATAACGATAATACTAAATACACCTATCTGTACGAGCCGCTCTCCACAACCTTTAAGATGGGGGATTTTTTGGATAAACTGGAAAGCAAATGGCCCAATAGCCATATGAACCGCATCTTTATCAAAAATTACGGCGACAAAAGCATGCATGTGGTCGCTTTGTACGATGCTGATATCGACAAAAATTTTGCCGGTTCGGGCAGGATGGTCTATCGTGTAGCGGACAATAAAATACTTTTCGAAAAATCTGCAGCCGAAAATGGTACCTACCTGGATTATGTCAAAGGATTTATTTATCGTCTGCACCTTGCTGATTTTGGTGGGTATCCGATCAAAATCATCTACTTTGTCCTGGGTATTATGGGCTGTTTTGTGATTATTTCAGGTATTTTGATCTGGTTGGTCGCACGTGATAAAAATAATATCCCGAAACACAAGCGTATCTTCAACTTTTGGGCTGCCAATGTATTTATGGCTGCTTGCCTCACGATGTTTCCGGTCACGGCAGCATCCTTTATCGCGGTTAAACTGGCGTCAAAAGTGGATCAGTCCTTTATATTCCATGTTTATTTTTACAGCTGGCTGGCTTTGGGTGTTTTTTACATTATTCGTCGAAATATCGGAAAAACCAATCAAGAGACTCTACTACTAGGCTCAGTGTTGTCATTAGCGGTACCGATTGTCAATGGCATAAAAACCGGAAGTTGGATCTGGGTAACTTATCGTTCGGGAGCAAACGACATTTTATTAGTGGACTTACTCTGGCTCTCACTGGGAATCATCGGATTATTGATCTTCAAAAAAATGCTTCAAGCGGCAAAAAAAGAAGGTGGCAACGTAAAACAAGCGACTTCCAATGGACCGAATAATGACATAAAAAAAAATTTGCCACCCAAAAGAGCTTTTGCCTTAAAAAGCAATCCATCGACAGAAGTATAAATTTTCGTTGTTCATATTTGCAATGGGCGGCTTGAAAAGTCCGCTCTTGCTTTTATTAGCCATGCCATCTCAGATAGCAGAATATCCGATAATAAACGAGTAGCTTTTCGCTAGGTTTTAGTACTAATACTTATATTTCTCTTTCCACTTGTCGCGTAGACTCTGACGGATCTTCTCTTCCTGCGGATTTTGTCCGGGTTCATATAATTTTACGCCACTGACTTCCTTGGGCAGAAATTCCTGTACCACAAAATTTCCGGGATAGGCATGCGCATATTTATATTCAGCACCATAATTAAGGTCTTTCATCAGCTTGGTGGGTGCATTCCGAATATGAAGGGGCACAGACAAATCGCCGGTTTGCTTCACCAGGGCCTGGGCCTTATTGATCGCTTCATAGGAGGCATTGCTCTTAACTGAAGTGGCCAGGTAAATAACGGTTTGCGACAGAATAATACGCGATTCAGGCCAGCCGATTACATTCACTGCCTGAAAACAATTATTGGCCAACAAGAGCGCATTGGGATTGGAGTTGCCAATATCCTCGGATGCTAAAATCAGTAATCTACGGGCGATAAATGAAGGGTCTTCTCCCCCCTCGATCATGCGTGCCAGCCAGTACACGGCAGCGTTTGGGTCGGACCCACGAATAGACTTAATAAAAGCCGAAATAATATCGTAATGTTGTTCGCCCGCCTTGTCATATATCGCCATGTTCTGCTGCACTTGCCGCAGGACAAAAGCATTCGTAATCGGTTCCTTATGGAGAACCGCGGCATTGACCACAAGCTCGAGCACATTCAATAGTTTACGGGCGTCACCGCCGGACAAGCGCAATAGCGCCTCATATTCCTCGACAACAATTTCATGCTTTTGGAGATATTCGTCCTCGTGCAATGCCTTCTGCACAAGACCAATAAGATCCTCTTCCGACAAATGCTCGAGCACATAAACCTGACAACGGGAAAGCAATGCTGATATCACCTCAAATGAGGGGTTTTCGGTGGTGGCACCGATCAGTGTAACCAAGCCCCTTTCGACAGCGCCCAGTAAGGAATCCTGCTGGGATTTGGAAAAACGGTGGATCTCATCAATAAATAGAATGGGCTGATCCTGATTGAAATTCATCAGCCGCTCGGCTTTGTCAATGACCTCACGGATATCTTTCACACCTGCCTGTATGGCACTCAACGAAAAGAAGGGGCGGTCCAGCTCTTTCGCAATCAACAGCGCCAGACTTGTTTTTCCAACCCCCGGTGGACCCCATAGGATCATCGAAGGAATATTTTTTTGTTGAATCGCATGATACAGGACTGCATCAGGGCCGACAATGTGCTGCTGTCCCACATAATCATTCAATTGATGTGGACGCAGTCTTTCTGCAAGCGGGATACGTGTTGCCATAACGCAAATTTAAAAATTAAACCGCAAAATAACTAAATATTTTAGCTTAGACTAATGATGTATACCCGGGCAGCGGACTTGTAATTAAAAAAGAAAATAGTCGGTAGGTCGCAAGCTTGTACCACCAAAATGGCAATACTCGGCTCGAACTACTCCATAAGCAAAAGACACTTTAACATTTTTTCACACAATTTTTCTTCATATTTGCTCTAATATAAGTTCTTTGCGGCTAAGCAGAGAGCGATAAAGTTTGCTCTATTGTATTTAGAATGCTAGTGGAAGCAGAACTGAGCTTGCGAGCTTATTGAAGATAAAACGACAAATTGCTTTTAGTATGCAATTTATCTAAGTTTGTAATACACGTTTATGACGACGTAATCATTTATAAGGATGACAAAATACTGGACCCGACTGCTGACTGCCCTAATCCTGACCCTTGGAATGAGCGGTAAGGTGGCGGCACAGCAAGCTCCAAAGGATTATACAGGGGCGATAAAAAAATATGACACTTCATTTAGGGGGGTAGGCCCGGAGGTATATTTCCTACCTCCTCCAAAGACTGAAAACGAAATTATTAAAGATAATTATAGTGATAAAAAGGGCTTTAGCAAGGAAATTGCCAGACAGCTGCTCTTCCAGCGCCTGTTACTGCAATTGAAAAGCACCAATAACATGGGGCATTTTCAATATCTGATGAACCCCGTTCCTGTCGATGCCACAGCATGGAATAATATCATCGAGAACCAAAAGAAATCCGAAAACTGGATTGCAGGTTACGCCCTGGCAAATGAGGCCGCGCTATTTGCCATTAAAAATAACGACAGCAGCAATGCCTCAAAATTCCTTTATGATGCTCTTTTATTGGCCAATCGTACCGACAATAAAGACGACATTGCCACAATCAATCTGAATCTGAGTAATTTTCAATTGTACCATGGGGACTTTGTCAAAGCGGAAGAAAGTGCCCAAAAATACCATAGCCATGCAACGGTCAGCAAAAGCTATCTCGAACAGGCCAACGCATGGTTATTAATTGCCATGGCACGTGCAGGGCAAGGAAACTTTAAAGCCGCTGAAAACAACATTATCCGAAGTGCCATCCCCCTATTCAATAAATCAAAAGCCTATGAAGGCAAAATATTCGCTTGGGAAATGCTTGCGGAGATTTACTTTAAACAAAATAAATACACACAGGCACAGTGGTTTTTGCTGCAGGCCCGCGATCTGGCCAATGCAAAAAAACTGAGCGGCGAACTTGCTGAGATCGAATATTTACTTGCGGCCTCCAAGCAAAAGGATGGTAATTACAAGGTCGCCATCAAAGAATTTATTCAGGCCGCTGAACTGGCCTCCAATGAGAATAACAAACAGCTGTCATTGGCAATATTGGACAAATTGGGCGAAGTATACCTGGCTCTGGAGGATTATCCATCAGCAGACCAAACTTACAAAGCCTATACCCAGCTGAAAAATGAATTGTACAATTAGTCGGCTATGATCAGATCATAGCAACCGTAGGAATAAAAAGTAAGAAATAAATTGTATTTTAAGCTTTTTGTAAATATTAAAGGATAAATCAAATAAATTTTTAGAATCTATGATAATGTGCTATGAATTTCACTAAATTTAGCACGCTCATCAATAGGAGCTGAAATTTTTTTATAAAATGATTATTAAAACTGTCGAAAATATGTTTAGGAAACTCATATTTGCACTTTTTGTGGTATCTATTGTCTCTTGTGGATCAAAACCACGGGTGGCACTTCCAGATGATGGCGGCCTCAAGCCGAGTACCCAGCATCAGATCATCGCGAAAGAAGTGATTGGATTATTGGAAAATGCGAGCTACAAGAAGGTCAAAATGAATGATTCGATATCTGGAATTATCTACGATAATCTAATCAAAGGGTTAGACCAAAGCAAAAATTATTTGCTCCAGTCGGATATCGATGAATTTCAGGCTTACAAGAGTAATCTTGCCCAAGATATGAAAGATGGCGATCTTTCTGCTGCTTTCCATATCTTCAATGTCTACAAAAAAAGATATTTAGAAAGAATGCAATATGCACTTTCTGAAATAGACAAAACACATGACTTCACCAAAGATGAATTCTATCAACCCAACCGGGAAAAATTAGGCTGGTTCAAAACGGATGCCGAGGCGAACGACCAATGGCGTAAACGGGTAAAGTATGACTTATTGAACCTGGAAACAGCGAGTGGAAAATCTACGGACAGTGCCAAAACCAAACAGGTGGAAACATTGAAGAAACGTTATGTGAATTTAATTTCGCAGACAAAAAAATACAATTCCAATGATGCCTTCCAGATTATTATGCAGGCGCTTACGGATGCCGTGGATCCGCATACATCGTATTTCAACCCATCCTATGCACAGGCTTTCAATGAAGGCATGGCAAATACTTTTGAAGGCATTGGTGCAAGACTGATGATTGACAACGAGGCGGTGAGCATCAACGAAATCATTCCCGGTGGCCCGATCTTTAAGGATAAAACCATTCAGGTGAATGACAAGATCATCGCTGTCGCGCAAGGTAAAGATGGCGAATTTGAGGATATCATCGGCTGGAGACTGGATGCAGCGGTCGCCAAAATAAAAGGACCTAAGGGAACGATCGTACGCCTGAAGATCATTCCAGCAGGCCAACCGATGAACTCACATCCGCGCATAGTTTCTTTGGTCCGCGAGAAAATCGTTGTCGAGGAAGAATCTGCGAAGAAAGAGATTATGAACATCAAAGGTGCTGATGGAAAAATGTATAAAGTCGGGGTGATCAATATCCCTAAATTCTACATGGATTTTGAGGCTTACAGAAGACGTGATCCAAACTATAAAAGTACAACACGGGATGTAAGATTGATCTTAGACAGCCTGAAACAGGCAAAAGTTGATGCTGTACTTATTGATTTACGTTTCAATGGTGGGGGGTCACTTCCGGAAGCCATTGATCTGACAGGATTGTTTATTGACAAAGGACCTGTGGTACAGGTACGAGATACCAAAAATAATATTGACGTCGAAGAAGACAAAAATGCCGGTGTGACCTGGGACGGTCCACTAGGTGTGATGATCAACCGCTTCTCAGCCTCAGCTTCTGAAATCTTCGCCGGTGCGATTCAGGATTATGGCAGAGGGGTCATCCTTGGTTCACAAAGTTATGGTAAGGGAACCGTTCAATCAGCTATAGACATGTCTCGTGTCATTAGTCCGACAAGCCGCCTATTGCTGAAAGCTTCTGGTGAGAAAGATCCTGATACCCCCGAAGGTGCGCCGCAATATGGACAGATCAACATTACACTGGGTAAATTCTACCGCGTCAATGGCAGCAGCACGCAACATAAAGGGGTAACACCCGACATTACATTTCCATCCCAATTCTCCGCAGAGAAATTTGGTGAAAGTTCAGAAAAATCTGCGCTTCCGTGGGATCAGATCCAGTCCAGCAACTTCAAAAAAGTCGCTGATATGACCGGTGTGGACAAACAGCTCGAAACCCTGCATGAGGCACGTATCAAAAATTCACTTGAATACAAGTACCTGAAAGAGGATATTGAAGAGGCTCAAAAAGATGAGGACGTGAAAATTTCGCTGGAACTGAATAAATTCAAAAAAGAAAAAGATGACAACCTCAAGAAAAATAGAGACCGTATCAATGCTTTATTGAAATTACAGGGCAAACCAGCATGGGAAGAGGGCAAACCGCAACCGAAAATGGATCTTGACTTTGTAAAAGATGAAAGTGCAAAAGTAATGACGGATTACATCATCAATTTTGCTGGCAAAAAATAAGAAGTGATCAAGGAGAAGTATCCAAAAAAAGAAAAACCTTTCTTCAAGTTAAAAAAAAAGTTAAAAGCTGCAGCTTTTAACTTTTTTTTTATATCTTAAGGTCGTCTTTTGAAAAGCGCTGTTTTACATAAAAATCGCCGGACCTACAACCACAAGACCACACTTGCTTGCAAGATTTAATTTTTTTAGATCAAATTACTCAACATTTAAACACTAAAACTGTTGTGAACACTTTACATTTATTGTTATATTATAATTTAGATAAGCAAAATGAGCAAAACGATCAAGAAAATCTGCTGCATTGGAGCTGGCTATGTGGGAGGCCCGACCATGTCTGTAATTGCCAAACAATGTCCCCATATCGACGTGACAATTGTGGACGTAAATGCCGCCCGCATTAATGCCTGGAATGATAAAAACTTAGAAAACCTTCCTGTGTATGAACCTGGACTAAGTGAAATTGTCGAAGAGGCACGTAACCGAAATTTGTTTTTCTCAACAGATATCGACAGAGCTATTGACGAAGCAGATATGATTTTTATTTCGGTTAATACGCCAACAAAGAACTACGGAAAAGGAAAGGGCCTTGCTGCAGATCTAAAGTATATCGAATTGTGCGCCCGCCAAATCGCTGCAGTGGCCAAAAACAACAAAATAGTTGTTGAAAAATCCACTCTTCCCGTCCGTACAGCAGCAGCTCTAAAAAGTATTCTTGATAACACTGGAAATGGAGTCGATTTTCATATTTTATCAAATCCAGAATTTCTGGCAGAAGGTACTGCTATTACAGATCTGATCAATCCGGACCGAGTCCTAATTGGAGGTGAAAATGAAAACGCCATTGCCGCACTTGTCGATATTTATGCAAACTGGGTAGAACGGAGCAAAATATTAACCACAAACCTATGGTCTTCTGAACTTTCTAAATTAACAGCTAATGCATTTTTAGCGCAACGAGTGTCTTCAATAAATGCCATTTCAGCATTATGTGAAAAGACTGGGGCTAACGTGGATGAAGTAGCTAAAGCGATTGGTATGGACACGCGTATTGGCTCAAAATTTCTTAAAGCATCGGTGGGCTTCGGTGGATCTTGTTTTCAAAAGGACATTCTCAATCTGGTTTATATAGCTAGAAGCTACGGCCTAACTGAAGTAGCCGATTATTGGGACCAGGTAATCCACATGAACGACTATCAAAAGCATCGCTTCGCAGACCATATTATTCAAACATTGTATAATACGGTTTCTGGTAAAAAAATTGCTTTTTTAGGATGGGCCTTTAAAAAAGATACCAACGACACACGTGAATCTGCCGCTATTTATGTTGCAGACTACCTACTCAACGAGCAGGCCGAAATTACCGTATACGACCCAAAGGTCAGTGCCGAGCGAATTTATGCAGACCTTGACGATTTAAACTCACGTTCATCAGATGAAAATAGACGATTAGTCAAAATCGTTAATACGCCGTATGATGCCTGCGATGACGCCCACGCCATTGCAATACTCACAGAATGGGATGTATTCAAGACCTATGATTGGCAAAAGATAAAGGAAAAAATGAAAAAACCTGCTTTCGTATTCGATGGGCGCAAACTCTTGAATCGTAAAGAATTAGAAGATATCGGATTTAAATATTACGCAATAGGTGAATAATTATTCGTCCTAGTGATTGGAAAAGGGACTTTAAGCCAGATACTCTTTGTTTTGAGCGATAGGCTATGTCCCTTTTTATTCTATATAGTATAACCTTAAATCGCAATTTTGCCTTTTGTTTGTAACTTATCGTAAGATTAGTTGTTATATCAAAAACGGAAGTACAAATAGACGCTAAGGGTAATGACCCTGCAACAACATGTACTGTACCAGCGATTCGGAAGAAACCAAATTTAACAATTAAAAAGACATGAGCATGAAACGCATCCTGCTTTTAACCGACTTTTCAGAAAATGCACTTCTAGCTGCAAAACAGGTAGCCCTTTGTACAACGGCTTGGAAAACTGAACAAGTGATTGTTTACCATACGTACAACAGCGTAACAATTGTAAACAACGAACCTATTGTTGTGGTCAATGACGAAGTAAAAGAGGCCAAAGAGAACGAATTAAATGCCTGGCTGGAACTAATCAAACCACTCTTTCCACCACAAGTGGCCTTATCTCATAGGATGGAAGACGTCGACCTGCCGATAGGAGTGAATGACATCTGTAAATCCGAGTTCATCGATCTGGTGGCACTCGGAATCACCGGACAGACTGGATTTGCAAAAATATTGGTGGGCAGCAACGCCATTACCTTAATGGATATCTGCAATAAGCCAATGCTGATTGTCTCCCATAAGGTCGATCCGGCAGTTCCAAAACATGTACTGGCAACCACCGACCTGAAAGAAGTGGACCGGAAATTAAGTCTGTTTAATCTGGATCAGGTCCTTGATGCTTTTTCCGCACAGTTATACGTACTGAATGTTGCGAAGCGGGAGAGTTCGGCCGCAGATCTGGCACAGGAATTAAAACATTTACATGAACGGCTGGACAAGTATAAACCCATCTATGACTACATCAGTCACGACGATATTACGATGGGAATAGCGGAATATGCGAAAGAGAAGCATATTGACCTCATCCTGTCCTTTCATAAGAAACAAGGTTTATTGGCAAGTTTATTTAAAACGAGTATATCCAAAAAGATGGCCTGGAACGGCGCGGCTAACTTATTGGTTATCCCAATGGACAAGTCCTAATTAAGCACTACCACAAAAGGGGTGGGGAGCATCAAATTTGATGCTCCCCACCCCTTTTGTGTGCATGTCAATATCACGAACGACTGGAAGGACGGTGGTTTTCCGCCTAATCCTGCTATTTCTTGTCCACGGAATGTTTCCCGGGTCCGATAAATACAAGTCCGAGAAACACGAAAAACAGTTCGATAGCATGGGATGCACCAGAGATACCGTCACCTTTGGACAGGTGCATCAATCCGGCAACCACCATCGTAAAGGCAAGCAACAGCGCTGAGGGCCTAAAGAATAACCCTAAAAGTAGAAAAAGACCACCAACGGTTTCTGCTGCTGCAGCCATAAAACCCCAAAATGCCGGCATAAAATTAATACCCATATTGCCCATTGCTTTACCGACACCGGCCCAAAGTTCAGGTCCTCCCTGCAGCTTAGGCAAACCATGCATAATCATCATGACGCCTAATCCGATACGAAGAACCAATAAGCCTGTATCTCTATATTTACCCAGTGAATTCCAAATTGCCATAAATAAAAATTATAATTAAAATGTTAATGACTGATAGACTTTCCTAAAATAACCAAAATTTTTCATTGATCGGTGTTCAAATTCTCCTTTTGATACCACAAAATTAAACCAGTATGGTATATCTTCCCTTGATATAGATTAAGAAATTTCACAAAATAAACTGATCTGAACAGAAAAATATTGCATTTATGCTACTAAATATGTAATTTAATGGACATAGACCCGATTATAAAATAAAATGAAGAATCTTCTCTTGTTAACGGATTTCTCTGATAATGCTTATGCTGCCGCCCAATATGCAGCAAAGTTGGCTCCGCTTTGGGGAATAGAAAAGGTTGTGCTTTACCATACCTATGAGGTTGTCCCTACAGTCGGAACAGAGCCTGTCGTTATCAGTAATTCGGATATTCTGGAAGAAAAACAAAAGGATCTCAACGTGTGGCAGGAGGATCTGATGCAACTATTTCCACAGGGGATCGCATGGAAAGTGGTCCTTGAAGAGTATGAGTTAAGCTATGGTGTCAACCGCACCTGCGCCGAAGAAGATATTGATCTTGTGGTGGTGGGAACGGCTGGTAAAAGTGGTTTCAAAAAACTGCTTCTGGGAAGCAATACCTTAAAATTGATCGAAAACTGTCATACCCCGCTATTAGTTGTACCGGCCAAAGCGGAATTTAGGATTCCCAAAAAAATGCTGATCGCAACGAATCTCAAAGAGGTGAAAATCAAACTGGACCGCCTGCTGGTCAATGCGGCGGAAGTACTCCGCAAAAGCGAAGTGTATGTGGTCCATGTGACCAAAGAAGATCCTGCGAGTAAAGCGCTAAGTACAGAGATTAATATTATGACCGATCTGCTGGCTTCCTACCATCCGATCTACAGCTATATCCTGCAATCGGATATTGCCGTTGGCATTAATCAATACATCAATGAGAATCATATCGATATGATGGTCACTTTCCATCGCGACAAGGGATTACTCAGCCGGATTTTCAACACCAGTATTGCACAAAAAATGGCCTGGAAAAGCCAGGCCGCAATGATGGTTATTCCTGTCCATTCAGGATAGTGGAAAGACTATATGTATATAAGTTCCGTTTTATTGGCACTCGTTATTAATCTTACTTTTCGGCCCAATACCAGCGCACGGTTATCATCAATATGCCCCGCGGGATAACCAAAGGCAACCGGAAAGTCGTATTCTTTAACTTTGTCCCAGATAATTTCCTCTACAGTCTGTCCAAATGCGGGGTCATTGTCTTTCATCGACGAAAAACCACCGACGATAAGGCCTTTCAGTTTTTTAAATTTACCCGCGCGCTTCAACGCCCAGAGCATCCGGTCCACGGAATAGTAGGCCTCGCCCACATCTTCAATAAAGAGAATTTTATTGGCATACTTAACATCGGAATCCGAAGCTAAGACAGATAATAGAATAGCCAGATTTCCACCAATCAGCTTCCCTTCGGCCTCTCCTGGACGATTGGGAAATACAAACTGTTCGTAGGCAAAGTCCATGGATTCCCCAAAAAGCGCATTTTTCAGCGTCTCAAGTGAAGCTTTTGTTCCCGATTCAAAAGACTTGGGCATCTGCCCATGGATGGTTGCAATTTTATGGTTACGCTGAATATGACTGTGCAGCACAGTGATATCGCTAAAGCCGACCAACCACTTGGGATGCTGCTCAAACCCCGAAAAATCAATCTCATCCACAATACGGACACACCCGTAGCCTCCCCGGGCCGCAAACACAGCTTTAATGGATGGATCATCCAAGGCCCATTGCAGATCTGCGGCGCGCAGCTGATCATTGCCGGCAAATTGGTGGTAGGATGTCCCTACCGTCTCCCCCACCAGAACCTCCAGTCCCCAGCTCTTCAATGTTTCAATACCAATATCAATCGTGCCGCGAATGAAACTGGCCGGACAAACGATCGCAACTTTGTCGCCTTCTTTAAGAAAATCAGGTATTTTAGACATATTTATTATGTTTCATGAATGATTTGATTCTTTATGGCTATGAGGTTATCATAAGCCAAGGTACTTCATTTTAACTCAAATTATTTTGCTCTTGCCCATGATGGTTTCCCCTATTAAAAATTTTCAATGGATGAGGAGAAAACGATAAATTTTGGTCGTCCATAAAGCTCTCTGAGCGCCAAATTAACACAAATTTATCTTAGTTTTATACCGTAAATTGAATTATCTTTGTGAAGAAAATAAGTAAAAACTTTAATATACTTTCAAGCATTGAGTATTCTAGATAAAAAACGTTATACAATTACTTCGGCATTACCCTATGCCAATGGTCCTTTACATATCGGACACCTTGCCGGTGCTTATATTCCCGGTGATATATTTGTTCGCTATCTGCGTTTAAATCAAAAGGATGTAGTCTATGTATGTGGATCGGACGAGCATGGCGCAGCCATTACCATCCGCGCAAAAAAAGAGGGCATTACGCCACAGCAGATCATAGACAAATACAACAAACAGATCAAAGAGAGCTTTGAAGAGTTTGGCATTTCTTTCGATATCTACCACCGTACTTCCGAGCCGATCCACCATCAATTGTCACAGGATTTTTTCCTGAATTTATACAACAAAGGTGAATTTGTCGAGAAATTTTCGGAGCAATACTATGATGAGGAATACCATCAGTTTTTGGCAGACCGTTATATCATAGGAACCTGTCCAAACTGTAAATCCGAAGGTGCTTATGGCGACCAATGTGAAAAATGCGGCACCTCACTTAGTCCAACAGACCTGATTAACCCCATTTCTACACTGAGCGGGAAAACACCGGTATTGAAAGAGACGAAACATTGGTATCTGCCATTGGATAAATATCAGCCCTGGCTTGAAAAATGGTTAATCGAAGGCAAGAAAAATATTCTTAAATCCAATGTTTTTGGCCAATGCCAATCTTGGCTAAAATCCGGTCTGCAGCCTCGCTCCATGACCAGAGATCTGGACTGGGGAGTGGATGTACCCCTGGAAGAAGCACAAGGGAAAAAACTATACGTATGGCTGGATGCGCCAATAGGTTATATTTCTGCGACGAAACAATGGGCAATTGACCACGGAAAAAATTGGGAAGACTATTGGAAAACCCATGAAAATCCAGCGGATGATGCCACATTGATCCATTTTATCGGAAAAGATAATATTGTATTCCATTGTATCATATTCCCGGCGATTCTTCATGCTCATGGAGACTATATCCTACCAGAAAATATACCTGCAAATGAATTCCTTAATTTGGAAGGCGATAAGTTATCGACATCCAGAAACCATGCTGTTTGGTTACATGAGTATCTAGAGGAATTCCCAAACAAACAGGATGAATTACGTTATGTATTGACCTCTATATTACCGGAGACCTCGGATGCTGAATTTACCTGGAAGGACTTCCAGTCACGGATCAACAACGAGCTAGTAGCAATCTTCGGGAACTTTGTCAATCGTGTGATGGTACTTTCCCATAAATATTTCGATGGCAAAGTATTAAATGGCTCTCCGTTGACAGCAGTGGATCAAGCGGTATTGGATGAGTTAAAATCCTATCCAGCGTCTATCAAATCATCACTGGAGCAATTCCGTTTCCGTGAAGCTCTTGCGGAGTTTATGAATGTTGCACGCCTTGGAAACAAGTATTTAGCTGATGAAGAGCCTTGGAAAGTAATCAAAACGGACGAGGAACGCGTAAAAACGATCCTAAATGTAGCATCTCAGATTGTAGCTAACCTTGCCGTGTTGGCACAACCATTTTTACCAAAAACAGCAATCAAATTATTTGAAATGCTCAATTTCCCACAAGGGAACTGGAGTGATGCGGGCAACGAAGGACTAATTGAGAACGGCCATCAACTGGGTGAAGTACAGTTATTGTTTGACAAAATTACTGACGAACAAGTTGAGTTCCAATTAAACAAACTTGCGGAAGCGAGACTGAAAAATCTCGCGGACAATGCAAAAGTCGCCCCTGCAAAAGAAAATATCAGTTTTGACGATTTTGTGAAAATGGATATCCGTGTGGGAACAATTTTAGCGGCTGAGAAAGTTGCGAAAACAAAGAAATTACTAAAACTAACGATAGATACGGGTATTGACAAACGCACTGTCGTATCTGGTATTGCGGAATTCTTCAGCCCAGAAGAAATCGTCGGACGCCAAGTTTCTATTTTGGTGAATCTGGAGCCTCGTGAAATCAAAGGAATTACCTCTCAAGGAATGATCCTGATGGCTGAAGATGCTGATGGCCGGCTGGATTTTGTCAAACCGGATACTGCAGTCAAAGTAGGTAGCACAGTACGCTAGTTAGCTATAAACGATACCATAAAGAAGCCTGTCTTTTGGACAGGCTTCTTTATTAGGGATATTCAGAAAAACCCCAACTATTTGATAAATAAATAGTTGGGGTTTTATTATCTTCGTGTATTCCCCCGAATAATAAGGTTAGCGGCCAA
>NZ_RBWS01000026.1 GCF_003627955.1 Sphingobacterium puteale | reverse complement strand
TTAATAAATATAGAATCAATAAACCATAAGGATATAAAAGACCTTTATCCCCAAAACTTCAAGAAATCAACTGACATGTAGTTCATAGGGCGGATACCTTCATTGAGCGTATGGATATCAAAGAACTGCCTGTTTCTCAGTGGTGCAAAAACACGGGTATAGATCATTTTTACCTGATTTTCTACCAATGACTTGTCTTTTGGGCGGCCCGCACGCGCCGGAACCACAGCTGTGCCGTAGTGATTGGCAAAGTCTTCCATGGACTGGTTCAGTACCGGCTCATATTTATCGGCCTTGATGACCGCTGCTTTGAGATTGTCGGGGACAATAGCCTTGGGCACACCGCCAAGGGACTCCAGGCAGCTGCTCAGTGCATAAAAAAAGTCGGGGGTCTGCTGAGATGGTACAGCGATGGCAAATGCATAGTCTGAAAAGGGGAGGCAGGCCACAAATACCTCACAGGCGACCAGCTCCCCGGTGGACCTGTCAATATAATGGAGCTTTTTTCCGGAAAAGTCAATATATAGTTTATCACCGGCGGTATGTTCAATCACCATGCTGCCCTTGCGCGAGACAAGCTGTTGCCTTAAATGATAGTTGAACTGTGGATAGCTATAACCCGTGGGATCACTTTCTATATATTCCTGCCAGAGCAGCAGCTTGGTAACTCCGGTACGCTTAAGTTCTTTTTCATAATAGTCAAGACGGCTTTTTAGGTACTCAAACTTGTCTGCCTTGTAAGCAGGATTCCCTGCGTGGAACGACTTTTCCAACAGGGGATCCTCCTGTTTAAGAAGTTCTTCCGTATTGAAACCGCCGTCGGCCATCTTTTTAAGATAGGACTTCACCGTATTCTTGCTCATACCAAGGATGCGGGCGATTGTTTTTATTCCGCTACCGCTCTGGTACAATCTGATTAATTGCTTTATCTGACTCATTCGTTTTGGTTTTCCAGCCATCAGTGATCCGAATTGTTTGATCACTAAGTAACAAAAACTACTTGCTAAGGGGTCAGCATGCTCCAGCGCAATGAACTGAAAAATGAATTAGGGGGTCAACATCAGCCAGTATGGCAGTTGAATAACAGCCTTAAACGCTATATGCATCCCTAAATCTAATTCAATTTTGAGGGGTCAGCTTGTTCAAGTATATCCAATTATCGGCTTCAACACATTACAAACTAATCTATTAAGTGCTGCTTTTTCAATTCTTCCAATATAAGGATGTCCACTGCAGACGTTCTATATCTATCTTCATATTTTATCCACTCAAATGACTCAACTTCATTAGAAGCCTTTAATGTTCCACTGAAATCGGAGAAATAGCATAACATTCGTACTAAAACACCCGGCTCGTGGCCATCAGCCTGGGCTTCAAAACTTCCAAAGAATTTCACAGTGTTTTCCAATATATGAACATTAAGCTCCTCTAAAATTTCCCTTTTAAGGCATTCTATATCTGATTCGTTGTTTTCTCTTTTTCCACCTGGAAAGTAAAGCTTGTTTTTTGATTGGGAAAGGGTGCTGAGAACACAATTGTTTTTAATATGAATCAAAGCCACCTTATCGATTATTTTATTCATCACGAGTTTTTTTAATATAACACTTAAAAATAAACAAACTCAACCATTTCATTTCGTTTTTGATTGCTTAATTCCGATATCTATCGTAACTGTAGTAGTCACTTCGGAATATGATAATTACCTTAATAGAATTATTTCCAAACATGCACAGTTCAACTCATATCATAATCAACGATTTAGTTGTTAAACAGTTAATTTATTAATACAGATTAGGACCAGTAGCGTAAAAATTGGATAAAATACAAGGTTTACTGAACCGGCAAAATTATATAAAATTGCTAAACCAAAACACAACATACCAAAAGTAAATATGCTCGTTAGCATTGCGTAATTTAGCCAGTTTTTTTTAGAAGACACCTTGAATTCTAATTTAAGCAAACTAATAATCAAAAATAAAGGGACCAACATTTCAAGAAGCCCTAAACCATATATCATCAATGGAGTACCACCGGGCAAATCTGCAACAAAGCTATTTTTAAACATCTTAACATACCGTTCGATTACCATTGGACCACCAAATAATTTGGCCCAGCCAGGAAGGCCCATAGTATAAAATAATATCAGATATAAAGGTAATAACATGAATGATCTGAAAAAAGTATTTGTCTTCGGATTGTAATGCTCAATGAAGAACAGTAAAAGATATAAAAGCATATCGAAAAAAAATAACAGCGCTGCTCCCTGTTGATTTCCTACGATCCGCATTAAAGCTCCATATAGCATTCCTGAAATAATTGCGATTAAAATTCCCCATTTCAATATTACTGGATTGTGAAAATTCTTAAATTCCATTTTCACAAAAGAGCAAAAGAAAATTAATCCACTAGAAAGCAACAAAAGACCAACAAGTCTAAAGGCCAACAAAATATTTTTTGACATATAATCTATTGGTTCTTTAGACACAATATTTTGGTACTTCAAAATTTGGGATTCTTCGGAAGTTAATAATCCGAATGCATGTGTCATCACAAAAGCACATAACGAAAATATCACGATCGAAATTCCCAACGAATTCAGATCAACGTTTATTTTTTTCATTGATTTATTTAAGATAAGTTTTACATCAATCAAAATTAAAAAGGCTCGTTCTTTTAATACTTACACTTATAGGAATAAGTATGGTAAAAATCAGAAATTAAAACTGCCTGGTTTTCCTAAATTCTGACGGTGTAATACCCGTACGGGTTTTGAAGAACTTGACAAAATAAGAAGCTTCCTTAAAACCCAATAAAAATGAAATCTCATTGATTGTCTTCGATTCAAATGTAAGCAGACGTTTTATTTCTAAGCATAATCTTTCATTCAGCCATAGTTTTGGGGAAATGCCTTCGATAACTGAGAATGCCGTTTGAAGTGTACGTGAACTAACATTAAGTTTTTCCGCATAATTATCTACACTCCAATGTTCATACAAAAATTCGTTTGCTAACGATTTGAATTCAGATACAAGAACCTGTTGTCTATTTGGAATTACCTGAATTTTACGTGGTTGATAAACTAATTCGGTAACAAGGATCATATTATATAGATAATTATGTAGAATTTGAGCTTGATTAGGATGTGTGGGCCTTTTTAATTCAGCAATGATTAAATTATACAGTGTTTCTAATTCTTGATAACGTTCGCCCACTTCAAAATAAGCAAGTTGTAAGGGATCATTAAATAGTGGTGAATGGTGTAAAAAAGCACGTTCATCTTCTGTTCTGCAAAAAAACTCTTCTGTAAATACGACTGTATTGCCATCATAAGTTTCCTTTTCATCAAAATTGTGGACCTGTCCTTTGCTGATGAAAAGAATATTTTTAGGTTTAACTGACAACGGATGAAAATCTACACAATGTTTGCCATTTCCTTCCGTAAAGAGAAAAATCATATAGAAATCTGTCCGATGAGGAAGGAATAATTGATGGGGTTTTCTACTTAATCTCTCTTTAATGGTAGTGGCATTAATTTTTTGAATTGGGTTAAAAGTGTGTAGGAAGGGATATCGTATAAGCTCGTCCATAGAGGGTCTTCATAATTATATGATAAATATAATAATTGTCTGACAGCATTGTATAGTTGCAAGAGACTGTAAAAAGAACTGTGTCAGAATAATAAATTAAGTATTATTTTAGACATAGTATTATGAACATCAACGAGAAAGAATTTGATTTTGATTCGATGAAAGCGAAGGCTCTAGAGCAACTTCGCAGCGGAGAATCCCTTTATGGCAAAAACGGCGCATTTGCCCCTTTACTTAAGAAATTTCTGGAGTCAGCCCTTGAAGCAGAGATGGAGGAACACATGGATGAATCAGAACGTTCCCGAGGCAACCGTCGTAACGGCAGGTCCAATAAACAGATACGGACATCTGATGGCACCATCGATATAGACACACCACGTGACCGTCATTCGAATTTTGAGCCGCAACTGGTCAAAAAGCGTGAGACCATCCTTGCCCAAAGCCTTGAGAAAAAGATTCTTGGCATGTATGGTCTGGGTATGAGCTTACGTGATATTTCAAGTCATATCAAGGAAATGTATGATACGAACATTAGCCACAGCACGCTTTCCTCTATAACAGACAAGATCATTCCCGAAGTTAGGGAATGGCAGTCCAGAAGTCTGGATTCCCTTTATACCATCGTCTGGATGGATGCCATGCATTATAAGGTCAGGGAAGACCACCGTTACGTTTCCCGTGCCGTATATAATATCTTGGGCATCGACAGAAACGGTCACAAACATCTTTTGGGCATGTACGTTTCCGAAAATGAGGGGGCCAACTTTTGGTTGGGTGTACTGACAGATCTTCAAAACCGTGGTGTACAGGATATTCTGATTGCCTGTATAGACAATCTTAAAGGATTTTCAGAAGCAATACAAAGTGTCTTTCCTCAGGCAGAAGTACAGACCTGCATAGTACATCAGATTCGAAACAGCTTAAAATACGTGGCAAGCAAGGATCAGAAGGAGTTTATGGGCGATCTAAAACCTATATATGCGGCAGATACACTTGATCTGGCCGTATTAAGAATGGATGAGCTTCAGGATAAATGGGGTGAAAAATACCCTGTGGTTATTGATTCATGGCGTCGTAACTGGGAGCGGTTAACAACCTATTTCCGTTATGATAAAGCAATCCGTAAGCTAATTTATACAACCAATACGATTGAAGGTTTTCATAGGCAGGTCCGCAAAGTGACAAAAACAAAAGGAGCTTTCACTTCGGACCTGGCCTTATTAAAACTTATTTATTTGGCACATAAAAATATCAGGAAGAAATGGACTATGCCCCTGTCAAACTGGGGTACTACAGCGCAAAAACTCGCGATTTGGTTTCCTGGAAGAATGGTGCTAGATTTGCAGTAAACACCACGGGCAATTCAACGATCAATAGAACTCAGAATTACCCCTTGACACAGTTTAGTTTACACTCCCAGTTGCAATGCCAATTTATCTTTAGATATCCTATACCAAAAAAGTATTTTCATCGCTCTCTATCTAGTAAAATTTATTATCATCTATTAATAGTCTTCTTCGAAATGCATTTTTATAGATTCGTTTTATATTCTTTTCAAATAACTTTAGCGAAGCAAACAATTTTTATAGTACCCCTAAACCTGTTGATCTTTTGATGAGACTTGCAAGACTATGACTTCCACTAATTGACCAGGTAACGCAAGTCCGGTTACACCCACCATAGTGCTCGCAACCATCTTAGGATCGGAATAATATTCTGTATTAAAATTCTTTCTTGCATCAAATGTTGTAGCCATATCCATAGTATAAATAACTTCTTCAACAACATGATCCATATTCATTTCGAATCTAGATAATAATTCTTTGATATTGGCATATGTTTGTTTCATCTGTTCATCCATTCCTTCCGGCAACTCCCTCTTTTCATTGTGACCAAGCTGACCCGAGATCCAAACTATATCTCCGCGGGCTATAGTACGATTGACATCTTGTTCACGGATTAAAATAACCAACTCGACAGCTATTATGCCCACTTGAACCGATTGTTTCTTTCAATAGCCTTTGGCCTGGTCTACATTTGTCTCAACAAAAAAATCAGAACAAAAATTTAAAACAAGAAACAATGAAAACAAAACTTACAACGGTTCTTTTAGCAGTATTCGCTTTAAGTATACCTACCATTGCCAGTGCTCAAAACAACAAAACAACCAGTACTGTTTCAAAAACAGATACCAGTATCCGGCCATTTAAGATCAACATTCCACAGTCAAAGCTTGACGAACTCAAACGACGTATCGCGGAAACGCGCTTTCCCGATAAAGAAACTGTGAATGATGAATCTCAAGGCATTCAATTAGCACAGTTGAAGGAACTGCTAACTTATTGGGGAAAAGGATATGACTGGCGAAAGCTTGAAAAAAAATTGAATGCTCTTCCGCAATACATAACAAAAATTGATGGTTTGGATATCCAATTTATTCATGTCCGCTCAAAAGAATCCAATGCACTTCCGGTAGTCCTTACCCATGGGTGGCCGGGCTCACCACTAGAATTCATAGATGCCATTGGCCCGCTGACTGACCCTGTAAAATATGGTGGAAAAGCGAAAGACGCGTTCGATGTGATTATCCCTGCAATTCCAGGATATGGCTTTTCGGAAATTCCCAAACAAACAGGCTGGAATCCAGACCGTGTAGCCAAAGCCTGGGATGTATTGGTAAAACGCCTTGGCTACACAAAATATGTTTCGGAAGGGGGTGACCATGGATCAGTGATCTCCGATGCACTGGCACGACAGGCTCCAGCGGGGCTTCTTGGAATACACCTTACGATGCCCGCAACAATTCCCGCTGAATTAGTAAAACCAATTAACGCTGGTGACCCAACTCCTATTGGACTTTCAGAAGACGAAGCTAAAGCATATAATGCTCTAAGTACATTCTTTGGAAGAAATGCAGCTTATGGAGGAATGATGGTTACAAGACCACAGACAACAGGTTATCTTCTGTCGGATTCTCCGAGCGCACTTGCAGCATTCTTATATGAAAAAATTGCAGAATGGACAGAAAGTGACCTACAACCAGAAAAAGTAATCCCAAGAGATGCGATACTGGATGATATTACCTTGTATTGGTTGACGAATACTGGTGCTTCCTCTTCACGATTCTATTGGGAAAATAACAACAATAATTTCAGTTCAGATCATCAAAAAACAAAGACTATAAAAGTTCCTGTGGCGATTTCCGTATTCCCACATGAAATCTACCAGGCACCTGAAAGCTGGTCAAAAGCTGCTTATCCCACAATGTATTATTATCATAAAGCTAAAAAAGGAGGACACTTTGCGGCATGGGAGCAACCTCAGATTTTTACGGAAGAGCTTAGAGCTGCATTCAAATCCCTTAGATAATATGGTTTAAGGTTTCAAAAAATTGGAAAAGGGCGTTCATTTCGCTGCTTGGGAGCAACCGGAACGCTTTACAAAAGCAATGAGAAATGTTTTCAGATCATTAAGATCAGATCTGCATAACAAAACAACTTTTTTAACAATTTAAAAGAATAAGAAAAATGAAAAAGCTAGCAATTTTAATGATCGCAGTCCTAATGATATTCTGCGGTTATTCCAAAGGCCAGACTTTCAATAGTCAGGTAACATGGGAATGTATACTCAAAAGAAAATCCACAGACGAAGGGGAAATTTCCATGAAAGCAAAAATACCCCCGGGGTGGCATATGTATGCACTGGGCAATAGCTCCAAAAGCCCCATAAAAATGAACTTTAAATTCCTGCCTGATAAATCTTATGAACTGGTAGGGGAAGTGACCCAACCCACACCACTTCGAAAGTTCGAAAAAGTATTGGGTATTCCTGTAACCTATTTCGAGAACGATGTTGAGTTTAGTCAAAGAATCAAAATAAAAGGAAAGAACGGCACGATCAGGGGGACAATTCAGTTTATGCAATGCAGCGATGAAATCTGCATTCCACCTCAAGACTTCGGTTTTGCGCTCAAAATCTTTAGTTTATAATGGACATATCAAAAATCATTATTTCATCTTTTCATCAATAAAATAAAAATCAATAGCATGAAATCGATAAAAGAGATATTATACGTCTTAAGTCTACCTTTGATCATCACACTGATCATGGCTTTCAAAGGATTTGCAGATGACCATAAATTGGAGAACATCAAAGCAAAAAATACGGATAAAAGCTTCGCCGTCGTCGAATTATTCACTTCCGAGGGTTGCTGGAGCTGTCCTCCGGCAGATGAACTGATCGCTAGGCTCGAAAAGGATAACGAAAACAAGAAACTTTTTATTCTGGCATACCACGTAGATTATTGGGATCATCAGGGATGGAAAGACCGTTTCAGCAAGGCCTGGTTCACAGAAAGACAGAAACAATATGCAACGTGGATGAACCTAAGGACGTTATACACGCCTCAGATGGTAATCAATGGCAAGACAGAAACAGTTGGCTCCGAATCCACCAAAGTATTGCGCAGCATACAATCGGCAATGCTGGAGACCCATGCGGAAAACCTGGTTGTAAAAATAGAAAAATCCGAAGGTAAATCTATTCAGATCAGCTACACGTCAAAATCAGCATCGAAAAACTCAGCAATCCTCATGGCACTTGTTCAAAAGAAAGCCTCCTCGCAGGTGTCAGCAGGTGAAAACGCAGGAAAAGCGCTATCGCATGTACAAATTGTCCGGGATCTACAGAGCCGAACACTTCGCGCCAATGACAGCTTCTCATTCAAACTTCCGGATACCAAAGAAGATTGGGAAATTATCGCTTTTGAACAGAACCAAAATACTGGAGAAATCATTGATGCGACCAGCGTAAGTTTATAGGGAAACCCTGTCCGGTCCAACGGCAGAAATGCTTTATTCAACTTTCAATATGTCCGGTTCAACGCCTTTAATCTTTTCGACTGGCTTTGTTTGCTATAATTTTATCAAAACAAAAGAGAAAATATCATGAAGCACGTAAAACAAATAAGAATATTACCCATTGTCTTACTCTGTATATTAGCAGGTTTTATAGCCTTACAGTTTTTCAATGCGCCGATCGAACAAAGGCCGGTGACCGGCCCTATGAAAAATGTACCTAAAGAGGTAACTCAGGTTTTAGAACGCTCCTGCTATGACTGTCATTCAAATGCTCAAAATCTCACTTTCTTGGATAAACTCGCTCCGATTTCCTGGATCGTCAACAAAGACATCAGGAGAGCCCGTGAAGTAATGAATTTTTCGGAATGGGACAAATTATCCGAAGCTGAGCAAAAGGGGAAATTCTACGCCATATTCAATATGGTTCGTGCCGAAAAGATGCCTCTCCCCTCCTATGCCATGACACATCCGGGAGCTAAACTCTCACAAAAAGAGATTGAGATCATTAAGCAGTTTGCTCTGTCTCTTTCAAAAAAAGACAGTTTTATTCCTGCACATTCGAGCGCTGTGGAAGCTGGTCCTAAAGTAGAGCCTTTGCCCACTGCCGTACAAGCTGTAGTTCCAGTTTCTCCCAATGGGATCAGCTACAATGCCGACTTCAAAAATTGGAAAGTGATCGGCATGAGTACACTCATTGACAACAGCATACGGGTAATCTACGGAAATGACATTGCTGTAAAAGCGATTCAGGAAGAAAATATTCATCCCTGGCCTGATGGAAGCGCAGTAGCAAAGGTAGTTTTTAAACAGACAAAAAAAGTGAATGGTGAAATTGTACCGGGTGACTTTGTGAACATGCAATACATGGTCAAAGATGGGAAAGAATATACGGAAACTGAAGGCTGGGGATTTGCAAAATTCAATGGACAGGAATTGAAACCAACAGGAAAAACAGCATTGTTCGCACAGCAGTCATGTATCAGTTGCCACAGGCAGCTTGCTGAATCAACAGGTTATCTTTTCAATGTACCACCAAAAGTAAATTCCAGGAAATTAATTGAACAATATTTAAAAACAGCTCAAAATGAAAAAAGTCCTATACATACTTCTATTCAGTAGTTTAATTTTTGGCTCATGTGCCAAAAATCCTGAATCGGAAACTGGAAAAATCCGCTTTATGTTTGACCCAGGAAGTCTGAAGTTTATTTCATCTTCATTTAATCCAAACCTACAGACCGTGTCTGCACTTTATGGCAACCAAAAGGGAATTTCAGCACTGGAAACAAAACAAGGAATTGCAGGAGTAGAACTTAAGCTCGTGACCTATAAGATGCAAGATGACCCAAATTATTTTGGAAGTAAGGTCAATGGTGAATTGTTAAGTGTCGAGGCCGTTAAAACAGATCAAATGGGAAATCTCGACTATGGAATCGAATTCGGAAAGGTTTCTTCGGATGAATCCAACAAGCAGCGCATCAGTTCGATCCTTGAATACCAGCCCCTAAAATTACCGCAGTAATTATCCAGCTTAAAAATTTAAACCCACTTAAATATTGACACAATGAACATGCAACTAAATACAATGACCAAGATGCTCACATTTTCCATCATCATGATGATGGGAGCAGGAATCTCCAGATTAAATGCACAAACGTCGTTTAATGAAAAAAAGAGCGAAACAGCAGATACGATAAATTTTGAGCAGACTAAAACTGTCCAAGCAGGGCTTCTAAACGTAGGATATGCTGAAATCGGACCAAGTAAAGGTAAGCCGGTTGTCCTTCTTCATGGATGGCCATACGACATCCACAGCTTTGAACAGTCCGCCGCTATCCTTGCCAAAAAGGGATACCGTGTACTGGTCCCTTATCTTCGGGGGTACGGAACCACAACATTTCTTTCTGCCAAAACCATGCGAAACGGGCAACAGTCTGCGGTCGCACTTGATATCATCAAATTTATGGATGCACTGAAAATTGAAAAGGCGATTATCGGTGGGTTCGACTGGGGAGCCAGAACTGCGGATATTATCGCAGCATTGTGGCCTGAACGTTGTTCGGCGTTGGTCGCGGTAAGTGGATATCTTATTGGCAGCCCCAAAGCGAACGAAAACCCGCTTCCACCAAATGCCGAATTTCTATGGTGGTATCAATATTATTTCGCCACTGAACGAGGCTATAAAGGCTACAAAGCAAATACACAGGAATTCAATAAACTGATCTGGAAAACAGCTTCACCAAAATGGAACTTTGATGACCAGACCTATAAACGTTCCTCAAAATCATTCGATAACCCTGATCATACGGATATTGTTATCCATAATTACCGTTGGCGGCTGGGATTGGCCAAAGGCGAAAAACAATACGACGAACTTGAAGACAAGCTGGCAAAAGCTCCAGATATTATTGTTCCTACGGTAACCCTTGAAGGAGATGCAAATGGGGCAGCCTTTCCGCCGCCAGCAACCTATGCATCAAAATATAAAGGTAAGTATAAGCATCATACTTTAAATGGTGGTGTTGGCCATAACCTACCTCAGGAAGCACCGGAGGCTTTCGCCAACGCGATCATTGAAGCCGACATAATGGCGCAGTAAACAATGATTATTCATCAAAACAGTATAAATAATTTTAATAACACGCTTAAAAGGCAAAAAAATTGATCATGCAACATTCAACTTACACAAAAATTTATCTTGGCGGACGCATCTTTATGTCATTATGGTTTGGCGCTAGTGGTTTCTTTGAGCTGACAAGGAGCCCGGTGGTCTGGGATATTACACTAAAACTTGGATATCCGGCACATTTCATTCATATACTAGGTATATTTAAAATTGTAGGAAGTATCATTTTCCTTATTCCAAATCGTTTCAATAGGATCAAGGAATGGATTTTTGCAGGGATGTTTTTTGACATCAGTTTTGCTTTCTTCTCAAAGATTGTAGTACTTGGCTTGCCTTCGGCAATCGATGCGATAATCGCCTTTATAGTCCTGGCCATTACGTACTACGCGTTTAACAAAATCCACTTTATTGATTACACGGAGAATTTGTCTCAAGACTAAAAAATGATTTTTTATGAGTTTTGATTTAAATAACCCATAAAAAACATAACTTCAAACAGAAAACAACCTTCATTAAAATGTTTAAACCCAAAAAGCAAATACCTTTTGAAATTTCGGGCCGTCTGATATGGATTAGTTCAATTTCATTAGGAATATTAACCTCAATCCCTAAAATTGTAGACCACCACTTTGTTCTTGCTGAAGGCATAGCCGATTTCGCTGTAACATCCGGTTTTGCCTTATTGATCTGGTATTATAACATCTATTCAATACCTGCTTATACAAAGAAAACAGGCAGTAAAAAAGTACTGTCAGGTCAGCTGTTTAGGGGATTGGGAGTGGGTTTAATACTGATGTTTTTCCTCTCTTCCATTCAATACTATATTCTATCTCACCTAAATTTCGGCCCCCAAATATTAATGTACGAGGTAAGAGGGATATTGATCAACCTAACGTTTTATATGTTTATCCATATATTATACCAGACTTATCTTAATCAACAATTCGTACGCGAACTGGAACGTTCGATGGCTGCAAATCTTGAAGCACAATATGAACTTTTAAAACAACAGGTAAATCCCCATTTTCTTTTTAATAGTCTCAACACCCTAAAATACATGGTAGAGAGCCATGATGAGCAATCTTCGGAATTTATTTTAAAACTTGCTGATTTCTACAGATTTACTCTTGGAAGTCTAAAGCTTAAAGTCCTAACATTAAAAGAAGAACTGGCCATTATGGAATCGTACGTATATCTATTGAAAGCCCGTTTTGAAGAAGGCCTTTTTGTGACACAAAGTCTTGGAAGTGATAGCTATGACACTTACATTCCTCCTTTTACCCTGCAGCTATTAGTTGAAAACTGCATCAAACATAATATTGTTTCGTTGGAGAAACCGCTTTACATTGCAATCTATCAGGAAGAAGATTATTTGGTCATTGAGAACAACCTGCAGGAAAGGAAAATTCCAGAGCCTTCCACCGGAATGGGACTCAAAAATATCAATCAACGGTACCTCCATCTTACCCAGAAAAATATTATCGTTACAGCAACAGACGAAAAATTCATCATAAAACTTCCCATATTATATGAACATCCTAATAATTGAAGACGAAATTAAAGCTGCGCGTTCACTTGAAAATCTGATATTACATTTGCAGCCAAATTCCCGGGTTCTGGCAAAGATCCAAAGTGTCGAGGGCGCTATAGACTATTTGTCCAATAACCCATCGCCAGAGCTTATTTTTATGGATATCCAGCTTTCCGATGGTATTAGCTTTGACATTTTTAAAGCTGTCAAAATCGTATGTCCAGTAATTTTTTGCACAGCTTTCGGTGAATATGCTATGGAAGCTATCAAAGAAAACGGGATTGATTATCTGCTCAAACCATTCTCGGAAGATGATCTTAAAAATGCTTTTGAGAAAGTGTATAATTTTAAAAATATCTTCCAGAAAGCCTCTGCCAATGATCTTATAGATATAATCAGTCGGATCACCGATCAAGAAAGTAAAAAAACGAGTTTCCTGGTTTTTAAAAATAATAAATACCTGACAGTCAAAACGGATGATATCGCCTATATTTACATCAACTATACCTCCCCTTCCCTTGTAACCTTTAAAGGCGAACAATATGATGTTAACCAATCTTTGGATCATTTGGGAAGCATCCTTTCCGATAAACAGTTTTTTAGACTCAACAGACAGTATCTCATCAATTTTTCTGCCGTAAAGGAAGTTGAGCATTATTTTGGAAGAAAACTCTTTGTAAAACTGACCGTTCCAACAGAAGAAAAACTTTTGATCGGCAAAGATAAAACCGCCATGTTCCTGAATTGGCTGGAAGAACGTTAGGCTAGTTAGAACGTCAGGTGTGATTATTCTGGATACGCCAACAAACACCCCTTGATATCTTGTTGAAATAGAAAGCTTTTAAACCTAGCAGGCTCCATGGCGTATGTTAGGTTTAAAAGCCTTTACCGTCACGATAATTTGTCCCGGCAATACATTCAAACAATGAACAAGCTCAAAAAAAGAATACCAATACCAAAATTAAAAACATCGTACCTAGTTGATCTATTTCACTGGAATAAGCCTATTAATTGATCTTGATAATAATCGCGTTAAACTTCTCACCGATCATTTCCAATAGGCATTAAAATGTCTTCTATAAATTTGAAGATCTACACGATATTATAAATAGATAAGCTCCAGGAACTCAAAATAGTGAAGTCATTACAAAATGATGTTTGCTGGTAATTCGAAAAGATACTTTATATTTTTTTGTTCAACTTTAGCCTGTTCTCTACTTTAAAAATTATATTCCCTGGTACTCTATAAAATCAAAATGGGCAGATCACCACTATAGTTGATCTGCCCAGAATTAAAAGTCTAAGCTGCCATTGTTTCCTATCACATTGCTCATTACTTGTTTATAAAGTCCCTTTTTATTCATTCAATAAGAACTTCAGCGTTTTCCATCGGTCCAAAATGTCCTACATTGTTAAGTGTTAGGGCATAAACCGCACCGAACAGCTGGGCTAAATAGTTCATCTTAGACAATGTCCACACAGTTTATGGTTGTTGTATGT
This sequence comes from Sphingobacterium puteale, assembly GCF_003627955.1. Classification (GTDB taxonomy): domain Bacteria; phylum Bacteroidota; class Bacteroidia; order Sphingobacteriales; family Sphingobacteriaceae; genus Sphingobacterium; species Sphingobacterium puteale. The sequence goes on along the minus strand of NZ_RBWS01000026.1, from coordinate 97,280 downwards.
AAATGGATAAACGTTCCTATAGACTTTAGGCGCATTAATAAGCTTTTTGATATTTAGTATATTATTGTGCCAAAAATGCGAGTGCTTTTGTTAAGAATGCTTCATGATTCTGATAAAAAGCCGCATGTCCAGAATCTGAAAACTCAACTAGTACAGCGTTCTCTAAATTTTGTTTCATATTATATGCATTTTGAACAGAAATTGGAAGATCCTTATCGCCATGAACGATTAGAACAGGTTTTTTAATGGTTTTAATTTCCTCAAGTGCATTTGCATCAGGTTGCGCCCATGCGAGTACTGCAGTAAATTGAGCGGTTGAAGTAGCATCATTTAGTGCCGGATCTCGATCAACAGTACGTAGATGTACACGGGCAAACGACGCTTTTCCTGCCGTAATGCTTGCTTGTGAATCAGTAAATCCGAATTTTAAGTAGGATTCTTCTGCGGTAAGCCCAGCAGTTCCCGCAACAATATTTGGAAGATTCGCAAGACCGATTGCTCCTTTAGGTCCACTATCAGCCAAAATAATCTTATTAACTATCGCTGGCTCTGTTAACACAATTCTTTGGGCGACAAATCCTCCCATTGAGAATCCCATGATATTTACGGTTCCAAGGTTCATTGCTTTGATAAAATCAATAGCGTCATTGGCCATTGCTTGGACTGAATTAGGAGTTGTCCCTTTGGACGAAGCTACTCCCTTGTTATCAAAAATGATTATTTTATATTGTTTTGCAAGTCCATTGGTCACCGCGGGATCCCAGTCATCCATAGAACCACCAGTTCCCGGCAATAACACTAGAGGTATTCCTCCTTCCTTACCCCAGCTGCGATAAGCAAACTCTACTCCTTTCACGCTGATAAAGTTAGTTTTTGCATTGTTATGATTTGCCGGCGACGACTCCTGTTCTGTCGGAAATTCGTTGTCATCACTACATGAAATTGCTACAGCAGAAAAAAGAGATACACATAATGCGCCTGCGATTGTAAATTTTCTAATTGTTTTCATTATTATCTTTTTTAGAATGATTATAAAGCAAACTTCGGTCAATCACACAAGCTAAATAAGGACAAAATAGTTAAACCGGGCAAATTAGCACCCGGATCGGACATTCCAGATGTTAAAGAAAACACTAAAACCCCTACTGTAAAAATTAATTGAATTGAGTTCTATATTGCTGTGGACTTTGGCTTGTTTTTAATTTAAACAATCTGCTAAAGGATTGAGGCTGTTCAAAACCTAATTCAAATGCAATTTCAGCAATACTGAGAGTTGTGGTAGATAACATATTCTTTGCCCGGTAAATCATTTTATCATGGATAATTTGCTGGGTATTTTGACCTGTAAAGTTTCGTAACAGATCACTTAAATAACTTGCTGACATATGAAGCTGGTCAGCTAGGTAATTAACGGTTGGAACTCCTCCACTTGGCCCCCTTTCACTATTGAAATAATCCTCCAGCAACTCATCGATACGGTCGGTAAGACTAGGATAGTTTTGTTTTCTGGTCAAGAATTGCCTGTTATAAAACCGTTGTGCATAGTTTAATAACAGTTCAATCTGCGATATGATCACATTATGGCTCATGTCATCTATACGGCTGTCAAGTTCATCTTCTATATCTCTGAATAGCGACAGAATGGTTTTTTTTTCCTTGGCCGAAAGGTGCAATGCTTCATTAGCAGCATAAGAGAAAAAGTGATACTGATGGATCTTTTTTGCCAACGGGTATTGCAGCAAGAAATCAGGATCTATAAGCAGTGTGATCTGTGGACTGAGTATTTCTTGTTCCACAGTTTCCTCTTTATCACTCGCTTCTATTGATGAGAGAATTTGTTGTGGAGCTACAAAAAACAAACCTCCCTCTTTAAAATCAAATTTAGTCTGACCATACATTAATTCTCCCCCGGCATCAGGTTTAAAAGCTATTTTATAATAATTCAATACGTGCGATTTATTGGGTGCACGACCTTTAAGCGGTTTGTCTACCCCATTCAACAAAACGATTAAAGGGTGCTTTGGGGGCGGAAAACCAGAGGCATCCATTACTTCAGACAGCGTATGAAATCTTTTTACGGAATGATTCGATTTTTTTGAAGCCATGTTATAAAAATTCTAGATTACAAGTTAAGCAATATTCGCTTTTCCCCACTCAAAGAAAAGCGAATAGTAGCTTGTCAAAAATATCTTAGATGGATTAATCTTGGGCCGCTTCTGAAATAGCTTTCCAAGTTTCCCATTCCTGAAGGCGTTCAGCGTAGATTTGTCGGATATGTGGCAGATCATTTTTACCCAAAAGTAATCTCAACGGTGGATTTTCTGCATCTACCACAGCAAATATAGCCTCGGGAGTGGCTGTAGGATTTCCTCGTTTCAGCTTCTGTAAATTTTCCATCAGCCTGCTTTTTAAAGCATCATACTCCGACAGTTTTTTGCTGGCTACTTTTAGCGAATCAGCACTGCCAAATTCAGTATTATAAGCTCCCGGTTCAATCAGCGTTACATTGATGCCAAATGCGGCAACTTCTTTAGATAAACTATCATAAATCGCTTCAAACGCGAATTTTGAAGAACAGTAATACCCAATAAGGGGATTACTATAAATACCAACAGCGCTGGATGTCCCCAAAATATGGCCGTAACCTTGGGCCCGCATTATAGGTAATGCTGCCTGAATCACATGGATAGGCCCTATAATATTGGTTTCGTACATCGCTTTTATCTCATCGGTACTGCCCTCTTCGATGGTTCCTACCAAAGAATATCCGGCATTATTGAACACTATATCTAATCTTCCAAAATATTCGTGGGCCTTGTTAATAGCATTTTGCACGTGTGAGGCATTGGTTACATCCAATTCAAGAATCAATACCTGATCGCCATACTTTTCTTTTAATGTGGAAATACTATTGGCATTACGCGCCGTAGCAGCGACTTTGTCTCCGCGTTTCAAAGCAGCTTCTGTCCATATTTTTCCAAATCCTCTTGATGATCCTGTAATGAACCAAACTTTTTCATTTTGTCTATTTTCCATTTTTTATCGTATTAATGATACTACAAAGCTGGTTCTAAATAAACGTACTTACGTTGCTAAAATGAGGATTATCATAACCAAAATGAGGAAAGTTAAATTTGTAAAGTATTACATCGCTTTATTCTTAAAATACCTAACTTATCATTTATAGTATAAGGAACCTTTTTACCGAATCTAAGATTCAGAAAAATTCAACTAAAATTTTCTTGTTGAAAATTTGTCATTCTCCCCTTGTCGTCAGTCGGTAATTCGAAGGGGAAACATGATATTTGTCGTGAAAACTTTTGGTAAAATTTGCTAGATCATTAAAACCACAATTAAAGGCGATATCCGTGACGCGTTCACCTGTAGCCAAAAGCAGTTGCGCCGCTCTTTCGAGCCTTTTGGTCTTAATATAGTTCGCCGGCGAATCGTCATAGAGTTTTTTAAATTCCCGTTTGAAAGAAGAAACACTTAGATTCGTTTTCTGGGCAAGTTCTTCGATTCCCAGCTGAAAAAATAGATTGGCTTCTATTATCTGTTTGAACGAATAGGTAGTAGAGGAAAAAAGTTGTGAAAGTATGACCTGAATATTTTCGGCATCCCGGGTCTGAGACAATAAAAGAATGATTTCCTTAAGCTTCAAAACAAGAATTTCATCATTTACCAATGACGGGTTTTCAAAGTAAAAAAGCAATCCCTCAATATACTTTTGGATCAGAAAATCGTTATTTACCGCACTTTTACTCTGATTGGTGACCTGATTACTGGGTTTAAAGATCAGCGGAATCTCCTTATCGTATACTTTTTTAAGGACATCAGGATGAAAGGTAACAATGATGATCTCGTTCGCTTTTTGCGAATCGGCATTTTGTATCTGCTGACCGGATGTCAGGCAATTAAGCAATAATGAACGTTGGCTTTCTATTTTCAGATGATCACTCTCTGACCGATATTCAATTTCACCCCGTAACATATAAAGGAAGCAAGCCTGTTCAGAAACCGGAAAAGCAAATTGAAAGGGTGGCTTAAAATCAACTTTCTGAATCAGTGTTTTCCCAAAAAGCTCAAATTTCTTATAGTCTGTAATCATGTAAAAAAAATAAATATTAAAAGAATGTATCGGTTCTAATTCTCCCCTTCGTCTCCAAAAATAGATAGCAAAGATGACAGAAATAACTGAAAGAACAATACCAGATCCCCCTATATACCAAAGTGGGATATAATAAAATCGGATATTTTTTGCATTTCATAAGATACAGTTTAGAATTATTTACAATTTTACCTTTATTAAAATGCATTTTCAATATAGGGGAAATTCTTTAAAAGGTAATCTTAAAACCTGTTAAAAAATTAAATCGAAATTACAGGTTTGTATTAAGTCAAGCTTTGCAAAAATCGGTTCAATTGTTTGTCAACTTAGATCAAGAGTGGACTGATTTGGGTCAGCCAAAGTGAACTGTATTAAAAATAAATCTTAGTAAGCCTTATGATTGAGGAAATAGCATCATTATCCTAACCAAAGAAATCCATAAAACCAGAACTGTAGGTTTTATGGATTTAAAATAGCCAAAATAATTATTCAATCCAAAGACATTTGGATATTTTCCTAACAATGTCATTGATTACTCAAAAATTTTAGCGCATAATATAATTATTATTTATTCTTTTTTGCTTCTTGAACTGCATTACTGAACCAATAATGAACAAAACAAAGATTATAAGGATAGTTATTCCAATGATTGGATCTTTTGGTCCCGATGCTATCGGATTTCCAACAGGCACTCTGCTAAATGTTTCATTAACGGTAGGAATTAAGGAAAGAAAAAAACTGAACGATAGAAAAAAGTTTTCTATAAACCGAAAACCATTGTTGCCCTTCTTTCTTTTATATAGAAAATAGGCAACAGATAATAAAATCACGATCAGTAATGCCAGAATATGACCTGGGTTAACCCCTTTGACACTTGATAGACCCAATGCAGTCAAGGACGAAACCAACGTGAAGTAAAAATAGATTTTTCCTGCCAGCGTATCCAGATTGATTTTACCGCTTTTTACCAGGCAAATAATTGCTGACACAATCGCTATGATTCCAATTACGGTATGAAAAATACCCAAATTTGATAAAGCCATAATTTTATGTTTTAATTTTAAATTTTCTATTGATTATTCAAAATTGCGAATCAGAAAAGATTATCTTTTTGCAGATCTGTTCAATTATTTGGCAAAATGGTTCATATTCCCTGAACCATTCATCTAAATATAAAAGCTGTTCTAGAATGTTAATCCACTAATTAATTGCTACATGCTATTTTATTGAAAATTGAAACCAATTCTACCGGTTTCGAAATCAATGAACTATGCCCTGACTCAATTTCAAAAGTATTTTTGATATTTTTTTCGGCTACCATTTGTTTCTGGAAAGAATAGCTGATGGCATTATTCTCTGTGGTATGGATGTCGTATTAATATCTCATACTGCCGATTTCATTTGCAAGTCCACTGTTCTCAAATTTACCTTCGTCCCATTTCCAACAAAACCGGATACAATTTCTCCTTTGGATCAATGAGTGCCCGCCAGGCCTCAAAACGGCTGCCGTAAGTTTCTTTAAAAATTTCGATATGCTCTTTATATGCTGTCATCGTAATATGGCATGTCCAAACTTACATAAAAACCGCTAATTACACAGATGTAACTAAGAAAGCGCACTTTTTCACGACAGATCGCTTCAAACAAGATAATCATAACTTTGAGTCACTATGCTGCAAGTAACCTGTGCGATTATTGAGCAGGCCAACAAGATACTGATCTCGCAGCGGTCGGCATCAATGGAACTTCCGTTGAAATAGGAGTACTTTAAACAAATCCCAGTCCACTAAATCAAGGTCATCGATTATCGGAAACCGCATTTCGATAGGCAGCTGAAACAAGCGGGTGCAGTCCTCCACTTTTCTTATACTAAATAAACCGAAGGTCGTAATCACTATCGATCGACGGAAAACCCCACCTTAACTTCCAGATTCACAGGCTGAAAGTGTACATACTCTTTCGCTCGTTTCCATCTCCATTAGCTTCTTGATGGTTTATGCTCTCATTTCTTCGTGCTGCATTAACTTTTCATTAACACAAAGATCGATTGTGATGCTGAAGCCTTTTTGCGTATTAAAAATAAGAGCATAAAAACAACAGCACGTCACTTATTTTCAATCAGATACCATTCTTAAGAAAAATAAAGCTTACACATAAATATAAAAATCCGCAGATAGATTTCGTAGCGGAATTCTTATATGGCATAGAATGATAACACCGCTTTTAGTCTGCTTCATTGATGTTTCTCACTTTCACTGCATGCATTGTCTTGAAAATGTCCTGCATGTATTTTCTATGATTGGCCCCAGCTAGGACTACGACTCTTTTAGCTCCTACCATCTTAGCCCGGTTGACAACATTATGACACATTCCCTCATTTCTCATGATCCACCAATGTATTTTTGACAGCATTTCTTCTTTGGGAAACCCATTCATATTATACATATCGGGCAAGTAAAAATCTCCTGAGGCGGAAATCTGTGCGGCCTCATCAGTATTCAACCATTCGGTTATCATATTTGAAGACTTTTCGATATGAGCATATTTCTCAAAACCCTTGTCAATAGCTATCAAAGCCGTTTTCAGATGATTTTTAGAGGAATCGGCTATATCTTTCCTAAACAAGACAAATTTTGCGTCAAATGCTCCCCACGATGCTTGCCAATTCAAATCATAGTCCTGGCAATCCATAGACATCAGTTCTTCTATGCCTAGCTCCTGCATCATCGGGAAGGCTATATAGGCGTATTCAGAAGTTTTTAGCCTTTTCATACTTCGTCCGGTGGTATCTACCCTAGGGCTAAGTAATTTTTCGATATAATTTTCAAATTCGGCATTAGGTTGATGCCGCAGGAAATTATAAACTTGCCAGTATTGATAATGCCCATTTGCCACATCCTGATCAAGATAATAGGCATGCGCTAAATCGGCTTTCACATGATAATCATTTGGCTGCTGCTTTGATCGTTCCTTCAAGCTGTCAACGGTATACTGCAGTAGTACTTCTTTTATAGGTCGATTGTTACTTAGTTTATGTAGCCGAGTGATATTTGGCTGTTTACACCAATATTCCATCAGCAACCGTTCGTCTTCTCTACTCAAAAACTCGCCAAAAAAGGCATCAGGCTTAAATTTTTTAATTTTATGATGGATGCTGGAAAAATCCTGGGTAGGATATTTACTATAATCATGGGAAACACCTATTAACAAAACCTCAATATCCTGTGCTTTGGCATTGATCGAGATTAAAAAAAATAAATAAAAGATATACTTCATATTTCGTATCCTATTATTCCGTTATTGGAGGTTCTTTATTCAGCTAAAAACTTGATATTACGGATTATAAGCTATATACCAAGCACTTATGTCATCTACAGAACTAAAAATACAAATAAATCTGTACAATTTTAACCGCAACGGCCAAATGTTGCTCAATTATTCTTGCTCTATGCATAATTCTAAAGATTAATATTTTCAATTCAATAATTCCTTCAATTTCTGTCCCTCTCGCTGTTTTTCGTTCCTTTTTTACAACTTTAAAAGGAAATAAAGTTATTATTGAATTTTTTAAGAATTAGTAACCATAATTGTAATTTATTCAGGAATATGATGCAAAAACACATGATATTGATACCATGAACCATGATTAAGTGGCAAACTTCCAAAAACAGCTTGGTCATTAACAAAGAAAGGAGAGCTTTCACATGGTGCTTTGTGAACAGTATTTCTTTCCAATAATGCCTTTGATCGAGTTGATTTAAACAATCTTAAAAATAATTTGGAACCTCGGATAGAACTGCCAGGATTGCGGTATCGTGATTTTCGATAGCGAAGGTAATTCAATTTTCAAGGCTAGCATAGATTATATTTAACGCCGCTCATGCAAAAGATCTTAAGTTTTTGTATAATAAATACTCATAAATTTAGAGGTTGGTTAATTTAATACAGTAAATGTAAGATAGTATTCTGCAAAATAGTGTGCTTAGAAGTACTTCTGCATGTTTAGCATATTCCTCTTCACTTTAGCAAAGCTGATTAGATACACTTTGTAATTTTTTGTAATTTTACCCCTCAATACTGGATTTTAAAACGAGATACCTTCTTTAAGAAAGATACAGATATAATGAGCAAGCTATTACGAGAACATTTTGAGAAAATAACAGCTTTAACCGATCAGGAGTTCGATTATATCCTTTCTCATTTCACGACGAAAAAACTTAAAAAGCACCAATTCCTTGTACAGGCCGGGGACCAAGTGAAATACGACTATTTTGTTGTTAAGGGTTTGCTTAAAGCTTCCTTCACCAATAATGATGGCAAAGAACATATTCTCCAGTTTGCTATGGAAGACTGGTGGGTTTCGGATTTCCAGGCTTATTTTAACCAGACCGAAGCAATCCTAGATATTGACTGCATTGAAGCCGTCGAAGTACTATGCCTTTCACTTACTAATCGCGAGAAGCTTTGCTCGGAGATGCATAAAATTGAACATTTCTTTCGCCGTAAATCTAATTTCGGATATATTGCGCTTCAAAGTAGAATCCTTTCCTTACTTAACAGCAGTGCAAAAGAACGCTATGAAGAGCTGCTACAGCGCTCTCCAATCTTATTTCAGCGAGTTCCCAAGACATTAATCGCTTCTTATCTCGGTGTTTCCAGAGAGACTTTAAGCCGCCTCTCTTCCTAACGTGATCTACATCACAAAAATTTTGTGACTTACTTCCTGTCCCACCCTTTCTACAATCATCACTTTTGTACTGTAATCAAACAGTTCAAAAATGAAAATAACATTTAAATATCTTGCCGGAAAACTTATCGCTATGGCACTTGCACTCTTTATAGGGGTTGTTAGCTCGGCAAACGCACAAGCTCCACAATCAAATAAAATGAAAAAAATTCTCTTTGTGGTCACCAGTCACGATAAAAAAGGAAGCACTAACGAACCAACAGGATATTATCTATCCGAAGTTGCCCATCCGTGGGAGGTATTGCATAACGCAGGGTACGAAATAGATTTTGTCAGCCCAAAAGGTGGTAAAGCTCCGATAGATGGATTTAATCTGGAAGACAAGGTAAATTATCTGTTCTGGAATAATACGAGATATCGGACAAAAGTCGAAAATACCATGAGTCCTAAACAAATCAAGCCAGAAGAATATGCTGCTATATTTTATGCAGGTGGTCATGGAGCAATGTGGGATCTTGCTGATAACGAAGAGCTCGCTACCATTGCCAAAAACATCTACGAAAACAACGGCATTATAGGTGCAGTTTGCCACGGACCAGCCGCATTGGTTAATATTAAACTGAGCAGTGGCAATTATCTAGTGGACGGAAAAAAAATAAATGCTTTTACCAACGAGGAAGAAAAAGCAGTGAAATTGGATAACATAGTTCCATTCTTACTTGAGACTAAACTGATAGAACAAGGTGCAATATTTGAAAAGTCAGGACTTTGGCAAGAGCACGTAACAGTAGATCAGAGAGTAGTCACCGGACAAAATCCCCAGTCTGCACATGCTGTAGGAGAAGCAATACTATCATTACTTAAATAAACATTTATATTTAAAAAAAATTATGGACTTACAACTAAACGGAAAGACAGCATTTATAAGTGGATCAACTGCAGGAATCGGTTATGCAATCGCCCAAAGGTTAGCGTCAGAAGGTGCAGATGTAATTATCAACGGTAGAACGCAGGAGGCTGTAGATAAAGCTGTTTCCAATTTAAAAAATACGTCGGGCAACATTAATATATCCGGAATCGGAGCAGATTTCGGTAAAGTTGATGATATTAATGCGCTCATCCAAAAATTACCGCACATAGATATCCTTATTAATAACGTGGGAATATTTGAACCTAAACCATTTGCTGAAATCCCGGATGAAGACTGGTTTCGCTTTTTTGATATCAATGTTATGAGTGGCGTGCGCCTTAGCCGCACCTTAGTCCCAAAAATGCAAGAAAAAAATTGGGGTCGTGTTATTTTCATTTCGAGCGAAACCGCTGTTTCGCAGGCAGAGGAAATGATTCATTATGGAATGACAAAAACAGCACAGATTTCCATCAGCCGGGGAATGTCCGAAATGACTAAAGGTACAGGAGTTACAGTAAACGCTATTTTACCGGGGCCAACAAAATCGCGCGGGATCGAAGGTTTCGTAAATGATATGGCTGCCGCAGGCAATATATCTCCAGCTGAAGCGGAAGCTAATTTCTTCAAAGATATCCGCCCAACTTCCTTAATACAGCGTTTCGCCAAAGTCGAAGAAGTCGCCGATACCGTTGCTTACTATGCAAGTCCCTTGGCCTCTGCAACAAACGGAGCAGCTATTCGCGTAGAAGGTGGAACAATTAAAGCGATTATATAATTTTTGAACTCCGTTTGCCATTAACTTTATTAGAGAAGATGGCGAACGGTTCTATTTACTTCCATCCAACGATGATCCCAGTCGCAAACTTTAGAGAAAATTCTTTCTATCCTTTCTTCGGAGCGACATCAATTGCGGGGCATTTACCGATAAGTCCGGATATTCTTTTAAATCAAAATTGTTTACAGCATTATGGGAAGAACTAAGTAAAATAAGTTAACCAAAAATCAGCAATGGTTGGCATTTGTGCCAACCATTGCTGATAATTTTATTGAAAAACCAGAATAAAACTTCTTAACTAAAGTCACGTGTACAGCATAAATCAATAACTAGTTATTCAGTTGCAATAATCTTTATTTCCACCAATTGCCCCGGTAACGCAAGTCCAGTTACACCCACCATAGTGCTGGCAACCATCTTAGGATCGGAATAATATTCTTTTTTAAAGTTCTTTCGGGCATCAAATGCCGTAGCCATATCCATAGTATAAATAACTTCTTCAACAACATGATCCATATTCATTCCGAACCTAGACAATAGTTCTTTGATATTGGCATATGTTTGTTTCATCTGCGCATCCATTCCTTCCGGTAACTCTCCCTTTTCATTGTGACCAAGCTGACCCGAGATCCAAACTGTATTTCCTTTTTTTATGGCTTGTGAATAACCGTAAATTTCCTCCCAGGGCATTCCAAAACCCTCTGCATTTTTGTTTTTGTTTGACATTTCTTGAATTTTTATAGTATTATGTTTTATAGAACTCCACGAATTTAGATTATTGAGAAGAATTTTTATTCGCCCGGTTAGACAGTTGGCAAACCTATTTTACTAATAATCTATAATTGACAACTTATAAAGCAAGGGAAACGCCAATAAATGCAAATGTTTAATTATCAATAATTTACCACAAATCATCAATAATGTAAATTACGAAATATCGTAATTTACATTATTGATTGTTGTTTTTCATAATATAGTATTTTATCTAAAAATAACCCAATTGGGGCATTTTTTTAATTTGACAACTAATCAAGTTTATAAACGAAGGTTAGATACTGATGAATTGGAAATTTTCGATGGCGCAGCATATGAGAAATATCACATTGCTAGTAGAGAGGAGCTTCTAGCTGTAATTGGTATGTTGATTCCTTGTATTGTTATATGCTTTATTTTCCTTTAGCTATCTCCGCCTAAACCTCATTTACAATTCCACAGTGACGTTCGATAGTTTGGCAATCTCCGAATTCGAAAACTTATTCGAAGACAAAAGTTTTTTTATTACCTCATCTTTTGCCTTAGCTTCACCTTGAGCTTCTCCTTCGGCTCTTTTTTCGGCCATTGCCTTTTCGCGCGCTTTTTTTAAGAGCTCCTCCTAACTGCTTCGGATGCTCTCCGCATCCCATTTATTCCTTAAACTTACATTTGTACATTTCCAGTTCCTCCGGTTTTAGTTTGCAATACTCCGCTAACTGAAACAGCTTTTCAAATATCGGTTTCCACAGATATTTTGAAAGGCCCTTTAGCGAGGACATGTTTTTTTACCTACTCACTCCTTGGATCGGGCTTTAGCGGCATCTTGACGCAGCGGATTACCTCAATAGAAGCACAGCCATATTCTACAACGACTTTGCCTTCGATCAGATAGATTTCTGCCCCACGGAGTGCCTATAGCCGCTGCCTGCAAAAGCTGAATGTAGGTGTTGACTGTATTACGGGAAATACCCAGAACGGAACCTATTTTACGGTTACTGTAAGCGTCCAGATGTGATGTGAGTATTTGTTCGTGCTTTCACCTTTTGGACGGATTTTGCGATGGAGTGTGAATCTACTGTATTTTCGAATCGTAATAGGAGTCATCGGCTGGGGAACAGCAAAACCTTCATTGGAGGCTGTTTCATCATTTTAATGGTATATTTTTTCACCAGTTGTCATTCGACTTGCTCGTATTTATACTATTTGTAATCGCGATAATATAATTATTGATAAACTTTTCCAATTCCTGTTTCGCAGCTTCTCGCCTCACTTTACCATCTGTATTGAAAAGAGCTGTCTTTACCCAAAGATTACTTTTTTTTACCAATGGATATTCAATTCCATTGTAGTTTTCGAGGTATTTATAATTTGGGGAAAACCGCAGCCGCCCATCCTTAAAGTCCATCGTAATCTTATAAAAAAAATCAAGATCATTACCTCTGCCCCAAGCCGTTGCTTTTTCTTTAATTGCATCGACGACAATCTGCTCACCTTCTATTTTTGTTGCAACTTTCTCCGGGTTATTGTAATACGAATTTACAAATTTCAGCACTGCTTTGTATAGATCACTTTGCGATTTTCCTGCAAAATTCAGGACGACATAATTCTTCGATTCGTCTGCAGCATCTACAAAGTCATTAGGAGTCAATTTCATCGACTGCGCGTTTGCAAATAACGTTGTAACTAAAAACAGTAAAACAACAAAAAGACTCTTTATCATTATCAAGCGTATTTATCTAAAATTAGGACCAATTACATGAACATCTGTTGTTACGGCAACAGATACTATGCCAAAAGTATATATTCGAATATTTAAATAAGTAAATCCCCAATGCATATTGGATTTTTATAAACTCAAAATGAATTTTTCCCTCTCATCCTCGTGAATAAGGGACTTTCTTATTCCACCTTTCCCAATACGATGCTCAAAGTGCCGCAAACAGGTAATTATCCACAAAATTTGTTTAAATAATTATTTTATTTCGCATCCGATACCTTTTCCTTTTTGTTATTCTTACATATCCTCAGAATACCGGTGGAATGCTTACGCATGTATCCTTTATTAAGTATCTTGTAGTAAGACATGGTAAAATCGAAAATGGTAATATTCTGCCTTAGGAGCCTTATTACCAGAAGAGTTTTCCGGAAAAATCAATAAAAATATTGCAGCTTAACCTGGTATCCATTTTATTGTTACAAATTCAAATGTTCGTAAAACCCATTTATCTTCTCAATCAGATAATAGGCACATTAATTATTTTTCTCAAAAAAAAGACCGATCGTTTTATTTTTTTCATATTTTTATGCCGTATTAAAATTCATGCTTGATGAAAACGATTAAATCTGAAAATACCAAACGTTTAATTATCGAAAAAACAGCATCGGTTTTTAATGTGAATGGCTATGCTGGCACATCCATAAATGATGTCATGAGCGCTACCGGCCTTTCCAAAGGTTGCATCTATGGCAATTTTGAGAATAAGGATGAGATTGCATTAAGTGTATTTGATTACAATTTTGGTAAGATAACCCAGCATATGAAAGATCGTATTTTAGCAACTGAAGATTCTATCGAAAGATTGCTGGTTTATCCCCATACCTACAAAAACTATTTCAGGTATCCCTATTTACAGGCGGGCTGCCCTATTTTAAATACTGCTACTGAGGCTGATGATACACATCCGGCACTCCGAAAACGTGTACAAAAAGCCCTTGATTTTTGGAAGACTTCCATAGAAAATCAAATCAAACGCGGTATCGATAGAAACGAAATAAAAGCAGATACCGATCCGGCCGAAATTGCAATAGTGATGATTTCAATGATCGAAGGTGCGTTTATGCAGGCAAAGGTCAACAATCATATGACAGAGCTGAATATAGCGATGTCTTTTTTAGAAAAACTGATCAGGAATTTGAAAGCATAATTTTTTTTGACCACAAAAAGACCAATCGGTTTATTTTTTTAGACAATTAAAAATATATAAACAATAAAATGGAAACATTTGATATTACCGTAATAGGCTCAGGTCCCGGCGGATATGTGGCAGCTATCAGAAGCGCTCAATTAGGTTATAAAACAGCCATCATTGAAAAGTATAATACGCTGGGTGGCACTTGTACCAACGTAGGTTGCATTCCTACAAAGGCATTGCTGGACAGCACGCATCATTATGCAGATGCGCTCAGCAGTTTCCGGGCACATGGCATTGAATATTCGGATCTCCGGCTCAATGTTGAACAGCTTTTTAAACGAAAAAGCGAGGTAGTGACCAAAAACACGCAAGGTCTGGATTTCCTGATGAGAAAAAATAAGATCACGGTTTTCAGGGGCTCAGGTTCTTTTGTCAATACTGAAACTTTAAAAATTGTACACGATGATCATATCGAAACTGTTATTAATTCAGATAAGTTCATTATTGCCACAGGGTCGAAACCGTCCAGCATTCCCGGCATTACCGTCGACAAAAAGAGGATTATCACATCTACCGAAGCGCTGGCATTGCAGGAAAAACCCGCGAGCATTGTGATCATCGGTGGCGGCGTGATCGGTGTGGAAATGGCTTCCATATTCAACAGAATCGGAACCAGAGTGACTATCTTAGAATATGCTGATAATCTTATTGCGACGATGGATAGTGAATTAGGAAAGGCTTTAACGAAGATCTTAACCAAAGAAGGCGTGGAAATCAAACTTCAGCAGGCAGTCTATAAAGCTGAAAATCTTGCCGGCACAGCTAAGGTTTATTTCAAAAATAAACAAGGGAAAGAACAAGACCTAACCGCCGACTATATCCTGGTTGCTGTCGGCAGAAAACCTTACGTAACCGGCCTGGGTTTGGAAAACACCAACGTGGAATTGAATAACAATGGTACGGTGAAAGTCAATGAATTGCTCCAGACAACAGCCCCAAACATTTACGCGATTGGAGATGTCATCGGTGGCGCGATGCTGGCGCATAAAGCAGAAGAAGAAGCAGTGTTTGTCGTGGAAAGAATCCATGGTCAGAAACCTCATATCAATTACGACCGTATCCCTTCGGTAGTGTACACCTGGCCCGAAGTGGCTTCTGTAGGCGCTACCGAAGAACAATTAAAAAAACAGGGCGTGGAATATACTATCGGTAAATTTCCTTTTTCAGTGAACGCCCGGGCCAGAGCAGGAATGGAAACGGAAGGTTTTGTAAAGGTTCTTTCCGATCCGAAATACGGTGAACTATTAGGAGTGCATATCATCGGCGCCCGTGCGGCAGATTTGATTGCACAGGCTGTTGTCGGACTGGAATATGAAGTAACCGCGAATGGTATGGCTACCATGAGTTATGCTCACCCGACTTATTCAGAGGTAATAAAAGAGGCTTATACAATAGCATCAGGAAGACCATCATTGAATATTTAATATATTTAAAGTTATTAATTTAGAATTATGTCACAACAAATCAGGCGGGCGACCAAAGAAGATTATTCAAGAATTATGGAAATTTGGGAATCCGCTGTAAGAGCTACGCACGACTTTCTTGCCCAAGAAGATTTTATTTATTTTAAAGAAGTCATCCCAAAGGATTATCTGCCCAATATCGAAGTATTTCTCCTTATTGAAAATGGGAAACCTATCGGATTTTCATCGGTATCAGAAGGAAATCTCGAAATGCTTTTTATCCACAATGACTATCGTGGGAAAGGTTATGGAAAGTGCTTATTTCAATTTATGGACGAAACAACAGGCATTACAAAGGTTGACGTCAATGAGCAAAACTATCAGGCTGTCGAATTTTATGAAAAATTAGGGTTCAGAAAAGCAGGAAGATCAGAAAAAGACAGCTCAGGTAAAGATTATCCGATTATTCATATGCTAAAATGAAATGGTCATAATTATTACAACACGCTAATTATTAAGAATAAAATATATAAAAATGATTGAAGGATTATATGAGACACACATCCAAGTAAGCAACCTGGAAAATGCGGTACAGTTTTATACTCAAATATTGGGTCTACAGCTTGCACACTATGATGAAACCAGGCCGATTGCGTTTCTTTGGATCGGAGAAAATAAAAAGGCAATGCTCGGACTTTGGGAACAACAAGGTCACCTCCATAAAAGACATTTTGCATTCAGCTGTTCCAAAGATTTTATTTTAAAAGATGCAAGTACTTTTTTAGAGAAAAACGGCTTAAAGGCTTATAATTTTCTCAAAAATGGCAGCAATGAACCAATGGTTTTTGCCTGGATGCCCGCACTTGCCCTTTATTTTGACGATCCAGACGGAAATCAACTGGAGTTTATCCATATTCTGAACGGTAAAAGCCTGCCGGAGCTTGGCGTACTCAGCTACGAGGAATGGCAAAAAATCAATTCATTTCATTAGATAAATACATATGAATATAAAAGACAACTATCTGGAAATAAACAGAGATTCGTGGAATACCAGAACCTAAATATATGCTAATAACATTAAAAATTGTCCGACCTCATTCCTGCTTTAATGGTGTCAGTGCTTTTGAATTTTTCAGCAGCACGATGTATTGAAAATAATCTAGCGTGGAAGTCCCATTCTGCGGATTGAAGCTCTCACCGAACATTCTGGACTTAATTGCTATCAGCTTCTCAGAGTTTCCATAAGGGGAATCTTCAGCATCCAACTTAAATAAAGTCATGGAATTTGGCTTAACTAGGTCCGAAAAATCAAAGATTCCTTTCACTGACATCATTGGCCCGTCTGCATTGATCCAGCTTACTTTCTGATCTTTCGGCGTTGGAAATTGCGGGTTTTTGGGGAGATACATTTCGCTTTCAAGCGTGTAGCCGACAAGGCTTTTCACCTCGAAACCCGCATTCTTTAGTCGCTCCGCAAATGGTTTTTTCCCTCCATTTGGGCCATGCTGGAGCACATGATAAAACCCAAAAAGACCATAAAATTTTTCATTTTCTAGATGATGTCTTTTCAACAAATTGGTAAAATTTTCCATCATTGCCGAATCTCTTGAGATTTTACGGGAATTGTTGTCAAAATCAGTATCAACACCTAAGACAGCGATTTTGAGGGAATCTCCCAAAGTCTGGTTGTAGTCGTAAATGGAGTTCCACTTATCCAGCAACTCTTTACTGGACTGTTGCGGAATACGTTTTTTCATCGCTGTTACAACCTCTGCGATCAATTTCTGATCTTTTGAATTTCCCGATAGAAATTTGTTCAGCTTATTGGAAGTACTACTATCCATTTCCGCAACATAATATTTTACACCCGCTTTTTTATTGAGGAATTCCAGTAAATATTGGTCCACTTTCTGATTATCAGCATAACCATGTATTTCCCCAAAAAGAAAGATCTGGGAATCATAGAAATTGGAATCAAATAAATTACCTGCTATCCTGTCAGAAATCTGTTCCCGGTTACTTTTAAGATAATCTGTAAATTTCTGATCCTTGGCACCTATAAAAATTCGGCTGCTTATATAAACAAAAAGAACAACAAGTACAAGGATGCTAAGTATTGACAAAAGGGCGTACTTGAAGAATCTCATAATTTTTCTCATAGTAATTTTCAGCCGAAACTATCATAAAAAATATAAATTTTAAAACCTTTAAAATTTATTACTTTTATTTATCTATAAACCAACACATTAAAATTAACCAGAGCCCAATACTGTAAATTATATTTATCTTTCCATAGAAATAAATACTTTAGTTTGTTAATTTCAGACAAGATAAAACAGAATGCTAATTTGAAGTGGTTACACCGGTACCTTGTTCACATATAAGTCTACATTCTTTGTTCCAAAAACTAAAATACTGCTTCCGTTACAACTGTTCCAGCTATAGCATTCAGATTTTCCTCGTTAAGCACATGCGTTGCTTTTAATGCGTTTTCACTTCGAGAAAGCGGAAGATATGTCCCAAAATCTCCTTCCTTTGGGTAGATGTTGCATGATCATCCATGTCATCATGATTCGTATGAGGTAGCCTGACGACGTGTATAGGATACTCCTTTGCTTCTGCCGCTGTCGGCAATACACCATTGTCCGCTTGTTGGTCACTTGACCGGAGGGAAAGTACCTTGACATTTCTTGACCGTGGAAGGATCATGCGCCTGTTGTCCAGCGTGATGATCTTATTCACCACACCCGGATACCTGATAGGGAATAAAGCTGACATGTCTGCGCCGTTGGAATGACCGATCAGCGTGATATTGTGATAGTTTAATTCAGGATATGATCGTTTCAGGCTAGTGATAACAAAGGCAATATTTTCAGCCCCGCGTTCCCAAAACGGACGCCGGACAACCTGAACGTTGCCGGAAGATGGAATCAGGCTGTCCGTCGGAAGCTCATGCTGTATACTGATCACAAAATAGCCTTTTAAAGCCAGTTCATCAGTTAAGTACGAGTAGGAAAGATAACTATCAGATCTGTTCTGCCCGTACCCATGACTGAATATGATCACAGGGGCGTTTTTATGCCCCGGTTTATAAATAGCCACCGGTACCCGGCGTGCGCGATGCTGGTCATAATAGCTCACTGTATCCGGTTGCTGCTGCGCATAAACCGAACGGCTAAAGAAAAGCATCAAGGCTACAAAGGCTAAAAGAAGATAATGCTTCATTGTTTTATTCCCTAAAGTATCGAATGAATCTAAGTTAACAAAAGGATCAACTTGATAATTATTTAAAATCAAATAATTCCATCTGGGCTTCGCTGATCATCGTCTGCGATATTGCCGTTTTTTTATCATGGGAATTCTGTTCGTGATCATCAATTGGCGGGTCGAGATGAAAGGAGAACCTGGCTAATTTTTGACCCTGCCCTGCTCATCACCGGCCCCAGTCTGGTTATGCTTTCGTTGGCCGGCCACCGTGTTTCCAAACCTGAGACTTAAGGTGAGCAACACAGCCCTCGTATCACTAAGCGTTCTGAAACTTGCTGTCGTGCGGTCCAGGTTTCCGATTTCGCCCCTATTGACACCAGTGTTCAAGACATCCATAAAGCTCAATCTTAAAGTCGCGTGCGGAGAGATGGTCTTAGCAGTTGCGATATTCAATCTTCCCCTGGAGGCCAGCGTGAACTGAGCATTGGTCTGCCTGCTTTGATAGTTACCATCCATTTGCAGGTTCCAGCCTTTCTTGAGTTTAAACTGAACAATGCCTTGTCCGGAATAATTTGTGCTTCTGGTATCCAGCCTACCGGTGTAAAAATCGCTACGCGAACTGATATGGGAGACATCTGCACTGAACTGCATGCTCAGCCAATTGGCGGGTTGAAAACCCGCATCGACATTGACCCCATAAACTTTGGTCGAGCCTATATTGCCCGGACGGTCATAATAATAGCCGTTGATGATCTCGATGGTCTCATTTACCCGATCACGCGTATCACTATAGCTGATCGTAGCTGTGAACCGGTTTTTATAGATATAGCTCAGTTCAAAATTGCCGGAGTAAGAGGGCTGCAGATAAGGATTACCTACGTAATAGGTGTATTTGTCCAACGGTGAGATGAATGGGTTCAGGTCCTGATAATAGGGACGGTCTATCCGGCGGCCATAATTGAATTTGAGCTGATGGCCGCCAAGTGTATCCAGCTTGTAAAGCAGGAACATCGTCGGAAACAGGCCCGTGTAGTTCCGGTTAAAGGCAGAGTCCTGTTTTTCAGGATTACCTAACTGATGGCCTCTGGAGTCTGTATTTTCCAGACGAAGACCTGCTTGTATACTAAATCGCTTAAAGTCTTTGTTCAGGTTTACATACCCGGCACTGATCACTTCCTTGTACAGGAAATGGTTTGTCTTGTTATAGTCCGGAGTAGCATTCCCACCGTTAACATTAAAGTAATTCGCCTGGTTATTGGTATTTGTAAAACTGCTTTTGGCTCCCGCTTCCAGTTTCCAGCCTTTTTTAAGCAGCTGGCTATAATCGGCTTTGGCGGCATAGATACGTATAATCGTGGGCAATTGCCCGCTCAGCTGATCCTTAGCTATAAGATCGCCGGCCGCGGAGTAATTTTGGTTAATAAAGGTCTGATCATTGTTGGTATTGTATTTTAGGTAATCAAGATTTGCACTGAGCTCAGGGCCATTTTTACGGAATGAATGTTTGTAGTTAAGGTTGATAGCACCGTTCTTAAATTTACCCTGCTCATTGTTTTGAGACAGGATACTTGAGTCGGCCAGGCCGATGGCATTGTAAAGCTTTCCCATGCTGTTGTTACCGTTTTTGGGTGATCGGATCAAACCTATAAATAGCACACCGAAGGTAGTTTGCTCGGACGCATACAAATCCATACCGAGCGTCGCTTTATAGCCGTCCCCCTGTCTTCTGATATAGGAATTTTGTGCAAATTCCCCGGAATAGTTACCTGCATCATAAAAATACCGACGGTTAATATCGACATCGTTATAACTGTTGCGCAGCGTGTAGGCCAGGTTACCGAAGATGTTGATCTTATTTTTTCGGAAGTTGAAGTCTATACTGTTGTTGGTGCTGCTGTAGCGGCTTTGACGATAACCGAGGTTTAGTCCTAAGTTAAATCCTGCGACCTTTTTCTTTTTGGTTTTAATATTGATGATTCCTGCGTTACCCGCAGCATCGTATTTGGCAGGTGGATTCGTCATCAGTTCGATCTGTTCCAGTGAAGAGGATGGCAGGGAACGCAAGTAGTTTTCCAGATCGCTGCCAGATAGGTAGGCAGGCTTGTCATCAATAAATACCGCTACCCCTGTTTTGCCGCGCAGGCTGATGGCGCCACCCTGGTCAATTCTAACTCCCGGAGACTTTTCCAGTACGTCAAGGGCCGTGGTACCGGAATTACTGATCAGGGCATCCACATTGACTACCGTCCGATCTATCTTCTGCTGCAGGAACGAGTGCTGCGCGGTCACTACCACTTCATTTAATGATTTGTTAACGGAATGCAAGATAACCAATGGGATCTCTATCAGCGGATGCTCTTCATCAACCACAATAGGTTCGGACTTAAAGGTTAACATACCCATCATCGTGATGATCAAACGGTATTGTCCGATCTTTATACCTTCAAATTTATAAATACCATCGGCTGATGCCAGTTCATATTTAACGGCGACAGAGTCGGTTAGCCTGCTCAGTGTTACGGTGGCACCATCCGCGGGTTTGCCGCTTGCTTCCTTGATGGCCCCAGTGATATTGCCGGTCATGGCCTGAGCACTTGAAAGATTCGGCGCAAAGCATAGCCCGGCAACCAACATGATGGCTACAAATAGTGATTTCATGTAAATAGTGCTAGTGAGTGTTTTTGCTGCGTTTAAGGTTTATCGCGGGATGATCTGGTACCTGATGTCCTGATACATTCTTTTGATGCGGGTCATTGCCTCGGCGTTGTTTTTTTCCTTTTGGGCTTCGACTTTTAATCCGCCGTTTGTCAGCGTATAATGAACGGCAGCTTGCTCCTTAACAGGCAACTGCCCGTTGGCTTCTAGGCAGCTGTCGATGAAGCGCTTTACTGTCGCGGTTCGTCTATGATCAAAACTCGCCGCCAGTGTATAGGTATCGCGGCTCTCTTGCACAGCGACATTGGTGCTACCGGGATGAAAATTGATAAGTAAAACGGCAAAACAGGTGCCCAAGGATACTAAAATGATCGTGATGACCAGTGTAAGTGTTTTCATGTTTGATAATTTCGGGGCATAGTGATCCCATGCCAGTCTATAGCTTTAGTTTTTAACAAGAGAGTTTAGGAATAAACTGATGGAGGTCAGTCGCTGATACGTCTGATCAGGAAATAGAAGCCGAGATACCCCACCGCCACGCTGAGCGCCATTGCCGATAAGGTGTAAACTCCGTTCAGCTGGTAAAATCCGACGATCGCCAGGCCGATCGCGGCAGTGGTCAGTACGCAGAACCATTTCAGCGCATTCGGTTGTTGCGTGCTGTTGTTTGTTAATATCTGGGCAACAACTGTATCTGAAGTTCCGGACTCAATGATCTTCTTTTTTAATCGGTTGTCGAACCAGGTCTTGATGAGTGCCAAAATAAAATTGGTCAGCAGATAGATCAATACCAGGATCACAGTGCTTCGCATCAATTCCTGGAAGGTCGGTTGATCGTTCATTGGTGTTGAGTTGCCCTGCGCTCGACTGACAGTTGCAGTAGCGATGAGCAGGAAAAGTGTGAATATCTTTTTCATTTTATATCTCTTTGTTTATACCAGATTAGACCGGTCAGCACTATTAAAGTTGCAATGTTTTTTCAGATAACAGGGTGCGCATTCTTTGCCGATAGGACCGGAACAATTCGAAGCTTTGAATGATCAGCACCAATGCCGCAACCACGGCAGTCATAGGAAGGATCATGCCAGACATACCTTTTGCCAGCGCAGTCAAGGTAGACCAGAAATAAGTTATAGAAAACGCAACTACGAGTGCTGAAATGCAGCCAGTGATGACGGCAAACCAGGGGAAAACTCTTGTTGGTTCCGGAAGTTGTTCCAGGATCAACACGGAAAGATCGAAGTCAAATGCAGGGCGCTGTTCCGTTGCTATCCCCTGAAAAAGCAGCCGATAATTTGCTATTTTCGCCGCGCAATGGTCGCAACTTAAAACATGTGCTGTCTTTTCGGGCCCAAGCGTTTTAGGTTCCGTTAAATATTGTTGTAGTTCCGTGTCCGTTAAATGAATCATTTTCATAACTCGTCTCTTTTATAGTTTTTGAGTATATTTTCTCGCAGTTGCTTCCTCGCCCGGAAGATATAGTTTTTGACCGTGCCTTCCGGTAACGCCGTAATCTCAGCGATCTCGGCATAGCTTAATTCTTCCTGGTGATAAAGCGATATCAGTGTTTTATATAATGGTTGCAACTGATCCAGTTTTTTGTTCAGGACAGTTTTAAGGTACTGTTGAGACAGAAGTGCTTCGGCATTGTCGCTTTCGTCGGGCAGTTGATGCTCATCTCCTTCATCGTTTGTGCCATAATTTTCAAGTAGGACCAGCCGCCTTTTTTCGAGGTAATGCAAACAGGTATTGTAAGCGATCTGGCCGACCCAGGTAGATAGCTTTGACTTGAATTTAAATCCGCCTATATTCTTAAAGGCCTTCAGGTAGATATCCTGTGCTATATCTTTACGGTCACCGGGACTGCTGATCATTTTGAAAGTGATCTGCGCGACCAATCCTTCGGTCTGCTTAATCAGCATTCCAAAAGCATGGCGATCGCCGCGCAACACGGCGTTTACCATTTCTCTGTCGGTTAAGATATCTTGCTTTAAGTTGCTCACCTCTAATTAGACCGGCTTCCGGAAATAAAGTTGCAATAAATTTAGCGAGTGTATTTGATATCACGAGCAGTTTCCAGTACAAAATGATATTTTCTACCAATAGCAGCTCCCCTCCTTTTGCATTAAGAATTATGTAGGTATGGTGGCATTTGCCAGATGCATCCTTGTAGCCAAGACGTGCATCTTTGCATGTTTCTTGTTTTTGACATAATAGGGGAATAAATCCCCATTCCATTTGCACGATGTCAAAATTACATTTGTCAGCTGATGGCTTGAACACCTCAATATTTCCATAGCCAAAACGATCATGAATTTCCTGCTCTAAAAAATCATAATTCATCACTGATTTTTCAAAGACAATAAGGCATATAAACTCAGCTCTTGATACTCTTTACTTAAATGTGGTCACATTTAAGTAAAGAGTATCATTTTCAGATTATCAGGACATAATTAATTTAAAAGGTTGCCTTTTTTCATTTCACCCAATGTATAATCTACTGCCCGTGCTGTCATGGCCATATAGGAGAGTGAAGGATTCTGAGTTGATGTGGAGGTCATGCAGGCTCCATCCGTGATAAATACATTTTTGCAGGCATGCATCTGGTTCCATTCATTTAGCAGCGAACTCTTGGGATCTCGTCCCATGCGAACGCCTCCCATTTCATGAATATCCAACCCGGGAGCCTGCTTATACGTTGACGAATGAATATTGCTAAACCCTGCCTTTTTATACATCTCTGTAAACTGTTCAACAAAATCCCGCGACATTTTATCGTCATTGTCGCCGTATCCGATGGCTATATTGAGCAAAGGGACACCCCAGACATCGTGATCATTTCCATCAAGAAAACCCCCTATTTTCGCTCTTTGGTATGGTTTCACCCATCATCTGGGCACCAACCCACCGATGTCCCAGTTTTGGATTCAACAGATTATCCCGCAGATCTTTTCCGGTAGACGAGGTGTCCTGATAAGTGGAACGGGAAGCGCCAAAACCAGTAGCATAACCTCTCAAGGAGTTTGTTTCCTGCCGGTGCAAAACTCTGAGCCGAGGTATATACCCGCCTCTGGCGGGGTTTCTACCATCTATTTTATAGGCATTCAGCTCACCGTCATAATCGGCATATACGCGGGTACTGTAATTATGATATGCAACATATTGTCCCGACACACCACTGTCAATCCCTAAACCATTCAGAAACCGTCTGATCTTGAGTTGAGAAGGATGAGATTCGTATTAATGGCACCGGCATTGACAAAGATGATCTTGGCGTAATATTCAAAACTTTCTTTCGTGGCAGCATCTACGATGCGCACGCCTTTAGCCTTTTGAGTCTGTCCATCATAAATGATTGACTCTACAACGGAAAAAGACCTCAGGGTCATGTTTCCTGTTTTCTCGGCCCAGGGTAAAATGACCGCATTCGAACTGAAATAGCCACCGTAGGTCTATCCCTTTATTTTTCTGATATTTGCTTTTACAAAATGGCCTTGCAAATCGAATAGTAGACTATCGCTACCCAGAATATCAATCCGGTAAATATTATACTCTTTTTCAATGCATTGAATCAGACTTGCAGGGTGGTTTTTGATAATGTAAGATAGCATATTTCTTCTGATATCTTGGGCAGACAGTGTTCCTTCTACCCCTCTTATTAAATTCCAATTAGTCATATCACTCAAGATTTAATTTAAATATTATGATAACCTAAACTATATTTCAATTTAGGAAAGAATTGGGAAAGCTCTTTTAGTTCTGAAATAAGATTAACAAATCGAATATAAGCTGTGCCTTGTCGTCATCATCGGTAAATACACAGAATTCTAGATTAAATTGAATAGAAATTATTTTAAGAAATACAATTAATGATTTACTAATACTCAGTTAACTTGAGGCATCGTTTTGTAGCACTACCATAGCGTAATTACTAGTGTGTGTTTCCCTTCTCCGATCCTGACAGAAGCTCTATTCCCTTGGATCTGGTGCCGGCTTCGCTGCTGAATAATATCACGGTACATAAAACCGTTACACCCGATAAACCCGCCGATGCTGTGCCTCTGGGATTGTGAAACTTAAAACAAAGTCAGTTTACCAGGGAATGGTCACAGTCAATTCGGATATCTACGGTTACCGGCATACCAAACTGGTAAAACTGCGGGGCATATCGTTCGATCATACATCTTTTTTGAAGTCTGGCAACAAGATGCTTCTTTAAAGAAGATATTAAACAATTGATCAGCTTTAGTTTACGAAAGGAAGTCTCTCTGGGATGTAAAAGTTTTTTGGTAAAACGGTGGTTGCTCACGAAAGAGCTTTGCTACTTTTGATAGTGGCGTAAAGAAAATTAGTTTAAAAAAAGCAAACGATCAAAGCTCCTCTTGTGTTCAACTCAAAAACTATGACGACCTTTATTTTCAATACAAAATATCTAAGGTTAACTGCCCGAGAGATGTCTGCAATGTTGTGTCTTATGTCTGTGGTCCTGCTAATACTTTTGGGCAGTTGCCATGAAGACGATAGTCCGGCACCTGAGCAGGCACACCTAAAGGTCAAGGTAAAAAGCGACGGTGATCAGTATGATGCAGTCTATCTCAGTATACTACAACTATGGACCCGCACATCTGCGGGGGGAGGAAAAATCGAGGCGAATAAAAAATTAAACATCCTAGGGATACAAAAGGATAGCATCATTGCAGGAGGACATGTCCCCCATGGCAACATACAGGAAATTATGCTAAAAGTAGTCCCTAATGGAAATCAAATAGTTATAGATGCAGTTCCCTATCCTTTAGAGATGCCACAAGGACAATTTATTGCCGTTAATATCGCGGGGGATAAACTGCTCATGCCAAATGCAACACATACCTTGATGCTTGATATTAATCTATCAGATTTTATCAATAAGACGGTTAATGGAAAATTTGTGATTAATCCTAACATAACCGCGGTATTGGATTAACACAATATTCAAATGGTTACAGCTCACTTTCACCGATCAGGCGAAATGTCTGGTGGATCAAACAGCTAATCAGCTTGGTGTTGCGTAAGAAAATCGGGCTCAAAGTCCAACAGTTCTTCTGTGAGGCTACTCATTCCCAGGATCAGATTGTAGAGACATTTTTGCACAGCTATATACGGACAATCATATTCTAAAACGACTTTACCTTCGATCAGATAGATGCTAGTGCCATGGAGTGGAGTCTACCTAGGTGCTGCGAGTGTTTAGAGGGGAAATTCAATTCGATCTATGTTTCAGAAATGTGATATTGAATTCATGAAATCCATAAGAATAATAATTACCATTTGTAACCGTTATATTACAATAGAACTTTTAAAAGAGTATTAATGTTTTACTAGTTTTTGAATAATATGAATTTCTCATCCTTCAAAATATAACATCATGAACGGAATCATATTTCAAGGAAAAAGTCTCAATGTTGGGTGTACGGCAAAATTCCTGTTCGAACCAGAAGTAAGTATAGAAAATATTCCGGCAATAGCAGAACTTAGCACTGGTGAAAAAGCATATGCTGAAATACTTAGAGATACCACTCCTCTGATAACAGTCCGAGTAGGTGAATATTTAAACGGAAAAGGGAAGAGAACCAGTGAAACAACCTGGATTCTCTCCTATAATCATAAATTAAAATCATGGCAAATAACGAAGAGCCTCACCACAAA
The DNA here is from genome assembly GCF_003627955.1 of Sphingobacterium puteale. GTDB lineage: Bacteria > Bacteroidota > Bacteroidia > Sphingobacteriales > Sphingobacteriaceae > Sphingobacterium > Sphingobacterium puteale. The sequence continues at coordinate 70,125 of NZ_RBWS01000026.1, read as the reverse complement.
ATAGCTTTTAGTTTATTTGTTGAGGATACTAAAGTTAATTTACAGCAATTATAGCATCTCCCCCCATAGTTAACGTTATTTCTTTTGGTATGCGTTATATTATACATTTACTTTCTTATCTAAAATCTTGCTTGTCAATTTATTTGCAAGCGGCAATAAGAGCAACACGCAGGCGTAAACAACAGGTAATGAAATTAGCCAAGATTTAAAAAGTACTCCGATCCAATTTTCATCCGCCTCCTCTTTCATAAAACCTGATAAAGCTGACATGATAAAAGTTGTTGGCAGAACAACAAAAAAAGTGCTAACGATCTTGTAGCGATGCTCTTTCCTAGAATTTGCCATTATCATTTTTGCGTTTTTCGGGCTCTGGTATTCGTTCAATGACGTCCCAATGTTCAACAATTTTATCATTTTCAACGCGATACAAATCATAGTATGCAACATGTTCGCCTTTAAAAAAACCTTCACTCAATACCAGAACAAAATTTCCCTCACCCAGCACTTTATGCATTTTGCTATACACCTGGGGCTTCCCTTCGCTCTCCCATTGCTCCAATGTACTGAGAAACTCCTGTACACCGTCACCCATGTCGGGATTATGTTGAATCAATTCGTCGCCCTTAAAATAATCTGACACCAACTCAATCTGCCTATCAACAAGGATGTCTTTAACATAACGCCTTACAAGGTTTTTGTTCAGCTCGGTTTTGTGATGGTCCTGTGCTTTGGTCTTTCCGTCTGTCATTGTCCTTCCACTCTTATTCAACTTTTTTGAATTGACCTGAAGGTTGTCCCAATGTTCAACGCTGACGCCGTTTTCAAACCGGTGGATGTCAAAAGCCACCGTGGGTTCAAAAAGAAAATAGTCAACGTGAACAAATCCAAAATCGCCATCTTGAAATTTTCGAACTACATTGGTGTAAACCTTATCCATGGGCATTTGGTCATGTAAGCCCAAAATGGCCTGCAACCCGGTTGCTACATGTGGATTGTGTTGCTTATAAGAATGTGGATTGATCAATCCTACTTGGGATAATGTTTCAGTTTCGATGCTGTTTTGAATAGCTTCGGCTTTGTCTCTATTGGATAATTCCATTTTTTAAATATTAGATGAATTGTTATTGACAAAATTACTGACCGGATAGATACGAAAAAATAGAGGTAAAAATATTGGTATGGGGATAATATTATCCCTATGTAACTGAAAACGAAATATGTTGTAAATTTGTCTCCTAAATAAGACATCCATGTACGAGAAAAAAATACCGAAAGATTTTAGCTGTGGCATGAGCATAACTTTTGAGATTATAGGAGGCAAATGGAAACCCTGCCTGATTGATTCGATCAACCGGGGAGTCCGAAGGCCGAGTGAGCTAGCCAAGAAACATCCATTGGCAAGTAAAAGAGTATTAAATCTACAATTGAAGGAGCTGGAGGCTTATGGTGTTGTAAGAAAAATTGTTTATCCGGTACTCCCTCCTAAAGTTGAGTATTTTTTAACTGAAGTAGGTGAATCTCTTTTGCCACTTGTAACTATGATGGAAAACTGGGGAAGTGATTTTATGGATGATTTTTACAAAAGCCAGGAAAATATGCATACTGATCCTATTGTCAAAGAACAATTTTAGGGTATAATTATATTGGACAGGACTTATTACCATAATTTTGATAAAAAGCTGATAAGGCAATTATCACTAAAATTACATACTGATAACAGATAAATAACGAATCTAAATGACAATAAGCAATGGCTGATGAATTGGACATATTCAAGCATCTTTTTAATCGTTTGGAAGTTCCTGCCAAAACCATCCTTTTACAGGAGGGAGAAATTTCAAGGACGATGTTCTTTATTGAGAAAGGTTGTCTGCGGACCTGGATCAATAATGACGGTGTGGATATTACGACGCAATTTTTCTTTGAAGGTGACCGGATATCTTCTATTGAAAGCTTCATGACAGACCAACCAAGTTTATATAGCATCGAAAGTTTAGAACCCTGTATTTTAAAAACTATTTCCCAAAAGGATTTTCAAAATGTTTTAGCGGATTTACCCGAAATCAAGGAAGAAATGTATAAACATCTATTCAGGCGATTTTTAAATTCTCAGAAAATATTTTATTCCTATCTTAAGAATAACCCGCAAAAACGCTATGCGGAACTTATTGAAGAACATCCTCATATTATCCAGCGTGTCCCTCAACATTATATTGCGTCCTATTTAGGGGTTACTCCCGTTTCACTAAGCAGAATACGAAACAGAAGATAACTTTAAGAACAGCGTATTTCTTAACAATTGTTATCGTCCCATACTGCATCGATTTCTCAATTTTGTACCGTATTCAAACGGTAAAAGATGAGAACATTAATCGTATTCAACCATCCCTACGAAGGGAGTTATTGCAATGCAATTTTAAATGCCGTGACAAAAGGGCTTAAAGATGCAAATCACGAAGTCGATCTGATACACCTTGACAATGATGGATTTAATCCAGCAATGTCAAAAGCGGATCTGAAAGGTTTTGTGGAACACACCCCCCTTGACCCACAAGTAATCGACTACAACGAACGTCTAGAAAAAGCAGACCATCTGATCTTTATTTTTCCGATCTGGTGGGATCTGATGCCTGCTATGACCAAAGGCTTTATTGACCGGGTACTGAGCCCTGGCGTTGTTTATGATCATCATCCGAGGGGTTTTGGCCTGATACCGCTATTAAAACACCTGAAGGGCGTAACAATCATAACCACAATGAACAAACCTCAGATTATGTACTCCCTGCTCATTGGAAATTTAATCAAGAAAGCAATGATAAAAAGTGTCTTTAAAACTATGGGGTACAAAAATCTCAAATGGATTAGCTATAATATGGTCAAGTCCGTGAGCCAGAAGAAAAGAGTAAAATGGTTAACTGCTATTGAAAAGAGGTTTTCAAATTTTAAATAAACAGCGTTCTTCTTTTCCCTAATCTTTCTTGTCGTGAGATACTCAGCATTGATGTTTTTCATCTATTTGATAGCTATACCGAGTTCGTACAAGAATTCCTCATTGTGTTTTTCTTTCAATGCGCCATTTTCCATATCACACTCAACTGGAAAGCATTAAAAATCCATTTTGCTTAACTCTTTGCCTTACATCGATAACGGCCCGAGATCAACACCGATTAAATTCATCTATTAAATAATGAAGTTCATCAGAAAGATGATAGGTTTTTCAATCAAACTTACTTAGAAACTCTACCTTTGAAGTATGGTTCGAATGGGTAAAATGAATGTAAAAAGACTGGTCATCTTTTTCTCCTCCACACTGATATATGCTTTGTGCCAAATGCTTTTCAGCATTATTTTAATGAAAGAAGATTTATGGAGCAATTTTCATATCCAGTTATCCGCTCACTATGCCGTAATCTTTGCGATGTGTATAGCCGATTATTACTTATTGCTATTTTTAAATAAATATTTACCTTATTCTAAAAATATATTTTTACGTATTGTGGCTGACACTGCCGGTATCACCGTGATATGCATGGTATTATTAACGATATTTAATTTTTTGATATACGATGTATTTCTCATTCCCCAAGATGGCTTACCTCCGTTCCTTGTCAAGTTTGCATTTGCGATGTCAACGAATATTCCTATTCTTTTGGTCTTTGAACTGATACATTATTTCCAGTCCGAACAAAAAGCTATAGCAGACTCCGAAAAAGCCAAACGTAAAGTTCTGTTATTTCAGCATGAAACATTGAGATCGCAGCTCAATCCCCACTTTCTATTTAATTCGCTAAATGTATTGTCCTCTTTAATATATTTCAATCAGGAAAGTGCCAACAAGTTTACAAAGGCACTTTCAAAGACCTACCGGTATGTACTATCGCTCACCCACCAACCTGTGGTAACCGTAGCAGAAGAATTGCTTGCCCTGGATTCTTATATATTCCTCATGCGGATGAGATTTGAGAACTCTTTCACTTTTACAGTGAATAAATTAGCATTCAGCGAACAATATAAGATTATTCCCCTTACGCTTCAGCTCCTGATAGAGAATGCATTCAAGCACAATAGCGCAACGGAAGAATCGTCGTTGAATATTATAATTAACATTGACAACGACTATATAACAGTCGAAAACAATATTCAGCTATCAGGCAGCGCTGACAGAGGGGGAATCGGATTGCGCTACATCACTGAGCAATATAAGATCCATAACAAAGAAGTAAAAGTGGAGCATACCAAACAAATGTTTATTGTAAAAATCCCATATATACAGCCATGAATTACCTGATCGTAGAAGATGAACGTTTTGCTTACGAAGAACTCAGACGTATGATGATGAAATTGCGTCCAGATTACCTGTTAGAGAAGCAAACAAAAACGGTTGTAGATACCATCGAATTTCTCCGAAAATCTGGTGTTGATCTGATTCTTATGGATATCCGCCTCGCAGATGGCAACTGCTTCGAAATATTTAATCATGTTGAGGTAACAATACCTGTTATATTTACAACAGCATACGACGAACATGCTATTAGGGCATTTAAACTGAACAGTATCGACTACTTGTTAAAACCTTTCGACGAAAACGAATTAGAGGCGGCGCTGACTAAATTTGAGCACATTTACCATAGACGTCCTTTGCCTAATAATGCAAAGAATTTTGAGCAGCTGTTGTCATTCAAAACCAAAAACCGTTTTCTGATCTCCAAAGGGGAAAACTATCATTATATAGAAACCAAAGATATTGCGCATTTTTACAGTGAAGATGGCGTTGTCTTCCTTCATACTTTTAACGATAGGCGATATATTATTAATTATACGCTGGATCAACTGGAACAACAGCTTGACAGCCGTTTATTTTTTCGCGTATCACGAAATTGTATTGGAAATGTAAAATCCATTGAAAATGTAGCAAAACACTTTAACAGCCGTCTGAAACTGTCGTTTTCCCCCGCATGCCCAAATGAGGTTCTGGTAAGCCGGGTACGTGTCCCGGACTTCCTAAAGTGGATGGATGGTATCATGCAATAACAGTACCCAGAAAATTCATCCCTCGGATATTGCATTTCATTTATTAGATTCTAAACCCCATCTTTTCCAGATTGGCTAACCGCACCGTTCGTCGTTCTTTTGTTCTGAATTAAAAAATAACATAAAAATTTTAGAACAATGAAAAAGAACGTATGTACATTTTTTCTCGCTGCGGCCACTGTGTTTTTCTCTGCGCGATTATCGGCACAGGACAATCCTGTTTCAATTGGTTTCAAGGCTGGAACAAGCGTTTCCAATTATCGGCTAAGCGGTAATTTGAAAGGACTCAAAAGCAAAATGGGTGTAGGCGGTTCGGTTGGCGGTTTTATTAAATACGATATAAACCAAAACTTCGCGCTACAATCTGGTCTCGATATTTATTACCGGACTTCTAAACTGGAGAACATAGCCGACAATACATCCAACAAAATTAAATCTTTAGGTGTTGAGATGCCATTATACGGAGTTGTGCAGGGAGCAGTGGGCAGCGGAAAAGCATTCATAGGGGCCGGCCCATATATCGGTTATGGTATCATTACGAAGGCTAATGGTGTCAGTTTATTCAAAAATAATAACATCGCAGACAGCCCTGTAATGAAACGCCTTGATTACGGTGTTGGCGGTATCATCGGTTATGATTTTGGCAGATATTGGCAGGTAAATGCTACTTATCAATTTGGCCTTGCAGATCTTCACAAACCCAAAAGCGGGGCGATGAAAAATCAGGGGGCGTCTATCGGATTGGCCTATAAGTTTTAAATAATCACGAGCTACAACAGACAGTTTAGTACCGGGGTCCGGACCTTTACCATAAGATAGCAGACTTCCGGTAACTAATAGATTCAGGAATGAGGCGCACTTTAAAATTTATTTCGTTCTCTCTATTCTTGATCTCATCCTGTCGATTCTAAAATCCGTGGTTAACAGCTTTCTGTTTTACAGCTTGCATTATTCTTTTGTTCAAAAATAGAGCAAAAACATTTACATAAAATTTTAAAATCGTGAAGTCAATAATATTATTTCTAGCAACATTCATTATGTTGTTTTCGCTAAAATCGAAAGCACAGCAGCTGTCTTTTAGGGCAGAATACATCGGCAATTCGGGCTACTATTATTTGCCTCCGGGTGATAAACCCCGGGAAAAAATTGGTAATGCCAAAGGTTCGGCTATGGTTTACCAAGGCTCATTCAGTATGCCTCTATCTATAAAATTAAATGAGAAAAATCGCCCGACAGCTTGGGGAATCGGTTTTGGAGGGGCTTATGTTTCTTTAAAAAACCGGAATTTCGCGCAGCAAATGGTATCCGAAATTATGAACTTGCAGCTAGGCGTTTACCATTTACGCCCCTTGAATGATAACTGGTCTATCCGAGCAAGTGCGGGCGTAGGCATATTTGCTCCCACTACTGATTTTTCGAAGATTACTTTTAAAAACGTACTCGCAAGCGGCGGGCTTGTTTTTATCCGTCATCTGAACCCCAATCTGGATATCGGTGGTGGTGCGGCAATCAATAGCACGTTGGGCTATCCAATGTTGTTTCCCGCCGTTTACGTCAAATGGAAGCTCCAGGGGAAATATGATATAAATGTTGAAGTGATCGAAGGGCTTGAGTTGTCGGCAGGCTATCAGATCAATGATAAACTCAAATTGGCATATGCGCTCGAGATGAATGGACAGGCTGCTCTAATGAAAAAAGAAGGCAAGGATGTGATATTTTCCCACCAATATATCGTTACAGGATTCCGTCCTGAATTAAAGCTTGGCAAAAAAGGATTATCCATGACGGCCATGGCGGGACTGAACCTATACCGTCCTGCATCCTATAGTGACAGAACGCTTAAGGGTGTGTTTTCAAGTGAGAATGACTATCATTTTTCGGTCTCTCCTTATGGATCCATTGGTATAAAAATGAAATTTTAATCCATGAAAATGAAGCAAGCTTTTCAGACAGTTGCATTCCAGATTATCTATGTCTTTATCTATGCCATAAGTTTGTTGCCCCAGCGATTACTATATGCGATGGCTTCCTTCACCTTTTTTATTGCATATCACTTGATCGGATATAGGAAGCATATAGTCGTTCAAAACGTTGCCCGTTCGTTTTCCAACATGCGATATGGCGAAGTGCATGCTATTGTAAAAAAATTTTATGTTTGCTTTCTCGCCTATTTTGCTGAAATGATAAAAAGTATCTCAGCCCCGCCGGAAGTGCTTGAAAAAAAAATAATATTTGAGAATCTGGAGGTGATGGATCAGTACATCAATTCGGGAAAGAAGGTAATTGCCTGTTTAGGACACTGTGGCAATTGGGAAATATTAAATTTCATGCCCTATAAAATACATCATGAACTATATGCCATTTACAGACCTCTTCGGTCGGTAATCATGGACAAGCTAATGATTAAAATAAGGTCGCGTTTTGGTATGAAGTTGCTTGCTGATGGCCGGGCTGTTCGCCATGTACTGTCTGATACCTCAGCCCCTGCCGTCTATCTTTTTCTGGCAGACCAAAGTCCGCGAACAGAAGACGAAAGATATAAATTTCATTTTTTGAACCAGCAAACTTATTTTTTTTCCGGTATGGAAAAATTAGCCCGTAAGGCACGTACGGCCGTGATCTATCTGCATATTACACAATTATCAAAGGGAAGTTACAAAATTGCCTGCCTACTGATATGTTCCAATGCAGAACTTACAAAGGACGGAGAAATAACGCAAAAGTACATTGACCTCCTAACGGAAAATATTAAGGAAGAGCCCTATGGTTGGTTATGGACACATAAGCGCTGGAAGCGATGAGTATACTGTTCTATATGCTAGCGATTGCAATAGTGGTAATTACATGCTTAATTATAAGCGGAATCTTTTTTATCAAAGTAGTTTTTGAGGACTGATTTGACATGCAACCTATTTAATAAAGAGTATTGAAAATGAAATATTTATTGATCAAAGATAAAGGGCGACAACTGCAGGCATTAATTGACAACATTGCGGAATTTTTATGGAATAATGGTAACGAAATATATGTCCGTACGGGTCTGGATAACCCCGGGGAATATCAGGATATTACGGATCGATGTGAATGTATAATCTTTTTAAATTGTAGCAATGACCTGATGGAATCTTTTTTTAGCTATGAAAAAAAAATACAGCCTGAAGACACTCAAGAAAATAATATCCTAAATAAAAAGTTTGTACTATTTTTTTCAATAAATGGAGTTTACTGTAATGTTGTTCCTTTTCCGCATAAAATATTTCATTTTAAAGAGTTGAGCCAACTTGAGTTGACACGTTTTTTTCTTTGGTGCGAAGACTTGAAACTATTTGTCAAATAGCACTGAAAATCATTTAGCAAAATTTCGGTTACACTGAACACTATTTCCAAGTTAAGCCCCATGCAGTCAGATATAACTTACAACGATATAGCCCTTATATTAACATGGCCCAGTACAACAATTCGTGGAGATGAAAAATGGATGATGTTTTTTAAGAAAATAGGTATCGTAAAAAATTTAAACTTTAAAGTTGGACACACTGGTATCGTTATCATTGAACGGGAAACGGGTGAAATGCTGTATTATGACTTTGGGCGTTATATAACGCCTCGAGGATGCGGACGGGCACGCTCTAAATTTTCTGACCCTCGTTTGGATATTAACCTCAAAGCGACTTTTAGACAAAGCCATATTGACAACATCTTAGAAATTGTAGAACAGTTTGAGGTATTAAAGACAGCCTTTAACGGAGAAGGTACCCTTTACTTTTCCATCGCGCATGATATCAATTTTATGCTCGCCAAAACATATGGTGACGAATGTGTACGCCAAGGAAGTTGTCCATACGGTGCAGTATCCCCGAGCAATAATAACTGTTCGCGCTTTGTCGCGCGCATGCTCAGGCGCTCGTCCAAACGCTACAATTGGGCGCACAGCATCAACCTTCCCGAAACAGTCAAAGCAAGTCCGATTAGCAATGTGGTTAACGTCGCTCCCGATCGGATGATATATTCATATACAAGAAAACAAGGTTTGAAACATTTTAAAATGAATCGCTTTCAGTCCCTCATTTTTTTTCTGAAAAATCTCAGAGACAATGTAAAGTTAAAGGAAGCAAAGCTTTTACCCAAGGATGATGCCATTGGCTCGATGATTTTCTCTTTTAGACCGGCAACTGTACCCCATGATGCACAATATCTCGGTGGTGTAGGTGAAGGAGCTTGGTTTAGTATACGCCCCGTATCTCATGGCAATTTCCTTATCAAAAGGTTTACTCCAAATGGAGAATTAGAGTATGCTGCTGTAGGCAGAACAAGTAAAGCGGTCGAATTGTTACAACCTATTGAAATTTCTTACGACAGTCACTTACTTTTTACTCATGTTAAACAGAACGGATTTATAATTCGTATCGACCATATACAACGGCTTCCCTTCAGTTACCAGTTTGGACTAAAAGAACTGATGCACAAAAAGGCTGAACAATAAATTATCCCTTTTAGTTTCCCCACAGGACAAAGACCGAGGTAATTTTCAGGAATTGAGTTACCTTTGCAAACGATCGAAATTTATCAATAATGAAGTTAGAATTATATCAGATAGATTCCTTTACAGAGGAAGTTTTCCGGGGAAACCCAGCCTGTGTAGTGCCTTTAAAAAATTGGTTACCCGATGAGATCCTGTTTAAAATTACGCGCGAAAATGCTGTGGCAGAAACAGCCTTTTTCATAGACAATGGCGATACAATCCATCTAAGATGGTTTACACCTGAAATTGAAATGGATTTATGTGGCCATGCAACCCTGGCAACCGCTCATTGTTTGGTCAAGCACCTGAACTATCAAAAAAGCAGAATTATTTTTGAAACTCTAGTCGGAGAATTAACAGTTGATATAAAGGACGGCGTTTATTATATGGATTTTCCATCAAGATTGGCCCAGCCATCGACTCTCCCTGATGTAATTAAAAGGTCTCTCAACATTCAACCTAAAGAAGTTTTTAAATCAAGGGATTATGTTTTGGTATACGAATCCGAGGAAGAGATCAAAAACATCACAATTGAAAGATCAATTTTTGATCTGATCAATCTTGATCCGGGAGGTGTTGTAGTCACGGCAGCTGGGACCGACAGTGATTTTGTATCAAGATATTTTACGCCGCAATCAACGATACTTGAAGATCCGGTTACTGGTTCTGCTTATTGTTCCCTTATTCCGTTCTGGGCATCAAGATTAGGAAACGACACGCTTTTCTCTCGTCAACTGTCTGAAAGAGAGGGGCAACTTTATTGCGAAAACAAAAAAGAAAGAGTAATTGTGGCAGGTAAAGCCCGTACCTATTCCCAGGGACTCATTTGGACCGAATAACATGCTTTGCATTGGAACTACAGCAGCTGAAGATTGATAAAAACATATCAATTTTAAAAGTCACCAGCTCCAAAAAGAAAATACAGGTGTCGATTGGCTCCTGTATTTTTCTTTTCCGTCAGCAAAATTTAATCATAACAGTTCCTAATTACAATAAAATTTAATGTTTTTGATGATCTATTCGTTTAAGACAGTTCTACGCCGGGAATTTCATCGATGTGATAATATATTTTTAAACCTCTTTCTTTAGCTATCTTTACATCTTGATCTGCCCCTTTAGATTCACCCTGAATGCGAAGAACTGCATCGCATTTTTCCAGGATCCGATGGGCAACTGGATACTGAATTCTCTCCCATTGTTCATCGCCAATCTTTTCTGAGCCGGCCAACTGAATCAATGGAAGTGCGATCCATTCGCCTACTAAAGGGACATGACCTCTATTGAAAATGTCCAAAGCGAACTCTTCAAGCTTTTCAAGATTTTTTTTTATCAATAGTGGGTCGTCATTTGTCCCGCCTCGGTAAGGCCCTGCAATTAGTATAAGCATTTTTTAAAATATTAGTTTATGAATGCGAATTAACGACCCTTTAGCTACAAAAAAAATAAACTACTTTAAGTCTTTGCTTTTTTATTTTTTATCATACTTAAAAACTCGGCAGTTATGCCTAGATAGGAAGCTATTTGTTTCTGTTTTACTTTATGAGCTACTTCAGGATATTTGTTGATAAAAATTTCATAGCGCTCTTCTGCTGACAGCGAAAGATTGTCGATAACACGCAATTGCTCCCTAATATAGGCATTCTGCATCAAAATTCTAAAGAGCTTTTCAAATTGAGGTACATTTATATATAGGTCATCCAGATCAGTTTTTTTCAATTGATAAACCAAGCTGTCTTCAATTGCTTCAATCATTAACATGGACGGTTTTTGATTAATAAAACAGTACATATCGGTTACCCACCAATCTTTAATAGCAAACATAATAGTTGATTCTTTACCAGATTCATCAAGGTAGAATGCCCGTAAGGCACCTGACTCAACAAAATAGATGTATTCACATACCTGCCCCTGAGCCAGAATTAAGGACTTTCGGTCTATTTTTTTTCTCTTTAATGAAGACAGGAAGATCAGCAATTCATTCTCACTGAGAGCTATATGTTTATTAATACTTTCTATAATAGATTGATGATCCATACGATTAAATCTGTTAACTCATTTGTTTTTCACCTGCAAAATTACAGGAAAGATTGGTTTTTCAATAAATAGAAAAGTTCGTTTTCGCATAAACAGAATGTAAACATTCCCGTCCCTTTGATTATCGACCGATTAATCGAAATACGTTGAAATCCTCTCGGGCAAAGACGTCCTTCAGTCGGCGGGAATTATACTGCATCCAACAGAAGCATATGTAGGTGTTTAATCAATATCATGTTAAATGGTCATAATTTCAGACAATAACTAATGTCAGACATTTATCTACTCCTCTACTCCAGAATATTTCTCCGGTTACTACAGCGATTACATCGTATCAAGGTACAAAATAGTCTGCTCAAATTTAGCATGAATACATAGCCTCAAGATAGAAAAATATGTTTATGAGGTATTGCCGCTCAACCACAAAACAGGTCTTTTAAAAGTTGAGAATTCGGAATCAGCAGAAAAATAGTTAAACTGGGTGTGATTATTTCAATTAAACAATAAAAACTGTTCTTTTTTTACGTTATAAGACTGACGAACAGCAGATTACATTTAGTGATTTCGTCCCTTCTTTTTGAAAAATTAAAATCATCAGTTTGAATAAAATAGCACAACTTGATTTAGGTAAGAATAGTTATTTTGCGGCTGTCCCGAGAAATTCTTCTTCGATTTTTTATATCACCTAATCTGCGGAATATGCGGCAGCCATAGTATCCAATGAGTATTTGCTCAAGTCTTTATCTGTTTCAGAAATTTCTTCTTTCCCCTATATGCTCTATTCTGAAAGGTCAATACCAAATTACGTAGAATTAAAGCCCACTGCATTTAGCCACAAATTGCTCAAACTTTCGGTTTTTATTTACCATGATTGGTCCGTGACCGAAACAGATAATAGCGGGATTCAGTTTTGACAGTTTCTGGAGCGATTTGATATTGCGCTGTTGATCCGTGGTGAATAAACCTGGTGGAAGCCGTAGACCGGTCTTTGTTGTAAGCAAATTCATATTTATCGCTGCATCGCCAATGATAAGTACACCATCTCGCTCACGGAATAATGAGATATGACCTGCCGAATGTCCAGGAGTCTCAATGACCTGAAAGTTTCCGATCTTATCATTTTCAACAATTGTCCGTTGGACTTGATGTCCCTGACCCGCCCAATACTTTTGTTGAAACTTTGCCATCCAATGTTGCGGCCTAGGATAATCCTTGGTTACCATACCCGTTTCGGTCCTAAAAATTTCGTCAGGATGGCAGAGCAAGGGGATAGAAAACTCTTCGCATAGCTGATCGCTACAGCCCTGGTGATCCGCATGCGCATGCGTAAGAATATGTTGGTAAACGGGTATTTTCTCGAGGGCTTTCTTGACAGTCTTATATGAACTTCGTATTCCGGAATCTATCAATACACCTTCGATAATATAGCAGTTAATACTGTTTCGTGGCATGAGTGAAATCTGAACCACCTCGGGAGCAATTTGACGTAACATATATTTTTTTTGCAAATCTACATCGCTGCCCCGGACTGTATAAGGACATTTGTCCTATAATTATTTCGGTCTATGCAATTGTCCTTTGGCCCGGGTAAGCGACCGTTGCGTGATACCCAGGTATGAGGCCAGATCTTGTGTCGCTATACGCCGGACGAGCATCGGTTCGTGCATCAAGACATGGCAGTATTTATCCGCAGCCGACTTATTATTGTAATTCAGCAGGTAAAGCTCCTTTTGGCCATACTCCCGCTCCATAACCGATTTTATGATACCGTTCCAAGCGGTAACCTGATCAAGCAGATGCAGATAGTCCGGATAGCTTATTCCATAGATTATACTATCTTCGATAACCCTGATACTCCTTCTGGATTTTTCCTGCGCCGCAAATTCAGGAAACGAGGTAGCAAATTCATTTTCAAACTTGAAGCAGGTTATATTTTCTTTTCCTTCTCTGTCAATAGCATACGCCTTTATGGCACCACAAGCAATGAATCCAATATAACGGCAGGTATCACCCTCACGAATAAAAAAATCTCCCTTCTTCAAGCTGATCGGTTTGAAGAAATTCACAGAAAAGTTGATCTCCTCGGCTGAGAGTGCTCCTGTTAAGAACAGGTAATTTTTAAATACATCAATCATCGGGCAATTTTCTCTTTCTTTTAATTCGTCTTGTTTATCTGTTGTTATCTTACACACCTATAACCTTTTTCAATAATGATCTTTCTTTTTGCTCTTCCAATAAAAAGAATCATTTTTAAAATTCATTATGATCATTTTATCAGTAACCCTCCTGCGAGATATTTTCCCAACTATTTTTTGATACGCTGGCTTATCGATGATTTGATTGCATCAATAATGCTCAACCAAAATACTGATTTTATACCAAAGAAAATTGATCATAGCGAAAGAAGAGAGCAATTGTTCATATTAGAAAATAAGCTTTTAATATTTATTCCTTTTAATTTGCATAATTCTTAAATAAGTATAACTCTCTATTTTAGCACTGTTTTAGTAATCAATAACTTTTGAAATTCCCTTCCTATAAAGGGATTAATAATATGTTGAAAGTTTTTTTGTAATGTAAAAACCGTAATTGTAGCATCAGATTCGGAGAATAAATAACATCAGTTCCCCACCAACTTAAATGGTAATAAGCATTGAACCCCATATCAAAGTGATAAAGTCCCAAACAGTATTTGGATTGATCTGAAGGTAAAACGTAGGTATGCATTGCTTCCAGAATCTGTTTGTCCTGAATGATTTTTCCATCAAATAGATATTGGAAAAATAGAGCTGATTCTTTGGCTGTTGCAGCAATTTCACCACCACCATAAAAATCCCAAGAAGGATTAATATCGTACGAATCCCATTTAATACTCGCTTGCATAGGTCAAGAGCATGCAAGACTTTCAATAATTTGAACGGTCTTATTCTTTTATAATTAATATCTTTGAGGTATGAATATCGAACACATCAGACAGCCTTTCCTCAAAAAATTTCCTGGAGATTTTTCCAACAATCTTCTACAGAGAAACACGCCAAAAGTTTTGTTTGCCACGGTTAAACCTGCCGAGTTTTACAAGCCTCATTTAATTGCTTTTAACGAAGTGCTTTCTGAGGAAATTGGACTGGGAAAATTTGAAGAAAAAGATCTTAATTTTCTGGTGGGTTCTCATCTTCCCGACAATATTCAGACCTACGCTACAGCGTACGCCGGACATCAATTTGGCAACTGGGCCGGACAGCTGGGAGACGGAAGGGCTATTCTCGCAGGAGAAATTACCAATGAAAACGGCAAGAAAACAGAGGTCCAATGGAAAGGAGCCGGTGCAACCCCTTATTCAAGACGTGCCGACGGAAGGGCCGTATTGAGGTCTTCGGTACGCGAATACCTGATAAGTGAAGCCATGTATCACTTAGGAGTACCCACTACCAGAGCGTTAAGTCTGGCCTTTACAGGAGAAGACGTCATACGGGATATCATGTATAACGGCAATCCTAAGTACGAAAAAGGGGCCGTAATCATAAGAACTGCCGAAAGCTTCCTTCGTTTCGGGCATTTTGAGCTGATCTTTGCTCAGGGTGAACACAAGCTCTTGCAGGATCTGCTTGATTTTACGATTGAAAATTACTTCCCTGAAATTGTTTCATCCGATCATCAGAAATATAAAGATTTTTTTGAAAACGTATGCACCCGCACGGCAGACCTAATGGTAGAATGGTTCAGAGTAGGTTTTGTTCATGGTGTAATGAACACGGACAATATGTCTATCTTAGGTTTAACGATTGATTATGGTCCTTACTCCATGATGGATGAATATAATTTAAATTTCACACCGAATACAACGGATCTCCCTGGAAGAAGATATGCATTTGGAAAACAGGGACAGATTGCGCACTGGAATCTATGGAAACTTGCAAATGCCCTTCAGCCGATAATCGACGATGAAAAATTTTTGGAAAACACGTTAAATAATTTTGGAATTTATTTTTGGGAAGCCCATGATAAAATGCTCTGCAAAAAATTCGGATTTGACTGGCTCAAAAAAGAGGACGAAGAGTTTTTCACCAACTGGCAGGGCTTAATGCAGGAGCTGGAATTGGATCACACGTTATTCTTCAATCAATTGGAAAAAATAACACCTGATACGGATTTAAATGAACATTTCAGCCCGGTCGCTTATACTGTTTTAAATGAAGAAAAAATCAATAAACTTGATGACTTCATTGAACAGTACCGATCCCGTCTGCATTCAAATTCGATTTCAAAACAAGAGTCCCTGGAATTAATGAAAACGACAAATCCTAAATTTATACTGAGAAACTATTTACTCTACGAGTGCATTGAAGAAATTAGTAGCGGAAAAACAGAAATGTTAATTAAACTAACTCAGGCTTTAGAACATCCATACCAAGAACTATTTCCGGAATTTTCCAAAAAGCGTCCGTCCAGCTATAACGATACCGTAGGATGCTCTACGTTGTCATGTAGCTCATAACAATAGAGATTTATTGTGTTTGATGCACTTAATAAGACAGCCATATTGTATGAATTTGAAATGGCAGCAGTCACACTCGGCATAGCCTGACCTATAAGCTTTAGGAAGCTCCTTCTAAAATAAGATCTGGTACAAACCCAAACCAGAAGCAAATAAATACGGTTTGTCTTTTAATGTTAGGATTTTCGGCATTATCATGTCATCGCACTTAAAGCGTTGTTTTTTTAGTTCGTAATAAGCCAAATAATCCGGACTAGGCAGTTTACCATTGCGCCAACCAATCAAAACATCGTCATCGAATTTAGGAATTTCAGTTTTTGGTATATCGAGTTCGCTTTTAAAAAGGTCTGTTTGTCTAACGACCAAAGTCTGATTGATCACTTTAAATACATCGCAGCGCTCTGTATTCACGATTGTATAAGGACAAGGTTTTAGCCCATATGGCTGCAGCATCTCCAGTTCGTATCTATTTAAAACTTTCATCTGCAGACTATCGTTCAGCTCTCTCAATTCCTCCGACTTTCTCCGCAGACTATCAGTGATAACAACCGTTTTGAAATTTTCTTGTTTTTTATAATCCGGGTAGAAAAATTTCTTGCCGTTGAGATATAAATTGCCCTGTTTATCAATATAAAATGGCTGTTCCCAGTCGTAAATCTTTTCAAACACAATATTTTTATTCACATCAATAATCTTTACGGGCGAATTACTGTTATTGGGCTTTAAAAGTATTCTGTCGTCATTAAAAAAAACAAGACTACTTAGGCCAGTCATATCGGTAACTTTTCTGAACTTGCTTTCGTCTTTTAGCAACTCGATCAGTTGAGGTACATCGGGGTGTTTATCTTTTTTAGGGATAGGATTACAGCCTAAAAACACAAGTATAATAAAAAAAGGAAGGTATCTCATCAGTTATTCTTTCGTATAATTTGATTCTTTGTTTATATCAACCGGCTCACCTAAATACTTTGGTCTCCTGTTTCTTATCACATCCAAAACGGCTTTGCTAACCGATAGTTTTTCCCGGGATGCATAGTATTTATACCCCGAATAAACGCCCCTATCTGCACTATAACCAAATGATTTTATACCCAATTTATCGCCCAGATAAATACATCTGTTCAGGTGGTATTTCTGAGATACCAAAATTGCTGTATCAACATAAAATATATGTTTTGCACGGTACATCGTCGAGTAGCTATCAAACCCAGCATAGTCGATGTAAATTTTTGTGGTATCGACGCCATTTTTCTGACAATATAACTTCATTACTGAAAGCTCATCGTATTCATCTCTCCCGTTATCTCCTGACAGCAATATTTTATCCACCTTGTTGTTTTTGTACAACGAAATCCCAGCATCCAGCCTATCTTTTAGATACCTGCTTGGCTGATCGCCGTTTATACCGGCGCCAAAAATGATGGCTACCTTCGTTTTTGGCACATCTTTAAGTTGGGTGAAAATCAGTTTTTCTGTTTCGGCCGTTACGTTGCTGTTGGTTAATAAAACAACAAATAGAGCTGTTAAACATAGAATGATAAGCGATAACAAGAACTTTTTAATCTTTTTCATATGCTTGATTTTACAACAATTTATAAAAATCGGTTTTCTTTATCTCTCCGGCAAAACTACTTTTCGTTTTTTGAGCTCCCCAACAGAATCCGGTCCCTCAACCCCTATAATGTATTTGATGTTTTCTTCTTCTACAGTAGGGATAAAAGGTGTTACATCCGCCCGTGTATTATCCGATTGCCCATTTCCAAGAAACTGATGTTTTTCCATCAGAAGCTATTTAACAAACATTCCAGAAAGCAACATTTTATCATTAAAATTCAAGGTCACTTTATAAGGTGAAGTTTTAATTTCGATATAATTGGCAAAATCAACTGGGTGAAAGTCTATTTTAAGCTTTTCCAATAACTTTAGCACTTCATCAAATTTTAAACCCGGTTTTAAGCCATTTTCAAATGAGATCTCCACCTTTCTAAAGTCGTTGATGGCGAAGCCATTAATGAAATTTTCCTTTTGATTATCGGGATTGCTGTTGCTTACAGCAAAGTAAAAGTAGAAATCATGATAGTTATTCTGATAATAGATTTCATTTGTTTTTGCCGTGGTCCCATCAATTTCTTCGATTCGTTCAAAACGCTTGTTTGTAGCTGATTTTAGAAAGTCTTCTTCTGTTGTTTTACCAACAATCAAACTATTAATGTTCCAGTTTTTATCAATTTTTATGGTAGGTTTCTCTTTAACATCTTCTGGGCTGGTTGCATTTTTCACCAAGTCTGCCATGTACTTTTCATTATCGCATCCGCCAAGATCGATTAAACCATTCATGATATCCCAATAGCACGATTTGGACAGATCCGTGTTATTCAAAATGATTAATCTTTTGTAATCTGGAGCATAAAAGACAAATTTATTTTGAGTCTTTATATTCCAGTATAAACCGTTGTCAGTATTCGGATTTTTAGTGCCCTTACCGTATTTAACCTCTAGTTTCTTTAAAATATTGGCCTGCAGTTGTGGCGTTTTCAGCTCAATTCTTACGCCATAGATCTTACCTTCGGCATCGTAATTTTTTAAGATCTCATTTAATTCATTGATATTTTTAGCCTGTTTGAGATCGATATTTCCGCCGCCAAATCGTGTAATGCTATCTGTTTTCAATTTCTCCGATTCAATTTGAAAAATAATCCGCTGTCCTTCTAGATCAATTCCATCAAAGTTGTATTTATTCGATTTTTCAACCTCCAACAACAAGCTAAAAGGATATTCTACAGTTTCTACACCGATCAATAATACGTCATCAAAACTGCTGACTTTTTCAATCGGCTCGTTTAAGTTCAAGGTCGCCAGATCTATTTCCCTTTGACTTTTACAAGAAAAAATTAAGGGTAAAAGGGCTAATAATAGTCTATTCATGTACGATTATTCTAAAATGGAATGTATTAATTGATGATATCAGCTTTATTCTGTACTCAAATTTAACTGTAAAATCTACAAGAAATTAAACAAATTATAATTCGCTGGCGATAGTTTATCATTCGTAGGCATTTGCGTTTTTTTGGAATTATAGCACCTTAAAAAATATGTAGCTGCTTTTGCCGTTTCACTTTCCGCGAAATTAAAAAGCCTACCAATTCGGCTACCTCCTATGGTTCTGCAGGTCTGCCAAATGGTATATCCCCCAAACTTTTCACTACCTGCTGAATAGCTTCCTCAAGTGTGATCCCTATACGCTATTTCTTGCATCATTCCTTTTGCACCATAATCGCTATCTTACCACCTAAAGTGGAAAATTGTCTCTTTGAACTTGGCAAAATGTTAATTCAAGTAATTTTTGTATTGGGAGCACGGGGTGACGCTGGTAAAAAAAGAAGAATCAAAAATAAATCATGCCTGTAAGAGATCTTTCTCAATTTGCTTGAATATTCATCATGAGCTGACAGTGTAATTTCTATTGGCTTAAAAATGCTTCCGTCCGAATATTTCTTTTATGCATTTTCCCCCAATCCGAAAGTGCTATAATAACGTTTTTCAGGGTTCTACTGTAATCTGTGGAAATATACTCTACGACAACTGGCGTTTGCTCGGCATGCACGACCCTTTTGACAAAACCGTTTAATTCAAGATCTTTCAATTCATTTGAAAGCACTCGCGCTGAGATGCCCCTAATATTTCTTTGAAGCTCATTAAATCTAATACTCCCGCTTTCCTGCAAAACAATAATAATCTTTAATTTCCATTTTCCGCCGATAACATAAATTGCATCTTCAACAGAAGAAAGGTTTTCAGAACATTTAGCAGCAGTGATAGGCTCCTCTAAATCAATTGTATTTTCCATGGGATTCAACATTAAACTAACCTAAAGGTTACTACTAACCTTTTGATTACTACTAACTTTTAATAAGCAAATATACATAATTTTGCTAAAGAAATTTTAACAAAGAAAAATGAAAAATATACTTCACATTATTTCAAGTCCAAGAGCAGAGGTATCTGCAAGTAGAAAATTAGGAAATGCTGTTATTCAAAAAATTCAGGAAAAGTATCCCGATAGCATTGTAAAGGAACGTGATCTGACAAAAAGTAAAGTTCCACTTTTGGAGGAGGTACATATAAATACGTTTTTTACACCCGCTGAAAATCATTCTGAAGAACAGCAATCAATTAGCAAATATTCGGAAGGTCTAATTTCGGAATTAAAGGAAGCCGACATTATTGTCATTGATTCTCCAATGTACAACTTCTCAGTTCCAGCGGCTCTGAGAGCCTATTTCGATTTTACTTCAAGAGCTGGATATACCTTCAAATATGATGAAAACGGACCAAAGGGCCTGTTAAACGACAAAAAGCTTTATGTCGCTTTTACCTCTGGAAATATCTATTCGGAAGGCCCATATCAAATATATGACTCCAATATTCCTTACATCAAAAATATCTTTGGATTTTATGGTATTTCTGACATCAGTGTTTTCCGCGCAGAGGGTCTTTCAATTCCCGGGATAATGGAGACATCACTGGAAAGAGCAATCGAGAATATTGCCATTGATTAATATAAGGATCTGATCGGAAATTAATCCTTGTCATTTAAATTTTAGCAAGGATTTTTATCCGGCAGAGAAATCAGCATTTACAACAGGAAATCGCAAATGCATTCAATACAGTTTCCTCCTTCCATAGAAATGCCGGGATAGAAAGCGGTGTTAACAGAACTTTTGTTTAGGGAAGATAGCGGAGCAGAAAATGGGAAAGATAAAAAGTCCACTGAAATCGTAAAGTTTGCTGGCAAACGTATTGTGGAATGCCGCTTCCAGAAAAAAGTCCAAGGTGCTTTAAGCCTTCATACATATTTTAGTGTCTACATTTTCTATTGATACCTATTTATACAATTTGGTAACCTGCCAATCGTACCTGACTCATTGAATAGCTAAAAAACGGAGGCCAGAATAAACTAAATTTCAATACTTCAGTAATATTCTTCATCGATAACAATTGGCGCATACATTAAATTAAGAACATAAAAATACATTCAATTTTTGCCCGTCATTAAAATTTAGCGAATTTATCCTATCTTTAATACTCGAAATATTTAAATTTTATGAAGGCACATACATACGAAACGCAGTCCACAATTACTCCTGAAAAAGCATTAGACTTCTTAAAAGAAGGAAATCAGCGCTTTGTCAATAATCTAAAAGCAAACCGGGATCTTCTCGAACAGGTAAATGCTACGCGCGAAGGGCAATGGCCGTTCGCTGTGGTACTAAGCTGTATAGATAGTCGTACTTCTGCCGAGCTTATATTTGACCAAGGTCTTGGTGATATTTTCAGCATCAGAATTGCAGGAAATTTTGTCAACCAGGACATTCTAGGCTCAATGGAGTTTGGCTGCAATGTAGCCGGTTCCAAACTCGTTGTCGTATTGGGCCATACCAAATGCGGCGCCCTGAAAGGTGGATTGGATGCTGCACAAATCGAAGGATTGGGCATGGACAACCTGAATCATTTAGTTAATCATTTTGATGCTATTATCAATGAAGTGATAGATGAAGACGAAGAACGTTCATCAAAAAATAGCGTTTTGTTGGAGAAATTAAACCAGCAGAATATTAAACACGCCATTAAAGATATTCGCAGACAAAGTTCAACTCTTCGGAAGCTTGAAGAAGAAGGCAAGATCAAGATTGTAGGTGCCAATTACGATGTTGAAACTGGAAGCGTAAGTTGGCTATAAAGCTATCTCTGAAATTGCGATCAACTCTTTTTGAATAAAAAATTCTGATCATTAGTTCAAAGGAACAGTATGGCATATGACTAAAATATAACATGCTATAAATGAAAAATGGCCGCCGGAAAAGTATCCGGACGGCCGTATTTTTTTATAACCTCAGGCTTTTCCTGCTCACTTCGCATACTCGCCGCATCCCGTTTATTTCTTAAACTTACATTGTACATCTCTCGTTCTTCATCCTTTAGTTTACCTTATCAGCCAGCTTAAGCAGTTTAAATTGGCATCCACAGATAAATAAAAAGCCCCTTCAATAACGACCTATTTTTGAGTATGTGGTAGTATCCTTGAGACAAAAGATTTTACATCAATAATATTGGTCAGTTGGGCTTCCGAATAGGTCACGTATAATGGAGAAGGAATGATCAGTTGTAAATTCTGCGCGATCATCTCATCGATCTGATTTATTGCGGGTTGGAGTTTAATCAAGTGCTTGTGCGGAATACGGCCAGCTTCGGAGAGTACCGGTTATTTCTTTCTGTTTTTGCCCCTTTGGAATATTTAATCCCGTAGGTATCGAAAATTGCATGAAGATGATTTTCAAAGTCATGACCTGCTCTGGATTTTCGTCTCTTAATCACTGTCAGTGCAAACTGTAAAAAAGCTTCCACATCATCGCCAAAGATGGTGAATTTTGGCATGGATTCGACTGGAAAAATAATAAAGAACGCATTAAGCCCATCCGCCTCTTTTGGATTCCCAAAATCGAACGCAATATGCAAAAGGATGTACGTGTCAATAAAGCACTTCGTGATATGGAATACGTGGTGTTCCGGTTCTAGGCAATCAGATAGAGCTGTTCCTAGAAACAAGAAGGCAATGAAAATGAGCCGTCTGTATGGGTAATGACGCTGTTATTTATCAATCAAGCCGCTTTAAAATTTCGATATCCTTAGGATAAGTTTTGGCGGAAAAATACAATCGATCGAAGGCAACAGGAAAAAGTGGACGAAAGATGATTTCACATCAAAGAGTATCAACTTTTGAAATAAATAAATATTTGGTGCCTCAAAAAAGCTGCAAAGAGTCTCTTTACAGCTTTTTTGAGGCAATTATATCCATAACACCTCGTCTTCTGGCTATAGGTTCTTTCGAAGGTAATCCTGAAAGTTATCCTGAAACTGAAGGCCATTGCCCAGTCTATATTTGCTTAACTTGTTATTTAGTGCCAACCCCCAAAGGATGAACTCGCTCAAAAAATAACGATCTTGAATTTTCGTTTGCGGTTGGTATTGCTCAATCAATGTTTGGATAGCTGTCACTTGGTCCAATTGTCGTTTGTAATCTGCATCTGTAAGTTCATCGGACAGCTCAATGCCTTCCGATTCTGAAAACCAACGAATAATATCGTCGTAAGGATAGCGCTCGTTGTCCCTTTCCAATTTTTCAATTTTAGGAAATAAAATCGGAAATAGGCTTTTTACTGCATTTTCGATCAACAGCAACGCGACGCTAGCAGCCCCCTCCTGTTCACCTTCGTAAACGAGCTCAACTTTTCCGGTGATAGCTGGGACAATACCCACAAAATCGCTCAGGCGTATTGACGTCTTTTTTGATCCGCTTTTGAGCATGCGCAGTTCAGCTGTGCTTAATAGGTTCTGAAATGCTGTAATGCTCATCCTTGCGCTAACACCACTCTTTTCATCAACATATTCGCTATTTCGGGCTTCAAAACTGATTTGCTCAATTAATTCACGGGCCAGTTCAGGAACGTATATTTCTTCTTTCTGTGCCGCCTCCAAGTTGGATTCCTGGGCAGTTATTGCCTTCGCGATCTCAACTGATTCAGGATAATGCGTCAATATCTGCGATCCTATCCGGTCTTTCAATGGCGTCACAATACTCCCCCTATTGGTATAATCTTCCGGATTTGCGGTGAACACAAACTGTATATCTAAGGGTAGACGCAATTTGAATCCGCGGATCTGGATATCCCCTTCCTGCAAGATATTGAAAAGTGCCACCTGAATCCGGGCCTGAAGATCAGGCAGTTCATTAATGACAAATATCGAACGATTTGCCCGTGGAATCATACCAAAATGAATCACGCGATCATCGGCATAGCTCAATCGCAGATTGGCTGCTTTGATCGGATCAACGTCACCTATCAGATCGGCTACGGTCACATCGGGCGTAGCAAGTTTCTCGGAAAAACGTTCACTTCGATGAAGCCAGTTTATCGCGGTGTCGTCACCTTTTTCCTTCAAGAGCTCCAGGCTATAGCGGGATATAGGGTTATAGGGATCGTCATTGATCTCTGATCCAGCTACCACAGGCACATATTCATCCAGCAGATTAACCATGAGCCTAGCCAGACGGGTCTTTGCTTGGCCACGAAGACCAAGGAAATTAATATTGTGTTTGGAAAGAATAGCTCTCTCAAGTTCGGGAATAACGGTATCCTCATAACCATGTACTCCGGTAAACACGGTTTCGCCTTTCCTAATTTTTGCAATCAAGTTCTGACGCAATTCTTCTTTTATCGTCTTAGGCTTGTAACCTGACTTTTTCAGTGCACCAAATGTTGTAATCTTTGTGTAATCCATATCTTCTGATGATGAGGCGCAAACGCAAACCTTGCGCAAGATTTATATTTTATTGCCGTAAATTCACTGTTTATCGTATTCTTTTTTTGCGATTTTCTTCGTAGTCTTCAAAAATCATTCCGCCCAGATCTCCAAGTCCTGTGTAATAAGCCTTGCCTTGATTTGAAGCCGTAAATTCATCGATAAATTGCTGCAAATAGGGATCTGAAGTGATCATAAAGGTCGTAATAGGTATTCCTAGTTTCCGTGCCTGCGCGGCCATATTATAGCACTTTCCGGTGATAAATGGATCTAAGCCCATTGGATTCTTATAGTAGGTACCATCCGGCATGTTTAAACAGCTCGGCTTGCCGTCTGTAATCATAAATATCTGCTTGTTTGCATGCCGCTTGCGCCGGAGTATATCCATTGCTAACTTTAAGCCAGCGACAGTATTGGTGTGAAACGGCCCCACTTGCAGATAGGGCAAGTCTTTGATCGCTATCGGCCAAGCGTCATTACCGAAGACAATAATATCGAGCGTGTCTTTGGGATACCGTGTAAGGATAAGTTCAGATAGGGCCATGGCTACTTTCTTTGCAGGAGTAATCCGATCTTCGCCATATAGGATCATGCTATGGCTGATATCGATCATCAGCACCGTACTCATCTGCGATTTAAACTGTGTATCCTCTACAACCAGATCATTTTCTGACAAACCGAACTCGCCAATACCATGATTGATCTGTGCATTTTTCAGGCTTTCAGTCAAAGCAATTTTCTCGAGACCGTCTCCATACTGATATCTTCTAAAATCGCCCATGTTTTCGTCACTCTGGCCTTGTTGGTTGGCTTTATGATTACCGGACTTTCCTTTTCGCATCTTCCCAAAAATCTGGTCCAATGCATTTTGTCGCAAGGCTTTTTCCATCTTTGAGGTAATGTCCACGCCACCGTTGCCATCAAATTCCATTTTTTCCCTGATATATCCCTTATTCTTCAGATCGGCGATGAAATCATCTATGGTATATTCTGGAGTGGTCAGTTTGAATTCCAGATCCAATTCACGCAGCCAATCAATGGCTTCATCAAAATCACCCGAGGTATGGGTAATCAATTCTTTGAAAATATCAAATAATTTTTCAAAAGGCGTCTGAAACGGCTCGTCATATTGCTTGAAGAAAAATCCCCTATTTCGTTTCATGCTGCTCATATGTTAATTTATTAGGATGAAGAAGCTATTCGTCCGTTAAAACCAGAACAGCTTCATAAGATAAATTTACGACATAATAATCCATATAAGGAGCCATTCCCCATTAACAGTGAACAATGGCTGCCGTCTGACAACAAGTGATCGTTTATTTACTCGCTTCGTCTAAAAGGCCAATATCTTCAGCATCCAATGGCAGTTTTGGAGCATCAAATAAGGTTTCCAGTTGCGACACACTGGTTGCACTCACAATGGGGGCAGTGACCAATGGCTTTGCTAGTAGCCATGCTAGCGCTACTGTAGCCTGTTTAGTATCGTATTTTCCAGCCACTACATCCAAAGCTTCCAACACACGTTTACCTTTGTCATCAAAATATTTCTTTATGCCACCACCTCTGGCGGTATTGTCAAAATCTGCCTCGGCACGATATTTTCCCGTCAAGAAACCCGCCGCAAGAGACCAGTATGGGAATACACTCAAACCATAGGTTTCGACTATCTGGGAGTAGTCATTTTCAAAACGGCTGCGCTCAACCAAATTATAATGGGGTTGCAATGCGACATATCGGGGTAGACCATTTTTTTCCGCACAATCAAAACTTTCGATAAGCCGTTCAGGAGAGATATTTGAGGCGGCGATAAATCGAACTTTACCGGCCTTTACTAGTTCATCGTAGGCTGATAAAGTCTCCTCAACAGGTGTAACGTTGTCATCAAAATGGGTATAATATAAATCTATGTGATCTACCCCCAAACGCTGCAAGGACTCGTCCGCTGATTTCAAAATATGTTTTCTGGAAATATCAAAACCATGCTCTTTCGTCTCAGACCCAACCTTAGTCGCCAGTACAATGTCGTTCCGATTACCGCGGCTTTTTAACCATTTACCAATAATTTCTTCAGATTGACCGCCTTTCCCGTTTACCCACCAGGAATAGGTATCCGCAGTATCTATAAAATTAAATCCGGCTCCTACAAATTTATCCAGAATCTCAAATGATTTTTGTTCATCAAGTGTCCATCCGAAGACATTACCACCAAAGTTGATCGGTGCAATCTCTAAACCTGTGTGTTGTATTTTTATCTTTTTCATCAACATTAATCTTTTGTTGTTCGCTTGTAAAAAAGTTCTTCCCAGTCATCAATAACCAGTGCCTAACCTAAAGTTACAGCAATTAAAATAAAAATAGGATATGAAGCTGGAACGATCTTCATATATTGCACAAGATAGACATAAAGGTATCAAATCCATGCCGATTAGTTATTGTTATGATAATGCACCAAAATAATAAAAGTCTTAGCTGCAGTAGCGGACTATTCTTTTTACTAATCCGTCAATCTGTTGTAGATGGTGTTCTCTCACCTCGTCTATTGCCAAAGTTCCTCCAAGGATAAGCATTTCCTTATGCTTAAAGCGTTTCCCCAGTCGGTCTTCAAGCATAATATGCTGCATACTCTGTGCAATCCCGATTTCCTCTAAAAAGTTGTTAGGGTGGCCTGCTGTGCAAATAACTAATCCATAATTGATTGTTTTCATTTTTGGCAAATCTGACTTTTGTCCATAAGCATAACCAACAGCAAATACGCGATCAAACCAACCTTTCATCATGGCCGGGCAATCGCTCCACCAAACGGGATAAAGGAAGATAATACAATCCGCATTTTCTATCTTTCGATGCTCTTCACGCACATCATTTGGGATAGGCAGCAACGTTTGAGAAAGCCCTTCCCGCAAGTATTCTTCTGCGGTCATATTGCTCTGAAAATTATTAGCATACAGATCGGAAACCTCAATATTCCAATTTTGCGCCCAAAGAAGCGCCTTTAAATGGCTGAAGATCTCAAAAGTATAAGATCTCTCACTCGGATGACAGTAAACAAACAAAATATTCATAATATGAGGATAACTTTTGTTATTCAAAATTTCATTATAAGTTCGAATCGCTTTTATTTGATCAAAACAATATCGGCAACTGAAGGCTTGCCATCATGATCATAAATATAATAATGTTCGGCCAAAAACTAAATTAACCATTTTTCAGGTAAAACAGAGTCATCTCTTTACATACGGTCCGAACCAATATGGTGCATATCTATAAACTGAACTCGTTAAGGTAATTATCCGGGAAGTCCTTAGCATCTGTTTATCCGTTTCATAAACCGCCCATACATCGCATCCTGAACGATATAGCAAAGACTGCAAAGAGAACTGCTGGCTGCTTCAGTCTGTGCCCCGAGGGTACCCCGCAGCAAAATCAAAATTCGCTTTTGTAATGATTTACTAATGACCCAAAGTTACCATCGGCTTCCTAGGTTATTCAGTTAAGAATGAATCAGCCACACAAGCTTGCCCCATCAAAAAATTGTTGTACACCTGGCAACCAAATTTTTAAGGATAAATTGTTATTTTAGCAATAGCATATAATAACCGGATGGGATAAAAATGGATGAGATACAGACTCAAGTAAACATCTATAGCGAGCAAAACAGAACTAGATTAACAAACTTATTATGATTTATGACTCAAATAAATTTATCAATTGAAATATTAAACTATGGCCTTCAACTATCTATGGAGTTTGGACAAAATTGGTTAAAACCAATTAACGAAAGGTTGGCTACTAAATTTCCGGATCTAAAAATACAGCAACTGGAAGAATGCAATGTCCTCTGCAAAAAAGTACATCAAATTGCACACCGTTTTATAGTCGAGAATCCCATTCACTCCGATACAGGAATTGAATTTATAGATTTCTACCAATTCAGACAGTTTATGTACAAAAAATATAGCTGGCTTTCATCAGCAAATTTACAACGTCTTTACAGCCAAAGCTGTTATTACGCTTATAAATAAAAGCTTGGTCAATAAAAACAAAATCATTTCCGGGCACAATTTGGCATACGCTGTGGCTTCTGCCCAAACCCCGCAGTCTTACTTCTTTTCTGTGAATATGGGTACTTTACAATCTACCCAGTTGAGCAAAATCTCCGGTTCTTGGATCAATGTTAACCGAGATGCAACAATCAGCACCCGTTATCTTAAAGTAGAATCTGTGAGTTCCTAGGCTGATTTCTTTTAATCACATCTTGCTGACTTTAGCGCATTTTCTAATTAGCTTGCAATAAAGTAAAGCACAAAGAGCAGCCATTATGAAGTAGGTACACTTTGCGCTTGATATAATAGTATATTTCCCAATCTATCCAGCTTACAACAGAACCGCTAGAATTCCATTAGAAATTGATAAAAACAGTGATAATGGGGTATAAATATACGTGTCCCGTGAGGCAAATACGGTCTTCCTATACTTCTTAAATACGCCAACATATTTCATATCCCCGACAAATCGAACAAAAAAAATGCCGCTGATCATGTACATGCCGTAATCCGTATATTTATTATCAAAAGGCCCTTTCAGAATGCCAACAGCACAGAGGTTCGTCAATGCAAAAGATAATAATCCGATTGCAACAAGTAAAGTACCTGGCCAGCCCGGATTAAATACCCTTCTCCCATTTAGGGCTGTGGGTATAGTAGCATTTATCCCCCACTGTCCCCCAAATACCCAAAAGAGATGAAGCAACGCTAACAAAATAAAAATAGTGGCAATTACAATTGATAATAAATGTTCCATTAAGTAAATATAAAATATTCTTTGAATTTGGTCAATTTACTGACTAATGGTTATACGGAAAGTTTTCGACACGCCTTTTTATCACACTTTAATAAAAGTCATTTAGTTCTTTAGAAAACTGAGAGCCTATAACAATTTGCGTCTTCCGTCCAGCAATATGACAAAAGGGTCCCCAACTACCCTTAGCGTTTAGGAAAGCTTCCTAGCCTTATACCAAAATATTGCAATAAATTCGGGCTCGCGCTACATTCTGAAAACATTGAATTTATGTCCGTCAGGGTCGCAAAAGCTCACCAACTGATCAGAAGTATGCAAGTCATTCGCTTTAAATCCCAACATTTTATAAAATTTTTACGTGCGTTCTAGATTGACCACCGCCAAATTCGCCCATATCATTTCAGGTTTCATCATATTTTATTTTTTGTATAAAATAAAGTTAGTGGATTGCAACCGCTTAAAAATTGCCCTGGGGCAAGTTTCTATGACAACTTTATTTTTCTTTATCCGGCTTTGAGATTTAGGATCGCCTTCCATCTGCCTGCTCTATTAGATCGGCTTTACTCCTTTAGCGAGCCTAATGGTTTAGAATAGATCTTACATCGATTTATTCAGTCTTATTATTTTATTGGAACATTTTTTAATTCTACATTTTCGCAAAAAAACAAAGTGCTGTTCAGCAAAATAACACAACGTAGTCGTATTGCTAAACTATTTACCTTTTTCAAATCGAATTTTTCTAATCCGGTTGATGATGCCCACTCGAATAAATATTTCCCCGTATCCGAAATTTTAGCTTTTCGGCAGCTTTGGAAAGCTTAAAAATTTGGTATGGGAGCCGCTCTGTAACTCCGCTACGGCTTGTAAAAGTATATGCGATAACAATTTCAAGATCTCTTTTGTCATTCATTTTAGTCCAGCTTGAACGAGACAGAAACCTGCAATTTCCGCGGATTGATTTTGCAGCCGGTCAATGCGACAAATGAAATTAAAATCGTGAACTGTTTCATGGTACTATTTTCAATCATGCGATAGATCGAAAATACTGAAAGGAACCATACTAAAATACCCCTGAAAATAACGGTTTTGTGATTTTTGGAAATGAAAAATTCACGATAATAAAAACCGGCATTAATCCCTTTAATTGTTACAGTTAGAAAGTTAACACAATAAAAAAATCTTTAGCTGCACAGAAAAACAATTAGAAACCGAACTTTAACAATAGTTATTTCAGTCACTTATTCACAAAAATGCCCCTAAGATTACTTTATATAAAATACACGCATTGTTTCCAATATTTTGTATAATAGCTATATTTTAAAAAAAATAGCTAGGTAATGTTATCCATCGAATATTATTTCAAAACATATTTTCTACAGCTCTGTACATTTGCCTTTCCATGGGTCAACTCGGAGGAAATAGCTAAAGATATTGTACAAGATGCTTTTATTGTCTTGATGGATAAGCCAGAACTGTTGGAGAAGGGAGAACGTGTTATCAAAAGCTTTCTCTACACCTCAGTAAAAAATATGGCAATGAATGCCAAAAGGCGAGATAGGGTGTTTGATAAGATACGGGATGCTATAACCATAACAGACTCTGACGATCGGAATATCTTGGACGATCTTATCAATGCCGAACTGATTGGTGCATTACACCGTGAACTCGATCAATTGCCTGAGGGTTGTCAGCGGATCTGCCGTTTAATCTATTTGGATGGTATGAAATATGACGAGGTCGCACAGGAATTAGATGTTTCCGTCAACACCGTAAAAACTCAGCGTATGCGCGCGATAAACCTTTTGAAAACCAAATTCCTGAATTTAGTATTAAACTTCCTTATATTTTAAGGACCATTTGCCCTTCTATTTTTAAAAATTTTTTTTTTATCTGGAGTCACCCTTTTTGATTCCTCAAGTTACTTAGTTATTGAATTATGATAGAAACCGATAAAATAGTATTGGCTGAATTAGCTTCATTACTCCTGAAAGAAGGACAACTGCCTGATGAACAAGAGAATGAACTAAGACTTTTGCTGGAAAAATATCCCGATGCAAAGGATAGTTTGCGCCACCGGCTTGCCAATACAGATATCCATGTTCCATTTGATTTGCGTACCACTGACCTGGATCAGGAGTGGAAAATTTTAAAAACCAAATATAATGAACGACAAATTGCACCAAATTATCATCGGTTAAATGGAAACTGGAAACCCGCTGTTAGAATTGTTGCTGCGCTGTTATTGCTCTTTACTTTTGTCTGGATCTGGAAATCTTATTTAAGACCTGTCAATTATCTTATCCCGGACAAGGTCTATGGACAAAAAAATGATGTTCTTCCCGGAACAAACGGTGCTATCCTCAAGATCAAAGGAGAAGACGAAATTAACTTAATGAATAAACAAGTTGATGGAGGTCTTCCTCGGGGTATTGAATTAAAAGAGGGTAAATTGCTGTACTCACAGCTCAAAACTGAAGAGTCTAATCCAATACACACCTTGATTGTGCCCAAGAGATCTACCATAGCGCTAACACTAAGTGATGGTACAAGGGTATGGGTAAATTCGGAATCGGAATTGACCTATAGGCCCAATTTCGAGAAAAATCAACGGAAAGTAAGATTAAAGGGTGAAGCCTATTTTGAAGTTGCCAAGGATACAAAACGCCCATTCGTAGTAGAAGCCAATGATCTCAGTATCCAAGCTATAGGTACAGCCTTTGACATCAATTCCTATAAACCTAATGCAAAAGTTCTACTAAAAGAGGGACGACTAAAAGTCAATGGACAGGAAAATGAGATTTTTATAGATGCCGGAAATGGAGTAAAAATGATTAACAGTCAATTGGTGGCTTTTCCGATACCAGATATGGAAGAAGCAACGGCATGGAAGGATGGTTATTTCTATTTCGAAAATAAGAGTATGCAACAGATTCTGGATGAGTTGAGTCGATGGTATGGTATCAAAATTGACTCCAACGTCTCATTGGACAAAAGACGTTACAAAGGTGGCATAAAAAGAGATGTGACCCTTGCAGAGGTCTGTAATCTACTAAAAGACCTGACCGGTTATGAGCTCACAATCGACAAAGAAAAATTAATCGTTAATAAACTGGCCGGCAAAAAATAAATAAACTATCTAACCAAAAGAAAAGGAGGGCTTAAACTATGTAAGAAGATAAATACCTAAATATTGTATGAAAAAGAATGCAGAAGTACTCCAATACTCCTGCATCTGATTGAATTAACAACTGATCGTAAACTATTAATTCTCTACCAAATTATGAATAATTTATTTTATTCAAAAGGAATTCTTTGTCCTATAGACAAGGGAAAATTTTTGAACAATCTAATCAAAATGAAACTGACAGGAATATTATTGGCAACATCCATGATGGGTGCCTACGCTTCAAGCTCTGCTCAGATTACACTGCACGCCAAAAACACCAAGATCGAAACCGTTCTCAATAACATCACCCAACAAACAGGGGTGCGTTTTATCTTTATGGAGGGCTTACTAAACAATGAAAAAGTAAATCTTGAAATAACAGATGCACCCCTGAATAAAACACTTGATCAGCTCTTTAAAAATAGTGCTTTTTATTACATGATACATCGTGGCACCGTTGTCATAAAAAGAAAACAGGATGATGCCCCTGATGACCGCTCAGGCAGCGAAACGCTGTATCAACAACGATCCATCAGAGGGAAAATACATGACACAAAAGGGAATCTATTAAGTGCAGTCAGCATTTTGCTCAAAGGGACAAATATAGGAACCTCGACAAATGCCAGGGGTGAATTTCAGCTTTCTCTTCCAAACGGCAATAAAGGCACATTGATCTTCAGTGCGGTGGGCTTTAAACAGCTTGAACTCCCCATCAACAACAAAACTGAGCTCAATATCGTCATGGACAACGACGAAGTCGGGCTTGATGAGGTTGTGGTGGTCGGATTTTCAGAGGTCGATAAAAAGCACCTGGCTTCTTCCGTATCCCAAATGGATATGGAAAAAGTAAAAAACCGGCCCATTTATAAAATGCAGGATGCTTTTTCGGGAACAATTCCCGGTGTTACGATGATGCGGGAGAATAGTCTTCCGGGCAGTGTCCCCGGTACCATTTCTATACGTGGTATCAGCACGTTACAAAACGCCGATCCTCTGGTCATCGTGGACGGAATGGAACAGAGTATTCACGATATCGATCCTAATCAGGTGAAAAGTATTACCGTACTTAAAGATGCGGCTTCAGCATCTATGTATGGCTCCCGTGGCGCCAATGGCGTTATTATCATCGAAACAGAACGTGGGCAAACTGGTCAATTCAAGGTTTTTACAAACAACTGGTATGCCATAAACAAACCGATAGACCTTCCAGAATTTGTTGGGGCAGTTGATTTTATGAAATTGCGAAACGAAACACTGATCCAACAAGGACAACCTGCGATCTATTCGGATGAAACAATTGAACAATATGCCAGCGGAAAAATAAAAGGAGTCAATTGGCTGGATGAAGTAATGGAACGGACCTCCACAGCAATTAACAACAACGCCAGTATTTCCGGTGGTGGCGGCGTGGGGACTTTCAATCTTATGTTGGGCTATATTAAGGAAAATGGACTTAATAACATTGAGGGAACACAAAAATTTTCGGCGCGCTTCAATACCAACATCAATATTGCTGATAAATTCGTCCTCATGGCTGACTTCTATGCCCATCGCTTGCAAGTAGACCGCCTCATGGCAAACGACGATGGTCACGGGCTCTATCAACAAGCCTGGCGCTTGAATCCAACTCAACAGATCTACTATGATATAGATATGCCTGAACCATTCATACTGCATAACAACATAAATCCGATCGCCTCGATTAAACATGGTGGCACCAAAAACTATATGCATGACCGGAGTACGATAAATCTCCGCCCCAAATATAATATCAACAGTAACCTAAATATTGAAGGAAATGTATCCTACATGATCAATAAATCTGCCGACAAGCAAAAGCGATTAACCTACAAATTCTTTGATGAAAAAGGGGCACCGATCACTATATGGGGTAATGATGTGAATGCTTCACAAGGAGTAAGTGAGAGCCAGTTAACTGCGCGGGCATTGGTAAATTATAACAAAGAACTACGTCAGGATAAAGACAAAATCTATCTCACCGCAGGCTCTGAGATCATGAGCTATACATTCACCGATTTTAGGGAAATTAGCAAGGCTTCTTTTTTCGGTAAACTAAACTATTCGTTTGACAACCGTTATATATTTGAATTAACAGGTCGTTCGGATGGGAGCAGTAAATTTGCACCAGGTCATCGCTGGGGATTCTTTCCATCAGGGGCCTTTGCATGGAACCTGCATAAGGAACGCTTTTTCAAACCTATTCTCGAATCCGAGGCGATCAACAATATGAAGATCCGAGCGTCATACGGGTTGATTGGTAATGAAAATGTAGCGCCTTATCTATGGCAGGAATCCGTCAATACCTGGGGATGGACGATGCGCGTTCCTAATTCTAATTTTTCCTGGGAGAAACAAAAACAATGGAATATTGGTCTCGATATGAACGCATTCAAAAATAGACTTTCTCTTACAGCGGAGGTATACCATAAGAATTCATATGATTTAATCTACGATGAATTTGCTGTCCCGCCTCTAACGGGTTCATACGAGCTGATATCCGCAGTAAATATTGGCGCGGTGGAGAATAATGGCTGGGAAGTTTCGGTAAACTGGTCTGACAAGAAAGATGATTTCTCCTATAAAGTCGGCGCTATGCTATTTAACAATCGTAACCGCATACTCAAGGCCGGCTATAATGAAAATGACCGATTGATTTTCAAAGGCAACAATGACCAGATATGGTATAAAGGGATCCCGATCAATAACTATTACGGTTTTCAATCAAATGGTTATTTTCAGAGTCAACAAGAAATTGATCAAACCGCAGCAAAAATGCCCAATTCCAGACCCGGCGATATCCGCTATGTTGACCAAAATCAAGATGGTTTAATCAACGACAATGACCGCGTCTACCTCGCCGATCCACTTCCCTATTACAATTACGCCATCAATATGGATCTTCATTATAAACGCTGGGATTTTTCAGCACTAGGCCAAGGTGTGGGCAAAAGAACTGGCCGAATAGCCGGTCAGGAAGCTTATCCGGTGTATGTCGACGGAAACAGTAATGACTTAGGAGCACCACGTGTTGAGTATGTTGCCGACCATTGGAGCCCAGAAAATCCAAATAGCCGCTTCCCACGTCTGTGGACAGGCTCCACGCCGAACACCCTTTTGAGTAATGTATGGCTCAGCAATGCAGCCTTTTTTCGTGTTAAATCACTTCAGCTCGGCTACACTTTTCCTTCCATTGGCAAAAGTGTTAAAAACTTACGGATTTATGTAAACGCGCAGGATGTATTCACCATAACAAAGTGGGAAGGTTTGGACCCTGAGCGGATCGGAAGCGGTAATGGAAATTATCCGCGGATGGCAACATACAGTTTTGGATTAAGCGCGAGCATTTTTTAATATCATAACAATGAAAAAGAAAATTATTACCCTGATAATAGCTTTGGCAACCCTTAGTAGCTGCGAGAAATTTCTTGATAAACGAGATCCAACAGCAACTTCATTTGATGAGTTTTTTAACACAGAAGAAGATTTACGCCGCGTGGTTTACAGTAGTTATTTAGATGCTTTTATGGGACCAGACGAACGTCGCCTCCTCTTTTACATGACCGAAGGTCGTTCGGACAATGCTTATGCCCGCATTGAGACAGACCACCATATGATTATTGCCAACGGCAATATGACCAGCAACTCTGCTTTGGCCGTTTATTACTGGAATCTACACAATCAGCATATAGGACGCATTAACACCTATCTGGCAAATGTTGATGTACCCTATGTCGAAAATGAATCTACGCGACAACGGTATAAAGCAATTCTCGAAGGTTTGCGCATCTGGCATTACTTCAGGATCACAGAATTCTGGGGTAATGTCCCTTTTGTGCTAACTCCTGTCAAACTGGAGGAAGCAACACCACCGGTGACGCCTAAAGCCGAAATCCTTGACAAGCTCTTTGAAATGAGCGAAGATGTTGCCAATAGACTTCCAGAAAATGAAGGCACCACAAACGCATATATGTTCAATAAGTACTCCTTTAAAACATTGGTCATGCGTTATGCGCTCTATAACGGAAGGTACGAACTGGCGGCGAGACTTGCTAAGGAGATTATGGATAGTGGGAAGTATCAACTACACCCCCAATATGCCAGTCTATTTAATTATCAAGCAGATAAAACCAACAAAGAATTTATTATCAAGTTTGATATGGAGAGCCATAACAATTCAGCAACGGCATCATTTCAGCATCTGGCTCCACAATACCGAACCGGAAATGGCCAATCCTATGTTGTCCCCTTAAAAGCACTCGTGGATAGTTATTGGACTTTACAGGGGCGGCCAATTGACAACTGTCCATTACACAGCAAGCAAGCTTATGAGCTTAATCCAAAATTAAACCGCGATCCACGGTATGAAGCCAGTGTATTTGGTCATGGCGATCTCTTCAATAATGAAAAAATAGATATCTATGATGCTAAAAGTGCTTTTTATTACCAAAACCTACGTAGCAGTAGGTCGGGATACTGGTTCAAGAAATTTGTGGACCAAGCCGATGCGTTTCGTACTGGCGGAAATATGCATTTTCCCCTGGCCCGCTATGCCGAAGTCCTTTTAACCTATGCGGAAGCCAAGATCATGCTGAATGATGTAGATGAACTGGCTAAAAGTTGTATCAACCAGATTCGTAAAAGAGCCGGACTCGATATGACCGTTGCTGATGTCAATTTAACGGCAAAATCGCAACAGGAATGGATAGCGCTCATCCGCAACGAAAGGAGAACCGAACTTGCTGGCGAGGGATTACGTTATAGCGATATCTTGCGATGGCAAACAGCAGAAACCGTCCTTAATCAACCTGCTCTAGGTCATATGCGTCTGAATGGAGGTGGGCAATCCGAAATACTCAAAATTGAGGACCGAAAGTTCTTAAAACACCAATACCTATGGCCGTTTCATGAAAGTAGTTTTCAGGTGGAGCCCAACTTGGTGCAAAATCCGGGTTATTAGTCAATAGTAAAAAAACGACTTTCCAGTTGGAAAGTCGTTTTTCTATTTATATAGTGGTGTCATGTTATACTATGATAAAGCGTGTCAGCGTATAATTGTCGAAAAAAATTATTCAAAAGCCTCCAAAGGATATTGGGAAATTATCCCAGTGTTTACCAATTCTGCCCTCTCCAAAACCTCTACCCTAAATTGGAAGTACAATGTCTAGCGCAACCTAAATTGCACTCCACCGATGTGTACCATTTTGTTTTGTCGTTCAAGTTCTTCAAAAAGATTTAACATGTCTGAAAATGGATTGTCAAAATATTTTATTAGATGTTTTACGCTGTCGGTTGTTTGTAAAAAGTTGTAGAAAAAGTATGGATCTAGATTACCGATACTTTCTTTGTCTCCAAGTGAAACCTCAAGCACTTGATTTGTTATTAAATTCTTAAACATACAATGTTCACCATGAACATCAAACCACCAATGATCTGTTAGGTTCTCGTTCCCATTTAATATATCTGCATCCACGATTTCGTAGTAATTTCCAGCCTCGATTTCAGCTGTAGCAGGCTGGTCGGTTTCCGCAATCAACTTACCAATGAGAACATGCGCCAAGGCCTTATGCTGCCCCATCGCTTCTAATATTTCGTCAAGAATTTTACTACCTATTACCATGAAAATTACCTTAATTTATTCCCAGCCCAGAATCCTGTTTTCACTAAAAATCCCGCACCTCGTCAAACCAGTTATTGGCGGTCTCCTGCTGTATTTTTACTGGTGAGGCTTCTATTAATTGCTGAATGGCAATACCCGTGTCTTCCCTCTCTACAGTTTCAATGTTGGGTAGTTTGTTAATTGTTTCGATCAATTCTACAAGTGCTTGCTTTACCTCGTTTTCTGTTTTGCCCTTAGCGATTTTCTGTAAAGCAGTTTTATAAGCTTTGGTGGCAATTTTAGCGCTTTTGCTTTCCCAGTTTGTAAAAGGAATTCCATATTCTGTCGTAAACCAAACTGAGCTTCGTAGTTTGGATACTGAACAATATTCTAGATCTTTTCCGGACTTAACGAGATCCTTTAATTCGGTTTTTAATCTTTTTCCTGTAATCTCATCAATATTCCATCCGATAAATGATCTCAGATTGCCCCAGGTATTTAAAGAAGGGAAGCTTTCCAAGTTGGGTGCATAACGAATAGCTAAACTTTCCAACTTTTCAAGTCTCTTTAGACTAACTACATTACTAAGATTCCCTGTAAGGTTTAACCCTTGCAAATTAGGAAATTGCAATAAGCATTCGCAATCAAGCGGCTGTCCTAGTGGTTCAACGACAACATCGAGCCAAGTAATTTTTTCTAGAGCTTTAAAAACAGGTAGCCGATAAGGCAATACCGTTCTATCCCTCTTCACATCGGGAGAAAAACGGATGTGCGGATTCGCATTTTTCGATAAAATTTCAAAATTTTCGAGATCTCCTGACAGGTTAAGCGATTTCAAAACAAAGGGCTTATTATCATCCCTTACAGGCAAAGTTATTGTTATAGGAATTGTATTCGAACGAACCGACAAGTGTCCAATCTGTGTTGCATTTAAGTCGATAGATACTGGATTAGATGGTTGCCAAAAGAAATCTTCAATTACTCTATTTTGTGACCATTCCAAAAATCCGATGTCATTACCGTAATAATAAAAAAATCTTGGCCAATGGCTACCAGCGGGTGTCGTATATGCATCAAAGGCATTCCAGTTGATGGCTAATTCTTTTTCGACGAGAACATCAAATTTTTTCTTGTCCATACCAGCTTCACCAATAGAAAAACTGCCTTGCCCAGCTTCAATTTTTACGGTATGGCTATTCGTGCTTGTCAACGAAAGATGGATCGGATTTTCTCTATTCATATTGTAAGGGTTAACAGCTTTTTTAGTTTAAAATTTCGGGCATCGTTTTCTATCATCTTATTGCAGGCATTTTCCTACTTATTATGCTAGGTGTCCACTACCCCTTTGACTAAATTACAAAAAATCATCTTATTCTATTTCACAGCGTAAGATTATCATCCTGAATATCTGTTTTGTTCCCAATTAAATAGACTATAAAACAGATAGTCTTGTATTAGATCAATCAGTACTTGGTATGAAACGATCGCTGTAACCTTTATCAAAGTGGGACACGGTTACTTATACTTTCCCATGTTCCATAATTTTTCAACAATCTCGTTTTGATTATATTCAAAATAATTGCCCTTTTTATCTTTCTGCCTCTGAAAAAGACTGCGGTCAAAGGTTGTAAAATTTAAGGTTAGAAAATCAATGAAATAATCATCAAGATGATAATGAAACTGCGCTCTCAAACTTTTATCGTCCTCATCCTGCATGACAAAAGTCTTTTGACGTCGCACAATTTCAGTCAGTTCATCCTTTGTGATATGTTCAATAATTTTCGGAGCAGGAAGTGATATTCTGAATGCCAAAACCTCAGCACCTTCTTCCTCCCACCATTCCCAAAGATTAAATTGAGACATATCTTTACCAGTCATTTCATGAAGCGTATTTTTAAGCTTTTGATATTCGGTATTATCTTCATCCCCGTTCTCATCACAATAGTCTGAATATGCTAGAATGAGTTTTAGAACTTCCGGATAGCGTTTTTCCACTGATTTAAAATCGGGTTCAATTTCTTTTCTTAATTCCATTATCCAAATATAACGTCAAAAGAATCTTCATCTTATTTGTACGACCTCTTTGGCTTATGACCAAACAATCTAGGTTCTAACGTTTTGCTTAAAAAGACGAGGTCAGTAAACAAAAATAGAATAATAATTTATACTGACTGTATTTTACTATGTTGTTAACAGTGAACTGAACCAATAATAAATGATTAAAAAATTAGTAAATTCATGATATGATAACGCTTGATCAGCGCATAAATATCATAAGATGCAACTTACACTGGTGTCCTGACAATGAGTAAGCAAGTGTCGCACTCCTGTTAACTATTGGAAAACAATTATGAAACTATCATCGACAGCAGAAAATATTATGACGCAAATTAGCGACAAGAAGACCAAACTTGGTGACTTGCGTAAAATTGCCAATGTCATAAAAAAAGACCACGAACTAGCTCTGGAACTGTGGTCTACAAAAGGTTATCTTGCCCGACAATTGGCGATCTTGCTTATGGACAAGAAATTACTTTCTGAAGAAATTATTGATGGATTGGTAAGCGATATTGAACAACATCGGGAAGACGAAAAACTGCAGCTGATTGATTGGCTTATGGCGAATCAACTTGCCAAGGACAAACGGACAATCGCATTAATGGAAAGTTGGGAAAACAGTATATCTCCCCTTCAAAGACGCACTTTTTGGTACCATCAAGCCCGATTGCGATGGGTAGGACAAACACCGCCGCCTAATAGCGAGGAATTGCTTTCTAAAATTGAATCCCGAATTGAAAATGAAGTATCTGAAGTCCAGTGGGCGATGAATTTTACTGCCGCTCAAATCGGTATCTTTCAAGAAATTTTCCGAACAAGATGTATCAATATCGGAGAGCAAACAGGACTTTATAAAGACGAAATGGTAGCTAAAAACTGTACTCCAAACTATTTACCAAAGTTCATTGCCATTCAGGTAGCAAAACTCAATAAATAAAATCACCGGATTTCTTGTAAAATTGCCCGGTGATATATCCCGGTGGCCAAAAATTGAGATCGAACAGCGGAAAAATCTCAATTTGACATATTATTGCTAACTTAGGAACAGCACCGAATAACCAGACTAACAATGAAATCGGATATCAATATATCATCAGTGGAAATATGGACCAAGCAGTTATCTGTTTGGGTGATATGCCTGTTTCCTACTTTGGTGATTTTTCCCTCCATCTGTAATGGTCAGGATAAAAAATCGTGGACGAAAGAAGAATGGAATACTTTGCTGACCGAACAATTATTTCCAGGTAAGAAGATCGAAAATTTAGCTTTCAATTTTGATATTCCCTTTGAGGAGAAATACATTACGATGAAGGATAGTATTGTTCTGAATGGACTATTATTTAAAGCCAAAATACCCAAAGGTCTTATCTTCTATTTGCATGGAAGTAATGATGCCTTAGACACCTGGGGTAAAATCGCTCCAATATACACGGCAAATGGTTATGATATCTTTATGCTTGACTATCGTGGGTATGGCAAAAGCCAAGGTAAAGTCACCGATGAAAGTATGCTGTATAATGATATTCAAATAGTCTACAACAAACTAAAGACAATCTATTCTGAACATAACATTATCGTATTGGGCCAATCTATGGGCAGTGCCCTTGCGTCCAATATTGCAGCCAACAACCAGCCGGGTCTGCTGATCTTACAGGCCCCATATTACAATTTAGTAGACTGGGTAAACAATGTTGCTCCTGAATTAGACACCACAAATATCCCATTTAGTTTTGATAATGCATCTCATTTGAAGAAGGTGAAATGCCCGATTGTTATTTTCCACGGCAGCGGTGATAACGCCGTCTACTATGGCTCTTCTACAAAACTTTCCAAACTGTTAAAAAGCTCAGATCGTTTTATCACATTAAACAATGAAGGGCATAATGACTTCTCGAAAAACAAAGTTTATCTGAAATGGATTGGCAAGACATTAAGATCAAACCAACTAAATAAATGACGATAATACCATTAATGGCTATAAATATTGGCAGTCGCAAAAGGAATATTACAATTGACACCGAATTGCCAATTACTCTTCCTACCTTTGTTTCCAAATAAAACATATATGCCAAAAGAAACAAAAGCGGGACTTTATCAGGGAACCATAGAAAAAGATACCAATGGAAATTACTTTTGTGGCCCTTATCTATTGGATTATCAAACCGTAGAAGCTTATTTTAAATTGGGTGATCGGGTCAGCTTAAAAAGTATCATCAAAAATACCAGCCGTATGAGTATGGAAACTTATCCACAAAAATCAATTAAGTTTTCATATGCTACTGAAAATCATGACAATGATTAAGATGAACTAAATCGTTCAATACAGGACTCATGCTGAATACACTTCATCTGTTTTCATACCCCTTGTAAAATGGGACCTATGAAAACAGATGGATAATAAAGTATCAGCCCTGCAACATAGGCGTAAACGAAATTGAAGATCAACTTTTAGAGATGATAAAATCCTGATAAACAATTTCATATTCCTACTGTTAGGTATAGAACAGATAATATTGTTTATGCCTCATTTTATTATAGAATGTTCACAAGATATTCTTCAAATGATAGCCCCTGATGAACTCATGGACGCTGTATACGATACCGCAGATGCTACAGGAATTTTTGCCCCCAATGATATAAAGGTTAGAATTCAGTCTTTCTCCCATTTTAAACTTGGAAGCAATAAGACTAATTTTCTACATGTATTCGGATATATTATGGAGGGACGAACAACGGAACAAAAGGC
Organism: Sphingobacterium puteale; assembly: GCF_003627955.1. Classification (GTDB taxonomy): domain Bacteria; phylum Bacteroidota; class Bacteroidia; order Sphingobacteriales; family Sphingobacteriaceae; genus Sphingobacterium; species Sphingobacterium puteale. Next base: position 27,298 of record NZ_RBWS01000026.1, on the reverse strand, counting down.
AAATCTATCAAAAACAATCACTGCCCGACTGAAGAAATTGCTTCCTTCGACCTCTTTCCTTTCGGTCAGCATCAGCGAATTTGAAGCAGCAACCTATTGCAACAGTTCGTTAATAAATCCTCGGAATACGAATCATGACCGCCATTTCGAATTATAAGATCTCCTCCATTAATTTTCGGCTAAAATGATCCATCTCATTTACGTTTGAGATATGGATCACGATGATCCCTAATCATTCTGCTTACCTTAGTTTATATTCAAAAAAGGAGATAATATGACGAATACAATGAAAGCCGCACGTTGGTATGCTGCAAAAGATATCAGAGTAGAATCAACCGAAATTCCTGAACCGAAGACTGGTCAAGTTAAAATAGCTGTTCATTTCGCAGGAATCTGTGGATCTGATCTACATGAATATGTACATGGTCCGCAATTAATTCCAGTAGATCAACCTTATCCACTAAATGGGCATCAAGGAACCACCACATTAGGCCATGAATTTTCAGGAGTAATAGATGCGATTGGTGAAGGCATCCATCATTTAAAAGTAGGTGACCGTGTGGTCGTAGAACCAATTTTTAAGAACTTCGACAGTCCTTTTATCGCAAATGGTGCATATAATTTATCTGAACCTTTGGGATTTGTAGGCCTATCCAGCAATGGTGGATTTGCGCCGTATGTTGTCGTCGAAGACTATATGGTACACAAAATACCCGATAGCATGTCGTTCGAAAAGGGGGCATTAGTGGAACCTGCCGCTGTAGCAGTTTATGCAGTACTCCAAAGCGGACTTAAAATCGGAGAAACTGTATTAGTTTCTGGAGCTGGTCCAATAGGTTTACTATGCGTTCAGGCAGCACTTGCCGCAGGTGCAACAACAGTTATTGTGACTGATATCGCAGACAAACGTTTGGAGAAGGCTAAAGCCATCGGTGCTACCCATATCATCAATGCAAAAGAAGAAGGTATACCACAAAAAATTAAGTCCATCACGGAGCTCGGAGTGGATGTATTTCTAGATTGCGCTGGTGTACAAGCCTCCTATACAACTGGAATTGATAGTTTAAAAAATGGTGGAACCGCTGTTTTAGTTGCACTTTTTGGCAATCCTGTAACTACCGATGCGCTGGATCAGGTCCTGCGGGAAATCACCATTAAAGGTATTATCGCTTATCGTAATATCTTTCCACAGGTTATCGCGCTTATCGATAGTGGACGTATGCCCGTAGAAAAACTTGTAACACGCAAAATAAGCTTAGACAATATCGTTTCAGAAGGATTTGAAGCTCTGGTTAATGATCCCACTGAAGTCAAAATCTTAATTGATATACAGAAAAATTAACGCAGTCAGGATACAGACAATAATAAGCAACGTATCGAAAAAATAATGTGATCGCTATAAATATGGCCGCTTGGGTGTCCCAAGCGGCCATATTTATTCGGTTTGCCAAATCTTTTGTAAATGATTTACATTTTATTTGGTATTTTATTGGTCAACGGGAAGATAGCACTCTCCACATGCGCTTTCTCAATCAAGCGTTGCAATTCCTGTACTTTTTTCGGATTACTATTCGCGACATTGTTCTGTTCTTTTGGGTCTTGTTTGAGATTGTACAGCTCTTTAATCGGAGTACCAGTAGTTACTTTCTGCAAAATGAGTTTCCAGTCACCTTTTCGTAAGGCCTGACGTCCACCATCTTCATGGAATTCCCAATAAAGATAATCATGTTGTTTTTGTTGTTTGTTGCGTCCCAATAAAGTGGGAACAAAAGAAACCCCATCTGTATATCTGGGTTTATCCGCCTTAGCAAGTTCGACCATCGTCGGCATAATATCCCAAAAAGCACCCAGATAGTTTGATGTCTTTCCTTCAGCTATTTTCCCCGGCCAACAGGCAATGAACGGAGTCCTGATACCTCCTTCATACAAATCGCGCTTATTTCCACGCAAACCTCCAGAACTATTGAAAAAATTGGGATCTGCTCCCCCTTCTTTATGTGAACCATTGTCACTTGTAAATATGATTATGGTATTGTCAAGCAATTTGTTTTGACGCAGTTTTTCTACGATCTGACCAACATAAGCATCCATGCGACTTACCATGCTGGCATACATTGCATGCGGTTTCTCTACGCCAGCATACCCCGGAACTGTTGCCTTTGGCCCGTAATCATTTCCTTTATGTGGTTTTTCATCAAATGAACTGGCATATTGCTGGTAATATTCATCTTCTGGACCAGAAAGTTCGGCATGGGGAAGCACAGTAGGTACAAAGAGAAAGAAAGGTTTGTCTTTATTCGCATCAATAAAGGCAAGAGTTTTCTCTTGGATCAATGCTGGTGCATATTGACCTTTGGCCAATAATCCATTACCATCAAGCTCAATCCGCTCTTTATTATGCCAAAGGTGAGTAGGGTAATAACGGTGGGATTGACGTTGGCAATTGTAACCATAAAACTCGTCAAATCCTTTCTGATCTGGTGCTCCGGTAGTATTGACCATCCCTAGCCCCCATTTTCCGAAAGCACCTGTCGCATAACCCGCCTCCTGCAACAACATAGCGATTGTCTGTACCGAGTCTGCCAATGGTTGTTGTCCCTCTGGTTCGATTTCTTTATTTCCTCTTACATAGGTATGCCCAGTATGTTGTCCTGTCATTAGGGATGAACGCGAAGGAGCACAGACAGAGGTACCAGCATAAAAGTTCTCAAACTTCAGGCCCTTATTGGCTAGTGAATCTATATGCTTGGTTTCAATCTTTTTCTGACCATATACACCAAGGTCTCCATAACCAAGATCATCTGCCATAATAAAAACAATATTTGGTCTTGTCTCCCTATTTTGAGCAAATGCGGCTCCTGAGATAGCCAATAAGAAAACAGCTACAGCTACCTTCTTATTATTAATAGATTTTAGTCGGTTCATGTATATCCAAAGTTAATTAAATAAAAAGAATTAGAACACATAAAATCCCCTATCAAGCTGAGCCTCTTGTTTCCTAATTCTTTTCAAAACGATGAACATTTCTTTCTTTAGTATTTTCCAGCTGAATGCTCCATTAGAAATATTCACCATTTACAACCTTAGCTTTGGAGCCCTGTTATTTTTGTGTTACCATGATATGGTAATAAAAGTAGCGGGACAACCAAGTGGGCTAAATTTCTATTGTAGGGCCTCCGAAACCGCATAACTGTCTTCCAAGAGCGTATATTCGATAATTTTATGGTTGTGTATCCTCAGGTGAATAAAGAATACAGAACTGACCAACCTTCCTGTTTCCAACATCTTAGAGGTAAAATTCCCTTTTATAATAGCCTGATCTTCGTTGGTCAATACTGTCTGTATAGCTGCGCTTACAGGTTCAACAGCTGACCACAATAGCTTAAAAAGTTGTTCCACCTCCGGTTTTGAACTTCTCGATCCCAGCCATTTTATCTTTGCTGTATTGCCAGGAATTTCCAGGTAAAACTCTTCAGCAAAAAGATCAACCAGATTTTTCAGTTCTCGCCGCTGCAAGCAACCTAGGAAGGTATCCACAAATGCATTGATATTTCCCATCTCAAATTCTGTTTAGATTTTTATGCTGGAAATAAGCCATCATCCCGACCCATCCGGCAACAGCTAGGATCATAACAGAACCTATAATACTGATCGTATAAAATAAGGAGATGACAGCAATAACGCTGGCAATAACCCAAATAACATCAAGTGTAATGATAAATTTGGTCCAACTTTTCTGGATAATTTTCTTCATAGCCGTCGCCAGTACAAATACAGAAAACACGATCAGAAAACCTCCCACCAAGGTAAATGGATTACTGTGTGGTATTTTAAATAGTTGTGTAAATAAAGAAGGCATGGTCGCTAATAAGATCCCGGTCATTCCTGAGCTGATCGCATTGGTCAGCAATACATTTTTTAGTGTCATAATTTCTATCTTTTTGTTACTCAAAAGTACTGTAATACGGACGGCTTTGGATTATCTATAAGCGACAGGGTATTGACATTATGCGACAATCAGATACAAACTGTAAAACATATCATTAGATTTACAGTATGAATTATAGACAGACCATGTTGCAAGCCTTAATTGCCTTTTGTGGCGAGCGTGGGCTAGATAATGCTAAAATTACTGCATTATCAGGGTTTTCGATCGCCCAGTTAATGAATGGCTCCAGATTTGATATCTCCGATCAACAGGTGGAAAATCTGTGGAAGAACATTGTTCAGTTTTCCAAAGATGAGCTGATAGGCTTGCATTTTGGAGCCACAATGCAGTTAGCGGCGCTGAATATTGTCGGACAGATTATCCAGACGAGTAGCACTGTGAAAGATGCCCTGCTACAAGTACGATCAATGATGTACCTAGTCACGGATCTTTATACAATGGAAATAGAACTGGGACCTAAAATATGTGTCATCCAATACCTTAAAAATATAGGTTTTGACCATTTCCAGATGACCCAAAGACAATTCGGGTACTTCCTGATAGCGTTTACAATTTATGAATTGAAAGGGCTGTTACTTAAAAATCTGAACCCCACGAAGGTTGGTCTACCAAGCTTTCAGAAAGATCGCTACATGGACTATGAGATAATTTTGAAATGTCCAATAGGAAAAGCAGAACATTATACGGTAGAATTTCCCAAAGAATACCTGGACTTTCCGATCATTACAGCCAACTATGAGGTGCAAACTTTGCTCATTAACCAAATGAACAAATTACAAAATCCAAACGAATTAACAGGTGCTCTTTCCAAGAGGATATTCAACTACCTTCTAGCGAACTCTTACCTTTACTCACTCTCGATCGAAGCGGTAGCCGGAAATTTCAATATCAGTGTAAGGACTTTACAACGTAAACTCAAGGATGAGGGAGCATCTTATGTACAAATTGTTGAGGAGGTGCGTAAGTCACTGGCTGTCCATTACATGCAAAACAGTAGTTCTTCGGTAAAAGAAATTTCAACCATTTTGGGCTATGCTGAGCCAAGTGCCTTCGTTCGGGCATTTAAAAAATGGACAGGGAAAACACCTACAGCATATCGAACGGCCGGTCTCTAGATTTTTATAACATTACCATCGTTGGGATTATTCCTGCTAAAATAGTGTGGTTTTCAAAAATCATCGGCTTAATATTAAGAGCTTTTACCACAATTTTAATGTCATTGACCATAGAAAGTGATTTCTGATCTAAACAAACTGTTTCTAGCCTTTCATATAAATAAACATCGTCAGATAACAAAAGAAAAAAATGAGTATTTACCAGAATATATCAGCCTCATTGTGAGTGAAGCTGATATATCTATAGATAGAATTTAACACTACAGTCCCAACATGTATTATTGAGGTGATACGCAAACCTATTAGAATGACACCTTGCCATAATTAGCCATAGTCCAATCATCACGCGTCAAACGGCTTATATGTTCCTTACGAACCTCATTCAAAAAGGCGTTATGGCTCCCCTCTTCTGTGTGATGATATCTAAATCCACACTTCTCTTGTGCAATCTGAGATTTGGCATTGCCTTCATAATATCCACTCCAGATATTCACCAATCTTAAATCTTCAAAGCCATGACGCACTACTGCACGGATCGCTTCCGGCATTAAACCTCGTCCCCAGAATGGCACCCCTATCCAGTAGGAAATCTCCCCTTCAGCTTCTGTAATTGGGAAATTGCTGTTCTTCCCCAAAATTAAACCAATCATTCCAATGGCAATATTAACTTCTTTCAGTGCAATCGCAAATACCCCAGCCTGTGCAAATATTGTATTGATTATCTCCCTGCTCTGCTCCACACTCGTATGTGGTGGCCACCCCGCTATTGGTCCTACATTAGCGTCTTTAGCATAATGATATAAATCTGCAGCATCGGTCTCCTTAAATGGTCGCAAAATCAATCTTTCTGTTTCTAAAATCATAATAATCTATTTTTTTATTAGTACGTTGCAAAGATATAGGGACTTTACAGGCTTATATAAACAAAAACTGTGTAAAATGGGTACTTTTGAAAACTATAAAGAAGTATAAACTGCTAAAAAAATATTCACAGTGCTTATCGCAATCCAGCATAATTTATTTGCCAATATGATTAAAGGAAAGGAAATTGTCAGCCTTGGAGAAAGTACCTTGAGAGAAAGTCTCGGTTACCCTTTACCCCTTAGTTACACCAATCTTATCGTTTGCCTTAAAGGCAGTGCCGTGGTGAATGTAGATTTTAAAAACTATCTACTCAAACCCAACGATATCATGGTATTAGCGGAAGACAGTATCACTGTTGTGCAACGCTTATCGAGTGATTTTAGCGCCTTTTACTGTTTTGTAGACAAAGAAATGGCATCGGAGGTCGCCTATGATTTACCAAATGAACTTTTCTTATTTCTGCACCAGTCGCCGTTGTGCCGACCCCAGCCCGAGCAAGCTATTTTACTGAAAATGTGGATAGAACAAATCAAATATATAAAGGCGGCATGTACGGTCCATCATTCCCAAACCTCCCATTCCCCACGCTGGAAATCATACTTTGCGTATTCCCCACCGTCAGTAAATTCTGAAGCGACCATTCCTACTTCGAAAATTGAGTTTTCATTCCAGCTTGCTGTAAAGTAGAGGGCATTTCCTGTTAATAAGACAGTGCCAAAATCACCATCGGAATGGCTAAAATGTAGACCATGATCATCCTCTCCTGTAATCTTGTAGTTGTAGCTTAAAAGTCGCTCTTTAAGCTCTTGAAACTGTTGTCCAGTAAAAGGAACAAGGTTTTCCTCTTTTTCGAAAAAATCCGCATCATGAGCATTTTCCTCCCTTACCTTTGTTTTAGTCCTGTATAGTGAAATATCGTAACTCATCTGTTTTGAAATGTTTTTATTATTCTTTTTCAATTGGCATATTTTGACAAATGCTGACCGAGTCTTGTGGTACTCTATAAGATCCCTTGTAACACCTTAAACCCCAAAATACCATTATTCAATGTTACTCATAGTCTTTCCAGCAACCGAAATATGCACTTTTAATTTGCTTTATATAAATATAGTAAGTGATGATCTTGAATACCAGATAGATTTATGATTCGGGGGGTAGGACTTAATATCTGTCCAAAAGAATCGATTATTTGCAGCATCATTAATTTCAAATTAAGCTTCTTGAATAGACCACACATATAGATTGTAGAAATCTATCGCAACTTGAGGCGAACTTCAATCAATCGATGAGGTTGCGCCTAGAAGTAGGACAAACATCAGCGGTAGAGTTCTTCTCGTAATTCCACCAAAAGTTTTGTCAGCATAGCCTGATCCGGTGCCGCTGGAAGCGTGCTCGATAAAGAAAGATCCTGTATCTCTTTAAAAAGCTGTTGGGAGCGCAGAAAAAGTTCCTCATAACTGTATGTTCCACTTTTAATGAGCAGGAGCTCTTCCCTATTTGGTCGATGTACATGCAATTCACCATTGTACAAGATCTCTTTTGCCTGTTCCAACAAGCGGATCGTGTGCATCATGTTTTTGGCATCATACCCCTGACCATGGTCCACTGTGCCCTGAAAACGAACCTCATTGCGTTTGGCCACCCAAGTAAAGTACTCATTGTAAGTCTTACAATAGGAAGAATAGGCTTCATGGTTAACAAAGAGATATGCACTGGACGTTTGGTCCTTTGCAATCGAGCTACAGGAGACCTCATCACTTTCTGCGGATGAGATAATACCTTTGTATCTGAACTTTCCTGTCAAATCATAAAATAATGCATACATACCTTTGGTATGATCTATCTTTGCCAAACCACAATTTTCCTGTTTCCATTGGCGATTGACCAACCATTGTTTCAACTGTTGACTACCATTCCCTTCAATTACAAAACAGAAATCAAGCAAGCTTTTACGTTCCTTGTCCATGGGGTTGTTAATTTTCTTGTTCAATCCTTTCGCCTTATGTACCTGAACCATTGCGTATTGGGCAAAAGTAGTCACCGCCTCTCGAGTCATAAATTCCTGAATCTTAAACCGTTCAAAGATCGGATCTTTGTATAAGACACAGTCATCGGCACTAGCCAGAAGTTCCAATATATTGGGATTGCTTTTGGAAAGGAGTTCCACAAAACGCCCCAATTCATAATAAACCTCATCATTACTCGAATTGGCAAGTTGAGCAATATATTTATTTCCAAAAAAATAATTGCGCGGTAAATAAAAGACACCCTTGATATCTGTATCCGAAGTAGCGGTCGCCAGTCCATAAGCCCGACTTCCGACCACTGCCTCAAACAGGATTAGTCCATTATCCCGAAGTTCATGTATATTCATTTCAGTATAGTTTTAAAGTAATCTTCAAGCCCCTCCTTATGGAGCTTAACCATTGGAAGATCATGCACCTCATATTCCAAATGATTAAATCTTTCTTCCAGATAATCTTTTATTATTGCGGGACAACTAAAGTTGAAACCTTCGTCTACCTCACTCTTCAGTTGTACTAATTTCGCGACTTCGGTTCGTATACCCTCTGGCATTAATCCAGATAAATCGGCTAAAGCCATTGGTGCATAAGAACGGTGGGTGATGCACCACTCTACTGCCAGCAAAGATCTCAAGATATAAAACAGGGTCTTGAGTCGTATAGTCTCACCGCAGAGATCGCTGATCTTACTGCGAACTATTCCCAGATAATGATGCGCTTGTCTGCGCGCACTAAAATAGTCTTCGATCAATGGCAGAAAACCTTCTTTGAATCCGGAAGTTTCATGATATACAATTGGCGACTGTATCCATTCGAATGGGCTAACATTGCTTTTGTACAACAACGTCAGTACTTTAATTAGATCCCAACCGGATATATCCAGTTCTCCAGTTATCGGATAGCGCAATTCTGTTTCTAACGGAAAAACGCTGGAATAATCTGAAGGTTTCCTTATGTAGAAAAACCGAACATCATAATCACTATCTGTTGAAGGGAATCCCCAACCACGACTACCCGATTCACAGGCAAACAGTATGCTTATGCCTTCTATTTCCGCTATCTCATGAAGCCTATTTTTTATCTTTGTTTCCATGTTTGATACTTTTATTTGTTTTTCCTTTTTTCTTGTCACAAATATCAAACTGGGATACTGTAGCCTTTTTGCGTATTCAAAAAAATAGATAAAAATTTTTACATCTAACTTATTTACAGCTAGATACTTTTACATAAAAAAAACACGTTACCTAAGCTATTCCTAAAGTACGCAGGTAGAATACGTAGTAATGTTGAAAAGAAATATTAGATCATACATTCGCTGACTTTCTTTCCAACGGTATGACGATTTTTATCTATATAATCTAAAAGGAATCGAGGGATCTTACAATCTTTATCCAGCACATCAAATTGTATTTTTAAACATTGGAACAAATAAAATTTTCTATTCTCCAATAGATAGAGAAATGCTACATCCCCAACTTTTAAGTGTCCCTTTTTCTTCGAACAAACCAAGACCCCAAGATCAGCTGTAGAAGCAATACTTTCAGTAATAAGTCGTAAGGTATTTTTATTTTTCAGATAGTTATAATAATTGGAATCTTTAATAAGAGAATTGCTTTTTTTATTCCACTTGAGCGCGATATTATCAGCAATTTTCACCAATACCGTATCAGAGATGAGCTTATTAGCGTCTGTTGTCCCATTCAGATCCTGCTTCGCATAGACATAATTTACGCGAACATCTTTCTTAAAAGAATTAAAAAACAGTAGTGAGCATACAATATATAATAACTTTTTTTCCATCGCGTGATATCTCTTAGTACAATACAGATCTTATTGTTTGACTTGATTTTTTTTGATCACCCATTTTTTTGATCACGAACAACGCTTTTTATATAACTCATTTTCAGCTAAATTACATGGTAGTACCTACAAAAATCAGAGGTTCACCTAGCGTAAATCTGCAAATAAAATAAAAACTATTTTGTACAGATCGATAGCTGCCATAACACGATTGATATCCGCCCCGATTGAGTAAATTTATGTAAGATGCTACTTCCCGAAATCACGATGACAGGCAGCTTACCGTGTTTATCTGAGGCCCAAAGATCTCGAAATGCGTGGTTCCTCATTATGAATTTGGTATGCATTTCCAGCATATATTCCGAAAACAATGGGCAAGTCCCCTTTTATTTAACTTGTATAACGATATCTTAAATAATTTTGGTAAATTAAGCAAAAGAAGGCTCAGTCAAGAAAATGTCTACATTGAAATTTATAAATCACTGGGCATCGTAACCAATTGCTGCTTTCCACAAAGAACAATACAGAAACCAACTCAATAATTGAGAAACGGAGGGAAATTAATGAATATAAAAATTATTGGGTCAGGCAGCTATCTTCCAGACAATAAAATCAATAACGCGAATTTTGAAGATCGTATTTTTTTGGACGAGGCTGGTGAGCCTATCAAATACCCTGAATCCATTATCGGTAAGTTTAAAGATATTACTGGCATTGAGGAACGTCGTTATGCAAATAATGATCAGGTGGCTTCTGATCTAGCGTCTATTGCCGCAGAGCGGGCAATCGTTAACGCTGACATTGATCAAGAGACACTTGATTATATTATCGTCGCACATAACTATGGCGACGTACCCTATGGAAAAGTTCAATCGGATACTGTTCCCAGTCTGGCAACACGAGTCAAGAAAAAATTACGTATACGAAATCCACATTGTATCGCCTATGATCTTTTATTCGGCTGTCCGGGCTGGAATGAAGGCGTGATACAAGCTAATGCGTTTATCAAATCAGGCATGGCTAAACGCTGTATGGTTATCGGTACCGAGACTCTTTCCCGTGTCGTAGATCCATACGATCGTGATTCAATGATCTATGCTGATGGTGCTGGCGCAGTTATCTTAGAAGCGACAACAGAGGAGGCAGGATTACTATCTTTTGAAAGTGCAACTTATGCATTTGATGAGGCCGACTATCTTTATTTTGGAGGCTCCTTTAACAGCCAACATGAAGAAGGCACCCGTTACATTAAGATGAAGGGACGAAAGATATATGAATTCGCCCTGAGTAAGGTTCCTTTAGCCATGCAAGTCTGCATAGAGAAAGCTAATCTCGATATTAATGCCATAAAAAAGATATTAATTCATCAGGCCAATGAGAAAATGGATGAGGCTATTATTTCGCGATTCTATGGATTATATCATATGCAGCCGCCAGAGGATATCATGCCGATGTCTATTCATAAATTTGGGAACAGCAGTGTTGCAACTATTCCAACACTCTATGATTTAATTAGGCAGGGAAAAATTGAAGGACATTCATTCAATAAAAATGATATCATCTTATTTGCCTCTGTAGGTGCAGGAATGAATATCAATGCATTCACCTATAGACTTTAGCAATTCGTCAACATGTCTAGTCAATTTACTTTCAATGAGCGGAAACAAAACAAGCTCAATCTTATGAAAGGAGTTTTTTAACAAATAAGAGTTGTTTTAAATTTTATACTAAAAGAGCGAGCAAAAGCGTGGTCTAATACTCCAGTCTTTATACTCGCTCCAAATTAATAATCTACCATTATTAAATTAAGCTAACTTCTACAATTGCTTATTTCTTTTTTTTACGAAAGACATTATCTGTTAGATCTTTTGAAATCGAGTCTTTTTCTTTTTGATATGACGACTGTGTTTTCTCTTTCGTACTTTTTTCCTTTTTTTGATCTTTACTCATGACTTATAATATTTACATTGTGAGGGTGTTTCCCATAACCATGGGTACATGAATTGTGGGGATTAAACTTGAGTGTGGTTGGTTCTAAACAGAAAATTTCACGATGATATAATTGGAGAAATTTAAAGATAAAACGAGAAGCTTTTATCATGTTTGGTTTGTCGAATGGGTTATATGAATAACAAACCTTATTCCTAAAGATACAAATAATAACTGATATCCCATCAATCCCAAAGGTTTATTAACAATAGCATAGCTTTATCAGCTCATCTCCTATCCAGAAAATAGCAAGGTATCCGATTTTTGTGTGGTTTATCGCTTGCGGAACTTGTCTTTGATCATTTTGTTACCTTCCTATAAACAGTAATAATGGTATTTATTTCAGTAATTCATATAACTTTATATACTAGCGTATTTCGCAATTTAGAAAAATATATAATTTCAATAAGATCCTGAAGAAAAGAATGTGTTAAACTTTAGGTAATATCCTGAAGGGGAAGCATTCACTCAGAAGAAACGGGTTAATTGTGTCGATCGTGTTAGTATATTGGTAGCGCACTCACAGGGGGGCGGCCTGGGATGGTCTACGGCAATTAAAAACAGCGGAGTTAAAGCGGTTGCCGCCTTTGAACCGTATAGCAGCTTCATGTTTCCGAAAGGCGAACTGCCACAACCAATCCAATCCACAGGACTTTTTGGTGAGCTCAAAGCTGTTGAAATTCCATTCGCAGATTTCGAAAAACTCACCAAAATTCCTATCGTGATTTATTACGGAGATAATATTGCCAAACAGCCCACCAAAGTAAGGAATATGGATCACTGGCGTTCGGGATTAGAAATGGCCAGAATATGGGCGGCAACAATCAATAAACATGGGGGTGACGCCACTGTCGTCCATCTTCCCGAGGCCGGTATTCATGGAAATACACACTTCCCCTTTTCTGACCTGAATAATATTGAAGTCGCCAACCACCTATCAAAATGGCTGAAAGAAAAAAGGTTGAGCTCAACTGATTAAATTTAAAATTCGACCAACAGCATAGGTTAGCAAAACTATAGGATAATTTTTCTGAGAGTCAAATTACTTGCCCTAGGGCAAGTATTTCAAAGTGAATTTCTTGTAGTTTTATATCATAAATCTGCATTTCTATGCCTGTTGTTTTTTCCGTATCCACTTTAGCATGCCTCATTTTATTTGGACTCGCTTCCCCCAATAAAATGGTGGTGATTCCTATTGTGATATGGGCATTTGCACTCTCAGCGGTATCATCCCTTAATATTTTTCTGATTTTCCCACCTACTTTTGTACTTGTCTTGGTGAGCGCGCTCTTACTGAGTATAAGTTACTATAGATTATCAAAAAATTTAAGCTTGAACGCTTATTATCTGCTTGGTATCCATATCATCAGACTCCCGATTGAATTCATTATTTTTCAACTTTTTAAGCATAAAATGCTGCCTATAGAAATGACATTTTTGGGTTGGAACTATGATCTATTTTTCGGCATTACTGCCGTTCTATTTTTAATCTTTAGTAGCTTCAATCCAAAAATACTAACATCTGTATTTTTCAAAGCCTGGAATATTTTGGGCATCTGTTCACTGCTGATTGTCGTGGTCATTGGTATATTATCATCGCCATTACCTTTACAGTCAATGGCATTTGATCAACCTAATATTGCTGTACTACAGTTTCCTTATGTCTTGCTTCCAACAATCATAGTCCCTATTGTTATATTATCACACTTTCATCTGATGGGAAACAGTGCTATTGCTGAACAGCAAGAATAAACTGATGCTAACAACATAGCCTGAAATCAGCATTTTATCGCTTTTGCTGCACATTGAACACGGTACCAGCAGGGTCGGTAATCCAATGCATATTTTCCGGAAGTTCCTCAATTTCGTCACAGGTTTCCACCCCACTTGACAATAGATAATCGGTCGCTTCAGCAACATTCGGAACAGTTAGCTGCAACCAAGTTTCGGAATGGGTGTAGTTATCCACACAATCCAGCCAAATAATATTGTGCCCAAACTTCACCTCATGTGTCCTGGAGACTGTTGGATTATCGATCGGCTTCTCCTCGACATCCAATTTCAGAATATCCCTGTAAAAAGCTACCGTCTTTTCATATTTATTTTTGGGAATTTTTATGGCAATATTAATCCCAGCTTCAAATTTTGTGTTCATATTTACTATTTTTAACAAGAATACAAGATAAATAAATTATTTAGTCAAGACGCTTGCCCTATGGCAAGATTTGGTTCAGACAAACAAGCTTTTATATGATCCCACAGTTATACAGTTTCTTAAAAATCATCTTTATATTTCTTCTTTTTGATATTTTGATATATTTAAGGTTATGCAGACTGGCAGTATGGAAATCACAACCATTAACCGCAAATGTAATCTGGTGGTTATTGAGTATTTTCTCTTATGCCTGCATGTTCCTGAACTTATTTTTCGAGTGGAACAATTTTATCGCAGCTTGTTTCATGTTCTTCCCCATTTCATTATTGCTTGCAAAGGCAGTCCTTCTTTTCTCCATCAGCGTGGATATACTTTCGGCATTTTTTAGAAATATAGGCAGACGACTTACAAACAATAATACAATACCAGATGCAAATAATAAGACCATAGGAAGATCTGATTTCATTATCAAAAGTGGTCTTTTGTTGAGTAGTATCCCTTTAGTCGCTTTAACCCGTGGTTTTATATCCAATCTCTATGATTACCAAATCAAACAGGTCAATTTGATTTTACCCGATCTTCCAAAGTCTTTCGAGGGCAAGATCATCGCTCAGATTTCTGACATACACGCGGGCAGTCTTTATAATTTAAATGCCGTAAAAAAGGGTATAAGCCTATTGCTTTCACAAAAGCCAGATATCATTTTCTTCACAGGAGATCTGGTGAATGACTTTGCCGATGAGATGGATGACTACCTCTCCATATTTGGTAAACTAACGGCTCCCTTGGGTGTATTTTCTATTTTGGGAAATCACGACTATGGGGAATATCATTTTAATAGGTTCCATTTCAACCATGAGCGTAAGTTGACCAAACAGCAGAACCTGAGCAATGTAAAAGATATCCATCGCAAACTTGGCTGGCAGCTGCTATTAAACGAGTCGAAGGAGATTGTCGTAAATAATGAAAAAATCACGCTTGTAGGTGTAGAGAACTGGGGGGTGAACAACCCGCACAATTATGGCGATCTCGATCTGGCCATGTCCAAGGTTGATCCTTCTTCACCTATCACCTTCCTCCTTTCACATGACCCGTCACATTGGAGGGCTGAGGTATTACCAAAATATCCGATGATCGATGTCACCTTTAGTGGACACACACATGGTGGTCAATTCGGCTTTAGCAATCCAGATTATCAATGGAGCCCAATTAAATATGCCTATCGTGAATGGGCCGGTCTGTATCAGGAAAAACATCAATCACTTTATGTGAATGTAGGTTTCGGCTACCTGGATTACCCCAGTCGAGTGGGAATATTACCTGAGATCACGATATTCCATTTAAAAAGTAAGGTTTAATACGATGTCATGGACTACTATATTAAACCTTACGGAAATAAACAGACGTTTTTTCAAAAAACGGCTTAAAACCTTGAAATTAGGGAATCAATTCCCTACAAACGATCTTTAGACAAAAAATCTATGGTCGCAGATGGTATGCTTTGGGCTGAACAAAAGCGCGGATTCCTTGCGCAGACAGGGTTGATCCCAGCCCTGAGTTTTTCCGTCCAGACCAAGGGACGTTGGGACTTACCCGATCACAGCAATTCCAATACACTGTTCCGGTGTTCATTTTTTCCAGTATTGCCATTGCCCTATCCTGATCAGCTGAAAATACGGCTGCAGTCAGGCCATATGTGGTATCCTGCATTAGATGGATCGCCTCATCATCTGAAGTCACCTTTTGGATGCCGATCAACGGGCCGAAACTCTCCTCCTTCATCAATTCCATGTCGTGATTGCAATGCTCAAATACTGTAGGCGCATAATAATAACCTGTATCTTCCAGTGTATGCCCCCCCAGGCGCAAGGTTGCTCCCTTTACAAGCGCATCTTTTACTTGAGCATCAAGCACAGTGAGTTGAGCGGCTCTGGTTAGCGGTCCGATAAATACATCCGGCATCATCGGATCACCAATCTTATAAGAGGCTACTTCCTCGACAAAAGCTTCAACAAACTGATCGTATATTTTGTCCGATACATAAATACGCTCCACAGCACAACAACTTTGTCCATTGTTGTAAAATGCACCTTCTGCTGCTGAAATGGCGGCTTTCTTAATATCTACGATATCATCAGCAACATAAAGCGGATCCTTCCCGCCTAGTTCCAATTGGACGGGAACTAATTTATGCGCTACTGTGGTCGCAATATGGAGACCAGTCTTATATGACCCTGTAAAAAAATAGCCATCCAGAGGTAGCTCCAATAATTGCTGGCCAATCTCGGCATCTCCGACAACACATTTGAATACATCTTGGGGAATACCCGCTTGATACAGATATTTCTCAAACTGTATACCTGTACCAGTAGCAAACTCCGATGGCTTATAAAGCACGGCATTGCCAGCTACAAGTGCATACAGAAATACATTAAACCCAACATTATAAGGGAAATTCCATGCGGAAATATTGGCAATCAGCCCCAGTGGTTCATACACAATCTTTTCGTGGGTTGCCCCAGTTGTTGTAATAAGTTCCTCAGAAAGCCATTTGCTCGCATTTGTCCGAAGATGTTCGATACGGTTCTGCGCCCCTACAATTTCGTTTAGCGACTGGGTAATAGGTTTTCCCGTTTCCTTAGTAAGGATTTCGGCAAGTTCTTGTTTATTGGCCAGAATTAACTGTCCAAACGCAATTATGCGATCTAAACGTTGTTGTAATGGCACTTTTGCCCAAGAAAGTTGTCCTTTTTTTAAAAGAGCGACCGCTGTATCTAATTCGGATGCTGTGATAACAGGGATCACAGCATCTACCTCCCCCGTAGCGGGGTTTCTAATTTCTATATTGTTTTGCATGTTCTAGAAAAACATTAAAAATCAATTCTTCATCCAACAGTTCTCCGGCTTGCGTAGCAGAAAACTCCGGATGCCACTGTACACCCATCACTTTACCTGGAGCCGCTTTGGTGTATCCAAATGCCTCGATAAAACCATCATCCGAATGAGCGTATACTTCCAAATCTTGTCCAAGCTGTTTGACCGCCTGATGATGTACGGTGTTTACCTTAGGATTAGCGATATGCCCATACAAATCCCCAAGCAAGGTTCCAGACACAAAGTTTATGGGATGATTAATCGTATCGTATAATTCTGCCGACCGATGGACTCCTGCACCAGGTATCTGTGAAGGGATATCCTGATAAAGTAAACCTCCAAAATAAACATTCATCAATTGGAATCCCCGGCAGATACCCAATATGGGCTTCTCCTTCCTGATCGCATAATCCAATATCTTTAGTTCATACTGATCTCGGTAAGCGTCTCCTCTCCATTTCCCTATAGGATCCTCACCATATTGCTCCGGAGCAATATCGCTCCCCCCTTGGAGGATGATACCATCCATCTGATCAATAATATCCGTCAACAGCTCCCCCTCTAAATCGGGAAGCAGCACCGGAAGTACGCCTTTTTTCCCTATCCAACGGGCCATATCATTTTCCATATAGCTCAGTGATTTAGGACCAAAGACTGTACGCTCCTTGTCAGGATAAAAAAAGCAGGCGCTTATACCTATTTTAATCATACTATTTTTTTATTAGAATGCTGTTTCATAAATAGCAAGGAAATCTTCCGTCGTCACCGGCTTCGGATTTGAAGGATGACAGAAATCCGCGTATGCAAGTTCCGACAATGGTGCAAGATGTTGCTTTTGCACACCGATGGATGATAAATGGGTAGGTAAATCCAGGCGCGTATTCAGTGCAAATAAATAGTCTACGACTTTATCGCCAGCGTTATTGCCAATACCGAGCGCTACTGCCATTTTATCAAAACGATCTTCGAATCCCGCATAGTTAAATTGCATACCGTAGGGTAGATTAATGGCATTCGCAAGTCCATGATGAGTGTCTAACAACGAGGAAAGAGGATGTGCCAGACTATGGACAATACCCAGCCCCTTTTGAAAAGCCACTGCCCCCATGAGTGAGGCCAAAAGCATCTTCGAACGAGACTGTAAATCAGATTCCTTGGTTGCCTTTTCAATAGCTGTTGCCACCATCGCCATTCCCTCTAACGCTATACCATCACACATCGGATGATATCCTTTTGCTAAATAAGCTTCCATATTGTGTGTGAGCGCATCCATTCCTGTAGCTGCTGTGACGAATGCCGGAAGATCCATCGTGAGGAGCGGATCCGCAAAGACTATTTTCGCCATCAACCTAGGGCTGAACAAAATACGTTTCTTTTTGGTTTCGTCTTCGGAAATAATAGCGCTACGACCGACTTCACTTCCAGTGCCTGCTGTAGTGGGTACAGTGATCAGATGTGGAATCTCATTGGTTACATAAATATCTCCACCGATAAGATCGTCATAGTCAAAGAGATCACGATGATGATGTGCACGCAGTGCTATTGCCCGCGCAACATCAAGTGCGGCTCCACCTCCAACACCGATGATGGAATCCCTATTGTTCCCCCGATAGACATCTCCACCTTGCAGCACATCGGATTTAACCGGATTTTTGTGCAAATCATGAAACACAATCACGTCTATTCCTCTGCCCGTCAATTTACGCTGGATTTCCTTAAAAAAAGGAAGTTCGGCAATAGTTGGATCCGTTACCAATAAAGGGCGGTTAAGACCATTGCGCAATAGGTAATCCGGTAATTCATTGATCGCTCCTGCACCAAAACGAATCGGTGTCGGAAAATTAAAACCATAAATTTTGTCTGTATCCATCTTGCAGTTAAATAATTTCAAAATATCTTTTTGTTTCCCAATCTGTTACTTGTTCTGAAAACTGCCGCCATTCCCATAACCTGGATTTACAGAAGTGGTCAACAAACTTTTCACCGAACAATTCTGATGCTATTTCAGACTGCGCCATCCGGTTCGTAGCTTCATAGAGATTTCTTGGCAAAACGCCATGTTGCAAATCTTTATAACCATTACCGACAGTATACGGATTGTCTAAGGATAGTTTATGCTTGATACCGTAAAGTCCACTCGCTAGGCAGGCCGCAATGGCGAGGTATGGATTAACATCCGAACCAACCACCCGATGTTCAATACGTGTAGCCTTTGGTCCACCATCGATGACCCGCAGGGCCGTAGTCCTATTGTCTATCCCCCAGGTTAAAGTCGTAGGGGCCCAAGCGCCCTCCGTGAGTCTTTTATAGCTGTTAACAGTTGGTGCAAATAAGGGTAGAATATCCCGCAGACAATACAGTTGTCCAGCAAGAAATTGCTTCATCAGTTCACTCATGCCTAACTGATCGTCGGCATCATAAAATAGATTTTTTTCTTTTTTTAGGTCCCAGAGGCTCTGATGTACGTGACCGCTACAGCCCGGTAGTTCTTTCGTCTGCTTGGCCATAAAGCTAGCGACAATACTATGTTTTTTACCGATCTCCTTTACTGCTGACTTAAAGAGTGTAGCCCTATCTGCAGCTTCAAGCGCATTACTGCATTGAATCGCCGCCTCCATTACGCCAGGTCCAGTCTCAGTATGCAAACCTTCCAAGGGAATACCAAACTGTTCGAGCATCGCAAGAAGATCACGAAAGAACCCGTAATTATCAGACATCCGCAAGATGGAATAACCGAACATTCCTGAGGTAATCGGTGTCATTTCTTTAAAGCTGTTCTGCGATGCATTGATATCACCTTTAATAAAATTGAACCATTCAAATTCCTGTGCAAAAATGGGTTTGTAGCCAGCCTGTTCAGACTGTGCTATGATATTTTTTAACAGCGCCCTCGGGCACACATTTTGATCTGTAGCATGTGACGATTCAAAGTCAGCCAGAAAAAATGGGACATCCTCCTGCCAGGGTATCTTTCGGAAGGTATTTCCATCTATACGGGCAGGAAAATCTCCATAACCGGTATGCCAGCCTGTAATTTCCACATTGTCATAAACTTGGTCATTGACATCCCATCCAAACACGACGGAACAAAAACCGAATTCATTGTCCAATGAAGAGATAAACTTATCACGGTGCATAAATTTGCCTCGCAATACGCCATCAATATCTGCTACGGCGACTTTGACGTGCGTACTCGTACTTGCCTTTAATTTGGAAATAATTTCTTTTTTGTCGATCATGATTTGATGGTTTTATCCTTGTCAAGGAAGATTAAGAAATAGAGATATGATAAGATGACAAGCCCAAAGAATAGTAAGGCTGTCAATGGGTTGTAGTAAATCATAGCAACCAGGCAGATCAGGGCGATGATCAGCGCAAGCATAGGAAATAAAGGATACAAAGGAACTTTAAATGGGCGCTCCAATGCAGGTTCTTTCTTGCGTAAGGCGAAAAAAGACCACATGGAAATAATATAGAGACTGATTGCACCAAAACAGGCAATGGTAATGATCCCAGCCGTCTTCCCCGTCAGTAGCGCGACTATACCAACAGCCATATTGACCAATAGCGCATTAGCTGGTGTTTTAAAGCGTGAATGAACTTTTCCTAAGATAGACGGTGCATATCCTACCCGCCCGAATTCAAAAGTGGCGCGCCCTCCGGCCAAAATAATACCATGGAACGACGCAATAAGACCCAACAACCCTACCCCGATAAGTAATTTGTATAGAATATGGGAGCTATCAATGACGTTGGCAATAGCAAGAGGTAAAGGAGAATCCGAGGCCTCGGTACTTCCTGGTGGATAGACAACGGCTTCCCAACCAGCGACACCAACCGCTGATAAAAATGTAATGATACACAACACGACCAAAGTAACGATAGCTGATCCAAAACCGATCAATACATTTTTCTGTGGATTGATGGTTTCCTCAGCCACATTGGCGACCCCTTCAATGGCTAGAAAAAACCAGATGGCAAATGGAATGGATGCAAAAATGCCTGAATACCCATTGGGAAGTGCATTTTGTTGAAGATTAGAAAATTCAAATGCTGGCAGCGTCACACCGGCGAATATCAATAATTCAATAACCGCAAGGACTGTCACAACCAATTCAAACGAAGCAGCGAGTTTCACACCTAAAATATTCATTGCTGTAAAAATCAGATAGGCTCCGATCGCAAAAGTAAGATAGCCTACCCCAGGATGAAGCAAATGAAGGTAAGCACCTATCGCCGCTGCAATGGCCGGCGGTGCAAAAACGAATTCTATATTTTGAGCAATCCCTGCAACAAACCCTAATTGTTTTCCCAGTCCCCTATTGGCATATTCAAAAGCCCCTCCAGCTTTCGGTATGGCACAAGCCATTTCTGTATAACTGAAGGTAAAGGTGAGGTACATAATTATGACGAATATAGTAGCAATGGCTAACCCTAAGGTCCCTCCTTCTGCCAGACCAAGGTTCCATCCAAAATACATTCCTGAAATTACATACCCTACCCCCAATCCCCACAACATGACGGGGCCAAGGACTTTCTTTAATTGGGGATCACTCATATTTCTTTTTCTAGGTTGGTAATTGATATTAAGTAATATGAATTTACTACTTTAAATTAAATTATAGTGTTAAATACCTGCAATTAAACTTATTTTAGTAAAATTATATTGAAATATTATTATTTTTAGATTTACTATTCCAACGACAGGCTTATACCTCTTTGTTTTTAGATTTAAATTACTACACAATGAAATTAGATGAAAAAGATCTTATGATCTTGGACCTTTTGCAACAGGATGCCAACATGAGTAACAAGGAAATTTCCGATCGAGTCAACTTATCCATGACTCCTGTATACGAACGGATTAAGAAGTTGACGGCTACAGCTGTGCTCAAACAAAAGGTATATTTGCTGGATCGAAGAAAACTGGACCTGAACCTGATGGTTCTTGTATCGATCAGTATGGAAAAGCATTCAAACGAAAGTGCTTTGCTATTTATGGAAGAAATACAGAAATTTCCGGAAGTGGTCGAATGCTTCCATGTGACAGGAGCTTTTGATTATCAGCTCAAGGTTATGGTCAGAGATGTCGACCATTATCATGAATTTAACTTCAATAAGCTTGCAACGATTAAAGGAATCAGACATATGGAAAGCTATTTTGTCATGAAAGAAATTGTCAACGCGACACGACTTCCACTTTTCCTTTAACGATCTTCATCTGGCAAACTAAAATGTGATTGCAAATTTTCAGACGGAGATCTGCGTTTATTTTAAGCATGCACTAGCCCCTGCTGCTTTAGTTTTCCACTCCTTGTACTTTTCCCGCATACAATGACCACATGGTCTATATCCATGGCTGACAGCATCAGCCTCATCCCGAAAGAAAACACGATGTTCGACTTTCATCCGTTTACCCGTGGCACAGTTTAGACGACCGTAAATCTTAGCCTTTTTATATCCGCCCAAGGTAATTTCCCCCTTTCGAATGCAGGAACTTAAGGACTTCGTTCTTTCAGCCGCTGTCCCTCCCAAATCCATATGTCTGATCATATTTCGTTTTTAATTTTTGTTCTATTGTATACATACCTATAATTTAAATGGGCTATTTTTTACCTGCAAGAATCTCCTATCCTAGCTAAGACCATCATGGAATATAATCCCAAGGCTATGCCGGTGACCCTTGTGCAATGGACTAACACCATGCTTCATATGGACCCGATAATAGCCTTTGGAGCCTTTCGCTGCGCGAAAATTAGTCGTAAAGATGATCATATCGCCGCGCTTGGGTTTTAAGACATTAACCTTAGACTGCGCCCTTGGTATCTGTTCCGTGATAACAAACTCACCACCGGTATAATCCTGATCCACCTGATCCAACAGCAATACGATTTGCATGGGAAAGTAAATTTCACCGTATAGATCCTGGTGTAACGTATTAAATCCGCCTGTATTATACTTTAAAATAAGGACGGTAGGTTCCACCTGTCCATGCTGCTGACAAAGTTCTCGCATGGCAGCATGCGAAGCCGGAAATCTTCGGTCCATATTAAGCTCCTCCATCCATTGATTGGCGACTGGTGCAATCAATGCGTATACTTTTTCCCTTATTGTCGTAATCAGCTCGGGCAAGGGATATTGAAAGTATTTATATTCCCCCAAACCAAAGCGATAACGCTCCATTACAATAGTTTTTCGATACCTATTGTCAACACCGTAAGCTGCAACCAGCTCATCGCATTCGACTTGATTTAATAGATCAGGTACAATCACAAAGCCCTTATCATGCAATTCCCTGGTGATGACTGTCCAATCCCTGACCAGCAATTTCGATACTATATTTTCCATGACGATAATTTTCAACAGCTCAAAATTAGGCCTATCAATCAAGGTAAAAAATCCGAAACCTGCTGTTTTTCCTTTTTTGGAGATATATCATCAATCTTGACAAAATGCCCAACAAATTATCATTTTTATCGGGCACCATTTTTTGCTAAAACGATCGATAGGTTAAATGGAAAGAGCCAGGTGGAATACCTAGCTCTAGTACAAAAAACTTAATTTTGTTAATCCGTCTAACTTTTGAGCTTCACTTCAATAGTGGACGATTCCTATTTTTTTATGTTGTTGACACTATTTATTTAATGAAGCCATATCAATGACAAACCGGTATTTTACATCACTGTCCAATACACGTTGGTAAGCCTCATTCACATAATCGATGTCAATCAATTCGGTTTCTGGAAGGATATTATGTTCAGCACAAAAATCAAGCATATCCTGTGTTTCCTGTATACCACCAATGCTTGAAGCCGTCAAAATTTTATTTCCTCCCATAATCGAGCGTCCGTTAATTTCCATTGGCGCTGCTGGGATACCAACACAGATGTATACACCTTTGGTTTTTAGCAATGCCAAATAGAGATTATAATCATGAGGCGCCGATACGGTGTCTATGATAAAATCAAAATAGGCTGAAAACTCCTTCAACTCCGAAGACTCATGTGTATTTAAAAACTTCTGGGCACCCAAAAGCGCCGCATCTGCTTTTTTACGGGGCGAATGGCTTATCATCGTAACTTCAGCTCCCATGGCGACAGCGATCTTTACTGCCATGTGGCCTAAACCACCTAACCCTAGCACGCCAACTTTATGCCCCTTGCTAATATTCCATCGTTTCAAGGGCGAGTAAGTGGTGATCCCCGCACAAAGTAAAGGAGCCACCTTTTTGATATCAAGCGATTGCGGCACATGCAAGACGAAGTCCGCATCAGCCACAATATTATCGCTATACCCACCATAGGTGCAAGAGTGGTCGTGCATCACATCCCTGCTATTATAAGTCCACACCGTTTTCTTCTCCGAACAAAACTGTTGCTGATCCGATTTACAATTATCGCACTCACCACAGGATGCCACCATACAACCAACACCGGCTAGATCACCTTTTTTAAACTTGGTCACCGCACTGCCTACCGCACTGATGCGGCCAACGATCTCATGCCCCGGAACAATTGGATATTGTGTCCCACCCCACTCATCATGCACCTGATGAATATCTGAATGGCAAATACCACTATACAAGATATCGATTAGCACATCATTTGAACCAAGTTCTCTTCTTTCAAATTCCCAATATTCAAGCGGGGAATTGCCATCCTTCGCCGCGTAACCTTTCGATTTAATCATTCTTTTGTTTTTTATAAAATACCAATTGGATCCAAATTATCAATAAATAAGATCCATTTACCACGTTGTGCGAAGTTAATGGGGATTTGCCCGAAAAAAAGAATCTTTCAGACATTATTGACATTGAACAAACAATGAAAATCGCAAAATGTTCTTGGTCAACCGCTCTGAAAAGTCAATTTGATCCCTTTCAAATTTTAATCCCTTTCAAAATCAATCTCATAACCCCTGATCATCTTCATGAGCTTTCTTTAGAAGCACCAATCTAGCATTCTCTAAATACTGGACAGGTAATATACCTCTTGCATTTAATTGATTATTTCTCCATTACCCTTCGCCAGACGTTCACGGAACCGCTGAAGTTCTTCGGGGATCGGTCTGACCCAGTCGCTTACTTCACCGATGATTTTCAATGCCATTGTGGAGCGATAGGAACGCGTCGGGTTACCTGGAATTTTTTATCGGTTAGATTTGGATCATTTTCATAGCTTCCCATTGGTTCAATAATATAAACACGTTCGCGACCATCACCCCTTGCCAAAGCCGCCGCGAGTCCAGCTCCGTTAACTAATGCAGTGAAATAAATATGATTCATGGTAAGTTCAGATTGATAGTTGGAATTACCTCCCGCTGTTAATAACGCACCCACTGGTAACTCAGCTTTTGTACCATGATAAAAAGGACCGGTATCTGATGGTTTTTCACCCAAGACCGCAGCCAGATCAGCATATCGATGAGACTTATCGCTATCCCCTAGCGCTTCATAGCATTTGGCCAGGTTCAAATAAAGATTTGGCAAAGCACTCTTAACCGTATCATCATTTAGTTTTAATGCATGGCTCAAGGCGGCCTCCAACCATGTCAATCTGTCGGAAATAGCCTCTTGATTCCTGGCGATATAATAAGCCGCAAGAAAGTGTTCGTGATCGTCTGTGGCTTCGTTCCAAGCTTGCATAAATAAGTTAAGGGCTTCTTCAGTATGCTTGGCCTCTTCCATGCTCATACCCTGAATACAAAGTTTAACAACGTTGTTGAAAGGTGAAAATTCCATATGCGTATCTTTTTTTACATTGCCGAATGTACCGTTGGCACAGGGAGATTTAAAATCCACATGCACCGGTATCTGCAGGATTAAAGTTCTACATATTTTTATACATTTCCGTATGTTGTTCGTAAATCGTATTGCATCGACCTTCGTACAATTCGTAATTATTCCTAAAAACAACAGATTGACCTAAAGGTTTTACCCCCTTATATTGTCGCAATTGCACCTCATCCGTGCTTCTAAACTTCGCTAAATTTGAATTGATAATCAAACACTTGAAACAATGAGAAAGATCCGAATTTTCGAACACATCTCCCTTGATGGCATCATCGAACACGATGGAGATTACGCCTATGGCGCATGGACAACTGCCTATAGAAGTCCCGCAGGAGCGGAAATGCTCTTTCAGGCATATGGCTCAGACTTCGACCTTCTTTTAGGTCGTCAGACTTATGATATCTTTAGTGGCTTCTGGCCCAATGCGGGAGATTTCCCTATGGCCAATGCCATAAATGCTGCAACAAAATATGTCGCAACACACCGTCCCGACAGTCTAACCTGGGGGCCAGTAAAAAATTTGGAAGAAGACATTCTCGCCGCGATTCATGCCCTCAAGTCAATGGATGGTCCCGATCTGATTGTTGTAGGTAGCTCTACACTGACCTCGCTATTACTTGAGCAGGGTCTCGTCGACGAAGTGGTACTCATTGCCTACCCCGTTTTGCTGGGACATGGCAAGCGCCTACTCTCAGATAAGGTGTACGCCCAGGAACTTGCCTTCCTCGACTCAAAGGCAACCCCGACTGGCATATTCATCAATAGCAATAAATATATTGGATCGCTTAAAAGATAATATTCCTACAATGGATAAGCTCCCCTCTTAGCCAACTTTATACGGGTTAGGAGCTAATATTTCCTAATTTTACAGAATAAATCATGTCATAAAAATCTACCCTCTTTTTTCAGGAATGGTTACAATCATTGATTTAAAACTATCATTTATATAATCATTACCTTACTCATTTGAATATGCCTACTTTCTTGTATATTTGATTTTAAACAAATCATCTCTATGAAAAGAACCTTATTATTCATTGCTATTATTTGCAGTACTTCCTTTGCTTTTGCGCAAAAAACAACCTATAAAGTCAGTACACAATCATCAATAATCAAATGGGATGCGAAGAAAGTCGTCGGTGGTCATGTTGGTACCATTGCCTTGAAAGACGGAACGATCCAAACAGATAAAGGTAAAATTACCGGTGGTGGATTTACCATTGATATGAATTCGATGGCATGTACTGATGCGCCAAAACTAACTGGCCATCTTAAAAATGAAGATTTCTTTGATGTACCGAAGTATCCAACAGCAAAATTCATTATCAGCAAAGTGGATAACAGCAAGGCTACTCCAGTAATCACAGGGAATCTTACCATTAAAAACAAAACGAAAACGATATCTTTTCCCGCAAAGGTAACCAGCACCACTGACGGACTTTCGGCCGAAGCATTAGGTGTAAAGGTAAATCGATTGGATTTTGATATCCAATATCGTTCGGCCAGCTTTTTCTCTGACCTCGGGAATCGGGCGATTGAGGACGAATTTACATTGGACATTCAGATCAAAGCCGCAAAATAGCTATGATAACAAACAATGATGTAGCAAAAAAACTGCGACATCATTGTTTGTCTAAAGCGGGATATTCAGAAAAACCCCAACTATTTGATAAATAAATAGTTGGGGTTTTATTATCTTCGTGTATTCCCCCGAATAATAAGGTTAGCGGCCAAAAT
>NZ_RBWS01000025.1 GCF_003627955.1 Sphingobacterium puteale | reverse complement strand
ATGATTGTGTTTTCTTAAAGAACTTCTCTCGCTTCAACTTCCGTATCCGCTATATTCCGATGGGCACCAGCCCCTCTTTATCTTTTTTTGTTTCCCTCCGTTTCCGTTGGGACTGCAAAGGTAGAAATCTTTTCGGAACTTCCAAAAAACTTTTTGATTTTTTTTCTTTTCCTTTTTTTCGATTTCCGCGTTTAATTCTCATTAAACCCTTCTTTTTTCATGGATACCTGCTCTCGCGGTAACCGTCCCTCCCTTGCGGAGTGGTGCAAAGATAGGGAGTTTTCGGGCAAACTTCCAAGCTTTTCGTTCTTATTTCTTTTGTTTTGCCGCTAACTGGCTGGAACGGTGCAAGATTCTTTTTGTGAAACAGGATCCTGGGGGCTCCGGGATGCAAAAATGGACGGTTATCCGCGGATCTGCGGCAGCTTCTGGGATGCAACAGGGGCAGGGGCGGCGACCAGAGGACTGGAAGAGGATACAGAACGCCGTGAAATCCCAGGTCGGTCACTCGCATCCTTGAACGGAGCACTGGAGAAAGGACATGAAGTGCAAAACAAACTTGGGCATGGGTTACCGTTATCTACAGTATCCTGATGCCCCGACTGAGGGCTTGCGAGACGGCTATGTCCCGGTCCCCAGCGGAAAAGAGGCGGAAACCGGCTCCGAGAGACCGGACCGGGGAGACCGAATCACGGGCAGGCATCCCCCCCTACCTGAAACAAACAGCCGCGACCGCAGAAAGACAATGCAAAAGCGGGTAATCAAGGTGAGCAAAAATCCGTGGTTTAGTTAGGGTTTGTTTAGGTTTAGTTTAGGTATTAGTTTAGGTTTAGTTTAGAAAAAATCTAATCAATACCTAAACTAAACCTAACCTAATCATAAACTATCGCTATTTTAATGTTGGACTTATCACTAAAAAATACCAGAGCTGATATTTCCAAAGGCAAATACATCTTATTTCCAAGCCCACCTCCCGCACGGAGAAAAGACCTAAGACCCCAGGTGTGCCTTAGCTGGGACAGTTTTGCTATCCGTCTGTGCTATATCCGCGGTGAGTCTGCCTTAAGTCCATACCATCGTACCACTGAGCGTCCGATTTTGTGCGGTTGCCATATAGGTACAGGTAAATACACTTGAAATCAAGAGCGTTAATTTTTTGGCCATAATTTCTGGAAATTTAGCGTTCAAATAATTGTTAGTTGGGTTATTTATGGATGCTAAATTAGTTCGATCAGATCAAAAAAACAACAAATATAAAACACAAAACACTATAAATTAGGTGTTTACAATCAACCGCAATACACTTAAATACCAAGTATCATTAATCCTAAGTCACTGGCCCACAAAACATATAATGGGAAATCGGATACAATGCTAATACGGTATAAAAACAAGAAATATTCTTAAAAATAGTTGGCTATTTTTCCTAAAAAGACCAGCTTAAGCACAGGGGTGAATGATCGCGGAGGCTGGTATGTGCTGTTCGTTATGAAGAGGGGGCAGGCTCCTGCAGATGATTTTAAGGGTTTCAGTACAAGACGCTTCTTTACTTTTTTAGATGTCATTCATAAATAATTGAAATAAGTTCGCTCTTGCGCTCCTATTTCAATTATTTTTTTGGAATTGTTTTCTCAATTGATCCCCTTGAAAATCCGGTTCCAGCGTATTTTAGAAAATCCATTCCCATCTGTATTCCAGCTCATCCAGGTAAATAAAGCTTTACCCACAATATGATCTTCCGGCACAAAGCCCCAATCTCTTGCATCCAACGAGTTATGCCGATTGTCCCCCATCATCCAATAGTAGTCCATTTTGAATGTATAGGAATCCACCTTGTTGCCATTCAGGTATAAACCATCTGCCTTCTTTTCCAGACGGTTTTTTTCATAGACCCGGATCGCGCGTTCATAAAGCGGGAATGTTTGCGCATTCAAAGCAACTTTCATCCCCTTTTTTGGAATCACAAAAGGTCCAAAGTTATCGTAATTCCATTTGTACTGTGGATC
Organism: Sphingobacterium puteale; assembly: GCF_003627955.1. Taxonomy (GTDB): domain Bacteria; phylum Bacteroidota; class Bacteroidia; order Sphingobacteriales; family Sphingobacteriaceae; genus Sphingobacterium; species Sphingobacterium puteale. The sequence goes on along the minus strand of NZ_RBWS01000025.1, from coordinate 116,839 downwards.
ATTCGGGAATGTATTAGCTTCCGGATCCCCTGGTTTGCGCAGGTTCATCTGCATGGATTTAACATTAGACCAAGATTTCACCATGTTAACCTGCTCAGGTGTTAGAAAGAGGATATACACTCCGGGCTGAACCTGTGCGATTTCGATCCCCATATCGCGCATTCGCTGTTCATCCAGGCCTGTCTCATCAGTCATCACAATATAATCCATCTGACTTTCTGGAGCAACGAAGCCGGGTCGATCGTTTACATAGAGTACAGCATCGCGCATGCTGATTTTATCACCCGGCATTCCAACACAGCGTTTGATCAAATGCTCCCGCTTGTCCACTGGACGTGTTTGAATAGTAAACTGTTGATGGACGGCTTCGTAACCCATCGAGCGAACCAGATCGTAATAAGGCTGATCCTGATTTTCTATCGCGACAGAATCTCCGGCAGGTGCATTAAAAACAATAACATCATTACGTTTGATCTCCTGAAAACCGGGCAACCGCTTATAAGGAAGTTCGATCAGTTCAGAAAATGCTTTACCACCAAATAAAGGCATGGTATGATGTGCAAAAGGAAAAGCAATCGGCGTATTGGGAATACGGGGTCCATAATTCAACTTACTGACAAATAAATAATCGCCGATCAAAAGCGATTGTTGCATAGAACCCGAAGGGATCATAAAAGCTTCCAGCAAGAAACCGCGGATCAGCGTTGCGGCAACCGTTGCAAAGACAATAGCATCCGCCCACTCTCGCAAGATAGATTTCTTATAGGGATATTTGATTTTAAATTCATTGTAGGATTCATGCAGCAGCCTCAGTTTATCATCTTTTGTCAGCTGTGTGCCCTCAGCTGAAGCTTTCAGTTTTTTAGCATAAAGTCCATTTAGAAATTGAACGTTTTTGTCCCTTCCCCAGAGCGGCAATACGACAAAGGGGACTAATACAGCTGCACAGTTTTCCCAAAATCTCCTTTTGCCAAAACAATGGATAAAATCCAGGTATAAATTATAAAAGACAAAGACATTCACGATCGGAATGATCAACAATATAATATACCAAACAGGCCGACCGGTTATCTGTCCTTGAATCCATTGGCTATAAACAGGAACAATACCCTCCCAGCCACGACGCCCTGCTTTCACAAACAAAAGCCAAAAACCATAAGCAGCAATAATGGTCAGAACAATAAAAATAATAAGCGCCATATTTTGTTTTTTATCAAAAATGATAAATATTAGTAAATAAACAGTCTCGATTGGTCTGAAGGAGATGCTTTTGCCTGCTGCAGCTCATTGTATCGCATAATGTATTTAATAAATACATCATAATTATACTTTTGCTCTTTTTCAAATTCAGCAAGTAGCTCTGGCTCATCATTAATTAACTGTGTGAAGGTAATCTGTCTTTTCTTTTTAGCATTGCTAAATAGGCCATTATTGTTGCTATTGATTTCAGCGACCTCGCCAGTCCCCTTTTTCAGTGCATATGCATATTTATTCTTATTAACCAATATCGTTGGCATCATTCCGGCACCGCCGCCACTAACATTTACTGCGGCACCGCCATTAAATTTTAGTTCTGAAACATAATAGGCCATTATTTCACCATCGGCGAGCACTTCCGCAAAAGTTGGCCCCTGATCGTTTCCCTTCTGTATGCGATACATTTTTGGGCTTGTTCCGGGGACTACTTCCAATCCTTTTTCTACATAGGATGGTGCATATACTTTCTTTTTGGACTGCCAGTACGCACGATAAACTTGGTCAGGAGTAAATGCCACCTTTTCCTTTTGTTGATTTTCAAATTTAAGTTTATTGTCCTTTACAGATGAAATCTTCCCATACAAGGTGTCAGCATTCATCAACACCAGGTAATCTAGCTTCTTTTGATCCCCCTGAGCCCAAAGTGCCGTCGCTGAGCATAGAAAACACAAGGTGACAGCATTGGATAAAATTGAAATAATTTTCATTAGATATAATATATTAAATTATCTTTCGAAGTATAGGGAATCCTCCCCAATCATACAGATCGTCGGTATTCCCGCCGCCATCACAAAAATTTAACTGATCGCACAGGTTTTACACCAGCATTTTGTCGCATAAATCTACATAAAAATACGAGAATCAATGAAAAGTCCTTCAGCTTTAACATTTTATTTGCATCTCTTTTAATGCTTCAGTTCCAGACAAACGCTATACCCTTCCACAACAAAAAGAAGTCGCATCAAAATATGATACGACTCCTTTGTTGATTAAATGATATGGCGCTTATCCCTTATATTTATTTTCAAATTCCGTGGATGCTTTATTCACGCCATTACCCATGTTTTCAAAAGCCTTATTGATATTATCCAGCAGGGCGGATTCTGTGGCTGCATCTGGAGTCTTGTTTTTGCGCAACTCGATCAGCTTTGGATAGTCTTCGGTAACGATCTTTTTATAACCGTTGAGACCATCGAGTACCGCCTTCTGAAAATTGGCATCGCCTTTGAAATCACCGAGATCCTCCACTTTCTTGATATCTTCATTCAAGGATTTCTCCCAATCCGAACGGACCTGCTCCGCCTTTGCATAATCGGAGGCATTCATGGCAGCATTCATATCGGTGATATGCTTTTCACTTCCATTGATGACCGTGATAATTGAATTGTTGTAAGTTGCGGGATCTTTGGTTCCTGAACCACAACTTGACATCGTCAGTACCGCAGCGGTCAGGATGCCTGTCATAAATTGCTTCATCATTGTTGATATATTTTATAGTTTATTTGTTTTTCTATTTATAAACGCTCCATTCTGCTCATTACGTATTGACCTCGAAAAAACTGCCGCAGCAACCCGATAATCAGCTTACTCAAAGATAGTTGACCTACAGACTTCTTTTTATCGCTGATTTCAGGGATTTATTATCATACTCTTATTACGCAACACAGTTGCTTTTAAAATCTTTTTACCTATATTTGTTGCAACTTAATTGCAATATATAATTTACAAACAACTCAATAATTGATGAACAGGCGTACGGTTTTCACTCTATTACTCACCTATAGTATGTTACATTCCGCTTTTGCACAGGAGAAAGCGGTCAAAAACATTGGACTACGGGAGGTATATGTTGAGGGAAAACGTTATAAACACGCTGCGGAGGGCGTCCTATCTGTGGATGTCTTAAGCAGCGATTCCATACAGAAATACCAGGCAGGTAGTTTGATGCAAACCTTAAGCCGGTTACCCGGCGTCAATGCGATAGGTATAGGTGCCAGTCAATCCAAACCACAGATTCGGGGCCTGGGCTTTAATCGGGTAGCCACCGTAGAAAATGGGATTAAGCACGAAGGGCAGCAATGGGGTTTGGATCATGGATTGGAAATTGATCAATACAGCATCGGCACTGCTGAAATCATTAAGGGAGCCGGCTCATTTATGTACGGGTCGGATGCCATTGGCGGTGTCATCCGACTATCGCCACCAGCCGAACTACAAGGAAATGGACTGAAAGGTGTTGTCAATTTATTGACTAAATCAAACAATGCTACCTATGGTGGATCCCTGCAACTACAGGGCCGAAAAGGCAATTGGGTCTTTGGTGGCGGTGTCACCCATCTGGATTATGCCGACTATCGCGTACCAACTGACACAGTCTATGTGTACAATTATGCGGTCCGGTTAAAGGATCGTCAGGTGCGCAATACAGCCGGACGGGAGACCAGCTTTCAGCTAAGGGGTGGATATAACTCCGAACGATTTTCCTCCATTGTCTATCTAAGCAATTATCATACTAGAATAGGATTTTTTGCCAATGCACATGGTTTAGAGCCACGGGGAGTGAATACCGCCTTGTACGACCAATCCGACCGGGACATTCTCTACCCAAGCCAGCAGGTTAATCATTTTAAGCTCATCAATCGAAATTATATCGTACAGGGCAACCACAAGATCTGGGTGGATCTTGGCTATCAAAGAAATTATCGCCAAGAATTCAACAACTATACCGCACATGGGTATATGCCCCCCGTTTATCCTCAGGATATGAACACTCCCATACATCTTGAACGGCGCTATGATAAAGAGATTGTTAATATTACGCTGAAAGACCAGTTCACCCTGGGCAATCACCGGCTCACCGTCGGGGGGAATGCGGAATACCAGCATAATAAGATAGCTGGCTGGAGTTTCCTGATCCCATCGTACAAACAGCAAGCCCTGGGAGCTTTTATCCATGACCAATATCCGATCAACGATCAAACGATACTCTATGGTGCTTTACGCTATGACTATAGCCATATACATACCTCGCCCTATCAGGACTGGTTTGCATCCATGCTGGAAAACAATCAATCGGTTCATGTCGTCAGGGCAGATGAACTTCGCCGTAGTTTCAATAGCTTGGTCTGGTCGTTAGGGGCAACACGACAAATCGGCTCATGGGAAACCAAACTGAATGTTGGTAAAAGTTTCCGGGTTCCTATTGCACAGGAACTCGCCGCCAACGGGGTAAATTATCATTATTTCAGTTATGAAAAAGGTAACGCATCGCTTTCACCCGAGCAATCTTATCAAGCCGACTTTTCGCTGGCCCGGCGTTCGAGAAATATATACCTTGCTTTCACACCTTTTTTCAATTATTTTGCAAATTATATCTACCTCAATCCTACATCCGGTTATGATCAGTATTATGGAGCCGGTAATCAAATATTTGAGTATGCCGAAAGCAAAGTACGTCGTTATGGAGCTGAACTAAAAATGGAATATCGCCCCTTAACTCACTGGAAAGTAGAATTATTGGGTGAATATGTTCGATCCGAGCAATTATCCGGCAGCAAGAAAGGCTACACATTGCCCTTCTCACCTGCGCCTTCACTTTTGGTCGACCTCAGTTGGTTTCCCAAAAGCAGCACGCATTTTCAGGAGCCTTACATCTCTTTGGATTGTAAATGGACCACCGGGCAAGACCATATTGTCCCACCCGAAGAAAAAACAGCAGGTTACCAAGTCTTCAATTTCAGAGCGGGAACACAGTTGACATGGGGCAAATCAGCGCTGCAATTGCGCTTACAGGTCCAGAATATGTTTAACACCAAATATATGGATCATACCAGTTTTTACCGCCTGATATCGCTCCCGGAACAGGGACGAAATATCGTCCTATCGGTTGGCATACCATTCGGGAAGGAAAACCCAAGCTAATCAACATATTCATCCAATCACAGCACAACTAATTGATTAAAATCATGATAAAAATGAATACACAGACGCAGAAACTGAAACCTTATGCACTTATGGCCTTGATGCTGGCCTTTACCATCGCCTGTAAGAAGGATAAGGAAAATATTGACACCGAAAAACCAACCATTGATCTCAGTGCAGCAACAGCTTTTCCAAAGCAGTGTAGTCCCATCAAACGCGGATCCAGTTTTACCTTCCACGCAAAACTATCCGACAATGTCGCCCTGGGCAGTTATAGCATTGACGTGCATCATAATTTTGACCATCACTCCCACAGTACCGAGGTAGAGGAATGCACATTAGAACCCGTCAAAAAACCGGTCAAACCATTTGTTCTTGTCAAGTCCGTCAATATACCCGGGCACCCACAACAGTATGATGCCCAACTTCAGATCGACGTCCCTGCGGACATCGATCCCGGAAATTATCATTTTATGATTCAGGTGACGGATCAATCCGGCTGGAGCACACAACGTGGAATCAGCGTACGCATCGTTGAATAACGCTTTATTAACACGCAACTATACTTCAATTATTTTATATCATAAATTTTAAATCCAATGCAGATGAAAACTAGAAACATTAACTTCCTATTACTGTTTACAGCACTTTTCTTTGGCTTCCTGTCTTCCTGTAAGAAAGACGATGCTGATGTTCCTGTTTCAACGAAACCCGAGATCGGCACCATGGAAATCGGATCCGACAACAATAAAACCGTAAAAGCAGGCTCGGATCTCCACCTAGAAGGTGATATTATGGCAGAGGCACTCATCGACAAAATTGTTATCGAGATCCACCAGGAGGGCGGAGGTAACTTCAAGTTTGCTAAAGTTTATACCGACGAGAAATATGTGGGCAAAAGAAATGCGACTTTTCATGAGCACATGGACATCCCATCCGAAGCTCCTGCCGGTCAATATCATTTTCACTTTATGGTAACCGACAAAGCCGGAAATACGGCAACTTTGGAGTCGCCATTGACCATACAGGCCGCAGATGTTAAAGCAAGCTATAAACTGATTTTTACAGAAGTTAAAGGTGAAGCACATGGCAATCATTTTCATGACCTTGCTGACAAAGAAAACGTCGAACCTACGACCATCAGCTTCGATGGTACCGGCAAAGCGCTAGCTGGACACGCTCATCTTAAACCAGCAGGAATTTATAAAATCGAGTTCAAACAGTTTGATGCCAGCGGTAAAGAAATTCAGGGGCAGTACATCAAAGACAAAGCGACTGCAGATCATTACAAAGCATTCCTTTCTGGTGCAGCTTTTGTCTTGAATTCAAAAAGCACAAATGAAAGCGGAGCGATATTTCAGACCAGAGAAACAAAATATGAGGACGGCACAATCGTGAATGGCGCTACTGAAACCACGGGTATCATAACCTATTTTACTGCTGGGAAAGACAATGAAGGCGAGAAAGAAGTTTCCTATGTTCTTCGCAAATTCAGCGATTCAACGATAAAGTCAAAAATCACGCGTGACGATTGGAACCTCTCGGATTACGCCGCCAAATTTCCCGGTGATGATGTAGTGAAATTGTCTTTCGAACTCCATGCAGAAGAGGGCGAAGACTAATTTAAAGACAAGACGATTTTATAAAAAACACCTAGTTGCGAACTCTAACTAGGTGTTTTTTTTCTAAATTTTTTATATTCGCTACATACAATTCGTAGTTAACACAAATTAATAACAATTTATGAATGTTTTTTTAGCCCTATTTTTTACAATTCTGATAGGACTAATACTATTGATCTTCTACCAATTCACGAATAAATCAAAATGGGTAAGCTGGATCTTTTTGAGCCTCCTGATTCCTATTTTTATCTTTTGGTTATATCTATTCAATTGGAGAAAGCCTAGCAAAGAGCGTGTAGAAGCATTGCTTGGATTCTGCATTGAAGGTGATATACAAGTTTTACGCGATGATTACGATGACGAACTCCGGGACTACGATTTGATTTATAAAATCAAACTCAACAATAAAGCAATTCGTCAAATTGATAACCATCTACAACAAATAAGTACTTCCTCTCTAAATGATTCGATTTCGAAACCGAATTGGGTAAAAGAAAATCAGATTTATTATTACAACAAAACACAATCCAGACTGTTTTACAAGGTAAAAATTGACATCCGAGCCAAAACAATTGAATACCAGGAAACACAGATCTAAGGAAGATATTCCGTTACAATAAATCTTTCAATCATTAATCCCTTACCTTTCCTAATACATTCCCTTTGGGATCCACAACAAGTTTCCATTCGTTGGATCCACTTTTCACGTCGAATGCATAGGTAACCTTTTGCTCCTCCGTAATCTTTTTGACATCGTCGATACGATAGCCCGGAAATTCCTTTTTCACATGGGCAATCACAGCCTTTGGTAAATCATTTTTTGCAAGTTCTTCCTTATGGCGCACAATTTTACCGTTGCCCTGAATCCAGACTTCGTGGTCTGTTCCGAACAAACCTGTTTCAAATTCGGCTTCATAAAGACCCGCTTTCAGTTCCCAGTCAACCCCTTTTGCTTTCGGGAATTTTTGCTGAAAACTATTTACCACGACAGCAGGCACCTGACTTTGGGGAATATCCTGCGCAAAAGCTCCAATTGTTGAGAATGCAAGAATACCTGCACTTAATATCATTTTAACGTTCATGACTTTACTATTTTTAATGTATTACAAAGTAAAGCCCTGATTCTGTAAAGATTTTGGAATGAAAATTATGCCGAGGGAAAATTCAGTTTAAATATATGCTTGCTTTGGTCATAATGGTATGAAACCTCAAATCCATAGAGATGACAGATGGCCTGAACAATTGCAAGGCCCAGCCCCGTACCCTTTGAAGAAGCATCCGATTTATAAAATCTTGAAAATACCTGTTCAGCATCCAAAGGCCCCTCAACACCTGTATTTGCAACCAGCAGCGCATTTTCAGTGATCGTAATATCGACTTCCCCACCCTCTATATTATGGAACAAAGCATTGCGGATCAAATTTGACACCATGATATTGGCCAGGGAACTATCTAAGCTTAGATTAAGTTCCAGTTGTTGCTGCACCTGTATCGTGATATTTTTAAATGTGGCCATATCTTCAAGTTCCTCGACGATGTTTGTCACAAGCGTATTAAGCGAAAGATCCTCGTTGTTTAAAAATTGCCTGTTTTCAATCTTGGTAAGCAGCAATAGCGACTTATTCAATCGTACCAGCCGCTCCGCAGTGTTTAATACTTCGGCAATTGCATTTGCCTGTTCAGACTGCAGACCCTCTGTCTCAACCATCATTTCAAGTTTATTGATCATTATCGCCAAAGGTGTCTGCAATTCGTGCGAGGCATTTCCGATAAACTGTTTCTGCTGTTCGTAGATTTCCTCATTATGTCGGATTAATGTTGTTACGGCAAGCTGCAAGTCTTTAAATTCCACAATATTCGTATCCATGCTTGGCTTGTCATCCGATTTCCCAAGGCGAAATTTGGTCAGCTGATCTAAAAAATAATACAAGGGGCTCCATAATCGCTCAATAACTACCTTATTGATCAAGACAATACTGACCACCAACAGGACAAATAAAATCAGAACAGAGTAAAACAGGTTTTTGATCAGGTCACTCTCCTCGATCATCGAATTAATAATTGAAAGTTCGTAGTAATGCCCTTTATGCTCAAACGCCGTTGTCAGCATGCGCACGGGCTCCAGTTCTGGTTCGGGATCATCATCATCCTGCTTATACAACATGGTATCTTTGTATACATTCTGCATTTTGATCGCTTGCTGTTCGGGAATTTCACGTACCTTATAATTGTTAATTCCAAATTCCAGATCCGGAGATACAATTGCCTCGGAAGCCAGCTCCTGAATAATTAAGCGCTTTTGATTTTCCAATTCCTCATCAATATTATCGTGGATCGCTTCCAGCATAAACAAATAAAAAATGGTCGACCACAGTGCAATAACCACCAGCACGGAGACGGAGAGATATTTGAGCGTCTGATTAGCTAATTTCATTTTTCCACAAGTTTATAGCCTATTCCATAGACTGCTTCAAAATCCACATTCGCCTGTTTTGTCAAAAATTTCTTTCGAAGATTTTTAATCTGGGAATAGATAAAATCGAGGTTATCTGCCTGATCGGTATTATCTCCCCAAACATGCTCGGCCAATGCACTCTTACTGACCAGGCGGTTTTTATTCAGCAAAAAATAGTTAAGGATATCAAACTCCTTTCTATTCAGCGCGACAGGTTCACCGGCAATCGAAAGATTACGATCATTCAGATCCAGCAGCAGATTGCCCATTGCCAATGTATTTTTGCCATCGCGTTGTTTTCTGCGCAATACCGCTTTAATCCGGGCATTTAACTCGGCGATATGAAAGGGTTTGGTCAGATAGTCATCGGCTCCAAGTTCCAGCCCCCGCAGCTTGTCATCCAAGGAATCCTTCGCAGAAATGATAATGACATTGTCCGATTTACCCTCCTGTTTAAGCAGATCCAAGACCTGCAATCCACTCCCTCCCGGAAGCATGATATCCAGCAAAATGCAATCATAGTCATAGACAGAGACTTTATCCATCGCCGATCTAAAATCGCCTGCAGTCTCTACGATATAATCTTCTTTGACAAGAGAGCCTTTCAACGTTTCCCTCAATTCCGCTTCATCTTCAATTATAAGTACTTTCATTGGACAATTGTTTTTTTAACCAAATCTCACCTCTATCCCTGGTTCAACTTTTCCTTACCCATTACAAATGTATTCCGAATTTAGGAAAGAATTGGGAAAATGACTATTGTTGTTTGCTGCACCATGACGGTCGGTATCAACCGATTTATTTTAATCCATTGCTCCAAATGCTATGGGCTTTTCGTATTTTAGGTCTGAGACATTGTACTATGGATAAACGAAATGCTAATAGCCGGGCACCGGTCATTGGATTGGACGGTTTTCGCAAAGAACAGACCGCCGGCCGGGAAGAACTGCTCTTCAATGAATTACATGGCGAAAAGCTGATAGAAAAACCCCATAAGCACGATTTTTTTATTATCAATTTATTTGATACCGCATCTGGTGTACATACGATTGATTCGATTGACTACCCGATTAAAAATCATCAGGTACATGTGCTATTCCCGGGCCAAATGCATAAGTGGCACGTTTATGCCGGTACAATTGGCTACCAATTGATGATCGAACGCTCATTTTTTGAGCATTTCGCGCCTTTCTTTCGCTTTTCCTTTACCAACTACCAGAACCATCCAGTGATTGACCTTACTAAAGAAGCCTTCTTTCTGCTACATTACGAATTTGAATCGGTCAAAAAAGAGCTGGAGCGTGAGCATTCATTGATTCCCCTGATTACAGCACGTGCCGCCGTGATCGCCGCCATCGTCAGCAGGGAAGCAGAGCATGTATTTACCGAATTTAAAGTCTATCAATCCGTCCCCCGTCTTGCCAAATTTAATATGTTGATAGACGAATTTTTCAGGGAACATAAATTAGTTGCTTTTTATGCCGAGAAGCTACATATCTCCCCCAACTACCTCAATATTCTGTGCAAAAAACATTTGAAAATATCCGCCACCCAGCTCATCCATCAACGGATCTGTGTAGAAGCAAAACGCCTTCTTCAAAGTACGGAATCATCCATTAAAGAGATCACATTCGAATTGGGATTTGCGGATCAAGCCTATTTTTCGAATTTTTTTAAGCAGCAGACGGGTGTAAGTCCAAGTGATTTTCGGGAAAAAAGATAAATCGCACAAGAAATGGCAGAAATTACCCAGTAATACTAAAGGTTTCGATCTATAACTTTGTAGGAGGCGATCCATTGTATGGATCTGTTAGATTGTATCGTAAACAGGAAATAATGAAACCAATAGCGCTTACACGCAAAGATTTTATCCGGAATTCTGCTTTTGCACTTGCCGGAGCAACATTGATCCCAAACATGCTCCATGCAGAAGACCGTAGCCAGTTTACCCAGCAGGAAGTTATAGCTGGGCGTCAAGGCAAAAAAAGTTATACGCTAAAGAATGTTTTATTGGAAACAGGTTTTGAATATGATGGAACTGGCAATGTCATCGCAACAAAAACCGGTCTTTTTACTGTACAGATCGAAGGCAGAAAAATCAAAAAGATTGGCCCCAATAGTACCGATGCCAATGCCATAGATGCAAAAGGCCGTCTGATGCTCCCTTCGTTTAGCGATATGCACATCCATCTGGACAAAACATTTTATGGGGATAAATGGCAAGCTGTACGCCGCGGTGCCGGAGGTGTCAAAGGAATGATCGCACTAGAGCAGCAGCTGCTTCCGGAACTGCTGAAAAACTCGACTTATAAGGCAGAAAAGCTTATTGAACTACTGCAATCCAAAGGAACAGCCTTCGCACGCAGCCACGTCAATATAGAGCCTACATCAAAATTAGATTCCTTGCATCACCTACAACTTGCACTGGAAAATAAGAAAAACAGTTTCGGAGCCGAGTTGGTTGCCTTCCCCCAACATGGGGTATACTACACGGATTCTGTGCCCTACCTCAAAGAAGCTGCAAAAACCAATATTGATTTTATCGGTGGAGTGGACCCCTTTACCATTGACGGTGCCATCGAGAAAACCATGGATTTCACTGTTCAGTTGGCATTGGATCATAACAAGGGAATTGACATCCATTTGCATGAGTCTGGCGAATCCGGATTGAAGACAGTGGAGTATCTGATCAAAAAAGTAAATGAAAATCCTGCATTAAAAGGAAAGACCTACCTCAGTCACTGTTTTGTTTTAGGAAGGCTCGAGAAAGCCAAACAACAGAAAATCGCGGAACAGCTCGGTGCAGCGCAGATCGGCATTGTCTCTACAATTCCTTTTGCTGGCTTGATTATGCCTATCCCAACACTCTTGGAAAACAAGGTCACCGTGATGACCGGAAACGACAGCATTGTCGATCACTGGAACACCTTTGGGACAGGAAGTGTTCTGCAAAAAGCCAATATGGCGGCCCAAGTCTACGGACAGGTTACTGAGTATGGTCTGTCACGTATGTTGAAGTTGGCAACAGCAGGCCCGATTCCATTAGATGACAAAGGGCAACAGCAATGGCCAAAGCCCGGTGACGACGCAAATATCGTACTCATCGATGCAAGCTGTTCGGCCGAAGCTATTTCGCGTATTTCACCGGTGGAATCCCTTATCTATCAAGGAAATATTGTCTACTAGCCTTCTGGCAGATAACGCACTACCCAACAGATCTTCTTTCACCCAATGGGCGGTCAATTGTCTTTTACGGGCTCTTGATCGCTCCCTTGTAAAATATATTATTACTAAAATCGTACGTACGTCATTTCGACTCCATGTCTGGGGCACATGATACCATAAAAAACAGAAAAACCCGACGCTATTAAACGGCGAGCTTTATCCAGCTTATATAAAAAACGAAATTTTTAAACATAAGCAGCAGATGTACAGCGAAATAATTTCCATCAACCTTAAACATACTGTAAAAAAAATATTCCATACCATTTCAGATAAAGCTAGCATGAGATGAATTATCTAAATGAATAAAAAAAACAAATTTAATTTGGAAGTAAACATTTTCTGTTCTATCTTTAGTGTATCGGTGTTACGATACACTAAAACTAAATTATGATCATAGCAAAACAAATTAGCTTTGGCTATACAAAAAAAGATCAGGTCCTAAATAGTTTAAGCCTTGATCTGGAACGCCCGGGGATATACGGTCTTTTGGGCAAAAATGGAGCTGGGAAAACAACATTACTTAAACTATTGGCAGGTTCGCTATTTCCTGATCGAGGCCAGGTATACATAGACAACGTCTCTACACAGGAACGTCAGATCATAAGTCGTCAGCAGGTCTATTATTTAGCTGAACACCTTGAATCGCCTGACTGGTCTGCACACCGTCTGGGAAATATCTATGGCAGATTATACCCGAATTTTGATCATACACGATACTTGTACTACCTTGACATATTTGAAGTGAGCCCCGATACCTCGCACAAATCGCTTTCCATGGGTCAACAAAAAAAGGTCGAAATCGCCTTTGCCCTGGCAACTCAAGTCCCTTACCTATTTATGGATGAACCCACCAATGGATTGGATATTCTGTCCAAAAAGCAATTCCGGAGATTGATCAGTCAATATATCTCCGAAGAACAGTTGCTGATTATTTCCACCCATCAATTTCGTGAGATCGACCGGGTGATAGACCACCTTCTTATCGTTGATCATAAAAAGTTAGTGCTTAATCAATCTCTGTACGATATCGGCCAACAGTTTCTTTTTACCAATACGCCTATGGAAGATGAACAGCTGCTCTTTCAGGATGAAGGTATGTTGGGCAACTATGGGTTATATACCAATCCCTCGAAACGGGACTCTACATTGGATATCGAACTTTTGTTTACCGCAATCCATGGCTGTCCGGATCTTTTAAAAAATATGCAATACTATGAAAACAACGTTTAATTTTACCCGTTTGGGAATAGGTCTACGTGAATTCTATTACCTCTACCGCAAAGATTTCCGTACCATGGCACTTTTGGTATTTATACTCGCTATTCTTGGGAACCTCTATCCGACCAGTATTTTTTATGAACACATTATGCGCGACAGCAAGGAAACTCTCTCCATTGATACCGCCTTTAAACTTATCTCGGGCAAATCTGTCACTTTCAAACAGCTGATATTTATACCCGGACTGCTCGTTATCCCCGTCATATTTCAATATATCAAAAGAATACGGACTATCGTTTCCCGCAATTTGCTCCCTTTATCTGCATGGGAAAATACCATGGTTCCGATCCTAGGCACATTCGTTATGTTGTTGGTATTATTTTCCGAAATATACCTGCTCGATACCGCAATTGCCCAGATTTATCGTCAGATTTTTTTCAAAGATGCCATGGAGCTTTTAGCACAGAACGGGCAGTTATATCCCTATATAGATCCCTACGCTTACTTTAACCCCATACCACTGTCTTTTTATCTATTTTCCTTCAGCAAGCTTATTGTAATCAGCATTGTCGTCATGATTGGCTTGCTTAGCATCTGGAAGATAAATTTCCTGGGACTTGTCGGAATTTTTGCGCTCATTGGCGGCATCTATCTGGTGAATATGTGGCTTTCTGTTCGAACCTATAACTCGGATATTACAGCCCTGACGTACGGAAGCAGTATGATACAAATGATCTATCAGCTCTTTTTACTCATTATAGGTCTATATACTATTAAGCAGCTTTTTAAGGAGGGTCAGGTATAAGGATGCAGTTTAACTCAGAAAAACCGATCTACCAGCAGTTATTTGAACTTATCCAGCTCGATATCCTCGATGGCAAATGGCCCGAGGGCGGGCGGGTACCTTCGGTGCGTGAGCTGGCGGGCATCTTAGAGGTCAACCCCGGAACTGTGATGCGGGCTTATGAACAGCTCCAAGAAGAATTGATCCTGTTCAATCAGCGTGGCCGGGGACTATTTGTTGCTGAAAATGCGAAGGAGCTGATTTTAAAAAACCAACAGCAAGAAATGATTCAAAAGGAGATTCCGCAATTTGTCAAAAAAATGAAACAGCTCCAGATCAGTCTGGAAGATTTTGTAACCGTATTTAATAAATCCTAGATCATGAAAACATCAACAAAACTACTGTTCGGAGTATTTTTCCTGCTCCTGCTCGCGACCTGGTTTCCGCAACTTTTCGGTAAGATCAGATGGAATACAGATCTCGGTAAAACCGGAGACTTCATTTCCGCCCTTTGGGTAAATTCAAACTCGACCATGCAACTAATGGAACAGGTACCACAGCACATTAGATACGTTAAATTCCTAAAAGGTGCTGCTGATCAGAATAAAATGAACATTCTGTCAGCGGATAGGATTAAAATATATAATCCCAATCCCGACAACTTTCAGCTGTCACTTCGGCAGGACACCCTACTTGTCAAACTGATACCGACTGGACCACCACAGGCATTTTTCCTATGGATCCGGCCTGATGTCCAGCTTTTATTTGAAGACTGTAATGCAACCGTTCACCTGGGTAAATCTGCCGATCAAACCATGTACGCCACACGAAAGCCGATATTATTCCGTCAAAACTCACATGTACAGTTCTTTGCTGCCAAAGACAGTACAAAAATTCACCCTGATTTAAATCTTGACATGCAGGCAAGCGGGCATTCCTTTGCTATTCTATATGATTTTGTTATCCATCAGTTTAATGCAACACTCGACAACAGTCAGATCAGTTATGGTTACGTGCAGATTGACCAGATCAATGTGAAGTCCAAAGGGAAAAGCCTGCTCAATAGCATAATCAAAAATACAGACAAGAATATCATCGGAAGCACAAAAATCGAACACCTAAATTAACTTTTCCAATAGCCATCATTAGACCAAAAACAAGATTATGACCAGGATCAGATCAATTTTGAAACAGATTAGACGGGTAAGCATACTACCATTATTATGTATAGCACATTTTAACGGCATGGCACAGGTAAAACCGACCAAACCGCAGCTGAACCTAGATTTCGAGAAGGTCAAAAATGGCCGGCCAATAGGCTGGGGAATAACATCCAACAGTCAGTATGCCGGTCAATTGGACTCAGGTATTGTCCAGCATGGGAAATATTCTGTTTCTCTTACACATTTAGACGGTGAGGGCGGATTCGGCAATATCGGAATCACGATCCCCTACAGTTATCCCGGCAAAAAGATCACCTTGAGCGGGTATCTAAAGACCGAAAATGTAAGTGATGGATTTGCGGGGCTCTGGATGCGCATAGATCCGAAAGTCGCTTTCGACAATATGAATAAACAGCAGATAAAAGGCACTCAGGATTGGACAAAGTACGAAATTACCCTGGATTTAGATCCCACGAAAACCAAAGCCATTGTCTTTGGCGGCATCCTGATCGGAAAAGGAAAAATGTGGATCGACAATCTCAACATTCAGATTGATGGCAAAGATATTGCAACGCTGGAGCCCATCGCCCCAGCAAGAATCCCCGCAGAAGAGGATCACGAATTTGATCAAGGTTCCAACATAGGTACTTTCGAACTAGACCAGAACAAGCAAAAAGCCTTAAAAGATCTGGGACTGATCTGGGGTTTTCTTAAATATTATCATCCTCAGATTGCTGCCGGTAACTACAATTGGGATTATGCTCTTTTTCGCGTGCTTCCCAAAATACTTGCAGCCCATAATCAGCAACAACGCGATCAGGTGCTGACAGCATGGATTCGGTCTTTGGGAACATACGACACGCAGATAGACACTCAGGAGGAGCATAGAGAAATCAAATTAAGGCCTGATCTCAGCTGGATCAGCAGTTCTGGTTTCTCAGCTACGCTTCAACTGGAACTGCAAAAAGTACGCAAAGCCAAAAGAAATGGCAGCAACTATTATATTGAACTTGCAAGTGGCATTGGAAACCCTGTCATCAATAATGAAAACCCATATGCCGGTATGGATATGAAAGATCCCGGCTATCGTATTTTGAGCCTATATCGCTATTGGAATCTTATTCAATACTATTTTCCTTACAAAGAGCAGATCAGAAAGGACTGGAAAACAGTATTGGATGAATTTATTCCAAAAATGGTTGCGGCAGATAACACAAAAGCCTACACCCTAACAACCTTAGAACTGATCGGCAATATTCATGACACACATGCCAATATCTGGAGCAAGAATAAAATTATAGACGAATTCAGAGGTGAACGTATTGCAGCATGTTATGCGGACTTTATTCAGGATAAGGCTGTTATTACAGGATTTCATGATAAGGAAAGGGGAAATATCGCCGGATTAAAAGTCGGCGATATCCTGACCAGCATCAACGGAAAACCCATAGAAAGTATCGTTGCTGAGCAATTAAAATACTATCCGGCATCCAATTTGCCGACGCAACGCAGAGATATTGCCAACAATCTGTTGCGTTCCAACGACAGTACCCTACAACTTACCATTCAGGATGGTAAAAAAGTTTACAACCGATCGGTACCAACCTATCCCATGGACAAAATGCCACTATACAGCAAGTACCGGAATACAGATACCTGTTTCAAAATGCTTGATCGGGATATTGCCTATTTCAATAACGGCAATGCCAAACGGAACTATCTTTCCGACTTAGTTGAGCATGTTAAAAATACCAAAGGATTGATTATTGATTGCCGCAATTATCCATCAGAATTTATTGTACACGATGTCTGCAGCTATTTACTACCTAGGGCCACTACATTTACAAAAATCACCGTAGGTGATATTTCCACACCTGGCCTGTTTTATACGTTGGTTGATCAAAAAACCGGGAACACAAATCCCGATTACTATAAAGGAAAAGTGGTGATCCTGGTCAATGAAATTACCCAAAGTAGCGCCGAATTCCATGCTATGGCCTATTCTACCCATCCTAACGCCCAAGTTATCGGTTCGACTACAGCGGCAGCAGATGGCAACGTGTCACCTTTTTTCTTGCCCGGCGGAATACGGACTATGTTTAGTGGTATCGGGATATATTACCCAAATGGAGATGATACACAGCGAGTGGGAGTTAAATTGGACGTGGATGTAAGTCCAACGATAGACGGGATTAAAGCCGGCAAAGATGAAGTGCTGGAAAAAGCGATCGCACTCATCCGACAGCCATAGCCGTTATCAAGGTTGTATCGCTAACGCTTAAAGAGCCTCATTATACGAGGCTCTACCCAATCGCTGAGGATGTAGGCAACACCCAACATCAGTAGCGTAACTGCAGAAACAAGCGCATATTTATTGACGTAGCCATGGAGCTGGTTGAAAATAATAAAACCGATATGCTGATGGATAAGATATAAGGGATAGGTCAGCATCCCAATTTTGATAAATTTGGGCGAGTTGAGACATTGTAGTTTCTTACAGGACACGAGTAACATGACCATATAAAACACAATGATGGTTACCGCAATTATATAGGGTGAAAAATCGCTATGAAAGGTCCTTGCCAGCCAATGAATACGGCCAATAGCGCCATCGATCGACAAGTACAGGCACCAGGACAATACAATTAAGTGCTTTACAGCCGGTCCCTGCAGAAAAATTTGGCAAAATATGATTCCTGCAATAAAATAAGCGCTCCAGTCCAGAATGAAAAGATGATGGACAGTATCATAAATTTCTGATGGCCCAACAAACAGCCGCAAGCTTGACAATAACAACCAGAAGTAGACAAGATAGTCGAGACTCACCTGTCTAAATTTACTTATGACAAGAAACACCGCGATAATAAGGTAAAATCTCAATTCAACATAGAGAGACCAATACGCCCCATCGATATTTCCCTGTCCAAACAGTTCCTGAATCATGGTCAGGTTGGCCAGGAGCTGTTTGAATGTCACAAGATAGCGCGGCGCCCCAAAAAAATAAACGGTCATAAATGTAATGATCAAACAGATCCAGTACATTGGATACAAGCGTTTAAAACGAGAATAGCAAAATTTGGGCAGCGAACGATGTTTGATGGAAAAGGCGATCACAAAACCGCTGATGATAAAAAAAAGGTCAACACCAAGATACCCATATTTAAAATATTCACCGATCTCATCGAAATGCAGCAGGGACATGTTGCCACCTTTATATCCCCGATATAAATAATGGTACAATACCACCGCAGATGCTGCAATAAAGCGAAACAGATCTATTTGATAGATTCTCCTGGATTCAGACATTTGAGCGCAAATATAGGCTGTTTCATTTATAGTTTCTGCTGACTGCCAAAAAGAACGCCATTAATTTCCTTGTTCACTAGCGCCAACATGGGTTGAAATAGCTGACGGACCAATGAATTTATAACATCATCATGTGACTGCCCCACATTGTATTTCCATCACATCGTGATTAACTTTACTTACGTTACATATCCCTAAAACGAGGAAATTATGAAAAAGAACCTATTCATCGTCTTTATTGCCGTCGCCGCCATATGCTTCGGTCATCAAGCAAAAGCACAAGTAAAACCTACAGCAACTTCTGGTCCAGTTACCGTCAACATCAATCTTACCGATGCGATCTCCATTACTTTGGGCGCAGACCCAACTGTAAATTTTGATTATTTAACAGCTGCCGATTATGCCGCATCCAAAACGGTCACTAAAGCCAGTCATTTTACGGTGATCAGTAATAAGCCTTATAATCTTTCTGTAACCGCAATGGGCACATTTCAACCGGCTGGAGGACCGGATCTAGATATTGTTACAGTTAATGTACCGGCTTCAACGGCCAATGGCGGCACACCCGTTCCCAATGTACCGCTTAGCACTACTGCATCCGCTCTGGTCAATGGTTCTACGGCATCTAAAGGTGCTATATATACGGTTGAATATACCATTTCAGATCCAGCATCGTTGTTAAACCTTACGGGATCGACCTATAACACGACAGTAACTTATACGGCGACGCAACAATAAAAATCTGACTAAACATTTTATTTGTGAGATATTTAGCCGTATTTATTATCCTGATATGCGATACCCTGGTCCACGGACAGGGTATTTCCATTTCACCTTCGCGCATATTTTTTACCGGCGAAGCCGGACAGACCGTCAGTCAGCCCATTACCTTCAGTAATACCTCTACCGGCACACTTTCCTTTGTCGCGAATCTGAAAGATTGGGACCGCGACTCGTTGGGCAGTAAACGGTATTACGCCACAGGGAATAATACCGGGTCAAATGCTTCCTGGCTTACCTTATCTGAGAACACTGTACAGCTCGCCCCGGGGGAAACGAAGGTGGTCAATCTTTCCATGACAATCCCGGATAATATGGCAACGAAACGGCAGCGCCATAGCATGCTTTTCTTTACACAGGTCAAAGAACAAAAAGCAGCACAGGCAAATGGACTCCATATGAACGTCCTGATCGAGGTCGGCATCCAGGTATACCATACGCCGACCGGATTAAAATCCGGCGATCTAGAATTTCTAGCTTTTGAAGATAAAGGCGCCGTTACCGTTCAGCAGGGGCAAGCCGCCCGTCGAATGGAAGTCAAGGTTAAAAATACAGGTCAGATCAATAAAGATGCCTATGTACGTTTTGAGCTGACCAATATAGCAACCGGGGAAGAGACCTCTGTAGACGCACTGCCAATTGCCATGCTTCCCGATTCGGAACAATGGGTTCGCGTAAATCTACCCCATAAACTTGCCCCCGGCCGGTACCTCGCTGTTGCGATACTCGATGCGGGGAGCCAATATGATTTAAAAATTGCGGAGAAAGAAATTACATATTAGTCTCGCTGCGTTACTGTCCGCCTTGAGCCACGGCATCCCCCATGCCGTGGCTCAGATCACTATTAATCTGCCAGAAGCGAACATTCAGGGACGTACCGATTACATCCAAAGTTTTACCGGCGGACAATATTCTTTTACATTACTTGCCCTGCTCCCGACAATCAGCACCAAAGCAATTAACAACACCAGTTTTGTCAGCACAACAGGCGGAACAGTTCCTTTAAACGTAGCGCACCTTAAACTGGAAAAAATCAACAATCTTTCGCTGCTCGGCTTAAGTAATGATGTCACGTTATCAACCGCCGATCAGGTTTTAATCAGTGCGCTGGCTACCGTAAGTCTTTCTGCAGGCCCCGTTATTATCAACTCACGTTTCGTTACCGCCAATCAAACATGGGTTTCAGGCATTTACAAAACTACGCTATCGCTTACTGCCTCCGGTATTTTAGGCGGTACCATCACGCCCCCCAGCCAGGATTTCTCAATCAGTGTTCCGGCTTTTATAAGTCCACCGGCCAGTATCGGCACCACCAGCATTCTGGTCAATGATCTGAGCTATTATCGCGCTGCCAATGGCATCAGTAGCAATACTGTCATTCCCCTATCGACCACTGTCCCCTACATCCCAAGCATCAAAACAGGGAATACACAATTTAACTTTAGCACTACTGCAGCTTATAATGCACTACCGGTCACTTCTGTTTCGACTGTCAATACGACTTTAACAGGAACAGCAAATACAACAACGGCGGCTTTATCCACAACGGATCAATCATTAACCAATACAGCCGGTATTGCTGTGCCCACAAACAACAGTCAATCGTTGACCTATACCTATAGCATCGGATTAAATCAGCTGAAAACAAATTTTATACAGGCAGGCACTTATTCCGTCCCATTGACCTACACCTGGAACAAATTAATGTCAGCCTATCCCATTGGCAGCCTACTGGCTCAGTCAAACGGAAACCTGTCTATTGTGGTGAGCGACCTTGCCGAAATCGTTGCCAATCAGCAGGCTGTTAACCTGTCTTTTACAACCGCCAACGACTATAAAAATGGTGTTAACGTCAATATGTCCAATCATCTAAAACTTAGCGCAACAAGCTCCTATAATCTTTACGTACGCGCCACATCGCCAAGTTTTACCTCAGGAGCCAACAGTATTCCTTTAAATGTACTGAACATCGGTCCGATGGCAGGTCAGAGCGGCATGAATACCGTAACACTTTCCACCACGGCCCAGCAGCTGATCCAGAATGCCGATCCCGTGATAGACCGTAATCTCAACATGCTTTACAGTATCCCCGCCAGCGCAACAGGTATGCTCCTCAACAAGCCGGCCGGCGCCTATACGGCCAATATTATTTTTAGTTTCGTCGCTCCTTAAAAGCGCTTAACACCGACTTTTCTGCGTTCATCCCGATAGTTAAAATCAGGAATTATGTTATCCTTATCTGCTTTTACTTCGATTTCACAATTTTGATTTTCGATCGAGAAAGGCATTCCTTCGGTAACAACAGTTATACTGTAATTTCCCAATGGAAGATACAGCACATAATCGCCGTTTTCTGAACTTAATGTACTGTAGGTTTTCCCCCGGCGATCTGCTGCGGAGATTTTTATTCCGCCAAGTTGCGGCCTTGTTTTCAGATACCTATTCTCAACAACCTTAATGCGTCCTTTTAAAGGTCTCGTTTTAATGAGCGGAATTTCCAGCCGCCGGTTTTTTGTCATCAATACATTTATCGGCCCCTGCGAAACCCAGCCCTTACTATTCTCCACCTGTATGCTATAGGGACCGGGCTCCATATCAACAAATTTGACCCGTCCGTTCCCGTCTGTCTGTGCCACTTCCTTTCCGGCCCGCACCAGCACGGCCCCGGCTCTGGCTTCTCCGACATCATGGCTACCGTTATTGTTGTCATCTTCGAAAAAAGTCAGTTCCAGCTTATGACCTTTCTGTCCGGCCCGTCGGCCAAAATTCTTTTCTAATCCCAGGCGGATCTGCCTATTGTCAAACGAATAACGGTTCAGCGGGTTAGGGTCAGGCGGTAAATTCGGATCCACAAGAAACAGCGATTTTCCGCTTATTGCCGTATAGAATAGGTCAGCCGTCAGATTCCAGTTGTCTTTTATCTGCCAGCGGACATTGCCATTCACCGAAAGATTATTACTTCGGGAGAAGCCATAATAGCTATACATGGTCGATAGCTGTACCTGAAGCTGGTTATTAAAGGCGTAAAATTGCGTATTTGGGCCCAACGAGTAAATGCTGTAATTCAAATTTGCGCTGGTAGCCAAAAGATCACTTAAGTAGTACGGGTTGATCTGAATAAATGTGTTAAATCCGAAAAACGTATTCGTGTAATTACCATTGACACGGAGCGAATGAAATGGCGCAATAGGTCTATTGGAGGTATTCCTATAAGTATATCCATAATCCGTTTGCAGCGAGAACCGGTGGTTCGCGGTAAAAAAATTGAGATCGGCTACCGTGCGAAGGGAATTCGACTTCCAGTTTACCGGATCAGTTGCAATCCCTCCCCAATGCTGGTAGGTACCCTGTTGGACCATAAAATAAGGCCTGAGTTCAAGTTGTAGTTTTCCAAGGCTGGTATGGTACCCCAACTCATAAATCTGTATCCCGGAAGCATTATGAAAAAAATAGTTACTGTCTCCGGCAAGGTATTTTGGACTATTATCCATATAACTGATCCGGGCAGAAAGGTTTCGACCGTTGGCCAGTGACATAGTAATACGCGAATCTGTCTGGGTAAGACCTCTGCGGAGTCCCACATAGTACGGTGAACTATAATAATTGACACTAGTAAGCTGGTAGTTGCCAAAAGACTTATTGTAATTTATGCCCCCTGCTACCGCTAGCCTATTATTTCCACTTTCAACCTGTTCGATGCTTGTTCCCCCTTCCAGGAAAAGGCTATTATTATTGCCCAGATCAATAAAACTTTTACCACTGAACAGACCACTGCGGACGCCGCGATAATCGTTGTTGCTATGTAAGAAGGCAATGCTGTTCTCCTGATTTTTTTCGGTCTGAATGGCATATTTAACGCCAACAATTTCCCCGCCGGGAACCTGATTATCCATTTCTGTAAACAACATGTAATTGTTCTGGATCGCATAAAGGCTGAGGGAACGTCGTTTATCGAATTTGTAAGTCCCTTTTATACCGCGTCCATTGATAAACTGATCGAGATTCTCATAAATATTCCCCAGTTTCACCCCCCACTTTTCGGTATCGTAATCCAGATAGGTATCGTATAGGTTAAAGGTACGTTGATCTTGATAATAATCGAGATTCATTCGGTAGCTCAATCTATCTTTGTTGTTCAGATCAATTTTTCCGTCACCCTGTAACTGATAAACCGAAATATCCTGCCCCAAATTGATATAACGCAAGGCCGCTCTATTGTCCAGAGGCTGATTTTGCACATTCATATTGGAAAAGAAACGCTTTACGCTACCCACTGTCATGATACGGATACGACCGGAAGCCAATACGCTACCGCCACCCTCGACGGCCTGAATATCAACATCGAAATCCGTATTTATATTTTTCTTCCGCAAACGGGCTGTAAAAGTCAGCAAAGACTGTCCTCCTGCGACCAATGTGAACGGCAGGGTTTCACCGATGATCTCCAGATCGGGAGAAAGATTGGGAAAACGCAACTGAACGGTCAGCGGTACCAATCCCCGGTTGACGGCCCGTACCAAAAATTGCGTCTGCCCCGTGGTCTGATCCAGGTAATATTCCGGCTGTTCGGTCTGTATCAGGAAAGACTGTTCCCTATCCAAGCGCGTATAAAAGGACTGGCGGTCCTGTATTTTTACTGTGTGGTCATCCGATTCCAATCCGATCGTAAAGGCCTGTGTTCCCTGAACAATGGTCTGGCGATCGGCCATATATTTTAGCGGAAAAATTTTCGTTTCCCTGGGCTTTAAAAGAATCGATCCGGGTAATTTTATCAGACCCCGGAGAGCAGCCGTGTTATCTGCACCGGATTTTAATTCAATCGGTCTATCGGTATGGTTGGTGATACTTAACTTATTGGAGAATGTCCGTGAAGATGTAATATGGATCGTATCACGTTCAAAATAATAGGCAATATCGTACTGTTGCTGACCTCTCGCCCGGGACTGGAGAAGAACAGTATGGCAGAAAAGAAACAGGAAAATCCAGCGGTTTCTTATTGGCATAGCATACGATTCAAATATCCATAAAAGTCAGGCTAAATTCCATGAGATTAAAATATACACCGTCACATCTTCATGTAACGAAATCTTAGGCTGTCAATTGGGCGATCAGCTCTCCTTTGCTGTTGATCTGAAGCTTTCGGTAAATTCGTTTGATGTAAATCCGCACCGTATCCAATGAAATGGTATATTTTTGAGCGATCATTTTGTAGCTCAACCCCTCGATGATCCCATTGGCAATCTGGAGTTCCCGTGCAGTAAGCAGGTCTTCAATTTTTTTTGATTTAAAACTTTGCTCGATCAGGGCTCTATTTACGCCCGGACTTACAAAGGATCCTTCGTTTAAGGTAATCTTAATTGCAGCAAGAAGCGAATCCATGCAGGTTTGTTTCAATAGGTATCCGACAGCACCGTGTCTAAAGCAACTACGTACAGTCTTGACATCGCAGGTGTTGGTTAATATCACAATTTCAGTTTTGGGAAAAATACTTTTCACATGTTCGACGATCAGCGGCTCCTGGTGTTCAATATCCAGGATCAGCACATCCGGTGCGGTCATGGCCCGGTCCACCCGACCCTTGCCGATATCAAAAATAACTTCGATCTGATTTGCCGCTACTTTATTCTTGCTGTTAAGTACACGCTGGGTTTCTTGTCTTGCGTGTTCGTCACTATCTATGATGCCTACAGTAATCATATGTTTGTTATTATTCCGTATTATAATCAGTCATATGCGCGCTGATATCATGTTCTGAGCACAACTCATGTCAATTCGAATCATGCGAGCACAATTTAGATCAGATTCTATCGTATTTGTATCACTTCAAAAACAACTAATAAAAAAGAATTGTTTTATAAAAGAAAAAAACCATAAATATATTAGAAATTTTTTTCGACATAAGACGACAAGCCTATTGGCAGTAAAATCGCGATAAGGAATACATAAGTGCACAGGGAAAGCGGATTGAGACTTTTCATAAGGTATAATTGCGTTTGTATAAAATGGATTATATGCAATTATAGCTATTTTTGAAAGAAAACCAAAGGTTCTCTTTTTAATTTTATTGAATTACGGCAAAAAAAATATCCTGTAGAAGATTCCGCGTAAACAGGATCCATACCACAGGACTATTTTATAAATGGTTGTCGGTGATGAACATCGTATCAAGTGATCATTTAACAATATGTTTCAGATACTCACCATATCCAGATTTGCACAAAGGCTCAGCAATAGTAAGCAACTGCGCCCTATCAATATAGCCCATGCGATAGGCAACCTCTTCAATTGCACCTATTTTCATCCCCTGACGCTCTTCGATCACCTGGACAAACT
The DNA here is from genome assembly GCF_003627955.1 of Sphingobacterium puteale. Lineage (GTDB taxonomy): Bacteria > Bacteroidota > Bacteroidia > Sphingobacteriales > Sphingobacteriaceae > Sphingobacterium > Sphingobacterium puteale. Next base: position 90,775 of record NZ_RBWS01000025.1, on the reverse strand, counting down.
GTCCTGCCTGCATTAAGGACTGTATAGTCCCCGTATCCAGCCAGGCGGTACCGCGATCAAATATGCCGACTTTTAATTTGCCCTGGCGCAAATATTCTTTGTTGATATCCGTAATCTCCAGCTCTCCCCGCGCTGACGGCTTGATACTTTTTGCAATTGCCACGACATCGTTGTCGTAAAAATAAATCCCGGGAACAGCATAGCTGGATTTTGGCTGATTGGGTTTCTCTTCGATAGAAACTACATTTTTCGCAGCATCAAATTCGACTACGCCATAACGTTCAGGATCCTGTACAGGATAAGCAAATACGACACCGCCATCAGGATCTGCGCAGGATTGCAATAGTTTCGATAGCCCTGATCCATAGAAAATATTATCGCCAAGAATTAATGCGACCTTGTCGTCACCGATAAACTCCTCCCCCAATATAAAGGCCTGCGCGAGGCCATCGGGGCTTGGCTGTTCCTTGTATTCAAAGCGACAGCCCAATTGGGAGCCATCTCCCAACAACTTTTGAAAGTTTGGTAAATCCTGTGGAGTCGAGATAATCAATATCTCGCGGATACCTGACAACATAAGCGTAGACAATGGATAGTATATCATTGGCTTATCGTATACGGGCATTAATTGCTTACTCACGGCGAGCGTTAAAGGGTGCAAACGGGTTCCCGATCCACCGGCTAATATAATTCCTTTCATTTTTATCCAGCTATTCGTATTGAGACTTTCGTATTTAAAATTTGGCTGTATAAGCCTTCAGCTTAATAATCTTTTTCTAATTTTTAATTTCCTCGGCCAGCATTTTAGCCAGACTTAGCTTCCAATCCGGTACAGCTATGTCAAAGGCTGCCTTAATCTTCGATTTATCAAGCAGTGAATACTTTGGCCGTTGCGCAGGTGTAGGGTAGGCACTCGTCGGAATTGGCTTTACCTGACAATCAAACGAACGGAAATCCCGTATTGCTACAGCGAAATCATACCAGGATATCTCCCCCTCATTGCTGTAGTTATAGATTCCGGCTTTCCAGTCCGGTGCATCAGCGATTTTCAAAATCGCCATCGCCAGATCTTTTGCATACGTCGGGGTACCGATCTGATCATTGATCACATTTACCTGATCGCGTTCGGCCATTAGACGACACATCGTCTTGACAAAATTCTTCCCATAAGCAGAATACACCCAGGATGTCCGGATAATAATCGACTCGGGACACCATTTCTGAATAGCCCGTTCCCCGGCAAGTTTGGTCTGTCCATAGACATTGATCGGTGCTGTCGGTGCATCTTCGTTTAGCGGAACAGCAGAATTACCATCAAACACATAATCCGTTGAAACCGCGATCAGCTTGCTGCCATGGAGGCGACAGTATTGTGCAATCTCCTCACAGGCTAAATGATTGACCAAATTAGCTGTTTCATATTCTTCTTCGGCTTTATCTACGGCCGTATAAGCGCCCGCATGAATAATTAAATCGGGCTGATACATGGCCAAAATATCCTGGATCAGGATAATCTGATCCAAAGGTAATTGTTTACGGTCCAAAAAGTAGCACTCTTTTTCGGTATCATTGACCAATAATTCATACAATTCAGATCCTAGCTGTCCGGAAGCGCCGGTAATGACGATTTTCATCAAAATCTTTTTTATGGTTTAAGCATCCTGATCTGTTTATCCCCTCCGAGCAGGAGCATGTATGTCGGTCAGCACGCTATTGTTATATTACAATTTATTGGATAATGCGACGAAGCTTTGTGCCTCTTTGTCTTTCTGGGACAAGATCATCTGTTCCGCTGGAATTTGCCAGTCGACCGCCAGCTGCTGATCTAATGGATGTACACCATCTTCCGCTTCTTTGTTATACTTATTGTCACATTTATAAGCGAATACCGCATGCCCGGACAATACTGAAAATCCATGTAAAAACCCACGTGGAACAAATAGCTGCTTTTTATTTTCCGCGGAGAGCTCCACGGCAACATACTGCCCATAAGTAGGGGAGCCGGGCCGAACATCAACAGCGACATCCAGTACGCTGCCCTCCAGTACACGGACCAATTTTGCCTGTGCATGGTCTCCGGCTTGCATATGCAATCCCCTTACAACACCAAATTGAGATTTCGACTGGTTATCCTGCACAAAATGCGGATTATAACCTAAGATGGTAGCCAGTCTGTTTTCATTATAAGATTCAAAAAAATAACCTCTTTCATCTTCGAATACCACAGGCTCCAAAATAAAACAACCGGATAGTTTCGTTTCTGTATATTTCATATTTAAGCGCCGTGATATTGATTATTATAATAGTGCTGATAGTCTCCCGTAGTCACATGATCCAGCCATTCCTGATTGGACAGGAACCAGTCTATCGTCAGCGACAGGCCCTGCTCAAAAGTTACTGACGGACTCCAGCCCAGCTCTGCATTTATTTTACTTGCATCAATCGCATAACGCAGGTCATGGCCCGGACGGTCTTTCACAAAGGTAATCAGGGAAGCTGCCGTCCCCTGTTCCCGACCTAATTTGACATCCATTTGTCGGCAAAGCTCCTTGATCAGGTCTATATTCTGCCACTCGTTAAAGCCCCCCACATTGTACGAATCGCCATCTTTACCTTCATGAAAAACCAGATCAATCGCTTTGGCATGATCGATCACAAAAAGCCAGTCGCGCGTATATTTACCGTCTCCGTATACAGGCAATGGCTTATCGTGTAAAATATTATGAATGCACAACGGAATCAGTTTTTCAGGAAAATGATTGGGTCCATAATTGTTGGAGCAATTGGTCAGCACAATCGGCAGTCCATAGGTATCGTGATAAGCACGGACAAAATGGTCCGAGCTCGCTTTGGAAGCCGAATATGGTGAGTGAGGATCATATTTGGTGTCTTCCGTAAAAAAACCGGATTCTCCCAGCGCGCCAAATACCTCATCCGTAGAAACATGATGAAAACGTTTTCCCCCAAAATTATCCTTCCAGATTGCATGGGCAGCATTCAACAGATTTACTGTCCCGATCACATTGGTCATCACAAATGCTGTCGGATCTGCAATAGAACGATCGACATGGGATTCTGCCGCCAAGTGAATCACACCATCCGGCTGATATTGTTTAAAAACAGCATTCATCGCTGCCTGATCCGTAATATCCGCTTTGACAAAGGTATAATTCGGACGATCCTCGATATCTTTCAAATTTTCAAGGTTGCCGGCATATGTCAGGGCATCCAAGTTAATAATCTGATAATTTGGATACTTTACAACAAATTCACGAACGACATGGGATCCGATAAATCCTGCGCCTCCTGTGATTAAGATCTTTTTATTCATATATCTTGATTATAGACAGCGTACCGTTCGAGTTAATCTGTCCAACATTATTACCTTAATTAAATAGTTCGCTAAAATTAGGTTGATTTTTGCGAATTGGCAAGTTTTAATCGATGGGGATAAGCATAATATACACAAAAGTCCCGTCAATGGGACTTTTGTATATATTATGCTAAGATTGCTTTACCTAAGTTTATGCTTTCTTAATAAGCGAATAAACGGGGACATCATTTATATACTCCTGTTCAATCGTGCTATCCAACGCTTCGTACTCTGAATTTTGAGATTTAAATTCCGGAACAATACGCTTCATCGCTGCCACCAATTCCATAAAATCCGGCAGATGCTGATCTGCATCCACAATCTGCTGGCAGACCGCATTGATCCGTTCAGCCTTCAGGATAAGTTCATCGTGTTTTACTTTGGCAATCATAATTTTCGGATGATGTGTTTTTACCGTATTTTCATTATTGGCCAAAAGCTCTTCATAGATCTTTTCCCCCGGGCGCAGGCCTACGATCTTGATGTCAATATCTTCGGGATAGCGGTAACCTTTCAGTTTGATCATCCGTTTGGCCAGATCCATTATTTTAACGGATTTGCCCATATCGAAGACAAATATCTCACCGCCTTTTCCCATGACACCGGCTTCCTGTACTAGCTGACAGGCCTCAGGGATAGTCATAAAGAAACGCGTAATTTCGGGATGTGTCAGGGTCAATGGGCCACCGCTTGCCATTTGTTTCTCAAAGAGCGGTATGACCGAACCATTTGATCCGAGCACATTACCGAATCGAGTAATGATAAAACTAGTTTCGGCCCTTCCGCTGCAGCTACTCACATAGATTTCAGCCATTCGTTTTGTTGCCCCCATCACATTTGTCGGATTGACAGCCTTATCCGTCGAAACCATCACCATTTTCTTTGTACCATACTGCATGCATAGATCAGCGACATTCTTACTTCCAAGTACATTTGTCTGAATGGATTCGTAGGGATTGGCTTCCATCAATGGCACATGTTTGTACGCCGCAGCATGGAAAACAAGATCCGGCTTATATTGTGCAAATATATTTTGCATAAAAGCGTAGTTGCGGACATCCCCCACAATGCAATGCAGATGTTCAGGTTGTGTCGCTTTTATCGACTGTTGGATATCGTATAGTGCAGATTCCGCCTGATCCAATAGGATCAACTTTTTATAATGACGTCTTGCGATCTGTCGGGCTAGCTCCGAACCAATGGATCCAGCCGCTCCCGTGACCAGGATCACTTTACCGTTCATTTCTTCTTCAATCTCCGGGTGATCCAGCTTAATGGGCTTGCGACCGAGCAAATCTTCAATTTTTAAAGGGCGTATCTCCCGTTTTGCGCCGGAGTTGAGCAAGATCCTTGCCGATGGCATAATTTTAAGTTCAAGCCCGATATTCTGAAACCAGTCCGAGACATATTCCAACCGTTCGGGGTCATTGTTTTCCACGGCAATGATTACCTGCGTAATTTCGTGTTTACTGATATACTCCTTGGTAATTTCGGTAATATCCTTTATTTTCAATCCTGCAAGGCGTTTTCCGATGCGTGAAACCTTATCTTCTACAAAGGCGACAACCTGGTACTTGATCCGGGGATCTTCTTTCAACAAAGAGAAAGACACCAGCCCGGGACGTGAAGCTCCAAAAATCAACACATTTTCTCCTTTTCTTGCGGGCAGGAACAGATACTCAAAAATCGTCCGGTATACCACGCGCGCCCCTACCATGATCACCATTAAAATACAGGCCTGCATCGTTAATACCCCGTACGAAAGACGAAGGTAATCATCCTCTACTGTCCCCTTTTCGAAAACAGCTCTAACCACCAGGGTCAACAACATCAATGTGATATAGGCAGAGGTGACCGTTTTAAATATTTTTATGGTATCCCGAATTCCTGTCTGACGCACGATTCCCCTAAAGGTATTATAACACAAAAACATAGCGAAGTACACTGGCAGTACGAGCACAAGTTTCTTCAACATAAGTGCCACATCAAAGACACCTTTGAAATTATTGACTACGTAGTTTGAAAATATATAGCTCGCCAATACAAACCACATATCAATGAGCAAAATGACCCACCGAGGATTATCCTTTCGCAACCGTTTTCTTAAATCCCATAGAGATCCCATCATAGCTTCCTTCTCTTTTAGTTTATTTCTTTACCGTCGTATTTATTTTGAAGTCCGTACAACGCATATGGCTTATTTCAATTTCATAAAAGATGACCAAGATACTTAAAATTTAACAATCATTTGGACCTTTTTACTAAAATAACAATAACGACGGGTGCCATGTACGCGCTATTCGCATCATCGTGGAGTAAGCAACTATTATACCGAAAATATTACAAACAGCAATAAAAATTAAAAAATCCTCAACATAAGGCTTTTCAAATTTATTATTATTCAACAAAATTCATTCTTCCTTGCATTTTATCCTTCTTCATAAACGCTAAAACTGGCATATTGTTTGTAAAACATCCTATAAAACAGACAAAACCATATACTTGAATCAGCTATTATGAATTTTTTTACCAAAATATTCAACTCTAAAAAGTCGCCAGCGGTCCGACCTTTGGCCCAGCTGGAATTTTTGGAAGTAGACATGCACAATCACCTTTTGCCCGGTATTGACGATGGGAGCAGTTCAGTAAAAAATTCAATAAGCTATATTCAGGCCTTACAAAAATTGGGATTGAAGAAATTTATCTGCACCCCGCATATTATGGCCGGCGTACATCCCAATACCAAATCTACGATTGAAGCGGCACAGACGGCCTTAATCAGCGGTCTTAAAGACATCGGAAACGATACTCCGATTTTTGCGGCGGCCGAACACATGATTGATGACGGCCTGGCATCCCTTGTTCAACAGGATGAACTTTGCATTATACCCGGCGGTTATGTGCTGATCGAGATGTCTTATCTGTCCGAGTCCAAAGCATTATTTCATACCATTCGGGATATTCAAAAACTGGGCTACAAACCTATTTTAGCGCATCCCGAACGTTATAATTATTACCATAACAATTTCAATATTTACAAGCAGATCAAGGACGCGGGCTGTTTATTGCAACTCAATTTACTTTCCCTCAGCCGATACTATGGCGTTGATGCAAAAGCAATTGCAATGACTTTATTAAAATCCGGCATGTATGATTTTGTGGGCACGGACCTGCATCATGAGCGACATCTCGAAGCACTACAGAAAATCGCAGAAAAATATCCGGTGCGTGAAATGTTAAAAACTTCGCCGATCCAGAATCAAAGCTTGGCAGATCATTTCAACAACAGTAAATCCCAGGGCATTGCCGGCTAAAAAAATACAGGTTACCCCGCACCATTAAACAGCAAATCATCTGATAATTGACCTTTTTTGGCTTCACTTTTAACAACGATTGACGAATTACAGGATCAGCATTCCTCCCGCTTGCAATAAAATTATTGCATTGGCGGGTGACGATCGGTATAAACACATAAAAATGCAGGTATCCTATGACACCTGTATTTTTATGATTTTCATAAGGCGTGCAGGGTGTTTGACTAACACAAAAATACAATGTCAAATAAGGCGAAAAGTATGAATTTCGGTCTAAAAAGTATAAAAACAGGAGCGAATAAACTTATCCTTGCCAGCGCTTTCGGTATTCTTTTGGAGTTACGCCGGTTTCCTTCAAAAAAAACGTACTAAAATTATTTACATTGGTATAGCCCAGTTCCCAGGCGATTTGCTTAATACTGAGCGAAGACTCCACCAATGACTTTTTACTCACGCGCAACAATTCGCCAGTAATCACATCTTTTGGTGTAATTCCAAGCACTTCATTTGTTAAACTGGTTAGTTTTTTACTACCTATATTGAGCACGCCGGCATAATACATCACCCGTTTCTCCTTTTTTACATTTTTTTCTACGAGATCCTCAAAGCGGCGTACCAAATCCATATTATACCCCAACAGCTCACCCGGCCCTTTTTCTTCCATGTAAATCGCTGCGAGCAAAACCACTTGCTTCACAATATTATGTGCCAGGTCACGATAGATAGCCTGGTTATAGTTTTGTTTGGAGAGCTTGAGCTGCAGTCCAACAAACTCGTAATAAGTCGCGTATTCCTGAGGGACATTTAGCACCTGATAGGTATACTGTCGTCTGTCAAATGATTTAAAACTACGGATAAATGAAGCATCGATGTCTGTACGTGCAAAAAAATTCTCAGAAAAGTAGATAATTAAAAAAGCACGCCGCTCTTCCGGATCAAATGCAATTTTAACTCCCCTTGGCACCAGAACGAGACTGTATTCGTCTACCTCAACCATTTTTTTATCAATCTGAATCCGGCAGCCACCTGCCGACACAAAAAGGACGGTATAATTGTCTGTTGCCATTGCATCAGCAATAGCCGAAACCTCCCGCTCTATTCCGATCACACGATGAACTCCAAATTCCATAATTTCCAATTATCCGAAAATAACACCCTGAAAAATCAGCAGCGTAGGCCAAGCGAATTTAATAAATAATTTGGAACGAAAAAAAACGCCTTCCCAAAAAGGAAAGGCGTCTCCGTTAAACTTATTATTCAAATAGATCTTTCAGTATCTTAATTTCGTACACAACGCACCTGCACAGCATCACCGGATCCAATTCCATTAATCTGACAGTCCCAACCAATACTTCCTTTGGATCCACCCATTTCAAATTTTTTGTATCCACCGCCATTAGCCGTAATCAAATAATAAGCTTTATTATTCTCACCGTTTAATGTATTAGACGTGCTATATTGACCAGCAAATAACATAAATAAATACTGATCTCTTGCCGCCCCAGGATGATTATATACACCATAGAACATTCCCATCTTGCCCCCAGCGTTACCACTAAATGTATCTACCCATCTAGCTGCCGCATCGCTACGTTGATTTTCAGCACTATTGGGGTTTGTCCTTTGGATCAATGCACTAGCCTCCTGCTCAGTTGGCAATCTCCAAGTATTACCATCCACCAATTTGCAAGGGTCACCTGCCGCACCATTTCGCTCTCTTGAAGGAGTTTGGTAAATCCAAGGATCCTTTGTATTGGATGTCGGAATAAATTTAGGCAACACATAATCAGCAAAGAAATAATCGCCGGCTGCATTATTCGCTTCTGCAAAGCCATACTTGCCCGTATTTGGGTTGTAAACTAAATTTCCAAGTCCCCAAGTACTACCACCGATATTTACGTCAATTGGCCTTTTCAAAGTGATATCCAACTGATATTTCACACCAGGTTTAAGGTTCCATCCCCCTTTGGTTAAATTCTTTGCAACACTTCCAGCGATTGAAACTCCAGACAATACTATTGTTCCATTTGTTGTAGCAGCGGTTGTGATGTAGGTAGAATCCGAATTGATTACTGTTCCATTGGTATTTTTAAGATTGAATGCTACCGGATTTGCAGCCCCAATAAAGGTCAATGCACCATTTGTAAGCGACACATCAACAGCTGCACTGGAAGGAGCAATTGTTGCCCCCGCAATACTGCTTACTGAGCCCAACTGCGAGGCGTCAAATTTCAGTGTCACCTGTGTAAATAAATGCGCCAGATCAGCATTCAATAGATTCTGTCCATCTTTAACCTCAAATGGAACCTGAGCTAACATAAAGTCCTTATCGGCAGTTAGACCAGCGAAATTCACGGTGTTCAGCTTCGATCCAGGGGCAATTGAAGGCAACGTCTTATTGGTACCGGACGCATAAATTACGAAAGTATATTTTCCTTTTTCAATTGCAAAATCCTGCGTACCATTTCCCTGTGTAAAAGATTTTGTTTCTTTATAGTCACCCGCTGCATCAAAAATTGCAACATAATAAACAGTACCTTGTTTCAATGCTTTCTGATCAGTACCTGTCGAAACGGTAGCCGCACGGTTAGATGCTTTTAATCCCTGCGCCGCTGCGGTTTCAGCGGTCAACGTCGCCACCAATGTATATTGATTGTCAAACGGAATTTCTACTGTTTGTGCAGCCGAAGCATAAGAACGACCAACTGAAGCCGCTTTTACCGGACCTTCTGGCGCAAACGCCTGCCCTATATCTAAACGTACGCTTGATCCGTCCGGAATGACCACGCTATTATTATCTTTACTACATGATGAAATAAAAATTACGCATGCCAAAAGAGAAGATAAACCGAATTTTGTCGTAAACCTGTTCATAAAAATGATTGTTTATATCACTATTAATTTAATTATCCTAAATACTACCACTCTACATCCTGACTTTGCGTCTCTGTCTGCCAAGATTCGGTCATCGGACCACTAACAGAACCTTGATTGGAACCTGCAGCAACGCTGTATTCCAGTTCTACATGTAACGCATTCACACAAGGAGTTTCATAAGGAAGACGGCCATTTAGGTTAGCCAAATTTTTTGTGTTCGTTTTCATTTTTTATATTTTTAATGTTCTAAAGCAATTTATGTTTGTGTAATTTATACACACTACAAAAAATATTCTATCTAATTAATAAACAGATATTTATCATAGAATAATATGACACTTCCAAATCAAAAGTTGCACGAAAGTAGATAATATTCGAAAGGGACCAAAGAGATTCGGATGATGATTATTTTCCTGTAGCTAAAGCACTACAAGCCAACTTAAAAACGACTATTTGAATGACATTTACATGAGAATTAAGGTAAGATCCTCGAGAACTCGGCCACGGGAAAGAGATGGCCGCAATTTTTAGAACGGATTAGAAAATGAGGTTTAGCTATGAACCGAAATCGAGGAATTCAAAGCATATTAATTGCTTAAACACTTTAATTATTATGAAAATAAAAAACAAAGAACAGCAAAAAAATACAGGTCGATATATATTTTTCTAAAACAACAAATACATACCATAACCATTGCTTATCAATAAATACACAAGAAAGCAAGCCGCTCTATATTTTAGTTTAAACAGAAGTGATTAGTATTAAGAAATTGATTAGCTATATTAAAACATTCAATATACACCAAAGAAGAATAATCAAGCACGTGGATACCGAAAATATAGACTACCGAGAACTAACTATTCAAACATGTTAATTATAAAACAAATAATCACCGATAAAATATGAATGAAATTTAAAACAAAACACAAACTTCTTTGTTGAAGCAGAGTATCACTGTCATGTGATGCAATAAAAAGTATTAAAAAACACCGCTATTTTACATTAAAAGACAGTTATATAAAAAAGAGACAGACAATAAATCGATGAAAAGGAAACATGTTTAAATATCAAATGAATTTTATGTTAGAAAATAATTTACAATTTTTTTTTGCACAAGTTGATATTTAATCGTAATATTACAATTCAAAATATATTGTACTTAGCCAAACTAGGAAAAAGTAGTAAACATATATAAATTTATAAAGGCATTAATAGGAATATTATATCAAATTGGCACCGCGATAACAACAACATTTGTCTGTACGCAGAGACAAATAGCTTATCAAAACGTCAATTTCTAAATTTTTAACAATGATAAATTAAATTGTCCATTAATTTTTAAACCCCATGTTAGCAATAGCATGGATTATCCAAATAATATTATCATGAATAAGAACGCAAAAAAAATGTACGTTGCTCCGTCCATTAAGGAGCACGTTATCGAGCTTGAGCAAGGCATTGCTGCAGGTTCACAAGCTCAACCGGGTTCGACTCCACAATCGAACGGCTGGGGAGCTGGAGTAGATGAAACCAATAACGGTGAAGCATCTTAGGAAGTATTGTAATTCATTAACAAACAGAAAAGCACAAAATGAAATTTCTACAAAAAAGGGGAGCTTACTGGGTTGTCGCAATGGCAATACTTGCAATACCCGGTTCGTTAATAACGAGCTGCTCCAAAGATTCAAAAACAGAAATTGTTGACACGAAAAGCGACAAATTGACCATCGCTGTAGGCGGGATTAAAACCAACAATGATGAGGGTGTAAAGCGCATGGGAGTTTCCTCTTCCACTAAAACCACACCGCCAAAAATTTATTCTTTTTCCGATGTTGACATGGCGGTCTCCATAGACAATACAGTTCCTGTAAAAACCAGCAATACTAGTGCAGCGCGATTAAATGGTACGGCAGCCGATGCTGCTCCCGGTGTTACGGAGAATATGGAACAAGATACAAAATATGTCGTGTACATCTACTCTGGAAGCACATTAGTTGCAGCCAAAGAATTGCAATCCGGTTCAGCAGGCACTATTGACGGGCTCGATCCTGCGAGCTCTTATACTTGGGTAGCACTCTCTTACAACTCAAAAGATGACGCACCGTCATTAACGCCAGCTAGTGGAGCAATCGCACTTCCGCAGAATAAGGATATCTTATACGCTTCAGGCACAGTTAACTTAGCAACTAGCCCGAGCATCAACATCTTATTCAATCACGCATTTTCTCGCATTGGTATAGAACTAAATACCATCGGTGTTTTCGGTAATATGACAGGGACGCCGACGTTATCAGTGTCAGGTTTGAATTTAGCGACAGGAAGTATCAATCTACTGACCGGTGCAGTTACTGCGGGCGCTACATTTACACCAACACTTAGCTATGCGGACTTCAAAAATATTGACCCATTGTACAATGACGCTAAAATTGCGTACGTGTATACTGCTTCAACCGCAGCACAAAGCGCTATCTCCGTACAATTGCAAAACTTAACCGTCAACCATGTGGACGGAGGTTTACCTCGTACCTATTTCGCTTCAGCTACAGGTTTTAATTTTTCGGTCACACCTGAATTAGGGAAAAGTCATCATTTGTTGCTAAATGTTGTCGAATCACCACTGATCACTGGAACTGGCACTAATGCTGTAAAATGGAGCCGTTCTAACTTATATGATAGAGGCGGTACCGATCCTCTCCGTAATTTTGCTTTCTATGCGACAAATGAACAAAGAAGTAGAGCTGATGGCTATTTTTCTTATGGATCTTTGGTAGCTGCAAGATTCCCATCCACTGCTGCACAAAAAGGAGACCCATGTACAAGAGTATATCCTCAGGGATTTTGGAAACAACCTACCGGCACTCAAGTATCAACATTAACTTCTTCAACAGGAGTATTAAATAATGTTTTGAATCTTGTAGGCACATTGTTGGGAGCTGCGGATCCAGCACCGGAATCTTCCGTTGGAACAAATGGTGGCAATCACGCACAATATGTGATTACCGGAGGTGGAACAACTGGCACAAACGCCTTCGGATCTTCCACTTCAAATTTAAACAATATGCGCATTTTCTATAATGGACAAATTGTTAATACAGCCTTACTTTCACAGATTGGTTCTAGTGGACAAGGATTATTAGGATTAGGACTATCAACACTTAATGCCGATCTATTGGGCTTCAGAATTATTGGAACGAGTATAGACATTCTTGGCGACAGCTATAATACCTCAGCAGCATTCTGGACGGATTCCCCCGTATTAGCGGGTCCTCTTTTAGATCTTTTAGGCACAAGAGTAGGTTATTATGGATATCATGCCTTTACAACAAGACGTACCTTCCTTGGCGCACCTTTTGGAGATCCATTTGTAAAAGCTTCAACAACAGCTGAAGCCCTAAACGTCGAGCTAGTAGGTTTAGACCTATTACGGACCACATTTAAAAACGTTCGTTGCGTACGTACCAACTAAAATAATAAGGTATTTTTTACACCTCATATCAGATGGCGGCTAGGCAATACCTAGCCGCCTTTTTAGTGTAGCCCATTCTCTACAAAATACTTTTTTCACACTTTTTAACACGATTAACGTCAATTTTCACACGAAAAGTTCCAATTATATTTTCTACTTTTGAACCATCAAGTCATTTTTTTTGCGTTCGACTTGATAATATTAATGGATAAAATGGAACGAAGGCGTTCGTTCCATTATTTTTTTTACACCTGAAAGCCAGCTTATTAGCTCAAAATCCACATCACCTATTGCCAGTCTCTGCAACATAAGAAGCTGACGATTTATCCCTGAAACTTCTTAACTTATCAGCAGCCTGCCATTTGATCGAGGTGACAGCATGGACAATTGATGCGATGTGCTACAGGACATCATTTAAGAAAAAAATGGGAAAAGTTACGGACAATGCATTGGCCACCTTGATTTCATCACGGATTACGGAGATTATGAATCAGACAGGACTCTCGCTCAACGGTCTTGCAAGCTTCGCCGGTTTAACGGCAGGACCGCTGCGCAGTCATTACAATAAAACGCTCACCATCCCCGTCGAACATGTCGCAAAAATATGTCGGCCATTCTCCATTCCGCTCGCAGATTTTTTCAATCCCAAGATAGCGCTGGTCATAGCGACCGAAAATCTTCCAGGCTTAAGGATCTTTAAAGAAACAACATCCGCCCAGAAACAAAACTTCCTGCTTAAGCAGAAAATCAACCCCGCAAATGAAGCTGTCAATGAGGACCTGAGACGGCAGCGCGAACTGATCGCCTATGTTGTTTATGCATCGGATTATTTTACCGAACCGCGGACACTCGAACAGATGGTCGATGATTTTCAGGAAAATTACAAAATCAATTTTAGCACCGAAAGGATCTATAGCTTGTTACGCAAATATGTGGGGCGTGAAGTCTTGCAACGAAAACCTTTACCCAGGCCCAAATGCAAAGGTAGCATCAGCAGAAGGCCCTTCTTGTATTTTAAGCCCGAGACCGAAACTCAATAGCTATAAAGCAGTTATTGAAACACAGGTATTTAGCTGATATTGAAGCGGAAACGTTATCAGTCCCAGCCCATTTATTCTGATAAAGTGCATAGCAGGCGGAATAGCAGACCTGCTTCCGTCAGCTTTCCCAATATCGATGTGTTCGCTGATTACGCGCATCTCAAATGGCCCCGGGACGGTAACAACCAAAGAATCCAAAGAAATCGCTCCACCGCCAGCCGATGAAAAATAAACATGATCCGGAATATGACAGACCGAGATAAAATCCCCCATCCGAATTGTCAATGAAGCTTGTTGCGCCATAGCATTCCTGCTATTGAACAGCTCAAAAAACAACATAACCACGATCAAGCATAAGCGATCAACTTTCATATGCCATAATTTTCTTAGACTTTCATCTGAACTAACTTCCCCGCAGCATACGCGGAATATGACCGGTCTGCTTTTTCACAAAATTCCGGAAGTTGGATTCATCATTAAACCCCATTTCATAGGATATCTGTGAAATGGAAAGATTGGTATGCTTGATATACCTTACAGCCTGCTGCACCAAAACGGACAAAATCATTGATTTGGCAGTTTTTCCGGTGGTCGCCATACATATATCCGTAAGCTTACGCGCAGTAACATGAAGCTGATCGGCATAAAATTGCACATAGGTATATTCCCTGCAATGTTTATGAATCAACATTGAAAAATGATTTACCAGTCCAATATCACTTGTGTTCTTTTGCTGCAGCATCTGACCGCCGGCCGATACCTCATGATACACATCCAACAAAAGCGATTCCACACAGTGATGTGCAACAAGATCAAATATATAGTTCCCCTGCATGCTGGCCCTGCCGAGCCGGATCGTAATATGCTGATTAAAAACATGTTCAGCAAAGCAAGAATCATGATAGAGAACCGGACGTTCCCCAAAGAACACGGGTGAATGAATAGTGGCGGTATCCTCGACCGAACGTTCATAAAATTCAGCAGTGAAACGGAGCACATAACCTCTGCCCACACGCAGATTTGACATGTCGATGGATCTACCCGGACCAACAAAAATCATCTGGTCTGCCCTAAGATGATATTTTTCTTTCTCAACGAAAATATCAATCGGCTCAAAGGTCTTGACTATCGTAAAAAAATCCCCGCCGGTTTGTTCGAGGTCCTGGTCGGGGATGCTCCTAAAACCAAAAAACCGGAAACCGACGGTCGTGATATTGCCTAGTTGATCAGGAATTTTCATGCGAAATGATTGAAATATTTTTTCTAACAACCAGAGGCCTCTCATATGGAGCCCCCATCATTCCATAACCGCAAATTAATCCCAGCATCTGTTTCGGATCACGTTTTGAAAACACCTGCAGCGCTCCATTCCTCTTAAAATCATTTATTTCAATCAGACTATCCGTAGCAGTATATCCGAATACTTTGATGGATGGAAATCGACGGCTTATTTCACGTACCGTATCAATCCCGTTCATAACGGGCATATGCAGATCCAAAATACAGATCTGGGGCAATACTTTGCAAGAACCGAGATAGCGCAGCAATTCGCTCCCGTTATCTGCCATAAATTGCAAGTCGAACAGATCAAGTTGCGTCGAAAGCAGCTCAATAATTTTTTGCTGAAGCCTGCAGTCATCCGCAAAGACCAACTTAATCTTGTTTTCCATGTGTGCTTATTTTTTACATTAAACTATAGTACATCACTACAAATCATCAAAAGATTAAGAAGGAAGTATTTTCATTTCCAACAATTTAATGTCCGACACTTTGTTACAATCGGGTTTTATTTTTTCCACGTCTCTTCCGGCAGAAATTTTATAAAAAGAATTCTCCGGTTCGACAAGTATTACCTCAACTTTTGGTTGTATATAATTGCGCTTGGATTTCATCATTATGCTACGATAGGTTTTTTAAACATTTTCTAAATAACCACTTGGGCTAATAATATTAGTCTAATTCAGACTAAAAAAAATATGTTATCACCTGGTTTTCAATGCTATAAATTTTAAACATTTTTATACCATACCCATTCAGCTAATGATTGGGTATTTTTTTTAATTCCATGGTTATTTTAACACAATCGTTTGCACGCATTTAAAATAAAAACGGTATATTTGAGTAAGTGAAATTGTAGTCTGAATTAGACTAATTCGTATATACTATTATCTTTATACTCAGATATTAGTAAAAAGTGTACGCGATGATTTTCAATTTTACCCTGTTGAGTATAGGCTCAACATCCCAGATTGCCCTAAAATTTATTGATGAACAACAAAAAGAGTTTGTCGTAAAAACAACCTTAAAGATCAATCCCAATCGTTGGAATCAAGATAAACAGCGCCCGGAAAACATTTACCTAAAAATCTATAAAAAGCTTAACGCAAAATTAGATACAATCAAAATTTCGGTATCCAGTTACCTGAAAGAGGTCGCATCTAAACAACGTAAATTTTCACTCAATGTTTTGACCCGGCTCATAAAAAAATGTTGCATTATAAAAGAAAGCCCTTATGAACCCGGAAGTCTGTTAGAAGCAACGGACAACTTTATCCAGAACCGTCTGCACCTCATATCCGGCAATACACATCGGCGATACAAGGTCTTTTTCAGTATGCTGAAGCGCTTCGAAGGTTTTCAGCAAAAAAACCTGATGCTCAACGAAGTAAATAGCAATTTTGTGAAAGATTTTATCAGATTCGGAGAGTTGGAATCCTACAGTTCCAGTACCATTTATCGGACTATATATTTTGTTCGCACTGTCCTGAATTTTTTAGAAAAAAGAGGAATACGCACCTTCGTTTACGAACTGGAACTCCCAAAAATTAAAAAATATAACCGGGTCATCAGTCTTACCGAAGATGAGCTCATCCGTATCAAAGAAACTGTTGTCCCCCCGGAACTGAAGGCAGCCAAGGACTGGCTAACCATCAGCTGTTACACCGGACAACGCGTTTCAGATTTCATGAATTTTAACCTGGACATGATGGAAATCCTGGACGGAAAACCCTGTCTTTCGTTTACACAGCAAAAAACACAAAAGACAATTCTGCTTCCCTTACATCCTACTGTCGTACATATTATGTCTGCTAATGGAAACGACTTCCCTTCAAAACTTTCCGCTCAGAAATACAATGAACAGATTAAGGAAATCGCGCGCCTGGCCGGTATAAATAGCCTGATCAAAGTTCGCACCCGAACTGGTTTCAGGTCGACAGAAAAACTGATACAAAAATGGGAGGCCATTACCAGTCACATCGGCCGACGCAGTTTTGCCTCCAATTTTTACGGGAAGATACCGACACCATTACTTATGCAAGCAACCGGACATAGTACCGAACAGATGTTTCAGCGCTATATCAGCAATACGGACACCGAAAGAACCCGCTCTTTGGGTGCTTATCTGGACGAAGTTTATAAGAGTAAATTTTTAGTGTAACGTTTGATATTTGGGTAAGACCAAAAATTATCCCTTATGAAACAAAACGGAACCTGTTAAGATCAGTGGATTTATACGATACCAATATATTGTATCATATTTTAAGAAATAATTTATAATTTAAGCTGACAGCACATGAATTCATAAACAACAAACATATATTTTCTTCGTCATTTGTCTTGCATACGACAATTGTACAAAGCAGTTAGGAGTGTTTAAAGCTGATAAATCAGGCGAAAAAATGAGCTGATCGCGTTTTCCTTTCCTGCTATCGGAAAGCCGACCGCCATACCGATGGCCAATTTATTGCTCAGCCCCAATTTAACCTGTGGCCGAAGTGTTGTTTCCAACAGGCCTCCGGCAACTTCCTGATTCACCTCAAGGCCAATAAAATGGTCGGTTTTTGGCAAGGTATAATGCAAGGAAGTATTGATCTGCCAGTTCATTTCGGTTGTACGTGATTTATAATGATAAGCTATTTCTGGCCCGGTATAAATTAATGTATGCCAGTTGGTGTGCCAGCTTTTCGCAGCTACAAAAAAGGGATTGAACGCAGTACCTCCATCCACGAAATTAAAAATCTGTGTATAGCCTATGGCCAATGTTGTCGCCTGTTTTTTGGAAACATAAAAGGAATACTGGGATGACAGCCTTAACCTTTCGAGTTCATTGCCCGAGGAAACATCGGCCGTTTTACTTTTTGAATAGGCAAAATCGGTTTCCACCTCTAGCCCCAGACGGTCCATGGGTGCAAACTCATATTCTGCCAAATAGCCATACTCATCTGTCCTATCCATTTTTTTGATATCAGCCCCCACATTAAACTCCTTCTCCCCTTTTCTTGCGCCCAGATCACGAACAAGATCATTATATAGTGGCTCGGCATGGTGCACCTTATCCGGCAACGGCCTATTTTCCTGCGCACTGACCGAATCTGTCAGCAAAATAATTCCTATTATCACCAAAAATCCAAATCGTTGTATCGCGTGTCTATCGTAGTTCATACCACAAATCACAGACACAATTATGGAAACAATTGGGAATCTCCGGTCTTTATGTTATTCGATCTTTAATTTCGTCCGCAGGGACAGATCCAGCGCCGCCTTATGTAACATCAGTGTAATCGTTTTATAGCTGACAAATTCTTTGGTGACATACATATACCCTTTAAAATCGTTGGCTTTCCCCCATGAATTTTTAACAAGGTAATATTCTTTACCATGCTGATCCTTGGCTAGCCCTACGATATGCATCGCGTGATCATCGGTGGTCTCCCAATTGTCGAAGGCCTTCTGCCGCTCTTCGGGAGTCACTTTCCTTTCGGGCATCGGCTTGACAAACATGGCCTTTTTCTCTTCGCCGGACATACTGTCGAAGGGTTTTTCGGGAACATAAGCAATACCATAAGGCCATGAGAACCCCTTTTCAGACACATCCGTTGTCCAGGCAATGGTAAAGCCCTGTTGCAATGCCCTATCTATAATTTCCGTTAGATCCTGCATCGGCACATTATAAAAACGGTCAAATGACCAATTGTCCGGCACCATTAGCACAAAAGGCTTGTAGTACGGCTGATCCGTTACAGAAGCAAAACCAATGTAATCATCAGGATCGATGCCGATCACCTGATCCGCAAATGATCGCGCCGTATAGGTTTTGCCCTTAAAGTCAAATTGTTGAGGTACCTCCCCAAGATGAGCATCAAGTGTTGCGCGGTAGGCCTGCTCCCAGTTTGGGGTCAATGGCCTGCTCTTTATCAGCACTTTGAGCATGGCGTTCAGCATGGGTGTCATTTTCTTAAAATCATTATAGGTTTGTCTGCCACGTAAGCCTGTGTAAGCAGCCCCCGGCATCGCACCATACTTGCGAAATACATTCAGAACATCATGTAATTGTCCCCCTTCGCCCATCGTCAGACCTCCGTGGAGACGCACAAAATTATGCGCCCTGTCCACATAGGCCTGCCTGGCGGTATAAACCTGTGAAATTTCGACCGGCTCTTTTCCCATTCGGATCATCTCCGACTCCAGAAATGAATTACCGGTATAAGACCAACAGGTATTCGATGCGCCCTGTTGTTTTACCGAGGTGCAGCCAAGATTGATGACATCCGTAAAAACATATTCCGTTTTAATTCGCTTATACTTGTTTTTAATGAACATCTTACGTCCATAGTTGACCAGCAATGCCCCGATAACCAGTACAAACAGAATAATGACAGGCTTTTTATATCTTTTCATAAACTCTATTAACGTCCGCCACTGACAATTGCCATAAACCGGGGCCAGAACTGCTTTAAAAAACTGTAAATCATCAGACCAAAAACAATGATAATAACGGGGCAGAAAAAGTACAGAAACAGCAATAAGACTTCAGACTGTGGCTTGAGTAACTTAAATAAAAACTTAATAACAAACACCAAAGGTAAACGATGGTAGGCAAAAATAAAAAAGCTGCTATTGGCCAGGAACCTGTTTGTACGCCAGCTTTCTTTTCCTATAAAATGAGCAACGACTGACACCGTAGCAATAAGACCTATGCTAATTCCCGCACAGTATAAATCAACCCACCAGCTTTTGTTCAGAAATAATAACTGTGCCACAACAAGCAGGACATACAAAGGCACGGCGATCGATAGCATCGGCCGCATACCACTGACAAAGTTTTTATTGTTGATGCTAAAATACGCCCCTGCAGTGAAGAAAAAGAAAGAAACCGTACTCAGCCCCGGCAAATAAAAAAAGGGATTAAAAATCCAGAGCAATCCCAATATAATTACGGCATAAGTCCGCAGTTTTTTAATCAGGATATAGAATATAGGCGAAAACAGCACTACAACTATCAGATCACGGATAAACCAAAAGGGTGAATTAACAGGCAACGATTTCTCCGAGTGCGGGTTAACCTGAGAGGTATCCCAAAAGGACCAGAGCCAGTCCAGCAGGCTATAATCCGTTATTAATTTGTTTCTTCCTGAAACTAAACTGCCCGACAAAAATGACTGTGCAAGCAAAAGGAATAAGATGACCAACAGATTCCAGAAAACATAAGGAACCAACAGCGAACGGACACGATTTTTCAATTTCTGCAGGTAGATTTCCATAGAAAAACCAGCTGTTTTATAGAAAAATAAAAAACCTGAAATAAAAAAGAAAAGCGGTACACAGACCTCGAAAATAACTTTGGAAAATAAGAAAAAGATATGCGAGAACAGGGGGTAGTCAACAAAGCTGATCTGCTTTACGCCCTTCATAACAATATCTGAAAAATCTGTATGGATAAATACCACACCCACAATCAGCGGGAAACGCAAAAAATCAATGGTCCTCGACTGCAGCTCATCGCCAGACATTTTATAATGATAATCTTTACCCATTAGTTAGATTTACAGGATACATTTGTGCCATTAATTTACACATTTCTAAGTAAATATCAGGCATCTGGTTTTCGGTTCGACAGATCTACCCACTGATCACTAGCAAATCTACCATTCAAATAAAGCGCTTAGAACAATATTTCATGTACCAAAAGCGTTACATAGTTACTAAACCACATCAATAAAAGAGACTACTATGCAGCTAAAATCGTTTAAACTATAGCAATAAATATTAATAAAAGGTTAATACGTCATTCTGTTTTTTATTGTTCAGAAATCAACCAGACCAGCGTTAAAAATGAGCTCGATTATTTCCTGTTTTCTTCCCATTTCAATTGTACTATCCCCTTTCCTTGCCTCCGCACAAGACGCACTGCTAAGTGGCTCCATTCGCGATTCCGTTACTCAAACACCGCTACGCGGAGCCATTATTACCATAAAGGACGGCATACGCACGACCACAGACCAGCAAGGACATTATCAGATCACGGTTCCTAAAGGTATTCACCTGGTAACGGTAAGTTACACGGGCTATCGGCAACAGGTAGCGACGCTCGAATTACGGCAGACACTTGAAAAAAACTTTGCGTTACAGCCCCTTACCAAGCGAATGGACGAGGTCGTCGTATCAGCCAAAGAAAAGGGCGAAGCCATCGACGATCCACAGATGAGCACGGCTCATCTCAATATGAAGGATATTAAAGATGTCCCCGTCATCTTTGGCGAGAAAGACCTCGTTAAAACCATACAGTTGTTGCCTGGTGTACAGAGCAGTGGTGAAGGCTCTGCCAATTTTCATGTGCGCGGTGGTGACGGTGGACAAAACTTGATCCTCCTTGATCAGGCTACCGTGTATAATGCTTCGCATCTCCTCGGATTTTTCTCTACCTTTAATTCGGATGCGATCGAGGATGTACAGCTCTATAAGGGCGGCATACCGGCCCAATATGGCGGACGTCTATCTTCTGTACTGGATATTTCCATGTTGAATGGCAACAAAAAGCAGTTCTCCGGCGAAGGCGGCCTGGGTATAGTTGCTTCGCGGCTCAAACTGGAGGGCCCAATTGCAAAAGACAAGAGCTCCTTTCTATTCAGTGCCCGCCGTTCCTATGCCGATTCCTTTTTAAAACTGGCGAAAAGCAAAGACATGGATAAGAATAGTCTGTATTTCTATGATCTGAATGCCAAGCTCAGTTTTAGTCTGGGCAAGAAATCAAACCTATATCTATCAGGCTATCATGGCAAAGACAGATTAAAGTACAGCGACCTATTTCATCTTTTCTGGGGGAATACTACAGCAACGGCACGGTTGAACCACCGCTTTAACAATAAAATATCCAGCAACACCTCACTTATCTATAGCGGATTCAATTATCAGGCCGGTGTTTCCAGCGAGCAGATCGATTTTCAGATGGTCTCCAACATCCGGAACGTCAATGCTAAGCAGGATTTTTCCTATTATGCGAATGTTAATAATACCATCCGGTTGGGGGTAAGCGCACTGGCACAGTCCATCCGGCCGGCCAATCTCTCTTCGGGCAAAAATCAGTCTGTCAATCCGACGGCCATTGAAAGCCAGCGCGGTATTGATCTCGGTGGTTATATCTCCCACGAATGGAAAGCTACCACCAACCTGTCGTTACAGTACGGTATCCATGTCCATGATTTTATGGTCCTGGGCAAACGGACTTTCTATCAATTTGACAAAAACGGACAGCCTGTTTCCGAAAAACGGGATAACAGCCAGATTGCCAAACACTATATCAATCTGGAACCACGTCTTTCCGCCAGTCTGATGCTGGATGAACGCAGCAGCTTAAAAGCCTCGTACAACCGCATCGTGCAGAACCTGCATCAATTGACCAATACCACCGCCAGCCTGCCCACCGATCGGTATGTACTCAGTAGTCTCCATATCAAACCACAGCGCGTAGACCAGGCTGTCCTTGGTTACTTCCGTACTTTTGTGAACAAGCAGTACGATTTTTCGGTCGAAGCCTATTATAAACGTCTGGGCAATCAAATTGACGTACGCAATGGGGCCACCTTACAGGCGGATGCCTATTTCGAAGGGGAGCTGCTCTTTGGTATTGGTCGGGCTTACGGCCTGGAGGGGCACCTACGCAAGAACAGCGGCCGTCTTAAAGGCTGGATCAGCTATACCCTTTCCAAAAGCCGACGTAAATTTAACGGAATCAATGACGGAAAATGGTTCAATGCTCGGCAGGATCGCACACACGACTTCGCAGTTGTGGCCAATTATGCCCTTTCGGACAGCTGGACAGTCAGCGGAACATTTGTCTTCAACACCGGAAATGCCGTTACCTTTCCAAGCGGAAAATACCTTGTCAACGGCAAATCCATGTTCTACTACACCGAGCGAAACGGTTACCGCATGCCTGACTATCACCGCCTGGACCTGTCAGCGACTTACGCCTCCAATCAAACCGGCAAACGCTTTCATTCGAGCTGGACAATTGGCATATACAATGCCTACAACCGCAAAAATGCTTATACCATTGACTTTCGGGAAAATAAGGACAACCCCAATCTCACCGAAGCTTACAAAATTGTTTTATTCGGAATCATTCCTTCCGTCACCTGGAACTTTAAATTTTAGACCTTATGAATGTTAAACTGTCTTTTATCCTATGCGGTCTGTTGTTGCTGATTTCTTCCTGTGAGGAAAAAATGGACCTTGATCTCAATGAGGCTACCGCACGCATTGTTATTGATGCCCAGCTATCCGATGCCAGTTCAGTCCAGCGGATACGCATTTCACGATCTGTCGGATTCGACGATCCCATCAATACTTCCGGGATCAAAGGAGCAACGGTATGGGTCAAAGACAATGAAAATAGGAACTACTCCTTTCAATATGAGAAAGACGGCTATTATATCCATCGTACCTTTAAGCCCCTTTCCGGCCGGACCTATACGTTGCTTGTTGAGGTCCAAAAGCAGCAATATGGCTCTACCTGCCGGATGCCCACCTATGTTGCCGTGGAGTCAACCCATATTTCCGAAAAAAATCTCGGCGGAGAAAATTATTATTTTGCGGCACTGACCTTTAAAGATCCGGCTAAAATTTCCAATTATTATATTTATACCCTCTCCACCAATGGCGGTCCCTTTCGTTTTGCACGGGCAGAGTCCGACCAATTTAACGACGGACTGAAAGTAACCCATTATATAACCGACCAGGAGGAAGACCTATCCCTGGGTGACACAATTACAATACGCCGCTATTGTGTGGACCAGAAAACCTATCAATATTGGAACGAGTACCAAAGCAACAATCTCAGCAACGCCGCACCCGGGAATCCGAAATCCAATATTTCCAACAACGCATTGGGCTATTTCTCTGTTGCGGCAGCAAAGGAATATCAACTACGGATCGGACAATAGCCAGAATCAGGGAGCCCATCGCATGCGCAAACTATTCACGGTTGTCACTCTCCTCTTTGCGTCCCTCCGCGATCAGTTCATTGATTTCGCTCATTTCTCCCTTTTCAAGTTCTTCGATATCTTCCGCCTGCTCATCCGAATAGCGATCTATAAAGAAGGTACAGCCCATGGGAAAGTGATCAGAACCTACCGAAGGATAAATAAACAGCTTGTCTATGAATACATTTGGACTATGAAACAGCAGATCCAGCGGAACCCTGAAAAACCAATAATTGGCATGAAAGGTCGATAAGATGCCACGTCCGATCCGTGCATCGATGAGCTTGCTTGTTTTTTTAAACAGGACTGAGGACCTTGCCCAGGCCACATTGTTAAAATCGCCCGTCACCACTACCGGCATTTTATAATTGCGCACCTTTTTCGCCACGCTGAGCAGATCACCATCCCGTTCCTTGGAGTTCTCTTCTTCCGTAGGACTTGGTGGCGGTGGATGCACCGCAAAAAATATAAAACGGTGACCGTCTTCTGTCTCCAATTCAGCCTCGATACTCGGAATATCATCAGCGACAAAGTAGTGCACCCAACTTTTATTGACCTTGAGCTTGGTGTAAAAATGCATGCCATAAGTATTATCCAAGGTCACTTTGACCACATTAGGATAGTCTGATTCCAATTCACGCAAGGCATTTTCCCAAACCGCATCACTTTCCATTGTCACAAAAATCTGCGGTTGCTCTTTCCGGATCAGATCTATAAAACGGTCGTACTCTTTATTGAACTGCAAGATATTACAGGATATAATTTTAATACTATCTGAAGCGTCTTTCCCCTTTTCATATATTTCTTTCCGCCAAAATTTGGTGTAGCGCACCAAGATAAATACGTGATAGCCAATCAACAGCGCCTGAAGAATCTGTATGCTCCATATCCAGGGAGCGTCCGCAACAAGATAAAATCCCCAGGCCAGTACCGGTACCTGAAAAACCAGCAGCTGCAATTTCACAAATTCGGCCACACGAAAGACCCAGTGCTGGCACCGGATAAAAGGAAGCAAGCTAAGGAGAATCAAGAGTCCCGACAAAACAAAAAATATGATCTGCATATTAATTTCAAAATTATATCACAAAGATATGGCCTGGACAAGACATTTCCGTATCCAATCACTGACCGGCAGGAAGATCCCATAAAAAGGGTTACGCTTTAATTTCTTTCGCGGTGTAATCGACACGTGTTTTGGACAGGGCATCCGGAAAATTGGACTTGATATAGTCGATCATCTGTTCACGTATGTAACAGCGGAGATCAAAAGCTTGCCCTGAATTACGGCAGCTCATCAAGCAGCGTATCTCCATGGTCTGCTCCCTAATATCAGTCACCTGCAAGACATTCACTTGACCATCCCATAAGGGATGCCCGGCGAGCAAGACCGTCAACTTCTCCCGAAGCTGCTGCACGGGGATGGTAAAATCGGTGTAGATAAAAACCGTTCCCAATATCTCAGCTGTAGTCCGCGTCCAGTTCTGAAAAGGTTTCTCGATAAAATAGGTGATCGGCAGTACCAGACGACGCTTGTCCCAGATATTGACCACCACATAAGTGAGGTTGATTTCCTCAACCTTTCCCCATTCCCCTTCTACCACAAGCACATCGTCCATTCGTATGGGCTGTGTAAATGCGATTTGAAAACCCGCCAGCAGATTCCCAAGTGATTTCTGTGCCGCAAAGCCAATGATAATACCGCCGACCCCCACACCGGTCAGCAATCCTGCACCGATCTTTTGCATGCTTTCGAAACTTAATAATACAATCGCCAGTGCGACCACAATAATGATGGTCACCACCACTTTGCGGATAAAAACGATCTGTGTCCTGACCTTCCGCTCACGTAAGTTATTCTCCTTGTTGACATCAAAGCGATGGTACAGATAATCTTCAAATACTTTGATCGCCTGAATCAAAGCCAAGGCGAAAAAGCTGACTAACAATATCTCGTTGATTTTGGTCACCACCTGTAAAGTTCTGGCATTAAAATGCGCAAAAGGAAGTAAACTGTTAAAGACCAGCAAGGGAATAAAAACACTCAATATCCTGTTGAATCGGCGAATGAATGAACGGAACAGGGAATAAGAAGACTGCTCGATCGCCTGCCTTCGCAACAGGGGTATAAACAACATTTTTATGAGAATACCGATCAGGAATGAAAATAGGATTAATGCCATATTCCAGAGCCATACAGGCCAGTTCTGTGAAAGTTGGATTAATACTTCGGTCATAACGTTATAATTTTCTATTGCACTACATATAAATTACTACTATGTATAACTGTTGGGCAGAGGTAACGTTTGTTTTATTTTGAGAAAATACCATTTGCTATCACAAATGGATCACCTAAGAGCATAAAATTAGATCAAGATTCATCTTTGGTATATTTTTTGAAACAAGCAGGTCTGTTATATAATCAACACGAAATGGAGGTGCCATAATTGATCATGCATACTATTAAAGGTACAAATCCGTTTTATACAGATGGATTTAACAAAATAAAATAAAACTATCCACAAAGAATTAGAACCAAACACACATCAAAAACTATGAGCAAGAAAAAAGACAATTCAAGATGGCTTAACGTGGCTATATCCTGGGGAGCGAGTATCGTTATCATCGGGGTACTGTTCAAAATCCTCCATATCGGCGGCAGCACCGCCAACTATATGATCGGTATCGGACTCGGCGTGGAAGCCCTCCTTTTCTTTCTGATGGGTTTCAATCCCCCTGCACCAGAACCTGACTGGAGCCGTGTTTATCCTGAACTGGATGACAACTTCAATGGAGAGCTACCTGTCAGGGGTAAAACCGTAGTGGCGCAGCCTGCAGGACCTTCCGCTACTGCCGCATTGGACAAAATGTTTGCGGATGCTAATATCGAACCGGCGAGTATTGAAAACCTGGGACGTGGATTACGCGATTTCAGCGAGAAGGTATCGGCCATCAACAAACTGTCTGACGTTTCGCTGGCAACGGAAGAATTTACACAGAAACTGCGCACCGCAACATCAAAATTTGACCACCTGAGCTCTGCTTTTGAAAAAGCTTCGGAAAACCTTGTAGCGATGTCAAATACCTCCGGTGATACGGCAAATTACCACGATCAGGTGAAAAATCTGACAACTAATCTTGGTCAGCTCAATGCCATGTATGAGCGTGAGCTACGTGACTCCGCATCACACCTGCAGTCCATGAATAAGTTTTATGAGAACTTAAGCTATACCATGCAAAACTTCAACGAATCACTGGATGACTCCAAAGCATTTAAAGAAGAAGTGGGCAAACTGGCGAAAAATCTGAATGCATTAAATGCGATTTACGGCAATATGCTGAGTGCCATGAACCAGCCTCGTGTATAATTTATCCTTGTATTACTTAAATCTGAAAAAATGGCATTAGGAAGAGAAACGCCAAGACAGCGGATGATCGGCATCCTCTATCTGGTCTTGCTTGCTTTACTGGCACTCAATGTACCGGATTCAATCTTGGATGCATTCAAAAATATCAACAACAGTCTCGAAACATCCAAGTCAAATGTCAACACCGCTGTACAACAGCTATTCGCTGCATTTGAAAACACCAAATTAAAGGAGGAACCCGCAAGGGCCAAACCTATTTACGATAAAGCAAAAAAAGCACAGGCTATTATTGGCGAGCTCGACAAATATATTCTGTCCCTGAAAGAAGAATTTGTCAAACAGGGCGGCGGATACGATGAAGAAAAGGGAGACCTTGTCAAACGGGAAAATGAAGATATCTCTCCCAATCTGATGATCAATGAGAAAAAAGGAACGATTCTGAAGGACAAGATTAATGAAACCCGTTCCAAGTTATTGGCATTGCTGACACCTGAAGAGCAAAAAATGGTTTCTTTTTCCCTTGAAGCCAAGAATCCAGAGAAGTCGGTGAATGGCAAAAGATCCTGGGAAGAGATCAATTTCGGCAGTGGCACGCCATTGACCGCAGCGATGACCATCCTGACAAAGATCCAGACCGATGCACAAAATGCCGAGTCTGATGTGGTGAAGATCATTCTGGGCAAAATGGATCAGGCTGTGGTCAATCTGGACAAATTTGCTGCAGTAGCCGTTGCTCCCACGTCTTATTTGGTACAGGGACAGCCTTACAAAGCCGAAGTCTTTTTAACCGCATCCGATTCCAAGTCCGAACCGGCTATCTCTGTCAACGGTTCGGCATTACAGATTGTGGACGGCAAAGGGGTATACTCCGTACCGACCAACCGCGAAGGTATTTTTAGCTGGACCGGAGTGATTAAAGTAAAACAGACAGACGGATCATTTAAAGAATACCGCACACCACAGCAGACCTATCAGGTCGCCCGTCCTTCGGCCGTGGTATCACCAGATAAAATGAATGTGCTGTATATCGGCGTCAATAATCCGATTTCTGTTTCTGCTCCGGGCACACCTACCGATAAAGTGCGAGTAAGCATGAGCGGCGGAAGCATATCCCCTGCGGGCGGCGGCAAATATAATGTGCGGGTGAGCTCACCGGGCACAGCGCATATCTCTGTAGCTGCAGAGGTGGCTCCGGGAAAAACACAGACTCTGAGTTCGACCGAATTCCGCGTCAAGCGAATCCCGGATCCGATTGCCAAATTTGCCGGTAAAACAGGCGGTTCTATGGCAACAGTAGCGCTGAAAGCACAAAATGCACTCTTTGCGAAACTGGATAATTTTGATTTTGACGCTACATTCAAAGTGACCAAGTTTACCATGATTATCGCCAAACCCCGTGCAGATGCGATCGTACTGTCTACCTCAGGCGGTCAATTAAGTTCAAGCATGTCCTCGGCCCTGAATGGCATCGTGCCGGGAACACGTGTGATCTTTGACAATATCGTTGCCGTAGGTCCGGATGGGACTTCCAGACAACTCAATGCCGTCGCATTAACGGCAAACTAGTAAAATCACCCCTACCTTTATACTTAACGCCTGTTCTATTCGTAGAGCAGGCTTTTTTTGTGTGTTACCAACAGTTCAGGACAGTGGAATAAAAGTTTAATTGCATTATTGTACTGTAGCTCTTTCAGATCCTATTTTCTGCTTAAAACTATCTATCCATTATATGGAATTGCCGTAACCTGAAAGAACCTATTAACCAATAATTAAAGTAATCATTTACTTTCTCGAAAAACCAATTATAAAACAAATTGAACTGTATGAATTACCAATTTTTTACGAGATCGCTACTGAAAAGAAGTATCAAATTGCTGTGCCCGTTGATTGCACTTTCCCCCAGCCCTTTATTCGCAAATCCGTTTACAGCAAGCCCAATTTTGCTGAGCAGTAAATTTGCCGGCATCACAGGGCGTGTACTGGATCCGGACGGCAAACCCGTCTACGGTGCTACGATTTTGGTCAAAGGCAGTAAAGCCGGGGTCAAAACCGGCGAAGACGGTGTGTTTCATATCAATCTGCCTGCCGATAATCAGGTCATTATTGTCAGCTACATTGGCTATAAAGTGCAGGAGATAGACATGACCGGAAAAACAAACATCACCATCCGGCTTGAATCCAATACGAGTATTGATGAAGTCGTCGTGGTGGGCTATGGTACAAAAAAACGCGGTGAGGTACTAGGCGCTGTGGCTTCGGTCGATCCCAAAGAAATCCAGGATATCCCGGCAGCAAATATTGCGGCAGCCTTAAGAGACCGCGTTGCAGGACTGGGTGTCAGTGAATCATCCGGTCGGCCGGGGGCAGCAGTTACGTTAAACGTCCGGAACGCCTTTGCCTCCGATCAGGCCAAGTTGCAGGGTGTGACAAACGAACCCTTATATGTCATTGACGGAATCATTTCCACATCCGATGTTTTTGAAAATCTGGACGCCTCCATGGTCGAAAATATATCGATCCTAAAAGACGCCTCAGCAGCAATTTATGGGGCATCGGGAGCAAAAGGCGTTATCCTTGTTACCACTAAGCGAGGACAGGCCGGCAAGACACAACTGAGCTACAACGGTTATATGGGTATCTCAGATGCCACCGTTAAGCCCAAAATGCTGTCGGCCTATCAGCATGCCAAATTATTGAACGAAACCTATGCCCTTAACAATGCGCAGCCTACTTTATTCTTTTCAGATGAAGATCTCGCCTATCTCAAAACCAATCCTTACAAAAGCTGGTATGACGAATTGTGGAAATCTTCCAGGATGGAGCGCCACAATCTGTCTATTTCCGGTGGCAGTGAAAAAGTCACCTTCTTTGCAGGGGGCAGTTACCAAAAGGAAAATGGCAATTATGCCGGCATGAGCCAACAAAAATATTCCTTTCGGTCGGGATTCAATGCTGAAATCATCGATGGACTGAAAGCAGATGTGGCTTTTAACGTCAACAATACCAAGACCAACAGCCAAAATAGCCTGTCCGATGACCGCGACCAGAATTTCTATCAAACCCTGATCACGACCCCGCAATGGGTGCCTATTCAGATCGATGGTCTGCCCGTCAACTTTAATAACATCAACGCCAATAGCAACACCAATCCATTGGCCATTATTAATTCAGGTTATTATCAAAAGCAGAACAATACAAACTATAGCATCAATGCCTCGCTAAATTATGCTCCGAAGGCCTTGAAAGGTTTTAATGCACGTATCCAGGTGTCGCATTCCGGCACATCATCCAGTGGTCAGGAATACCTTCCGGCCTATAATCTATACGAATTTGTGCGGAGCGGCAACAACAATCAGCTCTACACCAACACAGTAGACAAAGTTTTCCGTATGGAAGGTAATAAGACAAGGATCATGCCTTCCTTGGGCAAGGGAAGTAGTTACCAGGGGAATATCGTGTTACAATATGCCAATACCTTCGGCGATCACAGCATGGCCATTATGGCTGGTGCAGAGCAATCAGCCACTAATACCGAAGGCTTATCAGCCTATTGGACCAACCAGCAGCTTTTGAACCTGGATGAGTATTGGGCCTTTGACCAATCTACCTTCACAAACAATAGCCGCACGATTGACGAAGCAGTAAAACGTTCTGTCTTTGGCCGCTTCAATTATGACTACAAGAAAAAATACCTCGTGGAGGTGATCACCCGCCTGGACGCATCCTCGCGTTTTGCAAAGGGCAATATATGGGGATTGTTTCCCACAGTCGCGACTGGTTGGGTAGTCAGCGAAGAAAACTTCTTTAAAGACCTGAACTACATCAGCTATCTAAAGGTGCGGGCCAACTACGGGCTTGTGGGCGAGGATCGCGTCAACGCCCGCCTATGGCAGGACCGCTTTAGTGTAGACCCGGTCAACACGGGCTACCTTTATGGCGAAACTCCAGTCGCATCGCTCAACCCTACCATCATTGCCAACCCTGACATTTCCTGGGAAAAACACCGCACGTTTAACTTTGGTATTGAATCGCGCTGGTTTGATAATAAACTGAGTTTCGGATTCGAGTATTACTTCCGCGATTCCTACGATGTATTTGACAAAGGGAATGACGAGAATTTCCCGATGTATGCCGGATTCAAGGCACCGGTGGTTAATTATCAAAAACGCAAAGGCTGGGGAACTGAATTCTCCCTGGGTTACCAAAATACATTTTCCAATGGGCTTAAGCTATCCACCAACATGAATTTTGGTTACTCGGGCAGCTATACCACGCAGATGTACTTCAATAAGTTCCAGCTTTATGATTTCTCCTATCCCGACTGGAAGGTCGAAATGGGTACCGACTCCCGCAAATACAATACCGGCAATTATGGACTGATCTATGTGGATATGCTGCGTACACAACAGGATGTGGATAATTTTCTGGCTAAAAACCCCAACTATACCATCGACGGGAAAGTGCCACAGGTCGGCTGGACAGTATACGAAGATACCAATGGCGACGGAAAAATTACCGAGAAAGATCTCACCACCATGTTTGAGAATACATCGCCTATTTTCTCTACGGGTGTTACCATCGGTTTAGCCTATAAATCTTTTTCACTGAACACCAACTTCCGTGCAGTTTTTGGCGGCAAAGCGTTTTATGAATCACAGGCTATGACTGCCCCTACCGATAAAGTCAATGTACCCAGCTTTTGGGAAGACCATTGGTCATTGGAGAATCCCGATGGCAGATTCCCCCGTTACGATGATGCGGCCATGATGAAAAAGTGGAATTCGACATTCTGGGCAGAAGACGGGACAACCATCCGCATCAATAATATGGTGTTTAACTGGGCTGTTCCCAAAAATTTTACCGATAAGATCAATGTTCGCTCGCTCAAGCTGATGCTTTCGGGCAATAACTTATGGACGATCGTCGCACCGTTTAAACATCGTGACCCTTACGCTACGTCCTTATACAACTATCCGACCATCCGGACACTTTCCTTTGGTTTAAACTTTGGCATTTAACATACAAAGACATGAAAAGACATTTTAACTATATCATAGCCCTACTGATAGCATCCAGTACAGTCCTTACGACCCAAAGCTGTAAAGATGATTTTTTTGAGCTGGTCGATCATGGAGGTCTTGACGCCCGCATCTGGGACAACGAAGGCGCAATAGAATTCTATTTGGCAGGCACTTATGCCATGATTATGCCGACCCATCCCCATGAGGTCACGACCAATGACATGCAGATGCACTATGCCAGTGATGAAAACTATTTTTCAGGGGCCAATGGTCCCAGCAAAAAAGTACTGGGACTGAGTGGTGAAATTACGCTCAATGATGTGAAATACATTGCAAGCAAATACCAGGGCACCAATGTGGGCGACAACCGTTATTTTGACATCGCCCGTTGCAACAATGCCATTGCCTATATCCCAACAGGCACACTCTC
The DNA here is from genome assembly GCF_003627955.1 of Sphingobacterium puteale. Lineage (GTDB taxonomy): Bacteria > Bacteroidota > Bacteroidia > Sphingobacteriales > Sphingobacteriaceae > Sphingobacterium > Sphingobacterium puteale. Next base: position 57,626 of record NZ_RBWS01000025.1, on the reverse strand, counting down.
GGCTGATGTAAAGAAAAAATTTTTAGGTCAGTTTTATGCGTTGCGGGCCATGGTTTATTTTGAGCTCACCCGCCTGTACGGTGGTGTACCGTTGGTTCTTGCCCCTCAAAATCCCGATAACCTGAAACTGGAAGGCCGAGCGTCGGCCAAGGCATGTTTTGGGCAGATCGTAAACGATCTGGATTCGGCAATGGTCAATCTTGATGGTGTGCTGTGGGACGACGCCACAGGCCGCGGAAAAATAACAAAAGCCGCGGCAGCAGCGCTAAAAGCCAAAGCACTACTGTATTGGGCAAGTCCGCAATTCAACCCTACAGATAACCCAAGGCACCCCTATGAGGCGCAACGTTGGGAAACAGCCCTACAAGCCAGCAAAGAGGCCTATGAGCAATGCAAAGCTGCCGGCCGTGCCCTGCTGCCCAATTATAATGAGATCTTTCTAAAAGAAGGTATCGCGAATACTGAGGCTGTGATTGTCCGCTCCTACTCAGCGACATCACCAAAGCGGTTCACGGTTGTTGAGCGTGCTTCGCGTCCTGTATCCGAGGGCGGGTCACCGGCGGATTATTATGTCCCTACCACCCTATTACTGAGCGCCTACCCCATGCAAGACGGCACCCCTGCCAACAGCAGCAATACAGGCTATGACGACGCGCTATTCTGGAAAAACCGCGATCCCAGATTTAAACATACCATTATCTATAACGGCGCCGAATGGCCCCTAAGTGGTAAGAGTGGAAGAAAACAATGGAATTACAGCAACGCTGCCGGAGAGTCCTCCATTAAATCTTTCTATTGTAAAAAATTTGTCAATCCGGCACTTTCGTCCGCAGCTGTTGGGATTGCCAACGACATGGGCGGTAACGGCATGGACTGGATCGAAATCCGTTTTGCCGAGGTGATCTTGGATTATGCTGAATCAGCCAATGAAACGGGCAACTTATCCCTTGCCAAGGAGCTTGTCCGGAGCGTTCGCCAACGCGCCGGAATAGCACAGGGAAGCTATGATTACGGCTTGTCACTGGCATCCAGCAAAGAGCAAATGCGTGATCTAATCATGAATGAACGGCAGATTGAATTTGCCTTCGAAGGCAAACGCTATCATGACCTACGTCGGACACGGCGTATGCATACGTTACAGGGAACTATCCAGACCTATTTATTCGAAGCAAAATCCGATGCCGCAAAAACGTACCTCGAATCGGAAAACGCCGCCGGTATCCGCCATCGGGAAAGCCTGGATATGAACAACCGCGATACGGTACTGACCTATTTTAAATATCCTTACAACCTGCGTGCAGAGAGTTCCAATGGGGCCTTTGCCTTCCGTGACTATTATTATTTCTACCCCCTTCCCAATACCTTTATGAACTCCTCGCCTTTGTTGGAGCAGACTATCGGTTATGAAGGCGGTACATTTGACCCATTAAATGATTAGTTATGAACCGTTCCTATTTAACAGCTATTCTACCTCATTATTTACAGATGAAAGCACATTACTTATTCGTTGTGCTCCTATTGGGCATATTATTTTCCTGTAAACGTGAAGGTGACAATATTTTCAATTTATTTGAAGATGTCTCCGTCACGCTTCACATGGAAAACGAACACAATATCGGTACCTATAAGGATGTTGCCGTGGGCGACTCCATTTTCGTTGATTTTACCATCAGCTCCAAATCCAAAGATATGCACCAGGTCTGGATCTTCTATAATGGAGCTGGCGCCGCTGTCCTAAAAATACCATTAGAGGAAACAGAAAAAAGAAGTTTTCGCTATGTATATAAGATCCGGGCCGATAAAGTCGGCGAGAGCACCTTCCGGATTATGGCCGTTGATAAAGAAGGTGTATTTATGGGAGATGGCTATACCTCTGTCACCTACAATGTACTGTCCGATTACGTTCATCTCAACAACCGTGTGCTCAATATGCCTGATAGCGTAAACCGGAGCAGTGCCTGCTTTATTGATCTGGTAGAAGGTAAAACCTATACCTATGCCGAGGCCAAACTTCATCCGGAGAAAATAGATCTTGGGATGTATCGGACATATAAAGTGGAGTCTAATGGAAATATTACATATCAGTACAGTATCTATTCCCTACAGGCTGCCCCTATTCCATTTGGCGCATTTGACTTTACCGGTCTGGCGGGCAAGGGCCGTGTGACTTATTTTTCGGGCATCCAAAATAATCAGGCCAGTTCATTTTTAAATACCTTGACCTCTGGCCAGGTGATACAGGCTAATGCAATCTCCCGTAAAACCACCAATCTCAAATTGGAGGACCTGAAGGTAGGAAGCCTGTTTTACTTTAAAACTCCGGATGAAAAATATGGCGTTGTTATTGTCAATGCCCTGAGTGGTTTTGACAATAACCGTTACCTGAACATCAGTATCAAACGTCAAAATTAATCTTGTCCCTTTTTTCCCTTAATAACCGGGGTACCACAGCCTTGTGCGTACCCCTTTTCTTACTTTCAAAATAAGCAATAACAAGCGAGGCACGATACGGTATGAAAAATTAAAGAAAAATTATTACCTTTATATTAACAGTCATTTTATCTTGTTTTATAGTAAACCTAATTCAAGCATATTAGCATGGTAAAAACAGCTAAAAACGAACTTTCTAATTCGGTATCACATCGTATCGATGAGATTTTGCGCCTCACAAAACTTCCTATACAGGAGTTAGCCCGTATGGCGGGCATTAATATTCGCTCATTAAAGGGGTACCAGATGGGCAGTATTCCCATTACATTGGAATCGGTCCTCAAAATATGCACAGCATTATCAATCGATTTCCATGACTTCTGTGATTTTAACAAAAGGTTAAGTCCAAGGAAGATACAGCCAGTGATCTCCCCTACAATCGAAGCTAAGAAAGTAGAAGAGTCTTCTGAAATAAGCGCAGAAGTCATTCGTCTTGCTAACGCAGAAAAACGTGAGAAACAAAAAAAACATCGTGATCAGGTTGCAACCATTGTCCGAACGACTGACTATTTTTTACTTCCGCGGCCCCTGTTTCAAATAGTAACAGATTTTGCCAACGACTACAATCTACACACAACGTCAGAAAGGCTTCAAGCAATGCTGCAACAAGTCGTCGCGCGAGGGCTGCTCAAGAAATATCCAACCCCAGTCCAATATAGCATCGGTTATCATATCCCGAGGCGCACATGGATCTATTTTAAAGATGAAAATGATCTTAAGGATCCGGAGAAAATTTTTGGTTACAATTGGCTCGGCAATAGCATCATCGTATAGGAAGGAGGAGAAATAATTTGAAACAAACACAGGAAGATATTATTGCCCATGCATTTTCTAAAGTGCGCGAATTTCACGCCAAACATGGCCGAACTCCGGTCCGGCGGGAAATGGAAAACATCAATACGATCGCTCGCCGATATTTTGGCTCCTGGAATAAATTTATTCTTGCGGCGGGACTAAAGCCCAATACCAGGACGAAAGAAGAGATCACAGCCAAGCTATTGGCTCTGGTAAGCGATTTTTTCGAAATGAATGGCCGGATTCCAATGCGCAGGGAATTTTCTGCACAATCATCCAGTATAAATAACTATTTTGGATCCTGGAACAAGTTTATTGCCGCAGCGGGATTTACTCCCAATGACCGTAGAATTCCTTCCATTGGAAAGCTAAAAAATTCACTGGTCAAATTTTACCTTAAACATGGGCGTTCGCCGAATATATCAGATTGTACAAGAAAAAACGGGCTCTACAATCCATTATCCTATTACCGGCATCTGAATGTCAACAGCTGGGCCGATGTACTGGAGTACGTCAAGTTAAAGTCTCACTTTCGGGTTACCACAATGACGGTAGATGAAGCCAAAGAGAAAGTGATCAAGCTGATCAAAAAGCACCGTATCAAATATTATAAAGATTACAAACGGCTAAAGCCTGAAAATTATCCCTCGGTTTGGTACCTGAAGGAAAAATTTGGCTGGAATAACTTATGTTATCTCGCCGGAACTAAAATACCCGTTACCAAGTTTAGCATCAAAGACTATTACCTCAGTCTCGCAAAAGAACTTGGCAGGGCACCGACGACAAAAGAACTGGAAGCCAAAATGGGTGTCACATCGGGTGCGATGGTCTGGAAAACAGGGCAGCGCTTAAATCGTTTTATTGAATCTTTTGGTCAAAAGCCGGCTTATAGTACGCGTGAGCGTTGCAGGCTCAGCAAAAAGCAGCTTGCGGAACTCTATAAATCCAAAAGCATCGAACATGGTTATCCAGAGGGAATGCCACGAAGCAAATTGATGGAGCTCACCGGTTACTCCAGGGATGTATATGAACTTCGTTTTTTTTCGATGAACGGATTGCGGCTTGTCTGTGGATTCAAATTGCTACAAAGCGGCAATAAGCGCTACACGGAGGAGGAACTGCGTAATATCTTGAAGATGCCACGTTACAGGTAAAATCATACATATTCACGTAAAGATCAAAACAAAAAGCCATTTCTCAATGGAAATGGCTCAGAAAAAAGAATCCGATATAGGTTACTGTTACTTACGCTGGCAATCCGCTGTCCACACCTTGTCGTCTTTCGTGTAACCGATTGTTAATTTGCCGGCATCGATGCGGATCACGCCAGTGCCTGCTGAACCGATATTGACCAATACGTTGTCTTTCTCTTCAAAGTCAACGCCGTTAAGATTAGGAATGCCATTGCCGAAAGCAAAATTATAGGTATTTCCAGTTTTCGTTACCGTAATGCTTCCGTCGCCAGAAGGTACATCTTTACTATTGTCCTTGAGATCGTCAAATGCAATCTTCCCTTCGTATTTACCGATAAAAAGATTGTTATCTGCCGGATCATCATCTTTGCTGCATGAAGTGAAGCTGATTACTGCTGTCAAGATAAGCATACCTAGTCCCAATGTCTGAATAAATTTTCTCATAGTTAATGTATTTTTGTAAATCCAGATTTTATTAAAATCAATAAGCTTAAATCCAAACTTTATGCCATACCGGCATATACAGAAAAAGACCCGTATCCATAAACCCGTAAAAAAGTATAAATACATATCAGGCGTATAAGTACTTTTCATCAGCGGGCAGAACATCTAGCCATGCCGCTATTCATCCCACTTAATAAAGGTGAGCGGTCGACGCCTACAGCATGTTCTGTTTTATAATAAATCGGCCTGTTATTTGCCCCTTTAGGCACAAAATTTGTCATTGCAAAAAAAGAAAAGAACAGATCATGAAAAGAACAGCACTATTATTTGCACTTGCAGCAGTTATGGTTTCCTGTAATCAAAAACCAAAAGAAACCGCGGCACCTCCCGTTCCGCAAGATACATCAGCGACGGAGGAGCCTGCTAAAATTGACACATCGGCAACGCTCGACCTTGCGAGCATTCCTTATTCGGCTGCAGATATCGGTGTATTTCCCTTCTTTACCCCACCAAAAGGCTATAAGGAGATGAATCAACCCATCAATAAGGACTTTGATGTATGCTATTTCGCGATTAATGGCGTCATGAAGCCCTACGAGGGAAGGCTGTATAAAGCAAATATTACCAATGAGCAGGGTACGCAGTTTTCACAACGCTATTTTGAAAAGAGTATGGAAGATTACTTAGCATCAATAGGTGCTGTAAAAGTTTTCGATGGTAGCATCACAAGCGAAGAATACGAACGGTACCACAAACAAGACCCCCATAAAGGTGATGAGGGCGATATTGGCTATGCAGATGAACAGATCCGTGCATACGTCATCCGCAGTAAAAATCAGGGCAATATCTTTATTCAATACACAGCAAATAATGCTGGTGCCAAGCTCAATATACTGCAGGAAAACAACTTTAAACAAACCATCCAAAAAATCACGGCAGACGACATCAGCAAGGATCTATCGGAGACCGGAAAATCAATTGTTTACATCACATTTGATACCGATAAGTCCAGCATAACCACAGCAGGCACTGATCTGGTTATTCAGATTGCCGAAGCGCTAAAAAATGACCCCACCCTTAAAATTGCCATTGAGGGGCATACGGACAATACAGGTGATGCGGCACATAATAAAAAACTATCTGATGATAGAGCGCGCGCGGTGATGACTGCTTTAGTAGGGCAAAAAATAGACAAGTCACGCCTATCAGCCAAAGGTTACGGCGCCGAGCGACCGCTTGTAGCCAACGACTCCGAAGAAAACAAAGCAAAAAACCGCCGTGTAGAGCTGGTTAAGGTCAAATAGATGATTCTTGTTTAACCATACTATGTTTTTCAAAAGATGGAAACATAGTATGGTTACGATACTACTCAACGTTATATGCAGCATTTTTTATAACCGCACGTTTAAATAACCTACACCTATTTAACGAATTAACCGTATGCTAAGTTAATTTTTTTTATATTTGATATCAATCTTTAAATCATTCGATTTCAAGCAGTATTATGACCAATAAACAACAGTCGAGAAAAAAATATCAAGGAGAAAAAAATAATAAAGAACGAACCATGGGGAAGTTAATTGCTTCCGTTGGCAAAGTACTTGAAGAAAAAGGTTATTCAGGGCTTACGATCGCAAATATTTCAAAGGAGGCCGGTGTCGACCGCAAGCTCATCGGTCTATACTTCGGGACGCTCGACAACTTGGTAGAAACTTACATCAAAGGCAAAGACTATTGGCTTTCTGCAACGATTAACGCTGTTGGATATTTTGGTAATGCGCCCGAGGTGGGGTCACGGGGGTTTTTAGAATCTTTATTATTAAATCAACTGGAAGATTTTCTTACCAATACCGAAATGCAAAAGATTTTGGCCTGGCAGATCTGCGAGGAATCTGCACTAATGTCTGAGATTTCGCAGGAACGGGAAAAGATGAGTGCTCTTTTCTTTGCCTTTGCAGATAAAGAACTTCAAGGTAAGGATCTCGACCTCAGGGCTGTTGTTACTATTCTGGTTGCAGGCATCTATTATATTGTTCTCCACTCGGCACATACCAAAAGTACCGTCTGTGAAATCGATATCTCCACCCCTGAAGGGCTGAACAGGATCAAAGCTTCAATCAAGAACATTTTAGGGTGGGCCTATAACTCGGTCGAAGAGCCTGCCGGATAAGCAAACCGTATATTCTCAGTATAATTCCAGAAATTCATAAGAGGACATCGCCCGTTTATAAGATCTATGCCCTCCAACTTTTCTTTTTAGCAGAAATGCCATTGTATATGCTATTCTTTTCCAGCGCTATACTCGCTAATGAATTCGCCGGTTGCACGATCCTCCAGACGGGCGACAACCTTGAATGCGCTATAAATCTGATCGACCGAATATTGATGCTCGCCTAAAGTTTCAAAAAATACTTCGTTCAGCGTTTTTATCATTCTTTCTATCTGATCATAGGACTGCAGTGTTGTCATTGTAAATCTTATGCCTGAATGGTTTTTGGATACAGCGGGAAATACTCCGATGTTCAACAAAAATCCGCGCTTAATCATTTTTTCCATAATACTATATGCCAGCTCGGCCCTTGAAGTACCAACGAAGAATATCCCCGAATCAAAATTCGAAATTAATGGCAATGAGGTGGCTTTAAATAATGAGTTTGCGTATTTTATCCTATTTGCCAGTTCAGTTTGCAGCACATATATTTCGTCCGTTAAATGGATTTTTGCAGAGGCAACCGCAGCACCTAAGGTCGCTGGCTGCAAAGGACCGGAGGAATTGAACGGTGCCCCGCAGGCGCGCACCCTCCTGGCGATTTCCTTATTCGGGAAAACCAAAATACCTCCACCTGTAGCAAAGGCTTTGGCCATCGATGAGGCTACAATCATCCGCTCGTGTATAGTATGGTTACTAAGTATATATCCTTTTCCGTTTTTGCCCAATATACTCATACTGTGTGCATCGTCGATATACGTATGAAATACGGGAAAGGAGTCCAACAAATTAAAGATCTCATTTGCAGGACAGCGATCACCGAACATGGAATACACCCCATCGGCAAAATACCAAACCCTTTTATACGTTTTTTGCAGTGCTTCGATGCGTTCTTTCAAGACATCTAAACGATTATGGCGAAGGACTTCAAAGTGGATTGGCCAATTTGCCTTAAATACATTTATACCGCTCAATACTGAATTATGAAGTTGCTGATCAGCGATGACCGCATCTTCTGGATCCAGGATTACAGGGATTGCAGACAAATGCGCGAGTGTCGTCGTAGGAGCAACAATAGTGGGAGCTTCAAAAATCTCACTCATCAACTGCTCCAATTCCCGGTATAAATCGATGGACACATATGCTCTCGATTCAGAAAATTGTACACCATACTTTTCCACGGCAGCTATGGCAGCGCTTTTTAGACGTTCATCGTGTTCCAGTCCCAGATAGCTACAAGAAGTAAAGTTCACTAATTCGGAGCCATTAATTTGGATCAAATTGTCGGTTGCGAGATTGCCCTCTTGGGTCAGATGAAGTATACCTCTCCTAACGCCTTCAGAAATGCTCTGATCAATGGCGCTCATAAAATTATGGTGGTTCATGCCTTTGGATTTTATATTAAAGTTCTTTACTAAAGTTATAGATTTTCGTCTGAATAGCGGTGATATTTCTCGTCATTTGATAAATATCTTATATAAACATCAACATTCTATTTCCAGAAGTACAGAATCACACAAGTTGAATCAAGTTTTTGTAGAAACAGCAAGAGCGAAACCGCTTACCTATTCAGATTATTAAAAAAAACACTTGTTTCTACAATCCGTCAGCCAACTATTCACCTCATCTTGTGTTTTACCAGTCTTCTTCTGAAGCTTTCCTACCAACTCATCTTCTTTACCCTCAGCGTAAAGTAAATCATCATCCGTAAGATCAGCATATTGTTGTTTCACCTTACCTTTGATTTCCTTCCAACGGCCTTTCCAAGTTAATTCGCTCATAAGATTTTCCTTTCGTTTTTTATGAATAGAACAGCCGGAAATCAGAATCATTTAAAAAAACCGACCAGACCTTTGGGTAAAAGAAACACACAAATAACTATATTTCTAAAAAAAAGACAAATAAAATTCAATAAAAACACAAATAATAAATAAAATACCATCAATACACAGTAAACACATTATTTAATCGTAAAAAAAGTCATAAAACAATTATAAAAACATTAAAATAGATACATTCCATATTTTTTTTAAATAAAATTTAGATATTATACACAAACAAATGAATATACATCCATTTTTTTATACAATTTTTAAACAACTGACCTATTTTCAATACAATATTTCCAATAAAAACAAATAAAAAATAAAAATTTTATATTTTTCAAACAATTAAAACACTACAAACCAATAAAAAACATTATTTTTCAATAATTAACCGATTAAAAAAACCAAATACACCTATAATTGGCCTGCGATTTGTACATAAATGATCAAACTTAGATCTACAATCTACAAACAACACTGAGTACGCGGGAAACTGCAAAGCACCTGTCACTAATAAATCAAAGAGGCAGGCTAAAAATTATTTTGGATAATATGGCTAACTAAGAAAATTAAAATCACCGGAACGAATCTTATTTTCAAAAATTAAGACATTTAAAACATTAGTTTATTCAAATACGCTATAAGGAAATTCAACACCCTTATACAATATTAAATACACTAGTTGTTACATCTATCGTGATAGTTTTCAAAGACAACCTTATCATCCATTGAATTTACTAATTATTCAGTGTTATGCTAAAATATGTTCAAAACCGTGCGTTAACTTGTATTAAAATGTTACTTATAATAACAGACGCCATTTGCTTAAATTTGTCTTTTTTACTTGTAAATTCATGGAGCACAGCTAATGGATTCATTGACACAGAGGAGGTCATTTCAAGTAACTACTATTCATTCTGGGCCATGTTCAATCTAGCCGCGTTAGCACTATCGCTCATCCACCATCTGTATAATGATGCCACGATCGAGCACATTGAGCGCATCTACAGAGCCACCCTGAAAACTGCAACAGCCTTGATGATAGTCTTCTCAGGCTACGCACTTTTAGCACACCCATTTACTGGCATCGGTTCCTTTCTGATTTCCCTTACGATCATCGTTTTTGTGTATTGTTTGATTTCCCGATTTTTGCTCACTTACATTTATGTTAAATTGCCAAAACGATTTAACTGGAATAAAAAAGTAGCTTTGATCGGCCACTATGAAAATCTAGACAATATTGCAGCCGCTTTCTCTAGGCAAAACGCTTTCTACACAGTAGACACGATTCCCTTTGAATCGGACGAAAAAGACCTCAGTAAAGAAGAAAAGATTGACATCTTTAAGCGCTACTTTGAAGAAGTTTCCAAAGCGGGTATTCACGATGTATTTCTCATTGGTTCAAATGATATTACAGACTGTAGTCAAGAACTCATCCTAGCTGCAGATCACCAATGTGTACAGCTCAATTTTGTTCCTACTATTACCGCCAACATTGCGTATGGGAACGGCCGTCAAGAACCTTTAACCATGCAGCTTCCGGTGCTAAAATCGCATGAAGAGCCCATGTCATCCATGGAAAACAGGTTAAAAAAGCGTTTCGTTGACCTTTTGATTTCATCCTTTGTCATGGTCTTTATTTTAAGCTGGATGATTCCTTTAGTTGGCATTATTATTAAAATACAAAGTCCCGGCCCCATCTTTTTCAGACAGCCCCGTTCTGGCCGCAACAATAAATCTTTCGATTGTTTCAAGTTCAGGAGTATGGTTCAGAATAAAGATTCCCATGCCAAACAGGCTTCAAAAGATGACAGCCGCATCACGCCAATTGGACGCTTTCTCAGAAAGACCAATCTTGACGAATTCCCACAATTTATCAACGTCTTTCTGGGACAGATGAGTGTCGTCGGGCCAAGACCGCATATGCTTTCACATACCGAACACTATAGCAAACTAATTCAGCATTATATGGTACGTCATTTTGTCAAACCTGGTATTACAGGCTGGGCACAGGTTAACGGATATCGTGGCGAAACAAAAGACCCACAGCTCATGGCAAAAAGAGTGGAATACGACCTGGACTACTTAAGCAACTGGTCTGCCATGTTGGATTTTAAGATTGTCTGCATGACAGCGATCAACATGATTAAAGGAGAAGAAAATGCATTTTAAAATCAATATACAAATTAAAATATCAAAGAACTCAAGTGTTGACTTGTGATTGTAGGGAGATATTCCGGCCGGTCGCTCCGGCCGGGTATTTCTACAATCCTCAGGTTCACGGAGTAATCAAAAACAAATAAACAGATGTGGCATTTTTTTAAGCGCAATACTTCGAAATATAATTTAGAATGGCTGGGGACTGATATTCATTCACATATACTCCCGGGAATAGACGATGGTAGTACATCCGTTGCCCAAAGCATAGCCTTATTGGATTCACTCATGCAGCTAGGCATATCCACATTCTACTTTACGCCGCATGTATATCAGGAAGTACATCCCAATACCCCCGCGTCTATTGCAACTGCATACCAAACCCTACAGCAACAGCATACTGTAAGTGGGGGCTACGCAGCAGAATATATGGTTGACAGCCACTTTCATTCCATCGTATCCAACGCGAATGAACAGGAATTGCTGACACTTCCCGGGAATTTCATCTTAATAGAAATGTCCTACATCCACGAAAGCCGAACCATCGATCAGGATATTTTTAAGCTGCTGACCTTGGGTTATAAACCCATATTGGCTCACCCGGAACGCTATATCTACTTCCATGGTTCCATAGAAAATATCAAAAGATTGCGTGATCGTGGATGTTACCTGCAGCTTAACCTGCTATCCCCCACCGGATACTACGGCTCCCGGGAAAAAACAGCGGCCAAACACTTGATTGATGCTGGACTTATCGATTTCGTTGGTACCGATGTGCACCATAGCAAACATACCAAGGTACTGGAACAGTACTATACAACACACAATATCAACACTTTATTTAAAGATTGCAGGGTAAAAAACCAAGAAATAAGAGAACAGGTACAAGCTGTTCTACAACAATGAACTACAATTCTACAACACATACAACACGATCAACATGAGTATTCCTAAAACCCATTTACACAACCCCCAGTATTTATTATATCTACTACTTACCCTTTTTTCATTACAGTCCTGTTCTGTAAAAAAAACGGTTTACTTTAACGATCTTCCGGCCGATTCAATCCGCTTATTGCGTGCATCAACAGCCTTTACAGATCCCACCATCCAACAGGATGATATATTAAATATTACGGTCCAGACCTCAGATCCCGCCTCGGCGGCCATTTCCAATCAGGCCACACCTGTACAGGCTGTGGGGGCCAGTTCAGCCAGCAACGTGGGCAATCAACTGATATCGGGTTATCTGGTTGACAAAAACGGTTATATCAATATTACCCTGTTGGGTGATATTTATGTTAAGGGATTAACCACCTTTCAGGCCAGAGAAAAGATCACCAATCTGGCAAAAAAATATTATAACGACCCGAATGTGCTTGTGCGCTTCGCCAATTTTAAAGTCACTATCCTGGGGGAGGTCACCAGACCAGCGACCTATAGTTTACCCAATGAGAAAGTCACCATTCTTGACGCGATGGGACTAGCAGGGGATATGACCATTTATGGCCGTAGGGACAACGTACTTTTGGCGCGGGATCACGATGGACAAAAAGAACTCGTCCGGCTCAATCTTAACGACAGTAAGCTCTTTAGTTCTCCATATTTCTATCTGAAACAAAACGATGTAATCTATGTGGAGCCCGGAAAAGGCAAAGCAGCAATGAATAATGCTTCACGGACGCAAACTTTTGCACTGGTAGGTTCATTTCTATCTTTATTAGTCGTCGTATTCACCCGTATAAATTGATGTATTCAAATCCATCATTGCATTTTCATTCAACTACTAAACTTACACGCTCTAACTATCATTTATATGAAGAAAATAAACGACTGGGAAGACGAATTAACTTTTGAAGACACCAAATCGGACAATCGTGATTTGATACAATTTATTCGGCGACTCTATAGCAATTGGTATTGGTTTGCCCTATGTGCGCTCCTCGGATTAAGCCTGGCTTATCTCTACCTTCGGTATACGAACCCCACCTACACCATTAAGGCCAAATTGCTTGTATCTGACGATAAAAAGGGCGGAATGGTGGAACCCTCAGCCTTGCTGGACCTTTCAAGCCTTATGGGTGCAAAAAATTCTGTCGACAATGAGGTAGAGGTATTAAAAACGGCCGATCTTTTTCGCGAAGCGGTGCTCGCCGAAAAAACCTATATCACCTATTTCAACGCCGGACAGGTGCATAATGCTCCAGTCATGTTGGCCCCCATTGATCTTCAACTACTTTCAAACCCGGACTCTATTCTTGACGGCATCAGCCTTAAGGCCCTTTTAATTGACAGCAAAACCGTCGAATTGTCCAATGCGGACACCAGCTTTCGCATCAGCTACGACCGGGCCTTTCGCTTGCCCAGCGTAGGTACCGTGACCCTGCACAAAAAAGAATATCCTGCCGCCGAAGGGATGACCTTTGGCTTTTCTATCGTCCCCGTTAGAAAAGCGGTCGGAAGTCTAGCAGAATCGCTCAACATTGAAGTTACTAATAAAAATGTATCCACTATAGACCTAACATTAAATCACGGCATTGCCCAGCGTGGCGAACAGGTCTTGCGGACCTTGATTCAAAAGTATATAGAACGAAATTTGCATGATAAAAATGCAGTTGCTGATTCGACGCTTTCTTTCATCAATGCACGACTTAAATTTGTCACACAGGAACTTGCGGGAGTAGAAAATAAAATATCCGGCTATAAGAAGAATGCCCGTCTGGCTGACATCTCCGAGCAGAGCAAAATCCTCTTGCATACCTCCTCAGAGTATAACAAATCTCTCGCCGAAGCTGAAACGCAGCTTGCCATACTAGATGATATCAGCAAATACCTTAAAGACAGTAGCAATCCACGGATAGTGCCGGCATCCATTATCCCTCAAGATATTTCCTTCAACACGCTGATCCCGCGCTTCAATGAGCTGGTCTTGCAGCGTGAAAGATTACTATTGGGCAATACGGTCAATAACCCGATTATTCAAAATATTGACAAACAATTGCAGGGCCTGCGTGCAGATATGATTGCCAATATTCAAAATACAAGGCAACAACTGGCTCTATCACGAAATAAACAGCAGCAAAGAAGCGACTTGCTGACAAATCAACTTTCAGAAGTACCTACCATCGAGCGCGGATTTATTGATCTTACGCGAATGCAGCAGATCAAACAGGAGCAATATATATTTCTACAACAAAAATGGGAAGAAACAGCTATCAGCCGAACAGCCAACGTCGCCAATGCCAAAGTAATTGATTCACCCAAGGCAGATGAATTTCCCATCGCCCCGAAAAAAAAACTTATCTACGTATTAGGATTGTTAGCAGGCCTGATCACGCCATTAGGAATTATTTATCTCAAAGACCTGCTTAATGTACGTATTCGTTCGATAGAAGATATTACGAGCCGGAGCAATCTGCCCGTCCTGGGAGCAATCGCGCACAACCAAAGCCATGAGCAGGTTGTGATCACCAAGACTTCAAGATCACCTATAGCCGAACAGTTTAGGGCATTGCGGACCAATCTGGAATTTGTATTGCAGGGCGGCAAAACCATCCTATTTACCTCCTCCATGTCCGGTGAAGGGAAGTCGTACATTGCTTTGAACCTAGCCGTCACACTGGCCTTACTAAACAAACGCGTGGTATTGATGGAGCTTGACCTTCGCAAACCCACTTTAACTTCCAAATTATCCATTGACGCAGGGAAAGGGTTTTCGCACTATGTCGTCCGTCCCGACATGGAAATAGATGAAATCATTACCCCATCAGGCAAGCATGAGCTTGTGGATCTTATTCAGGCCGGAATTATTCCCCCTAACCCCGCCGAATTGTTGATACTTCAGCGAACAGCAGATCTGATAAACAGCCTAAAAGCGCGTTACGATTACATTCTCATCGATGCTCCGCCCGTGGGACTAGTTACTGACGCACAACTATTAAATCGCTATGCCGATGTCTGTCTTTATATTATCCGCCAAGACTTCACTTTCAAGGAGCAGCTATTTATTCCGAACGACCTGGAAAAGAAAGGAAAAATCAAGCCCATACAGTTTGTGGTCAATGATATTCAGGCCAAAGGAGGCTATCAGCAAAATTATGGCTATGGCTACGGCTATGGTTATGGAGATTATGGGCAAGAAGAGAAACAGCCCTGGTGGAAATTTTGGAACAAGAAATAAAAATTAAGCGATCACTCCATGAATAACCCCGCTAAACGAATATTATTGAACACGAGTTTTCTATATGGCAAGCTTATCTTCTCGGCCGTTGTCACATTATACAGTACCCGGATTTTAATCAGTGCACTGGGCATTGCCGATTTTGGTATTTACAACCTGATCGCAGGCGTTATCCTGATGCTTGCCTTTATCAATGGCGCCATGACCATCACCACCCAGCGCTACCTTTCGTATCATCTCGGTAAAAATGATAGCCATACGTTAACGAAAATATTCAATTCGAGTGTGAGCATCCACTTTATGATCAGCCTAATCATTGTCCTGGTGCTTGAGGTACTTAGTATTTGGCTCTTGGGTGGTTTTCTTAAAATTCCCGCCGACAAGCAGTTTGAAGCTTCTTGTTGCTACCATATGATGGTTGTAAGCACATTTTTCACGGTCAACGCTGTCCCCTACGATTCACTGATCAATGCCAAAGAAGACATGCGATTTGACGCCATCATTGGCATCGTTGAGACGATACTCAAGCTCGCTGCAGCATATTATATCACCTTTTTCAGCGCGCATAAATTGATTGCTTACAGTGCCGGCATCGTGTTTACCACCATTGTGATCCGTATTGCAAAATCACTATGGTGCCGAATAAAATACCAGGAGTCCAGCATACAGATGAAATGGTTAAAAGAAGGATATCTCTTCCGAGAAATGCTAGCCTATGCTACCTGGAACCTCTTTGGATCGATCTGTTATGTTGCCTCCAGCCAAGGTATTGCGGTCGTGCTAAACCGCTTTTTGGGCGTCAATATAAATGGTACATATGCGATTTCACAGCAAATGAATTCGCAGCTTCAGTCCTTCTCAGTAATCATTTCCAAAGCCTTAAACCCACAGATCATGAAAAGTGAGGGAATTGGAGACCGGGCACGGATGACCAAACTTTCGTTATTGTCATCCAAAAGTTCCACCCTGTTGCTTCTTTTCGTCGTTATCCCACTTATTGCCGAGATGAATGGCATCCTTCAACTTTGGCTTCCCAAAATACCACCAGCAACTGGGCTTTTCTGTACGATTATCCTGATCAATGCAGTCATTAATCAGTTATCAACCGGATTAAAATCTGCGGTGCAAGCCAGCGGAAACATCAAGTTGTATCAATCTGTTGTGGGTAGCACCATTATTCTGATTGTCCCCATAACCTATATTTTACTACAACATGGCTGTACTGTATTTCAGGTACTTCTGGCCATGAGCAGCATGGAAGTTGTATCGCTGACATTGCGTTTAATCATCTGTCATAAAGTCACCAAAATAGGAATCAATCGTTTTTTCACTGAGGTCATTGTCAAGATTATATTGGTATCGAGTATTGCTGTATGTACCATGATTTTACTTCAATACTGTCTAGACTTCTCCATCCTCCGACTATTCCTTACGGTCATGCTCAATGCCATCGTCATGTCCCTCAGCATCTACCTGTTGGGCATCAATGCATCGGAGCGGACAATCGTGAATGCGGCTATTAGAAAGATAAAGAAAAAAAATATAAGTCTTAGTGTATGAATCGTATAAAAGCTATATTAGGTAAGAACGCATTGGTTTACATGCGTGTTTTCCGCATCTATTATTATGATCTGGTCAGATTTTACAAATATTCAAATGTAAAACAGCTATTTTCCAACGAGGATGCTTACAAAGGTCGTCTGACTATCCTATACCATGTTATTGAGAAAGGCTTAACCATGCCCGAGACTAGACTAGGATTTGGCCTACCTGTCATCAAGGATCTCATTGATTTACTACAAAAATTTAAGAAAGAAGGTTATGATATCAGGTGCCTGGAGTATCAGCATAGCAAGAAAGTTTTAGGCGAATATTTTTACTTTCATCAAGAACAAGCTTTTACATTGCCCGAAGAGATTACCCAGCAGTATCAGGAATTCTCCAATTCAATTGTACAATCCCCACAGGTTCACCAATTACGGTTTACACGGGAAGAATATTTCAAATACAAGGATCATCCCTTTGACCTATTCTCATCCTCACGCTATTCATGCCGCAATTATTCCAGCAGGCCCATTCCTTCAGAAATCTTAAAAAAGTGCATTGGTCTCGCCATGAAATCACCAACATCCTGCAATCGGCAGCTCAATCGAATTTATGTGATTACATCGCCCGAAGTAAAAGAAGAAGTACTTAAACTTCAATATGGCAACCGGGGTTTTGGACATTTGGCAAGCACGCTATTTATTTTAACGGCCAATATATCCTACTTCCAAGGGCCAAATGACCGAAATGAATCCTACATAAATACAGGCATGTTTGCCATGTCATTGCTCAACGCACTTCATCACCATGAGATTGGAGCCTGTCCGCTTAATTGGAGCGTAGACCATAAACGAGATGCGCGTTTACGCAAACTCCTTCACATACCCGATAATGAACGGATTGGTTTGGTAATTTCGGCGGGTTATTTACCAGACACGCTAGAAATTGCCTCTTCACCACGGTTAGAAGTCGATCAAATCACTAAATTTTTTGCCTAATGAAAATCGGAATTGTTACTTTTCACAATGTATATAACTATGGCGGCATGCTACAAGCCTATGCCTTATGTCAATTTATAAATCAGAAATACAGCAATTGTTATTGTATTGATTATCAACAGGAGGCATTAACTAGGAAATACCGCCATCAGCTGTGGGATCCGGAAAAACCGTCCGTGCAAAATGTCAAACATTTTATAACCTATTATATACTCAGGCGCAATTATAAAAAGGAACAAAAGTTTAACGCCTTTTTAAAGCACTATATTCCACTTACATCGGCTGTTCATCATATCGGCGAGTTTCGTGCAGTCTCTGCTAGCTTCGACATTTTAGTAAGTGGCAGCGATCAGCTCTGGAATCCGCAGTTTACCGGAGGTCAGTTGGACCCTGTCTATTTCTTGGATACCAACCATTCACCTCGCAAATTTGCCTACGCATCGAGTGCTGGCGCCCGTGACTTTAATGCCTTGGAGCTTGAGCAATTGAAACAGTATCTCGACAGTTATCAAGCAGTCGCCGTACGGGAAGAATATTTACGGCAGCAGCTTAACCCCATTAAACAGAATGTACAAGTCGTACTCGATCCAACCCTTTTACTTAGCAAAAACGACTGGTTAAGCATCCGCGAGCCGGTGAGCGGTCTCCCTCAGGAATTTATTTTGCTCTACACGTTTGATAACGATAGCAAAACCATTGCAATTGCCCACCGTATCGCACGAGAATTATCCTTACCGATTGTTTCTCTGTTTAAGGTAAAAACCAAGCTTCCTATCCAGTATACGCTTGCCGACCTCGGCCCCGCCGAATTTTTGGATGTACTTGACAAATGCCGTTTTGTTGTCTCCAATTCATTTCATGGAACAGCATTCGCCATAAACTTTCAAAAAGACTTTTATAGTGTTTACAAGCCATCCAACCCGCACCGTGTGCTCAATCTTGTAAAAAAGCTGAGCCTGGAGAATAGGGTCATAAACAGTATTCAGGACCTCCCTCAAGTAAGCAAGTGGGGCATAGATTACAGCATACCCATGGCAGCACTGGAAAAGGAGCGCACTTTAGCCGACAATTTTTTGACCTTTCAATACGATGGAGATCTTCAGCAGGCATAATAAACTTAGCTCCGCAGGCGCATTCGTGCTATTTTTCTGCCTACTCTATGTTCGTTTATTCCGGCCATTGGGGTTTACAGACGATATCTGGAAACTATTTTTTTACCCTGTTCTCCTATATCTGATGGGAGCAGTAGCATCCGGGTTTTTCAACAGTCGCTACAAAGATGTATTTTCAAATCCCATTCGTTTATTTATTGGGATCATCTTCCTCTCCTCCATGGTCTGTATGATGACCTGGGGGCAGAGTATTATCGATACATTGCTCTCCTGTCTGCCCTATTTTTCCTTCCTGCTCTATTTTTATTTGCTTCAGCGCAATCTCAAAACGAAGGAAGCGGAACGATTATTATGGTGGTTTACAGTCCTCTTTATAGTCTGTTTTTACATCGCATTAGCTGTAGCACCAACACGGTTATTTTTGGGCTATGGTGAAATAGGAAAGGAAATTGATACCGAACGGGGCCTGTCTAGAATCCGTTTGACACTCATTGGTGGCGGCCCCTTGTATCTGGCTTTTTTTCTTGCCATAAATAAGTATAAATTGAATGGAAACAAGAGAAAATGGCTTTTACTGATCGCGCTCTTTTTCATCACCATCGTGCTTCAATTAGGTCGTCAGACCATTCTGATCAGTTCACTGCTTGGATTATTATTTTACCTGAAAGGGTCTAGTCTAGCCAAAAAAATTGGTGCCGTAATCGTGCTGGGAAGTTTCATATTTATACTGCCCATCCTTGCTTCTAATATCTTTCAGGGACTACAGGAGCGAACTAATAAAGAGCTGGAATCGCAACAGGACGGAGATGACAATGTCCGGCTTGCGGCCTACAAATTTTATTTTAACGATGTCTCCCGGAGCCCTTTAAATGATATTTTTGGCAATGGCATGTTTTCTTTAGGCAAGTCACGCTATGGTGATTTCGTCGATAAAAACGGTCGTAGTCAGGGGCTGATCCCTGCCGACGTAGGCTATGCCTCCATCTTTCTCTATTTCGGTGTATTGGGCTTGCTCTTTTTTGCCGTCTTGCTCTTTAAAGTCATGCGGTTAAAAGTCGCGCCGCAATACAGCTACCTCAAATATTATATTTATTTTCTGTTTATCGGAAATATTGCAGGTTCTACCTTATTGGGCACCATCCCCACGCTCTGTTTAGCACTATTTATGTTAAGCAAAGGCAACTTATTCTATCATTATCAACGTCAGCAAAAGTCCATTAGTCATGCAAAAACTTAAGATATTACATGTCGTTCACGATTTTCTCTTTGGGGGTATAGAAAGTTACCTGTATTACCTGGTTCAGGCCCAATTACAGAACCCAAGCCTCGAAGTAGCCATTTTATGCTGCCAGGCCGAAAATAAAATAGCCAACAGAAGAATGCTAGATCTCGACGTTAAAATATACTTTCAAGTCCTTAAACCCTTTGATCTGCACATATCCCGCTATCAAAACATCCACAACATTGTCAAGGACTACGATCTTGCGCAGCTTCATATTTTCAAGCCACTCCTCTTGCGCACATTGGCACAGTCAGGTATACCTGTCATCTTCACTGTACATACTGCCGGCGCGATCCGGAGAAAGCAAAGCTATTACCATAAAATAAAAGCCCGATTACAAGTGTGGCAGATGAATAATCACTGCAAAGGTATCATCAACAACTCCACGTACTCCAAACAATATTGGGTGGACAAAGGGCTGCAAACAACCTACAATAAAGTCATTTACAATGGTGTACATTTTATACAAACAGCTGACAGCAGCTTGGTATTTGAGCATTTTCCCGCATGCAGGGGCAAATTTATCATCGGGACAAGCAGCAGGTTTATCAGCTGGAAGCGTGTAGACCTACTTATCCGGAGCTTTGCCAAAATAAGTACAGATTGTCCAGAAGCCATCCTACTTTTAGTTGGCGACGGCCCGGAAAGAGAAGAGCTCGAAAGGTTGGTTGAAGCGCTAAATTTAACCGATCGCATCTATTTTACCGGCTATCAAAAAAATGTGCGTGCCTATCAAAAGGCTATGGACGTTTGTGTTTTCCCATCCGTTTCCGAACCATTTGGGCTGGTGGCCATCGAATGCCTCCATTTGGGTAAGCCCGTCTTGGTCATGCAAGATGGTGGCGGTTTGACCGAACTGATTGAGCAAATCGAACCACAACTCATAGCCAAAGATGAAGAACATCTCAGTGAATTACTACGCCTACAACTCAACAACTCAGCTGTAAACGATCCATCGCTACAGCAAAAACGCAGGGATTATGCCGAGAATTTTAATATCCTGAAAATCGAAAAGCAATATTATACATTTTACCAAAGCCTAGTTAACCATGCCTAACATTTTGTTTTATAAAGGATATACACAATACCATAATATTGGCGACCAACTGATCAATAAAAGCCTGCTCGCATTCTTTCGGCAATTCAGTCGCGTCGTTGTGAGCGACAAAGGCATGCCTGATTATTATACCGAGATTTTAGCCCTGCAAGTAACTGAAAAATCAAGCTCCCAACCGTTAGAATTCCATCTCCAATTGCTAAAATGTGCTGTAAAAGCAATTTTCTCGCCCCAACAACAGGTCTATTTTCTTGCCTCTCCTCCAGGAGATCAGTCAACGACATCAAATGTTACCGGATTAAAATATATCCTATCAGGATTGTTTTACCTGCTGCTCTATCTCCTGGGCGTACGAATTATTAAGATCGGCTTTTCATTAGGCCCGTTGAGTCCCCTTGGCAACATTGGCGAACGCTTTAGGGCTCTTTTTGTACGCCATTATTATGTTCGGGATAGTCTATCGCTCCAATATGCCCAAAGATTGGGCATATCACAAGCCAAGATTTTTCCTGATCTATGCTGGACATTCCAACCACAAACTGCTCCACTTCCAGCCCATGCTACCGGCCTAGACAGCCGGCCAAAGGTCCTACTTTCTTTTCGGAGCGCCGTCCATCAAGACAGCGCTGATGGCTATCAGCAGGACCTGCTCCAACTCATCCAAGCCCTTGTACGTCAAAATGCCGATCAATACCAGTTTGAAATCGTCTATCAAGTCGCTTCGGATGCAGCCTTTAGCCAGCAACTCTATGCAGCGATCAAACCTGATGCAACGATTCACTTCCACGAGCAGCAACTAGGGCTCGCAAATGCACATTACTATCAATCTGCAGCAGCAGTGCTCACCAATCGCTTACATGTTGCGCTCTTGGCGGCAAAATACGGTTGCCTCCCCATCATAGTAACCGATATCAATAAACATGTAAAGATTAAAGGGATATTTATTGACGCAGGCTTACAGTCACTCCTACTAGACACGCAACAAGAAGCACAAGATATTACGAGCCAGCTCAGCGACATCCTTGTTCAACGGCAAGCGCATTTCGAGCAACTTGAGCGTGCCGAACAACATTATAACACCCTATCCAATCAAACGATTAACGATATTTTTATTACCTAGCTATGACCTACTCCATCATCATTCCCCACAAAAATTCAGCTGAATTGCTGCACCGGCTAATGAAGTCAATTCCCAAGCGCGAAGATCTGGAAATCATCGTTGTTGATGACTTCAGCCAAGAAAACGAAAAGGAAAAACTGCAACATCTGCAAAAGTTCTATAATTTTAAGTTGCACCTTAATAGTATCGGGAAAGGTGCCGGGGCGAGCCGTAATATCGGCCTGGAGATGGCAAGTGGCACCTATGTTCTCTTTGCGGATTCAGATGACTACTTTACCCCTGCACTTGCCCATGAGCTCGACCGTATTCCAGCCTATGATAAAGATTTAATATGCTACAAAGTAAATTCTGTCGATTCACAAAGCTATCAAACAAGTCATCGTCATCATTTTTTCAACGAGCTGATCACCAATTTTCAACAGCGGGGCAAGATGGATGTACGCTACAAATATTCAGTACCCTGGGGCAAAGTCTATCGGCGTCGTTTTATAGAACAACATCGGATCCGATTTGCTGAAGTCATCGCAGGAAATGACATGTGGTTTTCTTGCCTATGCGGCATCCTATGCAGTTCCTTCACCGTCAAAGAAGAAATCCTCTATACCGTAACCGTCCGAGAAGGTAGCATCGTCAATACCGTAAATCCAGCCTATTTCAAATCCCGCTTTGATGAGACCATCCGGGTCAATGATTTACTAAGAAGCTACCACCTGTCCAGGTATCAATATTCTGTTTTATACTTCGTATCCAATGCCCATAAATTCGGGCTAAAAGCCTACGTTGCCAAGCAGTTACTCGCACATCGAAGCAATATCCTCATCGGTTTAGAAAAAATATTTAAATACAAACAAGTTTTGGTCGATAGAGAAAACAGAAGAGTTAAATAAGCGATTTTACATCATGTTATTAGACAATAAAAATATAAAGCAACTTGACGGGATTAGAGGAATATCCATTCTCATTGTATATTTATCCCATATCGGATTGGGACACTTAATTCCGGGGGGATTTGGGGTCACGGTCTTCTTTTTCATCAGCGGATTTCTCATTGCCAAACTTCTTCTTCATGAAATTCAGACAACCCATACCATCAATTTTGTCAATTTTTATATCCGGAGAGCATTCCGGCTCTACCCGGCCCTATTATTCTTTTCCCTTGCAACAGTTATCGTATTATTGATTCACCGGGTGCCAATCATTACTGCGCAGCTTGGAGCAGCCCTGTTCTA
This sequence comes from Sphingobacterium puteale, assembly GCF_003627955.1. Taxonomy (GTDB): domain Bacteria; phylum Bacteroidota; class Bacteroidia; order Sphingobacteriales; family Sphingobacteriaceae; genus Sphingobacterium; species Sphingobacterium puteale. The sequence continues at coordinate 33,989 of NZ_RBWS01000025.1, read as the reverse complement.
TTTTGAAAATTACTTTTATGTTTATTTTATTAATTATCAACAAGAACATCCCCTTTGGAGCACATTTAAAATTTTATGGTCGCTATCCATTGAAGAACATTATTACCTCTTTTATCCCATCATGCTTTTCTGGACCTACAAATACAGAGCGGTCCATATCCTACTCTGTACAGTCCTGTTGATCATCCCTTTAGTATTCCGCTTCTATTACGTCATCCAATTAAAGGATCCGGCGCTCTATGAAAAATACAATTATTCATTGACCCACACCCGTATAGATTCCATACTATATGGTTCCCTACTTGCATATTTACTGTACAAGAGCAAGTACAAAGCGCGCATTTATAGTGTTCTGAGAACTAATTTGATTTTAATTATCTCTCTATTTGGACTTCTGTTTACGTTCCTATGGCGTGATGAAGCGTTCAGAGAAACCCTAAGGTATACCATTCAGGGAATATGTCTAGCCCCCGTGATTGTCCATATTGTCTATGCGACACAGCATACGATCCACCACAGTCTTTTTGCCAATCCTATACTGGTATATATCGGCAAGTTGAGCTATTCCATCTATTTATTTCATTGGCTTGCCATTCCGCTATCGACCCTGCACTTTGCAAAATATGGCCTACAATGGCAACTATCTGTCACAGTGATTACAGTTGTATTTTCCCTCTTCTCGTTTTATAAAGTAGAAATGCCTTTTGTGAAACTCCGCAAAAAATTTGGTTCTAACGTCTAAGCAATATACATGAAAACACAACAAATCTTTAATATTAAGATGCTTGATATCCAGCTCCCGGAACTATTGGCTCAAATGGATAGCGGCGTTCTCATTACGCCTAATGTAGACCATTTAATGAAACTACAGAAGGACCATGATTTTTACCAGATTTATAATCAGGCCGAATGGATCATTTGCGACAGCAATATTGTACAATTGGGCTTACGCCTATTGGGAAGGCCTGTGCAACAAGTCATTCCAGGATCTACCTTGTTTCCCATGTATTATGATTATCACAAAACGCATGAAGACATCAGCCTATTCCTACTGGGAGCCGCACCGGGGATAGCCCATAAGGCAGCCGTTAATATCAACCAAAAGGCAGGTCGCCAAATGGTGGTTGGAGCCCATTCTCCAAGTTTTGGTTTTGAAAAAAATGAAGCAGAATGTCAGGAAATCATTGCGCTGATCAATCAATCCGGAGCGAGCGTCCTTGTGGTTGGCGTTGGCGCCCCTAAACAAGAAAAATGGATATACAAATACAAAAACCAACTTCCGGGCGTCAAACTATTTATGGCCCTGGGTGCCACGATAGATTTTGAAGCGGGCACACTAAAAAGAGCGCCACTTTGGATTCAGCGCCTGGGATTAGAATGGCTATACCGTCTTGTGAAAGAACCAAAACGTTTATGGAAACGGTACATCCTCGACGATATGCCCTTCTTTTATTTAATTCTAAAAGAAAAGCTTCGACGGTACCGCAATCCTTTTGCACCACATCCGGCAAGCGAACTCGTTGATTCACCTAAACCCTAATATGATGCGAAAAGACTATGTTAGACAATTCAGTCGATACTTTGCTCAATCGACAAGAGGGATTCGGCTGTATGCCTTACTGTCAATCCTTCTGCAGATTAGTTATCCGGGATTGCAAATCCAGGCACAACAGGATAGTACTGGTAATTTCCATTTTTTTCTGGAAGTCAATGCCGGATATATCAATGATCAAGGCGTACCTTTATGGATGCGTGCCAACCAGTACGGATCCATCCCACTTGAAGGCGCCTCTTCCAGTGTTATTGGGCGCGTCTTTAAAAATTACGCTAGCCCAAAGCAGGGGCAGCGTCCACGTTCCTTTGATTGGGGTTATGCCCTGGAAGGAAGGGCCAATTTGGGCAAAAAAGTCCATGGCGATCTGATTGAAGCCCATGTCAAGCTCAAATATCATGCTGCCGAATTCCGGCTAGGTCGTAGTAAGGAAGTCATGGGATTAAACGGCGACAGCCTGCTCAGCTCCGGAAATTTCGCTGTTTCGGGAAATGCACTCGGCGTTCCGAAAGCGGAGATCAGTATCCCCGATTACTATCGCCTTCCTTGGTTTGGCGGAATATTCGCATTTAAAGGTAATTTTGCCTTAGGATATATGGGCAAATCGGAGATGAATCCCAGCGCATTTCTCGTACCCACTAAAGATTATGAACTGGAAACCTATCTTCTCCAAAAATCATTTTATCTCAATTTTGGTAAACCCAGCTGGAAATTAAATCTTATAGGCGGATTTAACCATCAGGCCCAATTTGGAGGCGAAAAGAAACGCTATGGTGAAGCCTTTGACCTCAATTTATTCCAAACCTTGAACTATGTTTCTTTCGGAAAGGCCTTTGGAGGGAAAGGCAGCCCCGTACCCCGCTCAAAAATAGGAAATCACCAAGGATCGATAGACCTTGGATTCTCCTATGATTTTGGGAATATAAAGCTTTTGGTCTATCGGCAAAATTTTTACGATGTAGGTGCCCTCTCCAAACTGGCCAATATAAAAGATGGTCTAAACGGCATTACGCTCAGCAATAAGGCATTTCACACAAAGGCAGGTAAAGCCTTTGATTGGCAGAGCCTATTAATCGAATTTTTTTATTCCAAAAATCAGGCTGGTTATCCCTGGTCCAAGCCTACCCAATCTGGAGACGAAGACTATTATAACAATTCAGAATATCTGGAGGGCTGGTCCTATAAGGGACTGGGAATGGGCAGTCCACTAATTGCCACGGCACAGTCCGTGAGGCCCGGTCAGGCCCATTATCCCAAAGATTTTTTTATTAGTAACAGGGTGGTTGCAGGCCATCTGGGCTCCAAGTTCAGTCTATATCAATGGTATATAATCAGTAAGCTAACCTTTGCCAGGCACTATGGTACATTTGCCACCAGTGAATTCGGAAAATCAACAGGGTCTCATTTTCATACCCCCTATAAAGATTCCTTTACACCCGTCAATCAATTTTCCCTCCTGATCCGCGCCGAACGACAATTCTTGCACAAAACCCGCATCGGTGCCACCTTTGCGACCGATCAGGGCAAGTTGTACTATAGTGGGTCAGGTCTATTACTACATGTGAACCGATATTTTTAACCATAAAATCAAAAGAAATGAAAATTGGAATTACATTCTCTGCTTTCGACCTTCTGCATGCAGGTCATATCAAAATGCTGGAAGATGCAAAAAACCACTGTGATTATTTAATCTGTGGTCTACAGACCGACCCGACATTAGATCGACCAGAAAAAAACAAACCTACGCAGTCTATCGTCGAACGCTACATTCAACTTAAAGGCTGCAAATTTGTTGACCAGATTGTTCCCTATGCCACTGAGCAAGATCTCGAAGACGTCTTGCGTTCCTTTAACATTGATGTCCGGATTTTAGGCGATGAATATCGGGAGAAAAATTTCACAGGCCGCTCCTATTGCGAAGAAAAAGGCATTATCCTCTATTATAACAGTCGCGATCATCGCTTTTCAAGCTCCGCATTAAGACGCTTAGTGGCTGAAAAAGAGTGGAGCAGTCCAAGCCATCAAAACAACGAAGCCAGTGCATAGTAGCCACAGTCCGTAAGAGACAACAACAAGCAGCTGACTATTGAGCACCATTAGACCATTTACAAATCAAAAAAAGATGAAATCGAGCTTGCGAGCTCTCATCAGCCATTAAAAAAAAGATAATTAGATGAAAATTGGAATAACCTTTGGAGTTTTCGATCTCCTACATGCTGGACACATTATGATGTTAGAAGAGGCCAAAGTCCACTGCGACTACCTCATTGTCGGTCTCAATACCGACCCCGCCGAAGTCAATCCAACAAAAAATAAACCAACCCAGACCATTGTTGAACGCTATATCCAGTTAGAAGGCTGCCGATATGTCGACGAAATTATTCCCTATGAGACAGAACAGGATCTAATTGATATGCTCCTCGCCTTACCCATTCAGGTCCGTATCATCGGGGAAGAATACCGCGATTGTGATTTTACAGGAAGACAACTTTGTATTCAGAAAGACATCAACATCCACTACAACAAACGTACCCATCGCTTTTCCAGTCATGGTCTACGGCAGGTCGTAGCCGAAAAAGAATCCTTTAAGAACAGTAAAGCCATGATTATTTAAAGGAAAATACCGTTAAGCAGAAAGCAAAGCAAATGAGTTGGCAAACACAATATCTAATCATTGCAAATAGTGAAGAATTAACATCCTACATTTTAACGATAAATTATGAGTAAGATCAAACATGTCATCCTTAGTGGTGGAGTTGGCAGCCGCCTATGGCCACTATCACGCAAAAATCAGCCTAAACAATATTTAAATTTATTTAAAGAAGGTTCCCTTTTTGGAATGACCATCAAACGCAATCAATTCCTGACCGATAGCCTATTGGTCGTTGGCAACAAAGACAATTATAAGTTGAGTGAAGAGACCTTAGACAGCATGCAGGTGGCCCATCAGCAGATTATCGAAGCCTACCCACGCAATACCGCAGCAGCCATTGCCTTTGCGGCCCTGGCCTCGGACCCAACCGATATCCTTTTAGTGACACCTTCCGATCATTTAATTATCGGCGACGAAGCGTATGCAGAAGCGATCACTGCCGGAGTCGACAAAGCACGCTCAGGCTATCTGGTTACCTTCGGCATTCAGGCCACCAAGCCTGAGACCGGCTATGGCTATATCGAATACGAAGACGATCAGGTACGCTCCTTTCGCGAAAAACCAAATCAGGATACAGCAGAATCATTTTTGGAACGCGGCAATTTCCTTTGGAACTCTGGAATGTTTTGCTTTCGGGCAGATACTTTATTGGAAGAATTAAAACTACATGCTCCCAACGTGTATTCCGCCGCCTTAAAAACATGGAAATCCAGTCATGACGGTTGGCTTGATGGAGCACTTTCCAAAGAAATACCCTCCATTAGTATCGATTACGCCGTTATGGAACGATCCACAAAAATCAGGGTGGTAAAGACCGCATTTGAATGGTCAGATTTAGGTTCCTTCGAGTCCTTATATGACTATTTGGTTGATGTTGGTCATCCCGTGGATGAATTTGGCAACATGTCCATCGGAACAACGCAATATACTGCGTTCGTAGGGCTCAAAGATACCATACTCGTTTCCACAGCGGATGCCTTGCTGATGGTTCAAAAAGAAAAATCACAAGATGTGAAACACATCTACAATATATTAGAAAGACACCAAAGCAAATTAATTGAATAACCCAGATACTCAACGATATATATTCATTTTCCCCAGTTCATCCGCCAACAAAATCGGATGCGTTTTGAGCATTTCCAAAAAATCGCCTTGTTGCGGGTCACCTGCATAAGTAACATAATAATTCTTAGCAGTATTGGCCCAAAAAATAAAGGCGATTATATCCTTATTAAAATAATGAACACATCTTTCCGTAAAATAATGTGCATCGCTATAATTTTTTAGACCACCTTCAGCAATGAAGCACCCCTTTTTTAACTGCTTCGAACAATGGACAAGTACATCCATTGATTTGTCAAGATTCTTCTGAAAAACAGTCGCACTGTAGCGCGGAGAATCATAGAAATCTAGCGATAGCAAATCGATATAGGCATCACCCGGGTAGCGCTCCATAAAATCAGCCTCGGAAAAAACCTTATCGGTATTGTATACCCATAATAGATGATCTACCTTTTTCTCTTTCGTCAGGTAATCATGCGTGAGTTGGTAGAGTTCGATATACTCTTTGGCCGAACAGGCCGTTTTGCCCCACCAAAACCACTTCCCATTGCATTCGTGGAACGGCCGGAATAAAACAGGAATTAAGTTGCCGTTCTCGTCCTGCAGCTGTCCGAAAAAATCAGCCAACATCGCTAACCAGGACAGATAAATCTTTTTTACTGCTGGATTAGTAAGGATCTGAGCCACTGTATTTCCCAAATCTTTTATTTTTCCTTTGGCATTTCGGTTTTTTTGGTCATACACCTTGTCGATGGGGTTGCGTGTATGCCAAGACAAGCAGATGGGCAAGCCTATTTTCCGGCAGTATTTGATTGCATCAATAAGATGTGCGACGCGGCCTTCTAGCCATACCGCACCATTATTCAGTTCCATCCAGCCCAGATCATAACTGACCATCCCCGGAAACTGACCACATGCCATTTTTATATCCGAATTTCCAACATTTTTAATGCCTTTCCGTCCCAGCGTATTGGTACTTTGATGCCCCAATAGCACTTGTCCACTTTGCCCAATTTTGTTAAGCTGGTAGAGCAGATTACGGGTTTGATAAGTGATATACGGATTAGATGGGGCAAGACTTTTATGCGCATGTTCAGGTGTAATATGTGTAATTTGGCTTGAGAACGTATTCATGAAAACAAATAAAAGATTGATTTATATTAATTTACACTAAAAAATCCGATTAAGATAACTATTTTAAGTTAGCACTTTTTTTATTTACACCCATAAGTTCCGCCAAATACAATAGGATCAATAAATTCTGTCATAAAACACTTTAAATCAATACAGATAATTGACAGAAAAAGTTCTCCGGTATCACCCGCCATCTTGATGTATGTTCGGTTATTTCACTTTCTGAGCATAAATTTCTGTTCCTCCAACCGGACGACTTGACAGTCGAGTGTCATTTGTATCGTTTTTAGCGCTTTATCCAAATCTTTGGTTGGTAAAGCACCCGTAAAATCAAAATGTTCAACAGAGGAATCAGCAATTATATCTATACCATAGCTTTCAGATAAAATTTTGGTAACGTCCTGAAGGTTGCTTTTTTTAAACGGTATGAGATCATATTCCCATGCACTGTAAACTAAAGTATCTACTTCGGTTCTATCAATCTTTTTGTCCGGACGTAGGGAAGCCATTTCACCCGGTTTTAATATGATCGTTTTCAATGTATCATGATCTAAACCGACCTTTATACTTCCTTCGTGCAATACGACGCGGGTCTGCCCATCCAAACTTTTTAAACTGAATGTCGTTCCTAATACTTCCACTTTGAAACCATTCTGTCCATGTACAATAAAAGGTCTGGTTTTATCATGAGCGACATTAAATTTAGCCTCTCCCGTAATCCATACTTCTCGCTTGTGGTTGCTGCCAAAATCTCCTCTATACGATATTTCGGAGTTTGAATTCAACAGGATCCTTGTTCCGTCCGGTAGTACACACACTTGTTTTTGGTCGCTTTCAGATCTGACTATTTGCATTCGACCAGGAGAAAAATACAGTAGATATACAGCAAATGAGGCAATCAATAGCGCAGCAGCGCCCCACATCCATTTGTACCGACTGATGTTGATTGTCTTTCGAGGAGTCTCTACTGAATCAGAATTCTCAATATATCGGAGAATATTTCGGGATACTTCATCATTCATTTTCTTGCGCCCAGAAATAACCTCGAGGACTTCCTCATAAGATGGCAGATCATCCTCATTTCCGTGAGTCTTTAAGTACTCAATTAACAATCTGTTTTCGGGGACAGAACATTCACCTTGGACAAATTTCAAATAAAGTGCCTTGATTTCTTTTTTATCCATCGCTCTAAGTTGTTTGTTTTCCCTACTTATAAATTGGTTTTTTGGATATTTATACCCTATAAATTAGGCTGAAGTTATCCCATTTACTATTGCTTATACTAAGTAACAGTAAATGGGAGTACCAAATATATCAAAAGTTTCTATTACCTAAACTACTTGATTAGCCACATTTTGCCAGTAATTAGATTTTCACCGTTAAATTGTTGTTGTATGGCTTCCTTTACATTGGCTTCATTGTCTGTGAGCTCGGCCCGAGGATACTCCCAGCGTATAGGTGCCGCGGTCACATAATGAGAGGGACCTACTTTATAATGAGGCACCCCATCCTGATCTGGCCCAAGTCTGTGAGCTGCCATTCTTCGTTGATTGAAATATGCTTCCCAGGATGAATTCATAAAGAAGGCAATGTATTTTTCCATGTTTACCTGCTCAATTGCGCTTTTCAGTTCAGCGGAAAGATTATTTTCGGGTCGGGCAAGGTAGGCATCAATCTGGTTTGAAGGTGTATCATAAAATTCCATGGATGCCGCAATTCCCTTTCTGAAATAACTGTTGGCATCAGCCTGGATCCAATTGCGTAAGGCTGCTTCGGCAATGATAAAATTAAGCTCTGCAAAAGAATACTTGACATAATCTTCACCTGTGGGCCTTTCATAATAGCGCCAATGGAGATTCGATACATTCTGCTGTGTACCTTCACCATGCTCTATGCCGGGGTCCACGCCTTTATAGCTCTTGAAGTCAGCTCTGTAAGAAGCTTTTTGCGCCTCTGTCCAATCTTCATAATCTTTGGGCCATGCAGGTTCGGCATAGCTAAATATACGTGGATCGAAATGCAGTTTTAGATGATCAATGACTGTGGATGTCAGCTTCTGTTGAAACTTGGTCGTAACCCTGTTATAGGTCGGATACCGATTATTCTCCTGATCAAAGAATTTAAATCTTGGCATATCATCATTATCTTCAAAACAAGGGTACTTGGAAGGATTGGTGAATATTTGCTTAAATTGTTCTTTGATACGAAGCTCAGCGTCGGATTCTTTCATTGAAAGATCCATCAGGATTTTTAACCTGTATGAGTTGATGAGTTTACGCCATTTTTTTAGATCGCCATCATATAAGAGATCCCCTGAGATTGTTTTGCCTTCTAAAGGAATCAATTCCTCATTTATTTTTTCCAGTTCATTAAGTATGCCGATAAAAACGCTTTTTTGGCTATCATATTTAGGCGTCACATTATTATCGCTTTCCGCTTTCATTGCCTGTGAATAAGGGATATCCCCAACTTTGCGCGTTTGTTCATAAAATGACAGCTGTGTAAAAAATTTAGCGATCGGAATATATTCCATGGCATTTGTTTTTGTTGCTTCTTCGATCATTTTTTGTGCCTGTCGAATATCGGCATACCAACCAAAACCATCTGCATTCCACCCCCAGTATTGAGGGGATTCTCTTCGTTCAGCATAAAAAAGTTGTTGCGCGGCAGCACCCCACGCTGTTGGATCTCCGCTGTAGAAGACATCAGAGATGAGATAAGGCAGAAGCAAATAAGGTGCTCCTGTAGAAGGCTTATTGGGGTCTATCTGGAAATCTTCGAATTTCTTACAACCCGACACAAACACTCCGATGGCTAATAAATAAATTATGATATATTTTGTTGTTTTCATGTTATCTGTATTAAAAATTCAACTTCACATTAAAGCCCAGGTTTCTTGGAGTAGGAACATATAGGCGTGTCTCTCCGGATCCTCCCTGTACATCAGGATCCATATAGGATTCTTCTTTTGTCCATAGAAATAGGTTACGCCCAATGAATGCTACCGAAGCTCCCTTTAAACCTAGTTTTTTCGTCCACTCGGTGGGGATCGTGTAGCTTAAGATCACCTCTCTCAGTTTTAGATAAGTTGCATCAAACATGCTTGTTGTATAGATACTTTGGTTATAATAGGCATTTGCCCAACTTCTGTAATAGACGGGGACATCATTTTTCTCGAACACCCGTGTATCTTCTTTGATGAAACCTTCTTCGTCGAATGTTAAGTTTCCGGATACGATCTTTTGGCCTTCAGCTATATAGGTTTTCTCATCGCGATTGTCCGCATCACGATATTGTTCGTTAGCGCTATTGATATGCTTACCAGCTTCCCAAAGTTTTTGATTTAACCTTGAATAAAGCAGCCCGCCCCATCTTCCGTCAACTGAAAAAGATAGAAACCAGTCTTTGTATTTAAAGCTGCTTGTTAGTCCTCCTACCCAATTAGAAGGGCCGAAACCCAGATTAGTAACTCCATTTGATTTAACAGGGAGTCCATTTCGGTAAACAAACTGGCCATCCGGTGTTGTTTCAAATTCATTACGATAATAAAGATAACCATATTTTTCCCCTTCTTTTACATAACCGTCGCGTCCGTTTTTTCCAGATTCTGCCTGAATTAGCCAATCTCTGGTACGAGACCAGTTAAGTGCGAGATCCCAGGAAAAGTTTTCTGACTTTACGGGCGTACTGTTCATTGTTACCTCCCAACCTTTTGTCCGTGTCTTCTTGTCCGAATTGATCAGCCTGCTGGTGTATCCACTTGATGATGAAATCGAAGCTTGCGTTATTTGATTTGTATAGGTATCTTCAAAGTAAGAAATGTCAAATCCGATTCTATTTTTCAATAAGCGAATATCAGCTCCAAATTCAATTGTGTTTTTAAAATCGGGCTCAATATCTTGTGGATATAATGTTCCGCCCAATGAAAGGGTTGGCGTCCCCCCCCATCTCGTTCCATATGAATAGGTTGGTCGGGATGAATAAGGACTCATGTCGCCTCCGACACGAATCCATGCTGCCCGAGCCTTGGCAAAAGAAATAAAAGAGGGCATCTCCACAAGTTCTGAAACGACACCGCTAAAAGATACCGAAGGATAGAAATACGAATTTTTCTTGACCGGCATTCCGCTTGACCAGTCATTACGTCCCGTCAGCGTCAGATAGAGCGCATCATGATAGCCTATGGTAGCCGAGCCGTAGAAACTATTGACCAATTTTTTATAGGTGTTATTCGTACCTGTAATAGGCACTTTTGAGTTTCCGATATTATACACTCCGGGTATACTAAGGGCACTCGCACTTAAGGACATGTTACGCCAATTGTTATTCCGGTTGTTGGCACCAGCCAATGCACTGATCGACCAGAGACTGGAAAGCCGTTTATCATAGTTTAACAAGACTTCATTATTGAGCTCAAAATCATAATTATAGTCAGGGTAAAATCCTCCGTCCATATAATCCGGGTTATACCCCACAAAACCTTTAGGTCGTTTTTGCGCGGTATATCTTGTATGCCAATTGAGATTGGCGCGATATGAAAGTTTCAATTCAGGCGTAAATTGATAAGCGAAGTTGGCAAACCCATACACGACATCTTTACTGTATTCTTGTCGAAATTCGTTGGCTATATAGTAGGGGTTATTGTAATATTGGTAATTATAATTACGCTGCTTGATTCCTTCCTGTCCGGGTTCCCAATAATCTTTTAGTCCTCTTACATCCACATCTGCCCCCATCCAGACCCCGATGTTATACATGTTATTGTCCGCAAAATACGATGTCCTGGGATAATTGTCTGAATATTGCTTGTTATAGTTTATTGAAGTTTCGATGCTAAATTTATCGGTAAACTTGTGTCCTCCCGAAAATGCAACTGTGGATGCATCTATGCGGGCTCCGGGATCAATCCCTTTCTGATCCAATTGCGTGAACGAGAAACGGTAATTTGTTTTTTCAGTGGACGCACCGATTGCGATGTTATTGGAAATGATATTACCAGTATTAAAAAAGTTCCGGATATTATCCTTGCCCCGGGAGATAAAAGGCGTAGGGATACGCTTGCCAGTGGCAGGATCTATGGGGCTATCCCATTGGGGGAGTTCCACAAATCCACTTTTAGTATTCGGATCGCGTTGGTCCAATTTTGGTCCCCATACATAATCGTTATCGTAGACCCCACCGCCTGCACCATCCACCCATTCAAATTGTCCCCATTGACCAGTCCCATATTTAGATTGGGTCTTCGGCAGATAGACGAAGCTGGGTTGAAACATGACTGAGGAATTGATACTGATTTCAACTTTTCCATCTTTTCCACCGCCACGTTTTGTTGTGATCAAAATAGCACCGTTTTTTCCACGTGAGCCATATAATGCCGCGGCAGCGGGGCCTTTTAGCACACTTACTTCGGCGATATCATCCGAGCTTATATTCCAAAAATTGGTTTCTACCGGAACGTTATCCACCACGACCAATACGTTGGAAGATCCCCGTAATGAGATCTTGGGGTCTTCAAAAAGCCCGGGAGGATTCTGGATACTTAAGCCAGCGACTTTACCTGTCATGTTACTCATTAGATTGGCTTCTTTGGCCGTGTTTAAGGACGATCCCTGAACTTCCTGGATTGAATAACCAAGGGCTTTTTTTTCGCGTTTGACGCCCAGTGCCGTTACGACCACTTCGTCCAGCCCGATATTCTTGGGGTTGAGCTCAACGGAGAACTCACTTTCGCCCTGTACCGGGACCTGGAGATCATTGTAGCCAAGGATACTGAACACCAAGACATCATTATCCCCCACTTTGGATAAGCTAAACTGTCCGCTAGGGCTACTGTTTGAAGAAATATTCTTCCCCTGAATACGGATGGTCACTCCTTCGAGGGCTAAGCCTGTATTTTGGTCAATTATCCGGCCGGTAACTGTCCTCTCCTGCTGTTGCTGCCCGGGGTTATTATTTTTTCGTGGAGGTGAGGATATTGGAACGGATGGAGTCTTATCCTCCTTCTTTACAGTTTTTTTTGGTAGGATCACATACAACATTTCATCGACTTGTTCGATTTTAACCTTTCCATCGCTGATCTTCTCTAGGAAATTCTTGATCTGTGTTTTCTTAAGTCCGTCAATACCGGCGCTATCGACCATAAAAGAACCGATCATACCTTCACTGAAATTAAACCGGACATTGAATTTTTTTTCGAGATTCGCCAGTAGGTCCTGAAACGACACAGGCTGTTTGGTAGCGTCCATGTGAACAAACTGAACGATCTCGGCAGCTGACAGTGGATAGGAAAGATTTAAACCAGCCAGCAAGAAAAATAACTTACTAAGGGTTTGACTTTTTTTCATAATTTCTAGCTTTACTTAGTTAATTTGGCGTAAATACCACATTTAGACACGATATGTATAAATGAGTTTTTAATTGCCCCTTTGTTATTATTACAAAGTAGTCGGGTGGGGGGACGCAAGGAATTTCAATTTTTTTTTAAAATGGGAAAATTAGCCCCAATAACATCAAGGTCAAATCAACAAAGCGTTGTAGGTACTGTCTGATAAACTTGGATGACTTTACAATGGCGTCTTTCACCGAGTTTTTTGATAATGAGAGCTGATCTGCGATTTCCTGGTGAGACAATTCGTTTTTCCTGCTCATATTATAGATATTTTTTTTCTGTCTGGACAATTTATCTATTGCTTCCTCATACAAACACAACAATTCTTTCATATTTACGCTCTCTTCGGTAATATTGCCAATTAATTCTTGCAAAGAGGTTAATTGCTGGTCATGCCTTTGGGTCATTGCGGCACGTTTCAATTTATTGAAGATGTTATTGCGCGCTGTACGGAATATATATGCCCTGATATTATTTTGGTCATCTAACTTGTCTCTGGATTTCCATATTTGCAGGAACACGTCCTGGACAGTGTCTTCAGCCATAGCGGAAGAACGAAAGAAACGATACGCATAGGTGTAAATATCGTCTTTCATTTCATTATAAAGTTTTTCAAAATGAGATGAATCGTCTTTTGCCATATCTAAACATTTTATTAGAAACCAAATGGTCGACATCTGATTCAAAAATATACGTCGTGCTTTAGATGAAGTTTATCGTGTACTGAGATAATAAATCATAAAAGGGGTTATCTTGGTCTGTCTTTCAAAAAAACGGTGTTTTCATCGTTATTACAATAAGATAAATCTAGCGAATTTTTTAAGATAAAAAAAACAGGGTTAAATTTTAAGGGCAACATCCTTTCAACATAGGATCTTGATTCGATGCGGATTATCGTCCACAATGGCAACAATGCGATATTTGCGATGTGGCGCGGATAAAATGAAAGATCGTATTTCCCGTCCCAAAGAGTTACGGGGATAGTGCATAGCGCTGATATGACCCTTTTTAACAAAAAAATAGACCAAGATCAGGAGCTGAAAACGTAAAACCATGAAAATGTGATATCCGTGTGATACCTACATATTAGCATTTATTTTCATTGAACACTATTTTTGTTTACGCTCAAGTCCAACATATATTTCAATGTATCAGGGCGTTAGATAGAAAAAAGGATCATGTATAAATGAGTCGCTTTTTTCATGAGAAAGGCCATTGTTAGTTAAAAGCCCATATAGGCAATTATCCTTCATTTAGCAACAGTTAACACTATAGACCAAATATATAGCACAGTAAACATGAACAAAAAATGAAAAGAAAATGTACATCAAACCTGTAATCTGGCGATTGCAGCTGGAGATGGTAGAAGGTGTAGCCGCCGGCTCACTAGGTTCAGGCCAGCCGGGAGGCGATACTGGCATAAAAGAAGAAGTTTTCAGTCAGGCCCTTTTACGATAACGGCAGAACTAACTGAAAATACCTCCAGCGGTACCGGATTGAAGGCGAACTATCGCTACGCGGACGGGAAGGTTTTGGCTCAAATGCCCGCTGTATTCAAGATAAATAACACGTGATAATTTTAGGATAATAATGGAGAATGCCGATCAGCTGAAATATGCTATCGGCATTTTTTTTGAAAGTCCGGCCAGTAGCCAAGCAAGGGATAGACCAATAGGACTGTTGTGTATCTGCGCTATCGACAATACAATAAGGCCGCAAAAATCTGAAATTTTCACGGCCTCGACCAGCACGAATAAAAACTTAAACCGCAGCACAGATTACCGGTGCTGTAATACCTTTTCTATTCCTTTTTCCTCTTGGTCCATCTGCCAAGTAACTGGCTTGTAGCGAAGCTGACCAGTGTCCCCAGCGCAGCGGTCAAAAGCGTCTGCAACATGTCACCCAAAGAGATGCTCGCCCATAAGGAACACATCGTACCGCCTAACACGCCCATGCGTATATCATTAAGTTTCACGTTCCGCTCCTTTCTCCGCCGGGCTTGTCCTGTTGACATCTTGCTCCGTTTTTTTTTGCGGACTCTCCTGATCTTTGGGAGCTATGTCGCCCTTCTCGCCTTCCCTTTTCGGCGGTTCCTCATCAATGACAGCCTCCATGATGCCCAGGCCGATAGCCAGGTATTTTAGAATCGCCAGCACCTTTCCCGGCAGCTTTATCGGTGCCGCCAATACCAGCCCGAGCGCCTTTCCTATTTTATTGATTATCTTTTTCATCTTTAATTTATTTTGTCATGAGCTTGCGCTGCTCAGTTTGTTTTCGACGGGTTCATGTACTATCCAGTTTGCGGTACCGCGCCTACAGATCCTCACTCAACTTTGCGTAGTTTCCCTCCACCAGCATATGTCTGATCGTCAGCATCGCTTTGCCTTTTTTTACATATTCGATCACCTCCTTATATAAGTTCTGGTAAGCCTTCTGCGATTGATATACTTCATAATCTCTGTGGCTCTTGTCTTTATGGAAGTAAGTACCCACCAGCAGGCAACCTGCCGTATCCACATGCGTATTGCCGATATGGATATAGATATTATTGAAGCCCGGGACATCTTTGATCTCGATCATCCCCTGATGCATATCCGGAAAACGCCGCTTATAGGCAGTGTTCATCCCACCCCAATAGTTGAGCCCCAGACCATACTTTCCGGCAGGAATACAGGTCTGCCCTTTGATTTTATGCTCACGTATGCTGTCTTCGAGGACATAACATTGAAATAGGCCATCTATATACAATTCGGACAGGGTACTATTTTTCCCCTGTCTGACTCTTTTTAGCAGCATATTCATCAGCGTACCAATATCGTGGCAGCATTACTCCAGTCGCCCACTCCTTGAGTATTGATGGCGCGCACCTGTACTTCATAGAATTTGCCCACCTCCAAAGGAGCAATGATATTGCCCCGGGACGAGGTCGTGGTAAACCGATCTCCCCATTCCGTGGGGTTGTCCGTTCTGATACGATAGCGGTATTCATAGATGGTCGCTATCTTCTGTGGAGCAAAGTCAAGTCTCACCTGTCCGGACTGCCGTCCATCCGAGAGCCTTACATTGTCCACTTTTAGGGGTACCTGATTGCCAAATGACGTGCTATTGGTTGGGAAACCCGAACTCAATAAGGTAGAGAGATGACCCTGGGCCACTGAATTGACATAATACCCCAACTGTTGCATCGCCACGATAAGCGGCTCCCGGCTCTCATCCTTAAGTGCGGTATCTTCGGGCGATCCACGTTTACGGGCAACGGCCAGTTTGGCCGTAAAATCCGCCAATAAGATCTGTATATCCGCCAATGCAGGCGCCGGTGTCGGGTACTTGACATTGTCCGTCATAGCACCGATAATCGTATTGCAGCTGATGACCAATTCATCATCTTTCATTTTTCCAAATCCGATCAAGGCTTTCATTTTTGTCGCCATATTTATTCTGTTTTATTGACCTGCCAATGCGATCTGTCGACATTGGCCGTGTCGGTTAAAAATCTGTTTGTTAACGATTAAATATTCCTCGCGAGATCATTTAATGACACAAACATAATATGGGAATAGACCGGGAATGAAGTTTTGAGCTAGATTGACCTTCATTGAGCCAATTTGAGCCAATCTGATCGGAAATAGGCCAGAAAAGGATGATTTTGCGGAGTGACTGCTCATTTTCGCACAGTAAAATAGCGATTCCGTCACTAGGAATATTCGCATAATCCAATGACTAATCCGAGCATACCAGTGAAAAGTCCATTTGGCCAGGTGGGGAAATGAAACAGACCAGTGTTTGTTCAAACTTTCCGGGTGACTGAACAGCAAATTCCCCCGACTGCGCCAACCAGTCAGGGGGAATTTCTATTCAGTCACCTAACTGTTCGTTTTCCCCAAGCGGAAAAAACGAACTGCCACCGGTCTGTTTCATACTTTTGGTTGGGAAGATCGCAAAGTCACAGCGCGAAGTCACCGATCCTTAGC
Organism: Sphingobacterium puteale; assembly: GCF_003627955.1. Lineage (GTDB taxonomy): Bacteria > Bacteroidota > Bacteroidia > Sphingobacteriales > Sphingobacteriaceae > Sphingobacterium > Sphingobacterium puteale. Next base: position 17,229 of record NZ_RBWS01000025.1, on the reverse strand, counting down.
GCCAAATCCAACTGCTGCCGTCCGCAAATTATATTTTACCTTTGAGCCTGCTCCTTTCAAGCGCCTCAATCAGGTCTTCTTCAAAGTAGCGGTCATCGCCGGTGAGCGTCATCGGATTGAGCACTCCCTCCCGCACCCGGCGCTTATAGGTCGACACACTGATACCAAGGTAATCCGTCACTTCGGTATGTGTCCAGAGTTTACGTTCACGCAGTGGTTTCTGTTCTATTTTCTTGGTTTTAAGGATATGAATCAGGGTAGCGAGCAAGCCGTATATCGCTACTAAAATTTCTGTCAATTTTTCAATACGATCTATTAATGCATATAGGCATACACTTAAGTTCATGGTCTATGGTTTTAAGACCATCGACGCACAGGTGGGGCTATTTCAAGGTCTGCCAAGCCCTGCAAAATAAAGGAAATGCCCACGGATGGTGAAGGTTTATAATGGATTTAAGTTACGCATTTTTCTGCTCTATTCGAACATTGTCTATACGATGCCGATAAAAAGATACCGAAACGCTAAATACGGATTCATTATTGGACAGCACTATTCCCGCATGCTGTGGATCCAGCAGACGTAGCTGTCGCTCTATTCTTTGCAGCGCTGTATTGTGGCTTACCGTGCCGGTCACCGCTTTGGCGGCGACTCGGTTGGATACCTGTATCTTCACCATATTACCCTCTGTCAGAGCGATCAATATCTGTATAGGATACTTCTTTCGTGATGTCTCGCCATATTGCAGGGCATTTTCGACCAGGTTGAACAGCAGCATTTTGGGTACTAAGAAGTCTTCATCTACACAATTTTCATACGTTATATAAATTTTGTGATGCTTTATAAATTCATATAGATTGACCAATTTGTGGGTCATCTGCATTTCAAGCCGCAACGATAGCCAAGGTCTATTATCTATTTTTAAATAAAAGGCAGCGATCGTGCCCAATATCCCCACCGCCAGCAGTGCCTGATCCGGAGACTGCCTGATCAGGGTACGAATAGTGGCCATGCTATTGCCGATAAAGTGCGGATGAAGGTGTTTGGCGATCGCCTCCAGCTCCCACTTTTGTGCATCTAAAGACATCTCATCAAGCTTGATTTGCACAGACCGGTACGCCAGCCACTTATCGACACCAAACCGCCAGCTATACATAAAGAAAGCGACCAACATGGGCGGTAGAATCAAGAATATAACCGGCCAAAAGTTGGCAATTTCCCATTTCCTCGGAGTAAAGACCAGCGCTCCGGTAAACAGACTGAAAATAATCGGTATCGCCACAAAAAAGGCCATGACCAACGTCATCCAGACCCCTAGCAGATACGCATTGAATCGGGACCATTTGAATATATTGGGCAGCAGGACATAACGGGACAGGCCATAAACCATTATACTCAACAGCAAAGCGACCAGCTGATCACGCCAGCCCTTAAATGCTGTGGGTACGATCAGGAAGACATAAGCCAGCGCAAAGACAATCGTCATACACAGTACGATATTTTTGAGCCAGGTCAGCATAAATTGTTTTCTAGCCGGCATGACCTGACCATTTGAAACCGGGATCCATTAGCTTCAATCGCATGTCAAGTTCCTCCGCACGAGATCGCGAAACATGCTGATATTTTGGTCCGATATAAACGCCTTCCAGCAACACTTTTCTAACATAGTTTATATTAATGAACACAGATGGAGTGACACGGACAAATCTCGGATCCTGCCGGAGGGTATCCTCTATGTCCAGCATCCTTTTATTGAGCACGCCCAATAAAACAAACTGGTCATCGGGCCTAAGCCCGTAAAAATGAATATAATTCCTTGATTTTTCCAAATAAGCAATTTCCGCAAGTGCGACTGGAATTTTTTCATATGTCCTTTTGTTTTCCGGATGCTTTCGCATGGGCGGGCCACTCCTACGCGCAAGATGGAGTTCACTATTAGGATCTACAACATCTAGAAAGATCGTGGATACGACTCTCCTATCCCGACCAGCGTTACTAGCAGGCGCTTTATGCTGTAAATGTTTCAATAAGCCCAGCAGTTCATCCACCTCAATTGGTTTGGACAAGAAGCCGTCAACATACACTTTATGGCCCTGTAAAGCATATTCCTCTGCATACCCCGTAATAAAAACAAAGTGGGAACAATAATCACGGAGCCTTTTAATCGCGTCCAAGCCTGAATGTTCGGGCATCTCAATATCACAGAAAATCAGATAGACCTTTTCATCCGCATTTAAAAAATGCAGTTCGGCATCTTTAACGGAGGTAAACTTACCCGCTATCTCAAACAGGCCAAGCTCTTCCAATACGGCGGCAGTGTCCTCCAGTGCCCCGTACAGATCATCGATTATAACCACAGGAAATTTGCGCATAATAGGTTCATGTCGGTTGGTCACAAAAATACTTATAGCCGTAAAGTAAATAATTACATCCGATACAAACAAATAATTAACCCGCTGTTATCACCTGATTTTATCAATTTAAAGAAATAAATAATTAAAACACATTATCATGACAAAATTCAAGTTACCTTTTTATCTAATTGGCGCAGGACTATTTTTCGCAGCCGGGGTGATTCCTTCCTCTTGGACTACTGCACCTGTACAGGACCGAACAAACGCAAATTATTTGCACTTGGAAGCGTTGGATCACCCCATTCAAGATGGGCTATCTACCCGCTTATTCTTCCCTGCCTCAACAAAAGAACAGTTGGCAAATCATCTGAATAACAACAGTTGCTCTAGTGAAACCTATGTTAAGGCTGATTTTTGTACTAGGCTGTGCCATACATTTCAGTATGGCATCAGCCTATAACCTCGGCATCATTTTTAAGCTTCCGGACCGTTTGCCCGGACTATTGAGGTATGTTGCCCGCTATCAGGATCTCGCAGGTCTCAGTGGCGGCTATACATTTTATGGTCCTAGTGTAGGCATGCAGGTGCGGCTTGAATACATTCAGTATCAAGAAGAAAGCCAAACCTTCCTGGGCGAACCACGGATACAAAGTGCTACTGGTATGCTCCGGCTCAACAGCTACCTTCAATCAAGCTCGTCATTTCTTGACAGCAGTCAGTCATACCTACAGGATCAGGTGCGTGCATCAATCAGCAACCTGACAGTCGGTCTGTCCGATATTGTCGCTGCCGACAGCATTGCATGTCGTCTTATCGCCAAACATCTGCCAGCATCAGTTGAGCAAGATAAAGATTCGCTCCATTCGTCCCGATATATTATTCTGTTTGAGTATATAAAAAATTAAGTTTATGCGCAATGAAGTACAGTTAAGCACCGACACGAGGCTGCCCATCATGTTAAGGGGACTTGGCCTGCTGCTATCCCTGGATATGTGGCGGCTATGGCCAGACCTCAGTATGCTATTTGGCCAGGGTATTTTCCTGGACCAGCACAGCATTTCATGGCAGCAAAGACCAGGGACACTATCTATCCACACCCTGATTGCCCATTTACCGGAGTACACGCTAGCCAGCCTAGAATGGATCCATTTCTTTGGCTTGCTATACATCATCTGTGGGTTAGCCTTGTTTTTTGACCACTATCGCAGCGCCGCAATGCTGGGGCTCATTATATTGCATTATCTTTTTTTTATCGCCAACTATACCTGGAGCTACGGGGCGGACTATCTGGTACAGACAGGACTATTCTTCGGTGTCATTTTCTGCTGCTTCAAAGGCAGCTGGCTACCCAACGACAAGTGGGCCACACTTGGCGCTACGATTTTTAGGTTGCAGCTTACTGTCGTGTATTTTTTTGCTGGCTTGGGTAAAGCCATTGGCCCTACCTGGTGGAATGGCGAAGCCGTTTGGAAAGCCATACAGCAACCACTGGCCCCAGCATTGTTTACTATTCCCCAATCCGCTCAGCAGTTCACGGCTATCTGGGCCGGACTAGGAATCGCCACCCTGCTTTTCGAATTGGGATACCCATTGCTCTGGATCAACCGCCGGATCCGTATCTACATCAGTACCGGCATTATCCTGATGCACCTTTGCATAGCCCTGACGATGGGCTTGATCCATTTTTCCAGTCTGATGATCTGGTACAACCTCTGTGCCTGGGACCATCCCCTCTTACATTGCATTGCCAAGCCAATGATAAAACCACTTGAGACCACCGAGCCAACGTTACAGGTGCGAACGGCGACAGCGGATCTCGATACAAGGGAAGGAGGTAATAACAAACACATTAAATAACCAAAATTTATGAAAAAAACATTCCATTTTAGGCTGCCCGAAGTAGACCAATTTAGCGATCAAATAAAAGCATTTTTACCCAAATTGGCCGATTCATCGATACAGCGTTATGAAGATACAGGCATTCAGTTCACTGAAGAGTACATTGACTATCATAGCGTCATCTTCTATCGGTTGCAGGCACAGGTACAGCAACATATCAGGCTGTCCGTCAATACCAGCAAAGCAGATTATCATCTGCTCTATAATCTCGGCTCACCGCAGGAGGTCGTTATCGAGCAGCCCAAGAAGGAATGCAAGGTATCGCTACCTTCCCAATATCACAGCTATGTATATATCCCCAAAGGGGAGATAGCGGTAAATCTGGTTGCCGGAACTTACCTGATTTATGGTGTTTTGGTCGATATCGGTTTTATTCGACCGGCCATTTATAAGGAAAACCACTTTTTATCCGAATTCAGAGCAGCCCATAGACGTGATAAAAAGCGACTCTACCAAAGTGCTATCTGGCCTATTAAAGAGCGAACACGTTATCAGCTATCTTACATTGAAACGTATTTATTTCAGTACCACAAAGAGCATGAAGTCATTGCGATAAAAGTGGTCTATAATCTGTTTGATATTGCCATTGACAAGAATTTCAGCCTGCATGAAAAGTTAGATCCCGACCAGTTGCTTGCTAGACTTGCCAGGAAGATGGTCACTGATCAAGCCACGCAGATTTTTAGCAGCTGCTCCATTCAGACAATAGCCGAGCAACTACAGGTAGACAAGAGCAAATTGAACAAAATCTATAAAGCCATCTATGGTGAAAGTCCGAAACAGACCTGGACTAAGCATTTGATTCTGAAAGCGAAGGAGTTATTGCGGAGCGGACATTCGGTCAAAGAGGTAAGCAATTATTGTGGTTATGGGCAACAGCAAAATTTTTCGACTTTTTTCAAGAAACATACGGGAGTCTGTCCAACTCAATATAAATAAAAGCCATTCACCCTCCATATTTGTTGTTCATTCCTGAAATCGGACCTTTCGTCCCTAAATGGAAATGAAACCACAGCACTATACCATCCCGTTACCGAATGATAAAAAAACGCACAACAATAAAAAACCATTCCTTGCGGGGAATGGCTCATATTAAATCATTTATGACTGTTACGTTATTACAGCTTTTCGATCTCTTCTATGGATAGCCCTGTACCTTTTGCAATATCGGCTATAGCAATACCCATTTTCTTGAATTCCAGTGCAATTGCAATAGCTTCTTCCCGCTTACCTTTTTCAATTCCTTGTTTAAGGCCCTGTTTGAGGCCTTTTTTCTCTGCCTTATCTAATAAATATTCTTGAGTGCCCATTGTATCGCTCCTTCCTATTTTTGTTTTTATTTCTTTTTCAAATATACTCAAAACTTGTTCGTCATCAAAACTTACATAGTAAGTCAAAAAGTCGTATAGCCCCTGACGTGTATCCCTGTCCATCTCCCGCTTCATCATCTCATCATAAAGATCATGTTTAATAGCCTTCAATCCCTCGTCGTTAATCTTTTTGTTAACAATAGCCAACAATGCAGTTAGGACAATTACAGAAAATGGATTCTTATCCGACCGTAATACATCCTCCTCCTGATCCAGAATCTTGTAGCTATTGAAATCATAGCGCAATGAGGTTCCCATAAATTCCTGACTATATACCATCGGACGATAGCTTTTATTACCATCTGCCATGATTGCAATAGCCGTAACGGGAACTTTGTAGCGGTCCCATATTTTATAAAAATAGCGAAACATTCGCTCAGCCAAGTCTCCCTTGCCCTTACTACTCTGTATCTCTACATGGCACAGCACATACTGTTCGCTCCCGTCCTTTAAGAAAACCTTTACTAGTTTGTCAACATAACGGACTCCCTTTCCGTTACTTTCAGGAGGAAACAAGCTTTCGAATTCTTTATCAAGATAATCAAAGGGTCTGCTCAAATCAAAAACAGCTTCTGCATCCGTAAAAATAAATCTTAAAAAATGTGAAAAAGTTTGTTCTAAAATAGATTTCCACAACGGGTCATCTACCCGTCTTGATATTTGACTCATAACAACTTATCAATTGGTTAATTTGACAAAGATAGAAATTTTCAATACAAAATACTAATTATTTTAGTAAAAATGTTAAAACGCATTATTCTAGATATCGTATATTTTTTCCAATACCGACTTTTCTGCAGTTCACCCTCCATATTTGTTGTTCATCCCTTATATTGGGTAGGAGTAGAAAAAGAAGCAATTCAATCGATTATTTAAACCTCTTGTCATTTCAAACTTAGTTCGAATCTTGTAATGACACCTTATTAAATGTTTGTTATTTCAGTCAAATTAATTAAATTTGTCCATAATATCAAACAAAACAAATGTATGGGCATAAAAAAACAAGTCGTTTTCCCTAGACTAACCAAGCTTATGGAGCAAGTTGGTGAGAATATAAAACTAGCAAGAAAGCGTCGCAAACTAACAACCATTCAAGTTGCAGAGCGGGCGGGAATCGCACGCTCGACATTATACCTGATCGAAAAAGGAGATACAGGTGTAGCATTTGGCGCATATTTAAATGTGCTTCGTGTATTGGGTTTACAAGATGATGTACTACAATTAGCAGCAGACGATGAATTAGGAAGAAAATTGCAAGATCTCGAATTATTATAGTAAACGATGGCACAAAACAAATTTGATATATACGTATACGCGCACTGGAAAGGTATGACGGATCCCAAACTTATAGGGATACTTTCAGCACACTTTGCCAAAGCCACTCCCCTTCGGAAATGGCTTCAACAATATTTATATAATAGCTAGGCTATTTGAGCTTTTCGGTTTCCTCAACGGATCATTCCCCCCATTAACGGATCCGTATAACTCGGCAGCCCTGTCTCAATATGCCCGGCGTACCGAAACTTAAGCTGTGGATCTTCAGGACTTGTTACTTCGACGTCATACCAGCCTTTGCTTTCACTGCAATCCACTTCAATCACTTTGCGCGCACCACTTTTAAGTATTTGCGACTCAAATGTACCGTAGGCACTATCCACTAACTGCAGATCTATTCCGGACGACTGCACTTCCACACAAAGAACCGGACTACCCGAAACGACCTTGGTATACACATCGATATTCGGTATATTTACCTTATTAGCCTCAACTGAACGATAGAATCCGTTAGGACCATGGAGGGCAAAGGATACCCGATCTCCTGATACCTTATCAAGCTGCCAATCGTACTGCAATTGGTCACCGTCCTGAACGGCAAAATTCCACACTTTCCCTTTTTCATGTCCATCATAAGGAATATATGAGATGACAAAGTAAGGAATGCCAGCACCAGGTTTAAAAGTATTCAACCTTTGGTCTAGTTTAGTGCTAATAGAAAAAATAGTGTCTGTACTGGCCATCTTTACCTGTAGATCATAGTGCAGCGCACAGGCCTGCTTCCATCCCTGTTCCTGCATCTGTACAGTGCTATGATATTGACCTGTTGCCCTAATCTCTGCTATCTTTTGGCTATCAATTTGTACAAAATCGGATGGCAGCTTTTTGTTCCGTGCAGAGAATATCCGTTCGACATATGCATTCCGGTCAACAGAAAGAACGTTGGCTTTAGACACTTTGTCTATCGGACGGAAAGCTGTTGTCAGATCGCCACACACCATTCTGCGCCAGGGACTGATATTATCCTCCCGGACAGTCTTCCCTGTTTTCTTTTCTAAAAAATATTCCAAAAATTGAAGACAGGAGGTATGGTCGAAAACTTCCGAATTGACCCATCCGCCCTTTGACCACGGTGATGCAATGACCATCGGCACACGATAACCCAATCCAATAGGGCTTTCCAAGGAGGCATTTTGATTGTTTGTACGCTTTCTCTCCTGCTCTTGGGTCACGTATTCGTCCGTGGTATCTATTCTGGAGACTGCCCCTTGGTCGCTATTAGAACTCAATGGCGGAACAAATGGGGCTATATGATCAAAATATCCATCGTTTTCATCATAGGTCAAGATAAATATAGTCTTTTTCCAGACTTCAGGATCTCTGGTCAGAATATCCAACACCTCCGAAACATACCATGCTCCATACCAGGGTGAGCCCGGATGATCTGAAAATCGACAGGGAGCGACCAGCCAGGATACAGTAGGTAATTTTCTCTCTTCGACATCTTTTCTAAATTGATAGAAAATGTCGCCCGCAGGGACCTCAATTTCTTGCCGTTTTCCATCCGCTGTGTAAGCTATTTTATCAAGTTTGTGATAGTTTGGATCAGCCATATTGGTCACAAAGGCATTTCGATGGATATCCTTTTCAAACTGGGATAGCCTTTCGAAGTTTTCCGGAGAATACTGCATCACATCGCGTAGTAGACGTGCCAGTTCAGTTTTGGCTTTACTCAGCGATTCGGCTTTCTCATTACCTTTAACTAATCGCTGCAACTCCTCTATCCGCTTTTTCATCCACTGATAATGCGCCGGGTGATATCTTACGCCATATTGCTTATGAAATTCGAGATTGTTGTCCGTAAAATTGGCTAGCCAATCTTCCTCTTCACCTTTAAATCCAACGGGCAGACTCAACTCATTTTGGTACACCCGCCACGATATCCCAGCTTCCTGTAGCCGTTCTGGATAAGTCTTCCAGCTAACGTCCTTGTAATTGATCTGTCCATTATCCACATGGGCAACAGATTCCGGATTACGCGGCTGCTCACGCACAGTACCGGTCCAAAAATAAGAACGATTTGCACTGGTACCGGTCAATGAAGAGCAAAAATGCTGGTCACATACCGTAAAAGCGTCTGCAAAGGCATAATAAAAAGGAATATCCGCACGATTATAATAGCCCATTGTCAGTGGCATATTTTTATATTCGTCATTCCCCGAGCTTTTTGCTTCCAACCAATTATCCATTTTTCCGTCGTGGCGTGCAGCAACCATATCACGCCAGCCATGCGGCAGTGAGCCCATCCAGGTGGATTTGCTATTGACGATATCCAAATGGAAAGGTGCAAAATATGCACCTTCCTTATTTCCTTGTATCCATACCGGCAGGCCGTTTGGCAATTTCATCGCACGCGGATCATTAAATCCACGCACGCCTTTTAATGTGCCATAACAATGGTCGAATGATCTGTTTTCCTGCATCAAAAAGACGACATGCTCAGCATCCAAAAATGTGGATCCTTTGGGAGCTTCTATGGCCAATGCCTTTTGGATAGACTCCGGCAACCAATTTATAGCTGCCGTACTCCCGGCAAGCATGGCTGCTTTTTTTAAAAATGCTCTTCTCGAATCCATTATTTTAGCCACCAAGTCTGTAAATTAATATTATCATTCCCACCAAACTGTGATTTGATCGCATCGGAAACATTGGCGGTATTGTTATTGTATTCATCTTGCGGATACATCCATCGATAGGCTGTCTTTACATTGGCAGCTTTACGCAAGCCAGGATAGCCCGTGCGCAAGTGGTCAAAATACGCCGTGTAGCCCCCTTGATGAAATGACCGCAGATATTTCTGCATCAGGATACGCTCCAACTTCTGTTCGTTTGAACTGACAGCATCGAGTTTTACCGTATTTTGTGCCAAGTATTGAGCGGCTTGACTCTCATTGGTATAGCTGCCTACATTCTTCGCATATTTTTCATAAAATTTGAAAGATGCCTGTACCCCTTTAGCATAAGCTGTATTTAGATCTCCTGTAATCCAGCCTTTCAGTATGGCTTCAGCCAAAATAAACTGCATTTCTGAACAGCCCAATAAGACTAAGGGCTCTGCAGTAGGATCCTGATAAAACCGTTCGTGCACTTTGGATAGCTTTCCTAATACAGCTTTTGCATTGACCTGCGCATAAGGTACAATCGGATCACCGCCTTCATATGCAGTGAAATCATTGATGGCTTTACCTGCTTCTTTCCCCAAACGTGTCTGCGTGGCGACCACAAACAATCGGGGGTCCTTTAGGTCCTGTAACCGTTGGACAAAAGTCGAGTCCATATACATTCCCGAGCCATAGCCACTGGAATTGAACTCAGGGTAGCGGTTGCCATCCTGATTCAGGAAGACCAACTGTCCATCTTCGGCTCCGCTCACATCAGTAATCCTAGATTCACTGGAATAGATTTTAGCGAATTCTGCCGCCAGGTTAAACGGAAGGTCAGCCGATTTCTTCGACAGGGTTAACAATACTTTTAAGCGAAAAGAATTGACCAACTTATTCCAGTTCGCACTATTTCCACCATAAATAATATCACCGTTTATGGTATTATTATTTTTCTTCAATATCGCATTTGCTTCCTCCAGCTCTTTCAACAGGCCCACCAAAACGTCCTTCTGTGCATCGTACTTTGGTGTAAAAACAGCTGAGCTTTCGCCTTTTGCAGCCTCGGAATAAGGCACATCACCAAAAGTCAGGGTAAGATTATAGAAGTAATAAGCACGGAAAAATTTAGCCAGTGCCAAATAGTTCTCAGCGCCTATTTTCTCCGCCTCTTCGGTCATCTTCGTAATATTCCGAAGAAAACCATATTGCTCGAAGCTTCCGCGCTGCCAGTTATAAATCTGATTCGCATTTTCACCATCCGTTTGTACAATCATCTTTAAGGTATACAATGGCGAAGTACCATGCCAAGTACGAAAAGCGTCCCATTCTACTTTAGTCAGTAGCGCCTGTGGGTGAGTTGTCGTTGCTTCATTGGGATTAATGTTTACTTCCGTCAATTTCTGGCAGGAGGTCATTACTGAAAGCGAAAACAATCCAAAAAATATGTGTTTATTAAATTTCATCTTGCAATCTTATTAAAACTTGAAATCGAGTGAAAAACCGATATATCTGGTCGACGGATCCTGAAGGTTACCATCGTTACCAACACCAAAATCAGGGTCGATATAAGGCACTTTCTTCCACATCGCTAAATTGTATCCGAATACCGATGCGTTTAACGCAGTGAGCTGTTTTAGTTTGAATACCTTATTGACATCATAACTTACCGAAAGCCGACGTAATTTCACAAACGAACGGTCAAATACATTGGCAAAAAGTTTACTTTCGGCTTCTGTTACGCGGGCCTGATAAGGATAATTCTGACTCCAGGCCTGCCAATCCACGGCTGTGGTATTATTGGTATAGGTGCGTGTATCCGAAGTAATGTTGCCGTTCACATCGCGCGTAAGCTCTCCACCTGTTACAATCACACCATCCGGCACAAACACAGGCTTTCCGGCATCATACTGCTCTTGACGATATAAAACAGACGATGGATGCTTTCCGCCCCACCACATTTTTTCTATTGTGGTCGAATTCATTACACCACCAATAGAGCCATCAATATCAAGATTAACCTGAAATCCCTTAATTTTAAACTGATTGGCAAAACCAAATTGCCAATCCGGCTGGAAATAGCCCAAATATTGTGGGAAAGGATTTTTTGTCGGCATGCCGGTATTCGGGTTTAGGATTACCTTACCATCAGCAGATTTTTCCCAAACTGTTGCGTAATAACTGTCCGCACGATCTCCCTTTTTTAAGTTGCCAAATTTCGCCTGGTTATTATAGATCTCTTCGAGACGTTGGACCGCCCGTGACCAGTTTACGGTCGATGTCCACGAGAATTGGTCATTTTTGATGATATTTCCCGTTAAAGAGACTTCTAAACCTTTTGTACGGTATTTATTTCCATTGACTTTACGGCTAGTAAAACCCGAAGACTGTGAAATATTCAGATCAAAGATTTTGTCTTTCTCTACCACATTGTAATAGGTAATATCGGTTGATAGCCTATTGTCGAAGAAGGCCATCGACACGCCTGTTTCCAGAGAAATTGTCTTTTCAGGCAAAATAGCCGGGTTGACTAATTTTTCTGAGTAGCTAACCGAAGGTGTTGAACCGTAGGTTAAGTCTTTTTTGTAGGTAGCTGAGATACTATATGGATCCAAATCGGAAGCTGCTGTGGCCCAGGATCCATATAATTTGATAAAATTAATATCTTTGGGCAATTTAAAATAATCGGAAATAACGCTACTTAACGAAAGGGATGGATAAAAGTAAGACTGGTTTACTTCTGGTAAAGCTGAGGACCAATCATTTCTTCCCGAAAGATTCAAATAAGTCGATTTGAATACATTTAAGTTAACAGCCGCATAGACACTTCGCGTGGTTTTTTCGGTGATGCTGTTGGCTCCTTTTACCGGACCTTGCGTATTCCCTACGTTATAGACAAAAGGCACAACAAGGCCGTCGGTGCTGAGACTAACCTCGCGTAGGTTCCTTGTGTAGGTCGCTGAACCCGCATTAATAGTGACACCATAACTATCAGACCACTGCTTAATATAAGTGGCGAGCACGTCCGCGTCAAAATTAAGCTGCTTGCTGTCCCAGTTCTTATAATCGCCATTCCGTGAATCGCCATAATTCATATACGACTTGGGACTCTGCATATCCTGAAACAGATTCTTCTGCCTTGCGGCAGCGCGGCCTTTTATAGTAAATTCTGGAGAAATGCGCCATGTCAGGGCTGTCTGTCCATGCAAAATATCCTGATCATACACCTGGTTCAATTCGTAGGCCGCAAAATAAGGATTATTGTACCATGCATAATTATAGTTCGCCTGGCGATAGCCTTCCTGTCCCGGAATATAGAGATGGTCCTTTAATTCCTGTCCATTTACGTCATTCCCCATCCATAGCAAGATGGTATACATATGATTTTTAGGGCCATATCCATATCTCGGATAATTTGGCGACTTTACTTTATTATAGGAGAGGTTAAGATCCAATTGCACTTCGGGCGTAAAACGGTACGACGTATTCAGGTTCAGTCCACCTGTAGAAAGTTTGGTGTTGGGCACCTGCCCTTTCTGATAAGCATACTTTCCAGTTCCAAAGATGCTCACTTTTTCGGATCGGTAGGACAACGTTGCATTGTTCTCCGTGATTAATCCAGTTCCAAGGAAATCCTCCAGATTGTCGTGGGCTACCCAGTCGATCGGTACCCTTTCATAACGCGACTTATCGTTGTACTTCGTTCCGCTGACATCTCCCCACCAAGGAATCACCTCACCGGTCTGTTTATCACGGATGGGGCTATTCCATTGGGCCACCTTTATTCCGGAATTCAATTTGGGTCCCCAGGTCATATCACCATCAGAGATGCCCCCATCAGCACCATCCCAAAATTCATACTTACCGTTAGATCCACTTCCAAATTCTTTTTGCGATTCAGGAAAGACGGTAAATCCTGCCGAGAACATATTCGTCGTTCCCACTGAAAACTCCAGTTTATCACTTTTTGCACTTTTGGTCGTGATTAAGATAGCACCATTTTTACCACGTGAGCCATATAAAGAGGAAGCTGCCGTTCCCTTCAACACGTTGATATTCTCAATATTCTGGCTGGACATATCGTAAAAATCAGATTCAACAGGAATACCATCCACAACAATTAAAGGCGTTTTGCCCCGCAATTGAAAGGAAGGTGCCTGAAAAATACCTGTTGGATTATTGACGATCAGCCCAGACACCTGTCCCGTCAAAGCCGTACCAATGTTCATTGTTTTGGACTCTTTGAGTACGTCCAGTTTGACTTCCTGTGTAGCATAGCCGATCTGCTTTTTCTGCTGCTTGATCCCGATTGCGGTCACGACAACCTCGTCCAGTTTAGAATCGTCTTTTTCCAAAACAACTTCAAGCGGACTGTCTGTAGCCGTTATGGTGGTTGTTTTATAGCCTAAGGAAGAAATGCGGATTTGGTCCCCGGCCTGTCCTTTGAGAGTGAATTTGCCGTTAAATTCGGTGCGCGTACTCTGTTTACTGGTTTCGTTGATGATGGTACCACCGTCTATGGGCTTGCCATCTTGGTCTTTGACAATCCCTTTAATAACAGACTGATCTGGAATTTCGAACGCGATGACTTCGTTTGTGAGATTTGCCCAAACCGTGTCAACACTTGCTGCATTTAGTAATGCAAGTGCTAAGGTAACTTGGGCTGTTTTTCTAAATTGAGGTAGCTTAATAGGTTTCATTATCTTGAATTTGCGCCAAAATAAAGAAGCGAATATTAGCTATAGATAAAGATAGTATTAACAAAACAAGCTTAACAATAGCTTGTTTTTAGGTTAACGTCACTTATTCATTTACCTCAAGATTATCCATTTTATTTTCTGTTTTTTTGCCAGATAAGATAAATGAAAATTCATTGTCTACTCAACAGGCGAATAATTTGCATCGACGGCCAAGAATTCTTCACCATCGGGCGAGACATTGTACATTTTTATCTGAAGTGTCCGATTATTTGGAGCAGGTATTTCGATACGCCATCCCCAATTAGGGCTATCGACCACTTCGTAAGAACCCGTTATTGAAATATCGCCCTGCTCATTCATTTTTCCATAACAATTCATTATCCTTCCACCCATGCCCCAAGAATCAATCCATGAAGCTGTAACTTCAGATTGTTTATTGTTGTTACCCATTAATAGCATCCCTTCTTGCACTACACTTTCATGATACCAATCATAAGTAAACATTAGAAATTTGTTGTTAGCAACAGCTTTTATAGCCAAGTTTGATATCGAATCAAAGTTAGGATCGGGCAACCAGCTTAGGATCAGCCTATGGTTGCCTTTCCAAAGTCCAATGTATTTATTATTTATGTCTATTAGCTTCATAGTTATTTCCATTATACCTCCAAACATTGCTCCGAAGGATATTACACCCTATTGCTGCTGCCGCATCACATTCCAGAAATTATAGTCCAGCATGGGCGCTTTCACAACACCTACATGATGGCCTATGGTGACTATCTGACCGCGGTGATAGGTCGTATGAATAATCAAATGCTGGAGGTATTCATACTTGGGAAAATTAGAAGAGAACCATTGTGATTCGATGAGATGGGGCTCATTCATAGCTTCACTATTTTCCTTTACGTAGTCAGCTAAAAGTTTGGCTTCGTTAACGATGTTGTTCATTTCAGTTTCAAGATCCACCGAGGTAGCGATATAGTCAAAGCTTGGCGTCGGCGTGCCGCGGATCATCGATGACCAATACAGCTGCGTATCGCTAATGTGTTTGAGCGTTTTTGCAATACTGGTAAAGCTGGATGGACATTCCTTTTGTAACAACTCCTCAGGGTAGCTTTTCAACCAGGCAACCAACTGTTCGCTGACCCAAATGTTGTAATCAACGCTGTTTGTAATGAATGTTTTTAGACTCATGGTGTTCTTATTTTCTATTTAATAAAAATTTAAAATTGCGAAATGTTCAAAGATGTTTACGAAACTGCTGAACGCTACTAAACGTTGGCTATTAGCCAATTAAATATAGTGAATTTATATGGTTTGAAGCAATGCCAATAAATCGATACATCAGAAAATTAAAACTTAAGATATAGTTTCAGCATTTAACCGACCACTATTAACGAATAACAATTGTTACTTCTAAGTCCCCCAATTATAAATCTAAAACAAAGAATATGTTCAAAAAATTATTTTTATTCAATATTTTGATTTTCCATATAATCACAACTATTTAGCGGAATAGACAAATAGTTATAATCATACCTATAATACAAATAGAATTTTAAAAAGCTATAAACATAACTATAACTTTCCCTATATTTGACTTTTATTATAAACCAATACTATGTCAATTCCAAAAACTATTATTCGCCCACTGTATTTAGATCGCGTTTTGCCATTTATCGGAAAAAACCTTATGCAGAACTGCTCTCTGGCGATATTGCGGGAAAATTGAGTGGCCGTTTTATAGAAATAAGTGTCTACAGCCTTACCTATAACGAATTCTTGAGGTTCCAAAATTTGGGAGATTCACAAGACACGTTGTTAAAATATTTAAAATACGGTGGATTACCTTACTTAAAACATCTACCTTTAGAGGATGAGATCGTCTTTGAATACTTAAAAAACATCTATTCAACTATTGTATTTCGAGATATTATTAATAGGTATTCCATTAGAAATACCCTCTTCTTAGAGCAGCTTGTATTTTTTCTAGCCTCCAACACCGGAAGCCTATTTTCCGCAAAGAAGATTAGCGATTTTTTGAAATCGCAACAGGTCAATATGGCTCCAAATCAAGTTCAGGTTTACATCAAGCATTTAATAAATGCCTTTTTAATTCATCAAGTAAAGCGATATGACATTGAAGGAAAACGTCTCTTTGAAATCGGTGAGAAGTATTACTTTGAGAATCTAGGTATTCGTAACGCACTTTGGGGATATCGGCTACAAGACATGGGAAAACTAATGGAAAATATTGTTCACAATGTATCCGCCCTATGAACTACATGTCAGTTGATTTCTTGAAGTTTTGGGGATAAAGGTCTTTTATATCCTTATGGTTTATTGATTCTATATTTATTAAAGTATGCCTTAACCACTTAAAAGGATTTACTTCATGCTTTTTGCAGATAGCGAAGAAAGAATATATCATTGCCGCACGCCCGGCGGCTTCATGGCTGCCGGCGAAGAGCCAGTTCTTGCGACCGAGCGCTATGGGTCTGATAGCGTTTTCCACGAGATTGTTGTCTATCTGTAGGTTTCCATCATGCATATAAGCCGAAAGCGCATCCCAACGTGCATAGGTATAGGCCATAGCCTTTCCGATCTGACTTTTAGGAAGTGTGTTTTTTATCTCTTCGAATATCCATTTACCCATATCGTTGATAACCGGCAGCGATTCTTTCAGCCGTAGCTCCTTGACCTTATCAGGCGATAACTTTTCTTCCTTAGCTTTTCGTTCAACTTTATAAAGATCCTGTATCATCAGTAAAGCCTTTTTGGCTCTTTGCGGGTCATTTTGTAGGGCTCTCTCAAACTCACGGCGTGCGTGTGCCCAGCAGGCCAGATGGGTGATGTCTTTCTTTTTACCAAACTTTTCGTAGGCGGGTAAGAGGGCCCGGTTGCCCGAGCCTACTCCCCTAAGAACCGTGCGTGCAAGTTTCCCTGCACACGGCTCAAGTTATTTACAAGTCA
>NZ_RBWS01000024.1 GCF_003627955.1 Sphingobacterium puteale | reverse complement strand
CACATTGGGAAATCTTACAATTGAGCAATTTAATAACAAAGAGCAAAAAATTAAAAAAGCTGCTTAACTAGCACTGCCGATTTTATTTGCAAGTCCAGCTATTGAGATGAGCTAAAATATAATATAGAATAGGCAGTGACTTTTCGGTATCTCGCCACTACCGCCTACATACAGCTTCTTTCCCTCGGATAGCGCCAACAACCCGCTTACTTTTGCTATACACTTTTAAGGAAAAAAGAAATATGGCAAATCAATTTTTAATCAAAAACACCATGCAGGAGATGAGGGATCTCTCTGCAAATGAAATTGTAGGACTACAAGGAACCACACCAATCTATTCAGGTATAAAGCTACTGGGCTATTACAAAAAAGGCGACACTCCAGCACCAATTATGTATTACCTGTCTTCAACTGATCCTGGACCAGAGGATGGTGGCAGCGTAATTGCAACTGGAGGAATTAAATTGATACATAATTTCGTCGGTAACGTGAATGTGCTATATTTTGGTGCTAAAGGTGTCGAAACGGGCGGACAGCCACCATACCCCGATGATTATCCTTATTTGCAAAATGCGTTAAACTACTGTGCGGGCAAGGGAAAATGTATCAGCCTTCCGGGGCGCAAATTCTATATTTCAAAAACACTCAGTATACCACACGATAGCCTAGGAGGGGGCATTGTCAGCGAACAAGGTAGTAATTCCTATGTTAAATCCTGTATCGAATTGATGCCAAGCTCTACGGACCTATATACCATAAGAAACTACTCACAAGGAACGACATTTAAAGATGTAGCCATTAGGGGGCGATCGGTTAACATCGCAAATTCTGTGGCCGTACTGTTCAAAAGAGTCGATGAATACCCCAATTCCGGCGATCCATGGAAAGATGATCTGGAAAATAACATTGATGCGGTGATCGAAGGCTGTGACTTTGGCAATGCCGAGACCCATTTGGAATTTTGGGGACGTCAGGTCACCATTAAGCACAATACTTTTAGTGGTGGTCATAATGCTATGCTATTTAAACAGTTCAATACGTTGGGGAAATATGGTGGCAGTGCCAGAGGATATCGGATATGGAACAATTTCTTCCATTCATTCGATAGTGGCAATGCCAATCGGGACAATTTTGCCTTGATCAATAATAAGACAACAGATGGTTATGGATTTGATATCATCGGCAACTTTAGCGATAGTTTTAACACCTTTTTTATGGGTAATCTTGTCAATAGTCTTGTGAGCGGCAATCTTGACTACACACTTTTAGGTTATTTTATTAAAGCTGGTAATATCATCAATAGCAATATTACGTCGAACAATGTTGATCACGCACAGCGCTATTCCGATACTGGAACCAATCCGCCTTATAATTCCAAAGGAGCAGTACATGCCGATAGGATAGATAAAACAATCATCAGCAACAACAATTTCACTTGCAGTTCAGGATCTTCCATCTTGTCCGAGGGAGTAACAAATTCCAAAATTCAGGGCAATATTTTTAATCGATGGGGAGTAGCCACTGTGGCACCCGTTGCTTGTATTGTATTGGACTCTAGCGCGAATACTGTCTCCAAAAGCTATGGTAATGAAATCGATGGAAATACGTTTTATAACTCACTGAAAACGGGTGGATATTTATTGGAATCAGGGACACTCGATACCAATAATTTCTGGGGGAATGGCAATCGTATCCGATTGGAGTCACAAGCGACCTTGACAGCTTTGTTCAATACCCCTAATTTTAAGTTATCCCAGTCAATAAGTTTTAGAAGGAATTTAATTGCGGGGGAAAATATTGGTGATACAAATCAAGATACTTTTAGTATCTCTGGTTTATATAATATAACAAATGATACCATAGCCGCAAGTATTATCGGTCTTCCAACTGGTGCGGCAGTTGCCGGTACTTTGAAAGTTGAGGTTGCTAATCTTTATGCGACACGTTATTATATGCCGTTTAGGTCAACAGGTAACAAGAATATTTATATTCAGAAAATCTCGAATAATATTGCGGGTGAATGGTTAACTATGATAACATCCAAAAATGAAGCGCAGGTTGATGCTGTAGGTGTAGTGAAACAATCCGGAACTGTGGCTAATGTTATCTCCCAAAATGCGACGGACTTACCCACGGCCTTAACTTTGGTCAATGAATTAAAAGCCCAGTTTAATTTAAAGCTGGCATCTGATCGAGAAAGTGGGCAACAGGCTTAGAGTAAAAGAAATAGAGACCGCCCCTAAGTCAGTTATGAAGTGGCCTCTATTTCTCTTACTTCGAATCCCCAGGCTTGTGCTTGTGCGGTTTCAGATCCGGATGTTTGGGTTTAGTGTCGGGTGTTACCCGTTGTCTTCTGTCGGGAGTGCCATCTTGTTTCTTAGGTTTTGGTCCCGGTTTGATTGCTTTAATTGTTTCCATATTAAAATGTTTTTATCTAAAATACAATTAGATGAAGAGCATCTTTTATGGTATCCCGTAACATGTAAATTATAATCAATGATATCTAGCTTCGTGCCATTTTCGGATGAATTTAAGTTACCGTTATAGGCAACGTAAAGCACAATATTTTGCACTATCAGTTTCATAATAGGAACTTTGAAATATGATTGAAACATATCAAATCACCTTTAATATTCCGAGGGAATTACAAGGCAATGAAAGGAAATTAAGAGAGTATCTTGAAAATAGAGAAGAGTATATCGCAAAAAAACTTAATTGTTTCGGCGCATCCTTTAAAGATGTTATTATCCAATCAAATGATCGTTGTTGCGCTACATATAATTTGATTCATACAGAAGATTGGTGATTAGAACTAGGTGTAGAAAGCGGGAGTTAGAGTTCTTATGGTAGGTATAAATATTAATCTGCCAGAGTGGTGCAAAAGTAGGAACAAATAGTGATTTTTTAAAGTTCAAATGGTTAAAAATGATTATTTTATGACTGAATTGTTTGTACATAAAAATAAGGTAATATTTTATAATTTAAAGTTATCCACATTCGTAAATATCAGTATGTCAGATATTTAATTTTAATAACTCACGGTAAACGCATCCTATGACAAACTTTTGTTCAAAATGTGTAAAAGTCAAACTAGCGCTTCGCAAGAAAATCATTGATATTTGTTGTAGAAAGATAAAAGCCACAGTGCTAGTGTGGCTTAAAATCTTTGGGACAGGTCCAAGCCCGTCTTCATATTTTGGTTTTTCAAATGTAAATATTTACGCTAACTCGTAACAATTTATTTTGAAAAATGACAATTGGTTTGGCTCCCGTAATTTGATGAGTTTAGTGGCCTCTTAACTCATATTATTCAAAGATGATTCGAAAGAATACAACGGATCTTTCAAAACAAGGTTTTGGAGGAAATGGGAGGAGTCTGCATGCCAGAATTGCAGCAAGTTTGATGGTAGGATATTGTATAAAAGGAGGTTGTAATGAGATTGTCATGTAGACAACTAGATTTTGCCCAAGCGGATCCGAAAGGAATGGCGCAGGTCTTAAAACAGAACAACTTTATTAAAGGTGGTTTTAATAAGGTAACACACGAAGTATGTTTTTCACTTGCAAAAGGTATTGTTGATTATAATGAGGCAAAACGTCTTCTTGAGATAAGATTGCGAGATACTTTTAAAGACAATAAGGCAAATCGTCGGAGGAGAGAATTATGCCAAGTTGTATTGCATAATTTTTATACATTTCTAATACAAGAAGGACTCACTTGTATCCTCAACTACTCTGAGATTAATTTAAGATTGGAAGATGGGCATATGATTGGGGGACAGAGCTGCGCAATATTTAAAGATTTAGATGGAAATCCTGTCGGAGTTGTTTTGACAGATAGGGAGTTTGACTTTGGCAGTACTTTGCGATTGCCTATTGAACAATATTGGATCTCTAGGAAGATGAAAGCAACTAGTCTCTCTGCTGTGCGGGTATTTGTTTACAATACAGTTGATCATTCTTACCAAACTATTTCATATTCCGATGAAAGGATTCAATACGTTTTGAAGCGATCTAGTGAAGTTATTACAAAAGTCGAAATTGAATTGCAAGAGATAGGATAGCGAATAATAAGCCGTTCCAATAGGAATGGCTTACATTTATTATTATAATTTTTAACCAACTCTGATTTGTTTAGTAGCTAATTTAATTATGGCACGTAAAACTCCAACAACATCGACTATAAAATACTTATTGGCTTTATCGGGTAATGAATGTGCGTTTCCTGACTGTAATCACAAACTCTTTAATTCAGAGGGAACATATATATCACAGTTGTGCCATATCGAAGCAGCAGAAAAGGGAGGGGAGCGTTACAATGAAAAACAAACCGACGAAGAACGGCGATCAGCCAGTAATTTAATATTTATGTGTCATGAACATCATAAAGTTACTGATGACATTGATAAGTACACTGTAGAGGTTCTACAAGGTATGAAAAAGAGCCATGAATCAAAATTTATTAATAATGTATATTCAGTTGGAGATGAACATGTCGACCAAATTATAGATAAAATTTTTGACGGTGTTATAACAATTATAGATCAAAATAGGCAAACTCATGAAATGTTAGATAAGTTAACCCAGTATGTTAACTTGAATAGTAATGTCAATCCCATTGTTAATAACAGCAGTATTTATTCTGAAAATCTAAAAATAGGTTTAAAACTGAGGCAAGATAATAAGCTGATGGCTGCTCTCAATTTCTATCTTGAATTTGAACGTAAAGACTGGAATACTTTATCTGAGGAAGTTAAGTTTAAATTACTGGCCAATATAGGTGTTACCTATTTGGATTTAGGAGAAAAGAAGAGCGCAGCATTATATTTCTTGAAAATTGGGGGGCTTGTGTACGAATCTTTAGATACACTGTCCTATATCTGTATGGCTTATGCTATTTTGGATGATGGAGAGAAATTTAACCATTATTTTGAGAGAGCTTTAAAAATCGGTGACGGAAATGAAAATTTATGGTCTGCATTTTTATTGATTAATAGAGACAAGATATCCGCAGAAGAGATTAAAAACAAGATCCCACCCAAGTTTATCAAATCAGATTTTATAATTATAAAATTGATAGATCTTTTTAATAAGGAAGGGAATATTTCTGCATCACAAGAATTGATGTGGGAGATAGAAGCGAAGTTACGTTCCGATAATTATAAGGAATGGCAAATTATTTCAGCTTACACGGGAATATTAGTGGGAGGTATATTGACAATAGAGAAGTTGCATCTTAATCATTTTAATGAAGGGGAATTGTTGAAAATCGAGCAGGCATTTAATCTTTATTCAAGAATAATTAAACTATTTAATAACTCAGAGGCTCCAAAAATTCTATCGAATATTTACTTTAATCGTGCTTTGTGTCTGACAGCTTTATCAAGAGCGGAGGAGAGAGATGAAGATTTCGAAACTGCATGGAATTTAGATAAATCACATTTTACATTTAAAGGGCTTTTTTTAATTTATTTAAAGCAAAATAGCTTATCTAAATGCCGAAGACTTTTACAAAAGTGGAAGACAAATACTATGATGCCAGATGAAGAGTTTCAAACATTTATATGTGAAGCCCGGTTACTTTGTTTATTTGGAGAAATACAAAATCTGGAGGATATTACGTTAGATATTTATGGAAAATTGCCCATAAAATATAAACCATTGGTGCTTGATAATTTAGTATGCAACTTATTGTCACTTGAAGAATATCATTTAGTTAGGAAATACTGCGAAAAGCTTATTCAGGAATTTCCAAATTACGTTTTTGGATATATCGGGCTTTATTTGGTAAACATACACGAGAAGAATAGAAGTGATGCGCTTTGGGCACTGAAGCAAACAGAAGGTAAAGAGTATGATAAAAACAGTGAAACTTTTTTGTCGATGCAAATCGGTCACGGATATTTTCAGCTTGGAGAATATAGCTCTGCTCTTTCTAGTTTTGAAAAATTAGGTGAATTCAAGCTCAGCCCCCAGATAAAGGATCTCGTGGCAGAATGTTATTACAGATTGGAGGATTATAAAACTGTCGTTGGCTTAAAATTAGAAAGCCTTGCCGGTATTCAATTGCTATTTTGGTCCTATTGCAAATTGAATTCATATAATGAAGCGGAAAGGATCCTGTTAATCGGAATGGGGCGGGAGAAAACAACAGAAGCAGACCTTTTTAGGAAAAATGGAGCCTTTTTTTATCATGAAAGAAAAGAAAATCAAAAATCTAAGAACTGTATTCTGTCAATTAATAACCTAAGCGACTTTAGGGTTGAGGAAGCTTTGGATTTATCCAGATTGCTATTATCCATGGGCTATAAAAATGAAGCTTTTGAATTGGCATATAAAATTAGAGTAATGTTTTATGATAATTTTGAAGTCCATGATTATTTTGTACACCTTTGGTTGCAGTATGAAAAATTTGTTAGTGTCATATTCTTGACATCTGTGAGCGATAATTCCATGGTGATTTTAAAGGACGAAGGAGGCATCGAATCCAAGTACTATTTAAATATTGATAATGAAATAAGCGATGGATTAAAATTAGACAAAAGAGATGCTTTATGGGATATACTTTTGGGGCAACAAAAAGGAGCTAAAATTAATATTCCTAATACTATTGGAAATTTTTATATAGTTGAAATCTGGAGTAACATGTTAACTTCTTTTAGAGATAGCCTCTTTTTACTTCAAACCAAATATGTAAGCAAATCTAAAATATTTTTTGCAAAACTAAATTGATTTTATTTTAAATAATCTAGGCTCGGACTGCTTGCACACAAAAATTGCGGAAGGCCTAAATATACTCAAATTTTTGATATTTTTCTTCTGACTTAAAACTAGTAACTCGTCAACGTAGCCTATAATTTATGGTGTTCTTTTTTGGAGGTGTCCAGATTGTATATTGCTTAGGTATAGTAAATGAGAGCTAGAGTCAATTTATATTTGTATTGTATCATCAAGTTTTACTTCCACAGTATTTTCTTTTTTAATTACTTGGAATTTTAAGTGGGAATAATAATATTTGTATTATAGCCAAAAATTGTAGCAAATTGAAGAGCGACGAAATCGTCAATTCTGAAGTATAACCTAAGGACATTCACGATACGGTAATTAATGGTTTATTTATAATTAAGTGTTTTGTATGAGATCAATTGCTCTTAGTGATAGCTTTTTAGAGTATTTTAAAATCGATAATTATCTTCAAGCTGCACCTGGCGGACAGAAGACGGTATTTATTGTGGATATTGAAGGGAAAAAAATTGCGCTGAAAATAATTAAGACTGTTGATGAAAGGCTTGAACGTGAAATAAAGATTTCTGAAAAATATGCTACCCATATTGGGATACCTTCACTAATCCGAAAAGAGGAATATAATGGCGACACAGTTATATTAGAAGAATATATTGAAGGTCATGATTTATCTGAATTAATTGACCAATTTGTCGGAGATGAGAAAAAAGTACTAGATCTGATGTATCGTGTTGGAATCATCCTTCAGCCCATATGGTTGGATAGATACGTACATAGAGACTTGAAGCCTCACAACATTCGAATTTGTAGCAGTGGACTTCCTGTTGTTTTAGATTTTGGAATAGCTAGAGCTCTCGATGATGATACAATTACTGCCGCAGGTACTCAACCGCTTTCATGGTTGTATGCTAGCCCAGAACAATATCATGGTAAAAAGGAGCTTATCTCTTATAGGACAGATTTTTTTTGTTTAGCGATAATAGCATATAGATTATTTGTTGGAAGACTGCCATTTGGTGAATCGAGAGATGAAGTAGCAGAATCTTTTACAAAACCTTTGGCAAAAGTGAGTACTGGAAGTACTGTAGTTGATAACTTTTGCAATGCAATGTTTCATATAAATCCCTCACAGAGGCCAAGAAAAATAGAGGCATATTTAAATTTAACTAGTATATGAAAGTAACACATGTTTTAGGTCACAATTCAAACTGGAATGTTGAAAGTTATCTTCAACACGATATAGGGGATTTTTTTTTGATAACAGCATTCACTCATGGGGCTAGATTTGATACTAAGAAAGGATTATTACCTATATTACCTTTTTCAATGATTGATTTGCAATTCTATGGAAAAAAAACAAGTGGTGATATAACAAAAGGAAGTCTTTCAGAGTTTCCCTTTCATCCTGCGAATTGCAGCGATGAGGAAGTTACAAGCATATATTTTGATAATTGTTTGAAACAAGCAATAAAGTATCAAGAAGATAAAGGTTTTAAAAATATCATAATTCCTCATTTTTATGAAAATGAAGAGGTGTCAGATATTGTATCGACGATAAAAAATATTAATCACCATGTTGCAAAGAATAAATTGGATGGCAGAAAGTATTTTATGACATTAGCTTTTGCAAATCATATTATTATTGACAAGGCTAAAGTTGAAGAAATTCTCTTTTGTTGTACAGATATGGATATCTGTTTTGATGGATATTTTGTGACCTGCGAAAATAAGCCCGAAACACGCAAAAAGTTAACAACAGATATCAAGATACTAAGGAATCTCTCAAATGTTTTTAAAACCTTAAAAATTCAGCAGTTCGAAACTATCTACGCGTATGCAAATTGGGATGCAATTGTTATTTTGGCTCAAACTGATATTGACTATGTTACAATTGGCACATATGAGAACTTGCGAAAATTTGATATTGTCCGTTTTACTGAAGACCAAAGTGGTGGAGGCTCAAAAGGATATTACTTTTCCGAAAAGTTATTGAATATGGTCAAAGCAAATGATCTTACTAGTTTAAGGGATTTGGGGCAGCTGGATAGAATCAAAAATGAAAGAAATATTTTTAGTGATATTATTCTTCGTAGAGGATACGATTGGAATATTCATAAACCGGACGTTAATAAAAATTATTTATTATCAATAAATAGACTATTGCACGCTATTTCGGCAAAAGCTGATTTGTCTGAAAGGAAAAAATATGTGCAAACTCTCGTTCAAAGTGCAATTGATACTTACAATGAGTTAGAAAATAATTATGTTTATCTTGATAATGAAAGTGGAAATTATCATCTTAATATTTGGAAAAGTTATTTGGCGAGTTCGTAGAATTTGATCTTTTCTGAGAATAGCATCTGCATTTTTAGATCTAAAGGCGGCTGTGGGGTAGGATTAAAATGTCTTGTCAACTTTCCATCGACTGAAACAGATGCTAGTCCCACATTATATTTTTCAAAAATAGCTATATTCCTTAACGCTGGTTTTGAATAATATTCATCAAGTACGACAAAGGAGTACTCAGCAAACCATTTGTATCGATAAGCTTGCTTAAGGGCTCTTTTCCAATCCTTGAGCTTAGCTTCAATTGCGAAATTTTTAACAAAGCTCAATTCATAATTACGTGACATTTGGAAAACACCATTTTGCTCTTCGATGTAACCATGGTTGATAAGGTTCGAAATTGACCTGAGGATAATTCTTCTATTACATCTGGTGAGCTCTATAACATCAGATAAAGATATAGTGCCAGATTCTTGTATGATAACAAATACATTTATATCATGGATGTCCAAAGATTTTAACTCTTTTGATTTGTTAAAATCTAAACAAATCTCACTAACGACAATATCAGCGATTCCATAACCCAAGGATACTTCTTCAAAGATTTTTACTCTTGAACGATGAAAAATTTCTTTTATACTTGCCTTTAGCGTTTCAACAAGATCAGTTTCAGCCTGGAATTTCATGTTTAATGAGGATATATGACGCGTCGTCTTTGTTCTTCCTATGTTGTAAAGATGATAATTTCTTTTCGATATTACCTAATTTTTTAAAGTTGTAAGCATTAAAAAACTCCTTGAGGTTTTTGGCCATTATATGATAAAAACCATCAGTACATAAAAGAAAATTATAACCCTTTTCTATTTCCTTAATTTCAAAGTCATCAATAGAAAGGTCCTTTATTCCTAAGCATTTTGTCAAAATATTTGGTTGAGCTGGCAAAGAATGATCCTTTGTAATATTCTCCAAAAATTGATTTGTGAATATGTATAGACGAGAATCTCCAATATTTATATATTTTGCTTTATCGTCTGATTTACTATAAAATAAACCTGCTAATGTGCTCATACCATCGAACTCGTCTTTTAAAACTTGACAGTGGCTCTCAAAAAGTATATCAGCGAGATTTCTACCATCAGCAGTTATTTTATTTAAATTGTTTTTAAGTGCTTTCTTATAGCTATTAATAAACAAATAACTGTCTGAGAGAGAACTCACCCCATCAAAAATCAAAAATAGATAATAGTCGGATTTTTCGATAATTAACACCCGATCCTGATTTTTTTTACGCTGTATGCCTTTAACAGAATGACTTATATATTTTAGCATATGAATTTAACAACAATTGGAACTACGGATAGTTTCATTAATTAGGCAAATATATTGATTCGTGAATACAAAAAGAACCCAAATCAATATTTGAATATACTAATATAGTTAGTAAAGGTGTGTAAAATATTTTTTTACAGTGGAATTTTTCTAGCAAATCTTATACATTTAACTCGCCATGGAAAAATCGGGCAAGATTGTAAATTTACTATTTAAGGTATTTTTGATTTCGGGAATAATTAAATTTAATTAGAATCAACACCAATAATCTCTTCTCCTAATTCTGTTAAACCATATTCAGATACAATGATTCCTTCGACATTTTTCTTATGTATAATCAATAAATCAGCTTCCACGCATGCTCTTAGAGAAGTAATTAATTTGGAACTTCTACGTTTTAGACCTATTAATTCTAGTATCTCAGTTTCATTTTTTTGCTCTATACAAAAAGGAAGAATAATAGCTATTCGTTCAATGTCTTTTTGTGTAATCTCATATTTAGTTATTAGGCCTTGATCGTTCAATACTCTTGAAAAATTATTGATTAGCTGTTCAGAATAAGTAAACTCCTCCTGTAATTGAAGCTGGCCATATAATTCTTGTTGCATTTTGCAGGCATCTTCATTGATAGCTAACGAAATGAGCTGTAATTCATAACATCGCAAGAAATTATTACTGTTATAACAGAGCCTATTTAGTCTAGTAATACTTATTCCAACCTTTCTACATACTTCAGATTTATTTACAGAGCGTTTTGCAAGATATTCTCCGAATGGTGTTAATTGCTTTTTCTGTTTAGTGGTTTTTTGCATTTTGAGAGATATTGGTTTATCTCAAAAGTATTTCTTCAATTATTTTTTATACATTTTGTTTTATTATTGACACATAATGTATAAATTTGTAGTAATTAGTTTCCCTTTTGGGAACGATGTGAAAAGATAAGGATGTTTTATCCGAAGATCTTGTGGAGAAAAGTAGGACATTCGAACACAAGGAGTAGGAAAGACCTTTGTCTTATGCTATCTTTGCATAGTCATAAGACTTGGTCACCCTGCTTGCTCTGTGTTCGGCCGTCGAAAGACGGTGGCTGTCCTACGCCTTCTCGGCAGAGCAAGCAATAGGGTGATCTATTATGATTCTGTTGTTTCGGCCAGTTTCTCCTCATAGAAATAAACAATAGAATTATGACAAAAAAACAAACAACAAAAAACATCTTCAAATCTCCCGAATAGTTCGGTATGATCCAGCCAGCAATGATCTGGCCACATCAGCTACGGAATTCGAGATGCTCAATTATTTACCTAGTGATACTCATTCAAAAGAATTCTAGCTCTTCTAATTAATCAATTTTATTACACGCGGCTAACGGCCTAAAAATTAACTGATCTACTCAGACAGGAACAGCTATGTCCAAAGCGCGCGATTAAAATCTAAAAAATGAGATCTAATTATGCTCACCTAATTCTACCGGATTTGGCCATTTATGAGACCCATCGCTCAGGATATATTCCTGTCAAGAATGTTCAAGACTTTTGGAGGCGGTATCCCCTAAGCACAGTCCAAGACTATATTATTGCATTACAACCCGACACAGTAGATAAGGAAAAAATGAAAGTTAATTCACAATTA
Organism: Sphingobacterium puteale; assembly: GCF_003627955.1. Taxonomy (GTDB): domain Bacteria; phylum Bacteroidota; class Bacteroidia; order Sphingobacteriales; family Sphingobacteriaceae; genus Sphingobacterium; species Sphingobacterium puteale. The sequence continues at coordinate 107,216 of NZ_RBWS01000024.1, read as the reverse complement.
TCCGAATTCTCCGTCCAATTTATCCGCACATTGATAGCTATCTTATGATCGCCGTGAATCAAATGGATCTTGGTAAGGTATCTATTTCATTAGAGGTAAACAAAGAAGCGATAAATACTTCTAAAGCAATCTCCGATTTCTTCCAACTTGTATCCCAATCCAATACCAATTCCTAGAATGATGAAAAAATTAAAACTACAAGCCAATAGCAGTGTATTGCTGCAAATACAAATACTAAAGATCACGATACTCGTGATCCTATATCTTCTAGTTTCTATGTTTAGTTTATCAGCTCAGACGCCCCGCAAGGACAGCGGGGCGGTTGGGTTGAAACAGGAACTATTACGTGGTACGGTGGTATCATCCCTCGATGGGGAACCTTTAGTCGGCGTATCTATACGCATACCGGGCGAAAAAGGTAACGCCAAAACCGATAAAACCGGAAATTTTACAATTCCGGTTACAAACCGTAAAGGAGCGGTAGCGCTTTCTCATATAGGCTATAACGACCAATTAGTCGATTATCAAGTAGATATCAAGCTTAATATCACCCTTTTTCTCAAAGAGAATACGTTAGATGAGGTGGAAGTGGTGAGTACCGGATTACAGCAGATTCCCAAGGAAAGGGCTGCGGGTAGTTTTGAGTTTGTAGATAATAAGCTGCTGAACCGAAAAGTATCCATGGATTTTATCTCACGGCTGGAAGATGTTGTGCCCAGTATCTCCACGGTAAAAATGCTCGATGAGAACCGGGGTAAATTTCCCAATATCAATGTCAGGGGGCGGAGCTCAATCAGCTCTAACATCTGGCCTCTGATCGTAGTAGACGGATTTCCTTATAGCGGTAATTTCAATAACATCAACCCCAATGATATCGAAAATATCTCCATATTAAAAGATGCTTCTGCCTCATCCATTTGGGGTGCCCAGTCGGGAAATGGTGTGATTATCATCACAACCAAGAAAGCAAAACGAAATGAACCTTTTAAGGTATCTGTCAATGCAAATACCACCGTTGAAAATAAACCTGACCTCTACTATTTCCCGCAGATGAGTACCTCGGATTTCATTGATGTGGAGCTGATGCTTTTTGAAAAGGGATTTTACAACAGCCGTATGTATGACCGGATGTATACAATGACTCCTGTGGTGCAACTGCTCAAAGATCGTCAGGAAGGCAAATTGACGGATGCTCAGCTGACCGATAAAATAAATGCGCTGCGGGCGATAGATATGCGGGATGATTTTTCTAAGTACATCTATCGCAAAGCCGTAAAACAGCAGTATAATGTGCAGCTGGCAGGTGGTGGACAAAAACTGAGCAATATTTTCTCGGCAGGTTTTGATAAAAACCGAGGGGCGGTGGTTACCAATTCGTCCGATAGACTTTCTTTCCGTAACCAGACGGCGTACAAACCCATAGATCGCTTGGAGCTCAACCTGAGTACACAGTACACACAGTATACCACCAAGGATGCTATGGTGCCGATCAAATACAATGAAATGGGAGCTGGATATGGCAACTATCCCTATATGCGCCTGGCAGATGAAAACGGTAATCCACTAGAGGTAGAGACTGTGGGACTGAGCCGCGACTTTAGGGATACCGTGGCTGGCGGAAGACTGCTCGACTGGAATTACAGGCCGCTTGCCGAACTGTACGAAACACAGATCAAGGATAATACAAAGGAGATGATGTTTTCATTTGGAGCAAACTATCAGATACTGCCCGAGCTAAGGCTTTCGCTGCTCTATAATTTTAGAAAAGCGGATAGCAAACAAGAAAATTGGCGGGGGATAGGTAGTATGCACCAACGCGATGAGATCAACTACTTTGCATCATGGGACAAGCAGTCTGTCACATGGAACTATCCGGTCGGCGACTACCTCTATATCTTAAATGGTAGCAGCGATGCACAGCAGGGGAGGGTACAGCTGGACTACAACCGTAAGTTTACAGACGCCCACGAAGTTAATGTACTGCTGGGCGGCGAGATCCGTCAGGATCATTCGACAGCCCACTCATCGGTATTCTTTGGCTACGACCCTACGACGCTGTCCTATCAAGAAGCAGACCTTGTGCATGATCACCCTTATCTTAATGGGATCCTGGGTGTCCGTAAAATCAATAATTACCCGCGGTTAGCTGAGGTAACCAATCGCTTTACATCTTACTTTGCCAATGCTTCTTATACCTTTAAACAACGGTATATCTTTAATTCCAGCATGCGCAAGGATGCCTCCAACTTGTTTGGCGTCAGTGCCAATGATCGGGGCAAGCCATTTTGGTCCATAGGTGCCGCGTGGTTACTTTCCAATGAAAGCTTTATGACCGATGGCCCCTTTTCAACGCTCAAGTTGCGCATGACCTATGGTAAAAATGGGAATGTAAACAATGCCACATCGGCTTATCCGATTATGCTACGGTCTACCCAAAATCACTTTTTGACGGGATTGCCCTACGCAAGTATGCAAAGCCCGCCAAATCCCGATCTGAGATGGGAGACGGTGGGGATGTTTAACTTAGGGATGGATTTTAGTCTTAAGGGTGGCCGCCTGAGCGGTTCGGCAGAATTTTATATCAAAACGCCAAAAGATCTGATTTCGGCTACGCAGATAGACCCGACTACAGGTTTTGCATCGCTTAATGTGAACAGTGCCAATCTCAAAGCCAAAGGGATAGATCTTTCTATCCATTCAGTCAATATCAGTGCTACAGATTTTTCGTGGCGCTCGGATCTTGCTTTTTCCTATAACCGCACCAAGGTGACAAAATCGTATCTGGCCGATCAGCTTGGGCGCTACTACCGCTCGGGGGCGTATTCTATGAATGTCACACCGATCGAAGGGGCTGACCTCAATAGCATCATCAGTTACAAATGGGCGGGGCTGGATCCACAGACGGGCAAGCCGCGGGGCTATGAAAACGGAGAGATTTCCACCAATTATACGTCCATCGTAAATGGTACATTGCTGGCAGATATGCAGAATTCAGGTTCGGCATTGCCGCTTTACTTTGGATCATTGCGGAATAGCTTTACATACAAAAATTGGGACTGTTCGTTCAATATAAGCTTTCAGTTGGGGCACAAGTTTATGCGCAAGTCTATTAACTATTCCACCTTGGTGGCCAACAATGTAGGGCATGCTGACTATGCTGCGAGATGGCAGAAACCCGGGGACGAAAAAATAACGGATGTACCTGTGTTTACCTATCCGGCCAATGCGCAGGAGGCGAATTTCTATATGTATTCTGCCGCCCTGGTGTCGCCGGCAGATCAGATCAAATGGCGCGATATTCAGATCGGCTATTCACCCAAAAACCGCTGGCTAAAAGATCTGCGGGTGTATGCCTACGCGGCCAATATCATGTCCATATGGCGGGCAAACAAATTGGGAATAGACCCGGAATTTGGGAATAATCCACCCGACCCCTTTGCCGGATCATTAGGACTTAGTTTTTCTTTTTAACACGATTATATGAAAACTTATATCATACTTACCATAGGCCTATTAATGGCCTCCTGCTCAGATTTTCTAGAGCTCAAGCCTGATCGGAAAATGGACATTCCGAGTACGCTTGCTGACTGCGAACTCTTGTTGAATGAATATGCTGTACTTAACAGCAGTTTTGCAGCAGCAAATCTAATCGCAGGGGAAGAGTTTTACCTGAATGGCGAAGACTGGAGTTCCATATCGGATCCGGATGAACGCAATGCCTACATCTGGTCGGATGAGCCCACGATCAATGCCGCTGCATGGCAAGGGCCCTATAAGGCGGTTTTCTATGCAAACCAGATATTAAGTGTAGTGGAAGCACTTTCGGCGCAGGAGAAGGAGAGTCAGCAAGCAAAGGAGATTGTGGGTAACGCTCATTTCTTTCGGGCTTTTGCCTATCAGCAGTTGCTCGAGCTCTATTGTCTGCCCTTTAATAAAAATACGGCTGCTGCGGAACTGGGGCTACCCCTGAAATTTACACCGGATCTTGAGTTGCCCAAGGGAAGGGCAAGCCTATTGGATACCTATCAGCAGATTGTGTCGGACTATCAGATGGCCGCAGATAAGCTGCCGCTAACGGCTATTGCTCGGAGCAGACCCAATAAAACGGCTGCCTATGCCGGACTGGCACGACTGTATCTTGATATGCAAGACTACGCGGGTGCTTTTCGCTATGCAGATTCTGCATGGAAAGCACAGCCAAATTTGTTAGACTACAATACACTGGATATATACGATGAAATGAGTATCCCCAAGAACAATGCGGAGATCATATTTACGGCGCAAACATTTTATTCGGAAACATTAACACCTTATGCCGCACGGATAAATCCGGACTTGATGGCGCTTTATGCGAATCATGATCTGCGTAAACTGATCTACTTTCAATACAATGATTTTGATCCCGGAACCTATGGTTACAAGACCAATTACGACCAGAGCGCTATTGGAGCATTCATAGGCTTTACTTCCAGTGAGATGTTACTGATCCGTGCGGAGGCTGCAGCCCGTTTGAGCAAAAACATGGATGCTCTGGCTGATATCAACCTGCTGCGTAAGAACAGGTTCGCAAATGGAAAATTTGTGCCCGTCGATTGGGGGAATGATATGCTGCTATCCGAGATATTGAAAGAACGACGACGCGAATTGGTATTTAGGGGAAGACGCTGGGCCGACACGAAACGATTGAATCAAACAGGTGTAACACAGGTCGTTCCTCGGCGCGAGGTCAATGGGACGAATTATCAGCTTGTGGTCGGCAGTCCTAAATATGCTTTTTTAATCCCCCGTGCAGTAGTAGACCTAAATCCAACAATTGAACAGAACAAACGATAATATATACAAATAGAAAGATGAGAAAATTAATAATGACATTAGGTTTATTGATAGCCTTTCAGATTAGCTTTGGTCAACATAATGCAAATGTAGATTTAAGTAACCAGTTGAAAATTAGCGCTGCGGTACCGGATATGCCTGCCATGGAAATACTGAATTTCTCAGGGACAAAGGTCGACCTGGATGACTATAAAGACAAGGTATTGATCCTGGATTTTTGGGATACCAGCTGTGCTACCTGTATCCAGCTGATGCCCCATGTCAAGGAAGTGCAAAAGGAAGTGGGGGACAAAGCCCAGATCTTTGCGGTGACTTGGCAGTCCAAAGAGCTGATCACGGAATTTTATAAAAAGAATAAATACCTCAAAGAGAAAAATGCGTATTTGCCCACCATTGTGTCGGACTCGCTATTAAAAAAATATTTTCCGTATCAGGGGGTACCACACACGGTGTTTATTTATAAGGGTAAGGTAAAAGCTATTACCTATCCGGATTATATCAAATCAAAGTTTATCGATGAACTTATTGCGAACGAAAAATTGGATATCCCGGTAAAGGACGATTTTAATACCAAGACAGTGATACATGATTCGGCCGATGCTAACCTGAAGGGAAAGGTCCTGATCACAGGATATCGAGACGATCTGCAGTTTAAGGGCGGACTACCAATCGAAAAGGATTCGGTAACGGGCATGTATGTGACGAGCTTGATCAATACCAGTATTTTTAATGCCTTTAAACGACTATATAATTTCATTGACCCGCCAAATTTTCTCTGGATTCCGGGTAGAGTAGAATGGAACGTGAAGGATCCATCCATGTATGAGTATCAGTCTAACACGATCGGACCAAGGATATGGGATACGAAATATGCGATCTGCTATCAACGTTTTAGTCAGGATACTTTGTCTAAAAAGGAGATGGCAAAATTGGTGATGAACGACCTTGTTTCATTTCTGGGGGTAAGTGCATCTATTGAAAAGAAAGAAAAAGACGTAATCATTATTAGAAAGACCGATAAATCACAGGAAAATGCTGTTAAGCCAACGGATGGTCGGCGAGTGGAAGGTGCAGATAATCTTGCTTTTTTACTCGATGTAAGCGAACTCTATCCACCAGCATTTGATGAATCGGGCTTTAAAGAAATTATAGAGATCCCAGATTATAGCTCCTTGGAAAAACTAAATGAACAGATACTTTATTACGGCTTGGAAGCAGTCCGTGAAAAGAAGGTGATCGAGGTTATGATCATTAAGGAAAGAGGGCATTAATCAAGGATAATTCCTACCCTTGATTGATTTTCGGAATAATTAAGGAATCGACCGTAAGTGAACATTTGCCGTATTCATTTGCGTATTGAGTGCATGAGTCATTTCATTCCTCAGTGGAGTGGTGAATACAGGCTTATTGTTTGCATTTGCACTTGTCTGAATTGCGCAGATGTATCCAACACCCGTACAGGACGGTTTACCCGTTATAATCCAGTCGTTGGGATCTGCAGGATCACCACCAGCTACTAATTGAAACCAAGGCATAATTTTTAGATTTAAAAGTGAAACATTTGATTTTCAGAAAGGGCGCCATATGAGCGCCCTTTGAAATAAGGTGCAATACCTTATTTACGGATTTGTTCTTAACTGAACGTTTGTGCTACTGGAGTTTGTATTCAACGCTGTAATCATCTCGTTCCTTAGGGAAGTAGTGAATACAGGCTTGTTGTTTACATCTGGACTTGTCTGAATTGCACAGATATGATTCGCACCACTACAGCCGGGTGAAGTCACTTGATTGTAGTCGTTTGGATCTGTTGCATCTCCATTAGCAAGTAATTGAAACCATGCCATAATTGTATGATTTAAATTGCCTAACTTAGATTTATGAATTGATCACAATGTCGCTGTTCATATCGGTCAAAAAAGTTGGACAGCACATTGGCCCCGAGTCCGCACATAGCGAATTCTTTGGTCTGGCGCTGGGACTCCTTATTCTGCCAGACCAATCCTTCCTCTACCGCCTATGCGGGAAAGTCGTATATCTACGGCCGTGTCGATCTCTGACCGGCCCGGCACAACAACAATTTCCCAGCGGGATTCGATGATCCCCTGCCATGACCCTGACATTCTCCTGCAGCAATGCTGGATGGCCCTGCTTCGGATTGCTCACCGTCGAGCAGATCGGGCTCATCTCCGAGATATGCCTGTTGGTCTGTCCTTTGCCGTTTGACTGTTGTTGCTTCATTACTGTAATTTAATGCTCTGTATTTTTTCTTCTTTCGTTAATTCAAAGATATTACAGAGGTTTTGGCCGAAACGAGGACACCAAGTGGCCTAAAAATCACTTTCGTCGTACATATAGTCGTTTTGCCCGCCGGATAGTTCGCACGGACATATGTAATAACCGGGCCTGCTGGGTTTGTGTAAGTGCATGGCAGAGTTGCGGCAAATGATCCGCGAAATAGAAATAACGATCCGTGGATATAAGCAATGAATCCATTACCCGGAGATGATCAAGCTGGTATTTTTTCTTATTGACCAAGAGATCAATCAACGTGTCGATAGCTTTTTCCTGATTACGATAGGGTGCTATAGCTTTATATGGGATCTTTAAGACTAGCCCCGATTTTAAACAAACTATATCACCCAAAGCAGGACTTTTGCTAAAAAAATGCATCGTCGTAAAGAATCCCATATGGGGTAGGGCTACGGTCATGATCAGTTGTTCATCCCGATCAGGGCAATAACGCTCTTTGGCCAATATGCCTACTAATACAATGTAGAGCGCGGATTGCATATGCGGCATTTCCGATAGGATCTGACCTCTTTTCATCGGTATAATCTCACAATTTTTCAATAGCCAGCGCTTATGGAAATCTTCAAGGTCGGGATATAATTTTTCCCAATAGCTGTAAAATGTCACAAGCGAATCGTTTCCTGAATAGTATGTTCCCATTTGGTTAAATCGTTATTTTAGTATGGCATAGCATATTCAATAGTAGGCCATTGCTCATAAGGTTTATATATGTTTTCGGTATTCAACTAGAATGAATTTCGAATAAAGTAAATTTAGGTCCTAAGAGGTTCATTCAAAAGGTAATTGTTTTACTTGAGAGTCTGCGTTAAGGTAAATATATTACCTATGTTGAACCTGTTTAATTAATATATTTACAGTCAATTATTTGCTCAGTTATGATTAAGACGAAAAGTAAGCCTAGGTGGTATGATTATGTTATTTGCATTGTTGCCGGTATTTTTGTGGTGGCTATCTGTAATTTTGCGGCCTATATCCCTGCGCTCCGGTCTTTACCCGAGCAGCTTTATGATAAAATGATTGTAGACCGAATTATCTGGTCTCTATCGTCGGCGACTTTTTATGTGTTTTGGCTTTCTGTTGTTATGCTCGTCGTGCAATCAGATTTTAAATATAGACCTCCCCATAATCTGGTATTATGGTCGGTCTTACCTTACACGTTAACCAACTTACTTTTCGGATATGCCATCTTTAATGCAAGACGGAATAGCAGCGCACTGGACGAAGCTTTAGATGTAGTGCCTATGTCGAGGGACGAATCAGAAATCCTGGCCTTTTATCAACAGGCCGATTTAAAATATTACTTATCCGCAGTAATAATTGGCTATTTGGTATTGATCTTCTTCAAAGGATATCAAAAACGAATGCTTGCAATTTTGAGTGCTGAGTCTAAAAATCCAACTAAAAAAACTAGGTCAAAAGATGTTGAAGAAAAAAGGTTATTAGACGAAGCACAAAAGCTTGCCAATACATTTGCTGATACAGACAAAATTAAATCTACTGATCCAGATAGCGAGGTTTTAGATGTGGACTTTTTCGCGTTTATATATGGGGAAGGTTTTGATTATGTTATCATTAACGAAGGTTATGCGATCCCTTTTGTAGCTGATGACGATGAACCAATTGATACTATTTTTGAAGGAATTTTTATACAGATCAACAGCACGCTGTATATTCGTGCTGACCATATTATGTTATTTGACCTGGAAAAGCACTATATTATTATTTCGCCTGTCCTTGAAGAGCTGTTTGAAAAGATCACAAAAAAAAGTGTGCAAAATAAACTCTATTCTTACCGCTGTCTGCATAAGCCTGCAAGCTATTACCAGATAGAACCTACGCTGGTAGACAAAATAAAAAGTACATTCAAAATGGATTAGCAAAAGATTAACCTTTTTAGTTGCTTATCGGTAAAAATTTTACCGTTAGATAAACCGTTTGGTAAAATAACTGTTTCATGTGGGATTTTATTTTTAATTAATTAAGGTTTGTAATATATTTAAAGTCTATTATTTTAAATAATTAACTTTAGCGTTATCCAATTTATGCAGTCCGATATTGATATACAAATTACTCTATTTCAGATTATCGAAGAAAAAATAAAAGATCCTGATCGAACGACAGCGGAAATGATGGAATTGCTTTGCATCGAAAAACGTTCCTTGCGAAATCGGCAAAGGGGGACTACATATTTGACTGGTCCCGAATTTTACCGGCTTGCCCGCCATTTCGATATCCGTTTGTACGATATCGAACTACAGCTGCAACAGCAAGCCGCAGCAGAAGGCAGACTTGAAAAATCACCGGGCCGGGCACCACAAACTGTATTGTCAATCGACTCCAATTATATGCCCTTATTGCGCCTCGAATTCACCGACCTTCAACAATATATCGACGCGCTGTGCGAGGAAATGGAAATCTTGGCCAGCAAGGATAGTCCCTGGATAAAAATGGTATGCTCCGAAGTGCCGCTATTTCATCTGGTGGGCTTTGAACAACTGGCCTTTTTTAAGATCTTTATGTACTATCATCATATTGTGGACGAAAAACTCACCTTTGAAGAGTTTCTGAGAAAAATAAAGCGCTTTGACTTATCATCACGCTTTCGAACCATATTTGAAAGCTATGCTGCCATTGACAGTGAAGAAATCTGGGATAGGCATACTTTTGAAAAACTGCTGCGGCTCATTCATGAGTGCAATGTATATGGTAAGTTTGAGCAGCAAAAGACTGTTGAAGGATTGTTGGCGGAGGTCGATGAGCTCGTGAAATACCTCAATCCCATCATTCTGGAAGGTAAAAAAATAAAAGGAGCATGGATCGAACTCTATGATTATGAATCGGTCATGCGCGAGGGGATTACACTGATAGGAGTGGGGAATAAGCCTACAAAAGCATTTTTTACCTTATTTATGCTGCAAAATGTCAGCACCACCCATACGGAAATCCTGTCCTTTCTGAAGCTGGCATTTCACGCAATTTTAAGGCGGTCTAATCTGATAGTCAAAAGCTCAAATAGGCTCAAAAGCACATTTCTCAATTTACTTTCTGAACAGGCTATGCAATACCGAAATAAAATCCTTAAAATTCATGAATAAACGTGATAATGTACCTTGTGCCGGTATGAAAATCTTCAATTATTATAAACCCGATCAATTGGTTTTCCAACAATGGAAGGGGAGGGCGATTGATCCTAAATCCCAATCTATGAATAAATTTATACATTGTGAAGGCTGTTTTGACATTTCTGCGAAGCCAAAAGAATGTCGGCAGCCCTGCTTACACGACGCATTCAGGTATCTTGTTGACAGGATCACGGATTCATCCGAGCAGATTAAAACGTTGATTCTCCGAAAACTGCCCGATCCACCGCTGGTGCTGGTGCATAGCAAAGAAGTATGCCGCTATGTGGGCATTGTTTCAAAAACACTATACCGCTGTGAAAAACAGGGCTTAATACTCCCATTCAAAAAAGACCATACCGGCAAATATTTTTTGCATGCAGATATGGTGGACTTTAAAAAGAAATATCACCACCTCCCGGATTGATTTCCCTAGAATCCGAACTTTCTATTTTCTTCTTTCGTTTTGTTTCGATTTTTTGAACAGCTTTCTTCTTTCAATTTTCGGCACTCATTCAAAGCTTCTTCGCTTCTGCTTCATACCATATTCGCAATCACTGCGATATTCCGCTACATATCCTCCACTAATTCCCTACTAAAAGAGTAGGAAAACAGTAGGGAATAAGTAGACAGGCCGGATAGAAATGCCAAACCTGATACGGGCCAATCCCGAAGCGGGATTGAAGCAACATCGGGATGATGCCTGATGGACACGGTTACAAAGATCTTTTTGCCCCGGACAGTAAACGGACAATTGTACGCGCTGTGAATCCCTTGGAAAATAGGGCCAGGACAGCGATCGGACTATCCGATTTCCTACCTTGAATTTGCCAATTATCGATTTTATGTTTGTTGCTGTAAAGCATGATATACCGGTATAAATCAAGTTTTTACATGTGTTAAACTTTTAAAAAATAATAACATGGGAACAATTAGAAAAGGTGCAAATGGTGGATTTAGCGGTAAGGCTGGATCCGTAATAGGAGCTAGCTGGAAAAGCATTGATTATATCCGTGGGCTTTCAAAAAAGAGCAACAAGCCCGCAACAGAAGAGCAACTGATACAGCAGGCGCGCTTCTATACCATTGCCAAATTTATTATGCCTATCGCACCTTTTGTGCAGGTAGGTTTTTCGCAGATCAATGCGGATACGATGACGCCGACAAATGCAGCGTTGCAGGCCAATATCAAGACTGCTGTGGTGGGTACGTACCCCAACTTTATGCTTGATTATGCTAAGGTACAAATTTCGCAGGGAAGTCTGCAGCCCGGGGGTAAGGTGAAAGCGGAGGTCGCTGCTGGAATGTTGATGATCAGCTGGACAAATAAGGCGATTGCTATTCAAAAGGGGCAATTGGACGATAATGTTTACATCTTACTCTACCATCCGGAGCTGGACGAATTCCTGACGGCTCCCGAGCCTCCAACGCGGGGCTTGGGAACGGTAGATATCGAACTGCCAGAACACTTTTTAGGCGGTAAAGGACAGCTGTGGCTCTTCTTTGCGGATCGAAAGAACAAGCGAATCAGTCGGACAAACTATTTGGGTGAGTTAGACCTGGTTTAAAAAACGATAGGTTATGGCCGGTACCAGGTACCGGTCATACTATAGTACATTGTGATGATTTAAGCTTGTATAAAAAGGGACTAATAATATATAAAATGAAAATACTAACGAAACAAAAGGAAAGAAGGGCTTTTGTTGCGAATGGAACAGAAACCGTTCGCATGAAATTCACCAAAGCAAGAAAATTTCTCAACCCAGTGAATTATATCCTACAGATGGGTTATACATCGCGAAAGAATAAAAATAGAAAGACGCCTATCGGCAGGGCGATGTCCGCAATATTACAGGGGGCCATGGTCGGTACGTACCCCAATATTGAAGTTGACCCTGCAAAAGCGAAACTGAGTGCTGGCGTGAAGACTCCTCTGAGGGTCTATTCCGTTGAGCGTCTGGGAGCAGCTATTCTGCTCGCTTGGGATCCGGTAACGGACAAGGTCAGATGCGATGAATGGGATGACAGTATTATTCTATGTGCTTATGCTATAATGCATGAACTGGCGGCGATCAATGAAGAACCAGTGCTTCGGCATCAGGGGAAACTACAAATGGAACTACCGGAAGGAATGGAAGAACTGCCGGTACATCTGTACCTGATTGTACATGATAGAGACAAAACCAATTTTTCCAATAGTCAATACTTAGGGCTATTTGAATAGCTGCTAGCCATAGAATTATAGATGAACTTATTTAAATAATCAATGAAAATAATACAAAAACAACTGGCCTCCGATATCGAGGATATCTATTGGCCGCTAACAAATAGACAGCTGCTCGGCATTGTGCTGGCTGGTCTGCTTGTATTTTTTATTTCAGCAGGTCTTTTGCTCCAGGCCATAGATCCGACTGCGGGTGTATTGGATATTGGCATATTGTCCGTGCTGCTATTCGGAATTTTGGCGGGGTTGCTCGCAATCTACTGCTGCTACTGGCTGCAAGAAATTCTTTGGCAGCCTTTTAAGTTCTTTCGTCAGGATATTTCTTATCACTTTAATCAATTGACATCATGGCAACAATGTATTCTTTATTTTTCGGTGTTCTTTTTGTCGCTGTTCTTTTTCTTGGCGGTATTGGCAATTCTGCTATAGAGCGAGAAGTGGCAGAAGATCAACCCAGATCTATGGCTATGGGGGCCAGACCTGGGCAGGCGGATCGAACAGAAAATTTTCGCGAAAACATTGTGAATATCGCTGTGCAGGAGATCGGCATCGGTGAAGCTACCGGAAATAATGATGGCAAGCGTGTCGAGGAATACCTTGCTTATACCGGCCTCGGAAAAGGCTATGCTTGGTGTGCGGCATTTGTCTCATGGTGTTACGGCCAGGCTGGACTTCCGGTACCTCGAAATGCTTGGAGCCCGGCCCTATTTCCGATGGCTCGACACTATAAAAAGGAACAGGTCGAGGAGGATGCTGTCCGACCAGCAGATCTTTTTGCAATCTATAATCATAGGCTCAGGCGTATTGACCATGTGGGCATCGTTCGAAAGATCGAGCGGAACTGGATACTGACCGTGGAGGGAAACGTGGCGGATCGGGTCGTATCCAAGCGACGCGCTGTATCGGCTATTTACGCGTTTTCAAATTGGCTGGATTGAAAGGATGGTGATTATGGAAATAAAGCGAATCAAAATTTTATGTGTCTCTATTGGGCTGCTTATCCTGATTTCCTGCAAGCTATATGAGCATAAAAAGCGCGATAAACGAGAAGAAGTTGAAATAGACTGGCAGCATACCGAACTGCGCCAACGGCTGTATACCTTCCGGCAGGATACGCTTTCTCGCCGCTGGTATTTTTGGACGGATAGCAGTTATCGTTTTCATCCGGATAGTGGATTCATCGGACAACAGGGAAAACTTGTTATGCTGGAATCGAAAGTGACTACACGCCTCAAAAGTGGACTTTCCTCCCAAGCTAGTGAAAGGAACGTGCAAACCGAGTTAAGGTCAAGCAGAGATAAACGCAGCACATGGACGATCCCAAATCTTTGGTTAATCACTTTTATAGGAGCGACCGTTCTTCTGCTCGGCTGGAGATTTAGAAAATTTTTCAAAACCTTCTTGCCCTGACAATGGTTGTCCAATTACCTTAGGCATTAGATTTATTGTATTTTTTATAGGCTAGGTCGTAATTCCCTAGCCTATTTTATTGCTTTGATAAACGATCTATTTCGTCATAGTAGCGTTGATCCCACGAAAACTCCATACTAAACTTTCCTGCCGATGTCAAATGGACGGTAGCCTTGTTCCATTTGTTGCTTTCATTTGCTGTGGTAATACGGTGAAGTTCAAGAATGTCAAATGTCAGCTGGAAATCGAATTCATCCACGTTGATTTGTTTTTTATCCATGGTTAGATCCGCATACTCGCCGGTAAAACTGACCATAGTCCCAATGGTTTCTATTTTCAGCTCTGCAGAGCCCCATTCTTCTCCGATGACAGTTTTTATATTATCGGCAATAGCATGGTATATTTCGTCGATTGTTTTCATCTCTTTAATAATTTGAGGCAATGTTTTGATCTCATATAAATGTAGTGATTATTCGCTGTATTACTTAAACCTATCAGGATACATCGGTTAATGAAAAATTATTCGCAAGCGCAATTGGCGGACTTGGTCGGTGCCAGCAAACAGACTATCAATGCTTTGGAGGCAGAAAAATATATATAACAGCTTCAATGGGGGCTGATGCGCTCGGCCTGAATGTCAGCTGCTTGATCTCATAATTACCTAAAGTAGTCCGTTTGTCGTCGCTATAAGGCTTGAAATAGGATAGAGCTCGCACAAGTGCGTGTAGTATTCACATGAGATCTAGAAAAATTTGTATTGGTATATATCTTTTTATGTCAAAGCCGGTCAACTTTAGGATAATATAATTTCATGAAGTTGGAATAATGATTTAAATTTGAGCGGAATAAGTCAGCCAAACGCATTACAGCATTCATATTACTATTTATAATGGAAGGTAAACAGTGTCATGTATTCAGGAGAATAACGCTCTTGATGTTAATCGTATTAAATTTTTCATGTTTCTCTCCTGATCATAAAAGTGATGCCGATGCTGGATTACAGGATACCGCATTAGTGAATAGGCTCAACTTGAGGGCTTATGCGCATTGGTCCAGTTTTCCGGATTCGACCATGATACTGGGCAGGAGAGCGCTTGCGCTGAGTGACAGCATCAGATACAGGACCGGAAAAATAGATGCATTCCGAAATCTTGGGATCGGGGCCTATGAGAAGGGGATGTACAGTGAAGCCATTGCGTATTATAATCAGGCCATATCGGTTGCCACGGAGGAGGACGACCATAGCCGGAAAGCCAAAATATTAAGTAATCTGGCAATGCCTTATATTGCCCTGGGTGTCCATACCGAGGCACTCAAACAGTTAAACCTGGCTATCGAACTGGCCGATAGGTACCATTTGCCCTTGATAAAGGCGCACGCTATTCATAATATGGGAATGGTCTACCATTATCAGCACAAGGATGATAAGGCTATTTTATACTATAGGGAGAGTCTCAGGCTGTACGAGTCATTGGGCGACTCCTCCCGGTCAACATTTATTCTCGGAAATATCGGCCATCTCTATTTACATAAAAATGATCTGCAACATGCCAAAGAGCTGTATGATCAATCTTTAAACCTGGCTGAAAAAAATAAGAATTACAAAGCCATCGGAAACGCGCTCCAGTCATTGGGGTCTTTATATATGGAAAAGAAAGATTGGGATCATGCGTTGTCTTACTACCTGAAGGCCAAAGCCACCCTTGAATCCACGGGCGAGCAGACCGAATATTTGAGATTGCTGGACAATCTTGCCACATGCTATCTGCGTATGGACCATGTGGATGCGGCCATCCATTATTCAGAATTATGTTATGAATTGGCCAAGCAGAATAAACAGTTGTATTATATACAAAGCGCTGCGAACCGGCTTGGTACGATGCTGGAAAGAAAACAGGAACTATCCAGGGCAATTTTCTTTTATAAAGAATATAAATCCGCATCGGACTCGCTCTATAGTGCCGATAACAAAGAACAGCTGGTACGGAATGAAGAGGAATTTAAGTTTAAAAAGCAACAAAATGAGCTAGAATCCCTGTATCGTGCCAAAGTTTTGCGACGGAATTACATTTTGCTGGTGGCCACCGTGCTGATTGTTTCGTTGTTGGTCATTGCGGTTCTGTTGGTGAAAAATGTGAAAGACAAAAGGAAAGCCAACGAGGCGCTCCGCAATACAAATGAATTTATTGAAGAGCAGCATGCCTTATTGGAAGAATCGGATAATTTCAAAAAGTCTCTTTTAGCGTTGGTGACGCATGATGTGCGCGCTCCGATCAATAATTTAAACCGTATCCTCATGCTGATCAGGGATGGACTTGTGCCGCCGGAGGAAATTAAAAAATTACTTTCCTCCAATAGTGAGGAATTTGATTCCACGATCAATCTAATTGAGAACTTGCTGCTCTGGGTCAATCAACATCTGCACGCATCGGATCTGGTCATAAGAGAATTTGATGTCATGGATATTTTCCGGCAGATTCATGGTATATACATAAAACGTCTGGAGGAAAAGAAAATTAAACTGCTGATGGAATGTGACGAGGGCCTGAAGGCGCTGGCTGATGCCGAGGTCGTCATGATTATTCTTCGCAATCTGGTTGACAATGCGATCAAATTCTGTAAACCGGATAATCAGATCACGTTAAGGGCGGCGGTAAACGATCAGAACAATCGTATTACGTTTAGTGTCATTGATACGGGGGTGGGGATGTCCCGACGGGTGCAGGAAAATTTATCCACTGTCACTGAACCTGTCAGCCACCGGGGAACAAAAAATGAAAAAGGGTATGGTATCGGACTGCAGCTCTGTCGTTATTATCTGGGACTAAGTCACAGTGAACTTTTAATCGAGAGCCGGGAAGGGCAGGGATCCATTTTCCGATTTGAACTGGACCGGCCTATCGATGGACGACATATACAAGATATTAGATCACTTCGTGTTCCCGGGCAAATGTAATTAATTGTGTGATGGACTGGCAGTTTATCTTGGCCATCATTTTCCTTCTGTGGGCCACGACGGTGTGGGAACTCAAAAATAATTTTTCGGCTGTTTTGGCAATGGTATCTCCACGGGCGAAATGTTTTAAAAGTTCAATTTCGCGCGGTGTAAATCTGACCGCGGTGGACTGATGGTTTTCAAGCAGCTTTTCAAAAAACGGATCAATAAAATGCTGATCTAAGCGGACCGAAGCAAGGCATGATTTTAAGGTGTCAAGATTGCAGGACTTACTTAAAATTCCATCGGGATTATAATTTTTCAATGTTTGAATAAGCAGTGGGGAGAGCGCGCTGGTCAAAAAAATCGTCTTCGCATTTTTATTCAACCGGTCTATTTCAGGCAAGAGGGAAAGCCCAGTTTCTTCTGATAGGTAGTAATCTAAAAAAATATAGATTTTTTGGGTACCTGATGATGCTAAAAACCGCAGGAAGTCATCCTTACGGTCAAATGATTTTACAAAATGAAAGAGCCCGTACTTTTCTAAAAGTAAGGAAAAAGATGTGGCAAATAGACCATGATCATCTAAGATAACAGCAAGTTGTGAATCATTTGTCAACATAGCGCATTTTGAGTTCAGGAATCCAAAGTTACCTATTTAATTGACATTTCTTTTTATTTACTGCTGATTTATCGTGTTGTTTTCGTAGCAAAAATTTGTTATATGGTTCTAAAAGCATAGCAAAAATTTGCTATCCGACCACCTGTTAATTGATAATCGCATTTGTTTGTAGTTGATTTGCGGCAAATTCCCGGACATCTCTTTACGTACGGTTGACGCATAGAATAAGTAGAAAAGTAAATAGTCTCAAATCAATGTTAATTAACATGAAATCGAAATTTAGAAGTATTGGCAGCGTGGGAATGTTGTCCTTTGCAGCCTTAGCCTGTACAACCATTTATTCCTGTAAAGAAAGCAAGGACAGTGTAGCGGCAAGCGGCAAAGCCAGCGTGAGTATTCAGTTACTCGGCGTAGAAAACCCTGTCGTCACCACCAAAAAAGCAGGTAAGGGTGGCAGCGCTGCGTCCGCCCAGACGGTGGTGATCCCCTTGACAAATTCAAGTTCTTTTGAAGCCACATTGACCAGCGAGCCGTCCGTGACAAATGGCAGCCTGTTGCGGGCATCGTCCGGTAGCCGTGCTGCGGTGACCGAAGAGCGGACACCATTGGCAGATAACATCAAGTATAAAGTCGTGGTGTACAATGCCGCAGGTGATTATGTGACCGAAAAGACCTATACCAATTCAGTCGACAATACGGCTGCGATCGCGTTGGATGCAGAACAGACCTATACTTTTGTGGCTTATTCGGTCAATAGTACCGCGACAGTTCCTGCGGTAACAGCACAGGCAGATCTTGCCAATGCAAGCTTGGACAACGTCAGTGCCGATCTGATGTATTTCAGGAAAGATCTAACGGTCCACTCGGGTGATAACAACCTGGATGTGATCCTCAAACATAAGTACAGTGAAGTCACGACCAACCTGAGCATGGCGACTGAAATGACGGGGGCCATTACCGCTCTGGGAACGACGACGATTGACCCCACACATCCAGGCGCAAATCTAAAATTGGCTGACGGTACAATTACCTACAATGGATCCACCACGACGGCTAATGTTGTATTCCCCACATTGGGTGCCGGCCTACGTACTGTCTCCAGTACACCGACACTGTTGATCCATCCGGGGGCAACAAACGGAGTCTTTAAGTTTGGAACGATTACCATTGATGGCGAAACGAAAAACAATGTATCTGTGGGAGGTTTAAACATCGTACCGGGCCAGCGGTATAACCTCAACCTGAACTTCAAAACCTGTACACAACCAGTGACTGGCGGAGCTGATCTAAACTGGACCTATCCGGCTTCGGGATCAGGTGCCATTGTCGATGGAGTGACGCGGCCAGCAGGATATGTAGTGACCAAAGAGTTAACTGCGCCGGGTGCTGATTATGGATTTGTGTTTGATATTCAGCAACTGGATAATTCCTTTAATATGGAAGTTAACGGCCAAAAATTGGCGACACAGGAGATTCAGTTTGAGGCAGGCATTGCCATTGCACCGCGTAATGTACGTTTTACGGACGGAAGTCTTTATGGTGGAACCAATACAGAAGGAGGCACAGTGCCCCAGGTCTACAGCTTGACCGGTACTGCAGCCAATCCGGTTATCCGCGTGGTCATAAGCCGCTCCGGTGAGGTATCCATGTATGGCAGCAAAAGCAATGGCGGAGCATTATATCCGTTGGAGCTGACACTGGGCTCTTTCAACACCGTGCCATGGAACTCTACATCCAATACGGTAAAAATTACGCAGATAGTACAGGGAGCGACGAAAATGGTCGGCGCCGGAAGCGGTAGAAAAAAGATTGCTTGTCCATAACTCCCGCTAGAATTAAGTCCGTTAGTAAAAACAATGAAAAATTGATCAGATCATGAAAAATATAGAACGAAAAATTTATATAAGTCCACGCATTGAAACAATGGAAGTAATATTGGAGCAGGGCATCGCCGCAGGTTCGGCGGCAAACACGACCAACGATCCGCAGGAATCCTGGGATAAAGCCGATGACGACAATAGACTGATCAACTGGTAAAGTTAGTGTCGTGCTATGGTTCTGAAGACTGGCCCGGTATTTTGCGGGGCCAGTCTTTTTTTAAACCACATTCAATGCTCATCGTATTGTAAGCAATAGTCGTTATGTCCGACCTTTTTACTTGGGACAAGGGGCAGTTAAAAGAGGTAAAACTGCTTGCCCGGAAAGGAGGAACCTGCAAACTCAAGTATAAGGATCAAGTGAAAACAATCCGTACACAAGTGGGGAAAAGTTATGTGTTGAAGTTTTAAAAAAATGCTAGCCCTTGACATCCGGGGGCTAGCATTTTTTTAGGTTAAGCAAAAAAATCTTATCTGATTTTATGCGCAAATAGCCCTCTTTGTTTATTGGACTTATTGATAGGGTTGTTTTAGATCTTTTTCGAATAAGGTAAATGGATCCTGGTAAAATTTTAGGAAGTCTGCCGCACTGACCTGCCCGGGAAAAGGGGCATAATAGTGTGTCGGACTTTCCTTATCATTGCGCCATACCAATACATAGGCCATGTTAACGCCTGCTGTTTTTAGCACTTTCAGCAATACATCGTTCCACCATTGTGGATTGGGAATGGATTCCAGACCTGTTTCGGTTAATGCGGCAATTTTACCGTTCTTTTCCGCAAAGGAACTTAAGATTTTGAGTTTATGGACCGCTGCCGGTAGATCATAATGACCATCACGGCCAAAATCTGCGTAATTATCCATTCCAACGATATCTACCCAGTCATTGCCTGGGTAGCGTTCCAAAAAATCCTGCTCGGAATTAAATTGACAGTCGGGCGAAAATGCATAAATAAAGTTATGTACCTTCAATTGATCCCGGAGATAACTTACCGTAAATCGCCAGACGGCTATAAAATCTTCGCGCGAGGTATATTTTTTCCCCCACCAGAACCAGTCTCCGTCAAATTCGTGGAAAGGACGAAAAATAATAGGTATTGCTGCTCCGTCCTGTCCCTTGGCACGATGTGCAAATGCCGCTATGAATTTTAGCAGTTTTTTATAGTGCCGGTGATGTGTGCCGCCCGGTTTAATGGCGGCCATCGCCGCTATGGATGTGGAGTCGTTCCAGTAAAAACCATCATTGGAAACCGGATTGTTAAAATGCCAGCAAATGGTCGTAATGCCTCCACGGTTGTATGTATCGCTGACCTGTTGCAGGAGCATCTGCTGATTTTCGGAAATGGCTTTGGGAGATTGACCTGAAAAACCCATAAAGTCGAAGCCGATGACAGCCGGATGCGAACCGGTGACCGATTTTACATCCGATCGGTCTTTATCGCCCTGCCATCCATGTCCGTAGGCTGTTGCATCCTGCTGGCCGAACAATACATGACTGCCAGCCCATCTTTTGAGGTTTTTATACAGCGCCTGTGTTTGTACCGTTGCATCTTTATCAATCAATTGCTGCTGCCCCCAGGTCTGCAGCCCCAGCATGAGTAAATTTACAAATAAGAGGATTCTCATGCTTTAGGGGTTAAGTGTTCTCAATTGCGCCTTGATATATTGCCCCGCCGGGGTAAGATGCTGTTTCTTCCAATGGCCATGCAGAGGAGCCATCGGTTTAAGCAAAGCGGTTGTTTCGTCCTTATCCGTCAGATTCCAGTTTGCCCAGCTGAGTTGATTGTTTTCCATCCAGTCGAGCCAGATCTTCGTCTTTTTCAGATCAAACTGGCCATTGCCATCGGCTTCTCCTACGCCCCATTCGGTAACGAACAAAGGCAATTGTTGCCCGATTGCTTTCTGAGCACGGTCTCTCAGCTGCTCCTGATGATTCGGATCGCTCGCATAGAAATGAAAAGAATACGCAATGTTATTAAAGCCCAGAATCCGATCACTGGCCACACTATCCACATCTTGATCCCAATGCGGAGATCCGACGACAATGATATTGTTTTTGGCATCCTTGCGGATCGTATGGATCAGCTCCTCAGCATAGGACTTGACCACTTGCCAGGTCGTTCTTTCGGGTTCATTCCATATCTCATAAATAAGTTGTGGATGATCCGGATACTGCTGTGCCATCCGGGTAAAGAATGCTTTCGCCTGATTGATATTGTGGCCCGCATGGTGGTCGTGCCAGTCTATCAGGACATAGATGCCACGCTGCAATGCCCGGTCTACAACGTTCTTGATCAGTGTGAATTGCTCTTCGGGAGATTGCAGATAGCCACCGTCCGGTTCCACGGCTAGCGCAACACGGATCAGGTTGACTTTAAAATCGTCGACCAGCCGGTCAACGACTTCTGGGGTATAGTACTTTTTGCCGCCCCATATACTCCAGGAGAAACTGATGCCTCGCAATTGGACGATCTTGTCGTGTTGGTCTACTATTTTTCCTTGTTTTATACTGAGGCTTCCATGCCTCTGTACTGCGGTCTGGGAAATTCCGCTTTTATGGAGCAGGCATAGGATCACCGCTACCGTAAAAATTTTTATATGCTTCATCATTTGTAATGGGTGCTAGGTCGCCGAATAATCGACGACTTTTACTGAGCGGCATTTGATCGGGACCAAATGCCGCTGCAATAATGATGTTGACCTGCTATTTAAAGAAAATTACGTCGTCTAAATAGAACGTTTCATCCTGTGCATCTGGTCCCTCGATCCATAGACCGAGCTGTTTGAAGGCATTGCCTTTGCTCCAGAGACCGATATCCGCGAGATCCAGGCGAACGTAGGTCCATACGCCTGCCGGCACACGGATGGGAGTGGATCTGTCGGCATTTCCAAAGCCCGCAGCGCGCCCATCGCTGGTAAGAAAAAGGGTATAGTCCTGCGAACCGCCTTTGATCCAGAATGAAAGGAATTTTAAGTCGGCATTCTTGGCCATGCCGTCCCCCCAGTTGGCCATGCCATTGGCAGACCAGCTTCCTTTGCCGTAAACCATTTTTGAGGATGCATTTCCCGACTTAAAGGTTGCCGTGCTAATTGTTACTGCTCCCCAGCCCCAGCCTTCAAAACCATTTTGATAGGAATCAGTAAAGAGTCTGAAAGCCTGATCAACGTTGACAAACTCCTGCGTTGTCGTAATTTCTCCGGCTTCGCTTCTGATATCGAGTTTTGTTCTGCTGACTTCTGTCTGCGGTAGGGTCACCACCAGCTGACGTTGACTTTTGCTTACGATGCTAGCCTTTGCACCCGTACCGGTCAGGGTCACCTCCGTTACATCATTTAAATAGTTGCCGTTCAGGGTAAGCTGGGTGACCGCGGGGGTAAAGTTGTAGTCTGAAACTGTGGCAACGGAAGGTAGCGGTGTGACATTGAAGGGAACCCGTAATTGCTTGTCCAACATATTGGTCAGGATGATGTCCTGCTGTCCTGCTGCCGCTGTGTCCGGTACACGGAATACCAACGCATGGTCATTGTTAAAAGCTGGATTGAAGCCGGCAGGAACATTTCCCGTTTCAAAAATAATGGATTTCATACCCGCAAGCCCCTGGCCGGTCAGTACGATTACCGTACCCGGAGCACCGGATGTTACTTCCAATGGATCAGCCTGGGGATTTCCTGATGGTGACAGCTTATCGTCTTTTTTACAGGAAACAAATGCAAAGCAGGCTATTGCGAGGATGCAGACGTAGTGATATAAGGTCTTCATAATTTTTTTCATTATAATATTAAGGTTTATAAGGAACGGCGGGTTTGGCCAGCTCTGGATTGTTGACCACCTCTGTCGTCGGGATCGGAAGATATAACTTGCTTTCACTGCTGAGCGTCACGCTGAGGTGATCCACCAATGGTTTGCCCAGGGCACTATAGGTGCCTCTTTCCTGCGCTTCCACCAGCTGTTTGGCCTTCGTAAATCCTTGGCGTTGAATGTCAAACCAATAATCTCCCTCAAATGCAAATTCTACCCGTCGCTCATGTAATATATTCGCTGGGGTCAATACGGTCAGGTCGCGTGAGGTACCCAGTCCGGCGCGGTGTCTTACGTCATTGACAGCGGCCAGTGCTTTTGCATCCGTACTCTGCGCCTGATCAGCCAATACGGCCTCTGCATAGATCAGTAATACATCGGCATAGCGCAAGATGTAGGTACAGATGCTCGTGGAGGTGCCATTGACATCCTGACCGCCGCCGCCCGGACCGACCACGTATTTCAGCGCATTGGAACGGGTACCTGTTTTTATCTTCCGTGCATTGTCATTGGAGCTTGTCCATGTGGTATCGTAGGTAAAGCCGTTCGGAAAGGCCGAATTCTTCCAGTCATCCCGATGAAATCCCTGCTCCATAATGGACCAGCCTTTGCGCTTATCGCCCACTTCATAGCTGTCCAACAGGTCGATTGACGGAATAATGGCGGACCATCCGGCTCCGGTGGTTTCTTTCAATAATGGCTCGGGACCTACATAGGCCTGGATGGGATTGCCGACACCATATCCCCCTGATGCTACCCACTGTAAGGCAAAGAGGCTCTCGGAATTGTTATTGGCACTCTGATCGGTAAACATCTTCCCATAATCAGGATATAGGCTGTATTTTTTAGCGTTGATGACCGTTTCTGCCTTCTTTCGTGCATTTTCGTAGTCTTTTAAGTAGAGATACATTTTGGCCATCATGCCGGTAGCCGATAGCTTGGTCACTCGTCCGGGGGTATCGTTGTCTTTCAGGTTTGCCTCCGCAAAAGCCATATCATCCAAGGCAAACTTGATGACATCGGCCTGCAGATAGCGTGGTGTATTAAAGTTGCCCGTCGTAGCCATTGAGACCGGATCGGTGACGATGGGAACATCCTTAAAGACTCGGGCTAGATAAAAATATGCGACCGCCCGGATAAACTTTGCCTCCGCAATGCCCTGCGTTAGATAGGAGGGATCTCCGCCTTTGCTCATTTTTTCTTCAAAGGTGTTGATCAGCACGGTGGCGTTTCCTGCTACTTTATAAAATGAATACCAGGAACGGCTCACCTGTTCGTCGGTTCCGGAGACCGTAAAATTCAAGAAGGTATTGTAGACGGGATCACCGGTGTACATATTGCCCGACAGCACCTCGCCGATGGCATGGAAGGCTTTATCTTGATAATCATACCATACGGTATTGTACAGATAGCCGGTTGCACCTCTTACTTCCGCATCGGAATTATAATAAGTGTCCAGCGTTGGATTATTCTGTGAAGGCCTGTCTAGAAAACTTTTTTTACAGGATCCCAAAAACAATAGGCCGCCAACTATTGTGTATATCAGTTTTGTCTTCATAATGTCTTGTTCAATGGTTTAAAAAGTTATATTAGCACCGATCGTAAAGGTTCTCGGATTGGGATAATTGCCCAGGTCAATATTCTGCATCAGCGCGTCATTGTTGTAGGAACCTAATTCTGGATCGTATCCACTGTATTTTGTAAAGGTGTAGATATTCTGTCCTGAGATATAAATCCGTGCGGCCTGCATTTTGATTCTGTTGATCCAGGCTGTGGGCAAATTATAACCGAGGGTAATATTTTGTATCCGTAGGTATGAGCCATCTTCGACAAAACGGCTTGACACACGTTTATTATCTTGATGCCACTGATTGTATCGGGGTACAGTACCATTGGTATTGAACAATTCGGAATAGCGATCTGTCAATGAGGTCTGCAATTGATTCCAGTATACATTGACCGGTGTTTCCAATGATCTCTTGGTATAATTTAGGATATCATTACCTTGAGATCCTTGCAGGAAAACAGATAAGTCAAATCCTTTATATTTGAACGAGTTGGTTAATCCGAATGTAAAGTTTGGATTAGGATCTCCTATATAGGTCATGTCTCCATCATTGATGACATTATTCCCGTCGAGATCGCGATATTTGACATCGCCCAGCCATAAGCCTTTTGAACCAATTGCTTGGCCTTGATTCGCATGGTTGTGCAGATCATCTTCAGAAGTAAACAAACCGTCCGAAATAAACCCATAAAAGCGGCCAATAGGTCCTCCCGGAACGGTACGGGTCAGGATAACGGCATTGCTATATTCCGTATAACGCATCAGGTCGGCCTGGTCGCTGTTTAGTTTGTCCAGACGATTTTTATAATGGGATAGCACAAGGTTTGTTTTCCATGTGAAGCCATTTTTATTGATATTGGTAGAAGATATACCGATGTCAAATCCGGTATTTGTCATCCGGCCTGCATTGACATTGGGCGATTTGATATCATTCCATTCCGTCCCTATGCCTGTATATTTGGGCAGTCGAGTTGCCATAAGCATGTCAGAGGTGATCTTTTTATAGATATCGAAGGTGACATCCAGACGTCCATTGAGGAAACCGGCATCAAATCCACCGTTGTAGGTGGTGACAGATTCCCAGCCGAGTGCCGGATTGCCGACATTGTCGGGTACGCCGCCCGCGCCAAAGGGGCCGGTGGCGAATAGACGGATATTGGTTGCATAGCTTGCCCCGCCGACATTTGAACTGCCCACAGCTCCGACTCCGGCCCGTACTTTCAGGTAATTCAATACCTTGAGATTTTTGGCAAACTTTTCATTTGTAACTGTCCATCCCACGGAGGCTGCAGGGAAGTAGCCTAGCTTACGGTCTGGTCCAAAGTTGGAGGAGCCGTCACGTCTCAGGGAGAGGTTAACAGAGTAGCGGTTGTCGTACGCGTAACCGGCTCTCAGGAAATAGGACTCCATGGCCCAGTCTCCTTTGCCTCCTTCGATGACCTGGTTTTCCTGTTCACCTGCTGCAATAGACGGTATATTGAGGGCCAGATTTTGCCGTGAAGCCAATATATTGTCATAATATGAAGCCTGGGCTTCATGTCCGATCTGTGCATTGATGTTATGTTGACCAAAGGATTGGTTGTAATTCAGGTAATTCCTTAATGCCCAGTAGTAGCTGGGATTGCGTTGTTCGACGATTTTACTTGGCGCGAGTATTGTCGTTCCGCCGGATGAAAGGGAGGGCTGGAAAGACATGTTATTATCATTTGTAACGTCGTAGTTGATCTCATTTCGCATGGTTAAAAACTTGGTGAAAATCAACTCTCCGTAGACACTTCCGAAGGCTTTGAACTGATCGCCTGTATTTTGGCGCAACTGCGCCAGTGCCACAGGATTGACGGGGTTCCCAAACGCATAGCCTCCTATGGATACCGGTGGTGCAAAATCTCCGTTCAGTCCAAAGATCGGGGCGGCTGGACTATTGAAAGCGGCAACGTTGACGATGGCATCAGATCCGTTGGTCAATGTGGTTTTTTGATTGGTGCGGGCGGTGCTGCTGCTGATACCGACCTTCAGCCAGCTTTTGATCTGGTGGTCAAGGTTAAACCGCAGGGACAACCTGTCAAATCCGGAGTTGATGATCGTACCGTCCTGTTTAAAATAATTTAAACCCAAATAATAGGTTGTCTTTTCACTTCCTCCCGAAAAACTTAATTGATGATTCTGCATCTTGCCTTTCTGAAAGATGGCATCTTGCCAGTTGGTCCCTTCTCCCAGGACTTCCGGACGCTGATATTCTCCGATAGGCGTATAGGGATTTCCGGTAACTTTACTGATCTCCTGCAATACCTGATTATTATACTGTGCAAACTGGCTTAAGTTCATCAGATCAAGACGGGTAGGGACTTTTGATTCGCCATAATACATATCATAGCTTACTTTTCCTTCGCCGGCTTTTCCGCGTTTTGTGGTAATCAGTACTACGCCATTGGCTCCACGGGAACCGTAGATGGCCTGCGCGGAAGCATCCTTGAGGATGTCTATTTTTTCAATATCATTGGGGTTAATCCCTGCAATTCCGCTTTGGGAGGTAGATCCGGCCATTCCGCCAAGTTTATCCTGTGCAATGGAGCTCTTTCCGGTAGGGACGATAATACCGTCGATCACATAGAGCGGTTCGTTTCCATTGATGGATGTCAGTCCCCTTACGCGTACGGATATTCCTCCTCCGGGCTGGCCACCATTGGCCGAAACACTTACCCCGGCGACTTTCCCCTGCAGCATTTGATCAGCACCTGCAACTGGCAGGTCCTTTATGGCTTCTGCACTTACGGATGAGATCGAAGAGGTGACGTCGGCACGCCTCATGGTACCGTAGCCCACGACGACGACATCTTCTAGCTGCGTAGCAGCAGAAGTCAGGGTGACATTGACCAATGCCTGATTTCCGACAGGTACTTGCGATGTCTGCATACCGATATAGGAGAATATCAGTATGTCTGTAGGAGCAGCGTTGATCTGATAATGCCCGAAACGATCGGTCACAGCGGTAGCAGTACCGTCCTTTACCTTGACCGACACGCCGGACAATACCATGCCCGACTCATTCTTGACAATACCATCCACTTTTTTATTTGCTACCTGCGCCGTTAACAAGGCAGGCGCACTCACAAGCCAGACCAGACCGATCGGCTTAGATAATAACTTTGAGATCATATAAAATTGGTTATTTAAATTTTTGATAAAATAATTGGCGTACAGATCTGATCATGTACAATACTGTTTACGTTTTTTTTCCATTCACACTATAATTAGTTATGCCTTAGACGGCCTGACCGGACGCCCGGCCGTCAATAGCCAATATTAGACTTAAATGTGAAAAAAGTAATTATCAGTGCGTGCCAAAAGCATATCAGCGAATGCCAAAAGCTAATTATTTTGCTTTTCAGCCCATTCAAGATAGTTTTTGGGACTCATTCCAAAATATTTGGAAAATGACCTGCTAAAATTTGAGGGTTCTGAGAAACCGACCAAATAAGCGATTTCGGCAATGGTATAGTTGCCTGTGAGGAGCATATTGCGCGCATGTTTGAGACTGATGCTCACTATGTATTCCTGTACGCCCTGATTTGTCAGGGCTTTTATCTTGCGGTATAGCTGACGTCTGCTCATATGCAGCAGCTCAGCTAACAGATCAATATTAAATTCTTTATTGTTCAGGTTTTCTTCCACCAGATGTTCTACTTTCTGCAAAAAGTCACGGTCGATCGCGCCAAGGCTGTTCAGCTCCGGTAATCTGCCGGATGTATCCTGCCTGTTTGCATTGTCAAATAGCTCCCGTAATTTTCTTCTTGAGAGGAGCAGGTTAGTGATGCGTGCAATCAATAGATCCATCGCAAAGGGTTTTGGAATATAGGCATCCGCACCATGTGTATACCCTTCGATCTTATTGTCGTCGGTTTGCTTGGCCGTCAGTAAAACAATTGGAATGTGGCTGGTGCGTTCATCTGCTTTGAGTTCCTGACAGACCTGCAGACCATTCATTTTGGGCATCATAATATCGCTGACTATCAGGTCAGGAACAGACTGTCTGGCGAGTTCCAGACCATCAAGTCCATTGGTGGCGCTCAGAATTTCAAAATATGCCGACAGCTCGTGACGGATATAGGCCTGTAGGTCGGGATTATCCTCAATCAACAGCACGATCGGCCGGTCTTCTTTCAGATGAGTATCTGTTTCGATAGCCTGTATCTGTTCTGTTTCCTGACCGAACAGGGGCGACAGCAATTCTTCATACCGCGCGACAAAAGCATCGTCCTTATCCTGCAATATCGTGCCTTGGGTAGCTAGATGGACGGTAAAGTCCGAACCCCGGCCGACTTCACTCTGAACCGTTATTTTTCCGCCATGCAATTCGACAAGCTCCTTGGTCAAAGCCAGACCGATGCCGGATGACTTGTTTTCATAAGGATGTACTCCATCTACTTTGTAGAATATTTCAAAAATACGTTCCCTGTCTGCTTCCGGAATTCCAATGCCATTATCGATGACGTGGATTTCGACGACAGTTTCACTTCGTTCTACTACTACGTCGATCTTTCCTCCGTTTGGTGTAAACTTAAATGCATTGGAGAGCAGATTGGAAAGAATTTTCTCAAACTTATCTTCATCAATGGAAAGCCGTATGACAGGGCTGGCATAGCGGATAGAAAAGTCTATCTCCCGTATCTGGGCACGTTCTTTAAAAGCTTCGCATATTTCGTTGATCAATTCGACCACGTTTACGGTATGCGCTTTGAATGACGCAGCCCCATTTTCCAGCCGTCTAA
This sequence comes from Sphingobacterium puteale, assembly GCF_003627955.1. GTDB lineage: Bacteria > Bacteroidota > Bacteroidia > Sphingobacteriales > Sphingobacteriaceae > Sphingobacterium > Sphingobacterium puteale. The sequence continues at coordinate 77,752 of NZ_RBWS01000024.1, read as the reverse complement.
AATCCAGGAGCTGATTGACCAGGTTGAGCAAGCGGTCTGCATTTTTGTACACGAGCCTGCTGTAGGTCTTCACCTGATCCATGCTGATGTCCTGATGGATGATTTTTCGGAGCGGATCCAGGATCAATGAAAGAGGAGTGCGTAATTCATGTGAGATATTGGTAAAGAAATTGACCTTTATCGCATTGATCTCTTCATTCTTCTTCGCGGCTAATCGCTCTAAAAGCACATCATTTTTGAGCTTTTCCCTTGATTTTATTTCCAGAAAAAGCAGGTAGAGTATAATAGCGGTGATCAGCCCATATAGGCAATATGCCCAGGCGGTCCGCCAAAAAGGGGGAGCAACGACAATTTTCAATATCGCCTCCTTGGAGTTCCATATCCCGTCGCTGTTGGCGGCCCTTACTTTAAACGTGTATGTGCCTGCATCCAGATTGGTGTATGTAGCTCTTCGGTTATTGCCTACATAGTTCCACTCTTTGTCAAAGCCCTCCAATAGATAAGCATATTGGTTCTTTTCGGGAATGGTATAACCGAGCGCCGCAAATTCAATGGTGAATACAGTTTGATCATAGTCCAGCGCCAGTGCGTCGGTCTCATTGATATTGCGCGTCAGTGGAGAGTTTTCGGCTCCTATCACAACAGGTCTGTTAAATAGCTGGAAATCGGTAAATATGACCGGAGGAGCATGTACATTTCGCCGGATATTAGCCATATGAAGAACATTAAATCCGTTGTTGCCACCAAACAGAATTTCCCCTTTGCTCGTTTTGAGATCTGCGCCTGCGAGGAATTCTTTTCCTTGTAATCCATTATAGCGGTTATAGTTTGAAAAAGTATGCTGATCCAGGCTGTACTGGCTTACCCCATTGTTCGTGCTGATCCATAAATGTCTATTATTGTCTTCAACAATACTGTTGATCACATTGCTGGGCAGGCCCTGTTCTTCACGATAATTGACAAATGTCTTGCGCTGTCTATCAAAACGGTGTAAGCCCCCGTCAATCGTACCGATCCAGATGTTGCGGTCAGAATCGCCATAAATGGTATTGATGATATCACTCTGGAGATTACTGTTTGCTCTGTTGTAACAGGTGAAACGGTTGTCCGCCGGATGATAGATATTGATGCCACCCCCATAGGTTGCGATCCACATATCGCCATTGTCATCTTCATAAAATGCCCGAATATAGTTGTTATTTAGTGCATGGGCCTGTCCATCGGCTCGATGTTTCCTGATCTCCGGTGTATTTTTCTGTATAATGTTGACTCCGCCGCCATTGGTTCCAAGCCAAATATTACCCTGTCGATCTTCTGTCAGCGCATAAATCGTATTGTTGCTCAACTGGAGCGGTCCCTTACCGCTATAGAAATGGCTAAATGTACCTGTGCTCAGGTCCAGTCTTTTAAGCCCGCGTTCATAGGTTCCGATCCATAGACTTTTTTTATCTCTTGTCGTCAGTAAAGAGAGTACGGAGAATGAATTTAATCCCATTTTATCATTGGGATCCCAGTGGATAAATTCATTTGTTGCCCGTTTCCAAAGATTGAGTGATCCACCGTCCGAACCCACCCATATATCTCCGTCAGCTTGTTCGGCGAATGAAGTAATGGTGCTTGTACTCTGACCTGATGTGACGTGAAAATTTTTAAAAACCTGGAAATAAGTATGATTCAGGTCATATTTATTGATCCCTCCGGCAAATGTTCCTATCCATAGGATCCCTTCCTTGTCCAATAAAAGCGCGTATATCGAATTATGGTTCAGGCTTTCCTCGTCGGCGAAATTGTTCTGATAATGTGTGAAATGTCCGGTTTGGCAATCGAATAATTCTAATGCTTCTTCGGTGCCTACCCAGAGTTTATGCTCACCGCCGGGAACGATTGAAAGTACAACATTATTGCTTATTGCTTTGCTGTTGCCTTGTTCTTTTCTGTAAGTGGTAAATGTATTGGTACGGTAATCAAACCGGTTCAAGCCACCATACGTCCCTACCCATAAATACCCGTCTCCATCCTGTGTTATTACATTGATCTTGTTATTGCTCAGTGCGCCCCGGGCGCCTGTAGAAGTGAAATAAGTGCTGCGCTGGGTTTCTTTGTTCAATAGGATAAGGCCGTTTTCCGTTCCTACCCATAGATTTCGCCTGTCATCTTCAAATATGGAAGTAACAACAGCTGTGATAGCACGCCCCTTGGTATCTCTGAACTGGTAGCGGGTCAGATGGCCTGTCTTTTTGTCCATTGAATAGAGATCGGCATAAGTCCCTACCCAAAAGTTTCCTTTGCTATCTTCCAGAATGGCATTGACGCTCACATCAATGCTGTTATTTCCGATTTGGGGTTTTATGACATGCTCAAAAGAATCATTGTCCCGATCATAACGGGCCAAGCCGCCACCCATTGTCCCGATCCAAAGTTCGCCATGTGGGTCTTCGTACAGTGATTTTATCTGGTTGTTAGGAAGACTTTTCTTATTGTTTTGTTTGGTTCTATAGATTTTAAACTGGTAACCGTCATATTTATTGAGGCCATCCATGGTACCAAACCACATAAAGCCATATTTATCTTTTAGGATGCAGGTGACGGTGCTTTGTGATAGGCCCTCCGCTGTGGTCAAATGGCTGAAACGAGCAATGGGTATGGTTTGTGCAGTTAGTTGTATGGTGATCAGACAAGCTATCAGAAAACATAAACATCGCTGCATTATATTGATTTTATCCACGCAATTTCGAATAATCGGTTGTAGGGCTGAAATTACTATTTATTTTGTGCCGAAAAAACTTTAAGTTAATTTTATCTCAAGCCCATTTATTCGGGAAGCAAACATGACTACCGTGAGGAGGATCTGCAAGAGGCGATCACGCGGCGTACCGGTAGGGGATTGATTAAGCATTATTGTCCAAAGGCTGAACTTCTGTTAAACAAAGACCGGCTTTGTTTATTCGCTAAGGTATCTGTCTACAAATGTCGCACAACAATATTATAAGAATTCTGAGTCAGCATAAGAGCGGATAATACCATCATGAATTTCATTTTTTTGTGAACAATCGGGTTTTCCAATTGTTAAAAATGTAAATAAAGTACTTTTTATTTGAAATAAAATTAAAATTTAACGATATTAATTCCTTTGCCTTACATTTTTAATAAAATTCGTGCTTATGAACAACTTAGAATTAAACGAAGTCCAACAACATTGGGATAGATTTATCTCCTCAGCCATTGCTTGGGCTCCTCGTATTATTACTGCCGTACTTTCTGCTTTACTTATTTATTTGGTAGGTTCATGGTCCGGAGTAATTCATAGAAGTAATTTAACAGCGTAGATCAACCTTGGATCTACGCTTTCTCATTTATATAAAATAAAATCGAGTGATCTTTTCCAAATCGACTTTTAATAAAGGTATTGTTATCCCTAGCTTGATCTTTATCATAGGGGTATGCCTGTTATCTGTGTTTCTGCCTACGTTGACTGTACGTCTGTTAGATACGGTCAAGGAATTTATTTTTGTTAACCTCAATTGGGTCTACGTCTGGGCTGTGACGCTGTTTGTTATCTTTCTGGTCTATCTGATGTTTAGCAAATTTGGAAAGACCAAACTGGGTAGCAACGATAGTAAACCGGAATACTCGTTCTTCTCCTGGATTTCAATGCTATTCGCAGCGGGTATGGGTATCGGATTAATGTATTTTAGTGTAGCCGAGCCTATGCATCATTATTCGACCGATGTCTTTGAAGCAAATCACTATATTAATCGCGCTAAAAATGCACAGCTGTATACGTTCTTTCACTGGGGTATCCACGCCTGGGCTATTTATGGCGTGGTAGGATTGGCTTTATCATACTTTGCCTACCGCTACCGACTGCCGCTTTCACTTCGCAGCTGCTTTTATCCGCTCTTAAAGAACAAGATCAATGGAAAAATGGGCAATGCCATTGATGTATTTGCGCTGTGCAGTACTTTCTTTGGTATTACCACTACCTTAGGATTTGGCGTGGTACAGGTGAATGCAGGCTTACAGACCTTGGGAATTGTGGCCGAGAGCAGTTTTACCTACCAGATCATTATTGTGGGGATCTTGACCCTGCTCTCAATTATATCCGCAACTTCAGGGGTGGATAAAGGCGTAAAGCTATTGAGTAGCGTCAATGTCATCGCAGTGGTTGTGCTTTTGTTGTTTGTGCTCTTTCTCGGGCCGACTGTTTATCTTATCGGAAGTTTTACAGAGGGGATCGGAAATTATATCAACAATTTTTTCGGTCTGACTTTCGATACACATGTTTATGACGAGGCCACCTTACCCTGGTTTTACAATTGGACGATTCTCTATTGGGCCTGGTGGATATCCTGGTCACCCTATGTGGGCCTGTTTATTGCTAAAATTTCAAAAGGGCGTACCATTCGCGAATTTGTCGCTGCCGTGCTGATTATCCCGACTTTATTTAATTTCATATGGATGTCTGTTTTTGGCAATAGTGCAATCTGGTTTGACATCAACATTGCAAAGGGTGCTTTGAGTGCTTTGGCAGATAATCCCGATGCATTGATGTTCAAGTTTTTGGATTTTCTGCCACTCTCTGAGCTGGTTAGTTACCTGGTCATTCTGATCATCGTCATATTTTTTGTAACCTCTGCAGATTCAGGAATACTCGTGATGAACAGTATCGCGACCAAGAATGCAGCCAGATCGCCCAAATGGCAGATGGTTTTTTGGGGAGCGCTACTGGCTATCCTGGCCCTGATGCTACTAAATACCGGGGGCTTGCAGGCCTTGCAGACCATGACGCTTATTACAGCTTTACCATTTTCTATGATTATGCTACTTTTCTGTGTCAGCTTGGTCAAAGCTCTTGTTATAGACCGCAGCTATTATGATCGGGATTTTTCGGTAAGCACTGTCCCTTGGTCGGGAGAATTTTGGAAGGACCGCTTAAAACAGATCATTTCGTTCAAAAGCAGTGCTTCTGTTGATCAATTTATCGATACGACGGTAAAGCTAGCATTCGAAGAACTTCAGTCAGAATTTAAACAGAATGGGATCGAAGCGAAGATCAAAAAAGTAGATAGTCCGGGCACTATCGAAATTGAAATCCGCTACGATGTGGTCAATAACTTTATATATGGTGTAAAGAACCAGGTAAAAGTAGTTTCGGATTATGTCATGGAAGAGAATAATCTACCCGATATTGAAGACAAGAAAACTTATTTCCCAAAATCTTATTTTGGAGATGCCCGTGAGGGATATGATGTGCAGTATTTTACCAAGAATGAGCTGATCAGTGATGTGCTCAAACACTATGAACGCTTTTTGGAAATTATTTCCGAAGAGAAGAATGAAATGTTTATCAGCAGCAATGCAAATAAAAATTTAAGATGAAGGTCCAAAAGCGCACTGGTAAAGGATAAGGGATCATGGTCATGGCGCCAATAAGGCAAGCCAAAATTTCGTTTTTAATGTTCGCAAGGACAAGAGGTCGCAAATCGCTTGCTTTTTCCATGGAATAGAAATTAAAATGATTACATCAGATCATAGGTTAGTTCTATTACTTGAAGACAAGGTTGAGGATCATTTTTTCTTGGGGAAAAAGGATGAAGATTTTTGTAATAAATATTTGCACATTAGAAATATATATCGTAATATTGCGATATGATAAAATTGTAATGGGAATAACAAGGACAGAAATATACAGTGCTGAACACAACAAGCTGGGCTCGATGCTTAAAATACTTGGTCATCCTGCAAGAATTGCCATCCTCCAGTATATTATCGATCAGAAAACCTGTATCTGTAATGACTTGGTTGAGGAGTTGGGGCTTGCCCAGGCAACGATCTCCCAGCACTTAAAAGAACTTAAAAATATTGGCGTCATTCAGGGAACGATTGAAGGAAAGTCCGTCTGTTATTGCATTGACGAAAAAATCTGGAAAGAATTTCAAAAGCAGTTCAATTTGTTCTTTGACCAGGATGTCTGTGCCAGGAAATGCTGTTAGGCATTTTTTTTTATAATATCATCGTAAAATAGCAATATAACATTTAATTATAGGGTCATGAAACTATCAGAAATCAAGGAAATCCTACAGGGATTAGAAAATGTAGCGTTTAAACTGGAAGATGGTACATTTGTACCGGAGTACTTCCACGTAACCGAAGTTGGTCAGATCACCAAAAACTTCATTGACTGTGGCGGAGTGATCCGTAAAGAAAAGTCTGTCAATTTTCAGCTATGGAACGCGGACGATTACGAACATCTTCTAAAACCCGGAAAACTATTAAATATCATCAAACTTTCGGAAGAAAAGCTGGGGCTTGAAGACGGCGACATCGAGGTAGAATACCAAAGTGGTACGATCGGCAAATATGACCTCGGCTTTGACGGAAAGACATTTGTGCTGAAAAATAAGACCACGACATGCCTGGCGCAGGATGCCTGTGGGATCCCTGCCGAAAAACAAAAGATAAACCTCGTACAGCTTGGTGTCAATCCCGGTTCTTCATGTACCCCCGGAAGTGGCTGTTGCTAAAAATCGCGGTACAAAAGAAAAAATTAAGTCGAGAAAACATGAACGATAACATACTAAAAACAATAGGAGGATTTTTGGCTGAAAATGTGCCAGCGGAAAGGAAGATATGCCTACAACCCTTAATAGCCTATTTAAATGAGAAAGTGGACAATGGGGAACGTATCCGTTTAAATTTCATCTGTACCCACAATAGCCGCAGGAGCCACCTCTCGCAGGTATGGGCACAAACCATGGCCTACCATTTTGGATTAAAAGATCTGTTCTGCTATTCTGGCGGAACGGAAGCCACGGCGATGTTCCCGAAGGTAGCAGAAACACTCGCCAGCCAGGGTTTTGAGATCCTCCAATTGGCGGAGGGCAGCAATCCCGTCTATGCTGTTAAGTATGCCTTAAATGAACCGCCGATCATGTGCTTTTCAAAAGTTTACGACAACAGGTTCAATCCGGCGAGCGGATTTGGAGCTATCATGACATGCAGTAATGCCGATGAAGGGTGCCCCCTGGTGATGGGTGCCGAGGCAAGATTTTCTATAAAATATGAAGATCCAAAGATTTCGGATGGTACGCCCGAACAGACAGCAGTTTACCGGCAACGGAGCCTGGAGATTGCCCGCGAGATGTTCTACGTCTTTTCACAGATCAAAAAGTAACCTATGCAGCCAAAACTAAAATTTCTTGACCGCTATCTTACCCTATGGATATTTCTTGCTATGGCAATCGGCGTTGGGATAGGTCATTATTTCCCCGGAATAGCTCATGTTACGAACTCCCTTTCCGTTGGGACAACCAATATTCCGCTGGCAATCGGATTGATCCTGATGATGTACCCGCCACTTGCAAAGGTGGACTACTCGATTCTCCCGTTAGCGGTGAAGGATAAAAAGGCTATTGGCATTTCACTTTTACTTAACTGGGTCATCGGTCCAGTCCTTATGTTCGCACTGGCGGTTATTTTTTTACGGAATGAGCCTGACTATATGGTCGGATTGATCCTTATCGGACTGGCAAGGTGCATCGCTATGGTGATTGTCTGGAATGACCTGGCCAAGGGGAACAGGGAATATGCGGCCCTGCTAATAGCGCTGAACAGTATCTTTCAGGTTTTCACCTACAGCTTTATGGTCTGGTTGTTTATCAATATCCTGCCCAGTAAGTTGGGGTTGGCTGAATTCGACGTAAGTGTATCGATAAAGGATGTGACGCAAAGTGTTCTGATCTATCTTGGAATTCCCTTTTTGGCTGGATTTGTAAGCCGATATATACTGATCAGTATACATGGAAAAGAATGGTTCAACAGGAAGTTTATACCCAAGGTTTCACCTGTCACGTTATATGCATTACTCTTTACCATCGTGTTGATGTTCAGTCTCAAAGGTGGTAAAATATTGGAACTACCTATGGATGTTGTTAAAGTGGCCATCCCCTTGGTGATCTATTTTGTATTCATGTTTTTTCTCAGCTTTTTTATCAATCGATCGATGAATGTTCCTTATGAAAAGAATGCTTCTATTGCTTTTACTGCAACGGGAAATAATTTTGAACTGGCCATAGCCGTTGCTATAGCTGTATTCGGAATACATTCTCCGCAGGCTTTTGTAGGGGTTATCGGTCCGCTGGTGGAAGTGCCTGTCCTGATATTATTGGTAAGGGCAAGTTTATGGTTAAAGAGTAGGTATTATAGTTGATCCTGTAACCGGAGCAAAAATTGTTGTAAGCAGAACAACGGTGTCGAACAGCTCGGCAGCTGCCATATTCCGACGATTATCAGTACTTGCAGAATAGGTTAAACTATCGTGCGCGTATCCGTCTACTGAGTAGTAAATCACAAGCTATACCGTAATCTACAGGCTGAAGGTTATTATCAGGAACTTAAATCAGGGATCAGTAAAGGTATGGTTTTAACCGACGCTTTGATCTAGCTTTTTTTGTAATACTAACATCGAATATGGATTCGAACTCCTTTTCTAGTTCTCAAATCTAGTCCGAAGTGATCTCCGGCCAGAAAGTGATATTGTTTACTATCTGTTGGAAAAGAAGAGATATATTTGTGATAGATATGTGTATTGCTGATTTCTATATGATTAAACGACAATTTTGTAGTTGTTGAGACGAACAACACACAATGAAGAATAAAAATAGTCGGAAAGCACATTTTTTTTATTGAAAAACGAAAGTATTGTCTAAAAAAAAACGTTAATTTAGACCTGGAATTTAGCGATATCTACCTTTAAATTAAATGATGACCTAATAATACGATGACAAGACAATTTTTATTATTTATTTTTTTCCTACTGACACTTAAGACTTTTGCCGACGATAACAAGAAGCAAGAAATTGACTCACTCTTAGCGAAGTCAATAGAATTCGCTAATAGAGGCAATCTGGTTACCTATTTAGAGACCACAATAAAAGCACTTAATTTGGCCAATGCAGCAAATTATGATGAAGGAAAGGCAAAATCTGGCTGTTACCTGGCAGAAGGTCTTGTAACGGTAGGTTTATTTAAGGAAGGACTGAAACAGCTGGATCGTATTGAAACGACCGACTATTATAAGAAAGAAATTTTCATGCAATCCGAAGTACTACGCTTACGGGGAAGAGCATATGGTCACCTCAATCTGAATCAACAGGCCCTTCGGGCATTTCGTCTGCAACAGGGGCTGATCAAAAAACTCACAGGCGAACAACAGGTAAAATCCTACCAGTTTAACTACGAAAATTTAAGTTCTATTTTTCAAAATTTGGAACAACTGGATTCTGTGCAAAAATATACCGAACTCCAATTGGAGAACCTGAAGGTCTTTGAGGAGAAAGATGCGGCCAAACGTTATCAAGTTGTTTATGACAATCTAGGAAGGTTATATGCTGCACGAGGTGATTTTGCGAAAGCGCAGCAATACCTTGATAAATCACTGGATCTCATAAAAAAATATAAAATTCCTATCGTCCTGAACACCTATGGCGCCTTAGGCTTTTTGGAGAAAAAGAGAGGGAACTTGAAAAAAGCTGCTGCTTATTATGAAGAGAGCCTAGCGAGCAAGCGGGCCGTTGGCAGCAGAATTGGAATGAAAAATTCGTACCAAGAACTGGCCGATTTTTACCGAACAACCGGCTTAGATAAAGCTAAAGCCGATCACTATGGAATGGCCTTTACCCTCCTCAGTGATTCTTTGGAAAGGGAAAATAGACAGGTCGTTGATCAGGTGCTCAGTCTGATTTTAAATTTAAAAGACCAGGAATCGGATACTAAGGTGTCAAAATCAGTTACGATCTCGTTAATCATCTTGGCAGTACTTATTGTTGCCATTGTATTTTTTGTATGGCGTGTGTGGCACAACCGTAAGCTGTTGGGACAAAAGGAAGAGGCGCTACAGGAAACAGAAACCCTCAACAAGGAGCTTACAGAGCAGATCGGCGAAAACAAGTTCAATAATCTGATCGACCTGGCCAAAAGTAATAATCCCGAATTCCTGACATTATTTGCTGAACTCTACCCGCAGTTTATCCAGGCCCTGAAAATCCTTGACCCCAATATCAGAACGACGGAACTGGAGTTTTGTGCCATGGCTTTTCTTAATTTTTCGACAAAGAACATCGCGGAATATACCTTTGTCACGATCCGGGCTGTACAGGTTCGCAAGAACAGGTTGCGCAAGAAGCTTGAAATCCCTTCGGATGCAGATTTCAACACCTGGATGCGCGGGTTGGCAGAGAAGGGATAATGTTGAGTTTGATAACAGCCTGAGGAATCTTTTTGTAGCGGAAATGTAGGAAATAATTGAAAACGATGGGGAATTAATTAAGTTTGTAGTATAGCGCGTATATCATGCATTCTTTTTATTTCTATTGTTTATTTGTCAGTTCGTTGATCAGTAGCTCCCTCCTTGGGCAATCACTGGATCAGCCTTCTTTTCGGAATATTTCGTTGGGAACGAATGCAAATACGGTGCATTCCTTTGCGCAGGATAGTTTGGGAATGCTCTGGCTGGGCAGTAACAATGGTCTTTTTAATTACGATGGCTATTCTTTACAGGCGCTCAGCGGGGCCAAATCTCCTTTTCAGACCTTTGTCTACTGTATTGCGCTGATAGACGACAAGCGCTTTGCGCTGGGTACCGGACAAGGTGTGCTACTTTACAATTATCAGCAAGATCGCTTTGAACCTTTTCCGGCAGGTGGGCCTTCGGATGTCAGGGCTTTACTACGCGCGGGTGATAAGTTGTGGATAGGTTCGATCGCTGGTTTATACTGCTATGATATCGCGACGCGGCAGCTTGTGGATTATGGCAAATCTGTCGCTAAAAATAAGATCAAAACTGCTGTTTATGCCCTCGATCAGGTCGGGGATAGGCTCTTAATCGGTACGTATAATGGGCTCTTTGAATTGAACCCTGCCAAAAAAGAGGCATTGCCGTTGGTACTCCCTGATTATAGACCGGGAAGCAATCAATTTGTGAATTCGATATTTACCATCAAGGGGTCTACCAAAACTTTTATCGGGACCGAATACGGCCTGTATCTGTATGAAAATAGCTCCTCTACGCTCCGAAAGACCCCGGTGCTTCAGAATCATCCGATCAAGGCAATGGCCTCCAACGACAAAAGTACTTTACTCGTGGGGACGGATGATGGTCTGTTTAGCTATCAGCTGGATCGGCAGTTGGTCACGCGGATTAAACATGATTCGCGCAATAGAAACTCACTGGCCAACAATATAGTATGGAGTATCTTTAAAGACCGATCGGAAAATATCTGGCTGGGCACCGATCTCGGCTTTTCCTTATGGTCAAACCGTAAGGTGGAAAAAATATTACCCATCTACCAATTGACGTCAAGCAGTGACGGCAACCGTTTTTACAAAATTTCAAAGGACCGCAAGGGATGGTACTGGCTGGGTGGGGATAATGGCTTGATCCGTAGCCATGGATTGGGCGGCCGCGCTTCGGAAAGCTTTTGGTATCGCATGGATGCCAAGGACTATCGTCTGACCCATAATCGTATTCGGGATATTTATGAGGATCGTAGCGGTTTGGTGTGGATTGCTTCTGATGGCGGAGTAAATGTTTTTGATGCCCATAGCCAGCAATTCAGAAACTTTACGATCTTAGACGCCAGTGGGCGAAGAAATGCAAAGTGGGCGTACGATATTCTGGAAGATGAGGCGGATAATCTGTGGATTGCCTCCTACATGGGGGGGATATTTGTCGTCAACCGCAATACGCTATTGGAAACAAAGGGGCCAATCACAGCAAGCAAGAATTTTAGTAAAGCGGACGGGCTTTTGGAAGATTTTGCTAACCAGATCCTCGACAATGGCCGGGGCAAGATGCTGGCCTTATTTTATAATAAGGGTATCAGTAGCATTGATAGGGGCACCGGCAAGATAAGTGAATTGAAAGATAGTGCCGGCCAGTCCTTTGCGCGGGCGACCTTTATGCTGAAAGATAAGCAGCACACGCTATGGATAGGTGAGCACGGCGAGCTAAGACAGATCGGCGAAGAAGGGAAAAGTAAACGGATTCGCTTTGACCCTGTCGGTAGGGGCGAGGTTACAGCCATGGTCGAAGTGGATGACGCTATTTGGGTGGCCACAAATGCTGGGGTCTGGCAGATCAATAAGAAAAGCCTCAAAGCCGAACTGCTGCGCTATGGACAACGGATTTCGTCCATGTATTACGATGCCGAAAGGGCTGAGGTGGTGCTCGGTGGAATTGATGAAGTGGTGTTGCTACCTGCCCAAAAGGAGCCTGAAGGTATCGGGCGATCAAAAAAGATCGTACTTACTGCAATGTATATCAACAATGAACTTTTCGGTAATTATGGCTATGGCTTACGTTACCGCAATGAAATTACGTTGGATCACGATCAGAACAACCTTAGGCTTGAATTTTCGGACTTGGACTACGGAAATCATCCCGGCTATCGCCTGGCCTATGCCTTTAAAGGTCAAAACGAAACCTGGATCCCCATGGAACGTGGCGATAATAAGGTGCTGCTATCCAATTTAAATTCGGGTAGCTATGATTTACAGTTGGCCAAAGTGGATATTGCTGGCCATGTTGTTTCTGAAATTTATACCTATCATATCCGGATTCGCTATCCTTGGTATGCCTCATATTGGGCTAAGGGCGTTTATATGCTTATCGCAGTCTGCCTGTTGTTTTGGATCGTCAATTTTTTCCGGGTGCGCAATACCTTGAAATGGGAGCGGCGGGAGCGACGGAAGGTGCTCGAATTAACAAAGATGAAAATGGACTTTCTGGCAGCCATATCACATGAGCTGAAAACACCATTGAGCTTAATCCTGGCGCCCGTGAGCCAACTGATGCGGCAGACAAAAAACAGCGATAAAAAGAAACAGCTGGATGGCGTACACCGAAATGCCTTAAAAATCAGTCACCTGATTCAGGAACTCATGACCTTTGATCGGGTGGAGCAGCAGGAAACACCGCTGCAGGGACTGCTTACATCACAGATTGACCTTGTGCCTTATCTCAGGCAGATCACCGAAGACTGGCAGCAGCTCCCTGAGTATACAACCCTCGCCATTCGATTTGATAGTGATTTGGAAAGTTTTTTTGTACAAACGGATGTGGCCAAACTGGGATCGATCGTCAATAACCTGCTTGCGAATGCCTGCAAATACAATCGGCCGGATGGAAGGGTGGATGTTTCCCTGCGGGCAAGGGATACCGACGTGCAATTGGTCGTGGAGGATACCGGAATTGGAATCGCTTTGGATGACCTGCCTTATGTTTTTAGCAAATTCTACCGCTCTTCCTTAAAAGAGGTGAGTGGGGTGCAGGGGACCGGGGTCGGCTTATTCTTGGTCAAAAGCTATTGTGATCAGTTGGGCTGGAACATCGGGATAGCAAGTAATCAGGAGGGAACCAAAGTGACACTTCACTTGAAACTAGCTCGCATAGACGATACGTACAAGGAGGATAACCCTAAGGTAGATGCGGGAAATCGTGATCGGGGCGACAAACCTAAACTGCTGATCGTCGAAGATAATGCCGAACTTGCTGATTTCTTGGTAAACGCTTTACAAACGACGTATGATTGTAGCATTGTAGGGGACGGCCGTCAGGCGCTGCACTTGATCGATGGACATACTTTTATGCCCGATATTGTCATCACGGATGCCATGATGCCCAATATGGGTGGAATTGAAATGGTCAGAAAGCTTCGCCAAAATACGGCTACAGCAACAATACCGATCATCCTGCTGACGGCACAGCATGATGACCTGATCCAGCGCGAATGGGTGACGGCCGGAGTAGATGCTTATATGACCAAACCCTTTGATTTGGAAATCCTCCAGATGCAATTGCTCCAGCTATTGGACAGAAAAGAAAAACTCGTAACGCAATTGCGTATCGACGAAATCAGCAAACCAGCGGAGCCTCTCGCTGTGCAATCGCCAGATGAAAAGTTCCTGACACAGGTGACACAGCGCATCGAAGAGCATATCGATGATTCTGAGTTTTCGGTTCAGCGCCTCAGCGACCTGACGGATGTGGCCGCCAAACAGCTTTACCGCAAGATCAAACAGCTGACAGGCTATACACCGGTAGAATATATCCGTAGCATCCGCATCAAAAAAGCAGCCCTGTTGCTGCAGCAAAAAAAGTTTACCGTGGCTGAAGTCATGTATATGGTCGGTTTCTCCAATGCTTCGTATTTCTCAAAATGCTTTCAGTCGGAATTTGGTATGCCGCCAAAGTCTTATATGGATAGTTTTAAGTAAGTTGTTGATATTTAGTTTGTTTTGGGTTTTGATCCAAATTGGACAAGCGAAAAATGTCTAATTTGTGTTGTTCTTTGTCCGATTTGTAGCTTTAAAAGATCGTATGGATTGATAGGTTTGCAATAGTAATAACCAGAAAATTATAAATCGATACAATCCATGCGTGTAATTATTTTATGCTGCTTTGCTCTTTTGGGGTATATTAAATCCTATGCACAGATTAAGGTCAACAAAAAGGTGCCAACGGTATTTGTCGACCCTCAGGGTGTGATGCGTTGGTCTGATACCAAAGCGGAGGCATCCTTTTATGGTGTCAACTATACAGTCCCTTTTGCCCATGCTTACCGTGCGCTGCGCGAAAAGGGGATTGACCATAAGCAGGCCATTGACCGTGATGTTTACCATTTTGCGCGTTTGGGATATAATGCTTATCGCATCCATATCTGGGATGTTGAAATCTCGGATAAAAATGGAAACCTGATCAGTAATGAGCACCTGGACCTGCTGGACTATTTATTTTTTAAGCTCCAGCAAAAAGGGATCCGTATCCTGATTACGGGCATGACCAATTTTGGTAACGGTTATCCGGAACGGAATGAAAATACGGATGCATTCACCTACCACTATGACAAATGCCAGGTGCATGCCCACCCTGATGCTATAGCTGCTCAGGAGCGGTATATCGGACAATTGCTGCGCCATGTCAATCCTTATACTGGTCAGTCCTATTTGGAGGATCCGTACGTCATTGGCTTCGAGATCAATAATGAACCTTGTCACATGGGGGCTGTGCAGACCACCTCGGCCTACATTGCGCGCATGGTTGCGGCGATGAAGAAAAGTGGAAATAAAAAGCCGATCTTTTACAATGTAAGCCATAACATGGAACATGTTTCGGCTTACTTCAATGCCGATATCCAGGGCACCACCTACCAATGGTATCCTGTCGGGCTGGTGGCCGGGCGGCAACGCCAAGGCAATTTTCTGCCCTATATCGATCAATATGCCATTCCATTTTCAAACCTGAAGGGATTTGCCAGTAAAGCCAAGGCGGTCTATGAGTATGATCCTGCGGATAACCTCTACAGCTATATGCATCCCGCGATGAGCCGTACCTTCCGTTCGGCTGGATTTCAATGGATCACCCAGTTTGCTTACGATCCAATGGACATCGCAGCCTATAATACCGAATATCAGACGCATTATCTCAATTTGGCCTACACTCCTGCAAAAGCGATCAGTACGATGATTGCTGCCGAAGTGGCTTATCATATACCAAGAAACCAAAAATTTCCGCCCTATCCCCAAAATACGGCGTTTGGCAATTTCCTGGTCAGTTATGAACAGGATCTCTCGCTGATGAATGCGCCCGACAAGTTTTTTTATAGCAATGATACTAAGGTCAAGCCGGTACAGCCGCAAAAGCTACAGCATATTGCTGGCCGGGGTTCTTCTCCTGTTGTAAACTACGCGGGCTCGGGGGCTTATTTTTTGGATCGTCTGGAAGATGGACTATGGCGTTTGGAAGTGATGCCGGATGCCGAAAAAATTGCGGATCCCTTTGCCAAGCCCTCGCTCAACCGTGAGGTCGTGCATATCTTATACCGGCCGCAAGAGATCGCTATCCGGATCCCTGATTTGGGCGAGCGCTTTACGGTGCAGCCACTTTTGGGCCAGCATGACGCCACAAAGGCCATTGCTGTAGATGCAACGACCTTTGTCGCCCAGCCTGGCGTTTATCTCTTAAAACGTAAGGATCTACAGCTGTATACGAGCTGGACTGCATCCTCAATATGGAAAAATGGGCGCCTGGACGACTATTATGCACCGAAGACCGAACCGTTGAAGCAGCCGATCTTGATCCATCAGCAGCCGGAAGTATTGGAAAAAGGCCGCTCGGCAAAATTGCAGTTCCGCCTGGTATATGAGCAACAGCCTGACTCGATCATATTACAGACGGATCAGGTCTCGTTTTGGAAAGATAATAATCCCTACATCAAACTGGTCGCCAAAGACCAGGATACCTATGAAGCAGAAATACCGGCATCCTGGTTATCAGGAAATGAATTGAAATATACTGCTACGGTATTCGTCGGTGGGAAACAAGTGACCTACCCGGACAATCGTGCCGGTGCTCCGCTCGATTGGGATTATAGCGTCAAACGGTATTGGACGGTTGGATTGTACGAACAGCATGCCCGGATTCCATTGTTCGAATCGCTTGACAAGGCATCTTCTTTCGAGAGTTTTGCGATCCCCGAAACGGCTCATATGACTTCGGTGCGGCAACAGCAGGAGCTGGGACAGATCCCTGTTTGGACGTATACGTTCCGGGCGAAGGATGCCGGAGCTCAATATTTTTGGGTAAAGGATATTAAAGCAGTGGCGCAGGGAAGGCCTGCGGGACTAGGTGCTGCCAGACAGCTTTGTCTTCTATTAAAGTATACGGGACAAGGGGCTGTACTCAAAGCAGGTTTTGTGACAAAAAATGGTTATACCTATGTGAAAGATATTAGGCTTGGTTCGTCAGAAACAACGGTTCGTATCCAGCTGGCGGATCTACAGCTCGTGCCTACGGCCTTGTTGCCTGCACCTTATCCCGTCTTTCTTGAACGGTTTTTTAAACCGGCAGTTCCCGCGGAGTTTGACAGCATGGATATCGAAAAGCTGATCGTATCGGGACAGCAGATGGAGGGGCAATCTTTATCCATTGGGGCTGTATGGCTGGAGTAGCCGGACAATAAACTGCAGCGGTCGTACGGCCTGGCGGGCCATCAACGATCTGGTTGGAGTAGCCCGGCTGGAATATTTGTAGCCGCAGGCAGCGCCATTATAAGGGGAATAACGTGAAATAGAAACAATTATAAACGAATATAAATCTAAATAAAATGAAGGGTTTTGCATTTAAATCAAGTTTATTGGGCTTGTCATTGCTATCCTGTCTTGGGGAAACGCAGCTACAAGCAGCAACGGGTGCAGAAAGCAGGTGGATAGGGTTGATGCAACAACAGGATATCCGCGGTGTGGTGCGTAACGAGCAAGGACAAGGGATGGCGGGCGTGACGGTTTTGGTGGCTGGAACTACGGTGGGTACCTCCACGGCAAGTGACGGTTCGTACCGCATTGCTTTACCGAAAGGGAAATCGCAGCTGCTATTTTCCATGGTGGGCTATAGCAGCCAGACCTTGACAGTGGCGGGTACGACGCTGAACGTTAACATGCTGCCGGCCGGAAATGTTTTGGAAGAACTGGTGGTGGTGGGCTACGGCAGTACAACTAAAAAGGACCTGACAGGTGCGGTCAATACCGTCGGGAGCAAGGATTTTAATGGCGGACTGGTGGGCTCTCCCGAGCAGCTGATCAATGGTAAAACGGCTGGCGTGCAGGTGATGTCCAACAGTGGTTCGCCCTCTTCTGGCAGTACCATACGGATCCGCGGTGGTGCTTCATTAAGCGCTAGCAATGATCCATTGATCGTATTGGACGGCGTCCCCTTGGAGACGGGTGGAATTAGTGGCAACAGCGGCAATTTTCTGAGTTTGATCAATCCCAATGATATTGAAAGCATGACGGTGCTCAAAGATGCATCTTCTACAGCGATCTATGGATCGCGTGCCTCAAACGGTGTTTTGTTGATCACAACAAAAAAAGGAAAGGGCGATGCGCTCCGGCTGTCTTTTTCCTCTATTGTATCCATGCAGCAGGCGCTGGGGGTAGCTGATATGATGTCGCGCGATGAGTTTGCCGAGCTGATCAATAGCAAGGGAACAGCGGCACAGAAGGCTTTACTGGGCAATAGTTCGACCGATTGGTTGTCTGAGGTATTTCAGCAGGCCATGGGTACGGATAATAACCTGAGTTTACAGGGAAAGATGGGGAAGGTCCTGCCTTTTCGTGCCTCGGTAGGGTATTATAACCAGCAGGGTACCTTGCGGACGGACAAAACGGAACGGATGACCGGCGCATTGGTTGTTAACCCTACATTTTTCAATAAACACTTGACCGTAAACCTGAATGTTAAAGCTGCACGGAACAACAACAGTTTTGCCAATACCGACGCCATATGGTCTGCTGTGGCTTTTAATCCCACACAACCGATCTACTCGGGAGTGGATGCTTATGGGGGCTATTATGAGGGCCTGGATAATGCTGGACTGCCGGCAACAGGGGCCAACCTCAATCCGCTGGGGCTACTCAAGCAGGAGAAACACCGCAGTACGGTCAATCGAGCTGTAGGTAACCTTGACCTGGACTATAAATTACATATGCTGCCGGAATTAAAAGCTCACGTAACTTTGGGATATGACTATGCCAAAGGAAATGGGTCCAACCTGATCCCGGCAAGTGCGGCCAATAATTTCACAGTCGGTGGTGCTTTTGACCGCTATGAGCAGACGCTCAAGAATAGGCTGTTTACCGGCTATTTAAATTACAATAAATTCTTTTCGGACATCAAGAGTACAATTGATGTGACCGCGGGCCATGATTATCAATATTGGAGCGCAAAGCGGCCGCCGATCGTGTACTATAATGAGGCTGGCGATAATATACGCTCTACGGCAATTGCATCGGACGAGCGCCATACCTTGATCTCCTGGTATGGCCGGATCAACTACAACTATGACAGCCGTTATTTGCTGACGGCCACCATTCGAAAGGATGGAACCTCGCGCTTCAGTCCCGAAAACCGCTGGGGGACATTTCCCTCGGTCGCTTTGGCCTGGCGCCTCTCACAGGAGTCGTTCATGAAAGGAATCTCCTTCCTGAACGACCTAAAACTTCGTGCCAGCTATGGCGTGACGGGGCAGCAGGAGGGCATAGGGAATTACGAATATCTGCCGGTCTATAATTTGGGAACGGCTTACGCGCAATACCGCTTTGGCGATCAGTACCATCTGGTGTACCGCCCGTCGGTGTATAACCGGGATTTACGCTGGGAAACGACCAAGGCTTTTAACTATGGTTTGGATTTTGCCCTGTGGAAGAACAGGATTTCGGGCTCGGTGGAGTATTACACAAGAAAAACACATGACTTGCTGGCCAATGTCCCAGTGGCTGCAGGAACAAACTTTGACCAGAATGCCACCATTAATGTGGGCAATGTGGAAAGCCGCGGATTTGAATTCCAATTGAATACGGTCCCCGTAGAAAAGGATAATCTACGTTGGGAAGTTAATTTCAATGCGACCAACCAGCACACAAAAGTGACCAATATTGCATTGGTTCAGGATGCGAATGCTGTGGGGACCTATGTAGGTCCGAATGTCAGTGGCCGAGGAATTCAAATCCTCACGACTGGTTATCAGCCTAATATGTTCTATGTCTATAAACAGCTCTATAATGAAGCGGGCAAACCCCTGGAAGGTGTTTATGCGGACCTGAATGGGGATGGAGCCATCAATGAAAAAGATCTGTACCGCTATCAGTCTCCGGCGGCAAAATGGCTGTTTGGCTTCAATACGCAATTGACCTATAAAAAATGGACTGCAGCAACCACCCTGCGGGCAAATGTCGGAAACTATGTGTTTAACAATACAAAAATGAACCTGAGTGCCTGGGAGACCTTGCAATATGTGGACCCGGCGATCAATAACTTACATCGTGACTATTTCAATACTGGTTTTCAAACGAGGCAATATTATTCGGATTACTATGTCGAAAACGCATCCTTCCTCCGCATGGAAAACCTTTCGGTGAACTATAATTTTGGCAAGGTCGGGAAGATATCGAGCCTACGTGTGGGTGCGGTGGCACAGAATGTCTTTATTGTGAGCAACTATAGTGGAATGGACCCTGAGGTTCCGAGTGGATTTGACAGTTCATTCTATCCACGCTCGCGGACGTTTTCGTTAAGCCTCAATTTGGATTTTTAAGCGATACCTGAAAAATAGATAAATAGTTGAAAAACAAATGAAAAGGATGAAAAAGATAAGAATATATTGTTTTAGATTGCTGAGCATGATTTTGCTGCTGCAGTCCTGCACAAAAGACTTGAACCAATACCCTACGGTGGAGACGACCTCAGAGTCGGTATACACCTCGGTGGATGGCTACCGGGCTGTGCTTGCCAAATTATACGGCTCGTTTGCTGTAGCGGGCAATGGCCGTGGGGATGCCGATCCGGATATGGCGAGCAGCACCGCATCCTGGGGCTACCTTCGGGTGTATTTTAACCTACAGGAGGTACCGACGGATGAGGTGATCTATACCTGGGCCGGAGGAGACAACATGACCGATATCCAGTATATGACCTGGGGTGCTTCGGATACATGGGTCAATGCGATGTATTACCGGATTTACTATACGGTAGCGATCTGCAACGAGTTTTTACGGAATGCAACAGCGGAAAAATTGGCCGCCTTCAGCTCGACTGAACAGGCTCAAATTGCTGCTTTTGCCGCCGAAGCGCGTTTTCTGCGTGCATTGGCTTATAGCCATGCCATGGATCTTTATGGAAATGTTCCTTTTGTAACAGAAAAGGATCCGGTAGCGGCATTTTTTCCGCCAAGGATGACAAGGGGCGAGCTTTTCGCATTTATTGAAAAAGAATTGACCGAAGTAGCTATGCTGCTACCTGAAGCTCGCCAGAATGAATATGGACGTGTGAGCCGTGCTGCGGCATGGTCTTTATTGGCTAAGAATTATTTGAATGCGCAAGTTTATACGGGCACCGCGCGCTATGCGGACTGCCTAAATTATGCCAAGAAAGTGATCGACGGCGGATACGCGCTCCATTCCAATTACAAGCAGCTGTTTAATGCGGACAATGATAAACGTACGAATGAGATCATTTTTCCGATTCAGGCTGATGTGGCACATACGACGACATGGGGTGCCACCACTTATCTGGTCAACGGTCCGATTGTAGGCAGCATGAAAGCATCAGATTATGGTGTGCTGTCGGGCTGGAACAGTTTCCGTACCTTACGTGAATTTGTCGCCTTATTTCAGGTACAAGATAAAAGGGGGGATTTTTGGAAAAATGGGCAGTCACTGGATGTGGAAGACCCGGGGGCGTCAAGCCAAGGCTACGGAATGGTTAAGTTTACAAATTTGAACGATGATGGCAGCTATAAGACGGATGAAGGATTGGTGAGCACGGATTTTCCGATGATCCGCCTGGCTGATGTCTATCTGATGTATGCCGAAGCGGTATTGCGTGGCGGTGGCGGCAGTGTACAGGAAGCCATTACGCTGGTCAACCGTCTTCGTGAACGTGCCTACGGAAATGCTACTGGATCTATTGATCAGGCGCAGCTGACACTGGATTTTATCCTGGCGGAAAGGGGCCGGGAATTGTTCTGGGAGTGCACGCGTCGTACAGACCTGATCCGGTTTGGACGATTTACCGGCAACGCGTACCTCTGGCAATGGAAAGGCGGTGAAATAAATGGCCGCAGTGTGGATGCTAAATTTAACCTGTATCCAATTCCGACGACGGATATGAGCGCAAACCCCAATCTGGTACAAAATCCGGGCTATTAATGGTTGAATTTAGTTAACGACAAAGAAATAGGCCAAAATAGGATATTCCCATATGGCCTTTTAAAGATAAATATTGACACATGAAACAATTGACACTCTATATCTTGGCATTGCTCTTTGTGGCCTGTAAAAAGGAAGGCGGAATGCCTGCCGTTACTGGCATCAGGCCAGCGGTGTTGCACAGCAGCACACAGGAGCTTACCTTAAAGGCCACGGATCGAAAAGCCGTCGCGCTGCAGCTCGTCTGGGATGAGGCGATCTTGCAGAGTGCTGCGGCAATGGCGCAGTCGGCTCTGAAAAATAAGATTGAGATAGCTGCTGACGCCTCTTTTTCAACCCTCGCGAAAAGCATTGAACAGGAGGCTAGCGCAATCAGTTATACCCATGAGCAGCTAAACAGTCTTGTCTCAGGTATGGGATTTGTACCCGGCGAGAAAAAAGCGCTTTATGTCCGCATTGCCTCGCGGCTGGGAGCCAATACGGATTGGCTTTATAGCAACGTGGTCTCCATTGCGGTTACTGCCTATGCACCCATCCAGGAGGCTGCTTATCTCTATCTGGCGAATAAGGAGCTGAACCAATTTTCTTGGAAACTGTGTTCGCGCAAAGAAGATGGGTTTTACGATGGATTTGTACGCCTCGACCAGTGGTATAATTTTTATTTAACAAACGAAGAAAGTGCAAATGCTTCACTGATCTACGGTTCTTATCCATTGGACGGTAGCCAATATATCTTATATAGCGGGGCAGACCGTTGGAACTGCTGGACGAGCCAGGGCGGCTACCTGTACCTAACGGCTGACGTCAATAAGATGAGCTGGAAGGAAACCTCCGTGGAGTCGTTGGCTGTGACCGGCGATTTTAATGGTTGGAGCGCCACGGCCACTCCGATGGCTTATGATCAGGCGGCAAAGGTATGGAAAGCAACAATTACAACCACGGCCGCCGAACAATGGGGCATTAAAGTATTGATCAACGGCAGCTGGACCTGGTTTTTTGGTGCTGCAGAAGGTGAGGGCAACTGTGCATTATATACGGCCGATGGAAGTGGATTTGCCTACGATAAGGTGGGTACGCATACCCTGATCCTCGATCTGACTGATCCCAAGCAATTCAAATATCATGTGGAGTAGTCATTTTAGGCTATAACACGCTATAAAAAAAAGATTTAATGAAAGCACTAAAAATAGGAATGGTCTTAGGCCTAATAGGTTTGTATTTTGGCCTGTCAAGTTGCAGCGACAAGGATAATCTTGTGCCAGCCGAAAATACAACGCATTTGGCCAAAGGAGCGGATGTCAGCTGGATGACGGAAATGGAGGCTGCCGGTGTGCAGTTTTTTAACGCCGGGGGAGCAGCGGTGGACGGGCTCAAGCTACTGCATGGACTGGGAATGGATGCGGTACGCCTGCGGGTATGGGTAGACCCCGAACGGGGCTGGTGTAATCAACATGATGTTTTGGTCAAAGCACGGCGGGCGCATCATTTGGGGATGCGTCTCATGGTGGATTTTCATTACAGCGATAACTGGGCGGATCCGGGGCAGCAAACAAAACCTGCGGCCTGGAAAGGATTGTCATTTGATGGCTTAAAGAAGGCTGTAAGCGACCATACCACTGCGGTATTGCAATTGCTGAAGGACAATGGCATTGAACCGGAATGGGTACAGGTGGGCAATGAAACCGGAGATGGGATGCTGTGGGAGGAGGGTAGAGCCTCGGTCAGCATGGCTAACTATGCCGCTTTGAACAATGCGGGCTACGATGCGGTGAAAGCTGTTTTTCCGGCGGCTAAAGTCATCATACACCTCCATAATGGCTACGACAATGCGCTGTTCCGCTGGATGTTTGATGGGCTGAAAAATAACGACGGAAAATGGGATGTGATCGGGATGTCACTGTATCCAACAAAAGATAATTGGAAAGAACGCAATACTGCCTGTGTAGGCAATATCAAGGATATGATTGCACGGTACAACACGCAGGTAATGATCTGTGAGGTGGGCATGAGCTGGGATGAAGCAGATACGGCCGAAATCTGGCTCAACGATCTTTTCAACATGGTGGAGGCAATCCCCGATCAAAACGTGCTGGGCATATTTTATTGGGAGCCCTTGGCGCACAACGGCTGGAATGGTTATACCTTAGGCGCCTTGGATAACAATGGACGGCCGACAAAGGCATTGAATGCATTTAAATAATAGTATATTTATACGCTTTAAATGGCGAATGATTAGCTTAAACGACACACGATAAACACCTGAATGATGAAATTACTGCATGCTACTTATTTTCTGTTCCTTTTGCTCTTCTTGATTCCGACAGCATCACTGGGACAGCTGACCCGAAACTCTTTTTTACTGGAGAAAAACTGGCGTTTTTTTCAGGGTGAGGTCGACGGGGGTGAGTCCGCTGCACTGGATGATGCAACCTGGCAACATGTTACCGTGCCGCATGACTGGGCTATTTATGGACCTTTTGACCGTGCACATGATTTGCAGGATGTGGCCGTAACACAGAATGGAGAGAAGAAAGCTTCCGTAAAGACGGGCCGGACAGGTGGTTTGCCCTATGTCGGTGTGGGCTGGTATCGCAATCAGTTCGATATTCCTCAATTTGACGCCAACACAAAACGTGTGGTCCTGAAATTCGATGGCGCCATGAGTGAGGCTCGGGTTTATGTCAATGGAAAAGAAGCGTGCTTCTGGCCGTACGGCTATAATGCTTTTCATTGTGATGTGACGGAGCTGTTGCATGCCGATGGAATGAACAACAAGCTTGCTGTGCGCCTGGAAAATAAAGCACAGTCCTCGCGCTGGTATCCGGGAGCGGGTCTCTACCGCAACGTCCATGTGATCGTTACCGAAAAGGTGCATGTGCCGGTCTGGGGTACGTATATAACGACGCCCTTTGTGTCGGATAGCCTGGCTTCGGTGAAACTCGAAACTAACCTGAAAAATGCCGATGGCAAATTGCTGCGGATGGTGACAGCCATCACCGACGCGAAGGGGCGTGTGGTGGCGCAGAAGGAAAATCAACAAAAAATAAACTACGGCAAGCCTTTCGTACAAAATTTTGAGGTGACGAACCCTGCGCTATGGAGCCCAGAACATCCCAATCTGTACCGGGCATCAACACAAGTATATGTCGACGGCAAATTGACGGATAACTTTGAAACCCGCTTTGGGATTCGGGAAGTCCGTATCATTGCGGATAAGGGATTTATGCTAAATGGTAAAATTCGAAAATTTCAAGGGGTCTGCAATCATCATGACCTCGGCCCCTTGGGGGCTGCGATCAATGTCTCGGCCTTGCGCTACCAGTTGGAGTTGCTTAAAGATATGGGCTGTGATGCCATTCGTACGGCGCACAATATGCCCGCTCCGGAGTTAGTGGCCCTCTGTGATGAATTGGGCCTGATGATGATGATCGAGCCTTTCGACGAATGGGATATTGCCAAATGCAAGAATGGTTATCATCGCTTTTTTGGGGAATGGGCAGAACGCGACATGGTCAATATGATCCATCATTTTAGAAACAATCCTTCGGTGGTGATGTGGAGCATCGGAAATGAAGTACCGACGCAGTGTAGTGCCGATGGGTATAAGGTTGCTTCATTTTTGCAGGATATCTGCCATCGCGAAGATCCTATGCGGCCTGTTACCTGTGGGATGGACCAAGTGACCTGTGTACTGGAAAATGGTTTTGCCAGTCTGCTGGACGTCCCGGGGCTCAACTACCGTACGCACCGTTATGAAGAAGCTTATGCCAAATTGCCACAAAACCTTGTGCTGGGTTCGGAAACGGCCTCAACGGTGAGTTCCCGTGGTGTATATAAATTTCCGGTCGTGAAAAAGGGAGACATGCTGTATCCCGATCATCAGTCTTCTTCCTATGATATGGAACATTGTTCCTGGTCAAACTTGCCGGATGAGGATTTTGCATTGGCCGAAGACCATCATTGGACCATGGGTCAGTTTGTCTGGACGGGTTTTGATTACCTCGGCGAACCATCGCCCTACGATACGGATGCCTGGCCCAACCACAGCTCAATGTTTGGTATTATCGATCTGGCAAGCATACCCAAGGACCGCTACTACCTCTACCGGAGCCTTTGGAATAAAAATGAACATACCTTGCACATTTTGCCACATTGGACATGGCCTGATCGTGTGGGGCAACAAACTCCGGTATTCGTTTATACGGATTACCCAAGTGCCGAACTATTTATCAACGGTAAGAGCCAGGGGATACAACGAAAAAGCAAAGCATCAATCGAAGCACGTTATCGCCTGATGTGGATGAATACGGTTTACGAGCCCGGGGAAATCAAGGTGGTGGCCTATGATGAAAATGGAAAAACCGCAGATGAGAAAATTGTACGGACGGCGGGAAAACCCTACCAGATAAAAATGGAGACTGTGCACGGCACGATTGCTGCTGATGGACGTGCATTGGCTTATATTCGTGTCAAGGCAGTGGATAAAGATGGAAATTTGTGCCCACATGCAGACGGGCTGGTACAATTTGACGTAAAAGGAGCGGGTACATTCAAGGCCTTGGCCAATGGCGATCCGACCAACCTCGAGGCTTTTCATAAGCCACAGATGCACTTGTTTAACGGACAGCTTACCCTGATCGTGCAGGCTGCCGAAGAGGCCGGCAAGATTCAGGTACAGGCGCAAAGCAGAGGCCTAAAAAAAGGTGTATTGCTTGTTCATGCCGTTTCTGCGCCTTAAGGGCTGGACTTTATACTTGTTTAGAATCATTAGGCTAAAGGTGGGTGGATCAACGGCAATTGCTGTGGTCTCAGTAATCGTGTGTATCCGGAGATGGGGTAGAAACTTGATAAGCTGTAAATTTGGAGTTTTACATGTGATTAACTACCTTTAGAGACCTAATAAAAGCATCGATTTGAAAAGCAATGGTCTTGTAGATACTTCAATAATTAATCGCCTCAAGGATGGAGATGAATTAGCCATGAAGGAATTGATCACGAAATATAAAAGCACGTTAGCGCAGTCGATGATGCGTATCCTTAAGTCGCAGGAAGATGTAGAGGACCTGCTGCAGGAGCTCTTTATCCGTATTTGGACACGTAGGCAGGATATCGATACCGATCTGTCTTTTCATGCTTTTATATATAGGATCGCGGGTAATTTGGTCTACGATCGATTGCGTAAATTAGCGCATGAAAAACGTCTTGTTGCGGATTATTTTACGCACCTTACTGAAGTTTATTCCCATATCGAGGAAGGGGTTTTTAACCAGGAAACGAAAGATATTTTAAATCAGGCAATCGAACAGTTGCCAGAGCAGCGCCGGCGTGTTTTTATACTCTGTAAGATTGAAGGCCGAAGTTATGAAGAAGTAAGCCGATTATTGTCAATTTCGGTGGCAACAGTAAATACCCATATTACAAACGCGAATACGACACTTAGAAATTATTTTCAGCAGCGGCCGGATCTGTCTTTCCTTATAGTGCTGGCATTGCTTTCAGCCAAAATGTTGCACGCCTAACAATTTCTTAAACCTAATTTTATATTTTCTTTATTTTTTTTTGAATTCACTTCATTGGTTTTTCATTTCCAAACGTATATGTAAGAAAAGAACGTATGCAAAACCCTAGATTTGAAGAGCTGTTCAATAAATATCTCAACGATACGCTAACCAAGGATGAAATGTTAGAACTTCAACTTTTGCTGGCGTCGGATGATCAGGAGCAAGGTTTACGTTCGTTGATCGATAATGAAATAGCTGCCAATATGGAAGAGTATCCACATGTTGAACTGAACTGGTTTGCAGAGTTGGAAACTAATGTATTGGCAAATATAAGAAGCACCCGATCTAAAACGCGCTATTTAAACTGGAATTGGAAGAAAACGGTAGCCGCGGCGGCACTCCTGGTCGTCAGTATCGGAGCGTCTCTGTGGATGCTGTCGCGTTTGGATAACGATGAACGAAATACGATAAAACCGGGTACAAGTATTGCCTCATTACGGCTTGCCGACGGAAGAGAAATTGCGCTCAGTAATAAACACGAAAGTATCGTTTTTGGCGATGAACTCATGTACGCAGACGGAGCTTCCATCGAAGGTTTGGAAAGTCATGAACCGATACATCAGGACATGGTAATCACGGTGCCGAAAGGTGGTACTTACCACATCATATTGGCAGATGGATCTAAGATCTGGTTAAATTCGGACTCCAGATTAACATATAAAATCAGAAGTAAAGGCCAACCTAGAGAATTAGAAATGGAAGGTGAGGCATTTTTTGAGGTGGCTACACGATACATGCTTCAGAATAACAAGCGGATCAAAGTACCTTTTCTTGTTAAGACACCCGCCCAGACGGTGCAGGTATTGGGTACAGCATTTAATATTTCGGCCTATCCCGGCGAGGCTACGCGGACTACTTTGGTCGAAGGCAAAGTGGCTATTAATATAAAAGGAAATAAAAAACTACATCAACTGCAGCCCAATCAGCAAGCAATTGTCCAGAATAACAGCATTTCTTTTATTCCGGTTGACCCAGCAAATTATGTGTCGTGGAAAGATGGCACATTTACCTTTTCTGATGAAGACCTAAATCATATTCTGAATCAAATAGGCCGCTGGTATAATGTAAAGATTGAATATGAGGATGAAAGCCTGCGAAAACTGAAATTTGAAGGGGTATTACCCCGTAACCAGAATTTAAATTTTGTATTGGAAGCCTTAGCAAGTACCGGTGAAGTCCAATTTACTGTTCATTCGAATACCGTATACGTGAAAAGAAAATAGATTTTATAAACAAACCAGCTAAAATACCCGATAGCCTATGAAGTAAAAAAGCGACAAAAAAGATAACGTATGGACAGTAAAAATAATCAGGAGCGTTGGAGCGCTCCCGATCATGAAGTTAGCCGTTATCAAATCATCTTGAAAACTCATTTAATACCTAACTAACCAAACAAATGTATAAAATAATTAAAAAAGATGTGCATCGGCTTTTTAGTCGAACGAAACCCTACATTATGAAAATTTCACTGACAACCATCAGCTGTTTTTTGGTCTGTCTACAGATAAGTGCTACGGCTCTCGCGCAAAAGGTGACACTGAAAAATAAGAGCATCACACTCAAAGAGGCTTTTCGCGAAGTCAATAAACAAACTGGTTACCATTATCTGTGGTCTGCAAAACGGGTCAATAGCAATACCCGAATTGCCATTGATATAAAAGAAATGGAGTTGGATCAAGCCATCCGGCAGATTATTCATGGTTTACAGCTGAGCTACAAGATACAGGGTAAGCTCATCACCATCAGAGAAAGAGAAAACACCCCAACAGTATCTAATCTTGCGCAAATAGACGATAATGGACAACAAGAGACGATAACAGTTAGGGGGCGGGTGGTCGATTCGCTGGCTAGGCCCCTCATTGGCGTAACCATCAGGGTCATTTCGGCAAATAAACATGTTATAAAGGATTCTAAATCAGATAGCCATGGGGAAATCATTATCGAAAGCGTACCAAAACAAAGTTTTTTGGAAATATCGCTGCTTGGCTACCGTCGCCTTAATCTGGCTGCGACTGAAAATATCGGTACAATCAGGATGGATGTTCTTGCTGAAAGCCTCGAAGAGCTTGTCGTGGTGGGATACCTGACCAAACGGGCTTCTGAAGTGACCGGCGCGGTACAATCTGTCAAGGGTGAAGAACTTCGTAACAGCGTCAGCACCCCCAATGTGCTATCGATGCTTAAAGGAAAAACGACAGGTCTGTATATTACGGAGAGTACCGGAGAGTCGGGAGCAAAAGGTCAGGTGATTGCAAGGGGACAATCGTCAATGACCACCCCTACAAACAATTACCTCGGTCCACTGATTGTTGTCGATGGTGTGATCACCAATTATCAGTCCTTACAGGATGCGGTCAATCCGGCTGATATTGAAGATATCAGCGTGCTAAAAGATGCTGCATCTACAGCTATTTATGGATCCCGGGCTGCACAGGGGGTCATTGTCGTGACTACGAAACGGGGACAGGCTGGTAAAAGCACAGTGGAAGCGCGGGTGCAGGCTGGGGTAATACAGCCAGTAAGGGACATCCGGTTTATGAACACGACCGAACTTATTGATTTTATGGATACGCAGATGAAACGCTATTGGGAGCAAACTCCTTCCATAAGGACGACATTTCCGAACGTCGCCGATTTTATTCGCGAACGCCGCGTCTATACGGATGAAGATCGTACGCGTAATTTCAATTGGGAAGATAAAATTTATAGCAATGGAAATTTTACCAATACAGAAGTAGGGGTACGTCATGGTACCCATAAAACTAAATTTTATATGGGAGTCGGGTGGTTTAAGGAAAATGGAGCATTATATGATAATGGTTTTGACCGAAAAAATATAAGATTTAATATTGACCATGCTATTTCAAGTAAATTACTTGCACGTATCAATGTAAGCTCTATTATTGACCGGATCACCAAACGCAACGGGGTGCCTGAATTATATATGATCCAGCCATTTATGTATCCGTATGATAATGCCGGCAATCTATTGGACAGTCTGCCTGTGCGACAGTCGAGTAATTATGGACCTGCTTACACAACATGGACGCAGAATTTTCTTGCGGAAACGGGATATGATAATACGAAGCTGACAAAGGTACAAAATCATTTAGCCAGCATAAGTCTGCGGTATAATATACTTCCTTTTTTAAGCGTTCAGACTTCCAACTCGCTTAATTTTGTAGGTACCAATGTCAATTCTTACTTAGATCCACGTTCATTTTCCGGAAAGTATGGTGGATACCCTTATTTATTCTCTCCGACAAGTGCCGTTTTACCTAATGGAACGCTAGAGATTGATGATACTAAATTCGTTGATTACCTTATGTCCAATACATTGAATTTCAACAAGACGGTCGGCGGTAATCATGTTATCAGTGCGTTGGTAGGACAAGAATGGGGCAAAAGGACCACAGAAATCATGGACATAGACATGTATAATGTATTGCCCAGTGAGCGGAATATGGGGGCCGCACAAAATTTTGGAAGTGTGATCAATGTGGCATATGGATTTCCTTACAAACCATCGGGAAATTATCAGGAACGCGCCACCTTTTCGGTATTCGGGCAGGCTGACTACAGCTATGCAGGCCGCTATATGGCTTCAATTTCCGTTCGTACGGATGCGACGACCAATTTTGGACGCGACAAACGATACGGTACTTTTTACTCGTTCAGTGGCGGATGGAATATATCCAAAGAGAGCTTTTTTAAAAACATTAAGGCTATTGATAATTTGCGCCTTCGCGCTTCTTACGGTACATCTGGTAGAGACCTGGGCGACGGATACCTAAATACGACATTTTATTCGGAGACAGCTCGATATGAGCAGGTCGATAATATCGGCGCAGTGATCACGCAATTGGCTAATCCGATGATTTCTTGGGAGACACTTCACAACAGCAATATCGGTCTCGATATCGCACTTTTAAAGAATAGGATCAATTTGTCTGCGGATATCTACCACAAACGTAGTGATGGTCTATTACAGCAGGTCAGTTTGCCTTCTGCACAGGGTGCATTAACACAATATCAGAATGTTGGACAGATCGTTAACCGGGGTATCGAAGTATCGTTGAGCACCCATAATGTAAAGTCTGCTCATTTCAACTGGCATACCAGTTTTAATTTTAGTTACAATAAAAATAAGCTTACCAGACTGTATCAGGATTCGCTTTTGGATTCTTACTCCAGATCATATTATCGAAAAATTGGCGAAGATATCAATGTGATCAAAGCGATCCAATTTGCAGGCATCAATCCTGAGAACGGTAATATGCAGCACTATAATTTTGATGAAAAGGGTAATCAAATAATTGTGGAAGGTATTGGGCAAGTGAGCAACTTGGCCAACTGGCAACGGGTAGGGCAGGCTACGCCACGCTTTTTCGGTGGATTTACCAACAGCTTTCAATACAAAAATTACAGCTTAAATGTCGAGTGGTGGTTTCAGGTGGGCAACTATACCCAAATGTCTTTAGTGAATAATTTCCAGGCTCCAACTGCGCCTAGGCTCGGCCGTAATAATGTTGTTTTTGCCGATAATCAGCATGTCTGGCAGGGGCCCGGGGATATGCAAGCGAATTATCCTGATGTATTCAGCACCGATCCGAATGCATGGACTGCACTCACCTATCGTTCATCCAAAATGTGGGGGAATGCAAGTCATGCCCGTTTGCGCAATGTCAGGTTCACCTATAGCTTGCCTAACGGCGTGTTAAAAGCCTTGAAGCTAGCTCGCGCAGATGTTTTTGTTAGCGGCGATAATTTATATGTGATCAAGCATAAGGATTTTGTAGGCGTAGATCCGGAAGGAGCCGTCTTAGGAGGGGTAAACACAAGCTATGGTGGGGCGGGTACCGGTTTTGCCAATCCAAGAAGGTTTTTACTCGGGATGCAGCTGACATTTTAATTTGTAAATGATGAAAAATATTCAATATAACAATAGACAATTATATACATTACGATATGTTGTTCTAATCGCACTGACTTGGTTAGGTCTTACATCCTGTAACAAACAACTTGATGAGCTCAGGCCGCATAATGTCATTTTTGAAGAAAGACAATTTGATACGCCGTCTGGCTATTCAAAAGCAGTGTCGGGTATTTATAACCTAATTGCTGTTGGGTCAGAAAGCGCAATAGGGGTTGGTTTTACGGACTTGCAAATTTTTCTTTCAGAAGCCAGGGGAAATACCATACGTGCCCTTGATGCGCAAGTAAACCGGAATACTGACCTATTTGACTATATTAATTCTTCAAATAGAGATCTCTCCTATACATATGCTTTTTGGCGTAATAGCTACAACGTTATGTTGCACATTAATAAAGTGCTTGCCAACGTGAAAGACGACGAAACTAATCCAGTAATTCTGCAGGCAAAGGCGGAAGCATTATTTCTTCGTGGTTATATTTACTTTAATCTGGTCCGTTTGTATGGAATGCCATTCTACCAAGGTAATGGAAATTCGCTCGGCGTGATGTTGGTGGTCAATGATGAATTTGCACCGGGCCTCGCACCCAAACGGGCAACCGTCGCTGAAATATATGAGCAGGTCGTATCCGATCTGAAGACTTCGGTCCCATTATTTAAACAGCAGAAATCCAATAGTTACGCGAGTAGTTCGGCGGCAGAAGCACTATTGTCCCGGGTAGAACTCTACAGGGGCGGTACTTTTTCGTCACCAAATAACGAAGCGAATCAAAAAGCCTTTGAATACGCTGATAAGGTCATTCGTCAAGGGGGCTATGAACTTATACAAGGAGATGCCTTTAAAAAATATTACGATACGGACAACCTGAACAACAAAGAAGACATATTTGCTATTAATGGTGAATTTATGAATGGTTTGATTGCCAACCTCTTTAAGATGCCTTCTCAAATAAATTATACAGGTGGGCTCTATCGACCTTCACCTTATCTTCTATCCCTGTTTGATGAAAAGGACCTTAGAAAAGCATTCTATGTCGAAAATATAACACCGGGCTTTCCAGAGGATCACTTGGCATGCAATAAATACAATATTGGCTATGCTTCTTTATACAGCCGTTCTCCGTACCGTTACCTAAGATTAGCAGAGATGTATTTAAATAGAGCCGAAGCATCGGTCAAATTGGGAAAAAATGCTGCGGCTCTTGCTGATGTAAACATCATCAGGAAACGTGCCGGATTGACTGCGCTTGAGAACTTAGCGGGTGAGGCGCTGTTCAAAGAGATTTTAAAACAGCGTAAAATCGAACTTGCCTTTGAAGGCCATGCGAGTTATGATGAATTTAGAAACGGTCTTTCAATGGTACGCGATTATGCATCGGGCAAATCTTCGTCTATGACGGTACAACCTACCGAAGGAAAAATACTGATGAAGATCCCTGATGAAGAAATTGCGAGCAATCCAAACCTCGTGCAGAACCCATAACTATAATTGACACCAACAGAATAGCAGATATGCCTGGCTTAAAAAGTATTGACAGGAATAAACAAAAACTAAAAATTAAAGAGATAAAACATGAATACTAGCAATAAATTTATAGCGCTTATGGCCGTAATGATGACTTCGTTAACCGTGTCAGCCCAAAAGAAATTTGTGATTAACGGACTGGCCCCAGAGCTGAACGGAAAGTATGTCCATCTGTCTTATGGTACGGGTAACGATAATCAAATAAAAGACAGTGTCGTAGTTGCTAACGGGAAGTTCAAGTTTACGGGAGCCGTTGCCGGGCCAACATTTGGCTATATCAGCTTGGGCGGGCAGGCACTTTCGTTTGACAATATCTTTTCAGTTGTTCTTGAACCTACAACAATGAAAATGACGCTTGATCCGGACAGTATAAATAAAAGCATACTTACCGGATCAAAAGAGAACGATAAGTTAAAAAGCCTCGATGAGCAAAAGGCACCGATCAATAAAGCCATGGAGCCGTTGCGTGCAGAGTATCAGAAGCGCAATGAAGAATATGCCAAAGCAAGCAAAACGCTAAAAGAAATGGAAAAGAAGGTAGAGGCAATGAAAATTGATAACTATGCTTTCCGGGACAAGTTTGAACCTTTCCAAAAGCAGCAGGAAGAAATAGACCGCGACTTTATTGCGAAAAACCCACAGTCTATTGTATCTGCCTATCTGATGCGTTTTAAGATATCGGGGATGACATTGGCGGAAGCTGAAAAAGTATACCATTCTTTCACTTCCGACGTAAAAAACAGCAGTTATGGAAAAGAGGTCTTTGATGAAATCAAAAAAATGCGTAGCGGGTCCCCAGGGAACCCGGCCTATGTCTTTTCGAAACCTGACATAGATGGTAAACCTCTTAGTTTGGCAGATTACAGGGGCAAATATGTGCTACTCGATTTTTGGGCGAGCTGGTGTGTGCCCTGTAGACAGGGAAATCCACATTTGATCAGCGTTTATAATAAATATAAAGATGCCGGTTTTGAGATCATCGGTATTTCTGATGACGACCGTAACGAAGCTGCCTGGAAGAAAGCGGTGGAGCAGGATCAGATACAGATCTGGAAACATGTTCTTCGTGGACTTAAAATGGAAAACAACGTCATCGACCGCTCGCAGGACATATCCGAACATTATGGGATCCATACGCTTCCCACCAAAATATTGATTGACCCCCAAGGCGTTATTATTGGTCGCTATGGTTCCGGAGGCGGATCTGATGCTGATCTTGATGCAAAATTGAATGCAGTTTTTGGTAAATAATTTACAGATGAAGGCAATAAAAATCATAATACAAATTAGCTTACTATTGGTGGCAGGGCCACTTTTCGCGCAGTCCAAATCATTTACGCTAATTGGAAAAGTAGCTGGAAAAGCGGATGGTTATATCTACCTCTCGATTGCAGACGGCGAAAATGGACGGATGGATAGCATGCAGTTAAATCAAGGGAAATTTGTCTTCACAGGACAGCTCGCCTACCCCACGCAAGCCGAAGTTTTGATGGAAAAAAAGAGCGAACGCTCAGCAAATAAGCGTTTACCCCTTATTCTTGAGCCCGGAGAGATGACGTTAACCATCGATTACAACCAATTTGGGCTAGGCGAGCTTAAAGGCTCTATTTCCAATGCGGAACAAGAAATGCTCAATAAAAAACAAGCCAGCATCCGGATCAATATGCAACCCGCTCAACAACACTATAATCGTGTGGTGGAGAAATACCTGGCAATAGGAGAACAGAAAGATACGGCATCGTCAAAAATTATACGGGCTGAAATGAATGCTGTTCAGAAAGAAATGGAGCCATTTCATGCACAAATTCGTGCGACCGAGGATCAAGTATTGGAACATTATCCTAACGGATTTACCGCCGCAAATCGACTGATGTATGCAGTAGGCCAGTTGCCGGTGGAAGAGTCTGCGAAAAGATATGAAGCCCTCAGCACTGGAGCCAAACACAGTATCGCAGGTCGTTATGTCCAATCTAAGATACAGGCCATTCGCCGTGGGTCTGTGGGGGTAAATGCGCCCGATTTTACAAGTACAGACATCAATGGTACCCCATTAACTTTATCGGCTCACAAAGGCAAATATGTATTGCTGGACTTTTGGGCAAGTTGGTGTGTGCCTTGTCGTAAAGGAAATCCACATTTACTGGCCCTTTATACTAAATACCAGGAAAAAGGCCTTGAAATCATTGGTGTAGCATCTGATGATGGGAATGAAAAGGCATGGCGAAAAGCTGTCGAAGATGATAAGATTGCTGTATGGAAGCACGTGTTGTCAGGACAAAATATCGAGAAATTACGAAAAGGAGAGCGGGATGATAATTACATCGGTGGTCAATACGGCATATCTACATTACCAACAAAAATATTGATCGATCCTCAAGGCCTAATCATTGGACGCTATGGTAGTGGCGCCGGCACGGATGCAGACCTCGATCAAAAGCTCACTGAAATATTCCGATAGACATAACAGGATTATGATCACATATAAAAAAATATTAAATGATAAACAAAATTAAATTAACGGCAGGATTACTAGTAGTGACCTGCACTGCATGGGCTCAGAAAGCGCAGCTCAACGGAAATATTAAAGGATTAAAAGATGGGGAGATCGTCTTTTATAGATCAGTAAACGGAGCGCCCAAAATGGACACCGTTCAGACTAAAGGCGGCCAGTTTACCTGGTCAGCAGCAATCCATGAACCGCAGAAAATTTCCATCATGTTTCCAGAACGGTATGTTGAATTTTTTGCAGAAGCAAAAAATATGTCTTTAACCGGAACGGCAGAAGAATTAGACAAACTACAAGTAAAAGGATCTTCCCTACAAGACGAAGCCGATGCCTATCAAAACTCTTTACAAGATATAACAGATCAGGAAAATCCGCTCTATCAACAGTATGGAAAAGCGACCGCGGAAGAAAAAAAGCAAATTGAAGCGAAGATTAGTAATTTCAGAAATATTAGAAGGGAACGCGCCGCAGAATATATCAAAAAGTATCCGTCCAGTTTTTATAGCCTTAGTTTAGTTGCTGACCGTGCTATGGTGGGTAAGTATGAAGACATTCAACCCTTATATGCCATATTATCAGCAGCGATGAAAAATACCATGCAGGGAAAAGCGCTAGCCAATAGATTAGACATATTAAAACGTAGTGCTATCGGTACTGCAATGTTAAATTTTTCGCAGGCAGACCTCGACAAAAAATTAGTGTCATTCTCATCGTTTAAAGGAAAATATGTACTCGTTGATTTTTGGGCAAGCTGGTGTGGGCCATGCCGGCAAGAGAATCCCAACGTCTTGAAAGAATACAATAAATATAAAGATAAGAACTTTACGGTTTTGGGTATTTCACTGGATGATAATGAAGACAAATGGAAAAAGGCCATTAAGGACGATGCGATGCCCTGGACTCAGGTTTCTGATCTAAAAGGTTTTAATAATGAAGTCTCTTCTTACTATGGTATTATGGGAATCCCGAGTACCTTGCTTGTTGATCCCAACGGTGTGATTATTGCCAAAGACCTACGTGGTGAGACATTGAGTGAAAAACTGAAGGAACTTTTTGATAACTAAAAAGATAAGATATCGCGGACTGGATTCGATTGATTTGGTTATGACAAATAAAAGGACGGACTTTCGCCGGCCGTCCTTTTATCCTATGCACATTCGGCAGACTGGAAATAAATCTATTTGACTTCCTTTATAGACTTGGCAGTGATATGCATGACACCGGCCTGGTCTCTCCAAAATTCTCCTTTGGCTTGGATCCTATCACCAATATTGTAACGTTTGAATGTTCCACCTGATTTCTGGAGATTGACAATACTTATGGTTACAATCGAAATTGCACCCTTTTTATCCTTAACGGTTGCCATATATCCATCTTTTCCGTTTTCAATGGCGGTAATGGTTCCTATAACTTCTTGTTGTGAAACTTGTTGTTCCATATGAACTGTATTCTTCTGACTAGAGCATGAACTCGCACTCGCCAAAATAAAAATTCCAATAATTCCTTTAATAAATATCCTATTGCTCATTTTTTGTTTTGTTCGTGTGTTAAAACTACAAAATATTGTGGTGTAATCCAGCTGTTAAACAATTTTTATACGAGCTGAATCTGCTTTACTGGATCAAAAGTCGGCAATAGGAGGACGAAATAAACGATTCGGGGGCACGCTGCTGTATGCTGAACAGCTGGTCCTGAGTGGAAGCGTTGTTTTTCAATGAAAACAGGCATGAAGGAAAGTAAGTTGCCTATGCCATGGACTGGGAATAGCCATTCAGGGTCCAACTTAAATAGCCATGGTTCCTTAGGAATTCATGTTTTTTATGAAAGGCATTAATTTACCAAACCTTTATAAAAAATTAACATTAGGCCCGTTAATTTTGGAGCAGCATGGAACATATCAAATCCATTAAATCCGATAATCAGAAAAGTTTCAATCTAGTTTATGAACAATATCATACACAGATTTATGGTTTTGTGCTCAAGCGGACACAATCGGAATACATCGCCCAAGAGGTTACACAGCTTACATTCATTAGGTTATGGAATCAGAGAGCGAAGCTGGACGAGCAACGTGTTATTCTGGTTCAGCTTTTTGGAATGGCAAGACAGGTAATGATAGACTTATTACGTAAAGAAGCGGCCAGATTTAAATATGAAGGCCAGACTGCTGTTACCCCATTTACAGATAGTCTGATAAACTCCGTTGAAAGTAAGGATCTGCTCCGTATCATGGAGATGGATATCCAGAATATGCCCAATATGCGTCGAAAAGTTTTTGAACTCAGCCGTAAAGAAGGGCTTTCACACAAAGAAATCGCCGCCCGCTTTTCCATTTCCACCAAAACAGTGGAACAACATATCAGCAAAGCACTTTTGCAGCTTAAACAGCACCTCTATACGATTATGTTATAAGTCCTTAATATTAAGAAAACCTTACCTGTATTAAATAATTGTTAAGAAGTAAGGGATAGGGCTTTGGCCTGCGTAATAGGTATATGAAGCAGGATAAAAAGCAGGATAACATCCGAAAGAAGATATGGAAAATGCCGTTCTTAATAAACGGTCTTTTCAAGGACGAAGATTGGGCGCAATTCGATGGAGCAAAGTCCGATAAACAGATTCCCGGGGATAAAATGCTGTCATTCATCCAGAAAGAAATTCTGGCAGCGGAGCAGCGGAAAGAGCGGAAGATCATTCGTAAACATAGGGTCGTTCGTATGTTGCGTTATACAGCGGCAGCAGCGGTTCTTGTGTTTTTTTCCTTTCATTTTATCAGCCAGTGGACCAAAGAGGAACCTGCTCTATCCAATAAAGGGGGCGCTGTGGCGCAACAGCCAGCTGCAGACAAAGATACCAGTTGGACGCTAATTGAAAATAAGAATCCACAAAGCATGCTGCTGGACTTACCTGACGGGTCCCGTGTGCGGTTATTTTCTCGAAGTCATATTCGGTACACGAAAGAATTTACAGGCAAGAGCAGAGATATACAGCTGGTCGGTAAAGCTTACTTTGATGTCGCTTCTGATCCCGGGCGCCCATTTTCTGTGTTTGCCGCCGGGACTAAAACCACAGCGCTCGGTACTTCCTTTACGATCAATACTTCTATGCAGAATAAAGCCGTGACCGTAGCCCTACATACAGGCAAGGTGCTTATATCCTCTGTCTCTAACCGTTTCAGGGAGGTATTTCTGAATGGCCCCGGACAGAGACTGTCTGTGAACAGACGGGGGCTTACAACCGTGGAGATACCGCGTAAAAAGCGTATCGCAAAAGAACCTGATCTGTCAGCAACCGAGCTGTTAAACCTGAAAAATATCCCCATGCCTATCGTGCTCCAGGGGCTAGAGAATGCTTTTGGACATAAGATCCATATCGCCGATCACCTGATTTCCGAGATTCATTATACAGGAGAGATCGATATACACAAAGAGAAATTGAAGGATATCCTGACAACAATCTGCCTGATCAATGAATTGCGCTATGTCACAAATCCCGATGGAAGTTATACCCTTTATAAACAGGAAAAAACGAAAACCGAAAATTTAAACAACTAACAGATATGCTCAAAAAAACTAATCCACAAAAAAAGAACCTGCTTGTTCTTGCGCTGCTTTCTGCTGGACTGGGTCATGTACATGCCCAGCAGGATCAAGTGAAGGGAGCTGTACAGAATGAAAGAGGTGAATTTCTTCCGGGTGTAAGCGTGAAGGCTATCCAGGTAAATGGAGGCCAAAGCGTGACGACAAGTACAAATAGCCAAGGCTTATTCCATTTTCAGAACTTAGTCGAACGGGGTGGGTATCAATTTGTGTTTTCCGCCGTCGGGTTTCAGGCGGACACCTTATCGGGTTTCGTTATTGAGGCCAGAAAGCCATTGTCGCTCAGTGTAAAACTGCAGCAAAGTTCGGTTAAACTGGATGAAGTTGTCATCGGCTATGGCCGTGTGTCCCGAAAAGACGTAACCAGTTCGATCAGCACCATCAAAGCTGAAGACGCCAATGTTGGTGTATTTACTTCGCCAGCGCAGATGCTTCAGGGCAAAGTGGCGGGTTTAACGATTTCGACAAACAATAGTAATCCCAATGCAACGCCTTCCATCAGCCTCAGAGGAGCTTCAACATTGCGTAGTGGTGAAGCGATGGAACCTTATTATGTTATTGATGGTGTCCCCGGGGCGTCTCTGGCTTTGATAGCGCCGGACGATATCGCCTCCATCGATGTGCTACGGGATGCTTCAGCTACAGCAATTTATGGATCCAAAGCAGCTAATGGCGTTATCATTGTTACCACCAAACGTGGAAAGTCAGGTCAGACAAACATCAGTTACAATGGTTACCTGGCGATAGACAAGGTGGCCAAACATTACGAGATGATGAATGCAGCGCAATATCGCTCGTATGTTAAAGACAATGGTTTTTCCATGGAGCCCACGGATGATCTAGGGGCCGATACCGACTGGCAGCGTGAAGTGGAACGAATAGGAGTGTCTAATAACCATAATATTTCAATCCTGGGTGGAACCGAAAAAACTCAATATAGCATCAGCCTTAATACGATCAAAAATAACGGTGTCATTAAGGGAACGGATATGGGGCGGCAGATCGCCCGGGCTTTTTTGCAAACCAAAGCGCTTAACGACCGGTTGACTGCTTCCTTTAATATCAATGCGAGTATCACCAAACAGAACGATGTACTCGCCCTGGATCAAGGACTCAGTGTGTATGATGGCATGTACTACTATCTGCCGGTATCTCCTGTCAAAAAAGCCGATGGCTCCTGGTTTGAAAAACCTGACCGCTCACAATATGCCAATCCGGTATCGCTGATCGAGGAAAATACAAATTTTTCCAAAACCAAAGTACTGCAAGCGCATGCCAAATTGGGCTATGAAATATTGCCGGGACTGAAGTATAACATTGATCTTTCCCTGCAAAACAGGCAATTCAACAATGCGCAGTACAACTCCATGTTTTCAATGGCTGCACGCGGACAAAATGGCAAGTCTATCCGTGCTGCGGTAGAAGACGAACGCAAAGTGATGGAAATGAACCTGAACAATGAAAAAACATTTGCCGGTCAACATAAAGTGTCGGCTCTGGCGGGCTACTCCTGGGAAGAGAATAACAACAACGATGGCTTCCAACTGACGACGTCCGATTACTACAATGATGATTTAAGTTACTATAATCCGGGAATGGCGAATGTGGTCGATCTGCTGGGCTTTGGAAATTATTATCTTTCGACTTTGCGCATGATCTCGGTCTACGGACGGATAAATTACGCCTATAACAGCAAATATCTATTCCAGGCCACAGTACGGCGCGATGGTTCATCAGCTTTTGGTACCAATAACCGTTGGGCCACCTTTCCTTCGGTATCTGCCGCATGGCGGCTTTCTGAGGAATCCTTTATTCGTGAAATGGGGATTTTTGATGACTTAAAGTTGCGTGCGGGATATGGTGTAAGTGGGAATTCGCTCGGCTTTGATGCCTTTACCGCACAAAGTGTCCAAGGGGCATCTTCGAAGTTCTTTGATTATGTGAATGCGCAAGGCTTGATAAGTCCATTGCGGACATTGCAGGTACTGCGAAATAGCAATCCGGATCTAAAATGGGAAACTACCAGCATGATCAATCTCGGACTGGATTTTGGATTCGTCAATAATCGCCTCACGGGATCATTGGAACTGTACAAGAAGAAAACAAATGATCTGATCTACGATTATCAGGTAAGCCAGTCGAAATACATCTTTCCGATACTGACAGCCAATGTGGGCGAAATTGAAAACCGAGGGATTGAGCTTACACTAAATGCAAAAGCTATTGATAAAGAGCAGTTCAAATGGAATACTGGACTGGTACTGTCGCATAACAGTAATAAGGTCGTGAGCATTGCCAATCAGCAGTTCACTCAGGATTATATTGAGCTTTCGGATCTAGGTGGGGCCGGTCAAAGTAATTTTTTTCAGCAGCGTTTGACGCCGGGTGCGCCCATCGGGCAATTCTATACCTGGGAATGGGCTGGCTATAACGATAATGGTGTGTCTGTATTCTATGCGCGGGATGAAAAGACCGGTGAACGTACCGGCGAGACCACGATCACCCCGCAAAAGAAAGATCAGACCGTAACGGGAAGTCCGCAGCCGAAATTGACGCTGGGCTGGAACAATAGCCTATCCTATAAAAGCTTTTCTTTAACGGGCATGTTTCAGGGAACCTTTGGTCAGAAGATCTTGAATGCTACGCGTGCACGCCATTCGAATGTCGTCGGAAATGCAGGCCAAAAAAATCTGCTCGCCAGTGTACTGGAGACTGAACGGATGACGGACATCAATGCGCATTACCTGTCAGATCGCTATCTGGAGAATGGAAGTTTTCTACGTTTGGCCTACGTCACGCTAGCGTATAACCTACCGGTCAAAAAT
The DNA here is from genome assembly GCF_003627955.1 of Sphingobacterium puteale. Taxonomy (GTDB): domain Bacteria; phylum Bacteroidota; class Bacteroidia; order Sphingobacteriales; family Sphingobacteriaceae; genus Sphingobacterium; species Sphingobacterium puteale. Next base: position 35,044 of record NZ_RBWS01000024.1, on the reverse strand, counting down.
ATACCTGTGAAAAATCTTAAGGTCTATGCCACAATGAACAATGTGTTTGTACTGACAAAATACAAAGGGATCGATCCGGAGGTGGGGCTGGGCGGATTGACACCCGGGATCGATAACCGGCAGACCTACCCCCGTACGCGCACTTTTATGTTTGGCCTAAATTTTAATCTTTAAGACATTGATCAATGGAAGGTCCCCTTTCGAAAGATTTTTACAAGATCGAAGGAGACTGGGGATGGATCGAATCATTAAATGGATAACAGAGCATAGCAGGCTCATCAAATAATATTTAGATATGAAATCAGAATTTTTTATTCGTTTATTCACACTATCGGCTTTTGCCTTTTCAATAGCTTCTTGCACCGATCTGGATGTTGATATAAAATCACAGCATACGGAGTTCCCCAACACCGAGCGTGCCGCCGAAGCGATTTTGGCCGATGTATACGCGGCCTACCGCGGAGCACTGGGCCGTGACCACTGGATGATTCAGACGCTTTCTGCAGATGAGGCCGTCAGTGTCGCTATCGGTACGGATTATTACGATGGTGGGCGATACCGTGAATTTCACCTGCACAACTGGACCGCAGACAATGGTTTGCTGCCCAGTATGTGGAATTCGGCTTCGACCGGCATCACCCTAGCCAATAATGCGATTACGCTGTTCGGTGCCGACAAAGCCGAATTTACTGCCCCCGCACGCGCCATTCGTGCATATTATTATTTTATACTGATGGATAACTTTGGTGCAGTACCCTTGATTACCGGGCCCATCGACGCTGTACCTGAGCGTTCCAGCCGGGCTGACGTCTGCCGCTTTATTGAGTCTGAATTGTTGGCCGTAAAAGATCTCCTGCCGACAACGGTGTCCATTGCAACATACGGAAAAGCAACAAAATATATGGCTGAAGCGCTGTTGGCAAAATTGTACCTCAACTGGAACGTCTACACGACGGCGGATGTAGCCAGCTATTCGCCCGCTACCCCGAATCAGAAACTAAATGATGTTGTTGCCCTATGCGACGAGATCATTGCTTCTGGTCAGTTTAACCTCACGAGTCATAAGTTTATGGCCAAATTTCGCCCTGACAATGGGTATCAGATCAAAGATTTTATTTTCGCCGTGCCCTTTGACCGGGAAAAACAGCAAGGGATGACCTATGCACGTTTTTGGATCCACCGCAGTGGGCAGAATCAGTTCGCCCAATTGCCGCAAAGTGTAGGGGGTACTTTTCGTGTGTTACCATCTTACCTGGACAAATTTAATTTGGAAGGAGACGAACGCAACGCATCGTATATCGGTGGCAAGCAATATTATTGGTCTAACTACGCTGAAGATAAAAGCCGTCCTTTCCTGATCAAAACTTCTAAACGTGGTATAGATCAGGATTATAAAGGTGCCGATGCTGACGTGCAATTTGACTGGCAAATGGAAACCTCGCGGGATATTGTCTTGCGTCCCGATGGTGCTGCTACATTAAATGCCGGCAATGACCAAAAAGGGCGGTCCATGGGATATCGCTCCATAAAATTCTATATGGATGTAGCCGTGACATCAGCCAATCAGCGCAATCAGAGCAACGACGTACCTGTATTTCGCTATGCTGATATTCTGTTGATGAAAGCCGAAGCGATACTTCGCGGTGCAACCCCCACTAATGGTCAGACGCCACAATCTTTGGTCAATCAGGTCCGCGCCTATGTCAATGCACCAGCGCTGACGGTCGCGCCGGGGCTACAGGATATTCTGGACGAACGCGCACGGGAATTTGCGGATGAATCCTGGCGTAGGAATGACCTGATCCGTTACGGTAAGTTTGAAGATAACTGGGGTTTCCGCTCACTTTACCCAGCTGGAATGAGTGAGAAATTCCGTCGTATATTTCCGGTACCGACTACCGTATTGAACGTAAACACACATTGGAAGCAGAATCCTGGCTATTAAATTGATCTATGAAACGCAGAACTTTTATGAAAAATTCCCTCGGCACGGCGCTAGCAGCTGGCCTGGGGGGAATTTCGCTAAGCAGCTTCGGACTGGCAGAGCCGACGCAGCTTGAAAGCGAGGATATACAGCAATTATTCAAACCAAAAGATGACTATGATCTTCATTTTATAGCTGTCGGGGATTGGGGACGCAATGGCGCTGATCACCAGCTCGCTGTAGCACAGCAAATGGGGAAATGGGCCGATCTGCATGCCAATGATTTTATCATCTCTACAGGTGATAACTTTTATCCTTCGGGGGTAGTCAGTGAGCATGATCCCTTATGGCATTATTCGTTTGAGAATATTTATACGGCATTTTCATTGCAATGGGATTGGTATCCGATCCTGGGTAACCATGATTACAAATCCGATCCGGATGCACAGGTCCGCTATAGTGGTATCAGCAGACGCTGGAAGATGCCCGCACGCTACTATAGCAGGATATTTAAGCTCAGGGATGATAAAAAGGTATTAATGGCATTTATTGATACGAATCCGATGATCCCCGAATTTTATACCAACAGTGAATATGGACCTCATGTGGCAGGACAGCAGCCCGAAAAGCAGCTGGAATGGTTAGATCAGCTGTTGGAAAACTCGGATGCCCATTGGAAAATTGTTGTTGGTCATCATCCATTATATACGGCCGGACCACGTACCGATAATTACGATACACTTGCCGTGCGAAAGGTATTGGAAACGATGTTTGAAAAACGGGGGGTAGATATTTACCTCTCTGGGCATGAACATTCACTACAGCATCTAAAAGTGGAAGGAAAGAAGTTTCATCAGTTTATCTCGGGTGCAGGATCGGAGATAACCCCGGTCAAAAATAATCTTCCTTACAGCCGTTTCGCGAGGGATCAGTATGGATTTTTCTACTTTTCGATAAATGCAGAAGGGCTGAAATGCCAGATTATCGACTACCAGGGCCACGAGATATATCAATTTAGCCTGCCCAAATCGTAGCGAATCTAATACAGGAAGCCGTGAACGGATAAAATCAGTATCGGTAGCAAATGAAGAATAGTGAAAAAGACAGAAAATTTTTAAAACCTTTTGCACTGACGACGGGATTTCGATACCGTAGGCAGTTGATTTAATTGTATTTTTTATAGGCTAGGGATTGATTCCCTAGCCTATTTTATTTTAGTTTTTAAATAGATCTTGCGGTACTGCAAAAGTCAACATTTGTTCATAGTTTCAGGAAGTGAAAAATTGCAATTTTTAAAAATAAAATGCCTGAAGCTATTTTACCAATTGTTTTTTTGATATCCCTCATCATCTTAGATACTCCTAATGCTTCACTCTTTTTCCTTGTTCACAAACAACACGAATCTTAAAACGAGTACGACGAATGTTAAATGACTACCCATTTCAGGGATGAATATTTTTATATTTAAAAAATTCATTATTTATTTCTTTTATGGAAAAACACCTCTTACTCGTACTAGTTATGCTAGTAAATACACTAGCGATGGCGCAGAATGCTGCCGCTGAGAAACATTTGCACAAAGCATTTGAAGCGATAAAAAACCGCGATGCTAAGGCTTTCAAAACATTGTGGCCCGATCAAAAAACATTTTCCGAAATCATTATCAGCAGTGGTGATTTTGATGCCCATACGTCTGACCTAGTCGAGGTGTATAACGAAAGCAGATATTATAAAATGATGGGAAAAATATTGGAAGATTTTTGTGAGGTTAAGAATGGGGAAATCAACATAACTGTAGGTGGAAAACCAGGAAGTGCCACCTCGGGTAAGATATGAGTTGACGGAAGCGGCCAAAGAATTGATTCCGATCTGAGCTCAACTTAGCCAGTGGGGAAACAAACACCGGAAACTGCTCATGAGCACGAAGTGAGTGAATAAAAGTAGGAGCTGTGTATGTCTGCCTCTGGATAGAGGCAGACAAGATTATTAGCCTTTGTAAGGTTTTTTAGCGGCTTCTATCAATTCTTTCATTTCCAATTTGATATAGTCCACATTGGACGTGGATCCAGTAAGAAAGTATCGGATATTTCCTTCCTTATCAATAATAAATTTGGCTGGGATACCATTGACACCATATTGAGCTGCCATGACTTTTCCTGTCTGCGGATCTTTTTGATCGTCGTACAGCACCTCGAATGGATAATTGTTTTTTGTAATAAAGGATACAACATTTTCTTTGTAGTTCTTATCCCGCTCCCAGGTATTCATAAACAGGAATTGAACATCCTTATCATTCGCATAGGATTCTTGGGCAGCTTTCATTCCAGGAAATGAGCGTACACAAGGCTGACACCAGGTCGCCCAGAAATCCAATACTACAACTTTTCCTTTTAGGCTGGCGAGGGATACTTTTTCACCCTTTAGATTGAGGAGCTCGAAATTGGGGGCCGGTCTAAAGGTCGCCATCTCTTTGATATGGTCGCGGATGTTTTGCGTTAACTCCGCTTTCAGGGAAGCATTGAACTGCTCATAACCCTGGACTGATCCGTTTAATTCGGTATATAATCTTTTAAGATCATTTTCGACAGCAAACTGTCCTTTGGCATATAATTTTGTTAAAATATTATAGGCCTCAAGCTTTCTGCCTGTTCCCATCAGCGATTTATAGTATACCATGGCTAATCCATCGGCTTGCTCGGGCGCCGCTTTCAGCGCATTTTCGATATATTCGAGAGCTTCAGCATATTTTTTCTGCGCAACAAGAATATTTACATAAGCAGACATCGAGCTGGCATAACCCATCGATGCAAAGCGGGCTTTATTGTCCTTTTGCTCTTCTGGCAGCGTGAGGTAATAATAACTGTCATCCATTGCAGTCTTCAAAAGTGGCGCGGCAGTCGTTGTATCGCTTGCCTTTAGAAGGATCTGACCAACTGGAATATAGCCATTTCCACGCCAGAACCGCTCTTTCATTTCGCCCAAGTAATGAACAGCCTTTGGGGCATTTCCATCATTGGCAAAACTCTGCGCCAAATTGGCCAGAACGTAATCATAGGTCAGGGGTTCTTCACTGAAGTTTTTGACCGGCCATTTTTTGATCAGTTCACTATAGGCCTTTTCTTTCTCCGTTGACGTGCCTGCATTGTAGAAGACATCCGTGATAAAGACATCGCGCGTTATTGCGCCTTTTGGGTATTTTTTTTTCGCGATATTTTCAACGGTAACCATTTCGTTTTCTTTGTCCAGCGAACGGAGGATATTGATGGTCGTACGATAGTCCGCTTCCGTTTTGTAACCTTTTACTTCTGCAAGTAATGCTTTTGCCAAAGAATCTTTTTGTGCCAATGTACCTTTTTCAATAATGGGAAGGTATTGTTCGTATCTATTCGCCGTTTGTTGTTGCGCATAACCTGCCGTTGCTGCCAGCAGGAGTGCTAGTGTTAAAGCTTTTACTTTCATGGTTCTTTGTTTTATTTTTCAACATTCTGTTTAATGGACCCGTTGCCCGGATTCTCGGTTGCTCCCAATGGAAAAGGCATAATCCAGAGGTGTGATGTCGGGCTCAGTTGGACCGTCTTGCCATCAATCGTTTTGCTCAGTGTTGTCGCAAAAGCAGATTCTTTGTTGAGGCGTTTGTAATCGGCAAACGGGGTAATGGAATGAATCAATTCATTCTGTTTAAGCCGCTGTATTTTTTTAATGGCATCTGTGGCATTTTGTGCGGTTAGGTCGCTATAATTTGCTGCAAGGATCCTTGTCTTGCGCACCTTGTTGACGAGATCCATTGCTTTTTGGATATTTCCCTGCCGTGCCTGGCATTCAGCAGCAATCAGATAGACTTCGACAGTCGTCAGTCCTTGGGTATTATAGAATCCGTCCATCGTACTGGTGTAATAGGTGTTGGGTACGATTGTGCGCAACTTCCAGCGCGAAGCGAATTTACTGTCTCCTTTTTCAAAACCAGCTGCACGTTCTACTTGTAGGGCTAACTCAGCGGATGTATAGTTTGGCGATTGACCATGTCTGAAATAGTAATTCTCAACATAGGTAAAATCCATCGGCGTTTTCTTCAAGGTATAATTGTTAGGGTCTTCGATCTGTGATTTATTGGCATTATAGTAGGCTGTCCAGTCGTATAGTTTATCGTTGTATCCCAGTGCTTTTTCGCTATTTTCCAATGCATCCGGATAGTTGTCCATCTGCAGGTAGATCCGTGCCAGTAAAGCATAAGCCGCTCCTTTGCCTGGATGAAGGATAGTTAGTCCTGTGGTAGGCAGGTTCGGGAGTGCATCTTTGATATCCTTAATCATATAGTCGTAGATTTCGGCAATCGTAACCTGTTTTGAAGGTGCGCCAATATCCGCACTTTCAATCAGTGGAACTGATAGCAATTGGCCCGCCGTTTTACTGTCATAACCTGCGGCATAATAATTTGCTAAGGTATAATAACTGATGGCCCGCAGTATTCTGGCAGTAGCCATCAGTTCATCCCGTTGTTGGGCTGTGGCCTCAGTCATCGTCGGCGCGTGCTCTAGAATGAGATTGCAGACAGAGATGCTCGAATAGGCATAATAAAAGGTGCTTTCATCGGCATTGTTGTAGATTTTGCGGTCCTCCTGTTCCTTCCAGTTATAGTTTATATCCCATAATTTATAATAGTTAAGATTGGAAGGGGAAACAAATCGATCATTGGGCAAAATAATAGCCTGGGGGATAGGAACCTGATGAACAGTTGCTTCATCGCGCAACAGCGCTTCAAAATCCGCATAGGTCTGGGGGATTTTCTTGCCTTTGGGTAATATGTCCAAATATTTATTGCAGGAAGCGAAAAACAGAACCGGTATGATCGCAAGTAGGTATGGTATCTTTTTCATAAGAATTTTAAATTAAAAGGTGAGGTAAGCGCCAAAAACATAATTCGGGGCACGATAGCCTTCCAGCATAAATTTTGCATTGCTGGATTTGGTAAACATGGCTACATTTTCAGCGTTGAACTGTAACCTTGCCTGTGCCAGGCGCATCTTTTTTATCCAGTCAGCCGGAAGCCGGTAGGCGAGACTGATATTACGGATGCGCACGTTGCGTGCATCCAGCACATTGATGTCTGCATATTGATAGACGGTTCCACTTGCTGAGTTGTATAGATTTGTTTCTTCTGGAAATACCAGACGCGGAACATCGGTATGCAGTTCATCGCCTTCCTGTTGCCAACGGTTACGGATGTCTTTGTTCATCGGAGCAAGGGTCGTGAATGTCAGATAATTACCTGCACCCATATACGGTAGATCCTTATTTCTGATCTTATGACCGCCTTCATAAGTAAGCATCATTGAAAAATCAAAGTTTTTGTAAGAGAGGCTATTTGTCCAGGAAAGGGTATGCGTAGGCACTTTTGTTCCGGCGTATACAATCGATTCTAACGTCGTCGGCGTTTGCGTGGTTTTGTTCCCGTTTTCGTCATATACCTGTGGTATGCCCTGCTGATCGAGTCCAGCCCATTTGTAGGCGTAAATCGCCTGGTATGGATTTCCTATGCGGGGATAAGCATCGGGGTAATCCAATTGTAAGAAATAGACTGGGGCTTTGACATTGACATAAGTAACTTTGTTTTTGTTATAGGCATATAGGACACTGCTGTTCCAACTAAAATCATTTTTCTGGAGGATATTAGCGTTCAACGTTAATTCCAGACCATGATTGGTCATCTGACCATTATTGATGACATAGGTGGAATAGCCAAAGCCTTCGACGGGTACCCCCATCGTGGAAGCGAAGAGGTCTTTCCCCTGTTTTCTATAGTAATCCAAGCTTCCCGAAATACGGTTTCTGAACAAACCGAAATCCAATCCAATATTCGTGGTGGTCGTCTTTTCCCACGAAAGCGACGGATTGGGGCGGTCCGATACCGTACCTTGTGTTCCCCCGACGTGAGAATTGGTATTGTAATACGCTGTCATAAAAGGAGCGATATTCTGCAGTATATTCCCACCGATACCGTACGAAGTGCGTAGCTTAAGCTGATTTAACCAGTCCAGCTGCACGAAATTTTCCTCATGCAGGTTCCATCCCGCACCTATCGACCAGATCGGTTTGTCCTGATATTTTGAGCTTGTTCCCCATAGGTTTGACCGGTCCCAGCGCAGACTTCCTGTGAGAAGATATTTTTTCGAATAGGCATAGCCGACATTCCCATAAAAGGAAACAAAACGATTGGTGAATTCGTATTGACTGGCATTGTCATTGAGCTGATTGAAAGAACCCACCTTACCTATAGCCGGGTCCAGCATGGTGTAGGTAAGCGCATCGGGATCGAAATTGTAGAGATTTTGAATCTGCGAACGCATCCTGTTGTTCCTGAGCTCGCTTCCCAATATGGCATTCAGGCTGTGTTTTTCGCCGAAGTCCTTGTCAATATTGATCTGTTGCCTGAAATTGAATGCATTATTCTTGAGATCTGTTGTTTTATAAATATTGCCATTGGGCATCATTAGTGTCGCTTTTCCATCCGCAATTAACGCGAATTGATTGACACGTGATCGTGTATAATAGGAGTTTTTCCCGTAGAGAAGTTCGACTTTTTTATTGCTGATTTCATATTGAAAAGAGGCCGAATAGCTGAGCCAGTCTGCAATCTTTGCATTCAATTTGAGGAAACTTCGGTTGGAGAAGCCACTGGACTGTTCAATATTGTTTTTTAGCTCGTCCAATGGCGTGATGTCCAGCGTATTTAGACCGTACTGTTTGATACTGTTAATTTTGTCCAGGCTCATATAATCGGCCATGTGAGCCGTATAATTACTACCGTCGTCATTTTTTAACTTATTGTAAGGCAGAAAAGAAATGCCCGGTTTCAGTATATCATAGGTTTGCTTGTCATTATCCATATAGTTGAGAAAAGTACTCATCTCGACTTCCAGCCATTTGTTGATCTGGGTGATATTCCGGAGATTGATGCCCAGATTCTGGTTTTTACTGAAGCGGTCTTCCAGCAGATCCTTTTTATAGGTCGTCGAAAAGTAGAATTTACTTTTTTCCGTAGCGTTGGAAAGGTTCAGGTTGTACTGTTGTGAAAAAGGATTCCGTTTGGCATATTTCGCGACATCGTCATAATAACGATAGCCTTGTCGGGAGAGACGGTCCAGCTCAGCATTCATTTCGGATTCATTGATCTCACCAGCATATTTTTTAAGGATGGTGCGGATACCAAGACTCTGGTAAGACATATCGTTTAACGTTTTTTTTGCCTGCTCGGCTGTCATTGTTTTTAAAATAGGATTTTTCTCCGCCCATTCCCGCTCAATGCCGATCATGTCTGCGGATGATGCCAGACGATCGGTGTTAAAATAATAGGGGGTATGCGTTAGTGTGGCCGAAACATTGATTTCGGTTCCTTTACTTTTTCCTTTTTTGGTGACAATAACCACAACCCCATTGGCTGCCCGGGCACCATAAATGGAGGCTGCGGCCGCATCTTTTAAGACAGTAATGGACGCGATATCTTCCAGATTGAGATCCGGAAGATTCTCGACTATACGGCCATTGACATCCATTGTAGAATTATCTACCGGGAAACCATCGATCACGTACAAGGGAGATGTAGCTCCTCTCATAGAAGTTGTTCCGCGAAGTAGGCCGTCGTGGTAACCCGCAATGCGGCCTTCCAGCAAGCTTTCCAGGTTGTTAAGCCGCTGCTGCTGCAGGCTATTTTTCGGTAGACTCGAAAATGCTCCTGTAGCACGTTCTTTGGCAATGGTCTGATAGCCTGTATTGATGGTCACATCAACTTCCGAAAGACTGGTATTGCTTGGCTTGAGTACGATCGTAGCAGATTCTTCATTGGCATTAATTTCTAGAGGCTCATAACCTAAGTAGGAAACGCTCAGTATGGCGCTACGAGTAGGAGAGGTCAATTCAAACTGTCCGTTTTGATCAGACTTTGTGGAGATCGTTGTGTTCTTGATCGTGACGGTAGCACCACTTAATACTGTACCCTCAGCATTGGAAATTTTGCCGTGCAATGTGTACTGTTGGCTGGGTACTGAGGGCGCTGTGGAAGTGGACCTTCCGGTAGGTGCATTTTTTAATAAAATGGTGTTTTTGACAATCTTGTACTGGATGTTGTTGGCTGTAAATGTCGCATCCAGAGCCTCCTTGAGCGAGACATCGTTGAGGCGCAGTTTAACTTTTGGAATCGTTAACTGTGTCTCGTCATAGACAAAATGATAGGCCGATTGTTTTTCAATCTGTTTCATGACTGCGAGTGCTGATTCGTTATTGGCCTGGATGTTAATCTGGCCAAAACTGTAGGAACTGCACAGTACCGAAAAGCCATAGAGCAGCACGGCCCTGGCTTTTTTGTTGAGCCTGGACGAATAGGTTTGTTTCATATAGGTGTTGGGTTAAGTTATCTGTTTATGCTATTGTTTTTTGAGGGTTAAATACACTTTATTGTTTTTCATGTGGCCTTGGATGTCAAAATAAGAAAGGATCTGCATGACATCGTCAAGATTTACGTTTCTAGGGATTTCTCCTGTGATCAGGCGATTTTCGGCTGCGGCTTGGTCAACGACAAAATCAATATTATACCAGCGTTCCAATTCACGGACAATATTTTTTATCGAGCTCCGTTTGAAGCTGAAAAGTCCATTTTTCCAGGCAGTAATACCGCTTATATCCGTATTTGCCTTTTGTAGATTTGCCTGTGCTAAAGTTTGTTGTCCAGGCTGTAAGATCAGTGTTTGCTGTGCTTTATTATTACGGGTGACTTTTACCTTTCCATGGACCAATGTGGTGATCGGAGTCAGGTTGTCATCGTAACTCTGGATATTAAATCCTGTACCTAGTACTTGAATTTCATCGTTTCCAACGGTCACTTTAAATGGTTTTTTCGCATTGTGTGCAACTTCAAAATAAGCTTCACCTTTTAAAATGACAGATCGTTCATTAGTAACAAATTTAGCGGGGTAACTGATGGTTGATCCGGCATTGAGCCAGACTTTGGTGCCATCTTCGAGCTGAACCTGAAATTGTCCACCACGGGGTGTTTCCAACGTGATCATTCGATTGCCCACCGCTGTGCCGAGATCTATATTGCCTGTATTCAGCTGCACGACGCCATTCTTATTGATCAGTTTGTCCTGTTGACCTAATGCGATGACTTCGCCATTGGGCAGGCGAAGTGTTGCCTGGTCATGTCCCGGTTTTATGGCGGCAAACTGTTCAGTAGCCTGTTGGGGTTCTTTTTCGGTAAGTTGCTGCTGCGTATACTGGTATAGTCCAAATGCTGAGCTGAGTGTGAGGACTGCTGCTGCTGCATATTTCCATACTGCAATACGTTTTGTTTTTTGTGGAAATAAATTCCTGTCCATCGCATCAAGCTGCTCCTGGATAAACTGATCTTCCAGCTCCGTGGACGTACGCTTTGCTTTGTGCAGATAGAAGCTATGAATGATCCGCAGTTCTTCAGGCGATGCGGTTCCCGCTTTATATTTTCGGAATAGTTCCTGTATTGTTTCTTTCTCCATTCTTTAGGCCGATAGCCATAAGAAGGCTATCTAATAGTAATGACGGTCGAACAGGGAAAAGGGAGTATAAAAAAAATAAAAAAAAATAATCAGAAAAAAAAGAAGGAACCAAATTTTGTCCGCAATATGCGTAGGGCGTTATGAACCTGTTTTTTAATTGTTTTTTCGGAGGTGGATAATAGCGCACTAATTTCTTTATAACTATGGCCCTGCTCGCGATTGAGTTCATAAACTTCCCTGGTACGGGGTGACAGTTTGCTCTTTTCGTGTTCGATCATCGCAGCAAGTTCTTTTTCCAGCAGGAAGTCGTCCGTATAACTGATACCCTCCTCGACAAAAGATAAGATATCCACCCGATATTTTTCTACCACCTCCTGATGGCTAAAATAGTCCAGTATTTTATTGCGGATAGATTTGATCAAATATGGTTCGAGTGATTGGCTGATTTCTATAGTTGCTCTTTTATTCCAGAGGACGAGAAAAACATCCTGAACGATATCCTGGCTTAGCTCGCTGTCTTGGGTCATTCGGTAAGCATGGCGAAACAGGAGTTCTTTATAACGATCGAACAATTCCCTGTAGGCTAACTCATCGTTGGCCTTTACAAGTTGGAAGAGCGTATCTTCTTTTAAATTGTGGTAATCGTACTGCACCGGGTTGTTGAGTTGATACTAGTTTGTAGAGCTAATTTAGGACATTGTTTTCAAAAATAAAAAACGAAAGTTCTATAGCCTATCATCCGATTTCGTTTTTACTTCATTTTTGCCTTATTATGGACCCAATACGGTGATGGTCTCATCCGCCTACAGGAGGGATGAGACCGTAAGCGAGTATCATTTTGTTTTTCTAAGGATTAGCGTGCTAGTAGAAGGGGACAATTCATATTGATTGAATTTATCCTTCTTTTGGGGACCTTCAATTTCATAGCCACTCGCTGGATTGATATTCAGCAATACATGTGGCACCAGAGCTGATTGATTAAGTTTCAAGATCACACTTTTATCTTTTTTATTGTATGTTAGTGTTTCGATTTCTCCGGCATCAGTGGTCAACCACAGATTTTCTTTTGCTAAGAAAATGCGGCTTTTGGAAGCTGTTTTTATGGCTACTTCGATGTGATCTTTATCTTCTTTAAGATTGCCACTAAATGCCAGCCAGCCAAATTCTGGATGTTCTATGATATAGGTGCCTGAATTGACAGCATAGCCATAAAACCCAGTGCCGTAATCGCCCGAAATACCATCGTTAGCCAATGTCGAAGGATAGGAGTGGAATGCTGCGGGACCAAAGCCATCTGCAGTGACATTGGCCAGTGCGCCCATCATACCGGCATGCCCCACGCGAAGAAGATAGAAATCATCCGGATGGTCACGGTACTCGGTCAATACAGGGATTGCATTTAAAGCCGAACCATAATGATGTAGCTGACGCTCGATCCGGGATAATTTCCCACCATAGACAAAATCCCAGTAACGACGGGCACTACCGTTGTATCCCCAATGTGGCACGGTAGGCATATAGGCTAAGATCGCATTTAAGGTAACCCGGGTTTTGTCGTCGAAACCAAAGTATCGGGACCATAAATAGACTTCTTCCTGTCCGGTTGAATCCCAGGGCATTTCACTGCCGAAAGGATAAGCAAGGCTTTTCCAGTGTTCGGCACGTTTGCGCATCACATCTTCCAATTGATTAGCTTGATCTGTGAAACCTTCACGACGCAGATCCTGGAGGACAAGCAAAAATATACTGCCTTCCATCTGTCCGAACTGTGCGTAATAAGGCGCTTTTTCAATCATGGCCATACTAGTTTGAAAAGCACGGTCTAAATAGGTATCCCAGCTTTCTTCTTGTACCAGATTGCGGTAATTGCGAGCGAGTCGATACATGACCCAATGTGCCGCCGCAACATGGGGATAGTTGTAGGAGCGTCCGATGTTATCAGCTTCTTTTTTAGGCCATGCCGACCAGGTCTTCCAGTTGATATCTGTTCGGTAAGTGCCTGCTGGCATAGTATCCGGTTCGTAGTAAAACAAGCTCTTGACCACCCCATATTTTTGACTGCCTTCCCTGTGCTGGATATGACCATACATCGTTTCATTGACAAAACGTTTTAATTTGCTGATCTCAGCAGGATTGGGTTGCAAGACCTGTTTCATGATAGCTGCCAGCCAACTTGCTGCTCCGGCTTCATCGCTCAGACCGGCATACCAGGCGCGCTGTTCTTGGGTAACGAGTTTTTTTTCTTCGTAATCATAGGTGATAACAGATGGTGACCGTCCAAAAAGGTCTTTGTCATTTTCGTACCACTGGGTGGTCGTTAAGAAATTGCCAAGATCATTGACGACATCTTTTTCGGACTTAATGACTTTATATTGAATAGTTTGTTCGGTGCCATCCTGATAGGTAATGGTCAGGCGTGCACGTCCCCATTGTTGACCTTTGACCTCATAGTGATGCCATTGCTGTGGTGTGTCTTTTAGCTTGCGAATGCTTAGAGCGCCCTCCGGATAGACAGCAATGTTTTTAATGGCTCTGTTATGCTTGATAAACAATTTGACAGGATTATCTAATGGAACGACATAGCCGGGAGCTCCGATGGCCACAGGTCTGTTATTTTTTAGCAGTGTATTTTCAATTTCTTTGATACTTGGAGCTAGTACAAACTTGAGGGCAAATGTTTTTGATTCATTGGGTTTTAATAGGGTTGAAGTTGGTGTGTTCCATTGTTCTACGCCTTTCCATGCTGTTTCGGCAAGTGCTTTACTGTGGATCATCCACTCATGGAAACCTTCGAACGTAATACTTCTGGGCGTAGGGTCATCAAGTAAGGGGCTGTAAGCTTCAAATCCGGCATTGCCGTAAGGGAGCACCAATAAGCTCGGGCCATTTCCATGCAGATGGTTCACTTGGAGATAACCTGCATCTTTGCCGATATAGGGATCGAAGAATACATTTTGTGCATGTGCTTGATTCAGGTTTTTCCAATCCATATTGTTGTTGAATGGAAGGGGTATTCCCAATGATCCGATTTCAATAGCCTGACCGGTAGGATTTGTTAGCTGAAATTTTAAGATCAGATCGCCCCCCACATTCTCCCAGCTGCGCTTGACTTTTAGGGGAATGTCGCCTAATGTCGGAGTGATGTCAGCGGCAGCTAAGATCGTTTTGGAAGGGGGTAATTCGATTACCCTCTTGCGGTCTTTGGCTGAAGAATAATACGACCAATGCGTTTCTCCCTGACGTTTAAGACTGACGTTTATGTCGCCGATATGAAAGAAATTGTTGCGGTCCCGCTTCGCTAACATTTCCACAGGCGTATAGTCGAAAGCAGCATCACCATGTACCTGTTGAAAAGCTGATAAAGTCTGTGAGTGATTGAGCACCTTTATTTTGAGCTGCGCTAAAGCAAAGCTTTTAGATCCTTGATCGATACCCAAAGTTGCAGGTTGGCTTTTAGTAGCTTTCCATACGGGATGCTCCTCCTGTTGGCTAAATGCGGAATTGGTCGGTAGGATATAGAGTAAGGTAATGAGGATATAGTAATTATTCTTTAGATTCATTTTGTTAGGTTTATAAATTTATTATTCTTTACGGATCAGAGCGTGAACTAGTACAAAGTTGATCGATTAGGATCTTTTTTAATTGCCAGATTTTAACCTAATACATTACGTTTTTGATATTTCTACCGGACGAGTTGTTTTGTAAACTACTAAATACTAAATTTAGTGTATAATTGACGTTTATTAAAAAATCATTTTAACCTTAAACGATTCTAATTTATGAAACCAATTCAAGACCAAGTTCCTATTCCCAAAGATAGGACTGTTTTTATTCAGAAGGATGTGTTGGATAAGTTTTTATCTTTATTTGCACCGTCATGAGGAGTATCAGTTAATCTGGATCAAGGAGGGAACAGGACAGCTATTATAGAAACCTTTTTTACGAATAGATTATTAAATGTCAATATCCTGTAAGTAATGATTAAAAGCCGGTTAGTTTGGTGTTTTTATAGTTGCTTTCTTTGAACAAGAAAAATTTAAATTACATAATTAAAGACCAACTATGGCTGAATTAAATTGGAAGGGTGTATACCCGGCAGTATTGACTCCCTTTAAAGAGAACGGTGAGATTGACTTTGATATGTTTGCGAAGAATACAGAAGCACAGATCAAAGCGGGGGTACATGGTATTATCATTGCGGGATCATTGGGCGATGCCGCCGTACTGGATACGGATGAAAAGTTTGAATTATTGACTTTCGCAAGACAGGTTGTTGCAGGCCGGGTGCCCGTTATACTGAATATTACAGAAAATACAACTAAAAATGCGGTTAATTTTGCTATTAAAGCAAAAGAACTAGGTGCAGATGGGTTAATGTTATTGCCACCTATGCGCTATCGGGCTGATGACCGTGAAGTTGTCACTTATTTTAAGGCAGTAGCGAATGCGACAGATCTGCCCATACTAATTTATAATAATCCGGTTGATTATGCAGTATTTGTATCACCCGCCATGTTTGATGAATTGAAAGATTGCCCGACGATTGCTGCGGTAAAAGAATCTACCCGGGATCTGACAAATATAACCCGGATGAAAAATCAATTTGGCGACCGCTTTAAAATATTGGGTGGTGTGGATACAATCTCTTTGGAATCAATAGTAGTGGGTGCTGACGGATGGGTTTTTGGTTTGGTGGATGCTTTTCCAAATGAAACTGTTGCAATGTATAATTATGCCGTTAATGGTGATTACGAGAAGGCATTGGAAATCTATCGTTGGTTTATGCCTTTGCTGGAACTGGATATTCACCCCAAACTTATTCAATATATTAAGCTCGCAGCAACAGCCGAAGGAATAGGTACTCCGCATCTTCGTGCACCTCGGCTTCCGTTAATTGGCGAAGAAGCGGAAAGGATCCACAAAGTGATTGCTGATGGTATTGCCAGTCGCCCGCGCTTAAATTAAAATCTACGGATTAATAAGCATGTAAAAGCCTGCGGGCGATCAGTGGATACTATTCGCCTAAAGGTTATTTTTATAAAGAAAAATCGGAATAAATAATGAATCAATCAGAAGCATTTTTGGATGAGCGTGTTCGCATGGCCGCAGAAGCATTTCAATTTTTGAAATCTACTACGGTTGCCCAACGTGCCGCTTTTATGCATGCCGTTGCAGATAAAATTGAAGGATTAGGCGCCGAGTTGCTGGAGACTGCCCATGCGGAAACGGCATTGCCTTTGCCCCGGCTTACAGGGGAAAAGGCTCGTACGGTTGGCCAGTGGCGCACTTATGCCAATGCGGTCGCTTCGGGAATTTATGCCGAAGCCCGCATCGACCTAGCAAATAGTGAAACAGGTAAAAGTGATATCCGGAAGTCTAATGTGGGGATAGGGCCCGTTGTCGTCTTTGGAGCAAGCAACTTTCCTTTTGCTTTTTCTACGGCTGGCGGCGATACGGCGAGTGCTATCGGGGCGGGCTGTCCGGTGATCGTCAAGGGCCATTCGGGACATACCCAGACATCGACGATCATGGCTGAAGCAATAACCGCTGTGATCAAAGAAATTGGATGGCCGGAGGGCGTGTTTAGCCATATTCTTGGAAATAATATCGAAGGCACTGATACAAAAATAGGGGCCTACCTGACTGCCCACCCGCTTGTCAAAGCTGTGGGATTTACGGGCTCATATTGGGGCGGAAAGGCCCTGTTTGATATTGCCAATCAGCGGGAAGAACCGATACCGGTATTTGCCGAGATGGGAAGTATCAATCCGGTATTTGCCTTTACACATCTCTTAGCAGATCGCGCAGAAGTTCTCGCGCAGGAATACGCGGCTTCGCTGACTTTGGGTGTGGGGCAGTTCTGTACCAATCCCGGGGTATTCGTAGCGGTAAAAGGGGATGGTCTGGAGCGTTTCAAAAAAGCGCTTGCATCAGCCATCGTTGCTACGGCACCGGCTACAATGCTCAATACGGGCATCTATGCGCATTATGAGAAAAATAAAACAACCTTAAGTAGCCAGGTGGATGTGGCTATCATCGCCGAATCGGGTATAGCTGCCGCCCAAGGGCAGGGAAGTCCTGCCGTGGTCAGTACCTCAGCCAGCAATTTCTTGAAAAACCGAGTATTGAGCGAGGAAGTTTTTGGCCCTTTTGCGGTAGTGGTAGAAGCCGAAAATGATGCTGAAGTATTGGCCATCGCGCGGCAACTTAAAGGACAATTGACGATTACAATTGCAGCGACCAAGGAGGATGTGAATGAGCATCAGGATATTATTCATGTGGTGAAAGATAAAGCCGGGCGTATCTTATTTAATGGCATGCCAACTGGTGTAGAAGTGGTCTATGCAATGCAGCATGGAGGCCCTTTTCCTTCTTGTACCGATCCGAGGTTTACCTCGGTAGGGCCGGATTCGGTGAAGCGCTTTGTGCGTCCTTTAGCTTTTCAGAATTGGCCAGATGAATTTTTGCCAGAAGAGTTAAAAAATGAAAACCCATTGGGTATCGCTCGCATCGTGGACGGTGCTGTGGTGACAACAAAAAGTATTTAGGATAATTTGTATCGCAACTGATGAAGAAAACATTTTTTTGTATTGATTCCCATACCTGTGGTTGCCCTGTGCGATTGGTGGCAGGAGGAGCTCCGGTCTTGAACGGAAGCTCAATGATGGAACGCCGGCTGCACTTTATGGAAGAATATGACTGGATTCGGAAAGGATTGATGTTTGAACCGCGCGGTCATGATATGATGAGCGGTAGTATTCTTTATCCTCCAACAGACCCTAATAATGATACGGGCGTGCTTTATATCGAAACAAGCGGATGTCTTCCGATGTGTGGGCATGGTACAATCGGTACCGTGACGCTAGCAATCGAAGAGGGTTTGGTCATCCCAAAAGTACCGGGTAAGCTGCGTCTGGAAACACCCGCGGGATTAATCCTCATTGATTATGTACAAGAAGGTCTAAAAGTCAAAACGGTTAAGCTGACGAATGTGAAGTCTTTCCTCTATAAAGAAGCGCTGACGGTGCAGTGCCCTGATCTGGGGGAGATTGTAGCCGACGTTGCCTATGGTGGAAATTTCTATGCCATCATTGATCCTCAGAAAAATTTTGGGGATATCAGTGATTTTTCGGCGAGCCAGCTCATTCATTATGGAAAAATTATCCGTCGCTTACTCAATGAGAAAACAGATTTTATTCATCCCGAAGATGAAAATATATATGGTCTTAGCCATATTCAATGGACCGGAAAACCAACGAAAGAAAATTCTACAGGAAGAAATGCGGTGTTGGTAGGCGAAAATGCATTGGATAGGTCTCCCTGCGGTACGGGCACTTCTGCGCGCATGGCACAGTGGTATGCCAAAGGGAAGTTAAAAAAAGGCGATGAGTTTGTTCATGAGAGTTACATAGGTTCGCAATTCGTCGGTCGTATTGAACAGGAAACGACGATATCCGAGCGGGCGGCCATCATTCCTTCGGTGGAAGGCTGGGCACGAATGACGGGGTATAGTCAGATCATTATTGATGATGAAGATCCCTATAAAGAAGGATTTCAGGTTATGTAATTACTATTAAAATATCAAAAAACGTGTCAACAAAGAATAAAGGAAAAGTTGCTGTCATAGGGACAGGTATCGCAGGATTGTCTAGCGCGTATTACCTCTTGCGGGATGGCTGGGAAGTTCAGATTTTAGAGAAAGGTGACGGACAGGACAATTGTTCCTACGGTAACGCAGGAATGATCGTTCCCAGTCATTTCACTCCATTGGCAGCGCCGGGTATCGTGGCACAAGGTGTAAAATGGATGTTGAACAGCAAAAGTCCATTTTACGTCAGACCCGCATTGAATTTTTCACTGATCGATTGGGGATTGAAATTCCTGAAACATGCCAATGAAAAACATGTCCACCGAAATGCAGCCGCGATACGTGATCTGAATCTTGCCAGTAGCCGGTCATATGATGAATTGGCCCAACAGGAAGGCTTTGATTTTGAGCTTAGGCAAAATGGGATTATGATGCTCTACAAATCTAATCATGTCGCACACGAAGAAATTGAGCTGGCAGAAAAGGCCCAAAACTTGGGCCTGGATGTGGAAGTTTTTGATCAAGCAGGTATTCAGGCCTTAGAGCCTAATCTCCGAATGGATACGATCGGCGGTATTTTATACAAATGTGACGGTATCTTATATCCGCCCCAATTGATGAAAATGTTGACAGACTACCTGCTTGCTCATGGCGTGCAGATCAACTATCAGACGGAGGTAACAGGTTTTAGATTTTCAGGCAAAAAGGTCTCCGAAATCGTTACGTCAAAAGGAGCATTTCATGCCGATGAAATTGTCGTAACCGGGGGAGCAGGGCTACCTGCATTGGCTTCGAAGCTACACTTGAAATTGCCTTTGATGCCCGGCAAGGGGTATTCTTTCATGTATGATACAACAGACAATAACCGGATGATACATGCAGCCCTGCTATTGGAGGCTCGTGTAGCGGTGACGCCCATGAATAATCAGATTCGTTTTAGTGGAACCATGGAATTAGGTCCTGCCAATGATAAGATATACCCTAATCGTGTCAAAGGTATCGTCGAATCTATCCCTAAATATTTCCCGGATCTAAAGGTCGATTATCCGAAGGATATCTGGTTTGGTTACAGACCATGTTCACCGGATGGGCTTCCTTATTTGGGCAGAACTTCCAAATACAGCAATGTCAGCATTGCGGGGGCGGGCGGTATGATGGGGCTGAGCCTCGGACCTGCTTACGGAAAAGCTATCACGGCCTTATTGTCCGGCAAAGCCACGGAAACGGATATCTCAGGCTTTAGTCCGGATCGGTTTCAATAGACACATATAAACCGATAAACCGAAATGATGAAGAAAAACAACAATAACCCTAACGTAAAGAAATTTATAGTCATTGGCGTGCTTTGTATGGCTTCTTCGCTAACAGATGCCCAAGATATGGATTTGTATCAACACACCACACCCATTGAGCCCTATATCATCCAATATCGACATGATCTGCAGGCTGTCAATTATTTTTATGGCCCAATGCCCAAAAATTGGGGATTTCAGCAATCCGCAGCCTCACCCGAGCAGATCAATAGACTGCTCAAGATCGACGATGACTATTTAGCTAAGTTAAGAGCATTTGATTATAAGAAATTGAACACCAATGGTCAGGTCGATTATATCCTACTGAACCAGAAAGTGCAACGACATCAAGAAGAACTCAAAGAAGAATTATCTTCCTACAATCGGCTGAAACCTTACTTACCATTTGCCGAAAATATTCTTCAATTTGAAAAGCAACGTCGTCGAGGTGCTACAGTTGTGGGAAAGGATATTGCCATTTTGCTGGAAAAAACGGGAGATCAGGTTGAAGCAGAAATCCACAAGTTAGAAAATATCGCAGCGATCGAATCCGCAGACGTCAACTTCCTAATCAATATGGTGGAGTCATTGCGAACCCGTTTGGAGAGTGCCTTCGATTTCTATAATGGTTATGATCCTATGTTTACCTGGTGGGTGCCCAAATCTTATGAAAGTTTAAACGAAAAACTGATCCGTTATAAAGGTGCATTGCAGGCAAAGAGCAATTGGAAAGTGTTTAATGATGGAAGTAATATTGGCGGGCAGCCGATCGGAAAAGTTGCGCTCAACAAAAAATTGCGGGAGGAAATGATCGCTTATGATGCGGATGAGTTATTGCGTATCGCTGATAAGGAATGGGAATGGTGTGTGGCCGAGTTATTAAAAGCTTCCCGTGAGATGGGATTTGGTGATGATTGGAAAGCAGCACAAGAAAAGGTTAAAAATACCTATGTGCCCGAAGGTCAACAGCCCGGTCTGATCAATCAGTTATATGATCGAGCCCAGGCATTTATCAAACAGCACGACCTGATCGCCATCCCTGAATTGGCGGATGAAACCTGGGGAATGATTATGATGACACCTGAACGGCAATTGGTCAATCCTTTTTTTACGGGCGGACGCGAGATCAGTATTTCCTATCCGACCAATACGATGACCTATGAGCAGAAGATGATGAGTATGCGGGGTAATAATCCGCATTTTTCATTGGGTACGGTACAGCATGAACTCAATCCGGGGCATCATCTGCAATATTTCATGAATAAACGGTATAAACCCTATCGGGAGCAAAATTTTAATACACCATTTTGGACGGAAGGCTGGACTTTATATTGGGAATTATTGCTCTATAGAATGGGATTTGCAAAGACAGCGGAAGAACGTATCGGGATGTTATTCTGGCGAATGCATCGTTGTGCACGGATTACATTCAGTATTAAATTTCATTTGGGTGAATGGACGCCACAGCAATGTGTTGATTATTTGGTTAATCAGGTCGGTCATGAACCTGCAAACGCACATGGTGAGGTGAAACGATCATTTGAAGGTTCTTACGATCCTTTGTATCAATTGGCTTATTTGATCGGTGGCTTGCAGCTGCTGAGTATCAGTGATGAATTGGTAGGATCGGGGAAAATGTCCTACAGCGAATTTCATGACCGGGTCATCAAGGAAAATTACTTGCCCATGGAGATGCTCAGGGCGGTATTGACAAACCAGCAGCTTGAACCTGACCATCGGGCAAAATGGAAATTTTATAAATTTAAATAAGTGCAATCCAACCCTATATTATGAATAATCAGGAAAATAGTCAAGATTTCAAAAAATCATTGGGTTTATTGGATGCAACCATGCTCGTTGCCGGAAGTATGATCGGTTCGGGGATCTTTATCGTATCGTCCGATATCGCCCGAAATACGGGTTCTGCCGGTTGGCTGATGGTGGTGTGGTTGATCTGCGGTTTTATGACGCTGGCCGCAGCTTTGAGCTATGGCGAGCTCAGTGCCATGTTTCCGAAAGCTGGTGGCCAGTATATCTATCTCAAAGAAGCCTATGGGCCAGTGGTCAGTTTTACATTTGGCTGGACTTTTTTTGCTGTTATCCAGACGGCTACGATTGCAGCTGTGGGGGTAGCTTTTGCTAAGTTTACAGCTTATTTGTTTCCGCTACTGGATGAAGATGTCTATCTGCTGGTAATAGGTGACTATCATATTTCATCCGCTCAGCTGTTGGCTATCGCTGTTATTTTGCTGCTCACCTTTATTAATACAGGTGGTGTAAAGAATGGTAAAACAGTACAGACGGTATTGACTTTGATCAAAATATTAAGCCTGGTTTTATTGGTTATTTTCGGTTTTGCGGCTTTCGATATGGAGGTGTGGAATCAAAATTGGTCTTCAGCCAATAGGTGGGATCTACAACAATTAAATGTGGATGGATCGACAGCAGATTATGCCACCTTTGGTGCGTTTGGTGCGATGTCTGCAGCACTTGTGGGGGCTTTGTTCAGTAGTGATTCTTGGCATTCATCTTCTGCGGTAGCAGGCGAGATCAAGAATCCGCAACGTAACATTGGTTTGAGTTTAGCCTTGGGTACCCTGATCGTGACGGTGATCTATATTTTGACCAATGTGATGTATACGGGGGTGTTGACGGTCGAGCAGATGGCCAGCGCGCCTAAAGATCGCGTGGCTATGCTCGTGGCGCAAGAAATTTTCGGTCCTGTTGGAATCGCCATCTTGGCGATCATGATTATGGTCAGCACTTTTGGCTGTAATAACGGACTGATCTTGGCTGGTGCAAGGATCTATTATTCCATGGCACAGGATGGTTTGTTTTTTAAGAGGACAGGTACGCTAAATAAGAATGCAGTACCGGCTTACGCGTTGTGGTTACAGGCGCTCATTGCATCGATATGGTGTCTGACTGGCAAGTATGGTGACCTGCTGGATATGATCACCTGTGTAGTGGTGATGTTTTATGTGCTGTGTATCATCGGCATCTTTTGGTTAAGACATAAGCGTCCGGATTTGCCGCGTCCTTATCGGGCTTTTGGCTATCCTCTTATTCCGGCCGTCTATATTTTGATGGGGATCTCGTTTATTGTTTTGTTGGTCATCTATAAACCACAATTTACCTGGCCGGGCATTATTATCACACTTTTGGGGATTCCGTTATATTATTTTGTGAAACAAAAGGAATCGAAGACATAAAACTACTTTGGGAGGCAGATCAACACAAGGATTTAAAGAATAACAGATATGAAGTTAACATTTACAGCTGTTTTATTGACGATATTTCAGCTTACTACAATGGCACAGGGGACATTGGCGGACTATAAACGTGCCAAAGAGATCAAAAGTGCATTTGGCAAGGTGTATCAGGTACCACAGCAGATTATCTGGTCTGAAAAAGGAGATAGTTTTTGTTATTGGGTGAATCAGAAAGACAGCAAAAGGAGCTTATATCTGGTGGATGCGCTCAACAGAAAAAAAATAGCTACCGATGTTGCTATGATTGAAAAACAGTTGTCTGCCCAGCTGGGTAAAGAAGTAAAATTAGGTGTTTTGTGGGGAAGGGATCTGAAAGTGCTGTCGGCAAACGAGGTTGAGTTTAAGGAAGATAACGTGGTGTGGAAGTGGAATGGGGAGGAAAATAAGCTGAGCAGATTGCATGATATCCCTACAACTGGCACTGACCGTCGATCCAGTGGATATTGGGGAGCACGTTGGGACGATAGCAAAGGTGAACCGATAGATTCGCCCGATAAGGTCTATACGGCTTATATTAAAAATAGCAATGTATATATCAGTAAAAAAGGGGATTCAAAAAGTGAGCGCCAGCTGACCTTTGACGGAAGTCCCGGGGAGTATTATAGCGCCCGCATCCAATGGTCCAATGATTCAAAAAAATTGGCTGCTTCAAAAGTGAGGAAGGCTGAAATCAGACAGTTGACTTTATTGGAGTCTTCGCCGACCGATCAATTGCAGCCAAAATTACAAACTAGAGACTATAATAAACCCGGAGATGCGCTGTCGCAATACTATCCGACCATTATTGATATCATCGGGGGACGCGTGATAACTGTAGACCCTGCTCAGGTAGCCAATCAATTTTCACTTTCTGCACTTGTATGGAAAGCGGATAACAGTGGAATTACATTTGAATATAACCAACGTGGTCATCAACGGTACGATGTGATGGAATTGAGTGCTGTGGACGGAAAAACCAGAGCAATTATTTCAGAACGTAGCGCAACATTTATTGATTATAGCGGAAAGAAATACCGGAACGATCTCAAAAAAACAGCGGATATCATTTGGGCGTCGGAACGTGACGGATGGAATCATCTGTATCTATTTGATGCAAAAACGGGCGCATTGAAACAGCAGATTACAAAAGGAAATTGGGTGGTGCGCAAAGTTGTCAATGTCGATGAAGATAACAAAAAGATTATTTTTGAGGCGAGTGGCATGCATAAGGATGAGGATCCATATCTTATCCGTTATTATGCAATTGGTTTTGATGGCAAAGGTCTGAAAGAGCTTACTCCGGAAGCAGCCAATCATCAGGCAACATTTAATGCAGATCATTCTTTATTTGTCGATCTATATTCCCGGGTTGACCAGGTTCCACAGACCGTATTACGTCGGGTAGCCGACGGACAGATCGTCATGAATCTGGAACAGGCGGATATTTCAGATCTGGAGGCTACAGGATGGCGTAAACCTGAGGTGTTTAAGTCCTTGGCCAGAGATGGTAAAACTGATATCTGGGGTATTATTGTCCGGCCACGAAATTTTGATCCAAACAAAAAATATCCTGTGATCGAGTATATTTATGCTGGTCCACATAGTGCTTTTGTCCCCAAATCATTTTCTGCTAATCCGGCAGGGCTCGCTGAGCTTGCAGAGCTGGGTTTTATCGTTGTGCAGATCGATGGAATGGGAACATCCAATCGCTCAAAAGCATTTCAGGATGTTGCCTGGAAAAATCTGAAAGATGCGGGTTTTCCTGACCGTATTGCATGGATGAAGGCTGCCGCGCTTAAATATCCGTCTATGGATATTGAAAAAGTCGGTATCTATGGTACTTCTGCCGGAGGACAGTCTTCTGCCGGAGCGCTCTTGTTTCATCCTGAATTTTATAAGGTAGGGGTTTCATCCTGTGGCTGCCATGATAATCGTATGGACAAAATATGGTGGAATGAACAATGGATGGGCTGGCCGATCGGGCCTGAATATGCAGCGTGTTCTAACATCGAAAATGCGTATAGATTAGAAGGAAAGTTGCTCTTGATCGTAGGGGAGCTGGATGATAATGTAGATCCGGCATCGACTTATCAGTTTGTCAATCAGTTGATCAAGCATGGTAAGGATCACGACTTCATTATGGTCCCGGGGATGGGACATGCTTCTGGTGGTGATTTTGGAGAAAAGAAACGCCGCGATTATTTTGTCAAACACTTACTCGGTGTGGAACCTCCGGCTTGGACGGCTTATTAACGAACAAAAATCGAGCTTTCGAGCTCATAAAGTGATAGAGATGAAAAGTTATAGAGTTTTTTTACGTTTTATCTTCATTGCCACAATCCTAACGAAAGGGATCAGCCCGGGACAGGCACAAAGTGGTGATCAGATATTGGATGGAATCGGCGAAACGGGCATGATCGCGCGATATGTCTTTAATGGCGATCTGAAAGATTGGTCCCGCAACAATTTGCATGCTACTGCTGGCCAAAATGCTACATTTATCAACGATAAGCGCTTTGGAAAAGTACTGTCGTTGTCGGGTGAAAAAAATGATTTTGTCCAGATCCCTGCCGATGCGCTGACCGATATGGAGTCATTGAGTATCTCGGGTTGGATTTATCTGCGTTCGGAGAAAAAAGGCCAGGTTTTTTTTGACTTTGGAAAGGATGCGCATAAGCATTTCTTTGCGGCTCCTTCCGGAACGAATGTCCAAGATGGTTTCCAGAGTGTAATGACGACAGGGGGAGATAATCAAAAAGGAGCTGTCGCGCCAGCATTGGCATTGAACAGGTGGGTTTACCTGACGATCGTGGTGGATATTCCGGCCAAAACGATGACAACTTATGTCGATGCTGTACCTGTTGGTGAATCGAAGCAGATACCGCGTGAGTTGACCGAAGTTTTTGGATCTTCTGGAGATAAGAACAAGCTGTATATCGGGAAATCACTGCTGGCAGGATCTCCGGCCTTCGATGGCATGTTGCATGATTTTCGCATCTACCGTGTTCCGTTGAGTAAAAATCAGCTTACTGCGATTTATTCCAATTCACAACGTGGGGTAAGTAATCGCGCCGTAAATGTGACCAAAGTGGAAGACAACCTGCCTGAGTTTCCATTGACCCGGGCGCAACTCTATAATGCTTACTTGCTTGCAGTGCCAGATGTGCAGGTGGAAACGGCATTAGGCGATTTACCACGTTTACCAAGTTATGTCCAAGGAACTTATAAGGAGGATATCGTTGGTCCCAAAGTGCGGGTATTGTGGCCTTCGCCAAATGATAACAGTACCGTCTTGGAAGCTGGACGTTATACCATTACAGGACGGGTTCCGGGAACGGATTTACAGCCTAAAGCAATCGTGACCGTTAAACCAAGTAAGACCACTGCGGCACCACGGTTGAAGTTGGCAACTTTTGGACTGAATCAGGTCTCTTTACAAGCTGACGCGCAAAATCAAGAAACAAAATTTATTGAAAATCGGAATAAATTTATCAAGACTTTGGCGGCTACTGACCCCAATTCTTTTCTCTATATGTTTCGCGATGCATTTGGACAGCCACAACCGCAGGGCGCTAAACCGCTGGGGGTATGGGATAGTCAGGATACCAAACTCAGAGGCCATGCTACGGGGCATTATCTGACTGCGATCGCACAGGCTTATGCGAGTACCGGATATGATAAAACATTGCAAGCTAATTTTGCCGAAAAAATGAACTACATGGTCAATACACTGTATGACCTGGCCCAATTGTCGGGTAAACCTCAGCAGGCAGGTGCTGTGGCTACAGCTGACCCGACCGCCATACCTTATGGTCCCGGTAAATCAGCCTATGACTCGGATCTGAGCCGCGAAGGAATCCGCACGGATTATTGGAATTGGGGGGTTGGCTATATTAGCGCCTATCCACCGGATCAATTTATTATGTTGGAAAAAGGGGCGAAATATGGGGGGCAGAAAACACAGGTTTGGGCGCCCTATTATACTTTACATAAAATTTTGGCAGGCTTAATTGATATCTATGAAGTGAGCGGCAATGAAAAGGCGCTTCAGGTGGCAACGGGTATGGCAGACTGGGTGCATGCGCGGCTTAGTCAGCTGTCGAAAGAAACGCTGATACAGGTGTGGAATACATACATTGCCGGTGAATTTGGAGGAATGAATGAGACATTGGCTCATCTCTACCGCATCACCCATAAGGAACATTATTTGAAAACCGCACAATTGTTTGATAACATTGATATGTTCTTTGGCAATGCGAATCATGCACATGGATTAGCCAAGAATGTCGATACTTTTCGTGGATTGCATGCCAATCAGCATATTCCACAGATTGTGGGAAGTATCGAGCTATATCAGGTTTCCAATCTGCCGGAATACTACCGGGTGGCCGACAACTTTTGGTACAAAGCTGTAAATGATTACATGTACAGTATAGGCGGGGTCGCGGGTGCGCGTAATCCGGCCAATGCGGAAGTTTTTACAGCAGAACCGGCGACCTTATATGAAAATGGTTTTTCTGAAGGAGGACAGAATGAAACCTGTGCAACTTACAATATGCTGAAATTAACAAGCAACTTGTTTCTTTTTGATCAACGCACCGAATATATGGATTACTACGAACGCGGATTGTATAACCATATTTTAGCTTCTGTGGCTGAAAATACACCTGCTAATACGTACCATGTGCCACTGCGACCGGGAGCAATAAAGCAATTTGGGAATCCCGATATGACCGGCTTTACCTGTTGTAACGGTACTGCAATCGAGAGTAGCACCAAATTGCAAAATAGTATTTATTTTAAAAGCAGAGATGATCAGGCTTTATATGTCAATCTATTTATTCCTTCCACGTTGGAATGGACCGAACGGAAGGTGACTGTGGAGCAGAAGACGAGCTTTCCAAAGCAAGACGAGACGGAGCTGACCATTAAAGGAAATGGCAAATTTGATCTGCATGTTCGTGTGCCCGGCTGGGCAACCAAAGGGTTTTACGTGACTGTCAACGGGAAAGATCAAAATGTACGGGCACAGCCGGGGACTTATTTGAAACTGAGCCGCAATTGGAAAAACGGTGATCGTATCAAGCTAAAAATGCCTTTCCAGTTTCATTTAGATCCAGTCATGGATCAACAGAACATCGCCAGTTTATTTTATGGACCGATCTTATTGGCGGCTCAGGAACCCGAGGCGAGAAAAGACTGGCGTAAAGTGACGCTGGATGCGAAGGATATCAGCAAATCTATAACAGGTGATCCGCAAGGTTTAGCGTTTAAGATTGATGGAGTGGATTTTAAACCATTTTATGATACCTATGGACGACACTCAGTTTATCTGGATGTTACCTTAAAATAAGTGCACTGTATGCTAAAAATTTCGAGGGGTACTTTGCTTGACGAAGTACCCCTTTATCATAAATATAGAAGATGAAAAAAATATTCTTTTTTGCCTTTTTCGCCCTTGTAATGGGAACTGGATCTGCTCAGTCGTTGAAAAAGCATCAAGTAGCTCATGCTTTAAACCCTTTGTTACCGGGGTATTTCGCTGATCCTACAATCAAAAAAATAGGCGATACATATTATATCTATGCGACGACGGATGGGAATGGCTGGGGAGCTGGTCCATCGCAGGTATGGACCTCCACAGATTTTAAAAATTGGACGATACAGCCGATGAACTGGCCGAATACCCATTGGTACTGGGCTCCAGATATGACAAAAGGCTATGATGGTAGGTACTATTTATATTATAGTCAGCCCGTTGAAATATTCGGTGCGGTATCGGATACACCTACCGGTCCTTGGCAATCTCTGGCGGATCATAATAAATCTATTATACCCAATTATATGATTCCGGGAGTGATTACCTTGGATGGCCAGACGTTTACTGATCGCGATGGACGAATTTATATGTATTGGGGTACCTGGGGTATTTATCCGGACCACGGATGCGCTGTGGGTTTAATGCGTCAGGACATGAAGAGTTTTGAAAAAATAGAGTTGATTCCCAATACGGTGGCAAAGGAATTTTTTGAAGCACCATATATGTTTGAACGCAGGGGCATATATTATATGATGTATTCATCTGGGCATTGCGAAGACCACACCTACCGCGTACAATATGTAAAAAGTAAGGTCGGACCGATGGGACCCTTTGAATATCCTACTGCTAATCCGATATTGGTGACAAATGATGACGGTACAATACATGGTCCGGGGCATCACAGTGTGCTGGAAGAAGGGGGGCGCTACTACATCGTGTATCATCGGCATAACAATCCGCATTCAGGTGGTGGTTTTCACAGGCAGATTGCGGTAGATGAACTATTCTTTACGCCAGAGGGCGATATCCAAAAAATTGCTCCGACACATCAGGGAATTACTGATCTCATCAAATCAAAAACTGATCCCGAGGATCGGGCTTTTGGAAAGCCTGTAACGACTTCTTCTTTTTACAATGATGATTTTAGGCCCTCTTTTTTGGTTGATGACAATAACGGAACTTTATGGAGAGCAAAAGACAATCATCAACCCGCTTGGCTCATGATTGACCTGGAAAAAATAACGGCAATACAGACTGTGGCCATTCAATTTGAATATCCGACCTATGCTTACCAATATCGGATCGAAACTTCCACGGATGCTAAAAATTGGGTGACTTATGAGGATCAGTCGCAGAATAACCGTTGGGCTAGTCCCGTATTGTCGCATGGCAAGGCCGTGGCGAGATATGTACGTGTACAGGTATTGAATACACAATTAGCAGGTCTACCTCGAGGAGTATGGAATATTAAGGTTTATGATAAAGCCCTGAAGCAAGAAACAATATGGTCTGCGCCGCAAAATATGGCTCCGATTGATACGACTTTTGGTTCTTTAGTCCATTTGGATGCGCTGGACTATAAGGAAGGTGAACGTATAACAACAATCCACAACAAGGGGATATTAAAAGGAAGCTTTAAGAGTGAAAAACCGGTCTATGTCAAGAACTACCAAGGGAAGAAAGCTTTTTTCTTGAATGGTTCCACATCACTTCGTTCGACATTTGCAGTCCCGCAATCGTTAGCAGGTAATAGTCCCTACACGGTATCGATGCGGATCAACAATCCCTTAATAGATCGATTTGAAAACGTGGTGGCTTGGTCGAAAGGGAATCAAGATATCAGCAAAGCGATATTCGGTTACGGAGCAGATGCTCAGCGGGGTGCTGTCATTCATGGTGCTTGGCCAGATATGGGGTTTAAGAGGTTACCGGTAGCGGATCAATGGCACCATATCATCATCTCATTTGACGGTTACATGGAACGTATTTACGTCGACGGGCAGTTGCAACAGGAGGAAAATAGAATGTTGTTTGTTAATCCCGCTGATAACTTTGTGGTTGGAGCTTCGGATTTGCTGGATCAACATTTTTCGGGTTATCTGGCAGATTTTAAGGTTGCCAATGTGGATTTATCCGCTACGCTATTAAAGGAAAAGAATGCTTTTTATCCGCCTGAAAATAGGTCTTTCGTCATACAGACGGATGATCTTGCTATCGGTAAAATCAACAAGATTCGAAATCAGGGGTTCAGTAGTCACCATGATATCATGATTAAACAGGGAGAAGTGCTACTACAGGGCAATCGGACCGCCATGAAAATGGATGAATTGAAAGATTCGGTATTGTCGTGTATTATTACTCAACCGTCCCATACCTTAGTTTTTGATTGGTTTGATGGCCAGGCTTGGAATCATGGTTTGGCAGTACATGATCAGGGGAAGACTGTATTTTATAACAATGGTAAACATACACCGGTGAAGCAGATGAATAAACTGTTGCAGATAAAAAAAAATCAAGTTGAACTGAAACATGCTGTTCATTTTTTTAGCGCTTACCCTGAAAAGTTTTCTTTAGATCAGGTTCACGAAAATTATCAGATCTGGAAAGCTAAAAGTGCAACGGATCTGAAAGATTATGTCCCGGTTACAGCGGGCAAGCCGTCTTGGATAAATGATAGCAATCTATTTGTACAGATCGTTGGTGATCGATCAGGCTTAGTCTATTTATTTTCTACGGAACATTACCATTCAGGTTGGATTCAAGAGCCTTATCATTTATTCGATCAAGCACATCTAGGCAAGACTATCTCAGTTTTTGCAAAAGATGAGTTCGGAAATGTGAGTAAAGCATTGGTAATCGATATTCCGAAGTCAAAACCGCCGTTGATCGCTCCGTCTGTTAACCAGATATTTAGTTTGGGGCAAAAAGAAATCTCCTATTGGGATGCTTATCAAGCTGGGGCATATCCAGATAGTACACAGGTTCGCATAAACGGGGTTGGTGGACAATGGACACTGGGCTCCAAACACACAAAATGGGGCGATAAGGCGTTGTTACCTCCATTTGTGTATAAAGAATTAGAAGGTGACTTCACCATTCAAGTTTATGTAAAAGATGTCGCTGGACTTGCCGCAAAAAACCGTATGTCCAGTGAAGCTGGTATCATGATACAGGCGGGTGAACAATCCAATTCTTATATCAATAATACAGTACTAACGGGCTGGAATTTGGGTAATCTAGCGCGTAGCATAGGCCATCAAACACATCAAGAAGGAAATAATGGAACGGGATTACAGTTTTTTCCTTATCTCCAAGTACAAAAGATAGGTGATTATTTCTTCCTGCGAAGTTCACAGGATGGTATTTCCTGGATTGATCTGCCCAATACGCCGTTTCTGCGTACAGATTGGGCGGGACAGAAACTGCGTGTGGGCTTGTACCAGATAGCGACCAATAATCAGGATGGATATGGTTTATTTGAAGATATCAGAATATGGCAATACTAGTTTTATGGCTTTTCGTTGATTGCCTTAATCAAGAATAACAACTTCATCAACTTGTTGAGATGCTTCTGCAATCTATGGGTCAAGAGCTTCCGGTGGTGCGATCCTGATCACGACCAAAAAAGGTATAGCAACGTCGCATTGTCTATGAAGCATTTACGACGCTTTGGCTAAAAAACGGTGATCAATGGTTAGTTTATAAGGATGCGAAGGGCTAATTATTCACTATGTTTATGATTTTACCTTATACTGTTGAAAATATGAAAATCATTGATAAAGAAACGATTGATACTGTCCTTAAATATGATAATTTGATTGAAGCGCTGCGCCAGGTTTTTCAATCGACGTTTACGATGCCTGTCCGGCATCATCATTTTTATCAAAATACTGAGGGAATTGAAAATACGCTTATTTTGATGCCCTCCTGGACAGATACTTATATCGGAATCAAACAGGTTGTTGTCGCTCCCGGGAATCATAGCAAAAACCTACCGGCAATACATGCCCTGTATACCTTGTTGGATGCAGTTACCGGAGAATTTTTAGCGCAGATGGACGCTGCAGGGCTGACCTCGCGGAGGACAGCCTGTACTTCTGCTTTAGCGGCTTCTTACTTAGCGCGGGAAGACTCAAAAACCTTGTTAATTGT
The DNA here is from genome assembly GCF_003627955.1 of Sphingobacterium puteale. Lineage (GTDB taxonomy): Bacteria > Bacteroidota > Bacteroidia > Sphingobacteriales > Sphingobacteriaceae > Sphingobacterium > Sphingobacterium puteale. The sequence goes on along the minus strand of NZ_RBWS01000024.1, from coordinate 1,993 downwards.
TGGGGGTGGGAAAGTTGCCCAGCATCTTGCGCAAGCACATTCGGTTGTCCGTCAGTATGACCAAATTTTGATCTGGACAAGAAATGCATCGAAAGGTGCAGATGTGGTATCCAGCTTACAGCAGATAGGGTTTAGTAAGATGCTATATGCCGATAATTTGGAAGAAGCTGTGCGTAGGGCAGATGTGATCTCTTGTGCAACCCTAAGCCATGAACCTTTGGTAAAAGGAGAGTGGATAAAGGCAGGTACACATCTGGATCTGATTGGATCCCATACGCCTAAAACACGCGAAGTAGATGACATGGCTATATTGAAGAGTAGCATATTTGTGGATTCTCGAGCCGGGGCAATACATGAGACGGGGGAGTTGGCGATTCCGATTGCATCAGGAATTCTTGATCCAAACAGTATCAAAGGGGATATTAAAGAACTTTGCTGTGGCGAGATTAAGGGAAGATCATCTTTGAAGGAAATCACTTTATTTAAGTCGGCGGGTTTAGCGATAGAAGATCTGGCTGCGGCTTTGCTTGTATATGAACATGTGATCCTATCTGCCCATGTTTAAGCTTCTCCCGTAATAAAGAAATTTTGATCTGCGTCTTAAGGAATCTTATTTACCATGTGGGGATAGGGCTCTTTTGCGCATAGTTGAGCAGTGTCCGTCCCCTTAATTTGTCCGATAGATATCATGATGACGAAGGAAAAGCAGGGGTTCATTTTTCGATATAAAGAAAAAGCCATCATGTAATCCGAAGTCCACCGGGGCGGGGAAGAGCTTATAGATATCTTAAATTGAAAAGCCCGGCTTGGATAAACCAGCCGGGCTTTGATTCCTCTTTTTCAACAGGAATTTCTAGTCAAATAGGGATTTATATAATGACTACTTATGAAAATTTTTAAGTTTCTTATTTATCCTGGATACAACGTACTGGATAACCCGCACGCTTAAAATAATTCTGTGTATCCCATGGACCATTTTCGAATCCACGGCCTTGAAATGCTCTGTCATTACCGCCGACTTCCATATTTAACCAATAAATAGCAGTAGCTTGTCTAACACGCTGAGATCCATTAGTAGTTTCTCTATGACCGGCCGCAGGGAAGCTCAACTTAATATCACTGCTCTTTCTGCTGGTCATGATATGTGCCGCAGTAAAGTCCGATAATCCAGCAGAAGTTCCTGTATTTGGAATCCAGTTTCCAATGGAAGTATGGCGGGTATAATTTCCCAAACGGGTATATTCAGCTTGACTAGGTACTCGATCACCCGTACCACATGGATCCAAAGGAGCTTTTACAGGTGCTGCTGCTGTACCACTGTTCCAGGAACCATCAGGAGCAGATGTAGTATTCCATCCAGCAATAGCGCCATCGCCACTATAAGCATTTGCTACTGCTGCCTGACGGCCCCATTGATAGTAATTCCCATATAGTGCCTGTACGGAAGGAACGGCATCAGGATTATTGGTTGCAGGGTTTACATTCGCCACACCGAGGTTATAGCGATCCCAACGATGGCCTCCAATTACAGCGTAGCGTGCATCAGCATCAGAAGTGCTACGGGTAACATTCGATGCGTTGACAAAGCGGTCGCTGTTGAAACGTAATTTCATGGTGTAGGAAAAGCCGGGTTTTAAACCCAGACCCGCATTTGAAAAATTAAAGCTTACCGCCTGTGCATTGACATCATGACCGATTTTGATCTGGCCGCTTGGTATGGTTAATGCAATTGAAAAATTGGTCGACTGACTCTGGTTGACGATAAAAGTCCGCGCTGTTGCATCAAGATTTGAAATAGGGGGCACGTTTGTAGCATTCGTGGCGGATACTGTTTCACCGGTACTCAGGTCGACAGTTGGGTTAGCGAAAGATGAAACCCATTCCGCCTGAACTGGCACCTCCGAAAGGTAACCTCCTTTTACATAGTTTGCAGTACCGAATGTACCGGTAGCATCACTATTGTCAACAAGCAGGGTCACACGGGTGAACATAT
>NZ_RBWS01000023.1 GCF_003627955.1 Sphingobacterium puteale | reverse complement strand
CTCTGTGGATGGCATAAAACCCTTTGACTCCAACTTGCTGTTCTCATAGCCTGTTGGAGCAATATTAAGCTCATCTAAATAAATGTGGAGTTGATTGTCAACCTGATCGACTTCTAAAATCTGAAAGTATTCTAAAAGCCCGTCGGGCATCAATAGTGATAGTAATTTGCGTTCGGCGTCTTGCAAGGGAGATCTGTATTAAAGATGCTAAATTAGCAAATTTTTAATATTCCCCCAAGAATTCTGATTGATCCGAGGCTCAGGGTCGTGTTTGGGCATTGTGTGGCTGAGCCAATCCTGCCACCCCGACTAAAAAGCTCTAACGAAAGTTAGGGCTTTTCTTGTTTCTAAGCATGTGTTGACTCGTAAATGAATGCACGATTTTTGCTTTTAATTTCATTCGGTTTCGGATCAGAAATTTAATAGAAATTAAATATGGATATTAAGAATTCATGCGATGCTGTTTAAAGAGATTCATTTGTTGGGAATAAAATCGGGAAAAATTAACTTGGCCTTTCGTCAATGGAAACAGGCTACTGTCAAAAGCGGGAAGCTGTTGAAGACTTCGGTTGGTATGGTTGAAATCGGTGCGATTGAAAGGGTCGACGAGTCCGCAATAACTGACCAAGAGGCTGTGAATGCTGGTTTTAAAGATAAAACTCAGCTCTTAAAATCGTTCAGACAGCAACACTTGGCAACGATTTTCAGGATATCTGTACGTTATCACTCCGAAGATCCGCGGATTAAGTTGCGGGAGAGGACTGAACTCTCGGAGAAGCAGTTCGCGCAGTTGAAAATAAAATTAGCCCGCTTGGATACTTTTAGCAAAAAGGGGCATGGACTAAGCTGATCTTATCTACCATAAAAGAAAATCCCAATCTACATGCGATCGGTATTGCGAAGTTACTGGGCTTTGAAAAGGAATGGCTGAAACTAAATATTCGCAAGCTGAAAAACCTGGGGTTAACAATAAGCCACACCGTAGGTTACGAAATTTCACCTTTGGGTGAGCGGTTTATTCAACTGCTGGAAGCCGAGGAATAGCAATTAAAGCTGATATAAAATAGACCGTTGCGCGATCTTTAATAATGAGGCTGCCCAAGTGCAGCCCCATCGATTTGATTTCTTTCCTTTAATGCTATAAGGCCCTATTCTGTTTTAGAAACAATTTATAGTTGTCCTGATGTTCGAAATAGGCAACCTGACCTTCATTTCCGATAAGGACAATGTAGGCCTTTGCTTTATCTACTTTTGATCCGGTATGTGGATCTATGGCATAGCGTACGGTCTCATCTTTTGGGATTCTCTCTTTGCAATTCTCGCAACAGCCGTAATAGATCTTTCCATCCAAAGGTACCGCCAGTTGCTTTTTGCCCATAAATTCGTCATTGACCATACAGACCATATCCTGTGGCACTTGCTGTCCTTTTTCATAACCAAATTGCTTTTGCGTTACAGCTGACAAAGCTGCATTGTTGTTTGTGTTTTCAGGACTGCTACAGCTTATTGTCAGCGTAATTAATAACGCTGAAAATAGCATTGATCTTAACATTTTCATATATTTTCTATTTAATAGGTGTTCCTTCTGTGATTTCTTCGTTGGCCATTTTTATCAGCTGGTCACCCTCCGTGAGTTCGCCGAAAACTTCAATTTTATCATTGAGTATTCTTCCTTTTTTTACAGGAATAAATTTTGCGCTTCCAGCGGCATTTTTGATAACATAGATTCCCATGTTACCCTCGACCAATGCCGAACGTGGAATAAAGAAAGTTGCTTTGCTGTTTTTAAGCTGAACCTTTGCTTCGGCGACCATAAAAGGCTTAAGATCCGGATCGTTGTTGACAAAGTCTGCTTCAAACTTTTCGGATCGTAACTTCATATCCAGCGTACCACTTTTTCGGGTTATTGTTGCCTGGAAGTTCTTCTCAGGAAGTGCCCTTACCGTGAAGTTGACTGTGTCACCTATGGCTACATAGGGAACATGTGCTTCCGGAACCGATAGGTTTAAACGGAGTTTAGACGAATTTTGGATGACAAGCAAAGGTGTTCCACCCATGGGCCCTACATAGGCGCCGATATCTGTATTCCGGGATGTAATGATACCACTGAAGGGTGCCCTGATAATTAAATACTGATTGATATCCTGTATTTCTGTATAGGCGGCCCGAGCGGCTTTTACACTGGCTTCGTCCGAAAGTTTTTGTGCGGTAATCTGATCCAGGGCATCGCGGGCAATAGCGCCCTTAGTCTGGTTTGCCCGAAACATACGATCGTAATTGGCTTTTGTTGCGGTATAAATAGCCTCTTGCGAAAGTATTTTGGCCTTTGCATTGGCTATTTGAGCCTGCAATTCGGGAGCTTCTAGCACCATAAGTATCTGCCCTTTGCTGACCTGCGAACCAATATCTACATGGATTGTCTTGACATAACTCTGCACCTTTGCAAACAATGCTGTCTCCTGATCAGGTTTTAGTTCGCCCGCCAGTTGTAGCGGAACAGTAGGATTCATTTTGGCAATCGGGATGGTCATCAAAGGCATGGACCCCATCTTCGTGGCTTTTGGAGTTTCCTTTGTGGTGCCGTTGTTCTCTTTTGTATTTTGGTCGCATGCGCTAAAAAATAGTGCAATTGCTGGTAATATGATTGACTTAAATTTCATAAGAATTAGATTTTTGTTTTAACAAAATGAATGCTTTCCTCATCTTCGGGATCCAAAGAAGGCGAGGTCGTTGTTGCTTTGTGCTGTATCCATATAAATACCAGCGGGAGGACGATCAGAACGGAGAAGGTTGAAAAAAGAAGACCTCCGATAACAGCACGTCCCAATGGTGAGACCTGGTCTCCACCTTCACCAAAACCGATAGCCATCGGTAACATCCCCGCAACCATGGCGATAGTTGTCATGATAATGGGACGGATCCGAAGCTTGGCGGCCTCAATAGCGGAGCTTATTGCATTTTGGTTTTTCAGTCGTAGCGATTCTGCATTATTGATTAATAAGACCGCGTTAGCAATCGAAACGCCGACAGACATAATGAGTCCCATATAGGACTGTAAGTTGAGTGTCGAACCGGTTAATTTTAATAGTACCAAAGCCCCTACGATCACGAAAGGAACTGTGGAGAGAATAACGAGTGATATCCGAAAGGACTGAAAAGTCGCTGTAAGCATCAAAAAGATAACGATAACGGCAATCAATAGACCTGTAGCGAGATTACTCATCGTCTCATTCAATACAGGTGCCATCCCTGCGACTTCAATATTTATACCTTTTGGTAATTCACCTAAAGATGCAATAGCGGCCTGAATGTCCTGTGAAGCCTGTCCCAGATCTTTTTTATGCAGATTTGCGGCAACCGTAGTGTAACCCATTGTTCCTAAATTATAACTTTCACCAAGTTCTTTAGTTGCTGTGATTGTTGCGATATCACCTAGAACGGGACGGTCTGCATTCTTAGAAAGTGTTAGATTCTCCAGTTCTTCTTTACTGTTTAAAATATTTTGTGGTGTTTGAACCTGAACATCATAGGCAATTCCCATCATTCCACCGACCCAAAAATTCTTATTGGTATAGCGTGTGGATGCGGTAGCGGTGACCAATGACTTTGCGATATCCTGTGCATCGAGTCCCAGTTGTGCCGCTCTTGTCCGGTCGATATTAATCTGTAGGGCCGGATAATCCATGGATTGGGGAATCTGCTGGTCGCGCAGGTAGTCGATCTCCTTTAACTTTCCGAGAAGTTTTTGCGCATACATGCGATTCATTTTTTTCATCATCCCAGAAATCCGGATCTCGATAGGTGTATTGGTGCCCTGACTTAGTATTTTCTCCGTAAGTTCAATGGGTTCGAAAGAGAGTTGTATTTCCGGCATTTTTTCTTGAAAGTACTTTCTGAGTTCATCCTTTAATTCATCCGAATTACCTTTTAGCTTCTTCAATGCCACCTGCATCAATGCTTCGTGTGGCCCGGCATTGTATAAATAAATTGGGCTAACGGCGAAAGTAGAGGGGTGCTGACCGATAAAAACCGATGATATGGCGATATTATCCGGTCCGACTTTTTCCTTCAAAAGGGCCAGAAACTGCTTTACTTTTCCTTCAGTTACTTCGATACGCGTACCTTCCGGGGCTTTTATCCGTACCTGAAACTGGCGGGAATTGACTGGAGGCAATACATCCTTACCAATTCCCTGATATAAGAAAAAGCATGCTACCAAAGCAAAAATCAAACTTAAGCTTACGATTATCTTGTGTTTAGCGACTAAATTTGACAATAGATGCAGGAAGCGTTCACGAAAACGATCAAACCAGTTTTTCTTATGTGTGGGATTATGACATGTTTCGGGATCATGTTTCATCATCCAATTGGCCATCACGGGTACAAAAGTCTGCGACAATAAGAACGAAACAATCATCGAAAATCCGATCGCCAGTGCAAGCGGCATAAACAATGCTCCGGGAATACCGGTCATCATAAAAGCAGGAGCAAATACGGCAAGAATACAGAGCATGATCAAAAGTTTTGGAAAAGCAATTTCCTTACAGGCATCCCAGATTGCTTGGGCACGCGTTTTTCCCAGGGCAAAATGTTGGTGGATATTCTCGATGGTCACCGTACTTTCATCGACCAATATTCCAATAGCTAATGCTAGTCCCGATAAGGACATAATATTGAGGGTCTGTCCAAATAGCTTCAAAAATAAAACGCCAGAAATAATCGAAATAGGAATGGTCATAATTACAATCAGTGCTGCCCTGCGGTCGTTCAAAAATAGAAGGACCATCAGACCGGTGAGGACAGCGCCCAGAATTCCTTCAATAACCAAGCTTTTCAGGGCATTGCTGATATAAACCGACTGGTCAAATTCGTACGAAATGCTGACATCGTCAGGCATGTTTCGCTGGATTTCGGGCAAGCGTTCTTTAAGCTTATTGACAACATCTAGGGTCGAAGCATTTCCTGCTTTAGCGATATTAATATAAACCGATCTTTTTCCGTCAATCAGGGCATAACCTGTGGCGATATCAGCACCATCTTTTATGGTTGCCACATCACGGATGTATACATTGTCTACCGTGTTTTTAAAGATTGGAATTTCTCCCAGTTCTTCTATTTTCTTTACCGTATTGTTTGTCGGTGTCAGATAGTTTTTGTCACCGATATACACATTTCCGGAAGGAGAGGTGATATTATTTCTACTGATGGCTTCAACAACCTGTTCCGGAGACAGGTTGTGCGCCCGCAGTTTGTAAGGATCAATGTTTACTTCGATTGTCCGAGGACTTCCGCCAAAAGGTGGAGCTGTTGTCAGTCCGGGTATCTTTATTAAGAATGGTCGGGCACTGAAGTTCGCGATATCCTGTAGTTGATTGTTGGTTTTCGTGTTACTGCGAAAGACCAACTGCCCAACAGGCTGGGAGGATGCATCAAAACGGATGATGAACGGTGGTGGAGCTCCCGGGGGTAAAAATACCTGGGAACGATTGGATAATGCATTGATGGTTGCAATGGCTTCTCCCATATCAATGCCCTCATAGAAAACAATTTTCATGAGTGTCAATCCCTGGGTATTCTTTGATTCTATGCTCTTAATACCATTGGTAAACAGGAGCATGTTGACGTACATTTTGGTGAAATAACCTTCCATCTGCTGCGGAGTATAGCCGTTGAAAGAGTGGGCTACATAAACGACCGGCAGATCCATTTCGGGTAGGATATCTACTTTAACATCTTTGGTCGCTTTGATACCAAAGAATAGCAGGCCAATGACAATAACCATGATGGAAATTGGTTTTTGCAAGGCAAATTTGATGATATTCATAAAGGATAGATTTAAGAATGATGAAGGAAAATATTGAAATCACCCTGCGCAGCGGCCAGCAATAGTAAGGCCTGCCAAACATTATTCTGTGCAATTTCATAGTCGATCTCAGCTCTATTCAAACTATACAATGCCTGTGTATAGTCCACTAGAGTCGTCAGTCCATTTTCATACAATGCATTATGCTGTTTGTAAGCAAGACTAGCAGCAGACAATTGAATTTCGGTCTCTTTGAAATTGTCAATGGCATTTTTAAGCTGAGAATCGGCGAGGAGCGACTGCGCTATAAAATCTTTTTTATGCTTTTCATATTCTCTTTGGATCGCCTGGGTATATAATTTTTGCTCCCTGTTTTTGGTATCAAAACGGAAGATATTAGTCAGGTTCCAGCTTAGCGAAGCTCCAACTAAATAGTTTGCTCGGTTTATACCCACTCCTTTAAAATAATTTGAAGAGTATGCTGAGTTATCCTGTATATAGTTCCAATCGAAGCCGGTTCCACGTCCTTGTAGTACGCCAAAAGCGGAAACAGAGGGCATGCGATTGGATTTCAGGATTTCCTCGGTTTGCAAGCTCTCATTGATCTTACTGTTTTGGAATAGTAGGAACGGATGTTTTTCTATGGAAGCTTCATGCTTTACAACTGTCCTGTTCGGGATGCTGGTATTATAAGTCGTATCCAGCTGATATGTTTTAAAATCATCATTTAACAGTAGGGCGAGTTGTTTTGAGTATTCCAGTTCCTTGTCGTAGGATTTGATCTGAAGGGATTTCGCATTAGAAACTTCCGCTTTGGCCAATTGGGCATCCACTTCGGCGATTAACCCACTTTCTGCCCTAGCGGCAGTCACTTCATAAAATACCTGCGCGCGATCCAGGTTTTTTTCCTGGACATATTTTATCCGTTGACTCGCCAGTAGATTCAGATAGGCGGCACTTGTTTTTATTTTGTGCTGAAAGATTTCCTGTGCAAGATCGGCCTCGGTGGTCTGTTCCTTTATTGAGCCGAGGAGCACCTGATTTTTGATTCTTCCAAAGGTGTATACATTCCAGTTGATATTGGCAAAATAGAGCGATCCAAAGGCGGCATTCCAATTTTGCTCTGCTAAGGGCATGGATGTTGCACCTGATGCTAAACCGCCATAGGCATACATAGGACCATGTTGGGCGTTTATTGTTCCAAAGCTCTGTTGTGCTGCTAAGCTGAGATCCGGAAGATATTGTTGTTTCTGAAAGGCAGTATGCTGTTTTGCTGCCAATGCAACAAATTGCTTTGATTTTATCTGGTCGTACTGTTCAACGGCACGTGTGAGGGCATCTTCGAGTTTTAAGGTCTGTGAAAAGCCATGTAGGCTCATTCCCCAGATTACACCCAGTGATGCAATGAGTTTTAATTTCATCGAAAATAAAATTTGTTAGTAGACATCAAGAATTAACGTGGTACCTGTTTAAGTGCCACAAGCTTTTACAAGATGTGTGCTATCAAATTCGATAAGTACAATGAAGGATATAGAGCGGATTGCTCCAGAAGGGGCTTTTTAAGGATAGATAAGAGAGGTGTTTGTCGTTATCACTATTGATTAAGGATATATCAAATAGGGCTCCCAATAGTTGATTAGGAATTGCCGAACCCCAAAATTTTACTGAAAAGTCAAAGTGAGATTGCTTTTTTACGCTGTCGTTGAGTTTGACTAGTTTGGACTGGTGTTTACAGCAGTCTTTCTTTTTTTCGTTTAATTTCTTGTCCTTTGAAGAGCAGATCGGGCAAGGTTTATTGTTGTCGGGGTTTTCAGTATTCGTCCAGCTGTACAGTTTTACAGCTGTTCCTTTGCAAATATGCTGGTACTGTGTAAGGCCTAAAGCCAATACCGAGTATATCATGGAAAGAAAGATGACGAGTAATTTTTTCACCTGTTTTAATTTTTCTGTTGAATTGCCGGTAAATTCGCCAGCATCGTAGGGTGCTTGACAAATCGCAATGGCTTTACATATCAGTGATGCAAATATATTTTTTCTTTTAAAGGCTTATTTGTACAATTTCATCAAAGTTTTATAACATTTATAGCCCTATTATTCATCCCGCAGGCTATCAACGGGATTGGCTAATGCGGCCCGAAGTGCCTGCCAGCTTACTGTAACCAGTGCAATGCCGATTGCAATCAGTCCTGCAGCGACAAACATCCACCATTGGATGTTAATGCGGTAGGCAAAGTTTTCCAACCATTTGTTCATAATCCACCAGGCAATAGGTGAGGCGATGAGTAAGGCAATTAGCACTGGTTTCATAAAATCTTTGGAAAGCAGTGCCACCACACCCGATATCGAGGCGCCGAGGACCTTGCGAATTCCGATTTCTTTATTTCGTTTGGTCGCTGTAAATGAGGCCAGTCCATATAACCCCAGGCAGGCAATAAATATCGCCAATCCGGCAAATAGACCAAGGATTCTTTGCTGCCTGAGGTCTGTTTTATAAAGAGTGTCAAACTTCTGGTCCAAAAAAGTGTATTCAAAGGGATAAAGCGGAGCTGCTTTATTGAATGCGGCTTCGATTGTTTTCAATGCAGCGGGAAAGTCATTCGTATTCAATTTTATAACTACTGTTCTTAGGTCGTCGGATGGCGAAATAACAAGTGCATCCATGTTTTCTTTCAGGGAAAGGAAGTTGAAATCTTCCACGACACCAATGATGGTTCGGCGTGAAGAATCCCGGATCGTATTTCTTATCCATTTACCGATGGCTTGTTCGGGGGTAAAACCAAGCTGTGTTGCTGCTGTACGGTTAATCAGTACTGCTTTGGTGGAGTCTGTTGGATATTGCATGGAAAAATCCCGCCCAGCAAGTATCTTCAGCCCTAAGGTACGGACAAATCCAAAGTCAGTAAATTCCGTTCTCGATTTCCATGACTCGGTATCCTTTCTCTCCACCTCAAAATTATGGCTATCGAAAAAGCCGCCCGGTTCGCCGGACATGAACGAAACTGAGGCAATGTTGCTGTTGCTCAGCAACTCGTTTTTGAAAGTATGCATGTTGCTGTACAGCTCACTATTATCCAATGGAATCACTATGCTTTGCTGATCATCATATCCCAACCCTCTTTCTTTTACATATTTCATCTGTTTTGTGATGATGGTGGTTCCGATAATAAGTAAAATGGAAATGCTGAACTGTAATACCACTAAAATCTGACGAAACAACGCTCCGCCCTTACCTAATTGCAATTTGCCCTTCAATGCCTGGATCGGAGAAAAAGTCGACAGGTAAAAAGCTGGATAACTTCCTGCCAATAGTCCAACGACAAGGATAATGGCGGCCAAAAAGGCATATATCGGCCAGGAATCCCAAGAAACCGTCAGCGTGTATCCTAAGAGCTGATTGTAAATTGGCATCAGTAGTTGTAATATGGCAATAGAGAGCAAGCAAGATATAAAAGTCAATAGGAGAGATTCACCAATGAATTGATAGGTTAGTTGTGTGCGTTGTGCCCCCAGTACTTTTCTCAGGCCGACTTCTTTTGACCGGTCCACCGCTCGAATGGTGGAGAGGTTCATAAAATTGATACAAGCGATCACTAATATCAGGATAGCGATGGAAAGAAAGATGTATACGACTTTTTTTTCTCCATGTTTTACATCGTCAAATTGGCTGTGAGGTTCAAAATAAATGTCATATAATGGTGTGAGCGAAAGGTCAAATTTAATGTTCATGACATTGGAAACTGCTTTCATGTGTTTATCCATAAACTGTGGAAGCTTGCTTTCGAGCATTTTTTTGTCTGTATGCTCACCGAGTAGGACATATGTAAACATACTGTTGTTAATCCACCCTTTAAACCACTCTTCTTTAGAGTAGTTGGCGAGTGGTATGACCAGGTCAAAATCCAAATGTGAATTGGTGGGGACGTCTTTTGCGATACCTGTAACGGTAAGCTGTTTGTTTTTATCTAGCTTCAGCACTTTGCCTATCGGATTTTCATTGCCGAAGTATTTTTTAGCACTTGTCTCCGTGAGCACTACACTAGCGGGCTTCTGCAAAACAGTCTTCGCATTTCCCTTGATCAGGGGAAGACTGAACAGATCAAAGAAATCAGCATCCGCAACATAGAGCTTTTTTTCATTGAACGCGATATTATTAAAGGAAAACAATCCATTGGTCGGCATCACTCTTACTGCTTTCTTGATATCATCAGGATAATCTGTTAACAGTGCTGTGGCATAGGGGGCAGAGAGGTAAGGTACGCGCTCCTTCGAACTGTTAAAGCCACGCATCACCCGGTGAATCCGGTCGCCTTGGATATGAAATTTGTCCACACTGAATTGATTCACGATAAAAAGAAATATCATCAGGCACACCGTAATCCCTATTGTCAGGCCGAGAATATTGATAAACGAAAATACTTTATTTTTTTGCAGATTTCTCCATGCAATTGTGAAATAGCTCTTTATCATACTTTTTCTCTATTAGTGTCTGTGTTTTAAAACCTATGCTCATCAACTAGTCCGACGAAATCGGTCATTCAACTATGGTATAAAATACGTTGTTCAATATTCAGACATTGTCAAATAGATTGCCAAATAGTTAAGTATCTTGTATTTAGCGTGTTGCTTTATTTTTTTGTTTTGTTGACTGTTCATATTCGAACACCAATTATTCACATTCGGACAGCTAAACAACTCCGTTTTTTTAAGGGACTTAAGTCATGTTGACAATTAGAGTTTGGTATAATACTTGTAAATGTACCCCCAAAATAAATTATGAGCATATTAAAAATGACGTTTAAAAATTGGATGCTGCTGTTGCTTGGAGTAATTGCGGTATATCAAAAGATAAATCGACCTGTCGTATCCAATGAAATGCAAAAACGAAATTGACTTATTGAAATCTGTGCTGTAAAACTTTTTGTATCTTTAGCCAGTATAGCTAACCATATAAGTTCTTTTGGGGTGGTCCGATAGAACGAAATATTATGAAAAATGAAAATACTATTGCCCTTGTGATTGTTGGTAACCATAAACCTTTATGGACAAGATCCTAATATTGAATTCCTACTGGAAAGTTTAGACGAAAATAATAGACAGTATTTTTGGCGTAATTTGTTTGTTGTAAATTTATTTATCAACGGATCAGTTGGTTAACGATATTGTTGAAAATAATTTTGAAAAAAAATATTTTTAGTGTACTTTTGTGCCACACAAAACAAAGGTGATACCTTTTCGGGGTGTAGCGTAGCCCGGTATCGCGCCACATTTGGGATGTGGAGGTCGTAGGTTCGAATCCTGCCACCCCGACTAAAAAGCTCTAACGAAAGTTAGGGCTTTTCTTGTTTCTAGGCGGAATGAGAACCTGCGACCTCTTGAAGGTATATAGGTTCGACCCGGAGGGGACTCAGCCAATCCTTCCATCCCGATTAAAGAGCGCTAACGAAAGTTAGGGCTAAAGAGATTTCCGAATGATAACTTGAGTAGGATTGCGTTCGTTTAAGGTTTTCTTTTGAAGTACAGCTTGAGCTGCCGCTTTTCCCATTGCCCGGAAATCGGTAGATATTACCGTAATTCCCCCCTCGAGGATCTCTTTGACATCAGTATCATTATAGGAAATAAGGCCTATATCCTCACCCAATGTAAATCCATGCTTCTTCGCCAATTTAATTAAGGATACGTCGTCCGAATCGTAGCGACTAAAGGTGATAAAGGCTGTATGCTTCTTAAACTTTGTCTCATCTACGTCTGGAATAATGTCATAATTGATGCTTGACTCTTCGCAGTATCGGACGAAACCTTTGATGACATGTTCGGCATGTAAAGCTTCAGGATGCGCGATCAATATGATTCTTTGGTACTTTTGAATATTATTCTGCAATAAGGAAAGGCTATTGTAAATATCGTATTCATAGTCCTGATAGATCGCCGTATAATTTCCTGAGAGGCCCAATTGGTTGTAGTCGATAATAATCCGTTTGTTCGGAGGAATAAGATTGATGATCGGAGATGGGTCTTCTTTCAGGAATGTAACAATAACAAAATGCGTATAGTTGTTGATGTTTTCAGTGATAATATTACGAAAGACGTTAAAGTTGTGATGGTGAAAGTAAACGTCGATCGCTGCGGTCCCTTTTGTCTCAACTAACAAGGATTGATAAATCTGTTCACGCATGGTATTCATTTTATCCAGAAGTAACAGGATGCGATAGGAATGCTCCACCTGTTTTTTCTTTACATAATATCCTTTGCGGTAGACAGACTCAATTATTCCTTTTTCGAGTAGATAATTAAGACCTTTCAAGACCGTCTCCTTACTCATGCTGAGTTGGTCCTGCAATTGATTTAAGGAAGGAATACGGTCTCCAATATGTAAGTCGTTCTTTTCGATCAATGCATGAATGTGATCTACTAGTTGAAGATACTTCATGCGAGACCCGTTGCCTGTTTCGTTTGTAGTGGACATGTGATGAATTGTCATTTACGATAATAGAGTCAAACTTAGATAAACTTGTTTTTATATGCAAGTCTTGATCTTATTCAGATAACCGAATAAGTTCGATCATTTTCTCCTCCTTTGAAGATATTCTCAAGAAGAAACTACATCTTTTTTTACTTTTTTTTTGCAGGGACAAATATAATTTATACTTTTATAAAAGCAAACCAGTCTAGACCAGACTAGATTGCAACGAATAACTAATTATAAATACTATTATGACTCTATTTCATCTAAAGGCGGCTCTGCTTTTATTGGGGATTTTTTTTCTAACGTTGTCCTCTTTTGGACAACAGCCCACTTCTGTCAAAGGAAGAGTGATGGATGTCGAAGGGCTTCCTTTGGTCGGGGTTACAGTATCTAATCAGTATAAAACTGTAACAACTTCCACAGACTCATTGGGTAATTTTTCTATATCGCCCATCTTTCAAGGTGAATTGTTACTTTTTTCAATGGTTGGCTATGTTACTGTAAAACATGCGGCTAGATTGGATCGTGTCCAGAATATCCAGCTTTCACGAAGCGAACAGATACTCGATGATGTTGTCGTTATCGGCTATGGTACAACCACTAAACGTGATCTGACCGGAGCGGTAGGTCAGGCTAATCTAACAGATATGCGTAAAGCCCCTGTCGCCAATTTCGAGGAGGCCTTAGCCGGCCGGGTGGCTGGCGTTAAGGTAAGTTCAAATGACGGACAGCCGGGTGCGGAACTCAGTATCGTTATTCGGGGTAATAACTCGGTCACACAAGATAACTCTCCACTCTATGTCGTTGATGGATTTCCTGTTGAAACATCTGTTGGTAACACCATTAATCCCGAAGAGATTGAGTCCTTGGAGGTGTTGAAGGATGCTTCCGCGACAGCCATTTACGGAGCCAGGGGAGCTAACGGCGTTGTCCTCATAACAACCAAGAAAGGTAAGGTTGGAACTCCCGTTGTTAACTACAACGGATGGGTTGGGCTCAATCAGATCATCAAAACGCAGGAGCTGCTAAATCCTTATGAATTTGTGAAATATCAATTGGAACAGAATCCCACCCTCTATACAGATATTTATCTAAAGGATGGTAAGACTCTGGACGATTACCGCGGCATGGAGGGTATCAATTGGCAGGACAAAGTTTTTAGAAATGCGGTTACCCATAATCATTCTATTGCGATGCGTGGTGGTACCGATCGTACACGATATGCCGTTTCCGGATCATTATTGGATCAGGATGGGATCATACTAAACAGTGGGTTTAATAAATATCAAGGAAGAATAGTGCTGGATCAGACCATAAATAAAAAATTAAAAGTAGGCTTGAATTTAAACTATACAGCCTATAAGCGATATGGTACAGTAGTGTCAGAGTCTCAGCCTAGTCCGACAGCGAGTCTGATGTATGGAATATGGGGATTTCGGCCAATCACTGGAAATCCACTTACAGATGCCTCTCTGATAGATGATCTTTTTGACCCGGATATGGATCCTAGCTTAGGTACTGATTTGCGAATCAATCCCTATCTAGCTGTGCAGAATGAGTATAATCCACTGTTCAGTGCAAATCTCGTGGCCAATGGCTATTTCGAATATAAATTGGCAGCGGAGTTGACATTTAGGGCGACTGGTGGTTACACGCGTATAAACCAGCGACGGGAGGTATTCTTTAACTCAAAATCCAGAGCAGGACATCCATTTTCAAACAATAAAGTAAATGGTTCTATTTGGAACAATGAGATTACAAATCTATTGAATGAGAATACCCTGTCTTATGACAAGAAATTTAAAGGTGGACATCGGTTAAAGGCAGTCGTCGGATTTACAATACAAGATATTCGAAACTATACCAACGGATTTACGTCCATTTTGATACCTAATGAAACATTGGGTATCAAAGGGCTGGACGAAGGGCAGATTACGATGGCGCCAGTGACTGACGCTTCCAGTGGACTGATTTCCTATTTAGGGCGGCTTGATTATAATTATCGCTCAAAGTATTTGCTGACATTGTCTTTCAGAAGTGACGGCTCATCCAAATTTCCAAAATCAAATAGATGGGCCTATTTCCCTTCGGGATCTTTTGCATGGCGATTGAAAGAGGAAAACTTTTTGAAACCGATAAATATTATCAGTGATGCAAAGTTGCGCGTAGGCATAGGTTCTACCGGAAATAATCGTGTATCAGAGTATGCTTCATTGACTGCCTTGCAGATGAATCCAGCCTCAGGCTACAGTGTAGGCAACAGCGCCGGTCAGGGAATGGTACCGACGAATCTTGGAAATCCATCTTTAAAATGGGAAACTACTGTTCAAACCAATATTGGTCTTGACCTCTCCATACTCAAGAATAGAGTGTCCCTTACTACAGACTATTATCACAAAGAGACACGTGACCTATTATTGAATGCAACCTTGGCTCCCAGTATGGGATTCCTTACCGGATTCAAAAATATTGGCCGTGTATCTAACAGCGGTATCGAATTTACATTGGAGACCAAAAACGTACAGACTCCAAATTTCTCATGGAGTTCAAGTTTTAATATTGCATTTAATAAAAACAAAGTTCTTGAGCTCAATGAAGGAGAACCGAGTTTGGCAACACGTGTCACCTGGGGGAATTTCAATAATGCATATCCTTATATCGCAATACCCGGAAAGCCGATTGCTTTATTTTATGGCTATCTTTTCGATGGTGTATACCAATACGCAGATTTTGATCTGGTCAACGGGAATTATCTACTTAAAGCAGGTCAACCCAATAATGGTACCCCCAGAACAAGTATTAAGCCCGGTGATATCCGTTTCAAGGATATCAATGGCGATGGACAGGTAGACAATTATGACCTCACAATAATAGGTAATCCAAATCCAAAACATATCGGCGGATTTAACAATAACCTCAATTATAAAAACTTCGATCTGAATGTTTTTTTACAATGGAGCTATGGCGGGGATATCTTAAATGCCAATCGCATTGAGTTTGAAGGCGGAGATCCTGTTGCTCGTGGTTTTCTGAATATGTTTGCTTCTTTCGCTGATCGCTGGACACCGGAAAACCAGACCAATTCGCTATATCGTGTCGGCGGCCAGGGGCCAGCAGTGTATTCTTCCAGAACAATTGAGGATGGATCCTATTTACGACTCAAGACCCTGTCTTTAGGATATACTTTCAATGCTGATCAGCTCCGAAGATTAGGAATGAAATCCATACGACTTTATGTCGCTGCACAAAATCTGGTTACATGGACAAAATATTCAGGGCTCGATCCCGAAGTGAGCACCCGTCCTGGAGCATTGACACCTTCGTTTGATTGGTCCGCTTATCCGCGCCCTCGTACGATGACAGTCGGAATTGACCTTAATTTTTAAACCTAACCTTTGATCAAGATGAAACGCATTTTTATTTTTTCTATATGTATCGCTTGTCTAACCAGTTCATGTTCCAAATTGCTGGATAAAGAACCTGACTTTGTGACCACTGAAAAATATTTTCGAAATGAAAGCGAATTGATGAATAGTCTCAATGGAGTCTATAACAGGCTGATCGACACCTATGGGCGGATGTATAGCCGTGGGCTTTTTAGCTATCTTGTCGTTAGTGATGAGGCCTATTTCAAGAATATATCAATCAACAATATTCGAGTGATGGTCATGGACGCTGCTGATTTGGACATTACTAGATTATGGGAAACCTTATACGAAGGGATAAATAGAGCAAATCTATTATTGGAAAATGTCGATCGTGTAGAGATGGATATCACCAAAAGAAACGCCATCAAGGGCGAAGCACTCTTTATGCGCGGATATTACTATTATATCCTAACCGATTTCTTTGGAAAAGTTCCTTTAAAACTATCCTCTACGCAGTCTCCAAACGACCCTTACCCAGCTCAGGCTACCCTGGCGGCTTTGTATACACAGATTGTGAAAGATATGCAGGAAGCGGAAAATCTGGTTCATGAAAGCGGAGTGGTGGCTAATGAAAGAGTGTGCAAAACAGCCGTTCAGGCCGTACTGGCACGTGTGTTTTTAAAAATGGCGGGACAGCCCCTCAATGACCATGCTCGCTATCAAAATGTTATCGAATATACGGATAAAGTGATTGCTTCAGGAAAGCATCAGCTCAATTCCAATTATAAGCAAATATTTATCAACCATTCACAAGATATCAACGAACCGAAGGAATGCCTTTGGGAAGTTGGTATGTTTGGAAATAAGATCGGCAACATCGATCAGGCTGGTATGGTTGGTATCGAGAACGGTATCGAATGTCCCGATGAACGTATTGGATATTCAGGCGGAGCAATGCGGATTACAGCCAAATTATACGATTTGTTTGGTCAGAAAGATACAATGCGGCGCGACTGGAGTATCAGCCCCTATCGATTTGTGACTACAGCAGGGGTTACGCAGAAACAATATTATAACGCAGCTCAGCTTTATGAACGAAACCCCGGAAAATGGAGACGGGAATATGAGACCGGTACCAAAGTGAGGAGTGCCAATTCGACCAATTTTCCAATTATAAGGTATAGCGATGTCTTGCTGATGAAAGCTGAGGCAGAAAATGAGGTCAACGAATCCCCAACTACAGCCGCCTACGAAGCAATCAATCAAGTGCGTAGGAGAGCTTTTGGTAAGGCGTTAAATGAGGTCAATGGAGATAGTGATGCGCCGATCGGAATGGATAAAATAGCCTTTCTGGATTATATACGGGATGAGCGCCTTCGCGAATTCTGTTTCGAGGGAATCCGGAGACATGAT
Source organism: Sphingobacterium puteale (assembly GCF_003627955.1). Lineage (GTDB taxonomy): Bacteria > Bacteroidota > Bacteroidia > Sphingobacteriales > Sphingobacteriaceae > Sphingobacterium > Sphingobacterium puteale. The sequence goes on along the minus strand of NZ_RBWS01000023.1, from coordinate 126,571 downwards.
CTAATTCGTTGGGGAATTTATGTGCCCACTATGAATGCCTTGGGACGCGATATTTCAGTCAACGCACCTGCGGCACATCGATATGGTGGTAATGCCGGCCTGAACACGACCGAGAGAAACGTGCTGTTTCCCATTCCGAACACTGAGTTAACCATTAATAAACAGATTGTTCAAAACCCGGGTTGGTAAATCTGGTGGATCACAAAATAAATAGAAACAGATGAAAATATCAATGATGTATCTCATGCTGGCCGTATTGTGTGCCAGTTGTATGAAAGAGGATATCGCCAGTGCAGATATGGAGGTCAGGACGAATGCCTCAAGTTACAGGGTAGGTGATACCGTTGTATTCCGATTTGAGGGAACCCCTGACAATATTGTATTCTATTCTGGAGAGAATGGACACAACTATGCCTTGAAAGATCGCCTTTATGCAGATAATGATTTACTGGTAGATTTCAAAACACTTGTACAATGGGGTGTTATCTATGACAATCTAAAATTGTTGGTTTCCAATAATTTCAGCGGAATATACACGAAAGAAGAGGTTGATAAAGCCGCCTGGACAGATATTTCAGACAAAGCCGTTTTCTCCACTGGGCAAGATAATACGCCCTCTGGAACTGTAAGTTTAAAATCGTATCTCAGTCCGGTTGATACAGGATCAATATATCTGGCGTTCCGATATACTGACTTTCAAAAGCCGCAACAGAACAGATGGGTCATTCGCAGTTTTAATGCGGTAAAAGTATCACCAGAAGGTGTGCAGACGAATGTTGCTACGATATCCAATGCAGGCTGGAATGCCGTAAGTTTTCTAAATGACAGTAAGGGATGGACAATTTCGACAACACAGCTATTGATGTATGGCGGTGTTGCATCCGATACCGATAATGATGACTGGGTGATTACAAAAGGTTTTAAAGTAAAGGAATCCATTGCGGACAAAGGAATAGCACTTAAAAATATTAGTTCAAATCTGAGGGAGTACAGCTATGTGTACAAGACACCAGGTGTCTATAAAGCTGTATTTGAAACCTCCTCCGACTGGTACAGTGGTCGCAAAGTAGGGTACGCCGAAGTGATAATAACCATTACACCATGAACGATATGCAACGGTTAAATAGCGGATACAGTCATTGCGCTGGGGTATGGATGATGATGATACTGCCATTTTTATGCTTCGCAAGTGTTTTCGCACAAAGCGGGGCTGATGTATGCCTAGAAAATAGTGCGCTGCAACTGATCTGGCGTGAGGGTAAAAATGGCTATCAGCTTCAATCCGTTACCTTAAACGATGACGTGGGAAAAAAGGAGCATTTAACGATGGCGGCACAACAGCGAACGATCCTTTACGCAAAAAATAAGCCGCTGGACAGATCTACAGTTGTTTATGATCATGCTGGGAAGCTTATTCATTTTCCTGACTCTCAATATCGCTATGTGATTCCAGTCTGGTCACAAAGTTTGTCACCTGTGAGCCTGAATACTGCAGGTGAAGTATTGCACTATCAACCGACTATAGCGGCTTCAGCTTCGCGCTCGACGTTGAGATTTCAATACGAAAACGAAAAAATTGTCCTGTCGGAAGAATGGAACCTTGATCCAGATCATACGCATGATATCCGTGTACAGATGACTTTAAAAGCGAAACAAAGCGGTTATTATTCCCTGTCGTCGCCATCACTGGCGATTGCTGATCGCCAGCAGTTTCAGTGGGCGGTGATTCCGGGATTATTCCAAGGAGCAGCGCTCAATCCTGACTTTGTGGATGCCTACGCTTACGGACATGGTATCCCGGATCGTCCAGTCATCGTCCGTGAACGTACAGCCTCTACATTAGCGGCGCTGTTAACGACACAATCTGGAGTGACCTTAGCGACCGTAGCTGAACCCGGAACCGCAAGGGATCCTTGGTTAAAAGATGCAAAGACACATGCCGACTGGAAACTTGGATTGTCATTGATGAATCGAAATAAGGAGCTTACACCGACACTCTATCATCCAGTACTGGGTGAGGCGGGGTCTTACTTGAACGAAGAACAAGAGATCACATTTTCTTTTCGATATACAATTCAGAAAACTTCTTGGTATAATGTACTGGGGCATATAATAAACGGTATATATAAGTTCAGTGATTTTTTAAAACTGAAAGAAACAAAACGCTCCTTAACGGATCGTCTTTACGCGATGTATGATTATGTCATTGCCGATAGTACCTCCAAGTGGCGGACAGTAAACTATAAGAATGCGGTAATCGGAGCCCAGGATTATCTGGGTGGAGTATATGGGTCTGAGAAAGATGCCATGAAAAATTCCGATTATGGTGCGATGTGGATGCTGGCTAGACTGACTGGAGATACCACACTCAAACAGCAACGACTCCCCGCAGCCTTAAACTTCAAGTTGCAGCAACAACAGCGGAAACCTGGGTTCTTTTATGGATCAGCTGCCGGGCAGTATTACCTATATCGCAGTCAACAGTTTACCGAAGAATGGGGGCCATATAGCGAACCCATTGGCACCAGCTATTACATGTTGATGGATATCGGTAATATATTACTTTTTGAGCCGGATCGGTCTGATCTTAAACAAGCGTTGCGCAAAGCCGCAGATTGGTTGTTGTCCAAAATGCATCCCGATGGACATTGGGAAGTTGCCTATGATAACAAGTCAGGCCGCCCCATGTTTGAGGATGTAGCCGATCTCCGACCAACATTTTATGGACTCTTAGTTGCACATCAGTTGTTAAAGGACGAAAAATATCGAGAAGGAGCAATCAAAGCCGCAAACTGGTTTGTTGAACATGCAGCAAAAAAAGGATGGTTCCTGGGTGTCTGTGGTGATACGCGATTTGCACCTGATTTTGCAACAGCACAGTCTATACAGGCACTCCTCGATATGTATACATTGACTAAGGATCCACGCTATCAGACAACAGCCTATCAGGTCGCCAGATACTATACAACATCGATCTATACACATCCGATCCCCTCTCGGGAGGTTAAACGCGTGAATGGGACCGCTCGTCAAGATTGGGAAATCAGTCAAGTGGGGCTGGGATTTGAACATGGCGGTATTATGGGCTCTGCAAATCATCATGGCCCTATTCTGCTATCGAGTCATGCGGGGCTGTTTGTAAGACTTTATGGACAGACGAAAGACAGCTTATTGCTGAATATGGCAAGAGCCGCTGTCTGGGGACGGGATGCATTTGTGGACGCAAATACTGGGGTCGCTTCTTACTACTGGGATGCGATGAATAAAGGGGCTGGCCCATTTCCGCATCATGCCTGGTGGCAATTGGGATGGATTACCGATTATCTACTCTCCGAAGCAGCGGTTCGTTCCAATGGCAACATCTCCTTTCCGAGTGGATTTATAACACCTAAAGTTGGGCCACACCGCAGTTACGGCTTTGATAAAGGGAGAATATTTGGCAGGTCAGTCGATCTGAAAATGAAAAAGGGACTTATCAGCCTCGATAATGCAAAGATAGATTATATCCTGGCAACGAACAGTGATACTAAGGAGCTCTATATTGTTTTGCTGAACAATAGTGTCGATCAGCAGGAGATTCAACTCAAGTTGGATAAAGACCAATCCCAGCGTCTATTTGGATCAGAACAGCGGGGAGCTTGTCTTCTCAATGCCGACGGGACGGATGAGATACGGATGGCAGCATCCTCAGATTGGAAAATTTCCCTGCCGGCAACAGGACTAAGAATAATAAAAATCAGTTATCAATAACCATTTAAACAACCAATAACATGAATAGCAACATTAAGCAGAAAAAAAAATACTGGATTATACCCATATTCTTTGGAATGATGTTTACGGTCTTAAGTTGTACTGGAGTCGAAAAGAGTTTACAGGCAAATGAAACGCAAGTAGAAAATAAACTTGCACGAATGGCCTCTACTACCGGACAGTTAGATTCACCCATGGTGAAAAGCCTGGCTTATCAGGTGATCGTCAACGACGATACCCTGGACGTATGGCAAGAAACCTGTTATGATCTGGTGGAGAATGGAGGGCAGACCGATGTACATACCGCTTTATTTACGTATGTTCCAGGTAGTCAGGTCAAGATTATTTGTAGCAGTTCTTTCTCAAATTTTACGCTGTCGCCCAAAAGGTTGAATATACCGGTTACCAAGAACGGAAATGAATTGACGTTTACCATCCCTGAGTACTACAATTATGCATTGGCTATCCCTGGTCGTGCGCCCTTACTTTTGTTTGGATCTCCGGATTACAGCGCCTATAAACAGGGAGCAGTTGTTTTTGCCAAGGGAATCCATCATGGTGTCAATGGTGTTTTTAAACTTGAATCCAATAAAACCTATTATTTAGAAGAAGGGGCGATTCTCAGGGGAAAAGTATTGATAGAAAACGTATCTAATGTCAAATTGATCGGTCGGGGCTATATTGATGATCGTACCGCTCCTGTAGCAGGAAATTTCGTTAAGGTCTACCGTAGTCAGAATGTGGAACTTCGGGGATTTGGCGTCCGCCATGCGGCCTTAGGCTGGCAAGTAGATATGGTCAATTCGTCGAATGTGGATGTATCCCATCTCAACCTGTTGAGCTTTGGGCAGAACAATGATGGTTTGGATTTGGGCTCAGGATGTCAAGGTGTGCATTTCTCCCATTGTTTTATCGGATCAGGAGATGATGGTTTTGGTTGGCATGCAACAAATGCAGCTGCAGATGGCGAAACACCGCTTTTAAATTGTAGTGCCCACGACTGCATGATCTGGAAAAACCAGGTAGGCGTAGGTATCCGCATAGGATCTTCCTTAGAAACCAGTAGTGTCGAACAGCTCACCTTTAAAGATATTGATATCGCCAAAATGACCTGGGGTGGTCATTCGGTAGCGATCCCACATTCTGACTGGGCGGATGTTAAGAATATCACGTTTGAGGGCATCCGTGATGAGACCTCTGGAAATACCCGATTTGTACTGATGTATATTAAGCAAAATGCAAACTCAAATCCGGTGTATAGGCCCGGGACTATTTCTGATATTCGATTTATTGATTGCGTCAGCAGTGCGACGTCGGCAATTTTCGAGGGCTATGACGCCGATCACATGATTAAGGATGTGACCTTCAAAAACGTAAAAGTCGGGGGTAGGGATATGTTGCAGTCTGATATCGTAGCAAATCCCTTTACCTCGAATATCACCGTCGTGAATTGATGTTCAACTAGTTTATGATCACTTAAATCAACGAGATGCGTACATATCAATCAGTTATAAGTTTCCTGTTGTTTTTTTTAATAATGACCGGTCTGTGGGCGCAGAATAGTGTGGAGCTCAACAAGATTGCCGCTTCGCAAGGTGCCGCTTCGCAATTGTTATTTTCTGTGGATACGGCGAAAGAAGAACTTATTGTGCCTGGTGATTTTAAGCGTGATGATGAGTGTGTAGTGCGTGGTGGTATGCCTAATTTTTTTGCCAAGGTCAGCAAGGGCCAGGATGTATCAGTAGCATTCATCGGTGGAAGCCTGACACAAGCCAATTATTGTTACCGGATGCAGATTTCAGCTTACTTACAGGCACGCTACCCATCCACCAGATTTAAGTGGGTCAATGCTGGCGTTTCCGGAACAGGCACGGACTTGGGATCCTTTAGAATCAGGGAACAGGTACTATCGCACAATCCCGATCTGGTTATCATCGATTTTGCAGTCAATGGCGCCTATGCTGCAGGCATGGAAGGTATGGTCAGGCAGATTATCCAACATGATCAGCATACCGATATCTGTTTAATTTATGCCATATTGGCCACAGAGACCAAGGTATATAATAATAGAAAGATACCGCCACATATTGAAGCTTTGGAAGCATTGGCCGATCATTACGGTATTCCTACAATACATTTGGGAATGGAGATTGCGCGCTTGGAATCTCAGGACAAGTTGTTGTGGAAGGGAGATGTAGATTCTGCAGGAGGTCGTATTTTATTTTCTACGGACGGAATACACCCACTGAAAGCTGGTGGTAATCTTTACGCTGCAGCCATTGCCCGTGGAATTGAGAAGATGAGAGGGCCTTCACAAATGGAAATACATTCATTGCCTCAGCCGCTGATATCTGCCGAATGGGATGTAGCAGGGATGTACATCCCCAGTGATCTTGCTGATTTTGATGTTAAATGGGCCGCGTTTCCTACAGAAGGATCTAAATTAAAGGCGTTCAATGGATGGTTTGATACCTTGATGGTCGCTGAAGAAAAAGGCGCGCGCTTTTCATTCACTTTTGAAGGTGATCTATTTGGCCTGTTTGACATCGGTGGGCCCGAGGTGGGGCAGCTTGAAGTATGGGTAGATGGTCATCAGATAGGGCTCCATAAATCGCAGTCAGGAAGATTTCAACCTTATCAAATGGTGGCAGAGAATCACGGCAATATCCAGTTGAATCGATTTAACGCATACTGTAATAACCGATATCGGGGTCAATATGATGTGATCAAGGTGCCCAAAGGAACGCATGAAGTCAGTTTTCGTATATCGCCATTGAGAGCAGATAAAAAGATGATATTAGGTCCGTCCCAACAAGAAGATATTGACCGGCATCCTGCGAAATATGATTCATCCAAGATTTATTTAGGGCGGATTCTGTTACGTGGCAAACCAATTTTAAAGACTACTGGAAAAGAAAAAGGATGAAATCATCATGATTTGAAGGCAGCATAAACCGAGTGTACGGAACAATTGAACTTACGAACACCTTAAAAACCAGTTTAATGAGTAAAACGAACTCATGAATATCATTGCAGATAAATACTTATGAATAGTGCCTTGGTTAAAGAATAATTGATGAACAAATAATTTATACGGATGAAAATAATTCAGCTATTAAAGCGACTAAACTGCCTATTACTCTGCTTGAGCATGACATACACTTATGCCCAATCTGTATTAACGCAACGGCAGAAATGGGAGCAAAAGATACAACGTTATGAGCGTCTGGATGCGCAAAATCCACCGCCCAAAAAGGTCATTCTTTTTGTTGGTAGTTCGACCATCGAAAATTGGAAAACGTTAAAGGATGATTTCCCAGGGCAGACTGTACTGAATAGAGGGGTATCCGGAACCAAGACTGTGGATCTTTATACCTATAGAGAACGGTTGATTACACCATACGATGCAAAGCAAATTTTTATTTATGAAGGCGACAATGATATTGGACTTCGTTGGTCAACAGACAGCATTGTTGAACAGTTCACTGCCTTATTTGGTGAAATAAGAAAGTCGAAACCGCATGCTGAAATAATCTATATATCCATCAAGCCCTCACCGCGCCGATTGAAAGATAAAATACAGATCGAAGAGGTTAATGCTAGAATTAAACAATTTATGGAACAGCAGTCCAATACCGGATATGCCGATGTTTATGCCCAGATGCTGGATGCCAATGGTAATTTAATACCAGCATATTATCGCCCGGATGGGCTGCACCTAACTGCCGAGGGATACCATATCTGGAAAGATGTGATATCCAAATTTATAAAATAGGTGGATGAACCCAGGAATAATTAAATATAAAATTGAATTACAAAAAGGATAAAAAAGAAAGAATATATGATTTATAGTAAGGGAGGAGCCTCCAGGACATTGAAGAAAGAAGTTATTGCCGCAGATCTCGTAGTTGTTGGCGGTGGGATGTCTGGCGTGTGTACTGCGATTACGGCAGCCAGGCAAGGTTTGCGTGTCACCTTGGTACAGGATCGGTCTGTACTCGGGGGAAATGCCTCCAGTGAGGTGAGGTTGTGGATATTGGGTGCTACTTCCCATATGGGCAACAACAATCGCTGGAGTAGAGAAGGTGGTGTTATTGACGAGATATTGGTTGAAAATGTGTACCGCAACCCGGAGGGCAATGCTGTTATATTGGACATGATTTTACTTGACAAAGTAAAGCAAGAGGACAACATTCGATTGTTGCTCAATACCAGTGTCTACGAAGTCCATAAGGCAGCTGGCGATCGTATAAAATCGTTGAGCGCTTTTTGCAGTCAGAACTCGACACAATATGAGCTAATGTCATCCTTATTTTGTGATGCGTCCGGAGACGGGATAGTCGGTTTTTTATCTGGGGCGGCTTTCCGTATGGGCGCTGAAACCCGGGAAGAATTTGACGAAGCCATGGCGCCCGACACCTCCTATGGAGAGCTTTTGGGGCACACGTTGTATTTCTATACCAAAGATGTCGGAAAGACGGTATCTTATACTGCCCCGGCTTTTGCCATGGATGTCACCAAAGAAATACCGAGATTCAAAAACTTCAATGCCAAAGAACATGGATGCAAGCTGTGGTGGGTGGAATACGGCGGGCGTCTGGATACCGTGCACGATACCGAAGAGATCAAATGGGAACTATGGAAAATCATCTATGGCGTGTGGGATTATATTAAAAATTCAGGCCAATTTCCCGAAGCCGACACCCTGACATTGGAGTGGGTTGGAATGGTTCCCGGGAAGCGGGAAAGCCGCCGGTTTGAAGGCGATTATATCCTGACACAAAAAGACATCGTCGAACAGCGCCAACATCCGGATGCCATAGCCTATGGTGGCTGGTCCATCGATCTTCATCCTGCGGATGGCGTCTTTAGCGACCGTCAGCCCTGTAACCAATGGCATAGTAAAGGCATTTTCCATATTCCTTATCGTTGTTTATATAGCCGTAATATTGAAAACCTCTTTTTGGCGGGTCGTTTGATCAGTGTATCCCATGTCGCATTTGGAGCGACTCGGGTAATGGCGACATGTGCATATGTTGCACAAGCTGTGGCGATGGCCGCAAAACTATGCGTTCAGCAGCAGCTTTTACCAAGAGAGATCGGTCAGACAGGTTACATGAAGGAGTTACAGAAAGAACTGCAACGATCCGGCCAATATATTCCCGGTTTTCATTTATCCGATAGCAGCGATCTTGTACAGCAGGCCGAACTGACCTCTTCGAGCAACCTGGACTTTAAGGGATTCTCGAAAGAGCATATGCTGTGGAAACCCCTGACTATAGCTGCGGCACAACTTATTCCTGTCACTGTTGGTACCCTGCCCATCTTTTTTTTGGATATTGAAGCCACGCAGACAACAGTGTTGAACGTGGAGCTTAGGGGCAGCGAAAGAAAAGGTGGTTTCACGCCAGACCGGGAGTTGGCGAAAATGCAAATTCGTGTAAAACCCGGCTTTCAGACAGTAACACTGGATTTTGAATTGGAGCTAAATGAGGATCAGTATATTTTCCTCACATTTCTTCAAAACGAGCATGTGCGATTGGCCTATACCCATCAACGGATATCCGGATTACTATCCGTTTTTAACGGTGTGAACAAAGCTGTTTCAAATAATGGGAAACAGGTAGCGCTGCCGGGATCTGGAGTAGATTCATTTGAATTTTGGACGCCACAACGTCGCCCCGATGGACATAACCTCGCCATTCAGCTAACAGCGGGCCTATCGGTTTTTGGAGTCGAAAATGTACGTAATGGCATAGACCGGCCTACAGTTCGTCCGAATGCCTGGGTCGCTGCAACTGACGATCAGCAGCCGATAATTTCGATAAAATGGAAGAAGAAGCAGCACATAAGAAGGATCGAAATTAATTTTGATACCGATTTGGATCATGCGATGGAGTCTGTGTTAATGACCCATCCCGAGACCGTTATGCCATTCTGTGTGCGGAATTATACTATTGAAGATGGAAATGGAAAGATTATTTATACGCAGCAGGGAAATTTTCAGACCAGAAATGTGATAGAACTTCCGGAATCCTGTGTTACAGATCAGCTGATTATATCTCTTGAACACCCTTCTGCGGAAGTGCCAGCAGCCATCTTTGCTGTTAGGTGTTATGCATAGTCTTTAAAATGATAATATTCAGTAATTTAATAGTTGATACAAGATGATAGATACAGTAGTTATAATCGTTTTTTCGGTATTCATAATGCTTGTAGGGATAAGCTTCTCACGAACCGGAAGAAACCTGAAGTCCTTTTTTGCTGGTGGTGAATCCGTGCCCTGGTTTATAGGGGGAATGTCCCTATTTATGAGTTTTTTTTCAGCAGGTACCTTTGTCGCTTGGGGTTCAATAGCGTATAGTCATGGCTGGGTAGCGATTACCATTCAGTGGACCATGTGTATAGGTGGACTGATAACAGGACTTTATCTAGCTCCTAAATGGAAGGCTACAGGAAATCTTACTGCTGCCGAGTTTATTAAGGAGCGTCTGGGGAGCGCAGTTCAGAAGTGTTACATCTACGTCTTTATGATCGTGTCGGTATTTCTCAAAGGGTCGGTTTTGTATTCGGTGGCCAAACTTGTTTCCGAATCGCTGGACTATCCTTTGATACCAGTTACCATCGTTTTGGGAATCTTAATGATTGCTTATACGGCCATCGGCGGGTTGTGGGCGGTCATGGTGACAGATATCCTACAATTTGTCGTCCTGACCGCAGCGATCGTGATTGTCATTCCATTGGTTTTTGAAGAAGTTGGTGGTGTGCAGTCCTTCTTGGATAAAGCGCCTGATGATTTTTTCAATGTTGTCAATGGTGAATATACATGGGGTTTTATTGTCGCTTTTGCTTTATATCATATTTTTTATATTGGAGGTAATTGGACGTTTGTACAGCGCTATACAAGTGTTGATACACCCCGGTCAGCATCCAAAGTTGCTTATTTATTTGCTGCCTTATACATCGCTAGCCCGATTTTGTGGATGATTCCGCCCATGGTTTACAAGGCGATCAATCCGGATTTGACCGGATTAGCTACCGAGACGGCCTACATTATGGTTTGTAAGCAAGTGCTGCCTGCGGGATTACTTGGATTGATGCTTACGGGGATGTATTTCTCTACATCGGCATCTGCAAATACAGCCTTGAATGTCGTGTCAGCTGTTTTTACGAACGATATTTATAAGGGGACATTAAACCCGCAAGCAACGGAAAAAAAACTGATGTTTATCGCTCGTGCATCATCTTGGTTTTTTGGATTTTTTATGATTATTGTAGCGCTGATTGTGCCACTGATCGGAGGGATAGTAGAGTTTACTTTGAGCATAGGCGCCATTACTGGTGGACCATTATTGGCGCCACCGATATGGGCATTGTTTTCAAAGCGATTGACAGGAAAGGCAACCCTGTATATAACTGCTGTTAGTCTAGGTGTCAATCTGCTGTTTAAAATTATTTTTCCTTGGTTGATAGACTATAAACTTAGCCGAGCCAATGAGATGCTGCTTGGTGTTATGCTGCCCTTCGTTTTGTTGGCCTGTGTTGAACTATATGCGAAATCACGTGGAAAGATAAGTTCAGAATATATTGCGCTCAAAAACATTAAAGCCGCGCGTAAGGAAAGTGTACAGCGGATTGATAACGAAGAGGAAATAGCATTGAAAAGCCAGAATAAATTTGGATTGAAGATGATTGCATTTTCGCTCACCTTTATTGCGTTGCTGCTTTATGTATTGTGTTTTTTCTTTGCAGACCGTTCTCCATTAGTAGGCGGAATTGCAACAGTAATACTTATCAGTGCGTTGATTCCATGGCGCGCAGCTAATAGAGTTTTTATAAATCAGGTTTAAATACTCAAAAATCAGCACAGATTATCTGAGGCACTTCGTTTTCTTAGTGTTTTTTAACTTTATATGTTTGTAAACCCGCTATTAAACAGTTAAATTGCTTAAAATTTATTGTCAATTAGAATATAAACATACATAAGATGAAAAGAAATACCGCTTTTCTTTTAGGGGTTTTAGCTTCTTGTGCATTACCACAAGTGATCTCTGCTAAATCATTCGCAAAAGAATCTGTGCATTACAGGCAAGAAGTTGAAGGAAAAGAACTGATCGGGCGTTGGGATATTGAAGTTGACGTCAATGGCACACCGGCACCCTCCTGGCTTGAAGTGAAATTGTCGGGTTACAAGACCTTAGTCGGTCATTACGTAAGTACTTCTGGAAGCGCACGGCCTGTTTCACAGGTTTTTTACGAAAATGGGAAATTCAAATTCGCAATTCCACCACAATGGGAAGGCGGAAAGATGAATTTAAGTGTAGAAGGGGAGATCTTAAACGGAACATTGCAGGGAACGATAACGGAACCAGATGGAAAAACACATCGTTTTAAAGGAGTACGTGCGCCCGAGTTAAAAAGAACGGCCGCCGTAAAGTGGGGGAAACCGATCCAGCTTTTTAATGGAAAGGATCTGTCGGGCTGGAAAGCGACCGGAAAAACCAATCAGTGGATTGTGAAAAATGGTATTTTAACCAGTCCTCAATCGGGCTCTAACCTCGTCTCGGAACAAAAATTTGAAGATTTTAAATTGCACGTTGAATTTAAAATTCCTTCGGGCAGTAATAGTGGGGTGTATCTTAGAGGGCGCTATGAGGTGCAAATTGAGGATAGTCCGAAAGATGCGCATCCTAATGCCGTCCTTTTTGCAGGCGTCTATGGTTTCCTTGCAGCAAATGAGATGGTGAATAAAGGGGCCGGAGAATGGCAGACCTATGATATTACATTGATAGGACGCCTGGTGACTGTGGTTGCCAATGGTAAAACAGTGATCAGCAATCAAGAGATTCCGGGGATTACCGGCGGAGCACTGGATAGTAGAGAGGCTGAACCTGGTCCGATCTATTTCCAGGGTGATCACGGACCGGTTGAATTCCGTAAAGTAGTTATTACACCGGCCGTTAAATAATAGTGTAGAAAGCAATTATTCATGTGATGAGCTCGATATTTTATCGGGCTCATTCCTTTTAGATTCCAATTACAACGACCACAACGTCTTCGTTCTGGTATGATGTATAGTATCGATCAATTGAACCACTTTCTTTGTAATCCTGTAGTTCCTTAAATATCATTTTTTTTAAGGTACCTTTTCCCTTTCCGTGAATAAATTTGATTTCGTTCATCTCCCAATAAATGGCTGCATCCAGGTTGGATCTGAGGTAATCAATAGATTCTAACATCAGTTCGTCAGCCGAGTAGTCTTCCCAGTCTTCGAGAAAAGCATCTGCGTGTAGATCAACTATAGCGGGTGGTTTGCGCATGATTCAAATATATTACAATGCCGCAAATGTAAAACAAAACAACGACTTAGTAGGCGAGATCGGCGATGAAATCAACAGCCCGGGCGAATTTTTCATACCATTTTTTTATAATGGCAGCAATTTCGTATTCCTCTTTCTCTGCATGATTTAACATCAGTAATTCCAGCGATTGCAATAACTGCTTATGATCCAGGAACAAGCCGTCATAATCACGATAAGCAGAAACTGTTTCTTGAATAAGTTGCAGACTTTCATGCCTGGACACGATTGTCACATGCCGGGAGGAAATTCGGTCTAGCAGACATTCTTTCTGAAAATCGGACGCGATATGCCTATCGCATGCCTGATTAAACAATATTTCAAATTCAACAAGCTGGCTTTCTAAACCATGTATGGCGGATTGGAGCTCCTCAAAAGTGCCGATGATCCTTTCCTGTATTTCCATGTTTTTTGATATAATAGCCATGATATTTTTATCTAAATTTTATATAATGTTGGTTATTAGAATTTTAAATAAAAGCATGTAAGGTATATACAAACGGTTTGAATAAATGTTTTTCTTAATTTGAATAATAGTTGACCAACGATAGTGGGAGTTCTGCATAACAGTTATTGGATCTTGAGGGCCTCCGTGAAAAAGCGGAGTAGATTATCCTAATTGCCCTATAGCTGAAAATAGGTATTTTGCTTTTTTTTTGCGTTATTCGCATTGCGTAAAAACGGGTTAAAAATAGAATTGAATGAAGGAGAAAACAATCGGAAGCTATCAATTGGAAATATGTTCCAATTCAGTGGCTTCAGCAATCCAGGCGGAGAAAGGCGGTGCGACACGTATTGAATTTTGTCAGAATCTGGAGAATGGTGGTACAACACCGTCTTTTGGTCAACTAAAACTGGTGCGTGAGCTTGTTCATATCGGAATTCATGTCCTGATCAGACCACGGGGTGGAGACTTTCTATATACGGAAGAAGAAATGCTGGAGATGATCGCCGATATTGAGCTATGTAAGGAATTGGGCATGGATGGCGTTGTCCTAGGGGTATTGAATGCCGATGGTACCGTGGACAAGGTTAATACAAAGCGTTTGGTTGATGCTGCTCGACCTATGCATGTCACGTTTCACCGTGCTTTTGATCGGGTCAAAGATCCTTTTGGTGCATTGGAAGATATCATTGCTTTAGGTATTGACCGTATCTTGACTTCGGGACTGAGAAATTCAGCTTTATCCGGTGCGCCATTGCTGAAACAATTAATTGAGCAGGCAGCCGGACGAATTGTGATTATGCCAGGTGCCGGAGTGGATGCTTCCAATATCACGACAATCTTGGCGGAGACTGGGGCCATTGCGATCCATAGTTCAGCAAAAGAAAGTCAGTCTTCAAAGATGAGATTTTCGCAAGATCAGGTGAAGGGGATGGACGAGGCGCAGTGGATGAGCTCAAAAGAAAAAGTCCACCAGATGGTAGACTTATTAAAAAGCCTTTAAAGTATAACTTTAAAGGCTGCTAATTTCTTTGTGCTTATTTAGCTTCTGCAGCTAATTGATTTAAGATAGCATCGTTTTTAACGATTTGGTTGCTAGCTTTCATTTTTGATCTAGAACCTAACTCAACGTTAGTTCCTAATTTCAAGAACTGAACTTCAACACGTGAAACAGTTTTATTTCTTCTATCTTTTCTTTTTAAACGTGTAACTCCCATTTTGATAATATTTTTATTGTTTAAAATAAAACGAGGTCGGAAGCGGATTCGAACCGCTGTAGGAGGTTTTGCAGACCTCAGCCTAGCCACTCGGCCATCCGACCCTATTTTTTTCCTTTTGAAGGTCTGCAAAAATAAAACTTATAATTGGAATTAAAAAATCTTTGTGATAAAACTTTTGCGTTTTTGAGCATTATCTTGAAAACCAAGGGTGTAGTTTTTGAGTATGTTGCTTATGCAGGCTTTAAGCGTAGAAATACTAATGTATACGATCAGTAGAAAACATTAAAATTTCTACAAGCTACTGTATCATTTAGAGGACATTCAAAAAAAAATCGGCACGAGTTTTTTCTTTTGTTTTGAAGTGAAAATGAATAGTTTATCTATTTTGGAATAGATATTGCAAATGTCACTGTAATAAATCTCATACAAGAAATATATGAGAATAAATGATAGAAGAACAAAGTAAATTAAATTAGGAAACATGAAAAAACTATTATTATCTGCAGCAATTTTATTTGGTTCATTAGGAGCTTTTGCACAAGGCGGATTGGGATATGGACTCCGTGCGGGTGTAAACATTCCTAAATATTCTACGGAGATTGATCAGACAAAATCTAATACAGGCTTTTTTGTAACAGGTTATTTAGATGCGCCTATTTCTCCGTATTTCTCCATTCAGCCAGGATTATCTTTACAAAATAAGGGAACAAAATGGAAACCGACTGATGACCAACGCGAGGCGAAAGAGAGTATTATGACATTAGATATTCCGGTAAATGCTGTTGCGAAATTCCCTACAACATCTGGTAATTTCTTCGTTGGTGCTGGGCCTTATGTGGGTTTTGGTTTGAGTGGTAAATACAAAGGTGAAGACAACCAATCAAAATTTGAGAATGATATAAAATTTGGTAGTGAGGCGGGTAACGATCTAAAACGTACTGATTTTGGTGTGAATTTCCTAGCAGGTTATCAATTATCTAATGGTTTTCAGATCAACGCAGGTTACGGTTTAGGCCTAACAAATTTATCGCCTAATGGGGGCTCAATTAAAAACCGCGTATGGTCTATTGGTATTGGCTTTGGACTATAAGAAATATAAGTACTTAAGCTTATTATGAGGAAAGAGTCCCTGCATCTGTAGGGACTTTTTTATTTCTCTAAACTTAAGTCATCCGAAATTGTTATTTTTATTCAAAAGAATATTCAATGAAAAGATTCCTCACTTTACCCTTTTATGTGAAGTTGGCCTGTGTATTAATCAGTATCCTTCTTTTGGGTTATCTGGCAAAGATTGGTGATACGATACTTATCCCGATGATTTTGGGCTTGCTGTTCTCGCTGCTTTTGATTCCACTAAGCAATTTTATGGAACACAAGTTGCGATTCCCACGGACATTGGCCGGAATACTCAGTGTGATTCTGTTTTTCGGGGTACTGGGTTACGGTCTCTTCTTATTAGCCTCGCAACTCACACTGCTTAAAGAAGACTTTCCGGCATTTAAAGAGCAGATAATGGACGGAGCAGGTAAACTGCAAATCTGGGTCAGTGAACAATTTGGAATACAGCACAAAGAGCAAATGGAATTTATTAACAAAACAGCTTCAAAGTCAGTTGATTCCGGTACCCTATTTTTAGGCACGGCATTGGTTTCACTTTCCTCCCTGTTTATTTTGTTTGTTTTTACCTTTCTTTATACCTTCTTCTTACTGATTTATAGAGGTCATATTGTCAAGTTTCTTTTGTTTGTTAACCGGGTTGAAGATCGACCTATTGTTGTAGATGTTGTTAGGCAAATTCAATATGTTGTCAAGAAGTATTTGATCGGTCTGTTGATCCAGATGAGTTTAGTTTCCCTTTTAGTTTTTATTTGCCTCTCCCTAATTGGTGTGAAGTACAGTTTACTCTTGGCTTTAATCACAGGCGTATTCAACGTACTGCCTTATGTAGGTATTTTCTCATCCATGCTGATTATCTCCATTCTTACTTTCGCTACCTCGTCATTGACCCATGTTGTGTTAGTCATTCTAGCATTGATTATTGTACATATGATTGACAGCAATTTTATTGTTCCCAAAATTGTAGGATCCAAAGTGAAGGTCAATTCCCTATTTGCCATGCTGTCCATTATAATCGGTGAGATGATCTGGGGTATTTCAGGTATGTTTTTGGCAATCCCTATTTTGGCGATAGTCAAGATTGTGATGGACCGCATTAAAGAGCTGAAACCATGGGGATTCTTGCTGGGGGAAGAAGATAGTAAGGATGAAGTGTATAAGGATCTATTTGAGACTTTAAATCCGATTGAGAAGAAGATTATTGAAAATGAGGCGAAGGAGTGATTTTATTAAAACCGTTAACTTATTTTTAATATTGATAATCATGGTATTACGGATACTATTGTTTATCGGTTCTATGGTCCCCGGAAACCTGTACGATGACAGCATAGGGCTTTGCTATAGTTCCTTTCTGCAAAGAGACTCATAACTATAACACGTTATAAAAAATATTTACAAAAAACAAAATCAAGCCAGCGGAGTCGCTCTGCGATTAAAGTCATATGATGACTTTCTCTAATCTTGAGAGCGTAGCGACCCTGTTATATGCCGCTTAAAGACCTATCCCAACACTATTAGATTTAGCTCTTAATACCTTTTAAAAAATGAATAATTTTTACAAGAATGGGGAAGTAGTTGTCTATGTACTCGTTAAGTACTGTTTAAGTACAGATATAGCTTTGTTTGCGAAATTGTTGTTTAGCCCATCGGCAAAAAAAAATGCACTATACAGATACTTATCCCATGCTAACAAAGCGTTTGAAAAGCAGCGGTCAAATAACAACTAAGGAGTAGATTTTTTCAAGTGGCTTTTGGACTTTGTTCGGCTGGTCTTCGAACCTGCTCTGTAACTTGGTGGCTTAAGAAAGCCTCTGCAAAAGAGGGAAACGCGGAATTAGTCAATGGAAGAAGGGAGAGTTGTTTAAATTTGATGGTTTTAAGGTGTTTTGTGAGCGTGTTATTTCCATTGTTGGCTTTTTTTTTTGCTGATGGTACTTCAATGGCTAGAGCAGCTTAAAAATAGGAGTTAAGTGATAGGTTGTATACAGGAACCTTTGAAGTTCCAAAAATGTAATAGGAAATTTGTCGATTCATTTTTGATTGCATTTCAGTAAAATATATTATTTTAGTATTATATTTAATTTATTTTTTAATGAAAAGAAAATTACTCTCAATTGCAGCAGCATTATGTTTTATTGCTGGAGCAAAAGCACAAACTTCTTATGGTTTTAAAGCAGGGGCAAACTTTGCGAAGGTGAAAGAATCTCTTAAAGGTCTTTCTTATACCTCTGACGCGGCAACGTCATTTTATGTGGCAGGTTATGCGGATTTGCCATTGGCAAACAATTTTAGCATCCAGCCCGGGGTTTCTTTACAAGGTAAAGGACGTAAAATTTCGGTCGAGAAGTTGGCTGAGATCATCGGGGTAAGTGGAGCAACAGGGAATATCAAACAAGATTTTATGTACATTGAGGTACCTGTGAATTTTGTATATTCTATTCCGACAGGAAATTCCGGTAATGTCTTTTTGGGGGCCGGACCTTATGCGGGGATTGGAATTCATGTTAAAGAAAAAATAGAGAATATGAGCGGATTCGATGAGTATGGTGGTACTAATGGAACGGACAGTGGAAGCTTTAGTGATGCGGGTTTGAAAACTTTTGATGCTGGAGCAAACCTTTTAGCTGGTTTTAAATTTGCTAATGGTTTCTTGATTAATGCTGGTTATAGTCTAGGGCTAACAAATATAGCGAAGGATTCTGGCGATAGTTCAGCTAAAAACCGTGTTTTCTCAGTAGGTATCGGTTATCAGTTATAATGGTAAGACGGGACAATAAAAAAGGGCTTTTCTTACGAAAGGCCCTTTCTTTTTTCAGTGACTGAAATCTATCACACTTTGATTTCTACTTCAACACCTGAAGGCAATTCAAGTTTCATCAATGCGTCAACAGTTTTAGCGTTTGATGAATAGATATCCAACAATCTTTTGTAAGCACACAATTGGAATTGCTCACGTGCTTTTTTGTTAACGTGTGGTGAACGTAATACCGTGTAGATTTTTTTCTCAGTAGGCAATGGAATAGGACCACTAACAACTGCACCTGTAGGTTTTACTGTTTTTACGATTTTTTCAGCTGATTTGTCAACCAAATTGTAATCGTAAGATTTCAATTTAATTCTGATTCTTTGGCTCATAGTATATGATATTATTAAAAAATGACCGCTGATTAGAGCTATTAACAACCAGCGGTCGGTTTATTTTTGAGTTCTATATTATTCTACAGAACCTTTGATTCTACCTTTTGATTTTGCGATTACTTCTTCAGCAACGTTACGTGGAGCTTCAGCATAGTGATCAAATTCCATTGTAGATGTTGCACGACCTGAAGTGATTGTACGTAATTGAGTTACGTAACCGAACATTTCAGAAAGTGGAACCAATGCTTTGATTACTTGTGCACCGTTACGTGAATCCAAACCTTGCATTTGACCACGACGACGGTTCAAGTCACCCATTACATCACCCATGTTTTCTTCTGGAGTCAATACTTCAACTTTCATGATTGGCTCCATCAATACTGGAGAACATTTAGGCAATGCCTCACGGTAAGCCATTTTAGCTGCCAATTCGAATGACAATGAATCTGAATCGACTGCGTGGAATGAACCATCAATCAAACGAACTTTCATGCCAGAAAGTGGGTAACCAGCTAATACACCATTATTCAATGATGCTTCAAATCCTTTTTGAACCGAAGGGATGTATTCTTTTGGAATCGCACCACCCACAATTTCGTTTACGAATTGAAGTGCTGATTTTGTTGTATCGTAATCTGCATCGATAGGAGAGATAACAACTTTGATATCCGCGAATTTACCACGACCACCTGATTGTTTTTTGTATACCTCACGGTGCTCAGTAGTACCATTGATAGACTCTTTGTATGCTACTTGAGGAGCACCTTGGTTAACCTCAACTTTGAATTCACGTTTCAAACGGTCGATCAAGATCTCTAAGTGAAGCTCACCCATACCAGAGATAACTGTTTGGCCAGTCTCTTCGTCAGATTTAACAACGAATGTAGGATCCTCTTCAGCCAATTTACCAAGACCAATACCTAATCTATCCACGTCAGCTTGAGTTTTAGGCTCAATCGCTAAACCAATTACTGGCTCAGGGAAAGTCATGGACTCTAATACGATAGGCGCTTTTTCGTCACAAAGTGTATCACCAGTTTTGATGTCTTTGAAACCTACAACTGCACCGATATCACCTGCCTCGATAAAAGGAATAGGGTTTTGTTTGTTCGCGTGCATTTGGAAGATACGAGAGATACGTTCTTTGTTACCTGAACGTGTGTTCAATACATAAGAACCTGCATCTAACTTACCAGAGTAAGCACGGATGAAACATAAACGACCTACGAATGGGTCAGTCGCAATTTTGAAACCTAAAGCTGCGAAAGGCTCATTAACAGATGGTTTACGCTCGATTTCTTCACCAGTATCAGGGTTAGTACCTTTTACAGCCTCTACATCAAGAGGTGAAGGCAATAATTCCATTACAAGATCCAACATGGTTTGAACACCTTTGTTTTTGAAAGATGAACCACAAACCATAGGAACGATAGAGTTATCCAATACTGCTGCACGTAACGCATTTAAGATTTCACGCTCAGTCAATGAATCTGGATCTTCGAAGAATTTCTCCATCAAAGACTCATCATAGCCAGCTACTGCTTCCAATAATTTCTCACGGTATTCAGCAACCTCGTCCAACATATCCTCAGGAATTGGAACTTCAGTGAAAGTCATTCCTTTATCATGCTCATTCCAAACGATACCACGGTTGTTGATCAAATCAACCACACCTGTGAACGTATCTTCAGCACCGATAGGCAATTGTAAAGCTACAGCATCAGAACCTAACATGTCTTTTACTTGTTTTACAACTTTCAAGAAGTCAGCTCCTGAACGGTCCATTTTGTTAACGAAACCGATACGAGGTACTTTGTAGCCATCAGCTAAGCGCCAGTTTGTTTCAGATTGAGGCTCAACACCATCAACTGCTGAAAACAAGAATACCAATCCATCCAATACACGTAACGAACGGTTTACCTCAACCGTGAAATCCACGTGTCCAGGTGTATCGATAACGTTTACTTGGTATTTGTTGTTACGGTAGTTCCAGAATACAGTTGTTGCAGCAGAAGTGATCGTGATACCACGCTCAGCCTCTTGCTCCATCCAGTCCATTGTTGAAGCACCTTCGTGAACCTCACCAATTTTATGGTTTACACCTGAGTAATAAAGGATACGCTCAGTTGTTGTAGTTTTACCAGCATCGATGTGTGCAGCGATACCGATATTTCTAGTGAATTTTAAATCTCTTGCCATAATATTTTTAAGCAGCTGGCCTTACGGGCCTTATGTGTTTAAATGTAATGTTAAATAAGTACACCGACCTTGATAAAAGAGTGTTCGTTTATCGGAGGTCGGTGTAATCATATTTTTTTGAATGTCTTCAAAATTAGAATCTGAAGTGTGAGAACGCTTTGTTAGCTTCCGCCATTTTGTGCGTATCTTCTTTCTTCTTAACAGCAGCACCTTCACCTTTAGAAGCTGAAATGATTTCTCCTGCTAATTTTTCGAACATTGTTTTTTCACCACGTTTACGAGCGTATGAAATTAACCATTTCATACCCAAAGCAATTTTACGCTCTGGACGAACTTCCATAGGAACTTGGAAGTTAGCACCACCTACACGGCGTGATTTAACTTCAACAGCAGGCATAACGTTGTTTAAAGCTTTTTTCCAAGCTTCTAAACCGCTTTCTTGTGTTTTTTGTTCTACTAATTCTACTGCATCGTAAAAAATATCATAAGCGATGGATTTTTTACCATCTACCATCATATTGTTTACGAAACGTGTTACCTGAACGTCATTAAACTTTGGATCAGGTAAAATGATTCTCTTTTTCGGTTTTGACTTTCTCATTTTTCTTTCCTCCGTTTAATTATTTCTTTTTACCTTTTGCTGGAGCTGCAGCTGCTTGTCCTGGTTTAGGACGCTTAGTTCCGTATTTAGAACGACGTTGGTTACGACCTGCTACACCTGAAGTATCTAATGCACCACGGATGATGTGGTAACGCACACCTGGTAAATCCTTAACACGACCACCACGGATCAATACGATCGAGTGCTCTTGTAAGTTGTGACCTTCTCCAGGGATGTAAGCGTTGACCTCTTTACCGTTTGTTAAACGTACACGAGCTACTTTACGCATTGCTGAGTTTGGTTTTTTAGGGGTAGTAGTATATACACGTGTACATACACCTCTTCGCTGTGGACATGAGTCCAACGCTGGTGACTTACTCTTATCAACCAGAGCTACTCTACCTTTTCTAACTAATTGTTGAATAGTAGGCATTTACCTGTTTTTGTTTATAAATTTTATACCTAAATTATTTTAAGTTCGCAAAGATACTGATTCTGTTTTGAATATTAAATAGTTAGTGTATAAAATTTAGATTATTTTTTAGAGATGTCGGATGCCTTTTCCCTCTGGCGAAGCTGTTTTCCCTCCTTGTTTGATGAGTTCGCGCTCCTTCTCGTGCATGCTGTCCTTGGTTTAGATGATTTAGTCGGGTGGAAGTTTCATTTCCCCGTCTGTCGGAATTGGTTCGACGCCCGTTTGTGTCATCCGCCGCAGTAACGAAATGATCCAGTTCACTGTCGAAATGATTCCGTCACCTGTCTGGCCCGTTTTGTCAATGGTTTGGATGATTTCGCCGAGTGGAATTTTCATTTCCCCACATGGAAAAATGATTTCGACACTGGTTTGTCTCAATCCGACATCGCGCAGAATCAATATTTTACTTGGCGAAATGGAGTAAACACAGTGCGGAATGTTTCCTTTTCTGAGATAGCGCAATAATATGTAAGGTGTGCTGTGATAATAATGGGAGCGTCGTTTAATGCTTGTACAATCCGATATTGCGCTCGCAAGTTTAGCAGCTGCTACTGGTTATTATTATGTTGTCAAATAAGGACAACGATAGTAGCGTTGTCTTAGGCTGGGAGCGAAAAGCAGAACACAATGTTTGACTCGTAAAAATCTTTATTGTCTTGAATACTAGTCGCTCTGTGTTTTTTCTGTGAAAATATTCTTCTACTGGTTTCTGAGTATATTTTATCTTTTTGCGTGTTTATGCTTCTTTTTGGCAAGACGTTTGTCAAACACGGACGGATAATTAACAGAAAAAAACAAATTAAAGTATGCAAATTATGAAAATCAAATCGATGTATTTAATGGTGTTAACGCTTGTGACTCTAGCGTTTGTGGGATGTTCAAAAGATGATGATCCGAAACCGGTGAACTTCAAAGATCATGATATTACGGCAACAATCACTGTTTCGAAAGAATTCAAAAAAACTGAAGATGATTATTTTAATTTATCAATTAATGGCGGGAAAGAAAATGGTACCTTCGTGGATTGGGATATAAATGGTACTAAAGTCACAGATGACATTATACAATTAGGGACGGATGATTTTGATGGAGGAAAAACAATAGTATTGAAATCATTAGAAAAGTTCCAGTTTGGTAGTTTGAAATTCGGAGGATTTGAATTCGGGAGTACTCCGTATACTGTTACTTGGAAAATCGAAGATAATGGAAAAGTAGTGGACGAAGGTAGCAAAGTGATTATTAAGGATGCCGATCCTCAATTTTTAAAAATGGTTTCATTTAACGAAGTTGATTAACAGATCTTAGTCTTTCCGTCATAAAAAAAATAAAAAGGAGAGCTAGTTCTCCTTTTTATTTTTGTGGAAGCTAAGACAACAACGTAAAATCTATCTGTCGTTTATCCAGATCTACTTTCTTCACACGGATCTGTACCTCATCGCCCAACTGAAATTTCTTTTTCTTCCGCTGGCCGATAATCGCGTAGTTCTTCTCATCCAGTACATAGAAATCATCCGTGATATCACGTAAGCGTACCATACCCTCACACTTGTTCTCCTCAATCTCCACATACATACCCCATTCGGTCACACCCGAGACAATACCGGTATATTCTGTGCCGATCTGATCCTGTAGATATTCTGCCTGTTTGTATTTGATGGATGCGCGTTCCGCTTCGGCTGCCTTTTTCTCCATCTGTGAAGAGTGCTCTGACATTTTCTCATAGTGCTCGGCATTGACCTTTGTGCCACTATCCAGGTAGAACTGCAAAAGACGGTGAACCATCACATCCGGATATCGACGGATAGGGGAGGTGAAATGGGTATAATAGTCAAATGCCAATCCATAATGGCTTGTTTTCTTCGTCGTATAGATGGCCTTGGCCATGGAGCGCACCGCCAAAGAGGTCAGCATATTCTGTTCCTTGCTGCCTTCGATCTTGGTCATGATAGCATTTAGGGATTTTGCTGTTTCCTTGTCTGTTTTAATGGTCAGCTTATGGCCAAATCGTGCCGCAAATTGCGAAAATGTCGTCAATGTTTCCGGATTCGGCACATCGTGGTAACGGTATACAAATGTTAATTTGTTTTTACCGCGGCCTTGCTTACCGATATACTCAGCCACTTTACGGTTGGCCAACAACATAAAATCTTCGATCAGCTTGTGTGCATCCTTACGTATTTTGGTATAGACACCCGTAGGTTTGCCGTTTTCATCCAGGGTAAATTTGACTTCCTCACTTTCAAAGGCGATCGCACCATTCTTAAACTTACGCTCCCGGAGGATGTATGCCAGTTCATTCAATTTTAAAATCTCAGTACTGAAATCACCGGATTTTGTCTCAATGACTTCCTGTGCTTCCTCATAGCTAAAGCGCCTGTCCGAATGGATAACCGTACGGCCAAACCATTGATCGTGTATATTGGCTTTTTCATCCAACTCGAATACCGCCGAAAAACAGAGCTTGTCCTCATGTGGTCGTAATGAACATACGCCATTGGACAATCGCTCGGGAAGCATTGGAATAACGCGGTCTACCAGATAGACTGATGTAGCCCGGTTAAAAGCTTCCTTATCCAGTTCGGTATCCGGAATCACAAAATGTGATACATCGGCAATGTGCACACCGATCTCGTAATTGCCATTCTCCAGCTTTTGGAACGATAGGGCGTCATCAAAATCTTTGGCATCCGCAGGGTCAATCGTGAAGGTTGGAACTCCCCTGAAATCACGTCTTTTGGCGATCTCTTCCTTGCTGATTTCCTCCGTAATTTTATTGGCTTCTTCTTCTACCTTCTTTGGGAATTCCAGTGGGAAACCGTAGTCTGCGAGGATAGCATTCATCTCGGTATTGTTCTCTCCCTTGACCCCGAGGACATGCTTGACGGTACCAACCGGATTCTTGCTGCCGCTTGGCCAGTCAATGATCGAAACCACAACTTTTTCCTTGTCCTTGGCACCATTCAGGTTGTCCAGTGGTATAAAGATGTCGTGCAACATCTTGCGGTCGTCGGCGATAAAAAATGCGAAATTATTTGAAATGCTGATTGTTCCGGTAAAGTCGGTTTTGGCCCGTTGTAAGATTTCGACAACTTCGCCTTCTTTTTTACGTCCACCTTTTCTTTTCTCAAAAGTATGTACTTTGACAATATCCCCATGCAGAGCCTGCCTTAGTTTACGGGGTGCAATATAAATATCGTTCTCAAACTCATCGTCTGGGATGATATAGGCAGAGCCGTCAGCCGTCATATCCACTTTTCCGGTCACATATACTTTAAGCTGCTTGAGGTTGAACTTTCCACGCTCAACCTCGACAAATAGTCCACTCCGGACATTATCCTGTAAAATATCGGCAATGGCAACTTTGGAATCGTTGTCCGTCAGATTCAATTTGGAAGAAACTTGTTTATAGTTGAGTGGCTTGTTTCCTGATTTTTCGAAAATATCGATGATCAGTTGTGTTAATACCTCTTTATAGGGATTATCTTTTCTTGTCTTCATTCGTTTTATTATTTACTCATTCGTATTAGCCACCAAGTCATTTGCATGATAGCCAATGTGTAAAACAGTGGTTATTAGACCCGCAGGTACAATAAACCAGCTATGTGCGCAATCACTTATCAAGTATGGTTGCGGTGTTGATACAAGGTACAAAAAAAATCAGCATTCACCTGTACAATAGCCGAGCCAATCGGAGCGAATCCAATTATCAAACTATAGACAGATCAAGCGAAAAATTGTTTTGAAGCTGTACGTTGTGATTTATTTTTTACAATGGTTACATACGCCGAGTGCATTTACGGCAATCGCTTCCAGGCTAAACCCATTGGGGATATTTACTTTTGGTAATGTAATTTCATCCAGGCAATAGACCGAGTTGCATACCCGACAGATGAAATGTACATGTTGGTCATGATGGTCGTGTTCGGAGCAGTTGGTGGAACACATGGCATAGGTAGCGGTTCCGTGCAGATCAAAGATCTTGTGGATAATACCTTTTTCCTCAAAACTGGCCAGCACACGATACAAGGTCACACGATCGATATCCTTACCCAATAATTTCTCCAATTCAGGTTGAGAGATGGCCGAATCTTTTGTTGAAATAATTTCAAGTACCTTCAACCGGGGTTGGGTGACTTTTAAGCTATTCCGTTTCAGGATTTCTGGATATACGGTATTGGATTGTTCCATGGACTTCTTCGTTAAACCTTAGATCAACTACAAAAATACGGAATTTATCCGCATAAGAAAACCGATAAGGTTAAGATTATTGTCATCTTCTCCTTATCGGTTTAAAACCTATACCGAAATATAGTCTATTTTATTTACCCGCAGCTTTTGCGTGGTCAGCTAAAAATGTTGCTAAACCGCTGTCAGTCAATGGGTGTTTTAATAAAGATAAAATTGCCGACAATGGGCCTGTCATCACATCTGCACCAATTTTAGCACAGCCCAAGATGTGTGCACTATGGCGTACAGAAGCGGCCAAGATCTGTGTTGGATATTGGTAGTTATCATAGATCAGACGGATATCTTCGATCAATGCCAATCCGTCGGTAGAGATATCATCCAAACGGCCAATAAAAGGAGATACATAAGTCGCACCTGCTTTTGCCGCCAATAGCGCTTGACCAGCGGTGAATACCAATGTACAGTTTGTTTTAATCCCTTTTTTGCTGAAATATTTGATTGCTTTCACGCCATCTTTGATCATAGGAACTTTGACCACGATCTTGCTGTCAAGAGCTGCTAATGCTTCTCCTTCTTTAATCATTTCTTCATAAGTAGTCGAAATAACTTCAGCACTCACGTCGCCGTCAACAATTGCACAGATTGCTTTGTAGTGGTTGATTACGTTCTCATCACCGCTGATACCTTCTTTAGCCATTAAACTTGGATTGGTCGTTACACCGTCTAATACGCCTAAGTCCTGGGCTTCCTTGATTTGCTCTAGGTTCGCTGTGTCAATAAAAAATTTCATTGTGTATGTTATTGAATGATAATTATTTGATTATTTTAACGTTCGAAATAATAGGTGCAAAGTTATTGATTATATTCCAGTATTACGCATTGATTTCAATGAATTGCATCATTATTTTTGCAAATAAGAACCTCTTCTCTTTCTTTTTTGTTATATTTTTATAGTATTATCTTTCAATATGCAGGTTTTTAGGTCTCTCCATTATAGAAACTTCCGTTTACATGTTATAGGACAAGCAATTTCCCTGATGGGAACGTGGATGCAACGGATAGCGATCAGCTGGCTGGTGTATGAACTGACAAGTTCTGTGTTTTGGTTGGGTTTCGTTCAGTTTATTTCTTTATTGCCCTCGTTGGTATTGTCGCCTTTTATCGGAAGCTTCGTCGATAAGCACAAAAAATATAAATTGGTATTATTGACGCAGATCGGCCTGATGATACAGGCTGGTATACTCACGTTGGTGGTTTACCTCAGGTGGGAGAGTGTGCTGTGGCTCTCGGTTCTCGGTCTGATACAAGGGGTCATCAATTCCTTTGATGTGCTCGGCCGGCAGTCGTTGATGATGTATCTGGTCGGTGACCGCAAGGATCTGCCCAATGCCATTGCGCTCAATTCGACTATCTTTAACGCTGCCCGGATGCTGGGACCCGCGATTGGGGGTATTTTGCTCAGTACTTATGGCGAGCTGGTCTGTTTCGCATTGAATTTTATCAGTTTTGTACCGGTTATCATTACATTGCTGATGATGCAGGTGGATGAAACCAAAGGGCAGCTCAGTAAAGGGAGCAACTGGGAAGGCTTGGTTGAAGGTTTCCGCTACCTCAAGCGTTCGCCACATATCTCCTCCTTGATTATTATCATGACGTTTTCCAGTTTGATTGTGATCCCTTATACCTCGCTCTTACCGGCCATAGCAAAAGAAATGTTCCATGGGGATGAACGCACTTTCTCCTGGTTTGAAAGTGCAGCTGGATTGGGAGCTATGATCGGCGCATTTAATATGGCTCGCTTGAAGTCCGGATCAAACCTGCGGTATCAGGTGATGGGGGCTGCTGCGCTGATGGGACTGGCCTTGCTCTTCCTTGCTCATTCGAATATCTTGCAGATGGCGCTCGTCTATGTAATGCTGGTTTCCTTTGCCATGATGATGCAGAACTCGAGTATCAATACTTATATTCAGACACATGCCATACCGATATACCGGGCCAGGGCTATTTCATATTATGTCATGGCCTTCCAGGGAATTTTTCCGATAGGAACATTGATGATCGGCTCCTTGGCCAGTTATTGTGGTCTAAGGGCGACTTTATATACCATGGGGGGATTGGGGATATTGATCGCTATCCTCTATTATACTTACCTTCGCCTACATATCCATAAAAGGCTTTTTCGATTTTAGTATTGAGTAGTTCGTATGGAGGATTTAGATTTTTGGGAGTACAAGCCGGAGGTTTACTTATTCTTGATTTTTCGGTCGCGTAAGCGTAATGTCTGCTTGGCGTAATCAATGACGGCGCCATAGTCGGCAAAAATATCACCCCCCAATACCCCGATGACGGGATCAAGTTCCATTTGCCCGTAGGCATAATTAATGGAACTTAAGTCCAATACTGCAGTTTTTAATTTGTTGATTCGCCAGGTGCCGATCGCCAGGCTGGGGATTTCCATAGTAAAGCTCTCCATGGAATTGGTACCGAGACCAGTTGAAAGGGTTTCTGATGGCTCCAGCAGCAACTGATCTTCCAGAAGATGTGCCATTTGGGTTTTGTCAAATACGGTTTTAGATGCTCCTGTGTCAATCACCATTTTAAAATTGCGTTCGTATAGTGTTACATCAACTAGAATATGTGTTCCTTGCCCTTGAAGATCCAGGATTTGAAATGGTACTTTTGTCATATTCCCAAACATAGCCAAAAATTTAATTAAAAAAAATTTTGACGCCGGCTTATTATCTTCACCTCAAAAGTAAAATTTAGGGGTGTCATCTGTCAGATAGAAGATAAGGGAGAAATAATCTATTCTTTTAATGGCGGCTGTAGAGTGTGGGCAGCCCGGTCGGAATATTACAAAAAAGGCTGTCATTTAAAATAACAGCCTCTTTTTTTCATTTGCTTATACCAATTATAATGCATTGATTTCTTTCAATACGTTATTCATGGCACGTACCGCATCGGCACTCTTACTGAATTTTTCTTTATCCTCCTCATCCAACTGCAATGGAATAATACGGTCCCATCCTTTTTTGTTAATGATAACCGGAACACCTAGATTAATATCTTCTTGTCCAAATTCCCCTTCTAGGTAAACAGAAGCAGTAAATAATTTACCTTGGTCGCGCACGATGCTTTCCACGACGGCAGCGGTAGCGGCACCGGGGGCATACCAAGCTGAAGTACCGATCAGACTCGTTAATGTGGCCCCACCGACCATCGTCTTATGGACGATCTCTTCCTGCTCCTCAGCTGTAAGGAAGTTGCTTACCGGAATGCTGTTCCACGTGGAGTGCTTGATTAACGGGATCATCGTGGTATCACCATGGCCACCAATGACAATGGCGTTGAGATCCGCCGCCGAAGCATTTAATTTTTCACTCAATTGATATTTGAAGCGTGCAGAATCCAATGTTCCTCCCATCCCGATAATCCTATTTTTAGGCAAGCCACTCGATTTGAGTGCAAGATAAGTCATCGTATCCATTGGGTTGGATACAATAACAATAATGATATCCGGAGAATGTTTTACTAAATTCTCTACCACTGATTTGACGATATTTGCATTTGTTCCGATCAATTCCTCACGGGTCATTCCCGGTTTACGGGGAATGCCAGAAGTAATGACAGCAACAGTGGAGCCCGCAGTTGACAGATAGTCATTGGTTACACCTTTGATTTTGGATTCAAATCCCAATAAGGCCGCCGTTTGAGCCATATCCTGCGCTTTTCCTTCCGCAAATCCTTCCTTGATATCCAATAATACAATCTCCTCGGCGACATTTCGACGGATTAAATTGTCTGCTGTAGTTGCGCCTACAGCTCCAGCACCAACAATAGTTACTTTCATATGTAAATTATTTGTTTATTATGGGCATATGGAATATCCAGTCCATTTTCACGAATGCTTGTACCGTTCTTTTGCATGGATATTTCATGAGCATTAATGTGGATTAGTAAATAATGCTTGAATTTAATGAATTATTATCAGTAAATCAATCAATTTCACTGGAATAACTTGATTTTGGAAAGATAATAGAAGGGCCTGGGCGGATTTTGCTGTTTGCTATGCTTGTTATTACAAGAGTCTTGATTAAGGGGTATTTTGCATGTGTAAAATCTTCATGCAAAATACACCAGTAGTCTGCACTTATACTTATTTTGCCGGAACTTCAATCTCGATGGTTCCCTCTTCCAGAGACAGGATGTTTTTACCCTGTAAACTGCCTGTTTTCTTTAAATTTTCAAAGAATTCTTCTGTAGTTCCTGCGTGGGCAACTTGGATAGTTGACTTGTCTTTTTTAAATTTTAGGTTTGCGTTTTTTACACCTTTGCAGGAAACTATGTTGTCCTTAAATTTGTCAACATCATCATAGGATGCTAATCCTACGACATGTATAGTTGTTGCTGGAGCCATAGTGCTTTCAGCTTCCTTTTTGTCTTTTTTCTTAAATAGACCGCCAATTGTTTTCAGGGTTTTACCGGCTTTGTTTACCGTTTCCGCAGCTCCATCGGCCATATTCAGCGCGTTGTCGACCTTGGATTGCGCGAATGCACTGTGGCTTGTGGCTATTGTGATTAATACAATTCCCAATAATCCACAAATCTTCATGATGTTTGATTTCATAATCTTTGAATTTTAATTGTTCTTCATAAAGAATATGTACGATATCCTTTTATTTGTTTTGAAAGATAAAGTTATTGAAGCTGAAGATCAGAAACGCTCCATCTTATAAGGTGGGCGTTTTTTGTGGCCGTCTATCAGGTTAGACATGCACGAGAGAAAATATAAGTCAATCTAAAAAAGACTGAGCCCGACTTTTTTATCGGGCTCATTAGTTTGATTATTATTTTAATGCTGTTCAACTTTTGAACTGCATTTCATGGCGAGAGAGTCTAGAACGGATATCCAATAGCCAAATTGAACATCAGGTTATCTTTTCGCCACTTCGAACTGCCAAAATCTATATCTTTAAACACCCAACGTTCTCCTTTTGGTAAGTAAGGGATTCGGAAGGGAATCGAAAAATCCGTCCGGACAATCAGGAAAGTAAAGTCAAAACGTAGGCCGGCGCCACCGCCCACGGCAAGTTCATTTAGAAAGTTTTTACTGAACTTGGCTCCGGGTTTGTTGACATCCTCACGTTGCAACCAGACGTTACCAGCATCAATAAATGCTGCCCAATGTACAAAACCGGCCAGCTTAGCGCGGTATTCGGTATTCAATTCCAATTTGATGTCACCGGTTTGATCAGCATAAAACAGGCCATTGCTCAGTTTTTCCGGAGCAAGGGTTCCCGGACCAATAGCGCGGGCGCCGAAGGCACGGATGCTGTTTGGACCGCCGACATAATATTGTTTCAAATAAGGTAGGGAGCGCGAGTTCCCATAGGAATAACTCAAACCGAGGCTCACCCTTGAAGCTAGTTGTGAATTCTCCGATAATTTAAGATAATGTCTTCCGTCACCGCTTATTTTGATATACTGAGAGAAGTATGCGTCAAATAACTTGAAGGTTTTGCCTTTATTAAAATCCGCTCCCTTGATCAGACCGAGGATATTGCCCGACAGGTCTAAATTTCCTTTGAAATAGAACGTATTCTTCAAATGTTGCTTCATCGTATTCTGGAACGTGAAGTTGTAATTTGGTCCGATCGTAAACTGGGGATCGATCGCATGCCGCAAAGCAGGGATCGTATCCATTTGCTTTTGGTAATTCTCCGAAATGCCTTTCGGCTGTACATAGGTAATTTCCAGTAAAGCCAAATCATGCTGCTTTTCTTCCGATTCCTGCCAGATGTAACCATAGTCCAATGCAATGGAATTGAGGGTATAAGCCTTGCGACGGTTCAAGAATTCGTATCGGCCTTTCACATAGGTTTTGGGAATAAAGCGACGCGAGGGATTGATATGCCCGAAGGGAGAGAGTATCCTCGGAAAAGTTACTGTAGCTTCCATTCCGTAGCGGTAATAACTGGAATTTAGATCCGCATTTCCCCCGGTCTGTGTTTCATATCCGCCAAAGACGTTAAAGCTCAATTGCTCAGCGCCTTTAAATGCATTGCGCAATGTCCAGTTGACGTTTACCTCTGTACCGTTGTAGACTGAAGCCATTTTTCCTAAAAGCTCTACCCGCAACGATTTTTTTGGCAACGGTGTCAGATAGTAGTAGACATCCAGTGCATTGGGGACTTCCTTGCTATCGACAAAATTGTTCTTCACAAATTTCCAGCTATTTAGACTGACCAAATGACTGATTGTTTGGTTGTGCGCCGTACGGTTATAGACATCCCCCGGTTTAAAGAAAATATGATTGGCAATGACCGGCTTCCGAAAGGTACGCCTTCGATCAATAAAATAGTAACTGCTGTCAAAGAGTTCGGCATTGCGCGTTGATCTTTGGTAGCCCGAACTGGTCTCTGTGTAGTTCGGGAAAATATAGATCTTATTGATTTTAGACGGGATCTTCGCTTGGGCAGGTGTTTCCTTTTTTACGGTCACATACATGTCTACCCGATTATTTCGATGTGAGCTATCGACTTCCACCAAAATATAATCCGGACTAAAATAGTAGTAGCCCTTGTTCTTAAGGTCATTGTCAATACGGTCACGCTCATTCAAGATAACATCAAGACTGTAATTTTTCCCTATCTGGAGTAAGCTTTTGTCTGAAGATGAAAGAATATCCCGTCCCAATTGGCTTGTGCTATCCATGTCAAACTTGACCGATTGTATCCTATAGATCAGATTCGGTTTAGCCGTATAATTGATAGTTGCCTTTTTCTCTTCAACCAAGGTGTCTGATTTAACCTCGGCATTGAAAAAGCCAATGTTTTCCATGCGGTTACGTAGGAGATTTTCATTGTACTCACGGTTGACATCGCTCAACAGAACGGGTTCTTCTCCAATTTTCTTGAAGAATCTTTTGATCATGTTTTTGTTGGCGGAATCACCGGCCATATTGTTAAAATATAGCTTAAATGGGACACCTGCCAGACGTTTATTGGGTTTGGGCATCAAGGACGACTGGAGATAGGTCGAAAGTTTTTCCTTGTTCTCTTTTGAAATGGTGTCTGAATCTATAATGACATTACCTTTGACATACAGGCTTTCCCCTTCTTTCAAATTCTTGGTAGAAGAGCAGGATGCTATGATCGTAGTCAGTGTCAATATTCCGATAGCAAATTTCAGCTTAGCTCGCATGATAACTCCTTTCCTCATCTTCATTTTTAATCGCAGTCGTTCTGATCGTATCTAATTTTGTTTTTGGACCCGGATTTTTTGGCGCATTCTTGCTTGAGTCCAATTCTTGTTTACGTTTTTCTTTTTCGCGTTCTTCAATACGTTTTCGATATGCTGGACTATGGAGCATCAAACTGTCTCTAATCACTGTACGTACACTGTCCCGATAGACCGAGTCGGTTTCCATCCGCTCCACATTAAAGCGTTTCCTAAACCCTTTGCTGTCGGTATCATAGTATTCTTTGAGTTTTTTTGAACTCATCCATATCTCTTTAAACTTATTATAATCCATATTAATAATGAATCCGATACCTGTTTCCACATATTGCCCTTGAAGGGTTACTTGATATTGGTTTTTGCGATACATACGGGCAAAATAGCGGCCATCTTGTGAAAGTTGGTAATCCAATTGAATATCGCCAGCGATATTATTGGACGCTTCGCCAGGACGGGTATTGCCTTCAACTTCAAAATTGGAACCTATCGTAATTTTCAGCCGGTCATTGAGGAGCATTTTTGAGACGCCGATATTCAGATCTGTCCTTGTCTGCCCAGCCCCGGTAGTATAATCTTCTTCAGAAGTCAAGTTGAAATCCAATTCTACACCCGTAATTAATTCTGAAGCCAAACGATTTAACTGTCCACTCAAAAACGAACTGATGCTGTTTCTGACAATCGCTTCTGTGCCGCCGCCTCCGGATAAACTTTCAAATGGATTAGTCGACATAAATCTTCCCAATACAATGAGTGAGAATACCTGCTTATTAAGTTCTGAGGGGTTTTCGCGGAGGGTAGTCAATGCATTGTTTACTTTACTGACCACGTCTTGGGATACAATAGAGTTGTTCTCATCCAAATCAATGTCAAAACCCAATTGCGGCTGGAAGAGCTTATCCGTAATTTTTAGCAACACGTTGAATGGTACACGTTGTTTATACAAATTTGCGTTTTCCGAACCCAATTGCGTCGCGACTAATTCCAACGTAGGCGCTTTGGTCGTATATGCTGCTGTGATATTCAGTCGTGCATCCAAGGGGTCTCCATTCCAGGTGATGGTACTTCCTTTTTGGAAGGTAAAATCTTTTTTCACGGGACCAAAACTAAACGAGTAACTCCCTTTGTCTACAGTAAATGTTCCGGACAAAGTAATTTTGCTGCTGGCATCTATACCGGCATTTAATTCAGCCTGACCCTGAATATTAAGAGCATCCTGGGAGCCTGCATCCAGAAGAATTTTAAATTTAGCCTCTTTGTCTGTCTGCAGGTTGAGGTCTACATCCATTCCTGTCAATCTGGTAACGGTCATCGAATCCAACTTGGCAAATACATTCGCACGGGTTGTATCACTCTTATCAACAAATTCGACCACCCCTTTGCGGTCAGCCATCCCGGGGTTTTCATTTGGCATGACAAAGGTGAAGTCAGTTTCGTCAAGTACTTTGATTGTTCCATCGACAACAGGCTTATCTAGGTTTCCTCTGATCCGTAGATTGGAGGTTAGGTACATCTTACCATAGAACATGTCGTTGTCTGTCTGGGTAGAGTTGAGCACCTCAAAATTGTTGGTATTGACATTGAGATTAAAATCAAAATCAGTATAGGTTTTTGTATCGATCGACCCCGTCACCTTAGCAATATTTCCTTTTTTGTCTTCCAATGCAAATTTAGGAAAAGTGATTCCGTTATTACCAAAATGTATAGTTTCATCTTTTGCTTTGAAAAGAGCATTTAACATCGCGATATTAAATTGGGCATCTTTAAACTTGACATCGCCATCTATAAGCGGCTTGGAAGGGGAGCCTGTTATTTTTAATTGACCTTCGAGGTTTCCTTTTGACTCCTTCAGATAGCCCAAACTAAATGCTTGCACAGTCTGCATGGTCAATGGCTTAATATCCAAGGTGAAATCCAGACTCGATTCTCCTTTCGGTGGACTGATAAAATCCCCACTTAACACCACGTTGTTGCCATTTTCGCTGATACTGATGTTTGCATTATAGGTGTTTTCTTTTTCATTATTGACTTTGATGTTCACATTTCCAACGGTATCTTTCCCAACATAGAATTTATCGATGACCAGATCCGAAACAAATACAGGATTACTTTCCAGTCGTGATATAGTAGCCTGCCCATTGATGCCACCGCCCAGATCCATAATATCGCTTTCGAGCATTTTACTTATAGTCTCAATACGGAAATTATTGAAGGAAATATTGACAGGCGAATTCAAAACGCTGTCCTGCGAAGTGATACTCAATTCTTGCCCCTTGTTGCTCAGGACAAAGTCTTTTGCCTGAATCCCCGTACTTCCAAATTTGAGCACGTTGGACGGATTTACGGTCCATTTGTCGTAGTTCAGCATGAGTCCGTCCTGTAGTAGACTAAAGACAAAGGCCCCATTGTCCACGCGCATATTGGCACCTAAATGATATTGTTCCTTCTCTTTCTTGTCTTTGATCCATAACCCGAAATCCAGATTATTCTGGATGACCTTACCACTAAACACGGTATTGACTAGTTCAATATTACTGACCTTGATCTTATTGATCAAAGCAGAATAATAAAGGGTGCTATCCAAGGTATTGATATCCAAGGTAACGTTATTTATTTCTGTTCCGTTATAGATTATTTTAGGGGCATCCAGTTTGGCCAATATGGTTTTCGTGGCACTATTGAACATTCCATCTAGGGTGATATCTTTCATTTCTGTCAATTCCGGGACAAAATCCTGTACAAATTTGGTACGGGTCAGCTGCGCTGAAAACTCGATATTCTGTGGTTCATAGGGGGGTACCTTCACCGGTTTTCCAGGTTGATAATAAACTTGCAAAATATCTTGAATAGCATTTTGTAGCTCTAGAATCTTATATTTCCCAACCAAGTGGGCATTGAAAAAAGCAGATTTAAGAAGCAACAAATTTCTGGATGTATCCGATTTTGCAATCAGGGAAATACTGTCCAAGGAGTAATAGGCATCGTTGTAGGCAATGGACGAGTTGGTGATATGTGCCTCCCCATTGAGAAAGTTTGGATCAGCGGAAGTAAAATGACCGACCATCTTACCGTGGTATTTGAAATCGTCCGCCATTAGCTTCAGGTTTTTGAGGTTGATGGTATCCACCATCAATTCAAAATCTACCTGTGGATACTTGGATTTCATATTGGCCGTGGCATCCAGTTTCAGCTTAATATTGGGGTCGGGGCTCACGACCGATGCTTTGATGTCACCTTTATCTGCAATGAGATTCATATCGATATTCTGATACCGATAACCCATGGCATCCATGCGGTTTACTTTACCATCGAAATTGGCGACAAGTTTCCTGAGATCCGTGCCATGTCCTTTTATTTTTCCTTCAAAGGAAAGTATACCTAAGGTACTGTCCATTTTCATGATCTTCCCAATATCAAAATCGCGGATACTAACAAGAGCATCGTAACTGGTATCTCTGTTTGCCATGCTGACTTTACCGTCAAATTTTGCTGTTCCTTTTTCGGTTACCAATGAAAGATTGGTGTCAAAAGCCGTCATACCGCCTTTAAAGGTACCTGTTAGTCCGATCGTATTCGGCAGTTCGATATTGGCCGGCAGCATGGATTTTGCAACGAGTTTTTCAATATCGGAACGTCCTGTGGTTAATTTTTTCAGATTCAGGTCAATGGACATTTTATCCACATTTGGCAGTCCTTTCAGTCGCATACTGGCGATTATCCGCGTATTGGATAGCGTCTGGAAATCAATATTGGGAATATTGAGGTCGTTTAACTTGCCTATCACGCGTCCATCAATATTAAACTTTTTATCCATCAAAGGTTTCATGACCTGCATCGTATCGAGGAAAGGAGCAAAGTAATAAATGTCGCGCATATCGACATGACTCTTTTTAAGCGTCGCATTCACATAGATCAGTTCTGGTTTTTTGGTAATGATATCCAGAGATGGGTAGGTTACTTTGAAGTAATTCCGAATCAGTGTACGTGGTGTTTCCGCATAGAGGTTTTTAATTTCTGCCCCTGTATTTGTATACTTGAAGTCACCTTTGAGCTGTTTAATAACCAAGCCTGAGTGATCGGATGCCGTCAGCTCATTCAGTGACCCACTAATGGAGTCCGCACTATAATATAAGTCGGTTAGATTTGTTTTTATCCCCGGAATTTTAATATTGAAGTAATCAAAGCCTTTCATGCGTGCCTGATTGTCATCTCTGTAGGCCAGACTTGTATTATTGATGCTGATATCCTTGGCAGAGACAACCCACTTAATTTTTGTGGTATCGGCTGTCGTGTCGCCTTTGGGCGGAATTTTCTTTGCAACCTTTCCAAAGAGCACGTCATTATCGGCACCATCAAGTTGGATGGTCTGGAGATCGACAATTTCTTTGTTTAAATCAATCTTGTTGATATCTGCCCGAAGATTCTTTATATTAAACTTGGTTTTCAGAGCACTGGATTCATCCTCATACCGAACCAGGATATTAGTCAGCTCGGCGATCTGTATTCCCACATCCGGAAGGAGCGTCGTTGTTTTTGCTGTCTTGTCCGTAATCCCAAAATCTTCGACCGATGGAGCTGAACCGTCAACGGCCGGCTTCCATTGTTTTACGGTCGCATTCAATCCTTCTATTTTTACCTTCGGTAGGTTGAAGGCCATATTTTTGGTCAGGTCAAATTTTTTAATATTGGTATTTAGCGTGCCCAGATACACATCAGCGCTCGTTCCGATAACATCGTCAGCATAAACGATATGAGATTTATCAAGCTTTACCTTGTCCAGATTAAAAACGAGGGCAGAAGTGGTATCTGCGGTAGGTTTACTTTCCTTTTCGGAGGCAAATGCTTTGACGATATAATCAAAATTAAAGGAACTGTCAGGCAGTGTTCGTCGAATTTTTGTAGTGATCCCTTCCGCTTCGATACTTTGGATTTCTACGGTGTTTTTCAGAAGCTTGAGCATGTTGATGTCCACAGCGATGCTTTTTCCGGCAACGAGAGTGTCCTTGCTCTGATCTTCCATATAGATATCTTGTAAGACTAACTTTTTCGGAAAATCAATATTGATGTAACCGATTTTAACCGGAGTGCCTATTTTCCCTTCGACATAATGCGTTACTTTTCCGGCAATATAGTTTTGAACGGCGGGTATCCGGATCAAAAATACAACTAGAATAATCAGCGCAATTATTACTCCAATAATCCACAATATTGTTCTGAATGCAATTCGGGTAAATCTGTTCAACGTATAATTTGATTTAAGTATCTATTAATAAAAACTAAAACGGAAAAAAGTTTGCAAAGTTTTTCAGATATTAAGTTATATCCCGCCGTTTCAGCAAACTAAGATAAATTTGCTTGTATATGCAAGTTTAATTTCTGCTACATAACGTTTAATTTGCGCTACGTATAGATATATGTAAACCTTGAGCCGCCCTCCCTCATCTCGCGCTAAATCGTGCTATTGAGGAGGTATCTACAAACCCATCAAATAATTGACCAAACCATTTTTGGAGTATAAAGTTTTTTATTTTTTAATTTTATACTAACAAAAACGTACAATCCCTATTAATTTCTTAATAATAGGAATTTTCCCTGACAGGATCCTGTCGTTTTTGTTTGGATGAACAGGATAATTATGCCATCAGTTTTTTATATTTCCTCCAATTTTCAAATACGACCCATATTCATAAAAAGTAAGCCAAACAAAACACAAACAATATTCTTTAGGATTTTCATGATCGTAAATTTTTTAAGGTCAAATTAGTTGACAGTGATCGTTGTCGGTGGTTCTGAGGGACCATCCTTTTTATCCTCTTCCTTCTTTTCGCTATTGCGCTCTACCGTAATTGTGCATTCGGTAAGCAAGGCTGCCACGGCGCCTATTGCGGCAAATACCGGCGCCAGGATCAGTCCGATCGCGCCAACTGTAATCGGAAAACTCATGATTTCTTTACCATGCTTGTCCGAGATACTGATTTTATTTACATTACCCTCTGCAATGATTTCTTTGATCTTTTGTAAAAGGTTTTCTCCGTTGATTTGAAATGTTTCCTTGAATCCCATAATGATATAATTTAAGTTCGTTCTTATAAAGTTATTCATTTTTTTACAGGAATCCGTATAAAGTTAAAAATCAACAATGAAGCTAGCATATAAAAGGGGTACGATTCTACCAGGCCATAAATGGACAGGAAAGTGCACCTCAAAAGAAGTCCCGCGGGTTTCGCGGGACTTTAAAAAATTATGATATTATGGTTTTTAACCTAACGCCGTTAAACTTTCTTGAAGGATCTTAATTTTAGCCTCTGCGTCTGCCTTCTTGCTTTTTTCGTTTTCAACAATTTCAGGTTTTGCATTTTGTACAAAGCGCTCGTTTGAAAGCTTTTTGTCTACAGACACTAGGAATCCTTTCAGGTAATCCAGCTCTTTTTCGATACGCTCGCGCTCAGCATCGATGTCGACATTATTTTCCAATAACACATAGCATTCATCTTTTCCTGCCAGGAAGCTTGTTGCGCCGGCTACTTTTTCAGTTACAAAAGTGACAGACTCCAGATTGGCAATTTTTGTGATGATGGCAATGTATTGCCCAAGATCGATATCAGATTGTTGATTAATGGCCAGAGGTAATGCTACTTTTGGAGAAATACCTTTTGAGTTGCGGATATTACGAACTTCGGAAATGATTTGTTGCGCTACCGCAAAATCTTTGATAACCTGCTCATCAAATACGTTGACTTTTGGAAATTCAGCAACAATGATACAGTCCTGCTCCTCTTTTGCGCCGAACAGTTCATCATGCCACAGCTCCTCCGTTAGGAAAGGCATAAACGGATGTACCAATGTCAATACACGTTGAAAGAAAGATGTTACTTTGTCTCGGGTTTCCGAAGCGATAGGAGAACCATAAGCCGGTTTGACTAATTCAAGATACCAGGCACAGAAATCGTCCCAGACCAATTTATATGTTGTCATCAGGGCATCTGATAAACGGTAGTGTTTGAAGTTTTCTTCAATTTCAGCCAATGCCTGGTTGAACCGAGCATCAAACCATGACGCCGAAATTTTATCTGCTTGCGAAGCCGGAGCATCAATAATCTCCCAGCCTTTTACCAGACGGAAGGCATTCCAGATCTTATTGGCGAAATTACGGCCCTGAACGCAAAGCTCGACATCAAAAGGCAGGTCATTCCCAGCAGGAGCTGTCAATAACATGCCCATCCGTGTTGCATCGGCACCATATTCATTCATTAGATCAATCGGATCTGGTGAATTACCTAAAGATTTTGACATCTTGCGGCCTAGCTTGTCGCGGACAATACCAGTGAAATAAACATTTTCAAAAGGCAATTGCCCACGGAATTCGTAACCCGATACGATCATACGTGCTACCCAGAAGAAAATTATATCAGGTGCAGTGACTAGATCCTGTGTTGGGTAGTAATAGTTGATCTCTTCATTTTCAGGTTCATTGATACCGTTGAATACAGAAATTGGCCATAACCAAGCTGAAAACCAGGTGTCAAGCACATCTTCGTCCTGACGCAAATCTGTAAGCGTTAGACCCGCATTGCCCGATTTTTGCTGGGCCAGTGAAAGTGCCTCTTCGGCGGTTTGAGCAACAACAAAATCGTCGTTACCATCGCCATAGAAGTAAGCAGGTATCTGATGTCCCCACCACAATTGTCTGGAAATGTTCCAATCTGTTACATTTTCCATCCAGTTACGGTAGATATTTTTGAATTTAGTTGGATGGAATTTAATGGTATCATCCATGACATTATCCAAGGCAGGTTTTCCCAGGTCTTCCATTTTCAGGAACCATTGGTTGGAGATCTTAGGCTCAATAACCGCACCGGTTCTTTCCGATGTGCCGACATTATTGGTATAGTTCTCTACTTTCTCCAGCAATCCTTTTTCTTCAAGTTCTTTTTCGATCTCTTTGCGGACTTTGAAACGATCCATGCCGGCATAATGTAAGCCGTTGTCATTTAACTTCGCATCGTCTGTAAAGATGTCCACAAATTCCAGATCATGCTTTTTGCCGAGTTCGTAGTCATTGACATCGTGTGCCGGAGTTACTTTAAGACAGCCCGTACCAAATTCCAGATCAACATATTCATCCTCGATGATATTCACTTTACGGCCTACAATCGGTACAATTACCTGTTTTCCTTTTAACCAGGCATAACGTTCGTCATTTGGATTGATACATACGGCCGTGTCGCCAAAGATCGTTTCAGGGCGAGTGGTCGCAACAACAATATATTGATCTGATCCTTCAACTTGATATTTCAGGTGGTATAATTTCCCGTTCTTTTCTTTGTAAACAACTTCTTCATCCGAAATATTGGTTTTTGCTTCCGGATCCCAGTTGACCATGCGGTAACCACGGTAGATTAATCCTTTATTGTAAAGATCGACAAATACACGGATTACCGATTGATATAATTCAGGATCCATGGTGAAACGGGTACGGTCCCAGTCACAGGAAGCACCTAGTTTTTCCAATTGTTTTAAGATAATACCACCGTATTTTTCTTTCCATTCCCAGGCATGTTTTAAGAAATCCTCACGCGATAAGGACCTTTTATCAATGCCTTGCTCCTTTAACATAGCGACGACCTTAGCTTCAGTGGCGATGGAGGCGTGATCAGTCCCCGGTACCCAACAAGCGTTTTTACCCTGCATACGTGCGCGGCGAATCAAAACGTCTTGAATGGTATTGTTCAGCATATGACCCATGTGCAATACGCCAGTGACATTCGGTGGCGGCATTACAATCGTATAAGGTTCACGTTCGTCAGGAGTGGACCGGAAAAATCCGTTCGCTTTCCAATAGCTGTACCATTTTTCTTCAGCTTCTTTTGGATTGTAAGTTTTCGCTATGCTCATTTTAAATTTTATATTCAAATTTTTAAGGAATACAAAAGTAAGGAATTCTATGTTATTTTCCTTGTTATCATTGATCTTGTTATTGATTGTAGATCAAAGACGAGGAACTAAAGATGAAATGGGCAAGCATTAGAGATGAAAGATCGAAGACAATGTCTAAAGAGGCAAAAATTAAAAAGTTGGAACCATCCGAATAAGCCGAAGGCTTGTACAAGCAGAATCTCAGTACTCAATACTCAATACTCAATACTCACTACTCACTACTCACTACTCAAACCTTAATACTTTTTTAATCTTTTCTTCATATTACTAGTCAATTAGCCAAGTTTTAATGTAAATTAATGTAAATTTGCCTGTTTTATTTTTACACGAAGGGATGCAACGATTTGCGAACGAACTTAGAGCGTTAACACAATATTTCTTGTTTTGGCTAATTGTCTGTTTTTTAGACAGATTTATCTTTATTTCTGCTTTTTTTGAGAAAATAGGGACGGATCATTTGACTGAAATTTTTAGAATTTATTTTCATGGATTAAGCCTTGATTTTTCAGCGGTATCCTATATCTGCGCCCTTCCATTTCTTATTTATTGTATTCTGGGATTCTTTCCAAAGGTTCAGCCAAAGCGTACCATCCTTGATGTTTATACCGTTATTGTACTCGTTTTATTTTTCGTAACCAGCTTTATCAATGTCAATATCTATCGCGAATGGGGCGACAAAATATCGAAACGTGCGATAGATGCTTTCTTGGCTTCACCTTCCGGAGCGGTAGCTTCAGCAGAATCTACACCGGTTTTTCTTCCGATATTGGGGATGTTAGTGGGCATATTCTGTGGCTATTTTCTTTATCGCTGGATGTTTAAAAAGGTGCATTTTTATAATGTTAAATCACCGGTTGGCAATTTTTTTAAATTGGTAGTAGGCGTCTTTGTTCTTTTTACCTTTATCCGCGGGGGCTATGGCCGCGCGACACTAAACCCCAGTAAAGCTTATTATTCCGAAGTTACCTTTTATAATCATGCAGCGGTGAATACACAGTGGTCACTTTTGCGCGATTTTTTCACCAAAAGCACAAAGCTGAAAAACCCTTATGATTTCTATGGATCGGACGATAAGGCTATTCGGGAACAGCTAAAGCCAGTTTTTCAGAGCAAGCCCGATTCGGCAGTCGAGGTATTATCCACCACGCGTCCGAATGTTGTCATCATTATGCTGGAAAGTTTTGTCGGCGATCTTATTCAATCTTTGGGCGGTGAGAAGGGAATTACACCTCATATGGAAGAACTGATCAAAGGCGGGATTTTGTTTGATCATATCTATTCGGCGGCTGACCGTTCGGACAAGGGCATGGTTGCTATTTTGAGCGGATTTCCGGCCCAAGGACCGGAAAGTATCATTAAATATATTGACAAACATGAAAATATGCCTGCCATTGGGCAGGAATTTGATCACGCAGGTTATGAAACCTCATTTTATCATGGCGGACAAAGTGAATTTTATAATTTCAAGTCCTATATGTTGACACACGGGATCTCCAGAGTAGTTGATAATGGCAGTTTTGGACTGGATGCCGAAAGAGCTTCCTGGGGCGTTTACGATCATGTCGTGTTTAATCAGATGATCAAAGATTTTAACAAAGAAAAACAACCGTTTTTTTCAACGATCTTTACCTTGATCAATCACGAACCATTCGAATTAAAGCATGGTTACAAATTTGGTAGTACCAATAATGCAGATAAGTTTAGAAGCACGGCCAACTATACGGATTCGGCTGTTTTCGATTTCATTGGCAAAGCCAAAAATGAAGCATGGTATAAAAATACGCTCTTTGTAATTGTTGCGGATCATGGACATCGTTTGCCCTCGGAAAAATGGGAGCTTTATCACCCGAATAGATTTCATATTCCGTTGATCTTTTTTGGCGATGTAATTAAGCCTGAATATCGGGGCAAAATCTTCAATCGCATAGGAAATCAAACGGATTTGGCAGCCACGTTATTGACGCAGCTGAAGCTCCCAACCAATAGATATCATTGGAGCCGTGATTTATTCAACCCTACGACATCGCAAATTGCGTTCTATAACTCCAAAGATGCTTTTGGGACAATCACACCCGAACAGGCGGTATCTTTTGATAATGTGGGGCGAATTATCAATTATCGAGCTAACAAAGACTATCCTGCAGCTAAAACAGACAGTATTTTAAATATTGCCAAAGCATATTATCAACAGGTTTATC
This sequence comes from Sphingobacterium puteale, assembly GCF_003627955.1. Classification (GTDB taxonomy): domain Bacteria; phylum Bacteroidota; class Bacteroidia; order Sphingobacteriales; family Sphingobacteriaceae; genus Sphingobacterium; species Sphingobacterium puteale. The sequence continues at coordinate 81,709 of NZ_RBWS01000023.1, read as the reverse complement.
GTGAATTTCTAAAATATTAACAGGATGAAATTAAGAGGAATACTAGCACCCTATATTGCAGTCGCCATTCGTTTTGCCTTTCTTTTAATCATTTATGCCCTGCTGAGATGGGGATTTTACCTACTGAATTCTTCTTTATTTCCCAACGTAAATGCAGGAAAACTGTTTGTGATGTTTGGCGGGGGCGTCCGTTTTGATACCGTTGCTTTGCTCTATCTGAATATTCTCTACATTGTTATGCAAACGGTACCCGGACCATTCATTTATAATCCCACCTATCAGCGGGTTTCCAAATGGATTTTTGTCGTAGTCAATTCGCTAGGGATCGCCTTGAATTTAATTGACTATGCCTATTATCCTTTTACACTAAAACGGACCACTGGCACAGTATTGAGCCAGTTTTCAAATGAAACCAATTTGTTTAAATTGGCATTTGACTTTTGTCTTGATTACTGGTATCTCCTGCTGGTATTTGCAATGCTCGTTTATGGCCTGTCCAAATCGTATCGGTTGATCAAACTCGAACAACCAAAAGGTTATTCCTGGAAACCTTTCCTGGTTCAGGTTCCCTTCTTTTTAATGACCGCTTTTCTTTTTATAGGTGGTGTCCGTGGTGGATGGGCACATAGCACCCGTCCGATCACTTTGAGCAATGCCGGCGATTACGTAGACACCCCAGAGGAAATGAATATCGTGCTGAATACACCATTCAGCATACTGAAAACTCTAAAGGCTGTGAGCCTCAAACCGAAGAATTATTATCCGGAGCAAGAGCTGGCCAAGATATATGACCCGATTCATCTCCCGCAGACGGATAAGCCTTTCAATAAAAAGAATGTTGTTGTGCTGATTTTGGAAAGTTTTGCAAAAGAGCATTTTGGCGAGCTGAATAAAGATATTCAAGGCGGAAAATATAAGGGATATACTCCTTTTCTGGATTCTCTGATTCGCCATGGCTATACCTTTACTGACACCTATGCCAACGGCCGCAAATCCATCGATGCTTTACCGTCGGTCATTACGGGGATTCCCTCCATTGGTGAGCCATTTGTACTATCGGTGTATTCCGGTAATGAGACCACCAGTCTGGCCAAACTTTTGAAAAAGAAAGGCTATGAAACCGCTTTTTTTCATGGTGCTCCAAACGGAAGTATGGGCTTCTCGGCCTACATGAAACTGGCAGGAATTCAACACTATTTTGGTAAAAACGAATACAATAACGATCAGGATTTCGACGGTATTTGGGGCATCTGGGACGAACCTTTTCTGCAGTTTACGGCCAATAAGATCAACACGTTAAAACAACCGTTTTTTGCGAGTTTCTTTTCACTTTCCTCACACCATCCTTTTAAGGTTCCCGAAAAATATCAGGGAAAATTTCCCAAAGGGCCACTGCCGGTACAGGAACCGATCGGCTATACCGACAATGCCCTACGTGAATTTTTTGCGACGGCCTCCAAAATGCCCTGGTTCAACAATACCTTATTTGTAATCTGCGCCGATCATGCTACGGTAAGTTACCTCCCGGAGTATCAGACCACAGCGGGTGGTTTTCAGATTCCGATTATATTTTATGCACCCGGAGATGGATTGGTCGGCAAAACGGATAAATTGGTCCAACAAATTGATATTATGCCCACGGTCTTAAATTACCTCCATTATGATGAGCCTTATTTTGCATTTGGCTCGGATGCATTTATGCCGGGAAGGGACAATTTTGTGCTGAACAATAATGCAGGAAGCTATAACTTTTATTATAAAGACTTTATGATGTCTTATGATGGTCTTAAACCGGTATCGCTTTATAACATGAAGCAAGATCGGTTGATGAAGCAAGATTTACTTAAGCAGCATCCTGCAATCCTGGATACAATGGAAACCAAGATGAAAGCTTTTATTCAGCAATATAACAATCGGATGATTGAAAATAAGCTGACCTATAAAAGATAAGCCTGCTTATTCCGGTTGCTTTTTCTGTAATTTAGCCCTGATACTCCTGTCGACAACAAATAGGGCAAGGTCATAGGTGATATAGATCAGAGGTAGCGTAAACATGACCAGGAGGATATAACCCCTGGCGTTATGCTCAAAAATGCCATTGACCAAGTAATTTGCCAGACTGGTCCAAAACCAACAAAAACCGTAAAATGACGCCGGTACAATAAGATTTCCTAGCAACAAGGCATAGCGGTAAGAACCTGTTTTGTATTTTTTGTAGATATACCTGATGTGAAAATAGAGCAGTAGAATGGATCCGATCAGGGCAAGGACTTCAGGATTTATCCAAAGAAGTATCTTTGCGGGGAACGATATTTTTTCGCCTACTTCGATTTTAAAACTGTCCTGTTTTCCGGTGGATTCAATGATCCAGTGAACGAGCGTATCAGTTTGCGCTTTAGGAACACCCAAATCCTGTGCGTATGCCTTCATTTTATTCCCCGTATGCAGGTATAGGTCAATCGGGCCAAAGGAAGACCAGTACTTTGAAGGAAATAGGAGATATTCAATTTGATATTTTGTGAGGATATCCCGACGGTCATAACCCATAAATGCACGGTATTGAACTTTGATGCTGTTTTCACCCTTGTGAAGCTTGACCGTAAAATAAAATGCGTCACTCAGGTTAATTCGTTCCCATTCCGCTTTTCCATAGCTGATCTCATAATAACCATCTTTGAACCGTAAGAAAGAGAATTTTGTGTCCGATGGATCCAAAGGGACGGATTTAATCTCTTTTTGGTTAATGGTCACCTTTTCTAATCCATCTAAATTGAGGGCAAGGAATACCAAAGGGAAGTCTATGTTTTCCTCCGCATGGATTATATACTCGATATTGAATTGGCTCTTATCATCATAATCCAATGAGTCGCGCACAAGGTGTATATCAATTCGTTCGCGAAGTACTTTCGCTTTACCTGCAGGAACCAATTGTGCTGTGATGCTGTGTGGGCCAAAAGGATTGGCCATATTGGCAGAGAGTGTGAGCACAGCGAGCAAAAGAACCATCGTCAGACTTATTACCTTTCCGTTCATAATGTTTATTTAATGCATTTTCCGTTCTGCCGGCTATAAATACCTGCTAGGCTTATTTGTTTGCTAAGAGGCTATCAGCGAAATCAAATATCCACAGATGAAAGTATAAATTAAAAAGAAGAAATTAAAACGCTGATTTATATTCGCAACGGCGAATTCGGCAAAAGCTAAATCAGACGGTCTATGCGGCGAGGAAGCGGGAGAGATGATTAACATTCGCATAAAAAAACCTATACGACAATCGTATAGGTTTTTTACGTTAAAATATTCTGGTAACAATTATACGCCCAACAATAAACGAGCTGGATCTTCCAATAATTGTTTTACACGAACCAAGAAGCTTACTGACTCACGACCGTCAATAATACGGTGGTCATAAGAAAGCGCGATATACATCATTGGACGGATCACAACCTGACCATTCTCAGCGATAGGACGTTGAATGATGTTGTGCATACCCAAGATAGCCGATTGCGGTGCATTAATGATAGGTGTTGACATCATGGATCCAAATACACCACCGTTAGTGATTGTAAATGTACCACCAGTCATCTCGTCGATCGTTAATTTGTTGTCACGAGCTTTACCTGCCAATGTAGCAATTGCTTTTTCGATTTGCTCCAAAGACATAGACTCCGCATTACGGATAACAGGTACAACCAGACCTTTAGGTGCAGAAACTGCGATAGAAACGTCTGCGAAGTCCGAGTATACGATTTCATTTTCTTCGATACGAGCATTAACTGCTGGCCATTCTGCCAATGCTGTTGTTACTGCTTTTGTAAAGAAAGACATGAAACCAAGACCGATACCGAATTTCTCTTTGAACGTATCTTTATATTTAGCGCGTAGATCCATGATCGGCTGCATATTGACTTCATTGAATGTTGTCAACATTGCTGTTTCATTTTTAACAGCGACCAGACGTTTCGCGATTGTTTTACGTAAAGACGATAATTTCTCACGACGTTCATTTCTTGAACCAGCCACTGGAGCGGCGGCAGGGGTAGCAGCCGGAGCCGCAGGTTTTGCCGCTGGAGCAGCAGTTTTAGCAACAGGTTGCGCTTTTTCAGCATCTTCTTTTGTGATGCGGCCATCTTTGCCTGTTCCTTTTATAGTCGAAGGATCAATTCCTTTTTCTCTCAAAATTTTTGCAGCAGCAGGGGAGGCTGTACCAGCAGCATAGCTATCTGGATCTTCGTCTTTTGCAACAGCAGCCGGAGCAGCAGTTGATGATGCCTCAGCAGCAGGCGCTGCAGCTGGAGCTGAACCGCCAGCAGGAGCTTCACCTTCTTCAATTGTACAAACGACAGCACCGATTTCTAAAGTATCACCTTCTTGTGCAATGATTCTTAAGATACCTGCTTTTTCAGCTGGTAATTCAAACGTTGCTTTGTCTGACTCCAGTTCCGCGATGTTTTCATCCATCTCCACATAATCGCCATCTTGTTTCAACCATTGTGATAAGGTTACCTCCGTGATAGATTCACCTACGGTTGGTACTTTAATTTCTAAGCTCATATATAATGTTCTTTATTGACAATTGCGTCCTGTAGATAAGACGCAATTGATTTTAAATTGTTTTTATTCGAATGATTTATTTAAGATTGCAGCTTGTTGGGCAACGTGTTGTTTCATATAACCTGTCGCTGTACTTCCGCTTTCTTTACGCGCTACGAAACCTGTAAATGCAATTTCTGTACCCATCAGTTTGCGGCAGTAGTAAGACCATGCACCCATGTTCTCATTTTCCTCTTGTACCCATACAAACTCTTTGGCTTTGTTGTATTTTTTACGGATTGCTTTTAATTGATCCATTGGAACCGGGAACAATTGTTCAATACGGACAATCGCAACATCCTTACGTTTGTCCGCTTCCTGTTTTTCCAATAAGTCGTAATAAACTTTACCGGAACAGAACAATACGCGTTTTACATCTTTTGCAGCAACATTTGCATCGTCAATAACTTCTTGGAATACACCTTCTGTAAAGTCTTTCAATGGAGAAACCACTTTCGGGTGACGCAACAAGGATTTTGGCGTAAATACCACCAATGGCTTGCGGAATTCACGTACCAGTTGACGGCGCAATAAATGGAAGTAGTTTGCTGGGGATGTACAGTTTGCCATGATCATGTTCTCATCTGCACATAATTCCAGGAATCTCTCGATACGTGCCGAAGAGTGTTCAGGCCCCTGGCCTTCCATACCATGTGGAAGCATCATGACCAAACCGTTTGAACGTTTCCATTTTGTTTCCGCACTTGACAGATATTGATCTACAATAATTTGAGCACCATTGTAGAAATCACCGAACTGCGCTTCCCAGATTGTCAATGAATTTGGATTAGAAGATGCATAACCATATTCAAAGCCCAAAACAGCATATTCTGAAAGAAGGGAGTTGTAGATCGAGAACTTATCACCACCTTTAATGTTTGCTAATGGAACATATTTCTCTTCGGAATCTTCCAGCGTCAATACCGCATGACGGTGTGAGAATGTACCACGTTGTACATCCTGACCAGAAATTCGAACACGATTACCCTGATCCAATAAGGTCGCGTAGGCCATTAATTCACCCATTGCCCAATCGTATGCATCATTGCTGATCATTTTGGCGCGGTCTTCAAATAAACGGGTGATCTTACGGAAGAATTTTTTGTCCGCAGGTAACGTGGTGATCTCTTTCGCTAATTTCAGGAACGTATCTTTCGCAACTTGTGTTTTATCGGTTGTTGTTAATACTTCTCCTTTTTTCGCAGGACGCAATCCTTCCCATGCACCTTTAAACATCGGAATTTCTTCAGTCAATACTTCAACTGTTTTTGCTTCCTCGAATTTAGCTTGCAATTCCGCTTTAAATTCTTTCTCTATATTTTTCGAATACACTTCATCAACGCTTCCTTCAGCAATTAATTTTTTTGCGTATACTTCTTTCGGATTTGGATGTTTTTCAATGATTTTGTACAACAAAGGTTGTGTAAACTTAGGCTCATCGGCCTCATTGTGACCAAATCTTCTGTAGCATAACAAATCGATAAATACGTCTGTCTTGTATTTTTGACGGTATTCAACAGCTAAATTAATTGCATAAACGACAGCTTCTGCATCATCCCCATTGACATGGAATACAGGTGAAGAAGTGATTTTAGCCACATCTGTACAATAGGTTCCAGAACGTGCGTCTTTATAGTTTGTTGTAAATCCAATTTGGTTATTGATGACAATATGTACTGTACCTCCTGTTTTGTAGCCATCTAGTTTGGACATTTGAGTGACCTCATAGACAACGCCCTGACCGGCTATTGCAGCGTCACCATGGATAATGATAGGTGCAATTTTCGATGAATCGCCATCGTACTTGAAGTCGATTTTAGAACGTACCATACCTTCGACAATTGGATCTACCGTTTCCAGATGGGAAGGATTTGGTGCCAAACTAAGATGCACAGATTTGCCATCGTTGGTTTTCACTTCTGAGGAGAACCCCAAATGGTATTTTACGTCACCACCGAAGTTGACTTCGGGGTCGTCCGCATAGGTTTTGCCTTCAAATTCAGAGAATACGGATTTGTAGGATTTACCCATAATGTTGGTCAATACATTCAAACGACCACGGTGCGCCATACCGATCACAAACTCTTGGATACCGATGTCAGCACCTTTCTCGATGACAGAGTCCAATGCAGGAATTAAACTTTCCGCACCCTCTAATGAAAAACGTTTTTGACCCAAAAATTTGGTTCCCAAAAAATTTTCAAAAGCAACGGCATCGTTAAGTTTGTTTAAGATTCTCTTTTTGGTATCCAAAGAAAATTTTGGCATATTACGATCCGCTTCCATGCGGTCTTGCAACCATTTTATCTTTTCTGGATTACGGATATATTTGAATTCTGCACCAATAGAACGGCAATAAGTGTCTTCAACCAATTGACGGATGTCTTTTAATGTTGCTGGACCTAAGCCCACTTCGACACCTGCATTGAAAACCGTATTCATGTCTGCCTCAGCAAGACCAAAGGTTTCCAATTCCTTTCCGGGGTAGTACTTACGTCTTTCGCGAACAGGGTTGGTGTGTGTGAAGAGGTGGCCACGGTCACGGTAACCATTGATCATGTTCAGCACATTGATTTCTTTCAATACGTGCTCAGGAGTAGCTTCGCCTACTGAACCTGTCGTTCCACCAGCATTTTGACCGAAATCAAAACCTTCAAAGAATTTTTGCCATCCGAAATCTACCGATTGGGGATCTTGCTTGTACGATTGATATAAGCCATCGACATAAGCCGAATCAGCATTACTCAAATATGTCAGATTGTCCATTTACAATTAAAACTATGAAATTTGTCAAAGTTATGAATAAAAAAAGAGTTTCTAATACTGAAATTGAATAATTTAATCAATAAATCTATCCAATTCTTAACATTTTTAGCATGATTTAAAACGGGTCTATTATGCCCTGCAAATTTCTTTTGTTTTGAAATTATTTATTTCTGCCGAAGATTTATTTAGCGAATAATTCATCCAATTTTGGAAGGCCATTTGGGAAATTTGTTTTGATCAATTTTTGCCAGTCCAAGGCCTTATTGTCTTTCTCACTGGTCCCGACACCGGCGACATGTGACCATTGGCCATATACCGTAGCCGGAGAATAATCCAATAGCTGTTCCTCAAACCAGGAAGCCCCCTTTAACCAATTGACCTGATATTCATGCACCAGGTAACTTGCTGCGATCAATCCGGCCTGATAGGGAATGTAGCCTGTTTTTTTGAGTTGTATCATGGTACTATTGATGAAGTCATGGTCTGTCTGTCCGGATTTCCACTTCTCAAATAACTCCTCATTTACCGTTAATGCCGGAATATCTACAGTGCTGTTATTTTTCGTGCCCAGGGGCTTGAAAAATATATTGGGATATTTTTTGAGCATAAAACGGAAATAATCCCGCCAAAGTAAAATGTCTATTATTTTCTCAAATCGTTTATCTTTTTTTCCTTCTCCTAATTTCTTAATGTTGTTGTAAAGAAGAATTGGCGATAAGGCTCCGGCAGCGATAAAAGGACCTAATATGACCGGATCCTGCTCTGTCTCCGGATAGGTGGACAAAACCGAATGCATAATACTCAGTGCTGTGTCTTCGCCACCCAATATATAGATGTCATCAACAGACTTAATCTGTTGCTCCGAATAACCAAGGTCCTTTAGCGTCGGAATCTTGGTGTCTTCCAGATGTGGTGGCGTCAGGAAATTTGACGGGAAAGGAATCGGTTGGCGCACCGAACTTTCACGTTCTACTTTTTTCTTAAAAATGGAAAATCCATTAGGGATGTCCTTAATTGGAAAAGGGAGATCTTCTTTGTGGTAAAGTGTATGGCCTATAAAGTGACGGAGATTGATTTTGCTGCTCCATAATTCACTTTCTACTTTCTCGGAAATGGAAGTCTCGCGAAGGGCAACTTCCCGGTGGTGATAGACTTCATTAACCTGGTATTTTTGAGCAATCCGCGGGATAATATCTTCAGGCTTGCCAATATAAGTCAGCAGGTCACTGCCATGGCTTTTCAATTTTTCTTTGAGTGCAGTAACTGCCTCAATGATAAATGCCGCGCGCAGTACTCCTGTATTTAAATTGCCAAATTGATTGCGGTCAAAATAACGGGGATCAAAACAATAGACCGGAATGATGAAAGAACTCTTCTCAGAGGCTTGATAAAATACTTCATTGTCATGAAGTCTTAAATCATTCCTAAACCAGATCATTGTAGCCCTTTTGTCCATAGAGGTGAAGATAAATACTTTTTAGTGCAGCCTATTTTCAGAAGATTTACAAATATATAAGGATATTGTGTTTATGAAAATATTTGGGCATGAATTGACATAAAAAGGACAAAGAAGAGGTTTGGGACAAAATTTTGGAGGAGAATAAATTCGGAATACTGTCTTTGCAGGTTTTTAATTCAGTGATAAAAAACGGATTAACTGACCGATAATCATTCCTTTGTTGGGAAAAGCAAGGTATTCGAACGGAAAAATAAAAATAGTGTTAAACTTATTTGATGTTTCGCTGTTCTAAAATCAGGGAATTATGATATTAGTTAGTCAGCATTTTGGAAAACAAAACCATCGGGAGCTTACACAATCTATTGGACAGTTCGAATGGGATAAACCGATAAAATCAATTCATTTATGCCATTTAAAGCGAGTGCTCAGAAATAATTACAAGGATGAAAAAGGTTTTAATCAGTGGGCTAAATACCTATTTAGGACGACGGGCGTCATGCTATTTACAAACGAAAGATTTTGATGTTACAGGTTTGGTGCGAAATTTATCCATTTTTAATAAAATTGTGAAAGAGAAGGTGACAGCAAAACTTTTTGAACTGGATCTTTTACGAAAAGGCCCCGCATATGATAATTTTCAGATCAGTGACCTGAACTTCGGGATTTATTTTACACAGGTTCCTTCGCTCGATAATGATATTCAGCTTCAACTGGAACTGCTTGGGCTCCGTAATTTTGTGGAAATCTGTAAGCGGGCGGGCAATAACCGTGTGATTTATGTGGCCCGATTGATGGATGAGCATTTTTTGGACCCTGTTCGCAACCTCCTGGAGGCTTTGCGCGTGCAGTATACCATTGTGGTCAAAAGTAGTGTTATCGGAAAGGAAAGTGTGTTAAATCGAATTTTTAGCAAACTGGCCAAAAGGCAGACTATATTCTATTGGAACTGGGTGGCCTCCCTGAAATTTCATCCTTTACCTTTGCTGGATGTTTATCGCTGGCTCCGGGAAATGCCCTGGGAGAATAATTTTATTTCTGAGGTGATTTACCTCGGCGGACATGAAGAGGTGACATTTAGAAGTCTGTTTTATCAATTTCTAAGCTCCACTTCCGACACGCAAAAACGGGAGATCGGCGTCAATAAATTTTTTGCGAAATTGTTGCTGAGCCGGTTCAACGATATCAATAAGGAAGATATTGATGAATTTAGACGGGTGCTTTATTATGAAAAAAATGTGGACAACTCGACCTGGCAGAAAGTCCAGCCCTTTGAATTCACGCCATTGAAAGCCTATGTCAGTATGGATACCTGATGGTGTGACACCTGCTGTCCGCTGCCAGCTAGATGTAATCCCTTCTTTGATTTAAGGTCTCTGATGCGTTGTGCACGGGTGAGTTTTTTCTGGTGTGAATAATTATTTACTTCTGATTTATTCTCTTAAATTTGTGGATTAACGCGTTGATACAGATTTAATATATGGGATACAATAGTCTCGCAGCATGTGTTGCGGATCTTGAGAAACATGGTCATTTAATCCGGATTAAAGAGGAAGTTGATCCTTACCTGGAAATGGCTGCAATTCATATGCGGGTGTTTGATGTGGCCGGACCGGCACTGTATTTTGAAAATATAAAAGGCTCGGAATTTCCCGCCGTATCCAATCTATTTGGAACGTTGGACCGTTCGAAGTTTATGTTCCGTGATTCATTGGACCATCTAAAAAAATTGGTGGATGTCAAGATGAATCCGGGTGCTGTGTTAAAAAAACCATTTCAATATATCGGCTCATCCATGACTGCTCTAGGTGCCCTGCCCTGGAAGAAGAAATCAGGGGCTCCGATCCTACATGGTAAAACTAGCATTGGTAAACTTCCTCAGATTGTCAATTGGCCAATGGATGGTGGGGCCTTTGTTACCATGCCACAGGTGTATACCGAAGATGTAACTAAGCCGGGAATCATGCATGCCAACCTGGGCATGTACCGGATTCAGCTTTCAGGCAACGATTATATTCCGGACCGGGAAATTGGACTGCATTATCAGTTGCACCGCGGAATAGGCATTCATCAAACAAAAGCCAATGAGCTCGGCGTGCCACTTAAGGTAAGTATCTTTGTTGGCGGCCCGCCGGCACATCCTTTGTCTGCGGTCATGCCGCTGCCTGAAGGGCTTTCTGAAATGATCTTTGCCGGTGCATTAGGGAATAGAAGGTTTCGCTATTTCTACGATAATGAAGGTTTTTGCATTTCTGCCGATGCGGATTTTGTTATTACAGGTACAGTATATCCCAATGAGAACAAACCCGAGGGGCCTTTTGGTGATCATATTGGTTATTATAGTCTTACCCATCCTTTTCCCCTGATGAAGGTGCATAATGTATACCATAAGAAGGATCCGATCTGGTCCTTTACCGTGGTGGGGCGGCCGCCGCAGGAAGATACGAGCTTCGGGGCACTTATTCATGAAATCACGGGGGCTGCAATTCCGCAGGAGATCTCCGGACTGCATGCTGTCAATGCTGTAGATGCAGCGGGAGTGCATCCCTTATTGTTTGCGATCGGATCGGAGCGCTATACACCTTATCAGACCGTGGACCGTCCGCAGGAAATTTTAACCATTGCCAATCAGATCCTCGGGAAAAATCAGCTGAGTTTAGCCAAATATCTTTTTATCTCGGCGCATGAGGATAATCCAAAATTGGATATTTACGATATCCCGGGATTCTTCGGTCACATTCTGGAGCGCATTGATCCGACAAGAGATCTCCATTTTCAGACGAATACGACCATAGATACTTTGGATTATTCGGGTGATGGATTAAACGCGGGATCAAAGGTGGTGTTTGCTGCTGCGGGTACCAGGAAAAGAGCACTTGCGCGTGAATTGCCGTCAAATTTTGATCTGCCAAGGCCTTTCAACCGGGCGAAGTTTGTTATTCCGGGTGTATTGGCGCTTGAAGGAGCGGCCTTTACAAACTATGTGGACGAAGCTAGGCTCATCGGGGAATGGTGTCGTGCTGCCGAAGGACTGGCCTGGGAAGGTTTTCCGCTGTTGATATTGTGCGATGATGCTAGTTTTACGGCTCAGACGGTCAATAACTTTGTCTGGATATCCTTTACGCGCAGTAACCCCGCATTTGATATTTATGGTATCAAGAGTTTTACTGCTTTCAAGCATTGGGGCTGTGAAGGGCCAATTATTATTGATGCCCGTAGCAAACCGCATCATGCCCCGGCACTGATTAAGGACGAGGCTGTTGAGAAACGAGTTGACCGATTGGGAGCTAAAGGGGGCTCGCTGCACGGAATCATTTAAGGACAATTAAGCAAAATAAGTATAGACAATTTAATCTGATGAAAACAGAAGAATTATTAGCCCGATCAAAAGAGAATCAGCTGCAGTTTCAGGAGGTCCTGGATCATATTGCAGAAAACTATCACTATAGTCCAGCGGCATTTCAAAATGGAAGCCTGAAAAATATGGCAACGGAAAATCAGGGAAGCGCAAAAGTATTGTATTTTGCCAAACGCCACGATCTTTCGGTAGCAGATACTTTGGTTTTGTTTGCCGAGCATTATCAGAATGTTTTGGATAACCCGACAGGCGAGGGGCATCAAAATATCCGGCAGTTTATGGCGAACGGCTGGAACGGTGTTGTTTTTGACGCCGAAGTCCTAACCGATAAGTAGTATCAGATGGATGGTTTGCTATTTAGCTGAAAGCAAACCAATGCCTTCCAGGAGAGTGTTGTTACCATAAAATAGAAAGGGGCTTCATCGGAAGCCCCTTTTTCATATGCTGATCTATGCGAAAACGATTTTTTTAATCTTTACTTTCACAATCTTCATCTTTGCTGCCACCGAAATAGACCATCCAGCAGATGCCAAACTGATCTTGGAATGAGCTGTATAGCTCCGCGAAAAATGTTTCACCCAAAGGCATTTCTACTACTTTTGCGTTGACACTGAGGGCTTCATAGAGTGTTTTGGCTTCATCAGCATTGTCACACATCAACATCACATAAGTATTGTTGCCCTGTACATATTGCTGGCCGAAAGCGGGAATAACGTCTGCTCCCATGAGCATGCTCTCGCCATTGATTGAAATGGCGGTATGGCAGATCTTGTTTTTGGCATCATCCGGAACTGGGGGCATTTGCGGATCTGCCGGAATATCACCATATCGCATGTACCCCGGGTTTTTTGTTTTAAAGACTTTTTCGTAAAATGTGAAAGCTTCTTCACAGTTACCGTTGAAATTTAAATAAGCGTGTAATTTTGCCATGATATCTAATTTTTGGATATATTGATTTTCTCAAATTTTTCTTTCTTCTAGTATAGCAACCAGGAGTACTATCTTTGGAATTGAAGATAAAATTAAGCGGAACTTTCGATAAAAATCTTGCCTTAAGGCAAGATTTGAAAATAGACTTCTGTCGACGGGGAGACCATTAATTGCCATGAACAATTTCTTTGCGGATGCGGCTCAAAGAAGTATCTGTGATGCCCAGGTACGAAGCAATATGTTTCAACGGGGCCTGCTGAATCAGGATGGGTTTTTCTTTTATCAGGCGCAGATAGCGGCTAGTGGCTGGCTCGGTAATCATCGCGATAGCTCTATTTTTGCTGTGAACCAGTTCCTGTGCCATCCACGAACGCCCCCATTCCCTAAATTCGGGGATGCGATGAAATAATTCCTGATGATCTTCAAATCGTATTTTCCAAAGTTTTGTGTCCGTAAGCGCCTGTATATTTTCCACGGTTGGGGTGCGTTGGAAAAAAGAGGCGACCTCGATCACTACGTCATTATCGCCACAAAAACCGATGGTGACTTCGTTGCCTTCGTAGTCGTGTAAAAAAGACCGTGTAAGGCCATGTTCTATTAAATAATAGGCATTGGACACCTGCCCTTTGCTTAAAATAAAATCGCCTTTTTTTATTGTAATGGCCTGGTGTTTCTCTTTTATGGAATTCAGTTCGTCCGCCGTGATAGCGAGGCCACTGTAAAAAGTTCCTATTAGATCCATTGTCCTTGGTTTATTTGATTATGTAGTGAATTTAAAGATTTATCTTTAAATGTCTTGTTAATCTATTGTGTGATTATTGTAAACAAACGGATGTTTCATTGTTAATTTGATTTGTTTAAACCGTGTTTGTTGATAAAAATATAATAAAATTTAAAAATTATTATGAATTTAGTTTTTAATTGTTTTACTTTGTGTCAATAACATAATGTAAAAACGAAATATTTAAAATTTTCATAATATGTGTGGAATTATTGGCGCTTTTGAATTGAAGCAACCCGCAGACTCATTGAGATCCCAAGTATTGGAAATGTCAAAACGTATTCGTCACCGTGGTCCAGATTGGTCTGGTATATTCACTGGCGAGAAGGCTTTATTGGCGCATGAGCGATTAGCTATCGTTGATCCGAAATCAGGTAGTCAACCTTTGTACAGTCCGGATGGCAAAGTAGTACTGGCTGTGAATGGCGAAATCTATAACCACCATGAATTAAGAAATAGTCTTCCGGATTATGAATTTGCAACACAGAGTGATTCCGAAGTGATATTGGCGCTTTATCTGGCCAAGGGACCATCGTTTGTCGATGAGCTCAATGGTATCTTTGGTTTTGCATTATATGATTCACGTGATGATTCATTTTTTGTAGCCCGCGACCACATGGGGATTATCCCTTTATATTACGGAAAAGATGCGCAGGGACAACTGTTCGTGGCCTCTGAATTAAAATCGCTGGAAGGTTTCTGCGAGACGATTGAGCAGTTTCCTCCAGGACATTATGTATATAGCAAAGAAGGTACAGCGCCACAGCGCTGGTACCAACGGGACTGGGAAAGTTATGATACAGTAAAAGACAATGAGACTGATATTGCTGTTTTGCGTAAAGCCCTGGAAGATGCGGTGCATCGTCAGCTGATGTCTGATGTACCTTATGGTGTATTGCTGTCGGGGGGGCTTGATTCCTCGGTGATTGCTGCCGTGACCAAAAAGTTTGCGTCCAAGCGTATTGAAACGGACGATAAAGAAGAGGCCTGGTATCCACAATTGCATTCTTTTGCCGTGGGGCTGAAAGGGGCTCCGGATTTAATCGCTGCAAAAAAAGCAGCAGATCATATCGGAACAATCCATCATGAAATCAACTTTACCATCCAGGAAGGCTTGGACGCTATCCGTGACGTGATCTATCATTTGGAGACCTATGATGTCACAACCGTGCGTGCTTCAACACCAATGTACCTATTGGCACGTGTCATTAAATCAATGGGCATCAAAATGGTGCTATCTGGTGAAGGCTCTGATGAGCTTTTTGGAGGCTATCTGTACTTTCATAAGGCGCCAAATGCACAGGAGTTTCACGAAGAAACTGTCCGTAAGCTGAAAAAACTGTATCTCTATGACTGCCTGCGTGCCAATAAATCACTGGCAGCCTGGGGTGTCGAAGGGCGTGTTCCTTTCCTTGATAAAGAATTTATGGATATTGCCATGCGTATCAATCCATCGGATAAGATGATCCGTGATGGCCGCATGGAGAAATGGGTCGTGCGTAAGGCTTTTGAAGATTATCTTCCGGAAAGTATTGCTTGGCGCCAAAAGGAACAGTTTTCAGACGGGGTCGGATATAGCTGGATTGATACCTTAAAGGAACAGGCTGAAAGTAAGGTTTCAGATCAGGAATTTTCTGCCGCTGCAGAACGTTTTCCGATCAACACACCAAAAAATAAGGAGGAGTTTTTGTACCGCACAATCTTTGAATCGCATTTTCCGTCTACTGCAGCTGCGCAGACCGTTCCGTCAGTGAAGTCTGTCGCCTGTAGCACGCCGGAAGCACTGGCATGGGATGCATCATTCCAGAACCTGAACGATCCATCGGGTAGGGCGGTAGCCTCCGTACATCAGGAAAGTTATGAGAAATCCAAAGTCGAAGCCGTGTAACTAATCAACCAATCTCATATAATGTTGTAATAGGGGTATCCGGGGATATCCCTATTTTTTTTGAACTGTAGATCCGCAATGACTGATCCCCGCTTCGTAAAAGTATAGGTAGCTGAAGGGTTGCTTTTACATAAACAAGCGCTATGCGTATGTTTTTTGAATTATCTTTTGTAAATTTCCGAAAACCAATCCTGCCGAACCTACAGGATGCTGAACGAACATACGAATGAAAGAATATACGAAACAAAGAAATCTGAAGTCTTTTGGACTGGCATTTTTGCTGTTGAGCAGCACAGCTATTTTTGCGCAAAATAAAGATGCCGTCGTTGCTGCCATTGTCCGGGAAGCTCAGGTCAATTCGCAGCTCGAAAACTATGCATTTGAACTCGTTGATATGATCGGTCCCCGTCTGGTCGGAAGCCCGCAGATGCAGCAGGCACATGACTGGGTCGTCAAGCAGTATACCGCGCTGGGTGCGGATGCACGTAATGAAGCCTACGGTGAATGGCGCTCTTGGGAAAGGGGAACCTCCCAGGTGACCATGACTTATCCACGGATTAAATCGCTCGAAGGAACACAGCTGGCTTTTAGTCCGACGACAAAAGAAAAAGGTGTGGAAGCTGAGGTGTTGGCGATGCCGCTGTTTCGTTCTCAAGCTGATTTTCAGTCCTGGCTAAAGACAGTTAAAGGGAAAATTGTCCTGATCGGAATGAATCCCATTTCAGGTAGATCCGATGCCAACTGGAAGGAATCGGCTTCTGCCAAAGCTTATGAAAAATATCAGGCGCTCAAAAGTGAGCAGCTCAGGCAATGGGAGCTTAGCATGTCCTATACGGGTAGCACCCGACGTACGCTGCCATTGGCCCTGGAAGCCGTAGGTGCTGTAGGAGTGATTGATTCCTATTGGACCGAACTACCGGGGATTACGCGCATTTTTGATGCAAAATCCAGACAGATTCCGGTGTTTAATGTCGCTTTGGAAGATTATGGCCTCCTTTATCGCATGGCTGAACGTGGTGTCAGACCGCGTATACTTTTGCAGGGGAAATCCAGAGAACTCGGAACAGCAAAGACGTATAACAGCATTGCTGAGATCAAGGGAAAAGAAAAACCAAATGAATATGTGGTCCTGTCGGCGCACCTGGATTCCTGGGATGGAGCTTCGGGGGCGACGGACAATGCAACAGGGGTCATCACGATGATGGAAGCTGTTCGCATCTTACGAAAAGTGTACCCCGACAACAAACGAACCATCCTGGTGGGCAACTGGGGCAGTGAAGAACAGGGGCTGAATGGTTCGTCGGCTTTTGTTGAAGATCATCCCGATATCGCTAACAATATTCAGGTGGTTTGGAACCAGGATAATGGAACCGGACGTATTGTGCGCATCGCTGGAAGTGGTTTTGAAAAAGCTTATGAATACATTGGCCGATGGCTGCAGTATCTGCCCGAAGAATTTCGTAATGAAATCCAGACTAGTTTTCCGGGGATGCCCGGAACCGGTGGGAGTGACCACTCTTCTTTTGTCCAAAAAGGAATTCCGGCTTTTGGTCTTTCTTCCACCTCCTGGGATTATGGAAAGGTAACTTGGCATACCAATCGGGATACTTACGATAAAATCGTCTTTGATGAGGTCCGGCAAAATGCGATTATCGTCGCGGTGTTGACTTACCTCGCTTGCGAGGAGCCGGGCTTGGTATCGCGCGACAAAATTGTGCTCCCCATCGATAAGTCAGGTAAACAAATGTCCTGGCCGACAAATTTACAATCCAAAAGAACAAGTGGCAATTAATGATGAAACAGCTTGTATTTACGATCGTATCCCTTTTCTTTCATTGTTTCGCCTTTGCGCAGATTTCCTATGCAGACAGAATCTGGCGCCATTAAGGCAAAACATTGGACGCTGTATAGCCTTTCTGAAGGATTGGAACAGTATCCAAATTAACCATTGAATAGTTTGTTTTTGCGAATGGTCTTTCCTTTGCGTAACTGAATGGCATGGTAGACAGTAGGAATATCATTAGACCAATTCTTCAGAATAAGGATAATGGCGATAATTTCCAGTCGGGTAATGACGCCCAGCCAAATGGTCACCTGGAATAAAAAGGTGGATTGGCAATGTAGGAGCAGTTCTATCAATAGCGTAAATAGAAACAAAGTCCACAACTTGGCGCCGATAGAATGGGTAGCAATTTCTTTTTTGAATTTTGTGAAACTAACCACATAGGTCAAGGCCTCCAAACCGAGTAGAACGAATATTAGTGTCGCGTTATTCCTAAAAAATAAAGGGCAGCTTAGGTATGTTCCCAACGTAATGCAGCTAAAGAAAATAAGGTCAACACTGGAATCCCATCGGCGTAATGAGGGCGTAGAAATGTTCAACTTTCGAGCGATTATGCCATCAAAGATGTCGCTCAGGAGACCGATCACAAGAAAAGTGATGGCGTAGTATTTAAAATAATCGATTTTAAACCAATAGAATGCCAGGAGCAATAGGCCTAGAAAAAGGCGAAGCAGGATCAGTGCAAAAGGGATCTGTTTTTTCAAAATTTACAAATGCTGGTGTATCTGGTTGATAGTGAACGGTACAAAATAATGTAAATTAAAGATAAACATTGTCCCGAAAAAATACAAAGGCGCCGATCGGAAAGAAAGGCGCCTTATGTTTAATGATATGCTCGCTTATTTTTTGAGATGCTGATTAAAATAATCGGCAATTTTCTCGTACATATGAATGCGGTCCTTACCCATTACGTTATGTTCGTGGGTAGGGTATAAGAAATAATCGACCTGTTTTCCGGCTTTAATGCATGACTCCAGGAATTCCATGCTGTTTTGTTGTACAACGACCGGATCCTGTGCGCCATGGATGATTAATAAACGTCCTTTCAGCTGATCCGCTTTATTTAGTAAAGACGTCAATTTATATCCTTCAGGGTTTTCCTGTGGTGTGTCCATATAGCGCTCACCATACATAACCTCATAAAACTTCCAGTCGATAACCGGCCCCCCAGCGACTGCTGCTTTAAAAATGTCGTTATGGTGCAACATAAATGAGGTGGTCATAAAACCGCCAAAGCTCCAACCGAAGATGCCCATGCGTTGTTGATCGACAAAGGATTTTGATTTCAGAAATTCAATTCCTTTTAGTTGATCGGCCATTTCATTTTGACCAAGGTTACGATGGGTAGCGGTATAAAAATCACGGCCCCGGTAATTGGTGCCTCGATTGTCCATGGTAAATACGATATATCCCTGTTGTGCCATATAGAGATCAAAGTAGCCTGCACCGCCCAGCCATTTGTTGGAAACCAGTTGGGAATGTGAACCGCCGTACAAATAGTACATGACCGGATATTTCTTGGCTGGATCAAAATCATTTGGATAGATAATGCGGCCGGTCAACGGGTATTTGCCGTCTGCCGAAGTCAGCTGGACAAATTCTATTTTTGGATTATTGATTTTTTCGCTGAACGGATTGTCAGCTTTGACCAGTACCGTTCCTTTGCCTGATTTGACCGCTTTGACCTGGATCATGTTCGGCGTCTTCAGATCGCTATATTGATCATAGATATATTTTCCGTCATCACTCAGCGAAGCCTGGTGTATACCGGGTTCGTTTGTCAGCTGAACCGTTTTTCCGGATTTAAGGTCTACCTCAAATAGCTGACGGTCCATGCCATTATTGGTGACACCGATATAGCTTACTTTGTTTCCATCCGCAGAAAAATCCAATAGATTG
Organism: Sphingobacterium puteale; assembly: GCF_003627955.1. Taxonomy (GTDB): domain Bacteria; phylum Bacteroidota; class Bacteroidia; order Sphingobacteriales; family Sphingobacteriaceae; genus Sphingobacterium; species Sphingobacterium puteale. Next base: position 62,195 of record NZ_RBWS01000023.1, on the reverse strand, counting down.
TCCAGTACAATATCCTGATAACCTAATTTTTTGATCAGTTTTCCTTCTGTATTGTAGAGGTACAGCTGGTTGTAGCCCTCTTTGTCGGACTGGTAAAGAAATTGGTCTGGCTTGTTAGGTAAAAATGTGAGCGGATTTTCCGGTTCTACCCAGGTGGTTGCAGTTTCCTCAAACAATGTTTTGACCAATGCGCCGTTTTCGGCATTGTATTTATTAAACTTAAGGTCATTTTGATCCCGATTAAGAACACCCACATAAATAAATTTACCTGAAGGATCCCAAGTTACGCAGGTCAGGTATTGCTCACTGTGATCTCCGGTTTGTAGTGTTACCTTTTGCCCTGTTACTGTATTAAAGATGACTAAAGTTACCTCTTCCGACTTCTGTCCTGTCATGGGGTATTTTATCCATTTGATCTCCGCTACTTTGGGACTCCACTGTGGCAGCGGATAGTTGGCAACCATAGTCTCGTTTTTGCGATAATAGAGCAGTTTGTCATTTTGAGCATTCCACCACATTCCTTTTTTTATGCCAAACTCCTGACGGTGGGTATAATCGCTGCCATTGACGATACCTTTGTCGCTGTCATTGGTAACTGCAGTCACTTTTCCATTTTTGTCAACGATAGCAATGTTGTTGTCGAGCAGATAAGCAATTTTTGAAAAATCTGCGCTCAATTCACGGTTTGCTCCCTGACTATCGTTTCCGATAAAACTTTCGACGCTTTTTGATTTGACGTTGTAGACTACTGTGTACACCTTGTCCTTTCCGTTTACCTGAAGCAACAATGAATTACCGTCACGCCATTTGTAGTCGTAAGGAAACATTTGCAAATGGAATGTTTCGTTTGGAATCGCGGCTTTTAAAGCTGCCTCAAGTTCTGCTTTCGACAGCAAGCTTGTTTCAGTCCAGTTGTTTTCCGCGCTTTTGGAGAACAGGTTTTGATACGATTTATCTAGGTAAGAGAAGCTGTTTGATTTTGGGATCCAGGAAGTGGCAGGAATAGATGTTGGTGCGTAGATGCGCGGTCCAAATACCGTTTCTTCCAAATTAAGGTTTCGCTGGGCATGGCTGGTTAGAGCGCTTGCCAACAAGAAGAATAGCGCAATTCTTTTCATTAGAATATTTTATTTTTAATGATGCTGTACCGATCATAAGCGTTTTTTTGTCGCTATGATGGCATTTGCTTTTAAATTTTATAGGGCTAAATTAGGTAAATAGCCCTATAAAACCTAGTACAGAATTGTTGCTTGTCTAACTGAAATTGTTGCGTTTGCCTATAATTTGCGGAGCCAGATGTTTCTGAACTGTACCAGATCACCATGATCTTGCAGGATAATAGGGCCCGGGCCATGGCTCACCTGTTTCGGTAGTCCGATGTATTCCGTAGTGCCATCAATCTGGGTGTTGTTTTGGACGATGACACCGTTGTGAAGGACAGTAACTGTGCCTTTGCTGATCAGTAAACTGTCTTTATTAAACTGAGGCGCTTTGTAGATGATGTCGTATACATGCCATTTGTCGGGCACAATAACCTGCGCCAGGGGTGGGCGTTGTTTGTAAAGGCTTCCGGCGCCGCCATTGACATAGGTTGGATTGTTGTTGTTGTCGAGGACCTGGATTTCATAGAGGCCCTGCAGGAATATACCACTATTGCCACGGCCCTGTCCTTCACCTTTGATCAGTTCCGGACTCTTCCACTCAATATGGAGCTGAAAGTCGGTAAAATGTTCGGTTGTCTCTATATTTCCGCTTCCGGGTTTTACTTCAAGCGTATTATTGGCGACAGTCCAATTGGCTTTTCCCTTTTCGCTTTTCCATTTACTCAGATCCTTGCCGTCAAAAAGTACGATGGCATCACTCGGGATTCCTTTGTCAAGCGTTACAGTAGGCGGGACAGGAGTATAATATTCTGTGTCGCTGGCTTTCATATTCGTTTGGGCATAGACCGCGCTGGCACCGCATAGGATCGCCATCGTTAGTGCCGAAGGTAAAGAAAAGTTCATCTGTTTGGTTTTTGTTGTATTTAAACTTAGGAAAATTTGTTTTTATATACAATTATAATTTCAGAATAGGGTACATCCCTGCGCCTATGTCGGCGTATTCAGGATGTTTGCTTAAGCTGGATATCATGGAATTCGTTAAGGCTATTGTTTTTTTTGATTTGGAACAATTTGCTTAGGTTTGTGCATGGCAACCATTTTACAGACAGTATCCTTGAAAGAGGCGCGGTTTTATGCGCCAATTGGCTATTACGAAGAAGAGCAGATTCTCGGTAATGAATTTTTTGTGTCCATTGATGTCTGTTTTCCTTTTCATAATACGGAAACCGAAGATTTACGCAATACCTTAAACTACGAAGAGCTGTACCAGATTACAGCAAAGGTGATGCAGCCCAGGCGGAAATTGCTGGAATCTGCCGCCGCAGAGATTCTGGAGCAGATTAGAATGGCTGTGTCGCATGCCGAAACAATCGTGGTTGTCATCCGTAAATCAAACCCACCTTTCGGCGGCGATCTGTCCTTTTCGGAGGTCAGTCTCAAATACCTGAAAGATTAAATTCTCAAACTGGACCAGCGAAAGCTCGGAGTGCTTGCTTAATTTTGCGGATCCATTGTATAATGTATCAATCTAATTAAATGAATATTTACGATCTTGTTATAGCCGATAAGGAAAAGATAGCGCTAGCAGATGTTTTTTTAGCGGCAGATAGCCGTCAGAAACTCTTGCAGCTGATCAAGGAACATCGTTATATCCGGCAACTTTCGGAATATGGCCTGCCTGTAAGCAATAAGATTCTATTGCACGGTTATTCGGGCTGTGGAAAAACGACAACGGCAAAGGCGCTGGCGACAGCACTCGACAAGCCCATTTATGTATTGAATTTGAGCAACCTGATCTCCTCCCGTATCGGTGAAACTTCGCAGCATATCAAACATGCCTTTGATAAGGCAGGTCGTGAAAAAGCTGTGCTGTTTCTGGATGAGTTTGACCAGATCGGGAAAGCGCGCATCAGTGAAGAGAAAGATGTGGGTGAGATGCGCCGTCTCGTGAATACGATTATTCAGCTGATCGACTATTTTCCGGATGAAGCAGTACTGATTGCGGCAACCAATCATCCCGAAATACTGGACACGGCAATTGTCAGGCGATTCCAGCTTCGTCTGGCTTTTGAATTGCCGACTCAGGTACAGTTGGATACTTATTACGATACGTTGTTTTTGCCTTTTCCGCAATATGATCCGCTTGTGTCACGCATCTATGGGATCTCCTATGCCGAAGCAAAAGATTATACATATAATGCGGTTAAATTTTTGCTGATTGCGGCGCTGGAACATGAAGAAAAGCAGGGAGAGGAAAGTTAAGGCCTTACTTATTTTTGATGTTTTGTCAAATTCAGTTCTTCTGAAAACAGTTTGTCCACTGTGACGTTAATACGAATAACGCATAGTAGGACATGGCCGTACCGACGACAAAATTGTTCGATTTTAAAGCCTTTTTTAATTTAGGTATGCCAATATGTCTTTTGTTTTTGTGATAAAATGACATTTTGTCTTTGTTTTACGACTGGTACGTGAATTGAATATCTCCTACAAAAGAGTTAGAAAATAAAGCTTAAACAAAAAAATAAAAAAATTAGGAGGACAAAAAAATGGCATTAATTAAATTCCCTACGAAAAGTTTAAACACCGACGCAGTAAACCCATTTGTGAATACCGTATTTGACAATCTGTTCAACGACAATTTTATTTCAGATCGTTTGGTTTCACGTGTTCCTGCAGTAAATATCTCGGAATCTGAAAAATCATTTAAGATCGAAATGGCCGCTCCGGGATTGGATAAGTCAGATTTTAAAATCAATGTGGATAAAAATTTGATCACGATTTCAGCAGAGAAAAAAGACGAACAGACAAGTGAGGAAAAATTGTACAGCAAAAAAGAATTCAATTATAGTTCGTTTTCAAGATCATTCACTTTACCCGAAACTGTTGACTATAGTAATATTGAGGCAGCGTACGAAGGTGGAATACTGATCTTAACTGTCGGAAAGAAAGAAGACGCGATCATTGCAAAACGTTTGATCGAAGTAAAATAGTTGATATAACGCGCATCGTCAGACTTGGGCGACGGATGCTTCATAAGATAGTTTTTAGGTTTAGTTTATGTTTTAATCCCCTGGAATGCATTTAGATTCCGGGGGATTTTTTTATCCAATCTCTTCATATCCCGCGGCGCGTGGTACTTTGGCCAAATAGGGTTCCATTTCTTCGGGTAATTTGGTCAGCTTTCGTCGTTTTAAATCAAGCCAGGCACCGTCGACGTTGACGGTACAGCACAGTGCACCATCCTTGCGATAGACCTGATGTACAAAAGAAAACCGGCTGTTTGTCTTATTGTATCTGGTCAGTTCTACCTTAACCTGTACATATTCGTCTAGATGTACTTCCTTGGAGTAGATCAGCTCTTCCCTAAATAGAATCGGTCCGATCTGAAACTCGGCGAACTTATCCAGCGAGAACCCCATTTTATTTAACATATTGCTCCGTGCCTGTGCACAGATATCCGCATAAGCAGAATGGCGCATATGTCTATTGGCATCAATTTGTGCCCAGATAACCTGGCCTTCGTAAAATATATTTTCCATAATTATTATCCTGATTTGCCTCCTTTTTATGAACAATTTACATATTTTTAACTTAAGCTGTAACACTTTGTTTGTTTGCTATACATATTACCTGAAAAGATCTTAAAAGAAAAATTTACCAAGTGACCCATTCGGAAACAGAATTTCTTCGGTTGATTGACGAAAATAAAGGAATTATCGTCAAGGTGAGCCGTATGTATATGGATGACCATGAGGGACGGCAGGATCTTTATCAGGAAATTGTATATCAGCTCTGGAAGTCTTACGCCTCGTTTAAGCATCAAAGTAAGTTTTCGACCTGGATGTACCGTGTCGCATTGAATACCGCGATGGTATTTTTAAAGAAAGAGAAGAAACAGCAGATTTACGATAGCCTCGAGGAACGTCATGATTTTGCGGAAGAGTCCTATGATCCGGATAAAGATGAGCAGTTAAAAATATTCTATCAGGCAGTACATGAATTAAACGCGGTGGAAAAAGCATTGATCTTTTTATTTCTGGAAGGCCAGAGCCACCGTGAAATAGCCGCGCATTTAGGGATATCTGAAGTGAATGCGCGGGTTAAATTAAATCGTACCAAAGAGCGGATTCAACAAATCATTAAAAAATACAATTATGAATTTTGATGAATTAAAAAAATCTTGGCAAGAACAGCCTATGGATGAGGATTTACAAAATCCAAATCTTAAACATTATAAGGAAGTCAGCAATATCATGGCCAAACTGAGGCGCAATATCAAACGTGAATTTATTTCCTGGGTGGTCTGCATGTTTTTCCTGATTGCCGTACCTATGCTGCCTATCTATAAAATCTCCGGGTATGCGGCTTTTGCTTATTACTTTTTTATTGTACAGATCTCCCTGTCAAGCCTCCTCTACTACCGTAGATTCTATTATCTGATCAAAAGTGCCAGACAGATTGATCTGCTCGCGTCCCGTGAACATCTCCTGAAGTTGTATTATGACCTTAAATACGCCGTAGAGACCTATCGTATTGTAGCTTACGTCATGATTCCCCAGGGCTTATTTCTCTACCTCATTATGATCGGCCAAAATAGGGCAGTCGCCTGGTTTGAAAAATTATATCACTTCAAGGAGACTTTACAGCAGGATCCCAACTTTATTTTATGGATCATCTTGTCTGCAATTATTTCTATCCTAATTATTGTACTGATCACTGAAATTATGATCCGTGTCTATTACGGGGATTACGTCAAACAGATCAAAGAAAATTTGGATCAAATGGAAGCTGAATAGCTCGTTTTTGGACGGCCGAAACCTACTGGATAACTGAATTTTTACTTTCAGCAAACCGTGAAGCGAAAAAGGTAAGGTTTTTGTTCCGTATCTTGTTTTCGAAAATCCTTGTCCATGATGTACAATCCGACCAAGAAGTTACAGCGAAGTTCCCAGATATTAAGCATATTGGCAAAATATGGTTTCAAGGATGCTATTGCCCGGTTGCCCTGGAAAGGGCCAAGAGCGAGTTTGGAACGTAATATTGATGTTGACAAGATCGGCGTATATACACGTATCCGAATGGCTTTGGAGGAGCTTGGGCCTGCCTTTATTAAGTTGGGGCAGTCTGCTTCCACACGCGAAGGACTGCTCCCAAAAGACTTGGTCGAGGAACTCAAACGCCTGGAAGACAATGTGCCGCCTTTTGAAGTCAACATCCGAGAATATCTTGCTGAGGAACTGGGATTAGACACTACAGAACAGTTTCAGGCCATCGATGCCGATCCCTTTGCCGCAGCATCTATCGCGCAGGTATATCGGGCAACCTTAAAAGACGGAACAAAAGTCGTTTTAAAAGTACGCAGGCCTGGAATAGATGAGGTCATGCGCGTTGATCTTGCGCTCATGCGGGATATCGCCAAGATCCTGACCATGTACAATGATGCTCTGGAGAATCTTAATCTGTCGTTGATTGTCGAATCTTTTGCAATGACCCTACAGGAAGAAATGTCCCTGGTCATTGAACGGCATAATATCGAACGCTTCGCCAAGAATTTTAAAGGCAACAAGCTGATCAAAGTGCCCAGAGTCTATCCTGATCTGTCTACCGACCGCGTGCTCTGTATGGAATACCTCGAAGGATTCAAAGTGACGGATGTAGCAGAAATCAAACGGCGAGGAATGGATGTGGAAACCTTAGTGAAAAATGGGATCAACCTTTACCTGGAACAGGTGATTATCCATGGTTTTTTTCATGGCGACCCGCACCCCGGTAATATGATGGTGATGCCAGATGGCCGTATTGCCTTTCTGGACTTCGGCAACATGGGCAAATTGCTCGGAATTGACCGACGACAGCTCGAAGAGTTTATTCAGTCTGCAATTTCCGAAGATGCAGTTCGACTCGCTGACGTTATTGAAGATGTGGCTGTCGTGAGCCATATCCCTGACCGAAATCAGTTTGAACGCTCCCTGTACCAAATATTTGATATGATCGATAATGTTTCCCTGGGTGATCTTAGTCTCGATCTGCTGTTCAATAAACTCTGGAAAATCATCGGTGATAATCGTTTATATTTTCCAGAATATATCTATCAGCTTATGCGTGGCATCTCGCTGATGGAAGGTATAGGCCGTCAGCTTTATCCTGATCTGAATATCATGGAAAGCATTAAGCCTTTTGCGCGTCGGATTATGATGGAGCGGCTTTCGCCTGAAGCTATTTTTAAGAAAGGAAAACATAAGGTCGAATCCTTCGCCCGGGATGTGGAAAAGCTGCCGGAAGACATGCGCGCCCTGGTACGCCTTTTTCGTACAGGGAATTTTACGCTTAACCATCGCTTGATCAGTGCACGCTCGTTCAATGCCATTCTCCGTAAGGGGGTAAACCGGATTGTGATCGGTATTATGTTTATGTCGCTCAACTTATTGGGGGGAATGGTTATTGTCGCACGTATTGAACCTCAGTGGCTGGGGATCCCTGTTTTTGCCTGGATATGTCTGGGGTCGGCATGGGTCTTTGCGGTATATTTGTTTATCGCCATGATCAGGGCAAAGGATAATGATTAAATGACTTCGTTGGCATTAGCCTGTTTTTTTGAATGATTTATACAATGAATAATCTCGGATAACGACATAGCACAATACATATGATGGAAATCAATTTAATTGGAAAAAAGGCTCTGATCGGCGCCAGTTCTGCCGGTATTGGAGCGGGCATTGCTCAAGTGCTGGCATCCTGTGGAGCTTCGGTTACCCTGGCATCACGCAGCGAGGAGAAATTGAAGCATACGTTGGACAGTCTGGATACCTCGAAAGGGCAGCGGCACCAATATATCCGGGTCGACTATAATGATCACGAAGCCTATAAGGTGAAAATAGGTGACTATTTTCTGTCAAATAAAGTGGATATTCTGGTCAATAATTCCAACGGACCACAGGCGGGGACCATCGACCGGAAAAATCTAGCGGACTACCAGCATGCTTTTGAACTTTTGTTCCAGAATCATTGCTATACGACTTCTTGCGCATTGCCGTATATGTTGGCAAATGGTTATGGACGCATTATCAATGTATCCTCTTCCACTGTAAAAGAGCCCGTATCTAATCTTGTTTTATCAAATACCATCCGTACCGCATTGATCAGCTGGAGCAAATCGCTTTCGGATGATGTCGCAAAAAATGGCGTAACAGTCAATAGTATTTTAACAGGGTTATTCGATACCGAAAGGATTCAATCGTTGACTAATATGGATGCACAGCGGTTAGGTATATCGTATGAGGAAGCGCTACAGTTACGCTTAAAACAGGTGCCGGCCGCACGCCTAGGCAAACCTGAGGAATATGGTTATCTGGTTGCCTTTATTTGTTCAGAGTACGCTAATTATCTCACGGGGACTAATATTCCCCTGGATGGGGGTATGTTGAAAGGCCTGTAAGGTAAAAAAGAAATTCGCCCGAGAATGAGGGCGGCGAGCTTATGGCTGAGGAGTAGTAAACCTTTAAAAAAAGTGGCTATCCAAATCTTGGGTAGCCACTTTTAGTTTGTGTGATTTAAAAAACTTTCCTTAGTTCAAAACCAACTCAGTATTGACGATAATGTCTACATCGGAAGCAACAGCTTCTACACCTGAAGGTAATTTGTCGTTGTATTTTATACCAAAATCATGACGGTTAATTTTAGCTTTTGCTGTAAAGCCCGCACGTGTTTTTCCCCAAGGATCGGTAATGACACCGCCATTTTGAGTGACATCGAAGGTTACTTTCTTCGTTACGTCGCGGATGGTCAGATCCGCTACCATGATGTATTTACCTTTCAGCTTGGCATTTTTGAAGGTAACTGATTTTAACGTCATTTTTGGAAACTTTTCCGCGGCAAAGAAATCATCCGTTTTTAAATGATTGTCACGTGCTTCAATGCGCGTATCAACGCTATTGACATCAATGGAGAAATTTACTTTTGCATTGTTGAAACTTGTTGCGGTTGCGGTTTCCACTGTTCCCTCCACTTTGGTAAACTGACCATCAACGAAGCTGATGCCAAGATGTTTGACATCAAATCTCGCGTTGGTATGCCCGGGGTCTGCCGACCATTTTACTTGTGCCACAGCAACATTAACCATTAATACTGCTACTGCCAGAAATTGGAAAATTCTATTCATGTTGTTTTCTATTTGTTTATTTATCAAACGTTTAATTGTTCATAATGTTTGTTTGAACAAGCTTTTGCAAAGGTGGGATAATCTTAAATAGAAAAAATTGATGTAGGTCAAGAATTTCGATTGGGTTTTAAAATTTGTCTTTTTAAACGGCTCAGAAACTCCTGTGTGACCCCGAGATAGGAGGCGAGTTGCATATTCGAGATCCGTGGGTATATTTTAGGATACCTTTTGATAAAATCCAAGTAGCGTTCCTGGGCCGTAAAACCTATACTTGATATGATACGGTGCTGGGAGGCGATTTGTGCACGTTGGGCCATAATTCTGGAAAGCTTTTCATAGATCGGATGGTCTTCGTATAGTTTATCTTTATCGGTTTTCGATAAAGTAAGGACAACCGAATCTTCCAGGGCCTGGATATTCTGCAGAGCCGGTTCCTGATAATTGAAACTCGCAATATCACCGACCCACCAGTCTTCAATGGCAAATTGTAGGATATGCTCGATACCATCGGCTGTGACATAGAATGATTTAAACAGGCCACTGACGACATAGGCTTCATAGTGACAGATTTCACCGGCCCTTAAAAAGTAATCCTTTTTCTTGATTTTTCTGACATGATAACGCGATATAATATCATCTAATTCTTCTTCGCTGACATTGATACGCTTTTTTACAAATTCCTTGAATTGTTCCATTAGGGTGCAAAATACAAAATTTTACTTTTAATCCGACCGTTGATTTCAGCCAATTTTAAAGCAAAATAACCTAGCGGCGAAGCTTAGGGTGAAAGAAACAGCGGCATTTGCTGATTATGAACAATATGATGGTTCAGGTATCTATTAATTTGGACATTTTGGTGTAATATTTGAATAAAGAAAACGTAATTCAACTTGGTTTCATCAATAATTGGTATCTTTTATTGAAATTTTAAATTTTGGTAGAGGTCCAACGTTAAACATGTTCTAATGAAGTTTGTAGCACCTAATAAACTTGAGAATGATAAGGTCGTATTAAAATTGATTGACCCGGTCGATTTTGATGCCCTGTATCAAGTGGCGAAAGATCCTTTGATATGGGAACAACATCCTAATAAAGACCGCTGGAAGGAGGGTGTCTTTCGTGCATTTTTTGATGCGGCCCTGGAGAGCAAAGCGGCTTACCTTATTTTAGATAAAACAACCGGGCAATGCATAGGAAGCACACGGTATTATGGTTTGAATGAGGCTGAAAAGTCTATTTTCGTCGGTTTTACCTTTTATGCGAGAGCCTATTGGGGAGCAGGAATAAACCCTTTGGTCAAGGAAATGATGTTTGACTTTGCCTTTAATTTTGTGGATAGGATTTATTTGCACGTAGGGGCCGAAAATTACCGTTCACAAAAAGCGGTAGAACGTTTGGGGGCGAGCAAGGTGGCCGAGAAAATGGTGTCTTACGTCAACGAGCCCGAACGAAAGAATTTTGAATATGCCCTGGATAAGTCCACATGGCTCAGAGCCAAGCGATAAACAGCTGTTGCTTAGCTGAATTATCCCTTGACTCCGCTCAATATACTGCCGACAATAACGGTCAATACAACCAATGTAATGATGATATAGAGCTTATCTTTTTCAATAATAAAACCGAAGAGGGAACCGATTACCCGCACAATAGGTGTACAGATCAAGAGCAAAACCCCAAGTTGTATAATTTGGGGAATATTTTTGTTGAATACCCCAATGATAATCCCATGGATGGTGGTATTGGATTTTCCCTCACCGATAAAATCTCTGTAGTTGGGTACTGAATCCTGTCCATGGACTACCAGATACCAGATACCACCGATCGCCAGTATAGAGGAGGCCAGGATAACGCCTATGCGTAAAATTTGCCCCACCAAAAGTGAGATATCCTTATCACCCCAATAATTTTTTGAAAATACCTGTTTCATCTGCAAATAATTATTTTTTCATGTTTATTGCCAACGGCATGAACGAAACGTATTGTTAATCGTTAAAGACTTGTCCGCTTAAAATTTTTGTTGAAATCCATTGAAAATCATTTCGAGTGCGACCAATGTGATGGCTACAGCGAAAATAATGCGCAAGGTCTTGGGGTTCATTCGTTTCAAAAGCTTTGACCCTGTAATAGCGCCACAAAGTACACCCAAGATCACGGGAAAGGCGATGCCCGGGTCCATATAGCCCCGTTGTAGGTAAACCACAGCCGAAGCCGCGGCAGTAACGCCGATCATGAAATTACTTGTTGTTGTACTTACTTTAAACGGAATTTTCATCATGCTGTCCATGGCGAGTACTTTAAGGGAGCCTGAACCAATGCCCAGTAGTCCCGAGAGTACCCCGGCAACGCCCATCAATGAAAAGCCGCCGACGACATTGGTCAGTTTATAGGGAACAAGCTTACCTTCCGAGGGGTAGGTACTGTTCAGTTTTAACTTTTCGGCCAAAGCCGAACCACCGGATAGTGCATGTTCATTTTTCTTGCGCACCGTCATTGCAGCCGAAAAGATCAATACCACACCAAAGATAATCGCAATGGTATTGGTGGGCATGTATATCGCGATAACAGCACCGATGACAGCGCCAATTGTGGTTGCGATTTCCAGGAACATCCCGAGCCGAATATTGGTGATTCCTTCTTTGACGTAGGCGGTGGCTGCACCCGAAGAAGTTGCTATTGAGGCCAGTAGTGCTGCCCCAATGGCGTAACGGATGTCAACGTGGAACAGGAGGGTCAGCAATGGAATGACGACGACCCCTCCCCCCAATCCTGTCAGCGAACCTAAGAGTCCTGCTACAAATGCACCCAAAAGGAGGATGAGTGTAAAGGTGAGAATAGTCATATAGTTGTTTGTTGCTCCGGGGACATCAGATAGCCCCCGGAAGATAATTTGTTGTAAACTTAAGGGCTTTTTATTGTTTTTGAAACTTTGTGGCCCGAATAGATACAAATGTTACATCAGCATGTATCTCGAAAAAAGTACAGCCAGGTACCTCATGACGTAGGCAGTATTGAAGACCGCAAAGGGTCTGAATTAACTACATTAAAAAATAACAAGGCTTTCGTTGTTATCCTGATCAGATCTTTGGCGCAAAGAAAAAGGATATAGATTAAAAGCTCCTTAATAAATACTTAAAAAAAACTTAAAATTAACCGCCGGACGACAGGCTCCCCTGTATCCGTTGATCAGAAAATAGTATAGCAGATCTGATGGCGGCTACCTATCGGAAAGGGGATAGGGCGGACGGTCTTCATCTGCTGATTTAAGGAACGTGAGCACGAATGTATGTGCGGAATGCGTCGTATCGGCTTTGTATTCGACGCTTGCCTGGTGCGAATCTACAATGCGTTTGACAATCCTTAGACCCAAGCCCGATCCAGTGATTTCCGAAGCATTTTCCCCTCGGCTGAAGGCCTCAAAAATACGCTTTTGATCATTCGTGCTGAGGGGGGCACCGTGACTGCTGACCACTACTTTTAGCTGGTCCGAGGACTCATGGATAACAACAGTCACCTCGGGATGAAAAGAATAGAGTGCTGCATTTTTGAAAAGATTGACAAACGCTATTTCAATTAATTGGGCGGAGCAAAAAAGACTCAGTGTGGGGTCGTCGACGCCCTTTATAGAAAAGTCGAGCTGCAGGTCGGGAAAGATTTTTACTACCTTTTCGTATGCGATAAAAATAATCTCATCGATGCGTTCCTCCTGATAAGTAGTCTGTAGTGTTGCCGAATCAAATTTTGAAAGCATCATCAAGGAGTTTGTTACTTCCGAAAGATGCTGTGTCTCCTTTGAGATATTTTCAAGTACATGGCTGATGTCTTTATCAAGCTGATGCTGATGGCGGAGGTTCTCCAGTTGAAATGACATTCTGGCCAGCGGTGTCCGTAGCTCATGGGAGGCACTGGAGTTGAATTCTTTTTGGGATTCAAATGCATTGGACAGCCGCTTCAACATGGTGTTGAATGCCTGGGTCAATACCGCGATCTCGTCCGTATTTCCGGTGTAGTTAACCGGATTTGTCAGCTTACTGGCATTGATCTGCGTGATGTCTTTTTTTAGCCTGTCTAAAGGACTTAATAAATGCAGAATAAGGTTGTAACTAAAAAACCAGATCAGCAGGGCACTCAGTAAAAATAAGATGGTTAGTACGATGGCCAGGTGGTCTAATTTTTCGTTGCCCGAATAATCCTGGGCCTTTACCAAAAGATAGTAGGCCTGTTTGTTAATCAGATAATATTTGCCCAATATTTCATATTGATCCTGTTTATAGAAGATGCGTTTTTCATTTTCCAGTCGGTTGATAATGCGCTGATCCCAGGTAATGGTTTTATCTTTTACCGTGCTGAAAATAAGTTTTTTATTCTTGTCCAGGATAATGACGTCCTCATAAAAAAGTCCATCTTCAATATCCTGAAAGTAGATTTTATAAGATTCGCGGTCAAAGGAAGGGGTGTTGGCAATGTAATGTGAAATATAGTCCAGCTTATCTACCAGGCGCTGACGGAATTGATCATTCCTGAAATCGACGCTGGCGTAATAGATAATAAGCATTGCAATTCCAAATAAAATGGAGAAGACAATGCTAAAACCGATCGCTATTTTCTTTTTTAAAGTCATTTGTCGGCTGCAAGGTAATAACCAAATCCGGGGCGGGTGTGGATAAGCTTTTTTTCAAAATTCCTGTCTATTTTTTTACGTAAAAAATTAATGTAGACTTCGATGGTGTTTTGTGTTGTCAGAAATTGATTTTTCCATACTTCTTCTGAGATATACTGCTTTGACAAGGTGCGCCCATTGGCCTGAGCCAGGATCAGCAGTAACTGAAATTCTTTCTGTGTCAGGCTGATTTCCTCATTGGCCCGGAGGACGCGGGCTTCTTCGGGATAGATAACAAGATCATCAATAATCAAAGTTTTTAAGCTGTCGCTTTCCTTATACTGCTGCCGGCGCAGGAGTGAGTTGATGCGCATCAACAGCTCATCCAGCACAAAGGGTTTGACCAGATAATCGTCTGCGGCACGCAGAAATGCTTCCTTTTTGTCGCCGATATCATCATAGGCCGAAAGAATGATGATCGGGGTCAGCGCATCATGGCTTCTTATCTTCTTACAGATTTCAAGACCATTGATCTTTGGGACATTGATGTCCAACAGGTAAAAATCATATTTTTTTTGATGTGTCTGTGCCAGAAACTCAATGCCGTCAAAAGCCAGATCACAGGTAAAGCCCTGACTCAATAAAAAGGATTTGATTTCAGTCGAAAGAACCCTGTCATCTTCGAGTAGCAAAATGTCCACCATAATGTATGCATTGTCGTTTCGTAAAAATAAACAAATTTTGCCAACCGCATCAAAAGTAACTTTGGGATAGCGCCCTTCTGGTAATATCATTTAGTAACGTAAGATTTACACGAAGAAATATGAAACAAAAAGAAATATAAGTAAATTCAAATCGAAACTATAGATAAACATTATGGAAAGCAGAAGAGAGTTTCTTCGAAAGACCTTGTTATTTTCAGGAGCCGCTGGTATTGCTAGCTTTATGCCGGCATCCATTCAAAAAGCCTTTGCGATAGATCCCGTGGCGGGGAGCAGTTTTCTGGATGCGGAGCATATTGTGATCCTGATGCAGGAAAACCGTTCTTTTGATCATACCTTGGGAAGCTTATCCGGTGTACGTGGCTTTAACGATCCACGTGCCGTACGCCTGCCCAATGGTCTGCCAGCCTGGTATCAGACGGACAAATCGGGTAGGGTATTTGCTCCTTTCCGCTTAAATCTCAAAGACAGCAAGGTGACCTGGATGGGCTCCCTTCCACACAGCAGGGCAAGTCAGGTTGATGCCTTTAATCAGGGGAAATATGACCAATGGTTGACGGCAAAGCAATCCGGAAATAAGCAATATGCCGCCATGCCGCTGACATTGGGGTATTTTAACCGCGAAGACTTACCTTTTCATTATGCACTGGCGGACGCTTTTACCGTATGCGATCAAAATTTCTGTTCGGGCATGACCAGTACAACCCCCAACCGTTCGTTCTTTTGGACAGGAAAGATCACCGAAATGAAGGACGGTCTGCAAAAGGTCAATATTCGCAACGATGATTTTGGGTATGGCAAAATGACCTGGCAAACCTTTCCGGAACTGTTGGAAAAGAATGGCATCGATTGGCGCTTTTATCAGAATGAAACAAGCTGTGGCGGAGGCTTATCGGGTGAAGAACGCGCCTGGTTGTCCAACTTCGGCTGTAATCTGCTGGAATTTTTTCAGGCCTATCAAGTGAAGTTCAAAGATACTTATGTCAGCAATCTTGTGGCGCAGGTGCGCGATCTGCCGGGGCAGATTTCGGGGCTCGAAGAGCGGTCTCCCGAATCGGAGGAAAATGCAAAGAAAATCCGTGCTGATATCCGTAAGAAAAGCGAAGCACTGGGACGGGCCGAAGCCGAACTGAAGGAATTCAACGCAGATCAGTATAATAAGCTTTCTGATTTTACCAAATCGCTGCATCAGCGCGCATTTACCATAAATAAAGGGGACGATAATTATCGTAAGCTTGAGGCTCTGCAGTTTAAAGACCAAGGCAAAAAACGGACGGTCGAAGTACCCAAAGGTGACGTGCTCGATCAGTTCCGAAAAGATGTCGATGGCGGAAAATTGCCTGCGGTATCTTGGCTGGCCGGTCCAAAAAACTTTTCCGATCATCCCAGCGCACCTTGGTATGGTGCTTGGTACGTCTCGGAAGTCTTGGACATCCTGACCAAAAATCCCGAAGTCTGGAAGAAGACTATTTTTATCATTACTTACGATGAGAATGATGGGTATTACGACCATGTGAAACCTTTCCTGGTTCCAGATCTGATGAAAAAGGATACCGGAGCCTGTTCAGCGGGGATAGACAGCGAGGTTGAAATGGTGCGGCTGGACAATGAACTCAAACAGGGGATTCCGAAGAAACAGGCCCGGGAAGGGGCCGTCGGATTAGGCTTTCGTGTGCCGATGTATATTGCATCACCTTGGTCGCGTGGCGGAAAAGTCTGTTCACAGGTATTCGACCATACGTCTACCTTACAGTTTTTAGAATACTTCTTTAATCAAAAATACAACAAGAATATCCGCCTAGATCATATCAGTGCCTGGCGAAGAACAATCTGTGGTGACCTGACATCGGCTTTTACGCCATTTGTCCAAAGACAGGAACAGCTTCCTTTTCTGGAGCGGAACCAATATATAGAAACTATCTACAATGCACAGTTCAAGAAAGACCCTGGCGGATTTGCGGAGATCACAGATCTGAACCGGGCTAAACAGCAGGTATGGACGCCACAATTCAATCGTATACAGGAAAAGGGAATTCGTAAATCTCCTGGTTTGCCTTATGGCCATGATGTCTTTGGTTATGTGCAGAACGGTATATTTCATATGACGATGCTGGTGGATACCACCCTCTTTGGTCAAAGGACCAGTGGGGTGCCTTTCAATGTGTATAGTCCGCTTGCCTATACCGATGCGGCGGGACAAACCGAAACCTATCGAAACTGGAATTTTGCGGTTAAGGCGGGAGATCGACTCAGCTATCAATGGGATCTTAATAAGTTTGAAGGCGGAGAATATGCCTTTGATCTGCATGGACCAAATGGCTTTTACCGGAGGTTTGCCGGGCATAAAGATGCGCCGGCGCTCGTAGCTACGGTGTCGCCGGAATTTAAATCACTGACCAGAACGCCAAGCGGGAAGCTGCTGTTGACTTTGAAGAACCTCGACGTAAAGGCCGTTCAGGTGGAAGTCAAAAGTTTGCATTATCAGACCTATAGATCAACAAAAGAAATCGAAGCTGGTAAAGAGCTGGCCCTGATTGTGGATGTTGCCGAACAGGGCAATTGGTATGATTTTACCATTATGGGGCTGGGTGGTGCAAATTTCGGATTACAGCTTGCCGGGCGATTGGAGACTGGCGCGGAAACCACCACAGATCCTTTATTGGCCTAGTTTTTTTTCGTCAGCATGGACGGGATAAGATTGCTGCAGCAGAACTGAATTTCGCTGCGAGATCTTTTGGGTGGTTAATTAGGCATTGGCTAATTATGACTATACCCCTATGTGAAGTCCCGTGACTTACGTTAAAGCTGTGGCATATAACGGTAAAATTGGGTCTGCGGACCGCCATACTACATTATAAAGTGATCAACTGTTATATGACAATAAAGGCGGTTTCCGGAAACCGGGTCTGAATATATGTCCGCAGATAGCGCTGCGTATCTGCGCTAATGGTATTGTCTTCGGGTACAGGGAATGTATTGTAAATCACTGTGTGCAGTTGAATCCTACGTCTGGCAACCGCCTCCAGGCTAAGCAGGGTATGGTTGATGCTGCCCAATTTTCCGGACGTTACAAAAAGCAAAGGGTAGTCCATTTCCTTGATATAATCTATAATCAGGTAATTCTCCGTGAGCGGCACCATTAAGCCTCCGGCGCCTTCAATCAGTACAGCGTCATAACGTTGGCTTAATTGGATTGTTGCCTGCCTCATTTTTTCAAAATTAATTTCCCGTTTATCTATACGTGCCGCCAGATGAGGGGAGGCCGGGTAACTGAAAATTTCAGGCATGGTTATTTTTTGCATGTCCTCCTGCGTAAAAGCGATTCCCATAAGTTCTCGGTGTAGGATAATATCTTCTGAAATTGATGTATTTCCTGTCTGTACCAGTTTCTGGGTTATTGTGCGCAGACCAGCTGCATTCCATTGTTTTGCGATAAAGCCGGTCGCATAACTTTTTCCGATCCCTGTATCTATGCCAGAGACAAAATAAATGTTGTTGTTCATTTCTTTTTTTATCATTCAATTTCTAGTATATCGCTGTTGCTAATCAATTACTTGTATTGATTAGCTGCTAGTTTTTTGTCTTTCGATAGATTTTACTTTCGATCAGCCGATATGCATACATGCATTTTTTCTGTTTAGCGATCCCTTCTTTTTTTTGCAATAATATAGATGGGATGGTAGGTCAGTGTAACCTGCCTTCCTATCGTATAGCGTGCTGTATAGGCATTACAATAAGCTTGCAGTTTGCCTTTTGTCCAGCGGTGGCTTGTTATGCCTGTTACTCCGGTTTGTCTTAGGTGGTCAAGTACCTGTAAAGGGTTGTCAACATAGAGTCTGATCCGTTCTTCCTCGGCGAGCAGAATTTCATAACCCAAGTCGACTAGTTCTGCTACAAGTTCTGATTTCGAACCATAGCTGAGACCGACCTGTATTGTTGCAGTCATCTCGTGCATATTTTCCTCGCCAAAGGTGCTAAAAGCAAGAATACCATCTGCAAGGAGGGCAGAATGACAGCGTGCAAAGAAAGAGTCGCGGCGTTCAAACCATTGGATGGTAGAACAGGAGGCAATCACATTCAATTGTTCGGGGAAGGTGCAGCTTTCGGCGTCATCACAGATAAAACTGTATTGGCTTGAAGGGGGGAACTGCAAGGGGGCCTGCAGTAAACTCCGGACTGGACACTCCTCTGGTGGCTTAACCATATCTGTTACCCGGGTTATCATTTCTGGACTAATGTCATTGAAGAAGACATGCTTTGGTAAAAAATGTTGGAGCAATAGGCTGGAGAAAAGGCCGGTTCCGCAACCTATTTCCAATACACGGTCTGGTTTCATTGGAATAAATTCCTGCAACAGCGTGATCATTTTTTCGGCAATTTGACCTTGGATCACAGCTGTTGAATGATAACTTGGTGCGGCTTTGGAAAAGCGGGATCTAACCCGCTGTTTGTCGATCATTATTTTCATTTTAAACTATAGCTATTTTAAACCTGCTGCAAAAGCGCTTGAACTATTTTCGGGGGATAATGGCCAGCATCGAAAAATCTATGTGGAGTATGATTCCAGGCGCGTTGCTGATTTTCTGGGCTAAAAATTCGGTCTTCCGTTCCGATGTAAGCCTGAGCCCAGTGAAAAGCCATATCTGAAGACGCTCCGACCTGCTCTTCGATCGCGATCAATTCCTTTCGAAGGCTTTCGATATCACGCTTGGGTGCCCTGGCAAGAAATTGTTGCAACAGGTTCCTGGAGCCACACATACGTAGCCGGAATTTATCCAGTGTCCGTTCGCTCAGTGTGGCAAGGGTACTTTTGAATACTTGGCTGGGAATACCTTTTTTGTCATCGATCGGAAACGCCGTGCCATTGATTGCTGTACAGGTGCGGATTGGATAATTTCTGGATTTGAGCTCGGGTAATACCTGTGTGGCGGCCCATACCCCCATAGACCAGGCAAAAACCCAGATTTCCTTATATCCCCCGAGCAGGCTTTCGTCCAGTGCAAGGGAATGGTAGTCATAGGCAATGATCAGGTCCCTGTCGGGCCTGCCGTATCCCAAAAAAGGCTGTTCATCCATTCCCCAGCCCGCAAAAAATAATACAAGCTTTTTGTTGGACGAGCTGGTATAATCCATCAGAACAGGATTGTCCGGTTTTACGGCATGAAACGCGGGCGTAATTTTTTTGAGTATCATAAGTTTGCCGAAAGTTGATGAATGAGTGAGGTTTTTATGCCTGCTGTTAATGAAATGCGTATTCTTGAGGTTCCTTCCGGTACAGTGGGCGGACGGATAGGAAGTACATAAAATCCCTTTCGTTGCAGGTCCTCAGCTTTCAGTACTGTCGTCTTGCTGTCTCCGATAATAAGGGGAAGAATATGGCTTTCCGAACGACAATCATAACCTTTTGCGAGGATCTGCTGTTTGAGCAATATGCTGTTTTTTTGGAGTTGCTGACGGCGGTCCGTGAAACTATCCAAGCGCTTCAGGACAAATAAACTCCACATCAGGTTGACCGGAGGAAGAGCTGTCGTAAACAGTAATGTTCGCATTTTATTGACCAAATAGTCACGGATAGCCTGCCGACAGACTAGATATCCGCCCAGGGAAGCCAGTGCTTTTCCAAAGGTTCCGGTCAGAAAATCAATCTCGGCAATGCAATTTTGTTCCTCGGCACAACCAAGCCCTTTTATACCGCGGACACCCACCGCATGCGCCTCGTCGACATACAGCAGAACATTAGCATAGCGATGTTTGAGACCGACCAGGTAACCTAAGTCTGTGCAGTCGCCGTCCATACTGAAAATACTTTCAGTAACGATAATGATGCGTTCAAAGCGGGAAGCATAGGTTGCCAATAATCCTTCGAGATGGGCATGGTCGCCATGGCGGTACCGAAAATGTTGAGCCTTCGAAAGCCGGATGCCGTCAATTAGACTGGCATGTACCCATTTGTCGGCGAGGATGAGGGTACCTCTATGGCAGATAGCAGGAAGGATGCCCACGTTCATGTGGTAGCCACTGTTAAAAATCAGTGCATTTTCGGTGCCAAACATCATGCTGAGCTGCGTTTCAAGTGCTGCGTACAGCATATGATTTCCTGTCAACAGGCGTGAGGATGAGGCGCTGAAAAAGGCATTGTCCTTATTGAGCAACTGAAGGAATTCTTCGCGTAGTTCGGTATCTCCTGCAAGATCCAGGTAGTCATTTGAAGAGAGGTTGTAGCTCGTCTGCTCTCCCTGTCTTATGGTATTTCCCTGTTGGGTAATCCGGGGAAGCTCGCGGCTATTGCCTTGTTTTTCGAGTTCGTGGAGCTCATCCACGAAGCTATGCGGTAGATTGTTTTCCATTAATTGATTTCTCTGACAACTCGAAGCAAAGCCTGTGTTAATCTGTCAAGCTCCGTGGCACTAATGATAAAGGGCGGCATGATATAAATCAGTTTGCCAAAAGGCCTGATCCAGACACCTTCTTCAATAAATCTTTGCTGTATTTCGGCCATGGGGACAGGGACCTTCATCTCAATGACTGCGATGGCGCCTAGCACCCTTACGTTTTCAACCTGAGGGAGGTTTTTTGCCGGGGTAAGCGCTTTTACAAGCTGAGCTTCAATGGATTTGACCTTTGCTTTCCAGTTTGTGGACAACAATAATTTGACCGATGCATAGGCTACGGCGCAGGCCAGTGGATTAGCCATAAAAGTCGGGCCATGCATAAATGTGCCGGGCTTACCATTGGAAATCGTTTCAGCGATAGCAGTGGAGGTGATGACAGCTGACAGCGTCATATATCCCCCTGTCAATGCCTTTCCGATGCAGAGGATATCCGGTACTATGGCAGCATGTTCGTAGGCAAAGAGCTTCCCCGTACGTCCGAATCCCGTGGCAATTTCATCAAATAGCAGTAGGATGTTATTCTCTTTACAAAGTTTAGCTGCCCGGCGCAGGTATTCGGGATGATAGAAACGCATCCCGCCGGCACCCTGGACAATGGGTTCAAGGATCAGCGCGGCCAGTTCGTCCCGATGTGTTCGGATCAGCTCAGCCAGGGAAGCAATATCGCTCTCGTCCCATGGCTCATCAAACCCGATCTTGGGGGCCTCTGCAAAATAACGTAGTGGAAGGGTATTGCCGAAAATGCGGTGCATTCCGGTTTCAGGGTCGCATACGGACATAGCATTCCAGGTGTCACCATGGTAGCCTGAATGAACGGTGACAAAATTAGTTTTGTTGACCTTGTTTTGCGCTACCCAGTATTGTAACGCCATTTTAAGTGCCACTTCCACGGCAACGGAACCGGAATCGGCATAGAATATTTTGTTGAGCGAAGATGGCGTGATGTCGAGGAGTATTTTACCCAGCGCAATTGCCGGCTCGTGTGTCAACCCGCCAAACATCACATGGGACATGCTGTTGAGCTGTGCAGTTACCGCAGCATTTAGGACTGGGTGGTTATAGCCATGGATGGTACACCACCAGGATGACATCCCGTCGATAAGCTGCTGACCGTTGTCCAGTTCGATCATACAGCCCTCGGCGCGACGGACCTTGTAGGCCGGTAGGGGATCCTGGATCCGGGTATATGGATGCCATAAATGTTGTCTGTCGAAATCGTCCGTGGCGTCGTATTGTATCATTATTTTTATTTTCTTTTCAAAAGCTGAACATTGACTTCGTTTTATTACTCCTGTTGTTTGGCAAGGTTTCGTCCAATGCTATGACCGGGTCTTGACCATTGCGGGCGTTCGCCCAATGCATGGTATTGGGCCGCTTCCGTCGCGATGGTTTCGGGCTGTTTTTTTTTCTCAAAAGGCTTTTGTGGATTCAGCCCCAGGGTTTTGAACATCGCGAGGTCTTCATTGATGTCCGGGTTGGGTGTGGTCAGCAGTTTGTCGCCTGCAAAAATAGAGTTGGCACCCGCAAAAAAGCATAGTGCCTGTCCTTCGTGGCTCATATTACTACGGCCTGCGGATAGGCGGACCTGTGTCTGTGGTAGTAAAATACGTGTCGTAGCCACCATACGTACCATTTCCCAGATGGATACTGTTTCCATCGCTTCCATTGGTGTACCCGGGACAGGCACCAGGGCATTGATCGGTACAGATTCTGGTTGTGGTAGGAGAGCGGCAAGTGTAATCAGCATATTCGCACGGTCGGCTATGTTTTCACCCATGCCGATAATACCGCCACTGCATACAGTGATGTTGGTTTTACGTACATTTTCGATGGTCTGAAGACGGTCATTGTAACTTCTGGTCGAGATGATTTCTTCATAATATTCGGCAGAAGAGTCCAGGTTGTGATTATAGGCATAGAGTCCGGCTTCCGATAACCGTTGTGCCTGATTTTCGGTCAGCATACCCAAGGTGCAGCATACTTCCATATCAAGTCTGTTGAGGGTACGTACCATATCCAATACCTGGTCAAACTCAGGTCCGTCTTTTACATTACGCCAGGCGGCCCCCATGCATATCCGCGAACTCCCGCGAGCCTTGGCAGCCAGCGCCTGTGCTTTGACCTGCTCAACGCTCATCAGCCGTTCAGCCTTCACTTCAGTATGATACCGTGCCGCCTGCGGGCAGTAGGCACAATCCTCAGGGCATCCTCCTGTTTTTATGGAAATCAATGTGGAAACCTGTACTTTATTGGGGTCGTGGTAACGGCGGTGGACTGTCGCTGCTTCATACACTAGTTCCATAATCGGCTTGTTATATAGGGCGACGACTTCGACTTGTGTCCATTTCTTTTCTGTACTCATGTTTTTTGTTTTATCATTCGTGAACCAATATGTTGTTGTGGTTAAATCACCTGTGTTTTGAATTTTTATAGATGAATTGCAAATATTACAGTTTAAACCTTAATTTTGGTAGTCCGAAATAAACATAATGAATAGTCCGGTTAGTATAGCTTTTCATTCGATTATTAAGATTGATCGTCGCAAAGAGGATGCTGTTTATATACAGATCGTCTATCAATTTATCAATGCCGTCAAACGCAACCTGCTGGAGGAAGGTGATCTTCTTCCGGGAAGCCGAAAGGTCGCTACGGAACTTAAGGTACACCGGAAAACCGTTGTGGCCGCGTTAGCCGAACTGCAGGAGCAGGGCTGGGTGGAGATTCTGCCAAACCGAGGTACCTTCGTGAAAAATCCCGAACGTGTTGCTAGTGCAGCTTCTCCGGCTGCAGCTTTTCGGCAACCTCCGGATCGGGCTCCATATCCTTTTAGACGGGAATTGATTCTGGATACACCTATGTTTGAGATTCCCGAAAAATATTATTTTACGGACGGTACCCCGGATTACCGGATCATCGAGAGCGAAGAGCTGGTACGTTTTTATGCTTCAATGGTGAAACGGAAAAAGAAGGGCGACGAATTGCCGGCCACTGCTGATGGGAATTTGTTTTTCAGGGATCAGTTGAGTTATTATCTCAACCTAACACGTGGGTTTCATCTCTCCCGCAGCTTTTTGCTCCCGATCGCCAGCCGGGAACAGATCTTTTCTATTTTATCACGTTTATTGATCCAGCAGGGCGATATCGTGCTGATTGAAAGTCTAAGCTATTTTTTGCCGAATATGATCTTTAGCCAAGCCGGTGCCCGGCTTAAAACGGTCCCTCTGGATGCCGCAGGGATGGATATTGATTACATCGCAGCACAGTTTAAGCCGGGTGAGATCAGATGTGTGTATATCAATACGAAATGCCAGTACCCGACTACGGTAAGCCTTTCGGAAAAAAGAAAAACACAACTGCTGCAGCTGGCCGAACAATATGGTTTTATCGTGATCGAAGATGATGTTGATTTTGAGTCTTCGTTGGTCAAGGGTAAAGAGGAATCCCTTTTTCGGAAGAACGGCGGTCAGCGTGTCATTTACACAGGTACTTTCGGCCGTTTTCTGGATCCCGGCTTTCAAATGAATTTTTTGATTGCCCCCCAGGATCTTTTGGAAGAAGGGAAAAAATACCTCAATCTCTTTGGGAAGCCCAATTTTATGATTGAAAAAACATTGGGTGAAATTATCCATCAAGGTGATATTTTTCGTTATCAACGCAAGTTTCAAAAAATAGTCGCTGAGCGAAAAGAATTATTTGCGCAAATGCTGCATAACCATTTTGGAGATAAAGTCGCCTTTGAGGTCCCGGTTTCGGGATTAGCTTTTTGGGTCCGGTTTAATTCCAGTTTTTCACTAATCGCTTTGCAGGAAAGAGCAAAAGAAAAAGGTGTGTTGCTACCCAGTAATTGCCTGTATCAGAACAGGGGCATCACTGCTCTCCGGTTAGGGTTTGCCCATTTCGATGAAAGAGATCTATGTGAAGCAGTTCTCCTGTTGCATGAGGCTTATCAGGGACTGGTTAGCTAACCTTAACCTGTAGGATTTGTGTTAATTTTTATAAACGCAAAACATGCGTTTGCCTTCCTTTTGAGCGGTTGATAAGATGCGTCTGCCGATTAAAATCTGTTTTGGCAAAATAAAGAAACCAAGACGCTGGTCCTGTTCCAAGGAAATAAGGTAGTAATCAATCTTGTCGTCAATTGTAAGGGGGGCTTGATAGAACATCCATCGAAGATTGATTTGCTGTCTGAGTGCGTATCATGCCAGAGAAGCAAAAATAAAAATGACAAGAAAAAGCCCGGAGAGGAATAAACCGGGCTTAGAGATTATATAAGGGGAATAATACTTGCTTAAAAAAAGGTGAAGACCTAGTCTTCATCGGTGATAATGTCATCACCATCTAACTCAAAACCTTCACCAAGGAAGGTGTGCTCTAGTTCGAATAATTCTGAATCTTTAATCATTTTATTTCTTCTTTTTTGATATTCAAATTTATCACCCTTATTTAAGCTTATCGTCAATATAACATGAAGTTTTTGTTAAGGTAGCGGTTAGATTTTCTTTAATGAAATGTCCAGTTTCTGTGCTTGGATGATCCGGCTAAAAAACTCTTTTAAATCAAAATATTCTTCGGGCAGAAACAACGGTTTGTTAAATTGTGTTGCGGACTCAATAAGCAAGACGTTTGGATCTGAGTTACTGACCTTAAAAATATAGCGGGCTGCACGTTCAGGTAAGGCCATACTGATATTTTTTAATTTTGTCTCTGGGGCGTATGTATATCCTTTTGGCAGTTTGATTTCCATATAGCTTTCCTCTTGAATCAAGGAACCAAAATCAATAGGGTAATTCCGTTCGGTCAAATTAAAAGGGTTTTTGGTCGTTTTGCTATCAATGTAAGGGTTAAAAGCGAGTTGGTCATTTTGTAAGCTAGCAAAATTTTCAATTTCGATTTCAAATTCTTCGGCTAGGGGTTTGTCCAATGAATCCCGGTTGGAGACTTTAAAGCTGTTGATTTTGAATCGATTATTTTCCTCGTCCCATTTTTCATAAAACTCCTCTTCAGAATTGCTTCCCTGTAAACGTTCGCGCATTCTTGATGCCATATAACCATTCCGGGAGGTGACCCATTTTCCTTTTAAAGTGCCATTCTCCATTAATTCACCAACGAAGAAATTACTTTGGGAAGATGGGAGTTTTGATTCCAGTTTTACCCAATCGGACTCTCCGGTCAACGGAATAGAACGACCTTGATAGTTGACGCATTTAAGGGGGATGTTGCCAAAGGGTTCATAGGGTGAGGTAGCGTCCAGTAGATAATATTCCTCACCGAGTTTTACCTGGGCGATAACGTGGTTGAATTCTGACATTGCCGGGGCATACAATCCGGCGTAACCATTGTCCCGCGTTGACAAGATCACTGGGATAGCCTCTAATTGCGCATAACGTAGTGCATTGACCAATCCGAGATTGATGTCAGCACTGTTGCCAGTGCGTTTTTCAAGTGCATCCTTAACGTTTTTTGCATAGATGGAATGCTTATTATTCCATTTGATCTGTTTCTGGAAATAGGCATAAAGACGGGAAGCTTTTGTTATATCGTTATTTGCTCCTTGCAATACGGGGTCGATAAATTCTTTCAGGGCTCCTTTTCTTTTTACCTGACCGCCAAAACTTTCATCGGCGATCAATTTTTCGCGTACATTCTCCCAGGTTAGGGAAAAGTCTTTTGTCGGGCCCATAGGGATGCTATACCGCCCGAGCTCAAAAAATATAATTGATCGAAAATTTTTGGAAGATGTCATGTAGTCTTCGCTGTGGAAGGCGGGAATATTCTCCATGGTATAGGTCGTTTTTTCGCCCAGGATTTCGCCAACTTCGCTATGTAGCCCGGTGTTATAATTTTCAGTTTTGCGGCCCTTGATCGGGATACCGCCTTTTAAATTGGATTTATAATGACAGATTTCCGGGATACGTGTGACATATTCGCTATATAGTTTGGGGATTTCCTCCTGAAATTCCCAGGAGTTGAGGTTGAAAATAAAGGGGGATTCTGTTTTATATCGATATTCAATAATTGTTCCTTCCTGCACTTGTGGGATAGCAGCCTTAGTCAAGGAGATGTCCTCTGAAGAGTTTTCGTTAAAGACATTTGCCTTCGTCATTTCGGTTTCAATCACTTTGTCACCCTGTAGGTGGTAAGAAGCAGCTTTGATTTCAGTGACAACTTCACGATCATTTCCACTTTTGTAAAGTGGGATTGTAAAATTTGCATGGTTATAGCCTTCCTTGTTCAATATTTTAATCCTGACATGCTTGACAAACTCGACAACGAGGCCGGTATGGGAAGTGTAGTTGACCTGTGCGGAGCCATATTCACGAATGACAAATGCATTGGCAGCAGTGTCCAGCTTACCAATATCGATGGCGAAATCTTCTTTTTTTATTTTACCAAATGAAAAATCTTGGGCATGTGCCCAAAAACTGCCGAAAAGAAGCAGACTGGTTAAAAAGCCTTTCATAAAAAGTCACTATATGGTTAAGAATTATATAGCGAATGTATGAAATAATTTTAAATTTTATAAGCTTAAATTTTTTGTTGATGTTAATATATAAGCTATTATTATTAGTTGGGTTTTGTTGGATTTTAATAGGTAAAATCAAATGTCAGTGTGACGTATCGGTTGTCTTCACCTTTCCATTTTGGTCCGGAAAGTAAAATCTCTTTGGCCTTATTGTCCAGATAATCATTTGCACTTTGTAAGATATTAATATTGGACGGAAATCCATCTTTATCTATATAAAAATTTAGGCGTACCGTGCCTTCATATCGGCTGTTCGCCGTTTTTTTCTTGACATAATTGTTAAATGATTTCCAGCCCCAGACCGGTTCTGCACTTTTTGTTTTCCGGGAGGACATGGTTGTGACTACCACTTCCTCCAGTGTAGCACTCGAAGGCTGCAGTTTTATGTTCAGGTTCTTGTTGCGACGCATATTTAATGCAACCGTATTATAGCCCACAGCCATAATATCAACCAGCGAGTCCACTGAGCTTGGCTGTATGGTGGCTTTTCCTTGAGCATCTGTATTTGTTGCCACTTTACTATTTGGTTGCATGATTGTAACACCCGATATCGGTAAGCCAGTTTCTTTATCACGTACAGTGACCTGTAATGGGCTGCCATTGGTCTGTGGGGTCACATTGATGCCCGCCACCCGGCCTGCGAGCGCATTGCTTTGATTAAGCTGTTGACCTCTGATAATAACATTACTTCCTGTGACACTCTGTTTTGCTTTTGGAGCGTAACCGTATACAACCGCGCTGTCCATTAATTTTGAATCGCGAGCGGATCTATCTGATTGAATACCCCTGTTCATTTCAACCGGGGCTACACGCAGGGATTGTTCCTTTAAAGGGGGGATGCTCTCCTCCTGTCTGTGCTGAGGGATATCGGAAGATTTACTGTTGTTAGCCAAACGAGGATTATCCGGTTCCTTGAGATTGGGCTCAATAACAGTTGAGGCAACAGAATCCGCTTGAGGGTTTAACTTTGATGACGGAGCATCAGCCGGCAAGGCAACATCAGCTGTACGGTTTGCTTCGGGCGGGCTTTTCTGTTGTTGGAAATAGATAATTCCTATGCCTAAAAGAGTAACCACACTGGCGGCAATGGCCAGTCGTTTCCAGTCGAAGACTTTTACTTTTGTCTCTTTATCGTCTTCGACACGTCGTGCAATACGCGCATTGAGATCGGAAGGAACAGCGTTGTTTTGATCCATTTCTATACCCATAAGAATATCTGCCAACATGGGATCACGTTGGGCCTCACGTTCAATGACGTACATTTCTTTGGGAGAAAGTAGGCCATTGACGTATTTCTTTAAGTATGCTATGTCGTAATTACTGTCGCTCATTCCAAGTCTCCATGCAATTTTTTAAATTCCGCTTCCCATTCTGGATATAACTCTTCACTTCATTTAAGCTATATCCTGTCGAGTCGCTGATCTCTTTGTAACATTTTTCCTCCAAAAAAAAGAGTCTGACGGACTGTTGCTGTTTATCCGGTAGTTTCTCCAGACAGCCTTCCATGGCCGTCAATTGTTCCTCTTTTTCATCATGTTGTTCATACTGATGCAGATCTTCGGGATATTTCACAAATTCATCCAGAGAAATTTGAGATTTGTTCTTTTTTGACCTTAAATACATCAGGCAATGGTTTTTGCTCAACACATAGAGCCATCTCGGAAAGTCTTTGATTTCTTGCTTATTAACTTTGTAGATAAGCTCTTCAAAAATATTCATCACCGCATCTTTGCTCAGTTCTGGATCTTGAAGATACCGTAAGCATACGTAATATACCATTTCGGTATGTCGTTGATAGAGATCGCCCAATACCTTGAGATCAGATGCCTCCTGATATTGTTGCAAGAGCTCATGGTCTTGCGTTGAATCCTTTTTTGACGACTTGAATGCGAACATTTTATTTGCTAAAAATATTTTTTTTTTCTGGTTTATGGAAATTTAATATTTGCCGCATCCCTTGACAAAAAAATGAAGTTTATGAGAACAATACTTTTTTTAATGAGCCTGCTGTTATCCATCGGTGGATATGCCGGGCAAAAATATGAGGTGAAAGGGAAAGTAACGGATGCAACGACAAAATTGGCGCTGAATGCCGTGGTGGTAACAAATGTGCAAACGAAAGAAAGCACATCCACCGATCGTGATGGGAATTACCGGATTGAGGCGGAAGCAGGGAAGACAATCCTGGAATTCAGTTATCTCGGTTATATTACACAGCGTGTCGAGGTAAAGAGAAAGAGCAAAGTAGATGTCGCAATGGTACAGGATAATCGTACACTGGATGAAGTTGTCGTTAGGGGTTATACCCCAAAAGCCAAGCAGAGCGTGGTGGGTTCAGCACAGATGGTCGCAACATTGTCTGGACAGGTTGCGAGTTTAAACATAAGGAGAATGGCCTATGTACCGGATCAAAATCAGGAATCGTATCAAAAAATCAAGGAAAATAAGTTTATCAATCCGCTAAAGGAACCCTTGTCAACATTTGCTGCCGATGTGGATGCTGCTTCATACAGCAATGTCCGTCGGTTTATCAATGCGGGCAGTTTACCCGATAAAGATGCTGTACGTGTTGAGGAGATGATCAATTATTTTCAGTATCGGGTAGCGGGACCAAAGAATGGCGAACCAGTGAATATTGTAACCGAATTGACCAAGGCCCCCTGGAATAATGCGCATCAGTTGATGCGTGTGACGTTAAAAGCCAAAGATATTCCAACGGACAAACTTAAAGCCTCAAACTTGGTTTTTTTGATTGATGTATCCGGATCAATGATGGGCCCCGGGCGATTGCCTTTGGTGAAATCTTCCTTAAAAATGTTGGTGGATCAGCTGCGCGATATCGACCGTGTTGCTATTGTCACCTATGCGGGTTCGGCCGGCGTAAAATTGGAGAGTACAAGCGGTAGTCAGAAAATGAAAATCAAAACGGCCATAGACGAACTGGAGGCCGGAGGAAGTACGGCTGGCGCTGCAGGGATCAAAAAAGCCTATGAGATTGCCCGCCAAAACTTGGTTAAGGGCGGGAACAATCGGATTATCTTGGCCAGCGACGGTGATTTCAATGTGGGTGAGAGCGACGATGAGTCTATGGAAGAGCTGATTGGTAAAGAGAGCAAATCGGGGGTTTTTCTGACTGTACTCGGTTATGGTATGGGAAATTTGAAAGATAGCAAGATGGAGATTTTAGCGGATAAAGGACATGGCAATTACGCATACATCGACAATATTTCCGAAGCCCGGAAAGCCATGGTCACCGAATTTGGCGGCACGTTATTTACGGTGGCTAAAGATGTCAAGATTCAGGTGGAGTTTAATCCGAATTATGTTCAGGCCTATCGATTGGTCGGTTATGAAAATCGCCTGCTTGAAGCGGAAGATTTCAACAACGATCAAAAGATGGGTGGCGATATGGGCGTAGGCCATATGGTTACAGCGTTATATGAGATCGTTCCCGTAGGAGTCAGCTCGACGATGGTCGGGACAGTGGATCCATTGAAATACCAACAGAATTCGACGAAATATATCGAGGTCAGAGGTAATGGAGAATTAGCGACGGTCAAATTCCGTTACAAGGAACCTGAAGGTGAAAAAAGCAAATTGCAGCAGCAGGTAGTGCCGACTGAGGTTACTGATTTGAATAAAGTTAGCGAAGATTTACGCTTTGCAACTGCGGTGGCCGAACTGGGGCTGTTACTTCGAGATTCGGATTTTAAACAGCAGGCTAATTTTGATCGTTTGATCGCACGGGCAAAGACTGCAAAGGGAGCTGACGATGAAGGCTACCGAGCCGAATTTATCCGGATGGCTGAAAACGCACGCGACTTATCGAAAACAAAATTGTAGCTAACTTTCCTGTTTAAATTTAAAGGAATAATGTGTTGAGGAAAAGGAGAGGAAAAACCCGGTGCGGTTGATTGACAAATCGCTGTTCCGGGTTGTTTCATTTAAAGCGTTGCACAGAAAGAATAGCTATCAATTTGTTGTATGTTTAGACTGGGTAAGCAGATTTTTGAAAAATAGACATCGGAAAATTATAAATAAATAGATATTTTTAAAGCTGAATAATTGCTTACCGTTTTATGTGTCGGCATGAACACCAGCACAGATTAATAAAGAGCAGATAAATAACACCATTTCGAATGAAAAATTTCCTTTTATTTTGCTTCCTTTTAATAGGAATGGGGACACCGTCACAAGGGCAACATACGGCGCTCAACAAACAGCAAACCATAGCCTATATCAACAAGCTGTATAAAATGGCCTACCGCTACAAAGAAACCAAAATTGATACTGTTACGGTAGACGGGAAAGTCCTGACTGTATTTCTTTCAACAGGGCAACATTATCGGAGTGATATTTCTAAGTCGGAACCCCTTATCATTGCAAGAGTAAAGGCCGGCTATCAGATTCGCTATAAATCGGCTGCGAATACCGAAGAAATCCTATGGGCGATCCAGACAGAAGATGATGCCAAACGTTTGCAAAAGGCCTTACAGCATCTGATCGGGATACTGAAAACAGAAAAAAAGACTGATCCTTTTGGAAGCTAATAGCTGAATAGGGTACCGTTGTTGAATTTATTTTGTGATCTAAGATGTTCGGCGATACACGACCTCGCCGAACATGAGAGAAAGCAGTGGACCTGCACACAGAAGGTGTGTTTCGGAGTTGCTGAGTGGGTTAACCAAAATGTCCACTGATATAATTACGGGTGGTTTCGTGTTGTGGGTTGTTAAAAATCTGATGTGTATCTCCCTGTTCAATAATCTCACCGAGATACATAAAAACTGTTTTGTCGGCCACACGCTGTGCTTGCTGCATATTATGTGTGACGATGACAATCGTATATTTTTTTTTCAAATGGTGAATAAGTTCCTCAATCTTCAGGGTACTCACTGGATCTAACGCCGAACAAGGTTCGTCCATCAAAATAATTTCGGGGCGCAAGGCTACCGCACGGGCGATGCAGAGCCTTTGTTGCTGTCCTCCGGAAAGCCGGGTAGCGGGCTTTTTGAGATCGTCTTTGACCTCTTCCCAGATATATGCTTCTTCCAATGCCTTTTGTACGGTTGCTTTGTCAGCAAGCAGATTGTTGATCTTGAGGCCATAAGTGATATTCTCGTAAATACTTTTGGGGAATGGATTGGCTTTTTGGAATACCATCCCCACACGCTTGCGCAAGTCAGTGACTTCCACGTCCTTTTGGTAGATCTCGCGGCCATCCAGTTTGATCTGTCCTTCGATCCGAGCTTCCGGATAGAGGTCATGCATCCGGTTGAGGCTTCGTAAGAGGGTACTCTTGCCACAGCCGGATGGCCCGATCAATGCCGTAACTTTATTTTCTTCAAATTCGATATTGATATTCTTCAACACCTGTTTGCTCCCAAACCAAAGGTTGAGATGTTCAGCGACCAATTTACTTTTCATTATTTCTAAACTTATACCGAATATAGAAAGCTGTTAAATTCATAAGGAAGACCACGACGATAAGGACTAAAGCGGTACCGTAGGCGATGGGTCTGACCTCTTCGATAGACTGATGTTGTGTTGACAGCATATACAGGTGATAGGGCAGTGCCATAAACTCCTGATTGATGTTGCCAAAGGAATTGGTGATATAGAAAGCGGCCCCTGTAAAGAGAATGGGGGCTGTTTCGCCGGCAGCTCTGGAAAGTGTCAGGACAATTCCCGTCAGTATGCCGGGCAAGGAAGCGGGAAGCACTACATCTTTGATTGATTCGAATTTGGTGGCACCCACGGCCAATGCAGCCTCGCGCATACTCCTGGGAATACGGAGCAGGGCCTCTTCAGTTGTTGTAATAATATAGGGAAGGGACAATAGACCCAAGGTCAGTCCGGCTGATAAAATTGAAGTTCCGAAATTCAACGCCTGAACAAATAAGGCCAGACCAAAGAGACCATAGATAATAGATGGGACACCGGATAAATTACGGATAGAAGCACGGATCGTCCGGGTCAGCCAGGTATTCTCAGCATATTCGTTGAGGTAAATGGCACAACAGATTCCAAAGGGAATGGAGAAGATCGCCGTGATCAACGTCAGAAATACGGTACCAATAACCGGGGTTAGAATACCACCCTGTGTCATACCATTGGTAGGCAGTTTGGATACAAATTCCCAGGACAGCACCTGATAACCTTTGGTAAAGATATCGTACAGGATCACGCACAAAAAGAAGCAGACTAGTCCCGTGGAGAGGAGAAGTGTACTCCATTCGACGATCGGTGCCAGTTTTTTGAATTTATGCTGCATGGTATTTTCTAAAACGGTTAATAAAATATTCACCAATCAGATTGGCTACCAAAGTCATAAAGAATAAGACAATCGCTATGGCAAACAGGGCGTAATAGTGCGTTGTCTGATAAGGTACTTCTCCCATTTCAATGGCGATCGTTGCGGTAATGGTTTTCACCGAATCAAAAAATCCTTTAGGAAAGATCGCCGCATTGCCGGTTGCCATGAGTACGGTCATGGTTTCGCCGATTGCTCTTCCTAGACCCAGCATCACTGCTGCAATGATTCCCGGAGCTGCTGCCGGGATCGTAATTTTGCGCAATGTCTGCCAACGGGAGGCACCGAGTCCATAGCTTGCTTCACGATAGGTTTGTGGTACTGCATGGATGGCGTCTTCTGAAATGGTAATGATGGTTGGCAGGGCCATGATCGCTAGTAAGATGGCACCATTTAACGCATTTAGTCCATTGGGCAAGTTGTTCAGATCTGCTATTCCGGGGCCAAGGAGCACGATCCCCAAAAAACCGATCACGACGGAAGGGATTGCAGCAAGCATCTCTATGGTCGGTTTTAAAACCGTTTTGAGTTTGGGATTCGCATATTCGGAAATAAAAGCTGCTGTCCCCACACCAAGTGGAATGGCAATTAGCATGGCGCCCAGCGAAACAATTGAGGTGCTCACAATTAAAGGCAGAATACCGTATGCAGGCTCTGCAGCAGTGGGATTCCATTGGCTTCCAGTAATAAAATCAAGCGGTGAAACTTGTAGAAAGAACGCAATGGCGTTATAGAGCAACATAAAGAAGATGCCTCCCAGAAGCGCAAGGACCAAATATCCGGTAGACTTGAATATGATTTTGGCGATCTTATCGATGGTTATTCGTTTTTTGTACTGCATGTTATTTTATTGGATAAGGTAATAACCTGAGTTTTCAATAATCTTCATTCCTTCCCCTTTGGTCTCGAATTGGATAAATGACAGGACCTTGTCCCATGATTTTTCGGGAATAAACTGATAGAGGGGCCGTTGGAAAAAGTACAACCTATTTCTTATGGCTGTCGGATCTAAGGGGGATATGGCATTGGAATCTACTTCATTTTTGATTTTCAATACCTTGATTCCTTTGTTGTCCTGAATTTTTTTGGAAATATAACCAGCACCGACATAACCGATACCCGACTTGTCGATTTTGATGGCTTCCAGTATCTGTGCATTACCGGTCATTTCTTTGGCCTTTTGGCTATAGGCTATTTTTAACTTCTTGCGAATAAATGAATAGGTTCCCGAACTGCTTTGTCTACCATAGATATTAATCGGGACATCCTGTTCGGAAATTGTTTTCCAGTTTTCAACCTGTCCACTCATGATTTTTGACAGTGTTTTTACATCGATTTCCGTGATCGGATTGTCGCTATGAACAACGAAAGCGGTAGCATCTTCGGCAAAAACAACGGTTTTCAGCCGTATATTTTTCTTTTGAAAGAGTGTCTGCTCTTCTTCGGTAAGCGGGCGCGAGGAGTTGGCAATATCTGCCTGTCCATTCAAAAGTGAAGTAATACCCAAACCTGAACCGCCGCCAGAGATGGCTATACTGAAGGTTGGATCCATCTTGTTATATGCTTCGGCAAGATTAACAGCAAGGTTGACCTCGGTATCGGAACCTTTCATCTTGATGGTATGGTCATTATTGCCACAGGAGCATAAGAGGATACTGAAACTTAAAAGTACAGTAGAAATAAGACGGTTGAAAGTCATGTTATTCATTCTTACTAAGTTAAACAGAAGAAGAATGATTTTGTGTTAGCGTTATGTTATCTTATTGTGAAGTCATATTTTGTAAATACATTACCTCATGTTGGTCGTCGTCAACCAGGGTACGGCCAGTTTATGGCCAAAAGAGAAATGAATACCGGGGCGCAATTTTGTCGGCTGATACAACCTTGCTGCTCCGGGGGATTAACCTTTTAAATTTGAATTCAAAAAAACATACTGTTTCAGATGAGTATGGAAATTTTGTCCTTGACTATAAATTAGGTGATACCATTGAATTTAGACATGATCACTGGCAAACGAAGCTAGTTTTTGGCGACAAGCTAACAGATTCTATCTTTCTAAAGAAACGCCCTATCGTCCTTGATGAAATTGTGATTACAAGGAACCGACGTAACAAAGAGATCGATGATTTAAAAGAAATAGAAAAGGAGAAGAACAGGGAAACCGATCACTTTTTTCTACGAACTTTTTAGCAAGAATGGAAAACGAGCTAGAGCAATGGAGAAGAATATTCAACATGCGATTAGGGAAAGCAAAATAGACAGTGTCTTTAATAGAAATGCTGTTAAATTGGGTACTTCCATAAAAGACGAGGATATTATGCCTTTTATGGAAGCCTACAGGCCAACTTTTGAACAAGTGCAATCTTGGAATACGTATGATCTGTACCTTTATATACAGCAGAGCTATGAATCATTTACTGCGAAACGAGAATAGTAATCCTGTTTATCGTCATAAGGTATTTGGCATAAAGTTAAATCATTCTTTCTCTACTGTTACTATACCCAGATAAACGCTGTTCATACTACGATTGCTGCCATCTGTTGCTGCAAACCCAAGATAGAGATGAAAAACTGAACTTTCACCGACCTTAGGTAGATCAATTAATTGGGATCGATATTCGATAGAGTTGCCCAATGATACTCCTGTGGCGTGGTTTTTCGGATCCTCAGGCAATAGGAGTACCATGCTTCTAAAGTCACTTAGCTCATGGTGCAGCAATTCTTTCGTTCTGTTGAGTTCCCATTTGATCTCGAGCTTGCCGTTTATGATCTCGGTGGATGTGGAAATGATAATATCTTCCAATCCTCTACTGATCGCAAATTTTTCATAATTGATTGCAGGCCCCTGTGCACCCAAGAAGACTGCATGTTCAAGATGATAGGACATCGCCGCATTAAATGCGGTCATATTTTCTTTGTATCGGTGAAAACCTAAGCGGAAAAATTTAGTGAATTGACCCAAAAAAGTTTGTGTAAAGGCAAATTTACTTCTGTTTTTATTTTCCCTGTCAGATAGTTTTCTTCTTTTCTTGACTTTAGGAAGCGAACGTACATAGGTGATATCCTTCCATTTGCAAAACACGACAGCGCCAACCTTTCCGGATGGAGCGCCGTTTGCTCCATTATTTACTCGTGCCATAAATTCATTTATAATTTGTTTGATTCTTTTAACAGACAAGTAGGGGGAAAGTTTACATCAAGCAGTATATTTATTGTAAATTAACTGATACAAAACAGGTGTATGACAGGGAGATTATACGCTTTCATCCGAATGAGGTCCGTGTAAAGTCCGAATGAGGTCCGTATGAAATCCCTATTAAATGAGAGCATGATCCCTAGTTGAAGAAAAGTCTTAGTATTGAATGGGAGAGGTCTGTGGCTTGTGATTAGTACAAAAAAAAACAGGCATTTCGCCTGTTTTATATGATATGAAGTCGTAATGAATGTCGTTGAGACTGATTAAAATAAGAGTATTGCGAAGACGGGAATAAGTGTAACCATTGAATACATCACCGCAACTCTTTTCTGGAGATATAGACTGATTGATAATAATAGCTCGCTGTTTTCAATGCTTTCTATTGTTCCGCCATTCCCCATGACAGAAGGACTTACTTCAACAATTTGTCCCTGTTCATCTTCGATTTTCCAGGCCGACATCCACATATTACGAGTACTCCACTTGTATTTTTTGTCAATTAGACTAATGGTTGCTCCTCCTGTCCAGTTGTTGTATTCGATGTCACCGATTAGTTCACCCTGTTTATTGCGTATTTCAGTATATGGGTTGAAAAGACCTTTATTTTTAAAACTATATTGGTCTGAGCGGATAGAAACATTGGCATCTAGTGTCCAGTCATTGGATTCCAATGAGCCGATCAGGGTATCATTGTTATATAGTTTTGATTTATTTCCCAATAAATTGTTTTTCCAGCTGTAAATAGATCGCTTTTCCATAATTGTCTAGTTTAGTATGTTTATTTTTTAAATTAGTATGGTGTCTGAACATTGTGTTACAGATTTTTTAAAAAAAATGTAGGAAATATTTTGTACCTATGGCTGTCCGAACAGGAAGATTGAAGAATAAGTGGTGCTCATTGGAAGATAAGAGTTATCCATACAATGTGGATAACATGTTGGTAAGTCTGATGTGGGCCATAAGAAAGCACTGAAGGTCTTACGGAGATATGGTGCTTTAACGACCTGAAGACTTTCAAAAGAGCTAACCGTTTTCGGGAGCTTTCGAAGTAAAGCTTCTTTTCTTCCGGTATTTCTTATAGTTATGTAGTTGTTCATATTCAAGTGCGCCTTCTTCGCAATAAGCGGAGAGGTATACTGAGAATTTATTGCTTTGACTTCTATCAATTCCCAATTCATGTAGAACTTCTGCCACACGCTTAGGTGTATTAAAGAAATCTGAATTATACACTAGGTTATCCAAATTTTTGCTGACAGCAATTCGTTCCTGTACTTCAGGAGGAAGGGAATATGGAGAATCAAATGCGATATCATTTTCAAAGAATGTTTTGGGCTGGATCTGGAGGCTATGACATAGTACCAAAAAATTGGTTAAGGTCAGGTCTTTGCCCTTTTCTATACCATTCAGTGTCCCGGTAGAAATACCGGTTAAATTAGATAGATCCCTTAAAGAATAGTATAATTCGTTGCGCCGTGCACGGAAGCGCAGACCAATCGATGCGAGTTTTTCTCTGTCTTTCTCCGTCATATGACGAATTGAATGAGAATTTGCGCAAAATAATGTTTATTATTTTGATTAAATAATTGCTTTTTTTTATATTTGTTTTGAGATGGATTTACGAAGACATCAGTTATATACGTGGTTTTATTAAGAAATTTTTAAAAAAATATTATTATATAACAGAGACGAGGATTGCGTAACAGCCCTATATCGATATCCTATAGTACATTCCGGGATACCAATTGAAAAACATGTAAACAAAAAATAAGTCGACTTGCCCAGCTTTGGTTTCCAAGAATCCGTCAAGTTCCGCCGGAGCTGTGGTAAGTTGCAACATGCAACTATTTACTGCTTCTTCTGATAATCTTTATAGTTTCCCATGCTTGTTGTACTTGCGTGTTCCTTCTTTGCAGAACTGCCTGTTAACCAAGCAACGATTACTTTGCTACTTGCTTATATCCAGCGCTCCGATTACAACGAATGGTTACATCTTACCGATCCGTGAGCCGATAAGATGGAAATCTCCGATATAACTAGCAAATTATGAAGAAAAGCGAATTCAATGCTTAATGGTCACTCATAAAATAATAGATCAAATAAAATACAATCAGCACACAAACGGCAATAATTAATGTGCGTTTGATATTTCGGCCCGCAGGCGCATCGTCTTTTTCTTCAACGGCTACATCGGGTAATTTTTCCTCTGGCTTGTCCTGGCTATGCTCTGGGGTAGTGAATTGATTTTCCATCTTTATTTCATATTGTCCTATGCATAGAACATGTTTGGTAGGTAAATCGTTTAAGATGTTCAATTTTTTTTGGAAGAAAAAAGATTCCTCTCGCTATGGAAAACAGGCGGTGTGAATAAATAAAGTCCAAAAGCATTGCGTTTTTTAGAGTATTTGCATACATTGCAACTGCACTTAACACGAATAAACCTAAACAACCCGTAAACGTATGTTTACCATAACTTTCGTGTTGGATAGGTCGGTAATAAATAAAACACATGAAAAGAAGAACGCTTATCGGATCATTCATGGCTGGCTGTATGCTATTAGCCGTTAATCCGACTTTTGCGCAACAGAAAGCCGCAAAGAAAGAAATTGGTCTACAGTTGTACTCCGTACGTGAGGAAATCAGCAAGAACCCAAATTTCGATCAAATTTTACAAAAGATCGCCGCACTTGGGTATACAGGCGTAGAAGCTGCTGGTTATAATGACGGCAAGCTATACAATCTGAGCCCGCAGGAATTTAAGGCCAAGGTAGAAAAAGCAGGGATGAAGGTCCTTTCTTCCCATGCAACCAAAACATTGTCTGCGCAGGAGCTTGCCTCCGGAGATTTCTCCGAATCCTTGAAATGGTGGGACCAATGTATCGCTACCCACAAGGCTGCTGGCATGAAATATATTGTGACGCCTTGGATGGATGTGCCTAAGACACTCAAAGACTTGGAAACACAATGCCGTTATCTGGATGCTGTGGGGGCAAAATGCCGTGAACAGGGGTTGCTTTATGGATACCACAACCACGCTCATGAATTCAAAAAGGTTGAAGATAAAGTAATGTACGATTACATGCTGGAGCATACCAATCCCGAAAATGTATTCTTCGAAATGGATGTCTACTGGGCTGTAATCGGTGATGTCAGTCCGGTTGATTACTTCAACAAATATGCGGGTAGATTTAAGGCTTTACATATTAAAGATCACCGTGAAATCGGTCAAAGTGGAATGGTCGGATTTGATGCGATCTTTAACAATGTCAAAACAGGTGGACTGAAATACTTGTTTGTTGAATTGGAAGAAACACATAATGATATTTACACAGGTCTTGAGCAAAGTATAGACTACCTAAAAAGGGCTCCTTTTGTAAAGGCCAGTTATTCTAAATAGCCATTAATCGGGAGAAAATTGACGATGCTGAGACAATTGTCCGGTTGATGGATTTATTATTTTTCGTTAACTTGAGTGTATTAAAAAAGGATTTTTTAATCGTATAAAAACGGAAAATATGAAACGGATTATTGTTGCTACAGACTATGCTGAAGAGGCAGAACATGCCCTAAAGTTTATACTCGAAGTTTTCGCTGGTAAAAAATATGAGATCATCTTGTTCTCACTGCAGAACCCCTCGATACATGCGATGAACGCACGTCTTTCTCCCGATTCCATGTTCAAAATTTTTGAACATCAAAACAAGATTTTAACCCATAAAGCGGAGGGTATCACGCGGCAAAGCGGGGTGCCTGCTGTTCCTTATCTGGCAACGGGTTTATTCTACGATCAGATTACAAAATGCATTCAGGAGACAGGTGCCGACCTATTGGTCATGGGTATGGCCAAACGCTCGTTTGACCAGGATATGTTGGGTAATACAACTACGTCGGCCATTAGTAAACTAAAAATTCCTATTCTATCTGTTCCGCTTGGAGCACAATTTAGTGGGCTTAAGCATATCCTCTTCGCCTGCGACATCGTACGCGGAGTGCAAAAAGAAATTCTTGAAAAGGTGAAAGATTTCGCAACTGACTTTAATGCCGTATTGGAAGTGCTTAATATCCGTAAAACCGTTGAGCAGCTAAATGAAGAAAAGGGAAATGAAACCCGAGCGGCAATCGGAGACGTCATGGGCATCGTCAGTTATTATTATAAAAATGTAACGTCTAATGAGGTGGTCAAAGCCATTCGTGATGAGGTTAAAGAAAGTAATACTGATCTTTTGGTCATGATTCCCTATAAATATGGTTTCTGGAATTCACTGACACATCGAAGCAAAACGCGCATGATGGCCTCAGGCCTGGATGTTCCGCTGTTGACCATCTCCATATAATTGGTCAGGTCTTGTGGATTATTTATAGTGTCTATAAAACTTGTTGTTGAAGAGTTCCGACGGGTCGTATTTTGTTTTAGTTCTGAAAAAACTATCTGCTTGCGGATAGGCTTTTCTCATTTTGTCTTTTGCGATATGTAGGCGATAGGGGAGATAGTATGTCCCCTCGTTTTTAATGGCCGCATCGACCAGAAGATTCGTGAGGCTATACATATCAGCCTCTTGTAGGGCTGTTTTTTTTTGATTGAATAAGAGCACAAAACCAAATACGTCTTCCCGTGCATAATTTAAATAGGCGTCATGGTCCCGATTGACGGCGCGGATGGTAATGTTCAGCAAATCCAGCTCCGATTTTAATAAAATAGGTTTTATGTCCTGAATAAAATTCATGAAATTTCGTTCAGGAATAAAGTATTCGTGGAGCAG
Organism: Sphingobacterium puteale; assembly: GCF_003627955.1. Lineage (GTDB taxonomy): Bacteria > Bacteroidota > Bacteroidia > Sphingobacteriales > Sphingobacteriaceae > Sphingobacterium > Sphingobacterium puteale. The sequence continues at coordinate 20,431 of NZ_RBWS01000023.1, read as the reverse complement.
ATCCGTCGATGTGGTATCTTTGTTTTCGATCAAGGAGACTTGGCTATCCATGATCTCATTTCGGGTAAATGTGATATGCCGTGCAGGAATGGCTGAAGATGTTTCAAGATCCCAGCGGAGCCGCTTTCCATATTCGCTATTGACACTACCCCTAAATATCAGTCTTTTGGTTTCTTCAATTTTCTTTTCCTGTCGGGATAGCTGTATCGGCAGTTCTTCTGTCTGTTCAAAATAATTGAGCGTTGCCTCCGCTAGAAAATGTTTTTTGGAAACGCGTAATCGTCCAAAAACCAGATTTACTTTTGGATTGTCAAGAATATATTTTTTATAATACTTCGTATAATTTTCTGGAGCTAAGTTGACGTAATGATATTTTAGGGACTGATTATCGACAACTTTGAGCTTTACATCGAGTATAATACCAAATAGGCCATATCCACCAAGCACATGATGAAACAGTTCCGTGTTCTCGTCGCGGCTGCAGTGGAGTACCTGACCTTGGGCATTCATTAATGTGAAAGAAAGTACGCTGGAAGCTAAGGGCGGCGAATTCTTTTGCCATCCATGTCCATTGACACTCAGTGATCCACCAACAGAAAATGAACTAAAAGCTTGCATCACTGCAATTGATTTACCATAACGGTCTAAGTAGTGAATGGCATCCGTCCAAAGTGCACCTGATCCGATACTCAGTATATTGTTTACCGTGTCAAGCTGCATGTGGTTATAAGGGAGCATATTGATCACTATACCATCCGGATACATTGTATGCCCGCCCATACTGTGACGGGCTCCGGCCAACGCTATTTTTAACCTCTTGGTATTTGCATAATGCAGAATTTGCCGCAATTGATTTTCAATAGCCGACCTGTCTTTTGGTATAGCAATGATGGTATCGACGCTGGTCAGATTAAGTGCGCTGGCATCATCCACATGCCGCGAAGGAAGGACCCTGTGATTATCGGTTTCTCTCCATTTGGTTTTGAGTAGATGGATAATGGGGAATGCAATAACCACTAAAAGAATAAGCAAGGTTAGAAATGAATAACGTTTGGTTCTTTGGGTTATACGCATGGTCTCCGTTCAATTTAATAATGCGAACGATCGCAAGGATAGTTCACTGCCAAAATAATATAAATTTATTGTTTTTTTTATTCTATTTTTATCCGAAAAGTTATTTAACCGAGTTCTTTAAAAAATCTCAAAAAAAATAATATGCGTTATGGAATTCCGTTGCCTGCTGCATCCCTGTCCAAATTATTACTTGAAAAGATGATAAAGTATACCTCTTTGTGTTTATTTCTCTGTGTTACTCAGATGCTATTTGGTCAGGTACAACATTACGAAGGTAAGATTACAGACGCTGTTGGAAGGCCATTGAAAGATGCAGCGGTGATTCGTGTTGCTGACAATATCGTATCCAGTTTTGCCGAACTGAATACCGGATTACATACACGGAAACTGATACGCACTGATGTCAATGGTGTATTTGGAATGGATCTCAATGATCGTGATAAAATACAGTTATGGAAATATCCAGTTCAGCTACCAACGACTTACCTATTATATGAGTTTCGGTCGGATCCCTTTGCTAAGTCCGGAGGATATCTTGTGGAACTTGTGGCGGCAAGAGAACAGCATACCGATCTGAATTTATTTCCATTGGATACCTCGACGATCGTATCCACAAGACCTGTGGTCTTTAGAAATAAGGGGGGAGCTTATTACAGTATGACGGAGAAAGGAAATCGGATTTACATCCATCAAAATCAAAAACCGGGCTATGGACTGCTTGATATCAATCTGACGCTTGGGGGATCGGTCAGTAAAGCTGATGACCGCGTCAGACTGCAAACTGATTATGTTCAGGGGCGCGCGAAAGACGGACTATTGATTGCCTCGAATGACGTTCCTTATAGCTGGGGACCTTCTGTCGCCCAAATTGACCTGCCTGGTTTTTATAACAACAAAAATGTATATCGCAAAGGCCATCACAGCTCTACCACGTTGGATATGACCTATAATAAAGATGGTGTGGGTAAATTCTATGGTGAAATTGAATATTCCAAGAAGCAGGGCCTCTTTGACCCGAATCGGGCTAAGTTCTGGGGAACGCAGCTGAATTACTCGCGCTATTTTGGCGTTGAACATCATTTTCAGGTACTGAATAAATTCAATCAATCCGATGAAGATATGCCCATGGTAGGCAATAACTACGCCAATGTCCTTATGGGAGCATACCTGTCTCCGGTCAATGTTGACGCTAAAGCACAGCCTACTTCCATTATTTCCGATGTTTATACTAATCCTTGGTATCTGTTCCAAAATAATCGGGACAACCAATTCAACCAGAAATACATAGGCGCACTGAAATATGACTGGGATCATAGCCGATTTTTCTTGGGCGCACAACTCAACTATCAATACCAACAAAATAAACTGAACTATGGTCTGGTAGGAAGCGTGAGCGGAATGAATAGGAATGTATTTGTCAATCGTAGATTAAAAACAAAACTGTTTGACACAAATGTTCAGGGAAAGTACTATCTGGGTGAAAATAAAAAGTTGTATCTACAAGGAAATTTTTGGCACAAAAAACAGTGGATGTCATTGGAAAGATCAAAAACAGATTTTGCTCCGGTTTCATTGGTACATCAATCTTTGGAATTTCAAGCTGGATTGGTAGCAAAAGAATTTGGCGGCTATAATGCCAACTGGAATTTGGACTTGTTACCAAGTATACTGATAAACGACAAGAGTAAAAATAAGACCGCCTTTAATTTTGTTGGTCAGGTGAAAAGGAGGTTTGAATTCGATCTATTTGATTGGGAAAATATTATCAGTAATGTGTGGACAAAATTCGACCTTTCGCACCTTGAGCCCAACCAGATCAATAATGATATACAATTTAGTCTGATGCGATATTCCATCAAGGATTTTCAATCTTTCTTGCCGATGGATGAATTGCTGTTATGGAGCCCTGTGGATAAACTGCAAAGGAAGATCAATTATGAGTTTGGTGCTTCTCTCAAACGAAAGTTTTGGAACCTCGATGGAAGTTTTTATCAGTTTTATGTGAAAAATGGTTATGCGCCGCTGTTGCAAGGCAATCAATATAAACTAAACAACGTAGTCGACTATCAACAAAAAGGATTTCGAATTGCTCTTTCTTCTCAGTTTGGCGTTTATAATAGTAATGTAGTTTGGTCGCCGAGACTGGATTTTCACCGTTATATCAATAAGGTTGACAAAATTCATGTGGCAGCTGATCGTGTCCAAATAGCTGGTATGCAGGAAATCAGTAAAAACTATATTGTCAACCAGCCGATCGGAGTGATAGTGGGAACCGTCTACGAACGTACCTCAGATGGTCAACTCCAGATTGATGGCGATGGCTATCCCATTATGTCCCCTGAGCAAAAGATTCTGGGAAACCCAAATCCCGATTTTTCTTTCATCTTTGGCAATACTTTGCAATATAAAGGATTCCGTTTGGATGTTGATCTCGAATGGAGCAAGGGCGGTAAGGTCTGGAATGGGACACGGCAAACGCTCAATTATATGGGACGCTCAAGGGAAACCGCCACTGAGCGATTGCTGAAAAATCAGTTGTTCCCGGGAATTGATCCACAGGGAAATAAAAATAATAAACGGGTTGATTACTATGATCCGGGCGAAAGCACAGACCTTAATAGGTGGGTGCGCTATGGGATATCGGGAGTCGCTGAAGAGGCTATCGAAGACGCAAGCTACCTACGACTTTCCAAAGTGAATCTTTCACGTAGTTTTGATATATCATGGCACTATCTCCAAAAAATTGACTTAATTCTTTATGCCGAAAATTTGATGTATTGGAGTAAATATAAAGGTAATTTTCCGGGCTCATCCTTGTTGGGACAGAGTAATGCGGTTGGATTGGATTACTTTAACTCACCGTTGATGAAAACTTTTGGTTTTAATGTATTACTGAATTTTTAACCGACTTGCCATGATTATTGATAACTTAAAAATTAAAGAAAATAGATCTGGAGATGAAGGTTTCCTAGCTGATATCACCACTAAAAGAAATGCTGATATTCTTGAAAATAATTCATTGGTATTTAAAATTGCTGATCCAAGACAGATTCAAAAGTATTGCCTTACTTATTTTTTTACAATATTATGTTTGTTATTTGCAATTAATACTTTTGGTCAGATGCAGTCGGTTCGTGCTAAAATGAATGAATATAATGACCTGCTACCTTTGGAACGTATATATACGCATACAAATAAGACTATTTTTACACCGGGAGAAACAGTTTATTTTACTACATATCTATGCAATACGGGTTTCGATGTCTCTAGTAGAAGTGATATTATTATCGTAGACCTAATTGCACCGAATGGACAGGTAGTTCTGCGTAAGCAATTTGCGGCAAATACAATTTATGCGAAAGGAAGCATGAAATTGGGAGGTCAGCTTGCGGGGGGCATCTACAGATTGAAAGTGCAGACTCCTTGGATGACCAATTTTCCAAATCTAGCTTATGAAAAGGAAATCACCATAATGCGTACCAATCCACCGCGTCTCTTCATGCAATTGGAACTGGAAAAGGAATCTTATGGGAAAGGAGAAACCGTTGTAGCGGAATTTGGTATCAAGGACTTGGCGAACCGTCCGATTTCAAATCAAACTTTTGACTATGACGTGAGTATTGGTGGGCAGCTATATCTTTCGAAGGTGGCTAAGACCGATCATTTGGGTAAATACCGAATATCATTTGCATTACCAGAAATTCTGAAAGATAATCATGTAAGTTTGAATGTCCGTTTCGTGCAGCAACAGCTGATTGAGTCAATATCTAAGAATGTCCCTATTGTTTTTGAAGATATCGCTGTTAGTTTTATGCCTGAAGGGGGATATCTTCTAGCAGACTTTTTGAATGTGGTTGCATTTAAAGCTTTGAACCCGGAAGGATTTCCTGCAGATATCGAGGGTGTTGTCTATAATGATGCTGGCGAGGAGATCAGCAAATTTGCCTCCTTTCACCAGGGTATGGGGAAATTCTCATTCGTCCCAGAAAAGGGACGAACCTATTATGCGCAATTGAAAAAGCCATATCCGACAACAGAAAGGATGGCATTGCCTACAGTAAAAAATAACGGTGTAAAGGTGCAGCTGAAAGAACAGACAAAAGATGTTCTGCGATTGGAAGTCATCAGTAGCATGGACAGTCGGGTGAGCTATTTTATCCGAAAGGAAGATAAAATCTTCGGCACTGAAGAGATTGCGGTGACCAAAGGTACAAATTCTCTTACTGTACCAAAAGCTGGTTTGCCGCAAGGGGTGCTGAGTATATCTATTTTACAGGGAGGACAAATTCTGAGTGAGCGATTATTTTTTAATGCAGTAGAGGATGGTTTGCAGATTCATGTAACAAGCGATAAAGCGATCTATAAGACGCGGGAGGATGTGAAGTTGACGATTGAGACACGGGATGCGAAGGGAAAATCTATTCCGGCCGCGTTATCTTTGAGTGTTGTTGATGATAAGGTTTTAAGCTATTTGAATGATAAACAGCATCATATCCTCTCTTGGATGTGGCTGGGTACTGCAGTGCAGGGCGATATCTATCAACCCGCATTCTATTTTGATCCAACCAAGGACAAACGTACGCGAGCCCTCGATATGCTTTTGCTGACACAGGGCTGGCGAAATTATCAATGGGATAAGGTGTTGAGCAACGATGAACTTTTGGTGGTAAAAAATCAACCGAATAATATGTTCAGGGGTGTAATTTATAAGCAGGTAAACGGACAAAATACTCCGTATTCCTCAAAAATCTACGTAGTAGCAGATAGTTTGCTATATACTGTAATGCCTGATAAAAACGGATGTTTTTCGATCCGGACTATCCCTACTACGTTATGGCGAATCTACGTACCGACTCATCGAAAAAATGAATTGTATTATGTTTCCACATTTCAGAGTGAATCTCCTGCTAACTTACCTACAAGGGAAAAGAGACGTTTAACCGATTCTGTTTCAGTACAGATTGAGACGAATTTGCCTATCAAACTTGTCAACGATGAAACGGCTATCCCGCCGAAATTGGAAATGGCGTCTCCACGATTTAATCAAGAATCGAATTTAGAAGAAGTGGTTGTGATCAGCTATGGAACAGAGCGGAAGACCGCAGTGACTGGGTCAGTGGCCACAATCAGCCGCGAAGAGCTCTATTCACAGGTGAACTTAATCTCTGCTTTATCGGGTAAGGTGGCCGGTATTAGTGTCAGTCCCTCGGGTGAGCGGTCCAATGCACCTGTTGTTATTCGTGGGATCAGCTCCATCGGCGGCACCGGTGGACCTCTTTTCGTAGTGGATGGGGTAGCTTATAACGAGGCCAATATAGCATATTTTGCCGGTTTTCCGCCTGACTTGATCGAAAGTATCAGTATCGTAAAAGATGCTTCGGCCATGGCGCTGTATGGTTCACGTGGTGCCAACGGTGTTATCGTGATTACGACCAAAGGCGGAAAAGGAATGGAAGGTGATGCCTTCAATTTGTTTGGCAAAGGCCATCTTGTGGGAAATCAAAAATATCTGACTTTGAATACGGTATATCCAAAGGTTCGTTTTGATCAGCCACAAGAATTTTATGTGCCGAAGTACCAAAATAAACAGGCCTTGATCAAAGACGATTTTAGGGATAATATCTATTGGAATTATCATATTGAGACTGACGCTCAAGGATATGCCCAAGTTACTTTTTCCAATGCTGATGAAAATACTTCTTATCGGATCATAACGGAAGGGATTGGTAAAAATGGTCTAATAGGACGTAGTCAACAGACAACATATCAAGTGAAAGACGAAATTGGCTTAGACGTCAAATTGCCTTTGTATGCTTCTCAGGGAGATTTGATCAATGCGCAATTATTGGTTGATAATACAAGACGGCAACCTGTATCAATCCGTAGTCAGGTCGACCTGATAGGGGACAACCTTGAATGGAAATCTGAGGGGAATAATCTGAAAATTGGCGCACAGGAGCAAAGTCAGGTGCGTGTACCACTTGAAGTAAGGCACCCGTCGAATGAAAAAGACAAGATACGTTTTTCTATCCGTACTGATTCCACGGTATTGGGAATTATAAAGGATATTAAATTATTTGACAAAGGTTTCCCTGTAGAATTCGGTCATTCAACATCCAAATACTTAGCACATGAATTTGAACTGAAAAACACTATGGTGGGTTCACAACGGCTTTCGGTGGAGCTATACCTTAATCCATTGAAGCAGATTACGCAGGGATTGAAACGCATTGTCCGCGAACCATACGGTTGTTTCGAACAGGTGTCTTCGTCAGTCTATCCCAATATATATGCGCTTTCTCTCCTTCAGCAACTTAGGGGAGATGAATCCTTGCAACGCAAAACACAAGAATTTTTGACCAGTGGTTATAAAAAATTGGCGGCCTACGAAATCAAAGGAGGAGGCTTTGATTGGTATGGAAAACCGCCGGCACATGAGGTGCTTTCAGCTTTTGGTTTAATTGAATTTATAGAAATGAAGCCATTTATCGCTGTAGATCAAAAGATGATCGAACGTACTCAGAATTGGCTTTTATCAAAAAAAGATGGTCGGGGAGGATACCATCAAGGAGCAGGACGGTACACTTTTTCCGGGAATCGCGAATCTATAAATAATGCTTATATCACTTATGCATTAAGCGTTGCAGGTGAAAGGGCGGAAATCGAGCTGGAGTTTCAAAAGGCTTATCAGGAAGTCCTGGGGACAAAAGATCCTTATCGTATGGCAATAGTTGCGCTTACAGCAAAGAATCTCAATAAATTGGAGCAATTGGAGAGCCTGAAGTTACGCCTAAAGGAGATTCTTCCTATGGTAATTGAAGATAAGAAAGGCTTAGCAGAAGGAAGCATTACGAATTCGGATGGACGTTCGCTGCGAAATGAAACGCTGGCTTGGATCGCACTTGTTTTCCAATTGGAAAACAAAGCATCTCCGGAATTGACAGCCTGTATGGAGGCACTTGTAAAATCTGCTGATCAGGGCTACTATGGTTCAACCCAGGCAACGGGACTCGCCTTAAAAGCTGCAACAGGATATTATCAACTGTTTGATCGGGATATGCGGGTGAAAAAAGGGAAAAAGATGGAACTATGGCTGGACGGGCAACTACTGATCCGTGACACCACTCTCGTGGCTGACTCGCTGAGCAGAATGTTTTTGACGGAGCTGCCTGCAGGAAAACATAAAATCTCCATGCGCCTGGAAAACCTGGATTATGCTGTAGCTTCCTACCGATTTAATTATTTGACACTGGAACCGCCAAGTGCAAAAGATAGGACACTGGATCTGTCAACATCTTTATCCAGCAATCGTGTTCGTCTGGGTGACAATACGGTACTCAAGGTGCGGTTACACAATAAGCGGGGTAGGGCACAGGCAATGCCATTAGCGAAGGTCGGTATCCCAGGAGGATTAACTCCCGAGCCTCAACAATTAAGGGATTTAATGGAGAAAGGCTTCGTAGACTACTACGAAATTTTTGAAAATTACCTGGTGTTATATTGGCGGGGAATTGATGCAAATGAAACGAAAGAACTGTCTATAGATTTAAAAGCCCAAGTGCCAGGGAGATACCAAGGCGCCGCATCTTCGGGCTATTTATATTATACCGAAGAGCTAAAAGATTGGCAAGAAGGATTGAAGGTCGAGATTGAATAGTCTACTAAATTATTGGTACAATCGGAATAAAACAAAGCCTGTCAATATACTTTTGACAGGCTTTGTTTGTATCCTATAGCTGTTTTTATTGGATAAGGGGCAAAATTTTGTTCCAGATCTGCTGATAGATTTTATCATCCTGGACAAGGCCTTTGTCATCGTAGTAATAATTTCCGGAATTACCGCTTCCGGCTTGAAGGCGTTCGAACAGAAATATATTGAGAATGATTTTGGACCTTCGATCTGGGAGCGGGACAACTAGAAAATTGAAGATTCTTTTATCACCATCACGACCAAATATTGATTTGCTTTTAAGAGATACACTGGTTTTAATAAAACCTGAAGAACGGTCTAATTGAGCAATATAGTAACCGCTTTCTTGAAGTGCTTGTACGACTTTTGTATAGGCGGAATCTGCGGAAAGTGTGATGGTCTTTATCCGTTCTGGATCTTGTGCAGTTGCAACATTGATCCAAAATAACATAGAAAGGGTGAATATCAGCATTAATTGTAGTCGTTGAGTCATAGTTGTAAATTAAAAGTGTAAAATCATTACCTAAAGCTAATGATTTTTCTCTTGAAGGCCAATTGTATGACTTAACTTACCCGTTTACCCATTATTTTTAGACTCCGTTCCACATGATCTAGCGTAGCGATATTGGGAAGGTTCGCCCATTCTTGGAAGCCCATTTTTTCAAAAAGTGTGATGCTCGGGACGTTGTGGGCAAAGATGAAGCCCAACAAGGTATGTATCCCCAACGCTGGAGCCTGCTTTATGCAGTACTGAAGGATTTGTTTACCCAGTCCACGGCCCCTTTGCTGTTCATCCAGGTAAATGCTGATCTCTACTGTGGCATCGTAGGCCGGCCGGCCGTAGAACGACTGAAAACTCACCCAGCCTAGGATATTGCTATTTTCGTCCTCGACCAACCAAAGCGGTCTTTTTGACGGACTATGTTCATCAAACCATTTTTGTCTGCTTTCTACGGACACTGGACTGGTGTCAGCCGTGACCATCCTGGATGCAATGGTGGTGTTGTATATCGCGACAATAAGGGGTAAATCCGCCTGTCTGGCGTCCCGAAATATTAACTGGCTCATGTTAAATGCTGTTTTAGAACTAAAGTCAAAAATATAAGTTTTACCATATAGTTGATGCTTTTTGTCAAAGTTTTTCCTACAGAAGAAGTTTCATATACGCTATTAAAAAGCAAGTTTTTTTTTGTTGATCAACAGCCAAGGTTACGCTGACTTCAAGGTTTTAATAAATAGTGCCGTCTCCCGGGGTGAATGCTTGATAGTGGAATCAATATTCCGGTATAAAAGCTTAATAAAGCAACTATGTTCTTATAAGATCAGTTTTTAAGAGCAAAAATTGCACTAATCTGAACATTTTTTTCTCTTGAATACGACCTAATTTTCTCATCTTAGGGTAAGCAAACAGCAGCTTTGTTTGCCGGATATAAACCTTACAACAAGAAAAATCAGGTATGCCTAGTTTTTGAGGACTATATCTCGTGTTTTTAGTTCTATGGAGCTGCCGGATACAGTGGGGGGGATGCTTGGAACCGAGTGTTTGGCGGGTATGAAAGCTGATTTCTTGGGATTTATCGATAGCATTATGGATCAACAACAACCTAAACAATCAATTCGAATCCGTTCAATGGATGTCATGCGTGGTATGACCCTATTTCTGATGTTATTTGTCAACGATATATTCGCTCCCGGTGTCCCCAAGTGGATGCTGCATACGGAAGCGGATGTCGATGGCATGGGATTGGCAGATTGGGTTTTTCCGGGATTCCTTTTCATGGTGGGAATGGCTGTACCTTATGCCGTGGCCGCACGGGAAAAGATGGGCGAGTCCATGGGGCTTATCTTTTTTCATATTGTCTCCCGTACCTTGAGTTTGATCCTTATCGGTGTATTGATTCTGAACGGAGGCCGTGTGGATGCGATATTGACAGGAATGTCCAGCTTTCTGTGGTTGGGTTTGTTGTACCTCTGTATATTTCTGGTCTGGAATAGGTATCCTACTACATCCGGTAATCAGGCCCTATTTAAAGGGATGCGTCTGCTTGGGGTTCTGGGAATCTGTTATTTGGCTTATTGCTTTAAAGCTGCAGAGGGTAAAGGCTTGGAGATCGGTTGGTGGGGAATCTTGGGCTTGATCGGCTGGGGTTATTTTGCTGCTGCCACTACTTTTGTGTTAAGTCGGGGAAGGCTCTCCATTGTAGGATGCTTTTGGCTGCTGTTTCTTGTCCTGAATATCCTGTCTCAAACAGCATTCAAATTGCATATTCCGATCATTGGAGACTACTTAGGGGTGCTGTTATCAGGGAATGTACCTTGTATTGTATTGGCTGGAACAATCATTGGCATATTAATCAAACGGTATGCTGCTACACCGAAGTTGCTTTTACGTTGGATGCTGATTATTGGAATACTATGGTTAGTGGGCGGGTTTGCACTGCGTCCCTGGTTTATATTATCCAAAATTCACGGCACGCCAAGTTGGGCATTGCTCTGTTGTGGTATCAGCCTGCTCTTACTGCTTGTTATCTACTATGTAATAGATATTCGGAAATACCATAAAGGAATATTCGTCTTCGAGGAGGCCGGAAAGAATTCTTTGACGACCTATCTCGCACCGGATTTAATTTATTTCATCTGTTGGGGATTGCAGATTCCTTTGTTTTTCTATAAACAATCGGATAATATGCTCCTTGCTGTTGGTGGTTCACTGCTATGGGCTTTCGCTATGCTGTGGTATGCTATTTTATTGAAAAAGATAAATATCTATTTAAAACTTTAATAGAAGACGGATCGTTGTACGCTTACTATATGGCTAAATAGAGAACGAAATTTAGTCAAGCGACTCAGAATCGGTTCAGTTTAATTTGAATCTTTAATATTATGATGTGTATGAAATCTAAAAACAGTATAAATCCCCTCGAGTTAATAACCCTTGGCTTTACAGCGATAGCTTTATTGGCAATGATTATTTGTCCCCAAAAGAGCTGTGCATTTGAAAAAAATAAAAAAGTGGTAATTGCTTATGTGACTTCCTGGTCAAGCGTGATACCGGATCCGACGTACCTGACACATATCAATTATGCTTTTGGGCATGTCAATGACAGTTTTGATGGAGTGCGTATCGACAATGAAGCCAGATTACAAAGTATTATAGCGCTGAAGAAAAAGCATCCACACTTGAAAGTCTTGTTATCCATTGGTGGTTGGGGAAGTGGTCGCTTTAGTGAGATGGCTGCTGATGTCGTTAACCGGAAAAAATTTGCTGCGGATTGCGCGCGTGTTGTGAAAGTATTTAAACTTGACGGCATTGATATTGACTGGGAATACCCGACCAACCCTTCTGCCGGTATTTCCGCGACGGAATCGGATACCGAGAATTATACGTTACTAATGCGGGATATTCGTAAGGCTATCGGAAGAAAAAAACTATTGACACTAGCCTCTGTATCAAGTGGTCAGTATATCGCATTCGACCAGATTAAAAACGACGTGGATTTTGTGAATATCATGACTTATGATTCAGGAAATCCCCCTTATCATCATGCGAGTCTGCATCGTTCACCTTTATCAGGGCGCACGACCTGTGCTGAAGCGGTGAAGGCGCATATCGCAGGCGGCATGCCCGCTGAAAAGCTGGTGCTCGGTATCCCATTTTACGGACGTGGAAATAAAACGGATATCAAAGATTTTATAGACTATAAGGATCTCCTGAATTTGCAGGGCTTTGAACAGAAATGGGACGATGAAGCGAAGGCACATTATCTGGTCAATGCAGAGGGAACATTGATATTGACTTTTGAGACACCCAAATCCATTTCCTTGAAATGCGATTATGTGCATGAGCAGGGTTTACTGGGAGCGATGTATTGGGAATATGCCGGTGATACCGAGGCGGGCGTACTGCGAGATGCGGTATATAAGGGAATTATACGTTGATAAAAGGCGTTCCAATAGAAAGGATTTCAAAAGAACGTGGAAAACCGAAATTACTGACCTATTGATAGGCTTCATAGTTGAAGGTGCAGTAATTTCGGTTATGGAATTGACTTCTAGCGTGTACGTTATTGTGATGACGATTAGAAAGCTGTCCATTTTTGACTGGACTGTCCAGAAGCTATTACCGTTTCGATAAATTTCATGCCCCTAGTTCCATCTGCAACGGTAGGGAAATCCAGCATGGCCTCCGAGGGACTGGTACCGTTTATCTTTGCGCGAACAGCGGCTGAAAAATTTCTGTAAATATTGGCAAACGCTTCGATGTAACCTTCGGGATGTCCGGCCGGTAAGCGAGTGTTGTGCTGGGCGAGGGGGGAAAGGTATTGCTGTCCGGCACGGAATATTTGTGCCGGTTCGTTAAGCCATTTCAATAGTAGGGTGTTGGGATCCTGTTGATTCCATTCAAGACCAGCTTTCTCGCCGTATATTCTTATTTTTAAAGCATTTTCTTCGCCTGCCGCTACCTGTGAAGCCGAGAGTACACCTGTTGCATTATTTTCAAACCCCAGGAGGACATTTCCGTCATCTTCTAATCGTCTTCCCGCCACGAAAGTTCGGAGATCGGCACATACCCGGGTTATTTTTAAACCGGAAATATATTCAGCCAAATGGGCAGCGTGTGTTCCAATATCACCCATGCAACTGCTCAATCCACCTCTTTCGGGATCTGTTCTCCAGGCCGCCAGTGGCGATTCGGTCTCGATCAATGTGCTGAGCCAGCCCTGTGGATATTCGACCATGATTTTACGGATATTGCCGAGCTTGCCTTCGCGAACCAGCTGACGTGCCTGTTTGATCATAGGATATGCCGAATAGGTGTAAGTCACGCAAAGTAGCAGCCCTGTTTCGTTGACCTTCTGCTCTAATAACTCCGCTTCGTTTAGCGTGAACGTCATGGGTTTTTCCAATAGGACATGAAATCCATGTTCGAGGGCGAGCATCGCTGGCTCAAAATGGGCAACGTTTGGGGTTACTATGCTTACAAAATGCATCCGTTCGTGAGATGGTAGCTGACTTTCACGCAGGATCATTTCCCGAAAATTTGGATAGATTCGATCCGTAGGGAGCGAAAGCAGTTCTCCGGACTCCCGTGCTTTAACAGGATCCGAACTTAATGCGCCACAACATAGTTCGATCTGTCCATCTATACCTGCTGCCATGCGGTGTACGGCACCAATAAAAGCATTTTTGCCACCCCCCACCATGCCCATCCTGATTTTTCTGATTTCCATAATAACTGTATTTTAGGTTTTTAATGGTCTGATAAACCTATCAATTTTCGATTCAGGTTGTCATCAGGACCAGCAGAAGCAAAGTCGTCGAATGCGTGATCACTTACCCGAATAATGTAATCCTTGATATGTTGTGCACCTTCACGGGCCCCATCTTCGGAGTTTTTAAAGGCACACTCCCATTCCAGGACTGCCCAGCCCTGAAAATCATATTGCGTCAGCTTGGTAAAGATCGCCTTAAAATTGACCTGCCCATCGCCAATGGAACGAAAACGTCCAGCCCGTGCTTGCCAATTTTGATAACCACCATATACACCTTGACGGCCGGATGGATTGAATTCAGCATCTTTTACATGGAACATTTTGATCCGCTCGTGATAGATGTCAATGAATTGCAGGTAGTCAAGGCATTGCAGTACAAAATGTGAGGGATCGTACAGGATATTTGCCCGTTTATGATAATTGACTTTTGCCAAGAACATGTCGAAGGTGACGCCATCGTGCAGATCTTCACCCGGATGGAGTTCATAGCAGAGATCCACATCGTATTGTTCGCAGGCATCCAATATGGGGAGCCACATTTTGGCGAGTGCCGTGAATCCTGTTTCCACCAGATTCTCCGGACGTTGCGGCCAAGGATAAACGTAAGGCCAAAGAAATGCGCCGCTAAACGTTGCTAGGGCCTTCAGTCCGAGGTTATGGGAAGCTTTGATCGCATAGTGGAGCTGTTGTACCGCCCATTGCTGCCGCTCTTTGGGATTATTATGTAGTTCTGACGGTGCGAACGAGTCAAATAACGGGTCAAAAGAGGGGTTTACAGCAATTAGCTGCCCTTGGAGGTGCGTGGATAGTTCGGTGATCTCCAAGCCGTAGGATTGTACAGTAGTTTTGAGCCGCAATGCATAGTCTTTATCTTCCGCGGCTCTTTGGAGATTGATCAATCGAGCATCCCAGGTAGGTATCTGGATACCTTTGTAACCGATCGAGGCAGCCCATTCACAGATGCCTTCCAGGGTATTGAACGGTGCGTTGTCGCTGGCAAATTGCGCTAAAAAAATAGCAGGTCCTTTAATTGTTGTCATAGATATTTTTTACGTAAATAAGATTGCCCATAGGGATGGCCTTATAGTTTTCTGTTCGTTGTTTTAAGCCCAGGCTTTATCTCCTTTTTCATAGGGAACATCCCCTTCATATCGGCCCGGAACCTGATTATAACGGAGTGCCTGTTTATAACCAATTTCCGAAGAGAAATAGCCAAGGAGTGTCAACTGCTTAAACATGGTGTAATAATGATTGGGTGCCGCTCCTTTTTTTTGTGCATACTCTTTTGCTTCTTTGTCTATAGCTGTTAGTAGGGCAAGCCGCTGCTCGGCTGTAGCTTCCAAGAATCCCAGATGATGCATTTTTTTACAGGCCGCCTCCAATTTTTCCATCCCATCAATAAATATTTCCTGATCTGGGGCCTCGTAGCAGTCATTCACCATGACAGTCATAAAAGAGCCGACTTTAGCTGCTTTGGCTCCCGGGCTTTTTTGCGTGGTGGGGAGTATGGTGTCTGCCACCTCATCCAAAAATACGATTTGTTTTGGAGTTAACTTGAGGCGTTCCCTAAGGTCGCGTTCTTTGCTGGAGCTACAGCCCGTCAGAAAAGCATCGCCGCCAATTACGGCTCCGCCCGTAAGTAAGGCGATCATCTTTAAAAGTGTTCTTCTTTCCATTGGCTTAACTGTTGATTTTCTTGAGCTCACTGACGGCATGATCTACCGCCCTTGCTGTCAGTGCCATATAAGTCAGTGAAGGATTTTGGCAACCGGAGGAAGTCATGCAGGCGCCATCAGTGACATATACATTGAGACAATCCCATACTTGATTCCATTTGTTGAGTACTGAGGTTTTGGGATCCAGCCCCATTCTTGCGGTTCCCATTTCGTGGATGCCATGCCCCATGGCGTGGCCATTATCCCAGGTGTTCACATTTTTTATTCCCGCAATGGCAAGCATGGCTTTCATTTCTTCCTGCATATCTTTCCGCATCTTCAGTTCATTCTCTTTCAGCTCCGCATCCATGGCCAGTACCGGTAATCCCCATTTATCCTTTCGCTCTTTGTCCAGTGCGATTTTATTATCGTGGTAAGGGAGTATCTCGCCGAAAGCGGTAGCGCCGATGGTCCACTGACCGGGTTCGGTGAGCGCATCTTTGAAATCACCGCCAATATTGAGTTCGGCAATCTCTCTGCCCCAACCTTCACGACTGGCGCTACCTTGGTAACCGAAACCACGTAGGTAGTCTCTTTTGTCGTTACCTATATTGACAAATCGGGGAATATAAAAGCCATTGGCTCTTTTACCGAATATATACCTGTCTTCGTAACCTTCCACGATTCCGGAAGCACCGATGTTGTAATGATGGTCCATCACATTATGTCCTAGTTCCCCGCTGCTGCTACCCAAACCATCTGGCCAGATGTCTGTTGCGGAGTTGAATAAAATCCATGTGCTGTTGAGAGCCGATGCGCACAGAAAGACCACTTTACTTTTGAATTCATAAGTTTGGTTGTTCTCGGTGTCCAACACCTCTACGCCGCTAGCCTTTTTGGTATTTTTATCATAGATGACTTGCCGAACCAGCGAGTAGGGCCGGACGGTCAGGTTGCCGGTTTTCATTGCAGCTGGTAGGGTAGAGGACTGTGTGCTAAAATATCCGCCAAAAGGACAGCCTTCCCAGCATCGGTTTCTAAATTGACATTTTGATCGCCCCGGAATCAGGGCTGTCAGGTTTGCGGTTCGTCCGATGATCAGGTGTCGTTTGTCTCCATATTCTCGTTTAATACGTTTGGCTACGTCCTTTTCGACGCAGTTCAGCTCCATTGGGGGAAGAAACTGTCCGTCGGGCAAGTGTGCGATATTTTCTATGGATCCGCTGATACCGGCAAATTTTTCAACATGGTCATACCAAGGGGCAATATCATTATAGCCAATGGGCCAAGATACAGCGATTCCATCCCTTTCATTGGCTTCAAAGTCCATTTGGCTAAACCTATAGGACTGCCGGCCCCATAAAGTAGAGCGCCCGCCCATGCGGTAGCTACGCCACCAGGTAAAAGGTTTCAATTCGGTATAAGGACAGTCCTCCTCATTCACCCAACCGTCCATGACGGCCTCTGAGGCGGCCCAGCCACGATGGATAACTGGATACTTCTTTTTCTGTTCTGTAGTTGTACGTCCGCGGTGCGGGAGATCCCATGGTTCGCGTAAGGCAGATTTATAATCTTTGACATGTTCGTAGGGGCCGCCACGTTCCAGCATCAGGACCTTTAATCCCTTTTCACAAAGCTCTTTTGCGGCCCATCCACCACTGATGCCGGAGCCTACGACGATGGCATCATACGTATTAGCTTCCATGGTTGATTATTATTGAGGTTGAGTTCATAATTTTATTTTGGTTTATTTTTTATGCGATAGCCGCATACGATTTACATGTGGTTCCCTTGTCCTACGATAAATTTACAGTATCCACCGAGCATCTTTCAACTGCTATTTGACTGAAAAAATATGTTATCTTGCTATTTTTCGCCTTTATAATCGTATATTATGTGTTCAGATAGCAGATGTATTCGCTAGTAAGATTTTTAGAATGAAAACACTGATCCAGAAAATACACGTTGAAGAACAATACTCTTTTGCCTGTCGAACGTACCGAACACCGACTTTTGAAACGGCCTGGCATAGGCATCCCGAGTGTGAACTAATTTTGATCACCGAGGGAAACGGTACAGCGCTTATTGGTGATTACATCGGTGATTATAAACAAGGGGACATATTTTTTCTTGGCTCAGACCTGCCGCATTGGTTTCGCAAATCGAAGCAGGACGCGGTCGGGAGTGCTATAGTGGTTCATTTTCTAAAGGATTTTTGGGGAACGGGATTTTTAGCGCTTCCCGAGATGCATGTTATCGCGGGCTTGTTGAAAAATGATAGCACGGGAATCCAGCTTACGGGAGATCTTTCGAAAGAGATCGCCCTTATGATCCGTCAGATTGAAAATACAGAGGGGCTTGAACGTATTCAGCTACTATTAAGCTGTATGGATAGGATCGGGGCATCAGAGGAACAAAAGGTGATCACCATGGCTTTTGATACGATCGCAGGCCGTGAGGAAAACATCGTTATCGAAGCGATAATAGATTATTCCTTCAAGAATTTCTTAAATCCTATTTCCTTGGAGGAGGTAGCCGCCAGTACGAATATGTCAATTTCGGCATTTTGCCGCTTTTTTAAAAAGAACATTAAAAAGAGTTATTTTGGTTTTATAAAGGAGCTCCGGATCGGTCATGCCTGCAAACTGTTGCGAGATACGAACCGGCCGATTTTGGATATCTGTTATGACAGTGGTTATAACAGTTGGGCACATTTCAGCAAACAGTTTAAAGTGGTGACAAAGGTGTCACCCTTAAAGTATAGAAAACAGTTTCGTACGGGATAGTGACTAAAAAAGAAAAGCCATATGCAATGCTGAATATGGCTTTTCAAGTGGAGGTCACGAGAGTTCAATAGAACCTTTAGTGCCTTTATTAGAGTTTATAAAAAGGATAAAAACAGTCAAATAGAATTTATAAAGAAAAATCCAATGTAAAAACAATAATTCAGACCATGATGGAAACACATATTTTGAGTTACGAAAGGGTAATTAGAAAATTTACCATCAAACAGAGAGGAAAATTAGACTTTCAAAATGTTAAATTTTGTACAGTTTTAATATATTTGATTACTATTGAAACCGTACTTTAGAAATCTGTAAAATTGACCAATTTAGTTCTAATAGTTGGAAAAGAAATCTTAGAATAATTTATGTCGGTAATACATAAACTGACTAAAAACATTTAAATTTACCATTTTGGTGGCTTAAATTAAGCAATTAAATTACGAAATATTAAAGCCCCACCTTTTTGAGACCTTTATGATAAATATGATAATTAAAATAGTGAATAAATGACTAAGAAATTGAAAATATTTAGTGTACTGTTATTGATGATATCGCTGTTTAATAAGGTATATGCACAATCTCCACCGATTTACGATACACTCTCCATTGGTAATATCAAACAGATTGTTTCCTATAGCGGAAGTAAAGATTCACCTATTATTCTTTTCTTGCACGGTGGTCCGGGAAGCTCTAGGATGAAACAGGCAGACATTTTTTCGAACACCCTTCAAAAGCATTTCCTAGTCGTTCAATGGGATCAGCGAGGTGCGGGCAGAACTGAGGTCTTGAATAAATCATTAGTACCGATAACGCTAGACCTAATGGAAAATGATACATTTGAACTAATCAAAATGCTTCTAAAAAGATTCAATCAGAAGAAATTGTATCTCGTTGGGGAATCGTGGGGAACTGTTCTTGGCTTCAAAATGGTAGAAAAACATCCTGAACTTTTAAATGCCTATCTCGCCTTCAGCCCAGTGGTCAACCAAACAGAAAGTGAACAAATCCTGCTGGAAAATTTAAAACGGAACGCCAAAATGAAACATAATCAGACAGCTCAGAAAGAACTGAATACCATTAAAATTCCATTTAACAGTTACGAAGATATGTACTATTCAAGGAAATGGATGTTAAGCTATGATGGACATGAAGTCGCAGAAAAAGACCTACCGCTGCTCAAGCAATACATGGAAGATTGGTCTAAAACTTGGTTGCCAACATGGAAAGAAGTAATGAAACGGAATCTTTTTGTACAATTACCAACGGTTAAATGTCCAGTATACTTTTTTTTGGGAGAAAAAGATCTACAGACCAACTGCAATATTGCAACGGAGTACTATGAAGTTTTAATAACACCTAAAAAGAAAATATATACTTTTAAGGATGCAGGACATTCTGTATTAGTCGATGAGGCAGTCCAAATTCAAAAAATAATTATTGATGAAATTTTAAACAACGGGAATAATGGGGACTCTTAACTAAATTGGACATATTGCTCTAAATCCTGCTTAAAGATCTCTGTATACAAATGTGAAGCAGAAAGCTTGCCTTCGAGAGCTTTAAATTAGAAACGTCCAATCCTAGCTGTTAGGAGAATGGGCTTTTAAATAGCAATAAAGTAGTTTTGTTTAATTTTCTATTCCATTTCCTGAAAGCCTAAATAGTAAATCCCAAAAGAGAAAGCGAACTCTGGAAAAAAGGGGGAAGAGATGCTACAAACCTCATTTTTTGCGTCATTGATGATTAAAGACTAAATAATTTTGTTAAAATTTTCGAACTCTAAATGAACACGCTTTAATGGGATCATACCGAAAGTTTGGGGGGTACAATTTTTTAAGCATACAATTTCATTACTCTATATAGGAAGAATGTGGTATCCCTTACGCCACGAAAGACACTCCTGAAAGCTTTGAGCTTTGCATTGAAAGACTCTGCTGAAGCATTGGTACTTCT
>NZ_RBWS01000021.1 GCF_003627955.1 Sphingobacterium puteale | reverse complement strand
TGCTGGAAACAGTCAAGGGCTTCTTTCGTTTGGGTGCTCCCCAAGGACCTTTATTTATCCTCCGGTCCATTTCCTCCCTTTGCCGGTACTATGCCCCGCTCCATGTTCGCTATCAAGAAGCGGCGGGCCGAGCAAACTCCGGGAAAGGGGTACGCAACTAGGGACCCGCAAAGCAGTCCCGGCCACCTTATTGTATACTACTGTGGAGCAAAAGAGACTATGTATTGAATTATGTTTATAATCACCCGGCCGGAGAAAACTTGTCTTTCTTGCGTTATCATTGTATTTCTACGAGATATTCTCTAATTTAGTCATTACAGCAACGCAATTTATGATGAAAGCGAAACAGATATTCTTACTTAGTATTTTATTACTATTTTTCCTTAGTGGCAGGAGATTAAACGCACAAGAACAATCCTTGGATGATGGTGTTTTGCGTATATTGGCTATTGGAAACAGCTTTTCCGAGGACGCGATTGAGCAGAATCTTTATGAATTGGCAAAAGCGGGAAAGAAAAAAATCGTAATTGGTAACCTCTATATTGGCGGTGCGCCATTAAGCCTGCATGTAAACAATGCAAAAGAGGATAAGCCTGCTTATCGCTATAGGAAGATCAATCTGGAAGGCCATATGTCCGAGAAAACAAACGAACGGCTTTCGGAGGCTCTGGTTGACGAAGCCTGGGATTATATCAGTTTCCAGCAAGCAAGCCCTTTGTCGGGAGATTATGAATCCTATGCAAAGGACCTACCGCTCTTATATGATTACGTCACAAAACATGTCAAGTATCCCGAGACAAACTATATCTTGCATCAAACATGGGCTTATCAAAATGGTTCGCCCCATGAAGGTTTTGTCCGCTATAACCGTAATCAGAATACAATGTACACGGCCATCGTAAACACTTGTCAGGAAGTCTTTAATTGGGGTAATTTTGATCTATTGGTGCCTTCGGGAACAGCTATACAAAATGCACGGTCAAGCTATCTAGGCGATCAATTCACAAGGGACGGCTATCATCTTAACTTGGATTATGGACGTTTTGTCGCGGCTTGTACCTGGTACGAAGCACTGTTTAAAGAGAATGTTATAAATAATACGTTTTTGCCACTTAAAGTAACCTATATTGAAGGGCAGATAGCACGGGCGGCCGCACATCAAGCGGTGGAATCTCCTTATGGGGTTACTGTATTGAAGGATTTTCAATTAATGAAATAATATATTTATATGAGTATCAAAAAAAGCTATTTGGTCGAATTGGATCATGAAACAAAAAATACCAAACGTATTTTGGATCGGATACCAGACGAAAAATTGGATTGGCGTCCGCATGAAAAATCGTTGACTCTAGGAGAGCTTGCATCCCATGTTGTGGAGTTACATAGTTGGGTGTCTAAAGCGATACCAAAAGATACATTTGATTTTAAGGTAGATTATCATCCACTCAAAGTATCTTCAGTAGAAGAGCTTAAATTGATTCTTTCCGAGGGGTTGGAAAAGAACAAAGCTGCCATAGAAAACATAGCAGAAGAAGACTGGTTTAAGGATTGGGTGTTAAAATCTGGAGACTATGAAATAGCACGTTTACCACGCGCTGGCGCTATGCGTTTTATTGTTAACAACCATATCGTTCACCATCGCGGACAGTTGACTGTATATTTACGGTTACTCGGTATTCCAGTACCGGGTTTATATGGGCCTTCGGCGGATGAACCGATGCCCAGTATGTAGTATCATTTGGATATGGTATAGAAAAATAGATATAAAAATAAAGGGGATCAATTTGATCCCCTTTATTTTTATATGTGGAATTGTCTAATTATTTAGCCAATTCTTCAGCGATTGCTTTTCCAATTTCAGCTGGAGATTCAACTACACGGATACCACACTCACGCATAATTTTCATTTTTGCTGCAGCAGTATCATCAGCACCACCAACGATTGCACCGGCGTGGCCCATACGACGTCCCGGAGGCGCTGTTTGACCAGCGATAAATCCAACAACAGGTTTAGTACCGTGCTCTTTGATCCAACGCGCAGCTTCTGCTTCCATTCCACCACCGATCTCACCGATCATGATGATCGCTTCAGTTTCTGGGTCGTTCATTAATAATTCAACAGCTTCTTTAGTTGTTGTACCGATGATTGGGTCACCACCGATTCCGATAGCTGTCGTGATTCCTAATCCAGCTTTTACAGTTTGATCTACTGCTTCGTAAGTTAAAGTTCCTGATTTAGAAACTACACCTACGTTACCTTTTTTGAAGATAAATCCTGGCATAATACCGATTTTAGCTTCACCTGCAGTGATGATACCAGGGCAGTTTGGACCGATTAAACGAGATTTTTTGTCGCTCAGGTAAGATTTTACCTGGATCATGTCTTTCGTAGGGATACCCTCAGTGATACATACAATCACTTCGATACCCGCAGCGGCAGCTTCCATGATTGCATCCGCAGCAAATGCTGGAGGTACAAAGATAATAGAAACATTAGCTCCTGTAGCGTCTACTGCATCTTGAACAGTGTTGAATACAGGACGGTCTAAGTGTTGTTGACCACCTTTACCAGGAGTCACACCACCAACTACATTTGTTCCGTACTCAATCATTTGAGTCGCATGGTAAGTACCTTCGTTTCCAGTGAAACCTTGAACGATTACTTTTGAATCTTTATTAACTAATACACTCATTTCTTCTTTAAATTTTGCACACAAATCTACTATTTTGCTTTCTAAAATGGAAGCAATGTGGATAGGAATATGACCTTTATTGATAAATTTTTAGTTCAGATTGCGTTTTTGGATAAAATCCCAAAGGATAATGCCAATTGCGACAGATACGTTAAGTGAGTGCTTGGTGCCATATTGGGGGATTTCGATACAAGTATCGATTTTTTCCATGACTTCTTCATCGACACCATTGACCTCGTTTCCAAAAATTAAAGCATATTTTTTATCGGACTTTGGTTCAAATTGATGTAACATGACACTATCATCGGCCTGTTCAATGGCAATGATTGTATAACCTTCCATTTTTAGCTGGGCTACAACATCGATCGTTTCTTTGTGGTATTCCCAAGAGACAGATTGTGTTGCTCCCAAAGCCGTTTTTTCGATTTCCCGGTGTGGTGGCGTTCCGGTAATGCCACATAAGTATATTTTTTCAATAGCAAATCCGTCCGCTGTACGGAAGGCAGAGCCGACATTGTGCATGCTACGAACATTGTCCAAAACGATTGCGATAGGCGTTTTTTCTTGTTTTTTAAACGATTCAACATCTGTACGTTGAAGTTCATCCATCGATAATTTTTGCATGCCGCAAATATACTAAACCTAAAAAACAAAATAGATTTTGAATATTGAAAATAAGGTGTTATTTTTGCAGTCCGAATTACAAGAAAAAATTGAATAAAAATTAGCTAAAAAAAATGGCAAATCATAAATCAGCGATCAAAAGAATTAGAGCAAACGCTACTAAACGTTTAAGAAACCGTTACCAAGCAAAAACAACGCGTAACGCAATCAAAAAATTACGTCATACAACTTCTGCAGAAGAGGCAAAAACATTGTTACCACGCGTAATTTCTATGCTTGATCGTTTGGCAAAGAAAAATGTGATCCACAAGAAAAAAGCTTCTAACAACAAATCTAAGTTAACTAAATTCGTTAACGGTTTAGCGTAAGCTTCCTGTATAGATATTGAGGGGTACAGCTCGCTGTATCCCTTTTCTTTATGTTATATACTTTGGATTTCTCTTTCCAAGCGAATAGTAATAAAAAAAGCATCAGTACTGATGCTTTTTTTATGTTGTTACGATAAACTATTGCTTTAAATTGGGCAATAACTCCGCAATGACTTTTCTCAACTTATTGGGATCTTTCATATAGGGTTCCAAATCATATAGCTCTACCTTTTTGAAGTCGATGGGATGACTCTCACTCTGCAATGAAATGCTTCCTTTCTTTAATAGTTGTCCATCTTTTTTTACGGCAGGGTCAAAGTCAGTTACATTCCCACCCCCTATTTGAGGTTTGGTATATTGTAATACCACCTTGTCTTCAAGGATATGCTGTACAAGTGAATCACCCAATACCAGAAAATCTGCTGTTACCCATTGGTCTCCAGCATAGGTCTTTGATGTGGAGCTGATACAATGTGGGGTAAATAGTTTGTTATCGATGACAACATTTGTTCCCGGTGTACAGAGATTGCTCGTGGTACGTTCGTCCTTGCCATTTCCACCCAAGAGTTGTCCTTCGATGGATATGGGGAAATCTTGATCTACGCCCATCGTCTTGGGGTCTTGTCCATGTAGCATGGCACCGCTATTGCGCCAGGCCCAGCCTTCACCACCGGGAGCCTGCTCGCCTACAAAACGATAAGTGACACGTAATAAATAAGCAGAAAATTCTTTATCGTAGAATAGATGGCCATATTGAAAATTGAAATTATCGTAGCCATCATATCTGACTTTCAATAAACCATCTTCGACACGGAATGTGTTTTTATAGTTATCTCCAACCTTATGGTTTCGGATTTTTGGGGTCCAGTTTTTTAAATCTTTCCCATTGAACAATTGAATGGGCTTGGGTTTTTTGTCTTGAGAATTGCCAAATACGGAAGTGCTGAGTAATAGAATTCCAGCACTATAGATAATATGTTTGAATTTCATCCTAAATTAGGTTTATTGACCTAATTTAGGGAAACATTTTTAAATTAGCAATTCTTTTTGTTTGACATACTCGCTGGGGCGAATACCTACGACCTTATTGAACGTATTGCTGAATGTAGGTAAACTGTTATAACCGACTTTCAATGCGACCTCATTGACACTGAGTTTTTCATCCAGTAGCAATTTAAGGGCAGTTAGCATTCTGAGGATCGTATAATATTGAATAAAAGACATGTTTAATTCCTTCTGAAACAATCTGGCCAATGTACGTTCGCTGATATTAAATAAGCTCGCAAGTTTTTTAAAACTCACATTTTCTTCAATATTTTCTTCCAGATAAGTAACGATATCTTTTAATTTTTGGTGGCTTGGATAGGGCAATGCCAGCGGGAGTTCGTTCAAGGACAACTCAGGGAGGATAAGCTTAAATGCAGTCGCTAAGCTATATTTTGGTTCCTCGACGGGAAATATATTGCCATTCCAACGGTTGGTAAACATAATCAATTCAATCAGCAGATCGTTTACCGGATAGATCCCCATTTTACTGTAGAATGCAGTATCGCTGTTCGTCTTTGGAAAATATAGATTACGCATCACAACCTCCGGGGTACTCGGATGGATACTATGCTTTACACCCGCAGGAATCCACAGGTAGTGCCGAGCTGGCAAGAAATATGATTTTTCATCCGTTTTGATAAAAACGACACCACCCTCGGTGTATAAAAATTGATCCTTATCATGAGCGTGCTCAGTGATATGGTTCTCCGCTATGATGGCATGGTGACAATAAATGCTATCTTCAAATGAGTCGACCTCCGTCATGTAATAGCGGTTGACATATTTTGCATCGCTCGTTGTATCTTTTGTGTTCATTTTTTCCTATAAAACTACGCTGCAAAGGTAAGACTTTTTTACTAGACCTGACCTTGTTGCCCGTAAAGTGAGTGTATGCTTACAATAAAATTGCAAATAAAACACTGGAGAGTTAGTGTTTACTTACCGTGATTTAAATTTATTATTTTTAATTTGTTGAAAATCAGTTTTATATGAAGTTACTCTCTTTTTTTTATAAAATAATTGGAACTATATTTTTATTTATTTTATTGATATACAGTTGTTTAATTTTATTTCGTCTCCATTGAATAATTTTGTGTCGAATGGGAATAAATTCACTGTAGAAAAAAACACTAAAATTGTTTGTTTGAGAAATGTACACCGGGGTCTAATATCTTTTAAAATAGCGGATGTAAATAGGTTTCAATTTCTTAAGTTTACAAGAATAGCGTACATAAATAAAATTATAAGGATATGGCTTACGAAAGGATAAAAATTCAGAGCTTACACGATAAGGTTATTACAGCTGCCGAAGCTGCGAAATTATTTCAGGATGGTATGGTGGTTGGTTCAAGCGGTTTTACCAAAGCTGGCGATAGTAAAGCCGTATTACCGGCTTTGGCGGAAAGGGCTAAAGAGGATCCTTTGAAAATAACATTGATTACGGGTGCTTCCTTAGGACATGGTACAGACGGTAAATTGGCTGAGGCCGGAGCCCTGTCCAAACGGATGCCATTTCAGGTAGATCGTACCCTCCGCAATAAGATCAATGCCGGAGATGTACTTTTTATTGACCAGCATTTAAGCGAGACCGCTGAACTGTTGCACAATAAGAATCTTCCGCAAGTTGATATTGCCGTTTTGGAAGTCGCTGCGATCGAATCAGATGGCAGTATCGTTCCAACGACCTCCGTAGGTAATTCGGCAACCTTTGCTGCATTGGCTAAACAGGTTATACTGGAAGTAAATACGGCTATTCCGACTACTATTAAAGGAATACATGATATCTACCAGGCTGAAGACTATCCGCGTCGTAATGTTATCCCTATTGTAGCGCCTGAAAATAAAATCGGTCGAAAGACAATCCCATTGGATCCCGGCAAGATTGTGGGTATCGTTTTTACAAATGAACTAGATAGTCCGGCCGATATTGCCGAGCCAGATGACAAAACAACAGCAATAGCGAAGCATATATTGGCTTTTTTTGAAAATGAAGTTGAACTTGGGCATCTGTCTGAGAGTCTGATGCCGCTCCAGGCGGGAATTGGAAAAGTGGCGAATGCGGTACTAACAGGCTTTATCCATAGTAAATTTCATAATTTAACGATGTTTTCGGAGGTATTACAGGATAGTACATTTGACTTAATTGATGCGGGTAAACTGGATTTTGCGTCAGCCTCTTCCATTACCGTATCAGAAGAATGTTACTCCCGTGTATTCGATCATTTAGACAAATACCGGGACAAGATCGTGTTGCGTCCTCAAAATATATCGAATACACCGGGATTGATCAAACGGTTGGGTATCATTGCGATCAATACAGCGATAGAATTTGATATATATGGCAATGTAAACTCCACCCATACTTCAGGCACCAACATCATGAATGGTATAGGTGGTTCTGGAGATTTCGCCCGAAATGCTTACTTAAGTATCTTCGTCACACAGGCGGCTTCCAAGGGGAATGCGATTTCCCATATAGTCCCGATGGTATCCCATGTAGATCATACGGAACATGATGTTGATATCTTGGTGACAGATTATGGTTTGGCTGATCTGCGCGGATTGGCTCCTCGTGAGCGTGCGAAAGTTATTATTGAAAATTGCGTACATCCTGATTACAAATCACAACTGTTGGATTATTACAATCGTGCCTGCGAAAGGGGGGGGCATACGCCACATTTACTGGAGGAGGCTTTCAGTTGGCATATCAATTTGAGACAAACAGGAACCATGAAAAAAAACTAGCCAAATATATCGCTACTGGCTGAAAAAGAATAGGGCTAGCCGAATCTGCTCGGTAGCCCTATTCTTTTATAATTTCGTGCTTGTTTTTCCGCGTATCGTTTCAAATATTCTATTCTCTGGCGGCACCTTTGACTGTTGGACCGCTTTTGAGGATGCACATATTTCTCTCACTGTCTCATTTTACGACTATAATTACTAAACCAGCGGCTGTTTTTTCAGATTAGGATATTTTTCTCTGATCCAATTGCATCAGTCCTTTAAGAGGTTACATTCGTTTGCCTATTTACCAGCCTTTCTCAATGCTATCTATAATGACGTAGCGACCTTGTTCCGATTCAGACCGATGGTAATTTTTGTTCGAAACCATTGTCTGGTTTCTGAAGATTCAATCGTATCTATATGACGCGCGATGATGATAGGGTGGAATTTGGCGATGGTTTTAGCACCCCAACCGATTCCCTTTTTGATATGGAAATCCGTTGCACCGGATAGTGACAGCATCAGTTTGAACATGGTTTCAGCAAATTTTGTTGTCAGTCCTTTCTTTACGGCATAATGTGTGGCGACACCGACCGAGCGCACAACCCATTTATTCGGATCTTTAGTAAGCTGCTCGAGTAATGGGATTGTTTTTTCTGGAAAAGTAAGGAGAGCATGTCCAAGTACACGTTCACCTATAATGTCACATACATACCATTGGTCTCCTTTTATCATATACCAGCATGCTTTCTCGATCGACTGTTCCAGATGTATGGGGAGCTGTAGTTGTAAGATCATCCCCGCTATGACATAACTTCCCATTTCATCGGTAGCGATCAGTGCATCCGTAAAAACTGTCTGTTCATGTTCGGGTATCCACGTTACCATTTCCTTTGCAGCATATTCCAGAAGCGGAAAACTCACTTTCTTTTTTAGAAGTCCCACTTGTATAGCTATAAGAGAAGTGTCCGGCCCCCGCTGTTTCCAGCCCAGCTTAGCCTGCTCTAGGATTTCCCTGACATGGACTTTACTTGTGTTTTTTTCCATCGTAGTAACCTCTTTCTTTATTTTTGGTTCTTATAGAAGTTCCAAAAATTGTAATCTGTCATTGGTGCGTCTGTTATTCCGATATTTCGCCTATGTTGACGATCTGCCCGCGGTGATAAGTTCCGTGGATCATCAGATGCTGAATATATTCATACATTGAAAAAGTACATTGCAGCCAAGGCGATTCAACTTTTACATTTTTTTTAAATCTTCTTCCGAAAGACCTTTTACATAATCCTGAAGCTTTTGTGAACTCTCTTTAATGGCGCTGAAAATATCCGCTTTTTCACTAAAGTTTTTTCAAAATCAAAATCATTGTGTTCTGAAATATGGCTCCACCAATACTCCTGTGTCTGCCAGATATAGTCCAATGTTTTTAAGCTCATAATTTTGGGTTGATTGTTTTTACATCTTTAGGTAAATATAAATATCTTTCCATACAGATTAGACGATGATTGGTAAGCCTTTTAGTTGGGAATTGCATGAAGAGGGGACAGTAAAATAGAAGTAACACGCCGCGAATCGAATATTTGATAGTTAGATTATAGTGTAATAAGTGCTTAATAGATGTATATGAGAGGAAGTCGGCTTTTGGGGCAACAGCTAGAAAATAAACGGACAAAATAAACGGAATTTTAGGGTAGATTCTTGTATTAAAGATATCTTTAATACAAGGAAACTGAATCATAAATTGATCAGAAAAATAACCAACATGAAATACTAATATGATGAAAATACAATCGAGCCAAGCTGTGGGGCTATTTTTTATTGGAATGAGCTGCTTGGCGATCCCTGCTGCACAGGCACAGCAGTCCAGCACCGTCAGGCGTATATATATCAGTCCAAAAGGCAGCGACCAGAATGCGGGAACATCGGTAAAACCTTTTGCCACAGCTGATGCAGCCCTTCGTGCCGCAGAAAAATATAAAAAGGGAAAGGTCGGTTCCGGTATCGAAATTATTTTTAACGGCGGAACGTATTACCTCGACAAACCGATACAGCTCTTGGCAAATCACTCTGGTAATAAGAAACAGCCTTTAAGGATTAAAGCCGCCGATGGAAAGCAGGTCATCCTCAGTGGGGGCAAAACCCTTGATCTAAAATGGGAACAAGGCGATAAAGGGATCTGGAAAGCTAAAGTTCCTGCAGGATTGAGTTTCCAGTGTTTGTATGCCAATGATGCACACCTGATCCGTGCAAGGTA
This sequence comes from Sphingobacterium puteale, assembly GCF_003627955.1. GTDB lineage: Bacteria > Bacteroidota > Bacteroidia > Sphingobacteriales > Sphingobacteriaceae > Sphingobacterium > Sphingobacterium puteale. Next base: position 72,584 of record NZ_RBWS01000021.1, on the reverse strand, counting down.
TCCAAATTATGATGCCTCTATATTACCCTTTCAGGGGTATGCGGCAGATGCACTGAGCCCAGCACGTATCGCGACCTGGAAAAACCCGACCGGAGGTATTGTGCATGCGCTGCACGAAGGCCGTTGGGGTGGGTTCCACTACCGCATCACAGGAAAAGAGGGGGTGTCAAAAGTTACGCTTGAAGGCGGAGAGCAAAATAACCGCCCAAGCAAAATGCACGAGACCTATCGCTTTGTCGAGAATATTTTTGAAGAACTTGATACTGCCCAGGAATGGTATCTGGATGAGGCTAAAGCGACTCTATATTACATGCCAGCCAATGGTAAGGATCCTAATCAGCTTAAGTTTGTGGCTCCCCAACTTGAAAATTTAATCACTATTTCGGGTTCCGCTTCAGGTCCGGTACATGATATTGAAATCAGCGGCCTGCGTTTTACGCATACGGCACCTACCTTTATGAAAACTGCGGAACCACTGTTGCGCAGCGACTGGACTATCTATCGGCAGGGAGCGGTAAAGATTGAGGGTGCTGAAAATTGCACCCTTCGTGCCAATGATTTTGTCGAATTGGGCGGGAATGCTGTCTTTGTGAGCAATTACAATCGTGGCGTAAAGATCAGCAGCAACCGTATTGAACAGATCGGTGCCGGTGCCATCAACTTTGTAGGCGATCCCGAGGCTGTGCGCTCACCAGCGTTTCACTATGAGCAATTTGTTCCACTCGATCAGATGGACACTGTCAAAGGTCCCAAGTCTAAGAATTACCCTATGGATTGTGAGGCCAGTGACAATTTGATTCACAGCATTGGTCTGATCGAAAAGCAGGTCGCTGGTGTTCAGATCTCGATGGCTGAGTCTCTACTCATCTTGCACAACACGATTTACAATGTGCCCCGTGCGGGTATCAATGTCGGTGACGGTACCTGGGGCGGACATGAGATCGCCTACAACGACGTATTCAATACCGTGTTGGAAACCAGTGATCATGGCGCTTTTAATTCTTGGGGACGTGACCGTTTTTGGCATCCCGACCGTAAAGAAATGGATCAGATGACAGCAGCCCATCCCAACTTAATTTTACTGGATGCGGTCAGAACAACAAAAATTCACGACAACCGCTTTCGTTGCGACCATGGCTGGGATATTGACCTCGATGATGGATCTTCCAACTACGAAATCTACAATAACCTCTGTTTAGGCGGCGGATTAAAATTGCGGGAAGGCTTTTATCGCAAAGTATATAACAATGTTATGCTCAACAATGGTTTTCATCCACATGTGTGGTTTAAGGACAGCCATGATATCTTTCGGGATAATCTTTTGATGCATAGCCATCAGGATATTCAGGTTAAGTACTGGGGGGATGAGGTGGACCATAATATTTACACAAGAAAGGAAGACTTACTAAAAGATCAAACGAAGGGAGTGGAAAAATATGGACGTGTTGTTCCGCTGAATTTTGTCGATCCCGTCCAGGGCGATTTCCGGTTGAAGAACTGGAAAGATCAAGGTTTCAAAAATTTTGATATGCTGCATTTTGGTGTGACGAGCAAAAGACTGAAAAGCCTCGCTGCCAGCCCGGAGATACCGCGGCTGATCCAAAAAGACACAAAAGAGCAGGACTTGAAGTGGGCTTGGAAAGGCGGACAATTTAAGTCTGTCGAAACATTGGGCGAACAGTCAGCCGCTGGACTTCCATCGATTGCCGGTGTATTGATGCTCCAGCTGGAAGAAAAGAGCGCGCTTTATAAAAGCGGACTACGGGCCAATGATGTGATCTTGGACTATCAAGGCGAGAAAATAGATCAGTTAACGGACCTACAGCAAGCTATTAAAAAGCATATTCATGCCGATCAGCCAACAGTTGTTGTTTTTAGAAACCAGCAACAGGCGGAACTGATTTTGCAATTATAACATATGATATGCTGCAAGATCAATAGTTTAATAGAAATAGAAAGAGGCTTTAGACAGTCTCTTTTTCTGTTTAAGTCGGGTTCGGGCCGAGTAAACTTATTTTTGCCTAAAAATGTACGATCATTCTAAACTTAATATAGGGATTAGTTTTTTGAAATCTATTCTTTATTTGGTGTAAAATACTTAACTTAAAGGGATTAAAAGCTAAAAGTTATGAAATTGCCAATTATCGCCTTTTTTATTTTTTTGAATTTTTCGTTTGCCTCAGCTCAAACCGTATCAAAACAAACAGGCGCTGTTGATCCTAACAGTTGGATAAAACAGAAACTCGCCGCGGCGAAGGTCAAAACCGTGTTTAAAAACTATGATAAAAATTTTTTTGGACCAGATTCTGTCCGTATTATCGGTTTTATTGAAGGCTATAGCCCAAAGCTCGGTTTTAATAGCGGCATTATTTATTGTGGCAACCAACTGACCAGAGAGGACTATCCGGCCACAATCCGGATATATCCTGATGGCCGTTTTGAGGCCAGTTACCTGGCGGTCAATCCGGAAATGTCTTATCTATCCATCAATGAGCGTAATTACTATTATTATATCGAACCCGGCCATACCTTGGCTATGACATTGAAAGCTTCGCTGGACGGTCAATTGGAACTGTTGCAGTATGGTGGACCGCTTGCTCAGGAAAATCAACAGCTTGCGGATTTTAAATGGGAAAGCAACCGGAGGAAATTTTATGATCATGTTGAACAGCTGTTGAAGGAAAGACCGACACAGCAGACCAAAGAAGGAGTTATCGCTACATGGGATTCTGTCCGGCAGGATGTAAATGACCGTCTGAAGAGCGCTGCCTATACCCCTAAGGTAAAACATTTGATCCGAAGTGATGTGGATGTCAATTACGCCGCGCAACTGTTGGATCTCCAGATGTATCGCGAAGGGATTTCAAAAAATGACAGCCTAAATCCCTACCTTAAATCTCCCCTTCCGGAAGATTACTTTGATTTTATAAAACGCTTGGACCTGAATGATCCTGCCCTATTTGTCCCGCGGCAGTTCTCGACACTTATCAACCGCTTTGAGTACTCACCATTATTTCCTATTACCAGTCTTTATAGGTTAATGAACAGCCAGCGGAAATTAAACTTCTACCAGGTATTAGACTCCTTAAATCGAAAAGCGAACGGGCCGATAGCCGGTACGCTGGTTACTGAAGCAGCAATACTCCGAACATTGAAATTCAGGATTTCAAATGCAAAAGACACGGTACAGATGGCAGAGATTTCAAATGACCTGTTGCAGGTTCTGACCAATAAGGACTTGAAAAAAGAAGCCATGGCGTTGAACGAAAGAGTGAAAAAATCCATGGGAGGTTACATGTTGCCACAGACGACATCTGCCGCTGTATTTAAAAAACTGACCGATAAATATCGTGGTAAGGTCGTTCTTGTTGACTTTTGGTCAGAATCCTGCGGGCCCTGCCGTGCTGGGATTGAGGCCATGAAAGAAAAGCGCTTAAAACTAAAGGATAATCCCAACCTGGTATTTGTTTTTGTGACGGACAGCAGCGGTACCCCTGATATGAATTTCTACAACGATTATGTGGTCAAAAACCACATGTTCGAAAGCTATATCGTTTCGCCGGATGAGTATCTGGCGTTGCGGGAGTTATTTAAATTTAATGGCATACCGCGATATATTCTAATGGATCCCGACGGCAAGATCCGGAATGACAATTTCCCGATGCATAACTGGCGTTATGAACTGCCCAAAAACTATCCGCAACTATTTACTTTCGAGCAGTTGCAAGGAAGTTAAGGAGAGAAAAGTTTTTTTAAACTCCGTAGTTATTTTTCTTTATCTCTGTTGAGTTTTTTAGTTAATTTTTCGAGTGTCTTTTGTATTTTTGATAACAAGCCGCAGTAGAGAAGAGGCTGCCGTTCGGACCTATTGTATAATGTATATACTTTTTCGTAATAGGACAAACCAAATGAATTGTTTGAATGTCATAGAAATAAATAGAGGAATAGCCAGATGAAACTTAGAGGAGATTTACAATTACGCAAATTGGGCGATGACCATATCTTAGTCTATCCCGGGCAAGAGCAATTGGATGCATCCAAGGTTTATACTTTTAATGAGACTGCTGTGCAGATCTGGCTAGAACTGCAAGGAAAGGAATTTAATGTTGAAAGTGTCACTGCAGTTTTATTGGATAATTACCAGGTAGAAGAAAGTGTGGCTGAAAAAGATGCTGAAAAATTGGTGAAACAATTTGAAAAACAAGGTTTTTTGATCTAACTGATGAGCCGATAATTTTAAGAGGCATTCAATTTTAGATTACGCCAATATCACTTTTTCTAGTAGCACACCGGCGGCTTAATACTTCGGTCTATTCTTTTTTTTGAGATAGATACAATAGGCAGAAGATGATTTTTTACGCGTTTTGCCAGCAAAATAATGACTGCAATAAGGTTATGTAGGATAGATTGATTTTGAAATAAAATGACAGGTGATATTGGACTGTAGAAATTTAAATGGTACATTCAGCTGTGGATAAATTTGTTTCTCATACCAGATATTGCTGGAGCGGGAATGTTAAAAACGGATGCTTTTATGATTACAACAAAGTATTTTAATTACAAACAGATCTTCAATCTTGCTGGTGTCCATTTAATCTGGTTGACGGCATGGTGTTCTCTTGTTACCCTCGTCTATTATTTCTTTCAGTGGGAATGGATGATTATTCCTTGGGTTCCCTTGGCATTGATTGGTACAGCAGAAGCATTTTACGTGGGATTTAAAAATAACCAGGCTTATGATAGATTATGGGAGGCCCGAAAGATATGGGGCGGGATCGTCAACTCCAGCCGCTCATTTGTATCCATGCTTTATGCCTTTAATACCGGACAGGGCGATCAGCAATATCTGGAAGAAGTCAGGAAGAAATTAACCTACCGCCATATTGCCTGGTTATACCAATTTCGTGAGCAGCTGCTCGTTCCGACCGAGTGGGAACACATCAGTCTGAAGAGGCATATCGGTGCACTTAATGTCAAGCGACATCGGCTGATCAAAGCCGGTTTTCCGGATTATAGCCGGACGCCTATATTCTTGAATAAATATCTTTCGAGAGAAGAATATGCGCTACAGTCGGTCTATAAAAACTTTGCAACTTATCTGAATTCCCAACAGGCAAAAGATGTCAATGATTTAAAAAACGATGGGCTTATCTCGGATTTCAATCAGATGCAATTGCAGACCTGCCTCAATCAGTTTTATGATTTTCAGGGACAGGCAGAACGAATCAAAAAGTTCCCCTCGCCAAGGCAGTTTGCCAGCACGGCATTTGTTTTTAATGTTATTCTGATCATGTTACTGCCTTTGGGGCTGGTCAATGAATTTGCTAAACTGGGCCACTGGGGAATTTGGACTAGTATTCCTTTTTGTGTGGTCATTGGCTGGATCTATATTGTGATGGAACTGGTGGGTGACTATACTGAAAATCCTTTTGGGGGACTGATGTTTGATATTCCGATGTTGTCCATCTGCCGAACGATAGAAATCGATTTATTGCAGATGACAGGTGAGGAAAATCTGCCTGATCCGATTGCTTCGAAAAATGGTGTTCTGGTCTAATGAGCTATTCTTGTTTGGCAGGGGCTAAATAAGAACAGTTATGGTATTCTTTACCTCAGCGATCATAAAAGAACTGTGGGTGCTCGCAATGTGCTGTAGGGAGGTCAACTTGGACAACATAAAATGTCGATAATCTTCCATGTCCCGAACACAGATCTTTAAAATATAATCGTAATCGCCACTGACATGGAAGCATTCGGTGACTTCCTGTAAATCCATTACCTCCCTTTCAAACTGCTGTATATATTCTTTTTTATGCTGTGTGAGCTTGACATGACAGAGCACCATAAAATCTTTTGCGATCTTTTGTTTATCAAGTAGAGCGACATATTTAGAGATCACCCCGGTGTTTTCAAGTTTACGTACACGTTCATAAGCAGCCGTTACGGATAATCCGAGCTTATGAGCAAGCTCCTTGGTGGTCTGTTTGGCGTCTTCCTGCAGAAGTTTGAGTAATTTTTTATCAGTTTCGTCGAAGTGCATAGATTATTTTTTGGTTTAAAGTAGTTATATGTAGTTGTTGTGGATATATTTTCTAAAATTTACAGATATATCAGATTTATAATCTAATATACTGATAAAATGTTGTAATAAAATGTAAAATAACCCAATTTTATGTATAAAAAATTAGCAAAATTTAAAAATAAAATTATACACAGATGGAAGATTTTAATGCAGCAAATGAAATACAGGATTTGCAATATTTTGGAGAGTTCGGCGGTGTAAATCCTTCTATTTCGGATAGCTCGACCTATACCTTTCTATCCGCTAAAACTATGTTTGATACCTTTGAGGGCAATGCGGATGGCTGTTACCTATATTCGCGGCATTCATCTCCGATGAATCTATATCTTGCGCAGGCGCTGGCCAGGCTGGAAAATACGGCTGCCGCCAATGTAACGGCTTCGGGAATGGGAGCGATAACAACAGTTCTTTTGCAACTCTGTAAAAGTGGCGACCATATTATTTCCAGTCGAACGATCTACGGCGGTACCTACGCTTTCCTGAAAAATTTTTTACCGCCGTTCCATATTGAAACGAGTTTTGTTGATATCGGTAATTTTGAAGCGATCGAAGCCGCGATACGTCCGGGGACAAAAATAATTTATTGTGAAAGCGTCAGCAATCCCTTACTGGAGGTAGCTGATTTAAGAAGACTGTCTGCCATCTGCAAGAAATATAAGCTCACACTTGTGGTAGACAATACCTTTTCGCCGTTATCTATCTCACCGGGGCTGTTAGGTGCGGATATCGTGATCCATAGCCTGACAAAATTTATCAATGGTAGCAGCGATACTGTCGGTGGTGTTTATTGTGGTACAAAAGAGTTTATCAACGATACAAAAAATGTCAATTCCGGTGCCTGCATGCTGCTTGGTCCGACGATGGACAGTCTCCGCTCGGCCAGTATCCTGAAAAATCTCCGTACACTCCATATCCGCATAAAGCAACATAGTTATAATGCGCATTACCTGGCCGAACGCTTTGAAAAGGATGGGCTGAAAGTTTCCTATCCCGGATTGCCTTCACATAAGCATCATGAGCTGATGAAAAAGATAATGCATGCAGAGTATGGTTTCGGCGGGATATTGACTTTGGATGCCGGAACGACAGATCGTGCCAACGCGCTCATGGAGCTAATGCAAAAGGAGAACCTTGGCTATTTGGCCGTAAGTCTTGGCTTCTATAAAACGCTATTTTCCTGTTCGGGCAGTTCGACGTCATCTGAAATTCCCGAAGAGGAACGGGTGAGCATGGGAATCTCCGACGGACTGATCCGTTTTTCTATTGGCTTGGATCATGATATTGAACGTACTTATCAACTGATGAAAGCATGTATGGTTAAAACAGCTGTTCTGGCTTAAGGAAAAAAATATATATTCTCACTTTTTATTGGGACTATTCGACAATTCGATTGTCGTTTATTATGGTGTATCACAGTTTAATGGAGGTGTACACCATATAAATTCTTATTCATATTAATTGATGTTATAAGGCCGTTCAGTATTTAAAATGCTGGCGGCCTTATTGTTGTCTGTCACTTGATTTCTTAAACTGGTTTAAGTTAATCCGGATACTGTTGCCTTATATTTGATCTTAAAAATTTAGAAATGATATATAGTCAATTTTTTGTACGCGTAGCTGTGGCAACAGCCTTTTTATCTGCTGTGGCGGATCGTTTGGGTTTTTGGGGAGCCCCAGGTACGGCGAATGCTTCTTGGGGAAGTTGGGCCAATTTTGTCGCTTATTCCAATCAGCTCAATTTTTTTGTGCCGGCGTCAATAGGAAGTATGCTCGCTATCGGAGCGACCATACTCGAGGTCGTTTTGGCCCTGTTGTTATTGATCGGTTATCGGACACGTTTCGCAGCGCTGTCTTCAGGGATTCTATTAACCGTTTTCGCGTTGACGATGACACTGTCTTTTGGTATCAAAGTCACGTTTAACTATTCGGTTTGGGTAGCGGCAAGTGCCTGTTTTCTCTTAGGGAGCTATCGGGATTTTCCATTTAGCTTTGATCGATTGATGAAAAAAAATCAAAAGAAATAAATATGTCTTTATTTTTCCTACATTTCCTTTAAATTCACCTCTTTCTTTTCGCCGTCTTTATCAATGCTGATCCGTTTTTCGATAGTCGCTTTATCAGTATAAGATGACCTTCCGGTCCCATAATTTGTTGTAGAACCGGTATATCCCCAATAATTGTAATAATTGGTATAACCGGATACATACGAATAGTTGTACGAATTGGTAAAGTCAAAGCTGGTCATAATAATATAGTTGCCCGGCATTAGCTCTGCAAATTCAAAGTGTCCCTCATCATCATACACTTTGGTGCGCTTGATAGCGTGTCCAAAATCTAAATCCAGTGGAACCTCGGCAACTTTTTTCTGTTTACGGATTTTCTTATTGACCTCAAGCCATTCTTCGTAGTATGCTGAATTTGGAAAAAGCATAATCTCGGTTCCTTTTGGAGCATATTGTTTTTTCGCCGTATTGACAAGACCGCCTAATCTTTTACCTGAACTTGAGCGTGCATAAGCGGTCCCGATGATGACGCTATTGCCGTTGGAGATCTGTCGGATGGCCAGTTCCTTGTCGAACCGATTTTTGATCGGCTGATAGTCCAGTTCCTCATTGACCGTAATTTCCCACTTGCCGTTGCCCATGGACATCTCCCGCTGCCAAAGCCGCCGGTCTTTCTTGTCCACCACATAATTGTAGATAGCTCCTGTGTTTTCTTCCAATAAGGTGATCAGCCAGGTATCATGCTTCCCGGTTTTCGGTGAACCATAGCTATAACTTTTAACTTCCTTGATAGTATAGTATTCAACCTGTGTATTGGATTCGTCATTATAATAGAATTGCGGGATCCGAGCTTTATAGCCTACATCAAGCGGAAGTGTCCCAATCATTAAATCCGTCCAATTAAAATCAATAAATGGCTCGGTAGGACGAAAACTCAGTTTTTTATCTTTTTTAGTTTCTTTGGAATAATAATTACCGGTGATGGTTTCACCAAAGCTGAGATTTAATTTTGTTTTTTTGCCGTCACTGGTATAGCTGATGGATTTTAATGTTTGGGGATCCACAACACTTGTCCTGATATTGATCCAGGAACTGTCCTTGGGTGTGTAGGAGTTTTTTAAGGTCAATTGATTGCCTGTAGATGTGATATCATAGACCAATGATCCCTGCTTATCCCAGTTATTATCTTTGACATAATATACGGTATAAAGCGATTTCTCTGGCTTTATATATTTAGTATTGATATCAGGGCTTCCGGGGGCAACCATCTTTTGGCTTAATGCGCCAAAGGGGAGCAGGCCTGCCGCTAAAACAAGTGCATACGATTTCATATCTGTATTCCTATAGTTAATGAAACAAGCTGGTTTTTCTTGTTTATTTTATCAATCTAAGGTAGTAAAAAAGTTTTTTATTTTTTTGGACAACCGGCTTAGTTGAACGTCTTACTATTGATATGGAAATTTAATAATTTATTCTCAGTTTACGTATGCAATGAACTGTTGGAATATAATACAACATGTTTGATTTAGCGATTTTCAAATATACATGCTGGTTGATTGGAAAACCGGAGGAACGATCGTTCCTCCGGTTATTTTTTGTCTTTTGAAAAGAAAGTTTTATGCTGTCTGACCTAAGTTTTGATTACTTGGACAAAGGGGGATTTTTAGGTATTTCACCTCGATACTGGGTTCTGACCCCCTGAAGAACCGGCGCATTTTTTTTATCGGAATCCATGGCTATCTCTTTTGCAGGTTGACCTTTAAGTACAATCCTTGCAGCCTGTGTTCCGCTGTTTTCTCTGGCTTCTGAGACGTTGGTGCCAGCGGAACGCACGTTTACTTTTGTTATCGTATTTGGTTCTGCCGACCTTATTTCTGTTACCTTTGCTGATCCAGAGGGTGCAGTACCTGTTTTCACCGTTGCTGCGGTATTGGGATCATTCACTTGAACATTTGAATTCAATGATGTAGTGGCGCTCACATCCGCAGTTCCGCTTAGCTTGATCCGCTTAGGTTCCTGAAACTTTGAATTTCCGCTTTTACTGCTGCTTTCTACATATACTTCTTCTATTTTAGCTGGAGCATATGCTGATTCTTCTTTTTTGGAAGCAGCGTTTTTCTTTGGCTTCATTGGCGGTGCCATTTCTCTTTTAGGAGGTTTGGGCGGCATTTCTTCGGCTTTAGGGGCACCGGGGCGTTTAGCCGCCGGAGGTACTGCGGCTGGTTTGGCGGGCTCAGTCTTTTCTGTTTTGGCCGGAGTTGTTTTCTGTGCTTCGACATGTGTCGAGAACAGTAGACTAATTGCTGTTGTCAGCAATAGGGTAAGCGCAGGCATCAGCAGGAGCTTACCGCTGGGTGTTCTTTTCTGTAACATAATTAATCGTTTTTTTGTTGTTAAAAAATTAAAATTACTGGCCGGTAATGCGTTTATATCGGGTGAAGACATGCTCCACTGGATTATCAGATGTTGGTAATTCGTGCGTTCATAAACCTGAACAACAGCATCGTCTGCCAAGTACTCGTGGTTTTGTCGAATGGCTTTATCGATCAGGTAGACGAAGGGGTTGAACCATAATATCACGCGGATAAACTGCATGGCCATCACGTCGATGGAATGCCGTTGATTTACATGTGCCTGTTCATGTGCGATAATGGAAGAATCAATTTCTCCCCGTGTAAAGGCTTCACGGGGCACATATATACGTCCGAAGAATGAAAAAGGCGTTTTGAGGCCTTGAATAGTATAAACAGCGGGAATAGCCGTAACAGATCCGAGATCAATGTAAGAAGAGAACTTTCTATAATTCAAGACATGTTTGACCAGTAGTAGCGTCGTAACCAACAGATAGATCAGAACAATGGATGTATCCGTGTCCATTATAGGTTTCTGTCGATCTACTAGCGCCGGTTCGACGGCGGGCTCCGTAGTTTCAGGCAGCCTGGAAGCCAGATCGGCACCAAAATGAAAAAAATCAGGAATAAAAGACGGCAAGGCAGTTTGTATCAGCGGAGCAAAAAGGGCAATCGGTATAATGGCAAGCAGATAAAACCGATTAAACACCAGGAGCTTTTGTCCTTGCAAAAGAAAGATGTATACAAGATACAGTAAGCCTGAACAGGCGATCAACTTTCCCAAATAGATAATCATGTCGCTTTGTTTTTAATTTCCGAATCAATTATTTTTTTTAGCTCTTCCAGTTGCTCCCTGTTCAACTGCGATTGTTTGGTGAAAAAAGAAGCAAATTTTAAAGCCGAATTATCAAAATACGTTTCAACGATATCATTGACGTGCGCGAGATAATAACTGTCCTTGTCAAACAAAGGGTAGTACTCTCTTGAATTGCCGTATAGCACATAAGATATGGCGCCTTTTTCAGTCATTCGCTTTAATAATGTCGCAATTGTTGTCGGAGCAGGTTTGGGTTCAGGATAGGCTTCCATAAGATCCTTCATAAAGGCCTTTTTCATGTCCCAGATATACCCCATCAATTGTTCCTCGGTCGCTGATAATTTATTCATACTACAAATATAGAATATATTCTACATTATGTAGAATTAAAAAGTGTTAAAAATCTATTTTGCTATTTATTTTATTGATTTTGAATGTTTTATTCGTGCTTGTTAGTCGCGGATAACCTTTTTAGTGGCAAAAATTGGGCGGGAGAGAACCTCAATATCGCGAAGACTTTTTTATAATAAAGGTTTCTTTTTAGGATTGGTATTGAAATATTCTTTTTTAAACTGGAACATTTGCGCCATTTTTTGTGCACGCCACTTAGCTTCTTCGGCTTTTTCACCCTTGTACAGACGGTCCACAGTCGCTTCAAATAACAGAAGCCAGTGGTCGAAATGCTTTGCTTCGATCGGCAGGGGAATATGAGGCGGAAATGGGCTGCCGAAGTAGGTGTGTTCATCCAGAAGTATGGTCTGCCAAAAGCGATACATCTTTTCCAGATGTTGGGCCCATCTGTCCTGGATACGTTCCTGAAAAATTGGTCCAAGAAGACTGTCCTGACGGACAGTGCCATAAAACTGATCGACTAATATTTTAATGTCCGCAATGGTCTGAATATCCTGCTTCATGGGAATACGTGTAAAGTTTTGTGAAGCGGATACGAATTAACTATAGCTGCCCCACAGTATATAATAAAGTTAAATTTAAGTAGAATAATGGAGAAATGAATCAGGCTGATGTAAAGAAGCCTGTTAAAAATATTGGATTTTTCTTTTATTGTCAGTAATTTGAATGCACATTTAGGGAAAAACAGATGGGAAAATACACTTTTTTTGCCCTGCTGCTGCTGGGATGCTCCGTCGCGCAGGCACAGATTACCGATATTACGGTCAATAAAGAAAACTTTCAATCTTCGGGCTTTCCGTTTAAAGGCAAACGGGTGTTGCAAGTTGAGCGTATTCAGACCCCAAAGGAAGATAATTATATCATTTTTTCAAAAGAGGAACGTGGAGCAGATCCGGATAAACTGTATGCGCAGCAATTTCAACGAATCGATGGTATGTGGGTGCCGATAGTGGAAGAAACTATTCAGGAAGATGGTATCATTACTTCCGTCTGGGAATCCCGAAAAGCTTTTTTTGATGCAGACAAAGACGGAAAATTGGATGCGGTGTTTATTTATTCCAGACATCCGAAGGATAATGTCGAAAAGCAGTTGAGCTGTATTGCCCTGATTTTATACAAAGGACAATTTTATCGTATGCGAGCAGAGGCGGAGGACGGGTACGAAAAAACGACGTACTCGGATAATTATGCTTCTTTGCCCGCGGAAGTAAAAGAAAATGCGGAACGTTACTGGCAAAACCTGGACAAAAGATAATTTATTATTGTTGGAATAATATTGAACAGGGCTGCCCATTTTTTGGATAACCCTGTTTTATTTCATTGTCCATATGCCTGCAATTCTGCTTTAAAAGATAAAGATTGCTCGGACTGGTTATTGTTGCGGATATAAACTTTTGATCGCTGGGAGCCTTTATTGAATGGATGCCAATAATTGCTTTTCCTCTTCGTTTTGAGTTTTACCTATGACATAACGGGTAATGTTCTGATGTTTGAGCTCGTCAATCGTTCGAATGACATCTTTCGTCCGTGCTTCTTTGCTCGGTTTGATCAGGACAATCATATCTTTCGTATTGGGCATGGTACTGATCTTGCCTTTGAGCTGTGCGACCACCTGTGCCAATGTCTTTTCTATATCGGCCGGTTTTTCAGATGAAGCAATGGGTTTCTTAAAGTCACCATGATACCACATAAATTTTCCATCGCCAAGGATCAGGGTTGCTGTCCGGTTTTCATCAATAAAGACTGGGCTATCCACATCGTCTTTTGTTTTGTCTGGCATGGCAATATCCATCGCCGCAGGTTTGTTTAGGGTCGTGGTCAGCATGAAGAAGGTAATCAGAAGGAAGGCAAGATCTACCATTGCTGTCAGATCCACCTTTGGTGCCATTTTCCGGCTTCTAATTTTTTTCTTTCCGCTTTCCTGTGTTTTTTGGTTTAATTCTGCCATGATCTTTATTATTTAGGTAACAACTATTGTTCATTCTTATGGATATGATGTTCAACGTGCGTGAATTCCATATTTTTTATAATAAAATCTATTTTTTTCTTAGTACTTTTTAGAAGTAATTTAGGATTAAGGTAAGATAGGAATGGCATTATAAAAAGAGAAGCAATGTTTCCTTTTTCGGAAATGGAATAAAAAAGATTAGTAACTTGGTAAAAAAATATGGCACAGGATAATGGACTTGTCTATACGGATATTGCATCACCTTTAGGGAAAATAAGGCTTGTAGCTACCATTCGTGGTCTTACTGCCGTATTGTGGGAAGGAGAAGATTATACCCGTGCAAAGATATCAATACCTCATAGAGATGATGGTGCGCAAATATTATTGCTTGCAGCGCAACAACTTTTTGAGTATTTTGAACGCAAACGCACTATTTTTGATCTGCCGCTGGATATGCAGGGCACAGCTTTTCAGCTTAAAGTTTGGAAAGCTTTATTGGCTATTCCATACGGTCACACAACAACTTATGGAGATTTGGCGCGCCAGCTAGGTGATATAAAAGCTGTGCGGGCAGTCGGAGGTGCATTGAATAAAAATCCAATATCTATTATTGTACCTTGTCATCGGATCATTGGTGGATCTGGTAAACTTGTTGGTTTTGCTGGTGGTCTGAAAAACAAATCTATTCTTATTGATCTGGAGAGCAAAGATCGGACACCTACGCTTTTTGATTGAAAACAAATCGACCAGTCCTTATTTAATCACCCCTTAAAATTTTCATCGAAGAGAGCATTCAAATCCCGTTTCCGTTTGTTTCGAAGCCCGATAACATGCAAAAAGCCTTTCATTTCTGAAAGGCTTTTTCTGCGGAGAGTGAGGGATTCGAACCCCCGAACCTGTGACAGTTAACGGTTTTCAAGACCGCCGCATTCGACCACTCTGCCAACTCTCCGCGACAAAAGTAGAAATTCTGAACAGATTTACAAAACTTATTTTGCATTTTTCTCTGTTTAATGTGCTATATGAATGGCTTGTTCTAGGGATATGATTGTGTATCAGGTTTTTATTTCAATGTCTTATTTAGATCATTAAAACTTTGTCATACGAATCAGTCCTTTTCAGCCGGATATCAACGATAAAAAAAGGTAGTGAAAGAAATTCCAGTTGGGATTTATAGTTCTGATAAGGAATGCGGTTCATTTTTCGGCCTCCGGCCGGCCCTTTTTTCCGAAGCCGATAGCATGCAAAAAGCCTTTCATTTCTGAAAGGCTTTTTCTGCGGAGAGTGAGGGATTCGAACCCCCGAACCTGTGACAGTTAACGGTTTTCAAGACCGCCGCATTCGACCACTCTGCCAACTCTCCGCGACAAAAGTAGAAATTCTGTATAGATTTGCAAAACTTATTTTTGTAATGATGTCTTATGGTTTGAAAATGAGCTAGATTATTTTCAAAACTCTACGCTATAATAATCTCGTGGCAGTGTTTTTTTATATTAGCCGCGATTTTGTCAATCGGTAGGTCGTCCTGGTCTATACCAAAAGGCTCCTCGATGGACTCCCCGATTAATTCCAGTGATGCAAGTACATATAGGATGAACGGAACGGCAACAACGACAAAGTATCCGATCGAGAAAACATAGCCTACAGGCAGTGTCATCGTATAGAAGATAATGAACTTCTTGATAAAAGCACTGTACGCCAAGGGAATCGGTGTATTTTTAATCCGTTCACATGCGCCACAGACATTGGTCATTGACACGATTTCCTCGTTGAGTATAATCAATTGGTCTCCGCTGACTATACGTTCCTTATAGAGCTGGTTTATCTTCTGAAAAATCATATTGGAAACCTGATTTGGACCATGCTTTTTGCTATCCAATGATTTAAGCTCAGGATGTTCATTTTCATCCAGCATAAACTTGGTATAGTCAGACCGTAAAAAGTCATACAGGGTCTCCGCAAAAAGCGGGATACTTTTTCGGAAGAAGCTGCGATTGACCTTGTCTCCCTCATCAAGAATCGCATTAAGCTTATAGGCAAAAGCACGGCTGACATTGGTCAATGTACCCCATTGTTTGCGCGCCTCCCACCAACGGTCATAAGCCGAGTTGGTTCTAAAGACCAACAGTAAGGAGATAACGAAACCTAAAAGATTATGGACGATAGTGATATTTTTGACCCAGCTCCTTTCACTCAATTTGAGGTATTCCAATTCGAGGTAAGCAATACCCCAAGAATAGATAGCGATAAAAATAAGAAAGGGAAACAGCTTTTTGAAGGTGTCTGATTTATGCAATTTGAAAGTTGCTGACAGCCAGTCTTTAGGATTGTATACGATCATATACAAAAATATAAATTGTTGCGAAAATTTTGCGAGTTAATTGTGATTCCCGTAACTTCATCATCGTATGGGGCAACGGCAAACAAAACGAACAAAAACTGTCAGGAAGCAGCAGCAGTCTCGAGAGACCAGATGGATCTGGGTGATGGCAGGGATGCTTACGTTTCTCTTATGTCTTGTTGCATGGCACTATAAGGCTGGAATCATGTATTACTTCCGCGTGGCGACATCAAAAAATAAAGCGTTAACAAAGGATGCTAAATATGATATCCGTAATATCGAAATCATGAGTAAGCATGATGATAAGGTGTTTGGTATTGATGTTTCGACTTATCAGGAAGATATCGACTGGCAGAAAGTGAATACGATCAACGATCAATTTCCAATAGATTTCGTGTTTATCCGTGCGACAATGGGGGAGAAGGGGATAGACGATAAATTTAGCCGGAATTGGTCCAAAATACAAAATCGTGCCATCCTAAGGGGAGCATATCATTACTTTCGACCAAATGAAAATTCGGTTAAACAAGCCAAAAATTTCATCCGTAAGGTACAGCTTCATCCGGGGGATCTTCCGCCGGTACTGGATATCGAGGAACATCCGAAGCAACAGTCCATGGATAGCCTTAAAGTAGGATTGAAACGTTGGCTAGAAGAGGTGGAAATGCATTATAAAGTCAAGCCCATCCTGTATTCCGGAGATAAATTCTATAGTGATTTTTTAGAGAATGAATTTGCGAACTATACCCTATGGATCGCGAACTATAATTTCTGGATCGAAAACCCAAAAGAGCATTGGGCATTTTGGCAATTTTCGGAGAAAGGAACAGTAACCGGTATCCGTGGAAATGTCGATCTGAATATTTACAACGGAAAAATAACGGAATTGGAAAAATTGCTTATTCCCTTTAAATAGTAAATAAGATGAACAAAGTTTTTATAACCACGCTTATATGGGGTATCTTGACATGTCATAGTGTGCTGCCCGCCCAAACAAAATCACATCCAGGACAGGGAGTGCCGCAATATACGGTAACAGGATTGCCTGTACTTTCCCTGAAGCAATTTAAAAAATTACGTGCTCAGGGCGATGTATTTGTTTTGGACACACGATCTGCTGATGACTTCTTAAAAGGATTTATTCCGGGAGCGATCAATATTGGTTTTAAAGGTCCTTTTGATACCTTTTTGGCAGAAGTCATTCCGAATAGAAATCAAAAACTTTTGCTTGTGACAGAGCAGGGGAATCATACGGCAGTGGGGGAACGTTTGATACAATTGGGGTATACTGCGGCGATTGGTGTATTGGACGGAGGCATGGGGCGCTGGAAAGAGCGAGAATCAGTAGATTCGGTTGTTAACCTGACAGTACAGAAATTTGGAGAAAGATCAGATGCAGGTCATATTGTTGACGTACGGACGGAGAAAGAATTTGATAAAGGACATATTGACAATGCAATGAACATTCCGTTGTCGGATTTCGCTAATTTTGGTAACACGCTGGAAAAAGATGGTACACAGTTGTATGTGCATTGTCAATCGGGCTATCGCAGCGCGGTCGCCGTGTCTATCTTGCGTGCAAAGGGATTTAAAAATGTGTGCAATATTCAGGGTGGATATAAGGCATTGAAAGATGAAATAAAGGAGAATTAATAATGGCAACTTTTGACCAGATTATTCAATCAAATTCGCTGGTTTTAGTGGATTTTTTTGCGACGTGGTGCGGTCCATGCCAGACGATGGCACCGGTATTACAGGATGTGAAGGAATTTTATCAGGAAGATCTTTCCATCATAAAGATTGATGTGGATAAAAATCCGAAAATCGCTTCCATTTATAAAGTAAGTGGTGTGCCTACATTTATCTTATTTAAAAATGGTCAACAAGTGTGGCGCCAAAGCGGGATGATCCCAAAAATGGAATTGCATAAGTTGATAGACCAGGCGAAGTAGATCGGAAGGCTTAAAAAAATAAGGCGTTCAATCAAATTGAACGCCTTATTTTTTTAAATGATTCGCTGGTTTTAATAGGTAGTGTTATATCGCACTAAATATTAAAATTCATCATCATCATCGAAGTCATCCAATCCTTCAATTTCAGGGATTTCGAAATCATCGTTATCGAAATCATCGTCATCGTCATCAGGTCCATTGAAAGATGCGAATTTTACTTCTTCAAGATCTTCGGTAGCTAATATTGCCGTGTTCATAAAATAATACTTTATTGTTTCTTATTCAATGTTGTAAAATTAGAGAAGAAAACTATTTTTTAAAACTTTTTTTAAAAAAAATATTAGTCTTTATTTTTCTGTTAATCAGTATGTTGGATTGTTTTTTGAAAATAAAAATTTATTTTATTTTATTTACTCATTTGTTTCGCCAATTGCGTTGTCCTCTGTGACGATATCTTTTAGCTGTGGAAGATCGCGAACGCCATTGATTCCGAAATGATCCATAAACTGTTGGCTGGTCGCATACAACAATGGTTTACCAATTGTATCGGCTTTTCCGGCTATTTTGATCAGTTTCTTTTCTAAAAGTCTCTGGACAGAATAATCGCAGCTGACCCCTCTGATCTGTTCGATCTCAAGCTTTGTAATCGGCTGTCTGTAGGCGATGATGGCAAGTGTTTCGAGTGCCGACTGACTGAGCTTACGTTTGTTGTTGTGATTTTGTAATTGCTGTATTGCCTCATGATAAACTGCTTTGGTCAAAAACTGATAAGCATTATTGATATACCGTAATTCCAGAACATGCTCTTCATCCCGATATTTATCTTCGATCTTTTTAATCAATTCACGCAGTTCCTCTCTGGATACTTCAATAGCAAGCGCCTCCTGCAAGATGTGTTTGATATCCGCAAGATCTATTCCTTCTGCAGAAGCAAAAATAATTGCTTCAATATTTCTGATAACGTCTTTCAATGTCGGGTATTAATAGTTAATGACTTGCTCGACCATGTGAGCAGGCAGTTCTCTAAAATCATATTTTTGTGTTCTCAGCTGGGGGTCAAAGCCCGCTTCCAAAATCGCTTCCTGTATAGATTTAGAAGTGAATCGATGGGGAGCACCGGCTGCTGAAACAACATTTTCTTCAATCATGATGGATCCAAAATCGTTGGCTCCGGCATGTAGGCACAACTGCGCTGTACGTTTTCCAACTGTAAGCCAAGATGCTTGAATATTTTTAATATTGGGCAGCATAATTCTGCTCAAGGCAATCATACGGATATACTCTTCTCCCGTCACATCATTGGTAATGCCGCGCAGTCTTTTCAATAATGTACCGTCATCTTGGAAAGGCCATGGAATAAATGCAATAAAGCCGTAGGAATCCTGCGGTTTTTCATCCTGTACTTCTCTGATCCAGACCAAATGCTCGAATCGCTCTTCGATGGTTTCGATATGGCCAAACATCATTGTGGCAGAAGTAGGCAAATTGATTTTATGTGCGGCACGCATCACATCAAGCCATTCTTTGCCGCCACATTTTCCTTTGGATATCAAACGCCGGACCCGGTCATTTAGAATTTCTGCTCCGGCTCCGGGCAACGAATCTAACCCCGCCTCTTTCAGCTGCGTCAATACCTCGATATGACTCATATGTTCTAACTTGGAAATATGTGCGATTTCAGGGGGACCGAGTGAATGTAGTTTTAAGTTAGGGTAAAGCTCCTTTAATTGCCTATATAAATTTTTGTAAAATTCAATGCCCAAATCAGGGTGATGACCGCCCTGTAAAAGGAGTTGATCTCCGCCATACTTAAAGGTCTCTTCAATCTTCTGTTTGTAGCTCTCGATATCGGTGATGTAACTGTCTTCGTGGCCCGGACGACGAAAGAAATTGCAAAATTTGCAATTTGCAACACAGACGTTGGTCGTATTGACATTCCTGTCGATCTGCCAGGTTACCTTGCCGTGTGGTACTTGTATCTTACGCAATTCATTGGCTACGAAAGTCAAATCAGCTGTCGGTGCATTTTGATATAAAAAAACACCTTCTTCCTTGGAAAGGAACTCAAATCGGAGTGCCCGTTCTAATAAACTACTTACATTCATCAGAACAAATATAAGTACCTTTTAGCGTATTTAAATGTATTTGGCGAATATTTGACATTCAGGCTTGCTATAAGAATAAACCGGATCAAAGAAAATCCGTGAATTGTCTTTTGTAACAAAAGTATAGCGATAAGACTTAGTGTATTAATTACAATAACTTGATTTATAGTGGTTTGTAATTTAATTATGATTTTTCTTTTTTTTTATATTTATTATTCTTTACATTTATTTAACAGATTTTAACATTTCTACGAATAACCAAACTAAAGGAAAAAATGATAACCAAAGGGCTCGCTGCCTGAAACAATGCATATTGTTCCTGCTAGAGCAGAATGACCAATAACTGAACAACCAATATCAAATTAAAAACAAACAGAGAAATAAACATAAATTTTTTTAAACCACCTATTTATAAAATTATGATGAAAAAAACGGACCAAAAACGCTGTTTTGATCTCATATTGGGCCAAAAGTTCAATAAGAGTTTTCTGCTTATGAGTTCTCTTCTCATTGCAGGAGGAATGAACGCTCAAGTGTCAGCCAATGGGGTAGTTGCCCATGGCAGAATTGAAGTCGTTTCGTTAACGAAATCCAAAGGGTTACAAGAAATACCCATTAAAGGTGTGGTGAAGGATGCTACTACGGGGCAGACCATCACGGGTGTCTCCGTTAAGATCAAGGGAACCAACAAAGGTACCTCAACAGATGGGGACGGCGCATTTACGATCCAGGGGAAGGTAGGTGATGTATTGGTTGTGAGCTACATCGGTTACACAAGCTCCGAAGTTACGGTCACGGGAAAGGCTGATTTGACAATTTCCTTAAACTCTTCAGAAGATGCATTGGAAGAGGTTGTCGTGACAGGCTATTCAACGCAACGCAAGAAAGATCTGACGGGATCTGTTGCTGTAGTCAATACGGACCAATTGAAAACAACACCGGCAGCAAGTGCGGTGGAGTCCCTGCAAGGTCGCGCCACGGGTGTTCAAGTTGTCACAGATGGAGCTCCGGGCTCTACACCACAGATTAAAATCCGGGGCTATAGTACCATTAATAATAACGAACCACTATATGTGATTGATGGCGTGCCATTTGAAGGTAAATTGAGCTGGCTAAATCAGAATGACATTGAAACAATGCAGGTGCTGAAAGATGCATCGGCAGCTTCTATCTATGGTTCACGTGCCAACAATGGTGTCGTTATCATTACAACAAAATCTGGCAAATCTGGCAAACCACAGATTAATTTTGATGCGTATTACGGTGTTCAGGTGCCTAATAGTGGCCGTTTCCCCAAGATGCTGAGTCCGCAACAGATCTATGATTTGAATGGGAATAAAGATCCTCTTCCTGATTATCTCCTTTATGGTTCACTTTCTGGAAATAAAATTGATCCTAAGAGTGTTGATATGTCCAAATACAACTATGCGGACAACAAAGAAGAATTTTTTCAAATTACAAAGGCAAATCAAGCGGGAACGGATTGGTTCAAAGAATTGAGCCAGAATGCGCCGACACAATCTTATCAATTAAATACTGTTGGAGGTGGCGAAAATGCTTCTTATGCGGTTTCTGGAGGATATTTGGGCCAAAAAGGAACGGTGGTCCATACGGGATTTGAACGCTTTAATGTACGTTCGAATACGAATTTTTCCGCTTTTAATAAAAAACTGCGTTTTGGTGAAAATATGCAGTATAGCATGACCAAAGGGCATGGTATCGGTGTAAATACAAATACGGCCGGCGATTATATCGGTGAGGGCAGTGCGATCGGATTTGCATACCGTATCAAGAATATTATTCCTGTATACGATGAAGGCGGTAATTTCGCTGGTTCCAGAGGCGGCTGGGGAAATGGTGAGAATCCTGTGGCGATTGCTTATCGCGCGAAAGATAATGTGAACAAAAGCAATTTCTTCTTCGGGAATGCTTTTGGAGAGTATGACATATTAAAAGGATTAACATTTAGAACAAGCTTTGGTATCAAATATGAAAATTATTACAATTTAAGTTATACCTATCCAAATCTGGAGTTTACAGAGGGTAGCGCAAATAGTGCATCGTCAGAGACCTCAGGTTATAATACGGAATGGACTTGGACAAATACATTGAACTATAAGGCTAACTTTAATGATGCCCATAGCTTAAATGTGTTATTGGGAACAGAGGCGATCGATAATACCTATCGTCAGGTTCAAGGAAATGGAAATGGTTACTTCATTACCAATAGCACGGATTTCTTTTACGTGAGTCAGGCTTCCAAAAATTCGGCATCAAGTGAGGGTGCTTTGGGATCGTTGTTCTCCATTTTTGGAAAAGTAGATTATTCCTATAAAGATCGCTATATCTTAAGTGGAACAGTCAGAAGAGACGGATCGTCAAACTTTGGCTCCAAAAACAAATATGGTACTTTTCCTGGGGTGAGTGGGGCATGGCGGATATCCCAAGAGGAGTTTATGAAAAATGTAAGCTGGTTAAGTGACCTGAAATTGAGAGCAGGTTACGGTATTACGGGGAACCAACGTATCCCGTCTTATCAATATTTAAAGCGTTATGCGACTTCTATTAATTCGGCTTCTTATCCAATAAATAATGAATTAGTAAGCGGGTTATGGGTAAACAACTACCAAAATGAAAATGTAAAATGGGAACAGGTTGCTTCCTTAAACTTAGGAGTGGACTTCTCGATTTTGGGAGGTAAAATTGATGGTGCTTTTGACTGGTATAATAAGAAAACTTCAGACATGTTATTTGCATTGCCGCTGCCTGCTACTGCTGTGGGGCGTGCTGCGTCACCTTATGTGAATATTGGCGATATGCAAAACAAAGGGGTGGAGTTTTCGTTGAATTATCACCATAAACAAACTGATCCGAACAAATTCAACTTCGATATTGGAGCAAACATCTCAAGAAACAAAAATACAATTGTTGGTTTGGCACCGGGTATCAATGACGTGGTATACGGTGCTTTCCGAAGCATGGAAACCTCGATTTTGAGAACAGGGCAACCTTTTGGTGCATTTTATGGATTCAAAGTAGCAGGAATTTATCAAAACGAAGCTGAGCTGACACAATACCCTTCTTACGAAAAAGCCCGTGTGGGAGGTTTTAGATTTGAAGATGTGAATGGTGATGGGATCATTGATGCAAAAGATAATACCGTTATCGGAAGCCCACATCCGGATTTTACGTATTCACTTAATTTCAATGCCAATTACAAAAACTTCGATATCATGATGTATTTCTATGGCTCGAAGGGAAATGAGAACTATGAGGCAACACGTTACTTTACGGATTTTGGCGTGTTTGATGGTCAAAAGAGCGTACGCGTATTGGATGCATGGAGTCCAAGCAATACATCAAGTTTAATTCCATCGCAAACGAAAGAAGAGGTATCGGCCAATGAGTATGCATCTTCTAGCTATTTCGTACAGGATGCAAGCTTCTTTAAGATGAAAAACTTACAGATCGGTTATAATTTCTCTACAGATAAACTCTTTGGCGCAAATACAGGCGTGAAAAGATTAAGGGCTTATGTCGGAGTAACAAATCTATTCACCATTACAAAATACGAAGGTCTTGATCCGGAAGTATCGGCAACGCCATCGGATTATCCAGCATTGGGGGTTGATTTTGGGGTATATCCGCAATCTAGGCAGTATATGTTGGGTGTAAGTTTAGGTTTTTAACGAAATTATAAAGCAATTAAAATGAAAAAGAGAACTATTCTATTATACAGTCTGTTGGGACTGACAACTTTTGGCATGTTTGGATGCAGTAAAGGGTTTTTGGAAAAAAATCCCCAAGGGGAATTGATCGAAGAGCAAATAGAGGGAAAAAAAGGGGTAGAAGCCACTCTGATCGGCGCTTATGGAATTATGAACGGTAATATAAATGGGACCTGGGGGAACTATGGGTCGGCGCCAAGTCAATGGATTTTCGGAGAAATTACATCCGATAATGCGCACAAAGGATCGGTGATCACCGACCAGCCGAACATGAATATGATCGAATCTTTTACTACCATTTCCTCCAACGACAACCTGAGCACCATGTGGCAGGTGTATTATGAAGGGGTACTTCGTGCGAATACCACTCTTCGCTTGTTGAAGCAAGATCAAGATGGTGGCAAAACAGTTAAAGCCGAGCGTGCAAAAGAAATCGAAGGTGAAGCGAAATTGTTGCGTGCGCACTACTACTTTTTTCTGTGGCGTGTATTTAAAAATATTCCCTATATAGATGAAAATACAAGCATTGATGATGCAAAGGTTGTTAAAAATGACAAGGATGTACAACCGATGATTGAAAGCGATCTGAAAATTGCTATAGCAAATCTACCAGATAAGAAGATCAATGATGAAGGGGGACGCATGGATCAGCGTATTGCAAAAGCCTATTTGGGAAAATTATATCTCTATCAGAAAAAATATGCTGAAGCTTTGGTTTTATTTAAGGAGGTCATTGGCAGTCGGGACATCACAACAATGCCTTTTCAGGATAATTATGACGTGAATAAGGAAAATGGCCTTGAAGCGCTTTTGGTGGCCAAGCATGCCATCAATCCTGATGGTGGGGGTGACAATGCCAATGTGGGCGATATGTTGAGCGGTTTGAATGGAACGAATCCTGTCGGTTGTTGTGGTTTTTACCAACCGTCCATAGATCTTGTTAACGCTTATAAGGTAGGTGCAGATGGACTTCCAATGTTAGATGATTCATACCGTGATAACCCTTATACATCCGATATCCTGCTGACTGATACAGCAGCGATCAAAAAATACGAATTAAATCTGAATTTGCGATTTGATCCACGTCTTGATTATACGGTCGGCCGTCGGGGTGTCAACTTCCTGGATTATGGGGAGTTTCCCGGTGATGCTTGGTTGCGGCCTGAAGAAGGTCGTCGCCCGCATGGAGGTCCATTTACAGGTATAAAGACGATGATTCCAAAAAGTCAACATGCTGCCCATACTCAGGCCGGTGCAGCTTATGTAACCGATTTAGATGTGAATATCATGCGTTTGGCGGACGTCATTCTCATGGCTGCGGAATGCGAGATTGAACTGGGGAATCTCCCAAATGCTTTACAATATGTTAACTCTATTCGGTTGCGTGCCGCAAAACTGCCTGCAAAAAGAACTGGAAGCGGGGCCGTCGCAGCGCAGTATCTGGTTAAACCCTATCCAGCGTTTTCGAGTCCAGATCAGGCGCGCAAAGCTGTCCGATTTGAAAGAAGATTGGAACTTGCCATGGAAGGTCACCGTTTCTTTGACTTGGTGCGCTGGGGTATAGCAAAAGAGGTTATCGCAAATTATGCAAAGTTTGAAGGCGGTATTCTCCCCGTCTTTAAAAGCAAAGCATATGCGGATAAAAATGCTTATTTCCCAATTCCACAGGAGGAAATCAATAAAAGTAACGGTAGCCTCACACAGAACCCAGGCTACTAATAACTGATGTAATAAATGCAAAAGGAGGAAATTAATCCTCCTTTTGCTGTTTTAACTGATTTGTATCTGAATTTTGGCAATGGGAGAAATGGAGTTAGTGCTCTTTTTTGTATGTTTGAACCAATGAAAAATTCCCTGCGTACAATATTACTGCTTTGGCTTGCCCTATTTTCTACCCGTATTGTAAAGTCCCAGGATTTTGAAGACGTCTATCGGATGCTTCAGGAATCCAAAATATTGAATGACCATTTTTATGGATTTTCATTATATGATTTAACGGCAAATAAGTTTGTCATGGACGTCAATGGCAATAAACATTTTACACCGGCTTCGAATACTAAAATGTATACGACTTATGCCGCACTGGAGCTTCTGGGAGACTCCATACCCGGGTTGGAGTACGTCGAACGCGGCGATTCTTTACTGATCTGGGGAACAGGTGATCCGACTTTTTTGCACAATCGGCTGGATACGCGGGTGGTCTATAATTTTCTGAAAAGAACGAACAAAACGATCTATATGGTGCCCGGAACAATGAAGAATAAGTTCTACGCACATGGTTGGGCAATGGAGGATTTTGAGGCATATTATCAGCCTGAAATAAGTACCTTCCCGATCTATGGAAATGTGGTTACTTTTCGTCAAAAGGGATACAACCATTTAAACACTTCTCCGGGGTATTTTCAAAAGGATCTGGATTTTTTACCGCAACCTAAATTGGGTGACTTTGAACTTTCACGCTCGTTTCGGAGCAATACTTTCTGGATGTCAAAACGACCCGTACCAAATGATTATGTCAATGAGGTACCTTTTATCTATTCCGATAGTTTATTTGTGAAATTGTTGTCGGATACGCTGGGCAAGAAGGTAAATCTGTTGGCCTATAAAAAACCAAATGATACAAAAATATTGTATTCAGGAGAAACCAAAAATCTCCTACGTGAAATGATGTTGCCCAGTGATAATTTTATTGCTGAGCAATTTTTGATGATGTGTACCCGGAAACAATTTGGACAGTTCGATACTTATCTTGTGCGGGATTGGATGAAAAATAAGGTCTATAGCTTTTTTTCAGATGAAGTGGCAATTTTTGATGGGTCGGGGCTGTCTTCCTATAACAAGGTTACACCACAGAATAACGTTGACCTTCTGGTGCTTCTGAAAAATAAGATACCCGATGAAAAGGTGCTGTTTCGGCTGTTTCCTGCCGGCGGAGTAGATGGTACCTTGAAACGGACCTATAGTAAAGACCAAGGGGAGCCTTTTGTATTTGCAAAAACCGGAACAATTACCTCAGTGTATAATCAGAGCGGTTATCTGATCACACGATCCGGAAGACGGCTTGCTTTCTCTTTTATGAATAATAATTATATTGATGATCGCGCAGCTGTAATTCGTAAAGAAATGGCTAAAATAATTACTTATATTCGTCAAACTTATTAAGCCAATTTAAATGGAAGCAATTGCAAAAAACAATAAAAAACTCATTCGTTCCTGGGCGATGTTTGATTGGGCCAATTCTGCTTATAACCTCGTAATTACCTCAACCATCTTTCCTGTATATTATACAGCAATAACAACGACAAAAGAGCATGGTGATGTCGTTAAATTTTTTGGTATTGAGATTGTCAATACAGCGCTTTCCAATTTTTCACTGGCTGCAGCTTACTTGCTGATGTCATTTTCTTTGCCTTTTATATCATCCTACGCTGATGCGAAGGGTTTAAAGAAACAGATCATGAAACTCTTTACCTATGTTGGTGCGATCGCATGTATGTGCCTGTTTTTCTTTAAACTGGAAACCTTGGAGATCGGTATTGTATGTTTTGCTTTGGCTGCAATGGGCTATATTGGTGGTGTTTTGTTCAATAATTCATACCTGCCCCTGTTAGCGACGGTAGATCAGCAGGACCGTGTGAGCGCACAGGGCTTTGCTTTTGGCTATATCGGTTGTGTAACTTTACAGATTCTTTGTTTTATCGTGGTTCTGAAGCCGGAATGGTTTGGAATTACAGATCCATCGTTGCCGGCCCGAATATCTTTTCTGATGGTAGGGCTGTGGTGGCTGGGATTCTCCATGATCCCATTTAAATATTTACCTAAAATTGAACCCACGGGCAATAATTTAGGGAAAAGCTTTATACAGAATGTACGGGACGAATTTAACCACGTGATCCATGAAATCAAAGGCATCCCTGAGATTAAACAGTTTTTGCCCGCTTTTTTCTTTTATGCGATCGGGGTACAGACACTGATGATTGTCGCCTCATCATTTGGTGAAAAAATTCTTCATCTTGGTGCCGAGCGGCTCATTGCAACCATTCTTTTAATCCTGCTTGTCGCAATTTTAGGAGCTTTTTTGATGTCTTATTTATCGAAGCTTTTTGGAAATATTAAGGTGTTGATCGTCGTTGTGATGATTTGGATCTCAATTTGTATTGCTGCATTTTATCTGTCCACTCCGATGCAATTTTATATTATTGCTGCATTGGTCGGTCTGGTCATGGGGGGAATACAGTCCTTATCGAGATCGACATACTCTAAACTGATCCCAACAGATATTAAGGACACGACGGCCTTTTTCTCTTTTTATGATGTTACAGAAAAAGTGGCAATCGTCATCGGTCTGTTCTCCTTTGGCCTGATTGAACAGATCACGCACAATATTCGTTATTCTGCACTGGTACTTTCTTTATTTTTTGTAATTGGATTGTTACTTTTGGTGCGGATATTAATATCCAATAAATCTTAATTTTATTGATTGAATTAAATATGAAGGTAGAACTTTTTGTTCCTTGTTTTATAGATCAGCTTTATCCGGAGACTGCTTTTAATACGATTCGTTTATTGGAAAAAGTAGGTTGTGAAGTGCTTTATAACCCCGGTCAGACCTGTTGTGGACAGCCTGCTTATAATGCTGGTTTTTGGGACGATGCAAAGCAGGTAGGAAGGAAGTTTCTAGAAGATTTTTCGGGCGATCATGTCATTATTTCTCCTTCGGCTTCCTGTACCGGTATGGTCAGAAATAGTTATAGCGACCTGTTCGCGAATTCGGCCGATTCTCACCAATGTCATAAAATACAACAACAGGTCATGGAGATTTCCGATTTTTTGGTCAATGTACTGAAAAAGGATTATTTCGGAGCTGAGTTGGAGGGTGTTGGGGTATATCATGACTCTTGCTCGGCCCTGCGTGAATGCAAGATCAAGGATGAACCCCGGAAGTTGCTGAGTAAGGTGCTGGGATTGGAAATGCTGGAGGTAAAGGATAGTGAAACCTGTTGTGGTTTTGGTGGAAGTTTTGCTGTTAAGTTTGAAGGGATATCGGCCGCCATGGCAGAACAAAAAGTCAGAAATGCCATGGCATTGAATGCTGACTATATTATTTCGACGGATTCGTCCTGCTTGTTGCAGCTGCAAGCTTATATTGATAAACATAAATTACCTATCCAGACCATGCACCTTGTGGATGTACTGACCACTGGCTGGGGGAATATATAAATAACACACTTTAAATCTAAACACATGAATTCTAGAAGAGATTTTCTTAAAAACCTTGCATTAGCCTCTGCCGGTATAGCATTGGCGCCATCGCTGGAGAGTTTTGCCGCAGCAAAGAAAGATTGGTTTGACATTTCCTTAGCAGAATGGTCATTGCATAAAACATTGTTTAAAGGTGATTTGAACAATTTGGACTTTCCGGTCGTAGCGGCAAAAAAATATGGTATCTATGGTGTAGAGTATGTCAATCAGTTCTTTAAAGACAAGGCTAATGACAACAATTATCTGACTGAACTCAACATGCGCGCAAAAGATAATGGTGTAAGAAACGTCTTGATTATGATTGATGGTGAGGGAAATCTAGGTGATGAAGATGAAACGAAAAGAAAGCAGGCGGTACAAAATCACTATAAATGGATTTCTGCAGCGAACTTTTTGGGTTGTCATGCCATCCGTGTAAATGCTGCCGGCAAGGGAACTCCCGATGAGGTCAGCAAGCGTGTGGTGGAGAGCCTGACAACCTTATCTGATATCGGAAAAAAAGCAGGTATTAGTATTATCGTGGAAAATCACGGCGGTATTTCTTCACATGGTGACTGGTTGGCCAAAACTTTAAAAGCTGTAGGAAGCAAATATTGCGGAAGCTTACCTGATTTGGGTAATTTCTATGAATATGACCGTTACCAGGGTGTGACTGACTTGATGCCTTATGCGCATGGGGTCAGTGCCAAAACACATGATTTTGATGCTAATGGTAATGAAACCCAAATCGACTATGAACGCATGCTAAAGATCGTGAAAAAGGCAAAATTCAAAGGATATGTGGGCATTGAATATGAAGGAAGTAAATTAAGTGAAGAAGAAGGAATCTTCGCAACTAAAAAATTATTGGAACGATTGCGTCCATTGATCTAATATAAAAACACAAAGTTCTTTTCATGCGATTGAAAAGAACTTTGCTTTTAAAAAAGTCTTTCCTTTGAACGGATGGACCCTTTTAAATTAAATCTAGATTTTTGTCCATATTTAACTTGTAAACTGATTCGGTTGTCGGATGTGTTGTAACAGCCTTGATAACTTAACATAGCGTAATTTGGCTGGCTAAAAATGGATAAGCTGAAATCGCACTACCTGATATTGAAAAATAACGATTAGAAAACATGAATTTTGAAAAAGATGCTGTTCTGGAATCTCATTTAAATAAAGTGGGCGCTGAACAAGTGTTGGTGAAAGGACATCCAGCAGGATTATTTGTCTTGTTTTTTACGGAGATGTGGGAACGTTTTAGTTACTATGGCATGCGAGCGCTATTGGTAAACTTTTTGGTTTCCACCATTGCTCAACATGGCTGGGGCTGGACAAATTCGGAAGCAATGAAACTGTATGGTCTATATACAGGGATGGTGTTTTTAACACCGTTGTTTGGTGGAATTATTGCGGATCGGCTGACTGGCTATAAAAAGTCCATTATGGTAGGCGCGATCATCATGACCCTCGGCCATATTTCGATGGCCATGGAGGGATTCAACAAAAATTTCTTTCTCGCAGGATTGGTACTTATCGTTCTGGGAAATGGTCTGTTCAAACCCAATATTTCTTCGATGGTGGGTAAACTTTATCCCGATAGAGGCGGGAAAAAAGATGCCGGATATACGATCTTCTACATGGGGATCAATGGTGGTGCTTTTCTGGGAATGATGCTGTGCGGTTATATTGGGGAGAAGATAGGCTGGCATTATGGTTTTGGACTTGCCGGGATATTTATGTTTCTGGGGATGTTGCAGTTTTATTTTGCACAACGCATTTTTGGAAAAATAGGCGATACACCAGAAAAAGAAAACACTGTTTCGGAGGAGCTGAATTCCGATGATGAACATCCAAAACATATTGTACGTGACCGCCTGTTAGTCATTGCGATTTTCATGTTTTCAAGTATTGTATTCCATTTGGCTTTTGAACAGGCAGGTGGCTCAATGACCATATTCGCTAAAAATTACACCCAGCGGGTATTGAGCGGAGAGGCTGCTACTATTTTTAAATGGGCGGATTTTGCATTAACGATTGTGCCCATTATCGTGATTACTGTTGTATTGCTTGTCTTGGCGAAAAAGATAATTCGTAAATATCCCTTAATTATACTCTTCTCCAGCATTTCATTTGTGATTATTTGGTCTTTGTGCCTATGGAAGGTTTATCGCGAATACCATGGTATGAATTCAGAAGTGACAGTTTCCTGGTTTCCCATGCTCAATTCTTTCTTTATTATTACACTGGCCACTTCTTTTAGCAAGATCTGGGAGCGCGTCTGGAACCCATCGGGACCGATTAAGTTCGCCATGGGCTTGACCTTGGTGGGAGTTGGATTTGCTGCCCTTTCCATAGGAAGCGCCGAGATTCCAACGGGAGCGAAGACGGCTTCGGTCAGTATGATCTGGTTGGTATCGGCCTATTTTTTTCATACCGTTGGTGAGCTGTGCATTGGCCCGGTGGGCTTGTCTTATGTAAGTAAATTGTCGCCAAAGAAATTCTTAGGGCTGCTATTTGGCTTCTGGTTTTGTGCCAATGCCATCGCTAATTTTATCGGTGGATTTATTGGTTCTTACATTGATAAGATAACCGAGTCCCATTCCATGTCATTTTTCTTTGCAGTGTTTACCCTGATACCCATGATAGCAGCTGTATTTCTGCTGCTTGGTAATAAAAAAATAAAAAAGATGATGCATGGAATTGACTAATTCATAGAAAAATAGTGTATCTTCATGCGATTTTTATCAAATTAAAAACAAAACCTGAGTTATAAAACAATTATTGAAATTATATGAATCAAGAAAAAGATCAAGTTCTTGTAGCACATCTGGCCAAGCAGGGGATAGATGACAAGATGGTAAATGGGCATCCTGCAGGATTATTTGTGCTGTTCTTTACGGAAATGTGGGAGCGTTTTAGTTATTATGGAATGCGGGCGCTGTTGACTTTATTTTTAATCAGTACGATCGCTGATGGGGGATGGGAATGGAGCAATGAACGCGCAATGAAGTTATATGGTTTATATACAGGGTTTGTTTATTTGACCCCGCTGATTGGTGGTATGATTGCGGATAAATTGACCGGTTTTAAAAAGGCTATCTTGATCGGTGCGTTGATTATGACGCTGGGTCACCTATCCATGGCATTTGAGGCTGTCAATTCAGGCTTCTTTTTCTTAGGTCTACTCTTGATGATCTTGGGAAATGGGATGTTTAAACCAAATATCTCCTCAATGGTTGGAAACCTATACCCAGATAAAAGTGCGAAGAAAGATGCAGGTTATACGATTTTCTATATGGGTATCAATGCTGGTTCATTTTTAGGAATGCTTTTGTGTGGCTATATCGGTGAGAAGATAGGTTGGCACTATGGATTTGGTTTAGCAGGGGTTTTTATGTTCTTTGGAATGTTACAATTCTATTTTGGACAGAAAATATTCGGAATTATTGGCGATACTCCCAAAGCTCTACAGGCTCATCATGACGAGAAAGTCAAAAATAAAGAAGAGGTTGATGAG
This sequence comes from Sphingobacterium puteale, assembly GCF_003627955.1. Classification (GTDB taxonomy): domain Bacteria; phylum Bacteroidota; class Bacteroidia; order Sphingobacteriales; family Sphingobacteriaceae; genus Sphingobacterium; species Sphingobacterium puteale. The sequence goes on along the minus strand of NZ_RBWS01000021.1, from coordinate 40,082 downwards.
GTTATTCCCGGTAATGTCGTTAGAGACCGCCTTATTGTCGTTACAATATTCATGCTTGCCAGTGTGGTATTCTTTTTATCTTTTGAGCAAGCCGGAGGTTCCATGTCTATTTTTGCCAAAGATTATACACAGCGTATACTTTCAGGCGACTCAGCAGTAGCCTTTAAATGGATTGATACTATCCTAACGATTGTTCCGATTGTTATTGTAACTATTGTATTGACTGCTCTTGCCAGAAAGATCTATAAACAATATCCATTGACGATTTTGTTTACAGCGATTTCCTTTGGTATTATCTGGTGCCTGGGCTTATGGAAAGTATTTCGTGAGATTGGTATAACCGGTTCCGAGGTTGGCGCTTCCTGGTTCCAGATATTGAATGCATTTTTTATTATTTCGTTGGCCTCATCCTTCAGTAAATTCTGGGAAAAAATCTGGAACCCTTCTGGACCGGTCAAATTTGCTTTGGGCCTGATCTTGGTCGGTATTGGCTTCGCTGCGCTGGCTTATGGCGCAAGTGATATCCCACAGGGAGCGAAAACTGCCTCAGTTAGCATGATCTGGCTTGTTATCGCCTATTTTTTCCATTCAGCTGGAGAACTTTGTCTATCTCCGGTAGGACTCTCCTATGTCAGTAAACTCTCTCCAAAGAAGTTTTTAGGTTTACTTTTTGGCTGCTGGTTTTGTGCCTCAGCTATCGCTAATTTCATTGGTGGATTTTTAGGATCCTATATCGATAAAATTACAGCGGAACATTCGATGTCTTATTTCTTTATGATTTTTGCCATTGTTCCAGGGGTGACCGCGCTATTACTGATTGTTTTCAATCCTATTCTGAAAAAGATGATGCATGGCATTAACTAAGATGGCTGTCATAATATTATAATAACAACAGAGGGCCGATCATTTATGATCGGCCCTCTGTTGTTACTGAAAGGGATAATCCTCTTTTTATTCCTCGATTTTTAACAATAATTTATCTATACGGTTGCCATCCATATCCAATACTTCAAATATCATATTTTTGAAACGTACGCGTTCGCCTTCTTCTGGGACGTGGTCCAGTAGCAGGAAAACCAATCCGCCGACTGTAGTGACGTTATTGATGTCATCTTCATCTTCTTCGGAAAGTCCTATTTCAAATTCATCCAGGAGGTCCTCAATCTGATACTGCCCGTCCACGACATAATCCCCGTTGTCCAGTTGACGGATGGTCGGGCGTACACTGATATCGCTTTCGGTGATGTTACCAACGAGATCGCCTACGATATCGCGTAGTGTTATGATACCCTGTAGCGAGCCGTATTCGTCGATTACAACAGCCTGATGTACCCGAGATGTCCGTAAGGTATTCATGATGCTGTAGGAAGAGCTGAATTCATTGACAAATTTGATCGGAAGCAGGAGCTCCCGGAGATTAAAAGGCTTATTCTGAAAACATTGCCTAAGCAGGGATTTGACATGGACTACCCCTTTGATATTGTCAAGCCCACCTTCGCAGACGGGATAGATAGAATGGTCATTATCAAGGATAATCTGTCTATTTTCCTCGAAGCTGTCCTCCAGATCCAAAAATACAATGTGTTTACGGTGAGTCATCAGGTTGATGGCCTTTTTGTCGCCTAAACTTAGGAGACGATCTACAATATCATGCTCAATACCTTCAATTACGCCACTATCGACCCCCTCATCCACCAATGCTTTGATCTCCTCTTCGGTGACACTGTTTCCCGTACTCTTGATATTGAGGATCTTGACAATAAATTCAGTAGAGGCACTTAATAGCCAGACAAAAGGCTTTACGATCTTGCTGAGCAAATTCATGGGGTAGGCAATGAGCATGGCATATTTTTCAGGAATAGCCATCCCGATACGCTTTGGCACCAGTTCACCAAGAACTAATGAAAAATAGGTAATGATCAGCACCACCAGAATAACTGCCAGCTGCTGACTGTAGGGGGCGAGTATGCTCGATTTATTAAAAACTTCGATCAGGTACGCAGAGATGCTGCCTCCAGAAAAGAAACCTGTTAAGATACCGATCAAGGTGATCCCAATCTGCACTGTTGAAAGGAAACTATTGGGAGACTCCTTGAGATGCAATGCAATTTTGGCGGCAGGATTATCCTTGTCGCTCTCGGCCTGTAAACGCGCTTTTCTGCTGGATACGATTGAAATCTCAGAGGCAGACAGGATTCCATTTAAGATGATTAATACTAAGATTATAATTGCTTCAGTGAGCATAATGTTATCGAAAAATTGTTTGTGAAGGCTAATTTAAGAAAAAGGAAGGCTAAATGGTAGAACTATCGGGATTATATTAAAGGGTACAACGAAAGAAGCTGTATCTTTTCGAGATACAGCTTCTTTCGTTTATATTATTTTTTGGGGTCTTACATACCGCTATCATCAAGCATAAAGGTATTTTTCTTTGTTCTCCATTTTCCTTTTGTAAAATCTGGGAACGCTAAGGTTTTATTACCTTTTTCGATGGACTCCGTAGAGAGTGGGAATACTGCGCTCATGGTCACCGAATCATAAACGTCGATCGGCGTTTGGACTTTTTGTTTTACAGCTTGGATAAACGCGTTGAACACAAACCAGTCCATCCCCCCATGGCCTGAACCAGTCGCTAATTCTTCATATTTTTTCCAGATCGGGTGGTCATATTTTTTAACCCATTCGTCTGCTGAATCCCAGGTATGCGGTTTGGATTTCCCTTCAATGTGAATGCCTTTAGCGACGTCCATCCAGATGCCTTCAGTACCCTGCACACGGAAGCCGATAGAATAAGGTCTTGGTAAGTGCGTATCGTGTGTCAATAACATCGTTTCCCCATTTGCACATTGCAACATGGTTTGTGTAATATCGCCGTTTTTATAGTTTAATTTACTATTTGGATGTCCCGGTGATACTTTATTGACATATGCTGCCAAGCCACGCGCTTTGCTTGAGTAAGATGTAATGTGAGTAAATCTATTGCCTTTGTTGATGTCAACAAATTGCATGATCGGGCCTAAACCGTGTGTCGGGTATAGGTCACCATCTTGGTCAATGTTGAATTGCGTACGCCATTGCGCTTCCGAAATTGCTTTCGTTCCGTATTCAACACCGTGTCCGTAATAATTTTTTCCGTCATTGAAAAGAACTTCACGTAAATCATGTTGATACCCCCCTTCAAGGTGTAACAATTCACCGAATAAGCCCTGTCTGTGCATATTTAAAACTGCAAGTACATCGCGACGGAAAGCAACATTTTCCAATGTCATGTAAGGCTTGCCAGTTTCTTCAGATGCTTTTACGACATCCCAGTGGTCTTGAACGGTTAGGCCCGCGATAACCTCACAGCCTACATATAAACCAGCTTTCATGGCATCAATAGCCTGGTCTTTGTGAAACTGCCAAGGTGTTGCGATGATTATGGCATCTAATTTTTCACTGCTCAGCATTTTTTTATAAGCATCTACTCCTCCTGTATACTCTTTTGGAAGTTTGGTGCCTTTGGCATTGAACTGTTTGCGGCATTGTGCAAGAGATTCTTCTTGTGTGTCGCATACAGCAACAATTTCTAAATCGTCTCTGTTTAAGGCAATCTGAACATGGTTACGGCCGCGTAGGCCAACTCCGATAAAGCCGATTTTTATTTTCCCATTTGTTTGGGCGAATAAGTCTGTGCTTGAAAGAACGCCTATTCCAGCGGTAGTGATGGCAGTTGATTTAATGAAATTTCTTCTATCCATTGTTTTGAGATATGAGGAGTTTGTATATTAGTTATTTCTTCTTGATAAGAACCATCTATGAGACTGGCTCTTATCAACAAATATATTATTTCATTTGCTATAAATGAAAGTGCAAACGATTGTTTAAATTTATTAAATTTCATGCAATCGTTTGATTGAAATAAAAATTCTCATTTATTAATTCAATTTGTGATATTGCAAGCACATTGATGATTTAAAAAACATAGTTTAATGTCTGATTTTAACCAATTAGTAGTAGAGAACGCAGCAAAACAATTCACATTAGAAGGAGATATCATTTCAGTGCAGCCTTTTGGTTCTGGTCATATCAATGATACTTACCGCGTAATTACTTCCATAAATAGTGGAATATCGCATTTATTGCAACGCATTAACCATCACGTTTTCCCAAATGTGGACGGTTTAATGCATAATATAGAAATTGTAACAAAACATCTTAGTAAGAAAGTAAAAGTTGCTGAAGGAAAACGGGTCAGTGATCATGTCCTGACGATCATTCCTACACTGGAGGGTAAGTTATATACAAAGGACAGTCAGGGGAATTACTGGCGTATGTTTATCCTGATTGAGGGTACTAAGAGTTATGATATCGTGGAGACTGAGGTGCAGGCGGCCGAAGGTGGACGTGCCTTTGGACTGTTTCAGAAGCAGCTTTCTGACCTCGATGCTTCCCGGATTGTTGAAGTACTTCCTAATTTTCATAATATCGAATTTCGGCTTGATAATCTTCGGAAAGCTATCGCACTGGACGTTTGCCAACGTGTGGAACAGATAAAGGATAAACTGGATTTTATCTTTAGCCGTGAAGACCGTATGAAGACAATCCTGGATTTGGGAAATAAAGGTGCATTGCCCTTGCGTATTACACATAACGATACAAAATTTAATAATGTATTACTTGATGTCCATGATAAAATGCAATGTGTGATCGATCTGGATACAGTAATGCCTGGATATGTTGCCTATGATTTTGGGGATGCTATCCGTACCATTATTAACCCTGTTGCCGAAGATGAGAAAGATGTGTCGAAGATCGTACTGAACCTTTCGTTGTATAAAGCCTATGCAGAGGGCTATTTGGAAGAGGCAAACGAATTTTTGACGACACTGGAAAAAGAAACCTTGGTCGACGGTGCTTTTTTATTGCCTTATATGCAAGGGGTACGTTTCCTGACTGATTACATCGAAGGTGACCATTATTATAAGACCAAATATGACGATCATAATTTGGTGCGCACAAATACACAGTTGAAATTGGTGGAGGAGATGGAAAAGAATGAGGTATTTATGAGAAAGGTAATTTTTGATTGTATTTAGTGATTTTATACCTTTAATATGTTGAGAAGCTTCCATCGGATGATGAAGCTTCTTTTTCTTAACTTTATTGCATATGAAGAAACTAACCATGCTGCCCATCGCATCAAATTTGACAGGCAGTCTCAATTTTAATCAGCTTTCGGACCTTGTCGGCGATTTCGAATGGCATACGTTAGACCATTGTAATTGGAGTGAGCTGTATCCTTATAGACCACAGGTACAGTTTAAGATCGGTTATACAAAAAATGAACTGTTATTGCAGTTTGATGTCGCAGAGGAGCAATTGCGTGGGAATTACTCGGATGTCAATCAAAATGTTTGGGAGGATAGTTGTGTGGAATTTTTTATTTCGTTTGACGATCGTAAACATTATTATAACATCGAATTTAATTTAATAGGAACTGGTTTGATCGGTTATGGATCACCTGATAAATCAACGAGAAACAGACTCAGTACAGCTGAAATAGAGACGGTACAGGCATTTTCCATGATTGAGCGCCATAGCGGCACTGACAAGCGGTGGAGCATGATCCAGGTTATTCCGCTAGCTGTGTTTAAATTTGATGATACAAGTGAGCTGAAGGGGAAAAAAATACACGGAAACTTCTACAAATGTGGGGATAACCTGAAAAATCCGCATTTTTTGTCATGGAATAAAATAGATAATCCAACTCCTAATTTCCATTTGCCTCAATTCTTTGGAGAATTGGTCTTTGGATAGAAGTTGGATTACAAATTGTTGATGCTTATTGGTAAACGGATTCTTTTTTGAATTTTTTTGCCAATAAAGCATACACCAAAACACGGTATTTATTTTTATTGGATTTACCAATAGTGGTAATGACTTCTTCTAATGCTTTGTCTAAATCAGGGCCATCTTTAAGACCTAATTTTTTGATCAGGAAATTTTGCTTGACACGTTTAAGCTCCTCGGGATCTGATGCTGCAATAGTTTCTGAATCTGCATTGTAAATGGAAGGTCCCATCCCTTTGGTCACTTTGGCGATAAATGCATCATCCAGTGAAAGACCTAGTTTTTTTGATTCTGCAGTATATGCAGCAATTTTTTCATCTAATTTGCTCATAATTATGTAAATGATTTAATTGTAGTAAGTTAAGTTAGGAGAAAAAAGTTGGAAAACAAAATAATTCTTGAGGGATAAATAAAGATTGTTACATTTGTAATCGTTTAAGTGCCGGTAACTGAAAGTGTGGAAAAATTCAGTGAATTATTCTTTGCAATTGTTGCAAATTACATTTTTATAAATTATCTTTGCACCTCAATAATTGAATATACGTAATCATAATAATAATGAAAAAAGATTTGCATCCTTCAAATTACAGATTAGTTGTATTTAAAGATATGTCAAACGACTATGCTTTTATTACTAAATCTTGTGTTGACACGAAAGAGACTATTCAGTGGGAAGATGGTAATGAGTATCCAGTTGTAAAATTAGAGATTTCTCATACATCACACCCTTTCTATACAGGTAAAATGAAATTGGTTGATACTGCTGGACGTATTGACAAATTCCGTAGCCGTTACAACAAAAAATAATTGTAGCAGATCTGTATATTACAATATTAAGAACTCGATAAATGTTATTTGTCGGGTTTTTTTTGTTATTTTTATTTTGTGAAAATCTTTTTTGTAGATTGTTTTGATGCTGTCCGACCGTTGGATAAGCTTACTTTCCCGTTGACTTCTTTTAATAAAAAGAGCTTATATCCTTTTACTTTTATTAAATCCTGTCTTGACTTACGTGTCGGTATTCTGACGCTAAGGGAGAAATGGCATAGGTTGACCTCAGTATTCGATTTGGAACTTGCTGAAGGCGAAGTGCTGGAGGACGGAGCCGTTTGGGTGACCAAACATGTTGTTCCTTCTGAGACGTTTTTACGGGCTGTGTTGGCCATGGAGGAAGGAGATGTCTTGCGGTGCGGCGGAATGATTATTGCCTTGCGGTATAACAGAAGCTGTGCGCTTAAGTTGAAAGATATAACCGAAGGAATTGCGCTGTTGAAAGGGGTGGAGGATTTATTTTTATTGACAGGCGCTGAAATTGAGCATGATTTCAAGCTTTTGGCAGCTAAGACATCTATTAACAATGTTTCCCCGACAAATCAGCTGATAGGGACGGCGTTTTATATTGCGGAACAGGTCACGATGGAATGCGCGACGCTCAATTCGACTTCCGGACCTATTTACATTGATGAAGGCGTCACCATCATGGAGGGAGCACATTTACGCGGGCCTTTATACTTAGGAAAAGGGGCCGTCGTAAAAATGGGGGCAACCATCTATGGAAATGTATCAGTTGGCAGGAAGAGTGTCGTTGGCGGCGAGGTGGGCAATGCGGTTATCGGTGATTTTTCGGCAAAAGGTCATCACGGCTATCTGGGCTGCTCAGTTATTGGCGATTGGTGTAACCTCGGTGCAGGAACATCCAATTCGAACCTTAAAAATAATCTGAAAACAGTCTCAATTTATGATTATAAGCTGGAAGGGTTTAGAGATACCGGTTTATTAAAGTGCGGCGTTTTCATGGGAGATTATACGCGAACGGGTATTAATTCTTCTTTAAACACCGGAACGGTAATTGGAATTGCAAGTATGCTGGCAGATACAAGTTTTTATGCTAAATTTGTACCGTCGTTTGCCTGGGTGTTTAATGGGGATACGCAACACTATAACTTTGATAAGTTTATGGAGTATCTGGAAACGCTATATATGTCAAAAAATGAAGAACTGCCCGAACGGCACAAGAGGGAATTGAATCAACTTAACAAAAAATATAATTAAATCGTAAAAATCATGCGCAAGAAAATCGTAGCTGGTAACTGGAAAATGAATTTAGACTATCAATCGGGACTAAGTTTATTCTCTGAAATTATCAATATGGCCAAAGATGAGGTAATCGGAAATCAAGAATTGGTTGTTTGTAGCCCTTTTATCCATTTGTCAAGTCTTGGACAACTATCCAAGAATGTGACAAATGTAAATATTGGTGCACAAAATATTCATCAGGCAGAATCTGGAGCATACACAGGTGAGATTTCAGCAGTTCAGGTAAAATCGGTCGGTGCTTCACATGTTATTTTGGGACACTCTGAAAGACGTGCTTATTTTGGTGAAACAGATGCTTTGTTGGCTGCAAAGGTAGATATTGCTTTGAAACATGGCTTGACACCGATATTTTGTATTGGAGAAACGAAAGAAGAACGCGAGTCCGGTGATTTCTTTGAAATAATTAAAACACAATTGACTGATGGATTGTTCCATCTATCCAATGAAGCTTTTGCAGCTGTGGTATTGGCCTATGAGCCAGTTTGGGCAATTGGTACAGGACTTACTGCAAGTCCGGAACAAGCACAGGAGGTACATCAGTTTATTCGTCAGGTTGTGGCCGAGAAATATGGGCAGGAAATAGCCGATAATACAAGTATCCTTTACGGTGGATCCTGTAATCCGGGCAATGCAAAGGATTTGTTTGCGCAAGCGGATATCGACGGTGGTTTGATCGGAGGAGCTTCTTTGAAATCGAGAGATTTTATTGATATTGCCAAGGTGTTTAACGGCTAATTTTTAGAAATGAAATACACAGAGGTTATCTTTCAAATGCTATCAGGGGAGGAGTGGCAAAAGGATCTATTGGTATCTGATTTGGCAGACATTGGTTTTGATACTTTTGAAGATACCGAATCCGGATTTGCAGCCTATATACCGGCTGCAAACCTTGATTTGCAAGCATTAGAAACGTTAATGCTAAATCTTAATGCTGGACTTGAAGTGGACTATAAGGTTCAGGAAATAGAAAACCAGAACTGGAATAAACTTTGGGAAAGTAACTTTAATCCCATAGAAGTCGGTGGACAGTGTTATGTACGGGCTACATTTCATGAGTCAAAACCTGATTTCCCTTATGAAATCATCATAGATCCTAAAATGTCTTTTGGGACAGGGCACCATCAGACTACATCAATGATGCTTCAATATATCCTGGAAAATGATTTTGAAGGCAAGCACGTATTGGATATGGGCTGTGGTACAGGTATCCTGGCGATTCTGGCGTCAAAAAAAGGTGCTAAGGCCGTATTGGCAGTGGACTATGACGAAATCTGCATAGAAAGTGTCGCTGAAAATAACGGGCTTAATCAAGTTGGCAACATAGAGGCTATATGTGGTTCCTTTGAGGTGTTAAAAGATCGTCTTTTCGATACGATATTAGCAAATATTAATCGAAATATCCTGCTGGAGCAGTTGCCGCAGTATGCATTAAGTATCAATAAAAATGGAGAGTTGTACTTAAGTGGATTTTATGAACAGGAAGATTTGGCGATGTTGCTTGATGCCGCTGAGTCTTTGGGGTTTGAATTTATCTCCAAAAAAGTTTTAAATAATTGGTGTGCAGCCAAGTTTGTGAAACGGTAATAGAGCGATGCGTATTCATTTTATAGCGATAGGTGGTAGTGTGATGCATAACCTTGCCATTTCATTGGCAAAACAAGGGCATCAGATTACTGGATCTGATGATCAGATTGTGGAACCTTCCCGTTCCCATCTTATCGAAGCTGGATTATTGCCAGATCAATTGGGATGGTTTTCCGACAAGGTGACAGATGATATTGATGCTGTTATTTTGGGAGCACATGCGGAAGCAAATAATCCCGAATTAAAAAAAGCACAGGAACTAGGTTTAAAGATCTATTCTTTTCCTGAGTTTATACAAGAACTCTCGCAGGATAAGATCCGTGTAGTTATCGCAGGTAGCTATGGGAAGACAACGATCACGAGCATGGTCATGCATGTGATGCGATTCTTAGGTAAAGATTTTGACTATTTAGTAGGGGCTCAGTTGAGAGGCTTTGATAAATTAGTAGATATTACAAAAAATAATAAGATTATTATTATCGAGGGAGATGAATATGTTTCGTCCAAAATTGATCCTAAGTCCAAATTTTTGTATTATAAGCCCAATATTGCCTTAATTTCGGGTATTGTATGGAATGAATTTAATTCCAAAATATCCAAAGAGGAATATATTAAACAGTTTGAAGATTTTATTGACTCCATACCCCCTAAAGGTACGCTGATCTATAATAAAGAAGATGCTGTCCTTCAGGGTGTTTTACAGGACACCAAAGACTGTAAGATCAATAGACATGGTTATAAAATACCTGATTATACCATTAACAAGGGGGTTACTTATCTGAATACAGCAGATGGAGATGTCCCTTTACAAATATTCGGAAAGCATAATCTGTCTAACATTGCCGGCGCCTATACAGTATGTGAATGGCTTGGTATTAAGAAGAAAGAGTTCTTTGACGCGATTAAGAGTTTCAATACCTCCATCCGTTATCTGGAATTTGTAGCCAGTTCTGAGGGATCTGTGGTTTACCAGGATTATGCTTGTAATGCAGATAAGGTTAAATCAAGTATTCACGCCGTAAAAGAACAATTTCCTAATCAGAAATTGGTCACAATTATCGAATTAAACTCGTATGATAGTTTGGATTCAAGCTTTTTGTTACAATATGCTGACTCCATGCGTGAGTCGGATCTCTCTGTTGTCTACGTGAATATCAACTCCTGTAAGGAAATGAACAAAAATATTGAAAGTGTTCCTGAGAATATCAAGAAGAGTTTTAATAATACTGATTTAGAGGTTGTTGTGAGTTTAGATGGCTTGTATTCTTTTTTAGATGGAGTAAAATCCAGAGGTTATAATTTACTACTTATGAGTTTAAATAATTATAACGGGGTTAATCTGTCCGTTCTTGCCGATCGTTTTTTTAGGGATTTTTAAAGAAAAAATTATAATTTAATGTAAATTAATTTTTATTTGCTATTTTTGTTTAAAATATCTACCAGATGAATGCATTAGGAAAAAAAATTAGATTACTTAGACACCAAAAAGGGTGGAGTCAAGAGGATGTTGCAAAGCGATTGGATATCTCAATCCCGGCATTTTCAAAAATTGAAACAGGAATTACAGATGTGAATCTGTCTCGCCTGAATCAGATCTCAAAATTATTCAATTTGACAGTTGTCCAACTATTATCCACTTCTGATTCAGAAGAGGATAAAGAGTATGTTAATGAGGTCAATGCGTTAACGCAAAAGTTGCAACAACGCGATGGCGAAGTTATCGAACTTCAAAAAAAGGTCATTGATCTTTACGAACAATTGCACAAAAGATAGGGCATATTAAAAATGTTACTGAAAAGGTAATCCAAAAGGGTTACCTTTTTTTGTTTATGCAACTTTATTTTGGTCAAAAGTGATTTTGTTTTTGTTTCTTTGTAAGTATTTTATAAAAATAAAGGTTGATTACTTATGGGGAGACAAAACGGGGAAATCACTACAAGCCCGTCGAATGATTTTTTTAAATCAAATGTACTAGGGCAGCGCTCAGGGCTGTTTGTACTTTTCTTTACAGAAATGTGGGAACGATTCTCGTTCTATGGAATGCGGGTCCTATTGATGCAATTTTTAACTGCTGCGGTTATCCAAGGGAGTCCATTCTCTGGCTGGGCATGGACTGCTCAACAGGCAGGCGCATTGTATGGGACTTATGCCATGATGCTTTATTTGACACCGATCCTCGGAGGAATCATTGCTGATAAATATATCGGATCCCGGAAGGCCGTTATTATAGGTTCGGCGATCATGACTTTAGGGCATGCCGCAATGGCTTTTGATACCGCCATTATGTTTTTCTTGGGGTTGATCTGTCTTGTTATCGGAACGGGCTTTTTCAAGCCGAATATGCCTTCAATCCTTGGTGAGATGTATAAAGACCTTCCTGAAAAGAAGGATGGCGCATATACCATATTCTATATGGGGGTTAATGCTGGCGCTTTCTTTGGGATGATGCTCTGCGGTTATATCGCTGAAACGTATGGATGGCATTGGGGTTTTGGATTAGCCGGTATTTTTATGCTCTTAGGTACACTTCAGTTTGTTTTCGCAAAACCGCTCATGGGCAACCTCGGTATTTTGGACAAGTCTGCGACCGGTGAAAAGAAAGAAGCCAAGGTTAGCGATACGGATACCAAAAATCCGTTTACATTAAGAGATTATGTGCTGATCGCTATCGTATCCATTATAGGTTTTTTATATGCTTTTAATGACCCCTTGTCAAAAAATGACATTATTGATGTTTTCGAGAGGCTGGATACTTCCTTTTTGAGAGGCCAATATATCATGGTCATTATTGCATTGATCTTGTTTATTTATTTGATCGTTTCCCGGATTTTGCGTTATGACAAGACTGTTCGGGACAGGATGTTTGCGGTGGTGCTTTTGGCATTTTTTCTTATTTTCTTTTTCATGAGCTTTGAACAGGGCGCAACTTCACTGGTTATTGTCGCAAGAGATAATATCGACAGAGCGCTTACAGGCACTGCATTGATGACATTTAATGTGGTCAATGGTTTATTAACCATTGTACCGCTGTCAATTATCAGTTGGGTCTTAATTAAATTGGCCAAGGTTACCTGGAACAAGATCGCAATATCCAATATCGTTTTATTTGTCTGTTTTGGACTGATCTGGGGTGCAGCAATCTGGATGCTTTATCAGGAGTTTAACAAAGAGGCTTCAGAAATCAAAGTCTCTTGGTTCTCAATTCTTAACTCCTTTTTTATTATTGCATTAGCGTCCACAGTTTCCAAGATCTGGGAATCGAAATATAATCCTTCGGCAGCATTTAAATATGGATTTGGTCTGATTCTGGTTGCCATCGGATTCCTGATTATCGGATTGGGATCATGGGGGATAGCTCCTGGAGTAAAAATCTCCATGGTATTTCTTGTCCTGACTTACCTATTCCATACTTTGGGTGAATTGTTTATTTCACCAGTGGGTTTGTCTTATGTTTCTAAATTGGTTCCAGCACGGATGTTGGCTTTTATGTTCGGTATCTGGTATCTAGCGATCGCTATTGCACAAAAGGTTGCAGCGGTATTGGGCGGACAGGTGGAAACAATTCAACAGGAATATTCGTTGAGTCACTTTTTCTTTTTATTTACAGCGATTCCAGCTTTGGCCGGATTGCTTGTCATGCTGTTCAATCCTTTGATCAAAAGATTGATGCACGGAATTAAATAATAACTATATAAGCTTCTTTTGCGAAAGAAGCTTTTTTGATTAATATAAATACAGTATGGAGGCGAGTAAACACGAGTCATTAGAGGAGATTCAAAATTTTAAGGGCAAGTACCCACGGCAAATCTGGAGCCTATTTTTCTCAGAAATGTGGGAGCGGTTTTGTTTTTATGGCATGCGGGGCATGTTGGTGTTTTTTATGATCACACAACTGAATTTTGCAGAGAAAGAGGCTAATTTACAGTATGGAGCTACTCAGGCATTTGTCTATGCTTTTACATTTATTGGTGGTCTTTTCGCTGACAAGATTTTGGGTTTTAGAAAATCATTGTTCTGGGGCGGTATACTAATGATTGTAGGGAGTCTTTTCCTGGCGGCAGATCCACATCAATATTTCTTTTTTGGTCTCTCATTTATTATTATTGGTACCGGATTTTTTAAACCGAATATCTCTACGATGGTGGGAGAACTCTATCGTGATGGAGATAGCCGTCGTGATGGTGGTTTCTCGCTGTTTTATGCCGGGATCAACCTAGGTGCATTTTTAGGAGGCTATGTTTGTGTCGCTATCGGTAAAGGGTATATGTTGAGTTCGGTTATCTCCGAACCTCACCGTTGGAATGTTGCCTTTGGTTTAGCTGCAATCGGGATGCTGGCAAGTTTGATTAATTTTCACTTTACCAAAAGACACCTTGGACCCATCGGGCTTCAACCCGGGCACCCAGATGCTATCGTAAAGACGAAAGCCTTGCCAAAATGGGTTGAATATGCGGTATATGCGCTGACGTTGATCTTTATACCTGTAATTCAGATCATGGTGTCGAAAACCCAATATACGGACTATTTTATGTATACTATTGGCCCATTAACACTTTTATACCTGTTTTATGAAATGTCACAAGTGACCAAGGAGGAACGTAAGAAATTAATTGCTGCACTGGTATTTATTTTGTTTTCCATTATCTTTTGGGGGATATATGAACAGAGTGGTGGTTCATTGAGCATCTTTGCTGCCAAGCACCTGAATGACTCTTTATTCGGGGCCGTGACACTTGATCCAAACGGTGTCAATAATTCTGGGGGTGCATTATTTATTATCGCCTTAGCACCATTATTTGGACTATTCTGGATCTGGTTGGGAAAACGTAAACTTGAACCGAATACCATTATCAAGTTTGGATTGGGCTTTGTTTTCCTAGGGCTAGGATACTATGTGCTTTTTGCTACACGTCTTTTTGCCCATGATGGGATGACCTCATTGGATATCTTTACACTTGCCCTATTAGTGATTACCGTCGGGGAGCTCTGTCTTTCGCCAATTGGACTGTCCATTATGACGAAACTGTCTCCGGCAAGGTTACAGGGTATTATGATGGGAATGTGGTTTTTGGCGAGTGCTTATGGGCAATATGTGGCGGGCTTGATCGGTGCGGGTATGGCTGATGCAAAAGAAGGAAGTTCGCTGACGGATAACTTAGTGACGTACACCGAAAGTTATAAGCAATTGGGCTTGTATTCGTTAATCGCAGGTGTGGTGCTCATCGCATTGTCGCCTGTTGTGCGGAAGCTCATGGGAAATGTGAAATAATTTCTGACTATTTAAAGTCCGCCATTCCTACGATAGTGATTCGTGTCTGTTTCGTATCTGCTTCGGGATATAGTCGTATCAGCTTCGGGGTGTTACAGTAATGAGAGCGTGGTGAGTCCGTGGTGAGTCCGTGGTGAGTCCGAGTATAACACGGATTCACCACGCGAGTAAAGCATTGACAGGTCTCTCTTACCTGCTCTCAGGGGCGGAGGAGGGCCAAATATGTCCCGAAGTATAGTCGAAAGATAGTCGAATCATGGGGGATACTCGGACTCTGTTCAGGGGAATTAATGTATGTGTGTGTTTATCGGCTTATTTGTAACATATTTACATGTAATAAATTTTATTATTTATATTTTGTTGTATAATGGCGTAGGTGTTATGTGTAAATAAAAATTTCAAAGCACTGCGGACATTTGGAGAAGTCTAGTAATTCTTGTGCTAAGATTTCCCATTTTCCTAACGTATATATAAGGCCCGAGGTATAAGAATAAGACTGCCGCAGAAATTAAGGAGGCAAGGAGTAAACAAAAAAGCCTGATTAGAAATAACCAGGCTTTTTTGTTTATCCATATATCCATTTGAATTTATATTCTTTTTCGGGAACCTTCATGCGATCTGCTAATCTTGCAAGACGATCCGGTAATTTGAGGAGATAGTCTCTTGCTTTTTCTCCCTGATCATTCAGTCCTGAAACTTGATCAATCTTCCACTCATTATTAAGTTCTTTCAAGATATCAACATAATCTAAAGCGGTATATACGCCTAATCGCTGTGCAGCATCTGAAAAATGGGCAAAGGCGTCACCCTGAGGTTCGCCTGCTTCTCTTAAAAACTGTGCCGGCATAACGATTTTCTTACGCATCATATCTTCAAAAGCTATCATCACTTCGCTAGGGTCTACAGTCAGGGCTTTTGATATGAAAGACATATAGGCCTTGGCGTGACGTGCTTCATCCGATGCAATGACACCACACATCTTCGCTAGAAGCTTATCGCCACTTTTTTTGGAAAGTCCCGATACCCGACGGTGGGATACGTTGGTGGCAAGTTCCTGGAATGAGGTATAGATAAAGTTACGGTAAGGATCAGCACCAGTCCCAATATCAAAACCATCTTGTATCAGATATTGTGTGGACATCTCAAACTGACGCATATCTATTCTTCCGGATAAGTAAAGATATTTATTCAATAGATCCCCGTGGCGGTTTTCTTCGGCAGTCCAGGCACGAACCCATTTCATCCATCCACCTTGTTCATTTTTATCGACATCCTCGACCATAGTCAACCACGATTCGTAGGTCGGAAGCGCTTCTTCGGTAATTGTATCGCCAATTAATACCGCGACCAAGTCATACGAAAGTTCTTTGGCACTTTCCTGTAAATCTCTTATTTCCTCAAAAAACGTATCCCTTGAAGCGTCTGGAAGGAAATCAGCGGGTTGCCACATTTCTTCTACAGGCTTCAGGTATTCGCTCATTTCATTTAACATGAAAGGCTCCAAGTAGGCCATCACTTCTTTACGTGAGCCTTCTGGTAAATTTAGAGGTAATTCTTGCATATCATTACAAAGGTAAATAAATAGCGTCAATAAATTATAAAAGCATGAGAGAATTGTTTAAAATGGTAAAAGGGGATAAAAGGAGCTTCTTTAACCGGATTGAGCCACGTTATATTGCGGGGGACAGCCGGCTTGGGCAATTGATAATGACATAAAAAACAGATTGCTCAGCCCGTATTCGATAAAATACTATTAACTTTGTATAAATTATGGAGACGACTTTGGAAACATATAACATAGATAAAATACGGGCAGATTTTCCTATTCTAAAAAGAGAGGTGAATGGCAAACCCCTGGTTTATCTGGATAATGGTGCGACGACACAAAAGCCCAAGGCG
This sequence comes from Sphingobacterium puteale, assembly GCF_003627955.1. Taxonomy (GTDB): domain Bacteria; phylum Bacteroidota; class Bacteroidia; order Sphingobacteriales; family Sphingobacteriaceae; genus Sphingobacterium; species Sphingobacterium puteale. The sequence continues at coordinate 23,401 of NZ_RBWS01000021.1, read as the reverse complement.
GTAATAGATGCCATTGCACATTATTATACGGATATGAACAGTAATGTACACCGAGGTGTTCACTACCTGAGCCAGATATCAACGGATGCTTTTGAGGTTACCCGTAAAAAGCTTCAATCTTTTATCAATGCCCCCGAAGATAAACAAGTGATCATTACCAAGGGTACGACTGACAGCATCAATCTGGTAGCAACTTGTTATGGAAGGGCATTTATACATGCAGGAGATGAGATCATCATTTCTGCGATGGAACACCATTCCAATATTGTTCCCTGGCAGATGCTCTGCGATGAGAAAGGATGTAAAATCCGTGTTATCCCTATGAATGACAAGGGGGAGCTTGATATGGAAGCTTACCAAAATTTATTCAATGAAAGGACCAAGCTGGTTGCAGTAACCTACGTTTCCAATGCATTGGGAACGATCAACCCGGTGAAGGAGATGATCTCGATCGCACATGGCAAGGGAGTGGTTGTCCTGGTTGACGCGGCACAAGCTGTTCAGCATATTCAGGTGGATGTGCAGGATCTTGATGTTGATTTTTTGGCGTTTTCTGGACATAAAATGTACGGGCCGACAGGTGTCGGTGTGTTGTATGGTAAGGAAGAGTTATTGAATGCGATGCCTCCTTATCAGGGTGGCGGTGATATGATCAAAGAGGTGACTTTTGAAAAGACAACTTATAATGAATTGCCTTTTAAATTTGAAGCTGGAACACCGAATATCGAAGCTGGAATCTGTTTAAACGAAGCTATTGACTATATCAATTCAATCGGCTTAAAGAATATCGAAGCTTATGAGCACGAGCTGTTGGACTATACCTTGGAAAAATTGTCCCAGATTCCTGGAATGAAATTTATCGGCACCGCAGACCAAAAATGCTCCGTCATTTCATTCATTATCGAAGGTACGCACCCCTATGATGTAGGTGTAATTTTGGATAAATTGGGAATAGCGGTGCGAACCGGTCACCACTGTGCACAGCCTGTAATGGACCGTTTTGGTATTTCGGGCACAATTCGGGCTTCATTGGCACTTTACAATACAAAAGAAGAAATAGATATCTTGGTGGCAGGCATTCAGCGTGCTGTCAATATGTTGGTGTAATAAAAATGGTTATGACAATTAATGAAATACAAAATGAATTAATTGAGGATTTTGCTTTCTTTACCGATTGGATGGAAAAATATGAGTACATCATTCAGCTTGGGAAAGAGGTTCCTTTAATTGATGAGCAATATAAGACAGAAGAATATATTATTAAAGGCTGCCAGTCCAAGGTATGGCTGTATCCTGAGGTCAAAGACGGAAAAGTGTATTTCACGGCTGATAGTGATGCAATTATCACCAAAGGTCTGGTTAGTCTGATGGTCAAAGTACTGTCTGGATATACGGCAAAAGAAATTGTTGATGCAGACCTGTATTTCGTTGATGAAATAGGGTTAAAAGAGCATTTGTCGCCGACCCGTGCTAACGGTTTATTGTCGATGATCAAACAAATGAAATTATATGCACTGGCATTGCAGGTCAATGCTTAGCTGATACAGAAAAGGGGATGATCGTTATCCCCTTTTTTTATACACATTATAAGCATAAGCGCTTGGCCATTGGCTGATAAGTTTATCCTGTTAAATCTTTTATAATGATTTTTTTTCATCTTCATCAGCGCTTCTCCGGCTCCGGAAGTCTCGACAACGATCGGGGAGTTGCCGGTTACACGGCTGTTTGAAACGGTCTGACAGTATAGATCAAAAGCCTCTTTCGCATTTTGATCAAACCAGATCGACGGTATAATAGAATTTCCCATATGCGTATATTTTTTGGTTGAAATTCATTATTTATATTTATCATTTAATCCTTTATTGGCAATAATCATCGGCCTGATTTTTTCCAGGCGGGATAATTTAGTTTTTTCCTGTTTAGCCTCGCTAATATATTGGATATATTCTTTTTGTTTTCCGGGAGTTAAGGCATTGAAATGCTCATGAAATACCTTATCTGAACGAAGCGCTTCCTGTAACAGACCGGATGGAGGGATAACTTCTTTTTTTACCGGTTTAATTTCTTTTCCTTCGTCAACAGTTTGAATAGATTCTTGGATGTACGCTTCAATTTTGGCACTATCCATCTCATTCACATCCTTAAAACGCCATTGGCGGAGTGCTTTGGTTTTTCCTTCTGAAGCACTGATCAGAACATTTTCCTTATCTTCTAAAAATACGCCGTTATAGAACCAGAGGGAGAAAAAGTTTTTGAAACCGCCCCATCCGATAACATTCTTTCCTTTGTGTGTATAAACGTAACTTCCCCATTTGAATTCTTTTTTCAGTGTGGTTTTTAACATGATCTGTTGCATCATTTCTTCTGCTTGCAGCCAATTCCCACGGTTTTTATGCCAGTTGGGACCTTGCTTATCTCTGAGTTTTTCGATATTGAAGGCAACAATTTCCAGAATGATTTTTTCGGGTATGGGTTGGTCTATGGGAATCTGAATGGCGCCTTTTGTTGTTTTGAAAGCTTTGAGCCGGGGAGCGAAATGTTCAATGGCGTCCGGCCCCGGGTATATTCCGAGATGCTGCTTATTCATGGCAAAATGAATCAGATTGCCATTCAATCGAAAGGTAGGCATCTGGTAGGAAATGGTTTCTGTGGCCGCGGTGGGGACCATCCCGGCAATAAGTTTGTAGATCTGGATGAGATATGCTTTCTTATCCCCCTCAAATTGGTTTATATACGCGTCGATTGTTGAAATGCTGCTTGTCATACTATTATTCCTGATCCTTGATCCTTGTGTATTTTGTTGATAAAAATTGGATAGTCTCCTGCATTAATGTGGTCAGATGATCCGTATTGATATCAGTTAGTTTTTTAATATAAATACAGGCTTTTCCTTGTTTGAATTTACCCAATTTTTCCACCAGTAGTCTATGTTCGTCAAGTCCGGTATACACATAAAGCGAGATCGCCGCTTTTCGCGGGCTGAAGCCTATCAAAGGCACATAACCTTCGTGTCCGCTCGCGTATATATAATGATACTGTCCAAAGCCAATGATGGATCCGCCAAACATCTTTGGGGCTTCATTTGAGACGGAATGCATCAGATGGATAAGCCGGATACTGTCTTCTCTTTTTTGCACATCCGATATTTCTTGAATAAAGTCATTTACATTCTTTTCTGTATAGGAAGTTTTGTTTACCGCCATCGCCCTAATTGTTGTTAAAACATAAAATCAAATGCACCTTTTCGAAGATTGATATTATATTCGAGATAAGCCTTCATGCAAGCCAGAAAGTTTGCCCATCCTTCCGTTTGTCGCATCATGATCAAAATGCCATCTTGATCGTTGTTCATTTCATGTTCCGTAATTTTGACGACGGTAGCGTCTTCCCCAAAGGCAGACAGGTTGATTTCAACCAGCTGGTTGGCGATCCCACCGCTCCAGTCAAACGAAATATAGCTGTCCGGGTGAATTGTTTTTCCGGTTACTGGAAAACTGTCGGGGAATTCGGGGAAAGTCCATTCTACGGTTTTCCCGGTCTCTAATCGTCCAGTTGAGGACTTAATAAAATAATGATTCATTTTATTCGGATCAACGATGGCTTCAAAAACTTCATGGACGGGTTTTTGAATCTGAATGCTTGCTTTTGCAGTTAGCTTTTCCATGATTTTAAAATAAATTTTAAACAAATATTATATAAATACCGATAGCTTGTATCTCCTTGGAATAAAAATAGGCCAAAGAGACAACATTTTAGAAACAGTAAATGTCAAGATGCAATTTTTGAGCGTACCTATTGAGCCCATGCTGAAATTCCATGGAAGCATGTTTACCATCTCGAAAATGGTTTGTTGGCCGATTGCCCACAACAGCAAAGGGTCTGACGGTTTGGGGCCCAGAGGATCCGGAATGATGTATTGCAAATGAAAGGGTACTTGTCCGTGTAAAATATACTGACCGTCTTTGGTGACTTTGATAAAGATTTCACTGGTGTTGCCTTTCGACCCGGTTTGAACATGCCAATAATCTGAAGAATTGCTCATGCGTCCTTAAGTTTATAATATAAGATAAACAGTGCAGGGCTGGATAGGTTTTATCTTTTTTGACTTATGTGCTTATTACCCTAAAATGAACAAAGATTACACCTTATTCATTTCGTTTTAAGTTATTTTTGGCAATAGTATACATGATTACAGTTGAACCATACGCCTCTCTGTGCTTGCGTTCGGCTTAAAGAGACAATTATAATATCGAAACTTATGATCAATACTAGGTATTGCCTTGTTTTAGTGCTTTCAGCAGCTGTGATGGTGGGCGTTGGGCAGGTTAAAAATGCCAATAGGGGAAATGAAGCAGCAGCGATGTTTAATGATCCTACTGCAAGGGACAGTCTTGCGATATCAGCTGCGGAGACAGGCTGGTGGAAGCAATCTGTAACAGGACAAAGACGGCGTGTTCAAAAATGGAAAAAGGCCACCTTTGGCATGTTTGTTCACTGGGGTGTTTATTCGCAATATGGTAATGTCTGGAAGGGGAAAAAAGGAGGAGGGTATGCCGAACATCTTATGCGTGTCATGCAAATCCCTCGTCAGGAATACCTGGATTCTGCCGCCAGATTTAATCCCGAAAAATTTAACGCTGAAGAATGGGTAATCTTGGCGAAAAATGCCGGTATGAAGTATTTTATGATCACCGCGAAACATCATGATGGCTTTGCCATGTATCCATCACAATATGCTAGTGTTTATTCGATAAAGAGTACTGCATTAAAAAAGGATCCATTGATGCAACTGGCACAAGCTTGCCATAAACATGGTTTGTTATTCGGATTTTATTATTCTCATGCATTCGACTGGGAGCATCCCGATGCACCGGGAAATGACTGGGATTATGATAACCCGGGTGGGGACAAATTGCTGGGAGGAGCAAATTGGTTTGACAGTCATCCGGAATGGTTGCCTAAAGCAAAACGCTACGTCGATGAAAAGGCGATTCCGCAAATAAAAGAGCTGATCCATAGATATCATCCCGATTTGCTCTGGTTCGATACACCGCATAAGCTGCCGTTATCCGAGAATTTAAGAATTCTGCAAGCAATCCGGGATACTGACCCCGCTATCGTTGTTAACGGACGATTAGCGCGCACAGGTGACCGGAATTACGGTGATTATTTGAATACTGCTGATCGACCGGAAGAGTTTTATCCCGTCCCTGCAGGAGCTTATTGGGAGGCTATTCCCACGACGAATGATTCATACGGCTATTCCTCGACGGATAAAAATCACAAACCAGCGGCACATTTTATCCAATTGTTGGCCAAAGCCACTGCTATGGGTGGAAATATCCTAATGAATATTGGCCCGAAAGGCGATGGTAGCATTGATGCAGCTGATGTGACTATTTTGGAAGGAATAGCCACATGGATGGCAAAGAATAAGGAAAGTGTCGTCGATGTGACGCCTTCGCCCTTATCGCGTCAACAATGGGGAGTGATCACAAAAAGAAACAGCACTTTGTATTTGCATGTCTTTAAAAAGCCGAAAGGAGAGAGATTAACTGTAGGTGGACTTACGATGGCGGTTAAATCCATTTCTCTACTGTCTTCAAAGAGAAGGATCAAAGGTCATACTTCAGATACTGCCGGACTCCATATTCCATTGGATCAAATAGGAGATGATTGGGCAGACGAAGTTATTGCTGTTCAGTTAAAGCGGGATAGCGTTGCGCCTGAATCTAATGGTCTGATATACGTTGATGTGCAAATTGCGGAAAATCGTTTATTGTCATTTTATGCAAAACAATATGGAGAACCGATGAAATTCGGGGATGGAAAAAGAGACCGTTACTATGTATCCGGATGGAAAAATAGCAATCAGTATCTCGGATGGGATATTAATGTGTTGAAATCTGCGCGGTTTAAAGTCGCGGTACGCTATGTCAAGGATGTGGAAAATACAGGCGGGGATATGGTTTTAAAAATAGCCGGAAAAGAAATCAACTTCACCATTGATCCGGCATCGCCTAAAAGCAGCTATGGAAACTCCCTTATGCTCGGACAAATAGATATTCCGGCCGGAAAGCAGTCAATGGAACTCCATGTAAAAAATATTGTTGGGATGGAGGCCGTTAAGTTTTTGGAGGTGGTTCTGACACATGATTAAAAATGGAACTCGGCCGGCCCCATGTTCGAATCCTAATTCCCTTAAACAAGAAAAGCTAATCTCGTGATTAGCTTTTCTTTTGTGATCCCGCTGGGATTCGAACCCAGGACCCATACATTAAAAGTGTATTGCTCTACCAGCTGAGCTACGGAATCCTTTCTGTTTTTGAAAGTGATGCAAAGGTATAAAAAGATGTGATTGTGTCCAAATGTTTTTGTTCTTTTTGTTTAAATATTTTGTAACAGTTTATAAATTACGCTTTTATTTTTTTAGAAGAACGGCTTCTTGTTTTGAAATGGCAGGAATCTGATTGTGAATCGAGCGATTTTGTTTAGGCTTTTCGCTTTTATAGAAGAAACGGGGTGTTTTAAAATAAAAAAAGTCGGCAACAGCTGCCGACTTTTTTTATTGTGAGAAATAGAGCAAGTCACATTATTCCGTGACAACGCCCATATTACTGAATTTGTCAATACGTTCTTTGATCAATGTATCGCTGTCTTTTGCTGTCAATTCAGCTAGATCTTTCAATAATTGTTCTTTCAGATGAGCTGCTGCCTGTGCTGGATCTTGATGAGCACCGCCCAATGGCTCAGGAATGATTCCATCTATTAATCCGTTGCCCAACATATCAGTGGAAGTTAGTTTTAATGCTTCCGCTGCTTTTTCCTTGTGATCCCAGCTTCTCCATAAAATCGAAGAGCAAGATTCTGGCGAAATAACGGAATACCAAGTATGTTCCATCATATATACACGGTTGCCTACTCCGATACCTAAGGCCCCGCCCGAAGCACCTTCACCTATGACTACACAGATGATAGGAACTTTAAGTACAGCCATTTCCATTAGGTTGCGTGCAATAGCTTCACCTTGTCCGCGCTCCTCAGCTTCTAAACCCGGGTAAGCACCCATGGTGTCGATTAATGTAATGACTGGCTTATTGAATTTTTCAGCCATTTTCATCAGGCGCAATGCTTTACGGTAACCTTCCGGATTGGCCATGCCAAAATTATGGTATTGACGCTCTTTGGTGTTTTTACCTTTTTGATGACCAATGATCATAACGGGATTGCCATCGATGGAGGCCATGCCGCCTACAATCGCCTTGTCGTCTTTTACCGTACGATCACCATGCAATTCGATAAACTCATCGCAGATTGCTTCGATATAATCATAGGTCTGTGGACGATCCGGATGACGTGACATTTGAACATTCTGCCATCCTGTTAAATTGCTGTATATTTCTTTTTCCGTAGAAGCAAGTTTTTCCTCAAGTTCACGAACGGTTGCGCTCATATCAACTTGAGTTTTTTCGGCAACTTGTGTTACCTTTTCAATCTGCAATTGCAAATCTGCAATTGGCTTTTCAAAATCAAAAGTGGTTTTCATATATCTATTTTATGAAAATATTCAGGGGGCTAATTTAGCGCATTTTTTCCGAAATTAAAATTTGAGCATACAATATCATTGGAAATCCTTTGTTACATTTGCGTTATAATCATTGTGGTGGCTTAGTTTTTGATTGTAAGCCTGTGAAAAATGTTGACTTATGCTGAAAAAATACTTTTACTTTCTTTTTCTATTGATTTCGCCCATACTTGCCAGATCAGAAAGCTATCCGGAGGTACTGTTTGATAATAGTATAATTAATGGAAGTTATGCGAAAAGCATGGCACATTATACAGGCGAGTCCTGGATACAAAATGTGAATCACAGCCTTCCGGTTTCAGATAGCTTGTTTTTTACTCCGGGGAATTCACTTTCCCTACGTTACGTCTCTTCTCCAAATGGAAAATGGGAGACCAGTATATTAAATGATAAGCAGAAATTTCAGTATATGATTGCCAAGGATGATCATTTAACATTTAAATTATTCATCCAAAGTAATACTGAAAAGGGGCAGTTGCCTAAAGTTGCCCTACAACAAAATGATGTGCGCTCCAATGCATTGGATATTAGTTATTACATTGATGACTTTGCGTATGATACCTGGCTCAATGTTTCTATTCCTGTGTCAAAATTTGAAGGAATTGTCACGGGAAAGGCGGTGTCTTCGTTGCTACTTGAACAAAATGGTACCGGTACCATTACGCATCAGCTTTTTATAGATCAAATCGAGTTCCTCCCGAAAAACTACCCAAAGGTTAAGCTATCATCGGCTGCTATCTTGTCTAAAATAGGTGCGGTGGACAAACAGGTTGAACTTGTATGGCAATTGCCATTAACTCCGAGTATTCGCTACGTGAAAATTTATAGATCCGAAGATAAGCTGAATTATCAGCCAATCGCAGTCTTACCGATTTATGTGCAGAAATGTCTCGACAGGGTGAACGAGTATAATAAAAGCTATTATTATAAAATAGCCTGGGTGGATTACAATTACGTAGAATCTCCATTTTCAGATGTAAAGGAAATACAGACCAAAAAGGGAACCGATGCGGAAATGTTAAGTTTTATTCGCAATGCCCACGTGAATTATTTTATTGATAATTATGATGTGAACAGTGGGATGTACCTTCCTGACCGTGGAAATCGTCAGGCTATAGTTTCAACCAATGAAACTGGCTATGCTATCCTGGGTTTACTTGTTGCTGCTGAAAACCAACTGATATCGAGACAGGCTTTGTTGGCACGGATGACACGGATGGTGAAATTTTTGAGCGCGGCGCAAAATCATCAGGGCGTGTTTACTGCCTTCTATGATGGGAGATTGGGGGTGCCTTACTATCGTGATTCTGTACCGACCTATGATGTAAGAGGTACTTCACATCTGATGGAGTCATTATTGATCGCCCGCGAATACTTCAGTAAAGATGATCCGCAGGAGCAATCCCTACGGAAATCAATTACGGCATTATGGGAACGAATTAATTGGAGGTATTTTACTGATCCAAATAACTCGGATGTTCTTTGGAACAAGTGGTCTCCTATAGATACTACGGCGAGATCCCGTCAATTGGGCGGGTTTAACGAGAGTCTTAGTACTTATGTGCTTGCCATGTCGTCTCCAACACATCCTTTGGCTGCTTCAGCTTACACAAATGGATTTGCAACTAAACATGCAGACGGAATAGATTTTAGTGATGAATTGAGCGCTTTGGTACCGGAGATAAGGACAAAGTTGATTGATTCTCTTGCGCAAACCATAAGTAGCAATCCCCTGATCGGTAACATAGGGAATGTACCCGTTTCCATTTATTCGGACGATAAGGTGATTTTTGCTAAAAGTATTGCTGGAGGTAATCTGACGGAATCGTTGATGTCTGTTTATCGGCCATTTTTGATCATGAATCCGAATGGGAAGGTGGATAATTTTGTGGACTATAAAAAGTACCTCTCAGACTATATACTTGCCTATAAACGGAGAGACAATGAATTGAATATCGGGACGAGATTTACGGATATCTGGGGTGTTGAACAAGTGGATAATGCTTACCAGGACCAGGGATATTTTGTAAATCCGGCTATTTCAATAGCCTCCTATCCCTTTGAAAAGGAAATCGGTCTGAAAGCTTTGCGTAAATTTTATGAGGAGTATGCAGATGTTCTGTTTACACAATATGGATTCAGAGCTTGGATCGATCTCAAAAATAATGATGTTTCTGAAAGTTACCGGGCGAGAAATCAGGCCACGATAGCTGTAATGATTGAAAATGCCAATTCAGGCCTGATCTGGAAGCTGTATGAGCAAATTCCTGAAATTAAAAAGACATTGGATATGGTATATTTGAAGAAATAGATTTGTTACGATCCGATGAACGGAAAGGAGCTCCTTTTCTGGTCTTTTTTCCTTATATTTACCCTGTTTAAATCGACAATAAATACGTTAAAAACGATGCTTAGAAAAATTAATTTGGGACTATTGGCCGTATGTGCAGGTTTATCATTATTTTCTTGTAAACAACAGGCTATTGTAGTAAATCCTGGAGCTGTTGTCACAAAAGATGGAACTGATGATGGTTTGAAAAATGTGAAAAAGGACTTTAATGATGCGAAAAGGACTGACGAAGGAATTAAATTCAGTATTTCGTCGGATCTATTGTTCCCAACAAATTCTTCCTATTTATCTGAAAAAGCAAAGGCTGAAGTAAGTAAGCTGGCCTTAATCCTGAAAGAGAACGACAATAAAATTAAAGTTGACGGCTATACAGATGCTACCGGCACTGTCGAGTATAACCAATGGCTTTCTGATAAACGTGCTGCTTCCGTAAAAAAGTTCCTTGTAGATTCGGGTGTACAAGAGTCTCGTATTACAGCAAAAGGTTTTGGCCAGTCAAATCCTGTTGGTGATAACAAGTCACCAGAGGGACGTCAAAAAAATCGAAGAGTGGAAGTAACTATCTTGGATAAAAAATAAATTATCAGGATCTTTTTCCTGAATGAAAAGCGAGATATTTTATAAATATATCGCTTTTTTTATGCCTTAAATGGAAGATGATCGGCTTCTTTAACGGATTTAATTGGGTAGCTCATACCCTTACATGTCAATTCCCTGGAGACGGTGCCGTTAATTTCCGTACGTAAGATTTGCGTTCAGTTTTTTGTGTTTTTTTTGTTGTGGTTGGGGCCATTTATTGCGCTATATCTGTTTATGCCCGACACCGCATTTTGGAAAGATCTCTCTTTCTTGTTTACAAAATCGGCGTACTTTACAATCGGGGGGGCTTATACCGTTATTCCCTATGTTGCAAATTTGGTGACGGAAAAATTTCTCTGGCTGACAAAGACACAAATGATAGACGGTTTCGCATTGGCCGAAACAACGCCGGGGCCATTGGTTATCGTGTTGGCTTATGTAGGATTTATGGCCGGATTTAATCATTTTGACCACTCTTATGCAATGGCTGCGGTAGGTCTGGCGGCTACAGCTTACTTTACTTTTTTGCCCAATTTTGCATTGATCTTTATCGGTGCGCCGCTTATCGAACGCTCTCAAAAAAATAAAGCCATCCAGTATGTACTCTCCTTGGTCACCGCTTCTGTAGTAGGTGTGATTGTTAATTTAGCTTTTTATCTAGGGCAGGGAATTTTGTTTCCAACAACGTCCGGTTCGGTAAATTTAGACTGGAAGGCGTTACTTTGGGTAGCTATTTCAATTTTTCTCTTATTTAGATATCGGATAGGAATGCTGCAGCTTATACTTTTGAGCCTCGTTTACGGATTTTTACTGTACCTGTTGCCATAAACAAGAAAAGCCCATCGACTGATGGGCTTTCTTGTACCTAGGGCGGGAATCGAACCCGCACTCCCTTAACGGGAACAGGATTTTAAGTCCTGCGTGTCTACCAGTTCCACCACCTAGGCAGGTGAGCGAAAAACGAGATTCGAACTCGCGACCCCAACCTTGGCAAGGTTGTGCTCTACCAACTGAGCTATTTTCGCATGGAATTTTTATTTCAACTTTAAAAAGAACCTCGTGTTCCTTTTTGGTGATGCAAATATAGAGCGAAAAATTAATATTGCAAAATATTTATTTACTTTATTTTGTTGTTTTTTATAACTCCTTTGAATTCAGTATAGAAAAAATTAGATCGCTTTCAAATCCTCTGGAGAGGGCAAATTGATAGACTTTGTTCTTGACGATGAACGAATCTTTGTCTTTGATCTCCCGAATTTTCTTGTCAATAATATTTTCCAAGATGTTCTCATATTCATCGGGGTCGATCTGTTTGAAAGCAATTTTTATCAGCTGTTCTGAAACACGCTTTCCTTTTAACGCTTGTTTGATTTTAATTTTCCCCCAGCCTTTCATGCGTAGTTTACCGTTGCAATAGGCGATGGCAAAGCGTTCTTCGTTCAGAAAGTTTTCTGCAATTAAATTCGCTATACTATTTTCAACGTCTGCCTCGTGTAACCCCCAGCTATAGAGTTTGTCCCTTACTTCCTGCTGGGATCTTTCCTGATAAGCACAATAGCTTTCAGCTTTTAACTTAGCCTGACCGGGGGTCAGTATCTTTTTGTTTTTTCTATCTTCGTCAAACATATTGTCAAAATTTCAAAAATAATATGAAATAACTAAAAAAATGTTCAGTTTTGATCCAATCAAAATACCAGGAGAATGTACAAAATATCGGAAATCGTCCAGATTTTACATCCTAATCGCACGTTTATCACGGATCCCAATTCTTTAGTCCAACATTTATTTTATGATAGCCGCAAGATTGTTCAGGCAGATAACGGTGTGTTTTTCGCGCTGCAGAAGAGTAGGGATGGCCATCATTATATCAAAGAGGCCTATGATAAGGGGGTAAGAAACTTTGTCCTGCAAATTGATGAAGAACAGGAACAGTTATTTCCGGATGCAAATTTGATATGGGTCAACGACAGCCTCGAATCCTTGCAGGTATTGGCGGCTTATCATCGGCAGAAGTTTAGCTTTCCTGTCATTGGGATCACTGGCAGCAATGGGAAGACAATAGTCAAGGAATGGTTATATCAACTGATGTCCCCGGAATATAAGATCTACCGAAGTCCCAAAAGCTATAACTCTCAATTGGGGGTAGCGCTTTCTTTATGGGGCTTATCTGATCAGTATAATCTTGCCATTATCGAAGCAGGCATTTCGGAAAAAGGCGAAATGGTTAAGCTTGAAAATATGATAAAACCAACGATCGGTCTGCTAACAAATGTGGGCGTGGCTCATAAAGCTGGTTTTGAATCAAAGAAGGAAAAGATCTATGAAAAGATAAATCTGTTCAAGGACGTCGAGACGATGATCTTTCCCAGCCGTTATGTAGAGGATATTCAACTGCCTTATCGTCCTCGAAAATTTTCATGGGGATACGATGAAGGGCTCTCATTGGAGGTTTATTCGCTCAAACAGGTGGACGATAAATTTACAGTGGCCACACTTTTCTATGGTGGACGGACATTTGCCGTTGAGGTACCTTTTGTTGATAAAGGGAATGTAGAAAATGCCATCAACTGTGTTGCAGTAATGTTGCGTTTTGGCTATGAAAAAGAGGTTATCGCATCGAGAATTAAAGAGCTGCAGCCTGTCGCCATGCGGCTTGAACTGAAGAAGGGTAAAAAAAACAGCTCTATTATTGATGATTCCTATAGTAACGATTTGGATGCTCTCCAAATTGCACTTGAATTTTTAAATCAACAGGGACAGCATCCGCGCAAAATCCTCATTCTTTCGGATTTGCCCGGGGTTAGTTTAACGGATGAGAAAAGTTTGTCAAAACTGAAACGGTTACTTTCGGAGTACCATTTGGATCAGTTGATCTTGATCGGTGAGATCTTAACCCAAGTCGCTGATCAATTTGCTGTTCCATCGGTTTCTTATACCAGTACCACAGCATTTTTGGACGATATAAGGTCACTTCAATTTGAGGATTCTACCGTTTTATTAAAGGGGGGACGGGAATTTCATTTTGAACGGATCAGCCGCTTATTGGTGGCAAAATCCCATGATACAGTGCTTGAGATCAACCTCAATGCGATGGAGAATAATCTGAATGTCTATCGTCAGCTGTTGCCAAAACATGTGAAACTGATGTCGATGGTCAAGGCTTTTTCCTATGGGAGCGGAAGTTTTGAGATTGCGAACCTGTTACAGTTCAATAGGGTGGATTACCTTACAGTGGCTTTTGCAGATGAAGGTGTCGATCTAAGGGGGGCTGGAATCACACTGCCTATTGTTGTGATGAGCCCTGATGAAAATACCTTTGAATCTATCGTCCAGTATAATCTTGAACCTGAAATTTACAGCTTTAGAGTACTTTCTTCATTTTTGAATTACCTGAAGGGAAGAGGGATTTCATCCTTTCCGGTGCATATCAAAGTGGATACGGGAATGCATCGCCTCGGTTTTATGCCGGATGAGGTGGATAAACTGATTACTGAATTAAACACCGACGCCATACTGCAGGTAAGGTCGGTCTTTTCCCATTTGGCTTCTGCCGGAAATAAAGAAGACAACGCTTTTACCCAACAGCAGATTGATCTTCTCGATCAGTTTACAAGGCGCCTTGAAGAGGGGCTGGGATATTCTTTTCTGCGCCACATTGCCGCTACTTCGGGTATCGAACTATGGCCGCAGGCCTATTTTGATCTGGTTCGGCTCGGGATCGGACTGTATGGGATTGACGTCGAACGGCATGATCTCCCCCTTCGGGAGGTCAGTAGTCTGAAGACCAATGTAACTCAAATAAAGCACTTGGCGGCGGGAGAGACCGTTGGTTATAATCGGCATGGGGTATTGCATCGGGATAGCAAAACGGCAACGATAAAAATTGGATATGCGGATGGATATGACAGGCGTTTTGGGAACGGTGTAGGCAAGATGATGGTTAATGGCCAGCTTGTACCAACAATAGGAGATATCTGCATGGATATGTGTATGCTTGACGTGACAGATATCGAAGTGGCAGAGGAAGATGAAGTGATTGTTTATCCGGATATTAAACTCGCGGCAAAAGCTATCGGTACTATCCCTTACGAACTCCTGACGAGCATTTCGCAGCGGGTAAAAAGAGTATATTTTTATGAATAATAAAGGATATTCTGCATTTTTGTATAAATATATTTGATTTCTAACTCATGCTCGGTAAATTATTCAGGGGATTTATTAATTATTTAATTCGCGGTATTCTCGTTGTTGTGCCATTGGCGGGTGCTGTTTTTCTGATCTTATGGGTTTTTGCATCGATTGATTCAGCGCTGAACCTGACAGAACATTTTCTACAGGACGAAAAGGGACATCCCTTATATATTCCCGGAATCGGAATCTTAACTGTGATCCTTATCCTTGTTCTGGCTGGCGTGATATTTACGAATTTTGTGACGGACCCGATCAAAGTCTGGATCAACCATCAGATCAAGAGAATACCGCTCTTAAATACCTTGTACACGTCAATTAAGGATTTTACCGAAGCCTTTGTTGGGGATGCCAAGAAATTCAATGAACCTGTGCTGGTCACCGTCAATGAGTTTGGGCTCAAGAAGATCGGTTTTCTGACACAGCATGATTTAAAAAGTTTAGGTCTTGACGATGAGGTTATGGTTTATTTTCCATATTCTTATTCTTTTGCCGGGCAGGTAGTTATTATTAGTGCGGATAAGGTTAAAAAATTAAACATGTCGCCTACCGATGCAATGAAACTTGTTGTCTCCGGGGGAGTCAGTGGTATTGAGCATTCGTAGGCTAATACAACGCATAAAAAGGGCTGGAAATTTAAATTTCCAGCCCTTTTTATGCGTTGTAAACTGTTGCATTGATTTATTAGGACTTCCTTTGGCCTAAAGTTGGATTCACAGGTGGAATGGGAATATAACCATCATCCCCCGGAACTTTTGG
Organism: Sphingobacterium puteale; assembly: GCF_003627955.1. Classification (GTDB taxonomy): domain Bacteria; phylum Bacteroidota; class Bacteroidia; order Sphingobacteriales; family Sphingobacteriaceae; genus Sphingobacterium; species Sphingobacterium puteale. Next base: position 7,940 of record NZ_RBWS01000021.1, on the reverse strand, counting down.
AAATTCGTGTTGTTCCCATTTAGCCCTAGCGGTTTTTAAGGTTTCGATGTCAGAAGCGACAAAATTCCAGTCGATGTAGCGTTGTTCAGGGAAGGGTTCACCGCCAAAGATATATACGGAGGTGCCTGCTTTCATTTCGAACTCACATAACTTGGCATCCTTTGCGACCAAAATTTGCTTTGGACCAAATTCCTGGCCTTCAGCCTGTACTGAGCCCTGAAGAATATACAAACCGCTTTCACCATAGAGATGTTCGCCCAGTTTAATGCGGGAATCCTTTTCTGCTTTAATTTCAATAAGATATAAAGGGCTGTAAACCGGTACTTCCGAACGGTGGCTGTTGATCTCGCCAGCAATCAGACGATAACTTACACCATCTTCGGTCCAATGCGGAAGCTGTGGTTCTTCAATATGAACGAAGTTGGGCTCCATCTGTTCAAGATCCTTTGGCAAAGCGACCCAGATCTGTAAACCATGGAGGTCATGTTGTGTAGACCGTAGGTAATCCGGCGTGCGCTCGGAATGAGTTACTCCTTTTCCGGCTGTCATCCAGTTTACTGCTCCGGGTTTTATTTCAACGGCATTGCCTAAACTATCGCGGTGCATGATACTTCCCTCAAAGAGATAAGTTAACGTGGATAATCCGATATGAGGGTGTGGAGCAATATCCATGAAGTGAGGCTCGGAGATGGTGTCAGGCCCCATATGGTCAATAAATATAAACGGACCGACCATACGTTTTTGTCTGAAAGGAAGTAGTCTTCCTACCAAGAAATTGCCTATATCTGCGGCTCTTTCTTCAATCACTATTGCAATATTTGACATAATGTTTCCTTATTTTTGTGTGTTTATTCTAAAGCAATTTAAGAAATGTCAGGTATAATTGATCGTATTCTAGGTAAAAAGTCTGTAAGAATTGAGGTGGCAATGGCGCTATCCAATAGATTGTCATTTGAGAACAGTCAATGCGACCGTTTTCTGCTGACGAAGGTGTTGACGGAGGGTACGGTATCAGAAACAGAATATATGCTGTTTCAAAAAAAGCTTTTGCTTTTGGAATTGGATAAACAGCAGGCTATCGAAGCTGAGCTGGATCTGCTGTCGCAATATATCGCAATGGTCAAGATGTTGATGCCTGCTGGTTTTTTACTCAAATGGGAAAATCGTTTTCAGCCGGAAAAAGAGCTGCTGCTGCCTCCGCTGATCTTATTTCCCATGGTGCAACATGCCGTAACAAACGGATATAATGGTATGTCTTCCCATCCCATCCGGGTTCGTCTATCAGGGTCTTCAAAAGTGCTGCTATTTGAGGTCAGCCATCGTGCAAACCATTATCTGGAGGGCCAATTTAAGCACACCTTGATTGAAGATTTTCGAAATAGGCTAGAGTTTCTTTTTCCAGAACGACATAGTTTGCTCTTGAATAGCAACAGCAATACCTGTCGCGCTACACTCACAATTCATTTCTAGATAACCCCAAAATGCTTTAAGGCATTCCAGATGCCGTTGCTGTCCACATCGTCGGTAATATAGTCCGCGATTTCCTTTACTTCGGGATTCGCATTTCCCATAGCTATACCAAGCTGTGTGTGCGCAAGCATGGTAATGTCATTTCCTCCATCACCAAAAGACATGGTTTCGGAAAGCTCAATACCGAAATGTTTTAGAAAAACATCTATACCTACTTTTTTACTTTGCCCCATCGGGTTAACATCTGCAAAAATGGGCGTCCACCGGGAAGCAACAGAGTTGGGCATAACATTTTCCATAAACTCAGCCTCTTGTTCCGGGTTGATAAATACATTGACCTGCATGACGGATTCCAGATCAAAGTTGTCTTCATAGTTGCGTATCGGCGGGGTTTTTACGTTAACTTGCTGATACATCCTAAGCACTTCGGGCGTAACCTGATTTAAGGAGATCTCTTTGTCTGACATAAATGAAAACGTGAGTTCGGGATGATGCTTCGCGTAATCAAGTAATGAAAGGATGTCTTCTTGAATAATATTATTTTTATAAATAACCTGTTCATCTTTGGTGACACAGTATCCGCCATTGAACGTGATAAAACCGTCGAAGTCAAGGTAACGGATATGTCCTAATTGATTAAAGGACCGGCCGGTAGAAACGAAAACTTTTATATTTTTTTCTTTTAATAATTGAAATGCCTGCTGTGTGGAGTCGGGGACTTGATGTGTTTTGAAACTTAACAGTGTCCCGTCTATATCAAAAAAAATCGCTTTAATCATAGAAATTCGAGTCGAATTCAAATATAGTAAATAACCGGGATAGTGTAGTAGATACAATATTAATAGCTGTTATGTTTGTGTGGGATTCAATGCATTTTTACCTCTTGAGCTTTCGTTGAAATACTTTGCTTTCTTCCTAAACCTATGAAGATGCTAAAAGTGGTCATTCCGAATGGCTGTCAAATGGTCTGCCCAAGTAGCAATGGGAGCCACCGATAAGAGCTGTGGATCATTTATGTAAATTAATTTTTTGGAACGGCGAATTTGGCGATGCCGGACAGCTGCCATAGTTGATAAAAGCCAGATTTTATGCTGTTATTTTTCGCAAAAATCTGACAGAATGTTCCCTAAGAATTTTGTAAATTTCAAGTTCAAATAAATGTAAATTTAATTACATTTAACGTATTGTATTAAAGAGGTTTAGAAATTTATGTATATTATTTTCGATACAGAGACAACGGGTTTGCCGAAGCGTTGGGACGCGCCAATTACGGACACAGATAATTGGCCGCGTTGTATCCAGCTGGCATGGCAGATTCACGATGAGATGGGAAATTTGGTCGAACATCAGGACTTTTTGATTAAACCCGATGGATTTGATATACCCTACGACTCTGAAAAAATACACGGTATATCTACCGCATTGGCTGAAGAACAGGGGGTGCCACTACAGGTTGCTCTTGAAAAATTCAATACAGCGTTAAATAAAGCGAAATTTGTTGTGGGGCAGAACATCGGTTTTGACCTCAATATCATGGGCTGTGAGTTCTATCGTTATGGTATGGATTCCAAAATGGCGGACATGCCTGTTTTGGATACCTGTACCGAGGTGACTGCTGATCTGTTGAAAATTCCGGGTGGGCGTGGTGGTCGGTATAAACTGCCTAATCTGACCGAATTACACTCCTATTTGTTTGGGGTTCCGTTTGCTGAGGCCCACAATGCAACGGCCGACGTTGAGGCGACAACACGTTGTTTTCTGGAACTGGTCAGAAGGGAGGTCTTTACGGCCGAGGAACTTCAGGTGGATACGGGGTATTTTGTGGATTTCAAAACGAGTAACCCCGGTCCTGTTCCTACTGCTGGACTTAAACATATCAATCTTAAAGCGGCCTCTGATGAGATCAGAAAACGCGCTACGCCAGACGAAGTTAGTGTTGTCGTAGATGAAGATACCCTATCCGCCCTTAAGGAAGCTAAATTTGCTCACTTACATAACCATTCACAGTTTTCTATTCTACAGTCGACCATGTCGTATGATAAGTTGGTCTCGGCTGCGGTCAAAGACAATATGCCTGCGGTTGCTCTTACCGATCATGGAAATATGATGGGGGCTTTTGAATTTGTTTCTAGGGTTATCAGTCATAATAAAGAGGTGGAGGCACAAAATGCCGAAGCGGTCGAAAATGGGCATGAGCCTACCGGTCAGATTCTAAAACCTATTGTAGGTTGCGAATTCTTTGTTTGTGAAGACCATACAGATAAAACCAGAAAGGATAACGGTTACCAGATTGTGCTGTTGGCAAAGAATAAGCGTGGTTATCATAACTTAGCCAAGTTGGCTTCTTTTGCCTATACAGCAGGATTCTATTATGTCCCCCGCATAGACAAAAATCTTATTCTACAATATAAAGAAGATGTGATCGTACTCTCGGGAAACCTGCAGGGAGAGGTGCCCAGCAAGGTGCTAAATATTGGTGAAAATCAGGCGGAGGAAGCTTTGCAATGGTGGAAAGAACATTTTGGAGATGATTTCTATCTCGAGCTCATGCGGCATGGACAAGAAGATGAGGATAGGGTCAACCAAACTTTATTGAGGTTTGCCCGTAAATATGGGATTAAAGTTGTAGCAACCAATAATACCTATTACGAAAAGAAAGGGGATGCACACGCCCATGATATCCTGTTATGCGTGAAGGATGGCGAGAAACTTTCCACACCCAAAGGGAGGGGACGGGGCTTCCGGTTCGGTTTGCCCAATCAGGAGTATTATTTTAAATCTTCTGAAGAAATGAAAAGCCTGTTTAAAGATTTACCTGAGGCAATTCTCAATATACAGGAGATCGTGGATAAGGTAGAGGTCTTTAAATTGAACAGGGATGTGCTCTTGCCCAAATTTGATATACCCGAGGAATTCCAGGTTGCAGAAGATAATGAGGACGGGGGAAAAAGAGGGGAAAATAAATATCTCGCCCACTTATGTTATGTAGGTGCCGAGAAACGCTATGAGGAAATAACGGATGATATTCGAGAACGTCTGGATTTTGAATTGGCGACAATCGAAAAAACGGGATATCCAGGATACTTTTTGATTGTACAGGACTTTATTGCTGCAGCACGTGATATGGGTGTTTCTGTTGGGCCTGGTCGGGGATCTGCGGCGGGATCTGCCGTTGCGTACTGTCTGGGGATTACAAATATTGACCCCATAAAATACGATTTGCTATTTGAGCGTTTTTTAAATCCCGACCGTGTATCCATGCCTGATATTGATATTGACTTTGATGATGAGGGGCGTGGACGGGTGATGCAGTATGTGATCAATAAATATGGTGCAAGTCAGGTGGCCCAGATCATTACTTACGGTACGATGGCCGCGAAGTCTTCGATTAAAGATACCGCACGTGTGCTCGACCTGCCTTTGGGCGATGCGAATGAAATAGCCAAACTGATTCCCAATCTGAAGCTTTCCAAAATCTTTACGCTGGATGAGGCAGGTCTAAAGGAGAAATTGCGAACAGAGGAGATCGAGGCAGTCAACCGGTTAAAGTCAATCGCAGAGGGTGCCGGACTTGAAGCTGAAACGATCCGTCAGGCACGTGTATTGGAAGGCTCGGTCCGAAATACAGGTATTCATGCCTGTGGTGTGATCATTACACCGGATGATATTACGAATTTCGTTCCTGTTTCTTTGGCCAAGGATTCCGACTTGTATGTGACACAGTTTGATAACCACGTCGTTGAAAGTGCCGGACTATTGAAAATGGACTTTTTGGGGTTGAAGACCCTGACGCTTATCAAGGATACTGTTGAGAACGTTAAATTAAGTCATGGTATCGTCTTGGATCCGGATAAATTTCCGATAGATGATGTGTTGACTTACGAGCTTTTCCAGCGTGGAGAAACAATCGGTGTATTCCAATATGAATCGCCGGGAATGCAAAAATATATGCGCGATCTGAAACCAACGGTATTTGCCGATTTGATTGCGATGAATGCTTTATATCGTCCGGGGCCAATTGAGTATATCCCGAGTTTTATCAAGCGTAAGCATGGGATAGATCCTATTGTATATGATTTGGATGCCTGTGAGGAATATTTAAAAGAAACCTACGGAATTACGGTATATCAGGAACAGGTAATGCTTTTATCCCAGAAGCTTGCGGGTTTTTCTAAAGGCGATGCCGATGTTTTGCGTAAAGCGATGGGTAAGAAGCAAAAGGCTGTACTTGATAAAATGAAACCGAAGTTTGTTTCACAGGCTGAAGAGAAAGGACACAACGCGAAAGTGCTGGAGAAAATCTGGACTGACTGGGAAGCTTTTGCCAGTTATGCCTTCAATAAATCCCACTCCACCTGTTATGCATGGGTAGCTTATCAGACCGCTTATTTAAAGGCGCATTTTCCGGCGGAATATATGGCAGCGGTACTTTCCAATAATATGAATGATATCAAGCAGGTGACATTCTTTATGGAGGAATGTAAGCGTATGGGCTTGGAGGTATTGGGACCTGATGTAAATGAATCATACTATAAGTTTACGGTCAACGAACGTGGAGCGATTCGCTTTGGTATCGGTGCTGTCAAGGGAGTCGGTGCCGGTGCGGTAGATGCTATTGTGCAAACGAGACAGTCTGGATTGTATAAATCTGTTTTTGATATGGCTAAGCGCATAGATCTACGTGCGGTCAATAAAAAAGCTTTTGAGAGTTTGGCGTATGCCGGTGGTTTTGATAGTTTCGAAAGTACACATCGTGCGCAGTATTTTCATGCCGAGGATAATTCAACGGGAATGGAAAAGGCGATTCGGTTTGGACAACGTTATAAAGAAAATGAAAACTCGGCACAGGCAAGTTTGTTTGGTGCGGGTGAGGCTGCGGAACTGCCGGAGCCTGTGCTGGCGCCTTGCCCACAATGGGGATTGATCGAAAAGCTTAAATACGAAAAAGATGTCATTGGTATTTACCTGACTAGTCACCCCCTGGATACCTATCGGTTTGAGATTGAACATTTCTGCCATAATCCGGTGTCTGACCTGTCGTTGATCAATAAAGCTAAAGCAGCTGAGGTGGATGAGGAAACTCTGCTGGAGTTTAACCGTATTAAAAATAAAGAATTGGTTATCGGTGGAATTATAGCCTCGGCAAGCCACCGGTTGACCAAAAATGGTAAGCCCTTTGCTTCATTTATAATCGAAGATTATAGTGACTCTTATGATATGGCGGTGTTTGGCGAGGAGTATGTGAAATTAAAAGGATATTTACAGGAAGGTTATTTTGTTCAATTGCGTGGATTGGTGCAGGAGCGTTTTAGGCAGGTCGGAAATTGGGGCTTTGAGCTGAGAAGTGTGCAGTTGCTTTCAGAGCTTCGTGAAAAAATGGCAAAGAGTTTTACAATTAATATTCCTTTACCAAAACTGAATGAAGAATTCTTGGATGGAATTAAAGATATCTTAGCACAGAATGAGATTGAAGGTGTTGTGCCAAATTGTCAATTAAAATTTAAAATCTGGGATCCCCAAGATGAAATCTCTGTCGAAATGCCAGCTAAAAGTCTAAAAATAAATCTTACGAATGAGTTTTTGGACTGTATAGACAAGTTTGAAGGTATTAATTACCGATTGAATTAGTTTGGATTAGATTTTGTGTAATTAAGATTACAATTACATTGACAGTTGTTTACTATCTTTGTTTATTGATTTTAGCAATTAAGTAGTATCATAAATATAACTTCGGTTTATAAAATTAAAAGATTATGGCATTAGAAATTACAGATAGCAACTTCGAAGAAGTTGTTTTGAAAGCGGAAAAACCCGTATTAATTGATTTTTGGGCAGAATGGTGTGGTCCATGTCGTATGGTAGGTCCTGTTGTCGAAGAACTGGCTAAAGATTATGAAGGTAAGGCTGTGATAGGAAAAGTAAACGTGGATGAAAATCCAGAAATTTCAGTTCGTTACGGTATTCGTAATATCCCTGCTTTATTGTTCTTCAAAAATGGAGAAATCGTAGATAAACAAATTGGAGCGGTTCCAAAATCAGTTTTAAATGAAAAATTAGAAAAGCAATTAGTGTAATAATTTGTTTTTTAACACAAAGAGACCTGAAATAATCTGATTTCAGGTTTTTTTTTGTTTTTATATTTTTTTTATGTGTTTTTATTTTGATTTTCTTGTTGTTTTTGTTTGTTTTTTATATTTATATTGATTTTTATAGTGATTTCTAGTGGTTTTAAGTTGTTTTTATGGTTTTTGATCTATTTTATCAAAATAAAATAGATTTTATTTTGATAAATGGATAATTTTTACTTCTTTTGAATATGAAAACGATGTAAAAACGGATATTTAATTGAATTATTTGTTTTATTATATGTTTTTTATTGATGTTTTGATATAAATAAAGATTTTCCCTTTCAAATACCCTAGATTATGCCTCGCGTTGTTCTCAGCAGCGCGAGTTTTTTTTGTTTTAAG
>NZ_RBWS01000001.1 GCF_003627955.1 Sphingobacterium puteale | reverse complement strand
TGTTATGCCGCCAGGTGTACGGCAGGGTAGCTACGTCTGGAATAGATAAGCGCTGAAAGCATCTAAGTGCGAAACTAGCCACGAGATGAGACTTCCTAATAGGGTCGTAGAAGATGACTACGTTGATAGGCCATAGGTGTAAAGGTTGAGAGACCAAAGCCAAGTGGTACTAATAGCCCGAAGCTTTCTCAAGCAGACAGACACTGTTGTCTTCCTCTTTAATTTTTGAAACAAACAGAAACAGAACTCTTTCAATATATATGTCAATATAGTGTGAGCTATAGGATGGGTATACACTTTCACAGGAAAGTCTAGATACTCATATCTCCTATCTCACATCTAAAAAAAACTTTAGGTGCCTATATCGGCGGTGTCTACCTCTTCCCATTCCGAACAGAGCAGTCAAGCCCGCCAGAGCCGATGGTATTGCCGTAACAGGTGGGAGAGTAGGTCGGTGCCTTTTTTTACACGGAAGCCCTTGCTGGAAACAGTCAAGGGCTTCTTTCGTTTGGGTGCTCCCCAAGGACCTTTATTTATCCTCCGGTCCTTTTTCTCCCTTTGCCGGTACCATGCCCCCGCTCGCTATGAGAAGCTGTAAGATCATAATGGTTTTGCAAAAGGTGTTTCGTATTATATTCTTCTGTATCGTTTCCCATCTCATCAGCTTTGTTTTCTCGACCTACTACGGTGATCTTCCCGGAATGAAGGCCAATGTAGAAACTGGAAGGCACAAAAGGATGAAGCTAGGCTATTCTTTTAGCTATAAGGCCCAAGGAGATCTTATAATGGAATGTTAAAGTGCTTAAAAGAACTTATCGCAAGGGATGTTTTCTGTTTTCGGTATTGGAGAAAGAGTTCAGGCAAAGGTTACGTTCTTTATTAAATAAAGCAAAATAAAAGCCTAGCTTAAAAAAAACTGGGCTTTCTAAAGATATTCATAAAAATTAATATTCTTCCGTATAGAAATCAATTAGGGAAGAAATATAGGGATCTTCCCAACCTTCAGCAATATTTTCGTAATCTTCATCCGGTATATTGGTTTGCCTAATCTCCAATGATGTCCCTTTTTTGTGCTCATGAAACTTTAATGTAACAATTGAAGGGCTATCAGTTTCTCCAAAATACCATTCCTGTACGATTTTCGTAGAAGGTTCTAATTCCAGGAACCGGCCTGTAATTGCTCCATCCCACAAGGAAAATTCACCATTTACTGTCGCATCTATCGATACAAGATCGCCAGTCCAAAGACGGGCCGTAATTTCGGTTGTTAGGGCGAGATACAGTTCTTCTGGTGTCGCCGGGATAATAGCATATTTCTTGAGATCTTTCATGACACAAATTTACTCTTTCCCGTAATTTACTACTTATTTTGACTTCATTTTTATTTATATTAATTTTAGCCCAAACTATTAGGACACATGAGTAATTTTCTGCCAAATTCATTAGTGAAAAAACTGGGTGTAAATCCATTATTCGATACCGAAGGATTTATTAGGGTACATGAAGAGGGCAAACGGGCAACGGCAATACGGTTAAACCCTCAAAAATTGAGGGAATGTCCCTTTCCGAGTAGCGGCATGGTACCTTGGTGCGAGAGCGCTTTTTATCTTGAGGAACGCCCTCTATTTACGCTTGATCCTTTATTTCACGCTGGTGGCTATTATCCCCAAGATGCATCGTCTATGTTTATAGACCATATTATCCGTCGGTTGGAGATAGGAGCTAAGCCAGTTTATGCGCTGGATCTCTGTGCAGCTCCCGGGGGAAAGTCTACTTTGCTAAACAGTAGTTTACATCCTGAAAGCCTACTAGTTGCCAATGAGATTATTAAGACGCGTGTCAATATCTTACAGGATAACTTAACAAAATGGGGAAACGCAAATACGGTGGTTACAAATAATGACCCTTCGGCTTTTGACCGATTACCGGGATATTTTGATCTTATGGTTGTGGACGCACCTTGCTCTGGATCTGGAATGTTTAGAAAGGATACGGATGCGATAGATGAATGGTCGGAAGCGAATGTTAAACTCTGTAGTGAAAGACAACAACGAATATTGGCAGAAAGTATTGCTGCATTGAAGACCGGTGGGTACCTCCTTTACTCAACCTGCTCTTATTCTGAAGAGGAAAATGAAGAGATAGCGGATTGGCTGATAGGAACGGGAGACTTTGAGTCTATTGAGATCGCAATTGATGGTGATTGGGGCATTGAACATACAAAATCGGCCGAACATGCAGCGCATGGGTACCGTTTTTACCCGCATAAATTAGGCGGCGAAGGTTTTTTTATTACTGTTTTGCGCAAAATAGCTGAGCAATCTACATTTAATAGAAAACGGATAAAACCTGAAAAGTCTGACGTGCCAAAGGGAGTTCTGGACACTTGGCTGCTAGATGTGGATGAATTTTTACCGTTTATCCATCACGATGATCTCTATATATTCCCAAAAGTATATGAAAATGATTTGAAGTATCTACAGAATGTGCTCTATCTCAAAAATGCTGGAATTAATATTGGAAAGCTCAGTCGAAAGGAACTGATTCCAAGCCACGCATTGGCATTAAGTAATGTATTGAATACTAACTTCCAACATCTTGAACTTTCGCTGGGAGAAGCTCAAAACTATCTTAGAAAGGAGAATGTGACCCCAGAGAATATTTCTGCTGATATTAAAGGCTGGACACTTGCGAAGTATAAAGGCATGTCATTGGGATGGATGAAAGTCTTACCGAATAGGATCAATAACTACTACCCTAAGGAACTAAGAATTGTGAATCTCTAGGAGGGAGAGAACTGAGATGCCGCTCGAATTCCAGAAATGATTTTATATTTTCGAAGGAATATGTTGTAAGATGAGCGAACAAATATCTTTTGCCACATCTTCCTTCGATTTCAGAGGAAACACACTGCTCTCGCCTGAACGATTGATAATCGTGACTTTATTGGTATCTGTAGCAAATCCGGCTCCCTGATCCTGCATGGAATTGAGCACGATAAAATCGAGATTTTTTCGGACTAATTTGTCTTTGGCGTTTTCCAGCTCATTGTTGGTCTCTAAAGCAAATCCGATCAGTAATTGTTCTTTCTTCTTTTTGTTGCCTAAAGTTGCGAGAATATCCGTTGTTTTCTTTAAAGCGATCGAAAATTCATTCTCTTTCTTCTTTATTTTCTGAAATGCCACTTCGATAGGAGTATAGTCCGCAACTGCGGCACTCATGACAATGATAGAAGCATCGTCGAAATATTTTTCACAGGCTTCAAGCATTTCGGCTGCGGAAGTGACAGGGATGACTGTCATTTGTTGGGGATGAGGAAGTGCAGTAGGTCCGGAAACTAATGTGACATCGGCGCCGAGTTCCTTTAATTGTTGGGCAATGGCAAAGCCCATCTTTCCACTGGAATGATTGCCAATAAAGCGGACAGGATCTATGGCTTCATGCGTTGGTCCAGCTGATACGAGCGCCTTTAGGCCCGATAGGGGAAGTTTTTCTTTGGCAAAATCTGCTAAAAAGCGGAAAAGTTCCTCTGGTTCGGCAAGACGTCCTTCTCCTATTAACCCACTGGCTAACTCCCCTTTTTCAGGAGGGATGATTATATTGCCGTAAGTTCGAAGTTTGGCAATATTGGATTGTGTAGATGGGTGTTTCCACATATCTAAATCCATTGCCGGAGCAAAGAACACTGGACACTTTGCTGATAAATATACTGCCATAAGTAGATTATCACAGAGTCCGTTAGCCATCTTAGCGATGGTATTTGCTGTTGCAGGAGCTACGAGTATATAATCAGCTTCCAGTGCGATTTGCACATGATTATTCCATTCACCTGTATTTGGTTGGTAATAGTCAATTAAAACCGGATTTTTGGAAAGTGTAGAAAGCGTAAGCGGGGTAATGAAAGCTGTGGCTTCCTCAGACATAATCACTTTAACCCGGGCATCCGCTTTTATGAGCAGACGAATTAGATTTGCAATTTTGTATGCGGCAATGCTGCCGCATACAGCAATTACAATATTTTTCCCAGCTAAAGTCATCGTGGATTTTGGGATTAGTCTTGCTCTTTCGAGGGATTTCTGTAGTACACTTTGTCATGTAAAAACTCATCGATTGCTACCAAAGTAGGTTTGGGCATGCGCTCGTAGTGTTTAGAAATCTCTATTTGTTCGCGGTTTTCGAATACCTCTTCCAAGTTATCGTTATTGCTTGCAAACTCAGCAAGTTTTCCGTTTAGTTCTTCTTTAATATCTACTGCAATTTGATTTGCGCGTTTAGAAATAACTACAATGGACTCATAGATATTGTCAGTTCCTTTGTCCAATTTTCTTAAGTCACGTGTAACTGTAGAATTTGGAATTGAATTGTTATTTTTTTGACTCATCTTTTTGGGTATTTTCTTTTTCTTTTTTCGCTTTTTGTTCTTTTATATAAGCTTCTTGCTCAGCTACCGCTTTGTTATATTCTTTCATGTGAGAAGCGGCTGTTTTAATTCCTTTTTCCGAATCTTCACGGATAGATTCCGCTTCTTTCATATGCTTGCTATTGGGATAAGCGCTAGCAAAGCTACGGTAATAATCCAATGTTTCGTCATATCTGCTTTCCTGTTTTTGCAGAATACTTTTCGAAGCGAAGATGTATTGTGCTTTTAGCGTTAGGAATTCAATTTCTTCAGCATATTTTGTATCGGGATATTCTTTTAGTACATTTTGTAACGCAATGACAGCGGCTCTATAATCATCATTCAATCCCATGTCATAGTAGAGCCTAGCATTGGCAAAAGCCTTAAGCTCGAGTTTGTCCCGTAATTTTTGGATAAGATCTGCAGCTTCTTTAGATCGTTCAGATTCGGGATACAGGTTGACAAAAAGCTGTAGGGCATCTATTGCCTTCTTCGTGTTTGCCTGATCCAGTGTTGACCGGGGTGAATCCAAATAGTAACAATAAGCATGCATGAAACGACATTCTTCTGCCCGCGCGCTATTCGGGTAAACATCAGCAAAGTCCTTAAAGTGATATGCCGCTGAAGTATAATCTTTGAGACGGTAATTGGCAAAAGCCAAATAGTAGTAGATATTTTCTGCTTCAGCTTGTCCGCGGAATTTTGTCCGCAAGTCATCAAACAAAACTAATGCCTTTGTATATTTCTTTTTCTCATATAGTTTTACGGCTTCTTCATACTTTTGAGCTATATTATTGCTTGCGCGCAATTTCTCAAATTTACTCTTGCAACCGGTAAACACCAATAGAAACATCATGCCGGCACAGATAGCCGCTATACGCCTATTTAAAAACATTTTACAAAGATAAGTGAATTTGTTATACTAATCAATTAAATTTTACTGTGCAATATAGTTTAATAATTATTTGATCCCAAAAACAACATTTTTTATTAACATTCTTTAACTCGTTGAATGCAATTTAGTAGCGGTATTGTCATGATCTTGTTGTTTTTCTCTTGCGTATGAAGAGGAAAAATACAGATTTTAAAATATTTGATTATCTTTACATATACAATCAATGAATTTAATAAAGAGTATGACTTTAAAAGAAAAAGTGGAGCAAGCATTGGATACCTTGAGACCTTATTTGGAAACTGATGGCGGAAATGTGAGTGTTGAAGAGATTACAGCAGATAATGTCGTGCGATTAAAACTATTGGGCGCCTGTGCTTCATGTTCAATGAGCATCATGACTTTTAAAGCGGGATTGGAGCAAGCGATCAAGAAAGCTGTACCAGAGGTTACTGCGGTAGAAGCCATCAACCTTACCGATCCGGACTCTCCTGATGCGACGATGCCCTCGGTCAATTAGTTTATCTATTAACACAATTTAACGGCTAACTCAGCCGGTTTTGTGTAAATTTGTTCTATGAAGTTGCTGATCCCTATATTATTAGTTCTATCTATATTTTTTGACTCTTCGGTTTTGAAAGCGCAAGAAAAGAAGATTATTCAATATTCCGGTATTGTAACTACCGTGGGATCCGGGCTTCCTGTTGGTTATGCCACAGTAACCAACTTATCTTTCCGTAACGAGGCGGTTGCTGCGAATAATGAGGGCTATTTTTCTTTTGTGGCTCACGTGGGGGATACAATTCGTTTTACTTCCGTCGGATTCGATCCACTTACCATAACTATTCCTAAAGTTTCCGGCGACAAATATACCGCTAATATCGTCATGCAAAATTTGGTAACTGAATTGCCAATGGTAACCCCCTATCCTTGGGCAAGTATCGAAGAATTTAATATTGCATTTATGAATCTGGATGTATCTGAAGATAATATAGTCCGTGCAAGAAGATCGCTCTCCTATGAATCGTTGTCCGCCATGGCGGCTGTCGTACCTCGCGACGGCAATGAAATGCGCTCGATCAATAACGCACAGAGTTTTAACACAATGAATAATAAAGTTATCAACCAGCGTTATGCAAACCCATTGTTAAATCCTTTTGCTTGGGGGAGTTTAATTCAACAAATTACGAAAGGTAGCCAAAGCCGTTCCAAAAGTGCACGCTATTAATCCGTTGCTTTTAGTTTGTTCAGCTCTTTTACGCTCACTTTTGCAGAGAAATAGGACACTAAACCTGAAATACCGGTAACAGTAGTGAATACCAAGGCATAGTCACTCCATCTGCTGACCATGGGATAACTGTCTAAAATTGTGTTCGCTCCATCTTCAACTCGTATAATACCATAGGTCGACTGAATATAATTAAATATTGCACCGATCAATAAACCCAAAACGCAACCGATAATTGCTATCATTAGTCCTTCATAAAAGAAAATACGCTGAATTAAACTGTTATTTCCGCCTAGACTTTTTAAGACTGTCATGTCTTTTTGTTTGTCCAATACCAACATTGTCAATGAACCAACAATATTGAAAATGGCGATAACACTAATTAATGTTAATATAAAAAACACAACCCATCTCTCTACACGCACGTTTTTATATAACGTTGGATTTTGTTCTTCGCGGTTTTTAACGATGTAATCTGTGCCTAACTTTTTTTGAAGATGTTGTTCAAATAATTTAATATTAGTACCTGTCTTCAGATAGAATTCGATGGATGAAACCCGATCATATTCGCCGAGCACTTCTTTGGCGAATGAAATGGGTGTAATAATAAAATTATCGAAGTCCTGTTGATATCTAAGAACTCCACTGGGGCTGATAGCTCTAATATTAAACTCTTCTGCAGGGTTGGAGCTGTTTTTGACTCCTTTTCTCGGTGAGTAAACCTGGATTAGTTCGGGTTCATTTTGCATGGATATACCAAGATTGGCTTGAACGCTTGCTCCAAGTATAGCTAAATTGGTCGAGTCTTGCATGAGTCGATAAGCTCCGTCTACGAGTATACTATCGCCAATGCTTTTATTGAGCGATTGAGGTTCGACTCCTTTTATCGTTGAAATATATTGTCGATTTGCATATTGAAGTAATACTTTTTCCTCTAGCACTTCAGTATAATGAACTACATTTGTATCTTTTCGAAGCTCATTAAAAATCGGTTTATTTGTTGTAAAAAGCTTTCCTCTGTGAGGCACTATTTTTATTTCAGGAGCGAATTTACCATACATAGATAGAATCAGTTCCTCCATGCCATTGAATGAGGATAAGAGTATAATCAATGCTGCACTACTTACCATAACCCCGATCACACTAATTGACGAAATGATATTGATTGCGTTGACCGATTTTTTTGAAAAGAGGTATCTTTTGGCAAATAAAAGAGGCAGGTTCATATCTTATCCTTGTATGAATGGATTGGAGTTCTTTTCAAATCCTATTGTTGTTGATGGACCATGACCGGGATAGACAACAGTATCATCCGGTAGCGTATAGAGTCTTTGTTTGATGCTATCCAAAAGTTGCTGATGGTTCCCTCCGGGGAGGTCAGTACGGCCAATGCTGTTGCGGAAAAGCACGTCCCCGCCGATTAAGAATTTTTGTGCAGCAGAATAGAAGCAGATATGTGCAGGTGAATGACCGGGCGCAAGGATCACTTCTAATTCGTCATTGTCTAACTGGATATTGTCTCCATCATTTAAAAATGCTTCTCCAATAGGAGAAATGTCATAACGGAATCCCATTTGAGGAGCATAGTTCTGAACCGCTACCAAAATAGATAGTTCACCCTCGTGAAATTTAGGAAGAAGACCAAACCTCTCATGAATGAAATAATTGCCCAAAACATGATCAATATGGCAATGCGTATTCAATAACGATTGGGGGTTGAGATTATGTTGATCGACAAATGTCAAAAACTCGGCCTGCTCTTTTTCACCATACATCCCAGGATCGATAATAATGGCATTTCTCTGCTCATTATATAATACGTAAGT
Organism: Sphingobacterium puteale; assembly: GCF_003627955.1. GTDB lineage: Bacteria > Bacteroidota > Bacteroidia > Sphingobacteriales > Sphingobacteriaceae > Sphingobacterium > Sphingobacterium puteale. The sequence continues at coordinate 832,690 of NZ_RBWS01000001.1, read as the reverse complement.
GTTTTCTTGGTATGGATTGAATGTGAATGTTCTGATCGTTAGCATATGGTAAAATTACATTTTTTATTGATCTCTAAATAGAGAAAGATTCGCTATTCCAAATTTCCCAATTCTTCTCTGCCTGAAGCAGTAACATTTCATACCCATTTTTAGTTCGAGCACCTTTTTCTTTGCCTTTCTTTAGGAAGGTTGTCTCTTCTGGATTATAGATAAGATCATAAAGCAAATGACGATCATTTATATATTCATAAGGTAAGCGAGGAAATTCTGCTATATTGGGAAACGTGCCTACGGGAGAACAGTTGATAATTAATGTATAATCAGCTAATATTGAGGCATCCAACTCATCATAGGTATAGTTGTCTATTTGTTTGGTTCTGCTCACAAGTTTGTATGTGATGCCTAATTGATCCAAAGCATAAGTTACTGCTTTTGCCGCTCCTCCGTTTCCTAGAATCAGGGCCTTTTTATCGTGAGGAACCAAAAGTGGTTTTAGTGAAGCTTCAAAGCCATAAGCATCCGTATTGTAACCTTTAAGATGGGGCCTGCCGTCAGGTAGGTGCCGAATACGGATACAGTTTACTGCCTGTATGGCCTCGGCCTCTTCTGACAGCTCGTCAAGATAATACATGACTTCTATTTTATAGGGAATAGTAACATTTACTCCATAGAAGTCGTTATTCGTAAAAATTGGGGGGAAATCTGTTATGCGTTCAATTGGATATAGATCATAATCTATATGTTCAATACGTTCCTTTTCAAATTTTTCTAAATAATATTTCTTGGAAAATGAATGCCCCAGCGGATATCCTATCAGACCTAATTTTTTCATCGAATGGTTTAATACTTCTTTGAGCTGTACGCTCAATCTAATTATATACCTTCAGTTAAATCTGAAAGATTGCCAAAGGGTATACCTATCTGTTTCCTGTTTTAATTTTTTGGTTTTGTGTATTTTTTTACAATCTCAGTAATGATTTGATTTCCCTGTAATTGGGGGAGGTAGTCAAAGAGAATGTAATGCTTTTCGGGATTTGTAGCTAAGCCTAATTCCAAAAAGTTTAAAGCTTCATTGTATTGTCCATTAGCAAATAGATAAGCCACTACACGATAGTATAATTCCGCTGCTTCAGGATTTTGTGTGATCGCATCCGACATCACATTGATGGCTTCATCCATTTTGCTCTGTTCGAATAGGATAGACGAATAATCTAGCCAAGCATCAATATCGGATGGATTTAGTGCAACAACTTTCTTATAAGCTTCCTCAGCTTGATCAATTTGCTGTAGTTTATACCTTGCATCTGCGATGGCGAACCAGTAATCTGGATTTGTGTCTTCCAGTTCCAAAGCTTTTTTGTAGAAATGAAGCGATTCAAAATAACGTTCTTCAAAATCCAGTGTAACTCCGATACCAAACCAGGCATCCGCTAGTTCGGCATCTAGCTTCACGGCTTTTTTATAGTAGTTTCGAGCTTCTTCCATTTGTTCGAGCTTTTCGTAGCATTCCCCTATGGCACAATACGTGTCGGCGCTAGGCTGCTCATATTCGAAGGTTTGTTTATAGACATCCAAAGCTTCCTGGTAGCGGTCTAAGTTGACAAGTGCATTTCCTTTGTTGAAATAAGCCGACGAGAAGTCTTCTTTGATCAATATGGCATAGTCATAAGCGTCCAATGCTTCTTCGAATTTGCTGATTTTATGATAAGAGTTACCCAAATTGTACCAGGCATAATACGAATACGGATCGGAGTCAATATATTTTTTATAAAAAGATATACTTTCTTCTTGTCTGTCAAGCACATCATAGCAATAAGCCAGCTCATAGAGAGCTTCCTGATAGTCCATATTAAGTTCAAGCGCTTTCTTTAAATAGACAATAGCTTTGTCATAATTCATTTGCGCCTGAAAAATCATCGCAACATGAAAGTAGACTTCATCCTTATTGTCCAATAAGGGCAATGCTTTGAATAGCTGATCCAATGCTTCATCAAACTGTCCTATACTTCCCAATATACCGCCTCTAATCAAAAATATATCGCCTTCTGAAGCTTCCAGTAGTTCCGCCTTGTCCAAGGCTGCCAATGCATTCTGGTATTGCTGAATTGTAGAAAACAATTGGGCCTGCTTCAACAGGAAGGTAATATCAAAAGGATGTTGGCTTATCGCAAATTCTGTTACTTGTAAAGCCTTTACAGGGTCATTTTTTTCAGCGTAGTAGTCTATTATTCCTTCGAAAGCCTTGGAGTCAAAAAAATACTGATCCTCGTTTCGAAGCATTTCCTCATATCTGTCCACCGAGATTTTTCTTTCTTCGGGGTTTTCAAATTCAAAATCCTCTTCCATTCTCAAAAGTTTAAAACCAGTATTCTGTTCCTTAAATCAAAATACTAATTTCTTATCTAATTTGCTTGAATAAATTTTCCACAAATTGGATATCATCCACAAAGTTAAGGATAAATACTGTCAAAATAAAAAAGCCGGCTCTAGAGCCGGCTTTTAATATAATGGTATAAATTTTATATACGATTATTTTTTGATCTCAACACGACGGTTTTGAACACGACCTTCTTCAGTTGAATTAGAAGCAACTGGGTTTTTCTCTCCGTAACCGTTAGCAGTGATGCTTGATGAAGAAACACCAGCATTTACTAAATATTGTTTTACAGAGTTAGCACGGTCTTTAGACAAAGTCAAGTTGTAAGCTTCAGAACCTTCTGCAGATGCATAACCGTCTAAAGTTACAGATGAATTGTTATCACGTACTTCTTTAGCCAATTTGTCTAAAGTTGAGTAAGATTCAGTTTTCAACACTGAGCTGTCAAATTCAAATTGAATTGGAGCATAGTAACCGTTAGAAGTTACATTGTTAACAACTGGCTCTGGGAATTTGATAGGACATCCTGAACCGTCTACTGGAGTACCAGCTGGCGTGTTAGGACATTTATCAAATTTGTCAGATACACCGTCACCATCAGCATCAGCGCTTAATGTGTTAACAGTACCTTCTAAAGTGCTTACACGTTGTTTCAATGCTTCAACTTCGTTTCTCAATGAAGGATCTTTCAATTCATCATACATTGTAGCAACTGGGTTAGCAAAAGTCAAGTTTTGTTTGTCTTTTGAACCTAAAGTGAATTCTAAACCACCGTATACGTTAGCGAAACGTTGTTTTGTACTAGTGTTTCTGCCTGGGCCGTACAATAATGCTTCATCCGTGAAGTTCATTGTGTAACCTAAGTTTAAGGCAACAACTTCAGATAATTTGAATTTAGCACCAACACCTACTGGAACGATCATACCTAGACGGTACTCCTTGTCTTGAGGTTCTGAAGGAGAACGATCCCCTAATACGTCTTCACCCCATTTTTGGTTATAAACAACAGTTCCGCCAAAATCATTGTTAGAGTACTGGATAGGATTGTAAGCGAATGCACCTATACCTACTTTAGCATAGAAATTAACTGCATTTTCTCTTCTCAAGAAGTCAATAGTACCTAATTGGAATACACCATTTAAGCTAGCCGCCCAGTTTACCTTTGTTTCTGCTGATTGAGCACGACCCAATTTAGAGCCAGAAAAGGTTTCGAAAGCAGGACCAGACTCATCATGGTTATACGTTTTGATCTTACCACGGTTAGCTTCAACTTCTAAACCGAAAAGGTGAGAAAATTGTTTACGTACTGTCAAACCATAATACTCACCTACTTTGTTTTGGAAGTAACCAACTTTTTGGCCAAAGTTATTGTTACCACCGATTAAAGCATTGGGAGTAGTGATACCGCCTTGAACTCCGATAGACCAAGTTCTGTATTGTGATCTACCACCGAATACTTGTTGAGCTTGTGCTGTATCAGCGAAACCTAAAGCGGCAACTAATGTAGCAGCAACAGCTGTTTTTTTAATTGTAGAATAGTTCATACTCTTGTTTTTAAGGTTATTATTAATTTTAATTGTTTTCAAACTTTAAATTCTCTTGTCTTAACACATGGAACAGTACAATTGCCGTGCCAAAGTCTTAAAATTATGTTAAATTTTTGTTTTTACTATATTTTGTACTAAATTAAGTATTTAATGTGAAACAACAAAACAAAAATCCGGTACGAAAGTACCAAATTTTTGTTTTGTTTCAATAGCTTTAAGAAAAAAATTAAGAAATTCTTTCTAAAGTAAATAATGAACGATAACTAAAGACAGCCCGCCAAGCAATGCCGACACCGGAATTGTCAGTATCCAAGCCCATAATAAACTGATGGTAACTCCCCAGCGGACAGCTGATACACGCTTGACAACACCGACACCGATAATGGCACCTGTGATTGTGTGTGTTGTAGATGCCGGAATCCCGAAATGTTCGGTTATCCCTAAGGTAACGGCTCCCGCAGATTCGGCACATACCCCTTCTAATGGTGTTACTTTCGTAATTTTCGTTCCCATTGTTTTCACAATTTTCCAGCCACCACTCATTGTTCCGGCTGCTATTGCTGCGTAACAAGTCAATGGAATCCATTCAGGCATATGTTCCGTGTTTTCCATATAACCGCCAGCGACCATGGCTACAAGGATAATACCCATTACCTTTTGTGCGTCATTACCTCCATGGGCAAAACTCAAGCCTGCCGAAGAAACCAACTGTAATACTTTAAACCATTTTTCGGCAACACTAGGACGGGAGTTTTTCGCCAAGTTGATTACTATGAGCGTAATGATAATGGATATGGTCATACCAATGATCGGGGCCAGAACAATGAAAGCGATAATTTTTAAAGTCGCATCGATATTAATGGCATGAATAGGATCTGCTCCAAGAATGAAAGCATAGGCCATTCCTGATCCCGCAAAACCTCCAATCAAAGTATGTGATGAACTCGATGGTACTCCGTAATACCAAGTAAACAAGTTCCAGCCAATTGCTGCCAGTAAGCCCGCAAAGATGACCTCAAGGGTAATATATTCTTCCAGTACCGTTTTGGCAATGGTGTTGGCCACTTTATGGTCTGTAAAGTAGAAATAAGCAGCAAAGTTGAATATGGCAGCCCATAATACAGCCATTGCCGGTGTGAGAACTTTTGTTGATACAACTGTCGCAATTGAGTTGGCGGCATCATGGAATCCATTGATGTAGTCAAATGCAATCGCTAGGACAATCACAACAACGAGTAATGTTGACATCATAATCTCGTAGAATTTTTATGCACTAATGATCGAATGATTATGCGTTTTTAACCAGAATACTTTCTAAGACGTTAGCAACATCCTCGCATTTGTCTGTTGCATCTTCCATTGCGGATAATACCTCTTTGTGTTTGATCAATGAGATCGCATCTTTTTCAAATTCAAAAAGATCAGCCACCGCTTTGTCAAAAATATAGTCTGCTTTGTTTTCAACACTATTGATGCGTACGCACGAATCAGTAATGTTGCGAATGTTTTTTAAGTCACGAAGTTCGTGGATTGCTTTTGAGACATGCTCCGTAGCTTCTACCAATAGATCCGCGATTTCGATCATTGGCTCTGTTGCTTTTTCTACTTTGTATAAATCCATTCTGTTGGCAGCGCCATGTATAAAGTCCGCTACATCATCCAATGAACTTGCTAGTGAGTGTATATCTTCACGGTCAAAAGGAGTTATAAAGTTTTTGCCTAGTTCCAAATGAATTTGATGGGTGATGTTGTCGCCTCTGTGCTCCAAGTCTTCCATCTTGCGTGTGAACTCCTTCTTCTTTTCGGGATTGTTTGAGTTAACAATATCTTTTAACAATTGAGACATTTCGATCAAATTGTTGCCTGCTTGTTCAAACAAAGGGAAGAATTTTTTGTCCTTTGGAACGAAGTATTGAAAAATGCTATTTAAAGACATATCTTAAATTTATTTTTGCAAAAATAATACCCTAATGTTAAGTTAATGTTAACATTGGTTTTGTTTAAACACAAAAGTGTCATCAATTGTTTAATCTCCAGTCTGAACTTTTTGTAAAGTAAAGCCAAAAGTGGTTCCAATACCCTCGGTACTGCGCACATTAACATTCTGCTGATGGGCTTCAATAATATGTTTTACAATAGCGAGACCTAAGCCGGATCCGCCAATATCTCTAGATCTACTTTTGTCTGTTCGAAAGAATCGTTCGAATACCCGGTTGAGGTTCTTTTCTTCAATGCCGTATCCATCGTCTGTGATTTCTATGAGTACTTGCTCAAAAAGTGGGAAAATTTTTATTTTCGTGGTCCCGCCTTCTTTTCCGTATTTGAGTGAGTTGTCTATCAGATTATATAGTACCTGATGTATTTTATTGCGATCGGCTTTGACCCAATGTGGTGTCCCGGCCTTGGGCTTGAACTCGATTTTGATATTGTGCTGTTTGGCTTTGTCTTCCAATGAATACGAAGTGTCTTTGATCAGGTCTACAATATCAAATTTTTCTATATTTAAGACCATTTTGCCAGATTCCAGTTTGGATATTTCATCTAAATCCTGAATCAGGTAATTTAATCTGTCGAGGTTGCGTGCTGCTTTATCCAAGAAATTTTTTGCCATTTCCATATCCTCCTCCATTAATCCATCTTGCAGGGTTTCGATGTAACCTTGGGTGGCAAAGAGGGGCGTTTTGAATTCATGTGAGATATTGGATAGGAATTCACGCCGAAATTTCTCCTGAGATTTTAATTGTTCAATTTCATTTTTTTTATCTTTCGCCCAGGCTTTGACATCGTTCTCGGCATCTGTGATGGGATCTTCACTGACGTGTTCACCAATTGCATCTTTAAGGTCCTTGCCGAGCTTGAGGTTGTGAATTAGCTTATACATGGTGTTGAGACGACGATAGATGTATTTCTCGAACAGATAATTGAATAGAAGAAAGCAGACCACAAGTGCAACAAAAAATATAATCAGCGCGGTCTGAAGATCATGTTTATAATAGAAGCTGATGGTGGATATTGCGATACCAACGCCAGCGGAGTTTGCCAATAATAATTGTCTAAAATTCATCTGTTGAATAAAAAAGGCCCCTAATTGGAGCCTAAGTTACTTATTATGGTATTAATAAATTGTTAAAATTTTCCGATAATGGTCTTGGCCCCAGTAACTTTATCGCCAATATTCACATTGATTTCTGTTCCCAGCGGTAGAAATAGATCGACACGCGAACCAAATTTGATAAAACCGAACTCGGTTCCTTGAACGACCTGATCATTTTCTTTTACATACCAAACAATGCGACGGGCCAATGCGCCGGCGATTTGACGGAAAAGAACTTCTCTGCCTGCGTTGTCTTTCACCACGACAGTCGTTCTTTCGTTATCTGTAGAGGATTTTGGATGCCAGGCAACCAAAAATTTTCCCGGATGGTATTTGAAAAAAGTGACCAGACCACTGATGGGGTTTCGATTCACATGCACATTGACGGGAGACATGAAAATGGAGACCTGTATCCTTCTGTCATGAAAATACTCGTTTTCTTCGGTTTCTTCGATAACTACAACTTTTCCATCTGCGGGGCATAAGATTGTACCATCTTGTGGACTAACGACTTTCTTGGGGCTTCTAAAAAACTGGACAACAGTGATGAATAAGAATGCTGAAAGGGCGTATATAAACCATTTTACATACTGTGACGCATCATAATAATCCGCAACGGCATTGATGATAAAGATAATAAGTATAGCAATCGCTAAGGTGGTATATCCTTCTTTATGGAATTTCATATCTATTTATTTCTGCAAAGATAATTATTTACTCGAATTGTCGATTTCTCTTTCAATTTTAATTGAATGCGTATAGACATTTCCATCACCTGCTGTTGCAACACTTCCAGAAACTTTAATCGTATCGTCCTGAGGTTGATCTTGTTTGTAGGTTGGGAAATAAAAATCTATGCTTTTGGCAATGCGATTCAAAATATTAAGATAGTTTTCATTATCTGAGTTTACATTCAATTTAAGACTCCGTAAATTGGCTATCCCTGTTTTCTTGACCTCAACGTCGTAGGAAAAGTTTAATTGGCCGGTAAGTTCAATTCCACTTTTATTGAAGCCATCGGTAAAGCGTTTGGCAAGAAACGTATAGAAATTTGAATAGTCATCAAAATTACAGGATTTACTCTGTAATAATTCTGCACGGACAAAATAGTCGTAGGGCAAAATACTCAACGACTGAAAATCTTCGCTTGGGAGTTCTCCATTATCATCGTAGGTGGTGGTGATTTTCCCATTGGCAAATCGTTGTGTCATTGCGTAAATAGGTTGCTGCCCCACATTGTAAAAGTAGGTGTTCCAATTTCCCTGCGGTTTACCACCTTTTACTTTACCTTTGCGAAGATAAAAATCGTAACCAAATTCAGTGAAGCCTTCAAAAGGTATTGCAAATTCATAGTTTCCTTCACCTTCAACAACTTCCTGTTTTCCCCGGTTATCCCAGTAATCTTTGATGAAATAACCAAAATCACCATAGGAGATCGTCAATAACGGTTTACCATCGGGATAATAATATTTCCAATCGCCAACAGGATAGTTGTCTTTAAAATTTATCTCCCATTTCAGCACACCATTTGGGTGAAAAGCCTGAAAAAGGCCTTCTTTTTTTCCCTCCCTATAATTGCCGACCAGCATACGACCACCATTGGGCGCAAAGTCACGGAATTCCCCATCAAAAATCTGTTTTGTGAAATCAAATTTGCTAACGCGTTCAATTGATTTGAATTCGCAGTCTTTTGCTGCCAGATAATAATATTTATCAAAATGGAAACGAATCAATCCCTGATCTAATTTTTCGTAAAATACGGGTTTATCTTCTTGTGCTTGAATAGTCGTAAAGCAGTACGAGGATAAGAACAATAATAAATAAATGATTTTTTTAGTCATAACAAAAATTAATGTGCCTCAAGCCAATTTTTACCTTCTCCGATTTCGACAACCAATGGAACTGTGGTTTTTATGGCATTTGTCATTTTATCCAGAATAATGCTTTTGAATGCTTCGATTTCTTGTTTCGGAACATCAAAGACCAGTTCATCATGTACCTGCATAATCATTTTACCCGAGAGTCCCTGTTGTTCGATTTCTTGTTGTATTGCAATCATGGCGATCTTGATTAAATCTGCTGCTGATCCTTGAATTGGTGCATTGATCGCATTTCGTTCAGCAAATCCACGAACCGTCATGTTTGCCGAATTAATATCTCTCAAATAACGTCTACGTTTTAAAATTGTTTCAACGTAACCTTTCTCTTTCGCAAATTCAACAGCATCGCTCATATACTTCTTTATACCCGTATATTGGTTGAAGTATTCATTGATAATGTCCGCTGCTTCTTTGCGTGAGATACCTAGATTTTGGGATAGACCAAAGGCGGATTGACCATAAATAATCCCAAAGTTTACGGCCTTCGCGTTTCGCCGTTGTTCTGATGTCACTTCATCAAAAGCCATATTATACACTTTTGCTGCCGTAGCACGGTGGATATCATGGCCTTGATTAAAGGCTTCCAGCATATTTTGATCTTTACTCAATTCCGCAATTAGGCGCAATTCAATCTGTGAATAATCAGCGGATAAGATCACATGGTCCTCCGAACGCGGTATAAATGCTTTTCTCACCTCCCGGCCTCTTTCCGTGCGAATCGGAATATTCTGCAAATTGGGATTGGTAGAGCTCAGGCGGCCAGTGGCTGCGACGGCTTGATTGTAGGATGTATGAATCAGACCAGTTTCTGGATTGATCAGCTCCGGTAATGAATCTACATAAGTTGATTTTAATTTCTGTAATTGTCTAAAATTCAAAATATCTTGAACGATATCCGATTTGTGCGCTAACGCTAATAGAACATCTTCACCCGTTTTATATTGCCCTGTTTTTGTTTTTTTTGCCTTTGGATCCAAACGGAGTTTATCGAACAGTATTTCACCTAATTGTTTCGGAGATGCAATATTAAAATTAACTCCTGCCTTTTCAAATATAGCATGTTCTAGGTCCTTGATGTCCTGTTCCAATGTTTTGGAAAATTCAGCAAGGGCAGTGACATCCACTTTTACGCCATTGCGTTCTATTTCCGCGAGCACGTATACAAGTGGGAATTCTACATCCTGAGCCAATTTTAAGGTGTCCGTTTCTACCAAAAGGGGATGGAAAATGTTTTTGAGCTGCAAAGTAATATCCGCATCTTCTGCTGCATATTCTTTGATTTTTTCGAAATCAACATCCCGCATATTTCCTTGCTTTTTCCCTTTTTCTCCAATGAGTTCAGTAATGGAGACTGGGGTGTAATTTAGATAGTTCTCTGCAAGTACATCCATGCCATGCCGCGTATCGGGGTCAATGAGGTAATGCGCCAGCATGGTATCGAATAGGGTCCCCTGAACCTTAACGCCATATCTTGCCAATAAGAGAATATCGTATTTGATATTCTGACCTATCTTTTCAATGGCCGGATTTTCAAGCACTGGTTTAAAGATGTCGACGATTCGCTGTGCTTCTTCCCGATTAGCTGGTGTAGGGATATAATATGCTCTTCCTGTTTCAAACGAAAAAGAAAGTCCGACAATATCAGCAAGATTCGCGTCTAATCCTGTTGTTTCAGTATCAAAGCAAAAGCTGTCCTTTGTGGTTAGCTCCTTGGCAAGTTTTTCTTGTTCATCACGAGTATCTACTAACATGTATTCGTGTGTCGTATTATGGATATTGTTTAGAACAATATTTTCACGAGATGCTTCTATTTCTATAGCTGTACTTGTGGTTATAGTTGTTGTCTGTACAGCAAATAAATCCATCTGCCCATTTACAGGAGCACTTTTCTCAAAGATGGAGAATTCTTCTCCAAATACTCTTTTCCCGAGCGTTCTAAATTCCAATTCAGCAAAAAGCGGCTCGAGAATCTCTTTATTCGGATCCTCAAGTTCCAATGCTTTTTCGTTAAGCTCAACTGGAACATCCAATAGAATTGTTGCTAGTTTTTTTGAGATCAGTCCCTGTTCGGCGAAATTTTCAACGTTTTCACGCATTTTGCCCTTAAGCTGATCGGCGTTGGCTATTATTCCCTCAACGGAGCCAAACTCCTGAACAAGTTTCTTTGCCGTTTTCTCTCCGATGCCCGGAATTCCCGGGATATTATCTACAGCATCCCCCCATAGACCCAAAATATCAATGACTTGGCAGACATCGGTAACTTCCCATTTTTCGAGAATTTCTTTGACGCCTTGTACTTCAGCCCCATTGCCCATGCGTGCCGGTTTGTAAATAAAAATATTGTCCGAGACAAGCTGACCAAAATCTTTATCCGGTGTCATACAGTAGACTTGGAAGTTCTCTTGTTCTGCTTTTTTCGCCAATGTTCCGATGATATCGTCCGCTTCATAGCCGTCCATTGTAATGATCGGGATATTGAATCCTTCAATCAGACGGTAGATATAAGGAATAGATGCCGCAAGGTCTTCGGGCATTTTTTCGCGATGTGCTTTATAGGCTTCAAATTCAATATGGCGTGCGGTAGGAGCATCCGTGTCGAACACTACTGCTATATGAGAAGGTTGCTGATTTTTCAATACCTCCAATAGTGTATTGGTAAATCCCATGATTGCCCCTGTATTCAACCCTGTCGAGGTGATGCGCGGGGTCTTGCTCAATGCAAAATATGCTCTATATATCAGAGCCATTCCATCTAAAAGAAATAGTTTTTTCACAAAATTGAATTTTAGTCTCCTTACAAAGGTAAGAAATTCATCAAACCGTAAGTTTAATAAATTTTTCCGATTTTTGTGCTATGACACATTTAATGCAACAGGTTCTATGAGAGGATTGGTAACAAAGTCTACGGGTAGTTGGTATCAGGTTTTGGGCGAAGACGGCAAAAGATATGATTGCCGAATCAAAGGAAAATTTCGTACCAAGGGGATTAAAACGACCAATCCGGTAGCTGTCGGCGATTGGGTGCATTTTGATATAGAGCCGGATCTTGAAAGTGCTGTCATTCGCGAGCTGGAACCCCGTCGCAATTACATTATCCGAAAGTCGGTGAATCTTTCCAAACAAACGCAAATTATCGGAGCAAACTTGGACCAAGCTTTACTGGTGGTCACTTTGGCTTCTCCACCAACTTCTTTGGGTTTTATCGACCGTTTTTTGGTAACGACCGAAGCTTACGGCATACCAGCGGTGCTTATTTTTAATAAACTCGATCTTTTTAGTAATGAGGGGCTAGAGATATTAGCCGAATATAAAGCTATCTATGAACGAATAGGATATCTGTGTTATGAGGTATCAGCCCTAACTGGAAAGAATATTGATGTTGTCAAGGGGCTGCTTCGGGATAAAATTACATTGGTTTCGGGACATTCTGGTGTGGGTAAATCGACATTGATCAACGCAATTGTACCTGAGTATGGTCTGAAAACGGGTGAAATTTCAGACTGGTCTGACAAAGGAAAGCATACAACGACATTTGCAGAGATGTTTGATTTGCCATTTGGGGGAAAGCTGATTGATACGCCCGGCATTCGCGAATTGGGAATCGTAGATATCGAAAAACAAGAACTGTCTCACTTTTTCCCGGAGATGCGCGCGTTGATGAACCAGTGTCGATTCAATAATTGTAGACATATCAACGAGCCCGGCTGTGTTATTATGGAAGCCGTGGAGGATGGGAAGATTGAACCTTCACGCTACGATAGTTATCTCAGTATATATCATAATGAAGATAGTAGAGCTTAATACAGAAGAGGCTTCACATATATGGAAGCCTCTTCTGTATTTAAAAGGACAGGCGTGTTTATTTTATGGCTTGTGTTAGATTCAGGTAGTCCCTTAAATAGGTGCATTCCTTTGAAGCCATATTGAAAAAAGGCGTGTCCTTATAATGTGTATTTAGCTCTTTAAAGTATTTATTCTGCAGCGAAAAGCGGTAGAACGGATTTTTCAAAGGGGAGTCATAATATTGCCAGCGTGTTTCATCCGTATAAGCGAAATCTTTCTGTTCACATTTTGCAAGCATGAAGGTACATTTAGCCTTAAATCCTTTATCTGAGCTCAGTGAACGGGCTTTGGAATACCATTCCTTTGCCGATTTTGTCTGCAAATAATTCCGTTGCCAGTGTATCGTTGAGGCGGCATGACTGTCTGTGGATGACCAGTCATAAGAAACTAATGACCAGGCATTTCCGTAGGTGCTGGTCTGATAAATTCCTGTAGCCATCTGAAAATAATAGTCTGCTTTCTTCTGATTGTTTTTTTCGCTTTTTATGGCATTTTCCAATCGCGCCATACGTTCAGCATATTTTAACTTGGTTGTATTCTCTTTTCCGTATTTCTTGGGATAATCATTGATGGTGACGATGAATGGGCTGGGTATAATATTATTTTCGTCTTCGCTGTAAGAATTCTTTATTTCTTTTATTTTGTGGTCTTTAGGAAGTGCCTGTAGTGTTTTGGCTGCGTTTTGGAAGTCTAGTTCCCGTAAATATGCGGTACCTAAAAGCTCGGTCAGATAGTCTCTATTGAAATGCTTTATATCTTCAAGTAAAAAACGGGACAATGTGTTTTGCTGTGTGTTGTCGGACAATAAAGTTCTTATTTTTAATAATGTTTTGGGTGTAAGACTATTTTCCCAAAAGTGCATGGTGGACCATTGCATGTTGTCTTCAAGAGAATCCTTTGCGACACCATAATTATAGAAGATATCTGCTTTAACAGCAGCCAAACTCGCCATAGCAGTATCCTGTGTGCTGAGGTAGTGTTTAACGACGAGATTCTGGAGTATGTTTCTGGCGATTAAACTATAGTTGCTGTATTCGAAGGCACTATAGCTCCATTCCTTTTTGTTGCTTGAGTTTTTGCTGTCCCGTTGAGCTTTCTCCTCCAGCCACGCTAATGTTTTGACAAGCTTTGGCTGGTCAATCTGTTTGCTGGTTTGCCAGTCGGCTAACTGCGTAAGTAACGCCGTAATCTGATATTGATCTGCCAGTTTAGGGTTTAGATCACGCTCCTTTACCAGGGCAAGATATTTTTTTGCCAGATCATTTTCTTTATTCATCCAACTTAAATAGGCTGCAGTAATCAAACCGAGCTGTGGTTGGACGTATTTTTTGTCCTGATAAAGGTTTAAAGCAAAATTGCGTAGGGAATCCAAATGTTGTTTAACCGTGTTTTTATCCTCGTTTCGGGAATAATAATTATAGTTTTCGCCATAGCCGATATAAAAAGACTCATTCATGTCGCCTTCTATTTTATTGACTTCTCTTCCTAGCAAAACAGCATTTACTGTATTGGCTGGATCAAGCTGGTAACACGCGTTTAAATATTTCATGGTGCGGTCTCCTGTACCGAAACCAATAATGGCGTTAATGTTAAATTTGTCAGCATCATTAGTTGCATATTGAAAAATTTCAGTATCGGAAGCTGTGATATAATGAAAATTTGAGTAGGCTAAAACACGTCGTTCGGGACTTGCAGTGAATAATTTGGAGAAAAGGTAGGCGGCTTTGGCTCCATCTCCATTTTTACGGACGGCGCCAGCATAGTTTGAAAGTGCCCAATTCAGAATCGCATCATTCCCTTTAATAGGCTGTAGGTAATTTTCATAAATAGCAATACTTTTTCCATATTCCTGACCGAATAGATATAAGCGTGCGGCCTGATAAGCATAACGCACAAAAAGAAAACTGTTTTTTTTATGCTTATTGATCTGCGCTTCGGCGAGTTCAGCATATTGTACGATCTCTTTAAAATTCCGCGTATCGGGATCCCAGTAATTATGCTGAACATTTGTAATAGGCTCCTGTTTTTTTGTGAAAACAAAGTAAGCTCGCTCAGGCTCATGCTTACCATCAATTAAGGCTTGTAAAAATGTATTTCCTTTGACGGAGTCTGGAAGATTGTTCCAGGATGATCTTTTTTGATTACTGGCCAAATCAGCCGTCGCCGAATCGCTGCGGTACATTAATTGTTCAATATCATTTGCATTCACTCTAGGCCCCAAGTGTTTTGCCCACGCTTCGCTGTTAACGAGGCTTTCCTTAGCTGGAGCTTCTTCGGTGTAAAGAAATTGATAAGGGATGTATTGAAATGCAGAAAACCCGTTGTCTTCAAGATTTGGAAGATAATAAGTCGTCTGGTTGTCATAGGGGTCCACTTCGGGACCACAAGCAATATTTGTTGCAATTTCCCCAAAGAAGAATGCAATAGTAGTGCTAGAAAGCACGAATAATTTCCTGTAACTCGGCATTGTCATGATTTGCTAATGTAGCTTGATCTAAATGATAAAAAATAATCTGGTGTTTTTTCCCTTTTAACTCTCCTCTCAAAAATTTTGCCGTTTGCAAAAGATCATTTTGTGTTACTTTCTCAAACCGCACGACATCTCCTTTTTTGAGGTTTGCTTTAGGGAGGTCAACCTTTAAAATATATAAGTTACTGTTCGGATTAGGGGTAAATAAAGCCATATTATTAATATCCTGCTCGCTAATATATTTTGAAATGCCGATGTAATTATTGTTTCTAAAGACGACAAACCATTGAAATAAGGGAAGAGCAACATCCATTTCAATTGGATAATTGCGTAGCGTACCACCTAAATAGGTATTTAGGTCCTGTTGATTCAGGATAGAATTCTGGTTTCCGAATTGGCGCAAGTTGCCCATGTTGTAACACATTAATGTTGCTTTTTTTACTGGTGGGATACCACTTGTAACAGTGTTCTTAACCTGATGTAACCTTAGTGTCGAGCTGACGACAATGCCTTTTAAACCAGGTAATTCTTGTAGGTACTTGAGCAGGTAGAAAAATTTGTCCCGTGAGGATTGAGTCCAATCACAGTCCAGTTGCAATTCGTTAAATTCTTCTTTGCCGGCCTGCTTAATTTTTGCAGAGACAAAAGGGACAATTTTATTGGCCAAAGCCCTTATCTGTAAACTGTCCATTTCTGAAAAAATACGTTGATTGATAAACACGACAGGTATTAACGCTTGTTCTTTAGGGACTGGCTGGGAAAAGGTAACGGGGCTAATTGGGATCGCCTGGACACCGGATGGGTCAAAGTCTATATCCATAATTCGTGTATATATGGATTTGGCTTTGATTTCTTTTAATGCGCGATGTTCCATGGTGTCAATTTTAAAGACCGTTTTCCAAAAATAGAAGCCTGTTTCGGGTTTGGAATCTGAACAAGAATAGAACACAAGTAGCCAAAAAGGTATAAGAAATAAAAAAAGTCGTGTTCGGAGCTGCATATTTGCTTTATTTAATAGTGGTTGAAACAAAATGGGAATTGATCTTGTTTGCTATTCAATAAAATAAAGACTAAATTACAAAGAGATTACGACTTTATGAAGCCTATTTTTAAGTGGATCATTGGAATTGTTGTGTTTACCCTTCTGGCTTTGACCGGAAGCATCATGTATTTTAGCAATAAATGGAAACCGCTGCTGGATACCAAAATAAAACAGTTGGTTTTGCAGGCAACTGATAGCCTGTATACAGTTCACTATGACGATATCCATGTTAATCTGGCATTGGGGAATCTGACCATTGATAACCTTCATTTAATTCCTGATAGTATAGTGTATAAGAAATTGGAGCTTCTGAAAAAGGCTCCGGACAATCGTTATGCAATAATCATCAACAAGCTTAAGATTAAAAGTTTTGGCATTCGTAAGGTGCTGATGGATAAAGAGCTTTTTTTACACGATGTTACTGTAGATACGCCTACTATACATGTTATCAATGAGGTGCACAGTTATAATGATACGGTAAGCCAGGGTCCTAAGAAACCCCTGTATGAGAAGATAAAAGATAATTTAAAGAAGATTCACGTTGAAGCTGTTAACTTGAATAATATAGATTTTAAATATACACAGGTGCAAAAGGGTGTACATCAGGACTTTGAAATAAAAAAAGTGAAAGTGCGGATTGATGACGTTCTTATTGATTCAACTTCGGAACAAGATAGTCAGCGTTTTTATCATACGAAGATGATCGACATTGAAGTGCCTGGCTTTACTTATCAAACTCCGGATGGATTTTATAAAATCAATTTTGATAAGCTTAAGATCAATAGTAAAGAAAGAAATGTCCTTTTGACTAAAGTGGCTTACCAACCGACGTTAAATAAAGCAGCTTACTACAAGAAGAAAGGAGAAGGGGGGAGTTATGTTGTTTTTAAAATGGACACCCTTAAACTGGAGGAGTTCAATTTTGGACAGCTTTCCAGAGATAAAAAGGTTTATGCACAAAAAGCATTCTTAAAGAATGGGCACCTTTCTATTTATAGCGATAAGCATTATAAAAGTCCTGCCACCCGGCAGATCGGAAATGCGCCACACATGAAATTGATGCAGATGTCAACCCGGTTGGGAATTGATTCGCTGATCTTGGATAATATTGGCATTTCTTATTCCGAGATGAGCGATAAATATAGCCAGATAGGAACCATCACTTTCAATCATACCTACGGTACAATATTGAATGTGACCAACGATTCGACAAAGCTGTTGAAACAGAAACTCATGCGGGCTAATCTGAGCACTAATTTTATGAATTCAGGAAAGCTCGTGACCAATTTTGTTTTTGATATGACCTCTAAAGTTGGAGCTTATACCTACAAAGGGAGTCTTGGACAGATGGATTTAACAGTTGTTAATAAAATGATTCGGCCACTGCTGAATGTTGAGGTTAAGTCTGGTAACCTGAGACAAATCGTATTTGATATCTGGGCTAATGATTACCGGAGTAAAGGAACGTTTAAAATGGATTACAATGATCTAAAGGTTAATATACTCTCTGAAACAGGCGACGACGGACGCAGGGAAAAGAAAGGCTTTCTTTCTTTCATGGTCAATCAGGTTTTATTCAATCCCGGCAACCCCGACCTGTATGGTAAATACACGATAGGGCATATCAACAAACATAGGGATCCCTATCATCCTTTCTTTAAAGCAATGTGGCAAAGTTTGCTGATGGGTATCAAGCAATGTGTTGGTTTAGGACCAGAGCGCGAGGCAAAATTAATGAATACGGCTGATCGTGTTGAGAAGGTCGTGAGCGGAGTGGAGAAAGCGAAGAAATTATTCTCGGGGATATTTAAAAAGCATAAAACTGCCGAAGAATTGCTAAAGGAGGAAAAAGAAGAGGAGGCAAAAGCAGCCGCTAAAATAGAAGAAAAACGAAAACGGGACCGAGAGAAGGCTGAAAAGGAATTGGAGAAAGAAAATCCTGGGGATTAGGGGACAGGGGTGGAGCAAAAGCCTCGGCAGATTCCGTTTCACGTGGAAATAGCCTGCCCATAGGAGGAGAAGATGCAGATAGATTTTTGAATAAAGGCAAATTTATCTTAGTTTGCGGTTTATAATGATAGATTCGATATTAAGTTTTGTTCGATTTGTTTTCAAATATAAAAACGGTCTAGTAGATAAGATCATGTTGTACGCCAGCATGATTTGTGCTGCAATTGTGATTTTCAACGTAGGTTATGTCACAGACCCGATGTTGGGCATATTACTGGGCAAGACAATTCATTACTTATTTTTTGTGCTTTTTTTTATGATTGCGTTGCGGGAGTCATCATCCATTTATGCGCTGAAAAAAATTGCCGTCGAACATTACTCCGGACTGCTCATCCTGATTTATTTTATTTTTATTTTGATAGCCCGTTTTGCCGGAATTGAAGCACTAGCTGTTTTTTCCCGTGAGCAGTGGATTTACTTGGGTATTTATATTATTTTTATCGCTGAGCTATCCAAAAGTACCCTCTTTTTCGATAATTTTTATTTTAACCCCACCATACTGTTTGTCATCAGTTTCCTTGTGCTTATCCTGATCGGGACAGTCCTATTGATGCTACCGCGAACAACAATAGAAGCTCCGCTCAGTTTTGTCGATGCCTTATTTATGGCGACCAGTGCTGTCTGTATAACTGGATTATCCGTAGCAGATATTTCGACCAACTTTAGCATGTTTGGCCAGACCGTTATTATTGTATTGATACAAGTCGGCGGACTCGGAATCATGACCTTTACGGGTTTCTTTGGCTATTTTTTTTCTGGCGGATTTTCATTCAAAAACCAATTGATGTTTGGCGAAATATTGGGGGAAAATAAAGTGGCCTCGGTGATTAAGACCTTGTTGACCATGATATTTATTACACTATTGTTTGAATTTCTAGGTGCGGTATTGATCTTTAGTACCCTTGAAAAGGCTAATTTCCCTAATATGGGGAGTATGATTTTCTTTTCCATCTTCCATTCCATTTCTTCATTTTGTAACGCTGGATTCTCTATTTTATCTGGCGGAATCACCAATGAGGCCTATAAGTTCAACTATCCATTTCAGCTGGCGCTCTCTTCGTTGTTTATTCTTGGTGGATTAGGCTTTGGAATTGTACTGAACTTCTATACCTACCTTAAGGAGTCAATATTGCTTTGGTATCACCGTTTGGTTACGAAGAAAAATTACAAACATAAGGCGTGGAGCTTTAGTTTTAACTCCAAATTAGTATTGCTATGTAATGCGATAATTATTGTTGCAGCAACGCTGTTCTTTTATTTTTTAGAACGCAAGAATACACTTTCTTTGGAAAAAGGTTTTGACGGAGAATGGGCAACATCGTTTTTTATGGCAAATGCTGCGCGTTCGGCGGGCTACAATAGCATTGATCTGAGTTTCGTCGGCGCGCCAACTACTTTTCTGATTATGGTATTGATGTGGGTGGGAGCTTCTCCGGGGTCTACTGGAGGTGGGGTAAAAGTGACGACAGTGGCGCTATCTTTTATGAATATCATTTCTTTGGCAAAAGGAAAAGAATATATTGAAATTTTTAAAAGGAGAATAGCGAGTGAATCCGTGAATAAGGCTTTTGCGATTATCCTATTGTCATTCCTTGTCGTTGGGCTGAGTTTTTTTATTCTTATTTTTACCGATCCGGACAAAAGCATGAAAGATTTGCTTTTTGAATCCTTATCGGCATATACGACCTGCGGATTAAGTTTGGGAATAACGCCTTCCTTAAGCATGGGGGGAAAATTGATCATAGTCGTGACCATGCTGGTTGGTCGTGTAGGCATGTTGACCTTGTTGGTAGCATTTATTAAAAATACGACCCGTAGAAATATTATATTTCCGGAAGAAAAGATCCTGTTTTAATTTTTTTCTTATGTATAGAGATACAAAAGATCAAAGTGCGTCTATTTGTAAAGCGATTAGACTTGCAAATAAAATAAATTTATCTTAGTTTGAGTTATGAAGTATATTGTTTTAGGGTTAGGGCACTTCGGACGTTCATTGGGTGTCCATCTTACCGAACTCGGTCATGAAGTCATCGGTGCGGATCGAAATCTAACTATTGTAGAGCAGCTCAAAGATAAGATCACGCATACAGTATGCCTAGATACTACAGACCGGGAGGCTGTATCTTCGCTGCCTTTAAAAGACGCTCATGCTGTCATTGTCGCCATTGGAGAAGATGAAGGCGCATCGCTCATGACAGTTGCACTCCTAAAGCAACTAAAAGTAAAACGTATCATTGGCCGTATCGTATCTGATCTACAGAAGACAGTTTTGGAAGCTATGGAGATCAATGAATATATCATGCCAGAGGAAGAAGCCGCAGAGCGATTGGCAATGCGGTTGGACAATATTGATATTGTTGATTCATTTAAGGTATCAGATCGGTATTCCATCGTAGAAACAAAGGTGCCACAGCGTTATGTTGGAATGACATTGCGGGAGGCCAATCTGACCAACCTTTATAAAATTATCGTACTGACAACAGTGAAGATTACAGAGACAATTAAGGACGGAATTACCAAGGAACAAAAGGAAGCATCTGGTATTGCCACCTCTGAAACAGTAATGGCAGAAGGTGACATCTTGGTTGTTTTTGGCGAATTGTCCAATATTAATAAGTTAATTCAAAAAGGAGAATAAAAATTATGTTATTAACAACAACAAGTATTATCGAGGGGCACCAGATCGATCGTTATCTAGGGATTGTTTCTTCAGAGGTTGTTCTTGGAGCGAATGCCATTAAAGATATGATGGCCGGTTTTAGGGATTTTTTTGGTGGTCGCTCTAATTCTTATGAGCGTGCATTTCAGGAAACCCGTGAGGCAGCATTGCGTGAGCTTGAAGACCGTGCTAGGGCGTTAGGAGCCGATGCTGTCGTAGGCGTTCGGTTGGATTTCCAGACTGTAGGAACAGGCGGAATGATGATGGTCGGGGCAACGGGAACTGCCGTTAAGATGAAATAAATCCAGATTGGCCCTAATTTTAATTAGGGCCTTTTTTGCAAAAGGCGTCTCATTTCATTTTCAGGAACTGTCGTTACGGTATTAATTAAGTGAGGAAATCGCGCGATTGGCCTTACACTTTCTGTGATCTTTTCTTTCTAGGATCAAGCGAGGCATATTTAATAGATTGGTCATAATTATAATTGTATATAAAAACAAATTTATCTAAGTTTGGCTTTTAAGACTTGTAAACAACCTAAGAGGATAAATGAAAAATTGGTTTAAGGTAAATTCAGCACATTTAATCGTTATTGCGCTATTCATTGTGCTCGTGTTTTTTTATTTCACGCCCGTCTGGCAGGGAAAGACTCTTGCTCAATCGGATGTGGTGCAGGCGCAAGCTGGGCAAAAAGAATTATTTGACTATAAAGCCAAAGATGGGAAAGCTCCTATGTGGACGAATTCCATGTTTGGAGGAATGCCAACCTATCAGATCTGGCAAGCGAACGAAAATAACATCGGCACTTATATGCTGAAAGCCGTCAAATTTGTTTTTCCAAGCCCAATGGACACTGTGTTGTTTTATCTTTTGGGGGCTTATTTTCTTTTTAGCGTATTACGCATCAAACCCTGGCTCGCCGCGGTGGGCGCAGTGGCAATAGCCTTTACATCATACAACTTTATTTATATAGAGGCAGGACATATCACCCGGGCCAATGCTATCGCTTTTATACCGCCCGTCATCGCTGCGGTGATCATGTGTTACCGTGGAAGCAGGCTGTGGGGGCCGGTACTGCTGGCGTTATTTCTCTCCCTAGAGATCCGTGTCAATCACTTACAGACGACTTATTACTTGTTAATGGCCTTGATGGTATACGTTATTTTTACCTTAGTCGATGCGATCAAGCAAAAACAACTAAAGAAGTTCTTTATCGCCTCGGGGAGACAAGTGATTGCGGTTATCATTGCTTTGATGGTCAACGCTTCTATTTTATTGCCTACCTGGGAGTATAGTAAACTGAGTACACGCGGGCATGCCAACATTACAAAGGTCGATAATAACAATACAAAAGAAAAAGGACTTGATAAGGAATACGCTTACGAGTGGAGCCAAGGTGTCGGCGAGACCATGACCTTTATGATTCCTAATGCTTATGGAGGAGCAAGTGGTGGTCAATTGGATGAAAAGTCACATGTAGCCAAGTTCTTTATGGAAAAAGGGGGGGCATCTGCGGTTCAGGCAGGACAGATGGCGCAAGGAATGCCGACCTATTGGGGTGATAAGCGTTTTACTTCAGGGCCATGGTATTTTGGGGCTGGCATTTTCTTCCTGTTTATTCTGGGACTTGTCATTGTTAAGAACCGCCTAAAGTGGTGGATACTGACGACCACTGTATTAGCCTTGCTTTTGTCATTCGGAAAGAACTTTACACTGGTTTCGGATCTATTTTTTGATTATTTCCCGATGTACAACAAGTTTCGGGCCGTGGAATCCATCTTGGTACTCGTTTCAATTACAGTGCCGCTGATGGCTATTATGACAGTAAATGAGTTGCTAACACGGGCCAAAGAAATTCCAAACCTGGACAAGAAAGTGCTGTATACTTTTGTTGGTATCGGTGGAGTTTGTCTGCTGATCGGTTTGCTGCCGGATCTGTTCTTGAATTTCAGAAATGCCGGTCATAATAATTTAATAGAGTCTTTCACACAACAGATTGGTGATAAATCTTTTGCGACAGAGATGGTGAATCAACTGGTTTTGGACCGTAAAGATATCGCAAGTAAGGATGCCTATCGTTCCTTTGTTATTGTATTGCTCACATTCGGGGCTGTTTGGTTTTACCTCAAAAGGAAGGTCAGTGAAGGGGCGTTATTGGGGACTTTGCTTGTCTTGTTCCTATTCGATCTGTGGAGCGTAGATAAACGCTTTTTGAATGATAAATCCTTTATGGAGAAGGGAGCGACTGCACAGCAGGTATTCCAGCAACGTGAGGTTGACCAATTGATCTTGATGGATAAAGACCCAAGTTATCGCGTCCTTGACCTGACAACAGATCCATTTTCTGATGCCCGTCCTTCCTATTACCATAAATCATTAGGGGGGTATCATGCCGCTAAATTAATGCGTTTTCAGGAAATCTTGGAGAATCAATTCAACGGAGCGCTCAATGAAGATGTGCTGGATATGTTCAATGTGCGTTACTTGATCACAACAGATCCTCAAAATCAATCGCAGCGTATCGTGAGACGGAGCACAGCGGCTGGCAATGCCTGGTTTGTGGATAAAATAAACTTTGTAAAAGGAAATGCGGAAGAAATGCAGGCGATCAGCTCTTTTGATCCACGTAAAGAAGCTTTTGTGAATCAACAGTATCAGAATGAAATCAAAGCAAAAACGTCCAGCTCGGCTACAACAGGGGAAATTAAACTGACATCGTACCATCCTGATAAAATGCAGTACGAATACACAGCTACCAATGACGCATTTGCGGTATTCTCTGAAGTTTTTTATGATAAAGGATGGAAGGCGTATGTCGATGGAAAAGAAATACCAATTATCCGTGCAGATTATTTGCTGAGAGCTTTACAGCTGCCATCAGGAACACATAAAGTCGAATTTATCTTTGATCCGGAATCACATAAGATGGGGAATCTTTTGACTTTAATATCATCGATTATCCTTGGATTAGGAATAGTGGCAGCAGCATATTTCTCGTTAGGGGAGACAAAAAAAGAAACAGCTGCATAGCAAGCTGTTTCTTTTTTAAAGGTTGAAGCTTTAGAATAATTTGAGCTGTGGATCAGTTATTCTAAAGCTTTTTCTATGATGTGGTGTTGACCCGTATTCAAGCACCGCAGTCCGGTGTCTTACAGTCGGATAGCCTTTATTATTAAGCCAATCATAAGCGGGGTAATCCGAAGCAATATTGTCCATGTATTCATCTCGGTAGGTTTTAGCCAAGATGGAGGCCGCTGCAATAGAAAGATATTTGCCATCACCTTTTATGATGCACGAGTGGGGGATTTCTTGGTAAGGAATAAACCTGTTTCCATCCACAATAATATATTCTGCTTTTATCTGTAGCATATCCAATGCTTTATGCATGGCAAGATAACTGGCATTGTGAATATTAATGCGGTCTATTTCTTCCGCTGAGACACTCGCCACAGCATAGGCCAGTGCTTCCCGTTCAATAATCGGGCGCAATGCCATGCGTTTTTTTTCGCTTAGTTTTTTCGAATCGTTGAGAAGCTCATGGTGGTAATCGGCAGGGAAAATTACTGCTGCCGCAAAGACCGGTCCTGCCAAGCAACCTCTACCTGCCTCGTCACACCCGGCTTCAACCTGTTGATCTTGATAATATGATAGTAGCATCTTTTATTCTGTAAATGAACGAAAGTACAAATAAAATTAGAGTTTTGCATTGTAACTTCTGTGTGAATAATGCCCTTTTACATTAATTAACACTAATAATCTCTTCTTTTGTAAAGATATTGAATGTGCTGTTGAGCATGGACAGCGGAGGAATGGGTTAAATAAAACAGGATCCTTCAGTCAAGAATTTGTCAATTATAGAAATATAAAAATAAGTATTATGAGAGGCTTCATGCTTTTTTTGTTGAGTATGTTAACAGGATGCACCGTATATGGTCAGACGAGAAGTGTACAAGGAATGTTGAAAGACGATAAAAACCGCGTTATTGCGGGAGCAACAGTTAGGTTGACTTCAAAATTGGATTCCATGACTGCAGGTTCAAATATGGCCGGGATTTTCATCTTTGATAAGATCAAGGCAGATACATTTAAGATTACTGTTTCTAATTTAGGCTTTGAACGTTTTGAAAAAGAGTTCGGCTTTCCGAAGGGAGAGGTAAAATACATTATCCCAAGTCTGACTTTACAACAGAATTCTCAAATGCTTGAGGAAGTCGTTGTGGATGGGGTGCCGACGGTAGTTGTGAAAAGTGATACCCTAGAGTACACGATGAAGGACCTGAAATTACGTGATGGATCCGTTGCGGAAGATGCTTTAAAAAAACTACAGGGCGTGGAGGTGGATAAAGATGGTAATGTCACTGCTCAGGGAGAATCGGTGAAACGAGTGCGGATCAATGGTAAGGACTTTTTTGGTGGAGATGTAAAAACCGCCACTCAAAACCTTCCTGCCAATATTATCCAAAAAATGCAGATTATCGATGACTACGGGGACATGGCCAATATTACAGGAAATAAGAATGGCGATTCCGAAAAAGTACTGAACATTCAGATTGATCCTAAATACAACCAAGGTCATATGACGACACTCCGTGCGGGCTACGGTACCGAAGACCGTTATCAGGCAACAGGAATGTGGATGGGAATGCGCGAAGGCGAGCAGATTTCTGTTCTCGGAAATTTAAACAACACCAATGCGCCCCTGTTTGATTTTAATACCACGGGTGGCGGTGCCCGACGCGGCCAGGGTGGTGGTGGACGTCGCGGCGGCGGTATGTTTGGTGGCTCAGACGGTCTGACCAAAATAGGCTCCATCGGACTTAATTTTCGTAAGGATTTTTCGGATAAATTGACAGCCTATGGTAGCTATAGTTATAGCCATAGCAATAATACAACACTCTCGCAACGATATATTGTGAATGCAACGCCCGGTCGGTCGCAGGCGGATAGCGTAGATGCAAATTCAAATACCATTGGCGGAAATCATCGTTTTGAGGCAAACGTAGAGTGGAAGCCCACCGCGAAGGATTACATTAAGCTAGTGCCACAGTTTGGCTATGATGACGGGAATAATAATGCGATAACCAATTCCATTACTTATTTAAGTAATGTTTTGGATAATAAGCAAGTACTAACAACTGGAACAAATTCCACCGCGCCAAGGTTTGGGATCAGTGGTTTATATAACCGTAAACTGAATGACAAGGGACGTAACTTGTTTTTCAATTTCAATTACAATAATGCCAAAACAGATAAAGACGTAAATCAGATACTCGACAGGTATATTTACGACCCGTCCAATATCAACCAAACCATGAGTAACATTTACCAGCGTACGGTTCAGGATGCGCTCAATAAGAGCTGGAATGCCGGAGCTTCGGTAAATTATACTGAACCTCTATCCAAAAACGGAAAATTAGAGATAACCTATGATTTTAACAAAAATAAATACAACAATAATATCACTCAAATAGGTTATGATAAGGATAGCAGTATTATTGAAAACGCATTTGAAAATGCGAAGCTAAACCTTGACTATAATTATGACTATGCTTTTACAACGCATAAAATCGGAGCGAACTATCTCTTCAGCAATGATAAAGTGACGTACTCTGTGGGTGTGGCTGGTCAACCCTCCCAATTGACAGGATCAGCGATTAATTCGGGTGAGATTATTCCGATTTCCCGCAAGAATATGAACTGGATGCCGATCGCTCGTTTTGAATATAAATTTTCACGTCAATCCAATTTAAGCGTAAACTACTCTGGATCTCCGACAGAACCAGGTGTATCGCAAATATTGCCATATAATCTGAGCACAAGCTCGACAAATATTGTTTATGGAAATGCGAGTCTGAGTCCAGAATTTAACCACGATTTGAAACTACGATTTCGCAAAAATGACTTTCAGAAAGGAAACAATTTCTTTGTGTTCCTCAATGGTTCACTGGCAGACAATAAAATTGTTAGCTTAAACAAATCGTACTACGGCCCTATTCAACAAGATCCCACAACAGGAAAAATTGATTCGGCATTGATCTCAGAGACACGCTATTTAAACGAGACTGGAGATCGTCCGTATGCGATCAATTCATTTTATCATTATGGTAAATCCTGGAAAGAAAAAACCTTTAACGTGATGTTGATGGGGGGGATTTCGGTAAATAAAACCATTGGCTATTCTTCAATTGATGAAAATGACAATATCGGACAGAAAAACGTCGCTCGTAATTTCGTCCTGACTCAGGGACTAATGTTCCGTTATAACCCCTCTGAGAATCTGGAAATCAATCCCGGGGTTCGTTACCAGTTTACACATACAGAAAATAGTCTGTTACAGCGAAATAGTGATATTCAGACTTGGACACCAACCTTAGTTGGTTCATACAATATTCTGAAGAATACTATTTTTGGCGCCGATCTCTCTAAATCTTTCAATCAGGGATATGGTCAGGGCTTGTCTTCCAATCCGTTCATTATCAATACCTATGTAGAACAAAGATTCTTAAAAGAGCAACGTGGGACATTACGTCTGCAAGCATTTGATTTATTAAATCAACAAACAAATCTGTCTCGTACGGTAGATGGCTTCTTAACTACTGATAGCCGTACCAACCGTCTCGGACGCTACTTTATGCTGTTATTTACGTATAAGTTCCAGAAATTTGCGATGGGTAATCCTGAAGGGGAAAATAGATTCCCAGGAGGAATGCGTCCACCACGTATGTAAATAATAACGATCTTATAACGAATAAAAGACGGTCATAGTGATTTCACTATGACCGTTTTGCATTTAAAAATACCTAGTTTTGCAGAAACAGATACGAAATGATTAAGTTTGATGAATTAGCAATTGGAGATATCCCGGCTATTGTAGCTATGATGGAAGAGTTTTATGCCATCGATGGGTACGATATCGACCGCAAGACAACGATTGATAATTTTGATCTTTTTGTTAATAACCCTCAACTTGGACAAGCTTGGTTGATTCGCAACGGAGAAGATATTTTGGGTTATATGATCGTCGCTTATTTCTTTAGTTTTGAATTCAAAGGAAGAGTCGGGCTTCTCGATGAACTTTTTGTGGGCGAAAAAGCCCGGGGGATGGGGCTTGGAAAATTGGCCGTCGATTTTGTAACTTCCTACCTGGAATCAAAGAATTGTAAAATGATCTTGCTGGAAGTCGAGGAACATAACGAGCGGGCCATTCATCTGTATAAGAAAAATGGTTTTGCTTTTCACCCGCGCAAATTTATGCGTAAACACATCAATTAGAGAAATTTCATAAACTGAATGGAGTACGAAATCATTAGACTTTCAAATGGAATCCGTGTGGTATTCCAATATCAAAATTTGCCGGTAACCCATGTGTGTATGGTCATCAATGCGGGGTCAAGGGACGAATCGGAGGGTAAATTTGGGGTTGCTCATTTTATTGAACATCTTTTATTTAAGCGAACAGAGAAACGTTCAACGCAGCAGATTATCGATCATCTGGAGTCTGTCGGTGGTGACCTGAATGCTTATACCACAAAAGAATATACCTGTGTTCATGCCTCCATATTGCAACCATATCTCCACCGGGCGCTGGATTTATTTGAGGATATTTTCTTTCATTCTACTTTTCCCGAGGTGGAGATGGACAAAGAAAAATCGGTTATCGTTGATGAAATGGCTTCTTATTTGGATAGCCCGGAAGAATCCATCGTCGACGATTTTGAAGATCTCGTGTTTAAAGGCTCTGGTTTAGGACACAATATATTGGGACTTGAAGATCAGCTTTTAGCCTTGCAAAGGAATGATATCACAGACTTTATGCGCTCAAACTACGATACGCATGAGATGGTGATCGGTATCACAGGTAATTACAGTCTACGAGAGGTCGAGAAATTGTTGCATAAGGTCTTTGGAGAAATAGAGCAACATGCAATTTCACGTTCCAGAAATGATGTAAAACCAATTACAGCGCTGCAACTTGAGGTCCCCAAGCCCATTAATCAGGTGCATTATATGCTCGGATCATTGGCTTACGACTACCGTGATGAGCGCAAAACCGGCCTGTTGCTTTTGAATAATATGTTGGGCGGGATGGGAATGGGGTCGATTCTTAACCTCTCCATCCGGGAAAAATACGGGATTGCCTATACCATCGAATCCAATTACACGATTTTTTCAGATACAGGATTATTTAGCATCTATCTGGGAACCGATGAGGAAAAGGTTGAAAAAGCTAAAAGACTCGTATTTAAAGAGCTACATAAACTGTGTGAGCAGCCACTTTCCGAAATCAAATTGAAGAAGGCAAAGCAGAAATTTATTGGCCAAATTGCCCTGACGGAAGAAAATAGAATGAGTATGATTATTTCGGCGGCAAAGAATGTGATGGATTATGACCGCGTTATCTTATTGAATGAAGTGATCGAGAAAATACAACATTTAGATCGTACAAACCTTTTGGCGATTGCACAGGATGTATTTGATCCCCGGAAGATGTTGTCGTTGAGTTTTGTTCCGGAAGATTAATATTTGATAGAATTCTATATATTTGCGATTACAGTAATTCTTAAATATGAAACCGAGCTTGCAAGCTCTTATCAGCCATTAAAGAAAAAATATAACAGATGAAAACAGCATATGTATTTCCTGGTCAAGGAGCCCAATTTGTTGGGATGGGGCAAGACCTGTATAATTTAAATGAAGAAACAAAAGCTTTATTCGAGAAAGCAAATGATATTTTGGGATTTCGTATCACGGATATTATGTTTTCCGGTACGGATGAAGAATTGAAACAGACCAATGTTACGCAGCCTGCGATTTTTTTGCATTCTGTTATTTTGGCGAAAGCATTAGGCGACTCTTTTCAGCCAGACATGGTTGCAGGACATTCCTTGGGTGAGTTTTCGGCATTGGTTGCGGCGGGTGCTTTAAGTTTCGAAGATGGATTGAAATTGGTGTCCCAGCGTGCAAATGCCATGCAAAAAGCTTGTGAATTGCAACCCTCAACAATGGCGGCAATTTTAGGATTGGAGGACGCCATCGTAGAAGAGATTTGTGCTAAAGTGGATGATGTTGTTGTCGCGGCAAACTACAATTGTCCGGGACAATTGGTGATCTCAGGATCAATTGAAGGTGTCGATAAAGCCTGTGCCTTATTGACTGAGGCTGGAGCGAAGAGGGCACTAAAATTAAATGTTGGTGGTGCATTCCATTCTCCACTGATGGAATCCGCTAAAGTAGAATTGCAGACAGCGATTGAAGCTACGGATATTCTATCTCCGAGATGTCCAATTTATCAGAATATTGATGCGCAGCCACAAACGGAACCTGCTATTATTAAGCAAAATTTGATCGCACAGTTGACTGGGGCTGTTCGTTGGACACAGACTGTACAAAATATGCTCGCCGATGGTGCCACAGCATTTGTGGAAGTTGGTCCGGGAAATGTCTTACAAGGTTTAGTTAAAAAAGTTGATCGTCAGATACCAACTTCGGCAGCTTCTGTAACAGCTTAATAATTTTCTAGCTAAAACATATAAAGGGCCGATTATTCGGTCCTTTCTTGTATTTAAATCCCATAATGCGCCCTTCACAAAAATCAAATTATGGGCACATCTCCATTGCCTTCTAATGGGAACTGTGTGCTGCTAATTCAATTGTACACCTACAAAAGATGTAATACTTGACTAATATCGGTTGCATTAACCACGTAAGTGCAGAACTTAAGAGCGTATTTAGGTCTATTTATCCTTAAACATGCTATAGTGATCTTTCATGACTTGTAGAACGAAATCATTCGGGGTCATCTGTTCGGGATGTTTCACCTCCATAATTGTTTCTAAACGTTGAACTAAGGCGGTCAGTATGCCTACATCCCGTCTATCAAATGCAGTTTGATAGACATCTTTGATCGCATTGGCGTCTTTGTCGCTTAACTTGATGACCTGAGGAAACAAAATAGGATGATTTTCAAAAGTTTCCTCATAAATGGTATCGCTGAGCTTCAGACTGGGTTTCAAACTAATGACAGATGTTTCTCCGGCAATATCCCCAATACGCTGACCATGTTTGGAGAGCACAATTGAGGTAATTGCAATGCCGCCCATTGTCATCCATATATCGACGATTGATAAGGTCCAGCGGGATAGGTATTGATAAAAATCAGCGCGTGAACCATCAAGCTTCACCACTTTAATTTTCATAATCTTTTTACCGATAGTTTGTCCGCCGAATGCTGTTTCAGCAATTAAGGTATAAAAAAATGCGGGTAATGTCATTCCCATTATAATACCATAGAAAAGATAGGGGTCGCTGCTTGTGATATTTAATGCATCCAACAGAAACATACAAAAGAAAAAGTAACAGACAATAATAAAGTAATCAATGGCAAATGCGATCATCCTCGAACCTAGGCTAGCAAGATTATACTGGATTTTTACATTTTGTGCTGTGTTTATCTCAAGCTTATTCATATATTTGGTTTAGCCAGTTAAAAAAATTAATGAGAGAAGCATCATTTGTAGAACGAAATAAAGAAAAATGGACGTTAATTGAAAATAATTTGTCAATTAACATACAGGTAGATCCAGATGAATTGGCATCGAACTATATTGAGCTAACAAATGATCTTGCTTATGCGCAGACATTTTATCCCAATAGTAAGGTACGAAATTATTTAAATGAACTTGCTGTAACTGCACATCAAAAAATCTACAAGGATCGAAAGGCTTCCAATAGTAGATTCAAGTCTTTTATCAACGAGGAGATTCCACAGGCAATTTGGTCAATTCGTAGGCAGCTTTTTTATTCCCTATTGATTTTTGTTCTTGCATCAGCGATTGGCTTCCTTTCGGCGATGTACGATATAGATTTTATTCGGCTTATTTTGGGAGATTTTTATGTAGATTCCACCATAGAGAGCATTAAAGCAGGCGATCCTGCTGCAGTTTATGGTAAAGGAAGTAGTTTTGGATCAGCGATCTGGATTACAATCAATAATGTCCGTGTGGCTTTTATGGCTTTTGCTTTTGGGCTGTTTTTGAGTATCGGTACGGGCTATATATTGTTTAGCAATGGCATTATGTTGGGGGCATTCCATCAGATGTTTTTCCAATATGGTGTGATGGGGAAGGCTATGTCTGCGATATGGATCCATGGCACGATTGAAATTTCTGTGATTGTTGTCGCTGGAGGGTGTGGGCTTGCAATCGGAAATAGCATTTTGTTTCCCAAATCTTATACCCGGATGGCTTCTTTTGTTCAGACAGCAAAGACATCCATGAAGGTATTGGTCAGCACGATACCATTTTTTATCGTCGCCGGTACATTAGAAGGTTTTGTAACAAGATATTATAACGTATCTGTTTGGTTCAGTATATTCATCATACTCCTGTCATTGTTGGCAATACTATTTTTTTATGTTATTAACCCCTATCGGTTAGCAAAACGATATCAATGGAAGTAGATTTTGAATTTCAGAAAGAACGAAAGATAGGCGATTTTGTCCAGAGCTTTATTGATCTTTTTAAATTGATCTATAAACATTTTGTGACGACCATATTTGGGCTGTCTGCATTACCGCTAGCAGCAATAGCATTGGTATATTATTTCCTTTCTACAAAAATTACGTTCTCTGCACACAGTAGTTCATTTGAAGATATTGATGGATTTACCTGGGCTGCATTACTGATCATGGCTCTAATTGCGCTGGGATTATATGTATATGGAATTTCTATCGAATACTTTATTCTGCTGAAAGAACGTAAAAACACATTGTTCACAGGAAAGGAGGTCTTACGAAATTTTAGGGCAAATATAGGTAAGTATATTATGTTCTTATTTGCGATGATCTTGGCTTTGATCGTTGTTTTTATACCACTCGCCATCGTTGCTGTAATCTCGGCATTTATCCCGTTTATCGGAAGCTTTGCAATTGGTATATTAATGTCAATGGTCGGAATTTGGTTATTTAGTTCGTTTTTATTTTATCGTGAAGGTTATTCAGATTTGGGAAGCTGTTTTACAGATGCTTATGTTATGCTGAGCAAAAAATTGATCCAATATGGTGTAGCGGCTTATATTGTCAATTTTATTTTCCAGATGGCTGTTATGATGATCTCTGTAATTCCTTTAATAATTGTTTCGCTGATATCTTATAATTTTTTGGGGATGGAAGCGGCCTTCTTTGATTCATCCTGGGGGAAATTACTGATGACCTTGGGCGGGATGTTTATTACTCTATTTACGTTATTTTTATATATGTCCGGTGTCTTGGCCAATGGGATAATTTACGAAACGGCCAAGGACCTCAAATTCGGGGAACGTATTTATGGGATGATTGATCAGATTGGAGGTGGAAATGAATAGGCTACTATTTGTTTTTTTCTTTGTATACATGCTTTCATTGAGCGCCTGTGATCCAAAACCGCGTGAGACAGATTCAGAAAGATATTCTGCAGATTCGGTGACTGTAGATTCTGTTGCATCCCTTTTGGATTCTGCTATGGTGGATTCCGTTGCGATGGCTAAAGCAGCGGATAGAAAAGATGACCTTTGGGATCCGCATTTATTTGATTCTATTCCTAAATATAGCCAAGAACGCGCTTTTAAGATGGATCCCTATCCGGAAATTATCAAACGATATGAGCGTGATGATTTTGTGTATTCTGAGAATATTAAAGATAAAATAAGTGTATTGCAACGTATCTTACAACGTATTTCGGAATGGCTCGGGGATATCATGCCGGATAATCCATATAAATTTAACAAAGAATTTGGTTATGTATTTGCCTTCCTGGCGTTAATAGCGCTGGCTTTTATGCTCTATAAGATATTATGCAATAAAAACCAGTATTTCATTAAACATGAGTATGAAGCAGACGCTTTGGATACATTGGCGTATGTGGAAAGAAATTTGATGAACAGCGATCTCAGTCAGTATATTAGGGATGCTGTCGCGCAAAAAAATTATGCGCTGGGAATTCGTTACCTACAATTATTGAATATTCAAAAGTTGGCACAAGCAGGTTATATCAAATGGAAGCATAGTAAAACAAATGCAGAATTTGCGAATGAGCTCCAAGATAAGGATTTGCGTGTGGGCTTCGAGGAATGTACCCGGGTATTTGACTACGTCTGGTTTGGACAATTTGAATTAAAAGAGTCCGACTTTAGTCATTATGAACAACTGTTTAACCAATATCAAAATCAAATTAAATGAAAGGATCAGTAAAATTTGGATTGATATTGCTGGGAGCTGTTTTGCTACTGATTGGCGTCATCGATATGACGAGCAAGAAACCAATAATTTGGGATCGAACTTTCGATGCAAAAGATAAAAATCCTTTTGGAGCCTATGTGCTCAGGCAGGAATTAAAGTATATAATTGATCAGCGCAATGTAGATGTCAAGCGCCCGCTCTATGAATACCTGGATAGTACACAGGGAACTGCAATGAATCTGCTGTTTTATACCTCGTATTTTTCCTTGGGTGAAGCAGCCAGCAATAAATTACTTGACTATGTGTCTCAAGGGGGGAAAGCAATGATTATCGCTGAAACGATTGACTATACTCTTTTGGATTCCCTAAAGATAAAAGTGGAGGATTTCTATGGTTACAAGAAAGGTGTTGATATTAAAAGTCATTTAAGAGTGAAGCTGGCCAATGAGAATATTAAAATTCATTATGCTAAATCGGACTTAAGCGAGGTGTTTAGTAAATTGCCAAAAAATGCGACTATTTTAGGGGGAATTACTTATCAAGATTATTTATTACCTAATTTCGTCGAAGTGAGCGTTGGTAAAGGTCGACTTTATCTACATTTGACTCCCGATTTATTTGGCAATTATTATTTACTGAACTCCGCTTCTCAATATGCTTATGCTGCCAAAGCATTATCATATTTAAACGATAAACCGATTGCCTGGTATGATTTCAAGGCGAATATGGATCAATATCGTACTCCATTGCGGGTTTTATTGACCAATGAAGGATTACGACAAGCTTGGTATGTGCTGTTGGGGGGACTTATTCTTTTACTTGTGTTTAAGAGTAAAAGAGAACAGCGTGCGGTGGCGATTGTCAAACCGGAGCCGAATCTTTCCAAAGAATTTTGTGAAACAATTGCGACTTTATATTATGAAAACGGCACGCCGGGCAATATGGTTGATAAAAAAATAGATTATTTTCTACACGACCTTCGGAGCCGTTTTCATATGGATACACTGGAGTTAAGAGAAAACGGGTTCTGTGAAGAATTGGCTGAGCGGTCAGGTGTTCCACTTGCTGAAACACAACAGCTCATTGGGTTAATAATTCGAATGCAGGGAACACAAATGCACGACTTGACCCAATTAAGACAGATCAATGAAATTATAGAAGATTTTAAACATAAAGCAAAAATGATATGAGTGACTTCGATAAATATATATCTTTTGAAAACCGAATTGATATATCGGGTTTATATGAAAAAATGGCTCAGGTAAAGTCGGAGGTAAAAAAAGTTATTGTAGGACAGGATCAATTGATTGATATGTTATTGATTTCGATTTTAGCGTCCGGACACTCTTTAATAGAAGGGTTACCGGGTGTCGCGAAGACTTTATCTGCAAAATTAATTGCCAAAACAATCAGTAGTGACTTTAAACGGATTCAGTTCACCCCAGATTTGATGCCTTCAGATGTGACCGGGTCATCTATTCTGGATCTAAAGAGCAATGAATTTGAATTTCGCAAAGGGCCGATTTTCGCTAATATTGTTTTGATTGACGAGATCAACCGTGCTCCTGCGAAAACGCAGGCCGCGCTTTTTGAAAGTATGGCAGAGCATCAGGTTTCGGTCGATGGAAATACCTATCTCTTGCCTGTTCCATTTATAGTTTTCGCTACGCAAAATCCCATCGAGCATGAAGGAACTTATCGTTTGCCTGAAGCGCAGTTGGATCGTTTTCTATTTAAGATCAATGTGGATTATCCGGAACTTCAGCACGAATTGGAAATTTTGAAGGAGCATCATGCACAAAAAGCAACAAATAAAGAGGATCAAGTTGGCAGTGTGGTTTCGGCGGAAGAGATTTTCTCTTTTCAGCGTCTGATCAAATCAATTTTTGTACATGACGAATTGTTAAATTATATTGCTCAGGTGATCATAAAAACACGTACCAATCCGAGCTTAACTTTGGGGGCTTCGCCGAGGGCTTCTATTGCGCTACTGGAGTCGTCCAAAGCATCTGCGGCGTTGAGCGGACGGGATTTTGTGACACCCGAGGATATTCGAAGAGTGGCTGCTGCGGTATTAGGGCATCGGGTCATGTTGACTCCTGAGCGAGAAATGGAAGGCTTTACAACGGCTTATGTGATAGATCAAATCATTAATTCGGTAGAAATTCCAAGATAATGGCGAAAATAAAGCAGCTCTTTCTGACCAATCAGTTTTTCTATTCCTTGTTGGGAATAGCGATGTTCTTTGCAATCTCTTTTTTTATGAGGGGATTGTTTACTGTTGCATGGATTGTGTTTTGGCTGTGGCTGGCGGTATTGATTTTTGATTTCATTGTATTATTCTCCGGCAACGGACGTGTCGAAATTACAAGGATATATCCAGAGAAATTATCCAACGGCGATGAAAATCCGATGAAATTAATGATCAATTCCTTTTATCCATTTCCTGCTTCCATCGAAATCTTGGAAGAATTTCCGATACAGTTGCAGATACGGAACAATGAATTTTTTACGCGTTTGTCCGCATATCAAAGCACTGAAATTTCTTATTTGATGCGACCAACGCAAAGAGGTATATATGAGTTTGGCCGATGTATCGCTCTGGTGAAGCGGTTTGGTTTTTTTAAGAGAAGGTTTTTAACCAATCAGGCGCAGCAGTTCCCCTGTTATCCATCATATATTCAATTGAGGAAGTATCAGCTTTTGGCGACGAGCAATAGACTTAATGAATTAGGAATAAAGCGTATCCGTCGCATTGGCTCAGCCATGGAGTTTGATCACGTCAGGGAATATGTTCAGGGGGATGATTATCGTCATATGAACTGGAAGGCTACAGCGAAGGTCAAAAAGTTAATGGTCAATCAATATGAAGAGGAAAAATCACAACCGATCTATTCATTTATAGATTTGGGGCGCGCTATGCGAATGCCTTTTGATGGGCTCACATTACTGGATTATGCAATCAATGCATCATTAGTTCTTTCAAATGCGACAATATTAAAACAGGACCGAGCTGGATTGTTGACTTTTTCGAAAGATGTGAATGTGTTTATACCTGCTGAAAAGAGAAATAACCAAATGCTCAAGATTTCGGAAGCGCTATATCAAGTGACCACAAACTTTGAGGAACCTGAATATGGTAAACTTTATAGCTATGCAAATGCTCATATCAATAAGCGCTCGCTGATCTTTCTCTATACTAATTTTGAGACACTAGACTCCTTGAGAAGGCAAATGAATTACCTTTCCATGTTAAACCGGAGCCATATCATTGTTGTTATTGTCTTCAAAAATGTTGAAGTAGAAAATTTAGCCAAAAGCGCTCCGAAAAAGACCATCGAAATCTATAACCAGATCATTGCTGAGAAATTTATCTACGAGAAACAGCTTATTGTGCAAGAGCTTATCCGCAATGGATTTCAAACGATCTATACTGCACCCGAAAATTTAACGATCAACTCAGTCAATAAATATTTGGAGATAAAAGCACGCGGGCTTATTTAATGATGGAAGTATCTTTGACCATGACTTTCGTCCAAAAATGCTGATATTTTTCGATTGCTTTCAGGTGAATCGGGTGTGTTTCGTATATAGTGATATCTTTAAGGTCCTTGAATGTGACAATCAATGTATAGTCAAAGCTATTATCAACGACTGCTCGCGCATTTGTCGGTGCTGGAATGCCATAATTGAGTGTTTTGATCGTGTCAATTTTGCGGAGTTCTTCAAAGAAACCGACAAAATCCTTTTTATCTTTTTCACTGATATCTTTCTTCAGCCAAAAATTAACAACATGAATAATTGTATTGGGGGGCAGGTCATTATCTGACTGCGTCGGATTTGCCCATGTGGGTGCGGTGACGAGCACCATAGGTGCAAATAAAAAATTGCGTCTTTTCATTGATGATACGGTTTAGAACCATTAAGGTACAAAAAAAGAGATACATTTCTTGCATCCCTTTTTTATTTTATTAGCTAGTCCTTTATAGACCGAACTCTTCTTTCACTTTTTCGATATAGTCCAATTTTTCCCAAGTGAATAATTCGACCTCGATTTGTTTCTTTTCTCCCGTGGAACTTTCAAATTCTTTCGTTACTTTTCTTGGAGTTCGTCCCATGTGACCGTAAGCTGCAGTCTCTGAATAGATTGGATTTCTTAAACCAAGACGAGTTTCGATACCATAAGGAGTCATATCAAATAGATGAGCTATTTTATCAGCAATCTGACCGTCTGTGAGATTTACTTTGCTTGTTCCATAGGTGTTCACATAAATACCCATTGGGTCTTTTACGCCAATTGCGTAAGAGATCTGAACAAGGATTTCATCTGCTACACCCGCCGCGACTAGATTTTTGGCAATATGACGGGTAGCATATGCCGCTGAGCGATCCACTTTTGACGGATCTTTTCCTGAAAAGGCACCGCCACCATGGGCACCTTTACCTCCGTACGTATCAACAATGATCTTCCGGCCAGTAAGCCCTGTATCGCCATGCGGCCCCCCGATAACAAACTTACCTGTGGGATTGATATGAAATTTAATCTCATCATTGAATAACAGCTGAAGCTCCGGCTTCAGTTGTGCCTTTACGCGAGGGATTAAGATTGTTTTGATATCCTGCGTAATCTTGTCCAACATGACCGGTTCGGTGGCGAAGTCATCATGTTGTGTAGAAATGACAATGGTGTCAATTCTTTTTGGTTTGTGGTCATCACCATATTCCAGGGTTACTTGTGACTTCGCATCCGGACGTAGATACTGTATTTCATTGTTCTCCCGACGCAGTTCTGCTAGCTCATATAAAAGGCGGTGGGAAAGATCCAAGGCTAAGGGCATGAAGTTGTCCGTTTCATTGTTAGCATAACCAAACATGATGCCTTGATCACCAGCCCCCTGCTCTTGTCTTGTTTTGCGGTCCACGCCCTGATTGATATCTGCAGATTGCTCATGGATTGCGGATAATACACCACAAGAATTTGCTTCAAACATATATTCAGACTTTGTGTAGCCAATTCTTTGAATAACAGAGCGGGCTATTTTCTGCACATCTAAGTAGATGTTCGATTTAACTTCACCAGCGAGAACGACCTGTCCAGTCGTTACCAAAGTCTCAATAGCAACACGTGAATCTTCATCCCATGCTAAAAAATTGTCTATTAATGCATCTGAAATTTGATCCGCAACTTTGTCTGGATGCCCTTCAGAAACAGATTCTGACGTAAATAAATAAGCCATGCCTTACGTAATTTTAATATTGGATTTGCGCTAGAAATGAAATAACAGCAAAGTGATAAGAGCCGTGATAGCGAAGGGTTTTTAGCACTTTTTTACTGTGGTTGCAATCTCCTTGTCGTTGCTTGTGTAGGCAACAGCACGCAAATCAGTCCACATTCTATTTTTTGTTGCGACAAAGCTACAATACTTTGTGGGATATTTAAAATCAAATTTGTCTTTTAATTTTAAAAAGAGTAGGAAGCGATGCTAAAGCCGTACAAAGATTACATTATTTTAAGAAATTGGTAATTTCCGTTATCTTTGGATATGTCAGAACGTAAACAAATATTGTTTGTTATTAACCCTATTTCAGGAGGAAAGCGTAAAACGTCTTTTAAGAAGCAGGTATTGGATGTGCTGGATTTGCAGAAATTTGATCCTACATTTCAGCAAACTGCAAGGCCCAATCACGCTTATGAAATCGGTTTGCAGGCCGTTCAGGAAGGATACGATGCGGTGATTGCGGTGGGTGGAGATGGAACGATCAATGAGCTGGGGTCTGCTTTAGTTGGTTCAGGCATACCCTTGGGTATCATTCCGGAAGGATCTGGTAATGGTCTGGCACTCTACTTAGGTATCCCGATGAATGAAGCTGCAGCTATCCGCCGTATAAACCGTTTTGAATCTATAGAAGTTGATTGTGGTGTTATCAATGACCGACGTTTTTTTAATATAGCGGGACTCGGATTTGATGCATCGGTGAGTGAAAACTTTGCCAACGAAAATATCCGCGGTCCATTGGGCTATATGAAATCTGTTTTTAATGTGCTGAGCAAATACCAGCCGGCGCATTATAAATTAACGATAGATGGAAAAGTCTACGAACGACAGGCCTTTATGATCAGTGTCGCCAACTCGCCCCAGTATGGGAATAATGCTTATATCGCACCGCAAGCTTCGGTCAACGATGGCATATTGGATGTTTGTATCGTGCATAAGTTCCCTTTATATATCCTACCAAAAATGATTTTTCACCTATTTAATAAATCCGCGGATCAGTCAAGCTATGTTGAGATCATCCCGGGCAAGAGTATTGAAATTGAGGTAGATGCGGCGTCGCCGGTACATGTGGATGGCGAGCCTATTGAACTTGGCGATAAGCTAAATATTTCGATTATGCCAAAGGCGATAAAAATTATTTGTTAAAATCATGAGTAAAAATAAGAAACAGTCTTACGAAGGCGTTGTATATTCAACGGATGATAGTTTTAACTATCAGCTTGCCGATCTTTTTCAGGAAGCGGAGACATTACCTGTCAACCAGCAGAACCTTAAAGTGCAGCTTGACCGCAAAATGCGGAAGGGCAAAGTTGTGACCCTAGTTACAGGTTTTATAGGACAAGCGGAAGATCTGGGGGCCTTGGGTAAATTCCTGAAACAAAAATGTGGAGTAGGGGGGACGGTGAAAGACGGGGAAATTGTTATTCAGGGTGAATTTAAGCAGAAGATCTATGATTTGTTACTTAAGGAAGGGTATCGGGTGAAATTAGTTGGTGGTTAAACAACTATATCTGTGTGAATTATAGTAAATCTAATGGGTTGTTTATTAGGTGGATATGACAAAGAATAAACTGAGTCATTTATCAGGAAACATGAGTAATCACTTACTTTTTGTCGCTTAAAATCCTCGTTTTTCTTGCATATCAAAAAAAAAATGGTTTTCATTGTAAAATAATTATTGCTAATAAGCGATTTAGCTGATGGTAATAAGGATTATATACGGGAACTGCTGAGAAAAATGACACCATTGGATGGTGTATTCAGTTTGAAAAAACAAATTTGATTTTTTATATATATTTGAGATGAATATTTTAAATTTGACATTAAATATTAAATTTGCTTTGCAAAATTGATTTCGAAAGCGAATAAGAGTG
This sequence comes from Sphingobacterium puteale, assembly GCF_003627955.1. Lineage (GTDB taxonomy): Bacteria > Bacteroidota > Bacteroidia > Sphingobacteriales > Sphingobacteriaceae > Sphingobacterium > Sphingobacterium puteale. The sequence goes on along the minus strand of NZ_RBWS01000001.1, from coordinate 791,405 downwards.
CATATAATTTAAACAACATTATATATTTAAACAACAGTAAAAAACTAAAAATTAGAAAAATGGCAAACGCACCTAAAACTGCTGCAAAACAAGAGAGCAACAACGGAGGATCTTTCTTTGCTCAAGCTGCAATCATCATCTGTTTCATCGTGGGTTTCTGTGTATGGAAATTTGTGATGGGTAATCCGACTAACTTCGTTGACAACAATCCTGAAAATGCTCCAAATCCAGGTAACTACTTAGGAATGGTTTACCATGCTGGGGCTATCGTACCTGTTTTGCTTGGTTTATTCTTAATGGTTTGGGTTTTCTCGGTAGAACGTTTAATCGTTATCAACAAAGCTTCTGGTACAGGAAACGTTGGAAACTTTGTTAGAAAAATTCAATCTTTGATTAATGGTGGAAACATCGATTCAGCTATCGCTGAGTGTGACAAACAAAAAGGTTCAGTTGCAAACGTAGTAAAAGCTGGTTTATTGAAATACAAAGCCGTATCAGCTGATGTTAATGTTGATACTGAAAAAGCTACTATTGCAATTCAGAAAGAAATCGAAGAAACTACAGCATTAGAAATGCCGATGTTGGAGAAAAACTTAAACGTAATCGCAACTTTAGTTTCTATCGGTACATTATGTGGTCTATTAGGTACAGTAACAGGTATGATCAAAGCCTTCTCGGCGTTGGCAACCGGCGGTGCTCCAGATTCAGCTAAATTAGCAAACGGTATCTCTGAGGCCTTGATCAATACAGCTACGGGTATCGCGACTTCAACATTCGCTATCGTATTGTATAACATCTTTACTGCAAAAATCGATAAATTAACTTACTCTATCGACGAAGCTGGTTTCTCAATCGTACAAACATACGCTGCAAACCACAAATAAGAACTGTGATGAAAATTTTTGATTTTATTTTATGGAAATCAAAAATCAAAAGCATCATAGATTAGAAGATTGAGTTTAATTAATTTAAAAAGAAGAATTAAAAATGGGTAAAGCAAAAGTAAAAAGAGCCAGTACGTCGATCGACATGACAGCGATGTGTGACGTATCGTTCTTGCTGCTTACGTTCTTCGTATTAACGGCGACAGCGCGCCAACCGGAAGCATTGACGGTGGATACCCCAGCATCAACTACGAAAGATAAATTACCTGACTCTAATGTGGGTATGATTACAATCGGTGATGGTGGAAAAGTTTTCTTCGGAACGACAGATCAACAGGTTCGCGTGAAAGCATTAGAAAGAATGTCTGCAAAATATGGCATTGGCTTTTCACAAGAAGATTATGATCATTTCAAACTGATGGAAAACTTTGGTGTACCAATGTCTAAGTTGAAAGGATTATTGGCTTTGGACGCAGGTAAACGTACAGAAAAAGGTGTACAAACTGGTATTCCGATTGACAGTACAGAAAATACTTCCAATGAGTTGTATTACTGGGTTCAAAACACACGTTTAGCAGCTGAAGAGGTAAATAAGGAAAAGGAATCGTCGGACAAGAACTTTGTTCACCCGGGGCCTTTGAAAATTGCGATCAAAGCTGATGCGAATGAAAAATATCCTTCTGTAAACCAAGTTATTGAAACATTGCGCAATCAAAAGCAAAACAAATTTAGTTTCATCACTGGTATGCGTGCTGAGGAAAAATAATTGACGATTTAATAAGAACAAAAAATGGCAGAATTAAATCAGGATAGTGGTAAAAAAGGCAAAGGCGGGAAAGTTCGGTCCAAGAAAAACGGCGGTAAGGTCGACCTTACAGCCATGGTGGATTTGGCTTTCTTATTGATTACCTTTTTCATGTTGACCACATCTTTAAATAAACCACAAGCGATGGACGTGGCGATGCCAGATAAAAATAAAGTTAAGGATGAGCCTCAGCCCGATTTATTGACAGCTGATAACCGTTCATTGACAGTTTTATTGGGATCTGATAACAAAGTCTCTGTGATTTACGGACAAGTAAAAAATCCTATCGAAGGACCAACGACTGTTGGTTACGGAGCTGATGGTATTCGCAAGGTATTGATGGAGAAGAAAGCCTATGTACCGCGCGTTGCTGGCGGTAAGGATTTGATCGTTATCATTAGACCGAGCGATAAAAGCACGCAACGTAACTTGGTAGATATTCTTGACGAAATGAAAATCGTTGATATCAAACGTTACATGATTGCTAAAATCAGTCCAGAAGAAGTGGAGGTTTTAAAACGTGACAATATCTACAATGATTAATCATTATTAGATAGCACGATAAAGTATAAAAATATGATAGGGTCAAAATTAGATATTTTTAAGAAAGAATGGCTTGAAGTCGTTTTTCAGGGACGTAACAAGGAATACGGCGCGTATGAGCTACGTAAACTTGCCCCTAAAGCGACGAATAGAGGACTTCTTGTCGTTATCGGCGTAGTGGTTCTTGCCAGCCTTCTTCGTCTTTTCGGAGATAAAATTTTTCCGAAGAAACCTGTTGAAGCACCTCCGGCAGTAACAGAAGTTACCTTGGAAGACCTTGAAGAGATCAAACCGCCAGAACCACCAGAAGAGGAGCCGCTTCCACAAGAACCGGAAGAGAAACCTCAGCAAGTGGCGATGGATGTGCCAAAAGAGGATTTGATTCGTTTTCCTGAGCCAAAAGTAGCTCCTGCTAATAAAGTTGTCGAGGAAGTTGCTTCTCAAGAAGAGTTGAAAGATCCAAATAAAACACCGGCACGCATTACGTTGAAGGGTAGTCCTACAGGTACTTCAGTAGCACGTGGTGAGTTTGGTTCGAAGAAACAGGACGGTGGAATCACTGGTGTTTCAAAGGGTGATCCAAATGGTGATCCAAATGGCGATAAAATCTTTACGGCAGTAGAGGTGAATCCAGAGCCAATTGGAGGTATGAAAGCGTTTATGTCATGGATTTCTTCTAACTATGATTATCCTCAAGCGGCATTAGAAAATGGAATCAACGGTGTTGTGGAAGTTTCTTTCGTCGTGGAAAGAGATGGTAGTTTGACTGATATCAACGTAAAACGTGATTTGAAATATGGTACGGGAGATGCAGCTGTTAAGCTGTTGAAAAAGGCTAAAAAATGGAAGCCAGGTATTCAAAATGGTCGTCCAGTTCGTGTCGCTTACACCCTGCCAATTCGTTTGAATACTATTCAAAATTAGAATGACAGATTTTAATTCGAATAATAATTCTAATTATAGACAGAAATCGCCTTTAAAGCGATTTCTGTCTATTTTAGGACTATTTATGTTTGCCTTTTATTTTGTTTTGGGTCTACTGATTATTTTTTGGGATAATTTTCCCATTGAGATAAATCCGACGTACAAAACAGTTTTTGGCGTTGTATTGATTCTCTATTCTTTTATGCGGTTTGTACGACTTTGGCAAAACAATTTTAATTAGCAGCTGGCGCTCTTTTTAATTTTAATCAACTCTCTTCAAAAATTAAACTATTCATTTATTTTAATTGTCTTATTGTATGATGTATCGTATGAGAAAATATAGTATAATTCCTGTGATGCTTGTTCTCTGTGCAGGGTTATTTCAATCTTGTAAAGACAAGTCGAAGAGCAAAAGAGAGAGTGAGGATATCCTAACCGGCAAATTGCCCGTCTTGGTCGATCAGACATTATTGCCGGTCATCAAAGAATCCGCTGATGTATTTGAAAGTTCCTATCCGAATTCCAGCCTTGAGCTTATGGTACGACCAGAAATAAAAGCGGTCAATGCATTGCTGGCAGATTCTGCCTATGTTATTGTGTTAACCAGAAAGCTAACGGATAAGGAGGGCGACTATTTTAAGAAGCGCGGTATTCAGCCTAAAATTTTCCAGATGGCATCCGACGCTGTTGTATTAATCAATAATCGTAGCAGTGCTGATACTATAATGTCCCAAAAGAACGTTAAGTCTTTGTTGGAGGGTAATTTAAGTGGCCAACGTTTGATTTTTGACAATGCGAATTCAAGTACGCTGCGTTTTTTAAAGGACTATTATAAATTGGATAAAATTGATCCAAAGGCCATTTCAGCCATGAAGGATAGTGAGGACGTAATGAGGTATATCAGTGAGAATACAAATTCTGTGGGCGTTATCGGTTATAATTGGTTTTTAAAAGCTGTTGAAAAAAATTCGCAATTATTGGAGAAAATTCGTACATTGAGCATTGAAAATGTGGGTGAAGGAGAGTCTAAAGGGCTTTTTTATAAGCCATCACAGTCAACCATAGCGGACGGAGTGTATCCGTTCATACGACCGGTTTACATCATGAATTATCAACCAAATATGGGTTTGGGCTTAGGCTTTAGCGCATTTTTGACAGGAGATCGCGGACAGCGCATTGTATTAAAAGCGGGATTGGTCCCTGAAACAATGCCCGGACGAGAGATCATTATTAGAGATGAGAGTTATATTAAATAGATAATAAATAGTACAAAAATAGATTATGACAAACAGTAAATTATTATTTAGTCTTTTATTGGCTGGATCTGTGGGCACAGTAAGTGCGCAGAGTTTGAAAGATGCTAGAGCAGCCATCGAGGCTGAAAACTATGGTAAAGCGAAAACTATTCTTCAACAATTAGTGACTAAGCAACCTAAGAATGGAGATAATTATTTCTATTTGGGTCAAGTTTATTTGGTAAACGACAGAGCGGACTCTGCCGCTGCGATTTTCAACCAAGGTTTGACTAATGATCCAAAAGCGACTATCAATAATGTCGGATTAGGCTATGTTGACTTATTGAAAAAAGATAAAGCTAGTGCAGAATCGAAGTTTGCTTTAGCAACAGCAAAGTTAGGTAAAAAGGACTACGAGCCATTATTGGAAATCGGTCGTGCATATATTAATACACCAGAACCGGATTATGCGAAAGCTTTGGAATATTTGACACAGGCGAAAGCAAAAAATACCAAAGATATTGCTATTCCTTTAGCTTTAGGTGATGCATACCGTGGATTGAGAGAAGGTTCATTAGCTTATACAAGCTATGGGGATGCCATGGATATTGATCAAAATTCGGTTAAAGCCAAAGTTGGTCAGGCAATTATCGTTCGAGGCGCTCAAGCCTATGATGAGGCTGTAACACAATTGGAAGCAATTGTTGCTGAAACTCCTACTTATGCACCTACTTACCGTGAGTTGGCCGAAACGTATTATCAATGGTCGAAAATGCCTGGAACGACTGATGAAAAATATGTTGAGCTGAACAAAAAAGGTGTTGAGCAATACAAGAAATATTTGGAAGTAGCTGGTGATAATACACTAGAAGCAAAAATTCGTTATGCTGACTTCTTGGTTTACGCGCGTCAATATGACGAGTTGAAAACAGTTTCAGAAGAATTGGCTAAAAATCCATCGATAGATCCAAAGATCTATCGTTACTTAGGTTATATTGCGTTCCAAAAATCAAAGGATTATCCAAAAGCGTTAGAGTATTTAAATCAAATGTTTAGCAAGATGGAGAAAGATCGTGTTATTCCTTTGGATTATATGTACCTGGGTATGGCTGAAATTGCTACTAACAGTCCAAAACCCGCTACTCCAGCCGCTGGCGCAGATAGCACAGCTGCCGTGGCAGCTCCAGTTCTGACTCCTGAAAACGAAGCTAATATTCAAAAGGGAATTGCAAATATTAAAAAAGCGATCGAAGGCGATAAAGAGCTGTTGGGAGAGGTTGCAGAGCTAGCTTTTGCAAAATATCAGGAGCAAGAATTACAAACCGCAGTTTCACTATTTGGACTTGTAGGTGAGTATAAAGATTCTCCTTATTACTTCGATTCGCACTATTACGCCGGTGAGGGTAGCTATCAAATTGGTTTCAAAAAAGATACTCAAGCGAAAGATGCTGAAGGGAACTATGTTAATCAAGATTTGAGGAATCAAGCTATCGCTGATTTTGCTAATGCGCAAAAAGAGCTTACGATCATTGAGACAACTGACAATAAAGAGGCTCAAGATAAGTATTTAGTTAATGCGTTATATTATAAAGCTTTTTCAGCTTTGGGCTCTGATGATATGGCACAGCCAAAAGGAGACTTCGTGGCGGCATTCCAAAAATTGATTGATACAATCAACCAAAGAGGCACACAAGAAAAGAATAAAGCGTACTTAGTGGATGGTTATACTTATATTGGTCTTTTCCATTATTTGAAACAAGATACAGCGAAAGCAAAGCAAAACTTCCAAAAGGTAGTGGAGATTGATCCTACTAACGAGGATGTTAAAGGATACTTAGAGGCTTTAAAATAAGCTTAACTAAAATGATTCTAAATTAGGCGCAGATCGTACGATCTGCGCCTTTTTTGTTTTGATTTTAGTCACGGAATCTCTATATTTAAAGACAGTTACCAATATAAATTTTGATTGAGATGGAGCACGCCAATAGTATGCCGATAGATTACTTACCTATATTCATACAGCTTATCGTAGCGGTAGGATTCGGAGTAGGTACCATAATTATCACACACCTTATCGGGCCGAAAGTTAGGACAGAAAATAAGCTCGGAGCGTTTGAGTCTGGTGTTGAAGTCGTAGGAAACGCGCGGCAACCCTTTTCCATTAAGTATTTTTTGGTGGCAATCCTGTTTGTCATTTTTGATGTTGAGGTTATTTTCATGTATCCATGGGCTGTCAACTTTAGAGAAATGGGCTTTCAGGGCTTGATCGAAATGTTTATTTTCATGGGATTGCTCTTGTTGGGCTTTATCTATGTCATTAAGAAAAAAGCATTAAACTGGGACTAAGTTGTCCTGTAACATTGGCTGTAATAGTCAATTGTACTTAAACCTTATAAATCGTCTTTTCATGAGTGATATAAAATTGGCAGAAGCTCCTCCAGGAGTAGAAGGTGCGGGATTCTTTGCGACAAGTTTGGATAAAGCGATCGGATTGGCGCGTGCAAACTCATTGTGGCCTTTGCCTTTTGCGACATCCTGTTGTGGTATCGAATTTATGGCTACGATGGGCTCCACCTACGATTTAGCCAGATTCGGTGCAGAGCGGCCTAGTTTTTCCCCACGTCAGGCGGATATGTTGTTAGTGATGGGAACTATTGCAAAGAAGATGGCTCCTGTCTTGAGGCAGGTATACGTGCAAATGGCCGAGCCGCGTTGGGTGATTGCAGTGGGGGCCTGTGCTTCCAGTGGCGGGATCTTTGATACCTATTCTGTGTTACAGGGTATCGATGAGATTATTCCTGTGGATGTTTATGTGCCGGGTTGTCCTCCTCGGCCCGAGGCTATTTTGGATGGTGTATTGCGCTTACAGGATATCGTTAAAAATGAGTCCTTAAATAGGCGAAATACGCCTGAATATAGGGCGCTATTAGAAAAATACGGTATACATACTAATAAATAGAGGATGGAGAACAGTTTTTTATTGGAGAAACTCCAAGGAAATTTCCCGGCAAAGATTGTAGAAATTCCAGATGCACATAATTTATTGACCATCCTTGTCGATGCCGAGGATATAATAGATGTGTTGCGCTTTCTGAAGTCGGACCCCGAGTTACAGTTTATTCATTTAACTGATATCACTGCGGTACATTATCCCCATTTAGAGAAAGAATATGCCGTTGTGTATCATGCGCATAGTTTGATTCACAACATTCGGATACGTGTAAAGGTGTTTTTGTTTGGTCCAAATCCCGAAATTCCAACTGCTACAGTTGTTTGGAAAGGGGCAAATTGGATGGAGCGTGAGACTTATGATTTTTTTGGTGTAAATTTTATAGGTCATCCGGACTTGAGAAGAATCCTAAATGTTGACGATATGGAGGTGTTTCCAATGCGGAAGGAGTATCCCTTGGAAGATCCAAATCGAGTAGATAAAAAAGATTTGTATTTCGGCCGTTAATTTATATGATATGAGCGATTTTATAAGCAAGATAACTTCTAATCAGCCTATTTTCGATGATAATGATCCGCAGGATGAGCTTATCACCCTTAATATTGGCCCCACACACCCAGCTACTCATGGCGTATTCCAGAATGTAGTTCAGATAGATGGGGAGCGAATTGTGAGTGGTGTTTCTACGATAGGGTATATCCACCGTGCTTTCGAGAAAATCGCTGAACATCGGCCTTTTTATCAAATTACTCCATTAACGGACCGTTTAAATTATTGTTCGGCGCCCATTAACAACATGGGTTGGCACATGACCGTTGAAAAACTGCTGAAAATTGAGATACCAAAACGGGTGCAATATATGCGGATTATCGTGATGGAGCTTGCTCGTATCGCCGATCATATCATTTGTAATGGAATTTTGGGGGTAGATACAGGGGCTTTCTCAGGTTTTTTGTATGTGATGCAGGAACGTGAATTTATCTATGAGATTTTCGAAGAGATCTGCGGTGCACGTCTAACAACAAATATCGGCCGTATTGGCGGATTTGAACGGGATTTTAATGCCGTTGCTTTTGATAAGATTCGTGAGTTTTTAAAACGTTATCCTCCTGTATTGAAAGAGTTTGAGGAAATGTTCGTTCGGAATCGAATTTTTATTGAGCGAACTTCTGGTGTCGCTGCCGTTTCTGCGGAGGAAGCCTTAGATTATAGCTGGTCCGGCCCTATTTTAAGGGCTACAGGCGTGGACTATGATGTTCGGGTACAAAACCCATATTGTTCTTACGAAGAATTTGATTTTGAAGTTCCTGTGGGTACAACGGGGGATGTCTATGATCGTTTTATGGTTAGAAACGAGGAAATGTGGCAATCGCTTCGCATCATTGAGCAGGCCTTGGAAAAAATCGAAAAGGAACCGAAAGGCGTATTCCATGCCGAGGTCCCCGATTTCTACTTACCACCGAAAGAGCAGGTCTATACCAATATGGAGGCACTGATATATCACTTTAAAATTGTTATGGGCGAGGTCGACACACCTAAAGCCGAAGTATATCATTCGGTAGAGGGAGCAAATGGTGAACTGGGTTTTTATTTGATCCATGACGGTGGCCGTTCACCCTATCGTCTTCATTTTAGAAGGCCTTCTTTTGTCAATTATCAAATGTTTGCGCCTATGAGCGCAGGGATGTTGATTTCTGACGCAATTATTAACATGAGTAGTCTTAACGTTATAGCAGGAGAATTAGATGCTTAGTGTAAAACAACATAATGAAAATGTAACGTTTTCTCCCGAGTTGCTCGCCAAGTTTGGAGAGGTGGTAAGCCGTTATCCTGAAGGAAAGCAGAAATCAGGTCTGTTACCTATTTTGCATTTGGTTCAAGCGGAATTTGGTTGGGTTAGTGCGGACGCAATGGACCAAGTAGCTGTTTATCTTCATATTTTACCGATCGAAGTCTATGAGGTCGCAACATTTTATACCATGTTTTTGTTGGAGCCTAAAGGTAAATATGTCTTGGAAATCTGTCGTACCGGTCCTTGTTGTTTAGTGGGTGCAGAACGGATCATGGGGCATTTGGAGCAAAAGCTTGGCGTAAGAGAGGGAGAGGTTACGGCGGATGGACTTTTCTCCTGGCGAGGTGTAGAATGTCTGGCTGCCTGTGGTTTCGGGCCTGTTTTACAGATTGGTCCCGAATATACCTTCTATGAAAACTTGAATGAGGCTAAGGTGGATGAATTGATTGATAATTTAAAAGCTAAAACAGAATAATATGGCACGTAAACTTTTATTGACACATATCGATGTCCCGGGCATCAATACCTTTGAGGTTTATCGTCAGAAAGGGGGCTATGTAGCTGTTGAAAAAGTAATAAAAACAATGTCTCCTGAAGATGTGGTTGAGGAGGTGAAAAAATCGGGACTACGCGGAAGGGGTGGAGCAGGCTTCCCGACAGGAATGAAATGGTCTTTTCTCGCAAAACCAGAGGGTGTTCCCCGTTATTTGGTCTGTAATGCGGATGAGTCTGAGCCAGGCACATTCAAGGATCGTTATTTGATGACACATATCCCGCATGCTTTGATCGAAGGGATGATTGTGTCTAGTTTTGCCCTTGGCGCAAATACCTCCTATATCTATGTGCGTGGTGAGATGATGCCGCAGATCAGAATTTTGGAGCGCGCCATTGCTGAAGCAAAGGAGAAAGGATTTTTAGGTAAGAATATATTGGGCTCAGGCTATGATCTGGAGATTTATGTCCAACCGGGTGGAGGTGCGTATATCTGTGGGGAGGAAACTGCATTATTGGAGTCTTTGGAAGGTAAACGTGGTAATCCACGTATTAAACCCCCTTTCCCGGCTATAGCGGGATTATATAATTGCCCAACTGTGGTAAACAATGTGGAGTCCATTGCGGCGACCGTTCCCATTATTAATTTGGGTGGGGAAGAGTACGCAAAGATCGGTGTCGAGCGTAGTACAGGAACGAAATTGATTTCAGCCAGTGGAAATATCGTCAAACCTGGTGTTTATGAGATCGAACTTGGCTTACCGGTGGAGGAGTTTATTTACTCGGAAGAATATTGTGGTGGAATAGCTAACGGAAAACGGATGAAAGCTGTTGTGGCCGGCGGGTCGTCGGTGCCGATTCTACCAGCAAACCTTATCCTGAAGACAGCTGCCGGAAACAGTCGTCTCATGACTTACGAATCGTTAGCTGATGGCGGCTTCCAAACAGGAACCATGCTTGGCTCGGGTGGTTTCATCGTATTTGACGAGGACCAATGTGTTGTTCGTAATACCTGGAACTTTGCTCGGTTCTATCACCATGAAAGTTGTGGACAATGTTCGCCTTGTCGTGAGGGAACCGGCTGGATGGAAAAAGTGTTACATAAAATTGAAAGTGGACATGGATCTATGTCCGATATTGACTTGCTTTGGGATGTACAACGCAAGATTGAAGGGAATACGATCTGTCCATTGGGTGATGCGGCTGCTTGGCCTGTTGCTGCGGCGATCAGGCACTTTAGAGATGAGTTTGAATGGCATATACTACACCCGGAGGAGTCACAAACAAGAAATTACGGATTGGCGCATTATGCGGATCCTTTACAACCAATTGTATCATAATAAAAGCTGTAACGATAAATTATAAATATCATGGCAGAAGCGGAAGATGTAAAGTTTAAGGTCACAATCGACGGTATACCAGTAGAGGTCGCGCCGGGGACAACCATATTGAATGCAGCACGGCAAATTGGTGGCGACATCGTTCCGCCGGCAATGTGCTATTATTCTAAACTGGAAGGCAGTGGCGGGAAGTGTCGTACTTGTTTGGTGAAGGTCTCGAAAGGCTCCGAGAAGGATCCTCGGCCTATGCCAAAACTCGTGGCATCCTGTCGGACTACGGTGATGGATGGTATGGAAGTGCAGAATATTACCTCACCAGAGGTCGTGGAGGCAAGAAAGGGCGTCGTTGAGATTCTTTTGATCAATCATCCTTTGGATTGTCCGATCTGCGACCAGGCTGGGGAATGTAAGTTACAAGATCTTGGGTATGAACATGGCAGTGCAGATACACGTTATGAGTTTGACCGCCGTACTTTTGAACGAATCGATCTTGGGGACAAAATCCAATTGCATATGAACCGATGTATCTTATGTTACCGTTGTGTTTATGTGGCGAATCAATTGACGGATCAACGCGTGCATGGTATTTTGGGGCGTGGAGATCATTCGGAAATATCTACTTATATCGAAAATGTAATCGACAATGATTTTTCGGGGAATGTGATTGATGTCTGTCCAGTTGGGGCTTTGACTGACAGAACTTTCCGTTTCAAAAACCGGGTCTGGTTTACAAAGCCGATAGATGCGCACCGTGATTGTCCGACATGTTCTGGTAAAGTGACATTATGGTATAAAGGGGAAGAAGTTATCCGTGTAACTGCACGGAAAGATGAATTTGGTGAGGTAGAAGAATTTATCTGTAATACCTGTCGTTTTGATCAGAAAAAAACAAGTGATTGGATCTTGGATGAACCGACAGAAATTGATTCGCAATCTGTTATCTCGGCCAATCATTATGAACTTTTTAATCCGCCAAAAGTGGTGAAGGAGAACCCGATACTTCAACAACAAAATCGAGAACAGTTGGCTAGAACAGAAAAATTGAAATAAGCACGCATCATGGAGTGGTCTTTTGTTATAGAAAAATTAATATTGGTGTCTGTAATCTTCGTTATTACCTTGGTGATTGCGATGTATTCAACACTTGCCGAGCGTAAAATAGCAGGTTTTATGCAAGACCGATACGGTCCGGATCGGGCTGGTATATTTGGTCTCCTACAGCCATTGTGCGATGGTGGAAAGTTCTTCTTTAAGGAAGAGATTATTCCTGCAGGTGCACATAAGGTGCTCTTTATTGTCGGGCCGACCATTGCAATCATTACGGCCTGTATCAGTTCGGCTGTTATCCCTTGGGGACAGGAATTACAGATCGGCGATCGTGTGGTCTCGCTACAGGTAGCAGATGTCAATGTCGGTATATTGTACATGTTTGGTGTCATCGCATTGGGCGTATATGGCATCATGCTGGGCGGATGGGCGTCCAATAATAAATTTTCGTTAATGGGCGCAATTCGTGCGGCATCACAAAGTATCAGTTATGAAATTGCCATGGGACTTTCCATTATCGCATTGTTGATGGTGACCCAAAGTCTCTCACTTAAAGAAATTGTAGCCCAACAATCGGGTTTTGTCAATTGGAATATCTGGGCACAGCCACTGGGATTTATTATTTTCATGGTCTGTGCATTTGCGGAGTGTAACCGTGTTCCCTTTGATTTACCCGAATGTGAAACTGAATTGGTCGGCGGTTATCATACAGAGTACTCTTCCATGAAATTGGGGCTTTATATGTTCTCTGAATACATCAATATGTTTGTGTCTTCGGCATTGATGGCATCACTTTATTTTGGAGGGTATAATTTCCCTTTTATGAATGACCTTGGGCTGTCCGCAAACTGGATCACCATTATTGGGGTAATCGTATTCTTCCTTAAAATATTTGGATTTATCTTTTTCTTTATGTGGGTACGTTGGACATTACCACGGTTCCGTTATGATCAATTGATGAATCTGGGCTGGAAAATGCTGATTCCTTTGGCTATTGCCAATATTGTACTTACAGGGGTATTTACATTGATAAAAGATACTTATTTCTCATCATAAGAAAGGATTTTTATGCAACTAAGCAATCGTAAGAAAGTAATCGAACAAAAACCAATGACCTTTTCGGAAAGAATTTATTTTCCGGCAATAGTCAGGGGCCTGCGTATTACATTGAGACATTTTTTTAAGAAAATCCCTACTGTTAAATATCCTGAGGAAATAAGACCTTATTCGAAGAATTTTAGGGGGCAACATTCGCTAAAGCGCGATGAGGAGGGACGCGAGCGCTGTACCGCATGTGGATTATGTGCGTTGTCATGTCCTGCCGAAGCAATTACAATGACTGCTGCTGAACGAAAAAAGGGGGAAGAACACCTCTATCGTGAAGAAAAGTACGCATCAGTTTATGAAATTAACATGTTGCGCTGTATTTTCTGCGGTCTTTGTGAAGAAGCCTGTCCAAAAGAAGCTATTTATTTGGACGGTCCACATGTGACAGCAGATTATCTACGTAAGGATTTTATCTATGGGAAGGATAAGCTGGTCGAGCCAACTTTTGATATTACCAAATTAAAGAGCTAATTCAAGAAATTATGACAGTATTTTATTTTGTAGCCTTCTTGTCTATTTTCTTTGCGCTGATGACCATCTTTACAAAGAATCCTGTGCATAGTGTATTGTATCTGGTCATTACCTTTTTCACATTTACGGTGCATTACATTTTATTGAATGCCCAGTTTTTGGCTGTGGTCAATTTTATTGTGTATATGGGGGCGATCATGGTACTCTTTTTATTTGTACTCATGTTGCTCAATTTAAATAAGGATACCGAACCGATGAAGTCCAATCTGGTTAAATTTATGGGGGTAATTGCTGGCTGTTGCTTAGTGGTTACCTTTTTTGGAGTATACCGTGTGTTTGAGATCTCTAACCCTTTGACAATCGTTAATCCTGAAATTGGACTGGTAAAAAATCTGGGCAAGGTATTGTTTAACGAATTTTTGCTTCCTTTTGAGCTGTCTTCTTTATTATTATTGACAGCCATGATTGGAGCGATTTTATTAGCTAAGAAAGAACCTAAACAAATCTAATGGAAACAATTGTTCAACAGTTGCAGGGTGTACCGATAAATCATTATTTGATTTTTTGCACGATTATTTTTGCTATTGGCGTGGTCGGTGTGCTTATCCGTCGTAACGTAATCATTATTATGATGTCGATCGAATTAATGCTTAACGCTGTCAACCTGCTGTTAGCAGCTTTTTCGGTGCAGCATAGTGATTCATCAGGGCAGGTGTTTGTCTTCTTTATTATGGCACTTGCAGCCGCGGAAGTAGCGGTCGGTTTGGCTATTATTATTATGGTATATCGGAATACGAAGTCTGTGGATATCGATTCCTTGAATAAACTTCGTTGGTAGAACTTAAGAAATAAATACGATGAGTGAATTAATTTGGTTGATTCCCCTTTTGCCCTTGATCGGGTTTATAGTGAATGGATTGGGCAGGAATGCATTTTCCAAAAGTATGATCGGTGCTTTGGGCAGCGCCGTGGTGCTTATTTCTTTTATCTGCAGTTGTATCCTTTTTTCCGAAGTATATCAATCAAGACAGGCGGGACAGGCAGGAATTGTCGAAAAACATGTATTTGACTGGATCTCTGTGGGAAATCTCAAAATAAGTCTTTCCTTTTTAGTGGATCCATTAAGTGCAATTATGTTGTTGATTGTCACTGGCATTGGATTTTTGATCCATATTTATTCTATTGGGTATATGCATCACGATAACGGATTTGGTAAGTTTTTCGCTTATTTGAATCTATTTATCTTTTTCATGCTGTTGTTGGTGTTGGGTTCTAACTATCTGGTCATGTTTATTGGTTGGGAAGGTGTAGGACTCTGCTCTTACCTGCTCATTGGATTTTGGTATAAAAATACTTCTTATGCAAATGCTGCGAAAAAAGCATTTGTGATGAACAGAATTGGTGATCTAGGATTCTTGTTGGCGGTATTTCTGATATTGGGAACTTTCGGATCACTTGAATTTTCTACGGTATTTGCGGGGGCGAAGAATTTTGCCGCGGGAGACATCGCTGTCGTGAGCATCACCATATTGCTATTTATAGCCGCAACAGGTAAATCAGCACAAATTCCCTTGTTTACTTGGCTCCCGGATGCTATGGCTGGTCCTACGCCTGTATCGGCTTTGATACATGCCGCGACCATGGTGACTGCAGGTATCTACATGATTGCACGGTCAAATGTATTATTCGTACTTTCACCGATTACCCTACAATTGATTTCCATTATCGCGATTTGTACTGCCTTGCTGGCCGCTGCAATCGCAATAACGCAAAATGATATTAAGAAAGTACTGGCTTATTCGACAGTTTCTCAATTAGGTTATATGTTTCTTGGTCTAGGCGTAGGAGCATTTACGGGTGCATTTTTTCACGTATTGACTCATGCATTCTTCAAAGCCTTATTATTTCTTGGTGCAGGATCCGTTATTCACGGGATGAGTGATGAACAGGATATGCGAAAAATGGGTGGATTGAAGAAAGCGATGCCAATTACTTATATCACCATGCTCATTGGAACAATAGCAATTGCAGGTATCCCTCCATTTTCCGGATTTTTCTCTAAAGATGAAATATTGGCCAATGCATTCGCTGCCAATCCGCTCTTATGGGGCCTAGGATTTTTGGGAGCGTTAATGACAGCTTTCTATATGTTCAGAATGCTATTCATGACATTCTCTGGCTCATTTAGAGGCACGGAGGAACAAAAGCATCATCTTCACGAATCACCAAAAAGTATGACATTCCCTTTGATGGTGTTAGCAGTGCTTTCTGTTGCTGGTGGCGCGATAAACTTACCCGCAGCGCTAGGTGGAAACCATTGGTTGGAGCATTTTCTTGCGCCTGTATTTGCTGAGGGGAAGGCATTGATTCCTGCGGCACATCATTTGGAGCATAGTACGGAATATATGTTAATGGCAGTTTCTGTAGTTGGTGTATTCATTATGGTTGGCCTTGCCTACAACGTCTATGTGAAGCGTCAGCAAATACCTGCTGGAGATGAAGTTCCACGGGGATTTCTGGCAAATCTTTCCTACCATAAATTTTATGTGGATGAACTTTATGATGCTGTCGTTGTACGCCCGATCAACTGGCTATCGACTTTCTTTGGTCAGGTCGTGGATCAACGTGGTATTGATGGTGTTGTTAATGGAGCCGGTAAAGCAACATTTGATACAGGAAAAGTACTCCGCTTGCTTCAAAATGGAAATGTTGGGTTTTATTTATTGATGATGGTAATTGGAGTGATTGCTATTTTCGTGTATGGATTTTTGAGTCTTTAATATTTAGTATAATCGATGGATAACCTTTTCTTACTTATTTTATTGCCCTTAATCAGCGCATTGATTTTAGCGTTATTAAAGACCAATGTCGCCAAGTCAATAGCATTGATTTTATCAATAGTATCGCTCGCATTGACGATCCCATTCCTTTGTCAATTTGATCCGAATGGCGGAATGCAATTCGAAAAAAATTGGGAATGGATTTCTGCTCTGCATATTCATTTTCATCTTGGGGTAGACGGGATTAGTTTGCCGCTGATACTATTGACCAATGGATTGATGCCTTTCATTATTGCAACAACTTTTTCTAAAGACTATAGGGGCAATTTTTATGCGTTGATGGCTTTTATGCAAGCTGGATTACTGCTTGTGTTTATGGCGTTGGATGCTTTTACGTTCTATGTGGGTTGGGAAATCGCTTTGATTCCGATTTATTTTATCTGCGCACTATGGGGCGAAGGTGATCGTATTCGGGTTAATCTAAAGTTTTTCATTTATACTTTTTTGGGAAGTCTTTTGATGTTGATCGGAATTCTTTATCTCTATCAGCAAGTACCAAGTCATGATTTTGAATGGACTTCTTTTATCGCTTTGGAGCTGGGGGATAACACACAACGTTGGTTATTCTGGGCATTTTTTATTGCCTTTGCGATTAAGATTCCCATCTTTCCGTTTCACACTTGGCAGCCGAATACATATACGAATGCACCGGCGGCGGGAACCATGTTGTTGGCTGGTATTATGTTGAAGATGGGGGTATATGGTTTAATGCGTTGGTTATTGCCTGTGGTTCCCACGGGGGTTGCTTTGTATGGGCAATTTGCCATGATCTTGTGTATCATTGGAATTGTTTATGCTTCTATCATTGCCATTAAGCAGGACGATGCCAAACGGTTGATTGCATACTCCTCTATTGCACACGTTGGATTGATCAGTGCGGGGGTCTTCACTTGGAATACAAATGGTTTAAGTGGCGCAACAATACAAATGTTAAATCACGGTATTTCGGTCATTGGACTTTTTTATGTACTGGATATCGTGCAGCAACGTACGCAAACACGTCGTCTTTCAGAACTTGGCGGAATTGCGAGCAAAGCTCCAAAATTAGCGATCTTTTTTATGATTATCTGTATGGGTGCAGTTGGACTGCCTCTAACCAACGGTTTTATTGGTGAGTTTCTGTTATTGAAAGGTGTATTTCAATATGGATTCTGGTTTGCAGTTTTCGGCGGACTAACGTTAATATTAGGGGCTGTGTATACGCTTCGCCTTTATCAGCAGACGATGTTGGGGGAAACTACGGACGAAACCATGCGGTTTGAAGATGTAAAAGGGGGAGAACTCGTTGTATTGAGTTTGATCTCCTTCTTGATTCTTTATATCGGTATATTCCCGAATTTCCTATTGAATCTTTCTGCGGGTTCAGTGGAAGTTTTAAGCACATTTTTAGGCAGATAAATAGATATATCAATTTGTATGGGAGCTATAATTACACTTTCAATATTAGCATTAGTTGTTCTTTATCTTGGCTTGTTCAAAGCGAAAGCCTTGCTTTTACCGGTTTCCATCCTTGGATTCTTGGTAGCGATTGGTTTTCTATTGAATGATTGGACAGCTGACAAAGGGCCTCTTTTCAGTGGGATGGTTCATTTCGATCATTATGCGATTGCTTTTTCGGTCTTATGCGTCGCCGTTACTTTGTGCATATTTATTATCTCAAAGGGGTATTTTGATGAAGGGGGACAAGTCGCAGAGTATTATTCATTACTGATATTTTCGTTGACGGGGGCTGTTTTGGTCAATAGCTATCACAATTTCTCGATGCTCTTTTTGGGTATAGAAATCATGTCCGTTGCGCTTTATATTTTAGTCGGTATCCGTAAGCGGGATAAAGCGTCAAATGAGGCCGCACTGAAATACTTTTTAATGGGCGCATTTTCGACCGGATTTTTACTGTTTGGTATTGCGTTATTATATGGAGCCACAGGTTCATTCAATTTGGATGAGATAAAAGACTATGTTGTGAATAATCCGCATGCGATCTCACCCTTATTTTATGGGGGTATCCTATTGCTTATTGTCGGCCTGACTTTCAAAGTAGGGGCAGCACCATTTCATTTTTGGACACCAGATGTGTATGATGGGGCGCCTATTCTGATCACAAGTTATATGAGTACAGTGGTCAAAGTGGCCTCTTTTGCAGGTTTATTACGGTTGTTTAGTTACAGCCTAGTTCCTTTACAAGATTTCTGGGAGCCGGTATTCTTGATTATAGCGATTATCACATTGTTTATTGGAAATATTTCAGCTGTCATGCAATCTTCTTTCAAGCGCATGTTGGCTTATTCCAGTATCTCGCACGCAGGTTACATGCTGTTCGCTATTATAGCGGTCGGGACTACTTCAGCCAATAGTATTTTCGCTTATGGGCTAGCGTATTCACTTGCAACAATTGTTGCGTTCACTGGATTGATCCTTGTCAAGAAAACAACGGGATCAGAGCATTTTGAAGCATTTAACGGATTAGGAAAACGAAATCCAATGCTGGCATTTGCGATTACTGTAGCGATGCTTTCACTTGCAGGTATTCCGTTAACCGCAGGGTTTATTGGTAAGTTTATGATGTTCTCCTCGGTCATGGAGAATTACCATATTGTGTTATTGGTGTTAGCGGTTATCAATGCCGCTATCGCAGTCTATTATTATTTGAAAGTGGTGGTTGCGATGTATTTTAGAGACAGCGAAGAATCCTGTGTAAATGTGCAATGGAATTACTCATTCATTCTATTGCTAGCGGTTGGATTGACCATTCTTATCGGCGTATATCCAGACTGTCTTATAAAGTTAATATAAAATTTCTGTTAAAATACTTGTTGTTTATTAAAGCATAGCGATTTCGTTATGCTTTTTTTATATTTATTGGTATAACTCTTGAATACAAATTGTATATTGTAAAAAAGAAATCCTATCAGTTTGAAGATGGTGTTTAAAGTGTGTGTTAAATCTTTTTCAATAAGCTTTTTTAGTGTGTTATTATTCCTGCTGTTCGGGGGGGAAGTGATTGCGCAAGAATTTCTTCGCGGTAAGGTTGTTGATGCAAAGACGGGCAAGGGAATTGCTCGCGTATCGATAAACTGGGTCGGAGATGGGGGAGGAGGTACCAGCGATACACTTGGTTACTTTAAGATTCAGGATATAAAGCAACATCGGCAATTGACATTTGGGGCAGTGGGATATGAGCGAAGGACGATAGACGTACAACGGGGCCCTGATACTTTGATGACTGTTCGGTTGACTTCGAAAGACAATACGCTGGATATGGTTGTCATCAATCGAAAGAATAGGAAACCAAAAGATCCTGCGATTGCACTGATAGAACAGGTCATTGCCCATCGTCCGCAAAATCATTATACTCGTATTCCCGAGATCCGTTTTGATGAGTATGAGAAGACGCAATTTGGCTTTGTGGACCCAGAAGATAAAGCAAAAAAAGTTCCAAAACCCTTCCGGTTTCTTTTTGAAAATATTGACTCCTCGGTATTTCGAGGTGTAACGATAGCTCCGTTCTATATGGAAGAAAATTATGCAAACGTCTATTCATCGCACGACCCTAACCGGAGCAAAAAGATTGTCACTAGCCACAATCAGACAGAACTAAATCCCCGTTTTTTTAATAACGACAATTGGCAGACCCGTTTCCAGACCATACTTCGGAATGTCGATCTCTACGAGAATACCATACAGATTGCGAATAAGGGGATTTTGAGTCCGATAGCTACAGGTGCCACCGCCTTTTATAAATACCGTATAGAGGATACCGTCCAGATTGCTGGTAAAGACTATATCGAACTTCATTTTGAGGGTAAATCCAAGATTGATTTGCTTTTCTACGGTGTTCTCCTTATCTCAGACGATACGCGGTTTGCTGTTCAGCGGGCCACATTGAATATTGGAAAGGCGGCAAATATCAACTGGATCAATGATGTACAGATCGATTTGGGCTACAGCGAATTTAAAAATGGGAGTATGATTCCGGTACATACCGATTTAAAAATATTGTTTGGTGCAAGCAAATCGGATGTTTTATATGGTCGTAGGGAAACGCAATACCTAGGACACCGGACAGACTCAATCTCGAATGATAACTTTGCGGGGGGTCCCGTTGAAAAAAGATACCTGCTTCAATCCTCGGCAAAGGTTCCGATGATTCAAGTCAGACCTGCGCCACTGAGCAAAGCTGAATTGGGGGCCTACCAAAAAGTGGATTCCGTTCAGAATATGCGCTCCTTCAACCAGTTGGTTGCTTTAGGTTACTTATTGGCAAAAGGCTATTACAATGCCGGAAAATTTGAGTTCGGGCCGTTGGAGTACCTCTATAGCCGGAATAATTATGAAGGTAACCGTATCCGGCTGAGTGGTCGGACTACACGTCTGTTTTCCGAAAAGGCATTTATAGAAGGGTATACCGCTTATGGCGATAAAGACAAGGAGATAAAATATTATCTAAGTACAGCGTTTACCCTTAATGGCGAGCGTATTGTTCAGTTTCCTGCAAACTATCTGCGCTTTACTGTACAGCACGATGTCATGGAGCCGGGTCGTAATCTGGGCTTTCTAAAAGGCGACGGATTTTTCCGATCTTTTGGAAAGAATAGGCCAAATAAATGGCAATTTAACGATATCTATCGTCTCGATCATCTGATTGAGTTTGGTAACCATGTCAGTATCGCCACTGCATTTACTCATACCCGGAGACAGCCAAGGGGTGATTTATTTTACATCAATACTCTACCCAGCCCCGATACGATCCGTAGGGTAAATACAAACGATCTACAAGTTATCCTACGCTGGGCTCCAAATGAGGATTTTACCTACCATAACCTAGATCGTGGTACAGTAGAAAATAAATACCCGATTTTTACACTTCAATATAACAGGGGGCTGACCGGCTTTTGGGGAGCAGATTATAGTTATGATGCCTTAAGGTTCAGTGTGTTCAAGCGGATGTTTTTATCTCCGGCCGGACAGGCAGATTTTGAGTTTTCCGGAGGAAGGATCTGGGGAAAACATTTGCCGTATACGCTGTTGGAGCTCCCCGATGTCTCCAGAGATAAAGCGGGGCCGCTGGTCAACTTTGATTTGATGGCCACTTCAGAGTTTGCATCCGACCAGTTTTTAAAATTGACCTATCATCATAACTGGAACGGGTTTTTCTTTAATAGAATCCCTTTGTTCAGAAAACTGAAATGGCGTGAACTGACAGGTTTTAAAGCTTTTTATGGAAAACTGAGTGATGTGAATAACCCTTTTGTAACGCCTGAAAATATTCAATTTGAAGCCGATAAAAATGGTATTGTCCAAACAAAGGCCTTGCGCAATAAACCTTATGTTGAAGGTTTGGTCGGTGTGGATAATATCTTTAAATTGCTTAGATTAGAGTATAAAAAGAGATTGAGCTACAAAGGTGGAGAAGGGGTGCCTTCAGATACCTTTACAGCATCCATACATTTTAATTTTTAGCTTTATGACCCATTATTCGAATTTAAAATATGAGGTTAAAGATAGCATCGGCTATATCCTAATAGATCGCGAACCTCAAATGAATGCCCTGAATCAGGAGACACTTGATGAACTACAGGATATTTTTAAGCACTTTAATGCAGATAGTCATGTCCGTGGTATTATATTGACGGGAGCAGGCCAGAAAGCATTTGTCGCTGGGGCGGATATTAAGGAGTTTACAGACCTGTCTGTTGTCCAGGCCCGCTGGCTAAGCGAGCGCGGTCATATTATATTTACGGATCTTATTGAGGGAGCGCCAAAACCCGTTGTTGCGGCTATCAACGGCTACGCTTTAGGTGGAGGGCTTGAGATGGCACTGGCCTGTCATATGCGCATTGCTTCTGAAAATGCAAAAATGGGACTTCCTGAAGTTTCTTTGGGACTGATTCCGGGTTATGGTGGGACACAACGCTTACCAGCTTTGATCGGGAAGGGGCATGCTATGCAGATGATTTTGACCGGCGATATGGTTGATGCGCATAAAGCCTATGAAATGGGACTGGTGAACGAAGTCGTTCCACAGGAAAAGCTGATTTCGCGTGCCGAAGAAATACTTCAGAAAATATTTACACGTTCACGTGTCGCGGTTGCCAGCGCCATAGATGCCATCAATGCCGCTGGTGATAAAAAGCGCGATGGTAGTAAGGTGGAGATGGATGCATTTGGTCACTTGTTCGGAACAGACGACTTCAAAGAAGGAGTTTCCGCTTTTCTTGAAAAAAGAACGCCTAAATTTCCATTGTAAAAATGGTTCTATCCTAGCGGTAACTCGGCGCCACAAATTGTTAGGTTGATCTTCTTTCGCCGAGGGTAGGCTTTAGACTGGAAACCTATCTGAAATAGCCCTATGCTAAATAAGACACTATAAGAAATCAGCACTATTTCTGATACTTTCTCCGATAATCTTGGGGGGACATCTTCATCTCTTTGGTAAACGCCTTGGAAAAATGAAAGGGATCGTAGAAATGCAGCTTGAAAGCGATCTCTTTAATTTTTAGCAGCGTAAATTGTAGATATGAACAGGCTCTTTGCATGCGTAATTGATTGTAGTATACCATGGGCGGATAAGAGGTCTTCTGTTTGAATAAGTTGATCAAGTGCGATTTCGAATAGTTAAAATGTGAAGCAATCTCGTCCAGGCTAATGTTATTTTCCAGATTGTCCTTCATAAACAGGATGATATCCTGAATGATATTATCTACCTTAATCGGATTGCTTTCTTTGTATTGTGTCGAATATTTGATGGACGCCAAAAAATATTGAAAGCAAAAACTTGTGTATTCTAAATTTTCTGGACTATAGCCCATTTCCAGATTTTGGTATATACTTTCAAATAGCTGAAGTCGGTCGTTTTGCTTGTTTGTGTGGTTGTCATCCATGTGAGTGATCTGTCCGATGATATTTTCAAAAAGAGATGTTTCAGTACCTTGAAAGTGGATCCAATAAATACTCCAGGGGTCGTTGGCTCTGGAACCATAAGAATGCGTTGTGTTTTTAGGAATGATGTAAAGATCATTTCTGGCGATATTATAAGTTATTCCATCCTGTTTGATCCACCCATGGCCGTTTTCGCAATAAATCAAAATATATTCTGCACAGCCTTCCTGACGGTCACGATAATGCTTTTTTGCATTCGGATAGTAGCCAATATGTGTGATGTGTAATTTTGAAGTAATTGTATTGGCAGCTTGGTAGTTGCACACGGAATAAGGGAGCACAATTGCCTTCTCACCTTTGAATCCTTCTGCCATCACATCTGTATCTCTATTCATAAATCAGGAAATTTGGTATATGCTATAAAAATAGTAATATTTTACATGTTTATCGTGTTCACTTACATGATTTACATACAGTATTCCACTAATTTTACGTCAATAAATCTAAATATGTAAATTCTTATGCAAAAGACCAAGACAATGTATTTGCTGTTAATCACATTTGTGGCCGCTATTGGTGGCTTTCTTTTTGGCTACGATTGGGTTGTCATTGGAGGGGCGAAGCCTTTCTATGAGGCATATTTTCATTTGGAGTCTGCTCCCGCACTTCAGGGGTGGGCGATGTCGTCAGCAATTGTAGGCAGCTTTATCGGCGTATTACTTTCAGGAGGCTTGGCAGATCGTTATGGACGAAAGCCATTGATCTATACCGCCGCAATTCTATTTATTATCTCTGCGGTAGGGACGGGTATGGCTGCTGACCTTAACATCTTTATTATCTATCGGGTGCTCGGAGGAATAGGTATAGGCGTAGCTTCCAATTTGGCGCCGATGTATATTGCCGAGATAGCTCCCGCGGAGAGCCGTGGGAAATTTGTTTCGATTAACCAACTGACGATTGTATTGGGTATACTCGCGGCGCAAATTGTCAATTGGTTGATTGCAAAGCCCGTGTTGCCCGAAGAAGTTATAGCCTCAACATGGAACGGGCAGCAGGGCTGGCGGTGGATGTTTTGGGCGGGAGCGATTCCGGCGGTTATTTTTTTATTGCTGCTTTTCCTGATTCCGGAAAGCCCCAGATGGCTATACAACAAGGGAAAACATGAAGAGGCCAGACGTATCTTTTTGCGGATGGGTGGTGATTATTATGCTAAAGAAAGCATGGCTACCATTGATGCGGCTAAACGAAACCAAGATACACCGAAGAAAAGGAGCTTATTTAAGGGGAAATTATTGCAGTTATTGCTGCTCGGAAGTTTTATCGCCGTGTTTCAGCAATGGTGCGGCATCAACGTGATCTTTAACTATGCACAAGAAATTTTTACAGCCGCGGGATACACAGTTTCGGGGATGCTCTTCAATATCATTATAACAGGCGTTATCAATGTGATCTTTACTTTCGTAGGAATGTATATGGTCGATAGGGTCGGGCGTCGCGCATTAATGTTGTTTGGTTCGGCGGGGCTTTTTGGTATTTATGCGGCATTAGGTGCTTGCTACTATTTCAATTGCAGTGGAATCTTTGTGCTTCTTTTGGTATTAGCTGGAATTGCGGTTTATGCGATGACATTAGCGCCAGTGACCTGGGTTATTATTGCTGAAATTTTCCCTACGGCAGTTAGAGCGCAAGCGATGGCTATAGCTACCTCGCTGTTATGGATAGCATGTTTTGTGCTTACTTATACGTTTCCGATGTTGAACCAAAGCTTGGGAGCGGCGGGCACATTCTGGCTGTATGGAATAGTCTGCTTGATTGGCTATGTGTTTTTGTGGGGACAATTGGAAGAGACCAAAGGCAAGAGTCTCGAGGAAATTGAACAGGAATGGTCTGATGAAGCCATAATACCCTGATTTTTGCATATAGAAATCCATTTTTATAATTAAATCAACTTACAGTATATAACCTCTTTAGAACATGACAGAATTGACACGTTACCTGATTAAATCTACAGTCGATCAGCGCGGTATAGTAAAAGTTTGGGCGGAATCTGTGGCGATACCAACCTACGAGGTTGGCGCGATGGAAAAAAATCCGATTTATGCTGAAAAACGCGTGTACCAAGGTAGCTCCGGGGTGGTATATCCCTATCCCATTATCGAAAAAATTAGCGACGAGAAAACGGACAAGGTATATCAGGCACTATTTTTAGAAAATGAATATATCAAAGTAATGATTCTGCCTGAACTTGGTGGAAGAATTCATATGGCCTACGATAAGGTTAGAGAACGGCATTTTGTCTATTATAATGAGGTGATAAAGCCAGCTTTAGTAGGGCTTACAGGTCCTTGGATTTCTGGTGGAATCGAATTCAACTGGCCTCAGCATCACCGTCCGACGACCTTTATGCCAACAGAATATTTAGTTGAACATAATGCCGATGGCAGTGTGACTGTATGGTGCAATGAAATCGAACGCATGTTTCGAATGAAGGCTATGCAGGGATTTACACTTTATCCCGACAAAGCCTTTATTGAAATAAAGGTTCAGGTGTACAACCGCACCGCCTTGCCGCAAACTTTCCTATGGTGGGCCAATCCGGCCGTTGTCGTCAATGATGATTATTATTCGGTTTTTCCTCCCGATGTAAATGCTGTGTTTGATCATGGCAAAAGAGAAGTTTCAACATTTCCGATCGCGACAGGAACCTATTATAAATACGATTATTCAGCTGGAGTTGATATCGCACAATACAAAAATATTCCTGTTCCGACATCCTATATGGCCATCCAATCAAAATATAATTTTGTGGGAGGTTATGAAGCCGGAGACACTAATGCAGGGATGTTACACGTTGCGGATCACCACATTTCTCCGGGAAAGAAGCAATGGACATGGGGAAACGGTGATTTTGGCTTAGCTTGGGACCGGAATCTGACAGACGAAAATGGTCCTTATATTGAATTAATGGCAGGTGTTTACACCGACAATCAGCCCGATTTTGCTTGGTTACAGCCTTATGAGGTGAAATCATGGTCACAATATTTTATGCCTTACGCGGCTGTTGGTCATGTGAAGAATGCAACAAAAGATCTTGTCCTCAATATGGAGGTCCATCAGCAGCGTGCCGACATTATTCTATATGCAACAGCTGCATTTGAAGGACTTCATATTGTTCTGCGGGATAAGCAAGGAAGAGTTTATCTGGAGGAAAGGATCTATTGTTCTCCTCGTGATATCTATAAACAAACTGTTTCTGATTTACAGGGTAATCCATTTGATTTGATCCTTTCCGTTTATGATAGCAATGGTAACGAAATGCTGCAATATCAATTGGAAAAGAAAAAGGATAGCACAGCTATCCCCGAACCGGCACGGGCTGTTTCAGCACCACAATTCGTTCATTCGACGGAGGAGTTATTCCTGGCAGGACAACATCTTGAACAATACCGGCACGCCACCTATAATCCCTTGGATTACTATATTGAGGCTCTGCGACGGGATCCGCATGATGTACGATGTAACAATGCAATGGGTGCTCTTTTATTGAGAAATGGAAAGATAGCCGAGTCCATCCCTTACTTCCGTACCGCAATCGCGCGACTTACTGAACGTAATCCAAATCCTTACGATGGTGAAGCCTACTATAACCTTGGATTGGCATTACAGCTATCCGGTGAGCTGGATGTAGCTTACGCCGCTTTTTACAAGGCAACCTGGAATGCTGCCTGGCAGGATGCAGGTTATTTTGGTCTTGCACAGATAGATGCAACGCGTGGAGAGTGGCACGTTGCTCTGGAAAAAATAGAACGTTCAATAAACCGAAATTGGAAGCATCATAAAGCTCGGCAATTAAAAACTTCGATTCTAAGAAAACTGGGGCGGGGAGATGAAGCGTTGGGTTACATTAAAGATTCTTTGGAAATAGATCCATTTAATATGGGTTGTCAATTCGAATGGTATTTGCTGACAAAGGACGAGGCTATATTAGCGCCTATTCTAAATTTATGTAAAGTCAATGTACAGAGTGTGGTGGAATATGCGTTGGATTTTGCTCAAGCTGGTCTGTATGAAGAAGCCATCCTGTTATTGGAAAAAACAATCGATGATCCGCAAACGGTATATCCAATGATATATTATGGACTAGGTTATTTTAACGCCTGTATCGGACAAAATGATCAAGCAAAAGCCTATTATGACAAAGCTCGTATCATGGACCCGACTTATTGCTTCCCAAATCGGTTGGAAGAGATCGTTATACTTCAGGACGCGATCCTGCACAATAATCACGATGCAAAAGCATATTACTACCTAGGGAATCTATGGTACGGCAAGAGACAACATCAAGATGCGGTAGACTGTTGGGAGCAATCAATACAATTGGATCAACAATTCCCTACCGTTTTCCGAAATTTGGCTCTGGCCTATTATAATCGGATGGACAGGAAGGCGGAGGCTGTTGCATTGTTAGAAAAAGCATTCGCATTGGATGAAACAGATGCACGACTGCTGATGGAACTGCACCAGCTCTATAAGAAACAAGGATACAATTATGTGGAAAGACTGACGCTATTGGATCGATATGCAGATCTTGCTGTCAGCCGAGACGATCTTTTCCTGGAACGGATTTCACTTTTCAATCTTCTGGAACGATACGAAGAAGCTCGGCAATTATTGGCTTCCCGACAGTTTAAACCTTGGGAAGGAGGAGAAGGGAAAGTGTCCCGTCAATATACAATCTGCCATCTGGAACTGGCAAAAGAAAGATTAAAAGCCAACGATCCGAAGGGAGCCTTGGCCCTGTTAACAGCTATTGACAGCTATCCGCATAATCTCGGTGAGGGTAAACTGATTACCATGGAGGAGAACGATATTGATTATTATAAAGGCGTTGCATACCGTTCATTGGGAAATGAGGAGGAAGCAACAGCTTATCTCATCAAAGCTACTATGGGGGCTCAGGAACCCCAACAGGCTCTTTTTTATAATGATCCACAACCTGACAAGATCTTTTTTCAAGGATTGGCCTGGCTCGAACTCAAACAAGAAGAAAAAGCGGAACAATGTTTTCAAAGGCTAATTGATCATGGTAAAACCTATTTGGACAAACCTTTTAAAATCGATTATTTTGCAGTTTCATTGCCTGATATGGATATCTGGGAGGATGACCTTGACCATAAAAATAAGATTCATTGCTTGTACGTAATGGGGTTAGGTTACTTAGGTAAAGGCGATTTGGACCTGGCTAAGGATTATCTTACACAAGTGTGGCAACTAGAACCCAATCATCAAGGCTGTTTGTCAATATTGCGCTCTTTCATAGCGGAAGTCACCCTAAATAATTAAATTCAGACATGCATCGTTATCTCATTTTATTGCTTGCTCTTCTACAGAGCTACAGCGTTTTGGCCTTCGGAGGGCATCAGCTCAATCTTGCCGGACAATGGAGTGTACAACTTGATCCAGAGGATGTGGGGGTGAAGAACGGTTGGACTAATAGGTCTTTCACAACAGCCATTAAATTACCTGGGACAACCGACGATGCAGGACTGGGAACTGCGAATAGCTTAACACCGGCACTAACAAAACCCCAACTTTCACATCTGACAAGGAAACATCGGTATGTGGGGGCAGCCTGGTACAGCAAGGAGCTATTTATTCCGAAAGGCTGGGTGGGTAAAGAAATGATCCTGAAACTGGAGCGGATTATATGGGAGTCTAATGTCTGGGTTGACGGAGTAGAAATTCCGCAAAAACAGCGCAGTCTGGTAGGCTCGCATGAATTTGATTTAAGTTCTTTGTTAAAGGCTGGAAAAAAGCATCGTCTGACTATACGTATTGATAACCGCAAGAAGCTGGCGATCAGTGTCGATGATATGGCACATGCTTATACGGATCATACCCAGATTATGTGGAACGGTATCATCGGTTCGATGTGTATTGAAGCATTGGATCGAGTTCATATCAAGCAAGTAAGTACTTTTCCGGTTTTGACAGCAAAACGTGTAGACCTGCGGGTAGTTCTTTCGAATAGAACACAAGGAAATACAGGTAGTACACTCCGGGTAAGAGCCAAATTTAAGGGTGATAGCGAGTATCTTCCGACAATAGAAAAGGAGGTTTTATTAGCCCCAGGTGATTCCACCATACAATTAAGCTATGATCTGGGCGCAAAAATCCGGTCATGGAGCGAATTTTCACCAAATCTCTATGATGTCGAAGTGGTGTGCCAATCGGGTGAGGGAGTCAATGTGATGAGTACATCATTTGGTATGCGTGAATTGTCAAGGGAGGGAACGGTCATGAAAATCAATGGGCAGCCCCTTTTTCTTCGGGGGACATTGGAATGCAGCATTTTTCCGTTGACAGGGCATCCCCCAATGGATAAAGCGGGATGGAAGAAGGTGTTTTTGACAGCAAAGGAATGGGGACTCAACCATTTACGGTTCCACTCTTGGTGCCCTCCGGAAGCTGCTTTTGCTGTAGCTGATGAAATGGGATTCTATCTTCAGGTCGAATTGCCTATCTGGGAAAATAATGCTGGTAAGGATGATGCGGTGCTACGTTTTTTATATGAGGAAGCTGATAAGATGATCAGGCAATATGGCAATCATCCATCGTTTTGCTTTTGGAGTATGGGAAATGAGCTAAGTGGTGACTTCGATGCCCTTAACGCACTGGTAAAAAACCTAAAGGAAAAAGATAAGAGACATTTATATACGGCGACATCATTTACTTTCCAACAAGCACATGGAATTGTCGGCGAACCCTTTGACGATTTTCTGATTACGCAGTGGACGGCAAAGGGATGGGTGAGAGGGCAGGGGGTCTTTAATAGTGAACCTCCTGTCTTTAATAAAAATTACAGCGCTTCATTGGATGGCGTTTCTATTCCTGTGGTTACTCATGAGATCGGACAATATGCTGTTTATCCCAATTTGGAGGAGATCAAAAAGTACACAGGTGTTTTAAAGCCTTTAAACTTTATTGCTGTAGCCGAAGATCTGAAACGCAAGGGTTTATTGCATAAAGCGAAGGCATATACCATGTCGTCAGGCAAGTTGGTAGCAATTCTCTATAAAGAAGAGCTGGAACGGGCCTTAAAAACACCAGGCATCAGTGGTTATCAACTATTGGATCTCCATGATTTTCCGGGCCAAGGTACAGCTTTGGTGGGACTATTGGATGCCTTTTGGGATAGTAAGAATATTCTTTCAGCAGCTGAATTCAGACAGTTTTGTGCGCCAATAGTTCCCTTGCTCCAGTTTTCCAAAGCCGTATATACCAATGATGAAGTATTTGAGGGGATTTTAGACATCAGCAATTATGGAGCTGCAGCGTTGAGCGATCAGTTGGTCGAGTGGTCTATGAAAGATGGTACGAAAACTGTTGCAAAAGGCCTCTTTCAGACAGTCGTAGGTCAGGGGTACAATGGGAATGTAGGCCGCTTTGAAGTCCCACTGCAGGCGATACAACAAGCCAAAAAGTTGACAGTTCATATTAATCTCAAAGGCACTAGCTATGAAAATCATTGGAATATATGGATGTATCCTAAAGAAAATCAAATTGATTTTGCTGATGTAAGCTATACAAGGGAGCTGGACGAAGCTTTACGGCTGTTGCAGGCAGGTAAAAAGGTCCTTTTAAATCCTGATTGGAAGAAAATTACAGGTATAGAAGGCAAGTTTGTTCCGGTATTTTGGAGCCCGGTACATTTTCCGAAGCAGGCTGGTACAATGGGATTGCTCTGCGATCCAAAACACGCTGTATTCGCTGATTTTCCGACAGAGGAACATACCGACTGGCAATGGTGGGACTTACAGATCAAATCGACAACAATGTTGATGGATCAGATCAAAGGCGGCGAAACCCTTGTAGAGATGATCGATAATTTTGCAAACAATAGAAAATTGGCTTCACTATTTGAGGGGACAGTGGGGAATGGCAAACTGATGGTAGCTTCATTTGATCTCGCGACTGATTTGGACCAGCGACCTGTTGCAAAACAGATGCTACAATCCATACTCACCTATATGAATAGTTCGAGGTTTGCGCCAAAAGTTATCGAAAATCCTGAGGTGTTACGAAAGGTTCTGCAATATAGAGAGCCGCAGGAAAAGGCAGCTCCCGTCGCTATATATTAGTCCCATAGTGATATTTATTATCCAGGGCAAATTATAGCCGCTCCATTCTCGGAGCGGTTTTTTTATGGTTTTCTGATCAGTACGGCAGCTTGTTCGTTGTATCGGTTGATTTTGCTCATTATTGATACTATTCTTTTGTTTAACTCGTTTTTAAAAGAACCACATTACTATCTTTTTCTTTAGTTTAATAGAAAAAAAATGACGAATAACGAGTTAAGAGCACTTGCAGAGTGTTCGCGTAAAGGCGATGTAACGGCGATAGAGCAGATTATAGCCTCGGCAAGCGGTAAAGCTGAATTTCAAGATTACGAATTGAATAGTGCTGTTAGCCAATTGATTAGGTCTCGGCATTATGGTGTCTTGGATAAATTTATTGATAAGGGTTTCATTTCTAAGGATCTATATGATTACGATCGCTTCAGTTCAACCGTTTTCCATGCTTTATTAAAGCCACAGATTTCAACCGACCAGCTAGCAAGCTATTTGGTCTGGTTTAAAGGATATCTAGAACAGATCGATGATATTAACGAAGAGGTTGGCGGTACGACTTTATTTGAATATGCATTACAGGAAAATGTCAGCATTACACTGTTGAAAGTTATTGCGGAGGCTGGGGCAGATGTGCAGCGTATGGATCAATATGGACAGACACTGCTTTTCAAGGTTTGTAGTCTTCGTATGCAACCTGTGGATCGCATTGTTGAGCTGGTGGATTGGTTGCTATCGGAGGGTATCGATCCTAATGTTAGCAATGTCGAGCAGAAGACAGCGTTGCACATGGCCGTGGACACGATAAAAATGGAGGTAGTAGTCAAGTTAATGGACGCAGGTGCAGACCCCGGACTGAAGGACTGGCACGGTGAAAGCGCTTTTCATTACGCTGTCACAAGACAATTCAATCCCGATTTATTGGAGCTGCTGCTAAATTATGGTGTACCGGACTTCCATGGGGTTAATAAGCAGGGAGAAAATCTGCTCAATGCATTTCTTCGAATGATGCCTTCGGACAGCGAAGCTAACCTTAGAATCCTAAATTTGCTGCTGGAACAGGGGGCAGATCCGACGGCAGCATCACTTTGGTATCAGAAAGAGAAAACAGGTGTTGACTGGCTTTCAGAGCGATCTGCGGCTACATTGCAAGAAGTTATGGAAAGAGGATATTTGGATCTCAATTATTTAGATAACGAAGGAAATACAATATTGCATAAGGTGTGTCAAGTTGATATCAATTATGATGAAAGTAAAGCGCGTGATCTTTACAAAAAGGTGAAGTATTTGGTCGGCGAGGGTATTGATCCTCAGGTAGAAAATATCAAGGACAAAAAAGCGGTCGATTACGCAATGGAAGATAATCTCAAAGTAAAGACAGTAGAATGGCTGTTGAAACAATAAATACGAAAAATATAATTTTATGTCTCAATCATTTATAGTTGCTTGTGAAGGCGGTAAACGCAAAATTGCAGAAATCTTGTTGGAAAAGAATCAAGTCGATGTATCTTATACGGACGAAATAGGGCGTACAGCATTGCATTATGCTGCTCATCGCGGTTACTTGGACTTGGTGAAAAAATTGGTCGAGGCTGGAGCAATTATTGATTATGAAGACCATCGCGGTGAGACACCCTTGTATTTTGCCCTGCTACAAAAGCAGAAGCAAACTGCGGCTTATTTACTGGACAAAAACGCCAATATTCATATCAATGACTTCTTGGGTAATAGCTTATTGCATATCACCGCACAGACCGGACAACAGGAGATGGCCGAAAAACTGATTGAACAGGGGCTAGATGTAAATGTGCTAAATAATAATGCTGAATCGCCATTATTGCTGGCCGTACAGGCAAAATATCCGCCAGTAGTACAGCTCTTGGTTGTGCATGGCGCTAGTGTGGACGCGACTGATAAGGAAGGAAACACAGCTTTGAATTTAGCTGTGGCATTGGGGGCAGTACCTATTGTCAATATTTTGTTAGACCATGGTGCAAAAGTCAATTTATTGAATGACTTGAGCGAAGGCCCTCTGCTGCATGCAGTAAAAATGGGTAACCGCGCCCTTGCACAGAAATTGATAGAACAAGGAAGTGATATCTTTGTTGAATCTGCCGAAGGAGTCTCTCCGGTTTGGTACGTCTGTAATAGCAATCAAAAGGAGCTGCTGGCGTTGTTTTTGGAAAGAGGGCTTTCTGCGGATTATGCACGTCCTGTGGATTCCTTTGATGGAAAGGATGGGAAGTATATGGAAAAGCTGATCGAACGCACTGGTGGACGTACATTTATTCTTGGATTTGAACCTCATTATGCCGGTGAAACATTATTACAGACTGCAACAAAAATGGGTTATCTTTCGTTGGTCAAGCAGCTTTTGGATAGTGGTGCGGCAATTGATAAGCAAGATGCCTCAGGCAATACCGCCGTCCATTATGCGGCAGCGTATGGTAAAAAGGATGTTTTGCGGTATCTCTTGTCCAACGGGGCACTCACGGATATCGCAAACGTATTGGAACAAAAGGCTATAGACTACTCAAACGTACAAGGTTTTAATGAGATAACCGCTTTATTGATCGACTTTGGAGCGCAGTCCAATGCTGTTGATGATGGGCCTGTACTTCAAGAGAAAAAGGTACCCGAAGTGGTTGCAGGAGTGGACATCTCACTTAAGAAACAAGCTTTATTTGATTTAAAGGAATTGTTGGATGCCGGTATTATCAATCAGGACGAGTTTGATTTGGAGAAAGCGAAGATATTAAAGTCTTAAATACAACTATTGAAATGAATCTCGGAAATAGATAAATGGTCAAAGGAGATAAAAAAGAAACACCTGTAAGCTTCGACTTGCAGGTGTTTCTTTTTTTGTAGCCCGTAGGGGAATCGAACCCCTGTTTCAAGAATGAAAATCTTGCGTCCTAACCCCTAGACGAACGGGCCATTTGCTTTGTGATGCTGCAAATATAGAAGCTTTTTCAATAAGCGCAAAAAAAAAGTGCGTTTATATCGCTAATTCGCTGAAATTGAGAAAAATTATTTTTTAATCGACCTTAGCCAACAGCATATGCAAGCATATATTCATTGAATTTTTCATAATGTACGTCAAAAGTCTGCTTGTGGTGGTTGCTGTCCAGTTCGAGTTTCAAGACACCTTGCTTTTGGTAGTCGAAGGGCTGTATCGTCATATTGTTTAAGAATGAAACTCCTGAATTCCCCTGAAGTTTATAGATTGCCTCTTTGGCGCACCAACAGGCATATAGCTGCTCATATCGTGCATCGCTTTGCGTAATAAAAGCAAGTTCAATGGGTTTGAGAAACTTATGCTGGATCCGCTCAACTTTCGTCTTGATGATCTCCATATCAATACCTACTTCCCCTTTAGTACTTATCATTGCTGCGGCATAGTCAAAAGAGTGTGAAAGGGATATCTTCTGTGGGAAGTTGGCAAGATAAGGCTTACCATTAGCATCGGAAGGACAATCAATATAACGCGAAGTATTCAATAAAGTCCGCAACAACACACGCGTAGCCAGCCAATGTAAGCGCCGCTTACCCTTGTTAAAAGAGCCTAGTTTGGCCTTCTCACGCTCATCCAACTGGAGTTTTGACAATAAATCATCATCCGATTCTTCAATTCGCCAAATGGCAAATTTGGTTTGGCTATCTATTTCACGTAAATACACTAGACTCATACCCAAATTTAAAAAACAAATCGCAGATATCGTACAATCAATACCAAGCGATCTGAAAAATTGATGGGTTTGTTTTTTAAATAAAAAAATAGCGTAAAAATTTGAGTGAGAACCGTATTTTTGAATTTATATAGCATGGCCTGATGCTCTTGCTATCTTGATACACATGATTTTATCGGATAAAAGAATTCTTGAAGAGATTGAAAATGGCAGTATTGTCATTCAACCATTTGATCGTAAGTGCTTAGGAACAAATTCCTACGATGTGCATTTGGGTAAATATTTGGCAACTTATGCAGATCGCGTACTGGATGCCAAAAAGCATAATGAAATTGATCATTTTGAAATTCCAGAGGAGGGTTTTGTATTGGAACCCAATACCCTTTATTTAGGCGTCACTCAAGAATATACAGAAACACATAAACATGTTCCTTTTTTAGAAGGAAAATCCAGTACTGGTCGTTTGGGAATTGACATTCACGCAACAGCTGGTAAAGGTGATGTAGGTTTTTGTAATACATGGACATTGGAGATATCTGTTGCACAACCCGTCAGAGTCTATGCCGGTATGCCAATCGGTCAATTGATTTATTTTGCTGTAGAAGGAGAGATAGAGACGTTTTACAATACAAAGGGTAATGCAAAATATAATGGCAAGACCATCCGTCCTGTCGAATCTATGATGTGGAAGAATAGTTTCTAAATGAAAAACGTTGGATGGGTCATTTTGGGGATGCTATTGATTGTCTTGGTCAGTGGGTTGCTTTATTATTTTGTTCATCCAATGTTTGGCGGAAGCTTTAAAGGTGCGCGATTAGAGCGGATGAAGCAATCGCCTAATTTCAGAAATGGTGTATTTCATAATCTTGAAGTGACACCTTCCTTGAAGAGTGATGTAAACATCGTCTCTTTAATGTGGGATTTTCTTTTTAATAAAAAGCCGGGACTTAAGCCATTGGATGCATTACCGGCCATGAAATGTGATCTAAAAAAACTGCCCGCCCAGGATATTTTGGTCTGGTTTGGACACTCTTCTTATCTGCTGAAAATTGATGGCAAACTGCTGCTCGTTGATCCTGTATTCAGTGACAACGCCTCGCCTGTTCCGGGGAGTAACAAAGCGTTTAAAATCGCTGTGGATTATACTGCGGCAGACTTCCCAAAAATAGATTACCTATTTATTTCCCATGATCATTATGACCATCTTGATTATGAGACCATAATCAAACTGCGTGATAAAGTCGGTCAAGTCATCTGCGGTTTGGGGGTAGGTGCACATTTCGAGTCCTGGGGTTATAAACCAGCACAGATTGTCGAAGGCGATTGGTATGATCAAATAAATCTTGTGCCTGATTTTCAGGTAACTTTTACCCCTGCTAGACATTTTTCGGGACGCAGAATCACTCGAAACAATACCCTTTGGACTTCCTTCGTCCTGAAGACTTCAAAATATAATTTATTTTTAGGAGGCGATAGTGGTTATGGTAAGCATTTCAAGACAATAGGCGAGCGATTCGG
The DNA here is from genome assembly GCF_003627955.1 of Sphingobacterium puteale. Taxonomy (GTDB): domain Bacteria; phylum Bacteroidota; class Bacteroidia; order Sphingobacteriales; family Sphingobacteriaceae; genus Sphingobacterium; species Sphingobacterium puteale. Next base: position 754,760 of record NZ_RBWS01000001.1, on the reverse strand, counting down.
TCCCTTCGATCTGGCTATACTGGAGAACGGGCAGTACAATGATGCCTGGCATTATATCCATTCGTTGCCCGAAGAGTGGGGGCTTGAAACCAGAGACTTACAAGCCAAAGTCACTTTGCCGGTTCATTCGTCAAAATTTGCCTTGGCAATGCATGGATGGAAAGAGCCAATGGAGAAGTTTTATGAAATTTCCCAAAAAGAACACAGTAAACTCATTACACCGAAAATAGGGGAACTGGTGCATCTGGACAAACTGGATACTGTATATGCTCCTTGGTGGCGCGAAGTCAATTAAATTATACCTTGTTCTTTTCAGCAATCCACAACGACATATATTTTGTGCTCTGTACAGTGTGATGCAAGAGTATCTGGCTAATAAAATTGTGTTGCCGATGTTTCTCCAGCTGTACCTTAAGTAAGGATAGATTGGTCATAAAGTCCGCTTGATATTTGCGTTTCTCGTAACGTTCGTTGATGATACGGATACCGTTGGCCTGCGCTGTTGCCCAGGCAACTTTGTCGTTATAAAGTGCCACGGTTTTTTGGCAGAAAGCTTCGGGTTCATCTTCAATAAAACCATTCCAGGATAGGTTGCCCTTCATCGCCTCAGCGCCAATCGATGTCGTGACGGTGGGGGTGCCAGTATGCATGGCGTCGATAAATTTGCCTTTCACTCCTGCGCCAAATTGAATCGGCGCAATCAATAGTCTGTAGTTGGACATGGTGTCCTTTGCAGAATCTGTTCTTCCCTTGATATGAAAATTCTCTTTGGGATTATGTAACTGAAGGACTTTCTGTGTCGGATATGCCCCATAGATATGTAACTCTACTTTATGGAGAATTTTACGAAGAACTGGCCAAATCGTTGTTTTTAGATATTGCACGGTATGCCAGTTGGGTTCATGGATGAAGTTGCCGATAAATAGCAGATTTCTTCGTTCTTCAAATGACTTCCAGGTATTCGCTTCGTCGACCGTAATTTCATCTTCCAGAAAAGGTAGATAGTATAGAATATCAGGCGAGATCCGAAAGACTTCCGTCAGTATTTTCATTTCAGACTCCGAGATAATTAATGATAGATCACAACGCAATATGGAAGCAATCTCCCGCTTTGCTGTTTCTGTAAACAATTCTTGAAAGGAAAAATCGTCTTTATTTTTGACGCAGGTTTGCCGTGCCTGTCGTAAGAAATGGAGATCCTCGGTGTCAAGTACCCGAAGTGCACCGGGACACTGTTGAGCCACCCTCCAGCCATATTGCTCCTCGATCATAAACCTATCGAATACAACAATATCGGGTTGTAACCATCCAATAAATTCGTCAAAACTATCACTATTGAGCACAATAGCTTGTTCGGTAATACCTCGCGACTTTAATGGGGCACTATAGGGGGATTTGGCTGCTGCAGAAGCAAAAGTAATTTGATAAGAACGATCCAGGAATGTCTCGATCAGTTGCATCATCCGAAAACCGGCGGCTGATGATGTTGGTTCCGGCCAAACCAGCCCGATGAATAATACCCTTTTCTCTTTCATGGGTGAAAATTACTGATTAATGTCAAAAGAATTGACGAAAACTTAACAATTTGTCATTTTGAAACGATTAGCTTTATTTCGTGTTTATTATACGGTACGGTTATTAGACAATAAACGATAATATGGGCAAGACTATTGTTCAACGCATTAGACGTTTTTCACCAAAAACCTATTGGAAGGAACTAATAGCTGTTTTGGTTATTTTAATGGCTTTTGTTTTTTTTAGAAATGAAAGGAAAGAACTCGCTGCCATTATTCCGCAGTTAAAAGCGGCAGATCTAACCTGGGTTTCGGTCGGCATTTGTATAACCCTGCTCTATGTCCTATTACAAGGTGTAATGTATGTGCAGAGTTTCAAAGCCATTGGTCTCTCGATCAACTTGAAAATTGCCATAGATCTATTCCTAAAAAGAAATCTGCTCAGTGTATTTCTTCCTGCGGGCGGCATTAGTTCGCTCGCTTATACAACTACTCAGTTGCGAAAGCGGAATCTGAATACGACGCAGATTCATCAGGCTGGTGCGCTGTACGGGTATGTAGGACTGTTAACTGTCTTTATGATTGGTGTCCCCGTCATATTGTATACCATTTTGGACAATAAAAATTTTGGTGATGCCTGGATTTCATTGTTAATTTTGGGTATACTGCTGGGTGTTGTATTCTGGTTCATATGGTCTTTCCGTACACACAAAGGAATTTACCGTTGGGTAGAACTAAAATTTCCTGCTGTTGCCTCCAATATAGACGAGATATTTTCTGGGGAAGTAAAAATGAAATATCTTCTGGGTACCGTGTTGGCGTCTATGGTTGTTGAATGCTGTGGGATAGTCCATGCTTTTGTCAGTATGTATGCACTGGGCTTAGATCATTCCTTTGAAGCAGCGGCTATCGCCTATACCGTTTCGGTGGTTTTAATGATTGTGTCACCTTTTCTAAGAGGTTTAGGAGCCGTGGAATTAACGATGCTGTATATCTTCAAGGCCTATGGCTACGGTCAGGCAGAAGGCTTGGGAATAACTATTCTTTATCGCGTATTTGAATTTTGGCTGCCACTATTGTTAGGGTTAATCGCTTTCGCCTGGCGGGGTAGACAGCTTTTGGCGCGTGTAGGGCCAGCGTTGCTGATCTTCTTCTTGGGCATGGTTAATATTGTTTCGGTACTGACGCCGCCTTTGGCCGATCGAATGAAGCTGGATCGGTTTTATTTACCCCTTGAAGCGATCCATGCATCTAAGTTTATGGTTTTTGTTCTAGGAGTCGGTTTGTTGGTTACGTCGGCTTATTTAATCAAAGGTTTCCGTGTAGCCTTTTGGATCGCAGTTATTTTTAGTGCGCTGTCGTTATTTGGACATGTGTTTAAGGCGTTGGATTATGAAGAGGCATCGGTAGCGTTAATGACACTCGTTTTTTTGGGATTCAGTTATAAGCAATATCCAATTAAAAGCAATATTCGCTGGGTGAGGATCGGGTTTGTAACATTCGTCGTTGCATTGGTCGCGGTGTGTTTGTTCGACGTATTAAGTTTTTACTTTATTGATAAGCAGCATTTTGGGGTTGAATTTACTTGGCGGCAATCCATTTATCATACCGCAAAAAGCTTTTTGTTGTTCATTGATGATGATCTGATGCCACATACTAATTTTGGGCAGGAGTTCTTACGTATTACACAGGTCCTGGGGATTTTTTGCTGGTTCGTTCTGATCTACGCGCTCGCTCGCCCACGCCTGATCATAGATGAAGATTCTAGTAAATCCGAGCGTGAACGGGCGCAACAGCTACTGGATGAATTCGGACAGTCTGCCATGGATTTTTTCAAACTCGGGAAAGACAAATATCTTTTTTTCTCTGAGATTTCCGAAGGGTTTACAGCCTATAGATTGGCAAATGAGTTTGCCATAGTATTGGATGAGCCGGTGTGTGAACAGGGGGATAAAGAAGAGCTTGTCGAGGAGTTTGATCGTTATTGTTATGCAAATGGATTAAAATCGATTTATTATCGGGTCGATGAAAACAGCTTGGTTCATTTCTCATCGCTTCGTAAACAGAAGATAACCATTGGGCAAGAAGCTGTTTTGGAACTGGAAACATTTACGCTCGAAGGAAAAGAGCGTAAATCATTGCGCAATGGACTGAATGCAATCCAGAAAAAGGGATTTACAACCGCAGTGCTGAAGGCTCCGCAGCGTGCAGCAGTCCTTGGTGAACTTCGGGCTGTTTCGGATGAATGGCTGAGAGAATTCGATAAAAAAGAAATGGTTTTTTCTCAGGGAATGTTCAATACCGAAGAACTGATCCAACAGGATATTATTGTCCTTAAAAATGGGAACGGCAAAATCGTCGCTTTCTTGAACGTCATTCCTGATTACGCCAAAGATGAATGCACTTACGATATGATCCGAAAATCACTGGAAGCACCCAGCGGGAGCATGGATGCGTTGATAGTAGAGATGATCAGTTATGCAAAAGCTCAAAAATATAGTTACCTGAATCTGGGAATGGTTCCGATGACGGGACTGGAAGCAACAGAGAGCCCTGCAGAAAAGATTATGAAATTTGCGTCAACGCGACTTGGGAATTTTAAACATTACCACAGCTTACGTGATTTTAAAAAGAAGTATGCGACTTTTTGGGAAAATAAATACCTTATCTTTGATAACGATTTTGATCTGATACAGCTTCCGGCAGCGCTAGTTAAAGTAATGAAACCGAATGATTAGTGTCATCTTGAGCGGTATCCAGCGTGTAATACTATTCCGATGAAAAAATTGACCATTTTATGTATAATCGGCTGCGTGGCATTTCATACTTTTGCGCAACAACGTTTGGTCGAGATAAAATATTGGAACAACAAAACAGTATTGCCTCTGGTGCTTTATTTAAGTGGAGATGGTGGTTTCAATTCTTTTTCGAATAAGATATGTCAGTTAATTGCCGATGCTGGATACGCTGTGGCTGCGATTGACTCCAGGAGCTATTTTTGGAAGAAGAAAACACCTAAGGATATCGCTGCGGATATGTCAAATACACTCAAAAATCTGATTTTGTCTCGACAGAACCACCAGTTGTTTATTGTGGGATATTCTTTTGGAGCAGATGCGGTACCTTTTATCATAAATCGTATTGATCCCTTAATAAAGGAAAATGTACGTAGCATTGTGTTACTGGAACCATCAGTATCGACCGATCTGGAGATACATATTGCCGATATTTTGGGCAGAAGCAGCACTAAACGGAGCCTTGATGTAGTTGCTGAGATAAACCGGATAGAAGGCATCAAAACAAGTGTGGTGTTAGGAGATGATGAGGCTGAGTTTCCGGTAAAAAAGATTACATTAAAAAACTTTAATAAGAGCTATCTTTCGGGCGGACATCGTTTTAGCGGCAATGCGGAGCAGGTCGTTAAAACAACATTATCTTTTTTTTGATATTTTCTTATCCTAGATCAACTAAATTATGAAATGGAGCCGCTATTTTTGAGTTAGTTTTTAAATAGAGAAGAGACATGGAATTAGGAATAGGAATGTTTGGTGACTCGAGGATAGACCCCGGTACAGGTCAGATCCAGGCGCCACAGGATAGAATGAAAGAAATAATCGAAGAAATCAAACTGATGGATCAGGTTGGATTGGATTTCTTTGGGATCGGTGAGCATCATCGGGCAGATTATGCCGTTGCTGCTCCGGAGATTATAATGGCGGCGGCAGCCACAGTGACCCAAAACATCAAGTTGGGTAGCGCTGTTTCCGTATTGAGTTCGGCAGACCCCGTCAAATTATTTCAAGATTTTGCAACAGTAGATCTCTTGTCCGATGGTCGGGCAGAGCTCATGGCTGGCAGGGGGTCATTTATTGAGTCATTTCCGTTATTTGGATATGATTTAAAGGATTATGCGGATTTGTTTGAGGAGAAACTGGAACTTCTACTTCGGTTGAATAAACAGAATCCGGTTACCTGGCGTGGCAATTTTAGAGCTCCTTTGATCAATCAGGAGATTTTTCCGCGACCAAAGAATGGATCTTTGCCAATCTGGGTTGCAGTAGGAGGTACCACTTCATCTGTTATCCGTGCTGGAAAACTAGGTTTACCTGTCATGTTCGCGATTATTGGGGGGATGTACGAAAGTTTCGACCATTTGTTCGAGATGTATCGTCAGGCCTACGAAGATAATGGGCACGATATGGCAAAATTTCAAGTCGGGGTTCATATGCACGCTTTTTTTGGCGATAACAGTGGGCAGATTGCGGACTACTATTATCCCATTTACTCGGCACAGATGGATCGTATTGGAGCAAGCCGCGGATGGCCACCTTATCAACGGACACAATATGACTTTGGCAGGTCTTCAAGAGGACATCTTATTGTTGGAGATGCTGAATATGCCGTTGATAAAATTTTGGCAATCCATGAAAAATTTGGATTGACACGTTTCTCCGCGCATATGGACGTTGGCGCTCCGGGACACAAAGAGATGTTGCGGTCAATTGAAATTTATGGCGAAAAAATAGCACCTAAAATTAGGTCAATACTTAATAGAGATAGCTAAAGAAAACATTATCATTTTTTTTAAGCAGAGATATTAACTACCTTTGGCTTTAAATTATTTTAGAAAGTAAGATGCTTGGACTTAAGTTGTTGACAGATCCGCGATGGGCAAATATCGCGGAAGGAAATTTGGAAGAGATTTTGACAGATCATGCCTGGTGTGAACAAAAGGCTGCTTCAAATGCAATATCCTTGATCACAAACAACTCAGAGCACGAGGATTTGGTTCATGAATTGACAGCTATAGCCATTGAAGAGATGGAGCATTTCAAAATGGTCATTGACATCATTAAGGAACGGGGCTATACATTGGGGCGTGAACGGAAAGATGACTATGTCGGTCAATTGATGAAATTTTCCAAAAAGGACGGTAGCCGCAATATGGCGTTTATCGATAGACTATTATTTGCTGCAATGATTGAAGCGCGTAGTTGTGAGCGGTTTAGGGTCTTGTCTCAAAATATCCAGGACAAGGAGCTCGCTCAGTTTTATTACGATTTGATGGTTTCCGAAGCGAACCACTATACAACTTTTCTGAATTTTGCAAGGAAGTATTCCGTAGATGTCGATGTGGAAAAACGCTGGAAAGAGTGGTTGGATTTTGAAGGTAAACTGATCCAGTCTTACGGAAATAAAGAAGCCATACATGGCTAATGGATAGCGAATCTACCTATTTTAAAACACATACATAACAGTTGTCCCGTTCTATTTTCTTTAGAACGGGATTTTTTGTCACTTAATTATTCTTATCTTTGTACCGTGATCGAAAAAAGTAAAATAATAGATATCAGGAGTTTGTCTTTGAGTCAGATCAAAGATCAACTGACCGCGTTGGGTGAACAGGGCTTTCGTGCAAAGCAGATTTATGAGTGGATATGGGAAAAATCTTGTACAGATTTTGATCAAATGAGTAATCTGAGTAAGGCCCTGCGTGAAAAGCTGAAGGAAAATTTTACGATTAATGCAGTCAAAGTTAAAGAGTCACAAATCAGCTCGGACAAAACCATTAAAAGCAGCTTTAGGCTCTATGACGGTAATATCATAGAAGGCGTATTAATTCCTGCACCTGAGCGTATGACTGCCTGCGTGAGTTCGCAGGTGGGCTGTAGCCTGACCTGTAAATTTTGTGCAACAGGTTACATGGATCGAAAACGTAATCTTAATGCAGATGAAATTTATGACCAAGTGGTACTTATTAGTAAACAGGCTGAAGAAAACTATGGTCAGCCTTTGACAAATATTGTCTATATGGGTATGGGTGAGCCACTATTGAATTACGCCAATATGATGAAGTCTGTTGAGCGGATCACCGCTCCGGACGGCCTTAATATGGCTGCGAAACGAATCACTGTATCAACAGCCGGTATTGCGAAAATGATCAAGAAACTAGGAGACGATCAGGTACGGTTTAATCTTGCTCTTTCATTACATGCGGCAAATGATAAAAAGCGTAATGAGATTATGCCGATCAATGAGCAGAACTCTTTAGCTGCACTAGCTGAAGCGCTAAAATACTTTTATGCCAAGACAAAGAGTCCGATAACATTTGAATATATTGTATTCAATAATTTCAATGACGAGTTGGAAGACGCTAAGGAGCTTGCTAAATTTTGTAAGCATGTCCCCTGTAAAGTAAATTTGATTGAATATAACCCAATTGCTCTGGCCGACTTCCTGAATGCCGAAGCTGACAAGATAGACGTATTCGCGAATTACCTAAAAAGCCAGGGAATCATCACCAATGTAAGGCGAAGCCGAGGAAAGGATATTGATGCGGCATGCGGACAATTGGCGATAAAAGACAAGGATAAAGAGACTGCTGAGGCTTAGTTTGCAAGATTGTTGCTATCTTTAGCTGAAGAAGTTAGCATTATGCCATTTGATTTACGGAATATTCTTGGTGATTTTGTTTCCATATTCTTTCCCAAAGAATGTGCCTGTTGTGGCTGTGTGCTAAAATATCAGGAAAAATATATCTGTATTGCCTGTGATTATCATCTGCCTTATACCAATTTTCATACGTATTCGGATAACGATACCGCTAGGCAGCTTTGGGGCAAAGCGCCTATAGAAGAGGCTTGCTCTTTTCTCCTCCTACAAAAGGAAAGTCGTGTAGAGCGGCTAATCTACCAGATTAAATATAATAACCAGCCATTTTTGGCAGAATATTTTGGTTATCAGTGTGGTCACAAGCTCCTTCAATCCGAACTGTACGTTGGATTATCGGCTATTGTTCCAATACCATTACATACGAGTAAGCTTCGAAAAAGAGGGTATAATCAATCGGCCTATTTTGGTCGTGGACTGTCGCGGGTGATGCATATTCCCTTATGGGAGGACGTATTGATACGTAAGCGGGCAACAATGACACAAACAGGTAAGGACCGTTTAGCGCGTTATGAAAATGTGGAAGACATCTTTGCCTGCAAGGAGCTTTCAATGCCACAAGATGTACATATTTTACTTGTTGATGATGTACTGACAACCGGTGCTACAATTGTCTCGGCCGCAATTACGCTGCAGGAATCCCTCGGATGTAAAGTGTCCGTGGTAACCTTGGCCCGAGCCCAATAGTTTTATTCGATAGCCGGGTTTATCGCTAATCAGTGCCTCCTGTCGACATAATTCAACAGATAGGCAAATCCGGCCATCCCAATCCCTACAGAATCAGCAAATAAATCCCACAAGTCACCACTACGGTAAGTAAAAATATAAAGCTGAAGTAATTCCGTCAATCCTGCAAACAGAAAACCGAAAAAAGAGACAATAAAGATGGGTAACCAGCGTGTTGGTTTTCCGCTAAATTGTTGGATAACACCGTTGTACATCAGTGTGCAAAAAACAAAAAACATGCCCGCATGAACGAGTTTATCCATTCCGGGGTAGCTGGGAACTGTATCAAAGTTATTTCCGGGGAGCGTACATAAAACAATGACTATGATGGCCCAAATAAAACACCATTTGTAGTCCAGTAGGATTTTAATCATGGGGATAAATATCCAAAAATTTCTTGATAGAAGTGAAATGTAAATAATTTTAAAAAATTATTTACCTAATAATCAGTCTGTTAATATATTTTTTTTGTTTTATATGGTACTATGTATTGCATGGTACCATAAAATACATATATCTTTGTATTGTTATGATAGCTGAAAATACACAAATCCAAATGAGGAAGGGGATACTTGAATATTGTATCCTATCCATAATTTCTCGAGGAGAAATTTATGCCTCCGATATTATCAGCGAACTGAAGAAAGCTCAATTGTTGGTTGTGGAAGGAACCTTATATCCGCTTTTAACACGTCTAAAAAATAATGGCTTGTTGAGTTATATATGGAAGGAATCGACTTCAGGTCCGCCTAGAAAATATTATGAAATTACCCAAGAAGGACTTGATGTCCTTTCAAGATTGGACATTACCTGGAATGAATTGGTGTTTGCTGTAAACACATCATTGGTGGGTAGAAACAATGATTCAACTAAACCAGTTAAAGACAATAGCGATGAATAAGACAATAATTATCAACATAAATAGCATCGTCTTCCATATTGAGGAGGATGCTTATGAGGTACTGCGGTCGTACATGATTGATATACAGAAGCATTTTGGTCAGTCGGAAGACAGCCGTGAGATTTTGCAGGATATTGAGAACCGTATTTCAGAGATGTTTACTGAGAAGATCCAGGCGGGCAGTAAAGAGGTGCTCAATATGGAAGATGTAAATGCAGTTATTGATCAAATGGGGAGGGTTAGTGACTTTGAGTCGGAAGATCAGGATGACTATAGCTCCTTTCGGCATGAACCGAATACCAATGGTTTTAAGGTCGGTAAGAAATTAATGCGGGATCCCGACGATCGCGTTTTCAGTGGAGTCTGTAGTGGTCTTGGCCATTTTTTTGGAATTGAATCCAAATGGGTAAGGTTACTTTTTGCACTTTTTGTCATAATCGGTGGATCGGGACTATTGGTTTATGTGATACTTTGGATCGTGATGCCGCCAGCGATTACAAGAGCGGACAAAATGGAGATGCGTGGTGAAGCGCCTAATATCCAAAATTTTAAGCGCTCTTTTGATGAAGAAATGAGTGGTGTGAGAGATACCTTTTCACGTGGACTGGATCGTACAGGAGATGGGGTGACAAAGCTATTGCAAATCATCGTGAAAGCTATCGGTGTCTTTTTTGTCATCCTTGTCGGGATAACGCTTATCGGATTGATTATCGGGCTGATATTCTTTGCATTAGCTATTGTAAACGTGATTCCTGATGTGATGGACGATTCCGGGCCGTTTTATTTAATGGATCCCAGTGATGTGCCATTTGCCTTGATTGCGGGCTTTTTGTCCATATTCATTCCGCTAGCGGGGTTATTTTACCTGCTTTTACGTGTGCTCTTCGAAAAGAAACCGATGAATAACTATTTGACAACAACACTTTTCTTGGTGTGGTTGGCATCTATAGGAGCCATTATCTATTATTCAACCTCGGTTGCAAAAGAATTTAGGGAGTCGAGTACGATTGTCGAAGAAAAACCTTTACAAAGACAGCCTGTATACTTTTTAAGTGAAAATGATGTTCGGGTTATCCGTTTAAAAAATGGAGTGAAAACTGGTATCGGAATAAAAAGCGAGAATCTTTCGTCCTATCTGAAACGGGATATCCGGATCCGCATAGAACGTATTGACTCTTTGCAGGCACCTTATGTACGTTATGAATATTCTGCAAAAGGCAGTACCTATAAGATGGCTACAGATAGAGCTGCAAAGATCAATTATGCACTGAAGCAAGATACTGCTGCGTTGATTTTTGACAGTGCTTTCCAATTGAGCGAAGGTGAACGCTACCGTGATCAGGAAGTGAATGTTACTCTGTTTTTGCCTGTCGGAACAAAATTGGTGATCAATGATAATTTGGAAGGTAAATTGCGCGATATTTCATTTTACGATTGCCGCGACCGCTATAATAAAGATTTAAGGGATGTCAAGGATGTGGAATTTATTGTGACTTCGCTCGGTGTTAAATGTGCTTTGCCTCCAAAAAAATCAGATGAAGAGGAGGGAGAAGATTCTGACCGTAATGAAGTTGTTATTGCCGATACTTCCATTGTGATCCGTCGGGATACCATCATCAACGCGAAAAAAGATGGCGTGTCCGTTCAAATAAAAAATAAATAATAAGCTGTCTTCCGCTTCAACCGGGCGGAAGACAGATCATACAAGCCAATACCATGATGATGCCATTTAGCGCTGAGGTCAACTTGTAACAAGATGACGATGGCCCTTTTGAAGTTTCATTACGTTAAACAAGATTATCCTAATAATGAAAAAATATTTTTACTTCTTACTGGTAAATTTTTTAATTGTCTCCTTTGCCCATGCGCAAGTGAAAGTTACTGGGAAAGTGCACTCGGCAGATCATTTGCCGCTGCCTTTAGCAACGGCCTACCTAATGAAAGCTAATTCTGCTGTTGTCTTAAAGGCGGTAGTCACCAATGAGTACGGAGAATATCAATTCACGGACGTGGGGCCCGGAAATTATCTCGTTGAAGCAAAGATGGTGGGATATACTTCAAACCGAAGTAGCTCTTTTGCTATCGATAAGTCCGATTACTCTCCTGCTGTGATCGAGTTGATCGCGGATAACAGAAAATTAGAGGAAGTTACCGTGGAAGGTAAACGTCCTATGGTCGAGAGTAAGCCCGGTAAGTTGATCCTAAATGTAGAGAATTCTCCATTGGCTGCCGGCAACAATGCACTGGATATCGTGCAGCGTGCGCCCGGTGTTAGCTTGGACAACAACAATAATTTGCAATTGATGGGACAATCGGGGGTGGCCGTTACCATTGATGGACGACAAACCTATATGTCCGGTGAGCAACTTTTGAGCTTTTTAAAAAGCACGGATGGTAATCAGATTAAATCCGTTGAAGTGATTACGACACGATCCGCTAAGGATGATGCTGAAGGGGCTGTAGGAACGATCAACATCGTCCTTAAGAAGAATCGTATGGAAGGATTTAACGGGACCTTTAACCTGACGGCAGGAAGCGGTGAAAAATTCAAGGGAAATAGTTCCCTTTCATTAAATTACAAAAAGAATAATACAACACTGTTTGGTTCCTATGCTTATTCGGATGAAAAGTCTTACCGTAAGCTGTATATAGACCGGGTTATACAGAATGATGGTAAAAAGAAATATTTCAATCAAAAATCAATATTGGATGAAGATGAACGCAATCATTCCTACCGTTTTGGCGTTGAACAAAAGACATCTTCAAGAAATACATTAACACTGCAATTCAATGGGTCAAATAATACCGAATACAATGACAATGACAGTAGGACGAATATAGGTACTACCGTATCCGCTTATGATACGATATTAAGCTCATCGTCCTCTTTCAAAGAATTGTTTGACCGCTACTCCGCTAATCTGAATAATGAGTTTAAGATAGATTCCAATGGACGGAAACTGACTGTTGATTTGGACTGGAGCAAATTTAGGAGCAATAAACGTGTCACCTATCGCAATGAATATTTTGATGCCGGTATGAAGCCAGTTTCCCCGTTGGAAAATGAACGCAGTGGAATGCCAATCGGTATCGATATCTATGTTGCAAAGTTCGATTACGAACATCCCTTATCAAAAAAATCCAAGCTTGAGATGGGGGGGAAATATTCGAATGTAAAGTCTGATAATGATCTGCTTTTTGAAATGTTGCAGAAAGACTCCCTACAGAATAGCTCCTGGATAAATGATACGACACGTACAAATCATTTTGTCTATAAGGAGCAAATAGTGGCGGGCTATCTCGATTATAATACAAGCATTGGAAAATGGAGTTTAAAAGCTGGTGTGCGGGGAGAGTATACGATGTCAGATGGAAACTCATTAACAAAGAGCAAGCGTGTGAAACGTGATTATTTTCAACTTTTCCCCAACGCTAATTTGACCTATTCGCTAAATGAGAATCATATATTGTCTATAGGTTACACCAGAAAAGTGACCCGTCCTAATTATCGTCAACTGAATCCATTTGATTATTATATTGACAAGTTGACTTTTGAGCGCGGAAATCCTTATCTAAATCCCCAATTTTCCAATGAATTCACATTGAATTATACCTTGTTGCAGCGTTATAATGTGACATTGGGTGTCAATGATGTGAAAGACGCAATTGTAGAAAGCATGGGACAGGACTCCGTCAGAGATAAGACTTGGGTTGTGCGGGAGAATTTAGGTCGGAATTTAACCTCTTATTTAAATCTAAATATTCCCATTACGGTATTGAAGATCTGGAGCATGAATAATAATATCACTGGAATCTACTTTGATTTTGATGGTATGATTTCAGGCATTCCGATCAAAAGGAAATCATTTCTCCTTCAAGCGAATTCCATGCATAATCTAAAATTAAGTAAGAGTCTTACGGCTAATGTTAATTTACGCTATTTTTCACCTTTTAAATACAGTGTGTATGACTTAGAGGGAAGATGGGACATGGAAGTGGGAGCGACCAAAACATTTAAAGATCAGCGTAGTTCCTTAAAATTGGCGGTGAGTGATCTATTCAATACTGGCAATCAAAACCTGGTCACTACTTTTGGTCAATTTGATTCTCAGATCAGGCAACGTCAAGATCGTCGGGTTATACGGCTGACCTATTCATACAAATTTGGTAACCTTAAAAATAATTACCGTAAGAAAGATACAAGCAACGAAGAGAAAGAAAGAGCGCAATAATTACTGTTCGTTAAGTAATTGTATAAAGCCGTAAGAATATCTTGTTTTTACGGCTTTTTATTTAATCATTGGTAATCAGTTCGGTGGGTAATACACGGGTTTCAAATTCTGTAATAGGATATTTGGCTTCTATCAGTTTGATCAGCAGTTCGGTAGCAATTTTCCCCATTTCGAAAGCAGGTTGTCTGATTGCTGTGACTTTGGACGAAAATAGTTCGACAACATTAGAATTTGTAAATCCGGCAATAGCGATATTGCTAGCGGCGCCGAAATTTCTTTTTTTTGTAACATGAAGGTATCCCGTGGTCAATTTGTCTCCAGAGATAAAAATGGCATCAAAACCAATTTGGATAAGCTCTTCGATCGCTTTTTCAATTTCGTCTAAATGCAGACCCCCATATTGAGAATATTTGACAAGATTCGGGGCAAAATCGATATGATTTGCCAGTAATGCCTTTTTATATCCTTCTAAGCGATCTCTTGTTATGGACAAGGATTTTGAGCTTGTCAGATGCGCGATTTTCTTGTTTCCGAGTTTTATAAGATGCTGGGTCGCATCGTAGGCCCCTTGCTGATTGTTGACCACGACCTTGTACGTGTTAAACTGTTTTGGGATTCGATCAAAAAATACAATTGGAAATCCACGTTCTTTTAATTGATGGAGATAGGAAATGTCCTCGGTTTCTGAAGACAATGCAATCAGTAGGCCATCTATGCCTCTGGATGTTAGGTACTCCACATTAAGCCGTTCCCTTTCCGAAGACTCATGTGTCTGTGAAATAATGATCTGAAAATTTTTGTCATAAGCAATAGATTCGACGCCGTTGATGACTTGGGAGAAGAAATTATTGGCTATTTCACTCACAATAATACCAATGGAGTGGCTTCGACGTTCCTTTAAGCTCCTCGCAATGGGATTAGCACGATAATTGATTTTTTCGGCATATTCCAATACAACTTTTTTTGTTTCAGGACTTATTTCATAACTATCTCTTAATGCTCTGGAGATGGTAGAAGTTGATAAATTAAGCGCTTTAGCAATGTCTTTGATTGTATAGTTTTCGAATTTCATAATCGGCAAAATAGACTATAATATTAATCAAAAAAAATTACAAAACCTAATTAAATCCCCTGTGCAAACGTTGCCGATAACGTTTGCACAACTTTATTAATGATACTGGCATTAACAAGTGAAATATACTTTGTAAACTTGATTATAGGATAACCAAATAAATATCCATGCAGTTCGTGCAAAAGTAATTTAATCATTTTATTTAAATACCTAAAAATATGAAAAAAATCGGTACACTTATTTCGGGCTGTGTGATGATAATTTTTCTCTTGGCTTTACAGCGAGAACAAGTCCGCACAATCTATATAATTGGCGACTCTACAGCTGCGGATAAAGACAGCCATACCTTTCCAGAAACTGGTTGGGGAATGGCCTTTGCAAAGATGTTCAATCAACAGGTGAAGGTCGATAACCGTGCATTAAATGGGCGTAGTTCCAAATCCTTTAAACATGATGTGGGCAAAGATGGAAGTGCTGTAAATCATTGGAAGCCTATTTTTGAAAACCTTCGTCTAGGAGATTATGTGTTCATTCAGTTTGGACATAATGATGAAAAGATCCATAAACCTGCTGTGGGAACTTCGTTGGAAGAGTTCGAACAGAATTTGATTTTCTATATCAATCAAACAAGAGAGAAGGGCGGTACTCCGATTCTTTTGACACCGATAGTACGGCGTAAATTTGAAAATGACGTGCTCGTGAAAACCCATGGAGCATATCCTGCAATTATCCGTAGGGTTGCTAGGGATATGCAAACTCCTTTGATTGACATGGAGGATAAGACAACAAAACTTGTCATGTCCTACGGAGTGGAGGACAGTAAGAAATTGTTTTTGCATGTGAACAGCGGTGAAAAGAATTATCCACAGGGAAAGAAAGATGATACGCATCTGAATACTTTTGGTGCTAAAGAAGTGGCAAGGCTCGTTGCCGAGGGGATTCGCGATTTACAGTTACCTATTCAAGACAATCTGATTCTGAAGTAACTTTAGGACGTTATAAAATCAGGAAGAAGCATAGACTCAAATCAATTTGATTGACAGAGGGACGGCTGTCGTAAAAAGATGCAGTGGATATGAAAAGTATTTGAAGAATTTCTGAAAAAATGAATACAAAAAAGCGACATCGATAATCTCGATGTCGCTTTTTTGTATCATCCGTATACTAGAAGATATATTTCGTGCTTAAGAAATTTGATTCATTTTCACTTACGATGTCATTTAATAGTTTTTTGTTTTCCTCAGTGAATTTTGTCGCTACTAAAGAACGTATGGAGAATGAACGCAAGGCATCGACTACTGACAACGTTCCTTCAGCACTGTCCTTTCTACCTGTGAAAGGGAAAGTATCCGGGCCGCGTTGGCATTGACAATTGATGTTTACACGGCTCACTTGATTGACCAGTGGATCAATAAGCGATGAAACAACAGCTGCATTATTGCTGAAAATACTTACCTGTTGTCCATGCGAAGATCCGATTAAGTATTCGATAGGTTCTTCCAGGTCATCAAAAGGAACGACTGGGATAACCGGGCCAAACTGCTCCTCTCTATAAAGTTTCATCTGTGAATTGACAGGATAAACAATCGCCGGATAGAAGAATGATTCAGCGACTTGGCCACCGTTCTCATTCACTACTTTCGCACCGTATGCTTTTGCATCTTCAATGCATTCAGTCAAATATGCCGGTTTATTGACTTCAGGAAGCGGAGTCAAAGATACTCCCTTTTCCCATGGCATTCCATATTTCAATTTAGCAACTTCAGCAGAGAGACGTTTCAGGAACTCTTGTGCCAAGCTACGGTGCACATAGATAATTTTAAGTGCCGTGCAACGTTGACCATTGAATGAAAGTGAACCCAATACTGTTTCAGAAACTGCTAGATTTAAATCTGCATCTTTGGTAATGATTGCTGCATTTTTTGCGTCCAAACCAAGAATTGCACGGAGGCGATTCACTTTTGGATGCAATTTTTTAAGTTCGTCAGCTACACGGCTTGAACCGATTAGCGTTAATACATTGATCTTTCCCGATTGCATTAGACTAGGGACAATTTTATTGCCACGGCCATAGATCGTATTGACAACACCTTTTGGGAAACTTGTTTTAAAAGCTTCTAATAAAGGATAGTGTAATAATGTACCATGTTTAGGTGGTTTGAATAACATGGTATTCCCCATGATCAATGCGGGAATCAATGTCGTAAAGGTCTCATTCAACGGATAATTGAATGGCCCCATACAGAGTACGACTCCTAATGGAGATCTTCGGATTTGGGCAACGATACCCTGTTCGATTTGAAAACGTGAAGAATCGCGGTCTATATCTTTCAGTGCATCGATCGTCGCATAGATGTATTCTACCGTACGATCAAATTCTTTCACGGAGTCAGCGTAGGATTTGCCAATTTCCCACATAATAAGCTTGACGACAATGTCCTTCTTGGCAATCATCTTTTGTGTGAAATTTTCAACACAAGTAATACGATCGGCAACGCTCATTGTCGGCCATTCTCCACGGCCATTGTCGTATGCTTTTACAGCAGCGTCTAAGGCTTCCATGGACTCTTTTTCTGTACAAACAGGGAAACTACCGATGCGCTTACGTTTCAAGCCATCCTTAGTCTTCACACAAATAGGTGAAAAAACTTCGTTTACTTGACCCGTCCAAGAAATCATTTCTCCATTGGAAAGGAACTCTCTTTGATCGACCTGTTCGTCGAGCGTAAATTCTGCGGGAATGTCTTTCTCCTCGTAGAAGATACCTTCTAAGTTTAAGCTCATTGTTTTTAAAAATGGTTTAGATTGATATTTATAAAGATATTGCTAATATAATATAAATTTTGCAATATATGTTAATTTTTTATTAAAATAAGTTTAGGAACTAGTGTTTTCATTACGACCCATGCAATTAAATAGGCAATGGCACAGAAGGAAAAGATAATGAAATAACCTGCTTCCTCGCCTTTGAAGCCCATAAAAGTCATCTGGGTTTCTTTGGCATAATCAAATAGCCATCCTGATGTTTTGTTGATAATAAAGGCTCCTACACCTCCCGCGAGCCCCCCAATTCCGGTAACGGTTGCAATGGAGCGCTTTGGAAAAGAGTCTCCAACGGTCGAAAAGATATTGGCGGACCAGGACTGGTGTGCGGCCCCGGCGAAACCGATAAGAATGACAGGTATCCAATAGGAGATATGTCCCAGAGGCTGTGCAAAGAGTACGACCAATGGCACAAAAGCAAACAACAGCATGGCTTTCATGCGCCCTTCGTAAGCGTTCATTCCTTTTTTGTCAACAAAATAGGTTGGTAGCCATCCACCATAAATAGACAACATGGTAATTGCATAAAGCACAAAAATTGCGAGCTGTCCTTCTGTATCCGATGATTTTATGTCGTAGACGGCAGAAAGATAAGCCGGCATCCAGAATAAGAAAAACCACCAGACTCCGTCAGTCATAAATTTTCCAAAGACGAATGCCCAGGTTTGCTTATATTTTAAGCATTCAGAAATGGTCGTTCTTGGAAGTTTGGTATCGCCAGTAGGTGTGATCTGCTGTTCATGGTCATCTTGATTGATATAAGCCAGCTCGGCCGCATTGACTTTTGGGTTTTCATTTGGCTTTTTATAGAGAAACATCCAAAAACCCATCCAGACAAATCCTAATGCACCGATGATGATGAAAGACATTTCCCAGCCCCAATGCGCGGCGATTACAGGAATGGTTAAGGGAGCTGCCAAGGCGCCAATAGTTGCACCTGAATTGAAGATACTCGTTGAGAGGGCACGGTCTTTTTTCGGAAAATATTCCGCAGTGGCTTTAATCGCAGCAGGAAAATTCCCCGCCTCTCCGACCGCAAGAACAAAGCGGGCAAAGATAAATAGATTGACACTGACACTGATTACTAACCCCACGTTGTTGACATGAGAAATTGCCTCTTTTGCGCCTTCGAAACCAACGAACCATTCACCAGCAACAATTCCTGACGTCGCTATACCACAGAAGGCATGCAGTATTGCGCCAAAGGACCAGATTCCAATTGCCCATAGAAAACCTTTTTTTGTATCCATCCAATCCACAAAGCGACCTGCAAACAGCATACTGATGGCATAAAAGATTGAAAACAGGGCCGTAATGTTACCATAGTCCGTATTTGTCCAATGAAATTCGGGGCTAATAAAATCCTTCCAGGTCAGGGATAGCACCTGGCGGTCCAGGTAATTGATTGTAGTAGCAAAAAATAGTAAGGAGCATATTACCCAACGGTAATTACCCTTTTTCTCCGTGTTGATCATAATGGGTTAAATAGTTTATTTTTAGTGTAAGCGTCTGTTTTTTCACGCTAATAAGGTCCCTCCGTATTTGCTTTTTAAAGCTGGTACCAGAGGGATTTTACTGTTATCGTGCTTTCGAGACGAAGTCAAGTGCCTTTTTAGTGTTCTCAAATAAGTTGCCAGTGTCTTTAGGATCAATTAACTTACTGCCCATCCCTACTGCGCATACACCGGAGTTGAACCAAGCTTTTAAGTTTTCCATTTCGATTTCTACACCCCCCGTAGGCATAAATTTCTGACCTTTAAAAAGGTCCCGGATAGATGACATAAATGTTGGCCCCAGTATATTTGCAGGGAACAATTTTATAAGTGCTGCTTGTTGCTGTTGCGCTGTATAGATTTCTGTTGGGGTCATACATCCCGGAATCCATAATTTATGCTGCTCATGAACAAGCGACCCCACCAAAGGATTTACAATCGGAGAGACAATAAAATCGGCACCGATTTGCAGAAATTGTTGCGCTTCCTCAACCGATTTGATGGTGCCTATACCCAAATAAAGGTCAGGCATGTCAAGGTTTCTTGCGGCAATTAAACTCTCAAAAACTGTTAATGCTTCGGGACCACGGTTTGTAAATTCAAAGACACGTATACCGGCTTGGTATAAGGTTCGCAGAATAGCTATACTTTCGGCCTTATCGTGATGGAAGAACAAAGGAAGTATCCCTTGTTCAAGGATTTTATCTAATACAATTTCTTTCAAATTCATGCTATCATTCTATTTTTTATATCTTCCACTGTACTTGTTGTCGCATCGCTGGCGATAAACAGTTTATCAAATGCGGCAAGTGTTGCAAACTCTAGGGTCTCTTTGGGAGAAAGGTTGGAGTATAAGCCGTAAATCAAGCCCGCCATAAAGCAATCGCCACTGCCCACCTTATCCAAAATTTCTTCGGCTGTATATTCCGTTGATTTAATCAGGCTGTCTTTGTCAAAAAATGTGGTATAATACTTGATACCTTTGCTTTGATGGTCAAAACGAAAGGTGTTGGCCACATATTGACAAATCGGATTCACGGAAATGATCTCTTTGCTTGTACGATCTGCCTGTGCCAGTAAGTCTTCTTCCTGATACCCCGAAGAAGAAGTTCGGAATTTCTCGTCTAGCTGCGTGCCGAGCATTTGATGTGCAGCCCAGATATTCCCCATGATTAAATTGCAATATTGGGCAATTTTGGGCATAATTTCTTTCGGTGCTTTCCCATATTTCCAAAGCTTTGCGCGGTAGTTAAGGTCCAATGATACAAAAATGCCTTTTTCCTGTGCTTTTATAACTGCTTCTTGGCATAGATCAGCAATATCTTGACTAATAGCAGGACAGATCGCTGAAAAATGAAACCATTTGACATCAGCAAAAATCTCTTCCCAATCAATGCTGCCAGCTTTGAGGTTTGCAAATGAAGAATTCGCACGATCATAGATGACACCGGCATTTTTTAGATCTTTCCCTTTTGGGAGATAATAAATCCCTAATCTCTCGCCGGTCCACAGCATAGTCGAGGTGTCTATGTTTTTGTTTTTTAGGTAGTTGTTAATACCTTCACAGATGGCGTTTTGAGGAATTGCGGATAAATAGGATGATGGTACATTCCACAATGCTAAGGCTGTGGCGACATTCAGTTCTGCTCCCCCCACGTAGAAAGGCAGCTGGTGTTGTTCAATCCAATCTTGTTCGATGTCGGGACAGATCCGTAACAACAATTCTCCAAAGCTTAAAACTTTACCCTGCATATTCATTAAAATTCAAAATATTCTTTCGCGTTATTATAGCTGATATCTGTTATGATTTTCCCTATCCATTCGATATCATTTGGTATTTCTCCTCTTTCGATGTCCTTCCCGAAGATGTCACACAATAATCTTCTGAAATATTCATGTCTCGGGAATGACAGGAAGCTTCTGGAGTCGGTCAACATACCAACAAGACGGCTTAATAAACCCATATTCGACAATGTATTGATTTGTTTTGTCATACCATCTTTTTGGTCTAAAAACCACCAGGCAGAGCCGAACTGGATTTTTCCCTTGATAGAACCATCGTTGAAATTCCCGATCATAGTCGCAATAAGTTCATTGTCCGCCGGATTGAGATTATACAAGATGGTCTTGGTTAGCTTATCTTGATTGTCTAATTTATTCAAAAAATTTGACAATGCACGTGCCTGGCTAAAATCTCCGATGGAGTCCCAGCCTGTATCTGGTCCGATCAAGCGATGCATACGGGCATTATTGTTGCGTAATGCACCTAAGTGGTATTGCTGAACCCAGCCTTTTTCATGATCCCATTCTGCAAAATAAATCAGCATTGCAGATTTGAATTTCAGATTTTCGGCCAAGGAGATTTCCTTTTTTGTACGAATTTTATCAAAGATCGTCACGATTTCCTGTTCGGTATAGTCTTCTGCATAGATTTGTTCCAGGCCGTGATCCGACACTTTGCATCCGTTGGCAGCAAAGAAATCATGTCTTGCTTTTAATGCCTTCAAGTAATCTCCAAGACTATTGATTTGAATATCGCTGACCTCTTCCAGTTTATCGATGTATTGATTCAACGCAATGATATCGTCCGAATTCATGGCTTTATCAGGACGAAAGGCGGGAAGCATCTTGAACGATTCTTTCTCCTTGGCGAATTGTTGGTGAAACTCGAGACTATCGATCGGATCGTCGGTGGTACAAACGACCTCAACATTCATCATTTTCAATAATCCGCGAACCGAATGGCTATCTTGTTGTAATAAGGCACCTGTATCAGCGTATATCTTGGCTGCCGTTTTTGGGGACAGCAAATCTGTGATGCCAAAGTAACGTTGCAATTCAAGGTGTGTCCAGTGGTGTAATGGGTTGCGCAATGTATAAGGAACCGTTTCCGCCCATTTGATAAATTTTTCTTCATCCGAAGCATCACCCGTAATATAGCGTTCATTGATACCATTGGCGCGCATGGCCCGCCATTTATAATGGTCGCCATGCAGCCACACTTGGCTAATGTTGTCAAATTTGACATTATTAGCGATCTGTTCCGGAATCAAGTGATTGTGATAATCAATAATCGGCAAATGCTTTGAATAGTTGTGATACAGCTCTTCGGCTGTTTTTGTGTTTAATAAAAAGTTGTCGTCTAAAAAAGCTTTCATACAATATCCTATTTTTATAAACTCACACCTCTTTTCCAAGGTATGAAATCGTCTTGGTTTAATTGGACAGCTTTAGGTGTTATTTCGCCACTAGCTGCTTTGATACAATATTCTAAAATATCCTCCCCCATGGCCTGGATAGATTTATCTCCATCTATAATAGGACCGGTATTGATATCAATGATGTCGGCCATTTTGGTGGCTAATACATTATTTGTTGCTACTTTGATGACCGGACATATTGGATTACCTGTAGGGGTACCCAAGCCTGTTGTAAACAGAATGAGTGTTGCGCCCGCCGCTGCTTTTCCAGTTGTTGCTTCCACATCGTTTCCGGGCGTACAGACTAAGTTAAGACCGGGCTTTGTCGCTTCCTCGGTATAGTCCAGGACATCTACAACGGGTGAGGTTCCACCTTTTTTTGCGGCACCATTACTTTTTATAGCATCCGTGATAAGCCCATCACGGATATTGCCTGGGGATGGGTTCATATAAAACCCCGAACCAACAGCCTCTGCGGCATTGCTGTAGGCAGTCATAAGGTCAATAAATTTATTGGCGGCGTTTGGATCGATAGTACGGTCTATTAGGTTTTGCTCGGCACCACATAGTTCCGGAAATTCGGCCAATAGTACTTTTCCGCCAAGAGCAACCAATAGGTCGGCGGTGTAACCTACGGCAGGATTGGCTGAAATGCCGCTGAATCCATCACTGCCACCGCATTTTACACCTAAGGTCAATTTGCTCAATGGTACTGGCTGTCTACCGAGTTTATTAATTTCTGTCAGCCCAATAAAAGTTTGCAGTATCGCCTCCTTCAGCAATTGCTCCTCACTTTTTGATTGTTGCTGTTCAAACAAGTACAAGGGTTTATCAAAATTTGGATTACGTAGCTTAATGTCGTTGACTAGATCATTCAGCTGTAAATTTTGGCAGCCTAGACTCAATACCGTAATGCCTGCGACATTCGGATGGTCGGCGTAGGCCGCAAGCAATTTGCTCAAGATGGCCGCATCTTGTCGAATTCCGCCACAGCCACCCTGATGGTTCAAAAATTTGATGCCATCCACGTGCTTGAATACACGGTCAGACTGTTCGGTAATCGTGTTAAGCTGTTCTAGTGAGGACAGGTCTAACGTTTCACCTTTTTCATAGGCTTTTAACAGCTGATGGGTGAAGTTCTTGTATTTTGCAGTGACTGAATAGCCAAGCTCATTATACAGCGCCTCTTTGATAACATCAAGATTTCGGTTCTCGCAGAATACAGTTGGGATAAATAGCCAGTAATTTGCGGTTCCAACACGGCCGTCCGGGCGAAGATAGCCATTGAAAGTTCTCCCTTCAAACTTTGAAACATCAGGCTTTTCCCAGTGATAGTTTGAAGGTCTGAAATGATAAGGCTCTACCGCATGTTTGGTGTTGTCTGTATTCATAATGCTTCCCTGAGGGATATCAAATTGAGCCTTTCCAACGAGTACACCATACATGTAGATTTCGTCACCAAAGTGCATGTCCTGCATAAAAAATTTATGCTTGGCCGGAATATCTTCTTGTAGAATATAATGTATATCCTCAAATGAAATCACATCACCTTTTTTGAGATCTTGTAATGCGACCAAAACATTGTCTTTGGGATGTATCTTTAATACGTTGTTTTTCATTTGTAGTGCTATTTATACCTTTTTATTATCAAGAACTGATGAAATTTCAAGTGCTTTTAATGCTCCTTTTTCAATGATCTGCTGTAATTTCTGGTTGACTGTTTCTTCAAAATGAGGAAACTCCGTTAAATTGATCCCCCATAAATCCGTATCTGAAAGCACGGTATGGACAAGTTTATCTGGATTGGTCCAGGCCATATATAATCTTGGAGCCAATTCGTCCTGGAGCATGATTGTCCGTCCATTGATCACCTGCGTATATTGATCGCCGTCCAGCTTGGATTTTAATAGATAGAGATAAGCCGCGAATCCAAGTGCAAACAGTTGTGGTGCTTCATGGTGGGCTGTATACCACTTTCTTAGCAGTGGGATATTGCGCATCGCCATTTTTGAGCTGTAATTTAAAGCAATGGATTCCCATTTGTGCTCAAGATGAGGATTCGCAAAGCGATCGATTACTTTGGATGAGAAATCGTTGATGTCCGCAACTGAAATACTGTCGCTTAAAATTGCGGGACCAATTTCATCTTGCATTAAAAGTCGTATAAATTGGTTGAATGCTGCATTTTGCATAGCCTCCTTTACCGTATTGAAACCCGCAAGAAGTGCAAGGGCACAACTTAATGTATGTGTTCCATTAAGGAGCCTCAGTTTGATTTCCTTATATTTTTCAATGGAAGGAACCAGCAATACATTTGAGTCCGCTAAGGCAAATGACAACCGTTGTTGCACACGTTCAGAAATAGCTTCTATCGCCCACAAGCGAAACGGTTCGGCCATAATCATCAATTGATCTTCGTAGCCCAGTAAGGTACAGGTTTTCGTGTATTCCGCTAAAGGCAATGCTCCGGGAACAATACGGTCTACCAGCGTGTTGCAAAAGTCATTGGCGGTATCAAGCCAGTTCAAAAACTCTTTCGGGAGCTTATTCAGCTCAGCAAGATCCCTTATTATTGATTTCAGTTTAGTGCCATTGTCCGTGATCAATTCGGTCGGAACAATGGTTAAACCTTTATTTTTGTCGGCATTGAAGTAAACAAATCTCCGGTATAAAATGGCTAAAAGTTTACCTGGAAAAGAAGCCGGTGGTGCGTCATTGATAGTATCTTCACTCATGACAATGCCAACTTCTGTGGTGTTGGAAAAGACAATTTCAAGGTCAGGATTTTCGGCACTTTTTAATATCTCTGACCAATTTTTGTTGGCCGCCAGCACACGTGAAATCGAATTGTTGATTTCGTAATGTGAAATTTCCTCACCGTCTTCTATACCTTTAATAGCTAATGTATATAGGTTGTTTTGCTGTTCGAAGGCATCAGCACCGGCTGAAATTGTTGATTTTACAACAAGGATTCTGCCACAGAACAGGTTTTGTTGATTGGCTTTATGGACAAAGTAATCTGGTAGGCCTCTGAGCAGTACGCCCGTGCCGAATTGAAGAATCTTTTCTGGATAAGAGAAAGATGATTCGGTAGGCTTACTGACCAGATCCGAACCAATTGTATTTATAGTATGTTTTGTGAGTAACATCTGATAACTATTTATTATTGAATTTTATATTGTTTTTTCCATTTCGGAAAGTCCTTTTCGATCAGTTTCTCTGGCCAGTTGCCGAACCAGGCATAGCCATTCCTACGTTCTACGGATACGTCCTCAAAATTGTATTTGACGGTATTGTCGCGATCTCCAAAGAGCGGGCGATTGTCAAACAGATCATAGAATCGTGCCCAAATTGTTGAAGTACTATCAGCCACAAGCCTACGCTCATACTCCTTTGTCAGCTTATTTTGTACGCGATCAAAACGATAACCTTCGATATCATTTTGCTGAAACCATTGTATTGCCTGTTCAATAGCTTGTTGGATCGCTGGCGTCGCGGGCTGCATCATCAGAAACCGAACGATGGCAACAGATTCACTCGTACTTAATGAAGCAGGTTCGAATTTTCTGGCCTGAGCAGGGACTAAAGTGTGCTGATCGTATTGCGCAGCCCAAATACTCCTTTTCCCGTCTTGCATGACCTGTGTCTTCAGGATACAGGCTATGCCTTTTTCTACTGCTGTTTGTGCTTTTGACACAAATATGGGGTTGATAAACTCAAAGCCGTCTTGCTTAATGACAACTTTGTAAAGCACCAATAACGCATTGATCATGACATTATCGTTGTAAGTTATCTCAGCTCTATAGAGTGATTTATTCGGATAATATTGGGGAAAGCCTCCATTCTCATACTGAGCCGATAAGATATATGCGATACCTTTTTCCGCAGCGGTCAGATAAGCCGGATTTTTCGTATCCTTAAAAGCCTTGATCAAACCATTTATTTCCCGGGTTGTCGCATTGTTGTCGAGCGTGGCATGGTCAATAGCTGTTTTTTTAATCTTTTGCAGGATTTCTTTTGTAATTGGCCGCTGGTAGTCAACGACACTTTTGTCGACCAGCTGTTTAGGCCATGCACCATTTGGTAGTTGATAGATGAGCATCTTTTCTGCTAATGAATCTTTGGACGGCAACGACTGTCCGATGCAGTGGTGATGAAACACTGATACCGCGATGAAACTTAGGATAGCTATTTTTCTCATGGTTCTAGTTGTTGATCTGTTTGATTAACCAGCGCACTAAATCATTTGCTGCAGTAAAATTTTCATATTCCTGAGGCAGTTTTCTTCCATCTGTATATTCGTTATACAGCCAAGGATCTCCAATTGCAAATACGGTTCCTTTTCCATACTTCGCTGTTGCAATGATGTTATCACCCTTCTCTTTAATCAATGTTTGGGCCGGAGCTTTTACTTGTAACGTTGAAATCTCCTTGATATATATTTTGGATGTATTTGGAAATACTGTATTACCTTGCGGGATCAGAACTGCCCCGGTTTGGAAATCATTTCCTTTAACACGGTTGCGACTGTCTTCATTGAATGTAATGCCGAACTTCTGTGCGAGGGTATTAAATTTCGCGATTTCGCAATTGCCGCTATCATTTAATAAAAGAACGAGTACGCCGCCCTGTTCAACCCATCGTGAAATCTGCTGGGCATCTGTTTCATTCATGAAATGTGGATGTTCGGTTTCTTTCTCTGTATCGGGATCTACGATAATATAAATGTTGGATTTGGAGAGATTCTGTTGTGTAGGGGCTGTCTTTAATGTATTTAATTGGGCCCCGTTTTTTTCAAATATCCTGCCCAATAGCGAAAATCCATTGTTATCATCGCCATCCCAAAGATAGTGATAGGGGGTAAGTTGACCCGATACTGTCTTTTTATATTCGTTGTTGAAGTAATTATCCAATGTGACAGTACGCCGTTTCTTACCCTTTTGTGCCTTCGCAAATTCAACTTCTGATGCTGCAAGGATAAAAGCACCGATTCCCTTGGGATCATTGGTAATGACGGGTTCGCTCATATAATACGCAAAGCTACCGTCACGATATTTTTTTCCGCCTAAGCCAGATACTTGGACCGTTTTGTTAAGGTTCACACGATTTTCTCCTGCTGGAGTAATGAACTCCTTCACAAGTCCTTTATAACCCCGGTCCAGACTTTTTTGAAATGAAACCGGGATATAGCCTTTGCGCAATGATTTTGCCAATGCAAAGACAAACATACTTGAAGCCGAGGATTCGAGGTAGTTCCCTTTTCTGGTGCCTAAATCCACAATATCATACCAAACACCGGTTTTGGCATCTTGATACTTGACGATTGCCGATAACGTTCTGTTTAAGATCGCAATGAGTTCTTGTCTACGTGGATGCTCTTCCGGGAAATGGTCCAATACATCGACAAGCGCCATCACATACCAGCCCATGCCCCTGGCCCAGAAGTGTGGTGACAAACCTGTTTTCGGGTCAGACCAACGTTCTTTTCTCGATTCATCCCAACCGTGATACAGCAAGCCTGTTTTCGCATCACGGGCGTTTTTTTCCATGTAGCTAAACTGGTTGGCGATATCGTCAAAGGCGGAAGGAATATTCATCAGGCTAGCATATTCTGCATAGAAAGGTTGTCCCATGTATAAGCCATCCAGCCACATTTGATAGGGATAGATTTTCTTATGCCAAAAACCTCCTTCTTTAGTTCGCGGATGCTTTTGGAGCTGTGCATATAATTGGTGGCAGGCCTTAAGGTATTTTTCTTTACCGGTCACTTTGTAAAGCGTTAATAGTGCCGTACCATTTTTGATATTGTCGATATTGAAATCTTGCGCATCATAGTTCTTAATGGAATCCTGAATGCTGAGATAAGCATCCATGCGGGTCTGCATATAATTAAAATAGGTCGCGTCTGCCGTATTGCGCCATACATCCGTGAGACCTTCAAAAATAACCCCCATATCGTATGACCATTTCGGAAATTTGTCGGTCCTGTTGAATAGGGAATCCGGATAAAGCTGTTCAAGTACAGTATTGGCCATCTGCTCAGAAAAAGGTTTTTGTTGGCCGAATCCTGAAAATGGAACAAGTGCTATAAGGTTTAAAAGAATTAAAAATAACTTTCTCATTACGTTCCTAATTTTTGATCGTTAAGGATTTTTTCGTACTTCCCGCTATAAATTGACTGACAGCCTTAGCCGCTTTTGTGTTGGAATTCGAGAGACGGATATCACTGCTTTTCTCACCTGCAACCTCGATATACAATTCTGGAGCATTCAATGCTTGGATATTAGCTAGATTTATCGCGGAGCTATTGTTGATGGCGATCAACGGATTGTTTTCTGTTGTCTTTAATACAATATTTTTTAAATTAATATGAGAAGCTTCAATGATTTCTATGCCCTTATTTGCTTCCAATGTGGCATCCTCAATCCAGATGTTCTGAATATGCATTTCAGGAAGACCACGTAGGAAAATTCCTTTTGATGCTCCTTTTGCTGCAATATTTTTGATATAGAAGTTCTTAAACTGCGGAGTTTCTTCTGTAACCGGAAGTGTTACTGTTTTTACGGAAGATCTTTTTTCTCCAGCCAGAGGAACGGGGTCTACTGCTGCATAATACATGTCAAATAGAATAGCCTCGCCGGGAATATCAATCATATTGATATTGTTGATGAATATGTTTTCTACTACTCCGCCACGGCCTCTTGTCGTTTTGAAGCGAAGTCCAATATCAGTTCCGATAAATGAACAGTCTTCCACCCAAATATTGCGGGCGCCACCGCTCATCTCGCTTCCGATCACAAAACCACCATGTGCGTGATAAACAACATTATTGCGAATGATTACATTTTCGGTTGGCTTGCCACGGTCACGGCCAGCTTTATCCCGGCCTGACTTGATACATATGCCGTCGTCACCAACATCAAATGTACAGTCCTCAATCAGGACATTCTTGCAAGATTCGACATCGACACCATCGCCATTTTGGCCATACCAAGGGTTACGAATCGAGAGCTTTCGTAAGGTCAGCTCCTCGCATAATAGGGG
The DNA here is from genome assembly GCF_003627955.1 of Sphingobacterium puteale. GTDB lineage: Bacteria > Bacteroidota > Bacteroidia > Sphingobacteriales > Sphingobacteriaceae > Sphingobacterium > Sphingobacterium puteale. The sequence goes on along the minus strand of NZ_RBWS01000001.1, from coordinate 725,305 downwards.
ATGTAGATTCCATGCAGGGGAGTTTTGTATAGTTACGCCTTCCAATAATACCTTTTTACAGTTTGTAAATACCAAAAGATTGGGCCTTAAGAAATCTTTGACATCTTTGAAGTCATCGATGGTTGTGCCCGGACGAATTACCCCTGCTTTCTTCTCTTTTGAACCTTTTAGTGAGCTTTCTGAGGGGTACCAAATCTCATTGTCGGCATCAACTGTGCCACCTGAGGCAACGAGATTTTTCCATTGGGAGGCTGTAAGTTTGCTTTTTTTGACCATTCGCCAAGCACCTCCGTTGCCATCGATAATGCCATTGCCCGTAATTGCAATATTATATAGGTTCTTGCCTGATATTGGATTTTGATTGCGCCAAGCCGGTTCACCCTCCCAATTGGATTCAACAAGCTTGTATTGATCAAAGTCCCTTGTGAAAAGCAAGATGGCGTCTCGTTTGAGATGCAGGTTTACATTGCTTCGCATTTCAATAGGCCCTGTCAGCCAAATTCCGGCGGGAACCAGTACCACACCGCCACCGCGCTCGCTACATGTACGGATGGTTTGGTTGATTGACGCTGTATTAAGAAATTGACCGTCACCTTTAGCGCCATAATTGCTAATACTTAACGTGTCTTTCTTAAATTCGACTTGTTGTATAATAGGACGGGCAGGTTCTTGAGCCATACACAGCTGTGGCAGCACGAGAAGCAGTCCAAGTGCAAGTTTCAATGTACGGGAATAGTGCTTTTTAAACGAATTCATTTTTTACATTTTTGGTTTAAAAATGGTTATTTGTAAAAGCAATTGTACATTCTTTGTTCCTAACTTAGATGAAAAACTTATGCAAACGTTACCGGTCATTACTTAGCAATTAGATGTAAGATTGGTGTCCAATCCTTGAATACAAGCCGAGAATTAAGGCTATCAGCTGCTCCATCTATTAAAAGATGTTTCCATTTGACACGATTTTGTGACACAGGACCTAGTTGTTTATTCCTATATTCTATTAAATACAGCGGATTTTTATTCAATACCTGTATGATTTGGAAATTGCAGAAGCCATCTTTCCCAACAACGATACCTTGTTCTTTTGCTGTTGGGGCAAGAAGAGAGAAAGAACGTGAAAAAAGTGAAAGTATAATCGTCCGCATTCCAAACTGTTTAATTGGTCAATGAAATTACCAATATTAAAGCCTTAGTTAAAGAAAATTGATTAAAATAAATGCGCAAACGTTATCGGGGATTGTGTTTGTGATCCAAATATTTGAGATGTGCATCCCTGTTGATTTGAAATCGGACAGAATGGTTATATTTGTTCAACAAATTTCTAAACATGGACATTCAATCGTTATATCAGATTTATAAACAGTATCCAAATATTACAACAGATACACGTAAGATTGAGAAGGATAGTATATTCTTTGCACTGAAGGGCGCAAATTTTAATGGGAATACGTTTGCAGAACAGGCGCTCCAAATCGGAGCGAAGTATGTCGTTATTGATGAGGAAATTTATAAAAAAAGCGAACAGTATATCTTGGTTGACGATGTATTGAAGACATTGCAGGATCTGGCGAATTATCATCGGAGACAATTAAATATTCCTGTTATCGGTGTAACAGGCACAAATGGAAAGACAACCACAAAGGAATTATTGTATTCCGTTGTCTCGCAGAAATATAAAACTTATGCGACAAAAGGAAATCTAAATAACCATATTGGCGTTCCTTTGACGCTGTTGGCCATTGATGGATCCATTGAAATCGCTATTATAGAAATGGGAGCCAACCATTTAGGTGAAATTGCGTTTTTATGTGAAATTGCTGAACCAACACATGGATTGATCTCCAATGTCGGAAAGGCGCATCTGGAAGGCTTTGGCTCTTTTGAAGGTGTTAAGAAAACAAAGGGTGAACTGTATGATTGGTTGCAAGAACATCAGGGGACACTCTTTTTACAGGCGGATAACCCGCATTTAAGAGAAATGGCTGCGGCACGGCAAATAGCTGAAATAGTGACTTATGGGTTTTCCGAAACCAATGATGTCATTGGTAAATTGTTGAAAGCAACTCCATTGTTACAGATCTCATGGAAGACGAAAGGAGACCCCCAGACTTATATCATAGATACGCAACTTACAGGTTCATACAACACAGAAAACTTTTTGGCTGCAATAGCGGTAGGTTTACATTTCGATATCTTGCCAAAGGAGATCAATTTGGGTATTGAAAGCTATACCCCGACAAATAATCGTTCACAGATCATGAAAACGACCCACAACACGGTGATCTGTGATTATTATAATGCCAATGCCACCAGTATGGCAGCTGCTTTGGATAATGTCCGAATTATTGAGGCCAACAAGAAAGCGGTTATTTTGGGGGACATGTTTGAACTTGGTGCTGAATCTTTTGAAGAGCATCGTAAAATCGTGGATAACGTAGGAAGCATGTTCGCTGATCGCAAAATTTTTGTCGGAAAGGCATTTTTTGAACATAAAAATGATGGCGCCGAATTTTTTGAAACAACCTTAGAGGCGAAGGCTGCCCTGAAAGAAAGACCGATTATCGGAGCTACGGTATTATTAAAGGCCTCGCGGGGTATGGCTTTTGAAAATCTGATAGATATATTATAGCTTTTTGTTTTGCTTAAAATCAACTAGGTGTTAAGGGCTCGTTTTTTGCTGGCTTTCAATGGGGGCGTCCCCTGCGTAGGTACGCTTGAAAAGACGGACTTGATGTGCCACTCGACGCGGACTCAATGTGCAGTAGGCCTAATTTGGTAACAACTTAAACTTGAGCAATTTCCTGATTAAAACTAAAGGTTGTTATAAGTTTTGTCATTTGAGGATTAAATATTGACCAAAATAAGCAAAATAATACTTTGGGAAAATGGAGCTCATTCTGAAAAATGTACCTTTGTGTCGTATAATGGATAAAAGACGTTTTTTTTTAGAAATAGCCTACTTTGGGCAATCTTATCATGGGTGGCAGGTTCAGAATAATGCGATTTCGGTACAGGAAGTATTGAACAAAGCATTGGCGACATTGTTACGGGAACCTATTGAGACCACTGGAGCGGGAAGGACAGACACGGGGGTACATGCGAAGCAACTGTATGCTCATTTTGATGCAGCTGCTGTAGGGATATTAACAAATCCTGAACGTTTTATTCATTCACTTAATGCATTATTACCCTTTGACGTTGCGGTTAAGAGGCTGATTGAAGTTGCTGATGATGCTCATGCCCGATTTGATGCGACGCATAGATCTTATGAGTACCACCTTCATTTTCATAAAGATCCGTTTATTTATCCTTATTCCTGCTTCTTGCGTGACCGCCCTGATGTGGACAGAATGAACGAGGCTGCTCAATTTTTATTGGGTAAGCAAGATTTTGAATGCTTTAGCAAGTCTCATACGCAGGTATTTACAAATATTTGTGATATTCGTAGAGCAGAATGGTTATGGCATGATGAACAGGATCTGGTATTTCATATCACCGCAGATCGTTTCTTGCGCAACATGGTTCGTGCGATCGTAGGTACTTCGCTGGAGATCGGACTGAAGGGCAAACCGGCTTCCTTTATGCAGGAAGTGATCAAAAGCAAAAGTCGCGGCAAGGCTGGGGTATCCGTCCCGGCGCATGGATTGTATTTAACAGAAGTAGCTTACCCTTATATATAAATAATAACGTGAGTCAAGATAAAATAACAGGCAAAACCTACGATGTCAATTTGTTGCGGCGTATGAGTCGCTATATGCGACCTTATCATGTCACATTTTGGATATCCGTGGTTTTAACAATACTATTGGCGGCAGTGGCCCCAGCGCTACCGATGCTTATCCAGCATACGCTAGACAACTATATCTTAAATTTTGATACGGCGGGATTGTCCTATATGCTCATGGCCATGCTGGCATTGGTCGTGGTGCAGACCCTGATTCGTTATTATCATACCCTTATGACAAATACGCTGGGACAGTCTGTTATCCGGGACATTCGCATCCAGGTGTTTAATCACATTGTACAGCTGCGTCTTAAGTATTTTGACCGCACCGCTTTAGGAAAGTTGATTACAAGGACGATATCTGACTTGGAAACACTTTCCAATATCTTCTCGGAGGGATTGATTCAGATTATTGGCGATCTTCTGCAGTTGGCGGTGATATTGGGCGTTATGTTCTATTCGGATTGGAAATTAACGTTAATCGTACTTATTCCCATGCCTTTGATGATTGCTGCAACCTATGTATTTAAAGAAGCGATGAAAGCTGCCTTTATCGATGTTAGGAAATGGGTGTCTAATTTGAATACCTTTTTACAGGAGCATATCACTGGAGTCGGTATTATTCAATATTTTGCGCGTGAAAAGCAGGAAATGGATAAATTCAAAGAAATTAACGCGCAGCATCGGAACGCGCATATTCGTACCAACTGGTATTTCTCTATCTTTTTTCCAGTTTTGGAAATTATCATGGCAATTTCCTTAGGCTTGTTGGTGTGGTTTGGAGCCAAACAGATCATGGGCGATGTGATTTCACCCGGTGTAGTTGTAGCCTTTATTATGTATATCAATATGATTTTTAGGCCTATTCGGGAGCTTATTGATAAGTTTAATACGCTTCAAATGGGTATGGTGAGTGCTGAACGCATTTTTGAAGTGCTGGATACCAATGAGATGACTCCTAATTTGGGTACATTAAAACCAGGCCATATTAAAGGGGAAATTACATTTAAGCATGTTTGGTTTGCTTATAACGATGAAAGCTGGGTACTGAGGGATGTCAATTTTAGTGTACAACCTGGCGAGACATTGGCTTTGGTCGGTGCTACCGGTGCTGGTAAATCGTCCACAATCAATATTCTTAGTCGGTTTTACGAGATCAATAAAGGTGAAATCCTCCTGGACGGTGCAAATATTCGCGAATACGATCTTGATTATTTGAGAAATACCATTGCTACGGTGTTGCAGGATGTGTTTCTTTTCTCGGATACTGTCATCAATAACATTACATTGGGTGATCCTTCAATTTCGAGGGAACAAGTTATCGAAGCGGCCAAAGAAGTTGGCGCACATGACTTTATTATGCGACTTCCCGGTGGATATGATTACGACGTGAAGGAAAGAGGAGCAACATTGTCTGCTGGGCAGGCACAATTAATTTCTTTTATTCGGGCGCTGGTTCATGACCCCAGAATCCTGATCTTGGATGAAGCTACCTCCTCCGTAGATACCGAAACTGAGGAAATGATCCAAAGTGCGATCGACAATTTAATGCGGGGAAGAACTTCGATTGTTATTGCCCACCGCTTGTCCACCATTCAGAAGGCGGACAAGATCATTGTTTTGGACAAGGGGGAAATAAAAGAAATTGGAACACACCAAGAGCTTTTGTCTTTTGAAGGTTACTACAAAAAACTGTACGATCTACAGTTTCACTCGGCGGGAATTTAATCCTTAAACGACACTCTCTTTGGGGATGGTCTCTTCGTCCTCGATATGGGTGTTGGCTTTGATTTCTGAGCCTCGGCCTACCAGTACGTTGGCACCGATGGAAACATTTGGTCCGATGTTTACGAAATCTTCAATAATGGTGTTGCTTTCAATGACTGCCGATCCGGAGATGATACAATGGTTGCCAATCTGTACATCGGGGGCTATCGTTGCTCCGGGAAGAATAATACATCCTTCGCCAATCTCAGCCCTTTTGGAGACATAGGCTTTCGGGTGAATTAAGGACTGAAAATTCCAATCTGGATTTTCGGATACGATCCTTTCGCGTAGCCCCGGATTTTTAACGGCAACAAAGAAATTTTCTGCAGCATCTTTAACTTGATGATGAAGTTGGACCTCATAATCGAATACATCCTCGATCAGCAATGACTTATCAATAAGCCCTCCGATTTCGATGTCCAAATCTTCGGCTACATCTACAGCAGTTTTTGCATGCGCTGTTGCGCCATATATATATAGCATGATCTTTTAATTTTCTGCAAAGATAATGCTTTCTGAAAAGAACTCCATGAGCTAACCGGTATCAATATACTAAAAGGAGTCGGTGCTACTTCCGGTTATTGGAAAGAAGATCGCTTTAACGGATTTCAACAAACATTTGGCATGATACATTCTAAAATTTGCAACAAAATAGCCCTTTCGATTGTTCTGATTTCTAAATAGAAAGAAAGCTTATTATATTTGTTGATATACAAAAATTAAAATATGATTCAACGTATCCAAACTGTTTATTTATTAGTGGCAGGACTAATTATATTCGGCTTATTTTTATTCCCTTATGTAAATTACAGTGATTTAGTCGGTTTGGGAAAAAATGTGAAGGTGACAGGTGTTTATGGTGTTGCTGCTGGACAGCCGGTTCATGAAGGTGGATTCGGTTATATCCTGCAGACCATTGTGACGGCGCTGTTGGGATTGCTTCCGATTTTCACCATATTTAAATTTAAACAGCGTAAGGTTCAGCTTTTATTGATATGGGTAGAGATTGTTGCAATTATCTTTTTCGCAATTTGGCTTTATTCATCCGCAAGTACACATCTTGCTACGGTTGGTCAGTTCCTAGGAGCAGGGAATATCGGGGTAGGTTTCTTTTTGCTGCCAATATCAATTATTTTTTGTGCGCTGGCATTGGGCGGAGTACGCCGGGATGAAAAACTGATTCGCTCAGCCGACCGTTTGCGTGCATAATTTGATTTCAATAGATCTTTACTAGATTGAAGCCACGGTTAGCGTGGCTTTTTAAATAATATAATAATATGACTAAATTTTTCCATTGTGCTGTTATCCTGCTTTTTCTTTTTATTGCTGGCACGACGCAAGCGCAATCTGTAGATTCGTTACTGGTGGTTGATGATATTCAATTCGATTTAAAAGACTTTCGTGTGGATAAGACGACAAATGAGCTGGTTATTAACTTATTCGCGATATCCTATAGTACAGATCCTCGGGAGTATAAAATGAATACTTTCTCCACACAGATTCTGGATCAAAAAAAGCAGCCACATTTTTTCTCCTCAATTCAGATGGGAAATGTCCGGATTAACTTTGAAGATAAACAGAACTATTTGCATTACTTACTTGAGGAGGATAAACCTGTAGATATCCAAGTAATTGTGAAAGACTGGAAGAAGACCGATAAGCCTATTAGTATCAAGCTTGTTTTTGAGAGTAGCGAGGAAGAAGGTAAGTTTTTGGAAGTACCTATCTTGCTGAGTAAATAGTTGATCGGACGGATGTAAAATAGAAAAAGCGCTGGAATCTTTGAAGATTCAGCACTTTTTTAGCTTTTTGAAATTTATTTCTTATCTATTGTATCGGATCTGTTGTTTGTCTAACATGCCCATCTGATCTTTCATCATTTTTATTTGATCAGCTAACAGTTTGTTTTTGTCTGCTTTCTTAGCTTCCTGAAGTAATTTCTCGGCTTCACGTTTATTGCGTTTTGCCATCGCTACACCTGCTAAGCTTAATTTTGCCAAGGCAATATTATGATCCATATGAAGCCCGAGTGCGAGTGCTTTTTTGAAATACTTCTCAGACTGCATTGGCGCGCGTTGAGATTCAATCAAACCGATTAACATGTTATAATAACCATGTTGTTGCGGGATTAATTGTTTTTCATAATTCGTGATTTTCTTTAACCATTTTTCGGCCGCGGCCATATCTTGTTTGCGCATATACCATTGCGCGATAAGCATGTATTCATGAAAAAATACAGTAACAAAACCAAGAATTGTGATCAAGATGCCCAGTATTCCCCATCCCCAATTTCCTGTCCAAAATAAAGCAACTGTCCCAATCAGCAATGCACTGCAAATGATGATTCTAACGAGATTTGACATAAATCTTTGTTTAAAAAATATTTGTGTTCAATTTAATTCTGCAAATATCCGTTAATTTCGGCGTTTAAGCAACCCGTTCAAGTGGTTATTTTGTAAAATTATGTATTTCCCATCCCTATAGATATTCAAAACGATCCTATGCTAACCAATTATACGGCTGTCGTTCGTGTTTTATGAATTGGGATAGGGGAATAAATTTGCCATTGCATACAACTTTTTCTAAGTTTGGTTTATGGAAAAGCTATATGATGATTCTTGGGCACCAGTACTGAAACCTTTGTTCAGTCAGCCTTATATGAAACAATTGTCTGCCTTCGTACAGCAAGAACGGCAACAAACAAAAGTGTTTCCGCCTGCTGATCTGGTGATGAACGCATTTAAGCTGACTCCGCTCCAAAATGTTAAAGTTGTTATTCTAGGGCAAGATCCGTATCATAACGATGGTCAGGCACATGGATTGTCTTTTTCAGTGCCGGAGGGGATCATGCCACCACCTTCTTTAAAAAATATTTTTAAGGAATTGCAGGATGATATCGATGGATTTACGGAGCCGCGATCGGGCGACCTGACAGCGTGGGCGAAACAGGGTGTGTTGTTACTTAATGCGACGCTGACTGTGCGGGCGCATTTGGCCGGTTCGCATCAGAAGAGAGGCTGGGAAGTTTTTACGGACAGTATTATATATGCAATTTCTGAACAATGTGAGCATGTAGTTTTCCTGCTTTGGGGCAGCTACGCACAAAAGAAAAGTGCATTGATTGACAAGCATAAGCATCTTATTTTGACAGCCGTGCATCCGTCTCCGCTTTCTGTTTACAGGGGTTTTTTTGGGAGCAGACACTTTTCAAAGGCCAATCAATATTTGGTGGAACATGGTAAGGCTCCTATTGATTGGCGTTTGGCTTAAGCATATTTGTCTCGGGCAGCAATGCCTGTTTCTCCAATCGCCAAAATATGGATATGTTTGACTCGAATGATATTCTTATTCTGTCGTAGATGACTGAATAGAAAGTGGCTGTCGTAGGTGATCTGATAAGAACTTTCAAAATCTACGGGCTGGTTCATTTCGCCCAGAACACTATATTCATGCTCTCCTTGTTGCGTGAATCGATGTATGATTGCCCGATTCGCACTAACGGGGTCTATGTGGAACCAAGCTCCTTCGCCGACACCGCCTAAGTACTGTGCGCTGGCTGGGAGGTGACAGGGTTTATCTTTCTGCAGCATTCCGCCAATTGTAATATCTTCAGGTAAGGTTTTGGCGTAACGAGTCAAAATATTACTCCTTAGTTTTTTAAGGAGGAATAGCAATGATGTGAATCGCCCCATTTTTATACGTTGCAGGCCACCTGATGTCGTATATTTATAGATCGACCCGTCGGAGCAAGAGTTTACTATATTGCTCATTGGGCTTGCCTTTATGGTTTCCGGGAAATTGATTGGATGCCAGAAATGAAACTTTTTGGAGGCGTGGATAAGGAGTCTTACGATAAATCGGGAGCAATTATTGTTATTGTAGGCCACGGCGCCATAGGGATATGATCCCCGGCGTACCCATTGATCAGCAAAAGCTTTTGCGCGATAAAAATCTATTTTTGGGACAATAGAAAAATAAAGATCGCCGACTCCTTGCATGGCATCTTTCATCTCTTCAAAATGCCGGACAATTTCCGGCAGGTTAAGGATGTGGTTTCGTTCAATTTGTGCTTTAAGTTTAATCGTTAATTTTGGATCAGAATCTTCTGAACGTGCTCTCCCGTATCCTCTTGGGGCGATATACCGGCCAAAATCGTAGAAACAAAGTCTGCCTGTATTACGTTCGATCAGGACAATGCCCGTGTGGCCGACTTTAAAGTTTAGATTTTTAACAAGACCTATTCTCTTGAAAAACATCATCCATGCTTCGTCACCACGGATCGTAGCGTCAGGCCAGGCAAGGATCATTGCGAGATCCTGATATTCGGATGATGTTTTCATAGGCTTTTCTTTTTTAGTATTCTAATGGAATGATCGGTTCCTTTTTGCTTGTGGACATAATCATCATAGTTTGAAATGTCTTTACAAAAGGAATCTTGGCAATCTTTTCCATGATAACACCTTCATAGGCTTTTATGTCTTTTACGTAAACCTTGAGAATAAAATCGCAGTTGCCGGTGACATGGTGGCACTCTGTTACCTCCGGGATCATTTTTACAGCAGCAACAAATTCTGGAATTGCGTTGTGTGTGTGGAAATCCAGCGAGATCTGTATAAAGGATTTTATGCCTAGTCCTAATTTTTCTTCGTCAACAAAAGCATGATAACTCTTGATAAAGCCCGAATTCTCAAGTTTTCTTACACGTTCTAAAGTTGGTGCAGGAGAGAGCCCGATACTTGATGCTAATTGCAAATTGGTAATACGACCATTCTCTTGTAATAGTTTAAGAATTTTTAAATCTGTTTTGTCTGGTGCAAACGGCATATCTTAAGTCTTAATAATCAATAGTATTTGTAAATATACAAAATTATATTTGGAAATTTAAAAATAAACAAAATTATTGACGATAAATAGATTTTGTTTATACAATAGAAGTTATGATATAATTTTAATTGATTTAAAATCATTTGACTGTCATAATCGTTTGAAATGTGCGCATTTCAATGAAATGAAGTGATAAATGTCATTTTTTTATTAAAAATACCTGTTTGAGGATACATAAAATGTATTTTATTGGCTTTGAAATTGTAACTTTGCAGTTCGATAGGTGCGGAGGTTAGACCCCTCCCGATTAGTTAAACCGTGAGAGCGAAATATGAGTACTAAAGACGACGATTTATTAAAAGAGCTGGAGCTCGAAGAATATAAATACGGGTTCACGACAGATATCGAAATGGAAATTGCAGCCAAAGGCCTTACAGAGGATACGGTGCGTTTCATTTCGGCAAAAAAGAATGAGCCTGAATGGTTATTGGAGTGGAGATTGAAAGCTTTTCGTCATTTCTTGACGTTAAAGATGCCTACTTGGCAAAATTTCAGAGCTCCAGAGATTGATTTTCAAGATCTATCTTATTATGCTGCCCCAAAGGCAAAACCCCAATTGAATTCTATGGATGAAGTTGATCCTGAATTGATTGCTACTTTTGAAAAGCTGGGTATACCTTTGGATGAACAAAAGATATTGGCTGGTGTAGTTGCTGTTGATGCAGTTTTTGACTCCGTATCGGTAAAGACAACTTTTCGTGAGAAGCTGAAAGAACAAGGGGTAATCTTCTGTTCATTTGGTGAAGCCGTACAAGAGCACCCTGATTTAGTGAAGAAATATTTGGGAACAGTAGTTCCTCAAACAGATAATATCTATGCTGCATTAAACTCTGCTGTGTTTTCGGATGGATCATTTGTTTATGTTCCAAAGGGCGTGAAATGTCCAATGGAGTTGTCAACTTACTTCCGTATTAATGCTCAGAATACGGGTCAGTTTGAACGCACATTAATCGTTGCGGACGAAGGGGCTTATGTGTCGTACTTAGAGGGATGTACTGCGCCGATGCGTGATGAGAATCAATTACATGCAGCTGTTGTGGAATTGATTGCTGAGCGCGATGCAGAAATTAAATACTCAACTGTACAGAACTGGTATCCGGGTGACAAAGACGGGAAAGGTGGTATTTTTAACTTTGTAACCAAACGCGGTATTTGTAGAGGAGATAACAGCAAGATCTCTTGGACTCAAGTAGAGACCGGATCTGCAATTACCTGGAAATATCCAGGTGTGATCCTAAAAGGGGACAATTCAGTCGGTGAGTTCTACTCGGTTGCGATGACTCGTAATTACCAAGTTGCTGATACAGGAACGAAGATGATCCATTTGGGTAAGAATACGAAATCCAAAATTGTTTCAAAAGGAATTTCCGCGGGAAAAAGCCACAACAGCTATAGAGGATTGGTGAAAATCGGCCCTAATGCTGATAACTCCCGAAACTTTACCCAATGTGATTCGTTATTGATCGGTGATAGATGTGGTGCACATACATTCCCATACATCGAAAACCGCAATAAGACAGCAAAATTGGAGCACGAGGCGACTACATCGAAAATTGGTGAAGATCAAGTGTTTTATTTAAACCAACGTGGTATTGATTCTGAAAAAGCGGTTGGGTTAATTGTTAATGGTTACGCCAAAGAGGTGTTAAATCAGTTGCCAATGGAATTTGCTGTAGAAGCACAGAAATTATTGGCGATTTCTTTAGAAGGTTCAGTAGGATAGATAAAAATAATTGAGCGCGCTAAATTGGTAGCATACTGCTCAATACTCAATACGAATAAAATGTTAAGCATTAAAAATTTACATGCGTCTGTAGAAGACAAACAAATATTAAAGGGATTAAACCTGGAAGTTAAAGCCGGGGAAGTTCATGCCATTATGGGGCCTAATGGAGCTGGAAAAAGCACCTTAGGAAATGTGTTGGCTGGACGCGAATCATATGAAGTGAATGAAGGTTCTGCTTTTTTGGATGGCGTGGATTTATTGGATCTTTCTCCAGAGGATCGTGCCCGTGAGGGACTGTTCCTGGCGTTCCAATATCCTGTTGAAATCCCGGGAGTATCGAATATTAATTTTCTGAAAACAGCAGTGAATGATATTCGTGAATATAAAGGTTTGCCTCCCATGGAAGCCAAAGAATTCTTACAAATGGTAAAGGATAAGCAAAAACTGGTTGAGTTTTCGGCTAATTTAGCGAATCGTTCTTTGAATGAAGGGTTCTCCGGTGGCGAGAAAAAGCGTAACGAAATTTTTCAGTTGGCGATGTTGAATCCTAAATTATCGATCTTGGATGAAACAGATTCAGGTTTGGATATCGATGCACTTCGTATAGTTGCAAATGGTGTGAATCAGTTGCGTTCCAAAGACAATGCCTTTATTGTCATTACACACTACCAACGTCTATTGGATTATATCGTTCCAGATTTTGTTCACGTATTGTACAATGGTCGTATCGTGAAATCAGGGCCTAAAGAATTGGCTTTAGAGCTAGAAGAAAAAGGATACGATTGGTTAAAAGAATATGATACACAAAACGCTTAATCTTTTACACCGATAAAATAGGAGTGGAAGAGAATTTTGGCGATTTGATTAAAAAATAACATGAGTACATTAGTTTCAGAATCATTACTTCAACAAGTGTTGGGAGCTTTTAAAGAGCAACCTGTTTCAGACGAACCTGCCTTCTTTACGGAGGCGCGTCAACAAGCATTCGAACGTTTCGAAGCAGCAGGCTTTCCCACAGTTAAGAATGAAGAATGGAAATATACAAACATTCACAGTATTATCAATAAGCCCTATGCGCTTGATGTAGATGTGGATATCGAGGGCTTGGATTTTAGTGCGGGAGAGATCCCGAATTTGGATGCGTACCGTATTATTCTAGTTAACGGCCAGTATGTATTGGCAGTGAGTGAACTGGAAAAGGTAAAAGGACTTGTTGTTATTCCGATGGATGACGCTGCTACTGAACCTGCATTTCAGGCACATTTCGCAAAATATGCTGATAAGTCCGATAATATCATGGTGGCGCTTAATACGGCTGCTTTTACGAATGGTGTATTTATCCATTTGAAAAAAGGAGTTGTACTTGATAAGCCAATTCAGATTATCCATGTAGCGACTGGGAAAGAAGATTTCTTTGCTCAAACGCGGAATTTGGTTATTGTTGAAGCTAATGCTGAACTTGAACTGATCGAGAGCTTTATTACGGCAGATGGTGCCGCAAGCAATGTGCATAATAAAGTTTCGGAGATTGTCGTAAAAGAGAATGCTAAAGTTCAACATTACTATCTTCAAGTGGCTCAATCTGTAAGCCGTTACTTTAATCATACGGAAGTATACCAAGAAAAATACAGCCTTTACAATAACTACAACTGTAATTTCCCTGGTGCATCTTTTATCCGCAATAATATTAATGTGCGTTTGGATGCTGAAAATGTAGAAAGTCATTTGTACGGTATTAACCTGACTGCAGGAGATCAATTAGTCGATAATCACACAGTTGTGGATCATCTTAAGCCACATTGTGAGTCTTACGAATGGTATAAGAATATTACACAGGATAAATCTACGGCTGTTTTCAACGGAAAGATCTTCGTTCGTGAAGATGCACAGAAAACCAATGCTTTCCAACAGAACAATAATATGCTGATGTCGGATAATTCAGCGGTGTATACCAAGCCCCAACTGGAGATTTTTGCGGATGACGTGAAATGTTCACATGGATGTACGATCGGTCAGTTTGATAATGAAGCTTTATTTTATTTGAGGGCACGCGGAATCGGTGAGGAATCGGCGCGTATCCTACTTGTTCACGCCTTTGCATTTGATGTAACGACCCGTTTTTCAAACGAGGTTGTTCGGAAATATGTTGAAGAGCTTGTGGAAGAAAGTCTGAGAACGAACTAAATAAAATCACACAAACTATAAACATAAATAGGCGTTTACCAACCGGTAAACGCCTATTTTTTTGATCAAGTTTTCTCTTTAAAGATTCGGTGGAAATAGGTAGAAGCCTTGGAGTTGTGTTTTTGTTTCTTTTCTCCTACTTTTGTACCATTATGAACATGTCTTTGTATACAGCTTACGCTTATAAACCTTGGGTTTTATAGCTCATTTACGTTTTTAAATTCTCCATTGGACACACCTGTTCGTTTAATGAATGGATTGTTGCTCTCTGAGGTATCTACTTGTAGCTTTGACAGGTCTGATACTCGGCGCGCGATCCTCTATTTTCATTTGCTGATTAGGTAGGTGTCATAAACGTTTTATTTTATTGTGCTGATCATTCTTGATCATGCACCTGTTGTATTTTTTATTAAAAATTTTATGGAAAAAAATAACTGGTTTCGTACCTATAGTTATATATGGATTGGACAATTTATTTCTTTACTGTCCAGTTCAGCGGTCAACTTTTCGATCATGATATGGTTGAGTTTGACGCACAAGTCTGCTGAAGTATTGGCTTTTGCTGCAATCGCAGGTTTATTGCCACAAGCGATCATCGGACCATTTGCTGGTGTTTATATTGATCGGTGGGATAGAAAGAAAGTCATGATCTTTGCAGATAGCTTTATCGCACTCTGTACATTAGGAATGACCTTTGTACTCAAAAGCGATGGTACCAATATGTTTCTGATTTATCTATTGATGGCCTGTCGTTCGATCGGTTCAGCATTTCACTCGCCAGCCATGCAGGCAATTGCGCCACTTCTCGTACCCGAAGATAAATTACTCCGTGTTTCAGGTATTAATCAGATGCTACAGTCGGTAAGTAGTATTGCAGGCCCTGCATTGGGGACGTTGGCAATTAGTTATTTCCCGATTTCACAAGTGCTGTACCTGGATGTCATTGGTGCTGCGGTGGCCATCACATCTTTATTTTTTGTAACTATCCCACATCTTTCCCGATCGGATGTGAAGCCTTCGATTGCTGCCGTTTTGGAAGATCTTAAGCAAGGAATGAGAGCGATCTATCATAATAAGGGCTTAAAAATGTTATTTATTTATGCCATGGTGGCGACCTTCTGTATTATGCCCGTTGCGATCATGTTTCCGTTATTGACCATTGGTCATTATAGTGGCGGCAAATGGGAAATGAGCATTATTGAGATTATTTGGGGGATAGGTATGCTTATTGGAGGAAGCTTTCTGGGACTTGCAAAAGTGTCGGTGTCCAAGGTGGCATTGGTTAATAGCATGCATATTGTTTTGGGACTCACATTTGCCCTATCAGGTTGGTTTCCCTCTACATGGTTTATTCCTTTTGTCATTATGACCGGCCTGGGCGGAGTTTCAATGTCCATTTTCTCGGCCTCATTTATGACAATTATTCAAGAGCAGGTGCCGGCGGAAATGCTGGGACGTGTGTTCTCGCTTTATTTTAGCATCGCCATTTTACCAAGTATGATAGGACTTCTCTTTACAGGCTTTATCGCAGATGTGATCGGAGTAGCGACGGCATTTATTATTGCGGGTCTTATTGTTGTATTGGTGGGACTGCTATCTTTTTTCAATGCATCAATTATGAGTTTAGGGCGCACGGAAAAGTAAGTTGAGCACAAATAAAAAACGCTTCCAAATTTTGGAAGCGTTTTTTATTTGGAGCGAAAGACGAGATTCGAACTCGCGACCCCAACCTTGGCAAGGTTGTGCTCTACCAACTGAGCTACTTTCGCGTTGATGCTACAAAAGTAAGGCATTTCTTCTTATTCTGCAAGAGAAAAAGTAAAAAAACTTAACTTAAATCAATTGCATCGACACAATTAATCCCATCTATAGCCGCCGAAATAATACCCCCTGCATAGCCGGCTCCCTCCCCGCAAGGGTAAAGTCCTTTGACCTGAGGGTGTTGCAGATTTTCTTTGTTTCGCGGTATACGTATGGGTGAAGATGTCCTCGATTCTACACCGACCAAAATTGCATCATTTGTATAATACCCTTTCATCTTCTTCCCAAATATTGGTAAGGCACCCCGAAGGGCTTCATGCACAAAAGTCGGTAAAACCTCTCGCAAGTCTGCCGAAGATGTCCCAGGTTTGTACGAATTCTCCGGTAGGTCCATCGAGACCCGTCCCTCAACGAAGTCAACCATTCGTTGTGCGGGGGCAACAAGACTTCCTCCACCCACCTCGAAAGCTTTGCGTTCAATTTGCTTTTGAAAATCAAGTAAAGCAAAGGGATCATTTAGGGCATTAGGTACATCTTCGAGGTTGATCTGGATGACAGTGCCTGAATTGGCATGTGGATTATTACGTTTGGAAGGCGACCATCCGTTGACCACAATTTCATCACGGTCTGTTGCACAGGGAGCGATGACGCCACCCGGACACATACAGAATGAAAAAACACCACGATCATTAACCTGTTCGACCAGACTATAATAGGCTGGCGGTAAATGCTCACTTCTGACCTGGCAATGGTATTGTGTCTGATCAATAATAGCCTGTGGGTGTTCTATGCGGACGCCTAGGGCAAAGGCTTTTGCTTCGATCAGCCAGTTGTTGCGATGAAACAGTTCAAAAATATCCCTTGCGGAGTGACCTGTAGCCACGATAACATGATCAGCTTTGATTTCTTCCCCACTGGCTAATTTTACACCACGAACCTGACCAAAGGATTCCAATATATCATCTACACGCTCGTCGAAAAGAAACTCACCGCCAAATTCGATCACACTTTCCCGCATCGCCTCAATAATATGAGGGAGCTTGTTTGTGCCGATATGGGGGCGGGCATTCACTAAGATGTCAGTTGTCGCTCCATGAGATACAAAAAGTTTGAGAACTTTGTCTACGTCCCCCCTTTTGTTTGAGCGGGTATAAAGTTTGCCGTCTGAGTAAGTTCCCGCACCACCTTCTCCAAAACAGTAGTTGGATTCAGGGTTTACAATACCTTCGCGGTTTAGTTTCGCAAGATCGCGTCTTCGGTCCTGAACTTTTTTGCCCCTTTCAATGACAATTGGTTTGATACCTCGTTCAATACAGCGGATCGCCGCGAATAGACCTGCAGGGCCAGCACCTATGATAATGACCGGCTTACCATCCTGGACAGATTTAAAGTGGTTTTCATAAATCTCTGGTAACGGGAGTTCGTCGATATAAAAAATGACCCTTGCTCGATAAACTACCTGTCTGCCGCGGGCGTCAATAGAACGTTTACGAATTTTAAATCCTTTGACCTGTTGGGGTTTTAGGCGCAATGCTTTTACACCTTCTTGTAGAATATATTGCTCATCTTCGATTTTTTCGGGAAGGATAGCAATTTCAATTTCTTTTTGCATAAGATAAAGGGCTGGGTTTTTATCCCAAAACCACCACAAAGTTACGTAATATTGGTTGTTTGCCGATTTGGAAATAAAAATATTCTTATCTTAGTAGGAGCTTGGTATATGCTTTGATAGTGTATCCATATAATTTGAATAGTATTTAATTCTTTTAACAATGAAAATGAAAAGATTTTTAGTAGCCCTATGCGGTTTATTTGCATTAGTATCATTAAACTCATGTGGTTACAATACGATGGTTTCTCAAGATGAGAATGTCAAAGGGAAATGGGCACAGGTTGAAAATGCTTACCAACGTAGGGCTGATCTGGTTCCAAACTTGGTAAACACTGTAAAAGGTGCCGCGAAACATGAAGAAAGCACATTAACTGCCGTGGTTGAAGCGCGCGCTAAGGCAACGTCGGTTACCATCAATGCGGATGATTTATCGGAGGAGAATATTGCTAAATTCCAGAAAGTACAAGATCAGTTCAGTGGTTCTTTGAGCCGTCTGTTAGCTTCGGTAGAGGCCTATCCGGATTTAAAGGCAAATCAAAACTTTTTGGAATTGCAAGCGCAATTGGAAGGTACGGAAAACCGTATTTCGACGGAACGTAGATCTTATAATGAAGCTGTGCAGCAATTCAATACGACTGTACGTAGCTTTCCAAATAATTTAATGGCGGGCATGTTCGGATTTAAAGCCAAAGGTACATTTACTGCTGCCCCTGGTTCAGATAAGGCCCCTACCGTATCATTTTAATAACTTCTTTGTTAGAAATGGACGAAATGATGGATGATGCGGCTTGCGTATGGCCCTTCATCCATTTTTTTATACAAAATGCTTTATGTTAGATGTTTGCATTGCAGTAGTGCCGAAGGGGCGGACTGCTAAATGTGAACATAAATGAAAATATATTATGGCTTTAAACGCAGAAGAGCAAGAAAGAGTCGTTCACGCCATTAATCTGGCTGAAAACGAGACGTCAGGAGAAATTCGTGTTGTGATAGAAAACCACTGCCCGGATGAAGTTCATGACCGGGCAACATACTATTTTTCCAAATTAGGGATGCATAAAACTGTGCTGAAGAATGGGGTTCTTATTTATATTGCATTGGAAGATCATAAATTTTCCATCATTGGTGATAAGGGAATCGATCAACGCGTAGAAGTGGGCTTTTGGAATTGCACCAAAGATCTTATGGTTGAGGAATTCCGTATGGATAAAATTGTGGAGGGACTGGTGAAAGGGATTGAACATGCAGGCAAGCAATTGGCGAAATTCTTTCCCCGTGAACATGACGATATCAATGAATTGCCAAATGATATAGTTTTTGGTGATCGCTAGTCAATAAAAAAATAAAACTTATGTTGAAATTATTTTCCCGGGTTCGGATTCCGGTCATGGTGATGTTGCTTTGGGCACTGACTTTCATGACAGCAATAGGTCAGGATTTTCCGGAGGCACCGAATAGACTTGTAAATGATTATACTAATACGCTGACTGCCAGTCAAAAGCAGCAATTGGAGCAAAAGCTGCTGGCATTTGAAGATTCTACATCTACACAGATCGCTGTGGTTATGATGAACTCCACGGGAGGATATGATATTTCAGATTACGCTGTCCGTCTGGCGAAGAAGTGGGGGGTCGGTAATAAAAAATACAATAACGGTATTCTATTGCTGGCAGCATTGGGCGATCGGGCTGTTACGATTCAGACCGGCTATGGGATTGAAGGAGCGGTACCAGATGCGATCGCTTATCGTATTATAGAGAATGATATCAAACCGGCATTCCGCCAGAGGGATTATTACGGTGGAGTTGACAAAGCGACGAACTCCCTGATTTCCTATGCCAAGGGTGAATATAAAGCTGATCCCAAACAGCCTAGCGGCGGTGGATCGGGATCCATCATATTTGTCATTATTGTCGTGATATTTCTTGTCGTGATGTTTTCGAACCGCGGTGGCGGAGGAAAAGGCGGGGGCCGTGTGATGAACGGCCGTGGTTCTTCAGATATTTTCTGGTGGACATTGCTTAATGGTCTAGGTGGTGGTAGTCGTGGCGGCGGCGGTGGATTTGGCGGCGGTTCCGGTGGTGGATTCGGTGGATTTGGCGGTGGTGATTTTGGTGGTGGTGGTGCCTCGGGACGTTGGTAACAACTTTGCTAAATAATGTTAAATGGCATGTTAGTGCAACATAAATGTTTTACATTTATGGCAAGTATATAATTATGAAAAAGGGATTATTAATGGGTTTAAGCTTTTTACCAGCCTTATTGATGGCACAAGAAAGCTATACGGTTACAGGAAAAGTCAGTGCTGCTTCTGACAAAGCTAAAGTATTTATGCAGTACGCTAATAATGGTACACGTCAGCTAGATTCGGCAGCAGTAGTGAAAGGTGAGTTTAAATTCAACGGTCAGGTAGCTTCTCCTACGAAAGGTGTCATGATCTATTCTCCCGAAGGGCTTTCCTTTGGAGAACTAAGAGGTGCTCAAAAGCAACCTGAAACTTCGCAATTGTATTTGTCCAAAGGTGTGATCAAAGTAGATGCCTCCAAGGGATTTAAAGATGCTGTCATCACTGGTACAGCTATCAATGATGATTTTACACAATACAAAGCTTTTGTAAAACCATATGCAGATCAATTTGAGGCATTGAATCAACAATATTATGCGGCGTCTGAAACTCAAAAACAAGACCCGAAATTTATTGAAGGCTTGCAAAAACAAGCTGGTGAGATTTCCGAAAAAATGGAAAAGGCAGACGCCGAATTTATCAATAAGAATCCAAAAAGCTGGTATACATTGGATCTGCTTGCCGAAAACGTGAGTGGCGAAAATGTGAACGAATATGTAGCTTCTTATGATAAGTTGTCTCCAGAATTAAAAAATTCTGAAAAAGGTAAAGAACTGGCAGAACGTATTCAGAAATTGAAAGCTGTTGCCATAGGTTCAGTAGCTCCTGATTTTACATTACCGGATACTACAGGTAATAATGTCTCTTTATCTTCACTTCGCGGAAAATACGTATTGTTGGATTTTTGGGCGAGCTGGTGTGGACCTTGTCGTCACGAAAACCCGAACGTTGTTGCCGCATTTAATAAATTTAAAGATAAAGGCTTTACTGTGTTTGGTGTCTCCTTGGACAATCCAGGGAAAAAAGATGCTTGGATGAAAGCAATTCATGATGATAATTTGCAACAATGGCCACATGTGTCCGATTTACAGGGTTGGAAATCTGCTCCCGTGAAATTGTACGAAGTACGTGGAATTCCACAGAACTTCCTAATTGATCCGTCGGGTAAAATCGTCGCTTCAAATCTGAGAGGAGAAGCTTTGGAAGCTAAATTGGCAGAGCTATTAAAATAGGCTGTTCTTTCAGCCCGGTACTGAAATACGAAACACCTACTTAAAGTCTTATCTTTGTTGATGGATTTTAAATAGGTGTTTTTTGTTAGAACCAGCTATTGATCTTTTAGTTATCTCCTGAGGATGAACTCAGCTTTAAAAAATTACTTCTTCCGACCAATCCTGGTGCGGCGGATCATTTACGCAGGAGAGTTCGTGGAGATTGAACAGAGTGAAGTGCACTCAGAATAACATAAAATGAAAAAAAAACTGATATTGGCAATGGTCTTGGCTATTTTTGCTGTTGCCTGTAATTCGAAGAAAGAAAATGGTGTACCCGTAGTTAACCTTGAGGCCCTCAGTGCAATCCCTTTGGATCATTCCATTGACGCACTGGCGAAGGGGACGGAATTTATAGATGTGACATTACCGCCAAACGCGCGGATAGATGAGTTGTCACAAAAAGAACTGGGCCTGTTGAAGGCAGCTGCCTATCGCTTCTATCACCATGTGTCTTTAGCTGACAATCAATATAAAGTTGATATCAAAGATCCCAAGTCTTTATATATTTCCGATCAGGTTGTCAAAGCCTATGAGCAGGCGATCGTAAATACCAATCATTTTGCGGATTCAATGGCTAAGGCTGGACAGGCGATTCAATTGCCTGCCGTAAATGAAGAATATCTCAATAAACTACTGAAATAGGCTTTCGAGATAATATAAAGGCGGTTTGGATAGCATGTATTGTCAAAAAAGAAACGCGCATGACACAAATATCATGCGCGTTTCTTTTTTATATATATCCGATGGGGAAAAACTTCCCTTACAAGGAAAGTATTTCAATGATACGAAGTAGATCTTCGTTAAGTTTAACGTTATGTTTAATTGCGCTCTTGAAAGGCGTGAATCTAACTTCACTGCAGATCAGTCCGGCCATTTCGCCCCTACGTCCAGCTACGAGTGCTTCTACTGCGGCAACACCAAGTCTACTAGCCAATACACGGTCCATACAGGTCGGGCTCCCACCACGTTGGATGTGGCCTAAAATAGAAAGCCTTACATCGTAATGCGGGAAATTTTCCTTTATTTTTTCCGAAACGACCATTCCACCTTCTTTATCACCTTCGGCAACGATGATAATGCGTGAAGATTTATTCTTCCGGCTTTTATCCAGCCTTTTCATGATTGTATCGTAATCCACCTCAAACTCGGGAACCAATACAGCTTCCGCACCGGTGCTTATACCAGAACGGATGGCGATCAAGCCCGAGTCACGTCCCATAACTTCGATCACAAAAACACGGTCATGGGATTCTGCGGTGTCACGGATCTTATCTACAGCCTGAATAACGGTGTTTATTGCGGTATCATAACCAATGGTAAAATCAGTCCCGGCCAGGTCATTGTCGATCGTTCCCGGTAGGCCGATAATTGGAAAGTCAAACTCGTCAATGAATTTTGATGCGCCTGTAAATGTTCCGTCACCACCGATGACAACCATTGCGTCAATTCCATGGCTGCGTAAATTATCATAAGCTTGTTTGCGTCCTTCTATTGTCTTGAAAGCTTCGCTGCGGGCAGTTTTTAAGATAGTTCCGCCACGCTGTATGATATTGGCCACAGATTTGGCGTCCATGGGAATAATTTCACCATTGACCAAACCATCATAACCCCTGCGTACACCAAATACCTCAAGATTGTTATAGATACCCGCCCTTACGACAGCGCGAATACCAGCATTCATTCCTGGAGCATCTCCTCCAGATGTCAAAACAGCAATTTTTTTAATGTTACTCATACGTACTCAAACTTAGCTATTTTTGTGTTTATATACAATTATATTTCCGTTATTAAAAGTGATGAATCACTTCAAAACAATTAAATAATAGCCATCTGATCTGCATTTAATCTAAATGAAGATTAAACTTCATGTAAACTTTATAATAGGGGCAACAATTACGACAAACGATTTAGGCAGCTCAAGAATGGGCCGCTTATTTTTTTGCTCTAAAAGCATCAATACCACTTTGTAAAAAAGCTTTGTATTGTTCAATATTATAGTTTGCGCCAGTTTGTGGTACCAATACCGTCCCAGAAGCATCGACAATGACATATAGTGGTTGTGAATTGCTATTGAAGGTCGATGCCTGAAAATCACTGTTTTTATTGCCGATTGTTTTAATTTTCTTGCCGCTATATTTGGAAATGAACTGTTCGTTGGCGGGTAATTCTGTTTTATCATCAACGAAGAGTTCCGCCATAACAAATTCTTCTTTTAACAATTTGGCTACGCCCGGATCAGTCCATACATTTGCTTCCATTTTTCGACAATTCACACAGTTCCAGCCTGTGAAATCGATCAAAACAGGTTTATTTAGTTCTTTTGCAGCTTCCAGAGCCTGATCATAATCGTAGTATGGATCAAACCCTTTTGGGGTACCGCGCTCATGGAAGATTTCTGCATATTTTTTCACTTTACCGTCGCTGTGAGCTGGCGTGCTTGTCACTCCAGCCGAAAGGTCAAAGTCCTGTGTTGCAGAAGGCGGTAAGAAAGCCGAAATGGATTTCAATGGTGCGCCCCATAGACCAGGAACCATATAGACAACAAAAGAGAATACAATGACTGCCAATAGCGTTCTCGGTACAGAAAGGAATTTCAGTTCACTATCATGTGAAAACTTGATCTTCCCAATAAGATATAAGCCCATGAGACCAAATATGGCAATCCACAAGGATAGGAATACCTCACGATCCAACCAATTCCAGTGATAAGCTAAGTCTACGTTGGACAAAAACTTTAAAGCCAAGGCAAGCTCTAAAAATCCAAGAACTACTTTTACCGAATTGAGCCATCCACCCGATTTCGGCAACGACTTTAACATCGAAGGAAACATAGCGAAAAGACCAAAAGGAATCGCCAAAGCAATGGAAAAACCCAGCATACCGATGGCCGGACCTAAACGCTCGCCTTTTGATGCTGCTTCAACGAGCAGCGTGCCAATAATTGGTCCTGTGCAGGAAAAGGATACCAGTGAAAGGCTGAAAGCCATAAAGAAGAGACCGACCAGGCCTCCTTTATCTGATTTGGCATCCATCTTATTGACAAAAGTGCTTGGTAGCGTGATTTCGAAAGCCCCAAAAAAAGATGCCGCAAAGACAACGAGTAATAGAAAAAATAAGAAATTAAATATGCCATTCGTCGATAATGCATTCAGCGCATCCGAACCAAACGCAATTGTGATAATCATCCCCAAAGCCACGTATATCACAATAATAAAAAGGCCATAGAGTAGTGCTTTGCTAATGCCGCTTGCACGGGTGCCCGACTGTTTGGTGAAGTAGCTTACAGTCAGGGGCAGCATCGGGAAGATACAGGGCATCAAAAGTGCAGCAAAACCACCGATTAATCCAGCAATAAAAATACTCCAAAGCGATTTTTTCCCTGTATCTGAATCTGTAGAAGAAACAGTTGTTGTTGCTTTGTCCAATTTGCTGCTATCCTGACTCAGCGTTGTATCTGGAGCCTCTGAAAAAGCCAGGTCGTCCGGTACAGCTTCCACTGCTGGTGTGGTGTCAGGTGAAGATTCAAATTGAAGCCCTTCAGTGCTCGTTAGACTGTCTTGTTGAAATGAAAAAGCTGTCGTAGTCAGCGAAAGACTGAAAAAAGCAATTAAAAATAGAATAAATGTGTTTTTTAACATGCGTATCTGTTTCTGATGTCAGTTTCAAAAATAAAAAAAGGCGATGAGAATCGCCTTATTATTTTATCCGTGTATGATCATTTTTACTATTTGATTGTCACAGCAAAAGCATATTCGTCCGGTGGGAGACATTGTGACGCATCACAAGCCTGCCATTCTACGGTGCCTTTTACTGTTGCAGTACCTTTATTTAACTTCACTTTTTGTTGAAAGATTACTTCATTTGTGAAATAACCAACATCCATTTTGAACACCTCTTCGTGTTTTACCTTTGGTTTTGGTTCAGCAGTTTTACCTACCAATGCGTAGTCAGCAGCTTTAGCAAAATTGAATGAGGTTGGGATAGGTCCGCCATCTTTAATATTCTGCGAATAGATGTGCCATCCGTTTTGGATTGTTCCTTTGACATAAACAACAGCTTCGTTGTTATTCAGTTTTTTACTGGCTACAGTCCATTTTACAGGTTTGTGAATTTGAGCGAAGGCTCCGGTAACTGCGAAAATTACCACAGTTATTAACATTACTAATTTTTTCATTTTCCTAAATAATTATTGCAGTTCGATATACACCTTTGATAACTAAAGTTGATAAAGGTTTAATTTATCCGCTTCACAAATTTAGCATATTCTAACATGGCTTATCTGGATTTTGTGTAAAGATTAGGATATAAGATGGCTTATCTCCTTGATGTTGAATTTATGCAGTTTGTTGTCAATAAGCACTTGTAGCTGGCCATCGATCCCCACGGCTTTGATGATCCCTGTTTTTTTTTCTCCCGCGACCAAAAATGGCCGCTCTTGGTCTCTCCAAAATAAGGACTCATTATAACGATCCAATATAGGCTGCCAGGATTGGTTGAAGAGGTTGCTGTATTCCTGCTGTATACTTTCAAAAAGCTCGACGGCCAGGTCCTTTATGACATAATCGGCTTTGTTTGTAAGAAGAGCTAGGGAAGTAATTGTTATCGGTGTGTCAAAATTGACCTGATTGATATTTATTCCTATTCCGACAATAGAAGCATCAATTTTATTTCCCTTTAACTTATTTTCAATAAGGACCCCTGCGACTTTTTTGCTGTCGACATAAATGTCATTGGGCCATTTTACGGTTACAGGCTGCTCGGT
This sequence comes from Sphingobacterium puteale, assembly GCF_003627955.1. Taxonomy (GTDB): domain Bacteria; phylum Bacteroidota; class Bacteroidia; order Sphingobacteriales; family Sphingobacteriaceae; genus Sphingobacterium; species Sphingobacterium puteale. The sequence goes on along the minus strand of NZ_RBWS01000001.1, from coordinate 699,486 downwards.
TTTGCTTTTAAGCCACTTTACCATGGCGATAGCCACAGAGGCTGAGAGTGCAAACTGTTGTTCTATGGATAAAAAATGAGGTTTTAAAAGAATGGATGTGGTCAGATTTTTTCCGGGTTCGCTGACCCAGGTACTCCCCCGTTGTCCTTTTCCTTGAAACTGTTCTTCTGCTAAAATGGCAGTACCCTCTGCGAGTGGCTTGAAATTTGACAATAATTCTCTTAAATAATCGTTTGTAGAGGCAACTTTGTCAAGATATATTACATTTTGACCGATGATAAGTCCCGAAATATTGTTATTTTGCAAACTGAAAGTATTAAATAAATATTAAGTCAAAACTATCATATTTTTTAATGAGTAAAAATAAAAGTTCAGAATTGTCGCAACGTCTATCAGAAATTATCGTTCACGGTATGCAGGAAAAGAAAGCAAACGAGATTGTTCGCTTGGATTTAAGAGATCTTCACAGTTCTGTTTCTGATTATTTTGTGATTTGTCATGCCGACTCGAACATTCAGGTTAACGCTATTGCCAAGAGTGTAGAGGAGGAAGTTTATAAAGCTTTTGGTCAAGAACCCCAATATAAAGAAGGACAATCAAATGGAGAATGGTTGATTTTGGATTTTGTGGATGTGGTTGTACATATCTTTAAGACCGAGAAGAGAGCACATTACGGCATTGAGGATTTATGGGGAGATGCGCAGATTCAGCATTTTCAAAGCGCCTAATAGCCGCCTCAATACAATAGTTTATACAGAAAATATAATTACGATATAATGAAAAAAATCCCAAGTAGTAAGGTAAGCCCAAAACCGCCGAAATTCAATTTCGTGTGGCTTATGATTGCCATGTTTTTAGGTTTTTTTGCCTTGCAATATGTTTTTGGAGAAAACCCGGCTAAGGAAATTAGCTATAGTGATTTTGAAACACGCATGTTAAAAACCGGAGCTGTTGAGCGTCTGGAAGCATATAAGAAAAATGATCTTGTCGAGGTAGAAGTCTATCTAAAAAAAGGTTGGAAAGACAATCCAAGTTTTAAAGATGTAACCAAGAGTAATGATCCTATTCCCAGTCTTGCTGGTCAAGAGGAAACAGGACCTCAATACATCTTTAAGGATGCCTCAGCAGAGGTTCTGGAGAAGAAATTAGCGGCATCGCAAGCTGAATTGGCTCCGGGAACACCTAAAGTGCAATTGAAATATGCTGACCGTTCCAATCCTTGGGCGAGCTGGTTTGTGACATTTATGTTGCCCTTGTTGGTATTGGCAGCGATCTGGATTTTCTTGATGCGCCGCATGGGCGGTGGTGCAGGTGGCGGTGGGGGCGCGATCTTCAATATTGGCAAATCCAAAGCACAATTATTTGATAAAGAATCGCAGATCAACATTACCTTTAATGATGTTGCTGGCTTAGAAGAGGCAAAACAAGAAGTTATGGAAATCGTGGATTTCTTGAAAAATCCACGTAAATACACGAATCTAGGCGGTAAAATTCCGAAAGGAGCATTACTTGTAGGCCCTCCGGGAACAGGTAAAACGTTATTGGCAAAGGCTGTTGCGGGCGAAGCACAGGTGCCTTTCTTCTCTTTATCGGGCTCAGACTTCGTGGAGATGTTTGTCGGTGTGGGTGCTTCACGTGTCCGCGACCTGTTCAAACAAGCCAAAGAGAAAGCCCCTTGTATTATCTTCATTGATGAGATCGATGCGATCGGTCGTGCCCGCGGTAAAAACTCAATGATGGGCGGCAACGACGAACGTGAAAATACATTGAACCAGTTGTTGGTGGAAATGGACGGTTTTGGTACAGACTCCGGCGTTATTATTCTAGCCGCTACAAACCGTATCGATGTATTGGATACAGCTTTATTGCGTCCGGGACGTTTCGACCGTCAGATTTCAATTGATAAACCAGATTTGATAGGTCGTGAGCATATTTTTAAAGTGCATTTAAAACCATTGAAGTTATCTGCAGAAGTAGATGCCAAAAAATTATCAGCACAGACACCGGGTTTTGCAGGAGCAGAGATCGCGAATGTGTGTAATGAAGCTGCGCTGATTGCTGCACGTAAAAACAAATCTGAGATAGATATGCAGGATTTTCAGGATGCCGTAGATCGTGTGATCGGGGGGCTTGAGAAAAAGAATAAAATCATTTCTCCTGAAGAAAAACGTATTGTTGCTTATCACGAGGCGGGGCACGCCATTGCAGGGTGGTTTTTAGAACATGCCGATCCTTTGGTTAAAGTTTCTATAGTTCCCCGTGGGGTAGCGGCTTTGGGATATGCACAATATCTTCCTCGTGAACAGTTCTTATATACAACAGAACAACTGGTAGACAGCTTATGTATGACTATGGGTGGACGTGTAGCAGAAGATATTACTTTTGGTAGAATTTCCACAGGAGCTCAGAATGACTTGGAACGTATTACGCAGCTTTCTTATGCAATGATTGCTATTTATGGTATGAATGATAAGGTAGGAAATGTGTCTTTCCGTGATAGCTCAGAAGCTTCTTTTCAAAAACCATACTCTGACAAAACGGCAGAGCTGATTGATGCTGAAGTTCGTAATCTGATTACTGATGTCTATGCACGTACAAAACAACTCTTATTGGATAAACGAGAGGGTTTGATTAAGATTGCAGAGAAACTATTGGAAAAAGAAATTCTTTTCCAGTCCGATCTTGAAGAGATATTAGGTAAGCGTCCTTTCGATACCAAGACAACTTATGATGAGTTTGTCAACGGGGCTGACGGTGGCGGTGTACCACAGACCGATTTACCATTGGATGTTCACCCCGAGGAGGCAACTTCAAAAGATGACCGGCGATTGGACAATAATCCGTCAGGTAGTTTAAACTAATTTAGATTTTGCAGCGCTAGAAAAACTCTAGCGCTGTATTTATATTGCTATTGAGCCATGAATGTGAAGAACGCGACAGCGAAGGAGGTAATGTTAAAACGCATACGTCAGGCATTACTTCAAAAGAACGATAATCCCCATCCTAATTTCAAAGAAACACCCCTTTACAAAGAAGAGGATGAGTTGGTTGATCTTGTTTTTGTTCGCGAACTGACAGCCGCTGGCGGTAAGTTTCTTTATTGCGATGGTGAGATCGGCCTCATTGAGAATCTGATTGCTTTAACCGAGGTAAACAATATAAAAAATATCTATGCCTGGGAGCAGGGGATCCAAAATCTGCTGAGTCCCTATGGTTTCCCTTTTTTCAAAACGGAGAAAGACTTCGAGTCTGCCAATGCGAGTATTACTTCGTGTGAAGCGTTGATTGCGCGTAATGGTAGTATTATGGTAAGTAATGCCAATGCTTCCGGACGTCGCCTGAGTATCTACCCTCCAATTCACATTGTTGTTGCTAAAGCTTCTCAGTTAGTTTGGGATGTGAAAGATGCTCTGACATACATCCAAAAGCGTTATGGACAGGAAATTCCGACGATGATCTCAACAATTACAGGTCCTTCGCGGACAGCTGATATTGAGAAAAGATTAGTTCTGGGTGCTCATGGCCCTAAAGAACTTTATGTTTTACTTTTAGAAGACCGTTTTTAGGCATGCTTACTTTATACTTACAACAGGCTCCCGTAGCGAGCGCTATTTTCTTTTTTACGCTTGTCACGAGTATCTATACCTTTTCTCATGAACAGCTTTATGGCAAGTTAATGCTCCATCCATATAGTATCGCTCGTAAACAGCGGGTATATACAATATTGACCAGTGGTTTTATCCATAAAGACTGGGGGCATCTGCTGTTCAATATGATCACTTTTTATTATTTCGCATTTCGATTGGAAATGATACTGGCACAGGCCAGCCCTTATGGACATCTCTTCTTTGCTGTCGTTTATTTTGGTAGTCTGGTGCTGAGTGACATTCCAACGATTGTTCAGCAAAAAAATAATTATGGATACTACAGCTTAGGAGCATCCGGTGCTATCTGTGCCGTGTTATTTAGCTATATCCTCTTTGATCCAAGGACGAAGATAGGGGTTATGTTTATCATTGGTTTGCCGGCTTATTTATTTGCTTTCCTGTTTTTAGGGTATTGCATCTGGGCTTCCAAAAAGGCGCAGGACGGGATTAATCATGATGCGCATTTCTATGGTGCATTATCCGGATTGATCCTGACGATTATCTGCTTTCCCTGGGTCATCAAACATTGCTTAGCGCAGTTTTAAAATTTTCCACCCCAGGTTTCTTTGTCTAAATTCCTATACTGGATCGCTTCTGCGAGATGATGATTTTCTATCGAAGGGCTATTTTCCATGTCTGCAATAGTACGGGCTACTTTTAATATTCGATCGTAAGCTCTTGCAGAAAGATTCAAGCGGTCAATGGCTGTTTTAAGTAGTTGCTTTTGCGGTTCACCGATCTGACAGATAGCTCGGGTAAGTTTTGTGCTCATATGCGCATTACAATGAATATCGGAGTAGGATTCAAATCTTTTTTTCTGGATCGCTCTTGTCTGAATGACACGATTACGAACCATTAGACTGTTTTCAATAGGACGGGAGCCACTCAATTCTTCAAATTGCACCGGTGTGACTTCTACATGCAGATCGATGCGATCCAACAAAGGGCCTGATATTTTACTTAAATATCGCTGAACGGTATTGCTGCCGCAGATACATTCCTTTTCGGGATGGTTAAAGTATCCACAGGGACAAGGGTTCATTGCTGCTATTAACATAAAGCTGGCCGGATAATCAATGGATAATTTTGCCCGGGATATGTTGATGTTTCGGGATTCCAGCGGTTGTCGCATGACCTCAAGTACGCTTCGTTTAAATTCAGGAAGTTCATCCAGAAATAGTACCCCGTGATGCGACAAGGAGATTTCACCGGGTTGCGGATTGGAGCCACCACCGACCATGGCAACGTCAGAGATGGTATGGTGGGGGGCGCGAAATGGTCGATTCGTAAGTAAAGCATCTTTCGCTTTGAGATTTCCCGAAACGGAATGAATTTTGGTTGTTTCCAGCGATTCGGAGAGGGTGAGCGGCGGCAGAATTGTTGGTAATCTTTTAGCCAGCATGGTCTTTCCCGCTCCCGGCGGACCTATTAGAATGACATTGTGCCCTCCGGCCGCAGCGATTTCCAGTGCTCTTTTGATATTTTCCTGTCCACTAACATCCGAAAAGTCAACATCATATCTATTTGTTTCGGTGTGAAAGAAGGATTGGATGTTGACTCTGGTTGGAGCAATACTTTTCGAATTATTGAGAAACTGGACCACATCGCTGAGGTTTTCGACAGCGATCACATCAATTCCGGTAACGATGGCGGCTTCCAGCGCATTTTGCTGAGGAAGTATGATTCCTTTAAACTCATCATTTAATGCTTGTAGGGCGATGGATAAGACACCTCTGACGGGTTTTATGCTGCCATCTAAAGATAATTCACCCAAGATCAGGTAATGTTCCAACAGATTGCTTATCAACTGTCCGGAAGAGGCTAGTATACCGACCGCGATAGATAAATCATAGCCGGAACCTTCTTTCCTGATGTCAGCTGGTGCCAAGTTGACCACAATTTTCTGGCGTGGCATGTGAAGTTGGCAGGAAGTAATGGCACTTTCAATGCGTCTGAGACTTTCTTTGACAGCATTGTCAGGAAGTCCGACGATATAATAATGTAGTCCTGTAGAAACTACGACCTCAACGGTAATGGTGCATGCCTCAATTCCATAGACGGCACTACAATAGGTTTTGTTCAACATGAATTTTGTAATCGGTTGATTTAAAGATACTAAATATTAAATTATAAATAATAATGTTGTGGCAAATTATTGTAAATCGATAGGGAATTGCTGGAAAATGACTATATTGTAATTGGATAGTTTCTAGTAAATAATGGATAAAATGCGGTATTTGGCAAACGATTTGCTTTATAAATTGTATTATTATCGAAGACTAGATTCATCGTATAATAGAATTAGAACTTTAAAACGAAAAAGAAATGAATGACACAAGTAAAGTAGCTTTGGCGTTGTTGGCAGGTCTTGCTGCGGGGGCAGCTTTGGGAGTTTTATTTGCTCCGGATAAAGGATCAGATACAAGAGATAAGATCAATGATTCATTAAGCGATTTGAGTGATGCTATTCGTGAGAGAGCTGAAGAACAATTCGATCAGTTGAATGAATTTAAAGAAAAAATTGTCTCCACCTTAAAAGGTAAATTAAATCAGGCCGAGGAGATTGTAGACGATGATATCATCGAGCATGCATAAAGTGCAAGTTGTCCTTTGGGATGATTTGGTGAAATACATAGCATTATAGGCTATTTCAAAAGACTGAATTTAGACAATTAAGAGTTTGATATTGGACTTTTGAGATAGCCTACATAAATTTAAGATGAATGGAAGAAGAAAAATTTTCACTTAGTGGTACTTTCCAGAAAACCAAGGAATACGTAGATTCCCAGTTTAAGCTTGTTAAATTGAAGACAATCGAGCGTTCATCACGCCTGATTGCTAGTCTAGTAGTAGACGCGACCAAATTAATCTTTACTTTGTTTGTTGTCTTTTTTTTATGTTTAGCATTGGGATTTTGGCTAGGTGAACTATTAGGAAGCTATTCATTGGGATTCTTGGCAACAGCGGCTATTTTTATGGTGATTATCGTGATCATACGAATTTTTGAGCCAGCCTTGGAAGCCAAGTTTATGGATCTTTCTATTCGTCGCTTTTTGGCCAAATGGAACGACGAGATTGAAGAAGAGGAAGAAGAATTGAAAAACAAGGAAAAATTTGATAGAGAAGGGGCTACAAATGAATAATAAGCAGACGAAAATACGCAATTTAAAGGAGCTTAAGGAAGAAATTGCTCGTTTGAAAGAGCTTAAAAACGAACAGGAAGCTTACTTGAAAGCACAATTTACCTTGTTTAACAATAAGATTGAAGCTCCGATCCGATTTTTCAATTCGTTAAAAAATAATATTCCCGGAGTAAACATCGTCCAGCAATTATTTGCAAAAAGTAATAATCCCGATTCGGATTGGCTGACAAAAACCCTGCGTATAGGCGTTCCTTTTATTATGAACAGACTGTTTCTGAAGAACACAGGCGTACTGAAAAAGGCGCTGATGCTGTTGTTGTCTGAGCGGGCTGTCGGTCAGATCAATCAGGATAAAATCAGTGGTTTAATCAGTAAGCTCACTAACTTTATCCGTCCCAAAAAGAAGAAAAAGAAAGGTGTGCAAATTGAAGGTGAGACTGCAATAAAAGATGAAGTCAATGAGTATGGTATCCCTTCCTATAGCGAGACCTATTAGGAATCCGCTTCTTCTCTTTTCAGGAAGTCAGCATAAGCTAATTTAATTCCCTCGCGAAGATTGATTTTATGTTTCCATCCTAATGCGTGTAATTTAGATACATCCATTAACTTACGTGGTGTTCCGTCAGGTTTACTTGTATCAAATGAGATTTTGCCGGTATATCCAATGACGTCCTTAATGAGTTCAGCAAGATCCTTTATGCTTAAATCTTCACCGATGCCGATATTGACAAACTGTTTTTCGTCATAATTATTCATTAAGAAGACACAGGCGTCAGCTAGGTCATCCGAGAAAAGAAATTCCCTTAGGGGAGTACCAGTACCCCAGATAACAACTTCATCAAGGTTATTTATCTTTGCTTCGTGAAATCTACGGATCAGGGCTGGTAAAACATGCGAGTTTTGTGGATGATAATTATCATTGATACCATAGAGATTAGTTGGCATAACTGATATATAGTTACAGCCATATTGATCACGGAAAGCTTCCGCCATTTTAATACCCGCTATTTTGGCGATGGCATAAGGCTCATTGGTAGGTTCCAAGGTGCCTGTCAACAATAGGTCTTCGTTTAAGGGCTGTGGCGCCATTTTAGGATAGATGCAGCTTGAACCTAAAAACATCAACTTTGTAACGTCATTATCGTAGGAGGACTTAATGACGTTATTCTGTATAGCCATATTTTCGTAGATGAAATCCGCGCGATAGGTGTTGTTCGCCATAATACCGCCAACCTTAGCCGCTGCAAGGAAAACGTAATCAGGTTTCTCTTCGTTGAAAAAGTCAGCAACTGCCTGTTGATTGCGCAGATCTAATTCTTGAGACGTACGGGTCACGATGTTATTGTATCCCAGTTCTGTTAATTTGCGATATATTGCCGATCCGACCATTCCTCGATGGCCTGCTACATAAATTTTAGCGTCTTTTTCCACGATAAGTTATTGATTCCTGCAAATATAAGGTTATTTTTGCGGGATATTAATTAAAAAATGGGAAAGGATAAACTACGTAAATTTGCCGAAGTAGCGACTTTTGAGAATGTCATCCAGCTCGATGCCGGCAAAGAATATAAAGGAAAATGGGCGGAGAAGCAATTTGGAAATACGAACCCGGTTGTTTTGGAACTCGCCTGTGGTAAAGGGGAATATACGGTGAACTTGGCACGCATGTTTCCGGATAAGAACTTTATCGGTATTGATTTTAAGGGCAACCGTATCTGGCGTGGTGCAAAAACTGCATTAGAAGATGGTATTAAAAATGTAGCCTTCTTACGGATACAGATTGAAACAATTCTTGAGCACTTTGGCGAAAATGAGATTGATGAAATTTGGATTACCTTTCCAGATCCACAGCCGCAGGATAGCCGTGAGAAGAAACGTCTGACCGGACCTAAATTTTTAGATCGCTACAAAATCATCTTGAAGCCAGAGGGTATGATGAACCTAAAGACAGATAATGATGGCTTTTATGCCTATACCCTTGAGCAAATAGAGTTACAGAACCTCAAGAAATATAAAGAGACAGCAGATCTGTATCACTCGGAATTGGTTGATAATGTTTTATCAATCAAGACATACTATGAGAAAAAGTATCTTGCTGACGATAAGAATATAAACTATGTGAAATGGAGCTTTGAGCAATGTTAACATCTGCGTTTTCATTATAGAGGGGAGCCCAAACGAAAGTTTGGGCTTTCTTTTTTTTAGCCGAAGTATCTGCTGGATGTTGGTTTCTTATTGGATTGTTTTATTTTAAATAATTTCGATTTATTTCGTTTTTTAGGAAATATTAATTATTTTCGATTGTTTAATAAACAATAACCAAAACTAACAATTTTATTTGAACCTGATAATTGCAATTTGGAGCTAGTTATACCCTTTTAATATACAAAACAATATTTGAAAACGGTTCTTGTATTTGTAAAAGGAAATTTAATTCGAAACAATTCTTAACACAAAGAAAACATTAAATTAAAACTAACTTTTTGTTAAGAATATATTTTTGTGCCAAATTGAAAATTACAATCTACATTCATATCTATGTTTAGTATTAACCCTATCCAAATTAATCTGAGGCACTCCTCCTCAAAGTTGCTCTTCATAGCATTGGCGATGGCAGGCAATATGGATCTCACGGCAGCAGCAGTTCCGGTGGAGCATGGTAAAGTTGTACATTCGTTTAACCAAACCAAGATTAAGGTAAAAGGAAAAGTCGTAGATAACCAGACCAAGGAGCCTTTGGCATCAGTTTCTATTCTTGTTGGCGGGGTAGCCAAGGGGACGACCGATCGAATGGGAAATTTTGAAATAGAGGTTGAAGCAGGTGCTTCGATTCGTTTTCAATTGATTGGCTATGAAGCGCAAACAAAGAACTTTGCAACAGGACAGTCTGATGTGCAGATAACGTTAAATGTTACGTCTGAAGCATTGAATGAAGTCGTTGTAACGGCATTAGGGATACAACGAGAGGAAAAGGCGCTGGGGTATTCAATTAGTACCGTTAAAGGGGAGGAATTGACCAATGCGATTTCAAACAACTGGACAGATGCGCTGACAGGGAAGGTGGCAGGTTTGAATCTGGTTAAATCGGGGGCAGGACCCTTGGGGTCAAATAAAGTTATCCTGCGTGGGGAAACCTCTATGACGGGTGACAATGAGGCATTGATCGTTGTGGATGGAATAATTATGGGCGGGGGAGTCAGATCGACACAAACAGGAAATTCCGCCTATTTAGATGCGGATTCACCTGTAGATTTTGGTTCTTCTTTGGCTGATATTAATCCCGAGGATATTGAATCGGTTTCTGTGCTGAAAGGACCTGGTGCTGCGGCATTATATGGGTATCGTGGTGCACGTGGTGCTGTAATTATTACCACAAAAAAAGGAAAGGGGATACAAAATAGAATTGGGGTTACAGTCAATTCAAATACCGCTATCGGGACAATTAATCGGTGGCCTGATTACCAGTATGAATATGGACAAGGTGTAGTGGGGCAAGACTTGTATTATTCTTACGGACAATCGGAAGATGGTGCAAGTACGTTGAGCACTTCTTCTGCATGGGGACCAAAATTTGATGGCCAGTATTTCTATCAATACGATCCAGCTAACTATAGACAAACGCCAGCAGAACGTACGCTTTGGCGCCCATATGAAAATAATCGAAAAGACCTATTTCAAACGGAGCTGACTTCAACAAATTCCATTAGTGTTTCGGGATCTACAGATAAGACGACAGCGCGCTTTTCTTATACCAATGTAACCAATAAGTGGATTATTCCCAACATGGGATACAATCGGCACACCATTGCTATGCAGTTCAGTAATAAAATTACGGATAAATTGAGCTTGTCTACTAAGGTTAATTTTAACAATAGGGGATCGGACAATCTGCCAAACAGTGGCTACAATAATCAGAGCTACATGTACTTCGTCCGTGGTATTACGCCCAATATAGACGCAGCATGGTTAGATCAAAATTGGATTCCGGGCAAAGAGGGTATTGAACAAATGACACCATTCTCTGGCTTGTTAGATAATCCAAGAACAATATCTTATGATATGATCAATGCACAAAATAAAAATAACCTGATCGGAAACGTGCAGTTGGATTATAAATTCACCAATGAACTGAGTTTGATGCTCCGGACAGGAATCGATATGAGCTATGATAAACGTAAACAGTCGAGACCTTTTGATACCAATAAATATGCTTTCGGTTACTATCGCGAACAGTCTATATATGCCGAAGAGCGGAATTCTGATTTCCTCTTGCAGTACAACAACCAGCGTCTGCAAGATCACCGTTTTGGTATTTCTGCAGGTGGGGCGTTACTAAACAATAAATACATCAAGGACGACGCAAAGGCCAATAGTTTACTTTATCCAAACCAGTATAACTTTGCAAATGCGCGTGAAAGAGTGCTTTATGAGCCTTGGCGGGAGGAATACGCCATACATAGTGTATATGGTTTGGCCAATTATAGTTACAAGCAAAAGTACTTTATTGATTTTACAGGTCGCGTAGACTGGGCAAGTACGCTAGCTTCACCAAAGAGAAATGAGGTGGCATGGTTCTTTTATCCGTCTGTGAATACGAGCTTTATCCTGAGCCAGATTTTTGAACTGCCAAAATCAATCAACTACTGGAAATTGAGGGCTTCTATTGCAGGTGTCGGTGGCGGGGGCAAAGACCCCTATGGAAACTCCTATGCATATATGAGTGCGATTGGATTTAATGGGGGGTTAAGTAATCCGACGACAGTACCTGACGAGAATTTGCAGCCAGAGCGTACCACTTCTTATGAATTGGGGACAGATTTCCGGATGTTTAAAGACCGGATTAAATTGGACCTTACAGTATATAGTACAACTACTGATAAACAGCTGATCAAACCTCCTGTGGATCCATCCAGTGGATATAGACTACGGTATACCAATGCAGGAGAAGTTCGAAGTAAAGGGATTGAACTCGCTTTATCGGGAGATATCCTGAAAAACCAAGATAAGCTGAACTGGAATATGTATGGAAACTTTACCCATTATGACTCGAAGGTGCTATCCATTCCGGCGGCTTTTGAGGGACAACTTGTGCTGTCGACGTTGTTTGGCAGTCGAGGTTCCGTTGTCGCTATCCCTGATCGTCGATTTGGAGATATCTGGGGCTTAGGTTATGAGAGAAATCCCGAGGGAAAGATTGTTTACGAGGGTGGAATCCCTGTATTGAGCCAAGATAATATCTATATTGGCAATCCCAATCCAACGACGAAATTCGGTTGGGGGAATGAATTTAAATACAAAGGTTTCCGATTTAACTTTTTATTTGATGGACAGTTTGGCGGGGTAGGTTATTCATTGACGCATGCTGTATTGATGGAGGAAGGAAAGTTGAAGAAAACGCTGCCCGGAAGATATAATGGTATTATTGGCGACGGTGTTGTGCTGAATCCGGATGGAAGTTATAGCAAAAATACGGTCGTTGCAGAAGCCGGTGATTACTATGCCAGACATTTCAACCGTGATAATATTGAGTCCAATACATTCTCAACAGACTTTATTAAACTCAGAGAAGTGCGTTTGGACTACGCATTGCCCAAATCTTTTTTAAGCCGTTACAAAATTGAAAAAGCATCTATTGGTGTGTATGGTCGGGATCTGTTTGTTTTTACCAAATGGCCGGCTTTTGATCCAGAGTTCGCTTCTTTAACCTCCAGTGGTATTGAAAAAGGAGCTGAAATTGCTCAATTTCCTTCGACGCGTACAATGGGTGTAAATCTATCGTTTTCATTTTAACTATTGACATTATGAAGAGACATATCTATATAGCAAGTCTACTGATGCTTGGAAGTCTAACATTCCAAAGCTGTACCAAAGACTTTGTAGAAAAGAATACCAATCCCAATGCAGTTGCAGCAGCAGCCCCCCAAAGCCTATTGGCCCCTGCATTGGTCAGTCTGCTGAACACCAATCTATCGCGCAATTTGCGGATTAATAATGAATTGATGCAGGTCACCGTTACCGTAAATGATAACCTGGAAATCCAGCGCTATGAAATTCGGCCATCGGAATCTGAATCGAGCTGGTCCGGTTGGTATGTGCAATTAACCAATATACGGGATATGTATCAAAAAGCACATGCCGGACAACAGAAAGGTTATCAAACATATCAAGGGATCTCTCTGATATTGGATGCTTGGGTGAGCTCGCTGATCACCGACATGTATGGAGATGTACCTTATTTTGATAGCAACAAAGGTTTTTCCGAAAATAATCTCACACCAAAATTTGATAAACAGGAAGATATCTATAAAGACATTTTTCGAAAACTGGAGGAAGCCAACGGCTTATTGAAAGAGAAGGTTGCGGTTGAGTCGGCCAATACAGCGATGGATCCGATTTATAATTCCGATCCGGAAAAATGGCGCAAATTTGGAAATTCCTTGTATTTGCGGTTACTTTTGCGGGTTGCACATAAAACGGAAACGAATGCTATCGCCAAGATTAAGGAAATATTAGAAACAAACGCTGCCGAATACCCAATTATGCAAAGCAATGCTGAAACAGCCGCATTGTATTATACGAATGTGCAACCGTATATGAATCCCAATTTCACAATGCGGGATTTTGATTTTAACCGTTCAAAGGGCTACGCTGAATTTTTTGTTAATAATCTCATGGATCTTGGTGACCCACGTTTAAAGATATGGGCTACGGAGGCTACTCTAGGCGTATACGGTGGTATGCAGTCGGGATACAGAAGGGGTAATGTTCCTGAGATTCAATCGACGCTGCAACTCGCTTTAAAATCTGAAGCCCGTATGGGGAATATGATGAATTATGCCGAATTGCAATTTATTATTGCAGAATGTGGTATCAGAGGTTATGCTAATGTAGATGCTTCGGCAGCAAATTTGATGGGAGTAAAGGCTGCCATGGAATATTGGGGTGCAACTGCACCGGAGGCTTACTTAACAAATCCAAAGGTAATTTTTTCAGCTGAGGATTCCGAAACTCAAAAACTAAAAAAAGTGCACTTGCAGAAATACTACGCCATGATGTTTACCGATTTTCAACAATGGTATGAATATCGGAGGACACAATTGTTGGATCTTTATAAAGGGCCTGGCTTATTAAATAATGGGAAAATGCCGGTCAGATTAAATTATCCAATAATTGTTCAGTCTCTTAATAGAGAAAATTACCAAGAGGCCGTCAATCGCATGGGCGGAGATGGAATCAACGTAAAAATGTGGTGGCAACCTTCAATCAACTAGTTCATGAAAAAGTTAAAGTTAGTAATGTGGGCTGTGTTGGCGATGTCAACGCTCCTGACAAACTGTAAAGAAGATATCAATGAGTCTATCGGAGAATTAAATCCAGAAATATCATTATATACATTGCGTAGTCTTTATAAGAACACGGATTTGCAACTCAACGAATCAAGTGCGCTTGGCGCAAAGTATGTGAAGGCGCTTGTGGTTTCACGCGCTGAGAATAAGAATCTGCCCGAAAATACCATTGCTGTTCAGAATATCTGGCGTAATCAACGTAGAGGGATTTTAGTCGAAGTTGCTGATGCATCGCAATTTAAATTTGGCGATTCTATTCAGATCAATATTGATGGGGCAAAATTGGTCAAAAAATCTGGACTAATGGTTTTATCGTCTGTTAAAAATCAACAGGTCAATGTCTTTGCCTCGAATAAGAATGTTGCCCCATTGCCGGTGTCGGTTGCAAATCTCAAAGCAAAATTTGAGGAATTTGAATCGACTTATATTGATGTTACGGCTGAAGTTGATCCTGAACCTGCTGCAGGGACTGCATTAAAAGGGGATAAAATCCTGATGGATGGAGATAAAAATGAGATTATACTACATACCCAGGATAATGCAGCATTTGCTGCTCAAGCGATTGCTCCCAGTGCCTCTTTCAGAGGAATAGCGTTCAGAGAGGGGGATAAATTGCAAATCCGTATGCAGGACTATTCGGATATGGCTTATGCGAGCGGTAAATTATATGCTGGATGGCCAGAGACCTTTGAAGCTTTGGATGCAAGCGTGAAAGGGAGCTATGATATGGGCGAAAAGAATGATGTATCTTTTTCAACGGGTCAATGGAGATTATATCAGGCGATCTTGGGTACTACAGCTGGTAAAGATCGCATTGTTTCAGGTAAAAATGCGATACGTATGCAGCAGAATTTAAGTGTGGATGGTCATGTGCAGATGAATTTTGATGTACCAAATGGCGCTTCAAAAGTGACCATTTGGTATGGCTCTTATTGGACGGATCGTTCCTGTACCTTTAAGTTGGAGTATTCTACGGATCAAGGAGCGACATGGGTACAAACAGGTGAATCCATAACAGATGCGCACACAACGACTGAAAGTATGAATTCAAAGCAGGCGGTATTCTTAATGAACGTCCAAGGAGCTGTTCGCTTCAGGATTACTAAACTCGGTCTAGGAACCAGTAATAATGTCATTAATAACGGAAGGCTCGGCCTGGATGATATTGCGATCTATAAGAGTTATTAGATTGAACGGTTGATTTAGCTAAAAAGCCCTGTGTAGTTAACACTCCACAGGGCTTTTTGTTGTTGGCATATATTTTCTAAACTCCTCATAAAAAATCGTTATCTTCATCATAACTATAAACGAAGACTTATGAACTTAACAGACTTAGTTACAGGAGGAGTTGGCTCGAAAGCAATAGAAGCCATTTCTAAAATGACAGGCGTCAGTGAATCCAAAGCAAAATGGATTGTGGCAGCGGCTGTTCCTTTGATGATCGCAGCACTGAATTACAATGCGAAAAACAAAGGCCAATCGGAAAACATCGACAAAGCGATCGATCAACATAGCGGTGGCGGTATCTTCGATAAGATAGGTGATTTATTTGGTCAGGGCGGATCCGACGACGGGAACAAGATTGTCAACCATATGTTTGGGCAAAATACAGAAGTGGTGACACAGAATATTGCCGATAAAGCTGGTATCAGTTCAGCGCAGGTCACAGGTGTTCTAGCTACACTAGCACCTATTGTCATGGGATATCTTGGTCAGCAAAAACAGACGTCCAACGGCGGCGGCATTGGTGACCTGATCGGATCTGTTTTAGGTGGCGGCGGACAGCAAAGTGCAGGTGGTGGTATGCTAGGGGGAATCCTTGGCTCATTTTTAGGTGGCGGACAGGAAGAACCTGCACAAGAAACACAACAGGCTTCCACAGGTGGCAGTATGACTGATATGTTGGGCGGCCTGGCTGGAAGTTTCTTTGACAAAAGTAACGATGGCCAATCCAAAGGAAATATCCTCGATTCAATCGCAGGAATGTTTGCGAAGTAAAGCAATCTTACAACATAAAAAAAGTCGGTAACTGATCAGTTACCGACTTTTTTTATAAAAGTATTTGTTTCTATTGGCAAGAAAGAACCTTCAGTTTGCTTTCATAGCTGTTGGTGCTAGCGAAATCATGAAGGTTTTATTGAATTAATTTTAGACCTTCACTTTAGGTGGAAAATTCTTATGTTTTCTCTTGCTGATTTTGTCTACATTGACGGGTTGTGGTATCTTTACATAGTATCCTGTGCCATCGTATTCCCGCTTATTCGGACTTTCCTTACAGGCCGCCGAACAACAGCCATCCATTTCCCAGCCACATTCATCGCATTGGGTGAAATGCTCATTACATACGGGGTTGGCACAGTTGATCATCTTGGTGGTCTGTTTACCACAATTGAAACAGGTTGATACCACAGATGGATTGACCGAATTGACATCTACTGTAACACGATTGTCAAATACATAACATTGGCCTTCGAAATCTTCGCCACCCGCTTCTTTGCCATATTTAATGATTCCACCATGCAATTGGTAAACATCCTCAAAACCTTCTTTTAATAGTAGGGCAGAAGCTTTTTCACATTTGATCCCGCCAGTACAGTAAGTCAATATTTTTTTTCCTCTATATTGTTCCAGCTCTTTGATCTTTTCTGGAAACTCGCGGAAATTGTCGATGTCCAGGGTCACTGCGTTTTTAAAGCGACCTACACTATGTTCGTAGTTTGAACGCACATCCAATACAACGACATCTTCCTGGTCTTTCATGGCCAAGAAATCTTTTGGCTCCAGATGCACACCTGTTTGTCGGTTCGGATCGATTTCTTTCGGATCTCTTAGGCCAGAGTGCACGATTTCAGCTTTATAGCGACAGTGCATTTTGATAAAAGAAGGTTCTTCAACATTGTCGATCTTAAATTCTGTTTTGTTAAAACGACCATCCGCATAAATGGCATCCATATATTGCCGACAAGCCTCAATCGTACCGGAAACGGTACCATTCAAGCCTTCATCAGCGACGATAATACGTCCTACTAAGCCAAGTGATTTACAAAATTCAAGGTGATCAGTCGCAAATTGTTCTGCGTTTTCGATAGGGCTGTAACAATAGTACAGCAATGTTTGATATTGTGTCATGATATTCATTGATACCGCTGCAAACGGCGTTTAATGCAAAAATAAATTCACTGCAAAGCTACGAAAAATAATAAATGGAAGAAAATGACCTTCGTCACCTTTTCTTCAAAGGTTCCAGAAGATATTCCAGACCGTTTAGCTTGATCTCATACAGTGTGGCCAGTTGCTGACCTAATTTGCCTTTAGGGAACCCTTTTTGATTGTACCAAACCAAATAAGGCTCCGGAAGATTGCATAACGTGTAGCCTTGATATTTGCCGAAAGGCATTTTAACTGTGACAAGTTCAGTGAGGATTTCAGGATTTAGCATTAGTCTTGGGGTTTGCCGTAATTAATGCGGTACCAGATCGCTTTTAAAGCGATGATCCCATGGTTGAATAAATTGGGAATGGTGCCGTAATAGTGTTTGAAGATGGCGAAGCGTTCTTTTAGCGACTCCTTATGTCGCTGTTTTGACATCCCGCCGACGAGATAGCGCGCGACATATTGATGCGCATTAACAGATTTATTTGCCTTTTTAGCACAGCGAATGACCCAGTCTATATCCGCGCAGAGTTTATAATTGAGGTCGTATGGTTCTGCAATACTCCGTTTGATATAGATGGCCTGGTGACAGATATTCATGCCATAACGAAAACTCTTCCAGTCGAAATTTGCGGGTACCTTATGTCTTCGTTCACCGATAATAGCCCTATCGCCATCTATCAGTATCGTTTCACCATAGAGGATATCGGCGTCACCACTGAGCTTTGCTAGGTTTTCGATGCTGTTGAGATCGTATATTTCATCGCCGGAATTCAAAAAGAGGACATAGTCCCCCGTAGCCAAAGCAAGGCCTTTGTTCATCGCATCGTAAATTCCTTTGTCTTTTTCAGATAATATGACCGAAATTTTATCCTGATATTTTTGAATAATGGCTAAAGTGCCATCGGATGATTCCCCGTCAATGACGATGTATTCAATATTGTCGTAGGTCTGGTTAACAACCGATTTGATGGTGTGCTCAATATCCCGCACATTATTGTAAACGACAGTGATGATTGAAAATTTTGGATGAGCAGCCATGTCTATTTATTGAGTTTGTTAATTTTCTTTCTGAGGAACCGGATGCCCCGACTGAGTAAAGAACCTTTCCGATGTGCGTAAAAATATTTGATCGCTTTATAGGCCTGCGTATTCTCCACTATTTCTGTTGGAAAAAAAACTATAGGACGATCAGCTAATGTAACCTGATAGGTTGATTCTGCTGCCGTATGGGTGCCAGTACCATCATTGCCGATATTCTGTGTCATCGAATTCCTCGGATACAAAACTAGTCCATTTTTTTTGAATACCGAAGCGTACCAACGGATTGCCCAGGAGTTGATCTTTCCGCTGCGAAGTTCCTGTACCTGCTTCCAAAAGTTCTCTTTTCCTTCAATACTGAACTGGTGAATCTGTTCCTCCGAAAAATCAGAAACAAGCTCATCGATGTCTGGGTTAAAATGTTGCCACGCACGGTCCCATGTTGCCCAGCCCCAGCTATTGGCTACCCGAAAGAAAAACGTTTCAGGAAGCTCATGTAGGTTTTGTACAGGGTAACCGTAGCCACTGATCTGCATGACCTGTTCATCTTCCCGATAACGGTTTAGCGCTTTATTAAAATAATCAAGCGCAAATGCAGATGTTTCAAGATCGTCTTCTAAAACGATAATCTGCCCATGTTCATGCACGACCTTCGTCACACCATCGATGACATTGGCGGCCAAGCCCCAGTTCTTGTCACGTTCGATAATTTTAATCTGTTGAAAATGCCAGGGTCTTTTAATAATCCTACGGACTTCTTCGACTGCCTGAGCCGCGCGTTCATCCTTTGCTGCATCCGAATAAATATAGAGAACAGTCTGGTCAGCATACTTGTTTCTCTCCAGGGCAGCGAGTGTTTTTAACGTATGCGACGGACGATTATACACGAAGAGTAAAACTGGAGCAGGACTATCCATCTGTCAAAAAATTTTGTTAAAAGCTTTTTTATTAGCCCGACGGGTATTCCGGACTTCTCCGGTCTTGCCTAATAGTCTAAAAGCGATATTGAGATAACTTCTTGTTTCAAAAATACGACCTTTACCCAAAGAAGACAGCATTTTCTTTACGCTCGCCAATATAGCCATCGAAAAAGCCTTTGTAAAGGTATAATTGATATTGCAATATTCCGTCAGATGATAAACGAATTCGCTTTTTAGAAAAGCTTTGCGATCTACTTGGCGCTGCTGTCTGTCGTGATAAGCCCGGGCATCTTCAGCCAGCACAAAGTTCAGTCCATAATAATGGATGCGGTTGGCATAATCTTTATCTTCTCCATAATGGAAGAAAATTGGAGAAAAACCGCCAACTTTTTTGATGACAGCTTTAGGTATCAACCAAAAAGCAGCATTGACGAATGAGCAGGTTCGGTAGGAATTTTCAAGCTGCGTATGTTTCGTATAGACTGAGAATCCATGGTCGAGTTTTTCCTCCGTACCATCGTAGTGGATGGGAGAAATAATGCCAATGTTTGTGGTATTCACTTTGATCAGGTTGGCGATGCAGTTCTGATCTACCCAAGCGTCCTGATTGACCAAAAAGGCGTAGTCATAATCTTCCCTCAGGGCGATGGTCAACCCCATGTTGTTGGCCTTTCCAAAACCGAGGTTTTCGGGGCTTTCTATCAGTCTGACTGACGGGTAAGTTTCTTTGATGATACGGGTGGTATGATCTCTTGAGTTGTTATCTATAACAAGGATATCCGTTTGATGGCTTGATGCTAACAAACTGGGTATGCATTTGTGAATCCAAGGTTCAAAATTATAAGAAACGATTATGGTGAGAATCCTGGCCATCTATTTTTTTCGGATAACTGTGATGACATAGCTGAATAATTCAAGCAAAATACTCGGCTTAAAGATTCTATTGACGATGATATAGGCACAGACGGCGACAACAATAGTACTTGCAAACCGGAGATAAAGGTTGGCAATGGATGCGGTGGCGTAGTGTGCTGCCAAACAGCTGATACCGGCTAATATAGCATATGAAAATACATCCTGAATTAGATAACGGAATGAATAGGTCATATAAGGTTTAGCCGAAGCGTACCAGACAAATATCCATAGCGCGTTTAATCCTGAGGTTAAGGCGATGAGCATTTCAATGCCAAGCGATTTGCCAAAGACTAAAATAGCGATTTGAAGTAAACCAAAAACAACGATATTTCGCATATAGATCTGGGACTTACCCTTGCTGATAATCAAGCTGGAGAAGACATTGCTTACAGAATCGAAAGCCGCGCCAATACAGAAAATTTGAAGAAAGATAGCACTTTGCTGCCATTTTTCGGTTATTGTAATCGTAATGAAGTCTTGTGCAACTGTAGTTAAACCAAATAACATTGGAAAAGCCAAAAAAGCTGTAAAGGAGATGAGCTTGCGGAATACACGAAGCTGTCTATCCCTATCATCTTCTATTTCCCGCAGAATCGGCTGTGTAACATTATTGACCATATTGGTCAAAATATTCTGCGCCATTTGGCTCCATTTATTTGGTTGAACAGTATATCCTAGTTCTTCGGTTGTATAATGTTTTCCCAAAATTGCCGCATATATATTTTTATTAATATTGATAAAGATATTGGTAACCAGTATTTTACTGCTAAACCCTAGAATATCGCGGATAGGACTGAAATCAAAGGTAAATGAGGGCTTGAATTTGGAGAAATACCAAAAGCCAAGCATATTAAAACCACTATAGGAAACGATTTGAACGGCAAATGCCCAATAGGCATAACCTTTATAGGCTAAATATATACCAATTGTATTTGATAAGATAAGGGCCAAAGTCCCGGTGATCACTCTTTCCTTGATCTTTAAATTGCGGAAAAGGTAGGCGTTATGTGCAATCCCGAAACTTCCTAACCAGAAGGACAGAAAGGTGAAGCGACTGAGTTCAACAAGTACCGGCTGGTTGTAGTACAGGGCAATGAGAGGAGCTGAAAAGAATAATACAATATAAATAAATGTACCTATCCCAACACTTGTCCAGAATACGGCATTATAATCTTTGTGCTGAACTTCTTTTTTATTGACAATACCATAGATAAAACCACTTTCCTGAAATGCCGATGCAAGAACAGAGAATATGGTAATCATGGCTACTAAACCGTAATCTTCTGCTGTTAGTTTACGATTTAGTAGAATACCGAAGCCGAAGCCCAAAAACTGCTGGATAATACTGGCCATGCCACCCCACAGCAGTCCTTTTGTTGTTTTTGATTTTAAAGAGTCATTTTCCGTTTGCGATGACATGCTAAATTAAATGAGCGGCAATATTAAAGTATTGCAATTGTATTCGCAAATTCTTTTAAGGAAACATCGGTCGGATTGATATCAGTAATCAAATAAGAAATATCACGTAAAGGTACTACTTTCATTTTTTGAACGGAATTGAGTTTCTCCGCAATACTGAGTATAGCAACCTTTTTAGAACATTTGATCATTGCGCGCTTGATCTGCACCACCTCCCAGTCTGAGTCAGTAACTCCGTCTTCTACAGAAAGTGAATTGGTTCCTAATAGACAGAGGTCTACCTTTAAATCTGCTAATTCATTGGCCACCTGAGCGCCGGATACAATATTTGTATTACGTGAAAGCTTTCCGCCGACCAAGATCACCTCGAGATTAGGTTTCTCCGCGAGTTCCAATGCGACCAGTGGACTGATGGTAAAAAAGGTACATTGAAGATGATCCGGAATTGTCCGCGCTAGCTCGATAAGGGTCGTTCCCCCGCCAACAAGTACTGTCATGCCATTGGAGATCAGAGTGCTTGCCTTTTTTGCAATCTCTTTTTTCGCTTCTTTTGCGTAGACATTTCCATCCTGAAAAGGAAATTGAAAGGACTTGGAGAGTGCTCCACCATAGACTTTTAAAACTTTGCCGTTTTCTGCGAGCTCGTTCAGGTCACGTCGGATGGTATCTTCGGATACATTCAGTTGAACACTTAGATCTGAAGATAAAACTTTGTTATGTAGATTGATCTGATGTATAATAAATGCTTGTCTTTCTTCCTTTAACATTGGTCTTTGGTTTTAATCGGAATTTTTAAACTAATTGAAAAAAATCAGTTTAAATGTAGTGAAAATTATTCTTCCTTTTTATCAATTTTTGTTAATCCAGCTTTGAAGCGAGGTTTAAATCCTGTCGGCTTGTTTGCCGCTGCCTGCTCCTGCGCAATATCGTTGTTCTGTTGCAGTTCATCGGCCGGTTTGTCCCTGTTGCTTTCCGGCAGCGTTGGCGTCGCCTGTGGAGTAGGGGCAGCGGTCTGCTGTATGTTCAGGTCTTCTGTTGGTGGAACCACTTCTTGTGTCGAGTCGGTATTTGCTGTTTTGGTTATCCCTGCTTTAAATCTCGGCTTAAAGCCGGCGGGCTTCGAAATTTCGCTTGCCGAACTGTTCGGGGCCTCCGCAGGTGAGGAGGTATCCGCAGGTGAGGAGGTATCCGCTGTCGCAGCGCTATTTGCAGATACTGGAGTTGTCTTCGTGTCCTCTACTGGCATCGTCTTTTTTTGCGAAGAATCCGCACTTTCTGTTTTCGTTACGCCCGCTTTGAAGCGTGGTTTGAACCCAGTTGGCTTGGCGGTTTCAGCCTGCGCTGGGGCCGTCGTCTCTGAAGGTGTTACTGGATTTTCTTCCAAAGTTGCTGACTGTTCAGGTGCAGCAACTTTTGTCACGCCCGGCTTGAACCGTGGTTTGAATCCCGTGGGCTTCGGCGTTTCTGGAGCCGAAGCCTCTGACGAATCTTTAGGTGTGGACGTTTCTTCCGTTGGTTCTGCACTTTTAGTTACGCCGGACTTAAAGCGGGGCTTAAACCCAGCTGCCTTCGGTGTTTCTGTTACGGCGCTATCAGCCGCTTCTGAACGTGTTGTGGATGGTTCTGTTTTATGTTCCTCCTTTTGATTGGCGGGCTCGGACGGGACAGGTGCTTTAAAACGAGGTTTGAAACCTGCAGGTTTTGACGCATTGGCGTCTGTTGTGGGGGAAGTCGTTTCTATTTTGTCTTCCTGAATTGTTTTTTTGACAACCACCACCTCTTCTTCCGTTAGATGGAAGCTCTTCCGAAGTTTGTTGAACCAAAACTTCTTACTATGATCAAAGCTTTTCTCGCCCATAGCAGAATAGTGTGCTTTGAACTCTTCAAATAAGGGTTCATCTGCAGCTTTTAAAGCTTTTAAATCAATTTTCTTTTTCGTGAAAAACTCTTCAAAAGTCATCCTGTTATGCGTTTGATATAGTCTATTACAAATGTAGTAATTTTTCCGACGGAGCTGGGAGGCATTTCAATAAAAAAAGAGCGACTAGCGCTCTTTTTAGATATTTTGTGAGATACACAGTTTAAGCCATGTTATGGTATACCGCCTGTACATCATCATCCTCTTCGATTTTATCGATCATCTTCAGCACGTCCGCGGCTTGTTCCTCTGTAATGTCAGAGTGCGATAAAGCAATACGTTCTAATTTAGCCGAGGTTACTTCGATACCTTTCTCTTCCAGCAGTTTTTGCATATTACCGAAATCCTCGAAAGAAGTCTGCACTACGGCAACATCATTACCTTCTTCATCAGCTTCAACGTATAATTCTTCCAAACCACCATCGATGAGCTCTAGTTCCAGTTCTTCAAGATCCAATTCGTCTGTAGCTGCAAAACGGAAAATAGATTTGCGATTGAAAATAAAATCCAATGATCCTGTTTTTCCCAACGAACCGCCAGCTTTTGTAAAATAGCTACGGATATTTCCTACGGTACGGTTGGTATTGTCAGTTGCTGTCTCGATCAAAACCGGCACACCATGTGGGCCATAACCCTCATATACATATTCTTCATAACCTTTTGAATCTTTCTCCGAAGCGCGTTTTATAGCCGCTTCTATACGATCTTTAGGCATGTTTACAGCCTTAGCATTGTGTATTGCTGTGCGAAGTCTCGAGTTGGTTTCAGGGTGCGGGCCGCTTTCTTTGACCGCCATAGCGATCTCTTTACCTAAACGTGTAAATTGTACGGCCATCTTAGCCCAGCGTTTGAATTTCCGCTCTTTTCTGAATTCGAAAGCTCTTCCCATTGTTATATTTTGTTTTTAAGATTCTCAATCATATCGACTGTCATCTTCTGGATGTCAAATGCTGGCTTCCAGTTCCAGTCTTTGCTTGCGTATGAATCATCCAGACTTGCAGGCCATGAATCGGCAATCTGCTGTCTCGGGTCATTCGCTACGTAAGAGATTGCAAAATTAGGAAGAATTTTTTTAATTTCTTGTGCGAGTTCTTTCGGAGTAAAAGTAATACCACCAAGGTTATAGGCATGACGGATGCTCAAACTTTCCTGTGGTGCGTCCATTAGCTCGAGTGTGCCGCGGATGGCATCTTCCATATATAACATCGGTAATGCTGTGTTCTCGGATAGGAAACATTCGTATGTACCTGTTTTCAGTGCCTCATAGAAGATATCAACAGCATAATCTGTTGTTCCGCCTCCCGGTTCGGTCTTCCAGGAAATAATACCGGGATACCTTACGCTACGGATATCCAATCCGCGGTGCTCCTGATACCATTCGATAAGACGTTCACCTGCAAGCTTACTGATGCCATAGATTGTATTCGGATCCATAACACAGTATTGGGCTGTATTATCCTTTGGTGAGTGCGGGCCGAAGACAGCAATGGAACTTGGCCAGAATATCCTTGAAACTTTATATGTAACAGCTAGGTCAAGTACGTTGAGCAATCCATTCATATTAAGCTCCCAGGCTTTTTCAGGATATTTCTCTCCTGTTGCTGAAAGCATGGCTGCCAATAAATATACTTGAGTAGGTTTATATTTTTGAAACAATATGTCCAGACCATTTTTGTCAAGCACATTTGCAATTTCAAAATTCTCGTCGGGGCTTTTTGTCTGTGGTTCTCTGATGTCTGTGGTGACAACATTTTCTGCACCAAATTTTTTACGCAGAGCGATTGCCAATTCAGTACCGATTTGGCCGTTTGCACCAATGATAATAATGCTTTCTTTCATGATGCAAATATAACGGCTTTTCATTAGCTAGCAACTGTTTGATGCAAAGGACAGTCTCCTAAAAATGTTAATTTATAGACTCTTGGCGCAGTTTTTATGAGATTTTAAACCGTTTCAATCGTTTGTTCTTTTTTTTTGAACGAGCAGCGAAAATTTTTATTTTTTTTGAATTGTCGCTACTTCAATTTTTTTAGGTCAAATACGGCGGTTTGTGCTCAATATTTTTTTGATCAAGGTGGAAAAAACAAAACCGTTGTGACTTTTTTAGCAGAATGGGGGATAATTTATTATTTTAATAGCGTAATTACGGAATATTTTTTAAATTTGAAGAATTCATTCTTCAAGAATCAACTAAAAACAAATCAAATAACAAATTTTATATACAATTTAAACACAGACAAAAATGAAAGTGGCAGTAGTCGGCGCAACAGGCCTTGTAGGTACTGAGATGCTAACCGTGTTGGCGGCGCGAAATTTCCCAGTAACAGAATTGATTCCGGTAGCTTCAGAGCGCAGCAAGGGTAAGGAAATTGAATTCAAGGGAAAGAAGTATAAGGTGGTTACACCATCTGAGGCTATTGCTTTGAAACCTGATGTTGCATTGTTCTCCGCGGGAGGCGATACGTCCAAAGAATTTGCACCGAAATTTGCAGAAGCCGGAATTACAGTCATTGATAATTCTTCCGCATGGCGTATGGATCCGACGAAGAAATTGGTCGTTCCGGAAGTAAATGGCGATGTATTATCTGCTGATGATAAAATCATTGCAAACCCGAATTGTTCAACTATCCAGATGGTAGTGGCGTTAAAACCATTACACGATAAATATAAAATTAAACGTGTCGTAGTTTCGACTTATCAGTCCGTAACCGGGACTGGTGTAAAAGCCGTTAATCAGTTGATGGACGAGCGTGCCGGTAAAGAAGGCGAGAAAGCTTATCCTTATCAGATTGATTTGAATGTTATTCCGCATATCGATGTATTCCAGGAAAATGGCTACACAAAAGAGGAAATGAAAATGATTTTGGAAACAAACAAAATCATGCGTGACGATTCAATCAAGGTAACAGCAACAACTGTACGTATTCCAGTGATGGGCGGGCACTCCGAGTCATTGAATATCGAATTCGAAAATGACTTTGATCTAAATGATGTACGTGCTGCATTAGCTGCTCAAAGTGGTTGTATCGTTGTTGATGATCCTGCTAATCTTCAATACCCGATGCCAAAAGATGCACATGGTAGAGATGAGGTTTTTGTAGGACGTATCCGCCGTGATGACTCGCAACCGAATACGTTAAATATGTGGGTAGTCGCAGACAACTTGCGTAAAGGTGCAGCGACGAATGCCGTTCAAGTTGCCGAACTATTAGCAGAAAAAGGATTGATCTAAATTCAAGTAGATTCCATGATATTGAGCCCCCACGATGCAATTCATGGGGGCTTTTTAATGACGCATGATGGTTGATTGATATCCAGTCATGCCCTTTAAGAATTTCCAGTAAATCTGAAATCTACGGTGTTAAGCTTTTTGGTAAAATAGAAAAATCAATTTTATCATTCAGTGGCACATAGTTTTCTTTTTGTTGTTCCTCCAGACGATCAGGAAATAATATTCCGAAGAGGTGATCCGTTTCATGCTGGAAGATTACTGCGGTAAAGCCTTCAATGTTCTCTTCAATCACTTTTCCTTCCTTATTGATGTATTGTAGACGGATTGCATAGCTCCGCAACACATCTTCTTTGCGGTTGGGGATGGAGAGGCAGCCCTCGGCTCCCCTCCGTTTTAGCTTCGAACGCCACAGGATTTTGGGGTTTACATAAAACTCGAAAGGTTGTTCCGGCTTGTCAAACCGCTGTACCCAGATGAGATTTTTGTTGATGCCAATTTGGGGAGCAGCTATTCCCACACCTGGGTGATTTGGATCCCGAACGGTCGCAAACATTCGCTTTGAAAGCGTTTCTAACAGTGGGTCGTTGTATTTAACATCGTTGCTTGTTGCTTTCAATACCTTTAAATCTTTTTCGTCGGTAGTTTGCAATACACGAAGAAGCGTGTTTTCATCCCCTGACAAAATAATCTTCTTATCAGCTTCTGTAAATTCCTGTCCACCATTTAGGTTAACGGGACGCTCATTCTTCGCTTTATGAAAGGCTTTTTCTCCTGCCATAATTTTTGTGTCTAAATTGTTTTCTACTGGGGGAACCGGACAACGATAACCGTTGCTGTAGGCACAATAAGGATTGTAAGCCTTATTAAAATCTATTTCAATGATACTGCCCTTGATGTCATCCGTGGATAAGTCGATATATCGTCCGCCACTATAGCTCTCCTGGCCATTTGTCTGATCTAAAAATGGTAAAAATAAATGTTTTTTATAGGCAGGATTTTGAAATAAGGCCACACTCTGGTAAATATTCAATGTCCTTTCAGCCCCATTCAATTGAAATGTCACTGTCGCATAACGTTTGTACTCGTTGCTGGTACCGTCATAGGTCGGCATACGAAATACAGGTGCATCAAATAGGACCTCTATATGGGCTTTGACTTTATAATTTGCGCTTACAGGGAAGTAATCCAAAGAGGCCACTTGTTCTGCCTTCAACGGACCAAATTGTTCTTTGGCCAATTCCAAAGCTTTTTCCTCGCGCTGGGCCAAAATTTGTTGCTCATAATTGCCCTGGGCATGGCCATATAGGCAAAATGCAACAAAAAGGCTGGCAATAACTGTTTTTCTCATTTATCTTTTAAATAGTCTATCAAAGTTATAGCTTTTTTAATGAATCTCAATACGCATATCTCAATACTCATATCTAAATTGTACTTTTGTAAAAAAAAATGGTTCCATGAGGTTAATGGCATTTGATTACGGTACAAAACGAATTGGGGTTGCAGTAACCGATCCGATGCAAATTATTGCTACGGCACTGACGACAGTACATCCGCAGGATATTTGGACTTTTCTAACGGATTACCTCCAAACAGAACAGATCGAAACATTTATTGTCGGCAGGCCCAGGCAAATGGATGGATCGGACTCCGAATCAGCTTCGCACGTTGTCGGGTTTATGCGTAAATTGAAAAAGATATATCCGACGATACCGGTTGTCGAAATTGATGAACGCTTCACCTCAAAAATGGCTTCAGCAGCCATTGCTCAAAGTGGCAAAAAGAAAAAGGACCGTCAACAGAAAGGCCTGATCGACACGGTATCAGCGACGATTATTTTACAAAGCTACATGGATAGTCGCAGCTTTTAAATGAGAATTCATAGCATGACCTCTTTCCTGATAAATAACAGCTTTTTGGATGGGAAAATGTCGATTTGAAGATTATAAGATTCCTCTAGCTGATGGAATGAAAATAGCTGATGGAATGAAAACTGCGCCCCGTGTGCTCAATTAATACTTATTTACAGATGAAAAGCATATTATTTTTTACAGAGGACATAGATTTCAAACTAAAAGAAAAAGGTAAGATTCGCCAATGGATCGCTGATGCGATTAAAGGTGAAGGGTTTAAGCGTGTCGGCGAATTGAGCTTTATCCTTTGCTCGGATGCATACCTGTTGGAGATCAATAAAGAATACCTGAATCACGATACCTACACGGATATTGTGACTTTTGATTCATCAGAAGACGAGGATACCATTGCTGGTGATATTTTCATCAGTGTGGAACGTATTCAGGAGAATGCGCAAAAATTTAACGTTGCCGAACGCGATGAATTACATCGTGTCATTATACACGGTGTTATGCATCTTTGTGGATATCCGGACAAAAAGCCTGCGGATAAAACCAAGATGACGGCGAAAGAAGATGAATATTTAGGAAAAAGAAATTTCTAGTTTTTTATCGTAACTTTTTCTCCTAAGCACCTCGGAGCCTCATTCAGGTTTGCAATCCTGTGGTGCTTTTCCTTTTTGACAGCTTCTCGTTTATTTTCTTCAAGCAAGTAATCTGTCATTTGCTGTCACTGATCTCCCTGGATAAACCGCGCTGAAAATATGGCTCATACGAAGTTATCCCGTACGTTTTTCCATCAAAAAAAAACTTGACTTTTCGATTATATTTAGCTAGTTTCGACACAAATTTTCTACACCATTTATTAAGTGTCTAATATGAACGAGCTAGAGGAATATTTCCGGAATAATAATGATAAGCTGATCAACAAATGGATGCATTATTTCGACGTATACGATCGTCATTTCCGCCAATTCAAAGGTAAGGAGATTGTCGTGCTGGAAATAGGAGTCTTTCAGGGCGGGAGCCTCCAGATGTGGAAGAAATATTTTGGCGACAAAGCAAAAATCTATGGGGTAGATATCAACCCCAACTGCAAAGCACTGGAAGAGGAGAACATCGAGATATTTATCGGATCTCAGTCAGATCGTAAGTTCCTGCGCAAAGTGAAAGAGTCAATCCCTCCGATAGATATCCTGATAGATGATGGCGGGCATACTATGTTGCAACAGATTATTACATTTGAAGAACTATTTGGACATGTAAAAGAAAATGGTGTCTATCTATGTGAAGACCTGCATACCTCTTACCAAGTTTTTTATGGTGGTGGACATAAGCGAAATGGCACATTTATCGAATACAGTAAGAATTTTATTGATTATATCAATGCCTATCATTCAGAACAACGGGGGCTAAAGGTCAATGAGTTTACACGTTCGGTCAACTCTTTGCATTATTACGATAGCATTTTGGTTGTTGAGAAACGTAAAATGCAGCCGCCTACTCATATGAGAACGGGTAATGCTACAGTACAAGATTTTGACGCCCCACCAACGGGTTTAAGCGGTTTAAAATGGAAGATTAAGAAACCCGCGCTAACAGCGATCAATAAATTCCTCCGCTTTTTCAGGATTGGTGGATTTATGTGGAGATAAGAAAACGCTGATCCATAAAAAAAGCGTTGTACAACAGTACAACGCTTTTTTTATAGCATTGTCAATGATTAAAATCTTTCAAATTGAGAGAAAAAGAAGTTACCTTCGATAGCCGCATTCTCATCAGAATCAGATCCGTGGATAGCGTTAGCATCGATAGATTTAGCATATTTATTGCGGATTGTACCTTCAGCTGCATCAGCAGGATTCGTAGCACCGATTAATGTACGGAAATCTTCAACTGCGTTGTCTTTCTCTAAGATTGCAGCAACGATAGGACCTGAAGTCATAAACTCTACCAATTCACCGTAGAAAGGACGTTCTTTGTGCACTGCGTAAAATGCACCAGCAGTTTCTTTTGATAACTGAATGTATTTCATTGCAATGATTTTGAAACCACCAGCAATAATATCGTTTAAGATTGCACCGATGTGACCGTTCGCTACTGCGTCAGGTTTAATCATCGTAAAAGTTCTGTTAGTTGCCATTATTTTATTTTTTTGCAAACTTAGATAAATTGCTTTTTATATGCAATATAATTAGGCTTATATAAAAACAATTTATTCGTCATGGTGGGTTAATTTAAAGTGCTCAGTGCCGTGAAACAAGCTGCCGTTTCGTGGTTGCTGAAACCAAAAGTTTGGCTTTCACTCTTTCACCGCAATCTTTTTATCGTACAAAATGTAATAAGATCATAGGTAATTGACAATATACGGAAATAAAAAATCAGCTGTTAACAAATCTATACCATCAATATATTCGATATGAATATGTAACTTTGTAATGTTATGGCATTAAATCTAACAGTAGACATCGATAAGGATTCAGGCTTTTGCTTTGGAGTGGTATACGCCATCGATATGGCGGAGGAGATTTTGGAAGAGGATGGTTACCTCTATTGTTTAGGTGATATTGTGCATA
Organism: Sphingobacterium puteale; assembly: GCF_003627955.1. Taxonomy (GTDB): domain Bacteria; phylum Bacteroidota; class Bacteroidia; order Sphingobacteriales; family Sphingobacteriaceae; genus Sphingobacterium; species Sphingobacterium puteale. Next base: position 668,326 of record NZ_RBWS01000001.1, on the reverse strand, counting down.
ATGACGAGGAAGTCGCCCGATTGAAAGCCAAAGGATTGCGTATTATTGATCATGCTGTTCTTCCTACTTTGCGAAACGAAAAGGTGCTGATCCGTGCACATGGCGAAGCTCCGGAGACCTATCGTACCGCTTTGGAAAACAATATCACTTTAATTGATGCCTCTTGTCCGGTCGTGCTTAAGTTACAGAATCGAATCAAGACCTCCTTTGACCAGGATGAAAAGATTCTGATCTTCGGAAAGCATGGTCATGCGGAGGTCATCGGTTTACAAGGTCAGACAAATAATGAAGCGCTCGTTTTTCAGGATATTGCCGAATTGGATGACGCGGACTTACCAAGTTCATTTACCCTCTATAGTCAGACTACAAAAAGCGTGGATAAATTCTACGCCATCAAAGAGGAGTTGATCAGAAGGGGGTATGAAGTCAAGGCAAATGATACCATCTGTAGACAAGTTTCTAACAGGTATGAAGATCTTGGCGCATTTGCAAGGCAATATGACAAAATCGTTTTTGTGTCCGGGAAGAAATCTTCCAATGGAAAAGTTTTGTTTGAAGTCTGTCAAAAAGCTAATTCCGAAAGTTATTTTATTTCTGATCCCGCTGAACTGGAAGTCTCCGTTTTTGCCGTGGGCGACCGCGTTGGTATATGTGGGGCAACCTCGACACCAATGTGGTTAATGAAAGATGTGAAAGCCGCTCTGGAAGCACTATAGCCTAATGTACCCGTCATAGATATTTCATATTATTGCGAGTGAATCCGCAGTACGTGCTTTTTTGTTTATTTTTGTAGGCTATGAGCAATAAAGCCAAAAAAGGTATTCTTTTAGTACAATTAGGTACACCCGATAGTCCAACTACTCCAGACGTAAAAAAATATTTGACCGAATTCTTAATGGATCCACGTGTCATAGATATTCCTTATTTCCAACGGACATTATTGGTGAAAGGAATTATTGCCCGTACCCGTGCACCCAAATCAGCAAAAATCTACGAAACAATCTGGGATAAGGAAACCGGATCTCCTTTGATGTATTATAGTATACTGCAACGCGACTTGCTGCAGGAGTCTCTGGGGGAGGAGTACCATGTCGAACTGGCCATGCGTTACCAAAATCCATCCATAGAAGCTGCACTGAGCAAGATGGAGGGGATGCTGCTCGAATCCGTTCGCGTTATTCCATTATTCCCACAATATGCATCAGCAACATCGGGTTCCGTAATAGACCGTGTTATGGAGCTGATCCGCAAATGGAATTATTTGCCCGAAATTAGTTTTGTAAGCAATTTCTGCACGGATGAATTAATGGCCGAGACGTTTGCTGACCATGCCCGAAAACATGATCTTACACATTTCGACCACTTTGTTTTTAGCTACCATGGACTTCCCGTCAGACAACTAGGCAAAGTAGATCCTACAGGTCAGCTAAAATGTCCTGAATCAGGTTGTGATTCCTGCAAAACAAATGTCAACACATATTGTTATGTTTCTCAGTGTTATGCAACTACGCGGACCATCGTTGAAAAATTGGGCTTGCGGAAGGAACAATATTCCCTTTGTTTCCAGTCCCGATTAGGCAAAGAACCATGGATACAGCCTTATACTTCCGATCTGTTGCATGACCTCGCTAGTAAAGGTTATAAGAAATTATTGGTCTTCAGCCCGGCTTTTGTGGCAGACTGTATTGAGACTATTGATGAAATTGGCGTGGAATATGCTAATGAATTCAAGAATTTAGGTGGAGAGGAGGTCTGCCTGGTGGAAAGTCTAAATGACGATCCAAAGTGGATCACATCTCTAAAGCAATTGGCAGTCAATGCCAAAAATTAAAACGAATTGATGATGTTGTTAGTAAATGCATGTGTTTTACTCATTTTAGATTTTTATATCTTTTTTGCCCTTCGTGCTACGAAGATTAAATTCCCCAAAACAAAAATATTCGCCGTGTTATGGTGGTCGTATACCGCCCTCCTGCTATTAGGTGTTTTTATATCAGCCAAATATAGCATTCCGCTGATTGTAAGGTCTGTTATTTTGGTTGGATTCTTTTTGACAGCAACTTCAAAATTGTTCTTCTTTTTGATCCTATTGATCGATGACATCCGTCGCGGCGGCGTATGGGTCAAACGCTTGTTCAGTAAGAAAGAATCTGTTGAGGATCTTGTTGAAGATGCTGGAGATCCCTTACCTGAAAATCCGGTAAAGGGAATCAGCCGTTCGGATTTTTTGACCAAGGCCGGTATATTAATAGGCGCTTCGCCGCTTATTCCGCTGAGCTGGGGTATTGTTTCCGGTGCCTATGATTACCGTATCAGACGGGTGCCGTTATACTTACCTCATCTGCCTAAAGCTTTTCATGGCATGACCATCGCACAGATATCTGATGTGCACTCGGGATCTTTCTATAACAAGACTGCTGTGACCGGCGGGATAGATATGCTGCTTAAGGAAAAACCCGATGTTACATTTTTTACAGGTGATATCGTAAATGCTCAGGCATCTGAAATGCGGGATTACCAAGATATTTTTGCAAGAGTGAAGTCGGATCTGGGAGTATTTTCCACCTTGGGTAACCATGATTATGGGGATTACTATTATGGGAAAGAAGACTCTCCGGAGAAGCGAAAAAATCTAAAAGATGTGATCGATGTACATAAAGTGATGGGCTGGGATCTGTTAATGGATGAAAATCGTAAGATCAAAGTGGACGGTGAAGAACTTTGTATTGTTGGCGTTCAAAACTGGGGAACTGGTCGCTTTCCAAAACATGGCGATATCAAAAAAGCATTGCTCGGAACGGAGGAACAGGCTGTTAAACTGCTCTTGTCCCATGATCCTTCCCATTGGCGGGCACAAGTATTAGATACTGATGTGGATGTGATGTTTGCAGGCCATACACACGGTATGCAGTTTGGTGTTCGTTCTGAAATGCTGCAATGGAGCCCGGTACAATATATCTATAAGGAGTGGGCCGGACTGTACCGCGCACAGGAAAACAAGCGCTTATACGTCAATGTTGGATATGGATTCTTGGGTTATCCCGGCCGTGTCGGTATTCTGCCCGAAATTACAGTCTTTGAATTGATTAAAGGTCAGGATCCGAAGTTTAAAGCTTAGATTTGGTATGGCGGTTTTGGCTATTCCGGCCCTCGGCTTCATTAACCCTGGTATGACTGAATGGAAAAAGGGTACGGGGAATTTCGATCCATTTTTACAGCGTGTTAAAGGGCTCATCTTTCGATAATTTTACTTTTTAATTTTAACTTTTTATTTAAAAAAGCTAATATTGTGTATTCTGTACACCAGTTATACATGACATGCAATCAACTTTAAACTTCGGGGACTCTCCCCACACACGCGTTAATATTCTTACCGGGGAAAAAGTACTTGTGTCTCCACATCGCAGTAAGCGACCTTGGCAGGGCCAAGTTGAAGATTTACCCGGTGATAATCGACCTGCCTATGATCCCCAATGCTATTTGTGCCCAACCAATAAACGGGCAGACGGGGATATCAATCCTGATTATAAAGAAAGCTTCGTTTTCGTCAACGACTTCTCGGCCTTATTGAAAGATACCAGCCAACAGGAATTTAATGAGGATGAATTATTTATTGCGGAGACTGAAAAAGGAATCTGTAAAGTTATTGCATTCACCCCACGTCACGATCTTACGTTGCCCGAAATGGAACAGGCCGCTATTAAAGCTGTTGTTGACCTCTGGCAGAAAGAATTTGAGGAACTCTCTAAGGTAGAATGGATCCGTTATATTCAGATTTTTGAAAATAAAGGCGCTATCATGGGCTGCAGTAATCCGCATCCACATGGACAGATCTGGTCTCAAAATCATTTGCCGGTTGAAATTCAAAAAGAATGCGTTCAGCAAAAAAGATATTTTGACAAGTATCAGCGTACCCTATTAGCTGATTATATCAATGCAGAATTAAGAAAAGAAGAACGTATTATTGATGAGAACGATTCTTTTGTTTCTTTGGTGCCTTTTTGGGCAGCCTGGCCTTATGAAGCAATGATAGTCAGCAAAAGACCGGTGCAGAATATTGCCGCATTTAATGAAAAAGAAAAGGAAGACTTTGCCGCAATACTTAAATTACTGACCACACGATACGATAACCTTTTCAAGACGTCTTTCCCTTATTCTGCGGGTATGCACCAGGCGCCCGTCAATGAGGGAGACCACCCGGAGTGGCATTGGCATATGCACTTCTACCCACCATTATTGCGCTCGGCTACAGTCAAGAAATTTATGGTAGGCTATGAGATGCTCGCAAATCCGCAAAGGGATATTACTCCGGAAATTGCCGCCGAACAATTGCGGAATTGTGCTACTATACATTATAAATCTAAGTAAGAATGATCACGAAAGAAACTGTAGTAAATAAATTTAAAAGCTTATATCAGGGAGATCCTATTGTGGTATCATCCCCGGGCCGGATCAATATCATCGGTGAACATACGGATTACAATGATGGATTTGTCCTGCCTGCGGCTATTGACAAGGCGATCTATGTTGCTGTCAGCAAGCGTGCGGACGATAATATCGTATTGTATGCCGAAGACTACGGAGAAAGCCATGAAGTCAAATTAAAAGATATCGCTATTTCAGAAAAACATTGGCCCAACTATATCCTTGGTGTAGTGGACCAATACCAGAAAAGAGGCGCTGTATTGGGCGGATTTAATCTTTATATTGATGGTGATGTGCCATTGGGCGCCGGATTATCCTCTTCGGCTGCGGTGGAATGTGCGGTTACCTTAGCGCTTAGTGAGCTGTTCGGTTTGGATGTCAAGCAGATCGATATTCCGCAGATCGCACAAAAGGCTGAGCATACCTATGCCGGCGTGATGTGCGGTATCATGGATCAGTTTGCTTCGGCCTTTGGTAAGGAAAGAAATGTCATTAAGCTGGATTGTCGCTCCTTGGGATTTGAATACGTGCCGCTTGACCTTAAAGGTTATGAAGTGGTTCTTTTGAATACCAACGTGAAACACTCTTTGGCTTCTACAGCGTACAATAAGCGCCGTGAGCAATGTGAGCAGGCGTCGGCATGGGTGCGGGAGAAATATCCGGAGGTTAAAAACCTACGTGATGTAACGGTGGACATGCTGGATGAACTGGTAAAAGATAAAGATGCTGATATCTACGCCAAGGCAAGTTTTGTTGTCCGTGAGAATGAACGTGTAGAGAACTCTTGCGAAGCATTGCGTTCAGGAGATATTGCTCAGCTAGGACAGTATATCTTCCAGAGCCATGAAGGCTTGAGCAAAGTATATGAGGTCAGTTGTCCTGAACTGGATTACCTGGTTGATTATGTCAAGCAATTTCCCCAAGTGATCGGCGCCAGGATGATGGGCGGTGGTTTTGGTGGCTGCACGATCAATATTGTTAAAGAGGGTGCGGTTGCATCAATTTTACCAGGATTGGAGAAGGAATATCAACAAAAATTTGATAAAGAACTTTCAGTCATTCAGGTGAAAATTGCCAATGGTACGCGTGTACTTTAAGCTAATAAATACAAAAAGCTGAAGAGAGCGGACAGTTTACAGCAACTGTCCGCTCTCTTTTATTTTATTGGATTAAGGCGGGTGGCTTCCGAATTTAACCAAGTTTCGCCAACGCTTGCTCTAGATCCTCAATTAAATCTGCTATATTTTCAATACCAACAGAGATCCGCAACATACCCATTGTGATTCCCGAGATTTCTTTTTGCGCTTTGGTATGGTGCCCGCCCCACATGCTTGCCGGGTGTACAATCAGTGATTCGACACCACCTAGACTGGCGGCATTGATAAAGATGTTCAGGTTGTTAATTAAAGATTGTGCATTTTTAAAGGTCTGCTCTTCCTCCTGTCCATCAACTTCAATACAGATCATTCCTGAAAAGCCGCGCATCTGACGGGCTGCCAGCTGGTGCTGGGGGTGGTTGGGAAGCCCCGGATAACTTACGCTCTTGATCTTCGGATGCTGATCCAAGAACTCAGCCAGTTGTAGGGCATTCGCATTGATCTGCTTGACACGCAAGCTCAATGTTTTCAGTCCACGGAGCAACAGCCAGGAGTCCATCGGTGCCAGCGATGCACCCAGCGCCACGGATCGTTTCCAGACTTTTGCGATATAATCTTTACTCCCACAGACAATTCCGGCTGTTAGATCGCTATGGCCGCCCAGATATTTTGTGGCACTATGCACAATGACATCAATCCCAAAATCCCGAGGCGTCTGATTGATCGGTGAAGCGAAAGTATTGTCAACCATACTCAAAATACCTTGTTGCCGAGCCAACTCGCCTACCGCTTTAAGATCCGTAATATTTAAATTGGGATTGGAAGGAGTTTCGATATAGATCAGCCTGGTATTTGCCTGAATAGCCCGGGCAAAGGCTGCGGTATCCGTTTGATCAACCGCGGTGACTGTAATGCCATAGTCAGCAAGAAATTCCTTAAAGAAAATGGCCGTGCCGGAGTAGTGAGCAAGTTGTGCAACGATATGGTCACCCGATCTCACTATGGCTAATATGGCGTTACTGATCGCAGCCATACCCGTTGCAAAGACAAGTGCATCTTCTGTTTTCTCCAGTTTGGCGACTATCGCCGCAACTTGGCTATTGGTTGGATTGCCATGACGGTGATAAAAGTAAGGGTGTTTGGGTTCGGTCGCTGCTTTAATGTACTCCGCGGGATCACTGTCCGCAATATAGGTTGAGGTCTGGAAGATCGGAGCCGTTACAGCTGCGGTAGAATTGAAGTGTTGTCCTTCATGGACGAGTATCGTTTCGGTATTGGATGACATGCTAATTTTTATTGATAAGTGTCCTTTTTTAGCTTCAAGAGATCCATAACATATATGTCTGTTCCTGAGTGCCAATAAGAGCCTTCAATATCCTTTCATTGCACTTGGCGCAGATTGCTATAGGACGGTTTCTTGTATACCCAAATATAAATAAAATCTACATAATAAGTAGATTTTATTTATAGCTGAGTGCCAAGACTGTTAAGATAACATCTGTTTGAGTAGGTTTAGCGCGTAGCTTATTGTATTTACATTGCTTAGCGCAAGACGAAGTTGCCCTTTTACTTCTTTGAGGTTGCTGATTTCAGGGTGGGACTGCACAAAAGACAAGACCCGACCAAATTGATCCGATTCAAAATAGCTTGATTTTGGATTATTCACAAAATAACCTTTGAGGGTATGCTTTTTATAGGATATCTTTTCAAACCCAATTGTTTTTCCAAACCATTGCAGGCGTAAAGTATTGAATAGTTCGAATACTTCGTGCGGAATCGGGCCAAAGCGATCTTCGAGTTCTTTTTCAAATGCTGCCAGCTGCTTTTCATTGTCAAGTTTGGAAAGCTCCGTATAGAGATTATAGCGTTCGGTGATATTCGTTACGTACTCATCAGGGATTAATACTTCAAGATCTGTATCTATTTGCGTAAAATTAACATATTTGCGCTCTTGCTCATCTGCAAATACCTCCGAGAATTCATCATCTTTGAGCTCCTGAATGGCTTCGTCCAAGATTTTGTGGTACATCTCAAACCCGATTTCAGCGATAAAGCCCGATTGCTCACCACCCAATAAATTTCCTGAACCTCGGATATCCAGATCCCGCATGGCAACATTAAAACCCGAACCTAATTCCGAAAATTCCTCTATCGCCGAAAGTCGTTTGTATGCCTCCGGTGTCAATGTCGATAACGGTGGGCTCAATAGGTAACAGAATGCTTTTTTATTCGAACGGCCTACACGGCCCCGCATCTGGTGAAGGTCACTCAAACCGAACATATGGGCGTGATTGATGATAATCGTATTGGCATTCGGAATATCCAGACCCGCTTCAATAATCGTCGTCGCAATCAATACGTCAAAGTCATGGTTGATGAATTTGAGCATCACATCTTCCAATTCATCCCCTTCCAGCTGACCGTGGGCCACACCGACACGTGCCCCGGGTACGAGCTTGCGGATTAAATTGCCCAATTGAGGAAGGTCAGCTACGCGGTTATGAATAAAGAAAACCTGTCCACCCCGATCGAGTTCATAACTGACTGCTTCGCCGATCAATGATTCATTAAAGACATGAAGCTCGGTCTGTACCGGTTGACGATTAGGAGGCGGTGTCGAGATAATGCTTAGATCGCGCGCTCCCATCAGGGAGAAATGCAAGGTCCTTGGAATCGGAGTCGCTGTTAAGGTCAACGAGTCCACATTGGCGCGCATAGCCTTTAACTTCTCTTTAGCGGCAACACCAAATTTCTGCTCCTCATCAATAATCATCAAACCCAGATCCTTGAACTTGACATCCTTACTCACCAGGCGATGCGTACCGATGATGATATCTATTTTTCCCTCCGCCAGACGCGCTAAAGTGTCCTTGATCTGTTTAGTCGTTTTGAAACGGTTGATGTAGTCAATATTGCATGGAAGTCCTTTTAGGCGCTCTGTAAATGTACGATGATGCTGTAATGCTAAGATGGTTGTTGGAACTAACACAGCAACTTGTTTGCTGTCCGCAACGGCTTTAAATGCTGCCCGGATGGCAACTTCTGTCTTTCCAAATCCGACATCACCACAGATCAACCGGTCCATTGGATGTGGCGATTCCATATCTTTTTTCACATCTGCGGTAGCCTTTTCCTGATCTGGGGTATCCTCATAGATAAACGATGCCTCCAGTTCATTCTGCAAATAGCTGTCCGGAGAGAAGGCATTCCCATGCTGAGCCTTCCGTTTTGCATAGAGCATAATCAGGTCACGGGCAATATCCTTAACCTTTTTCTTGGTCGTTTTCTTTAATTTATCCCAGGCATCCGTACCGAGCTTGTTCATCTTCGGAACTGTACCCTCCTTGCCGGAATATTTTGAAATTCGGTTTAATGAGTTGATATTGACATACAGCAGGTCATTGTCCGCATAAATCAGCCGGATCATCTCCTGAGATTTGCCGTTGACATCCACCTTTTCCAGACCGCCATATCGGCCCACACCATGATCAATATGTGTAATAAAATCTCCAGGTTTGAGATCACGTAAATCTTTCAGTGTAATTGCCTGCGAACGTTCGTAAGCTTTTTTCCGTTTGTATTTGTAGTATCTGTCAAATATCTGATGATCCGTATAACAGGCTAATTTCAGGCTGTCATCCCTAAAGCCTTCACGCAATGCTTTATGAATAGGGATAAACGTAGCCGCTTTGTCAAGATCCTCCAGTATCGTATAGATCCGTTCAACCTGTTTCGTTGAATCCGAAAAGATCAGATTCTGGATTCGATGGCTTTCATTTTCCTTAAAGTTATGGATCAGCAGATTAAAGTCTTTATTAAAAGAAGGTTGTGGATGAATGTCAAACTTGAGCGTGAACTCCCCCTTATAGAAAAACTGTTTTCCAAATTCTATGATCGGGAAATCAAAAAATAAGGCATTGAGGTTTTTCTCATCGGTAAATTCATATTCGGGATTATGCCATTCCGGATTATCTTTTTTCTGTTTATCAGTCAGACTGGCCCAGAGTTGTTTTGCTTTTTTCAACCCATCCTTGACAATATCAAGTGTAAACTGGGCGTCTTTGATCCAGATGGCAGCCCCCTGATCGATATATTCCAGTAAAGAAATATGCTGCGAGGTCAGAAACTTGGCCTGAACATTTGGAACGATGGTAACCTTATGGATTTTATTGACCGAAAGCTGAGATTCAATGTCAAATGTCCGAATGCTTTCGATATCATCACCAAAGAATTCGATGCGGTAGGGAAGGTCGTTCGAGAAAGAAAAAATATCTACGATACCACCTCGTATGGCAAATTGCCCCGGTTCATAGACAAAATCTACACGTTCGAAATCGTACTCGATCAAAAACTCGTTGATAAAATCGATACTTAGCGCTGTGTTTTCTGTTATCTCCAGTGTGTTTTTCTCCAGATCGGTACGATTGATTACCTTCTCAGCAATCGCTTCGGGGTAGGTCACCACCATCTTTGGCAATTCCGACGTATGATTGAGCGAACTTAATGTTTCTGCACGCTGTAATACATTTGCCGAATCCGTCTGTGTGAAATCAAAAGATTTTCGGTAAGAAGAAGGGAAAAAAAGTACCTGCTTGTCCAGGAGGCTCTCCAGGTCACTTAAAAAGTAGGAGGCATCTTCGTGCGTCGGTAAAATAAAGACCATTGGACGCTCCTGCAATTTGTAGGAGGAAACGGCAATAAATGCATCCGAAGAACCGATAAGACCTTTCAGCTGAATCTTTGGATTTTTGGACTGCATAGCCTTTGTAAGCGATTGGACTGATTCGCTTTGACTGTATTTTTCTAGTATTTCTTGAATTCCCACGAGCAAAAATTTCGAATAATTGCGAATTTAATTAAATCCTCTTAAGTATGTGGTATGTTGTGCTAAATTTTTTGGTAAAAACTTGTCCGGAAGTGAACTTTTCATGCGGAGGCAAAAAGGCAGTATGCCATGATTGTGGCGAAAACGTTGCCAGGAAAAGATGGGGTGTGCCGCCAATCCCTAAAGATTAGCAGTGGAGGTTCCTCAATGAGCTATTTTACTAAGTGAAATGTATAGGCAAAGACCAATAAGATCAAAAGGATCGCCAGATAGATTAATTTATACTGCTCGTAGGCAGTGATACGATAGGATCCAATTTTAATACGGTTTTTGCTGTTTCTCATGACTAATTTAGGTCGAGCTCAATTCGCTGCTCACTAATATAGCTTTTTAATGTTGTATTGCCAAAAGCATGTAGGGCGTTTTGAAAATCTTCCCGATAATCGAACTGAAAATCCTCATGAAGTTTATCGTATTTACCGATAGCATGTTTAATACGGCCCGTGATATATTTATGCAATTTATGGGCTGCCGATTGATAAGATGAATCGAATAGTCGCTCATAGTCGCCTATGACCCGTTGTAGGATATAAAAACGAAATTCAGCTTCACTGGTTTTGTCTTTGGTGACTTTCTCGTGTTCGTTCACCAGACCGCTGGCCTGTTTGACTAGCTTATTCAATGCAATAAAATTGCTGTGATGTGGTGTGTTGGCAATCTGATTTGTTCCGATGTCAAACAATTGAGCTAGTTGCTTCCGCAATTTATCAATACGTTCCTCCAGATCATATTCATTTTCCAGCAATTGAAAGTGCAATTGTTTCATCAGCATTTTGTCTTTGCTGATCAGGCGGACAAGTAACTTGTCTTTTTCCTTTTGTGGTAACTCAAGGACTGCTTTCTTTAATTCTGCATCTTGGTGTAGCGACATGATTTAAAGTTATGATGTTATAATATTACGGGTCGTATAAAAATCTAATTAATAGCCACGCGTGAACATGTTTGATTCCCTTGTTTTGTGGCAGAATGATTTCATCCGGCGAGACGACTATTTTCTCATAGTTATTCTGTATGCCCTCCAAAAAGGCATATTCTATTTTTATAGTTTCTTCATCTACGAGTAAATAGCTGCTCTGTATATGGAGCAAAGATAAAAGACGCCTGATTGTTCAGCGAACTGTCCGTCATCCTTGCTCCTTTATTGTCTTATTAAATTGAGTCACAGCATGGCGTAGATATCCCGAACCAATTGATCTAATACAATATTCTAAACTTGATCGTATTTTCAATCTGTTTCAATTGCTTCAATAGATCTTTATCATACTCACCTTGTATATCAGTAACAGCGTAACCGATATCACTTTTGGTCATCAGGAACTGTGCAACGATATTGATATCATTCTGTGCATATACATTATTGATTTGGGCCATAATACCCGGAACGTTTTTATGGATATGGAGCAATCTCGTCACCTGTTTTACTTTTGGTAAGACCAAATTCGGGAAATTACGGCTTAAATACGTATCGCCGTTGTTGATAAATTCGGCCATGCGACGTGGGATAAATTCCGAATTTTTCTTCTTGCTTTTTTTATCATCAAAGACGACAATTCCTTTGGCATTACAGATATCCTTATTGATATGCCCCTTGATATCGCCCAGATAACCGATCGTTTTTAGCTTATCTGCCTGTTGCAGCTGTTCATCGGTAATGTCGATATTGTTGCCCAACAAAAGCATCCCAACATCCTTCACATATTTTTCTTCGAAGGTCTCTTTTGTGCGGACCGAGAAACCATCTCTTTTTAAAATATGGGCTGCAATCTCAGGAACGTCGCCGACAATGAGGCACAGAATCCGATTTTTAGGGTAAGAGATCGCACGTGGTAAATCATTCACGTACAAGAATTCATCAAAGCTGGGTGTAATGAAGTCTGCTTTTTCAGTGACACTTTTGCGCTGAATATTCTCTGTAAAGGCAAAGAATTTTTCAATCAATCCGGACTCTTTTAGCTGGAAATCCGAATAACCATCGCCAATGCCAAAAAGCCGTCCCTCGATATTGAGTTGTTTAAGTAATTGTACTTTTCCACCTTCGTTGGACAAAGGATTTTCTTCGTCAAACCCGATAATATTATCCTCCGCATCAAATCTGAACGTATTTGCATAGATATTCTCGGTTTTGATATGATAGGGCGTCACAACGGGGGTGATAAACTCCTTAAAACCTCCGGAAACGATCCAAGCCGTATCAGAATGTTTTCTGAAAAACTCCCGGTTGCGTGAGAAGGATGTTGATACCTTTTTCTTGAGGTGAGATACGAGTTTGTCCAAGTGGCTTCTGTTGGCATTCAATAATTTTACCCGGCCGGCGAGTGCTTCGCGGAAGGAAAGTTTGCCTTCCATGGCAAGATTGGTATATCGTTCGATTTCTTGATAGATCGCTTCGCGGTCAGGATGATCTTCAAGTGAGATCCGGGCGAGCTCATCGAGCGCTTCTACTTGCGTAAATGTACTATCAAAATCAATGATGTAATAATTTTTCATCTTAATAACTTGTTTTTTAATGGTGATGAAGCTATCATGTGCGGTACGTATCACTATTGAGTTGTGACTTGGTTAAACTCATGACGGTTTTATCGTAACTTGTTTTTAATGACGATGAAGCTATCATGGACAACCAATCATTTCTTAATAAAGCAATGGAGGTTTGTGATTGTTTCACTGGAATACTGTTTAGCAAATGAATCAATCATAAACATGCAGGCTATATTTTTTTTATCAGATAATTTGATACACTCATGATGGGTTCAGGGTTTGGTTGTTTACTATTTATGTTGTTTTACTGTTTGTTGTACAAATTTGCAATTTCTTTTAATGTTTGTTCCAATGGGCGATAGTTGTGGTTCAGGAGTGACTGGACCTTCGCATTGGAGTATTGTAATTTAGCACTTGATGCCGCGGCCGTTTCTTTGGTCAGCGAAGAACCCGATTTCTTGAAGACAGATAACATACCAGAGACAGTGGACGCGATCTGAAGAAGTGTTTCGGAAACTTCAATCGTGGGCTCAGGCTTGTTCATTAGGACACTGGCTACACTGAGCAAATCTTTATTGAGGATGTTGAGGTGATTGATGATATAACGTTCAGCAGTAATATCGCTTTTTTCCATTAATTGGATCATGATTGTTGCGACATCCTCTACGTCAACTATCCCAACACTCCCCTTTGGATAAAACTTCAATCCTTTATTGATCATTGAGAACAATGCTCCCGATCCCTTATCTTTGGCCGCTGCGCCCAATATGACAGATGGATTAACAATAACAGCATCCAGCCCCTCGGTAATACCGCGCCAAACTTCCATTTCTGCCTGATATTTGGAAAGCGAATAATTAGAGGTCGTCGAAGTGTGTTCCCAATGGTCTTTCTCCGAAACTGGCAGATTGTCCTTATTTGTGCCCAAAGCCGCGATTGAACTGACATGAAGCAGGCGAATGCCCTTTTCTAAACATAGATTGACAATATGAGCTGTCCCTTCTACATTGACTTTAAAAAGTGATTTGGTGTCTTTCTTCTGATAGGAAACCAGCGCCGCGCAATGATATACTTTTGTCACTCCTTCCAGCGCATCTTCGAGCTCAAAATAATTGTTGATATCTGCATCAATCCATTGAATCAATGATGAGGACAGCAGGGCTGCCGGAATAGTCGATTGAGCTCTTTTGATGGCAATGACGTCAATTCCGCGGTCTATCAATTGTTTGATTAGCGTAGACCCTAAAAAACCTGTTCCTCCAGTTATTAATATCACTTGATAAAGATACTGTTAAAAATAATGTTTTCAAAAGTTAGTTAATAAATGGATATTTGTGTGAGTTGCATCCCAAAAAATGAGGTGTCTTAAACAAACTATAGCTTATGTCGTCATTGTCCGTGTTTTTTAGTCCGATTTCAATTACAAGTATTTCTCCTGAGCATGGTTTCCTGAACTCCCAGTTAGGGAATGTGATCCGGGCCTATGAGACCGATTTTCCGGCCTGGGAGGAAAGTGATAAGCCCCAGTTGGCAATTGTCGGTGTACAGGAAGATCGGGCATCCATCAATAATAACGGGACCGACAAAGCTCCCGATGCGGTACGCAAACATCTTTATACGCTGTATCAGGGCGATTATAAGATGAATATAGTAGATCTAGGCAATATAAAAGCGGGGAATACCATTCAAGATACCTATGTCGCACTGAAATCTGTGGTAGAAGAATTGGTGAAAGCTAATATCCTTCCGATTATTATTGGTGGCGGACAGGATTTGACTTATGCACAATACTTGGGATACCAGAATTTGGAACGAAAGATTGAGCTTGCTATTGTGGATTCACGTTTTGATCTCAATCAGGAAGAAGCAGAAAATGTCAGCCTCAATTCGAGGTCTTATGTCAATCACATTATTCTACATCAGCCCGATTATTTGTTTAACCTGAATTCCATTGCTTACCAAACCTACCTTGTCAGTAAAGAATCCATCAATATGTACGACAAATTGTTTTTCAATGCCACCCGTGTGGGCATGATCGCGGGTAGGATGGATCAGTCCGAACCCCTTATCCGGGCGGCCGATATGATAAGCTTTGACATCGGGGCCATCCGTGCTTCGGAGGCGCCGGGCAATGCCAATGCAATTCCAAATGGGCTGTACGGCGACGAAGCCTGTCAGCTGGCACGCTATGCCGGTATGTCCGACAAATGTACTTCTATCGGTTTCTATGAACTGAACCCCACATTTGACCCGATGGAACAGACAGCCATGTTGGTGTCGCAGATGGTCTGGTGTTTTATTGATGGTTATTATAACCGTAAACAAGATACACCGTTGTACCCGAAATCCTCCTATATTATCTATCGTACAACACTCGAAAATGAAGAACATGAATTGGTTTTTGTGAAAAGCAAAAAATCTGACCGCTGGTGGATACAGGTACCTTACTTTGGATCAAAATCAGTCAATGAAAGGTATTATCTGGTGCCATGCCGTTATGAAGATTATCAGCTTGCGGTTTCTGGCGAAATGCCTGATCTATGGTGGAAGACCCATCAAAAGCTGCAATAGGCAACAATAAATGGCGGATCACTCCTCATGAAATAACTATCCATGAGCTGTCCAAAAGCCAGTGACACTGGAGTGATTGCAGAGTTCCCGAAAAGAACATACATGCATCGGTCAAAAGGGGTACGATCGTACGAAACGATCCATCTATACTTCCGCGGAAACTTAACGTAAATCAAAAATTTCAATAGCAGTTACACGGTACGAAAGCCAAGCTGCTATTCTCGTAAAATATAAATTCATGGAAATATTTTTCTTTGCAGGCATTGTCTTGTTGCTAGTCATTTTGATCATATTGGTATTAAAAAAAAATACCGCGCCTGGTTTGGATATCGGTCCGAATAAGGAGATGGAAACATTGAAAATAGAACTGGCGCGTTCACAGCAACGGGAGCAAAGTCTGCTCGAAGAACGTTTAATGCTAAGGAACGAATTGGATAAAGAGCGCGAGAGTGTATTGGTCGCTGAGCGCTCGTTGGAAAGTACACGTTCCTTCTATGAGGCCCAATTGGATAAATTCCAGGAACAAAAGAATGAAATCGCTGAAATAAAAAGACAGTTTAACAATGAATTTCAAGTGATCGCCAATAAAATATTGGAAGAGAAGACCCAGAAATTTACCGAAACAAATCATCGTTCACTCGGTCTGATCCTGGATCCCTTAAAGGAAAAAATCAAGCTGTTTGAAGAGAAGGTAGATAAAAATTATAATCAGGAAGCGGCTGAGCGCAATTCCTTGAAGGGCGTTGTATTGCAATTGGTCGAACAGAGTCTCAAGATTAAAGATGAAGCCAATAGTTTAACCAAGGCCTTAAAAGGAGATACCAAAAAGCAGGGTAATTGGGGGGAAGTGATTTTAGAAAGGGTCCTGGAACGTTCGGGACTGATGAAAGACCGTGAATTTAGGCTACAGGTTTCCCTGATGGATGCCGAAGGGCGGAGAATGCAGCCCGATGCAATTATTGATCTCCCGGAAGATAAACATCTTATTGTGGATTCTAAAGTCTCCTTGATCGCTTATGAGCGTTGGGTAAATGCGGAGACTGATGAAGACCGTGCAATTTTCGCGAAACAACATGTACAGTCCGTCGAAAATCACGTGAAGGAACTTTCCGCCAAAAACTATCATGAGTTGTATGGGATAGAGTCGCCCGAATTTGTCTTGTTGTTTATGCCGATCGAATCTGCATTGAGTATGTCTGTCGCAGAAAAACCAGATTTATTCAGCGATGCCTGGGACCGCAAGGTCGTTATCGTCAGCCCATCCACGCTGCTAGCGACATTGCGTACGATCGCCAGTATCTGGAAACAAGAGCGCCAGACACGCAATGTGATTGAAATCGCCAAAGAAGCAGGCAGTTTGTACGATAAATTTGTGAGCTTCCTGACGGATATGGAGCAGGTTCAAAATCAGCTGGAACGCGCGCTGAAAAGCCATGAGGATGCGACCAAAAAGCTGTCCACTGGTGCCGGAAATGTTATCGGAAAAGTGGAGAAGCTGAAACGATTGGGAGCAAAAGCAAATAAACAGATCGACGCTAAATTTCTGGACGAGGACGAATAATGAGGCCCTACCTGTCCGGCAGGTTCTGCAGGCATAACAACTTCAATCCTCAATCTAAGGTCGTAAGCCGAAGGCTTGAGCTCACTAAAGTCTCAATACTAAATACTAATATCTCAATACTAAAAGATAAAGCAAACTCACCTATATGACATAAGCCGAAGGCTTGACCCACCAAAGTCTCAATACTCACTACTCACTACTCAATACTAATACCTCCCTACAGTTCTTTCATGCGTTTATTGATGGAAACATCCACATAAGTATCCTTTAGACGATCAACAGCCTCTTTCTCCACAACGAGATTGGTATCCGATTCGTAATCATGTAAGGTTCTTAGATTCTGAATTTCATTGTCGTAAGGATCGCGTCCGGCCAATAGTTTGACAATGACAGGAAGACATTCCAGAAACACAAAGAGCAGGGCGATAAAGAATACCGCATTTGCATTGGATTCGTTGACCTTTCCATTGGCATCATAGTGCAGATTGCCCAGCGCCGAATTGCGATCGGCGAAACCAGCAACGTTCACGGCGCTGTCCAGCGAGGCATTTGACAGAACCTTTTGATCCAGTATCCCTTCAAATTTTTGCTTTTGACGGATAGCATTTTGTTGTGCTGCTATTTTATTACGCAGCGTGTCCAGATAAGCTTCTTTCTTTTTAAGATCTTCTTCCTTCATTTTAGCATAGGGACCATAACCCATCACACCCGATGTCTCCGTGGTTTTATTACCATAGATTTCATAATTTAATTTGGTGCGGTCGGTCTTGATACTAGATTCAAGTGAATCACGTTCTACACTTATTGCCTTTAATTGATTGACCTCATTGCTGTATTTTTTGTTGAATGTATTATTGAGGGTGTCGATCTTTGCGCGTTGGTCAGCAAGGTAACGTACACGTAAATTCTCGCGGATCTCTTTGTCGAAAATTTTTAGCTCCAAAGGTCGGGAAATGACTAAACCGATTAAAATAGCCAGCAGAATACGGGGCAGCGCCTGTAGGAGTTGCATCCAGCCACTTTTGGATTTATTAATACTCAATACGATATATCGATCCATATTGAATATCGCCAATCCCCAAATGATGCCAAATACGATGGCCAGAAACCAGTCCAACGTTCCTCCGCTGAATACAAAATACATCGCATATCCACCAGAAAGACTGGCAAATAATCCAGTAAAAAAGATAGTAGCACCTATGGCTGTGTACTTACTATGCTCCTCGGGATACTTTTCAAGAGTTTCTTGATGTACACCTGCACACCCCCAAAAGAAACGGTTAATAGCGTTCATTAATATATTTTTATCCAAATTGACAGAATATTTTTAACAAGAATTGTGAATAAGTTTTTGTTTTACAATAGGATGACGGTTTTTTGCTGACTTAGGATGGAAAGAGGTGGGGCTCCTGTATTTGCCTAATTTTATTATCTTTGAAAAAAAAATCAGGAATAATCAGACGATATGAAGAAAAGACAACTTTTGCCATTTTTAATGATAGTGGCAACTGCATTTGTTGGTTGTGAGGAAAAAAAAATGATGACAGATAATCCTCTTTTATTAGCCTATGAGACGCCCTTTAATGTTCCACCATTTGACAAGATCAAAACCGAACATTTCAGACCTGCCTTTG
Source organism: Sphingobacterium puteale (assembly GCF_003627955.1). Lineage (GTDB taxonomy): Bacteria > Bacteroidota > Bacteroidia > Sphingobacteriales > Sphingobacteriaceae > Sphingobacterium > Sphingobacterium puteale. The sequence continues at coordinate 649,675 of NZ_RBWS01000001.1, read as the reverse complement.
AAGAGGCAATAAAAGCACATAATCTGGAGATTGACACCATTGTCAATAACTCCGATAAGCCTACGTTCCAAAATACGATAGTAGCCCTTGAAAATGCAGGAAGCTTGTTAAACAACGTATCCACTGTATTTCATAATTTAAATAGCGCAAATACCAACGATAGTATTCAGGCTATTGCGAAAGATCTGGCGCCAATATTGTCCAGTCATTCCGATGAGATTTCGATGAATTCCAAGTTATTTGATAAAATCAAGACCGTTTGGAATAGCCGTAATACGCTTGGTTTAGATTCGCAGGACAACAAGCTTTTGGAAGAGACCTATAAGAGCTTTGTACGTTCCGGTGCCAATCTGAAGGATGCTGATAAAGAAAAAATGAAAAAGATCAATGCCGAACTTTCGACATTGACGACACAGTTTGGCCAGAACCTTTTGGCTGAAACCAATGTCTACCAGCTTGTGGTAGATTCAGCCAGCCAATTGGAAGGTTTGCCTGAATCCTTGAAAACAGCTGCTGCTGAAGAAGCCGTTAGTAAAGGCAAGAAGGACAAATGGGTATTTACCTTACAGAATCCTTCGATTATGCCTTTCCTGCAGTATGCTAAAAACCGTGATTTGAGAAAACAGATCTGGGAAGCATATCAGATGCGCGGCAACCACGATAATACGAATGATAACAAAGCAATCATTCAGAAAATTGTTAATCTACGTCTTCAAAAGGCGAAACTATTGGGCTATAAATCGCATGCGGCCTACGTCCTAGAAGAATCCATGGCTAAGACACCTGAAAATGTCTATGCTTTATTGAATAAGTTATGGACACCTGCTTTGGCAAAAGCCAAGGGTGAAGAAGCTGATATCGCAAAAGAAATCAAAGCTGAGGGCGGTACTTTTACGGTTGCTCCCTACGATTGGAGGTATTATACGGAGATTATCCGCAAAAAACGCTTTGCATTGGATGAAGATGAAATAAAACCCTACTTGAGCCTGCCAGCGGTACGTGAAGGCGCTTTTGCTGTAGCAAACAAATTATATGGTCTGACATTCGTTGCCTTAAATAACGTACCCACTTACCATAAGGAAGTCGAGGTGTACGAAGTGAAAGACAAAGATGGTTCACATCTGGGACTTTTGTATGCGGATTTCTTTCCGCGTGAATCGAAACGTGGTGGCGCATGGATGACATCTTACCGCGATCAGTCCACAAAAGATGGTAAACGTGTTGCACCGGTAATTTCGATCGTATGTAATTTCACAAAACCTGTCGGAAAAGATCCTGCCTTACTGACTTTTGATGAGGCGACTACGTTATTCCACGAATTTGGACATGCCTTACATGGCCTGCTTTCCAATGTTCGGTACAGATCTATGGCGGGTACCTCCGTGCCACGCGACTTTGTGGAATTACCTTCACAGGTCATGGAAAATTGGGCCGCAGATCCAGAAGTGTTAAAAACCTATGCAAAACATTTTAAGACCAAAGAGGCCATGCCGGACTCCTTGATTCAGAAAATGGAAAAAGCAGGCACTTTTGATCAAGGCTTCGCGACAGTGGAATATCTTTCGGCAGCATTGCTCGATATGGACTATCATGCCACAACCAAAGAAATTTCGAAAGATGTCAATGGATTTGAAAAATCGGCAATGAAGAAAATTGGTATTATAGAAGCAATTATACCACGTTATAGAAGCACTTACTTTCAGCATATCTTTGCTGGAGGTTATTCAGCAGGTTACTATGCGTATATCTGGTCAGAAGTATTGGATTCAGACGCTTTTGCAGCCTTTAAGGAGAAATCGCTGTACGATAAAGCGACCGCGGATTCATTCCGTAAGAATATCCTTGAAAAAGGAGGAACAGATGATCCCGCAAAAATGTACCGCATCTTTAGAGGAGCAGATCCGGATCCGAAATATTTATTGAAGAAAAGAGGATTGAATTAATCCCACATGAAACAAAAAAAGGAGATATAAAAAAATATATCTCCTTTTTTTGTTTAAATACTTGTTATTCTAAAAACAATGCTTACATTTGAATATTATTTATAATAAGTCTAAATAAATATGTATAGTATGTGTGATACCAAGATCCTAAGTCAACGCGGAGATACCCACATTAGTGTTTGCCATAAGTGCAGAACATATTATATCTGGCAGCAAAGTTTTGTACTGACATTTACGCAGAACAAGTTTTTCGACTTTCTAAACATTATTAAGAGTAATGGTGATGAACTATTCTTCAGTACATTCCCGGATGGGGAGTTTCGCTTGATCATGAAGACACCCTATCCTGATATCGTTTTCTCCTTTGATGAAGAACAATGGCAAAACTTTAGGGATGCTTTGCAAGAATCGTATTACATGAATGAAGTTTATGGCATGTTAAACAATTAAGATAAAAAGTCCTGTTGCTTCGCTTGTGTTTCATCTCTCTTTCCTTATGCGTTGCTAACAGGCACAAACAAAACCCTCAGTGATATCCGTATGAATATATAGATAGCAACTGAGGGTTCTTCTTTATCGTAGAATATGTTATTCCCCAATCGCGTAGTATTTAAAATCGAGATCTTCAAGTTGCTTCCGGTTCAATAGTTTCCGCCCGTCAAATACAAAAGCCGGTTTCTTCATTTCATCCTTGATCTTTTTCCAGTCATAGCTTTTGAACTCATCCCATTCGGTTAATACCGCTATGGCATGTGCATTGCCACAGGCTTCATAAGGTGTGTTGACTACTTTGACCAGCGCCCTGTTTTCTTCCGGTGAGCGGGTGTTTAGATAGTCCAGGTCAGCGTAGATACGTTCTGCGGATACCTTAGGGTCGTATACCGTAATTTCGGCTTGCTCATTTAAGAGATAGTCGGCCACATAGATTGCTGCTGATTCACGGGTATCATTGGTATCTTTTTTAAATGCCCAGCCCAAAAAAGCAATCTTTTTTCCCGATACCGTATTGTACAGCGTCTGGATGATATTGTCAGCAAAACGTTGCTTTTGATAATCATTCATTAAAATAACCTGATCCCAGTATTCGGCAACTTCCGTAAGCCCATAACTACGTGCGATATAGACGAGGTTAAGGATGTCTTTCTGAAAACACGAACCTCCGAAGCCAACCGATGCTTTTAAAAATTTAGAGCCGATACGTGTATCCATACCAATAGCTTTGGATACTTCATCAACATTGGCGCCCGTTTTCTCACAAAGAGCAGAGATCGAGTTAATTGAAGAGACCCGTTGTGCCAGAAAAGCATTGGCGGTCAATTTAGAGAGCTCAGAAGACCATAAATTAGTGGTCAAGATTCTGCTGTGATCTACCCAATGCGCATAAATATTCACTAATGCTGCAATTGCTTCTTCATTTTCACCGCCAATCAGCACACGATCCGGATTGATCAAATCTTGTATTGCCGTTCCTTCGGCGAGGAATTCAGGATTTGATAAAATATGAAAATTCACACCGTTACCGGTATTGTCAAGGATACTTTTCAAGGCAGCAGCCGTACGTACCGGAAGAGTGGATTTTTCGACTACAATCTTGTCGTCTTTGGCGACAGCTGCGATCTGACGCGCGCATAACTCGATATATTTTAAATCCGCAGCCATTCCCTTTCCTTTTCCGTAATTCTTGGTCGGGGTATTGACCGAAATAAAAATCATATCAGCCTCATCAATAGCCTTGTTGATATCGGTTGAGAAAAACAGATTGCGACCTCTTGCTTCGGCAACGATTTCTTGGAGCCCGGGTTCATAAACGGGAAGGTTTTCCAGGTTTTCATCATTCCAGGCAGCGATACGCTCGGCATTCATATCAACAATGGTGATCTCAATATGAGGACATTGTCTGGCAACGACCGACATCGTTGGCCCACCTACATAACCGGCTCCTATACAGCATATTTTCTTGATAGTTTTACTCATTTTGATTATCTTAATCAGCTATAAATTGAACAACAAATGTAAAGATTCGAAATTGTTTTTTGTCGATAAAAGCCAATATTTCATGGCAACACATAAAAGCAGATTTATCGGATATACAGTCTACGAATGGAGCCTTCGTCCCGTCCGCCCCCAAGATCGTCGGGGCGGGATTTAGGTAGACTACACGAAAAACATCTTTTTCAGAGTTTGGATACACAGCAATCGGGGGGGCATAAATAATTGGATCGGGACTGAAATCTAGCAGATTTATACTAATTTTACATTAAAAATAGGAGCAGGGTTTTGATAAAACAAGAGGTTATTGATAAAGTACTGGAAACAGCACGGATAGAGGAAGTGGTGGGTGACTTCGTTGATTTAAAGAAACGAGGGACTTCCCTGATCGGAAACTGTCCGTTTCACCACGAAAAGACACCTTCGTTTCACGTTTCTGTTTCAAAAGGTATCTACAAATGTTTCGGTTGCGGTGTCGGGGGCGATTCACTCAAGTTTGTCATGGAACTGGAGAAGTTTTCCTATCCCGAAGCAATCCGGTATCTGGCGGATAAATATTCCATTGAGATCGAAGAAGTTGAGCGTTCCCCGGCGCAGTTAGCAGCACAGGATAAGCGCGAAAGTCTCTATGTCCTGAGTGCTTGGGCAGGTAAATTTTTCGTGGAGCAACTCTGGAAAAGCGAAATGGGGCAGGCCATCGGACTCAACTATTTCAAAGAACGGGGGTACCGTGAGGATATCATCAAAAAATTCGAACTCGGCTATTCGCCGGAAGAATGGACCGCACTGGTTGATAAAGCACAGGAGGCCGGCTTCCATCCGGATTATCTCGCAGCGAGTGGACTTGCTATTGAACGTGACGATAAATCGCTCTACGATCGCTTCAGGGGGCGTGTCATGTTCCCGATCCATAACTTGACCGGACGTATTATTGGGTTTGGTGGACGTACGCTAAAAACGGATAAGAAGGTCGCCAAATATGTGAACTCACCCGAAAGCGAAATCTATCACAAGTCAGATGTGCTCTATGGCTTGAATTTTGCCAAAAAGGCAATCATGGAGGAGGACAACTGCTACCTTGTTGAAGGTTATGCGGATGTCCTATCTGTACACCAGGCAGGTGTTGAAAATGTAGTTTCTTCTTCGGGAACTTCCCTGACGACGGGACAGATCAAATTGATCTCTAGGTTTACGAAAAATGTGACCATACTTTATGATGGCGACGAAGCTGGTATAAAGGCCTCCCTGCGTGGCACTGATATGTTATTGGAAGAAGGCCTGAATGTGAAGGTGTTACTCTTTCCGGACGGAAATGACCCAGATTCTTATGTACAAAAGTTTGGGGCTACAGCCTTTAAAGACTATGTGAAATCCCACCAGCAGGATTTTATCTTCTATAAGACAAGTATTTTGCTTCGTGACGCCAACAACGATCCGATAAAGAGGGCCGAAGTCATACGTGATGTGGTGGAGAGCATTGCTTTGATTCCGGATGAGATTAAAGTCTCGGTTTTTATTCGGGAATGTAGCAGTTTGTTGGATATTGAGGAGCGTATTTTGCTCGCTGAACTGAATAAAATAAGGCTAAATAAGGCAAAGAAAGCGGACAAAGATGCCAGCCGCAAAGCACAGAGTAGCCCGGCGAATATGGGAGTGCCCCCCTTCGGAATGGACGGGCCGCCACCCGATTTCTTTATGACGGAGGATGAACGTGGGGGAGTGCCGGCCATGGAGGCCATAACGGAGCCTACGCAGCTGACAGCTGAGATTTTGCAGGAACGTGAAATCGTCCGCATCCTGATCAACTACGGTGACTATCTGGCGACCTGGGAAGGGGATGGCGACATTCCGGTTGCTGGCGTCCTATTAGGGAACATCGGCGATATCGAGTTTAAAGATAAGGCCGCTGCATTTATTCTAAAAGCTTATCGGGATGCAGCTGAAAACTATGAAATCCCAGATGCGAAATTATTTTATTCCAATCCTGATGCCGCTGTTTCCGAACTGGCAATCAATTGCGTCGCAACAAAATATTCGCTCAGCGAAAACTGGAATGACGATAAACGAAAAATCTATGTAAGCCAGGAGTATGAACATCTTAAAAAATTGGTTGTTGAAGGCATTTACCGGATAAAAAAGCAAAAAATCGGAGCCGAAATGCATCATATTCGCGAAGAAATGAAGCAAGAACAGGATATCGCTAATTTGGAAGTACTTATCTTTAAGTACCAAAAGCTCAAAGAAGCAGAGCGCCTTTTGGGAGGATTTTTGGGCAACACCATCGTAAAGTAATCCCGATGATATGGCAAAACATCATGAGATAGGAATACGGGGCGAACAATTGGCCATGGAATATCTGATCAAGATGGGCTATAAAATAGTGTTAAGAAATTGGCGATTTAAGAATTTAGAGGTAGATTTGATCGTCATGGATGGGGATACGCTGGTATTCGTGGAGGTGAAAACTAGGTCTGGGACAGATTTTGGTGAACCTTACGAATTTGTGGATACCCGCAAACAACGACGACTGATTCGTGCTGCTCAGGCCTATATCTTGAAATATGCGTATGTAGGTGAAGTGAGGTTTGATGTCGTGGCTTTGACAAATGGTATGCATTCGGAACTTACTTATATAAAAGATGCTTTTTGGGATAGTTGATCATAGTATGCCCTCGCCCTATAAGCTCTCGGTTTATCGGGATTCGAATCGGACTTTTTAAATCATAAAGATGAAACGATCATGATTTTTTTAAACATACTGTTTTATGAAGATATGATCTTTTCATCGGTGCTAAAAAATAAATTATATAGATGAAAAAAATCACGTATTTTATTGCGATTGCAGCACTTGCTTTTGCTTCCTGTAAGTCGAAAAAATCTGCGCTGGAATTTGCATCTCCGGGTGCGAACCAAGCCGTATTGAAAGGTAGTCAAGTGCAATTAAAATTGAAATTTGACGCTATTTCCATGGACTCTGTCGCTTATTTTGTAGACGACAAACATGTGGGATCTTCAACTGACACGGTGGCCATTACCGTTGAGACTAAAGACATGGCCTACGGCACGCGGAATATTTCTGCAACAGTCTACAGTGGTGGCAAGTCTGATTCCGTTTCGAGTACCTTCTACGTGGTTCCGGCGAGTGCTAAGAACTACGGATTCCAAATTGTCAACAAATATCCGCATGATACCACCGCATTTACCCAGGGGCTTCAATTTGCCGATGGGGTATTATATGAATCAAATGGACGGTACGGGGAGTCGAACCTTAGAAAGGTAGATCTGACAACAGGAAAAGTACTGAAGGAAATCAAATTCGATGAAAAAACCTTTGCTGAAGGAATGACATTAGTAGGCAATAAGTTGTTTATGTTGACCTGGCAGCAGGGAGAAGGATACGTGTTTGATAAAAACTCATTTACAAAAGAAAGCTCGTTCAAATACGAAAATAGTAAAGAGGGTTGGGGAATTACTTATGATGGAAAGCACCTGATCAAATCGGACGGATCAAACAAATTATTCTTTTTAGATGCAGTTACGGGTAAGGAGTTGAACGCTATTGGTGTATATGACGAGAATGGACCGGTGGATGAACTGAATGAATTGGAATATATTGACGGAAAAGTTTATGCAAATGTATACCAGAAAGATGTCATTGTAATCATCAATCCGGAGACAGGTGCAGTAGAGGGGCGTATTAACCTGGTCGGTATCTATGAGCATACTGCGGCCTATGATAATGAACTCAACGGCATCGCTTATGACCAGGCCAATAAACGCTTGTTCGTAACAGGTAAGCTATGGAATACATTATACGAAATTAAAGCCATTGAAAAATAGCCTATAAGAACAAAATATATGTAAATAAAAGCCACGTCCCCGGATGTGGCTTTTATTTACATATATGTGATCTCGGAACCAAGACATGGTTTATCTTGGGATGTACCCTATCTATACTTCCTGCCTGGCTTATGTGAAGGTTAAGATAGGTATATGATATAAAATATTCCTTCGCTCCTGAAACTCGCCCGGTAGCATTCGGAGAACAACCAAAAAATATAAAATAAATCACAAAAAAAGGGATGAAACAATAAGTTTCATCCCTTTTTAGATTTTATGATTAATATTAATAAATCGGAGTAAACACCCAAGTATCGTCAAAACGAGTTGACCCGTTCAGACCAGTAGTTACATAGCCGTTGTTACCTACTGCGAAACCAATAGCATCCTGACGTGCAGAACCCGCAAAGTTTCCATTGTCATTTGTCCAATAATCGCCACCGATATTGTATTTCCAGACACTGTTGATCACTGCGTTTTTGTATCCACCCACGACAAATGGTGTGCCATTGATGGCAAAAGCTGCAGCGCTAGAACGCGTTAAATCATAAGTGTATGTGTTGTCAGCTCTATTTAAGTCATTCAATTTAGTCCATTTGCTGCCATCAAATTTGTAGAAATCTTTTGGATAAGAACCATTTGAAATACCGCCACCCACATAAGCTACATTACTTACAACAAAAGAGAAAGCAGATTTTCTTTTTGCAGAAAAAGGTGCATCACTGATCGCCTGCCATGTGTCTGCTGTAGGGTCGTATTTATAGAATTCATTTGTGTTAGTAGTTCCACCGTTCACGACAGTTTCACCTGTGCCCACATAGGCTGCTCCGTTCAATGTAAAAGCAACAGCATTGGACAAAGGGATCGGTAGGGGAGCAATAGGAGACCATGCACCTTTTCCACCATCAGCCGCAGGGTCAAATTTGTAGAAATCTTTTAAGTTGTTGGTTCCATCATTTCCACCACCTATATAACCGATATTACCGATTGAAAAACCGATAGCACCGTTTCTCGCTACACCAGTAAAAGGAGCTTTCTCTGCCCACGTGTTGGATGCAGCATCGTATGCATAAGTATCTTGAACACGGAAAGGTTTACCTCCAGCATTACTTGCCAAACCTGTTGAAACATATGCTATATTGTTTATCAAAAAGCTTGCAGCAGATGAAGTTTGTGGCCCTTTAAATGCAGCTTTTTCAAACCATTCGTCTGATTTATCAGAATCATCGTCGTCACTTTTTTTACAAGAAGAGAAAGTTGTAACTGTAAATACAAAAGCTAATAAAACGAGTAGCCAATTTTTCTTGTTCATAAATTATTAAAATTTAGTATAAAGGATGTTTAATTTAATTTTTGGATTATTCTCATTATCTCTTGCCAAAATTAATCTGTCTCCTGTTGAAAACAACCCCGATGTTGGTAAAGATAGATATAATGAAGTGTTTTTATATGCTGTAGTTTTAATTTTTGTCAAATATTCAATTAAATTGAAGGTATATTTTCCATTCGACCCGAAATCATCACCCCGTTGTAAAGGTACTTGTTGAGTTTCAGTTCCATATGGTGTGGTTACCAGACTGACGGGATTCCCATTATTACTGGCCACCATTAAGATGAGGCTACTAGGCTGTGCGAAATTTGTCGCTGCAGCATTTTCTACTTCGATGACCAGTTCAGCCTTATTTATTGACACCGAAGGATTATTTACTAGTTCTAATAACGTAGGAAATTCCAACTTTGCTACAACACCCGTAGAGCCCTCTAAAAATGTATAGCCATCGGTCTGCTGACTTGAAAGTTGTGGATTTGCCAGTGTTAACGGCGCAAATTTGGTCTGTGAACGATCTGTCTCAATCTGATTATATTGGAAGGCTTTATTGTCAATTGAAAAGTATTGTTTCCCACTGGACTTTGTCCCTTCATTGTTTAAAAAAGAATAGTGGACTTGTAAATAGACCGTGTCTTTAAAGCCAATAAGTGTGCTATTGTTATTATCAGGCACAAGTGCCAAACCTTTGAAATATTCCTGAAAGCTTGTGTTACTCTGAATTCTGTTGTCGTTGTTTTTGATCATCGTAAACAGTTCATTGCTGATCGTATTGTTAAATCTAAAATGTAAAGAGTCAATAGATTTAACATGGGGCTTGAATGAAAGTTCCGCTAACGAAGCGTTGTCAAAAGCAAATTTTTGTTTACTGAATATTGCTGCTGAAGTGACAAATACAGGGCGTTCGTCAGCAGGTTTTGTCAGGTCAATCTGTGTTTGGGTAATTTCTTCAGACACGCGGTGGACCGAAATTTTTTGAGTTTGGGTCGTATCACCGTAATAGTATTTGTTGAGTGGAACAACTAAGCTTACCGAATCCAACACTGCGTCATCAGGTATACTTGCACTGTTCACGGTGCCAATTCCCAGACGTAGATAAGATGTTGACTTTACACTTCCAGAGATCGCATTGCTATTTTTTCCTACTAACATCGTTCCTGTTGCAGATGTTGGAATATTGTCCAATTGATAAGTAGAAACTTTGGCTGAAACCGTATCAATCGGTACTACGCCAATCGTTTCATCTCTCGAATTATCCAAAGAAAGTGAAATGTCTTTATTACAACCGACAGCAACTGCCAGCGCAAAAAGTGGAAGTAAAAATTGTATACTACGTCTCTTAAAGTTTTTGATCATATTAATTTTTGAATAGTGCAAAAGTAATCAATGCTTACTGTTAATCAGTGTTATATTTTGTTAAATATGGTTAATTACCACAGCGATTGCAAATCTAGTAATTTAAATTTGTTTTCATTATGGGTAGTAGATTTAAATTGCTGATCAGCTTGATCGTTTTAATAGGTACGGGTATTACCATTGTACTGGGGATCTGGCTTTATGGAAGTTATACTAACCGCCGTGATCTTTTTCTGTCCACTGCCGAACGTTCACTCTTCAACGCTGTACAGGAAGTGTATCAGGCGGAAAATGGGAATCAGCGGCTTGATGGCCCTGACAACGAAAGAGATCGGCTGCTCAACGATGTGAAAAGTGAATTTCTACCCTTGATACCCGAAGCACAACTTGATCAGGTACTACAAAAAATACGCAGCCGTCAGCCAAGAAAAGAACATACTTTTCGTAATGATCCGGATCGAAAGATAAAGCTATATGGCAAAGATCGGGATAACCAGAATGCCATTATTCCTCCCTTTTTGTTCCGTGATTTTGAGATGAGCAAATCCAATCTGGACCTGATAGACAACAAATTCAGGGAATCGCTCAGCAATAAGGGCATTTCAGTACCCTACGAATTGAGCATCGTCACTATCCCGCGCGAACAGGTAAAGGATGTACGTCGTGAATACCGGGAAAAAAACTTAGCCTGGACGAGACCGATGATGGTCAATCCTCTAAAAAGTGAATTCCTCGTGATCAAATTTCAGGAAGATTGGAAATACCTGCTGTATAGCTTGAGCTGGCAATTATTGATTTCGTTGCTGCTGATCGGGCTTTTGTTGGGGACCTTTTTTTACCTGATGAAAACCATCCTTAACCAGAATAAAATGGCCGAGCTGCGAAAAAACTTTGTGGACAATATGACTCATGAACTGAAAACCCCGGTATCGACGGTGATGGCAGCGGTTGAAGCAATACAGCTATATGGTGTGCGTGAGGATAAAGAGAAGATGGACCGCTACCTGGATATTTCAAAAAGGGAACTTGAGCATCTTTCCGGTATGATTGAAAAAGTACTGCAGATGGACATCGATGCATCAAGAGGGATTGTCTTGCAACGGTCTGAGTTTGACCTTGTCGCCATGGTGGAAAGTGTTATTGAAGTGGCACAGCTCAATAAAACCAAAGCGGTCGAAGTAGAACTGTTTACCGATCCGAAGTCAATCCTGATCCGGGGGGATGAGTCTCATCTGAAAAATGTCGTCAATAATTTATTGGAAAATGCCATTAAATATGCCGGACAACACGTAAAAGTCAAGGTGGACATCAAAGGTACTAAGGAACATGTGCAGATCCGTATCACGGATAATGGTAAGGGCATTGCTCACGAATACCATCAGCAGATTTTCGATATGTTTTTCAGGGTGCCTGCAGGTAATTTACATGACGTGAAAGGCTTTGGTTTGGGACTTGCTTACGTCAAACAGGTGGTGAAGCGACACGAAGGTAAGATCAGTGTTGAAAGTGAATTGGGGAAGGGAAGCACTTTTACGATCCGATTACCATATTAGCATAAACTATGCTATCTTCGATAGGACGATAGCATAGCAAAAAAAATATTGAACGATAGAATTATGATTGATATTTTATACGTAGAAGATGAACCGAGCCTAGCCATGATTGTGGCGGACAGTTTGGAAGCGAATGGTTTCCGGGTCGTACATTGCAGTAATGGCGATGAGGCGTTAGCTTCTTTTAATAATGCTAGACCAGATATTATGGTGGTCGATGTAATGATGCCTGTTATGGATGGCTTTACCTTGGCCACAAAAATCCGGGAAATGGACACTTTGCTTCCCATTATCTTCTTGACAGCCAAAGTACAGACCGAAGATGTGGTACGGGGATTTCGTCTCGGGGGCGATGATTATGTCAAAAAACCTTTTAAAATAGAGGAGTTGATCGTCCGAATAGAGTCGTTGTTAAAGAATAGTCCGAAGATGCTGTTTGGACAAAAACTAATGATCGGGGATTATATGCTGGACAGCCTGAAACACCAGCTGATCTATCAGGGAGAAGCGCTGAAACTGTCATTTCGTGAAAGTGAACTCCTCCGTAAGCTGTACGAACAAAAAGATAAGGTGATCCCCAGAGAAGAGATTATGCGGGCTTATTGGAGCCATGATAAGTACTTCACGGGGCGTAGCCTGGACGTGTTTATTAGCCGTATCCGAAAATATTTAAGCCAGGACCCAAGAATCAAAATTACCAATGTCCGTGGTGTCGGATATATGCTGACAGTGGATTGAAAATAGTGTTCCACGTGGAGATTTTTAATCCTTTCGCTCCCGGTTTGCCTTTCCGCCCATACCCCTTATATGATACGTAAAGCTTAAGATTGCATAACGGGTAATGGCATTGGACGCTGATACGCGTACCCAAAGGTCATTGACCTGTTGATTGATGTTTTTATTATCGTTGAAAATATCAAAAACAGTCAGATTGATCTCAGCATTTCTCCTTTTGAATAATTTCTTGCCGACAGAAACATTCCACAGCAAACTTGTGGTGCTCGGTGCGTTGAGGATGCTGCCATTGTATAGGTAATTGAAAGTCGAATTTAAGGTCCAGCTTTTCAACAATGTCAATGCAATGGAGTTGCCGATGGTGTGTTTATAAACGGAATAGTTGGATTTCTCCGTTGCGGAGTTTTTTGAATAGGATAAATTTCCGTTGTAATCCAGTCCAATGATGACATCTTTGCTGAAAGCCGTATTCACCCCGACACGTTGATTTATCCCATATGTTTTTGCATTTACCTTCTGCAGATTTAACAATGTGTAATTCTGATTGAAATATACATTGTTGTTGAGGTTGATATTCAGTTTTAATGGTTCAATACGATAGCCGAAACTATTATGCCACTTCAGGTTGTATACTCCGTCAAAGTTTTCAGGTCTGCTATACTGGCCTCCCGGTCCGAGTATGATATCCTCAGCGATGGCAAATGCTGAATCTGTCGTAAAGATGGTTGTTGAAATCTTATTCTGAATAAAATCTGCCATAAAATCTGATGTAAAGCTTCTACCGGAAGCTTTGTTGACAGATCTAAACTGCATGACCAGGTTATGGTCATATTCCTGCTTCAGGTTAGGGTTGCCCGAACTGATACGCAGTGGATTTTGGTTATCAATAAAATCTTGCAGCTGTTCAATAGCCGGTGTATTGGTTTTGGCGTTATAGCGTACCTCTATACGGGTTTCTTTGTCGAAATTGTACTGGAAATTTAAGTTGGGCAACAGGCTGTTAAAATAGCTCTTTGTTTTCAATATGTTCGGAAATAGTTTGTCGTTTGCTTGATTTGCTGTCTGATAGTCCATTCCAATTTGAAACCGTATGCTATCTTTTTTATTGAATAAATAAGAAAGCCCGGCGCTGTGGTATACAAAGTCATTACGGAATTCATTTGACAGGCGGTTTTTTAATTCCCCTAACTGTTCGGTTTCCGCAAGGAATTCGTAGGTTTTTCGGTCAGAATATCGTGCGGTATTCCGGAAAGTATAATTTCCCTGCAAACGTGCGTATTTATTCAGCCTTTCGGTATAGGCAATTTTTGTACGAAAGCCATTGTTGTCGCCATTTGAATAATTTCGGTTATCAACGGTATCAATACGCTGAGGCAGGCCATCCCGATAATAGGAGTTAAGGGCATAATTGGCAGCATGGCTTTTGTTTGTGCTGAAAGAGCCATTGAAATTGACGCTGACCGTACGGCCGGGTTTGTTCAGTCTACGCATATAAGTCAGGTCACCGCCCCAGTTAAAGTTCTCACCGAAGCTTTTATTGTTGCGATTTGATCTATTAAGCGTGTCCTGCAAATTTAACAGTGTATTGCCGATGGAACCACCACGCCTATCGTTGTTCTGGTAGGAGAAATTAGGCTGTATATCCAACTTTTGGATAGAATCTATTTTCCAGTTTGCACGCAGGGAAAGGGCATGATTGTTTGTATAGGTACTGCCGAACTGCTGTTGACTGTTGATTTGATTGGCTCTGTTGCCTGCGGTATATTCTGTTTTGCTTTGGCTGACCGTATTATTGTCCGTATAGTTGTAGGTGTAATTGGCATTGAAATCCATCCGGTCTGCCAAAAAGCGGTCGAGATAATTAAATCCGGCATTGAACCGTGTTGTAACCCCCTGTCCGGTACGGCCGCGCGTATTGCCACGGGGTGCAAAGCCATTGGGTTGGTTGACGTTATTGGTGTTGATATCTATGGAGTACTGACGCTTTGGATTCATTTTGGTGACTTGAGTATTCACCGCGTATTTATTGTCCGGACCGGCTCCGCCGCTGATCTTGCCAAAGTAGGATTTCCTTTTGTCCGGCTTGGTCACAATATTGATCACTTTCATCCGTTTGCCGTCGTCAAATCCGCTGAATTTCGCCTGCTCGGTCTTGTCATCAATGAGCTGAACTTTGGCAATGACATCGGCAGGTAAGTTTTTTAGCGCAACTTTTGGATCAGTACTGAAGAATTCACGGCCATCAATTATAATCTTGTTTACGGCTTCTCCCTGCGCCTTGACATTACCGTCTTCATCAATTTCTACACCCGGTATCTGTTTTACCAGCTCGTCGGCATCCGCAAAATCAGGAGTAACATATTTTTTGGCATCAAACTCCAGTGTATCGCCCCGTACCTGTATGCTCGTCGGCGAGATGCTGACTTCGTCCAGTATGATCTCCGAGCCGTTGAGCTTAAAATTGATGTCTACGGTTTTGCCCGTTAATTTAATTTTTCGGATGTCTGCCGAATAGCCCATTGGCTGTACCGACACGAGATAATCCCCATCGGGAAGAGCTGTGCTGATAAACTTGCCCAAAATATCTGTAGGTGTCTGTAGTTTGCTGGAATCCTTTAGTGCGATGATGGTAACGCTGGCACCTGAAATAGGTTTGGAATTGTTGTTGTCCGTGAGTTTACCGGATATATACTGCTGGGCAAGCACATTCGTCTTTAACAGCGGTAAGCTAAGCGAAAGGATAACAATGATCCAGGTCTTGATTTTCATTGGTTGAGGATGTCTGCGTCTTTTTAATGCGCTGTTATTGGTCGTAAATTTTTATTTGTCAAATTTATGCGACTATTTGATACGAATTACTATCATTTTAGTTACAATAATCCTAACTGAACGGAAAGATTAGATATATTTGCAGTAGAATTAAAGATCAACTGAACGACATAGTATATGAAAGAGAGTGTTTTGAGTAGAAAAGAGCGTATTATGAAAGAGGCGTTGCTGCTTTTTTCAGAACAAGGCTATACCAATACCTCTACCAAAACAATAGCGCAGAACGCTGGGGTTTCCGAGGCTTTGATATTCAAACATTTTGGTAATAAAGACGCGCTGTTGGTTTATTTGATTAAATCAGGCTACCGTAAAGTCCTCACGCATCACCGTGGAATGATGACTTACCGTGAACCTAAAGAGTTCCTTCGGACGATGATCAATCTACCCAATAAATTGGTTACCGCCGAACCCCTATTCTGGAAGTTACAGGAGCGCCTGTCGCACCATCCCTTTTCCAAACAGCAGCACGAACAGTTCATGAAACCCGTGCAACCTATTATTCATCGTGCCTTTCAAGATCTGAACTATGAAAATCCAGACCTTGAAACTCAATTTCTCTTGTTGATAATCGATAAGCTGTGGAAAAAGGAAGCAATCGGTGAATTGGAAAATGTGATGGAACTGACGCTTTTTCTGGAGAAAAAGTATAATTTGATTTAGTATTCAGTATGGAGTAACTGAAACCCAGCACCACATGTGCGTTCCGATGAACCATCAATATTAGAATAAAGCGAACATTATTAATTTCCATTGTTGCGAGTAAAATGCATCTTTATGCGTGTTTATATAAAATTGTTGCAAAAACAATTTCATATTATCCAAAATAATAGCGTTATTAGTGATCTATTTAAGACATTATAGAAACTAATTTATGTTCAAAAAATTCAGTCTGGGCCTATTGGCATTGGCCGGTGCGCTCTCCATTACGAAAGCACAGGACAAGAAAGATTTTGTAAAATACATCAATTCCCAGCACGATTGGGTGGATGCCGTATTTAATACACTGACGCCAAAGGAGAAAGTAGCGCAGTTGTTCCTCGTGCGGGCACATACCAATCTTGGCCAAAAATATATTGATTCCGTGGCACAGGTTATTCAGGACGAACATTTGGGGGGGCTTGTTGTTTTTCAGGGTGGTCCCGTACGTCATGTGGACATGTTCAATCGCTACCAATCCCTTTCTAAAGTGCCCTTGATGATGACTTTTGATGGCGAATGGGGGCTGGGTATGCGGATGCCGGATTCTACCTTATCTTTCCCTTACCAGATGACGCTTGGTGCCGTGCAGGACAATCAATTGATCTACCGCATGGGACGGGAGGTTGCACAGGACTTTCACCGCATCGGTATGCATTTTAATTTTG
Organism: Sphingobacterium puteale; assembly: GCF_003627955.1. Classification (GTDB taxonomy): domain Bacteria; phylum Bacteroidota; class Bacteroidia; order Sphingobacteriales; family Sphingobacteriaceae; genus Sphingobacterium; species Sphingobacterium puteale. The sequence continues at coordinate 632,739 of NZ_RBWS01000001.1, read as the reverse complement.
CTCCGGATGTGGACATCAATAACAATCCTAAAAATCCGGTCATCGGGATTCGCTCTTTCGGCGATAATAAATATAATGTCGCCCAAAAAGCAAAAGCATATATGGACGGTATGGTGGATGGTGGTATATTGGCTTCCATCAAACACTTCCCGGGACATGGTGATACCGATGTCGATTCACACTATGACCTTCCCCAGCTTCCTTTTGATAAAAAGAGATTGGATACGCTGGAACTGTACCCTTTCAAAGAACTTATTAAAGCAGGTGCTCCGGCCGTTATGGTTGCGCATATGAATATCCCGATCCTGGATGACACACCAAATATGCCATCTTCCATTTCTAAAAAAGTCGTCACCGACTTATTACGGAACGAACTGGGCTTTAAAGGCTTGACCGTCACTGATGCCATGGATATGAAAGGTGTCAAAAAATTCTTTCCGAACGGTGAGGCGGATGTACAGGCCATCATTGCCGGACATGACCTCCTTGAGGTTTCCGAAAATAGTAAACGGGCCATTGATCTTATTCTTAAGGCGATCGAAGAAGGCCGTATCTCACAGGCGGATATTGATGCGCGCGTGAAAAGGGTGTTGGCTGCCAAACTATGGTTGGGATTGGATAAATATCAGGCTACCCCACAACAGAATCTGTATGCCGATTTGCACCGTGCATCTGCGGTACAATTGATTGACGAACTTTCCAGGGCTGCCATTACGGCGCTTAACTCGACAGAGAAATTGAAATCCTTTAAAAAAGAACTGCCTACAGCAATTATCAATATCGGTATTTCTACCAATCAAACATTCCAAGATCAACTTGCAGCTGCGCTGACAAACGAAACGCAATATTTTGTACCGGACAGCTTGAGTAAAGATGATAAGAAACGTCTTGTAAAAGAGATCAAGAAAAACAAACAATTCATTATCGCAGTACACGATACGCGACTACGTCCGCGCCCTACCATACAGTTGAATGAAAATGTGCAGGACCTGATGAAGAAGTTTGCGAAAAAATCCATTTTGACGCTATTTACAAACGTATATGCCTTAGATGGTGTTGAAGCTTCGAAGAAAGCAAAGACAATTTTATTGGCTTACCAAAATGATGCTTTTATGCAGAAGGCTGCTGCCGAAACACTGTTGGGACAGAATACCCCGAAAGGAAAACTGCCCGTTACCATCAACAAAAAATTCAAATACGGACAGGGCAAATAGCATTGCTTTAAAATCATACTAAAATAAAAGAACCCTCCTGAATCGCTGAGCCAACAACAGCTGTGCAATTCGGGAGGGTTCCTCTTTTACTCCTCTTCTGTTCAATGCATCGCTCGACCTGTCCCTACGTATCTTCATTTGCCTCCCTGCTATCCGAAGGGCGGCTCTCATTTTTCATCCGGTCTATTGCTGTGACGACATACTTGTACTGTTGATGTTGTTTGATGTCATTGTCTGTATACTGAAGTTTATCGGCATCGTAAGTGATAAAAATGATTTTTCCGGGATCCTTGATATTGACGCGTTCATCTACTGCAAAGCGATAAACAACATAACCATAGGCAGATTCACCATCGCTCGCCGCATCCGGTTTCTGCCAAAATAGCGTGTTCATTTTCCCATTGCCGGACGATTTTACCAGCAAGCCAAAAGGGGCATTTGGCGGAATGCTATCCAGCCAGGGCATTGTCGGTGGTAGAGCAGGAGTACGGTAAAGGTCATTACGCATGGAATCTTGCAGTCCGACCAGGTTGTCGGTGAGTGATTTGGAACTGAAATATATACTTCCTTCGACATCATGTTCTTCGCGCAGGTGACGTACCTGTCTCGGAATCTGGCTTTTGTCTGTCCACCCCATCTTATTTTCCGTTACCCTGTAAGCACCGTGCCCGACATAAAAATGCCGCCCATAGGTATGCCGTTGCCACCAGGATACCAATATTTCATAAGCCGCGGCACGATTTTTAAAAGGAAAGTAGATCTGCGGATTGATGTAATCGATCCAGCCTTCCTGCATCCATTTTACACCGTCCGCATAAAGTTCGCGATACGCACTTAAACCACGGGTTTCCGAACCGATGCTATTGTTTTCCTTATTGTCCCATACACCGCATGGGCTGATGCCATATTTAACATAAGGCTTTATTTTTTTGATCGCAATACCAAGGTCGCGCACAAGCATGTTCACATTATTGCGTCGCCAGTCTTCAATATTTTCAATCCCATTATTGTATTGGGCGAAGGTCAGCTGATCCGGTACGGATGTATTGCGACTGTCCGGATAAGGATAAAAATAGTCGTCAAAATGGATACCGTCAACATCGTAATTTTTAACAACGTCCATGATGACATCAATAATATATCTGCGGACAACCGGTAGCCCCGGATTGAAAAGCTTTTTTCCAGCATAGGTAAAGAACCATTCGGGATGACGTTTGGTAATATGGTCATCGGAGAAGTGTGCAGGATTCAATGTTGTCGAAGCACGATAAGGATTGAACCAGGCATGTAATTCCATTCCTCTTTTGTGTGCTTCCTCAATTGCAAATTGTAAAGGGTCATAGAACGGGGTCGGCGCCTGCCCTTGTTTTCCGGTTAAATAGCGGCTCCAGGGTTCCCTGCTTTTTGCATAGAAGGCGTCTGCCGCAGGCCGTACCTGCAGGATGATGGCATTTAAGCCAGCGCTTCGATGCTGGTCAAGCAGGTCGATAAATTCCTGCTTTTGCAATGCTACATTGTTACTGGCCTTGACAGAAGGCCAGTCTATGTTACCGATGGTAGCTACCCATACACCACGAAACTCCCGTTTAGGTAGCTGTTGGGAATATGTTCTGATCGAAAATAAACAGATAAAAAAGGCAAAAAAAGAATATAAATATGTTTTTCCCGTCATGCTATAAATTGTAGCCAACAAAGATAGGGAAGCATTTCTTACTTTTTCGCTAAAAAATGTAAGATGTTTGTTGGATACTTGTTAAAAGAATGACAGCTTGGTTTTCAAAATGATAATAATGTAAATACAGGTAACATTGTACGGTTATTTGTGCTAATTTAGATGCGGTTTTCACAAAAGCTATGAAAAACGAGCTAACCGCAACAATTGAGATTATGAGCAAAGAACAAATATCCGTTTTTGATATGTTTAAGATTGGTATCGGACCATCCAGTTCGCATACCCTGGGGCCTTGGCGTGCCGCCCAACAATTTACCCATGTCCTGCAGGCAAAAGGTGTATTGAATGAGGTGGAGCAGGTCAAGATTTTGCTTTATGGATCTTTGGCCAAAACCGGTGCTGGCCATGGTACGGATATTGCTGTTCTGCTTGGCTTGAGCGGAGACGACCCCGTTACCTTCGATGTTGACCATGTGACACCAAAGGTGGCCCATATCAAAAGTGTAGGCCAGCTGGAAGTGGCCGGTAAACGTACCGTTCCGTTCTCCTATCAGGAGGATCTCCTTTTCCTGTACGCCGAGAGTCTGCCCTTCCATCCGAATGCCGTTACATTTCAGGCCTTTCTGTCAGGTGGTAAGGCCATTACCGAGACCTATTATTCCATAGGGGGCGGTTTTGTCGTTCAGGAAAATGATACCGAGAGTGTTCTGTCCGAAGTAGATCTTCCCTTTCCGATAGATACTGCACAGGAACTGCTGCACTGGACGATGAAAACAGGGCTTAAAATATCGGAACTCGTTCTAGAAAATGAATGCGCTTGGCGTGAGGAAAATGAAACAGTTGCTGGTGTACTGAATATTTATAAGACGATCTATGAATGTATCTACCGGGGCTGTCACACTGGAGGTACGTTACCGGGAGGCTTGAACGTAGAGCGCCGGGCAGCGAAACTAAATAAAAAATTGATGCAGGGGCGGAGCTATCAGGATTATGAGTCATGGGTGATGGCGATTCGTGAAGGCGGACAGAATTTTCAATATATCCTGGATTGGGTGAGTTGTTTTGCCCTCGCCGTCAATGAAGAAAATGCCTCTTTCGGCCGTGTCGTTACAGCGCCTACCAATGGTGCTTCAGGAGTTATACCGGCCGTTTTGCAGTATTTTATTACCTTCCATGACGGCATGCGGGAAAATAAAATCGTTCAGTTTATTCTAACCGCTTCGGAGATCGGATCCATCTTTAAAAAGAATGCGACAATTTCGGCGGCCATGGGTGGCTGTCAAGCAGAAATTGGCGTATCCTCAGCCATGGCCGCCGGTGCTTTAACAGAGGTATTGGGTGGATCACAACGTCAGGTACTGATGGCGGCAGAAATTGCGATGGAGCACCACCTCGGATTGACCTGCGATCCGATCGGCGGGCTGGTACAGATCCCCTGTATCGAGCGGAATACGATGGGAGCGATAAAAGCCATTACTGCGGCTCAGCTAGCGCTGCAATCCAATCCTGATAAGGCCAAAGTAAGCTTGGATACCGTTGTTAAAACCATGTGGGAAACAGCATTGGATATGAATGCCAAATATAAAGAAACGGCAGACGGAGGCCTGGCAGTCAATATTCCATTGAGTTTGCCGGAATGTTAAGGCCTTACTGCGTGTTTTTGTTTTTCGTATCTTTGACGCAGTGAACAAAAATACCCTCATAAATTAGTATACGCGAATGAAATACTGTGCGATAGCCTCCGGTAGTAATGGAAACTGTTACTATATAGCCAAAGATGATTCGGCCATCTTGATAGATGCCGGTATCAACAGCAAGCATATTCACCTCCGGATGTATAATCTGGGTATTATTCCTACCCAGATCAAGGCAATTTTCATCACACACGAGCATTCAGATCATATTCGCGGATTATCTGTTTTCGCTAAAAAGTACAATTTACCCGTGTATATCACAAGAGGGAGTTATGACGGATCCCGCCTGCATTTACCTTCCCATCTGGTTCATATCATCGCGCCAAATGAAGAAGTTGAAATCGGTGGCCTTAAGATTTATGGAATTCCCAAATACCATGATGCAAAAGAACCCTGTAGTTTCCTTGTTTCGGATGGTGTTCATAATATTGGTGTATTGACGGATATTGGAAGACCCTGCGAAAACGTACAGCAAGTGATTCAGCATTCAGATATCCTCCTGTTGGAGTCCAATTATGATGAGGATATGCTACGTACCGGGCGATATTCCTATTTTTTGAAAAATAGAATCAGCAGCGGATGGGGGCACCTCTCCAATCGCGTTGCCGTCGAACTGTTTAACCAATATAGGACAGATCGCCTCAAGCATTTAATTTTAACACACCTCTCTGGTGAAAATAATACGGTTGACCTTGTTCATGCAACATTCGAGCCTCATTGTGAGCATATCAAGCTTCATGTGGCCACGCGCTATCAGGAAACAGAATTATTTGATATTGCCCATATCAACAGTGTGGAGGGCGCCCTTTCTTAGCCTCCCCAATGCCGGGCATTAGACAAAACCCAGGCTGCTCTTCTTCCAATACCGATTTGTATAAATGGACCTGTCATCTGTCAGTAAGGCTGAATGACAAGCGCAGGACACGATGTGTTGCTTTTTTGTGGTTTTAATGGGCCGGGCCGGCGATACCTCGGAAGGGAAATCCAGTACAATCTGCGAAAAATGTAAAATATCCTTGATATCCAAAGAATTCCTTTTATATTTGCTCTGTTTTTAATCAGTCTAAATAGTTTTAAAGCTATGGTCAGATTGATTGCGGAGCAAATACCATGTAATAGACGGCAATCTATTACATGGCAAAAATCTACAGACAGCGGCAACTGTCTATAGGTGGCCGGAGCAGTTAACTGCTTCAGTTGCTTCCGATAAAGGACATGGAAGGACTTGCAAGATAGCGAATTTTAATGATTTTATTCGTTTGACGCTCGTTTTTGACGAGTAGAAGCTTTCCTGATAAGTTGCAGAACTATACGCATCAATCAACATATTATGAAAATTTTAGTTTCGCTTTTTACATTTCTTGCAGTATTGTTTTACTGTAACAGCAGCTATGCGCACGCACTTTGGATAGAATCAGCGCCCTATGGTGCAGTTAACCAATCCCATGAAATCAAGGTCTATTATGGTGAATATGTAACCAATGAAAGAGATCTCATTGAAAAATGGTATTCGGACGTGAAGGATTTTACCCTGTTATTGCATGCGCCCGGAAAGGCACCTGTGCAGGTACAACTGACCAATAAAGGAGATCATTTTAGCGGTTCATTCCAACCTGCCGAACAAGGAACCTACTTTTTATCTGTCGTAAAAGCCCCAAAAGACCTGGGTGGGCAGACGAAATATGAGTTTTCGTCATTAGTACCCGTTATCGTTGGCAAATCAGGCAAATTGGACTATAGCGCGATAAAAAATCCGCTTCAGGTTGAGCTACAGAACTCAGCCAATGCAAAAAAAGGTGCCAGTCTGCAGGCGAAGGTTACCAGCGAAGGAAAAGTCGTTCCCCATGCCAAAGTATCTGTTTTTTCATCCACAGGTTGGGGAAAAGAATTTGTAGCCGATGTCAATGGTGTGGTAACATTCGATGCGCTATGGTCAGGAGCCTATGTGCTTGAAGCAAGTACTTTTGTTGAAAAAGCCGGTGAGCACGGCGGGAAGCCTTACGCTTCGTCTTGGCAGGGAAGCACAACATTTTTTGAAGTAAAATAAATCGTTGATACCTACAACTTGGATGGATTCATTCTAAATCCCACATTTAAATGAATCCATCCTTTATTACATATCTACTATTGAAACACAAATGAATAAAACTTTATCTTTTTTGGCGATTCCGATGATCAGTTCAATTTTTTCGATGGCTCAGGCCCAGAGCAACTTGAAGATTGAGGGGACCCTTGTAAATGAAAAATCCGAACCTATTTCTGGCGCAACAATTAAACTATCGCCTACAGGGGTGACCACCAGTACAGACGCTGAGGGGCGCTTTATTTTTGATAGACTTTCTGCCAAGACTTACCGCTTGGAAATCAAATCTTTCGGCTATGGTAAACATTCCATGGAGGTTATCGTAAAAGACGAAGAAACACATTTAGGCCCCATCATTATGAAAGACCAATCCGAGTCGATCGATGAAGTGGCCGTTTACGGTAAATACTATGAGCATTATAAGTTTGATAGTATATCCGGGTCATTGCGTCTTAAAACACCGATCCTGGAGTTACCCCAAAATATTCAGGTTATTTCTTCTGACCTCATGGCTGATCAGCAGGTTTTCGACATTGTCGACGGGATCACACGTAATATCAGCGGTGCAACACGTCAGGGACACTGGGATAATCAATATGCCAATATCCGTATGCGCGGATCCAAGATTCCAGCTTTTCGTAACGGTATGAATATCGAGGCTTCATGGGGACCTACAGCCGAAGATGCAAGCATGATCGAACGTATTGAATTTGTGAAGGGGCCTGCCGGATTTATGCTTTCAAACGGTGAGCCGGGAGGATTTTATAATGTCGTTACCAAAAAGCCAACCGGAAACACGAAAGGTTCTGTGACACTCAATACCGGTAGTTTTAGTACCTATCGTGCAGCAGTTGACTTGGACGGTAAATTAAGGAAAGATGGTAAGTTACTTTATCGCCTTAATGTCGCTGGTCAGCAGAAAGATTTTTATACAAAATATAATTATAGTGATCGTGTTGTAATTGCTCCTGTCTTGACGTATAAGGTGGATTCATTGACTTCACTGACATTTGAATATACCTATCAAGGTTCGAAGTACCTGTCGAACGGTAATTATGCATTTTCGCCAAAAGGATTTGCCGATCCGGGTATTTCGAATGATTTCTTTGCTGGAGATCCTTCATTCGCACCAAACAAAATAAAAGATCACAGTGCATACCTATATTTTGATCGAAAACTAAATTCCAAATGGAATTTCCATGGACAGCTTGCCTATTTTAATTTTAATATGGTAGCCACCAGTTCATGGGTGAGTGCGATGCGAGCCAACGGTGATATGTCTCGGACCTATAATATGGCTGATGAAGCAGGTGAAAACAAATTTGCGCAATTCTCGTTTACAGGAGAAGAATATACCGGCAATGTGCGCCATCGTATATTGGCTGGTGCTGACTTTGGTACTAAAAAATTCTGGGGTGATTTTGGGGTATTGGCAAAAGATACCTTGGTCACAAAACCACTGAATGTATATAATCCTGTTTATGGGATCGCAGCGTCGGCAATTCCTAATCCCGATAGGTCCCAAAGTGTTAAGGTAAGAGCTGGAGGCCAAAATTATGTCAACTCTGTATCGTATTCGTCTTTGTATGTACATGATGAAATGGCATTTTTGGAAGAAAAATTACGTTTGTCTTTAGGTTTACGTTACACGATAGCCCAAACCATCGGGAAAACCGCTACAGCGGATCGGACGGATAAAGCGCTTACACCACGTGTCGGATTGAGTTATTCAATAGACAAATCAACAAGTGTTTACGGGTTATTTGATCAGTCTTTTGTCCCGCAGGCAGGTACTGATTGGGAAGGAAATGCATTTAAACCTGTTAGAGGTAATGATTTGGAAGCCGGTATCAAAAAGGAATGGGCTGGCGGAAAGTGGATCTCCACTTTAACTGCTTATCGGATTAAAAGACAAAACGCTTTAACAGATGATCTTGATCATCCAATGGCGGGAACCAATAATTACTTTAAAATCGCTCTCGGTGAAACAACAAGTAAGGGTATAGAGTTTGATATCACTGGTGAAGTGCTACCTGGATTGAGTGCCAACGCAAACTATGCATTGACTGATTCCAAAGTATCGAAAGATGGAAAACAGGAAAATATAGGCAATATTACACCGAATACAGCCAAACACACAGCCAATGCCTGGTTAACTTACCGTTTGCAACATGGACCATTGAGAGGCTTGGGATTAACAGGTAGTGTTCAGGGGATGTCCGATCGTGCTATTGGAACAACAAAAGAAAGTAACTTTAAGAATTATATAAGAACTGATGGCGGTGTTAGTTTTCAAGGTGGAAAATATAGTATTTTCTTGATGGTTAATAACTTGTTAGATAACAGAAAGCTATTAACTTCCGGCTCTATTACTAGAACGAGTGAGGCGATGAAGAAGCAGGGTATAGTAGATTATTATACCTATATCGTAGAAGCAAGACGTAATTTCCGTTTAGGAATAACCTACAAATTTTAATTAAGCGATTCTATATAAATCATTTATGCGATGTATAGCACACTTTTAATAACCATACTTATAGGAGCCTACCTCTTTTACAACAGCAGTAAGAAAGTGAAGTTTCAGCATAGACCGGAGTGGTTGAAAAAGCTTTGCGCACAGACTCAGTCTGTGCGTATCTTGAGTATTGGGTTGCTACTGTTACCATTTGTAGTCATCCTTTATGTACAGGGATTCGGGGCCGGATTCTTTGCTTTTTTTGCCTATGTCATGTGCATGATGAGCCTAGTGGTCTTATTGAATCCGTATCGTTATTTAACAGCCTACCATGTCCTCGGACTGTATGCTGTCAGTCTATGTATTGAATTTTTGATCTCTTAATTGATTGCTGTTATGCCTGCAAATAAAAAATACCTGAGTTCACCTTTTCAGCGATTTCTGAAGATTACAGCCGGATTCATCGGTGGGTACGTTGTTATGCTTTCCTTTCATGTGTTGCTGACAACTGTTTTTGAGAAAAAGGATGTTGTTATGACTGCCGGATTCACCGGTTATCTCCTTTGGGCAGTACTGATGCTCCTGGCCTTTCTCTCCAAAAGCGGATGGAAAATATGGGGAATTTATTTACTCTTGGCTTCGGTTTTTTCGTTGCCTTATTTGTTAAAGATGTAATCAGTCATGAACAACAGAAATTATAACATCTATTTTAATACCCATACCATCAGTGGTATTATCATCTGTGCACTGCTGTATGTGATATTTTTTGCAGGTTCATTTGCCTTTTTTAGAAACGAAATCGCGGCCTGGCAAAATAACGCGTCATACAAAACCTACCAGGAAAATTATCAAAGCTTTGACAAGCTGCTGGATTCGCTACAGGGGGAAACCAACCTCCATGGACGTGATATCAACTTCTATATGCACCGGGAGGGGACTTCTGCCTATATTGGTTACACGGCATCAAACGATACGGTCCTAAACAAGGAAAATTTGTCGAAGATAACACCTGAACAGAAGGCGGAAAAGAAGAAAGGCCGGAAACGTAGAGGGGGCGATGATGATTCGAAGAATTTCATGTATAATTTTGCTAATAAAACAGCAGGTGACTATACACAGAATTATGATATGGGCGAGTTTTTATTCCGCCTGCACTTTTTGGCACAGCTCAATCAGGTGCCTATCAGTGTGGGCATCGCGCCTTTTGGATATCTCGTTGCCGGTATTACAGCTTTTATCTTCTTGTTCGCATTGATAACAGGTTTGTTGTTGCACTGGGATAAGCTGGTTTCGAACTTTTTTGTTTTTAGACCATTTAGTAAGTGGAAGACCGTGTGGACGGATATGCACACTGCCCTGGGAGTGATCGGGTTTCCTTTTCAGTTTATTTTTGCCGTTACGGGAACATTTCTGATTGTCAACGCTGTTTTGGTTCTCCCTTTCAGCAAATTACTGTACAATGGAGAACAGCAAAAAATGTATCAGGATATCGGCGTAACTGCCCATGATAATTATCCGTATAGCTATAAACCCTTGCTGGCGGATGTGAAAATTGCACCTTTCTTAGATCTAGCAAAGAAAAAATGGCCAGAAAGCGAGTTTAAACGTATTGTTGTAAAAAACTTTGCGGATTCGAATATGCATGTTATCATGGAACTCGAACCACATTTTAACCGAAGCTTTGCAGGATCGGGTATATTGACGGTGAAGGTCGCGGATAACAAAGTTGTTGAAGAGAAATCGCCATTAGCAGATACAAGCTATGGAGACTATGTCAGAAGTATTATCTACCGCCTGCATTATGGTGATTATGGTGGATACCCACTCAAAACCGTCTATTTTATTCTTGGTGTAATGGGCTGTCTGGTTATTATTTCCGGAATTCTGATCTGGTTGGTTGCCCGTGATAAAAACAATGTCATTCCAAGAAAACGTAAATTCAACTTTTGGGCAGCTAATATCTTTACGGCGATTTGTCTGACGATGCTCCCAGTTACGGCAATTACATTTATTGCCATTAAGATTAGTCCCAAAGTGGACCAGGATTTTATCTATCGGGTCTATTTTTATGCTTGGTTAGTTCTTTCGCTATATTACATCGTTCGTCGAAGTATAAGAAGAACAAATCGCGAAACACTTTTGGTCGGAAGTATCCTGGCATTTATTGTCCCGATAGCCAATGGTCTGGTAACAGGTAATTGGCTTTGGAAGACTTTTGTGGATGGACAACGCGATTTATTTATTGTTGATTTCCTATGGTTGATGATTGGTGTCATCGGACTACTGGCTTTTTATAGGACAAAAAAATTCTTTCAGAAAATTCAGTAATTAGGATCCGTTACGCTCATCCGATGGGCAGGCGGTATACACATTTCGCAAGATAAAATATATGGCTAAAGGTTGCTTGAACAAAGCAGCCTTTAGCCATATATAAGGTACGGTTGAAGCACTCGTAAAGTACTTTTCGCTTTGTACAATCTGCGAGTAAATGCAGTACTGGATAGGTAAGGCGTTTGCGTTGGTCTAGTGTCTCTTGTTCGATAGCTATTCGGACCTTGTTCGGTGATTCTTCGGGATTCCATTGCTATTGCTTCGGGACAGCGTTGGGATTGGTCTGACCGTTCTTCGACTCTTGTTTGCCTTGTTGCCGATGAATTACCGAAGCAGCCCCGACCAAATGTCGAAGCAGCCCCGAGGCGGCCCCGAAGCTGGTGCGAAGCATGTGCGGAACGTCCCCGAATGTTATTGGTGTTTGAACGGACTTGAGGGGACTTTAAGGGAGTCGAAGGGACTTTGTTGCGCTAAGTGATCTTTGTTTTATGTGTTGTTAAAGGAACTGTTGTTTAATTCATACGATTATTGTAGTTTTAAAGTATACCAATTTAACTTAGTAGTATGAAGAAATCTTCCGGCAAGGGTAAAAAAGAACGAAAGCGAGGGGAAGCTTATGTTCTAAGTGAAAACAGCAAGTTAACGGGCCTCGATTTTACGTACAACAGTAATCTTGCCAGTCGTTTGTATCAGATTTTAAAACCTATGCTGCGAGCCGCCTGTGAACGTACGACCTACCTCAGGTTACAGAATGCGCTTTATGCGGCGGTACGCAACGACCGTGAGCACGGACTCGGAAGCTTACGGCTTGGATATGGATCAGTACTACCCTTGAGGGGATTCCGGTACTCCAAGCGGGTCAGCTGGAGCAATTTCTTTATGAATCACCCAGTTGCACATTTTGATGAGACTCGACAACAAATTCAGGTTCAGCTCCCTTTGGCGGGTCTCCGAAAATTTGATTTAATCCATGAAAGGCTAGCTAAAATTGACATAAAAATATATTGTGTGGTGATTCAACTAGATGATCGCAATACTATATTTTACCATGTGAGCAAAACCTTGGAGCTAAGAAAAGAAGATCACAAAGTGGACCGTGGCATTACTTTCACATTGGGGGACTGTAAGGATGCCGTCATTTTATGTCTGGGCACGGTAAGGTGTTGGCTGACGAGCCCTGATGGGAACGAAGAATTCATGTCCAATAATAGCACCCTGATGACCGGTGAAGTTTTCGATGCGATCCTGATCCGTGAGGGTAAGGAAACCATATTTCCTGAAGAAAAATCCGATAAATTGCCGCCGCCTATTTTACCGGGCGATGATGATGAGGTAGACTGGGATTAATAGCTTAGATAATGGCTTTAAAGAAACGTCCCAATCGCATCAGGTCATGGGCTGTTTTTTCATTCCAGTCAACGGCATAGTTCAGCCGGATACAGTTTTTAAACTGATCATGCTGGGTAAACATTCGGCCGGGGGCAAAGCTCAATTTTTGTTTCAGCGCGTAATCATAGAGTACCGTTGAATCAATTTTTGGATCCATTTCCAGCCAGAGAACAAAGCCACCTTCGGGTTGCGACATCTTTGTGTTTTCAGGGAAATGGGTCTCGATACTGTTTCTGAAGTTGATATAATTGCTATACAGCTTCTTTCTAAAGGTATTGAGGTGATGGTCATACCTTCCGATCTGCAGAAATTTGGCCACCGCTTCCTGATATATAGCGGGCTGTGAAATGGTCTGGACCAGTCGTTGTTTGAGAATCCTGTCTTTGTACTGTCCGGGTTCGACCCATCCGATCCGGAAACTTGGGGCCAATACCTTGGTAACAGATCCGCACCACATGACCAGGCCTTCTTCATCAAAGTATTTACAGGGTTTAGGTCTTGAGGTGCCGAAATATACATTCCCATAAAGGTCATCTTCGATCAATGGAATATGATGGAAAGCCAGGAGTTTGACAAGCTCTTTTTTATGTTCATCCGGCATCAGCGCACCCAAGGGGTTACTGAAATTGGAAACAAAACAGCATACATCGATTTTATGGATCACTTTTTTCAGGGCGTCCAGTTCAATACCCGTAATCGGATGTGTCGGGATCTCAATGGTTTTTAACCCCAGTACCTGAAATGCCTGAATAAAACCAAAATAGAGGGGGCTTTCCACAGCAATGGTATCTCCAGGCTTCGTGACTGCGCGGAGGCAGCTATAAATGGCATTCATGGCACCCGAAGTGATAATCAGGTCATCGTCGCTTATTTTTCCTTCCAGTACGAGCGACCATTTGGCAATCTCTTTACGTAAAGTCGGGCTACCCTGCACCTGTCCATACTGATCGCCGTAATCGTGCAGTTCGTGTACTGTCTCCAGGATACATTTATTGAGCTTCTGAATGGGGAGCAAAGAAGGGCTGGGCAGTCCCAAAGAGAATCGCGTAATTTCCTTATCCTCCAACGAGTGAAAAACTTTATCAATCAAAGCCGCGGGATCTTGCTTCTTTTCATCAATCTTAAACGTTGAGATAGAAGGGATAGACATCCGGCGCTGTCCGGCCAGGCTGACAAAAAAGCCAGATTTGGGGCGTGATTCGATCAGCGACCGGCTCTCGAGCTCCATATACGCGCTCTTTGCCGTATTTAAGCTCACATTATACAATTTTTGCGCACTACGAACGGAGGGGAGACGGTCGCCGTAGGCCAGAGAGCCATTTTTGATCTGGTTCTCTACGATGTTTGCAATTTTTTTATACAATTGTTGCTGCTCCATGCTTATGCTAATTTACTGTTTCCGTTTGGATTTACCCAATCATGGAAATGACGGATTCCCCTTTTTAACGATTCTTCACTACCAAACATGGTCAATAGTTGTTGTTCAAGATAAGTTTGTGCCCTGTGCTTAAATACGTTTGATAGCTCTTCGGGAACGTCGGCACCGTAGCAAATTTCAACAGTAAGATTATTGTCTTCAGAGACGGTAGCCAAGGAAAAGGCAGCTATTGACTCATTTTGAGCAAGCAGTAGGAAAGGCATGTGCAACAGACTTTTGTTTTTCACAGTATGCTGTACCTTTTTTAGTAAGGATAGATCAGAGAGGTTGACCTCTCTGATGGAATACGGTTGAAGTGTTGTAGTTGACATGGCAATAAATCTTTTTGCTAATTTAGGAAGGGTACAGGCTGTATTTAAGGTACAGAATCATAGAGAAATTAGGGTACAGATGAGAAAGTAAAAAATATGGCGGGAAGTAGTGGTTTTTAATTTCCATTTAAGATATTTACAAGAGTTAATGATGTGTCTCAAGACCAGTAAATTATGACAGCCTATGCATAACTTGTTCCCGCTATTTATCGCCATGATCACGGCCATCGTGTTGCTCGAAATGCTGGCGACGAAACTTCGGGTAGCCTATCCCATTCTATTGGTTTTGGCGGGCTTGATCGTCAGCTTTATTCCAACATTACCCGTTGTTACGATTGATCCGGATGTTATTTTTCTGATTTTCCTTCCACCCTTATTATGTGAGGCTGCTTGGTCGATTTCGTTTAAGGAGATGAAGAAATGGTGGCGTATTATTGGAAGTTTTGCCTTTTTGGTGGTTTTCTTTACGGCACTTTCCGTTGCGGTGGTTGCTAGTCATTATATTCCGGGTTTCACACTCGCAATGGGCTTTCTACTGGGAGGGATTGTTTCTCCTCCGGATGCTGTCAGTACCGGTGCAATCATGAAGTTTGTGAAAGTTCCAAAATCTACTTCTGCGATCCTTGAGGGAGAGAGTCTGCTGAACGATGCCTCCTCTTTGATTATTGTTCGTTTTGCCCTCATTGCCGTGGGTATGGGACAGTTTGTATGGCAGGAAGCAGCGGTTTCATTTATCTGGATGTTGGTCGGTGGAGTTGGTATCGGTGTCCTGTTGGGGTGGTTTTTTATTCAGGCACATAAACGCTTACCGACAGATGCCCCTTCAGATATTGCGCTGACCTTGATCGAACCCTATTTTATGTACTGGATTGCCGAGCAATTTCACAGTTCTGGGGTGCTGGCTGTCGTTGCAGGAAGCCTCCTGATGTCCAACCAGCGCCTTAAATTTCTGAATAGTACCAGTCGTGTGCGGGGGCTGAGTGTCTGGGAGAGTTTTGTGTTTATCCTGAATGGCATAGTGTTTTTTATTATCGGTCTTGATCTCCCTGAGATTGTGGCAGGTTTGCGTGCGAACGGAACTTCACTACGGGAGGCTATCGGTTACGGTCTGTTGGTGACAGCAGTCCTTATCCTTGCCCGCGTGATCAGCGCCTATGCTGCGATGATTGCGACACTTATCTTCCGTCCAAGTGTGGCACCCAGGGTGCGGTCTTCAAAGCAACGTTTCTTTATGCCACTTCTATTGGGTTGGACTGGGATGCGGGGAGTAGTTTCCCTGGCCGCGGCGCTTTCCATTCCTTTGGTCATGAACGGTACTGTGATTCCACAGCGGCATCTGATTCTATTTATCACCTTTGTTGTCATTCTCTCTACCCTTTTGGTTCAGGGATTGACCTTACCCTATCTGATCAAGCGAACGAAGCTTTTTGATGCCGTGCTTGCCGAGACGCCCGAAGAGGTTGCCAAACAGCAGATGAAGCAAGGTTTAAAACAGCATGTCTATCAGTTTCTCAAGGATAAATATGAGCAAGAAGAACATAATCGGGTGGCAATGGAAAGGATTTTGAAGCATTGGGAGGAAAAAGTCAATGCTGCGGATGATTCGTGGATGAACGAGCGTACGAAAATGATTTTCATTGAATTGTTGGATGTGCAGCGTGAATATCTGGAAAAATTGAATAGCGAGTCGGAGATTGATGAGGACCTCATCCGTTCGCAGCTCTATCAAATTGACCTGGAGGAAGAGCGCTTGCGCATGATATAATGCCATGGTGTTCCATTTGTCTGGATAAATAATAATAGTTGTAGCCTTTTGGGCTAGGTACATAAGTTGAATTGCGATGAAAGTTATAATAACAGGGCCCACAGGGATGGTCGGAGAAGGTGTTTTACTGGAATGTCTTCAAAATGATAAGGTAGAGGCGGTATTGAGCATATCGCGTCGTACTGCTGACATACATCATCCAAAGTTAAAGGAGCTTTTGGTTAAAGATTTTACGAATCTTTCCGAAGTTGAAGCAGAGATCAGCGGCTATGATGCCTGTTTTTATTGCGCAGGTGTCAGTTCAGTAGGCATGAAAGAGGACAAATACCGTTATATTACCTACGATACGACATTGGCATTTGCAAAATCGCTGTTGAAGATTAATCCCGAAATCAGCTTTATCTACGTATCAGGCGGGAGTACGGACAGTACCGAACAGGGACGGGTGATGTGGGCTAGGGTGAAGGGCAAGACGGAAAATGATCTGGCGAAATTGCCTTTTAAGAAGGAATACAATTTCCGGCCGGGCGGAATGACCACCGTTGCGGGGCAGAAGCATGCCAATCCATTTTCGTTTGTTGCCAAGATTATAAAATTTTTTGCCCCTTCGGCGGTGTTGTCCCTATATGAGGTGGGGCGGGCGATGATTCATGCCGTGGAGCGTGACGATGTAAAAAATATATTGGAAATCAAGGATATCAGGGCGTTGGCTAAATAGTATAGATCGCTGCAGCGTTTTCGAACTTATTTCCATTTCCAGTCTAGCTCCTCCTGATAGGCGATATGAAGGCGTTGGCAGAGCTTTGTCAGAAAAGCTTTAAATTCGGCGGTATCTTCGATCTGCTGTTTTGGGAAAAACAGTTGATCAGCCATTTTCAGTTTGATAAAAAAAGCGAAAGCCGTTTCGGTCATATATTCAAACTGATCGTATTGATATTTGGACTCCATTTGTGTGCTTTTGATCTGGAGATAATTATCTTCAAAGCTGATTGTGTGTAGAATACCGATCCGATTCTGGAATTCGGGGCTTTTGACATATTTGGTGAAATAGCGCTTATAGTATATACCGAGATATTTCGGAAAAAACAAAAAGGCGATTGCACTTAAAACAATAATCAAAATGGCCAGTTGACGTTCATAATAGAAAAACGGGATGGCCAGTATCAGCATGAGCAATATAAATATGAATCGCGATGTTTTGCGTGCTTTGGCTATTTGGGGTGATTTGGACATACTGAACAATAATGCATCCAGTTGATCTTGCTCGGAAAGGGTTAGTTGAAGTTCTTTCATAATTTAAATATATTAAATTGGTAAGATAACTGGAAATGGTATTATGTTGTTAAGTGGTCAAGTATTATTGTTGCATGTTAAGAGTTATTAAACCTGAGTTGTTGAATTAGTTGTATAAAATATTCCCGACTCCAGATATCAAGAACAGTATGATCTGGAATAAATCTTTCTATGTCTTCTTTTACATTCTTAATATCTACTGTCTCTATTTTCTTCTTCAGGAGATCCAATATGTCTTCTTTTGAGATCGAAGATCCTTGCCAATCACTTGTGTCTTTGGCGCGTAATAGAAAATGATCGATATCTAAGGGAATCCTTTTTTTTATATACCATTCTAAATCATACCAGTCTCTGCCCTTTACTCTATTTTTCCATTTTCGAAACAATAATGCATGCATCTTGCCAGCAAACAAGCTCGATAAAGTAAAACACTTAACATAAAAAGAGAACGGACGAAGCAAAAGCTTTTCTTCTGTCACAAAACCTAAAGGAGGTTTTTTATCAACTTCTATCTTTATTTTGATACTCGGCATGTTGGTGAGGCCCAATTGGGGAATCACCTCTTCTAACACTAATTCTTTCCAAACTGTGTCGGATTTAAGGAAGGCAGATTCTACTGATGAGATCACAGATTTCTTTTTTTCATTTATGCTGACCGTCATCCCTAAAGCTCTAAATTCACTTGTGACTGCCTCGAAATAAGGTTCAAGGGAAAAACCTGGGTCTATCGCTAAAAGCGAAAAATCGAGATCTTCTGAGTACCTATCTAGCTGATAAAATATACGAAGTGCCGTGCCGCCATAGAATGCAGCCTTTTCAAAAAAGCCAGATCTTTGAAGTCCTGCGAGTGCAATCTCTTGCATGATTTCGCGAATTGCATCATAGGTCTGTTGTTGGGTCTGGGGATTATATTCTTGTAGCCATTCTTTGATCATAAGCTGTATAGGGTTTTTATTAGCATTTTTATGCTATTTTTTTTTGGCAAATTATCAATCCAATTGGATATTTCAGATAGGTCGAGTTCTTTAAGCTTTTCTTCCTCCATTCTCATATCTTCGATTAAGAAATCTATCACTTGGTTGGTGCTGCGCAAAAGTATCCCAGAAGTTGTAATTATTTTGTCGCATATCGCCTTTTCTGGTGACCCAATCATAATGGATTGTTTTGGAGTGAGCTGTATGGTTTTTAGTCCAAATGAATAGTGAGGGAAGTCGGCATGTGTGAAACTAAATCTACCTATTTTTGTATTGAAAACGCGTGTGTTTTTAATTGTTATAGAACTGGTTTCATATACCCTTTCAGGTATATAGCCCCAATAGGAAAGAGCGGACTCCATAGATATATAGCTTGGGCCCCATAGGTGATTTGCAATTAAAAATAATTCTGGAGCGGCAACTTTACTTTTTGGACCGGGTACATAGAGTCCTCGCTTTACAGTAGTTAATAGTTCCGATTTTACGAGTTCATTTATTTTGTCGTTGGGACGTTTAAAATCTTTAAGGATAGACAAAATCAGTTGTCGTGTAATCGGTTCCTCGCTATAATTATTTAAAACCTCTCTGAGCTTCATTTTGTCAAATATTTATATAATAATCGGAAAATTTCCGATTATCTGCAAATAATTTGACATATATTTTTAGTAGATTACTGTTTTCTGCCAAACAAATTGTGTCTTTTGAAGAATCCCAAAGGAATTTTTAGATGGAACATCTTCAGCAAGAGATTGGAAGGACATAAAAAAAAATCTAGATGGTCTATACGCTTAAACTTTTATTCTATTTTCTCCACCTGAATAGCGCTTGAGATCTTTCCAAAGTAATCTTCCATCTCTTGGTTACATCTTTCGATAAACAGCTTTGTAAGTTCCTGTAATCTTATAATGGCGAATGGGTCTCCTTTATAATTGGCGTTATACCTAAATTCCTGTTGGGCTTTGATAATTTCTTTAAAGAGTTTAACGTGGTCGCTGTTGTTCAGACAGAAGGTCGCGTGCGCTTCGGGAACAATTAACCGGCAGAGATTCATTAAAAAAGGAAGACCTACAGATTGAGGTTTGTATTGAAGGATTGTACTGATAACACCGAGGCAGATTTGTTCTAAAGCCTGTGAGAGGGTGAAATATACTGCTTCGACACCACTAGGCCAGCCTTCTTCATAAGATAGATATAAGCAACGGGCGTTCTTGTAGCGACTGTCCCATTGCTTGCGTGCATACTCCAAGTCAAGTTGAGGAACAGCGATGCTGTCAGGTTTGATATTTTCAATTATCGCATTTCGAAACCAGATATCACCGACTTTTACGAGGGATAGAAAGAAAGGATGGCCTTTGGACAGTTTTTTGATAAAGTGTGCTGTTTCTTCGGTGACCAAGGTCAGCGACACATTTTTCGGCAAGAGATCCATTGTCTGTTGTTGCAGGTTGGCGAGGTCAGTATTTAGGCTATCATACGCAATAAAGAGGTAGTAAGCATGCGTTATCTGATCTTCTTTATTATTTTGGAGCAGGCTATTGTACTTATGTTGATCCGAATAATAACCGAAGCAGGCAACTAAGGAAGGGGTGCAATATAACTCCAACGTATTTAATATTAGATCGCGGTAGTTACTGTTACATTTATTTGTGTTGTAAATAACAATGTTATTTTTGGATTTTTCAGTCTCCTTGTGCTGAATTTCTTTCTTGCTAAGTTTTTCTCTGATTTCTTCGAATAAAAGATTGGAGTAATCGTAGATCCAGTTTAAAGCGTTTATGGCAATTTGGTAAGCTGTTTCTAATAGACTTTTGTCGATCGTATAATCTTGATTGTAACGATAACCAACATAGGCATCATCAATCTTTTCAAGTGCTTTTTTTTCCTCTTCGCTGTCTATCAATTTGGCCAATTTAGAATCAAAAGTTTTGAGATGGGCTATGGTACCTCTAAGTGAATGTGATTTCCTTTCATCGTTTAAGAGAAGTTTTTCTGCGGTTCTTAGAGAGAGTTCGATGGCCTGATGGAGCATAAAGGCTGCATGTGCATGGTTGTTACTATCCAGATAGAAAAAGTGTCCATCTATAAACGATCTGATTTTACTTTTCTCTTGATCGATATATGATCTGGTTCTTTCGATAACCTCAGCTGGAGCATATTGGGGTAATACAAGAGGTATTTCTTGAGCAGGATTTTGATAAATGCGATTTTCTGATTGATAAATAAGATAGGTACGGCCCAATCCTTGGTCGAGTTTCTTTTGAATCTCATGGGTGAAGTGTATTTTGACGTATAGGTCTGGGTGATTCTTGATGATCTTGTTAATCGTGCCGAGAGGATCTATGCATCGAATTGCTGTATTTGACAAGCGATTAATCTGAAGTATTTGATATTTCTTGCCATCGTTGGTATAAGTCCATTGGTAGATTTCATCAACGGCAATAGCGCGAAGGATAGCTTCGATGATTGGAGTGAGTTCGGTGTTCATAATCGATTGGTTTGGTGTTGTGGTTATTAGTCTATTTTTCCTTCATTTAGATGTATGGTTCTCAAAGCAATTGGGAGATCGGAGAGTATCTCTTGAAGGGGTATGAGATCTTCTGAATAACTTAAAAAAGTGCAACTAAAACTTGGGTCTAAGTAGGAAAAGAGGAGTTCGTCTATAGCAGTATGCCAGTCTTTGTGACTTTGATAACTAAACATTTTCGTCAAAAAATCAGGAGGATATACCCCTTCGAGATAATTACAGGAGCAATCAATCTCGTCGCTATGGTTTGGAAGAATATCTTTTATATTCTTTCTTCTTAATCCGGATTTGTTAAATATCAGCCAAGCAAGATCGATAGCTTTACCGAGTTCTAGATAAGTATGCGTCGAGTTAAAATCCTTACAGCGGATCTCTTTGCATAAACACATGTTGATAAAATGCAAGAAATTTTTACTACAGTTTCTTTTATCCTCTGAAAATTTTTTGAGCGTCAACAAGTGGTTATCGAATTGACTTTTACGGAGGTGTCTGCATTCTCTCCATGTTATTTTTCTACTTTTCTTTTTCATCTTCTTAGGTTATTTGTTTATCAACTATTTATTGATTGAGGTATTATTCATAAGTATTTATTTTCACTTGTATTCATGAGCTCGTTTCACTCGGTTTTCGGTGGCTCAAGCGGAAGTGATAGGATCAGATTTTATCGTTTAAGTCGCTGTTTTCGCTTGCAGGAACTTCTGATGTCTCCAAACTTTGGTTTTCATCTATTTCATTGCTATTTTCCTGTGCTTCTTTTTGAGCATATTTTTTATCAATACTTTCTTCAATGATTTGCCGTAATATAGTTTTCTTTTCGGTAGACTGATGAGGTTCATCAGTTATAGCTTTTACATAGGAAGGGACATTCAGGGATATTCCCTCATCTTCATAGATATAGTGTAGGGCGAATGCGAGGCGAATCAGCAATTCTCGTATGGCAATAATTTGATCACCAAAATATTCGTAGCTCCCTGAATCGGGCACCGTTAGATAATGCATGATATCATCCATGGTTTCATACCATTTTTGCAGAGATTGATAGGAGAAAAACTTACTTATGGTGTCCGCAGGAGCTACATGTCCGTTGGTGGTAAATTCCAGTTTAAAAAGGTAGTTGTGGTAGTCTTCTTTTGTGGCAAAGAAATCTAATGGGGCTTCTTGTATTGGAAGTTGACATTGGTGAAAAATTACATAAGCTGCTTCAATCTGTTTGATCATCTGTTTGCAATGATACCCGTTTTCAGCGAAGTTGCGATCTGCCATTTCGGGGACAGTTGCAGCGTTGACAAAAAGCTGAATATGATTCATCCAATAAATAACATTTGTTTCATAGCGATAGAAATCCCTGATATAGATCATTGGATTTTTGACTACATCCTTGCTTAAATAGCGAAAATGTTTCGCTTTTAGTTTCTTTTGCGTATTTTTCATGCTAGGAAATGTTTTTGGTTAAATATTGTGTTTATAATTATCATCTGTTAAGCTAATTTAAGAACTATATTTCATCAAAACAAATTTATAATATTAAAATTTTCGGAAATGAGTTCTATTTTGAAGAGAATTAAGATTGTTTCAGAAAAAGAGGGGATAAGTGTGTCCGCTTTAGAAGCATCAATCGGGGCTAGTAAGGGTGTTTTTACACGCGCACTGGCGAATAATACTGATGTTCAAGCTAAGTGGTTAGTCAATCTTGCTGAAAAATATCCCAAATATTCATCAGAATGGTTATTGAGAGGGGAGGGGGAGATGCTTAAGCCCGTTTTAGTGAAGGAAGATGAAGAAACGTATCTAACACCTGAATTGGAGACAATCACGAATGGGGAGATTAATACGTTAAAACAATTGATCGCTTCTCAAAATATCACTATTAAATCTCAGGAGAAGACAATTATGTCTTTGGAGAGATTATTGTCATCTTTGGAACATGAGATTGAATCGCTGCGGAATAAATAGATTCTAACAGGAAATTTGAGTTTTCTTATCGGAGACGGGAAGCTAATGGGCTATTTTTTTCATGGAAATAACTCGTACAATCGTTTGGGATCAATACACATCTGTGAATCTCGTCTTTTGCGGAGATAAACTCCTTCACAAATTGGAAATTTGGTTTGCGGTTTGGTTTAAAATAATAGCGTCTTAAAAATAGAATAATTGTGAACGTAAAAGAA
This sequence comes from Sphingobacterium puteale, assembly GCF_003627955.1. Classification (GTDB taxonomy): domain Bacteria; phylum Bacteroidota; class Bacteroidia; order Sphingobacteriales; family Sphingobacteriaceae; genus Sphingobacterium; species Sphingobacterium puteale. The sequence goes on along the minus strand of NZ_RBWS01000001.1, from coordinate 609,428 downwards.
CGTGTATTGCTGATCGCTGAAAAAAAGGGCATCAGTAAAACTGAATTTTTTAAAGATGTGGAGCTTTCCTATGCAAATTTTAAGGGCGGTCAGAAAAATACGGCCCTCAGTTCGGATGCAATGATTGCGATATTGACCCGCCATCCGGATATTAGTCCTGCCTGGCTATTGATGGGGGAAGGTAAAATGATGCGTACTGTGGAATCCGTTAACCCAGGTCCACAGATTGCAGCGACAAGTTCCGAAGATTCGTCAGTTTCCAAACAATTGGTCGCCGCACTGGAGCAGACGATCAAAGCGCAGGAAAAGACCATTTCCGCCTTGGAGGGACAGGTGGAACTGCTGAATCGCAAGTAAGAACCTGGAGAGATACTGCGTTAGCTCCGATGAGCATTCTTTTTCTCCAACAGAGATATTCTTTACCCCAAGAGCCTTTAAAACAACAATTATCTTTTCTTTCCGAAGAATTAACAGCGTGCTCAAATGAAAATGCTGCTGTTGTCATCATGTTTACTTGTTAAAATTGGGATTGTGTAACTTATGCTTCGATGCAAAGATAGGAAAGCTATTTTTCGTTAGTAAAACCACTTCGTTATAGAAATCGGGACGGATAGATTCTACGTTCGCGAAATAGCTGATTATAGCGATTTCCTTGGCCTTCTTTTTGCCTATTTTTGCTAAGTATCGGAAGATGCTATTATTCGTCTAAAAGGTTGAGCTACGCTGCTCGCAGCGATGGTTTTCAATAGGTTTAGCCGACTTTGATGGATATCTGTATTGCTATTTAAAGAAATAAAGCTATATGTTTAGAAAAGTAGTACTCCTGTGCTGTATCCTATACAGTTGTTTTGTGAACCGAAGCATGGCGCAGCCAGCGGGCGAACGGCCGGTGTATGCTTCCAAGTGGGGTTATCTCTATCGGGAGGCTGGGGAGAACAATGATCCTTTGGGGATATTCGCCACCGAAGCCCCCGTTTATCTGCTCGACTCGACCAATAGGCAGTATAAGGTGCAGGTCAGCAATGGCGATATCGGCTTTATCGACCGGCAGCCGCTAAAGACATTTATGGACGGGGAAAAATCTGCGGACGAACCTGCACAGTATTTTTATCGCGGTGTTGAAGGTCATCAATGCCCGCATTATTACGTACAGGTGTCCGAACTCCGTGTCCGTAAGGCGCCGACAACGACAAGCACCGCTGTGCGCCGCGCACCGCTTAATGAGTTGCTGTGCATTGATTATGTCCCTTTATATACCGACGGCTGGGTGTATATCGGCGATCATTTTCATGAGAACCCTGAATATGTGCAATTGAAATTTTTAGGTTCCGCTCTGACTTACGATAAAGTACTGAAAGATTATTTGACGGTAAAAGGTAAGGATCAAGAAAAAGAACTGGTTCAGGTGGGAAGATTGCGGGAACTGGCCTGGCGGGAAGAGAAAAACTTAAAACAGGCCTTTTCCTATTGGAAGGAATCTTATGCAGCCTATGGGGTGAATAATCCGAAAGTCGATATTGATTTTGAATTGCTGCTGGCCAGCAAGCTGGATAAAAAGCCGGATTTTGACACGTATGAAAAAAAGATGAAGGCGTTGAACTTACATTTTATCTGGAAAGGGATATCTCTTATTGACGGAGAAATCAAAGATGCCCAGATGAATCAATTAAAGATGCAACGTGTTGCCGAGATACCGGATATGCCTGAATGTGGCTGGGAACCGCGCTACTATTATAAAACCCCGAATATGATCGTGGCATTTGAAGAGAATTACAAAAAGAAAGTTGTTGGAACGGTTTATAAGCTATATTTTACGGATGGTGAAATCTTGGTGATAGGCAATGAACGCATGGATGCCAATTACACTGAAAGGGATTTTATCAATCATTTTGGTGATATGGTCTCCGCAAATATGATCGAGGAGCCGCATGTATATCGTCTTCAGAATGGCGATGCAGGGCAACTGATCATCACCTTCAAAGATGGTAAACTGTATAGCTACGATTGTATGTACTATTGTTAATCGCAGCATAGGGGACTAAAGAAATAAATGGATTACTAAAGGATTTCCTATTTTTAAGGATAGCATAAACGCGCAAGGACCTGCTCAATACAGGTCCTTGCGCGTTTATTGTTGTTTCTGATCTATATAATTGACATTTCAAAAAGTCTGGCAATGTGTCCGCGAAGTTTTTCCTTCACGTCGTCCATATCCACTTCTTGGCCAAGTTCCCGCTTCAATGAGGTCACGTCCTTGTCGTCGATACCACAGGGGATAATATTGTTAAAATAGTCCAGATCTGTATTGACGTTAAATGCAAAGCCATGCATGGTGACCCAGCGTGAGGCGCGCACGCCCATCGCACAGATCTTGCGGGCCGTGGGTTTGTCCGGTTCGATCCAGACACCCGTAAATCCGGGGTATCTGCCCGCCGGAACACCATAATCGGCGCAGGTCAGGATGATCGCTTCTTCCAAGGTCCTTAAATAAAGGTGAATATCGGTAAAGAAGTTGTCGAGGTCCAGAATCGGATAGCCGACAATCTGACCCGGTCCATGGTAGGTGATATCACCCCCGCGGTTGATCTTATAGAACTTTGCTTCTTTTTCTTCCAGACCTTTCTCATCCAGGAGCAGGTATTCTTCGTGCCCGCTTTTTCCTAAGGTATAGACATGGGGGTGGGCTGTGAAAATCAGGTAGTTTGGCGTGTCTGTCGTCGTCGCATTGACCCGATTGTCGTGTTTGATATCTAATACTCCTTTGAAGATGGACTCTTGTCTGTCCCAGGCTTCCTGATAATCCACAAGTCCCCAGTCTTGGAACTGCACCACTTTATTCATTGCTTATTTTTTTAAGAAGACGGATCGTCAGAAACGATCCGCCATCATGTTAGTCAAATTAATACAACAGATTGTTGTATGGGTAACGTTCATTGTGCATCTTCACGATGATATCGTAAAGGGTCTGTTTGAACTCTTCGATATTTGTCTTGTTTGTCGCAGACAGGAAGATCGCCGGATCGGAGTTTTTCGCCATCCATGAATTGCGGAAATCGTCCAATGTAATCTCTACCTCTTCACCATCGTGTCCCTCTTCAACAGCCGGTTTGTACAGGTCAATTTTGTTGAACACTGTAATAACGGGCTTATCTAAAGCTTTCAGATCTTTCAATGTCTCATTCACCGCCTGTATGTGGTCTTCAAAGTTAGGGTGTGAGATATCCACCACGTGGATCAGCACATCTGCTTCTCTGACTTCATCCAATGTAGATTTGAAACATTCCACCAGGTGATGCGGTAATTTGCGGATAAAACCTACCGTATCGGACAGCAGGAACGGAAGGTTGTCGATAACGACCTTACGTACCGTAGTGTCAAGCGTTGCAAAAAGTTTGTTCTCGATCAATACGTCAGATTTGGAGATCATGTTCATGATCGTTGATTTACCGACGTTTGTATAACCCACCAGCGCTACGCGGATCATCTCGCCACGGTTTTTGCGCTGGGTTTCATTCTGCTTGTCGATCGCGCGCAGTCTTTCCTTGAACAGCGAAATTTTGTCCAGGATAATCCGTCTATCGGTTTCGATCTGCGATTCACCGGGACCACGCATACCGATCCCCCCACGTTGACGCTCCAAGTGGGTCCACAGGCGGGTCAATCGGGGTAATAGGTATTGCAGCTGTGCAAGTTCGACCTGAGTTTTTGCCTGTGCAGTTTTTGCATGTCGGGCAAAGATATCCAGGATCAGATTGGAACGGTCCAAGATCTTGCGTTTGAGTTCTTTCTCGATGTTGCGCAATTGGGAAGGGGACAACTCATCATCAAAGACAACAATGTCAATCTCTTCAGCTTCGACATAGGCTTTGATCTCTTCAAGTTTTCCACTGCCGACAAATGTCGCTCTATCCGGAAAAGCTAATTTCTGTGTAAACATGCCTTTGGTCTCGCCACCGGCTGTCTGTACGAGAAATTCAAGTTCTTCCAGATATTCCTTTGCTTTTGCCTCAGTCACGCCCTGCGTGATCACACTGACCAAGACGGCTGTTTCGGGTTTTATTGCTGTATCGTGTATTTTAATTCTGGCCATTTTGTCCTATTAAGTATATTAAGTGAAGTAGGTAGGTCACTAAGCCGCACACTGCGATCTATTGCCTATATCTTGTTATACGTTCACTTTTAATTATTGTTTTGAAAAGGTAAATTTAAGAATTTATGCGTTTGTACACCAAATAAGATGGGCACCTAAATAGGACATAATTCTTCATTAACCAATAAGTCTCTTGTGATTTGCTTACCAGGGCAACTCAAAATAAGTAAGCGGTCGGTCGCCATCTTTTGCCTAGTAAAAGAAGGGGATATTTTCTATATCATGTTCATAATGATGCAAAAATAAATAATTTTGATTTTATATACAAGCGAATTGATGATAGATAGTCTATTAGCTGGCGGCGGCGATCTTTTTCTTGATTTTGATAAACAGGTTTCACTGGTAAGGGCATATCTTCGAACTGAGTTATCCTAGTTTGTTGAAGCGTTTTCAAACAGCATTGAATGGACTCCTGAATAAAACAAGTGATGGATGGGGTTTAAGCTTGTCAATGGCCGGCTGGCCGATGATCAGGAGATTTTGTCCCAGGCAATGCCATCTGATTTCCGGGCCAAAAAGCTCCGGAGCAAGTAGTTTTTTTCGCTTTGCAGCATAGGGTCTTCTTTGAATATGGCAATGACGGTGTTTCTGCATTCGGTCAATAAGGCCTGGTCTGTCGCCAGATTGGCCATCTTAAGGTCGAGCACGCCGGACTGCTGTGTGCCGGAGATATCACCTGGGCCACGTAGCTGTAGGTCAACTTCGGCAATCTCAAAACCGTCATTGGTCCGCACCATGGTGTCCAGCCGGAGGCGGCCTTCTTTGCTGAGCTTATTTCCTGACATGAGGATACAGAAAGACTGTTCGGCGCCACGGCCCACACGTCCCCGCAATTGATGTAGCTGGGAGAGACCAAACCGTTCGGAGTTTTCAATGACCATAACCGAGGCATTTGGGACATTGACCCCAACTTCAATTACCGTTGTTGCCACCATGATCTGCGTCTCGTGTTTTACAAAGCGCTGCATCTCAAAATCTTTATCTTTCACAGGCATTTTGCCGTGTACAATACTGATCTTATACTGAGGAAGTGGGAATTCGCGCTGCAAATTCTCCAGGCCGGCCTCCAAATAGATCAGATCGAGTTTTTCACTTTCTTTGATCAGTGGATAGACGAGATAGACCTGTCTGCCTTTGGCGATTTCTTCACGCATAAAGCCAAACATCCGTAGGCGGGAGCTCTCAAAGAAATGGACGGTTTTAATAGGCTTACGTCCGGCCGGAAGTTCGTCGATCACTGAAATGTCGAGGTCACCATACATGGTCATCGCCAAGGTCCGGGGAATAGGCGTAGCTGTCATCACTAGCATATGGGGTGGGATGACATTCTTGCGCCAGAGCTTGGCGCGCTGCTCTACACCAAAGCGGTGTTGTTCATCGATCACGACGAAGCCAAGATTCTTAAATTTTACCTTATCTTCAATCAGTGCATGGGTGCCGATCAGGATGTCGAGTGTACCTTCTTCGAGGGCCTGATGGATCAGTCGGCGTTCTTTGGTGCTGGTCGATCCTGTGAGCAGCTTGATGCTGACGAGATCATCGCCGACGAGCTGTTTGAGCCCCTGGTAGTGCTGTGTGGCCAAAATTTCTGTGGGTGCCATCATACAGGCCTGAAAACCGTTGTCCACGGCGAGCAGCATGCTCATCAGGGCAACCACGGTTTTGCCAGAGCCTACATCACCTTGCACCAAACGGTTCATCTGCGCCCCAGTATTGGTATCGATACGGATTTCTTTAATAACGCGTTTCTGCGCCCCGGTCAATGGAAACGGAAGACGTTCGTTAAAAAAAGTATTAAACTTTTCGCCTACTTTGTTGAAGCGTTGCCCCCTGAATTTCTGTGTGTTCAGCTGCTTATTGTTGAGCAGTTTGAGCTGGATGAAAAATAGTTCTTCAAATTTGATCCGCTTGATCGCCTGATTCAATTCCTTTTGGTTGCTCGGGAAATGAATGGAGGCCAAAGCCTGCTGGTGAGAAACCAGTTGATGTTTTGCGATTATTTCCTGGGGGATCGTCTCAGCGATACTCCGAAACACGGCTTCCAATGCGGTCTGTTGCAGACGTTGGATGCCCTTGGTGTCCAGATTGAATTTTTTGAGTTTCTCCGTAGATGAATAGACCGGCTGTAGGCTCATATTGCCCGCTTGCTTGACCTGCGGATTGTAGAGGTCCATTTCGGGATGGGTAATGGACAGCTGGCCGTTGAATTCACTGGGCTTGCCATAGATAATATAGGCCGCACCTACTTTCAAAGACTTTTGGAGCCAAGGAATGGACTGGAACCAGACGAGCTCCATGGAACCTGTTTCGTCCTTGAATGAGCCGACGAGGCGTTTGGTCCTTTTCTCACCCACGAGCTGTAGGGAAACCAGCCGCCCCAAAACCTGTGCTGCCATCATATCGGGGTGCAGCTTCCGTATCTTGTGGAATTCTGTACGGTCGATGTAACGAAAGGGATATTGGGTCAACAGATCTCCAATGGTAAATACCTGTAACTCTTTTTTGAGTACATCTGCCTTTTGGGGACCTACACCTTTGAGGTATTCTATTGGGGTAATTAAACTTAATTCAGCCATTCTTCTCGAATGGCTAAAATACGAAAAATTTAATTTTTACGATTTATATACTTCTACAATAGGTTTTCCATCCTTGCATTGTACTGGTTTCGCCATATTTGGGCAGTCCCCCTGACACGTTGTTTTGTCGAGCCGGAGTTTGTTTTCCATTAAGCGGTTGTATATACCTATTTTTTCTACCATCTCTTTTGACCGGATGGTTTTGTGGACAGCTATACCTTCCATGCAACAGCCTGTACGTAAAAAATGGCTGGTCCAATCGTTTGGATTTGTACAGGTTACGTCTTTATAGAATTCTTGTAGCTCTTTATATCTTTTAGGTAGTTCGGCGTTGATTTCCTCGATGGAAAGATTATGCGCAAAACGCATTACGGCTTTTCCGTTATCACAGAGTTTTTCCAAGGGCGGGTTGGGGGGAAGAGGGTCTAATGTAGCAGCGTAAATACCCTCGCGTTGAGCCGCTTTCTGTTGTTGGCTCTCCAGACGATCCAGTTCTTGTAGCAGTTTTTCGAATTGGTTTTTCAGGGAAGAATGGACTAGATAATAGCTGGAGTGTTCTATAATTTCAAATTCATTGATATTTGTACACGAGACAGATTCGAGCAACGTGCTGATTTCCTGTGTTTTTTTATTGACTTGCTCAGACCAATATTCATACGATTTAGAACTGTCTTTAGAGCAGGCAAGGAACAGTATCAATCCAATAATCGGAAGGCTAAATATTATTTTTTTCATATTTGGTTAATTTAGGTTTGTAAAGTTTTCTGTTTTGAATTGGTTTATTCGTACTTGATCATGGCCTTTCCTTCCTGACAGATGACATCAAGTGGTTTTCGATAGGGAATGCAATTGATTCTTGGCGCCATCATGGGCTGGTATATTTCCATCAGCTTATTATAATCATTGATCATGTTCTGTAAAGTTGTCTTATCAACAGAACGGTGGTAGGGGATATGACTGGTGCCACATACAGTCTGAATATCTATGATTTTCCAATCCTCGGTATCGGTACATTCTTTTGGATTGGCCAGCGCAATAATCTTACTGTATTTTTCATTTGAGAGTACCTCCAGTTCTTTTTCGGTTTTTTCTTTATAGGGATTGTCCAGATGAGATTCGGATTTGCATACGACAAATAGCATCGTACAGGCGAGCAGGGAGGTAATACCCAGGACGGACAGATTTTTCATAATCGCATATTTGGTTTTTTGAATGAACGGGCAATCTGGAAGGAGCGCTACAGGGATAGATAAAAATTCTCATTAACGTGATTTTTTGGAATGCCATGTATATTGGAACATGCTAAGCCATATTGGCTTTGGAGGTGGATCAATGGAGCAATCATAAAAAAGGCGGCTTAACCAAAAGGTTAAACCGCCTTAGTATAGGAAAAAATTCCGTTTAGAAATTTCCTTTGGCAACATCCCACCACAGGCGTGTCCCACCATTGTCTGGGCCACCTAATAGGGCAATTGCTTTCTGTACTTCGGCCGCATTTGTATTGTATTCATTTTGCGAGAATGGTAGTCGACGAATCTGTATTTTCGTGTCGATCAGGTCTGCACTATTGTTTACAACGACAGGGAACAGGCGAGGATATCCTGTACGGCGGAATTCACTCCATGCTTCCTGTCCTTCCGGGAAGATAGCTAACCATTTTTGTGTAATGATGCGCTCCAATTTTTCTTCATTGGTCGCAGCATCGTTCCATTTGATCGTTAATGCACTCGGCGAATCGGCATTGTTTTTTGCATTGTACGGGTCTACATAGGCTGCTGCTTTGCTTGTGTTGTCATTTAAATACGTGCTTAGGCCTGATGTAACTCCCCATTGCCCAAATGAAGTTTCAATTCCTTTTTCATAAAGAGATTGTGCTGTACCACCTGCATTTGCCCAGCCTCTTAAGGCTGCTTCAGCACGCAAGAAGTAAACTTCGGCAGCCGTCATCAACATCGGCGCTGTGCTTGCGGTAAATGAAGGAGTATTACCTTCCGTATTTAACGCCGAAAGCTTTTGATAGCGTGTTTTGTCAATGCCATCACCTCCGATGCGTATGCCTATATATTTACCTTGAACATTTGCCAGCGCAGGATCCTTTTCAACAGGAGACATATACTTTGAGATTCTTGGATCTTTTAGTCCCTCCATGTAAGCTGAAAGCGTAGCGTTGATGCGGGTATCCGCCCAATTTTTAGAAATAAACCAAAGGGGGTTGCTAAATGTGCCATCGGTAGGTACAGTAACTTTAAAGTTTTCGGTATTATTTTCCAGTAGCCCTCCATTTGTCGCATTTAATGCTTTTTCTCCCTGCGTTTTTGCTAATTGTGGGTCTATTTTGACAATACGCATAGCAAGACGCAAACGAAGTGAATTTGCAAGTTTAAGCCAGTTCTTAAAGCGTGTCTGGTTATCCATATTTGGATAAACTAAATCTATTGCTTCTATTTTATCTGTCATTGGACTTTGGGCGTCGAAAGCTTTCAAAGTTTCCACAGCCTGATCTAGCTCGGCGAAGAAAGCGGCATAAATATCCGATTGTTTATCATAAGGAATAATTTCATCAGATGTTCCGACTTTGGTATAAGGAATGGGGCCGTACACATCGGTAACCCGGCTGGCAGCTTCCACTTTGATGACTTTTGCGGCGGCACCAAGTGCAGGATAGGTTTTGTCCAATCCATTTTTTTGTAATCTGTCCACAGCCTTGATCACGTTAAGATAGAGAACTTTAAATGTTTCACCATTCCAGCCGTTTGTTAACGCATAATTAAGGTTGCTTCGGTTTCCGAAGGGATTGGGTGACATAAAATAGCCTGAATAAACGTCGGCGTTGAGGTTTTGTTGTACCTGGAAAGAATTGGGGTCGCCACCACCAGAAAAATTATAAATGGCCATTTGTGCCGTCTTAAAGAAGATTTCCAAATCTTTTCCGTCAGCAGCAAGATCACCATCTGTCAGGCCTAAATTATTTTTGTTGTAATCGTCAAAATTTTTGGTACAGCTGCTTAAGGTTCCTCCAATGAGTAAACCGGCAGCAATAAACTTGCTTATATTGTTGAATGTATATTTCATGTCTGTATTCTTAAAAAGTTGCATTTAATGTAAGGCCGTAGTTGCGTGTTGCAGGCATCATAAAGATGTCAACACCACTTAATGAGTTGCCTGTGGACATGGTTACTTCAGGATCGAAAGGCGCTTTTTTGGTAATATAGAATAAGTTCCTTCCTACAGCATTGACACGAAGTTTTTTGAAGAAGCTATCTTTGATATTGAAGTCGTAGCCTACAGTCAGTTCACGTAAACGTACGACAGTACCATCGTAGATATACTGGCTGCTCACAGGAGACATACCGCCGGTAGATTCATACCAGGCTTGTGGATCTACGGAAGTTACAGCAGCTCCTGCGGTTGTAACGCCGTTGATGGCAACGTGCCCATTTGCCCGAGCATCACCAGTCGCTTTTGATACGCCATATCCATCAAGTAAAGCCTGTGTTACGGACATGACCTCATAATCAAATTTACCATCAATAAGGAAACTTAGATTGAAGTTTTTATAGCTAAAGGTATTGTTCCAGCCCATTTGCCAAATTGGATTTGAATTTCCAAGTTTAACATATTGTGAGGTTGTCTGCGGTTTACCTGCAGCGTCAACAAGGATCCGCCCTTGGTCATCTTTCACGAAATCTAAACCATAAATATCTCCAAAAGATCCACCAACCTTAAATTTTGATGCATAGTTACCAAAAAGCCCGTCCCCTGTAAGGGCAAACTCGCTTACACGATCATCGAGTTTAACAATCTTGTTTTTATTATACGTAAAATTCAGGCTGGTATTCCAGGTGAAATTATCGTTTTTAATCGCATCCAATGATACCAATGCCTCGACCCCTTGGTTTTGAATGTCTCCGGCATTGATTGCATATTGGTTATAAAGAGAGGCTTGATTCGCTGCAATCTTAAAGAATTGATTTTTTGTGTTCGTTTTGTAGTAAGTCACATCTACATTCAAGCGGTTGTTCCACATACGCCATTCCGTACCAATTTCTAATGAATGCGTTTTCTCAGGTTTTAGACTTTTAAGAAAAGAGATGTCATTTAAAGTCAATACAGCATAGGGACCCAATGAATTTGTCAACAGTGTAGTGTATGGCGGGAGATCATTACCTACTATAGCATAAGATCCACGTACTTTCGCCATATTGATAAATTCAGGCATATTCAATTTATCATTCAGTACTACGCCCAGACCAACAGATGGATAGAAGAAAGATTTTGTGTCGGTGAATGCTAAGGTACTGGACCAGTCATTACGGGCTGTTAGGTCAAGGTAGAGCCATTGATCGTAAGACAAGTTTGTGCTTGCAAATACCGACTGTAATTGTCTGCGGTTATTGGAGAGACCTGTTGGTGTTGGTGTTTTGGAGTTCTGGATAATGAACTGATTGGGATACTCCAGCCCCGCAGTTCCGCTCGTATAATTGACACCTTCTGTTTTCCAGTCGGTGATACTCGTTCCGACAAGTCCTGTAATCTGAAATTTGTCGTTAACATGGAAATTCATGTTGGCGATCAAATCTCCATATTGTTGTGTGATCGTTGTATTGGTATAGTTGTAGCCGCCATTTGGTCGTGCCAGGATACTCTGCGTGCCGGCATATGCTTTTCTGTCCCAGACCTCACTTGTGCGGTCAACACTTCCCCGCGCCTGTACACTGATCCAGGGGGCAATTTGGTATTTTGCGCTACCATTTAACAGAAGCCTATTCCTTTTTGAACTGTTTGGGTTTCTATTGACCACCCACCATGGATTTTGTTGCGTCGTTTGATCATCAACCAGCGTATACCAATTTTGGTCGTAAAGATTCCGGCTGCTATTGAAGGTTTCAAATTGTTTGTAGTTAGCGATATCTAGATTTCTCGGCAGTAAATATAAACCAACTATAGGGTTGTAATAAAATCCGGATGTGGGTGCATTATCCAGTTTTTGTGTAATATAATTGGCACTTCCTTCCACAGTCAGTTTATCATCAAAAAACTTTGCGCTTTCTTTCAGATTGAAATTATGACGCATCAGATCGTTTTCGGGTACTATTCCCTTAGCTAGGGTATTGGCATAAGAAAAATAAGTTTGATTTTTTTCGTTACCGCCAGATAGTGTCAGCGAGTTTGTGAAATTACTTCCTGTACGGAAAAACTGGCCTGTATTGTCATAATTGGTCCCATCAGTTTTGCCTCCCCAGCTTGAGACGCTGGTATTATCGTTTTTTCCACCTGTTCCCTGTCCATATTGGTTTTGGAACTTGGGTAATGATACGGGTTGTTCAATTTGTGCACTTGAAGAGAAGTTGACAACTGTACGCCCCTGTTTTCCAGATTTGGTGGTAATCAAAATGACACCATTAGCGGCTTGGCTACCGTATAATGCTGCTGCGGAGGCACCTTTTAGCACGGAAATATTTTCTACATCTTCAGGATTGATCAGAGCAATTGGATCCCCGCCATCGCGCTCTCCACCAAAAATATTTCCCGGTTGTGTTGCCAAGGTTTGGTTATTGATCGGAACACCGTCGACAACATAAAGTACCTGGTTGTTACCGGAGGCGGATTTGTTACCACGTAAAACGACTTTTGCCGAACCTCCCGGGCCCGAAGAACTGGAAGCGATATTGACACCCGCTACCTTACCGTTTAGGTTGTTGGCCAAGTTGGTGCTTTTTACCTTGTTCAGTTCATCCCCGTTGACCTGTTGGGTAGAGTAAGTCAATGATTTCTGTGCGCGGCTGATACCGAGTGCGGTGACAACAACACTTTCTAGCTGTTGCGTCTGCTCATCCAGACTTACTGTAACGGTGGTTTCACCCGGTCCGAGTGTAACGGTTTTATTTTCGTAACCAATCGTGCTGATATTCAGGACACGATTTTTATCGTCAACATTGATCTGAAATGCCCCTTTGCTGTCTGTAGAACTGGCTGTTGAGGTACCTAAAACTTTGATTGTAGCACCCACAAGTGGAGCTTTTGATTTAGCGTCAACAACCGTCCCTTTCACTTGGTTGCTTTGTGCATGGAGTAAAGATGCTGAAAAAAGCATTGTCGGAACAATACTCAGCATCCTTAGTGTAGTGTATAATTTGTTATTCATATAGTATATGTGTTATATTCAGTTTTTTATATACATATTTTCATAACAGAAGTTATTTTCCGCAGTAATGGGCTAATTCCATTTAGCATGTCGGTTAGGAAAAATGTATTGAATATGAATGGAAAGCAAAATCAGTGATTATGGTATGCTATTCAATACAGAAGTGATAGGAGCAAAAGGAGGTGTGATTCCCCTTAAATTGTGCACTAATTTACTACTGTTGATGAAAAATCAAAAATTTTGGTAAACAAAGTTGATACAAATGTGAAGAGTTGTTTTGTAAGTTGTTGTCTGTGAGACGAATGTGTTTTGTCATTTTTTGTTCCTTGCTGGAAATGTATCCTCCTTTGAAAGGAAAAGTGAATAATCTGGCTTATTACCATTGCAATTAATGGTGATAAGCCAGATTATTTATAATAATTTAATTCCGGGTGTAGTTGATCCTTGGTTAAAATTTACTTTAATTTTTCCTGGTCTGGCGGAAATTGATACTATTGAAAAGGACGATGGCCATCAGTATAATTCCATACGCCAGATATTTGATGAAGGGAACAGGCTCCTGAAAATAGGTTGCTGCCAAGGTGAAGGCAATGATTGGATTGATGTATAGCAATACACCTGTGGTGGTAGAGGAAATACCAATCAAGGCGTACATACTCAGAAATAGTGGGATAATGGTAAATATAACTGCAATCAGTATTATTGTACCCCAAAAGACAGGATCTGTGGGGATCTCATGATGATTATAGATCAGTTTGGGTATAACAAATAGTGCACAGATTGTCAATTGGACAACTAACTGATTGAGTTTGTTAAAACCCGTAGACACGCGCTGTACGATAAGATAGAAGGCATAACAGGTGGCGATGGTCGCTGCCCATAGAACATCATGCAGCGATCCTTTGGCTAATAGGCAGACACTGCCAAATGCAATGAGGAGAGCCATCTTCTGAATCGGGCGCAGTTCTTCTTTTAAGATGAAGTAGGCTGCTGCCGCTGTAATCAAAGGGCAAGTCAGATAAGCCAGAGCTGCGGACTGGATGCTGATGTGGTTGACGGCATAAATATAGGTGAACCAGTTGCCGAAGATCAAAAGCGAGGCGAGCACGGTAAGGCCGGTCTGCCGAATTTTGCCCTTTTTTGAGAGCTCCCTGAATTTAAGAATATCCAAGCGCAGCGTCTCCCGTTGGAAAAGCAGGAGATAGAGCCAAAGTGCGGCCAGAGCCGTTACGATCCTAAAATAGAGAATATCCTCGGCAGGGTATTCCCGTATCCACCGAACGGGAATGGACATGAATCCCCAAATGAAGGGAGCCAAAAAAGCCGCGAAAAGATATTTTCCGCGGCTTACAGTTTCGTTGTTATTTTCCACGGATTAATCTTTCCAGGCGATCACCGAAATCTCGACATTGACATTCTTTGGTAATGTCTTCACCGCCACGCACTCACGCGCCGGTTGTGCTTCTTTGAAATATTCGGCATAAACATCATTAACGAGGCTAAAGTTGCCCATGTCACTTAAAAAGATGGAGGCCTTGACGACGTCCTGAAAGGTATATCCAGCATGTGTTAAAATGGCTTCCACATTTTTCAATACCTGATGTGCCTCATCTTTTACGCCGGAAGATACCAGTTCCATCGTCTCTGGAACAAGTGGAATCTGTCCGGAAACATAAAGGGTATTACCTGCTTTAATTGCTTGATTATAGGGGCCTATTGCCGCAGGAGCTTTGTCTGTATTGAAAATCTCTTTTTTTGACATGGTTACTAGTTTAGGATGAAAAAAATATTTTATAGATCAACCCCAATAAAAAGACAATAACAGCCGTTGCATTAATGATATGCATGGCTTTAATGCTGCCATTTGTGGGGCGATCGGCATTGCGCTTTCTGAAAAAGTACATGGAACTAAGTTACAACAGTAAATTAAAAAGTTAAAATTAAAAAAGTAAAAATTTTGGGATAGCGTAAAGACAAACCCTAACTTTAGCAAAGGAAGCGTACGCTGCAAGCTTTTACGTTCAGCAATGCCTGAATGTATAGGACCGAAACAGAGAGAAACCTGTTCCGGATCGGAAAGTGATATCAGGCTTTGAGTGAGGACGACAAACCAAAATTGGTGTGTCAAACAGCTTAACTTATACTAATTTTTGATGAAAAAAACAGCATTGATCGGCGGTAGGATTTATACCGGAACTGAAATTATAGCGCATAAAGCATTGCTTTTGGATGAAGGAAAAATTGTAGGGATCGTCGATGAGCAGGATCTTCCAGAGGGATATCAGCTGCTTGATGTCAAAGGGGCCAATGTTTGTGCCGGATTGGTCGACTTGCAATTGTATGGTGATGGAGAGGATCTCTATTCTGCCGAACTTAGTGTGGAGGCATTGGAACGAATCTCCAACGGACTGATCGATAAGGGGACCACTTCCTATATGATGACTTTGGCAACAAATACAATTCCGGTATTCAAAGAAGCCATTCGCGTTGCCGAGAACTATCACCACGATGCATTTTTAGGATTGCATCTCGAAGGGCCTTTTCTGAATGCAAAAAAACGTGGCGCTCATCCCGAAGAACTGATTATAGCGCCTACGAAGGAAAGGATCGAAGATCTGCTGCAGGGAAATAAAGTTGTCAGGATGATGACGATTGCCCCTGAATGTATTTCGGACGAGGTGCTGGCGTATTTGCAAGGTTACCAGCTGCTCCTCAGTGCCGGGCATAGTAATGCTACTTTCGAGGAGGGAACACATGGTTACGACTCGGGAATTCCAACGAGTACACACCTCTTCAATGCCATGTCACCGCTGCATCATCGCGAAGTAGGTTTGGTCGGCGCTATTTTTAATCATAAAAGTGCTTGCGCGAGCATCATTGTCGATGGGCATCATGTCAGCTTTGAAGCCGTGAAAATTGCCAAACGGCAGATGGGTGAGCGTCTATTTATGATTACGGATGCTGTGGCGGCATGCAGTAAGGGGATCTATCAGCATGTATTGAATGATGGCTATTACGCCTTGCCGGACGGAACCATTTCAGGGGCCGCAATTTCCATGTTTGAAGGAATCAGAAACTGTGTGGAACAGGTTGGAATTCCACTGGATGAGGCAATCCGGATGTCTACGACTTATCCGGCTAAGCTATTACAGAGAAGTGATATCGGGAATTTAAATGCGGGAAGCATGGCTAATGTCATCGTATTTACGGATGACTTCAGGCTGAAACATGTAATCTTTAAAGGGGAACTACGTTATTGATCGCCGAATAGCACGAGTTTCCAGATAGCATGGCTTCGTAAATTGAATCGGAATGCTTTGTAATCTGACAATGAAATCTATGCTTCCTCTTTTCATCCGATAGAAATATCTTCTTAAAGCGGATGGGCGACGGCTAAATTTCTTTTCTATTGAAATTTAGCTTAGTTTTGGGGTTAGTTTGAAAAAAAACATAATATTCTATAGCTTGATGAAACGTTCCTTATTATTTTTAACTACGGCACTCTTTCTTTTGTCTTCTTGTTCATCCAAGAAAAATAAAAAGCAAGAACCTGTAAATACGAACACCAACGTTGAAATTGTAAAAAAAGATCCCCCTTCGGTTCCGAAGCGAGAGCGGATGAAAAATACGATAGAGACAAAAGAACAGCCTGCGGTTGAAAAAAAGAAGGATGTCGTTGTTGATCTTCCACCTGTGCCCCGTGAGTTTCGTGCGGCTTGGGTAGCTTCAGTTGCCAATATCAACTGGCCGAGCAAAAATAATCTCAGCACCGCAGAACAACAGCAGGAAGCAATTGGTATTCTGGATTTTTTGAGGAATAATAATTTCAATGCGGTGATCTTTCAGGTACGTCCTTCGGCAGATGCCTTTTATAAGAGCGATCTTGAGCCATGGTCGTATTTTTTGACGGGAACGCAGGGGCAGGCACCCTCACCCTATTATGATCCTCTTGAATTCTGGGTTGAACAGGCGCACAAACGAGGAATTGAGCTTCATGTTTGGCTAAATCCTTATCGTGCGCACCATACTGCTGGTGGGGCAGTGACTTCGGCTTCGATGGCCCGTAAGATGCCAGAATCCGTTGTAAAGTTAAAACAGGGCTATTACTGGTTTGACCCGTCCAAACAATCGACACAAGATCATGCCGAACGTGTCGTGATGGACATCGTTAAACGTTATGATATTGATGGGGTACATTTTGACGATTATTTCTATCCCTATGCTGAATACAATGGTGGACAGGATTTTCCGGATTCGGACAGCTATAATGAGTTTAAACGCAATGGTGGTACCCTGTCACGTGGTGATTTTAGAAGAAACAGTGTGAATACCTTTATTGAGCGGATCTACAAGAATATCAAAAGGGAAAAAAACTTTGTGAAATTCGGTATCAGTCCGTTTGGAATCTGGAAACCTGGTTATCCTGCAGGTATACAAGGTTCAAGTCAATACGATATGTTATATGCAGATGCTAAACTATGGTTGAACAAAGGCTGGATTGATTATTTTGCGCCACAGCTTTATTGGCCTATCCAGCCGGCAAAACAAAGCTATACGGCTTTGTTGAAATGGTGGGAAAGTGAAAATACAATGGGCCGTCATCTTTGGCCGGGTATCAATACAGTCGGAAGGCGCGGACCGGAATATGTGCAGGAGATTGTCAATCAGGTCGCGGTGGCACGTAATATTCTGCCGGATAACCGCAATGGTGTGATTCATTGGAGTTTGGCCGGACTGAACAAAAATCCGGCGATGACCCAGGCGCTGGTGGATGGACCTTATCAAGCTAAAGCTTTGGTTCCGACAAGTCCATGGCTCAATGCAAACCCTTTGTTGAAGCCGACTTTGCTACTGACGCCACAAGGAAATAATATGTTCTTGAAATGGCAGCATCAGCAAGTCGATCAGGTTGCAAAATGGGTGTTGTATCTGAACTATGGTGGGCAATGGACGTATGAAATTCTGGAACCGGGTGTAACAACGAAAGATGTTCCGATGGTATTGAATAATAAAAAATTGCAATATGTTGCGGTTAAAGCGATCGACCGTTTGAGCAATGAAAGTCCTTATATTGCTGAAAAAATTAAATAAAGAGTTTTTTGTACTATTTGGAAAAGGGGTATCTGACATTTCGGATATCCCTTTTGCTTTTTTATATCTTATCGGATCATCTGATTCGTCTGACATGTGCTTCTATGCCGAATGGCGGAACGTATTTGTCTTTTTTAGATCACAAATGTTGGTGTTTGCTAAAACACAGTGATTTTGTTTTGAATTTCGATCTGTCCGGGGTAAATTTAGGGATATGGAAGAGATCTATAAAACCGTTAGTGACTCAGTTATCCGAATTTCACAGCTGATGTTGCCCTCCAACGCTAATTTCGGGGGAAAGATTCATGGAGGTTATATTTTGTCTTTGATGGATCAAATCGCTTTTGCGGTAGCCTCTAAATTTTCTGCACATTATTGCGTAACAGCTTCAGTGGGCAAAGTCGATTTTTTGAAGCCGATCGAGGTAGGGGAGCTGGTCACGTTAATTGCATCCGTTAATTACGTTGGCAATTCGTCGATGGAAGTGGGGATTCGAGTGGAGGCAATGAATATCCAAACCGGTGAAACAAAGCATTGCAACTCCTCTTATTTTACCATGGTCGCTAAAGATGAAACGGGTAAACCTGCCCGTGTGCCCCGGTTGATCCTGGAGACGGAAAAGGATGTGTTTCGATTTTATCGCTGTGTGGTCAAGATGGAAGTAGATAAAGAGCGTGATCGTGCTATTCATGATTTGGAGACAGATTCCGCCGAGCAACAGGCTTATATTAAAAAGCATTATGATGTGAAGATTAGCCTGGCGCATTAGGTCATTTTCTTCTACCATTCAAAGGCCCCGATATATTTAGTTTCTGTGCATTCGTTGCTTCCATCTGTCTTATAAAAAAATACATAAATGTGATACATCCCAACTTGTTGGGTTTTGCGTAAATCGACAGACCGTGACTTGTACTTTAGGCTATTATAGCTTTCATTTGTGAAGAAATTGCTGATTAAGATTTCTTCGGCATTATACAGAATTACCTAACAGCTGCTTGTATTGCAGCTGTACTGTGAAGCAATAGCTGCATCATATTCCCATGTGAGAAAAAATGTCCCATTCTTCGTATCAATGTCAAACGTAGAAGATGTGATCGGATTGGGAATGCCTTTACTTATGCGAAAGTCCTCATACTGATCCTATATCCATTTGTTGTCTTTTCTGTGCCATTGTTAATGTTATAGGACATTGCATTGCTGCGTGTAGTTTTTAAATCCAAGCCTTATGAATGGTAGTATTGGTGAGATGAATGGAAAATCGAGAAACTGACAAACCTGATCAGAAGAGGGCGTTTTAGTGGTTTTCTTTGGTAGCCCCCTTGTGTATGTTGTGTTGCCAGCTTTCTAAGTCTCAAATCTATTTTTTTATTTTTTTTGCTGTTTGGTTAGTATTTTAGCGGATGCTGGCATTTTGCATGGAATATTGCGCTATTTTAGCGAGGTCAATTGCACAGATTGTTGTTGTTAAATTGATTAGGTGTCAAATTTTGTTTAAATGTGCGTTTTTGTAACGCTTTTATAATCGGATTGGTGGTCTTTTTGTGTCGAATCGTGCGTTTGTATTTTTATTTTTATTTCTTTTTTAAATAATTGCGCATAAACTTGCATAAATACTTCAGTTTTTATAGTATTGTATTATAATTGGTGTAAACCTCGGGCTGGAACCTCCCGTTATGATCAGTTATTAACAACTAACTAAATACCATGAATAAAAAATTACTCTTATTCTGTTCAGGAGTGATGCTATCTACCAGTTTATGGGCACAGACCAAGACGATTTCAGGTAAGGTGACGAATGCCTCAGATGGTGGGTCTATGGCAAATGTTACTGTCAGCATCAAAGGTAAACCTATCAGCACACAAACTAATCCAGATGGAAGTTTTACGATTAAAGCCGATCCTGGAGATGTTTTGATCTTTAGGGCTGTTGGCTCTAAAGAAAAACAGCAACTCGTGGGGGCGGATGCTACAATCAATGTTTCTCTTGCTGGTAGCGAGGAAGCTCTTGAGGAGGTAGTTGTGACAGCGATGGGGATTAAGCAGCAAGCTAGAAGTCTTGGTTTTGCGGTTCAAAATGTAAGCTCGAAAGAGATCTCTGAATCTAATCAAGCAAATGTCGTTAACGCCATTCAGGGTAAGGTGGCGGGTGTGCAAGTTACAAATTCAGGCGGATCACCTGGTGCCTCAGCAAATATTATGATTCGTGGAGGGAGCTCGTTAAGTGGTAATAATCAGCCTTTATTTGTTGTGGATGGGATACCTATTGATAATACTACTCCAGTCTCTCAGGGTGGGTTGGGGGCTGGTACTGCGCCAGCTTCTAATCGCGGGGTAGATATTAATCCCGAAGATATCGCAAGTATTTCTGTATTAAAAGGACCAGCAGCAGCAGCTCTTTATGGTATAAGAGCGGCTAGTGGAGCTGTTGTAATTACAACAAAAAAAGGATCCTCAGGAAAAGGTTTAATAACTTACGGGACAACTTTTTCGATTGATAATGTAAATAGGTTACCCAAATTACAGTCGATATATAAACAGGGATTACAAGGCAAATATGACCCTCAAAGCTATTTGTCTTGGGGGCCGAAATTTGATCAATCAGATAAGATTTATGATAATTTAGGTGAATTCTTTCAAACATCAGTTTCTCAAGTGCACGATTTGACAGCAGGGGGAAGTACAGAAAGGTCATCTTTTTATGCTTCTGCTTCTTTACTGGATCAGAATGGAATTGTCAAAAATATGGATTTCGACAGAAAATCATTCCGCTTAAATGCCGATCACAAGATTTTCGATAACTTGAAAATCGGGGCGAATATGAACTATATAAATTCTGGAAGAACATATTTTTCTCAGGGCAGTGCTAATGGTGTTATGGGGGCAATATATTGGCCGTTGAATGTTGATATGAAAGATTATGTCAATGTTGATGGAACCCAAAAATTATTAAGTCAGAATTCGGACGGTGCTGTAGATAATGCTTATTGGACAATAAATAAGAAACCAATAACGAATAAAGTGAATCGTTTTATGGCAGTTGGTGATATTTCATATGATCCATTAAGCTGGTTGAATTTAACTTATCGTATAGGTACAGATTATTATACAGAGAATTTCCAGAGTGTTACTGCTCCTACTTCCCAAACAAGTGTAACAGGTTATTTGGCTGAATCGACAGCTAATAATCAAATTACGACATCAACGTTTTTAGCAAATGCGAAGCGTAGCTATGGTGATTTTAACTTTAATTTGACTGTAGGACATAATTTGGAGTCCACTTATAGACAAACAACTACTTCAACGGCTATTAATTTTATTGATCCAGATTTTGTCGGAATTAATAATAGCATTCAAGCTGATCGTACGGTTTCCAAGTCCATTAACAGGAGAAGAATAATGGGGGTATTTGGAGATTTAAACATGGATTGGAAGAATATAGTTTATTTGAATTTTAGAGGACGGAACGATTGGTCGTCAACACTGCCAAAGTCGAATAATTCGTTCTTTTATCCCTCTATTAGTACATCTGTTGTGCTAACTGACCTTGTTAAAGAAATTTACGAGAGTGAATCTACAGGGATTTTATCTTATGCAAAGGTGCGCGGAGCCTGGGCACAGGTTGGTAAAGATGCTCCTGCTCACGTTTTACGAACGACTTTGGGTACTTATATAAATGATTTTACAATAAATCCTAGGGGATTCATCACGAATATTACCGATTATTTTGGCAATCCTAATCTGAAACCGGAGTTCACAAATTCTTATGAAGTAGGCGCAGATTTGAGATTTATAAATAATCGTGTGGGACTTGATGTGACGTGGTATAAAACGAAGTCTGATGATCAGATTTTAGGTACAAGGACACCGCCGTCTTCAGGCTCATTTCTTGCTTACCTCAATGGTGGAGCAATAGAAAACAAGGGATGGGAAGGTATCATCAATATTCAGGCAATAAAGAAAGAAAATTTTCAATGGTCGTTTGATCTAAATTTTAGCGCAAATAGAGCTAAAGTTTTGAATTTACCCGGTAGTTTGGATCGCGTAGAGTTGTCGGATGCTTGGGTGACGGATAATGCTGCGCAGGCTGCCGCGTTTTTGAATGGTACAGTCTTTGGCATAAATGGTAATGTTTGGAAAACGAATGATCAGGGGCAGTATTTATTAGATAATAATGGTCGTCCTCAAATTGCATCTTCTATGCAGTTGGTCGGTGACCGTAATCCCGATTGGATAGCAGGAATTACAAATACATTTAAGTATAGAGATTTTGGTTTATCTTTTATGTGGGATTTCCGTCAAGGCGGTGATGTTTTTAATGCAACGGCTTATACTCTCGTGAACTCTGGTTTGAGCCCTTTAACGCAAAATCGTGATAATATGGTGATACCAGGGGTTATAGAATCTACTGGACAAGTTAATGGTTTGACGATTCCATTGAATCAAGATTATTATCAGACCTTATATGCAAAAAATTCCAAAAATTTTGTTGAGGATGGTAGTTGGGTTCGTTTGCGTTACGTTAGCTTAAATTATAAAGCTCCATCTTCATTGGCGAAGAAGCTTAGGTTGCAGAATTTGCAATTTACATTGACAGGAAGAAATTTATTATTATTCACAGATTATTCAGGCGTCGATCCTGAGGTCTCAGGTAGTGGTGCGGGAGTTGGTGGATCCGGTTCATTTGGTTTTGATAACCTTGGTGTCCCCGCGACAAGAGGTATTGATTTAGGGTTGAAATTTTCCTTTTAAAGCTTATGAAAAATAGATTAAAAAAATATAGCATTTTTTGCATAATTACAGTTGGGATGGGATTCTCATCATGTAGTAAGTATTTGGATGTCAATGAAGATCCAAATAATCCTGCTAGAGTAGAGGCTGCCAGTCGTTTGGCTGGTGCAATAACAACCTCAAGCGGGGCTGCTCAATGGCGGGGGACGAGGGAGTTGGCAGGGGTTATGCAATACGGGGGGCTGCAAACTGCAAGTTCTGGAGGGTACGCTGCGACAAATTGGAGATTTACGGCTTCTTACTTTCTGTGGCAAAATGCCTATGTGAATACAATGCCTAATTGTGTAGATATAATTAATTTAGGCGAAGAAGAAGGGAACCCTCATTTTGTGGGTGTAGGAAAAATATTGTTAGCATTAAATTTTGGGCTGCTGACGAGCCAGTATGGCAATATTGTAGTAGATGATTATTATAATGGTAAAGATCAAGTTGTATTAAAGCCTAAATTCAATACACAAAAAGAGGTTTATGAGCGCATTCAAAAGCTTCTTGATGAGGCTATTGCTGCTCTTGAGAATCCCAATAATAAGAGAGGCTTGGACGCGAAAAAAGGTGATTTATTGTATCATGGAGATGTGTCAAAATGGATTAAGTTTGCATGGTCATTGAAAGCAAGATATTATAATCATCTCAGTAAAAAATCTTCTATCTACGATGCTGATGAAATTATAGCTGCTTGTGCCAAAGGATTTAATGGAGATGGTATGGATGCAGAATTTCCCTATTTAAGTGGAGGTCAATTGATTGATGAGAATCCATGGTCGAGCTGGGGTGGATTTGAGAGCGAAGCGAATCCACGGTATTTCGCTTGGACACAATTCTTTGTAAATATGTTAACAGCGTTTCCTGTCTCTAATAAGTTGTATGAAGACCCCCGAATAGGTAAAATAATGAAGGGAGCTGCATCCGACGGAAAATATAGAGGCCCTGGGGCTGGTGATTTTATAGCCAATGGCCAAGGGGTTCTTGCTGACGGTACTCAAGGTGATAAAACTAAGGTGAAACCGGAGGATTATGGAAGGTTTAGTAAAAGTGGGTATTATACAAGTACTACATCCCCTTTTGGTTTCATTACCTATTCTGAGGTAAAGCTAATTGAAGCGGAAGCAAAGTTGAGAAAAGGGGACTCTAATGGTGCATTGGTTTCTTATGAAGAGGGTGTCAAGTCCAATATGCGAAAATTGGGAGTTTCTGCATCTGATATTTCTAACTACTGGAATGCTCAAGTAGCAGATGGTCTTTCTCAACATTTTAGTACAGTCGATGGGGGATTAAGCCATATTATGAGACAGAAATATATTTCACTTTGTTTGAACCCTGAAACTTGGGTTGACATGAGAAGGATGGACTATAGTTCTGCTGTTTATGGGCCAAGTTTAAAAAGACCAGCGAATTTAAACGCGACAATTTTTGACGTAAATAATCAAAACCAATGGATCCAAGCGATGGTTTATGAAAATAACGAACAGACAAGGAATCCGGATGCGGTGGGAAATAATACCGAAAAATATCGTTTACTTACACCTTTATGGTTCAATGTTAAAGAATAAAAAAGGGGGGGAGACCCCCTTTTTCGCTTTATAAACGCATTGTTATAACATAAAACAAGATCTTTATTATATTTGGTTATTTATGAGGAAAATAGTTTTATTGGGACAATTGTTTTGGTCATTGTCTCTTTTCGCCCAATCACCCAAGATTGTTCAAAAGCCTATCACATGGAATCAGGAGCGTATACAGTTGTCCCTAGATTATTTGAAAAATAGACATGGGCTAAGTCAGGTGGTACCAACGATACAGCCTAAGATGGTGGTGGTGCATTGGACAGCAAACAATAGTGTAAAAGCAACTTTTAATACGTTTAATCCCGTGAAATTGCCAGGAAGACCTGAGTTGACTAAAGCCAGTGCGCTGAATGTCTCCTCTCAATTCGTTATCGATCGCGATGGAACGATTTATCAATTTTTACCCGATACAATTTTTGCCCGACATACCATTGGTCTCAACTATTGTGCGATCGGTATCGAAAATATCGGCAGCCGTCAGAATCCATTGACTGATGCGCAGTTGAAAGCAAATGAAGAGCTTATTCGTTACCTGAGCAAAAAGTATCCTATCGAGTATGTAATCGGTCATCATGAATACCAACGCTTTAAAAGAACTTCCTGGTGGAAGGAAACTGATCCAAAATATATTACAGGAAAAGATGATCCCGGGGATAAATTTATGCATGCGTTGAGGGGGTGTTTAGTTGATCTGAAACTAAATCAAGTGCCGTAGATTATTTTTTATACGTTATTAAGCCGAATAAATCCTATTTATTCGGCTTTTTTCGTTATTGTGCGTTTTAAAACTATTTTTTGTTTTAATGTATGCGTTTTTATGCTATATTTGATAAAAGAAATATATAAACCAATATTTTTGCCTAAAATCCATTTTGAAAATGATAGATGATTTGAGAAATTTCGTCTTGGTAGCTACTTGCTAGGCAAGGGGGCTATATAGTTATAAAACCTAATTAACTAATTAAATTATTTGTGTATGAAAAGAAGTCTGCTCTTGCTAATGGGCTTACTATGTATGTGCTGTACTGCTTTTTCCCAAAAAATCATTACAGGTAAAGTAACCGATCTAAAAGGTGAAGCGTTAAGAGGCGTTACTGTTCAGGAAAAAGGAAAGAACACGCAATCTGCTACTAATGCTTTGGGTGTTTACAAAATTACGGCAAGCGATGATGCGACACTGGTCTTTCGGTCGGTCGGTTATGTGTCTAGAGAAGAGGTTGTTCGAGGACGGTCGGTCATTAATGTTGTTTTGTCGGATAATAATGCCTCAATAGACGAGGTTGTTGTGACTGCTTATGGTGTAAAGAGGGATAGAAAAACCTTGGGGTACTCAACGCCAATTGTTTCTGGCGATGATGTGTCGGATACGCAGCGAGAATCCTTTTTTCAGGGGTTGCAAGGTCGTGTCCCTGGTTTGTCTATTAATAGTACGAGCGGTTTGCCAGGCGCTTCCGCTCAGATTGTCCTCCGGGGATTTGCCTCCATATCTGGAGATAATAATGCTCTTATTGTTGTGGATGGTATACCTATCAATAATTCCACGATCAATGAGAATGATTTGGCAAGCAACGGTGCTAATCAAAGCTTGGATTATTCAAATAGGGCCATGGACATTAACCCTGATGATATTGAGACCTATACGGTTTTGAAAGGGCCCGAGGCGACAGCCCAGTTTGGTAGCCAGGGTGCAGGTGGCGCGATTTTAATTACAACAAAAAAAGGAAAAGCCGGCAAGTTTACTACAAATTATACTTTTTCGGGGCGTGTTGAAAGTGTGAATAAGTTTCCGGAAAGGCAATATGTCTATGCGCAGGGATTGAATGGTAATTATGACGGGACGGCATTGACCGCGCTCGGTCCGCGCTATCCCGAAGGGATGCATATTTATGAGGATAACGTGCAGAACTTCTTTACAACAGGTTATAATCAAAAACATAGCCTGGCTTTTGAGGGCGGGACAGAAAAAGTGACCTACCGCTGGTCAAATGAATATAATAACAATACGGGGATCGTGCCTAATACCTTGTATAGACGTTTTTCAACACGCTTAAATAGCACGGCTAAATTTGGGGATAAACTTGAGTTTAATACTTCGCTCAATTATATTTATTCAAAAAATGATAAGGTTAGACGGGGCGCATCTGGTTATCTAATGACCTTAATGAGTTTTAACCCTATTTTTGATGTGCGTGACTGGATTGATGATAAAGGGAATCGCGTGCTTCATAATTCCGATATTTTTAATGAAAGGGATAATCCTTTTTGGGATGTTTATCGTAATACAGCTTATGATATTGTTAATCGTGTGCTTGCAACTTCTAACATCACCTATCGGGCAAACAATTGGTTGAGCCTTAATGGGATTATTGGGGTTGATTATTCAAATACGCAGGGCCAAAGTGTGTATCATCCGCAATCTTATTCTGGTTCTGGTTCTGCTAGTGCTGTACGTAATGGTTCGATTAATGAATATCAGGTAAATGGCCGTATCCTTTCTGGATCTTTCATGGCTAACTTAAAAAAGAATTTGTCAAAAGACTTTTCTTTTCGTGCAAATCTAGGAGCTGAATTTAAAGATTATGACTTTTTGACGAATTCACAATATGGCGAAGATTTCTATGATCCAGATTTTTATAGCATTAACAATACATTTCCAAGTTCGCGGCTTGTAAAGAGTGCTGCGGCAAATTTTCGAACAGTCGGATTTATGGCACAGACCGGGTTTGGTTATCTAAATGATATGGTTTACCTCAATTTGACCGGTCGTTTAGATGCGGCCTCACGTATGATGCCCAATAATCCATACTTTGCCTATCCTTCTGCTTCATTAGCTTTTAATTTTACCGACCTGGATTTTTTTAAGGAGAAGGTGTCTTGGATGAGCAATGGAAAGTATCGGATTTCGGTAGGTACGACTGGGAAAGCTCCTTATAAGAGTTATTATACCCTTTCAAATTTTGAACCAAAGAATACTACAGGTGGAGGGTTTGCTTATGGAGTAAATGGCGGGAATCCAAATTTGAAAGCGGAAAAAACGAGGGATTTTGAGACAGGGTTGGAGCTGGCCTTGCTGGATAGAAGGATGACCTTTGATCTTAGTTATTTCAACAGGCTCAGTACTGGGCAGATCATTATGCCTAGATTGAGCTATGGGTCCGGGTTTGTGCTGCGTATGATGAATGGAGGTGAGGTGAAGACCTATGGTACGGAACTGCAGGCAACTGTAAACCCGATTCGCAAAGACAAGCTTAATTGGGATCTTACCTTCAATTTTACACAATATAAAGGTAAGGTACTATCGCTTGCCGAGGATCTTCCGGAGCTTTATGAGTCGGATACGCAAGTGTTGGGCGGTGTTCGTTCAGGCGTAGTTCCGGGGTATAGTATTGGGACTTTAACGGGTACCCGATTCAAGAGAAATGATCGTGGCGATGTCTTGATCAATGCACAGACAGGATTGCCAATAGCGGGTACAGATCGGTACTATCCGATTGGAGATCGAATTCCTGATTTTACACTCGGGGTAGTTAATAAGCTGACCTATAAAGATTTTTACCTTACATTTTTGTGGGACTGGCGAAAAGGAGGGGATGTGTTGAATGGGTTGGATTATCGGTTGTATATAAACGGAATGTCTTCTAAAACGTTGAATAGGGAGGAGCCAAGGGTGATTCAAGGCGTGTTGGAGGATGGTTTACAGAATACCCCGAATCCGACAATCAATAGGATTGCTGTGACACCTTATTCTTCTTCCGGGTACTATACTTTAAATACCGAGCCGCAGATGTTTATAGAAAAGGATATCTATACGGTGCGTTTACGTGATGTTACGTTGAGGTATAACCTTCCGAAGCATCTGATACGAAAAATTGGGGCGCAAGCTGGTATGAGCGTGTTTTTTACAGCTACTGATGTTTTTTTGTTTACAAATTATACAGGCTTAGATCCGGAAAGTAATATGAATACGCCCGGTCTGGGGGGGATTGGTGGTTATGGTATCGACTTCGGGAATATGGCGAAACCTAGAGGTTTTAACTTTGGTCTTACTTTAAAATTATAGGAGGAAAAAGAGATGCAGAAACGTGTCTATATAATTGTTGTTGCAGTCCTTGTGTTGGTGAGTAGCTGCAAAAAATATCTGGATATCAATGAAAATCCATCTAATCCACAGTTGGTGAAAGCGGAGTTGCTATTGGCTCCCATAATAGCTCAAATGGCTAGTGGGTATTCTCAGGATCAACGTCAAATGAATAAATTTAATCAAAGCATCCTTGGGGGAAGCAGCGATGTTTCTTCTAAAGTTTGGGAGAAGCACGGTTTTCCGGAGAGGAGTGATGTTGGCGGAGTTATGTGGCGCATGGTATATTTTGATCTTGGTTTGAATCTGGAGCGTATGATCAGAGACGCGCTGGAGAATGAAAAATATGAGTATGCGGCAATAGGTTACGCAATAAAAGCCTGGGGTTATCAATCTTTGACAGATTATCATGGGCCAATTATTTTGGATGAGGCATTTCGTCCAAATCAACTTGCGTTCAAGTATAATGACCAGCCAGAGGTCTATGCGAAAGTAAGACAATGGTGTGATTCAGCTTTGTTTTACCTGAATAAAAAAAGTCCAATAGACTATAGTGCTTCATTGAATTCGGTTAAGGGCGATAATTTGTACCGTGGCAACATGGAGCAGTGGCGAAGATTTGTTTATGGTTTGAAGGCGATACAGTATATTCATTTGATAAACAAACCGGATTTTAAAAATAAATATGCTGATTCCGTTGCTAGATTTGTCGACCTGTCTTTCCAGTCCATAGCTGATGACGCTGGTGTGAAATTCACTGGAGATAAATCTGCGAATGCAAATGTTGTGAGTGCTTTGTTTGGTGTCTATACAACTTCATATTACAATCGCGCTGGAAAACCCATCGTTAATTATCTTACAGGAGGACTCCGTGGTGCACCAATCGAAAATCCGAAATCTTCAACCGACCCTCGTCTATCCCGAATGTTGATGATGAATAATCCCAAGGATAGTATTTATATAGGAGGAGAGCCAAATGTCACAAATAGCACTGTGCCAAATATTTTGGGTGAATTTGTGAACAATACGTATCAAGGGAAATTTATCTTTAGAAATACGGTCGATTTTCCTTTAATGACATATGCGCAATTGCAGTTGGTAAAAGCGGAAGCCCTTTTTATAAAGGGTGATAAATCCGGTGCATATGATGCGTATCAAAAAGCAATTGTAGCCCATATGAACTTCGTGAATAAATATATAGATAATAAAGAAGTGGCTATTTCACTAAATGATATGAAGGTTTATTTGGAAGGGGGGGAGGTTGCACGCTCTGCGGCGGATTTAATGCTATCAGACATCATGGGGCAAAAATATATTGTTCAATGGGGTTGGGGCGGTCTGGAGCAGTGGTGCGATCTTCGAAAGTATCATTATAGTCCAGAAGTGTTTAAGCAATATATTCCCTTAAGTGGTAGTCAGCTTACTTATAATGATTATTGTTACAGGGTGCGGCCTCGCTATAATTCCGAGTATGTTTGGAATGAGAAAGAACTGGACCGTTGGGGAGCTCTGGATCCTGAATACGTGATTAAGCCAACATGGTTTGTTACTTCCGAGAATTAAACAAAATAGATGGAGTATTATGAAAGTTTTAAATATAATTATAGTTTTTGTACTGGCGACATTCGGAATGGTTGCTTGCAAAAAATCTATTCAAGACTTTGGTCAAGTTGATTTTTTGAGTGATAGCGATGTTATTGTTAAAATAAACATGGCGTCGATTTATCCTGATGACCGCTATATGTATGTCAAGTTTGATGGGCAGCGGGTTACTTCCTTGATAAGAGGGCGAGAGCCGTTTCCGGGTGGTGGATATAACACAAGGGGTGATTCGCGACCGGATTTCTTGAAGTATAAAGCCGGTAATATCAAGGTTCAGGTGGGTTTGCCTTATCGAATTGATGATGGTAGAGATTCTGTTATCCTGTATGAGACGCAGGTAAATTTTGAGGCGGGAAAAAGGTATACTTTGCATGTTACTGATACCGCCAGCAATACAAGGGTGATTTTGAATGAAGAGGATCTGTCTCGCCCTGATTCTACACAGGCGCGTTATCGATTCACGAATCTAATGCCTAATGTTTCTGCAATAGATTTGTATTATGGAGCAGCGGCAACTGCGGCTGAGCCGACGCAAGATTCGTTGGTTGCAAAAAATGTCAAATACTTGGAGACAAGCCCTTATTTTGAGTTGAACCGTATAGCGACGAGAACTTGGAAGATCCGCCCTGCGGGTGCTCCTGTTACAAACGCTTCGGTGATTGCATCTTATTCAAATTCAGGTGCTACGCTCGACAGGAGATCGTATACGGTGTATGCATTGGGGTACAATGGTTTTACAACAGCGATTATGAAACCTTATCTATCATTTTTTTTAGTTAGATAGTTATGAAAAAGAACCTATTAAACGGTCTCACTGGAATGGGGCTGATGCTTGCTTTGTTTTTTACCTCTTTTGTTTCATGTAAGAAACGGGATGATTATCCTAAATTCAATGAAAAAAAAGAGGAAATTGTTCCGGATGATATCATACCTCCGGATAATAAAATTGAAAAAATTACCCAGAAAATTATGAATCAGGCAGATGTGATCGGGGTTTTTCAGATGGATTCTACAGTTACCTTGGCTGATGGATTGCAAAGAAGCCATATTCGGTTTCTGAATAAATTAAATCAACCGACGAGTATTCAGATTTTGGAAATAGATCTCAAGAAAAAGATAGTGCCTTATGTAATGGGGGCATTTGATGATAACCTGTATGTCGCGCAACCGATTCCCGATATGGCTAAATATAATGAGGCTTCATCTGGTGGGGAGCTCCTGGCTGCAATTAACGGGGCTACTGTCGCTACTTATTCCTATATCAAAAATGGGCGGAAGATCAATATTTCTACTACTTCTGGAAAAGAAAAGACCCGACCATTTTTCGCTGTTCAATTTGACGGGACATCCTTTATTGGAAATTGTTTTGATACAGTTCAGTTTAATTTTGAGCCTTATGATATCAACAGATTTAAGGGGCTAATCTCTGGAACGGGCTGGTTGCAGTATCGCGGAGCTGTTATCGTGTCCACATCGGCTGTGGTGCAGGCAAATACTGCGCTTGGTTTGTCTTCTGATAAATCTACTTTGTATGCTGTTGTTGTTGACGGAGCTAGTGGTAGTTTTTCAGTCGGAATGACTTTTAACGATTTGGCAAGGGTCATGAAGTCGATTGGCTCTTATGATGCCTTTGTGTTGAATAGTGGTAATGCTAGTGTGATGACTCAAAGACAGTTCTCTGCAGGTTCTGTCGGACAGACTGTATGGAATGTTGTGAATAGGCCTCCTGCAAGTATGGTGGGAAGTTTGAATGGAGTTGGCTTTGTGAAAATGAAGTAATGTCAGGTGAAAGATATCGATGTTTATGGCCGGAAGCAAAGCTTCCGGCTTTGTTGTATGTAACAAGCTATTGTTCAGTATATGCGTTATGGTGAGTGCTGTTTTGCTGTTTTGCCGTGTTTTGCTGTGTTGTTAAGGATTTGTTAAATGTATCATATATGTTACTTTTGTGTGTTTAAAATACACTAAGATTCTAGTGGTAATTGTCTGTTATTATTTTTTAATTAGCTGTTAATTAGTTTGTTAAATATGTTTTTTGTTTTTTAGTTTACTGTTTAACAAGATGCTACTTAAGATGCTGTTCTCTTTTTAATAAGTGAACACTTACTTTGTTTTGCGTTTTTATGAGTATTTTAGTTTTAAAAACGAAAAGATCTACTTACTTTTATCCTGATTTTCAATTATCCATGCATAAAACTGCATTTGTGCATGGTCTAATGTCTATTTATGATGAAATATACCTTGCTAAAATTAACCTTTGTAGTCTCAGCGCTATCTGTCATCTCTTGCAGTAACTCGTTGCGGTCGGCGCAGAGTAAAAAAAGTGTGCGAGAAAATTCCGTCGCGGCTTCGGCCGACGTGATAATGCCTGGAGCTGATCAGTTATCATCTTATTTACCGCAACTAAAGGGTAAGAAGGTGGGGATTATGGGGAATCAAACTTCCATCGTGGGAACTGACAAAAGACATTTAGTAGATGTTTTGCTTGAAAATAAGGTCGATCTGAAGTTTGCCTTCGCTCCGGAGCACGGTTTTAGAGGGAATGTTGAGCGTGGGGAGAAGTTTGGTAATGACGTGGATCAAAAAACGGGGCTGCCTTTGTTTACCCTATACGGGGGGAATAAAAAACAAGATTCGATTGTCAATTCCATTGATGTTATGATTTTTGATTTGCAGGATGTAGGTGCACGTTTCTATACCTATATTACTTCTTTGCACCGGGTGATGGAACTATGTGCAAAGCATAATAAAAAACTGATTGTATTGGACCGTCCCAACCCCAATGGTGATCAGGTAGACGGACCGGTACGTCATGATGATAAATTTAAATCAGATGTTTCATGGCATAAAATTGCCATGATTCATGGATTGACCATTGGCGAACTGGCGCAGATGATCAATGGTGAAAAATGGCTGGAAAATGGACGTCAGGCTGACCTAGAGATTATAAAAGTTCAAAATTGGGATCACAGCAAGATGTATGACTTGCCGGTAGTTCCATCTCCGAGTTTGCCCAATCAGCTTTCAGTGCGTTTATACCTTTCTTTATGTTTGTTTGAAGGTACGGATATTTCGGTGGGGCGCGGTACGGATTGGCCTTTCCAGGTGCTGGGTTACACAAATCCAGTCTATGGGTCTTTTACGTTTACGCCTGGTGAACGTCACGGTATGTCAAAACATGTGGAAGGAAAAGGAGTCAAGAATTATGGTATAGATCTGCGTGATCTGAATCCTGATGAGCAGAAATTCACACTAAAATATCTCTTAGACTTCTACCAGAAAACGCCGGACAAAACTGTTTTTTTTGCGAGACCTGAGTTTTTTGACAAGCTGGCTGGCACAGATCAACTGCGTAAACAGATTATTGCGGGTGAGTCTGAGGCACAGATCCGGGATTCTTGGGCCGCGGATTTAAAAGTTTACAAGAAAATGCGCAAGAAATACCTGCTATATACTGATTTTGAATGAGTGTAGCGAATAATACTAACGAATAACGAACAATACTAACTAGAATCATTTATTTTTAAAACTCTATAATCAATGAGAAAATTTGTACTATTTTCTGTTGCTCTTGGATTGAGTTTTCCTTCTGAATCCTATTCTTTTGTAAAGAAAGAGGGCGCTTTGAGCAGTGCTAACTTGACGGGTGCCCTGCTTCGCTCTTCATCGAAGACTTCGGTTCAAAATACGGTGCAAGGTACTGTAACGGATGGAAAAGGCCCAGTCTCAGAAGTAAGCGTTTCTGTCGTTGGCGGAAGTGCATCTACTAAAACCGATGCGCAGGGGCATTTCAAGATTACAGCTGCCGTGGGAAGCAAATTGCGTTTTTCATCCATCGGGTATATTTCGCAAGATGTCATCGTTACTTCGAATACACTTAATGTAGTGTTGGTTGATGATAATCAATCCTTGGAAGAGGTCGTGGTCGTTGGTTATGGTACCCAAAAGAAAGGGAACTTAACTGGTGCCGTTTCGTCAATTAACGTCAAGGACAATTTGCAGGGACGTGCCATTGCGGATGTGGGACGTGGTATCCAAGGGACCACTCCGGGTTTAACTGTTGTGGTGCCAAGTGGCGAGGTTGGTTCCGATCCGGTAATGAAAATTAGGGGGCAGATTGGTTCGATTGCAGGACAGTCTAATCCTTTGATTTTATTAGATAACGTGGAAATCCCAAGTATCCAATTGGTTAATCCGGCTGATGTAGAGTCTATTACGGTGTTGAAAGATGCGGCAGCAGCTTCCATCTATGGGGCTAAAGCAGCATTTGGGGTGGTGTTGATCACGTCAAAAAAAGGCGCTAAGGGCGGGGATACTTTCAATATCAGCTATAATAATAACTTTTCTTTCCAGAATTCAGCTGTTGATTATAATATGGGTGATGTGAATGCGCTTAAGTATTCACTTGAAGCTGCAGAAAGGATTGGTGAAACTGAAGCGGGAGCATTCTATAAAGTCAATAGACAGAGTTATGACCTAGCCGTTAAATGGAAAGAGAAATACGGCGGTACAATTGGTGCCAATGATCCTACTGTATATGGTCGTGACTGGTATGTGAATCCGGCTGAACCGACCAAAAAATATGGTGTGCGTACCTATAATGTGCAGGATTATATGATCCGGAAGGCTGCGCCGACTTCACAGCATGATTTAAGTATCTCGGGTACTTCTGGAAAAACTGATTATAATTTAAGTATGGGCTTATTGAATCAGTCTGGAATGATGAAGCCTACGGATCACGACCAATTCAGACGGACAAATGCTGCTTTACGTTTGTCTACGGAGCTGAATAAATACCTGACTGTGCGCGGTGGTGCAATTGTGTCACGCCGCAAAAAGGAGTATCCGTATACGACTAATTCGACAACTGCCGATCCTTGGTTGTACTTATACCGCTGGAGTTCGCTATATCCGATGGGCTACGATGAAAATGGTAAAATGATCCGGAGTCCATGGAGTGAAGTTTCTTCAGCGAATACGGCCAGTTTCCAAAATAATTATCTGAATTTGAATTTGGGAGCTACCGTAAATATTATGAAAAACTGGAAGGTAGATTTTGATTATACCTTCTCTAATCAAGAAGAAATTACGACACAGCCGGGGACACGTTTTACCGCCGCGGATTCCTGGATCGCAGGTGTTGCTCGTAAAGATGCGGCCGGAGCTCCGGTTTATGTTAATGCGGATGGTCAGGTCGTGCCAGCTGGTACGCAGGGCGCTTCGGCTGCCTATGATCTGAATTACTATATGTATACCGCGAACGGCGCTAACCCAGATCATTTTTTGCGTGCGGCGGGGAATCGTCGTAACAACACGATCAATGCTGTTACAACGTATAATCTGAATATTAATGATGATCATGAATTTAAGTTTTTGGCAGGTATCAACCGTGTGACCTTGGATTATGATATGAATTCCTCTCAGACCTTTAATTTGCTCGATATCAAAAATCCACAGTTGGGATTTGGTGTGAATACATCATCGCAGCAAGCCAAGGGGGATGCTTTGTGGGAGGCGCAGCTGGGTTATTTTGGTCGCGTAAACTATGCGTACAAAAACAAGTATCTGTTTGAGGCAAATATCCGTTATGATGGTTCTTCGAAATTTCCAAAAAACCTGAAATGGCAATGGTTCCCGTCCTTTTCTGCGGGCTGGGTAGCATCCGAAGAAAGTTTTATGGAATGGGCAAAGCCTACATTGAACCAATTGAAGTTTAGAGGATCTTGGGGTTCTATCGGTGATCAGACGGTGCTACCAAGTTTGTATACTTCAACGCTTATTCCGGGTGATATCAACTGGCTTGGCGCAGATGGAAGCCGTTATTATAATATTGGAACACCATCAGCGGTTCTTAGCAGTTTGGGCTGGCAGCGTATTGAAACCACAGATATTGGTCTGGATATGCGGATGTTTAAAAATAAATTCGGCGTGGTCTTCGATTGGTACCGCCGCGACACAAAAAATATGATTGTTCCTAGTGGGAATGTAAGCGCAACTTTTGGTGCTCCGCCGCCGCAAGGGAACTTTGGTGCATTGCGTACCCAGGGTTGGGAGTTGGCGATGGATTTCAATCACCGTTTTGAGAACGGGCTCGGGTTCAATGTTCGTGGGACATTGTCGGATGCCAAATCAACCATTCTGAAGTATACCGACACCAAAGTGATTTCTGATTATTACGTTGGTAAGGACGTGGGTGAAATTTGGGGGTATCGTACAGATAGATTGTATCAAGCCTCTGATTTCGAGTATGATGCTTCCGGAAAGATGGTGGAGATTGATATAAATCAGAAGAAATTTAATAAACTTTCTGATCCAAATGGAGCATACAATACATTTTCAACGGACAGCAAGTTTCGTTGGGGACCCGGTGATGTAAAGTTTGTGGATCTAAATGGTGACGGTAAGATTGACAAAGGAGCTGAGACGTTAAGTGACCATGGTGATTTGGAAATTATAGGTAACGAAACTCCGCGTTATGAGTACGGATTCCGTTTGGGACTTGATTACAAAGGCTTTGATTTCTCGGCATTTCTACAAGGTGTGGGTAAACGCCAGCTTTGGGGGAATGGATTCTTGACGATCCCTGGTTATAACTCTTCGGATGGTGCAATGCCTGCGGCTATTGCGGATAATTTCTGGTCGAAAGATCATACCGATGCCTTTTATCCTGCTGCATTTAATAATGCGGCAAGTAATGACGCAAATAATCTGGTAAAACAATCGCGCTATTTATTGGATATGTCTTATATGCGTATCAAGAATATTACATTGGGATATACTTTGCCTTCGTCTCTGACAAATAAAGCCTATATCAAAACAGCGAGAATATATACCTCTTTGGAAAATTTCTTTACGTTTGATAAACTGAAAGGCTTGCCTGTGGATCCTGAAGCAATCAATGGGTTCTCTATATTCAATGAAAAGAATTATAACTCGGGTAGAACAGGGGTAGGTACACCAATGTTCAAATCGGTTTCGTTTGGTGTCCAAGTTAACTTCTAAAATTTACAAAAATGAAACTTACAAAGAAAATAGCTTTTTTGGCGCTGGGGGCAACAGTTTTATTGTCCTCCTGTAATAAAGATGTTTTGGATCGTGATCAGTTAACGAGTATCGAAGATCAAAATAGCTGGGGAAACGAGCTGGCTTTGCGTCTTTACGCAAATGGATTCTATCCGAATTTTTTTACAGGTAATAATTCGGGCTATGCAACTGCTTATGCTCCTGTAACAGGCTATAATTTTTCGGATGACCTGACAAAGAGGAATATTCAGGATAATTTTGAGAATACTGTTCCTTCTACCCGTAAAAATGAATATGCCAGTACAATTGCTTTAATGGAGACGCCGCAGATGTTGCGGGAATATGCAGGCCCGACCTGGAACTTTGTTTACGTAAGAAAAGCAAATATTTTTGTTGACCGCATTGAGCGTGTAACCAAACCAAATATTAATGATGAGACTTATCGTCACTGGATGGCTGTGGCCCGTTTTTTCAGAGGATCGGAGTATAGTCGCCTGGTAGAGGTATTTGGTGATGTTCCTTATTATGATAAAGAATTGAAGGATACTGAAACGGATCTTTTGTATAAAGACCGGGATAATCGCAGTGTGGTTATGGATCATGTGTACGAAGATTTTCAATATGTATTGGATAATATGCGGACAAATGACGGAAAGCAATACCTGAATAAATATGTTGCGGCATCTTTTATTTCTCGTTATATGTTGTTCGAAGGGTCTTATTTATATTATCACAATATAGATAAAGAAAGAGCGAAGAAATATTTGGAGTTGGCTCAGAAGGCGGCCGAAATTGTGATGAATTCTGGTGCTTATAAGTTTACAAGTGATTTTAAGAGTCTTTTTTCATCGGAGGATTTAAGTGCCAATCAAGAAGTAATCATGTATCGTGCTTATGACGCAACTAAAAATGTCACGCACAGTGTTGGTTCGTATAGCAACGGTACAGAGCGTCAGGATAATGCGTCCAATCTCGTTCTTGTCAAATCGTTTCTGTGTAATGACGGAAAACCTTGGCAAAACTCATCTGTGACAAATGCAAGCAGTTTCTCCATTAAAGATTTGGCCGTTACACGAGATCCTCGTTTTGAGGCTTCATTTTATGAGAAGCCATTAACTTCCTCGTCGACTCTTTTTTACGCATTTAAGTTTGCCTCAAGAGAAGCATTGACCTATATTGGTGGTAAATATCCTGCTGCGTGGGCCGGGATGACGAACACATCTGATGCACCGGTTATTCGTTTGGCTGAGGTGGTACTTAATTTTGTTGAAGCGAAGCAGATTTTAGCTGAGGGATTTGGAGGGGCGGCTGTAACACAGGGTGATATAGACAAATCGATCAATGCGATACGTGCTCGTCCTATAGATGCTGTGGCTGCATCAAAAGGGGTACAGAAAACAGCGCCTTTACAGATCGGAGCTATCGCAAATGACCCTGCAAGAGATGCTGATGTGTCACCATTAACTTGGGAAATCCGCCGCGAGCGTCGCATGGAGTTTGTTTATGAAGGTCTTCGTCTATTGGATATTAAACGCTGGAAGAAACTGGATTATATGAATTTTGATAAAAATCCAGATTATTACCGTGGTCCTTGGATTGATGTTCAGAAAGATATTCCGGCTTTACTGGATCCTTCAAAAGTAGGAATCCTTAAAGTGGTGGATGCTACGAATAAAGTAATCATTTATGATGGTAAGAATGCTAGTCAAATGGTTGGCTTCTATCTTGTCGAAACCGTCCAAAATCGGGAGTCTTTCTCGGATCGCTCTTATATGGCACCTGTTGGCCTGGAGCAAATAAATGAATATGCTTCGAAAGGTTATAAACTGACCCAAACTAAGGGTTGGTAATTTGACTCTTGACAGTATTAAGCCTTGTCTATTAGACAAGGCTTTTTTATATCAAAAATATCACGCATAAAAACGCATCTGTTTTTTTGTATTTATGCATAAAAACGCTATTTTTAAGAAAATATTATCCATGAAACCGAGGCTTATAACCCTTATTGGTGCATTATTATGCATTATTGATATGTCCTTTGCGCAATCTTTTAAATTTGCCCATGTGACAGACACACATGTTGGCGGTGCAACAGGAGCGGAAGATCTGCGACGTACTGTAAAGGATCTTAATACATTGAAAGACATCGATTTTGTTATACTCTCTGGGGATATCACTGAATTTGGGGCTGATCAGGAACTGAAATTGGCAAAACGTATTTTGGATAGCCTGCAACTGCCCTGGTATGTAATTCCGGGCAATCATGATGGAAACTGGTCCGAAAATGGAGCCAATACTTTCCGTACCGTCTTCGGTGGCGAAACGTTTTTCTTTAAACATAAAGGTTATCAATTTATAGGGACTAATTCCGGTCCGAATATGCGTATGAGTCCAGGTCAAATACCACGTGAAAACCTGGTGTGGATGGATTCTGTCTTTGCCGCGAACCCCGATAGGCAAACACCATTAATTTATATTAACCATTATCCACAAGATTCTTCCCTGAACAATTGGTTTGATGCATTGAAACGGGTCAAAACACGTAATGTCCAATTGGCGTTCTGTGGACATGGTCATGCAAATAAGGCTTACGACTGGGAAGGTATACCGGGTGTGATGGGGCGGTCTAACCTCCGCGCAAATAAAGCTGTGGGGGGGTATAATATCGTCACTATTGGGGATGGAAAAGCTTCCTATCAGGAACGTAATCCGGGCGTAGGGACACAAGAAAAACCTTGGTTGGAGGTGCCTTTGTTTGATCATCATTATGATAAAGAGGCTGCTGTTTACCCGCGACCAAGTTATGCAGTCAACGAGAAATATGCGGGTGCCGTTCATGTGAACTGGACTTTCGAAGACGCAAGCGACATTGGCGCAGGGTTGACCATTGATAAAAATAAGGTAATTACTTCAAATACTGCAGGGGATATCTTTGCCCTGGATCTTAAATCCGGTAAAAAGCTATGGTCTTACAGAACGGGAGGAAAGGTGTATTCCACGCCAGCAGTTTGGAAAGGTGTTGTTGTCGCCGGCTCTTCGGATCACTTTATCTATGCTGTCGATGCAGAAAACGGAAAACTCCTCTGGAAGGTAAAAACAGATAAAGCTGTATTGGGGTCGCCGTTGATTCAGGATGGTATTGCTTTTATCGGTGGCTCAGATGGTAAATTCAGGGCATTGGACGTAAAGACCGGAAATTTGAGATGGAGTTTTGATCAGGTCAAAGGGTTTGTGTCGACTTTGCCAACTTATTATTTAGGAAATATTATCTTCGGTTCTTGGGGAAATGGATTTTATGCCTTGGATGCCAAAACCGGAAAATTATCCTGGGAATGGAAAAATGGTCACGCCAATCGGATGTTTTCGGCTGCTGCCTGTAATCCTGTCGGAGTAAATAATCGCATTTTTGTTGTCGCGCCGGATCGGTTTATGACTGCGTTGGATGCGCGAAATGGCGCAGTGATCTGGCGGGAAAAGAAGGATACTATACGTGTGCGGGAGTCTATGGGGTTGGCGGTAAATAAAAAACAGGTCTATGTGAAGACAATGGACGGCGATTTGCTGGGAATTTCTTCTTCGGATGACAAAATGGACGTAATTTGGAAAGCAAAACTAAAATTACCCTATGAACTGACCCCATCGGCAATAAAAACAAACCGTAAATTGGTGTTTGTGCCGAGTCATTCGGGTTTGCTTTCGGCTGTGGATGCAAAAACAGGCGCGGTTATCTGGCAGTATAAGATTTCCAATGGCATGGTCAACCCTGTTGCTATAAGTGGTAATAATGAGGTTGTTGCGAGTACGATGGATGGGAAAATAGTTTCTTTGAGGTTTTAAACAACCGTTTGAGTTGATTTTATTAAAAATAAATGCCTTATTATGATAAAAGAATGTCTAAACTTCTTAAATTTACGTCAAGCTTTTTTGCTTGTTTTTGCATGTTTTGTTTGTAACTTTGCGGAAGCACAGCAGAATGCTTGGATTCGAATAAACCAATTAGGCTATACTCCGACAGGCAAAAAGGTCGCGGTATGGGGAGGGAAATCAATCAGGCAGCTTCGTTCTTTTGAGGTTAAAGATGCAAAAACAGGTAAAACAATATATGTCCGCCCTGTAGGGAAGGATTATGGTGCCTATGGTCCGTTTGTTCAGAGTTTTCGATTTGATTTTTCGGCATTACAGGATACGGGAAGTTATTTTATCCAGGTGGGAGAAATCAAGTCTCCTGATTTTAGGATAGCCTCCGATGTCTATAAGGGTGCAGCGGACTTTGTATTACGGTATATGCGTCAACAACGGACATTGTTCAATCCTTTTTTAAAGGATAGTTGTCATACCCATGATGGCTTTACTTTGTATGCCGGTAAAGTCGGTATAGCGGATAGTTCGCATATTGATGCTGGCGGAGGCTGGCATGATGCTTCTGATTATTTACAATACGCGACCACGTCTGCAAATGCGACATTCCACCTGCTGGCGGCTTATCGGGATTTTCCCAAAGTGTTTGACGATCAAAAACAGGCAAATGGCTTGGATGGAAAAAATGGTCGTGCTGATGTGTTGGATGAAGCCAAATGGGGACTGGACTGGTTGTTGAAGATGCATCCAAAAGCGAATCAGATGTATAATCAGATTGCGGATGACCGCGATCATGCAAGTATGCGCATGCCCAAGGAGGATCCCTACTATGGTCGTGGATTTGAACGCCCGGTGTATTTTATAGATGGCGAGCCTCAGCAAAGGGGCAAGTTTATGAATAACACCACCGGGACGAGTTCCACGGCGGGGAAATTTAGTAGCGCTTTCCGTTTGGGATCTGTGCTTTTTGGAAAAGAGAATAAAAAATATGCAAAATTGCTGTCACAGAAAGCGGAGACAGCTTATGCGTATGCAAATATAAAACCCGGGGTAACACAGACGGTTTCGGTCAAATCACCCTATATCTATGCCGAAGACAATTGGGTGGATGATATGCAGCTGGCGGCAGCAATGGGATTTTCGGTAACAAAGAAAAACAAGTTTGCCGAGGAAGCCATGCAGTATGCCAGACAGGAAAAAATAACACCCTGGATGATATCAGATACAGCTGCGCATTATCAGTGGTATCCTTTTATCAACTTGGGGCATTATGAATTGGCTAAAAAATTGAAGGGACAGGATCGCGAGGAGATTGTTTCATATTATAGGCAAGGTATCGAAGAGGTCAATAAACGTGCGGAGCAAAATGCATTTTTAAGAGGGGTTCCTTTTATCTGGTGCAGCAACAATCTTACGGCTTCTTTTGCCATACAGTGCCTTTGGTATAAAGAACTGACAGGGGATAATCAGTTTGATGAACTGGAACAGGCGAACTTTGATTGGTTGTTTGGTGCTAATCCTTGGGGAACAAGTATGGTTTACGGACTTCCATCTTGGGGCGACACACCGGTTGATCCACATTCTGCTTTTACTTATCTGGGTAAGCATCCGATCGACGGGGGGCTGGTAGATGGTCCGATCATGGCGTCTACTTACCGTAACCTGATCGGTATTAAGCTGAACAACCCCGATAGCTATGCGGATTTTCAGAGTGACCTTGCCGTTTATCATGACGATTATGGTGACTACAGTACCAATGAGCCAACCATGGACGGAACGGCTTCATTGATCTACTTGCTGGCGGCTAAAGAAGGGAAGGCCTTGGAGGAGCCTGTGGGAAAAAAGTAAGCAGGGATGGATTCGGCGCTATTGTCCGTGGCGACTCTAAAGTGAAAAAAGTGGCTTTACTTTTTACGGGCCACGATTTATCGGAGGGAACGACTGCGGTTTTGAAAAGCTTGAAGCGCCATCATGTGAAGGGGAATTTTTTCTTAACAGGAGATTATCTGCGGAACGCAAGTTTCAAGCCTTACATCCAGCAAATGTTGAAAGACGGACATGTGGTGTCTGGGCATTCTGATAAGCATCTCCTGGTCAGTGGTTGGGGGAGTCGGGATGAATTGCTGGTCAGTCGGGATTCGTTCCTGCGGGACTTGAAGACCAATGTGGATGAGCTGGCGCTTGCGGGGGTAGATACAAGTCAATTACGCTATTATATTCCTTCTTATGAATGGTATAATAGCCAGACGGTAGCATGGGCAAAGGAAATCGGCTTGTCTTCAATCAACTATACGCCCGGGATACGGACTGCCGCAGATTATACTTATCCAGAAATGGGTGAACGTTATCTTTCCTCCGGGGCAATTTTGAAGGGACTTTGGTCTTATGAGGAGAAGTTCGGCCTGAATGGTTTCATGATTTTGATCCATATGGGGACGGATGGAAGACGGAAAGATAAATTGTATCATTATTTGGGTGATATGATCAACATATTAAAAAAGAAAGGTTATCAAATAGTGGATATACCCGATTTATTGAATTAAGAAATACAATATATATTAAGAATGGTTAATACAACGGAGAAAGATTCGAATTATCAGGATTTGGACAAGATGTCTGTACATGAATTATTGACTAATATCAATAACGAGGATAAATCTGTGCCGCTAGCTGTTGAAAGGTCTATTCCTCAGATCGAAGCATTGGTTAAGGTTACTGTGGAGAAGATGAAGGCTGGTGGTCGGACTTTTTATATCGGGGCCGGTACCAGTGGCCGGCTTGGTGTCTTGGATGCATCTGAATTGCCTCCGACTTATGGTGTGCCATTTGAGTGGATTATCGGGTTAATTGCAGGCGGGGATACTGCGATCCGCAAAGCCGTGGAATTCGCGGAAGATGATCTGGAACAGGCCTGGAAGGATATGGAAGCATATGATATTGACGAAAATGATGTCGTTATCGGTATTGCGGCATCGGGCACTACACCTTATGTCATCGGTGGCCTGAAGACTGCAAACGAGAAAGGTCTGGTGACAG
The DNA here is from genome assembly GCF_003627955.1 of Sphingobacterium puteale. Lineage (GTDB taxonomy): Bacteria > Bacteroidota > Bacteroidia > Sphingobacteriales > Sphingobacteriaceae > Sphingobacterium > Sphingobacterium puteale. The sequence continues at coordinate 565,516 of NZ_RBWS01000001.1, read as the reverse complement.
GCTGTATTGTCTGTAACGGCGGTTCTCCGATTGCTGAAATTGCTCAGTATCCTGTTGAGGTTATTGTAGGTCCCGAATTTGTGACGGGCTCTACCCGTATGAAATCCGGTACCGCACAAAAGCTTGTATTAAATATGTTCAGCACGGCGGTCATGATTCAGCTGGGGCGTGTGAAGGGAAATAAAATGGTCGATATGCAACTGTCAAACCATAAATTGGTCGGTCGTGGCGTACGGATCATTATGGATCAGACGGGGGCTACTGAAGAAGATGCTGCGGCTTTGCTGGAACAATTCGGCAATGTAAGGCAAGCGATCGAAGCTTATCAGGCGACACATTAAAATCATCTGCTATCATCAAATCACCTATTAAAAACAAACTATGTCACCAGTTATATTATTATCCTTTATTGTGATCTATTTTGCGGTCTTACTCGCAGTAGCGCACTTCACCTCAAAAGGATCTTCGGATAATTCCACCTTTTTTGTTGCCAACCGAAATTCGAAATGGTATATGGTGGCTTTCGGGATGATCGGTACCGCGCTCTCCGGTGTGACCTTTATTTCGGTGCCGGGTGCTGTGGGGGCTTCTGAATTTAGCTATTTTCAATTTGTTCTCGGAAATGCAGTTGGCTTCGTCATTATCGCTTATGTATTGCTTCCGTTGTATTATAGAATGAACCTGACCTCCATCTATACCTATTTGGAGGAACGTTTTGGACATACGACTTATAAAACCGGCGCGGCGATCTTCTTGGTTTCCCGTACCATCGGTTCAGCCTTTCGCTTATACCTAGTCGCAATTGTCTTGCAGCACTTTATTTTTGATGCCTGGGATGTGCCTTTTGCGATCACCGTTGTGATCTGTCTCGTGCTTATCTGGTTATATACCAATAAGGGGGGACTAAAGACGATTATTGTTACAGATACTCTACAGACGACCTTTTTGGTGACCGCCGTTATTCTTTCGATCTATTTTATGGCCAAAGGATTGGATTTTGGAATTGTAGATACGTTCGAAGCAGTCAAAGAAAGCAGCTATTCCAAAATCTTCTTCTGGGATGATTTTGTAGGCAGTAAGGCTAATTTTTGGAAGCAATTCCTGGGCGGAATTTTTGTGACTATTGCCATGACGGGACTCGATCAGGATCTGATGCAAAAGAACCTGTCAATGGGAACGATCAAAGAAGCGCAGAAGAATATGATTACATTCACAAGTGTATTTGTGGTGATCAATATTTTCTTTTTGGCTGTGGGAGCTTTATTATATATCTACGCCGCAAAAAATGGTATTGATGTCTCCCAATTATCGACCCGTGATTACCTGTACCCGGAGATTGCGTTGAACCACTTGGCTATCGTTCCAGCGATCATCTTTATGATGGGGCTGACTGCGGCGACATTTGCAACAACCGATAGTGCGCTTACGGCGTTGACAACGTCATTCTGTGTGGATTTTCTGAACTTTAATAAAAAGGAAAATCCAAATGATCCTGCTCTTGTCAAACAGCGTAATTATGTGCACTTTGCTTTTTCGATTGTTATGTTGCTGGTCATTCTCGTGTTTAAGCTGATCAATGATGACTCTGTCGTGAATGCCATATTTACCGCAGCGAGCTATACCTATGGTCCGTTGCTGGGATTGTTTGTTTTTGGGATTTTTACAAAATCTGCTGTACGGGACAAAGCGGTACCTTATATCTGTGTGCTTTCACCGACCCTGTTGTACTTGCTGAAAACATATGTGATCGAAGTCTATACGCCCTATGTGATCGGACTGGACCTAATTATCATCAATGGTTTTATCACTTTCCTAATGCTTTTGGCAAGCTCTCCGGGCAAGGCGAGCGAAAAGGCGCTTTTACATAACTAAGCTCCTATATTTGATTTGTACGTACAAAAAAATTAAGTTAAGTTTGAGTTACTTAGTTTTTTTGTACGTATGTATCATAGCATAAATGAGACTACGGAATTTATCCGTAGAAAAATTGGAGATTTTACTCCAGATTTCGGTATCATCCTGGGTACTGGTTTAGGTAAATTGGTTGATGAGATCGAGATCGAATATCAGCTCATGTATTCCAATATTCCTAATTTTCCCATCTCTACGGTAGAATTCCATTCCGGTAAATTGATCTTTGGCAAATTAAATGGCAAGAATGTGGTTGCCATGCAGGGAAGACTCCATTATTATGAGGGGTATGATATGCAGCAGATTACTTTTCCTATTCGGATCATGAAAGTGCTGGGTGTAAAAAAGCTTTTTGTGTCAAATGCTGCCGGCTCGCTGAATCCGGAGGTCCGAAATGGAGATTTGGGTATAATTGAAGACCATATCAATCTCTTGCCCGACAACCCATTGCGTGGGCAGAACCTGACTGAATTTGGGCCTCGTTTTCCGGATATGAGCGAACCTTATAACCGTGCGATGATCGAACAGGCGCTTGAAATCGCGTCAAAGCATGGAATTACCGCACGAAAGGTTGTGTATGTCTCCTCGCAGGGACCAAATCTGGAGACAAAAGCTGAGTACCGTTTCATGCGAATTATTGGGGGGGATGTAGTCGGCATGAGTACAGTACCGGAGGTAATTGTTGCCAATCATATGGCTCTTCCGGTGTTCGCGATTTCTGTTGTTACGGATGAGGGCTTTCACGATGTGTTAAAACCTGTCTCTTTGCAGGAAATCGTGGCTGTTGCGGAGAAAGCGGAACCTAAGATGACATTAATTTTGAAAGAATTGATAGCTTTGCAGTAAATTTAGACTATATACAATTTTAGATGAAGTTGATCGTACGCGTATTAGCCGCACTGTGTGTCTTACTTATTTGTTCCATGGATGTTATTGCGCAGAGCAAGGAGGAGTGGAGCAGCGCATTGGATTCGGCGAGAGCCAAAGAAGATGGAAAAAAGGATTCGGTTATCCTGTCTGCAAAGTATATTCGTTACGCGACATTGGATATGCTGAAAAAAGGAACTTATACAAGGCAAATAGATACTTCACATCGTAATTATCAATATTATAATCCTCAAAATACCCCCTGGAATCCCAGTATAAATTTAGGGTCTTATGGTCTTGCCACACGTGACTTATTATTTCAGCCCAAAAAGACAATCGGATTTCAGTCAGGATTCACAGCCTTGGAGCGTTATCTATTGAATCCGGATTCTATTCAGTATTTTAGGGCAAGGGCACGCTATTCGGAATTGTCGGCAGTAGGATTCTTTTTCAATGACCAGGTCTTCAGGGCCCGGGTTGCCCAAAATATCAATCCGCAATGGAATATGAATGTGGATTTCCATTCGACGAAAACGGATGGTTTTTACCTTAATCAGAGTTATTCCGATCTCAAAGCATCTATTGCCTCTTGGTACGAATCAAAAAACAACCGGTATAATCTCTTGATTAATGCTGTATTTAATCGTTTGGATGCAATGGAAAATGGTTCTATAACCGAAAATAATCCATTTGCTCCTGAGAACAGGCAAGCTCCTGATCGGTTTGCTACCAAATTTCGGGATCCTTCCAATACAAATGTGCCGAGATCAAAGTGGTGGGATAATTCCCTGTTCCTACGTCAGTCCCTGTACGTTGGTCGAATTGACACCGTAGACAAGGGAAAGTCGACCATGCAGATCTATCCGACAAACAGTATGGCGCACAATACAAGGATTCGGAAACAGACGTTCAACTTCTTCAAAAATATGCCTGATGAGTTTGCGGCGTTACCATACAATAATCAAGCGTTGACATTGAATAATGATAAAACAGGCATTACGAATGTCTCCAATGAGTTTGAATATAATTTCTTTCTGCGTGGTAAATCCATTTTTAAAAATGAGGCTAAGCTAAATCTGGCTTTTCAGCATGATATGAATTGGGTGGAGCAAAGTCAGGTAGATTCCTTGCGGTACTATACCGATCGTGCCGCTTACCCTGAACCATTGAAGAAATTGCCAGATAGTACAACGTTTGATCGTTTCTACCAGAATGGAATCGTTAAGGGGGAACTGGGGTACAAATTTTCGGATCGGTTGGATTTTAGTCTGAAAGCCAATCAGATTGTTTTCGGACATAATATCGGTGATTTTCTTTATGAAGCAAAGGCGGATATATCCATGGGAGATAAAATCGGAAAGGTGACGCTTTCGGCTTATTCACAAAATAAATCACCCGAAATGGTCTTCGAAAATCTGAATTATACCTACGCAAAATGGAATGATCTCGATCTCAAAAAGACCAAAATTCAGAATGTGGCCTTTCAATACCGCAATCCAACATTGGGTTTCAATGGAAAGATTGAATATTTTCGGATGAATAATTATACTTATTTTGAAGAATTATCGAACCCGCAGAATGACCGGAAGAAAGATAAGTGGATCAATCCTGCACAATTGGATAACGCTAATTTGCTGAAGGTAAGTGTGGGGCAGAAGTTTAAGCTTAGTCATTTTACCCTGGATAATCTGGTGGTTTATCAAAAGACGGATCAGCAGAATATACTAGCGGTGCCCGAACTATATACTTGGCACAGTCTTTACTACAGTAATCTCTTTTATAAAGTCATTGACTATAGTATTGGTATTGACGCTAAATTTAATACGCCTTATGCCAATCCGAATTATTCGATAGGGACGGGACAGTTTTATAATGCGTATCAACAGATCGAATTTTCGACTTATCCGATTATGGATTTATGGATCACGGCAAATATACAGCGGGTGAATATGTTTTTAAGTTATAATTTCCTAAATCAGAACTTTTATCCGAATGGCTATTATACTGTTAGACGTTATCCAATGAATACGGCAAACTTTAGATTTGGTATTTCGTGGAAGTTTTATGATTAATTTCTGTGAAAATTATATGGGTGTTTCTTAGCTTGTTGCGGTTTTTGCTGTAGAAAATCTTCGAAAATAATTTTGAGAATAGAATTTTTAAGCTATATTTGCACACGCAATTAGGGAACGGCGTTCTTTAAAAAAGTATGGAGGCTTAGCTCAGCTGGTTCAGAGCATCTGCCTTACAAGCAGAGGGTCACTGGTTCGAATCCAGTAGCCTCCACCATACAAAGTCGGAGAATTAGCTCAGCTGGTTCAGAGCATCTGCCTTACAAGCAGAGGGTCACTGGTTCGAATCCAGTATTCTCCACCAATCCAAAACGGAGGCTTAGCTCAGCTGGTTCAGAGCATCTGCCTTACAAGCAGAGGGTCACTGGTTCGAATCCAGTAGCCTCCACAAAGCATCATCAAATGGTGCTTTTTTTTCGTTAGGGGATTTAGCTCAGCTGGTTTAGAGCACTACCTCGACAAGGTAGGGGTCACTGGTTCGAATCCAGTAATCCCCACAATAAAAAAAGCGTTCATATGAACGCTTTTTTTATGCAAATTAAAGGATATTTTAAATGCCCCCTTAGTTGTTTAACAACTCGTCGGGCTCATCCAACAACTGTTAATTGCTAGATGGATTTGCCCGTTTCTTGCGCAACTTAAAACCATATCCTGTTGTCCATTCGATAAAATCTGCTTTACCGCCATGTGCTTTAATAGAAACTCCTGCAAAGAAATCTTTGTACACTTTATAGCGTACACCCGCCCTTAGATAAACAGGCGTGCTTTCACCATTGAATTTATTTCGGTGTAAGTATACGCCGAAATTTCCATTGATATATAGTCTCGAATTTAATACATGGTCAATGTAGAAAGCCGGACCATAGGAAAACAATGCTCCAAAGCTCCCTGCTTTGTCACCGGCGACTTCCTCGTCGTTACCACTTGCTGAATAGAATGCATCCATTCCGGCACCTAGACGCCATTTATATCCCAAATGCCTGCTGTAATAAGCTCCTAATGTCGATTTAAAATATTGACCGTCATGTTCGCGATCAATCTGTTTGAAACCAAAAGCATAATTGAAATGCAGTTCTTCCATTTCTTCCATTTTTGGTACCGTACGTTTTCTGAAATCAAACGGTCTGCTTGTCGGCGTATAAGAGACGGACAAGCTCAATGGTAGCAGGTTTATTCCCGTGTTTGGCAAAGCCAATGCCCCATTGCTAAAATGGTGGAAAGCTACACCGGCACCGACCTGGAATTTTTGGCTCAAACGGTAGTTGGCCTGAAGTCCAAAGTCGATAAATACATTGTTTTTGCTTCCTATCAGGAGGTTAAAAGGATTATCCTCCTCGTTGTAGGGATTAAATCTGCCCGAGAGACCAAGTGCAATCCGGTAGTTGAAATTCCATCTCGAATTTATTTTGGGTTTAATAGGTATTGCTACAAAACCATAGAGCGCGAAAGGTTGTCCCAGATGTTCCTGGCCAAACGTGCTGCTATAGACTCCCACACCATAGATCGGGTAGTTGTATATCTCATTGTAAATGCTCTTTAAGGAGTCTTGAAACTGTGTCTGAAAGCCAACGCGGAAATTAAGCCCGCTATAATAAGAGTCGGCTAGGGTCTCTTTTGAGCGTTCATTGAATTTGAGTTCACCGCCACTTTCATGCTCAAGTTGAAATATTAACCTTGTTTTCGCGGGTTTGAGGTTATTCAATGTGTCTTTTTGATTTTCTATTCGGGGGGTGACCTGCGCATTTGTATGAAAGGAAAGTAGCGCGAAGATCACAAAAACAAGTATACTCGATCTCATGAATTAAAACGTTAGCGTTTTTTAAAATTTTTGCAAAAGTAAGAATGATTAACGATTGTAGCAATTTTCCTTTAACAGTTGGTTAATGCGGAGCATAAATGGACGCTTTTTAGCGACAAAGAACCACGTACAACAACAGCGGAGCGCAATAATTGTTTTTATATGTTCGTGATTATATTGCATATCCACAGCAATTTATCTAAGTTTGAGTTGAAAAGAAAAAGGAAATATGATTAAAAATCTATTTAAAATTACCGCTGTTACGTTTGCTCTAACAACAGCGGGGGGAGCTTTGTTTGCTCAAAATGCCAAATTTGACTGGAAAGAAGCTTCTGAGGGTGGGTATATCTACAAATATGTGACCAATGACCCTACCCATTCAAGATTCTATAAACTTAAAAATGGCCTAACCGTTATTCTAAGTCCAACCAAAAAAGAACCGCGTATCCAAACCTATATCGCAACAAAAGCGGGAAGTAAAACCGATCCGAAGGACCATACTGGCTTGGCGCACTATCTGGAGCACATGCTCTTTAAAGGGACAGATAAATTTGGTTCCAAAGATTGGGCGAAAGAAAAGCCTTTATTGGATCAGATTGACGCGCTCTATGAAAAGTACAATGGTACAACTGATGAGGCGCAGCGGAAAGCAATATACAAGGAGATTGACCGGGTGTCGGGTGAAGCTGCAAAGTATGCGATCGCTAATGAATACGACAAGCTGATGGCATCCATGGGTGCCGAGGGGACAAATGCGTTTACCTCATTCGAACAGACGGTATACCAAGAGCAGATTCCGAGTAATGTGATGGATAAATATCTTGCTGTACAAGCCGAACGTTTTAGGAATCCGATACTGCGTCTGTTCCATACGGAACTGGAGGCGGTATATGAAGAGAAAAATATCGGATTGGATAAAGACAGCCGTAAAGCTGTGGAAGCTATGTTTGAGGCCGCATTTCCCAATAATAATTACGGAAAACAAACCACGATCGGTACAGTGGAACATCTGAAAAACCCGTCATTAAAAGCGATCCGTGAATATTTTCATACTTATTACGTGCCCAACAATATGGGGGTGATCATGTCCGGCGATTTTGATCCTACAGAGGTTGTAAAGAAAGTGGACCGGAGTTTTGCTTTTATGAAGCCTAAAGAAATACCTCCCTATACTTTCGATCCTGAGCAACCTATTTTGAGCCCGATTGTCCGGGAAGTTAAAGGGCCGGATGCAGAATTTATGTTTATGGGTTTCCGTTTTCCCGGGGCCGCGACCAAGGATGCGCAGCTGTTAAATCTGATGAGCCAGATTCTGACGAACGGGTCTGCGGGTCTGATCGATCTGGACCTGGTGAAGAATCAGAAATTATTGGGCGCAGGAGCCTTTCCTTATGTATTGAAAGATTACTCATTATTGATTTTACAGGGGAATCCAAGTCAGGGACAGAGCCTGGAGGAGGTGCAGCAGTTATTACTTAAAGAACTGGAAAAATTGCGAAAAGGTGAGTTTTCTGATGACTTGATAGGCGCAATCGTCAATAACGCGAAAAAAGATGAGATCAAACAATATGAAAGTTATGGTGACCGTGCTGAAGCTTTGATGGATGCTTTCACATCCGGTCAGGACTGGGCCTCGGTGGTTAGCTATTCTGATGGGCTAAATAAAATTACAAAACAAGATATCGTCGATTTTGCCAATAAATATCTAAACGATAATAACTATGTTGTCGTTTATAAACGCAAAGGGGTAGACAATAATGTCGTTAAGGTTGTGAAGCCGGAAATTACACCGGTGACTGTCAATCGTGACGATCAATCTGATTTCCTGAAAACGGTGGAAGCCATGCCTGAAGATAAAATCCAACCGGTGTGGGTAGACTATAATAAAGATGTTCAGAAAGCTACTGCGAATGGCCTGCCTGTACTTGCTGTGAAGAATAATGATAACGAATTATTCTCGCTGTCCTATCGTTTTGATGTAGGTAAATGGAATAATAAATTACTGTCGCTGGCTGCAGGATACCTGGAGTTTTTAGGTACGAAAGATAAATCCAGCGAGCAATTCAGTAAAGATTTTTATCAATTGGCGTCTGATTTTTCGGTGTCTGCCGGAAACGAGGAAACATTGGTTTCAATTTCGGGTTTAAATACAAATTTTATCGCTACGCAGTCTTTAATTCAGGACTTATTGCGCAATTGTATTGCAGATGAGGATGCTTTCAAAATGTATATTGTCCGTCTTAAGAAGTCCAGAGCCAATGCAAAGGAAAACAAAGGGGCTATCATGGAAGGTTTAAAATCGTACGCAAAATACGGAGCCAAAAACCCGTTCAACAATGTGTTTACAGATGCGGAGCTGGATGCGTTGAAGGCGGAAGATTTGGTGAAAGCACTGCATGATCTGGCCAATATGGAGCATACTATACTGTATTTCGGACCGTTGAGCACCAGTGAGTTTGTGGCAAAGGCAAAACCATTGAAACAGGGTGCGGGCGACTACCTGAAGGGAACAAAAGGTTTGGTGTTTACTGAACAGCCAACCACAAAAAATCAGGTGCTATTTGCTGATTTTGATATGAAACAAGCCGAAGTGTTCTGGTATAGAACTTCCGGTCTGTATTCGAATCCATTAACACCAACAGTGTCATTGTTCAATAATTATTTTGGCGGCGGCATGGGCAGTATTGTTTTTCAGACTATTCGTGAATCAAAAGCATTGGCCTATTCTACTTACGCATTTTATGGGCAACCGTATAAAAAAGAAAATCATTATACGGTAGGCGCTTATGTAGGCACACAGGCCGATAAATTCAATGAGGCGATCAAGGGTATGAACGAATTATTGGATGTGCTGCCCGAAAGTGCGAAAGGATTGGATATTGCTAAAGTGAGCTTACAAAAATCCATCGCCAGTGAGCGGGTGCTGAATGCATCTATATTAAGTAGCTATCTGGCGGCACAACGTCTGGGCAATACAACAGATATCCGTAAAGCTGTCTATGAACAAGCGCCTAAGTTGACTTATGCTGATTTAAATATGTTTCACAAGAAAGAAATGAGCCGAAAACCTTATGTATATTGTATTGTGGCGAAGGAAGATGGTCTCAAACTGGAAGATCTTGCTAAATTGGGCGAAGTGAAAAAACTTGACTTAAAAGAATTGTTTGGGTATTAGTTTTTTTGTTATCCCTATTTTAGATGGGGATCGGAGACTGTTTTTTTGGGGGGCTTTGGCTGATAAACTGTTGCCTTTTTCCGAATATGGCTTTACAAAAAGAAGCCTTTGACATACCAAAGGCTTCTTTTTTTGTGATTCGTTCACCCGTATATCTTTGTCTTGGTACATGATCTTCACAGGTGCGCGTAAAATATATGAAAAGCTCAAAAGTGTCTGTCGAGGGTACTATCAAGGGCGAATACCTGCAAGGATGAATTAAAACCGTACGATTTCCTCAATCTGTTCGTTGATAAAATGGAGCGTATCTTCTTTAAATAATTCTCCGTTTTCGTTCAGTTCCTGTTGTACATTGGGGAGGAATATCTTGAGCGGGAGAACATGCATTCTGAGGTAGTGACATATTCCTGTGAGGTGATCTATTCCGCGGAGGTTGCCATATCTTCCGGAGGATAATCCTACCAATGCAACTTTTTTGTGGTAAAAACTAATGGGGAAGGTGCAGCAGTCAATAAAAAGTTTGAGTGCACCGGGGATGCTTCCATTGTATTCAGGTGCGACAAAAATAAACATATCGGCTTGGCTAACCTTTTGCTGGATCGGTTCAAAAGCAGGGCTTCTTTTTCCGTAAAGGTCTGTTTCCAAAATATTTGCAGGGAGATCTGATAGCGAAAAGATCTCGTTCTCAACGGATTTACGGTGAAGTAGCTGTTGGTAGCATTTTGCTATTTTTAACGTCTTACTATGAGGACGGTTTGTTCCGGATATTATTAAAATCATTGTGTTGTTGATACTTATAAAAAGCACTATTTCAAAGTGGATACATATCTTGATTTTTTGTATCTTAGCATCCTGAGGATATGTGCTTTTGATCAATCAAAAGTACGAAATATGCTGAATTTGTTTGGCTAAATTAAATTTAGCGTAAATATTTGGACAAATTGATCTTCAGGAAAGTGAAATGTAGTGTAAAATGACATTTTAATTAAGAAAGGTTTTCATTCAAGATGGGAAAAGTAATCGCAATCGCAAACCAAAAGGGTGGGGTCGGAAAGACCACAACGTCAATTAATTTGGCGGCTAGTTTGGCGGTTTTAGAATATAAGACATTGTTGGTGGATGCGGATCCTCAAGCAAACTCCACTTCTGGGATTGGTTTTGACCCTCGTACAATCAATGAAAGTATATACGAATGTTTGGTCAATGATCTGAACCCAAGAGACGCTATTCAGTCCACTGAAACGCCTAATCTTGATCTTTTACCGGCCCATATTGACCTGGTAGGTGCAGAGATTGAAATGATCAATATGCATGAACGGGAGTACAAGATGAAGAAGATCTTGGATCAAGTAAAAGATGATTATGATTTTGTTATCATTGACTGTTCACCTTCATTGGGATTAATTACCATTAATGCCCTCTCGGCGTCCGATTCAGTAATCATACCGGTTCAATGTGAGTATTTTGCATTGGAAGGGCTGGGGAAATTGCTGAACACAATTAAAATTGTTCAAAACCGTTTAAATACTAGTTTGGAGATTGAGGGTATTTTGTTGACGATGTATGATGTGCGTTTGAGGCTTTCCAATCAAGTTGTTGAAGAAGTGAAAACGCATTTTACGGATTTAGTTTTTGATACCATCATTCAACGTAATACTCGTTTAAGTGAAGCTCCTAGTTTCGGTATTTCTGTTATCATGCACGACGCTTCCTGTAAAGGTGCGATCAATTATTTGAATCTGGCGCGTGAAATATTGCAGAAAAACGGGCATTTTAATGAAATGAATACAACAGTAACCGCATAATATGGCAGCACATCAGCGTAAAACAGGACTGGGAAGAGGTTTAGGTGCGCTATTAAACGATAGTGTAGAAGCTCCTGCAAAAAATAGTCAGCAAGTGGAGGAGGCTCCTCTAGTGACGCCTGCTACAGCAAATACAACAAAAGAAAATGGAAGTATCAGCCATGTCCGGGTGGAAGAAATATCGGTGAACCCGTTTCAACCCCGTACGGAATTTGACCCGGTCGCATTACAGGAATTAGCTGAATCCATTACCTTACAAGGGCTAATCCAACCGATTACCGTACGCAAGATTTCGGATGGAAACTACCAGTTGATCTCTGGGGAGCGACGTCTTCGAGCTTCAAGACTGGCGGGCATAACTGAGATTCCAGCCTATATCCGTACAGCCAATGACCAGCAGATGTTGGAAATGGCTTTGATCGAGAACATCCAACGTGAAAACTTAAATGCCATCGAAGTGGCATTAAGCTTCCAGCGCATGATCGAGGAATGTAATTTAAAGCAGGAGGAATTGGGCGAACGTGTCAGCAAAAACCGTTCGACGGTAACGAATTATTTGCGCTTATTAAAACTACCGCCGGTCATTCAAGCTGCCATACGCGACGGCGCTCTAACTATGGGGCATGCACGCGCGTTGATCAATATCGCAGAAGTGGATAAGCAGCTCTATATCTTTAAATTGATCATCGACCAGGGACTTTCGGTTAGAAAAGCCGAAGAGTTAGTTCGTGAACTTCAAAAAGGGGGCAAGAAAAAAGCAGTTAAGGATAAAACTCCAATGTCCTTTCAGCTGCAGAAAATTGAAGATGATCTGGCTTCGAAATTTTCGTCAAGAGTCAAATTGAATTTAAAGAGCACCAAAGGCAAGGGAGCTATTGAAATTCCTTTTGAATCCGAGGATGACCTGAGCCGTATTCTTGAACTTTTAGATTGGTAATATGGCCAAGTTAATAAGTTTGTTCTTTGCCTTATTTGCTGTACTTATCGTACACGGACAGACTGTCGATACAATTTCCAAAAAACAGGTCCAAACGATCAAAACAGAAAGTTTGAAACCAAAATCGGCACAGGATACTATAAAAAAGGAATCCAGAAAAGAACGTAAAAAGCGTGAAAAGGAGGAAGCCAAGGCGAAGGAGAAGGTCGTATTTAAAGATTCTACGCGTTTAGCGATTGAAGCAAAGAATAAGCAGGCCTGGAAGCGTTCTTTGGTGCTCCCCGGTTGGGGGCAATATTCCAACGGCGGTTTATGGTGGATAAAAGTCCCTGTGATCTATGGCGGATTGGCGACTACAGTGCTCGTTTTCGATTTTAATAATAAATATTATAAAGAACTTTTGGGGGTATTGAAAGACCGGAGCGAAGGTAAGCCAGTAGATCCTTATTATAATCAGGTTACAAATGAGGCAATTATTCGTGGAAAGGATAATGCAAGGCGAGACCGCGATCTGATGGTGTTACTCACACTTGGAGTATACGGATTGAACGTCGCTGAAGCTTATATCGATTCGATGCTAAAATATCGCTGGAGCATTGGTGATGATAAGCCCAAAAAGACGGCTTTTTCCATTGGACCTACATTAATGGATGCCAGTCTAGCATCCGGTTCATTTACATTTAAACCTACTGTTGGATTAAAGTTGTCCATGAAATTCAATTAAACTTTGGGTCGGAGTCCGTATTAAGTATCATTGAATGACGATTTAAGGCCCTTATGGTCTTAAATATGGACACTTTTAATAAAAAATCGTTGTTAACCATGGTTTTGTGTCTGTTTTTCACTGGAATTTTTTAATTTTAAAAATAAACTATACTTTATTTTCTAGATATATGAACATCATTCTCTTGGGATATGGCAAAATGGGGCAGATTATCGAAAGGTATGCACTGAAGAGAGGCCATCAGATTTTTTTAGTTGTGGATGAAAATAATCGTCCCGGCCTGACAGTTGATGATATTAAGGGAGCTGATGTAGCGATCGACTTTAGTGTGCCATCAGCTGCTCTGGATAATATGAATCTTTGCTTGGAAGCTGGTGTGCCGATTGTCGTAGGGACAACGGGCTGGTACGATCAACTGGAAAGTGTCAGAGAAAAATGTTTGGACTTAGGGGGAACCATTTTATATGGTTCAAATTTTTCGATCGGCGTGAATGTGTTCTTCCATATCAATCGTATGTTGGCACAGGCTTTACAACCTTATAAACAATATGATGTTCAGGTAGAAGAAATCCACCATATCCACAAATTGGATGCGCCGAGCGGTACAGCAATCACCATTGCCGAAGGTATCCTGGATCACAGTGATGTGAAGACAAACTGGGTCAATACTGTCGTGGGTGAGCAGGATGAAATTATTCCTAAACCACAAGAACTTCTCATCGAGAGCCATCGAATTGAAGAAGTCCCAGGTACACATACCGTGTTGTACAGTTCCGAAGTAGATCAGATAGAATTTAAGCACACCGCACATAGCCGTGACGGCTTTGCTTTGGGTGCGGTAGTTGCTGCTGAGTGGTTGAACGGTAAAAAGGGATTTTATCAAGTGACTGAAATTTTCGATTTTAATAAATAGTACTAATTAATAGATTATGTGGTTAATTATCTTTGCGGTTTTAACAGCAATAGCGGGATATGGATTGTGGCAATTGTTTGTTAAAGCTGGCAGAAAGGGCTGGGAAGCAATCGTACCTTTTTATAGTCAATATATTCAAGCCAAATTAACAGGGCGGCCAACTTGGTGGGTGATCTTATTGCTGATCCCGATCGTTAATATTTTTGTTTTCTATAACCTGTACCTCGACTTTATCCATTGTTTTGGCAAGCGTCGTTTTTGGGAAAATGCGGCGGCTGTTTTGGTCCCCTTTATTGTACTCCCAATGTGGGCAAAAGATAATAACGTACGTTTTTTAAATGGCTTGTATGCTAAAAACCTAAAGACCGCCGCGCAGGAAGGTGTAGAATTGACAGCGGAAAAGCGTGCGGAAATTGAGCAGGAGTCCTTTAAGGAATACAAGATTAAATATCCTTATAAAAAATCTATGGTGCGTGAATGGGCTGACGCCATTGTTTTCGCAACTGTAGCGGCTTCGCTTATCCGTGGATTTTTAATCGAAGCGTATATGATCCCTACTGGATCCATGGAACGTACGCTATTAATTGGGGATTTTCTATTCGTAAGCAAACTGAATTATGGCCCTCGTGTGCCAAATACGCCAATTGCTTTTCCTTTTGCACATCATACCATGCCGGTAACTGGTGGAAAGGCTTACTCTGAGCTTATCGAGCTGCCCTATAAACGGCTCCCCGGATTTCAAAAGATTGAGCGAAATGATGTCGTAGTTTTTAATTTTCCCGCAGGGGATACTGTTGCGTTGGAAAACCAGAATGCTAGTTATTATGATCTTGTAAGGGCTTACGGCTGGCAAACGGTGAACTCGCAGTTTACGATTCAGGCTCGGCCGATCGATAAACGTGAAAATTATATCAAACGTTGTGTGGGTTTGCCGGGAGATAAGATCTCCATGAAGGATGCAAAGCTATTTGTCAATGACCAACCCGGATTTGACCCGCCTGAAAGTCAATTGGATTATCTGGTGCTGACCGACGGAACTCCATTGAACATGGATCGTCTACGGGAATTGAGAATAGAGGCTGTAGGCTCGGATCAACAGCCCGGAGTTTATCAGCTGTTTATGACCAAGGACGAGCTGGCATTGGTGAAATCCTGGTCAAATGTAAAAGAAATCAGAAGAAGTCCAGTTGGGGAAGGTGCCTATCCCTATGACCCTCAGTATAAGTGGGATTTTGATAATTTCGGTCCGATACTTATTCCAAAGAAAGGCTGGACGGTTGCCCTGAACGCGCAGACATTACCAATTTACGAACGTGCAATTCACGTCTATGAAAATAATAAATTGGAGAAACGGGCAGACGGGATTTATATCAATGATGTCAAAGCGGATAGCTACACTTTTAAAATGGATTATTTCTGGATGATGGGGGATAACCGCCACAATTCCCTGGATTCAAGAGGATGGGGCTTTGTTCCTGAAGACCATATCGTGGGCAAGGCATTATTCACCTGGATGAGCTGGGATGAAATCGGTTCGGGCCTTTCTAAAATCCGCTGGAACCGTATATTTAAGGGAATTCATTAATCCTTTTATAAGGAGTGCATCTTCTTTTGATGGTGGATTTAAAACAAATAGAAAAAGGCTTTCTTCCTGCAAGAAGGCCTTTTTCTATTTGTCTTTTCCTTATTCTGGAAAGTCTCTTTAGTCTTGTTTTTTTTGCGAAGAGATGCAACTGTGGCTTAAGGTACCTGGCTGTTTGGACAAAATCCCGGTGCTGACCGGAGCGCTTTCCCAATAGAGTTGTACTTACCTTAGCTGTGCTTTAACCAGTTTAGCCAGTCCTCATCGTATTGTTTATTTTAAGCAGGCCAGATAGCGTTTGATTGTTTCTTCAAGACCGAGGTATAGCGCGTCTGAAATTAAGGCATGCCCAATGCTGACTTCCAGTAATTCGGGTATATGCTGATTAAAATACTGGAGGTTGTTTAAATCGAGGTCATGACCCGCATTCAGGCCTAATCCAACTTCACGTGCTTTCACTGCCGCTCTAAAATAGGGGCTGATGGCGGCATCTTTATCAAAACCATATTCGCTGGCAAAGCCTTCTGTATATAATTCGATACGATCCGTACCTGTTTCAGCTGCTGCCTCGACCATCTCCTCAACTGGATCCACAAAGATTGAAACACGTATACCGGCATCTTTGAACAATTGGCACATATCCTTTAAGTAGGCTTTGTTTTTGATCGTGTCCCAACCATGATTGGAAGTCAACTGCCCTTCAGCATCCGGTACCAAGGTTACTTGGGCAGGCTTATTGGCGAGGACAAGATCAATGAATTTCTGTTCCTGGCAATTGCCTTCGATATTGAGTTCGGTCTGAATTTCAGCTTTTAAGTCAAAGACATCCTGATAGCGGATATGCCTTTCGTCCGGTCTTGGGTGGACAGTGATGCCCTGCGCCCCAAAACGTTCGCAGGCTAATGCAGCAGCCACAAGATTAGGATTATTGCCGCCTCTTGAATTTCTGAGTGTTGCGATTTTATTGATATTTACTGAAAGTCTAGTCATTTTACTATATGTTATAGGGTAAAAATACGAATAATATCTATTTTTTTTTAACTTGCATATATGGATGGAATCGATTATAGCTTGTTTAGTGGCTTTCGCCTATTGGACGTTATCGATATTATATTGGTGGCGATTATTATCTACTATATCTATAGTCTGATTCGGGGTACCATTGCGGTGAATATCCTGATCGGGGTGGCCTTATTCTATGGGGTTTACATCGTCGTCAAACAGATGCACATGCGTCTATTGACCGAGATATTCGGCGGATTTATATCCGTAGGTTCCATTGCGCTTATCGTGGTATTCCAGCAGGAAATCAGGCGCTTTTTGCTCCATGTGGGCAAGAATATATCGATGAAACGAAAGAAGGTCTTCTGGTCTTTTTTAGGGAATAAAAAAGCTATACAGAAGGATTTGACCGAGGATTTAAGGCCAGTTGTGGAGGCTTGTAGAAGCATGTCGCGTACACGCACCGGGGCTTTATTGGTTTTCTCAAAATATTTTGATGAGGAATATTACCAGAGTAGCGGTGAATATATTGACGCTCATATTTCGAAGCGGTTAATCGAGAGCATCTTCCATAAAAATAGTCCCTTGCATGATGGTGCCGTAGTGATCGTCGATTTTAAGATTATGACTGCTTCCTGCGTACTGCCACTGTCGGATAGTGAGGATTTACCGCTACAGTTTGGGTTGCGACATCGTGCGGCGATCGGGGTGACCGAAATCTCCGATGCCATAGCGGTCATTGTCTCCGAAGAAACCGGAGAGATCTCTTTTGCAAAGGACGGCAATGTGAACATGAATGTTTCGCCTGAGGAATTGGAACAACTGCTCAAAGATGAGTTATAAAAATGACGTTGGCCAAGAGTAAAGCGAACTCACTGCCAATTGAATATTTGAAGGGAGAGGCCGGAGTACACGAATGAAATTAACAAAAAGCGGGGTATCCAATCTTTTGGATACCCCGCTTTGCTATCCGTTTATCACTGCTTTATTTTTTTGCCGCATTGATAATCTGCGTATTCAATTTGATGTATTCGCTATTTTTACCTTCCGTAGCGACTTCGACCCCTTTCGTAGCCGTTTCTATGGCGCCTTTTTTATCGCCGGCTTTGAGTTGCGCTTTCGCCTTCCAGTACAATACATGGGCGGCTTTAGGCTGTGCTTTCGCCGCTTCGTCAAACCAAGCTAATGCTTTCTTCTCGTCTATGTTATTGTTGAAATAATATTGGGCAGCAGCGAAATAAGGCTTTTTCTCACCTTTCATTGCTTCCTCAATGGAGGCGATGATTTTTGCCTGTTGATTGACTTTAAGAGCTACTTTTATTGCTGTTTTCTCCCATGCAAGATTTAATATGGCATCTGTTGGTGTGACATTGTCGAAAGAGATCGTAAAGGTTTCAACCGGACTGCTTAAATTCTGTGGTTTAACATTGAAACGAAGTGCATCTTCGGACTGATTATAGGTGTAGGCACCCCATTGTTTGGTATTCTTGCTGATAATTACAGTCCACTCGTTCTTGTTAGGGATGGTGAATAATGCATAGGTTCCTGCAGCGAGTTTATTTCCGTTGATTGTAACATCACCTTCAAAGGTCAAGGTTGTATTGGTATTGGCACCTGTACGCCATACCTCATTGTAAGGTACAAGGTCACCAAAGATCTTACGGCCGTTCATGCTCGGACGGCTGTAGCTGAGGGTTACATTTTCAATCCCTAATCCCTGTGTAACTGTTTGGGCACTACTTGCTGCCGGAAATTTTAACTGGGCATAGGATTCA
The DNA here is from genome assembly GCF_003627955.1 of Sphingobacterium puteale. Taxonomy (GTDB): domain Bacteria; phylum Bacteroidota; class Bacteroidia; order Sphingobacteriales; family Sphingobacteriaceae; genus Sphingobacterium; species Sphingobacterium puteale. The sequence continues at coordinate 546,955 of NZ_RBWS01000001.1, read as the reverse complement.
TTGGCAGTAAACATTAAGGCTGCTGCAAATGCAATGGCAAAGAATTTCTTTTTCATTTGTTCGATAATTACTTTTTGGGCCAATTAGCCCGGTGATTTATGAATATAGAATTTTGCTAATTAATGGCTAATGCTTTTTTAGTTCGTATAAAGCATGTCGCATAATCTGTCATCGAGTAAATCCGAGCTGCAACTGAACTTAGATTTATCTCTTAAAAATAGGAAGAATTTCACAAAAAAGGGCATCTATTTTTAGGTGCCCTTTTTTGTGAAATTCTTCGGTACTTTTCTTACGCTTTTTTTCCAATTTTATGACCAGCTATTGAAAAGTACATGATATATAAATATCCGGGAATCATGGCATAAAGGAAGGCATGTTGAAAATCAATATGTAAGTGATCTTTTAGATAACCATAGACTAAAGGCCAGATTGCACCGCCCGCGATTCCCATAATCATAATGGCCGATCCGGTTTTTGTGAATTTTCCTAGCCCTTTGATTCCCAATGGGAAAATTGCAGGCCACATTAAGGAGTTTGCAATTCCTAATAAAGCAACAAAAACGAATGATGTGGTTCCGGTTGTAAAAACAGATATAAGCGTAAATGTAATTCCTATAATGGTACAGATGCGTAGTGCCATTTGTTGAGATACATATTTAGGGATCGAGATGATACCGATAATGTACCCGATCAGCATACACGAAAGAGTAAACGCTGTAGCGTATGTTGTAAAGAACGGAGCTACTTTCAGCTCACGTGCGTAGACACCAATGATATCTCCCGCCATTACTTCAACAGCAACACAAAAGAAAATGGCCAGTGACCCTAAGAATAGGTGTGGGAACTGAAAGATCGAGGTCTTTTTCACTGCGACATTGCCATTTTCTTCGCCACTTTCTTCTTCAGCATCAACGTCGACTTCAGGAAGATGTGTGAATTTTAAGAAAATTGCGAAAGCAACAAAGATTACAGCAAGGGAAATGTAAGGGGTGTGAACACGTTGGAGGAGATCATCTAAAATGGCATTTTTTTGCACTAGATCAGTGGTAGCTTCTAATTTTGCGGTCACATTTTGCGCATCTTTTAAAAAGAGTGTTCCAAATAATATCGGTACGATAATTCCTGCAGATTTATTAAAGAATCCTGCTATCGAGATCCGTTGTGCAGCACTATCTATTGGACCAATAATACTTAAATAGGGATTGACAGCCGTTTGAAGAAGGGCCATACCCGATCCCTGAATAAATATTCCCGTTAAAAATAGGCCATAACTTCTGCTATCGGCCGCAGGGATAAAAATCAAGGATCCCAAACCTAATATAACAAGACTAACAACCAGGCCATTTTGGAAGCCGATTTTTTTAATAATAACTGAACTTGGAAGGGCCAGAAAAAAATAGGCAATATAAGATGCGAAGGTTACAAAAAATGCTTGTAAGTCTGTTTCTAAATTACAAGCAATCTTTAAGAACGGGATTAACGTTCCGTTTGCCCAGGTAATAAAACCGAGGATAAAAAATAATCCACAGCAAATGGCCATAGGGCGAAAAGCTGTTTTACCAACGTTAGGATTAGTGGTCATGTTTTATTTTATATATTTAGTTAAGTTATCGTTCACGGATTTGTCAATCAGTAAAAAATAGCTTTAAACAAACGATTGCATGCTATTTTTGTTGATTTTTAAAATATCCATCTTACAAGACTACTTAATTTTCTTGAATATCGGAAATAAATAAAGCGGGATTTTGATAATTATTTGGCAAAAAAAAGAAGAATAAATTGTGAAAATTATTCTTCTTAGCTTGTAAATATTGTTGATTTCGAATTACATGAAACTGGTAAATCGAGTTAGCAAACCCGGTCTTATTTGGGCACGATAGCTACTGTAAGTCTAGAGATACAATTCAACTTATTGAAGCGGTCATACATTTTTATCTCCCAGATGTGGGTCGATCGGCCAATATGAATAGGACTGCATTTTGCCGTAATGATTCCACTGCTTACCGGTCGGATGTGATTAGCATTGACTTCGAGCCCTACACCGCGATATTTATCTGGGTCGACGACCAAATTGGATGCAATGCTTCCTAGCGATTCTGCTAGTACCACCGATGCCCCACCATGTAGGATACCATGAGGTTGTTTCACTTTATCTGTGACGGGCATGGTCGCCGTAATGCTGTTGTCATCTATTTCGGTAGCGCTGATTTCCAATAAGCCGGACAGGTATTTATTGAAAAAGACATTTATTTCCTCAATGTTGTAAGGCTGAAACCAAATTCTTGACATCGTCTGAGTTTAAATAACGTTCCTGAATAATAATGCGGTGGTGATTAAGATGTCCAGCAATCACATATAATAATGCTTTGACACTGGTCAGTCGCTCTGAGGCCATGCCTTTGCGCTCTAACTCTGCATCGTTGAAACTGTTGAACAGCATGAGGTTGGCCTTGCGCAGATAAGTAAACTCTTTGCTTAGGCTTTCCAAGGTACGGTCATTGTAACGGGAGTGTTGAATAAAGTAGTCCTGATCATAACCGGCCAGCTCTTTCAGGTCGTTGCGTGAAAATCGTAATGCACGGTAAGCCATGATGCGCTCATTGTCAATAACATGACCGACCACTTCTTTGATTGTCCATTTGTCTTCGGCATATTTGAAATTACCTCTCTCTTCGGGGATGGTATCCAGAAATGCTGGAAAAGAGAGCGTTTGTTCTTCCAATACATCTAATACGTTGTCGACTACAGTCTCAATATAGGGAGCATATACTGCCGGATATTCGTCAGATTTGAGTGGCTTCATATTTTAAGTTGCTTTTTAAGATTATTCGAAATGTTGTTCCTTTACCTATTTCAGATTCTTTAACAAAGATTTGTCCTTGATGATACCGCACCATTCGTTTGGTTAAGCTAAGGCCGAGTCCCCAACCTCTTTTACGTGTTGTAAAACCCGGCTGGAAGACAGATTCAAAATTTGATCTTGAAATTCCTTTGCCCGTATCACTAATGTCTATAAAAATTTCTTCTTTCGCAATATTTTCTGAAATATTAACAGTTATCTTTCCTTCTGTGCCAATTGCATTTACGCCGTTTTTCAATAAATTTTCGATAATCCAGTCAAAAAGTGGAATATTAAGTTTGGCTTCCACATGGGTATCTCCCGTTAATTCGAATGTAATTTTATTACTTGTCCGTATCCGGAAATAATCCACGTAATTTTTGATGACCTCATAGAGATTGTGATTGGTCAGCACAGGTGTTGACCCTATTTTTGAAAAGCGATCGGCGACGATCTCCAATCGTTTAATATCATTTTCCATTTCATTCAGCGTATCGTCTTCCTCAGCATCAAATTTGATTCGAATCAGCTCCAGCCAGCCCATTAATGAAGATATGGGGGTTCCCAATTGATGGGCGGCCTCTTTTGTTAGTCCCACCCAGACAAGGTTCTGCTCGGATTTTCGAATGGAATTGAAAACGGTATAAGCAATAATCAGGAAGAGGGCGATCAGCGATAACTGAACATAGGGGAATACACGTAATTGCTGTAAAAACCAAGAGTCTTTATAGTAAACATGCCATTTTTGACCATTTTCCAATTCCAAAGTAATGGGTGGATGACTCTTTTTCATAAAGGCAAGCTGTTTCTGGAAATAATTTGGGTCATAATCCAGCTGCTTTGTAACGCTGTCATTATGGATTGGCTTGATATTGGTCTTGGTGGAATCCAGATTGCGCCAAAAAATAATATCGTCTTTATCGTCGGTGATGATTGCAGGCAGATTTAAACTATCTCTAACAGCATAGATGAATGTAATGAATTCATCGTCCACATCGGGCATCGTCATAATGTTTTTGGTACTCATTGCCCATACTTCGGCTTTGGAACGTTCGGCATGTGCAAGGTTGCGGACAAGGTAATTGGTATAAACCAATGAGGCGATGGCGATAATTGCCGCAAAGATGAGCAAAATAAATTTCCAGCGTTGTTGGCTTATCTGAGAGGGTTTCATGATTCCGTAATTTGTACTCTAGCGCAAATTAATGAATAAATGTCTGTTTTCTGCACTTTTATTTCAGCTTAGAACTCATCCTGTTATCCAAATCAAAAATTTTGTGGTAATTTTGCGGCATGAGTTCAGAAAGAAGAGTAAGAGTGCGCTTTGCACCGAGTCCTACCGGTGGTCTTCACCTTGGGGGCGTACGTACAGCTTTGTTTAATTTTCTCTATGCGCGTCAGCATCAGGGGGATTTTATTTTACGTGTCGAGGATACGGATCAAACTCGTTTTGTCCCGGGAGCCGAGGAGTACATCAATGAATGTTTGGCCTGGTGTGGCCTGACTCCAGATGAAAGTCCGTTAAAAGGTGGCCCATATGGCCCTTACCGTCAAAGTGAACGAAAAGCTTCTTACCGCCAATATGCCGAACAGTTAATCAAGAATGGCTACGCTTATTATGCATTCGATACCGCAGAAGAGCTGGAAGAACAACGTAAGCTGCAACCTAACTTCCGTTATAGCCATGAAAATCGGTTACAATTGCGCAATTCTTTGAGCTTAAGTGAAACTGAAACGCAACAATTACTGGATGCGGCAACACCGCATACCATCCGGATAAAAATTCCGACAGACGAAACGGTGTCATTCACCGATATGATCCGTGGGAAAGTCGCCTTCGATACCAATATAGTGGACGATAAGGTGCTGCTTAAAGCCGACGGAATGCCAACGTATCACTTGGCTGTCGTTGTGGATGATAAGGCGATGGAGATATCCCATGTCTTCCGTGGTGAAGAATGGTTACCTTCTGCACCGATCCATATTCTATTATGGGAATACCTTGGATGGGCTGATAGCATGCCACAATGGGCACATTTGCCACTTATCCTTAAACCTGATGGTAATGGAAAATTAAGTAAACGAGATGGTGACCGTTTAGGATTTCCTGTATATGCCATGAATTGGACGGATGCTAAATCTGGTGATACAACAAAGGGATTCCGTGAAATGGGATTCCTGCCAGAAGCTTTTGTCAATATGCTTGGTGTGTTGGGTTGGAACGATGGGACAGAACAAGAACTATTTTCTTTAGAGGAGCTGATCCAAAAATTCAGCGTCGAGCGCATTAGCAAAGCTGGAGCAAAGTTTGATTTTGAAAAGGCAAAATGGTTCAATCACGAATGGATTAAACGTTCTTCGAGCGATTCTTTATTACCTCAGATCAAGGAGGTGCTGGCTCATCATCAAATAGAAGCAGAAGAAGGTTATGTAAACCGCGTATTGGCAGCGGTCAAAGAGCGTTTAACTTTTGTTGAGGATTTCTGGAGCCAAGCTGCTTTCTTTTTTTTACAGCCTGTTGAATACGATCTGAATGCCGTAAAACCAAAATGGTCTGCGGAGAAAACCGTATTTTTTGAAAACATCATTCCGTCATTTGAAGGCTTTTCGGATTGGAAAGCAGCTGAGCTGGAGGCATTTTTTAAAGAAGCGATTCAGAGCTCAGGAATGAAGATGGGGGAACTGATGATGCCATTCCGGATTATGCTGGTAGGTGGTAAGTTTGGTCCCGATGTGTTTCAGATCGTTGAATTACTTGGTCAGAACGAAGTTATTGAGCGTATAAAGCGAGCTCTTCTAGCGTTTAACGCCTAGTAAATATTACCGTATCGAAAAGCTGTTGCAAACTCGTTGCAATGGCTTTTTTTATAAATATGGAATTCTCAGTCGCATGAACAATGCCTTGGCGGGGGCAAATAGAAAAATGATTAAGGTAATGGCTCCTCCCAAGATCCCGAGATAGGTAAAGATCTCCATATTGCTGATGAGGGATGCCTGCTGGGTAATTGTTGTCTGAAGGCTCTTGCTGGCAAGATTAGTTGCCAATTGATCACCGGATGTCCCCAGGTATTTTTCGATCAAAGCACTCCAATAGGCAACTGTGATCGGATTGCTCGTATTTAAGTGTTGTTCGATCTGGATAAAATGTTTTTGATTTAAGGTGTAACTGATGTTTTGAATCAGCGCAAAGCCAATATTGGTGCTCCAGAATCTAACGGTCGTGCCCATTAAACCTGCATTGCCCACATGATGTGGAGCAACCCCTGTTATAATATAGATCACAAGTGGGGTAAACAGCCAGCCCTGTCCGATTCCCTGAAGAAATAGTGGCAGGCCTATTGCCCAAACGGTGGTATCGGGATAAAATGTAGGGACAAACAAAAAGCAGGATGTGGTCAATATCAGGAAGCCCAGTCCGAAAATATATTTCGGTGATACATCGCGCAATAAGAGTATTCCTGAGCTACCCACTCCCACGATGGTCCCCAGTACATTAATGTATTGGATGTCGACAATGTAATGCCAGGGCCACCGCCATACATTGGACATGACAGTGTAGACATTGTTGAGGCTGCTCCGGATCAGATAAAATAAAAAAAATAGGATAACGCCAAAAATAACGTTCTTATATTTCAAAATTTCAAAATGAAACAGTGGTCTTCTTACGAGATATTGTTTGATGACAAAAAGCGCCCCGAAAATTAGGAAAAGTGCGCAGTTAATTGCGATCGTGTTGTTTTCGAACCAATAATATTTACGACCATAAATCAACACATATGCCCCACAGCTTAACGAAAGCAGCAGAAAGAGACAGCTGGCCAGATCCAATTGATAAAGTGGGAATTTCCGGCTTAATCGCCTGTTGTTCAAAAATAGTAAAGCGATCCCGATGACCATCAAATGCCAATAGAGCACAACATGAATCATATCTTCCCAACCATAATCCATAATACTTTCTTTTAAGAGGGATGTTGTTATTGTTCCGCCTGTCAGCATAAAAGTATACAGGAAGAAATAGGCAATGGTGCGGCTTTTGGAATGCCTGATCTGCATCATCAGCAAGGGAAGAAAACAAGCGCCTTCAAGTATACAAAAAATACCCTCGATCACCCTGAGCACGGCAATGAGGAAGGGATCTCTGGTTATAGAAATGGCCAATAAAGTGAGGATGGATACCGTGCAGGTCAGCAGGATATATGTCCTTACCCGAAAGAAGGCAAATAGCCTATGAAAGATCAACAGGGCTGCGACAATAGCACCATACATTAATGAAAGAAAATACTGAATATCTTCCATTTCGATCGCTAACGTAGAAGCGGTAAAAGCGGTGTTCGAATGAAACAGGGACATCAGCATGAGATGTGGAAACATGGCCAACATCATCATGGGAAGTTTAATCCATTCGGGAACCCAGCGGTAATATAAAGATTTGCTTGAACTCATGAATAGTTAAGATTGGTGGGCTGCATGTACCACGACATTCATTCCTGCACGTAGTTTTGTCAAATCCTGTTTTGGTGCAAAGACAATTTTGATCGGTATGCGTTGTTCGATTTTAACAAAGTTTCCGGTTGCATTATCTTGGGGTATAACCGAAAATCTGGATCCTGATGCCGGCGAAAAGGAATGAATTTTTCCCTTCAGATGTAATTTCGGAAAAGCGTCCACCTGTATGGTGACTTCGGTTCCTTCGCTCAGGTCCGCTAATTGTGTCTCTCTAAAATTGGCGTTAATCCATTTCTCTTCGCTGACGACATTGACTAAAGTCTGTCCCTCTTTAACAAATTGGCCCGGTTGGATCGTTCTTTTTCCAACAAAACCGTCATAAGGTGCCGTCACTACGGTATAGGACAGGAATACTTCGGCATTGCTTTTTGCTGCTTTTTTTAAATCGATATTTGCTTTGGCAGGTAGTTCGCTAGCTTTTTCTTTTCTTGTATTTAACTGTGCCGAGTTGTATTCTTCCTGAATAGCATTGAGCTGAGCCAAAGAAATGTCATACGCTGCCTTGGCATTATCGTATTGTTGTCTGGTTGCGGCATCTGCTTCATACAAATTTTTAAATCGCCTGTAGTCCTGTTCAGTTTGCCATACACTTACTTTGGCTGCTTCTAATCTAGCTTTTTGGACAGAAATGCTATTGGCAGTGACATTTGCGCTTTTGGCAATCACTTCGGCATTCCGCTGACTGTTTCGAAGCTCGGCATTCGCCATATCTAATTTGGTCTGATACTCGCTGGCATCTATGCGTAATAATGTGTCTCCACGATGTACATATTGATTTTCTTCAAACCTGACTTCCTTCACAAAACCTGATATCCGACTTGCTACTGGCGTCACATATTGGTCAACCTGAGCGTCGTTGGTCGTGACATGTTGACTTGTAAACAACAGATGTTTGCCCAAAATACCGATTCCGGCAAGGAGCAGGACCACGGCAAATACAACTAAAACTTTATTAAACCCTTTTGTTCGGTCTTTATTTTCTTCTGTACTCATTATGATTTTTATGAATATTTTAATGTTTTTCCATCTATGCTCCAGTTGATCTGCCACCTGCGGTCTGTATGATAGGCTCCCAGTATCTCAAGCGGCAATTTCAGAATATGCTGGCAAATTGTTGTTGAACCGGGATCGCCCGGATACGCTGTATAGGCTTGAGCATGGAGGGAAACTTTGCACAAAGATACTGCCGGCGGGACGAGTTTAGTTTTGTATAGTCGGACGGATATTTGTTCATTTGTGCCATATGGTAAAAAAAGTGTAATTTTAAATTATGGAACAGGAACAACTGGTGGCTATAGATGACGACCGGAACGACTTTTATGTGTGGCATACCCATGTAGACCGGATTGATCCGCGTGAATATATACACCGGAAAGCGCGCTTACTGTATGCTGATGGCGGTATTATACATGTGTTTACTGCGATGAAGCATTGGTATCTGCCGGGCCGGTTTTATATGTGGATTCCTGCAAATACGGCCTACCACCTAGAAAGTTCCAGTTCCCGTATTCACCTGTATAGTTTCTACTTTAAAGAACAGTCAGACGTTCACCCTGTTCTGTTGGAACCGAACATATTTTTGAGCAATGACCTGATGCGGGAGATGTTTTTATTTGCACAGGATTGGGAAGGTGGGATAGGTAAAAAAAACAATTATGCTAGGTATTGCTTATTACGGGCAATGATGGCTATTATTCCGGAGATGAGTCCGCCGATAGATGCTTTCCCCATGCAGCATCCCTATCCTAAGAATGAAAAGCTTCGGCGTATAGCGCGGTATCTAAACTCGAATATTGATCAAGCTTTTACAATCGAGCAGGTAGCGGCACAGTTTGGCATGAGTAGCCGGTCCCTTTCACGGCTGTTTAAGGAAGATATGGGAATTAGCTATATCCGTTTTTTGAGAGCTATACGCATAGCGAAAGCATTAGAACTGATGGCTGAGAATACTTATTCTATCCTGGAAATTGCGATGCAGATCGGCTACAATGAACTATCGTCATTCAGTAATATCTTTATGCGTGTTACGGGTATTCGTCCCTCGGTCTATATGTCAAAAATTAATGAATATAAAAATTGATCACATTAAGCCAGAAGTTCGTGCAGATCTTCCTGAGAAAGTGATTTTATAAAGCTTTCTTCTGTTGTAATGAGGCTCTGTGCAATGGATTTTTTGCGGTTCTGCAATGCCAATATTTTTTCTTCTACAGTGTCTTTACTAATAAATTTGTAAATAAATACGTTTCGCGTCTGTCCGATACGATGGGAACGGTCTACTGCCTGTTGCTCTACGGCAGGATTCCACCAAGGATCCAAGATAAAGACGTAGTCTGCTTCGATCAGGTTAAGACCAACACCGCCGGCTTTGATTGATATCAAAAAAAGTTTGGTGTTGTTGTTTTTACGGAACTGGCTAACGGCTTCGTCACGATTTTTAGTTCCACCATCCAGGTAGGCATAGTTTGTTCCTTTCTTATCAAAATATTGCCTGAAGATATTAAGCTGTTTGACGAATTGGGAGAAAATAAGAACCTTGTTTCCTCGCTGCATCACCATTTCAAGGGTTTCAATAACAGCTTCAAATTTTCCAGAATCACCAACAAAGTTCTCGTCGACCATTCTAGGATGATTGGCTAACTGGCGAAGCTTTGTCAATCCCTGCAATAAGGCAATTTGGGTTGACTTTGGCTTGTTGTCCAGTTGCCCGTCGAGAATGGCATTGCGGTACTCGGATTTGACCTTTTCATAAAGTTCCGATTGCTTATCGGTCATTTCACAATACAGCACTTGTTCTGTTTTTGGGGGCAGTTCTGTTGCGACCTGATCTTTTGTTCGCCTTAAGATAAACGGTTTGACAATCGCCTGAAGACGTTGCGCTTTTTCTTCATCCTTTTTCTTTTCAATGGGTTGCACAAATTCTTTTTGAAAGTAGGTGTAACTTCCCAATAACCCGGGATTGGTAAAATGCATTTGTGCCCAAAGATCAGAAACAGAGTTTTCAACAGGAGTCCCGCTTAAAGCTAGTTTATTTTTACTTTTCAGACTTTTTATGGCCTTAAATGATTTTGAGGTCGGATTTTTAATATTCTGGCTTTCATCTAGGATTATGTAATTGAAATAAAATCCACTCAATATTTCCTCATCAATACGTGCTATGCCATAAGTGGTAATGACCAGGTCATACTTAGCAAATAGTGTGGCATCTTTAATACGGTTATTTCCCGTATGCAAATGGATCTTTAGCTGTGGGGCAAACTGGTGTGCTTCCTTTTGCCAGTTGTAAACGAGTGATGTTGGCAATACCAGGAGTGAAGTGTGTACTTCCTGCTGATCTGTAAGCTGCTCTTTTTGTTGCTGCAACAGGGCTAAAGTCTGTATGGTTTTTCCCAATCCCATGTCATCTGCGAGACAACCACCGAATTTATACTGCTTTAGAAAGTTAAACCAGTTATAGCCTGCTTTCTGATAGGGCCGAAGATTTCCTTTGAAATGTTTTGGTTCCGGAATATCGGCAATTTCCTCAAACGTCGCGAGATTTTGCAATTTACGGTTGAAGACCAATTTGGTATGTTCGCTGATCTCAAAGAGCAGACCGATGTGTACTTTGTTTAATTTAAGTTCATGTCTATCGGCAGAAAACTGAAAGAGATGGTTGTATTGTGCAAACCATTCTTCAGGGATCATGGCGATTTCCCCATTGGGCAGGGTAAATTCTTTGATATTGTTTAGAATATGGTTTCGTAAGTTTATAAAAGGAATCTCGTAGGGACCGAATTTAGCAATGGCACTGATATCAAACCAGTCATTATCTTCGTCAATGGCGATGTCCAATGAGGTATGTCCGATGAAAAAGCGTTTCTGTTCGCTGTTTTGTATGATTTCAAATCCCAAGTTTTTTATTTGTTCCTGATGATTATTTATCCAGTCGAATACAGAGATCCGTTTTCCGGACTGAATAGACGGGGCAAGTAGTCCCAGCTGACGGTCCAGATCTTCCAGCCCCATGGCTTTTAGATTCTCGTGCTGCTGTTCTTCCCATTGTAAAGAGCGTTTGACCCGATGGAAGATATATAAGTCTTTCTCTTCATGATATTCCATCCGGACAGTCACTTTATTTTCCGCTCCCGCAGTAAATGTATGTGGGCCATATCTGAATTGCAACTGTAATTGCGATGCGCCATCTTCTACATAAATTAAATGCAGCAATGGAATTGCTTGGTGCTGATGCGTTTGTATTTCAAAGCCTTCGGCATAAACATGATAACGTTCGATTAATCCACAGACAAAAGTTTCAAAATATTTTTTTTCGGTACTTCTCCCCACGGAAATGTATCGCTTATTGAGAAAGGGGCTAAGCTTTTTTCCTTCTAGCGCCTGATCGAAATAGTATAAGGTATTGTTTAAGAGTAGCCACGCCTGAGTATTGGTTAATACAATGGCATTTTTAAACATAAATTCCAAGCGTTGATTTTCGTACTTTATGGTTGGAAAGTAACGTGTTTCCTCATTACTTCGACGAAAATGAAATAAGATAGATGCAGCCGATGTCGCCAATTTTATTTCTTGGTCTGCCGGGTAACCGTCTTTGCTCATCATAAAGAGCGGTTTATTTCCAATAGACTCGAAAAATTGGATCATCTTTTCATCAATCTTAGGTCGCAGCAGGTCGTAGAGCTTTTTGTCAAAGACTTTGGAGAAAAAATCTACAGGTCTGATTGCTTTTTTATAATATTTCTTGATGAGGTTTGTCTGTTCGATATCGTCGAGCAGTCGGATCAGCTTGTAATCTACCTCATCCAATTCTGCGGCATAGGCATCTACGGTATTGCTAAATATACGTTGGTATCGTAGGGAGTAGGTTCCGTTCGGATTGAGTTTGACCATGTGTGGCTCAATGAGATAGCCAAGATAGGGATGCTCACAAATAGAATAAACGATTTTATATATTGGAAATGACTTTGACTGTTGCATTAAAAATAGCGGGCCTTGTAAATAAAGGTATCTAATATACAATAAAATATACCATTAAACGTAATTTGCCGAATGAAATTTAAAAAAATGTAGATTACAGAAATAGCCTGCAATATTTTAGGTAATAAATTGGCATCGTATCAAGACTATATTGACCGGTGATAACAATATGTCTTTCCAAATACTAGAAATTGCCCTCAAAAACAAATTGAGCAGGGCCTTTGAGAAAAACATTTGTAAAGCTACTTCCTTTTTTATGAAAAGAGATATACAATTGTCCACCCAGCACGCGAATAGGGATAACGATCTCGCCTTCTAAGTTCATTTGTAGGGCCACTGCCATTGCAGCAGCGGTAGCACCGGTACCACAGGCGTAAGTTTCGTCTTCTACACCACGCTCGAATGTGCGCAGAAAATAACCATTTTCCTCCTTCTCGATAAAATTGACATTGATGCCATGGTTGGCATAAGTAGCGTTGTTGCGAATCGAGTAGCCATCCTGATAAACATTTTTTTCTTTTAGGTTTGTAACAAAGCTAACGTAGTGGGGTGACCCGGTATGTAGGATGTAAGCATCGCCGTCTCGTCCAAACTCATACACGTCGATCATTTGCAGGTTGACAAGTTCTGCGGAAAGGGAAGCATGGTGTGCGCCGTCGACTGCCAAAAAGTCAGTTTTGTCAGTGATAATGCCTAAATCATGTGCAAAGGCCACGATACAACGTCCGCCATTGCCGCACATACTCCCCTCTCGGCCATCAGCATTATAGTAAATCATCTCAAAATCGTAATTTTCTTTCTTTTGAAGCAGCATGAGGCCATCGGCGCCTATTCCAAACCTGCGGTCACAGAGGTTTTTCACCAGGACTTCGTCCGCCCGGTTAAATGAATCGTCGCGATTATCGATTAGGATGAAATCATTGCCAGCTCCCTGATATTTTGAAAATCTTATTTTCGATGCCATTCTATTGATTTGAAGTAACAAAAATACGTTTTTTTGTTACAAAAAAGCGTTAGGAAGTTAAGATTTGTTAAAATTATTGCATTTGTCTAGCAATTAACATTTTTTAACGTGTCGGATTTTCCGAAGGCCTTTAAATGGTATTACATTTGAACATATCCGAATAAAATCGGTAATTTTAAGAGCAAAAATTATCAGCTTATATTAAGACATTTTAAAATAGAAATAAGTTTATGAATAAGGTCGGTTTAACGCTATTAACAGCTGTTTTCGGTGGAGCAGTAGCATTAGGTGGTTACAAGCTTATTGAAAATAAGAAACTTGATAGTATGTCTTTTGAAGACAAACAGAAAGTTTATTTTGCCAATAACCCTACAGGAGTCATGTCTTCAACGGGCAATCCTGATTTTACACAAGCATCTGCGGCGGTGGCTCCGGGTGTCGTACATATTAAGACAACATATAGTAGAAAGGGTTCGCAGCAATCACAAGGTTCTCCATTTGATATGTTTGAAGAATTCTTTGGTATGCCCCAAGGCGGGGGACGCCGTCAGATGCAGGCGCAACCTGTGCAAGCTTCAGGATCAGGGGTCATTATCTCTGACGATGGGTATATTGTTACCAACAATCACGTCGTAGAGGATGCGGATAAGATCGAGGTTGTGCTAACAGACAAGCGCACTTATGAAGCGAAATTGATCGGTCGCGATCCAAATACGGATATTGCTTTATTAAAAGTAGCCGGAAAAGGCTTGCCTGTTGTAAAGTTGGGTAACTCGGATAATGTAAATGTGGGTGAATGGGTCTTGGCCTTTGGCTATCCACTTGGGCTTCAATCAACCGTAACGGCTGGTATTGTCAGTGCAACAGGTCGTGATATTGGAATCTTAAGAGAAGGACAGCAACAACGTGGTAATCCTTTTGGCGGTGCTACTGAGCAGCCACTTGCAAGCTCTGCTATCGAGTCTTTTATTCAGACTGATGCGGTGATCAATAAGGGGAACAGTGGTGGCGCATTAACTAATGCCTCCGGTGAATTAATCGGTATCAACTCTGCTATTGCATCACCAACAGGTGTGTATGCAGGTTATGGTTTTGCTATTCCCGTCAATTTAGTGAAAAAAATTGTGGATGATTTCGTGGAATTTGGTAATGTAAAACGCGGCTATATTGGTATTAGTTATGTGCCGATAACGTCAGAACTGGCCAAAGAAAAAGGGATCACCGATGTTAATGGATTATATGTTGAGGATGCGGTAGCCGGTGGAGCTGCAGCAGCCGCAGGGATTAAAAAAGGCGATATCTTGACTAAGATCAACGGTAAGACCATCACGGGCTCTCCGGTATTAAGTGAAACTATCGGCCGTCTGCGCCCGGGTGATAAAGTAAATATTACCTACAAACGCGACGGTAAAGAAAAACAGGTCTCGTTGACATTGAAAGGTGAGGAGTCGCTAAAATCAGCTTCAGGTGCAAGTGGAAAAGCTTCAAAAAGTGCAACTGAAATCTACAACAAATTGGGGGCAAGCTTTATTCCTGCTTCTGCAGCGAAAAAGAAAGAACTGGGTGTAAACTCTGGTGTTGTGGTGACACAAGTAAACCGTGGTGGTATATTTGATTATTTTGGTGTAGAAAGAGGTTTGGTGATAACCGAAGTCAATGGAAAAGCCGTAAACAGTGTTGATGATGTAGAATCGGCATTGGGCGCAACGCAGCGCAATATCGTTCGCTTAAAAGGTGTATCTCCACAAGGAGGTGCTGTCCAGTTGAGCTTCCCGGTAGAATATTAAAAATTGAATTAAGAATTGGTTGATTAATATAGTTTAGGTGGTTCTAGCCGTAAGGTTAGGCCACCTTTTTTTATTATTAAAGACCTTATTGGCAAGAGATGAAATCTTAAAGGTCTGTTTTTGCGGTATTGAAATCATAGAGACAGCATTGTAAATGTCCGGTCATCAAAAATCATCCTGAGGTTGAAGTTGCAATAAGAAAATATGATTTCTTTAGGATTGTTTCTTTAATAGTTCAAGTTTAGTTATTTTGTGCAATAAAATCTGATAGACTGATTTTGTTTGGAATCATAGACAGAGATGAGGTCTATGATTTATTGTGGTCGTATTGCTCTTTATAGTCGTAGCTTTAAAAAAATATTTCAATGAAAATTTTAATGGTTTGTTTGGGAAATATCTGTCGTTCGCCACTGGCACATGGGATCTTGAAGCAAAAAGTAAAAGATAAACAATTAAACTGGATCGTAGAATCCGCAGGCACGGGAGATTGGCATATCGGTGAAGCGCCAGACCGAAGGGCAATTTCGATTGCTAAGAAATATGGGGTCGACATATCCAGCCAACGGGCAAGACATTTTCGGCCGGAGTTTTTCGAAGAATATGACCTTATTTTTGTCATGGACCGTCAGAATTTTGCAGATGTATGTGCACAAGCTGCCAATAAAGGTGACCTGGAGAAAGTGCAATTGTTTTTGGCTGATGATATTGTTCCGGATCCATATTTTGATGATAATTTGTTCGATCCCGTTTTTCAGATGATTGACAAACGCTGTATGGAGGTGATCGAGATAATATCCAAGAAGAAGGAATAATATTGGGCTTGTCATTGCGCTTGCGTTATGGGTAATGACGTTAATGAGTGATTTTTGTACCGGAGACATATAACTTGCATACCAAGTTGAAATTGTCTTCGTTTGTTTAAAGGGAAAAAAATGAAAGCAGCAGAAGTGAACAAGAAATGGAGCACGCTACAGCGTGAAATCGCGTCTTTATTTGATATGGAAAAACCTGACATCAAGGTATGTTTATTCCTTATCGGTGTACAGGAATTAGGAAAAGGCCCGCAGAGCTTCTCGAAACGGCAGAAAGAGGAACTGATGCATATTGCCACGTGCCGTCTGTTCAGTTCGATGGGGTTCTATAACCTAAAAGGATTGGATGAAGAAGGGTGGCCGCATTGGGAATTGGTAAAACCTATTCCAAACTATACGTTATTGGAGCAAGAACTTATCATGAAGTCCTTGATTATTGATTATTTTGAAGAATTAAACGTCATCTAAAACATGAGATTTTTAAAAATTTGTTTAGTAGCACTATTTTGCTTTTTGCAGGTTATGGCATTTGCGGCTAAACCTGAGTATAAATATGTTCAGATTATCACGGATAAGGGAACCTGTGTATTGCGATTGTATAATGAAACGCCTAAACATCGGGATAACTTTGTGAAATTGGCAAAAAATAAATATTATGATGGCACATTGTTCCATCGGGTTATTCAGAACTTTATGATCCAGGGGGGGGATCCGGACTCAAGAAATGCAGTCGGTGGTGCTCAGTTAGGAAATGGAGGACCGGGGTATACGATTCCTGCGGAGATCCAGGATGGATTATTCCATAAGAAAGGTGTTATTGGTGCTGCACGGGACAATAATCCCGCAAAAGCATCTTCCGGATCTCAATTTTATCTTGTTCAGGGCAAGGTGTTCACTCCCGAGGATCTTGATCGCCTTGAGCAGACCCGGATGAGCGGAAAGAAGTTTTCTGAGAAACAGCGTCAGGCCTATACAACAGTCGGTGGTGCCCCGCATCTGGACTGGAATTATACCGTATTCGGTGAATTAGTGAATGGAATAGAAGTGATCGACAAGATTGCGGAAGTAAAAACAGACCAGCATGACCGGCCTGAGGTGGATCAGAAGGTGACCATGCATCTGTTGACCAGACGAGAGGCACTTAACCTGGAACGTGAACTGAAAGGTCTAAAACCACAGACTGGATTCTTTACAAAGATTGGGGACCTATTCTCTTCCAAAGATTATTAAATTGTCTTTGATTGATATACTGGGAAAGAATGCGCTGCGTGCGCTATTTCGTAAGTTCCGTGCTTTCGGATGTAAAGTTTTAAATCTAATATTTCAATACTCATAGCTAAACAATGAAAATAGTAACCTACAATGTGAACGGTTTGCGAGCTGCTTTAAAGAAAGATTGGTTAGGCTGGCTGAAAAATGTGGATGCAGATGTCATATGTCTTCAGGAGATTAAAGCTACTCCGGACCAGATTCCAGAAATTGCGCTACTGGAGGAGATGGGGTATGAGCATTACTGGTATCCGGCTCAAAAAAAAGGATATAGCGGTGTTGCTCTCTTTACCAAAATTTCTCCAATGCATGTTGAATATGGCTGCGGCCATGAAGACTATGATTTTGAGGGGCGTATTATTCGTGCTGATTTTGATAAAGTTTCGGTGATGAGTACCTATTTTCCATCTGGAACAACGGGAGATGTAAGACAGGATTTTAAATATCGTTTTTTGGACGATTTTCAGCTGTATAGTGACAAGCTGTTGGTAGAGCGGCCAAATTTGGTCGTATGCGGGGATTATAATATCTGTCATCGTGCTATTGACATCCATAATCCAAAGTCAAATGCAAACTCATCCGGATTTTTGCCCGAGGAACGCGAATGGATGGAAAATTTCATTAATTCAGGATATATCGACTCTTTTCGTCATTTGAATCCGGAGCCGCATCACTATACCTGGTGGAGTTACCGTGCGGGTGCGCGTGCACGAAATCTGGGTTGGCGCATTGATTATAATATGGTCTCAAAACCATTGGAGGCGCAGATTAAAGCTTCGCAGATTTTGGCGAATGCAGTCCATTCGGATCACTGTCCGGTTTTGTTGGAATTGGACGTTTAACTAAGACGACCTATTTGCTATATAAGAAAGGCTTTCAGTTAATGAAAGCCTTTCTTATATAGCAAATAGCTGCCTCCAGATGTGTTGCTTAGACCTGACTCTGGATGATGGAAAGTTGCTGCGCAACTTTTTCTGCAATCGTCAGAAAGGATTTTGTCACGGGATCTTCCTGATCTGTTGCGATCGGGAAGCCATTGTCGCCTGCATCCGAAATACCTTTAAGCAACGGTATCTCACCAAGGAAGGGAACCTTATATTCTTCGGCCAGACGTTTTCCTCCATCTTTGCCAAAAATATAATATTTATTGTCCGGTAATTCTGCTGGGGTAAAAAAGGCCATATTTTCCACAACGCCCAAGAGCGGAATATTGATACTGTCCATTAAGAACATCCCAATTCCTTTGACTGCATCGGCAAGTGCTACGTGCTGTGGTGTCGTTACAATGACGGCTCCTGCAATGGGGAATGTTTGCGATACCGTGATATGGATATCACCGGTCCCCGGGGGCATGTCAACAACAAGATAATCCAATTCGCCCCAATTAGCATCGTTAAATAGCTGTTTGATAGCTGAAGTAGTCATCGGACCACGCCATGGAATAGGTTGGTTCGGATCGGTAAAGAAACCGATGGAAAGTAATTTTAGGCCAAACTTTTCGATAGGTTCAATTTTAACCTGACCGTCGGGCATTTCAACAGATCCGGGTTTCGCACCCTCCAGTCCAAACATAATCGGCAGCGAAGGGCCATAGATATCGGCGTCCAATAGACCCGTTTTTGCACCCTTGGCATGAAGTGCCAGGGCCAGGTTTGCTGCGACTGTCGACTTTCCGACGCCGCCCTTACCCGATGAAACCAGAATGATGTTTTTAATCCCTGAAACCTGCGCTCCCTGTTTGCCAATCACATTGGAAGTCATGTTTATCTGTACTTCAAGATTTTTATCGACAAAATGCGCTATGGCATTGCGGCAAGCATGCTCAATATGGTCTTTCAGTGGACAGGCCGGGGTAGTCAATATGACATCGAAAGCTATTTTTTGGTCTTCGATCTTGATATTTTGAATCATATTCAATGTTACAAGGTCCTTTTTTAGATCAGGCTCTTCAACATAGGATAATGCATTTAATATTTGTTCTTTGGTAACCATCTATTATTCATTTGAAATCATGGAATACAAAACTACTCATTGCCGATCAATTTCATGTCATTTGTTTGTTTTTAATGGAATTCAAATCAGGCCGCTGCTCCTAATGAATGACTCTGCCGCCTTAAAGAAAATTGAAGCGAAGTCAAGTCGACTGAACGGTGCGTTTCCATTTTGGCTTTGCTAGCAAGGTTTTCTTTATTTTAGGAATTGGACCGACAATTCGGCACATCGTTTGACTAGCTTTAATAATGAGACCTACCCACGCAGGTTTCGGTGTAATTATAATTGTATATAAAGGCAAATTTATCTAAGTTTGACTATTGATATGCATGGATTTGCATGAAATTGTAATTATGTCCAATCGATTTATAACATCTCTGAAGTCCCGCAAGTGGCGATGGCTTTATATTACTTTGGCTGTTTTCTTGATTTTGGTAATCGCGGTAAGTGTTTATGCTTACCAGAAGAGAGATGGGATGCTCATGGGGGCGATCAATAAAGCAAAAGCGAAACTGCTGGAAAAGTATGACATGGATTTGAAAATCCAGTATTATGCTTTTCAGGGAATTAATGCAGTGCAGTTTAAAAATATACAGTTGCTGCCTAAAAATAGAGCACCTCTGGCGCAAATTAATGACCTGACTGTATCCGTTAAATTGTGGCCTCTTTTATTCGGTGATGTGAAGCTCGGAGAGGTTATTATGGATAATGCCACCGTATCATTGGTCAAGAAAGATTCAATCAGTAACTATGATTTTTTGTTTAAGAAGCAAAAGAAAGATACCATTGAAAATGACAACCCTAAGCAGAATTTGGCCGCATTGGCGGATCGTCTGCTCAAAAATGTATTCTTTAAGATCCCGAATGATCTCGATCTCAGAAATTTTGAGCTTTCCTACAAAGACGACAGTACCTCACAGCGTATTGTTATTCCTTCTGCCGTTATCGATGGTGGTGACATGGAATCCAAATTTTTGTTGAACGATCATGAAGCAGCTTGGAACCTAACAGGGACGATAGATTCGGACAATCAGGAATGTGACCTACGTCTTTTTTCAGATAAGAAGGAAGTTAACCTCCCTTTATTACAGCGTAAATTTGGTCTGGCGGTTAGTTTTGATGAGATATCCTTTCGATTGGACAAAGCTAATCGACGAAATAAGGAACTGTTGGAATTGCACGGACAATGGGGATTTAAAAACCTGAAAGTAAATCACTGGCGTATTTCCAGTAAAGATGTTATTTTTCCTGAAGCGACCATGCAGGGGGCGCTCAAGATAGGAGCCTCTTCTATTGAGGTCAGCAAAGAAAGTACAGTACAGGTAAAAGATTTTGTTTTTTCTCCTTATTTAAAATATATACATAGGCCTGAAAAGGAAATTTTTCTAGCTATTCACACGGATAAAATCAAAGCGCAGGATTTTTTTGATGCCCTGCCAGTTGGATTATTTCCGGGGCTTGATGGAATTCAGGTTGAGGGACATATCCAATATGATCTAAATTTTGCTTTGGAATTCAAAAGACCCGATAAGCTCCTTTTTTCTTCCAAAATGGACGACCGCGATCTGCAGGTCGTGAAATGGGGTGAAGCTAATATCGGGATGTTGAATACGCCTTTTACCTATACGGCATATGAGGACGGAAAACCTATGCGTGAGATTGTGGTGGGGCCGCAAAATCCAAATTTTACCCCATTGGATCAAATTTCCCGTTATATGCAGATCAGTCTGATCAACACCGAAGATCCATTTTTCTTTAAACATAAAGGATTTGAGGAGAAGGCTTTCAAACTCTCTATTGTCACAAATATTAAAGAGAAGGGTTTTAAACGTGGCGCAAGCACCATATCCATGCAATTGGTGAAAAATGTGTTTCTAAACCGGAATAAGACCGTCGTTCGAAAACTGGAGGAAATTTTGTTGGTTTGGCTGATGGAACGTTCGCAGCAGGTAAGTAAAAAACGGATGTACGAGGTTTATCTCAACGTGATCGAGTGGGGAAATAATGTCTATGGGATTACTGAAGCTGCGCGCTACTATTTTGGAAAAACACCGGCGCAACTCGGGCTTGGAGAAAGTATATTTTTGTCCAGTATCGTGCCTCGTCCGAAGAAAGGGCTGAACTTTTTTGACTGGACAGGGCATCTCAAAGGAAATATGTTGCGTTATTTTAACACCTATGGTCATATCATGACTAAGACTGGGCAGATAGGTATTGACTCGACCACATCGGCTTATGGTTTCTATGAGGTCGTACTGCAACCACATCTGCGTGCTGCCAGACCTGCCGTTATAGATTCGATAGATACATTGGATATGGGCGATGACCCATTGCTGTTCGATGATCTGGGCGAGGGGAGAGCAGTTGATAATCTGGAAGGCGTTTCCCTTCCAAAAACGATAAAAAAGATGTCTCATCCTGAAAAGCAGGACGAGGAAACGGCCGAGCCGGAAAAACATAAAAGGTCTATTTTCGATAAGATCCTGGGCCGAAACAAAGAGGAAAAGGAAAAAACGGAGGCGGAGACTACCAATGCGCCTAAAAAGCCACAGAAGTAGCTGACTGAAAAGGTGCGTGGCCAGTTGTTTTCTCCTTGAGAAAACTTTTGATTTATCGACATCAGGTGTAGATTTTTAAAATCAGCTAGCACAAGGCTAGGAAACTTCGTCCCGGAAATGGAAATGAAACCGATAAAATAATTTAGTGGAATGAAAAAAATAGAAATTGACGGGTTGCTTTTTGAACCACTTTTTGAGGAAGAACAGATTCAGAAAAGGGTTCGTTTAATGGGGATAGACATCAGTCTACGGTATGAGCATAAGCAGCCTGTTTTTATAGGCGTTTTGAACGGTTGTTTTATGTTTATGGCAGATCTGCTCAAACAGATAGAAGTTCCCTGTGAGATGTCTTTTATTAAATTAGCCTCCTATATCGGTACTGGGCAGTCTGAGTTGAATGAGCTTTTAGGACTGGGTATTGATCTGGAAGGGCGAGATGTGATTATCGTGGAAGATATCGTCGACTCCGGACATTCGTTAAAGCATACACTAGATGCTGTGAAGCGGTTAAATCCGGCCAGTGTCATTGCTTGTGCACTTTTGGTAAAGCCAGAAGCATTACAATACCATTTTGAAGAGCTCACTTACGTTGGTTTTGAGATTAGTAAAGAGTTTGTCGTGGGGTATGGGATGGATTTTAACGGTCTTTGCCGCAACTTACCAGATATCTATAAGAATGTTCCCGTTTAGATTTTAGGATTAAGATATTGTGATGAGAGATTTTGAATATCGAGATTTTGATTTGGCAAGGTTAATTTGGCTGTTGAAAATAGATCAAGGAACTATAGAAACATCCTTCCGCAAGGTCGTTTGTCATCTTTTTTCCTTGACCCTATCATGTGGTTTAATATTTAAAAGAACAGCTTTCAATATGGTCATTGACCATGCCCACTGCTTGCATGTAAGCATAGCAAATGGTGGAGCCAAAAAACTTGAAACCTCTTTTTTTCATGTCTTTTGCTATTTTATCAGAAATCGCAGTCGTCGCCGGAACCTGTTGTAGACTAGACCAGTGATTGACTAGGGGTTGCTGTTCGGGTAAAAATGTGTACAGGTAATTGTAAAAGCTACCATATTCAATCTGGATTTTTTCGAACAGTTGCGCATTGGTAATGGTCGACTCAATTTTATTTCGATGTTTAATAATACCGGAGTCTTTTAAGAGCGCCTCGACATGAGCTGCCGTAAAATCGGCGACTTTATTGACATCAAAATTAGCAAAGGCTTCTTGATAAGCTGATCTCCGACGGAGGATCGTAATCCAGCTCAAACCGGCCTGTGCTGATTCGAGCACCAAAAATTCGAAAAGGGTTTTATCATCTTTTACCTGTCGCCCCCATTCTTTATCGTGATAGGCCACATATTGTTCGTCAGATCCGCACCATTGACAGCGTATTATTTCTTTTGGCATGTTGTATAAAGATTTTTTGAATGCAATATAACTTTTTATCCTAACTTTACGATCATAAAAGAGTTTCGAATCTAAGCGGCCCATGATTTCTGAATGGCCGATAAGGGACAATTTATTTCAATGAAAGTTAACGTCTTTAGATATTATATTGTATTTGTAATCCTCTTTGTGTTTTCGGCTGTACAGTTGAGTGCGCAGCGACGGATATCGCGACAGGTTGTTCGAGAAAGTGTGTCTCTGCCTGATAGTACACTTATGTTAAGGGATTCAGTGGCGTCGTCAAACCAGGAGATGCTGGCATCTTTGAATCCGGCACTTCAAAAACAATATCGGATTGTTACGGTGGAGACAGAGGGGCTGGTTATTCACAACATGTATGATTATAATGTAAAACAATATTTTAAAGGAGAGAAAAGTGGTAATGCCCTGGAACGGCAATATGGAACACCTAAGCCACATCGGGACAACTGGATATTATTTACGGCGCTCTTTTTGATATTTGGCGTTGGGTTAATCCGTGTATTTTTTCCTTCTGATATAAAATTGGTATTTCAGGGTTATTTTGATGACAGGGTATTGCTGTCCGTTAGTAAAGAGGATACGATCCTGACTTCATGGCCGTTTATTTTCCTATTTGTATTATTCTCGGGAGCGATAGCTTTGTTTGTCAGTCTTTTTTATGCTTACGAACTGAACCGTTTCGATTTTATTACCTTTCCTAATTATATGAAGACGGTCGGTATGGTGGGCGGTCTGTTTGCTTTTAAAATTGGATTTATCCGATTCCTGTCTTTTGTTTTTGAAATCAGAAAACTTGTCAAAGAATATGTGACCGTATTATATCTGATTTATTTTAATACGCTTTTCCTGATGCTTCCGGTGCTATTGATATTGAGTCTTGCACCTTTATCCTCCGTTGGCATAGTCTTGCATCTGGCAATTATTGGAGCCATCTTGCTGTTCCTATATAGATTTCTCAAAACAGCGGCTCATATTATGTCGATGTATAAATTTTCAATTTCCTATTTAATTTTGTACCTTTGTTGCCTAGAAATAGCACCAATATTAATACTGTTAAGATTATTGAGCTAAAACTGGTTAATATGCAAACTTCAGACGTAGAAAGAGCAAAGAAGGTAAAAAGTGTACTGGTGACTTTACCAAAGCCTGAAAACGATAAGTCCCCTTATTATGATTTAGCAAAGAAATACGGGTTAAAATTAGACTTTCGAGGTTTTATACACGTAGAAGGAGTTCCCGCCAAAGATGTGCGTAGGGATAAAGTTAATTTAGCAGATTATACTGCGGTAATATTTACAAGTAGAAATGCTGTAGATCATTATTTTAGGATATGTGAGGAGATGCGATTTGAAGTGTCTGCAGAAATGAAATATTTCTGTATTTCGGAAACAATCGCCCTCTATCTTCAAAAGTATATTCAGTATAGGAAACGCAAAATATTCTTCGGTAAACAGACAGCTAAAGATTTGGAAGAAGTGCTGAAAAAGCATAAAGCAGAAAATTTTCTGTTCCCTTGTTCAGATGTTGCCAATGAAGAAACAAGCAACTGGTTGCAGCAGAACGGTTATAAATTTACACCTGCAGTTCTGTTTAGAACAGTAGTAAGTGACTTGAGTGATCTTAAAGATGTATTTTACGATGTAATCGTATTCTTTAGTCCTTCCAGTGTTCAGTCGTTATATGATAACTTCCCGGACTTTAAGCAAAACAATACTCGAATAGCTGCGTTTGGAGCTTCAACACAGCAGGCCCTTTTGGAGCATGGATTGATATTAGATATTCCTGCGCCTACACCAAAGGCACCTAGTATGACAATGGCCGTAGAAGAATATATCAAAAAAGTGAATAAATAATACCTATCTTAGGTCAATAATATAAAGGGGTTTTTCAAAACCCTTTTTTTGTTGAATAGGGAATCTGCAAGGTAAATGATACTTGAATTAAAATATTCGTTTCGTTTTCACACCGTTGATAAGGAAAGGTGACGAAAGTATGATCGTTGTATATTGGTTTGTGGATAAGGATTGTTGTAAGGGAGAAATGTATTAAAAGTGACAGATGTCATTGAGATTTTAAATATATTTCCATTAAATTGTATTTGGGTTATTTGTTCCGATTAAAAATAAAGTGTATGCGTTATTTTTAAAATTTGGTAGAAATATTTTTTTTATGTTTGTAATTAAGCAAAATTAGTCAGTCGTGAATTTAAAGCAAGTTGATAAAATTTCGGGCATTCGATCAGAGGACTTTTTAAAAAAATATCTGAAACCTGGGTTTCCGGTGGTTATAAAAGATTTTATTAGTGCTGATAGTCCTGCATGGAAGAAATGGAGTTATGATTACTTTAAGGAAATAGCCGGTGATATTAAGATTGATGTCTATGGAAAAGAAGAAGATTCGATGGATCGTGCTGCCAGTGCTCCTGTGGGGCAAATGACATTTGCGGAATATTTGGATCTTATTACTAAAGAACCTACCGAGTTACGATTGTTTCTGTTCAATCTGCTCAAGATACGTCCCGAGCTAAAACAGGATGTTATCTATAATGATGTAACAGGTGGAAAAGTATTGCAGTGGCTGCCCTTTATGTTTTTCGGAGGCGAAGGTTCAAGTACACGGAATCATTTTGATATCGATATGTCCCATGTGTTTATATCACAGTTTCAGGGACTTAAACGTATTTGGCTTTTTCCAAATGATCAATCTGATCTGATGTATAAGCTACCATATAACTTCCATAGTATTGCTAATCCAAAGTATAGCAATGTGGAGGAATTTCCGGGGATAGAATATCTGGAGGGGTATGAGGCGGTGATCCACCCGGGAGAAACACTCTATATGCCTGCAGGCTGGTGGCACTACATACAATATGAGACCGAAGGTTATTCTATTTCAGTAAGGGCTTTGGCAAATTCGATCAGTGAGAAATTAAAAGGAGCACGTAACCTTTTTATCACCAGACATTTTGATAATACCATGCGTAAGATCTTTAAAGATCATTGGTTTCATTATAAAATAAATACCGCCAAACGGCGAGCCAATAAGGCGATAAAAAAAAATAAACGCTAAGAAAAGGGGACATTCATGAATGTCCCCTTTTCTTAGCGTTTTAGCTAACAGGCTGAAGGCCTTTCCTATACTGATTCTTCATTTTCCGCCCATTTGCTCGCTTCTCTATAGAACAGCGTATAAGGATCGCTGGGGTAGATGGTCGCATCCGGATTATGTCTAAATGGAATTTCAGGATTAAAAATTTCACAGAGTATCTTGCTCAAGAATCCGACGAAGTTCTCTTTCTGAAAGGCGAGAAAGTCGGCGGTTAATACACCCTCTTTGCCATTAAACAGAGTTCCTTCCTCACGCATTTTTCGAGCAACATATAGATGTGGCTCCAGTTGCTTCCGGCCTGTCTTTTGCTCAAATACATAGGCATAGAAAAGTGTTTGTATCAGCGCTTTATTTTCCGTATTGGGGGCAAAGACCTGGTCCATCTCTTTAAAACTAACGGAATCACCTCCTGTTTTGTAATCGACAATCCTGCTGATGATCCGATCATCATGGGTGACAACTTCGTCGACCCGGTCAATGATACCATATAAAGTAACCTGTTCTTCTTTACCATTTACAGAAATAGGGTATGGAAGTATGTAGTCGGTGTCGTTTTCAAGTTCTATAATACGGAAGGCCTTATAATTGGCGATGTCATATTCGAGATACATTTTGATATATTCACAGGCGATCTTTAACATGATGCGCTGTAGGCTATTTAAATCGTTTGTGGAAGTTAATTCAACCTGATATTGAAAGCCTATTTCCCGAATAACAAAAGATTCGATCTGATTGAATTGCTGCTGCAGAATATGCGTTGGTGTAAAGTCTTTCTGATCTTTGAACGGCAGGAATATTTTCTCCATGACATTGTGGATAACAGTTCCCAATTTGTTCATCTCAAATTCCTGTGAAATGGAAGGAGGTTCTTTGATATTTGCAATATGCTTGAGGAAAAACTGCAACGGAGACTGCAAATAAGTTGTTAATGCGGTCGCTGATATTCGCTTCTGATCGACAATGAAGTCCTGATACATCTTTTTCCATACTTCGCCCTTCTTTTCGATGATAATCTCTGCCGTTTTATCGGAGAACTGGATCGTCTGTTGTTGAACTTTTCGTTCAAAATTAAACCGGCTTTCAAATTCCAGCTGTTTGATAAATCGACTTTCCTCTCCTGTTGAGCTTTCGTCAACCAAGCCATTATAAAAAATATGGATTCCCTCGCTATATTGAAAGTGTCTGTAAAATAAATAGGCTGAGAGTGCATCTTGATTTTCCAATATCGGAAGTCCATAAGCTCTTCGCAGGCTATTGGGAATAAACGTCGGGGAATTGGATATTTTGGGCAGGATACCTTCGTTGGCCCCCAGGATGTAAACATTGTCAAAATTTAGACATCGGCTTTCCAAAAGCCCCATAATCTGGATGCCTTCTAGCGGGTTTCCCTCTATCGCGGAGTTTATCGGTGATATGGCTTTCTTAATCAAGCCGATCTGGAAGCCGATGCTCAAGGGGGCAACGGTGTCAAATCCCAATAACAGCTGGTTGAGTGTCTTTTTGGTTTCTATCAGCAGGTTATTGTCAATCTGACGGATGCGTTCATCTGATGATATGCTGTGCAGCAAGTCTTCAACGATGTTGATGAGTGAAGGGATCAACTGGGACGCATGTCCAATGGGAACGAAAAATTGGGGTAAGGAACTTTTGAAATGTAGCTCTTCCAAGGCGATTTCAAATAATTGCCTATCGGCGATTTCTTTCTGAATTAGCAATTTGTCTTCCAAAGAGACTTGTGTCAGGGGATGATTGATGAAGGTCTCAATGGTCTGATAGGAAAGCTTGCGTTTTTTTAACTGTGATATTTCTAGATGCACTTCCATCCATAAGTCCAATAGCCCATAGATCGGCGATTGGGTTAGGGGATATCCGGTCGTAATATTGGGATTAACATCGGGTAGGCTTTGGAGCAAAGGAACTAACAGGTTCTCATCAGCCAATAAGATGGCTGAAGTTTGATCTGTGTTATTTTGCTTTTCGAGGATATCATAAAGCAATTTTGTCTGACTTATTTTTCCTGTACTCGCATATAGGTTTACTGTTGAGGTTCTATTCCCGATAATATTCGGACTGTCGCCTAATGCATTGACAAGTCCGGTCTGAAAGATATTTCGACGAATAAATAGGCCCGCTTCTTGCATGTTGTCCTCCAGATAGTAGGCATCTGCATCGAAGTAGAACAGCGCTTTCCCTTCTTCCTGCCATTTGCGGAATAATTTAGCCTCGGCTTTATTTAATGCATTGAAACCAACGAATAGGATCCGCTGAAAAGATGATGTAAAGTCCTGATTTGACGCCCTGCCCTCAACCAGGTCTCGATAGATTGTAGGATAATTGGTTTGACCTTCTGCTTTAAGCTTTTCTTTGAATCTCGTGTATAATAGGGGAAGTCTTTTCCATAATTGTAAAAAGCGTTCTTGTACATCGCTATGCCCCGCTATGGAAAATGATTGCCAAAACTGACGGATGAACCCCTGTTGCTCTGGCGTAAGATGTTGAAAAGCAATGTCAATTTTAGTGTTGTCATAAAGTTCCAGGTAAACCTGGTCGATCGGAACCAGATCATAATCCAGTTGTCCAAAGTCACTCAATATAATCTCCGCAATGGGATAGAATTCTTCTAAAGTCTCCGGCTGTTTTCCTTCCGCGGCCAAAAGGTCGTTATGGATTTTAAAGAGCTGAAAGAATTGTGCTAAGGCATTCGCGTCGGTATCGTTAGTTGATAATTTAAAGAATTCTTGTATGGTGAAAAATTGAGGGGACCAGATTGCCTGTCCGTAGACATCGGCAAGATGTTTTTTGAGGTACGTAATCGGGCGTTTATTGTTAAACACGATGGCAATCTCACTCAAATCGTTTCCAAAACGTTTTTGAATATCCGCCGCTACTAATTTTAAAAAGGCTGTCTGCATCGCGATTGTTTATTTTACTTCAATTAATTGATTTGATTTGGCATAATATAGATAGGCTTTAACATTGGTGTAGCCTAGGTTCACCAAGTTTTTTTTATAGTTATCTACCTGATATTTATGTCCGATGTAGTCTGTTTGCGTAAACTTAAAATCCAGTACAATTGTTTCTTCTTCGGAGGTGAAGACTTTGTCGGGGCGGATGGTTTCGCCTTTAGCGGTAATGATACTGGCTTCATTCCAGATTTTATATTTCCCGGTGAGCCACTGATTGATGGTTGGGTGGTGCCAGATCTGGTTGATTTCCTGCATCAGAAAGGGTTCCTCCTCTTTTGAGAGTATACCTTCTTGAATTAGCTGCCGTACTAATCTGGAGATATCTTTTTCTTGAGAAATCTGGGACATGATCTCGTGGGCCAATATCCCATACTGCGCTGCTTTCTCCAGCATCATGATGTCGTTGATCGTACGTGTACTGGATTTTTCTAAGGCCATTTCCAGTTCTTTGGAAATAGGGTAGTAGCTGAGTGAAATGATGTTGTTCCCTCGGATTTGATGATCTTTTTGTTTGATGGTCTGGTCGATCTTAACAGAGGTGCCTTCCAATGTAAATGGAGCGGAAGTTGAATCTAATACTTGATAAAGTATATCACTTATATACTCATCCTTGATATCATAGCCCGTAATTTCCCCCGTCTTCTTATCAACGGACTCTTTAAATAAAGGAGCTGTAATATAGAGATGTTCAATAGCACGGGTTGTCGCTACATAGAAGGTATTGAGCGCATCCATATAATTGAATAGCATTTCCTCAAAATACTGTTTGAAAAACACAGATTTTCCAACTGTTGCTGTATACTTTATAGGAATTTTTCCCAATTGGGCAAATGGCGTTTCATGGGTATCTATCCAAAAATCCCCATTGATCATGCCATCCAGATCCCAGGAACAGAACGGGAGCATGACAACATCATAGGCGAGCCCTTTTGATTTATGGATTGTCGTTACCTCAATCGCATTGATTTCTCCATTGGATGGCAGTACTGCACGATGACCATCTTCTTCCCAAAACTCCAGGAATTGAATGATTCCGCGTTCACCGTTGGAAGAGAAGCCCGATATCATATCTTTGAATGCCAGCAGGTAGGGCAGATGGATGTTTTGCTCGGTTGTGAAGCCATAGATTTCGATCAGTTTTTCTATGAGGTGAACCAATGGCTGTTTCTGCCAGGTTTCCCAGGAGTCGATCAGGGGATGGGGAAGAAAATCTTTCAGCGCACGGATGTCATTTGAAGCAAATGCTAGCCAAGCATTTTGACTGACTGTATTTTTCTGTAGGGTCTGATAGAGATAGACCATTTTTGCTTTGTGTATACTGTGTTTGTCCGAATTGTAAACGAGTGCTTTTAATGTTTCTATCAGCAAAAGAACAGCATCGTTGCCGGCCAGAACAAGCGCGTCGCCAGAGATGACCTCGAAGGTAAGATTTTGCTCTTTTTTGAAATCCATCAATTTTTGGATGACCAATTTGGCCTGCGCATTACTGCGGACAAGGATACCAATCTGTTTGGCATGATATCTCCCAGTAATAAACCATTCTTCTATTTTTGTACATAAAAACAGAAGCGATTCCTCAACGACCTGATTTCTTCTAAAGCGACCATCTGACACAGGGATATATGTTATTTCAATGGAGCCCAACTTGTCGAGGCTCCCCTTTTTGTGTGCAGGAATTTCCTGCTGACTGTTTTCGTAGGCTTTGATAAGCATGTTATCATTGCCTGAAGCGGCCCACCAACGTTTCCCATCTTCGTCTAAGTTTTCATCGACCTTTTTATTAAGAACCTCTTGCAAATGTTGAGGAATACTGCTAAAAAGATAATTGTTTAGCAGGATGATATTTGGAAGACTCCGAAAATTGGTGTCAAGGCTTCCGTTTTCAATAAAAGTGGTTTTGGCAGTTTCATCGAGGTGGAATGCATGACCAATTTGTTGTTCGACCTGATGGAGCAATATACGCCAATCTCCGTTTCGCCAACGGTATATACTTTGTTTGACATCGCCAACAATCAGATGTTCACTCAGGGTACCATTTGCATCTGCAAGTGCATTGATCAGTAGAGGGCTATAGTTTTTCCATTGGATACGTGAGGTGTCCTGAAATTCGTCAAATAAAAAATAATTGAAGCGATTGCCTATTTTTTCCCAGATAAATGTCGGATCGCTGTTCTCATCGATACCGAGTTTATTTAACAGGATCTGCGAATCTGAGATTAACTGTGCGCCGTTCTCCTTGCGCCACTGGGTGAGCAGGTCGCTCATTTCTTTGAGCAGGCGCAAGTAATAGAGATTGTTCTGCACTGCTTGGTAGGCAATATAAGCCGGTAGATTCTCCTGTAGCGTCTGAAAAGATTTTAGGACGGGAGCAAGTGCTGACAGAAGATCATGGCGTATATTTTTGTCAGTAGCTGTAAATGCGTCTTCATTGTCTATTAGCTGTACGTATTTGTCCAATATCTTGGCAATTTCGGAAGAACTTAGCTTGTCGGTCTTTTTACTGGTCTTGCTCGCCGAGATAATCTTGTTGCGTGATTTTCCCTTGAGTTCATTTTCACTGATGTTGAAGCTCTTAAACGTTTCACTGAAAGCTTCAATGGTCAGCGAAAGTGCTTCTGTGAAAGAATTTATTTTTTGTTCGATTTCCTGGTTCAGGAGATTGAAAACTTCTCTCGGATTGGCGGAATTAATATAGCTGTCAAACTCCTGGAAATTTTCAGAGAAAATAAGGTTGGCCAGTCCCATCAATTGTTGTCGATAGTTCCAGTTCTCATTTTTGGCTATTTTTTTCTCCGCATAGGCGATAATCCAATCGAGTAGGTCAGGTCGTTCATCCAGTAGCTGATTGAGCATAACTGTCAACTCATTTTTGACTTTATTGACATTCATCTCGATCTTATAGGCCGCATCGAGATTAAGCTCATAAGTGAATGCACGGATGACTTTTTGGGAAAAACCATCTATTGTACTTATTGTGAAATGGCTATAGTCATGTAAGATCTGGCGGTAGACGCGATGAGATTTCTCCTGGATTAGATAGGTGGTCCAATCGGGCTGCTGCTGCAGTAACAATTTTCTAAAATCTTCGATTTTAGGACCGGAGTCTCCGATAGCCAGGCCATGGAGTACAGTGAGTATGCGCTCTTTCATTTCCGCGGTGGCCTTGTTGGTAAATGTCACAGCCAATATCTCTTTGTAGCTATTTTCATTGGATAATAGTAAAGTGAGATAATGCAGTGTCAGGCTGAAGGTTTTTCCGGAACCGGCCGAAGCTTTAAGTATTTTTAATGGCGCAACAGATTTCATGGAATGAAGGTAAAAAGTAAAATGTGAATTGGCAAAAATGCCGAAGATTATTTTAACTGAGAAAATATACTTAATTTGCTTCTCATTTATTGACCAAATTATTGTTTTATGAAATATATAGTGGGCCTCCTTCTGTTATCATGCGCCTTTAATTATTCCTGTAAAAAAGATGGATCTGAGAAGGATAATACTCGACTCGTCTTATTTAGAAGTGCGACGCAGTTTAACTCAAATACAAGTCAAAGTAGCTATGAGTTTCAATATGATGTCCAAGGGCGGGTAACAAAAGTGAATGAGCAACAGTTCCATTATGGCACAAATGGGCGTGTAGATTATTCGCGTATTGCGCTACAGGATAAAACGGGCGGAATTGAACGGGAGAAAATCGTGCGTTTAAGTTATCATTGGGATGAACAGAATCGTCTGAAAAGTGTATTTGTTGACAGTTTGTATAATAAGAACTCGCCGATTAAAGATGGAATAAGCACCGGCGGCGCTGAATCGCTTATTAAAGATAAATTATTGACAAGCTATTCTTATACTTCGAACATGCCTGTACCTTCCAAAGTTGTCTATCGGAAACTGGAGAAATTCTATGAGCAAATAGGAGATGAGCAGGAGTTGACTTTTGCCTATAATGGCGATAATATCCAAAAACTGAAAAGCTTTCTATATTTCTCGCCGCTTTTGAATATTCCTGGAGACTCTA
This sequence comes from Sphingobacterium puteale, assembly GCF_003627955.1. Taxonomy (GTDB): domain Bacteria; phylum Bacteroidota; class Bacteroidia; order Sphingobacteriales; family Sphingobacteriaceae; genus Sphingobacterium; species Sphingobacterium puteale. The sequence continues at coordinate 513,736 of NZ_RBWS01000001.1, read as the reverse complement.
AACTTGAATTTACTTTATTCTCCTTTTTTCAATATTCCACTACAATAAATCCTCTTTATCCTATTTACAAACAAATGGGTTTTAATCCGATTGATATTAATCAGGTTGTATCCAAAAATTTAGAAAATTCTTTTTTCTCTACCTTGGTTCAGGGAAAGGCCAATCAGGAAATTCAGCCAGATTGGACAAAGAAAACAGCTGTAAAGATTACCTTAGGTGGTGACGGCAAAGCTAGTGCAATGAGTTATGTTGTTAAAGGGGATTTTGAAGATGCTAAGGATGTCATTTTCAGCGAAGTTTTATTAAATTATGTCTATGAATAGAAAAAAATAACTATCTTTGCATCCCCTCTAGTATGAAGCTCGGGGGATATGTTGAATACATAAAATAAAATTAAGAAATGGCAACTAAAATCAGATTGCAAAGACATGGTAAAAAAGGACGTCCTTTTTACCACGTAGTCGTAGCGGATTCTCGCGCTCCACGTGATGGTAAATTCATCGAACGTATTGGTTCTTACAACCCAAACACAAATCCTGCAACTATCGTTTTGGATTTCGAAAAAGCGTTGGATTGGATGAATAAAGGTGCTCAACCTACTGACACAGCTCGTGCTATCCTTTCTTACAAAGGTGTTCTTTACAAAAAACACTTACAAGGTGGTGTGAAAAAAGGTGCTTTTGACGAAACTGCTGCTGAAGCTAAATTCACTGCTTGGACTGAAGCTCAAGAAGCTAGAATCTCTGGTAAAAAAGATGGTTTAGCTCAATCTAAAGCTGATGCTAAAAAAGCTGCTTTAGCTGCTGAGGCGAAGAAAAAAGAAGAAAAAGCTGCTGCTGTAGCTGCTAAAAATGCTCCTGTAGCAGAAGAACCTGCTGCTGAAGAGACTGAAGCTCCTGCATCAGAAGAAACTGAAGGTTAATTCTTTCATAAAGTATTCGAGAAAGCCGACTCAATCTTGAGCCGGCTTTTTTTAATAAACTTGTTTATGGGCTAAAATGTGATGCTGATTGCGCTATGCTTAACTAGGAAGTGGGCCATACCATCATACCTTCATGCAAAAAAGTGAAAATTAAATAGATGCTCGATATATAGCCAAGCTGATAAAAAAAGCATCTCAATACTAATATCTCAATACGCAATACTACCAAATGACTGTCGATCAAAGTTTTTATATAGGCTATATCAGCAAAACGAGGGGCCTTAAAGGGGAAATGCAATTGTTTTTCGAATTTGAAGACTACGAAAGCCTGGATATGGACGTCGTTTTTCTGGAGGTCAACAAAAAGCTTGTGCCCTATTTTATCGATGCTATAAAACTGCAGAAAAATAGTACGGCTTACGTGACATTTGAAGATGTCGATCACATCGACAAGGCACAGGCGCTTGTCCGCAAAAAGGTTTATCTGCCCAATGATAAAATGCCAGAGCGGGATCCAGATGATTTTAGATATACGGATTTAATTGGTTTTTTGGTGATCGACGAAACTCATGGTGAACTGGGAGAAATTACGGATGTACAGGAATTTCCACAGCAATTCGTCGCTACAGTTGATATGAATGGTAAAGAAATGATGTTTCCACTATCCGATGACTTAATTTTAGGAATAGATGGTGAAGAAGAAATTATTGAAGTTGCATTGCCTGAAGGGCTAGTCGATCTCTATAAAGAATAAGAGAGACGGTCTTAGCTACTAAATCCGTTGTCCAGATCGGGATTTAGCGTATTTCTTGATTCGCGTAAATATTAACAAAACAGGTTCAAATTCCTAAGCGAAGTTTTGAACCTATTTTTGTTTCATCAGGTTGGGTCACAACAGTATTTGATTTTATTGGTAGAACTCACTTGTTAAAATGATCTGGTATATCCTACTTTGAGGGATTTTGAGTATATTGGTACTAAATAATCAATATATTGACCATTACTAAATGAGCCGGTTTGAGACCATTATTGATCCTTATTTTAACGATATTTTTGTCCTCCTGCGGTTTTTGGGGAAAGGATAAGCAGTTTCCTGACGGAAATTACCAGGTTATCTGCGGTTATACCAATGAGGTTTATTTAAAAGCCAAAGCCGATAATCCGCTAAATGTTGAGCCTGATGTCCGTTGTGATCACCCGCTTTATTATCGTTCCTTTCTTTCCCTTCGGGATAAAGAACATTTTGTCTTCGCCATAGACGATATCCTGTTGTATGGTAAATATACATTTAACGGAAGTAAGCTTGAGCTTATAGATGCTACAAAGGGAAAACTCTCCTTGGATATTATCCAGGTGAAAAAGGATTTTGTGCAGTTGAAAGGTGATTTCTCCGCGTTTAATTCCGCCCATTTGCCAAATACCGAGCGACTGTACATCAATTTCGAATTGGACAAGACACCCATTCGCGAGCAGCCCAGTAAATTTGATAGTGGAATCAATCTTTGGCGTAATATTCCAACAAGAGCTGAGAATGACCGGGAGATAAAGGAGCGTGCATTGAATTTTTTAGATTATTCGATTGCTTATTTTCAGCACATTTCTAATTCTGGCGTTCATCATGATTACAAGATAGACGGAGTTGAGTCGCCGATTACCTATGCCCAAAATGGAATTGTATTAAAGGCATGGGAAGATGTTCCTGTCTCCTGGAAGGAGCTGTTTTACAATGAGGAAAATGCATTGGTCGCCTATCAATATTTGCTAGCTGGATTTAAGTACGGACAAAAGGAGAAGTATAGTGTGACGGGGTTGCTGTTGATTACATTTTATTTGAAGAATTTACGTAACTCACTATCAACTTTGGGATAAATTACATCGATAAAGCCGGAAGCAAGACAGCTTTATCGATGTAATTTATAGATTTTCGAAAAATATTTTTGTTGTTTGGTTTTTTAAAACGATATTAGCAACGCTTATAGAGAAAGGCCGAGGGACTAGACCCAATGAAGCCTTAGCAACCTGTATTGTTCAAGGTGCTAAATTCTACCCTGCTCCATGTGGGAAAGATAAGTTACATGCAGATAGACATATCCTCGACTTGTGCGTTTCGATGTAAGCCAACCCAAACTTAAAACAGTTTTTTAATGAAGATTACCGATCATATCCAGAATGCTAAAGGAAAAACATTGTTTTCTTTTGAGCTATTGCCTCCTGCAAAGGGACAGGGCATCCAAAGTATTTTTAAAACAATGGATGAGCTGATGGAATTTAAACCACCTTTTATAGATGTAACTTATCATCGTGAAGATTACATCTATAAGGAACATGCTAGCGGGTTATTGGAGCGAGTATCCTATCGCAAAAGACCGGGAACAGTGGCGATATGTGCTGCTATCATGAATAAGTATAAGGTGGACGCTGTCCCGCATCTGATATGTGGAGGCTTTACCAAAGAGGAAACAGAAAATGCTTTGATTGACCTGAATTTCTTGGGTATTGACAATGTGCTGGTGCTGCGAGGCGATGCGCGCAAAGGAGATGCTGATTTTATTCCAACTGAAGGTGGTCATGCTTTTGCTACGGACCTATTGGAACAGGTCACAGATATGAATAAAGGGAAGTATCTCCACGAAGATATTATTACATCTGAAAAAACTGATTTTTGTATCGGAGTTGCCGGATATCCGGAGAAACATTTTGAATCACCTAATTTCAATACGGACTTTAAATATCTGAAGCAAAAAGTCGATATGGGGGCTGAATTTATCGTGACGCAGATGTTCTTTAATGTAGAAAAATACAAGGAATTTGTGACCAAATGCCGCGACAACGGAATTCATGTGCCTATTATTCCGGGGCTCAAACCTTTGACGACAAAAAAACAGCTGGTCACATTGCCACGAATTTTCCATTTGGATATTCCAGAGGAATTGAGTGATGCAGTTGCATCATGTAAAACCAATGCCGATGTGAGACAAGTCGGTGAAGAATGGCTTGTACAACAATGTCAGGAACTGATCAAATTTGGCGCGCCAGTGCTGCATTTTTATACTATGAGTAATCCCGGCCCAACCAAAAAGATCGTTGAAAAATTGGTCTAAAAATATAAATAGAGCGAGGGAAGAGTCCCTCGCTTTTTTATTAAAACTATAGTAGAAATACGTCTACGTCTCTATGAAACGATTTCCTGTTCATTCAATTGTTGCCTGTTGTACATGGCCGACGGAGGATGACATTACTTTCCCTTTAAAAGACTGTATTTCTCTTTCCGTTATAGAAGCAGCTTCCTCAGAAAAATATTTTTATTAAATCATGATGTTAAATAGTGTTAATTAACATTTTTAAATCGAGATAACTGTTTAATTTAAAGTACTAAAAGGAATAAAGATTTAGACCAATTGACCCTATGACGTACAATAAATTAAATACTCTATTCGGTTTGACCTGTGGCGTTATTGCCACGCTTGTCTACATTGCTACTGTTGAAAGGACCGTAAGCTGGTGGGACTGTGGTGAATTTATTGCCTGTGCCTACAAACTTGAGGTGGCTCATCAGCCTGGTGCACCCTTATTTTTGCTTATCCAGAATGTTTTTTCCAATCTCGCATTCGGTAATATCGGGAAGATAGCCTACTGGATGAATATTGGTTCGGCAATCTGTAGTGGTTTGACCGTGGCATTTCTGTTTTGGACAATCACTGCTATAGCCAAGAAAATTTTGAAGAAGCCACAACAGCCTACTTTTCCCTACTACCTACAGCTTTTCGCTGCAGGGACAGTCGGGGCAATGGCTTTCAGCTTCAGTGATACATTTTGGTATTCTGCTGTGGAATCTGAGGTATACGCGATGTCCTCGCTTTGTACGGCAGTGGTTTTTTGGGCAATTTTCAAATGGGAAGCGCGGGCGGATCAGCATGGAAGCGACCGCTGGTTGATTTTTATTGCTTTTGTTATGGGACTTTCGATCGGAGTGCACCTATTGAATCTGTTGGCTATTCCGGCCATAGCCATGGTGGTCTATTTTAAAAGGACTTCGCAAATTAATCTGAAAGGTGTTTTAACGGCATTCTTATTGGGCTTGTTGGTTTTGGCAGCAATTCTTTGGGGTGTCATTCAGTGGTTGGTAGCTTTTGCTTCAAAAATAGACCTGTTGTTTGTGAATTCGCTCGGACTGGGGTTTGGGGCTGGAATTCTTTTCTTATGCATACTTATCGGCGGTACTATTATATATGGCCTTTTTTATTCACATAGAAACCGGAAGTATACGTTAAATACGGCCTTATTGGCCTTTTGTTTTATTCTGTTTGGCTATAGTTCCTATACCATGGTATTGATCCGCGGTAAAGCGAATCCATCCCTCAATAATAATGCACCAGATAATGTCTTTTCGTTTTTGGGTTACTTGGGAAGGGAACAATACACACGGGAACCTTTGGTGAAAGGACCTTATTACGATTCGAAACCTGTGGACGTAGAAAGTAAAACCAGTTATCGGAAAGATGAGTCCAATTATACGGCATTTACACAGGTGGATAAGTATGATTTTGATCGAGAAACATTTTTTCCCCGTATTTATAGTCAGGATGCAAATCATCAAGCTTACTATAGAAGTTATCTCAAGTTAAAAGACGGTGAAAAGCCGCAGTTCTCTGATAACTTTAAGTTTTTCTTTCATTTTCAATTGGGAGAAATGTATGCACGTTATTTCTTATGGAATTTTGCAGGAAGACAGAATGATAAACAAGGTTATGGAACATATACCGATGGGAATTGGCTTTCAGGATTGAAACCATTGGACAATTGGCGCCTTGGCGGACAATATGACCTTCCTGAATCGCAACAAAATGATCCTAGCCGAAATACGTATTTTTTCCTGCCTTTATTATTGGGTTTAGCAGGAGCGATTTGGTTATACCGACACAATAAGCCCTACACCTTGGTGGTAACTATGTTATTCGTTTTCACGGGGATAGCGATTGTCGTGTATCTCAATCAAACTCCCTTGCAACCCCGTGAACGTGATTATGCTTACGCTGGATCCTTTTATGCTTTTGCTATTTGGATCGGACTTGGCACAATAGCATTGGTGCGCCTTTTTAAACGTGTCCTTCATACCCGGTATGCTTTGGCTACAGGGGTATCTTTTGCACTTTTGGGAGGACCGATGATTCTGGTACATCAAAACTGGGATGATCATAATCGTTCCGAAAAATCCCTGGCGCGGGATATTGCCCGCAATTACCTTGAAACCTGCGCGCCTAATGCGATTTTGTTTACCTATGGCGATCACGATACCTTTCCGTTATGGTATTTGCAGGAGGTGGAAGGTGTTCGTCCCGACGTAAGAATAGTTGTACTGAGTTACTTAACGGGTGATTGGTATATGCAGCAGGTTAAGAAACCAACTTATCAGGCTGCGGGACTTCCAATAAAGATACCTGCAGAAAAAACAAAAAAGGGTATTCGGGATTATATCCCTTTCGTGGATCGACAGTTGAATGCTGCAGTTGATGTTCAACAATTATTGCAATTTGTTACTTCCGATAATCCAGATTATAAAGTTCAGCTGAATTCGGGAAATCTGGAGAATTACTTTCCGTCCAAGAAGGTCAGACTCACTATTGATAAAGCCGAGGTGTTGAGAAAGAACGCCGTACCGGCCTATTTACAGCATGCAGTTGTTTCAACGATGGAATGGGAAATCCCCAGTGATCACTTAAGTCGATCAGATTTGACTTTGCTTTCCCTTCTTGAAAATAATCATTGGGATCGGCCGATCTATTTTTCAAATATGCTGCCCGGTGATATTAAACTGGGGCTGGATAAATATCTTGTCAATGAAGGATTTGCTTCAAGGCTGATGCCGGTCGCTGCCACCGATGACCAGCAGGCGACTGTTGGTGAAATACCTGCTTTGGTCAACGTAGAAGCATTATATGATAATATCATGCATAAATATCAGTGGGGAAATGTCAAAAATGTAAGTTATTTGGATACAGACTCCTTTCGCTTTACCAGTATGTATGCCCGGGATATTTTTGGAAAGACGGCCCGTTTGTTGTTGGAAAAAGGGCAGGTAAAGCAGGCTGGGAAAGTAGCTAAGAAAGCATATGACCAATTGCCGGATCGTGTATATGCAATGTCGGATGCGATTAACTATGCGGATATCATTGACAGCTTATACCGTTCTGGACAAGGACACCTGGCCGGAAATATCGTAGACAGAAATTTGAACTATGTTTCACAAAATATGGACTATTTACACCAATTGGTATTAGATAAAAAAAATCTGGGTTTTGAATGGAGCGATATGCAGACGGCATTGGACTCAGTCGATCGTTATCGAGATATCTTATTGGCAGCCAAAGATAGCAAACGACTGGCGCGTGTTGAGGGGCTTAGAAAGAAGTATCAGCAATGGTATGGCATAGAATAGAAATTCAGAGGCACCTTTGGTCGTCAGAAGGTGCCTCATTTTATATAGGGAGTTTAAAGAAATGCTAGAACTTCATGCCGAATCCGATCCCCAAAAGAAAAGGGTTAATATCAACTTTCGCCGGTATTGATAAGTTCGGGGCCAAGTTGGAAGCATCCACTTGAACATCGGTCTTCAAGAGAATATACTTAGCATCTAAATTCAGGAAATACTTTTCTGAAAGCTTGACATCAATACCGAGCTGTGTGGCAAATCCAAAAGCATTGTCATACTTTACGTTCTTGACCGTGGGGCCATCATTTACACTATAGAAAATTGTATAATTTATCCCTGCACCTACATAGGGCCTGAGGTCTCCATCCGGAAGAAAATGATATTGCGCTGTCAAGGTCGGAGGCAGGAGCCATACACTACCTAAATCTACATTTGCTGAGGGGTTCCCTCCAATGGCACTTAAGTCGGAACCAACGGTTTTGACATTGTGTTTTGTTGTTCCTAAAATCAGCTCTGCGGCGATATTTTTGGTAAAGAAATAAGTGAAATCTAGTTCTGGGATAAATTTTGTGTTGATCGCAATGTCGCCACCAATAGTGCTGATATTGGCCGACTCGTTGGGCATTACCGCGACTCCTCTAAGACGCATCTGCCAGCGTTGCTCAGGACTGTTCTGTGCCTGTAAACTTGAAGCACCGAGTGTAAGTGCAAAAGCAAGAAATAGTAACTTTTTCATGTCGTTAATGGTATTTGTTTGCTGTAAAACTATTTGTTTTAGGGCATTGAGTGAATGACGATAATCAAGTTAAAAACTGAATAAAATAATTTACAGCTTGGCAGGAAAGATGTACCTTTATCATTTGCTATTCTTCCAAATGTGGACAAGCAGTGTTGTCTGTGTATGTTTAAAAAGAGAGAGGACAGATTGGGGGGTAGGTTATTGTAAGATATAAAAAGTAAAAGGTCGGAATTGTTTCCGACCTTTTACTTTTTAGCGCTTGGTTTACTTAACCATTTTTCTTTACTTCTTTTCCCCAGGAATCTTTCAACGTCACTGTACGGTTAAAGACCAGATGTGCTGGAGTCGAATGTGTGTCTAACGTAAAGTAACCTAAACGTATAAATTGATATCCTTTACCAGGAGTAGCGTTCGCTAAGTCTGGCTCGATATAGGCACGTTCTACCACATGTAAACTTGCTGGATTGATAGATTCTTTGAAATCTTCAGCTGCTGCTGGATTTTCATCATTGAACAACCTGTCGTACAATCTTACTTCGGCTTCCTTTGCATGAGGAACAGAAATCCAATGGATTGTTCCTTTTACTTTTAGTCCGGAAGTATCCTCACCGGATTTAGAATTAGGGACATAAGTACAATGTACTTCTGTTACCTTTCCATTTTCATCTTTGACGAAATCGTTACAAGTAACGATGTAAGCGTGTTTTAGACGAACCGAAAGCCCAGGACCAAGACGGAAGAATTTTTTTGGGGCATCTTCCATAAAATCTTCTCGCTCTATCCATAGTTCCTTGGAAAAAGGTATGATCCTGTGGCCTTCACCACCTTCAACTTCGGGGTTATTTTCACCGACTAAATCTTCTACTTGGCCATCTTGATAATTTGTGATCACTAATTTAATCGGATCGAGCACAGCCATTCTACGCCAGGCGGTTTTGTTGAGATCCTCACGGATGCAGAATTCCAATAGACTGACGTCAATCATGTTTTCACGCTTTTGAACGCCGATCTTATCGCAGAAGTTACGAATACTCGCGGGAGTATATCCTCTTCTTCTCAAGCCAGAGATTGTTGGCATACGGGGGTCATCCCAGCTTTCAACAAACTTATCATTGACCAATTGCAATAGTTTACGTTTGCTCATGACCGTATATGTCATGTTTAAGCGTGCAAATTCATATTGTTTGGACGGGAAAATTTCCAGCTTTTCAATACACCAATCGTAAAGTGGGCGATGTGGAATAAATTCAAGTGTACAGATCGAATGTGTGATTTTCTCAATGGAATCCGATTGACCATGGGCAAAATCATACATAGGATAGATGCACCATTGATTTCCTGTTCGATGATGGTGGGCATGTTTGATGCGGTACAACAATGGATCACGTAGGTGCATATTTGGACTGGCCAAATCTATTTTTGCACGGAGCACTTTCTCACCATCCTTATATTTTCCTGCGCGCATATCTGCGAATAAGTCCAGATTTTCTGTTATAGACCGGTCGCGGTACGGCGTTGGAATACCAGGTTCTGTCGGCGTACCTTTTGCTGCCGCAATTTCTTCCGCGGTGCTATCATCCACGTAAGCAAGTCCTTTTTTTATAAGTTCAACAGCGTAGCCGTAAAGTGTTTCAAAGTAATCTGAAGTATATAATTCTTCTGCCCACTGGAATCCTAACCATTGAATATCTTTTTTGATGCTTTCAACATACTCGGTATCCTCAGTGACAGGATTAGTGTCGTCAAAACGTAGATTAGTCTTGCCATTATACTGCTGTGCTAATCCAAAATTTAAACAGATGGATTTGGCGTGACCAATGTGGAGGTAACCATTTGGTTCAGGAGGAAAACGTGTCAATACACGTCCGCCATGTTTTCCTGTACGAAGATCTTCTTCGACAATTTCCTCGATAAAATTTAATGATTTTTCTTCACTCATAATACAAAGTTAATTATTAGAAGCGAGATATTAGCTAGGATATGATAGATATTCAGCTTAGTCTGAGCAGGTAATCAATCGAAAAATACCCGCTATACTCACGACTGCTGGCGCAACGATGATGTGAAATAAAAAAGGGACGATCTTCGTCCCTTTTTACCGATTTGTTACTATTTGAAAGCGAATACCTTTCCAAGGGATTCATTGCTTGTAAAAGTACAACTTTGATCAATCAATTGACCTGTTCCGATATTGATTACCATACCATGCACGGCAAGTGCCTGGCCATTTTTCCATGCATTTTGGATGATGGATGTAGAACAAAGATTAAAAACCTGTTCTTTGACATTGAGTTCAACTAAGCGGTCTACTTTCTTTTCATTATCTTCGATACCATCAATCTCTTCGCTATGCAAACGGTATACATCTTTGATGTGACCAAGCCAGTTATCAATGATACCGTATTGATTGCGGCTTAAAGATGCGGCCACACCACCACAGCCATAGTGTCCAGCTACGATAACATGTTTTACTTTTAACACGTTGACGGCATAATCCAGTACACTCAATAAACTCATGTCTGAGTGGATGACCATATTGGCAATGTTGCGGTGTACAAAGACCTCCCCGGGTTTTGTACCAGTCAGTTCATTGGCCGGTACACGGCTGTCTGCACAACCAATCCAAAGAATTTCGGGATTTTGACCTTTTGCAAGTTGTTGGAAACGTCCTGTGGTATCATTTTTTACAAAATCCATCCACTCTTTGTTCCCTTTAATAATATTGTCAAATCCTATTTTTAAATCTTTATTTTCCATATTCTTTATTTGCCCAAAGGCGTTTTTTCAATTTTATATTAATACAAATTTCTAAATCTATTGTTCATTTGGAACAAATTATTTTTTATATACGACCTGTAAAAGCTCGATTTCCTTGCCTTTACTTTTTGCGTTCTGTTCGAAGTCCTTGATGACTTCAATCACGTCCTTGTCGATAAATTTGCTGAATGTCCCATCGATACGGATCTTACTGACTGATTTTGGCAAACTATACAGTTTCTGTTGGATAGGTACCTTATTCAGAAATGACACTTCCTCAGCTAATGTGATCACTGCCTTATCTTCTTCGTTGTCTTTTTCGATCTTATACTTAAAGGCATTTTTCATATTGGCCCGTAGGATATAGAATGTAGCCACTACGATTCCGATCCCAACACCCATTAATAGATCTGTCATTACAATAGCTACAATAGTCACGAAAAATGGAATGAATTGGTCCAGCCCTTTTCGATACATTGAAGTAAATAGACTCGGCTTAGCCAATTTATAGCCTGTGTGCAATAGAATGGCAGCAAGACATGCCAAAGGAATCATATTTAACATAGTCGGAATAGCCAACATGGCAACAAGTAGCCAAATACCATGCATGATGGCTGACTGTCTTGTCTTTCCGCCCGCATTGACATTGGCTGATGAGCGTACAATAACAGAGGTCAATGGCAAACCGCCCAAAAGTCCACTGGTCATATTCCCGATTCCTTGTGCGACTAGTTCACGGTTAGTCGGCGTATTACGTTTATAGGGGTCAATCTTGTCGACTGCTTCAATACTCAATAATGTTTCGAGACTGGCGATGATCGCAATGGTAAATGCAGCTATCCAAACATCCTTGTTGACAATCTGCGTGAAATCAGGTAAAGTGAACAAGCCTGTAAATTCAGCAAATGAGCCAACAATCGGAACAAGAACAAACTGTTTGTCAAGTAGCTGAAAGGAAGAGCCCTGAAAAAGATAGGCTAAGCCTACGCCAACGATCACAACAACCAATGGTGCTGGCACCTTATTCAATTTCGGAATCGCTGGCCAAAAAATTAAGATCGCTAAGGATAGGGCACAGATAATCAATGCGCCAAAATTGATGGCTGAGGCAATGGTGTCAAAATATGCCCCTATACCGTGTCCATTGTCCAATTCAAAAGCGTGTGTTTCGATTAATCCCAATGCCAAAGGGATTTGTTTCATAATAATGGTAATACCGATAGCGGCCAACATACCGACAATAACGGCGGAGGGGAAATAATTTCCGATCATACCCGCCTTTAAAATGCCAAGGATCACCTGGACCACACCTGCGATGACAACCGCAAGAAGGAAGGTTTCATAAGCGCCTAAGCTCTGAATTGCACCTAGAACAATAACTGTGAGACCTGCAGCCGGTCCACTTACACTGAGTGGTGATTTACTGATTGAAGCAACAACGATTCCACCAATTACACCAGTCAATAATCCTGCAAACAATGGCGCACCTGAGGCCATTGCAATTCCCAAACATAATGGAAGTGCCACCAAAAACACCACAACACTAGCAGGGAAATCATATTTTAAGTCTCTTTTCGAAAGTTTCAGAAAAGCCGACGTACGAGTTCCAAACATAAAATTTGTGTTTATCTGTATAATAAATTTTCTCAAAGCCGCCTATTGCGATAGCAATGGGTACCGATTGAAGGGCACTCGATGCTTTTGCATTGGCGTTATCAGGAAAAATCAATAAGAGGCCGCATACTGGGATTCAGCATGTGGATAATTTGAATACATCCCATAAGGATGTATTTATTAACAGTTAGGAGGCGGCGTTGGAACCGTAGGATGGAAAGCTAAAATGCTTTTCTCGTTTTTTAGGTAATTCTTTTGTTTTCCTTGGTTCTCAACTAGGATTGTTTCGAATACAATGGGTTCGTCAGTTTTTGTATTGAAAAATTTTGAGGCAGTCTCAAGCGTATCTGTGCTTGCGCCATTGTTGTTCTCGATTTCTATTTGTAAAACAATTTGAAGGATCGTGTTTTGATCTAAACTATTGGAAAAAATAGGCGATATAGAGATGGCCATCTTCGTAAAAAAGATGATCGCACATAAGAATGCTGCCACAAATCTAAATCTCTTATTTAACATTTTTTAGTACCTTTAATGATATTGTTTTACATGGTAAAAATAACAATTCTATGTTAATTTCAAATTAAAAGTACATAAAAAATGAAATTTGGCACGAAATTGTGACGAAAAGATTATTTTTTGGAAAATTTTCAATAGTGTTTATAAATTATAAATGTTAAGCCTTTTCTATGGCAAATAAAGAACAATTTATCGAGAAGGTTCAAGCTTCTTATAACCCCAAGGGGGCTTTTATATATTTGGGAGCTGGTATTTTGAATGGTGAAATTTTAGCCGAAGCAAGGGTCAATCTGGCGCTGAAGATGATGAATCGCCATGGACTGATTGCCGGTGCCACAGGAACAGGGAAAACGCGGACGCTTCAACTGATTGCTGAGCAGTTATCGGATGCCTCCGTGCCTGTATTTATGCTGGATGTAAAAGGCGATCTTTCTGGTCTTGCCGTTCCCGGTGTTACCAATCAAGCCTTACTGGATCGCGGAAATGCGGTCGGGATACCCTTTGAACCGGCAAGTTTTCCGGTAGAACTGTATTCACTGTCGGGCAACAAAGGAATTCCGATGCGGATTACGATAGGTGATTTTGGACCGGTCTTGTTGGGCCGGATTCTGGAGCTGAATGAAACACAGACCGGAGTTTTGGCGGCCATGTTTAAGTATGCCCAAGATCATCAGATGCCATTGATAGACTTTAATGATACCAAGAAATTATTAACCTATCTTTCTGATGGTCCCGGAAGTGAAGAGATCAAGAATGATTATGGGAAGATCAGTTCAGCAAGTTCGGGGACGATCCTGCGTAAGATCGTCGCTTTGGAACAACAGGGACTTGCCCATATCTTTGGTGAGAAGGAATTTGATATCAATGACTTATTTCAGAAAGTTGATGGCAAAGGTATGATCAGTTTGCTCAATATTTCCGATGTACAGGATCAGCCCGTGCTTTATTCGACATTTTTATTGAGCTTACTCGCCCAGCTATTTAAGAATATGCCCGAAGTAGGAGATCTGGACAAGCCCAAATTGGTGTTTTTCTTTGATGAGGCACACCTACTTTTCAACGGGGCTTCCAAAGCCTTTTTAACGCAAGTTGATCAGATTATCCGCCTTATCCGCTCCAAGGGTATCGGTGTGTTTTTCTGTACACAGTCTCCGACAGATGTTCCGGAATCCGTATTGGCGCAACTGGGAAACCGTGTACAACACGCTTTGCGGGCCTTTACACCCAATGATGCCGAAAATCTGAAAAAAACAGTTAAAACCTATCCCAAATCAGACTTTTATGAGATTGATCAGATTTTGACGTCTTTGGGTACCGGTCAGGCCTTAATTACTGTGCTGAATGATAAGGGTATTCCCACAGAGGTAGTGGCGACCCATTTGGTACCTGCCCGTGCTGTGATGGGGCCTGCAGACGATGTGACAATCAATCAGATTATTAATCAGTCAGACCTGAAGGTAAAATATCAGCAAAGACAGGAAAATCGTTCGGCGGCTGAGATGATCGACGAAAAAATGCAGGTCGTGCAACAGGAGGAACAGCGCGCAGCAGCGGAGAAAGAATCCGCCAAAGCCGCCAGGCCGACATCAAGAAGACAAACACCGTTGGAAGCCGCGCAGCGTACCGCGACAACGACGCTTGCACGAGAAGGGGTCAAGCTTTTGGGTAAATTGGCAACAGGGCTATTGAACGCATTCTTAAAGAAGAAATAATACTAATTTTTTGATAATTTTCGTTCCGATAAGCTATTTTTAGAAACTGATTGGTACTTAGCTAAATTTGCTATTAAGGGCAAATTTAGCTAAGTTTGCGGACGAAAAGAAGTTCTATTAACACAATTTAAATATGAGTAAACCAACCCTTTTGATTTTGGCAGCAGGAATGGCTAGCCGGTATGGTTCTTTAAAACAAGTAGATGGTTTTGGCCCACACGGCGAGACAATTATTGACTATTCAATCTATGATGCCATTCGCGCAGGATTTGGAAAAGTGGTATTCATTATTCGGGAAGAATTCCTGGAGAAGATGAAAGACGTTTTTGATAAAAAATTGGAAGGTAAAATAGAAGTAGACTACGCTTTTCAAGATTTTGATTTATCGAAATTCGGCGTGAATCACGTCATTGAAAGAACGAAACCTTGGGGCACAGCACATGCTGTCATGAGCGCTAAGGATAAGGTGAACGAACCATTCTGTGTGATCAATGCAGATGATTTCTATGGTTCGGATTCTTTTGACAAAATGGCTAAGTTTTTAACGACTGAAGTTTCAGACGAGCAGATGTCATTGATGGGCTTCCAGGTCGGAAATACAATGTCTGATTACGGGTATGTATCTCGCGGTGTCTGCGAAGTTAGTGCTTCTGGACATATGGAAAGTGTTACCGAGCGTACCAATATCTATTACAAAGGTGAGGGCGATGATCGTAAAATTGTTTATGAGGAAAATGGCGTTGAATACGATTTGGATCCACAGACGCGCGTATCGATGAACTTTTGGGGCTTTACACCAAAAATATTTGAAGTCGCGCAAGCGATGTTCCCTGCTTTTGTTGAGGAAAACAAAGAGAATTTAAAGGCAGAGTTCTTTATTCCTTCGGTTCCAGATTATATGGTGAAACATAAACTGGCGGATTTTAAAGTAATCCCTACTTCATCAAAATGGTTTGGAGTGACCTATAAGGAGGATAAACCTATCGTGCAGGAATCAATTTCTAAATTGGTTGCCGATGGTGTATATCCTGAGAAGTTATTTTAAAAGCTAGCAGAAATAGCTTATATTGAACCTGTGTTGGCAACAATACAGGTTTTTTTGTGCCTAATCGAGCAGATGTTGCGAATGGCAGTCGTGTTGTAGGAAATGGAAGAATTGGGGTGGCCAAGATTATACCCACATGTTGGATTATGATAAAAAATGAATGATTTAAATGAAAAAAATACTTAAGGTGTTAGGATACATTATTTTAGGAATTATAGGGTTTTGTGTTTTATATATTGTTGCTGAGTATTGTCTGTCCCGACTCTCCGCATCATCTAAAGAGATTTCTACAGATCAGACCATTCAGGTGTTTGTCAAATCCAATGGTGTACACACGGATATTGTGTTGCCGGTCGTTATGAAAGAGCTGGATTGGTCCAATGTGTTTCCTTATGCCAATACGGTCAGTAAAAAAACAGGCTATCAGTATATGGGGATAGGTTGGGGGGATAAGGGTTTTTATTTAGATACACCAGAATGGAAAGACCTTAAGGCATCTACGGCTTTTGTGGCAGCCTTTGGATTGGGCCAATCAGCAATACATGTCACCTACTATAATGCCATGCAAGAAAATGAGTTGTGTTTTGGGTATAAAATAAGTGAGGAACAATATCGCGCATTGGTAAAGTACATCTATGGCTCTTTGGATTTTCGTGAAGGTAAACCCATATTGGTCGAGACAGATGCACAGTATGACGATGCAGATGCCTTTTACGAAGCGAAGGGTGCTTATAGCATGTTCTATTCCTGTAATACCTGGACAAACAATGCGTTGAAAAAAGCAGCTATGCCAGCGGGAATCTGGGCGACACTGGACAAAGGTATATTGAGCCATTATCGTAAATAGTAACAGTCCATTTTTTCAGAAAAATAGATAAGCAGTTCTTTATTTTTCTGAAAAAATGGACTGTTCTTAAAAGAAAAAAGCTCCGGACATGTACATGTCTGGAGCTTTTGTTTTATCAGGAAAAGTGATTATTTCACTTCTTCGTAATCTACGTCAGTTACGTCATCACCACCTTGTTGGCTTCCGCCTTGTGCTTGACCAGCATCTCCTTGAGGTTGTTGTGCACCACCTTGAGAAGCTGCATACATCTCTTCAGAAGCTGCGTTCCAAGCATTTTGCAATTCTTCAGAAGCTGCATCAATATCAGCGAAGTTTTTAGCTTCATAAGCTGCTTTTAATTTTGTTAAGCCAGCTTCGATAGGAGCTTTCTTATCTGCTGAAATTTTGTCTCCATATTCTTTCAATTGTTTTTCAGTTGAGAAGATCAGGGCATCAGCTGCATTTACTTTGTCAGCTTCTTCTTTCATTTTTTTGTCAGCATCCGCATTTGCTTCAGCTTCTTCTTTCATGCGTTTGATTTCGTCATCAGATAAACCTGAAGATGCTTCAATACGGATGTTTTGCTCTTTGCCAGTTGCTTTATCTTTTGCTGACACTTTGATGATACCGTTGGCATCAATGTCAAAAGTAACTTCAATTTGAGGCACTCCACGAGGTGCAGGCGGGATATCGTTCAAATGGAAACGACCGATCGTACGGTTTTGGTTTGCCATTGGACGCTCACCCTGTAAGATGTGGATTTCCACAGATGGCTGGTTGTCCGAAGCTGTCGAGAATGTTTCCGATTTTTTAGTCGGGATAGTCGTATTTGCTTCAATCAATTTGGTCATCACACCACCCATTGTTTCAATACCCAAGGAAAGTGGCGTTACGTCCAATAATAGTACATCTTTTACTTCACCAGTCAATACACCACCTTGGATTGCAGCACCTAAAGCAACAACTTCGTCAGGGTTTACGCCTTTAGAAGGCTCTTTTCCGAAGAAAGCTTTTACCGCGTCAACAATTGCCGGGATACGTGTAGAACCACCTACTAAGATAATTTCGTCGATATCTGATTTGCTGAAACCGGCATTTTTCAAAGCAGACTCACAAGGAGCAATTGTTCTCTTGATCAAGTCAGCTGCCAAAGCCTCAAATTTAGCACGGGATAAAGTACGAACTAAGTGTTTTGGACCAGTTGCATCTGCCGTGATATATGGCAAGTTGATTTCAGTGGAAGTTGCACTTGATAATTCAATTTTCGCTTTTTCAGCAGCTTCTTTCAAACGTTGCAAGGCCATTGGGTCTTTTTTCAAGTCAAAGCCATTGTTTTCGTTTTTGAATTCTTCATTTAACCAGTTGATGATCACGTTATCGAAGTCATCACCACCAAGGTGTGTATCACCGTCAGTAGATTTTACTTCAAATACACCATCACCTAACTCTAACACAGAAACGTCATGTGTACCACCACCACAGTCAAACACAACGATTTTCATATCTTTATGTGCTTTATCCAAACCGTAAGCTAAAGCAGCGGCAGTAGGTTCGTTGATGATACGTTTAACAGATAAACCAGCGATTTCACCAGCTTCTTTTGTTGCTTGACGTTGCGCATCGTTGAAGTATGCAGGTACTGTAATGACAGCTTCTGTTACTTCTTGACCTAAGAAATCTTCAGCAGTTTTCTTCATTTTTTGAAGAATCATTGCAGAGATCTCTTGTGGTGTGTATTTACGGTCGTCAATTTCTACGCGCGGTGTATTGTTGTCACCTTTAACGATTTTATAAGGTACGTGTTCAGCTTCTTTTACGGCCTCATCATATGAAAGTCCCATAAAACGTTTAATAGAATAAATAGTTTTATGTGGATTAGTAATTGCCTGACGTTTAGCTGGGTCACCAACTTTACGTTCGCCACCTTCTACGAAAGCTACAATGGAAGGAGTGGTACGCTTACCTTCGTTATTCGTAATTACTACAGGCTCGTTACCTTCCATTACGGCAACACATGAGTTTGTAGTACCTAAGTCAATTCCTATAATTTTAGACATATCTTGTATTTTAATTTTTTACTTAATAAATTCTATCACTCTATTATCAACCCTTATGCCAATCCGAGTGTTTTGTAAAAAAATCACTATTTGTCATCAATTTGTCCTTAGGTACTGCCAAACTGACATTTTCAATAGACAAGTTGCTCCAAGATCCGTTTTTTTGCAGACTCATTTTGACGATTACGTGGCATATATCTGCCAAAGAGCGCCGAAAATTCCTCCAATTTCATCTGCTTTGATTTTTTGTCCCGCCAATCTGTGGGAACAAGATTATTGGTATAAGCGATATTTGTTGCCCAGTATTGGATGTGCATCTCAGGTATGACCAGCCCCAATATCATGCCCGGAAGACCATGGCTCAGGGCAGGACCTGCAGAGACCGGTATTTCTTCGGCATAGTAGGCAATCAGATAAAGGGAGTCTTTGGTAGCCCCATTTACTCTTCGGCAGTTGATGCCAGCAATATTGCGAAATTCCTCAGTAAAGCGCCAGGTGATGCTATCCAAGGTTTCGGAAAGCAAATATTTCTCGTCAATATCCAATTGAATGTCTGCTCTCCCGGCTTTTAAATCCTGATAGAGTACTTTTCCATTTTTACTGGCTCCGCCTCTGAGCATACCTCGTTGGGTTCCGCCGCCTCCACCACGCGAGCCGCCTTGATTTCTGCTGCCTCGGCCACCTGTAGTAATGCTTGGAGCTCGCATTTTGCCATCACCGTTCTGCTTTTCGGTACTTGTGCTCTCTTCAGGCATGAGTACGGTAGCATTCTCATCAAAGTATAGGTTCATTCGATCCGTGTGCGAGTCCGGCATCTTATCGAGGTGCTCCATAAAGCCCATGCCCCGATCCATCATTTTGGAGCTCATGTCATTGGACATTTGTCGCATGCGGGCTTTTGTATACGTCACCTTGTCAAAACTAATGGTCCCCCTATTGCCAAAATAAGCGTATTGTGCCTGGAGAGATAACCCGCTAAGACAGCATATAATAATGGTTAAATATGTTTTAATCATTGCTTTTTCCTAAATATTTATTAAAATCCCATTTGACGCCAACTAAAAAATACTGCGTCAATACCTGTTGGGTGGATTCCGAGTAATTGGTATCACTGCCATTACGACGTGTATTGTTAAACGTATTAAAGAGGTCAAAGGCTTTCAGGCTGACTGTCAGACTTTCGTCTTTCAATACCTTTTTCTCTAGTTCCAGGTTGGTATAAAATTGATTAATTGATTTCTTGTACAGTTTAGTAGGCCCAGTATAGCTATAGTAAATGTTCGTCATGATGTTAAATTTCTTCGGTAGAAAATACTTGATATAACCCGAAGCCCCACCTTCAAAATTAGTTGCGTTATATTGTGTGTTTATTGAATTTTGTTGTGCATTGAGGCCTGCATTCACCGAGAGGTCAAAATCAAATCCTTCTGAATTTTGCTCATTTAAACTCGATCCAAGGCTGAAAGAGGTGTTTTTTGAATTGTTTAGTAGAAACTCATCTTGGGATTGGCCGCTTTCAAATTTAGTGTAGCTATAACTATTGTTATAGCTGATGTTTGCACTTTTATTGAAGTTAATGCGACGGTTGGCCAGAGGTTGCATGTGATTGATGTTCAATCTGCCGTTCCAGTTCGATTTGCCGGATAAATTTTCATAGCTACTGATCTGAGCTGAGTTCTCCATGACCGTTGTTTTGTTCACAATTGGATTATTGACAAAAGAGAAATTCCCGTTCACGTTAATGTTGGTTCCCTTCAATAAGCTGAAGGCATTATAATTTGCCGAAATATTGTTGTTGACAGCCCGTTTGAGGTCTGGATTACCAATCTGTTGAAACAATGGGTTTGTTTGGGGCTGCAGTGGCTGTAGCTGATCAAATGAAGGAATGATATTCGAACTCTGGTAGGCCAGCCGGATATTTTTACTGTTTGAAATCCGGTAATTGGCATCGAAGTTTAGATTGTTGTCCCAAAAATTCCTTGAAAGGTTTATACCCCGGTCACTATCGCTTAACTTTTGATTTTTGTAGAATGTCCGGTTGGAGAGATTGACCTCAAATTTATCCTTTCGATAAGACAAATGCACATTGACGCCCTGATTGGTATTGTTGTCGATCTGATTTTTAGAGTATAACGAATCTTTCACATCAGTGGCCATGTCTTTTGATATCTGTTCATTCCTGTTGTTTGACTGATTGAAGCTGTAGCCCAAAGCTAAATTCATGGCATCATTTAGTCTGTTGTTGAAATTCAGTGAGGTAGAAAAGTTATTGCCTTTATTGTTAATACGTCGATTTTGGTTAATATCTGTCGTGTCGCTACTTTTATAGAGAATAGTTTTAGAATTTATCTTGCTGTCCGAAGTTGATTCATTATAGTTGTTGCCGACCATTAAATTTAATGAACTGCCAGCTTTGAGTCTTTTTCTATAATTCAGGCGAAAATTATTGCTCTGGCTCGATGTATTTGATTCATTTTTCTCCTTGAAGGAGCTAACTGAATCTCTTGCAGCATCTGTCGTGAAACTTTCTGACTCGCTAAAACTGAAATTATTTGACCAATTTCCGTTGGCTTGAAGTTCTATATTTTGGGTTGAATCCAGTCGCATGGAGAGATTGGATCTGACACCATTGCTTCTTGCGCTATTTTCGTTGTAATTTTTGCTATTTCGTTCTAAGATCGAGTTATCAGGGAGAATGTTTTTGTTGTAATCTTCCGACTGATTTTTGTTGCTGCTGTTATTGTAATTATAATTGGCATTTACCTTTAAAGCCTTTTTGAGAAACTGGTTTTCGTAGTTAGCGCCGAGAGATGTGTTCAGTGGTTGGCCGGTAATCTGGTTGTTCATCCGTAAAGAGCCTTCACGGCTATTGGAGCTTCCCATATTATTGTGATTGGCGGTGATGCCAATGCGTTCAGTCTGGTTGAATTTAGCTGCGAACAAGTTTCCGGCGTAGAGTTCTTTTGTTCCGCCTAATACTTCCGCATTTCCAAAGATACCCTTTCTGGCCTTTTCTTTTAATACGACATTGACTGTCTGAATACGAACACCGTCATCTATGCCCGAAAGTTCGGCCTCTTCTGATTTTTTCTCGTACAATTGCACTTTATCCACTGCATCGGCGCGGACATTCCGGATGGCAATTTTAGGGTCATAGCCAAAAAACTCTTCGCCATCGATAAAGACTTTCTGTACTGTTTTGCCCTGAGCGGTTATATTGCCGTCACCCGACACCGTGAAACCGGGCAATCTTCGAAAAAGATCTTCGAGTTTTGCATTTTTCTCGGTAGCGAAACTCGCCGCATCATATTCTATTGTGTCCCCTTTAAGTGTTATGGGTAATCGGCGTGTTATAATAACTTCCTCCAATACATTTCTTTGCGAATTTATTTTAATGTCGTTGAGATCAATGTCCTGATCTCTGACATCAATAGTGTCATTATAAAGTTCAAATTTGGGATAAGTAGCCAGAATTATATAGCTTCCCGGCTTGATGTTTTTGATCTGAAATTTTCCTTCTTCATTGGCTCTGTTAAAATAACGGAGCACGGAGTCTCTGTTTAGCAAGATGACCGAGGCATTGGTCAAAGGCTTATTGTCAGCTTTATCTAAAATCTTCCCCTTGATGCTCGTTTGGGAATAAGCGGTGCTGATTATGAAAATTAATAGAAATAATGGAATTAATCTTTTCATTTACTGGTTGTATCTGCCAAAGATAATTTAGTTAATTGTTAATAAGTGTGAAATCTTATGGGGGAATGTAAAATCTTTGGTATATAGAATTTTTGAGAAAGTTGGATCTAAAAATTACCTTTGCACAAAATTGATGTTATGACGTTCGAAAATTATTTGCAACAATTCGAAGATATATTGAATCATCCTGAAAATCACCCGACCTACCAGGATGACGAATATTATCAATACACTAAAATGAACTGGACAAGAATGGGGCGTTGGTTAAAACGTTTTGAGCCAAGCGAGGCGTTTCAGCAGTTTGTCAACACGATTTCGGAAAAACAACAATGGATCATTATTACTGAACCTTGGTGCGGCGATGCAGCACATTCCGTACCAATGCTTACCAAAATGGCCGCTCAAAATCCCAATATTACTGTCGATATCCAATTGCGAGATAGTGCTCCTTTTTTAATAGATTCGTATTTAACAAACGGCGGAAAATCAATCCCGATTCTAATCATTCGAAATCAGGAGGGTGCAGATTTGGCAGTCTGGGGACCCCGACCAAAGGGCTGTCAAGACCTATTCTTGAGCTTGAAGGAACAAGGAAAAGATTTCTCTGATATTAAAGAAGAGATTCAAAAATGGTACAACACGGATAAGGGAGTGGAGATCCAAAAAGAGATTCAGGCACTTTTGCAGAAATAGAAGATTAGTGCCAAAAAAGGCGGTGCCGAAAATGCTTAGTCCAGGGAGTAAGCAGATACTTTATTGCCCGTTGCCTTTCGTTTCCAGTAAGGCAACAATTTTATTAAATCCTTTTTTTCTTGCGTGCTCAACCGGGGTTATGCCTTCATGGTCGGCGATATTTTTATCGCTGTTGGCGTCCAGTAGTATCTGGACAATATCCACATATTTTTGACTGCCATCCCCAAGTATGATTGCCTCCAACAATCCGGTCCAGCCTAATCTATTTATATGGTCTATAGGGAACCCTTTTGTATTAGCCAATAGTCTTACAGTCTCCACATGACCGCGTTCGCAGGCCGGAATAAGTGCTGTACCATTGTACCGATTGAAAATCTTGAAATCCGCACCGTGATCGAGGTAAAGTTTAACTAGTTCAGTATAGCCCGAAGCACCAGCATATAGGAATGGACTATTTAGGATATTGTCCTGAAGGTTGACGTTTGCTCCATGCGCAAGAAGCAATTTTGCCATGGCTAGATCTTTCTTTTCAGTTGCAACTAATAATAGCGGCTTGGAATCATTCCCTTTTTGGTTTGCATCGGCGCCAGCTTCCAATAGTTTTTTTGCTATGGTAAGCTGTCCCTTCGAAACAGCTTCAACGATGTTGTTCTGCGTCATGTTGTCCTGATTTGTACTGTCTATACTTTGACATTGTACCTGTAGTGTCGAAAAAGATATAATGGTGAGTAGGATTATCTTGATATACAGTTTTTTCATCTGCTAGCTGTCTTAATGATCTTTTTAGCCCTCTTAGACTCTTCATGTAATTTTACCTATTACAAATTTAATCACCAACTGAGCTGTTGTTTTGTTAGATTTATATTGATTATTGTCAAATTTATACATAAATAAGAGCGTTAATGGTTGATAATGTTTAAATCAAACGAATAAAACATGAATATTGAAGAGTTAAGGGATTATTGCCTGTCCATTGGTCCGGTGGCAGAGGAGACACCATTTGGTCCAGATACGTTGGTATTTAAGGTGGGCGGCAAGATATTTTTATTGGTGGGGTTGGATCAGATCGACGGGTTACGATTCAATGTGAAATGTGATCCGGAGAAAGCTGTTGAACTCAGAGAGCGGTATGATCAAACCGTCTTACCCGGCTATCACATGAACAAAAAGCACTGGAACACCGTGATTGCTAACCGGGAATTGAACGACGGCGCATTGGAAGAGCTTATTTTGCATAGTTATAGCCTCATTGTTGAGAGCTTGCCTGCTAAAGTTAGACAGGAGCTTAACGGCGGTTAATAGCCACCCTTTAGCTGTAAAGAATTAGTTGCTTAGAAAGAAAAGGTGATCGAAATGACTTTTCTTGGACGCTATAATGGTAGCTTTGCGGTCATTTCAATGCATAATCAACAGCATTGGAAATATATTTACACTAATACTATTTTTTATGAAACAAAGACGAATTTACCCTTGGGTAATTTGTTTTATGCTACTTTTTACTCTGGGAAGTTGCATAAAAGAGGAGGCTCTGAATATGGAAGCTGATATTGTTGGGGTTCGTGCAGAGGATGATATTTTTCTGTTAAATCCGGTAATTACGAATAATCAGGTCACTATTTATCTTCAGCCTAATATTCATGATCTTGCAAAGTTGGATATGAAGTTTGATTTAACTCCGGGTGCTACTATTGAACTGTTGCAAGATTCTTTGGAAATGCCGGCCGGTGAAAAGGATGTTAATAAAGCCATAATAGATCAAATATTGAAGAACGGAGTATATTACAAAGTAATTTCACAAGATCAGCAGTTTGCGAAGAATTACCTCGTTAAGCTTGTTAAAACAGATGGCGGCTTTGTCCCGACGGAATACGGATTTGAAGATGTTTCGATTGATAAAGATGAGAAATATACCATTTTCTTTAATAAAATAGACGGGCAGGATTTTTATAACTGGGGTTCGGGGAATCCGAGTTTCTCACTTACGTTGAGTTTCGGAGGTGGAGTGAAAGAGCCAGAATCCTATCCGACGAAGACCACTACAGAAGCGCATTCTGGAGCGAAAGCGGCCTTATTAGAAACAAAACTCACCGGATCTTTTGGGGCAATGGTTAAAAAACCTATCGCAGCTGGGAATCTGTTTATAGGGTCATTCGATACAGGTCCCGTATTGACGGATCCACTGTCTGCAACGCAATTCGGTCTTCCTTTCAATCAGATTCCTTTGGCTTTAGAAGGGTATTATAAATATGCTCCGGGAGCGAATGTAACGGATGAAAATTTGAAACCTGTTAACATGAAGGATTCATGTGATATTTATGCGGTTTTCTATAACCGAAAAAAGCTAATGGCCGCTGAGCCAGATCCTAAAAAAAGGGTATCCTATTTGACAGGACATAATATTTTGAACGACCCGAGCATCGTTGCTGTCGCCCGACTTGAAAATGGAGGAGGAACAGGTGATAACGGCTTTGTGAAGTTTGTTTTGCCCTTTAAATACTCGGGTCCGGTGGTCGAATCTGATGTCACCAATTTGGATTACAGCATTGCTATTGTGATGTCATCAAGTAAATATGGTGATAATTTTATCGGTGCTGTTGGTAGTAAGTTGATCGTGGACGATCTCAAAATTGTAACGAAGAAATAATGAAAATTAACATATATATAGTTTTATTAGCCGTAATGGCTTCTATTCCAGCATTTATTCAAGCGCAGGAGATAGATTCTAGGGATGGTAAATTAGATGTTCAGGTCATGTTGGGTACCAAGATCGGAGGAGCAGCCCCTTTATCCTTGCCGAGAGAAATTCGGAAGATTAAAAGTTACAGCCCGAACGTTCCATTTTTTGTGGGCGCGAAAGCGAACTATCATATTGATTCCAAATGGGGAGTCGCGCTAGGCCTTACCTTTGAAGGTAAGGGAATGGATACGAAAGCGACAGTAAAAGGATATAAAACAACTTTTAATGCCGTCAATAATTCAAAAGATGAATTGAGAGGGTATTACACAGGAGACATAACCACTAAAATACATAATCTTTATCTATCTGTGCCCATTCAGGCAACCTATCAGTTTTCAAGCCGTTGGAATGTTCAAGCCGGTCCGTATATTTCTTTTGCCATAAAAAAGGAGTTCTATGGGGAAGCCTATAATGGCTATCTACGACATGAGCAACCTACAGGTGACAAGATTATTGTCGACAATGCCGATTATGATTTTAAAGAAAGTGTACGGAATATTGACATTGGACTAAGCTTGGGTACTCAATATACAGTTAATCGTAAATTTTTTGCGCTGGCCCAACTTGATTATGGTTTCAACAATATTATGAAAACTGGTTTTGAAAGTATCAGTTTTGGATTACACAATATATTTATGAACGTGGGAGTTGGTTACAGATTGAAATAATTTACAGTATAAAAAAAGCAGATCAACCGATCTGCTTTTTTTATGAAAAAAATCCAGCATGGGTGGATTTTGTTTGCCTTACATTTTCAGACCGATTTCTCTCAATCTTTCATCCAGATATTCACCTGCGGTATAATCTTCGTAGGCCTTTGGATGAGCTGCGTCGATACATGAGTCCAATGATGCCAAGCTCATCGAAGATTTTGGATGCAAAAAGAATGGTATCGAAAAGCGGGAAGTGCCCATTTTTTCACGCGGAGGATTGACTACGCGATGCGTTGTTGATTTAAGTTTATTGTTGGTCAAACGCTGCAACATGTCGCCTACGTTAATGACAATATCTTCTCCCTTTGCTTTGATGGGAAACCATTCGCCATCTTTTGTCAGGACTTCCAGGCCATCTGCGCTAGCACCGATTAATAGTGTAATCAGGTTGATGTCCTCATGCGCACCTGCACGTACAGCGTCAGGAGCCAATGCATCAGGATCCGTAATTGGAAAATAATGGATCGCACGCAAGATCGAGTTTCCATTAATTACAAATTTCTCAAAATAATTTTCTTCAAGATCCAGGTAAGTCGCAATTGCTTTTAGTAATTCACGCCCTGTGTCTTCTAGTTTTTTATATACTTCGGCCGTCACACCATTAAAGCGAGGTATTTCCTCGACCTCAGGGTTATCTGGAAAGTCAGCTTTCGAATATTCTTCACCAACGATTGTTTGACCACGTTGCCAGAATTCTTTTAGGTCTGGAGTTTTCGCATCTTTTGCTTTTTCTCTTCCCTTAGCCGTGTATCCACGTTGACCTGCAAGCTCAGGAAATTCATACTTTTCTTTTGTCTCCGTTGGTAAACCAAAAAATTCTGGGACGACCTGATATAATTCCTCAATTAATTCTTTCGATAAACCATGATTCGCAATCGTTACAAAGCCCGTTTCGTTAAAAGCCTTGCCAATATCTTGAATAAATTGATTTCGTTGTTCTTGGGTTCCTTGTGTATAATGTAACAAGTCCAAGCGCGGTATGTTTACTAAAGCCATACGATGTCAATATTGTTTAGGACAAATTTAACGCAATTAATTTTGAATATTGCACATTGGTTGTTAATAAAAGTTTTGTGTTTTTCTTTATTTGATTGTATTTCAGCTGTTAAAAGTTTTCCACATTTAGTTTGGTCATAAAAAAGCAAGAAAATTTGTCTCAGGAGGTTGCGGAAATAGAATTAACAAAATTTGCATTTTCAGGTTTGTTATTCTAATTCTTAACTAGTATATTTGTTATGCAAGCATAATAATAAAATCGCTTGTGATTACGCTATGAACCAAAATCAGACAATCGACTATTTTTTAAAAACAGGCTGGCAGACAATCGCCAATAAATATAATCAAATTGCTTCACAGTATGGTTTTACCCAGGCAGCGGGTTATATTTTAATCAATATCCACAAAGAGGGTACCCCTGTTTCTCAGATTGCGAATTTGACCGGAGTTAAAACAACTAGTTTGTCCCGGGTGTTGAATAATTTAGAGTCTTTGGGATTTATCTACCGGGAGACCAGTACAACGGATAAACGCTCTGTCAAAGTATACCTGACGGAATTGGGACGCGAAAAGAGAAGGATTGCCAAAGATGTGGTGCGCAATTTTAATCAATATCTCGCTGATAATTTTTCGGAAAATGAACGTGATCAATTGATTGCTTCTCTGGCTAAGCTCAATGAGTTGGCAACAAGTTATAAGGAAGAAGTAATCGTATAGAAGTTAAACCAAATGTACGAATGTGCATGATAAATATGTTATGATGAACAGAAATATTAGAAAAGTGGCAGTTCTCGGTTCGGGTGTTATGGGCTCGCGAATTGCTTGTCATTTTGCTAACATTGGTGTCGAAGTGCTGTTGCTGGATATTGTTCCGCGTGAACTGCTGCCTGCAGAACAAGCAAAAGGTCTAACGTTGGAGAGTAAGGCTGTTCGGGATCGGATTGTCAATACTTCGTTAGAAACAGCTTTAAAGACAAATCCTTCACCAATTTACAGCAAATCATTTGTAAAACGTATCAAAACAGGCAACTTTGAGGATAACCTCAAAGATATTGCCCAGGCTGACTGGATTATTGAGGTTGTTGTAGAACGCTTAGACATTAAGAAGTCTGTTTTTGATCGTATCGAACAGTTCCGTAAACCGGGGACATTGATTACTTCCAATACTTCTGGTATTCCTATTCATCTCATGACCGAGGGACGTAGTGAAGACTTTAAAGATCATTTCTGCGGTACACACTTTTTCAACCCGCCACGCTATCTACCTTTGTTGGAAGTAATACCTACACCGCACACGAAACCAGAAGTTGTTGATTTTGTCCTTCATTTCGGAGATAAGATGTTAGGCAAGACGGTTGTCTTGTGTAAGGATACCCCCGCATTTATCGGTAACCGAATCGGTGTTTATTCGATGCTTGCAGTGACCCATCTGGTCGAGCCTTTGGGTCTATCAGTGGAGGAAGTGGATAAATATACAGGCCCTGCAATGGGACATCCAAAATCGGCTACCTTCCGTACCGCGGATGTTGTCGGTCTCGATACATTGGTCAATGTCGCTAACGGTCTGGCACAGAATGCGCCTGAAGACGAGGCAAAAGGTGTCTTCCAGCTTCCGGCCTTTATCAGTAAGATGGTTGAAAACAAGTGGCTTGGGGAAAAGACAAAAAAAGGGTTTTATGAAAAGGTAAAAGCCGCTGATGGTAATTCTGAAATTCTTTCCTTAGATCTTAAAACATTAACATTTGGCTCGCAACAAAAAGTTAAATCTTCCACTTTAGAGGCGACCAAGCCAGTTGAAGATATCCGTAAACGGATGAAAGTCTATGAACAGGGGACAGACAAGGCGGCGGAGCTCTTCCGTGCCATGCATTATCCTTTATTTGAATATGTTTCACGCCGTGTCCCTGAAATCACAGATGATTTCTTCCGTATAGATGATGCCATGCGCGCTGGCTTTGGCTGGGAGCTTGGCCCATTTGAAGTATGGGATGCTTTAGGGGTGCGTGATACCCTGGCTAGGATCAAAGCTGAAGAGAAGCGTTTGCCCGGACAAGATGGCGAAGTAGCATCCTGGGTGCATGAAATGTTGGATTCGGGACATGAATCTTTCTATAAGATAGAAAATGGTGTTCGTCATTATTATGATATCACATCCAAATCCTATAAACCTATTCCGGGAACCGAAGATTTGATTGTATTGGATCATATCCGTGAAAGTAAAACGATCTGGAAGAATACCGGAGTTTCCATTATTGATCTCGGTGATGGAATCATCAATTGTGAGTTTCATACCAAAATGAATACCATCGGTGGCGATGTGATCCAGGGATTGAATAAAGCGATAGATCTTGCCGAAAAAGAATACCGAGGATTAGTTGTTTCCAATGATGGGAAGAATTTTTCCGCAGGAGCCAATATCGGAATGATTTTCATGATGGCCGTAGAGCAGGATTTTGATGAGTTAAATATGGCCGTTCGAGCCTTCCAAAATACTTCCATGCGCTTGCGTTATTCATCTATTCCAGTTGTGGTAGCACCATTCCAGATGACTTTGGGCGGAGGCTGTGAATTTTCGATGCATGCAGATTTTGTGCAGGCTCATGCCGAAACCTATATGGGCTTAGTAGAGCTGGGGGTAGGTGTTATCCCGGGGGGAGGTGGAACCAAAGAATTTACATTACGTGCTTCCGAAGAATTTAAAGATGACCAGATCGTTCAGAATACTTTAAAGGATAAATTCCTGACCATTGGTCAGGCGAAAGTATCGACCTCTGCTTACGAGGCCTATGAGCTGGGTTATCTACAGAAAGATAAGTTTGCAATTACGATGAACCGTGCACGTTTACTTGCTGACGCCAAAGCAAAGGCATTGGAGTTGGCGGATGAAGGCTACGTACAGCCTGCACCACGAAACGATATCAAAGTGTTGGGTAATCAAGGTTTAGGTATTGTGTATGTAGGTGCATCTTCGATGCGTGAAGGAAATTATATCTCCGACTATGACCGCAAAATCTCAGAAAAACTGGGTTGGGTAATGTGTGGTGGCAACCTGTCATCGCCAACAGAAGTATCCGAGCAGTATTTGTTGGATCTTGAGCGAAAAACATTCCTCGAACTCTGTGCTGAACGTAAAACACTTGAAAGAATTCAGTACATGTTGACAAAAGGAAAGCCTTTGCGGAATTAGTATTGGGTATTGAGTAATGAGTATTGAGCAATGCATAGGTTCCAAGAATTAAAAGTATGGCAAAAAGCAATGGACATGACTGTTCGCATTTATAGCTGTACAGAAAATCTTCCTAACACGGAGAAATTCGGATTGATATCCCAAATCAGGAGAAGTACAATCTCTATTTGTTCAAATATTGCTGAAGGTGCAGGTAGAAATACAAAAGGTGAGTTTATACAATTTCTTGGAATAGCAAATGGCTCTGCTTATGAGTTACAGACACAGATTGAATTGGCTTATCGACTGACATTTTTAAATAAAGAAATTAAAGATGGATTGGTTGCGGAAATCGAAGAAATTGAAAAAATGCTATACAATCTTATCAAGTCTTTAAAATGAATGATAATTGAGTGGTGGTACTCAATACTGAATACCCACTACTCACTACTAAAATAAAAACAATGGAAGCATACATAGTAGCAGGATTTCGTACAGCAGTAGGTAAAGCGCCTCGAGGAGGATTTCGCTTTATGCGGGCTGATGATTTAGCATCAGATGTGATTAAACATCTTGTGTCCACTGTGCCGAATTTAAATAAAGAAGATATAGATGATGTCATTGTCGGTAATGCGATGCCCGAGGCAGAACAGGGGCTGAACATGGCACGTTTTATTTCCCTAATGGGTTTAGATACAGATAAAGTGCCAGGGGTCACTGTCAATCGGTATTGTGCCTCTGGATTGGAGACGATCGCTACGGCGGTTGCAAAGATCAAAACAGGTATGGCCGATGTTATTATCGCCGGAGGTGTTGAAGTGATGTCAGGAATGCCTTTCGGAGGCTGGAAGATTGTTCCCAACCCTGTTGTCGCTAAAGAGCATCCCGATTGGTATTGGGGTATGGGGCTCACAGCGGAGGCTGTAGCAAAAGATTATAATGTATCCCGTGAAGATCAAGATGCCTTTGCACTGAAGTCCAATCAAAAGGCTGTTGCTGCAATTCAAAATGGCCATCTTAAAGATGGTATTGTGCCGATCACAGTCAAAGAGAACTATCTGAAAGATGGGAAGATCGCAACACGTGAATATGTTGTGGATACCGATGAAGGGCCTCGTGCAGATACATCGCTAGACGCTTTGGGTAAGCTGAAGCCTGTCTTCGCTGCTAACGGCTCAGTAACGGCAGGAAACTCTTCACAGACATCGGATGGCGCAGCATTTGTGCTGGTGATGTCTGAGGCTAAAGTGAAAGAATTAGGTGTTAAACCCATTGCTAAGCTGATCAGTTTTGCTGTTGCAGGGGTGCCGCCGCGCATCATGGGAATCGGACCGATCTACGCGATACCTAAAGCATTGAAACAGGCAGGACTTAAAAAAGAAGATATTGATCTGTTTGAATTGAATGAAGCATTTGCTTCCCAATCTTTGGCTGTTATTCGTGAACTGGGACTTGACGAAGAAAAAGTCAATGTCAATGGCGGGGCGATAGCTTTAGGGCATCCGCTTGGCTGTACAGGAGCGAAGCTGACCGTGCAGGTTTTGCATGAGCTGAAACGTCGTGGTAAAAAGTATGGTATGGTGACGATGTGTGTGGGAACAGGTCAGGGTGCGGCAGGTATTTTTGAACTATTGGACTAAGGAGCGTGCCTTAAAAAATCGGATAAAAAATATTATTCGCGGGTCGTTTAGCGAATAAAAGTATTAAAAAATAGTGTAAATCGGAGCGATCAATAACCAGCTGTCGGATTACACCATAAATCTAAATTAACAATGAGCGAGAATAAAACAATCAAAGGCGGTGAGTTCGTTATTAGAGAGACTCCCTATACAGCTATTTTTATTCCTGAAGAGTTTGATGAAGAGGCGAAAATGATTCGTCAGACCTGTTTGGATTTCTTAGATACCGAAGTATTAAATAAGCTTGATCGTATTGACGCACAGGAGGAGGGATTGATGCCTAGCCTGATGGATAAAGCCGGTGAGCTGGGGATGCTGGGTGTGTCGATTCCGGAAGAGTATGGTGGTTTTGGCAAGAACTTCAATACGTCGATGCTTGTAGCAGAGGCTGTAGGTGGAGGTTTTTCTTTCGCCGTTGCCTTATCTGCTCATACAGGTATTGGTACCTTGCCAATCCTTTATTATGGTAATGCGGAACAAAAAGCGAAATATATTCCCAAGCTCGCCACAGGCGAATGGAAGGCTTCCTATTGTCTGACGGAGCCAAATGCCGGATCGGATGCCAATTCGGGACGCACTTCCGCAAAACTAAATGCCGAAGGAACCCACTATCTGATCAACGGTCAAAAAATGTGGATTACCAATGGTGGATTTGCAGATATCTTTATTGTATTTGCAAAAATCGATGACGATAAAAACTTAACAGCATTTATCGTCGAAAAAGATTTTGGCGGGATCTCCATGAATCCCGAAGAACATAAATTGGGCATCAAGGGATCCTCTACACGCCAGATATTCTTTAATGACTGTCCTGTGCCTGTTGAAAACATGCTTTCAGAACGTGAAAACGGATTTAAGATCGCCGTAAATATCCTGAATATCGGCAGGATCAAACTGGGTGCAGCGACAAATGGTTCAGCGCGTATGGTGATCAATCATGCGGTTCAATATGCCAATGAACGTGTGCAGTTTAACTTGCCGATTTCTAAATTTGGTGCTATTCGCTATAAGTTGGCAGAGATGGCGACACGTCTATTTGCGGTGGAATCCGCATCCTATCGTGCGGGCCAAAATATTGATGATGCCTATGATGCATTGATTGCGGGCGGTATGGATGAAGCGAAAGCAAAATTGAAATCCGTGGAACAATTTGCGATCGAATGTGCGATTATCAAAGTATGGTGTTCAGAGATGCTGGACTATGTGGTGGATGAAGGAGTGCAGATCTATGGTGGAATGGGGTATTCGGCCGATGCGCCGATGGAGCGTGCTTATCGTGATTCACGGATCAACCGGATTTTCGAAGGTACCAATGAGGTGAACAGGCTACTTGTCGTAGATATGCTGTTAAAACGGGCCATGAAAGGTGAACTGGATCTGATGGGACCTGCGCAGGCGGTGGCAAGTGAACTATTGGCTATTCCTGACTTTGGGGAGGAAGATGATGCGCCATTTGCTGCAGAGAAGAAGATTATCGCCAACCTCAAGAAAGCAGGCCTGCTGATCGCTGGAGCTGCGGTTCAAAAGCTGATGATGTCACTTTCGAAAGAAGAAGAGATCCTAATGAATATTGCAGACATTATCGGTTACGTTTACATTGCAGAATCTGTACTGTTACGTGCAGAAAAGCTTGTGCATAACGGTTCCGAAAAAGCGCCATATGCGACCGATATGGCGAAGATCTATCTGTATGGCGCGATCGATAAAATCAATGCTGCGGGTAAAGAGGCTTTGTACTCCTTTGGTGAAGGTGATGAGTTGAATATGATGCTCGTTGGATTACGCAGGTTCACCAAAGCGCAACCATTTAACATTAAGGATGCACGCCAGCGAATAGCAAAAAAATTAATAGAAGAAAATAAATATTGTTTTTGATTGATAATGATTATTGGTTTTGGTTGTATGGCCGGAGAGAAATCTTCGGCCATTTTTGTGTTACAATAACCAAAAGTATCCGCAATTATAGTAAATTTAGCCTTTTAATACTGACCAATATATGGCATCGTCAAGATCATTTGCATTTACAGAAGACTGGGTAGTCGTCATTTTGGGACTCGCTACCATTTTTTTAGCACTTTCGGGTATTTTTGCGCCTGTACCTAATTTTTCCTGGGCTAATTCTTCCGAACTGGCCTCCACAATTTTTGATCCGGCCAATCTCAATAAGATTTTTCAGCAGTTTATCTTCGTCTTTGTGACAGGTATGCTGGGGGCATTTTTGCTCGGTAAATCCGTCAAACATCTGCTGATCGTATTTCCGGTGGTGTTTATTCTGACTGTATTTGCGTTGATATTAGCCGGTAATTCGACAGTGAAAGAATACAATCTCGAAGCTGTTATTTTTAGCTTGACGATCGGTTTGATCATCAGTAA
The DNA here is from genome assembly GCF_003627955.1 of Sphingobacterium puteale. Lineage (GTDB taxonomy): Bacteria > Bacteroidota > Bacteroidia > Sphingobacteriales > Sphingobacteriaceae > Sphingobacterium > Sphingobacterium puteale. Next base: position 479,068 of record NZ_RBWS01000001.1, on the reverse strand, counting down.
TTGCTTTAAGTTACCTGCTTGGTTTAAAGAAGCCCTGAGTACGGAACTGTATGTTAAGATCGGTTTGATCTTGCTGGGGACTACCGTTATCTTTGGCGATATTCTTAAAGCGGGCTCGCTGGGCCTTATCCAGGCTTTGGCTGTTGTGTTGTCGGTATGGTATTTTGCCTTTTGGATCTGTAAAAAAATGAAGATAGACAAGGAAATGTCACTGATGCTGTCCAGTGCGGTTTCCATTTGCGGTGTCTCTGCAGCCATCGCTACTTCCGGTGCGATTAAAGGTGATAGCAAAAAGCTCTCCTACGTGATTTCCCTAGTCTTGATCACCGCAATTCCAATGATGATTTTTATGCCCTATATGGCTGAATGGATGGGGTTGTCACAAGAGGTAACCGGTGCATGGTTAGGAGGTAGTATAGATACCACGGGAGCTGTTGTCGCGTCAGGTTCGCTTGTTGGAGAAGAAGCGTTAAAAATCAGTACAATTGTTAAATTCTCGCAGAATGTATTGCTGGGCCTTGCAGCATTTGCAATCAGTATTTATTGGACCTATGCAAAATCTGTGGATGATGAAACAAAACGCGATAAACCTACGCTAAAGATTATCTGGGAACGCTTTCCTAAATTTGTGCTTGGGTTTGTGTTTGCATCGCTATTATTTTCCTTTGTGATCTCCCCGGAAAAAGTGGATGCCGTTAAGGGAAGTCTGAAAAATTTACAAGGGCTCTGGTTTACCTTGGCATTTACTTCGATTGGTCTGGAAACCAATTTCAAAGATCTTTTTGTGCAGGATAACAAGAAACCTCTTTATGCGTTTTTGATCGCGCAGACTTTTAATGTCTTAGTGACCCTGTTGATCGCGTTGATATTGTTTCGATAATTTATAGATGAAAAAAATGAGTCGAATACTTTCGGAATTAAACAATATTTGTGTAAAAGTCTGCCATCCTTGGCGGACTTTTTTTGTTCTAAGCCTTTTTCATTTGATCGCTTCCGTGGGCAGTCATGTCGAATTCTTTCGGAGAAAATGCAAAATCATAGTTTTCTCGCTAACAACACGACCCTGATATCTGAATAAGATTATGTCGATTGTTTTGAAAAAGTGAAGCTAGGTAGCTAAAAAACATCTCATGTGCAGATAGGTATAGGGACGGTTTTTTAATTTTTTTATGTGTTTAATTCGCTGTTTATAGCATTTAAAGTGCTGTTAATGAATGTTTAGCTAGGGTGTTTGAAAAAATATTTATAAAATCTATCAAATTAGTAGTCTTTTAAAAAATATTTCTATATTTGTACGGTCGTCCTGATTTACAGTGAGTCATGAGGACTGGCAAAAAATGAGAATACTTAATTATGGAAAGAATGAAAAAAGATTACTTTTTAAAAACAAGCTTACAGATTACTTTATTGGAAGTAGTTTTTACTACCCTAGGAAATAGTGAAAAACGAATGTGTTGTTAAAATTTCTCTCTTACACTCTCTTATATTAGGAAAGGGAAGCCGAGGCTTCCCTTTTTAAACAAAGTTTTAACAATGAAACAAGTTCTATTGGCGTTGGCACTTGTTTATTTTTCACTATTAAACTGAATAAATTTATGAAAAAAAATGCTATTTTTCGAATTAGCGTCATTTTTAGCTTGCTTTTAGCGGCATCTTATCAGACTTACGCGCAAGTAGAAAATCCTAAACCCATTATAAATGCTTCATTAACAGGTACTGTGGTAGATGCGGTGACAAAAGAACCCCTACAGGGCGTAACTGTACAGCTTGAAGCAGTCACCCACCAGGTGAAGACCGATAGCAAAGGCGTATTTCAATTTGTCACTGGACAGAAACTACCTTTTTCACTGATTGTCTCCATTGTGGGCTATCAGACCCGGCGGATTGTTGTGGACCAGTCGCCTACCGTGATCGAACTGACCCCACGTCTGGAGGCCTTAGACCAAGTGGTCGTAACTGCCCGTAGACGCAAAGAGCAGTTGCAGGATGTACCTATTCCTGTTTCTATCATCCGTGGTGCGGCGCTGGAAGATGCCGGAGCTTTTAATGTCAATCGACTAAAAGAACTTGTTCCAACAGTACAGCTGTACTCTTCCAATGCGCGTAATACAACCCTGAACATTCGGGGCCTCGGTTCAACTTACGGCCTGACCAACGATGGGATAGATCCAGGTGTCGGATTCTATCTTGACGGTGTGTACATCGCACGGCCTGCGGCGACTTGGCTGGACTTTATTGATATTGACCAGATCGAAGTATTGCGCGGGCCACAGGGGACACTTTTTGGTAAAAATACCACTGCGGGGGCCTTTAACATTACTTCGCGGCTACCCCAATTTACACCTGAAGCTAATGTTGAAGTTAGCTATGGCAATCAGGGCTTTATTCAGGCAAAGACATCTATCTCCGGACCTCTGGCAAAAAATCTGGCTGCCCGGGCTTCTTTTTCGGGTACACAAAGGGATGGCAATCTTTTCAACGTCCACACCAATCGTAAGATCAATGATATCAATAACCTCGGATTCAGGGGGCAATTGTTGTTTACACCGACGGAAAATATCAAATTGGTGCTTTCGGGGGACGTTTCCTCCCAAAAGCCGGATGGGTATGGTTGGGCAGTTGCCGGTGTGGTCAACACTCAGCGGGCTGATTACCGGCAGTTTGATGCCATTATCAAAGATTTAGGCTATGAGCTGCCTTATAAAAGTGCATTTGAACGTAAGATCGACCTCGATACACAATCCAAAGCCGACAACAAACTGGGCGGTGTAGCGCTGAATGCTGATGTGAAGATTGGCGGAGGTACCTTGACATCTACTTCAGCCTGGCGAAAATGGACCTGGGTGCCACTCAATGACCGGGATTACTTAGGTCTTCCTGTTTATACTGTTTCCGCAGGTAATTCGGTGCATAACCAATGGTCGCAAGAATTTAGGTATTCTGGCAAAATCAGTGAGAAAGTGAGTGGTGTGGTCGGCTTATTCGGGCTGTGGCAGGACCTTGGTACTGATCCTGTGCATACAGAAGAGACGGGATCCGCATTCTGGCGCTTCCAGAAAAGCTCTACGAGCGCCCTATGGGAGACTCCAGGGTTATTTGACAATTTCGGCATTAAGACTGTATATGGAATCAAAAGTACAAGTTTAGCCGCTTATACACAGATTGACTGGGAGGTGACCTCCAAACTTCATATTTTACCCGGACTGCGCTATAACTACGACAAAAAGAAAGCAAACTACGATAGACAGACCTATGGTGGGCTACAGACATCCGATCCAGCGCTGTTGGCACTTAAAAATGGGGTCTATACCAACCAAACTTTTGATATAAACGCGGACGCGGATAATTTTTCAGGACAACTGTCTGCGAAATACCGTTTCAACCCCAAAATCAATGCTTATGCAACTTACTCCATCAGCTATAAGCCAATTGGAATCAATGTCGGTGGATTGCCAACAGCAAATGGTGCTGTGCTGCTAGATCTAGCTGAAGTAAAACCAGAAGCGGTTCGTCACAAAGAGTTGGGTGTGAAAACTAACCCAACACGCAACTCGATCCTTAACTTATCCGTTTACCAGACTGATATCAAAGATTATCAAACACAGGTACAAACGCCTGAACCAGGAGTGAATCGGGGCTACTTGGCCAATGCTGAGAAAGTACGTGTCAAAGGAGTGGAACTCGACGGTAACATTAACATTGGCCACTTTCTGCGGCTGAATGCCGCGCTGGCCTATACAGATGCGAAATACGTGAAATTTACAAATGCACCAGTTCCGCTGGAAGAAGTTGGTGGGCCACAGGCTTTCAAAGATATTTCGGGCGGAGTGCTTCCCGGAGTATCCAAATGGTCTTGGTCATTGGGAGGAGAAGTTAATCAAAGCGGCAAACTGATCGGTATCAATGGCTCGTACTTTTTGGGTGCTGATCTTTTCCATCGCTCCAAATTCTCTTCAAGCTCATCCCCGTCGCAATACCTGAACATTGATGCTTATACACTGCTGAATGCAAGACTAGGTTTTAGAGGGTCAAATGGTGTTTCGGTTTTTGTTTGGAGCAGAAATTTGACAAACAAAGATTACTATGAGCAACTACTGGCTGCGCCAGGTAGTTATGGTCAATATGCTGGAGTTGTAGCTGATCCGAGAACCTATGGCGTAACACTTCGCTACAATTGGAAACAGGGGAATTAAATCCGTAATTCATAAATATATTTTCATTGACCGTCTTTAATAATTTGGGGACGGTTTTTTTTGTGTCCAAAACAGGAGATAATGTCAATAGAAATTTTATTGGCGATAATTCTTGGGCCATGCTTGCTTTATTTATGGAAAACCGTATCTTAATTCATCATTAAGGTGAAAGATTTGCGCATGAACGAAAAAGAGCTATTACAACATTATAAAACAACAGGGGACCTGTCTGCGCTGGGGAAATTATATTCACCTTACATGTCCTTGCTTTATGGTGTATGCTTCAAGTACTTACAGGATCCTGATCGTAGCCAGGATGCGGTGATGCAGATTTTTGAAGAATTGATTCAAAAACTGCGTCATTATGAGGTCGATAATTTTAAAAGCTGGTTGCACGTATACAGCAAAAATTACTGTTTGATGCAATTGCGCAAAGACAAAAGAACGACACAGGTGGATATTGAGGATAATTTGTTTGAGAGCGAGCAGAAACTCAATATTGATGATGAATCAAAATGGGAAGAAAGGGATTTTGAAAAACTAGAAGGCTGCATGGAGACCTTAAATGAGGAACAGAAAGAATGTGTACGTTTGTTTTATCTGGAACAAAAGTGCTATAAAGATATTGCAGATTTAACAGGGTATGACCTGAATAAAGTCAAGAGTGCCATCCAGAATGGAAAACGCAATCTGAGAATCTGTATGGAAAGGAAAGAAAATGGAAAATAATTATCAGTTATCGCGAATTCATAATTACATCCATGGTCTGATGAGTAAGGAGGAAATGTTTCAGCTGGAAAAAGAAGCATTGGAAGATCCTTTTTTGCAGGATGCCATTGATGGGTACCGATTACAGAATGGAGTGGATGCAAGGCAATTGAGCTTGTTACAACAGCGACTCAATCGTCGGATCGAGAACACCATAGCGACCAGACACGCACAGTATTATACTTGGCAGCGTTTGGCCATAGGTGCGGCAGCTGGTGTTTTGTTTGTTGTCTTATTGGCGCTTCTATATTTTAAACATTTCAATGGTAAAGCCGAGCGGACAACAGATGTCACATTGAGTGAACCAGAAAACCTAGTGGCTATCGAGCCACTGTTGGATGGTGGTGATGCGACTCCCGTCGATGGATGGAAAGCCTTTGAACAATATTTGAACAATCAGGTGAAGGATGCTGGAAATGGAGGGGAGATTATTATTAATTTCAGGATTGGTAAAGATGGATTGCCAGAGCAGATTCGCGCGGAAGGCGCTCCTGATCAGGCTCTTGTGGACGAGGCAGTACGGCTTCTTCAGTCGGGTGGCAAATGGCAGGGAACAAAAGGCCGCTTGAAAATCACTTTTCCGCTGAAAGAGATGAAGAATTCTATCCAGTCGAATATCATCAAGCCGCCACATTGTTTTGGGATAGAAAAGAAGGATAGCCTATAATAGGTTATCCTTCTTTTCTATTTCACCTATCTGTATATGGGCTTTATATGCTGATAGGCAGAAAATACTTAAGATAAATCCAGTAACCGATTTCGCATCAATAGACTCGAGCCGATTAAACCGGCGTCTTCCCCAAGTGTAGAAATCTTAAATGAAGTATCCGTATTGACCAGATTCAACGAAAACTTGTTAATGGAGGAAAGAATCGGGAGTAAGATAATAGACTCTGTCGTCGCTATTTTCCCTCCGAGAATAACCAGTTCCGGATTAAAGAGATTAAGCAGAATTGCTATGCCCTTTCCAATTTTTTCTCCTGCCTTTGAGAGCAATTCAATCGCTAAAATATCATCGTTTTTAGCAGCACTTATAATATGCTGTAATTTAATATCATCTATCGAATTGACTTTTTCAGTGATGGATGAGGAGATGCCTTTTAGCAAAGCTTCTTTCATCTGCAGTGTTAGGGCGACACCAGAAGCTTCAGTTTCCAGGCAGCCTTTTTTTCCACAATGGCAGATGATATCATTGTTTAAGAAAGGCATGTGGCCAAATTCTCCCGCAAAACCTGATTTTCCTGAATAGAGGGCGCCATTGATAATAATACCCATTCCGATACCATCATCCAAGTTGATAAAAAGGATATTCTTTTCGTTTTCAACCACACCTTTCGCGTATTCTCCGAAAGCCATTGCTCTGGTGTCGTTTTCTACATAACCCGGTACGCCAAAACGTTGGGTCAGTACCTCCCGAAGTGGGGTAGAATGAAAATTAAAATAACTATAACTATTTCCACTTACATGATCCACACGGCCGGTAAGGTTTAACCCGATACTGACGATCTTATGCCTGTCATTGGCGTGTTTTTCGATAAAGGTGTCAATATGATGACACAATGATTCGAAGCAAGCTGGTGTATTTTGTAAATAAAATGGGATATCCCGTTCAATATGAACGATCTCTTCAACGAAATTCAAGATCGCAATATTAATATTGTGCCGATTTACTTCAACAGATAGGAAATAAGCGCTATTAGGATTTAGACCATAGATATTCGGTTTTCTTCCGACACCATTGAGTATCTTTCCATGGTCGATAACCAAACCCTCCGTGATCAATTCGTTGATGGTCTCATTGATCTTTGGGATGCTTGTCTTGGTTGCTTGAGATAATTCCGCAATGGTGCCTTTATTTTGAATAATCAGAAACGATAATATATCCCTTTTTAGCAATGCTGTTTTATATAGAACAGCATTATTGGTAATTAAATCTGACTTTAGGGGAGAGAAAATATCAATAATCGATTTCATTCTGCACGTGTTATTTTTACAATTATAGTAATTAATCTATAGATATGCTATAATTAATAGTTGTGTTGCTGTAAATTGAGCTAATATGTTTTATATTTTTTTAACAAAAGTGTTTTTATTAAAATATTTTAATAAAAACACTTTTGTTAATTCTTTTTTTTATTAATTTGCTTTTCGCATAGGGAACTTGATTAGTCTCGGTCCTTATGATGGATATGGACGAATTATAAATTATTATGGAAAAATATATAGACATTTATAGAGAATACTTGTTGGAAAATGTGGTGCCGTTCTGGCTGCGGAATTCACGTGATACTGTACATGGTGGTTTTTTTACCTGTTTGTTGCGTGATGGGCAGGTATTTGATACCGACAAATTTGTTTGGCTTCAGGCTCGTGAAATATGGACTTTTGCGATGTTGTATAATGAAGTTTCGCCAAAAAATGAATGGCTAGAGATGGCGGTACAAGGCGGGGAGTTTTTGATAGAACATGGACGTAATCCTTTAGGACACTGGTATTTTTCCTTGCGACGTGATGGAAAGCCATTAACTGAGGCCTATAGTATTTTTTCGGATTGCTTTGCTGCTATGGCATTTGCGCAGCTCCATAGAGCGACTGATATTGATGCTTATGCAGATGTTGCTACCTCAACATTTAATCACATCTTACAGCGAAAAGATAATCCTAAAGGGCAGTTTTCCAAGGGAGTAGCTGGAAGCCGTGATTTAAAAGGGTTTGCGCTACCTATGATTTTATGTAATCTGGTGCTCGAAATAGAGCATCTATTGCCAAAGGAAGTCGTTGAGAAAGTTTTAGAGGAGGGTGTCGGCGAGGTGATGGACATATTTTACCAGAAAGATTTGAAACTCATACTGGAGAATGTTTCACCAGAAGGTGACTTTATAGATTGTTTTGAAGGGCGACTTGTCAATCCGGGGCATGGGCTGGAAGCGATGTGGTTTGTCATGGACATAGCCCGTAGATGGGAAGATAAAGCACTTATTGAAAAGTGTGTTGAGATCAGTTTGGATATATTGGAATATGGATGGGATACGGAACATGGTGGAATTTTCTATTTTCGTGATATCAAAAATTTTCCACCTCAGCAATTGGAATGGGATCAGAAGCTGTGGTGGGTGCATTTAGAAGCATTAGTGGCTGTTTTTAAAGGCTACGAACTGAGTGGGGAACCACGTTGTCTGGAATGGGTGGAGCGATTGCATCTTTACATTTGGGATCATTTTGTGGATAAAGAACATGGGGAGATGTTTGGTTATCTTCAACGGAATGGAGATCCCTTGTTATATGCAAAAGGAGGGAAGTGGAAAGGTTTTTTTCATGTGCCACGTGCACTTTTTCAATTGTGGAAAACAGCCGAACGGATCCAGATGAATAAAGAATATATATAAGAAATAGCCTACTGACCAATTTATACTATTTATGAATAACCAACGATTATACTTAGGGGCACTGATTTGTTTAGGCGTCCTTTATTTTATGATGGGATTTGTGACTGTATTGAATGATACATTGGTTCCCTATTTTAAACAGGGCTTTCATTTGAATTATGCGCAATCCTCATTGGTGCAATTTTACTTTTACCTAACTTATGGTTTAGTGTCCATTCCTGCGGGGAAAATGCTGATGCGTATTGGGTATAAAAAAGGAATGATCATTGGATTTCTTTTAGCTTCTGTTGGTGCAATACTTTTTTTTCCTTCGGCCTTGCTCCATGAATACCATTTGTTTTTGTGTGCATTATTTGTTGTGGCAATAGGGATTGTGCTGTTGCAGGTATCTGCAAACCCATATATTACAGCTTTGGGGGCGCCAGAAACGGCGGCGGCTAGATTGACACTAATTCAGGGGATTGGTTCGCTTGGTACGACATTGGCACCTTTGTTTGGGGCGCATTTTATCCTGTCTAAGATTGAGGGAGCTGTCGATTCTTCACAGGCTCTTGTTGTTCCCTATTTGATGATTGCTCTGGTGCTGCTGCTGATAGCGATTGTAATATGGAGGCTTAAGCTTCCAGATGCTCAAATTAATGAGAGGCAAGCCCGGCTTTCGTTAGGGGATACTTTACGGCTGTATCCCAAACTTAAATTCGGCGTATTGGCATTATTCCTTTATGTGGGTGCTGAAGTTGCGATTGGAACATTTCTAACAAATTATACAGCAGATAGATTGGGTGTGTCGGAGTCCAGTGCGAATTATTTTGTCTCGTATTATTGGGGCGGGATGTTAATTGGAAGGCTGGTAGGGGCATTTTATCTACGTTATATTCAAGTCTCTAAACTGCTGATGATATTATCAGCGCTCGGATGTATTGCTGTACTTTTTTCGATTGCTACAGCTGGATTATGGTCAGTTTTGCTTCTCCTGTGCTGCGGGTTCTGTAACTCTGTGATGTTTGCGTCGATTTTTAGTCTGTCAATTGAGGGAATGGGTGAAAACGCTGGACAGGCTTCCGGTATTTTGTCAACCGCTATTACTGGTGGAGCCATACTTACCTACCTCCAGGGGAGCCTCAAAGATAGCTTAGGCTGGGAGACGGCCTTTATAATACCTGCATTGTGCTATCTAGGTATTTTCATCTATGCCCGGTTTGCGCATAGATACCAGTCAAAGTAGATTTTATTGATAAATTATTTTATTACTTCCTTTTTTTATTTTAATAAAAACCTTTGTTTTCTTTTTAATTTTTAAAAAAAATTAAAAAATACTTGCTTGTTTAAAAAATATATCTTTTATTTGAGTAATAAAAACCAATTATGCCTTTTCTAGGCAAACCGTTATGTATATGAACAAACCTGAATTAAATCAAACTAAAAGAGTTCTTTTTCAAGACTTTGTGAAAACTGTTTGGGTATTGCTGTTCGTGATGTGGATAAGTGCTGTATGGGGACAAAGCAATCTCATCACGATCAAAGGGACGGTCAAAGACGGATCAACAGCGCTGGCCGGGGTCAGTGTGAAGGTCAAGGAGAAAAGCACTGTCGCTACGCAGACAGATGCTAATGGGCGTTACAGTATTTCTGCACCAGCCAACGGACATTTAGTTTTTTCTATTGTCGGTTATGAGACAAAAGAAATTGCGATCAATGGTGACGCAGAAATTAATGTTACACTCGAAATGAGTAGTGGACAACTGGATGAGGTGGCAGTGGTTGCATTTGGTAAACAACGTAAATCAACGATGGTTGGTGCTGTTACAACGATAAATCCGAAGGAACTCAAGGGGCCTACAAGTAACCTGACCACCATGTTGGCGGGACGTGTAGCCGGCATGATCGCCTATCAGCGTAGCGGTGAGCCGGGTAGAGACAATGCTGATTTTTTTATTCGTGGTGTTAATAGTTTCGGAACTGGTAAAAGAAATCCGCTGATCTTAGTCAATGGAATTGAAACCGAACCCTATGAATTTTCTCGTGTACAGCCTGACGATATAGCTAGTTTTTCAATTTTAAAGGATGCGACAGCGGCAGCGCTATTTGGTGCGCGTGGCGCGAATGGGGTCATCCTTGTGTCTACCAAATCGGGTTTTGAAGGAAAAACCAAGTTCAATATTCGATACGAAAACTCTCTTTCCTCGAATACCCGAAATTTCAAGTTCGCAGATAACGTGACTTACATGAAGTTAATGAATGAGGCAAGTCTGACAAGATACCCTCAGCAGGCACCGGTTTTTACAAGGGAGGAGATTGATAAACGTATTCAGGGAGCAGACCCTTCTCTATATCCCAGCAATGATTGGATGGGACTCATGATCAAAGACAATACACTCAATAGTAGGTTGAATGCTAATGTCTCGGGTGGTGGTTCAAAAGCTACTTATTATCTTTCAGGTACTGCGAACGTAGATAATGGGATTCTAAAAACAATTGATCTGAACGGTTTTAATACAAATGTTAAAGCCCGGAATTTTGAACTACGCAGTGACGTGACGTTCAAAGCAACACCTACAACAGATATTAAGGTGCGTACAACAGGGCAATTTAGTGACTACAACGGGCCTATAGGCGGCGGTGCTGAGATATTCAATCGGATCCTATATGCCAATCCAGTCATGTTCCCCGCAATTTATCCCAGAGAATTTTCACCAAACGTAAAGCACCCATTATTTGGGAATAAATTTGTTAACGGTCAACCGGGGGTTTTCTATAATCAGCCCTATGCCTATGCGCTTTCGGGCTATTCCCAGACAAATACTTCTTTTGTTTTAGCGCAGCTTGAAATAAACCAGGATCTGAATTTTATTACCGAAGGCCTGAAAGCAAGAGTGATGGCTTATACCAAACGGCAAAGTTATTTCGGACTGGGGCGTTCCAATAGACCTTTTTATTATTCAGCGATCATCGATCCTGAAGAAGGATTTAGAGGTCTTCAATATTTAAATGAGGGACAAGGAAGTGAATGGTTGGTGTATAATCCCGGTGATAAAACGATCAATACCTTTAATTGGATTGAAGGAGCGATAAATTATGATAAGACCATTGCCGAGAAACATAATATTGGAGCTATGCTGGTTGGCTATATGAGCAATTATCTTGAAGGAAATGCGACAAAAGATGGAGAGCCATCATTGGAAAGATCATTGCCACGGCGTAATCTGAGTTTATCCGGACGATTTACCTATGGCTACGATAGCCGTTATCTCTTGGAGTTCAACTTTGGTTACAATGGTTCAGAACGCTTCTATAAAACTAACCGTTTTGGTTTTTTTCCATCCATTGGTGTTGCTTGGAATGCTGCTGAGGAGAAATTTCTCCGAGGGTTGAAAGATTCAGGTGGGCGTTTGAAACTGCGGGCTTCCTATGGTCTTGTTGGAAATGATCAGATCGGAGATACTGACGAACGCTTCTATTATATGTCCATCGTGAATATGAATGATGCTGGAAGGGGATATTCTTTTGGAACTAATTTCGAAGAGTCCAGAAGCGGAATCAGCGTAAACCGCTTTGCTAATAACCAGATCACTTGGGAAAAAGCATATAAAACGAATTTAGGACTGGAATTGGGCTTATTTAATAGTTTCAATATGGAGCTTGATTTCTTCCGCGAACGTCGGACAAATATTCTGGAATTGAGGGAAACTATTCCAAATAGCATGGGCTTGCCTGCAGCGATGAAAGCCAATATTGGCGAAGTTCAGGGACAGGGGCTGGATGCCACACTCGATTATTCAAAATCTTTTATGAATAACAGTTTCCTGACGCTAAAAGGAACATTTACCTATGCAAAGAATAAAATTATCAAGCGCGAAGATATCAATTACCCAGCGGGAACATTTAAATCCCGGATCGGTTATCCGATCAATCAGCGATTTGGTCTTATCGCTGAGCGCTATTTTGTGGATGACGAGGAAGTATCCAATTCGCCCAAACAGGAATTCGGGAATAATTATGGCGCAGGTGATCTCAAATACAGGGATGTGAATGGAGATGGGCGGATTACGCTATTGGATGAGGTGCCTATCGGATATCCCGAGGTCCCGGAAATTATCTATGGGTTTGGCTTTACCTACGGATATAAAGGTTTTGATATAAGTGCTTTTGCACAGGGATCAGCGCGCTCTTCCTTTTGGATACGCCCCTTTGACATCGCTCCTTTTTTATTCAATACAAAAGAGAAAATTCCAAATGGACAAACGGGACTGTTGCAGGCAATTGCCGATAGTCATTGGTCCGAGGAAAACCGGGATCTTTATGCTTTTTACCCAAGGCTTTCTTTAGAATCTATCTCAAACAACTATCAGACATCTACCTGGTGGATGCGAAATGGTGCATTTCTACGGGTCAAAAGTGTTGAATTGGGGTATAGGTTGCCTGATAAGCTTATGCAGCGTTACAAGATCAATAATCTAAGAGTATATGCAAATGGGCTGAACCTGTTTGCGATTAGTAAGTTTAAAATGTGGGATGTCGAGATGGGGGGACAAGGTGTGGGATATCCAATCCAGCGCGTGTTTAATTTAGGTGTCCAAATTGGGTTTTAATCTACAAATAAACATCAAAATGAGAAAATCTATTAAAAATATAACGAATAAATTTGTGATTGCATCATCAAAGCTGTTGTATGTAGTGGGGTTATCAATGAGCCTATCACTTTCCGGCTGTGTCAAAGATTATTTAGATGTTGTACCAGACAATATTGCAACAATCGATCATGCCTTCGCAAACCGCTATGAAGCCGAGCGGTATTTATATACCTGCTACTCTTGGTTGCCTAAAATTGAAGGACAAAGCATCTATTTTTTTGGAGCAGATGATGTCTGGACTTGGAGTTTTAACCACGAAAGTTATCAATGGCCCTGGCAGATCGCCATGGGACGGCAAAATGCATCGAATCCCTTAGTTGATGCTTGGAATGGTCAACGGTCAGGATATAGTTTCTTTAAAGCAATCCGTGATTGTAACGTCTTTATTGAGAACGTCTCAGATACACAGAAGATTTTGGATTTAAATCCACAGATACGGAAGCGCTGGATTGCGGAGGCCAAGGTGCTGAAAGCATACTATCATTTTTTTCTATTCAGGATGTATGGCCCCATTCCGATTGTGGATATGAACTTGCCAATGGATTCCCCGACAGAAGTTGTTCGGGTCAAACGAGAACCCGTCGACAAGATTGTGAATTATATCGCCGCCCTGTTGGACGAAGCGGCTCCGGATTTACCGACTTCAATTGAAAAAATGACTACAGAGGCAGGTCGCTTGACGCGAGCAGCCTGCCTTATGCTAAAAGCAAGAGCGTTGACTACGGCTGCAAGTCCTTTATTCAATGGTAATACCGATTTTGCCACCTTTAAAAATAAGGACGGGCAGAATCTCTTTCCAACTAGTTATTCGGAAGAAAAGTGGAAAAAAGCTGCTGATGCATGTTCGAAAGCATTGGATGTAGCTGTAGGCGTAAAACTCTATGAGTATACAAAAGAGATGAGCAATATGAGTAGTCATACCAAGAAACAACTCAATATTCGCGGTGCAGTTACCGAAAAATGGAATAGTGAATTGATTTGGGGGCGTTCTGGTAATATAAATTCAGCGAACCTACAGGAGAAAGCTGCTATTGACATGATGGATCCGAGTATTGGTAAGATGACTTACCAGGGATCCTATTTTTCGGTGACTCTGAATATGGTGGAACGTTTCTATAGTAATAATGGTATTCCAATCGATGAGGATAAAACATGGGATTACGCTGGTCGTTATGAGTTAAAAAAGGCAACGGATAAAGAGAAAGATTACCTGGAAAAAGAATATACCACGTCAGCTATGAATTTCAGCCGTGAACCCCGATTTTATGGTTCACTGGGGTTTGATGGCGGTCTATGGTTGCAGGAAACGACAGGTTCTGGCTATAAAAATTGGATGATTCACGGCAAATTTGGACAAAACCAGGCTAAACAACGTGAGATGTATTACAATGAAACCGGTTATTGGATCAAGAAATTAGTTGGGCTCAAATTTACGCCTACGAATACCGGCTATACAACAGAAGCCTACCCCTGGCCAGAAATGCGGCTGGCGGATCTCTACTTGCTTTATGCCGAATGTTTAAATGAAATTGGCAATGGCGATGATGCAATATACTACCTAGATATTATTCGACAGCGCGCTGGATTGAAAGGAGTCAAGGAGTCTTGGCAGAATTATTCAACTCGTCCCAATAAATTTGCGAGCAAAGATGGACTGCGTGAAATTATTCATCAGGAAAGGGAAATCGAGCTTGCATTTGAGGGGTCACGTTTGTGGGATCTGCGTCGTTGGAAGGAAGCTGCTTTATTCCAAAATAAACCAGTCAAAGGCTGGACGATCACCGGAAAACAAGATGTTGAATATTATAGGGCAAGAACATTATTTAGCCAGCAATTTATTGCGCCCAGAGACTACTTCTGGCCGATTGAAGAACAGGAATTGTATCGGAATAACAACTTGGTACAGAACCCTGGATGGTAATCTTAAAACGTATTTAACATGAAAAAAATTTATATACTCGTGTTTGGACTGATCAGCTTGGTCGGACAGGCCTGTAAAGAGGAATTTAATAGACCGCTAGAAGAAAATGGCTCTGCGACAGCAACTGTCAGTAACGTAACGGTCAAGAATACACCCGGAGGAGCCATCTTGACTTACAATCTACCGGGAGACGCTAATTTACTTTATGCGGTGGCCGAGGTCGAAACGAAAAACGGAAAAATGAGTTATTTTAAATCTTCCGCCTATAAAGATAAAATCGAAATCATTGGACTTCCAGATGAAAAGCCAAGAACGATTAAAGTATTTACAGTCAACAAAAGCGAGGTCAAATCCGCACCAGTTGAAGTTACAATCAACCCCTTGACACCACCTTATCTTCATGTGCTCAGAAATCTCAAAATGGCAGCAGACTTCGGAGGGGTGAATATTCAGTTTAAAAACGAAACAGAAGCCGATCTGGCTTTTACCTTAGAACGGCTAGAGCCTGATGGCAATTATAGGCGGGAGAAAGATTATTATAGTCGTCTCAAAGCTGGAAGTTATACCTTTCGTGGAATCGAAGCTGAAGAAGCCAAATTTGCGCTGTATGTACGTGACAGATGGGAGAATATATCAGATACGTTATATGCAACCCTAACACCTCTGTATGAGATGAAACTAGACAAATCAAAATTCAGAGACTTGACATTAGACGGCGATTCTTTTATTTACACAGATCAATGGCATATCGCAAAGCGCTATGCCTGGGATGATACCTGGTCTTCGGATTTTAATAATCCTTATGGTAATTGGCTGAATGTAACGACAAATGAACCTAATAATGGTCAACCTACACATATAACAATCGACCTTGGGGTGAAAGCCAAATTGAGCCGTTTTCGAATTAATCATTATTATCGATTTATTGATCGTGGGATGAAACGTTATGAAATTTGGGGACGGTCAGATCAGCCAAAAGACGGTAGCTGGGACGGCTGGACAAAAATGATCAGTTATGAACAGAAAAAACCTTCGGGACTTTCTGGAGAAAGTTATACAGCAGCGGATAAAGAAGTTTGGTTGGCCGGAGATAATGGTGATTTCCCAGCGGAGATTCCAGCTGTTCGTTATATACGTGTTAAATGCCTAGAGAATTGGGTCGGAACAACTAACCTGAACTTCGCAGAAATAACTTTCTGGGGAAGTGATAAATACTAATCGAAATGAGAGAAAGATATGTTTTCATAATGATTGCCCTACTGTTGGTTGCAGTGGGATGTTCTAAAATGGACGAGTATAAGAAATTTACTGATGGTAAAGAGCTGAATTATGCTGCAAAAAATGATACTCTAAAAATATTACCGGGCAATAACCGTTTGAAATTGACCTGGTGGGTAATAACGGACCCTAATGTCGTCCGGACAGTAATCTATATGAATAATAGAGCCGATTCTATTGTTCTGCCTGTAAAGAGGGAACCTGGAAAACAGAAATTTGAATATCTGATGGATCCACTCCCAGAGGGCAATTATAGTTTTGAGGTTGTAAACTTCAATAATCTGGGAAGTAGGTCTGTAGCTAGTTTTGTTTCCGGCAGAAGCTACGGTAATCGTTATAAAGAAACACTCTTGAATCGTAGTCTCCTGAATCATGAAATTCAAAATGATGAGTCTGTAAAAATTAACTGGGGCACAGCCGATGTTCAGAGCTATGGCGTCGATATTGAGTACACAGATAATAAAGATAAGCTGGTTAAAGTACGTCTTAAATCCGAAGCTAAAGACATCCGCTTAACGAACTACAAAAAAGGTAGCACTTTCCGTTATCAAACACTCTTTTTACCGGATACACTGTGTATTGATACGTTTCGAACAGATTGGGCTGAGGTTAAGCCTCTTTTTGATAAGCCTATGGATAAAGCGCTATTTAAAGCCGTGGTGCTGCCCGGAGACGCACCCATGGTACCCGGAGACGGCTATCGGATAGAAAATGCCTGGGATGGCGTTTGGCCTACCGAATGGGGAGATTATGGCAATTGGAGGAGTTTATCTTCTGATTTGAGGAGTAAAACCGAACCTGCGCGTGTCACATTTGATTTGGGAGAATCAGTACAATTAAGTCGGTTCCGGATCAATCATTATTGGCCTTATGAAAATCGAATGATGAAGCGTTATGAAATTTATGGTCGGGCCGATAAACCAACCAATGGTGACATGGCTGGCTGGACCAAACTCTATAATTTCGAGCGGACAGATCAGAGTGAGGCCGCTTGGCTAGCTGGTGATAATGGCAGTTTTAATACTACCCTGCCAGGAGTCCGTTATATCAGGATTGTTTGTTATGAAAATTATATGAATCCTGTGGAAACGGATATGGGATTCGCAGAAATTACATTTTGGAAATATTATTAATCATGATTATGAAAAATCTTTTGACGAATATTTTAAGTGCAATAAGTATTTTTATTTTTCTAGTTAGTTGTGGCAAGGACAACCCGTCCTTGCCAACTAAAGAAGAAGAAAAACCGGTAAAAGAGGTCAATCTGCCAGTCGCTTCACGGATCTCGGATCTCGCTTTGATTTATCATGGTGGCAGTGGACGTATTCCCTATACTCCGGATCAGATGAAACACTACGTGTTTCGGAATAATGCTGGCAAACCCGAATTTTTGTACGATAGCTTTCTCTTCCTCGAGATTTATACAACAATTAATGGACAATTATTCGATTTTGGTGTAGAAGGTGAAGGGCGAAAGGTTCCCGGTAAATCAGAATGGACCTGGCTCCTCGACGAGACCTTTGCCAAAGATAGAGGACCGGATGCCATTGAACGTACCATTGACAGTCTAGTACAGTTAGGCTATGCCCCGCCCACAAAAAGAAAAGTGGTATTTGCAATCCCTAATCCAATTTTTGGAAATAAGTCCTGGGGCATGATTGATAATAGGTCCATGGATCTTTCCAAATTAGAGGATCGCTTTAAAACGGCATCTTGGTATGTTAATCAGGTCGAGGAACGTTGGAAAAAGAAAAATTATAAATATATCGAATTGGTGGGATATTATTGGTTGCACGAGACAATAGATACCTTCAATCAGGATGATTTATTGGTGGATCAGGTAGGAACGCTGGTAAAAGGAATGAAGCGCGATTTCATCTGGGTACCTTATTACGGTGCACAGCGTGCACATGAGTGGAAAGAACAGGGATTCACCAAAGCTTATCAGCAGCCGAATTACTTTTTTGATCTGAATTCCCCAATGTCAATCCTGACAGGGGCAATAGATTTTGCCTTAAGATATAATATGGAACTAGAGTTTGAATACGATGGTCGGGTGAATCAAGATAGTTATCGCCAGAAATACTATGATTATATCGAAAAATTCGAGGAGAAAGGTGTCTGGAAAGACAAGCAGGTGGCCTATTACGATGGGGGGGGAGCTTGGTACAGCATGAGTATAAGTAAAGATGCAAACATGAAAGGAATGGTCAAATCGCTAGGTGATATTATTGTCAAACGCCAAAAGGATTTAAAATAATATAATTCATCTATTAAAAATAGATCAAATGAAAAGATACGATATAAACAGAGAGTATTTTATTCCCTTTCTCTTGACAATGCTTATGGTCGGTTCCGCTATGCTTGGGCATGCTCAGTCAAAGAAAAGCCTTCCTTCAATAAAACAAAGCTCAGATGTGGCCTTGATCTATCATGGGGGAAATCATCGTATCCCATACAATACCGCACAGATGAAACATTATGTTTATAGGGATCTTCATGGCAAGCCCGAATATCTCTTTGATAGCTTTCTGTTTCTGGAAATTACAACAACTTTAGATGGAAAGCAATATGACTATGGATGTGAGGTGCCCGGAAGGTCTATTCCGGGGAGAACCGAATGGGAGTGGCTCTTAGCAGAGACATTTGCACAGGGGCGTGGACCTGATGCAGTAGAATTAACTATAGATAGCTTGGTTAAACTGGGCTATCCTCCGCCAGCAAAACGTAGAGTCTATTTTGCACTTTCCAATCCTATATATGGGAATAAAAGTTGGGGAAAACTCAACGGAAAACAATTAGATATGACGCAAGTTGAAGATCGCCTCAATGCTGCAAAATGGTATGTCGAACAAATTGAGGCGAGGTGGAAACAGAAGAAATATAAGTATCTCGAACTGGCAGGTTTCTATTGGCTTCATGAGACCATAGATGTCGTTAATAAAGATGATATACTGATAAAAAAGGTTAGCAATTTTCTGAAAACTAAACAACATGACCTGATATGGATACCCTACAACTGGGCGGAAGGTGCGGATAAATGGAAGGAAATAGGCTTTACCAAAGCTTATCAGCAACCGAATTATTTTTTTGATCTGAAATCTGAATTGTGGATTTTACAGCACGCCATAGATTTCGCAAAAAAACATGAATTGGATCTTGAAATGGAATTTGATGACCGTGTTTCTGAGGAGGGATATCGTAAACATTTTTACGAATATCTTGATAAGTTTGCTCAAGGCGGTGTCTGGGAGACAAAAGAAGTTGCTTATTATGAAGGCGGTGGAGCCTGGTATCGTATGGCGATCAGTCAGGATCCAGAAATAAAAAAAATGACAAAAGCATTGGGAGATATCATAGTAAAAAGACAGTTGAAGCTAACAAATAAAAAAAATAAATGATGTTGTTGAAGCCTATTGCTGGAGCTTGCGTATCTCTGTTTTTGTTGTTTTCCTGTAAAACTCGGGCTACTAGTACCCATATTGAAGTCACTGGGGCGCCAGAGCGACAAGGCCTGACTGAAAAGCAATATATAAAGGTGGTCGGAGATCAGGCATATATCGGAGCAAAATTTGATAAAACCCAAGACATCACCATCCTATTTAGAAAATGTATGTTCAACGACCTGATGACTTTTTTTCAGATTGGTTTAGCAAATAATTCCAGTGCATTACCATCCAAAACACCCGAGCGCAAGCCTGATCAAATTTTAAATCTGACTACCTCAGACAATATTGGGCCGGTACTTATTCAAGGAGGTAGCTGGATCGGAGGAAATCATAGTTATCAGGAGACTGGAAAGTCCAAAACGGCAAAAACATTGTCCTATGCCTTTTATGCAGATGGCGAATTATTAAAAGCAGGAGATGAACGGTGGGCACAAGTTGTTACTGTTCGTGTAAAAAATGCATTGTATGATCCATTGCGACCTGGCCCGCAGTCCGATGGCGAACAGACGAGCTTGGATCATACCCTTATTTTGGAAGATGTTATATATACCATTTTGGGCGGAAGTATTCAGGTTGAGCTATCTCATAAATATCAAAGTAATGAAAAGCGCATAGTTGAGCGTTATTACGGAATGCAAAGCATGTTTGTCGGAGAAACAGATCTGATGACACCCAATGGACCTTTCTCAGACTTTCAACGGATTCCGGAAGACACTACTTTTTCCAAACGGGCTGGCCAGGATTTTAACCGGATAATAGAATTAAATAGTGTTACAGGGATTTGTCAATCTACATTTTTATACCCTGAACCAAAGCGATTCTTAGGTAAGGACAATAAAGCATTTATCAGAGCTTACGGTAAGTCTTACCACAATCTTTTGGCTTCCAAAGAAATAAAAAAGGGAGAATTTTTTAGCTGGTCAGGATTATATACATGGTTTCGACCTTTGACTAATAATCATAACTACCTTGCTTATTGTGGTAAAATGGAGGGAGAACAATTAATTTTTATCGATTGTAAATGCCCTTTCCAAGGGGAAATCGTTTTACCCAATTCCCTATTGAATAAAAAATATAGAATCTTATTTCTAGATCAGGGAATTGGTATACAAAAGAGTAAACAAGGGTTGAAAATGAAAGCGAAGCGAAATGGAAGTTTAATTTTGGCCTATAAGTAAGTATTAAAATATAATAACTATGAAATCAGTACTACTAGGGATATTTGGGATGTTGTCTTTATCGCTTCGGGCGCAGGATTTCATGCCTCTCGTTTCCTCAAAGACAAATTATATTACCGATCTAGCCCTGATTTATCAGGGCGGTATACATCGGCCTGATTGGAATCCTGAGCAGATAGCACATTATGTCTATAGAAAAGAGCGGGGAAAAGTTGATTTTTTATTTGACGGTTTTCTTTTTATCGAATTCAAAGACGGTAAAGGGAAAGACTATTCAATAGGATATGAAAAGGAACATACCGGAAAAAAAGAATGGGCTTGGTTGCTTGACCGCAATTTTGAAAAGCAAAAGGCAGTACCAGCACTGAATGAAGTATTAAAGGATCTCAGTAAGCAGGGGATCCGTCCTACGCAACGTCGCAAAGTTGTACTGACCCTTCCAGAACCTATTTTTGGACAACAAGATTGGGGAGAGCTTAATGGCAGGAAACTTTCGTTTACCAATGAAGATGATCGTTTTGATGCCTGTAAATGGTATATCGATACCGCATTGGCCTATTGGAAAAAATCACAATTAGACCAGTTAGATTTCGCTGGATTTTACTGGGTAGCCGAACAGAATTCAGATGGTCAACATCTTATCCCGCGCATTGCAGCATATATTAAGCAGAAAGGATTGAAATTCTATTGGATCCCCTACTGGAAAGCTGAAGGTCATGGTGATTGGCAAAAAGTGGGCTTTGATGCAGCCTATCAGCAGCCTAACCACTTTTTTGAAGAAAATATTCCAGACAGCCGTTTGGATGAAGCCTGTGACTTTGCTAAAGCTCATGGTATGGGTATGGAAATGGAATTTGATAGCCGTGTAGAACAAACTAATTTCGAAAAAAGGCTACAGGCCTATATAGACGCTTTTGAGAAACATGGTGTCCTCCAACATGCAGCAATGGCCTACTATGAAGGTGGAGATGCGATGATGAAACTGGCCGCGAGTGCCGATCCCAAAAATAGAGCAATTTACAAGAAAGTCGGTGACCTGATTGTTGAAAGGCAGAAAAAAGCAGATGAAATAAGAAAAGTAAAACCGAGAAAAACCAAATAGATACAAAAAATGAAGAAGTTATTTAACACCACCCTAGCTGTTCTTGTAATCCTTATTGCAATGCAGAATCTATGCGTGGCTCAACAAGGTAGAACCGTAAAAACAGCTACTGGAAAGCAGATCTCAACGCTCAGTAAATCAGAAAAAAAAGAAGGTTTTACCATGCTCTTTGATGGACGGAATTTTGATCAATGGATTCCATCTGAAGCCTATGATATCACCGCAGATGGTTTTATCCGTTCCAATCCTGAAAAAAAAGCCGGGACCAACCTCTATACGAAAGAGGAGTATGATAATTTCATCTACCGTTTTGAATTTAAATTGACGCCAGCTGCCAATAATGGAATCGGGATTCATGCCCCCTTGGAAGGTGACGCGGCTTATGTTGGCAAGGAGATCCAAGTCTTGGACAATGATGCGGATGTATACAAAGAGTTAGCCCCTTATCAGTACCATGGATCTGTTTATGGTATCATTCCTGCAAAAAGGGGAGCATTAAAACCGCTTGGCGAATGGAATCAGGAGGAGATCCGTGTTGATGGCTCAAAAATCAAAATAACATTAAACGGGCAGGTGATCGTGGATGGAGACCTAAAGGAAGCAACCAAAAATGGAACAATGGATAAATTGGATCATCCGGGGCTGAAACGTAGCAATGGACACATCGGCTTTTTGGGGCATGGATCTGAGGTCTTTTTTCGCAATATTCGGATAAAACGTTTATAAATCTATTATTTGCATGATCAGTATGAGACAAACTAAATGGTTGAAACTTTATGTTATTTTATGTTTTTGTGCCGGAACAGTATTTAGTGCTGTGGCACAACAAACTAAAACATCCAAAGATATATTGCTGTCCAAGACAGCATTGCGGGATAAAATAAAGGGAGGCTGGGCTGGACAGGTGATCGGCTGTACCTATGGTGGCCCCACAGAATTTCAATACCTAGGGCGAATGATTCCAGATACTGTACCTATTCCGTGGAATGATCAGGTTGTGTCGGGCTATTACGATAAGTTTCCGGGACTTTATGATGATATATACATGGATCTCACCTTTGTTGAAGTGATCGATAAACATGGCGTGGAAGCCCCAGCTACATATTTTGCGGAAGCTTTTGCCAATAAAGGTTATCAATTGTGGGCGGCAAACCAGATGGGGCGTTACAATGTTCTACAAGGATTGAAACCACCGAAGTCGGGGCATTGGACCAACAATCCCCACGCGGACGATATAGACTTTCAGATTGAATCCGATTTTATAGGACTTATGTATCCCGGCATGCCCGCTTCAGCGGCAAAATTGGCCGACAAAGTAGGGCATATTATGAATTATGGTGATGGTTGGTATGGTGGTGTATTTATTTCCACAATGTATACTTTGGCTTTTACATCCGCAGATGTTCCCACAATAATTGATCAGGCACTTACGGCAGTTCCTGCACAGAGTGATTTTCACAAATGTATTGCGGATATTATTAAATGGCATAAGCGATATCCGAATGACTGGCGGAAGACCTGGCAGGAGTGTGAGCAAAAATGGAGCAACGAAGTTGGCTCACCAGATGGTGTATTGGCTCCATATAATATTGATGCGAAAATAAATAGCGCTTATGTCGTGATCGGACTACTATACGGTGATGGTGATTTTTTTAAGAGCATCGATATCGCGACCCGATGCGGGCAGGATTCAGACTGTAATCCTTCAACCGTTGCAGGCATCCTAGGTACACTGTATGGCTATGATCAGATTCCGGAAAAATGGAAGTCGCCACTTAGGCCGGTTTTGGCTCGCAATTTCGATTTTACAAGCATCTCGTTAAACAACATCTACGATATAAGCTATCAGCATGCTCTCGCGATGATCAAAAAGCAAGGTGGACAGATTCAGACAGATGATGTCCTCATAAAAAAACAGCAAATCAAACCTGTGCGCTACGAAAAATCTTTTGAAGGACATTATCCTGTCAAGGTGGAGTCGTTATTGGGACAGCAATTAAAAGATACATACGAATACAATTTTGAAGGTATTGGCCTAGTGTTTCGAGCAAATGTAGACGGCCCTGATGATTATGAAGCCAAAGTTGCCTTTTCCATAGATGATCAGCTGATCGAAACAGCAACATTGCCTGCCAAGGAAATTAAGAGACGTTACGAAATGTTTTATAAATATCAGTTGTCCAATAGAAAACATAAACTCACAGCCAAGTGGCTTAATCCGAAAGAAGGCGTGCATATTAACATACATAGTGCAATTACTTATGGGAATAAACCTTTGCCGCTGTAATCTACAATTAGAATATGCGCCGGAGCTTCGTACTTGAGCGACAGCAAGGTTCTTTATAATGGAGCCATAAAATGATAATTTGTTTAGTGTACTGAACGATATTGTGTGTTTTGTTCACCGTATTAAACAAAATAACTAGTAAGGGCCCGAATGATTCGAGCCCTTAATAATTTTATCGCATGTTGCGGTGCCTTATTCTTCCCAACGAATTTTTTCTTCGATAGGCGTACGTACAGGTTCGCGTGCATCTGATTGATGATGTCCTAAATAAAACAGGCCGATACATTTTTGGTTCTCTTCCAGATTAAGGAAACCGCCCAAATGATTGATTAAGCCCGGTGTTGCCCAATAGCCACCGATATTCAACGAATGTGCAGCGAGCCACATATTTTCTACAGCGGCAGCAGTACAAGCCAATTCCTCCCATTCAGGGACTTCGCCTGTGTAATTGACGATAAGTGCAATGGCAACATTTGATTGTGTTGCTTTTTTGCCCATGGTGATCTCCGTCGCTTCCGTATATTTCTCCGCTGGTGTAACCGATTTATAGATGCGCGATAATTCAGTACCCAAACGTTGAAGTCCTTCTTTACGGAAGATCACAAAACGCCAAGGCTGTGTCCGTTTATGTGTTGGCGCAGCATTAGCTGCTTCTAAAATGCTAAGGATATCCTCTTTGCTTACTTCTTCTTGTGTAAATGAAGCTTGAAATACCGATCTTCTGTAGTGTATTGCTTTTAAAACGTCGTTTTTCATTAAAAATATGTTGATTTTAGAATGTACTTATGCTTTTTCTTCCCATAAAGATACAACATGCAAAATTGTTTTGACGGCTTTTTCCATATCTTGTGCTGATACCCATTCTTGCTTTCCATGAAATGCATGTCCACCCGCAAAGATATTGGGACACGGAAGGCCCATAAACGAAAGCCGTGACCCGTCCGTACCACCACGGATGCTTCGTCTTTCTGCGACCATCCCCGCTCTTGTAATCGCTTCCATACCGATCTCCATAATTTCGGGATGTTGATCCAGGACCTCTTTCATGTTGCGGTATTGCTCTTTTACAGTGAATGTATAGGTGCAATTTGGATAACACTCGACAATAGATTTTGCAATAGCTTCCAGTTCATCTTCATGTTTTTTCAGATTAGCTGTTGCATGATCTCGGATGATAAATTGGATTTCCGCTTTTTCAACCGATCCACTGATATGCACAGGATGTACAAAACCATCCTTCTTATTGGTGCTTTCCGGAGAAAGTCTGTCTTTCGGTAATGCATCGATGATGGCGCTTGCGATTTTAATCGCACTTTGCATTTTCCCTTTGGCAAAACCCGGGTGCACCGAGACGCCATGGATGGTTAAGGTTGCTCCATCGGCAGAGAATGTCTCATCTTCGATCGTACCGGCTTTTTCACCGTCCATGGTGTAGGCAAAATCTGCCGCCAGACGCTTTAAGTCTGCCTTATCAACCCCACGTCCGATTTCTTCGTCTGGTGTGAACAAGATCTTGATATCTCCATGTTTGATCTCTGGATGTTTCATCAATAGACGGGCTGCATCCATTATTTCGGCAATTCCAGCCTTATCGTCTGCCCCCAATAATGTTGTTCCGCTCGCCGTAATGACATCGTTTCCGATTTGATTGGCCAAGTCGGGATGTTCTGCATATTTGATCACAATGCTTGTATCATCAGGAAGTACCAGATCTTGGCCTTGGTAATTGTAGTGTACCAAAGGTTTGACATCTTTGCCCGAAGAATCCGGAGAGGTGTCCATATGAGAACAGAAACAGATAACTGGAACTTTCTTGGACGTATTGGAAGGGATGGTTGCATAGATGTAACCATTTTCATCCATAGCAGCATCCGAAATACCCAATGATAAGAGTTCTTCTACCAATAATTTGCCCAGATTTTTCTGTTTTTCGGTAGACGGACATGTCGGTGAATTTACATCAGATTGTGTGTCAATCTGTACGTAGCGTTGAAATCTCTCCGAAACTGAAAAGTCACTTATGTTATTAATCTCAAATGTGCTCATTTTTATCGCCCTAATATGATAAGGGTGACCAAATTTACAAATTCTAACGGGCTTCGGCCAAAAACAAACAAGACTTGTCAATAAACTGACAAGTCTTGTTTACTATGAGGTCATATTTCGCTACCCTCTTTGATCTCTTTTTGGCACTAACCATGGATTTAGCTTATTTTTTGTCGTCGGCGTAGCCAAATACTTTCTGCAGGATATTTGTATTTCTGCTTCCGCCGATATTGTTTCTGATTTTCGATTCCTGATCCGCTACTTTGATAAACAGACCATCTATGGCCTTTTGTGTAACATAAGCAGTCAGATTTGTTTCCACCTTATTGCCTAATGGCAAGTTATTATAGGCGCTGGTCAGCTGTGTCCAATATTGGTCAACATTGTTCACGCCCATTGCCGATTGAATAACCGGACTAAACTTGTTCGTTAATTCGGTAGATGTATTTGTTTTGAAAAATGTTGTTGCGGCATCTTGCTTACTACCCAATAGAATATTGGTCGCATCAGTGATGGTCATTTTAGACAGTGCATTTACGAATACTGGAGCGGCTTCTTTTACTGCACCCTCAGCGGCTCTGTTCATGCTTTGAATAAATTGATCACAAAGCTTGCCCATACCGACTGCACGAAGTGTTTTTTCTACTTTTTGAGCCTCTGCAGGCATCAAAATCTTTACTGCTGCATCACCTAAGAAGCCATCTTTTTTTGCCAGCGATTCAATACTCAGATTAAGACCGTTGCTTAAAGCCTGTTTGATACCCAATGAAGCATCTTTATTTGATAATGAAGCTAAAGGGTTCGATTTATTTGAACTTGAAGTCGAAGACCCGGTAGTTGAAGTATTCGTTGTTTTTGTGCTATCGGTTTGACCTTGGCTTGCCTTGTTCAAAGCCTCATTAATCTTTTTAAAGATCTGTGCTTCGCTGTTGTTGGAGTACAAAAGCCCCGAAACAAATAGGGTGCAATATAGTAATGGGAATTTCATCATGATATGTTTTACTGTCAAAATTAAGGATATCGACCGTTAATTTTTGTAAAAGTTTAAATTGTCGGCTATTATTTCCATGAGATTGTCCGTATCCGTAGTAAATGCGCCACAATCCCACTCTGCAACGAAGGTCCTACATTGTCGCGGCGCCTATTATCGAAAGGGAAGGGGCTAAAAGTAAAAACGCCCCAAAAGGGCATTTTTATTTGTTGGATTAAAGCAATTTTAATTTTATAGGACCTACTTCCATGAAAGTGTTGTCACAACAGGGAAGTGGTCAGAAGGAAATTTACTCATGTAAGTATCTGTCAGGATACCATATTTTTTTACCTGGAAAGGCTTTGTGATAAAAATATGATCAATACGGCCAGATGCCCTAAGACTTTTTCCCCAGCCGTTAAAGGAAGAGTTCGGCTCATATTTAAGCGGAGACAGTTCGTGTACATCGGTGACCACTTTACTGTTGGCGAGTGTAAAATAGGCTTCGTCTTTTTCATCCACATTGAAATCACCTGTTAAGATTAGCGGAAGATCCTTTGCAAATTCTTTTGCTTTGGCCAAAATCAATTTCGCGCTTTCTGTTCTCGCTGTACGTCCGATATGGTCAAAATGTGTGTTCATAAAAATAAAGCGCTTTTTATTGGCTTTATCTTCAAAAATCCCCCAGGTACAGATTCGAGGTAAGGCTGCATCCCAGCCTTTATTCGGATGTTCGGTATCTGTCGCTGAAAGCCAGAACGTACCGCTTTTTATGGCTTTGAACCGATTGGTATTGTAGTAAATTGCGGAGTGTTCACCCTCCTGTGCGCCGTCGTCGCGACCTACACCAACATAGTCGAATCCCGGAAGCAATATTTTTAGATCCTGAACCTGATCATGAAAGGCTTCCTGAACACCAAATAAATCAAAACCATGATACTTGATCAAATTTGTCAGGGGCACTTTACGGTCGGTCCACATATTACCACTATCTACGGTATTTCGTTGTCTTATATTGTATGTGGCTGCGATAAAATCCTGAGCATAGGAAAGGTATGATAAGCATAATGCCGCAGCGAGTATAAATAATTTTTTCATCTATATTAATTTGTTCTTCAGTTGTGATGAGACTATCAGATTTTATAATGGAATAATTATTTTGGAATACCTGAGCTTATCGGTGTATGGCTGCGTGGTATTCCGATTTTGTCCGTTGTTTAATCCCGAAGTTCATTTATATTCCCCATCTTGGGTCTCGTATCAATAAGCCATAGGCTAAACTTGTTCTATTCGACTTGTAGGAAATAAAGCGATCTTCAGTTTGTAATGTTGCTGATGATTTCGGGGATAACTTTATTTTTTCAATACCTGAAGCAACAATTCGGGTTCATCCGTTGTAATGAAATCGATCTTTTGTCCAATGAGATTGCTCATTTCTTCTTCGGTATTGACGGTCCAGGCATTCACTTTCATACCTAATTGATGTGCGTCCTGTAACCAGCTCGTATTCTTTTTGAAGACCGAAAAATGGTAGTCTAGGCCATTGACTCCTGCAGCATTCACATCAGCAGGTGATTTATCCCCATTTAGGTATTGGATATTTGCTTTTGGGGCGAGCTCATGAATCTTTTGACAAGCCTCGAAACTGAATGCGATATAATCTGTTATTTTCTCTGCTTTTAGATTTTTTACCATTTCAACAGACTTTGTTGCAGCCTCAAGCGTTCGTTCTACACCGAGTTTGTTTGTTTTTAACTCCAAGATCAGACGTAAGCCTTTTAACTTTTTTCCTGCTTTAATATACTCTTCCAATGTTGGGATAGATTCCCCATTCGGATGTTTTTTTGCTAGTAGTTCGGTGTACGTTGCCGTTGCGATGTCGATACCATAAAAATCATTGTCATGATTGACGACAAGGACGTTATCTTTCGTAAGGTGTACATCAAACTCAGATCCAAAAAGTTTAAGTTCATGTGCGGCTTTTAAAGAGGCAATGGAATTTTGAGGAAGATGACTGTTTTTCCATACCCCACGATGTGCAATTGCTTTGGTCTGTGCAAATAATGTTGTCGATGAAATGACCATAGCCAACGTCAGACAGCTAAAAATGTGTTTTTTCATATGTGTTAGTTTGAAAGCTGATTTTTACAGCATAAAAAAAAGTGGTACTTTTTATCCTGATTCACAAGATCTAAAATACCACTTTTATATTTAGTTATTGTTAACTGTAATTTATTTTTTACCATTCCATTCTGCCATGAACTCATCAAGGAATTCGAGCATATACCGGTGGCGGTGTTCAGCAATTCTTTTTGCAGCCTGTGTATTCATTTTATCTTTCAACAAGAGTAGTTTTTCGTAGAAGTGATTGATTGTCGGAGCTTCAGAATGTTTATAGGCTTCCTTATCTTTATATTCCTGTACGGGAATATTGGGGTTGTACATTTCCCGGCCTTTATTTCCGCCGAAACTAAATGCACGTGCAATACCTATCGCTCCAATGGCGTCCAGACGGTCGGCATCCTGTACAATTTCCATCTCTTTGGAATGAAAGGAGACCTCACCCAAACTTGCCTTGAAAGACATGTTAAAGATGATTTTTTTGACATGGTCAATAATTTCCGGGGAAATTTCCAGACTTGCCAAAAACTCTCCGGCAACGCGAGGGCCAATTGTTTCGTCACCGTCATGGAATTTGCTGTCCGCGATGTCGTGCAAGAGCGCGGCTAATTCGCAGACCATGACATCAGCTTCTTCATCTTCTAAAATTAACTTCGTATTGTTCCATACGCGTTGAATATGCGACCAATCATGGCCTGCTTCTGCAAATTTCAAACGATCTTGCACAAATGCGACTGTGCGTTCAATAATGTTATTCATACAATACTTTTGTTTTTTCGCGAGTACCCTCGTATAATTCGTATTCTAATAATCTACAATCTAATTTACCGTTATAAAATTCTATACGTCTGGACGCACGGAGTCCAATTTTCTTTGCTAGATCCGGATTACCTGTAAATATATAGCCTCTATAACCTTTGCACTCCTGTTTCATAAAATCACCCATACGTTTGTAGGTAATTTCCAACTTGGTATGCGTACCCAAACGTTCACCGTACTCTGGATTGAATAGGATGACACCACCTTCTTTAGGAACGTGTGTTTCGGCAAAATCGCATACTTCAAATGAAATTAATTGTTCCACACCTGCCGTTCGGGCATTCATTTTGGAAACGTTGATCGCTTCTTCGGAGATATCCGAAGCAATAATTTGAGGCGTTGCTTTTTTATTGATCTGATCTTTTAACAAGCGACGCTCCTGAAAGAAAACAGTTTCGTCATAACCGATGAAATGCATGAACGAGTAATTCATGCGCAGAAGTCCGGGTTTCCTGTTGGTAGCGATCAATGCCGCTTCAATGGCCAGTGTTCCGGATCCACACATCGGATTGACAAAAGCGGATACGCCATCCCATTTTGAAGCAAAAATTGTTGAGGCTGCTAAGGCCTCCAACATGGGAGCCTTGCCCGGAATCTTGCGGTAACCATGTTTGGCTAGTGTCTCGCCTGAGGTATCAAGGAAAATTTCAGCACGGTCATCCTTCCAATAGAGGTGTACGACGGCTTTGTTGTTTTCCGGACCAGAATTCGGGCGCATGCCTTTTTTTTCTTTAATACGATCCACAATCGCATCTTTCACCTTTACATTTGCAAATAGAGGCGTACTGATTGTTTCATTGTCCACATTAGAGCTTACCGAGAAATAGCCATCGAATTGAATCAGTTCTTCCCAGGCAATCGTGCTGAGCTCTTCGTAAAGCTCCGTGGGATTGTTGGCCGAAAATTCCTTTAACGAATATAGAATCTGCGAAGCGGTACGCAAGTTCAGATTGAGCTTGATCGTATCATTTACACTGACTTTCAATTCGACTCCAGTAGGAAAAGCTCTGACGATGTCAAAACCTAACTCTTTAACTTCCTGTTGCAAATACGGCGATAAGCGTTTATTGCACGTAATGATAACTTTATTGGGGGTGTTGAAAACTTCCATCATATTTTGTACAAAGTTAATTAAACTCTTCCTCAAAAATTGCTTAATTTTACGCTTTAATATTTATTTTTTTGATTATGGAAATTAGAGGAAAAGTACACGAGATAGGAGCGACACAACAAGTGACAGAATCATTCAAAAAACGTGATATGATTGTAGCTTATGCCGAAAACCCACAATTTGTTGAGTATATCCGTTTTGAATCAACACAAGACAGAACTTCAATTTTTGATAACCTGGCTATTGGCGAAGAGGTAGAGGTATCTTTTAATCTTCGTGGCCGTCCTTGGACAAATAAAGACGGCGTGACGACATATTTCAATTCATTGGTGGCATGGCGTGTTACAAAATTAGGGAATGCTGCACCGGCACCATCTTCTCCGGGGTATGCGGATATGCCTGCTCCCGTAGATTTGTCTGGCTCATCAGATGATGATGATTTGCCATTCTAGTCTGAAATAAGACATGCAATTCCTGTAGGCACATTATGCTATAAATTGATGACGTTTATAGCATGTATAGTCGTACAGCATACCATATAACTCGGACTGTCCAACGATTGGGCGGTCCTTTTTATTTCCCTTTTTCAGGGTATCCTACAATTTTAGAAAAACGATACCATTCCTATCAGCTTCATTTTTACTTTTTGAATACCGCTTCTTTTATTTTAACCACAATGCATTTTTTAGATTCGGATAAACATTTTCTTGGCGCCGAAATTGCTTGTTATCCGGTAGATTTAACTCAAAATAGCAGAAATATGAAATCATCCGTATTATTTATTTGCCTCGCAGCACTTTCTTTGAGCGCCTGCAATCAGACAAAAAAGGAAAATCAACAAGCGGTAGCGTCAGATTCATCCGATCATACAACGATGACAGCAGATACCACCCATACGTCTCAGAATTCTTTGGATTGGCCGGGCAAATACGAAGCAACAATTCCCTGTGCTGACTGTGAAGGTATCAAAACCAACATTACGTTAAAGAATGACAACACTTTCTCGATCGTAAGTGAATATATCAATAAGAACAGCAAAGTTGAGGATTCGGGTAAGGTAATGTGGCATGATAACGGTTCGGTTGTACATCTGACCGGCAAAGAAACCAACATGAAGTTAAAAGTGGGTGAAAATAAATTGATCGGGTTGGATCAGGATGGGAAGGAGATCGACGGCCCCAGTGCACACCTTTATGTCTATAATAAAGTCGAAGGCGAAAAATAAACACCAGATCAAATTGAACTAGCCGCTGACGTATTTCCCAAATGGAATCTTTCGCAGACAATAAGTCAACAGAGCACTTGAGAGCAGTGTGAGAATTGCCGCAACCGGAATTTTCCATAGCGTGGCTAAGGGAATGAGCGGATGGATATAGTTCAAAAATAGGATATGGCTTAAATAAATGCCAAAACTATGGATGTCGATAAATTCCCAGAATGCATTTAACCTTTCTGGGAGTTTTAAACATTGAACAAATACAAATAAAAAACCTGCACTTAATGCAATATTCGGCGACAGATAATTATATAGTGTGGGGTCAAATTCTCCCTTTTCGAGACTTAAACAATAGGTGCCCCAACCTGTAATCAGACAGCAGGCTATAAAGAACAACGTGCTCGACCATCTTAACTGGGGGAGTGGATAATTG
Organism: Sphingobacterium puteale; assembly: GCF_003627955.1. Taxonomy (GTDB): domain Bacteria; phylum Bacteroidota; class Bacteroidia; order Sphingobacteriales; family Sphingobacteriaceae; genus Sphingobacterium; species Sphingobacterium puteale. The sequence continues at coordinate 446,159 of NZ_RBWS01000001.1, read as the reverse complement.
TAGAGATAGTAACCCAAGACGAGATAACCCATGTAGCCTGTAAAGAAGGTTAGGTCAAAATTCGGAAGGTATACATTAAACCATTTGTTGCTGAAAAACAGCGAAGCAAACCACAGGCATAAAAAAATCTCAATTTCTCTTTTTGAACAGTTTCGGATCATTTTTCGCAAAAAAGGGATTGCTAGATAGAGCCCGATCAGCATGTAGAGGTACCATAGGTGTGCGTTGCTTCCTGACTTTAAGCGAATTAACACAATGTTAATAACTTGTGGAAAACCCACATACTCGAAATCGATGTATCGGATAAAATAATAGACCAGGTAGACAATGGTCCAAAAGATAAACGGTGGAATAATTTTAAACAGGCGCTTTTTATAGCATGTACCTGTATCTTCGTCTCTCTGCAAAAGCAATGCGCCCGAGATGATGACAAAGAGGGGGACGGCAAAACGGGAGAAGCTGTTGATCCAATTGGCATAATTCCAATCGAAAGAATCGAAATCATTGCTGTTTAAATAGCCCGAAGAAGAATGGATCAGGATAATCAAAAAGATCGCTATGATACGCAGTACACTGATGTAACTACTTCGGGCCATTTGATTTTTTTTAGTTGTTAACGCTTATTGTCGTAAACCTTGAGATAAAGCAAGGTCAACAGGGCGCCAATACTTGCCATACCCACACCCACCAGCGAAGGGGTATTGTAACCCATTTTTAATGTAATGGGAATTCCCCCTAAAAACGCACCGAGTGTATTGCCGAGATTAAATGCTGCTTGTCCGCCTGCGGCAGCTAATGTTGCAGCCTCTTTGGAGGCCCGAATTAACATCAGTTGTGTCGGCGAGCCGATAGTGAAGGATACCAAACCTGTAATAAAGGCCAGTGGATAGGCTGTCCAGCCTATCGGTGAGATAAAATACACCATAACCAGGCACAGTGCCATAGCAGAAAAACTGGCGATTGCTGCTTTTGTTGGCGAAATGGTATCGGCTAGTTTCCCGCCGATCAGATTGCCAAAAAACATCCCAACCCCAATCAATATCATAATCAGCGGCACACGGTCAGCCGGAACGCCGGAAACCTGTGTGGCCAAAGGAGCAATATAGCTGATCCAGGCAAATAATCCACCGGTACCGATCGCGATAATCGCCATGAGCAGCCAGGCGATTTTTTTGTTGAAAAAATTCAGCTGACTGAAGATATTATTTCCTTTAGAAGCTTCAATTTTTGGCATCCAGGCATATATTGCCGCGAAAGTAATCAGGCCCAGTATACTGATAATGCCATAAGTCAGGCGCCAGGAATAGTGATGACCGAGATAGGTGCCCAAGGGTACCCCCGCCAGATTGGCGATTGTCATACCTGTAAACATGATCGAGATGGCCTGGGCTTCTTTTCCTTTAGGAGCGAGTTTTGCGGCCACAACAGACCCAACACCAAAAAATGCGCCATGTGGGAGTCCAGCCATAAAACGCGAGAGACTGATCAGAAACTGTCCCGGCGCTATGCTGAATAAACCGTTGAAAATAAAAAAAAGGAGCATTAAAAAGAGTAAGACCTTTTTGGGAGGATATTTACCCGTAAATAAGACCAATGTAGGAGCGCCCACAACCACGCCTAGCGCATATAGGGCAATAAGGTGGGCCGCAGTAGGGATTTCGATCTGCAAATCCTTAGCAATGTCGGGCAAGATTCCCATCATCGTGAACTCCGTCATTCCGATGGCAAGTCCTCCAAAAGCTAAGGCAATTATTCCTTTGTTCATATGGATGGTTGGAAGTTGATAGGCAAAAGTAAAAATAAAAAACGGTTTATTACATGTTGATTTATCCATCGATGTAATAATCGCCTTTAGATGAGCCGATCGATCAAGATAAAGTAGAAGTAGACCCGCCAAAGGCTTGCATAGAGAACACAGATTAAGGAGCAAGGATTAAAGACGGTGCTCGTAAGTCGCTGGCTTGAACAAATAAAGTCTAATATCTCAATACTAATATCTCTTCTTAGGCACACAGGTGATATCCTTGGTCTTTCTGAGCACAATAGGACGTTGGTCAAACCGGCTTTCCAGTACTACAGAGTCAGTAGAATGATAGACTACTTTAAAACGCGGGATATATTGCCCCGAAAGATAGCAGCCTGAAATCTTCTGCTTGCCATTTTCTTTGGTATAAATACCGTCTACAATAATCGAGTCACCGCGCAGGACATAAATCCCTTTGGCGTGTTCCGTCCAGGCACCATTTTTATAACAGCTATCCGGGATTGTTTGCACCTTATTGTTTACGTGCATGGTGGCATAAACCGAATCACAGGTAAACTTAAACTCGGCCAATGTATATTGCAGCATTTGACTTTGTCCCGGAATACTGTCCTGTATCCATTCGCCCTGTAAAAATGAAGCCCCTTCACCCTGCATATCCGAATTGAATTTGCAAGCAGTAAAAAAGAAAAACATACCTATGGCAAAAGCCAATAGGTATGTTTTTGATGATATATTTTTTGTTGAAATTATTGCCACAGCTTATTTTAAACTTCCAACCATTTCTTCAGGTTTCACCCAAGCGTCAAAATCTTCGGGAGTCACATACCCCAAGCGTACGGCCTCTTCTTTAAGTGTAGTACCGTTTTTATGCGCTGTTTGAGCAATTTCAGCAGCTTTGTAATAACCAATTTTCGTGTTTAATGCAGTTACCAACATCAGTGAGTTGTCAACCAATTCTTTGATGCGTTTGTAGTTCGGCTCGATACCGGCAGCACAGTGCTCTTCAAAAGAAACACAGGCATCACCCAATAAACGTGCAGACTGTAAAAAGTTTGCTGCCATTAATGGCTTGAACACGTTCAATTCATAATGTCCCTGTGTACCGCCAATGGTGATGGCAACATCATTACCCATTACTTGTGCAGCCACCATTGTTAAGGCCTCACATTGCGTAGGGTTCACTTTGCCCGGCATGATAGATGATCCCGGTTCATTCTCTGGAATAAGGATCTCACCGATACCTGAGCGTGGGCCTGAAGCCAACATCCGGATATCATTTGCAATTTTATTCAATGAAACTGCCAATTGTTTCAATGCACCATGTGTTTCGACAATAGCGTCATGCGCGGCCAAAGCTTCAAATTTGTTTTCAGCCGTGACAAATGGAAGACCTGTAAATTCAGCGATGTATTTCGCAACAACCACATCATAACCATTTGGTGTGTTTAAGCCAGTACCTACTGCAGTACCACCTAATGCCAATTCGGATAGGTGGGAAAGTGTATTTTTTAAAGCTTTTAAACCATGGTTTAATTGAGCTACATAACCAGAAATCTCCTGACCCAATGTCAATGGCGTCGCATCCATTAAGTGTGTACGACCAATTTTAACCACATTTTTGAACTCTTCAGCTTTTTTGGCCAATGTATCGCGCAGTTTTTCCACACCAGGTATAGTTATTTCGGCAACAGCTTTATAAGCTGCAATATGCATTCCGGTAGGGAAGGTATCATTTGATGACTGTGATTTATTGACGTCATCATTTGCTTTCAATACAGGTTCACCTTCACCAATCTTATATCCAGCTAATACTTGAGCACGGTTTGCAACAACTTCGTTTACATTCATGTTGGATTGTGTGCCCGAACCAGTTTGCCAGATCACCAATGGGAATTGGTCGTCTAGTTTACCTGCAAGAATCTCATCACATACAGCTGCAATGGCATCACGTTTTTCAACAGGTAAAACACCCAATTCGTGGTTTGCATAGGCCGCTGCTTTTTTCAGGTAAGCAAAACCTGCAACGATCTCATGTGGCATAGAAGCTGCCGGTCCGATTTTGAAGTTGTTGCGTGAACGTTCCGTTTGTGCACCCCAGTATTTATCTGCAGGTACCTGAACTTCACCCATCGTATCTTTTTCAATTCTGAATGACATATTGTTTTGTATAAGTAAAACGTAAAAATTAATCGGTATGCGTGCATGGCACACAACATATCGATCACAAAGTTAACGGATAATACAGTAAAAAGTAAAAATTAAAAGGTAAAAATCAAAAATTGAAACAATTAGTAAGCCATCGGCTTGCAAAACCAAAATCTAAATACGCATTACTAAATACTAAATACTCAAAAACCAAGGCGTTTTGTCAAGGATTCATTCACATGATGAAATACTTGTTTTGGTTTTAATGTGCGCCAGGATAGTTCATTGAGTGCTCCTCCAAAATTGATGTAATAGTCGATATTCTGCTGTTGAAACTCTTGGACGACATGATCACGGAAGCCCACACCCGCAATCCAGCCATCGTCAATATCCTGGAACCACTCCTCGTAATAGGAGTCATCCGAAGAATGGAAATTCAACACATTCTCACCGACAAGAATAAAATATTTTATCCCCTGACTGATCATAACATCGATAAGTTCTCTTTTCAGTAACATAATGTCATTGTATATGGCATCATTCCACTCGCCGATCAATTCGATAATGCAATATTGTTTATTATAATCGACAAATAATACTTTCAGATAGAGGGTGAGCGACCCGAATTCATCCCATTGGGGATGCAGCAAAAAGTTGTAAATCTGTTTGTCGAAATCGAACTCGCTGTAGACCGTACCATAGAATGGTGATTGTTCGTCTTCTGCGGCGACATAATAGTCGCGCCAATTATAATAAGGTTCGATTTCGTGCATATTTTAAATTCCTTTCCAAGTCCAAACTAAAATAAATTTAAGCTTATTTGCAAGTTTCATGCATGTTATTTCGTGTTTTCTGACAATGCAGAAAGCACTAGTTTTTAATGATGAACAGTCAACGACAATTTTTTGTTTTTAATGTAAAATTCTGCAGCTGTGTACGGGTAAAACCGAATAAACTTGTTACTTTTGGGGGTAATTTCATGAACACACAAACACAGTTTATCTGTTTATAAACACTGGATTTTTCCTATGCAAAAGAGTATTAAGCGAAATATTTTTGTAGCTGCTACATATGCTGCAGTATTGCTTCTTGGCTTGCTGTTGGGACAAAATTATGCCGAAGAACAAGGGAGCAACCAGAAAAAAACCTTTTCCAGTTTAGGTTCCAACGGCAACTCAGACAAACTACAATACTTGATTCAGCTGATTTCCGAAAACTACGTAGACAATATCAGCATTGATACCGTGCAGGACGAAGCAATAGAGCACGTCGTCTCCCGTTTGGATCCTTTCTCCACCTTTTTACGGCCTAATCAGGTACTCGCTAAACAGGAGACTTTGGAAGGTTCCTTTGATGGGATAGGTGTGGAGTATTTTCGTTTAAAGGATACACTGCTGGTGGTGGGTATGGTCTCTGCGGGACCTGCCGAGAAAAGTGGCATGCGGATCGGTGATCGTATTCTAAAAATCGGAAACAAAGATCTGGCGGGGAAAAAGGTGCCCGAGGCGGAAATCGAAAAATTGATCCGTGGGAAGAAAGGAACTGCGGTACTTATTTCGATCCAGCGCGATGGACGTACTCTCGTTAATCCGCTGAAAGTCATTCGTGACCAGGTCAACGTTACCAGCTTGGATGCGTCTTATATGATCGCGCCTAAGACTGCTTATATCAAGATCCGTCGCTTTGGGCATAAGACCGCAGATGAATTTAAACAGTCGCTGATTGATATGCGTAAAAGCGGTGCTCAGGACTTAATCTTGGATCTAAGGAATAACGGTGGCGGATTTGTGCATACGGCCATAGACTTAGCTGGACAGTTTTTCAAAGAAAAGAGGCTGTTGATGTATACTGAAGGAGCCAATGAACAACGTCAGGATTATTACTCAGAGAAACCGGGTGAGTTTGGTGACGGGCGTGTTGTCATATTGATCAACGAAAGCACAGCATCAGCGAGTGAGATTCTGAGCGGTGCTTTACAGGATTTGGATCGGGCCACTGTCGTTGGAAGACGATCCTATGGAAAAGGCCTAGTGCAGGAACAGTTTGATTTCTCCGATGGGTCGGCTGTTAATCTGACTGTGGCACGTTATTATACGCCGCTTGGTAGGTGTATTCAACGTAAATATAGCCGTGCTAATTTTGATGCCGCAAAATACATGACCGGATTTGATCTCTGGACACTGGATACGGAATTTCGTCAAAAGGAGATGTTTACAACCAGCAAAGGAAAATTGGTTTTTGGCGGTGGGGGGATTTTACCCGATGTGAATATCCCGATTGACACCAATGAAACAAGTGCTAAGTATCGCGAGATCTTTCATTCCAATGCAATTGAGGAATTTGTGTACGATCGTTTTACAAAACATCTGCCGGCATATTCTATCGAAAACTTTATCAGTGGTTACCATTTGCCGGCTGCAGAGTTTAATTTATTTATCACCTTTCTGAATGCGCAGAAAAGGATTTCAGTTAACGCAAGTGAAGCAAAAAGTCTACATGATCTGATCCAGTCGGATATAGAAGCTTTGGTCGGACGATATTATTTTGGTCGGGAAGCCTATTACAAAATAAAAAACAGAAGGGATAAATTTATAGAAATAGGTCTTAAATCGCTAGGCTATCAGATGCCTAAGGTTTAAGCCGTAGATCTGACCATACCGGATAATGATCAGATAGCTTTTGTTTCACGACCTGATAATTCATGACCTCAAATTTGGGGCTGGCAAAGATATAGTCGATCTGAAAAATCGGCAAAAGAGCATGGTGTGTCACGCCCCATCCATTTCCTTTTTCTTTAAAGGCATTATACATGCCGCCCCCAATTAAATTTACAGAATAACTCATGGGTGTATCGTTAAAATCACCAACAGCAATGTAAGGATATTGACAATCATTCATGTGTTTTTTTAAGGAATGCGCCTGCTCACTGCGGAGCTCAAAGGCATTTTTTAGTTTTCTGCTCAGTCGACGGGTTGCCCTATTGTCGTTCTCATTCTTATTGGACAGGTTTTGGATAAACTCCTTGTCTTCATTCTGAAGAGCAAAAGAACGTAGATGGATATTGTAAATGCGAATTAGCGTATCCTGTTTTTTGATGTCCACATAGCATATTCGATTGATGCCGTAATCATTGTCACGGATTGTTCCGGAATCATAGATAGGAAATCTGGACAATACAGCCATGCCATAGGCTTCATAGTCATTTTTGGAACTAGGCTCAAAGAAGAAATAGTCGTAACCTAGTTTGTCCTTGAACTCCTCTGAAAATACATGTTTTCCTTTTATTTTACTGATATATTCCTGAAAGCAGATGACATCCGGTGAGATGCTATCTATGATACGCACGACGTCAGCCTTAAAGCTTTTTTTTTCATCATCGACCTTTTTGAACAAATGTGCATTGAAGGTCATGATGCGGAGCGTCCTTGTCTCGGGAGGCACTGGCGGATTTTCTTTGCGGATGTTCCAATGTTTGGTTAGAAATGGCCAGCCGATTAATATTGCGAACAGCGAATAAAGCGCAATTTTTCGTTTGCGAAGCAGCCAGTAACAGATAAAACCAATATTAACGAGCAGAATGGGGAGATAACCTAACCCCAGAAATGCGATGGGCCAAAAAGATTTCGGATTGATGAAAGTCGCTGAATAACTCATGAGCAAAGCAATGATCGCAAGCATATTCGCCAGAAACATTGTTTTGCTTATAAATCCCAGTTTTCTTCTTAAAAAAGTCCTTCTATCCATCAACCTTGTCGCCACTATTGCTTGCTCGAAAGAGCGTTTCTTTTTCATGGTGTGTCAGACTTTCGTAACCAGATACTGAAATCTTATCCAAGATGGCATCAATTTCATCCTGATTGGGTAAGTCATAACGATGTTTCCGATTTGTCGGTATATTATTGCCTACAACAACTTTCATTTTTGCAGGTCTTTTTTGTTTTTTCTGAAAAAGTGTAGACCAGTCCATTCCTGATCTGAGGGCATAGGTAAAAGCCATACCAAATAATACGACCGCAAAATATGAGATCGCTGCAGGTCTATTGCCAAGGGTGAAAAATAAAAACTCCAGTGCAAAATAGACAATGGCTACTATTTTTAATTTAACCGTACCAAAAAGCAACAGCCGTAATTCGTAGTTTGGCACCAAGGTTACAATTGCCGCAAGAACAGCCGCCAACGGATGGGCTCCGCCCATTAAATGCAAGCTTGTGGGGGGCGGTATCAACGTACCAAAGCCAACATATAAGGAGCTGCTGAGGAGCCATGAAGCGATATAAACAAAGAAAAACTGTCTCTTGTTTAAGAAGGTGAAGAATATTTGGCCAACCCAATATAGCCAAAGACTGTCAAAAATCAAGTTTAAAAGCTGTACATAGACAAAGTTGGATGAAATCAGTGACCAAGGTTGTGCTAAGAAGATCGAAAAATTGCTGGGTAAACTCAAATGCTGTACAATCGGCTGTAAAAAGCTTTGTGAGACAAGTTTCAGCTCAAAAAGAAGGTCCAGAAAATAGATGAGGACAAATAAACAAACCTGTATACTGATCACAACCGGAATCGGTGAACCGGTCTTATACGTTTGTCTCCAAAAATCTTTTAAACCAATGTTATTCATTACACACGCTATTAATAGATTCCCTTTCTAACCTTCCAGAATTTGAGCAGCAAATAACCGAACAATGCCCCGCCGACATGAGCCAAGTGGGCTACTGAATCTCCCGGTCTGGACAAGCTCATATAGATTTCGATCAAGATAAAGCCTCCGATCATATATTTCGCTTTAACTGGTACAGGAATAAACAAAAATTGAAGCGGTATGTTTGGAAAAAGGTATGCAAAAGCAAGCAACACCCCATACACTGCACCAGAAGCACCCAACATCGGTATTCTATACGTAAGGGCTTCATAGTTACCAGTATTTGATAAGCTAAGGATTTCATTACCACTCATTCCATGGAGTGGAAAAAAAGATCCTGTTGCCTGATATAACTGGATTCCATTGACTGCAGTATACAAAAACCAAGCTCCAATTCCAGAAATTAAATAAAAATTCAAAAAACGTTTGGGGCCAAGGACATGCTCGATCATTGGGCCAAACATCACCAAGGAAAACATATTGAAAAAAATATGGCCAAGATCAGCATGCATAAACATATGCGTGATGACCTGCCAGATTTTGAAAAAGGGTGAATCAGGATAATAAACCGGAAGATAAGCATCTGCAATAGGTACAAATTGTGATCCTAAAAAGAATATAATATTTACGATCAGTAAATTCTTGATAACGGGTGTCAATTGTTGAAACATATAGTTTTATCTTCTAGTTTTTACCAAATTTTTCTGCCAATTCCTGTAAGGTAAATGTTACGATCACGGGGTTGCCATAGATGGAAATATTCGGTGATTGGCAGGCAAAGAGCTTGTCAACCAGCTCGGCCATGGCCGTATTATCAAGCTGTGTGCCCGGTTTGATCGCTGCATTGCGGGCAAGACTTTTCGCCAGATTCTCCCTTTTTGACAGCTTGTACTCGGATTGATTATTCTTATAATCTTCCAATATCTTTTCAATCATTTTTATCTCATCAAAACCTGTCCCCAAGTCTGCTGGAATTCCGTCAATAATATAGGAATTTTTTCCAAATTCACGAATCTGAAATCCTAACCCATTGATGTCGTCCAATAAATCTTTCATCAATTCATTATCCGAAGGATTGAGATCTATTGTTTGCGGGAATAGACTTTGCTGGCTTAGACCCTTATGCTGATCGAGTTGTGCCAGAAACTGCTCAAATAAAATGCGTTCGTGCGCAGCCTGTTGGTCAATAAGGATAAAGCCTGAATGAATCTGTGAAACAATATACTTGTTGTGCAGCTGAAAAAACAATTTGGAGGAAGTTTTATCTTCCACCTGAATAGCCTGTGGGCGGTCCGTCTCCTGTTCTGAATTCGTATGGAGGGGGAGCTGTACAGACTCTTCCTTTTCCACGATTTCATATAATGAATCCCAATTGCTTGGTATTCCCCCGGTTTTTTTGGCAAAGCCTTCGGCATAGCTATCCGATCTGGAATAGGAAGATGTGGATTTGTCCGTATCAAAAGGGTTGAAGTCAGGATTGAAGGTGACTGTCGGAATAATAATCTCATCCAATGATTTCTTTGTGATCAGATTGGAGAAGCTGGTCTCCTGTTCGAAATCCAAAGAAGGCATGATATTATATCGTCCCAATGATCTTTTCACTGCTGAACGGATGATGGCGTAAATTGCTTTATCATCCTCGTATTTGATTTCAGTCTTTGTTGGATGTACATTGATATCAATACGGGCAGGATCTATATCAATAAACAACACATAAAAAGGGAAGGTCTCCGCCTGCATGATATCCTCGTACGCATTCATCACCGCATGGTGCAGGTAAGGGTCGCGAACAAAGCGTTTATTGACAAAGAAAAACTGTTCACCACGCGTTTTCTTCGCAAATTCAGGTTTACCGACAAAGCCTTCTACCTTGATAATGGAAGTATCCTCTTCTACAGGGACAAGGCGCTGGTTGTAATTGTTCCCGAAGATATGGACAATCCGTTGTTTCAGTGTTTCGGCAGGTAAGTGATAGATTTCATTCCCATCACTATGCAGTGAAAGGAAAATCTGTGGATTGGACAAAGCGATACGTTGAAATTCGTCAATGATATGACGCATTTCAACGGAGTTGCTCTTTAAGAAGTTCCTGCGAGCAGGAATGTTGTAAAAGAGATTTTTAACTAAAATATTTGTTCCAGCAGCGACAGCTTCTGGATATTGGTTGATAACTTTTGATCCTTCTATTTCGACTACAGTACCAAGTTCATCTTCGATACGGCGTGTTTTTAGTTCGACTTGTGCGATCGCGGCAATGGAGGCCATTGCTTCTCCACGGAAGCCCATGGTACGGATGGCAAATAAATCTTCTGCTTTGCGGATCTTTGAGGTCGCATGGCGTTCAAAGCAAAGACGGGCATCCGTTACACTCATTCCACAGCCATTGTCAATGACCTGGATCAACGACTTGCCTGCATCTTTAACAATAAGTTTGATTTTGTCAGCTCCAGCATCAATGGCATTCTCAATCAATTCTTTTATGGCAGACGCTGGCCGCTGCACCACTTCTCCCGCCGCAATCTGATTGGCAACATTATCTGGAAGTAATTGAATAATATCCGACATATAATACAAAGTTACGAAAAACCTTTATGAAATCTGCTGCTTAGCTCGTGTACCAAATTCAGTCAAAGAAAGGCCCGATCAGGTGTTATTTAAAATCTGCGCTAGGAGGTCATCCTGAAGCAGAGCATAGGCCGGACCGGATAAATGCATAAGAGCAAAAAAATACACAGCCTCAATAATGAATGCCTATTGCATCTCTAATTTTAAGAAACGTGCGGTTTCGCTTTTCTTGTTTTTAATTAAATTTTCCGGGGTTCCCTCAAATAATACCTGACCGCCCTCTTTTCCGCCTTCAGGACCGATATCAATCACCCAGTCAGCCGACTTCACAACATCCAGGTTGTGTTCGATAATCAACACGGTATTTCCCCGGTCTACCAATCGGTTGATTACGCCCATAAGCACGTTAACGTCCTCAAAATGAAGTCCTGTGGTGGGCTCGTCAAGAATGTAAAATGTATTTCCCGTATCTTTCTTGGAGAGTTCAGTAGCAAGTTTCACCCGTTGAGCCTCTCCGCCGGACAAGGTTGTAGACGATTGACCTAAGGTAATATAACCTAAACCTACATCTTGTAATGTTTTGATTTTTCTGTAAATACTCGGTACGTTTTCAAAAAAATCGACCGCATCATTGATGCTCATGTCCAGTACATCTGAAATAGATTTACCCTTGTAGCGTACTTCCAAAGTTTCTCGGTTATAACGCTTTCCGTGGCATGTTTCACAAGGAACCTGTACATCGGGCAGGAAGTTCATTTCAATTACTTTTAAGCCTGCACCCTGACAGGTTTCACAACGTCCACCTTTGACATTGAACGAAAACCGACCTGGTTTATAGCCCCTGATTTTTGCTTCGGGGAGCTGTACGAACAAGGTTCGTATATCGGAGAATACACCCGTATACGTCGAAGGGTTGGAACGTGGTGTACGGCCTATAGGACTTTGATCAATTTCAATAACTTTATCAATATGTTCCAGGCCTTCAATCTTTTTGAATGGAAGCGGGGTTGCTTTGGCCCGGAAGAAATGTTTATTCAGGATCGGGTAGAGCGTACCAGTGATTAAGCTGGATTTACCAGACCCCGAAACACCCGATACAACAATCAATTTGCCAAGCGGAAACGCTACGGTCAAGTTCTTGAGATTATGCCCTGTAGCGCCATGAAGCGTCAGTGTTTTGTGATTGCCTTCACGACGTTTTTCGGGAATTTTAACTTCTTTTTTCCCATTGAGATAAGCCGCGGTCAATGAGTCTGATTTTAAAATCTCCTTGGGCTGGCCCTCCGCAACAACAGTGCCGCCATGGACGCCGGCAGCAGGGCCCATGTCAATCACATAGTCGGCATGAAGGATCATGTCCTTATCATGCTCAACCACTAAAACCGAATTGCCAATATCACGCAAGTTTTTAAGCGCGTTGATAAGACGTTCATTGTCCCGCTGGTGTAGTCCGATACTTGGTTCATCCAAAATATAAAGCACATTGACCAGCTGTGAGCCGATCTGGGTCGCTAAACGGATCCGTTGTGCTTCGCCGCCTGATAATGTTTTGGCCGTACGATCCAGTGTCAGATAGTTTAAGCCTACATCCAATAGAAAGCCCAGACGAGCCCTTATTTCTTTAAGTATTTCGGTCGCAATGACCAGCTGGCGTTCGTCCAGTTTGCTTTCCACCTGATCGAACCATTCTTTTAATGCAGAAATATCGAGGGTTGATAATTCATGGATATTCTTGTCTGCGATCTTAAAGTGTAGCGATTCTCTCTTTAACCGCGCTCCTTCACAGGTTGGGCAGGTAACTTTGGTTCTGAAATCATCCAACGAAGGGGCTTCATCCGAAGACTTTCCTGAAAATTCTTCCAGCATTTTGAAGATCCCCTCAAATTCCACACGATATTCACGGGCGCCGTAGCTTCCGTAGGATACGGTGACGATGATCGGTTCTTCTTTATTGCCAAACAAAAGCTGGTCGATCTGCTCATCATTAAGTTTCTCTAAGGGAGTTGTGACGGCAAAATCCAATTTTTTGGCTACGGCTTTAAGCACTTCAAACGTCCAGTTCTCCCGGGTGGGCCCCAACGGCGCCAGGCCTCCTTTTTGGATGCTGAGCTTCTTGTCGGGAATGACCGCATTTTTATCAATTTCAAAAATATAGCCCAACCCATCACATGTCGGACAGGCACCATAGGGCGAGTTAAAAGAGAATGTGTTTGGCTGCGGTTCATCATAAGAGATACCGGATTCAGCATCCATCAGGTAACGGCTATAAAATTGCTCCTGATTGTCTTTTGTAGATACTTTGATAATGCCTTTTGCCGTTTTCATGGCTTGCATCACCGAGGTCTGCAGGCGCTTCTTATCTTCACGTTCTATTTTCAGACGGTCAACGACAATTTCAATATCGTGAATCTTATAGCGGTCTACCTGCATTTTGGGGACCAAATCCAATATTTCGCCATCCACACGTACCTTGACATAGCCCTGCTTGCGAATTTGTTCAAAAAGCTCACGGTAATGACCTTTACGTCCCTTCACGACAGGAGCGAGGATATTGAGTGCTTGGCCTTCAAACTCATCCAAAATACGTTCGATCACCTGATCGTCAGACATACGCTCCATCTTTTTGCCAGTGACATAGGAGAATGCTTCCCCGGCACGGGCAAACAAAAGGCGCATAAAATCGTATACCTCTGTAATTGTTCCGACAGTAGACCTGGGATTTTTGCTCGTTGTTTTTTGTTCAATGGAAATCACAGGACTCAAACCCGATATCTTATCGACATCGGGACGTTCCATACCGCCCAGAAACTGCCGGCTATAGGCACTAAAAGTTTCCATGTACCGACGTTGGCCCTCCGCATAGATGGTATCAAAAGCCAAGGAAGATTTACCACTACCGCTTAAGCCGGTGATAACGACCAATTCATTTCTCGGAAAGGAAACATCTATATTTTTTAGATTGTGCGCACGCGCTCCAAATACTTGAACTTCATTCTGTTCGCCCAGATCTGGGCTTCTTTTTACTGCCATGAAAACTCCTTAAAACCCGTGTAAAGGGATAAAATGCAAAACATGCAAAATTACAGATTTTAAAGGAATTATACGAGCATATCTGACTTTTGGAATAAAATGTGATATAGATGTGATTTGGATATCCTGCGACAACCCGAGGCATCTAAGAAAGTTACGAAGGTAATTGTTATCTTGTGGCCGGCTAAGGTGGCTATAACAACTTGTAAGCCGTAAGTTTGTACAGGAACAAAAAAATAAAAATAAAACAAGGAGATACTTCGGTAAGTCGAAAATTTGCCGGATTAAATTATTTGTTACTTATTCTTTGTTCTACAATATCAATACAATAACAATGCGAAAATACGACGTCAGCAAACAGGAAAAGCAATCCATCGAAGATATTGTCCAATTTTGGAAGAAGGAAAATTTATTGGATGAACAAAAGGCCAATGAACTGATGGATAGCCTCGACGTCAAAAGTTTCGATTGGGGACAATTGGCCCGTTACGCCTTTTGGATTGCACTGGCCTCCCTGGTATTTGCTGTTTTTTCGTTGTTTACAGATGCTTCTTTCCTTGCTTTCGTCGATACCCTTTACGAAGCACCCAATATTTTATTCTGCTTCTTTTTTGCGGCGGTTGCTGTCCTGTTTTACACGCTCGGCTTTCGCTACAAAAAACGTTATCCCTACAAGAACCTGTCCACGGAGACCATGATGCTGATCGGCGTGTTCGGAACGGCAGCCTGCATTGGTTTTATGGGGAAGGTATTGGATAAGGATACCATGCATTATTCGCTCTTGTTTTTATTGTCCGTCGCGATCTACGGAATTCTCGCCGTAAAGCTCGATAGCAAGCTGATCTGGACGTTTATGTTATTGGCACTCGGTGTTTGGTTTGCTACTGAGACAGCTTACCATAGCAACTGGGGTTTTAAATTCTGGGGAATGAATTATCCCCTACGTTTTACGATTTTCGGCACTATAATCACGGCGGCAGCTGTTTGGTTACAGCCACGGTTTGAACGTTTGTGGATATTTCAACCAGTTAGTTATATCATTGGGTTGATTTACCTCATGGTTTCTTTGTGGACACTGTCTATTTTTGGCAACTATTCGGATTTTTATGAATGGACTACCGTACGCCAGTATCACATGTTTTATTGGGGTATGCTGTCCACTGCTGTATCGGCATTTCTTGTGATTTATGGATTAAAGGCAAAAGATAATGTCACCCGTGAGGTGGGCTTTGTCTTTTTGGTGTTGAATATCTACACCCGCTATGTGGAATATCTGTGGGATAATATCAATAGAGCCGTGTTTTTCTTGATCCTTGCAGTTTCTTTCTGGTTTGTCGGCCGTTGGGCAGAGAAACTATGGAACAGACGAAAGGAAGAGTTCAGAGGGTAATACTATTGAATGCATCGACGGAGCGCATCGAACAACTAAAATGCGCTATGCAGTGCAGGGGGTGATCGTCTTTGAGGCATCAAAAATGAATGGTAAATCCTACGCCCCGATTCGAACTGATGCGGAGATTGGGATCATGGCTCAGGTATTTTCGTATACGGGTGATAAAAACGTCCATGCTTCTGCCCGTAAAGAAATCAGCGCTCCCCCATACCTTTTCAAGGATATCTTCCCGTGTCACGAGCTGACCATTGTGCTGACAAAGAAATAAAAGTAATTGGGCTTCACGCTCAGTGAGCCGATATTGCTCCATAGCATGACTTAGCAACAGTTGATCGGGAAAAAATAGGTATGAACCAATTGGAAATGAACCCGCGGACACATTTTTTTGATTGCGTTTTAGTATATTCTGTATACGAAGTAACAATTCTTCGGGATCACAGGGTTTGGTAATATAATCGTCGGCACCGATTTTTAAACCGGTCAACTTATCGATCTTCTGCTCTTTGGCCGTTAAAAAGATAAAAGGAAGTGACGGAAAAAGTGTATTGATTTGTTTTGCCAGTGTAAAGCCACTCACCTGGGGAAGCATCACATCCAGAATAATTAAATCATACCTCACAAGCTGCTGAAAGTCTGCTTTGAGTTCATTTGGCTGTGAAATCCATTCCACCTGAAAGTCTGAAAGCTCCAGATATTGTCTGAGCATAAATCCAAAATCCGGATCATCTTCTACCAACAATAGTTTATTCTTCATTTCTTTGTTTCATCTAACGGATATCTGGTCCTTATTCCCTGATCCATTATAAAGTTAATAATACGATTTTTATTCAAGTGCTGCTTTGCGGCACTTCGTGTGGTAACCTCTGCCGCCGCTTGGCAATATTGGACAACGAACTGATAAATTAGCGGGGCAATTGCACCACAAAAGTTGTACCTTGCTGCAATTTACTCATCACGCTAATCTCTCCCGCATATTTTTTGACGATATTCCTAACCAAAAATAGTCCAATCCCTAATCCCTTTGTATCATGAATATTGTCTTTCTGGATACGGTAAAACTTTTCGAAAATATAGGGTAACTCGCTTTCTTCCATGCCTTGTCCGTTGTCTTTGACCTGAATGGATAGATAGTTCTTTTGTTCCTCAAAACGGATATTTAGTTGTGTGGCACCATATTTAACCGCATTATTCATCAAGTTTGAAAATAATGTCGCTGTATCTATTGGGTTAAGGCAAATTGGCAAGTTGGGACTTGGTTCCACAATGAGTTTGACAGTTGGATTACACAGCTGAAAATCACTAAAAATTGCCTGGAGTTCTTTCGCTGTTGTTGGGGCTAAACTCGTCGCGGTTTGATGTTCATTCAGCGGATCCAGTGTCTGTTCCAAGCGGCTTACCTGGCGTTCAATTACCGCTATGATATGATCATCCGGAGATTTTCGGAGTGTTTTGGCCGCAATTTTAAGAGTAGCGATAGGCGTTTTTAGCTCGTGCGAGATATTGTCCACTACATTGTGCAATACAGCGATCTGTTTATCCTGTTTCCTGAGGTTGTTAATTGTCCGGTAAAATAACCAGATACAAGCCGCTAGGATCAATATGGTGCTTAACAGCAGTGAGGTTAGCTCCTTAAATAGAATCCAGTTGAGATTGACCACCTCAAAAGAAGTCTTGCGCGGAACAGAAAAAACATATAGAATCTCTTTGCTTTGGATACTATCCTGAATCTTGTTCGTTTCAGTTTTTTCCGTAAGCCATTTACTGCTGGATAATTCTGTAGGGTTGTGAAAAGTGCCCTTTGTGGTATAAACAGTGATGGGCCCACGAACCAGTGGGGTTGTTGCATTTTTATAATAAATGCCTAATATTTCCTGCCTGAGGATGACATACATGCCCAGTGGCCGGAATATGCTGTCAACATATTTTGTTAACGCTGGGGATGTTTTCTGCGCGTGTGTTTTATATAAATTCTTTAGACCATCTGCTGTGATCTCCTTTTTAACCAGTTTAATGTAATAGTCACGGGCGATATCCTTGCTTAATAGGTTGTTGTCAAAAATAGAATCGGAGTCTTCTAGTTTGTCCAGGTTCTTTTTGACATCAGCGAATACTTCACGTTGTTTGAGTCGGTAGGTATTGTACAATTGATAACCTTGTATGCCAATGAGGATGGCAAAAAATAGGATGAAAAGGATAATGTAATTTTTAGGTTTCAATTCCATATACAAATATAACCTCTCCTAGCGAAGATCATAAACCTTAACGCAGCATTAACTCTTCATTAACCATGTTTAGCTGTATTAATGGACAATTTTGGAACATTAGATACCGAAATATGAAATGCTTATTATTTTTGCTTGCAGCACCATTGTTTGTGACGGCACAGACGAAACAGGTCGGAGGACAGATCCGGGATGGTAATAATGAGGTGCTGGCTGATGCATCCATTGTTTTGTTGGACAGTACCTATCAACAGATCAGCGAAACGAAAACAGATCGTGCCGGGAAATTTGAAGTGTCATTGCTGCAGCATAGCAAATACTATCTGAAAGCCTCGCATTTAAACTTCGGATTCCTTGAAATATTTTTTTACAGCGACACCATAAAAAGTCCCCTGATGTTGACACTCTTGCCAAAGGCGAAAGAACTTGCGGAAGTGAATGTGGTGGGGCGGCAACCGCGATTGATCCGTAAATTGGACCGCCTGGAATTTAATGTTCAAAATAGTAATCTCTCCGCACTCAACACCTGGGATATTCTCAAACGGACTCCCCTGGTAATGGCCAGCGGTTCGGACCTCATGGTGCGGGGAAGTAAAAAGATCATGCTGCTTATTAATGACCGTAAGGTAATGCTGAGTGGTGATGAACTGAAAACTTATTTGGAAAACACAGCCGGTAATGATGTACAATCCATTGAGGTGATTACCAATCCACCGGCAAAATATGAAGCGGAGGGAAGCACGGTCATTAACATCAAGCTGTCCAAATCTACATTATATGGTTATCGGGGTACCCTGTTGGCCCTGGCCGAAAGGAGTACAACCTGGAAACAGTTGTTTGGACTCACACAGTATTATAGAAACGAAAAGTTCAATCTACGGGGGACATACAATTTTGGGCGCGGTACCTATGCCCGTTATGAAACAAACTATGTGTATTATCCCAAGGAACAGACCTCTTGGGAAGGCACAATGGACCGTTTCGATACCAATAATAGCCAAAATAGCTATGTGCTTTCGATGGACTATACGCCAGACTCGACATGGTCCGTCAATGCAGGCTTAAACGGTTACTATGGACCGAAATCCTATGGTATTTATGAAGTGCCTACGGTGATCTATAACAAAGACCGGGTGCAGGAGTCCAGTTATTTTACAACAAACGACCACGAACGTTCCAATAAGACCAATAACTTCTATTTACAGGTGACGAAGAAACTCAGCCCCAAATGGAGCATCAATTGGTCTTCTTACTTTACGTCAAGCCATGCCAGCAATGATCAAGATGTATTGACGGCATTGGATTTTAAAGGCGAACAGCCGTCGAGCACACGTTTTATCAGTGATAATGATAGCAAAAATCGTCTTTTTTCCTCGCAGCTGGACGTTACGGGAAAGATAAAGGGGCTGGAAGTAGAATTTGGGGGAAAATTTAGTGCCGTTAAGACCACAAGCGACCTGCTGTTTTCAGATGATGAATCCGGTACACTACAGCACCGACCGGACAAGAGCAGTCTGTTTGATTATAAAGAACGCAATGTGGCCTTGTACACATCGTTTAGCTATGGGTGGAAGAAATGGAGCTGGAAAGCAGGATTAAGAGGGGAGTATACCAATTTGGAAGGTATTGTCTCAGAGCCTAAGGATATCAACAAGAAGGATTATTTTGTGCTATTCCCTACGTTCTATATGCAATATGCATTGGCAGACCAACAGCAATTTGGGTTTTCCTACGGTAAGCGCATCAGCCGTCCCACTTACTCATGGCTCAATCCGGCGAAATCTTATTATAACCTGTTCTCCTATTTTCAGGGCGACCCGCGTTTAAGGGCTACCATTGTACATAACCTCAACCTCACCTGGACAAAGAATAGCTGGAATGTAGATCTATTTTACCGGTTTGAGAAATGGCCTAATATGGAAATCGCCTTGCAGGATAATGTCAATCATCAGCTGATCTTTCAATATACCAATATTAAGAAAGGGCAGGGAGCGGGGATAGATCTGGGCAAGAGTGTTCAGCTGACCTCCCGCTGGGGATTAAATCTTCAGCTGGAAGGAATGTACAATGAGAATTATTTTATGGGATCTGATGCCGTGCTTCACAAGAATGACGTTTACATCGGCAATGGGAATATAAGTTCAAGCTATGTGCTGGACAAAAATGCCGGCTGGAATGTAGAACTCGGAAACAGCTTTACTTCGCCGACTATTCAGGGGCCATTTCGGATTACAGGCTATTCCAGTACTTACTTGACGACTAACCGTAAATTTTTTAATAAGAAGCTGGAAGTGAATCTGGCGTTTATGGATATTTTCAGAACTGAAAAAATGAGAATCTCGTCAAAGTATGCCGATCAGGACAATTATTTTGACGATTACCAAGATACAAGAAAGGTCAATGTAACGCTGCGGTATCACTTCGGAAACCAAAAAATCAAGAGCAGTAATCAGCCGACCAAGACTGAAGAGCAAAAAAGACTTTAGCCCACAAAAAATGCCTACGCTTAAACCCATAGATGGAATTAAAATCTGTAGATGTAAGCGTAGGCATTATAAAAGTATTAGTTTATTTTTAGCGAATAAGTGATATTGATACCACCTGCTGCAAGCATGTCATGTACCGAACAATATTTTTTCACGGCCAATTCAGCGGCTTTTGCGGCTTTCACTTCATCAATATCCCCCTTTAGGAAAAAGTTGATGTGGATATCGGTGAATATCTGCGGGATTTCTTCGCGACGTTTTCCTTCTACTTCCACTTGGATATCGTCAATTTGCTGGCGTTGTTTGACCAATATACTGTGTAGATCAAAAACGCTACAAGAACCCAATGCCATCAAGACTAATTCCATGGGGCGGACACCTTTGCCTTCGCCGCCGATGGCTTCAGAACCATCGATATTCACTTTGACAGTAGATAATTCACTGCTGGCTTCGAAATGCACAGCTTGATTGACACGGTTTAATTTGACTTTCATAAGAATAATTATTTACGCGTATTGTATTTGTTTTTGCATCTCTATTGCCATAAGTACTGGTTTTCATTGTGTTGTCTTCTTATACAGATTTGTCTGACCCAGCTTTTGAAGCGAATGAATGTTAAACAAACATAAAACTTTTTGAAGTCGATGAATGACTTCGTATAACAAAAATACGCATTGTTTTACAAAAAAAGGTCATCTGAATGTTCAATTCAAATGACCTTTTTTAGATCCTTTTGGCTAATTTATAGCACTAAGGTAAGGCAACACCGCCATACTGGCTGACATTTACTTTTCCTAATTTAGTGCTATATTTCGCATTGATGGCATCAACAAAAACATTAGCCATAATGGCATAACCCATAGGCGTTAAGTGGACCCCATCCAAAGAGAATATATTACCGGTGATATATTTATTGCTAATGGCTATACCATTAATCTGATAGCCCGATTTTACTTTGTTCAAGAAACTGTAGATATCCGCCACAGCAAGCTTTTTACTGTCTGCAACCTGTTTGATTGTTGTGTTTAGCGCAACAATACGATCTTGGACCATTTTTGCCTCAGATTCATCCAGGACAAAATTGTCACCAACAGGATTTTGTATAAATAAACCATAAGGGTACGGATTTACAATACCTGTTGCTGGGTCTTTGAGGTCTTGTCGGCCCAATAAACCTGCCGATGAAAACGGTAAGATAAACATGTCTTTATCGGTTGCTGCCCTTGTAACTGTCTTTGTTTTGATATAAATATCACTAAAAGGATCTTTCCCCTGTTCCTTTAAGGCAGCGTTCACCCCCGCCAGTAACGCTTGACGTGTTACTGTCGTGAAATAAGGCACTGCCGTCACGTCCGGAATGGTAGCGACAACCCCTTTCTGTTCTTTGCTTGTCAATTTGGTTATGAATTCGGTATAAAGCCCTGCAAATGTTTGCTCGGAAATCAGGGTATTTGTGGCGTCGGTCGTCACAGCACCATTTGTGGCATAGCCCAGCACGTCGTTATTTCCTAATGAGAAGGAAAAGAACGTATGGTCTTTGGTCGTTGCAAAATCCACATACTTTTTGGTTCCCGTTTCATTGTCCGGTAGCAAACGCTCAAAATAGGGATTTAATGCACCCATACCCTGAACAAATGCTAGATCCAATCGCATGCCCGGGACACCTAGATTATTAATGGGGCCGGTGTATTTGATGTAAAGTGGTTTTTTGTCTTCGGTCTGACCACGGATGGCAAGATGGTCAGTTACGGTGCCTAATTCAGGTTGACCATTGACCAGTGCTTTTAAATATAAAAACCCGCTGCCATTATAGTTTTCCGCAGGAAAATAAGGCTGTAGAAACTCTCCTCCGCCTACTTTTTTCATCTCTTGCGCGAGCATATTTGGGAAAGATTGTTCCTGCCCCTTCAGACTAAGGCCACTGTTGGCGTAACCAGCAGTCAGGGAGTTACCGACAGCAATATATTTGCTGAAATCCACATTTTCAGGATTTCCACCTTTGGTATCTAGGTCGATAGATGGCTTACAGGACGCAGCCAATGCCAGCGCCACAAAACCAATATAAAGCTTAATATTTTTTTGAAATCTTTTCATAATATATTACCATTTATAGGTGAATGAAATTGAAGGGGCGTGAATGTTTGTCTTGTAAGCGCCCTCGATTTGTGTGACGGGGCTTGTGACAGTGCGCTCTTTCAATTTTTGTAAAACATAAGCTGCGTGAAGACTGAATTTGTCGTTGATGGCGTAAGACAAGCCCAGCGCACCCATGAGCCGGTCGTTGTCCGGAGTCTCTGCATAAACATAGTCTTTGCCAACCGGTGTTTTTACATAACCCACTCCGGCACGTACAGCCAACTTTTCGTTTGCTTTATAATTCACCCCAACTTTCCCTGAAAATGCATTTTTATAATTTTTTATCTGTTCAGTATCCTGCAGCAGCGGGGTATTGTCTGCATAATCAAAGACCAGTTTTTTATAAATGTTGTATTGAATAAAAGTTCCGTCGGCAACAATATCTACCTTGTCACTCACCGGAACGGAGAGGCCGAGGTTAAGTGATGCCGGTAAAGGAAGTTCTGCGCTGAATTTGGTATCGGAAAACGAGGCTGCAACAGCATCAGGCACCGTAAATTCGGCATCACCCTTTTTCAGCTTTGTAACGACTTTTGAACGGTAAGATAAAGAGATCGCGACGTTGTTGTCAAAGTTGTAATGCGCACCGACGTTGTAACCTATACCCGTACCCGTACCCGTTAATTTGGCATGTGCAGAGGATCCGTCAGGTAAAAACAGAGGTAGCGACCGTGCAAGATCGACCATGCCAATGTTGTAAACAAAACCAGCACCTACGCTGAAGTTATCCGTAAGTTTATAACTGATGGTAGGCTGGATATAAATCGCGCGCAATTTTAGGTGGTTGAGCTCGTATTTTCCAGGCCAACTGTCTCCCCAGTCCACTGCTCCGCCGTAAGGTGTATATACACCAAGACCAGCCTTCCAACGGGCGTTGTCTGGCCCAAATGTAGCAAAAACAGAAAAAGGAGGAGTCACTTGCGAGCGCGTGTTATACACTTGATTGCTTCCTGATTCTTTGAAGGCTGATCGATACATTACTGCGGATATGCCTGCAGAAACTGCATTGTGGTCCATTTTTGCCAGACCTCCCGGATTGTAGAATATACTTGTTTCGTCTGTGAAAAGCGCAGATCCGGCACCAGCCATGCCTAATGCCCGTACGCCCTGTGTATTCACTTGAGACCCTTGTGCAAAGAGCAGTGATGGTGATGCACAAAGTATTGAGAATAATAATTTCTTCATACTAGTGTTTATTGTTGGTTAACGTTCCTCTTTAAAATACAATGCTAACATAGTAAATGTTTGGCTAATATTAATAAATGTTGTGTAATATTTTTTTTGCTCGTACCTTTAAGTGCAAGGAAACTAAAATTAAACAATCATATTTTATGGCTACAATCACTTTTAAGGGCAATCCAGTGAATACTAAAGGCAACTTACCACAAGTTGGTGAGCAGGCGCCTGATTTTAAATTAACTGCAGGCGATCTTTCCGATAAATCTTTAGCAGACTTTAAGGGGAAAAAAATTGTGTTAAATATTTTTCCAAGTGTGGACACCGGGACCTGTGCGGCTTCTGTACGTGCATTTAATAAAGAAGCATCGCAATTGGACAATACGGTTGTACTATGTATCTCGAAAGATCTACCCTTTGCACAGGGGCGTTTTTGTGCCGCTGAGGGCTTGAACAATGTGGTGACATTATCCGAATATAAAGATTCGAATTTCTCTGATGCCTATCAATTGGCAATTGCTGATGGACCTTTAGCAGGTCTATTGAGCCGTGTCGTGATTACCTTGGACGAGAATGGAAAAGTATTGTATGAAGAACAGGTAGCGGAAATCGCTGACGAACCGAACTATGCGGCTGCTATTGCTTCATTGAACTAAATAGGAGAATATTGGATATGAGGAATGAGTCTCATATCTTGATACCAAAAACCAAATAAGCAAAAAAAGCGTGCTTCAGCACGCTTTTTTTGCTTATTTGGTTTTCTCTAAAGCCTGTAAGATATCATTGATAATATCTTCCTGATCCTCCAAGCCAACAGATAAACGGATGCTGCCCGGTTGTATGCCCAGGTTTAAACGCTCGTCTTCTGATAATTTGGAATGCGTCGTAGACGCTGGGTGCGTAGCGATTGATCGCGAGTCGCCTAAGTTGGATGTATATAATATCATTTCCAGCTGGTCAACAAAAGCTTTCGCACGCTCAAAACCACCTTTGACAACCAGGGTAACTATGCCGCCACCGGCTTTCATCTGCTTTTTGGCAAGTTCATATTGTGGATGGCTTGGCAAGAAAGGATATTTTACATCTTCAATCTCGGGATGATTTTCCAATGCTTGCGCCAGTGCAAGTGCATTTGAGCAATGACGGTCCATGCGGATACCCAAGGTATCCAAACTTTTGGAAATAATCCATGCATTAAATGGTGACAATGCTGGGCCGGTGTGACGGATAAAAAACATCAATTTATCGATCAATTCCTGTTTCCCAACCACGATACCCCCTAAAACACGACCCTGTCCGTCCATATATTTGGTGGCCGAATGGATCACCAAATCAAAACCATATTGAATCGGTTTTTGAAGATATGGTGTCGCAAAACAGTTGTCGATCGAAAGAATGATATTCGGATATTTTTCTTTGAATTTGCCCAACCATTCCAAATCTACTAATTCAAGTCCTGGATTAGATGGCGATTCCAGAAATATAATCTTCGTATTAGGCTGTATGGCCTTCTCCCACTCCTCCGGATTAGCCGCATCTACGTAAGTTGTGGTAACACCCCAACGTGGAAAAAGCTCTGTAAACAACTGATGGGTAGATCCGAATATTGCTCGTGAAGAAACGATATGGTCGCCACTTTCAATAATTGCAGCAAAGGAAGCAAATACTGCAGCCATACCCGATGCAAAGGATAAACCTGCTTCAGCACCTTCCATAATACAGACCTTGTTGATAAATTCGGAAGTATTGGGGTTGGCATAGCGGGAATAAATCATTGCATCTTCTTCTCCAGCAAAGACCGCCCGACCTTGTTCAGCGCTGTCGAAGATAAAACTTGATGTGAGGTATAAAGGAGTCGAATGTTCGCGAAGTGCTGAACGATCGACCTGTTCACGTATGATTTTAGATTGATCTTTTTTCATGATGTGTAAAGTTACGAGATGAAATTTTTAAATTCGTATAATTCGCAATGAAATGCCCTATTTTATGAAAAAAATATATTTGTTTTATTTCCTTGGAATCTTCCTTTTTGTTTCCTGTTCAAAAGATGAAGAAATGAATTTAGGCCAAGGGATTAAGGAAATTCCGATTTATTATTTGGAGTTACCTATAATTCCTACCCCTACAGTAAACGAAATAAAGTTGAGTTATAAGGGGCGACAACTGACCAGCATTATTGGTGGGTTTGCATTTATGCCTAGCGCTGGTGTACCCAGAACAGTTTTTACAGATAATGTTTATTGGGATGTTGTTGTAAAAGGAAATCGAGTGACGCTAGAAAAGAAGAGTTTTGATAAGGCGATCACCTTTTCAAATAGACAAGAACTGCACTATCAGGGAAATAAAATCGTTGAACGAAAAATTTTCGAAAATACCAATACGCCCATAATCCACAAGTATGAATATAATGATGATTTATTGAAAGAAGAGCAAATGTTTAGGGACAGTCAATTCTTATCCAGCAGAACATTTTATTATAATACAGCAGGAAATCTTGATAGTTTGGTTGTAAGTCATGGTTTTTACACACATAAGTCTGTTGAGATATTTAGTGACTATGATCAAAAGCCGAATAGAATAAAAGGGCTCATGGTGTTGGAAGAACTTTTACCAAGAGCCCTTTCTAAAAATAATTACCTAAAAAAGTCGGTCATATCTATTGCTGAATCTGGCGAGCGGGTGCTAAGACAAGAACGGACATGGGAACCACAGCTTTTTTAATAATCTCGCATCGTGTTTCACTGGGGAAGACTACCCAAAAAGTAAAATCAGTTGTAGATTGGATCGTTAAAGAAGAAATTATAAGCGGTATAGGTAACATTAACGGAAAAAGGGATGATCATTAGACATCCCTTTTCTCACTTTTCAATGGATAAAATCTTATTTTTTTACAAATTGCATCACGACAATATCGCCTGAGATAAATGTCAATTCATTATCTCTGACATCGAAGTTTGTCGTAGATTTTAAGCCATTCATAAATTCATTGTAAGCCGCATTTTCACAGTGCATCATCGTAGAGATCAATTTATCCCCGATTTTAATGGAATTGCCTTTCTCACTTTCATAAGTACCACCGATGCCGTTGCATCCGTTGTTACCTTCTACTTTGTGGTCTTTGGTTGTGAATGTCAATGAGGGAACTTTGTCTTTGAAGAGGTCTTTGAGTCCTTTTCCTGCTGTTTCGGGTGTCGTAAGTGACTTAAGCTCCCAAGTTCCCTCCAGCGATGCATTATCGACCACGCTTGGTTTTTGAACCGTGGTCGCGGTGTCGCTGGTTCCTGTCACTTCAGATTTTTTTCCTGTTGTGTTGCATGCAACAGTTGAAAACGCCAATGCAACTGTTAAAATCATTAAATTTACTTTCATAATTATTTTTAATACTATATAAACATTCCTTGTATGCCCCAGATCGTGTAATTATCATGCCAATCTTGCCCAAATGACATGCAGCCACCTGCTGTAATACAGCTAACTTCTTTATCCTCTATAAATAACAGATCGGTATTTTTTGTTTTCACCTCAACGCTGAAATAAGTTCAGTTTGATGGATCATACTAAAAAAAAGCACAACGATAATACTGTGAGATATTATTTTACTCTTTTAAGGAAATGTTTTATATCAATCGATTGATATGATTCAATAAGGGCAATTTTTTGCCCAGCATGCTTTTGGGCTGTTTTTTCGCCCGCTTTGAGTACGCAAATGTTACACGGATAATTTTATGAAACTTCTTATATTAGGACTTTACAACCTAATTTTCGAGTACTTATAATAAAGAATATGTTCACAATCTTATTATCCTCCATCTTACTTTCCGGCGGTCATGTCGCAAAACCGGATACCTTAAAGCCTTATGGGGCTTTACCGACCGAACGTCAATTAAAATGGCAGGAGATGGAAACCTACTGCTTGATCCATTATACCCCGACAACTTTTCAAAATAAAGAATGGGGCTATGGTGATGCACAGCCGGCTTTATTTAATCCTTCGGCATTTAATGCAAATCAGATTGCCAAAGCTGCAGCAGATGGTGGTTTTAAAGGTTTGATCAGCGTCGCAAAACACCATGACGGATTTTGTTTATGGCCCACAAAAACGACCTCCTATAGTATTGCCTCCTCACCATGGAAAAATGGGAAGGGCGATATGGTCAAAGATTTTATGGAAGCGACACATCGCAATGGGATGAAATTCGGCGTGTACCTGTCCGCGTGGGACCGTCATGATGAACATTATGGTACACCAGCTTATGCAGATGCCTACAGGCAGCAGCTGACCGAATTGATGAGCAATTACGGTCCTTTGTTTACTTCTTGGCATGACGGTGCAAATGGCGGCGATGGTTACTACGGTGGACATGAAGGGAAACGGATCATTGACCGCACAACGTATTATGAATGGCATGAAAAGACTTGGCCAATTGTGCGCAAGCTTCAGCCTAATGCGGTGATATTCTCCGATATCGGTCCTGATATGCGTTGGGTAGGTAATGAACATGGCTTTGCCGCCGAAACTTCGTGGGCGACGTTTACTCCCATAGGACTCAATGGAAAGGTCGCGGTACCCGGTGCGACCGAATCGCATAATGCGGAATCGGGTGACCGGAATGGAAAATATTGGATCCCTGCAGAATGTGATGTGCCCCAACGGCCGGGCTGGTTCTACCATCAAGAGCAGAATAGCCGTGTGAAGACACCTGATCAGCTGTTTGAAATTTACCTTAAATCCGTTGGTCGAGGGGCCTGCATGAATCTTGGACTTGCGCCAATGCCTTCAGGTACACTTCATGAAAATGACGTGAAATCCCTACAGGCTTTTGGTAAAAAGATCAAAGAAACTTTCCGTACAAATCTGGCAAAAGGTGCAACCATTACAGCTTCAAATACCCGTAATGGTGAGTCCAAAACATATGCGACATCGTTGATTACCGATAATGACCGCTATAGCTATTGGGCAACAGACGATGCGAAAACATCGGCTACACTTGAAATCAAACTAAAGTCTGCTGCGACATTTGATCTTATTCAATTGCGTGAAAACATCAAATTGGGGCAACGGATCGACAGTGTTGTTATCGAGCAGTGGGCTGATAATACCTGGAAACCATTGGGCAGAGCGACCAGTATCGGTGCGAACCGCCTGATAAAACTTGAGCAGCCAACCACAGCGACACGCCTACGCTTACATATTTATGCTCCGGTAGCAATTACCTTGAGCGATTTCGGACTATTTAAGGAATATAATGAACCATTCGCTTTTGATACAAAAGAGCTTAAAAAACAAATGGACTTTAAATTGCAGGTAGGGACGGCGACCGATAAGGCCTATATTACCGACGGCAACCCAAATACCTTTGCAACGGTAGGGAATCAAGGTGTCCTGATCATTGAAACGAATGATGCTACCTCGGGTATCGGTTTCCTTCCACGTCAGGATAAAAAGAATGGCGGTATTCCGACAAAGTATGTCATATCTACCAGTACGGATGGCAAAAAGTGGACAAGCCTTAAGGAAGGCGAATTCTCCAATATCAAAGCAAATCCAATTTTGCAACAGGTGTTTTTTGAAACAAACAACAATACCAAGTTTATCAAATTTGAACCAAAGCAATTTATTGAAGGTAATGAGCTGACAATTGCGGAGCTTGAACTATATGCGAAATAGAATTTTAATGCTTCTCGTGGTCTGCGTCTCGCAGACCACGCTTTTGTTTGCACAGCAAAATCCACTCGGTCTTTGGTATAATAAACCGGCCAAAATATGGGAAGAGACCCTGGCCCTGGGCAATGGGTTGATCGGGATGATGCCTGATGGTAATCCAACGAAGGAAAAAATTGTACTGAATGAGATCAGTATGTGGTCCGGGAGTCCAGAGGATCCCAATAACTACGACGCATATAAAAATGTTAGTGCCATACAGGCTTTATTGAAAGAAGGTAAAAATGACGAAGCCGAAAAATTGGTTAATGAAACCTTTGTTACCAATGGGAAAGGTTCAGGCTTGGGAAATGGCGCTAATGTTCCTTATGGTTGTTATCAGTTATTCGGAGATCTACTTTTGCAATATCAACTGCCATCTTCTTCTATTGAAGACTATACAAGATCATTGGATCTGGCCACGGCGACAGCACAGACTACTTTTCGTATTGGAAAGACAAAAATTCAACGTACCTACTACACCTCCTTTGACAAGAATGTCGGTGTGATTCAATTGAATCAGAACAGCAATTCAAGACAGACGGTCGGTATTTCTTTCCAGCGGAAGGAAAATATAGACCGTTACACCCTGTTGGACGATGGGATTTTGGTTGAAGGGTCGCTGCCGGATGGAAAAGGGGACAAAAACCTCAAATTTTCCGGCCTGCTGAAAGTGCAGGGTAAAAATCTGAAAGTCAGTAAAAGAGATCAGGCCCTGGAAGTTTCTGCGGAGGGTAATCTCTCTATTTATTTCACGGCAAGTACCTCTTATTATGGGCAAGATCCAAACGTTACCGTGCGGACGACTCTTGCTGCCTTGCAGTTATCCAATGTGGATAAAATGTACAGTAATCATGTGAATGCGTACCAAAAGATTTTTAACAGGGTTGAACTTAACCTCTTTGGGAATAAATCAAATACGCGTGTTCCGACCAATGAACGAATCGCAAATTTTTATAAAGATCCAACGCAGGATCCGGATTTGGCGGCCATTTATTATCAGTATGGCCGTTATTTGAATATTTCGAGTTCGGCACCGAAAATTTCAAACGCCCTTCCGCCAAATTTGCAAGGGTTATGGGCTCATCAGATCCAGACGCCCTGGAATGGTGATTATCATCTGAATATCAATGCGCAGATGAATCACTGGGGTGTGGAGGTGAACAATCTCAGTGAATACCATCAGCCTTTTATTGAGTTGATCAAGCGGATAGCGAAAACAGGTGAGCAAACGGCGAAAGCTTATTATAATGCCCCCGGATGGGTCGTGTATATGATGACCAATGTTTGGGGCTATTCTGCTCCGGGCGAACAGGCTTCCTGGGGAGCTAGTACAGCCTCAGGCTGGTTATGCAACCACCTCTGGGAGCACTATCTTTTTACCGGCGACCAAAGATATCTGAAAGAGATCTACCCGATACTCAAAGGGGCAGCACAATTTTATGACCATACCTTGGTCCAGGATCCAAAAACAGGTTGGTGGGTGACTTCACCATCCGTGTCACCGGAAAATGCGTTTCGGTTGCCCAACGGGAAGGTAGCTGCGGTAGTGATGGGACCGACGATCGACAATCAGATTGTACGCGAACTGTATCAGGCAGTGATCCAGGCAGATTCTATTCTATCGATCAAAGATAGCTTTGCCGCCAGTTTGAAGGAAAAATTAAAAGAGATTCCCCCGCCAGTAGTGGTCGGTCAATCTGGGCGTGTGATGGAATGGCTCGAAGACTATCTGGAGATTGAGCCCAAACACCGTCATGTGTCGCATCTCTATGGCCTGTATCCTGCGGCATTTATTTCTCCTCAAACGACCCCGGCCTGGGCTGAAGCTGCACGCAAGACGCTGGCGGTAAGGGGAGATGAAGGGACAGGGTGGTCCCGAGCCTGGAAAATCTTGTTCTGGGCAAGATTACAAGATGGCGATCATGCCCTGGAAATTCTTCGTCAGTTGCTCAAACCTGCTTTTGCCAATGAAACAACATATCAGAGTGTCGGAGCGGGAACCTATCCTAACTTATTCTGTGCCCACCCGCCATTTCAGATTGATGGCAATTTTGGTGGTGCTGCCGGTATCGCAGAGATGCTGATGCAAAGCCACAATGGCTACATTCACCTGCTACCAGCCCTGCCTAAAGCCTGGTCTAAGGGACAGATCAAAGGACTGAAGGCCAGAGGAAATTACACGGTTGATATGAGCTGGGAAAATGGAAAAATTATCGCGCTTAGAATAAAAGGAAAAAAAGGAAATGTTCGCATATTTGAAAATGGAGTCTATAAGGACTATCAGGTTCGTTAACTATCTTTGTTTTCTACTTATTGTTCCGGGAGCAGCTGCTTGTTCCAGGAACGCAAACAAGCCAAAAAAGAAGCGCTGTTGAAACCATTCGCTTATAAAATCACTGCACAGATAAAGGCCGCCAAAGGAAGGCCGGTGGCTGTTGATCAATCCACAGTCCTTCAAAATTTTGTCGCTCACTGGCGAAGTCCCCACTTTATAGCAGTTCATTGGTCAGGTCTAGGAGTTTTTTGGATAAAAATTAACAATTATTGTCTTAAAAAATGGTATATTTGAATTAACTGTTTAATATTTGTTATTTCAATAGACGATGAAAGTTGTTCAATTTACGGTTCCGGTGGTTTATCAAGGATCTATTTGTGTGCAGGAAGATATCTTGCCCTCCTTCTATAGTAATTACCATCGGCATAAAGAAATCCAATTGACCTATATCTTAAAAGGGCGGGGGACCTTTATGATCGGCAACTTTACACACAGTTTTGAAGAGGATGAAATCTATATCGTTGATGCAGATGAGCCGCATATGTTTAAAACCGGAGAGGATGTCAAGGATGGTATTCATGCCATACATATTTTCTTCGATTATGAACATTTTAAATCTTTTCTGGATTTCCCTGAATTTGATGATGTCAAATATTTTTTGGAACATATCAATGTCAGTAAGAAATTGGATGCCGAACATGCTGTCGCATTAAAAGATAAATTTGTCCAGATCAATACAAGTGCCGGAATAGATCGCTTGTTATCCTTTGTCAAGCTGATTAATTTTTTGAGCAAAAAGGTCGATCAATGGACCTCGTTATATACAGGTATCCCCCAAAGGAAATTTTCTGATGCCGAAGGTTTGCGGATCAATGAGATATTTCAATACACCTTTCAGCATTTTGGCGATAAAATCTCCCTTGAAGATATTGCCGCAGTCGCGCACATGACACCACATGCATTCTGTAAGTACTTTAAAAAACATACCCGAAAGACTTACGTCACTTTTCTGAATGAGATCCGGATTGAACGAGCCTGTAAGATGCTGATTGACGAATCATCTGAAAGCGTTTCCAATATTGCATTTAAAACAGGCTTCAACAACGTGGTCAATTTTAACAGGGTGTTTAAAAAGATTACAAAACTTTCACCTAGTGAATATGTTCATGAACATCGTATGCGCGATTAGACGCCGTGGCTGTTAAATCTGAATGTATTTTAAGTAGAATGGGCAGAAAATTGCTGGTGAAACTCTGGGCAGTGGACAATATCGGAGAAGCACTCGGCAATAAAATTTAAAAATTAAGGGAGTGAAAACGCTAATTTTGAAGTCTAACGATTGTTACTCCGATGAATAAAAAATTAATTTTTATCCTGCTTGCGTTATTAGGCTATCTGATCCCGGCAACAGCCCAATCTCAAAATTTCAAGATTGACACCTTACAATATCAAGGAACAGCAAACAATATCGTGAACCTGGTTATTTTGGGCGACGGCTACACAAAAGATCAGCTAGAGGATTACGCGGCAGATTCCAAACAGTTCACAAACTATTTCTTCTCAATAGAGCCTTTTAAACAATACAGCAGTTTCTTTAATGTGTTTGCTATTCGGACGATATCCGAGGAATCCGGCGCCACCCATGACTGTAAAGCGAGTGACTGCGTACAGGGAGATACCGATCTCGGTAAATTTCCAAAACGCTATAATAAATTCACCAGAGATCATGCGGTACCGATTACGCATCCCAAAACAATTTTCGGCAGCAGCTTTGACAACGGCGGATTGCACCGTCTCGTGGTACCTCAAAAGAATGACCGTATTGAAGAAGTATTAAAAACACATATCCCAAACTTTACACAGGTGGTCATATTGGTCAACTCGCCATTTTATGGCGGATCGGGCGGAAAGTGGGCAACTTCAACGGTCAATTTCAAAAGTAATGATATTGCAGTCCATGAGATCGGACACTCCTTCGCCCAGCTGGCTGATGAGTATTGGGCAGGCAACCAATACGCCATCGAATCTGTCAATCGTTCCCAAACGGCTGATGTAAATGCTGTTCCCTGGAAATATTGGCTTGGAAAAGACGGCGTAGGTATCTATTCTTATGGCGGGAAAGGAGCTCCGTCAACTTGGTTCAGACCGCATGAATACTGCAAAATGCAATACCTTGTGGTCCCGTTTGTCAAGAACAGTTCGTGGCTTCAATCAAGCGAAAATCGAGTCCCTTTATTGCTGTAAAACCAATATTAAATAATGTGCTGACCTTAGATAGTGTGCAGAAATTTACTTTGCGCTTAGCTAAACCTTCACCAAATACATTTAAGCTGATATGGTCTCTAAATAATGAAGCCATTGCCCAAAATATAGATTCGATCTACCTGGATCCCGGAATGCTGCATAGCGGCGCAAATGAGCTGAAAGTAATTATTCAGGATACGACAGATCTGCTTCGGAACCCGAGCTATCTAAACTATAAAGATTCTATTGTATGGAAACTTAATCAGCTTCAATCCAATGCACTTGCCAAACCCATCAATCGCTGGACAGA
Organism: Sphingobacterium puteale; assembly: GCF_003627955.1. Classification (GTDB taxonomy): domain Bacteria; phylum Bacteroidota; class Bacteroidia; order Sphingobacteriales; family Sphingobacteriaceae; genus Sphingobacterium; species Sphingobacterium puteale. The sequence continues at coordinate 412,072 of NZ_RBWS01000001.1, read as the reverse complement.
TACATTGGAAACCTGTTTTGGGGGCGATCAGGTACTTACAGTCAAAAAGCCCATCGCAGGACTTGAATATTGCTGGTATGAGACAGCGACCGGTACACCTATCGGGACCGGAACAAATGTCTTCATCCGAAATCTTTCGCAATCAAAAAAATATCATGTTGTCGCACATTGGAAAGACAAAGCCTCACAACCATCGGAAATCCTACTGAAAACACTGGCCAAAGTAGAAAGACCCAAGGACGTCCGTATCAGGATTGACAAAAAGAAAAATAAGGTGCAGTTGACCGTACAGGAAAAACCGGATACACGTTATAACTATATCTGGTTGAATGCAGATGGTAGCCCGATTTACGAATGGGATGCGTTCAATGGAGAATATGTGCGCCCAACGGGTGCAAATAATAAACTTGTTCTCGATCGCTCCGCGACTGTCCGAAAAGTTTTTGTCCAAAAAGTAGATAAGGTGACGACCTGCAAGAGTGATCGAACGGAAGTAATTTTTTAGTTACAATGATGATGACTAATGATTTATAAGTTAATTTTAATCTGCCGGTTAGTTAACTTATAAATCATTCATATTATGAAAACGAAAACCCAGTCTACATGGGGAATTTTTTCGTGCCTATTCATCGTGATTCTAGCCGTAACATCCTCCTGTAAGAAAAATGCAAAACTTCCTCCTGAAGAAAGCAATGAAAAAACACACGCAGTAACATTCAAAATCAAAGATTTTGAAACGATTGTAAGCCCCTTGAAAGCGCATTCGCCCAGGTCCAAAAGTGCGTTGGCCACCGGAAGTGTCACAGAAAATCAACTCCTCTACCATTGGAATTTTGATAATGGTAACGCTGACCCAACTATAGCGCTTGAGGATGCAGTCGCCATCGATTACAATAATGGTAAAACCGACTATAGCTATGTCGCCGGTTGGCCAACGTCCGGAAAAGGCATTAGCTTCAAAGGAGCCAGGGAGATTCTGATCAAGATACCGGCGTCGGGAATTGCTACTTTGGCAAATCTGACTTTTGATGCCAATAGTTCGGGCACTGGGCCCCGAGCTTTAGTGTTGAGCTATTCGACCAATCAAGGTGTTACATTTACCAACTTAGCCGATACCATTCATTACCCGTCAGATCTTGCTATTTCAGGTAAGCTAGCAGTGGAGCAATCGCTCCATTCGGTTACGCTAACTGCAGCTAAGGAATGCTGGTTAAAATTAACGCTATTTGCGGGAAATAGAAACGGCGGAAGTAACTACAACGAAAGTACGGGGACTTTTAAAATGGACAATGTCAAAATTATGGGAACGACCGATCAATCTGTTTTGCCTGATAAATTGTACTACCACATCTTTGACGCCAATACCAAACTGCTGGTGAAGACGGGGACACTCAATGCAAAAGAAAAGTTTAATGTCGCTTTGTCCAAAGGAACTTATTACCTGAGCCTGCTATCCAAAAATTCAGGTACACCGCTAATGATTCCGGCTTCGGTGACAGACCTGAGGAGTCTTTCGGTTTCAAATACTTTCAGTGAGCAGTCAGCTGTAGTATTTGCGGTACGGGATACTTTTGACGTGACGGAATCCCTTGAAAGGGTATTGACTATGGGCCGGATCTATAGTGAAGTTAAATTTGAATGTACGGATACCGAGGGTTTGGATCTTGTTGACAGTATTCAAATTAAACAACAGCATAATGCTTTCCTATATTATCCTTTCGCAACGGTGGTGGATGAAAAATCAGATAATACCACGTTGAGCGTCATACCTAATTTTGCTAATAATTCAAAAACCTTTGTATTTAATCAGTTCATGGGCGATGTCCCGGAAAATAAGATGGTTAAGTACGAGCTGCGTATTTTCAGAAAGGGGGAACTTGCGCGTACATTTGCGCTGAGCAGTGAGATTCGGAATAACGTACAGCTTCTATTCAAAGGAAAACTGCTCGATGGAATAAGTGAAAATCCGGGTTTTCAGGTGATTAAAAATGAAAAGTGGCGTGATAATGTCGTGGTAGAATACTGACCTTAAAAAATCAAACCAATAGGCCAATTTGAATAGATATAAAAAATAGGTGTGTCCGATCTTTTTGGATACACCTATTTTTTGTTGTTTCCCAATGTTGTCTCTTATCAAAATTCAACTCTCGGGATTTTGCTGTTTGCTTTTTGGACCGCTTTTTTCTGTCAGTGGGCAAATTAAATTTATAGCAATTTTTTTAGCAAGGTATTCCAGCCCGCTAAATCATTTAAGATCCGTTCAAGATCAGCGATTGCTACGCGTTCCTGTTCCATGCTATCGCGGTGGCGGATCGTAACGGTATTGTCTTCCAAAGAATCGTAATCAACAGTAATACAGATTGGTGTTCCGATTGCATCCTGGCGGCGGTAGCGTTTTCCGATTGCATCTTTTTCGTCGTATTGAACATTGTAATCCAATTTCAACGTATTTAAGATCTCGCGTGCTTTCTCTGGCAAACCATCTTTTTTGGTCAATGGTAAGATTGCCGCTTTCACTGGTGCCAATGCTGGCGGGAATTTCAATACCACACGAGAATCTTGTTTTTCTGCTGTAGAAAGATCCTCTGTTACCAATGAATTACATAAAACCGTTAAAAATAGACGATCCAATCCGATGGAAGTTTCGATAACATAAGGAATGTAATTTTGATTGATCTCTGGATCAAAATATTGCATTTTCTTTTTGGAATATTCCTGATGCTGTTTCAGGTCAAAATCTGTACGGGAGTGAATACCCTCCACTTCTTTAAATCCAAAAGGGAAGTTAAACTCGATATCCACAGCGGCATTGGCATAATGTGCCAATTTATCGTGGTCATGGTAACGGTAGTTAGCAGGATCAAATCCTAACGCTAAATGCCATTTTAGACGTGTCTCTTTCCATTTGTTGTACCATTCCAATTCGGTGCCTGGACGGCAGAAGAATTGCATCTCCATTTGTTCAAACTCACGCATACGCATGATAAACTGGCGCGCGATGACTTCATTACGGAAAGCTTTTCCGATCTGGGCAATACCAAAAGGAATTTTCATACGACCCGTCTTCTGAACATTCAGGAAGTTAACAAAAATACCTTGCGCAGTTTCCGGACGAAGATAAACCTGATCTGCTCCATCTGCCATGGCACCCATTTGTGTGGCAAACATCAAATTGAATTGACGCACTTCAGTCCAATTCTTGGTGCCTGAAACCGGACAAACGATATTGTGTTCTTCAATGATTGATTTTAATCCCGCAAGATCATCGGCGTTTAATGCAGTATTCAACGCTTCCAAAAGCCCTGCTGCTTCTGCCGTTTTTCCATCTGCTTCATAACGTGCAATCTTATCTTCGATCAATTGGTCGGCACGGTAACGCTTTTTTGAATCTTTATTATCGATCATAGGGTCATTGAACCCATCCACGTGACCGGATGCTTTCCAGGTTGTCGGGTGCATGAAAATTGCGGCATCGATACCGACAATATTTTCGTGCAATTGAACCATAGATTTCCACCAATAAGTCTTTAGGTTGTTTTTAAGTTCAGAACCTAATTGACCGTAATCGTAGACGGCACTTAATCCGTCATATATTTCGCTCGATTGGAATACAAAACCGTATTCCTTCGCGTGTGATACTACACTTTTGAAAAAATCGTCTGTCTGTTTGCTCATAAGTGGCAAATATAGATATTAGTATTTAGATTTTAGATATAAGATTCTAGATATGAGATATTAGATCCAGATTGCCATCCAGATGAAGGTGACGTCATAAAATGGCATTCGAACCCCGACATCAACATAGCCCACTAAATGTTCAAATCACGTATCTGTTGGGATGCATTCTTGTTGTCCACTTTTTTGATGATGTGCTGAATGATACCCTGCTCATCAATCACAAAGGTCGTCCGTGCCGTACCCATATATTTTTTTCCGTACATGTTTTTTTCTACCCATACGCCATATGCCTCAACAAGGCTTTTGTCTTCATCTACAAGAAGTTGAAATGGTAACTCGTGTTTTGTGATAAACTTTTTATGAGAAGTCTCATTATCCACACTTACACCAATAATTTCAAAGCCCTCTTTTTTCAACGATTGATAGTTGTCCCTAAAATTGCAAGCCTCCGTTGTACATCCTGGCGTATTGTCTTTGGGGTAAAAGTAGAGAATTACTTTTTTACCTCTGAAATCCGAGAGATGGACCGTTTCACCATTTTGATTTTTTGCACTGAAATCCGGTGCTTGTTGTCCTATTTCTAGTGTTGCCATATATATAATCTATTTAGTCCATTAAGATACGATATTATCCGATAAAAATCCTTCATGGGCGCTATACTTGATCACAAAAAGATCAGGGAATAAAAGCCCATGGCGGAGGCAGCTCCCCGCAGGAATTAAACTATCTGCTGAATGAGGCTTCGTATGTTTTTAAATTTCCTTTATTGTCTTTCACTTCCAGTTTGAAGCTGTGGATGCCACTGCCGAGATTAGATTCGAAGTCATGCCACAGATGTCTTGTTTTGGGATCATATTTCATTAAAGCCCACTTTCCGTCTATATAGGCATCGAAGGTATCTATGCCCGAGAGATTATCGCTGATGGTAAAATCTATGGAGCGTTGACTGGATACATTCTTGCCGTCGGTCAGATTCCGCGCAGTGATAGTAGGTGCAATCGTATCCACGGCAACATAGAACCCGCCAAATTCACGCACATTGGCGACAACCCAGCCATTTTCATATTTACCACCTTGCGCTCCGCCGTCCGTGGAGACGATCAGTGCCTTACTGTATAAACTTTCCGGTAAGCTATAGTCCGGCTTGATCATGAGTTTGTAATAGCCAAATACCGGTGTATAGCCATTGTGGATGTAATGCGTTGCCGAATAACCCTTAGCTGGTTTGCTCCCTTGGGAATAATTAAAATAAAGATCATTGTAAAGAATGTTTTTGCCCATATAGACGCGTGCATTTTCAGCCTCATATTTGTTTTCATCGGCATAATGAAACATTTTTAGCCCTTCAGCCGGCTTACGGCTGATCGCTAAAGACGGGTTGTTCTGTACTTTAAAATTGAGTTCGCTTTTATTGCCCTGCACATCCTTGACGACATATTTTATGTCATGGACTTCATTGTCCTTCAACTCGATCATACCCAAGTTGTCCAGGTGTTTATAGATCGTAATAGGATTATTGGGATCTTTGAAGCTTTTCTGTACGCGGACGCCCGATTTCTTGAGGTAGGGGTAGTCGACATAAGATTGAATCGCCCGGGTCTGGTCAAACGGGATGGCTTCGAATAGTACGGTACTGATATTTTTGTTGTCAAGAAATAATTCGATCGAATAAACGCCGTACGTAAAAGAAATACCGCGGCGTCTGTCTACGGTGTTGATGCCTAGTCCAAAGTTGCCATTGACCGGAATAGGGGAGCTAGATGCTAAACTATAATTGCCGTCACCAACTGATCGGATGGTCTGATGCCTACGTGGCGTATTCTCGTCAAAAATTTCGCGGCCGAGATCATAAACAGTTATACCACGGATCAATGGTTTGACACCATCGGGAAACAACAGTCCAAATAATTGTGGATTTAGAGGCAGTTGCGCTTTGGTATCCCGGATTTCAAAATGTAGGTGCGGTCCTGCTGAACCGCCTGTGTTTCCGGAATTGGCGATAAATTCACCTTTTTTGACGGGGACTTGGTCTGGTTTTAGAAATACATCGACATCAAAGCGTTTTTGTTTGTACTGCTCATCTTTTATAATGTTGGCAAGATCTGAATTAAAGCTTTCCAGATGCATATATACCGAAGTATACCCATTTGGATGATCAATATAAACATAGTTGCCACCACCGCCAATTTGTACCCGTACGCGTGAAACAAAACCTTCTGCCGCTGCATGGACGGGGATATTGATGCGTTGTTGCGTTCGGTAATCATCTCCACCATGGAAGTGTGTTGCACGTAACTCTCCAAATGATCCCGATGCCTGTGGAGCAATATTCATCGGACGTACGAAATAATTTTGCGGGTAGTTGCGACTTTTGATAATATCCTGTGCCTGGACAATGTTAGCGCACAAAGTCAATACACCTAATAAATATGCCGTTTTTTTTATCATGTCTACTTCCTCTATTTGATTTTGCAGCTAAACATTTTTTGTTGTCCGATATATCCTTCCAATAGATCCCCTATTGCCACAGGGCCAACACCAACAGGTGTGCCTGTAAAAATCAAGTCACCTTTGCGGAGCGTGATAAACTTTGATGTATAAACAATCAGCTCTTCATATGAAAAAATCATGTCCTTGGTGTTGCCCTGTTGCACCGTTTGTCCATTTTGTTGCAGAGAGAAATCAATCGCATAGACATCCGCTAGATCTTCCTTTGGGACCATGTTGCTAATTACAGCGGAGTGGTCAAAGGCTTTTGCCAATTCCCAAGGAAGGCTTTTTGCTTTAAGTTCCTGCTGTACATCTCTTGCGGTGAAGTCGATTCCAAGACCAATGGCATCGTAATAAGTTGACGCAAATTTTGGCGTGACATGTTTACCTTCTTTACAAACGCGGAGCACCACCTCAGTTTCGAACTGGATGTTTTTGGAAAATTCGGGGTAATAGAAATCTTTGTTGTCCTTTAAGACCGCGGTGTCGGGTTTTAAAAATATGATGGGATTTTCAGGGACTGGATTATTGAGCTCTTTCGCGTGGTCGATGTAATTTCGGCCGATGGCAATTATTTTCATTTTGTAAGTCTTTTAAGGCGATGAAGCTTTCAGATTTTTTGCGCTATATTATGATGGTAATTATTCATCGTCTACTTTTTAGTCATTGATGAATTTATCATACTCACGCCGAATAAATCATTAAGATTTCATGCGTGTCTATTTTCTGAATGATATCGGAACATTTCTCAAGAGAACAACGAATTTATGGGCATAATATGCTCGCTCGGTTTCTTGAAAAAACAAACTTAGCAAATGTCCTAAGCTTATCCAAAAATGATCGACAACAACTGAGGATATCAGGCTTATAAGCTTATTTATTAATATAGGTTTTACTTAGGGTTTGTTTAGGTTTTAGTTAGGTTTAGTTTAGGTATTTTCTAACTAAAACCTAAATTAAATCTAAGCTAATATTAACTTAAATCTAGACTAATAAAAACTATAATACGAATTATTTGTTAAGCTGAAAACAGAGAAATGACAATTAAACCAAGAACTTAACAAATGGCAATATTAGAGGACGGCCCCAACGGTGGTTTTCGGGGCAAAGTAGGATCGGTATATGGATATAATCTCAAAGGACAATGGATTATTCGAGGTGCAAGGAGGAAAAGTAATAAACCTCCGACTGAAGGACAGCGATTACATCGCCAAAAACTAAAATTGGTAGGTGAGTTTTGTAGGGAAAATAAGCCTGTCTTCGATTTTGGTTATCGGTTAAAAAAAGACAAAGAATCTAGATATGGAGCATTTCAACTTGCTCAAAAACATGTTTTCAACGAGGTCGTGGCATTTGATGCTGATAATAATCCGGTTGTGAATTTTGAAAACCTAAAGGTATTTGCAGGAGAACTACTATCTCCAAAGCATGCAAAGGTAAGTTTGAATAATGGTCTTATAGATTTGGAATGGACGCCAAACTCCGCTTATAATGATGAAATCTATAAGTTGAATCTGGCATTCGTTAGCTTAAGAGATTTGAGTTCACTAAAGTTGGCAATTGCAAATGCAGCTGATGGGCATTGTTCAATGGAGGTGCCAATTGAGCTGAATTTGAACGCAGAGTATCATGTGTATATCGGTTTTTGGAATACATTTTACAATGAAATATCTGATTCCACTTATTGCGGGTTGCTTCGATAGGATTTTTCAGCCGACTTGTGTATCTTTAACACTATGAATAAACTACAAGCGGTATTGTTTGACTTGGACGGTACTTTAATTGATTCGGAATATTTCTATTTTAAAAACTGGGCGCCAATCCTAAAACAAGAATTTGATCTGGAGATCACTTATGATGATTGGATTCGTGATTTTGCGGGACATACCTTGGCGCATAACGTAAAACGTCTGGTCGAAGACTATGGATACGATACGACAGAGGAACACATGTGGAAAAGGACGCGTGCTGCTTATGCAGATTCCAATATGAGCGATATTGAGTTAATGCCTTTTGCGAGGGATATTTTAGTTTATCTAAAAGAGAATAACATCCGGATAGGTTTGGTGACCTCGAGTTACCGTAGTACGGTGGATACTGTTTTGGGAAAACATGAGCTGCTGGATTACTTTGAGTTTTTTGTGACAAGAGAATGTGTGGAGTTCCCGAAGCCAAATCCGGAACCTTATCGTTTGGCGTTGACGAAATTGGGCTTAACAGGATACTCCTGTGTTGCGATCGAAGATACCATAACTGGAAGTAGATCTGCTTTAGATGCTGGTTTACAGCTTATTGCTGTAACCAAACAGGAGGTGGAACGTGCTAGATTAACAGATGTTGATAACATTGTGGAAAACTTAGAGGGGGTAAAACGGCTTTTATCGGTCTGGATTAAAGGGTAAACATATAATTTAATCGTTTTAGCATTTGTAATTTTATTCGGATATATGTAATATTACCGAATTGTAAAGGGAACTCAGATTATGAACCGTAGAACCGCAATAAAGCAATTTTTCATTATCGCAGGCGGACTGACAATTTTGTCATCCTGTCTAAATGATGGTGGGGCATCGATTGTGTTGAATAAGCTGAAATTATCAGCAGAGGATGAACAATTTTTAGGAGATCTTGTGGATGTGCTTATCCCAAAATCGGATACTCCGGGCGGGAAGGAGCTAAACCTGCACCTGTTTGTGGTCAAGATGGTGGATGACTGTGAGTCGCCAGAAAATCAGGAGAAATTTGTCTCTGGTTTTAATAAACTAAGAAAGCAACTTAATCTGGCCAATGCTAAGGAAACGGAAAATACCTTGGCCAACCTGACCGATAAGACGGATGAAAAGACTTTTTTTGAGATCTTTAAATCACGTGCGATCCAAGGTTATATGAATTCAGAATATGTGATGAAGAATAAGGTGATTTATAAGCTTATTCCGGGACCGTACAACGGTGCGGTCAAAATTAATGGATAAATCCAACATGGCGAATCTAAATATTGACAGTGAAAAAAATAGAACCTATGACGCGATAGTGATCGGTTCGGGAATTAGTGGTGGCTGGTCCGCAAAGGAATTGTGTGAGAAAGGACTCAAGACCCTGGTATTGGAACGTGGACGTGATGTGCAACATATTAAGGATTATCCAACGACAAATATGATGCCCTGGGAGTTTGAACATCGCAATGAGATGCCTTATAAAGTGAAAGAGGAGAACCCTATTGTCAGCAAGTGTTATGCTTTTCATGAAGATGCCGCACATTTCTTTGTAAAAGATAAAGAGCATCCCTATATACAGGAAAAACCTTTCGACTGGATCAGAGGCTATCAGGTGGGTGGTAAATCCTTGTTGTGGGCAAGGCAGACCCAACGCTGGTCTGACTTTGACTTTGAAGGGCCAGCACGGGATGGTTTCGCGGTAGATTGGCCTATTCGTTATGCAGATTTAGCGCCTTGGTATGCTTATGTGGAAAAATTTGCCGGTATCGCCGGCGATCATGATGGACTTCCGGAATTGCCTGATGGTGAATTCCTGCCAGGATATCCGTTGAATATCGTTGAGAAATATTTTAAGGAAAAGGTACAAAAGAAGTTTCCGGAACGGAAGGTGATTTCCGCACGTTGTGCGCACCTTTCCAAACCCAACCAGATTCATATCGAACAAGGTCGTGTGCAATGTCAAAATCGGGTGCTCTGCCAGAGAGGATGTCCTTTTGGGGGATATTTTAGTTCCAATGCAACCACGATTCCATGGGCGGCGAAGACTGGAAATATGACCCTTCGTCCACATTCGGTGGTTCACTCTATCCTATACGATGAGCAAAAAGGAAAAGCGGTAGGCGTTCGGGTAATCGATACCAATACGAAAGAAGAGATTGATTTCTATGCAAAATTGATTTTTGTCAATGCAGCTGCGATCAATACCAATCTGATCTTATTGAATTCCAAATCCAACCGTTTTCCAAATGGCTTAGGTAACGATAGTGGGGTACTGGGAAAATATGTTGCTTTCCATAATTATAGTGCGCGTATCTATGCGGAATACGAGGGACTATTGGATTATACCGCAGAAGGCAGAAACCCTGCTGGAGGTGGATACATCCCTCGTTTTCGTAACCTGCATAAACAGGAGACAGACTTCTTACGGGGCTATGCAGCAGGTTTCGGTGCATCCCGCAGCAAAGAGTCTGATCGCTCAGGCCTGGGCTTGGGACTTAAAGAGAATCTGTTAAATCCGAAGCTTGGGATCTGGCAGGTAGGTTCGCACATGATGGGCGAGACCATACCAAAAGAGTCGGGTATGGTGTCCCTGGATGGCAGTAAAACAGATGATTGGGGCATCCCTTTGTTAAAGATTGCGGTGGATTATGATGAGAACGACGAAAAAATGAAAAAAGATTACATCGCCGTCATGACGGAGATGTTTACCGATGCAGGTTTCACGAATATTCGCCCAGATACACATTGGCAGGCTCCAGGGCTCGATATCCATGAGATGGGTGGTGCACGTATGGGACATGATCCGAAAACATCCGTCCTGAACAAATGGAATCAGATGCATGCGGTGAAAAATGTATTTGTGACAGATGGTGCCTGCATGACTTCGACATCAACACAAAATCCTTCATTGACCTATATGGCTTTTTCAGCGCGTTCAGTTGATTATGCGGTCAGCGAAATGAAGAAAGGAAACATATAATTTTAACGGAGAAAGATTTTGCAAATAAATCTTTCTCTGTTTGAATTTTTAATACTATCTTACAACCTAAACTAAAATTTTAAAACGCAAAAACATAATCAAGAAAGAAAAGAAATAACATAAACCAAACGAATAAATCAAACTAACATACCAATTTTTTTTGCAAGAAAAGCAAAAGCGATTTAGCATTTCTTGTGCCTATAGGAGCTTGATAAAATGGATTATAACCGACATTTTTGAGGCGATACTGTTAAATTGGAAGAATTCATAAGGGAAGGGCTAATCCCTAAAACCTTTTATTATAATCGATTACAGGGAAAACTAAATTAAACTAGACGTTTAGAGTATTTTTGCTAAAACGTTTTTATAAACCAAATCACTATTAATATGAGCACAGTTGACGTAAAATCATTTGTGCAGCTTGGGAAAAAATCGAAATTATTTTTCTCATTGGCTGTCATTGCTGGTACATTTCAACAAGTCAATGCTGCTGTAGTTACTTCAGCGAATTACGAAGGTAAAGCCTTGGTAAAAGAAGTTCGTAAGCTGCAACAGCAATTGAAAGGAAAAGTACTGGATGCTACCGGAAAACCTCTTGTAGGAGCATCTGTAGCAGTTAAGGGGACCTCAAATGGGGCCCAATCGGATGCACAGGGAAATTTCTCTGTGGAAGCTAAATCCGGTGACGTATTGGTGGTCTCTTCTGTCGGTTATAAGCCGAAAGAGGTGACTGTCGCTGGTACTACCATCACCGTGCAATTGGAAGAAGATCAGAGCCAATTGGAAGAAGTCGTTGTGGTCGGTTACGGTACGATGCGCAAATCAGATGTAACCGGTTCCATTGCCATGGTCAAAGGTTCGGATATGATGAAAGACCAAAGCTTTAGTGCTCTGGATGCGCTAAGAGGAAAAGCCTCAGGTGTCAATATCTTTTCTAATTCCAGCCAGCCGGGTGCTAACGCGAATAGAGTCGTTATCCGGGGTGTGGCGACGATCAATTCTTCCTCCAACCCACTGTATGTCGTGGACGGAGTAGTCATGGAAGATTTTAATTTGCTGAATCCAAATGATATCGAAAGTATTGAGGTGCTAAAAGACGCTTCTTCGGCGGCGATCTACGGTGCGCGTGGTGCCAATGGTGTGATCTTGGTGACAACAAAACGCGGAAACAAAGATGGGTCCAGAACAATCAGTTACCAGGGATCAGCAGGCGTAAGTTCTGCGCAACGCTACATGGATCTACTGAATGCACAGGAATGGATAGATGCCTTTATGATCGGTCTTGAAAATGAAAATAAATATCAGGGCAAGTCTTGGTCCTTAGACAAGAAGAGCTGGTTCAATGATCCAGATTACTTTGACGCAAATGGCAATCCCTTGTATGATACAGATTGGCAGCGCGAGGCAACTCGGACGGCTATTTCGCATAATCACCAATTGAATGTACAACAAGGTGATGAAAAGTCATCCGTCGGCGCATTTTTGAATTATACGGATCAGCAGGGAATCATGAACAATACCTGGAATAAACGGATAAATGCAAAAATGGCTTATGATGCAAAACCGACTACATGGCTCTCTACAGCAATCAACTTGACGGTCAATCATACCTGGGGTCGATATACACCGGAAGACGGCGGTGGGCAGGAAGCGCGTCGTACCATGATCGAGATGATTCCTTGGTATCCTGTTTATGATAAAAATGGACTCTATACAAACTCTGCTTCATCTACGGTAGCCGAAAAATTAAGTTTTGAAGGAATGGCAAATCCGGTTTCCATTCTGGATTTGCAAAAACGCTTGCGTTATAATACGCAGATTTTTGGAAATGCGGCACTGACATTTCATCTGGCCGATGGGTTGGACCTGAAAACACAATTAGGGATTGATCACCATAGGAAAGATTATAAGGGATACTCTTCAAAGCTCTTGAATAATATTTCCAGGCCGAATGGATGGGCGGAACGCACGCATACAAATACCTTGTATTGGCAGGAAGAGACCTATTTGACCTATAATAAGCAATTCGATAAACATCGGATCAATGCAATGGCAGGTCTTTCGTGGCAAAAGAAGACCTATGACTATGACAAAATGAGGACGGAAGGTCTTCCGGATGATTTCTATGAGTATAATAGAATGAATTTAGGTGTGACACCAGCTACACCTGAATCTTTCTACAATAATTGGGCGATGAATTCGTATTTCTTAAGGGCCGCCTATTCGTATGATAATCGCTATTCAGCCACTGTAACTAGTCGCTATGACGGTTCCTCTAAATTTGGTAAAAACAATAAATATGCATTTTTTCCTTCACTAGGTTTAGCGTGGAATGTGTCCAATGAGGAGTTTTTGAAAGGGAATCAAACCATTAGTAATCTGAAATTACATACCAGTTATGGATTAACTGGTAACTCTGAAATTGATCCCTATAGGTCGTTGGCAATCGTAGATGCCGGTACGATTTTATTGAATAATACACGCGCGCCCTGGTCTTATGTCAGCACGATTGAAAATGAAGATCTAAAGTGGGAGAAAACAGCACAGTTTGATGTTGGTGTGGAATTGGGGTTACTTCAAAATCGCCTAAATTTTGATGTTTCTTATTACCGTCGAAAAACAACAGATCTACTGTTGGAGACTCCGCTACCGAGAGCCACCGGTTTTAAATCCGTTATGAAGAATATTGGCTCCGTTCAAAATCAGGGGCTGGATATGATGATCACCGGTACGATTGTGACCAATGAGAATTTTGATTGGAAAGCATCGTTGAACGCCAACTACAACAAAAATAAAGTATTGAAATTGGGTGAGAACAATGCAGATATTTTAAAGAACGATTGGGTCGGTGGTGCAAATAGTGTTATCCGTGTTGGTGAAAACTTAAATAGCTTTTACGGTTACAGAAGATTGGGGGTATATACTCAAGCTGATGTGGATGCCGGAAATGCTACGCTAAGTCAAATCGGACGTGCAAAACGTACAACCGAGAAAGAAATCATCGGTAAAGGTCTGCCAGATTGGACAGGTAGTTTTGTGAATAACTTACGTTATAAGAATTTCGATTTTACGTTGGATCTACAATTTGTTAAGGGGGTAGATGTCATGCAACAGTTCTTCCATTCAACGTATGACCGTTTTGGCATTACCAATGGCCTGAAGGAAATTTTAACCGATGCGTATAACGGTTCAAATCCAAATACCATGCAACAGGCAATTTATTTGACTAATGGAGGACATGCCGGTCAGGATACCAATGTGGACGATGCCTGGGTTGCGGACGGTTCTTATGTGCGTGTAAATTTAATACAATTTGGCTATACATTTAATGCGGACGTACTAAAACGGATGGGCTTGTCCAGGCTACGTATCTATGCGAATGCGAATAATCCATTTTTATTCACGTCAAAAGATTTTAAAGGTTACGACCCGGAAAGTACTTCTCAGTATGATCCAGAAATGACTTCTCAATTTACTGCACAGGGGAATGGAAAATTTGGACAGAACATGACCTTTTTCTCCTATCCTAGAGCGAAAACATTCTCTTTGGGTGTTAATGTTACATTTTAATGCATAGAATTTAAAAGATGAAGACTAAATTAATTATGTTGTTATTGGCTGGAATGGCGGTAGCAACATCCTGTAATAAATTTTTAGAAGAAAATCCTCGATCAAACCTTTCATTAGTAAGTTATTATGAAAATGAAGGACAGGCCGAAGCAACTGTAAATGCACTTTACCGTCGGGGTTCACCATTACGTTATTCTACAACAGGTTCCTATCTAGGTTCTACGGCATCCATTAATACCATTTTGACTGGGTATTTTACGAATAGTTATGAGGGGCAAGAGCGTGTCACCTTGTTTGCGCGTGAGCTGACCCGGCAGCAAAATGCCAACGTAATATCGCCAACCATGAATACCATTTGGGATGAGGCTTATGAAGCCATCAATATTGCCAATGCTGGCGTAAAATATATCCCGCAAATAAACATGGTCAATGAGACTAAGAAAAATACCTTGTTGGCTGAGGCGAAATTCTTTAGGGCCTACAATTACTTTTATCTTGTCAAAACATTTGGAGCACTCCCTTTGTATACACTTCCAAATGAGAAACTCACTGATCCACTTTATTTAGAACGTACAGAGGCGGCGAAAGTCTATGAATTGATAGAGGCAGACCTAAAAAGTGCTGTAGAAGTGCTACCAGCTAAAAAATTTGCGGATGGCCATCGCATTACAAAATATGCAGCAGCAATGCTTTTGGCCGATGTTTATTTGCAGCAAAGTAAATTTGCTGATGCGGCTACAGCAGCTAAAATTGTGGTGAATTCGCCGCATAAAATGACACAAAATATTGATCTTGACCAAAATAGCGCATACAACTTACTTCGTAAGACAGATGACCTGGATGAGGTAATTTATGCACAAGAATTTGATGACCTTGTTGCTAATAGCGGAGCGCGCACAGCTACTGCTTTTAGCTCGTCCGCAGTTTCCGTATTTACCACTTATTCGATATTTGAACGTGTTTTTGGTCCTACCAAACAGTTTTTGAATGTGTATAGTAAGGATGACTTAAGAATCCAGCCAAATCAGTTCTACCACTGGTCTTATACCAATCCGATTAACGGTAAGAAATGGACTTCGGAGGATGCGGGGATATGGTACTATGTTGATGAGCAGGCATTGCTGACTACAGGACGGGGCACCAAGGACTGGAATTTTTACCGCTATCCGGAGGCATTGTTGACTGCTGCTGAGGGTATTGCTAAATCGACAGGCGTAAGTGCTGAAGCTGCGGGATATTTAGCACAGGTAAAAGCACGTGCGAATACTGCTGGTAAAACAGTTGCACAGTTTACTTCTGAATTGCAGGTATTGTCCGCAGATGACTTTGTGAAAGAATGTTGGAAAGAACGTCTGCGCGAGCTGCCTTTAGAGTACAAAATGTGGGATGATATTGTACGGACAAGGATGTTCCCTGTGATTTCTACTACTGAGGCAGGGAAAGTGGACTTTGTTCCATTAATCGGAGCGAAGAACGCATCTGGAGCCGTATTTAAAGAATCCGATCTATTATGGCCGATTTCTCCCGATGAAATACAGCGTAACAATAAATTGACCCAGAATCCGGGGTATCAATAGACACATATACCAAAAGAATGGCCATCGTCGCGATGGTCATTCTTTTTTAAGTTGCACTATCAATGTCTACTGCATGCCAAATCCAGGAGATAGGATTCAAACAGGATGACAGGTCGAGAAACTGGCCCAGTATCAACCAAAAATATTATCTTCAAAAAGCCGCTAGAAGGATTTCTAGCGGCTTTTTATGTGTCTTAAATTTAATGTAACATATTGGATAGATATATTAAATAATGTTTACTTAACATAATTAATAAAATAAAGTTTCTATTTTTAAGTCTTTAAGTCTTTGCAAGTGCAACAATTATGAAAATTAGAAATTTATTATTGCCATTACTCATGGTAGGTTTGACTACAAATGCGGTTTTGGCACAAAGCAAAAAGATCAAGCATGTCGTTTTGGTGGGATTCGATGGGTTTGGAGCTTATGCCCTTCCAAAAGCGGAGATGCCCAATCTTAAAAAGATGATGCAGGAAGGAACGTATAGCACACATGTTCGTACGGTTTTACCTTCGTCTAGCGCGGTGAACTGGGCTTCCATGCTGATGGGGGCCGGACCGACAACACATGGTTATACGGAATGGGATAGCAAAACACCTGAAATCCCTTCAACTGTCAAAACTGAAAATGGGATGTTTCCTTCTTTGTTCAATGCGGTGGCACAGATGAATCCCAAAGCGCAATTTGCTGTGGTTCACAGTTGGCCGGGAATAGGGTATCTGATTGATAATAAAGTCGTGCAAAAGATTATTAATACCAAGGATGATGACGAAGCAGCATTGAATACGACTGTGGATATTATCAAAAAAGAAAGACCGGTAGTCACTTTTGTGCATTTCGATCAGCCTGACGGTGTCGGTCACAACATAGGCCATGATACACCTGAATATTATGCCGAACTAAAGCAGGTGGACAGACGGATCGGAACATTGCAGCAGGCTGTTAAGGATGCGGGTATTGCAGATGAAACGATCTTTGTTGTCGCTGCGGATCATGGTGGTACGGGTAAAGGACATGGTGGCAAATCATTGGCAGAAGTTGAGATTCCATGGGTAATGACCGGACCGGGAGTACCCAAAGGTAAGGAGATCAAAGGAACAGTGATGATTTATGATATCGCGCCCACATTGACCTGGTTGCTTGGCGCTCCGCTTGATGCTGCTTGGCGCGGTCAGGCCATTAAAGCTTTTCAGCAACAATAGAATACGTTCACCCTAATAAAAAACCCGGAAGTTTTAACTTCCGGGTTTTTTAGATCTATTGAAAATCCTTATATATCGACAAGCACATCCATTTTGAAGTCATCATCCTTTAGGTGGACGATTTCTGTCGCTTTTTCGTAGTTTGTCGATTTCTTAGAGAAGAAGTCGTGTTGTGTCGTTTCTGTATTCAAGCCATTTAAGACAATTGGGTTGACTTGTTTTACTTCAAAGATCGGATCAAAACCTAAGTTCATCAATGCTTTGTTCGCATTGTAACGAACATATTCTTTCACCTCCGCAGTTAAACCAACTTCCGTGTAGATTTCTTCAGTATATTTCAACTCGTTTTCATACAAGTTATAAAGTAAAGCCAGGAAGCGTGCTTTTACCTGATCTTGATTCTTTAATTTTTTGAATTGATCCTGTGCCATCAATCCGACGAATACACCGTGAATAGATTCGTCAGCGACGATTTTCTTGATGATATCTGCGGAAGCAACCATTTCACCTTGACCACATAACCACAAAGGCAGGAAGAATCCTGAATAGAACAGGAAGGATTCCAACAATACGGAAGCAGCCATAGCCATGTAGATCTCCTCATCGGAAGCATCTTCTTTATCGATAGCGCGGTAATAACCGTCGATCATCTGCGCTTTGTACTGTAGGTATTTATTTTGTTGAACCCACTCGAAGATATCATTGATTTCAGCTGTCGTTGAAACCGTTGTGAAAATAGTGGAATAGGATTTTGCGTGAATGGCTTCCATCATACACATATAGGACAATACAGCTTTATTTTGTAAAGTATCTATGTGGTCGATAATTTTTGGCATACCCGTATGACTCTGCAAGGTATCTAATAGGGTCAAACCACCTAATGCTTTTTTATAGGCATCTTTCATTTCTGGGCTGATACGTTTCCAACTATCGATATCTTTTGA
Organism: Sphingobacterium puteale; assembly: GCF_003627955.1. Classification (GTDB taxonomy): domain Bacteria; phylum Bacteroidota; class Bacteroidia; order Sphingobacteriales; family Sphingobacteriaceae; genus Sphingobacterium; species Sphingobacterium puteale. Next base: position 393,915 of record NZ_RBWS01000001.1, on the reverse strand, counting down.
TGGAATGTATTCGGTGTCAATCCAGAATTGACGAATGTTTTGTTCCCAGAACATCAATACATAATCGTTCTCGGGAGTATTCCAATTGACAGCTTTATATGTTTTACTCATTTTTATTTTAAAGTATTAGGCATTTATTATCATGTATTTGAAATTCTGATCTGTTGATTAAGCCAAAAGTTGCCGATAACTTGGCAACTTTTGACCTATTCACATTATATATCCAAATACTAAAATCTCAAGATTAGGCTGAACAAGAGACACATTCGTCGATGGTCGATTTTCTTGTCCGTGTGTAATAAAGGGATTTTAATCCCAATTTATGTGCATAGATATAATATCTAGACAAATCTCTTGTGGAGTCTTTCGAATTGGTATGCAAAATTGTAGATACCCCTTGGTCGATATGACGTTGGATGACCGAAATCAATTTCAATACTTTGAACTGATCCATATCATAAGCCGATTTGAAGTAGAAATAGTTATCGTTTGTCAAATATGGCATTGGGTAGTAAGTTGTACTATCACCATATTCACGCACTTCAATAATATCCACAATTGGCATGACCGACGCTGTTGCATTCATGATATAGGATGTAGATTGATTTGGAGCAATCGCCAAACGGTACGCATGGTAGATGCCATGTTCTTTGATTTTTGCTTTTAATTCTAACCAATCTTCAACAGTTGGAACATGTATACCTTCGAACAATTCTTGTACCTTAGCTGTTTTTGGAAGGTAGTCACGGTTCACGTAATTATTGAAATAAGTGCCATCTGCATAGGCTGATTTTTCAAATCCAACAAATGTTTTTCCACGTTCTTTGGCAATTTCCATGGATGCTTCCAATGAATAGTAGTTCATCATCATGAAGAACGTATTGGCAAAATCCAAGGCTTCATTAGATTCGTACATAATAAAGCTTTTCGCAAGGTAACCGTGTAGGTTCATCGCACCAAGTCCTACAGAGTGCAATTCGCGGTTTGCTTTTGCAATTGAAGGTACCATATCTATGTTGGTTACATCAGTGACCACTGTTAGCGCTCGCATCGCTGTTTTCACTGTTTCTTTGATGCGTTTGTTGTCCATCACCGTAGCGATATTCAACGAACCAAGGTTACAGGAGATGCCGTAACGGATCGTATCTTGTTTACCGTAGATCTCGATATCGGATACTTGTGATACCTGCATGATCTCAGTACATAGATTGGAGAATTTCACCTGACCAATTTCATTCAAAGCGTGTACACGATTGGTATTTTCTTTGAAGAAGATATAAGGGTAACCTGATTCTTTTTGTGTCTGTGCGATCTTAACCAACAGGTGACGTGCGTTGATTTTTTTCTTTTTGACATTTGGATTGGTGATCAACTCATCGTACATCTTGTCCATATCCATTTCATCCAAGAATTGTCCATACTCTTGCATCACTGTATGTGGGTAGATCAAATAACAAGGTTCGTCTTTCTCCGCTAGTTCCATGAACTTATCCGGAACAATAATACCGATTGAAAGTGACTTGATACGTACTTTTTCGTCCACATTGATCTTTTTACAATCAAGGAATTCTTCAATATCAGAGTGGAAGATATTTAAGTATACTGCTCCAGCACCAGGACGTTGTCCTAATTGGTTTGCATAAGAGAAGGTATCTTCCATGATTTTCATGATCGGAAGTACACCACCTGCACGGCCTTCAACACCTTTGATCGCTTCGCCACGTGCACGGATTTTGGAGATATTGAAAGACACCCCGCCACCGATAGAGGATAATTTCATGGCTGAATCAACCGCATAACCAATACCGTTCAGGTTGTCCCCAATTTCATCCAAGAAACAGGATACCAATTCCCCAGAGCGTTTTTTACCCGCATTCAAGAATGTTGGCGTTGCAGGTTGGTATTCTTGGTTGATCATGATCTCCGCATATTCAATCGCTTTTTTTACACCTTCTTCACGTGCTAGGAACAGGGATACCGCAACAACGCGGTCCTCGTAGCGCTCCAGGAATTTTTCACCGGAGTCATCACGAAGTGCATAGCTCTGGAAGAATTTGAAGGCTGCCATAAAGGATTCGAAACGGAATTTTTTGGCATACACATAGTTGAATACTTCTTCAATTTCTTCAAATGTAAACCATTGATAAAAATCAATATAATAATTGTTTTCTATCAAATAGTCTATTTTTTCTTTCAGTGTATAAAAGAACACCGTGTTCTTATTTACATATTCCAGGAAATATGCACGAACAGCTTCCTTATCTTTATGTAAGCTGAATTCGTCATCATGCTTAATCATGATTTCATTATTAAGCAATATCCAGTTTTTTGCTACTTCGTTTGCTACCATCGCAAAAGTTCTTTAAGATGTCAATAAATTGGTTTATATCTTCCATTGTTCCGGACAATTCAAATTTGAATGCCAGTGGAATGTCGAAATCCTGTGAAATACGATCAGCTGCCAAACCGAAATTTGGCCCCCAGTTGCGGTTGCCACTTGAGGTTACAGAATAAATGTTTTTAGCTTCTCGTTTCATGAATTCTTTTGTGTTTTCGGGCACTTGTCCAAAATTCGTGGTAAATGTGACCAAATGGCCGGGATGATTTACCTGAAGGTCAGCGCTAATTTTATGGATCTGCCAGCCAGTGATCTGTGCGACTTTGTCCATAAAACGCTGTACGTTACCCGTTCTGGAATCGTAATAAATGTGTATCATGTTGTCGTGTTTGTTTTAATGATACTTCGATTTATTAAAGTGCAATGGCTGCCAATTCTTCTGGTTTAAAGCCAATGATACGGTGTTGAATTTCTTCATCTTCCAATACGATTACTGTTGGTACCGTACGGATTTTGAATTTTGCGGCCAAGTCAGGTTCATCAAAAGGATTAACTGTTTCATATTGGATACCTTTTTGATCCAAATAAGCCGATACTTGCGCACAAGGAGCACAATCGTTTTTCTCAAATTTGATAATTCTTGCCATGTTTGTATGTTTATTTTTTTAATCCAATCTTCGTAGAAAAAGAAAGGTCGTTACTTCGTTGAATTGCCAATTCTTTCATTAGCTTAACAAATATCACATATTTTCTTGCGAAGCGCTAGTTTGACTTTTCCACATTTTGGGTAAAAGTTTGTCATAGGATGCGTTTACTGCTTGTTGGTACTAATAAGTGCTTGATATACTGATGTATATAAATGTGGATAACTTTAAATTATGAAATTTAGCCTGTTTTTTATGAAACTATTCAAGTTTAATTTTAGTGTCATAAAACGACTACAATGCTTGATTTTTTTTCATAAATTTATTACTTTTTATTGCCCTAATTTGCAAAATAAATTTATGAAGAAGCTATACTATGGTCTCTTGCTATTATTGTCTCTAAAAACACATGCGCAAGAGAATATTACCTTTCAAAAACCGACTTCCGAAATTTTGGCCCTGGCCGATTTTGTCCGCCCGCCTCAAATAAAAATGTCAAGTGACAACAAATGGTTGTTATTCACTTATCGGTCAACTTATAAGAGTCTGGAGGAACTGGGGCAGGAAGAAATGAAATTGGCTGGACTACGGATCAATCCACGCACAAATATGGAAAGTTCGACAGTCTTTTACAATAAGATCGGTTTGAAGAAAATCGGACAACAGGTAGAGGATACAGATTTTGTGGGGATGCCGAACACACCCTCCTTATCCAATTTTATATTCTCACCGGACAATAGCCATTTGGCATTTACCAATACAAACGATAATGGGACGGCTTTGTTTGTTCTGGATCTGACAACGAAAACAGTAAAACAATTGACCGCCTACAATTTAAATGCGACGCTGGATGCGCCTTTTCAATGGCTTGGTAATTCAAAGAGATTAATCATTACGGCGTTGCCAAAAGAAAAAAAACCATTACTGGATCCGTCCAGAGATCTGCCCACTGGACCAGTTGTATCAACAAGCGACGGGAAGATATCACAATTGAGAACCTATCAGGATCTATTGAAAAACCCGCAGGACGAACAGAATTTTGAAACCTTGGTACAGTCCAATTTGCAGTTTGTGGATCTGGACGGAACAATTTCCAATTTTAAAGACAAAGGTATCTACACAGGGGTTTCCTTTTCGCCTAACGGTGCCTATGTGATGGTAACAACAATAGCAAAACCTTATTCTTATGTGGTGCCAGCCTCACGTTTTCCGCAACAGACACGGATCTATGATCTATCCGGAAAAGAGATTGCACTGGTTAACGAGGTGCCCTTAACGGAGGTTATGCCCAAAGGGTTTTCTTCGACACGTCCAGGAAGACGGTCTTTGCACTGGCGGGACGATCGGCCGGCAACCTTAGCCTATGTTGAAGCCCTGGATGGTGGCGATGCCAACAAAGCGGCAGAATTTCGTGATGCCCTTTATACGTTGGACTTCCCTTATACGGGTGCAGGAAAGCTGATCTTCAAAACGAAGGACCGCTATGCAGGAGTTGTGTGGGGGAATGATAAGTATGCGTTGGTTTATTCGCAATGGTACGATACGCGTAATGCCAAGACTTTTGTTGTCAATCCTTCGACCGGTGAATCCAAATTGCTGCATGACAGAAATAGTCAGGATGTCTATAACGATCCGGGGAACGTATATCAACAGAAAAATGCGCTCGGAAACTACAGCATGTATATCGATAAAGACAAAGCCTTATTTGTAGGAAAAGGCTTTACAAAAGAAGGTGAGTTCCCATTTGTTGAAGAATTGGACCTACAAACGTTAAAGAAAAAACGATTATATACAGCTGCTGCATCTGAGCTACAAGAGCGGATCGGAGAGATTATAAATCCAAAAACGGGTGAATTACTGATTTCACTTCAATCCGCATCAGTCTATCCGAATTATTACCTAAAAAATATAAAATCGGGTAAACAAGTTGCATTGACAACATTAGAAAACCCATTTAAATCACTTGAAAAAGTTCATAAAGAAATCTTAAGCTATAAACGTAAGGATGGTGTGGAGCTTTCGGGGACGTTATATCTACCAGCCGGCTATGACCTGAATAAAAAGGAAAAATTACCCCTGTTGATGTGGGCGTATCCGAGGGAATATAAAGACAAGAATACTGCAGGGCAAAGTACGGCGAATCCGAAGGAATTTACCTTCCCAAGTTATGGCTCATTTATCTATTGGGTATCCAAAGGCTATGCTGTACTGGATAATGCGGCCTTCCCGATTGTAGGTGAAGGAAAGAAGGAACCGAATGATACATTTATTGAGCAACTGGTCGCCAATGCCGAGGCAGCGATTAATGCGGTAGATAAACTGGGCTATATTGACCGCAAAAAAGTTGCGGTTGGCGGACATTCGTACGGGGCTTTTATGACTGCACATCTGCTTTCCAACTCAAAGCTTTTTGCTGCCGGAATTGCCCGTTCAGGGGCTTATAATAGGACATTAACACCGTTTGGTTTCCAAAGCGAACAACGTAACTTTTGGGATGATCCAAAGTTGTATATGACCATGTCCCCATTTGTCAGTGCAGACCGGATGAAGACACCTTTATTGCTTGTTCATGGCGGAGCCGATAATAATCCGGGAACATTTACTCTACAGACAGAACGTTATTTTCAGGCCTTAAAGAATTTGGGCGCGCCTGTGCGCATGGTGATTTTGCCACGTGAAGCCCATGGCTACGTCGCGAAGGAGAATATCTTTCACCTCCTATGGGAGCAGGATCAATTCCTGGAAAAATACTTAAAGAATTAATTGTTGTGTCTAAATGAAAAATAGGCTGTCTAAAACGCAGCCTATTTTCTTCTTATCTTATAAGAAGAATAAAGTCCCATCAGGTATTTTTCCACTGTACAAAATGAATGGTGATGCATTTTGTACAGTGGAAAATGATGACCGACGCTTGAGTGGCGGGGAGGCAGCAGCTCAAATTAACGGACTGTCGCTGAGTTGAAATGTTTTTTGATAAGAAGGTGGCATTGGTTATGCGTATAATTTTAGTTAAGTTTGAGTAATTTACCAAAGGGAATAAGAACTGATTATGAGACCTGATATATTTCGAGAGAAATCACCATTGTCCGCTGATGACTGCTTTGTGGTCTTTGACAGGCGAAAATCTTCTTTCACTTTTCCGGTACATATCCATCCCGAATACGAGCTCAACTATGTGGAAGGGGCTCCCGGCGCACAACGTATCATTGGTAATTCCATAGAAACGATCGGTGAACAGGACCTGGTACTGATTGCAAGCCCTGAGCTTGAACATGCCTGGAAAGATGGCGAATGCCAATCGAACGATATTCATGAAATCACCATACAGTTTCATCCTTCTCTCATCGAACAATATCTGGATAAAAAGCAATTTACAAGTATACAACAACTTTTGTCAAAAGCATCCCGCGGGGTTGTATTTGGAAAAAATACTGTCGATCGTGTGCTTCCTTTGCTCCGTATATTGACATTAGAGCGCGACGGTTTCTATTCGGTGATGAAGCTGCTTGTCTTGCTCTATGAACTCTCAAAGGGCGAGGATATCCGTGTATTATCCACAGCAACAAATACTGTTTTGAGCAATAGCGAACTGCTTATGGGGCGTCTGCAGGAATATGTCATTGCTAATATCAACAAAGAATTGAGCCTGCCTATGGTGGCGGCGATTATGAACATGAGCAAATCGACCTTCTCTCGCTTTTTGAAATCGGCTACAACATTGAATTTTACAGATTACTTACTTGACTTTCGGATCAACATGGCTGTAAGGCTATTAAAAGAGGAGACTCCAATTGCCGATATCGTCGAGCAATGTGGTTTTAATAGTGTTTCTTATTTCTACCGTGTATTCAAGAAGAAAAAAGGGATAACACCAATTGAATACAGAAATAGCCTGCGGAAACAGCAGATGATTATCTAGCAATCTGGCTGTTACATCTTCTCTTATACGCAGATTCTGCGTACATTCTTTCATACTTACGACAGCAATGGCTGAGTACCGGAAACTTGTCGGGTAGTAACCATACTGTTTGAAAAACGATCACACAGCATTGTCCAATGCTGCGAAATAATTCAATAAAAATGGACTTAGAGTTCAATGAATTGCTGCTGATTTCTTTTTAATGTGTTGTTTTTCAGTGTTTTGATTTTTGTTTTAAGCTGGTGTGTATTTTCATTAACCTCTTTAAATTTTTGGAGTGCGCAATCGTTTGTGTTTATATTTCTTGAGATGCCTTTATCGGAAATATGAATTAAAAGTACAATACAAATGACCTGATCTTGCTATTCCTGACTTCTCCTTTTCTCTAATTTCGTCCTGTAGACCAATAATAGCATACCAATTAAGTATAAACATATTATATACAATCTATCTATTTATTGTAAACCTTAAATACACAAAATATGAAAAAAACAGCTTTACTGCTTTTATTTTCGGCTTATGGCACGTTTGCTTGGGCACAACAATCCCAAAAAGTAAGGGGAAAAGTCCTTGATGCGGATAATAGGCCAGTGGCGGGTGCTACTGTAAACATCAAAGGTGGTGTCGGAGGGACAAAAACTGATGCTGATGGTTCGTTCGTGCTTGATGTTGAGAAAGGGAAGACCTTAAAAATTACCTATGTAGGTATGAAGGAACAGGAGGTTCTTGTTAATGAAGCATCGGCATATAGTATTATACTTCAGTCGGGCACCGACTTGGAGGAAGTTGTTGTTATCGGGTATGGTACGGTAAAAAGAGGTGATTTAACAGGTGCTGTAGCATCTGTTACAGGAAAGGACCTGCAGTCTAATCTAGCTAAGAGTGCTGCTGGCGCATTACAGGGGCGTGTTGCCGGGGTAACGGTATCTAACGCTAGTGGAACGCCGGGGGCAGGTATGAGCATTAATGTCCGTGGGCTAAGTTCTATGGGGAATAATACGCCTCTTTACGTCATTGATGGCGTATTTGGCGATATCAATATGGTGGATCCCAATGATATTTCTTCACTGGAAGTTTTGAAAGATGCTTCAGCTGCTGCGATCTATGGATCTCGGGCGGCCAATGGTGTTGTTATCATTACCACAAAAGGCGGTAGAAAAGCAACTCCAGCGACTTTAAGCGTAAATGCATACACGGGTATTCAAAGCCTTCCTAAAAAAATGGATTTGATGGATGGCCCACAATGGAAACAGTTTCAACAGGATAACGGGTATCTACCAAAAGAAGCACAAAATCTGAATACAAATACGAATTGGCAGGACGAGGTGTTTCATACAGCCCCAGTTAATAAGGTCAATCTCGATATTTCTGGTGGGGGAGAACAGTCTACTTATAGTGTGTCCGGAGGTTACTTAAATCAACAAGGTATCTTGAAGACTACCGGTTATAAAGCTTTCAATCTGCGTACAAAAAATACCTTTAGTTTTTTTAACAACCACTTACGGGTAGGAAATACCTTTTTGATAAAATCAGGTGACCGAAAATTTTCAGACCTGACTATCACAGATATCTTAAGGCAAAACGCCTTGGTACCTATTTATGATGCCAATTTAGTTGGTGGATATGCTACTTATGCGCCGTGGATGAAGAACTTGGACAATCCAGTGGGGATTTTGAACTTATTTAACCGACATGTATATCAGACGGATCTTATGCTCAATGGATACGCCGAAGTAGATTTGTTTGTTAAGGGGCTAAAATATAAATTAAATGTCGGGGTCAACAAGACAACTGGCAGGAATTATAATAAAGGGGATGCCTATACCTATGGTACCGATGTGCGTAAATCTTTTCTCAATGAAAGCGCATTTTTTAACAATCAATGGTTAGTTGAAAATACATTGCATTACGATAACACGTTTGACAAACACAGCATTTCATTATTAGCGGGTTATTCCGCGCAGGAAAACACCAATCGGGGTTTTGGTGCGGGGAGAAATAATCTTCCATTGGGAACTGATGCTATTGATGCTGCCTCTCCGACGGAACAAACGACTTCAGGTAGTCTAAATGAAGCGGCATTGATCTCCCAGTTTGGACGCTTAATATATAGTTATGATAGTCGTTACCTACTTACAGCGACAATACGTCGCGATGGTTCTTCCAAATTCGCAGATGGAGCACGATATGGGGTATTTCCGTCTATCGCTCTCGGCTGGAATGTGATGAATGAGAAATTTTTTGAAACAGCAAAAGGTACAGTAAATGAATTTAAACTCCGTGCCAGTTATGGTCGACTGGGTAATCAGGAAATTGCAAATTACACCACACAAAGGATAACTACTTATGGCATCAATTATTTGCAAGGTGGTACCTGGTGGCAGGGAGCAAGTACCGGTATCAATTGGGTTTCACCGCAAAATCTGACTTGGGAAGAAACAGCGACAAGCAATATTGGATTGGATTTGGCATTTATGCAAAAGAAATTGAACATCAGCGCAGATTATTATGTACGCGAGACAAAAGATATTCTTTTAGGGATCAATCAACCTCCTTCGGCTGGGCTTAAGGGAACTCCGGTGATGAATGCGGGTACAATTAGCAACAAGGGTTTTGAGTTATTAGCGACATACAAGAATTCTGTTGGAGAATTGAACTATAGCATTGGTGTGAACGCTTCCACGGTAAAAAATAAAGTGAAAGCTGTTACAATAGGTAACGTTCAGGAATTTGGTGGTTACAACCCGCAGGGTGAGGGTACAATTACCTGGGCTAAAGTTGGTTATCCAATTGGAGGGTTTTGGGTGATCCAAACCGATGGACTTTTCCAGTCAGATGCAGAAGCACAAGGCTATAAATCTGTGGATGGTAAAGTAATTCAACCAAATGCCGCTGCAGGGGATATCAAATTTGTAGATTATAACAAAGATGGTCGTATTGATAATAATGACCGTCAGTATGTTGGTAGCCCTTTCCCAAGTCTTGCTTATGGTATTCGAGGAGGACTAGACTATAAAGGATTCGATATGACTGTCTTCTTTGATGGCATGTATGGTAATAAGGTTTATAACTATACCCGGGCACGCATGGAACAAACCAATGAAGTGAATAATCATTCTGCCCGTTTATTAGATTCATGGACGCCAAGCAAACCAAATACTGATATTCCGCGGTACACACGGGAGGATCCAAATGACAATAAGCGTCGGGTGAGTGACCGTTGGATTGAGAGCGGAGCTTTCTTCCGTTTAAAAACTATTGAAGTTGGGTATACACTACCTGCAGAATGGCTAAGTAAGGCTACTTTGAAAAACGCACGCGTATTTCTGGCTGGGGACAATCTGTTTACCGTGACAAAATATAAAGGCTATACCCCGGATCTAGGTCAGAGCAACGGTGATAATGGAACGCCATCTGGTGTATTAACAGCTGGTACGGATCATGGTCGGTTCCCATTGGCACGGACTATTATGTTTGGCTTTCAGGCTAACTTTTAATGGATATCGATCTGTTAAATAGATAAATTTTATTTTTTAAATACGATATAGATGAACTTTTCAATAAAAAAATATACAGTTATAGCAGCATCCTTGTTGTTCTTAGGAGGCTGTAAGTCAGATTTTTTGGATCGAACCAATCCGAATTTACCAGTTGAAGAGACTTATTGGGCAATTGAATCCGATGCGCAGTCTGCGATGGCTACGATTTATTCACCAATTCGTTCACAAATGTCAGGCTACTATGGGGCGTACGGTGGTTATCAAACGATGAACAGAGCGGATGATATGTGGTTTCTAAGTGGAGAGGAAGCATTTACATGGGAATATGTCAACTTCCTCAATTCCGCAGGTACCCCAGAAAATGATTTTGGTAGCTTGTATAGCGGAATAAATAGAGCAAATGTGTTTTTAAAAAATATACCGCGTGTTTCAATGGATGAAAACCGAAAAAAAGAGCTGGTCGGAGAAGCTAGCTTTTTAAGGGGAATGTATTATTTTCTGCTTGCGGCTAATTATGGTGATGTGCCGTTAAGAGTATTGCCGACAGACGATGATCCAGATGGTGCGAGCAAACCTGCGTCACCTGAAGCTGAAATATGGAAACAGGTCATTGCAGATTTTAAAATAGCGAAGGACAATCTGCCAATAACACGATCTGCAGCCGAGGCTGGCCGGGTTACGAAAGGGGCTGCGGTCGCCTATCTGGGGAAGGCATTGGTATATACCAAACAATATACCGAGGCCGAAACAGAATTGAAGGCCTTATTGACTGCCCCCTATGCTTATGAGCTGATGACTAATTTTGAAGATAATTTCAAGGAAACAACTAAGCTTAATAAGGAGTCGGTTTGGGAAATAGTTTATGACAGTAAGTTCGGTGGGGATGGAAATTGGGGGGTAGACTGTGCTTCTTGCGCGATGGGGTTTGTGCTGCCTAACTTTGCTGGACCAGATGGTACAGGTGCCTGGTTTAAATTAATGCCCGGGGCAGCTGTTGTTCGTGATTTTATTTCAGAAGAACGTCCCGCAGGTTCAGATACCCGCTTTGATAAACGGATGTACACAAGTTTCTTTTGGAAATATTCAGATTATGAAACAGGTCTTACTGATGGTGCCTGGTTTGGCAATCAGTCTTTTGACCTTATGTGGAGTAATGCTGGACCGAAGCGGCAACGTGGGGAGCCAACTTACCCAACAATTGACGGTAAAACCGGTCGTTTCCTGATTAAGAAATATACCAATTTTTATAGAAATATCGCTGGAGCAAATAGTATGTACGATGCTGCAAACCGGAATAATAACCTTCGTGTATTTCGATTTGCTGAGGTCTTGTTATTGCATGCTGAAGCCTGTGCCAAAAATGGAAATATCGCTGGAGCCGCATCTAGCTTGAAGCGCGTTCGTGACCGCGCAGGTTTAGCAAATAGAACCTGGGCCAATGCCGATGAGTTGATGAAAGAAATCATAAAACAAAATGAATTGGAATTTTTCTTTGAGGGACATCGCTTTTTTGATCTAAAACGGTGGTATACACCAACACAAATGAAACAGATTTTTGTAGATAACAAAAAGCAAGGTGCGAATAATTTCCAGCCCAAACATTATTATCTTCCTATTCCGGAAGGTGAAATCAATACAAATTCAAAAATTCAGCAACATCCATTGTGGCGATAAACGCAGAAAATGCTTACGGTTTTAGTTCATCTGAAACTGTAAGCATTTCAGCTTAAATTTGTCCCCAACCGTAGTAATGGTATTGCGGAATTTTCGCTGTTGGAATATAATAGAAGTTCCATTTTTATAACATATGGGTATGATAACAACAAGAATAGCTAGGACCTTTGCAAATTTGGCTTTATATACCACAACCTTGTTTATACTGTTTGTTTCGTGTAATAAAGATCGGGAGACATCGGAAGCATCAACGGCAAAGCTATCCCTAAATGCAAAAATTGAGGCTGGTGAATTGCTCCTCAACGTCGAGGAGAAAGCAGAAGAGTATGTTTTCAATTTTGAAAAGAGCCGTGTCCATATTCCACAGCAAGAGGTTTCTAACATCAAAGCTGAGCTCGAACGCTGGCGCACCAATCTAACCTTCAGAAATGGGGATAAATTAATCGTTCCGACAAAAGGTACTGCGCTGGATTATATTGTTGAAAAAATTAAGCTCAATCCTTCGGGCTGCAATCCACTCGCGGCTTTGGTTGATGTTTGGCTACCTACTTACGGTCGTGTAAAAGTAACTGTGCAGGGCAAAAATGGTTCCGCAGGAGCAATTACACATTTGTGCTATACCGATATTCCGCGACAAAGCGTGCCTGTGCTGGGCTTATATCCTGATCACGACAATATTGTCGATTTGATTTTTACCGATCGCGAAGGAAACGAAAGAGGGAAAACGACCATACATATCCAGACTGCGGCATTGAATATGCAGGACTTTCCAAGGTGGAAAATAGTAAAAGCCCAAGCCGGTAAAATGGAGCCGGGCGTCAATCTTGTGCATTATCCAGGGCGAAGCGAAGCTGATGTTTCACTTCCATATATGGTTGATCAGGAGGGTGAATTGCGTTGGCTTCTGCAGTTTAAATCATCCCCGGAACTGCAACGGCTCTCTTATTCCATTGGTCTCAAGCGTACTAAAAGCGGAACTTTTATTGCTGGTGACCAATCCCAGCAAAGAGTAGTGGAAATTGATATGTTCGGTAATTTGAAACGTGAATGGGATCTCGCTAAATCAGGATTCGGATTTCACCATGAAATTACAGAGGCTGCCAATGGCAATTTTTTAATAACAGTCACAAAAACGGCCGCGCGTTTAGTTAATGGTGAACCGCGTGTGAATGATCATATCATCGAACTGAATCCCCAGACAGGGAGTTTGGTCATGGAATGGGATCTTGCCAAACAACTGGACACAGCTCGCTATATAAAACCTGATGGTATTACACCACCTGCATTTTCACAGACGCCCAATAATTGGGCCCACAATAATTCTATTGCCGAAATCGGAAATGACTTATTGGCGACTTTAAGATATCAGGGAATCCTATGTTTTAACCAATCTGGGCAACCACAATGGATGATATCTCCACATAAGTTTTGGGGAGCTAAATATCAATCCTTGCTTTTAAAACCTATTGCAGAAGATGGGACACTCATTACTGACCCTGCTGTTATCAATGGGGATGCCAGCACCGCAGGATTTGACTGGCCTTGGGGCCCTCATACTCCGGTTGCACTTGCGGAAGATCGTATTTTGGTCTTTGATAATGGCTATAACCGGAATTGGATTCCCAATTTTGGAAGCGGTACAAATAATTATAGCCGGGTTGTTGAGTATAAAATTGACGCAACTAAAAGAACAGTACAACAACTTTGGTGTTATGGAAAGGAAAGGGGAGTCGAGGCTTTTTCTCAGGCTTTGTCCGGTGTGCAATACCTCCCGCAGACAGGTAATATACTATTCTTTCCGGGCATGGGCGTCAAAACAAGTACCGGGACGGGAGGACGTGTCATTGAGATTAGCCCTAAAACGAAAGAGGTTGTATTTGAGCTGGAGATCACTGCCGGTAGTGGTACCGCATTTCACCGCGTAACACGTATACCACTATATCCCGCGAATTTATAAATAAACTTTTTGAACTTACGTAATTTTATGTCCGAATCCTTTGAACGTCAACAAACTTATATTATCGAAACGCAACGCTTATTATTGGAAAAAACGAATGTCGGTCTGTTGGATATGGGAAAGATTGTCACCCGTTATTTAAATCCTGTTGTTACCAAAGAACATATTCCACTCAGCTGGCGCTATGATTTCAATCCATTGACAAACCCTCATTTTTTGGAGCGAATCGCATTCAACTCAACGATGAACGCTGGTGCACTGCATTGGAAAGGTAAATACCTGTTATTCGTCCGTGTGGAGGGTGTTGACCGGAAATCTATTTTTGCGGTCGCTGAAAGCGATAATGGTGTTGACAATTTTCATTTTTGGGAGTATCCGCTATTGTTGCCTGATTTGGACGAAGCGGAAACAAATGTCTATGATCTGCGGCTCACAGCTCACGAGGATGGTTGGGTATATGGTATTTTCTGCAGTGAGAAGCATGTTCCTGATGCTGCTCCCGGTGATCTTTCAAGTGCGGTTGCTTCGGCAGGAATCATCAGGTCGAAAGATCTGATTCATTGGGACCGTCTACCAAATCTAACGGCAAATAGCCAGCAGCGTAATGTGGTATTGCACCCAGAGTTTGTGGAAGGTAAGTATGCATTTTATACACGCCCTCAGGATGATTTTATTTTGGCAAAAAGTGGTGGCGGTATCGGGTGGGCTCTTGTGAACGATATCAGCAATGCCGTAATCGGTCAGGAAAAGATTATTAATAAGCGTTTTTACCATACCATCAAAGAACTCAAAAACGGGGAGGGACCAGCGCCATTAAAGACGGATCAAGGCTGGTTACACCTCGCGCACGGGGTAAGGGGGACTGCCGCCGGCTTACGCTATGTGTTATACCTTTATCTCACGAGCCTGGAGGATCCAAGCGAATTAATTGCGGAACCGGCGGGTTATCTGATGGCTCCCGAGGGGGAGGAAAGAGTAGGCGATGTCTCCAATGTATTGTTTTCCAATGGTTGGATCATGGACGCGGATGGTACCGTATATATTTATTATGCCTCCAGTGATACGCGGACACATGTTGCGGTTTCTTCGGTGACCAAACTGCTGGATTATTGCCTGAATACACCGGAGGACGGGCTACGCTCTGCGGAATCATTGCGCAAAGTGATTCATCTGATTGATCATAATGCCGCCTACGTGGGTAATAAAAGCAATGGAACGATCGATCGCCTGACAAAATAGGGATAGATGAAGCTGGCCTAGAGGGCATATTTGATCCGGTATCGAGCTCAACTGCCCGGTATAAATGAAATCTTGTGGATTCATGAAAGTTATGGCTGTATGAAATGCAGTAAAAAATGTACGTTGAACAAACTCGTGATATGTTAAAGAAAGATAATATTAAAATCCTGACTCTGATTGGTCTTCTGTGTCTGACATCCTTTTTGTATGCCCAGGAACGGGCGAAGTTGAAAATTATTTCCTATAATATTTGGAACGGTTTTGAAAAGCAGCAGGATCGAAAGGATAAATTTAGTGCGTGGATGAAGAAGGAGCAACCTGATGTTGTGGCATTGCAGGAACTGGTGGACTTTAAGCGGGCCGACTTACTACAATTGGCCAAGACATACGCCCACAACTACGCTGTTTTATTAAAGGAGGAAGGCTATCCTGTCGGTATTTCCTCCCGGTATCCGATCACTGTTGTCAACGCCCGGCTAGATAAATTTTGGCATGGTATGCTGCATGTGAAGATTAAAAACTTAGACTTTATTGTCACGCATCTTAGTCCCTTTTCCTGGCAATATCGGCTGGGGGAAGCAAAACAAATCGCAGAATATTTAAAAAATAATCACCTGGATAGCTGTATTATTCTGGGGGATCTGAATGCCTATTCCCCATTGGATGCCATTTGGCTGGAAAAGCAGTCCTCTTTGAAGGACAATCTCATAAAATGGGACACGGAGCATCCCCAATATGGCAATATGAGAGGGGGGCGATTTGATTATAGTGTACTATCGACTTTTTTGGCCATGGGTTTTGAAGATTGTATCGGACGATCTATATTTCCCGAAATCAAACGTACCAGCTATCCTTCAGCTACGCTTTACAATTGGAAATGGGGAGACCCCAGGATAGCCACGGTTTCTGAACGACTTGATTATATTTTGCTGTCTGAACCCTTAGCATCTCATGCCAAGCAGGTGGAGGTACATAATGGTCCCGCACTTGAGGGGATATCTGATCACTATCCTGTTTCGGTCGTGATTGATCAATTGGAGAAATAGAAATATAATTGTAGATTGCGGATGACCACGAAAAGAATATTCATGGAAATTTCCGTAATAGATATAGTTATCATCGTCAGTTATTTGCTTGCGATGATTGTCATCGGTTTGATCCTTAAAAAGCGAGCCGGCAAGAATCTTGATTCGTATTTTTTAGGCGGAAAAACGCTTCCCTATTATATGCTCGGTATTTCTGATGCATCGGGTATGTTCGACATCTCGGGAACCATGTGGATGGTCTATCTTGCTTTTGTATATGGCTTAAAAAGCATGTGGATCCCTTGGTTATGGCCTGTTTTTAATCAGATTTTTTTGATGGTCTATCTGTCGGTCTGGCTGCGGCGATCCAATGTCCTGACCGGAGCAGAATGGATCCGTACACGTTTTGGTCATGGTCGGGGAGCTGATGGAGCTTATACCATCGTTATTCTATATGCCATAGTTGCGGTAATGGGGTTTTTATGTTATGGCTTTATCGGTATAGGGAAGTTCATGGAAGTTTTTTTTCCGTGGGAACAGGTATCCCGCTTTATTCCCTTGACGATTGACCCAGCAATGGCTCCGCAACTGTATGGTATTCTCTTTACAGCGATAACGACATTTTATGTCATGCTTGGTGGAATGCACAGTATTGTGTGGGCGGATATGGTCAAGTTTGGCATTATGATTATTTCGGGAATTGCCATCGCTGTTATTGCCATGCAGGAGGTTAGCCCCGAGCTATTGGCAGCAAACACACCTGAAGGTTGGGACTCCCCCTTCTTCGGTTGGCACTTGGATTTGGACTGGAGTACTTTACTTCCTTCCATCATGGACCGGATTGCCGATGATCAATACAGTCTTTTTGCGGTATTTGTGATGATGATGCTATTTAAAGGTATATTTATGAGCATGGCAGGACCGGCGGCCAACTATGACATGCAGAAGATATTGGCCTGCAGAACCCCTAAAGAGGCCGCTTTAATGAGTGGTTCGGTGTCGGTAATCCTACTTATCCCGCGTTATCTGATGATTATGGGTTTCACGGTATTAGCTCTGGTATTTTTTCGGGATGAATTTGCACATATGGGCAATCAGATGGATTTTGAAATTATACTGCCCAAGGCAATTAGCCGCTTCGGAAAGATAGGATTAACCGGGCTGTTGCTGGCGGGCCTATTGGCCGCATTTATGTCTTCTTTCGCTTCAACAGTCAATGCCGCACAGGCTTATTTGGTAAATGATGTACTATTGAAGTTTATGTACCGGTCTGCTTCGCCAAAGAAGCAGATCCGTTTGAGTTATGTGGTTTCTATTGCTGTGGTCGTTTGTAGTACCATTATTGGCTTATATGTGCAGAATATCAATTCGGTATTACAATGGATTGTCTCCGCTTTATATGGTGGTTATATTGCGGCAAATGTATTGAAATGGCACTGGTGGCGTTTTAATGGTGCCGGATTTTTCTGGGGAATGCTGGCGGGTATATTTGGGGCAGTGATACTCCCGCAGTTTTTTCCGGATACCCTTCCGCTCTATTTTTTTCCTTTGCTTTTTGTCCTATCTCTATTGGGCTGTTTTGCAGGTACATGGTTATCCCGGCCTACCGAGGAGGAAGTGCTGATTGATTTTTATGTACGTGTACGGCCTTGGGGATTTTGGGGACCCATTCATCAGAAAGCACTAGAAAAATACCCGGATCTCAAAAAGAACGATCATTTTAAGCGGGATATGGCCAATGTGGCCGTTGGTATTGTATGGCAATGCTGCCTGACCTTGGTTCCCATGTATATTGTGATCAAACAGGGACAGGGTTTGTTGACAACAGTCTTGCTATTGGGTATTACCACACTTATACTTAAAAAGAACTGGTATGATAAAATGACCCGCGAGGAGGAAGAGTATAATGCCTTTATGTTAAAGTACGGGTTAAATAAAACAGATAATACCGTTAGCGAAGAAACGACTATTTATTAACCATACCAACTGCTTTCCGACAATACAAAAATAGGCTACCCGTCGTACGTCGACGAGTGTCCTATTTTGTAAATGGACTGATCGGATCAGTTAATTACTCGCTTTAACTTTGAAGGGAACCACATATTCTCCCCATTCTAAGGATACAGTGCCTTCTGGTGTGGCACTTATCTTAAACTGCTCTTGCGCATTGCTGCTTGTGCCGTTGCTGACCGAAACACGTAGGGCATCGTCTTTTGCATCATATTTTGTTCCCCATTGGTCCCATACTTTGCTGAACATAAGGGTTGTTTCATGTTCTCCGGGGATACTGTAAAGGCCATATTTTCCCGCCGCTAGTTTTTTGCCTTCGACCAGTACATCTTTATTGAATTCGATGGTGGTTGCTTCATTGGCACCTGTACGCCAGACTTTTCCTACGGGAGCGATATCAACACCAAGCTTACGGCCTTTAAGTGAAGGACGGCTATAATTGATGTCGATCGTAACCCCATCTGTCGTGGTTACCTTGGTGTTGTCTGGAGGACTCGGGCGTTTACTTTTGTCTGTCTGGGCGAAGCTAAGTTGACCGATTAAGGTCAAAATTGTTAAAATTAGTACTCTCATGTGTGCTTATTTTTTTGATTAAACACTTAAATATAAGATTTTTATGTGATGAAAATTTTCTGTTTTTTTAGAACTTGACGAAATCGTGACTGGGTGGCATCAAGCTATATGAAAAAAAATGAGAGTGTATAAAAATAAAAGCCAGCGTTTTAATCACTGGCTTTTATTCTTATACCAAATATTCGAACAATGTTTGGTCTTTGTTGATTTCAATGACATCAAACTTATACTCTTTCATTCTTGCGATCAGTGTTTCGTAATCTTCAGGTTTGTTGAGCTCAATCCCAACTAAGGCCGGACCTCTTTCCCGTTCTGTTTTTTTGATAAACTCGAAACGGGTAATATCATCTTTCGGACCCAACACTTCAGAAACGAAGAGTTTTAATGCTCCCGGGCGCTGAGGAAAACGGACAATGAAATAATGTTTATAACCTTCATAAAGTAACGATAGTTCTTTGATCTCGCTCATGCGGTCGATATCATTGTTTCCGCCTGATATAATACAAACGACCTTCTTGCCTTTTATTTCTTCTTTGTGAAATTCCAAAGCTGCAACAGAAAGTGCTCCCGCTGGTTCGACCACGATGGCGTCTTTATTATATAGTTCCAAGATACAAGTACAGATTTTGCCCTCTGGAATGGAGCGCGTATCGTCCAGCAATTGTTTGGCAATCTCAAAGGTGGTCGCGCCAATTTTCTTTACAGCAGCGCCATCAACAAATTTGTTAATATGCTCCAATTCGATCGGTGCTCCGTTTTCCAGCGCAGCCTGCATGGAAGGTGCTCCTTCCGGTTCGACTCCGTAACACTTGATCGCTTTATTTTTGCTTTTCAGGTAGTAACTTGCTCCTGCCGCAAGACCGCCACCACCGATCGGAATAAAGATGGCATCCATATCAGGAAGATCCTGTAATGCTTCTACGGCCACGGTGCCTTGTCCCTCCACAACCTTGAGATCGTCAAATGGAGGAATAAAGGTCATGCCATGCTCTTCCGTGTAAGCCAGTGCCGCTTTTTGGCAATCGTCAAACGTATCTCCGGTCAATACAATTTCAACATTTCCATTGCCCCACATTTCAGTTTGGGAGATTTTCTGACGCGGCGTCGGGCCGGGCATAAAGATAACGCCTTTAATGTCCAGTTTTTTGCATGAAAAGGCGACACCCTGAGCATGGTTACCAGCACTTGCACAGACGACGCCCCGTTGGCGCTCTTCCTCTGTCAGGGAAATAATCTTGTTGTAGGCACCACGCAGTTTATAGGAACGGACGACCTGTAAGTCTTCCCGTTTGAGATAAACTTCTGCGCCATATTTTTCGGATAAATAGCGGTTATATTGTAAAGGCGTACGATTGACCACCGATTTGATGCGCTCAAGCGTAGCTTCTGAGTTGATGTTTAAGGTTGATAGATCCATTTTTTTAATAGGATGATTAAGGTTGTCTTTTGATAAAAAAAGGCTGCATCTGCAGCCTTCCATTTTCTATATCTTTTCTTGGATGAGGCTTTTTAAGTCATCATCACAAATATTTTTCTTTGCGTCGGCCAATACCAAAAAGCGTTGATAGCAATCTGCCAGATCATCTTTTTCAAGATGGAAACCAAGGCGCTCCAAATGGTGTTTAAGTGCATGTCTTCCTGAACGGGCCGTCAAAATGATATCTGCTTCATCAAGGCCTACATCTTCCGGTCTGATGATCTCGTAGTTTTCGCGGTGCTTCAGGAAACCATCTTGATGGATGCCTGAACTATGGGCAAAGGCATTCCGGCCAACAATCGCTTTATTTGGTTGCACGGGCATGTTCATCATATCGCTCACTTTACGGGATAGATAGGTAAACATGCGGCTATCAATATTCGAAGTTAGGCTTCCGAAAGCTTGATTATGCACTTTAAGAATCATTGCAACTTCTTCCAATGAGGTATTACCGGCACGTTCGCCTATACCATTGATGGTACATTCTACCTGACGGGCACCGTTTTGTATCGCGGCGATAGAGTTGGCCGTAGCAAGCCCCAGATCATTATGGCAGTGTGCAGAAATAATGGCTTGATCGATATTACGTACATTTTCCTTAAGGTACTTGATTTTTGAACCATATTGGTCTGGTAAGCAGTAGCCATTGGTATCGGGAATATTGACAACTGTTGCACCAGCAGCAATAACTGATTCAATCATTTTAGCCAAAAACTCCAAGTCAGCACGACCGGCATCCTCAGCGTAAAACTCGACATCTTCCACGTAAGATTTAGCGTGTTTTACAGCTGCAACGGCACGTTCTAAAATTTCTTCACGTGTACTATTGAATTTATACTTGATATGCATATCTGAAGAGCCAATGCCGGTATGAATACGTGGACGTTTGGCATATTTCAATGCTTCCGCAGCTACGTCGATATCATTTTGATTGGCACGGGTCAATGCACATATAATAACATCATTCACCGCCTTGGACAATTCTACGACAGATTGGAAATCTCCGGGACTGGAAACAGGAAAACCAGCTTCGATAATATCAACCCCCAGTTTTTCTAAGTCCTTTGCGATCTCAATTTTCTCTGGAGTAGTTAATTGGCAACCCGGTACCTGTTCGCCATCACGCAATGTGGTGTCGAAGATGTAAAGATGATTAGGATCGTGTAACATAATTTCTTAATTCAAAAGATTTATAACTAAAGAAGTATGGGGCAAAGAGTGTAAGTGCAGCGATCTTTTTTGGTTTGTGGCACCCAAATCTCATTACTCCATACGCATATCTCATTACTATTTAATAAACTCCAACACTTTCTCTCCCATTTCCTGAGTACCCAAGATTTTAGAAGCTTCTGTATTGGCATTCGCAATATCACCGGTTCTCCAGCCTGCTTTGAGCGTTTGCGCAACCGCATTAGTAACCGCTTTTGCTTCTTCCTGTAGACCAAAGCTAATGTCAAGCATCAATGCAGCGGATAAAATTGAAGCAAGCGGATTCGCTTTATTCTGGCCCGCGATATCATGTGCCGAGCCGTGGATAGGTTCGAAGAAACCTGTGCCATCGCCAACGGAAGCTGAGGCCAACATGCCCATTGATCCCGCAATCTGAGATGCTTCATCAGTCAAAATATCACCAAAAAGATTCGCTGTTAATACCACGTCAAATTTCTTTGGATTCTTGACTAATTGCATTGCTGCATTGTCAATAAACATGTGTTCAGTTTCAACATCTGGATATTCTTTTGCAATTTCTTGTACAACTTCTCTCCACAGGCGGGATGTTTCCAATACATTGGCTTTATCTACAGAGCATAATCTTTTGTTGCGGGTGCGTGCTGCATCATAAGCTTTACGTGCGATACGTTCTACTTCATAACGGTGGTAGTTCATCAAATCCGAAGCGAAGGTATTGTCTTCATTACGGTTTTTCTCACCGAAATACACATCACCCGTCAACTCACGGAAAAAAAGGATATCTGTGCCTTGGAGAATTTCAGGTTTTAAACTCGATGCATCCAATAATTCATCAAATAAAAGGATAGGACGGAGATTGGCATATAACCCCAATTCTTTACGGATTTTCAACAAACCCTGTTCTGGTCTAACCTTGGCCGAAGGATCATTATCGTACTTGATATGTCCGATCGCGCCAAAAAGGATGGCATCTGATGCTTTGGCTTTTGCTAACGTCTCGTCAGGAAGTGGATTGCCAGTAGCTTCAATCGCCGTATGGCCCATGATTGCTTCATCAAAACTGAATTCATGACCATAATTTTCACCGATCTTTTCTAAAACTTTTTTACCCCATGTGGTTACTTCTTGGCCGATGCCGTCTCCAGGTATGATTAAAATATTTTTTTTCATTGTTTTATTCGTATTGAGATATGAGTCTTGAGGTGCTATTTTTATCAAATTTGAATATCCACCCGCTCATGTCCATTGTCTAATATCTATTATCTTTCGTCTAAATATCTATTGTTAATTGTCGTTTTCAACAATTTTTATGTTGATAAAGTCTCTTTTTTGTGGATAACTCGTTCTACAGACTTAATTTCACCTTTTTCCAGTACCATCTTGTTGTCTATACAGGTAGGTAATTGGGATTGGAAATGACCGACATAAATAAGGGTCTGGCCATTCTTGCTCAGGTCATCGATCACATCATTAAAATATTGTGATTGTTCCTTATCCAATCCTTGGCAAGGTTCATCTAATATAAGCAATTCCGGATGTTTTACAATTGTACGCGCCAGCAATGCTAATCGCTGTTGGCCTAAAGGTAAAGATCCTAATGTTTTATGTTTCGCGTCTTTGAGATCAAAAAAATGGAGTACCTGATCAAGCTTCTGCTGTTGTTCATAGCCCAATTTTTGATACAGGCTCATCGAGTCAAAGAATCCCGAAGCAATGGTCTGTCCAACATTGGCATTCATATCGTAGTACCAATGTAATTCGGGAGAAATAATGCCCAGATGCTCTTTGATTTCCCATATACTTTCTCCTGATCCTCTCTTTTTACCAAAAAGATGGATGTCATTTGCGTAAGCCTGGGGATGATCCCCGTTGATCAGACTTAATAAAGTCGATTTTCCCGATCCATTATGTCCTTGCAGCAGCCATTTTTCTCCTGCTTTTACTTCCCAATCAATGTTTTTCAAGACCTGCTTTTCACCGTATGAAATGTTGATCTGCCGCATCTTGACCATCGTTGGGTCGGAGATTTTGGGTGGTTGCTGTAAGAAATACGGTAATTCCTTGCGTTTTCGTGGTATTCCCCTTGAAATTTCTCTGCTATGATGACGGAGAACAATTTTTCCATTTTGGATTTCGGCAAAACGATTAATACAATCCGGTTGTTCGTCATCATTGCTGATTAGTAAGAGGGATACGCCCTTGTCCGCAAGCTGATCGAAGATCTGGTTCAGGTCTTTTCGGGATTGTACATCAAGTCCGGTATAAGGCTGGTCGATAACCAAGACCTGCGGCTGAAGCCAAAGAGCTTTGACCAATTGTAAGCGTTTATGTTCGCCGCTGGAAAGTTCGATCAATTGCTGGTCTTTGAAATTTTCAAATCCAAAGATGGTAAGGTAAGGTGCCACATCTTCGAAGGCCAGCTGTTCGTCCTTCGCAAAATGTTTCAATTCAGCAAAAACCGTTAAGGTATCGTTTTTTGCAAACTTGTTGTAGCGTTGTTGGTAATAGAAGTTGCGATCACCTTCAAGATTGGTAAACTGAAACCAATTGGATACGTAATGGACAACTGGAGGAAGGGAACTATTGTTATCCAGATGGAAGGATATGGTGCCCTCATATTTTAATTGCCCTACAATTGCTTTTGCGAGCGTTGTTTTTCCTGTGCCACTGGGACCACCTAAGATCCATTGTTCTCCAGGAAAAATTTGCCAATTTAAATCTTGCAGTACGGAATCTTTACCGTGCTGAATCGTTAAATTGGCAATATGGACGACAGGGTCTACCATTTTTTTGTTGTTTCAAATGATTCAATTAAATCTTTTTGATTAAGGATAAAATCGATGTCATCGTATCCATTGATCAAGCATGATTTTTTGTATGGATTGATTTCAAATTCAAATTGATCGCCGGTCTCGGTTAACATCACCGTTTGTTTTTCGAGATCAACGATGATTTGGGTATTTGGGTTTTGGTGGACCAATTCGAAGATTTTCTCTAAAAATTCTTCGGGAACCTGAATAGGCAATACACCATTATTAAGCGCATTACCTTTAAAGATATCCGCAAAAAACGAACTGATAACGACATCGAAGCCGTAGTCCTGGATTGCCCAAGCAGCATGTTCACGACTGGAACCGCAACCGAAGTTCTTGCCGGCAACCAATATTTTTCCTGAATAGATGGGGCTGTTCAATACGAAATCTGCTTTTGGCTGATTATCGCTATCAAAGCGCCAGTCACGGAATAAATTATTGCCAAATCCCTCACGAGTGGTCGCTTTTAGAAAACGTGCTGGAATAATTTGGTCAGTATCAATATTTTCAATAGGTAATGGAACTACCTGTGATGTTAAAGTTTCAAATTTTTTCATGTCAAAAATTTAGTAAGTCAGAATTAAAAATTAAAAAATGGAGCTAGTTATAAGCTGAAAGCTTGGACAATCAGGGTCTCAATACTCAATTCTCTCATCTCAATACTATATTAACTCTCTTACATCTGTTACTTTACCCGTTACTGCTGCTGCTGCTGCTGTCAGTGGAGATACCAGCATGGTACGTGCATTGGGCCCCTGACGTCCTTCGAAATTTCTGTTTGAAGTCGAAACACAGTATTTGCCCGCAGGGATTTTATCCTCGTTCATGCCTAAACATGCGGAACATCCCGGTTCGCGTAGTTGGAATCCAGCCGCTTCAAAGATTTTATCCAAGCCTTCTTCTTTGGCTTGTTTTTCTACCTGTTTTGAGCCCGGAACAATCCATACTTCGACGTCCTGTGCCTTTTGTTTTCCTTTCACGAATGAAGCTACCTCACGTAAATCTTCGATACGGGAGTTGGTGCAGCTTCCGATGAAAACGTAATCCACGCGGTTACCTAAGACCGTGGAATCATCTTTAAAGCCCATGTAGTCCAGCGCTTTTTGATAGGATGGTCTTTCGGATTCCGGTTGTGCATTTGTTGCCGGGATATGCTCTGTGATACCCATACCCATGCCGGGGTTTGTACCATAGGTAATCATAGGAGCGATGTCAGCTGCATCAAATGTCAATACTTTATCAAAGATCGCATCTTCGTCTGAATATAATGTTTTCCAATATGCTAAGGCTTGGTCCCATTCTTCTCCTTTTGGTGCGAATTCGCGGCCTTCCACATAATCAAATGTGATTTGATCCGGTGCAATAAGTCCGCCGCGTGCCCCCATTTCGATACTCATATTACAGATGGTCATCCGCGCTTCCATGCTCAAAGAGCGGATGGCTGAACCAGCATATTCGATAAAATACCCTGTACCTCCTGCAGCAGAAATCTTGGCGATAATATAGAGGATAATATCTTTTGCGCCAACACCCTTTTGTAAAGTACCATTGACTTCAATTTTCATGGTTTTAGGCTTGGACTGCAATAAACATTGTGTCGCAAAGACCTGTTCTACCTGAGAGGTTCCGATACCAAAAGCAATAGCTCCAAAGGCTCCATGCGTTGACGTATGGCTATCACCACAGACCATTGTTTTACCAGGTAGTGTGATACCCAACTCAGGACCGATCACGTGTACGATTCCTTGGTAAGGATGTCCCAAACCATATAATTCAATGCCAAATTCAGCACAATTTTTGGTCAGCATATCGACTTGATAGCGCGATAGCTCTTCTTTGATCGGCAAATGTTGGTTGAGTGTCGGTACGTTATGGTCGGCAGTTGCTACCGTTTGCTTTGGACGAAAAACTGGGATTCCTCTTTTGCGTAGGCCATCAAAAGCTTGCGGTGAAGTAACCTCATGAATCAAGTGGGTATCGATATATATAATATCCGGAAACCCTTCTTCACGCTTGACGACGTGAGCATCCCAAATCTTTTCTACTAATGTTTTTGACATTTTTTAATCTCTCTTATGTTATTTTTATTTTAATCAGGGCGATATTGTAAATGTCTCAATATCACCCTGATTTCAATATACTAAATTACGAAATATTCATGATTTTGGAGCATATCTGGGGATTGAATTCACCCGGATATGCTATCCGTTTTTAAAAAGAACAAATAATTCGTATCAATTTTTAAACAGTTTTGATCGCTTTCATTGCCGTCATCGCCTTACGCAATTTACGACCAACGATTTCCACAGGATGGTCACGCAAAATTTCATTGATAACAACCAACTGTGCGTTATCAACAGCAGCATCTTTACCTTCATTAAAGTTTTTACCTACTAGATCGGTATCAACAGTTTTCATGAAATCAGCCAATAAAGGTTTACAAGCCTGATCAAATAGGTAACAGCCATATTCCGCTGTATCAGAAATAACACGGTTCATTTCAAACAATTTTTTACGGGCGATTGTGTTGGCAATCAATGGCGTTTCGTGCAATGATTCGTAGTATGCTGATTCTGGTTTGATACCTGCTTCAACCATTGTTTCGAAAGCCAATTCAACGCCTGCTCGGATGAAAGCAACCATTAGAGTATAATTGTCGAAGTATTCCTGCTCGTTGATTTTAATATCACCTGCAGGCGTTTTCTCGAATGCAGTTTCGCCTGTTTCAGCTCTCCATTTCAATAAGTTAGCATCACCATTTGCCCAATCTTCCATCATCGTCTTGCTAAAGTGACCGGACATGATATCGTCTTGGTGTTTTTGGAACAAAGGACGCATGATATCTTTTAGCTCTTCTGAGATCTCAAAAGCTTTCACTTTTGCAGGGTTGCTCAAACGATCCATCATACCGCTTACACCACCATGTTTCAAGGCTTCAGTGATCACTTCTACACCGTATTGTACCAATTTGGATGCATAACCAGCCTCAATTCCTTTTTCGATCATTTTGTCGAAAGATAAGATCGAACCTGTTTGTAACAAACCACAAAGGATTGTCTGTTCACCCATTAAATCTGATTTTACCTCGGCTACAAATGAAGATTTCAATACACCGGCTTTGTGACCACCTGTTCCTACACAGTATGCTTTTGCCTCAGCCCAACCTTTTCCTTGTGGATCATTCTCTGGGTGAACAGCGATCAAAGTAGGGACACCGAAACCACGAAGGTATTCTGCACGAACCTCAGAACCCGGACATTTTGGAGCAACCATGATCACAGTGATATCTTTACGGATTTGCATACCTTCTTCAACGATGTTGAAACCGTGTGAATAAGATAATGTTGCACCTTCTTTCATCAAAGGCATGACCGCGTTGATCACTGAGGTATGTTGTTTATCAGGAGTCAGGTTAATGACCAAATCTGCTGTTGGGATTAATTCTTCGTAAGTGCCTACG
The DNA here is from genome assembly GCF_003627955.1 of Sphingobacterium puteale. Taxonomy (GTDB): domain Bacteria; phylum Bacteroidota; class Bacteroidia; order Sphingobacteriales; family Sphingobacteriaceae; genus Sphingobacterium; species Sphingobacterium puteale. Next base: position 366,095 of record NZ_RBWS01000001.1, on the reverse strand, counting down.
TTAAAGTTATTGTCCGTAGCATTTTTCCAAGAATCTCTTTTTTGTTCAATAGCTTCTTTACGTAAAGCATAAGAAACGTCCAGTCCGCTATCTCTTAAGTTTAAACCTTGGTTCAAGCCTTGTGCACCGCATCCTACGATTACGATTTTTTTACCTTTTAAAGCATTTACTCCATCCGTAAATTCGGTGTTGTCCATGAATTCAGCGTGACTTAATTGTTCTAACTGCTCTCTAAGCGGTAAGGTGTTGAAATAATTTGCCATTGTTTTACTTTCTTTCTGTTATTGGTTGTTGATTATTTATTTTTTTATTGTACTAATTTACGTTGCGCCAAAGCATAACCATAATGAACATTATCATGTCCTGAGGTTAAAGCGATAACATCTTCGACTGTGCCCATTGGATAACCATAAGTTGCTGTTGAAAACGAGGTAATCTCTTCAAAAACGCCATTCTCATAGTCTTTGGCGATTTGTTCGATGCTTTGGATAGCGATTGTCTTTAATTCATCCACCTCAGCCTGCTCGACAAAACGTGTGGGCTTGGTATCTTTTCTATAATCTTCATTGTATTTTACCCAGGCGGTATCCGCTTTGATACCGGTACGCACATAGACCAAAGTCTGTGTACTTACAACGATATGTCCAAAATTCCAGATAATATTGTTGTTAAATCCAGCAGGGATTTTGTTGAGTTGTTCTATGGAAAGGTTATCCACCAATTCAATGAATTTTTGGCGGGCCTGTAAGATAAATTTAAATGTCTCTTGCATCTGATTACATGGTAAATACATCATCCCGTTTGTCGAGATATTCATTTTCAACGATTTCTATCGACGGTTCCTGTGCTTCAAACTGAACCAATTTGGAGTGGAAGCCAGCACTATCTTTAATGATGGCGATACGGGCACCACGGACAAATTCGATTAACCCGTATTTTGTCAATTCCTCCGTCAGCTTATCAATTTCTTCACGGTGACCTGCGGTTTCGAACACGATGTAATCGTTGCGGATCACAACCACATTGGCTCCATATTGACGTAGCAAACGCTCCACATATACTTTTTCATTGACAACGTCTGCCGGTACTTTATACAAGGCCTGTTCTTGCCAGATCACTTCGTCATTGGTATTGTAATAGGCTTTAAGGATATCTATCTGTTTTTCTAACTGACGGCAAAGCTTACGCAGTACATCCTCTGCCTCTGTAATGACAATGGTGAAGCGATGTATACCTTCTACTTCAGAAGGCGATGTGTTTAAACTTTCGATATTGATTTTTCTTCTTGAAAAAATCGTTGAGATCCTTCCGATAAGGCCGATAGAATTCTCTGTATATAGGGTAATGGTATATTCTTGTTTTTCCATTTTGACTTTTTACTTTAATCGAATCTCCGATACGGATGTTCCTTGTGCAACCATCGGGAATACATTGTTTTCCTTTCCTACCATAACTTCCAATAGATAAGCACCATCGTGGTCAAGCATGGTCTGAAGGGCATTGCGGAGATCCTTCCGCTCCGAAATTTTCTGTCCATCGATATAATAACCTTTGGCAACTGCAACAAAGTCAGGGCTGGTGATATTCACGAATGAATAGCGTTTGTCATGAAACAGTTGTTGCCATTGACGTACCATACCTAAGAACTCGTTGTTCAAGATCAAGATTTTTACCTTTGCGCCAAATTGCATGATGGTCCCCAGTTCCTGAATGGTCATTTGGATACCACCGTCACCGATGATGGCTACGACAGTTTTCTCAGGGGCTCCATACCAGGCGCCAATAGCTGCAGGAAGACCAAAGCCCATGGTTCCCAATCCGCCTGATGTGACGTTTGACTTGCTCTTGTTAAATTTTGCATAGCGACATGTGACCATCTGATGCTGACCAACGTCTGTGGTTATGATTGCGTCCCCACCGGTTAATTCATTCAACACATTGATCACCTCGCCCATGGTCATGATATCCGTTTTTGGATGCAATTCATCTGTGATGACTTCTTTGATTTCTTCTTTTTCGAGTTCGCGGAACTGAGCTAACCATGCGGAATGATCCACGGTTTTAACCAATTCAGTCAACATTGGAAGTGATTCTTTGCAATCGCCCCATACAGGTACAGTTGTTTGTACATTTTTGTCAATCTCGGCTGGATCGATATCCAAATGGATCACTTTTGCCTGTTTGGCATATTTGTCCAATCGGCCTGTGACACGGTCATCGAAACGCATGCCAATAGCAATTAAGACATCGCATTCATTGGTCATGACGTTTGGCGCATAGTTTCCGTGCATCCCCAACATACCGACATGAAGTTTGTGGTCTGTAGGAAGTGCGCTCAATCCCATGACAGTGGCGGCAGAAGGAATGCCTGTTTTTTCGATAAAAGCTTTGAATTCCTCTTCTGCCTTTCCTAAGATAATCCCCTGACCAAAAAGTACAAATGGCTTTTTTGCATTATTGATCAACTCAGCAGCTTGTTCGATATACTCTTTACGGACTTGCGGAGCAGGTCTATAACTACGCACATGATTGCATTTTTCGTAACCGAAGTAATCGAACAATTGTATTTGTGCATTCTTGGTAATATCGATCAATACGGGACCCGGACGACCCGTGCTGGCAATATAAAATGCTTTAGCGAGTGCGGCTGGAATTTCAGTAGCGTCAGTGACTTGATAGTTCCACTTGGTGACCGGTGCGGTAATATTGATGACATCCGTTTCCTGAAATGCATCGGTTCCCAATAGTGAAGCAAAGACCTGCCCTGTAATACAGACGATCGGGTTACTGTCGATCATGGCATCTGCCAGCCCGGTAACTAGGTTTGTTGCTCCGGGACCACTCGTCGCGAAGACGACACCTGTACGACCGGAAGTTCTTGCATAACCTTGGGCCGCATGGATTCCTCCTTGCTCATGGCGCACCAAGATATGTTTCAAACGATCCGTATAATCATAAAGGGCATCATAAATGGGCATGATCGCACCACCCGGATAGCCAAATACGGTATCAACTCCTTCGCTCAATAAGGCCTCCATAACAGCTTTCGATCCCGAAATTTGTGTCGGAGTTTCCTGCTTGGTAGCAGCCTTATTTTCTGTTATTTCCAGTGTACTCATTACGTTGATTTTTTAGTTTTGTTGATTATTCAGTCTTTTTTAATATTTAGATATTAGATCTAGAGACATTAGATCGGAAGTTCCGTTTGTTTAAACCTTCAGCACACGAAGTGTCTCCATTTTTTGATTTTTTATAGATCAGTTACACAACCTTCTGAGGCGTCGGCTACAGTCTTAGCGTATTTGTATAATACGCCTTTACTGACTTTCAAAGCCGGCTGTACCCATGCTGCACGACGTTGTGCAATCTCCTCATCGGAAAGGTTCACATTGATCGTATTGTTGACAGCATCAATCTCGATGATATCGTCATCATGAACTAAACCAATTAACCCGCCTTTGTAAGATTCTGGTGTAATGTGGCCTACAACAAAACCGTGTGTGCCGCCGGAGAAACGCCCATCTGTAATAAGCGCCACAGATTTACCTAAGCCGGCACCGATGATTAATGATGTTGGTTTAAGCATTTCCGGCATGCCTGGGGCACCTACCGGGCCTTCGTTTTTAATAACGACAACATCTCCGGGCTTAATTCTGCCTGAGGCAATTCCTGCTACTAAGTCATGTTCGCCATCGAACACACGTGCAGGACCAGTGAATTTTTCGCCTTCTTTGCCTGATATCTTTGCCACGGAACCTTTTTCAGCCAGATTTCCGTAAAGGATCTGTAAGTGTCCTGTTGCTTTGATAGGGTTGCTCAATGGTTTGATAATAGGCTGATCATATTCCATAATGGATTTGACATCAGCTAAGTTTTCAGCAACAGTTTTTCCAGTTACGGTGATACAATCACCATGTAATAAACCTTCGTCCAAAAGGTATTTCATTACAGCGGGAGTTCCACCATATTGTTGAAGATCTTGCATCAGGTATTTGCCCGAAGGTTTAAAATCTGCCAATACAGGTGTTTCATCACTCATGCGCTGGAAGTCATCTTGTGAGATGTCAACGCCTACGGCCTTACCGATCGCAATAAAGTGAAGTACGGCATTGGTACTACCCCCTAAAATCACGATGGTACGTAATGCATTTTCGAATGCTTTGCGCGTCATGATATCTGAAGGTTTGATATCTTTTTCAAGTAGGGTACGGATATGTTTACCCGCTTCTAGACATTCATTTTTCTTTTCTTCGGAGATCGCAGGGTTGGAAGATGAGTAAGGTAGACTCATTCCCAAAGCTTCGATGGCAGAAGCCATGGTGTTGGCTGTATACATACCACCACACGCACCAGCGCCAGGACAAGTATGTTTGATGATGCCTTCATAATCTTCGTCAGAAAGATTTCCGCAGATGCGTTGTCCCAATGCTTCAAAGGCAGACACAATATTTAATTCTTCGCCTTTGTAGTGGCCTGGAGCAATAGTACCTCCATATACCATCAAAGAAGGGCGGTCCAAACGGGCCATTGCCATAATTGCACCAGGCATGTTTTTGTCACAGCCAGGAATAGAGATCAAGCCATCATAATATTGTCCGCCACAGATTGTTTCGATGCTATCAGCGATTACATCACGGCTGACCAGTGAGTAACGCATACCATCCGTACCGTTGCTCATACCGTCGCTGACGCCAATGGTTCCAAAGGTCAAACCCACTAAATCATTGTTCCAAACGCCCTTTTTGACGATTTGTGCCAAATCATTTAAGTGCATATTACACGTATTACCATCATATCCCATGCTGGCAATACCGACCTGTGCTTTCTCCATGTCGGCATCCGTAAGACCGATACCGTAAAGCATTGCTTTTGCAGCAGGTTGCGTTTCGTCTTGTGTAAATGTACGGCTGTATTTGTTCATTGTGTTTTCGCCGTTAGATGATGACTTCATAATTTTCGTTCTCTAATACTAAATTTTTATATCTTCTTTGGATCGATGCACCGATGCTGTGTTCCCACGCTTCTTGATAGATGACATCGTCGACTTGTTTGATTCCGATAATTTCAGCCGCTGTACCGCATAAGAATGCACTATCAGCTGTATAGATATCTTCTACTGTCAATTGTTTTTCAATGACTTCGAAATTCAGTTTTTTACAGATGTTTTTAACGGTCTGCCGTGTAATGCCGGGAAAAATGTTTTTCGCTGGCGGTGTATAAATTTTGAAATCTTTCTCAATAAAAATATTCTCGCTGGAAGCCTGGGCCACGAAGCCTTCATGATCAAGCATAAGTGCCTCATCAAAACCCCTTTTAATGGCTTCTGTCGTCGCTAGAATAGAGTTTACATATTGACCTGATATTTTCGAGTCTGTTTTAAAAGATTTTGGATTAGGTCTTTTGATATCAGAGATGCATACACGCAAAAGGTTCTGACCGAGATAAGGTCCCCATTCCCAGGCGGCAATCATCAGATTAGCCTCCGTGGAAGAAGTCAGGTGCATATTCGAGCCGGTGAGTACCAATGGACGGATGTAAGCCTCCCGTAAGTTGTTGATGGCCAAAAGCTCATAACATTTGTCAATTAGCTCCCTGTTACTCCATTGATAAGGGATATTCACCGCTTCGCAGGATTTCTTCAATCGGTCAAAATGTTTGTCCGCTTTAAAGATGCGCGGACCATTGTGGGTATTGTACGCGCGTAAACCATCGAATACAGCGTAGCCATAGTGAAGCGATTGTGCAAAGGGATTCAATGCAGCCTCGGAGGCTTTTACAAAGGCTCCATCCAAATAAATCAATGTGTTCTTGTCGTAGTATTTCATAACCCAAAATTTACCTATATAAATAATTTCCCTTTTTGGTTTTTGCTGGTAAATCATGCTATCTCAGGCCGCTGTAAAAACCTTCGATTTTCATCTCCTCAAGGTAGCAGGAATTACAATAATTGGCAATAGGTAAAGTGCTAATTTTCTATTTAGAATAAAATTTTAAAATTTTATATTTTAAAAAATTTTAAACTGTATTTTAAGTTGTTTTTCGGTTTTAAATTTTGTTAGTCGTATACCGTATTTAAAATTGGTCTACCCTGTCAAAAAATTATTTTTTGTTACAAAGGGCAAATTTCTTCCTAAAATGAAGAAATTGTCAAAAAAACTTTAAAAAAAAAGCTTCCGATATTTCTATCGGAAGCTTTTCAATATTTTAAAACCAATTGATTTAATCTCCGATAATTCCTTCAGCAAGCACGGTAATGACATTGTCTTTTGCTTCCACGACGCCACCTTTAATGAACACTTCTTGTCCACCTTTACCTTGTTGAATAATTACTTTTCCATCTTCCAAAGTAGAAACAATTGCCGCGTGGTCTTTCAAAATTTGAAAAGAGCCCGCAGAGCCAGGGACCGTAACAGATGTTACTTCGCCTTCGTATACTAATTTGTCGGGAGTGATAATTGTTAATTTCATTATTCTTAGATATAATCTAAATTAAACGGCTTCTGCTAATAATTTCTTACCTTTTTCGATAGCATCATCAATGTTACCTACCAAGTTGAAGGCAGCTTCTGGATATTCATCAACCTCGCCATCAATGATCATGTTAAATCCTTTGATGGTATCTTTGATGTCTACCAATACACCTTTTAAACCTGTAAATTGCTCTGCTACGTGGAAAGGTTGTGATAAGAAACGTTGTACGCGACGTGCGCGGTGAACGGTTAACTTATCCTCTTCGGATAACTCGTCCATACCTAAGATGGCGATAATATCTTGTAGTTCTTTATAACGTTGAAGAATTTCTTTTACACGTTGTGCAGTATCGTAATGTTCAGCACCTAAAACAGCAGGAGAAAGGATACGTGATGTAGAATCCAAAGGATCCACCGCAGGATAGATACCTAACTCAGCAATTTTACGGGACAATACTGTCGTTGCGTCCAAGTGAGCAAATGTTGTCGCTGGAGCAGGGTCAGTTAAGTCATCGGCAGGTACATATACTGCTTGTACTGAAGTGATTGAACCGTTTTTAGTTGATGTAATACGCTCTTGCATCAAACCCATCTCTGTAGCTAATGTCGGTTGGTAACCTACTGCTGATGGCATACGGCCTAACAACGCGGATACTTCAGAACCAGCTTGTGTAAAACGAAAGATGTTATCGATGAAGAAAAGGACGTCACGACCTTGACCTTCGCCATCACCGTCACGGAAATATTCTGCCACAGTCAAACCGGATAAAGCAACACGTGCACGTGCACCGGGAGGCTCATTCATCTGACCGAATACGAAAGTACATTTAGAGTCTTTCATTAATTCGTGGTCAACAGTGTCCAAAGGCCATTCACCTTTTTCCATGCCTTCCATAAAATGCTCACCATATTTGATGATACCTGATTCCAACATCTCACGCAATAAGTCGTTACCTTCACGTGTACGTTCACCTACACCGGCAAACACGGAAAGACCACCGTGACCTTTAGCGATGTTGTTGATCAATTCTTGGATTAATACAGTTTTACCTACACCGGCACCACCGAATAAACCAATTTTACCACCTTTAGCATATGGCTCTAAAAGGTCAATAACTTTGATACCAGTAAAAAGTACTTCGGATTCAGTAGATAAATCTTCGAATTTAGGAGGGACGTTGTGGATAGGACGACCATTCTCTTTGCTCAAATTTTGGATACCATCTATGGCATCACCAACTACGTTGAATACACGACCTTTGATTTCTTCACCAACAGGCATTTTGATAGGAGCACCAGTATCGACAACTTCCATTCCGCGAACCAAACCTTCAGTTGCGTCCATGGCAATTGTACGTACACGATCCTGACCTAAGTGTTGTTGAACTTCCAATACAACACGTTGTCCATTTTCTTTTTGAATGTACAATGCATCGTAAATTTTAGGTAGATTTTCACTGTCGGCGAAGTTGACGTCAACAACTGGGCCGATAATCTGCGCTATTTTACCAATCTTGGGCATATTATAGGGACTAAATATTTATTAATCAATTTTATATAAGAGACATAAAAGGCCTCTTTTTTGGTCAGCAAAAATAAGGTTATTCGTTTTTAAAAACAAATAGAATTTGCAATTAAATTATATTTTCATTAATGTAGGTCAAAATGTTATCTCTTGTAATTCTGTGAGTTTCGACTCTTGTTGTTGCAAATATACTATTTCGGTGTATTGGTGACACTATTTTTTTTGAACTGCTGTTCGTTTCCGACGTTCGTAAGGTGAAGCTCAGAGGGTATACAAATGTGATCGACCTGAAGCGGGGCCGTCATGAAGGCCCCGCTTCAGGTCGATAAGAATCCTGTATAATATAGTCTTATGACGACCTGACTAGATCTTTTTATTTAATTCATCTTGCAATTGACGTTTCAGCAGTTGTTCTTTTTCCATGGCCTTTTTACGGAATGTCGCAAATTCCTCTTGTGATTGTTCTGCTGTCTTTTGAAATTCTACCGTATCGACTTTTGCTTTTCTATAAGAGATTAAAAAGATGAAAGTCGCTACAGCCAAGACGGCGATGATGGTCCAAACGACCGTACTGTATAAGCTCTTGGATGTATTGATACCCAAGAATGAAAAGCTATCTGTCTTTTGTTGCTCCTGTGCGAGTTGATCCTTTAATGTCTGAATAGAATCCTGTAAATTCTTGGTGTTGGATGAATAATTGCTGGATGAGGATTTTAGGGAATTAATTTCCTTATGCAGCTTTGCAACAGTATCAACAACATTTCTTTTGACGATGTCAAGGTTGGTTTTGCGCACCATCTTGAAGTCATAATTGTTTTTTGATATATAATTTAAGTGATCAAATTGATTTGCCAAGCTCCCTTTTTTTAGTCCATCCGGGCTGTATTTATAAGCGTTATTTGCCTGCTGGGTGGCGGTAACCGGTGCTGCTGCAGGAGTTTGAGCCTGTAATAAAGTGTACGATGAAATAAATAAAATCGTAAAGAATACAAATGCTAATCTCAATTTGCTCATGTTGTCTATCGTTATTATAATAAGTTTAATCAGAATATTCCAGCTACAAAGCTAGCATATGCCTGTGATAAATATAAGGAAATATTGAAAAAACGAAAATTGAAAGTGAAATATATTCCGATTATAGTCTATTCTTTTGATAGATATCTTTATGTTTCGAGGCCCCAGCTGGGCAGATAACGGAGAAATGACATAATTTTCTCTTTATAGATCGCTGTATTTAGCTTAAAATAGAAAGCCCCCTTTTTGGAATTTTCTTTGTCTTTTTCCTGTAGTTTGATGATTAAGCCTGATGAGAGTAGTTTTCGACTAAAGTTGCGCTTGTCAAGCTCGATATTATAGACACCTTCATATAAGGCTGCGATTTGCGGAATCGTGAATTTTTCCGGTAGCAGTTCGAACAAAATAGGATATAGTGCTGCTTTCATACGTAGGCGGTGTTGTGCCGATGCTATCATTTGCTCGTGATCGAATATCAGTGTAGGATGCTGCTGTAATGGAAACCATTTTGCTTCATAATCGTCGCTCAGGATATGCTTATACTGTTGGGTGTCGATCAATGCAAAATAGCAGATACTTATCACTCGGTCATTAGGCTCGCGCTTGGGTTCGCCGAAGACACTGCATTGCTCCATATAGACATTTTCAAGACCGGTTAATTTTTTCAACACCCGACTGGCAGATTCTTCTGGACTTTCGTTGGGTTGAACAAAACCACCCATCAAACTCCATTTATTTCTTTCAGGTTCAAAATCACGCTTAATCAACAATACTTCTAGGGATTCCCCATTGAAGCCAAATATAATACAGTCTACAGCTAAAAGAATCCCTGAATCTTTTTTATAATATTCCATTGTCTATTGTTTTTTATCTCTTTTTTTGACTTCCTCCCGTTTTCATGATCAAAACTATAGTGACTAGCTAAAAATAAATACAATACTTGGTCGGTAACTGATTTAAAAATGTTTCAATACAACATACACAGGCATTTAAACTCATCATGATTAACGGGATGAAGTTAATTCATTTTTTTAAATATGAAAATTTTCTTTCAAATTCAAAAAAATAAATGTTTATTTGACACTAATTATTTTAGAATGCTTATCTTCGATTGAGGGCATTGAAAAATAATGTTTGAAACAATTATAAGTTATAAACCAAATTCAGCAAAAATGAATGAATCATATGTCATCGGGATAGATTACGGAAGCGATTCGGTCCGTTCTGTATTGGTCGATGCGATTAATGGAGAAGAAATATCATCTTCAGTATTTTATTATCCACGATGGAAAAGAGGGGAATACTGCGATGCTGCATCCAGTCAGTTTAGACAACATCCCTTAGATTACATCGAAGGTCTGGAGGCGACAGTAAAGGATTGTTTACAAAAATCGGGAATAGCGAATATTGGACAGGCCGTAAGAGCAATTTCGGTAGATACCACCGGATCAACCCCTATTGCTGTCAATGAGCAAGGGGTTCCTTTGGCTTTGCTGGATGAATTTAAGGATAATCCGAATGCGATGTTTGTCCTGTGGAAAGATCATACCGCCGTTAAGGAAGCCAAGGAAATCAATGACTACAACGAAACAAGCGCTGTTGATTATTTGAAATACGTTGGTGGTGTTTATTCTTCGGAATGGTTTTGGGCTAAGTTACTTCATATTTTTAGAGTTGACGGGCAAGTTCGTAAAGCGACATTTAGCTGGGTTGAGCATTGTGATTATATTCCTTTCTTATTGACGGGAGGCACGCATGCATCTGCGATTAAGCGGGGTGTATGTTCTGCCGGGCATAAGTCTCTCTGGGCGGCAGCATTCGGTGGCCTGCCTCCAAATGCTTTCTTTACGGATATTGACCCGCTATTGGATGGTGTTGTGGATCGTTTATTTTCAGAAACTTATACGGCAGATAAACCTGCAGGGAATCTCTCAACGGAATGGGCCGAACGTTTGGGGCTTTCGACATCGGTGATAGTTGGTATCGGTGCTTTTGATTGTCACATGGGGGCTGTGGGTGGACAGATCGAACCTTATTACCTCAGTAAAGTCATGGGCACATCGACTTGTGATATGCTTGTTGCACCAAAAGAAGAGGTTCAAGATACACTTGTGAAGGGAATCTGCGGTCAGGTGGATGGTTCGATCATTCCGGGAATGATCGGTATGGAAGCTGGGCAATCCGCCTTTGGCGATGCTTATGCTTGGTTGAAACAGGTCTTGTTATGGCCTGCTAAACAGGCGTTACAAGATGTAGAAGGTCTGAATGATGACGTTCGTGAGCAAGTTGTGAATGGTTTGGAAGAGACATTGTTGGTCAGTTTGAGTAAAAAGGCAGCGGAGTTGTCAGTGACCGCAACTTCGGAGTTGGCGATAGATTGGTTGAATGGTCGAAGAACACCTGATGCGGATCAATCATTGAAGGGTGCAATTACAGGATTGCATTTAGGAACCGATGCGCCACGGATATTTAGAGCTATTGTTGAAGCAACCTGTTTCGGAGCAAAAGCCATTGTGGACCGTTTTGTTGATCAGGGAATTCCTGTTAAAGGGCTGATCGGTCTTGGTGGCGTAGCCAAAAAATCCCCTTTTATTATGCAGATGATGGCTAATGTCATGAACATGCCAATTCGTATACACAAGAGTGAGCAAACTTGTGCCATCGGTGCGGCAATGTTCGCGGCTACTGCGGCGGGGTTGTATGACCGTGTTGAGGATGCCATGAAAACCATGGGGCAAGGTTTCGAATGTACCTATGTACCCGAAGAAAAGTGGGTGCCAATCTATGCTGAACGTTATGAACGCTACAAGGCGCTCGGAGCTTTCATCGAAGGGAAAGAATCGTTAGCCATTACTGTTTAATCGATGAATATTTATTATGTATAATTCAATTAAAGAAGAAGCATACCGTTGCAATATGCAACTGCCCCAATTGGGTCTTGTACTTTTCACATTTGGAAATGTCAGTGTTGTGGACCGGCAGCATGAAGTTTTTGCCATTAAACCCAGTGGGGTACCTTATGAGGAGCTTTCTCCCGAGCAAATGGTCATTGTTGATTTTGACGGTAATGTGGTTGAAGGAGATCTTAGACCTTCATCGGATACAAAAACGCATGCTGTTTTATATAAACACTGGAAAGAAATTGGCGGTATTACACATACGCATTCAACTTATGCGACAGCATGGGCGCAAAGTCAACGCGATATTCCGATTTTCGGAACGACACATGCCGATCATTTAACAACAGATATTCCCTGTGCTCCACCCATGAGTGATGAGATGATCGCCGGAAACTACGAGCATGAAACCGGTTTTCAGATTATCAATCACTTTACCGAAAATAAGCTTGATTATAAAGAAGTGGAAATGATTCTAGTTGGCAACCACGCGCCTTTTGCCTGGGGTAAAAATGGAATGAAGTCTGTTTATAATAGCGCGGTACTGGAACAAGTTGCCAAGATGGCTTTGTTGACAGAGCAGATTAACCCCAATGCGCCGAGGTTAAAGTCCGCATTAATCAAAAAACATTATGAAAGGAAGCATGGAACCAATGCCTACTATGGTCAGTAATTCGTGATGATAAAAAACAATAGCAAAAAAACTACTATTTAAAAATGAATATTAATTTAAAAGAACTTGAGGTCTGGTTTATCGTTGGAAGCCAAGATCTATATGGAGAAGAGACCTTACGCCAAGTTGCAATACATGCCGAGGAAATCGCAAACTATTTAAATGCACATACGGTGATTCCTGTGGCAGTGAGATATAAACCGATCGTCAAAAATACAGATGAAATTTATGCAACGTTAACAGCTGCCAATAGCGAAAAAAATTGTATCGGTATCATTACATGGATGCATACATTCTCGCCTGCTAAAATGTGGATCAGAGGATTAAAAGCTTTACAAAAACCATTATTGCATTTACATACCCAGTATAATCAGGATATTCCTTGGAGCAGTATTGACATGGATTTTATGAATCTCAATCAAAGCGCACATGGCGACCGTGAATTTGGCCACATTGTAAGCCGATTGAAAATAGGCCGTAAAGTGGTGACCGGACATTGGCAAGACCCTGAAGTATTGGAGCGTATTAATGTATGGTCACGTGCCGCAGCAGGCTGGCATGACTGGCAAGGCGCCAAATTTGCGCGGTTCGGCGACAATATGCGTTATGTAGCTGTTACGGATGGCGACAAGGTGGAAGCGGAATCTCAATTTGGTTTTTCTGTAAATACCTATGCCATTGGTGATTTGGTTCAGGTTATTAACGCGAGCACTAATGAAGAAATAGAGGCTTTATTGACCGAGTATGAAGCTACGTATGAACTGGCAGAAAACGTAAAGGTCGGTGGTGAATTTCATGACAATCTGATTGAAGCTGCTAAAATTGAAATCGGGTTACGCAAATTCTTAGCGCAAGGCAATTTTAAAGGTTTTACAGATACTTTCGAAGACCTGCATGGCATGGTGCAGCTTCCGGGCTTGGCGGTACAGCGCTTAATGGCCGAAGGATACGGTTTTGCCGGTGAGGGGGACTGGAAAACGCCGGCCTTGGTCAGAGCATGTAAAGTCATGGGAGCTGGTCTGGCAGGAACGACAGCATTTATGGAGGACTATACCTATCATTTTGATCCGCAAAATGCCATGGTTTTGGGTTCACACATGTTGGAAGTCGATCCAGCCTTGGCTACTGACAAACCGCGAATTGAGGTACATCCATTGGGAATAGGCGGCAAAGCGGATCCGGCTCGTCTCGTCTTTAACGGGCAGAGCGGAGATGCACTCAATGCTTCGCTGGTTGATATGGGGACACGTTTTCGATTGATCGTCAATAAGGTTGAAGGGGTTTCTGTCGAAGAAGAGTTACCAAAACTTCCAGTTGCCCGGGTATTATGGAAACCGCTTCCAGATATGAAAACAGGTTGTAGTGCCTGGATCGTTGCTGGCGGTGCTCACCATACCGCTTATAGCTTGAGTTTGACACCTGAATATCTTGAAGATTTTGCGCGCATAGCAGGGTTAGAATATGTGTTGATTGATGAGAAGACTACGGTTGCAAACCTCGAAGATCAATTGAAATGGAATGAACTTTATTATTTACTGAGTAAGTAATAGTTTGTAAGCCATTTATGTACCCAATCTTCGGGGCATAAATGGCTTATTTGATAAATAACCAATTTGGAAAATATGGAAAAATTTGCAACGGTAGATTACGTTATATTCGTGATTTACTTCTTTATCGTGGCAGGCTATGGCTACTGGATTTATCGCAAGAAGACGAATAGTCTAAGCAGCAGCAAGGATTATTTTTTGGCGGAAGGGTCACTGACCTGGTGGGCGATCGGCTCCTCATTGATTGCATCCAATATTTCTGCGGAGCAGTTTATAGGAATGAGCGGTAATGGATTTGAAGTTGGAATTGCTGTAGCAGCGTATGAACTTATTGCTGCGGTGGCGCTTATCATTGTTGCGGTTTGGTTTATCCCGGTGTATCTAAAAAATAAGATTTTCACCATGCCACAGTTTTTAAATAACCGATACAATGAAACAACAAGCCTTATCATGGCTATTTTTTGGCTGTTTTTGTATGTATTTGTCAACCTGACGTCGATTCTATATTTAGGAGCCATTGCCATTTCTAGTATGGCAGGTGGTGGAGATAGCTTCCATACGATCACGGTGGCTTTGGCCGTGTTTGCTGTGGTTATCACATTGGGAGGAATGCGGGTGATCGGTTTTACGGATGTTATCCAAGTTGTGGTACTGATTATTGGTGGTATTGCTACAACGTATGTTGCGTTAACTTTAGTAAGTGAGCATTTTGGATTAGGCAAGGATGTATTGGCTGGTTTTAATAAGTTGATGGAAGATTCGCCGGAACACTTTAATTTGTTTGTTTCCAAACCTGGGCCGGGGGCTAGTCAGGAAGAAATTAATAAGTATCTGATGTTGCCAGGAATAGGGATGTATCTTGCAGGAATCTGGATTGTCAACCTAAATTACTGGGGCTGTAATCAATATATCACGCAGCGAGCTTTGGGAGCTGATTTAAAAACGGCGCGTACTGGAATTCTTTTTGCCGGTTTTCTTAAATTGTTTATGCCAATTATCGTGATGCTACCGGGGATTGCTGCTTATGTGTTATATAAAAATGGAGCCTTGCAACAGGAAATGGCTCCGGGAGGTGTGTTTCATGCCGATAATGCTTATTCGGCGATATTGGGTTATCTGCCAAATGGCATGAAGGGGCTTGCGCTGGCAGCACTTACAGCTGCTATTGTGGCGGGATTGGCCGGAAAGGCCAACAGTATTGCAACAATCTTTACATTGGATATCTTTAAAAAATATATCAATAAAGATGCGAGCGAAGCAAAAATGGTATGGGTTGGCAAGATAACTATTGTTATCTCTATTTTACTTTCCGTATTGTTTACCTGGAATGATGCTTTGGGCATCGGTGGCGCCGGCGGGTTTACTTTTATCCAGAAATATACTGGATTTATCAGCCCTGGTGTTTTTGCGATGTTTTTATTGGGCATGTTTTGGAAAAGAACGACGGGGGCTGCCGCCATTACAGGGCTTGTCACGGGCTTTGCTTTGTCCGTATTTTTTAACGAGTTTGCAACAAAAGTTTTCGGACCGGAAACATGGATCTATACAGCTTATCCAAATAAAGCTGGGGTTTATGAGATTCCATTCCAGATCTGTATGGGACTGGCGTTTGTTTTTACCATGATAGCCATGATAGGCGTAAGCTTATTTGGGCCAAAAATTAATCCAAAAGCTTTTGTCTTGGATAAATCGATGTTCAAGGTTGAACCATCCGTATTGGCATTAATTGTTGTAACCTTATTGTTGGTGACCGCGATTTATGTTCGTTTTTGGTAAAATGGCCACTTTTGAATGCTAGAAATTATTATGAACCCTTCCTAATGTAACTAGGAAACTCCATCTTGGATGATGGAATAAAAACTTAAATACAGATGAATAAGAAAATTATTATTGGTTTGTTGACTTGTGCTTCTTTAGCGTATGGATGTCAGTCCTCTTCGACTCAAAATAAGCAAGCGGCAACTTCGGCTGATTCTACGTCGAATCAGGCCTTCGACAGTCAGATTGATGGTAAAGAGGTTAAATTGTTTCAACTAAAGAATGATAAATTAGCTGTCACACTCACGAATTATGGCGCGCGATTGGTGACATTAAAAGTTCCGAATAAAGACGGCGGTGTTACGGATGTAATTTTGGGTTATGATTCAGCGAAGGAATACAAGGAAAACTATAATAATTTTTACGGAGCAATTGTGGGACGTTATGGTAACCGTATAGGTAAAGCTTCTTTCACTCTGAATGGGGAGTCTTATTCCCTGGAAAAAAATGATGGTGAGAATTCGCTTCATGGTGGGACAAATGGCGTATACAACAAAGTCTGGGATGTAATCAATCATACGGCTACCTCGATAACACTGGCGTATACCTCACCCGATAAAGAGGCCGGTTATCCCGGAACAGTCAAAATGGAGGTTACTTACACACTCGAAGAAAATGGTGGGTTGGCCATTGATTATCTAGCAACGACGGACAAAGAAACTGTTTTAAATCTGACAAATCACGCCTATTTTAATCTTAATGGTGCCGGCGATTCTTCTATTTTAGATCATGAACTTCAAATTGATGCAAAGGCGATAACAGAGGTTGATCATACGTTAATTCCGACAGGAAAGAGTTTGCCTGTTGCAGGTACAGCATTTGATTTTACAGAACCACAGCTTGTGGGAGCCCATATTGAAGATGAAAATGCACAATTGAAGATCGGAAAAGGCTATGATCATAATTTTGAACTTAACAAGAAGGATGGTTTCCAGAAAGTAGCTGCGGTATATGCTTCGAAAACGGGCATTGAAATGCAGGTCTACACAACAGAGCCCGGCCTGCAATTTTACAGCGGTAATTTTATGAAGGATTCAGATCCAAAAGGAAAAGAAGGAAAAGTTTATCCCTTCCGTTCGGCATTCTGTCTGGAAACACAACATTTTCCGGACGCACCGAACCATCCCAATTTTGCATCAACGGTATTGAAACCCGGAGAAAAATATAGTTCAAAAACAACTTACCGATTCCGTGTTAAATAATGAAGTTTAGATCATGAAACTAAGATTAAAATTAGGCGTTGCTTTTACGCTGGCCACTGGATTACTGTATGGACAGAGTAGTGTAAGATTAGAAACGCCGCAGCAGGAGCAGATTATAAGCCGACATATCTATGGACATTTTGCCGAACATTTGGGGCGCTGTATTTATGATGGATTTTATGTCGGTGAGAAAAATGACTCGATTCCCCATGCTGATGGCGTCCGGAAAGATGTTATCGAAGCCCTTAAGAATTTGAACATTCCCAATTTACGTTGGCCGGGGGGATGTTTTGCGGATACCTATCATTGGAAAGACGGGGTCGGCCCCAAAGCACAGCGCCCTGCTATTGTTAATAATTGGTGGGGTGGAGTGACAGAGGATAACTCCTTTGGTACACACGATTTTCTCAATATGTGTGAATTACTTGGTGCAGAACCTTATCTGGCGGGTAATGTGGGGAGCGGTGAGGTGCAAGAGCTTGCCGACTGGGTCCAATATGTGAATTTTAAGGGAGAAAGCCCCATGTCGGATTGGCGACGAAAAAATGGTCGACAAGAACCTTGGAAGGTAAAGTTTTGGGGTGTGGGAAACGAAGCCTGGGGCTGTGGTGGAAACATGACTGCTGATTACTACACGGATATTTACCGTAAATACGCCACATTTATGTCGGATTGGACAAATGGAAGCGGCTTATATCGAATTGCTTCTGGAGCCAATAGCGCAGACTACAACTGGACCGAGACCTTAATGAAGAAAATACCGAGTGGTCTGATGAAGGGTATGGGTCTGCATCATTATGCCGTGATCAACTGGGACAAGAAAGGATCAGCGACCGAGTATTCGGAAGAACAATATTTTAGGACGATGAAGTCGGCTTGGTTCATGAATGAACTGGTGGAAAAGAATATTGCCATTATGGACAAGTATGATCCAAAAGGAAAAGTAGACCTGATCGTTGATGAGTGGGGCGGCTGGTATGAGGTTGAACCAGGTACAAACCCCGGCTTCCTTTATCAGCAGAATACGATGCGTGATGCCATGATTGCGGGGATGACGTTGAATATTTTCAATAATCATGCCCGCCGTGTTAAAATGGCTAATCTGGCACAAGCCGTAAATGTTTTGCAGGCTGTTATTTTGACCGAGGGTAAGAATATGATCCTAACACCCACTTATCATGTGATGGAAATGTATAAGGTGCATCAGGATGCGAAATTAATCCCCATTTCTCTTCAATCAACAGATTTTGAATTTAATAACGAAAAGATTCCGGCGGTGTCTGTTTCTGCATCACAAGACAAACAAGGGCGCACACATATTTCTTTAGTGAATATAGATCCAAAAAGGAAAAATAAAGTACGCGTGGACCTTGGCTCGGTCAAAGCGGCAAAAGTCACCGGTCGGATCCTTACTTCTAAGAATCTAAGAGATTACAATTCATTTAAAAAACCTACGGTGATTACACCTGTGGTTTATAAAGATGCAAAAATTGTGGATGGAACTATTGAGGTTGATATTCCTGCGTTTTCTGTTATTGTACTGGAGTTAATGTAGCATTTTGTAAAGACCTGATAAATGAAGGATTGATCAGTATGTAACCGAGTGGAACGAGTTCATTTACCATTAAACATAATAGAAAAGATAAATAATTCTAATAGATGAAGAAAATTGTGTCAATGATGCTATTGCTGGCGGGTTTAGGCTCTTCGGCAGTGGCGCAGTCCCCAATTGAACTGAATATACAGTTGGACAAACCTACGGGCAAAATATCGCCGCACATGTGGGGTGTCTTTTTCGAAGATATCAATTTGGGCGCCGATGGAGGGATCTATGCCGAATTGGTGAAAAATAGATCGTTTGAATTCGATCAGCCATGGATGGCCTGGAAGAAGCTGGAAAATGGACCTGAAGGCACTTATTTACTGTTAAACGACAGTAAGCGCAAAGGGAACAAACGTTATCTAAGACTAAATAATACGACCAATCTGAAATTGGGACTGCAAAATGAAGGTTTTAGAGGTATGGGCGTTAAATCAGGGGAAGCTTACGAGTTTTCTCTGCAGTATCAGCGTGCTGCGACTGGCATGAAAATCCATGTCGAAGTTTTAAACGAACAGAATAAAGTAATTGGTGAAGCTGAATTTCCATTAAATGCGGCTACATCATGGTCCGAAGCCGCTGTTAAATTTTCAGTATCGGAAACGACAGCTAAGGCTAAATTAAACGTTTGGTTTACAGGATCAGGTACTTTAGATATTGATATGCTGTCGTTATTCCCGGTAGATACATGGAAAGGAAGACCAAAGGGCTTGCGAAAGGATATGGTTCAGATGCTCGCAGACATGAAGCCTGGTTTTATCCGTTTTCCTGGCGGCTGTATTGTGGAAGGTAAAGATCTTGCCAATAGATTCCAATGGAAGAAAACGGTTGGCCCAATTACCGAAAGGGAGTTGATCATCAACCGTTGGAACACCGAATTTAAACATCGTTTGACGCCGGATTATTTTCAGACGTTTGGTTTAGGATTTTTTGAGTATTTCTTATTGGCAGAAGATATCGGTGCAACGCCGGTCCCCATCCTCAATTGTGGAATGGCATGCCAGTTTAATACCGGTGAAGTCGTGCCCTTAGAGGAGTTAGATGAATATGTTCAGGATGCGTTGGATCTGATCGAATTTGCCAATGGGTCTATAGATACAAAATGGGGTAAATTGCGTGCTGAAATGGGACATCCCGAGCCCTTTCATCTCAAGATGTTGGGGGTTGGAAACGAAAATTGGGGACCTCAATATATTGAACGGTTGGCTGTTTTTAAGAAAGCGTTGAACGAAAAGCATCCCGAAATTTCACTTATCGCCAGTTCAGGAACTGATCCGGAGGGAGACCGGTTTGATTTCCTTAATGAAAAACTTCGCGCGATGAATATAAATATCATAGATGAACATTATTACCGTCCACCATCCTGGTTTCTTTCGAGTGCAAGCCGCTATGACAATTATGATCGAAATGGCGTAAAGATTTTCGCGGGTGAGTACGCTTCACATACAACACGGCCAAACGGCCCGGGGAAAAGTACCTGGGAGGCCGCACTTTCCGAAGCCGCTTTTATGACTGGGCTTGAACGTAATGCTGATGTTGTCGAGATGGCGTCTTATGCACCTTTATTTGGCCATGTAGATGGATGGCAATGGTCGCCCGACTTAATTTGGGTTGACAATTTGAAGGTATATGGAACGCCTAGCTACCAAGTACAAAAATTGTATGCCACCAATAAAGGGACGTCTATTATTCCGATCAAACGTGAGGGCGAACCCGTTGCCGGACGAGATAGCCTATATGCTTCTGCTGTCTATGACGATCTTTCGCAGCAGTTGGTTTTGAAAGTGGTCAATTACAACAGTAAGCCCATAAAGGTGAGTCTAGACATCGTTTCGAGAAAAAAGCTCTTGGCGACGGCTCAAAAGATCACGTTGGCAAATGCCGACCTCAATGTGAGTAACAGTTTGGAAGAGCCATTAATTATTAGCCCAAAGGAAGATACCGTGACTTATAAGGGAAAGAAGCTCGTTGAAACATTTGAGCCTTATTCATTTACCTTGATTAAAATGTCCACGAAATAGGATGATTATCTGCAGGCACTTTATTATGAATACAAAAAAGTTGATGTCCATCATTGGGGCTGTTTGTTCAATCATTGGGTCCTTATCCGGCGTAGTTGCTCAGGAATATAAATTTGGTCCATCGGAAAAAGATTTTGCCGCTTACTTATTTACCTATTTTAAAGGAAATGCCGTTGCAGACGAGGCAGTTTGTTTTGCGATTAGTACTGACGGTTATACATTCAGGGCACTGAACAATAATCAGCCCATATTGGATTCTAAACGCATCAGCAGTACAGGTGGTGTAAGGGATCCTCATATTCTACGTGCGCAAGATGGAAAATCATTTTATATGGTATTAACAGATATGACTTCATCAAAAGGGTGGGATTCTAACCGGGCCATGGTTTTGTTAAAATCTACAGATTTGATTCACTGGGATCATCATGTGATTAACATCCAACAACGTTATCAAGGGCAGAAAGACTTAAAACGGGTTTGGGCGCCCCAGACTATATTTGATCCAAGCGTAGGTAAATATATGGTTTACTGGTCCATGAAATATGGAGATCAACCCGATGTGATTTATTATGCTTATGCTAATCGTGATTTTACGGATCTGGAGGGCGAACCTAAGGTGTTGTTTTTGCCTAAAAATGGTCAATCCTGTATAGATGGGGATATTATTGTTAAAAATGGATTATATCATTTGTTTTATAAAACGGAGGGCGATGGAAAAGGCATAAAACAAGCCATTACAGATTCCTTGACCTCTGGAAAATGGGTGGAACAACCGGGTTATAAACAGGTAACTGCAGACGATGTGGAAGGATCTGGGATTTTTAAACGTAATCAATCCGATACTTATGTCCTCATGTATGATGTTTATAAAAAAGGGAAGTACCAGTTTTGTGAATCTCAGGATCTACATCATTTTAAAGCGATAGATCAACAGATTGATATGGATTTTCATCCGCGGCATGGCTCTGTTTTGCCTATTTCAAAAAATGAATTAAACAGATTAGTGGAACATTGGGGCAAACCGCTAGATATTGCTTTAAATAAGACGAAAAACCCTGTATTGGAAGGCTTTTACGCAGATCCAGATGTATTGTATTCCAATAATACAAAGAAATATTATATCTATCCAACGAGTGATGGCTTTGACGGTTGGGGTGGATATTACTTCAAAACTTTTTCCTCTACGAACCTCAAGGAATGGAAAGATGAGGGTGTGATATTAGATTTAAAAAAAGATGTTCTGTGGGGTACGCACCATGCCTGGGCACCGACAATCATAGAAAAGAAAGTAAAAGGGGGGTATAAGTATTATTTTTATTTTACAGCAGCCCAGAAAATAGGTGTTGCCGTAGCTGACTCACCGACAGGACCATTTAAAGATTCAGGTAAACCGTTGATAGACTTTAAGCCGAATGGTGTGAAAGGCGGCCAAGAAATCGATCCCGCGGTTTTTACTGATCCTAAGACAGGTAAAAGTTATCTGTATTGGGGGAATGGACATCTTGCTGTGGCCGAGCTCAATAAAGATATGATCACGATCAAGGAAAATTCGATTAAACTAATAACACCGGATCGCACCTTTCGCGAAGGTACTTATGTTTTCTTCCGAAAGGGAACTTATTACTTTTTATGGTCTGAAAACGATACCCGTAGTGAAAATTATCGGGTTCGATACGGTACTTCAACATCTCCTTTGGGACCAATTCAAGTTCCTGATGATAACCTCATTTTGCAGAAAGATGCGGCGCTCGGAATTTTTGGTACTGGGCACAACTCCATACTTCAGGTACCGGGAAAAGATGAGTGGCATATTATTTACCATCGATTTAATTACCCCAACGGAATAACAATGGGGGATGCTGCCGGTTATAATCGGGAGGTCTGTATGGACAAATTGCAGTTTGGTCCAGATGGGAAAATTCTTCCAGTTGTACCGAGTCATTAAAATGGGCCATTACCCAAAGAGGTTACTGGTGAATTTTACTTTAATCCCCAGCTGAAAGTTATTGATCGTTTTAAATATTTCTTTAATGGTTGCCTTCTCAATATTTGTCAGACTGTCCATAGGTACATAATTGTTTGGACTTAATTTGGCTATCCGAATTTGATTCGCTTGATTTTTCAGGCGAATCGACATCAGATAGTAGTAAGATTGATGCAATTCCTCATATTGTTCCTGCGTAAAAACCCCCAAATCAAGCAGTTGTTTGAGCCTGCCGCCGGTGTTTTCTTCATAAATACGGTTTTTCAGGGCATAAACACGAACCAAGTCTACGATAGGTGTCATCGCTTTTTTTATGTTGAAGACTTCCGATGAACCGATGGTTTGTGTTTTGATTGCTTTAAAAAATGTTAACGGCGGCTCATATTGTAAGGCATTTTTGGCGATAAACGCGAAAAAGCGATCATTAGGGCGCTGTAACTCGATATTGAGAAATTCTTTAAGCTGATCAATAATTTCCGGGGCGCCGTATAGCCGTCTGCAGTCAAAAAATGTTGAAAACTTAATGGCATTTTCCGGAACACTCTCTTCAATCCATTTTTTGTAGCTGTTTTTCCAATGGGAAAGGGAGTGTGTCCATTCGGGATTGCTAGCCATATAACCACCTGTGCAGTAGCTAAAACCTATTGTATTCAAATGATCGGATACATGAGTAGCGAAACGGAGAAAATAATCACGCACCAATTCACGCTGTTCGTTGGCTTTATCTTCATAGATAATTGCGTTGTCCTGATCCGTCATCAGCGTTTGTTCTTTTCTTCCTTCGCTGCCCGTGACCATGAAAACAAATTTTGCCGGAGGTTCACCTATTTCCCCGATTACTTTTTCGATTACTTTGAGCGCAATACTATCTGCCACCGTCGTGATCACCTGATTGGCAATTTCGGCATTTACACCTCTACCAAGCAATTGGTGGATAATTTCCGGAACATTGTTCCATTTCTCGCGCAATTCATCCAGCGTCTCTGCTAGTTTTACCGATTGAATGAATACAAGTGGCGATTGTCCTTGTTCGCTCAACAGGCGATTACGACTTAGGAAGCCAACATAGTTTCCTTCTTTTTCCACAAGCAGGTACCTTGATTTTGTACGGAACATTTTTAATACAGCCTCATAAAGATAAGACTGATCAGAAATACTAACAATAGGATTGTCCATGACTTCCACAATCGGATGGTCGACCGGTATTTGTTGAGCAACTACATTATCCCGCAAAGTCATATCGGTCACATAACCAATAATGCTATTGTCGTCTTTGATAAATAAGCAACTTACCTTTTGGTTTGCCATTGTCTTTGCAACCTCATAGATGGGCGTTTCTGGGGCAGAGGAAACGATATCTTTGTAGGTGATGTGTTCGATCTTTCTTGAGTATAATTGATCTGCTGCAAAATAGCTTTCTTCGAAAGAAGCTGGGGATTTGACAAAATGAGAAAATTCTTCATCCAGCATTCTCCTGCCAAAAGAATTGGTGAAAAAATGGAAAAACTCTTCATTTGCGTTGCATAGCTCAATAAAGTTTTTCCGGGGCAAACGATAAATGACGGTGCCTTTCTTGGCAATTACAGATTTTAATGCTTTTGTTCGATTCAAAAGGACGGATATTCCGCCGAAACAATAGGGTTTATGGTGAATTTCCGTCAATCTTTTGTTATCTAGGTCATCCAAGAAGAACGTTTCGTATTCGCCTTCAAAGATTAAGTCGACTCCATCCATGTCGGTAATGTTCTGTCGATAGACAAGCGTGTCTTTGGAGAAGCGGTATTCATGGAATATATCTATAATACTGAGCTGTAGGGAATCGGGCAGTGCCTGAAAAGGGGGAGTAGATTTCAGTATGGAAAGAATAACCTCGGGATTTTTCATGAGGACAGCATTAGAATATGTTATCAAACTCTGTTTGTTGGTTTAGGATATCTTGATGGGTCAGATCTTTTCGTTGAATCATTTCAAAATAGCATTTTGCCGTAATCTCAGCATCCTTTTCTGCATCGTGCATATATTCCGGCGGAGCCGAGAAAAAGGATTCATGTAATAGAGAAAGCGGAAGATGGACCATATTGGGGTTTCTTACGTATCTTTTGCTATATAACAGTGTGCAAAAATAATCTAAGTCACCAAATGGGAGAGCCAGGTTCGATCGGTAGAACTCTGCTGATAAAACTTGGAGATCGAAGGAAAGAAAATGTCCGACAATTTGCGGTTTATATTTTTTAATGTCATGACTGAGCTTGCGCAACACATCTTTTTTCTTCTCACCATATTGCCTTAAGAATGGGGGCGTCAACCCATGGATTTGCTCTGATGCCGGACTGATTGGAATGAGTGGTTCGTAGATATATTTATTGCTCCGTTTGATCTCATTTTGGGCTTCGTCAAAAATGATCCAAGCCAATTGCAGTACATGTGGCCAATTATCGCTTTCTGTGTACCTTTTATTCCATTTTTTCGGTAGGCCAGACGTTTCTGTATCTAGAAATAGCAAATATTTTTTCAATGAATTATTGTTGAGTATCCTCTAAAATACTAAAATATTCTTGTTAATAATAGGTAAATCTGTATTTGTAAGGGATAGCTTTTGTAAAAAACGAGATACGTATTTCAATGTTTGGAAATTTATGTGTAAAATTGACATTTATTAGTAAATTATAAATGACCAATTATGTACAAAAGGCTACTATGCATGGTATTTTGTGTCTGTTCTCTCCTTGGTGAACTTTATGCAGGAAATAAAAAAGGGGCCGTTTTTTATACCATGGAGCGCATCGTAAATCGAGAGCGATTTCAATATGCAATAGATCTGCTACAAGAAGAACTGTCCAAATCGATTGCCATCCACACTTCAGGTATTGAGGTGAGTACGCTGGTGCAAAAGAAGTCTTTACCGGATTCAATTAAAGTTCAGTTGATCGAGAAGGAACATTTTGTTTTATATCGAAATACCGAAAATGGGGCCATCTCATTAATCGGCGCTGATGAGTCAGGTGTGTTATATGGTTGTATGGCATTGCTTGCACATAAACAATGGTTGAATGGTGGACGGTTCTTTTTTGCCGATGGCCCAAAAATGGTTATGCGTGGGACAAGCATCGGCCTTCAGAAAACGACTTACTTGCCGGGACATGACATTTACGAATACCCTTATACACCTGAATCTTTTTCTTGGTTTTATGATAAAAAATTATGGTTGAAGTATTTAGATATGATGGCCGAAAATAAGTATAATGCCTTGTATTTATGGAATGGACATCCTTTTTCTTCTTTAGTAAAACTAAAGGATTATCCATATGCGCTTGAAGTGGATGAGACAACATTCCAAAAAAACGAGGAGATGTATACATTCTTGACCAAAGAAGCCAACAAGAGAGGAATTTGGATTATCCAGATGTTTTACAACATTATCCTGCCTAAGCCTTTTGCCGATCGTCATGGTTTAAAGACCCAGGAACGCAATCGGATTATTACACCTTTAATTTCTGATTACACACGAAAAAGTATTGCCGCTTTTGTGGCTAAATATCCAAATGTAGGGCTCTTGATTACTTTGGGTGAAGCAATGGAAGGGGTGGGACAAGATGATATCAATTGGTTTACGAAGACCATTATACCCGGAGTACAGGACGGATTACATGCATCGCGCGCCAAGGGTGAGCCCCCTATCATTCTAAGGGCTCATGATACCGACGCTCCGGCAGTGATGCAAGCAGCACTACCAATTTATAAGAATCTGTATACAATGGCTAAATATAATGGCGAGGCACTGACGACCTATACTCCTCGTGGTAAATGGGCCGAATTGCATCGCTCATTAAGTGATATCGGAACCGTACATATTCAGAATGTACATATTTTGGCCAATTTGGAACCCTTCCGTTATGGCTCGCCTGATTTCATCCAAAAATCGGTCAAAGCTATGCATGAAGTCCATCATTCGAATGGCATTCATATTTATCCACAGGCTTCGTATTGGGATTGGCCATATGCAGCTGATAAGGTCGATAATAGACTGCTTCAAGTAGACCGGGACTGGATGTGGTACAAAGCTTGGGCGCGGTACGCATGGAATGAAAATCGAGACTCGTCACAAGAGCAATCTTATTGGTCGAAGGAGCTTGTACAATATTATGGTGTTCCTGAGCAGGATGCGCAAAAATTACTGTTGGCCATTGAAGAAATTGGTGAGATATCACCTAAAATCCTACGACGATTTGGTATTACAGACGGCAACAGACAGACCTCTTCTTTGGGAATGTTGATGACGCAATTGATTAATCCTTATCGTTATGGCTTATTTACCCTACTTTATGAATCCGAGGCTCCAGAAGGAGAAATGATTATAGATTATGTAGAGAAGGATTACCACCATGAAGGCCATATCGGAGAAACACCTGCCCAGGTGGCAAGGGAAATTGTGCAGCATGGGGAACGCGCAGCAACGTTGATCAAGGGATTGGGAAAGCCAACTAAAAATGTGGCTGAATTTGATCGATGGGTCAATGATATTCGAATCCATCAATTGTTAGCAAATCATTATAGTTATAAGGTCAAGGCTGCCATTGAACTTTTGCGATATAAATATGATCGCGATATTCACGCGCTCGAGAAAGCCCTGCCTGATTTGGAAAGAAGTGTGGAGGAATACCGTAAACTCACGGACCTTACTACTGCATCATATTTATATGCAAACAGCATGCAGACCAAACAACGTAAAATACCGATGCGTGGTGCAGATGCGACATTCATTCACTGGAAAGAGATGCTTCCTGTCTTTGAAACTGAATTGAACAACTTTAAACATGCGATAGATTCCTTATCAACGATGAACGATAATCCTACGCATTCAAAAGCGGGATTAATGTCCCAACAGATCACCTTTTTTGATCATCAGCAATTGGTCCCTTTAAAAAGAGGAGCAAAGTTATATGTGGACCAGGAACTTGTAGTTACACATTTAGCCCAGGAATTAGAAGGACTGATGGCTGTACAGATAGACGCAGGCAAACAAAAGTTAACTGGTACACAGCTCCGGTTTAAAACCCAGAAGCCTGTAAAAATATTGGTTGGCTATTTCAATAGTACAGATAAGGTGTTTGCCCCTAGGCCCGTCCTGGAAATTGATGCGAGTGCCAACGATTTTGGCCAGGCAGAGGCAAAAGTGCGTAATGCGATCCGAATTCAGTACATGCCTGTGGTAGATATTCATACTTACTCCTTTCCTGCGGGAACAAACGAACTGAAAATTCCGAAAGGAGAGGCTCTAATTTTAGGTGTCGTGGACGACAGCCAGCTCGTATATCCCTATAATGCTGATGTGGATAATCAAGGAGATGACCTTGATGACCTATTTGGCTATTTTAAGGGTACAAAATTGTAAATGAGCATGTATGCTCAGGATAGTACAGGATAAATAACATAAATGAAGTGGGTATTTTACGGCAAACTCAATCAAATCTAATATCCACTTTTTGATATAACCAGGGAAATGAAAATTAATATCGTTGCGCTCGCTTTTCTATTATACTCGCTACATGGGAATGCGCAGGAAAAGTTAGCTGAAAAACTTCAAACTTACGTTCAGAGATTCAATGCCAATGATAACGAGTCTGTTATCAATAATATTCCCAATAAAGCTGCTTATGGGTGGATGCAGAAAAATATTCCCTTATTGGACTGTCCCGATAAGGAGATTGAACAAACGTATTATTTCCGATGGTGGTCTTATCGAAAACATATCAAGTCGAGTCCAGAAGGTACCTTGGTGACAGAATTTATTGAACCAGTAAAGCATGCCGGAAAATATAATTCAATCAGTTGTGCACTCGGCCACCATTTATATGAGGGACGATGGTTGAAGAACAATGCATTTTTAAAAGAATACATGGATTTTTGGCTCTATCATGCTGATAAGGGGCAATCCAAGCCTAGATTCCATCAATTTAGTTCATGGCTACCGGATGCTTTATTAGCTTATTATAAAGTCAATCCTGATACGCAATATTTAAAAGATCGACTATCGGACCTGGATCTCGACTTTGAAAAGTGGGAGAAAGAGAGGAAAAGCAAAAATGGTCTTTTTTGGCAATATGATGTTCAAGATGGCATGGAGGAATCCGTCTCCGGTGGCCGTAAAGTGCATAATATGCGGCCATCAATCAATAGTTATATGTATGGCAACGCTGTGGCAATAGCAGTAATTGCCAAATTGGTGTCAAA
The DNA here is from genome assembly GCF_003627955.1 of Sphingobacterium puteale. Lineage (GTDB taxonomy): Bacteria > Bacteroidota > Bacteroidia > Sphingobacteriales > Sphingobacteriaceae > Sphingobacterium > Sphingobacterium puteale. The sequence continues at coordinate 337,113 of NZ_RBWS01000001.1, read as the reverse complement.
TCCAGCATTGGAGAAAAAGTACAGCGCCTATGCACAATCTCTACGTCAATTGGTATTGGATTCACTCTGGGACAAAGATGATAAGTTTTTTAAAACAAAACTGGAAAAAGGACCACTACATCCCACACGTGAAGCAATCGGTTTTATCCCTTGGTACTTTCATTTACCACCGGACAAAACGACTTATGGAAAAGCTTGGCTCCAGTTGCCTGATACGGCAGGATTTAATGCTCCTTGGGGAACAACGACTGCCGAGCGACGAGAACCGACCTTTAGAACACGCGGGACAGGGCATAGTTGTGAATGGGATGGTGCGATTTGGCCTTTCACAAGTTCGCAGACGATCCGTGGAATGGCTAATTACTTAAGCGATTACAAGCGGAATAACGCGATAAATGCGAATGATTTATACGAGCAGATTCACAAATATGCAAAATCGCATGTGATGAACGGTAACCCTTATATTGGTGAATACCAAGATGAGCGGACAGGAGCATGGTTGAAAGGCGACAATCCGAGAAGTAAATTTTATAACCACTCTACATTTGCGGATATCATTATCCAGGATTTAATCGGAATAAAACCGCGAACTGATTCTATGCTCGAGATAAAACCATTGATTTCGAAAGATAAGTGGGACTATTTTGCGCTAACTCAATTGACGTATCACAATAGGAACATCGACATCTATTGGGATGCTACCGGTGAAAGATACCACAAAGGAAAGGGATTGACCATCTATGTGGATGGAACGATGTCTTTGCAACAAAAGGATTTAAAAAATTGTAAGATTAACTTAAATTAATATGATCAGAAAGCACTATCGTCGCGGAATAATAACTGTTTTCCTTTGTTTATCCATGTTGGGTTTGCAGGCGCAAGCTTGGCTAAATGTGATGGATTTTGGTGCACGGAAAGACAGTACCGAAAGTAATACATTGGCTATCAAGAAAGCTATTGCAGCAGCTGTAAATAAAGGCGGAGGAACCATCTATTTCCCGGCGGGAAAATATATAACAGGTCCAATTCACCTGAAAAGTAATATCACCATTTATATTGATGCTGGCGCTGAGTTGCATTTTAGCGATAATTTTGATGATTATTTACCCATGGTAGAATCCCGTTGGGAGGGAACTGCTGTAACCAATTTTTCGCCATTATTTTATGGCAATAACCTTGAAAATATTAGTATTCAAGGCCGTGGTACGATCGACGGACATGGTAAAAAGTGGTGGGGCTATTCAGAGGTCGAAGTTAAAAAGCAGACTGAAGACAGTAAATGGCAAAAAGAGTTTAAACGTCTCAACAAGGCTGTTTTGGCTCCGGACCTTCCGGGATGGATCGAAAGAGGATTTCTACGCCCGCCCTTTATACAGTTCTTGAATTGTAAAAATGTACAGATCAAAGATATTAAAATTCAGAATTCGCCATTTTGGACAATTAATCCACAATATTGTGATAATGTTACTGTGGATGGTGTGACCATCGATAACCCGCCCTCGCCTAATACCGATGGTATTAACCCCGAATCATGTTCTAATGTTCGGATCGCTAATTGCCACATCAGTGTGGGGGACGACTGCATTACCATAAAATCAGGCAAAGATCGCTCAGGAAGAAAGATCAATATTCCCGCGGAGAATTATACGATCACAAACTGCACAATGCTTCGTGGACATGGCGGTGTAGTGATTGGAAGCGAGATGTCGGGTGGCGTGAAAAATATTGTGATTTCCAATTGTATTTTTGATGGAACGGATCGCGGTATACGTTTAAAGACTGCGAGAGGTAGAGGAGGTATTGTGGAAAATATTCAAGTATCCAATATTGTCATGCGCGATATTAGAGATCAAGCAATCGTCATGGATATGGAATATGCCAAAAGTGAACCAGGGCCTATTAGTGAACGCACGCCTAAGTTCAGGAATATCTATATTAACAATTTATCTGGCACAACAAACCGTATTGGCTATATCCGTGGCTTGGAAGAAATGCCCATAGAGAATGTGGCTTTTTCGGATATCAACATGCAAGGAAGTACCGGTTTTTTAGTACTCAATGTCAATGGTTTGACATTGAGTAACGTCAACGTAGCGGTCAAACAAGGCTCATTATTGTCTGTCAATAATGGGAAAGAACTGAATATATTAAATGTAAAAAACACGACACCGGCGGTAGATAAATCGCTCATCGAGCTGGAAAACTGTCAGTCAGTCGATGTGCAGAGCTGTTTTCCTACAATAGGTACAGCGCTATTTTTAGACATGGTAGGCTCTGCGAATGAGTCTATTTATGTCCATGGTAATAATCTAGCAAGAGTAAAGCAAATTCTCCGTGGTACCTACAAAACTGGTCAGCTCTCATCAAATATAAATCCTTTAGAAATTAAATAATGCGTTTATACCTGTATCTCATCGTGTCTGTTTTATCGATATGCCCCTTGGGTTCTGCTTTGGCACAAGCACGTGTGTGGTTTGATCGTCCTGCCCAACAGTGGCAGGAGGCTTTACCTATTGGTAATGGACGGCTGGGAGCCATGGTTTATGGAGGAGTTGGGAATGAAGAGTTACAGTTTAATGAAGAGACATTATGGACCGATGGGCCACGGAATTACAATAAAAAAGGAGCATCAAAGTATCTTCAAAAAATCCGCGAATTGCTGGATCAAGGCCAACAGAAAGAAGCAGAATCTTTGGCGATGCAGGAGTTTATGGGAGTTAAAAGTGAATCAGAGGACCCTACCGCTTGGTTAGACAAAATTGGTCGCATCCGAAAACAAAAACATGGTCCTTTTGAATTCTCTTTTGATGATAGTAAATGGCCACTTATTACCGTTCCGCATTACGAGGGTTGGGAAACTGAGGGGCTGGAAGGCTTGGACGGAGCAGTGTGGTTTCGTTATGATTTTAACCTGTCAAAAAATGATCTAGCTGAGCACTGGTCGTTGGATTTAAATAAAATACGAACCAATGATTACACCTATATCAATGGTGAGCTCGTCGGCCAATCTGCGGGAGATGAAACCAGGAGACACTATCAAATTCCGATGGGATTATTGCGTACAGGGCGGAATAGTATCGCTATTCAGGTGATCAATTTAGAAGGAAAAGGAGGTGTAGCTGGATATAAGGATACAAAGCAGTCAATAGGATTAAAAAGTTCCACCGGAAAACTAATCTCGCTAAATGGAGAGTGGAAATACCATATTCAAGATCAAAGCAGTCCGAAAATAGGGAGTTATCAAGCATCCTATCAACCTTTTGGTTCATTGAGACTGCAGTTTGATCACGATGTCGCTGAAAACTATAGCCGTATACTCGATTTGGATAAAGGCGAAGTCCGGGTCAATTATGCTTTCAAGGGAGTACAATACACAAGAACCTATTTTGCGAGCCAGCCTAACAATTTTATTGGTGTGCGACTGCAGGCTGATCAGAAGAAAAAAGTTAGTTTTAGGCTTGCTCTAAAGACCAAACATCAGCGTAATGAACTTAATCACATCGCTGATTCGTCTATCTGCTTGGAAGCATGGGTGAAGAATGGGTCGATGCGTGGAACAGTCTTCGTAAAGCTCAAATTGAAAGGGGGCCAATTATCCTATGATGGTGATGAACTTTTGGTGAACCAAGCAGATGAAGCTCAGCTTTATTTGAGTGCGGCAACAAATTTTAAATCTTATCAACAATTGGATGAGAAGTACGCTGCTGTTGCATTGGAAAGATTTAAGAAATTAACAAAGCTAAACTTTGATCAATTGTATCAAATCCATCAAAAAGATTACCAGCGTTTATATCATCGCTTCGTTGTAGAATTTGGCGGGGTAAACCAGTTAGATACAATCCCGATAGATAGGAGATTACAACGTGCTGTGGAGCATGCTGATCCTGGGCTTGTGGCACTTTATGTACAATTTGCACGTTACTTACAGATTGCTGCATCAAGAGAAGGAAGCCAACCCATGAACCTTCAAGGAATCTGGAATCCATTTTTGGAACCATCTTGGGGAAGTAAATATACAACCAACATCAATCTAGAGATGAACTACTGGCCGACGGAAGCATTGAATCTTTCTGAGCTGCAGCAACCTTTATTCCAAATGATTCGAGACCTTCACGTAGCGGGTGCAGAAACGGCCAAAGAATATTATGCTGCCCGGGGGTGGGTGTTACATCACAATACGGATTTATGGCGGGGTACAGCTCCCATTAATAATTCCAACCATGGTATATGGCCCACAGGTGGAGCTTGGTTGGTGCGACATCTTTGGGAGCATTATCTTTACACGCAAGATTTACACTTTTTAAAAGAATATTATCCAATTATTAAGGATGCTACCTTATTTTTCAAGGACTTTCTTGTCAAGGACAAAGTAACGGGATGGTTGGTCAGCTCGCCTTCAAATTCTCCAGAAAATGGAGGTTTGGTCAAAGGACCTACAATGGATCATCAGATTATTCGTTCGTTGTTTGATATTTTCGATCAAAGTTCCAAGTTATTGGTGAAAGATGTTCAATTGCGGGATTCAATTATGGAGATGCGAGATCAAATAGCACCAAATCAAATTGGGCAACATGGACAGCTCCAGGAATGGTTGATGGATTTGGACGATCCAGAAAATAAACATCGTCATGTATCCCACTTATGGGGGTTATTTCCAGGAGACGAAATCAATACGACCCATACGCCACAATTGGTCGAAGCTGCAAAACGTTCGTTGATACTACGTGGTGATGAGGGAACGGGTTGGAGCCTGGCCTGGAAAATTAATTTTTGGGCTAGATTAAAAGATGCTCAGCATGCTTATCACATGGTTAAAATGCTATTGCGGCCGGCGGGTCAAGGAGGCGGCTCCTATCCGAATCTATTCGATGCCCATCCACCATTTCAAATCGATGGCAACTTTGGTGGAGCTTCAGGAATTACCGAGATGTTGCTTCAGAGCCATATCAACGGGATTGAATTATTACCAGCATTGCCAGAGGAAATGAGCACGGGTAAAGTTAGGGGACTCATAGCACGGGGGGCTTTTCAGGTTAATATGGAATGGAAAGACAATCAGTTATTGGAGGTGACTGTTGAATCGCTTGCTGGAGAAGAACTCCATTTGCGGTATGCTAGTCGCGAAGTAAAAATCAAAACAAAGAAGGGCAGGTCCTATGCCTTCGATCAAGAATTGAAGTTAAAGAAATAATGAAAACCAGATTGATGCTGTTGAGTAGGCTGTTTTGCTGTGCCTGTATATTATTATTCGGAATGTTTTCCTATGGTCAAAAAATCCGTAAAACGATTGCACTGGATACAGACTGGTTGACGATAATGGACCAAAAAGATTCTGCTAGGTACGGTGGATTTCACCGTTTGTCTTTTAAGACAGATAAAGATTGGCGGAAAGTAAATGTCCCACATAACTGGGATGGCTACGAAGGATATCGCAGATTGCTGCATGGCAATTTACACGGTTACTCATGGTATCGAAAAACTTTCTCTCTTAAACAGCAAAGGAATAAAAATAGGTTCTATTTATTTTTTGAGGGAGTAGGATCCTATGCAACAGTTTGGTTAAACGGCATACGGGTAGGATATCATGCTGGGGGAAGAACCACATTTACACTGGATGTCACTGATGCGATCAAATTGGATGGGGGTCCCAATCTTTTGGCCGTTCGGGCAGATCATCCGGCACATATTATGGATCTTCCTTGGGTGGATGGAGGCTGTTCGACAGAGCGGGGATTTTCTGAAGGATCGCAGCCTATGGGAATTTTTCGTCCAGTGAGTCTATTGATCAAAAATGAAGTGTCTATTACGCCTTTTGGTGAACATTATTGGAATGATGAAACCGTTGATCATAAGAAGGCGGTCGTACACCAAGTCGTGGAAGTGAGTAATAAAAGCCAAGTTAATAAAGATCTGGAGCTTATAACGGAGGTTTTGGACCAAAAGGGAAAATTAATCGTTCGATCTACATCAAAAGACCAGATTAAAGGAAATGCTATAAAGGAAATTAGATTGAAAGATCTTGTTTTTAGCAATCCACAATTATGGTCTGTGACCTCACCCTATTTGTATCGCATAAAAATAAAGTTAAAAATAGGTCGACAGATCATAGACGAGATAGAAACACCTTACGGAATTCGCGCTGTTCGTTGGTCAAAAGGGTTAAAACCATCCGGTGATCCACGTCTTTTAGTTAATGGAGCACCGGTATTTATAAACGGTATTGCGGAGTATGAACATAAATTCGGGCAATCACACGCTTTCGAAAAAGAAGAGATCGATTCCCGGATTAAGCAGATCAGAGCACTCGGGTTCAACTCCTTTCGTGATGCGCATCAGCCACATAACCTGCGTTATCAACAGGCATGGGACCAACATGGTATTTTGTTATGGACACAGCTTGCGGCACACATCTGGTTTGATACGCCCGCATTTCGAGCGAACTTTAAGAGATTGCTGACGGATTGGGTGCGCGAACGTCGAAATAGTCCGTCAGTAATATTATGGGGACTGGAAAATGAAAGTACGCTTCCGGAAGATTTTGCACGTGAATGTACTGCGTTGATTCGCAAATTAGATCCAACAGCATCTATACAACGTTTAGTAACCACATGTAATGGCGGTAGTGGGACTGATTGGGACGTACCGCAAAATTGGACGGGTACTTATGGGGGAGATCAAAAAACCTATGGCGACGATCTAAAAAAGCAACAGCTCGTGGGTGAATATGGTGCTTGGCGCAGTCTGGGGATGCATGCCGAACCGCCCTATCTACCCAACGAAAATAATTATAATGAAGAACGTTTTGCTGATATTTTACAGACCAAGGTACGTTTGGCAGAGTCTGTGAAAGATAGCGCTGTAGGCCATTATCTATGGCTTTGGAACTCACATGATAATCCTGGCCGTATCCAGGGGGGAGAGGGAAATCGTGAGATTGATCGGATTGGACCGGTTAATTATAAAGGGTTGTTGACACCCTGGGGGGAACCCACAGATGCTTATTATATGTATTTATCGCATTATGGTAAGAAAGAGCAGCCTATGGTGTACATCGCCATGCATTCTTGGCCGAATCGTTGGTTGACCCCTGGGATAAAAGATAATATTCGTGTTTTTTCGAATTGTGATGAAGTAGAACTTTTCAATGATCTCGGTTCGTTATCGCTTGGAAAAAAGCAACATCCAGGGTTTGGACAGCATATTAATTTTGATAGTGTCAAGGTAAATTACAATGTACTTTATGCTGAAGGACGAAATGCTGGAAAAGTGGTTTCCCGTGATACCATTATATTACAAAACTTTCCTGAAAGTCCACATTTTGCTGCCTTGCAGCAGCAATCCAAGATTTTAAAACCAGATCAGGGATATCATTATATCTATCGCGTCAATTGTGGCGGAGATACTTATATCGATGAATATGGGGGATACTGGCAGGCTGACCAGCCTTATAGGCCCATGCTCGCCTGGGGAAGTAGGTCATGGGCGGACAAATTCAATGGGATGAGCACGAATTTTGCCAGTCAACGGATAATTTCTGACCCTATCAAAGGAACAAAGGACTGGCCTCTTTTTCAGACGTTCCGCTACGGGCTTGATAACTTGGGGTATCAATTTGACTTACCGAATGGAGATTATTTCGTCGAACTGTATTTTGCCGAACCCTGGTACGGGAAGTTTTCATCGGGAAAAGGCGATCGTGTTTTTGATATTGCCATTAATGGTCAAGTTGTGGAACATCAGTTTGATATTTATAAAAATGCTGGGTTCCAGCGGGCCTTAAAAAAAAGCTATCCTATTAAAGTCATGAATGGAAAGATTGTTATTAATTTTCCACGTATTTATGCTGGTCAGGCGGTGATACAGGCCATTGCTATTGCATCAAAAGAAAACAGGAAAACCTTATCGCTTGATCAAAAGCATTATAATCTTGAATTAGGGAATCAAGATATTAAGCTCCACAGCTGGTTGGATATAGGTAGCTGCCTGAAAAGGGAAGGGATTACTGAAACAACATTTTTCTCCTTACCATCTTCCTTGTTTGGTTCAGATTATTTTGAGCTTGATAGCAATAGAACCTATCGCCTACACTTTAAAGAGCCTACCAATGTTTTCTTATTGGGGAGTAATCAGCCTGATGATTTTGAACAGACCAAAGACAGTGTGCAATTGAATACAGGGAAATATCTGGCCGTATTCCGTAAGGTATTGCAGGCAGGGGAAGAGCTTTCCATAACGACCAAGACGCAAGGGGAAATTCTGGTATTTCAGCAGCAAAGTGGGATGCTGCCCGTGTATGACCTTAAAGAGGTGAAAAACTATAAGGCCTATCAAAGTAGCTGGCGTGATGGTGTTTCCGAAATCGAGTTTGCAGGACAAAAGCGTGTGGCATTCAACAAAAATGAAGGTTATATCGGTTGGCAGTTTCAGGTTGGCGCGGCAGATGTGTATGCGTTATCGATTAAGTATCATAATCCATTTAAGGAAGCACGTCGTGGTTATTATGAAATTTTGGACAAAGATAAGCATGTGCTGGTGCCTAAAACTACAATACAATTGGAGCCTACACGTGTAGGCAAATGGAATTATATCAATACTGATACAAAGACAATGATTAATGCGGGCACCTATTTTGTTAAGCTGTACTCTTCTGATTTAGAAGGTGTTATTATTGATAATTTAGAGGTTAAATAGCGTAAATGTCAGCATAGTGCATGACGGTTGTCAATAAAATTTTCAGTTATATTGAAGACTCAAAAATTCTTTATATCATTTTGAAGTTTGTTTGAGAATTTATAGAAAAAAAATAAAGGTAAGGGACTTTATTTAATGTTTAATAATAACCAAAAAAGGGATAAACTATTCATGCCTATGAAACGTTTTGCATTACTTATGTTTTTATTTTTAAGTGTATCTATGACATTTAGTCAGACAGAAGACACTTATTGGAAAACCATCACCGATCGGTCAGAAAAAATTGTCGCGAAATTAGCGTTACAAGATCAGGCCAAACAAGAAAAAGCAGCTCACATTATCCGTGACCAGTATTATCTTTTAAACGCTTGTTATACACTTCGTGATTTAAAAATCAAGGAGAATACCGATAAGAGTCTAAAAGAGCAAATCACGCAGGAGACGCTGCAGGAAACCAGCAATTTAAATCAGGCGTTTGTAAAACGGCTAAAAGAGGTTTTAACAGAGCCGGAAGTTGAGGCGGTTAAAAACGGCATGACCTATAATGTCTATCCAAATACGGTGAGAGCCTACCAGGATATGATTCCGCGGCTTACAAAAGACGAAGTGCATATGATCGACAGTTTGCTGTATGAAGCACGGGATTTTGCAATGCAGGCTGAATCTTCAGAAAAAAAGCACGCTTGGTTCGGTAAATATAAAGGCAAAATCAATAACTATTTAGCGTCCCATGGCTATAACCTAAAGGAAGAAGGCGATAAATGGGCCGCGAGATTAAAAAAATAACCCAATAAAACAAATTAATACCCAAATTATGAATCAGCTCATATTCCCGAGTAAATCCTCTAAAAGGTTAGCACAACTGCTGGCTATTGGAATAATGACTGGCGGGATCATTCCGTCATACTCCTATGGAGTAAATCTAAGTGAACACAATTTAAACTTTTTTAAAAATATAACAGGAAAGGTTGTTGATCAAAATGGAAAACCGCTTGCCGGAGTAACGATTTCCATTAAAGGATCAAAGACGGCGACTTCAACAGATGCAGATGGTACATTTAGGCTGAACCTGCCTGTTGGAAACGAGATTTTGGTACTCAATTTTGTTGGTTATAAAAGACTGGAAATCCCCGTTGGAAACCAGAATGTATTGAATATACGCATGGAAGCCGAAAGTCAGGAACTCGAAGAGGTAGTTGCTGTTGGTTACACCACGCAGAAAAAAGCACATTTAACAGGCTCTGTCGTGGCAATTAAAGCGGAAGAGATAGAAGATCTGCCATCTACGAATGTGGCAGCTGGATTAGCTGGTCGGCTATTGGGGGTAAATGTCAGTGGCGGTGTATCGAGACCTGGCTCAAAAGCTACCCTGGGGGTAAGAAGAAGTATGGCCGCCGGTAAAGATGGAGGAACTTCTGAACCACTGTATGTTATCGACGGAGTAATTCAGGTCAATGGACAAAATCAGCCTGACGCTACGCAATTCAATAACTTGGATCCGTCTGAAATTGAGAGTATCTCTGTATTGAAGGATGGTGCAGCAGCTGTGTACGGGGTACGCGCTGCCGATGGTGTCATCCTAATCACAACCAAACGAGGCAAAATTGGTGCGCCGAGAATTAGTTATAACGGTTCTTATGCCATCAATGATGAGGCTTATCGGACAAAAGTCATGAATGCCTATCAGTATGGGATGTATTTTAATATTATGAATGGGCCGAACGGAAATAATACCGATCCTTCAAGGCCTGGTTTTGAAAAAGCATTTTTCTCACAAGATGAATTGGATTATTTCAAAAATCATTCCTACAACTGGCTCGATGATGCTTGGAAGTCCAGCTATTTGACCAAACATTCCCTGAATATTTCGGGCGGAGCAGATAAAGCTACCTATTTTGCAAATGTTGCTTATAACAAACAGAATGGTAATCTATCCACTTTAGACTATGATCGCTGGAATTTTAGGGCTGGAAGCGATATTCAAGTGGCTAGTAATTTCAAGGCTGCTATTCAGGTTTTTGGAAACGTGGGAGACTTACAAAAAACCTTTAATAAAATTGGTGGGGAAAATGATGATAACGATTATCGAAACTTATTATTGGCTTCTCCTTATGTTCCTGCCTATGTAAATGGACTCCCTGCAAGATTGCCCGGAACCTCGGGGGATTTATCTGCTTACCATTTCTTTGAGTTACAGAAATTAAATAACTTGGCAACCTCGGATTCTAGACAGTTTGGCGTTAACTTGAGTGGAGAATATCAGGCACCATGGTTAAAAGGTTTGGTATTACGTGGATCTTATGCTAGAAACTTTACAAGTTCACGCGGTACGCAGGTCGGAACCAAATATCAAACATATACATTTACCAATGGAGGAGATAATAGTCATATTTACGACCTCGGTACCAATCCCGTTGCTGCAACTTTTAGCAATGGTAATCGTGTTTATTTTTCAAATTCGAATGGTAATAATTATCAGGCAAATTTTACTGCAATATATGATAAGAAATGGAAACAACACACTTTTTCGGGCTTGTTTTCGATAGAAAAAGGAGAAGCTAATAGTTCGCAGGAAGATGTTTGGAAAGATGATCCACTTGCGAACACGAATGGACAATTTGGTACTGCGTTTGGAGCTGTCGATGGGCGTACAGCCGCTTACGAGTCCGGTACTTTAGGCTATGTAGGCCGTCTTAACTATCGGTATGGAGAAAAGTATTTAGCAGAAGTGTTGTTTCGTTCGGATGCCTCTACAAAATTTGCTCCAGAAAACTATTGGGCAAATTTTTATAATATCTCTGCAGGTTGGGTCATTAGTGAAGAAGACTTCTTTAAAGTGAATGGTGTGGATTTCTTGAAATTACGATTTTCGCATGGAAAATTGGGTAGTGATAAAATCCCACTTTGGAATTGGTTACAACGCTATAGCTATCAGACAGGTAAAGGTGCTGTGTTTGGCGGAAATAGCGGTGCAACGACTGGTATGAAAATGGAGAAAAGTCCTAATCGCGACGCTACTTGGAGCGCGGAGTATAAAAACAATGTTGGAATTGATGCTCGTTTTTTACGTAGCCGCCTATCAGCGACTATCGAAGGATTTTATTACAAAGGTCATGATGCTTTGATCGAACGTACAGGTAATATCCCAATTACAGTAGGGGGATCGGTTGCTGCTGAAAATTTTGGGAAAGAGAATAATTATGGAATAGAGTTTGAATTGGGCTGGCAAGATAAAGTTAATGACTTTAGCTACGGAATTAGCACACGTTTTTCTTGGTCTGATGGAAGGGTAATTCAGGGTAATTTTAATGATATCGATATGTTATATCCTTGGAAACCGAGACCTAATGCATCTTCTGACCTCGGGGCTTGGGGATACGATTATTTAGGAATGTTCAAGACTCAAGCGGATATCGACAACTATGTAAGTCAGTATAATATTACGCAAGTATTTGATCAATCTGTTGATAAATTGAGACCGGGAATGCTATATTATCGAGATGTGCGAGGAGCTCTTCAGGCAGATGGTACTTTTGCAGAGCCTGATGGTATCATTAACGATAATGATCTGATTCAATTGGCTAAGCGTAAAGATAATCATTATACATTAGGTACAACCTTAAGGGTTGGTTATAAGGGGCTTACTGCAGAGGCTGTTATTACAGGGTCATTCGGAGGTTATTCAGAGATCACAGAGCGTAATAAACTTAATAATGATATTTCCCGTGTGTATACCAATCTTCCTGTCATTTGGGGAGATGTATACGACCCTGTTTTGAACCCGACAGGAACTATGCCGAATCCGCAATGGTCAAGTATTTACAATCAGCCTTCCAGTTTCTGGACTGTTTCAGCCTTTCGCATGCGCATGGCGAGCTTTAATGTAGGCTACAAGTTACCTGAGAGAATTACACAGTACTTGCGAGTGTCAAATGCTAGAGTATACTTAAGTGCAATGAATCCAATGTCTATCTATAATCCATACAGTTATAAAGATGGGAATGGATCGGCTTGGGATGTTTATCCGAATTTGAGGACTTATTCTTTTGGTGTTAACGTGACTTTATAAGATTACGATGAAAAAAATAACGATTTTAAATATAATGCTGGCTTGTTTAGTTTTAACAAACCAGAGCTGTAGGGACAATTTCTTAGAGGATAAAAAAGACTTTACAGCAGTAAACGGCGATGATGTGTTTAAGGATCCGGTATTGGCTCAAGCGTATGTAGATTACGTATACGGATTATTTTTGCCAGCAAATAATTCACAATCTTTCGTGGCAACAATGGATGCTGCAGAAAACGGTACATATAACAATGTTTTCACACAAACGACTGACGAGTTAGCTGGTGAGACTGATTTCAATAAGCAGTGGAATTCTATTTCTTATATCAATAATCATGCTAATAAGTATTTTGGTCAACGAATGAGTGCCAATATCGGCAATAACGTGTGGACTCGAATGAAAGAAATTAATCTTTTTTTAAGCAAGATCGATCTTTATGGTATTGATGAGGCTAGCCGTAATAAGATGAAGGGGCAGCTCTATTTTTGGCGCGCTTTCCAATATTTTCAACTTGTAAGGATGTATGGAGGTGTTCCTCTGATATTGGAACCGCAAGTACCAATTGTAGGTGAAAATGAAACAAATTCTATTCCGCGTAGTACGACATCGGAATGTATTGCACAGATTGTAAAAGATTTAGATTTGGCGAAAAGCCTATTGCCCGGGAAGTGGGACGCTGGAAATTGGGGTCGGATTACTAGTGGCGCAGCGGCGGCTTTGAAAGGACGGGTTTTGTTAACTTATGCTAGCCCACAATTTAATCCGAATGATTCGCGTGATCGCTGGGAAGCAGCATATTCAGCAAATACTGAAGCAAAAGCCCTATTAGAACAGAATGGTTTTGGGTTGTTCAAAACTGGTGGAGAAGCTAATGGTAAAGCTTGGGGAGACATGTTTTTGAAAGAGGTGGACAATCCTGAGGCGGTAATAGTTTATGGATTTAATAATGCGGCAGCGACATCCACCGCTGTAAAGAATAATGGTTGGGAGCAGGCGATCAGACCTAGGGAACTTTCTGGTGGGGGATCAATTTCTCCAACTAAGCAGATCTTTGATGCTTTTCCTATGTTGGATGGTAAAAATATTGATGATCCAACCTCAAGTTACCCATACGATGCGAAGAAATTTTATAAAAATAGAGATCCGCGGTTTACAAAGACTTTCGTGTATAATGGCGCTTTATTCCCGTATGCGAACGGAACAAACTATCGCCAATGGACCTACTATTGGAAAAATGATAAGGGGGCGTATGTCTCCACGGAAACGAGAGGCTCTAACTCAAGTGGTATCTATTTGCGTAAAGGATCTGATCCTGCAGCGTCGGGTACATCAAATGCCGCAGCCGGATTTCAGCAAAGTGGTACAGATTATATGGAAATGCGTTTTGCGGAAGTAGTATTGAATTTAGCGGAATCGGCTATTGGTGCGGACAAATTGATGGAAGGTTTGAAAGGTATTACTGATATCAGGGCACGTGCAGGTCTGGAAAATAAGGATGGATCTTATGGTTTAAGTAGTATCAGCGGAAACCGAAATAAACTTTTCGGCGCAGTGCTTAATGAACGTAAATTAGAATTAGCGTATGAAGGTAAACGATTTTATGACCTGAGACGTTGGAAGCTTTTTGAAGAGGATTCACCTACCGCCCAACGTATTGGTGTAAAACCATTAAATGGAACAAGAAGAACAGGCTTATTAATTACAGTGAAAAACAATGGCATGGAATATACCGGTGCTTCAGATCCGTTGGTTCGAAATGGCTCAAGTGTTCCTGTCGTCGAACGCCAACCCGCAACTTATCCTGATGGGATTGCAAATCAGGACCAGTATTTGGATTACCTGTATGATAATTATTTTGTAATTGCCGAAAAAGATGATTTAGATCCGACAAATATTCCTTGGAAATTTAGATGGTATACGGAATATTACTTCTTCGGATTAAATCAAACAATCTTATCTACTTCACCTTATTTACAACAAACTACTGGTTGGGATAGCATGAATGGAGCAGGAACTTTTGATCCTTTAAAATAGTTTTTTTGTAAAAAATATTAAGGCAATGTATGTGAATTGTGACATACATTGCTTTTGATAAATGTACTATTGACATATATTTGAAATAGAAATTATAAATCCTACTAACTAGATAAACATGTTACATAAAATAACGCTGACAGCATTGTTGAGTCTCATTACATCAATCGCATTTTGTCAGTATCCCAAAATTCCAGAAGACGTTAAGAAGAATACAGATGAGCTGATGCGTAAAGCGACCAAACAATCGGATGAAGCTTGGCAAAAAGCCCTGCCTGTCATAGAAGAATACGCAAAACAAGGTAAACCTTATATTCCATGGGCAGGACGGCCTGATGATCTCCCACAAGCTAAGATTTTGGCTTTCCCAGAAGCTGAAGGTGGCGGTAAATTTACCTTTGGTGGCCGTGGCGGTAAAGTGTATGTGGTCACAAGCTTAGAAGACAATGGCCCCGGCTCATTACGGGAAGCTTGCGAAAAAGGCGGCCCACGTATTATTGTATTTAACGTTTCAGGCATTATTCGTTTAAAGACCCCCTTAATTATTCGTGCTCCTTATGTGACCATTGCAGGACAGTCTGCTCCGGGCGATGGTGTGTGCGTAGCTGGTGAATCTGTTTGGATCAATACACACGATGTCTTGATCCGTCATATGCGATTTAGACGCGGTGAAACTTATGTCGGACGTCGAGACGATGCGATCGGTGGTAATCCGGTAGGAAATATTATGATAGACCACGTGTCGGCAAGTTGGGGATTGGATGAAAATATGTCCATGTACCGTCATATGTATAATGATAGCACCGGTAAAGCAGAAGAAAAACGTGGTACCGTAAATATTACCATTCAAAATTCTATTTTCTCAGAAGCACTGGATACATGGAACCATGCGTTTGGGAGTACTTTAGGTGGAGAGAATTGTACCTTTATGCGCAATCTCTGGGCGAATAACGCAGCCCGTAACCCATCTATTGGTTGGAATGGTTTGTTCAACTTTTACAATAATGTTGTCTACAACTGGGTGCACCGCTCAATTGATGGTGGTGATTACCAAGCGACATACAATATTGTCAACAATTACTTTAAGCCAGGCCCTGCAACTCCGTTGGGTCAACCTGTCAGCTACCGTATTTTAAAGCCTGAATCAGGTAGAAGTAAATTATCCTATGTTGTATTTGGTCGTGCGCATGTTAAAGGCAATATTGTGGAAGGCAATGCGAAAGTAACTTCAAATAACTGGGATGGGGGAATACAGTTGGAAAATAAAAAAGGCGATGCGATGACTTACGAAGAAGCTCAACCATACTTTGCGGCAATGAGTGCCAAGGAAGCTTTTCCGCATGCTAATTTCCCAGTGATGACTGCACAAGAGACCTATGGTTATGTACTTGATCACGCAGGTGCGACCTTACCAAAAAGAGATCCTGTCGATACACGTGTTATTGGTGATGTGAAAAATGGTAAACCGGTGAAGTTATTAAGCAACGTGAAGCTGCCTGAAAAAGATTTTGAACATAGACGATTACCAAAAGACTCCTATAAGATTGGCATTATTACGGATATTTCCCAAGTAGGCGGTTATCCCGTCTACAAAGGTACACCATATAAGGATTCGGACAATGATGGTATTCCGGATGCGGTAGAAAAAGAAATGGGATTGAATCCAAATGATCCAAGTGATTCAGCAAAAATTACCGAATCAGGTTACGCAAACATCGAAATATATCTTAATAAACTCGCTGCAAAGTAATTGCCCTGGAATGCCACTGGTTAGGTGACAGATAAAGAATCAAATAAGCTAGGGTATTTATATATAAAAATAACTGAGCTTGCGGGCTTAGGTTAACCATTTACATATGAAATCATTATTTAATCGGAATACCGTGTTACTATTGGGCCTAATAAGCCCAATAGCTACATTGGCGCAATATCCAGTTATTCCAGATTCGCTAAAGAAAATGGCTGCTGAGCGGGAAAATGAGGAAAATATACGTTTAGAGAAAGTTTGGGCGGAAGCACAGCAAGTTATTAAGAAAGAAGGTAAACCCTATATTCCTTGGGCTGCTAAACCTGAAGATCTACCGCAGTCAAAAATAAAAGCTTTCCCCGGTGCTGAAGGCGGCGGTGCTTTTACTGCTGGAGGGCGAGGCGGAAAAGTTTTTGTGGTCACAAGTTTAGCTGATAGCGGTCCAGGTACACTGAGAGAGGCCTGTGAGGCCGGTGGCGCACGCATTGTCGTATTTAATGTTGCCGGAATTATTCAACTCGAGAAACCGATTGTCGTTAAGGCTCCCTATATCACGATTGCTGGACAAACAGCCCCTGGCGATGGGGTATGTGTGGCCGGAGAATCTTTTCTAATTGATACGCATGATGTTATCCTGCGGTTTTTGCGTTTACGTCGTGGGCAAACCGATGTAACACGCCGTGACGATGCTGTAGGAGGAAATGTAGTCGGCAATATTATGATTGACCATGTATCTGCAAGCTGGGGCTTGGATGAAAATATGTCGATCTATCGGCATGTATACGACCGGGAAGGTAAGAACCTCAAATTACCTACCGTCAATATTACGATACAAAATTCTATTTTTTCTGAAGCATTGGATGCGTACAACCACGCTTTTGGAAGTACAATAGGCGGCTTGAATAGCACCTTTATGCGTAATCTCTGGGCCTCAAATATCAGCCGGAATCCTTCCATAGGAATGTATGGCGATTTCGGGTTTGTCAATAATGTTATTTGGAATTGGTGGAATAGAAGTGCTGATGGTGGTGATAATAGGTCGTTATTTAATTTTATCAATAATTACTATAAACCTGGCCCCATTACACCAAAAGATAAGCCGATTGCATACCGGATTTTAAAACCAGAGTCTGGAAGAGATAAGGCGTTTAAAGATCAGTATGGGAAGGTGTATGCGCATGGAAATGTAGTAGAGGGTTTCTCAAAAGTAACTAAAGACAATTGGGCTGGAGGTATCCAGATTGAAGATCTACCGAATGTTGGCGGCCGCGAAAAAGAAATTCGGGTGGATAAACCTTTTCCAATGGCACCCGTTACAACACTATCCGCACAAGATGCTTACAACTATGTACTTAAAAATGTAGGCGCATTTTTGCCAAAGCAAGATGCAGTGGATACACGGATTATAAAGCAAGTTGCTGAGAATAAGGTTTACTACAATCAAGATAAGACGCAGCATGGATTTGTATCGGCTTATGTGAAACGACGTTTGCCAGCGGATTCTTACAAGCAGGGGATTATATCTGATATCGCACAGGTAGGTGGCTATCCGGCTTATCAGGGAGTACCTTACCAGGACGCAGACAATGATGGTATTCCGGATGATGTAGAGAAAAAGATGGGATTGAATCCAAATGATCCAAGTGATTCAAGAAAAATAGCTAAAAATGGCTATGCCAATATTGAGAATTATTTAAATGGGGTTGTTGCACTAGATGCAGTCGTGCCCAAAAAGTAAGAAATAACCATGAGAAAAAGAATGCTGTTCTTTTCTTGTCTCGGACTATATGCCTTTATCTGTACTGCACATGCACAACAAATGAAGGCATATACTCCTTTGGTATGGGATGAGTCAAAGTTCGTTTACCATGCAGATTCGCTTGGAAACCAAATTCCTGACTTTTCCTATGCAGGATACAAAGGGGGGAACGAAGCTATTCCTACAGCGCAGATTGCTGTTGTCGTTCCTGTAAAAACAGGAGATGCGACACAACGTATACAAGCTGCAATCGACTATGTCGCATCCTTGCCTTTAGGTAAAGATGGGCTGCGCGGTGCAGTTCTCTTACAAGCCGGAACTTATGCTGTTTCCGGTTCCCTTAAATTAAGTGCCTCAGGTGTAATTCTGCGTGGCAGCGGCTTCACAAAAAATGGAACCGCCATCGTTGGTGAGGGGACAACAAGAGAAACACTCATCCGTATTCTTGGAAAAGACGATATCACATTTGCGAAAAAGACAAACGTAACAAGTTCTTATGTCCCTGTCAACGCGCGGGTATTGGATATTGATCATGCAGCTTCCTATAAAGCTGGAGATAAAATTAGGATTACAAGACCTTCTACCCAAGACTGGATTAATCAGCTTGGTACCGATCATTTTGGTGGTGGCATTACCTCCTTAGGCTGGAAGCCCGGGCAACGCGATGTTACCTGGGATAGAACGATTGTTGCTGTGAAAGGTAATCGTATCGAGATCGATGCGCCAATTACAACAGCATTGGATAGACGTTATGGCCAAGCTACAGTTGAACAATATACTTGGAAAGGAAGAATCGAAAATGTAGGTATAGAAAACATTGCACTTAGATCTTCCTTCGATGCGAATAACCCAAAAGACGAAGACCATCGCTGGATGGCAATTACGATTGAAAATGCAGAAAACGTTTGGGTTCGTCGCATGGAGTTCCGGCATTTTGCAGGATCAGCTGTTTACGCTTTGGCAAGCACGAAGAAATTAACCGTTGAAGATTGTATTTCCCGGGATCCGGTTTCGGAAATTGGTGGGCAAAGAAGATATACTTTTTTTACAAAGGGTCAGCAGACTTTGTTTCAACGGCTCTATTCCGAACATGGATATCACGATTTCGCGGTAGGCTACCTGGCAGCAGGCCCAAATGCTTTTGTCCAATGTCAAGCAGTAGAGCCTTTCAGTTTCAGTGGTGGAATAGACAGCTGGGCGTCGGGAGTTCTTTTTGACAATGCAGATATAGATGCGCAGGCACTAAGTTATAAAAACCGAGGTCAAGATGGTCAAGGCGCGGGCTGGTCAGCGGCAAATAGCGTATTTTGGCAATCTACAGCGGGGCTTGTTGAGTGTTACCAACCGCCAACGGCGCAGAACTGGGCCTTTGGCATTTGGTCCCAGTTTCAGGGAAACGGCTATTGGGAGCAATCTAACGAATACATCAAGCCCAAAAGCTTGTATTATGCGCAGCTACGGGAAAGAATTGGCCTAGCTGCTGATGAACGCGCAGTACTGTTGCCAGTGCTGACCGAAGCATCCAGTAGCCCTCCTGTCAGTGTTGCCATGGAGCTGACACGTCAGTCTGAAAACCCCATGGCAAAACTGGTTGACTTTATTGTAGAAGCCGGTAATCGTTATTCCTTAAATACGACAGCAAATGTAAAAACCATCGATCAGATCGGCTATAAAGAGACTACCCCAGCAAAAAAACAAGCCGATATGCGTGTCGAAAACGGTTGGTTGGTACGTGGTGATGAAATACTCGTAGGGACCAAATCGGATGTTCCCTGGTGGAGTGGTAGCGCTCGACCGCATGGTGCTGAAAAAGCTAAACCACATATCACGCGCTATGTGCCTGGAGAGGTTGGCGCGGGGTTGACGGACGATCTTGAGGAGATGACGGATTCATTAAAAAAAGATAATATTATCGCTATTGATCATAATTACGGACTTTGGTACGATCGGAGACGTGATGATCACGAACGTATTCGTCGGATCAATGGGGAAGTGTGGCCGCCGTTTTATGAACTGCCCTTTGCGCGTAGTGGCCAAGGGCTAGCCTATGACGGCCTATCTAAGTATGATTTGACCAAGTATAACAAATTTTATTGGGAACGCCTGAAACAATATGCAGATCTAGCCGACCAAAAAGGTTTAGTCTTGATTCACCAAAATTATTTCCAGCATAATATTATCGAAGCCGGTGCGCATTATGCGGACTTTCCATGGCGGACCGCCAATAATATTAACAATGTGGGATTTCCAGAGCCTGTTCCTTATGCCGGAAACAAACGTATTTTCATGGCCGAGCAGTTCTATGATATCAGTAATCCTGTTCGTCGGGCATTACACCGCGCATACATCCGTCAATGTTTAGATAACTTTAAAGACAACTCAGGAGTTATTCAGATGATCAGTGCCGAATATACTGGACCGTTGCATTTCGTTCAGTTTTGGATCGATGTGATCAAAGAATGGAAGGCTGAGACGGGCAAAAATCCAATTATTGGTTTGAGTGCAACGAAAGATGTGCAGGATGCAATACTCGCCGATTCAGAGCGGTCCAAAGAAATTCAGATCATTGACATCCGCTACTGGCACTACCAAGCCGATGGAAAGACCTATGCACCTCAAGGGGGACAAAATCTGGCACCACGTCAGCATGCACGATTGTTGAAGCCAAAGAAAACATCGATGGAGGCCGTTTATAAAGCAGTATCCGAGTACCGTACAAGATATCCAGATAAAGCAGTGTTATACTTTGCGGACAACTACCCAACGATGGCCTGGGCCTCGTTTATGGCCGGCGGTTCTATGGCCAACTTACCTAAAATAGGGAACAATGATTTCTACCGTGCGGCATCGACTATGAAAGCTGTACAAATCAACAAAGGTACGTGGCTATTAAAGAGCGCACAAGGATTGATTATTTATAGCGAGCAAGCTATAGGTGAAGACATTGACTTATCTGATTATAAAGGACGTTTTGAAATGACACATATTAATCCGAAAAACGGAGCGATTACCAAAATCGAGCAGATCAATTTGGGCAAGCACATTAATTTAAGCAATTATACAAAAGGGCCAGAAATTATTTGGCTAAATAAGAAATAACAACATGTCTATTCGTAAGAAACTTATACTATTTACAGTCGTAGGAGCGCTTTTTTCATGTGCGTCCAATAAGGAGTCAAAGCATACTACATTATTGAAGATATCGGAAAATGGCAGATATATGATGACCAAAGACGGA
Organism: Sphingobacterium puteale; assembly: GCF_003627955.1. Classification (GTDB taxonomy): domain Bacteria; phylum Bacteroidota; class Bacteroidia; order Sphingobacteriales; family Sphingobacteriaceae; genus Sphingobacterium; species Sphingobacterium puteale. Next base: position 315,577 of record NZ_RBWS01000001.1, on the reverse strand, counting down.
CAACCCTTTTTTTGGTTGGGTGATACAGGTTGGTTATTGTTTAATAAACTCAACCGATCCGAAGCTGATCAATACCTGGAAGATCGAAAACAAAAAGGTTTCAATGTCATCCAGGCCATGGTCCTGCATACGGTTCCTTCGGTAAATAGTTATGGTGATTCTTCGCTTGTCAACAAAGATATTTCGAGACCGCTGGTGACCGAAGGGAACAATCCGGATAATGCAACAGCGTATGATTATTGGGATCATGTCGATTACATTATTGATAAGGCAGCTGAAAAAGGACTCTACGTTGCTTTGGTCCCGGTTTGGGGATCACCGGTGAAGGATGGAAAAGTGTCAGTTGAGCAAGCAGAAAAATATGCCACGTTTCTTGCGGAAAGGTGGAAAGACCGTCCGAATATCATTTGGTTGAATGGGGGTGATATCAAGGGATCCGATAAGATGGAAGTGTGGGAGAAAATCGGCCAAACAATAAAATCCATCGATCATAACCATTTAATGACTTTTCATCCTAGAGGACGAACGGCTTCTTCGGATTGGTTCCACGATAGACCTTGGCTAGATTTCAACATGGTACAATCGGGACACCGTACTTATGCTCAGGACACTTCCGCGAATGAACAGAAACATTATGGTGAGGATAACTGGAAGTTTATGGCAGCCGACTGGGATATGAAGCCCTTCAAGCCAACGATAGACGGCGAACCCTCTTATGAAGACATCCCACAGGGATTACACGACATTACTCAGCCACGCTGGAGCGATGCCGACGTAAGACGATACGGATACTGGTCTGTATTTGCTGGGGCATTTGGGTATACCTACGGACAGAACTCGGTCATGCAGATGCATGGAAAGCAAGACTCCACTTCGGCCTATGGTTCGGATGAAGTATGGAGTTCGGCTATCAATGCACCTGGTGCTGCTCAGATGAAGTACTTAAAAGAACTTATGCTTTCCAAAGACAATTACTTTGATCGTGTTCCAGATCAGTCTTTAATTGCGGATAATGGCGAGAAATACAATCGTTTACTCGCAACAAGAACATCGGAATATGCATTTATCTACAATTACAATGGTAGGGAAATGAAAATTAATATGGGAAAAATCAACGGGTACAAAGTAAAAGCTTCCTGGTTTGACCCTCGGAATGGATCGACCAAGGTAATCGGGGAATTTGAAAACAAGGGTATACAAACTTTTGTGCCTGAGGGAGGACAAAAGGACGGAAACGACTGGGTATTGATCTTAGATAGCATTTAATGAGGAATTTGGTCAAATTGTTTATTTTATTTAGTGTGGTATCGCTCTTGGCTTCCTGTCAGCGGGATGTTTACCTATTTACCTCGTTCCACGAACCGGCCAATGAAGGTTTGCGCTATCTGTATAGCAAAGATGGATACCATTGGAATGCGATTAACGGGGTGTATTTAAAGCCGGAATTAGGAAAACAGAAAATCATGCGCGATCCGTCGATGATCCGGGATAAAAAAGGAATTTATCATCTGGTATGGACTATTGGCTGGCAGGGAAATGAGGGCATTGGTTATGCCCGTTCGAAAGACCTGATCCATTGGGAAAATCAACAGATCGTTCCAGTGATGCAACAAGAAGCAAATACCGTCAATGTCTGGGCGCCTGAGTTATTTTATGATGATGTAGAAGACCGATTTATTATTATTTGGGCCTCCACCATTCCTTACCGCTTTGCGAAAGGTGTGGAAGAGGAGAAAAACAATCACCGCATGTACTATACGACAACCAAGGATTTTAAATCCTTTACAGAGACGAAATTATTTAGCGATCCGGGCTTTAGTATCATTGATGCGGTCATTGTCAAGAAGGCGGAAAATGATTATGTGCTTGTATTAAAGGATAATACGCGGCCCAACCGGAATCTAAAGGTGGCCTTTGCGAAAAATCCGTTGGGGCCATTTAAGCAGATCTCTGAGCCTTTCTCCCCGTATTTAAGTGAGGGACCTGCGGTGCTTAAAGTCAAGGATCAGTGGTTGATCTATTTCGACTCTTATGGCACTAAAAGCTATGAGGCTGTGTCCACCAAAGATTTCAAGGTCTTCGAAAAAATCAACGACATGATTTCCCTGCCAGAAGGGCATAAACATGGAACGATCTTCAAAGCGTCCAATAAAGATTTAAAAAATTTGCTTCGGGAGGAAGCCAAAAAGAAATAATATGATGATCAAATCAGTATTAGTCAGTCTATCGTTGGCTGCTGTCGTGCAACAGGTGGTAGCACAGCAAGATACGGTAAGGTATATAGGAAAGACATTATCCAATGTAGACTATCACCACGGGCAGCTTACACCTGCTGTGGGTACGCACAATATCCAGGTGTTTCGAGCAAATAGGGAATTCCCTGAATTAGCAGGCGGACACAACTTTACGTATAACCACCAACCTTTTTTGGCGTATTGGAACAATACTTATTATTTACAGTTTCTGAGCAATCCCGTGGGCGAGCATATCGCGGAAGGAAAAACATTGTTGCTGACGTCAAAAGATGGCCGCAATTGGTCTAATCCAACGGATTTATTCCCGACTTATCTGGTTCCGGAAGGTTTTACCAAGCCGGGACGTACCGATAAAGCCGGAAAAAACCTGTATGCGATCATGCACCAACGTATGGGTTTTTATCATGCAAAGAATGATAAACTGTTGACGCTTGCTTATTACGGTGTCGCACTGGATGCCAAGGACGATCCAAATGATGGGAATGGTCTTGGACGTGTCGTCCGGGAGATCCACAAAGATGGTAGCTTTGGGCCAATCTATTTTATTCACTTCAATGCCTCTTTCGACGAGAAGGGTGCCAAATATCCTTTTTATAAAAAGAGCCAGGATAAGGCCTTTGTACAAGCTTGTGACGAGTTGCTAGGCACGCCGCTAATGATGCAACAATGGGTAGAGGAGTCCGACCGAAACGATCCGTTAATTCCTTTGCAACGTCCGGTAAAAGCGTTTTCCTTTTATCATCTCAATGATGGAAGGGTCGTCGGTTTATGGAAGCATGCGTTGACATCGATGAGCAAGGACAATGGAAAGACCTGGCAATATTCACCGTTGCGCGCGCCGGGTTTCGTGAACAGCAATGCAAAGATCTGGGGGCAAAAGACCGCTGATGGACGTTATGCAACGGTGTATAATCCTTCCGAATTCAGATGGCCTTTGGCCGTATCAACCAGTAATGATGGCTTGAATTACACTGATTTGTTATTGGTCAACGGAGAGATCACCACGATGCGTTATGGCGGTAACTATAAGTCTTATGGACCGCAATATGTCCGTGGTATTGTCGAAGGCAATGGCGTGGCTCCCGATAACAACATGTGGTTGACCTACAGCATGAATAAAGAAGATATTTGGACTGCTGTTGTACCCGTTCCGATCAAGTCTACCGTAGATGAGGCCGTGAATGATAATTTCGCGAAAAATGCAGGACAAGCCTATAACAACTGGAACATTTATAGTCCATTGTGGGCAAGTGCCAAGGTTGAAGGAAAAGCGTTGGTTTTGCGTGATAAAGATCCTTTCGACTATGCGAAGGCAGATCGTGTGATTCAATCGGCGCAAAAAGGCACCATTGAATTTACCGTAACGCCACAACAAAATGATCACGGCTCTTTACAGATTGAGTTAGTGAATAATAGGGGGGTAGCAGCCGCGAGAATTATCATGGATAAAGATGGCATTATAAAAAATAAAGCCGGGTACCGAAATGCTTCGTTGACGAAATATGAGGAGGGAAAAACTTATCACTTTGCATTGACTTTCGATGTGAGCACCCGCTCTTATCAAGTTGCCATTAACGGAGAGGATAAAGGGACAAAGTTATTTTTCCAACCGGTAAGTAATGTGAGCAAAGTGTCGTTCCGTACGGGCGATGTCAGAAGGTTTCCCAATGCGGATACGGAAACAGATCAGGACTTTGATGTCGAAAATGCGGGAGCTTCGGTAAAAGAAGCCATTTATCAGATTACTTCGCTGAAAGCGGAAAAAGTAAAATAAATGAGAGGGTTTATTGTACATATTGTTTTATTGGCGGCCAGTTTTTCGGCAAAGGCGAATGTTATATTGCCCAATATTTTTGCCAATCACATGGTTTTGCAACGCAACCAGCCAGTCGCCATTTTTGGTTCAGCGAGCCCTGGCGAGCAGGTAAGCGTAGCTTTTCAAAACCAGTTGAAGAGGACAGAAGCCGATCAAAATGGTCGTTGGAAAGTTGAACTAAAAGCCATGCCGGCTAATGCGGTTGGACAGACGTTGACCATCAGGGGAAACAATACGATCGAACTTAAAGATGTTTTGGTCGGTGAAGTATGGTTGTGCTCGGGCCAATCGAATATGGAATACCAAATGCGTAAAATTGAGAAGGTAAAAACTCCGTTGAGAGGTACCTATTTCCCTAAAAACGAAGTTTCCGAAGCAAACAATCCCAATATCCGATTATTTTTAGTACGCCGAAAATTTCTGGCCAAACCGGATGGCCAATATCAGGGCTGGGCTGTAGCACGGGATTCGGCACTGCGTCAATTTTCTGCACCGGCCTATTTCTTCGGGAAAACGCTACAGCAAGAATTAGGTGTTCCTGTAGGCATTATTTCATCAGCTGTGAGCGGCAGCAGAATCGAGCCCTGGTTCTCCGAAGAATATTGGGCAAGTTCACCTTATCTGAAAGATAAAAAGAAAGAAGGCGATCCCGGTAAATTCTTTCATACGATGATTGCACCATTAGCGCCTTATACCTTAAAAGGATTTGTTTGGTACCAAGGTGAATCCAATACCTTTTTAAAAGAGAATATTAGTTATAGTTATAAAATGAAGGCGCTGATCGAAAATTGGCGGACTCTTTGGGAGAACCCCAAATTACCGTTTTATTTTACCGAGATCGCACCTTTTTATTATTCTCTGGACGAAAAAGGTCATGTACGTATGCCGAGAACGGTGTTGCCAGAATTTCGGGAAGCCCAAGATCTGGTTTTACAATTGCCGCATACAGCACGTATCATTACGACGGATTTGGTCGATGATCCACACGATCTCCATCCAAGTTATAAATGGGAAATTGGTCGTCGTCATGCCCTTAAGGCTTTAAAATATGTCTATCATAAAAATATTGTAGCCGATAGTCCTGAACTAGAGGCCGTAAAATATCAAGGCAAACAAGCAAGGGTAAAATTGAAACATGCTGCCGGATTAAAGTCCGTAGACGGTAAGCCCTTAACATCATTTGAAGTTGCGGGTGAGGATGGCATCTTTTATCCAGCACAGGCTGCTATCAACGGACAGACAGTCGTACTTGAAAGTGACCAGGTACAACAGGTCCGTCAGATCCGGTTCGGATGGGACGAAGCTGCCCAGCCCAACCTGGTGAATACCGCTGACCTGCCGGCCGCACCTTTTAGAACAAATAATCCATTACAACATATTAAATTGAAATAGTCTTTAGCGATCATGAACTTGAAAACAAAAATAGCGTTATCCTTACTTTTTTTGGGGACTATGGGATTGCAGGTATCTGCCCAAAAAACAGCGAGCCAGTACCTCTCTGGAACAGGAAAGGATGATGGTGTATTATGGGATTTTTATGTGAGCGAAGGCATGAATGCCGGGAAATGGACGAAAATACCAGTTCCCTCCAACTGGGAACAACAAGGCTTCGGGAAATATAATTACGGGTTCAATAAAGAGGCTGATAAAGGGAAAGAGGTCGGTCACTATAAATATAGCTTTCAAGTATCCGATGCCTGGAAAGATAAGCAGGTGCGTATTGTTTTTGAAGGATCTATGACTGATACCGAAGTCAAGATCAATGGTAAGCTGGCCGGCGCCATCCATCAGGGATCATATTATGTTTTCAAATACGATATTACGAAACTATTGAAGTTTGGCGAAGAAAATCTATTGGAAGTCAATGTCGCTAAACATTCGGCAAACAAGTCGGTGAATGCGGCGGAACGGGAAGGTGACTTCTGGATTTTCGGTGGGATTTTTAGACCGGTCTATTTAGAGGCCCTGCCCCAGCATCATATTGAACGTGTTTCGTTGGACGCAAAGGCTGACGGAACATTCCTAGCCAAAATAAAGACGGTGGGAGAAGCCGATGAAATTACCGTTCAACTATTTGACGCCAAAGGAAGGAAATTTGGAAAACAGCTGAAAAAAAAGTTGTCAGACAAAAATAACTGGCTCGAGGGACAATTTTCAGCGCCGCAATTATGGTCTGCCGAATTTCCAAACTTATATACAGCACAATTTACCTTGTCGAAAAATGGTAAGGTAGAGCATCAGTTGGAGCAAAAATTTGGTTTTCGAACCATAGAAGTGAAAGAACGTGATGGCGTTTACGTTAATGGCGCAAAGGTTCGATTCAAAGGTGTCAATCGACATGCGTTCGTCCCGGAATCGGGGCGGACGACGAGTAAAGAAGTTAGTATTGCCGATGTCAAGCTCATGAAGGAAATGAATATGAATGCTGTTCGGATGGCCCATTATCCGCCAGACAATCATTTTTTGGCTGTTTGTGATTCATTGGGCTTATATGTCATGAACGAGTTAGCGGGTTGGCACGGACATTACGATAAGGAAGTCGGTACCAAATTATTGCGGGAGATGATGGCGGTATCCGAAAATAATCCGTCCGTTGTTTTCTGGGCAAATGGCAATGAAGGTGGGCATAATCCGGATTTCGATCCCATCTTCGCAGAGGAGGATGTTCAAAAACGTGCCGTGATTTATCCTTGGGCCGTACATAATGGTTTTGAAACAACTCATTACCGGGAATATAATTATGGTATTGGTACCTATGATCATGGGCACAATATTATTATGCCGACTGAGTTTTTGCATGGCATGTACGATGGCGGGCATGGTGCCGGATTGGAGGATTATTGGAAAGCGATGCTTGCCAATCCCCTTGCTGCGGGCGGTTTTCTTTGGGATTTTCGTGATCAGGGCATCGTCAGGACGGATAAAGGTGGTATCATAGATACTGACGGAAATCGTGGCCCAGATGGTATTATTGGTCCACACGGCGAAAAGGAAGGAAGCTTCTTTACCATTAAAGAAGTATGGAGTCCTATCTTCTTTGAAAAACGAGAAATGACCAAAGGATTTGACGGTGCATTCCATATTGAAAATAGATATTCTTTTACCAATATTAATCAGTGTTCATTTTCTTACGAACTCAAAAAGTTAGGCGGTTATGATGAAGTAAAAGCAACAAAAAGCGGAACGATTGTCGCACCCAATATCCGCCCTGGTGAGAAAGGGATCTTAAAAGTTGATTTCCCTGCAGGTTGGGAGGACTTCGATGTTTTATATATTACTGCAAAAGATGTGCATCAACAGGAACTTTTTACCTGGAGTTTTCCAATTACATTGCCGAATCAGGTGGCAGGTAGTCTCCTGAAACCAAATGGAACAGGGGAGATTGTAGTACAGGAGACCCCGAATACGTATCTGGTAAAAGCAAATGGCATTAGCTATCAGGTCAATAAGACGAGCGGGTTGCTCGAGCAGGTGCAAAATGCAAAAGGAATTATTCCTTTCAAAAACGGACCGGTTTTGCAGGAAGCGGCGACAAATTATAAGAATTTCAAATTGAGCCGTGAAGATGGAAAGGTGATTATCGCATCTACTTTTGATAAAAAAGATAGTTATAATACCTTGCGTTGGGAAATCCTTGCTTCGGGACAGTTGAAAATGCATGTCCAATATTTTCCTGAGAGTTATTTTACGCGCTTTGTCGGAGTGAATTTCGATTTTCCAGAAGATCAAATCGAAGGTGTTGAATATCGGGGAATGGGCCCTTATCGGGTTTGGAAAAACCGGATGAAAGGGAATCAGTTTGGCGTGTGGAAAAAGAAGTACAATAACACGGCAACGGGCGAATCGCCATTTGAATATCCCGAATTTAAAGGGTACCATGCCAATATGTACTGGACCAAATTTATCGGAAAAGATCAAAGTTTCCGCGTGTTTACCGATCGGGAGGATGTGTTTCTGCGTTTATATACGCCAAAAGAACAGCAAGATACCGAATGGAAAAACATGGAACCCACTTTCCCGAAAGGGGATATTTCTTTTATGAATGGTATTTCAGCCATCGGCACGAAAACACAAAAGCCAGAAACGACCGGGCCTATGGGCATGAAGCACGTTTACTACGATTTTGAGAAGGAACCGAGTCGGGCGCTGCATATGGTCCTCTATCTTGATTTTGAAAACTAATGAAAGCAGGAACTGTCATATCTATTGTATCGGTCTTCTTGTCGATCTTGTGGCATCAAGCTACAGCGCAGATCACTGTTGCAAACCTGCGGACTGAATTACGGTCGAATCCGATCGGTATAGATGTCATTGCTCCAAGACTGAGCTGGCAATTGCAGGGCAGTGAGCGGTCTATCCGACAAGAAGCCTATCAGATACTCGTCGCTTCCTCACAAGAAAAACTGGACCAGGATATCGGCGATTTTTGGGATTCTGGGAAACAGCTTTCGAATAATTCCACGCATGTTATTTATGCAGGAAGAGCGCTGCAGAGCCGTATGGAAGTGTTCTGGAAAGTAAAAGTATATACAAATAAAGGTGAGAGTAAATGGTCTGATGTTGCAAGCTGGACCATGGGACTACTCCATTACAAGGATTGGATAGGACGCTGGATTGGTTTTGATCGGTACTTCCCGTTAGACAATGAACAGACCGGGCAATTGGCTGCGCGTTATTTCAGAAAGGAATTTACAACAACCAAGCAGATTAAGCAGGCTACAGCCTATGTGATGGGCCTAGGACTTTATGAGTTATATATCGACGGCAAGAAGATAGGGGATCAAGTCCTGGCTCCAGTGCCTACGGATTATACCAAGAACATTAAGTATAATGTTTTGGATGTAACAAAATCACTTTCGCAGGGTAAACATGCGCTTGGTGTCATTTTGGGAAATGGCCGCTTTTATGCCATGCGTCAAGCAAAACCTTATAAAGTAAAAACCTTTGGATTCCCCAAATTGCAGATGCAGCTTATGTTGACCTATACGGATGGCTCAACGGAAGTCATTAAGACCGATGATTCGTGGAAAGGAACGACCGAAGGACCCATAACGGCAAATAACGAATATGACGGTGAGAATTATGATGCCAGAAAGGAGCTAACGGGCTGGGCAAATCCGGATTATGACGATAAAACATGGTTAAAGGCTGCTTTTGTGCAGGAGCCCGGTGGCAATTATGAAGCGCAGTCGGAAGGTATGAAGGTTATGCAAGATATTGCACCAGTTTCGATTGTCAAAAAGTCCGAAGGAAAATACATCCTTGATTTCGGACAGAATTTCTCGGGTTGGATAAAGATGACGGTGACTGGTACGCGTGGAACAGCGGTAACACTCCGTTTTGCAGAATCTTTGACGGAAGACGGCGAGTTATTTACAACCAATCTACGGGATGCCAAAGCAACGGATCATTATATATTAAAAGGTGGCGGAAAAGAAACCTGGGAGCCGCGGTTTACCTATCATGGATTTCGTTATGTGGAAGTAAGCGGTTATCCTGGGGTAGCTTCAAAAAGTAATTTTGTTGGTCGTTTTGTCTACGACGATATACCTGATGCGGGAACCTTTGTGTCTTCCAACACACTCATCAATCAGATCCATCAAAATGCATGGTGGGGGATTGCTTCAAACTACAAAGGTATACCGGTGGATTGTCCACAACGAAACGAGCGTCAGCCCTGGCTGGGTGATCGTCCGATAAGTGCCTACGGCGAGAATTTCCTCTTTGATAATGCTAATTTTTATAATAAATGGCTCGAAGATATTCGGCTGTCCCAAAAGGAGGATGGTGCGTTACCAGATGTTGCACCAGCTTTCTGGCGCTACTATAGTGATAATGTCAGCTGGCCAGGAACATACCTATTTATCGCCGATATGCTCTATCAACAGATCGGCGACCTGCGCATTTTGGAAAAACACTATCCGGCCATGAAAAAATGGATGGATTATATGCAGGCCCGTTATACAGGCCCGGGCGGTATCATTACCAAAGATAGTTATGGAGATTGGTGTTTCCCACCGATAACCATTGAAGCCGGAAGAGGAAAGATTGCGGATAAAAAATATCCAAGTACATTGATCGCAACATCTTATTACTATCATTTGCTGCAGACGATGGCCCGCTTTAGTGCCCTTATTGGCAACGAACGAGATCAAACTGACTTTTTGGACCGCGCAGCAAAGATGAAAGCAAATTTTAATACGGCATTCTATCATGATGCAGGTTATTATGGCAGTAATTCATTGACCGATAACCTACTACCAATGTCTTTGGGATTGGTAGAGGATGCGAATAGAGAAAAGCTCAGTAATCGGATCGTTGAGATTGTCGAAAAAGAAAATCGGGGGCATCTGAGTACAGGACTTATCGGAACACAATGGATTATGCGTACGCTAACCAAAATCGGTCGTGCAGATCTTGCCTATAAAATTGCCACAAATACGACCTATCCCTCTTGGGGTTATATGGTCGAAAATGGGGCAACAACAATTTGGGAGTTGTGGAATGGCAATACAGCCCACCCCAAAATGAATTCACAAAACCATGTGATGATGTTGGGCGACCTCTTGGTATGGCTCTATGAGGATCTGGCGGGCATCAAATCAAAGGAGCATGCTTTTCAGACTGTTGTGATGAAACCGCAGGTCGTAGCAGGGTTGGATCATGTGGATGCAAGCTATAAAAGTGTTTATGGAACCATTCAATCCAATTGGAGCAAAAGCAAATCGGCTTTTGAATGGAAGATTTCTATTCCGGCCAATACCAAAGCAGAGATCTATCTGCCCACAACGGTACTGTCATCTATCCTGGAAAGCAATCGAAAATTAAAAAACGATAAAGATATTCAAATCCTACGACAGGAAAAATCAGGCACTTGGTTCGCTATCGGATCTGGAGATTACCAATTCAAAATTAAACTATAAGCAGTATTTAGTATACATGTATAATATTAAAAATACATTTATGAAGATAAAGATTAAATTAGCAACAGCCCTATTTTTTTTATATTCCTTGTGTTCTTACGGGCAAAATCCGACGTTAAAAGAATGGCAAAAAGGAGTAAAAAAAGACGAATTTATTTATGATACGGCATCTTTCCCTTCCTGTCATTCCGCTACCATGGCAGAGACGGACCACGGTCTGGTATATGCCTTTTTTGGTGGAACGAAAGAACGTCATCCCGATGTTGAAATCTATGTGAGTAGATACGAAAATGGACACTGGACGGCTCCTGCGTCAGCCGCAGATGGTATACAACCGGATGGGAAGCGTTTGCCGACCTGGAACCCAGTTTTGTATCAAATACCCAACGGAGATCTCTTGTTATTCTATAAAATTGGGCCCAAACCATCGGAATGGTGGGGCATGCTCAAACGCTCCAAAGATGGCGGTAAGACCTGGTCTGCTGCTGAAAAGTTGCCTGAGGGCTTTATTGGACCGGTGAAAAATAAGCCTGTTCTTTTGCAAAATGGTACCTTGCTGAGTCCTTCCAGTACGGAAGGAAATGGCTGGAATGTACATTTTGAAGCGAGTTCGGATTTTGGTAAGACCTGGCGTAAAATAGGGCCGATTGCCCGTGGTGCGGATAATCTGGACGCCATACAACCGAGCATACTTGACCACGGAAATGGTCAGTTGCAAATATTAGCGCGCACACGCAACCGTGCGGTCGTAACATCTTGGTCTAAGGACTGGGGCGAACATTGGACTCCATTGGAAAAAACGACGCTCCCCAATAATAATTCGGGTACAGATGCCGTAACGCTAAAAGACGGACGGCATGTATTGGTGTATAACCACGTGCTTCCGGAAGGTAACTTAGCCAAAGGGGCGCGTACGCCATTGAATGTTGCTTTTTCCAAAGATGGCAAGCAGTGGCAGGCCGCACTTATTCTTGAGGATTCGCCAATCAGTCAGTATTCTTATCCCGCAGTGATTCAAACCAAAGATGGGCTATTGCATTTTGGCTACACCTGGCGTAGAAAGAAAATGAAACATGTCGTCGTAGATCCGAAGAAAGTGAAGTTAATCCCGATTGAGAATGGCATCTGGCCAACAAAACAAGGATATAAAAAACCAGACCCTAATGCATATGTTAAGGAAGAAGATTAAGTTCGTTTGTGCAGTCTGCTTGTTTTTTGTCTCGCTTGTTGTCAAGGGGCAGGACAGCTTACTCAATTATGAACATAAATTTAAGCAGCCCCTGGAAAAAGTGCTGGAAATGATGCAAGTACGGTATCAAGTCAAGATTAAATATGATCCACGCAATGTCAAAGACATTATGGTGGACTACGCACCCTGGAAGTTTAGGGCAGATCTTGTGGGCACAGAAATCAATTTGCTGTATCCCTTGGGTTTTAAACTGCAGGAGGAAGCCAAGCCCGATACCTATAAATTAAAATCATACGAATATAACCGCTGGAAACCACAGGAAGGCTGGGATTTTCTGAACCTATTGTCTAAAAAATATACGGATCAGGCAAGTTGGGAAAAGAGAAAATATCAATTGCGAGCTGCTGTTAGGCAAGCGATGTACTGGGATAAACTGAAAAGTATACCGGATCAACCCATTCGCTTGGGCAAGGTACGCCGCTATGCGGACTACCAAGTTCAGAATTTTGCCTTAGAAATTATACCAGGGGTCTATATCAATGGCAGTATCTATTCTCCGCTCAAACAGAAGAAAAATATCCCTGTCGTACTTTCTCCTGATGGTCATTGGCCGCAGCAGCGTTATCGTTCGGACGCGCAGAAGAGATTTATCACCTTAGCTCGACTGGGCTGTATGGCTGTAAGCTATGATCTATTTGCCTGGGGGGAGTCTTTATTGCAGTTCGCTGGTTCAGATCATCGCAGCAGTGAGGCGATGTTAATGCAGACCTGGGGCGCGGAGCGCATTTTAGACTATGTTATGAGCCTGCCACAAGTCGATCGAAGCAGGGTAGGCATTAGTGGTGGATCGGGTGGAGGTAGTCACAGTATTTTAATGGCCGCCTTGGACGATCGTTTTACTTTGGTCGCCCCTGTTGTGGCGATGTCATCCTACTTCTTTGGAGGTTGCCCCTGTGAAAGTGGACTACCCGTGCATTTTGTCTGTGGGGGGACCAATAATGTCGAACTGGCAGCGATGACAGCCCCCAAACCACAACTGATCATCTCCGATGGACAGGATTGGACGAAGGAGACCGCTATCAACGATTTTCCATACCTGCAACATATTTATGGTTATTATGGGCAGCAAAATCAGGTGCAACACGCACATTTTCCCGATGAAGGTCATGATTTTGGCTATAACAAAAGACAGGCACTCTACACATTCCTCCTGGATCATTTTCATTTAGATCAGGCTAACGCTGCCGATATCATCGCGGAGACCGGTATTCAGATCGAGCCGGAGGAGTTGTTATACAGTTTTGGAAAGGAGGGTGAAAACTTACCAAAGAACGCGATTCGCGGGATGGAACAATTGAAAGTAGTATTAAAATCATATCAGATTGAACTATGATGAACCGAAAAAAATTTATATGCGATACCCTGGCCTTGATTGGCGCAGCAGCCCTGCCTTCCGCTGTCTTTGCTGCACCTAAGCGACGCTACAATGTCGCTGTAATTGATCTGATGATCTTAAAGCGACAAAAACTAAGTGCATTTGACCTGGCAAAAGAAATAGGAGCGGATGGGTTGGAGGTAGATATGGGCGGACTGGGCAACCGGGTTACTTTTGACAGTAAGTTAGGCGATCCTGCGCAACGGAAGGCCTTTCTTGACAAAGCAAAGGAAACCGGAATAACGATCTGTTCGTTGGCCATGACTGGCTTTTATGCACAGTCTTTTGCCACACGGCCGACTTATCAGCAGATGGTAGGGGATTGTTTGGACACTTGTCAGAAAATGGGCGTTAAAGTGGCTTTTTTGCCTTTGGGCGTAACGTGCGATTTGGTTAAGTATCCTGAGTTGCGACCTGCTATCGTGGAGCGTCTTCGTGTGGTTGGCGAGATGGCAAAAAAGGCGGGTGTGGTGATCGGAATTGAAACAGCTTTGGACGCGAAAGGCGAAGTCGGTCTTTTAAAAGAAGTTGGTTCCAAACATATCCAAATCTATTTTAATTTTTCCAATCCGTTGAAAGAAGGACGTGATCTGATTCAGGAGCTGACTATTTTGGGGAAGAAGCGGATCTGTCAGATACATTGTACGGATGAGGACGGTGTCTGGCTCGAAAATAATAAACGACTAAATATGCCCCTGGTAAAACAAACCTTAGATCGTATGGGCTGGCGCGGTTGGCTCGTGATCGAGCGATCTCGCGATGCTAATCTATCACCACGTGCCGTCAAAGAAAATTTTGGTGCAAATACACGTTACGTAAAACAGGTGTTTCAATGAAATTAAACTGGATAATATCGCTTGTAGTGGTAGTAATGGGCATGCAGGGATGTCGAAGTATTCCGGTTGAAAAGCAGCTGGATAAGATCCTGTTGCGTGCTGATCAGGTAGGTGCTGGACAGATGCCCGCTGAGCCAGAGAAAGTGCGATCCCCTTTTATGGCATGGGATGTCCAACGGCCAACATTTCCGACGCGACAAGATACCGTATGGCCCGCTGAAAATATACAAACTAAGCTCGACCAGCTTGCGGCACAGGGGGGCGGTACGCTAGTATTGAAAGGACATCATCATACGGGACGGATTACGCTGAGATCCCATATTAATCTACAGCTGGATGCGGGCTCAGTACTAGAATTTGAAAGTGAAATTGAGGACTTTCTTCCCGTAGTGTTTACACGAAATGAAGGTGTAGAATTATATAGTTTGGGCGCGTGTATTTATGCCAATGGAGCCGAAAATATTGCTGTCACAGGATGGGGTAAGGTTATTGGCCCCGGTGATGGAAGTATTCGAAGCAAAACCATGACGCACGATGTCATTGAAAAGATTGTGGACAGTAATACGCCTGTTGAGCGGCGAATCTATGATGGAAAGACCGCAGATTTCATCTTTCCACCCGCACTCATTGCGCCTATTAACTGCAAAAAAGTTTGGATCGAAGGTGTATCACTGGAGCGTACGGTTTTTTGGAATATCGTTCCCACGTACTGTGAGGATGTCGTGATCCGTGGGGTACGTATACAGTCAATTGGTATACCACGGGGTGATGGGATAGATATTGAATCGTGCAACCGCGTGCTTGTGGAGTATTGCACCCTGAATACTGGCGACGATTGTATCGCCGTAAAAGCAGGACGTGGATATGATGGACTACGGGTGAACAGACCTTCTGAAAATATTGTAGTCCGCTATTGCTTTTCGGAAAAAGGTCATGGTGGATTTACGATCGGTAGCGAGACTGCGGGCATGGCCAAGCAGGTGTATGTCCATGATTGTGTGTTTGGAAAAACCAATGTTGGTATCCGTTTTAAAACTAGAAGGCCGCGGGGCGGCGGCGGATCTGCCATGCGTTTTGAACGTATTCGCATGCGGGATGTTGAGTCGGCATTGCGTTGGGATATGCTGGGACAGGCCCAGCACGTTGGAAACCAAGCCAACCGTGATTTCGAAGTTCAGAAGAACGCCCTGACACCACGTTTCTCAAATATCCAAATAAAGGATATATATATTGATGCAGCTAAAGATTGTATTAAGATCGAAGGTATTCCAGAATCAGTCTTGGATGATGTTAGAATTGATCGCGTCTTTGGCCGTGGGGACCGGTATCTGTCAGTTAAAGATGCTAAAAATATCAAAATTAAAAATAGTGTGTTTGTGTGTAAAGATACCAGTGTCTCAACAACCAATGTTTCGGGGCTGATACAGGATCGTGTCCGTGTAATGACAGAAGCGCCTTAATAGTTGGATATGAATACAACCGGGGAAAAAAGAAAAAAAGAATGAAAAATATTGGAAAGCAGGGAATCGTTTTAGGAAGCATTTTCCTGTTATTACTTGCTATACCCATGGTTGGTATGGCTAAGTTAGCGGTGACTCGTGTTTTAATCGAAGGACGCGAAAACCCATTGGGCACAAATACTTTAACACCCGCGTTTAGTTGGCAATTGAGCAGCGATAAATCTGATGTACGACAACAGGCTTATCGTATTGAAGTCAGTAAAAGCGCTCGTTTTGCAAAGCAGGACATGCTTTGGGATTCCCAATGGGTAGCGACAGAACAATCCCTAAATTTGTTATACCAGGGAACCCCTTTAGCTACAGGTACAAGTTATTACATACGTGTGCAGGTACGTGATAATAAAAAGGAGACAGCTACAAGCGCGGTACAACGTTTTCATACGGGATTGTTGAATGCAGAAGATTGGGGGAATGCACGATGGATTGCTAAAGATATATTGCCGGATTCGTTGATCAACCCACTACCTCTAAGTTCCAGCAAGCTCCGCCTGGATAAAAGTTATGAGCTTCCGGTTTTCAGGAAATCAGTTCATGTGAAAAAGAAGATCAGTTCTTCAATCGCTTATGTGGCAGGTCTGGGACATTACGAATTGCTCTTGAACGGCAAGCGGGTAGATGATGCAGTGCTACAGCCGGGCTGGACGAAATATGATAAAGAAGCCTATTATGTGGTTTACGATCTTACCCAAGCCTGGCAACAAGGTAAAAATACGATTGCTGCCCTATTAGGAAATGGATTTTATTATATTCCACCAATTAAAGGTCGATTCCAAAAACATAAAGTTGCTTTTGGTCTACCAAAACTCAAACTTAAGATTGTCAATACTTTTACGGACGGAACGCAGGAATTCATCGTGAGTGATGCAGGCTGGAAAACACACCGGTCACCAATTACTTTTTCCAGCATGTATGGAGGCGAGGACTACAATGCACAAATTTTGCCTGATCATTGGTCAGCTCCCAACTACGATGACAGGAGCTGGCAGCAAGCGGTCATAACGGATGGACCGCATCTACGGGCACAGGATATCGATCCGGTAAAAATTATGCAGCGCTTCGCACCTGTTAGATTTCAGCAAGCTGATGGGGGGAAACGGATCACCTATGATTTTGGACAGAATGCATCAGGTATTGTCACCATGCAAATGACCGGACAAGCGGGAGATACCGTACGGGTGTATCCGGCTGAATTGCTGACCGCGGATGGACGTCCTAGTCAAAAGCATTCGGGAAGCCCTTATTATTACCAATATATTTTTGCAAAAGATGAGACGGTGTCTTGGCAGCCACGTTTTACGTATTATGGATTTCGCTACGCCGAGGTTCAATTGCGTTCTGCAGGTGGCAAACCAATTCGAATCGATGCGATACAATTGGCCCATATTAGAAATAGCACGACACAGTTAGGAAGCTTTCAAAGCTCCGATACGCTATTTAATCAGATCCATAAATTGATCAATTGGGCTATTAAAAGTAATATGGTCAGTGTCTTTACCGATTGTCCGCACCGCGAAAAATTAGGATGGCTGGAGCAGTTACATTTAATGGGGCCGTCGGTACAATTTAACTTTGATGCTGAACGCCTGTTTGCCAAGTCGCTGCGGGATATGCGCCAATCTCAGACAAAGGATGGGTTGGTTCCTGAAATAGCGCCCGAATATGTGCAATTTGACTGGGGCGGAGATATGTTCAGGGATTCACCCGAGTGGGGAAGCAGCTCGATTATCCTGGCATGGTATGCCTACTGCTGGTATGGAAACAAGGCCTTTCTAACTGATAATTATGCCATGATGATCCGTTATATTGATTATTTGGGCACAAAGGCGAAGGATCATATTTTGACACAGGGTTTGGGTGACTGGTATGATTTGGGGCCTGAGCGTCCGGGTGTTTCCCAGCTGACTACTCCAGGAATCACGGCTACAGCAATTTATTACTACGACCTCAAACTGATGAAAGAGATTGCTACGCTGCTTGGAAAGAAAGAAGATGCTAACAAGTTTGAGAATTTACAGCAGGCCGTATTCGATGCGTTCAATCAGCAATTTTATCGGCCTCAGGAGCATAGCTATGGTTCCGGTAGTCAGACGGCGTTGGCTATGCCGCTCTACGTTGGTTTAGTACCCCAGGAGGCCGAACAGGCAGTCTTTAACAGATTAACAAAAACGGTCTGTCAAAACGATACGGCGTTGACCGCCGGAGATATCGGTCATCGTTATTTGTTACAGGTGTTGCAAGCCAACAAGCGTGATGATCTGATCTATGCCATGCATCACCGTGATGACAGGCCCGGATATGGTTATCAGCTGCGAAAAGGTGCCACGGCACTGACCGAGTCCTGGGCGGGCCTTCCAAACGTCTCCAATAATCATTTTATGCTCGGACACCTGATGGAATGGTTTCATACCGGTTTGGGTGGGATACAGCAAGATGCAGGATCGACTGCATTTAAACATTTTCGGATCGAGCCCAAATTGCTAAACGCACTGAAAGACTGTGAAATAAGTTTTAGAAGTCCATATGGGAAAATTTATTTTAACCGGGAGCAATCGAAAGGAAATTATCAACTGGAAATTCCTGTCAATAGCCAATGTACGTTGATTTTGCCTAAAGGAAGCTATTTGGTCAATGGAAAGCAGCTGGATCGCGATGCTGTGGTTTCTACCAAGGAGCAGGTGGAACTGAAATTGGGCTCGGGAAAATATACCATTACGAAGTAAAAGCAAGCAAGCTCCCCGTCGTTAAAAGTAGCATGGACAATGGTCTGGCTGTCACATGAGGGACTTGAAAGCAACGATGAAAGAATAACGATTACAGATGAGACGACTGAAAAGAATACTACTATTGCTGTTTTTTGCATTGCCAGGCTGGACATCTTGGGCACATGCTCAACGAATTTCCAGTGCGGAAATGACAAAAATTTATGAAGAGGTAAAGACACCTTACAAGTACGGGCTCGTGTTGGTTCCGCAGCATAAAGGTGAACTGATAGACTGTCCAACGCTATACAAAGCCGGAAAATATTGGTATATGACCTATATTGTGTTTGATGGAAGTGGTTATGAGACCTGGCTGGCGCAGAGCTCGGATCTCCTGCATTGGGAGACCCTGGGGAAACAGCTTGCTGTGGCACCCGATGGTAACTGGGATGCCAAGCAGCGAGCAGGATACAATGCTTTGGTTGATACAAAATGGGGTGGAACATATAAACTCAATACCTATGCTGGAAAATATTGGATGTCTTATTTCGGCGGTTCTACCGCAGGCTATGAGCCTGAACCATTATCTATCGGGATCGCTTATACCAATATGAAGCCCATCAAACCCGTCCAGTGGCAGCAGCTGCCCAATCCTGTCCTGAACAGTACAGACCCAGATGTTTCCTGGTGGGAAAACCGTCATAAGCTATTTAAAAGCTATGTCATTGAAGACCCGGATAAAAATACAGGACATCGTTTTGTGATGTATTACAATGCCGTGGGCGATTCTTTGGTGAATAATAAGGCAACCCGCTGGTATGAACGGATTGGTATGGCCGTATCTGACGATATGAAAACCTGGAAGCGTTTTCAAAAAGATCCGGTGGTTCATCATCCTATCGGCATCACGGGTGACCCCATGATCCAACGTATTCATGATACCTGGGTTATGTTCTATTTTGGGGCATTTTGGAAAGATCGTAAAGGGGCATTTAACCGTTTTGCCGCTTCCAAAGACCTGATCCATTGGACGGATTGGGAAGGCACCAACCTGATTGAATCAAGTGAGAGCTTTGATCAGCAATATGCGCACAAGTCTTTTGTGCTGAAAACGGAGGGTATCGTCTATCACTTTTATTGTGCCGTAGATAGCAAAGGTAACCGTGGTATAGCCTTGGCGACCTCTAAAGATCTAGGCCGGAGTAACCTGCATTTTTAAGATCTTAAACCAGAAGCATGAATTGTCCTTGGTAAATGATCGACCATGCTGGGCTATTCCAACAGAGTTTTTAAACCGAAGGCAGCATGAATGCCTCAACATTGATTAATGAATAAAGAAACAAGCACAATAATATCATTGATGGCAGTGATAACAGTGCTTATAAATCATCATTTAATATGAAGTTACATTATTTTATTTCTGTTCTCTTTCTGTTGCAGCTACAACTTGTATCTGGGCAGGGACGCGCCAAAATCCACTTTAATGAAAACTGGCATTTCACGTTGCAGGATCAGCTGGGTTACCGCCTGCATGATATCGATCCTCAGGCTTGGGAATCGGTCGAACTCCCTCATGACTGGAGTATTAAAGCTGATTTTGGCGCTTCCTATCCTGCTGGAAACGCCGGTGGAGCATTGCCCGGCGGAATTGGCTGGTACAGTAAGCAGTTTAAGTTGCCGACCGCAGATCAAGGCAAAAATATACAATTGTACTTTGGCGGAGTTTACCGCTATGCTGAAATATGGATCAATGGGGTTTATTTGGGGAAAAAGCCCAATGGTTACCTCTCTTTTACACTGGATCTGACTCCGCATCTTAAATTTGGGAACCAGCCCAACCGGATCGCTGTTCGTGTGGATAATAGTAAACAGCCAAACTCCAGATGGTATTCAGGTTCCGGAATCTACCGGGATGTTTATCTGATCAAGACCGGTCCAGTACGCCTCGATGAGCAGGAGACTTTTATCACCACGCCCGAAATCCATGGTGAACTGGGACAGCTGAAAATACTTTCCAAGTTGAATAAGCGTTCCCGTTCTAATGGAGTTGCAGGGAAGAAATATCAGATTACGATATGGGATCCCAATGGCAATCTGCTGCTGAAAAAAACAGGGCTGGAGAAAGATGGTCATATAGATGCATCCCTTCAAGTGGAAAAACCACAACGTTGGAGTCCCCTTGCGCCGAATTTATATCGCGTGCAACTGGCTCTTTTAACTGAAAATAATACAATCGAAGATCAAATCGAAAAGCGAATTGGATTCCGGACAATTCGGTTTGATGCAAAAACAGGTTTTTACTTAAACGGCGAGGCTTTGAAGATTTATGGAGTCTGCATGCATCATGATTTGGGCATTTTAGGGGCGGCTTTCAATAAGTCCGCTGCAAAAAGGCAGCTTGTTATGATGAAAGAAATGGGCGCCAATGCCATTCGCACTGCGCATAATCCACCCGCAGAAGAGTTACTCGATCTCTGCGACGAAATGGGAATTTTGGTTTACAATGAAGCCTTTGACATGTGGAAAAAGCGAAAAAATAAGTTCGACTACCACATTGACTTTCCTACGGAACACCTCAAGGATATTGAGGCATGGGTGCGTCGAGATCGTAATCATGCTTCGGTTATCCTATGGAGCATCGGAAATGAAATTCGAGAACAATTTGACTCCACGGGTATTGCCTTAACGCAAGAAATGGCCAAATTGGTAAAATCTCTGGATCCAACACGCCCCGTTACTGCTGCCTTGACCGAAAATAATTATGTAAAGAATTTTATCGCACAGGCAGAGGCTTTGGATGTACTGGGCTTCAACTACAAGCATGAAGATTATGATAAATTACCTGTAGAATTCAAAAATATACCGCTGTTGGCATCAGAAACCGTGTCTGCCTTACAGACCAGAGGGGTATATGACAGGCTGCACGACACGATTCAGCTTTGGCCTGCATCATCGAAGGACAAATATGTCGTCAATGGCAATCCTGATTTTACGGTATCGGCCTATGATAATGTTGCCGCCTACTGGGGCACAAGCCATGAGAAAGCTTGGTTGGCGGTCAAGAATCGTCCTTTCCTGGCCGGAACGTTTGTATGGACAGGTTTCGATTATCTGGGCGAGCCAGTGCCTTACCCTTATCCCGCAAGGAGCTCTTACTATGGCATTGTTGATCTTGCCGGTATTCCCAAAGACGTGTACTATATGTATCAGTCTGAATGGACTGACAAGGATGTCCTGCATCTTTTACCGCATTGGAATTGGAAAACCGGCGATAGTGTGGACGTGTGGGCTTATTATAACAAGGCTGAGGCGGTCGAACTGTTTCTCAATGGTAAGAGTTTGGGAACTTCAGCAAAGACAGCAGATCGTTTGCACGCTAGCTGGAAGGTGCCTTTTGAAAAAGGCGAACTGAAGGTGGTTAAAAAGCGGGCTGGTAAAATTGTTCAGGAAGCAAGTGTCCGCACGGCCACAGAAGCATATGCAGTAAAAGTTTCTGTGGAACATGAAAAATATGCCACAGGAGAATCTCGGGACCTTTATTTTGTGACCGCAGAACTGGTGGATCAAGCAGGACAGTCCGTGTTGCACAATGATCAGGAAATTGAGTTTATTGTAAAGGGAAATGCGAAAGTGCTTGGAACCGATAACGGATTTCAGGCCGACCTAAGGGGCTTACATCAGCCCAAAAGAAGAACATTTAAGGGAAAAGCATTGGGAATGATTCAAAAAATGGCCGACACACCCTGTACTGTGATTATCAGCTCGGCTTTAGGTGACCAACAAATATCGATCTAGGTACAGCGAGATATAGTTTTTATCGTTTTTTGGTGAAATTTAATTCAGGTTCGTTATTCAGTCCTAAGGTAAACAGCTTTACGAATGGCGTTTATGCCCTTCGGCCTATTCCGCAGGGACAGATGGATGCTATTAGCAACCTCGGTGAATTTCTTTAGAACAGTGGCTATTGATAGCCATTGTTCTGAGTCTATAAGTACGGCTGAAACCGAATAGTATCATATTTAAATTATTTTACAGATGAAGCAGACAATTCTCATATGGTTTTTTATTTTTTTTTCGCTCGGTAGTCTGTCGGCGCAGACAGGTGAAATCCATGTGGGTAAACAAAGCCGCAAGGAACAACGGGATGGCAGCCCGCGAGCTCCATTTTCATGTTTGGAGGATGCCCTGCGTGAGGCTCGGGAATGGCGACGATTAAACGATCCGCGCATGCAGCATGGAATCACAATCTGGATTCAGGATGGACAGTATGTGCCTACTCAGACTATTTTTATACGTCCTGAAGACAGCGGAACAGCCGAAAGTCCGACCTGGATAAAAGCGCTAGGCGACGAAGCCATATTTTCGGGTGGAATTTCTATTGAGGGCTGGCAGCCAGTAAAAGGTGAAAAGAGACTGGATCCTGCTATAGCTAAGCATATCGTGGTGGCAGATGCCCCTCAGGCCGGAGGAAAGTATTTCCCTTTCCGCCAATTGTGGGTTGGCTCACGTAAGGCGATTCGTGCGGAAAGCCATGATGATGCCCACTTGCCACGGATTATTAATTGGGACTTTAAGCAGCAGGCTGCTATTATTCCTAATGTATTCCCTAAAAAGTTTGTCTATAAAGCTGGAATGGAGTTTTTCATCCATCAGTGGTGGGCAATAGCGCAGCTCCGGGTTCGTGAGGCGGTAGTCACAAAAGATAGTACCACACTATTTTTTCATGAACCGGAAGGTAAATTACAGAATGAACACCCTTGGCCTAAGCCTTGGTTGTCTAAGGAATATGGCAATTCGGCATTTCGTCTGGTCAATGCCCTTGAATTTTTGGATGAGCCGGGAGAATGGTTTTTGGATGAAGAAAACCATAAAGTATATTATTATAAAAGACCTGATGAAAACTTAAGCAAGTTACATGTTGTAGCGCCTTATCTTGAAACGATCCTGAGGATGCAAGGGACTTTGGAATCACCTGTTCGTCATGTATATATCGAAGGGCTTCAATTTCAGCACAGCTCCTGGTTAAGACCCCACTATGCTGGACATGTTGCGCTACAGGCAGGTATGTATTTTTTGGATGCGTATAAATTAGCTAAGCCGGGGACTGTTGATAAAGCTGGGCTGGAAAATCAGGCTTGGCTGGGACGGCCTCAAGCTGCAGTACTACTTAATCATACCGCATTTACTAAAATCTCATCTTGCCGGTTCGCCCATTTAGCCGCGACAGGTATAGACTATCGAGCTGGCAATCTAAAAGATAGTTTAAATGGAAATCTATTTCAGGATATCGGCGGATCTGGGATATTACTCGGTCAGTTTTCGGACGAACAAGTGGAAGCACATCTGCCTTTTCAGCCCAGCGATGAGCGTATCTTGACCGATGGTGTTGTGGTCAACAATAATCTAATCCAAGATATTGGGAATGAGGATTGGGGAACAGTAGGGATTGGTGCCGGTTTTGTCCGCAATGTAGCTATTACAAATAATGAATTGCTTGATCTTCCGTACACAGGCATTAGTTTGGGCTGGGGCTGGACATCTACAATCAATGCGATGCGTAATAACCGTGTTTTAAAAAATAAGATCACACGTTATGGCAAACACATGTATGATGTAGCCGGTATCTACACCTTATCGGCACAGCCCGGAACAAAAATTCAGGAAAATTATATCGACAGCATCTATGTGTCGCCTTATGCGCATATTCCTGAACATTGGTTTTATCTCTATACCGATGAAGGTTCAGCCTATATGAATGTCAGCAACAACTGGTTTCCATCCAATAAAATATTGCGAAATGCTAATGGACCAAGTGTTGAGTGGATAAATAACGGCCCCGAGGCAGGTGCAAGGGTGAAAGAAGAAGCAGGCATCAGTCCGCGTTATAACTTTTTATTGTCCGAAAAACGATCAATTCCTAAAAATGTATCTTTCAATACCTATGTTCCTTTTAACAAACCTGTGTTTTTTCAGATTCATGATGTAAAAAAGCAGCTTAAACTGACTGAAATCAAAGATTTTTTTGCTAAACAAGGAGCCGATAGCAGCCAGGTATATCGCTGGAAGGATTATATCTTGCTGATGACAGACGATGAAATCGGTAAGAAAATATCGAGTGCTTGGGTAGCCAATTACCCGGCAATTTCTTCTAAGTTGTTCAATGATCTATTTTATACGTTCGATCGGAGCAACTGTGGAACCGAGAACGTGAAAGACATCGATTTTGTATTACTTACCGCACAACTGGTGGACGATAAATCGAAACAGGAGGCTTATTTTGAGGCCCATAAAAATCAATCTAACGAATGGCCCGAAGTTGCAGCAGGGTTCTGCAGAGCAGGCTTTGACGAGGTATTGGTCTACCGCAATGGACGTCAGCTGATGTTATATATTTCTTTTCCAAAAGGACAGGATTTTCAAACAATCGATCAGCTAACGACCAAGGACAATCCACGGGTTATGGAATGGAACAAACTTATGGGGACCTATCAGGAAGGTATTCCCGGAACGGGCGTGAATGAAACATGGATTTTTTATAAACAATAAAATGGAACAGATACAACAGTTAAAATTAGGAATATTAGGACTTGGTGAAGGACGTAGCACGATGTCTGCGGCACTACAAAGTCCATATATCGATTTGGTCAAAGTCTGCGACCTGAACGAAGACCTAGGGCGCAAACGCATGAAAGAATTTGACTTTCATGATTATACCAATGATTATCAAGTAATGCTTAATGATAAAAGCATTGAAGCTATTGCAATTTATACCCCGGATCATCTTCACGCACAGCATATCCGATTGGCGCTAGCGCACGATAAACACGTGATCTGCACCAAGCCATTTATTGATAATCTGGCCGATGCCAACGCTTTATTGGAACTCGCAGCTCAGAAAAATAAGCGTGTATTTGTTGGGCAGAGCTCCCGTTTTTTTGAACCGGTGAAAAAGCAAAGAGAAGATTTTGAAGCCGGACTGATTGGTGAGTTGATTACCATCGAAGGCTATTATCATGCTGATCACCGCTGGTTTCTGGAGAAGCCTTGGTCTTTACAGTCTTCCTTCAAATGGCTTTACGGTGGATTGAGTCATCCGGTCGATTTTATCCGCTGGTATCTGCCGAATATTGAAGAAGTGATGGGATATGGCATGCTGAGCGCCAACGGAAAAAAAGGAGGGCTGCAAAATCCAGACACCATGCATTTTATCTTCAAAGCCGAAGATGGCCGTGTAGCCCGAGTAAGTGGTGCATATACCGGACCTGTGCAGCCTGTCACACGGGATAGTGAGATGAGCTGTATTTTACGGGGGACCGAAGGTGCTAGTCAGGCAGATTATATGGACCTAAGGTATGCAATTACGGATAAAACTGGCGAAGAACGCATGCTGACTTGGGAGCATAAACTAAAATATTACTTCCGTTTTGAAGGAAAAAGCCATCATGCCGGTGAATATCAAAATTACCTGGAGCACTTCGCAAAAGCCATCCGTACTGGAGCGGAAGCCTCCCCAGATATGAAAGAGGGTATAGGCACTATAGCCTTATTGCAAGCTATGGATGAATCATTAACAACAGGAAAGCCCGTCCGTCCAAAGGAACTGCTGGAAAGATATGGTGTCGACTTGAACCTAGGAAGATGAATAGTATCTTAGACAAGTTAACCATTTACGACTATTGCATCGTCGTAGTCTATTTGGTCGCATTACTGACGATCGGTCTCTTGTCATCCCGTAAAAAGGTAGAAGGGGCAGAACACTTCCTGGCCAGCAAATCCTTAAGCTGGTACAGTATTGGATTCAATATGTGGGCGACGAACGTCGGACCGTCCATGTTGCTGGCTTTTGCTACAGTAGGCTATACAACAGGCATCGTTGCGGTCAATTTTGACTGGTATGCTTTTATCTATCTTTTCCTATTGGCGGTGGTGTTTGCACCGCGCTATATTTCTACCGGAGTACGCACCTTACCTGAGTTTATGGGTAAGAGGTTCGGTTCAAATACGCAAACTATTCTGGCTTGGTATTCACTGGTAAAAATGCTTATTTCATGGTTGTCGTTGGGGCTGTTTGCTGGCGGATTTTTAGTGCGGCAGATTTTGGGAATTCCCATGTGGCAATCGGTTACTGTTTTAGTCTCTCTAGCTGGTCTGTTTGCGTATACGGGTGGATTAAAGACAGTTGCTAAAATCAATATCTTTCAGATGATCTTGCTGATCGCCGTGTCGGCCTTTCTGACTTTCCTTGGGCTTTCCAAAATCGGTGGCATAAGTTCTTTAATACAACAGACTCCCGCCAATTATTGGTCGTTGATCAGACCGGCAAGCGATCCAGATTACCCCTGGTATGCGATCGCTTTAGGCTATCCAGTGGCAGCAATCGCTTTTTTCTGTACGGATCAAGCCATGGTACAATCAGTTTTGGGTGCAAAGAATCTCGAACAGGGGCAACTGGGAATTAATTTTATTGCTTGGCTCAAGATACTTTCCTTGCCGCTGTTTATACTCACCGGTATCATCTGTTCGGTTTTATTTCCGGGACTTAATGATCCATCACTTGCTTATATGACCATGGTGACCAACCTGTTTCCTACAGGCCTGAATGGATTGGTAATCGTGGTGTTAATTGCTGTATTGGTGGGCACCATCGGTTCGTCGCTTAATTCTTTGAGTACAGTTTTCACCATGGACATATATCTTAAGCATATCCGGCCAGATGCAACCAATAAGCAAATCACCCAGGTAGGACGTTATACAGTTATCATCGGCTGTCTAGCTTCGGTTTTCGTTGCCCTGGCGATTGATCAAATTAAAGGGCTCAATCTTTTCGATGTATTTCAGTCTATTCTCGGATTTATTGCGCCACCTTTAGCTGTTGCTTTTCTAATGGCCGTGTTGTGGAAAAGAACCAATCGAGCAGCAATCAATACGATTTTGACTTTTGGTGCGGTAATGAGCTTGGGGACAGGTGTATGTTATCTCTGGATTTTCCCAAAAGATATTTATTCCTTTTGGCCGCATTATCTAATGCTTTCCTTTAGTCTTTTTATGCTGCTACTTATTATTGGAATAGGCCTAGCATACTGGGTACCCAAGTCGGGTTATGAAATGGAACATAAGGATATGTACAATATCACTGTGGAGAAACCAAGTGGCCGCGTGAAGACTGCTTGGGCAATGTTATTTGTGGTTATGCTCTTGTTGTATATTTATTTTAAATAGCCTTTGTCAAGTTAATCCTAGATTGGATTCAATTTGTGATCTGCATTTTTTTAAACTTTCAACAATAGTTTCGGTGGGTATATTCTGCCCCATTTGACGTCGAACGAGCTTTGAAACCGTGAGGCAGGCGATGATTCCTGTTTCACTAGTTCCGATGGGAACAGAAATATCGATGATGCCTTCCGCGTATGCGCTGGGCATCTCATAAAAGCCTTTGCGTTTGATATCGGCTAGGTCGCTATCAAATTGCTGACGTTCTGCTTTCTTCAAACTGCGGTAATAGGGATCGGCTTCTAAAATGGATTTTCTTTTTTTAGCCTCGGAAAAACTTAAAAGGAGCTTTCCAGACGCGGTCTGGGACGTGTTGTAGAGGTTGCCTTCCTCAATCATGATGCTGATGGGCGACGAACCTCTGGCGTAAGCGATGACCATGACCTGATTATCGTAAATAACACAGAGGTGACAGGGGTCCTTGATTTCGTTGGACGTATTCTGCATCGGTAGTAATGACGTTGCCCGTAGTTTCTCTACAAAGGAATGCCGGTGTGAAAGATAGTATAGCTTCAGTGAAAGCGAATATTTAGATGAAATTGGATCACGATGAATGTACCCGTTGGACTCCAATGATGCAAGCATGCGATAGATTTCATTGGGACTTCGATGCAAGCCCAAGGCGATCTCGGATTGGGATTGTGCTGTTGGTTGTAGGGCCAGAAATTCAAGAATCTGCAATCCTTTTTCGAGCGCTGGTGCTTTATATTTATCGGAGCTATTTACTATCATAATATGTTTTGCTTACAAATGATCGGGCTAAAGATAGAAAAAGTATTTATGAGTTTTTAGCTTCTCAAAAAAGCATGTTAAATTTTTATATTCAAATATTGTATTTATATTTGAATATTATAAACCGCTTTTCCTTTGGGAAAAAGCATTAGAAGGGAAAAGATTATAAACAATAATATCAATAATTAAAAACAGGACTATTCCGCATAGGCTATATTATCAGATCAATAGCGAAACGAAATAGGATAAAATAGCCGTGACTCCACTATTGTATTTTGGCGTTTTTAAGGAGGAATCGGTAATAGACCTTGATCATAAGATGATAGTTACAGTTGCTCTGTTTTTCGACAAGACAACATAAAATAATAAATGAATACACAATGACAGAGAAAATCCAGTTAAAAGGGATTACCTGGGGGCATACCAGAGGCTTTGTACCGATGGTTGCGACTGCGCAGCGTTATGAAGAATTATGTCCAGCTGTTGAAATTGTTTGGACAAAACGGACTTTACAGGAATTTGCTGATAAATCAGTGACAGATTTGGCAATGGAATACGATCTATTGGTCATTGACCATCCATGGACGGGACATGCTGCCGCGAAGGGGATGCTCGCTGCATTTGATGATTACCTATCCGCAGATTTTTTGGCAGATCAGCGTGCTAATAGTGTTGGGAAGTCCCATGAAAGTTATAACTTTCTTGGAAAGCAGTGGGCATTGGCTACGGATGCTGCAACACCGGTGGCTGCAAGTCGTCCGGATCTTTTACAGGCCTTGCAAGTGGCACTTCCACGTACATTTGAAGATGTTTTAGCGCTAGCAAAAACCGGGAAAGTCGGATTTTCGCTGTTGCCGATTGATTCCTTGATGCACTTTTACGGTCTTTGTTGTTCTTTGGGTGAAGAGCCTTGCCAAGATAACGAAAAGGTAATCAGCGACGCAGTTGGAATAAAGGTCTTAAAATTATTCAAATCACTTGCGGATGAACTGGATGCCGGATTTTATGATAAAAATCCATTTAGGGTGTTTGAAGAAATGACGCAGCGTGATGAAATTGCTTACTGTCCATTTGCCTATGGTTATTCGAATTACGCTCGGGCAGGTTATGCACGTAAGGTGTTGCATTTTCATGATTTAGTGTCATTAAATGGTACGCCTATGATCAGCACACTTGGTGGTGCGGGGCTGGCGGTATCCTCACAGGGCAAGCATATTGATGTGGCCATGGATTATGCACGATTTGTCGCGACACCGGAAGTTCAGGAAACGCTATATGTCGAAAATGGCGGCCAGCCTGGACATTTACGTGCCTGGAAAAATGAGCAAGTAAATGCCGCTACGGCCAATTATTTTAGCAACACACTACCCGCATTAGATCGAGCTTATTTGCGTCCGCGTTATGATGGACATCTTTATTTTCAGGATCATGCTGGTGATATCGTGGTTGATTATCTAAGGGATGGCGGCGACGAAAAGGTAGTTTTGGATAAGATGAATGCGATGTATCTGGAATCATTAGTGGATAAAGAAGATCATGGATAATAAACCATTGGAAGGACTTTTGGTCCTCGAGTTTTCACAATTTATGGCTGGGCCAACTGCTGGCTTGCGTTTGGCGGATCTCGGTGCCCGAGTCGTCAAAATTGAACGTCCGGGGGCTGGCGAAGGGGGGCGGCAGATTGCGATTAAAAATATTTTTGTAGATGAGAGCAGCCTGGTCTTTCATACCATCAACAGAAATAAAGAATCGTATGCAGCCAATTTGAAAGATGAAAATGATCTGGAAAATATTGAAAAATTAATCCGCCAGGCCGATGTAATGACACATAACTTCCGTCCGGGGGTGATGGAAAAGATCGGTTTGGATTATGAGAGCGTACGGAAAATCAATCCAAAAATGATCTATGCCACAGTAACGGGCTACGGTAATGAAGGTCCCTGGGCAAAAAAACCAGGGCAGGATTTACTCGTGCAGTCGCTGTCGGGACTTTCCTGGTTATCGGGCTGTGCACAGGATGGGCCGGTTCCTTTTGGATTGGCCGTGGTGGATATGTACTGTGCCACACATCTGACACAAGGTATATTGGCGGCATTGTTGAAACGTGCCCATACCCAACAGGGAGCTCTTGTTGAAGTCAGTTTGCTTGAATCTGTGTTGGATATGCAGTTTGAAATGCTGACTACACATGTCAACGATGGTCGCAAGCTGCCTCAGCGGTCGACGGTTAGAGGAGCTGGCCATGCTTATTTAAGTGCGCCTTATGGACTCTACAAAACCCTTGATGGCTATCTAGCCTTGGCCATGGGCAATGTAAATCATATTGCAGAAACCATAGGCTTGTCTGGACAGTTCTATCAAGACGCTGCAACCTGGTTTTCACGACGTGATGAAATACTTCAAGAATTTGCTGCTGTATTGTGTCAAAAGACAACGTGCGAGTGGATATCCCGTTTGGAATCCGAAGGGATCTGGTGTGGTGCAGTCAACGATTATCATCGTTTTTTTGAGGAGCAGGGTTTTAAGGAGGCAGGAATGCTGCAGGAAGTCACTTTACAAGATGGCACCGCACTGACCACCACCCGTAGCGTGTACCAGATCGATGGAAAACGTTTATATGCGGATAAACCTGCACCAAAAGTGGGCCAGCATACGGCATCAATTGTTCACGATTATTTAGAAAATTAATATGTTACCATTAGCAGGTTATACCGTAGTCGACTTTAGTCAATTTTTATCCGGGCCATTAGCAAGTTTACGGCTAGCTGACTTAGGCGCACGGGTTATAAAAATAGAAAAACCAGAAACGGGTGATATTTGCAGGCAACTATATACCTCTGATACGATATTGAATGGTACTTCAACAGTGTTTCATGCCATTAATCGGAATAAAGAAAGTATGGTGTTGGATTTGAAAAGCGAATCCGACAAACAGATTATACGTGATTTAATCGCGCGGGCAGATGTGGTGTTGCACAATTTTCGTCCAGGTGTCATGGAACGTTTGGGCTTTGACTATGCAGGTGTCCGAGAGATCAATCCGACGGTGATTTATGGAGAGATCTCGGGATATGGAAAAGAAGGACCCTGGGTTAAGCGGCCTGGCCAGGATTTATTATTGCAATCGCTTACCGGGATGACTTGGTTGAGTGGCGATGCAAATAATGGTCCAGTAGCCATGGGACTTTCCGTTGTGGACATGTTTGCTGGATCCAATCTATGTAGTGCCGTATTGGCCTGCCTGTACCGTCGGGCGATGCAAGGGATAGGAGCGCATGTTCATGTCAGCATGTTGGATTCTGCTGTGGATATACAGTTTGAGGCCGTCACAACCTATTTTCGTGATGGTAAATTGTTGCCACAACGTAGCGAGGTGAGCAATGCACATGCATATTTGGCAGCACCTTATGGGGTGTATCGTACGCAGGATGGTTTTCTGGCCCTTGCGATGGGGTCCATTCCTTTTCTTGGTAAATTATTGAATTGCAATTCGTTAGAAGGTTTTTCTGACGGAGAGCAAGCTTTTCGGGAGAGAGATACCATTAAGGCCATTTTAGCCGAGCACCTGACGACAGCAGGTACCAGACATTGGCTGGAGATACTGGAAGCAGCGGATATCTGGTGCGCCGATGTCTTGGATTGGCGTCGTCTGACCGAACATAATGCTTTTAAAATCTTAGACATGCTACAGCAAGTAACGATGGGCGATGGCTTCCGTTATGAGACCACCCGTTGTCCCATTCGCATCGATGGCGAGCGGTTGACCGCCACAAAAGGTTCGCCCAAACTTGGTGAGCACACAGCTAAAATATTGGAGGAACTGTATGGATAAGTTACGTTTTGCTGTCCGGAAATTTGAACCCTTTGAGCGTGCCATGGAGAAATGTTGGGCAGCTTATCAGCAGGTATATCCATCGGAGGTGGAGATGGAGTTTGTTCCGCTGGATTTAGAGGAATTGACAGCAGCTTTTTTTGAAAAGAAAGGCCTTAACAATGGCGATTGGGATATCATTCACATCAATACCGATTGGATGGCACGTGCCTATGAAACCAAGGGTTTGTCAGCACTGGATGGTATGATCGTCCAAAATCCACCGGAAGACCTGAAGGGGGCCTGGTCAGAAAGCTTACAAGCTTTACAGTGTTTTGACGAGCAAATATTTGGCCTGCCTTTTCATGATGGTCCCGAATGCCTCGTTATTCGAAAAGATTTATTTGAAGATTCGCAAGAACAGATGCGTTTTCAGGCACGCTACGGAAAGCCTTTGGCCGTCCCAAAAACCTGGCCTGATTTTATGACTGTTGCAGCATTTTTTACGCGGCCGGAAGATAACTTGTACGGGACAGTGTTTGCTGGCTATCCAGATGGACATAATGCGGTATTTGATTTCTGTATTCAACTTTGGTCCCGCGGTGGAGATTTGCAGCAAGGCGACGTACCTGTTAAGTTGGATCAGCCATTGGCTGTAGACGCATTGGATTTTTATCGTAGCTTATTTATAAAGGATAGCGGATTGCATCCCGAATCGGCCAATTATGAATCAGTGCAGGCTGGTGCTGCCTTTGCGCGGGGTGAAGTAGCTATGATGGTCAATTGGTTTGGTTTTGCATCCTGGGCACAGATTGATACCGCTTCGGCAGTAAAAGGTAAGGTGGATGTAGCAGCTATTCCTTCGGCAGAAGGCGGGATGTCCCCCTCATTAAATGTGTATTGGTTGTATGCAATTCCAGAAGGTAGTCGTCATAAGCAGTTGGCTTATGACTTTATACGTTTTGCAGTCGGACGTCAACAAGATAAGCTGCTCACTGTCGAAGGAGGAGTAGGTTGTCGTTACTCCACCTGGTATGATTCCGAAATCAATCGGATGATACCCTTTTATAATAAATTGGCGGAATTGCACGATACTGCACGCACATTACCGCGCTTGGCCAATTGGCCTCAGATTGCACATATCATCGATGATACTGTAATTGCTGCGATTAAGACCGATGAAAGTAGTGTTTCATTGTTAACAAAAGCACAGGAAAAAATAAATGCATGGTTATGATAGATATCCCTTATAAAGCGATTTTACCCCAGACTGCTTTGCCGATTATTATTATAGGTGCAGGTGGTATAGTGAAAGATGCACACCTCCCGGCTTACCGTAAGGCAGGTTTTCATGTGCATGGTATTGTCAATCGTACAAAGGCGAAAGCAGAAGCATTGGCAGTAGAATTTGGCATTCCATATGTTTACGATACGGTGGAAGATGCTGTTGCACAAGCTCCTGAAAACGCGGTTTATGATGTAACCATTATGCCGAATAAATTTATCGAGACTTTGGAGGCCTTACCCAATGGTGCGGCTGTATTGATTCAGAAGCCTATGGGCGATTATTATACCGATAGTCAAGCGATATTGGAAGTCTGTCAACGTAAACGCTTGGTAGCTGCAATCAACTGTCAGCTTCGGCAGGCACCATTTGTAAACGCCGCACGTTGGTTGATCGAGCAAGGTTATATCGGTGAACTTTACGATATGGAAGTACGCGTATCGGTGCATACACCTTGGCAACTCTTTCCCCATGTCATGGTACACCCACGCTTGGAAATTCTGTATCACAGTGTGCATTATATCGATTTGATTCGCTCCTTTCTGGGCAATCCTGAATCGGTTTATGCAAAAACATTAAAACACCCGGCTAAAGATTTATCCTCCAGTAGGACAACCTTATTATTTGACTATGGTGATACCCTGCATGCAGTTGTCAATACCAACCATGACCACGAATTCGGGCCAAAGCATGAAGAAAGCTATATCAAATGGGAAGGTACCAAGGGGGCTATCAAAGCGACAATGGGTTTGCTGATGGATTATCCGCATGGGGTATCTGATGTGTTTGAATATTGTATCAAGCCAACAGACGGCAGCCAACCGGAATGGGTGACCTACCCGATCGAGGGAACTTGGTTTCCCGATGCTTTCATCGGCAGCATGGGCAGCTTGATGCGTTTTAAACTGGGTGAAATAGCGGTATTACCAGCCGCAGTTGAAGATGTAATCCATACCATGGCCGTTGTAGAGGCTGCTTATCAAAGCAGTGCCCAAGGGGGGCAACCCATAGCAAAGGGGTAAAGAAACAAAGCCTTAAAACCAACATTAAATTAAATTATGCATTTCGAATCTATTTTTTTTGAAGATTATATATTAAACGATAAACGGACAACATTGGGCCGCACGATCACCGAAACAGATTTTGTTGTTCATGCCGGACATACAGGCGATTTCTTCCCCCATCACCTCGATGCGGAATGGTGCAAGACCCAACCCTTTGGACAACGTATTGCGCACGGCACAATGATCTTTGCAATCGGTATCGGACTGACGGCCTCAGTTATTAATCCGGAAGCGTTTTCCAAAGGCTACGATCGCCTTCGTTTTGTCAAGCCTGTATTTATTGGCGATACCATCCACGCAGAGGTGACTATTTCTGAAAAATCCGATGCAAAAAAGCCTGAATTTGGTACCGTAGTTGAACATGTTGAAATTATCAATCAACATGGTGTGGTGGTGTTGGTCGCAGACCATATCCTATTGGTAAAACGCAAGGAAGCGTCAATTTAACCGATAAGCATATGGAAATTGGTACAAAATCATCGATCAAGTTAACAGAGACATCTAGTAAAGGCTATCTGCTTCCTTTTATTCTGATTGTCAGCCTATTTTTCTTATGGGGTATGGCTCATAATTTAAATGGTGTGCTGATCCCGCATTTGAAAAAAGCCTGTCAGCTGAATAATAGCCAGTCGGCACTGGTTGATACTTCAGTTTTCTTCGCTTATTTCATTATGGCACTGCCGGCGGGTTATGTTTTGCGCAAATGGGGGTATAAATTGTCCATTATTATAGGACTGGTTACATTCTCCGTCGGTGCATTTCTATTTATCCCTGCGGCAGATCATCGTATGTATGAGCTCTTCTTGCTGGCATTATTTATTATTGGTTGTGGACTAGCCTTATTGGAAACAGCGGCTAATCCTTATGCTGCAGTTTTGGGTAAGCCCGAAGCAGCAACACATCGGCTTAATTTGGCCGCCTCCTTTAATGGATTGGCGGCAATGGTCGCTCCAGTTGTAGGTACTACCTTTATTTTGTCGGGTAGGAGCTATTCAGAAACGGAACTGGCGGCTATGTCGGAGAGCAACCGGTTAGCGTATCTGCTTCATGAAGCGTCTTCCGTAAAAATGCCTTATTTGATATTAAGTTTAATCTTGTTAGTCGTAGCGTTAGTCTTTTTGTTTGTTAAACTGCCTGAAATTCAGGGTGAAAAGAAGGAAGGAGAGAAGGCGCAAAATTCTGGTTTATTCGCAGTACTTCGGCATAAGCATTTGAGTTTTTCTGTAATCGCACAGTTTTTCTATGTTGGAGCGCAGGTTTGTGTGACCAGTTTTTTTATTCGTATGGCACAGCAGGGAGCCGGTGTCGATGAGAAGACCGCGGGGTATTTCCTAGGTGTATATGGTTTGCTCTTTATGGGCGGACGTTTTGTCGGTACCCTATTGTTGCGTTATACCACAGCCCAGCGTTTATTGGCAATTTATGCTGTTTGCTGCGCAGTATTGGCAGCTGTTGCCATTTCGGGGACGGGAATGGTGATCTTATATGCGTTGGGCGGACTTGGCTTTTTTATGTCAATCATGTTTCCAACAATTTTTTCCCTGGGTATTGCGGGGCTGGGGAACGAGACGAAACAAGCCTCTTCTTGGTTGATCATGTCCATTGTCGGTGGCGCAGTATTTCCATTCCTAACAGGAATGCTTATTGATGCCGCCAATGACAATACAAAGATTGGATACAGTGTCCCTTTAACCTGCTACCTTGTCATACTGTGGTTCGCGCTCAATGGATATAAACCTGCAAAAACATAGGCCATGCACAAAAATAAATTGGAAGCTCCCCGGGGCACCTACAAAAATACATCATTGCATATGAATAAAATTATTTTAATGATAGCATGTCTTATCACCACAACGACATCATTCGCGCAACATAAGAGCACCTGGATTTGGTATCCGGGGGATTATGAGGTCTGGCTGAGCAACGATATGCAAAATCGCCGCACCGAAAGAGGTACATTTTTCCCGCCTTTCTGGAAGATGGACAGTCACTATGTGCTGGTCGAATTCAGTAAAGAATTTGACTTGCCGGCAGCGGAGGAAATCCGTATTTATGCCGAAGGTAAGTATAACGTGAAGATCAATGGAAAAATGCTTCATGGGACACCCGATAAGGTGAAGCTCCAAAAAGGAAAGCAAAAGATCAACGTCAAAGTCTATAACCAGGGGAACGTGCCGGCGCTGTATGTAGCTGGAAACACTGTAACGACGGATAGTGACTGGAACGTAACGTATGAAGATAAGGAATGGATAGACGAGACAGGCAAAGCATCTGATCAATCTGGAACAACCTATGTTAAGGCTGGTAAATGGAACTTTGATGAACCAACAGTTCGCCCATCCGCGTTTAAATTGCCTGTTAAGCCAAAGCAAGCGCTTTCGCAAGAAAAACAAGGTAAAGGTCTCTTGGTTGATTTCGGAAAAAATACATTTGGTTTTCTTACCCTGCATAAGCTGGTGGGGACAGGTCGCCTGAACATCTATTATGGCGAATCCCGTGAAGAAGCACTTTCAACTAAAACCAGCGAGACCATCGATTTACTTGAGGTACACAAAAACCAACAACCACAGGACAGCACACTCGACCTTTCCAAAGCCTTCCGCTTTGTCTACCTGGAACCTGAAGGAACGGTGAAATTCGACCAGGTATCCATGCAGTACGAATACTTACCTGTTGCAGATCGCGGATTCTTTCGCAGTTCAGACAATGAATTAAACAAGATATGGGATGTTGCCAAATATACCATGGAGTTAACCACACGTGAGTTTTTCATTGACGGTATCAAACGCGATCGCTGGATCTGGAGCGGTGATGCCTACCAATCTTATGCGATGAATTACTATTTGGGCTTTGATTCCGAGTCCGTCAAAAGAACGATTTTAGCCTTACGGGGTAAAGAACCGACGATCAGCCACATCAACACCATCATGGACTATACCTTCTATTGGTTTTTGAGCATTGCTGATTATTACCGCTATACCGGTGATAAAGAATTTATAGCGGGCATCTATCCACGAATGAAAAGTCTGATGCAGTTTTGTCTGGATAGAAGAAATAGTGATGGTTTGATGAAAGGTTTAGCTGGCGATTGGGTATTTATTGACTGGGCCGAAGGTCTCAGCAAGCAAGGGGAAGTGAGCTTTGAACAATTATTGCTTTGCCGTAGTCTCGAAACCATGGCGATGTGTGCCGATTTGGTTGGTGAACCGACAGACAACCGGCACTATCAACAAGAAGCGAAACAACTCAAAGATAAGCTATTTGCCTATTATTGGAACGATCAGAAAAAAGCCTTTGCACATAGCCGTATTGATGGTAAGCAAACCGATAACGTGACACGCTACAGCAATATGTTTGCGATTTTCTTTAATTATCTGAATGAACAACAACAGGCAGGCGTGAAGGCTAATGTCTTGTTAAATGATCAAGTACAACAGATTACCACACCTTATATGCGCTACTATGAACTTGAAGCTTTGTGTGAACTTGGTGAAAAGGACTATGTGATGAAAGAAATGAAAGACTATTGGGGCGGTATGCTAAAACTTGGTGCGACGACCTTCTGGGAAGAATTCAATCCAGCGAAAAAAGGAGCCGAGCACTATGCGATGTATGGAAGAGATTTTGGCAAGAGCCTTTGTCATTCGTGGGGAGCAAGCCCGATCTATTTGCTGGGTAAGTACTATCTTGGTGTGCAACCTACAGCGGCGGGCTACGCACAGTATGAAATTAGACCCTATCTAGCATCGCTGGAATGGATGGAAGGAAAGGTGCCCACACCTCTGGGTGAGATCGAACTTTACGTGTCAAAAAATAAAATCAAGATTAAATCGCCTATTGGAACAGGAAAGCTCAAGTTGCAAAGCAAAACAGTTCCACGTGTAAAACAAGGTCAAGTAAAACATATTTCAGGGAACGACTATGAGCTCGTCTTGGAAAAAGGAATAGCATATGAAGTCGATTACAAAAACTAGGTTATATAAAAAAATAGCCGTATCCAAGCTGAGTGTTGCCCTGTTGTTGTCATTGTCAGTAATTTCGGTACAGGCACAAACGGTTGATGGAAAACCTGCGGTCATCCCGCCAGTGCCGAATGGACAAATCGCTGCACCATGGGAAAATCCGATGATTACATCGATCAATCGGGATCCCTCACGTGCCACGGGCTATTCCTATGCGACAGTGGAAGAAGCTTTGAAGAATGACCGGGCAAGCAATAAACGAATGCTCTTTTTAAATGGCGAATGGGATTTTAAATTTGCCTTTAAACCGGCCGATGCACCTCAAGATTTTCATGTATCCGAAGTCAAAGGCTGGGACAAAATACAGGTCCCTTCCAATTGGGAAATGAAAGGTTATGATATCCCCATTTACCGTTCGGCAGTCTATCCATTTAGTCCAATTGATCCGCCGCGCATTCCCAAAGAGTACAATGGTGTCGGGTCTTATCAAAAAACATTCGAATTGCCCGAATCCTGGGATGGAATGAATATCACCTTACATTTCGGCGGGGTTATTTCAGCTTATCAGTTGTGGATTAATGACAACTACGTAGGCTATGCGGAAGATTCCTGTTTACCATCCGAGTTCAATGCGACACCTTACCTTAAAAAAGGTAAAAATCGTATTTCTGTCCAAGTTCTGCGTTGGAGCGATGCTTCCTACCTGGAAGATCAGGATCATTGGCGCATGAGCGGTATTCACCGTGAGGTATTTTTGATGGCTGAACCGAAAGTTCGCATCGCTGATTTTCATTGGCAGGCCACTTTAGATGCTGATTATCAAGATGCCAAATTCTCGCTTCGCCCAAAAGTCGATAATTTTTCAGGCGACAGCATCAGCGGCTTTACGCTCAAAGCACAACTGTATGATAGCAATAATAAACCCATTCTCGATAAACCACTAGAGAAAGATGCTTCAGCCATCTTTGATGAAATCTATCCGAGGTTGGACAACGTGAAGTTTGGTTTATTGGAAACGACGATCAAAAATCCAAAGAAATGGTCGCCGGAAGAACCTCATCTCTACCGTTTGGTACTGACCCTTTACGATAAGAAAAATCGCTTGCTGGAAGCGAAGACTTGTCAAGTCGGGTTTCGGAGTATCGCTTTTTCTCCAAAAGACAGTAAACTTTTGATCAATGGCAAAACCACCTATCTATACGGTGTCAACCGTCACGATCACCATCCTGAACGGGGAAAGGCATTGACACGGGAAGATATGGAAGCCGACATTCGTCAGATCAAGCAATTTAATTTTAATGCGATTCGGACCTCACATTACCCCAATGACCCTTATATCTATGAACTCTGTGACCGCTATGGTATTATGGTGATGGATGAAGCCAATATGGAAACACATGGTCTAGGAGGAAAGCTGATGAACGATCCGGCCTGGCTGGCGGCGCTCAACGAACGGGTTACGCGGATGGTAGAACGTGACAAGAACCATCCCTCCATTATTATTTGGTCGCTAGGAAATGAATCTGGAAGAGGTCCGAACACGGCGTCTATGGCGGCTTGGATCCATGATTTTGACATTACGCGCCCAGTACATTACGAACCGGCCATGGGCAGCCATCAGCTACCGGGCTATATTGATCCTTCAGATCCACGCTATCCAAAATCCAACGATCACTCCCATCGTTTACAAAATATAAAAGATCAATATTATGTTGATATGGTATCGCGATTCTATCCCGGTATTTTCACCCCCTCGTTACTCTTAAATCAGGATAATGACGATCATCGTCCGATCCTTTTTGTTGAGTATACCCATTCCATGGGCAATTCGACCGGTAACATTCGTGATTTCTGGGATATCTTTCGTGCACATCCCCGTTTGATCGGTGGCTTTATCTGGGACTACAAGGATCAGGCATTGATCCGTAAGGATTCTGTTTATGGTAAAGTATTGGCCTATGGTGGTGATTTTGGTGAAAAGGTACACAATGGTGCGTTTAGCCTGAATGGTATTACGGATGCCTGGGGTCGGCCAAAAGCGGCGATGTATGAAAATAAACGGATCTATCAGCCGACGGAAATCCATTTGGTTGATCCAGAAAAGACCACAGTACAAGTCAAAAATAGATCAGCGGTACTCAACCTAAATCATTACGATGCCGTCTTATTGTTTCGCAGAAATGGTCTGCTGTTGAAGGAAGTACCGATATCGGCTATCGATTTAGCCGCAGGCGATTCCACACAGCTGACTTTCGCCTCCTATTTGCCATCCAAACGTTTGGCAGATCAGGAATATCAGCTTGATATCCAGTTCCGTTTACGGGAAGCGACTGCATGGGCGCCAGCAGGATTTGTTGTGTCTTCATCACAGGTCCGATTGCAGGATCAATCCAATGTCCTACGACCTTTATCCTACAAAGGCAACAAATTGGTAAAGACAGAAACTGCCGATCAGTATCAGATCAGGGGTAACGCTTTTCAGGTTAGCTTTGACAAATCGACCGGAAGTTTGACTGCGTTTAATTACAAGGGGCAGGAAATTATCAAAGATGCCATTCGACCAAGCTTCACACGACCAGCTACGGACAATGACCGCCGGGGCTGGAAACCGGATAAAAAACTAAAATACTGGTATGGCGCGCCAAGAATAGTGTCGGTAAACGCGCAGGAAAAAGATCAAGGGTATGAAATCCAGACATTGTACGCCCTTGCAGGTGATTCCGCACAGGTAAAAGTGATCTATACGGTGAAAAATCCAGGTATTGTGTTCGTCAATTACCAGCTGCAGGTGAAGGCTGGATTACCTAATATCCCTAAAGTTGGGCTCCAAATGGGGATCAATCCCACATTTGAAGACATCCAATACTATGGCTTAGGGCCCATGGAAAACTATCCCGATCGTGCTTATGGTTTTGATCTTGGTGTTTACCACATGAACATCGATCAATTCATGGAGCATTATCTTTATCCACAGGAAAACGGAAATCGGATGGATGTTCGTTGGATGCACCTTCAAAATAAAAATGCAGGTCTTTTGGTTGTCGGCGAGCAGCCGCTGTATATGAGTGCATGGTCTTATTCACAAAAAGCAATCGTCGAAGCAAAACACTGGTTTAAATTGAAAAAAGAAGATAAGATCACTTTAAATGTCGATTTAAAGCAGATGGGTGTTGGCGGAAATGATACCTGGACAGATGTGTCGCAACCGTTGGAAAAATATCAAATTCCGGCAAAAGACTACAGCTATTCCTTTTATCTGATTCCGACAGATTTGAAACAATCGGTCAAGGATTTTGTCCAATACAATTAAATAAATGAAGATTAGTAGGAAGATATCCAGTAAGTAAAGTTAAACCCTGTAGGAGTCAACTAGTTGAAATGACGGAATAAAGGGGATACATTCAAAATTGAAAGAAATAGGTTGTCCAAACTTTTGGATAGCTTCAAAGAACAAGATAAGATATGACGAGGATTAAGTTGCTATTAGGGACAAGTCTTCTTTTTGGCTGTTTGAGCGGCAATGCACAGATTAAAGGTATTCCAACGGCATTAGTTCCTTTGGATCAACATTCGTTTGAACAGGCAAAACCATGGGTATTTTGGTACTTTATGCATGCCAGTTATTCCAAGGAAGGGATTACTGCGGATCTGAAAGCGATGGCAGAAAATAAGATCGCAGGAGCCTACCTGGCACCGATCAAGGGTAAAACCAATCCGCCTCTTTTCGATCCACCGACAGAGACGTTAACACCAGCATGGTGGGATATGTTCAAATATATCGTCGACGAAGCAAAAAAATATGGGGTAAAAATAGCTTTATTGCCCAATGATGGATTTGCAACCGCGGGGGGACCATGGATCAGTCCCGAGAAGTCGATGCAGAAAGTCGTGCATGCCGATACCGTAATCGATAGCAAGGGCGAGCGGATGCGCAATGTTCAATTGCCACAACCACAAGCCCAACAAGGCTATTACGAAGATATTGCCTTATTTGCACTGCCACTGACACATTCGCCGCGAAAAAGCTTTACGGAGAAGGTTCACGTATCCAACAGCTATGGCGAAGATCTAAAACGACTGGCTGAAAGAGGGAATAAACAAAATTTTGCAACAGCTGCGTCAGGTTGGATACAGTATGCATTTGATCAGCCCTTCCCTTGCAATTCATTGAAAATTGAATGGACAGCATCCAACTACCAAGCGAACCGTTTGCAAGTTTGGGCTAGCGATGATGGCCTAAATTTTCGGAAGATTACACAATTAGAATCCCCAAGAATGGGCTGGTTGGACTGGGACAATGGCGTCACACACCTGATTCCCTATACCAGAGCAAAATATTTCCGTTTTGTCTACGATCCCGTGAGCAGTGAGCCTGGAGCCGAAGACCTCGATTCCGGTAAATGGAAACCTTCGCTAAAATTAAACGGCATCAGTCTGTTTGAAGAAGCGCAGGTCAATCAGATCGAAGGAAAGACGGGAGAAATCTGGCGTGTAGGAAAAAACTCTGAACCAAGCACCGTAGACAAAGACGCTATCGTCGGGCAGCAACAGCTTATCCGTTTGCCCAGTCCCGACCAAGCAGGTCGTGTCGACCTGACACTGCCGGAAGGAAAGTGGAAAATATTGCGTGTTGGACATACCTCCACAGGACATAAAAACGAAACTGCTGGTGCAGGCAAAGGTCTGGAATGTGATAAATTAGACGCGGCTACTGTCGCTTTTCAATTTGACCAGTGGTTCGGGGCAGCTAAAAAACAGGTGGATCCGCAATTATCTAAAGAAGTCCTCACAGTATTTCATATTGATTCTTGGGAATGTGGTAGTCAAAACTGGACCCGAAGTTTTCCGAACGAGTTTTTGAAACGCCGGGGTTATGACTTGACCGACTATCTCCCTGTTTTGACAGGTTGTTTTGTCAATAGTGTAGAAGATTCCGAAGCGTTTTTGCAAGATTACAGACAGACCATCAGTGAGCTGTTGCAGGAGAATGGTTATGCGACATTACGCCAAAAAGCGGATGAATACGGAGTCGAATTTACAGCCGAAGCCACGGCTCCCGTGATGGTCGGTGATGGGCTGGCCCATTTTGCTTCAACCGATCGTCCGATGGGTGAGTTTTGGCTCAGAAGCCCTTCGCACGATAAACCTGCTGATATCCTGGATGCCATTTCTGGAAGCCATATTTATGGGAAACAGGTGACGATGTCCGAAGCCTTTACCCAGATTCGGGCTCAATGGGACGAACATCCACGACTCCTGAAAAGTCTTCAGGATAGAAATTACGCCTTGGGAATCAATAATCTAGTTTACCATGTATATGTCCACAATCCTTGGTTAGACCGCAAACCAGGTATGACCATGGATGGTATCGGAACCTATTTTCAGCGCGATCAAACCTG
Source organism: Sphingobacterium puteale (assembly GCF_003627955.1). Lineage (GTDB taxonomy): Bacteria > Bacteroidota > Bacteroidia > Sphingobacteriales > Sphingobacteriaceae > Sphingobacterium > Sphingobacterium puteale. The sequence goes on along the minus strand of NZ_RBWS01000001.1, from coordinate 271,381 downwards.
GTGGAAACCCGGTAAAGAATGGGTGAATTATGCCATCCGGACACAACAACTCTTACAACACGGGGTACCCGTACGTGATGTAGCTGTGTTTATTGGTGAAGAGATTCCCAGAAGATCCCTGCTTCCAAGTGCTTTGGTCAATGTGCTGCCTGGTATTATCGGTGAAGGCCGTGTCCATCGGACAGATTCTCTGTTGGCCAATGTCGGCTTACCGATGCAGAAAGTTGCGGGGGTGACTACAGGAGCCAATATGTATAGGCCCGAAGATTGGGTTGATCCGCTACGCGGCTATGCCTACGATTCCTTCAATCCCGATGCACTATGGAACCAGACTAGGGTGCTAGACGGTAAGGTGATTTTTGCGGACCATATTGCTTACTCTTTACTTGTGATGCCTGGAGAAACAGCATTAAATCCGAATGGTAGCCAGTATTCCCTTCGTACCTTAGAACGCATCAGGAGTCTTGTCAATCAAGGGGCTACGGTGCTTTTTCAAGATATACCACAGACCTGGCGGGGCAAATTGACGGATGAAAAAGCACAACAATATCGCAGTTTGCTTAAAGAATTATTCAGCAATCTCGAGCCATTCACAAATACAACATTACAGGTTAAACAACTCGGAAAAGGGCGGGTGCTTGTTGGACACTATGAATCCAAGAATTTTAGTCCATTAAATATTGTTCCTGATGTGCTGATCAACGAAGGGGACAATCCGCATATTTCTTGGAACCATCGCCGTTTCGATGGCGGCCATTTGTTTTTTGTGGCCAATCAGGACAGCCTAAGGCAAAGAGCGACTTTGTCTTTACGGACAAATAACCGATATGCATACCGTTACGATCCGGTAAGCGACAAACTGGCGGTGCTACCGTTTAAAGTGATCAAGGATAGGACAGTTTTTGACTTGTCATTTGAAGCCTATCAATCCGGCTTTGTGTTAACCACTGATAAAAAGATTGATGTACCAACCTATCAGTTATCCGGGAAAACAGCCTTGACAGAACCCTGGTCATTCACGGCTGATGGGCTGCACAACAAACAAACGCTTAAACAGCAGGAACCTCAGTTTTGGACAAGCAGTACAGACAATGAAACTAGGTACCATGCTGGCTCCGGAAGCTATGAGACAACGTTGCGTGTTCATGAAATTGGTAAAAAACAGCGTGCTTATTTGGAGTTTTCAGCGATCGAATCCATGGCTGAAATTTTTGTCAATGAACAGTCTGCTGGGGTCGTCTGGACCAAACCTTATCAGATCGATGTGACTGATTTTATCCGGCAAGGAGATAATAAAATCAGGGTGAAAGTGTACAACACCTGGGGCAATCGCTTGCTGTACGAAAAAGAAAACCCCGCTGCAGAAAAGAAAATAAAAACGACGGCATCGGACAAGTTTCTGAAAGGCTTGCTGCCTTCGGGCTTGCAGGGGAAAGTTGAATTACTATGGCTAGATGCAAAATAAAGAAATCATGAAAACGAAGCGCAAACTATTGATCCTGGGTCTCTTCTTCGCGACGGCCTGGCAGGTCCAGGCCCAGGAAAAGTCTATTACAAATACTGGCGCAAGCCCTTATGCCGTCCAACAGGCGGTCGATATGGGGGATGTGCAATGGACCAAAGGTTTTTGGGCCGATCGTACAAAGTCATGCTATGAGCAGATGGTGCCACAACTCTGGCACGTTTATACAGATGCTTCCATCAGTCACGCCTATCGGAATTTCGAAATTGCGGCAGGCTTGGAGAAAGGAGAACATACAGGGCCATCCTTTCATGACGGCGATTTTTACAAAACATTGGAAGCTGTCTGCGCAATCTATGCACAGACAAAAGATAAAAAGCTGCTTGACATGCTGGATGAAGTTATTCCCGTTATCCGCAAAGCGCAACGTGCCGATGGCTATATTTATACCAAGGCGACAATTGACCAGCAGCGATCGGGACAAAATATTGAGTTTCAAGATCGGCTGAGCTTTGAATCCTATAATATCGGGCATTTGATGACAGCAGGATGTATACATTATCGGGCGACCGGACAACGTGAGTTGTTGGATATCGCAATCAAAGCAGCCGACTACCTGTATGGATTTTATAAAAAATCCAATCCGACCTTGGCCCGAAACGCGATCTGTCCCTCTCATTATATGGGTACTGTAGAACTTTATCGGACGACCAAAGACCAAAAATACCTGGAACTTGCCAAGCACTTGATCGATATTAAAGGTGAGATTGAGGATGGTACTGACGACAATCAGGACCGTATCCCATTCCGCAAGCAGCATAAAGCCACGGGACATGCCGTGCGGGCAAGCTACCTCTATGCAGGAGTTGCCGACTTATGTGCCGAGATTGCAGATACCACATTGAGCAACCGCCTTTTTGAAATTTGGGCTGATGTCACTAAACATAAAATGTACATTACTGGTGGTCTGGGATCGCTGTATGATGGTACCTCACCTGACGGAACTTCCTATAATCCCAGTGAGGTACAGAAAATCCATCAGGCATTTGGGCGGGATTATCAATTGCCCAACTTAACTGCGCATAATGAGAGCTGTGCAAATATTGGCAATATGTTGTGGAATTGGCGCATGGCTAATTTCACGGGCGATGCAAAATACATCGATATATTGGAACTGGCGCTCTATAATAGCGTACTGTCAGGGGTTAGTTTAGATGGCGACAAATTTTTGTATACCAATCCATTGAGTTATTCATCCGATCTTCCATTCCAGCAGCGCTGGTCGAAAAAGCGGGTTCCTTATATCTCATTATCTAATTGCTGTCCACCCAATATCGTTCGTACGATTGCAGAAGTAGCCAACTATGCTTACGGACTATCCACAGATGCCGTTGCGGTAAACCTGTATGGCGGAAATGAATTGAATACAACATACCAAGGCAAACATATCAGCATTGTACAAGAATCCAGGTACCCATGGGAAGGAACCGCCACCTTCACCTTAAAAGAGTTTCCTTCCGATCATACTTTGAAACTACGGATACCGGGTTGGGCTGGAAAGGCAGAAATATGGAAAAACAAGGTTAAAATAGACGCACCGATCGAGAAAGGCTATGCCCTTTTAGCCGGACCGCTGAAAAAGGGGGATCGCATTGAAATTAGGTTACCCATGGATGTTTCTTTGATGGAATCAAATCCATTGGTCGAGGAAACCCGCAATCAGGTTGCGGTCATGCGTGGACCAATTGTGTATTGTCTGGAAAAGCAGGATGTGGCTGCGGACATCAATATCTTTGATCTAAAAATGAAACAAGGCGAACAGTTCGCGCCAAGACATGAAAATATACTGGGCCAAGATATTGTTCTGTTGGAGGGAAATGCCTATCGGAAAAACAGTACGAAATGGAATTCGCTGTACCGGAAAACATCTGATGGAAAGCCGGAGGCTGTTCCGCTACGTTTAGTGCCCTATTTTGCTTGGGGAAACCGTACATTTGGAGACATGAGCGTTTGGATGCCAGTTTTTTAAAGCGATAATTTATGACAATGAAAACTTGTTTTTTTGCGATCGTGTTACTGTTGGCCCAATTGAGTAGCCAGGCGAAAGTACGTTTATCGGCTCTCTTTACCGATGGGATGGTGCTGCAGCAACAAAGTAAAGTCCCGGTATGGGGCTGGGCGGACCCCCAGACAACAGTAACCTTACAGGCCTCCTGGAATGGGCAAAAATATCATGCGAAGGTGGACAAGCTTGGCCAATGGAAAATTGTAGTAAATACACCAGCAGCAGGTGGAACTTATCAGATCAAGGTCTCAGAAAAAAATGTGATTGAACTGCACGATATTTTAATCGGTGAAGTTTGGCTGTGTTCGGGCCAGTCGAATATGGAAATGCCCTTAAAGGGCTATCCTGGGCAACCCATCCTCGGCAGTACAGAAGCGATGATGAATTCAAGGGACGATCAATTGCGTATCTATACCGTACCCCGCAATCCCTTGTTACAGCCTGCATCCGATAGCAAGCCAAGTGTTTGGAAAAAAGTTGAACCGCAGTCTGTGGTCGGTTTTAGTGCAACGGCCTACTATTTCGGCCGACAACTGCGCAAAACTTTAGGGGTGCCTGTCGGTTTGATTCATAGCAGCTATGGCGGTTCAAATATCGAAGCCTGGATGGAGGCATCTTGGCTGGCGGATCAGAAAGATATAAAAATCCCAAAACAAGAGGAAGGCTTGAAAGATAAAAATCGCGTACCGACCATGTTATACAATGGTATGATTCATCCCATTGCCGGTTATGGCATTCGAGGTATCATTTGGTATCAAGGTGAGTCTAATTACGAACGTCCAGATCAATATGAAGTCTTATTTCCCCGGATGGTCGAGAAGTACCGTGCGTTATGGGGAAATAATGAACTTCCATTTTATTTTATGCAAATTGCGCCATTTGATTACGCTTCATTGCCGCCTTATCATGTAGGGGGAAAATACAATTCGGCCTATTTACGGGATGCACAGCGTAAATCATTGGATAAAATTCCGTATTCCGGGATGGCTGTTACCTTGGATTTGGGCGAACAGAATTGCATCCACCCATCACATAAACAGCAAAGTGGTGAACGGTTGGCCTACCTGGCGCTACACGATAGTTACGGTTTTAGTACACTAAATCTCAAAAGTCCTGTTTATGAAAAGTTGGAAATTAAAGGCAATACTGCAGTACTCTCTTTTAAGGATGTACCGCTAGGGCTGACCTCATATAGTAAAGAAATAAAGACTTTTGAAATTGCGGGTAAAGATCAGGTTTTTTATCCTGCGAACGCTGTTTTGAAAGGAAAGACCATTGTTGTAGCGTCGCTCAAAGTTGAGGAGCCAGTGGCTGTTCGTTATGCATTTAAAGATTTCGTTGTCGGAGATGTGTTCGGTGCCAATGGCTTGCCCTTAAGTTCTTTCCGTACAGACGATTGGTAAACAGAAATGATGATTGAAAAACGTATTATAGGGATTCTAGTTTTAATAATTGTTTTATTGAGCCCAATTGGGGCTCAAGAGTTCAATTGGAAAGACTACAATGTATCTTGGACCACACAGAGCAAAAATTCATCTGAATCCATGCCTGTAGGTGGTGGAGATATTGGATTGAACGTTTGGGTGGAGCATGGCGAATTACTTTTGTACTTGGGGAAAACAGGTGCATTTGACGAGAATAATACTTTGTTGAAGCTCGGCCGCATCCGCCTCCATCTGTATCCCAACCCCTTTGCAGAAGGAAAATTCCAGCAGGAATTGCAGTTGGATAAAGGTCATATTGTCTTGAAGGGCGAAAGCAAAGGCGTCAAGGCCGAAGTACTGGTTTGGGTAGATGTGTTTAATCCCAATGTACATCTCGAAGTAAGTGCCAATCAGAAGATCAAGGTGGAAGCAGCTTACGAGAGCTGGCGTTTTCAGGATCTGTTTCCTAAGAAGAAGGAAAATAACGCGAATTCTTGGAAGTGGGCACCACCAAGGCCCGTTGTCACACATAAAGACCAAATTGGCGTTGAGGCTGATAAAATTGTTTTTTATCATCAAAATCAAGATAGTACAGCATTCGATATCGTCGTGGACCAGCAAGGTCTGTCGACTATCAAAGATTCGTTATACAATCCATTAAAAAGCCGGATTTCAGGAGGTCTTTTAAAAGGTGAGAATTTTGAATACGTTGGGCAGCGTGCAGGGACCTATATGAATACACCCTACCAATCCTGGATACTTAAAAGTAAAGCGGCAAAGACCAATCATGCGCTTCAAGTGACCTTGCATGTAGGGCAACACGCAGACCTGCAACACTGGAAAGCAGTACTGGAGGATCTGGCTACGCCCAAACCTACCTTTGTATCCCTCAAACGAGCGACAGAATTATGGTGGAAGGCCTTTTGGGATAGAAGTCATATTATTATTCATCCCGGTTCAAAAGATCTCAATAATGAAGCTTGGCAAGTTGGCCGAAACTATCAGTTGTTTCGGTTTATGTTAGCTTGTAATGCCTATGGGGATTATCCGACAAAATTTAACGGGGGTTTATTCACCTATGATCCTGTCACAATTGATAGTACGTTTACGTTCACACCAGATTTCCGCAACTGGGGAGGCGGTACCCATACCGCACAAAATCAGCGCTTGGTCTACTGGCCATTATTGAAGAGCGGTGATTTTGATTTAATGCCGGCACAATTTAAGTTTTACCAACGTCTTTTGAGTAACGCCGAATGGCGATCCAAATTTTATTGGGGACATACTGGTGCAAGCTTTACGGAGCAGATTGAAAATTTTGGTTTACCCAATCCAGCAGAATACAATTGGAAACGGCCAAAAGATTTCGATAAGGGCCTAGAATATAATGCTTGGTTGGAATATGAGTGGGATACCGTACTGGAGTTCTGCATGATGATGCTGGAAACCGAACGTTACAATAAATCCGATATTCGGGCTTATATACCACTAATTGAGAGCTGCCTACGCTTTTTTGACGAACATTATCAATACCGGGCTCGGCAAAGGGGTAGCAAGGTATTGGACGATGCAGGTCATCTTGTCTTGTATCCGGGTTCTTCCGCGGAAACCTATAAAATGGCCTATAATTCGGCTACTACCATTGCCGCTTTGCAGCAAGTAACCAAAGGATTGCTGGCATTGCCGAAAGGCTACATCAATGCTGAAATGTGTCGTTATTTGCAGGGTTTTTTGACCAGAATTCCACCTTTGCCGCAACGTGAACTTGGAGGTAAAAAGATGTTGGCGCCAGCACAGCTATGGGCCCGGGTCAACAATACCGAATCCCCGCAGCTCTATCCTGTATATCCTTGGGGAATTTACGGTATTGGTAAACCCGACATGGGTATTGCGCTCAATACTTATACGGATGATCCCGATGTGCTTAAATTCAAAAGCCATGTCGGCTGGAAGCAGCATAATATCTTTGCTGCACGTCTTGGATTGACCGATGAAGCCAAACAATTGACTGTCTTAAAGCTCAAAAATTCAGAACGAAGATTTCCAACCTTTTGGGGACCGGGCTTTGACTGGGTTCCGGATCATAACTGGGGTGGTTCGGGCATGATCGGCTTACAGGAAATGCTTTTGCAGGTAGTGGATGATAAAATTTACCTTTTTCCGGCATGGCCCAAAGAATGGGATGTGGATTTTAAGCTGCATGCTCCCGGGCAGACCACGGTCGAAGGGAGGTTAAAGGATGGTAAATTATTGGATCTAAAAGTTTTTCCAAAAGAACGGGAAGCAACTATTATCAACCTCTTAAAATAGGCTATTCGTGGATTGCTAACAGTATATTACAGCTTATGAATTGATTTAAGCATTGCGAGCCAAAGCAAAAGTATACACTTTTGAATCCTAAATTGCTAAAAAATACAAGACTAAATAAATAAAACTGGGCTGTCCATTGTTTCGGACCGCTCCGTTTGTCTGTTTTGCACACAAAACCGAGGTGGTCATAACAGTGCATAACAGTTCTAAAAAACCAATGAATTAACTTAGTCGTTAAGAACCTAAATAACGTTTATATGAATGCAGTTTTCGGAGTTATATTTCATTTCATAGGCGGATTCGCCTCGGGAAGTTTTTATGTGCCGTACAAGAAGGTAAAAGGATGGTCTTGGGAATCCATGTGGATATTAGGGGGGCTTTTTTCCTGGATCATTGTGCCGCCTATAGCGGCGATGTTAACCATACCCAATTTTGCTGAAATTATTAAAAGTACAGATAACGCCACATTAGGTTATACTTTTTTGTTTGGTTTGCTTTGGGGAATTGGTGGATTAACTTATGGTCTTGGTGTGCGCTATCTCGGTGTTTCGTTAGGTAGCAGCATTATTTTAGGGCTTAGCATGGTCTTTGGTTCTTTGATGCCCAGCATCTATTATTTTTTCAATAAGGCCGAGGGCAAACATGGCATAGATTATTTTTTTACGACCCAATCTGGTCTATGTATCCTTCTTGGACTTTTGGTCTGTGTGCTTGGTGTCTATCTATGTGGTAAAGCTGGTGTTTCAAAAGAAAAACACTTATCCACATTGTCCTCAGAAAGCAAGTCTGATTATAATTTTGGGCTGGGGATCGTTGTGGCTATTGTTTCTGGAATATTGAGTGCTTGTTTCAATTTTGGTATTGAATCAGGGAAGCCCATGGCTGATGTCGCAAATATATTGTGGAAGTCTGCTAATCCAAATCAAGGTGAATTTCTGTACCAGAATAATGTCACTTACATTGTGATTTTATGGGGCGGTTTTACGACTAATTTCCTATGGTGTCTTTACCTTTTGATCAAGAACAAAACGTTTTCGGATTATACGAAATCTGATGTGCCTAAAGGCAAGAATTTACTTTTATGTGCTTTAGCAGGAACGACTTGGTATTTACAGTTTTTCTTTTACGGTATGGGCGAAAGCCGCTTGGGTAATGGAGCTAGTTCTTGGATATTGCATATGGCGTTTATCATTTTGATATCAAATGCTTGGGGTGTGGTACTCAAAGAATGGAAAGGTGTAGATCGGCCTACCTATCGTTCCATAATAGCAGGTATCGTGACAATTATCATCTCCATTTGTATCGTAGGATTTGCTAAAACATTAGAAAATTAATATTAAAACAAAATATAGAAGAAGTGAAAACGTACAAACATGTCAATTATTTATGGGACGATCAGAAAGCTCAAGCACTTCGTGGTGATGAGGTAGCTTTGTTATTATATCGTTCAAATATTCTAGGTGCAGATTTAAGAATCACAAATTATGGCGGTGGTAATACGTCTTGTAAAGTTGTGGAAAAAGATCCGTTGACGGGCGAAGAAGTTGATGTGATGTGGATTAAAGGATCTGGTGGAGACATCGGAACGTTAAAAAAGTCAGGTCTTGCGGCTCTTTATTTGCAACGTCTCCGCAATTTGGAGAATGTCTATCGTGGTCTTGAACATGAAGATGAAATGGTGGAGTTATTTAACCATTGTATCTATGATTTAGCGTCAAAAGCACCTTCTATAGATACGCCTTTACATGGATTCTTACCATTTAAACATATTGATCATTTACATCCCGATGCTGCGATTGCGATTGCTGCTGCCAAAGATGGTAAAAAAATTACACAGGAATTGTTCGGCGGAACCATTGGCTGGGTAGATTGGCAACGTCCGGGATTCGATCTTGGGCTGCAATTGCGTGCCTGCTTGGAAGAAAATCCGGGTATCCGTGGTATTATGTTGGGGTCACATGGTTTATTTACTTGGGGCGATACAGCATACGAATGTTATGTCAATTCCTTGGATGTCATCGAAGCTTGCGCGGCATATCTTGAGCAAAATTATGGTAAAAAGGCACCTGTATTCGGTGGGCAGCAGGTAACCAGCTTGAGTAAGGAGGAAAGAACTGCGCAGGCAGCTAAACTTGCGCCTGTTTTAAGAGGTTTCTGTTCCAGTGAACGTCACATGATCGGACACTTCACGGATGATGAGCGTGTATTGGAATTTATCAATTCAAATGATTTAGAACGTTTGGCCCCGCTTGGTACAAGCTGTCCGGACCACTTCTTAAGAACTAAAATTCAACCGTTGGTATTGAATCTGGATAAATCAGAAGATCTGGACAATGTGGAGGATCTAAAAGCGAAATTGACACCATTGTTTGAAGCATACCGTGAAATGTATGCACAATATTACGAAAACTGCAAACACGAAAACAGCCCGGCTGTACGTGATAAAAATCCGGTCATTGTTTTGTATCCGGGGATTGGTATGTTTGCTTTTGCCAAAGACAAGCAAACGGCACGTGTAGCGGCAGAATTCTATACCAATGCGATCAATGTCATGAAAGGGGCCGAAGCCGTAAGTGAATACACTGCTTTGCCCCGTCAGGAAGCGTTTGATATTGAATATTGGTTACTGGAAGAAGCGAAGCTTCAACGTATGCCAAAGCCAAAAGCTTTGTCTGGAAAAATTGCCTTGGTCACTGGAAGCGGTGGCGGTATCGGAAAAGCAATTGCCAAAAAGATGGCTCAAGAAGGTGCTGTTATCGTGTTAAATGATATCAATACAGAACGTTTGGAGTCAAGTAAAGCAGAATTTGTAGCAGAATTTGGAAATGATGCAGTCATTGCTACGACCCTTGATGTAACCAATGCGGAATCTATTAAGGACGCCTTAAAAGATGCTGCTTTAGCATTTGGTGGTATCGATATTGTCGTAAATAATGCGGGATTATCGATTTCCAAGACAATCGAAGATCATACAGAGAAAGATTGGGATTTATTGTACAATGTATTGGTAAAAGGCCAATTCTTAGTTACTCAAGGAGCGACTTCACTCTTAAAAGGCCAAGCAATCGGTGGCGATATCATCAATATTGTCAGTAAAAATGCCTTGGTTAGTGGTCCCAATAATACAGGATACGGGAGTGCAAAAGCTGCACAATTGCATTTAAGTCGTCTGTGTGCAGCAGAATTAGGCCCTGCAGGAGTACGTGTGAACGTTGTGAATCCAGATGCGGTTATTTCAGACAGCAATATCTGGGCAGGTGGATGGGCTGAAGGTCGCGCTAAGGCTTATGGCATCACGGTCGCTGAATTACCAGCTTACTATGCAAAACGAACGCTTTTGAATCAGATCATCCTTCCAGAAGACATTGCAAATGCATGTTTTGCTTTTGTCGGTGGATTATTGAATAAATCTACTGGAAATGTGCTAAACGTTGACGGAGGTGTTGCTATGGCGTTTGTACGCTAATTTTTATATCTTAGGTGTCGCGTTCAGAAAGGGAAAAGATGTGCGCGACACCTAGTATTTTTACACGATAACCATTAAATCATGATTTTAGATAAGAAAATTATAGATCAGCACAATAGCCAATTAAAAGATAAGCATAAAAGAGCATTTGACTATGTGTCGGGAGATATTGCACAGGTAGATGAAATTCTGGATAAACTTCAAAAGTTTCAAATTGCCATACCAAGCTGGGCATTAGGTACAGGTGGAACTCGTTTTGGCCGTTTTTCTGGAGCAGGTGAACCGGCTACTTTAGAGCAAAAGCTTGAGGATGTTGGCTTGTTGCATGCACTTAACAGATCGAGTGGAGCAATTTCGCTGCACATCCCTTGGGATATTCCTTCAGATGCAGCGAAAATTAAAACATTGGCATCTTCCTTGGACATTGGATTTGATGCAGTAAACTCTAATACTTTTCAAGATCAGGCAGGCCAGGAGCATAGCTATAAGTTTGGCTCCCTACACCATGTCGATCCAAAAGTTCGTCAGCAAGCTGTAGACCATAATATTGAAGTAATCAACTATGGCAAAGCGGTTGGTTCTAAAGCGTTGACCGTTTGGTTGGCCGATGGATCATCCTTCCCCGGACAGTTGAATTTCAGAGAAGCGTTCCAAAATACCTTATCAAGCTTACAGGAAATCTACAAACATTTGCCGGAAGATTGGAAACTTTTTGTAGAGTACAAAGCATTTGAACCGTATTTTTATTCCATGACAATTGGTGATTGGGGACAATCCCTGTTGTTGGCAAACAAATTAGGACCGAAAGCATATACATTAGTTGATTTGGGACATCATCTCCCAAATGCAAATATTGAACAAATTGTTTCTTTATTGTTGATGGAAGGCAAATTGGGCGGATTCCATTTCAATGATAGCAAATATGCCGACGATGACCTGACTGCAGGTAGTATCAAACCTTATCAGCTATTCTTGATCTTTAATGAATTGATCGACGGTATGGATGTGAAAGGTATTGATCATGCGAGCGGACTGGGGTGGATGATTGATGCCTCCCATAATTTAAAAGACCCATTGGTAGACCTTTTACAGTCAGTTGAAGCGATTAAGATTGCATATGCTCAGGCTTTGTTGGTCGATCGTAAAGCGTTGAAACAGGCACAGCAAGCAAATGATATTGTGAAAGCCCAGGAGATATTGCAAGATGCATTCCGGACAGATGTTAGACCCTTAGTAGCTGAGGCTAGATTAAGAAGTGGAGCTGCTTTAAATCCTGTTCAGTTATTTAATGAAGGAAATTTACGCAGTAAACTTATCGAGGAACGCGGAGTAAATTCTGTAGCTACAGGTTTGTAATTAGGGAAAAAGAATGAAGGGGAAACCAATACCAGTAGTCGCCATATTCGACGTTGGGAAGACGAACAAGAAATTATTTCTCTTTAACGAGCAGTACCAAATCGTATTTGAACGGTCGGCTCGTTTTTTGGTAACTGTAGATGAAGATGGCGACCATTGTGAGAATTTGGAGAGTTTGCGTCTGTCAGTTTTTGATTCGTTGCATGAAGTGTTTCGAAAGGGCGAGTTTGAAATCAAAGCAATTAATTTTACCTCATATGGAGCAAGCTTTGTCTACATTGATAAAGACGGCAGGCCTTTGACGCCATTATATAATTATTTAAAAGAATACCCTAAAAAATTGTTGGAATCTTTTTATGCACAATACGGTGGAAAGGATAAATTCGCATTAGAAACCTCCTCTCCAAGCTTGGGGAGTCTGAATTCAGGACTACAGGTCTACCGTTTGTCAAAACTTAAACCAGCAGTATTTAAGGAAGTAAAGTGGGCGCTACACCTTCCACAATACTTGAGTTATCTGATCTCGGGGCAAGCTTATTCGGATATGACAAGTATTGGATGTCATACAGCGCTATGGGATTTTAGTAAAAATAATTATCATAAGTGGGTAGAAGATACAGGAATTATTGATAAAATGCCTCCGATCGTTCAGGGAGATCGTCTTTACAGAGCGACATTTCCTGGAAGTGGTTATCTAGTAGGTAGCGGTTTGCACGACAGTTCGTCTGCATTGATCCCCTATTTATTGAATTTTCATGAACCTTTTATATTGATTTCGACGGGAACCTGGTGTATTTCTTTCAATCCGTTCAACATTGATCCGCTCACCAAAGAAGAACTTCACAGTGACTGTCTTTCGTATATGACCTATACGGGTAAACCTGTGAAAGCATCAAGACTATTTGCAGGATATGAGCATGAGGAGCAAGTAAAACGCATTGCTAAAGCATTCCAGATTTCCACGGGTAAGTTTAAGCAGATCGATTTGGATTGGACCATAATAGAAAAATATCAAGCTTTGGATATTTCGGATGAACTGTCTGCCTTTTCCACAATTGATCTGAGTCATTTTGGCGATTATGTTGAAGCTTATCACGTGCTAATGATGCATTTGGTCAAGGCTCAAGTGAAGGCGACTACTCTTGTCATGAATCAAACCGGAGTGCAGCGAATATTTGTGGATGGAGGCTTTAGCCGTAATCACATATATATGGGGCTGCTGGCTCAAGCCTTTCCAAATAGTGAAGTGTTTGGAGCCTCTATGGCCCAAGCTACTGCACTTGGTGCAGCTTTAGTGATTCATGAGCATTGGAATAGCCGGGCGATTCCAAATGATATTATTGAGTTAAGGTATTTTAGAGCCAAACAGCAAACGCATTAGTGCGGTGTTATAGATGAAATAGGATTTAGTTTTTTTATTAGTTATCGTGGGAGGTCAGGCAACTTGTTGTCTGGCCTTTTTTAATGAGCTATGAGTGGACATCATAGGGAATTATAAAAATAAAAGGTTTCCAAACGGGAGTAAGGAAACCTTTTATTAAAAACCTAAAATTATGAATAATTATACCAATTATTATATGATATGTAAAGTTGTTAAATTTTAATGGTTCAGCTGTCCTGAACTGTTGATAGGGGCACTTTTGATTTTTAAAGTACAGGTAAGCGCAGGAAAGCTAGATTAAGATGAAGAATTATATTTGTACAACTTAATTATAGAACTTAAAAATGCAGCGATTAATCTTAACAATTGGTCTTCTTATATTGATAAAGTGTCCCGTACTATTTGCGGAGCAGATCGTAAAAGAGTTTAATTTTGGCCATAAGACAAAGAGCGGCAGCATCCTCTTGAAGAAGGCAATGGCCTATCAGATCAACCAAGGATATGGTTTCGAGTTTTCAACAGAACAAAGTGTCACTATTGATCAAAAAAATAGGAATCTTTTTAGCAAAAAGCCATTTTATTTTTCGGTAAAAGTTCCTGAAGGAAATTATAAGATTACGATTTCATATCAGGGATTAGGGAATCAAGCTTACAGCAGTACGATACGGTCTGAATCCCGGAGGCTGCAAATTGAAAATCAAGAGGTGCTCCCCAATCGAGTGTTAGATAGGACCTTTATTGTACATATTAAAAATTCGAAGATTGTTTCTGGTGGGATTGTAGCATTGAAGAAGCCACGTGAACTCCAGAAATTGGATTGGGATAATAAGTTGACGTTAGAGTTTCAACAAACGAATTGTATTTCAGCCATTCGTATCGAATCGGTTCGCGATATACCTACTATATTCCTGGCGGGAAATTCTACTGTGGTAAATCAAGAGGATGAACCATGGACTTCATGGGGACAAATGATTCCTCGTTTTTTTGATTCTGGTATAGCCATTGCTAATCATGCAGAATCTGGATTAGCTTTAAGTTCGTTTTTGTCCTCAAAAAGATTGGAAAAGATTCTCTCGGTCGCCAAATCCGGAGATTATTTGTTTATCGAATTTGGACACAATGATCAAAAAGAAAAGGGAGAGTATGCCGGAGCGTATAAAGGGTATAGCGAACGATTGCGGCACTTTGTTAATGAATTTCGAACCAAAGGGGGCATACCCGTTATTTTGACTTCTACGGCACGGCGTGCATTTGATGAACAGGGAAATCTGTTGCAGACATTAGGTGATTTTCCGGATGCGGCTCGGAAGGTAGCTGCGGAACTTCAGGTACCTTTGATCGATCTCAATAAGAAAACAAGTTTGTTTTATAAGGCATTAGGAGTTGAAGAATCCAAACGGGCATTCGTCCACTATCCTGCGCATACTTTTCCAAATCAAAAAAATGATTTGGCCGATAATACCCATTTCAATCCCTATGGTGCCTATGAGATTGCTAAAATGGTGCTAACAGGAATTAAAGAAAACAACTTGAATATAGCAGACCATATCGTCGATTTTCAAGGCTTTGATCCGCAGCAACCAGATGATTTTAAAACTTGGTATTGGCCGCCAAGTCTAATTAATAGTGTTGTGAAACCAGATGGCAATTAGTTTTGTATTGATATAATGTGAGGCCGAACGATAGATTTTGTTCGGCTTTTTTTGTGCGCTATTTGTTGATTTTGACCATGATACTACAGGATGGTGATTGCAAGAATATTTAATATAATTGTAGTATAGGTACTATAGTTACAGGCAATCAACATTAAACCATTCATAACCATAATTTGATTCAAACCTCTCGGTGCTAGTTAAAAAGGGATAAAATCGTAACATGTCAATGACAGCGCATTCTTTTGATAATGCCGTTTGCGTTTTATAATTGTAATTTATACATTTATAAATATTATGATTAATTATAACCAATGAAAACGGATAACTTCAAATTAAGAGCCTATAATTTGTTTCTTACAAAATCGCTTTGCTTCTTTTGTTTATTTTGGATTTTCAGTGCTCACGCCCACAGCAGCAGCGCTTCTGAACCGGATTCGGTTTATTTCTTTGCGTATGCAAAAGAAAAGAATGCTGGGAGGGAAGGGCTGTTATATGCCTGGAGTTTAGACGGTAAACAATGGAATTCCATCGGAACGGATCTTGCCTTTGTGAAATCAGATTATGGACGGTGGGGATCAGAAAAACGGATGATAAATCCTGTACTATTCCCTCGAAATGAAGGTGGTTGGTCCTGCGCATGGCAATTAAGTCCTGAAAGTAACGGAGCATATGCATATACTTTTACCACTGATTTTTTCAATTGGGGCAGACAGGACTATCATGTTGCATTAAAAGATTTGGATAAATCAACTGAATCTCTTGTAAAAAACAGTTTATTGGCTCGTGAACATATTTCACTTCATGGCGATCGTTTACATGGAACGAAGTTGAAAGTTTCATGGCCTGTTGTCAAAGAATTAATCAAGCACTATGATCTCGCGCTGCTTAAGCAAAAACAATGGTCCGAACGAAGCGTTGACGATGATGCCCGCTTCCCTGGCCTAAAGCCATTGGATGTCAAATTAACGCCGAAGGTAGGACAAACCAAGTCCATCAGTGATATGTTGGTGGGTGTTTTTTTTGAAGATATTAATTATGCCGCAGACGGAGGTCTTTATGCAGAATTGATTCAAAATAGGGATTTTGAATATAAATTGGACGATAAACAGGGGCATGATAAAGATTGGAATGAGAAAACTGCTTGGCGTATGGATGGCTCAGGGCAGTTTCATATTGACAGCATCAATCCAATTCATCCTAATAATAAACATTATGCGAGATTGCAAGGTGAGGGTATCTTCAGAAATATAGGCTACGATGGTATTGCCTTGAATAAGAATGAACGCTATGATCTTTCGTTTTTCGGAAGGGGCACTGTTAGTAAAGCACCTAAACTAAAGATCCGGATAAGTACAAAAGACGGAAAAATCCTCGATGAGAAATCCGTAATTGTTGACAGTAAAAACTGGAAAAAATATCAATTGGTATTGACATCCAATGAAACCTGTAAGGATGCCGTATTGGAATTTGTATTTACAGACCGACAACAATTGGATTTGGATCTGATTTCTTTATTCCCTCAGCATACATTTAAAGGGCGAAAAAATGGATTGCGTAAGGATCTGGCCGATGCTATAGCTGCATTGAATCCCCGTTTTGTCCGTTTTCCGGGTGGCTGTTTAGCACATGGCGATGGGATTGAAAATATCTACCATTGGTCTAATACTGTAGGGCCGCTGGAAAGCCGTATGCCACAGCGTAATATGTGGGGATATCATCAAACCGTGGGCTTGGGATATTACGAGTATTTTCAATTTTGTGAAGACATCGGTGCCTATGCTGTTCCAGTAGTGGCGGCTGGTGTACCCTGCCAAAATTCGGGTGCTCACGGTCACCCATTGGGTGGACAACAATGTGGTGTCCCAATGGAAGATATGGATGACTATATCCAGGAAGTACTGAATCTGATTGAATGGGCCAATGGCGATAAAAATAGTACCTGGGGAAAGGTACGTGCTGCCGCGGGGCACCCCGAGCCATTTCATCTAAAATACATTGGTGTTGGTAACGAAGATTTAATATCGAATGTTTTTGAGGAGCGTTTTACCATGATTTATAACGCTATCCGTGCAAAATATCCCGAAATACAGGTTATTGGGACTGCAGGGCCATTTTTTGAAGGAACTGACTATGTAGAAGGTTGGAAAATTGCTGATAAATTGAATGTACCCATTATGGACGAACACTATTATCAGACACCGGGCTGGTTTATTCATAATCAGGACTTCTATGATAAATATGATCGCAGCAAATCACAGGTGTATTTGGGCGAATATGCGGCTCATATTCATGGAAGGGCAAGTACTTTAGAAGTGGCTTTGGCGGAGGCAGCCTATCTCACGGCATTAGAGAGAAATGCTGATATCGTTAAGATGGCGTCTTATGCGCCGCTATTGGCGAAAGATGGTTATACCCAATGGCGCCCCGACCTTATTTATTTCTCCAATACTGACGTGAATTTAACACCATCTTATTACGTACAGCAGTTATTTGGCTGTAATAATGGGACTGAGTATATTCCAATGGAAGCCAGCTATTCTAATGCTGCAGTTGATGTACAGAAGCGCGTGGCATTTTCTATGGTTAAAGATCCGAAAGATCAATCGCTCATTGTAAAACTGGTTAATATTTTGCCTGTTGCGGCCAACATACAATTGGAACTGGATCAGTTTGATTTGAAAGCGGACACAGCGGTTGTTTCGCAGCTGACAGGGAAATTGGATAGTAAAACAGCTAAACCTGAAGAACGGACTGAGACAGTAGAAAAACTTAAACATCAAAAATTGCCGCCGTATTCGTTGACCATCATCCGGATTCCTCCGGCAACGAAATAGCCTAATTCAAGTAATATGATATATCCAGCTTTGATGAAAAAGTTTATTTTAGTTTTTATTAATCTCTGTTTGGCAATACTCCCACTGTTTTCGAGCGAGGCGTTCCATCTGATCAAAAATAGTCGAGCTGCGAATATCTATTACGGAGGCACTAACGCTGTGGTTGAAACCGCATTGGAACTGTTGGCTGCAGACGCACAGCAGGTTGGCCAATCTGCTTTTAGACGAATAGGTAGTGCAGATGGCGGAGCGATTATAATTGGGGAATTAAATGATCCAATTATCGACAAACTGATAAAAGATTATCATATCCGTCTTCCTGAAATGGAAGGTAAATGGGAAATGTTTTGTTTGAAGGTGATTCCGATAGAAAAAGTGCCGACACTTTTAGTGGTAGGCTCTGATGCTAGAGGTACGGCATATGGAGTGATGGAAATTTCCAGAAAATTGGGCGTTTCTCCATGGAGTTGGTGGGCTGATGTGGTTCCCCGTAAAAAATCAACGATTTCTCTACCCGTCGATTTTGAAGACAAGCAATTTCCTAAAGTGCAATTCCGGGGGATTTTTATAAATGACGAGGACTGGGGATTGACACCTTGGAGCAGCAAAACCTATGAACCCGAAGCAAAGTTAGATGCAGGAATTGATCCGGCCAAAACAAAAGAAATGGCAACCATAGGGCCTAAGACTTATGCCCGTATTTTTGAATTATTATTGCGGCTGCGGGCTAATTCAATCTGGCCAGCAATGCATGAAGTAACTGTTCCCTTCTATTTTGTCCAAGGAAATCGAGAAATAGCCGAAAAATATGGGATATATATCGGCTCATCTCATTGTGAACCCCTTGCCCGAAATAGTGCGACGGAATGGGATATCGTAGGTCGGGGGCCCTATAATTATTTGACGAATAAAAATGAGATTGTTGATTATTGGTCCAATCGACTCAAAACACTGGGGCGATCCCATAACATATTTACACTGGGTATGCGTGGGAAACACGATGGAGCAATGGAGGGCGTCAAAACAACTGCAGCTTATAAAGATGCGATCAATGAGGTCATTAAAGATCAAACGGATCTGTTGAAAAAATATGTCAATGCAGACCCCGCGCAGATTCCTCAGGTTGTTATACCCTATAAAGAGGTATTGGACGTATATAGAGCCGGTATGGATCTTCCTGACTATACAACACTGATGTGGTGTGACGATAATTATGGCTATATCACCCACTTCCCAAATCAGATAGAAAGAAAAAGGTCGGGTGGTAATGGACTGTATTATCATGTTTCCTATTGGGGGCGACCACATGATTATCTTTGGTTGTCGACCATGAGTCCGGCGCTGATCTATCAGCAGCTTTATACAGCTTATCATCATGATGTTAAAAAAATGTGGATTGTCAATGTTGGGGACATTAAGCCTGCTGAATACCAAATTGAACTCCTGATGGATATGGCTTGGGATATGGATCATATACAAAAAATAGGCGTTTACCAGCATATGAACCAATTTTTGCAACGGGAATTTGGACATCGTTTGGCGAAGAAGATTGTGCCGATTATGAAGGAACATTATCGGTTGGCGTATATTCGAAAACCTGAGTTTATGGGAAATACACGTACGGAAGAAAAAGATCCAGCCTATAAAATTGTGAAAGACCTACCTTGGTCCGAACAGCAGATCAAAAAGCGATTGGAACAATATAAACATATTCAAGATGCAGCCACCTCAATTGGGGCATCAGTCCCGTTGGATCGCAAGGATGCATATTTTGAATTAGTCCTGTATCCGGTTGTTGCAGCGGCAAAGATGAATGAAAAACACCTTTATGCGCAGTTGGCACGTCATGGCAAAGCTGAATGGCAAAAAAGCCACGATGCATATGATAAAATTGTTTCCTTAACTGCGCAATACAATGCTTTGAATAAAGGTAAGTGGAAGGGTATGATGGACTATAAACCAAGAAACCTTGCTGTTTTCGATAAGATTATAGAAGAGAAAGCAGTTGCTCCGCTGGCCAATGATGATCAACCCGACAAGCGAATTCCTGGTAAAGATTTAGAGGGGGCAATAGGATTTGAAGGCTTGGGGTATCAAGGGCAGGCCGGAGCTATCCCATTGGGCGCAGAAGCCAGTTATCCGCTCAAAGGGCTCAAGGGCGATTCTGTTACCATTGTCGTCCACTTGCTGCCTACACATCCTGTCTCTTCAGATGATTTGCGTTTTGAGCTGTCTTTGGGGCAACAGCATTCGTCTACTATTTCTTATAAAACAATCGGACGAAGTGAAGAATGGAAAGAGAATGTCTTGCGAAACCAGGCTATTCGAACGGTTAAATTTAAAATAGCTTCATTGCAACAGGACATATTGCGTATCAAAGCGCTTGATGAGGGCGTAGTGGTCGATGAAGTAACCGTATATTTGGATTAAAGTATTCGTTTCCTGCTCTATAATGGAAACTCGTTATAGACTTATTCATAAGATTATAAAAATGAAAAAACAATTTCTAGTCACGCTCTTCGTTGTATTGACTTGCCTGGCTAAGGCACAGTCTCCTGTCTATCTTTTTTCCTATTTCATAGGTAATGGCGCCGATGGGTTACATCTCGCTTACAGCTTAGATGGACTGAAATGGGAGCCTTTAAATCAGGGTAAACCTTTCTTAGAACCAACTGTGGGAAAAGATAAACTGATGCGCGATCCCAGTATTTGCCAAGAGCCTGATGGCACGTTTCATCTGGTATGGACAACAGGCTGGTGGGATAAAATTATCGGATACTCTTCTTCTAAAGATCTTATGCATTGGACCGAACAAAAAGCACTACCGGTCATGGTAGATGAACCTGAGGCTAAAAATGCTTGGGCTCCGGAGCTTTTTTACGACAAGGCGACGAAGGAATATTATATCATTTGGGCCACGACGATCCCTGGTCGACATAAAGAGGTACAGACCAGCGACAGTGAAAAAGGCTTAAACCATCGGATGTATAGCGTCACGACAAAGGATTTTAAACGTTTTTCAAAAACCAAGTTATATTTTGATCCCGAATTTAGTGTCATTGATGCGGCTATTATACAGCAGGCCAATAAGGAATACATGATGGTGTTGAAAAATGAAAATTCTAACCCACCTGAGAAAAATATTCGGATCACAACAACAAAGAGTTTAGCGAAAGGATTTCCGACTAATGTCTCTAAGCCGATTACAGGAAATTATTGGGCGGAGGGGCCTGCTCCGCTGCAGGTTGGGGAGTATATGTATGTATATTTTGATAAGTACCGCGACCACAAATATGGAGCTGTAAGAAGCAAAGACGGCATCAACTGGGAAGATGTCTCCGATCTGGTGAGCTTTCCTAAGGGAGTACGTCATGGAACAGCTTTCACAATAAATCAAACGGTTTTATCAAATTTATTAAAAGTAAATTGATAGCCTTGTTGATTATCGACAGGCTATCGTATTACGCTATAGGGTGAAACAGTGAAGTACAGGTTGCATATCGATAAATAGATGCTTAATTTCATTGCATGAGTTCGGCACTGAATCCGAATATACGCAGACATAGATAAATATTATTTAAGGGATAGTCATGACGGTTCTTGTCCTATGCCAAGCCTCTGATTGAACGTTTCTCTTGGTTTTAAGAATAGACAATTCAATTAAAATAGCATGAAGAAAATC
This sequence comes from Sphingobacterium puteale, assembly GCF_003627955.1. GTDB lineage: Bacteria > Bacteroidota > Bacteroidia > Sphingobacteriales > Sphingobacteriaceae > Sphingobacterium > Sphingobacterium puteale. The sequence continues at coordinate 249,746 of NZ_RBWS01000001.1, read as the reverse complement.
CTCTTTTCCTTTATTTTGGCAGGTATTGCGTTCAGCACACAGGCTAAAGTCACATTACCACATGTTTTTGGATCGAATATGGTACTTCAGCAAGGAAAACCAGTGGTGGTATGGGGACATGCAGATCCTCAGGAGAAGATTGAAGTCAGATTGAAAGGTTTGACAAGAAAAACAGTGGCCGATCAAAAAGGAGCATGGAGTGTTACCTTTACTGCTCAAAAAGCAAGTTTCGATGCATTTACTATGGAAGTAAAGGGAGATAATACAATTTTGCTGAAAAATGTTGTTGTGGGTGAAGTTTGGCTATGTTCGGGACAGTCCAATATGGAGTATACGATGCAATTACGTAAGGGGTATAAGCAGCCTGCTACTGGAATTGATCTAGCGAAGGAGGAGTTGCACCAACCTGAAAATCCAAAAATTCGCTTATTCCTTGTTGCCAAAAAGAAAGGGCCTCTGGGGGATGTGGAAACTAACGGATGGCAAATTGCAGGCCCAAACTCACTTGGCCAGTTTTCCGCTCCGGGTTATTTCTTTGGAAAGACACTACAACAACAGCTGAATGTTCCTGTGGGTTTAATTAGTTCATCCTGGGGCGGCAGTAGAATAGAGCCATGGACACCCTTGGAGGCCTATCAAAACTCCGGTCTCTTTAAGCAGGAGATGCAAAATGGTGAAACCAAAATTGAAAATACCGTCGCCGGAGAAATGTATGAAGCGATGATCCGTCCATTGGCACCTTTCGCCATGAAAGGCTTCATCTGGTATCAGGGTGAAAGCAATCTTATGTTTGAGGATGCACGTTACTATGCAAAACAAAAATTGCTGATCGACACTTGGCGTCGTGTCTGGCAGGATAAAAATATGCCATTTTACTATGTTCAGATTGCACCTTATTATTATAGTAAAAGGAATGACAAAACAAAACACACTGCAGAGGCATTGCCTTGGTTCTGGGAGATCCAGACAAAATGTATGGATATTAAAAATTCGGGAATGGCTGTAGTCACTGATTTGGTCGACGATCTTTCTGACATACACCCCTCCTATAAATGGGAAGTGGGGCGTCGTTTGGCACTGTGGCCCCTGGCTTTTGACTATGGCCTGAAAAATACTGTTTTTTCGGGACCGCAATATAAAAGCAAAAAGATCGTAAAAGATCACATTATTTTGAATTTTAAGCATGTTGGCAGCGGATTACAGTGTAAAGGGGATCAATTGACCTGGTTTGAGATCGCAGGGCAGGACGGCAAATTTGTACCTGCTGAAGCGAAGATCGATGGCAATCAAGTGATTGTATCCGCAGCATCGATAAAATCACCAAAACAGGTCCGCTTTGGCTGGAATGAAACAGCTCGTCCCAATTTTTTTAATATAGAAGGATTACCGGCATTGCCTTTTAGAACAGAGTAGTGTATTTCTGTTGTTTTTCTATTGAAGTACACTACTTTTGAAGTTATCTAGTTGTTACTGAAATTACGAAGTTATAACTATAGTTGCCATCCGGTAATAGAAGAGTGTTATAAAAAAAGGTTTTCAAACGGGGAGAATGAAAACCTTTAAAATAACCAATTAATCCTAAATTTATGATAAAAAATATAATGCTCTTTTATGGGCTTTCCTTTACTGTAACTCGCGTAGTGTCATATAAAGTACTCACCATTGAAATTTGGAAATAACCAATTTAATACGACAAGTTTAGGTATACTGAATGAATTTGTCATCCTGTGCTGTTCTGCTTATGTGAACAAATCAAAATGGCCTAAGATGAATTTAATATAACCGTTTGAAAGTCATTGGCGTTTATATTAAGCTGGAAATTTGTAAATTTGGTCGCTGGTTAAGTGTTTAAACAGCATGCTACCTTTCCTTTTGAAAAGTTAACAATGGATGCTATCGCAGAAAATAAGCTAATGATTTCGCTTTCCCAAGGAGACGAGCACTCTTTTTTTGCTTTATACGAGCGTTACAGCCATGCCCTATTTTCCAATGTTTTCAGAATGGTTAAAGATAGGCAAGTCAGTGAAGAGATTGTACAAGATGTATTCCTAAAAGTCTGGCAAAAGAGGTCCACTATTGACCCCACTCGAAGTTTTAAATCTTGGATCTTTACGATTGCAAAAAATGATGTGATTTCTTGGTATAGAAAATTAGCTAAGGAAACGGCACTGCAGGAAAATTTATATCAACATTTCGAGCAGCTCTACGTTATGGACAAAGAGGGCGATATTCAAGAACAACAGTCCGCATTATTAGAAAGAGCGCTCAATACCTTAAGTGAGCGCAGGAAAGAAATCTTTGTTTTATGTAAAATAGAACAAAAGAGTTACGAAGAGGTTGCTAGAAAATTGAATATTTCCGTATCTACTGTGAGTAATGCTATGGTCAAATCCAATCAACATATTCGCCAATTTGTGCAGGACCACTATGATGAAATTTTAGTCATTCTTGTTACTTTCTATTTTTTTTAAAAATAATAAGATAGCGATAGTGTTTTTGCTAGTAAGTTGCGTATTAACTTATAGATATGGCAAAAAAAATAGAAAATATTTACAAGAGCTATTTGAATGGGAGTATCAATCGTGTTGATCTGGATGCGCTCCTTCTGTATTTTGAGAAAGCTGGTGATGAAGAATTGAATGCGCTGACTTCCTTTGCTATTGATGATTTTGAGGCAGATCAAGTCGAAGAATCTTTCGCTGCGCATATCCCGGTTATTAGGCAGCGATTAGAAAATAAACTGAACGAGTCCAAAAAACTGCCTATCCGTTTAAGATATAAAAAGAGCTGGTGGGCGGCTGCGTCCGTTCTTTTTATGGCGGGATTGGCCACATGGTTTTATGCGAAACAAAGCCCCAAGCATTCCGATGTGATAGCCCCTTCGGAACCTATTTTATATGTTAAAGATAAATCTGGTAAAGAAATAGCCATTTTGCCGAAAACGGATTCGATTTGGACAGTAGGCGATATTGCGTTTTCTCGAATCGACAGTCAAACTGTAAAAGTAATCGCAGTAGGTAAAAATCCAAGTTTACAAACGATATATACTCCCAATTCGGATTTTAGGTTAGTTTTGGAAGATGGCAGTAAGATTACGATGAACGCTGCATCAACTTTACGGTTTCAGCTCCCTTTTACCCCTGCAAAAAGGGAAGTTTCTTTGGAAGGGGAAGGTTACTTTGAAGTCGCCCATGATGCGCGAAGACCATTTACAGTAAATGCTGGTGCGGCAAAAATTGAAGTATTGGGAACTGTATTTAACGTACGAAATTATGCGAGTGATGGGCAGGTTACCACGTCCCTTATGTCTGGACGGATAGCCTTAAGTAAATCGGGGACCTCTGAAAGAATTGTTCTCCGTCCAGGCGAAACAGCTGTAACCGATCAGAAAGGAATACATATTGAAAATTTGGCTCCCAAGCAAGCTGTTGCTTGGACGGTTGGCTACTTTGATTACCGGGATCAGTCACTTCGACTTATCTTGTCAGATATGTCCAGATGGTATGGCGTAGATGTCGATACCATCATGCTGCCAACTGATCAATCGATCTATATGAAGGTCCGAAAAAATATTCCATTACAGGAAATGTTGAATCTATTGAATGAAGCAAGTGGTCTAAATTTTCAATTGAACAATAATAAAATCACATTAAAAACTACTGATAAAAAATAACAACTAAATAGTACATTTACCTTAATCTACCATGTCACACCTAACCGAAAAGCAACCGGTATTTTTGCGAAAATACCTGAGTTTGGTTGCTGGAATTGCCTTGATGAGCATGATTGACCCCTATGAATTACATGCGCAACAGGTACAATTGAATTTTAAAAATGCAGATGTCAAAGAAGTGATTACGAGTTTATCGGATCACTACGGCTACGAATTTGTCTTTGACGGCAATCTGCTCAAATCGGCGCACCCGATCAGTGTTAATCTGAAACTATCAAGCGTCGAAGATGCTTTATCCATTTTGTTTAAGGATCAGCCCTTCGGCTATCGGTTGGAAAACAAACGGATCATTCTCTATCGTAAAGCTGTATCAACCAATAGTCAGCTTGTACGCGGAAAAGTAATAGACAGTTTGGGTAATACCATTCCCGGCGTGTCTATTCATAATTTACAGGATGATAGTCAGACGATCAGTTCCGGAAATGGTGACTTTGAACTGGATGTTGCTAGCTCAGACATCCAATTGTCTTTTAGGCATGTTTCTTTTAATGAAAAGGTCATGCACTTCAGTCCGGAACAAATTGCTCGGCCCATCCGTGTGATGTTGAGTGCAAAGGAGTCTATGCTCAACGAAATTATGATAACGGGATATCAGCGCATCAGCAAAGAACGTAGTCCTGGAGCTTATACGAGTATTAGCAATGATCAATTGAACAAACAGATTAATACCGATTTGACTTCCGCATTAGAAGGTCAGGTGGCTGGATTGACCTATATCAAAAATCCAACGCGCTCCGGTGCAGACAGCCCCGTACTTCGGGGCATTGGCACCTATTCCAGTCAGGTAACCACCAATCCACTCATTGTTGTCGATGACCTGCCGACGGAGTTCACCTTGAACGATATTAACCCCTATGATGTTGAGTCCGTTACCGTTTTGAAGGATGCGACAGCGGCGTCCATTTATGGTGCCCGTGCGGCCAATGGGGTTATCGTCGTGACCACCAAAAAAGGGAAGGGGCAAGGTGTTTCCGTGAGCTTTAATATGGACCAATTCATCACACAGAAACCGGATATCTCCAAAATGCACTATGCGCGTACATCAGATTTAATTGATTATGAAATTGATGTATATAAGAAGGAGTTATCCCGTTATGCGAACAGTGAATCGCTATTTAATTACTACGGAAGGCTTGGAAGTGGTAGTCTAAAATATTATTCACCACTGTATGATCTATTTCGAAAAGAATCCATTGGTGCGATTAGTCAGCAAGAACGCGAAGCAACGATCAATTCATGGCGGAGCAACGATTATATCAAGGAGTTTACGGAAAATGTCTGGCAGAATGAAATACGTCAACGTTATAATGCGAGCATCTCCCAGAATTCCAGTAAGAGCAATACCTTTGTTTCTTTTAATTATGATAAGGGTAAGGGACAGGTGGTCAATGAAAAGAATGATAAATTCAATCTGTATTTGAAGTCGGGGTTTAATTTGACCAAATGGTTGTCTGCAACAGTAGGACTGAATGGTACGTATACAGTAAATAAAGAAACCGACGGCGTTTACAATAATGTGTTCTTGCAACCACGTTATGCTCGCATCAAAGATGAAAGTGGCAACTTAGTTTATACGCCGTACGTTGAATTGTCCAGTTCAGTAGGACCGGGCTCTGCCATTAACGGCGAAACGGCGGAACAAATTGCTGCTAATGGAAATCTAAAAAGTACATCCTTTAATGTGCTTGAGGCATTAGGAGAGGGCATTGAAAGTAATAAAAGTTTAGGCCTTCGTGCTTTTACATCGTTGCGGGCCAATATTTACAAAGGACTTTCTTTTCAGACACAGTTTTCATATGAATTGGGCCAAGCAGCACGTGAAAGCTTCTACGATGAAGATAGCTACATGATGCGCGTTGCATCAAATGCGATGGTCAGTTACAATGATGCGACGGGTATTTATACCAAGAACTTACCTGCTGGGGGACGTTACTATCAATTTGAGAGCAAACGCTATAGTTACACCTTTCGGAATCAGTTTAACTACGATAATACCTTTGGACAATATGGTCAACATCAACTGACAGCACTGGCCGGATTCGAGATGCGACAGTCACATGTACCACGCTCAATTGAACAATTGCTTTTAGGGTACAATCCAGTAACATTGACTTCGACCACAATTGATTGGGCTACCTTAAGTAAAACAGGAATAACGAGTTATGTGTACGGGGGAAACAACCGATTATCTGATTTGAATGGCGGGGCGCAAACAGAAACTTTACATCGATATACTTCACTTTATGCCAACGCAGGTTATACATATAACAATAGATTTAACTTGACTGGAAGCATACGGGTAGATCAAGCAGATCTATTTGGTGTAGATCCAAAGTTTAAATATCGTCCTTTATGGTCCGTCGGAGCAGGCTGGAATGTCAGCAACGAAAGCTTTATGAAAAATGAAGACTGGTTGAATTCACTCAAACTGCGGGCTACATATGGTATTACCGGTAACGTGGATCAAGCCAGTTCCAGCTATGGAACTGCAACCTGGAAATCGGATAAACTTTTTCCTTATCTACAGTATTTGGAACAGAGATCATTGCCAAATCCGATGTTACGCTGGGAAAAAACAACAACCACCAATTTAGGGGTGGATTTTTCGATTTTCGATAATCGTCTTTCGGCTAGTATCGATGCCTATAATAGATATAGTTCGGATTTGTTGGTCAACTCAGTATTGGACCCTACTGTGGGAGCCAGTTCCCGTGTGATTAACAATGGTGCGTTACGGAATAAAGGTATTGAATTTAATATCAATGGAGTTTGGTTGAAGAAGAAAGATTTAACGGCGAGCACACAGCTGGTATTTTCCTTCAATAAGAACAAGGTGGAGAAAGTGAACGGCTTAACATCTACAGCACAATCGTATGTCGGTTCGCCAAGTAATTACTTTTTTAAAGGAAGTAGCTATAATTCAATTATGGCATATCGCTACGGGGGCATGGTGAATGGTTATCCATATTTCTTGGATCAAAACGGTGAATCAAATGTTGTTTTTGACGAGAACGGTACTCCGACAAGCATTAAAGATATTACCTCGCCAGATGCATTGGTGAATATGGGGACACTGTTTCCCAAATATACAGGTTCCATCAATCAACGTTTGCGCTATAAGGCTTTTGATCTTTCGGCCATGTTTGTCTTTTCGGGCGGACATAAACTGCGTAAAGATGCAATCGACTTAGCTAGTGATAAGCTGACAAACGCTGGTTTGATCAATCGATGGGCAGAAGGTGCGGATAATGATTACCCAAGATTGCTGGTTGATTATCCTGACAAATTGCGTACCGACGCGAGCAAACTATCTACCTTATGGCGATATAGCGACAAGCAGATTGTTTCAGCAGATTACATCAAGCTGCGAAATGTGGCCGTCGGCTATCAATTACCAAAACAATTAGCGCAGAAAGCTGGGATGCAAAACGTCAAATTAACCTTGCAGGTGAATAATTTATGGACCTGGAGCGCCGCTGGTGATGACATCGATCCAGAAGCTTATTCGCTCAATAGCGGAACACGCAATTTGCCGCTGGCTAAATCATTCCTCATGGGGCTTTCATTAACTTTTTAATCTGAATCTACGATGACTTTTAAAACTTTGGCGGCGGCATTTGTGACTTTACTGGTCTTTTCCGCCTGCGACAAATACCTCGATATAACACCAAAAGGCTCACAACTGGTGAGCACAGCGCAAGATTATTACGACTTGGTTGCTTATCCCAATAGAGGGTATCCCATCAATAACTTTCAGTATTTGGTCGATGACCAGTATTTGAAGGAATCCAATGTAATTGGTTTGACACCTAATATTAACACGATCAACTTTTTGTTTCAAGAACAGGAGGATCGAGTAAGTCGCATCACTGCATCAAGCTTTTACAATCAGTGCTATAAATACATTGCACAGTGGAATATGATTATTTCTTTGGTTGATGAAAGTACAGGAGATAGTCAATTAAAGACCCTAGCCAAGGCTGAGGCCAAGATATATCGAGCCTTTGATTATTTCCACCTGATTAATGTCTACGCCAAAGCCTATGATGCGAATACTGCTTCTCAGGATGGCGGCGTCTGTATCATGGATAAATATGACCTGGAAGCTATGCCCGTAAAATCGACGGTACAGCAGGTATACGATTTTATCCAAAAGGATATCGAGGATGCTTTACCGCATTTGCAGGAAAAACCTACAAACCCCTATCATCCATCCTTAGCCTTTGCCTATGCATTGAAGGCGAAGGTACATCTTTTCAAAAGAGAAATTGTTGAAGCACAAGCTGCTGCTGAAAAAGCATTGCAGCTTAATGGGCAGCTAATTGATCTTGTTCAGTATGAAAAGTTAGGTGGTCCGAGTAAGACGCCTATAATCGCTGAAAATAATCCAGAAGTATTGAGTTACATGTATGTGAATGGCTATACGGAGATGAACTTTGGTTACAGCTATATCTTAAGCCCGGAATTGACAAGCATGTTTGATAAGGAAGACAAACGTTTTAGTCTATTCTACACGACCTCAAATGCCAGTTTTCTGGATATTGGCGCTGGAGCAAGTTACTACAACGTGAAATACACTGCTTTTTTCTTTCCCACAGTAGGGCTGAAAACACCGGAGATTTATTTGATGTTGGCCGAATGTTATGCCCGTCAGGATCAATTTGCCAAGGCTATTAACATGTTGAATACCTTACGTAAAACCCGGATCGAAGGCGATAAAGCAATATTGGCGGTCCCAACGACCCGAAAAGAAGTGATGAATCTAGTGATAAACGAACGTCGTCGGGAATTGCCAATCGGTTACCATCGTTTTTTCGATCTGAAACGCTTGAATCTAGAACCTGATTATGCCAAAACGCTCGTTCGTGTATTCCCGATTGTCAATAAGACGGTGGAGCAAAAGACCTATACATTGGCTCCGAATTCACGAATGTATATTATTCCATTTCCATTGGATGCGATGAAGTTAAATCCAAACCTACGGTTGAACACTGATGAAACTGTACCGTTTTAATATATGCTATTACATTACACATGAAAAACAAAATTATCTATAGTACCCTTGCCTTGCTTTTGTCCGGCGGTATGGTTCAAGCTCAACAGAGCCTGAGCAAGACGGACACTGTAAAATCAAAAAATGATCTGAATGAAGCTTATAGCAAGATTTTAAATAAGAAGAAAATTGCCCGGTCTGGCGTTTTTAACGTCGTAGAGTCGGAAAAGAAATGGTATTTGGAAATACCGGATAGTTTATTGAACCGCTATTTTCTGACGGTAACGCGCTTGGTGTCTGCTCCACAGGGATTCCCAATGTATGGTGGTGAAAAACTGAATGAACAGACACTTTATTTCGAGAAAGGCCTGGGTGACCGTATACAGTTGCGGGCAGCAATTTATAAACAAGATGCCCCAGAAAACGATGCCATACGGACCGCCTTAGTACAGTCACAAGAGGATCCTATTATCGCGATTTTAGATATCAAAGGACTTAATCCGGCAAAGAACGGCTATCTTATTGATGTGACGGATCTTTTTCGGAAAGACAATGCTGCAATTTCATTTGATAGTAAGATAAAAAGCGAAAATAAACTATCTTCATTGGCGGATGACCGATCTTTCATTACAGACATGAAGGTCTTTCCCATTAATTTGGAAGTAAAAACAACAAAAACCTATTCGTCGACATCTGGCACACCAGCGGCAAGTCTGACTGGGGCAATGACTTTTACAACCAATACCTCCATGGTACTGCTTCCAAAGGTGCCGATGAAAAAGCGGATTTTCGACGAACGTGTAGGGTATTTTGCAAACAAGTATATCCTATTCACCGATAAAGATCAACGTTCTAAAGCGTTGAATTTTATACAACGCTACAGACTTGAACCTAAAATCAAAGATGTGTCGCGATACTTAAAAGGTGAACTTGTAGAACCACAAAAGCAAATTGTGTATTATATCGATCCCGCGACGCCCAAGAAGTGGCGCCCTTATCTCATCGCAGGTATCAACGACTGGAATGTCGCATTTGAACAAGCCGGATTTAAAAATGCGATTGTAGGCAAAGAATGGCCTGAACAAGATACCACCATGAGCCTTGAAGATGCACGTTTTTCCGTGATTCGTTATTTCGCTTCTGAAAAAGCAAATGCCTATGGACCGCGGATCTCAGATCCTAGAAGCGGTGAGATTATCGAAGCGCATGTCGGCTGGTATCATAATGTTATGAAGCTCGTTCAACAGTGGTTTATGGTACAAGTGGGGCCATTAAACAAAGCTGCTCAAAAAATGCAGCTGGATGACGAAGTGATGGGGCAGTTAATTCGCTTTGTTTCCTCACACGAAGTGGGACATAGCTTGGGTCTACGTCACAACATGGGGGCAAGCAGCCAAACACCGGTCGAGAAATTGCGCGACAAGAAATGGGTGGAAAAAAATGGCCATACGGTATCAATTATGGATTATGCACGTTTCAATTATGTCGCTCAGCCTGAAGATGGCGTGGGGTTGTCTGGTATATATCCGCGTGTAGGCATGTACGATAAATGGGCTATTCAATGGGGGTATCAATATCTTCCACAGTTTTCAAGTGGTGAAGAAGAGCGCGGCTATCTTACAAAACAGGTGACAGACAGCCTGACGGCTAACCCGAAGTTATGGTTTGGTGGTGAAGGAAACAATGAGGATCCGCGTAGTCAGAAGGAAGATCTTGGTGATGATTCAATATTGGCAAGTACCTATGGTATCAAAAATCTGAAAAAAGTAGTTACTCATTTGGTGGATTGGACTCATGAGCCTGGCGATGATTATAGCAACCTAAAGGATATGCATAAAGCTGTCCGAGGACAATTTAATCGTTATCTCTATCATGTGCTAAAAAATATCGGAAGCCAAGAGATTACGAATAAAGTCCGGGGTCAAAAAGGAGCCGTCTACGCAGCAGTTCCCAAAGAAAAAGTGAAAGCAGCAGTACACTATGTAAATAATAATGTATTCGCTCCACCCTTGTGGTTATATCCTGACAATATACAGTCGCTCATTGGAATAGACGCCAATAAAGAAATCAATGATCAACAAGAGCAGATGCTCAACATGCTGATGAGTCCCGGTTTGCTTTATAATGTTTATGTCAAGTCTCTAAGTAATGAGGATCCTTACACCTTGAATGAATATTTGGAAGACGTTGGTCATGGGGTATGGACATTGCCCGGTGGGGATCTTCGGATGGATGCCTTCAAACGTGGCCAGCAACGCTATTTTCTGGAACGGGTAAATCAAGTTGTCAACCCGAAAATCGGACCAGGGTCGGATATCATTACACAGGCGCAGCGCAGTGACGTACAACTGTATGTCAGAAATTATCTGCCTAGTTTGATTGAGCAGATCAATCTGCTTCATGCCAAGCAAACAGATCAACTCAATAAGCAGCATCTGAATTTGATGCTGCAAGAAATTAAACGTATTCAAAATCAAATAAACAAAGACTAAAATGAAAAGTAGATTAAAAAAAATGTATGTGGCATGTGTGATCGGCTTCATGCTGGTTTCTTGCCAATTAAGCGGGCAGGATAATGCACAAGCACAGCGCGACAGATTATTTAAGGCCTATATGGAGGTGAAACAGGATATCACGGATGAGAACTTTGCTGGCAGTAAAGAGCATGTCGTTCAGTTAGAAAAAGAAGTACAGAACTTTCGGCTAAAAGGTTTGCAGCTCGATGATATGATGCGCCTCAAGAAGGTCAGTCAGACCATGAAGACAGATGCTGCCGGCTTGAAATCTGCGCAGGATATGAAGGCAATGAAGGTTTCCTTCTCTGCAATTACGCAATCCCTATTTACCATAATGGAAACGATGAAATGTACAGATGAAACCGTTTACTTACAATATTGTCCCATGGAAAAAGGCTATTGGTTAAGTTATGACAAGGAGATTGAAAATCCTTACGCAGCTTCTATGCGCGAATGTGGACAATTGGTCAAAGGGATGGCGACAGGAGATTATCCTGAGCCCGTAGCCTGCCATTAAGGGGCGCCATACAAGAAAATTACAACAATTCAGGTAAGTTCAGGACACTTTAGTGTCCTGAACTTTTTATTTTAGGGGTTTGCAAACTCAATAAATAAACCTATGTTTAAAATTCGAATTGTCTTGCTTGCATTGCTATGCGTTACGTCTGTTCTGATGGCCTTAGCACAGACGCAGAAAGAAATACATTATCTTTCAGGAACAGACAATATTCACACGGTGAATTGGGACTTCTGGGTGACAGGAGGACGTAAAGCAGGAAAATGGGATAAGATTGCAGTGCCGAGCCATTGGGAACAGCAGGGATTTGGGGCTTATAATTATGGACGTGATTATGTAACCTATGGAAAAAATTTTGTATTTCATGATGAGAAAGGTCTGTATCGGCATCAGTTTACTGTTCCAAAGCATTGGAAAGGTAAGAAAATAAGCTTGGTTTTTGAGGGTTCGATGACGGATACTGAAGTCAAGGTCAACGGCCAGATCGCTGGAGATATCCACCAAGGTGCTTTCTATCGGTTTAAGTACGATGTTACCGACAAGATCACCTTTGGCAAGACCAACATATTAGAAGCCACTGTATCGAAGATGTCTTCCGATAAATCCGTTAACAATGCGGAGCGTCTGGCGGATTATTGGATTTTAGGCGGGATTTATAGACCGGTGTACCTTGAGGCGACGCCACATGAACATATCAGCTGGACAGCTATTGATGCAAAAGCAGACGGAACTTTTCGAAGTAATGTGCATTTGGAGGACTTGTCTAAAGCTAATGATCTATTGGTAGAGATCAAAGATTTAAAGGGGAATGTGATCTCAACTCAAAAATTTCCGATTACTTCGGAAGATTCAGTGAAATTGGTCGAAATGAAAGTAGAAAAACCGTTGTTATGGACAGCGGAGACACCAAACCTATATCAGGTTACCTATACCCTAGTAAATGGCAAGAAAAAAGGATATCAATATCAGGATCGTTTTGGTTTCAGGACGATCGAAGTTCGCCAAGGAGACGGCATTTACGTCAATGGTGTGAAAGTGAAGATGAAAGGTGTGAATCGTCATGTATGGTGGCCCGAAACCGGACGTTCAGTGAACGCCCAGTTGGATCTGAATGATGTTAAATTGATCAAGGAAATGAATATGAATGCGGTACGCTGTTCGCATTATCCGCCAGATCGGTCATTTTTAGCTTATTGCGATTCATTGGGCTTATATGTTTTGGATGAATTGGCCGGGTGGCAAAAGGCGTATAGTACCGTTGTAGGTAAAAAGCTGGTGCAAGAAATGGTTATCCGAGATGCCAATCACCCTTCTATCATACTTTGGAGTAACGGTAATGAAGGCGGGCACAATAAAGAACTCGTAGACGAGTACAAAAAATATGATCTTTCCGCACGAACAGTGATCCATGCACACCATAGACCGGGAAATGCAATCAATGGAATCGACTGCAACCATTATGAAGACTTTTATTCAACAAAAAAAATTCTGGAAGGTCCAAATATATACATGCCGACCGAATTTCTCCATGCACAGGATGACGGTGGCGCCGCAGCAGGATTAGCAGATATATGGGAGTTGCATTGGAATGCCAAATTGGGTGCAGGCGGATTTATCTGGGATTTTGCAGATGAAGGTATCGTACGAACAGATTTCAATAATGTGATTGATGTCAACCGGGTAAATGCCCCGGACGGAATCCTTGGACCACATCGCGAAAAAGAAGGAAGTTTCTATGCCATTCGGGAGATCTATGCACCTGTGCATATTACGATGAAGAAATTACCTGCTGATTTCAATGGAACTATTCCGGTGGAAAATCGTTTCCACTTTACCGATCTAAAAGCGTGTCGATTTGAGGGTAAACTGGTTACTTATCAACAGCCCTATGCGGATGAATCGGGCATGGATTCGGTGCTGAACCTGAAAGTAAATAGTCCCGTAGTGGCTCCTACGCAACAGGGGGCTTTGCAGTTGAATTTGCCTGTTGACTGGAAGCAGTATGATGCACTGTTATTGACTGCGACTGATCCACAGGGTGCGGAAATCTATACCTGGACATGGCGGGTAAGATCCAATCAAGCTCTTACTGCTGAAATCCTACCCTTGAAATCTTTTACCGATGTTGAAGCGAAAGAAGACAGTGTGAATTATATCCTTAAGGCAAATGGGATAACTGCTTTTGTTTCTAAAAAAACAGGATTATTGGTTGATCTGGCCAATGATTATAGCATGAAATTAGCTTTCAATAATGGTCCGGTGCTTATCGATGGTCAGTCAGAGCTGAAGAGCACTAAACGTTGGCGAGAAGGAAAAAATGAGGTGGTTGAGTTTATGTTTGATGGTAATCTAAGCTTTATCCGTTGGACGATGCGTCCGGATGGTTGGTTGAAACTCGATTATGCCTATAACATGAAAAAAGCGGTACCTTATGCGGGAGTGAGCTTCAACTTTCCTGAAAACTATATTATCGGTGCCAAATGGCTGGGAAATGGCCCTTATCGCATATGGAAGAATAGGTTGCAAGGTGCCACGCTTAATACATGGGAAAAAATGTACAATGATGGAAAAGCCGGTATTGGTCAATGGACATTTCCTGAATTTAAAGGCTACTTTTCGGATGTCAGTTGGGTACAATTCAATACCGTTCAAGGAAAGTTTTTGGTCGCAACAGATCAAGATGACCTATTTCTACGGCTGTTCGAGTTTTATGGGATTTCAGGTCCCAAAGGATATCCGCAATTGCCTACTGGAGATATTTCCTTTTTGGACGCTATTCCTCCAATTGGAACAAAGTTGGCCCTGGGGATAAATGGTAATGCCGCAGTGAATGGACCTGCAGGAGAATCGAATCAAATGAATAAAAATGTAAACCGGACGCTCTATTTTTACTTTGGTACTCCGAAGGGCGAAAAAGAAAATACGCAATTCGTGATGCCTAAAATAAATGTATTGACCGATTAATATCCCGGTTCATACATAAAAAAAGGCTTTTCTATTTTAATAGAAAAGCCTTTTTTTATGTATGAAGATCAATGGCATCAGGTTTATTGAATGTCGGGAATCAATTCGGCTTGACCTGTTATTGTATGTAAGAGAAACCCTTGATATATTGATTTTGGACTGCAGTTGAGGTTATTTTCTTGAGCCGTACATCCTTCAATTGAACTGTCTGAATTGGAAGTTCCGAATTGCCGTTGATCTTTGAAATAAATTCACCTATTTCTACATCAATGTTTGAAAGATAGACGTTCGATATGGGCGTTAGTTTTTTTACTTTGGTTGGTACCAAGTTGCGCCATTGATAGAGGACATCGGTATCAATTCCAAGTATACCCTCTTTTACATTTTGGGCTTTAATATTTGAAAAATAAATGTTTTTAACATAGCCACCCATACGCTCATTCGTTTTGATAAACAGTAAATGCATCAATTTTTCATTGGGTAGGACCGCACAATTGTTTACATAAATGTTTTCAATTCCACCCGAGAGCTCGCTCCCAACGGCAAGCAATTGGTGACCATCGCGGATCTCGCAATTACGGATCACAATATTTTTTGTTGGTGTTTTTAATCGCCAGCCTTCCGGATTTCGGCCTGATTTCAATGCAATAGCATCATCACCTTGGTCAAAAATACAATTCTCAATCAATACATTCTGACTCATTTCTGGGTCGATCCCATCATTGTTATGACCATGGGCATAGATGTCGATCCCACGTACAAGGACATCTTTCGTTAAGTAGAGGTGCAACGTCCAAAAAGGACTGTTTCGGATCTTAATATCTTCGACTCTAACATGTTGACAACGGTTGAATTGAATAAATTGCGGTCTAAGATTGGATGTGTCATTGACCATAAGGCGTTGTTCTGCAGGTATTCCATCTTGTGCCCAGTTATAAAGATTTTTGATGCTCTCCATATGTGGTTTCGGTCTTGGAAACCATTTCTCCCAAACAGTAAGATCTGCTTTTATGGTTCCCTTGCCTGTAAGGGCAACATTTGTCGCTTCATAGGCATAGATCAGCGGGGAGTAGTTATAACATTCTAGTCCTTCCCAACTACTGTGAACAGCAGGCAGATAGTCCTTTGGGTCTCCCGAAAATAATAACGTTGCTCCTGCACTGATATGTAAGTTGATATTACTTTTTAAGTGTATAGCCTTGGTGTGCCATTCGCCTGGCGGAATGATGATATTGCCCCCAGAAGTTGTCGCCATGTCAATTGCCTTTGCAATTGCGCTGGAAGTACTTTTCTTATCTCCTTGCCTAGCACCAAAATCGCGGATATCGTAGTTTTTACAATGCTCGAAATTGGGAACCTTAAACGTTGGAATTTCAAATGGAGCCTGAATGTTGATCTCTTCCTGTGCGATCTTGCCTGTTTGTGCAAAGCTTAAGCCAACGAACGAATTTAATAATAAAATGATTGTAAAGATTGATTTATATGTCATAATTGATTGGTAATAAGTTCTGAATGAAGCCCTAGGGCTAACTAATTAAAGAACAATAATTGTTAAAAATAAAGAACTATCAGCTTTTCGCCTAATCTTACGGAGCAGGACAGTACAAGGTGGTTTGGAAAATAATTTATCGTCTATCTGACATACTTCTCGGTATGTTTTGCAGCTTCGGTTAGTTATTCGGCAGTTGTTTGGGAATCGTCCGGTAGCTGTTCGAGACTGCTTCGGGACAGCGAGGGGACGGCGTTGGCGCTTATTCGATTGTTGTTCGGCTTCGTGTCGGAGCCTACCCGAAGCCCACCCGAAGCGTTGTCGAAGAAGGGTCGAAGTAGTTGCGAAGCATTCTCGAACTAATCCCGAAGCTAAGTCAAATAATGTAGGGACTTGAAGGGACTTAAAGGGAGTTTAAGGGAGTTTAAAGGATCGTAGTTGGTCTGCCAATTCGCGAAAATGTCGCGTGTTTTGCGTGTACGGAAAAGTTCGTAAGAAAAAGGATTCAATGCTTCCAACAGATGGCAAAAAAACGAATAAATCATGCCTAAGTGCTGAGTTACCGTAAATAATTCAACGGGGCAAAAAATAGATGGCGTCCCGTCGAAAGTTTCGTGCCAATAGTAGGAACAATATTGTTGGATTACCATTATTTTAGGTTAGTTTCCTCTATAACAAAGATATTACGTAGCTGCTTGAAAAGCCGATAGTAGACTTGTTTTCAGACAAATTGATAGGATAGGGCAACTAGTGGGTATGATGTTCAGGATACTACAGGACAGCTCTTGTTAAAAATGTTGATACTTTTAGGGATAACTACTTATTATAAGCGTCCTTAGACGCATTCAATTCTAAAAGGCCGTTCATTGCATGGAATGGATTGATAGGTTAGGGGGAAACATATTTATAAATCTAAATATTATGAAAAAATTCTTTCGTTTTTTACATCTACTCACCTCACTTGTGTTGTTGTCCACAGCACATGCGCAAGAAAAATTTCCGGACGGAACAGCAATCTCAAAATGGTTTGAAACTGTAAAATCGACTGATATCGGAACGCTCGGAAAGAAATTTTTGATCACTGATTTTGGTGTAACGACAGATAGCACCATTGTGCAAACGGCCAAAATCCAGCAAGCAATTGATAAAGCCTATACCAGTGGTGGGGGAGTGGTCGTCGTACCGAAAGGTATCTATTTGAGTGGGTCATTATTTTTTAAGCCAAAGACACACTTATACTTAGAAGAAGGAGCTGTATTAAAAGGAAGCGATGATATTGCAGATTTTGCATTGGCAGAGACGCGTATGGAGGGGCAAACGGTCAAATATTTTTTGGCGCTTGTCAATGCAGATCGGGTGGATGGTTTTACAATTTCAGGCAAGGGTACACTCGATGGAAACGGGTTACGCTACTGGCGGTCTTTTTGGCTTAGACGGCAGTTTAATCCAAAATGTACAAATATGGACGAAATGCGCCCGCGCTTACTCTATGTGTCCAATAGCAAAGATGTACAGATTTCGGGCATTCGCTTAATCAATTCTCCCTTCTGGACCTCTCATTATTATAAATGTGAAAACCTCAAATTGATCGGCTTACATATTTCAGCGCCAAAGGAACCTGTCAAAGCACCTAGTTCCGATGCAATCGATTTGGATGTCTGCCGTAATGTATTGATTAAGGATTGCTACTTGTCCGTTAACGATGATGCGATCGCATTAAAAGGTGGGAAGGGGCCGAATTCCGATAAGGATCCTAACAATGGTCCCAATTCAAATATCATTATTGAAAATTGTTTTTTTGGATTTTGTCATAGTGCACTGACGTGCGGAAGTGAGTCAATTCATAGTTATAATGTGATTTTTAGAAACAACACGCTGGATAAAGCGCGTAAGCTGTTGCAGCTAAAGATGCGTCCGGATACACCACAGGAATATGAAAATATTTTGATTGAAAATATAAAAGGAAATGTCAATAGTATGTTGTTTATCAAACCCTGGACCCAATTTTTTGATTTAAAGGGCGAGAAAGATATCAAAATGTCTTATGCGAGAAATATTGTCCTGCGTAATATTGATCTGGATTGCGACATTGTTTTTGATGTACTCAATTCGGAGCAATATGTATTATCGGATTTTACATTTCAAAATATGCATGTCCGTGCGAGTAAAGATCCTGTTATTCATAAGGAATACATTAAAAGATTTGTTCTAAACAGTGTAACCGTTAATAATAAAAAGCAATAATATCTATCAGCATGTTGTTGTGATGTAGACCTTGAATGATGAAAACAAAACTTATTCTTTTGACAGGAGCACTGATCGGTTCTCTAGCCGTTTCAGGCCAACGCAAAATGGAGTTTTTGGATCGAGGAATGGTTGGTGTAAAAACTACGGAAAATTCCGTGTTTTTGAGCTGGCGTTTGCTGGGTACCGACGATTTTGACACGGCCTTTGCTATTTATCGGCAGGAAGGAAATGGTATACATAAAAAATTGAATAACGCACCTTTAACAAAGGGTACCAACTTTTTGGACGATCATGTTGACCTGAGTAAAGATGTAACCTACACCTTAGATCTTGTGTCGGGTGGGAAAGAAAAGGAAGTTGCTAAACTCACTTTATCCAAAGATCAAAAAGTACAGCAATACTTGAATATTCCGTTACGCACCCCCAAAGGCTACACACCGGGGGATGTTTCTGTGGGCGATTTGGATGGAGACGGAACTTATGAACTTATTGTTCATCAGACCGGTGTTGGACATGACAATGCACATAATGGCATTACTTCAGAACCTATTTTTCAGGCGTATAAACTAGATGGTACCTTTTTATGGGAAATCAATTTGGGTAAAAATATCCGGGAAGGAGCACATTATACCCAATTCATGGTTTACGACCTCGATAGCGATGGACGTGCCGAGCTGGTCTGTAAAACTGCCGATGGTACTAAAGATGCACTCGGACATGTTATTGGTAATCCAAAAGCCGATTGGCGTGATACCGTATCAAGTTCAAGAACTGTAGGCCGCATACTGAAAGGGCCTGAATATTTAACCGTGTTTGACGGGCTGACGGGCAAGGCGATAAGTACTGTGGATTATCTACCTGAACGTGGGGATCTGCGCTCATGGGGAGATACGAATGCTAATCGCAGTGATCGTTTTCTAGCTTGTGTAGCATATTTGGACGGCATACATCCGAGTGTCGTGATGACGAGAGGATATTATGAACGTACGGCCTTGGCAGCATGGGACTTCAAAGATAAAAAATTGGTGAGCCGCTGGGTATTCGACAGCAAGGTTCGTCAAGACCCTTATTCCGGTCAGGGCTATCACAACCTCACAGTTGCTGATGTAGATCAAGATGGTAAAGATGAAATTGTCTTTGGGTCGATGGTTATTGATGATAATGGAAAGGGGCTGTATAGTACAGGGTTGGGGCATGGCGATGCATTGCATGTCAGTGACTTGGATCCTGAAAGGCCCGGACTGGAGATTTTTGGAATTCATGAACTGAAAGGGGGACGAAAAGGGATAGGGGTAGCCTTGTTGGACGCCAAAACGGGAGACATATTGTTTCAAAGTGCAATAGACCAAGATATTCCTCGCGGTGTTGCTGCAAATATTGATCCCGATCATAAAGGAGCATATCTATGGTGGCTGGGGTCTAAAGACATGTATGATACCGAGGGAAATATTATCGGGCGGGCTCCGAGATCGACCAATTTTTTGATCTGGTGGGATGCCGATTTAAGCCGTGAGCTTTTAAATAGTAACTATATTGAAAAATATCAAAATGGGAAAACGGAACGAATCTTTACGGCGACAGGTAGTTCATCAATCAATGGATCTAAAAGTACGCCCAATCTGAGTGCTGATATTTTTGGTGACTGGCGGGAAGAATTGGTCCTGCGTTCAGAAGATAACCAGAATCTGCGTATCTACACAACAACGATTCCAACAGAACAGCGCGTATATACACTAATGCACGATCCGCAGTATCGTCTGAGTATTGCATGGCAGAATGTAGGTTATAATCAACCGCCGCATGTGGGCTATTACCTTGGTATGGGTATGAATCGGCCGGTCAAACCAAACATTCGGCTGGTTAAGTATGCCTATAAGAAATAGAAATTTGGAAGCGCGATTTGGATTTTTTGACTAAAAGAAATAGATAAGTTAGCAAATGAAGCATACAACAAAATGGATAGGGATGGCACTGACAGCCTTTCTTTTGATATCCTTTGCAAAACAACAAAATAAACCTACGATTTATCTTATCGGTGATTCGACCGTTAAGAACAGCAATAAGGAATATTGGGGCTGGGGTACTCTGCTTCCTGAATTATTGGATACGACACGAGTCCGTGTAGACAATCATGCGATGGCGGGGCGCAGTACACGTACATTTGTCAAAGAAGGAAGATGGGCAAAAGTTGATTCTTTGTTCAAGCCGGGAGATTTTTTATTGATTCAGTTTGGCCATAACGAAGGAAGTAAGCCCGATACCAGTAAGCAAGGCTATCGCGGTGTGCTACGGGGTATCGGTCAGGATTCTATTGTTTTGGATTGGGGAAATGGGAAGAAAGAGACCGTACGTACTTACGGTGAAAACTTACGTCGTTTTGTGATTGAAGCAAAGAAAAAAGGGGTAACACCGATCTTATTATCCATGATTCCGCGCAACCAATGGGATCATCAAGGTAAAGTGAAGCGGGCAGATAAGGATTTTGGACTGTGGGCAAAGGAGATTGCGAAAGAACAGGGCGTCGCTTTTTTGGATCTAAACAGTATTACAGCAGATAAATATGATCGGCTTGGCCCTGAAGCAGTAAAATCTAACTATTTTCCAGGTGACCATACCCATACGAATAAAAATGGGGCGCGAGATAATGCATTGTCTATAATCGAAGGATTTCGTAGGATTAAAAGTCAGCTAGTACAATATATTAAATAATAGTGAAGATGAAATTGAAATTGTTGCCATGGGCTGCGGCCCTTTTTGCTGTAATCAGTATGTCCTTTTTGGGACAACAACATAAACCGACCTTGTTTATTATTGGTGATTCCACCGTAAAAAACGGACAGGGAAATGGTTCCAATGGACAGTGGGGCTGGGGAAGTTTGATCAGTCAGTATTTTAAATTGGATAAGATCAATGTGAGGAATCGTGCTTTGGGGGGAACAAGTACCCGGACATTTTATAACAATCCAAAGCTTTGGCAGAAGGTACTGGATAGCATACAGCCAGGCGATTATGTCCTTATGCAATTTGGACATAATGATTCAAGTCCCATTGTGGATACGCTACGTGCCCGTGGAACGATAAAGGGAAATGGTGACGATTATGAGGAAGTATATAACCCGTTATTGAAGCAACATGAAGTCGTGTATAGTTATGGTTTCTATTTACGACGCTTTGTGAAGAATATTCAAGATAAAGGAGCCACAGCAATTATCTGTTCGCCAATTCCGCGTAACGCATGGGATGGAAACCAGGTGCGCAGATCAGATTATGCGCAATGGGCTAAGGAGGCTGCGCAACAGGCTGGGGCATTTTTTATCCCGTTACAGGATGTTGTTGTTGCGCATTATGAAACTCTAGGGAAAAAGAAAGTAGAAACGGATTTTTTTGATCCGAAGGATGCGACGCATACGATCAAAGAGGGCGCGCTGTTGAATGCTAAACTCGTTGCTGAGCAATTAAAAGCACAAACCAAAATTGGACTAAAGAAATTTATGTAGCATGATGAAACCACTATTTCCGCTTTGTATCTTTTTTCTATTGATACAATTTTCATTGCATGCACAGCAAAGACCCAATATTGTGTTGATTCTGGCCGATGATATGGGTTATTCGGATTTGGGTTGCTTTGGCTCTGAAATTCAGACTCCAAATCTAGATAAGATGGCAAATGAAGGCATCAAGATGACCAATTTTTATAACGCTTCACGTTGTTGTCCATCGCGTGCTTCCCTATTGACCGGATTATACCCGCATCAGGCGGGCGTGGGCGATATGATGAATAAGCGTCCTTTTCCTGCTTATCAGGGTTATTTAAATAGAAATTCGGTTACACTAGCTGAACTATTAAAAGGTGCAGGTTATGGGACCTATATGGCTGGCAAATGGCACGTGGGACAGGAGAAGGAAAATTGGCCGCTACAGCGTGGATTTCAACGTTATTATGGATTGATTGATGGAGCAAACAGCTACTTTGAAAACAGACCTTATCGACCCAAGCAAACATTGACGATAGCTTTGGACAATGAAGCGATCGTTCCGCCAAAAGATTACTATAGCTCGGATGCCTATACGGATTATGCAATGACTTTCATTGGCGAGCATTTGGAAACGAAAAAAGAGGATCCTTTTTTTCTATACCTCGCTTTTCAGGCTCCCCATTGGCCTTTACATGCCAAGCCACAGGATATTGCAAAGTATCGGGGTAAATATATAGAAGGCTGGGAGGCTATCCGTGAAAGGCGTTTTCAGAAACAGCTGCGGTTAGGAGTATTACCACCAACAACGAAGTTGTCGGAAATTGATACAACCTTGAGAAATTGGAATGATTGCAGTTGGGAAGAAAAAGTAAAATGGGATGAAAAGATGGCTGTATACGCGGCGATGGTCGACGAATTGGATCAAAATGTGGGTAGATTGGTTGATTATCTCCAGTTGAAAGGACAATTGGAAAATACCGTTTTTATCTTTCTCTCCGATAACGGCGCGAGCAATGAGACAATAAGCAATGGGGGATTTACAGCAGAAATCAGGGCTGCCAATGAATTTCCTGCCAGTCATCCACGTTCTTTTACAGCTTATGGAATCGAAGGTGCTGCAGTGAGTAATACGCCTTTCAAAAAGTTTAAGCATTGGGAGTTCGAGGGAGGCAATGCAACTGGTTTTATCGCCTATGGACCGAAGTTCCTACAAGGCGGTAGACAGTTTGATATGCCAGCCCATTTAATCGATATCATGCCCACCTTAGCACAATGGTCAGGAGCAAACTATCCTAAAAGCTATGCAGGGAATACGATTAAACCCATGGAAGGATCGTCATTGCTTCCGCTATGGACCGAGCAACAGCAGAATATCGACAGGGAAATTTGTTTTGAACATGAAGGCAACAAAGCTGTGCGCAAAGGAAAATGGAAACTTGTCTCTTCCTATCCCGAAAATACATGGTATCTATATGACATAGAAAAAGATAGGAGTGAAACAGTTGACTTATCAGTCTCTTTTCCAAAAGTATACCGTGAAATGGTTCAGCGCTATGAAAATTGGGCTAAAAGAGTTGGTGTAATACCTTACGAACAACTAGCACAAAAAAAGGGAAATACCCGTTATGAATAATTATATAGAAAAACATGAAAATATTTAATACTTATACGGCTACTTTATTGATAGCGTTTTTCCTTTCAGCATGTTCGTCGATAAAAAAGGTGGCCGAACAGAAAAAAGAACTCGCTGCTGTGGAAGTCCTTCAGTCCTTGCAGTTAACCAATCGTTATTTCATGAATAAATGGACGGACACAGGGAAACCGATCTACACCAACCGTTGGCGGCCGAGCAATATCTGGACCCGGGCCGTTTATTACGAAGGGCTCATGGCACTTTATCAAATTGACAAAAACAGTGCATACTACGATTATGCTGTGGATTGGGGAAACAAACATGATTGGGGAATGCGGAATGGTTTGGAAACCCGAAATGCCGATGACCAGGCTTGTGGGCAAACCTATCTGGATCTCTATGAGATTGAACCGAAGCCTGAGCGTATCCAAAAGATTAAAGCAAATATAGATTACATTATCAAATCGGGAAAAGTAGACGATTGGACTTGGATCGATGCCATACAAATGGCCATGCCAATTTACGCTAAATTGGGTGTAATGACCAAGGATCAAACTTACTTTGATTACATGTATAAAATGTATCATCATTCAAAAACACAGGAAGGTGGTGGTCTGTATAATAAGACCGATAAACTTTGGTGGCGTGATAAGGATTTTGTTCCGCCCTACAAAGAACCGAATGGTGAGGACTGCTATTGGTCACGTGGTAACGGATGGGTCGTGGCTGCTTTAGTCAGGGTACTTTCTTTAATTCCGGAAAACGAAGCCCACCGGGCGGAATATCTGGCCGATTATAAAGCGCTGATGGAAGCACTTGTTCCTATTCAAAGGCCGGATGGATTTTGGAATGTCAGTTTGCATGACCCTGGTAATTTTGGCGGGCGCGAGACCTCAGGCACATCATTGTTTGTCTATGGTATGGCCTGGGGAATTAATAATGGATTTCTAGATGCTAAAATATATCGACCTGTTGTCGAAAAAGCATGGAAAGCAATGATCGCTGAAGCGGTACACCCTTCCGGTTTTTTAGGCTATTTACAAGGAACGGGAAAAGAACCTAAGGATGGGCAGCCCGTCAGTTTTTCAAGCCAGCCGGATTTTGAAGATTATGGTTTGGGCTGTTTTTTATTAGGGGGCACAGAGGTTTATAAGATGTTGTCAAAATAAGCTGTCTCATTCAGGTTGTTGACAGCAACCTGATCAATTAGCATTCGTGATGGGAATGGAGCCGGTTATGCTATACATAAAAGTACGCGTTCTTATTAGCCCTAAAAAAGTATACGATGGAAAGGTTATTCTTTATTTTTTGTTGCCTGCTACTTTCGTTCGACACATATGCTCAAGCAGGCCGGAAGACTTTTAGTTTTAATGCTGACTGGCGTTACCACATCGGCGATGTCAACTATGCTTCTGCCGCAGGATTTGATGATCGTGTATGGAAACAGGTTACCTTGCCTCAGGCATGGAATGAAGATGAAGCTTTCGCGAAAGCGATCCATGACCTTTCAGCGAATATTGTCTGGTATCGAAAAAAGTTTAGTGTCCCCAAGGGAGTAACTTCTGATAAGGTCTTTTTGGAATTTGAAGGAATTCGCTTTGGCGGAGAATTTTATCTCAACGGCAAATTTATTGGTCGCCATGAAAATGGCGTCATGGCTGCAGGATTTGATATTTCGGACCTGATTGATCGCGATCACGAAAATATCTTGGCTATACGGATAGACAATAGCTGGAGCTATCGTGAAAAAGCAACAAACAGTACGTATCAGTGGAACGATAAAAACTTTAATGCAAACTATGGTGGAATTCCAAAAAATGTATGGATCCACTTTGCTTCAAAAATTTATCAGACGCTACCATTATATTCCAATTTAAAGACTACCGGTGTTTACGTATATGCGAAGAATATGAACATCCCTAAAAAGACAATGGATCTTTTTGTTTCTTCCGAGGTGAAAAATGAAACCCAGCAATCGCGCCTTGTCAACTTTGTTGCCGAAGTACGTAATGCCGATGGGAAGTTGGTGAAAACTTTTTCAAAAAAGTTCAATCTTCCTGCCAATCAAACACAACAATTGACTATGAGTTCAGCTTTGAATCAAGTGAATTTTTGGAGCTGGGGTTACGGTTATCTCTATACGGTGACAACAAAAATCGTACAGGGCAACAAAACTATCGATGCTGTACAGACGAAAACAGGATTTCGAAAAACTGCTTTCAAGAATGGAATGGTGTACCTCAATGACCAAGTTTTGATGATGAAGGGTTATGCGCAGCGTACCAGTAACGAGTGGCCTGCCGTTGGCCTATCTGTAGCACCTTGGTTAAGTGATTTTAGCAATGGGCTGATGGTCAAGAGCAATGCCAATCTGGTTCGCTGGATGCACGTAACCCCTTGGAAACAGGATGTTGAATCCTGTGATCGTGTGGGACTTATGCAGATGCTACCTGCTGGAGATGCTGAAAAAGATACGCAAGGTAGACGTTGGGAACAGCGAACAGAGCTTATGCGTGATGCAATTATTTATTATCGGAATAATCCAAGTGTCTTGTTTTATGAATGTGGAAACGAGTCGATTTCGGAGGAACATATGGCGGAGATGAAGGCTATTCGTGATCAATATGACCCAGCTGGTGGACGGGCAATCGGTTCCCGAGAAATGCTGGATAGTAAGCTAGCTGAATATGGTGGTGAAATGCTGTATATCAATAAAAGTGCGCGTCACCCCATGATCGCAACCGAATATATGCGGGATGAGGCCTTACGTAAATATTGGGACGAATGGAGTTATCCATTTCACAAGGACGGTGAAGGGCCGCTTTATAAAGGTGTAGATGCCAGTGATTATAACAGAAACCAGGATAGTTATGTTGTTGAAGCTGTACATCGCTGGTCGGAATATTGGAAAATGCGTCCAGGCACTGGTGATCGTGTAAATTCGGGCGGCGTCAATATTATTTTCTCAGATTCCAATACACATTTTAGGGGAAAAGAGAATTATAGAAGAAGTGGCGAAGTAGATGCCATGCGTATTCCCAAAGATGCTTATTTCGCCCATCAGGTTATGTGGGATGGTTGGATTGATCCAGATCCAAAGGGATTACATCTCGTTGGCCACTGGAACTATGCTCCAGGAACGAAAAAGGATGTATTAGTCGTTTCGGCCGCTGACCATGTAGAATTAGCTGTGAATGGAAAAGTACAGGGAGCGGCAGAAAAGCTATATGATTTCCTATACCGTTTTCCAGCTGTTGATTTTGAGGCTGGCGTATTGACTGCGAAATCATTCAGCAAAGAAGGAAAATTATTGAATACAAAAGAGCTCAGAACCACAGGCGAACCGTATAAAATCCGTTTGACGGCACAACATGGCAAAAATGGCCTTTTTGCAGATGGGAACGATATGGTATTGGCCGAAGTTGAAGTGCTCGATAAAAATGGCTTACGCTGCCCATTGGCTTCAAACAAAATTGATTTCCACCTAGATGGACCAATGGATTGGCGTGGTGGAATTGCTCAGGGGCCCGACAATTATATTTTAGCCAGATCGCTTCCGGTCGAGGCTGGTATAAGCCGTGTATTACTTCGTACACAGTACGATAAATCGGGTAAGGTTGTATTGAAAGCAGTGGCTGAAGGCCTTTTATCCGATTCGGTTACCTGGATGGTACAACCTATCAGAACGATGGCGAATTATTTTGTCAAAGAATCCAATGAAAATTTACCTTCATTTTTAGCGCGGGGACCAAGTCCAACGGAACCTACGCTGGTACAGCTAAAAAAAAGTCTTAAAATCCGTACAGCTACGGCTGGAGCTAACCAAGACAAGGTGGGGCAATCCTACGATGACAATGAGCTATCCGACTGGGTCAATGATGGCCAGTTAGGTACTGCTTGGATTACATACATCTTACAGGAAAAATCCGATATGGATGAAATCGATCTGAAACTGAATAATTTTAGATCAAGATCCTACCCATTACAGGTTTTCGTTGACGACAAGCTTGTTTTTGATGGAAATACGGATGTGACATTAGGCTATTGTACATTGTCATTTCCGCGTACTAAGGGCGAAAAGGTAACTATAAAACTTAAAAACGCACCTTTTACAGCAAAGGAAAACAATCAGGTGGAAATGGGGGGTAAGAAACTTGATGATGGGTTGGCTCGTAATGATGCCAATGCCAAAGGTACCTTGAGTATTATTGAAGCCGATATCCATCAGGTATTAGCCAATTAATAATACGGTAATAATAAAACAGTTCAATACATAAACAAGATGGAGAAAATAGCATTTAAGATGAAACTGAAACCAGGTATGTCGGCGGAATACAAGCGGAGACATGATGCGATCTGGCCAGAATTAATAACCTTATTGCGCGAAAATGGGGTTTCTGACTATAGTATCTTTTTGGACGAAGAGACGGATACATTATTTGCTGTTCAGTACTTGGCGGGGCATTCGTCACAGGAATTGGGCAAAGAAACTATTGTTCAGCAATGGTGGGATTATATGTATGATATCATGGAAGTCCATGCCGATCATTCTCCGGTATCGGTCAGTTTGAAAAAGGTATTTCACATGGATTAGCCCAATTTTAACATGAAGAAAATTTATATATCGTTCCTGCTTGTCTGTAATCTGTTGGCCTCTGGCCGAAGTATTGCACAAGATCTATGGCCAGCAATTACCAAAGAAATGAAGCCGTGGACACGTTGGTGGTGGCTTGGTTCAGCTGTAGACCGACCTAATGTCGAACGTGAATTGACCCTCTTTGAAAAAAGTGGATTTGGTGGTGTTGAGATAACACCGATTTATGGCGCTAAGGGATTTGAATCCAACTACCTGAGCTTTCTTTCACCACAATGGATGAATATGTTAGCTGTAACTACGGATAAAGCCGGTACGCTGGGAATGGGAGTAGACATTAATTTAGGGACGGGGTGGCCCTTTGGGGGACCTCAAATCAAAGAAAAGGATGCCGCTACCAAATTAATCCTAGATGAATTTGAATTAAAAAAAGGTGAAAAAATTACCTTTCCCCTAAAACCTAAGGATCCTAAACAGCATTATTTCTTTTTGCAGGCTTTACGGGCGTTTAGATCCGACAATAGTGAGATTAAGCTGGATGAGTATATTTCAAAGACCACTGGAACCTGGGAAGCACCTACCGATATTCGTTTATTGGCTGTATTTTCGGGAAGGACAGGCCAAAAAGTTAAACGTGCAGCACCAGGGGGCGAGGGGTATACACTGGATCATCTTGGAAAGCAATCCGTCGGATCCTATTTTAATAGATTTGCTGAAGCTTTTAAGGGCAAACCATTGCATGTACGTGCTTTTTTTAACGACAGCTACGAAGTATATGGGGCAAATTGGACGGATGATTTTTTGCAGTCATTCGAACAGATAAAAGGATACAAACTACAAGATAACCTGCTAGATTTTGCAGGCAGGGGCAAGGATGAAGCTAAAACAGCAGGCCTTAAATCGGATTATCGTGAAGTCGTGAATGCGCTGCTTGCCCAGAATTTTTTGAATCCATTTACGGATTTTGCCCATCGCTATAAAGCCATTTCGAAAAATCAAGCGCATGGGTCTCCAGGAAATCTGATCGATTTATATGCAGATGCCGATATTGCGGAGTGTGAAACCTTTGGATCCAGCAGTTTTGATATTCCCGGTTTAAGACGCGATACCGCGGATATCCGTAATGTGGATCCAGATCCTATGATGGCCAAATTTGCGACATCGGCAACAAATGTATACGGTAAAAAATATACTTCTTCGGAGACTTTCACTTGGCTTACGGAACATTTTAAAACCTCCTTATCACAAGCGAAACCCGAAGTCGAACAACTATTCCTCGCCGGAGTGAATCATGTCTTCTATCATGGGACGACTTACTCGCCCCAAAACGTGCCTTTTCCGGGATGGCTATTTTATGCTTCTGTTAATTTTGTCCCGCAAAATTCTTTTTGGGATCATCTCACAGGTTTGAATCAATATATTACCCGTGTTCAGTCCATCTTACAGTCCAGTCGTGCCGACAATGAACTGCTCATATATTGGCCCATTTATGATATTTGGAACAATGCAAAAGGGATGGATAAGGCTTTAAAAGTGCATGATGTTGACGATTGGTTACATCCGACGGAATTTTATAAACAGAGTGTACAGCTACAGAAAAGAGGATATAGTTTTGATTTCGCCACTGATAAAATTCTGGCCGGAACTACAGTAAACGATGGGGAGTTACATACTTCGAAGGATGCGATCCCGTATCGTGCAATTTATATTCCTGCCTGTCGTTATTTTTCGGAAGTGACACTACAGAAAATCCTGGAAATGGCCAACCAAGGAGCAACTGTTATCTTCCAAAAATTGCCGCAAGCTGTTCCTGGATACGGCCAATTAGAGGAACGTCACGCAATGTTCAATAAATTAATTGCTTCGTTAGGTTTTGCGAAGGATAAAGCGAACCAGTATACAGCTTTTGGAAAAGGTAAAATCTATTTGACGACGGATGTCAATTCGGCACTCGAAACAGAAGATATCGCGCCCGAGCGGATTAACCAAACAGGGCTGAAATTTTCACGAAGAGTTGCGGGTAAGGACAGCTATTATTATTTGGTCAATCACAGTGGGCAGACCGTGGATCGTTATATTACACTAAATGCGAAGGCCGCGTATTATTCGTTGTTGGATCCTCAAACCGGTCGGACATATCAATTGCCATCAGCTGACGACAAAATTCGGGTGCAGATACCATCGGGTTATTCCTGGATAGTCTTGGCCTCAGAGCGACAAGCCAAAGAACCTTTCCGTTATCAGGACGAATCCATCCAAGTGGCTCAATTGGACCGTGATTGGAAAGTACGTTTTGTCGCTGGAGGCCCGGTGTTACCAAAGCCCCAAAAGCTAGATCGACTTTCTTCCTGGACCAAATGGGGCGATAAAGATGCCATCAATTTTTCAGGTACAGCGGCCTTTGAGAAAACATTTTCTATCCATAAGGATCAATCAAAATCCTATCTTCTGAAACTTGGGCGTGTTGCGGAAAGCGCCAGGGTGTATATTAACGGAAAGGATGCGGGTGTCTTATGGTCAATTCCGTTTCAACAGGATATTACCACATTATTGGTTGATGGCGAAAACAAGATTCGTATTGAGGTCGCCAACTTAATGGCAAACCGTATTCGTCATTTGGATCAGCAGAAAGTTTCGTGGCGTAATTATCATGAAATAAACTTTGTCAATATCAACTATAAAAACTTTGATGCCAGCGATTGGAAACCCATGGAAAGTGGTTTGATCGGCCCCGTGACTTTGTGGAGTTATTAAGTGAAAACGATTGGATGTGTTCGCCGGCGCTCCTACTTGGCTGGTCAATTTTTCACCACGGCAAGAGGTTGATTTTGACGTTTAACAGGATTCAAAAGAGAATAATCTTGTTACATTAATAAACATATATAGCAACAAAAAGCCCCTTAAATGGGGCTTTTTGCTTTCTGTAACAGACTAGATACATGCGAGCCTGTAAGTTCAGGATAGTTAGTTTCAAGGGATACTATAACTTCCAGTTACCAATATAAATCACAAATAACAATTTAAACTTCAACCCATGAAAAATATCTTACGATATGGTACCGTAGTAATGACCCAGTTGGCTTTGACTCAGGTATTATATGCTCAAGAACTGCTGAAGGGAAAAGTTGTTGACGATAAAAGTCAACCTATCAGTGGAGTAACTATTCATGTCAACGGCAAAAGTAATGGAACAACGAATCAACATGGTGAATTTGGTGTCGTTGCCAAGCCAGGGGATAAAATTACCTTCACTTCGATAGAATACCTCACTAAAACCCTCAATGTCGTTAACCTCTCGTTTTTACAAGTGAACTTGACCTCTAAACAAGAATCGCTTGATGAGGTAGTTGTCATTGGTTACGGTACGCAAAAACAGAAAAATCTGACGGCTCCCGTTTCTAAATTCAAAGCTGAAAATTTGGATGAACGTCCGATAGCCCGTGTTGATCAAGCCTTGATTGGACAAATAGCAGGAGTACGAGTCAAACAATCGACGGGTGTCCCGGGCAAAGGTCTCAGTGTGCAAGTCCGTGGTTCTGGCTCCATCTCTGCAGGTACAGAACCACTCTATGTGGTAGACGGATTTCCTTTGCAAAATGCGAAAACAAATGCATCTGGAGGTTATTCCTCCGGGAATCCATTGGACAATATGAACCCAAATGATATTGAATCGGTTGAAGTATTGAAAGATGCTGCAGCTGCTGCTATCTACGGGTCACGTGCAGGTAATGGAGTTGTTTTGATTACGACCAAACGAGGACGCACCGGTGAAGCAAAATTGAGTTTAAATTCTTATGTGGGTATTTCTTCTCCTTATCGTAAGCTCGATATGCTAAATGGCGAAGAATGGATCGATCGTCAGGTTGAAATGATCAACGCCCAATGGGTTGCGTCAGGTACAGGCAGAACGGCCAGCCAGAGTAATGAAGAACGACGCAAGATATTAGGACTGAAGGAGGGCACGTATAATACTTCATATATGTATGATGATCGTTGGCTGGAGCCGGGACGTCCGGGACTTTATCTGATCGATTGGCAGGACGAAGCTTATCGTAAGGGGATCACACAGAATTATCAAGTTACCGGTTCGGGTGGGACAGAATATGTCAATTATTATGTGTCGGGGAATTATATGAACCAGCAGGGTATTGTAAAAGGTTTGGATTATAAAAATTATACGGCAAGGGCTAATGTGGAGGTGAAAGCCAATAAGAAGCTAAGTTTTGGTTTAAATTTAGCACCTTCTTATTCGATTGGTAATGATCCAGGTGTCGAGGGGAAAGATAATATCATGCATCAGATTTACTCGATGTCGCCTGTGCAAGATAATCCTGCCGGGACGGTGAACGTACTTGACAATGATAAGTATCCTTGGAGTGTATCGACTAACGACCCGATTGCTAAATTAAAAAACTATCTCGGCGAAAACAAAATCTCACGTTTGCTGGGAACAGTGTATGGGCAATATCATATCCTGGATCATTTAACTTTTAAAACCACAGTTAACTTGGATCAAACGGATAGTCGGAGCAATCGGTTCGAACCATATACGATCGCGGGATCATTGGCAAATAGAATCACCAAGCCAAACCAGGCAACTTATGGCTCCAACAGTGTATACCGTAGACAGACTTTTGTCAATGAAAATACACTGAACTACAATATCAATATCGGAAAACACGATATTACCGCTTTGGTAGGGCAGGCATATAATTTTGACAAGTTAGAGACTTCGTCAATCACTTCTAAAGATGGGTACATCAATAGTTCCATTAAAACGTTGAATGGGGCTGTGGCTACTGTGGCTTCAACAGGAGCAATGCAAAGTATTTTGTTGTCTTATTTCGGGCGTGTCCAATACGCCTTTGATGGAAAGTATCTATTTTCGGCAAGTCTTCGGCGCGACGGCTCGTCCCGTTTCGGTACCAATACTAAGTGGGGTTTGTTTCCTTCCCTTTCTTTTGGTTGGCGTGTCTCGGATGAGAATTTTATGAAATCATTGAGCTTTATCAACGATTTAAAACTACGGGGTAGTTTTGGTACAGCTGGTAACAACAATATAGGTGACTATAGCAGTATTTCGGTATTAGGAATCTATAACTATTCTGCAAATGGAATCTCTGCTCCTGGACAAGCTCCAAAAAATATTGTTAATCCCGATTTAAGATGGGAAAAATCTCGTACTTACGATGTTGGACTGGATTTCGGGCTTTTTGGCTCTCGAGTTACCGGATCTTTTGATTGGTATACACGGAAAAGCAGTGACCTTTTGTTGAATGTTCCCGCAATGTATGTAACCGGATTCGGATCTTACTTAAACAATGCCGGGGAACTGAAAAGCAATGGCTGGGATTTGGAAATTACATCACATAACATAAAAAAAGGAGATTTCTCTTGGTCGACATCCTTCAATATCAGTCATAGTGCCAATAAGGTGACCAAATTGGATGGCAATCAGAAGGATTTGTTGATCCCTTCTTCTTTCGATATACAACATAGTCTCTTGCGTGTTGGCGAACCTATGTACAGTATTTATGTGGTGCAGCAGAATGGCATATTGAGTCAGCAAGATATTGACAATGGAGCTGCGTTATTTGGTAATGAGAAAGCCGGAGATCCACGTTATGTTGATGCCAATGGTGATGGTGTGATTGATGCCAATGACCGTGTTATTGTTGGGCACCCCAATCCAGATTATGTTTGGGGTATTACCAATAATTTTAAATACAAAAACTTTGATTTGAGCTTTATGTTCCAAGGCCAAAATGGTGGGCACATTTATTCTTTGTTGGGCAGAGCACTGGGACGTACGGGACAAGGGGCTTCGGACAATGCATTGGGCTTCTATCGGGATCGGTGGCGGTCGGAAGAAGATCCGGGCGAGGGCCGGGTTGGAAAAGCCTATTCGACGTTCGGACGTATAAAAAATACAGATTGGTTATATTCTTCAGACTATTGGCGGTTGCGTAATATAACCTTAGGATATAATATCAAAGATATGAAGTTCGGTGGCCAATCTAAACTCAGTATGGTTCGCCTGTTTATGACATTGGAGAATTTCTGGGGTAAAGACAAGTATGATGGTGGTGTCAATCCCGAATCTTCCAATACCAATCTGAGCGGAAGCGATACCTATCCGGAAGCTGGGGATTATGGAGGTTTAGCGATTCCGAAGACAATCACCTTTGGTTTAAATGTAAATTTTTAAAATTATGAAACCATCATGATTTATTCAATCACACAAAGGAATGAATAAATCTGATAGCTTCATCACAATTGAAAAACAAATTTATAAGGATGAAAAAACTAACTATATTTTTATTGCTATTAGGAATTTTTGGTTCCTGTAAAATGGATCTCGATCAGCAGCCCATTTCAGATGCAACCTCAGAAACTTTTTTCCAGACAACGAATGATTTTGTGCAAGGTGTAAATGCCTTGTACAATGGCCTGCAGAAGTATCCGGATCGTTTGATGAACCTTTCGGAAACCCGCTCCGACAATTTATATGCCATCTCGGACGGCGGTGTACGTGACTGGGAAGGAATCAACAGTTTTCATAAGACGATTGCGAGTAATCCCTACGTGCAAGAAGCTTGGTATACGAATTATAATGTGATTTTTCGGGTAAATAATTTTCTGGAGCAGCTGCAGTCCAAAGGTGCGACCGTGATTACCGATGAGGGACTGCGCAATCGGATGGAAGGTGAAGCGAAGTTTTTGCGTGCTTTTCTATATTTTGATCTGCTGCGCTACTTCGGCAAGGTTCCGCTGATTGATCATGTCGTTTCAGCCGAGGAAGCCAAAACCATTCCACGCAGTAATGTCGAGGATATTTATACCTTCATTATTGGCGATCTCAATAAAGCGGTGGAAACCTTACCTGTGCCAGCTGGCTATGCGGAGGCAGATCGAGGCCATGCCAATAAATATGCCGCAAAGATGTTGTTGGGTCTGGTTTATATGACGAGATCAGGGCCTACATTAGGCATAGAAGGTGCCGGACAGGCCAGTAACGAATGGAGCAAGGCCGTCGAGCAATTCAATGAAATTATAGCGAGCAATGAATTCCTTCTGTTGGACAAGTATGCCGATATATTTAGTTATAATAATGAGCGCAACAAAGAAGTTATATTTAATATTGAATATGCCAGTGGAGCGAATCCGGTTGTTGGATCGACCTTTCCCTGGGTATTGGTGCCTGATAACTGGTTTAATTCGCTTGGATTGGGCACGCAAGGTGGGTTGACGATTCGACCCGTTTCAAACGATTTTATGGGCACTTATGTGACGGATGATTCGCGTAGGCCTTTTTGCATTCAGGAGGGCTATATATACAATAAAGTTGCAGAGAATCGACCTTTCATCAAGAAATTTGTTGATGTTACCAAAGTGCCTGCGAGCCGCATGGATTGGCCGATCAATTATATTGTGTTTCGTTATAGTGATTTGCTGCTATTGAAGGCAGAATGCATCTTGAATGGCGCTCCCGGTAACAGTTCGACTGATGTGGATGCGGTTGTTAACCAAATCCGAAAACGTGCTGGATTGACTACAGAGCTGGCCAATGTAACTAAATCTCAGTTGATGGACGAACGGAGACGTGAGTTTATTGGTGAGGGATTGCGTTGGTTTGATCTTATACGCAGTGGTACCGTAGAACCGGTCATGAAGGCGTGGATTGCGAAAGAAGATCAGGCAAAACAGATGTCAGATTTTCAATTGAATTATATATTATACCCAGTCCCACAATCCGAACTCGACAATAGTCCCGGGCTATATACACAAAATCCCGGATACTGATATTTTAATGAATTTATCGCCCTTTATAACTTAAAGGGCGATTTTTTTGTCCATAGCGCCAGCTCATCACAGGATTGAACAGGATGGTTATTATAGATCATCCTGTTATTTTTAGCCAACATTATAAGCCTGAGAGGAATCCTGATAATCTTTTAAGTTTGCCTGCCTATTAAGCGATAAGTAAAGATCATGCAGCTTTTTTATATCTCGTTATAATGAAAATAGATTTTCACTACGGAAGATCAACAAGGGGAAAAATAAAATAATACCTAAATAATACTTTAATGATAAACTATTTAACAATTAGGTTTGATCATCATGTAAAGAAGTGCGCTTTTTTGCTATTTATGGCGATGCTGTGTACCTTCAACTTGTTTGCTCAAACTACGAGGACTGGAAAGGTAAATGATGAAAAAGGTTCACCTATCCAAGGCGTGACGGTACAGGTAAAAGGCAAAGCCATGACGGCAAAGACCAATGCCGATGGGTCATTTACCATTAGTGCTATGCCTTCAGATGTATTGGCTTTCAGAAGCCTAGGGTATGAACCCCAAGAAATTTCTGTGGGTAGTCAAAATAGCTTCCATGTAGTTCTAACACAAAAGGTCGATGTGATGGATGAAGTCGTGGTGGTTGGTTACGGCACGATGAAAAAGAAAGATGTGACGGGTTCGATAGCGAGTGTGGGCGAAAAAGAACTGAAGGCAATGCCCGTAAAAGATGCGTTGCAGGCCATGCAAGGTAAGGTTGCGGGAGTGGATATTACATCGAATCAACGACCGGGAACCACTGGTAGTATAAAAATCAGGGGAGTACGATCTATCAATGCAGATCAAAATCCGCTGTATGTAGTCGATGGAATGGTATTGCAGGCCGGTGGCATTGACAATATCAATCCGAGTGACATCGAAACTATTGATATTCTAAAAGATGCGTCTGCAACAGCTGTATATGGCTCGCGTGGTGCTAATGGTGTAGTTTTAGTGACGACGAAGCAGGGTAAAAAAGGTCGGTTAACGTTAAATTATGCAGGTACAGCGACATTTGAAAAGATGTACGATGTAACGGAGTATATGGATGCTGCCGAATGGTTAGATTATGCACGTTTGGCAAATTTCGGTACGATGACACCTAACTATGAAGCAGATTATAAGAAATGGTCTAAAGTGCCGGCTTCTTGGGCAAATATTGCCAAAGGATGGACCAATAATAATACCGTTTGGGATCCAAGCTTAGTCGGTAGCTACGATTGGGCTGCAGCAGGACGTAAAAATGCCTTATCGACAGAACATACCTTAAGCATCTCAGGTGGAGGAGAGAACTCAAAAGGTTATGGTTCATTTGGCTATTTAAAGCAAGATGCCACACAACCAGGCCAAAAATTTGATCGCTATACCTCAAAAGTAAGTTTTGAAGCGACTCCGACGAAGTGGTTTACCATGGGAGCTTCTCTAAATACCTTTTTCTCCGATCAAGACTATGGTTATAACTTCTCCAAATCGGTCACGGGTGCGGGCGATTATTACTCAGCTTTGCGGAGTATGTTGCCATGGTCAGTACCTTTCGATGAAAACGGGAACTACCTTCGTAATCCCGCGGCAGGAGAAGTAAATATTATCAATCCAATAAACGAGTTGACAAATAATACTAATCAACGTCAGACTTTCGGTGCTAATGGTAGTTTCTTTAGTCAATTGGATTTTGGACAGATTTATGCGCCATTGAAAGGGTTGAGATATCGGATACAATTTGGTCCTGAGTTTAGATATTACCGTTTGGGTTTGGCGAATGCGGCCGCAGGAGTTAATGGTGATGGTAATAATGCTGTGACTTACTCGACTAATAGGAATCTTGCTTGGACCTTGGACAATTTAATTTACTACGATCGGGACTTTGGAACAGATCATCATTTGGGCATTACATTATTGCAAAGTTCGTCGAAAAAGAATCTTGAAATTAGTGAAATGAAAGCAACTAATGTCTATAGTGCAAGAGAATTATGGTATAATATCAATTCTGGTGGTCTCGCTGGCAATTGGAAAACAGGGCTAGAAGAAGTTCAGATGGAATCTTATATGGCCCGTGCTAATTATAGCTATAAAGACCGTTATATGTTAACAGCCTTTGTGCGTTGGGATGGATCTTCGGTATTGGCGCCTGGTCACCAATGGAGCTCATTTCCATCTGTTGCTGCATCATGGCGCATTGACCAAGAAGATTTTATGCAAGATGCGCGATTTATTAATGCATTAAAATTACGGGTAGGCGCGGGGGTTGTTGGCAACGCTGCAATTGGCGCCTATGGCACAAAAGGAGGATTGACGCAAAATTTTTACAATTGGAATGCTAACAATTCGAGCCCGGGTTATGTGGCATCAGATCCTTCTGCAGCGAACCCGCAGAAAATGGCCAATCCGGAATTGGGCTGGGAACGCACCACCCAATATAATCTTGGTGTCGATTATGGATTTTTTAATAATCGTATCAATGGTGCTGTGGATTTCTTTAAAACAAAAACGAACGACTTATTATTCGCAATGAGTTTAAACCCTGTTACCGGATTTCCGAGTACTTGGGCCAATGTGGGGAAAACATCGGGTTGGGGGATTGATTTTCAGCTGAATACAGTCAATGTGAAAAATGATAATTTTCAGTGGAATACAACCCTAACTTGGTCAATGGATAGAAATAAGATTTTGCAATTGAACAATGGGCGAACAGAAGATGCCGATAATAAGCTGTTTGTTGGTCAGCAAATTTCTGTACCGTACGATTATGTTTACGATGGTATTTGGAAAACCTCGGAACTGGATGAAGCTAAAAAATATGGCGCTAATCCCGGACAGATTCGTGTAAAGGATATCAGTGGTCCGCAAGGTGTACCTGACGGAAAAATAGACCCAACTTATGATCGGCAGATTTTGGGATCTTATCGCCCGAAATGGTCCGGTGGTATTATGAACACTTTTACCTATAAGAATTTTGATTTATCGTTCTTTATTTTCTCCCGTTGGGGGCAAATGATCAATGCTGGGGCAGAAAATCTAGGTGGACGTTTTATGATGCGTAAATTGGATTATTTTATCCCTGGCGTGAATGAAAACGCGGAGTATTATCAACCGGGATTGAATGGTATCGATGTTGCGGACCCGAAGAACTCTTCCATGAATTACCGTGATGGATCATTTATTAAGTTGCGGAATGTGAGTTTGGGTTATAATTTTCCAAGGGCAAAATTGGAAAAACTAGGTATCAGTAATTTTAAAGTCTATGCACAGATCATGAATCCCGCAATGTTGTATTCAAAAGTAGATTTTTTGGATCCGGATTTGTCAAGTTATAATAATAATACAACGCAATCAGGGTCTGCAATAACAACTCGGGGTGCAGTAATTGGTGTAAACATTGGGTTTTAGACCTTAAAAAGATTAAAAAAGATATTCATGAAAAATTATAAAATATTAATTGCTTCCATCTTTGGTGCTGCTGGATTGCTGGTATTGAATGGATGTAGCAAAGACTTTTTAAAAGAGGACCAGATTACTATCCCAGATACGGAATATTTTAAAACGCAGGCAGGGTTGGATGATCTGGCTACAGGAGTTTACTCGAAGCTGAAGTTTAAATACAACTATACCTGGGGTATGGCCTTGTTCAATTTGGGTGCAGACGAATTTACAGATGCAAATAATCCTTCCCCAAGTTTCAACAGCTATAGTGCGGATCTAAATTCTATGGAATCAACCTATGGTGGCGGAAATATTAAGCCAGTATTTGACAATATGTATAGCGGTATCGAATCGGCCAATACGCTGATTCAGAATGTACCGTTGTATTATGATAAATCCAACGCCAACTACAATACACGTCTAGGCGAAGGATACTTTATGCGAGGCTATTTCTATCTGCAACTAATTGTACAGTTTGGTGGAGTTCCACTCAAATTGACACCAACTACAAAAGTAGAATCCTATTTCACTCGGGCTTCGGAGGATGCTTGTTTTGCCCAGGCTATAGCAGATCTTGAACAAGCTTATACATTGTTGCCTGCTTCGGCGACACAATTTGGGCGGGTCACCAAATCTGCTGCGGCGCATTACATTGCCAAAGCAAGATTAACCCGTGCGAGTGAGTTATATGCTTCCTGGAATTCCAAATATACCGCAGAAGATTTGGATGCTGTCATTAAATACGGATCGGAAGTTGTTGCAGCGCACCCTTTGGTTGATGATTATGTCAAATTATGGGATTATCAAAAAGCCAATAGCGCCAACGAAAAAGTATCTGAGGTTGTTCTTTCGGCACAGTTCTCGGACGATCAGGCGACATGGGGACGTTATGGAAATCAAATCCATCTCTATTACCCAGCCGTATACCAAGATTTAGGTGGAACAAGCCGAGATATATCGGGTGATCGTGAATTCTCCTATGCACGTACCACAAATTATACATTGGATGTCTTTGATCGTGTGAATGACTCCCGTTTTTGGAAATCTTTTATTACGATGTACGGTGCCAATAATACCGCTAATGCACCAGAATGGACTGCCGCGAATATCGCTTATGCACCTGCCGGAACCGCGGTAAAAGATAAACGTTTTAAAGGTGGTGAGTTGGGTATCAAGTATATCGTGAACAATGCCGGCGATACGCGTTATAAGGCGATAGCGAGTGATCCAACAGGAGTTCTTAAAAATGGCGTGATGCAAAATCCGCATACGTTTGTGCGTTATTTCCAAGGTGAACCACAGGCTTGGGTAGGTCAGCATGGTAACAATGGTTACTATGGTGTACAATCACGTTATGTGGCACTTTCGAAATTTAGAGATGGTTACCGAGTAAGTATCGCATCTGCCAATGGTACCCGTGATGTGATTATGGCCCGTTCGGCAGAAGATGTATTGATGGTGGCCGAAGCATATATCCGTAAAGGCGAAGGTCAGTATGCTAATGCCATACAATGGATCAATAAATTACGGAATCGTGCCGGATATAAAAATGGTGAAGACCGTGCCAAGCATGTTGACGGTGGACAAGCCTACAAGAATAATTCGTATGCTGTCGGTAAAGGTGGCGGTTTTTCAGCCGAGGGCGCAATTTATTGGGAAGGAAACTCCTACTATGAATCCAATAATGATATGCCCAAGACAACAGCATCATCCGAATCGCAGATGCTGATTAATTCGGTCGCCGATATTTATAACTCGAAAGTCGATGCTCCGATCTATGAGAAATTGGGCGCTGCAAGCAATGCGCAGAAAATGATGGCTTTCCTATTGAATGAACGCACACGCGAATTGTGCGGTGAACTCTATCGCTGGGAAGACCTAGCTCGTACCAAAACCTTAGAAGCAAGATGGAAAGCCTTCAATGATGGTTATGTTCGTACGGGAGCAGCTTTTAGTCCAAATACACACTATTACCGACCGATTCCGCAATCTTTCTTGGATGCAACGACCAATGAAAGTGGTGCCGCATTGACACCGGCAGAAAAACAAGCAATGCAAAATCCAGGCTATTAATTTAGTGAATATAATAAACGTGAATCTACCTGTTCTGTACTAGAATGGGTAGTTTTTTTGAGGAATCCTTTAGAAGATTTGTAAATATTGGTTTGCAATCGGTTGCAGGATAGGGCAGGATAGGTGCTTTAGCTAGTTTTGGTATCTTACGGCTTGATTCGTATAACATTGCGGATCTGGATAAACCAAATTGTAAATCAACGGAAGGGAAATGTTCACATGGATAGAAGAGTCTTCTTAAAGTCAAATGCATTTTTATGGATGACAGCGGTATTACCTTTAGGTACATCGGCCAAAAAAAGCTGGATAGAGTCGCCCTATTTTAAATTGAAACCGATCGGTCGTTCATTGCAATTACAAAATTATTTTATTTGGTGTTCATCACCGATTTGGGGCGAGGATGGGAAAGTCCATCTTTTTTATTCGCGTTGGCGAAAGGAGAAAGGAATGGGGGGCTGGATCAAAGGTTCTGAAATAGCCCATGCGATCGCCGATTCGCCCTACGAAGCATTCAAACATAAAGATATTGTTCTACAACCTCGAGAAGGTTTTTGGGACGGTACCACTTGCCATAATCCCTTGATAAAAAAAATAGATGATACCTATTATTTATTTTATATGGGAAATTCCAATGGCAAGACAGATACGAAGCGAATTGGGGTGGCAACGGCGAAAAACCTGGATGGACCATGGAAACGCAGTGATCGTCCCATTTTGATGCCCGGTGCCGAAGGTACATGGGATGATCATTGCACCACAAATCCAGCATTCTTAAAAGGCGATGACGGTAAATTTTGGCTTTACTACAAATCTTGGAATACAGCCGAATACCTCCGTGATAAAGGTTCTGTCCGGGGGAATCGGAAATATGGGTTGGCCAAAGCAGATCATCCCTTGGGGCCATACATTAAAATAGCTGATCATCCAGTGATTGATTTTTCGAACCGGCCCCATAATGCCCAGCTTGAAGACGCTTTCGTTTGGAAGCAGGATGGGCAGTATTGTTTGATCGCAAGGGATATGGGGTTCTATAATCATGAATATGGCCTAATCTTAGCATCATCAGATGGATTGCAATGGTCAGAACCACAAGTAGCGTATCTCAATCTATCCACCTATATGCAGGAACCGCCACCACCGGCAAATTTGAAACGGTTTGGTCGGCTGGAACGGCCCATGATTTTAATGGATAAAATAACAGATAAACCTCGTTTCCTATTTGGAGCTACCCAAGGTGGCGTAGCTGGTACCTCGACAACTTTTGTTTTTGAGATCGTGTGAGGAATTTGCCATAGTCATGTTCAGTTTGAGAAAGTAGTTGCAAAGTTG
Source organism: Sphingobacterium puteale (assembly GCF_003627955.1). GTDB lineage: Bacteria > Bacteroidota > Bacteroidia > Sphingobacteriales > Sphingobacteriaceae > Sphingobacterium > Sphingobacterium puteale. Next base: position 206,930 of record NZ_RBWS01000001.1, on the reverse strand, counting down.
TGCCTTTGTATGCTGAAGACCGATGTAAGTGCACTAAACCTGAAAGCTGTTACAACAATGATAACCAGAAACAATTATATACCCATGAAAAAAATTTTTAGTATGCTGCTCACACTTTTTGTATGTGTAGCAAGTCAAGCACAACAGACAACGTGGACGAGTGCCCAGCAACCTTTAAATGAAATTGAAGAGCTCAAAAAGATTATTGTGGCTCCTACATTCAAAAATAAGGATTATTCCATCGCTGAATTCGGAGCTATTGGGGATGGCAAAACAAAAAATACAGCAGCCTTTAAAAAAGCGATTGAAGCTTGCAATAAACAGGGCGGAGGACGGGTGGTTGTTCCCAAAGGAATCTACCTGACCGGTGCCATTTATTTGAAAAGTAATATCAACCTTCATATCAGCGAGGGTGCAACGGTGCTCTTTAGTAGAGATAGCGCAGATTATCCGATGGTCTTCACACGTTGGGAAGGAATGGAGTGTATCAATTTTTCTCCCTTTATCTATGCGTATAAAGAAGAAAATATTGCGATTACGGGAAAAGGATTACTGGATGGAAATGCTGACAATGATCATTGGTGGTATTGGTGCGGTGCCCGCAAATATGGCTGGCACGAAGGGCGTCCTGGCGAACAAAAGCCGGCCCGGGCAATCTTACACCAACAGATGGCTCAGGAAATGGATCCGCATAAAAGGGTATTCGGGGACGGAAATTTCCTTCGGCCTAATTTTGTTCAACCTTATTTATGCAAGAATGTTTGGATTGCTGATGTCAAATTGATTAATTCCCCGATGTGGAATCTGAATCCTGTCTTGTGTGAGAATGTATTGATCGAAGGTGTAAAGGTGGTAAGCCATGGACCTAATAATGATGGTTGTGACCCAGAGGCAAGTAAAAATGTATGGATCAGAAATTGTTATTTCGATACGGGCGACGACTGCATCGCCATTAAGTCAGGGCGAGATGAAGATGGGCGTAATATTGGCCGGCCCGCTGAAAATCACATCATCGAAAATTGTGAGATGAGAGATGGGCATGGTGGTGTCGTCATCGGTAGCGAAATTGCAGGCGGAGCCAGAAATATCTACGCACTTAACAATGTGATGGATAGTCCCAATCTGGATCGTGCCTTGAGGATAAAAACCAGTTCCAGTAGAGGTGGTATCATCGAAAACATATTCTTTTATAACACGCAGGTGGGACAGTATAAGGAAGCGGCGGTACGTTTCAATATGTTTTATGAAAAACCTGGGAAACATATTCCGACAATCCGTAACATCTGGGTCGAAAATCTTCAGGTCAACGGTGGCGGGAAATACGCTGTGTTATCAACCGCATATGAGACCTCGCCTGTGACAGATTTTACAATGGTCAATTGTAAAATTAACGGTGTAAAAGAAGCATTCAAAGTGGATTACCTAAAGAATGTTTCATTAAAGAATGTTATTGTCAACGGAAAAGAGCTAAAGTCTTTTGATTAACATGAAATAGCTATCTATGGAAAGCACTAGCGCCAGTGACTACGAAGCAGCAAGAAGCTACATCAAAAAAACAAAGCTGTTATAGTCAGCACATGAAATAAAGATTGATATGATACGAAAACATTTGATTGTTTGCGGTTTGTTAGTGGGAGCTGCCTTGCAGTTCGCTGTTGCCCAATCCAAACATTGGCAACATAATGATCGTGTATTGCATTATACCGAAGATCAAGGTGACTTTTTGCTGGTGAATGGACGATATCGATTCAATCGGGCACTTTATGGCAATAATTTGGCATCACGGGTCGAAGCGGGAGATTTACCGGAATTTGCATTATATATGCCCGGAATGGGGGGAAATCTACAATTTGTCCTAGGCAATAAACAGGCACGTAAGAAAATGATAGATGCCGACCATATCGAGACAAGATATCGACCTGGAGCTATGCATTATCGTATCAAAGATGCTTTATTGGGCAACGGTTATATCGATATCGTTGTGATGGCGCAGGCCGATGCCGAAGGGATGATTGTAAAACTAGAAGGAACAGCTATTAAACCAGAAGTACAACTGTATGTTGTGTATGGGGGTGCCAGCGGAAAAACATTCAGTAGAAATGGCGACATAGGTGCAGATCCGGAGTCGGGGTTTTATCTTCTGCCCGCATATTGTAAACATAATCAATATACACTAAAAGAAAATAGTTTCGGACTAAAGTATCAAAATAAGAAAAATGAACTGCAGTTTATTCAGGGTAATTTTTCTGGGCTTTCAACCCTTCGTGTTTCAGATGCTACGGTTTTGGACGATCTATCGAATTTGACCAAGTCTGAGAACAAGGGCAGCCCTATCCTTGTTGGGGAACTTAATTTAGCTAAAAAAATATGTTATATTCAAATCTCAAAGGGCAGGCTTTCTGCTGAGAAATTTTCTGAAAGTTCATTGGTGAAGGCCTACGAAGAAGCAGAGCAAAAAAGGGTTTCTTTGGCTAGCCGTGTTAAAATAAATACCCCGGATCGATATATCAATAATTTAGGGGCGGCGCTCGCGGTAGCTGCCGACGGTATTTGGGAATCGCCCACTTTTTTGCATGGTGCTGTAGCATGGCGCATGCGTTTGAATGCATGGCGAGGAGCTTATACCGCAGATGCATTGGGATGGCATGCCAGAGCGAAAGAGCACTTTTCGAGTTATGCCAATTCGCAGGTGGTTGAACCAAGTTCTGGCCCGGTTGTGATGGATACCGCACTGCACCTCGCAAGACATCTGGAGAAAATGGGTACCTCCATGTTCTCCGCTGGCTATATTTCCCGCAATCCCAATAACAACAGGGTCGCCCATCACTACGATATGAACTTGGTCTTTATTGATCAACTGTTGTCGCATTTTAATTATACGGGGGATGTTGCTTACATCAAACAGATGTGGCCCACCCTGACTCGGCATCTCCATTGGGAAAAGCGAAATTTTGACCGGGACAATGACGGCTTATATGATGCTTATTGTGCCATTTGGGCCAGTGACGGACTACAATATTCTGGCGGTGCCGTCACGCACACGAGCGCTTATATGTACCGTGCCAATTACATGATGGCCAAACTCGCAAAGGTCATAGGAGAGGACCCGACTCCCTATCAACAAGAAGCCAATAAGATTCGAAAAGCGCTAAAAGACCGACTTTGGCTGAAAGAAAAAGGACATTTTGCGGAGTTTCAGGATGCGCTTGGCAACCAGCTTGTACACGAAAATCCGGGCCTATGGACGATTTATCATGCTGCGGACGCTGCTATGCTGGATGATTTTGAAAGTTACCAAAACCTGCAATATGTAACTAATTATTTGCCGCGGATTCCTATTCGCGTCAAAGGACAGGAACAGCATGACCTGTATACATTGCCTACGACGAGATGGCAACCTTATACTTGGTCAACCAATAATGTAGCTTTGGCCGAGAATCTGCAAACGGCACTTGCGTACTGGCAATCCGGTCGGGCAGATGATGCCTATCAGCTCTGGAAAAGTAATCTCATGGAGAGCATGTATTACGGAATCAGCCCTGGTAACTTTCAGCAACTCTCCCATTATGATGCATTTCGTGGCGAATTATACCGCGATTTTGCCGATCCCATAGGTGTTGCATCACGAACTTTGGTTGAAGGGTTATTTGGTGTACATCCACGACTATTGGATAATCAATTGTTTATTAAGCCGGGCTTTCCATTGGCATGGAATTTTGCGCAAATTGAAATGCCGGAATGGAGTTATGCGTATAAAAAAGATAATACCGCTATCACATTGCAGATGAAGACCCATTATGCGATGCCCGTAAAACTTGTTTTGGAGGTTCCTGTAGATTTTACCCAGGTGAAGGCTGTTAAAGTCAATGGAAAGGAAGTAAAGTGGTCGCTAAAACCTTCCGCTATCAATAAACCATCTATTGTTATTGAATCTGAGGCTGAGTGGAATTTCGACGTCACAATAATCGGCGAAGGTAAGCTCGAAAAGCAGGATACCCAACATGTGGAGCAAGCATTCACCGATCAATGGTCATTTCCTTTAGCTGCCAATACCCAATTGTTGGAATGCTACGATCCACAAGGAATTATCCAAAATCGCGTAGATTACAAATTTTCTTTTGTCCAGCAAGACCGCGTAGGAACCTTTTTTGTAAAGCTTCAGCAGGGAGCTATGGTTTGGTGGCAAGCGGTTGATATGCGGTTACTGCCGCCGATAAAATCAACCATCGTTCGTAGAGAACCAAACTATTACCTGACGCTAGAAAACCGTTCAGATCAGTTGCAAAACCTGAAGATTGAGCATAACGATTTTCAGACTAGCTTAAACTTAAAATCTAATGAGAAAAAAGAACTTGCGCTTTCTGCCCATATCTTTTCAAAAGGAACAAACAGTTTTTATGTGATTACAGGAGCTTATCGTCAAAAAGTAGATTATATTGATTGGAATATCAACGATAAACCAAGTTTTCTGGAAGAAAATTTATCAAGCTATTACAATGCTCGTTTGACGGATATTTTTCAACAAAAATATCTTTCGCCAAGGCCAGAAGGACCTACCTTGCAGCTCCCCTGGCAGGGTATAGGCAATTGGTGTTATCCCTTGACCACGGCAAATATTGATGACAGTGGAATCATGAAAAAAGGCAATCAGGGGAATTTAACATACCTTGGGATTCCGTTTCAGCTAAAAAATGATTCCAAAAATGTGGTCTTTGTCAGCCAGTGGGATAACTATCCGGAAAGCGTTAAGATACCTTTAGCAGGTCAGGCCAGCAAAATGTATTTGCTGGTCTCCGGTTCTACAAATCCGATGCAATCTCAATTTGTAAACGCAAAGATTAAGATCAATTATAGGGATGGAACCGCTGATACCCTCGATCTGATCAACCCCATAAACTGGTGGCCGATCGAACAAGATTATCTGGATGACAACCACGCGTTTGAACTGCCCGATGAAAGAATTCCGTATCGGATCAGTTTAAAATCGGGAGAGCTTTACAAAGGGGGGACCTGGAAACGTTATACGGAAATCAAGGGGTATAGTAATCGTGCAATTGATGGGGGAGCTGCGACCATATTGGATCTACCATTGAATAGGAAAAAGACGTTGCAATCTTTGGAGCTCATGGCTGTGGCAAACGATGCGGTCATCGGTTTGATAAGTTTTACTTTAATGCGATAGATAAAATAAGGAAGTTCAGAAATGTAATCCATCGCTTTGGACTAACATCTTGGATACGGATAAAGTTTGTATAAAACCAACTATAAATGAAAAAGAAATATAACATTATTTTCATTGCCCTTGCGAGCATAATATACCCTATGTTGAGCAAGGCACAACAGGAAACAAAAATTAATCGGGAGAGCGTTGTCAGAAGACATAATGTCTCCAATCAAGCAATGGATACCCTGGCCTCACTTACCGTAGGTAACGGTGCCTTTGCCTATACTGTTGATGCTACTGGGATGCAATCGTTTCCTATATATTATAAAAATGGTGTTTCTTTGGGGACACAGTCCGAGTGGGGATGGGATTCCTTTCCTAATACAAAGAACTATAAATTTGAGGAAACATTAAAATCCTACGACTTTAACAACGAAGGGCGGGATGCAAAATATAGTATCCAACTGAAAGAGCCAGCGCGTAATGTGGAGGCTGTAAACTACTTTAGAGAAAACAAACATCGTTTACAATTGGGGAACGTTGGCCTGGAGCTTTATCTGAAAAATGGCCAACGGGCAGCCGTTCAGGATATAGAGCATATTCGACAGCAGCTGGATCTTTGGACCGGTATTGTCACAAGTGAATTTCGAATTGAAGGAGAACCGGTTTCTGTAAAAACCGCATCGTATCAAGGTAATGACCGTATCGCTGTCCATGTCGCTTCGCCATTGATAGCACAAAAAAGGCTTAAAATATTTATACACTATCCTTACCCAAGTGGGAAATTTTTGGATGAAGGGACTAATTATGATCAGGCGGATAATCATAAAACTACGATCGTAACGCAATCGGCAAATGTTACATTGATAAATCATCAGTTGCAGGGGACAGACTATTTTACGAAACTCGATTATTCCCAAGGAACGATAAAAAATACAGATCCACACTATTTCGTGTACCAACCAGCAGCGGGACTAAAGGAATTTGATTTTTCTTTTGCATTTGCACCGAAAAATAAATTCGATAATGAAGCCCACAATTATCTTGATGCGGCCGGTGAAAGTACAGCATTCTGGAAGAATTTTTGGGAAAGCGGTGCTGCCGTTGACTTTGCAGGAAGTACAGACCCCAGGGCCAATGAATTGGAAAGGAGAGTGGTGCTATCTCAATATTTGACAAAAGTCCAATGCGGGGGAAGCAATCCGCCACAAGAGACAGGACTTACCTTTAATAGTTGGTTTGGGAAGCCGCATACAGAAATGCATTGGTGGCACGCCGTACATTTTGCATTGTGGGGACGAGCCGACATCATGGAAAAAACATTGGACTATTACTTTCGGACTTTTGAAAAAGCGAGGGAGCTTGCAAAGCGGCAAGGTTATCAAGGCGTCCGATGGGTCAAAATGTCTGATAATGAAGGTAATGAAAGTCCTTCGTCGGTAGCAGCATTTCTAGTTTGGCAACAGCCGCATATTATCTATATGACGGAATTGGCATACAGGGATAAAAAGGACTTGGCTGTTTTAAAAAAATACAAGGATTTGGTGTTTGCGACAGCTGAATTTATGGCTGACTTTGCACATTATGACCAGGCCACAGGTCGATATAATGTAGGAAAAGGAGTTATTCCCGCGCAAGAAGTTTTTAAAGCTTCCGAGACGATGAATCCGACTTATGAGGTTGCTTATTGGGATTGGGCACTTCGTATAGCCCAACAATGGAAAGAAAGATTAGGTGAGTCCAGGGTTAAGAAATGGGATGAAGTGATTGAAAAATTGGCACCCTTACCAAGTAAAGACAAGGTCTACTTGGCCACTGAAACTGCTCCCGATTCTTATACTTACGATCGTTGGATGACAGACCATCCTGCGGTACTCGGTGCATTGGGGATGGTTCCTGAATCTCCGAAGCTGAATAAAGATATAATGAAAAATACGCTGGATGTCGTTTTAAAGAAATGGCATTGGGAAAAAACCTGGGGTTGGGATTTCCCGATGACGGCCATGAATGCTGCCCGTCTGAATCTTCCCAATAAAGCGCTGGATGCATTATTTATGAATATCCAAACCAATACTTATCTCAAAAATGGTCACAATTATCAAGATGGACGCCTGCGAATCTATTTGCCAGGCAATGGTGGGGTGCTGACGGCCGTAGCGATGATGCTTGAAGGTTGGGACGCTTCCAACAGTGATTTACCCGGGTTTCCAAAAGACGGTTCATGGGTTATAAAAAAAGAAGGATTTAAAAAAATGCCTTAATAGATGAAGAAAATAATATTACTATTGCTTTTGGGGTGTGGAACGGTAGCAACAATTGCTCAGGAATTGCCCGCTAAGTCAACGATTGTGCGTGAGTTGCGTTCTGCGAATGATTATTTTATGCGTAAATGGCCAGACCCTGTTAAAACCATCATTACAAATAAAGAAAGACCGGCCAATATTTGGACCCGTGGTGTGTACTATGAGGGACTGATGGCCTTCTACAAGATCGATAAACAGAAACGATATTATGATTATGCAGTAGAGTGGGGTGAAAAACATCATTGGAAACCTGTTCGTGGTGAAGTTTATACACGACATGCCGATAATCAAAATTGTGGGATGACTTATATTGATCTATATCGCATTGATCCGAAACCTGAACGTCTGGCAGCGATCAAAGCAAATATAGACTCTGTCATCAATAGTGGCCGATATGATGACTGGACTTGGATCGATGCGATCCAAATGGCGATGCCGATCTTTGTCAAACTGGGCGTAACGTTAAACGATACTAAATATTTTGACTATATGTATAAGATGTATAGTCATATTAAATATCAGGAAGGAGGGCATGGTCTATTTAATCCGAAAGACAACCTGTGGTGGCGCGATAAGGATTTTATACCGCCCTATGCTGAACCTAATGGTGAAGACTGTTACTGGGCACGCGGAAATGGCTGGGTGCTCGCAGCACTGGCCCTGGTGCTTCAGGAACTACCTAAGACAGATGCACATTATATGGAGTATCTGGATGATTTCCAAAAGTTAGCGGAAGCATTGCGTCCATTACAAAGAACAGATGGTTTCTGGAATGTGAGCTTGCACGACCCGAATCATTTTGGCGGAAAAGAAGCTTCGGGTACTGCATTGTTTGTTTATGGAATGGCTTGGGGAATAAATACAGGGCATTTGGCGAAAAAAGATTTTTTACCAGCAGTGGAAAGGGGATGGAATGCAATTTCGAAGGAGTCACTGCAACCAAATGGCTTTTTAGGATACATACAATCGACAGGGAAAGAACCTAAAGATGGACAGCCTGTTACTGTCGATAAAGTTCCGGATTTTGAAGATTATGGGCTAGGTTGTTTCCTGTTGGCAGGAACTGAAATTTATAAACTTGCAAAAAAATAGAGTGATACTCCAAGTTGATATTCTAAACTTTTATTGACAGGACTATTTCACAAAAAGGCGCAATCAAATCTGATTACGCCTTTTTTATTCAGAAGAATATTTCCTAGATCCATTCTGGATTTTTTAACGCAGATGCATCTTTAATCTTTGGTGAAATATCCGACGATACATGGTGTGATTCATCTTGTCTTAACTTTGATATGTTTTTAAATCTAACGTGCAACCGGTTGTTACCATCGACTGTCCTGAACTGTCCTGCAAACGTTGCCGGCATCGTTTGCGTAATTTTAATCGCACCATTCTATGGTATCAAGCCTGTTTTCAGTTAATATTGTTTATACGAATTGCAAGAATAACCAATTGAAATTTGCTGTAAATTTTATTAGAAGAATTACGAATCGATATTAAAAAGCAACGATAACAGCTAACACTGCTGTGAAGTAATTCACGAATAAAATAATAACCAATTTAATAATAGTAACTTAATTATGAGAAAAATCAAAACCTTGTTGTTTCTGATTTCTGTGGCACAAGTCGCCTTGGCGCAGGAAAAGAAAATTGTGGGGACAGTCTATGGTCCTGATGCAAGACCGATGTCGGGGGTAACGGTCAGCATAAAAGGAAAAAGCAAGCAGGCAAGTACCAATAAAGATGGACAATACACTATTGCCGTTGGCTCTCTCCAGGATACCCTAGTTTTTTCTTCTGTAGGATTTATTCGAGCTGAAAAGCCCGCTGCAATCGGCAATAATATTGTTGTGACCCTACAGGAAGATGCCCGTGGACTTGATGAGGTTGTTGTCATTGGCTATGGTACTGTTTCACGTAAGGATCTTGCCGGTGCAGTGAGTTCGATCAAAGGAAAGGAATTGGAGAAAGCGCCTGTGGTCAATGTTGCCGAAGCATTAACTGGCCGGCTGCCGGGAGTACAGGTCACCACAGTGGATGGTGCTCCGGGGGCAGAGATCGTTATTCGAGTACGCGGAGGTGGCTCAATTACGCAAGATAATGCCCCCCTTTACATTGTCGATGGTTTTATTGTTAATAACCTCAACGATATCTCTGCTTCGGATATCGAATCCATTGATGTACTAAAAGATGCCTCATCAACAGCAATTTATGGTTCCAAAGGAGCAAATGGTGTCGTTATTGTCACCACCAAGACACCAAAGGCTGGCAAGACCAGCATCAATTATAATAACTTTTTTCAAAGTAAGTATATGCCCAAGGAATTGGGGGTACTCTCACCCTATGAATTTGCCCTCCTGCATTATGAATATGGAATGATTCGCGGAACAACGTCGAGCGAGTATACCAATTTTAAAAAATTCTTTGGCGAATATGATGACCTGGAACTCTACAAATATCAAGCGGGTACCAATTGGCAAAACGAACTTTTCGGTGGTGCTGTGCGTTCCAGCCAGCATAACCTTTCCATCTCCGGGGGGACAGAGAAAACCAAATGGGGCTTTAACAATACCTATAACAAGGACGAAGGGCTAATGCTCAATTCTGGACAAAAACGATACTACTTTAATTTCAAATTGAACCATGAATTGTACAAAAACCTCAAATTGGATCTTTCCGCCCGGTATACCAATAATGTGATCGATGGCGCCGGAACATCGGGAACTTCGAGCGTCCGTATTTCAGATGGTATCCAGACCAGGCCGATCAATGGTTTGGTGGATCATATGGTTATCGATCCTACTACAATAGTCGACGGCGAAGACGATTACGATAATTTTCTTCGTAGTCTGATCAACCCTGTTGAACTCGCCAAACAGGATTACCGGCAGCGGAAAACCCGTGATTTTAGTTTCGGGGCGGCCATTACCTATAACCCATTAAAAAATCTGAACCTTCGTTCCGAGGCTGCAATCACCCTGCGTGGAGGTGATAGCAAACGCTACTGGGGCCCGCTGACCGGAGAATCCCGGAATGTGGGTTTGAATTTGCCTTTAGGTCAAATTGATTTATCCAATGCAAGCATTTATCGTTTTGTGAATACCGCTAACTATACAGCTCTCAAGGATAAAAAACATAATTTAAATCTCTTACTGGGACATGAATTGAGTTTTACCACGGGTAATACCAGCTTGAACCGGGCCAAATATTTCAACGAAAATGTAACGCCAGAGGCTTTATTTTCGAATATGGCTTTGGGGACACCTGAACGCATGGAAACATATAAAGTCCGTGGCGAAGATTTTGTGTCCTTTTTTGGCCGTGCAAACTATTCCTATTTAGATCGTTATATTCTCTATGCAACATTACGTGCCGACGGCAGTAGCAAATTTGCACCGACCAAAAGATGGGGCTACTTCCCTTCGGCCTCTTTGGCCTGGAAGGTGAAAGAAGAAGATTTTTTGAAGGATGTGAGTTTTATCAATGACCTAAAGCTACGTTTGAGCTACGGCCAGGCAGGAAATAACCGGATCGCCAACGATTCCTGGCGAATGTTATACGGACCTAGCCAAAATCGGCCTTATGGCGCCGGGGATATTAATCAGACGTATTACAATATCTTAAATTCTTCTTTGCCAAATCCCAATCTAAAATGGGAAACAACAGTCTCGCGTAATTTAGGCTTAGATTTCAGCCTTTTTAACAATAAGCTTTCGGCCATCATTGATATCTACAAAAACACAACAAAAGATTTAATTATCGACAATGAAATCCCACCTTATAATGGTTTTACCAAGCAATTGATCAATCTTGGAGAAACGAGCAACAAGGGTATTGAAATAGGGCTCACAGCACCACTGATCGAAAAGCAGGATTATGGATTGACGCTCTCGTTCAATATAGGTCGTAATATTCCGAAAATTGACAAACTTGACGGCAATAATAGACGAGTTTTGCAATCCAATTGGGCGGGTACGGACCTTAAATCGCAAGATGATTACCTTTTTAATGTAGGTGAAACCATCGGGCAAATTTATGGATATGTTGCCGACGGTTTCTATACATCAAATGATTTTGAATCTTACAATGGTGGTAGTTCCTATACCCTTAAGGATGGAATCGCTTCGTCGCAGGGTATACTTGGCGGAACATTGGGCATTAGGCCAGGAACGATGAAGCTTAAAGATCTCAATGGAGATGGTCTCATAACAGCTGAAGGGGATAGGCAGGTGATTGGAAATGCTTTACCTAAACATTCCGGTGGAGTAGGATTCAACGGCCGCTATAAAAGTTTTGACTTAAGTACTTTTTTTAACTGGGTTTACGGAAATGACATCTATAATTCGGGGCGTATACAGTATAATATGCTCTATAGAACGACATTTGGTAATATTTCCGATCGGATGAATTCCCATGACCGCTTTAAGTATATCAATAATGCCGGGGAGTTGGTAACAGGCTTGGACGAACTTGCAGCACTGAATAAAGATGCCAAAGTATGGTCGCCATTTTCGATGGGCACAGCATCTCCTGTATTAACTTCCGATGCCATTGAGGATGGCTCATTCCTGCGGCTTTCCTATGTAACTTTAGGCTATACCTTGCCCAAGCAACTGACCTCACGCGTTGGAATAGCCTCTTTGCGTCTCTTTGCTACTGTTTACAATGCTTTTGTATGGACCAAGTATTCCGGATATGATCCTGAAGTCTCAACTACCCGAAGCAGCGCATATGCTGCGTTAACACCGGGTGTGGATTATTCTGCCTATCCAAAAAGTAGAACCTTTACGTTCGGTTTGAATGTCAATTTTAAATAAGAACACCATGAGAAAATATTTTAAAAAATCAAGATATATAGCTTTAATTATTTCACTGGGACTGATCTCCTGTGAGAAGTTTCTAGATACGGATTCGCCATCAAATTTTACACAAGAGACGATCTATGCCAATGTGAGCGATGCAACCAAAGGAGTGAGTAGCATCTACGCTTTATTTAATCAAGATGCTTTTACCTCCCGGCTTTCCAATGCGTTTATTCCCAATACGGACATTGAAGTTGGCGGAGTGGGAGCTGCACCGGAAAACTCGAGAAGGGATATCTGGTCCATGGAAGCTACGGATGGTAACGGCGATATCCGGACGGTTTGGAACAACGCCTATAATGCGATTAACCGTGCAAATTTGGCTATCGAAGGAATTGAACAGTCTCCTATTGCCCATCATGCCGACATGAAGCAGCTGCTAGGTGAAGCTAAAGCGCTCCGCGCGCTATGGTACTATTGGTTGGTCAATTACTGGGGGGATGTCCCGTTCAAATTAAAACCTACGCAAGGGGGAGATAATTTATACCTGTCGCGAACTGGACGGGATACAATTTTAAGTACCTTGATTCAAGACCTTATCGGTATTGAGTCGAGTATGAAACCAGCTTCCCAGCTGAGCTATGGTGTCGAATCTGTAAATCGAGAATTTACGCAAGGCTTAATTGCCCGATTAGCTTTATGTAGAGGAGGTTATTGGCTATATCCTGATATGACTATGAAGCGTAAAGACGATTATCTGACCTATTATCAAATTGCAAAAGAGTATAGTAAAAAAGTGATGGATGAGTCAGGACATTCGTTAAATCCAAAATTCGCAGATATTTTCGATAATCAAAGCAAATGGATTGTTGACAGTAAAACTGACGTGCTTTTTGAAGTCGCTTTTGCTCCGGGCTTTGGCGATGTGGGGTGGAATATTGGCGTTGCGGTTGATGCTGGAGAACATCCTTATGGATCTGGGTCGAGTTATATGCCCTATAATCCGGCATATGTATATAGTTTTGACACCCTGGATACCAGATTATCCAAAACAGCAGCGTTCGTCAAATATAATTCTAAGCTAGAGCAAGCAACGATCAGTGCGACGGGAATAGGTATAGGCAAATGGAATAGAATGCTTATGCCGACACCATCGGGTTCCAATTCTGCTAAAGGAACCGGGATAAATTGGCCTATTATGCGTTTATCGGATGTTATATTGATGTATGCCGAAAGTGAGAATGAGCTGAATGGTCCGACGCTCGAGGCCCAAGAGGCATTGAAAAAAGTACGGCAACGTGCCTTTTCAGCAGCAACATGGACGAATAAGGTCGATCAATATGTGACTCAGGTTTCGGGAAGTAAAGGCACCTTTTTCAATGCGATAGTTGATGAACGCGCTTGGGAGCTGGGCGGTGAATGCATTCGTCATTATGATTTAATCCGATGGAATCTATTTGGTAAAAAAATTGCCGAAAATCGTAAAAAACTGATGGAGATAGGCGAAAACACCTTTAATGGAGCAGGCCCATATGCAATTCTACCGGGGAATCTTTACTATCGTTTGAAAGCAGACAAAACAATCGAATGGTATGGTGGATTGTTTAAACAGGTCGTTGTGCCACCTAAGTTAAAAGACAGTCCTTCAAAGGGGGATAACCCGGATGGATATACTAATCTGACTTGGCTTAAAGCGCTATACAACGATAAAGAAAAGCGTGCCGCGGATTACATCTTGCGCTCATGGCGGGGATATAAGGACGATACAGGAATGGCCCCTGCGCCCTATATATTACCCTTGCATAGTTCCACTGTGACCAGCAGTTTGGGGACATTAAAAAATGAAGGCTATAATTTTTAATCAGGTTATTTTCCATCGGATTGATGGAAAACAAAAACGTATTTAAGATGAAACGTATATCATATTTAATCCACTCGATTATGCTTTTGGGCACAGTGATACTACTCCTGTCGGGCTGTAAAAAAGAATGGACCGCGGAGCTGGACGGTGATGCTCCGCGATTGTTTAGACCCTCTATGAAGGGAGCACTCGTAGCCACCGGTAATTATATTGATGTTGCCTGGCAGGAAAGTGAGGGTGCAGGCGGTTATAAAGTTGAAGTTAGCGTAGATACTTTTAAAACAGTAGCAAAATCAATCGATGTCGTAGACACAACAGCTGGAACGGTAGACGACCTGCTTTGGGAGCAATTGTATCAAGTTCGTGTAACCACGCTACATCCTACGGATGCTGCTAAAAATTCGAGACCCGCGGATTTCGGTGAAATAAAGACTCCGCGGTTTCCTACGATCGTCATTAATCCGGTTTCATCGGATGCCGGGGTGAACCGCATTCTGTTTAAGTGGAAAAACGAAGGTGATGCCGTGACAACGGTCAAGGTTTTTCAGGCAACTGCCGAATCTACTCCCGAAACGCTTGTTCAGACCATTGTATTAACACCGCAAAATATCAGCGATGCCTGGGTCCTGATCGAAAATCTAAAAGCAGCAACGGCCTATCGTGTGGCGCTTTATAGCGGTGAGAAATTCAGAGGTGAAAACAGTTACACGACAAAAGATCCGCTGAGTGGTGAAATCATCGATTTGAGTAAAGAAAACCCTGCGAGTGTTGATTTGGGGGATGTGATCTCAAATGCCAGTGCAGGGGCGACCATCTTATTGAAAAAGGGAGCCACATACGAAATATCGACCGCTGTTAATTTCAGTAAATCAGTGACAGTAATGTCCGAAGATAATCCATTGATCAAGATCAAAGCACAATTGTCCATCAGTGGAGTATCTAATTTTGGTATTACAGCCAATAGCACGATAGCTAAGCTTTCCTTTGTTGACCTCGAAATATTTAGTAATGATGCAGCTGGTAAATATATTTTCAATCCAAATACAATGGCAACTATCGATCTATTTTCTTTTGAAAACTGTATCATACACGATGTGCGCGGGGTAACTAGGTACAGAGGGGGGATCACTGTTGGGCAGCAGACTTTTTCCAATTGTATCTTGTTTAACATAGGTGGATATGGAGTGCTGACAGTCGATGATAACAAGTCTGCAGTCAATAATATCACATTCGAAAATTCAACTGTTTATAATACAGAGCTATTTCTAGCCAGTAAAAATAACGCCAGCGGCGTTTACAGAGTTTTGAACAGCACATTTTATCGTGTCCCGCTTGCCGGGAAGAACGTTATCGATTTTGGCGGTACCACAAATACCATTACCGGCGGGCTTGAGATCAAGGGTGTGATATTCGGTGATCCGAAGACCACAGAACCAAATGCGACAAACAAAACATTAGGCAGCATAAGAATCAATCCAAGTACACAGATTACTGCAGGCGGAAATTACCGTACGGCCGATTTTACCTGGAAGGAGGCGTCTGATTTAATTCCGCTGTCCACACTTGATTATTCCAAGAAAAGTACGGATTTATTTACAGATCCAGAAGCGGGCAACTTCAAGATTAAAGATAACGGCTTTGCCGGAAAAGACAATGCCGGAGATCCACGTTGGAGACCATGAGAATAACCGATTCCTATATAGCTATACCCCATTTAAACCTTACTTAACATGATGAAATTATCAACAGTACTACTGTTAACTACGGTTAGCATGTATGCCGCATGCTCAAAATCCATTGTACAGCAGCCCGATAACGGGGGAGTTTTGGCGGATCCTTCGAATCTAAATGTGCAGGTCGAAGGAACAAAGGCAAATTTTAGCTGGACGAAGGATCCGATGGCAGATGGCTATTTCCTACAATTGGCGGAAGGAACCTCCTTCGGTAAGGCAGCTTACTCCAGCGATACTATTCAAAATGAGCAATATGCTTTTGCTGATTTAAAACCCAAGACAGATTATACCTTACGGATTAGGGCGATAGATCAGGATAATCCAGCATTTACATCGCGGAGCATATACAAATCCTTTCAGACAGGAGCTGTTGCTGTGGAGCCGATATATGCTTTCCCCGGGGCCGAAGGCTTTGCACGCCAGGTTACAGGTGGTCGGGGTGGTCGGGTCATCAAAGTGATCAACCTGAATGACGCGGGGCCGGGGAGCCTGCGCGAAGCCTTAGATCAGACCGGGGCACGTATTATCGTCTTTGAAGTGTCCGGCAATATCGTGCTGAAGAGTAATCTGGATATCAAGAATGGTGATGTGACTATCGCCGGGCAGTCCGCTCCTGGAGATGGAATTTGCCTGCAGGATTATCCGGTTAGCATAAAAGCCGATAACATTGTCGTCCGATTTTTGCGTTTCCGGATGGGGGACCGAAAACAGGTTGAGGGGGATGCGATAGGTGGTTTTGAACGCAAAAATATACTGGTTGACCATTGTTCGATGAGTTGGTCTACAGATGAATGTGCATCATTTTATAATAACGATAACTTCACCATGCAATGGTGTATTGTCGCTGAAAGTTTACGTTTGTCAGCACATGCCAAAGGAGCACATGGTTATGGTGCCATTTGGGGTGGAAAGAAAGCGACATTTCATCACAATCTGGTAGCGCATCATGACAGCCGGAATCCACGCTTAGGAGAGCGGGAAGGATCCGCGTATGCATTGACGGATCTCGTTGATATTAGAAATAATGTTTTCTACAATTGGGCAAGCAATAGCGGTTATGGTGGTGAAGCGATGCATGTCAATATCGTTAATAATTATTATAAACCCGGTCCTGCTACGCGGTCTGGTGTTCGTGGCAGAATAGTATCCATCGATAAATATCTAAAAAATGAGGCTTCGCCCATTTACAACAAATGGGGAGAATTTTATGTTCAGGGAAACTTCATTGAAGGGAATGTTCTGGCTAATTCCGATAACTGGACAAATGCCGTAGCGAATCAATTCAATGCAAAATATGGCATATTGGACGCAGCTACGCTAAGTGCCATCCAGTTGACAGCAGCTTTGCCGATTGAAGATAATGTGAAAACCGAATCAGCTGAACAAGCTTATCATACCGTTCTGGAGAAAGTAGGCGCCTCACTCGTACGGGATGATGCTGACATCCGGATTATAAATACAGTTAAGAATGGGAATTTTACGGCGAATGGATCTAGTGGCGATGAGCGGAGCCGAAATGGCATTATTGACTCACAAGACGATGTTGGTGGATGGCCTCAACTCAAACAAGGAACAGTTCTAAAAGACAGCGATGGGGACGGCATGCCAGATGCTTGGGAGACCGCCAACAAGTTGGATCCGAACAAACCAAATGCAAATGATAGGGATTTGAGCCCGGGCTATGATAACGTAGAGGTATATCTAAATAGTTTGGTAAAACATTTATATTAAATTTTAGTTCGATGAAAAATCAAATCTTACATTGGATCAATAGTGCGGTCTATTTCAATTGTATCCTATTCCTTCCTTCCTGCAAAAATGAAATGCTGTATAATCAACAAATGCTTTCTGAGTTAGAAGGCCCCCAGGAGATACATATTGAAAGCCAGCATAATCAAGCAGCCGTCAGCTGGAATCCCATTACTGGTGCTGACGGATATTTTGCTGAACTTTCAATAGGACCTTCTTTTGTCTCAACTTTGAGGCAGTCCGATACGATAAAGAACACCAAATATACTTTTGAGGACTTGGAAGCAAATACAGCTTATACAGTCAGACTGCGGAGCATAAACCTTACATCGCCATCGCTAACCTCCAAAAAGCAGGTAAAGACATTCACTACTGCAGCGATGCCCAAAGAAGATTTCGTACCGGATATTGTTGTAGCAAAAGATGGTACCGGAGATTATCTTTCTGTACAGGAAGCCATTCATGCAGCTCCAGTCAATGGAGCACAACCCTTTTATATCTATATCAAATCCGGTACCTATAAAGAAATCATTGAAATACCACAAAATAAACCCCTTATTCACCTGATAGGTGAAGATAAAGAAACGACTATCTTGACATTTGACAATTACAGTGGTAAAACTAAACCTGATGGTGGTACATATGGAACAGCAGATTCCCGCTCCGTATATATAAAAGGAGATCAGTTTGTTGGTGAAAGACTTACCTTTGCCAATTCTGCGGGCATGGATGCCGGACAAGCGGTCGCTTTATATATCGACGCACCTAGGTCCGCCTTCAATGATTGTAAAATGTTGGGCTATCAGGATACCTGGTACGGACACAATGGAACAAAGTCCCTGTTGGAAAATTGCTATATAGAAGGCTCTGTGGATTTTATGTTTGGAGGATCTACGACCGTGTTTTCCAGATGCCAGGTTCATAGCAACCGTACCGGTGGCTATATTACCGCTGCTTCTACTCCGGATGAGCAGCACTATGGTTATGTCTTTGTCGACTGTAAATTAACCGCTGCAAACAATGTCTCAGAGGTATGGTTGGGTCGACCTTGGCGTCCTTACGCAAAAGTCGTCTTTATGAATACTGAAATGGGAAAACATATTCGGCCGCAGGGTTGGCATAATTGGGGAAATCCTGAGAATGAAAAGACGGCTTATTATGCTGAATATAAAAGTCGTGGTGAAGGAGCTCATATAAACAGCCGAGTTAGCTGGTCACATCAGCTGACCGATGCCGAAGCAGAGCAATATACAAAAGAGAAGGTGTTGGATGGCTGGGAACCGACCTTCTTACCGGAAAACGCACGGATAGTAACAAAGCACAAAAAATAGGAGAAAACAAGATACAATACCTGGTGTCCTTTTGACATACAACAGTACAGTACAGGATGATGAAACCGGTTGCATTGTGTAATATTGTGTAAACCAATATATAACAATTATAAACCCAAAGCCAGCACTGGCTGGCTTGAAAATCTTATCATTATGAAAAGACAGTGTCTATTTTCTTTTGGCGCTTTGGCTATGATTCTTCTTTCTTGTTCCAAAGATACACTTGTTTCCAGATTGGAATGGATTGAATGGGCTGAAAGTAATGCTACAACTGAGGACGGAAGGCTACTTGCTTTTCCTGGGGCAGAAGGTTTTGGCCGTTTTGCTACCGGCGCCAGAGGGGCAGCAACACCAAGCGTTTATTTTGTAACAAATCTGGATGACAGCGGTGCAGGCTCGTTTCGTGATGCTGTGAGCAAGCCTGGACGTTTTGTGTTGTTTAACGTATCCGGAATCATTAAATTAAAATCTAATCTAGCTGTTGCTGCAAACACCACCATTGCCGGGCATACGGCGCCAGGCGATGGTGTGGTTGTATATGGAAGGAAAGTTTCTTTTTCTGGCTCAAATGGGACGATTGCGCGCTTCGTGAGGATCAGGCTCGGCGCCAATGCGGGTGCCGGGAAAAGTGACGATGCATCCGGTATTGCCAACGGAAAAAATATCATGCTCGATCATATGTCTTTCACTTGGGGCTTGGATGAGGTATTTTCCATTAACTGGGATAATAAAGGGAATGAGCCTGATAGTATTACCATTCAAAATTCGATTATTGGTCAAGGTTTACAGCGTCACAATCACTCTGCAGGCGGCTTGATACAGACAGGAGGAAAAATATCGATTATCAAATCATTATATCATAGCAACAAGACCAGAAATCCGAAAGTGAAAGGCATTAACGAATTTGTCAATAATGTTGTTTATAACTTTGGAAACGCTAATACAACCTATCCTAATCATAGCGTATCTGCTGATGCTTACATTCTTGGTGGTGAATCCTCCGGAGAGTCTAACGTGACCATATTAAATAATTATTTTGTGGGAGGGCCGTCAACCCCAAAGACGAAAAGAACTCCATTTTCTAGAGGAAACGGCAACTTTAATCTCTATCAGTCGGGTAATTATTTTGACAATAATCAGAATGGTAAGCTAGACGGGGAATTAATTGAGGCTACAGAAGCTTGGTACCCGGGGCTAGCTGCAGATAATTTTAAAACAGCCGGCTTCTACGAGACCTACCCCACCTTGAGACCCAAAATGAGCGCTAAAAAAGCGTATTCCTATTTGATTGATCATGTCGGTGCCACCTTGCCCCAAAGAGATCAGGTTGATGCTTTTTTAATTCATGAATTACAGAGCAAAGGCACACTCGGATTTTATACCTATCGCGAATCGGATCTTCCTTTGGAAAATGGCGGGTTGGGCAGATTTGAATCTGCCGATCTACCGATGGATTCGGATGGAGATGGAATACCTGATGAATGGGAAGTAAAGTTAAAGCTTGACAAAAATAATAATGCTGATGCCTTGCAATCAAGTAAACATCCATTGTTCAAGGGCTATTTAAATATGGAGGCCTATTTGATCTTGTTAGCGCAGCAGAAATAAGTGGTCAAAATAAAGAAAAGGGTTTCCTAGGAATGGAAGCCGTTCCTTGTAAGTCGCCCATTTTTATGTGCTGCAAGCAAGTGCTATGTTGCATAAAATGCGATTTAATAACCCGATGAAAATCTCAATATACTAAATTATAATGCGAATAATAAAAAAATCACCCAAGGGTAAATCTGTGTTGTTTAATTCAAAGCTTAAGTTAGCGTTGGCGACCTTAGCCTTGCCGTTCCATCTCTGGGCACAGTCAAATAAAATTTCTGGAGTGGTGGTCGATGACGCAAATGTGCCTCTTACTGGAGTAAGTATCCGTATAAAAGGAACAGATCGAACGCTACAAACGGATTCCAAAGGATTATTCCAATATGTAGCGAAAGAAGGCGATATTTTGCAGTTATCATGCGTTGGTTATGAAACGACAACGTTTGTTGTCAAAGAAAATGTACCAATTAGAGTGCAATTGAAAAAATCCAATCGCGATCTTGATGAAGTGGTTGTTATTGGATATGGTACAGCCAGAAAGAGAGATTTGACTGGCGCCGTAGGCTCGGTCAAAGGAAGTGAAATCAAGGATATACCGGTGACAACTGCAGCGCAAGCATTGACTGGAAAGATTGCCGGAGTCAACATTGTTACGCAAAGTGGTGCCCCGGGATCGGCAGTCAATGTTACTGTTCGTGGTGGAACAAGTTTCTCAGGATCGAGCAATCCATTGGTCATTGTTGATGGGTTTGTTATGGATGGAGGATTGAACAGTGTGGATGCAAGTGACATCGAAAGTATCGATGTATTGAAAGATGCTTCAGCTTCTGCTATTTACGGTTCTAGAGGTGCTAATGGTGTTATATTAGTAACCACTAAGTCTGCAAAATCCGGTCGGACCAATATAGATTACAATACCTATTTCAGTTTTGAAAGACTAAGCAAGAAATTGGATTTGTTGCGGGTCGAAGATTATGTGAAATATCAATATGAATACCAGACCCTAGGGGGCAGGCAGCAGCAATTCGCAAATATGTTTGGTGGGGATCCCTCAGCTTCAGATTTTGCGAGCAATGCATATCCACGGATACAGCAGGAGTATGGCAATCGTACCGGGATCGATTGGCAACAGGAAGTTTTTGGCGGTTCGGCGATTTTACAGAATCATAATGTCAATATAAACGGCGGAAATGAAAAGACGAAGTTAATGTTGAGTTACAATAACATGAGTCAAGATGGTATATTAGCTAAATCCGGCTATAATCGCAATAGCGTAAGAGCTAAAATCAATCACAACCTTTTTAAAGGCGTGGATTTGGATTTTAACACCTTACTGCAAGATGCGAATACACAAGGTGGAGGTTCGTTGGGAGGGATGCTTAAGATGTCCATCCTGCAACCGGTCACTGGGGGAGTTCGATTCACCAATGATCAATTGCTGAACGCCGACATTGCAGAAGAGCTTCAGGCAGTAGATTCACAATATGATATTTACAACCCGATTATCATGAACGATGCGATTACAAAGACCAAGGCCAGCCGTTTGGCTGTGGCCAATTTGGGCCTAAACGTCAAATTCCTTAATGATTTTACCTTTCGAACCGCGGGGTCCTACCAGTGGAAGCAAACGAGAAATGACATGTGGGATGATGGACGTACAGTAAATGCCCGTAATAATGGTGGGCCATACGGATCAAGAGGTAATGCAGAAGGGTATCAATGGCAGGTCACCAATACACTGTCTTGGATGAAACAGTTTGAAAAGCACCATCTAAATTTAATGATGGGACATGAGATCCTGTATTCCAAAGATCAAAGCTTGGGACATACATATTATGGGTTTCCGCAGAGTAATTTTGGACTGAATGATGTATCCCTGGCAACCCGGATAGATCGCGCAGATGTTGACGAAGGCCGGTACGGACTTGTCTCTGGATTTGCGCGAGCGATCTATAATTATGATGATCGTTATCTACTTACGGCTACACTGCGTGCAGATGGCAACTCTAAATTCAAGGAAGGGCATCAATGGGGTTATTTCCCCTCAGCCTCAGCAGCCTGGAATATCCATAAGGAGCAATTTATGGTAGGCCAGAACTTTTTTGATCAATTAAAGATACGGGCGGGTTATGGATCTACCGGAAACGATAATATTGGTAATGTGACCTATGCTACATTGTACGGATCCACGATTGCTGCGATCAATAATACAGAGGTAATAGGTTTGAAACCAAGTGATTTGTTGGGGAATCCTGAATTGCAATGGGAGAAGACGCAAACGTCTAATCTCGCGCTGGACATTGCTATTTTAAAGAATCGTATTAGTTTAACGACAGATTTCTATTCCAACAAATCAAGTAATCTCTTGTTAAAGCAGACAATACCTACCTCAACTGGATATCGTTATCAAAATCAAAATGTGGCAGCCCTGCGCAACCGGGGAGTAGAGTTTACCTTACGCACATTGAATATCAAAAAACAGAATTTTCAATGGCAAACCAATTTCAATATCACATTTAATAGGTCAAAAACGCTTGGCCTATATGGATCTAGTAGTGAAAATAGCGATTTTATGTTGAATAATCTCAGCTCAAGGATTGACTTCATCACAAGAGTCGGTGAGACTGTGGGACAATTTTACGGTTACAAATACGACGGTGTATATACCACAGATGATTTTGTCCAAAATGGGGATGGTAGCTACATGTTGAAAGATGGCGTAGCATCATTAAAAGGGAAAAACAGAACGAGTATTAAACCAGGCGATGTCAAATATTTGCCAACAGCAGGCGAGACAGATAGCAATGGTAATCCCGTGTGGTCAACCAATGATCGTACGGTAATAGGCAATCCTGAACCCAAGTTTTTTGGTGGAATTGGGAATAATTTTTCCTATAAAAATTTTGATTTAAATATGTTTCTAAATTTTGCATATGGTAATAAGGCGTTTAATATGAATACGCAACGTTTTATGGGGCCTTATTTACCGAATCAGAATTCATTGGCGAACATGGCGGATCGATTTACGTTAATCGACCCCAATACTGGGGCAGAGACCAAAGACCTCAACCGTTTGGCTGAACTGAATCCCAATCAGCATCAGAAAGAGCAAGTATGGAGTCTGAATCCGACCAATAATATTGCGATAAGTGATGCATTGGATTATTACCTGGAAGACGCATCCTTTTTACGAATTAACAATATCACCCTGGGTTATACTATGCCTCAAGAATTGTCTAAACACGCTTATTTGCGAAAAATGCGCGTTTTTATGACACTCAACAACATTCATACATTTACCAAATTCTCGGGTTATGACCCCGAAGTAGCGTCAACATCGTCTATTTTAACGAGAGGCGTGGATAACTCAGCCTATCCAAGAACAAAAAGTTTCGTTGTTGGCTTTAATTTGACCTTTTGAGTGATTGATTTGGTTAATATATAGTAGCACTACAAACAAAATAATTGAATGCGATTTAACAAATCGTTTAGGACAAAATAGCCTTTGATGATAAACACTTTATTCCAATGAAAAGAATTGTAACAATATTAAGCATAGCCTGTTTATTGGCTACAGGATCATGTAAGAAATTTTTGGAACTTCCTTCCCAAAGTGATTACGATAGTAGTAATATCTTTGAAAACGCCGATCGTGTCGAAATGGCATTACTAGGTGCTTATACGAGTGTTTTTAATTCAGAACTGTATTACCAATTTGGTATGGGAACAGACGAATGTTTTTCCACGGAGGGGGAGACCAACTCAAAAAATCAAGTTTCCAATTATGTGTATACCCCGGCAACAAGCCCCTCTTCGACCTATACAGCAATGTATTCTGGCGTCGAACAGGTCAATGTATTGATTAAGAATATTCCATTAATGCAACCTAAGACTGATTCAGAAAAGAAAAAACTTGATATGCTCCTTGGTGAGGCACTGGCTATACGCGCCAAAAATATGTTGAATGTGGTACGTTATTTTGGCGATGTTCCTTTTCCGCGTATTCCCGTAGTCGATGCGGGGAGCTTCTCTTCTTCGCGTGTGAGCCGTGATACGATCATGGATGCCTGTGTCGAAGATTTACAAAAAGCTATTGCGTTACTTCCTTGGAAAGGAGAATCTGGTTTATCCGTAGAACGTATTTCAAAGAATGCAGCTTATGGGCTATTGGCTAGGACAGCTTTATACGCGGCAGGATATTCCTTGCGTTGGGATCTAAACTCTTATTCGGCAAGTAGTGTGCAGCTGAGTAAACGTCCGGATCAGGCCAGGATTAAAGAGTTATATCAAATCGCTAGAGATGCTTGCAAAATGGTTGTAGACCGGGGTGAAAATAGTCTGATAGATTATGAAACGATATTCAGAAACCTCATCAATGGAAAATACGATAACGAGTCCATGCTGCAGTATGGGCAGAAAGGAGCTGATCGTAACGATGCACAGATTGGTTATACAAATGGATTTTTTTCGCACACAAATTCCTACTATGGTAAAGCACAGCCAGCAATGGCAGCCTTTCCAACCTATTATTTTGAATTTGAGGAGGGGGATAGCCGCCGTGATGTTGCGATTGCATCCTATTCCATCACAGCAGATAGTAAGCACCAGATGAATACCTATGCAAGTAATACCATCGGTAAATTTAGAGTCAATTGGAAAGCAGAAAAAGGCATTGCGGTAAATAAAAGAGATATTAACTGGATTGAATTACGTTACGCTGATATCCTGCTGATGTACGCAGAAGCTGAAAATGAAATCAATCAAGGACCAACCGCAATTGCAAAAGATCTATACGAACAGGTACGCTTACGTGCATTCAAAAACAATAAAGCAAAAATAGGGACAACACCAACATCTTATCAAGGGTTTCGGGATGCCATTATCCAGGAACGTAAACTGGAATTGGGCTTTGAAGGATGGCGAAGGACCGATTTAATTCGTTGGGGAATTTTGTTCGAAAAACTGAGCCAAACCAAGCAAGATTTATTGGATCTTGCCGGCCACCAAGGCAAGTACGCAAATGTGGATTTATTCCGTGCGTACAAAATGACGCCGGCCAATACATTTAATGATCCGCTGATTGCACAAGAATTTATATCGTTTAAAGAGGCTCCGGAAGCAATAAAAAAAGCCGAATTAACTGCGCAGGGATATACCTTATTGGATATGTACAGCAATCAATCTATTTTCTTTTCAAATGCCTTGACCCCTACGGCGACTTGGGTGAGTAATATTTATAGAGGTCTGGAAAAAAACAAAGTAGAGATAGTCCCGTTAAGTACGACGACCATTGATAATAATCCGGGACTGACCGGTCAGCAGCATCCACTCTATTAAGATGTATTGTGTCCTTCCGATCGATTTTGCGCTCTGTCTGTGGAAAATTGCGCTGTATTTGCGCAATTTTTCCACTTGGCAAAATGAGTTCGACAGGTGAACGTTTGATTTCCCCTTAGGACAAAATATCCCTGACGCCTGTCGAAATGAAAAAGCCCCCCGACTTCTTTGTTTAGTTAATGGACTTTTTCATTTTGTCACTCGGCGAAATGAAAAAGTCGGGTGTCTGAACGATTTTTCCACGTGGGGAAATGAAAATTCCACGTGGGAAAACAAACGAAACACTGGTCGGAATGACTTTTCTACGTGACGAAGTCAATATTTTGCTGTGCGAAATCGTTCAGACAGCATGCAAATCAAGATAGCTCAGGACGGTTATTGTTTCTTTTTGTGATATTTTTAGCATTACTGGCTGATGTACATATTTATTACCTCTCGTAAGGTAAGTTCATAATTTAATTATATGCCATTATTAAAAGGTAACTAATGACATTATCTATTAGCTCCAGAAAGTCTTAACTCTTTATAAGTACTATAATAATTGTAAAATATTTATTTTAATCATACAGTACAAAACATATGGTCTTTAAAAAAATAATTGTTCTCCTATGCTTACTGGGAGTAGTATCTACGCTGACAGCACAATCGATGTATCAACATTTTGCAGATTCAGAAATGAAGCGGTTTCCCGAGGCCTGGCAATTGGATCACGGTAAACGATTATATTTCGGGTATTCCCAAGGCTTAGGTTGTCTTGCCATGTTAAAAGTTTTCGAAAAGACAGGAGATAAAAAATACTTCAATTATGTAGAAAAGTGGGCGGATACACTCATCAATGAAAAGGGCGAAATTCATCTATATGAGCTTAGTGCCTATAATGTGGATTTTGTCAATTCAGGAAAAATTCTCTTTGAACTTTATGAAAAAACCAAGAAACAAAAATATCGACTGGCTATTGAAACTTTGATTCACCAACTAAAATACCAGCCTACAACACTCGAAGGTGGCTATTGGCACAAGCTGATTTATCCCCATCAGATCTGGCTGGATGGGGTTTATATGACCGGGCCATTTCTCGCTAAATATGCTAAGCTGAGTACGGATGATCAGTATTATGATAAGGCTATTGACGAAATTTTAATTACTGCTAAACATACATTGGACCCTAGGACAGGATTGTATTATCATGCTTGGGACGAAAGCAAAAAGCAAGCTTGGGCAAATCCCCAAACGGGGCAGTCGCCCAATTTTTGGGGGAGAAGTATTGGCTGGTATTTTATGGCGGTCATTGATGTATTGGACGAGTTGCCGTTAGATTACCCCAGAAGAGACAAATTGATTCAATTGGCGCAATCGTTAGCCAATGCTCTTGCTAACTATCAAGATAATGAAGGCCTCTGGTGGCAAGTAATTGACCAGCCAAAAAAAGAAAGAAATTATCAGGAAGCGTCAGTAAATAGCATGTTTCTGTATGCTTACTCGAAAGGCATGAATAAAAAATACCTTTCAAAAAGCTATAAAAGTTTGGTAGATAGATTATATCAGGGTATCCAAAAGAAACTATTAAAACAAGAAAATGGATTGTGGACATTGATACAGTGTAATGCCGTTGCCGGTTTGGGGGGAAATCCGTATCGAGACGGTAGTTATGATTACTACGTAGGTGAGCGAATTCGTGAGAATGATGCAAAGGCAACAGGTCCTTTTATCATGGGCTGCATAGAGGGAGGATTTTGAAAGAGGTAGTTTTTAAGGTTTTTTTAAAAAAATTATAAACAAATCGTTAATTTTAAAATTATTAAAATCTAACAATGACCAATTCTGTAAATCAATTTTTAAAAACTTTAGAAATTAGTGATTTTTCTGCCACGCCCAAGTATCTGCAATTGGCAAATACGATTATTGATGCTGTTAAAAATGAAATATTGGTCAGAGATGATATGTTGCCTTCCATTAATGAGTTGAGTGCATATCTGGAGATATCACGCGACACAGTCGAAAAAGCGTACCGATATCTGAAAAAAAATGAGATCATAGCATCCAATCCAGGGAAGGGATATTATGTAAATAAAACTGATGTTCAATCAAAACTTAAGATAGCGCTCTTTCTTAATAAGCTGAGCGCACATAAAAAAATTGTATACGATTCCTTTGCAAGAGAACTCGGTGATCATGCCAATTTGGATTTGTTTGTTTACAATTCAGACTTATCGTATCTGAACACCCTTTTGGGGAGTCTAACCAAAACCTATGACCATTATGTACTCTTCCCTCATTTTAAGGAAGGGAGAGACAAAGCACCGGATATTATCCGTAAAATTCCTGCCGAAAAGCTAATGTTGCTGGGGAAGTTCATTGAGGATGTGCCCGGCGACTTTCCTGCGGTTTACGAAAATTATGAACATGATATTTATTCTGCATTGGAGGAAGCTAATGAAGTACTGAGCAAGTATAAAAACCTGAAACTGGTATTTCCAGACTATAGTGATTTCCCGAAAGCTATTATCAAGGGATTTTATAAATTCTGTCAGCAATATGCCTTTGACCATGAGCTGGTCTCCGATATAGATGAAGAGAAAGTAGAGAAAGGTACTTGCTATATCAATATAATTGAAGACGATCTCGTCAAATTGTTGAACAAGGTTATTCAAAAAAAATTGATCATCGGAAAAGATGTTGGTATCATTTCCTATAATGAGACGCCATTAAAGAAGTTTATTCTTAATGGTATTACGACAATATCGACTGATTTTGAGATGATGGGTCGGATGGCAGCTGAATTGATCATTAATAAATCCAAAGAACGCGTTGAAGTACCATTCTACTTAAAATTGAGACCTTCCGTTTAGTGACCGCTTTTTAGGATTATTAGGAGATTCCTAAACGGTTATAAACCGGAGCGATATTAACGTTGGGGGAATGCCTTAAACATGTTCAAAAAGAAAAAGACCGGTTAATCGAAGAAAACCGGTCTTTTTCTATTACAGGCGTTAAATTAAACTTTGTTTATTTTTTTAAGGTTTTTACAGGGAATAAGTCAATCACACCCTGTGCTACCTTACTGATGTTGTTGATTGCTTTCTCTGGATTATCTACATCACCCGAACCACGTGCTTGCCAGATCACTGCATTTGTTTTGCGGTCAATAGCTTCGATAATCAAGTGGCCATAACGGTAACGCTCCTTAGCAACAGGGTAATATCCGCCACCATAATAATAAGGTGAGAACCATGGTCTGTACCAGCCCCA
The DNA here is from genome assembly GCF_003627955.1 of Sphingobacterium puteale. GTDB lineage: Bacteria > Bacteroidota > Bacteroidia > Sphingobacteriales > Sphingobacteriaceae > Sphingobacterium > Sphingobacterium puteale. The sequence goes on along the minus strand of NZ_RBWS01000001.1, from coordinate 177,811 downwards.
AGGACCTCCCCAACCATAATATCCGCCACCGCCATATACCAGACGGCTTTTGTTATTGACGATAGTGATATAACGGAATAATAGATCAGGATTATCTTTTGAATATTGGAGTCCCTTCGCTTCCAAGGCGGCATTTGCGGCATCCAAAATGTTAGTTTTGGCAATATCATTATCAAAATAAGACTTTGAAAGCGAGTCTACCGGTGGTAGCCAGGCATACGTCTTGAAAGGAGTAAAATCCATCTTCTCTACCCGAGTGGTATTGTATTGGTAAGACGAACATGATGCCAACGCAACGCAGAGCACCAAAAATAACAGAATCTTTTTCATCGTAGTAATTTGTTTATTAACTGTGATGAATCTATCATGAGCAGCTTGTTTTGCTTGTTAGCTGTATATTCATGAAGATTTCATGGCCTATATGGAACTTATATTTATTTAAATTGTTTTAAACTTTCTTAACTATTCGCTCTGGCGGCCTCTAAGCAAGCCAAAGCAATTATTATGGCAATTCATTTTTGTACTGTACAGCACGGATTTTAATTTATTAATGTTAGACAAAAAACTATAAATATGGTTTAATGCTAATTGTAAAATTAATATGGATATTTTGCTACTAGTGGAATCTGTCTTCCCGTACCAAAAGCTTTGGGGCTCACCCGCAGGATTGGCGGTGCCTGAAAGCGTTTAAATTCAGCATTGTTCAACAATTTACTCACTCTTTCTACTAACGCTTTTTCGAATCCCATTGCTACAACTTCGGAACCGCTCTTTTCATTTTCAATCAATTCATATAAGATGTTATCCAGTAGGTCGTACTCCGGTAGGGAATCCGAGTCTTTCTGATCGGGACGCAATTCGGCTGATGGGGCCTTCTCAATGGTGTTGACCGGGATAATTTCACGCTCCCGATTGATATAACGAGCCAGTTCATAAGCTTTGGATTTATAGACGTCGCCAATGACCGAAATGGAGCCTGCCATATCGCCGTATAAGGTGCCGTAACCAACAGCGGCCTCGCTTTTATTGGAAGTGTTTAATAGGATATTGCCAAACTTGTTTGATACGGCCATCAAGATAACAGCACGTGCACGCGCCTGTATATTTTCTTCGGTGGTATCGTGTTTCAAACCTTCGAAAAGTGGAGCGAGTGTATTTTCGTATGCTGAAGCGATATCTTTAATGGGGACGATATGGTGTTTGCAGCCGGTATTGGTCACCAAGTCCATTGCATCTTTGATGGAATGATCTGAGGAATAGACAGAAGGCATTAAAATGGAAAGCACATTATCTGCGCCGAGTGCTTCACAGGCCAGGGCAGCAACCAAGGCTGAATCTAATCCTCCTGATAAACCTAATACTGCTCTTTTGAATCCTGATTTTTGGAAATAATCACGTAATCCCAAAATCAATGCGTCATGGATCAAGGCAATCTCTGTTATAGGATCTTTTGTGGGAGCGGTGGTTGAAGTAATATTTTTCTGATGATAGGTGACATACTGTAGGTCTTCTTCAAATCGTTTTAATTCAGCTACCTTTGTCCCGTCGTTGTTGAGCGCAAGTGATCGGCCATCGAAGATAATATCCATATGTGCTCCCACTTGGTTGACATATATCAGTGGACGATTGGATTTCACGACCTGACGGGAAAGCACTTTAACACGCTCTTCAAAATGTGTGTACGAGAATGGCGAAGCTGCAATATTGATCAGTAGATCAGGGTTCTCTTTTCGGAGTTCGGACATAGGGTCACCTACATATGAGTTGCCGCCCTCATCGTCGTCCCAAAGATCTTCACATATGGTCAGGGCAATTTTTACACCGTTCAATGTGATGCAATCAAAACGCTTGTTGGGTTCAAAGTATCGGTATTCATCAAATACATCGTAATCTGGTAATAAACCCTTTTTTACAATATTTCGAACAGCTCCCTGTTCGATAAATATGGCGGTATTGTAAAGTGCTTTTCCTTCAGGATCGCTGTTTGTGACAGGCGCACCGATGATACAGGCAATGTCCTGGCAGTGAGCTGCAATCTGGTGAATAGCGGCGTTGCACTGTTGTTTAAATACCTTACTTCGCAGCAGGTCTTTGGCCGGATAACCTCCGATAGCGAGTTCTGCAAATATGATAAGATCTGCCGATGCTTCTTTGGCTTGGTTGATGGCATGAATTATTTTTTTTGTATTTGCTTCAAAATTACCAATATGGTAATTCAATTGTGCTAAAGCTATTTTCATTCCTATTTCTTTTTTCAATTTATTAGATGGCAAGTGTCGTCAAGAAAATTCTGATAGTTTCCTATTTTTTAACGCACTTCATTAAACGTAGTGTATACTGACAAAAGCTCTTACACAAATTTATTCCTTTTTATTGAAAGTGTTTGTTTATTGATATTGTTTTCTAAAAGAATTCAGGCTTTCATTGCCTTGCTTATTTTTTTCTTAAAAATTGGCCGTTTAATTCTCTGATTTTGAAGACCATGATATGGTCTTACACACTTCGTCGAATCTTGAACAATACTGCTTCAGAATATATTTAAAAGCTTCCAATGAATTCTTTCGTGCATTATTCTCGTTAATTATATCTATTGGTTAATTTATTTCACAATAAATATTATTCAAACATGGTCACTAGCCTGTTACAATTTGCTAAATTGTTTTAACATAATTTTAACAACGTTAAATGCTGTTAAATTTCTTGACATGAAAGGGAATGTGTGTTACCTTTGATATATCAAAACAGAAAGATATATACAAAATAATATATAAAGAACTTTTCATAATTTAGGTTAATAATTGGTTAGGTAAAGCTCGGAGTTCCCCACTTCGAGCTTTTGTTGTTTAAAAGCTCTTCCTATTCACTTATTATACCGGTCAGACATGGAGCTTTACTCGGCTGGATTCCTAAGTCGAGAAATGCACTTATTGTTCTAGTTGGGATTTATTATTTTGAGCATATTCCTATTTTCCAGTAGCCAAGGGGAAATATAATACGATATTTTTGATAAGATTATATTGTGATTAACAGGAAGAAATAGAAAACACCTAAAATCAGAAGTTGCTTTAGACGTCTTTACGTTTGTATTTTAAAAATATTACCGGTTTTTTGTGTTGAAGGATCTTATTTGATGTCTACGACTTCGATAACAAAATCCAATGGAGAATTAGCAGGGATTTTACCCATTGCTAGACTCCCATGCGCCCATCTGGAAGGTACCACAATATGGATCTTGGAGCCTTTTTGAAGCCCTTTTTCGGTCAGCCCTCCTAATTTCATGTCTCCAATCCTTTTTGGTGCGAAGGCGAATGTCCAAGCCGGAATAATTGTGCTGTCGAAGGGATATTGATAGCCTGTATTTGTTCTAATGTTGAAGGTTGATGTTTTGCCTGCTTCCGTTTGATCAAAGATATTCCCATTCAAAAGTTTTCCTACATATTTTACGGTAGGAGAAAATTTGAGATGTTTTGCATTTAGTGTATCTACTATTTTATAGTTATAGTTACCCGTTCCTGTGGCAAGCATCTCATACCATATTCCCGTTTCTGCATCATACTGTGCATCAGGAAACCAGCTGTCAACATAATTTTTAAGTAGGACGGAATCTGTCTTAAATTGCTCAGTCGCATTATAAATAGGGATATCGTCGTTTTTATTGCAGCTAACAACATTCAGTAGAGCGAGGGCTACGATTCCTAAAAATAAAGGCGATAAAAATTTATTCATAGCACGGTTAATAGGTCTTCAAAAACTTTTTTGGATGGTTTTTGAAGACCTATTGTGTTTTTTGTAAGACTATTTATTTTTAATATCAACAACCTCAATTGTAAAATCTAAAGGTGATTTAGCTGGAATCGAAACGTCTGAAGCGGAAGAGCCTTGTTTGCCCGTATCACCGTAAGCCCAAGGAGACGGGGTAATGATGCGGATTTTAGATCCTTTTTTTAGACCTGTTGGCGTAATTCCTCCTGTTGGAATGTCCTTGCCATTATACGATATGGATTTCGGAAGAAAAGCGATCTGCCAAGCTGTGATAACGCTGGATAAATTCAATGTAGCTGTTTTTCCCTCTTCGGTCTGTTGGAATATTGTGCCACTGGGAACAAGTTTACCAATGTATTTTACCGTCGCATCAGGAGCAATAATTCCACCGTTGGAATTAAATGAATAGGTGTATGAGCTCTCCTCTCCAGTAGCTAAAAGCTGGTAGGCTAGACCTAGAGAATCAATATATAGTACATTCTGAAGCTGGTTGTCCGCCACATATTTCTTGATAATAGGAAATTGTTCTTCAACGCGCTTTTTGTTGATGGAATCCTGAATGCGTTGTTTTTCCAACTGTTCTCTTTCCCAAGCGGCATAGTCAAAATTGTCTTTGTTACAGCTAGCAAAAAAGATCGAGGTCAGTGTTAGTCCAAAGAGTAGGGCAGAAAGTAGTTTTTTCATGGTATTATGTTAATTTTAATTTAAAGAAGCCATTCTCGGGATGAAAATGGCTTCTTTAAATAGTATGTTTTTTAGTTTGAAGTGGCTGCAGCAATTGCGGTAACTTCAATTTCATAAGCAACGGGTGTATTTACAGGAACCGTTACTTTTTCACTTCCATCTTTAAATTCTTTTTGATCAAAACCCAAATAAGATGGTGCTACAAAACGAATTTTGGATCCTTTCACTAAGCCTGTGGCTGTTAGCCCATTGAATTTTAACTCTCGACCATCTTGACTAATTACTTTAGGGATAAATGCATAGTACCACGAACCGCCATACTTATTGATCGCAGGACTTAAGTTGCTATAATTAGTCGGCGTACCCTCTTTACTTTGATCGAATACAGTTCCGTTCAACAATTGTCCTTTGAAGTTGATTGTTACCGATGGCGACGTAATTACATAGCCTCCATTTCCAACCTGAGCTTTATAAGTGTAAGAGGTTTTGTCTCCGGGGCTTAAAATTTGATAAACAATCTTAGTTGAATCATCTACAACATAATTTGGCTGTCCGGCTTCGTTTTTAAAGTTTTTTTGCGCATATTCTAATAATAAAGGAGCTTGATCTTTATATAAAGAATCTTGCCTTGCCTTCTCCCTTTTGATAGCTTCCTCTTGTTGTCTGTAATATTCATCCCAGTCAAAATTATCTTTATTACAAGACGCGAAGATCATTCCCAGACACAAAAATGCCATTAAAAATTTCGTGATATTTTTCATAATTTCTTAAAGTGTGTATTAATTATAAGATTCCAAACGCACGTTCGTTTGGTTTCGCTACACAAATATGTTAAATTATTCTAAAAAATCATTTAACTCTTTTGAGTTCAGGTATTTTTGTTGTATATTTTTTAAGCGAAACTCCTTGTCAAATCGAAGAAGGCTTGGGAAAATCATCTGTTTCCCATTCAATAACGCTAACGCCAAAGGATGATGCTGGCCAGTTCTTTTTTTGTTGGATTTCGGCTTCCAAACGCTCTGATCAAAAGTAATTTCCTGCGCAGATTCCGCGTCTAAACTGACTGCATAATAATTTTTATTGATCACAGTGACAAGATTCTGCTTGGTGAATATCTCCCGTTCCATCTTCCGGCAATATGAGCACCAGTCGGTATGGATAAAAATAAGGGTCTCCCGCGGCTCGACTGCAAGTAAAGAATCGAGCTGTTCAAAACTGACCCAATTTATCCGCTCCTGTCCAAAATGGAGGAGCGGATAAAATAATGCGATCAATAGCATGCTTATTTTCCGGCAATATTTCATTGTTTTTTTATTAACGTCTATTTCTCCCGATGGCAATTTCCTAATGAAAATGTCCTACCCGAAGACCGAAGGTATATGTTCGTGGACGTGTAGGGCCATAGATATAGTCCGAATCCCGTAATGCACCTTTGTCAAAATCCTTTTGAAAGGCGTTGAACATATTCTGTACACCACCAAAGAACTCGATACTAAAATCCTTATGTACAGGCAGAGTATATCCCAAGCGTAGGTTCAATTCAACAAAATCTCTTGCATTTTTTAAGGTCATAATATCTTGCTGGATATGTGGCACAATCATTTTACCTGTATATACTCCTGTCAGATCGACTGCAAATCGTTTGGTCGCTTTTAGGTTTGTGTTCATATAACCGTAGATATTGGGTGTCCGGACATATTTCTTTGTCCAGATATCATGGGTATCCTCTTTGCCTTCATAGATCAGCTGATCTTTTTTATAACGCGAGCGTTGGATTGTTCCTCCGGTCTGGAAGGAAAGCCAGGATGAAGGGGCAATATTGATTTCGATGTTAGAACCATATACACGTGCTCCTTCGCCATTCTGCATCTCTTGAATGATCAATCCGTCTTTTTCTGAAGCCATAACATTCACAAATTGATTGTTGAGGTCCGTGTAGAAGCCTTCGACAAGAAAGCTTGTCTGTACATTTCCAAAATTCTTGTTGTAACTGAAGGAACCCGTATAAGCATTGGAATATTCGGTTTTTAAGTTCTCGCCAATCAGGACAAAAACCTGATTACCTCCGATAGAGGTGACGTGCATATCTTCATTAAAGGCCTGTGGAGCCCGAAATCCACGTGCATATCCACCTCTGAATTGGAGGTCTTTTGTCAGATCATACAGCACGGTTAAACGTGGGCTGAAAGTTCCGAAACGTTGATCCGAATTCCGATCTATGCCTGCAAGACTGTATTTGCCATCGACATAGGTGTAGTCGTAACGGGCACCGATCAGCGTTTTTAATGTCGCAAAAGGTTTCCATTCATATTGTGCATAAGTTCCTAATCCTTTGTTTTGCTGATCGATAGTGCGTTTGTATCCGGGTATTTCATCCTGTGTGTCATTGTAGGAAAACTCTACGCCAGCAGTAAATACATCCTTTTCAAAATTGTAGGTGTATTGACTTCCAACAACTAACGCAATGTCGTTTGTCTTTCCATACGAATTGGATGCAAGCGTACTGTCAGCGAGTGTGGTTCCGCCGCCAAGACCGCCATAATAGCTGTCCCGTGCGGTTTTCTGAACGGAACCGTAAGCCGACAGTTTGTGTTTGTAATCTTCGGAATAATGATCGTAGGTGATTCCCCCGACAATGGAGCTGGTTTGCAATTGCTCTGTGATCTGAGTCAGGTGGGGCGCTTTATCAAGCTGATCTCCACCCCGACGGAATTCATTGACCGTGCTGAAATCAATGGTAATTTTATCCAGATCGCTCGGTTTGTAAAACACCTTGGTGCCAAACGTAGTATTCCGAAGCTTGGTTATCTCAGAAAATCCATCGCCATTAGCGTCATAAGATTCCCTATTACGGTGCATGCCATAAAATGTTGCACCGGTTTTTAAGTCCTCCGCCACAAGAGAAGTATTGAAGTCTACGGTATTGTCCCAGCTTTTGCCGCCGATCAATGAATTGGTGGATTTTACCTGCCAGTCATTCTCGACGGGATCTTTCGTAATGATATTGATGGTTCCGGCGATGGCATTGGCACCGAATAGTGCTGAGCCGCCACTACGGACAACTTCGATCCTGTCAATCATGCTGGTCGGGATCTGATCCAATCCATAGACACTGTTTAATGCCGAAAAAACAGCTCTACTGTTGATTAATATCTGTGAATATGGACCTTCAAGACCATTGAGTCTAACCTGCGAAAAACCACAATTTTGACAGTTATTTTCCACCCGAACACCGGGTTGATAATTTAATGTCTCTGACATTGCGACGGATTGTGTCGCATTGAATAGTTTTGGACCAATGACATTGACCACAACCGGTGCATCCTTACGTTTGACACCGTAACGGGTAGCCGAAACGACAACCTCGTCGAGATTAAGATTGTCTTCGTCGAGCTGGACCTGAAGCGGTGATTTTAAGGTGTCCAAACTGATCACTTTTGTCAGTGAGCGATAACCTACAGCGGAAATATTTAAAGTTACTTTGGGCGTAGTCAGGTTATTGAATTTAAAGTGTCCATCAGCATCTGATGTTGTGGCTGATTTGCTGTTCTTTATGGTCAATGTGCCAGAAGCAATGGCTTCACGGTTTTTATTGAATAAATATCCCTCCAGAGGTGATTGTGCGTATATGGTGGATGTGCCGGCTATTAGTGTAGCCAGCAACGTATATTGCTTTAGCATTTTTATAAGATTGAGTATGGAGTACTTCGTTTTGAGATCTTAATCCTAAAAGCTTATAATCTTTTATATTGCATACTTTTCGCTATAGACAGGGGTGATGCTAATTTTAGAATCTTGCCTGTCAGCTGTATCATATAACATTGACTATATAACTTAGTCTTAAGATGTACTAAGATCTTTGGACTGCAGATCACTCACCTGCAGCCAATCTACCGTTTTCTTTTAATCATTAAATATGAACAGGTGCAACAGTGGGCAACCCACGATCTTGATCAATTTTTCGATTCTGGAAATAAAGCAACTGACAAATGCCGGCGGCATTGCCTGATGTTATTTCACGGTACGTTTGATTAAAAAAAAATAAATGTTTTTATGCTAAGCGGGGAGGTCCTCGGAGGTAATAGGGACTAGTTGAAATACGGGCAACTTCTGGACAGATCGAGGAGTAATTTGTTGTCTGAATTTCCTTTGGTGCTGGAAGCTCGAGGACGATGAATTCCGTCTGAACATATGTGTTTTGATAGATGACATTCAGATAATCGATCTGGTCATCGGTTTCCTGAGGCTTTTCTTTCTTTGTAAAATCATAAGGGTGCGTGTGCATCACGATTTCCCCAGTCGATTTTACCTCTTTGTGCATAAAAACAACACCAGAAATAATAATCAGCGACATCAAAGCCAATTGGAATGATGCGATAAGCTGACGCAGGTTTCTTGTTGTTTTTAATTCCATAAAAAAGCGCTACTTGATAAAGTAACGCTTCAAAAATACGATTTTTATTTAGCAGTAGGTGTGTCTACTGGATAAAATTATTATTAAGTATTGGAGTCGCTAGTTCGATACTATCTGATCAAATGATTGTTGTCATCCGGAAAAACTAAAGAAGGCTGAAACTGCTTAGCCTCCTCAAAGTCCATTGTTGCATAAGAAATAATAATAACGATATCGCCAACCTGTACTAACCGTGCGGCAGCTCCATTTAAACAGATCGTGCCCGATCCGCGCTGTCCGGGAATCACATACGTTTCCAGGCGGGCCCCATTGTTATTATTTACGATCTGAACTTTCTCGTTAGCGATGATATTTGCAGCATCCATCAAATCTTCATCTATCGTGATACTACCCACATAATTCAATTCCGCTTGTGTGACTTTCACGCGGTGAATCTTGGATTTCATTACTTCTATTACCATGGCGCAAAGGTAAAATTTTTTTTATTAAGCTAACGTCATATTATCAATAAGACGAACGCCTTCAACCCAGGCTGTTACCAGTATCACATACTGTTTACTGGCATCAATCCGCTCAACTTCTTTTAAAGAGTTGCTTTCACAGATCGCAAAATATTCGACTGTTACTCCCTTTGTCTGTGTCAAAATAGTAAGGGCTTTCTCTTTAATTTCTTGTAGGTCAATGTTGTCTGCAAGATGATCTTTTACATATTGTAACGAACGCGAAAGTGCGCGGGCTTTTGTTTTTCCTTCTTCGCTCAGGCGCATATTTCTGGAGCTCAAGGCTAAACCGTGTTCATCCCTGATTATTGGGCAGATCGCCAATTGAATTGGAAGATCTTTAATTTCGATCATACGTTTGATGACCATGACCTGCTGAAAATCCTTTTGACCGAAGCAGGCAATATCGGGCTGTACTAGAGTAAACAATTTATAGACTACCTGTGTTACACCCTGAAAATGGCCCGGACGTTTTTCACCTTCCCATATTTGATCCAGTTCGCCAAGGTCAATATGCCAATTTTCGTCTTGATCGGGATACATTTCTTCTACACTTGGCATAAATAAAATGTCACAATCGACGGACTCCAGTAGCCTGATATCATTTTCAATCGGACGTGGATATTTCTCCAGGTCCTTGGGGTCGTTAAACTGCGTAGGGTTGACAAAAATGCTACAAACACGAATATCACTGATGGGTTTGGCATAATCTAATAACGACAAATGCCCTTCATGAAGTGCTCCCATGGTGGGGATCAAGGCTGTCTTTTTACCTGCCGAGCGTGCTTTTTGGAGATGTGCTTGGAGGGATGCTTTCGTTTTGAAAATTTCCACTTTGCTGAATAGTTTTTTGTTCGCAAAGTTGCATATTATTTTGGGAATATAAAACGATGATTGATAGCAAATTGCATGGTAAGTATTTTTTTTGTACCTTTGTAGACCGATTTTACTGTTCGAAAATAATAAATAAAAATAACTGGAGATGGCAAAAACGAAGATATTGTTTATTACTCACGAGATGTCGCCTTTCCTCGAATTAACCAAAATTTCTGAAATTACACGTCAACTGCCTCAAGCGATGCAAGAGAAGGGTTTTGAAATCCGAATCTTGATGCCTCGTTTTGGGAATATCAATGAGCGTAGAAATAGATTACATGAGGTGATTCGTCTTTCAGGCTTGAACATTGTTGTGGATAATAATGATAATCCGCTAATTATTAAAGTAGCTTCACTGCCTGCAGCCCGGATGCAGGTGTATTTCTTGGATAACGAGGACTACTTTCAGCGTAAAAAAGTTTTTAGTGATGAGCATGGCGAATTCTTTGCAGACAATAATGAGCGTTCGGTGTTCTTCTGTAAAGGAGCGTTGGAAACTGTTAAGAAATTAGGCTGGTCACCTGATGTAGTACACTGTCATGGATGGTTTTCTGCTTTGGTGCCTGCTTACGTGAAAACAACGTACAAGGACGACCCTACATTTAAGGATGCAAAAGTGATGTATTCTTTGTTTAACGAAGAGTTCAAAGGTACATTGGGTTCAAAGTATGCCGAAATGGCTCCGGAAGGTGCTTTTAAAGCTGATGATGCGCAAGTGTATGGTGATGGTAGCTATGAAGCAATCTATAAAGGTGCATTGCATTTTACGGATATGGTTGTCGTAGCTGATGAAAATGTCAATACAGAGATTGTTGATTTTGCCAGATCCAAAGATATTCAGGTTTTTGAACCTAACGGTGATCAGGATTACGATGCATTTGGCGAAGTATATGATCAGTTTGCGCCCGAAGAAGTGGAAGTATAGCTCCATCCTGAAAGGTTGAGTAAAACAAACAGACAATAAATTATTAAAAAGGGCTATTTCCGACGAAATAGCCCTTTGTTATTCGGATTATACCGCTATTGGTAGTCAACAGTTAAAGCAGAAGATCATGTCCGATGCTAAACTCCATTTCAAAATATCGGTACTAAAATGTTATCTTCGTAGCTATAAAAGTATCGTGGTCACAATTTAAGCTTGTGAAGTAAATAAATGGACTAGGTATGAGGCATCTTTTACAGAACAAACAAAGCGAAACGAACTTATTTATTACGTTGAAAAACGTATTCTCATAATTTTAATAGTAATCATGAAAATCAAGGTAGGATTTGGGTTTGATGTCCATCAAATAGAGGCGGGGCATCCATTTATTGTTGGAGGAGTACAGTTGGAGCATCATGCAGGAGCTTTTGGTCACTCAGATGCCGATGTGTTGGTCCACGCCATCTGTGATGCTATTTTGGGCGCTGCAAACCTGGAAGACATCGGTTATCACTTCCCCAATACGGATATGCGCTGGAAAGGGATCAGTAGCTTGTTGCTGTTGAAAGAATGTATGAAATTGATTCAGGCAAAAGGATATCAACTTGGCAATATTGATGCGATGCTTTGCCTTGAAGCACCTAAAATCAAGCCTTATATTCCACAGATGAAGGTCAAACTTGCTGAAGCTACAGGTCTGGATGCGGATGATATTTCCATCAAAGCAACCACTAATGAAACAATGGGTTTTATCGGTAGGCAAGAGGGAGTCGTTGCTTATGCTGTCTGTTTGATAGAACGGGTATAACATCATCATCAACTTAGTAAAAGGAAACATTTTCATGTTTTCATGCAAACTTTTGAATGAATTAGTAATACCTTTGCCATGAAGCATTCTTTGGCACATTATCTGATAGAGTGGACATTAAAATCTTATTGAAGTCTATATAAGAGCAAATAGTGAAATATCCAAATAAAAAAATAGACACGGATCAAAAAACTGGATATTCCATGTAGCCTTAAAAAACAAAATGCAGTACATTCATCAATGCCAATGAAAACAAGCATAAATGAATAATATTTGCACATGAAATTTAGTAAATAGATGAAGCGAGTATCAAAAAAAAATCAACTTACTGAAGGCGATATAAAACGATATACGTTCAATTTTTGGAAGATCATTATCGGTATTGTAGCCTTGGGATTCCTGTTTATATTGAGTATACGCCTTGGACTATTTGGAAAATTGCCTTCGTTTAACGATCTGGAAAATCCAAAAAGTAATTTAGCGTCTGAGGTCATTACGGAGGATCATAAAGTATTAGGGACTTATTATGTACAGAACCGGTCGAATGTTAAATACAGTGAGCTGTCTCCCTATTTGGTCAAAGCATTGGTATCCACAGAGGACAAGCGCTTCTATGACCATTCTGGGATAGATTATTCACGTACCTTTACCGTGATCTTCCATACATTGACCGGCAATAAACAGGGGGGAAGTACCATTACGCAACAGCTGGCGCTCAATCTTTTTTCTGATGGCCGCCAAAAGAACTTTTTAAAACGGGTTATCCAAAAATTTCAAGAGTGGGTGACTGCTGTCCGTCTGGAAAGAAATTATACTAAGGATGAGATTATTACCATGTATTTCAATACGGTGGATTTCGGTGCATATAATACATTTGGGATAAAATCTGCAGCCCGAACTTATTTCAATACCACGCCGGATAAATTAACTGCTGAACAAGCGGCGCTTTTAGTGGGCATGTTGAAAGGTCCCGGAGCTTATTCACCCGTAAGGTATCCTGAGAAGTCAAAAATTCGGCGTAACACTGTATTAAATAATATGGTGGCGGCCAATTTTATTTCTGCCGAAGAAGCATCGAATGCGAAGGAGAAGCCACTCGGACTGGAATTGAAAATCGCAAACTACGGGGAAGGGCTGGCACCTTATTTTAGAGCTGTATTGAAGGATCAGATTAAGAAGGAATTTGCTAATCTTAAGATTGTTAAAGCTGACGGGACACCTTATGACTTGGATCGCGATGGATTAAAGATCTATACGACCATCAATATGTCCATGCAACAGTATGCTGAGGATGCGCAGAAAGAATGGATGAAGCAGTTGCAATCGAAATTTTCAGCGCAGTGGAAAAATAGGGATCCGTTCAAAGGAGATAAAGCGAAACTGCTGATCAGTGGAATGAAACGTTCTGATCGTTATCGGATATTACGCGAAGAGGGATTAAATGACGATCAGATCAAAAAAGCCTTCAATGTGAAAGTTGCGATGAATATTTTCACCTGGAAAGGCAGTAAAGATACCATGATGACGCCAATGGATTCCATTAAATACAACAAGCTAATGCTACGGAATGCCATGATGTCCATGGAACCAAAAACAGGTCATATTAAGGCTTGGGTTGGCGGAATTGATTTTGACCACTTCAAATATGACCAGGTTAAAATGGGAACACGGCAGGTAGGGTCTACGGCTAAGCCATTTACCTACGCAGTGGCTATCGATAACGGTTATTCGCCTTGTTATAGTATTCCTAATTACCAACAAACTTACAACGGTTGGACACCACGCGGAAATGCGCAAGGAGGTAACCCGATTACCCTGGCAAAAGCATTAGCCTATTCCCAAAACTATGCTACGGCTTATCTCGTGCATGAAGTAGGTGCAGCAGAGGTTGCTGCATTAACCAAACGCATGGGAATAACAAGCGATATACCTAATTATCCTTCCATTTCCTTAGGCGCCTACGAAGCATCGGTCTTTGATATGGTCGGCGCTTATTCTGCCTTCGTTAATCAGGGTACCTGGATCGAACCAACAGCGATTTTACGGATAGAAGACAAAAATGGTACACCAATCTATGATAAGGCACCGAAAGTTGTTAAAGCGCTAAATAGCGAGTCCGCTTATATTATTGTTGATATGCTGAAAAAAGTTGTATCTCAGGGTACTGCACGACGTATTCAGTGGAAATACAAGCTCACCAATCCGATCGGTGGTAAAACGGGTACAACCAATGACAATTCTGATGCATGGTTTATCGGTATTACTCCAGAATTGGTTACAGGGGTCTGGACGGGAGCAGAGGATCGCGGAATCAGTTTTGACCGGATGGAATATGGGCAGGGGGCTGCCGCAGCTATGCCAGTCTTTGCTTTCTTTATGCAAAAGGTCTACAAAGATTCAAACTTAAAATATACGAAAGGTGATTTCGAACAACCGCAGGGTGGACTTACCCGCGTTATTGACTGTAATCAGTATTGGGGTGGTGGCGGCTCTGATGTCGAAGACGGATCTACAGACTCAAGCACTAAGGATGAGCCGAAACTAAAGGATGACCGTTTGGGATTTTAATCTTAGTATTGAGTAGTAGTATTGCGTATTGAGATTCTGGTTGGACAAGCCTGCGGCTTACAAATGGTCTTCATTTTCTTGTTTTGACTTTTCAGATGTGATCATGGAGGCTTTGGTTTGATAGCCCATTTCTTACAAGCTGCCTCCGTTTTTTACTTTTTAATTTTTAGAGTTTTGACATTTGACTATAGAGAAGAATTAAAGAAAATACCTCATCGACCAGGGGTCTATCAGTATTTTGATAAACACGATGAACTGATCTATATCGGTAAGGCGAAAGACCTTCGTAACCGGGTGGGGTCTTATTTTGTCAATGAAAATCAATTGAACGGTAAGACCCGTGTTTTGGTCCGTAAGATCAACCGTATTTCTTTTACTATAGTAGATACCGAAATTGATGCTTGGTTGCTGGAGAATTCATTGATCAAGAAGCATAAGCCAAAATACAATGTCATGCTCAAGGATGACAAGACCTATCCATGGATTGTCATTAAGAATGAACCTTTTCCCAGAGTGTTTTGGACCCGGCAATTCATTAAGGATGGTTCCCGCTATTATGGGCCATACCCTTCTGTCGGTATGATGCATATCGTACTTGATCTGATTCGGGAATTGTTTCCGCTTCGGACATGTAATCTGGCACTTACGCAGGATAATATCCGAAAAGGTAAGTTCAAAATCTGTCTCGAATATCAGATCGGAAACTGTAAGGGGCCCTGCGAAGGCTATCAGTCTGAAGAAGATTACGATCAGAACCTGAGTGACATCAAAGATATTCTGAATGGTAAAATTTCCGTGGTCACCAATAGGTTAAAGGAAAGCATTGCCGCAGCAGCAGCTTCACTTGATTTTGAACGGGCACAATTGATTAAAGCCAAACTCGATAAACTGGATAATTATCAGAGCAAATCGACCGTGGTCAATTCTTCGATAACCAACGTGGATGTATTTAGTATTGCTTCGGATGAAGGGTATGCCTTTGTCAATTATCTAAAGGTAATGAATGGCGTCATTATTCAGACGCAGACCCTTGAAATGAAACGTCGCTTGGATGAGAGTGAGCAGGAACTCCTGTCTCTGGCCATCCCCGAAATACGTGAACGGTTTAAAAGTCTGTCGCGTGAGATTATTGTGCCGTTTGAACTGGATATTGAGGAAAATGAACGGATACGTTTTACAGTTCCTAAGCTGGGCGAGAAGAAAAAGTTGTTGGAGCTATCCCAAAAAAATGTAGCTTTCTTCAGAAAGGAACGCCTGTTGCAATATGAAAAGCTGAATCCGGATATCCGCACTGAGCGTATTTTAAAACAGATGCAGAAAGATCTCCGCATGAATGTATTGCCACAACATATTGAGTGTTTTGACAACTCCAATATTCAGGGAAATTATCCTGTATCGGCCATTGTGGTGTTTAAAGATGCAAAGCCTTCCAAAAAGGATTATAGGCATTTTAATGTGAAAACAGTGGAGGGACCGAATGATTTTGCAACCATGGAGGAGGCTGTTTTTAGACGGTACAGAAGGTTATTGGATGAGGATCAATCCTTGCCGCAATTGATTATTATCGACGGTGGTAAGGGACAGTTAGGTGCTGCATTAAAAAGCTTGCGCTTACTAGGGATAGAACGTAAGGTAACAGTCATCGGTATTGCCAAGCGACTGGAAGAGCTTTTCTATCCCGGGGATCAGTATCCGCTGTATTTAGACAAGAAATCGGAAACGTTAAAGGTCATTCAGCATCTGCGTGATGAGGCCCACCGCTTTGGTATTACTTTTCACCGTAATCAACGTAGCCGAAAGACTTTTGTGTCTGAATTGGAAAATATACCCGGTATCGGGAAAACAACGGTGGAAAGGGTGCTGACCGAATTTAAATCTGTTAAACGAGTGAAGGAAGCTTCGGATGAAGACCTAAAAAAAGTGCTCAATCTGAAGCAGATTAAAGCACTTCGTACATATTTTAGTGAGACAAGTTTGTCAGGCTAGGGCTGCAAAACAAAAATCTCCGTATCACATCTGAAGAGTCAAGACAAGAAATTGAAGACAGCTTGTAAGCCATAGGCTTGTACAACCAAATCTCAATACTCAATACGATCTACTCAATACTTGATTAATCGTCGTATCCAAAACGTTTGAGGTAATTCTTTTTGCTCCTCCAGTCAGGAATTACCTTCACGAAAAGTTCCAGGAAAACCTTTCCATCAATAAATTCCTCTATATCCTGACGGGCGTAGGTGCCCACTTTTTTGATCATCGCACCCGCTTTACCGATGATAATGTTCTTTTGGGAATCACGTTCAACAATAATTTCCGCGGCAATGCGCGTAATATTTGCTTCTTCTTTGTAGGAAGTAACAATCACTTCTGTACTGTAAGGAATTTCCTTGTCATACAGTTTAAATACTTTTTCACGTATCATCTCGGAGACAAAGAAACGCATGGACTTGTCTGTCAGTTCATCTTTTTCGTAGTAAGCCTCATGGATCGGCAACTTATCTTTGATGTATTGCATGACAGCGGATACATTATGATCCAACTTGGCTGAGATAGCAAAGATTGTGTCCGGATTTAGCTTTTCTTGCCAGAATTCAATTTTGGCCTTTACCTCTTCTTCAGAAGATTTATCTATTTTGTTGATCAGGACGGCTACCGGAGAATTCGTTTTACGCAATTTCTCCAATACGTCATTCTCGTCGTATTTCTCGTGGATATCAGTCACAAATAAAATAATGTCCGCATCAATAAGCGATCCCTGGACAAAGTTCATCATTGATTCCTGTAAAGAATAGTTTGGTTTGATGACACCCGGTGTGTCGGAAAACACAATTTGATGGTCTTCATCGTTTACAATACCGATAATGCGGTGTCTTGTCGTTTGCGCTTTGGGTGTGATGATAGACATCTTTTCACCTACTAAAGCGTTCATTAGGGTGGACTTACCAGCATTTGGCTTTCCGATGATACTTACGAATCCTGCTTTATGTGACATTTTTCTAAATTTTATTAGGATTACAAAGAAACAAAATATATCTTTGTACTCCAATTCGGAAGGATCATAATCTTGTTTTTTCAAAAGAAAAAAGCAATTTTGTTCAAAAATATATTGCGGGGTGGAGCAGTTGGTAGCTCGTCGGGCTCATAACCCGAAGGTCACTAGTTCGAGTCTGGTCCCCGCTACTAAAGGAAAGATCCGGTTGCAATGACCGGTTCTTTTGAAGAAATTAAAAATACATTGCGGGGTGGAGCAGTTGGTAGCTCGTCGGGCTCATAACCCGAAGGTCACTAGTTCGAGTCTGGTCCCCGCTACTAAAGAGAGAGCCGGTTGCAATGACCGGTTCTTTTAAAGAAATTAAAAATACATTGCGGGGTGGAGCAGTTGGTAGCTCGTCGGGCTCATAACCCGAAGGTCACTAGTTCGAGTCTGGTCCCCGCTACTAAAAGAAAGAGCCGGTTTGCAATGACCGGTTCTTTTAAAGAAATCAAAAATACATTGCGGGGTGGAGCAGTTGGTAGCTCGTCGGGCTCATAACCCGAAGGTCACTAGTTCGAGTCTGGTCCCCGCTACTAAAGAGAAAGCTGAGGTGATAACCTCGGCTTTTTTCATTTATGCTTCGCTCATTTTAATATTCGACTATTATTTTACCCCCTCGGATTTGGAGTATACCTTATTCTTTCAAGATCTCAAATAAGAACGGAACATTTTTGTTGCAATAGGATGTTTATGCAATCGTTTGTTTAATTGGCGCAATCGATTTCGTGCTGTTGGAATTTTGATATGCCCCTATCTTCTTCTAGTTTTAGCATTCATGTACCTAAATTTTGATTAGCACGCTAATCAATTTTTAAACTAACTATTAGATATTATGATTTCAAAGATTCTCGACAATCACAAGTTGAGTCTGTTATCATTAGCTTTACTCATAACAAGTACACACAACCCAGCTAATGCTAATGGTCTTAAATTTCCAGACCGTAATGTTCTGTTGAACAGTGCTGTTTTTCAGCAAAAAGTAAGTGGAAAAGTACAGTCCGCGGATGGTCCCCTAGCGGGAGCAACCATTAGTGTTAAAGGTACCTCACGTTCTACTTCGGCTGGAGCTGATGGTCAATTTAGCATTGAGGCTAAAAATGGAGACGTTTTAGTGATCAATAGCGTCGGTTACAAGACACAGGAAGTGACCGTAATGGGTTCCGTGGTCAGTATCAGCATGGAGTCCAATAGCGAAGCATTGGAAGAGGTTGTTATTGTAGGGTACGGAACGCAACAAAAAAAGGAAAGCTTGACTGGGGCACTTCAGGCGGTCAAAGGCAACAAATTGCGTGACGTGACAACGCCATCCGTAGAAAACATGCTAAACGGCAAAGCTGCTGGTGTATATGTCGCACCAGGAGCGGGAAAACCGGGATCAAACGGTGGGGTTGTCATTCGTGGGCAGGCCACGATAAGCGGGACCACAAGTCCCTTGTGGGTAATTGACGGCGTAATTGTTGGAAGTAGCCCTGGCGATATCAATCCAGATGACATCGAATCGCTAACAATTCTAAAAGACGCAGCTTCAACTTCGATCTACGGGTCGCAAGGCGCAAACGGCGTAGTAGTAGTAACGACTAAAAATCCATCTGCATCAAAAACAAGTATTAGCTTTTCCACAAAAATGGGGATCAACCAACTGACCAATGGTAACATGGAAATGATGGATGGTGCAGAGCTTTACGATTACTTTGCATCATTTTCGAACCCTGAGAAAATTCAATTTACACGCTGGAACCCCGAATTACGCAACAGTAACTTCGATTGGTGGAAATTAGCGACGAAGACCGGATTTGTCCAAAATCATAATGTCTCTATTCAAGGAGGGACGGAAAAATTACAGTCCTATTTGTCATTAGGTTATTATAATGAGGCTGGTGCGGTAAAAGGTTACGACTATGATCGCTATAATTTTAGATTGCGTACGAATTATAAACCATTTGAATGGTTGACTATCAAGCCATCTATCGTTGGTTCCAAGCGTTCAGTTGAAGATCGTCAATATGATGTTGGTGCGATGTACTCCAATTTACCTTGGGACAGTCCGTACGACGCAAATGGTAATCTCGTGCCACACCGTAGTAGCTCATGGGTAAATGCGCAAAGTACCAACTATTTGTATGATCTGCAATGGAACAAGTCCGAAAATTCCAACTACGAGTTTATGGGTAATCTGGATTTTGATGTTAAGTTGACCGATTGGTTGACATTCTCCTCTGTCAATAACTATAGATACATCAGCTACTCGGCGACAGATTACACAGATCCTCGCTCAAATAGTGGCGAAGGTGTGATCGGGCGTATTTCAGAATATCGTAAAGAGTTTACACGCCGTTATACCAACCATATTTTACGTTTCAATAAAACTTGGGATAAGCATAGCTTAAATGGTCTTGTTGCTTATGAATATAATGATTATAAAGATAAATCATTAGATGCCGCTGGTACGGGTATTGTACCTGGATTTGAGGTGCCGGATGTAACGGCAAAACCAGAACGTTTTAAAGGGGGGATTACCGAATGGGCAGTTCAGTCTTTATTATCCAATGCGAATTATGCTTATGATAACAGATATTTGGCTCAAGTGTCCTTTCGTCGCGATGGCGCTTCCAATTTTGGGACAAATGCAAAATATGGAAATTTCTTCTCAATCAGTGGAGGGTGGAACATTAATAAAGAAAGCTGGTTTAACGCGCCATGGGTAGATAACCTGAAGTTAAGAGCTGCTTACGGTTCGGTGGGTAACCGTCCAAGTGATTTGTATCCGCAATATAAGCTTTACTCCGTGAAAATTACGTCAAGTTATGATGGAATCCCTGGAGCATTGATCGATCAACATGCCAACCCTGATCTGACCTGGGAGCGTACATATACAACAGGGGTCGGAGTTGATGCCGCGTTATTCCAAAATAGGGTTCGTCTGAATTTCGACTACTATAATAAGCGTACGGATAATATCTTGTATAATGTTCCGATCAGCAGCTTGACAGGTGTCAACCATGTATGGAAGAATATTGGTGAAATGCAAAACCGTGGAGTCGAATTGACCATCGGTGGTGATATTATTCGGAATAACGATTGGCATTGGAGCGTGGATCTGAATTTAAGCCATAATGTCAATAAGCTGACCGAATTATACACGACAAAGGACGCAAATGGTAATCCCGTATCTAAACCCATTATTGCTGGCGATGATTTGGGAATAGCTGGTTCAGCACAACGTTTGTTTGAACCTGGAAATCCAATTGATACCTATTATTTAAAGGAATGGGCAGGAGTAAATTCCGATAATGGTCTTCCGATGTGGTACAAATATGGAACGGATGCAGATGGAAACGAGACAAGAACGACTACTTCAAATTATTCAGAGGCGACTTTCCGTAAGGCCGGAAAAGGGAATCCTGATCTTTTTGGTGGGTTTAACACGTTCTTGAGCTACAAACAGTTTGATTTAAATGCAGTGTTTGGTTTTTCGCTGGGTGGTAAAATCTATAATTATTCACGCCAGGAGTTTGATTCGGATGGTACATATACCGACCGTAATCAAATGAAACTTCAGGACGGGTGGACACGCTGGGAAAAACCTGGGGACGTCGCTACTCACCCAATAGCAAGATACGACAACCAGGATAAAGGCAACTCACCTTCCACGCGCTTTTTGGAAAGTAATAATTTTTTAAAGATGAGATCTTTGACAGTAGGGTATAACTTTGACCTAAAGAAATATAATGTTAAAAACTTGCGTGTTTTCTTAGCCGGCGAGAATTTATTTACGATTACAAATTATTCAGGAGTTGATCCAGAAATTCCATTAACTGAACCGGATGGAAAAGGTGCCGGTGGTAAGATCGTCAGATCGACAGGAGTTTCGGTGTACCCAATGGTTCGCAAGTTTATGTTTGGCGCGAGCGTAACATTTTAATTTTAACGTTTAGAAAAAGAACAATGAAAAAGATATTAATGGGATTAATGGTCGCTACAGCGGTATCCTCATGTGATATAGACCGGTTACCAAAAAATTCAATGGACGGCGACATGATTGTCAATAATCCAGATGCAATGGTCACTGGGACTTATGCTCAATTAAAACAATGGTCGGATCCAATGCACCGTTTAGGCGAATACGCCGGAGATAACATGATGATCCGTGGGTCATCTACAGATGCTTTTTATGAATTTATCTCCTACGCAAGAACACCGAATAACTACCGTTTGCAAAATTTTTGGGACTATGGCTACAAAGCAATCGCACAGTCTTCCAATATTATTAAGCTTTACGCAGAGGGAGAAAGCGCGGAGATGGATAATAAATTAGGCGAATGTTATTACATCCGCGGAATGATGTATTTTTACCTTTGCCGCGCATTTGGGAAACCGTATTACCAAAGTCCAGAGACAAACCTTGGTGTTCCCATTGTAAACGGTACACCTGATGATGTGATCAATGATTTGAATTTTCCTGACCGCTCTACGGTGAAAGATACTTATGCGCAGGCCATCAGTGACTTAAAAAAAGCCGAAGCCTTGATTACGGTCAATAAAGGACATTCCTATGCATCGAAAGAAGCTGCTCAGGCAATGCTCTCCCGTATATACTTGTATATGAGTGGTACTTATAAAAATCCGAATGCTGAATATGCGCGTTTGTCGGTAGAATACGCGGATAAAGTGATCAACTCCGGTAAGTACAGTTTATTGGGGCGTGCTCAATTCATGAAGTACAATACATTCAAACCTGAAGATAATGCGGAAACTATTTTTGCGGTGAAACGTGTTGCTACCGAGTTTTCTGGCGATGATCATTACTATGGTATTGGTGGTATGTACTCCAATATCGGGGGTATGGGCTGGGGAGAAATGTATGCTAGTGCAAAATACATTGATCTATTAAATGAGACTGGCCGTAATGACTGGAGACCTGATCGTTATTCCATTGTTGACGCACGTGCCGCCTTTATTGAGCCTACTTATTCCAAAGATGACAAGGGTAAATATTCAACTGTATTTAGATTTGTTAAGCAAGATGTACCAAAGAAAGCTGGAGACCCATTGACGACGAGTTATATGCAGCTTCCTGTGACAATCAATGGCGGTACCGTGACCGTCCGTGAGGTGAAAAAGGTCGATGATAAGGACGTTGTTAAAGACTATACGCTAAAAGCTGTCAATGCGGCACAACAGACCTATTCTATTGCCTATGAGGATGGAAAAACATATGAAGGTGTGATTGACTACTATATTTCGCTGAATCGTGCCTATCCACAATTTTATATCGTAAAGTGTTCACGTGAAGGTGAAGAGTCGCAATTGCATTCACCAGTAATTAGCCGTCTAGGTGAAATTTATTTGAATCGTGCCGAAGCGCAGGCAAAATTAGGCAACTATGGTGCTGCCCTGAATGATCTGAACACCATCAGAAATCGTTCTATTGTCAATGGCGGGTATACATCACTTGATGCAAATAATGCAAGTAAATTAATTGATAAGGAGCGGCAATTGGAGTTGGCATTCCAAGCTGAACGTAGTTATGATGTTTTCCGTAATGGTGAACCGCTAAACAGAACGTATCCAGGGCCGCAAAAGCAGTTTGAAGATATTGCCCCAACTGATTTTAGGGTAACATATTTCATTCCTCAGGATGCCATCAACTCTTATCCGGGGAAATTAACGCAGAATCCAACGTCTAACTAGACGAATATTCATAATTTAAACCCTATAAATGGCTTTACTTCACGGTAAAGCCATTTTTGTTTTTGTGTCTCCATAATCCCTTTTGAATCCGTATCTTTGTACCCTTAACGTGTAATTTAGCATAAAAGTGCCGTCTGCTGTGATAGTAGGTGGATCAAATAAAATAAATATGGCAAATATTGTTGCAATTGTTGGTCGCCCAAATGTAGGTAAATCTACCTTATTCAATCGTCTTACCGAAAGTAGAAAAGCGATTGTTGATGACTTTAGCGGGGTGACGCGCGACCGTCATTATGAGACGGCGGAGTGGATCGGAAAGAAATTTACAGTAATTGATACAGGTGGTTTTGTACATGGTTCGGATGATGTCTTTGAAGAGGCAATCCGTGATCAGGTATACATCGCTATTGAGGAAGCGTCAGTCGTTATATTCATGGTAGATGTTACTACTGGTATTACTGACCTGGATGATGAAATCGCTGATATCCTCAGAAGAAGCTCTAAACCCGTATATGTGGTAGCCAACAAAGTTGACCATGCTAAATTGCATCATGAATCTGCCGAATTTTATGCTTTCGGTTTAGGAGAAGTATTCAATATTTCATCTGCAACAGGTTCTGGTACCGGAGAGCTATTAGATGCTGTCGTATCGCACTTTGAAGAAGAGCAGGAAGAAGATGAAGCTTTACCTAAATATACAATTGTAGGTCGTCCAAATGTGGGCAAATCCTCATTGACAAATGCATTGATCGGTAAAGACCGTAATATCGTAACGCCTATGGCGGGCACAACACGGGATTCTATCCGGATTCATTACAATCAATATGGACATAATTTCCTTTTGATCGATACTGCCGGTCTTCGCCGTAAATCAAAAGTAAACGAAGATATCGAATTCTATTCGGTAATGCGTACCATCAAAGCATTGGAGGATTCTGATGTGACTATTTTGATGTTGGATGCTCAGGATGGCTTGGAAGCGCAAGATGTGAATATCTTTAACTTGGCGGAGAAAAATCGTAAAGGTATCGTAATCGTCGTCAATAAATGGGATTTGATCGAGAAGGACAACAAGACGATGAAAGCCTTCGAAGATCGGATCAGAGAAAAAATAGCACCATTCACGGATGTGCCAATTATCTTTACTTCGGTAACGGAAAAACAACGTGTCCTAAAAGTACTGGAAGTGGCTGACAAGGTTTACGCGAACAAAACAAAAAAGATTCCGACTTCGAAGTTGAACGAAGTGATGCTGGATATTATCGAGAGCTATCCACCTCCATCCTTAAAGGGAAAATATATCAAAATTAAATATGTGACACAATTGCCAGGAAGAACACCGATGTTTGCCTTCTTCTGTAATTTGCCACAATATATCAAAGATCCATATAAACGCTTTATTGAGAATAAATTGCGTGAGCACTTTGACTTTACAGGTGTGCCTATTCAAATATATTTCAGACAAAAATAGATTTCCAAGCAGAGAACAAACATGGACCACAATCTCTTTTTATACAATACGCTTTCGCGAACAAAGGAAAAATTCGAACCGATCCACGCCAACCTTGTTGGGATGTATGTTTGTGGACCTACCGTTTACAGCGATGTACATTTAGGTAACTGTCGAACGTTCATTTCTTTTGATCTGATTTTTAGGTATCTACGTCATTTGGGGTATAAAGTACGTTATGTACGCAATATTACAGATGCAGGGCATTTGGAGGGCGATCGTGATGAAGGAGATGATAAGTTTGCAAAAAAGGCTAAGCTGGAACAGCTGGAACCAATGGAAATCGTGCAGAAGTATACCATTGGTTTTCATGATGTTTTGCGTCTTTTCAATACCTTGCCGCCGAGCATTGAACCAACTGCAACAGGTCATATTTCTGAACAGATCGAAATGATCGAACAGATCATTGACAATGGTTATGCTTATGAAACAAATGGTACAGTCTATTTTGATGTTGAAAAATACGTACAGCAGTATGATTATACCGTATTGACCAATCGCAAATTGGAAGACATGCTGAACAATACGCGGGAGTTGAGTGGGCAGGATGAAAAAAAAGGGCGTTTGGATTTTGCGCTGTGGATCAAAGCAAAACCCGAAACGATTATGCGCTGGCCGGCACCTTGGAGCGTTGGATTTCCGGGATGGCATATTGAATGTTCGGCAATGAGCAGAAAGTATTTAGGTGACCAGTTTGATATACACGGCGGTGGAATGGATCTGGCGGCTACACATCATACGAACGAAATCGCACAATCTGAAGCCTGTAATCATACTGCACCTGCTAAATATTGGATGCATACAAATATGCTGACGGTTAATGGTGCAAGAATGTCCAAATCCGCGGGTAATGGATTTTTACCGGGGGAGCTGTTCACCGGCAACCACCCCTTGTTAAATAGGGGTTATTCGCCAATGGCTGTTCGCTTCTTCATGCTACAGGCGCATTATCGAAGTACATTGGATTTTTCCAATGAAGCACTGGATGCTGCTGATAAGGGGTATAAGCGCTTGATGAGCGCCATGGGATTGCTGGATAAACTCAAGGTTTCAAATGGAGCTGACTCGTTCAATCTGGCAGAAATTCGTCATAAATGTTATGCCGCAATGGATGACGATTTCAATAGTCCGGTGCTGATCGCTGAATTATTTGAGATCGTGCGGGTCATAAACTCCATTTATGACGGTAAAGCAAAAGTCTCTGAAGAAGGATTGGAAAAGCTAAAAATTTTCATGAAAGAGTTTGTCGAAGATATTCTTGGACTGCGAAATGATCAAGCTTCGGGGACAGATGATATTGACGATGTCATAAGCCTAGTGATCAAATTACGTAATGAGGCAAAAGCAAATAAGGATTTTGTCACTTCGGATCGCATACGTGATGAGCTCAATGCAATTGGTATCCAACTGAAAGATAGTAAAGAAGGAACACTTTGGAATAAGATTTGATAGATAAAAAATCGAATCAAAAAAAGAGGAAAAAAATGGAATATTCATCGTTGGAAAGTTTAGATACGTTTAAAACCAGAGAATATTTCCTGTCGCCTTTAAAAGAAAACCGAGTGTAACGAGTTCATCCAATACAAAAAAATGAACTCTGATAAATAATCATTTGCATATGAATTTTTGGAACAGGTTATCCATTGTTGCATTGGTGAGTACAATGGGTACAACATTGTACGCACAAATACCCGAAAAAGTAGGGAGCTTACTACAGGCTGATAAAGATGCCGCAGCATTGGCGAAAGCCTCAACTCCCCATCAGGCATTTTTATCTATTATTGACAAAGAATCCACATTTTATGTTCCTTCGGCGGTAAATGCATACAATTACCTCAATAATAGGCCCAATATTCCAGATGTATTAGACTGGCAGCCTACTTTTGCGCTTGTTGCTAAAAGCCTGGAGTTTGGGGTGACATCTGGTGCCATGGATTTTCAGAAAGTGGGCGCCCGATTGCGCCACGGGGAATACCTGACAGTATGGAAACGCAACAAGAAAGGAAAATGGTTAGTTGATATCCGTGCCGAAGTGGAGAATAATGGTAAGGATGGTGACTTTGATCTGGAATTTATTGAACCGACGGATTCATGGTACCTCAAGCATCGGTCCAAGGTGCGTTTAAACCAGCGTGAAGATATTGTTCTGGAAACCGATAAGTTGATGTCCACTGTCCTTAAAGCGGACAATCCTACGGCTTACAAAGAATTTTTGAGTGAAGATGTACGGTTTCTGTTTCCCTGGACGAGTCCGATGGAAGGAAAGGATAAAATGATGGCCTACCTGAAGAAACAACGAATGACGATCGAAACGGTTCCGGAAGAAGTAAAACGTTCTTATAGCGGAGATTTTGCCTATACAAAAGGAACTGCAACTGTACGACAAAAAGATAAGGTCGTTAAGTATAATTATATCCGGATATGGCAACTGAGTGAACTGGCAAAAGATGATGTAAAGAAGGCAAACTGGAATATCCTGATCGAGATGATGTTTGAGAAATAGACTGGAGCTATTCTAGAAAATAAAATAAAAAAGACTTGAATGCATCAAGTCTTTTTTATTTTGGAGTAGGGAGAAATTCTTTATTTTTTTCTCCATTTTTCTAGTTCTTCACAAGCGCCAAAGTCATCACTGATATCTATGAAAGTATTCTTCGCTTTATCGTCAAACCATTTGCTCAGATTACGACGTACTTTATCTTCTTTTGCTGCATCCTTGATCTTGGTGAAATCCTGATCTAAGTTTGCTTTATGCGGCGGGATACGGGTTTTAAGATAGTTAAAACGGTAACCTATCTCTCCGGTTTTATCGGTGAATTGTTCCGGTTTTGAATATTCCCCCGGTTTTAGTGGGTCAATGGCTGTAAATACGGACTTCTCTAATCCATCCATCGGAATTAACGTTGTACGGCTGGATCCTTGTGGATTTAAGACCATACCACCATTAAATTTGCTTTCTTCAGCGTCAGAATTGTTGGTAGCAGCGTGGTAAAAATCTAATTTCTTGTCGACAACCAATTTATAGATGCTGTCCAATTTGTTTTTGGTCCGTTCCAAAGCAGCTGCACCGGGATTCATTTTCATCAGAATATGGCGGGTATGCACCTCTTCACCCCGTCTTTCCAGTACCTGAATGATGTGAAAGCCATATTTTGACTCAACAATAGGTGATATCTCTCCCGGCTTTAATTTAAAAGCCATTGCCGAGAACTCTTTTACATAATTGTCACGGGTACCAAAGCCAAGGTCACCACCGTATGGCGCCGAACCCGGATCTTGTGAATAAAGGCGAGCCATGGTTCCGAAATCTGAGCCATCGACAATCTGCTTGCGGATACCCTCGATCTTCTCACGTTGCTCTTTTTTCTCTTCGTCGGTCAATTGAGGCAGCATAACAATTTCGCCGATCTCAACTTCCGTATTGAAATAAGGAAGGCTATCTTGATCCAATCCTTCAAAATAACGTTTTACTTCAAGTGGCGTTACGTCCACTTTTTGAACGATATTTTGTTGCATCTTATTCGCTTTCAACTGCTCGAAAACACTTGCGCGCATTTCCTCTTTGTATTGCAGCAAAGAACGGTTCAGGAATTTTTCCAGCCGTTCTTGACCACCAGCCTGTTGCGACATGTGGCGCAAGCGAGAATTTAAGTTGTCATCCACTTCTGTTTCTGTCACATCGATGGAGTCAATTACTGCCTGTTGGGAAAGGAGCTTCTGAATGATCAATTGCTCAAGAACTCCACATTTAAACTTCTCATTTGGTTTATTCCCTTGGGCAAGCCATTGTGAATATTGCATATCCAAATCAGATTGTAGGATAATTCCCGAACCAACAGTGGCCACTACACGGTCAATAATTTGATTTTGTGCAAAGCTGGCCTGAATTGATACAAACAGCAACAAAAACAATATATATATGTTTTTTTTCATCTTTTTAAATTATTTATAAGTGTCGATCTCATCGGTATAAATGAACTCGTTTCACTCGGTTTTTTTTCATTTGTGATGAAGCTGTCAGATCTATTCTTGAATAAATCATGATGGTTTCATCTAAATAATATATTTCTAAATGCTGATGAAACAGTCGCGAACAGTTTGTAAATCCTGTACAGGTCATACAGATCCGTGTCACGATGAAATCATCTAGATCACTAATAATCTCCCGATTCTGTCGTTCAATAGATACTATTTTGAACAACAGCACAAAATTATCAGATTATATGAATTATTCGTATTTTTATTTAACAATATTTTTATAATCCCAATATTTCAAATGGAGATTTTCGACTTGTTAAAATTGATTCGCTAAAAATACGGATTTGCCTCTTAGAAAGGGCGGTTTTAACCTAATTTAACAAGTTTATCGGCGCTAATGATAAGGTCGAAAAGTATCTTGATTTTTTGCCTCATAGTGCGAACAAAGGCGAAATTTTGGTATTTTATTTTTTAATAGATTGTATACATATGAAAAAAGCTTTTATTTATCTGATGACACTTTTACCGATGGCAAGTTTTGCACAACAGATTCCAATGTTTGTTGGAACCTATACGAACAAAACAGAAAGCAAAGGTATCTATATCTATAATTTCGATACAAAGACCGGTGAGGCCGCACTAGTCAGTACACAGGAAAGTAAGGATCCGTCCTTTCTGGCACGGAATAATAATTTTATCTACGCAGTCAACGAACTTCCAAACCAGGAGGGTACAGTTTCCGCCTATTCATTTAAGGATGGACAATTAACTTTCTTAAATTCACTCCCTACAGGCGGAGAATCACCTTGTTTTGTTGAAGTTCATCCGAAAGGGAATCTGCTCGCTGTTGCAAACTACACTGGTGGATCGGCTGCTCTATTTGATCTCGAGTCAAATGGTGTCTTAAGTAAAAGAAGCCGGCTGGTGCAACATGAAGGCAAAGGCGTTGATCCCGTCCGCCAGGAAAAGCCA
This sequence comes from Sphingobacterium puteale, assembly GCF_003627955.1. Lineage (GTDB taxonomy): Bacteria > Bacteroidota > Bacteroidia > Sphingobacteriales > Sphingobacteriaceae > Sphingobacterium > Sphingobacterium puteale. The sequence continues at coordinate 148,095 of NZ_RBWS01000001.1, read as the reverse complement.
CACGTCCATTCTGCTTTTTTTTCAAGCAAAGGCGACCGCTTATATGTGCAGGATCTGGGATTGGATCAAATCTCGGTGTTTCCGGTTAACAAGAGTGGAGATGCTTTTAGCCTAGCCGAAGCATCCGAAGATTTCTTTACCCCGGCAGGTGGAGGACCCCGTCATATTGTTTTCGATAAAAAGGAAAAATTCCTTTATGCAATATTGGAAATGACCGGACAAATTGCCTCTTTTAAGAAAGAGGGCAATGATTGGATGTATCAGAGTACCTACGAAATCAACCCCGAGGGATTCAAGGGTCAGAATGGTGGCGCAGATATTAAGATTTCTGCAGACGGAAAATTTATATATGCGACCAACCGCGGTGATGCAAATACGATAGCGATCTTTTCGGTGGAAAAAGACGGAGGATTGAAAAAACTGTCCAATACTTCAGTAAAAGGAAAAGGGCCGCGGAATTTTAATCTTTCTCCCGATGGAAAATACCTGCTGGTGGCTAATCAGTATACCAATAATATTGTTTTGTTCAGTCGTGATCCCAAGACCGGATTATTGACTGACACGGGTAAGGAAATTAAAGTTCCGGCTCCGGTCTGCATTATTTTTTAGTTCCTCTAGCGGAAGTCAGGGGGGCATGATCTATTGAAATCGAACCGACACAGATAAGGGGTCAAAATTTTGACCCCTTATCTGTGTCGAAGGTATTTTGTTGATGGTGCCGTTTAACCAAATATTGAAACAGCAAAGTTTAAAAATTTTCTTTTCTGCAATCCAGCTGCCCTTCTTTTTCCAGATCGTTTAAGGTTGTTCCTTTCCAGGTTTTTACACGCTGTATATAGGCAGCCCGTCCGATCATATGAGCGGCAACTGGTGCGGTCAAAATGAGAAAGAAACCAATTGCTATCGCTTTGGTCGTTACGGACACATCCGGGAATGTCATTGCGGCACAGATCAATAAAAGACCAACGCCTAAGGTCGCTGCTTTTACGGTCACAGAAAGCCGTAAATAGAAATCCGGCATTCTTAATATGCCAATTGAAGCGAACAATATGGCCAGTGCGCCGATCGTGCTTAAAATTGCTAACGTAATATCAGTCATCATTGCTTTGTTTTTCTAAATAAAATGAAAAGGCTATAGTTCCTAAAAATGCGATCAGGGCCAAGATCATGGCAATATCTAAAAATACTTCCTGCGAAGTCCGTATACTATAGACTGTAATAATTCCAATTCCAATTGTGATAATGAGATCCAGCGCAATGACCCTGTCAAAGATCTGCGGGCCTTTGTACAGGCGGATAAACGCAAGTATAACCGATATCGTTAATATCGGCAGGATAACATAATCGAAGTAAGTAGTTAAAGTCATCGTAAGAGTTCTAAAAGTCGGCGTTCAACATTGTTTTTAAGTGTGGAGACAAATTGCTCCTTGCTCTTCATGTACATCACATGTATAAAAAGCGTTTTCTTATCTTCGCTTACATCCAGAATAAGTGTGCCCGGTGTGAGTGATATAAACGTTGAAAGCAAATTGATCTCCAGATCAGTTTTGGCATCCATAGGATACTTGACGATGGCCGGTTTAATAAAAAACTTTGGTGTAATGACATCGTAAGCAACCTGAACATTGGCGACGATCATCTCCCAGAGGAAAAAAAGAATAAAACTGACTGTTTTTGGAACACGATAGAAATAACGTTGATCCGCCTCATTCTTATTCATGATCCAAAGAATGGCAAAGCCAAGTAAAAAACCGAACAGGAAATTTGAATAATACATTGATCCTGTCAGTGCCACCCAAATAAAGGAGAGCATGAGGTTCATTAAAAACTGCTTTATCATATTAATTCTGTCCTCCCAATACAGCATTTATATAAGGTGAAGTATCCAATAGTTGCGTAGCGATCCGATCTGCAAGGTGTATAATAGCCTCTGCGTTAAATCCGATATAAAGCGATGCAGATGCCAATATAATCACAGGCAAGAGCAGCATTGTTTTTCTGTAGCCGATCATTTTGGCAAATTTGTCTTCGATGATTTCTGGCTGCGGGGCATCCTTCCAAAAGACCTGAGCCCACATTTTGGCAATGACATAGAGCGTAATAAAACTTCCGATGATCAGTGCTCCGGCAAACGCATATTTCTCCAATTGAAAGGCATCTTTAAAAAGATAGATTTTGGGCCAGAATCCGGATAAAGGGGGGATACCTACCAAGGAGAAGAGGACAATAGCGAAAAGTAAGGAAATCTTTGGGTATTGTGCATAAAGACCACCCAATTTATTCATATCCATGGTACCCCGGAGCTGCCGAATGACGCCTGCCATTAAGAACAAGTTCGTTTTTACCATGATATCGTGAATAAGATAAAAAATAGCACCCAATAGCGCCCATTTGCTGTATAAACCTAAACCGCCAATCATAAAACCAATATGGCAAACAATCAGGTAGGAGAATAACCTTCGGATATTTGTCTTAATCAAAGCACCAAAAGCGCCGGTTAAAACCGTGAGTACAGCCAATATGACCAACAATTCTTTGGTGAAATGGTTTGGGATAAACAATAAAGAAAATACCCTGAATAAGGCATAGATTCCCACTTTGGTCAATAATCCGCCGAAGGTCGCGGCGACGGCTGAGGGCGGTGTATGATAGGAAGAGGGAAGCCAAAAATAAAGCGGAAAGACAGCAGATTTGATACCAAAACCAATCAGGAAAAAAGTAGCCGTAATTTCGACGAGTGCCTGATTTTGTATCTTGGGTATACGCATGGCCAAGTCAGCCATATTGAGCGAGCCCGAGATCCCGTATAAGATCCCGATACCTGTCAAGAAGAATGTAGAAGCCAATATATTCATGGCCATATATTTTACTGCACCTTCCAATTGTGATTTACGCCCACCCAGTGTCATCAGCACAAATGAAGAGATGATAATAACCTCAAACCAGACGTATAGATTAAAAATATCTCCAGTCAAAAATGCTCCATTTAAGCCCATCATCAGGAAATGAAAAATAGGAAAATAGCCATATAAAATACGTTGTCTTCCGACACCCACACAGGAAAAAATGGAAACGGCAAGTCCTGCAATTGAGGTGAGGAGAACAAGTGTGCTACTGAATAGATCCGCAACAAAGACGATTCCAAATGGAGCCTTCCAATTAGCCGCATTCATGGTCAGGATTTCGCCGTCATAGACCTTGAAAAAAAGCTTAAATGCAAGAATAAGTGCTAAAATACTTCCACCTACGCTCAAAAAACGCTGCGCAGTCGATTTCCGCCAGAACATCAGTTGTACAATGGCAATAAAAAGGTGCACGATCACCGTGGCAATAATCTGGTTGTCTATCATATATCTTCTTCCTCAGGCGTGTTCAAATCATCCAAATCATCCGTGCCCAGCAATGCGTAAACACGTTTAAGCAGTACAATAGCAAACGAAGTCAAGCCAAAACTGATCACGATTGCAGTTAAAATAAGCGCTTGCGGAATAGGATCCGCATAGATGTCCGTAAATACTTTTAAATCAGGATCAATAATGGGCGGCTTACCTTTGATAATATTACCCAACAAAAAGATCAAAATATTGGTACCATTGCCCAATAACATGATCCCCAAAAGTAGTTTTACCATGCTGCGTCGCAAGATGAGGTATATTCCAGCGGCATATAGAATACCGATCAATAAAACGAGAATCAGTTCCATTATTCCTCCTCCTTATTTAAAGCGATCGTGAATAAAATAGTCAATACGACCCCAATGACCACAAAGTATACTCCGAGATCAAAAAACAGAGCAGTGCCGATCATACCGATGACGGGGATCTTCTCCTCCAGCCAGAGTCCGGTCATGACCGGATAGCCAAAAAAGGTAGGGAGAAACATGCTTACCGCAGCAACACCCAGGCCGATGGGAATTAATGACAGGGGCTTATATTGAATGAGTTTCATGGTGTTCTGAGTACCAAAGGCAAAACTATGCAGTACAAAAGCAATGGATGCGACCAGGCCACCTACAAATCCCCCGCCGGGATAGTAATGCCCCCTAAGCAGGAGGAATACCGAAAATAATAAAAGTATCGGTAAGAGATACCGCGTCGCGGTTTGTAATATCGTGCTATTCATTTTATAGTATTGAGTAGTTAGATAGGAGTATTGAGATTTTAATGATACAAGCCTAAGGCTTACGTACTGACTCCCTTTTTAATTTCCAATTTTAACTTTTTCATTTTACTCTTTATCAGAGGATTTTAAACGTAATTTTAGTAAGCTATAGACACCCAGGGCAGCTATGCTCAGCACAACGATTTCAAACATGGTATCGAAGCCCCTAAAGTCCACGAGCAGCACATTGACAACATTTTTTCCTTTGGCCAATACATAAGCATAATCACCATAGAAGTCACTAATATCTGTGGTTGTCGGTTCATGTAAGACACGTAAGGCGACCATGGAAAGCAGCATGCCAAATATGATGGCGACCACGGCGTCCCGAATGATGGTACGTCGGTTTGCCAAATTTAGGAAAGACGGTAATTTGAAAAGGACCAGTACAAAAAGAACCACTGTTAAAGTGTCAATCGTAAATTGTGTCATTGCTAGATCCGGTGCACTATAGAACACAAAGATGAGGCATATCGCATAGCCTACAACACTTGTCGCTACCACTGCGGTTAATCTTGATGAGGTTCTGATCGTCAATACAATGGCGCCGATTAAGATACATACGGTTGTCACCTCATAGAAACTCACAGGTGACAGGGTATCCCATTTGATGTGTAATGGACCGCCCAGGTAAAGCTGATAACCAATCAATAATTCTGCGAATAGAATGATCTTCAATAAATAGGAGCGTAGATAGCCATTGTGCATCTTTGCGGTAAAAAAGGCCGAAAATAATTCAATTTCGTGGGCACATGCGTTGAAAATATTCGCTGGCGAAATTTTCTCAAACGTAGCGATCCAGACCAGTTTCTTGTGACTAGGCGTGTTGGAAATAAATACAAGCGTTCCGACCAAGATGGTGATGGCACTCAGCAAAAGTATGAGGTTAAAACCATGCCATATTTTTAGATGAAAGACCTCCTGTTGCGCCAAGATGCTGTTTGCGGTTGGTCCGGAAATCCAGTCGCCAACAAAACCGGGAAAGCAACCAAAGATCACTCCCAGTATTGCCAAAAGCAACGGTGGGATCCACAACGATTTATAAGGTAAATGGATATGGTCAAACTGTTCAGGTAATCTGCCGATAAAGGGTTTGATTCCAGCCATAAATCCAGCCGATACCAGCAGTATGTTTGTTGCTACGGCGGCTATTGTCAAGTAGAGGAATAAACTAGGGGCAGCATGTAAAGTAGCCTCATAGATCAGGTCCTTTCCAATAAATCCAAAGGTCAAGGGCACGCCTGCACTGGAGAGAGCGGCAAGAAAGCCAGCAATGGCAACAGGCATCAGGACTTTGCGTAAGCCCTGTAGAACCGTGAGATCCCTTGTCCCGGTTTCATGGTCTATAATACCCGTAATTAAGAACAGCGCAGCTTTGTACAAGGCGTGCACGAGAATAAAAACACTTGCAGCGATGACAGCTTCCTTAGACCCAAGCCCAAGTAAGAAAATCAAGATCCCCAGTGCGGATATTGTCGAATAAGCCAGCACCCCCTTAAGATCCGTTCTGAAAAGCGAGTGAAATGCTGCGTAGAGCATGGTAATACCACCGATGATCATAAGCGAATACATCCAGATCGGATTTCCGCCCAAGATTGGCGAGAAGCGGGCCAGCAAATATATCCCTGCTTTCACCATAGTTGCAGAGTGAAGGTAAGCTGATACCGGTGTTGGGGCCTTCATTGCCCCCGGCAGCCAAAAATGGAAGGGAAACTGGGCAGATTTTGTAATGGCACCGAGCGCGACCAGTCCAAAAATAAGCGGGAAAAGTGGGTGCTGTTGAATCAAAGAAACCTTGTCGACAAGTTCGCTGATATTATACGTGCCGGCGATATTGCCCATTAATACAAAACCGGCAAGCAGAAAGAACCCGCCAAGACCTGTAATGGATAGTGCAGTCATTGCACTTTTCCTGGAATCCTCCTGATCGTTATTGAAGCCGATCAGGAAAAACGAACTAATGGATGTTAGTTCCCAGAAGATAAAGAGCAAGAGCATGTTGTCCGAAAGCACCAGACCCAACATGGCGGACATAAACAAACAGAGGTAGCCGAAAAATCGGTCGATGTATTTTTGTCCCTTCAGATAGGCATTCGCGTAGAAGAATATACACGCTCCTATTCCAGTTATTAGCAAGGCGAAAAGCAGGGAGAGCCCATCTAATTTGAAATCCAGATTGATACCTAATGACGGAACCCACGCTGTGGATTGGACAAAATAAGATCCCTGGCCGATAGGTACCACAAATTTTGTAAAATACAGAAATAGGAGTACCGGTAAGAATGCGAGAATAAAACCCCATTTGGTTTTTAGGAATCTACCAAATGGAACAATAAGGCTCGATGTTATTAATCCTGATAGAACAGTAAATAGCATTTAGTCTTTGTTTTAATTTTTATTGGAAGTATACGTTTTTCAATAAGAACCTTCGAAATTTCATCGCTGTTGATACATATCTGGCTATGAAGGTTTTTTTTGAAAGTCTACAATATAGGGAAAAAAGACGGAAATTAGAATTTTTAGAATGTTTTATTGCTTGTTAAAGTATAAAAAGGGATGATTTTGGACAAATTGGATAACCAAAATTACAATTTGTTTAGTTCGGATGAAAAACTATTTTGTAACTGCTAAAATATTTTTGCTATTCACAAAATAAATAAGCATTTTTACAATACAATTATTAAACATCCGGAATTGGATGTGTTTATTTACCCTAAATAACAATCTCATCTATAGTTATTACAATAGAAAAGTGAGAGCGAAAGTAATCTAACTATGCAAAAAGAAGAAGTATTGTTCAAGACGCACTATAATGGCCTGTGTCATTTTGCCTGGAAGATAGTTGGCGATCTTACCGTTGCTGAAGATCTGGTACAAGACTCATTTATAACATACTTTAAAAATACGGTTCAAGTGAGTGATAATGAGATTGCAATAAAGAATTATCTTTATAGTTCGGTCCGATTTGCTTGTTATAATCACATTCGCCATGAAAAGGTTCGTCAAAAATACTGGAATGTTGTTGGTTTTACCGAAGAGGACAATACTGCATTGGAATTAAATATGATTCACAGTGAAGTTATCCAGGAGATATATCGAATAATTGAACAAATGCCCTTTGCCTGTCAGCAAGTTTTTCGATTAGGCTATCTGGAAGGGTTATCTAATTTGGAAATCACCAAAGAGCTGCAAATTAGTATCAATACTGTAAAAACACAAAAACAACGCGGCATGAAAATGCTTTTGAAGCGCTTAAATCCAGAATTTATCCCCCTTATTATTTTTTTGTTAAAAAATATTTAAATCCTTGTCACCCTTTATACAGTCTTAGGTTTCTTTATTGTAATCAATGAAAGAAAACACAGGACATATTGCAGGTTTAATCCAAAAATTCCTTAATGGTCAACTGACGGAGGAAGAACAAGAGCAACTTGATGCATGGCTCAACAACAATTCACAGAATAAGAAATTTTTAGAATCATTCCGAGAGGCTAAGCATATAGAAGACGATTTGGCAATCTTTCGTCAATTGGATGCTAATAAGGCCTGGAAAAAGCTGAACGAGAAAAAAGGTAAAGGATCTAGATCATTTAAAAGATGGTCTCTGGGTATGGCAGCGTCGATTGTATTTTTGATGGGAAGCTATATATTGTGGCGAGTGGCTTTGTCGCCGCTTGAGTCTGAAAACAAACAAGTCGCTATATCCAAAAAGCAAGATGTCGAACCAGCCACGAGCGGTGCAGTATTGGTATTGGCCGACGGTACAAAGGTCTCCTTAAATGATGATTCTACAAAAAACCTGGCTAAAAATAATAACCTGATCGGTAATAGCAACGAATTGGTGGTCAAAAAATCAGAGCAGCCTATTCCTTTGCAGTACAACTTGTTAATTGTTCCTAAAGCAAGTTTCTATAAGATGACCTTAGCTGATGGAACAAAAGTATGGGTGAATGCTTTATCTCAATTAAAATTTCCGGCGCAGTTTTCGGCAAAGGAACGCCGGGTAATTTTGGAAGGTGAAGCCTACTTTGAAGTCTCCCCCAAAAGAGATCAACCTTTTATTGTAGAATCAAAGGGCAATGAGATCGAGGTACTGGGAACTCATTTTAATATTAATGCTTATTCAGATCAGGTACGTACAACGTTGGCCGAAGGAAGGGTAGAGGTTCGACAAAACGATCAGCTCGTGGAATTACACCCGGGTGAATATGCGGCATCCTATAAAGATAATTTGATTAAAGGAAAAGCGGACTTAGCACATGATCTGGCCTGGCATAACAATGAGTTCTATTTCAAAAAGGAAACCATTAAGAATATTGCACATCAATTGTCGCGGTGGTATGGTCTGGATGTGACATTTCGCGGAAATGTTCAACTGGATAAAGAATACACAGGGAGCATTGAGCGTGATGTCAAATTATCCCAGGTGCTCGAGATGTTGTCTTATGTCAGTGATCTTAAATTTGAGGTTGAGGGTAAAAAATTAATTATTGCGACAAGAACTTAAAAATAATTTATTTAAAACAACTGAATGCCTATGACAGAATAATACCTAAACAGAACGACCTAAAAAAGAGAACAGGAATGTTGCAGCATCCCTGTTCAGAAAAAGATGTGATCATCAGGTCCTAAATCTAAAGTTGAACAATTAAAATCCCAAATTAATCACAAAGTGTAAATGTATGAATAACTTACCATTTAGCAAAAGGTGGCCCTTGATCCCTCAAGATCCACGTTTTTGCAAACCATTACGTATTATGAAAATTAGTACATGTCTTTTATTCGCATTTGTAACAGGTGTCCATGCCAAAGGGACGGCACAAAAGGTTACATTGAATATGAAAAATGCGCGTATTGAAGAAGCGTTATCTGCTATTTCAAAGCAATCTCATTTGCGTGTATTGTACAGTGAAAATCTGAATTCCAAATCACGAATTTCAGTTAAAGTCAAAAACGTCTCCGTAGAAGAAGCGCTGAATGCTGTATTGAAGCAGAATAATATTGAATACAAGATTATTGCGAATACAATTTCCGTTAATAGTAACTCAAAGGAAATTGCAGAAGTTCCTTCGTTTAATGTTGTACAGAATACTATTTCTGGAACGGTGAAAGATCAAGACGGGAAAGGATTAGCAGGAGCAACAGTGTCTGTAAAAGGTAGTTCAGTTTCTACACAAACAAACGAATATGGGGGCTTTAGAATTGCAGCACCATCTAATTCCACTTTAGTCGTAAGATTTGTTGGTTATTCACCTATAGAGGTTAGAGTAAATGATAGAAATACATTGTCGATCATATTAGAATCTAACGAAAAGCAAATTGAAGAGGTGGTTGTAACAGGAATGGGGAGTAAAATAGATCGCCAAAATTTTACTGGGGCTACGACGAAAGTAACCATGAAAGATGTTGAAATTGGGGGAATGCCTGATCCAAGTCGCTCATTAGAAGGTCGGGTCGCAGGGGTTTCTGTCCAAAATACAACAGGTACTTTTGGTACTGCACCAAAAATTCGTGTGCGTGGCGCTACTTCTATTTATGGAAGTTCTAAACCATTATGGGTTGTTGACGGAATTATTATTGAAGATGTTGGTGATGTATCTTCAGATGCTTTATCGTCAGGTGATGCACTAACTTTAATCAGCTCCGCTGTTGCGGGATTAAATGCAAATGATATAGAATCGTTTCAAGTACTGAAAGATGGTTCTGCTACCTCAATTTACGGTGCGCGTGCAATGGGAGGGGTAATTGTTATTACAACGAAAAAAGGTTCCTCCGGTAGAAACTCTTTTAATTATTCTACGGAGTTAACTTCAAGAGATATTCCGAGTTATAATACATTTAATATCATGAACTCACAAGAACAGATGTCTTTTTATCAGTTCTTGAATCAAAGAGGTTGGTTAAATCTTTCTGACGTTTCAGCAGCGTCAGAAAGTGGTGTTTATGGAAAAATGTATGAGTTGATAAATAAAGGGGAATTATTAAATACACCTGAATCAAGAAATGCATATCTCCGCCAGGCCGAATTTAGAAATACGAATTGGTTTAAAGAGCTATTCAGCAGAGCTATCATGCAAAATCACTCCGTCAGTATGTCGTCGGGAACTGATAAAGCTCAATATTACACTTCTTTAAGCGCAGTTAATGATCCAGGATGGGCCAAGCAAAGTGGTGTTAAGCGCTATACAGCTTTGTTGAATGCATCTTACAATCTATTTGACAATTTAAAGTTCAATATTTTATCAAATGGTTCTTATCGTGATCAGCGTGCTCCTGGTACCTTGGGGCAATCTATTGACGTTGTCAGCATGCAAGTAAAACGTGATTTTGATATCAATCCATATCAATATGCATTAAATACATCTCGTACGCTAGACCCAAATGAATCCTATACGCGTAATTATGCCCCATTTAATATCTTAAATGAATTGGAAAATAATTATATGGATATCAATGTTGGTGATTATAAATTCCAAGGAGAGCTTTCATGGAAACCTGTAAAGCAGTTAGAACTAACAGCAATGGGTGCCATTCGTCATCAGCAAACTTCGCAACAGCATTATGTCAAAGATTATTCCAATCAGGCATTAGCTTATAGATCGATGCCTACAACTACGATTAGAGATAATAACCCGTATTTGTATACCAATCCTGATGATCCTTATGCAGTTCCGATTTCTATTTTACCTTATGGAGGTATCTATAATCGTACAGACTACAAAATGGATTCGAAAGTTTTTAGGTTTAATTTTAATTATAATAATACATTCAATGAAATCCATAAATTGTATGCTTTTGGGGGAGCCCAGGTTACAAATGATAGCCGTAACAATGAATGGTACAGGGGTTGGGGTATTCAATATGAACTAGGAGAGATTCCTTTTACGGATTATAGAGCCTTCAAACAAAACCAAGAGCAGAATACAGAATATTTTAAAGTAAATAATACTCGGAATAGGGAGGCTGCTTTTTATGGGCAAGCAAACTACACTTACGATGATCGGTATACTGTAAACGGTACGATTCGTTATGAGGGCACTAATAGGTTGGGAAAGGCTACTTCAGCACGATGGTTACCAACTTGGAACGTTGCTGGAATGTGGAATATCTATAATGAACAGTTTTTCAGAAATCTCAATTCTCCATTTAATGCTCTGTCATTGAAGGCTTCTTATAGTCTTACGGCGGACCGAGGGCCAGCTTTTGTTTCAAATTCTCAAGCTATTTATTCGAGTTATAACCCTTGGAGACCAGGGACTGTGGACAAAGAAACAGGGCTAGAAATGGATCAGTTAGAAAACTCAATGCTTACCTACGAAAAGAAAAATGAATTCAATGTAGGACTCTCTGCAGGCCTGTTTCAAAATAGATTAGCAGTTGATATTGATTATTATTCTAGGAAACAGCATGATTTAATTGGAGAAATTAACACACAAGGTTTAGGCGGCCAGATTACTAAATACGGTAACGTAGCTAAAATGAAATCTAGTGGTCTTGAAGTCAGTGTTTCTGGAACAATTTTAAGAAATAATGAGTTTTCATGGACGTCAAGCTTTGTTTTTACCAGGGCGACAAATAAAATTACGGAATTGGAAAACCATAAGCGTGTATTAGATCTAATTTCTGGAAATGGCTTTGGTGTTGAGGGGTATCCAGTTCGGTCGATGTTCTCTATTCCATTTAACAAATTAGATATAAATGGTTTGCCTATTTTTCAAGGACCGGATGGGCCAACGACAACGGGAATTTATTTTCAGGAAAGAGACAATGTCGGCTTTTTGAAATATGAAGGTCCTACAGAACCAACCACAATGGGTAGTTTTGGTAATATTTGGGGATATAAAGGTTTTAAATTAAACGCATTCTTTACGTATTCTTTTGGAAATGTTGTTCGTTTAGACCCAGTATATCAAACAAGATATTCTGACTTGACAGCTACAACCAAAGAATTTTGGGATGCATGGACAGTCCCTGGTGATGAGGCAACTACCAATGTTCCTGTTATTTTGGATAATCGTTTTATTCGTAATGATAGTGAATACCGATATGCTTACAATGCGTATAACTATTCAACTGTGAACATTGCTAAAGGTGACTTTATTCGTTTGAAAGACTTGTCATTGAGTTATGACTTATCTAAGGAAGTTGTGAATTCGCTAAAAATAGCCTCATTAGGTTTTAGATTCAATGTAACCAATTTGTGGTTAATTTACGCCGATAAACGCTTAAATGGTCAGGATCCAGAGTTTGTTAATGCGGGAGGGGTGGCGTTGCCAATTCCTCGACAATATACATTAACAGTACGTTTAGGTCTTTAAAAAATTGAAACAATGAAAAGAAAAAGTTTATTAATATTGGCTCTATCAGGTGTACTTTTATCAGTTTCCTCATGTAACAAATACCTAGATGAGTTGCCAGATAATCGTGCCGAGCTGAATAATACAGATAAAATAGCTAAGATTTTAGTTTCTGCATATCCAACTAGTAGTTATGGAATGGTTACGGAGCTATCTTCGGATAATACCGATGATTATGGATCTACAAATCCTTATTCAAGTCGGATATTGGAACAAATTTATAATTGGGAAGATGAAACAGAAAATGATGATGACGCAGTTAACGCCGTATGGGAAGCCTCATATAAAGCAATATCGAGCAGTAATGCAGCGTTAGCGGCGATAGAAACCTCAGCAAATCCAAGTAGTCTGAATCCTCAAAAAGGGGAGGCTCTAGTTGCAAGAGCATACAACCACTTTATGTTAGTCAATATTTTTGGGTTACATTATAATAAAGTAACTTCTAAGACGGATTTGGGAGTGACTTATATGTTAAAGCCTGAGACTACATTAGATCCGAAATATACGAGAAATACTGTTCAAGAGGTTTATGATTTAGTTATAAAAGATCTTGAAGAGGGAATTCCGCTCATCGATGATTCTAAATTTGCAAGCAGTTCTGCTGCAAAGTATCATTTTAACAAAACTGCTGCATATGCATTTGCCGCACGTGTATACTTATTTATGGGCGAATGGCAGAAAGCTGCTGATTATGCTTCGTTGGCTTTAGGAGGTGATGTAACGGGTTCACTAAGAAATTATAGCCAAGTAGCGGCTTTTGCATCTGTATTTAATAATACATCTAGAGAATATAACTCCAGTGCATTAAAGTCTAATTACCTTATTTTAACATCCTATTCGAATTTGGGAACTACTTTTGGCCCATATTATGAAAACTCTAGATTTAATCATAATGGGGTTATTGCTCGAAGGGAGACGGTTTCGGCTACACCTCCTTATTTAGCGCGTTCATATTGGAACGCTAATGAAACACAGGTAAATCCGGTCTTTAATTCATTAAATTATCGAATTAGAACCTATGTTTATGGAGGAACGAATTTAGATAAAACTCTTCTTCCCCACGTTGCATATATGTTTGAATATACAGATCCTGTTGCAGGAATCGGTTATCGTAGAGCTGTAATTAGTGAGTTTACTTCTGAAGAGGTTTTATTGACTCGAGCTGAAGCAAATATTCATCTAAAGAAATATACTGAAGCATTAAGCGATATGCAAATGTGGGCTGGTAATACAGTGAACTTTGCATCCGCCATGAGTGAGACTGTTATTAATGATTGGGCTAATCTTTTTGGGTATTATACACCAACAAAACCTACTCAAAAAAAGAAATTTAACGTGAAGGATTATATTATCGAATCTGGCACTCAAGAAAACATGTTGCATGCTGTCTTGTTTATGCGTCGAATCCAAACATTACATACCGGATTAAGATGGTTTGATATTAAGAGATATGGAATAGAATTGAATAGAAGGACTTTATCAGGTGGTCAAGTAGGAACTGTTTCATCAAATGTTTTAAAAGTTGACGATAAAAGAAGGGCAATTCAGCTTCCCAAAGATGTTATTAGTGCAGGTTTAACCCCAAATCCTAGATAAAATGAAATTGAGAAACATAATATTACTTGGTTCCATGATGTATCTTGGAGTTACATCATGTAGTAAGGAAGAAAAGTTGGATTCAAATAGTGTTTTTGTGGATCCTAAAATCGAGCAGAATGATTTTGATAAATATATCTTTAGCAATTTCACGACTCCATATAATATGGAGATCATCTACAAATATGTAGACCGTGAATCTGATCTAGATTATAATTTGGTTCCAGCTCCATTTGAATCATCAATTCGGATGACAAAACTGTTAAATTATTTGGGATTGGAACCTTATAATGATCTGACGGGTAGTAAGGAATTTATTCGAAAATATTTTCCAAAACTAATCAATTATATAGGTTCTTTAGCTATTCGGAATAATGGAACTGTTGTGCTAGGAACAGCGGAAAATGGAACAAAAATGACTTTGTATAATTTGTTGAGTTTAGATGAAGAGTCGGGTAGAGACGCAGATTTTTTAACTACTTATTATTTCAAAACCATCCATCACGAGTTTCAGCATATTTTGAACCAAACTAAACCATATCCGTCGGATTTTTCTGCGATTACTGGTACTACTTATGTAGATGATGCCTGGAATACTGTTTATCCGGAAAATCCAACTGGTCGTGCTAATGCAATTAGTGCTGGGTATATATCCCCATATGCTTCTAAAGCCGCAACGGAAGATTTTGCAGAACTCTTTTCAATTTATGTTACACGCGATCAGGCAGGATGGAACAGTTGGATTAATCTTCCAAATGCTTCCGATGCTGGAAAAGCTATTATTAATAAAAAATTGGCTATCGTAAAAACTTATATGAAAGAACAATGGAATATTGATATGGATTTATTGAGAACTAATATTGTTGGAAGAATGAGTAAGTTGGACACATTTGATCAAACTACAATAAAGTAATAGAATATGAAACGAAATATAGTTTATTTGATATTTTTCGCATTGCTGCTTATTGGAAGTAGTTGTGATAAAAAGAGAGATCGTTTTTTTGAAGATAATCCCACAGAGCGATTAAATACAGCTGTTGATGAAGCATTTAATATATTAAAATCACAAAAGAACGGTTGGACAATGCAGTATTTTCCAAGTTCAGACTTAGAATATGGAGGCTATAATTTATTTGTCAATTTTCGAACCGACGAGAATGTAGAATTTCAAGCTGATTATATTCCCTATTTAATTGAACCTGATTATAGCACACAATCGAGTACATATAAAGTGTATCCTGGTGCTGGCCCCATATTGACTTTTGATACATGGAATGAGATCATGCATTTTTTTGCTTTGCCTGGGGCGTATACTGGTGAAGGCGCGGTCGATAGTGGGACTCAAGGTGATTTTGAATTTTTGGTAATAAAAGCAACAGCAGATTCTGTAATCCTACAAGGTAGGAAAACATTGAATAGAATTGTGATGCTTCCGATTAAATCGACCCCTGCGACCTTTATTGAGAAAATGCAAAAAAATGCCGCCAAATTTGATTCATTTGAGGACTATATGGTCGAAGTAGGTGGGGAAACCTATGATGCCTACTTTATTTCAGATTTGAAACGAGCTTTTGTATTTGATGATCCTGAAGACGAAAATATTTACTCGTATGTATATACAGAGACAGGATTGGAATTTTATAAAGAATTCAGTATAAAGGGTGTTAAGGTTAAAAAAATGACATATGTAAACCCTACAACAGGTTATCCAAACGGTTATTTTGAAAACCCTGAAAAGACTGTGAAATATATTCCGGTAGGATAGATTCATTGTTTATGTTTATTTAATGGCCCTTTCATAATTATGGAGGGGCCATAATTTAAGGTTAGTATGAAAAAATCTAACTTAAAAATAGTATTAATTGGTTCTATAAGCAGCTTATTTTACGTTTTCGATAGTTCATTTTTACTTCATTTCTACAATACCTGAAAAGATAGAAACTGGAATTGGAGTTATTGTTGAACTGTTTACAATTCCAATAATGATTTTAATAAGCTTGTATAGGAATATGTATTTCCCAAATTTTTGTTAAGAAACAATATATTCCTTTACTGTTCGTGGCCTTAGTAAGTAATTTGATTAGTATTTTTTGCTTTTTTTGGGTGAATGTCTTTATGTGAATACAGTGTAATTTATTGCTCAAAACATGTATTAAAATAATGTGAGAAATTTGGTGTTTAAAATAGGAATGGAGTTAATTATGAAAAGTCATTATAAGTTATTTTTAAGATACTGTCTAGGAATGATTGTTACTATAATTATTTGGGAGTGTACTGACTGTTATTTTCAAAAAGAAGTTAGAGAATATACGCTAGGTTGGATCGCTGCGGCATTTATATGGGGAATCCTTGGTGGTTTGATACTAACATTTGTTGACGGGCGATCTAGAAAGTGAAAGTCTTCTCCGGTTGATAAGGTTATTGCCTTACCATGTTTTTTCATTTCACTCCTTCTTTTACCGCCCGATCCCCCTCATTCACCGACTTTTTCCGAACGTTAGTCTAAATGTAATAAAATAGCATCATGCGTTGTCTTACTT
Organism: Sphingobacterium puteale; assembly: GCF_003627955.1. Classification (GTDB taxonomy): domain Bacteria; phylum Bacteroidota; class Bacteroidia; order Sphingobacteriales; family Sphingobacteriaceae; genus Sphingobacterium; species Sphingobacterium puteale. The sequence continues at coordinate 131,441 of NZ_RBWS01000001.1, read as the reverse complement.
TTGAATCAGAATCTTAAAGGAAATGATGCAACAAAATCAATATCCTTGCGACAATTATAAAAGAGACAAAAAAACTAACAATATAAAGTATAAAAGGTTATGAAAACTTTAATAAAAACATTCGCGGCAGCAGCTTTGATCACGGTATCAACATGTACAATGGCAGCAAGTAATCCCGGAAAAGCATTGAACCTATCCACAGCTGACTTGGCTATTGATAGCTATGTATCGGTGATGACCGAAGGAGTATCCGGTGGAGTGGAGCAATTATTTACCGCCGATTTTAGCCAAAAGATCCAAGGTCAGAATGGACGTACCAATAAACGCTCAGAAGTGATTTCCTTTTTGAAAAAACAAAAAGGAGAAAAACTCAACTGTAGCACAAATACGGAGATCTTAGAGGAATCCGAAAATTACATGGTCGCACGCATTACAATGAAATTCGACGATTTTATAAAAACTGATCTCGTTACCTTAGTAAATGAAGCCGGAAGCTGGAAGGTTGCAAGTTCGGTAAACTCATACAAATAGCAACTGTTTAATTAAATTCATATGTTTATTTTTAGCCACGTCGTGATGATGTGGCTATTTTTTTTCACATCATCCCTGAGATCGTATTTTCCATTCATCCAGAATCTGTATCGACATTTTAGCTAAGCCCTAATCAAAAGTAAACGCGGTATTCGATCTCAAGTTGCCGGCGGATTTTTTTCATCATTATAAGTAAAAATATTTTATAGTATTGTTTTTTAATATATTGATATTCAGAAGATTGTGTTTTTATTTGTCGTAAATGCATAATGCATCGTTAATGTTTTTTTGAAATTAATATCAATAGTTAATAACAAATTAGATTTAAGGACGTTTTATTATCTATAAGTATATGTAACAAAATTGATATAAATGAACGGATTTTAACGTATCGATGTTTCAAATTTGTTACATGTATTTCCATTTTTGCTTGGAACGTCATTATTTCAATTAGTTTCTTATTATAAATATTTAACGTATGATGCACCCCCTAAACCACACTCTCCTCATTGCCTGCGGTTTTGTTCTTTTCTGCCACTCAGGGCAGGCTCACACGACCGAAATCAAGTACCGCACTAATGTAGTTGGGCGTACCAAACCGCTTTCTTTCCTTGCGGTTGACACGATCGGAATTAGCGGTAAAGTCACAGATTCATTGGGAACAGCACTTGCAGGAGTGGTCGTTACCGAAAAGAAAACGGGCAATAGCGGATTGTCAGATCAAACTGGAGCGTTCAGACTTTCAGCGGACCCTAATGGTGTATTAGTTTTTATAAAAACTGGATTTGCCATTAAAGAAGTTCCTGTAAACAATCAAAAACTTATAGAAGTCGTCCTGTCGCCTGGTACTGCGGAGGTGCAAACAGATTCGACAGCCAATAGCAGGGATTCTTCGTCCACTGTCGCAGCTGGTCGGGATAGCACGACAAAAGTTACTGCCGGCCGGGATAGTATAACTGTTGCTGGCCAGGATAGCACTAAAAACGCCACTGGTAATCAGGATAGCACTAAAAACGTTGCCGGGAATCCGAATGGTTCTGGTGCAGTGGCCGCTGGAAAGGCATCAGTGAAAGGAACTGTAACTGGGCCCAAGGGGCCGCTGCCGGGAGTTACCGTAGCGGTAGTCGGTACAAATGTGTCTGCAAGTACAGATGAATCCGGTAAATTTCAAATTGCCGCTGGCCCGAAGAACGAACTCAGGTTTTCTTCGCTCGGCTTCGAAGCAGTCACGCAGCTCGTTGGAGATCGGAAGGATATACAGGTCGTGCTTAGCGGTGAAACGAAAGTGCTTGATTCTGTACAAGTTGTTGCGGTAGGTTACGGTACGATGGATCGCGCGACATTACCGAGTGCGGTATCGAGTATCGGTGCTAATGAGATCAAAGACGAAGTATTGCCAAGTATTACCCAGGCCATACAGGGTAAGGCGGGCGGGGTTCAGGTTACCCAAAAGTCGGGCTCTCCAGGAGGAGGGATAAGTATCAGGGTAAGGGGTACAACATCAATCAATGCAAGTTCGGACCCATTATATGTTGTCGATGGTATTCCAGTCAACAGTACGACCAACTTCACGGGAGGGTCTACATTTGATTTTGGAGGCGGTACCCAAGGGATCAATGTGCTATCCTCGATCAATCCCTCTGATGTCCAATCCATCGAGATATTAAAAGATGCGGCATCCTCATCAATCTATGGTTCAAGAGCTGCAAACGGCGTCGTCCTGATCACTACGAAAAAAGGCGTAGCTGGACAAAGTGAGTTCAACTTTAATATGTACGAAGGATTCTCACAGGTGCCGAAAGAAAGGTATTACGATTTTATGAATACCGAGCAGTATCAGGATTATATGAAAGATTATTACAAAATCTTACAGCAACAGGATCCTAAAGCGGTTATTCCCGAGCAGATATTCTCCAATCCGAATGTCAATACGAACTGGCAGGATGCCATCTTCAGAAATGCAGGAACCAGGAATTACGAGCTTTCATCAAGGGGTGGAAGTGAAAAGACACAATATTACACATCTGTTGGCTACATGAAGCAGGGCGGTGTACTGTTGGGATCCGACTTCAACCGCTTAAGCGGTCGTATAAATCTGGACCATCAGCACAATGAAAAACTTAGATTTTCTACTGCAATCAACCTAACCAGAGCTGTCAACAAACGTGTTCAGGAAGAGAATTCAAAAGAAGGAGCCACTAAGAGTGGCATATTTTCTCCGCCCAACTTAGCGGTGCGTGACGAGACAGGCAACTTTGTATATGATCAGGTGAGGGCGACACGTGAAAATCCTGTCGCTATGCTGACGCTCCCGACCAATGAAGCGCAGACTTTTCGCGTATTGGCAAATGCCAGCGCAGAATACAATATAGTCCCAGAGCTTTTACTAAAGACAAGCTTTGGTACAGACATCAGTTTTATTGACGAGACATTCTTTATGCCCCCTGTGGGGCTTCGTTCGTATGCGAGTCAGGGTGGTATCGGCGCACGCCGCAATACCAGGGACCAGCTTTGGATCAATGAGACAACACTGACCTATGACAAGAAATTTGGTGATCATAGCATCAATGCCTTAGCTGGCTTTTCGGTTCAGGAATCCAGGCTTGAGTTTGTTCATGGACAACGTTCAAATTTCCCCAATAATGATATCCCTTATATTACGGCCGGAGGGGTTATTACTGGTGCAAATTCGTATCCCGAAGAATGGGCTATTGCTTCTGGATTTGCTCGTGCAACATATATCTACAAAGATAAATACATCCTCAATGCGAATGTGCGCTCGGATGGCTCATCACGATTCGGGGCTGACAACCGTTGGGCAGTATTTCCTTCATTCGCAGGGGCATGGCGACTTACAGAAGAAGATTTCCTAAAGGATTCTAAGGTGCTCGATGATTTAAAACTTCGTGCGAGCTGGGGAATTACCGGGAATCAAAATATCGGGAATTATGCCAGTCGTTCTTTATATTCTAGTGGCTACAATTACATGGGACTCGCGGGGTTTGTGCCCAATGTATTGGGCGATCGTAATTTAAAATGGGAGACCACCAATCAGTGGAATGTTGGTGTAGATGCCGGGTTCCTGGGAAATAGAATTTCGGTATTGGCCGATTACTATTACAAGAAAACAACGGACTTGCTAATCGGACTGCCTATTCTGACTAGTTCAGGTTATCTCACCCGGTTTACTAACTCCGGTGATATTGAAAATAAAGGTTTCGAATTTGAACTGACGACTAAAAACTTAGTCGGCGAATTCAAGTGGACCACTTCGCTGAACATGACTTTTAATAGAAATAAAGTAGTTGCTTTACCTGAGGGATTGACAGAAATGCGTGGCGGGGTAGGTGATCTGAACCGTGCAATAGTGGGACAACCCCTTGGCGTATTCTATGGCTGGCAAGCGACAGGTGTAAATCCACAGACAGGGATGATCGATTATTTAGGTGCTGATGGCTCTGCCGTAACACCTACGGATTACAAAGATCAAAGGATGATCGGCGATCCTAATCCATCGTTCTTTGGAGGTATTACCAATAATTTTGCTTATAAGAATTTTGATTTAAGTGTCCAGGGGCAATTCACTTATGGGAATGATATCTTCAATTATAACCTGGCTTCGGGACTGGAAGGATTCAACCCGAGTTCCAATCAGTTTGTTGACTTTGTCGATAGATGGAGAGCACCCGGCGATATTACCGATGTTCCGAGGCCGGCACCCGGGGACCTGAGCAATGGTGCAATATCCTCAAGGTTTGTCGAAGACGGCTCATTCTTTAGAATTAGAAATATCACATTCGGTTATACATTGCCGTCCAGTATCGCGGAGAAGATCAAAATGAAAAAACTCCGTTGGTATGCTACTGTGCAGAATGCTTTTGTATTTACAAGCTATAGAGGTTATGACCCAGAGGTGAGTTCAAGTCATGGCGGTGCCAACACCGGACTGATCTATGGGTATGACTATGGCAGTTATCCACAGCCGCGTATATTCACTACCGGTGTTAACGTAACGTTCTAAGACACTCAATAAATCACGATGATGCCTGCGGTCCGGATTCACGATTCACTGTTTATAAACCGCTCCCGGGACAAGCACAACAGGGATAATAAACGGAGTATGGCAAGCTCGTTTAAGCAATTTAAAATATATACTCGTAAATAATTTGTACGGATGAAAAGAAATAAAATAATATTACTTTGTTTGGTGACCATGATGGCTTCTTTTGCAATATCATGTTCCAAATTCTTAGATCGAGACCCGCTTGGACAGATAACCCAAGATGAATTTTTCAATTCCGAAACCAATGCTAATGCTGCTGTTTTGGGAATGTACCGGACGATGATGAATTCATTCTCTTTTGGTCAGTCTATCATTGTTGTTCCAGAGTTTTCGGCAGCTCATGTTCGGCATGCTGCAAGTTTTCCCGAATACGAAAACTTTTTCGAGCACAGAATACAAGCCATCAATCCTTGGATAGCCAATATATGGCAGGCTGTGTATACCACGGTCAATGCGGCCAACCAAGTTATTGAGGAAGTGCCTAAAATGACCGGGGCCATGATCACGGAAGACAAGAAAAAGATGTTTGTTGGCGAAGCTAAATTTATAAGAGCGCTGAACTATTTTTTTCTGGTACGTGCCTTTGGTAAAGCACCGCTGAAACTTTCCTATACCAAAGAAGGGGATAATATTGATATCGCTGAATCTGACAAAGCAGCACTCTATACACAGATTGTTAAGGATCTAACAGATGCGATTTCTGCGCTTCCCATAGAGAACCCAAATACAGGTGATGCTGCCAAGGGACGAGCTTCTCATTGGGCAGCGAAAGCGTTGCTGGCAAAGGTCTACCTGTATCAGGCTTCCATTACCAATGACTATAAAAAAGCAGCGGATATGGCAAATGAAGTTCTGACAGCAGGTGGCTTTAACCTAGTGACGGATTACAGTACAATTTGGACGACACAAAATACAAACGAGGCTATTTTCGAAATCCAATTTGACGATCAGGCAACGAATCCGCTTGCAGCGGTTGCAAATGACAATCCCAGCGTGCTGTTCTTTGCCAAAGATTCTGCAATCCTTGACCTATATTCGGAGCAGGACAAACGAAAGGATTTTACTGTGAAAAAAGGAAGTAATAATAATTACTTCATGGGCAAGTTTCCAAATTTCTCACCAGCCAGTCAAAACCTTACTGTTATCCGGCTTGCGGAGATTTACCTGATCCATGCCGAGGCTAAAGCACGTGTAGATAATAGTGTGAGTACAGCAGCTTACAACTCGTTGAAAGCTGTACAGGCACGTGCAGGTGTCACGGTTCCAATAGATACCTACAGTAATTTGGACGCCTTCATCACCGCCGTGCAGGAAGAAAAAGAAAGGGAACTTATGTTTGAAGGTGAGACTTGGTTTGATTTTGGCCGCACGAAATTAGCGCTTAAAAAATATGAAAATCTGAAAGATGAGAAATTCCTTTTATATCCTATTCCTTCTGCACAGATAAGTTTAGGGACTGGTCTTACACAAAATCCGGGATATTAATAATTTTGCCGAATTTTCCCATGCGCTGATATAAACTTAAGCCACTTCATCAATGAGGTGGCTTTTTCTATCATATTCTGAGTTGTTAACATTGTTATTAACATTATGTGGAAAACTCAATCGCTTTAATTGCAGTTCTGTTGAAGGAACCTAATAATTATTTAACCTGGTAATTTGTAATTTACTCTACCGATTTATTAATTTATACAGATATTAACAACCATTATGAAGTATTATTTACATTTTCCGGTGAAACTTATTTGTTTTCTTCTATTCAACCTTTGTGGATTGAGTCTTTCAGCACAAATCGCCTTTACCACATATCATAAAAAAGATGGTGATGAAACTGAACAAAAAGATTCGGCCTATTTTTTAAGGACAGTCCATGTCGATGCCAAGGGCAAAGATAAGATCTATCGAATTGAGGAATATTATCTGCGCAACGACTCGATCAAACTCAACGGTATCAGTAAGAATGGACGTAACCCATTCCAATTTCAAGGTAAGAAATATGAATTCTATGAAAATGGTACATTAAAGAGCCTAGAGAATTTTACCGATGAAGGAGAGCTCGTGGATTCTGAAAATGATGGTTTTTTATCCTAGCGAACTTCACAAAAAGAAGTTACAAGTTAAAAAGCCAATCTACATTGTATATTATGATTCTCTTCAGAACAAGACATTGGAAAATGGAAATGGACGTATTCGCTTTAATGTAGAAGGAAAAGAGGAATATGAAGAAGGTGAAATTGTTAATAATTTACGTGAGGGAGAATGGAAAGGATGGACGGGAAAAGATTCCTTTGTAGAAAATTATAGTCAGGATAGTTTATTATCGGGGGCTTTAACAAAGGCGAATGGCGCTATTGTTCAATATGATTCAACGACTTATAAAGTCAATCCAGAGTATTCGGGAGGAATATATAAGATGATGACTTTTGTTGCCAGAAATTTTGACTACCCAAAAGAGGCCATGAAAAATGGTGTCAGCGGTATTGTGGAGATAGATTTTGTCATCAATAAAGTTGGCGAGGTTGAGGATCTTAAGGTCAAGCAGGATTTGGGGTTTGGTACTGGGGAAGCCGGTATACGTGTCGTAAAGAAATTTGGGAAGTGGAAGCCCGGATTGCGACGAGGCGAGCCTTTGCGTGTGGCATATACCCTCCCAATACGATTGAATTTAAGATAAAACTCAGAAACTCATTGAAAGTCGAAAAGCCTCCCATTTGGGAGGCTTTTCTTTGTTAAAGGTTCTAGCAGAACTATTTTTTTAAGCTTTCAGCACCTTGTATAATCCCTTCGACTACCGTTGGATCCTGTAGCGTTGAGGTATCTCCCAAATTGCTGATATCCCCTTCAGCAATCTTGCGTAGAATACGACGCATAATCTTACCGGAGCGTGTTTTTGGCAGGTCCTTGACAAACTGGATAATATCCGGTTTGGCAATAGGGCCAATAATACGCGATACAGTCTCCATGATATCTTTCCGCGTAGCATCTGCATCGGTATGGTGATTGGCGATAACATAGGCATAGATACCTTGGCCTTTGACTGGGTGCGGGTAGCCGACTATAGCGGATTCCACAACATCAGCGTGCATGTTAATGGCATTTTCTACTTCAGCAGTACCGATGCGGTGACCGGATACATTCAAGACATCATCCACACGGCCCGTGATCTTGTAATATCCTTCTGGACTACGGTAACAACCATCGCCCGTAAAGTACATGTCTTTGTAGGTGGAGAAGTATGTTTGTCTACAGCGGTCATGATCTCCCCAAGTCGTCCGTAACATACCCGGCCAAGGGAATTTGATGCATAGATTACCTGTTACATCATTGCCCTCGATCTCTTTTCCGTTCTCGTCCATCAATGCGGGTTGTATTCCCGGCATCGGGAACATGGCATAACTTGCTTTTTCGGGCGTGACGCCAGCTAATGAGGTGATCAGGTGACCCCCATTTTCCGTCTGCCAATAGGTGTCCACGACGGGACAGTTCTTTTTGCCTACTTTCTCGTTAAACCAGTTCCAGGCTTCTTCATTGATCGGTTCACCTACTGATCCCAATACACGCAAGGACGAAAGGTTATTTTTGTCGACAAATTCATCCCCGAAAGCCATTAAAGAACGTAGTGCTGTAGGGGAAGTATAAATGATATTGACTTTAAATTTATCAACAATATCCCAATAACGGCTCGCATCTGGGAATGTAGGGATACCTTCAAACATCAGTGAGGTAGCTCCTTGCGATAATGGTCCGTAGACAATATAGCTATGACCGGTAATCCAACCAATGTCGGCAGTACAGAAAAATACATCATTTGGCTGGTATTGGAAGGTATTCATAAAGGTGTATCCTGTGTAGACCATATAGCCACCACAGGTATGTACTACACCTTTGGGTTTGCCTGTAGATCCTGACGTATAAAGGATAAATAAAGTATCCTCGGCATCCATTTCTTCTGCAGGGCAGGCTGGGTTACCTTGCGTTTCCACTTTCTTGATCTCATCTTCCCACCATACATCACGCCCCTTGATCATGGATACTGGTGTACGTGTACGTGTCAATACAATGACTTTCTCTACACTATCACATTGCATCAACGCATCATCCACAATATTTTTAAGGCCAATGGTTTTATTACCACGGTAACTGCCATCGGAAGTCACGATCAATTTGCATTCCGCATCCTCAATACGATCCGCAATCGAACGCGCAGAGAATCCGCCAAAGACAACGGAATGGATAGCACCGATACGCGCACAGGCCAGTACCGCAATCACCAATTCAGGTACCATCGGCAAATAGATACAGACACGGTCACCTTTTTTGATATTGTTGTTCTTTAATACATTGGCAAATTGTTCGACCTTCTGTAGCAATTGTTTGTAGGAAAGGATGCGGTGCGCTTCATTTGGGTCATTTGGTTCCCAGATAATCGCAGGTTTATCGCCATTGGCATAAATATGACGGTCTAGGCAGTTCTCAGTAATGTTTAATTTTGCACCTTCAAACCATTTGATATTAGGTTCCTCAAAATTCCAGTTCAGCACGTTGTTCCACTTTCTCTTCCAGAAAAAATGATCCGCTATGCTCGCCCAAAACTCCTCAGGTTGTTCTACACTTCGCTTATATTCGCTTTGATATTCTTCAAATGATTTTATTTGTAGGCTCATTGTTATAGGATTATTATGAATTATTTTAATTTATAAAGTTATCGTTGCGAAATTGTTTTTGATACTTCAATTTCGGTGTACAATTTAGCGGTTTTTGCCCATTTTATCAACATTTTGATGTTTAATATAATGTTAAACTACTTTTATTTATCAAGATTGTTATCTTGCGGTAAGTTTAGACGAGCATGTTGTTTCTAAGAAAGATATTCTATATCAGCATTTATACGAATATTTTGATTGCATTGGCCGCCATGGCGCAATGTGCGCTGACTTATATCATATTTGAACGGCCAATCAATTTATATATAGTTCTGGTTGAGGGAACAGCAACATTGTTGCTCTATAATTTTAGCTTATGGTGGTCTAAGCCCAAAAATCCAAAAGAATCAAATTTTGCACGCACCCGTTGGATATTTAACAATGAGTGGGTAATGTGGCTTAATAATGTCATTGCATTGATTGTTCTTGGCTACTGTTTGCTACATATTCACTTGTATTCATTCTTGTTTTTAGGCTTTATAGGAATATTGAGCTTATTGTACGGAATGCCTCTATTTACCTTCCATAATCGAAAAGTGGGATTGCGGCAAATCCCAGGGGCCAAAATCTTTCATATCGCTTTGGTTTGGGTTTGTAGTAGTGTGGTACTCCCTTATGTCGAGTTGTTCAATATAGGGGATACGATAGCGCGTTGGGTATTTGCTGCACTTTGTGTGCTCAAATTTATATTCTTGATTATTTGCACACTACCTTTTGATATCCGTGACATTCAGCAGGATTCTTACTATCATCTGCGCACGCTGCCCAATATGCTAGGGGAGCAAAAAGCGAAAAATCTAACTTATAGCCTGTTGTTATTACATAGTTTGTTAATCCTTGTTGCGCCATATCTGCTATGGATCAAGTTGGGACTGATCTTAACCAATATACTGATATATGCACTCCTAAAACTGGCGGTTTTCAAAACAAAAGATCACTACCATTATGCCTACTTATTGGACGGTAGCTTAGTGCTACAATTTTTGATCGTGGTGTTGTTTAAATCATTTTCATAGTCCCCGAAGACGCATAAAGAACAAGGGCTTTAATTAGAGGAACTTGAGGCCAATAAGTGTCATCTTTGTTAAAGCGTTTCCTGAAGCTTTAAAAATGCAATAATCTTATCTGCAGCAACTGCCGATAATTTGTAATAGCTTTCAAATGTCCAACCTGCTACGTGGGGGGACAAAATTACATTGTCTCTACTAATAAGGTCTGGATACCAGGTCTGCTCGGCAAGCTTAGGAAACTTTTCAATAGGGAGCACATCAAAGGCTGCGCCAAGGATCCGGCCTTTGTCAAGACCGTTTAATACAGCCGGTACCTGTACAATTCCACCCCTAGCGCCTAATAGGAAGAAGATAGGTTTGCTAAACTTCGATAAATAAGCATCATCAATCATTTCCTTTGTTTCGGCGGTCAGCGGAATATGGAAGCTAATAATATCCGCTTGTGCATAGATATTCTCCATAGTGGACTCTTCTGCATACTGGTCCGTATAGTCGGTCCGATATTTATCATAAGCCAGTATCTTCACGTCAAAGCCCGAAAGTTTTTTGGCCATAGCCATACCATTATGTCCATAGCCAATCAGACCAATTGTACGCCCTTTAAGTTCATACCCACGGTTGGCTTCGCGCAACCACTGGCCAGCCCGCACTTGTTGATCGCCCCGGTTGAGATTGTTCATCAAGCTTAACAACATGCCGATCATGTGTTCGCCCACCGCATCTCGGTTTCCTTCATTGGCAGGAATCAATGTAACCTGTTTTTGAAGGGCAATTTCATCATCGATATTATCCATTCCGGCTCCGGCACGTGCGATAAAGCGCAGATTCGGTGCTAAGTCAAAGAATACTTTGTCTACCTGAAATTTGGAACGGATAACCATGCCTGAATAGTTGGCAATAATCTTTTCAGCTTCCTCACGTTTTATTTCGGGGCGGTAGTCATAAGCGATCCCCGCCTGCTCAAATTTCTCCAACATAATTTCGTGGATGTCATCGACAATCAAAATATTAGCTTTCATGATTACTGTTAATTTGCATAAAATCTACTGACAATAGTTTGTTTAATTGTTGCTGTTTGAGCTCGTTGGGCATTATTTTCATAAAAAAATTGCGCATGCCGATCAAAAGCGGGTTTTCCCATTGGGCGATTTTGCCAATCTGCCAGGAAGTGTTACTAATATAGTTGACGCGATCCAATCGACGCGTTTCAAATCGCGAGAAGGCTTTTTGAATGGATGAGGCTGTTTTCAATTCATCCAGCAGCACCGCGACATCTTCTATGGCCTGACAGGCACCTTGTCCCAAGTTGGGGGTGGTGGCATGACCGGCATCTCCGAGTAAAAGGATATTGTCAAAAGCAAGCTGTCGTAACGGGACGATATCGATAATGTCATTCCAGATCAATTCCGTATCCTTCGTCTCTAATAGAATTGTCGGAATAGGGGCATGGTAATCTTTGAAATTATCCAGCAGATCCGCCGTGGTCCAATTCTTTAAATGTTGATTTTGTTGTACACTATTGATACAGGCGTACCAATAAATACGGTTACCCACAAGAGGCGTCATACCAAACCTGCCTTTTGCGCCCCATGTTTCTGTGCTTTTTTTTAGCTGTATGCTGCTATTGTCAATTGTCGCCCGCCAACAGGTGTAGCCTGAATAGCGAGGGATTGATGTCGGCAGCAACTGTTGGCGTATAAGGGAGTGCACACCGTCAGCAACAAGTAAAGCGTTACCCATTACTTGGCTACCATCGGCAAAATGAACGCGGATCTTTTCACCTAATCGCTCAAACGACAGCGCACGTTTGCCAAGATGGATTTGACTGTCGGGAATCTTTGACAGAAGAAATCCGTGCAGGTCTGCTCGGTGTATGGCAAAGTTGTCCTGTTTGTATTTTTGACTGATTGTTTTGGTATTCGGTTCGACCAAAATATTTCCTTTTTGATCCAGAACATTATAAGAACCAAGATAATGTCCAATTTGACTGATTTCATCTTTTAGTCCCAAATGATCCAAAGCCTGCATGGCATTAGCCGCGAGACCAAATCCGGCCCCTATCCCTTTGAGTTCAGGCACACTTTCATAAACATGAGCTTCAATACCTAACTGTCTCAGGCCAATTGCGGCACATAATCCAGCGATACCTCCACCAACGATGATAAATGTGCTATCTGTTAAATTCATCTCAAAGACTATTTGCGATCTCGTTGGTCAAGCTAACGAAGTCATCTACTGTCAATCGTTCGGCCCGCAGCTCATATAGCGGATTGTCTGACATTTTATCTTTTGGGACAACGCCTGAAAGCGAGTTCCGCAAGGTTTTGCGACGTTGATTGAAGCCCGCTTTAACGACCCGCCAAAACAGCTTCTCGTCACAGGCTAATTGTTCACGGTCATTTCGCGTCATGCGAATGACACCCGACAATACTTTGGGTGGTGGATTAAATGCTCCTGCCTTTACGGTAAAGAGATATTCTACTTTATAGTACGCCTGTAAGAATACGCTCAGGATACCATATTCTTTACTGCCCGCTTTCGCTGTACAGCGCTCAGCGACCTCTTTTTGAAACATACCTGTCATCTGAACAACACGTTGACGCTCGTCCAAAATTTTGAAGAGGATCTGTGAGGAAATATTATACGGAAAATTGCCGATGACAGCCATTTTTTCACCAAAATATTGTGAAAAGTCAAGGTTTAGAAAATCGCCATGGATCAATCTTTTTCCCAATTGCGGATATTTGTCATCCAGATAGGCGACCGATTCATCATCCACATCGATCAGATAGGTCTCATATTCTTCTTTCTGTAATAGAAAATCTGAAAGGACACCCATTCCCGGACCGACTTCGAGTACTTGGCTAAAACCCAATTTAGGATCCAATGCTTCTACAATACGTTGCGCGGCATTCTTATCGTTTAAGAAATGCTGTCCTAAATGTTTTTTTGCTCTAACTGTACTCATGATGCAAAATTAGAAATTTAAAAGCTTTATAAAGTAAAAAGTCAAAAGTAAAAATTCAAATGGACAGAAAGTTTTTAGACCAGAGACTTGTTCGCCCAAAATCTTAATACGCATATCTAACTACTCAATACTAAAAAAAAATCCCTATTTTTGAGTCAAAGCATTTAAAAAAGGATGAGTGATAAACTAAAAATCGGAATTACCGTAGGAGATATTAACGGCATTGGACTTGAAGTAATTATTAAGTCATTGGTGGATCAACGTATGTGCGATTTTTTTACGCCGATTGTTTATGGAAATACAAAAGTTGCCTCTTTTCACCGAAAAGCGATCGGAGTAAACGATTTTAGTTTTAACGTCATCAATGATGCTGAACAGGCCCATTCCAAACGGGCGAATATGATCAATTGCTGGCAGGAAGATGTTAAGATCTCTTTGGGTGAGGAAAATGAAATCGGGGGCAAATATGCTTTTTTGTCTCTCGAGCGAGCAATCGATGATTTGAAAGCCGGTAAAATTGATGCATTGGTGACTGCACCGATAAACAAACATAATATTCAACAGGAGGGGTTTCAATTTCCTGGGCATACCGAATATTTGCAGGCAAAGGTTGGAGCTGATGATGTGCTGATGTTTATGGTCTGTGATGAGCTGCGTATTGGTGTGGTGACAGGTCATATCCCATTACACGATGTGGCTACGAATATCACTGAAGAGGCAATTTTGAAAAAGCTCGTTCTGATGAACGAATCTTTGAAAAAGGATTTCTGGGTTGAGAAACCCAAAATAGCCGTTTTGGGACTTAACCCACATGCTGGAGATCACGGGATTATCGGAACCGAAGACGACCAGATTATTCGACCAACGGTTGAAAAAGCAAATGAACAGGGGATTTTCTGTTTTGGCCCCTATCCTGCAGATGGTTTCTTTGCAAAAGGCGCTTATGAGAAATTTGATGCCGTACTGGCCATGTACCACGATCAGGGACTGATTCCTTTCAAACATATCGCCAAGGGAGGCGGTGTAAATTATACGGCTGGATTATCCATTGTGCGTACTTCGCCGGATCATGGTACAGGGTACGACATCGCGGGGAAAAACCTGGCGTCACCGAGCTCATTTGTAGAGGCAATTTTTACTGCGGTCCATATTGTGAAACGCCGCCGGGAACAAGCTGAATTATTGAAGAACCCATTGGCCTTCCGCAAATTGTCCAAAGACCGGGATTAGGCCTGTAATAATTGCTGATTTTTTTTGATCTATAGCGGTATAAGTGTCAAGTTAAGCAGATGACGAGAATCACATTGTCATTAAGGAGTTATAATGATTCCAGCGTGACAAGGTAAACACCGGTCGTATCTGCATAGAGTTTGTACGATCAAAATCTCAATTCTAATAGCGCAATGCCTAATACTAAAAAAAAGTATTACTTTTGCAAACTGTTTGGTTTTTTACCTCCTGTTCTAACTATGTACGATAATTTACAACATCCAATATTTTCAATCATCAAAGAGCTCGCCGAGCAGACAAATACCGAGTGTTATGTCATCGGAGGCTATGTACGCGACTATATTATGCGGCGTCCATTCAAGAATGATGTGGATATTGTTGTGGTAGGAAGTGGTATTGAGTTTGCAACTTTGCTGGGTGAAAAAATTCATACTAAAGTCTCAGTCTACAAAAACTTTGGTACCGCAATGCTCGTTTTTGAGGGCTTGAATGTTGAATTTGTTGGCGCAAGGAGGGAATCCTACCGTGCGGACTCCCGGAAGCCGATCGTGGAGGATGGCACATTGGGCGATGATCAGAATCGCCGTGATTTTACAATCAATGCCATGGCTTTTTCGTTGAATAAGGCTGATTATGGTACCTTGGTAGATCCGTTTGAAGGTGTAAAAGACCTTGAACAACGTATTATCCGGACCCCGCTAGATCCAATAGAAACCTTTTCAGACGATCCCTTGCGTATGATGCGTGCAATCCGTTTTGCAACTCAGCTAAATTTTAAAATTGACATTGAGGCCATTAAAGCGATCACGGATACGAAAGAACGCATCAAGATCATTTCAAAAGAACGGATTATCGACGAAATCAATAAGATCATTCTTTCACCTAAACCCTCTGTAGGCTTTAAATATCTTTTTGATACGGGCCTACTGGAATTGATCTTCCCCGCAATGTACAACCTGCATGGTGTTGATATTATTGACGGAAAGGGGCATAAGGATAATTTTTACCATACATTGGAAGTATTGGATAATGTGTGTGAACTTTCTGAGGACCTCTGGTTACGTTGGGCTGCTATAATGCATGATATTGCCAAGCCAGCGACAAAACGTTTCGATAAGAAATTGGGCTGGACGTTTCATGGACATGAAGACCGTGGTGCACGGATGGTGCCGAAGCTTTTTGCCGAACTGAAATTACCATTGAATGAAAAGATGAAATTTGTACAGAAACTTGTACAATTGCATCTTCGTCCGATTGTGCTGGCACAGGATATGGTCACCGACTCTGCCGTTCGACGTTTACTATTTGAGGCCGATGACGACATCGATGCCCTGATGATGTTGTGTCATGCGGACGTGACAACGAAGAACGAGTTTAAAAAGAAAAAATACCGCCAGAATTTTGAACTTGTCAAGCAAAAGCTAAAGGACGTTGAAGAACGTGACAAGATTAGAAATTGGCAACCACCCATCAGTGGAGAAGATATTATGACACTTTTTGGACTGACACCGGGACGTGTTGTCGGACAGTTAAAAAATCTGATCCGCGAAGCTATTTTGGAAGGTGATATCCCCAATTCCCGGGTCGAAGCCTATCAATATTTAGTTCGTAAAGCCGGAGACATGGGCTTGGAGGTCAAGCAAGAAATCCCATTGGAAATTTCCAATTCTTAAAATATAGTATTAATTTTAAACTGCTAAAAAGAAGAATACATAAAAGATGGCAATTTATAGATTTAGAGTTACTTTTGAAGATTATGAAGATGTATATCGCGAAATTGATATGCCTTCCAAAAGTACATTTTTAGACATGCATGAGGAAATCCATAAAACGACAGGCTACGCGCCAGATGCTTCTTCCTCTTTCTACGTAAGCAATGATCAGTGGAAAAAAGGAACAGAAATTGCTTTTAAACCCACGCAGCGTAAGAAAGATACAGAAGTTTTGTTGATGGAGAATATTCGCCTGAGCAAGTTTATTGATGATCCACACCAAAAATTTTATTACATCTATAACTTTGACCGTCCTTATGATTTTCAGGTGGAACTGATCAAAATTTTGAAGGAGGAAGCAGGTAAAGCGTATCCGGCTTTGTTCAAATCTGTCGGTCAGGTGCCTAAAACAATGACCGCGGCTAATTTTCCGGTGTCAGATGCTGTTGAAGAAGATGATTATGTTGAAGAAGATGATACGCAATACGGTGTGGATGACGAGGATGAATTGGATGGATTTGACAGCGACGACGAGGATGAAGAGGGAGAAGGCGAGGAGGAGCGTGAAGAATCAAGCGGCTACGAAGACGAATATTAATTGAAAATGCCTTCAATGCGGATTTGAGCATCTGAAGCACATATTATGGCAAACAAAAAAACACTGATAGCCATTGTAGGTCCGACTGCTGTTGGAAAAACTGCAATGGCTATTTCATTGGCTCAATATTTTAAAACCGAAATCATTTCTGCCGATTCCCGGCAGTTTTATCGGGAGATGACCATCGGTACGGCTAAGCCGGACGCAGAAGAACTGGCCAGTGCCCCACATCATTTTATAAATTCACATTCCATTCGTCAGGATTATTCTGCGGGCGATTTTGAGCGCGAAGCCTTACTCAGACTGAATGAACTTTTCAAACAGCATGATGTTGTTATTATGGTCGGTGGATCCGGATTATTTGTTCGCGCACTCTGTGAAGGTCTGGATGACCTTCCCAAGGCCGGGGAAGAGGTGCGAGAGCGGCTTAATAGCGAAATGAAGCAATTGGGGATCGAACAGATGAAGGAACGCTTAAAAACAATTGATCCTGCCTACTATAAAGTCGCTGACATTGATAATCCACAGCGTGTCGTGCGCGCCCTCGAAGTGTTTGAAGCTACAGGCAAGCCAATGTCCTTTTATCATAGGAAAGATGTCGATAAAAGACCGTTTGATATTTTGACGATAGGGTTAAATATGGAGCGTTCCCAATTGTATGCACGGATCAATCTTCGGGTAGATCGTATGATGGAAACTGGTTTGCTGGAGGAGGTAAAATCATTGATTCCTTTTAGAAGCAAACCCGCTTTGCTTACAGTAGGGTACGCCGAATTATTTGACTTTCTCGACGGAAATATCTCCTTGGGAGATGCTGTGGACAAAATCAAACAGAATTCAAGACGTTATGCAAAGCGTCAGATTACCTGGTTTAAAAAATATGGCGATACTTTCTGGTTCCAGCCTACTGAGACGGGGGATATCATTGATTTTATACAGACTAAACTTCTTGATGGCAATAAGGAGAACTAGTCGACCCTATCGCATAAAAAAAGGCAGTTGATGATCCCCAACTGCCCTTTTTATTATGGATTATCCTTTTATTTCACCAAGTAGTTCCATCCAAATGAATCAGCTAATTTACCGTAGCGCAATTCATTCAGGTAATTTAAGACTTTATTGGAGAACTCGCGGCCTTCTACCGGAGGTAAGTTGTAGTCTTGTCCTTCAAAACCGATACGGCTGATGTGTGTTATTGTTGCTGCTGTTCCAGCGGCAAATGCCTCGGTTACTGTTCCCGATTTGATGCCATCGATAAGCTCCTGAACGGATACTTTTCGCTGTTCGGTTTTATAGCCCCATTTATCCGCTAATTCCATAATGGTACGACGGGTTACACCATGTAAGATGGTATCGCCATGCGGCGTGATAATGGTGTCGCCAATACGGAAAATCAGGTTTGCAGTACCGGCTTCTTCAATATATTTGTGTTCAGCTGCGTCAGTCCACATAATTTGATCGTAGCCTTCATCATTAGCCAATTGGGTAGGGTAAAGCGACAATGCATAATTACCCGCATTTTTCGAGAATCCAACACCGCCTTCGGCTGCACGGGTATAGTAAGTTTCAACTTTTAAGCTAATTGGTTTACTATAATAAGCACCTACCGGTCCCGTAATAATGATAAATTTATACGATTTGGATGGATGTACGCCCAAAGCTGCTTCTGTACCGAACATAAATGGGCGGATATATAAAGAAGAACCTTCTTTAGCAGGAACCCAATTCCGGTCAATATCCAATAGCTTGCTCAGTCCATCCATGAAAATTTCTTCAGGGACTTCAGGCATCTGAAGACGGGCTGCTGATTTGTTGAATCTTTCCCAGTTTCTATCCGGACGAAAGATACTCACCGTACCATCCGCAAATTTATAAGCTTTAATGCCTTCAAATATCGCCTGACCATAATGTAAAGCAGACATCGAAGGACTGATACTGATGTCTCCATAAGGGACGATGCTGACACTTTTCCATTCACCATCATCATAGTCTGCGACCAGCATGTGGTCGGATAATATCTTTCCGAATTTTAGATTGTCGAAATCTACTTGCGAGAGTCTTGAATTTTGAGTTGGCTCTACGCGAATTGAATAGTTCTCTGTCGCGTTCATCTTATTTTTTATATTACTTAGGCTAAGTTAGGAAAAATTGAAATATAAACCGCACTTTGTCCGGATAATTTCCCGTTCGGCACAATGCCTTTTATTTCGGACAGTCATTCTCCAAATGACTACACTATTTATATAAAAATGAAAGATTTGACTAAGAAATTTTTGGAATCTGTCTATTATTAATTAATTGTGTTAATTTTATATTAATTAACACCTCTCTTGCATTTATGGCATAAAGTTTGGAAATCAAGAATGCAGCCATGTATGAGCATTTGGTTTGCTTTACGCTATAAAATCACTTATCATAAAATAAACTTAGTATGGAATTGACTCACAGTCTTAACAAAAGCAATGAAGTAACATCGGGTGAAACTCGCGAATTGTTACAGCGTGATGTTGAAATTCAAAAGAAAGGTATTTCTGTGAATTTTATCCTTGGTTTTTTTGTGTTTTTGTATAAAACCGCAATTAAACCCTAAACAAAGAGATTAGCCAAAAATATATTGGAAAAATTTTGGCTAATCTCCACTAGGACAGACTTCAGGTCAATCTTGTAAAATCTTCAAAAGCGGATCGAGATACTCTCTATTATTGCTCAGCCTTGGAACTTTATTCTGTCCACCTAATTTACCCCTAGACTTCATCCATTTATAAAAAGTGTCTGACGGCGCATTATGGACTATTGGTGCTTGCAATGCCATGTTCTTAAATCGTTTCGCGTCATAATCCGAATTGATTTCCCGCAACTTGGCATCCAATATTTCACAAAAGCGATTAAAATCGTTAGGCTGCTGTTCGAATTCGATAACCCATTCGTGTGCGCCAGCTTCTGCTTCCCGAAAATATACCGGACCCGCGGTATAATCTTTAATTCGAGCATTTGTCAATTTGCTTGCTTCCGCCAACGCTTGTTCGGCATTGTCCACGATCACTTCTTCTCCAAATGTATTGATGTATTGTTTTGTGCGGCCTGATATCTGAAAACGGTAAGGTGACAGCGATGTAAACTTGATCGTATCCCCTATCTTATAACGCCATAGTCCAGCATTGGTGGATATGATCAGCGCATAATTCTTGCCGATTTCTACTTGATCCAGGCGTAGCGTTGCAGGGTTTTCCTCATGTATTCTTTCCACCGGAAGGAATTCATAATAGATCCCATAGTCCAGCATCAGCAGCAGATCTTCGGAATCCGATTTGTCCTGTAACCCAAAATACCCCTCGGAGGCATTGTAGTTCTCGAGATAATACATCTTGTCTGAGGGAATCAGCTTGTGAAATTGCTCGCGGTAAGGCTTGAAACTTACGCCACCGTGACCATAAAATTCCAGATTTGGCCATACCTCCAATAAATTATCTTTGCCCGTGATTTCCAAAATACGTTTGGCCATTACAATGTTCCAGGTTGGCACACCCGCTAGACTGGTTACATTTTCCTTAATGGTGATTTGGGCTATCTGCTCAATTTTCTCTTCAAAATTGGGATTTAGGGTCACCTCCATATTCGGGGTTCGCTTGAATTCTGCCCAAAAAGGGAGATTACGGATCAGGATCGAAGATAAATCCCCATAATAGGAGTCTGGGCTGAAGTTATTGATCTGGGAAGAGCCGCCGATGACAACCGATTTTCCCGTGAAAACACGGTTTTCGGGTCTATTGTGGCAGTAGATGGTCAACATGTCCTTACCGCCCTGAAAATGACATTCTTCCAGAGCCTCTTCACTGACGGGGATAAATTTGCTACGGTCAGAGGTTGTTCCCGAAGATTTTGCAAACCATTTGATGTCCGAAGGCCACAGAATATTCTGCTCACCTTTGATCATGCGGTCTACATAACCTTTGATATCATCATAGTCCTGTATAGGGACACGTTCTTTAAATATTTCAGGTGTGAGTATACTCGTGTAATCGTATTTCTTTCCCCATTCTGTTGCCTCTGCGGTAGAGATTAAACTCTGGAACCATTCTTCTTGTACATCGTGCGGATATTTCATAAAAAGTTCGATCTGGTGAATCCTCTTTTTCATGAACCAAGTAAAAATGGAGTTTAATAAGGCCATAGCGGGTATTCTTTTTGCTTTAAAATTTTTTCCTTCTCAATTCAAAGTGACGGCCCAGATAGAATTTCCGTGCCAGCTCATTGTCGGCAATTTCCTCAGGTGTACCGGTAAGCATAATCTTGCCTTCGGTCAAAAGATACGCTCTATCCGTAATGGATAAGGTCTCCTGTACATTGTGATCCGTGATTAGAATACCTATATTACGCGTCTTGAGTTTTGCTACGATCGTTTGTATTTCCTCTACGGCAATAGGATCGACCCCCGCAAATGGTTCATCCAGAAGGATAAAAGAAGGATTTGCAGCTAATGCACGGGCAATTTCGGTACGCCGGCGTTCCCCCCCTGACAAAAGATCACCTCTGTTTTTACGAACACGGTGCAGACTAAATTCGGACAATAATTCCTCCAGTTTGGCCATACGTTCTTCTTTATTGGGGTAATGGATCTCCAGTACGGCAAGAATATTATTCTCCACGGATAACTTGCGGAAGACAGAAGCCTCCTGAGCCAAATAACCTATTCCACGTTGTGCGCGTTGATACATCGCATCTTGCGTGATCTCTTGGTCGTCTAAGAAAACTTTTCCTTCATTGGGCTTGATCAGACCAACAATCATATAGAAGGAGGTCGTTTTACCGGCACCATTTGGCCCTAATAATCCGACAATTTCTCCTTGTTCTACATGAAAGGATACGTCGTTGACAACAGTACGTTGTTTATATTTTTTTATGAGATGCTCTGCCTTTAAAATCATCTTCTTGATCTATCTTGTTGCTATAAGTTTGTGCTCTACTTTTTCCGCAATATACCAGATGACCTGAATTTAATGCGGAAATTACGGTTGGAGCATGTTGATGCAAATCTATTGTAAATATATTAATATCTTCTTAGTATTAAGTATCAAGGTCGTAGTATTTAGATCATTCTAAACCCCACAAAACCTAAATTCACGTACTCGTTATCCATCCGTAATAATACTAATATCGAATTCCCTTGATATTGAGTTGTAAGTTCCTTTTGCTGCGCCAGACGTTTTCCTCGATACTATAGCAGATATCAAAACTCTGGCCTGAATTGATAAGACTGATGTGTTCGGCCAATCCAAAACCGATGCAATCAAAAGATGCGGAATCTTCCTGTACAACCGTCATTTTTAGATGATTGGTGCCGACAGGAAAAGCCGGACCTACCGCACTTACTTTTTTGCTCAAGAATACCGGAGCTTCATTTTGTGGGCCAAATGGTTCAAACTGTTGGAGTATACGGAAAAACTTTGCGTCTATATCCTTCAGCTGAAGTTTGGCGTCGATCAGAATTTCCTGTGTCAGCATCTCCGGACTGATTCTTCGGGCAACAACCTCTTCAAAGCGATCTTGAAACAGACTTACATTGTCAAGAGACATGGTTAGTCCAGCGGCGTATTTATGTCCTCCGAACTGTTCGAGCAGGTCGGCACATTCGTTTAGGGCCTCATATAAATCAAATCCGATCACTGACCTGCAGGATCCCGCGATATGACCATTTGTTTCTGTCAATATAATGGTCGGGCGGTAATATTTCTCGGTCAATCGTGAGGCAACGATACCGATAACACCTTTATGCCAGTCTGCTTTGTACAGTACAGTAGATTTTCGGCTTTTGAGAACGACATTCTCCTCAATGAGTGCCAATGCCTCCTCGGTTATCTTTAGGTCAAAATCCTTGCGGACATTATTTTGGTCATCAATACTCGAACTGAAATCTTTGGCCTCCTGTAAGGATTTTGAAATTAATAATTTAACAGCATCCTTGGCATGGTCGATCCTTCCGGCGGCATTAATGCGCGGCCCGATCTGGAAGACAATATCATTGACCGTGAAGGTCTTTGTTCTATTATTGGAAAGGTCTATCAGGGCTTTTAGTCCAACACAAGGGTTGGTATTGAGCTTGATTAATCCAAAATGGCTTAAGATTCTGTTCTCTCCGGTGATCGGAACAATATCTGAAGCGATACTGACCGCGACCAGATCCAAAAACTGATAACAGGCATTGATATCCATACCATTGGTCAGGATGAAAGCCTGAATGATCTTGAATCCGATGCCACAACCCGAAAGTTCTTTATACGGATAATCACAATCGGCACGTTTTGGATCTAACACGGCGAAAGCCTTCGGAAGTTCTTCTCCCGGCAGATGGTGGTCGCCAATGATAAAGTCTATCCCTTTGTTGTTGGCATACGCAATCTTATCGATGGCCTTTATGCCGCAATCCAATGCAATAATTAAAGTAAATCCATTTGCAGCAGCATAATCAATACCTTGTGTAGATATACCATAACCCTCCGCATAACGGTCGGGAATATAAAACTCAAGCTGACTATGGAATTCTCTGAAGAAGCTGTAGACTACGGCAACGGCTGTTGTGCCATCGACATCGTAGTCACCATAGATTAAAATTTTTTCTTTGTTGCCAATGGCCTGGATGATTCGGGATATGGCTTTTTCCATATCTTTCATCAAAAATGGATCGTGCAAATCAGACAATTGTGGTCTAAAAAACTGTTTTGCTTCATCAAAACTTCCAATGCCCCTGCTGACAAGCAACTCTGTTAATACAGCGTTGATATTTAATTCCTCGCGCAGTTTGTTGGTTATTTTGACATCAGTTTTAGATTTTAGTACCCACCTTTTTTGCATATCTTTGCACAATATTTTAAGTGTAAATATACGTTTTAAGGCTGGACTTACCTAATTCCTAAACCTGGTATTGACCATCTGTTGCTTAACGTGCATATTCCCAATGTTTTAAATATGGTGCAGGCTTATTCTCTATATGAAGGTTCTTTTTCCGTTGATAAAAGTAGAAAATTCGTTCCCTTTGATCCGGCTGTGGATGATCCGAAAGATCGTCCCGGATCCATGTTTATCCATGTTCATCCTTTTTTGATCAAAACAGAATCAGGTATTGTGATCTGTGATACCGGCCTGGGACATACGGACGACCGTGGTGTGCTGAAGCTGTACAATAATATCCGCAAATTAGGCTATGAGCCCGATGATGTAAAATATGTATTGATGTCACATCTGCATAAGGATCATGCCGGTGGTATGGTAAAAACGGAAGAAGGCTCGCTCCGTATTGCATTTCCGGAGGCTGAGTATATTGTGCAAAGGGGTGAATGGGAGGATGCCTATTCTGGTATCTCCAGTTCCTACCGTACAGAAATTTTTGATGTCGTCCAACGGAGCGGAAACCTTGTGTTGGTCGAGGGGGAAGGAGAGATAAATACCGAAATCAGCTATGTGCATAATGGCGGACATACGCCAAATCACCAGGCCTTTCACATCCGTACAGGGGGAGAGCACTATTTTTTCGGAGGTGATGTGTTGCCTGAACCCGAGGAAATTTTTCATAATTATGTAGCCAAATACGATTTTGACGGACGACGCTCGAAAGAGCTCCGGCAGCGGTATTGGACAGAGGGGGCTCCCGAAGGCTGGATTTTTCTGTTCTATCACTCTAAAAATATAACCATGGGCCGTAGCCAGCTGCGTCCTGACGGAAGTTACAAACTTATTGAGGCCAGGTAGAGAAAAAAATGATATGCCAATGAAAAGCATTGTGGAATTCAAATTCCACGAAGGGGCGCTGACTGATGTTTTTTAATGAATTAAACGGCCTAAAACTCGTTTTTCTGAACTTTTTTTAGTATTTTGGGATAATCTGCCGGTTGATGTCCCCTGCTGTCGCGTGTGGCGGATTCGTTTAAGATTGAGTTTTTGGTTAAATTTGTTTTTAGTAAAATGGCGTTTCGCTATTATTATTGGTATTTATTTAAATAGAAGATTATGTCTATTGTAAGAGAATCCGATCTGATTGGAATTGGAAAGAAATTTCAAATTGAAACCGATGCGGGAGACAATATGGTTGTTGTGATCCACGATGATGGTCGACGGGAACTGTATCGTTATGATGATGAAGAGCACGAATCACGTTGTGTGATGACACTTAATGATGATGAATCTCGTCAGATAGCGGGTATTATAGGCGGTCTTTCCTATAAGCCTAAGGCATTGGAAACAATTGAAGTGGCTTTGGATGACTTGCGTATCGAATGGTACAAGCTCGAAGGCAAATGGGAGGGGGCTGGGAAAACGATCGGAGAATTGGAGGTACGGCAACGTACAGGAGCTTCCATTATTGCCGGAATCAGAGATGATGAAACGGTCATCAACCCTGGACCATCTTATCTGATCACTCCGGGAACGACTTTGGTCATTGCCGGAAAGAAAAACAACATCAAACTTTTAAAGGAAATTTTACTGTAATCTATGCTATCACATACCCTAATATTGGAAATTGGAATCGCTGTCGGACTTGTAGCCATTGTTGGATTGATTGCCAACAAGCTTAAGTTTTCCGTCATTCCTTTTTTCATTATTATAGGGATGGTTTTGGGGCAGCATGCACCTCAGATAGGAGTGGTAGACCTCACATTTACCGAAAGCAAACCCTTTATAGATTTTATGGGTAGGCTAGGGGTATTGTTTCTTTTATTTTATCTGGGACTGGAATTTTCAGTCAATCGACTCATTAAATCCGGTAAGGCGATCGTAACTGGAGGAACAATCTATGTGCTGCTCAATTTTACCTCGGGACTATTGATCGGATGGCTGATGGATATGCCTTTTAAGGAGATGATGGTACTGTGTGGTATCATGACCAGCTCTTCGACTGCGATCGTTGCTAAGGTACTCACTGACCTTAAACGAACGGCAAATCCAGAGACAGAGGTTATTATGGGAATGATCATGTTTGACGACCTGTTTATTGCCATGCACATTTCCTTTCTTTCGGGGCTGATATTAACAGGTAGCAGCTCGTTTTGGACCGTAGCAGGGACTTCCTTGCTGGCATTGGGCTTTATCTTAGCCTTTTTGGTTTTGGGCCGTAAATTAGTGCCAGCCATAGACCGTTTATTAAAAGACAAAACTTCCGAACTATTTATATTGGTCATCTTTGCACTGCTATTTATCGTTGCAGGATTTTCGGAGACTATTCATGTTGCTGAGGCGATCGGTGCTTTGATGGCGGGATTGGTGCTGGCAGATTCGCAGTACATTAAGAAAATTGAAGCGATGGTACTGCCCTATAAGGACTTTTTTGGGGCAATGTTTTTCTTTAGCTTCGGACTATCCATAGATATGATGTCACTGGGGGGAGCCGTCCTGTGGGCCTCCATAGCAGCTGTGGTGACCGTCATGGGTAATCTTGCTTCAGGTTATTTTGCAGCCAAATTCTCGGGAATGAAGCCCAAAACTTCCTTTGACATCGGCTTTACCCTATCCGCCCGCGGAGAGTTTTCGATTATCATGGCCAATATCGGTAAAGCAGGTGCTTTGCTTCCCGTAATCCAGTCGTTCGTCGTGGTGTATGTATTGATCCTATCCATTGTATCACCGCTCTTGACCAAGGAATCCCGCAACCTATGGAAAGTGCTCTTTGGAAGTGATGCCAATACAGCCAAGCCGCTTAAGAAGTTGAGCGACCTTGAAAATAAGAGTGGCGGATAATTACAAAAAAGCCGCCTAAATTATAGAAATCCCAATTCGAGTTTCGCCTCTTCCGACATCATATCCTTGGTCCAGGGCGGATCAAAAGTCAATTCCACCAAGGCTTCTGTGATCCCCTCTATTCCAGCAACTTTCTCCTGCACTTCATTCATGATTTCACCAGCCACAGGACAGCCGGGAGCAGTGAGTGTCATGACAATTTTTGCAATGCCATCCTCTTTAGTAATAATTTCATAGACGAGACCCAGATCAACGATATTTGCCGGTTTTAATTCGGGATCATAGATTGTTTCCAGTGTAGCTTGGATCTGAGATGCCAAACCCAGCTTATCCATTACAATAATGCTCATTTGTTCAATTTTTTATCTTCAATAGCGTCTTTATAGATCGCTAATAATTCGTTTTCGTTTATTTCAGGAGTAAATTTACTAAAATAATAGGCAAGACAGGTCTTTCTTATCTCATCTTTTTCATTCGCTGGCTTGGCATTCCACTGCGTCAGACACGCAGCAATTTCGTTATAATTGTGAGGATCAAATGTCAGTCCGGTTTTGTGCGGGATGATCAATTCCGGTAAAGGCCCTAATTTTGAACAGAGTACGGCTGTTCCTACGGAGTAAGCTTCAAGGATCGTGATTGGCATTCCTTCGAAACAGATGGAAGGAACGATCAGCGCCTGTGCTGCAGCAAGGAGGGGTAAAATTTCCGTCCGGGATTTAAAACCGAGATAGCTGATATTTGAATGCCCGCTTATGCTTTTCACGACCTCCTCTTCCAGTGGTCCAGCACCGATAATTCGGAGTTCCAACCTAGTTCCTTTTACGGACTCAATCAGTTGCAATATTCCTTTTTCGTCGGAAAGCCGACCCACATAAATAAAATAAGACTGCGAGATGTCTGAGCCTACGGTGGCAGGGAAAACAAAATTCGGTTTTACCGCAAATTTTTCGGTAGATATGCTTAATGTTGACTCCGCAAATATAGACTTGGCAAAGCCGCTTAAATTAATATAACGATTCACTTTTTCCCAAGTACCCATTCGGCGGTGAAGCCAGTAATTCAGTGCCAGCAGGAATGTTTTGACTGTAGAATTATTAAATGCCTTTTGTCGAACTGCTGTCCAGGGAAATTCTTCATGCAAAGAATCCAGAAATAAATGATTATGATGGTATAGCGTTGCCGAAGGGCAGAGTAGCCTAAAATTGTGCAGTGTCATTACCTGTGGTACACCCAGCTTGGCTATTGTACGTATCAGGAGCGGGCCTGAGGCATAATGCGTGTTATGGAGATGGACAATATCTGGTTTAAACGCGTGAATTGATTTCTTCACACGCTGCGCCGCAAAGATATTCCAAAAAGATCCTATCGTCTGAAGGGCCCCGAGCCAACCTTTTTTATTTTGAAAGGTGAGGGTATGGACCTCGTGCTCCTGGGATAGGAGCGATGATTCCTGTTGAAAAACAGTATCTTCACCGCCAGGAGCTTGATAAAATGTATGAATAATCAGTATGCGCATAACAAAAGACTTATACAAATGTACAATTTTGAGCTGACTTGCTTTGGTGGTACAAAATTGCCATTTCTATATGTTATTGCTATATTCGCATGATTCGATCGTAAAGATATATGCAACACTTACAAAAGCTCGTGATAGAGGCGATAGAGACAAGTCAATTTCCTGAAACTCCAACAAATTTATATGATCCGATACGGTATATATTGACTTTGGGCGGCAAGAGGGTTAGACCAGTGCTTACATTGATGGCGGCCGAGTTATTTGGCATGCAAGAAATGGAAGAAATTATTCCGGCGGCAAAGGCTGTGGAATTTTTTCATAACTTTTCCCTGATACATGACGATCTGATGGATCAGGCACCCTTGCGGAGGGGAAAAACCACCGTTCATGAAAAATGGGATGCAAATATTGCCATTCTGTCCGGAGACGGACTATTGGTCAAGGCTTACGAAGAAATCTCCAAATGTAATCCGGTCTATTTGCCGGCAACTTTGCGAATTTTGAGTAAGGTGGCCATGGAGGTCTGTGAAGGCCAACAGCTCGATATGGATTATGAAAGCCGTGGATCATTGCTTATGGAAGACTATTTGGAGATGATCCGTTTGAAAACATCTGTCCTCTTAGGGGGGGCATTGCAATTGGGCGCTATTCTTTCAGGAGCGAACGAACAGCAGCAGCAACTGATCTATGATTTTGGGGAAAATGTTGGTTTGGCTTTCCAGCTGCAGGACGATATATTGGATGCCTACGGCGATCCCGATACTTTCGGCAAAATCGTTGGCGGTGATATTATAATCAATAAAAAAACCTTTTTACTGGTTAAATTGATGGAGGTTATTGCTCCGGAGGATGTTCCCATGATGCAACATTTATTACATGCAACTGTCGAGGCGGTTCCAACCAAAGTCGAAGATATGCTCAAATTATACGATAAGTATCAGGTCCGAAAATCGGCAGATGAACTAAAGGATGTCTATACACAGCGTGCATTTGAAAAAATGAGCGCATTGGATGTACCAAAGGAACGTAAGGAAGCGTTATTACTGTTAGCAAATAACCTTTTGGTTAGACAGCAATAGATAGAAAATTCCATTAAAATTCGTATTTTGCCAATAAATGGCTATTTTGTACTAAATAATTAAATAAATTTTAGATAACGTTCATGGATCCTTTAAAAATTACCGTATTTCAAGCATATTTATTCTGGGAAAATATTGAAAAAAATCTGAATAATCTGGCATTGAGGCTATCTGCGTTGCGCGAAAAAACAGATTTGATTATTTTACCGGAGATGTTTAATACGGGATTCACGAACAACGTCGAAAAATGTGCCGAACCGGCCAATGGTCCTACCACGAGATGGCTGTTTGAAATGGCAAGTTCATTGAATTGTGTTGTCGCCGGATCATTGATCATTGAAGAGGGTGGAAAATACTACAACCGCTTTCTATGGATGTTCCCTGATGGCAAATATGTGAAATACGATAAACGTCATCTTTTTGGCATGTCAAAAGAAAGTGAGTATTTTGAGCCCGGCAAGGAACGCATTTTAGTCGATATCAAAGGTTGGAAAATATGTCCTATGATCTGTTATGATCTCCGGTTCCCGGTCTGGTCTAAGAATCAAAATGCAGCATACGATATTCTTGTTTACACAGCTAACTGGCCTGATAAGCGCTCGGCACATTGGAGAGCACTTATCCCTGCACGTGCTATTGAAAATCAGGCTTATGTTGTCGGTGTGAACCGGGTTGGGCACGATGGCAATGATATTTATTACTCGGGTGGATCAATGTGCATATCACCGTTAGGTGATGTTGTCTACTATAAACCCGAAGATGAAGACCTATACACCTTTACCTTAAATCCGAATGACCTGCTAGAGGCACGTGAAAAATTCCCGTTTTTAAAGGACTCTGATTCATTTACAATCGGATAACACTTCTTACTGCGGGAGAATTCCTCCCAAAATTAGGTATAAAGACAAGCAATTTTATTTTGTTTGTATCCCTTTTATTCCTAAATTCAGTCTACTATAAATCGTTTATGATGATTTATTAACATCTATTTATTGCATGTTGATAAAATTTGTTTGACACAACTGTAGAAAAGCGTACTTTAGGCTAAGTATTAGCCAAAATAAGTTTAGTTTTTTTTATCTTGATTTGAGCATAATATGATTAGCAACATAAGTTGCGTAAACAACCATAACCATAATTTATATGTTAGACCAAGATTTAGTATCGCAAGAGTATTTTTATAATTTCCTGACTGGGAAATATTCAATCGCTGTTATGCGGAGATTGCAGCGTAATCTCAAGGAGGCAGGCTTAAGTATTACATCAGAGCAATGGAGTATTATGTATAATCTGTGGGTAGAGGAGGGACTGACCCAACAGGAGCTGGCGATCCGTACATTCAGGGACAAGCCAAGTGTAACGCGCCTGATCAATAATCTGGAGCGGCTTAATCTGGTTATCCGTGTTAATGATAAAAACGATAGACGTTCGAATTTGATCTATTTGACCAAAACCGGCCGCAAAATGAAGGATGAAGGTATGAAGCAGGCCAATAATACGATCGAACAGGCATTGGGAGGATTGACCGATGATCAAATTGCACTTTCGCATACCGCGTTGCATCGCGTATTATTCAATTTGAAATAATATCGGGAACATACTTAGGAATCACATGGATTATGAAATTAGCTGAACCAAAAGGCCAATAGGGGAAAGGAAAATAAGAAGCCCTCAGCGTTAATAACGACTGAGGGCTTCTTGTATATAGTTGCTAGACCAAAGATTAATCTTCGAAAAGCTTGCTTTCAAAGTCCGTGTGGCTATTGACCAATTTTCCTTCGGTGCCAAAATAGATCTCCTGAAAACTTAACGTCCGTATTGCATCCACTTTGCGATAGAATTTGTCTGCGGATACGTCGGCCAAGGTTTTGAACCCACAGGCTTCCATGATCTCAACGGTGGCGCGTAGTGTATTGCGGTGGAATTGAGCAACACGTACATACTTGTCGTTGACATCCAGTCCTTTGTACAGATGCGGCTGTTGCGTGGCAACACCGACCGGACAAACGTCTTCGTTACATTTTAGGGCCTGAATACAACCTAGAGCGAACATCATTCCACGTGCACTATAACATGCGTCGGCACCCAGAGCGATCACTTTTAAAATATCAAAACCAGTGACGATACGGCTTGACACAATTACCTTGATGTGTTTTTTCAGGCCAAATGCAATCAGGGTTTTGGTTACAAATGCCAATGCATCATATAGCGGCATGCCGAGGTTGTCCGTAAACTCCAGTGGCGCGGCCCCTGTACCGCCTTCAGATCCATCGATAGAAATAAAGTCCGGGAAGATCTGCGTATTTTGCATGGCATGGCAGATGTCCATAAATTCGTGCTTATCACCGATACATATTTTAAATCCGATAGGTTTTCCTCCCGAAAGATCGCGCATCTGTTGGATGAAATACATCATTTCCGTTGGTGAAGAAAAAGCACTGTGTGCGGGCGGGGACATCACATCCGTGCCGGGGATGACATGGCGTATCGCCGCCACTTCGGGTGTATTCTTTGCGGCCGGTAAGATACCTCCGTGACCGGGTTTTGCACCCTGTGAAAGCTTAAGTTCGATCATTTTCACATTTTCACGGTTTGATTTTTCCCTAAAAAGTTCAGGGTCAAATTTACCTTCCGAATTACGGCAGCCGAAATAACCGGTACCTACCTGCCAGATCAAATCACCGCCGTTGTTGTGGTAATCACTGATACCACCTTCTCCGGTATTATGAGCAAAATTCTGTAGTGCGGCACCTTTGTTTAAGGCGGTAATAGCAGTTTTGCTCAACGCACCGTAACTCATTGCCGAGATATTGAATACACTTAAGCTATATGGCTTTTTACAGGCTTCATTTCCAACTTTAGTACGTAAATCATGGTTTTCAATATGGCAGGGAAATACAGAATGCGCAGCCCATTCATTACCAACTGCCTGTGGATCTGTTTGCATACCAAATGCAACTGTCTCGCGCTGATTTTTTGCCCGTTGATAGACAATGGAACGCTGTCTCCTATTGAACGGACGACCATCCATATCGGATTCCCAAAAGTATTGTCTTAATTCGGGACGAATGGATTCGAAGATATAACGAAAGTAACCAACCAAGGGATAATTGCGTAAAATTGCATGTTTGGTCTGGAAACTATGGTATAAGGCGATCAACAATAGCGGGAATGGAATGATCAATAACCAAAACCAGCTCGATGTAAATATAAAGCCAAATGATACAATGATTAAATTAATCACAATCATTATTGAAATAATGAGTTTTCTAACTTCCATAGAAAATACGATTGTTTAGTTTTAATTCGCTATTTTAATGTTTAGTCCAATTGAATATATTATTGCTCAATTAGCATTCCAAAATGCGCTTTTGGACAGAGCAAATGTACTAAAGTTCCCTAAGTAAATAGTTATATTTACTATGCTAGAATAAGTTTTGATAAGTTTATAACTGTTTCTAATAAACTATTTTCTTTTAGTAATCTGATGCGACAAAAGTTGATAGATTTGCTGTAAATCTGGTTTATTGCTAATAAATTTCAAATGTTTTTGCTGTGTTGCTTCATCTCCCCGGATTGCCGGACCTGTCTGAACTGTTATCGGAACGTGATTTTGAACCTTTTCTGCCGTTTCCAAAATGATCGGTCTGACCAGATCAAAGGAAAGATTATGCTCTTCTAACAGCTCATAAGCGAATTGATATAAAATATTTGAAAAGTTGTTGACCATGACTGAAGATAGGTGGATCGCCAATCGCTGCTGTGAATTACACAGGATGCTTCGGGAAGAAAACGTGCGTGCCAGCTGAAGTAAGCTGTTCGCAATGCTTGTATCGCTGCCTTCGACGCAAAAGGGAATAAGTGAAAAGTCAACGATTTTGTTTTTGGAGAGCGATTGCGGAGGATAGATGACACCATAATTCCTGAAGCGGTTTAAAATAGCCATATCGGTAGCTCCAGAGCAGTGCACAACAATTCCATTGATGTCCTGTGTCATTGTTTCTACAAGTCTGGGAATAGCTTGGTCAGAAACGGCGATAAGATAAAGATCGGCATTACGCAGCAGTTGGGATAGATCGTCTATGCCCGGGCATTGAAGCGCAAAGGCCAATGCATCCGCATTGGCCTTTGTTTTACTATAGATTTGAACGATCTGATGTCCCAGCAGTTGAAATGCTTGTCCGAAATGTGTTGCGGCATTTCCGCTTCCTAAGATAACAATGTTCATTATTTTGCTTGTTTTCGTTTTTCCTCTTTATTTCTTCTGACAATAGACATGATAAAACCAATAGTCATGACAATCGTTCCACACCAAAAGAAATTGATGTAGGGGAATTTGATCGCTTTAAAGACCACCCATTTTTTCTCGGGCAATGGTTTTTGGTAGACCATGATTTCCAGTTTATCCTTGTCCGGTTTGATTCCCGTAAACCTAAATTTAAGACCTTGATCAGTGACGTCTTTATTGAAGTCATAAACTCCACCATCCTTAATCAAGTAAATGGGCTGCACTTCGTATTGTTTGTTATCCGCTGCAAAGACCTTTATTTTTAAACCCACCATCACATCGTTAGGACCTTTTGGGATTTTTTCTAATTGCGCTTCTTTATTCAGTCCCTCAATGACATAATACCCGTTGCGATAACGTAAGGTATCACCGATGCTGACTTGATAGGTCGCAGGTTCTTCATAATCTTCAAAACCTGTTTTTTCCTCGTCCGCTACTTTGGCGTGCTGCGCCTGACTTTCAGCTGCAGCTGCAGTAATCAGCGTATATACGTCATGTGTAATATAGTGTTTGGTAGCCGGAGTACCAATCAGACCGCCCATCTTGGCATTGTTTTGCGCGAAAGGCTGTAGCACAAATTCTTCTTTCACTTTACCTGTTTCCTCGTCAACACGTTCGTATTTGATTTTGTAATAGGTATTTGGTGCTACAATACTGTCACCGATATAGGTGATTTTATATTCACCCATCTGCACGGGCTGTCCTTCGGTTAGGAATAGGTTCTCTCCCGGCTTTTCGACTTTATCAAAACCAGATACAGCGATATAGCCTGTATTGTTGACAGAGATAACCTCGTTTGTCGCTGCAGCGACCATAGCACCGATAAGTAGCAGTCCAAAACCAATATGGGCAACCGAAGAACCTGCCAATTTCCACTTACCTTTGACTGCATCACCCAGCACCCGGATATTCGCCAGAATACAAAAGATGCTGGCAAAAGTGATCAGGATATAGATCAGGTTGGTATATGTTTTGGTAAAATAAGAAATAATTGCTGTCAGGATAATGGCTACAGCCAGCGATGCTACAGTAGATGCTAAAAACTTGCGGCTATCCGTGCGTTTGTATTTTAAGAACTGTGTAAATCCGGTCATAATCATGACGATAACCGCGAAACCGGACTGCCATTTATTATAATGTTGGATTGGTTCCAGGGGAGGTGCTACCTTGGTGCCAAAAATTTTGTTAAATACCGGAATGGAGGTAGAAGCAATGATCTGTGCACAGGCAACAGTCAGTACCAAAGCACCGATAAATAACCAGAATTCTCTGGAATAAATATCTTCGTCTTTTTCAGTAATCGGCATTTCTTTCTTTTTAACAACAAGAAAGACAACCATAATCGCTAAAAATGCAACGTTAAATAAGATCAGCTGTCCGCTCATACCTAAGTCGGTGAAAGAGTGAACGGAGGTTTCGCCAAGAACACCGCTACGCGTCAGGTAAGATGCATAGATTACCAGCACAAAGCTGATCATCGCCAGAAATGTTGCTGTAAAATACGAATGGCCCGAGTTTTTATAGGCAACCATGACATGTACCGCCGCGATCAAGGTAAACCAAGGAATAATAGACGCATTTTCTACAGGATCCCAAGCCCAGAAGCCCCCAAAGTTAAGTGCTTCGTACGCCCAGAATGAACCCATAATAATGCCGGCTCCAAGAATCATGACCGCAAATAGTGCCCAGGGTAAAGCTGCATTGATCCATTCTTTATAGCGTTTGGTCCATAAAGCACCTGTCGCATAAGCAAAAGGAACAATCATCGATGCAAAACCAAGGAATAAGGTCGGTGGGTGAATCACCATCCAATAATTTTGCAGGAGTGGATTTAAGCCGTTACCGTCTTTAATTAGTGATAAATAGTTTGCTTCCTTCAGGATAGGGAAGTTCATTGCGTCACGTAAAAGGATAAATGGGGAACTTCCGATACGTAATCCCAATAATTCAACGCCTATGATCATCGAGGCTAAAAAAGCTTGACAGAGCATCACAAAAGTCATCACGGAAGTTTCCCAGCTTTTGGCTTTGAATAGTAATATCGCTCCTAGTACCGTTTGCCAAAAGGTCCACAGCCAGAAACTTCCTTCCTGTCCTTCCCAAAAGCTCGAAATAATATAATATGTGGGTAAGTCTCTCGAAGAGTGTGCAAACGCGTAATTATATTCAAAAAAGTGGTTGTAAATAATGTAAAACAAAGTTGCGCCGACGGCTACCACAGAAACTGCATTAATCCAGAATGCAATGCGGGCGATCTTTTTCCATGAAGTCTCTTCAGGGTTTTTAGTCGCGAAAAAATAAGCGATACAAGATAAAAGTGCGGCACCAAAGGAAAGAACAATAAAGAACTGTCCGATCTGCCCGGGTAGCAGGTGCTCACCAACGTAATTAACGTCCATTGAAAAATTGATTTTACAGATTAATTATTGAAAGCTGTGGCATTGATTTCCGTCACGACCGATTTATCGTTATATTTCGAAGGACATTTCATCAATATTTTACTCGCTCTAAACACATTACCGTCCATTTTACCAGTCAATACAATCTGTTCTGAACGCTCTATGTCCTGAGGTTTTGCACCTCTGAAGACAACCTCACACTCTGTACCATCATTGTCGTACATGAAAAAGCTGAATTTGTTGGCATCTGTCTTTGGGTCATAGTGGAGCGCCTTATCTTTGTTGAGCTGGCCGACCACATATAGTTCTGTTTTCTTTTCTTTTGCCTCGGAAAATGTCGAGTAGGTACTTGAATCCGTATAGATAACAAGTATCATGGCAATTGCCACTGCAATAATAGCGATTAGAATGATGGAACTTTTTTTCATCCGTTTAATTTGTTTGTTCGTTTAGTCTATTTCCTCTTTAAGGCATTCATGCTGCCTTCGGCGGTTTTGTTTGCGATGAAGCTATCATGAGCAACTGTTCGGGATATGATCTGAACAAGAGAGCATTTATTGACAGTTTCGTTCGTATTATTTGTTTATGTATTGCGACCACCTTCAGAGATCTCATGTTTCCCCTAAAATGAATTAGGTGTCAACATCAAAGAGCGCTTTGCATGCGATCATTTTGACAATAACTGACACTTAATCGAATGCAAAATTACAAATAGATTTGCGAAGAAAGGAATAATGCAACTTTTCGACATTATTTATATTTGTTCTAAATAGATTGTTGTATCTGAAAAAATGAGGTATATTTGGATGCTTTTGAATAATTTAAGTCGAGATTTAATATTTTGTCGCAGTTTATATCGCATGAATTTTACAATTGCCTGTTAATATGAGTGTTGCTTTGCGGTCGTTACTGCTCTTATATGGAATTATATTTCCATTTTTTTTGGTTTTTGGGCAGGTGAGGTCGCGCAATCAGGAGCTTTCTATTCAGAATGACAACGATGTCTATCTATTGATCGGCCAGGACAGGTATTATACCAATGGTATCAATGTCAACTATCGCATTGCACTACCGCCAAGTGGCACCTCAGAAATTTCAAATACAGTACTGGACTTTGAACTTGGACAACGGATCTACAATGGTATTAGCATGATGGATTACCGTCAGCGAAATAAGAAATATGACCGGCCTTTTGCGGGGTACCTGTATTTGAGTGCAGCGGCGACCCATTTTTTGAAGGCAGAGCAAGCTGTTGAACTGAAAGTGGAGTTTGGGCAAATCGGATCCCGGTCATACGGTGAGGATGCGCAGAAGTTTATCCACCATCTTTTTGGAATGTATGAGGCCACAGGTTGGGAAACGGAATTGCGCAATGCCTTTGGTGTGGATCTGCAGGCGAAATATCTGAAAGGAATGTACCGGAATGAATCGCAGTCCTTCGATCTTGGTGTGATGGGAAGAGGAGTTCTGGGCATGAACAATAGCAATATCGAAGCTGGAATTCCGATACGTGCAGGTAAACTTAAACCGTACCACGCTTCGACCTTTACCCATGGACATTTGACGCAGGACCGAAGTGACAACGAGAAGGAATGGTATTTTGTTTATCAACCTAGTTTTGCTCGCGTTTTTTATAACTCCACGATACAGGGCGGATTGGGGAAGGATGATCCTATCGGAGCATTATATCAGATTGAACCCTGGATGTTAAGTCACCGGATAGGCTTCAGCTGGTCCAACCACAAGGTCAATTACGGTATTAATTATATTTTCAATTCCAAGGAACTTAAGTCTGTCTTTCATCGACATCAATACGGACAGATATTCTTTGCTTATCGCTTTTAGCCGTTATTTACTGTTGTTTCGGTGATCGGGTCGGAGAGTTTCTGTCCGATGAGTCTGGTGGTCAACATCGCAGCCACGGTGTCGCCGGTCGCGTTGAGCATCGTCGCCAACGGATCTACTAAAGTCGCAATAATCATAATCGAGGGGATGACTTCTGTCGGCATTTGATAAACCGATATGATGAGCATCTCGCCGATATATCCACCGTTTGGAATACCACCGGCAACGATACTGACCAGCAAGGTAATCCCGACAGCCATAATCAGATTGGCAGGTACAAAAAAATCTTGTCCGCTCAACAGCAACGCAATGTAAATTTTAAAGATACAGGCGATGGCTGAACCATGTTTATGCAAGGTTGTGCCTAGAGGGATGACGACACTGGCAACGGTATCGGGTATGCCAATCTGTTTTGCTGCCAGTAAGTTGGCCGGCATGGTAGCGAGACTGCTGCAACTGCTGAGCGCAGTCAGAGAAGGTAAAATATTGTTCTTCCAGTATCGTTTGATGCCTTTGAAGCCAAATGCCAGAAAGGCAAATAAACTAAATATTGCAAAGAAATAAAGTATACCAAAGATATAATACAGGCCGATGGGTTTGGCATAGAACCCAAAGAGCTGTGGACCAAGTGTACCGACCTGGTAGGCAAAGTAAGCGCCGAGTCCGACCGGAGCAAGATTCATGACCATGACCAATAAATTGCCCATGACGGTATTTCCGGAATTGATAAATTTTCGGAACATGTCAGCAGAAGCACCGGATCTGCGTGTGGCGATACCCACTAAAAATGAGAATATCACAAAGGCCAGCATGTTCTGGCGGGACAATAGACTGGAAAATTCACTAACAGTCAGGAACCGGACCATTTTCTCGCCCCAGGAATCCTGTGCAGCTGTATCGATGACATCTTTGGCCTGCTCAATCGGAAGGTCTGAACTGACGGGAAACAGATAGAGGAAAATAACGCTGCTAACACCGGCAACGACAATTCCGACCACAAATACCAGCGACATCATGCCAATGATACGACCTAATACACTGTCGCCTTCGATATTGGCGACCGATGAGGCTATCGCAAAAAATACCAGGGGTATGACGCTGACAAAGAGCAGGTTTAGAAAGATATCCCCAATTGGCTTCAGGTTATTCACAAAATGTGGAAAAAATATGCCGATTAAACTTCCGATACTGATGCCAAGGAGCAGCAATAGGATGCTGCCATAGTTCCGTATAAAAGTTTTTGCTGAGTATGCCATTAGGTTCTGTGATTGTTTAGCGTTTACGACGCTAAAATAATCTTTTTATCTATTATTTTTATCCATTTAAATTAATTATAAGTATCGGTCGTGTTGACATAAATGAACTCGTTTACTCATTTAAAGGGTATTTTAAGCTCTTCGTAAATTCACTTCATTCGTTTCCCTCGGTTTAAGTGAAATGGTGATGGTTTCACTCCATAACATTTGGATAAAGATTAATTGGGATTTATTTGAGCCAGCTTTTTATCTTTGAGCGGATATAACTACAGAAGATCATCACTGTTGCTATGAGAACCTGAAAATGTGAATACTGCCTGCTTTACAGGCTTACGCTGTTTTTGTGTTGATCTGCTGTACCGTTTGTTAGATCGGTGATGCGTAAGAGATATTTGATTTTTTTAATAATGAGTATGACGAACATGGATTTTGTAACAACGGGAGATGGCTCGAAGACATTGTACAATGCCGAGATCGGCGAATGCTACCATTCAAAGCATGGTGCTGTCCAGGAAAGTAGGCATGTATTTATCAAAAGCGGTTTGGATCACTATGTGCAACAGACAGCAGCTTCGGATGTCTCCATTCTGGAAGTGGGATTCGGTACCGGACTTAACTTTCTGCAAACAGCAGAATATATCCGGGACAGATCAATTCAGGTAGACTATGTCGGAATCGAAGGTTTTCCGTTAGCGCTAGCAACCATTGCCGCAACAGGATACAATGAGACCGTCGATGCAAGCGTCTGGTCGGCTTATCTGAGTCACTATGAAGCGGCATTGCAGCAGCCGGTGCAAATTCACGAGCGTTTACAGCTCTACATTGCTCATACTTTATTGATGGATTTTCAATCCGAAAAACAGTTTGACGTGGTGTATTTTGATGCTTTTGCCGCCATACATCAGCCCGAGATGTGGAGTGATGCGGCATTGGCGCATGTCGCCCAGTTCGTTAAACCGGGCGGTGTTTTTGTTACTTATGCCATTACGGGTAATCTCAAACGTAGTATGAAATCTTTGGGTTTTTCCATCGAGAAGGCTCCGGGGGCACCGGGAAAAAGAGAAATGTTGCGGGCGACAAAACTATTGTGATTGTTATCTTTAGCATATCTTTTAATCAATTATAAATTATGAAGATTACTGAAATTTTATCCAAACAGAGTCCAACTAAACTTGCTAAAGCAGAAAAGCTAGGCGTTCGTGAATTAGAGGAAATTGACAATAAAGGGAACTATGTCGCTTATGTAGATGAGGGTGATGAGTCCTATGATGTAAACATTATGCTGGATAAAGATGCTATTATTGTACATTCTTGTGATTGCAATTCACGGGATTCTTTTTGTGTACATCAGCTTTCTGTTATTTCAGCTTTATCTCCAAAAGCAGGTCCTAAAACCACTAAAAATAAAACGAATAAAAAGGTTCCACCCAAAAAGATCAATGCGAGCGAGCAATTGTTGTTGACAATTGAGCAGGAAAAGCTTAATTCTTGGCTCTTGGAGCTCTTCAAGTCAAATAAAGATATTGAATTACAGTTTCTGCTGAAATTCGGGAAAAATAAGCATGAATTTCAAGCAACAGATGTCGCGAAGATTTTAAAAGATGCAGTTGTCTCGGTGGTGGGTAAACGCAAGAAGATAGAAGCTTCGGAAGTTAAGAAGATTGTGCAGCTATGGGAAAAGGCACTTGTGCCTTTTTGGGAGTATTTAGCGTTGAATATCGGAAATGAAAAGATCATCGATTTGTTTTCGGCAGTATATAATACTGTTTTGGATCTTGAATATAGCGTTTTTTATACTGGTACGCGTTTTAGAAAGTTTATTGAAACCGGAAATTCGAAAATCGCTGGAATCATCGCTCATGTTGATTCTGACATACAGTGGGCCGCATTGACAAATTCGTATTGGGATAAAATGTGGGCGGAGGAAAACTCACAGGGCGGTATGTTGGAATTATTTATACAGATCTACCAAAGCTCTACTGCGGGGCGAAAACGATTGCTGGCTGCGAAAATAGAAGATCTGATCGCTTCTCTTTTAGCAGGGGGCTATCACATGTCTGTAGTTGTTGATGGCTTTTTTTTAGACGTATTGCTTGAGAATAATATGTTTGAGGAAAAGGCTGATTACTTTGTGCCCCGCCAATGGGAAGCGAAGTATAATCTGAAATTAATAGAAGCAATCCGACATTTTGATTCCGACAAAGCCATTGATTATTGCAATAGGGTAATCGCTGGGAATGTGAATCCAGCATATAATGAACCTTTTTTGGACCTTCTAGAAGATATCTATGCGGATAATGGAGATTTTAGCAAGCTAGCTTATGTTAAAATGGAAAAATTTTCGAGCGCTCCAAATATCGCGGATTATGTTTTTATTATGGACAATTCCAACGATAAGGAGCTAAATAAGAAATTTAGAACGAAGACATTGAGTATGCTTCGCAATAATATGGCACATGAAAAATATGCTGAGTTATATTTCCGGATATTGGAGCACGAAAAGAATTATAAGAAAATGCTTGATCTTGTAGATTATCGCGTTAAGCTGTCTTTACTGCTAAAATTTTGGAAATATTTATACGCCACCGATAAGCTGGGGTTCTTGAGTATAATTGCGACTAGAGTTCAGATTGATTATCGGACAGATCCGTCCGATCTTGAACAGCTGATTCTGAAGATAACGGAAAATTATGAAAGCGATGTGATCAAGATAATGTTCAAGCCAGACTCGCGGTCGAGCCATCAACGAACTTTTAAGGCAATGGTTTATAGTAGATTGGAGGATATGAAGTGATTTGTACTTCTGCCCCCTGAATCTGTCTTCAATAGCACACCTTTATTGACCAGATCTGTAATATCGCGCAATGCTGTATCAGCAGATACGTTAAATATAAGGATTATTCTCCGCGTTTTCATAAACTTCATTGCCTAATTTTCGCAAAGAGGAG
Source organism: Sphingobacterium puteale (assembly GCF_003627955.1). Lineage (GTDB taxonomy): Bacteria > Bacteroidota > Bacteroidia > Sphingobacteriales > Sphingobacteriaceae > Sphingobacterium > Sphingobacterium puteale. Next base: position 89,569 of record NZ_RBWS01000001.1, on the reverse strand, counting down.
GTTGAGATAAAAAGTTTTATGGACATGTGGCTTTATCTTTTCAAACATATGTCTTTGGTCTTATCTTTGACATAGGAGAGGTGTCAAATCTAAATTCAGAAGATATGAAAGCATACGAATTGAGCCTTAAGGATAAGAGGGATGCGGAAAGTATCCGCCTTACAGCAGAACGTATAGGTATGGAAAAAGGCATGGAAAAGGGAATAGAAAAAGGTCGGCAGGAGGAACGGGCCAAAGCTGAAGCCGAGAAGCGAATCTCGGCCTTAAAGATGTTGAAGAGCGGTTTTGAACCCAAGGTCATAGCTGATATTATCGGACTGTCAATTGAAGAGATTGAGAAATTGAAATAACAAGTTTATTTAAATTCCCCTTAGTGATTTAAGCAACTTATTGTTTTTTATCAATAATAGGCAATTAAGGTATTCTCTCTATTGTACGTGGTATCCAATAACTGCTTCTGGGTAAATTATAGCTTCTGCCAAAATGTATTTAGTATAAGATCATTCCATCGTGCCAATACCTTGATTTTATTAAATAATAAACGCACCTACTATAGCGGCGGGATGCAAATCTTTATTGTTTAGCAGGGAATAATTTTCGCGGAATCTTTCATAGTATTCGATATTCATTCCAATAAGCACTGTCTCCGCATCTTGATCGTTTGCATCAAATAGTAATTCTTCCAATTCAACATCTTTTGAAGGTGCCTGTAAGTCTATCGGAATCTGGTGTTTATACCAGCGGATATATTGCTGCTTTTCGAAATTGAATATGGCGATCATCAAATTTATTTTCATGAGATTGCAGTATCTTGGGCGATGAATATCTTTCTGCATGTCAAACTTTGGGAACTGTATGGCGACTTGCTTTGTGTCCAACAATTTTATTTCTGGATCGAAATGCATGTAATCGTGCATGTGGCATTTTTCGACGAACTGGAAATTGATGAGACGATCGATTTTTCCACTTCGCATTGTTTTTTCGCCCACTGGGGCCTTGCTTGCTCGGGTTACTCGTTTTAAATGATTGATCAGGCGGTTGTGCATGGAACTGTCATGCATGTTTAGGTGTATTTCACCCATTATAGTTCTGATACGAGATCCCGCGGTACTAACATGTCCAAAATCTATAGCGGCTGCCTTTGTCGCTTTCGTTTGTTTTGTTTTGCGACCGGGGCCAGTTTGCACAATTGTTTTTTCATTTGATTTCCGAAAGACAAGGTTCCCAACCAAGCCCTTCAAACTACCATTTTCTAGAATAGCCATAGGTTGAATTTAAGTAATTAAGATGTTGAAAAACAAATAATTGTTTATTTTTAGGAAAATGAAAATTGGTAAGTATAGGGCTTTGTCAAAATGATAATTGCTGGTAAATGACAATTATGAAATTTGCAGTGGATTTTTTTGATTAACTGTTCAAGTAAAGATTATGGCGAATATCGCATGGATGCAAGACTTCTGCTTCGATGCCCTTTCGTATCTCCTTCGATACATCTCCGTGTCGGGGTTAGGGTGTATCCGTGGTGAGAGCGACATGAGTCCGTGGTGAGTCCGAGTTAAACTCGGAGATAAGGCGGTAGTAAGCCTCTCGGAAAATGCTCTTATCTGCTTTCAAGTACGAATAAGGCCCGAAGGTGCCTCGAGTCATCTTCGAACGACGGGTAAATAGTCGATAAGACACGGACTCGGTTCTCAAAGTAAAGCAATGACTCACTATTGGACCTACTTAAACGACTTACAGCTGGCCGATAGAGGAAGTAGCAAAATATCGCCTTAATAGGTGAGATTACTTATCAACATAAATAAGGTTGGTGTTCAGTAAATTAACACACTTATCCACATTTTACAAACTGCTTAATAATCGGATATAATTGTCAATATACAATTGTTTGTCTTTTGATTTATATTGTTGGATATAACGGGGATGATCCAGGATGATCATCTCTCCAAAAAGTTTCTCTTCTTTGTTGATTTTTGCGAGGAACGTCGCATTTTTCTTTCCGAGGACAAAGACTTCGTCAGTTTCCAGTCCCATAGAAATATGCTGCTTTAGGGATTCAATCATAAAGGGTTTCACCATTTCAAAAAGCTGCTTATCATCGTAATAGTTGGCATTTATCCAGCTGTCGGGCTTGGTATGTCTGACGATAGCTAAGGGAAAGGGGGAATTGATGTAAAATTGCTTATAGAAGATCTCAGGCCCGCCATAGGCTTCAATCATATCGTACATAAATACCGAGGAGATTTCATGTGTGTGTGCGGATTGCATTTTTATGCCACAGGCACTATACAATCGTTTGGTGTCGGTAAAAGGCACGCCAGTGACGCCAGCGCCATGTCTACTGGGGTTGATCCCGATGATAAACTTGCGTTTGAGTGTATTGTTGTAGTACTTATTGTAAAATTGTTCCATGACAACCAGCGTTTCAGGGTTATCGAGGTAGGGGTTGATGACATTAAAATCGGAAGGAAGGTCTCCCTGATAATGAAGCTGCTTGTTGAAAGAAATTACTTTTTCAGCAAATGTGAGCATAATGGGTGTTTTAGAAACAAGTTACATATTTTGAATCGAGTAAAACAAAAAAGGACGTCGATTAACGTCCTTTTTTGTTTTACTTGATCATTGATTAGTGACCTTGTGTGCCATCTACACCATGAGAATGTCCGTGAGACAATTCTTCTTCCGTAGCAGGGCGTACAGTTAAGATTTCGATATCGAAATTCAACGTTTTACCAGCCATTGGGTGGTTTAAGTCCGCAATAACAATTTCTGGAGTTACTTCTGCAACGACAGCGCGGAATTGGTTTCCTTGGTTGTCTTGCAAAGGCAATACTTCGCCTACTGGAGGTAAGCCAGTTTCTTTGAACATATCAACGGGCAATTGTGCGAATGCTCTTTCGTCTTTTTCACCGTAAGCATCTTCTGGTACCAATTCGAAAGAAGCTTTGTCACCTACATTTAAGTCAGCGATGTTTTCTTCAAATTTAGGCAACATCATACCTACACCATATAAGAAGTCTAAAGGTTGTTCTGCAGTTGTTTCTTCAACGAAAACTTTTTCACCGTTTTCTACTGTGTGAAGTCTGTAAGTCAATGCTACGACGTCGTTTGCTTTTATAGCCATCTGATTTTGATTTTTGGTAGCCTTGGACTACCGTTTATTAAATATAATTTATTAACGCTGTTATGGAATCTTGTGGAAGACTACAGGTCTTATTTTTGCAAAGATATGCTTTTGTTTCCTTTCCGATTCTATTCTCCAGGAGTGGAAGACTTTCTTCCGTCCCGCCGAGTACTATTTTATTGGGTATATAATATTGATCCAGTTCAGAGCGAAAAGCTAATGCCCCCTCGCCTGTCAATGCAATTTCATTGATCCCATATATTTCTTCTAGCAATAATATTGCCCAATTTGAATACGCGGAACCGTAAGTTTTGATTTGAGGAAATACATTCGCCAACAACTGATCAGCTATGGCGGTATAATTTTCATCGTCAAAAAGTAAACCCAGACGTTTCAACTGACGGACCATCGTTGAAGAAGAAGAGGGGATCACGTTATCCATGATCTCACTTTTTCGGGCGATTAGTTCTTCCGCTTCTACAGAAGTATAGTAGAATGTTTTTTGTTCGGGATCATAAAATAATGCGATGGCTTTGTCAGCAAGCTGACGTCCGATGATCAACCATTTTTGATCAAATGTCGCTTCATATAAAGCTATAAAGGCTTCTATCGTAAAAGCATAATCGTCCAGAAAACCTGATATTGCACGGTTTGCATCCTGCGGTTGATGTAATATATAGCTGTTCTCCTGAATAAGTTGTTCACAAATGAATGTTGCATTGTTCAATGCGAGATCCAGAAAATGCGTATCGCCAAGACTTCGGTATGCGTCTATCAATCCCTTTAATAAGAGGGCGTTCCAGGTTGTCAATTGTTTATGATCGAGTCCGGGACGAACACGTTGTTCCCGATAATCGTAAAGTTTTGTCTTCGATATTTTTAAAAACTCTGCCCATTCGTCAGGTGACATATTGACTTCTGTGGCAAGTTGGTCTGCATTAATGGCGCAAATGGGAACGTTTGTATGCTCTTCTTCCCAGTTTCCGATTTCAGAAATATTAAAATACCGGCGGAATAATTCCGCATCTTTACTTAGAACTTCATCAAATTCAGCTTTCGAAAAAGAGTAGTATTTCCCTTCGACGCCTTCGCTATCAGCATCCAAAGCACTATAGAAACCGTGATTAGGAGCCAGCATTTCACGCTCTGCCCAAGCAATTGTTTCTTCAATAATTCTTTTATAAAATGGATCTTTATTTTGTTGATAAGCTTCGGCATAAAGAGAAAGCAGCTGTCCGTTGTCGTAAAGCATTTTTTCAAAATGGGGGATATGCCAGTAGTGGTCTACTGAATATCGGGCAAAACCGCCGCCAATCTGATCATAGATTCCTCCCGAACCGATTTTTTTCAGGGTAAAATGGACGTGGTTCAAGATCGCCTGGTCTTCGTTTAGAACAGCATACTTTAAAAGGAACAGCCAGTTGTTGGGCAGGGGAAATTTGGGGGCTCTTTTGTAGCCTCCTTCTTTCTGGTCGAATGTTTCGCTCCATGGTAAAACGATGTCTTCGAGATCCTGGTGCGTGTATTGTTCGGGAATGGGGTGGATGGGAAGTTTCTCCGCCCGTTGGATTCCATTCTCCAATTTATTGGCGTAATCCAAAGCTACCTCGGGTTTTTCTTCCCACATCTGTGCAATCTGTAACAGGATGTTCTGCCAGTCATGGGGTTTGAAATAAGTGCCGCCATAAATTGGACGACCATCAGGTAGGCAGATGCAATTCAAAGGCCATCCACCGGCATTGGTCATTAATTGGACAGCGAGCATATACACTTGGTCAATATCAGGGCGTTCTTCGCGGTCAATTTTGATAGACACAAAAAATTTGTTCATGGTCTGCGCAATAGCCGAGTTTTCAAAACTCTCCCGTTCCATCACATGACACCAATGGCAGGCTGAATAGCCTATGCTGACAATAATAAGTTTATTTTCTTCCTTCGCCTTTTTTAAGGCGTCCGCTCCCCAGGGCATCCAATCCACGGGATTGTGCGCATGTTGCTTAAGGTAAGGAGAGTTTTCAAACTGAAGTTGATTCGCCATAGGACGAAGGTAGTGAAAAAGCCTCCATAACGGAGGCTTAAATATATTTTTTAATATTTGGGTTCTGCGATGATGAAGTAAGTTTCAATAGCATCTTTTGGAACACCTACTAAGGCGATTGAAGAGGTGCTGTTTTCCCAAATCGCTGTTGGGGCGTAAGGCAATTTGTTTTTGAAAAGCTGGGTATACTTCTCATCAAGTTCCGTTTGATTATTTTTTGTAGTAACAAATGTAGGCGTGCCATACGTTGCTTGTGCTACTTCCATTAAATATTCTTTTTCTTTTTCCGGAGTTTGCTTTGGAAATTGGTCACCATAATAGAGGCTCACATAACTATATGGATGTAGCCCTTTCGCATAAGTTTGATCTATGCGGTAGCCTTTTTTGTAGGAATAGGATTGTCCCACAATGCTATTACTCGGTGGTGTTTTCCAATTGACATTAAAAAAGTCTTTTCCTGCAATAGCTCTTAAGGTTAAACTAGATCTTTTTATAACTTTACTGTCTTTATAAAGTAGAAGGTCGAATTCATAATCACCAGGTTTGTTGAATGTGATCCCTCTATATGCCAGATTTTTCTCACTGCGTGTATTGTAATGAAGAACATCGTCAATATGCCATACTACGGAATCTACAAAAACGTTATTCCAATCGATAAATGATCGGTAATCCTTATGGTTTTCTTTGTCATATACTCCAATTAGTGTTTCGTTAAAAATATTAACCGTATTTACTTCAGTATGAACATTGATATTTTTAATCAACTTATCACTATAGGATATAGTTTCTTTTTCTTCTGGTGTAATTACTTCTGGTGTTTCAGGATAATTGTCTTTAGCGCAAGAAAATAAAATACATGTAATACAACTCGCAAAGAAATATTTTTTTAACATAAATTTGATTTTCTGTAAAAATAAAAAATATAAATGAAACTTACTTGTTGTGTGGCGTTTTGTTTTTTTTTTACGTTAAACTAATGCTTGGGCTTCATTTGTTGTAAATTAGATAGACTGGATGAAATCTCCAAGGAATTTGATTACTTTTACATACGATTATTATTAGCTTTACCAAAGTCCTATGTCAAACGACGTTGAGCTGCTCAAAAAGATAGTTCATAAAGATAGAGATGCTTTTGAAACTATTTATAAAGCCTACTTCTGTAAATTATATACATTGTCTTTTCGGTACCTGAAAGATGAAGCGATCGCCGAGGAACTGACAAATGATGTATTTATGATGTTATGGGAAAATGCGGGCAAGCTGGTTATTAATCAATCCCTCGGAGCTTATCTATCGCGCAGTGTCATCAACCTTTCACTTACTCACCTTAAAAAGAACCAGCGCCTGAAGGATCGAAATAAGAATTATTTAAAAGATTTGAATCCAGCAGACGATGCGGACCAAACTGATCACGCGACTTTATATGAATCCAAATTGTTAATGATCGAAAGTATATTAGAAGAGTTGCCTCCACAATGTCGGAAAATTGTTCTCATGAGTAAATACGATAAGATGAAACAGCAAGAAATTGCGGATCAATTGGGAATCTCCATTAAAACCGTTAAAAATCATTTGACCATTGCCTATGATAAAATTCGGGTTGCATTGGCAAAGCGAGAAGTATATGTACTGTTCCTAATTGGCTTTTTATTTTTTTCATTAGGACTTTTTGTTCAGTTTGTTATCATATAAATATGGAAGAAAACAATACGTCAAGATTTATTCCCTATGACTTGATCCAGAAAGATCTGGATGGGGTTATTTCCGCTGAGGAAAGGCTGTTGCTTGAACGTTGGCTTTCTGAGGATGTGGAAAATCCGAAACTATATAATGAAGTCAGAACACTATCCGATGACCTTATTGTGCTGGAACATTATAAAAATGTAGATACCAATAGCCAGTGGGATAGATTTAAACAACGGTTGGATCGGGCACCGGCAACTGATGAAGCAACGCTGCCTACACCTATGAAAGCAATCTGGAAACCCTGGATGAAACTTGTTGCTGCGGCAGTATTGCTGATGATTGGACTTGCATGCTACCTGAACTTTGACCGCTGGATGGGATATGAAGTCCAATTATATGGATCGGTAGAACAGGAGCCTATATTACTGCCCGACAGCTCTGTGCTAGTATTACATGCGGGCGCAGAGGCGTCGTTTAATAAACGCACATTTAACCAGCAACGTATTGTTGCATTAAAAAAGGGGAAGGCATTTTTTGATGTAAAGCATGGGCGCACTACTTCTTTCGTGGTCGAACTGGCACATAATTATGTGCGTGATATCGGTACATCTTTTGAAGTTAACTTACTCGCTGAGGATGTAGAGGTGCTAGTGAAAGAAGGGACCGTAGCATTGAGTGGCAGTAAGGGGCCTTCGGCAAAAGAACTGATTCTACAAAAGAATGAAAAGGGATTCTTTAAAAAAGAGACCGCTTCCTTATCAAAGGCTACTCCTGATAATTTGGAGAATGAGCATAAAGTAGCCCAGAAACTCAGTTACACCAATGAACGCTTAGATAATATTTGTTTTGATCTTACAAAACGTTTTCAATCCAACATCATTGTGGTTGGAGATAATTTAAAAGCCCGTAAGTTGAGCATGTATTTCGATGGCCAATCATTGAATGAAATTGTGCAAATTCTTTCCAAGACATTAAATGTGAAATGGAAAGCAAGTAAAAAGGGGTACAGTATCTACGAGTAGAGGCTGAGGAGTATTGCTATGAAGGGTATTGTTCTGCCTCGTTTTCTCTTTTTTTTCGGACTGCTTATTTCTACTTGTCTAAAGTCATTTAGCCAAAGCAATCTCTCGGGTTTGCAAGTTTCTATCGATACAAAAAATAAAGAGATTATTCAGATTTTGACGGAAATCCATAAAAATTATGGGGTGTCTATGTCTTATGATGAGCAGATCTTTAACAGAAATATTATTTATGGTAGGAACTTCAATAAAACTAGCCTGGAAGATGTTCTTGACTATTTGCTGAAGGATTCGAAAATTGGTTATACAGTAATCAATCGGGCATTGATTTTTTATCCTGAGGATAAAACTTTCACAATAAAAGGACGAGTTGTTGACAGTTTGAGCGGTGAGAGTTTGATTGGTGCCAGTTTGGTAATTGCTGAAAAAAATAGAACCGGTTTTAGTAACAACTATGGTTTCTATTCATTGACGCTTCCAAAAAATAACTACGATTGTGTGGTGAGTTACCTTGGTTATCGCACAAAATATATCCACTTTACACCTGAAATGGAGAATAGTTTTCTCCTCATTAAGCTTTCGCCAGTCGATATGAGCCTTAAAGAGGTTGTTGTTGATACTGATTCGATTGTTGCTGATAGAGAACAACAGCGCTTGAATGAGAAAATAAACTGGGCCCGCTTCCGAAATAATTCTTTCTACAAGGGCGAAGCAGATATTATAAAGGTTCTACAGATGCAAAATGGCATTAATGGACTAACGGAAGGAGGAAGTAATCTTTTTGTACGTGGTAGTGGAAAGGATCAGAACCTTATTCTGCTTGATGAAGCTGTGGTTTACAATCCCTCACATTTATTTGGCCTGACTTCTGTATTCAATTCGGATATTTTAAAACATACGCAGATTTATAAGGATGGAATACCTGCTAATTATGGCGGTAGGCTAGCGTCCATTATGGAAATGAACACAAGGGACGGCGATAATGGGGCGACGCATTTTTTTGGTGGAACAAGCCTTTTGGTTGCACGTTTAGGGGCAGAGGGACCATTTATCAAAAGAGGTAAAGGATCTTTTTTGGTTACAGCGCGCTCAAGCATTTCAAATCTATTAAATACGGAGTATCGGTTATTTAATGTCAAGGGAACCTATAGTGATTATAATGTGAAATTGAACTATGCTCTCACAGAACGAAATAAGATCTATCTTTCAGGGTATATAGGACAGGACGAGGTGGTGGCTCTAAATAAAAATACAAATCGTTGGGGTAATTGGACTTCAACGTTGCGGTGGAATTATGTGCATAGTCCACGTTTATTTATGAATGTCTCAGCGATTCTTAGTAATTATCGTAATAAGCTGGATGTCAGTAAACCAGAATCTTCTGATAACAGAACTTGGCTGACGCAAATCAGGGATAAAAGCTTAAAAGCAGATTTTACTTATTTTATGGGATTAGAGCGTACACTGGATTTTGGAGCTCAGGCTACCTTTCATCGCTTTAAACCAGGTGAGATTGCTCCAGTAGATGTCAATAATGAGGATAATATTTTTAGGGCACAAGCCTATGAATATATCGGATATGCCTCTTTTAACTGGAAAATAGATTCCACCTTTCGCGTGGTGTTAGGTACCCGTGTAAATGCGTTTGCCAGCACTTCTTTTGGACGGTACTACTTACTGAATAATAATCAGTATAAAATGTTGGCTGAAGAGGCCGATAAAAGGAAAACATATTATGGGCTGGAACCTCGTATCACAATGATGTATAGATTTGGTTCAGGATATAGTGCGAGATTTTCCTATAATAGACTGTATCAATACCTCCAACTGCTACAAAATGACGAGTTGGCATTTTCTTCGCTGGAAGCTTGGATACCTGCTGGCCAAAATATAAAACCGCAATCCGCAGATGCTTTTTCTTTTCGGTTACATAAATTGATTTTTAAAGGCTCCATCAGTGTGGAAGGATACTGGAAGAAAATGAAAAATCAAGTTGAGCTTATTGACCATGCGCAACTTATTTTGAACCCTTTTATTGAATCGCAGGTCAAGCAGGGAAATGGCCGGATGTACGGGGTGGAATTTTCACTGAATAAAAGAGTTGGAAACATTGATGGCACTTTTTTCTATAGTTGGTCTCGGTCTTTTCGTAAAATTATGGGAATTAATAAAGATCGGGAATATGTTGCAAACGCTGATATTCCACATGTCGCAAAATGCAATTTATCGTATGATCTGAGTAGTTTAATACATTTAAATGCATTTTATACTTTACAATCAGGCCGTCCTTTGACCTATCCTATGGGTTTTACGGAATATGAAGGGATTATCGTTCCAATTTATTCGAATAGAAATTCTCATCGGATGCCATTGTTCAGCCGTTTAGATATCAGTTGTTCAATAGACCTAGAAACAAAAAAACAAAGGGAAAGAGGCCGACGAAGTACACTGAACATCGGTTTATATAATGTGTTGGACCGACGCAATCCACTTTATTATAGCTTTTCTGAAGATGACAGCGGTAATCCTGTTGTTCAGCAGACTTCCTTTTCTGGAATTGTTCCGGCTATAAATTATGCAATTAGATTTTAAAAGCCATGAAAATAATCATTTTGTTTCTTCTATGTTATGTGCTCCTATCATGTGAAAAATCTGTGGTTGAGAGGGAGCAATCTTATGATATGATCGTCGAAGGAGGCATTAATACGCTCTATCGAGAACAATATATACAGCTTAAGCGGCTAAATATATCTTCAGCTGGAACTATTACCCAGGGAATAGATGCTGCTGTTGTGACAGTAAGAAATGGACCTAATAACATTATATTTGAAGATCTAGGCGATGGTTTATACAAGGGGGAATTATTTGATCTGAAAGATACAGTCGATAATCTGTTCCAATTGAGAATTGAATCAAATGGCAGGATATACGAGGCACAAGACCAGCTTGTATCTATTATTCCAATAGAGAAATCTTTTATTCCTGCCGAGAAATCCGATGCTCATCCAAATTTTCGAGTCAAGGTCTCCACCTATTTGTTTGGCATGCGAAATTCTAATAAATGGCTGATCCTGCCCAAAAAAGAACTTTCGGATGAAAGTATTACGGTGTTTAAAGCGCCTTTCAGCTACAGTTTTAAGTCCGGAGCACCAAATGTATTAAATACCTTACTCGCTTCATCCTATAGTTATGAAATGAGCAAAAAAGATAGCTTAGTGATAGCAAAATTTGCTATTTCTCCCCGATATGCTAAGTTTCTTTACAATTTATTTCAAGAGACAAAATGGAAAGGATTGTTATCCGCCGTTCCGGCAAATGTACAGGGAAATATTTCGGGCAACGCGCTGGGCTATTTCTATGTGATGGATGGTGTAGAGAAAACGGTTTCAATGAAAAATATCAGGAATAGTAAATAAACGTTGTAGCTGATAAAAAGCGAACTAAAAGCCTTATGCAAGTCGAAATTGCATAAGGCTTTTTCAGTTAGTCAAATTGCTAGAATTATATTTTTAATTTTTTTTGAAAAATTGACCGGATTGACTAGGACTTTTTTATCCATGAGTAGTCACTATTACAAAGTTGGACTGTTCAGGAGATTTGTTCCAGGACCTATCGTTCTTTAATCTATATTTTAATCAACAATCTGTACGAGATCGGCGCAATTGCCACTAAGCATTTGAAAGGTAAAGCCGGCATCGATCTTAATCTCTGCAAATGATGAGGTGCGGAGATAAGCTGACTTTCTGGTTAGGTATTCCACCAAGTCCGTCAATGTCGGATTGTGCCCAAAAAGTAGAACATGATCTATATGATCTGGGATGGTGTTGATGACCGAAAGTAAGTGCTTATAGGTACATTCATAAATAGACTCCTCCAGTTGGATATCAAAAGATGGAGTGCCCATGACATCCAAAAAGACCCGGGCAGTTTGTACGGCTCTATTAGCCGGAGAACTGATTATAATGCTGTTATCGTTGAGTGTGAGTCTGGCTGCAAGCTTCTCTGCAACCTGTTTTGCGTGTTGTATCCCTTCAGCTGTCAATGCACGATCAAAGTCATTGACTCCGGGAATGGTTTCAGCTTTGGCGTGTCGGATGATATAAAGTTTTTTAGTGTTGTCCATGATTAAAATTTTTGATTCTTATAGTATTAACGCTTTTGTTCTCCATTTCATTGTGTTTGCGGAAGGAGACAACAGGTCTTGAATATGAATACAAATAATAATAAACGAAGTTTTGAGAAAGTATATAATATATGTATAATTATTGCACCTTATTTAATTCACTGTATCTTTCAAGAGGGCTTGCGATGTACCGGTCACTTGAAAAATGGGCTAGGAGCTTCCATCTTTATATTTTTGCATTTGATGATGCATGTTATGAGACACTAACAAAATTGCAACTTCCCAAAGCAACAATTATCCCCTTGTCGGATTTTGAGGATGAACAACTATTGGCTGTAAAACCTACTCGTACAACAGGTGAATATTGTTGGACATGTACGCCTTCGATTATTTTGTATAGCATCCGTAATTATGGTCTGTCAAATTGTACCTATTTAGACGCCGATTTGTTCTTCTATGCAGATCCTGAAGTGTTAATAGAGGAAGCTAAAGGTGCCTCGGTGATTATAACTCCACATCGGTATAGTCCGATGTATGAAGACAGTGAATCCGGAGGTACTTATTGCGTTCAGTTTGTTTACTTTAAAAATTCAGATGAAGGGCTTGCTGTACTGGAATGGTGGCGTGCCGCTTGTATAGAATGGTGCTACAATCGCAGGGAACCTGGGAGGTTTGGTGATCAAAAATACCTGGACGTATGGACATCTATGTTTACCGGAGTTCATGTGTTGGAACATTTAGGTGGCGGTGTCGCTCCCTGGAATGTGCAACAATATGATTTTACTCACAGAATCGGTCAAGTTTGGGGTAAAGAACTTGTTCGTCAGCACGTGTTTCCAGTGATATTCTATCACTTTCATGCATTGAAATATGCAGAAAAGGATTCATTTACACTATCTGACTATTATACATTAAATGATAATGACATCGAATTTCTCTACAAGCCGTATATCAGGGTATTAACAAGTGCTGGCAGGGAGATCAAAGCATTATCGCGTCATGTTGTTGCGCATGAAACGCATGAAATTCCACGTATTAGAAAATCATTACGACGGATGTATCATCTATATATACATGGGAAATTTAGACAATTCTATCATCAATCCTATTTCTTAAGATAATGGCTTACCAGATAGACCTTAAAACATTCACCGATGATCGGGGACATCTCACGGTGATCGAAAAAGTTATTCCCTTTGATGTAAAACGGATATTTTACATTTATGGTGTGGATGGATCTACGCGTGGGGGGCACCGGCATCATGAGACTATTCAAGCTGCAATTTGCTTGAAAGGAAGCTGTGCTATTTATAACCAGGACGGAAATAATGAACGCATTTTTGAATTGAATTCACCAGATCAATGCCTCATATTGGAACCCAAAGATTGGCATCAGATGTTTGACTTTTCAGCGGATGCGATTCTTATGGTACTTGCCTCTGCGTATTTTGATTCAACAGACTATATTTACGAACCCTATTTTATACATGATCGCTTACGAGAGCTTACAGCAAGTCAATAAGGAATTTATGGATGAATATACCGCCGCTTTCCAAGAAGTACTGCATGGAGGCTGGTATATTTTGGGAAAACAGGTCGCAAAATTTGAGCAATCATTTGCGAGCTATTGTGGTGTACCGCATTGCATCGGAGTTGCTTCTGGACTAGATGCGTTGGTTTTGTCGTTACGTTATTTTGGTTTTAATCCAGGTGATGAAGTGATTGTTCCCGCGAATACCTACATTGCGTCTATACTTGCTGTAATGCAGGCTGGTCTAAAGCCAGTTCTTGTAGAACCTGATATAAATACGTATAATATTGATTCCAAAAAAATTGAATCGGCTATTACAGCACGTACAAGAGCTATCCTTGTTGTTCATCTCTACGGAAAGATATGTGACATGGATCCAATCCTTCAACTGGCAGGGCAATATGGTTTAAAGGTTATTGAGGATTGTGCGCAAGCTCATGGAGCTAGTTATAAAGGCAAAAAAGCGGGTTCATTTGGTGATTTTGGCGCATTTAGCTTTTATCCGACAAAGAATTTGGGTGCATTGGGAGATGCCGGTGCCATAACCTGTAAGGATGAGGGGCTTAATAAGTCGATTCGTACACTACGAAATTATGGTTCTTCGGCGAAATATGTATTTAATGAAGTGGGCTATAACTCCCGGCTCGATGAGCTACAAGCAGCTTTCTTATCTATCAAACTGAAACGTTTGGACAAGATTACCACACATAAACAGAAGTTAGCCGCAATTTACCTACGTGAGTTAAAGTCTGATTTTATACTTCCGACTGTACAAACCGGACAGGAGGATGTTTTCCATATTTTTGCGGTACGTCATCCTGAACGGGATAGATTGAAACAATATCTAATAGAGAATGGTATCGGAACAGAAATCCACTATCCTATCGCCCCACATCAACAAAAGGCAATGCAAGGAATTTTGTCAGAGGAAAGGTATCCTATTTCGGAGGAAATCCATCGGACGATACTGAGCCTCCCAATTTCGTATGGACATACCGAAGCGGATATTACTCGGGTTGTGGAAGTAATGAATAGGTTCTGATAAGTTTATTAATTTAGCGATGTAAACGAGATAAAAAAGATCAGATTACTTTGGTCTTTTTTATTTTAGTGGGAATTGCTAACCTTCGAAAGGTTAGAACCTAATAAAACTCGGAAGAATTAACCCTGAAGTGTCTGCTGTTGGTTCATTGATCTATTTTTAGTAATACTACAACTTTATCTGGAATATTATTTAACCAAGTTTTCCGCCAGCTAAAATCGCTATTTGCAATCATATGATGTTACACAATGATATAAGTTGTAGGTCACGAAAGCTATTAGAACCTATATTATGATAAAAAAGCATCTAAATCTTGATTTACACTAGGTAATATCGCTGGAGAATATAATTAACAGAGATAATGAAAGAGTTTTTCTGCCTGTTGAGACTATAAAGAGTGTGGCTTTTGTGCTTATATTTATTGTAATAAATAGATATTCTTTATTTTTGTTATAAATCTAATTGCAAAGGTTGCAGTATACAGCAGAAAAAGAAGAATAACGAGTTTGGATAAGAAATATAAGAATATTAAATTTTCAGTAATTACAATTAATTATAATAATCGAAAAGGGCTGGATTCGACTGTTCAAAGTGTTATAAATCAAACATACAGGGATTTTGAATTTATTGTTATCGACGGGGATAGCGATGATGGTTCTCAGGAGACGCTTGCAGCATATCATGATCGAATAGATAGGATTGTTTCTGAACCCGATGAAGGGGTTTATGATGCCATGAATAAAGGTATTATGCTGGCTACAGGTGACTATTTGATATTTATGAATAGTGGTGATACTTTTTATGATGATGGTACACTTGCTATTTATGACGAGTGGGTTGATGGTAAGGGAGACGTTTACTATGGCAATACGTTGGGTTTGTATAATTCAGGAGAGAGCTTGAATGTGATTCAGCCTGCACAATTGACCTTGTCATTTTGGTTGTTTAGTTCCTTAAATCATCAATCTACGGCTATTAAGAGAACTTTATTTTCTCAATATGGCTTTTATGATCTTCGTTTTAAAATTACTTCAGATTGGCAATTTTTTATGAATTTATTTTTTCAGCATCAGTGTTCATTTATCTATATTGATGAATTTTTAGCCAAATACGATTTACATGGAATTTCCTCTGATAGTTCACACGCTGTGGGTCATACTCGTGAAAGGGAAAATTTTATTGAAAATTCCTATCCCCATTTTTGGCATGAATATATTGCTTTAAAAAAAATTAGATACCCAGAGAATAAATCCCGACGATTAATCCATTTTGAACATTTGCAACAGTCTAGAATTTCTTATCGTCTATTAAAATCTTTTATGGATATACTGTTACTGTTCAGTCCTTTAAAAAAGGAAAAATGACTATTTAAATAAATTTTTAATAGAATTTTTTAAGGCTCTTCGGAATTGTTTTGCTGTGAAGTACTGCCAGCCAAAAAATGGAGCGTTAAAGAAATAGAAAATTGTCATTTTTCCACCGTTGTTCATAATTACTTCATACCATCGTTGGAAAATAAACCGTTTGGCATGGGCTGACGATGAGTGAGGAGTCGCATAGATTCGATCGAGCAGGTCAGCATGGAGTTTCTTATATGCGGCGATATTGACTTCGTCCCAATTGAGGGGATGAGTGATCATTTTTTGGTAGCTAATGTCAGCAGGCAGGCGGAGACTGCGTAGAATATTTTCTTTTATTGGTAAGACTTGATTTTCGAGTTCCTGTGCATATTTCTTTGATATTCCCGAAGTATGGTCACGATAAAAAAGTAGGACTTTGTCGAGGTTGCCGACAGGGTATTTTGTTGAAATTCTCAAAAATAAATCATAATCCTCAGCAAGGGGAGTGCGATATCCATTAAATTCTCTAAATACTTCAGTTCTCATCATGATCGAAGAATGAGTGAAATTGTTTCCCAAAAGTAGACGATACCGGAGCAAGCTAGGATCTGTTTCAACCATAAATTGTTGCCCCGTCGGTATTCCGTAGTGGTCTATGACGTGTGCATGACCACCTATTAGGGCATACTCTGGGTGGGCTTCAAATTCGTTTAATAAGCATTCGATCCGATCTGGAACGGCAATATCATCGCTGTCCATAACAGCAATAAATGCTCCATTAGCCTCTGTTAATGCTCTGTTTCTGGTGATAACAACACCTTGATTACATACATTTTGTAGTAACTTAATTCTGCTATCTTTAAATTTTTTAATTTCATCCAAAGTATTGTCTGTCGAACAGTCTTCGATGATCAGAAGTTCAAAGTTAGGATATGTCTGTTGCAAAATGCTTTGTATTGCCGATGCGATGTGTTTCTCTGCATTATATGCGGCCATTAAGACAGTTACCAAAGGGTGTTGTGAACTCATGATAAAAGAAATTATTGGGCACTGGGAATATCCGCTAATAGCAGATTTCTGTAGTTCTTTTTAAATAATTCATAATTAAAGTTATTTTTTACAATCTCAATCACATTCTGAGAAATAGTAGGTAACAATTCCCTATGGTTTGCAATAAACAGCAACTTACCGATAAAGTCCTCAACGAGACGATCCTCATCTGTATAGTTCTCTATAATAAATCCAGTATTGGTTGACTCATTGATCTGACCTGCAACTTCTCCGACATTAGTTATTATGGGGATATTACCTAAAGCCATCCCTTCTAATAAAACCATCGGGAAACCCTCGAAACTCGATGTTAACATCACAAAATGACTCTTGGCATACTCAATATTCAATAACGATTTATCTGTTATTCTGGGGATGAATTGTATATTCTTGGTCGATTGATGCTGATAATTTTCAAAATCGCCAATCATTGCAAATTTATAAGGAAGATTTAACTTCTCACTTCTACGCGCTATCTCTAGAAATACAGGCACGCGTTTTTCAGGAGCATTTCTTGCAACGAATAATATACGTAGATCATTATTAAAGTCTTTATCTGACGGAATTGACGGTATTTCTACCTGATTTGTAATTATTTTTATTCTCTCTGCAAACTTCCTGTCGATATTATTCTGGAGGTAATAAGATGTTAACTGGTTCAAATGTTTGGATCCCAGAACGACCCTATTGTCCAATAAAGGAACTAAAGGCAAGGATATTTGTTCAAATGAATGGTCACCAATAAAATAATGGATTAGATCGATCTTTTTGACGTTCGGGGATAAGAAAGGTAAAAGATAGTAAAAAAGATGGCTATTACATCCAAATACGACCGCATTTGGTGTGTTGTTTATTTTGGATGCAATTTTTTTTGCTATATGTTTTTTGAAGCTTGTTTTCTTGGACCAACGAAATAATTCAATAAGCATAGCATGCTTTGTAAACTCATTCTTAAAATCGTTGCTGGTAGACTGTTCGGTAATAAAACAAACTGGATTTTGGTCTTTTATAGAATCTAAAATATCTAAATGCACGCGTTCTGCTCCTCCTATGTGATAAACGGGGAAGAAGCAATAAACTGAAGTCTTTGATTTATTTAAGTTTTTTATAATAGATGGATACTTCAAGATAGAGGTAATTGTCTGAAACCATTTTTTGATTTTTTGCATAAAGTATAATAGAGCCTGTTTGCGGGGCAAATTACAAAAAAAAAAGATAAATAGGCAGATAAGGTGATTCAAAATTGGGTACATTGTGAAGTAATTGGCGTAAAAAAATATTAACTTTGCGATCGGTAATAACTTAATAATCCCAATGTTTCAAAAAGATTTAGTGAGTATCGTTATACCTGCATATAACGCAGAAAAAACAGTAATAGAGACTTTAGAATCCGTCGTCAATCAAACATATAAAAATATAGAAGTGATTGTTGTAGATGACGGCTCCTCTGATAATACGTTCAATGTTATTAAGGAATTTGCTAAAGCTTATGGCAATATGAAGGTGCTTTCAAAAAATAATGAGGGGTTGCCTGCAACAAGAAATTACGGATTTCAATATGTAACTGGTGAATACCTTGTTTTTCTTGATGCCGATGATTTATTAGACGCGAGCTATGTCAGCTCTTGTGTAGAACAGTATCACAATAATAGCCAGTTGGATATCGTATACACCCAAACTCAACTCTTTGAGCGGGAGACGGGCCTTATGGAATCTTGGGATTATTCTAAGGAGTCTATATTATGGACAAATTGTTTTACGGCAACTGCTATGATGAAAAGTGAGAATCTTAAAGCCATTGGCCTATATGATACAAATCTAAAATTTGCTGAAGACTGGGAGATGTGGATCCGAATGACGGCACATTTTGATAACGTCTATAAAATTAACAAGCCCTTGTTTTATTATCGGAAACGACATACGAAAGATTCAATGACGGATGAAAATCGGAAACGAAATATTTCAGATGAGTCTTGGTTGTATATTTATAATAAGCATTATTCTTTATACAAGAAGAATAATTATGGAATAGAGAGGCTGTTTGATAGAGTACATTCTGAAGATAGAATAAGGAAGAAGTACTATAATGTCTGGTATAGAAAGCTGTTTTATTATTTTAAAGGACGAAAGAAGTAAGGGGAATGCTTTGATGTTATGTTTTATTGATAACTGAGGAGTAGACTCTTGTGTTACACGGTTTTTGGTAGTGTAATTGGGTAAAAGTTGCCTAGTTTTAAAACGAACTTTATCCAGTTGTCTAATGCGTATTTTTCTTTAACTTCTTTTGGTAGTGGTCGATAAGGACTACGATAAAAGGCTAAACATTCTTGAGCAGATTGATTGTTCCATATTAGGATATTATTGGGGTCATAGAATTCATAATTTGCAACATCTTTATTGGTCGTAATTAGTTTTTTATCATAACCGATAGATTCAAAAATTCTAAATGATAGACCAGATTGACTTTGTATTTGAACATCTATTAATAAGGAAGAGCTCAAAACATGGTTTAAATTTTCTTGATAGGTCGTCATGAAAGAGCTTGTTTCGAAGCCTAATTCATTAGCTTCTTTTATTTCCCTTTTATTCTTTGAATAAATAATAAAATTGAGTGGAATTGATATGGACTCTAATGTTCTTTTGATCTCAGTCAAAGGCTTAATCTTATCTTTTTGGTACGAATTAATACTAAAAGCTCCAGTATTGCCTACTGAATTCAAACGTGAAACAATACGAGAAAGATAGAAATTAGTGCAGCCAACAATATTTATATTGGATTTAAGATCTAGTGGATCGAATACAAAAAAGTCGTTGAAATAAGGTATATAATCCATTACGTCGGGATAGCGATTCATGCCATCCCAGTGGTAACCAACTATTTTGCTGAATTTGCTTTTGACGCTTTTAAAGAAATCCAAAGGAAACAAATCTGGACGAATGAATAATGCATAATTAATATTTTGATGTTTTTCGAGTTCTTCGATTAAATTTGCAGTTATTACCTTTGATCGCACTTTTGATTTGTATTTTTTATCGTTTAAAAAAGTTTTATGAAATAGATTATTGATCCTAGTTGAAATATTTGGGTATTTAAAATTGTTATTTATTCTCGAAAGATCTATCACATGATATCCTTGGATGGTAAGCTCATTTTTGATTGCATCTGAAAAACCAAAATCTTCGGGAGCACCGAAGACTATTTTTACTCGCTCTTGCATTTCTTTTTTTGATAACAATAAATATAGATAAATGCGACAGTGATACCGACAAGCACTATCTATATCAGACAAATCTATGAATTTATTTTATTATAACTAATTCAAAGGGTATTTTTGAACCCAATCAAGTTAAAAGAATGCGATGAGTGATCGAAAAAAAAGTATTATTCTTGGAATGCCAAGAACGTTTAGTATTTATAAAGTTCTGATAAATCGGCTAGAAGAGCTTGGATTTGACGTGATTGATATTAGCTACGATGATGATTATTTTAAATATCGAAATATCTGGGATAGGCTTTCGAATTTATATCACAAAACGATTTTGAAGGATAAAGGATACAAGAACAGATTAAAGTTTAAAGCATTAGGCTCTGAGGTTGTAAGACGTTTGCAATCAATAGAAAATAAAGCAGATTATTGTATGCTGATCCGAGCTGACATTTATCCTCAAGAGATTATTGAGCAAATCAAATTGAAGGCAAATAAAATGATCGCTTATCAATGGGATGGTGTTGAAAGATACCCAGCGATAAAGAGATTGGTAGATTTGTTCGATCGCTTTTATGTATTTGATAGTAAAGATGCTAGTCAAGAAGATAAAAGGTTCGTCTCAACGACTAATTTTTATTTTGGGCATTTGAATAGAAGTGACATAAAACCCAAATCATCTTCTTTCTTTTTTCTAGGAACCTTTATGAAAATTAGATGGCCACAAATCAAAGGGGCAATCCAATTTATTGTTCAAAATAAAGGTATCCCTAATTTCTACTTGTATTCAGGGGATAGAAATTTGAGCGGAGAGTATATTTTAGATGGTATTACTTTTATTAATAAACCGATGACATATCAGGAAAATATCAATTTGGCTCTGAAAAGTGAGATATTCGTTGATTTTTTAGTGGATGTTCATAGTGGCTTGTCTTTTCGAGTTTTTGAAGCAATTGGTTATGGTAGAAAATTAATTACCAATAATAGGGAGGTAATGAACTATGACTTCTATCATCCACATAATATTTATGTCCTGAATAATGAAGAGCGTACTTTAAATGAATTTCTCAACGTACCTTATAGCCCTATTAATCCCGAGATATTGAGCAAGTATAATTTTGACAACTGGATTTATCGAATTTTAGAAAATTGATCTAGCATATTAATTGGAGATATTCAACGGAGGACATACAATTTTTGGATAATCATGTGTTGAAGAAATTCCAAAAACATGATTCACCCAATGATTAAGTGAGTATTTTTGATATAGACTTTTGGGTATCTTTTGATATGAAATATTGAAGAAATGATCTTCGATATTGGAAAGATCGTAGTTGATGATTAAAAAATTCTGTGAATTATAAAAATCATATGTTTGTATGGAAACATTATCTGTAATAATCTTTTTCTCAAAAGCCATTGCTTCAAAAATGCGGAAGCTTAAGCCTTCTTGTCCATCGCGCATTAAGTCAATGATAACTTTAGACTTTTTATATTCCTCCAGAACAATTTTTCCATCCAACGGCTTATCTTTAAATTCAATCAATTTATAACCAGAGGGTTTGAGTATAAAATTACGTAATTTTTCTTTCCACACCTGTTTCCCCACGACGATAATTTTGCTTTTTATTTTCATTGTAGCGAGGCGAGATGCTAATTTACGAAGCAATTTAATACGTCGTTTGTCGTAGGATGTTATATAAAATAAGTCGTTTTCAATCGTATCGCATTGAAGGGGTTGATCAGAAAGATAGTTATAATTTGTAATTTTCTCAAAGCCATATTTTTTTACGTCTTTGTCTTCAAAAGAATATATCTTATCAAACAGATCCAATTTGTCTTCTACAGGAAAACGTTCTAGATTGTCATATAGGTAGGAAATTAAGTGCGGGGTGTATGATTTGATTTTCTTAATCGTTTTGTAATCCAGCGTGTGGGGATTCAATACAAGTATTTTATCCTGCGGCCCTAATTTTGCCAATGTTTCAAGTACATACTGCTGACGTTTGACATGCTTAATGTTTCTGTTGAGAAAAATTTTGCTGATCGCATTGAAAGCCCGTTCACCGAAACTTTTGTACCGATAAGATCCCATATTAATATGAGAGGCATCAATACCCTTTTCTTGTAACTTCTTTACAATATGGTGGTCGTAATTCCAGTAATCAAAGCTTATAATACAAATCTTCATTTTTTTTCTTCTCTTTTCAACGACATAAATGTTTCATGTACGCTGAGACTCTGTAAGTAGCAAAGTTGATATCCTCGTCGCCCATCAAGAATTCCTAATTTCAAAAAGTATGCCTTAAAAAATTTAAAAGATACTTTGGCCAGGTGACTCAATAGCGAATATCGCTTGTTCTTAGCATAGAGCTCCTTGCCTTTAAGCTCTCCATAATGAACCATTTTTTCTTTATAAGACGCATAATCAGCAAAAGAATAATGCCATATTTTATTTTTTAAACTACCGATCGTCCCATTGACAATTAATGTCTCGTGGACCTTCTTTTTAGTGTCATAGGTCGCCTTACTCTTTTTGAACAGACGGAAATTTTTGTCGTTTTGTGTTCCTGAAAAGTTTATCCGTTCACCACAAAAGAAAAAGAGACGATACATGTAATACGCATCCTTTGCTTGCGGATCATTTACCGTTGACAATATTTCAGTTTGACTGGCCGCAGATAAACGTTCATCAGCGTCCAAAAATAAAATCCAGTCATTATTCGCATAAGTCAGTGCTAAATTCCGCTGCTTGGTGAAGTCCTCAAATTTATTTTGATAAATCTTTACTTTTGGGTGCAATCGAGCTCGTTCCAATGTCTGATCTGTGCTGAATGAATCCAGAAGAATAATCTCATCTGCAAACTCCATACTCTGAAGAACCTCGTCTATATTGTCTTCCTCGTTGTATGTAATAATTAAAGCGCTTATTTTTTGACTCAATGTTATGATATAATTGAAAATTGGACCATATATATTATAACGTAGTAGATCATTATATCGTTACAATATTTTAAAAAAATGACATTAGATTTTCTGAACTAAGACATCTACTTTTTAAGGTTTTTATATTTTGTGACAAATATATTACATATTTTCTGTAATAAGATATAAAAAATAGTTTGTTGTATATCTTACAATTTTTATTAAATAAAACAGAATTTTAGCTTACTAAATATATGAAAAAAGAGTGTTTTTAAGGATATATCTTTATTTTTGCAGTTGGACGATTTCAAGATGCTTTTTGTCGTTCCGTTGCTATTTATTTCCATTATTTTAACTTTTTAATTCAGGTGGCGATTCCAAAGGTTATATATCAAACTTTTAAAACAAATAAGATCCCTTTATTAACCAAATTTTATATTTGGCGGTTCCTGAAACGGAATAAGGGCTATCGGCGAGAGTTCTTTGACGATACGCAAATTGATCATCTTATTAGAGAACATTTTGATCAGCGTACTTATGACGCCTTCGCCCGTTTGCAAATTGGTGCCGCCAAAGCAGATTTTTTTAGATATGCCGTTTTATACGTTCACGGGGGGATTTATTTGGATCTGGACAGTGATATTATCGGTCGCTTGGATGATGTTATTAAACCGGATGATAGGGCGATAATAGCACATGAGAACAACAGAAGTCTCTACGCACAATGGGCCTTGATCTATGATAAAGGCCATCCCTTTTTAAAAAAAACCATTGAATTGATCGTTAGAAATATCGAGGAGGACCGGTATCTCCATGATGTGCATCAGATGACGGGACCCACAGTTTATACTGAAGCAATTAATATGGTATTGGAAGAAGACCCCAAGGTGTCATTTCGTCGAATAATAGATGATTATCGGGGATTGTTGAAATTCAAATATAAATTAAGCAAGATTTTAATTTATGGGGATCGGTCATTGCATTGGAAGAAAATGCAACTGAAGACCCCTGTTATCAAACCCAAAGACAAATAGTGGAGACTTTGCTCGATATATTCTTATTTATGCCATGAATTTAAATTATAAGAAGCTTTTTTTTAAGAATAAAAATGTAAAATTCTTCTATTATCTGGAAGTGTTGTGCAGAGGGGTAATACCAAAGACTTTTCTTAGGAGAAAGGCGCGGAAAATATTGACAACGGATTGGGGAAATCGATCCGAATGGTTGGACTTTCGCGTCAACTATTATAATAAATTGACACCAGGGCGAACGTTGTCAAACGATGCCATACGCATTAAGGATTACCGCATTCCGAAAAGAATCAGAGTTTACTATTTTGATAGTAAACAGTATCTGAATTATTTTAACCAAGAACTGAAATTTCAGATTTTGCCGGGCGACATCATCAATATTCCATCAAATCCGGCCCTTGTAAAAAGTAGACCTATTGTTGGAGATAATGCGAATGCCGTGCTGCTAAATCTAGATAAGAGCCGACATTTTAATTTTATTGAAGATCATATCCCACTTTGCGAAAAGAAAGACATCCTGGTGGGGAGAAGCATGTTCGCTCAAAAACATCGCCACATATTTTTTGAAAAATATCATGACCATCCATTATGTGATCTAAAAAAGGCATTTAAAACTTCGGACCCCGATTATCTTTCCATCACAGAGCATCTTTCCTATAAATTTATATTGGCTTTGGAAGGGAACGATGTAGCGACAAATTTGAAATGGATTATGTCCTCTAATTCCATCGCTGTAATGCCAATGCCGAAATATGAAACTTGGTTTATGGAAGGTACACTGATACCTGATCATCACTTTATTTGTATTAAAGAAGACTATTCAGATTTAGAGGCCAAGCTTTTTTATTTTATTGAGCATGTGGATAAAGCCGAAGCAATCGTAAAAAATGCGCATGAGTATGTGAGGCTTTTTATGGATCAACACGAGGAAGATGCCATCTCACTCCGGGTATTGAAAAAATATTTTATTTCGACGGGTCAGGACCCTTTACATTTATAGGGCCGAATAAATCGCAGACATCCGCTGTGCGACACGGTCATCATTGAATTTTTGTACAAACTCTAAACCTTTTTTGCTCATTTCCTTACGCTTGCCCGTATCTTGAAGTAGCGATTTAATCGCATCATGTATCTGGGATATGTCCATAGGATCTACATAACAGGATGAAGGTCCACCTGCCTCCGGAAATACGCCCATTTTACTTGTAATAACCGGTGTTCCCGAATAGAGTGCCTCTATAATGGGAATGCCAAAGCCTTCATAAATAGATGGATAGATAAATATGGTCGCTGCGGCATATAAAATTGCCAATTCTTCCATTTCAAGACCCTGGAAGAAATATACCTTGTTTTCCATCTTATTCTGCTCGATATATTCGATGACTTCTTGGTGGTACCGTGTCGGTTTACCAACAACAACCAACGGAATAGCGAGGTCCTTGATCGCTTTTACTACTGGTAAGATATTTTTTCGGGCTTCAATTGTCCCCACATTAAGCAAGAATTCTTGTGGTAAACCAAGCTTTTCTTTGATTGTCCTTTTCTGTTCTTCGGATTTGACCGTTTTAAAGGATTCATGGCATCCTTGATAGACAACGTCAATTTTATTTTCAGGTATGTGAAATAAATCAATGATGTCATTTTTTGTACACTCGCTTATGGCAATGATACGGTCGGCAGCTGTGCAGGCGTGTCTGAATTTCTTTTTGTAAATCCAGCGATCGATGGGATGATAGAGCTCCGGATGCCGCATGAAAATTAGATCATGGATTGTAACGATAGACTTAATAGCTGCTTTGGCAAGACCTGAAGGAATTTCTCCTGATAACCCATGAAAGATGTCTATGTTGTCTTTCTTAAGATCATGAACAATACGTCTGCGTCGCCACAGATTGGGCCATCTTGTATTAATAAATCCTTCTGGCAGGCGGGTTGTCTTTTCGAGGTTTGGATCTTTAATATCGTAATTCCCAGTTTTTGTAGTGTACTTGATGTATTCGTTTTCCGGGACATATTTTTCCAGGATACGAACGAGATCACGGCTGTAATTGCCCAGACCGGTTTTGTTCAAAAAAAAGCGCTTTGCATCAAATCCTATCCTCATCTTATCGCTGTTATTTTTTCGATCACCATTTCTGGTGTAATTAAATCAATTGCTTCTGTGCCATCACAATCGCAAGGTTTATTGCCATAGACGGAACTTGGTCGGTTGGGGTGCTCCACTTGAACACAGTCCTCAGCTTGCTGCCCATAACCCGTAAATCCTGCGTATGGATGTGTTGCTCCCCACAGCGATAAGCATCTTACCCCCATCAGAGAAGCCATGTGCAAACCCGAGGAATCCATGCTGATCATCAGATCCAGATTTGATATGATATCCAGCTCTTCTCTCAACGTAAATTTTCCAATGGTATTGTAAGTGTTCGGAAAACTTTCGGTCCAGTTTTGCGTGATTTGAAACTCTTCCTGACCACCTCCGAAGAGCAATACATCATATCCATGATGTGTCAGATGCTCTATGATCTGCCCCATCTTTGCCAGTGAAAAAATTTTATATCGGTGTTGCGCAAAAGCTGCGATACCAATTTTTTTTCGTTCGAAATTGCCAAACATACTAAATGCCGCTTTGGGGACATCTTGCAGATCAGAATTCAATTTGTGACTTAGTTCAAAGTGGAAACCTAAAGCGCGGAATACATCCGCATAGCGCTCCACGGTTAACTTTAGCTGTCGCTTAATCTTATCTTCTCTGCGTGTCAGCGCCTTCTTTTCAGGGCGTCCTTTGTCCAGTTGTTTGACATTCAGGCCTGTAAGTGAAAATAAAACATCGAGCACACGCGAGCGTAAATTGAAGTGCAGATCTGCTACAGCATCCGCACCATACTGTGCCAGTTCTTTTTTTAGCCTTACTAGGCCCCCAAAGCCTTTATGGACTGTCTTTGGTTCAAAGGGATGGAACTTAACATTCTTTATGCCGTCAAAAAATGGGGCAAAAAACTGACGGCTCACCATGATAATCTCTACAGCTGGGTGCCGCTGACAAAATTCTTTCAATACAGAAGCTACCATGGCGACATCGCCCATGGCCGAAAATCGGGTTACTATGATTCGCTGCGGCAGGGGCATGTCCTTATTTTCCGGATGTATAAAGTACAGGGTTCAGCTCGGGGTCGTTATACATTTTCATCTGTTTATAAACTTTCATGTATTTTTCGCCCGACTCAATAGCTGTCAATAATTCGTCGATACTTTGTGAAAGATCCTTACGTTGCTCCAATAAGATATTCAATTTGTCCTGACAGGCAGAAATATGCGTTTCTGTGGCATCTGAACGGAGCGTTTCCTGCTCCATATGATAGATTTTTAAAGCGAGGATGGACAATCTATCGATAGCCCATGCCGGACTTTCTGTGTTGATCTTTGCTGAAGGCAATGCGTCGATGCCCTGGTATTTCTGTAAAAAGTAGCTATCTATATATTCTACCGTATCCGTGCGGTATTGGTTAGACTCATCGATGCGTCGTTTCCAATATAATCCGTCCTTGGGATCAATGGCAGGATTACGTACAACATCTTCCATGTGCCATTGTACGGTGTCAATCCAGCACTTTAAGTACAGGAGATGTTCTAGGGATTGTTTGTCATACGGATTCTGGATTGGATGATCAATCTGATCGTATACGTGGTAATCCTGGATAGCACGTTGAAAAATGGGATTTGCTATTGCACTAATCATGGTACAAATATAAAATATATTATGGAGTTATCCTTAACTTCAAGCCCTGTATAAACACAGTAAAATCTGGGGTAGATCACACCATTGAAGAAAGGAAATATTTTTTAAAAAATAGAAAGCAATACGTCAGGGAATAGTCCAAGCAAGATCACCAAAAGGGTACACAACAAGCCAATACCGAGAAGCAAAGGGTTGGATTTGTGTACATACTGATCTAGACCATCTTTTAAGAATGCGTTCAATGGAATCTTAAAGTAATAAAATAGAGAAATCACCGAGGTTAGGGCGCCCACGATTAATAAAGCAAGCAAACCAAAGGATTGAAAGTTTTGATATTGTTCAAATACCTTTGAAAATATCAGTAGCTTACCGACAAATCCAGCGGTTGGAGGCAAACCGATCAAGGCGATTAGGACTAAAGAAAAAGCGGTGAACAATACGGGAGATTGCTTACCCAATCCTTTGTAAGAATCAATTGAAGTATTGCCCAAGCTGACTTCCAAACTATCAATAAAAATAAAGACAGCGATATTCATCAGGGTATAAATTGATAAATAGAATAGTAAAATATTTGACTCATTATTTTGATAGACCAATACAGCCATCAGCAATATACCCGTATGACCGATAGCAGAATAGGCCATCATCCGCTTGGCATCCTGTTGGCGTAAGGCTGCCAGATTACCGATCAGCATGGTTGCGATGGCAATAATGATGATCGCGTAAGCCAAAAAATCGCTGAAATAAAAGGATACAGCAAGCCAGGCCGCGAGTAGCTTGGACAGAAGTACGACAACAGCAATTTTAGGTACCGTCGCCAGGTAAGTGGTGATCACTGTCGGGGCACCCTGGTAAACATCGGGGCTCCAAACGTGAAAAGGAAAGAAACTCAGTTTAAAGCCAATACCGGTCAGCAGAAACAGGAGGGCAATACTGATCATGAGTTTCGGCGCTTCCACCAAACCCGCGATATGACTTGGCGCATCAAAATTTAAGTTTCCCGTGAAACCGTATAGCAAGGATACGCCATAGAGCATAACGGCTGCACAGGTCGACCCAAAGAGTACATATTTCATCGCTGCTTCGGACTGTGCTTTATTGGAAGAAAAATAACCGACCATAATGTAAGAACTGATTGATACGGTTTCTACTGCGATGAAAATCATTAGCCAATTGCTCGACATGGTCAAAAGATTCAGTCCTAAGGTCGCCGTCAGGAGTACGGCGTACAAATCTCCTAAAGGGCGGTCGTGCTGATGACGCTGTTGAATAAAGATGGCAATCAGCAATGTCGACAGCAAGATGATCATTCGTGCGGATGTTGCAAATGTATCAATGTGGATCATGTCGAAGAATCCAACCATATCCACGTGACTGAGCCCCTGTCCAAATAGGTAGCAGCCACTCAGCAGTAATCCAGCTATTGTAATCGTGAAAGATGCCTTGTCCCAATATTTATCAACGAAAAGACTGGCGATAATAGTACCTATAAAAGTAATGATCAACGTTAATTCCGGTTTGAAATAGGGAATACTAACAATAATTTGATCAATAAATGAACTGATATATGGACTGAATGCGAGCATGCTGGATTAAATAAATTGTTGGATAAAGCTGACCAGATTCAATACACTTGCATTGAGGTTGCTGAATGCCAAGGATGGCATAATACCCAATAAAAGAGCAAGAGCCAAGGTCGGAAATAGAATCAGTTGTTCACGGCTGTTTACGTCAGTTAGTTCATTGACCCACGATTCACCACCTTTCAGCCTGATCTCTCCAAAAAACATCCGTTGCAGTGTCCATAGCAGATAAGCCGCACTCAAGAGAATACCGATAGAACCTGCTAAGGCCATCCAACGGGGGAGCCCTGTACCTACACTAGCTGCGTTGAAGGAACCGATGATAACAAATGCCTCACCGATAAATGCGGAGAATCCGGGTAGTCCCAATGAGGCAAAGAAAGCAACAGCAATATAGCCAGTATACTTGGGCATAAGCTGAGCTAAACCTCGGAAACTATAAATGTTGCGATCATGTACACGGTCATAAACCACACCGACAAGAAAGAAAAGTGCCGCCGATAGAAAACCATGGGAAATCATTTGGAACATCGCCCCAGAAATCCCTTCAGCTGTCAATGAGGCTATACCAAGCAATACAAAGCCCATATGGGATACCGATGAATAGGCGATCATCCGCTTTAAATCTTTTTGAGCTAAGGCATTTAATGCCCCGTAGATAATGGAGATGACGCCGATCAGTCCTAGCCACCAATT
This sequence comes from Sphingobacterium puteale, assembly GCF_003627955.1. GTDB lineage: Bacteria > Bacteroidota > Bacteroidia > Sphingobacteriales > Sphingobacteriaceae > Sphingobacterium > Sphingobacterium puteale. The sequence continues at coordinate 59,439 of NZ_RBWS01000001.1, read as the reverse complement.
GGATAGCGCGGCCATGTCGGGGAAGATACTATAGCAAATACGGATAATGCCATAGCCGCCTATTTTCAATAAGATACCTGCTAAGATAATGGATACCGGTGTCGGCGCTTCGACGTGTGCGTCAGGTAACCAGGTGTGCAACGGTACGATGGGCACTTTGATCGCAAAAGCGAAAAAGAGTACCACAAAGCCAACTAATCTGGCGGAAATACCCAATATTTCCTGATAGCCATCCCAGGCAAATATGGAATCCCCTAAATAATTCTGTGGATTCATCATGTAGATCATATTGAAGGTATGTGCCCCAGTTTCGGGATTGACAACCGAAAAATATAAACCGACAATGATCAATAGCATAAATACCGAACCAAAGAGCGTATAGAGAAAGAATTTTATGGCCGCATATTCACGACGCGCGCCGCCCCATATACCGATTAGGAAATAGAGCGGTAAAAGCATGACTTCATAGAACAAATAAAATAAAAAGAAGTCCAATGCGCAGAATATACCCATTACAGCCATATTGAGTACCATAAGTAGGGCGAAATAACCTTTGGGGCTCTTTTGTATGTTCCAGGAGGCACCGATTGCCATCAGCATGACAAAAGCGCTGAGCAGTAATAATGGCATGGAAATACCGTCTATCCCGATCAGGTAATCGATCTCTAATTTTCCGATAGAACCCAAGTCCAGGCGAATCCAGGGAAGTTGTTCGACAAATTGGTATCCCGCCAGATCTTGTACGCCGGTTTTGTTGGCATCAAAATGTGCATAGCATATACCAGCAAGTACAAATTGCACAGCCGTGAATGCCAAGGCAATATATTTGTAACTCGATTTGTATCGTGTCGGTAGGGCGAGGATAAACGCCGTCGCCAGAAGCGGTAAAAATATCAGTAAGGATAAAATAGGCATTTCCTAGAAAAATATAAGATAAATTAAACCAAGTAAAACGAATAGAAAAACGGAATACAGTGCAGTCTGTAATTTGCCGTTCTGTACCAGGCGCACCTGATTGCCGGTCCAGTAGGCAACAGAAGCAACAGCATTGACAATACCGTCTACAATATATTTGTCTATCCACACGCTCAATCTGGAGAGGGATAGGACGATAAACTGAATAAAAGCAACTAGTGAATCCACAATGTAACGGTCAAACCAATAACAGAACCGAGCTATTTTCAGTGTACCGTCAACAAATACCCATTGATAAAGTTCATTGATATAGCCTTGGTTGAACGCCGCTTTCAGCGCCAGACTATTGCTGTTAAGTGAATATTTATGTTGTACGTACCATTTCCAGCCTATTATCCAACTGATGACCGAACCGATCAATAAGATCAATGGAATAATCAAGTGAGCGCTGTGGCTAGGTGCAAACGTATATTCATCCAATAATAAACCATCCATCAACCAGGAATCATGATAAGATACTGGGTTGAGAGAAAATAACGGAAATAGACAGCAGAGCCCCAATAGCATCATCGGAATCAACATGGTTTTGGAAGCCTCATGCAAAGGGGCACCTTGTAGTTTGTCCTGAACCTGATCCAGGATTCGAAGTTCACCTAAAAAAGCCTTAAAGATTAAGCGGCCAATGTAGAAGGCGGTCAATATACTGACGATGATGAGACTTACCGGTATAATGAGGTAAAAATCACCTTTCGATAAAGCCCATTCAAAGGAAGAGATGATGATACTATCTTTGGAAAGATAGCCTGATGTCAAAGGAAATCCTGCAAGTGCCAATGAAGCAATGCTCATCAGGATAAAGGTTTTGGGCATATACTTTTTCAGTCCACCCATATTCCGCAGGTCCTGCGGATCGAAATCAAGTTGGCTGTGTGCTTTGAGGTGTGCCATCTCATGGATAATAGCTCCCGCGGAAAGGAACAAGAGACATTTAAAGAAGGCGTGTGTGACCAAATGGAATAGTGCGGCATCCCAGGTTCCAATACCGATTCCGACCATCATAAAGCCCAATTGTGAGATGGTTGAAAAGGCCAGGATGCGCTTAATGTCGTATTGACCTAATGCAAAACAGGCTGCGGCTGCGGCGGTGATTGTACCGATGATAGCGATAAATATCAATGCACTTTCATTGAATAACGGAAATACGGTGGCCAGCAAAAATACACCTGCAGCGACCATGGTAGCTGCATGGATCAACGAAGATACCGATGTCGGCCCTTCCATGGCATCTGGCAGCCATATATGTAACGGAAACTGAGCTGATTTAGCCATAGCCGCAAGGAAAAATGCCAGTCCTGCTATTGTAAGCCAAACCTGGTCCATGCTGTTGACAGGAGAGACCCATTGCCCATTGGTGACAGCAGACTGATAGATCAATCCCGTTTCACCAAAAAGGTCAACTAGATTGAGCGTCTTAAATTGCGTAAATATGATTGCTAAACCAACCAGAAAACCGAGGTCTCCGATGCGGTTTACGATAAATGCTTTCTTGTTGGCCTGAACAGCCGTTTCGCGTGTAAACCAGAAACCAATGAGGAGGTAGGAGGCAAAACCGACCAATTCCCAGAAGATATACATGAGCAACAGGCTATCCATCACCACTAGTCCCAGCATAGCAAAACAGAAGAGACTAAGATACATCCAGTAACGATGGATGCCCGGGTCTCCTTTCATATAGGCTCTCGAATAGATATGTACGGGAAGGGCGACTGTGGGAACCAGCAACAGCATAAGTGCGCTCAGGTTGTTCAATAGGATGCCTACCTTAAAAGTTGAAGCACCAATGGTGAACCAGTTGATCTCAGCGTATGCGATCGGATGATTCCAGATGGCCAGCCAAGTGATTCCACCGGATATAAAACTACATACGATGCCGATCAGGGAGATGGTTCCTGACTGATCACGCTTGCCAGCCATCGCTTGGTATAAAAAGGCAATAAATGGTGCGACTACTGCAATCAGCGCGGTGTATATGGGTGATATGTGGGCAACTGGATCCAATTCTTACTTATCTTTTAATTCTTTTATTTCATCCGGATTAATGGTTTTATAGTGTCTATAGACATTCAGGACCAATGCTAATCCGACCGCAACTGCAGCAGCAGCAAGGACAATGGCGAATAAGGCAAAAATCTGTCCGCCATAACTGACTTTATCGTATTTGCCAAAAGCTACAAAGTTTAGGATAGCTGCATTAATCATCAGTTCGATACCTACTAAGATCATAATGGCATTTTTCTTTGAAAGCACGGTATAAAGGCCAATACAGAATATGCAGGCACTAACAACCAAAAAATGTGTTAGTGTAATCATCTATTGCGCTCCTTTCTGGATAAATGTGACGCTCCGATCAGTGCCATCATCAAAAAAACCGATATGACTTCAAATGGCAATACATAGAAGGTCATAAACCGTAATCCGATTTGTTGAATATTATTATCTGTTGGAATAATCTCCGTATTATTTTCTTTGGCTTGTTGGATCCAGGTAGGAATGGACTGGTGCCATTCTGTAATACCAAAGATCATAAGTATTAGAAAACCTATTGCCAATACAACTGCTTGCCACCTGGGCATGCTCAAAAATGAACCACTGCTGTCCTGAAGATCTTTCAATAGTTCTTTGTTGGAAAGCATAAAGGCAAACAGCATAAGGATCAGCACACCGCCTACATAAACCATGATCTGTGTGATGGCTACAAAATCTGCTAAGGCAAAGAGATAGAGACCCGCCATCGCAAAGAGAACGATGAAAAATAAAAATAGGGCGCGGGCTATATTTTTAAGATTAACCAATAAAAGTGCAGATCCGATTGCCAGTACAGCGAAGGCATAAAATAAAATAATTTCCATGTTCTTATTTTTGCTTTGCTGCCTCCTTTTCAGCTTGAAATTGCGTCCATTCGGCTTTGCGCTGCGCAACCTGTTCGTCGGTCATGTCCGAAAATCCGTAGATCAGATCGGTCAGTTTTTGCGAGCTGCGATCATATTCGTTGGTCATGACAATACATTCGGTAGGGCAGACAACGGTGCATAGGCCACAATACATACATTTGGCCATGTCAATATTGAATTTGGCTGGATATAACCGTTTTACACTACCGTCTGAAGTTTTTCCGATCGCTTCCGGCGATTTGATCGCCTCAATTTCAATGCAATCTACAGGGCATGCTTTGGCACAGAGATCACATACGATACAATCGTCAATATCCACCTGCAATTGATAACGGGCAACTTCAGGAATAGGCATTTTTTCGGCCGGGTATTGCACCGTAACGATGCCCTCCTGTCGGTCAAAGTAATTATCATTTTTGATATTCAATTCCTGACGCGAACGTCGGGCGCCAAACAAGTGCTTCACAGTCAAAGATAGTCCTTTGATTGCTGTACGAAATGCGTGGGAAGCCGTTTTAAATATCATATCTTATGCTATAATTAAAATTCTCCAAATGGCTGAAATGGCCATGCAAACAAAGGCTAACGGAGTCAATACCTTCCAGCATAAGCTCATCAATTGATCTGCACGTAATCGGGGTAAGGTCCACCGGATCCACATTTGTACTCCGACGATAAATAACGATTTGGTCAAGGTCCAAAAGATTCCCCAGGCAAGGCCTGTTGTCCAGTCTGCCAATCGTACTGCGCCGATATTAGGGAGCGGTGTATTCCATCCACCCAGAAACAGGACTACACCCAACATCGCTACCAAAAACATCATGGCATATTCGGCCAGGAAGATAAAGGCAAACTGTATCCCGCCATATTCCGTATGGAAACCACCGACCAATTCAGATTCCGCTTCGGGAATATCGAATGGCGCCCGGTTACATTCGGCAAGCGTTGCGATAAAGAATATGATATAGGTTACTATTAGGTGGGGGGCCTGAAAAATATTCCAGGCGAAAATTCCGCCAATCTCATTAACTTCCCAAAAACCTAAAAATTTGATACTTCCGTTGGTCAGAATGCCCTGACCGATTGCGATTTCGTTGAGATTTAAGGTCTGTGTTAACATCACGACGGTAATCAGGGAGAGCCCGACGGGTATTTCATAAGAAACCATTTGGGCGATGGCACGCATAGATCCGAGCAGTGAATATTTATTGTTTGATCCCCAGCCAGCCATCAGGATTCCCAAGGCATCAATGGAGATGATCGCCATAATAAAGAATAACCCAGTATGTGTATTCGCCGGAATAAAATCTTTGGCCCAGGGAATGACCGCAAAACCTGTGAAAACAGCCACAAAAATAATAATCGGGGCAATTCTAAAGAGAATTGTGTCGGCTAATGTCGGTGTTATTAATTCTTTTTGAAGTAATTTGAGAATATCGGCTATGGTCTGAAGGCTGCCATATTTTCCGGTTTCCATTGGCCCGAGACGATCTTGGACAAATCCCGCAATCTTACGTTCGGCATATACTGCAAATAAGGTAAATGCTGCTATAAAGGTGAAAATAGCAATGGGAACCAAGATATGTAGTATTGTATCTATCAAGTCTTATTTATAATGATTTTTAATAAGCGACCAATGAATACGCAAACTTAACGAAAAACAGGGAATTTCGATAGGGAAAAATTAAAATATACTTAACAAGTAGATTATCGTGACATATTAGAGAGGTTAGTATTTAGATTTGAGTATTTAGATTTTGGATATGTAAGCTGCTAACTGAGGATGTTGTCAGAAAAATAATAGACTTTATGTTTACATAACGTGCTATCACATAGTGTTTTTTTGGAAAAGCTGCTGTAACAGTATTTCCATAAAAAAAGCATCCCTTGGGATGCTTTTTTTATGGAAATCAATCGATTAACGATTTGAGAACTCAACGTAATTACGTTCTGTATGTCCGACATATACTTGTCTTGGACGGCCGATAGGCTCTTTGTTTTCACGCATTTCTTTCCATTGCGCGATCCATCCCGGAAGACGGCCCAACGCAAATAGTACGGTAAACATATCTGCTTTAAAGCCTAATGCACGGTAGATAATACCTGAATAGAAATCGACGTTCGGATAAAGCTTTCTGTCGATAAAGTATTGATCATTTAATGCTGCTGCTTCAAGTTTTTTAGCGATGTCCAATACGGGATCCTGAACGCCTAATTTTTCTAAAATATCATCACATGCTTTTTTGATAATCTTAGCACGAGGGTCGAAGTTTTTGTATACACGGTGACCAAATCCCATTAAACGGAACGGATCATTTTTATCCTTGGCTTTTGCTAGGTATTTCTCCGCATCACCACCATCATTTTTGATCGCTTCAAGCATTTCAATTACGGCCTGGTTGGCACCGCCATGCAACGGACCCCACAAGGCATTGATCCCCGAGGCAACAGACGCATAAAGGTTGGCATTCGATGAACCTACGATACGAACTGTTGATGTAGAACAGTTTTGCTCGTGATCAGCATGTAAAATAAGCAATTTGTGCATGGCATCAATCACAACAGGGTCGAATGTTTTTTCGTCGTTAACCTCGCCGAATAACATGTTTAAGAAATTGTCTATGTAACCTAAGTTATTTTTAGGATAAACGACGGGATGACCTAGTGATTTCTTTTGAATCCAAGAAACGATCGTTGGCATTTTTGCCAAAAGATTGATGATCGTTTGATCTTCTTCTTCGTCTGTTAGGTTTGGATTTAAAGATTCAGGGTAAAATGCAGATAAGGCACCTACTAAACAAGAAAGTTGGCCCATTGGGTGGGATTTGGATGGAAATCCGGCGAAGAAATTTTTCATGTCTTCGTGAATCATCATTTGCTTTTTAATGTCAGCTCTGAATTTTTCCAATACCTCTTTTTTAGGAAGCTCTCCATAGATCAATAAATAAGCAACTTCCAGGAAAGTCGATTTCTCTGCCAATTGCTCAATTGGATATCCTCTATATCTCAATATACCTGTTTCACCGTCAAGGAAAGTAATCGCACTTTTTGTTGCACCCGTATTTTTGTATCCCGGGTCTAACGTAATAAATCCACTTAGATCTCTTAATTTGGAAATATCAACTGCTTTTTCATTTTCAGTACCGACAATGACCGGAAGGTCATAAGAAGTGCCGTCTAAATTTATAGATGCTTTATCTGACATGTTTATATATTATCTTATATCTGATTTGTATGCTAATCTCACAAATTTAACTATTTGATATTTAAAACTGAAAGTTCTTTTGGAATTTAAATGACATCATTACGTCATTTTGGATAATATTGAATAACGATTTACTTAAATACGCAAATAGTTTATTCAAATTTAACACTATCTTATTATGTCCGAAATATTAATCTATTTTTCGCTGAGCGACTTTCCCTTTATCTTCATATTTTCCGTTTTTGCCCGAACCAAAAAAAGGTAAGATGACGAAGCATACCAAAATAATAGATGTCAACGTTAGAATTCCTGTTGTCCATAGGATTTTGCTGAAATTTTCAGCATCTAAAAAATGGATACCCCAGAGTCCCAATAGAAAATAGGTGGCGACAAATAGGATAACCAGGGTAAATAATATGCCAAAGATATATTTCATGATGGGTTATATTTTGTTGAGAATCTGTTTTTTGAGCGCGTCGAATTCGTCCTGTGTAATGATGTTTTCGCGTAATAGCAATTGTAGTTTTTGTAGTTTTTCGACAAAATCTCCTTCCGCTTGTATATTGTCTTTAATCTCTTCTTTTTGCAGATCAAATTGTTTGCCCAGCTCCATGCCGACACCAAGTTGCGCACCAATACCTGCCAGTCCACCTTCATTTTTAGCGGCATCCCGAAGGGCGCGTAATTTTTCCAGTTCCACATAGCTCAAGCCTGCTTGCTGCGCAGCTTGATTTTGTGTCGTCAAGTCAGCGATTTCACCAATCCGACGTTGTGTGTTTGAGTCAAATTGGGTTCCTAAGATTTTAAAATCTGTAACATCTAAACCGAGATCTTTAAAATCCTGTTCAACCGCTGTTTTGATATCTGTGGACAAAATAGGCAACTGACTATCGATTTCATTGTAACCTAATTTCTTCTGCGCAATCTGTGAGACAATCTGTTGTGGAATTCGTTGGTTAATAATATCCTGAATGACTGCCGTGCTAACTGTGTTTTGATTGGCGACGATATTTTTATAGAAATGTACCGGATCTTTGATGACGTAAGAAAAAGTACCGTTCAAGCCTATTTCAACGGGCAGATTGTATTGTGGGTCAATATATTTGACTGGGTTTCCTGTTCCCCAGGATTGATTGACAATTGCGGCCGTACGAAAGAAATAAATATAAAGCTTGTGCTCTGACTCGAAATTTTGTCTTAATCGCGCTAATGTGGTGAAGAAAGGATGATTGTCCGTTTTTAAATTATAGGTACCTGCCTCCGTAAGGAGGTTTTCGCCTTTTCCTTCATAGACAAGAATACAGCCCTGTCCTGGAGCCAGGATCAGTTTGCTGGAATTCTTAATTTCATTTCTTTCGGAAGGAAATTTATACCATAATATACGAGGGTCTTGATTTTTCCACTCAATGACCTCGGATAGTTGATTGTTAAAAAGATTGAATAGTCCCATAGTGTTTAGTTTAGTGTATCGAATTTGGGGTTGTACCCTTCGAATTTATTGATTTGTTTTCCGCTATTATCAAAATAGTAATAGTCGCTTGAACCTTTGACAATAAAACCATCTTTGAGCAGGCAGCCATTTCCATAAATGGATTTAAGGTCTGTTGTGACTGTTTTTTGTATGGCACCTGTAGCGACATCCAATAGCTGGATCTGTAAAGGATCGTCTTCCGCAGGTGTTGGTTTGTATGCAATCAGAAGCGTTTTGTCATTCTGAGCAACCACTACAGGCTGAAAATAGAGCCGACCCGGTGTAAAGTCTTTAAAACTAATGAGACGGGCTCCCTTAAATTGCCATGAATTGATCAGCACCTTTTTGTAGGGATCGCGGTCGGTAAAAATACCTGATCTGCCATAATCTTTATCCCATGAAAAGCGGGGGCTATCTTTGGGATATCCATATTGATAATAATAATTGTATTGGATTAACTGAATTTTCTCCTCGGGGTAATAACTGGATTTACTTGAAAAAGTGAATTCAGTTTTTGTGCTCGGATTGGGAAGTTTTTTCCTTCTTTCATCGTAGAGCTGCTTATCCGGTATTGATTTATTGATTAAAGGGTAATAGGCAAGATTTTGCCCTTCATTATTTACTATTTGATAGGAAGATCCATAATCTTCGTATTTAAATTCAACTTTGGCAATGCCCGTGCTGAGTGAGGGGGCATCTTTGACATAATTTTCAAGAACACTTTTGTAGGTGAGGCTATTTCTGTCCAATTGATAGATATACTTGGATTTTACGATGATGTACAGGTTTTGGTCTTCAAACACCTGTAATTTAACGTCGCTACTCGATAATTCGACGGGTGTATCCATCAATGGCTTTATCCATTCCTTTTTGCCCGTTTTGGGATCAAATAATCCGATATAGACTTTATTGTCTTTGCCTTCGTCAAATCTCGCTTTTGAATTCCGGACATTCCCCACCACGACAACGTGGGGAATATTGTTTTTGTCCAAAAATAATTCATTTGAGGCGTAATTCCATTCCAGCGTAATGGCTTCTTCTTTTTTGTCAGCAGTGTTGGACGAACTATAGGTCGAATAACTCGGTTCGGGTTTTTTGGAAAAAATGGCGCTTAAAGCTCCGATTAAAAACATGAGCGCAATAAAACCAACAACGGCAAATAGTACAATCCGTATTACTTTATATTGATCCGTATTGTTGCGTGGATAATTGTAATTGTGATTGATGTTAATATCGTCATTGTCTAAGAAAAATTCAGTTCCGCAGCTGTCACATTTGTAAAAGTCGGGACGTATTGTGCTGACTTTTATGCTGCCACAATGAGGACATTTGATCGCTTTGATGCTTTTGGCCATTTATTTTTATTGTATTTGTGTTGAATTATTCCTGTTTTAAAGTTTCATTTCCAGCATAGAAGGGCATGTATATTTTCATCACAATACCGCCTGTCTAGTAGCGAAAATAAAATAATATACAGTCGAAAGTTAAAATAAAAAACAAGGTATAACAAATTTTCGGCCAGTCATCTTATATTCGATAGGATTGATTTTAAATACGTCAAATAATGATTCATATTGTAACGTTACAAAAAATCGGGGCTTTAGATGCTGTTTACGGGGATACAAATAAAAAAAGTAAAATATTTTTGGTATTTACGAATTATTCGTAGATTAGTGAAAGATTAGTAAAAAAGATTAATACATGGAAAAGTTAACAGCGCAAGAGGAACAGGCAATGCAATCTATCTGGAGCCTAAATGGAGGTTTTATCAAAGAGATTCTGGATAATATCAAGGGTGAAAAAATGCCGTATACAACCTTGGCATCAACGGTAAAGAATCTGGAGCGCAAGGACTTTGTGAAAGCTGTCCGTTACGCCAATGCGAAACGTTACGAACCTATGGTAAGCGAACAGGACTATAAAGCTAAGTTTATGAATTCCTTTGTCGGTGATTATTTCAAGAATTCTTATAAAGAGATGGTTTCTTTTTTCGTGAAAGAGGAAAAGCTGACTGAAGATGAACTGAAGGAGATCATGGATATGATTAAAAATAACAAATCGTAATACGATGGAAAACCTGCTGACCTATATCATTCAAGTCAATCTGCTGTTGAGTATAATCTATTTGGGTTATGTCGGGCTATTGAAAGGCTTAACCTTCTATTCACTGAATAGATTCTACTTTTTAATAGGCGGATTATTTGCTTTTGTATATCCGTTTTTGGATTTAAAATCGCTGTTTGTGCGGCGCGGGTTGGATATGGGGGGTGTTGGTGAGCAGATTTTCCTTTATATGGGAGAACAGCAGGTGCAGGAGAGGTTAACAGTGGCAAGCTTGGTGGAGTTGGTATTTATATTAGGTGCAATATTGTTGATGTTGAGGCTTCTATTCCAACTGTTGAGTTTATTAAGGATTCATCTGCACTCTAGAGCGGATCAGTGGCGATCCTATCTATTTCGGAATGTCATCATTCCTATTGTTCCATTCTCATTTTTGAATAAAATTTACGTCAACAAAGAACAGCATGTGGATGCTGAGCTGAAAGATATTTTTAAGCATGAGGATATTCATGTGAAAGGCCTTCACAGTCTGGATATTTTATTGTTTGAAATGATATTGGTGTGTTGTTGGTACAATCCTTTCGTCTGGTTCATGCGCAGAGCCATTCGCCAAAATTTGGAGTTTCTGACTGATCAACAGGTGCTCAATAAAGGAATTGACAAACAGACGTACCAATATAGCCTGTTGAATGTGTCCAAAAAGGGCACTTCAATAGGGTTGAGCAATCAATTTAATTTTAAACTATTAAAACGTCGCATTATGATGATGAATAAGAAAAGGTCATCCAAAATAGAACTGAGTAAATATGCCTTCCTTTTGCCTATATTCTTACTAACGGGAGCAGCATTTACTGTAAGCAAAGCGGAGGGCAGCATAGAAGGGGTTGTTGAGCGGGCAAATGAAACCGTGCTGCCGATTCAATTGCCTGCCCATAAATTGGAGGTAGGTCAACAGCGGGATTCCACGTTGTCAGTGAAGATGGTTGGTGAAGCGGGAAAAGTGCTTCAGGAAGATATAAGGACAGATACGATAAAGATTGATACAAACCGCTCCAAGAAAACAGCTAATTTATTAAGCGATCAGATTGGTTCTTTGAGACTGAGAGGTACCTCTGACGTAATTGGAAATCCATTGTTTGTGTTGGATGGCATAGTTGTTAGCAAAAAAGAACTGGATGCAGTTGCTCCAGAGGAGATCGAATCTATGGCAGTATTGAAAGACAAGTCGGCTACAGCAATTTATGGGGAGAAAGGTAAAAATGGCGTTGTTTTGCTGACGACTAAAATCGGAAATGCCACAAAAAAATCTGAAAATAACCTTCAGGGCAAGGTGGTGGGGTTTCAAGTGAAGCAGGATTCCGTTGGTACAACAAAATCCCATACGATAAAGTATCCTGTTGATGTTTTGTATGTGATTGATGGGGTTAAGATGAATTCTGAGGATATGAAGGGTGTTGATCCGAATAATATTGAAAGTATTAATGTTTTAAAGGATGCTTCAGCTATGGTAAAATATGGACGTGAAGGGAAAAATGGTGTTATTGAAGTGACCACAAAAAAATGGGCTAGGGAAAATCCGGATAAAGTGGATAAAGCATCCCACAAACACAAATCAGAAAATACCCCAGATGAGCGGGTAATTACGGTAGTGGGGTATAAAAAGGGTGATAAGGGAAATGAGCCTAAGACGATAACCTTTGAGGGAAAAGCTGCGCAAAGTGATAGCCCGGTGAAAACGGCGAAATTTGTGGCGCAAACTGCAACATACACGAAGGTAGAGGGAGAACCAAGGGATATTAATGGCCTCCGGATCCGTGGGCTATCGGGAAAAGAACAGCCGTTGTTTGTTGTTGATGGTCAGGTGCAATCTAAAGACCGGAATGATCTGAAATCCGAAGATATTGCGTCCATCGAAGTTCTCAAAAATCAGAGTGCAACAAGTCTTTACGGTACAGCGGGGGCGAATGGTGTTATTCTCATAACGACAAAGAAAAAAGCGGGGGAATTGAATGACGGGAAGGGAGATAGGGAGCCACTGGATGGAAAGATAAAGAAAACAATCAAAACAGAGCTAGATGCCGAAAGAAAGCGTGCTGTTGGCCTAAAAGATAAAGGGTAATAACGATTATCTTCAGATGGAATAAAGTAAAAGGGACATCAGTCCCTTTTATTTTGTATTTAGATTGGTCATGGTCAACTCGATGCCGATATTGACAAAACTTTGAATCATTTTGACAGAATGATCTATTAAAGCAGGAAGTTCTACCTGTTCTTCTTTGTCAAAGGGACCAAGGACGTAGTCCACCTGTCTGCCTTTTGGATAGTTGTCACCAATGCCAAAGCGTAAACGCGGATATACCTGTCCACCGCAAAGCTGTTCGATGGACTTAAGCCCATTATGGCCGGCGCTGCTTCCCTTGGGTTTCATCCGGAGCGAACCAAATGGAATCGCCAGATCATCCACGATCACTAAGACATTCTGAATCGGCACTTTACATTGCTGCATATAATAATTGACTGCTTTACCACTGAGGTTCATATACGTAGTCGGCTTGATGACAGTTACGTTATGCCCTCTTTGTTTAAATTCGCTGTAATAGGCTAATTTTAACAGGGAGAAACTAGCGCCAGCTTGTTTAACGAGCTCGTCGGCAACCATAAAACCAATATTGTGCCGCGTATCGGCATATTCACTTCCGATATTTCCCAATCCAACGATAAGATAATTCATGACGCAAAAATAAAAATTTAATAAACAAAAAAGCACCGAATTTCGGTGCTTTCTGTAGTATCTTAAGAATCTTGTTCAGATTATTTTTTACCACCTTTAGCTGCTTTGGCTGCTTCTTGTTCAGCTTGACGCAATGCACGGGACATGATAACGGATACGATTGTATCGTCAGCATTGTTTAATACTTTTGCGTTGTCCAATTGAACTTGAGCTACACGGTATGATTTACCAACTTCTAAAGATTCCATTGGTACTTCAATTTCTTGTGGCAAGTTAGCAGGTAATGCTTTTACGCGTAAATTGCGTAATTTTTGAACTAATTTACCCCCCATTTTAACACCTGGAGATGTTCCTGTTAATTTGATAGGAATATTCAATGATACTTCTTTGTCATCAAATAATTCTAAAAAGTCAACGTGAGTAACTAGGTCTGTCAATGGGTGGAATTGTGCATCTTGAACGATAGCTCTTTTTGTTTGACCGTCAACGTTTAATTCTACGATGATAACGTCAGCAGTGTAAAGAACTGGTTTCAAATCAGCTGCGGATACAGAAAGAGCAGTTTGTTCTTTACCTCCGTAAAGTACTGCCGGTACTAAACCTTGGTAACGCAATTCTTTTGCATCTCTTTTCCCTACGTTCTGTCTTACAGAACCGCTAATAGCAATTGATTTCATCTTTTAATTTTTATAAATTTTGAGGTGCAAAGATAATTTAATTTTTGGTATTATCAAAAAAAGTTGCTGATATTGAGTGACTAAGATCCCTAATGCTATTTTGTAAGTTGCTGACTTGAGGAGGGGCTGTTAAAGTATAACCGCGGCGTCCTTATATGCTTGTTTAGAGAGGGCCAATTGTGCAGGACATGAATAAAAAACAAACTGTCTATCCTCCGGCTTACCATATCAGAGTCTAAATACTATTATATCAATACTTAATACTAAAAAAAGACTCCAGTATTTCAGCCGAAGGCTTACTATACCAGAGTCTCCATACCAATATCTAAATACGATATACTATTCGACGTCAAATAAATCAGAGATGGATGTATGTTGGTTGACGCTGGTGATTGCTTTAGCAAACAGATCAGCTGTTGACAACACTTTGATTTTTGTCGATTGCTTTGCTTTTTCTGTATCCAATTGAATGGTATCTGTTACGATCATTTCTGATAACACGGAGTTTTCAATTGTTTCATAAGCTTTGCCGGATAACACAGCGTGTGTACAGACCGCTCTTACGGATCTCGCGCCATTTTCCATGATCAAAGCAGCAGCTTTTGAAAGTGTGCCGGCTGTGTCACAGATATCGTCAATTAATACAACATCCTGATCCGTTACATCACCAATGATAGACATTGACTCAATTTCATTTGCACGTTTACGGCGTTTGTCACAGATGATCACTTCTGCATTGAAGAATTTAGCAAAAGTACGTGCTCTGTATGATCCACCCATATCCGGTGATGCAATTGTCAAGTTAGGGAGTTTTAGGGATTTGATGTAGGGAACAAAAATAATGGAGCCATCGAGGTGATCAACAGGGATATCGAAAAAACCTTGGATTTGTGCGGCATGTAAATCCATTGTCATGATGCGGTGAATCCCAGCTGCTGTCAACAGATTGGCAATCATTTTTGCGCCAATGGCAACTCTTGGTTTGTCTTTTCGATCTTGTCTTGCGAAACCGAAATAGGGGACAACCGCTGTAATGTAGTGCGCTGAGGCTCTCTTTGCAGCATCTGTCATCAACAATAATTCAAAAAGATTGTCGGTAGGTTGATTGGTAGATTGGATGATAAATACATCGGCTCCACGTACAGATTCATTGTAGAATGGTTGAATCTCACCGTCGCTAAAACGCGATAATGTTTTGTCCCCTAGAGGTTTCCCGTAAGATTGTGCGATTTTTTCAGCCAGTTCTGTAGTGCCAGAACCTGCAAATAGTTTAACCGTGTTGAATTGCAAAGGCATGGTTTTGTATATTTATGTTGGGTTATTGTATTGTCGTTTATTCAATATTTTATTCCCTAATATTTTTTAAAGCTAAACATTAAAAAAAATGGATTGTTTGCACAATCCATATACTCTTAACTTTAAAAGTTGTCCGACCTGGATTCGAACCAAGACAAACAGAACCAAAAACTGTCGTACTACCCTTATACTATCGGACAATGTCTCAAAAAAGCCAACGTTTCCGTCTTTTTCCTTTTGACGACGCAAAGATAGAGATTTGTTTTAAAAATCAAAATTCAAATTAAAAAAAATCTAAACCCTTTTATAAATAATAAGCCTTGCATATAACGCAGAAAAGGCTTGCAATTGCAAGCCTTTTCTATTGTTTGTTGTCCGACCTGGATTCGAACCAAGACAAACAGAACCAAAAACTGTCGTACTACCCTTATACTATCGGACAAACAATTCAATTGTGTTCGTTATCGTGATGATGTCGTTCACATTTGATGATGCAAATATACGGACTATTCCTATTTCTGCAAATAAAAATGTGTTGTAAAGTGCATTGGGCTTGATTTTCAAATAAATAATTTTTGTTTTGCCCGAAAATTTAAGACATACTTGCTGTTTTTTAGCTTAGGTATTGGCCTGCTCCAGCTTATCAATGGCTTTGTCCTGCTTTCTTTACAGCGAATATTGCATCGCGTAATGAAAATTTTCAATTAATATGTGTTAAAAAATCAGAATAAAGTTCATTTCTTATTAACTTATCCTTATTTTCGAGCCGTATTATAATACTTTTACAGTTATCATTTTATGAACTATACTAAAATCAACAATCTTTTAGGATGGATATGTGCGCTCATTGCAACAGTAGCGTATGTCATGACTGCCGAACGATCGACGAGTTGGTGGGACTGTGGTGAGTTTATCGCCTCAGCCTTTAAACTTCAAATTGTGCACCAGCCAGGGGCACCTTTATTCTTAATGATTCAAAACATTTTCTCGAATCTAGCAGGGGGTGATGTCACACGGATCGCTTTTTGGATGAATGTGGGATCTGCTGTTTGTAGTGGTCTGACGATTCTGTTTTTGTTCTGGACGATCACAGCCCTTGCAAAGAAAGTCGTTGCAAAAGGAGTCGGCGAGTCCTATACCTCAACGGACTTGATCAAAATATTTGGTTCAGGTGCTGTTGGTGCATTGGCTTATGCGTTCACGGATACATTTTGGTTTTCAGCGGTTGAATCTGAGGTGTATGCCATGTCTTCGCTTTGTACCGCAGTTGTATTTTGGGGGATCTTAAAATGGGAAAATCATGCTGAGGAGGCTGGATCTGACCGTTGGTTGATCTTTATCGCGTATGTGATGGGTCTTTCCATCGGTGTCCACTTATTGAACCTCTTGGTGATTCCGGCCATTGCTTTGGTAATTTATTTTAAACGCTCAAAAACAGTGACTTCTTCTGGAGCAACCAAAGCATTCCTGATCGGTGTTGTGGTACTGGCTTTGATTTTATGGGGTATTATACAATACACGGTCAAAGCAGCGGCTTATTTTGACTTATTCTTTGTAAATAGTCTGGGAATGGGCTTCGGTACCGGATTTAATCTATTCTTGATCTTAGTGGTTGCTCTTTTTGTGTATGGTATCTGGTACTCGATCAAAAAAGCAAAACCGATGTTGAACCTGATCCTGATCAGTACCGCGTTTATCATCTTTGGGTATAGTTCCTTTGCGATGATCATGGTACGTGCTAAAGCGAATCCTACCTTAAATAATAGTGATCCGGACAATGCCTTTTCTTTTGTAAGTTATTTGGGACGCGAGCAATATGCGAGTGAGCCGCTTCTAAACGGGCCGACTTTCGATGCACAAGTAGTGGATGCTGTGCCAACTTATACTTATCGAAAAGACAAGGATAAATACACGAAAGTAGAGAATGGAATGGATTATAAATACGATAAGACGATGTTCTTTCCGCGTGTTTATAGTAATCGGGATGGGCATGATGGATATTATCGGGATTATCTAAAACTTCCGGAGGGGCAATCGCCTACATTCGGTGATAACCTGAAATTTTTCTTCAGTTATCAGATCGGGCACATGTATGGCCGTTATTTTTTGTGGAACTTCGCCGGTCGCCAAAATGATCAACAGGGACAGGGCTCTTTCACGGAGGGCAACTGGCAAGCAGGTATTAAGCCTATTGACCAAATGCATAATGGTGGACAGAATGCGATTCCAGATTCATTGAAGACGGATCCTTCAAATAATAAATACTATTTCTTGCCGCTAATCATTGGTTTGATCGGTGCGTTCTGGCACTTTGGCAGAAGACAACGGGATGCCGGAATTGTGGGATTACTGTTTTTCTTTACAGGTCTGGCGATTGTATTATACTTAAATCAAAGTCCATTGCAGCCGCGTGAGCGTGATTACGCCTATGCGGGATCATTCTATGCCTTTGCAATATGGATTGGCTTGGGCGTATTTGCCATTGCGGATTATCTAAGTAAGAAAGTAGATGGTAAGATGGCAGCAGGTATAGCTACAGCGGCTTGTTTGTTGGGAGCTCCGGTATTGTTGGGATTCCAAAACTGGGATGATCATGATCGCTCAGAAAAAACAACAGCACGTGACTTGGCGAAAAACTACTTAGCTTCCTGTGCGCCAAATGCGATCTTGTTCACTTATGGTGACAACGATACTTATCCATTGTGGTATGTACAAGAAGTTGAAAATTATCGTCCGGATGTACGCGTGGTGAACTTAAGTCTCTTGAGTTCGGATTGGTATATGCGCCAAATGAAACAAAAAGTCAATCAGGCAGATGGCTTACCGATCAATATTGATGACGAAAAATTCAAAAAAGGTGTTCGTGAGGTACTTTATTATCAAGATATGAAAGTACCCGGGCACGTAGATCTTGATTTGGTGATGCAGATTTTATTGTCTGATGACCAAAAAAATAAACTGGAATTACGCGGTGGTAAATTTGAGAACTTTTTACCGACCAAAAACTTTAGCCTTCCGGTAAACAAGGAAGCTGTGCTAAAAAATAATGTGGTACCAAAAGCTTGGCAGGAATCTATCGTCGATACGATGACATGGACTTATAATAGAAACTATGTGTCTAGAGCGGAATTGTCGATCCTAAACGTATTATTGAACAATAATTGGAAACGTCCAATTTACTTTGCGGCGACCGTTCCAAACGACAACTACCTTGGATTGGATAAGTACCTGGTACAAGAAGGTTTTGCCTTGCGTTTAATGCCTATTGCGACTCCTGCAGGATCTGAAGGAACTTTAGTGGATACACAGTCTGCTTTTAAGGATATTACAACGAAATATCAATGGGGTAATATGGCGAATGCTTCTTATTTAGATCCTGAATCCTACCGCATGATCACCATGATTACAAATACAGTCATGGGTGGTACTGCCACACAGTTAATGATGGAAGGTCATAAAGACGAGGCACGTAAAGTGGCTGTTGAAACTTATGAGAAGATGCCAAAACGTGTGTACTTGATGCGTGATATTTTAGGCTATATTCCAATTGTCAATGTGTTGTATGAAACTGGTGAAACGAAACGTGCGAATGAAATTGTCAATCGTAATCTGAAATTTATGACGCAGAATATGCGCTGGTACCAGGATATCGCCCAAACAAAAGCTGAACTGGAATATTCAAATATCGGGACGGCTTTACGGGCTCTGGGTGCTTATAAAAGTATATTGGCTTCCACCTCGGAAAAACAATTGCTGCAACAGGTGACTGAGCTGGAGAAATCGTATAAACAACAGTATGGTGTAGAATAACCGTTCATACACGGTTTTAATCCCAAGGGCTGTCCTTTAACGCGCCATGCTTAAAAATAAAATTTGAGCAGCGTGTAAAAAGGACAGCTCTTTTTTTGATTATTTTTTCTTAGCTTAATGGCATAAAATCAACCTGATATTATGATGAAACGTCAACTGAAATTGTGGGATGCGATTATGCTGGTCATGGGCTCGATGATCGGAAGTGGGATCTTTATTGTGTCGAGCGACATGATGCGACAACTGGGCTCAGGATACTGGTTGGCAATCGTATGGATATTGACCGCCATAGCGACTGTTGCGGCGGCAATCTGTTACGGTGAGTTATCCTCAATGTATCCCAAAGCGGGCGGACAGTATACGTATCTTACCGAAGTATTTGGCAAACCGATTGGTTTTTTATATGGCTGGAGCTTATTTACGGTTATTCAAACGGGTACCATAGCGGCAGTTGCGGTCGCCTTCGGTAAATTTACTGCCTATTTGATCCCGCAACTGAACGATGCGGCACCGCTTTTTCAGCGTGGTGAGTTTAAGATTACCTGGATACAGATACTCGCCATGGGTGTAATTCTCCTGTTGACCTATATCAATACCCGCGGAATCAAGAGCGGCAAATCAGTGCAGTCTTTTTTTACTTCAGCAAAAATTATTGCATTGGTTCTATTGATCGTCGGCGGCTTGTTCTTAATCAAAGAAAATCATTTTTCGGAAAATATGGCGTACAGCTGGGAGGCTTTTCAGAATTTGAAAGGTGAGGGCTGGATGGGGATTTCCGGTGGTGCTTTAATGGGGGCACTGGCGGCGGCTATGGTGGGCTCCGTATTTAGCAGTGTTGCCTGGGAAAACGTTACTTTTGTTTCGGGCGAAATTGTGAATCCGCAGCGTAATGTGGTTCGTGCGCTCGTCATCGGAACCAGCCTTGTTATGCTTTTATACATCTGTTGTAACTACATCTATCTTTCTGCCCTGAGCCGTGAAGAGATCGCTTTTGCCACAAATGACCGGGTCGCAATTGCTGCCGCCGAGAAGATGCTCGGGCACAGTGGTACGATAGCCATGGCCATCCTCGTTATGATATCAACATTTGGCTGTGTCAATGGTCTTGCGCTGTCCGGAGCACGGGTTTTTCAGACCATGGCCAAAGACGGACTATTTTTAAAACAGGCTATTCCCAACAATAAATATGATGTACCCGCCCGATCGCTATGGCTACAGGGGATCTGGGCCTCCTTGCTCTGTTTAAGTGGGCAATATGGCAATTTGCTGGATATGATCTCTTTCGTTATCGTCATATTTTATATGATTACGGTACTGGGTGTTATTATTCAACGTGTTCGGAAGCCCGAAATGGAACGTTCATACAGGACTTTTTTATTTCCTATTACACCAATTATTTATCTCCTCATCGGTACTATATTTTGTGTGCTATTGATTATATACAAGCCGCAATATACTTGGCCAGGTTTTATATTGGTATTGATTGGGGTACCTGTATATTTTTTTGCACGGGGCAATAAGAAAAATGATTAAGACAAATGTATCGCGTCGGTCCTTTTTACACTGGATAGGTAATATGGACCGGAAGCTGGTTTCCTCGGAATGATATATGCTGTGTGGCGCCAGAAGGTATGCCAATGAGCTCGTTTGTCCGCATTGATGAACTGTTGTTTTAAAAGTTATTAGTCTCTTTGTTTATGCTGGAAACGAGTTGAAATATTGAAATTAATTGGGAAACGAGCGATAGTTTTTGTTAAAAAAAGTGTAGCTTTGCTCAAACATTCCCATAATGAAACAGTCGATTTTATTAGACGGACCAAAATTTCAAATCACCATTCAAAGACTATGTCGTCAATTGATTGAGAATCACGGTGATTTTTCAAATGCTGTCGTCATAGGTATTCAACCAAGAGGAACTTTCTTAGCTAGACGTATCGTCAAAGAACTTGAACGCATGATCGAAAAACCGATCTTGGTCGGTGATCTGGATATTACATTCTATCGGGACGATTTCCGTACAAAAGGTAATGCAGGTCCGTTGTTAGCAAATAGTACAAATATCAATTTTATTGTAGAAGGTAAAGACGTTATTTTTATTGATGATGTCTTGTGGACAGGACGCACCATTCGCGCAGCCATGGATGCTGTACAGGCATTTGGAAGAGCAAGAAGCATTGAGTTGCTTGTTTTAGTCGATCGTCGTTTCTCCAGACAGATTCCGATTCAACCCGATTATATTGGAATACAGGTTGATTCTATAGATTCACAAAAAGTTATTGTGAACTGGAAAGAATCTGACGATCAAGATAGCATTATCTTGGTCACGGAGAAAAAACCTTCGGGTAATGATTAGAAATCCGGTTCAGTAAAATGATAACTGAAGGTTCTAATAAGCCCTTGGGAACGAACACTTCAATTAAAAAAAGATTAGTAAATACTTGAATATACTATAAAATGTCAGCTGCAGTAGAACAATTAAGTACTCGCCATTTGTTGGGAATCAAAGATCTAAATGAACAGGATATCCAATTGATTCTGGATACAGCGAGTAATTTCAAAGAGGTATTAAATAGACCGATCAAAAAGGTGCCTTCTCTACGGGATATCACCATTGCCAATGTGTTTTTTGAAAATTCAACACGTACGCGGCTTTCTTTTGAACTTGCTGAGAAAAGACTATCTGCTGATATTGTCAATTTTGCGGCTTCTTCTTCTTCAGTGAGCAAAGGAGAGACTTTGATCGATACCGTCAACAATATCCTTGCGATGAAGGTGGATATGATTGTGATGCGACATCCATATGCTGGAGCAGGCGTATTCTTAAGCAAACATGTCGATGCACAAATTGTGAATGCTGGCGACGGAGCACATGAGCATCCTACGCAAGCGCTCTTGGACTCCTTCTCTATCCGCGAGCGTTTTGGCGATGTGGCGGGCCGTAAAGTTGCTATTATTGGTGACATCACCCACTCCCGGGTGGCCTTATCTAATATCCTATGTCTTCAGAAACAAGGCGCAGAAGTCATGGTGTGCGGGCCGACGACATTAATCCCTAAGCATATTACTTCTCTGGGGGTAAAGGTGGAACATGACCTGAGAAAAGCACTGAATTGGTGTGACGTGGCAAATATGTTACGTATCCAGCTGGAACGTCAGGATATTGCCTATTTTCCTTCTTTGAGAGAGTATTCCATGTTATATGGTTTAAATAAGGACATCTTGGATTCTTTGGAAAAGCCAATTACGATTATGCACCCGGGACCGATCAACCGTGGTGTCGAAATCACCTCCGATGTTGCCGATAGTGAACATTCCATTATCCTGGATCAGGTTGAAAATGGAGTTGCTGTTCGGATGGCGGTATTGTATCTGTTGGCCGGACAACGCGGCTAACTGAATTTTGATTTTGAGCCAGTTTTAGCTACTGGAGGACGAAATTGACAGATTCATCAATCAACAATATTATGCCTGACTTTATTTTTGGTCGGGCATATTTTTTGTGCAAAATTTCCGTTATAATACTGGATTATTCACAGATGTTAATAACTTTTGTGTAAAATAGCTCAATTAAAGTATAATTTAGTAAAATGAATAAAACTATCTCCCAAAAAGGGAGAGATTTGAATTGATTTTCAATAAATTTTGGCTTATTTTAAATCGGCCAATCAAAGAGGAGAAGTCATTAAATTTGCATGTCAGGGCAAATTTACCTCGGTTTGAAGGGAGATTCATTTACATTTGCAGATAAATAACATATTAAGGTTTCACATATTATGTATAAGAAGATTTACCAGGTGGGAGTTGCACTAACCGTTATGGCGACGCCAGCATTAGCGCAACAGACAGAATGGCAACAAATCAACAAGGCATACAAGACTGGAATGGAATTGTATGAACGTGGAAAATTCGGGTCCGCAGCGGCACAATTTGATCGTGTGGAGGCCTTGCGGACGAAATCCAACCTACAATTGGACGAGACAGAGGAGCTATCTTTGTTAAAGGAAAATGTACGGTATTACCAAGCAGTATGCGCCTTGGAATTGGGCGAGTCAGATGCCGAAAATCGTTTCCTAAAATATATTAAAGATTTCCCTGTAAGTGCCAATTCTAAAGCCGCTTACTTTCAGATAGGTAAATCATATTATGCTAAAAAGGATTATGTTAAGGCAATTGAATGGTTTACAAAGATTGACAGTAAAAATCTCGCCGGGAAAGAAAATGTAGAATATCGCTTTAAATTGGGTTATGCCTCTTTCATGACGAAAGATTATAAGACAGCAAAGCCCTTATTTGAGGGACTGAAAGATCAGAAAACTGAATTTCAGGAAGCCTCGATCTACTACTATGCGTATTTATGTTATTTAGATGCGGAATACAAAACGGCATTGAATGAATTTGAGCGTCTAAATGGATCTAAACAATTCGAAAATAGTTACCCTTATTATATCACTGCACTGTATTTCTTGGATAAACGCTACGACGATGTGTTGGACTATGCGTTGCCAATTTTGTCGAAAACAAAACAAGAAAACGAAACAGAGATGTTCCGCATTATCGCGGCGACATACTTTATCAAGGGTGACCTAAAAACGTCAAAAGATTATTACGATAAGTTCCAGGCCCAAGATCAGGGCAAGACCCAAAATAATCAAGATAGCTATCAGATCGGTTATATCGCTTACAAGCTAAAGGATTACGATAAGGCTATCACAGAGCTGGAGAAAATGACAGAGCCTGATGCTTATTACCAGTCGGCCATGATTACCCTGGGGGACAGCTTCCTGAAAAAAGGGAATAAGCAGTCTGCACGTAATGCGTTTTTCAGAGCCTCCAAGTTGGATTTTGATCCAGCGATGAAAGAAGAGGGGCTGTTTAATTATGCGAAGCTGTCGTATGAATTGGAGTTCCATCAGGTCGCACTGGCTTCTACGCAGGAATATTTAAAAACTTATCCAAAATCACAACGCCAGGAAGAAGCGAAAACGCTATTGGCGGAAGTCTTGTTGAGTACTAAAAACTACCGTGATGCGGTCGATATTTTAGAGTCTATTCCAAAACGAGGAAAAGAGGCCAATGCTGCTTATCAAAAAGTAACCTATTACCGGGGGCTGGAATATTATAATGAGCGGGCTTTTGAAAATGCAATTTCTTTGTTCATGCGTTCAGAACAGCATCGTTATGACGAAGAAATCTACGCTTTGACTACTTACTGGAAGGCAGAAGCGATGTATGAAGTACGCAAATACGGTGAGGCGGTAACGAATTTTAATAAATTCTTACGTTTGCCGGGAGCAAATAAAACTGACGTATACAGTTATGCAAATTACGCCTTAGCTTATGCCGCTTTCCGTAACGGAAACTATAATACCGCTGCGAATTACTTTGAACGCTTCTTAGCCTCTGGCGGTTCTAAAGGCATAGAGATGAATACACGTAATGATGCCATCGCTCGTTTGGGAGACTCATATTTCTCGTCGAAAAATTATGGTAGAGCTTTGACGGAATATAATAAGCTGATTTCTTCAAAAGCTCCAAGTCAAGATTATGCGCTGTTTCAACGTGGTATTATCCAGGGGCTACAAGGAGACAATAATGGTAAGATTTCAACCCTTAATGCTGTCATCGCACAATTCCCGAATTCAAATTATGCGGATGATATTGCTTTTGAAATTCCTTACACCCGTTTCTTGATGGGAGAAAGCGATCAGGCAATTGCAGGGCTTCAAACGATGGTTGAAAAATATCCGCGAAGCAGTTATGTGCCACGTGCTTTAGTAACGATCGGGTTGGTTCAATATAATCAGGACAACAATGATGCGGCTTTGGCAACGTTCCAACGTGTCGTTGATCAATATGCTTCTACGGATGAAGCCAGACAGGCCATGCGATCAATTGAGAATATCTATCTGGATAAAGGGGATGCTACGGGGTATATCAAATATGCCACGGGAACCAATTTAGGTGATGTCTCGAAGTCAGAACAAGATTCGCGTTCGTTCTCAACAGCAACGACTTTATTCTCCAGAGGCAATTACAAAGGAGCAGTCGAGGCTGTAAATGCTTATTTCGATAAATTCCCGAAACCAAATCAAGAGAAATACGCGCGTTTTGTTCGTGCGGAAAGTAATGCCGCATTGGGAAATACAGAAGATGCCTTACACGATTACAATATTATCTTGAACGACTGGACCTCACCATATACGGAACGTACATTGATTTCGGTCTCTAATCTATACTTGAAACAAAAGAAATATAATGAGGCAACACAGTTGTTGAAAAAATTGGAGCTTACCTCCGAATACAAATCTAACTACGGTTTTGCAATCAATAATTTAATGGTTTCTTATTATGAAATCGGTGATTACAAAGAAGCGCTAAACTACACGAATGCGGTGAAAAATTACGAGAAATCTTCTGAAGAAGAGATCGCGAACGCTTTCTTGTATGCAGGAAAATGCTATGTGAAGCAGAATAAGAAAACTGAGGCGATGAAGGAATTCAGTTTAGCAGCTTTGAAGAGTCGTACTGTATACGGTGCGGAAGCAAAATATAATGTCGCTGTTATTCAATTGGAAAATAAACAGTACGATGCCTGTATCAAAACGGCAATGGATTTGTCTGACAATTTCTCCTCTTATGAATATTGGGTAGCGAAAAGCTTTATCACGATGGCGGATGCGTATGCAGGTAAAGGCGATACATTCCAGGCGAAAGCGACATTGGAATCAATTGTGGATAACTACGATGCGAAAGATGATGTTCTGCCTGCTGCAAAAGAACGTCTAAATAAATTGAACAACAAAAAGAAATAGGATACAATGAAGAAGTTGCAAAATAGAAATGTGAAGAAATATACCTTAGCAGCGCTTTTGATGGGCGTGGGATTGAATTCTTTTGCACAGGAAACAGGCAAGAAGAGTGATCCTGAAAAACCGGTCACTATTGATTCTTTTGATGTTGTTCGCGATTACAAACCGATTCTTGCAGATGCTGTAAAAATACGTCGTAGTCCCGATATGACCAACAAACGGGAATATCAGCCCAAATTAAACTACGGTAATATCATTGATAAAAAATTGGATATCAATACTGGTCTGAAACAATTGAATGTACAGGAAATACCCTTTGCACAACCTTTTGAACACAGTAGCAATTATGTCAAATTTGGAATAGGTAATTATAACTCGATTTTAGGTGAAGCATATTTGGCATCCGAGCAGTTTGAAAATACGCGTTTTGGGTTATTTGCAAAACACTTAAGCCAAAAGGGCAATATTGAAGGACAGAAATTCAGTACACAGGATATTGGTGTTTTTGGACGCCGTGTGCTGGATGCCGTGACTGTAAAAGGTACCTTAGGCTACAATAGGTATGGTACAAATTTCTACGGTCAGACATTTGACCAACCGGGGACGACATTATTGAATACCACCCCGGATAAACAAACATTCACCGATATTTATTTAAATGGTGAACTGACAAGTAACGTTGATCCAAAAAATGAGCAAGCGATGAGCTACGCTGCGAAGGTAGATGGTTACCTATTTAAGGATGCCTACAAGGCAAAAGAAAATTCTTTCGCTCTGTCCGGGTATCTGAACAAACGCATGAGCGCTTTCAATGTTGGAGCCAACCTGAGTGTCACCATGAATGATGTCAAAAACGAAAATGATACGGCAAATGTGAAGAACAATTTGTTTTTGATCAATCCGTACATTCGGTTTAAGGGCGATAACTATAATGTCACTTTGGGAGCCAACCTGACTTCGGAATTTGGTGATGAGTCCCGTTTTAATGTTTTTCCATCAGTTGAAGCCGATTTTTCTTTGGCTCCGGAATATATCTCTTTATTTGCCGGAGTTAATGGTAATGTTAGACAAGGCTCGTTCCGAAATTTTGCGAAGGAGAATCCTTATTTGGCACCAAATGTCAGGATCGCCAATTCAATTGAAAAATTGAATGTATATGGTGGTTTAAAAGGTAATGCCGGTGCGACATTTGGCTATAAGGTGAAGGTGTTTTACAAACAGATCGAAGGACTACCTTTATTTAAAAATAGTACATTTGGCAATGACCAGAACGGTTATATTCCGTGGGCTTTTGATGTGGTATATGATGGTCAGATCAACAAAGCTAAGCATATGGGACTGGAAGGGGAGATCAATGTACGTCTATCACAATTGGTTAATTTAGGCGGAAAAGTATTTATTGATGACTATAATCTGAGCGATGAGGAAGAGGCCTGGGGCTTGCCTAAATTTAGGCTGCAAGCCAATGCAAGGTTCAATATCTCGGATAAATTCTTCGTTGATGCAGAGCTTTCTAGCCAAGGCAATACCTATGCCTATGTTTACGATTATAACAGTGACGGTACTCGTGTAGCAGATAGTGGTCGCAAGCTGACGATTGCTTCCTTTGCTGATCTAAATGCTGGTGCTGAATACCGAATTAAAAAACAATTTGGTGTTTTCGTGAAAGCAAATAATATCTTTGGAAAGGAATATCAGCGTTACATGTATTATCCAAGATTGGGCTTCAATGTAATTGGTGGTCTTAATTATTCGTTTTAACGAATTAAGATTATAAATTTGCATTTTAAATCAGAGAACAATGAATCTAGGCAAAGACATCAATAGTTTATTAAGACGCTATGCGGAAGTATACGTGCCCGGAATAGGTGTGTTCAAAAGAATTCATTCTCCGGCTCAATTCGATAAACAGAACAATGTGTTTTTGCCCCCCATTTCCTATGTTGAGCTGGACTATTCCGCACAGCGGGGATTCAATATCGTGCATTATATCCAACAGCAGGAGCATTTGAGTTTGGTGCAGGCGCAGCAAATACTGGATGATACCGTTGGGGCATTGCGAAATGACCTGGGACAATTTGGTCAGGTGAAGCTGGAGGATCTCGGTCTGTTGATAAGCTATGGTTCGAGTTTGGTTTTTAAACCACTGGACCTCTCTGGCTTTAATTTTCAACCTGTTGTCAATCTTGTCGGCCCTGAAATCGAAACAGTTATTCCGATACGCGAAGACGAACACGGGCTTGCTGATTCGGTCGAATCAGCCCCATCAGAACATGTTGTTGGGGAAATCAATGCAGAAGAACCTGTCGTTGAAGCAACAGACAGTGTTGAAAATGAAGAGCAAGCTAAGCAGGAGGAACAAGAGTCTGCGGCTCTTGCTGATGCGGATTCGCTTCCTGTTGCTGAAGCTATTGTTGAATCGGGGGTTGAGTCCGATGCACCACAAGCTGAGGAGGAGGCTAGCCCTGCGGACGCCGAACTATTGGATGCCGTGGCAGTACCCGCTATAGCTGATTCGGAGGATACCACAACACTTACGGAGGCGCAAATTGACACGCAAAAAGAAATTGGCGCAATTGCGGCTGCAAATTCTGCTTATGCACCCCATATTTATGAGGAGGAGCCACGCAATTCGAATGCCATCTGGTACTGGCTAACAGCAGCCATTGTACTGGTCATGATTGCTGTAGGCGTATTGTACACGAATCCGGGGTTGAAAAATTCGTTGTTTGGAGGAGCCCAGCCCACACTAAAACCCGCTGCTGACGCAGTCGTTCAGAAAAATAATCTGCCAACTGCTGATTCATCATCCAATGTGCTCGCTGCGGATAGTTTAAAAAAAGTGGATTCCTTAGCCAGAACAATGGCAGATTCGTTAAAGGGTACAGCCGTAGAATCAGGGAAGAATACAGCAACGACTGAGAAAGCTGCTCCTGTTTTGCAGGCGGATCCAGTCATCAAAGAATCCATACCCGTAGCACAGCCGAAATATCAGGTTGTGATCGGTTCGGCACGGACAATGGCTCAGGCAGAGCAAGAGGCAAAACGTCTTCGGATGCTAGGCTACAAGACTGCACGCGCTGTGGAAGGAAAGTATAAAAGGAATAGAAAGAAGATCATCTTGAATACCTACATGACAAAAGCAGAGGCTGACCTCGCTCAAAAATCTGTAGAGAAAAAAATTGAAGGTGCTTGGGTAGAAACATTATAGAAACTAAATAAAACTATTAATAATTATGTCATTAGTGCAAGATACAGCCAGGGCTGCTGTAGATACGTTTAATCAAGCTGCGCAACAACCATTACCTGCTGCTGCTAGTACAGAAAACATGAGTTTGATCGATATGATGATCAAAGGGGGATGGATAATGGTTCCGATCCTATTGCTGTTCTTTATTGGATTGGTTATCTTTTTTGAACGCTATCTGACCATTCGCAGAGCCGCCAGATACGATAATAGTTTGATGTCTCAAGTGAAAGCAAATGTATTGTCAGGAAATTTAGACTCTGCGTTGGCTGTATGTCGCTCCAGCAACTCGGCCTTAGGACGTATGTTGCAAAAAGGACTGTTACGCGTGGGCAGGCCGATCAAAGACATTGAAGGGGCTATCGAGAATGTCGGTAAATTGGAGGTAGCCAAATTGGAGAAAAATATCAATATCCTTGGTATTATCGCCGGTATCGCTCCAATGCTCGGTTTCGTTGGTACTATCTTTGGGGTAATTAAGATTTTCCATGAGGTAGAATTGGCGGGTGGTATCGACATTGCATCCGTATCAGGTGGTCTATATGTGAAAATGGTATCTTCAGCGTCAGGTCTTGCTGTCGGTATCCTGGCTTATTTAGGCTATCATATCTTAAATATGATGGTTGAACGATTGATTTTACGTATGGAAACCGATGCAGTAGAATTTATTGATTTATTGGATGAACCGGGAAGATAATGAACTTACGAAGTAGAAAAAATAAACCATCTGCCGAAGTACATACTTCAGCGCTAAACGACATCATGTTTTTCCTGATGTTGTTTTTCCTGTTGGCGTCGGCAGTTTCGAATCCGCAAGTGGTCAAACTATTGTTGCCAAAGTCAAGCGCAGGTGAACAATCTGTTGCAAAAAAGACAATCACAGTATCTATTACAAAGGAGTTGGGCTATTTTATCGATAAAAACCCTGTTCCGGTAGAAGGTTTGGAAGCTGCAATCCAATCGCAGATGGCCAGTGGCGAAGAATTGACCATTATGCTGTATGTCGATAATACCGTTCCTATCCAGAACGTGATCTCGGTCATGGATGTAGCCAATCGTCTTAAAGTGAAAGTGGTGCTGGCAACAGAACCTAAAAAAGATAAGTAGGGGTAATTAAACTTTTTTGAAGTTTATTGCTCATATGTTAATATAGGAGATTTACACAATGCGATATCATCTTCAACATGAAGAAAATAATTTCCCTAAGGCTTTGGGAATATCTACATTGGTCATGGCATCACTGCTTTTGATTGGTTTCTTTGTCGTTTTTAAGGCACAGGAACCGGACGAGTATGGTATGGGTGGTATGATTGTAAACTATGGAACTTCTCCAGAGGGGATGGGCGACGATTACATGAGTGTGGAAGAGCCTTCTATTGATCCGAATGCAAATAGTGAGCGACCGGATCGGATAGATCCTGTGGAGACGCCCACACCTACACCAACACAACAAGTTGCCGAAAAAGCGGTTGTAACGCAAGATATGGAAGAGGCTCCCGCCGTCACAAAAACGGAAAAGAAAGTGGTATCAAAAGCGCCCGAAACAACTAAGCAGACAAAGGAAGTAGCACCACAGGCAAATGCGAAAGCGCTTTTCAAGGGCAATAAAAACAATGGCAAGGGCGCTGGAGACGGTACTGGCACAACACCGGGAAATCAAGGTTCTAAGTTGGGCGATCCTTTGGCGAGCAATTATGGTGAGGGGGGATCAGGTAACGGCAATATGATGTTGTCTATTGAAAACCGTAGTTTTACCCAGCGGCCAAGCATTGACGATAATGGCCAGCAAGCCGGTAAGGTTGCTGTGGAATTCAGAGTGAATAAGCAAGGCGTGATTACCTATGCGCGTGCGGGAGTAAAGGGTACTACAATCACGGATCCAACATTGTTGGAGAAATGTGAACGTGCTGTCCGCGGTGCACGGCTAAATCAATTGGCTAATGCACCAGATTCCCAAACTGGCCGGATTGTGTTCAATTTTAGATTAAGATAAAAATCATTCAGATGAATGCTTATAAAGAGGCAATCGAGTATTTATATACTCGATTGCCTATGTTTACAAGGGATGGTGCCTCAGCCTTCAAAAAAGACCTTGACAATACCATCAGACTTTGCAATGCGCTGGACAACCCGCAGCAAAAATTCAAAACCCTACATATAGCCGGTACCAATGGAAAGGGGTCTACTTCCCATATGCTTGCGGCGATATTAGCCCAAGCAGGCTATAAAACCGGACTCTATACTTCACCACATCTACTGGATTTTAGGGAGCGTATCCGTGTCAATGGCCTGATGTGTGAGGAAAAATTTGTTACGGATTTTGTTCATAAGCACAGGGCGCTAATCGAGGATGTACAGCCTTCTTTTTTTGAAATCACCGTAGCAATGGCTTTTGATTATTTTGAAAGAAGTAAAGTGGATATTGCTGTTATTGAAGTCGGACTCGGCGGACGATTGGACAGCACCAATATCATCAAACCATTATTGTCAGTTATTACCAATATCGGTTTTGATCACATGAATCTGCTGGGAGATACACTCGGAGAAATAGCTAGCGAAAAAGCAGGTATTATCAAGGAAAATATACCTGTTGTAATTTCTGAATATGCTGCCGAAACAGCGTCTGTATTCTTGAATAAAGCACATGCTGAAGCGGCTCCTATTCAATTTGCGTCTCAGTTTTATCAGACAAGGATACTGGGGGTTGATCAGGATTACCTCAACATTGAAGCCATCGATGGCAATGGTGCAATAGATCATTATCAACTTGATCTGAAAGGTTCCTATCAGGTGAAGAATCTTGCCGGTGTTCTTTTGGCTGTGGATGAACTACGTAAGCAAGGCTTCGAAATCAGCTCCGCCCATGTACATGAAGCCTTAAAACATGTTCAGTCTACCACAGGTATTCAGGGGCGTTGGCAACAGCTCTCCAAAGATCCTTTTGTCATCTGCGATACTGGACACAATGAGGATGGCATTCATGAGGTATTGAAAAATCTAAACGCGACTACCTATAACAAATTACATTTTGTCATTGGGGCTATGCGCGATAAAGACCTGACACACATGTTGCCTTACCTGCCCAAAGATGCAATTTATTATTTTGCTGCACCGGATATGCCGAGGGCTATGCCCCCGGATTTACTGCGTCAGGAGGCAGTGGCTTTTGACCTGAATGGTGTAGACTATTCTTCTGTACAGGAAGCTTTTGCTGCGGCGAAGGCTGCATACGAAGGGGGAGATCTGATTTTTGTGGGCGGAAGTAATTTTGTGGTAGCTGAAGTCCTGGCGGAGATGGCTGAAAGGCCATAGTATAAAGAGTAGGGCGTAATAAACAAGGATCAAAGACAACAGCTTGGTAAGCCTAAGCTTATTCTGCAAAGTCCATGATCCTTATTCCTTGGTCTTTATACCTATCTTTTAGTCGTTTTTTCTAATCGTTAACCGTCAGTTCACCGCGAATATCTTTTTCTACCCAATAGGCAACTTCTTTTTGATCTTCGAGCTCGCCCTGGAGGTACATGAGCTTAGTGACAGCAGCTTCAAATGTAAGATCGTACCCATTGAGTACTCCGATGGCTTTCAGGCCTTGCGAAGTTTCGTACCGCCCAAGTTCGACTGAACCAACCTTACATTGCGAAATATTAAGGATGTTTTTCCCTTGATCTATGGCTCCTTTTAATAAATCCAGAAACCAGCTATCTGTCGTGGTATTTCCCGAACCAAAAGTTTCCATCACAATAGATCGCACATCCGAATCCAGGACAGATTTGATGGTCTGCGCGGATATTCCCGGGAAGAGCTTCAATACAGCAACACGGTTATCCAATTTGGTATGTAAGATAAATTCTTTATCGATATTATTCAATAAAGCATCGGTATTGTATTTAAGGTGAATGCCCGCTTCGACAAGTACAGGGTAATTGGGGGATCTGAACGCTTCAAATTTGGCTGAGTTATATTTGAAAGAGCGGTTTCCCCGGAATAATTTGTTGTCGAACAGGATGCAGACTTCCTGGATAATCGAAACACCGTCTTGTTTTGCAGATGCAATTTCCAGCGCTGTCATCATATTTTCGCGTGCATCCGTGCGGATCTCTCCAATAGGCAATTGTGATCCGGAAAGAATGACCGGCTTTTGCAGTCCCTCAAGCATAAAACTTAACACAGACGCTGTGAATGCCATCGTATCGGATCCATGTAGGATGACAAAACCATCGTAGTTCGCATAATTATCTTTGATGATCTGGGCCATTTCAATCCAGATCTCTGGTTTCATGTTGGAAGAGTCGATGATCGGCTCGAAAGAGTGTACGGTCAGTTTATAATCCAGACGGCTTAAATCAGGAAGATTACGCTTGATTAGCTCGAAGTCGAAGGGGACAAAAGTACCCGTTTCGTCTTTGACCATTCCTATGGTTCCGCCAGTGTAGATAATAAAAATATTGTGCATGGGATTCTATAGATTATATACCAAAAATACGTTTTGAATTCGCGGTTGTAATTTCTGCGACCTCTTCAATAGGAATCGCGTGTAGGTCGGCGACCTTTTGGGCAACATAAACCAGGTAGCTACTTTCATTTTCTTTACCTCGGTAAGGAACAGGCGCGAGGTAGGGCGCATCTGTTTCCAATACAATATGTCTTAGGTCGATTTCTTTGACAACATTGTCCAATCCGGCTTTTTTAAAGGTGACAACACCACCTATGCCAAGTGCAAAGCCCAAGTCAATCGCATGCTGAGCCTGTTCCAATGTCCCCGTGAAACAATGGAGGATACCAAATAGCTTGTCATCCTGGAGTTCTTCCAATAATTCGAATAATTCCGTGAAAGCCTCACGGCAATGAATATCTATCGCTAGACCAAGCTCCTTAGCCCATTTTACCTGTGTTCGAAAAGCATCTTTTTGGATGTTTAGCGTACTTTTGTCCCAGTAAAGATCCAGTCCGATTTCACCTATGGCATGGACTTTGTTATTTTCCAAGCTCTTTTGGATGTTGTTTAACTCGTCCACATAGTTTTCCTTAACATCGCAGGGATGTAGTCCTAGCATAGGAAAACAGTGTTCTGGATAGGCTGCAACCGTATCGAATACAGGTTTGATGGAGGCGCTATTTACGTTTGGTAAAAAAAGACGTTTTATATGGTTGTCTAAACAACGTTGAAGGTGTTCTTGCAGTTTATTGGTACCTGAATGGTAATAGATGTGTGTATGTGTATCAGTAAGCAACATAGTTTTCTGCTTGGAGGCAAAAGCGGGTTAGGGTAAAAAACTTCTTTTTGTTATTATCGAATAAAGAGGTCGGCTTCATTACCAAAATTTCAATTCGTTCTCCAAAGATAACTTATTAATTAACAAAATGAAAATTAATAACGGATTCTCTTCCTATCGGATATTTTAGCTATAAAGCCAAAAATGAGAATTTGAGTCATATATGGGCTATACTTTTTTTCTTATCTTGGAAAAAATGGCGTGTTGTAAAACATACTTTACTATTTGCTGTTAAACAGAAGAACGGTTGTTGCCCTATTTTTTAAAGAATAAATGAATCATATGATGAATAAGAAATTATGTGTGGGTTTGTTCACCTTTGCATCGCTTATGGGTTTAAATAAGCTGCATGCGCAGTCAGTGATTGACCCATCGGTAAAAGATATTATTCAAAAGGCCTTTCAAACGAATAAGGAGTTGAAACTGAAGGCATATGAAGTTGATAAAGCAAGGCTGGAAGCCGAAGGGGTAAAAGCCAACAGGCTGCCACATGTTTCTGCATTGGGGCTATATGGATATGTGCATAGCAATGGTAGCGTGGATATTCCGACCGTGAATGTTCCACTGCTGAACCTGGGACTTTTTGAGGGTGCGACCGGATTCAGTATGCATGGGCAGGCGGCATATGCGGGTGTTTCGGTAAAACAAGTTATTTTTTCGGGACTACAGATTCCTAATGGTATAAAGGCACTCAAAGAGAAAGCCCTGGCACAACAATATTTGGAATCTGCGAGCCGTGAGACGCTCTCAAAGGATATTATCACTTCTTTTGACCAGTTGATGCTTTTGGACGAAGTTGAGAAACTTATCGCTGATTCGGAAAAGAGACTAAAAAAAGAGCAGGAGAAAGTCAATAAGGCGATACAAAATGGCCTGGCTATTCCCTATGATCGAGATAAACTTAAATTGGCGCTCCTCGAACTAGAGGAGAAGAAGGTGGAGCTTGCCGGAAATCGAGATCTCCTCTGTCAGAAGATTGAGCAGGAAACTGGCGTTTCTTTTCAGGAGGTCGGCGGCATTCACTATGGACTAAAGCCGATATTTTTGTCGGAAATACCCAATGATGTTGAGCAACGATCAGAACTTAAAGCCCTTGAAGCATCATCAAAAGCTTATGATTATTTATACAAAAAGGAAAAGGGGGGAGCTCTACCGGCTGTTTTTGCTTTTGGATCGGCAAATTACTTAAATGTATTCAATTCAAAATTGAGCATAAAAGACCAACCGCTATTGGGAACAGTGAACCTGCCCCTAAATTCAATCAAAGGAAGCCCGAATCTATTGGTCGGGCTCGGGATAAAATGGGACCTCTATACTGGCGGAGAACATCATAATAAAATTAAACAGGTTAAGCTTGACCAAACCATTAATACGACAAAAAGGGAAGATACAGCGGAAAAACTTAATCTGTTGTTAAGTAAAAATAAGGTAGGTTACAGTACCGGAAATCAAAAACTGAAAGTAGGTGAACAACAGCTGAAAGTCGCTGAAAACAACTTATCAATGGCCTTAAAGCAATATCAGGCCGGGTTGATTGATGTGACGGAATTGCTGGCGACGGAAAATGACTGGTATAAGGTTAACCTCGGTTATTTTAATAACGTTTTGCAACAGCGAAATGCTGCCGTCGAATTATTACATACTTCTGGAAAATTATTACAAACTATACATGAGTAACATGAAAAATTTATATGGGATATTATCGTTGTCTATTTTTGTTTCCTGTGCAGATCAAGTGAAAGAAAAACCCATTGAGGGAAAAGTAGAACGTGAGCTGGTGACTGTGGTCACAAAAGTACCCGGAAAAATCGCCAGGATTTTGGTTGAGGAGGGCGACTTTGTCCGCGCAGGCGATACATTGGCTATTTTAAATATTCCTGAGGTAGATGCAAAGGAAGAGCAAGCGAAAGGGGCGCTGCAATCTGCCGACGCACAATATAATATGGCCGTTAAAGGCGCGACCAAAGGACAACTGGTTCAGTTGCAAGCAAAGGTAGATGGCTTGAAAGAGCAATATGAGTTTGCCAAGAAATCAATCAGTCGGCTTGAGGCCTTACTACAGGATAGTCTGATCCCTCAACAGAAGTATGATGAAACCTACGCAAAATATCAGGGCGCTAAAAACCAATACCTCGCTGCTCAGGCAGAAATGGCGGAAGCAAGGGGCGGAGCTCGGCAGGAACAACAGATTATGGCTTTAGGCCAAAAAGAAAGGGCGCTTGGCGCCATGTCTGAGGTGAATGTTGCTGCCCGGGAGAAATATGTGATTGCGCCGCAGGACATGAGCGTAGAAACCATCAATCTCAAAGTGGGTGAACTGGCCATGGCAGGCTACCCCATTGTAAATGGCTTTCTTGACCGTTCTACCTATTTTCGGTTTACACTGCCGGAAAATCAGATCGGGAAACTGCAAAAGGGGGCTGTGGTAACTGTAGAGATACCTTATCGGAGAAACGAAAAGGTATCGGCCAAGATCGTTAGCGTAAAAGCATTGAATTCTTATGCCAATATCGCTTCAGCATATCCAGATTTTGATCCACAGCAAGCAGTCTTTGAATTAAAAGTTGTCCCCGAGGATATGGCTGGAACAAAAGATTTGTTAACAAAAACGCTTGTGGTTCTCCATACGAATTAAAGGGAATGGATGTGAAAAGATTTCTAGAATTAATCCAACGGGAGTTTAGACTCTTTTTTAACAATAAGGTGTTGTTAATGCTCTTTTTAGGCGCACCAGTATTGTATGGTATTCTGATTGGTCATGTGTACCAACAGGGAAAGGTCACTGAAATGCCTGTCATTGTTGTTGATGAAGACAATAGCCCCTTAAGTAGTTCATTTATAGATATGCTTTCGGACAATGAAAGCATTCGGGTGGCGAAGGTATTACCTTCTTTGTTTGATTCGAAGGATGTTGCGATCCAATACGATGCAACAACCATTGTTCATGTTCCCAAGGGCTTTGCTTCGGGGGTACAACAGAGCCGTCTACCCGAGGTGACCGTATTTGTTGATGGTGCGAATACGTTGACCTCCAATACGGCGTTAATGGCCGTCAACGTCTGTGCGATGACGATGAAAGCGGGTATTCAGATTCAGGCGCAAATGAAGCGTGGTGTACCGGCAAAGGTAGCAGCTCAACAGTATGAACCGTTTAAGACAACGATAATTAAGCAAAATATTCGAAGCGGTAATTACCTCTATTTTATGTTGCCCGGAGTATTGATAACCGTACTGCAACAGGTCTTGTTACTGGGCTTGGCATTATCTTTTTCTTCGGAGTTTGAGGGAAATACATTCCCTGATCTTGTTCGGAAAATTTCCAATCCGATTGGACTTATTCTCGTCAAGATATTGCCTTATGTATTGATGTCTATCGGAATATTGCTGTTGTATTGGGGGTTTGGGAAATATTATCGAATGCCACTGCATGCCGACTTTGGCCGTTTTATGTTATGCACTTTCGTGTTTTTGCTGGCGGTTTGCTTTATTGGCGTCTTAGTGAGTATGATTTTGCCTTCTCAATTGAAATCAACGGAGGTTTTGATGGTGATCGCAACACCCGCTTTTATCCTGAGCGGTTTTACATGGCCTTCTAGTCTAATGCCCGGCTGGGTGCAGGGGATTGCCAATGTGATTCCTTCGACACATTATCTCCGGATTTTTAGATTGATGTTTATACAACATGCCGAAAACTACCATACCAATAAAGCGCTATGGGCATTGACGATCATTATGGTCGTCTGTTTTGTCCTGGCAGTTGTTGTACTTTGGTGGAAGATAAGGAAGTTAAAGCAGGCTGATAAGCGGAAACAGGTTCAGCCCTAATAAAAACAGCGTAAACAAAAGAGCCGTTCCAACATCTGGAACGGCTCTTTTGTTTGTTAGCGAGTTTATTCTGCTAAGTTATTTTTTAGCTGCCGGAGCTTTTGTCGCAGGGGCAGTTGCTGTTGGAGCTACTGTTCCCGGAGTTGTGGGCGCTGGCGCAGGAACTTTTCCTGGTTTGATATCCAATACCTCTACTTCAAACACCAATGGGGCATAAGGGGGGATTTTACCTGATGGACGGTCGCCGTAGGCCAAAGAAGAAGGAATAACTAAAGTCGCTTTGGTACCTTTGTTGAACAACTGGAATGCTTCAGTCCATCCCGGGATAACACCGTCAACACCCAATTGGAATTTCAATGCTTCGTAAGGGCGTTGTGGCATAAAGATTTTCTCTTTTTTCGCAACATCCGGAAGGTTAGTATCAAATACAAGTCCTGTAGTCAATGAACCTACGTAGTTTACATGGATAGAATCACCTACTTTAGCATTTGCTCCTGTTCCGGGTTTCGTGATCACATATTGAAGGCCTGAAGCTGTTTTTGTTGTTTTCAAGTTTTTATCCTTGATGTATTTCTCCAATTTTGCAGGCTCAGCAGCTTTGTGTTTGTTCAATTCTTCTTCAAAGTATTTTTGAACTTGCTCACCCAATTGTTGATCTGTTAATTTTCCTTTTTTGAAGTGTTTTTTCACTTTGATCGAGAACACTAAGAATTTGTCAGCAAATTCTGGTTTGGGTTGGTGCGTTTTCGCAGCCATGGAATCCAAGTTGATTTTGAATACCAAGCTATCACCTTCACCGACATATTTGAATAAACCTGTTGGATCACCTGGATTTTTTGCGATAACGCTGTCTGGATATAATTGAACGATCTGAGGAATGCCCATTTCGTAAGTGCTGCTCATTACAGAATCTCTATCTGTTGATTGTACAATGTCAATAGCTAATAAATCGCCAGATACTGCTTTTTCTTTTGCATTATCATCCACGATTTTATACTCAAGACCACCTTCAGCCTTTTTGAATTTTTGGCATGACGTCATCAAAAGACCGGCAGCCGCGAAAAATAGAATTGCTTTCTTCATTTTCTAATGTATGTTACGATATCTTATTTTGTTAATATTTCTTTATAATTTGGTAAAATGGATTTGAATTTTGCGATCACAACATCCAGACTATCTTTCGAATTTCCGCCGGAAGCATTGAGATGACCGCCGCCGTTGAAATACAATTTACAGATTTCATTACAGGGAACTTCTCCAATCGATCGCAAAGATAGTTTAATTTGTTCATTTCTGTCAATAATTAACGCAGCTAATCGAATTCCTTTGATGGAAAGTGCATAATTGACCAAACCTTCGGTGTCTCCAGTAATGACCTGAAATTGATTGAGGTCTTCTTTGGTTACATGAATGACAGCAGTATTATACTCGTGGATGACTTCGAGACGGTTAAGCAGACAAAAGCCGAGGAACTTGAGACGGCTTTCCGAAGAACTGTTGTAAATTTCTTCATGGATCGCCCAGTTTTGTGCGCCACAGTCGATCAAAGTCGCAATGATACGGTGGATTTCGGAGGTGGTGGAGCGAAAGCGGAAAGAGCCAGTATCGGTCATAATACCGGTATAAAGACAAGTTGCCATATCCGCACTGATACTGTCCCCATCTTGCATCTCATTCACCAAAAAACGGTAGATTAATTGCGCGGTTGCAGCTGCTGAAGGATCCCAAAAGGCATAATCTTCGAATCCTTCCGGATCTAGGTGATGATCAATCATGCATTTAATTCCTTTTGCCCCGCGGATAGGGTCTCCCATCTCATGAATACGGGCCAGACCGTTGAAATCCAGACAGAATAATATATCTGCTGTCTCAATCTGCTGATTATGTAAGATAATATTTTGCGTATAAATCTGCACCTTTTCCAAGCCGGGCAACCAGTCTAAAAAAGCAGGGAAATCTGATGGTACGATTAGATTAACATGGTGTCCCTTTGCGGTTAACCAAAAATATAATCCCAACGATGAACCCAATGCATCTCCGTCCGGCTTGTAATGTGTAGTGATTACAATACGCTTTGGTTCCGCCAATAATTCTTTTAATTCTTCCGATTTTAGCATAGTCATATTAAGTCTGCAAACCTACTATAAAAAATTTAGATTAGACAAATTTTTTATAAAGATCTTTTGCATCTTATTTTGTTTTGTTTGGGGTTTAAAAAATTGATTTACAAGTTTTTAAAATTTGTAAACATAAACCTTAAAATCCTTTTTCATGCAAATCAAATAATTCGCATTGTCGCCATAGTTAATCGGTCCATAATAGAACTTTGAAAAGCCTTCCATTGGAAATCCTTCTTGTACCAAACCATCCGATCCAAAAACATAAATCATACGATTGTCAGTGCCGACTCCCAATACATCGGATTTACCGATACGTTTAAAAAATAGGGGCCTGTTGCTCGCATCTTCAATGAATTTATATTCAAAATAGGAAGAGGAGTCTCTTGCGCTATAGGCATTCAATTTATTGTTGGCTAAAATGATAAAATCCCGATCGGCACCACCACTAATATCTTCGAAATTAAAGAATACATTCCTGCCCCAGTTACCTAGTTTTATTTTTTTTGCTTCACCTTCAAAAGGTACTTTAAAAACACTGCCTTTATTATCGGCGACATAGACAAACGAATTTTTTTCATCTGAAGCAGCAACTAAACCGATCGGGTTTTTAACACTTTCACCGTCGGTATCCAGGGTTTGCTTTCGGATAATTTTGCCATTTTCATTGAAAAAATAAACCGAAGCTGTACTGGTACCTGCTATCACGTAATTCGTCTGCCCCAAAGTGGTAGTTTTGAGGTCAAAAAGAATGCGACTATCTACGGTATTATTTTCCATTCCCTCTACTTTTTTGCCATCTAAGGTGTAAGCTAAAATACGATCCGTAGCCGGGATGTAGATCCGTTGTTCTTTATTGAAGTTGGTTACTGTGGCACCATAGCTTGCGGTAGAAGGCAGTTCGACCGAAAAGCCGCTCACATTTTTCCCATCAGGCCTAATCCGATACAGCCGACTTTTGGTGACAATGACAATACTGAGATCTTGTAATTGAATCGGTTCACCCAAAATCTCGCCCTGGAAAAGGTTTTGCCAAAGTTCCTTTCCATCTGGTGAAAACGCATGTACTGTATGATCCTGTTCCTGGATCATGATGAATTTGTTTTTACCATCCTGATCCAGAATCCAGGGCTTATTGATGATACGGTTTTCAAGCTGGACAGTCCATTCCGGTTTTCCGCCCAGGCGTGTATCACTTTTATAAAGTCCATATAAGCTGGATGCGAATGTGCCTTGATTGCCGCTTAGCTGGTACGACCAAGAATAAAAGTTTTGAAAACCAAATTGCTCCTCATCTTTAAAATTCTTTGCATAGTCGGATTTTAGGTTATCCAAAATAGTGCTTTTAGCTGCTTTGGGTTCCAAATAAAAGGTGACGTTGCTGCGGCTATTTTGTAAAGCTGCGTGATTTTTGAAAATAGCAGTGCCCGATAAAAATTGCTTTTCACGGAATGCTTCGCGATAGTCCCGCAGGATTCCTGTTCTGCTTGCGACAACCATAATATTGTCAACGATGGTAAAATAGGGCCTTGTGAAACCCTTGAACGGTTCACCAAAAGAGGCATATAAGAGGTGAGAATATTTAAATTGATGGATTGAGTCACCTACTGAAGAACTGAATTTCTTGAAGTTATTTGCAAATAAGCTGGAATCCGATAAGCTGATTAATCCAAGTACATCTTGATTATCCAATTCAGCCAGTGCAAATTCGTCGTTGAAGAGCGGTGTGATGACGCTATCAAAGGAAATTTTAGTATCATCTTCGAAATTTTTTACGTTCTTGCTTATACGGTCATATTCTTTTTGCTGGATTAACAGCTCTTTTAATCCTGAATGAAAGCTGGCTGCATCTGAAATGCTGAAATCAATATATGAAGCCGCATTTTTTGGTAAGTAATTTCCTAATGCCTGAACTTGGGGTGTTTGATTGGCAAATAATTGAAGATAGCTGTTTTTACTTCCTGTAAGATCTGTTTCACCCTTGAAGATCAGCGCATCCTGTTTAAAATTCATATTCCAGGAGGTTTGCCCCTTCAGGGAATCGATTAAATTGAGGTAATTGCCAAATTTTGATTTCATCAATATCTGGGCAACCTGCGCGAGCTGGTCATTGAAAAAATACAGACTGAGGGGTGTATTTTTATTGTTATGATTGACAAAGAACTCAATCTGTTTTGTATTTATTTTTCGGATATTCTTGTCGAAAATTTGTGCGAGAACCTGTTTTGAATAACTGGCAAAAACAATTTCATGTGAATAGGCACAATAGAGCGTGCTGTCTTTTATTCCCTTATTGAGACCGAAGAATCGTTGACCTAAGGTGTCAAATGGTTGCACCTTGTAATTGTTCCCGATCTGTCCGATAAGTGCCCCCAGTGAATTATTGTCCAGACTTTGGCCAACCTGAACACTATAAAGTGGTGTTATCTGATCTTTTTCCCGGTGAAAAGACAACAAGATTTGTTGACCAGTAACGAAGGGGCTGAGTTGTTCACTTTGCAGTAATTCTCCTTTTAATCGTTCGAGATCACCAAAATTTGCTTGTCCCAGGATGGCTTTAAATAATTCGTACTCATTAAATATTGTGTCTACAGTCTCGTCGTTGGCGAAAGATGCAATGGCCAGGGTGTTTTCTGGTAAATATTGTAAGGCCTTTGAATCCTGTTTGTTGTTTTTATTAAAATCTCCGAAAAGATAGATCGTTGCCGCAATGACGGCTATGAATAATAAAATAGTGATGACTATTGTTTTTTTCATCAGAATAAATATTTTTATGGCTGCTCACCTGCCATGGTAATACATGAGCGTATTTCTTTCGATTTGCTTTTATGATGGTAATGAGGCTGTCATTTACATGAAACTCAGGATGGATCCATCTATAAAACAAACCTAATAAAAATATGCGGGAAGCGCTAGAAGATCATCCCGATAATGGGGCTTTGTAATATAAATTTAACAAAATATTCCTTATTTTGTTCGGTTTTTAATACATTTATCGGAGAAACACGTTTTCAGCATTCACTTTATTATAATGAATAAGAGAATCATTTTAGCCGCTTCTTTATTAGGAGCATTAGCTGTAATATTAGGGGCCTTTGGTGCCCACGGTCTAGAAGGAAAGGTAAGTGCATATCATATCGAAACTTGGAAAACTGCAAATCAGTATCATTTCTATCATACCTTTGCATTGCTATTTTTATCTACTTTTTCGCGTGCAAAAACCTATTCAATTAAAGTGTCTTTTATCGCCTTTATTGTCGGTATTATCTTTTTTTCGGGCTCGCTATATGTTCTTAGTATCAGGGAGATAACCGGTTTTGGGAATCCCGCCATCTTGGGGCCTATCACTCCTTTGGGGGGGCTATCATTGATCATTGGGTGGATTGCCTTATTTGTGGCCGCGTTAAAGAACAAATCATAACCCTGCTGTTTGCATAAAATAAAGCGCACGAGCTTTAAAAATATGGAGCCTTCCCAAGACTAGTCGGGGAAGGCTTTCTTTTTGAAGG
This sequence comes from Sphingobacterium puteale, assembly GCF_003627955.1. GTDB lineage: Bacteria > Bacteroidota > Bacteroidia > Sphingobacteriales > Sphingobacteriaceae > Sphingobacterium > Sphingobacterium puteale. The sequence continues at coordinate 15,542 of NZ_RBWS01000001.1, read as the reverse complement.
ATGACTTCGCTGTTCTTTCTACGGCTTTTTTTGTATTTTTATCCCATAATAAGAAATTATGTCCAATCCGCAATCTTCGATTTTTAGTGAAAGAGATACCTTGTTCATTGATGTGGTTCTACCGTTGGCTCTAGCAAGAACATACACCTACCGTATTCCGGCAGATTGGAATGATCGGGTACAGGTTGGGATTCGGGTCATTGTGCAATTTGGACGAAATAAAATTTATTCGGCTGTGGTGAAATCTGTCAGCAAAGAAGCACCACTAAAATACGAAGCAAAGTATATTTTAGATATCATTGATGACAAACCCATTGTCAATCTGGCTCAGTTTAAATTGTGGGATTGGTTGGCAGATTACTATATGTGTAGTTTGGGTGAAGTCATGCAAGCTGCTCTTCCAGCGGCATTAAAATTGGCAAGTGAAACAAAAGTAGCGTCGTCGATAACAGAGGAATTTGACCGATCAACGCTATCTGATAAAGAGTACCTCATTATTGAGGCGCTGGAGGTGGCGGGGGAACTTAAGGTCAATGATATCGTCAAGTTACTGGGGCAGAAGACTGTATTTCCGATCTTAAAACAATTGTTTGACAAAGGTATCATCCTTATTTCGGAGGAAATTACAGAAAGGTATAAACCTAAAACGAAAGCATTTCTGCGTTTTGCTCCGGACTTTAGAAATGAGAATGCAAAGCGGGAACTTTTGGATAGTCTTAACCGTGCGCCTAAACAGCAGGATGCGGTTCTGGCATTTATGCAGCTCGTCAAGAAAACGGAGGAGATTACTCGGCCCATGCTGGCAGAGGCCTCAGGCTGCGGTAATGCGGCGATCACAGCTTTGATCGATAAAGGAGTATTTGAAATAAAGGAAAAGGTCGTGTCGAGGTTTCAGGGAGAAGATATCGAACTGGATGCTAATTTTCAGTTTAATGAAAACCAACAAAGAGCCTATACGGAAATTAACGCATCTTTTGAAGAAAAAGAGGTGACGCTTTTGCACGGTGTGACAGCCTCGGGTAAAACCCAGATTTACATCCGGCTGATCGAACAAGCGATAGCGGCAGGGAAATCGGCGTTGTATCTTTTGCCGGAGATTGCATTGACGGCACAAATTACAGCGCGTCTAAAACTGCATTTTGGTGATAAGCTCGGGGTTTATCATTCTAAATTTAATGACAACGAACGGGCCGAAGTCTGGCATAAAGTAATGAAGAACGAATTTCAGGTCGTTATTGGCGCCCGTTCCTCTGTATTTCTTCCATTTCAGGATCTGGGAATTATTATTATCGATGAAGAACATGAGAGCTCATACAAGCAATTTGATCCTGCACCACGCTACCATGCTCGGGATACGGCCATTTATTTAGGATTTTTGCATCAGACTAAGGTGCTGTTGGGGTCTGCAACACCATCGTTGGAAAGTTATTATAACGCAAAAGCAAAGAAATACGGATTTGTACAGTTATTGGAGCGTTTTGGTAATGCGCAATTGCCCAGTGTCGAACTGGTCAATATTCCCGAAGAAGGGCGAAAAGAAAATATGTTCTCCTATTTCTCAGGTACGCTGTTAAAAGCGATTGAAGAGGCTGTTAAAAATAAGGAACAGGTTATTCTGTTTCAGAATAGACGTGGACACACCACCATGATCCAGTGCAATACCTGCGGTTTTGTAGCCAAATGTGTGAATTGCGATGTCAGTTTGACGTATCACAAAAGCTCCAACATGATGCATTGCCATTACTGTGGACACGTCGAACCGCCGCTTCGGGTCTGCCCAGCTTGTGGCATGCCGCATATTGAAAGTAAAGGGTTTGGAACAGAACGGGTGGAAGAGGAGCTGGAATTGCTGATGCCGGAGATTCGTATTGGACGGTTGGATCTGGATTCCACCAAAGGAAAGTATGGATTTGACAAGATAATTACGGCCTTTGATGAGCACGAGTTTGATGTGCTGATCGGTACTCAGATGGTCGCCAAAGGGCTTGATTTTGGACGTGTCAGCTTAATCGGAGTGGTTAATGCGGATACAATTATTAATTTCCCTGATTTTCGCGCTTATGAGCGTTCTTTCTCCCTGTTTTCCCAAGTTGCTGGTCGGGCTGGTCGCAGGGAAGCCGGAGGACGAGTAATTATCCAAAGTTATACCACCAATCATAGGGTCTTGGAGCAGGTCGTTAACAATGATTATGAGGGGATGTTTATGACGGAAATCACAGAGCGGAAGAATTATCTTTACCCTCCATTTTATAGGCTTATCCGTATTGATATTAAGCATATTGATTTCCAAAAATGTTATGATTCTGCCAATCGTTTTGCTTCGGCACTACGCCAGCAACTTGGTGCAAGAGTTCTGGGCCCCGAACCGCCACTGGTCTCCCGGGTACGGAATAATTTTATTCAGACCATTACCCTCAAGATTGAACGGACAAATATCAGTATTGCCAAAGTAAAGGAATTGATCCGCTCCGTTTTATTGGAATTTGAGCTTGATAAGACCAATAGCGGTGTTCGTGTGCAGGTCGATGTCGATCCTTATTAAGATTGCAGCTTTTTATGCTTACCCTGGAAGAATCATGTCGTAATTATTCCGAAACCAAAGCGATAGTCATTTTTAATCTGCTGTTGCTGTTTGGATTAGGCCTTTTTGAGGTAACGCAGCCTTGTTCTGTATTCGGTATTCGCCATCATGTATTGGCTTGATGTTAAATGATTTGTGAATAGTTCGACTATATATCCCTTTTTAAAAGTAAATTTGAAATATCATGGCGTATAAGTTTATTGATAATTATCGGGAAAGAGGTGCACGCAAGAAATTGGTCGAGCATCTAAAAGGAAGAGGTATTGAGGACCAAAAAGTATTGGAAGCCATTGGAAAGGTACCACGCCATTTCTTTTTTGATGAAACGTTTTGGAATCAGGCTTATCGGGATATTGCTTTTCCTATCGGTGACGGGCAGACGATATCACAACCCTATACTGTCGCTTATCAATCCGAATTGCTCCACGTGAAAAAAGGAGATAAGGTTCTGGAAATAGGAACTGGATCAGGCTATCAAACTTGTATTTTACTTGAACTTGGCGCTGACGTATATACCATAGAACGTCAGGAGAATCTTTATCAACGGACAATTCAGGTTCTGCCCTATATGGGGTATAAGGCAAATTTTTTTCTAGGTGATGGTTCCAAAGGTATTGTAGAGCATGCCCCTTACGACAAAATTATTGTGACTGCGGGAGCCCCATTTGTGCCTGAAATCATGCTGAAACAGTTAAAAATAGGGGGGATTTTCGTTATTCCGGTGGGAGACGAGAAGTCTCAAAAAATGGTAACAATAATTCGTGTGGGAGAAAATGATTTTGATCGAATAGAATTAGATACCTTCCGTTTTGTGCCTTTGGTGGGCGATCAGGCCTGGTAGTTGAATGATTAATGGAATAAAAAATTATTTAGGAATGATTCCAATAGCTACATTATATGCGCAAAAGCATCAGGAAATTGCGGCAACGGTCTTAAAATTAAATAAGCAGGTGAATACCCTGAGTTTAACCCGACTCTTTGTCATTCTTGGCGGTGGAGCGCTGTTGTTTTATACTTTTCAGTTGGAAAGTCTACCCCTGGTGTTCTTTTGTTTCTTTGCTTTGCTATTCCTTTTTGCTTATTTGGTGCGCCGGCAAAGTAAACTGGAACTTCAGAAAAATTATTTTGAAGCCTATTTAAAGGTGCTTTCCAACGAACAGACCATAGCGGAAGGGAAAGCGAACATGTATGCCCATGGCGAGCAATTTGAAGATGGCAACCATCCTTATAGTTCGGATATGGATGTATTTGGATCCTATTCTTTGTTTGCCCAATTGAACCGTTCGACAACGAAGCAGGGTATTGACCTTCTGGCCTCTTGGTTCAGTGCTCCTTTGGATAAGGAGCAGATCTGGCGCAATCAGGAAGCCTCGAAAGAATTGGAAAATGAATCCGAATGGATCTGGGATTTTCAGGCAAAACTGCTGGCAAACCTAAATCATAAGCTGGATATTAAGGCTTTTTTGTCCAATTATTTTCAAGATCGGAATTTTAACTTTGGAAACGGCTTCATGCGCATGTATGTCAAGGTTGGTCCGGCTTTATTTGCGGTGGCGCTCATTGGAAGTTTTTTTATTCCCAAATTTGCGGCTGTCGCCACCATATTGGGCCTGTTTCATGTGCTTTGGGCTTTTGCCAAAGCAGGTAACATAAGTTTATTCTCCTCAAGAATCGACAAGATAGGTGGAATGCTGGGATCCTATGCCGATGCCATACAGGCTATTGAAAGCCATTCATGGAAGTCTGCATCGCTACAGGAAATGGCGAATGAATTAAAGCAAGGGAATCATGCTGAACCTATTTCAAAAGCGTTTAAAAAACTCGCTGCACTGATCAATAATCTGGATGCGCGAAATAATGTGTTCGTTGGTCTATTTCTGAATCTATTTTTGCTTTGGGATTTTAGACAGGTATTGGCGATTATAGATTGGAAAAATAAGTATGAAAAGGAAATTCTGAATTCATTTGATACCCTGGCAAAAGTGGAGGCCGTGAATAGTCTGGCCATCTGGAAAAGAAACCATCCAACTTATATTTACCCGGTTATCTTAAACCGTCCTAATGAAGATAAGATTGAAGCACAAGGCGTTTTCCATCCGCTGATTCCGAGCGAACAGGTTGTTGCCAATGATTATACAAGTATGGATCATCGGGTTGCATTGGTCACCGGATCCAATATGGCGGGAAAAAGTACATTCTTGCGGACAATTGGAATAAATGCAGTTCTGGCTTATGCCGGAGCCAGCGTTGCCGCTACAACATTTCGGCTGCCGATTTATAAGCTTATATCCTATATGCGTATACGGGATAATCTGAATGAAAGTACCTCTACCTTCAAGGCAGAGCTCAATCGAATGAAATTTATATTAGATACAGTCGCTTACTCTACGGATAGTTTCTTCCTGATTGATGAAATGCTACGTGGTACAAATTCGGTGGACAAGTATTTGGGATCCCGCGCGATTATCAAAAAATTAGTCCGCTTGGATGGGAAAGGAATGGTGGCTACGCATGATTTGCAGTTGTCCAGCTTGGAACAGGAGTTTCCGGGAGAAATCAAAAATTATCATTTTGACATTCAGGTGGACGAAGGGCAGATGCTGTTTGACTATAAATTGAAGACCGGAGAATGTAAGATCTTTAATGCCTCGCTGTTATTAAAGGGTATAGGGGTGGATATCGAAGAAAATATGGGATAAAAATGACTCAATTGTTTTGGGATAGCCTTACATTTGTGTCCTCTTAAATCGACAAAATTAAAACAATAAATGACTTTACAAGAACGTATTGATTTATCGGAAACGCATGTATGTACAACAGTATTTCCTTTTCTGACAAATCATCACGATACCTTATTCGGCGGTAAGGCGATGTCCATTATGGATGAAGTGTCTTTCATGGCGGCTACGAGATTCTGCCGCAAAACTTTAGTGACTGTGTCCACCGACCGTATTGATTTCAATAAGGCAATTCCTTCGGGAAGTATTATTGAAGCAATCGCACGTGTCCAAAATGTCGGGCGTACTAGTCTCAAGGTGAAAGTTGAAATATTTTTGGAGCACATGTATAAAGAAGGACGCGAAATGGCCATAGAAGGTGTTTTTACCTTTGTTGCTTTGGATGAAAATAAGCAGCCAATTCCTGTCTTAGAGGGGCTAGATATAGAATGATCTTCCTAATTTAACTGGGATGCTTTTGTTTGCGATGGCAAAGATTTAAAACGGGTGGAGTAATCCACCCGTTTTCTGTGTTTATTCACTACGTTTGACCGGACTAAGTTCTTTTAACTCTTCTTCCGTAAAGAGCCGATAATGTACTTTAAAGGTTTTTCCTAACGGTGTTTCCAATGAAAAACCACCGGGGCCAAAACCTTCCAGCACATCGAGGGTGAAATGCGCATGTTTCCAGTACTCGAACAAATCCCGGTCTACCCAAAACTCATATCCCTCAACCAATCCGATCATGGCATCATTCATCCTCGGAAAATATCCCTCTTTTTCGAAACATTGAGGTTGAGTACCTTCACAGCAGCCACCTGCCTGATAAAACATCAATGGGCCGTGTTGTGCTTCAAGTGTATGAATGAGCTCCTTGGCTTTGTCCGTACTATCTATTCTGTTGGCCATTGTTAAAAGAACCCTAGTTTTTCTTTGCTGTATGAAATTAACATATTTTTTGCCTGACGATAATGAGCAAGCATCATCTTATGATTTTCTCTACCGATTCCCGATTGCTTGTAGCCTCCGAATGGGGCACCTGCTGGGTAGGAGTGGTATTGATTGACCCATACGCGACCAGCCTGGATGGCGCGTGGAACCTGATAAAGCTGATGTGCATCTCTGGTCCATACACCGGCTCCAAGGCCATATATGGTGTCGTTGGCAATAGCTATGGCCTCTTGCTCATCTTTGAACGTTGTAACAGCCAAGACCGGACCAAAAATCTCCTCCTGGAAAATACGCATCTTATTATTCCCCTTGAATAGCGTTGGTTTGATGTAATAACCTTCTTCAAAACCTGCCCCGACATTATTTTCGTCTCCGCCGGTTAGCACTTCTGCTCCTTCTTGTTTACCCAGTGTGATATAAGACATGATTTTGTCTTTTTGAATTTTGGAAGCTTGGGCTCCCATCATTGTTGTCGGATCCAATGGGTCGCCAACTTTGATCTGATTGACCCGATCAATAACACGTGCAATAAACTTATCGTAGATATCCTCCTGGATCAATAAACGCGAGGGACATGTACATATTTCTCCCTGATTAAGGGCAAATAAAACAGCCCCTTCGATCGCTTTGTCCAAGAACGCATCGTCAGCATCCATGACAGAGCTGAAGAATATGTTTGGGGATTTTCCACCCAATTCCAATGTCACGGGGATAATATTTTCTGTAGCGTATTGCATGACCAATCGGCCCGTTGCTGTGGAACCTGTAAAGGCTGCCTTCGCAACTTTTGGATTTGTTACCAAAGCCCTGCCCAGTTCGGACCCAAAGCCATTGACAATATTTACCACGCCAGGAGGTATCAGGTCGCCAATAATTTCCATGAGGACCAGAATTGATGCGGGTGTACTTTCTGCCGGTTTTAAAACAACGGTATTTCCGGCAGCAAGAGCTGGAGCAAGTTTCCATACCGCCATTAAAATTGGGAAGTTCCATGGAATGATCTGTGCAATGACGCCTATCGGTTCGTGCACAATGAGGGAAACGGTATTGCTGTCTAATTCGGTTATTGATCCCTCTTCTGCGCGGATTACTCCCGCAAAGTATCTAAAATGATCAATGGCAAGCGGGATATCCGCATTTAGCGTTTCACGTACCGCTTTTCCGTTATCTATGGTTTCTACGGCAGCAATATATTCCAGGTTAGCCTCGATGCGGTCTGCAATTTTGTTGAGAATAATGCTGCGTTCGGTTGCCGATGTTTTCCCCCAGGTTTCAAAGGCTTTGGACGCCGTATCAACTGCCAGATCGAGATCTTCTTTCGTTGAATGCGCTACCTGGGTATATACTTTACCATCCACCGGCGAGATGTTGTCAAAATATTTTCCCTGGATCGGGGCAATAAATTTACCGCCAATGTAATTGTCGTATCGTTCTTTGAACGATGGTCTTTGAATTACGCTCATATGATTTATTATTACTTATTTTTAATCCCTTCTTATCAAAGTTAGCCAGCAATTATTCAATACCATAGCATTATTGATGCAAAGCATAGCAGCATCGTTGCAGCGCAGCAAAGCATATTATTCCAGGATACCCCGAAACAAATGCTCGATTTTTTTGTTATATTTGATTGATTTCCAATTATATTTAGTTGATACGATATGAAGGATAGTACACGGATTCACACATTGCCATTTTCTCAGGGAAGGGAACTCAGTACGCTGGTAGAAAACCGCCGTGCATTTACATTGGATAGCCTGGAACTGAATATATTTGAGACATATCGTGTGTCTGAATATGTACCCCTGCGGTTTGATGACCTGGTCATGATCAATATGATTCAAGGGAAGAAAATTATGCACCTGGATCATATGAAAGCTTTCGACTATCTACCCGGACAGACGATCGTATTGCCAGCCATGGTCGGTATGCATATTGACTTTCCAGAAGCTACGCTGGAGCGGCCTACACAGTGTTCGGCGCTCACTATCCGGAAAGAGAAAATAGAAGCTGTATTGGATTATTTAAATGAATTTTATCCAAAGGAACAGCTGGACCGCTGGTATATTGATCCGGAACTTTTTCATCTTTACAATTCCAACGAAATGGCCGAATTGGTTAATAAATTATTTCAGATTATTATAAGCGAGAATCCGCTTAAAGATGTTTTGGCAGATCTGACATTTAAGGAGCTCACGATTCGATTGCTGCAGTCGCAGTCTCTCGTGGCGTTGAAGGTGGGGAAATCGTGTAATAAGGTACTTGTTCATTTACAAGATTTTATCCGTAGGAATATTACCGAGAAGATATCGATAGACCTATTGGAGAAGGCCGCGCATATGAGCAAGGCCAGTTTGACCAGGATGTTCAACAGAGAACTTGGGCTTAGCCCAATGGAATATGTGATTCAGCAGCGTATTCATAGAGCTAAGCAGTTGTTGCTCTTGACCCGTAATGTTAAGGAGTCCTGTTTTGGGGCAGGATTCAATGATGTCAATTATTTTGTTCGGCTGTTTAAAAATAGGGTCGGCATCACGCCAGGGGCATTTGTCCTGGCGCAATGACAAAGTTAGAATTTCATAACGCGATCAAGCTCACGTTTGACATCTCTTTCCTTTATGTTTTCCCGTTTATCGAAGTCTTTTTTCCCTTGTGCAAGGGCAATTTCAACTTTTGCAAAACCACGTGAGCTGATAAATATGCGCAATGGAACAATTGTAAAACCGCGTTCTTCACCTTTTTCTTTTAATTTCTTAAGTTCTTTTTTTGTCAGCAGAAGCTGGCGGTCGCGTTTTGCTTCATGATTGTAGAATGAACCCATGGAATATTCGGCAATATGCATGTTACGAATGTAAAGTCCATCTTCGAAGAAACTGCAGAAACTATCGTTAATATTTGCTTTTCCCTCCCGTATTGATTTTATTTCTGTGCCTAAAAGTCGAATTCCAGCAACGTATCTGTCCAGTAGATGATACTCAAAAGAAGCTTTTTTATTTTTTATATTGATATCTGAAGATAAAGCCATATATTGTTGTATATTAGTAAGTCTATACCATTGCTAGTGCAATGAACCTAAATGTAACTAATTATAGGATAATTTAAAGTTCGCAAATATAATTATTAAAATTGTCTTATTTTATAGTAGAATTGTGTGGGGAAGATGTTAGGAGAGTATTAAAATAAAATTAACTGTTTTGGGCGGTGTGTTAAAAATATGACTAAATTTAAGTGAAAGTCAGATTATGTTTTCGTATGTTTGCAACGTTTTTTGGAATTATTGTGAATATAGACAACGTAGAATTTCAACTTACATTGTGGATAGAGCAGATTTTTATTCGAAGACAGAGTTTTTTATATAAAAGTCCAATTCGAGAATTTTGTTTGTTACAATAACATCTAAAAGTTAGAAATAGTTTTAGAAATACCTTTTTATCGCATGAGTAAAGGAAAGTTAGGCGAAAAAATATCGCAATTTAAGATTGTAGAGGAGTTAAAAGCTAAGGGCTTATATGCCTATTTTAGGCCTATTCAATCAAAACAAGATACCGAGGTAAAAATCGATGGTAGACGTGTATTGATGTTCGGCTCTAACTCTTATTTAGGGTTAACGACTGATATACGTATTATAAAAGCAGCGCAAGATGCTTTGGAGAAGTATGGTACTGGATGTGCTGGATCGCGTTTCTTAAACGGTACCTTGGATATTCACGTAGAACTGGAAGAAAAACTATCTGCTTATGTAGGTAAAGAGGCCGCGATTCTGTTTAGCACAGGATTCCAATCAAATCTTGGCCCTTTGTCTTGTCTGATGGGCCGTAACGATTATATTTTGCTGGATGAACGTGATCACGCATCTATTATTGATGGAAGCCGTTTATCATTTGCGAAGGTGATCAAATACGGTCACAACAATATGGACGATCTGCGCGCTAAATTATCCAGATTGCCTGAAGAAAGCGCAAAACTAATTTGTACGGACGGTATCTTTAGTATGGAAGGTGATATTGTTAACTTACCAGAACTCACTACGATAGCCAATGAGTTTGATGCTGCCGTTATGGTGGACGATGCGCATAGCTTGGGTGTTATTGGGCACAAAGGCGCTGGTACAGCGTCGCATTTTGGGCTTAATAACGATGTAGATTTGATCATGGGTACGTTTAGTAAATCATTAGCTTCTTTAGGTGGATTCGTAGCGGGCGATGCTGATGTGATTGATTTCTTGAAACACAATGCACGTTCAGTAATGTTTAGTGCGTCGATGACGCCAGCCTCTGTTGCTTCTACATTGAAAGCGCTGGAGATTATTCAAAATGAACCTGAACACATTGAAAAATTATGGAAAAATACAGATTACGCCAAAGCGCAATTATTAGACCATGGTTTTGATCTAGGCGCTACGGAAAGCCCTATTTTGCCAATATTTATTCGTAGTAATGAAAAAACTTTCTGGGTGACTAAAATGCTCCAAGATGATGGTGTATTTGTTAACCCGGTAGTTTCTCCGGCAGTTCCTGCGGAGGAGTCTTTGATTCGTTTTTCATTGATGGCGACACATACTTATGACCAAATCGATGAAGCAATTGAGAAGATGGTTAAAGTATTCAAACAAGCTGAAGTTGAAACATTAATATAAAATCTAATCGTATATGATTCAGATTGTACCCGTTGAAACAAAGAAACAAAAACGGCTGTTTATAGATTTCCCTCATAGCCTCTATGCGGGAAATCCTAATTATGTACCGGCCTTATTTCTTGAACAATTCGATTTGCTTTCCCCTGACAAGCATCCCTTTTACAAACATTCTCAAGCACAACCCTTTCTAGCTTTTCGTAATGATGAGATCGTTGGCCGAATCTGCGCGATTTGGAACAACAACCACAACGCCTTTAATCATGTCAATGAAGGGCAATGGGGATTTTTTGATTGTATCGATGATCAGGAGGTGGCTAATGCTTTGTTTGAAACTGCTGAGAAATGGGTAAAAGCTAAAGGTGGAGATACCATCGTCGGCCCCATCAATTTATCAACCAATGATACGGTAGGGCTTTTGGTTGAGGGTTTTGATAGGCCACCAGTAGCGATGATGCCTTACAATTCACCCTATTACATGGATTTGATTACCAATGCCGGTTATGGACATAAGGTAGATCTTAGGGCGTATCTGGTCATGGAAGAAACTGCCGATAAGCGATCTGTAAAGCTTTTGGATAAGTTGGAGGAACGTTTAAAAAGGTCAGGAATTACATTACGCCAATTTAATGTAAAGGATTTTAAAAACGAAGCTGCTAAGGTTCGTGATATCTATAATAGAGCTTGGGATAAAAATTCAGGATTCGTTCCGATGACGGAAGATGAATTTAACTATACGGCTAAAGATCTGAAGATGATCCTCGATCCACGTTTTGCCATTGTGGCCGAAAAAGACGGGGAGCTCGTTGGTTTTGGCTTAGGTATCCCCGATATCAATCAAATTCTTATCAAAGTAAAGAAAGGCCGTTTACTTCCTACGGGTATTTTTAAGTTGTTGTTCGGAAAGAAAAAAATTAATTTGCTACGGGTATTGATGTTGGGTGTATTGGAAGATTATCGCAAGCTTGGAATTGAAGCCTGTTTGTATGGCCGGATTATTAAAGAATCGAAAGGTTCCAATATAAAAGGGGCTGAATGTTCGTGGATGTTGGAGCATAATTACATGATGAACCATGCCATTGAACAAATGAATGGAGAATTGTACAAACGTTATCGTTTGTATCAAAAATCATTATGATAGAAAAAATATTAATCACTGGAGCGAGTGGTTTTGTGGGTTATCATTTGACAAGGGCGGCGAAGGAAGCAGGAATGGAAGTTCATGCTGCCGTTAGAAAGTCGAGTGATGTTTCAGAAATTCGTTCTGTTGTGGATAAATTTGTTTATCCTGATTTCACTGATGAAGCTTCCATCAAAGCTTTATTGGAATCGGAAAACTATACCTATGTTGTGCATGCGGCGGCAATGACGCGTGCCAAACGCGAAGAAGATTTAGACAAGGTCAATGTTGGTTATACCAAAAACTTGGCGTCGGCTTGTTTTTCATTGAAAAACCCAATCCGCAGATTTGTATTTGTAAGTAGTCTTGCAGCCATAGGGCCTGTTCCTTATGCATCCAATTTAATTGATGAATGTAATCCCTACTGCCCAGTGACAGCTTATGGTCGAAGCAAAAGTAAGGCGGAACTCGCATTGAGCGAGTTTGATGATCAACCAGTGACAATTTTGCGGCCAACAGCAGTATATGGCCCCAGAGAGAAAGATATTTTTATTCTTTTCAAGACAATGAACGGTGGAATGGATGCCTATGTCGGAAAATCTCCTCAAAAGCTAAGCTTTATTTATGTGACGGATCTAGTCCAAGCGATTTTAAACGCCTGTCGTTTTGATCAAGGTGGGAAAAATAGCTATAATCTAAGTGATGGGCACATTTATGATCGTTATGAAATGGCCAAAATTTTTAAAGAGTTCACGCAGAAGAAAATGATCAGGATGCATATTCCCTTGGGGATTGTCAAAGCAGTGGCTGTAATCTTTGAACGTGTATATAAAAATTCTAAAACAATACCTGTACTATATCCAGAGCGACTGAATGAACTTACAGCAGAAAACTGGGGCTGTGATATTTCATTGGCTCAAAGCCAAATACAATACCAACCTAAATATAATTTGAAAGCGGGCTTAATGGAGGCACTGGCTTGGTATAAAGAAAATAAATGGTTATAATCACAGATAATGAGTGAGTTTAAAATAAATAAAAAGCTTTTTCAAGATCGAAAAAGAACAAATATCCTGAGTGAACCCGAACAAAAGTTGATTACGTACCTCGTGCCGAGGGTTCCGAATTGGATTACTTCTGATGGCCTTACGGCGATCGGTTTTTTGGGATCCCTGATGGTTTTAGGTAGTTTTTTACTAGCAGAATATGTTGATATCCGGTATTTACTTTTAGGTATTCCTGGTTTTTTTGTACAATGGTTTGGTGATTCATTGGATGGACGTATTGCATTTTATAGGAATAAATCACGCCGTTGGTATGGATTTGCACTCGATATTGTAATGGATTGGATCAGTACGGTATTTATCGGATTGGGATATGTACTCTATACGACAGGTGATTATAAATATCTCGGCTTTACTTTGGTCTCCTTATATGGATGGGCGATGATTATATCCCAACTTCGGTATAGAATTACTGATAAGTATACTATAGATGCCGGAATCTTGGGCCCGACAGAAATACGTGTAATTATTTCCTTGGTGATGTTATTGGAGGTATTGATACCCGGTTCCATTAATTGGTGTGTATTTGTGATTTGCCTGTTGCTTTTTATTATTAATGCAAATGATACACGTCTGTTGTTAAAATTGGGGGATGCGAAGGATAAGGAAGATAAATTGAAAAAACAACAAGAGGAGGCGGGCTAAATATGTCTTCAAGAGTTGTTACTTTTCTAAAAGCACAACTATCCGCTTTTCTGGGCGGATTGTTTGATTTTGGTGTATATTCCGCCTGTTATAAACTGTTACATATTAGCGCACCTTTCTCCAACGCAATCAGTGGGAGCCTTGGCGCTGTCGTAAATTTTCTGATCAATCGGTATTGGTCTTTTGGTAGCACTCAAAATTCTGTTGGTAGCCAGTTATGGAAGTTTGTGATTGTTGTCAGTGGCAGTATTCTGCTTAAATCTACCGGTATACATTTTCTGGTGGATGTCTACCGTTTTAATTTCTTGTTTTCGAAGCTACTTGTTGAGTTGCTTGTCTCCTTAGGTTTTAATTATACACTTCAACGTTTTTGGGTTTTTAAAGCCAATAAACAATAAGTTTTCCGTACAGGTTCGTTGGTTTTTCTAAAATTATCCTACCATTTATAGTTAAACGATTTTGCGAAAAAAAATGACTCTTGCTTGAGTCCAGCGCTTGAATATCAGCTATACCTGTTTGTATTATTGACTCTATTTGCAATGATATCTATAGAATTATAACATGCTCTTTCTTGGTTGTTATTAACATTACTGCCATATTAAGTTTTGGTGTTACCGAAAAAAAGTATAGTCTATCATCTAATGATCTCTTAATTAAAGTCGGCTTGAGATAGAGTGGGAAGTCTCTGTTCTGGGGCTGGCCAACTGGGGGGGGCGGCGGACACTATTTCCCCTTCATAAAGCAAATAAGTTAACCATTATATCGCTATTAAAACGGTATTTATAAGTGCTTAGCAGGAATTCCTTCCTGTTAAAGATTAACTGAAGAAGATAGAGACGTGTTATTATGTGTTGATTTAGTAAAAACAATTCCCTGTAGCGAGTAATTCTGTCTATGATCCACCCATTGTTACCCGTATTTATGGATAAGTTTAGTATTAGCTTAGCGGTAAATTAAATTTAAGTTAGCTATCCCTTAGGTATAGTTTAGATTTTACCTAAGCAAAACCTAAACTAAACCTAACTAAAACCTAAGTAAAAGCATAACTTTTCCTTGAGCTATTACTATTGTTTTCCATAGGCTATCGAATTGAAATTTTCGGGTTGTTCCTCGCGCCTTGATCCCACGAAGAGCCCGGTCTGGAAGGGAATATCCGTCTGTTTTTCCGTTGTCCACCCGCACCGTCCGTGCTGCAATCTTTGCCGGATCAGCGTATTGCCACCGGGCCTCCAGCTTCCTTGCCCTTTCCGGATTCCGGGCGAGTGCCGGGAGGCTGCTGACATTCTTCGGTTCCGCCTGTGCCCCGGAGTGCTCTATAATCCGCGGAGCGGGATTTCACGGCGTTCTGTATCCTCTTCCAGTCCTCCGGTCGCCGCCCCGGTCTCCCGTTGTACCCCAGAGTCTGCCGCAGATCCGCGGATAACCGGCCTTTCGTCCCCCGGCGCCCCCAGGATCCTGTTTCACAAAAATAATCCCCCAAGTTCACAGCCAGTTAGCGGCAAAACGAAATAAATAAGAACAAAAGTCTTGGAAGTTTGTTATTAAACTCCCTATCTTTGCACCACTCCGCAAGGGAGGGACGGTTACCGCGAGAGCAGGTATTCATGAAAAAAGAAGGGTTTAACGAGAGTTAAACGCGGAAATCGAAAAAAGGGAAAAGAAAAAAAACTTTAAAAGTTTTTTGGAAGTTCCGAAAAGATTTCTACCTTTGCAGTCCCAACGGAAACGAAGGGAAACAAAAAAAGATAAAGAGGGGCTGGTGCCCATCGGAATATAGCGGATACGGAAGTTGAAGCGAGAGAAGTTCTTTAAGAAAACACAATCATGTAAG
>NZ_RBWS01000022.1 GCF_003627955.1 Sphingobacterium puteale | reverse complement strand
GCGGAAAAATCTTACAAAGATCGGGATAACAGAACAAAAAATGGTGACCGAAATTATTCTGACCACCATTTTTTATAACATTTACTGAATATCCCAATTTAAATCATTAAATAGCGAGGATATTAATCCTCGCTATATTGAAAATCTTTGATAGATATAGAGTTACCTTTGTGAACTAAGCCATCCCTATTCTCTCTTAATAGAGCAGCTTGCATAAATCCATCTATATTCTCTTCCACTAGCCTATCAATACATTCATTATATTTTTCTAACATTCGATCGAAAGCCCCCCGGGAATCTACACCATCAAAAATTTTGAACAACCCAAAATTTGCACATTCTGAGAATTCTCTGTAACCATCCCAATAATTAAAAAGGCACTTATACCCAAGATAACAATGACATCCATTTTCGATTAATCTATCTGCTAATATATTTGCGGACGAGCAAGACACAGTATAAAATAGCGAATTCTTAAACAGATTTACATTTGTATCATCAATGTAAGGCGAATCTTTGATAACTAGCCGATCGTCAAGACCGTGCGAATAAGCGCTAAATATAAAAGATTTAGTCTTTAGACGATCCAAATTTATTTCGATATTGACGGGGTTTAATGTTCTAGATCTAATATAGCTGGGCTTTATAGGATGATCCTTATGAAAATAAGTTTCAAAATCTTCCAAGCATCCCTGGTTGAAAGTTCCCATACTACCATCTTCTTCATCAAAAGCTAAAAATAAATTAATCATTTAATCTCTTTTTATTTCTTAATAATAAGTCAATAGTTAATTGGTTCAGTTTCTTGGAAAATGATTTACCAACGTCTGTTTGTTGACGAATATGATTTAATATATCATTTAAAGAATAAGAGTGACCGTCACCTGTAAAATATACTGGCTTGTCTTTATCTCCATCTTTTTGAATAATCCAATCTTCAATTGTGTTATCCAAATTATTTTCGAAAAAAGAGACCGCATCATCCACGATAGGCATAATTTCCGCTAGCGTAGCAGTTTTACTAACAAAACGAAATGCATTATGATTTATAAAATCGCTGAATTTTTCCTGATTCTCATTAACACCACTCCATAGAATAACAGGGATTAACTCAGACATTTTACGAATCTCCGCCAATATTTCGTGTCCATCCAATTCTCCTTTTGGAAACTGAATATCAAGAAATACAATAATATTTTTATCTAAGTTAGTTTTTATGTAATCTAAAGCTTCTTTAGGATCTGGCTCAAAAACTACATTATCCGCATCAAACTTATCCTCCAATGCCCACACTAAAGTGTCGTTCTTATATTTCAGATTATCTTCTATAATTAAAACCTGTACTTTCATTGATTTACTTCTTAAAAGGTAATACAATCTTAAAAGTTGCACCATTTGGTTTAAATTCACTATCAGTTACCTCAATAGTTCCCTGCATTGCCTCTATACGATTCTTAACCATATATAGTCCTATCCCCGCTCCCCCATCTTCTGCAGTTTTTGTGAAGAAAATTTCAAAAATTCTAAATCTATCATCACTATGAATTCCTAAACCATTATCTGAAAATTTCAAAATCAACTTTTTATTTTCAATAACACCGCTACATTTAATAATCCCTTCTTTAACGGTTTTTAAAGCTTTAATAGAATTAGAGATTAAATTATCAAAAATATCTTCAAGTGCCTTTTTATTATAATGTAAAATAAGCTTATCATCTAGAATCAATTCGGATTTAATGTGATTCAGATCAAAGGTAGGTTTGTATATTGAAATAAACAGATTATTGATTAGATCATGAATATTAATATCTTCGAATTCATTATCCGTTTGAGCATACTTTAACATAAAATCAACGCCCTTTCTCAATGTCAAAAATTCGTCGTAAATTCTAGAAGAGATCACTTTAAATCGACCCTCCAATTTTTCATTAGGAAAACGAGAACTAAAATACTCAGCGTCTCTTAAAACGTGACCAATTGTATGTTTAGTCATATGGGAAAACATAGCTGCATATGTCTGTAAAGACACCAAACTAAAATATAGGCTTTCTTTTTGCTTACTTTCTTCTTCTAGTTTTGTGTAATCTACAATGCTTTTATTCACAGTACCTTGAAGCTTACTTAAGCTACTATCTATTAATTGTAGCTTTTCATGCAACTCTTTAGGTGCAGTTTCTTTGACCTCCTTTACTAATGTTTTTATACCTGATAAATCAGCTGTTGCTCTATTTAGATTTGATTTGGTATTTTTACGGATTTGCTCTTTATTGTTCTTTAAACACTTCTCAATTTGGTGAATTTGGTCAATTATGAAATCTTTTAAACTTCGCCACTCTTTATTATCTAAAAAATCCTGCCTATTTGTTGCTTCTATCAGACCAGCATTATTTTCATCGGTAAGCTCAACAAATCCTAGTAAATCGCGACTATTAATTTTATCAAAAAAACCTGAATACCTACGCTTATCTATCCCTAAGATGTCTTTCTGTTTATTTTGGTCAGCCTCGGTTTCAGCAAAAGGAGTAGTAATGATGCCATCTCTATATATTTTTATTCCGTCAATATCTATATTGAACTTTTCTTTAAACTTGCGTTTAGCTGGTTGATCGAAATAGTATAGATAAAAGTCAATCAAACCAAAACTCTGCTTTACAGTATCCTTTTTTAAAAGTTTACCATTTTCAAATACTGCAATTTCTTGAGTTTCTTTTTCTTTGCTACTTTTAAGCTCAATTGAAATTGTTGCAAATTCTATATAAGACAGAGGCTTTATTTCAAGATCCTTCATCCCCTCATATTCAGATTTAATTCGAATATTAAAAGGATATTTCTGAATTCCTTTATTAGGAGAAACCAATCTTGCTAACTCCTTACATGCACGCTTAATATCATCTTCAGTCCAAGGATCGTTAATGTCTTCTATTTCTAATATTGTCCCGTGCCCCGCTTTGTCATCATTCTTTCCAAACCAATAACGATTTTTTATATCTGTAAAGAAATCCTTTTTCTTATTTGCTCCCTCTTCCATCCCTAAAGGAAGGGATAGTTGTTGCTCTTCTAATTCATTATATTTCGTCCAATCTGTTTCTAAATATATCCAACGGTTTTCGTCCTTCCTTTTAGTACTTAATGTAAGTTTAGAACCTAATAAATCTACAGCAAATCTTCCAATTCCTTTTTTCCCTGTAACTTTTCGAAGATATGGTTCAGGTGATGTTCTATTTCTTCGTTTACTACTAGTACCAATAACCATCCAACGATCCCTTAAATCCTCAAAATACATACCTATACCATCATCTTTTATAATAATTTTAGATGTGTCATTTAAAGGATTCAGTGAAATAAATTCAATCTCAACCAGATTCGCGTTGGCATCGTAAGAATTTTTGACTATCTCAAACAAAGCAGTGATCCTATCAGTTATTAGTTCACGACCTAAAAGCCTATAGGCACTTATATCAAAATTGAAATTCAAAAAATTCTCCTGAACTTTCTTTTTAGACTGTTTGCTCATCGTTATAGCTTATAATTTGCTCAAAAATTGCTTTGGCTAATAAAGGTGGAACTGCATTCCCTATCTGCTGTTGAATATGAGAAAGAGATCCCTTAAAAATAAAATTGTCAGGAAAACTCTGTAATCGTGCTGCCTCACGAACAGATAATCCTCTATCTTTAAATGGATGGATTAACATATTTTTTCGATAATTGGAAATAACCACTGAGGGCTTATCTGGATGCAAACGTTTATATATACCACTATGACAGTTATTTTTGTTTGCATAATTTTCCATTAGATGATTTGGTATAGCTTTCCAATTTTGGCCTGGCCCTATATATCGATATCTTTCTAAAACGTATTCCTTATTTCTAGAAACAAAATTTTGCTTAGCAAAATCTGTTGCGCCTCGCATCTGCTTTACATAATCTGGACTCTCATCAATACTTTTTAAGTAAGGTAGTTCATAAAATTGATCACCATTGCTTAATTCTGGTAGATCGAATAATGCTTCTCCTACCGTTACTTTATTTCTAAGCTTCTCTGGAAATTCAAATTCTACTCCAATTCTATTGCCAACCATAATAAAACGATTACGATCTTGTGGGACGCCATAATCTGATGCACATAAAACTTTTTCAGTTGTAACATAACCGACCTTATCAAAGAGGCTTTTTATTGTTTTAATGGTATTACCATCTTCATAGGTTGTGATACCTTCTACATTTTCAAAAACAAACCACAATGGCTTCAGCTGTTTAACAAATCTGAGAAATTCCTCAAACAAATAATTGTTTTTATTGGAACTATTTCTTGTTTTAGTATTGGCGGTTGAAAAGCCCTGACAAGGTGGGCCACCAAAAACTACAAATACTGGCTCCTTTACATATTCAAGCGGATTAACATCAGTAATATCTTTTTTTAATACTTCAACGTTAGGATGATTAAATTTGAAAGTATCTGCAGCATGTTCATTTTTCTCCACAGCGAATTTTATGTTAATTCCTGCCATTTCAGCACCAATACTCATTCCTCCAGCACCACTAAAAATATCAACAGCCCATAATAGAGGTTTCTTCACGTTAATTTGTTGACTAGGATTTAAAGTTTGTAGATTAATAATCTCTTCTCGCATAGGGTATTCAAAAAAAAATGCAAAAGTAATAATTTTCCCTAAACTAACTAATTCAATTTATTTTTTCACAAAAAAAATCGAATTACGTAAACTTTGATAAAGATAAGTTCTGATCTCTTTGGAAAATAATAACAAAGATACAAAATCCCAGTATTTTAGATGCTATTTTTTTTAGTAAAATTATTTTTTAAATTCAATTATGTTCATCCCATTCTCTATGATATTAATCCTCTAATTATTATCCCTAACTTTGAGTGATGGCAAAATACGATGACGAAAACGATAGAATTTATGTTCCTCGCTTTGAGGAAGCTGCGGGGTTTTATACCACTTCAAAACGTAGCTATAATATGTCTAAAATCAGAAGCCGCAATTCCAAACCTGAACTCATCCTTAGAAAGGCACTATGGTCAAAAAATATCCGGTTTCGTCTTCACGACAAATCGCTCCCTGGCACTCCCGACATTGTAATTAAAAAATACAAGCTTGCGATATTTGTAGACGGAGAATTCTGGCATGGATTCGATTGGAAAAATAACAAGGAACGTATTAAATCTAACCGCCTTTTCTGGATTCCCAAGATCGAGCGCAATATGCAAAAAGATATACGCGTCAATAGAGCCCTACGGGACATGGACTACGTCGTATTCAGGTTCTGGACACAGGACATTCTCAAAAATCTTCCTACTGTACTGAATCAGATAGAGCTATTCTTAGAGACCAGAAAACTCTGGAAATAGTTATATCATCCTTTAAAAACATTCTCCCGATGCCAAACTAAGTTTTCCTGCGATGGATAATACCTGTTTACCTCAGGGAGCAAAATAGATTTGCCATTTAATTTCGACAAACTATAGGGATGATCGGCCAGCTCATCAATATGAGCGGAAACAATAATGGTATAATCCTCTCCAACACTGACCAGTCCCCTATCAAATGCACGATGCAGGTTTGGGCATAGTGCTATCCCATTCGTCACCCTGTCATCATGCGTCACCGCAAAAGGCACAATATGGCACGCATCAATAAAGTTGTACTTAAAAGTAGACCGCATCCGCATGCCTGTCATGGCGCAGGTATCCTGATAGAGCTGCGGGATATAGCGTTTGAATAATCCGGACCTGACAAACACATCTTCCTCGGTCTGAATGGAAATATGTTTGTACTGTGCCTCGGGCTCATTTAGCACCAAAGACTGCACCCTATGGTAAAAGCCGTCATTCAGTTTCTTATGACGATAGTATGCTAGCCGCTCCTCTGGAAAGTAAACAGAAAGTAGCTGATCACGAACTGTGGCCCGGTTCAAAGGATCACTAAGCAACACAGCAAGCCTATCATCGAATGCACCATAAGCTACTACCTCCGAAAGGATCCTTACACTTTTGATATGCGCATTGATCTGAAAGCCGGGATTGGGATATAGAGCCCAGAAGCCCTGCCCTGCTGCTTTGTCGGACTGCAAATAATAAAAGGGCTGCGTGAAGTCTGGCTGATGCGCTGTACGTACCAGAAGGCGCCAGTTTTCCTGAAACAATCCCACAAGATCGACATTGACTTCAAAGCGGTTGTTAAGTACAATACCTTTGTCGATCAGTTCGACCAAAGTCAGGAGCAAGATCGGCTTATGTGGTGCCAATCCATATTTTGTATTTGCCCTTTTCACACGGGCGAAAGCATTGAGATAAACTTGCAGATCCTCGTTCATAAGGAGACAAAATAGAAAATCATTTTCAAATCATCAACATATCAAGATTGATGAAATCTAATTTCTAAAGCCGGATAACGACGTTTCATCGTTAAAATAGCAAAATCCCTGTTCTCAAATTTACCTTCGTCCCATTTCCAATAAACTGGATATAACTTCTCCTTAGGATCAATGAACACTCGCCAGGCTTCAAAGCGGGTGCCGTAAGTTTCTCTGAAAATTTCGATGTGTTCTTTGAATTCGGCCATTACAATATGGTATGTACAAATTTACATAAAAGCGGCTAATTATAGAAGTAATTAAAAACGGGCATTCTTTACGACCGATTGCTTCATACAAGATAATCATTACCTTTGAACCACTATGCTACAAGTAACCTGTGCGATTATACAACACGCCAATAAAATACTGATCTGCCAACGGTCGGCTTCGATGAAACTTCCATTGAAATGGGAATTTCCGGGTGGCAAGATCGAAACCGGAGAATCTAAAGAAGAATGCCTACGTCGAGAAATTAAAGAGGAACTCGAGATTGATATTAGCATACATAGCGCACTTACGATGGTAGAGCATCACTATGCTGACTTTTCGCTGCAGCTTTCCCCTTTTGTATGTAGCCTAAAATCAGGAGAAGTAAAAGCGCTGGAACATGCCCAGGCGATATGGGTAGATGCTGCTCAATTAAGAAACTACGACTGGGCCGATGCTGACCTGCCGATTGTAAACGAGTATGTCGCTTACACTGCATCAATTAAATAATAACAGCTATCTGCGTACATAAAAGCCCTTAAACAAAAAGAGCTTCCCTCGAACCGGCAGAGGGAAGCAATTTGGCTAATGAGCTGGTTTATTTAGCCTTACTTTGGCATTTGCTGATGCATTGCTGCAGCTAAGTACCGCTAACGAAGGAGTATATCCATGATTAACAATTAAAGTTTGATCTGATAAAGCTGCTTACGCATCTGAACCAATTGCAGCCTTAGCTTAACCCGATCTGGCGCTACCGGAAGTAAACTGTGCAAGCAAAGTCCCTGTACATCTTGAAAAAGCTCTTGCGACCAGACGAAAAGTTCATCATAGCTATAGGCGCCACTCTTGATGCGCAGGAGCTCTTCCCTATTGGGACGTCGTATCTGCAGTTCACTTTTGGACAAAATCTCCTTTGCCTGTTGCAATAGACGTATGGTATGCATCATATTTTTGGCGTCATAGCCTTGGCCGTGATTCATTGTCCCTTCAAAGCGCGCCTCATTGCGTTCTGAAACCCAGCTAAAATATTCATTATAAGCCTTGCAATAGGAAGAGTAAGCTTCGTGATTAACAAAAAGGTACGCACAAAGTGTTTCTTCCTTAGGGATAGAACTGTAGGAAACCTCATTACTCTCCAATGTGGCCACGACACCTTTGTAACCCAAAGTCTGAGTCTGATCATAATACAAGGCATACATGCCCTTTGCATGTTCGATCTTTGCTAAACCGCAGTTTTCCTGTTTCCACTGCCGCTTGCCTAACCATGCGCTTAACGATAAACTACCATGACCAGTTATGATAAAGCAGAAATCCAGCAAACTTTTACGTTCACGATCCATCGGATTGTTGATTTTCTTATTCAACCCTTTTGCCTTCCGCACCTGTACCATCGCGTATTGCGCAAAGGTCATAGCTGCCTCTCGCGTGATAAAATCCTCCATTTTAAATTGTTCCATTATTGGATCTTGGTATACGATGCAATAGCAGGACTAGCCAAAAGCTCCAATATATTGGGATTACTCTTTGAGAGTAGCTCCACAAAGCGTCCGAGCTCATAATACACTTCATCATTACTGGCATTAGCCACCTGGGCAATATATTGACCGCCCAAGTAATCTTCCACGGGCAGATAAAATACCCCCCTGATATCGGTATCTGAAGATGCGGTGGCCAATCCATATGCCCGGCTGCCGACAACGGCCTCAAACAGGATCAGCCCGCTCTTTCGAAGTTCGTCTATAGTCATCTTAATAGGATTTTAAAGTAACTCTCCAGTCCCTCTTTATCCGATACGGATACGGGAACCTGTTTTACTTGATTATCTAAATATATTAACCTTGTTTCAATATAACTCCTTATGGTCGCAGAACAACTGTATATAAACCCCTCATCGACCTGGCTCTTCAACTCCTGCAATTCCATAACTTCGTCTTTAACGACATGAGGCAATAATACGGATAGTTCTGCCAATGTCATGGGCGCATAACTGCGGTAGGTAATACACCAGTCTGCCGCAAGTAAAGACCTTAGGCTATAAAACAAGCTCTTAAGCTTCATCGTTTCGTGTTGAAGATCTTCTATTTTGCTACGGACAATCCCTAAATAATGATGGGCGTGCCTACGTGCGTCAAAATAATTGTCGATCATTGTCCTAAAACTTATTTTGAATCCATTAAGCTCATAATAGACCACTGGTGATTGGATCCATTCAAATGGACTGACATTACTCTTATACAATAATTTTAGTACTTTAAACAGATCCCAGCCTGCTATATCGAGGTCATCGATTATCGGAAACCGCATTTCGGTAGCCAGCGGAAATAAGCGGGTGTAGTCCTCCACTTTTCTCACATAAATAAACCGAACGTCGTAATCACTGTCGGTTGAGGGGAATCCCCAACCTCTACTTCCAGATTCACTGGCAAAAAGTATACGTACCCCTTCGCTCGCTTCTATTTCCATTAGCTTATTGATGATATGTGCTTTCATTTCTTAGTGCTTTTTTAAAAATTTCATTAACACAAAGATCAATTGCGATACTGAAGCCTGTTTGCGCACAAAAAAAAGAGTATAAAAATCAGAGGAGACCGCTTGTTATCAGGCAGATAATTTTCTTTAAAAAAATTGAAGCTCGCACAGCAACACAAAAGTACGCAGATAGATTGCGTAGCATCCAACATTGGATTACCAGGAAAAGGATGATTTCTGGTGTTAAATAATATTAGTTCACTACAACATAGCCATTTGAAATTTCTTGGGGCTATATTACACTTGTCAATCTAGCGTTTATTCTAGGTACTTTTTTGAATCTCCAGATGAACTAGTATATTAGGGCTGTGCCTGTCACTAAATCATGTTAATGTATAGATATAAATAAAATAAACAATATGATTCTAGAAATTGCAATATTGAATGTAAAATATGGTAAATCTGAAGAGTTTGAGCTTGACTTTAAGAAAGCTCAACAGTATATCTCTTCCATAGAAGGATACATTAGCCATGCTCTGAAAAAAGCTTAGAAATTGAAAACCAATATATTCTCTTGGTCGAATGGATTTCTGTTGAAGCTCACGAAGTAGGTTTCCGCCTTTCTCCGCAATACCAGGAATGGAAATCTCTACTTCATCATTATTATGATCCCTTCCCGAAAGTCCTCCATTATGAAAATGTTGAAAGTTAAATGTCAAAAATGATTAATAATGAAAATTAAAAACACCTGTAACTCGGAACATTATATTTGGGGAGAACGCTGTGATGGATGGCATTTATTGAAATCCGATGCCTTAAGTATAATCCAAGAAAAAATGCCCCCTAACACAGAAGAAAGTTTGCATTTCCATTCGAAGGCACAGCAATTTTTTTATATTCTTAGTGGAACAGCCACTTTTGAGGTTGACGACGAAATTTATTCCGTAGAAGAGGGAAATGGATTTCATATTCAACCAAATGAAATTCATAGAATTTTCAATAGAACAGCCAATGATTTAAAATTCATAGTAATTTCACAGCCTAAATCTCATGGAGATCGAACCAATCTGTGATCGAACTAATTAAGTGCCTAACTTCAGTGATGTTGGATCATTCAAAGCCCTGCAATATTTTAACAGAATCATTACCTTTAAGCTACTATGCTGCAAGTAACCTATTTGAGAATATACTATGTGCAAATTTAACTAATGTATTTTTCTGCGGAAGTTTATATTTGTTTCCCTGGTGCGAGGAGTATTTATACAAGATCAAAGCGGATAAATTTATCCACTTTGATCTTGTAAAGATATTATTTCGCTTTCCAATGCAGTGATTTCGGTAGAATTCAGTGTCTTCATGTCCTACATGGTGTCCTTAATTAAAAATTGATTTGTTGCCATTTTCTTGTGTTTTTATGTGTATAGCAAAAGTATGGTTGATAAGAACGCTATCTGAGGAAAACAGGGCGTATGTAAGCGGTATATAGGAGATACCGAAAAGTACTTATTGGATTGCCTACTTTTCAAAATTATAGAACGCCCCTATTAAGCAAAAAATGGAATATCCTTGCGAATATTCCATTTCTCTAACGGCTCAATATCGTTAACTTGACTGTTGACCACTCGCTCGATCGGACTCTAATTTGGCATTAAGTTGGGTTTTATTGGCATTGACTAACGGAATTAAATCTGAATTAATCCAAGAGACCAGACCTGCGACATCTGTAGCTGTTGTATTCGAAAGATTCGCATTTGAGACATTTGCGACAGCGGATGACTTATTGAAAAAATAGTTATTGACATCTTCTCTCCAAACACCCCTTAGGTATCTGAATTTCACAAAAATGAGTTTAGTATAAGGAAGACTGGCTAATGCCCGTTTCGTATTCTCAGACAGATCGTATTCGGCAGAGAAAGTAACATTCATCTGTCCAGTAGGCTTAAAATTTAGCAAGATCATCTCTAGCTCTGCACCGTTTTTACAATTTGTAGGCGCGGTAATATTTAATACTCCTACAGTATCTACTCTAATAAAAAAGGGATTTCGCTCGTTGGAAATATTATTGGGTGTAAATGAACTGCTATTCACAATCTCATAGTCAAAATAGTTGCGATTACTTAAGTTCGACCTAAAGCTATCCTCAACCAATACATATCCGGCAACAAATCTACTAGAAAAGGATGCATCAAATAGCGGCACCTTACTTTTAGGACTTTTAATTGTACATGCTGGAAGTCCACCGTAGCCAGCGACAGTATTGAATGCAAAGCCAGTAGAACTGGTGAAATTCGTCGAATCAAAGATAATAGCATCTCGGGCTACTAGTTGATTGCCGGATAGGGAATTTTGATTGACCTGTTGTGTTTCATCATTGAACGAATAAAGGGAAAAAGGTTTACTCGTACCTATCCTGACATTGTAATTGACAATACCTTTGTTATTTTGTGTTCTTGCATTGAAGACATCATCTATCCATAGATCAGTCGTACCCGTAAAATCATTAGATTCAAGAATCACATTGACTGGAGTAACGCGCTGTGTTGCTACCACTCCAGGATCGCCTGCGATACCTACACCATTGTTTTGAAAGCGGTTGTGTAGTATTGAAATATTCTCCACCTTGTCGAAACCTGTCCGTAGTTCATCTACCCCATATCTTACAGTTAAAGCTCTGGTAAGCGGATCCGTTGAGTTTCCAATTGTGTTATTGAATATCTCAAGATTACTGCTGTTGATCAGATAGACATCTCGCGTCTGCTGTGATGTCATCGGATTTACATTTCCATTTCTTTGGATAAAGCTATTTTTTAACTTCATATTATTAGAAAAGCCTGAAATCCCCGCAGTGTGATTATCAACGATAGTATTACCATCTATTTCTACATCATCACAATAGTATGGACGTATTCCCACAGAGAATTTCTCTACGCTTACATTTGTTATAACCAAATGGGAAGATTCGGAAAACCACAATCCCGCATACTCATTGTTATTGGGTTTTGCAGGATCGAACCCACCATGCAATCGAATATTATCTACGACCACATCATCAACTGCTATACCGACAAAAAGAGCAATAGCCTGATTACCGGTCTTGGTTATCAAGGAACCATCCCCCTGAATCTTTAAAGCTGATTTTAGATTAATTGACCCAAGTACCTTATAAGTATTATTATCAATAGAAATGCATTTGATTTGAACGGTGTCAATACATTTCTGGATAAAAAGCGTATTGTCCAAATTTTGCGGCGCTGCTCCAAAATATCTGATATCGACACTGCCTACGAAATTGTGCATGAGCTTAATTCCACTTACTTCAATTAGGCTTCCACCGTTATCCGACCCCGGATCAGGAGTCGTTGGAGCCAAGTAATAATTAATCGGCGCTGGGGTATCCCCTTTTTGATAATAGCCCAATAACTGAACTCCCTCATAAGTTCCATTTTGTAATGCTGTGATTTCAACCGCAGATAAGTCTCGCATAGCCGCCATAGTCTCTTTGATTAAAAATTGATTTGCCATATTCTTTTATTTAAATGATATGGGTAAAAGTATGGGGATTAAGGGGGCTATTTGAGGAAAACAAGGTGTATGTAAGCGGTATGTGAGAGATACCGAAAGTGTGCTCCATTCATGATTCCCAGAGCTACGAAGAAAACTTATAAAACAAAAAAGCCCCCTTTTAATCGGCAAAGGGAGGCAATTTTAACTATTCTATTGATTGTTACTTCACTAGTTATAAATCAACGATTAGTCCTTGTTAAGTAAAGATAGCCATGTCAGATGGAATCAAATCCAAACTTGACTTTATTTTATTCCTGCTTACGCGAAAAGCTTACCTACTTTAGGTATAGTGTACAACTTCAATTTCGGGCAGTTAAGCGCGGCTTATTCTTTGCTTAATAAAAGGGCGATATCTTGTTTTGCAAGCACATGGCCTTTATTAACAATATCACTCTTGACATAAAGAAAACATTGATCGCTATGATCGAGTTTGCCCATGACAACCTTGATTGATTTTATATCCACTTCATGGAGTTCAGCCGGAGCTACTTTATCCGGATCTGCGATTAATTGTCCGTCCTTACGATATTCTTCAAGTCCCCAGGAGTATCCAGTCCAAGGTCCTGCTACCAGAGTTGTCTGTTTGGCATCCATTGTGATTTTTCCTTTGTAGGGCAAGCGTAAACTATCGACCATGACCGTATGATCTTTTAAATCGATGGCTAGATATTTTAAATAATCTCCGAAGTCTTTAGGTTCGAAATGTAAACTACTACTGCCCCTGCGGATGACCTTAAGGGCTATAGCTCCTATTTTGTCCATTTTGACAGATTGGGAGAACTGCATAAAAGCATCATACTCCGCTTCGCTAATACCCAGATTTTTGTGATATGGGATAGGTTGCCCCGACGGCAATTGCTTCATTACGTTAAGAAACCAGTCTTCATTGTCTTTGATAGCAAGTTTCATTTTCTCTACAATTGCAAGCTGCGATGCATTCGGCTGGGGAATCCCCAACACCGCAGCGGTATAGTTCCCTTCAGGAAGTAGTCGGTCAACGAATTGGAGCGCAACAGCATTGCTGTCCACACTAGGTTGTTTTTGTGCAAAAACAGTCATGGAATGTACTGATGCTGCTACCAGTAAAGTCAAACGGATATATCGATATAGAAATGTCATGTTAAAGCTGTTTGATCGATTAAATTACGGTTTTATCCTGACATTCCTACATCTTCCGCGCCAACGGTCTATCTTTAGTAACAAGTGAGAACCAACCGGGAAAAACCCCAGGTAATGCGCTAACCTACTCAGTCTTCAAGATTGATCTTAAATAGATAGTTGGTATCAATTATTATTAAGCAAATAAAACATAAGAGAAAAGCCGTATCTTTCCCTAATCATAACAAAAACTAGCGCTATCCCCAGTTTTGAATTGCCGGAGAACTTTCACAATATTAACGCCATGAGATCTTTTTTACTAATTGTAATCACCATTATTGTCAATTTTACCTATAGTCAGGCCCAGAAAGATCCGGAGCTTAAAAATGCACTATCAAAAATGACGGCTGCGTCAATCGCAAGCGATGCGCAAGCTACTGTGAATCTCACTTCACCACGGCTAATAAAACAGATGGGCGGGAATGAGCGCGCATTTAAACTGATCAAAGAGGGTTATCTCCAATTGGGTAATCAGGGATTAAAAATCGACACGGTCATCCATTATATTGATCTCGATATCGAAACATTAAAGGACATCGAGTACTGTTTCTTTCCTCAGCTCATCGTGATGACCATACCTGACTCAAGTAACAAAATGATCGCGTACGCGACTTTACTAGCGATTAAAGAGCCGCATATCAGCGGCTGGAAATTTTTAGATTACGGAAACTTGAATGATGAACAGCTTAAAATCCTATTGCCCGATTTTGTCGGTAAAGTCGATTTTCCAAGAACCGATATTAAGCCAATGATGCAGCCAAAGGAGGAAGTAATCCCTAATATAGAATCGTTAATGAAAATCATTGACGATTCAGTGCAAAAAGCAAAATCAGTTGCAGCAAAATAATACGGAATTGTTGTCGATCCAGCGTAATGGAATTATTCGTTTTTTTAATGGGCAGGTCATATATTTTTAAGCACTGGCTGTCAACTATATTAATAGCTGCCATCGTTCTTCCTGTCTATGGAGGGTTAGAAGATCATGCTGTCCTTGACGTACTTTGGTTAGTCCCATATTTTTTGATCGGCGGGGCACTTTTTTCATTACCCACATTATCCACCACTCTGTTCGCATTGTTTTTATTGGCACGTTATAAAGTCAATATAAAATGGCTAAAACCAATTCTTATATCGCTTACCGTTATTGGTATCTGTTCAACATGCTATATACTATCTAAAACTATGGCCCTGGAATTGGTACTGTCTTATTGCGTTATCGCGGTAATTTGTGGATTGGTGTTTCAGGTTGAAAAGAAGTAATATGAGTATCATCTGACTGCCCAAGTAGGTCTTTCATATCTATTTTGAATCCAGGAATATGACAGTATAAACATTGAATATCTGTACCTTAATTTCTAATCTGGACTCCAAAGACAAAATAGCCTCCCTTGAATCGGCAGAGGGAGGCTATTTGGCTATTCTATTGATTTCACTAATTATAGATATAATAATGACTAATTTTGCCAGGCTGTACCCGTCCAATAAACAAATTTCTTTAGGGTTGTATCATAATACTGAAAACCATACATTGTATTATCTAGAGAAGAGGGCCTACTTATTGTATCGCCTTTTATTTTGCATATCGCATTTTGATACTCTCCAACAGACTTCACAATATTCCATTGACCATCTTTAATTTCCAATTCGAGAACGCCTCGGCCGAATAGCTGAACAGTTTGACCTTTTACCGGTCTTACATTGATTAACTGTGTATCTGATCGCCCATTTATGTTAATTACATGATCTATATTTACGTTAGCCATTACTGTTATTCTTTTATTAGTAACAACACTTAGATTAGGTAGTGTAATGCTATTATTACCACTCACTTCAAAAACCATTTTGTCTACAACAGCATAGTTATTCATTACATAATTCCCGGAGATTTTTTTATAAAATGGAGTAGCCATAGATATAATAACACTGTCTCCAGTAGATCCATAAGCAGGTGCTTCGACAGGGTCTGACCATTCACCTATATGATTATAACGCTGTATATTAACTTTTTGGTAAACATTGACTATGTCCTCGATGGCCCTAAAATAAACACCGACCACAAGATTATTATTATAGTCATTAACCACTAAATTATTAATATTGATAAAACCGTATGTGGTCTGAATATTCTGTGTTATAAAACATACTGCATTTCGCAGTTCGCGAGATGAAAGGTTATCTTGTTTTGTGTATGGATTATTGATGGATACATTGCCTAGTTTAATAGATAAACCTGTATCTGCTACTCTGGTAAAATTAACTGATCGTTGTACCGCATCATTTATGGTAACGTTTTCTATATCGATGTAACCATTTACTCTTTGAGTTTCTACGATGCCGGCAACAGCTTTATCTGCATAGGCTATGCGCAGCGAACCTCTTCCTTGTGTGTTGGCACCATCAAAATTAGACACATACGACCCAATAGAGCATTTAAAAACGCCTTGCGCATTGTAATTAATGTGCTGCATATAGGCAGGTATGATCTCCAAGCCGCCTTCATTATTACCCCACGTCTTAATACTATCGATAACACAATCTATGTGATCCCTACCATTGGCATTGGGCTCAATATCGACTCCATACATCGGCAGCGTACCACGTATGGTACCGTTATAGTTGGCGATAATCTCGTCAATATAGAGTCGCTCACAGGAAATTATTGAAACGCCATTCCTTCTGTTAAAATGCGCTTCTGTACCTCCAGTAATCCGCACATTTTTATTGTGATGAGTAGAACTTGAAGCAATAGTAAGTCCGTCTCCCCAACAATAATGAGCTTGTGGATTCACCAGTAAAATATTTTCGCAACCGTATACTGTTATGCCATGCCCCCATTCGCCACTACTGCCGATATGATTTTCAACATCACCATAAACTAAAGCATCAATAATTTTTACATCATTAACTGAATTTAATGTAAGAATGGAGTAAGATTCGCTATCATTTGGATCTATATATAATTTACATCCATGTAGAAATTTTAATGTGTTTCCGGTTCGAGGTTTGACACCTCCCGTGTAGCCGGCATCTGTTTTTCCTACAGGATTGACTTTATAATCCGCTGAGAGAACTACAGTGTCAAATTGGATCAACACTTGATTAATAAGGGTTGTGTTGTCCGCATTAGGTATTGCACCAAAATATTTGACGTCAACATCTCCAACGAAGTTGTGAATGAGTTTGATTGATCCCACTGCAATGACGCTCCCGCCGTCATCTGGTCCCGGATCAGGTGTCGTTGGAGCTAGATGATAAATAATTGGAGCTGGGGTATCTCCTTTCTCATAATAGCCTAATAATTCTATCCCTGCACAGCATCCGCTTTGCAATGCCATAATTTCACAAGCAGATAAGCCTCGCATAGCTGCCATCGTCTCCTTAATTAAAAATTGATTTGCCATATTCTTTTGTTTTTATGTGTATAGCAAAAGTATGGCTGCTTGGGAGGCTATCCGAGGAAAACAAAGTGTATGTAAGCGGTATCGGGGAGATACCGAAAAGTTTATATTTTCGCTATTGGAAGTAGTATGATGTTGAACAAAAAAAGCAGTACTCCGGTCGAATACTGCTTTTTCATTTTTGGGTTTAATCAATCATAACTAAGTAGCCAAAACACCGGCATTCCTTAAATTTGCTTTTAGATCCCGAAGCTCTGTTAACAAACTTTGTACTTCTTCTTGAACATAGGTGGCTCCTGGTGCAGTTGCTGAATCTGTACTAGCCAGCGCCTGCTTTACTAAGCCGGCTACCGAGGTATTTGCTAAAACTGGTATTTTCGCGATTGTATACCATTTATTCTCTTTAAATATAACTTCCAATAACTGCCCTTCAGCACTCAACGTCACAGCAGCACCTCCATCTATTGTATGCCCTGCCGCTGGACTTATAACCACTGTATTTGATGAACTGTCAATCTTTTTAATCAGAATGGAACGGCCATCCTTACTTGTCGTCGGTAAAGTAATGGTTCTATTTCCTAATGTAGCATCCAATAAAACCACATCCAGGTTGTCTGTAAAAGTTGGAATATTTGCGCTGACTACGGCAATATTTCTTCTGATATTGGTCGTAAATAACGCATTGGACCATGACGCATCATTCGTTTGGTACCAAACACCGTTATAACATAAAAACTCCAATTCCATTAGGCTCCCTGCGGTGTTGGCTGAAAGGGCAGTGATGGTATTTTGAGATAGTTTATAAGATGCTTCCGAAAATGCGATGGTTTTATAGTTGGGACTTCCGGCTGTAAACAACACAATTCTCATTTTGGTATTATTGATATTGTTGACAGGCGCATTGATCACTGTCGGAGTATCAACAATCCGAAGAAAGATGGCTTCATTATCTCCTTTACTATTATCCGGTGTTATATTCCCTCCACTAATATAATTTAAGGGCATATTTCTCTTGTATTTATCAGCCAGCCCTCCTCCTACACAAGTGACCCTTCCGTTACCGATAGAAGCAATAAACTGTGCGTCGAAAGCTTTCGTTGAATTATCCAAAATAGTGGGGTTTACTATGGTACATGCGGGTGGTGTTGCAGATGCCTCATAATATCGAAATGCTGCTCCAGATTTATTATTGACAACGGTATTTATAAATTGTACATTATTCACATCTGTAGCATAGTGCGCCGATAAACTGTTACTATAAACTATTTCAAAGGCATCATTAAACGAGGTAAAACTTGGTGTATGGCCTGCATAGGTACTTGATGTACTGTACTGTAAAGCACACCCTTTGTTATTGATCGAATAGCAATTCTCCACACCAGTAAATCTGGCCCAGCCGGTAGCTCCAAAGTCGCAGTCTTTCACCGTGATCCGCTTGAGCGGCCGTCTATCTGAAGCCTCAGGTGACTGAGCAACCAGATCCATTCCCTTCCCCTGTATCCATCTACACCTATCGATAAGAATATCCTCCATTTTATCAAAGTGCTGAGCTAACTGTGTACCCGAAAACTTCACCTCTAAATTGTAGGAGTCTGGATCAATAGCAGTGTCAAACGTAAGATCTCTAAAAATACCGTTCGAACTATTGATTAGATAAACGTCATGCGTCTGTCCATCGGCTTCAATACCATTGTCTTTAAAAAACACATTGTCAAACTCAAAATTATTGACAAATCCGCTTACACCCGTTAAAATATTGTTACGTATTATTCCATTCGTTACCTTTAATCCAGTGCAATAGTAAACCATCAACCCAGATGTCATCTTTGACAAATGAAAGTCTTCTAATGTGATATATGTACAGTTTTTGAAGTATAGACAGGAGCTGACATTTGAATAACCAGACGACGCGGGACTTGTTAGAGATCCCTCCGCTACTAGCTCCTTGATCGTAATGTTCGTCGAGTCAGTTGATGTGAATATTGCTTTACCATCGGTTTGAACAGTTTTTTGTACAATACACTTGTTAAAGTATAATGTTGTATCGGAAGGTAGATTGATAACTGCCTTTGTGATGTATGTCGTGTTTTCAGAAAATACCAATGGTATTTTTCTAGCGGCAGAATAATTCACTGCCTTTTGGATACCTTCAGTAGCATCTGATAACCCTTGTCCAGTCGCACCAAAATACGATACATGTACATGATCCATAAAATGGTGGACAAGTTTAATTCCGCCAGTTTCAATGAGGCTTCCACCATTATCCAACCCCGGATCAGGCGTCGTTGGAGCGAGATAATAAATAATCGGTGCTGGGGTATCCCCTTTTTCGTAATAGCCTAATAGCTCTACTCCAGCATAAGTTCCGTTTTGTAAAGCTGTAATATCAGCAGCGGATATGCCTCGCATAGCTGCCATCGTTTCTTTAACTAAAAATTGATTTGCCATATTCTTTGTTTTTATGTGTATAGCAAAAGTATGGCTGTGATCGTGGCGATCCGAGAAAAACAAGGTGTATATAAGCGGTATCGGAGAGATACCGAAAAGTCTATTTCATTCTTTAAAGTTTGTACAGATGCCTAAAAGAAAAAGCTTCCTTCTTTTAAAGAAGGAAGCCAATTAACCAATCAGCAAACAATTAGATTGCCAGTATTCCTGCACTTCGCAGTTTAGCTTTTAGATCTCTTAATTCAGCCAAAATAGCTTGAACTTCCGATGGTGTATAAGTATTACTGGGATCTGCTGCTGTGTCCGGCGAAGCGGCATATTGCTTCCCATCGACCCAAATAGAACCATTCCACCATACGGGTCGATTCAATGTGGTGTCAAAATATTCCTGCCCCACAAGCGATGTAGTAGGCCGTTGTAATGTAGTTCCTCTAGCATTATAAGAGTCTGTTTGGTTGAATACATTATAAACCCTTGTGTTAGGCTGGCTACCCAGAAGTTCTACACTAAAAGGTGTCGCATTGCCCACAATTTCAGAAATGGTATTGCCGCTGCTGCCTGAGCCCAAACTTACAACTGGATATAAACCTATCCCCCTAGAAAACACATTACATATTTTACTATTGATAATCCGATTGGTTCTGACAACTGGATTATCTAAAGCGGTTTGTGTTAGATTAAAAACATCTGATATAAATATTCCGGTCTTCGCGGTATTACCTTCAAGTGTATTAACAAACATGCCCGACTCAGTGTCTAGTTTGATGTCTGTTATATGTAAAAAGCTACCTTCGAAAATAATAGCTGCTCTTAATGGAGCAGGCAGATGAGCAGCGTATTTATAAGTTACGTTTTGGACCTTTAATCTGTCTCGATTAAAATTGACGAGCTCTTTTCTGTCATTTATACTTAAATCTGAGCCAACAATAGCAGCATCAAAGTAGCTCGCCGAAATACCTTGAATATCAATCGTAATATTTGTTGCCACCGGTGTCCTAGTAATCGATGTATTACTGGTAAAAATTGGAACACTGTCTCTATTTGATGAATTATCGCCCAAATCCAATATATGGTTAAATTTCCTCCAAGCCACATTTGCGGAATTGCCCAGCGGATTGGTAGAACCCAAAAAATTGGGATTATCAATTGTGATATGCAAACCATCGATATTAAACATTCCGCCATCAACTCTGACATCACAATTTTTGGTTCGGAAGTTCTTTATAAATACTTCATTTTCTTGCCAACCAAAGGCTGCGTTAAGTGCTTGTACGGAATTTCGGGTTGGATCCGCTTCCATATAAATATTTTCCAACACTATATTCCTAGCGATCTTGGCATAACCATTGTTTGACAAAATTCCTCTTCTAAACAGATTTTTAACAACGATATCTTTTATTAAGATATTGCGGATTTCGCTACCCGCTGACTGGAAAGAAGGATTAATCTCATAGAAAACTTCACAGCCATCCACGATCACGTCTTCCAATAAGATGTCACCACCATCATCGCTCTGAAAAGCAATCTGCACGTTGGTCCCCTTACCATAGTATCTGACGCCTTTCACACTGGTGCCCTTATTAATTTTAATAAGGGAAATCATTTGGTACTGGAGACCGTCAGCTTCAACGGATATATTATTCACCTTCACATTCCCCATATAACTTATCTTAATAGCCCTTTTTCCGACATTCTTAAAATAGCAATTATCTATATTTACATCGCAGTTTTGAGCTTTACTTCCTCCATAAAACCTGATTCCATCGGCATCGTTGTATGAAGTGTACTCGCTTTGGGATAATCCGTCAGTCAACTTAGTAATAATATCAGAAAATTTGCAATTTGAAATATTGCCGGTGACAAAATCAGTTTGTTCTTTGGCATTAGGATGAGCCGCATCAACTCTAGCATCGCTAATATAGATACCTCCACAAAATCCTTTTAAAATTCCCACAGCTGAATACGTGCCCGTATTATCATTTTTAATATTGGAAAATTGACATTGGTCAATAAGAAAATTGGTAACTCCATAAGGACTGACCAATATCCCATATTGCTGATCATTGCTCGTGCCGGATTTTACACCCACGGCATTTTTGAAAATACAGTTAGTGATACTTGGATTTTTAATATTGTCTGTTAAATGAATAAAGCAATCTTTCAATTGTTTGTCCATCGCATCAAATGTTGCGCCATGGACACTAAAGTTGTCAGCTTCTACGCTGATAAATTTAGAGTTATAATCTCCAGTAAATTCAAATAATATATCATCCCCTATAATTTTTGTCCCTAATTTTAATACATTGAGTGTGGAAGAAACCTTATATCTGCCACTGAATTTAAACGTTGTATTTTCGGCTTGTGCCATTAAAAGGCTCTTAATTTTATTTGTATAATCGTCGGTCTTGTTTCCTATAATTCCAAAATAAGATACATGAATACATTTCTTGAAATCATGAATTAACTTAATGTTGCCCGTTGCAATCACACTCCCCCCATCATCCGCACCTGGGTCAGGCGCCGTTGGAGCTAAGTAATAAATAATCGGTGCTGGGGTATCCCCTTTTTCGTAATAGCCAAGCAGCTGTACTCCTGCATAAGTTGGATTGTTTCCTTTCAATCCATCGATTTCCGTTGTTGATAGATTGCGCATTGCATCCATCGTTTCCTTAACTAAAAATTGATTTGCCATATTCTTTTGTTTTTATGTGTATAGCAAAAGTATGGCTGTGGTCGTGGCGACCCGAGAAAAATAAGGTGTATGTAAGCGGTATACGGGAGATACCGAAAAGTGTGGCGTTGTGTTTAGGCGGAAATATGCCGAACAAAAAATGGGCTTTAGCAAAAATAACCGACACAGCCTATCCGTGAACTACTAATTCATTAGTTATTAAGAGCAATAAATTATCTTCATCACTATAGTAATTGAAATAACTTATATATTAATGATCCGCTGCCTGCAATTACAAAAAGGAACCAATATTTTTTTAATGGACTATACCCGTCCTGAGAGGAATATTTAAGCATTATCCCTAAGAAAACCAAGCAGATAGATGCGATATAATTTAACATAATTCATTTAATTTAAAAAAATCCAAAATTGTTAAAAAATGGGTAACTCAATACATAAATGTATTACTTAAATCTCTTTCTATGTAATTTAAGTTAACCATTTACAAAGATAAGCTACAAACATAATCATACAGATAATTGCCGCCACCCACATTCCACAACGGTTAGAAGGTAAAGGATGCTTTAAACAATACTTGTCAATACAAGTCTTAACATATCTGAATTCAAAAGTATTTTGTCAGGTATAGTATCAAAGCCAACATTTTCATCAACTTCTGAGAAACCTATTCGGTCAGGTTCAAATTGAAAAACGTAGAATTTTTTATTATTCCAAACATCTAGCATTATTGAACCAGATGAAAATTTCCTGTATTCATACTTTATATTATTCTTTTTCAAGAACTCAATCGTATTGTTAAACATTATCAAGTAATTCTCCATCGTTATTCTTTGTTAAAAAAGTTCCCCTGAATGTCAAAGAAAAATACTGAATCCACCATCCGCCAACCTCACAGCTTCAACGCCAAGGGTCCATCTTTAGTCACAAGACTAGACCAACCGGGACAGGATCCCTCGGTCAGCTTTGCGATCAATCTTGACGCTAGAAATATATTGGCCACTGTTTCTTCCCCAAAGTCCCATGTCACTACAACTGGCGAACTCGCCTCAAATGGTTTGAGATTCTCTTTGACAAACTCCGCAGGATTTAAAAACGGTAGATTTTCCTTTTTATGCCATTCAGGTTCCATCGGAGTAGGAACACTATTGTATAACCATATATCTCCAACTATTTTATCCTCTTTTTCCTCATTCAATAAGTATGCATAACAGACCTTATCGTCATCTTCGATAAGTACGGCGAACTCAGGGCGATCATTTGATACATATTTTGTTAAACTTCCCATTGGATATTGATTTAAAACAATGAAGTCTGCGCCGTATCACTTCCCAATGGTGGCAATCCTTCCCAGTCGAAGGCTTCATAACGATGTTTACCATCAGGGCGACTTGGATAACCTCTCAAGGTATACACGGGATAATGCTTTAACTTTTCATTGGGCATTTCAAACAGGAAAATCGGTGGCATATCTTCTTCGTTTATATCCTCGATCCATTGACGCTCGAGATCCTCTGGTAAAAATAAAGGCATACGATGTTTATTGGGCCCATCATTATGGATATTGGCCATCACTTCATTGGCTGCTCGCGTAAGCATTCCAAAAGATCCTACGCGTTCGACTACGCCATCTTCATCCACCGTCTCATGCCACTGGTACAAGCCCGGTAGATAGAACAGCTCCCTGCCCTCTGCTCCAATAAAATAGGGAACTTTCTTTTTCCAACCCTTTACCGCACGATGCTCAAAGGTGCCACTCACCGGAATAAGGCAGCGCTGCTTGCGCAGGCGATACCAATAGGATTTTTTATCCTCTAGGATACGCTCGCTACGTACATTGATCATATTGCGCCTGCGATCGGCCTGCAGCTTCGGATCGTCAATATAGGTAGGCAACACCCCCCACTCCATCTCGGTCAACGCCAGCTGGCTTGAGTCCTTGTCCTTATACAGAATCGGATATTTGGGAAAGGTAATGGCCTGGACATTTTCCAGATAGTCATAATTGTAATCCAATTGACGACGCTCGTCCCGCAATTGCGGAAAGGTCTTTTTGATAATCTCAATATCGGTATGGAGGCTAATATCCCAGCACATAATGGTGTCCTTTCTTTGTTTGGCTTTGATACGAATATACACAATTTACACTTTAAATTTGATCGATCTAAGGCAAGAAAATAGGGCTCTTCGGTTCGTACTGGATCGGGCTACCGAAGGATATCTATAGCAAATACTTTCTTTTGAGTCTGCCCATCGCTAATAGTAGCCACGACCCGGCCATATTCTAGTGAGAACAGGATGTCAATGGGATTCTTGCGCTGAAACCTGGTCTTGGTACGCAGGTAGTTGATAATATTTTTCTCGTAGAGCTTGAGCATGCGCTTGTCCCAGTTTTCCTCCTTGATACGGTTGAGAAAAATACGGTAGCCTGATCCGGTCGCCAGCATGCTCTCGATCTTATCGCCATCCTGCGGCAGCTGCATGGCTCTTCCCTCCTTCGCCCCCAGTTGATGGGCATGCTGATCGGCGCTTTCCTTATCATCGTAAGGGGTAAGTAGAAACCCTGTCTTGTCTTTGACATCAGGCCACTCAAAGCGCTGCAGCACAAAGTCGGTATAACTGGACTCGACGAGCTCGCGAAAGGAACTTTTGGTGACTTGTTCAAAGGGATTGTACAGCATAGGACTAAGATAGGATTTATTATTCACTCCGCGGATCAGGTTTTAGGGGCATCTTGGCACAGCGGATCACCTCGATCGATGGACAACCATATTCGACAACAATTTTACCCTCGATCAGATAGATTCCAGCTCCTCTTAGTGGATATTTCACCAGTGTCTGTGGAAAGTGCACCGTATCAAAGAAGCGCCCCTCGGCATCAAGGAAAGTGCCGAATTTCATCAGGTCGCCCCGCTTGGTCTTGACAAATTTCTCGCAGACAAAATCCCCTACCAGACGCACTATTTTCCCTTCATGCAAATGGAGTTCCCGAGCCGGCATATCACCCCGATAATCGCTTTTGGCCAGGTCAAACAAGGTACCGGTCACGCAAAAGCCGATCAGCTCGATCTCATCGTAATAGTCTTCCAGGATATCCTCCTCCAAAGGGGGAAGAATAGGTTTGCGGCTCTCGGTCTCAAAGAGGGCCATGCCGACAGTCGCTGGCTTATGCCTGCTCATCAGCAGATGAGCCTCCCAGAGCAAGGCCTTCTTCCCTATCCCGGTAAACCGCAGGGCACCGACACGGATCAGAATAATGACCTGCTCGAGCCCCGCCTGCGTCCGCTTGACAAAGTCTTGCAAACTTTGATAATAACCATTCGCCTCGCGTTCTGCGATAATGCGATGGGCCAGTTTGCCTTCAAAATTAAGCAGACAGTCAAAACCCAGATAAATATCCTTTTCCCGGATGGAGGTGTTAAAGACCGACTGATTCACACAGGGCAAGCAGATATTGCCTCCCGATATCCGTGCCTCATTGACATAGACCTTGCGGTTGTAAAACCCACCATAATTGTTGAGTACCGCAACCATAAACTCCAAGGGATAATAGGTCTTGAGAAAAAGACTCTGATAACTCTCTACAGCAAATGACGCGGAGTGCGCCTTGTTAAAGGAATAGCCGGCAAAGCTTTCCATCTGCCGCCAGATCTCCCTGCTGACTTGCTCGTCATAGCCCTTGGCCTTGCAGTTGGCAAAAAACTTATCTTCGATCTCGATCAAATGATCTTTGCTGCGATATTTGCCCGACATCATGCGCCTGAGCACATCAGCATCGGCCATATCGAGCCCACCGTAGGCGTTGGCGATTTTCATCACATCTTCCTGATAGACCATCACGCCGTAAGTCTCTTCGAGCTGTTCCTTAAATACCGGGTGGGGATAGACGACCGTTGTCGGGTCGTGATGCCGACGGATGTATTCGCCCATCATACCCGAACTGGCTACGCCCGGACGGATAATGGACGAGGCTGCCACCAAGGTCAGGTAGTCATCACAGCGCAGCTTGGTCAGCAGCTGCCGCATGGCCGGGCTCTCGATATAGAAACAGCCGATGGTATTGGCCGATTTGAGCTGTGCAGCAATCTGGGGATCCCAAAAAAATCGCTTCGGATTGTCGGTATCAATGACTACACCGAGATTTTCCCGCACAATGGAACGGCAATCTTTGATATGGCCGATCCCGCGCTGCGAAAGTATATCAAATTTTTCGAAGCCGATATCTTCGGCCACATACATATCAAATTGCATGGTGGGCAATCCCTTTGGCGGATTGTCCATGGCAGAATAACAGGTCAGCGGTTCCTCGGAAATCAGTACGCCACTGGCATGTATGGTGCGCTGATTGGGGAAATCGGCCATGCGGTTGTACACGCTTAAAATGGTGTTGGTCACCTCATTCTTGTTGAGCATATGCTCGGGCTCATGCACCAGGCGGTCGATCTCGGCCTTGGGCAAGCCGTATACTTTGCCCAGCTCACGCAGGATACTCCTGGAGCGAAAGGTACTCATGGCGCCCATCAAAGCGGTATGCCCGGTCTGATAGCGGTTGAAGATAAAATCATAGATCTCGTCTCGCTCGTTCCAGCTAAAATCAATATCAAAGTCGGGCGGACTCTTGCGCTTGGGGTTGAGGAAACGCTCAAAGGGTAGGTTGAGGGCAATGGGATCGACATCGGTGATACCCAGGCAATAAGCAACGGCGGAATTGGCTCCAGATCCACGGCCTACATAGTGAAAATTGCGT
Organism: Sphingobacterium puteale; assembly: GCF_003627955.1. Classification (GTDB taxonomy): domain Bacteria; phylum Bacteroidota; class Bacteroidia; order Sphingobacteriales; family Sphingobacteriaceae; genus Sphingobacterium; species Sphingobacterium puteale. The sequence goes on along the minus strand of NZ_RBWS01000022.1, from coordinate 117,062 downwards.
CCCCGGGCATAACGGCAGATCTCGTCTGTAATCAGGAAATAACTCGAGAAACGCAGGTTTTCGATAATCTCGAGCTCACGCTGGATGCGTTCGGTCGCGATTCGGTCATTGCGGCCATAGCGCCTGGAAAAACCATCCATGCAGTACTTATGCAGCAGCTGCTTATCGTTGTAGCGATTGCCAGTAAAGGTTGCCTTGTTTTTGACGCTCGTAAAATCAAAACCAAAGGAACACTGCCCCAGGATACGGTTGGTGTTGGCTAGCAGCTGCGGCAGTTCGGAAAACAGGCGCATCAGTTTGACCCGGGGAATAAATACTTCATCCTCGGCCGCGACCTGATCCTGACTGAGCTGCGAGATCAGCAAGTTGTTGTCAATCGCCCGGAGCTGCCGATGCAAGGTATAGTCGGCCCTGCGGAAACTCACCGTAGCCAGGATCACACAGCGCTCGAGCAGCCTTCGATCCATGAGCTGGGCACGGGTACGTTCGCTTGGCCGGACGCCGATGTACTCGAAATCCCGCAGTGGAAAGCTATTGAGCTTGTGAAAGGGATAGATCACAAAGACCTGCTCAAAGTCTGGCGATCGCTCCGGCGTGGGGCGATTTTCCATATTGAGCTTGGTGCGGTATTCGTTGATCTCACGGAAGCCCTGTTCGTTCTTGGCAATGGCGATGAAACAGAGCTGATCGCCGCTGCGAAATTCCATACCGGCGAGCAGGTTGAGCCCGGCTGCGCGGCCCAATTTGATAAAGTCGAGCGATCCGGAGCTGTTATTGATATCGGTGAGCACAGCGGTATCATAGCCCCCAGCGAGCATGCCCGAAATAAGATCCTGCAGGCTGAGGGTGCCAAAACGTAGGCTATAGTAGCTATGTAGATTTAAGAGCATGCTCCCCCCCCTTTCTCCGGCGGCGGTGCGCAGATGGCTTTCATCAGAAATTCGGCACCATAGCGTTTCCGGATCTGGTCCATGGCCTGCATCAGGTTGACCTCTTCGGCGCTATCGTCAAAGAGATCGGTCTGATAGGAACCATAGATCAGCCCCGAGAACTTGATCCCGATAAGGCGGATCAGCATCCTGCGGCTATAGAGTTTTTTGAACAGGGAAAGCACCACATCCGTAAGCTTTCTGTCCGAATTGGTATAAGGGATCTGCAGCTGTTGGGTATGGGTATCGAAATTGCTGTAGCGGATCTTGAGGGTGACGCAGCTCGTTAGTTTTTGATCTTTGCGCAGGTCAAAGGCCAGGGTATCGACCATGCCGATGAGGGTACGGCGGAGCACATCCATATCAATGGTATCCTGCTGGAAGGTGTTTTCCTTGGACATGGATTTCTGTTCACGAAAAGGTACGACCAGTGAATCATCGAGCCCATTGGCTTTGCGCCAGATATTGATCCCATTCTCCCCGAGTACTTTCTGCATGGTGAACACCTCCATCTGCTGTAAGGTACCGATCTTGGAGATCCCCATATTGCGGAGCAAGGTAAAGGACTTCTCGCCGACCATGGGAATCTTGCGGATAGATAACGGCGCTAAGAAGCCCTTCTCAGTCCCATTTTGTACCTGCTTTTCGCCACAGGGTTTGGCGGTCCCGGTGGCAATCTTGGACACGGTCTTGTTGACTGATAGGCCAAAACTAATCGGAAGCCCAGTTTCTCTGATAATGCGCTGGCGGAGTTCCTGCGCCCATTTCCAGCAGCCAAAGAAGCGGTCCATACCGGAGACATCGAGGTAGTGCTCGTCTATACTGGCTTTTTCAACGATGGGGGTTTCCTCTTCGATGATCTGGGTGACGATACTGGAATACTGACTATAGCGATCGTGATCGCCCCGCACCACAACGGCCTCGGGACACATACGCAGCGCCAGCCGCATCGGCATAGCGGAATGCACGCCATACTTACGGGCTTCATACGAACAGGACGCAACTACCCCACGGTCGCTGCTGCCGCCGATGAGCACAGGTACGCCCTGAAGCTTGCTGTTCTGCAAGCGCTCCACCGATACAAAAAAGGTATCGAGATCACAATGTACTATACTCCTTTCCATGTCTTTCAATTGCCTAAAAAGCCCTGTATTGTGGCTTTTGATTTTTGGTAGTTGCTCTGTTCAAAAATACTAATATTATTAGCAAACAAACAAGAAGATATTTTGATTTAGTTTTTATCACATTCACAGTCAGCGCTATAATTTGTGGTGGACGTCGCGTTAACTTTAGCTACATTACAGAAGATTACACATTTTTTAAACATAAATTATTACTTTCGTTTAAAACATAGTTGACCAAACGATGAAAAGCCTAACGAAAAATGGTCTAAAATGGTCTTATATTTTTAAGCATTGGATAGGTACTCTGCTGTTGGGTAATATACTTGTGTCTATATTCCCGGTATTTAATCGGTTAAATTCTGTAGATATCGGTCTGACAATACTAGTTTCGATACTTTGGCTTTGCTACAGCGCAATTTATTCTATTCCTACGTTGGTATGCTGTATATTGGCATTCAGCTGGTTTGAAGACAATACGCTCAATGTAAATTGGATCAAAATGACTTTAATACTGGTTATATTGGCTGGAATTACAATGACAGTAGCCTTAACAGTTGGCTCAATGGAAGTGGCGATATATTATTCGATCGCAGCAATAGTTACCGGGATATTATTTAAGATTGAGAAGGTATAATTAATTCGATTGCTATGTTAAAGAGAACAGTTTATAAGATACTAACCGACTCCCTCCTTTGTCGAATAATGGGGACTTTAATAATTCTTTTCAACATCCTGATTACTTATGAAGATGTTTATATGCTCTATCAATACAATTTTTGCAAGGGCTGCTATTGGTACGCCATGGAGTATGAATCTATACTGTATTTTCGAATTGTTATAGGCGCTATTGGCATATTACTAGGAGCTGCATTGATAAGCTTAAAAATCAGATATTGGCTCATTGTTTTGATTGTCTATGTGCTAATTTTTAAAGCTCGATTTGAGGGAGAAAAGATGATTTATAGAATAGAAGCCGAAGCGTACAGGCCCAAAACGACTAGATAAGCTGAAATCGGTATAATCGGACTCACACCCCATAAAGGAACTTTTGGCAACTTGTTCAAAGAATTGTACAACGTGGTATTAGGATGCCTAAAATATTCCTTTCCATCACAATTTAATTTATTGCATTATTTTAAGATCCCGAAATACCTTTTTGGTAATTTCCTTCCTACAGCTAGAAAAATCTGATCTATTGAATTTACGATCCTGTATAAGTCGTGTCGCGAAAAAATAGACATTTTGACCAGATTCAAGGTATCCTACCCACCATCCTGTATTCGTATTGTGCTCCCTTGTCCATCCAGTTTTTGACCGTATTATGTAGTCTTTGTCTTTCTCTGTTATCATTACCTTTTTGACAATGTCCATGTTTCGATCGGAAAAAGGTAAATTCCCATCATATAATCGTTTCAAAAATTCAACCTGATTGATAGGAGAAATACCCATCGCTCCAAAATTCCAAAAATCTTCTCCTTTTTCAGTTAGATCGACATTTCCATAACCTGATTCTCGTAAAAATTTTTGGTAGGTAGATCTGTCTATTTTCTTTGCAAGCTCAATAAAAGCCCAGCCTGCAGACACCTGAAAAGCTTCCTTTACTGAAATATCTCTGTAGATATCAGGGCGATAGCCATATTTAATGGTATCTATTGATCCCGGCCATTTCACCACAGCATTTTCGTCTTTGATCGTATTCGTCTCTAATGCAATGAGCATATTTATGATCTTAAACGTAGATGCAGGTACCTTTTCAATCTTGGAATCCGATGTATCGGATACAAACCAGATGTCATTTCCATGATCATAAATAGCTATAGTCCCGCTTACCCCACATTCCTTAAAATACCCCTGAATATTGGGCATTACAATTTTCGTACCTTTAGAAAATATCCCTTTTGTCTGTCCATTTACCCCAGAAACATAAAAGGCAGCTATAAATATCAATAGTGTAATCCTTAATATCATCTTTATAAAATAGTTATCGGAACCGAAAAATTCTTACTGTATTTCATCATTCAGTCTTCTTTTTAGTCCACACAGGATAAGTTAATAATATTTTTCTAAATCATTACCTTTGAACCAGTATGCTGAAAGTAACCTGTGCGATTATAGAGCACGCCAATAAAATACTGATCTGCCAACGGTCGGCTTCGATGAAGCTTCCATTGAAATGGGAATTTCCGGGTGGCAAGATCGAAACCGGAGAATCTAAAGAAGAATGCCTACGCCGAGAAATTAAAGAGGAACTCCATATTGATATTAGCATACATAGCGCACTTACGATGGTAGAACACCACTACGCCGACTTCTCGCTGCAGCTCTACCCTTTTGTATGCAGCCTACAATCAGGAGAAGTAAAAGCGCTGGAACATGCCCAGGCGATATGGGTAGATGCGGCTCAATTAAAGAACTACGACTGGGCGGCAGCTGACCTGCCTATTGTAGATGAATATTTAAACAAAAAAGCTTCCCCCTAACCGGCAGAGGGAAGCAATTTGGCTAACGAGTTGGTCTGCATAGCCGTGAAACCAACAATTGGTTTTCATTACATAAAGATAGACATGTCATCCGAAATAGCTATTGTTCATTTTATCGAAAATGTTGTTCAAAACACCACTTTTATAGATTGCAAGCAAACGGATGATGAATGATTTACAATATTTTTTTTGGAATCTTTATATCTGTTTCCAAACTTTTGAAATAGCATGCTCATTATTGAGATAACTCAATCCATTATGGTTCATTGGATCGTCCTTATCATCGAATAGGGTTTCAATCTGCATAAAGTTATCGAACTTTGCAGATATGTCGTGTCTTGCGAAAACATTATCATAGCTGTTGTTTAAATTGTACCATTTATTTAATGGTAATCTTACAATTGGATAAGGTAAGTGATATTTTAAGCCAGGATTTCCCAGTTGCGATCCTGCTGTGACCAATATTATATCTTCATGTCCTTTTTGATTTTCCGGATGTGAAAAATAGTCGTAGCACAACAACGAGCCTAGGCTGTGGGAATAGATTACATCGGGCTTTAAAATTGTTATGTATTTCTTTAGCTCATTGCGCAACTTCATCCTTAAGTCGGGGTATTGAAAAAACTCAACAACCATATCTGGATAGTTATCCATCCAGTCTTTAACAAGGCCTTTATGCCTCCTTCGATCACCCCAAAGCCCTAGAAAGGACTGTGATAAAAAACGAAGATAATCAGTCGCAGTTGCGTCGTAGGGTTTAAAAAAAGAATCAAAGGGCATAAACTGAACATCTTGATCATTCGCAAGGCTGAGGTGGCTTATTAAGGCTTCGCGCCAGTCTTTCACCCATCCCGTATTATCATTCATTAATGCATCCTTGCCACCGATTCCATGGATACATAATACTTTTTTGGTTTTCATAAATAAGTTTAAAATTTAATTATATAGGTTATTAGCTGAAACTAATTTAATGAATTTTCGAAATAAAACCATGTGTCTTGAATAGAAATTTTAGGATAAATTTTGCGATATGAATTATTGTTTTTATCTTTTACCTAGCCAAATAAGTATTTAATCAAATAGTATAACAGTTAAGATTCTCGCCATTAACCTGAATATACGAGCATGCTATTGACAACTAAACCAATTGATATGAAAAGACTATTATTTACCATCATTTCTGCTATGATAGCAATTAGTTCCCACGCACAGTTTGTATCCTCATTCAGCAGCAGCTATGTAAACGAAGTGAAATCCAAACAAGCAGAGTTAAGTCCTAACACAAAAAGAATTTTAAAACAAGAAGGCCTTTGGGCTGACAGAATCGATGAGGCTTTAGGAACCTTATATCAACATAATTGCGAGAAAAAACTTCAGGACATAGTAGCGAAAAGAAAAGAATTTAAATTGATAGCTGCGATAGATAAACAGGAATTCAGCGAAAACACAGAGGCTGCAAATGCGATCATTGCCGAGAACAAAATCATGCACTTTAACCAGAGCGAAGTTAATAGCATTTTAAATTATACGTTAGATCAGAAAAATATTCTTGCGTTGGCATTAAAAGATGAAGAAAATGCCTACCAAGATGGTATTCGTTATTTTAGCTCCTTAAATAACACTGGAGTGAGCGGTAAAATATTCTTTCCATTTAGGAATCCAGACCAGGCTAAAGCGTATTTTTTTGGAAAAGACCTGCAAGAACATTTAAAGCTGGTCCAAGATGTGATGATACAGCGAAACTTTGACGGCTCGAACTCATTAAACTCAGAGCTGATCTCCGCAATTGTCCCTATCCCATCAATACCGATCAAACTTTCCATAGGTAGTACAATAACGCAGGTAGACGAGAAAAAAATAGACAGCACCAATATAGGCAAAAACAAACTGCCTTATGGCGGGCTTTTTAACGCTACATTTACATATCCATTGGTGTTCACCACAATTAATACCGGAAAAGAAGGTCACCTACTAAGAATATATCTGCCGATGGAGTATAAATTTAACATCGATGAAGTAAAGGACAATCAACCTATGGCAAACTCCTATAGTTTTAGTGAATTATCTAGCATGGCATTTTTCTCAATAGACCTCGTACGGTCTGATAAATCATTGTCTAAAATGAATCTATTTTTGGGGTTAAAAGGCTCATATTACTTCGGGAATGAAAAATTTGCAGATAGAATCGGGCGTCGTGACTTCAGCTTATTACAATTTAATACGGGGATAAAAATCGCCGACAAATTCACAATAGGTTTTAATATTCCACTAAAATCCAATTATAACAGCCTATTAGAAAGCCAAGCTGCCAGTATCGCCTTAAAATTCCAGCCGGGAATATAAACTTTAAACTTATTCTCCGAAATGCGGCAGTAAGCCTATTATATCCCTAAATATTAAAAATTATGAAAAGAAGTGCAATTTTATTAGCTATCATCTGCCATATAGTGATGGTGGCTTGCAATGGAACCGTGAAAACAAAGAATGTGGTGACTAGTCAAGATTCCTGTACTACTGATTCAATGGCGAGAGACAATTTTTTGAAGACCAACGCTAGTCTCCTAAAACCTATTTCTCAATCAAAAGGAGCCTTAAGTGTCACTTTACAGGTCGGTGATTTTAAAACATATAATTCTACGCTGTTATCAAAAGAGATTGCTGACAAGGCTATGGTTCTGGCCACTCAAATCCTGAATTCGAAAGAATTTCAAGACGAGGTAAACAGCCTGGATTTTGCATATAAAAACCATTGTACCTCCTGTGGAGGTAAAAGAGAATCAAGAAAAGAAAGGATCGCCGGTAAAACTGTAGTCGATAGCTTATATAGAAATGCGGAGGTTTCCCTAGATCTAACAATACAGGCCGGCAGGTGTGGCGGCGCTTTAGGTGCAACATGCCCCAACACGAAGCATATTTCCTCAAATTATAAGTCGATAGCCTGTGACATGCGTAACCTCCCTATTGAGCTTGCCTATGCTGTACATATTTGCCATGAGTTTGCGCATACAGTTGGCTATTGTCATACGGACCATAAAGATGATGTCGCCGAAAAAATTGGTTGGATTGCCTATTATATAGCAGTTAAAATGAACACAGAACGATCTAATAGCTAAAGCAAAAAATATGTTATCCCCATACATTTTGACAGCATTTCCTTTAATTACGAAAATTTAATGTAAAATAAGACAATTACAAGAACATTTTATGCCATGAAATTAGCACCTATTTATAGTACAATAGCACTACTTATCTGCTTCCTATACAGTAGGGCCCAAATCTATGAAAGCAAGAGTAACTTATTTCAATATGGTATGTCCAGCTCGTTGACCATTGGATTTAAACTGATCAAGCCCAAAAATCTTGCTGAGAACTTGTATGCCTATGGTAATCTAAATTTCGGAGGCAGTATAAATCCTGATTACGGAGGTTTGGTGGCACAGGTAGGAATAAATGGTACTTACAACTTCTTTTCAAGTAAACGGAAGGGGTTTGCAGCACAGGTCCACTCTACCGTACAAGCAGTGATATCTCCATACAAAGCGAAAGAAATGGATAAACTGAACAGCTACAACCAGCCTTTCTACAGTATGGCGGACTTGTCATTCCCAGCTGTCAAAAATCCGTATCCTTTATCTTTAGCTATCGGAACTGGCCATGTATTATTATTGTCGCGGTCTGGCCCATTAAGTGAAAAGACACAACGCGTGGGATCAGTATATGGAAAATTTGGAAACGTACACATATTTTACCAAAACGATGGTGTATTACCCAAATTCATGGCTGACCAAAAAGATCGCTGGTTTACTTCTGCGGCCATGATAGCATGGCATTCCAATAAAGACTATATCGATATAAATCATATTCAACTAGCATACAACAGATTTACAGGTTATTCTCTGGGAAGCTATGAGTTAGCTAGCGCGTTAAACAATAACATGGTGGTCTATGGTGCGCCAAATGAACGACAGTTTAATATGGATTACTTTAGATTGGGCGTTGGATTAAAACATAACCGTCAGCTGAATTTTAACCTGATCAATTCAAAACTTAGGGCTTTTCAGGGACAGAAAATGATCCATTACATGAGAAATAACCCTTATCATCCCGATAACTCTACTTTTCATATAGGGGTTGATGGGACAATCAGATCAAAGTGAAACGATAAAAAGATCGACAATGAATCTATTTAAATATCTAATTATTTCCTTTCTGTTTACACTTAGCAGCTGTTCGACCTACTACATTAACTTCCCCGACCGAACAACATTCGAGGAAACAATCTTGGATACGCTTAATTTCAAAAATTTCAGTTGTTATAGCCGAGAAGAGTTTTATACCTATCCGGAACAGGATACCGCAACCAAGATTGGGATACATTACTTGTTTATAGAAAAAACATCTGACACCTTAAAAAGGGTACTGAATTTAGTACCAATAAAACCATACCGACAAAGGCTCGGCGCTCCTCAATATGCGAGCAATTATACCAATCAACCTGACAGCATCGTTAATTTAAGCAACTATATCATTTATCAAATGGGATATTTGCATCGCGACAAAATCATTTTTACGAACCAACGAAAAAAAAGAAATATAGTACCAACTTTATACATTAAACAAAGTGATAACAGGCTAGAAATTGACAAGGTATATTATCCAAATAAAGATACTTATAAGATAAGTGAATTTATAAAAGAGGGAATTATTTATCACAAAATCAACCCTACCATAAAAGTGAGGTTAAACCCGGATAATAACTGTGGTATTATGGACTGGGGTGTTGCTGACATGTTTTACATAACCAAAGAAGGCATTATATTTAAATTTCAGCAGGAAATCTGTGATAAAAAGCATTACTTCTCTTTTAAAAAGTATCAGGATTAGTCAATATTGGTTGATGCAAAACACATGATAGATTCCTGTGTTCTGATCGTCTATTTGCCTTAACAGTGTATTGCGGGAGAAGTATTTGTACACTCAGATCTCTTAAGCTACTAACCAGAGAATCTAAAAAAAAACATTGCTGTAAGAAATAGCTATTGTTCATTTCATAGCTACAGCTCAGCCATCCAATTGCATAACATGAGGAAAATGTTAAATCGAAAATTTATCTTGACAAATTACTAATATTATTAGTAATTTTATTTTATGAAACCACTTGAAGTTCACTGTAGAAATCGTGTGCTATATGTTCATATGACCATAGATGATAAGAGTATGGGCATGAGGGATTACTATTTATATGACAAAAACGGGAAGTCTTTCTATATATTCAGGCGATCACAGGGCGAATGGGAATTAGCATATGGCGTACTGGCACACGACATTAAGGAGGCCTGCATCGATGCTCTTATTCGTCGGTTTGACCACGATTCGCCAGAGCTATTCTACAGCAATGGCAAACGCAACATTGTCCGTATTAGCGTAAAGAAAGGCGGTATCTGGCATATTTATGTCAACAATGTTTATGTAGCATCTATTCAATATGACCTGTTTGCAAAGAAATTTGAATATTACCTGGACGATAATACACCACTAACGAAGGATCATATCGAAAAATATATCGGAATGATTGAGCGTGGCGAAATTCAGTGGAAGAAAGAACGATGAAAAGTATACTATTCCGCTGCCTAATTGATGGTGAAATGGAATATGTCGACATATCAGAACTAAAGAATATGATATACGTGGAAAATTAGGCGAGTGGCTTTGCGAGATGTTTGACTTTTTGGTTCCACGACAAAGGAACAAAAATGTCACTTAAAAAAAGCCGTCTTTTCAACGACTTTCTCTACGTTATTTTAGCGATGCCTTCAAATTAATTTCTACACTAAGCGCATTTCCTATTGTACACATATCTTTGGCCTTGCCTGCAAACTGCTGAAAACGATCGTTATCAATATCAGGGATTTTGGCTTCAAGATTAAGGTTTGAGCTCTTAACTACATTGTTTTCTACTACTAGTGAAACACTCGTTTCAAGACTGTCAGCAGAAATTCCGCTTTCCGAAAGGATGTAAGCTAGCGTCATCGCATAACATGTTGCGTGAGCTGAAGCCAGCAGTTCTTCCGGATTTGTAAAGCTACCATCACTTTTTGCAAAAAAAGGTTGAAAACTTACGCCATTCAATTCAGAATTCTCTATACCCAATTTTCCGTTTCCTTGCTTAAAACTTCCCTTCCAAACGGCTCTCATATTTATTGCCATAAAATCTATTGTTTAAAATTATTAACTGTACAAAGTTACCTGTGTAAAAATTTGAAGACAATGGACATACGGCACAATGTATAGGACATTTTGCCACCTGCTATTCGGAAATTGCTCTTCTTTTAAATTCAAATGGGGATTTCCCTGTTTGGATTCTGAAAAAGCGGACAAAATAAGATTGATCATCATAGCCGAGCTGAGCGGCGATTTCCTTTACTTTCAGATCTGTATTGATCAGTAACCGCTTAGCCTGAAGAATAATCCTGTTCTTGATAATGGTATTGGGAGATATTCCTTTTTCACGTACAATCTTTCGATTGAGGGTCTTTGGACTAATAAAGAGCAGTTCCGCATAATCAGCAACACTGTGATTCTTATGGTAATTTGTTTCCACCAATTCGCTGAATTTCCTGTTCAGCGCATCTTCCATTGTTCTCGGGCCTTTCTGCTCGGGGCTGCGGTCAAGCCACGATCTGCTTGCCGTAATAATAAGTTCTTTAAGTTTTGTCCTTGTCATTTCCTCTGTCCAGTAATCTTCCCTGTTCAGTTCCCCTTTTATCTCTGCAATAACCTTTCTGAATGAAATGCCTTCGTCCTCTGTAAGTGTTATTGATGGTGTTTCGAAAACATTATTGAATAGAACACCGTCACATGTCAGTTCTTTATCGTGAAAGGCAATACAGTAAAATTCTGGATTGAAATAAACGAGTTCCCCTTCAGTATTATTGTCCATTTGAAATTGCTGTCCGATATTAAAAAAAAACAAGGTATCCTGCTCCGCTTTATACTCAACAAAGTCAGAAATAACAGTACTTCCGCTCCCCGCAAAGAGAATAATGTAACAGTCGCCCGATTTATGGCAAGGCAACGAAACACTATCAAATGGAATCGTTGTATCTAATTGCAGATAGCCTATTTTCTTTTGTCCGAAAGACCTTAAAATTTCCATAGTTTGACTATCGAATTACTTCTTCTTTTCTTATGATTTTAAGATCAGAACGTATGCAAAGTTGAGGAAATATCCACTTCCATACAAGTACCTACCAATTTGTAGGATACCCACAAATTGGTTAGGATAACTGGTTATCAATATATAAGGGTTTACAAATTATCAGTTATGATAACTTTTCCCTTACTTGGAGAGCCTGCTTACGTAGTAAGAATATCTTACCAAAAGAATGGTCGATACCAGTAAAAACAGCATTGCAGAAGTGAATAAGGCCCTTGTTATTCCTTCGAGATATGAATTTTTAGGATATGCATTCAGTAAAATCAGTGTACCCATTATAAAGATTATGACAGACGAGATCATAATCTTTATTCTCAAACTTTTCAGAACTGATTGCCCTTTCACTTTTTCAGAACTTACAATGCAAGCTGTTATTTCTATAGGTTCAAACAATATTGATTGTCTACGCATAAAAACATGTGTTTCACGGATAATAAGGATTGTTGCTATTGATAAACCATGCTTCAATCCGTTTGAAAAATCAGTGTAATTTTGTAAATAATAAGTGTAAAGCAGAAACAACAGAACCACAGAAGTACATATTCCTAATGAAAAAAATGTCATTATCCGATAGAACCGTATTATATAATCAAACATAGATAAAAATATTTGAACGGTTGGAGATTATGCCTCACTCTTTAAACTTGTAATAAAACTGAATTTATTAGCTTTTTGATTACGTAATGTTTCGATGACCTGACTTACCGCTGGGAACTTTACATTACCGTCTGCCTTTATTAATATCTTCAATTGATTGTCGTGCAGACCATAGTTTACTTTTCTTGCTGTAGAAATCCAATTGAAAAGTTCATTTGACATATTAGTTGTCGTATCGACAGCGATACCGGGATTAAATGATTTGTCCAAATATTTATCAGTAGATAAAGACAAAAATTGCTTTAGCTGCCTTATCGGAACACCTAAAGTTTCCAGTGCTAAAAATTTTTCTTTTTCTTCAGGCGTCAGTCGGATATTGTATTTTTCAATCATAATATCCAAAGTTTGTTGTTTTACATCTCTTTCCGCAAAAGACAAAAGACACTTCCCGTCATTACTTACGGTTATCATTGCGAAATTTTCGTCGGGCATTTTTTCCGTTACTACTGAGGCAGGAACATCTATAGGAATGGGTTCTGGAGTTTTGAATACTGCTGTCATTACAAAGAAGTTCAATAAGAGAAATGTCACATCAGACATTGCTGTCATATCTACACTTGGTGCTGTTCTTTTGATTTTAATTCTTGGCATCGTTGTACAAATTAATTATACAATAGTAAGCATTGTTGACTAATATTAGTCAACAATGCTTACTATATTAATGCGTTATTACATTAATATGACAAGACCAAAAGATCTGCTATTTTTTAAGAAGCGAAGAAAGAGCAGTCAGGCTATCAACAATGGATTTCCAGTCACCACCTTCGGAAATAGTCTCGATATATTTGCTAAAACGTAAATGGGATTCTCTGACAATTTCCTTTCCAAGGTCAGTTAAAGTGATTTTTGAATACCTTTTATCCGCTTCAACAGGCTGTACTTCAATGATATTTTTTTCTATCATATTTGAGATGATGCGGCTCATAGCCTGCTTTGAAATCTGTGCCTGTTGAGCCAACAATTTATTTGTAGTCCCCTCCTCGTCAATATATATCAGCACCTGCATATAGGATAGTTGAAACTTGCCGGGCCATAGGTCTTGCAAATTAGCTTCAGCCCATTCTTCAATATCTTTTTTAAGCGCATATATTATTCTGATATATTGGACTGGCTGTACAACTTTATTCATATCCATACTATTTGTTGAAACTTTTAGACAAACATAATAACTTGATCAATAGGTACCAAATACTATAAGTACGTGTCATTCTTGATAGGCTGTTATTGATGTTTGGCGTTTAGACCGACTTTTTTAACTAAATTATCCAGTCCGAATTCAGCCAATTTATCCACAATAGGCAAAGTCTTCAATCCTAAATCAGTTAACGTATACTCTACTTTTGGAGGGATTTCGGGATAGACTTTTTTGTTGACTAACCTATTTTCAACAAGCATATTCAATTCTTGAATCAACATTTTTTCGCTGATGCCTGTAACAGCTCGTTTCAGTTCACCATATCGCATTATACCTTCGTTGATCTGAAACAATATCATTAATGTCCATTTACCACCCAGTAAAGTTAAAGACGCTCTCACAGGACAGCTATCATCGCAAGGTGGATTTATTTTTAAGTTTTTTTCCATTGACAATCAGTAATTCTAACCATTTAGTAGGTACCAAACAAAAGGGTAAGTACTTGTACAAAGGTAAGAAATAGCATATTTTTGTACAATATTATTTTAAAATAAAGCAGGGTGATGCAGACAGAAAATAACAGACAGAGCGCTATTATGGCTTACAATCCAGTCCTTTCAGATGGGCCTGAAGGCGTAAAAGAAGAAAACTTTAAACATGTTGTTACCATACACTTACACGAAAAGAATTCTTTCTAAAAAAGGAATGGCGATAAAGTGAATGTTGCTGAAGATGTACAATCATACACATTTTAAATTAAACATAAAATATATGAAAATATTAGTATTTGGAGCTACCGGCTCACAACAATTCAATGTAATATCAGAAGGTATTAAAAAAGGAGCAGAAGTAATTGCAGCTACGAGCTCAGGAAAGAGTTTTGAGAAGTTAAGTCAGGCAGGTGCTACGCCAGTTTTGGCAAATTTGAGTGACGCTCAAAGAATAGTGGAAATAACAAAAGACATAGATGCAATCGCTTTTATGATTCCGGTATCCTTACAGAATCCCTTTGACGGCTTACAGTATGCAAAGAATGTAATCGATGCAGCAAAAAAAAATAGTGTAAAAAAAATCGTATGGAATACAAGTGGTTGGTTAGAATCTGAAAAAGTAGGATCACCTGTTGACGATGTGAAACTTGATGTTAGAGATTATTTACAAAATAGTGGAATAAATTATGTGATTATTGAGCCAACCATTTATATGGAAAATCTAATGGGAGGTTTCTGTGCACCATTCATAAAAAACGAAAAGAAGTTGGCATATCCTACCCCAGAAGCAATGCCAATAGGCTGGATAGCTTCCAGAGATGTAAGTGCATTTGTTGTTGAGGCAATTTATAATCAAGATTTAACATCAGATAGTTTCCAGATCAGTGGTTTAGAGAATTTAAGTGGTAATGAGACAGCAGATAATTTTTCTAAAGGAGTAGGAGAAAACATTGTCTATTATCCACAGCCACCAAAGGAGTTTAAAGATATTTTAACACCATTTGTAGGTGAAGCTGGAGCAGCAAGTGTTGCTTCTTATTATGAAAGTCTTCAAAATGCAAATGAGTATCCTAAGAAATTCAATCCTGACATGAGTGGAGTATTAGAGAAACTTCCCGTAAAAATGACTTCATTAGAAGAGTGGGCAAAAAATAATAAGGAATATTTTTTTAACTCATAAACTGAACTCTAAAAAATTACTAGCGACTGTACTTTGAATTTTAAATTCAAGTAAAACTATTAGTTAGTGCATGATATTTAAAGTAGCAGACGCTGTTTAAAAAATCTTTAAAAAAAAGCCCGAGATTTTTTTGAGTATCGGGCTTTTTTGTTGTCCCTCCAACGGTTTGTCTTGTATAACTTCGTCACAGCCTGAATAAATCACACAATAATTGGGTCGGATTAGATTAAAACTGGTAAATCTATAAACAGTAGTACATACAATCACATAATTTTCATACGAAAACTTCTCCCATAATATGCATTAAACTTTCAGCTATCGATCTTGTTTAAGAAGTTCTATTGACATTGAGATTTCACAAACGAAGGTGCAACATCACCAAGGAATTTAAATATGATCCGCTCTTAGATTGGTTATTAAACTGAATTTATTAATTTTCTGTTACCCTAGTATATAAGTAAGATACCACATACGATGCGATTCGTTGAATAAAAAACAATCTCTGTTAAGCAAGGTCCGAGATTGAGCACGATCATAGGAAATTTCTATAGTATCTAAGAAACAAGAAGAAAAAAGGATGAACAATATTGCTCATCCTTTGCGTTTGCCCAAGCCAGATCTTTCAAATCAATCAGGCTCATTTTCATGTGATTTTAAACACGTAAGCCGGTTGCTTTTTATCCATAGTATCCGGAAACGTCACTGCTAGACCATTCGTTGTTTGCTCAAACCTAACGTTATTCTTTGCACCTAAAAGCTGTACTTTATTAGCGGGGTAATTATTTTTATTTAAACTTTTGATCAAAACATTTCCTGTTTCAGGCCATCCCATTACAATAGCGTATAATACATTCCCTTTGGCAGTGAATCTCACGTCTTCGGCGGTAAAAGGCTTATTTTTTCCTTCATTAAACCCTTGTGCCGTTAAGGGGGCAGCATTTTCCATAGCAGGCCCCTCTCCAAAAACGTTCCAAGGCCTCGTGCTGATTATACTCTCGCTATTTACGCTCATCCAAGAGGCGATCCCTTCTACTGTTTTGAGGGCTTCCGAATCGATGGAACCGTCTCCTCTAAGCGGAACGCTCAAAAGAAGGTTTCCATTTTTACTTACCACATCAGCTAGCATATGGATGACCGTTTTGGCACTTTTATAACTTTTATTCTCATAAATGCGTCGATCGTAATGCCAAGCACCGATGCAGGTGCACGTTTGCCAAGGCTCCTTCTCTATCTGATTACTTTGCCCTTTCTCAATATCCCAAACCATACATTTTCGCTGTTGATCATCGAGAATTTTCCCATTAATTACAGCCTCCAGTTTGCCATTGTGCTTTTGCTGACTGACATTGTAATAATGGGCTGCAATCCTTAAACCGGCATCGTCTATCGGCCATAAAGGCAATGCAGTATCATCGAAATAAACTAAGTCAGGCTCGTACTTATCAATAAGTTCGATGGTCCGGTCGTGAAAATTATTGCAATAGTTTTTGGTAGGCACGTTTACGCCATTACCCCAATGCCATTGACGATGAATCATTCCATCATCTCCGCTATTTTCGCTTAAGGGGTGGTTTTGTGCGTAGAGGTCTTGCGGATCTAGGCCATCCCACCATTTATTATTGCCATCAGCTTTTGTGATTTTTCCGTCATAGGGTATATCTTTCAGAGGCCCTTTTTTGTCTGCACGTTGTGCTGTTTCGTACCAAGTCCATGCATGTGCAGCGTGAACGCTCGCGCCGAAACGTAAACCATGATTTTTGGCTGCCTTCGCCCAGCCTGCCATTAAATCTTTTTTTGGGCCCACTTTGGTGGAGTTCCAAGGCTGATGGCTACTATCATAGAGATCCATATTATCATGATGGTTGGCTAAGGCAACAAAGTACTGAGCTCCTGCACGCTTGTAAAGATCCAACAACATTTCCGGATCCCATTTATCTGCTTTCCATTCATTGATCACATCTTTGAATCCGAATTTCGAGGGATGGCCATATTTTTGCACATGATAGTTATATTGATCGCTCCCCTCCTGATACATTCCTCTTGCGTACCAGTCACCTCGTTCAGGTTGACACTGGGGTCCCCAATGTGCCCAAATACCAAACTTCGCGTCGCGGAACCACTGGGGAACCTCGTACTGCTCTAGCGATTTCCAATCTGGTTTAAAGTCTACTTTAGCTATAGGCGCATTGGCATGTATCTTTGAACCCGCGATAGTTTTACTTAACCAAAACGACGGAATAGCTATTCCCAAAGTTTTTATTACAGTTCTTCTTTTCATGTATTTTTTTTTAACGTGTTTGTACTAGGATGAAGTGGGATACAAGATAAATCAGTAACCCACGTTTTGCGTAAGATTTCCGTTGATCTGGAGTTCAGACAGGGGAATGGGCCATAACTCGTTCACACCTGCCTTGAAGTTGCGTCGCTGATAGATCAGATAGCCCTCATCATCCACAGGAAAGTCTTTATATCCAGCAGGATTATTGGTTAATTTCATCCCCGTGAACTGCCTATTAAGTTCCTGCGCAGCAATACCCCATCGCAGCACATCAAAATACCGTAAACCCTCAAATGCAAATTCAACCCGGCGTTCCCGTCTTATCACCGACCGCAAGGATTCTACACCCGTAGCGGTAACTTTAGGCATGGCCACATTCTGCCTTCCCCTCACCAGGTTGATTGTCGCATCCAAAAGAGTTTGGTCGATAGGGTCGCCAGCTTCCAGCTTAGATTCAAGGTAACCCAATAAAACCTCCGGATAACGGATAATCGCCCAGTTGCCCCCAAAGTTCATCAGGTTTCCATTGAAACTTTCATCCATGAACTTACGTATGCAGTAACCACTCCAATTGTAACGGTTGAATCTATCAGGAGAGGTCGTTCCGGGACGCGCGATGTAGGTCTGCCCCTTGAATACACTTCTGTCGGAGATCAAAACGGTATAATCAAGACGAGGGTCTCTGTTTTCGTAAGGGTTGGATGGATCGTATAAGCCGGATTCTTCAATCGACTTTCCGTCTATACATTCAAACGCTTTTACCAGTTCATTATAGGGCGAAAACTGATGCCATCCTCCCCAGGTTTCAGGGTACATGTACTGGAGTAACACATGCCCGTACACATCTTCCTGGTATTGCGAAGTAAGAATAAATTCGCTCGTCGCAACGTTCCCACTTGAGAAAAGCGAAGCAAAATCGGGGTGAATACGATACACATCAAAATCTATTATTTTTTTATAGGTCGCTGCGGCTTCCGCCCACTTTTCCTTCGCCATTTGTAAACGGCCAAGAATAGCCAAAGCTGCACCCGCCGTAATCCGCCCCTGTTCACTTGCAGGTCTGCTTGCTGGTAAAGCTGCCGCACCTTCTATCAGCTCTGCTTCCGCAAAATCCCAAACTTCATCACGTGAGGCGCGGAGTACATTATTTGCCTCCTCGATGCTCAACACTTTGGTGACCAATGGAACACCTCCAAAATAAAGCGCTAGATTAAAGTATTCATAAGCTCGCAAGGTTTTAACCTCACCTATCATAGCGGCTTTCTTGTTTTCATCCATTTCCACTTTGCCGATATTGTCGAGAAAGTTGTTGCAGGCCGTCAACTTTTGATAAGAATTTCGCCAGTATCCTTCCGTTACCCAATAAGCAGAGTTTAATGTACCATCCGTTACTCTGTCTGGTATCAGCTCCTTTTCCGATCCGTTACCCGCCATAAGATCAAGGTACAACAGGCTCCGTGGTGTCCAGAAATCTTCGCCTTTCCATCCGGCTCCTGTGTTATAACAGCCCACCAAAGCCAGTAGGGCATCTTTTTCTGTTTTCCAGAAAGTAGCATCCGACACCGCATCCAAGGGCTGCTTATTAAAAAAATCCTTGCTGCATGCTGCAAAAAATGTGCATGCGGCCAAAAACAGGTAGCACAACCGCTTTTGGCTAAAATATGTGATGAATTTCATTATTATCTTCATGTTATTGATTATCTACCGTTAAAAATTAACATTCAAGCCAAAAGTGTACACACTGGTTATCGGATAAAAGGGTGTGTTATCGCCTGTGCCCTGCCCCATCTCAGGATCCCAGCCCTGATAAAAGCTGCTCAGGGAAAATAAATTCTGTCCGCTGAAGAAAATACGCAGCCTGTCCAACCGCATCTTCCTGGTAATTTTCTCAGGAAAAGAGTAACCCAGCTGAATATTCTTGAGGCGAAGAAAACTTGCGTTCCGATTCCAGAATGTAGATGGCATAATCGTTCCGGAACCCATATTTAAACTGGTCAATTTAATATATTCTGCATTTCGATCAGGATTGTCGGCACTCCATCTGTTATCGGCCTGCCATCGCTGAATCTGTCCTCCATTATAAAATGCGAATGCCTGATAAGAGCCCATCTGACGATCAAAACCTGCCAATCCATGAAGTAGAACAGAAAGATCCACACCTTGGTAATCAAACCTTATGGTGGCGCCATAGCTAAACTTGGGCACGGTATTGCCGATAATTGTTCGGTCATTTGCCGGATCGACAACTCCATCTGGAGTACCGTTGAGGCCGCTTATATCGGCGTATCGCACAAAACCGGGTTGCGCCGCATAGGGTTGCGTTGGGTAGGCTGCAATATCGTTTTCGTCAACGAAAAGGCCGTCGGCTACATAGCCATAAATAGCTCCCAATGGTTGCCCCACAAACAAGTTTTTTGCAATATCTTGCGTTAGACCATCCGCCAGTTTTGTTACCCGGTTTTTCGTATAGGTAAAATTCGGACTGAACCCTATATTCAACTTTCCGATAGAGGTACGATAATCCATCAGAAATTCAAATCCGTTGTTCCGTACAGATGCGGCATTTACCTCCGATGGTGTCAATCCCAACACACTTGAAACCGTCAAATTATATAGAATATCCCGTGTACGCTTATCAAAATAGTCCATCACGAAGGCAAGTTTTCCTTTCATAAGTGAGAAATCGAGACCGATTCCCCTTACCTCTGTTGTTTCCCATGTAATATCGCTGTTTGCCAAGGTAGTTAAGCGCGCACCTGGGAGCAATACACCACCGATCGGATAATTGTTGCCCAAACTCAGCACATTCTGATAGGGATAATTACCGATATTCTGATTTCCCAACGTTCCCCAAGATGCCCGCAATTTCAAGTTATCGACTCCAGTCACATGCTCTTTAAAGAAAGGTTCTTCAGAGATCCGCCAGGCTGCCGAAACAGAGGGAAACAGCCCCCAACGTCCTTCGCTGGGGAAGCGGGAAGTTCCGTCATACCTTGCATTCACTTCAAACAGATAACGATCTGATAATATATAGTTTACCCGTCCAAAGAATGAGCGCAAGGCCCATTCAGCCGCCGAGCCGGACGATTGCATATTGGCTGATGACCCTGCATTTAGCTCGTGCAACAGATTACTCGGAAAATCGTCACGGAAAGCGGTGGTCCAGTCTGAGCGGAATTTTTCTTCCGAGTAACCCGCTAATGCATTGATTGCGTGTTTTCCATAAGTCCTGTTATACTGTAATAGGGACTGAAGCGTTAACAACGAGTTGTCGCCCGAGTTAACGGTCAGATTGTTCGGGCCAACCCGCTTATTTTGGTCAAAAATAAAATCAGACGCAAAGCTATTGTTCGTAAAATTATTATAATTGTATCCCGCTTTACCACTCCAGGTAAGCCCGGGTACTATTTCCCAGGCAAGCTCAGCTCCCCCTAAAAAAAACTTGTTTGCACGGTTTACGAAAGACTCGCTCGAAAGCCATGCTTCCGGACTGAAATTGTCCTGATAGCCAAAGGTCCCGTCCGACTTTCTACCTGCATAAATAGGTCCCTGTCTGACAGCGAAACCGATC
Organism: Sphingobacterium puteale; assembly: GCF_003627955.1. Lineage (GTDB taxonomy): Bacteria > Bacteroidota > Bacteroidia > Sphingobacteriales > Sphingobacteriaceae > Sphingobacterium > Sphingobacterium puteale. The sequence continues at coordinate 96,001 of NZ_RBWS01000022.1, read as the reverse complement.
ATGCTCATCATTTCGCCATCGAATTGCCTTGGCTCATTGGTTTGTGCACTGTTACCCGTCATATTCACCTTCAGCGTAAGGTTATCCAGTATTTTACTATCCGAATTCAGCATGAAGTTATAGCGGTGATAATTATTTTTGGCAACAACACCATCCTGATCCAGGTAGCCTAAGGAAAATAGGTAGGAGTTCTTATCTGAGCCACCGGAAAAAGAAACATTGTGGTTCATCTGAAAGCCCGAGCCCGAAGAAAGCAGGTTTTTCAGGTGCGGTACATTCGGATAATTGTCGGGATCAACACCCGATCGGAACTTATCAATCTCTTCGGGTGTATAGGTTAAAGCTTGGCCAACATTCGTATTTGCCTCATTAAATAGGGTCGCATATTCGTCCGATGCTACAAAATCGGGGAGTTCTGTCACTTTCTGCCAGCCAATAGTGTTATTGTACGAAACCCGAAGTCTACCGCTTGTGCCGCGTTTCGTTTCGATCAGAATAACCCCGTTTGCACCACGCGTACCATATATAGAGGCTGACGCAGCGTCTTTTAACACTGAAATGCTCTTTATGTTGTTAGGATCGATGTCATTCATCGAAGCTGCCAGACCATCTATTAGTACTAACGGATCGTTTCCAGCTCCCGAAAAGGTTCCCTGCCCTCTGATGCGTATCGAAGCTGCATCATTTCCAGGACGTCCTGCGCTTTGAGAAACCGAAACACCTGTTGCTAAACCGGCTAGCGCCTGCGAGGCTTGGGTAATGGGCCTGTCTTCAATGTCAGTAGCAGAAACGGACGAAACGGAACCGGTTAGATTCACCTTCTTCTGCGTGCCATACCCTACTACCACAACTTCGTCCAGGTCTGTATAAGATTCGATTAGTCTAATTTGTATAAATCCCCTGTTATTTACAGGAATCTCCTGCTTCTCATAGCCAATATAGGTGAATACCAAAACCGCATCGCCCGGAATATCAGACAAGGTGAAATTCCCTCTGTCGTCTGTCATGGAAGTTCTGTTTGTTCCTTTTACATGTACACTGATACCCGGTAGCGGATTCCCATCGCCGGCAGAAACGACAGACCCCTTAACGATATTTTGGCGGGCGGCCTTTTGTTTCACTCCGAGCGAACCTGGTTGATATCTAACAGCAATTACATTTCCATCTATTTCTTTAAAATCAAGGTCAGTTTGCTTACGGATTTCTTCCAAAACCGTTTTTAAAGGAGTATCCTTGACATTAAGGGCTATTTGCAATGGTATGGAAAGCAAATCCTTTTTATAGGTAAAGGAGACGTTGACTTGCTTTTCAATCATATTAAAAGCTTCCTGAATATTATTGGTTGTCACGTCCATGGAGATCTTTTTGGAAGCCACCGTTTGGGAAAGAGCAATCTCTGCCTTTAACAAGGAAAACGAAAAACAGATCAAAAATAAAGGCAATCCAAACCCGAACGACATAATTACAATTTTTCGTTGATTAGTTTTTTTCATTATATTAGATTGTTTGATTAAAAATTGAACAGCGTCACTGTTGTGCCCGTGGAAAGAAGCAACAGCGACCAATCATGATGGTCGTTATTTCTAAAATAGCGGCCATTAATTTTAATGAGCATTTACATATCTTAATAAGGTTTATAATGTTGGTGTATTAGTTAGCGATCTTGCGTGGTTATTAAAACAAGCTCCCCTTTTTTCTCGTACCCAATATTTAGGGAAAACTTCATGGCCTCTAAAAGTGTACTTAATGATGTATTTTTATAGCGGCCGATCATTTGAAGTTTCCCAATATCCGGATGACTTAACTTAATTTTAATATTGTATTTTCGTTGGATGGCCGGCAGGATTTCAGCAAGACTTTTACCATCAAAAACGATATCACCTTGTTTCCATGCCAGTATTGTTTCTAAATTTTGGTTTCTCAACAAAATCGCCTTTGATTTTTCACTATAAGTGATCAGGTCATTTTTCATTAATAGCCATTCTTTGTCACTATTAACCTCTTTTACACCCACCTTACCATTTTTTACCGCAACGGTAAATTTTTCATCTTTATATGATTTAACATTAAAGGAGGTTCCATAGACTTTGACTTGCTTTTGTTCGGTTTCTATCACAAAAGGTACCTGTGCATTGTGGGTCACATCGAAAAATGCTTCCCCGCTTATTTTAACTTTTCGCTCCCCCCCATCAAATTTTTCGGGATATTCTATTTTTGAACCGGCATTGAGCCAAACTTTTGTCCCATCGGAAAGTAAGACGGAATCGATCTGACCTAAAGCAACATTTTTCGTAGTGGATACCAAGTTTGTACGTTCCGCTTTCGGGGTCTCGTTATGCGGCAAGAAAAACCACAAAGAAGTAACACATAGCAGTATACTCGCAGCTATTCCAATTTGCCAGCGTATCCGTCGTTCCTTGTTTCTTTTACGAATAGTGGATAGCTCTTGCCTCAAATCATACCTTAATTGATCTTCTATCAAAGGGTCCAATTCACCGGATTCCAATAGTCTAAAAAATAGCGCTACTTCAGAACGGCTAGCGGCCCCACTGAGGTAACGGCATATTAATGTTTTATAAAAATCGAGGTCTTCCATAATTGCTTATAGAAGTAAAGACAAAAAAAAATGAAAAGAGGCCACCCCTCTTTTCATTTTTTTTCTATAGAATTGATTTCAGGAGGAAAAACAGGACTAGGGGTAAATTCAGATCATGCTGTAAATACTTTTTCAAGGTATTGATGCACCGGATCATATGCTTTTTGATTGCACTTTTGGAGACACCTAACATTCTGGAAGATTCTTCGTAACTTTTCCCTTCAACTCTACAGAGCTCAAACACCCGCTTTGTTTGGGTCGGCAATCTATTGAGTATCTCCTGAAGCTTTACTTGATATTCTTTATCAAGAACATGTTGGTCGACACTATTGATACCAAGTTCAAAACTTTCTAAAATACGCTGCTGTTTGATACGATCTGTTGCAATTTTGTGTAAATAGTTGAGTGTATAATTTTTTACGACGATGAATAAATAGGATTCAAGCGATACAACACGGATAAGTTTGGTTCTTTCGATCCAAATTTTCGTAAAAATTTCCTGTACAACGTCTTCAACTAAAACATCTATTTTAAGGTACCGCTTAACCACGCGTAAGACAACTGGGTAATAGGCCTTGTAAAACAGATTAAAGGCACTATGATCTCCATAGCCAATAGCTTCTAAAACATCTTTACTTATTTCAATAGATGCCATAGCACATTTATCTCCAGATTGTTATTAGGTCCACAAAAAATTTCGGTTTATATCCCAAACTTACATAAAAATCGGGAATATTAATCGCGTTCAATAAAAATGACGGCCACCTCGCCCCTCCTCATTATCATTTATAATGAACTAAAAAATAAAGTAATATGGAGAGATTTTGCAACTTTGATGTGCATATTAGGCCGAATCAGGCGAACAGGTTGAGGTAGTTTCTGGACGTCAACACCAGATCTGGATAATCTCGGGGGTAAATTAGTTGAGCATCATGTCGGTAATACCTAATACAGGGAAACAAGTGCAGGCCTGCACTTGTTTCCCTGTATCATTAAGAAATCACCAGTTTTCTTTGCTCTGTAGCGTCTGCGCGCCAATATTTTTTACTTAATTTTATGACCAATCTACATGATAGTTATTTTGTATTTGATCGGTTAGATTTCACTATCATTAACCAATTCAAACAACTAATTAATTAATTCATATTATGAGTCCTTTATATTGAAAAAGTAACTGGCAGGTTACTCCAATTCTCCAAAAAACACAGGAAATAACTTTCCTGGTGAATCTCATTTTTTTAAAATGATCATTTACCCCTCCATGTAAAGAGAGATTAAAAGCAGGTATGTTCGATATGATAAACCGCCGAATCGATTGATTCGGCCGAATTCACCTCCGTTAGTTTACTTATATTGTTTTTATCGTCTGATTCGTATAACAGCTCATATGTACCAATAGTCTTAATACGGTTTTTTGGAAACTTACCGAAGTATCCGCCGGATGTAAGAACGGCCATTCCGACCGGATTAAATATTGGCGTAGGGGTCCTGTGCAATGAATTAATATGATAAATTGGCGCTGTGCTGTGTATAGGTAGATTAGAGAAATCCGTATTGGCATAATAGGTAAGCTTTATATCCTCATCGTTCCCATTGAGCCCATCATGGATATTGACCAAGTTCCCATCTTCATATGAAAACAAAACTTCTTTGTCTTCTTCTTTGATACGAGTCAAGTATCCTTGTTCATTGTATACAAAATCCAGTACAAGATAGTCTTTGATTTCTGTCTCCCAAGGCGCCATCCATTTACGCCTAAGGTGAGTAATAAGACCTTTTTCATTCAAAGAGTAATAATCGGTTACAGTGTTAGGAGCCTCTCCGGCATATTTCAGAATCACTTTGTCTTCATAATATTCAAAAGAAATCTGATTGCTTCCCACCGGAGCCAATATAACGCGTCCTTGCGCATCATAACTGAATGGTGTTTGTGCAGGATTGCCAGATCGATCCCCCATATACCAGTTTCTCGTGTAAAAGTTCACACGACACGAGAGCTTAGGTTCCAGTTCCGATTCTAAAACTGGATTGTCTTCTGAACAGCTTATAAATAATAATGCTATCGCAAGAGAGGTAAGGATGTATGAATTAATTTTAAACATCATGCCTATATAATTATTTTAATGTAAAAAAATTAGTCGAAAAATGGTCTGAAATAGTCTTCATTTGCTTCAGTTGCTGTGCTCCAACGACCGGTGTTTCCCAACTGTCGAACGATCCAAGGAGGCTAAGTACGTCACCCTTAAATTCAATTTTCGATCGCGTTTCCTGTGCAAGATTAACGGGAGTTTTAAAGTCGATTTTAACCGTTCGGTAATTATCGTTCAATCCTGTTTCGATCTTAATAATCTTGGTTGTACCGTCCTCTGCCAGACCTTTTAGTGAAGTGAAAATATAACTTGTGTGCCACATCCATGAAATATTGGTCATACCTGTCATAGCAGACAGTTCACCAGAGGTTATACTAAGATTGTCGTTAAGTTCACTATCTACGCCGATACCGAACTCGATTGCTGTATAGGTTTCAATAGGCAGGTTTTGTAAGTCTATCTGCTCCCGCTTTCTGGCGGGGTAGTTATAAGCTCCATCCTGAATAGCAATGTCCTTAGTTTCCTCGATCAGGTAATAAGAGTTTGGGATTTCGATCCATTCACCATTCTGTTTTTGTAATCGGATATTGCTTACCCAATATCTAAAACTATTAAATGTATAGGTCTTGCCATCAATGTCGAAAGCCTTATCAAGCGCAAAATCCTCGTTGCCTACGACATTGTCAAATTCGATGGAAAGATTTCCACCAGCTACTTCCACAAGTTCTGTGTCCTTAGAACAAGATGCCATCATTGTCAATAATGCGATAGAAAAAAAACTCTTTTTGATCATTTGTTTATTGTATTGTGTATAATTAATTTTATTTGGATGTACGATATAGATGTTCCACCTGCTCCCAGTTTACAATCTCCCACCATTTATCGACATAGTCGGCCCGCTTATTCTGATAGTTCAGATAATAAGCATGTTCCCACACATCGAGTCCCAAGATTGGAGTACCTTTGAATGGCGACACATTCATTAAAGGATTGTCCTGATTGGGTGTCGAACCAATTTTTAATTGATTGCCGTCTTTTACCAGCCATGCCCATCCCGAGCCAAACTGTCCTAATGCGGCTTTAGAAAATTGTTCTTTAAACGAGTCGAAAGATCCAAAACTGCTTCTAATCGCTTGGTCAAGCTGTCCTGTTGGTACATTGTTGTCTGTTGGTTTACGGAGAATAGACCAGAACAGTTCGTGGTTAAATGCTCCTCCCGCATTATTGCGGAGCTTCGTAGAATAGTTCGATATACGGGAAAACAAATCCTTTACATGAGCTGCCGATACGTTTTCCGAAATAATGGCTTCGTTCGCACTGGTGATATATGTCCCGTAGTGACGCACATAGTGTATTTCCATAGTAGCCGTGTCGATGACAGGCTCCAGTTCATTATAGGAATAGTTCAGGCTTGCCTTCTCAAATTTGAATTTGCTAGTTACCTTCGATCCTAGCGTACTATCTGCAAATGTCTTATTGGTTAACAATAAACCGGTAGCCAGTGTTAAACTACCTCTAACAAAATCTCTTCTATTTGTTGTTTTCATGATAAATGGATTTTAGTTCCTAATTCGTTCTTGCATCTTCCTGTCTTAAATATTCCAGTATAGACTTTGCTTCCTGTTCATTTAGGCCAACACTGACCATCATACTTTCGAAGTCGTCTTTTATGGCAAGTGCATCTGGATCCTTATCAAACATTTCCTGTGTATTTAATAGCAGATTCAGTATCCATTCCGGTGTTCTTTTCTTCGTTACACCTTTCAAAGCTGGGCCAAGCTTGTTTTCGCTGTATTCATGACACATCGTACACTTCACGATGAAAAGTTTATTTCCTTCATCTGCAACAGTCTGGTCAAATTCAGGTTGTGTAAATGACGTTATAGGTCCGATCCCTTTATTGCCTTCTTTAAGGTAATCGTGGACGACCATTTCTTTAGGTTGGTCTGCTTTTGTCTCCGGTGGAGCTGTTGAACTGTTTGTCTTCGGACTGTTGTTGCACGCAATAGCCGTAACGAGAAGACCAACGGCTAATATTATATTTAATCTTTTCATATATCTGTTTATTTTACTGGTGAAATTAAAAGGAGAATGATACATGGGTCATAAAACGATTTTCAGCCTTTATACGTCCATCTGCGAGATTTTGATTGATCGGAGTCTGAAAATTTCCACCAATAGAGATTGCCCCGATATTGATTTCAACACCTGCAATTCCCATCGTGGAATGTCCACCAGACTGGGTAACGTCAAAGCGGTTATAAAGCAGATCTTTTGGCTGTGTTTCATATAGCACACCTGCATTTGGAGAAATACGTACTTTGTTCTTTATATTGAACTTATAGTATCCCAGTGCATTAATTGTTAATTTGTTGGCATAGCGATAATCATGCTTGTTTTCTGTATTGATCTTATACGTTGCATTGACGTTGAGTCCGGCATCCATCAAACGAATGTCGTAAGCCGCATTGATCATAAAATCTGTACTCGCCGTTCCTAATTGGAAGTTATTCGGAGCGCCCATCTCTGCACTGGATTGTTCGCTGGTATCATATTTACCGGTAGGCGCCTTGATTCCTGCCCCCACCCATAAGGACTGCATAAGAATTTTGTTCTTTCCTGTCGTACGGACATCATCCAGAAGTTTGTAATGCCCCATAACAACAATATCGCCAAGCCCGTTCTTCTTTCCGGTTTCCAAGCTGTTGTTACCAATGGTCCGTTCATTAAAACTATACGGAATTATCGCCATTACCCGCCAACGTTCTCCGAAATTCCATGCGCCCCAAAGTTCCATCGTACGATAGGTTTCATTCGTTGAATTCGGTGTACGGATACCGTTAGGGCCGAGGTGGGTCTGTAGTCTATTCTGTTGGTATCGTAAACCGACAAAACGTTTGTTGAAGTTCGGTAAGATGCCCAAGTAGTAGCTTCCGACACCACAGCCGCAGACATCACAGGCTACTGACATGGGTATGTTTGCAAAAAGTGCGACAACGGAAAAAATCGATAGTATTATTCTCTTTCTCATATTCTAATAGCTAATTGACTATAAAATCAGACCCGAATGGTTCTGAAAGTAACTTGTTCGACAAAAAGGCAGGGTCTTCCAGTGTTTTCAGAAATGCCATTAAATCTGTTTTTTCATCCTCGGTCATGGCAATGCCCAATGTGCCGTTAGATTGACGGAACAGTGGATCCAATGTCGGTGAATCTACCATATCATGGCGATAATGGTCGAGCATACGGCTAACGGTCAGATAGCGTCCGTCGTGTGTATAAGGCGCGGTAAAGGAAAGGTTCCTTAAAGAGGGTACCTTGAATCTGTATTCGTCCTTTACGTTACCCGTTACGATAGCTCTTCCTTTGTCATTACTTCTATTGGGACGTATACCATTGTTACGATAACTAAGATCCGTGAACAAGGGTTCTTTGTGGCAGTTCGCACAGTTATTCTGGAAAAACAGATAACCCCGTTTTTCCGATTCTGAAAAAGAAGCACCTTTTTCCTTACGCATCACTTTGTCGTATTTGGAATCACTACTGGTAGCCATGAGCATAAATTGCGACAAGGCCCTAAAAAACAACACATCTGTAATCTCCTCCGTACCGAAAGCTTTCTTGAACAGCGCAGGATATTCCGGACGTGCCCTTAATTTGAGCAGGATGTTGGGTACCGTCTCGTCCATCTCCACCTCACTATGGATAGCATTTACCCCTGACAAGTCGAGATCAAATACACCGCCATCCCAAAAGAACTCATTGTGCCAGGCCAAGTTCATAATCGGCATGGGATTACGTGTCCCAAGCCGGTCATCAATCCCGTGACTTACGTCATGGCCGTGGTGTGTAAATCCAGCTCCTTGTATATGACAGCTCCCACAGGCGATTGTATTGTTTCGCGAAAGCCTTGGTTCATAAAATAATTTTTTCCCTAATTCAAAACCATCCTTTGTCACCGGATTTCTGGTGAGGTCATAGGCAGGTTTCGGAAAATTGGAAGGCTGTACAAACCCAAAGAATATCTCTTCGTCCTCCAAGATGTCATTTCCTTTTTTGCAGGCCCATATCAGGGCAAGAATCGTGGTAATAACTATTATTTTCTTCATCTCTTCCTTGTTTTATTAATTCGAGGAAAGCTCCTCTTCACTTCGCACATAGTTTTCGGTATGATCATGCGTAAACAGAACGCCAAAATTACCTGCGATATTCCCACTATCCTCTTTATTGAACATGACGTTAGGTTTATCTGCTATACTCAACTTATACGGGCCATTAAAGATCTGCATCAGGTCGACCATCAAATGGACATTGCTCCTTAAGTCTGCTCTCACATGCGCCAAATGGTCTCCACTAGTTTTGGTCAGGTCAACTGTAATGATTTTGATATTGTTCATTGCTTCCGGATCATCAAAGGGGTAACCAAAACCTCCGATATGATATTTGAATTGTTTATTACCAGTAGGGTCACCTTGCTGATCATCGGATACCACGTCACTATTCCCTTCCAGTTTGAAGAAGATATAACCCTGGCTCCATGTCCAGAACATACCCGCATGGCCTTCTCCCGGATTGAAGGAAAGCACCCCCGTTCTTCGTTCCATAGGCATCATGTTTCTTTCCTGATCGACGCCGATCATAAACTCAATTTTGGTGTAATCGCCCTCAGGCACCTTGACCTTGGTAAAGCGGGTCGTTCTATCCGATCCATTCACCATAAAATAGCTGTCGTCCTGCGGAACGGTATAACTACTTCCATCGGCTTTGTAAAGCTTGATATTGCTGATGTAGTACATCAGGATACGTATACTGAATTGCTCGCCTTTTGCATTTCGGTACAGATAGTTAGGGTCGATATATAATCGGTCTTCCCCAACGATATGGTCAAACTCAATAGAGAAATCGCCCATTTTAGTTTCGTCAATAATATCGTCATCCTTTTTACAGGCCGATAGGAGAAAGCAAAATGCTATAAGTGCGGTCGCCATATTCTTCCAGTTTCTTTTTATCATTTTATATTTCATATCAATTATTTAAAAGGACTTGAAAATTCCCTGTTTTTTAAAAATGTCTCATCGGTCAACGCATTCAGAAAAGACTTAATGTCCTCGACTTCTTTGTCTGTCATGGGTATGCCGGCCCGGTCATTGTTCTGGTATAATACCGAAGCTGTAACAGGGGTATCTTTAATATCGAAACGATAATGATTTAGTACCTCATCTATCGTTTTAAACCGTCCATCATGCATATAGGGTGCGCTCACCATCACATTACGCAGCGTGGGGGTTTTGAAAGCACCCAAATCCAGTGGATTGTAGGTAATACGGTATCTGCCCCAATAAATTCCCTCATGCGATCCGTCCGAAAAATCATCGTCTATCCCATTATTGTGGAAATCATTATCCGTAAATAATTCCCCTGCGTGGCAAGAGCCACACTTTTGGCGAACCAGATTCAGTCCGCGAAGCTGGTCGGCAGATAGTGCGTCCAGCTGCTCTCCCCGACGGTATAAGTCGTATGGAGCATCTGCCGAGATCAACATCCGCTGGAATTGCGATAGCGCCATAGCTGTTCGATGCTCGCTTGGCAGTTCCCCAAATGCTTTGTGAAATAGCTCCACATAAGTAGCATCTGCCCGCAACCGTTCCACCAGCACGGGTAGGTACATACCCATCTCATCTGCATGTGTCAGCGGACCAAATGCCTGCGACTCCAGATTGGTCGACCCGCCATCCCAAAAAAGGCCCTTGTCTGTCCACGCAAGATTGATCAACGTAGGTGAGTGCCGCTCCAGAGGCTTACCCGATACACCGGCTGTGGTAATAGCCACTCCATCGGAAAAGCCTTTGCTTTGGTGGTGACAACTTGCACAGGAAACCTGCTTGTTGGCAGACAGAATCGGGTCGTAGAAGAGTCTCCGGCCCAATTCAGCTCCCGTTTTGGTCAGAGGATTTGAGGGCAGACCCGTTTTGGGATCAATAGCGGATTCCACTGCTTTGGGAAAAAATACAGGCTGACGAAAGGCAAAAGGAATCTCCTCCTCGCCGGTAATGGGTAGGTCATCATCCTTTGAACAGGATAATACGCCGAACAACCCCACCAAAAGGACGAAGACTCCAGTGATATGTTTACTTCTTAGCTTTACAGACATTAATTTGCTTCCACAGAAACCGAACCCGCTTCTTTGAATGTTAACGATTTACTTAAGAAAGTATCGCGAAAAGCTATCATCAGTTCTTTTTTACTTTGGCTGATGCTGTTGTTGGTCCATGGCTGATCGGTAGCTGATAGCAATTCTTTGACATTCACGTCCAAAGTGATTTTTGCCGAGTTTTGAGCATCAACTTTCAATAGTGTAGCCAGTTCTATCGTTTTTTCAGCGCCGTCAAACAGTTCGTTGGAACCTGTTTCCCACGACATTGCCTTCGAAGTTGGTGCACCGTCTGCCCAATGTATAGTACCGGCCAGGGTCAAGAATTTGTAACTCGTGAACCACATCCAGCCATCGCTGACACCCATTCCGTTCAGCGAACCTAGTTCCCCTGCGGTCAGGGTAATATTATCATTGTATTTTTGATCTACACCAATAGAAAATTTAATGGCCTTGTATTCGCCAAAAGGGATCTCCTTGATCATCACTTCTTCGCGCTTGGTAGCCGGATACTTCTCTCCATTGACCAAATGTGGTACAACTATTTCGTTAGTTTCTTCCACCAGATAGTAGGAATCCGGTATGGCATGTTCTTTATTATCTTTATCAACCAGTTTGACATTGCTTACCCAGTAACGGAGACGGTTAAACTCGAAATCTAGATCATAAGTCCCACTGGCGTTGACGAGTTGATAGGGATATCTTTTATTCAATTCAAAATCTGACTCACCGTACCGGGCATCAAAGGTCAGGGCCAGAGATCCTGCCTGATCCGCGTAGACAATTTTTTCAACTTCTTTAATTTCAGTTTTTTCACAGGATGTGAACATCAGCGCAGCCAAAGCTGCAAAAAATAGGTTTTGCTTATTCATTTTTCTAATTATTGTAGCAATTGATTCGTTTTTTATCTGACCTCAACAGGAAATTCCAGTTCTTCCTGTGATACCTTTTCTCCACCTTTGAACAGATTCACTTTAATCTTCCAATGACCTTTCATCGTAAAATTGATCATTCCGCTATAGTGTCCATCACCTTTGCTTGTGGCGGCTTTATTATTCGGAGAGCCATGCCCCATATCGGGCATAAAAGGTTCTATCTCGACCGTGTATCCTTCCAACGCCGGGAAAAGGTTATGATCCATTTTGTGAAGCGTGAAGTCAATAGGTTGGCTACCGGCCTTTACCTCCTCAGGTAACAATAGACTAACGAACACACGACTGTCATCCTTAGTGCCTACTGGAATAGTCCGTGCGTATTTTGCCTCGGAAACAGGTAAAATAAAAGATAGGCTATCTTTTTTATTAAGGAAGGCATTCAACATCCAGCCTTTACCCATATCATTCATGTTGGCCATAATAAAGACGACTTCGGCTTTGTATAATCCATTACCCAGATCGACTGGTGGGTAATATGGCCCACCATGCGACACCATTCCCATGTCCATGACGACATCGTAGTCAAGATGGGCGTCCGTCGTGGGATCTCCATTGAGGTCCGTGACCTGAATATAAATTGTTTCGTTTTTGCTCGTGAGGCTATCTTGCACAAATACGCTAACCTTGTTCTGAGCTAAGGTCGTATCCGCAATCTTAGTCAAGGTGGTTACGTCCACCATGGCACCTGCCATGTCGACAGGATTTTTTTCGTCGGTTTGCGTGCTATTTCCGCACCCCGCCAAAGTACATACCGATGTTATAGCCATTATGCTAGCCCACATGGACGTCTTTCTAAAGTAGATAAATTTCATTCTCGATTTTATTCAATACCAAAATCGCAATGTTGACTGCCATCAGGATAAACGCTCCTTAGGTCAACACAGCACAACTAGTTATATGTAAATCAACTAGGCTTTGAATCGAGGTGGGCGGAAGTTGTTTTTAAAATGTATAAAGCTGTAGTAAGCGTTATAATAAGTTACATAGGTGTTTTTCACGCAGATCGACATTTGCTCCGGCATTATAATGAAATCCTGCATCAGGCATATGAAAGTCTCGTATTTTACATTTTGTGGAAGGTCTTTTTCAGAAGATTTCTCGTCGAGTGCTTTGAGCTTTTTCATGAGCACACATTGACCATTGCAATGCATTTCAGGTCGGGCTCTATTTTCGCAAAGATTTGCTGCAATAAAAGATCGGTTACTTTCAAACCACACAAATACACCCATGCTTCCCAGGCATTGGTAGGCAAGCACAATAAGGAGTAAGAAAGATACGATCTTTTTCAATTTGGTTTAAACGTTTACAGTTGTGTCAATAATTTCCGGATATCTACTATTGCTTTTTTTGCATCTTCTTCATTCGTACCGTCGTAAACACCCCTAACATGCCCTTTGGTATCTACCAATGTAAATGCGCCGCTATGGTCAAATCCTCCGGGGACATCGGGGTTCTCCTCTGCATAAGAAAAATAACCTTCTTTACCTGCAATCTTATAAACGGCATTCTGAGGGCCATTTAAGAACCTCCAATTCAATGGCGCTCCAACTTTTTTTGCATAATCCCGAAGAACAGTTGGCGTATCATGTTTATCGTCAATGGTATGGGATAAAATAACGAACCGTTTTTCTTGCTCAAATTCTTTTGCTATAATCAGCATGTTTTTGGCGAGCAATGGGCATATCGTTGGACAACGGGTAAAGAAAAAATCTGCCAGATATATTTTATCAGCAACATCCTCATTGGAAACCCACACGCTGTCCTGATCCACAAAACGGAATGCAGGTATAGTGTGATATATTGTGTCGTTAGCTTTTTTACCATCTTTTTCCACCAAAACAATTTCCTTCTCACCCATAATAGGAAGATCGTCTTTGTCCTTGTTTTGGTTAATGCAAGAATGAAAGACAGAAATACTAAAAAGCAAAAGCGATGCTCTAAGAAATTTAAAAGACTGCATATATTTTTTCCCTTATATCAGATTATACCAATAATTGCACACAAAGTTACCACTCTATATATTCCCGAGCATAAACATAAGCGTGCCATTGATTTAGGTTTTCGTGCATAAGTAGCTTCAACCAACCTATGTTAAATATATATACAAGCGATATTTTACCTTTTGAAGACGGATTGCCTGTGGAGGGATGTTCCGGTAGGGCATTTCATTAGCCAACCTTCTTGCAGGCAACAAAATGTTTTGAAATTCAATCTGTGAGAAAAAAGGCCTTCGAAATAATCTAAACCACGGTTTATACCTAATATACCGGTATAAGCAAAAGTCCTCAAGCATAGACCTTGCTACATTTGAATTACAATTTAAAAAGAATCACCAATATCATTATTGGTCAATAACTATAATACCAGTTACACGGATGTTCTCCGAGCAGAACGATTGCTATTAGAGTCAAAATTGAATGCTACAAACGATGCGTTACAAGAATGGATGAGTGTGGTGAAACTTTACAGGGCTTTAGGAGGTAGCTGGAACGAAATGAAAACAATTGAATGATGGCCGTATCAATTTAATAAACGGCGATATGTGCTATAACATCAGCACAACGTACCACATCCATTTCCTGTAATTAGGTATCTTTGTAAGTATAAACGGTATTAATTTAACGAGTGATGAGAAAGAATACTGTAAAGGATATCAAAGGCCCTGCCGACTTTAATAAGGAATATTTAAAGCATAATCATGTTTCTATGTGTGAGACATTGGAGATGCATAGTGAATCTGAAAATAATTTTTGTATTGTTGGAACACTCGAACAGATAAAAGGTGCTCAAAAAAGAATTCAGTTTGAAGCCGCACGAAAAAAGTTTTTCACTATTGTATTGGTGACAGCTGGTTCGATAAAGGAAAAGATAGGATTTACTGGATATGAATTTGGTCCTAATACTTTATATTTTGTTCCGGAAAATCAACTTCATACTATTGAGCATTGGAGCCGTGATGTGAAAGGATTTCATTGCATTTTTGATGTTGACTATTTTTTATTGTGCCTTAAAAATCAGGTAAAACTCAATGATTATCCTTTTTTTCAGCCCGATGGCAATATCAGCCTGAAATTATTCGAAGCAGAGGTAGGTATTTTTACAGAACTTTTTAAAAAAATTAAGTACGAATATTGTTCACGCCGAAATCATAATGATGATTTGATGGTAAGACTCTATCTGAACATATTTCTACTCGAAGCGGAGCGTCTTCATGTTCACCATTCGGAGATTAGTAGAAGTGGTGTTCCACGTCGGGAGCTTCTTGTAGCAAATTTCCAGAAACTGGTTTCAAAAAACTACAAGGAAAAGCGGCAAGTTCGTGATTATGCCGCCTTGCTTTATGTCAGCCCTCATTATCTCAATGATACGGTGAAGGAGTTCACAGGAAGTGCTGCTAGTGATTTTATCCATGACAACCTGATTTCAGAAGCAAAGTCGTTACTAATACAAACCGAACTATCGATAACCCAGGTTGCCTATGAGCTCAATTATAGCGATCAATCTTATTTCTGTAGATTTTTCAAATCTAAAGTCGGTACAAGTGCTAAAAAATATCGGGAACTTCATACTACACTTAGCTAAGTTAGTACAAAAGAATTACAGTTTAATATAAATTATAACGAAATGAACAGAAGACTATTTATAAAAAACGGATCATTGGCAGTTTTGTCGATCTCAGTTACTTCTGTATTTTTAAAAAGCAATGCTATGGAAAAAAGCAATCAAAAATTATACGATACAATTATTATAGGGGGTAGTTACTCAGGACTTGCTTCTGCCATGACACTAGGACGTTCTTTAAGGAATGTCTTGGTAATTGATAGTGGGAATCCCTGCAATAAACAGACGCCACATTCGCAGAATTTTTTAACAAGAGATGGTATGCCTCCTGGAAAAATTGCTGAGATTGCAAAGGAAGAAGTATCCAACTATCCGAGCATTGAATTTCACAAAGGCTTGGCAGCAAATGGCAAAAGAATATCTGAAGGTTTTCAAATAACGACTTCGGACGGTCAATCATTTAAAGGCAAGATATTAATTTTTGCTACTGGAATAATAGATATCATGCACGACATAACTGGGTTTTCAGAATGCTGGGGTAAATCTGTAATACATTGTCCATACTGTCACGGGTATGAATTCAAAGGCAAGAAAACAGCCGTATTAGCTGATGGAGATAAGGTTATGCACTTCGTTTCATTAATTAAAAATTTGACGGATGACGTTACATTAATAACTTCTGGTAAATCCTCCATGCAAATGGACAGCATAGCTAAACTTAATAGAAACGGCATAAACGTAATCCAGAAGAAGATTTCTGAAATTGGACATAATAATGGGTATGTTAATCAACTTATTTTTTCTGACGGCGCAAGAGAAAGTTTTGATGCAGTATATGCTCCCCTACCATTCCGACAACATTGCAGCATACCACAAGAATTAGGTTGTGAAATGACAGAAACGGGACTTGTCAAAATAGATTCCTCACAAAAGACGAGTGTAGATGGTATATATGCTGTAGGAGATAACTCCAGTCCGTTACGCGCTGTCTCATTAGCCGTCTCATCTGGAAATATTGCAGGGTTTCGGGTAAATTCTGAATTGGCCCATGATATATTGTTATAATTGAACTCACCATCATATCTCTGGGTACGTATAAAATTTCTGAAAAAAATAATATTTAAAGATGATTATTGGTCCTTCCGGTGTGTACGGAGATCTAACCACGAGAATGGCATTGCCCCTTATAATAGTACAGTAGCAGTAACAAGTAACAGCGAGGTTTTAAGTGTCAGGCAATCTGAAGATGAGGTTATCCAGCAGTTATTCCAGCAATTCCGGTTTGCAGCAAAATTAGTGGGTGAAAAGCACCTTTCAGCATCGGTTGCAGGTCAGATGCGGCTGGCAGCTATTACCTTTTTAACATGAACATGAAACCAAATATGACAGGTCATTCACGGCCGCACGTAAGAATCAACAGAGCCTTACTGCTTTGATCGGCAAAGATACCAGATGGGCATGACTACGTGACAATTCATATCTGCTTATCAAAATGGTATTTTTTCATGATATCTTGGTAGTTAGCAACACAGGCTCCCTATCTATCTTTGCACAATGTAACATCTATAGATTTTATGATATTATAAATGGGTGGAGCGTACAGTTAAATAGTAGAAGATATGAAAAAAATGATTTTTGGTATTGCATTGAGTTTGATCGCAATATCGTCTTATGGACAGAAAAAAAAAGTAGATCAGTCAAGTGTCCAATTGATAAGGAATGCAACTGTGGTTTTAAATTATGGTGGTAAGGAATTTCTCATTGATCCGATGCTGGCAGAAAAGGGTGCCTATCCTGGTTTTGAAGGAACCGCTAATTCGCATTTGCGCAATCCCATGGTTGAATTGCCTGTTTCAGCAGAAAGCCTTCTTAATTCTGATGCTGTCATTGTGACGCACACACATCCGGATCACTGGGATGAAGCCGCCATAAAAATGCTACCAAAAGGAAAGACAGTCTACGCCCAGGACCAACAGGATGCTGAAGTGATCATGTCTCAGGGATTTAAGGACGTCCGAATTCTAACAGATAGCTCTCGTTATGAGAATATCAGCTTACAAAAAACCTTTGCGCAGCACGGATCGGATGCTGCCTTTGCAAACCCGCAGATGGCAGAGATACTGGGACACGCCTCGGGAGTTTTTTTCAGCCAACGCGGACAGAAATCTGTATATTTTGCAGGAGATGCCATTTGGACAAAAGATTTCGAATCAAATCTAAAAAAACTAAATCCTGATGTAGTAGTTCTTAATACAGGCTATGCACAGGTAAATGGTTTCGGTGCCATTATAATGGGTAAAGAAGATGTGAGTAAGGTGCACCAAGTATTGCCAGATGCCACAATAATTGCGGTACATATGGAAGCAATTAACCATTGTATCCTTACCCGGAAAGAACTTCTGGATTATGTGAAACAGATGGGGATAGCTGACAAAGTGATCATTCCACAGGATGGGCAGGTAATTAACTTTTAAATAGTATACTATTATGAATTTAACGGATAATAAAAAATTGGTTCGTAATTTTTATAACCTGTTGGAACAAGAGAATTATAGTGCTGTAGCGGAACTCTGCCATCCTGAATTTGTATTTTATTTTCAGGTTGACAATCCAATTCTGGGTGCGGAGGGATTTGTAGCTTCAGAAAAAGCAAATTTTGATGCTTTTAAAGGTTTTACTATGCAAATCCACGAAATGATTGCGGAAAATGATAAGGTAGCTGCTTATATGATATTTGAGGGGAGCCATACCGGCAAAGTACTTTACGGTATAGAGCCAACGGGCAAAAGGATCAGATTTTCGTTATCTATGCTGCTTACCATCAGAGATGGGAAGATCTATGAAAAGCGTGCACACTTTGATGTCGCTGATATAAAGGCACAGCTTATACGATAGCTTTATTACAGCTACATCTGTTATGATTAAGGTGACAAAAATAGCTTCCTTAGCTGGGAAATGATGGATTATTCCGCCTTTGCTGAGTCCGCATTTCTTTGCCAACGCATCAAAGAGACCAGTCCGTAACTTATTAACGTTCAAAAGAAATAACCAAAAAAATACGGGTAAGACGGAAATTTTCCGCCTTACTTTTTGCTTATTTAACCAAAGTAGCTAAACTAATGTCTATCATTTCGCATCTTTGTACTTATTAAAACAGAAGTTATCGTTTTTTTTAGCATTATCTAGTAACACAGACAACAAGCAGGTATCCGAAGCAATTAATGTGGTTGCTTTTTTGGTAGATGCCCCCACACCTGGCGAATTTTTGACAGGCAGCGTGAAAGGAGCTATCTTTATACTGATAAAACGCGGAAAGGAAATTGTGTGATTTCAGTTTTATTTTAATAATCAAAGAAAGAAATAGTTGAAAACAATAAAATTTAACAAGACAGAATGTGGGGTAGATTTTCTGCTCAACGTACTTCCTTCTGATGAAGTCGGTGAAGCATATATTAGTCAAAAATTGTTTAATACAGATTATTTTGAAATCATTTTTATCAAGAAAGGGAGCGGTCAGCTTACACTTAACTACCAAAAAATAAATATCGAGGACAATAGTATTATATTTATTTCCCCTTTTCAAAAACGTCAATGGAATCTTAATGAAGATAACCTGGAATTTACGTCCTTGGTTTTTCAAGAAGATTTTCTAAATGAGTTTTTCTCCGACAAACTGTTTACCTACCGTTTATCTTATTTCTACCAGTTGGAATTTCCATTAAATATGCAGATTGAGAAAGAAAACATGGATATGTACTGTGTTTTGTTATCAGAAATTAAAGTAGAATTACGGAAAACCAGAATAGACAGTGTGCATATCATCCGTTCCCTAATCTATTACCTATTACAGAAGTTGAACAGAGTGTATGCCGAAAAGCATCAATTATCATTACAAAATCAAGACACAAGTTATGCATTTCAATTCAAAAAACTGATTGAAACAAATATCGAACATAAACAGCGAATCAGCGATTATACAGATCTAATGGGCATCAGTCGTATTACCCTAAATAAGGCGGTAAAAGAGCAGTTCAATCTGACAGCAACAGATTTGTTAAAGCAAAGATTGCTGGTAGAAATCAAAGATTACCTCATCCATTCTGAATTGACCATTTCGGAAATAGCCTACAAACTCAATATTTCGGAACCCAACCATCTAATGCGTTTTTTTAAGAAGCAAACTGGGATGACAACAACTGAATTTTTAGCCGATTATCAAAATGGTATCATTTCTTAATGATTTGGTATAATCGGTCATAACGGTGTTTGCTAATTTTGTCATACAAAAAATAAATGATTATGAGCAAAAAAGCATTGATTGTCATCGACATCCAGAATGAATATTTTGAAAACGGAGCACTTCCATTGGTAAACCCTGAAATGGCAATTCTAAATGCCCGCAAGGTTTTGGACCATTTCAGAGCAAACAATTTACCCATTGCACACATCCAACACGTATCGGCTGATCCCGAAGCATTGCCGATTTTTGTTGAAGGAACTCCCGGTGTAGAAATCCAGGAAAATGTGAAGCCACTTGCTCGGGAGAAAGTTTTTCAAAAGTATTATCCAAATAGCTTTAGAGACACAGGGCTTTTAGACTATTTAAAGGAAAATGACGTAACCGAAGTGGTTATTACCGGAATGATGACTCATATGTGTGTGGACGCCACCACACGTGCGGCATTTGACTTCGGTTATAAATGTACGGTTATCGGCGATACTTGTGCGTCAAGAGACTTGGAAATTAACGGTAAAACGGTAAAAGCCGATGATGTGCACCACGCATTTTTAGCAGCATTAGCGTTTTTCTATGCGGAGATAAAGAGTACCGAAGATTATCTATCTGCATAACAGAATAAGGAGGATGTATCAAAAGTACTTTTGACGATTTCGTGCCAAATAAAATTTCGACACCACATTCGATTTAAATGAAAAAGGGCTAAAAACTCATCAAGACGTTGGCCCTTTTTATGCTATTTCGATAATATATAATACAGCCCCTTTTATTTTATTGATCTAGCAGACTTTTCAATTCCAATTCTTGATGGTCGTAAATGTCCTCTTGAAGTTGGAAAATGCCACCAGTCAATAAATACAGATCTTTTACACCATACTCCTTGCAACGCTTGGCAAACGCAAACAATTCTTCTTCCATCATCCTGTCATAAAGGATAATAGTCTTGCCCGCATATTTGGCTATTTTTTCCTTATTCAGAGTAGCCAATGGCATATTTATGGCATTTCTCAGGTGTCCTACATTTTTATAAAAAACCTTATCCGTGCCGTCAAATTCCGTTTCAGGTCTAACATCAATGATAATTGTATTACTGTTTTGATTGGACAATTTCAGTAATTCTTCGGGCAAAATCATTCGATATTTTGTTTCCAAAAATGCTCTCTCAATGCTGGTATAAGAACTAATTATATTTTGAAGCCCGAAAACCAGAACACTTGTTTGGTAGCCTTGCTCAATTAAATAGTTTGCCGCAATAGGACTTTGATTTCCATCATTATCGAACAGCAAAATGGTTTTGCTTTTGTCCAATAATTTCAAATTATGTTGTAGCTTATCGTAGGGAATATGAAGCGCTGATTTGATTTTTCCAAATGAGTTTTCACGCTCCGCTTTGGCTATTCCTAAGTACAAGCTATCGGGTCTGATATCGATTATCTGGAATTTTTCGTTGTTGAGGGCTTTGGTAAATACGACTGGAGGAACCAATGCATATTTAAGGTTACTCGTATAATATTTGCTTCTATAAGGCATTTCGCTTTCAGAAAGAGAATTAAAATACGATAAGCCCCCATTAATATTAACCACATTCACAAAAGAACTATCTGCCAATCGCTTGGCTAGGTACCTCGACCTTTTGCTATGACTGCAATATAGGTAAATCGTATCATTTTTATACTTTTGATATTCGGGGTAATATTTTTCAAAATCACCAAAATCCGTTTCTATTGCACCTTTTATTTTTCCTTGATTAAATGCTGGTAATTTTCCGTTATCGGTTCTTTCGCCGTCAGATCTTATATCGAAATAAACAAGCTTCGGATTAAGTTCCAGCCGTTTAAAAAAATTGCTCCAGGAAATGGTTTGATAGCGAACGTTATCCGATTTAAAGTCTTGTGCGTGACTAAAAACATTAAACAGCGATAACACAAAGGCAAAAGTGATTTTTTTCATTTTTTATTAATTGTAAATTATTGTGATTGTTATCTATCGCCGTTAGAAAAGCAAAAAGCTAACGAAACCGCCAAAGCTGTTTTCATTATGTTTCTCTGGACCATAATAATCGATATTAGAACCCAATCCAAAAGAAAATTCGTTATAACTTAAGCCGGCACGAGCCATCAAATAACTTCTGGTTTGCATCTCGATGATGGTATTGTATTCATATAAAGCCTGAAGTCGTGAATAGAAACGCCATTTGTCATTAATCTTTGGCTTATACTCAGCTAAAACTAGGCCTTCAACATTAGTGTCTTTAGAAAAATCTATTCTCGAATTAACAACAAACAACCAAGTGGGGTTGGCTACCGTATAAATTATGCCGGTTATGGGGCGCATACCTTTCACAGGCGTTACATGAAAACCTCCCGCAAGTTTTAAGCCTTTCAAAACTTCATAAGTCAGGCTAGCTTGTGTCATGTAGTCGTTGATTTGATCATTATCCCATTCACCCACCAAGGACGTTACGCTAAAAAAGCCCAATCTGGGAATACTCTTGAATTTTTTATCAATAATCATTTGAAAAGCCAGTCCTCTGTTGCTGCCTAATAATTCTGTATTAATTGGAGGGCTTAATACCGGAATTTCTGCTTTTTCTTGCGAAAACGTATTTCCACTTATGACTAAAAGCAGTACTATAAAAACATAACTAATTTTTGTTAAGAACTTCATTGTTCAGAAATTTACTTGTTTGGATTTTTTTTTAAGAAGTTCACTTCAACTAAAGCAACTTACGGCGATCTGAAATTCAATTTATAATTATATTCCTACCTCCTATTGGGTCGTACCAAAATTTCTTACAAAGTTACCACTCTATATATTTCTGACATCTACATAAGCGTGCTATTGATTTAGGTTTTCGTGCACATTGTGATTTCTAGATGATATCTTGAGAAGCTATAGTGCTTGTTTGGCCGGGATTTCAAAACAAATCCTGATCTGGAAAGCCAGGGATATCAATATGATGGTATTCTTGAATCGGGAAATGAAATACCTACTGGAGGAATGATGCATACCGCTGGTAAAAAGCCGGAATATGCTGTTTTTTATGTATTTGTTGATGATGCTGAGAAAGAAATAAAAATAGCGCTAGAAAATGGCGGCGCACTTGTCAGGGGACCTGTGACTGATGACTCTAACATTACTTTTGCGCGTTCATAAGACAATTCAGGTCATCAATTTGGCATTTTTTCTGTAAAGAAATAATCTCTTATCGTACTTATCAAGAGCCTGCCTTTTTACGATAGCAGTTTTTTTAATGCCTTTTAGGGTAATTAACATGCCTCATATCATGAAGTACATTATCCCCCATTATTTTGTACATTTATGTAAGTTTAACCCGTTGGAGTTTTTAGCCTATGTATCAGGAAACGAAAGATAGATTTACAACAATGATTGATTTTTTTAATTCAATCATTCCGTTAAAGCAAGAGGAAAAGGAATTGATCCGCCAATACTTCCATTTGCGTTCCTATAAGAAACGTATGTTTGTACTTCAGGAAGGAGATGTGTGCCAGCATCTCAATTTTGTACTTTGCGGTTGTCTCCGTATGTATAAAGATGATGAAAATGGCAGTCCGCATATCCTGCTTTTTGCTACCGAAGGTTCGTGGATCAATGATCTGGACAGTTATTACCAAGAAAAAAAATCGTTGCTGAACATTGATGTTTTGGAAAATGCAGAATTACTCCAAATCAGTCGCCAGGACATTGTAAAACTGTATCTCAACGCACCAAAATTTGACAGGATTTTTAGAATTCTCACCGAGAAAAACCTCGTTCTCCTACAAAACCGAATGTTGGAAAATATCAGTTTGTCGGCTGAGGACCGTTATTACAATTTTCTCTCCAATCATCCAGACCTTATCAATAGAATACCTCAGGTACATATAGCATCCTATCTCGGTGTCTCAGCGGAGTTTATCAGTCGTTTAAGGAGCCGAAGGGCTAGAAATCCTTTAATGGGAAATTGACCTAGATCAATATTGTTTCTTGATCTGGTTCTGCGAAGGATGATTACTTGTGTCCGTAAATTTGCATAGTAAAGTAAAGATAATTTTATTATGGAAATTGTTAATATAAGTAAGCTGATAAAAACCCTGAATCCCGTAAATGGATGTACTGCGGGGTGCGTATATTGCTATGCACGAAAAATTAACAACAGGTTTAAAATCACCGCTGATTTTGAAATCCCTGAGTTCAGCCCGCTTCGTTTAAAACAGATCAGGCAAACCACAAAATCCCAAACCTACTTCATGACAAGTATGAGCGATTTCTCCGATTGGCAGGAAGAGTGGAGAACAATTGTTTTTGATTACATCAAAGATTTTCCGCAGCACGATTTTATATTTCTTACAAAATTCCCAGAGCGGATTCATTTCCAGACCGACCTTCAAAATGTATGGATCGGTGCTACTATTACGGCAAAGAATGAAAAACGCAGGATTGATTCATTGAGAAGCAATATCAAATCAAAAAATTATTTTCTCACATTCGAGCCATTGCTAAATGATCTTGGAGAGCTTGACCTGCACGATATCAAATGGATTGTTATCGGGCCTGAAACCGGGAACAGGAAAGGTAAGATTACGGTTAAAAAAGAATGGGTAGACAACATTATGAGACAGGTCGATCAGCAAAATGTTTCAGTGTTTATGAAAGACAGTCTCGCACCTATTGTAAATCCAGATGACATGCGACAGAAATTACCCTTTAATGATCGGGTTGAAAATAAAGAAGAAGAGCTGCAGATTTCGTTTAATTTCCAATAGCTAAACCGAGATGAATGTATCTAATATTAACCAGGATCAATATTAAATATTGATTTAGGTCAAGTAATATTAATCCAATTCGTTAGTAAATTAGGTAGAATTAAATTTTATGCTATTTGGATATCATTTGAATGGCCGGAATCGACTTTTATTTCAGGTAATGCGGATTAAAAAGAACACCGGTTTTAAGAAAAACAGATCTTAAAAGAAATATTAAGTAAGAAATAGACTGAACCTTACATTTTATAAGCAGCATAATGAAAACAAAAAGAAATATTGCTGGCTGGTTTGAGATTTATGTAGAAGATATGCAGCGTGCGATGGATTTTTACCTGTATGTTTTCGATGATGTAAACTTCATTGACCTTTCAAAAGGCGACAATCAGATGCAGATGTTTGAATGGGAAGATCACTTCCCCGGAGCAGGCGGGGCATTGGTAAAGATGCAGTTCAATAAACCTTCACCAATTGGAACTATTATCTACTTTAACTGTGACGACTGTGCTGTACAAGAAGCCAGAGCCCGAAAAAAGGGTGTGGAGATTTTAGCTTCTAAAACACAACTTCCCCACTTCGGCTTTTCAGCGCTCCTGAAAGACAGCGAAAATAACACGATTGGGTTATATTCACTTAAATAGAAATAATTTAGTAAAACACATTTAAATAAATTGATATGAAACTACAACAAATCAGGAATGCAACGATGGTTGTCAATTATGGAGGTAAGAAATTTTTAATTGACCCTATGCTAGCCGATAAAGGCACATTACCTGCATTTCCACATCCGGCAAGCGGTGATGAGCGTGATAACCCTTTAGTAGAACTTCCAGTATCAATAGATGAACTGGTTAAAGATCTGGATGCAGTTTTTTTAAGTCACCTGCATTATGACCATTACGATGACGCGGCAAAGAAATTCCTGCCCAAACATATAAAAATTTATGTCCAGGATAATACAGATAAAAAAGAAGTGGAATCTGCTGGATTTACAAATGTTGAAGTCCTTATCGATGGTATTGAGATTGACGGAATTCAACTGTTTAAGACCCGGGCACAGCACGGATTTGGCGAAACATTAAAATTAGCAGGAAATGTTCATGGATTTGTTATGAAGCATGGCTCAGAAAAAACAATATACTTTGTTACCGATTCAGTATGGTATGAAGGCGTGCAGCAGGAACTCGAAAGACACCGTCCTGACGTTGTAGTTGTGAACGGCGGTGACAATCAATTCGTCGGCGGCGGCCCGCTGATTATGGGCAAGGAAGATATTAAAAAAGTACATGAGACTGCTCCGGATGCAACGTTGGTGGTAAGCCATATGGAGGGTGTAAACCATAATACCTTATCCAGAAAAGAATTAAAGCAGTTTCTAGCAGACGAGAATATTTCGGATAAAGTACTTGTTCCAGACGACGGACAGCACTATGAGTTTTAAAGTTTGGAATACAGTTTTGAAACTATAAACTGTCATTATAAAATCTATCCGCTATTCATTGAGAATAACGGATAGTACTTATATTGGGAGGAAAACAGTTATTATAATTTCACTAAATTTTGCTTTTCGAACTTTACTATCATCTCATTCACTTCATATCTGATCTCTGTAGGATCTACATTATTAGGGTCTGCAAGTTATTGTCCGTCTTTCCGAAATTCTTCGAGTTGCCAGGAGTGTCCTTTATTAAAATTTGCTTGCATATTCAAGGCAACTCTACTTTCAGGTCTATTTCTGAGCTATCCAAATAGTTTGCTTATTGCAATTTCTCCCGTCCTAAAATTGGATCAAAAAATAAATTTAAGTACCTTAAAAGAGAACTATAAACACTTAAATATGAGCACAACAGAAGTCTTTTTCTCAAACGTAGCAGTTACCGTAATTGGCGGTTTGATCCTGGCAATAATCCTATCAGCAAAAAATCATTGGAAAGAGTTTCTTTCGGATTTGAAGTTGTCTATTATGATTTCTCTTTCTTTATTATCAAATGAAATAAGAACAATTCTTCTTTCTGAGAGTTTTAACTCTGTCTTTAACCCCCTCTCCAAGATCATTATGGCATGGACAGTCCGATTTTCGTACATTATTTGCGGCGCGATCATCGTTATTGGCCTGTTATTGGGAGTAAACCCTTTTGTTACTGTTCTATTGGGAGGGTCTATTGTAGCAGCAGTTGAAGTTCCTTACCGTTTATTATGAGCATCCCAAAAGCAGATACTCGATAATCAATAGCATCTATTTAAGGGGTCTAGCATTTGATTCTAAGCCCCTTAAAACACCAATTATAAGGGCTGTTATAAGACCTTTTTAATATCCGTAAAGATAGCCGAGCGGACTGGTTGTCACATTTCCAATTTGTTTAGCCAAATTTTAGACAATAACCTTCCCAAACTATTGATAATTTTGGATTCGCAAACGAGATCTTATCGGCACTCGTTCTATCAGTACAAAAGCGAAATTGTAAGTACCCCAATAACTGGACACCTACATATATAGGATTGTTCCCTTTCAATCCGTCTATATCAGTTACGGATAGATTCCGCAAAGCTTCATCGTCTCCTTAATTAAAAATTGATTTGCCATATTATTATGTTTTTATGTGTATAGCAAAAGTATGGCTGCTACCGAGGCTATCCGAGGAAATTAAGGTGTATTTAAGCGGTATGGGAGAGATACCGAAAAGTCCGTGTTTTCACCATTTACGCGGTACAATATTGAACAAAAAAAGCAGTATTCTGGTCGAATACTGCTTTTTCATTTTGGCTTAATCAGTCGCAACTAGGTCGCCAAAACCCCTGCATTCCTTAACTTTGTTTTCAGATCCCGAAGTTCAAGCAAGATTCCTTCTACTTCACTTTGAGTGTAAGTGGTACTAGGTACAGTTGCTGAATCCGTACAAACTGTTGCCTGCTTCACCAATCCCGCGGTCGAGCTGTTTGCTAGAACTGGTATTTTCGCGATTGTATGCCATCGGTTCTCTTTAAATATAACTTCTAATAACTGCCCTTCAGCACTCAACGTAACAGCAGTGGCCCCATCTATCGTATGACCTGTGGCTGGACTTATAACTACTGTATTTGATGAACTATCAATCTTTTTAATCAGAAGCGAACGTCCATCCTTACTTGTTGTCGGCAAATTAATGATTCTATTTCCTAATGTGGCGTCCAATAAAATTACATCCAGGTTGTCTGTAAAAGTTGGGATATTTGCGCTGACTACCGCAATGTTTCGTTTGATATTGGTCGTAAATAACGCATTGGACCATGATGTATCATTTGTTTGGTACCAAACGCCATTATAACATAAAAATTCCAATTCCATGAGACTTCCTGAGGTATTGGCAGACAAAGCAGTAATTGTATTTTGAGATAGTTTATAGGCAGATTCTGAAAATGCGACGGTTTTATAGTTAGGTATCCCAGCTGTTAATAACACGATTCTCATCTTCGTGTTATTAATATTGCTTACAGGTGCATTGATCACTGTAGGCGAATCAACAATTCGAAGAAATATCGCTTCATTATCACCTTTGCTATTATCTGGTGTTATATTATTACCGCTAATATAATTTAAGGGCATATTTCTCTTGTATTTATCAGCCAGCCCTCCTCCTACACAAGCCACCCTTCCGTTGCCGATAGAAGCAACAAACTGTGCGTCAAAAGCTTTCGGGGAATTATTTAAAATAGTGGGATTCACTATTGTGCAAGCAGGTGGTGTTGCAGATGGTTCATAATATCGAAATGCCGCTCCAGATTTATTATTAACGACAGTATTTATAAATTGTACATTATCCACATCGGTAGCATAATGCGCGGATAGACTATTGCAGTAAACAATTTCAAAAGTATCGTTAATAGAGGTAAAACTTGGTGTATGACCTGCATAGGTACTCGATGTGCTATATTGCAGTATATTGCCTTTGTTATTTATCGAATAAGAATTTTCTACTCCAGTGAATCTCGCCCAGCCTGTAGTTCCAAAATCGCAGTCTTTCACTGTGATTCGCTTGAGAGGTCTTCTATTTGAAGCTGCTGGGGCTTCAGCTACCAAATCCATACCTTTACCACTTATCCACCGACATCCTTCTACTAGAATATCTTCCATTTTATCAAAACTATCTTTTATCAGATCGTCTTTTTTGTCTTGAAGGGAATATTTGACTTCCAAATTGTACGAATTGGGATCGATAGCAGTGTCAAACGTAATATTTCTGAAAACACCATTCGAACTATTGATTAAATAAACGTCGTGAGTATCTCCATTTACCAAATAACCATTGTCTTTAAAAAGGATATTATCAAGCTCAAAATTATTAACAAAGCCGCTCACTCCTGTTAAAATATTATTATGTATTGTTCCATTCGTTACCTTTAATCCGGTGCAATAATAAATTCTCAGTCCTGATGTCATCTTTGATAAATTGAATTCATCTATGGTAATATCTGTGCAGCTGTCAAACCGTAAAGAAGAAGAAATATCTGAATAACCAATCGAACCGTTGCTAGTTAACGATCCCTCCGCTATTAATCCATTAATCGTAATGTTCGGCGAATTGACTGAAGCAAATATTGCGTCCTTATCGGTTTGAACGGTTTTTTGTACAATGGACTTATTAAAGTATAAAGTTGTGTTGGATGGTAGATTGATAACCGCCTTTGTGATATACGTCGTCTTCTCAGCAAACAGCAATGGTATTTTTCTAGTAGCTGAATAATTCACTGCTTTTTGGATACCTTCCGTGGCGTCCGCCAACCCTTGTCCTGTCGCGCCAAAATACGATACATGTACATGGTCCATAAAATGGTGGATAAGTTTGATTCCCCCCAATTCAACAATGCTTCCACCGTTATCCAAACCGGGGTCAAGAATCGTTGGGGTGAGATAATAAATAATCGGTGCCGGGGTATCCCCTTTTGCATAATACCCCAATAGTTGTACACCTTCATAAGTTCCGTTTTGTAAAGCTGTAATTTCAGCAGCAGATAAGCCTCGCATAGCTGCCATCGTTTCCTTAACTAAAAATTGATTTGCCATATTCTTTTGTTTTTATGTGTATAGCAAAAGTATGGCTGCTGATGTGGCTATCTGAGGGAAACGAGCGGTACGTAAGCGGTATGGGAGAGATACCGAAAAGTCGAGGTTTGCAATTCTTTGAAGGGATCGGAATAAACTTCCATTAACCCAAAGAAGAAAAATCACTTGTCTTTACTAACGAGCAGATTAAGCAAACCACAATACCTTATTCAAATCTCCTGGTTTTGAATAGATTAAATTCATCGGGTATTTCATTCGAAATAATTGAATATAAATCCGAAAAACGGGATGAATATCTCTGAACATCATCTTTGCAATTATTTTCATAGCTTATTTTTCAGTTAAATAGTAAAGCGAACTTATATATTTGATAAATAAAGGTAAATACCACAAATGGGGTATTTTTAAAATATTGAGCTTTCTCGATCAAGTAAACAACTTTTACAACAGCCCTAATTCTGTTGACTTTTTAATTAAACTTGCAACGCTATGACAGCCTATTTTTCGGAATAGATTTTTACGATGTGTTCTACAGGTATTGGTTGTGATACCCAGAGCTTCGGCAATTTTTTCACTCGAAAATCCTTTGGCAATGTATTGTAGAATTTCGCACTCCCTTATAGTGAGTTTCATAGCTGGAAACGTAACCATTTTACTGTCGTTTATGATTATCTGATGGAATTCATTATTTCCTCGGATGCCCATCACAGTTACAATATGATTATTGACGCTGGTAATATGCTCTATGTCCGTATGAATATTGAGGCTTTTGACCATACGGAATTTACTGTCCACTACAATAGAAATAGACTGGTGATGAAATAATCGGTACGTACCATTAGCCACACGCATACGAAAACAATAGCAGCATTTCAACGATTGAATATGCTGAATGCCGACACTAAGAATATGTCGATGTGCCGCTTCTTCTGCCCGAATCACAAAACCCATATCATCTGGATGAACCAATTCGACTATTTCATTTAATGTTTCAGGCATATCAGTTAGACCATGTGTTTTGAGGATATTCGGATGCTGGTTTGAAATCGCCTGTCCGACAATATCAATGGTATAGTAATAATAATTGCCTGTAAATAGAAAATCTGCTAATAGGTCTACTAAACTGAGCTGCTGTTCCACTCCTTTTTCGGGAGAAAATATTTCGGGGTAATTGTCCCATGAAGTCACCAGTTGGTTTTCTTTATTTTCCATGATCCTAATTTTTCGATAGAAATAAAGGTTTGTTTACCTGAACTTTCGTTTTTGTTGTTCGCTTTTTGTTGTAGTAACTATAGCGCTGATGCTGTTCTTTTCTTTGATCTGATTCACCATGCTCCCAAGAACAACCATTCGTTCAGGGCAGACAACAAAAGTCCGGAGTCCTTCGCTGACCGAGGCACCGGCGCAACTGATACAAATTTCGATAAAGCCAAACGGCTTGTTGTCATGGCCGTAAAAGACAAGCATATGTCGGGGTTCATAACATCCCGCGATCATAAGCTCCTCACAGAGCTGACTTTGATACAAGGTATATTGCCAATCGGTACGTTGAGTGGGATCGAGCTCTACCCGTCCGGCAATACTATCTGTAGGGACATTTAACCGACCATCGGACAGTAGTTCTTCGAGATTTTTTCCTGCACTATTCTTCCAAGACATACGATTGCTCGTATAAAATATTAGTTCTACCCGTTCGGCCACTTCAAAAGGATCTAGCCCTGTGCTGTCCCGCTTTTCAACAATGGGGCTAGTACTGACTTTCTTTCCTTTGTAGAGTATTACCTTTTCCTGAGCGGATAGACTCAGGAAGGATAACAATAGGTATAATAGGGTGATGTATCGCATAAGCAAGAGCAAAAAATAACTGATTGCACTTCTATTGCTAGAATAAATTATCATTGATAAGTTTAGCTCCCTTTAGCGTGGCCAAATGTTTTAAAGCCTTAACAATCCGTAAGAT
Organism: Sphingobacterium puteale; assembly: GCF_003627955.1. Taxonomy (GTDB): domain Bacteria; phylum Bacteroidota; class Bacteroidia; order Sphingobacteriales; family Sphingobacteriaceae; genus Sphingobacterium; species Sphingobacterium puteale. The sequence continues at coordinate 64,667 of NZ_RBWS01000022.1, read as the reverse complement.
CTCTTCTTTTTCTACACTAGCATTGAAGACGAAATCTGTTGTTTCAACGTTTTTTGTTTCTGTAACCTCGTTGTTAAATCCAATTTTGTTTGCTTGAAAATTACCAGTAATAATTATTTTATAATATAATTTACCCGCAAGCTCCTTTTGGAGATAGGATATACTTTTTATGTTGGAATACTTAAATACATGAACTTCAACAACCCTTATTGGAAAAGAGGTGGTTATAGAAGAGGCTGCTTCGCAGAATTCATCTTTAAATTTAATGGTTGCACCAAAATCACTTTCCCTTTGCAATGGGGGCACCTTTGCCTGAAGCCATTCTATGGTTTGCTCTGCGGTCTGTGCTTTCGTCGCGCCTATCCCTAGGAATAATGCGAAAAGTATCAATAGGTTTTTCATGTTGCGTGCCATTTGAGTTAATATCAGAAGTCAACAATATCAAGCGCCAGAAACCGGCAATCTTTGACTTTATCTATTCAAGTTAATTATCTTTTAATCAAAAGAAATAGGTTCTGGTGCTCCACAGAGTTTGCGGAGGTGATTAAAGGCTTTCGTTAGCTTGTCTACATTAAAAGCATTTATATCCAATGAGTATTTTGAAAATGTAAGGTTCTCCCGCGAATGATAAATTAAATTTTCTCCCTTACTTACCTTAAATTCTATAAAATCCGTATCCACACCAGCTTTTTCATCAGTAATAGTTCTTTTTTCAATAGATTCTATTTTATTTAAAGGTATTTTTATAGTTACATCTTTTTGAAAGTCTTGTTCATATTCCCGCCACCTAATATCACTATATCGTTCTGAAATTTTTGTTTCAATATTAAATATAAGTTCACAGTTGTCAAAAGAAATACCTTTAATAAAAATTTTGACTATCCTTTTCGGATTCAAGACTCCATTTCTTCCGCTCTCTGGGTAAACGACATAGTATATTGCAGATCCAGTATTCAATTCATTTTTAATATATGCTATTGTCTCTTCTTTTGTTGGTCCTTTGGCCTGAGTGGAAGATTCCTCTTTAACAGTTCCTGTTGGTTGTTCTTTTGTAACTGCGGACTTTGCAACTGCTTTTTTAGCTTGTGCATTCACTGTTCCTAATCCAAGAAACAAAGTGAAAAGTATTAATAGTTCTTTCATCTTATTTATTGTAAGTACATTGAACATTAATTTCGTCTTCTTTATTTTCGCGATGTCTGTCTTTGAATCCATCGATAAAACCTTTAAGGTAGCTGTCATTTTTATCGCAGGCCATACGTGTTTCAATTATTTTTCCATCGCTTGATTCCGCAATGCAAGTCACACATTGTTCCTTTTTGCAGGAAGAAAAAAGAAAAGTGATTATGCATAAAATTAATTTTAGATGTTTCATTTTATTAGATTTTAAATTGATGAATAATGATCTGGTTTCTATCATTATTAAAAGTTACACTGAAAAATAAGGCGGAGAATAGAATTTATTTTTTTGTAAAACAAAATTTTCACAAGGAAATAGGTTTATGTGGACCGAAAATTTACTTTAGTACCAAAACATTACTACGCATTTTTTACTTTCTTTAATCAATTTGAATTATCTATTATCCTCTAATTTTTTAAGTCGGTCGTTTATTGCTTTATTAGTACTATCTGCCATACGACTCATTCTATCTAAGCGTATACTTGCGCTATCTATTTTGCTTTTGCTCGCAGTTATTTGGTTTGTTAGTTTTTCTAAAGATGCGTTAAGATCTGCAAAGTTTTGTTTATTTGCTATTTCGGCTTCTGTTTTAGATATCTCTGCGGCTTTGCATAAAATTGTTGTAAATAGTTTTTGATACATGTCAGCATTTAGAACCTGACTAGGAAACGCGATTGATTTGCCCGTTTTGTCTGCTCTAATACTATCGATATTTAGGGTATTGATGTACATTTCGTTAAGGCGGTACAGTGCATCAGCGGAAAAGATATTGGTCGTAGATTTTTTATTAAGTTGCATAGCAGTTTTAGCAATATCTATCGTCGCACTGGCATTAACTTTATTATTTACATCGGCATTGGCTACAATCTCTAAGGCTTTGCTAAAAATAGCGTCAGGTGTATTTTCCGCAAGTACAGTATAATTTTGATCATTGGCGACAATTACTGTACTGCGTTTAGAGGCATCATAGAAAGAATTGAATATTGTATTGCCGTCTTTATACCTTGATGCTCTTATCATAGTGGAAGACGTATTAGCATTGCGATGTGTCATGCCACCGCCTTGAAAAATGGAGCATCCACTTAGGAGGAACACACCCATTCCCAACATTGCTATGATCTTAATTGGATTTTTCATAACTATAATGTTTTTAAATGGTTAAAAGGTTTCTTGAATTTTGGGACGAATACTTGTCAAATGCTTCAATGCTTTTTCAATACGAGCACGAATATTCTCAACTGCCTCCTCCTTAGTCTGTGCTTCATTCTGCATTGTAAATCCTAGAAATACAATAAAATATATTGATCTTAAGAATGTTTTCATCTGTTATTTTTCAATGGTCCTCTTCTTTTCTACTTTTTCGAAAAGAGAAAGTATTCACATAACGAATTGTATACCCTTCTTGCTTAAATTTGCCTATGATCTCGGTACGTTCTTCATCAATTTTGTCATAGCCATCCGTACGTGTGCTGCCATGAAAGCCTCTATACGCATTTGACCAATTGTAATAGTCATTAACGACCGTCTTTAGCTTTGCCGTCCATTGAATCTGCAAATCATCTCGATTGACATCGTAATAGATATCACTATTTATAATACCATTTACGATATTGGATACATAGAGCAGTTTATCCCCAGCTTTATAGGAATAACAAAAAGCGTAGACCGTTTCTTCCTTCTTCTGTGCATGGCTCTTAGCTACAAAGCCTATAAACAAGAAGATGCAAATCATCTTTGCCATAGTTTTCATAATCAATTTTTTAGTTAATACAGTACTACTAAGTTCCATATTTGACACACACGGGTAAATACCCCAAATGGGGTATTTTTAAAATATCTATTGAGATGCAGGAGTTTTAAGGGAAGAGTTTGGTGTATAGGTATCGAACTGAGTGCCTATCGCTTAGAAGTACGAAAATTATTGATCTGTTTGATCAGCGATGGTATGTTCTCATCGAGATACTGCCTTTCCATAGGGCTATCCGTAGCAGTTTTAAGATCAGATTTGTATAGTACCAAAGACTGCAATATAAATTGAAATGAACGTGATAGGTGGGATAATTGACTGCGGTGAAAGACCTTGTCCAACGCTTTTCCTTTGTTAATTAAGCTATCAAGCATAACGATTTTTTGTTGTATTGCCTGTTTCTTAGATAAGGATCTCTGAATATCGAGCAGATAGGTCTTTGCCAACAGGAGACTATCTTTTGGCTGAGTCGTTTGGGCTGAAGCGAAATGTACCCATCCAAATAATAATAAAAACAAAATTACATACAATCGTTTCATAGACCCAATGCTAAAGTGGACGTTTCCGCATCTTATTGATCAATTTCAACAATGCAGCTCGATTTTTGGCATCATGGTAAAATCTGGGCAACTTTTCGAGCAAGGTAAAATGGCTCCGGTCTTTATGTTCCCTCAAGGTGGCCGAAATATAACTTTCTAAATAATCGAGATGCGCATAATTATGGGCCCAAACAACATCCCCCTTAAACGGATGTACCAGCCACAGTTCAGCATCAAAATAAAGATTTGCTGCCATCTCTACAGGACCTCGTATACCGAACAAGCGTGCCTCTGTAGTTCTTTCTTTATTATAGCCGCATGACGGGCATAGCAAACGAGATTTTTCATTCTCATACTCCACGCTCGCTACAGCTTGTTTTCGACAAGCTGGACAGACAACCAATACTTCTGTCCGAAAGTCGGTCAACCTCTTGTTCTGATCATTAAAGCGTTCAGTTTTCATTAATTCTATTTATCAAATCGAATACTAAAATACAGCAAAGCTTTGGACAGGTATATACCCCAATTGGGGTATATTAAATTTTTTTTATATTTTAGTAAGGATAAATAGCCTATTTATTAAGCCACGTTATTGACTACGGACCGAGCGCCTATGGAACCTAAGAAACATCATCACCTCCTTGCCGACCTTTGGGAAAGTTATCCTGATGCATTGTCAAATAATTTTCAATCCGAAAAATCATATGGTATTGTGAATCACCTATCGGATATTTTGGCAGTTGGTCCATATTACCATTATGTAATCAATATAGCTGACTATTCGCTTTCCCAAGTTTCAGAAAGTATCACAAGTATCCATGGATTGGCTACTCAACCAACGACAATAAGGGAGATCATAGACCAAATACATCCGGAGGATCTGGAGTTTGTCCTGAAAGCTGAGGAAGCTACATTAGTCAAAATGAAGGAAATTGGATTTGAACATCAACTATTTTTGAAAACGTCCTATTGCTTTCGCATGCGTGTTGCCAAGGGTGATTATCACTTGTTTCATCATCAAGCTATACATTTGGCCAAAGATGATTTAGGGCGTTTGACTTCCGCATTGAATATCCATACCGACGTACAACACATCACCCAAAGCAACAATAAAATTGTGCTCGTTACCGGTATAGGTTCGCGTGATGATTATTGTCAGATCGACTTATCTAAACAGCTTCCACAATTTGATATACCTAAACTTTCCAAGCGCGAGATGGAAATCGTATCCCTGGTTGCCAAAGGGAACTCAAGCCCGCAGATTGCTGAAAAGCTTTTTATCTCGCCAGATACCGTAAGGACACATCGAAAAAATCTATTTCGGAAGACTGGAACAAAAAGCGTAGGTGAATTTATCTGCAAATGTATCGAATGGGGGTTACTGCAGCTGATTTGTTTTACTAATATAGAATTTTTCATATAAAATATCCCATTTAAAAGTCGCAACAGTTATTTGTTAAATTTTCTCATTATCCGTATCTCACATTGAAAAAGCAATTGCTAAGCATTCAACAGAAGAAAAGCTGCAGAATCAACAACTTCTCTTTTTCCATTATGTTAGGCTACTTCACCACTCAAACAGTTTTCACAGTGGATTGCTTGCCAGAATAGTAATTTATTTGGATTTGTCATAGAATGCTTGTAACTCATCTTTTGATTCTGTGAATTTAAAATATTTTGGCTCGTGTAAAATAGAATTGAAATAAATTTCTTGCATCCTTTTCTTATCCTTTAATTCAGCAGATGCACTGAATTGTGCAATCAATGTACTGTAAAAACTACCAATGTGCCATTCATTATAGGCGACTGTTTTATCGAATCCAATCCAATCAAAATCTGCGTAGTCAAAGTTTTTAAATAGAAATATTCCTTGCCATTAAACGTTGGAAGTTTGCCGCAAAACTCAAGTATCTTTTTATTGTTCTTCATCATCTGTAGAACTTTGAAGCGTCCTCCAACCAAAGCATCCATCATATTCAAAAAGAAGATTGCCTTTTCAGTGTCGTCCTTAAATCCTAAACTGTCCATATTGAAATTGTACTTGCTCAAATCAGCTTCGTTAAACAATGAGGCTATACCACCATGGATACGATAGTAGTAGTTATCAAGCAACCATCGACTATCAATCTGCTTGGAAAGAACTTCATTTGCTACCGCTACAACTGGTCTTGCCTTGACTTTTTCGTTTGTCCTATTGTAGTGAATTTCACGAATGACATACCATAATACCAACTCTTCTTCGTTTGGCCTTGCAAGAAATTGTGTCTCCAAAATTGTATGGTCACCTTTGCCAACCGCAATTAAAGCATCAACAATATGATTCAGCTTAGGTGTCCGTAATGAGTCAATTGATTTGGCAAATTGATCTCCTCTTGCATCTGTATTATAGGAATAGAGCTCAGCAATAGCTATTAAATTATGGAGGTCTTTTTGATCAAGCTTTATTTGGGCTTTAGTAAAAATCGATGCTGCCAAAAGGATAAGACTTAGAAAGTATTTCATTATTATTCGTCTATGTGTTTGCATATTTGTTTTATCTGCGTCCAATTAGTTTCGTGAAGACATTAAATCTTCTGCGCCAAGGGTCCATCTTTAGTCACAAGACTAGACCAACCGGGACAGGATCCCTCGGTAAGTTTTGCAATCAATCTGAATCCCACAACTAAATCTTACCTATTACTTCCTCAAAATCAGCTTTAATAAATTCCCAATATTTACCTTTTAAACACACAGGATCGAAGTCATTATCAGCGTTTTCAAAATTGATTAAGTTCATCAAGATCGTTTTCTCATCGTGAGAAAACGGATATCGCTCTTCATGTAATGCAACCATTTGTGAAATCGAATACTTATCTAATAACTCGTGTAAATCCCAAAAATCTTTTTTACGTCCTCCTCGCTGAATCACATCGATCTTCATGGCAATAATTTCTTCGATTGAGGCTAAACGAATATTATCTTCTTCGATGAATTCTTGAATGAACGGGTCTGTATAGAAAACGTCCAATTTAACGCTGTTGTTTTTATCATTTCCAATCGTATAAGACCTTCCCATAGCGGGAGCAATATTGGACAAGTGATCGACGTACGAAAAAGTATCTTTCAAGTAATTGTCAATTGACTCAAAGTCTAAGCTACCATATGGAACATCCGAGAAAAGATCAATATCGACAGATTCCCTATGGCCTAAATGCAAGCTTAAAGCGGTTCCCCCAACCAATCGAAAAGTTGAAAAAACATCCGCTTTCATTAGGGTTAATAGTGTATCTCTTAATAGGTCATTAACAGTATTATAATATAGCATAATTATTTGCGCTAATGTTTATGCAACAACATTGGAGCTGTTGTTGGTTCAGATAAGGCCTGCTGAACTTGCTCCTTGCCATAAAACCTTAGTATCTCATTTTTCTCTTCTTGATTTCCCCTTTCGAAAGTACGATGAATTACGGCTTTAGCTTGTTTTTCCCAATCTATTTTATGGACATCAGTGTCCCAAAAAAGAACTTTTCGCAAAATAGTCAAATCTGGCTTGTTTATATTTCCAATGTTTGTTTTAGCATTTTTTATCTCATAAAAAGTTTGTAACAACGCAAAAGTCCCTTCTTCAAATCCTAATGCCTGGTCAACTTTCAATGATAAAGGTACTGGAATGCCGCGTTGACCTTTTATGATTGCATTGAATATTTGTCTTTGTGTATCTATAGAGCGGGCAAATGGACTTGGCTTAATCGCACGCCTCTTAAGCTCTCTTTCTAAGATAAGCCCTGGATGAATTCCTTTAAAACGTTCCATACTTTTTTCCATAACGCAAATGTAATCAAAATTGATTACACACTTACGACTACACATAAAAATTCTTTAATGATATGACTCAGAAGTTCATTTGTATATTAAGAAAAGTCCTGTTAAATCCATTGACGAAGTAATTAAAGTGATTGAAATGCTATATCTTTAAATACCCACATTAATTTTTACGAGCTTAGCTAGCTACTACCCGACCATATTCCAGGGAGAATAGGATATCGATGGGATTTTTGCGCTGAAATCTGGTCTTGGTACGCAGGTAATTGACAATAATAATTGTTATCACATATCCAGTCGTTTAAAATGATGATATCTGTAAAAAGCTTCCTTCTGTTTAACCAAAAGGAAGCTTTTTTACTTAATTTTCTGTCAAATGGATATAAGCCGGAAATTGGCTATTGAAATGTTATTTCAAAAGACTTTGTACTTTATTGAAAAGTGTTTCACCCCGTAGGTTTGTTGCTACAATCTTCCCCTGGCTGTCAATCAGCACGTTTTGGGGAATAGCCCGAACACCATAGAGTGCTGCAGCAGGCTCTTTCCAACCTTTGAGGCTGGAAACATGGTACCAGGGCATCCCATCCTTGCTGATCGCCTCCGTCCATCGAGTCTTGTCATCGTCGAGCGAAACACTCAGCACTGTAAATCCTTGCTTTTTAAATGCCTCATAGGTATCCACAACATGCGGATTTTCTTTTCGACAAGGCCCACACCAGCTGGCCCAAAAGTCAAGCAATGTATACTTGTTTTTAACGATCACCTCTTTCAGACTCAGCTCCTGGCCGTCTGGTGTGGTAGATACAAAATCTTTATAAAGCTGCCCTGTCAGGACTCCTTTGGCCGCCGACAGACGGTCGCCAAGTTGCTTGCCCAAAGCACTATTTTTCACTCCGGGGCTAAGTTTGTCGTAATAAGGATAGGTTGTCTCATAATTAACATTTCCACCTGCTACTCGATCCAAATGGTATAAGGAAACATAGGATCCAGGATTTTCTTCAACAAACTGATGAATTGTTTCCCGCTTAAACCGTGTGTATTGGTCCAAGCCCGCGAGAAGCTCGGTAATATAAGCTTTTTTTTCCTCGCCCTCAGGCATATTTTTAAAACGCACAAATCCGTCTATCACTTTTCGGTCGGCAGGTCTTAATTTCTGGGCCAGCTTTTCGTGTGCTTCAGTTAATGCTGTTCCATATATTCGCGCATAACTCAACGAATCTTTTGTTTCGACATGGACGGTCCCCTGCGCAAGAAAAAGATCGATACGGTCACCGGATTCGATATTGTCCATGGATAAATGACCTAGGGTGGGATCGGTCAATTGGCCCCGTAGGACAAAGGCACCACCTGTTACAAGCACACTATCGACGACTTTTGTCGTGTCGCGTTGATAATATAGTTTAACATACTTTCCATTGTTGACTTTCCCTATTTTTCCTTTAACCATAAACTGACTGCTTTGTGAGAATGCGGAATAGGTTCCTAATAGCAGGGCAACTGTTGTAATGATTTTTCTTATTTTCATTTTTCTTGATATATAAATAGTTTTTAATTGACTGCACGCCAGTTAATCGATTGTACTTTGATGAGATCCGTCCAAGTGCTGTTGTCCTGCAACTGCAATTCAACGATATTTGGATTATTGCCCACTTTAAATCGACGAAGAATGCCCTTTTGATCCTTATAGCTGGCGATATAGAGACTATTGGTCAAATGGTCGATCTGGGTATCAAACTTGATCATGGTAATCGCATCTGTTCCCAGTTCGGGAAAAGTATAAATCTTTTCAAAACCGGGATTATAATCATAAGCATATAGCCTGCTGCCCACAAAGTAGCATATGATACTGCGATTTGATGAAAAGGCATATCCTTCTGCTTTATCAAAATCCGTAGCAATGGATTTGACGGTATAAGCATCCCGTTTTGCCGGATTCGTTCCATTTGCATAAAACTTGTAGATATGGTAAGTATTATCTTTGTCTTTCATCAAGGCAAATGAATTACCATTATTGGAGCCTCCATCAGTGTTCCGGGTATTTTCGGCATACACCAATGTACGGCCCGCGGGCTGATTCCAGGGGAATGCTTCGCCATCTTTATCCGCAAGTACCATTGAGGTCGTAGACAATCCGATACCGGTATAATTCAGGAAACGCTGATAACGGGTGTCATACCACATGACATTGTTCATGCCATTGATAGGGTATAGTAAATAGGGCGCAGCGGGAATCAGTTCGTCCGGGGCCGCCGTTACCCTATTCACAGGATTGTTGTAAAAGTCACCGGCCATGAACAGGGGTACGTTTGCAAAAATATCGCCGCGCTGGGTTACCAAGGCACGATAAAGGGTACTACCGATATCACCGGTTGCTGTGCGTATCTGCGGTGCAATAACGACGGGATTTAGCGTTTTGGGATCGATAATATCTGACATAAACACGTAACGTCCCAGATGATTGTCTAAGGTAGCAGTCATGGATGCTCGGTCTAAAAAGTACGACCCTTCACGGGTCATCGCCCATAATCTAACATATGCACTCGAGCCGCCGGTATGTACCATCCCCAATGGTCCTCGAAGACGAGGTAAACCCGATCCGGATAGCATGTGCCTGACATGAATGGTATCGCTCTGCATGGATAGCATTTCTGCCTCAGCATAGCCTTCAGGATCCTCCCCCATGATTAAAAGTCCTCTGGAATAAGGCGATACGACCTTGAGCTTGACATTGCTTGCCCAGGAGACACCGGTCATTTTGTCAAGCACCCGGTAAAAAATAGCATATTCTCCTGGAGCTAAACGAACTGGATAATTGATATCTTTTGCTCTGCTGAGGGTATCAAAAACTTTATTGTCAATTCTGAGAATCCAATTATAAGTATAACGGGTGAGATCATTGCCGTCCATAGAAGCGGTAATGTTAGGGTTTATACTTAAGGTATCAAGTCCCGTCCGTAAAGTATATTCTTCTTTTATATCTTTGATTGTCAATTCGTTTATTTCCTGGTAATCGTAATTACCAAGGTCTTTGCTGCAGGCTCCTAGGATAAATAGTAAGACTGCGCCCATGATTAATTGATAGGTTTTCATTTCAATATAACTTGTTTATTCCTACTGATTTCGCTCTTCTTTTGATTTTATCTTATCCGCCCGGAACCCACGGAACGCCCAGATATGAGGTCCAGGGTACAGTGCCCATCCACATCAACCGGCCATCATCTTCGAGGACAGGTTTGCCTTCATTATAGCGTTTAACCAGCACCTTTGTCGCATCGCTGGCGATAAGCATCATCCTAGCCATTGGCATAGTCTCCGCGGCGCCAAAGTCTTCATATTTGAGTCCTAAATATTCCGCTAAAAACTCCATTTTACGTCTGGAGAAAACGCCAAACAATCCTGACTCCCTATTTCCGGGCTGCAATGAACCGGACCAGACAGCGGGCTGCACCATCACATCATTGATATGCAAAGAATGCAGGGTAGCATCAAATTGTGGCACCACAGTACCTGAATTTAATGAAGGGATAGAATGCCATTCGGGAAAGGAAAGCGCAAAGTCTTTGGTGGCTACAAGTTTTAAGCCCAGGGTTACGGGTTTTTCTTCGAGATCGGCCGTGCGCTTAAGCCGCACATTGACTTGCGCCGAAACAGCACCGGCAGGCAGAATATATTGGTCCTTCAAAGCCTCGTAATGCTGTCCCAAAATCGCGGTAGTGGAGTCTGGATTGACCTCCACCCGATAAATCCGGTCATAAGTTTTGCTAGGACCTGTGATCATGACCTTAACCGGAAAATCAATTTCATCGGTACTCATGCGTACAAAGTCTATATCGGTAAAGGGCTGATAGGGCCATAGATCCGGAAGATACTCATTTGTACCATGACGCATCGCGAAATAGACGCCTTCCTTACCTTCATAGGACATGATTTCTTTTTTGCAGGCCGTAAATAGTACAAACAGCTGAAAAAACATGATATAAAAAGTTGTTCTTTTCATAATTGTATACTAATTAATAACGTTGGGAGGTTTCACTGTCCGGTAGCGGAACAGTGTAATTCGTAAGCACCATGGTCTTCTCCGGACTGATATTGAGTGTGGACGAATTAGGTAAAGCCTGCATGGCATTCCTTTTATAATAAAAAAACTGCTGTCCTTCACCCAACATTTCACGTCTGAATTCTTTGGTGATTTCGGTTTTCAGTGCTGTCTGATCGACGGGTACAAGCGAGACACAGTTGCGCGCGGTGCGCAGGCTATTGAAATAGGCAGTCGCCTTGGCCAGTTCGGGGGAGCATTCTGCCGCAATCAGTAATACCTCGGACAGTCTGATAAGCGGGATCATATAGCGCCCGGGCCCATCGATCACATCAGCATATTTCATATTGGTCGTCGCGGTGGTCGTCCCATTGGAAGCACTTTGCCAAATCCGACGACGGAAATCATTGTTGTCATCATAAATGGCCCTTATGCGTGTATCGTTGACATCGCCGTTGGAAAAAGAAAGTTTGTTATTTGATTGCAGGCTGACATCAAATAATCTATTGTACATCTCCTTTCTGTTAATATTGTATAAGGAGAATATCACTTCGGTCGAAAACATCCGGTCTGGCTTGTCAACACTTACAGCACTTGCAAAGGTGACAAAGGGGAAAGTCATCTTATCAGCCGATTGTACTTCGGTCAAAAGCTCTTCGGCATATTTTAATGCTGCAGTCCGATTGCCCTTCCAAAGGTATGTTCTTGCCAATAATGCTTTTACAGCATAGTAATTGAGCCTATACTGCCGATAATAAAGATCATTCTCCCCTGTCGGGCTACCTTGATTACGCACACCTTCTGTCCGTATCGGGTCAATGTCTTGCAACAATAAAAGAGCTGCTTCAAGATCTGCAACAACATGCTCGGTAAATTCTTCGGATCCAAGTAATGGTGAGATGTCATAACTGATTTTGTCGATATAGGGTAATGCTGGCTTGTCCTTATTGTCTTCGGAATAGATCGGCCCAAACAACCGGAGCATATCGAGGTGGATCATCGCCCGCAAGGCCAGTGTCTCGCCTTTGATGATTCCATAATAGGGCTGCGGAAGGATCTCACTCGGAGCATTCCCACATTTGTCCAGAATGACGTTGCAATTGGCTATAAGCTCATAGGCTTTTTTCCAAATCTGCTCGAAGCCAGATTTGACACTCGCTTCTGTATATACAAAGTTGTTATATTTGTCAAATACATGTGTGGAACCATTGATGTAGTAATGTTGCGCCAGGACATCTATAATTCCCGTACTCATATGCTGTCCGTAAAGATCCGTACTGGCCATTTCGACGTAGATGCCGTTGATCGCTTTCATAAAGCCGGCCCGATTGACAAACAGCTGTTCCTCTCCCAGCCTGTCGGCAGGCTTGACATCAATCCATTTACTGCAGGAGCTTGCTACAAGGGTGAGACATGAAATCAAGATAATGTACTTTAGTATTTTCATTTTTTAGATCTTTAATTATTAAAACCGAATTCCAGCCGAAAATGAGACTGACCGTGCAAAGGGATAATCTATTCCGCGTTCATTTGTTATAGTCGAAAGATGAAAGATATCATTCATATAAGCCCTAAAAGTTACCGAAGAGGCGCGGATGGATCTTAACCAGCCGGCTGTAGTAGTCTCGTAGCCAAGCGAAAATGCCTCACCGACGAGCATATTGTTATCCGCGACAAACCGCGATGAAATGGGTGTCTGGTCTGTATTGGAAATCGCTTTGAATTTTGCCTCATCTCCCGGTTGCTTCCAGCGGTCGTACAATGCCCGTTTATCCTGATTAAGTGCGACATCCCTTGCCGAAATATTTTCTACCTTTTCAAAAAGTGTCTGCATAAATGATTGTCCCCCCCATCTGTAGCGCAAGTTAACCGAAGCCGAAACCCCCTTATAGTAGAAGCTGGTACCTAATATTCCTTCGAGGTCGGGATCACTATTTCCCACAACAACTTCATCTCTATAATCGTGTACGAAAGTCTGTTGGTCATTTTTATTCAGGAAGATCTCCCGTCCGGTCGCGGGATCGATGCCCAAAGAACGCACGGCCCAAAGGTCGGATGGGCTGCCTCCGTCATAATAGCGGATGAGATTACGGCTTTTATTGGCCTCGTTAAAATTGCTCAGCTGATTACCAATATTTTGATATTCTGCTTTTAGCTGTCGCATATTTAGATTGACACGCCAGTTGAATTGCTCTCTTCGAAGCAAAGTATAATCACCAGCTATCGTAAAACCATGGGTAACCTGTGCGCCCATATTTTTAGCCACGGTATTTACACCTGTAGAGGTGGGTAATGACACAAGCACCAATAAGGGATCTGTACTCTTTACGAAATAATCGAAATTGAGACGAAGCCGGTTTTTAAATGTTGTAAAATCCAGACCTAAATTGCGGTCCAAAGTTGTCTGCCAACGGAGTCCGCTATTGCCCATATTGCTGATAATTGTACTCGCCCCAAAGGGATTACGGTTGTCATTATTATAACGGTAAACACGCATTGAAATATAATCGTCAAAATTCTGATTGCCGGGATTACCTATTGTAGCTCTCAAACGCAATTGATCAATCCAATGAAACTGTTTGAAAAAGCTTTCGTTATGTGCATTCCAGGCTAAACCCAAAGACCATATTGTCGAAAACTGACGTTCGGATCCAAATACCGAAGAACCGTCAGATCTTATGGTCGCATCCAACAGGTAGCGTTTGTCGTAAGAATAGCCCATATTCATAAAGAAGCTGGCGCCACGCCGCTTGGATTGCATGTAGTCTGCACGCTGTCCTTCGGGATAGCCTAAAGCGAAATTTGGGTTTGAGAACTCATCATCAATAAACCCTCGGACCTGATAACTACTACGTTTGGTAGTGGCCTGCTCCATACGTGCTCCCAGTACCGCATTGAGCATATGTTTGTCTGCGAAGAGCTTCCCATAGGTGAGACTAAAATCACCGTCATAATTCACATTCTTACCATTGTTTTCCTGATAGGATCCTTTTTGTAACTGGTCTGTACCCACAAACTCCACATTAAAGGGCGAGCGGAATATTTCATCGTGTAAATTTAAACTGCGCAGGCCAAAACGCCCCCTTGCCCGCAACTCTGGCAGCATGCGCCACTCGATCTCAAAATTATTGGTAAAGCCCTCAGACCCCTGTGTATTTATATTCAAATTGTTGAGATCGTAAAAAGGGCTATAAATTGGATCATAACCGGAGCGGGTCGCACTAAAGTCTTCCAATACCATTTTGATATTTCCATTTTCATCGTATTTGCGGTGATATGGATTGGCCCTCGAAAATGTGGAAAAAGGAGAAACTTCTTTATTCGCTACTACATGGTCAATACTCAATGAATTGGTAAATGATAAATCTCCTTTTCGGTACAAGAGACGAATATTGCCGTTAGTTGCCTTTCGGTCTGAAGCTTTCATGACGCCATTGGTAATACCATGGTTAACAGAAACGCTATACCGTAAGCTTTGGTCGCCACCTTCTGCAAAAAGTGTATGCCGCTGGTTGATCGCAGTGCGCAAGGGTTCGTTTGCCCAATAGGTATTGACACCGCGACGCACTTCTTTTAAGCGCTCTAAATAATTTGCTTCACTGACGGGATTAGCCCCTAATATAATCTGCCCTTTGTCATCGAGCATACCATAGAAGCCAGACAACAACTCAAATTGTAATTTTTCTTCAGCATTCATGAGGTTATAGTCGGTGAGGTCTGCAAAGCTAATGCTACCATTGAGCGTATAGTTGATCCGTAGCTGTCCGGGTTTAGGGCGTTTT
Organism: Sphingobacterium puteale; assembly: GCF_003627955.1. Lineage (GTDB taxonomy): Bacteria > Bacteroidota > Bacteroidia > Sphingobacteriales > Sphingobacteriaceae > Sphingobacterium > Sphingobacterium puteale. Next base: position 49,582 of record NZ_RBWS01000022.1, on the reverse strand, counting down.
GTTTCAACCACCACCACCCCATTGGCGGCTTTAGAGCCGTAAATGGCCGACGCGGCGGCATCCTTGAGTAAAGTGATGCTTTCGACACGGTCCATACTCAGATCTGCTATCACGGCCAAGGTACTCTCGAAACCGTCTAAAATAAAAAGTGGCTGATTGGGGTTGGAACTGTATTCGTCAGTGAGGCCAATCACACTGCTTTTGCCCCTAATCTCGATATCGGGTAAGCGATTCGGATCGGATCCAAACTGGTTATTATCCACAATGGCGAAAGAGGGATCCAAGGTCTTTAGACTCTGTAAAACATTCTGATTGCCGACCATCTTCAGTTCTTTGGCTGTATAAGTGGATGAAGAGCCCGTAAAACTTTCTTTGTCACGCTGGTAAATTCCTGTAACAACGACATCTTTGATTTCTGTAGCAGCGGCGGGCTCAAGTTTTACTTCAATAAACTTTTGACCGCTGTAAGCAACTTCTTTAGGTTTCATACCGATGTGACGAAACAGTATGACAAATTCTTCGTGTTGCATGCCTGTAGCAAACAACTGAAATTGCCCTTTTGCATCGGTGGTAGTTACCCTATTTGTTCCTTTTATCTGTACGGTAACACTCTCAATGCGCTCACCTGACTCGGCATGGATGACTTTTCCGGTAATGCGTTGCTGTTGAGTAGAAATTGTACCGGACTGGATTTTCGAACTGTTTTTTTCTGAATTATAAAAAGAAATCGTCCGATCTTCTACCTGATACGTTAAAGGCTGATTGCGCGTCACTAGGCTGAGAAACTGATCCAGTTCCATATTTTTGACGTCTATCGTAAGAGGCACAGTACTGCTTAGGGTATGCTTGGTACTGAAAATACTGTAGCCCGTTTGCTGGCGAATGGCTTGAATCACTGCCTCCAGGGAAACATTACGGCCTTTGAAGGTAATTTGTTGTGAATAACTTTTAGCACTCACAGCGCATATTCCAGTCAATAGTAAGAATAGTGTAATTCTCATCACTTTTAATAAGTAATTTTTATTCATTAAATTTACGTGGGTTTGGTTAGTGCAAAATCTGCTAATTGTTTAGTTTGGCTTTGTTGCAACCGATAATCAAAGGAAAGGATGGCCGTCCTTTCCTTCTTTTATACGGCACTCTTCATGGTCATTAGGTCTGTTTCATCATGATCGTTGTTTAGGTAAATAGTTTGTTTTTTAATAAATAATAAGCTCTCGCTTGCGGATATCCAGTTGATAACGAACATTTGCGGCATCCAGCAACCGGAGTACAAGGTTAATTTTTTCATTACGATAGGCATCCCCCACCAATTCGACGTCTGGTATCTTGCCATTATATTTAATCGTTAAATCATACCAACGACCTATTTCAGCCATTGTCTCGTCAAAGGATTTGCCGTCGAAATTAAATTTGCCTTCCTTCCAGGCAATTTCCATCTGCGCATCCACAGTTTTTATTTTTGTCAGATTACCTCGGGTGCTAGCCTGTTGCCCCGGATTCAGAATAATTTTTTGGTCAGTTGCATGGATATTGACTTTGCCTTCCAACAAGGTTGTTTTCACAAATGACTGCGTGGAGTATCCGTTTACATTGAATTGTGTACCGAGGACCTCCACGATCTGCTGTTCCGTCTTTACGAAAAAAGGAATACGCTTTCCTTTAGTGCTGAACTGTCCTTTTACCATAAAAAATGCTTCTCCATCTAGCTCCACTTCTCTCTCAGTAGATGCGAACTTTGCGGGATAACGTAATCGTGATTCGGAATTTAACCAGACCTGTGTACCGTCTGATAAGGTTATGTGATAAATCCCACCCTTGGGAACATACAATTGTAAATCGCTCATCTTATCCAGATCGACATTACTAGCTAAGCTTCTTCCGTCTGCATAATGAATCGCACCATCCACAACAATCCCATCTTGCGCAGTATCTAGCATGAGCTTTCGCCCGTCTTCTAAGAGGAGAACTGCCCGAGGCCCACCGGGCAAAATAGCATCTGAGGAGGACTGCACTGCAAAATTCGGAGATTTAACTTGCTTATTCCTGTTAATTCCAAACCATGCCAATGATGAAAGTATCAATAACACGGCTACAGAAGCCGCCCAAAATTTCGGCTGCATCCAATATACATTGTTTTTATCTACTGGCTGGGCGATCCTGATCTTGGCGAGCAGACCGTTGAGCATACGCTCACGGATCTGTTCCTTTTGCAAAGGCTCATCAGTAACAATGGTCACTTCCTCGTCCAAATGACTGTTGTACCATTTCGTAAGCTCGGCCAATTCCTGTGGAGAAATTATACCAGTCTGAAATTTGACTATTAAATCTTCTATATATCTAAGATCGTTATGCATGAATTAAAAATTGGTAGTAAGGGTGTTTCCTATCTAAATAGACAGTAAAAAAGACGGATAGGGTGAGTCTGCCCAACAATTTTTTTTATTAGCGAAAGTAAATTGAGAAAAAAACAATGATCGTAAGAAATTCGGTATTGTTTCCTAGATCTTTTTTCGCTTTTTTAAGATGTGATTTGACCGTATTTTCTGACAAATTAAGCTTATCAGCAATCTCTTTTGTTGTGAGACCTTCATTTTTGTTCATAACAAAAACAAGCTGACACTGTGGAGGCAGGTTTTTGATGGCATTATCAATCTGTTGTTGGAGTTCCTGAATGATAAGTTTCCGCTCTGGCGAAATCGAATCGATGACATTCTCTTGTAGATTGTATCCTGCTAGTTTTTGGCGTTTCTGCTTATTCTGATAGATGATGTTGAAGGTCTGGTTGCGGACTGCCCGTGCTAGGTAACTGGATAGTTTTTCATTTTGCAAACTGAAAGTTGAGCGAAGTTTCCAAAGTTTACAAAGCACATCCTGCACACATTCCTCAGCTTCCTCTAGATTGCCCAAGCGATTAAATGCAACAGCCAACATCTTATCCCAGTATCGGTCATAAATTTCTATTAACACGCGCTCATCATTGGTATTGAAGAGAGTCAGGAGATCATAGTCGCTATATTTTTTATAATTAAGCATTTAGGCAGAATGTAAAGCAAAGCTAAAAAAAATCTTCTTATTCAAGAATAAAAGCGATAACAATGTATTAGGACTGGAGTTGTTAACTTAGTCGGCATATCAGTTTAAGAATAGGTTATTATGAAAAAATTATTTTTACATGTAGTATACTACTACTTTCGATCTTTGTTTACAGGTAAAATACGATCTGGTTCACTTATATAAACAATCACTTTTCTTTTTGTTCAAAATGTCCGTTAGAATCGGTTTGTTCAGACGGATATCTTGTTAATATATACAGTAGTAAAAACGTATTTGATAACGAATCAGCATTCTGTAAAGATTTGATAAAGTTGTCGGGTAATTGGAGCATTATTGATTCTTTTCAATATACTAATTACTTATGAAGATGTTTACATGCTCTATCAATACAATTTTTGTAAGGGCTGCTGTTGGTACGCGATGGAGTATAAATCTATATTGTATTTTCGAATCTCTATAGGCGCTATTGGCATACTACTAGGAGCTGCTTTGATAAGCTTAGTCACATTTGGGCAAAAAACTTTGGGTAAACCAAACCAAGGTAAATGATGCGATGAAACTGCCATTGAAATGGGAATGTTCAGGGGGAAAGATCGAAACCGGAGAATCTAAAGAAGACTGCCTTCGCAGAGATAAGAAGATTGCAACTGTGGAAAGGTCAGAACAATAAAAAGGCCCTGCGTCCTCTGGGGACTTGGGGCCATAAATAAACATATGAACAAATTCTTATCAGATATCCAAGCGTCTTTCATAGCGCTTACCCTTTAGTTCAAATATATAACGAACGTAGGGACGATAGACTTTTTTAACTTGCGCTTGATGCCGTTGCTGCATGCCTGTTGCTATTATTCTCGTTTGATAATCACTCACAATGAGTTCGCCGCCTTGAGAAAGAATTTCAAAAGAAATCAAACGCACGGGTTCACTTGATCCATTTTCGAAAAGGGTGTTGACATCCGAACTGATATAACCATTTTCTGCTACTCGCCCTCTGTTACTCAGCACCGTAAAAACTTGATCTTCGGGATTCATAACCGCAAGATTACAGCTCGCATAAATTTGCGGATTAGCTACCGATATTGCGTTGATAATTGCTGTACCAGGTTTCTTTCCTGTAACCTGTCCATGAGCATCCACTGTTGCAATACTATTATCTGAAGAGACCCATGTGATATTCCTCTCTTTTGCCTCCTCTGGTACAACGGTGGCTATAATCTGCCGCTGTTGTCCCGCAACCATGACCAAACTATGTGCAGATAAGATAATATGATCCACCGTAACCGATTTTACGGTAACTGTACAAAATGCACTTTTTTCTCCATCCATAGTAGCCACTTTAATCGTTGTTGTACCCACCTTTACTCCTTTTACTACTCCACCGGTCACCGTAGCAACCTGTGGATTACTGGAGGACCAAACCAACGTTTTATTATCGGCATTAACAGGCAACACTTTCACATGCAACGACAATTCCTTCCCAACATGTAACTCTGCCTGTGCAGGGCTAAGTTCAATCGATCCTATAGGCACTGGTTGGACATAAATTGTTAGTTCACCTTTGATTGCTGTCCCTTTGATCTCTGCTGTCACCTTCGCCGTTCCAATGCCAACTGCCTTGAGCTTGCCCCCATTAACGGTACACACTTGATTATCAGAACTATTCCATTCGATTTCCAGCGGATCTGTATCCGATAAATCTGTAGGTTCGATTATATACGTTATCTCCACTTCTTCTTCTGGCGCTAAGGTGGTCTTACTTACTTGTAATTTTAATGCTGCCAGCGAAACCGGTAAAATCCGAATCAAGGCTTTCGCGTTTACGTTTTGACCTCGCACTGAAACAGTTACTTCTGTTTCACCAACACGATGTCCGTAGACAATTCCATTTTCTACAGTTGCGACTTTCGGATCTGCTGTCGACCATATGTAATCAGAATCTTTTATATCCCCTGGTGTATGATCTACAAACAGTCGTTCAGATTTTCCCACAACCAAAGAGAGGGTATCATTCCTAAATGTAATGTTGTTTATCCGACTCGGAAGGATATCATCCCGGCCACAGGCCATAAACAACAATATTACCTGTAAGATGATCAGCTTCAGGTACAGACGGATTAAATTACTTCGCATGTGTAGCCGCATCATAAATCTTTGCTCTGAACCGTCCACTTGCTGAGGTTATATCCAATAACATCGGGCCATAGCCGGCATTTGTTACATTAAACAGCCCTTCCACCCAGCCCTTATCTATTTTGGTAATCTGAATCTGACCGCCACTGGGCACAAGGTCTTTTACGATCTTATCTACGTATCTGCTCATGTAGGTTGTTTTGGATGTCTGAAAATGAAAATGATTGCCACCATTAGAAATCTCATACTTATAGCTGCCCACACCACCGTTCCACCGCAACAAAAAGTAACCTCCACCTTCATTTTCAGGATTCGATAACAAATATGTGTTTCCTGATTTCGCAGCCGAAGATGCAGGAAACTTTACAGGTCCTCCACCAGCAATACTGAGCTCAATCCAGCCGTTACCTGAAATATGGATATTCGACAGTAGTAGATAGGTTCCTTCCCGCGGGGCCTTTAATTTGAGGTTTATGACGGCAGTTGCACTACCGTTAACACTTGCTGGTGCCTGATAGGTTACAGTACTGGCATCTGTTTTAACGATTTTACCCGGCCCCGCAAGCTCCCAGGAATCTATAAATTTGCTGGGTAAGGCAGCGGGTGTTCCAACAGGATACCCTTGTTCGGTCCCCTGACCAGTGCCGGTCAGGGGTGTCAAAAGATCATCCCATTTTGTCTGGGTATAAATAAGTGCGCGTACAGACTGGGTCTGTCCGGATTCGATAGTAGCTTCATAGGGTTCCAATGAGAGTCTATTCATTAATGACCAGTCACTGAAATGCGTGGTTTCATAGCTAATTGTTTTCTGAACCGTATCCGTTGTACTGGCACCGACATATTTCCAAACCTGATCTCCTTGCTGATAGGCAAATCCAAGGGTTTGTGGCAGTCCGACCTGATCAGTTATAGCCTTCCAGTCGAAGGTAAGGGTGACCGCCTTCTTGAATATGACATTATGTGGTGTCAACCGATAAGATAAACCGATACCAGCAATATTCGTCTGTTCAATTGGCTGCACTAAAATTAACTTTTCCTCTATGAGTGCACCCGCAGGAATGGAGATCTTTAATTTTCCATCAGCTGAAGACAGCACACCACCGGCCGGCCCAATAGTTTTACTCGAAGCTTGCCCTTTGACTGACCCGATCGGTCGCGCTAAAGGTGTGATCGCAATCTCTGTCTCAGATTCTTCCTCGTTCTTAATGGGGTCTCTTTTACAGGATGTGCCAAATAGTATTCCACCGAGTGTGGCACATGTAAGAAAAATATATAAACTATTAAGTTGTACTTTCATTTTTTCAAAATTCTAATATTCAACAGTAGCAAAATTAGATGCATTGATTGGCTATAAACATGATTGTGTCCTTCGAATAGCGGTCCTTATTAAATTTTGACAAATTCAACCCTTCTATTTTTTGCTTTATTCTGCTCATTGGATTCATCAGCTACAGGTGCGGTATCCCCTTTCCCATCTGTTTCTATTTGGCCTATTTCTATCTGATAATCATTGATCAAGATATCACGAACAGCGTCAGCACGTTTTTTAGATAGGGTCAAATTCGCGCTGGCATTTCCCACCGCATCCGTATGACCTATGATACGAATCTTCAACTCAGGATTCTCGCGAAGTACTGTTGCCACCTCCTCGATAGTCCCCTCACTATCAGACTTTATTTCTGCGGAATTCGTGGCAAACAGAATACCACTGGTTTCAAGCTTTCCTCCACTCAATAGCTTGGAGCGCCTATCCCCACTCCCTTCAGCAATTTTGAAGTTGGATACATAGAACCCTAGTTGATCGTTGGTATAATTGGAGCTGCCCATATCCAACTTGAGCTGGTTAAAGTTGCTGTTCAACGGCACGGCATTGGGGAGATCAAAGACCTTCTCCTTATCCAGCCAGATACGGATACGTTCTTTTTGGATACTGATCGCTACATGAATCACATTTCCAACTTTCCTGTCAAAATTGGCTACCCGATATTTATCTGTTTCCAGTTTTTTTGCGACATTCTCATAGGAGGTCAATTGTACTGCCGCTTCTGAACGATAAGGGGCAATACCTACTTTGAGACAATTTTTTAGGCGGTAATCATAGGACATTATCTCACCTTTGTTGCCCCGATCATAGAAAGCGAAATTAAAAGCAGGCACCATATAGCCTCCAGCAAGAGGCCAATCCATGATCAGGTCAAACTCTATGGTCGCGTTCTCACCAATATTGACCACGGGACTGACAAAAGCTCCGGGATAAAGCCGGAGCCATTTACCTTTAGCATTGTTGAGGGTGACAACCTCTCCCTTACTACGGGTATACCATTTCAATGGAAACTGTCCCAGCGCGTCCTGGGAGAAATCATCCGCTAACAAGACCTTACTTCCTGGAATAAAATCGTAAGTAGTTGTGCCACTTAATGCCGTTTTTTTTCCAACTGGCTCATTCTCCTGATGTCCGTTATCGTCACCAGAAGCATTGGACTCAATAGATGTCTTCTTACCGGTATTGTTCTTGCCATCAATTACATTCTCCAATGTTTTAGTGGCCATATTTTCAGCTTTTTGTTTAAGCTTATTAAGAAAGCCCTGGGCGATTGCACTCCCGCCAAGCAGAAGCATAACTGAAGTAAAAAATATCTTTTTCATGGCTATACGTTAGGATAAAATTGGTAGTGATCAAACAGCTGTTATTTATGTTCAATTACCACTGAATAAGTTTTTTAAGGTTGGTAAATGAATTTTCTATTGATCACGACCGGATTGCCACCATTCTCTACCTTTTTTTCCTCTGCGGTAAGTGGATAACCGGCATTGTCATAGGTATATGCTGTCGTGATTGTCTGATTTAGAGTACCCGTCGCATTTGTTGTGACCTCTTTGATAACATTGTGCTTACTGTAGCTGTTTGTAAACAGGGCAAGATAGGAGCCTACTGTCCTCACATATGGATTGACTTTATTATCGTATTCATAACTGATTTTTACCGATGGTACGAGTGTATTATTTTCTGTCAAATTATAAACCTCCACACGTTCAACATCACCGCTCTGATTATAAAATAGTTTTTTTCTAAAATAAGGTTCATCCTGTTCGACAAGTCCGTAGCCGGTAATTTCTTTGACCTGTTCGTCTTGATAAACGTACTGGTTGTAGGAGAACATTTCAGAATCTGTATAAGCTATCTCCTCCTTCGTCAAAAGGTTTCCAGTATACAGGAACTTAATCTTCCCTTCCTCATTTTCAACCGCTATTGGCTTCTTACTATTGTCATAGGTAATCTTGGATGTCGACCGTCCTTCCCCCTCTACCTCGATCAGCTCGGTCAATACGCCATTCGCATACTTAAATTCACTATAATTAGCTGCGTCGATCTCAATCTTACTTAGCTTTTTTTCAATTTTTTCTGGCTCCACTGCGCAAGTCGAACATTTGTCAGAACATGAAAACATGGACAGGCCTATAAATGATAACAAGACTAGAGTTCCCTGTTTTGAACGCAATTGACGTTTCATTGTATTATTCATTTTTATACTTTATTTAAAATACCCACACGACAACAGTGTGGGATAAGAGTTTATAATTAACTTTTTCAGCTATTCCCAACTAATATTTTACAGACTTTCCATCCTGCGTCAGTCGAACTCAGATAGATATAATCGGTACGTGTAAACGTTTGGAACCGCATTGTCATTTTAGCTAAGCAGTTTGTTGTGGTTTCGTCAAGAACACTATAGGCTGTCTCACAGTCATAGGTATGCCCTTTCATCGATTTTAGAAATTTTATAACTTCTTTTTTTGATTTTCTTCCTTCCCCATCTTTTACATAATATTCTAGATCGTCCGTAAAGAGGTGCTCGACCAATTGTGATTCTCCTGCAGTGACGGACTTCACATAGGCATCTAAAACTTTGGCGGCTTTCCAGCTCCGCATCGTACTTGGCTTAGAAGCAGCGTTGGCTATACTACTTATTATGCCTACAAAAAACAATGTGCTAATTATCACTTTCATAGTTTTGCTATTTTAATAAATGATTATTTTTGTGGTTCAGTTGATTTCACATAGCGTTGTACTTCACCGCCACCTAGTGGAACTTCAAGTACTTTTTTGCCGTTATTTTCTTTTATTGTCCAATCTTTAAGAACCATTTTTTTGTTGGGATACAGTTCTGCAGCTGTGTACTTCTTTGTTTCACCAAATCCCGGAGGGTTGCTTGATCCGCAGCTATTAAACCCTCTGTAATTACCGCTTGCGTAGAACATTTCCAAGGTTTTATTGGCTGGATCTATTTTTACAGTACCTTCTTTATAACCCAGTACTTGGGTACGGCAATAAGTGGATGTGCTGGTATAATAAAAGTATTCCTTGGCCCGGCCATCTTTGTAAAACATGTATCCAACCGCAATTTCATTGGCAGGGCCTTTGTACACTCCATCGTAACCCCAAAAATTACTGATCGAACTTACTCCAGCAATCCAATAGCCCACCAGTTCATCCGGCACAGTAGATCTAGGATGATTTCCAAATTCACCTTCGGGCAGTTCGGATGCATTTTCTGCTTTTTTACAGCTAGAAAATGTACAGCAGCACAATGCACTTACACACAGTAGACAAAGGGCGAGCAATAGCCCTTTTATTCTGCCTGATTTTTTTTTCGATACTTTAGCATTCATTTCTTTTCTTATTTAATTTCAGTCTAGTGTTATAATATATCTTTCTATGATAAATTTTATTTTTCAAAATTAACCCCTTGTAACACAGCAATGAATCACATCTTTGGGTGATTCGTCGGATTTTACACGTCGCCTATTTGATTCTTTAAAATTATCGCAGCTTTGGTGGCGAACAAATAAGCAGAATCCACTATCTTAATAGGCAATACTGCCTATGTATCTGCTTCAGCTACTACCTAATCTTGGATATATATATATATTATGAAGAGACTTTTGGGATTAGGGTATGGATAGCACATCATCGAATCACATTAACATGTGGTTTATCCGACTTACTATTCTTTCTAATTTGCAACATCTTAAAGGCTAATTGTCAGGACAAATAAAAGCCATATAATAACTCAAAATTGACCAGCTAGTAATAGTAGTTTCATATGTGAGGACATGTCGCGAGGATATTTCCATGTTAAAAAAGAAGATCGGGGCTTCCCATAGCCCCGATTCTTTGAAAGAATAATTTAATTAATCCCACAAACATGTGATAGATCACCAAAAAAATGCGAACTACTTTTGTAGATAAAAACAGTCGCTATTAAAGACCACTAAAATCACTGATACGATGAAAAAAAACATATTCCCATTATTAATAGTATTCCTGTTTCAAATCGCTAGACTCATTGGGCAACCGCAAACGGAGCATTATATGCTTTCAGGAAAAGTGGTCACCTCGAACAGCACTGATCTGGAAGTAAATCTCTTCAATCTGGAAAGCAAACTGATAAAGACAGAATTAGTTAATACGACCGGAGAATTTAAATTTGAAGGGCTAATCAGCGGATCCTATTATCTAAAAATTAGCCGGAACCGGGCAGATATCTATAACTCCCAAGTTTTCCAGGTTCGGGATCAATCGTTACTACTTCCCACAATCACGATAAATGATAGGATATTGGAGACTGTTGTTGTCACCAAAATGCGTCCATACATAGAGCGACAGGAAGGAAAAATAATCCTAAATGTAGAAAATAGTCTTCAAAATACGGGTGGTTCAGCCTTTGAAGTATTAGAAAAAGCACCCGGTGTCAATATTGACGCCAATGACAACATAAGCTTGCGAGGAAAAGGGAATTTACTTATACAGATCGATGGGAAAAACACACCGTTGACAGCGGATGCCCTTGCAGATTATCTCCGGGGAATCCCTGCCTCCAGTATCGAAAAAATTGAATTTATCACTAACCCTTCCTCAAAATATGATGCCGCAGGTACAGCTATCGTCAATATTAAACTAAAAAAAGGAACAAAGAAAGGAACAAATGGTACATTGACTACCGCAATCGGCACAGGAAGATACATCAAAAACAGCAATAGTTTAAATATCAACCATAGGAGTAACCATGTGAATCTGTTTGCCAGCTATAGTTTCGCCTATCGTGAGATGTCAAATGATCTGATATTAAACCGTAGTTTTTATGATCAGGAAAATTTCGTTAAAGCATATCTTCAGGATAACTTTATCAAGACAGGATCTCGTAACCATAGTGGAAAGCTAGGGCTGGACTATAATCTTAACGACAAAAACCTCTTAGGCATCTCCGTTGGTTTCAATAGCAATGTGATGACTCCCAACAGTACGAGTAAAACGATTATACTGAATAGTGAATCTCTGCTTACCAAAGAAATAGAAACCCAAAGCGATGCCAAAAACAGGTGGCGAAGCGGCAGCATGAACTTAAACCACAAGTATACCATGGACTCTATCGGTTCTGAAGTAAGCACCGACTTAGACTTTATCCACTATTTCAATAAGTCTGACCAAAACTTTAATACCAAAACAATCATCCCTGGTCAAACGATGCCGCTCCCTTATCTTCTACAAGGAGATATAGACGGTGGTCTGAACATCTATTCTTTGAAAAGTGATGCCATAAAAGTTTTTAAACAAAATTGGAAATTTGAAACCGGAATTAAAACCAGTTTTGTCAAATCCGATAACGACATGGTATTCTATGATCACAGTACCGATAATCCGAAACTGGATGTGAATAAGTCTAATCATTATATTTATAAGGAATACATCCATGCTGTCTATGGCAATTTCTCAAAAAAATGGAAAAATATCAAAGCTGTTGTCGGATTGAGGGCTGAACATAGCAATGTCACCGGAACACAGGTCACGATGAATCTGGTCAATAAAAGAAAGTATACACAGCTGTTCCCTAGCGCTTCATTATCATTTGACCTCAGTTCAGAAAACAATCTGGAAATAAACTTTAGTCGGAGAATTTCACGTCCGAGCTATATACAGCTCAATCCGTTCAAGTATTATATCAACGCAACAACCTATAAAACAGGGAATCCCGATCTAAACGCACAGACTTCCCTGAATTATGAAGTCACTTATAGCCTAAAAAGTAAATACCTGGCCACCGTGAGCTACAGCAAAACCACAAATAATATCACATCGGTCGTAAAACCTATCATCGAAGATGGGGAGAACATTTCGGTGCAGACAGACGAGAACCTTAGATCAGCTTCATACTATGGACTATACCTCGTTGCTCCTTTTAAAGTATTAACCTGGTGGGATCTGAATACAAACCTCAATTTTTATTATGGCTCCTATACAGGGAATATCTCCGAAACACAAATCAATAACAAGGGGAACTTTAATATTGACATAAATACCGTGAGTACCTTTAAATTAGGCAATAATTATTCGGCCGAGCTCGCAGCAAATTACAAGTCGGCCGAAGTCTACGCTTTCGCTCGCATCTCACCGCTCTGGTCGGTAAATATTGGTGCCCAGAAAAAATTCCGAAATAACAGTACATTGAAACTCTCTTTTACAGATATATTCTGGACCAACTATTATAAGGGATTGACGGTCTATGCTAATTACAGGGAGAATTTTAGTTCGAAAAGGGATACAAAGGTGATGATGCTCTCTTATAGCTACAATTTCGGAGGCGGAAAATCCACACAAAACCGCAAAACCGGGGGAGCTGAAGATCTCAAACGCCGGGCCGAATAATCCAATCCATACCGCATCATCACCGTTTAAATCTGTAGAAGTACTAAAGGGAGCACACCTTGTAATAGATTGATTATCAATCAAAATCATCATAACAAAGTGTCTAGATTTTATTAAGCCATAGATTTATTGCATTTTTAAGAAAAATAACTTCCGTAATGAAAAGCAACAGGTTTATCCGATACCTACTGGCTGTACTAACCTTATTTCCACTGCTGCTCACAGCAAAGGAGATCTCTTTCAGCCGTATAACCGAAGGCTTAGCATCCAACTTTGTAAGCTCCGTCACGCAAACGGAGGACGGATTTATTTGGGTCGGAACCAAAAATGGTTTGCAGCGCTACGACGGCATGCGTTTTCGCCGGCTTCTGAGTTTGGGCCTCCCGGGATTGCCCGTTGACCAATTGCTCATCGCGCAAAAGTCTAAATCGCTCCTTGTGCGAATGGAACATAAATTTTTTCTACTAAATACCCACACGAATAAAACGCAGGAAATCGCGATAGACAAATACAGCAAGGACTTTCAGAATTATCAGATCCGTCTCGTCCAACAGGGACAGCATATCTTTCTAATACTTCATGGAGTGGATATTTTGCTATTAAACGAATCGAAAAATAAGTTCGAATCCAGCAAAAGTATCATAGATTTTCCATCCAACTGGGAGCCAACCTGGCTACAATATGACCAAAAAGGTATTTTTTGGATATCAGGAAAACAAGGAATGGGCTATTTTGACACGAAAAAAAGATCGTTTTTTACAAATAGTAACCTAAGTTCACTTAAAAACATAAACCGCTTTTTCATCGATTCCAAATCCCGTTTTTATATTCACACAAAAATACGCCACTCGAACGGCCAGATTTATCTCGCCGATGCTAATTTTCAACGTAAGAAAATTATACCATCTGCGCCGAATAGTGACAGCAACTATCACGACTTTTATGATTGCTTCGAATATGACCATACTGTATGGACTTATGGCGTGGATATCTTCAACCTTTTTGACGAAGATAAAAAGGAGTTTATCCAATTCTATGATCGAAAAAATATGGATTATGGAATACAGATTACTACAGTTTCGCAGGTTTTTAAAGACCGCGACAATAACCTCTGGGTAGCGACAGACAACGGGTTATACATTATGTCCGTCATAGGAGATCATGTACGAAACATCGTTACGTCCACAATATTTCATAAAGCGGCTATCACCGCCTTAACTTCTTTCGGTTCCGATCGTATCTTGGTAAGTTCCTGGGGGGAAAAACTGACTGCTTTTAAGTATGACACGGCACTACATATAAACCATGAACCTGCCATAAATAGCTTGATATATAAAGGACAACCACCGCAAGATGGCAGTTTTAGGCACATCTGGGCTATGGAATACGATCCAAAGCGAGGAAATATCTGGGTTGGGTGTAAAGACGGAAGATTGATTATTTTTAATACAAAAACCAAAAAATCCCAGTTTCTGGTACCTAAAGTTTTTGAAGGACAATCCATCCGGCATATAACCATTGACAACGGTGGCCAGCTATGGTTTGGAACAGATAATGGCAAAATAGTTAGGACAAGTAACAGCGGATTTGCTTTACTCGCCGATTTAAAATCTGCCATTTCCTGCATTCGGCCCGGTGAAGGTAATAAGATATGGATAGGTACGCGTGGCTCAGGGGTATTTGAGCTGGATGGTGGTTCCGGAAAAATTCTAAAAAACTACAAATCCGGAAACCATGGTCTTAGCACTTCAAAAATTCAGGATATTGAATTTATTGGGAATAGGTTCCTCGCGATAGCAGGATATTCTGGTCTAGATATCTTAAACCTTTCTAATGGTCATATTATGCAATATAATATTAATAATGGATTGCCGCAGAATATGATCACGGCCTTGGTCACCGATAATGAAGGTCTACTCTGGATGAGCACAACGGCTGGTATTTGCCGTTTTGACCCCAACAAAAAAGAATTCCATTCCTTCAATAAGCAGCATGGTCTAATCAACACGTCAAATATCGTTAATTTGCCAATGCGAGGCATCAAGCTTGAAAGTGGAAAAATTGCATTCAGCAGTGACAAAGTTATCCTTATTTTCGATCCGTCAAAATTTAACAATAGCAACTCAGCACCTAAAAAGCTACATATTACCGATTTCAAGCTTTTTGACAATTATTTATCTGTTGATTCTTTAATCAAAGTGGGAGGTGTCACGCTAGAGAACTGGCAGAATTATTTTTCCATCTTTTATTCACCGCTTTCCTACAATGATCGTGACAACCTTAAATACTATTATCGGCTTGAAGGTTCAGAAAATTCCTGGATCCTTAGTGATCCTCGACTAGGCGTTAGAGTTGCGGCGCTATCACCTGGAAAATATGTCTTTATGATACGCTCGGAAAACCAAGAAGGTAAATTTTCGGCAATCACACGTTTGCCGATCACTATTAAACCTGCGTTTTATCAGACTTGGTGGTTTTTTTCCATGATTATTCTCCTTATTTTACTTGGAATTTTCATTTTACACCGTTATCGGTTAAGGAGATTGCTGGAAGTACACCGGCTACGCGAAAAGGTCGCACGGGACCTGCATGATGATGTTGGATCTACGCTCACTTCTATCCATATTCTGAGCGAAGTAGCAAAAAAAGATCTTTCGGACGAATATCATGTCGTGCAGTCCTATCTTGACCGGATCGGAGCAAACAGTTCACAGATGATGCAGGCAATGGATGATATTGTCTGGAGTATAAAACCGGATAATGACCTTCTACAGAAAATCGCAGCGCGTATGCGCGAACATGCTGCCCTAATCTTGGATCCACTGAAAATACAGTATATTTTTAAAGCGGATGACAGTATACGGAATATTAAATTAGATATGGAACAACGCCGCAATCTCTTTCTGATCTATAAAGAAGCACTGAACAATATTTCCAAATATGCCGAAGCCACCCTGGTAGATATCCATATCGGTGCAGCGGCATCGCATATTGAACTAATTATCAAAGATAATGGCAAAGGTTTTGACTCCAATAAACAGCAATCCGGTAACGGTTTATTCAATATGAATCAACGAAGCGAAGCCTTAGGGGCTGAGCTTAAGATTTCGTCATCCACAGGTGTAGGAACCAGCATTTCACTGATCATGAAAATCTGAGAAAAGACAATTCACATCAATATGCGATTGGTCCTGCTCTAAATTTTTCATAAAATTGTAGCATAGATTATGACAAAGATCCTTATATACGAAGATAACAACCAATTGAGAGAGGTGTTATCCATCCTGATTAATAGTGATCCAAAATACCTGGTACAGGCTGCTTATGGCCATTGCGCCAATGCTATTGAAGATATCCGAAAGCATGCACCCGATCTCGTTCTCATGGATATAGACATGCCTTTTATAAATGGTATCTCGGGATTAAAGCTGTTAAGGGATTCAGGGTTTAAGGGCAAAATTATCATGCTTACCGTATTTGATGACAATGTCAATGTTCTTGAAGCTATAAAGGCTGGTGCCAACGGCTATATATTAAAAAAAACACCGCCGGCAAAAATTCTTGAGTATATCGAAGATGCTTTAAATGGAGGCGCTCCCATGACCTCCTCTATTGCGACTCAGGTGCTACATATGCTTGCGGATGGAAAGGCTACAAGGACATCGAGTTTCAACCTGTCCGCTCGTGAGAAAGAGGTGCTGGATCTCCTGGTGGATGGATATAGCTATAAGATGATCGCAGATAAGCTCTATATTTCCATGGATACCGTTCGATCCCACATTAAAAAAATTTATGAAAAACTCCAAGTAAACTCCAAGAGCGAAGCGGTAGTAAAGGCATTAAGAAATTAGATCGATGGGGCAAGAAAATTCCTGTTGCGAGTGATCCTAATAATTATACACCTTTCTGAGCAGAGTTTTAAGGAAAAAATTTTCATTAGCGCAAAGATTGAAACCGAAGAATCTAAAGAAGACTGCCTTCGCAGAGAGATCAAAGAGGAGATCAATATTGATATCACCATACGCAGATCGCTCACGATGGTCGAGCATCAGCATTCCGACTTCTCACTGCAACCCTTTCGTATGCAGTCTACAATCTGGAAAAGTAAAAGCGCTGGAGCATGCTCAGGCAATATGGGTCGCGATAGATCAACTGCTTGACTATGACTGGGCTGACGCTGACAAGCCTATTGTAAACTAGTATATCGCTTACGCAAAAACAATCGAATAATAGCAGCTATCTGCGTACATAAAATCCCTAAAACAAAAAGAGCTTCCCTCTAACCGGCAGAGGGAAGCAATTTGGCTAATGAGTTGGTTTACTTAGCTGTAATAGCCGCAAACTATATATAGTTTGTCTTTACATAAAGAAAAGCATGTTATCTGAAATAGCTATTGATCATTTGGTAGGCTACAGCTCAGCTATCCAATTGCCTAAAAAGTGGAAAATGTTAAATCGAAAATTCATCTCGGTAAATTACTAATATTATTAGTAATTTTATTTTATGAAACCACTTGAAGTTCACTGTAGAAATCGTGTGCTATATGTTCGTATGGCCATAGACGATAAGAGTATGGGCATGCGGGATTACTATTTGTATGACAAAAACGGAAAGTCATTCTACATATTCAGGCGATCACAGGGTGAGTGGGAATTAGCATATGGCGTGCTGGCACACGACATTAAGGAGGCCTGCATCGATGCTCTTATTCGTCGGTTTGACCACGATTCGCCAGAGCTATTCTACAGCAATGGCAAACGCAATGTTGTTCGTATTAGCGTAAAGAAAGGCGGTATTTGGCATATTTATGTCAACAATGTTTATGTAGCATCTATTCAATATGATCAGTTTGCAAAGAAATTTGAATATCACCTGGACGATGATACGCCACTGACGAAGGATCATATCAAAAAATATATCGGAATGATTGAGCGTGGCGAAATTAAGTGGAAGAAAGAACGATGAAAAGTATACTATTCCGCTGCTTGATTGATGGAGAAGTGAAATAAATAGTGAATGGATTATGCATTGCGACAATCGAAGCTGGCTTACCTCCGATGAGCTGACGATTGTACAATAGCTCCGCCGTCATCTGCCTCCAAAGTGTCACTTTGATAATAATGTATTGGGAATGGGGTATCCCCTGTCTCGTAATAGCCTAACAGCTCGACTCCCGCATAAGTTCCGGTCTCTAACGCTGTAATTTCAGTGGAGATAGCGCTTTCAGATCCTCCATTGTTTCCTTAATTAAAAATTGATTTGCCATATTTTTTTGTTTTAAGTGTATAGCAAAAGTATGGCAGTTGCGGAGGTTATCTGAGATAAACAAGGTGTAAGTAAGCGGTATACAGGAGGTACCGAAAAGTTATAAGACTTAGCCACCTATAAACAAAGAATAACCTTTTAATAATTAACGAAATAAATCATCGACAAATCATAATACTCTAATCAGCAAAGTGCCATTGCGAATGAAAAACAACCTTAGTCGAGCATATTGTAGCAATTAAACCTTATACATTGATATTATTTATTATATTTAATTAACCATTAATTTTTTGATGACCAAATTAATCCTTCATTCTTGCAACAGTATAGTTTCAAAGCACTATTCTCTTTTATTGCTCTTAATTGCAATATTTTATTGTTTTAAAATTGTTGTGCAAGACTGGATAATACAGAGAAATACTCGGACTGGAGCACCATTACCGATTATTTATGGAACAACTCCACCAGGACTATATAAATCCATTAAGGCAAAAAAGGACTTAGGTATTGCAGGTGCGACAACAAGCCCAGTGAATGCTCAGCAATCTACAACATGTAACTAATATGAAAAAACCAGCAAAATATCTAATTCTAATATCCCTAATAGTCGGCCTAGTCAATTTGCCGCCATTAAGAGGTCTATGCGATTGGCTCCTTGATACATACCATTACGAATTCGCTAACAGTTCAGGTGATTTTTATATCATGGCTCCAAGTGCTGAAGATTTTGAGGGGGTTAATCAGAGATGGGATCAATATTTGAAAAAGGGAAACGTACTACCTAACGATACTACGTTATATCGACTGTTTTCGATAAATCCTGTAGCATTTTGGAGGTATTACAATTATTTCAACCCAATATATAAACTGCCGTATAAAGATAAAGATGAAATACCCAAAATAGAATCTAATTAGTATAAGCTATGATAAAAAGTGATCATATCAATTATAGTACTACACTCAATGTCAATTGGATCAAAATGACTTTAATACTAATTACATTGGCTGGAATT
Organism: Sphingobacterium puteale; assembly: GCF_003627955.1. Lineage (GTDB taxonomy): Bacteria > Bacteroidota > Bacteroidia > Sphingobacteriales > Sphingobacteriaceae > Sphingobacterium > Sphingobacterium puteale. The sequence continues at coordinate 30,411 of NZ_RBWS01000022.1, read as the reverse complement.
ACGATGACAGTGGGACTAACAGTGCAATTAATGGAGCCGGCGATATATTATTCGATTGCAGCATTAGTTACTGGGATATTATTTAAGATTGAGAAGGTATGATTAACTCGATTGCTAGGTTAAAGAGAACAGTTTATAAGATACTAACCGACTCCCTCCTTTGTCGGATAATGGGGACTTTAATAATTTTTTTCAACATCCTGATTACTTATGAAGATGTTTATATGCTCTATCAATACAATTTTTGCAAGGGCTGCTATTGGTACGCCATGGAGTATGAATCTATACTGTATTTTCGAATTGTTATAGGCGCTATTGGCATATTATTAGGAGCTGCATTGATAAGCTTAAAAATCAGATATTGGCTCATTGTTTTGATTGTCTATGCGCTAATTTTTAAAGCTCGATTTGAGGGAGAAAAGATGATTTATAGGATAGAAGCCGAAGCGGTCAGGGCCCAAAACGTCTAGATAAGCTGAAATCGGTATAATCGGACTCACGACCCTATAAAAGAATTTTTGGCAACTTGTTCAAAGGATTATACAACATGGTACTAGGATGCCTAAAATATTCCTTTCCATCACAATGTAATTTATTGCATTATTTTAAGCTCCCGAAATAGCTTTTTGGTAATTTCCTTCCTACAGCTGGAAAAATCTGATCTATTGAATTTACGGTCCTGTATAAGTCGTGTCGCGAAGAAATACACATTTTGACCAGATTCAAGGTATCCTACCCACCATCCTGTGTTCGTATTGTGCTCCCTTGTCCATCCAGTTTTTGACCGAAAACAAGGTGTATGTAAGCGGTATGTGGGAGATACTGAAAAGTCTTCAAAGGTTAACAATGGACTTTATCAATAACTTAAAATATCAGAATAAGTACTGAAGATCTAATAATCACACAGCCCAATCATCAGATCGGGCTGTATAGATTACAATTGGAAAAAACTGATATAATAGCATTTAATCTTCACTAAATTTTGAAATCAATTTTTCTTTGATATCGATAGAAAAATATAAGTGGTGTATTTTATGGTTGTTATTCTCATAATACTGCTTTTTAAACTCATCATATTCATCATTATTATAGATTATTTTACTTTGATATCCGACTATGTTGACAGCTTTATCTTGCCTCGAATATAGCACAAAATCAGAATTTGCATGTTGTTTGTCAATAACAATTGTTACAAAATTGTCATTGGTCGTTTCAATATATTTAGATGGCTTAAAAATTGAATAATGTTTATCAAGTGTTATGAAACATTTATTACCTAATCTTTTCCAAACGGTAATGTAATGACTATCATCAAGCCTATATATAGACCTAGACTGATCAAATACTAAAAGTAACAGAGCAATAACACCAATGATTTTAATAATTGTTCTCACTTTTTTACTTATTATACATAAAAGTTTTTTGTCTAAAAAGACTGATTCCTGATTGATGCCCAAGATATTGTGCGCTCTGAGTTGTCATTCCCTCAGCCGCTAACCCCATTTTTTGATAACTTTCTAAGAGATTCATAACAAATCTGGCCTCTGCCCAAGATATACCCTTTCTGCCTGCAATAAATCCCGTCGAGTAATTTCCAACATAACTTATATAATAATGATCCCGCCCCCGCAACTACAAAAAAGAACCCATATTTTTTTAATGGGCTATATTCGTCCTGAGAGGAATATTTAAGCAATAATCCTAAGAAAATTAAGCAAATAGCTGCGATATAATTTAACATAATTCATTTATTTTAAAAAATCCAAGATAGTTAAAAAATGGGTAACTCAATATATAAACGCGTTACCTAATAACTGCACACCTCCATAAGTTGGATTGTTTTTTTCAACCCAGCGATTTCTGCTGTGTCTAGATCTCGCATTGCATGAATGGCGTATGTACGCGGTATGTGTGTATATCGAAAAGTGTGATGTTTGAAATACAAAATCCCCAAAATATGATATATTCTTTTTAAATTGTGAGGAAATGCTGTTAAGTGAACTTAACCAGGCTATAGTTTAACTAAATTTATACGATATAAAAAATGGTAATTAGAACTATTATCATCACATGTTTACTCATAAATATATTTTTATTAAAGGCGGCCTTTGCACAGCATAAGAAACTTGATTTGGACCGCGCATATTCATTTATAATAGCCGATGGAGAGATAGAGCGCATAATTATAAAAGACAGTCTTCTGTTGAAACTCCATGGCAGCTTATATGAGCTGAAAGGGACATTGAACCTAGACGCTAAAGACTGGGAAGTTGATAAAACAAAGAGAATCATCAAAGAACGTGCGCAAAGCGACAGCTGGTTGGTAATGACAGAGTCGCTTGACAGCCTTCCTATGTCTACAGTTCCTTTTCCTACCAATAGATTTTCTATCGCGGTATTTAGAGGAATTACAAAAAACCAAATAGAAACAGCTGATGTCGCTAGGCGTATCGATCGACATGTGGCAGATAGCGGATTTTGATGATGAAATCATTTTTCAGAACATAATAAATGGTGAGAAAACTACTCACCTCGTACAACTCCTTCCAATTCAAAATTTAGAGAAGCGCGCATTTTATGAGTTAGAATGTATTCGGCAAGCATGGAGCGTCGCCGAATTGAAAAGACAAATCAACACGCTATATTATGAGAGAGGTGGGATAAGCAAGAAACCCGATAAATTATCCAAGATTATCAACCGCAATATTTGACAAAAGGCCGTAAATGGTGGCTACATGAAGGACCTAAAATTATTGGTGAAGCGGAAATTTTATAAAAGTAATTATGGACAAGAAACTTGGACTTAAAGTAAAAGTCAATGGCAATCTAGTCACAAATGCCGGATTGGACACGGATGACTATGTATTAATTGGTAATGTAACCTTTGCGGAACGAAATAACGGCAGTAAGGACTTTACCCTTAATGTAACTGGAATGGATGGCGAGCAGAACGACCATGTTTATTGGTATGGGACCAAACTAAAAGAAGGGGACGCAATTACTTTTGAGGTAATTGAAGCTCCTTTTGACGACCCCAAAACTAGAACCAAAAGTGATATAGACCAGGAAGCCAGGATAAAAAGTAAACTGGAAAACTACTATCATCTGAAAGAAAAACTAAAAGACCACATCAAATAATTCCATGGAAAATATAGGCATCAATATCAGAATAAACGGGGAACAGATTACAAGAGCAGGATTTAACAAAGCTCACTACGTATTGCATGCAATGGCTGCTTTTGCGCGTAGAGGAGGCCGCAATGATGCGTTTGGTTTCCGTGTAGGTGGTCTAGATTCTGATGTAGACAGTCATGTTAATTGGCTAAATACTACACTTAATCTAGGAGACATAGTCACTTTAGAAATTGTAAAAGGCCCATTCGATGCTTCGGAACCACGACAACCTCCAGTTGCTTCGGAAGAAGATCAGCTAAAGTATGAGTTAGAACTATTCTATAGGTTGAAAGAGGAATTGAAAGATCACATTAAGGAATAGGTCTTTTTAATTGATCAAAGCTGTTAATGAATTTGAGTAAATGTCTACAATATTCCAGATAAACGATCCCAGTCTCGAGTCGCAATGGCGCGCCATTATTTTGTTTGGCAAAAACTCGGCGACATATAAGTTTGCCTTTGCCAAGGCAATGATTGAGTTATTGCCTTCTGGCAAATCTTCGTTGTTGTTGGAAGATTTAGCACGCCCCTTCTCAAGGAATATTGTCGAACATTTGCTGAAAAGTGATAAGCAGGATAATTCTTCCTCAAGCAAATGAAAAGATTTTTTACTTGGTTAATGTATGTCGCTGTTTTTTTTTCTGCAATTATTATACTGTTGTTTATTTATTTGTCTGTTGACCCATTTCGTAAACAAAAACAAAGAAAACTTTATTATAAAAGGATCGAAGAAATAAAAACACGTAGGAATCTTTACTGACAATCATATTTTAAAAGCTCTACATCTTCAGTGCCAAAGGCCCATCTTTAGTGACCAGACTAGACCAACCGGGACAAGATCCCAGGGTTAGTTTCGCGATCAATCTGGACGCTAGAAATATATTGGCCACTGTTTCTTCCCAAAATCCCAAATAACCTCAACAGGCGAACAAGCGTCGAATGGTTCAAGATTTTCGCTAACAAACTGCAAGGTTCTTCCCTCCTTTTCGCCCAGTTGATGGGCATGCTGATCGGCGGCTTCCTTATCATCATAAGGCGTGAACAGGAAGCCTGTCTTTTCCTTAACACCGGGCCACTCAAAATGCTGCAGCACAAAGTCGGCATACCCCGACTCGACGAGCTCACGAAACGAACTTTTAGTGACTTGTTCAAAGGGATTGTACAGCGTAGGACTAAGATAGGATTTATAGCACAAAAAAGGCCGGAATAAACCAGCCCTGATATATATATATATAGTTATGATCCCAATAATGGGATAGTCGGTTTCAAAAAAATGCTGGCCTAACAAGTGCAAATCAAGCCAGCAAAAGCAATCTTCTCATTTTTCGTATAAAGGACAACAGAAATATAATATTCGTTTAATCTTTTTATAAAAAGGTTGAGTTTGTCGCTTCGGTCTTACAATTATTTTTATTTAAATGAGAGCTTATTCAAAATGGTATTGTCTAAGACCAACTTAACCTATAAAAAAGGAAAAGGCCACTTAGACATTATCCAAGCGGCCTAAAAATCTTATATTGTAATCTGTTTTATTTTCCTTTAGCCTTCTCTGCCTCGATCTGCTTTACAAAATCTAAAGTGACGTCCGCTAATTCGGCTATCTCCGATATCGAAAACTTATTCGAAGACAAAAGATTTTTTATTACTTCCGCCTTTCCTTCGGCTTTTCCGATAACTTCTCCCTCTGCTTTTCCTTCGGCTTTTCCCTCTGCTTTTCCTTCAGCCATTGCTTTTTCGCGCGCTCGTTTCAATTGCTCCTCTTGACTACTTCGGATACTCTCGGCATCCCATTTATTCCTTAAACTTACGTTGTACATCTCTCGTTCCTCCGGTTTTAGTTTGCTATACTCTGCTAACTGAAATAACTTCTCAAAAATAGGCTTACGCAAATAAGTGGAAAGTCCATTTAGCGAAGACATATTTTTGAGTACATAAAGCCAACGATCTAAATCATTAACTAACTCTGCCTCAGCTTTAACAAAGTTAACCAATTCCACATATATAAAGCCTAGATCGTCATAAAATATTTTACCATGATCTCGATAACATAAACAAATATCGTGCAGAAAATACTTCTCATCCCCCGCATCAGGCATTGCAAATCCATCCATCAGTACAATGATATAAACTTCACTAATTGCATAATTCCAAGCCCTTCGGTTGCCTTTGGGAGCCTGATCCGCTATCAATTTACTGCTGTAGTAAAGCATGCGCTTTTTCAAATTATCCTGCGCCGTGCGCTGCACTTCAATAATAAAACGTTCGCCATTGTCTGCCGTACAGGTCAGATCAAAAATAACGGTACCCATATCCTCTGTATCCCCGACATGCTCATTTTTGTTATAATACAGGTCGGCAATAATCTTGCGTCCTCTAAACAGTTCGTTTAGGAAAGCCATCAGAAGATCTTTATTGGTATCTGATCCGAAAACTTTTTTAAAGCCATAATCTGTCGTGATATCGATATATTTCGATTGTTTCAACTCACTCATAATACATTGTTTTCAAATTGGTTAACAATGCAAATATAAGTAAAAAAACATTTAAATACTAATATTTTTAGCATAAAAATATTGGTATGCATATGAATTAAAACAAGTTCCCCGATGAAGATCATTTCCGTCCTATTCACTCCTCGGATCGGATTTAATAGTACATGTTTACATCAATACGAATTAAAATGGAGCTACCTTTACTTTTGGAACCTGGCCTTACCATCTATGAAAGTATGTTCCAATTTCTCTTTATAATAGAACGTTTTGATCTCAAAACATTGATTAAGTGCGAAAAGATTAGCAGCGGTTAACGCTATTTTAATGAAAGTCATCATAAATTAATAAACCAAATATCTCCAACTATTCTTTTCTCATTCAATAAGTATGCTTAACAGGCCTTATCGTCATCTTTGATAAATACCGCGAATTCTGGACGATCATTTGATACATATTTTGTTAAACGGCGTCCTTATCATCATAAGGCGTGAGCAGGAAGCCTGTCTTTTCCTTAACATCGGGCCACTCAAAGAGCTGCAACACGAAGTCGGTATAGCCCGACTCGACGAGTTCGCGAAAAGAACTTTTGGTGACTTGTTCAAAAGGATTGTACAACATAGGACTAAGATAGGATTTATAGCACAAAAAAGGCCGGAATAAGCCAGCACTGATATATATAGTTATGCTCCCAATAATGGGATAGTCAGTTTCAACCATTTTTTTCTGATTCATTACGGTCCAAAACCATTATAAAAAAATGGCACTGGCATTTCTCGTAAACTACGATGGTACAAAAATGGAGCTATTAGCCTTAGTAATTACCCGATTGACTTACACCTGCCGCAAGCGAAAGAAAAGGCAGGTGTAGATCATTGTTGAATACCCCACCACCAGATAGATTAAACTGCGCGCTGCTAAAGCCATTGGATCCCGAAATACTAATTGATCCATTTGGCATCTCATTGCCGGATATCAGAATTGACTCTTCCTGTCCGGTAACACCGCTCTGCCGCCAATAGCCGATCCCACCATACATGCCTCCGATCAATGAATCCAGGTAAATCTTGTTGTTCTTGACCTGTACATTTTTAAGATACTGGTACGAGGAAGGTTCAATATAGATATACAGTAAAATCCCCGAAGTATGGAATTCATTGTTGAGGATAGCCAAGTTCTGCCCGTTTCGAGCTTTAATAGCACCACCGCTTCCATTCGCCGGCCAGCCTTTGATCACATTGTTCTGTATTGTCAGGCCGTTAAAACTATGTGCATAAATACCATGATCGGTATTGGCATCTTCATTATTGAAAGATACATTGCGTAAAATGGTATTTCCACTGATCAGACTATTGCTTTGAGAATTATCATTTATCGCCGTGATAAAGTAACCCGTTGTGCCAGCATTGCCAAAGGTATTGTTGATGATCTTTGAATTTGTACTGCCCGACCCGTTCCACACCCCTCTTCCACTGTTTCCCTGCCTCCTGGAGAATACACAGTTTGAAACGGTGGCTTTATCCGTGCCGATCAGGCGAATGTAAGCATCATGCAGATCATTCGATTTGTTACTGCCTGCTTTCTTAATGCCATAGTCAAAAATACACCATTTAAAAGTCACGTCAGACGCATTATTGATGTAAAAAGTCAGATTCCAAAATGTAATGCCCGAGAATGTACAGCCAGCAACATTGGCCGCACTGAAGGTCTGCCGAAGCAGCTGGCTGTCCGATGCCCTGGCATCAAATATGGGGTTTGTATTTCCGCTTTTCATAAGTGTAATACCGGGCTTCATCAGCAGGGCACCATCAATAAGATAAGTGCCGGCTTCCACCCATATGGTATCACCGGCACTTGCCTGTGCGATTTCAGCATTGATTTCCGCCAGTGTCATCCCGGCAGAAACAAGGCCAGAGCCGGACAGACTGCTTTTTGTTACCGAACTACCGTATAAGGAAACATGGGTTGCTGTTGTGGAATCGAGTCCTTCCAATGGGCTGGAACAAGAATTTAGCAGCAGACCGAGTACCGCAAAACTGAAAATGATCTTTTTCATCTGGTTATAATTTGGTTGTGAATATCCTTTCTTTCCTTTTATTGATAGTGTTCCATAGCGTTATGACTGGCCAACAAGTTTTACCTTGAAAACATAAACAGGTATCTCTCCGCCTGTCGCTGAAGGGACAGGAAGATGTAATGCTTTAGCGTCCTGTTTCCATTTGATTTTCTGCTTGCTTCCCAATAGCGTAATTTTAGCTATTTGCGCCTGACCTGCTGCCAGACTTTTTACCGCCGCAAAGTCGGTCTTTGGACTTCGTACAAACACATAAACAAAGCCATCCTTTGTCGTAAAACGGATGTCGGACACAATATCTTTTGAGGTGGCATCATTTTCGGCGTCTTTGATCGTTTGTTGCCCCGCGATCTCGGTTTCCTCCTCATGTAACTGGTTTCCTTCGCTTTGTATTTTCCATTCGCCTGACCCGTATATTGCCTCTGCATTGAGGCTCATCCAATCTCCGATACTCCGTAATCGGGCCATACTTTCCACAGGAAAGGTACCATCCCCTTTCGGGCCGATATTCAGCAGCAGATTTCCACCTCTACTAACCACTTCTACAAGATTTCTAACCAATATTTCGGGACTTTTCCAGACTGTATCATGCTTATTAAAACCCCAGTTGCGACTCATTGTGATGCAGGCCTCCCATTTGCCCTTTGCTTTATTCATTAGGGATTGCTCAACGACTTCGTAGTCGCCCAGCTGATTGCCGATACGACTATTGATGATGCAATTGGGCTGTAAATCGGTAATGAACTGTTGGATTTCTGTGCTTTGTTCTTTAGTAAAGAGTTCGGGCGTATCAAACCATATTATACCAATGGGACCATACTGTGTCAATAATTCGTGTAATTGTGGTTTTACTTTTCGCTCGATATATTTTGATAAATCTTTGGCGTCTTCATTTGGATAATCCCAGAAGTTGCTTCGTCCGGCCTTGCTAGGCCAATTGGTAGGAACATCCGGATCTGCCCAGTCCCGCCCCAAAGAATAGTAAAAGCAAAGTTTTAAATCATAACGTTTGCAGGCATCAGCCAGGTCCCGCATTGGGTCCCGCTGCCAGGGAGTCTGCTGGACAACATTATAATCGCTGCTGGGGGAATTAAACATGGCAAACCCATCGTGATGTTTTGCTGTAATGACAATGTATTTCATGCCGGCCCACTTGGCGGCCTTTGCCCAGGTATCGGCATCAAAAGCAGTAGGGTTAAAATCTTTGGCGATCTGCGCATACTGTTGCAGTGGGATCCTTTCATATAACATAAAATGTTCTCCGCCCCGTGTTGGCCTGCCATTCCAGTCACCGGCAGTCTGAGAATATAGGCCCCAGTGGATAAACAGTCCAAATCTGGATGCTGACCACCAGGCCATCTTATCGGAGGTGCCCATAGGCTGTTGCTGGGCGAACGACCATAGCGAACAGCCCAACAAGAAGCACGACAATAGTATCGTTTTAATCTTCATACTAGGCCCCATTTAGTTTTCTGTAACGTAGCAACGCTTCTAAAAAGTAGTAATCTGCATAGATAAGCGGAACATCAATTTCACTTTTATGTGGCATGCTTCCTGTCGAGTGTTTAAGGATGAAGCCGCCATTGGTCCCCTTTTCAGCCAGGTATTCGCTGGAGGAGAGCGATTTCAACGTGCTTTCGGCAAAGTTATAATAGCGTTTGGCATCTGCTTCGGTCATATAGGTGGATAATTCGAGCAAGGCTGCACTGACCAGTGCAGCCGCCGACGCATCCCGTGGTATATAGTTCAGCTTTCGGTTTGCATAATCCACATCCGGTCGGTATCCTTCCTGGCCAGCATTAAAATCCCAATAGGGAACATTATCCTTTGGCAGGTTGGGATGATTCATATAAAAATCTGCCGCTTTCCTGGCTGCATCCAGATATTTACTGTCCTTGGTCTCGCGGTAGAGCAGCGTATAGCCATAGATTGCCCAGCCCTGCCCTCTAGACCAGGTTGAATTGTCGGCATAGCCCTGATTGGTCTGCTGATGCAGGACTGCTCCCGTATTGGGATCATAGTCCACCACATGGTAGGTGCTGTAATCGGGCCTGAAATGATTCTTCAGGGTATGGTCGGCATGACTGATTGCGGCATTTTTGTATTTGGGGTCTCCAGTTAATGTTGATGCAAAAAACAACAGCTCCAGGTTCATCATATTATCGATGATCACCGGATATTTCCATACCGTTTTTCCATCCCAGGAAGCTTTTTCATTCCAGGATTTGATCAGTCCAACTTTCGGATCAAAGCGCTTCAGGGCAGACTCTGCTGAATGTACGAGGAGCTGCTGGTATTTTTTGATCTTTGTAGAATCGTCCTCCAGCCGTAAAGCGTTGCCATACGAACAGTACATCACAAAACCAATGTCATGATGTTGGGTCAGATCCTTCGCCTTTTCCAGTTTTTCGGTCCATGCTGTGGCCTGAGCTTTGACATCGGGATCCTTTGTATACTCATAAATATACCAAAGCGCGCCCGGGAAAAAGCCACCTGTCCAATCCCATTCATCGGTTCCCACCACATGGCCTGTTGTATCCAGCGTCCGAGGAAAGTTGCTGTTATCAAGGAGCAGGTCATATTGCGCTCTGGCTCGCGTAAAGCCGGCAGCCACAAAATCGGAACTGTTCTGCTTGGTGCGCTGCTGCGCACAGGAAAAGAGGTTTGTCAAAAGAAATAAGAATATCATTTTAAGTCCAAAAGAATAATGTGTCTGCTTCATAAGATTTTATTTACTGCGCTGTTGATTCTTGTATATTATATTTTTCGGGGAATGTCGGATTATTTTTTCCGCATGCGTCGGTTTCATTCCGTCACTTCCAGTTCGACTGTTTTGACTACTAGATATTCTCCGTACACATTGCTATTACTGCCAACGAAAGTAATTTCATAAGTCCCGGGAGCTGTGAAAGTGTAAGCATAGGTATCCATACGGGTGCTCATATTTTTGAGCGCTACCCCTTTGTCCGGTGTCACACTGGTCAGGTCCAGCGGTTTTGAGATAGCCCACACCTGATTGGAGCCTATTGTTGCTCCGCCACCCTGAAAGCGTAGTCCCGCACTGCTTAATAACCAGGAGACAGGAGAATTTTCCAGACCGATTGAGGTCCAGGCTGCACCTTGCAGATTTGCTATCGGCAAGGTAATACGCTCTGTTGTTTCGGTATTTAGGCTGAACTGATTGATCCACCAACGGGGCTGTGTCGATCCGGTATTCCCGGAGTATTTAAAAGCAAAATAAACCATGGCATTCGCATTCAGATTAAAACCAGACGCACTTAATTTCGACAGATCAACTTGTCCCGAGGATACATAGGTAGCGTCATTGACCTGGATGCCAGATAACTTAAATGCGGCGGTAATATCCACCCAGTCGCTCTCCTTGATCGCATCAGGCTGGTAAACTCCTGCAAATTGCTGCGATACCAGTAGGCGGAGAGAGTTCGGCTGTTGCACATCCGTACCATAACGACGGTTGGTCGAAAACTCCAGTGTTACAGCCTGTGGGATAGCTTTGGTGCGCTCGCGGTAAACGTACTTATGGCCTTCTTCACCAGAGAAGAACGTCAGCTGGTCGGGATTGCCACTGATATGGAACAACACTTGCTCACCAACTTTATAGCTATTTTTATCCGTATGGACTTCTAAGTTCAAAGGGGTGGCCTCTTTTTTCTCGCATGATTGTAGGATCGGCAGTACGAGAAGCGATGCTATATAAATATATCTTTTCATAATTTTCACATTATTAGCTGGTATTACCATGCGGGATTTTGCGTCATCAGGTTATTCAGGGATAGTTCGTTGATTGGAATAGGGAAATACGTATCGCGATCACTGACATTATTGAAAGCCAATGCCATGTACCGATAATCGGCCGGCGCCAACTGGTTATACTGTTGGGCAACGAGTTTCATTTCGGCAATGAAAGTACCATAACGTACGAGATCAAATTTCCGCAACCCTTCGTAGCATAATTCCCGAAAGCGTTCCTCCCGTATAGCTATTCGCATTTCGCTTTCATTGGTTAACTCATTATTCCGGTTTGAAGCATTTGCACGGTCACGTACTTCCTGAAGTGCATTTTTGGCACGGGCCGTGGGGCCATTCACTTCATTTTCGGCTTCAGCAAACATCAACAGAACATCAGCATAACGTAATAGCGGAAAATTAATTGGCGTATAATTCCTGTTTTTAGGCTTTAAGGTCTCGTAATCTCTTCTAAATTTGGCGGCATGCCTACGCTCAATTTCCGCTGCCGTATAGAATACAGAGTCTGTGATCAAGTTGTTGGCATGGTTGTACCGATAACTGGCGATATTCCAGTCCCGGCGTTTGTCTGTGGGTTCGTAAGATTCAAAGAGCTTGCGCGTGGCAGCCAACAGACCATAGCTAAAGCCCTTGCCCTCATCGCTGGTCTGTATGCCACTTTGATTGCCAATGCGCCCAGCTTCAAAATCACCGCTGCGATTGCCATAGAATTCTACCTCCCAGATGGATTCGCTGATATTATACCGGTCTGCCGCCATATCTGTAAAGATCTTTTTGTAATCTGCGACAAGGCTATGTTTATAATCTCCCCCTTGTGGAAAGACCAGTTTGCTCGACCATTCCAATGCTTTTTGATACTTGGATGCGTCATTGAGCGGAGCTCCGGCCATTTTTAGGTATACCCGGGCCAAGATGCCCCGGACGGCAGATTTTGAAACGCGGCCAGCATGACCGTACGCCTGAATGTCCTTGACTATGGAATCCGCTGCTTCCATCTCCTGCACAATAAAATTATAAACTTCCGCCTGTGGCGTACGTGCGATATTGACATTACTGACCGAACTTGTAGGCGCTGTTTTCAAAGGAACGTCCCCCCAGTTGCTGACCAAAATAAAATAGTAATAGGCCCGCAAAAACCTGACTTCACCTATCACAGCCTGTTTATCAGAAGCAGCCATCTGTACGGCCTCAATTTTGCTCAGAAAAAAATTGGCCCGCTCAATACCCTCATACAGAAATCGCCAGATATCATTGATTTTTGGATTAGAAGCATCGTAACTATAGATTTCTGGTCCAGCGAGATAAGATGAGCGAAAATAGGCCCCCTCATCACCCAGGGTCAGATAGCTCGAATAGGTGGATCCGTAAAAGTCTTCCCTGCCGAGAATATCGTATACGCCAACAAGTCCGGTCATCACCTCCTTTTCATTCTGATAATAATTTTCCTTGACCACATCAAAGGGCTGCTTGTCCAAAAATTTAGAACATCCTGAAAAAATTGAAGTCGAAACTACTAAATACAAGAAGCTTAAATGTTTATATTTTTTTGTTAATGCTATTTTCATAAGATTACAGATTAAGGTTGATACCAAATACAAAGGTTTTGGGTCTTGGGTAAGATGAATAGTCAAAGCCGGGTGTCAGCGCCGAGTAGTACACAGCAACCTCGGGATCATATCCTGAATAATTGGTAAGTGTCCATATATTCTGTACGGAGGCATAGATACGCAGGCTTTTGATTTTCCACTTGTCCAACAGCCCCTTATCAAAAGTGTAACCTATAGATCCTGTTTTCAGACGCAGGTATGAGCCGTCTTCGATAATGCGGGTCGAATAGACATTAGGCCCCTGGCCCCCCACACGGGGCATGGTAGAAGAAGTGTTTTCCGGTGTCCAGCGGTCCGCATAGCTCGCAAATTGATTGAGATGTGCTTTACTGCCGTTTTCAAACAACAGCCTATTGGCATTGACAATATCGTTTCCATAAGACCACTGGAAAAATAAGTGGAGATCAAAGTTCTTGTATTTAAAGGTATTCGCAAATCCCCCCTGGTGAATGGGATATCCACGTCCGATCACTGTCCTGTCGAGATTATCCACTACCAGATCCCCATTGAGATCCTTATACTTCACGTCGCCGGGGCGAATCGAGCTACGTGTATTACCATTGGTCGCCACCGTCTGTTTTAAGAGGTAACTGCCATTGGGCTGTTGGTCAAAGTCTTCATATTGATAGACACCATCCCAGAGGTATCCATACATCTGTCCGAGTGGCTGATTGATTTTGGCAATATATAATGGAGTAGTTCTGTAATCCTGATCCCAGGCCAGTGCCGTGGTCAGGCTTTCCTGATTTTCGGTAAGTTCAACCACTTTATTTCGGTTAAAGGAAATGTTAAAGGAACTATTCCAGCTAAAATTGGCTTTTTGGATGATATCTCCCGATAAGGTCAATTCAATCCCCTTGTTGCTAGTTTCACCTATATTTTTAAAGGCATTGCTATAGCCCGTGGTGGAGGGTAATGCTGCATAGAGCAGGAGATCATAGGTGCGCTTGTGGTAATAATCTGCCGTCAGCATCAACCTGTTTTTAAAAAGCCCCAGATCGATGCCGGCATTGCGCTGCGCCGTGCTTTCCCAGCGCAGATCCGGTGTTCCGATACCAAGGTACATCCCTTGTAAAAGCTCATTTCCCCAGGAGTAGTAACCGTTGGTGCTGACACTGGTATTTTCAAAGTACACAGGCGAAAAAGAAGCATATTCACTCACCCTGTTATTTCCTGTAATTCCATAACCCAGTCTCAATTTCGCATCCGAGAAAAGTTGCTGATTTTTCAAAAAGGGTTCATTAATCAGTCGCCAGGCAAATGCAGCAGAGGGAAAGTACCCATATCTGTTATTGCCAACGAACTTGGATGAGCCATCTGCCCGAAACGAAGCAGTCAGGAGGTAGCGGTTTTTGTAATTATAGTTAACACGGCCCAGATACGAGAGCATGGACCATTCTGATTGCAAGGAGGTGACAGGTTGAGGCACCCCTTCACTCAGGCCGGCCAGTCCTTTGATCTCGTTGGGCAGATGAATAGCTGAAAAGCCATACCTATGGTACTTGTTGCCCTGAAAAGTGATCCCAACAACCGCATTTAGGGTATGGTCTTTAAATTTTTTGTTGTAGGTCAACAGGTTTTCATTGAGCCAAGTGTTGCTCTGCGTGTATAGAATCGAACCGTTTACGCCATTTGTGCTTCCGGCGAAACCGTACCGGGTACGTGAATTGTTGTATGTGTCCAGCCGTGTATCCGAATTGTTAATACCGCCATTAATCCGCAGTTTTAGCGCCGGCGAGAACGCGTATTCGGCATAACCGTTCACGATAAGCCGGTTGTTATAGTTTTTGCGGAGCTCATTCTGAGCAGAAAGTATCGGGTTGAACCGATAGTCGTTGGTGGGATTAGCGAGATCGTCTGTTGGATCATTTAAAAGGTCTTCATCGGCAAAAGCAATGGGACGGTAGCCCCATACGCTGTACATCAGGTAGTTCATGGCGGAGAATGCCGATTCAGGAGCCGCGGGATTGCTGCCATCAGTAAGTGTGCCGGTATACATGGCATTGATACCGACTTTTAGTTTCTGAAAACTCTGATCGAGCGTGATCTTCCCTTGTTTGCGGTCAAATCCCGAATTAATGATAATACCCTGCTGACCAAAGATATTACCCGAAACGGAATATTTTGTGTTGCTGTTGCCGCCCATCACCGAGAGGCTGTGGTTTTGCATCACCCCATCTCTAAAAATATGCTCCTGCCAGTCGTTGCTCGGTACAGACCTATAGTCTTCTAATGTCTTGCCATCGTTAAAATAAGTGAGCTGCGAGCCGACAGGATCGCGTTCCGCCTGCAAACGGACAAATTCATAGCCATTCATCAGATCCATGCTATTGATGATCTGCTGCGATCCTATATAGCCACTATAACTGATCTGTGGAGCTCCTGCTTCGCCCTTTTTTGTGGTGATCAAAATAACACCGTTTGCACCACGTGCACCGTAAATCGCAGTGGCAGATGCATCTTTCAGCACTTCGATCGAAGCGATTTCATCCGGATTAAGGACATTACTGTTCGCATTTTCTATTGGAAAACCATCGATGACATACAGGGGTGAATTATCCTGTGTCAGGGAATTGGCCCCACGGATCACAATGTTCATCTCACTGCCCGGTTTCCCGCTTTCTGATGTGACCTGTACACCGGCTACACGACCGGCCAATGCTTCCAGTGCAGAACCAACGGGAGCCTTCTTGATATCCTGCATATTGACTGATCCCACCGAACCTGTAAGATCTTTTCGTTGCACTTCACCGTACCCGATTACAACAACTTCATCTAAGGACTTATTGGTCTGTACGAGTTTTATCTGCAACACTTTAGCGTCTTTTACAGCAACTTCTTGTTCATCATAACCGATAAATCTAAAGATAAGTACAGCTGAAGTGTTCGTGACCTGAAAAGAGAAGCGACCATTAAGGTCCGTGGTTCCTTTTGTACCGGAGCCCTTTTGCAAAATACTTACACCTGGCAATGGCTTTCCCGTAACTATATCAGTTACTGTTCCACTGATCTGCTGATTTTGTGCATAGAGCTGCGGAACTTGGAACAGGCAGGTCGCTCCCAATACGATTGTTTTTAGATTCGGTATCATATTTTACATTTAATAAATTGATTGGTTTTCGGGCAATCCAACATGAGGTAGTATTTGCCCGTAGCTTTTTTCTGTAGTAGAAAGAAGCTTGACAAATATTTGAATCTTTATGGAAAATGCAGGGGTAAAAAATCGGAAATTTAGGGGTAAAATCTCTTAGCGCAAGCTACTTTCTCTATATTGAGTGGGATTTACACCAAATTTCTTTTTAAACTCTTTACTGAAATACTTTCGATCGTTAAATCCTACGGCATAGGCAACAGATGCGACCTGATCAGACTGTATCAGGAGATTGGCAGCGACACTCAGACGGATATCTTTAATCAATTCGGCAACACTGAGGCCTGTCAAGCTTTTCACTTTCTTCAACAGCGCACTTTGACTCTGTCCCATATTTTCTGCTAAAGTCGCGACTGAAAACTCAGTTTCGGCTAGATGTGCTTCGACCACCGTTCTCAACTTATCCAAATAAGCCGCAGCAGCATTGCTTATGTTTTCATCACGTTTCGATAACAGCAAATAGCGTCGGTTACGTTCCTTAACCAATTCTAAAGCTGATATGGTGTTGAAAATCTGAAGATCTAAAACCTGTAAGTTGAATGGTTTAGTTACATAATTGATGATGCCACTTTGATAACCAATGATACTATCCTGCTCGTCTCCTTTGGCTGTCAGCATAATCACGGGGATGTGAGCTGTATCCGGATCGGCTTTGATGGATTTCACTAGCGTGTAGCCATCCATCTGGGGCATCGCGATATCTGTTATAATCATATCGGGCACACTATCGGCAATTGCCACAAGCGCCTCCTTTCCATTGGCAGCAGCACTTACGTTGTAACATGTCTGCAGATGGTTCAGTAGAAAAGAACGGAGTTCGTCATTATCTTCCACGATCAACAGCTGAAAATCCCGGGCCGAGTCCGGAATGCAGGCCGCGGTACTGTCAGCTGTACTTGTCTCCGAAATAATTTCCGTCGGTATCCCCTGCTGCTGCCGGATACATGCCGGCAACAATATGGTGAATACGGTGCCCTCTTGTTGGCCTAGCTGCAGCGGATTGTCAAGATAGAGATTTCCTTGATGCAGTTCTACGAGCTCTTTGGCGAAAGACAACCCGATCCCCCAGCCTTCCTTCCCTTTTCCCGCATCAGCTTGGTAAAAGGTATCGAATATGCGCTCCCTGTCTTCCCTTTTTATACCCTGACCATTATCCATCACATGGATAAACAGATCTTCGTTCCGCTGACGGATGACAAGTTGAACCGTTGGAGTATGCTCGCGCCGAAATTTAAAGGCATTGGAAAGCAGGTTGAGCAATACTTTTTCCAGCTGTTGGGGATCAGCCATAAAAGAACCTTCAAATTGATTGTCCAAGACATAGCCTATCCCCGATTCTTCGGCTATCACAACAAAGGATTGATGTATATTCTCAAAATAACTTGTTGCGTCTATAACAACTTTATTCAAGGTCAATTTTTGGGCATCCATTTTGTTGAAAGACAATAGTTCTTGCGTCAAATGTAGCAGCCGCTTAATATTACGTCTCACCTGTTGTAACTGCGCATCCACCTGATTGTCTAGCCTTTTATCCAGCAATATTTTCTCTATCGGGGCATGGATTAAGGTCAGCGGGGTGCGGATTTCATGACTGATCTTGGTGAAGAAATCAAGCTTTGACTGCATCAGCGCAGCTTGATCCTGATGTAGTTTTTCCTCATAATATAACTTTGTTTTAAGCTGCTTTTTGTCCAGGTTATAGCGGTAGAAAAAATAGACAATGCCCATCAGTAGCAATGTATACCCGGTATAGGCCCAGATAGATTTATAAAAAGGCGGAGCAATATTGAACACCACAGATTTGCTCACGTTACTCCATAGTCCGTCATTATTTGCCGTCTTTAACCGAAGCGTATATTGTCCGGGGCTCAGATTGGTATAGGTTATGGAAGGCTGATCGGTCAGATTCCATTCTTTTTCGAGTTCTTCAATTTTATAGGCATAGCTGTTTTTTTGCGGATTGATAAGGTTGTCTGAACTAAAGTCGATCGTAAACGTATTTTGGTCATGTTTCAGTGCAATTTCCTCCGCCCGGTCCGGATTTAGATAGCCCAACACTTTGTCGACTCTCGCCCTGGTCAGACCGTTGATAGAGAAGCCCGAGATCAACAATTTGGGCACCCCCTCATTTGACTGGTGATGAGACACGTCGAGACTGATCAAGCCTTTGTGCGAACCGACGAGCAGCTGCCCATCCCGGCAAAAAATGGCATTTGGTAAGAATTCATTTGTTGGGAAACCATCCTGAATATCCATATAGCGTTTTGCTCCCGTCAGCTTATTGTAAAACACGAGTCCATTATTTGTGGAGATAATAATTTCGTTGGCGTTGTTTTCGGCAATCCCCAATACATGGTAATAGCTACGCGTTGGAAATAACTCCACCCTGTTTACCACTCCTGTTTTCGGATTATAGTTATAAAGCCCCTTTTCTTGCGTCCCAATCCATATTTGTGAAGTCCTATCTTCAAAAAGCGTGTTGATATAATGATCTTTCATAAGATCCTCAGAACGATAGATTCCTTGTTGTTCAGCACTATTGCGGAGCTGACCAAGCCCCTGGGCCGTTCCAATAAATAGACTACCGTTTCGGCTGGCTAAAATATGCTTGATATAATTGTTGGCGGTATTTTTTGTAAATGTGCTGGTAGGTTGAATAGCAGTCGTAAACTGACTATTGATCATTTGTAAGCCTTTGTTGCCAGTCCCGATCCAAATATTCCCGAGGCGATCCCGGTTAATGCTGCTGATGTAATTCTGGAGCAGCGTAATACCATTTTCACCGGTAATATTGTAATAGCGAATATCTGTGGTATTTTGACGGCTGATGCGAGCCAGCCCTGCGCCGAACGTACCCACGTAAATATATTTATCATCTGTGAGCAGGCATTTGATCGTATTGGACCGAAGCTCTATTTTCCGATATACATCACTACCCTTTTTGCGAAGGTTCAGCCCGTCCCGTTCTGTTCCCACCCAAGTATTTTCATCATCGTCAACGGCAATGGCGCTGACCAGATTTCCGCTCAGATGTTTGAAATTGCCGTCTGCCAGATCTACCTTAAAGGGATATACCGATGGATGATGATAGTTTATTCCGCCAAAATTTGTCCCCATCCAAACAATACCCTGCCGATCAATATAAATCGTCTTGATGGAATTATCATTGATACTGAAAGGATTGATGGCACTCGATTTTATCTGCTGTATCTGACTTCCGTCGGGCTGTAGCAAATTGGCCCCTTCCATTGTCCCCACCCAGATATTTTTGGCTTTGTCTATCGCTATCGCTCGCACATAGTCACTTGATAGTCCCGTTTTACCTGTATAATGCGCAGTCTGCTGAAATAAGATGTCCAATTCAAAAAGACCATGTCCATCCGTGGCAATCCAAATTTTATCTGTAGCCACTCGCTTAATATCCTTCACGGATATCGCGGAGCTATTTGTATGACTTAGTTTAATTGGTTCAATTGTTTTTTGATCCCGCCAAAGATATAATCCCCTGTTGGTCCCGATCAAGATATTTCTTCCCAGCAGTAACAAGGAGTAGATTTCCAGTCCGGGGAGAATATTCACGTTTTCTATCTTTGGATGATCGGCATTTTTAATGCACATCAGACCATTATTTGTACCGAGTAAGACGCTAGATTCAATAAAACAAATTGCTAAAACTGCAAAATGGTTGCTATTTTTAGGTTTGACATGCTCAAAGCTAATTCGCTGAAAACGGTCTTGTTTAGGCTGATAAATATTTAGGCCCTGCTGTGTTCCGATCCAAAGGGTCTTTTGGCGCGGATGTTCAACAATGGTGTAAATATAGTTGTTCGTGGAAATGGTGTTAACATCGTTATTATCCGAACGGTACTGTTTAATGCGCTTACCATCGTATCTATTAAGTCCGTCCCTGGTACCGATCCAGAGAAAACCTGCATTGTCACGGCATATACTCAATACGGTGCTATTCGAGAGCCCTTTATCATAAGTTAAACTACCGAAATGATACTGGGCTTGGGCACGTTGTGCAAATAAACAGCAGATTAGCGTTAAATAAATAATGCATTGGACATATCTTTTTGTCATTTAGATCCTTCAACTGGTAGTAGAGACAAGTATACGATTTTCTCTGCAATGAATGAAAAATTACGTACCATTAATTGGTCTACAAATAAAAGATTTATCGCGTATATTTTGGGGTTTGCGTACCCTTTCGTTTCCTAGCATCATAGGCGTCGTTCCGGTCGCAATAATCACATAGAGACCCGAAATTGCACCGCAAGCGATCACGATAAAGGTCAATGGAAGACCGGGAGTGTTTCTCCAATTCTATGGATAGCATTTGCGATATAAAATGGCTTAACGAATGTAGCTAACTGAAATTATCTTTCAGCCTTAAATACACATTACTCAATGGCGGTTGAGCCTTAATTGTCGGTTGGTCTTCCGAGTTCATTTCTGTAAAGAAATGCCTAGAAATTGGAAACCGGAATTACAACAATAAGATAATCGCATTGAGCGGCACGTTTGTAAATGACTTAAATGAATCGATCGTCACCTCTCTTCTTTAGAGCAATAGCTTTAATCCAATAGAAATATTACGCCCCGGTAGTGGGGCTAGATATTTGAGTATGGAATTTTGCGGACGTGCTTCAACATTCAATAGATTATTTCCGGAAATAAAATAGACAAATTCATATTTTTTTAGATTCACCTTGTAACCTAATTGACCAGATAGCAAGGAATAGGCCGGCATAGGTGGTTCAATATTGATATTTTTACCTAAATAACGCTGTCTCAGATACCGGTCGAAATTGGCGTTCCCAAAAAACTTTTTATATTGAAGTAATGCGGATATCCCATATCTACTGGTCGGTAGGTTGGGCATATAGTCCCCTTCGGCCCATTTACGCATAGTATCATCTGAGGTATTTATATTTTTGACAAGATCGGCGAACGCATTTAATGCGAGATGACAATCTGCTGCCCATGCATAGGTATAACCTCCTTCCAACTCCCAACCCTGGATCTCGGTGTCTGAAGCACGCCATTCCTTGACCAAAAAACCTCCAGATCGGGAAATGCCTGTATGGGCCAAATAGAGATAATTTTTAAAGAAGCTGCGGTAATGGGTCGCTGACAGTTTTAATCCACCATATTTTATCCCTCCGGATAACTCATAGGAATTTGAGCTTTCCTTGTTAAGTCGATCATCTCCATTTTCTTCTACCAGGATCGCGAAATGGTCGTTCCCAGCATAAAGTTCATTGACCCCGGGTGCTCGTTCTGCGTGTGAAAATGTAGCCTGTAAATAGGCAATGTCAAAAATCGAATAGTTGATATCTCCCGAAAAGTGGTTTAAGCTAAAATCCCGGGCCGAAAGCTGCCCTCCGGCCATCCCCCGGCTACGCTGGTAGGTAGGATCGCTCAAAGTACGTCGGGCAACCCAGTCATGCCGGTAGCCCATATGAAGGGCAACCGGATTAAGTTCTATTGTCTGCAACGTAAAGATCCCTCCTTCCCGGCTCAGATTATTGGGTATATACCGCCGATCCCCCTCGCCCTTTAAGGTTACAAATGAAAAATCAAATCCACTCGTCCCAGACCAAAAACGGGTAAACTGTTGCGATATCTCCGATCGAAGCGCATGACGCTCGCTATCGAACTTATTGACACGGTACCTGCCCAGGAGCTCCCGGTCGTCCGACAACTCACCTCTATAATTAAATTTAATCTCCGACATCAACGGTGTTCTCGGCTTAAAAGCAGATTCTAACTGCCAGGCATAGGAATAAGTGCGCGTATTGATCGGTTCATATATGGGTGTCCAAACTGTGCTGTGGCTATGGACAGGCTTATTGCGCTGTGCAAAACCGGGAATACCATAATAGCTTTCAAGAGCGTAAAGCCCTAGACCTACTCGAAAGTTGTCTCTGATATAGCTGGCACCTGCATTGACAGCGCTTCTCTCGGCATGACTATTGGGCATCACTCCGCGTTTGACAGGTACGTAATCTGTAATCCCATGAACGACTTCGGTGTACAATGGTGTGTTGGGATCCTGTCCAGCAACATATTTGTCATTTTGAGGGTTTCGGACTTTTGCTCCATTGATAAATGAATAATCTTCAAAGGTATACAGATCGGCCTCTGATAAACCCCACTTTGGATCGCCCATATTATCGAGCACAAACTGACTTAAATAGGGATATAGGGTCAGATTTCGAATCGTCTCGCGGTCGACATTTACCTGTGCCATTGCGGCTGTCAAATGATCGATCTTAGGATCATAAGCAATGGCTGCCTTTGTGTTGCCCGGAATCTTAAGATTTCCGTGTCTGAGTCTCATTGCGCCGATATGTCCCACCCAGTACTTTCCAAGGTTTGTATTGAAGGCCAGGGACTGGCTATTGCCACTATTGGTTCCTAACTCTGCACTGGCCTGGCCTGCAATCTTCTTTGTCAGACGGGTCATAGGAATGGTGTTGTCTTTGAGATTGACCGCTCCACCAATTGCCTTTCCTCCGAATAACACACTAGCGGCACCCTTGTACAATTCTATTTCGCGTAGATTGTCCATATCGAAATTGGGATTTAGGTTAGGACTGATTCCCGACAAATCATTGACCGAAAGACCATTGGAAAGCACACCTACCCTGCTACCACTGAGACTGCGTATCATGGGCATGCCAGAATTGGGACCGAAAGAAGCGTTTTGTATCCCGGAAATATGACTTAATGTTTCACCGAGCGTTTGCGCCTGAATACGATCTAGCTGATTTCGATCGAGCCTCTTCTTTTGCGCATGCCCTGGCAAAAAGCCTGTTGTCTCTGCGGTGGGAAGCGTATAGCTTCGCAGCGTATCCACTGATGGTTTGCGCTGTGCATGCGCAGTTTTTGTGCTAGTTAACATCACTAGAGATGCTAAAAAAACTTCTTTCTGATACCGTAACATAGTGTAGCCTATTCCTGTTTGAGCTGCAAAAATAAAAAAGATAATATTAAATGCAATCATGTTGCATTAATAATTTACAATTACTACCTTCGTCAAAATTTTACACCATATGAAGTACATCAACACACCAATCGCTCTAGCGGGAGCGCTGATTCTGATGCTCGGATCGGCATCATCCTGTAAAAAGGAAACAGCAGCTATTCCCAGTGAAACCTCACTTTCGTTACCATCCCAGGTCAGCATTCGCTACGGCGAAACACAGGAAATTAAGCTACCAAAAGACCTATCTGTAAGTACAGGACTGACATTCAGTTTTGACTTTTCCCAGACTGCAGAGATCAATTTGGGCAACGGGATTAAACTCAGTGACAAACTGAACCAAGCCATCAAATACGATAGCGAAAAACAAAGCATACAGATTAACAGTGCCCTACTCTATCCAAACGGGGCCCAATCGAGCAGCGCACGCATTCCCGATGATTATAAAGTCACCGTGTTAGCCAAAGAATCTCATGGCACAGTGGTAGGGAAAGAAAATCTTTCAATCAAGATAACGGCTGGATCAATCGCTATTAAAGGCCTAAAAAGCGGCGGCGAGTTACCTTATTCGTATGTACTGTATGGCGACCAATCTACGGATTTTGAAATAGATCCTCTTGACCTACCGATTAATGGCGCTAGTTTTCACTTGGCAAAAAAGGATGGCCAGGAAAATATTGCTTCAATAGCAGGCACGCATATCAAATTATCAAAGGATGCTGGAGATCCGGAAAAAAAAGCTGAAAAGTCTTTCGAGCTGACTCCCGAACTTAGGAAAGATGGCTTTCCTGTGGCTTCAACTACTTTCAGGGTCATTCTGATTCCACAAATTAAGTTCTTGTTTGGACAATATTATCCCGATCTAAACCTGACAATCGACTTTAGCCTGATACACATCGGTCTTTCAAATGGTTATGTCTCTGCAGCGCCCACATTGTATCCAGAAAACTATAAATCGACATTTGAACTGGTTTCGATACAGAAAGATGGCGTTGCCTTTGACAATAGCGAAAAGCTGTTTAGCGTCAATGCACAAACAGGTACAGTTTCCGTGAAAAAAAGTGATAGTTTGAAAGCTGGCAGCTATAAGGTAACCGTAAAGGCACTGACAACCACAGGGCTTGAATTTACGGCTAACCTCACTTTAGCCATGTCTGAAGGATAGCGGCTCCACCCAAGTTACCGTAACCGAACCATTACGGTAACTTAGATACTTCCTTACCCCCTTGCTACTGACAGGTAGCGCCTAAGGGGGTTCGATTGAACTTCTTAAATGAGGCGTCACGGAAAGGAAATGTATTCAATTAACTCTACTTGCTATTATCCTTACTGACATCAATAGCAACGATTACTTCGCTCTTCAAGGCACGAAAAAAAATATTGTCTGGTGGCTTATACTCATTCCAAACATCTACCTCATCGTGGCGCAAACAGCATTTGTCATCCTATTTTTTTTACTCGGAGGGCCTGAAAATCGTATTCGAAAGAATGCGAGGAAATCTTTTGAGGCACTAATAGTTTATAATGGATCATATTTTGCGGTATTTATTTGTCGTAAAGTAAGGGGGTGGCTACACAGAAATAAACAGTTATGTTTCCATTTTAGTTCGACAGCGCTTCGAGTATGGCATATGTTTTAAAGATACTGAGGAGAAGCGCAAACAAGAAGCAGTACCAGAAAACATCGATTTCCTTGGCCAGTTTGATCGCAAAAACAATGATGAACATCAATGGGCAAACTGCAATAAAAACGAAAATAGCTGTAGCGATCGCTTCAAAAATATCCTCATCGTAATTCATCAGCAAGAGCATGATGCCAATGTAAAACAGCCATACGACCAGTGGGGAGACAAAACATATCAGCAACTTCCAAAGTAAGCTGAGCTGAAGGCCTGTAGGGATCGCCTTCCGCTTATTCCTGTACAATAAGAAGCACATAGCCGCTACCGCTAAAGTCAGCATCGCCAATTGCACATAGGTATTTACAATGGTGTCGGCGCGCGTGTTTACCGTCGAAGAGGATTTGAGTTTATCCCCGCTATATTGCTTTACCTGCGTTTTCTCGCCTTGGACAAATGTCTGTACCACCCTATCGTTACTGCTGCTATCCCGGAGTGTCCAGGTAGCATCTTCCAGCCCCATCTTATAAAATCCTTCTATGATCCGCTTATTTCCTTTTGTTCTTATCAATGGTCCATCGAGGCGTCCGCCATTAAATCGCAACGAATCCGTCCACTCATCCGTATGAATGGTGAGCTGGGTGATTGTTCCAACGGGAATATGCGTTGCGCTATCCCCGATAATGCTTAACACGTCCTGATCGAGCTGTTGGATATTTTTATTTTTATTGTAATCATCATTCCGGACAGGCCTGTTGCGATATAAATAATCTATTTTAACAACAAGCAGCGAATCTATTTTATAAAATTGAAATCCATAGTAAGGATCAAAATTCTTGAGTGTCGGATGCTTTAGTAAGATATACTGCGGTTGCTCAAAGGCTTGGATATATCGCGGCTGTGTGGTGGCACAAAAAGCGAACATAGCGACCATACCGATAAGGTAAGTACTTAGGCGCAGCATGAATGCGGGCCGAATAGCAGGCTGTGATCCGCTTTTCGTATAAAACCAGGCCAAGCCGATCATGGGTAATGTCATGAGATCGGACAGATCTACTGTTCGTCCTACACCAAAATAAGGATTCATCCATTGGATGAGCCCCGCCGAATATTCACTCTTCCAAAAGGTAAATAGTACTGCTGTGGCTATAAAAATCAATGCTTTCCGTTTGGGAAAGATAGCCGACCAGAAAATAGGGAAAATAAAAAGCCCACTAAAATCGGAGAGCTTTCCCATCAGCACATTGTGAAATGCCCCTTTTAAATAAAAATCGTTCACGAGCAGCAGGATCAGAAAAAGAATAAAAAGTGGCGAAGCGAGAATCCTTAAGCGTTGATACATAATCTAAGTTACCTTTTCTATTGATACCCATTATACCATTTGGTAACCTTTTTCATCGCGATATGGTTTAGGAGTCTTAGCTCTTTTTTACTGCTGCGGCAGAGTATAAATTGTATCGCAACTTTGTAATAACAGGTCGGATAAAGCAGGTCAGCATATTAAAGCTTGGTTGAAGCAAGTCAAAGTACAGAAGAAAATTTGCGCTATTCCGGCAATGTCGTTAAGCAGCAAGGCTATCCAGGAAAATCCGTCTGTTAGATGCAGGTGGCTCCGCAGAAAAACAAACAGAAGATACAACAGCACGATACAAGAGCTTATGGAGAAGCACTTTAATACATACGAATATCAACAGGATCAGCCGGCAAGCTCCCCTAAACGCGGTAGTTCAATCCGCTCAGGTACACGCTGGATCTATCGTCGCTTACCTGGTCTGATCATTTATGGCAATGCCTTTCTCTACATGTACGCGGGATGGGTTAAGTTTATGAACATGGCTGCCTTTATCAAGGGTAATAGCAAGCACTAAGGTCTGTAGGTTTTATCATTGCTTGCATAATCCGAAGGATGTGCACCCAGCTTTTGGATTCGGGTATATATCCGGGACGATTCCGGAGCATGTGCACCCAGGAAAGGAAAGAGAACCGTTGTTTTCAGCCAAGTAAACGGTGATTCCGGAGCAGACAATAGCAGATGCCATACTCGATAGGATTGTGCATACGGCACACCGCTTTACTATAAAAGGAGAAAGCTTACGTAAAAAAAGGTAACTTTGTCATGCTAAACAAAAAGCACAGGAGCTAAAAACTGGGGGCATATTACTGGAATATGCAGCATATTAAAAAACACACGGAAAGCTTACAAAAAAGTTTTAAAGATCTCTCCGTGGAACAAGTCATTCAATTAAAGCTAATGGCACTGGTTCTCTATTTAAATTACCTCGATGGAAAATAGTGGTCGAGCAGTATATAAAATCCCCTATTGACAAAGAAAAGTTGATAGCCGATATTATTAAAGAATCTACTAGCAGCTATCAGGAAATTACATTTTCATATTGGATGCTTTTGATAATGCTGTGGCTGACAACAATAAAAAGGAAAGCGTAGTTGCGCTGTTTCTTGGTATTATAGACACGTTGGACCATTACGAAAATTTCTCAGAGGAACCGGAGTATTGGAATCAACTATTGGAAGAGGAAATTGTTTTTCAATCAGAATTGTTAACGCAATTACAGTCAAAAGTTCAACTAAATACTTCGATTTATGAAGATCGATACAAAATGGTTGAATTTCCTGACCTGGAAGCATAAACCTATAGAATAGGCATATTTAAGGTTCATCACTAATTAAGCATATATATTAAAATGAAAAAGCAAAATATTCAAAACTCAGACTATTTAAAAAGAGAGAAGAATTTTCTTAGCGCCATTGCTTCTGAGGAAACTTTTCAGATAATTATTGGAAATGATGGTAGTAATATCTTGCTATTATGGCAAGATGAGTATTATATGGAAGCCTACTTAAATTCTTGTGAAACGCCAATAAGATTGAGTAAGGTCGATACCGTGGGTTTTCTGAAATGGATGAAAGAAAGTCATCCGGAAATGAATTATGCTATTCACCCGGTATTTGGACAAGCATCTCATTACTTAACTCCAACCCAATTGAGTAAAAAAATTATAGATCAAATGGAAAGTGAAGGCGATTTTGATGACACATTAAGAGCAAACAATTTACTATGAGCACGCTGGAAAATAATAAGATAACTTCAAATCTTTTTCAAGAGGATATAAGCAACAAAGATTTTAAAAAGGATTTCGAAAAAATATTTGAAATCAAAATTGAAGATTTTTTGTCTGAGTATGAATATGACGAAATTGATGAATTTCCAATTGAAATTGAGAATAGAGGTATTATGATTGGTTTTATTGCCGAAACGATTAAAGTACCGCCGCAAATAGCATATATTGATATAGACGTTTTTAACTACCCTCACAATATTGGTTATTTAGCTAAAAAAATTCCTGTTCAATCAGCTATTAAAAATCCCGCTGATATTCAAGAGCATTTAACTCCTTTCGACAACCTTCGAATTTATTATTCTCTTTATAACCAAGAACAAATAGATAGGATCATTTTTCAGTATGAAGACTTGCGGTATGAATTGTCCTTAACCAAAGATTCGGTTATTACCAGAATAAGAGTTTGTATGGCCGAAATTGAATCCAATATAAACATGAGCACATACTATCTTTTTGATAATTGATTATAAACCGTATTTTAATGTTGCAACTAATCTATTTTACAAAGAACAAACTTGAACAACATATTGATGATAGCGGCAGCCAGGCTTTGAACGATCTGGTAAATTGGTCGAGAGATACCTGCCGGACTAATTCCATTCTTAAAGAGATATTAATTCTAATGATTGAATAATGATTCACAAAGGAAATGAACAATATAAAAGATTAATGAATACTGTCCATAAAACCGATGAAAGGCTAAATAGACACCGGTGGATTTTGGACGAGGAAATTGACATGAATGATTCAGGGTGGCGGATGCTTGCCATGCAAAAATATGACGTTTTTTTTCAGCGAAACAAATCTATTATCGTCGATTGTGCTCAGTTATTGGTTCAAGAGTTTCCCCTTATCAGCGATGCGTATCGAAAGGATGTTCTCCATCAAATCCGTCAGACAGTATTTCTTAAAGACCATCTCACCTTATTAACCGACTGTGATACTGATACAGATTTCAGGAATAATATTATCCTGCACATCGTATTGGATCTGGGTCCAGATAGCAGGGACTGGATACTGTCATTAAGGGATTGTGTGGAAAAAGGATTTCAACATAAGATAGCCGTTGCAAAACATCTGAAAGATCTGTTAATCTTAGCAAACGATGTAGACCATCATGGCATGGGCTCAGCCAAGAAATTAATCGAGGATACACTAAAAAAATACGTTTAACATGAATCGGGCAAAAGCATTATAGTCAACCACACTAGATAAATATTATGAGAAGTTTTTTAGAAGGTCAAATGAACAATGAAAATGTACATCGGGTTACTGGCCATGCAGGGAACCAATATGGAATACGTGTTCTATTTAGAGGTGATAATCTACTATTTATGGAAAACGAAAAGGGACTGATCTGTACCATTGACGCAGCACATGGTGCTATCTTTACAAAATCTATCAAACAGTGGGACAGTACAGGCAAAAAAATGAGTCAGAAAGAACGCATAAGAGTAACTGGTTTGATCAAGAAATATTGCAAGGAATTTTACAATCATGCTGTTGTTGAATAGACGATAATTAACCCAATAACCCACTGTAAATTATGAAAAAAGTAATTGTGAGATTAAAAACCAACTCCATAACAGATGCAGAACTATTTTATTGTAAAGAACTGGAGCTTTTTGAGTTTTACCAGGATTATGGCATGGAAACCATTTCATTAATGGCCAAAGAAAATTCCAGCTTTATACTTTTGCTGACAACAGGTACCGTTACTGACACAGATGAATACTTATTTGAACTGGAAGTAAACAGCTGTACTGCTACATTCGATAAATTAAGACAAAAAGAATTTGAAACTACAGGGAGATTATTAAGTACAGCAGTATTTGAATATCCACTGGGTAAAAGTATAGCAATTAAAGACCCTTCAAATAATAAGTTCTTATTATTTGAAACATTTAACCCCTAACCTATCAAACTATGAATAAACTTGAACAATATTTTGACAGCAACGGAAGCCAAGCTTGGGATAAGTTTGTAAATTTGGCAACGGAAACTTATTGGACGAATTCGGAAAGCCAAAAACTTTTGGAGAGATCATTGAAGAACCATACCGATATAGCCAAAGTGATGTATGCAAGGTTTGGAGAAGCGAGCCTGCAATGGATACACCGCAAAGTGCCTGCGCTTGATGGCCTGACCCCTCTGGAATGTCTGGAAACACCCGAACTCATAAAAAGACTAAAAGAAGGACTTTCTAGAATGGATATTTAATCGCAGAGTAATACACCACTTAACGTGAAGTTTTTCATTTCCAATAGAAATATTATTATGCTACCTATTCTGGAAATGCCGGTTGGACTTGCAAATAAAATCGGCAGTGCTAGTTAAGCAGCTTTTTTAATTTTTTGCTCTTTGTTATTAAATTGCTCAATTGTAAGATTTCCCAATG
>NZ_RBWS01000020.1 GCF_003627955.1 Sphingobacterium puteale | reverse complement strand
TAGGTAAGGTAAGGTAAGGTAAGGTAAGGTAAGGTAAGGTAAGGTAAGGTAAGGTAAGGTAAGGTAAGGTAAGGTAAGGTAAGGTAAGGTAAGGTAAGGTAAGGAGCAAATAAAAGCAGCTCTCCATAGGAGAGCTGCTTTTTTATCTTGTACTAAATAATAAACTTATTCAGCTACTACTTCGAAAGGAACTTGAACTTTAACTTCTTTGTGTAAGTTTAAGTTAGCGATATATTCACCTAATTCTTTAGGTTCAACTTCGAATGTAATACGACGACGATCTACGTCAAAACCTTTTGCTTTCAATGCATCAGCAATCTGGATGCTATTTACTTTACCGAAGATTTTACCAGATTCACCTGCTTTAGCGCCGATTGAAAGTTTTACAGCTTCCAATTTACCAGCTAATTCAGTTGCGTCTTTTTTGATTTTATCTTGTTTGAACTGAGCTTGTTTGATGTTCTCAGCTAAAACTTTCTTTGCAGATTCAGTCGCTTGAATAGCAAATCCTTGAGGGATTAAGTAGTTACGACCGAAACCTGGTTTTACATTAACGATATCGTTTTGCTCACCTAAGCCTTTGATATCTTGTTTTAAAATTACTTCCATTTTCTATCGTCCTCCTTATTTAATTGCATCAGCTAAGTAAGGTAACAAACCGATGTGACGAGCACGTTTAACAGCTTGAGCTACTTTACGTTGAAATTTCAAAGATGTACCAGTTAAACGACGAGGTAAGATTTTACCTTGATCATTCACAAATTTCATCAAGAAGTTAGCATCTTTATAATCGATATATTTGATACCATTCTTTTTGAAACGACAGTATTTTTTACGGTTGTCCTCTACTTTAGGAGCAGTTACGTATTGGATATTTTCGTTAGCCATTAGTTTGCGCCCTCCTCAGTTTTAGTTTCAGCTTTTTTGTTGAATGCACCGCTACGTTTTTTCTCGTTGTAAGCTCTAGCATGTTTGTCTAAACTTACAGTCAAGAAACGCATAATGCGCTCATCACGTTTGTATTCAACCTCTAATTTGTTGATTAATTCACCTGGAGCCTTGAATTCAGTTAAGTGATAAAATCCAGTAGATTTTTTCTGGATTGGATACGCTAATTTTTTCAAACCCCAATTGTCTTCAGCGACAATCTCGGCTCCGCCTTCTGTTAAGATGTTTTTGAATTTTGCGATTACTTCTTTCGCAGCATCTTCAGAAAGCAACGGGGTAAGAACGATTACAGATTCGTACTGTTGCATTGTGTTAATTAATTTTGTTATTTAAAATTCCACTTTTGTGGAAGTGCAAAGGTAGGTATTATATTGTTATGTTGCAATCCTTTGAAGCAAAAAAGTTTAGATCCTTTGGGAATCTAAACTTTTCTCCGCTGAACACAGTTGCTGCTAGTTCAATTTCTTCAGTTCTTCTTTTATAGCCACCTGTACTTTCTCGGTGACAGGTACTAGAGGAAGACGTAAAACATCTTTTCCTATCCCCAGTTCTTGAAGGATATATTTCACCCCCGCTGGGTTTCCCTCAATAAAACATAAGTCTGTGATCTTGAGTAAGCCATTGTGTATTGGTCTGGCCTCGTTATATTTTCCCTCAGCACATAATTTGGCCAATGTGGCTACCTTTTTTGGTAAAGCGTTTCCAATCACCGAAATAATACCCGCCGCACCGAGCGCCATCATCGGTAAGGTTACCGGATCGTCGCCGGAAATCAATAAAAAATCTGTCGGTTTGTCCCGCAAGATTTCGCTGAATTGGGCAAAATTGCCGGAAGCTTCTTTTATCGCAACAATATTTGAAAAATCATTGGCCAGGCGCAAGGTTGTCTGTGCGGTCATATTACTGCCCGTACGCCCCGGTACATTATATAATATAACCGGCAATGGAGAAACTTGTGCGATAGCTTTATAATGTTGGTAAATTCCCTCCTGTGTTGGTTTATTATAATAAGGTGATACAGATAAAATAGCACAGAAACCGGTCGGATCAAATGCTTTGATCTGTTCTATAATCTCTGCCGTATTGTTGCCGCCTATACCCGCCACCAAAGGAAGTCTACCGTTCACGCGCTTGACAGTGAAATCCCAGATACGCTTTCGTTCTTCTTTAGTCAATGTGGCAACTTCTCCAGTTGTACCTAAAGAAACCAAATAATCCATACCCGCGTTAATCTGCAAGTCAATGAGTTGACCCAATGCCTCGAAATCAACAGATTCATCTGAGTTGAAAGGAGTGACCAATGCTACTCCTGCGCCGTGAAGCTCGTTCATCTTGTTTTTGTATTTATATAAATTTAATTAAAAAATCCTATTTGGAATGAATAAGGTCTAATAGATCTTGCTCATTAATCATCGGGATGCCCAGTTTCTCTGCCTTCGCTAATTTGGAAGGGCCCATTTTATCTCCTGCCACCAGATAATTCAATTTTGCAGAAATGGAGGAGAGCATTTTCCCCCCGTTGCTCTCGATTAATTCCGCTAGCTGTTCTCTGGAATAATCTGCAAATACACCTGAAATCAAGAACGTTTTTCCGCTGAGATTTTCACTGGCCAGAATAATTTCCCTTTCTTCAATTTCCAGCTTTAAGCCATAATTTCTTAAGCTAATGATCTGTTGCTGATGGATGGGATTGTCTAAATATTCTTTGACACTTTCGGCAATACGACGGCCAATATCCTGAACCCCTTCAATTTCTTCTGTAGAAGCTTGTGCGAGAGCGTCAATATTTTTGAAATGCTGCGCCAATTTTTTTGCGATAGTTTCACCGACATGACGTATGCCTAAAGAAAACAGCACTTTTTCAAACGGTTTTTCTTTGGATTTTTCAATACCGGCAAGCATGTTATCTATGGATTTCTGGCCAAAACGGTCCAGTTGTTGTAGGGCTTCCTGATGATCCTTTAAGCCATAGATGTCAACAATGTTATGCAATAGTCCCTTTTTGAAGAAAGTCTCAACCGTCTCGTCGCCCATACCCTCGATATCCATCATTTTACGTCCGATAAAATGCTGCATTTTACCAACAATTTGCGGTGGACATCCGGTTTCATTGGGGCAGTAATGCACGGCTTCGCCTTCTTGTCTAATTAATGTTGTGCCACATTCCGGACAGCTGTTCGGGTAAATGAAAGCTGTTGTATCCGGTAATCTTTTTTCAAGGTTGACTCCAATGATTTTAGGAATAATTTCGCCTCCTTTTTCTACATAGACAGTATCGCCCTGATGTAAATCTAAACGGGCAATTTCATTGGCGTTATGCAAAGAGGCGCGTTTGACCGTCGTTCCCGCCAACAGGACAGGTTGGAGATTTGCTACAGGTGTGACTGCGCCGGTACGCCCTACTTGGTAGCTAATGGTATTGAGTGTTGTCTCAACACGTTCCGCTTTGAATTTATAGGATATAGCCCATCTCGGATTCTTCGCCGTAAAACCTAAATCTTCCTGTTGGGCATAATCATTCACTTTGATAACGATACCGTCGATTTCATAGCCGAGATTATGTCGTTCGGTGTCCCAATAGTCAATGAATTCAAAGACATCTGCCAGTAAATTACACTTTTTTGTGTGTTCACAGACATGAAATCCCCAGCTTTTTACATGTTCTAAGCTATTCCAGTGATCATGAAATAGGTTGGTTCTATTGTCGCAGTATAAAAAGTACAGAAAACAATCTAAGGGTCTTTTGGCTACCTCTGCAGAATCCTGAAGTTTTATTGTGCCCGAAGCAAAATTGCGTGGATTGGCATAAGTTTGTTCCGCGTTCTCTTCGCGTTCTTTATTCAGGCGAAGGAATGCAGATTTGTGCATAAATATCTCTCCCCGGATTTCAAACTGGCTAGGATAGTCACCCTCTTTGAGTCTGATCGGAATGGATCGAATCGTTTTGATATTGTTTGTCACCACATCACCTTGAGTTCCATCCCCACGGGTAACTGCTTTTTTGAGCAGTCCATTTTCATATGTTAAGCTTATGGAAAGCCCGTCGAATTTTAATTCACAAACATACTCAAACTGATCACCAATGATCTTTCGGATCCGTTGATCAAAATCAAAAAGTTCCTCTTGGCTGTAAGTATTGCCCAATGAAAGCATGGGCCAACGATGTTTCTCTGTTTTGAATTTGGAGGTGATGTCTCCTCCTACGCGTTGTGTAGGAGAGTTAGGATCAGCGAACTCTGGATATTGACGTTCCAGTGCTTCGAGTTCCTTTAGCTTAAGATCGAAGTCATAATCTGAAATAAGACTATCTGCCAATACATAGTATTGATAGTTATAATGATTGAGTTCTGCTGTTAAGTCTTTTATCTTTTTTTCAATATCCATCACCGACATGTTGCAAAATTACAAATAAAAAGTACGTTTAAATAAAATAAATAAAGAATCTTATTGATAAGGGTGCCTTATTTTTAAAATGCGTTTTTGTGCATTTTATGTTTGGGGGGCTTAATACCCTATTTAAAATCTTTCGGATTTAATTGCGAAAATTTATGTTTATTATTCGCGTAAAAATCAATAATGACAGAACTATTATACAGCCCTTTCTGATTTTCTGTCGCCCGGTATTTCTTTCGTTTTCTAGCATTTTTGAAAATATTCAGGAGGAAATACTGATGGGCACGACTAATCGCCCAGGCATCTTTCGGCTTTCGGTCAATGAGAAATTTCATCAATGCGGCAAAATCAAACCATAGGCGCAGGAAAATTATCCAAATTGCCTTACCCAAAGGTAGATTCTTTTGCAACATAACCAGATTATTCCTAAAATTCAAATAGGTCTTCTTGGGGTTACTAGCATTTAATGTGCCACCACCGACATGGTAAACGACAGATGTCGGGCAGTAGCCAATAGCATAGCCCATTTTTTTTAACCGCCAGCACAGATCAATTTCCTCCATATGGGCAAAAAAATCCTCATCTAAACCGTTTGCTTCTTTCCAGGCTTTTTCCCGAATAAAAAGTGCAGCTCCCGATGCCCAAAAAATTTCAGATTCCTGATCATATTGACCATGGTCTTCCTCAACTTCATGCAAAATTCTTCCTCTACAGAATGGGAAGCCCAAATAGTCCATATAACCTCCGGCTGCACCGGCATGCTCAAATTTCTCTTTACTGTGGAAGGAGAGGATCTTTGGCTGGGCGGCCGCAATATTCGGATTGCTTTCCATATAAGCAACAACCGGTTCTATCCAGTTTTGAGATACTTCCACATCTGAATTCAGCAAGATATAATAATCTGCATCTACACGTTCCAGGACCTTGTTATAACCTCCGGCAAAACCATAATTCTTGTCGTTTTCAAGAATGGTGATGGTCGGGTAGTACTGTTTGACAAACAGTATAGAATCATCATCGGATGCGTTGTCACCGATGACGAACTCAATATTTGGATAAGAACTGTTGTAGACGGAAGGCAAGAATTTCTCCAGGAAGAAACGGCCATTCCAATTGAGTATGACAACAGCTACTCTTGGTAATTTACTCATTTTCTGCGTTTCCTTTTCCAGCGATTATGTGACCACAGCCAATATTCGGGATTTTCACGAATAAGTTGCTCCGCAAATCGGTTGTGTAAGTCGGTTATTTCATGTTCAGTATATTCGGAAGGGTCTTCTACCAAAGTAACAAACTTACAGAAGTATTGTCCTCTTTTTTTCTTCCGGCCAATATAACAAAATACGACCGGGGCCTTGCTTATTCTTGATAGCCGCTCAGCGCCTGTGTAGACCAATGTTTCTTGATTCAGCCAATTAATAAAATAGTCGGAATCAGAATACATGGGCGTCTGGTCAGCGACCAGTATACTAATGTTAGGCTGGCCTTTTAATTTGACGATATGTCTAAGAATCTGTTTCATTGGAACCATTTCAGCGCCAAAGCGCCCCCGCATGGTATTATATACCGTATCGATATCTTTGTTATTTAGCGGCTTATAAACTATCAGGGTCGGGAAATCAGTAATCAGGCTCAAGCGATGAATTCCAAGTTCCCAATTGGCATAATGTGAGGTGACTCCAATTACATTTTTTCCGGCAGCGAGATGACGGATTAATTCTTCCTCATTATCCAAAGTCATTTTTTTTCTGACCTCACCAGCGGTAATTGTTTTTAATTTGATGGATTCTATAAGTAAGTCCGGAAAAAAGCGATAGAATTTTTTTGCGATTGCTATTCGTTCGGCATCGCTCTTTTCAGGAAAAGCATTTTCTAAATTTTGAAATACAATATTCTTTCTATATCCAATAATGTAATAAAGAATATAATATAACCCATCGGAAATCAAATATAGAAACCAATAGGGGAAAAGAGAGATGATATAGATTAATGCGCTTAACGCTTTTTGTTTCATGCTATAGCTAAAATTCCCAGTAGTATTTTACAAATATCCTTAATTTAAGTTATTTTTGCGTCACTTATAACAAAAATCATCAGTTTTTATGGAATCGCAGTTATTACTTTCAGCATGTTATCTTCCGCCGATATCTTATTTTCATACCATACAGGAGCATAATCTTCCGCTAGTGATCGAAAAATACGAACATTTTCAAAAACAAAGCTATCGCACACGGGCCCGTATTGCTTCTGCCAATGGGGTACAGGATCTAATCGTTCCGATCCAACATGGCAACAAAGATCGGGTTCCGATGAAAGATATCCGGATCAGTTATGAATTTGACTGGCAACGTTTACATTGGCTGAGTATTCAGACAGCCTACAGAAGCTCTGCGTATTTTGAATATTATGAAGATGATTTTAGTCATTTTTATCACGAAAAATTTGATTACCTGTTGGACTTTAATGTGGCGCAACTTGAACTCATACTCAAGTCAATTAAGCTACGACGAACACTTGCCTTTACAGAGGAATATCGCATAAATGATTCGGCAATAATTGACTATCGCGAAGTGATCCATCCAAAAAAGGAAAGCATTTTGGACGCTCCCAAAGAATATTATCAGGTTTTCCAGGACAAAAACGGTTTTTATCCGGATTTGAGTATTATTGATCTTTTGTTTAATCAGGGACCACAATCCAAAAGCTATCTCTAAAATATTTTTGAGGGCTTGAACATTATGCGTTTAATATTGTTCTTATTCAGTATTAAACGCTTTTAAATGAAAAGATTTCTTCTTGCTTTTATTGTTCTTTTGTTGCTGAGCATGAATACCTATGCTCAGGGCGGTGTTGACACGATTCATTACCGAAAAGTTTATTATTGGGGTACAACTGGAATGGGGTTCCCCATAGGCAAGACCAAAGATATACTTTCCCCAAAATTTTCAGGTAGCATTGGTTTGGATATCTCTCTCAAAAACTCGATGTTTTTTGTTTCCCCGACATTGTATACATTGTCATTCAAATACAAGCAACTTCTGCCTGATCCCGATTTTGCCTATCGTATCGAAGATGCAAATACGAACTTCTATACCTTTGCTTTTTCAGGTGGCGTGCGCAAACAGATGCGCAGGTTGAATGTTTACGGTTTCCTGGGACCGGGAGTGGGATTGACCAGTGAGCCTCGTGCGAATGTGCTCACCGAACAGAAACTCGTTAAGATGGAAAATAAAAATCATTTTAATCTGTCGAGTAAATTAGGTGCTGGAGCTGATTATAAATTTAACGGCTTTTTTCTTGGCTTGGAATTGGGGTATCTGCATAATTTTAGAAAAATACAGCATACACCCGTCAATATTTTTACCGTAATGATCGGCCTGAAATCAGATATCACACAAATTGGTGATAGAGTCATTGATGTGATTGGCATAGATGGTTCCATTAGCGGGAAAAAAGAGAAAAAATAGTAGGGTTATTTTGATATCTGGATTGTATCGCCGATATGGGCCTCAGCATCGGGGCCCATTTTCTTTACTTTTTCTGTTTGTTCAATGGCAACGGCAAATGCAGAAGGGACAATACCTGCACCAAATTTGATCGCATAAAATTTGGTAAATTCTGCTCCAAAGTAAAGTATCGCGGCTGAATAATAGATCCACAATAACATGATGATGATCGAACCAGCTGCACCGTAAAAACTTGCCGTGGAAGAAAGATTGAGATAAAGCGAGATGCCGTAGCGGCCCAACATAAAAAGAAGGCCGGTGAAAATCGCTCCGCCGAGCATATCACGGAATTTGACCTTAGCATCGGGCAGAAACGAAAAGATAAATCCAAACAGGATCACTATGACAGAAAACGTAATACCGGTATTTACCCAAGATATCAGTGCAATCGGAATAATGGGGAAATAGGTCATAACCAAGTTGGTGACCGCGACTATAACTCCATTTATCATCAATGAAGCAATTAACAAGAAGCCTAAAGCAATTACGATGGAAAAGGAAATTAGTCTATTGATGATTAATTTTAGCCAGCCTTTCTTAGGCTTAGGCTTCACTTTCCAGATATTGTTTATTGAATCTTGAATATCCACAAACAAAGTTGTGGAGGAAATGACCAAGGTAACAATACCGATTGTGATCCCCATATTGGATTTATTTTCAAAAGTAATTTTCTGAAGATAGGACTGAATCTGCGTGGTCACATCTTGCCCAAAAAGTACCATGACCTCTTCGAGTACCTGATCCTGTGCAGAAGAACCACTTTCAAGATGTTCTCCATAAAAGAAACCGATACACCAAATGACGATCATCAGCAGCGGACCTATGGAAAAGACTGTATAATAAGCCAGTGATGCACTTTTCTTCATGCATTTGTCATCGTTGAATCCATTGAAGGCGTCAATCATGACTCGCCAAATATTTTTCCAGTATCCGAATGTAAATAGATCTTTTAGTGTAACGTGCTTCATAATAAGATTAACAGCTCCAATAATCGTGCAAATTGTTATTCTTGATTCTGCTCTATATACAATTTGTCGATCGCGGCTTCATTCTCTTTTAAAATAACTTTTCGTTTCAAACTTAATTTTGGGGTCAGCTGGCCCTCATTTATTGTCCATTCTTTTGGTAGGAGAACGAATTTCTTGACAATCTCCCAATGGCCAAAGTTACTTGATAATCGGTTTATCTCGTCTTGATATTTTTGAATAACTTCAGGATTTTTGATGATTTCTTCATTGGAATTACTGGATATTCCTTTTTGAGCGGCCCATTTTGAAAGGACATCAAAGGCGGGAACGATCAGTGCGCTCGGGAATTTTTTGTTTTCACCGATCACCATGACCTGTCCGATCATAGTGGATTCCATTAATTTATTTTCGATAGACTGGGGAGCAATGTATTTTCCGCCCGCAGTTTTAAACATCTCCTTCTTCCGGTCCGTGATTTTTAGGAAACCATCCGGAGTAATTTCGCCGATATCTCCGGTTTTGAAGAATCCATTTTCATCGAAAGCTTCTTTCGTGGCCTCCTCATTTTGATAATATCCGGTAGTAATACTAGGACCTTTCACAAGAATCTCACCATCTGAAGCGATTTTTACGTCAAGGTTTTTAAGCGGCTTTCCAACTGTTCCAAATTTTAACCCATTTGGTAAATAGGAGTTTACGGCAATAACTGGCGAAGTTTCTGTTAGGCCATAGCCTTCAAGTACCTTCAGGTCAGCTGCCCAAAATATGCGTGCTAAGCGCTCTTGAAGCGCTGCTCCACCGGATACGATAATCTTAATATTGCCGCCTAAGGCTTCTTGCCATTTAGAAAAAATGAGTTTGCGGGCAATACCTAGTTTCAAATTATAGAATAGTCCATTTTTACCCGGCTCCTGAAATTTTAGCCCCAAGTCCACGGCCCAGAAGAACAACTTCTTTTTAATTCCGGTGAGCGCTTTGCCTTTTTCAATAATCTTGTCATAGACCTTTTCCAGTACGCGCGGTACCGTGGTAAAGACGTCTGGTTTTACATCATTGATATCGGCAACCACATTATCCAAGGTTTCTGAAAAGTAAATTTGGATACCTTTCGAGTAGTACATATACACCACCATGCGCTCAAAAATATGGCATAGCGGAAGAAAGCTAAGTGCGGTTTTAAAATCCTCCCGTATCAAATAATTACAGGCCATGACATTGCTGTATACGTTTTTATGCGAGAGGTACACCCCTTTTGGACGTCCTGTAGTTCCTGAAGTATAAATTAAGGTCAACAGGTCATCCTCCGTGACGCTATCGCGATGGGCGGATAGATCAGTGGTTTCATCTACTGCACTGGCTATTAATTCGTTTAGAGGGGTATGATTTTCAATCTGGTCAAAGGTATACACCTGTGGCTGTATGCCATGTTCTTTGATTGCTTGCCCAATACGTGCAGTCAATTCTTTATTGCTTACAAATAGTACTTTGACATCCGAATCGTTGACGATGAATGACAGGTCCTGTGCCGACAAAGTAGGATAGAGGGGTACAGTTGCAAGTCCTATTTGATTGCAGGCAAAATCAACCAAATTCCATTCAGGCCTATTCCCGGACATTATTCCCACACGGTCCCCCTTCTTCAGGTCCAACTTTAGTAGTGCCCTACTCAAAGTGTCAATTGCTGCTATATATTCTTTGGTGGAATACGTTTTCCAGCTGCCACTGGCATCTCGGCCTGCCACCATAATGTCCTTTGCGTATTTTTCTTTATATAAGGTTATAAAGTCAAAAATTCTGCCCATATCACTTGAGTTTATTTGGTTACCACTATTGACTTAAATATAAAAAAAATATCAGAAATAAAGTTGTTGATATTGGGATTAATGTCATAACAAATTAAACATTGTGTCGTTATAGCTGTAATTGTTACTTTTGGTATATATAAAGAAGCATATAACGCGTTCAATTTTTATGAGAAAAATATTTTTGGCTGTCGGTGGAATGCTGATGTTTGGTGCATTGTCCAATAAAGCTGTAGCTCAGTTGGATAATAGAGGCGCTATTGGAGGGCGATTTGGTTCTGCTCAAGGAATTACTTACCGTCATACGCTTAATTCGAATCACGCTTTGGAAGGTATTATGAGTATTCAGAGCAATTCCAATTATCGACGATTTCGTGTCGTTGGATTATACGAGATTTACAAACCTTTGACAGCAGGTCTAAATTGGTACTATGGCTTTGGTGGAAGTATCGGTTCTTACAAAGAAAAGGATAAAATTATAGCGGGGCAGCGCTATTCGTTTGACTCCCATCTTAATTTAAGTATAGACGGTATCGTGGGGATTGAATATAATATTCCTCAGGCTCCATTTCAGATTTCCCTGGATGTAAAACCCTATTTTGACTTTTTGAATGAGTCGAGCATCAAAGTGTTCGATCCGATTGGTTTTTCGGTGAGATATAAGTTCTAAATAAACAGCCCCGGCAAAAATATATTTTTGCCGGGGCTGTTTAAATGATTGCCGGTGACTAAAGTGTCATGATGTGTAATCGTCTCCGGAATAGTCCCGTCAGGCCATCCAGATTTTTCCCAGCAGCTCCTGTAAGAAAGTCTGGTCTTTTAGCTGGCGGATCTCATAGATTTTCTTGTTGTTCTTCCTGATTTGGACCGGTATTTCCCGCACGATCCCATCTCTTGCAATAAGGAAATTCAATAGGTCGCCGTCAGCAGCATGCTGTGTAATGAAATCCATCTCCTTGTCTTTTACATCTAATCTGACATTATTTATTGCAATCAATTCATCTTTCACGCTCAATCCCGCATCATAGGCGCCAGTTCCTTTTTCAACTGTCGCGATGCTGATCAGTCCATCTATTTTGTTGGTCGTGATGCCCAACGTTAAGGCATCCTTATCTTTGTTGCTGTCTACAATTTCATAGCCCACCAAATTGAAGTAGGCATTGTAATCGAGTTCACCGTCCTGGTGGGCTGCCTGGAATATGTCATCCAGTGAAGTGCCGGCAATACGTTCCGCAAGGTTCTGGAATTCGTTTTCTTCAAATCCACGGTTGAGGTTTAAGAAAAACTCTTCGTAAGCCGCCCGGATGATATCATCCAATTTTATTTTTCCATCTGTAGCTGCGATGACTTTGATGTCCAGTAATGCTGTAAGCATTGCTCCTTTATTATAATAGGAGATGGAGGAATTGATTGCATTTTCATCCGGCCTATAATATTTGATCCAAGTGTCAAAACTCGATGCTGCCGCGGATTGTATTTCATGCCCGGGACGGTTCAGGACAATATTGAAATCATTTGCCAATAATGTCAGGTATTCCTTTTCATCGTAGAATCCACAGCGTTTAATGATTAAATTGTCGTAATATGAGGTGAAACCTTCCATGATCCACAAGCCCGTGGTATAGTTCTCTCTATCATAGTCAAACGGTCCCAGTGCTTTAGGGCGAAGTCGCTTTACATTCCATAAATGAAAATATTCATGGGCAACGAGACTCAGGTATGTTTTGTAGCTATTTTCATTTCGGTAGGCATTTCTCGACGCACCCAATACCGTGGAGTTGAGGTGTTCAAGCCCCCCGCCACCAGACTGATAATTGTGGGTGATGATGACGTAACGTTTATTGGGATTTGATCCCCAGATACGGGTTTCTTCTTCCACAATACGTGTAATGTCTTTTGTAAGGCGTTCTTTATCATAGGATCCACCGCCTACCATGGCACACTCGTGTTCTACTCCCGCAGCCTGAAACTTCCAGATGTCCTGATTTCCTACTTCAATCGGACTATCATATAAAACATCAAAATTAGGTGCATGAAAAGTATGTTGTGTCAGTCGTTCCAGTCCCGTTGATATACTTTTCCAAGTCTCTTTTGGCACGATAACAATTCGCGAAGGAATGTTGATATAATCGTCAATATGTAGAAATGTGGCTGTTGGAACTATAAATGCGTGGTCGCTGTCAAAAAAATTCGTGCGGACAGAAACTTCAAAGCCATATACGGCATAGCTTATATGCAGCTGATCCAGTGCATTTGTTGTAACACGCCAGGTATTTTTTGAAATTTTGCAGAAGGGAACGGGATTTCCATCAGTATCAACAGGTTTAAATCGCTCTACATTTTTTGCATATTCACGAATTAAATAGGAGCCTGGCGACCAAACTGGCATTTTGAGATCAACATAAGGCTGATTGAGTTTTTTTATGCTCATATTTACGTTAATGTAATGAGCCTGTACTTCTGGAAAAGATACCTCAAAGTTTATTATGGGTATATTTAAATGGTCACTATCCATGAAAGATGATTTTAGTATGCGCTTACAAAATTAAAATTATCTTATGCTTAAATCAAAACAAAAAAATGTTTTATTGGTTCTTCAATAGTTCATTAAATCCGTCAGACTTTAATTGATTTAAAAAGTTTCATTAGATTGTAAAGATATCACATAAAAAATCCAAGATACGTATTTTCTTTAAGAACCGTCGTTTCAGTTTGGACGTAATTT
This sequence comes from Sphingobacterium puteale, assembly GCF_003627955.1. Taxonomy (GTDB): domain Bacteria; phylum Bacteroidota; class Bacteroidia; order Sphingobacteriales; family Sphingobacteriaceae; genus Sphingobacterium; species Sphingobacterium puteale. The sequence goes on along the minus strand of NZ_RBWS01000020.1, from coordinate 57,107 downwards.
TCGTATATTTGATACACTAGTTTATCAGGGGAAAATAATCAAGAATTTGTATGATCTTAGTTGTTGATAGTGGCTCGTCAAAGTCAGATTGGAAATTGGAATTGCCCGACAGCGCACCTATTTCGTTCAGTACAAATGGACTCAATCCTTTTTTCGTTAACGAAAAAGAAATTACACGGGTTATTAAAGAGATACCCGAAATAATACCTTATGCGGATGAGGTTACGGAGCTTTATTTTTTTGGAGCTGGCTGCATTACCCCAGATCGCCGTGAAATGGTTTCAAATGCCTTGACTCCCTTGTTCGAAAATGCCTATATCGCTGTTGAGAATGATCTTTTCGGATGTGCGCTGGCAACCTGTGGCAATAAAAAAGGATATGTTGCCACGCTTGGCACAGGATCGGACCTGAGTTTTTTTGATGGCGAAGAGTTGATGCCTTCGCATAACGGCAACGGTTATGTGTTGGGAGATGAAGGCTCTGGGGCCTATTTTGGGAAAAAGCTTCTTCGTTTATTTCTTTACGGGCGTATGCCGAAAGATCTGAACGAGAAATTTGCGGTCAAATACCGCATTAATAAAGAGATTGTTATAAAAAACGTGTACCAGAAAGAACGACCAAATGCTTTTTTAGCATCTTTTGCGCCTTTCATGTCTGATAATATTACCCATCCATTTATCATCGACCTGGTAAAAGGAGGTTTTGAAGAGTTCGTTCAGGCATCTATTTTAACTTATGCTGATTACAATCAGTATGAGTGTCACTTTGTGGGGTCAATTGCTTACAGTTTTGATTTATTATTACGAGAAGTGTGTGAAACGCATCAGATTAAGGTCGGAACAATCCTCAAGTCCCCTATAAATGAATTGTTCAATGCAGTATTGGAAAGAGAGAGTAACTCATTGTTGAGTCTTTAAACAAAAAAAATATGATTATAGCAACTATTATGGTGTATATGTCAATGTTATTTGGCAATCCCGAAATTTATAATTTCACTTTTAAGACCCTGGATGGGCAGGAAGTGAAAATGTCCGATTTCAAAGGCAAGAAAATCTTGATCGTCAATACAGCGTCTAAATGCGGTTTTACGAAACAGTATAAAGACCTGGAAGAACTACACAAGACCTTTGGCGATAAATTGGTGATCATTGGTTTTCCAGCGAATAACTTTGGACAACAGGAGCCGGGTTCCAACACCGAGATTCAAGAATTTTGTGAGCAGAATTATGGTGTGGATTTTTTAATGGCAGAAAAGGTAGATGTGAAAGGTGATCAGATTTCGCCATTATTTAAATATTTGATCACACAAAACAATCCGGATTTTACCGGCGATATCAAATGGAACTTTGAAAAATTCCTGATTGATGAAAATGGTCAATTGGTACACCGCTTTCGATCAGCAACCAATCCATTGGATCCGGCAATTGTAAACTGGGTTGAGAATAAAAAATAAATCAATCCATACGCTCAACGATACGATACCCCCAAAAAGTCGAATACTATTTGGGGGTATTTTTATGCGTTGTTATGGAAGTTGCTATCCATTTAATTGTTTTCTTTCCTGCTTGAGGCAGACAGTCAGACTTTGTCCTTAGACTTCAGCCTATTTTATAAAGCTATCATATAGGGCTTGGATACAGTCTTTGAGCAAAGGATTGAAATTATCGCTATCTGGCAAGTTGCAACCGTTGGTGATCACTACGAATCCATATTTTTTTGTGGGATTAAAAAATAGCGCACTGTATAATCCATAGGCAGATCCCGTATGCCCCGTTAGGGTGAGGCCGGGAATAATGCTGCTTTCGTTCATGATCGCGAGACCATAACCAGATTGCTTGTTAACCGCCGTTTGCATGATCTTTGCATATTTTTTATCCATTATTTTTTTCCCTTTGGTCGTACCATAGTTCATGTGCATGAGCATGTATTTTGCGAGATCGAGTGCTGATATTTTCATACCACCAGTGGGAGAGAGTATCGGAGTCGTATAGCCCAGGTGATAAGTTGCAAGTTCATCGCGTCTTGGAGCATAGGCATTTGCTTCTTCTATAAAATTAGCTTTTTCATCGAATGAGTATAAAGGGACTAATCTTGAATGATCCAGTGAGTCAACACAATATCCACCATAAAGCTGCAATGGCTTGAGAATGTTTTTGGAGATATAGTTATCAAAACGCATCTGTGTCAGTTTCTCCAATACGGCTCCCGCCATATTAAAATTTAGATTACAATACTGATATCGGCTGCCCGGGGCATAACTGTTGTATGAATCTTTCCAGTTCGGATTTTTGGACGGGTTGATCACATCCAGGTTAAAATAACCGTTTTTATCATTCATACTGGAAGTGTGGGAAAGTACCATCCGCAGGGTGATTTTTACCTCAGGGTAGTTTGGATTTCTAATCGGGAAACCGATTAGATCCCCGAAATCATCATCTAAAGAACAGAGGCCCTGTTTTAAGAGTTGCATAAAAGCCGTGGCGGTAAATGACTTTGATATGGAAGCTATCCGGAAGATGTCGTTTTCCTGTAATGGGGTTTTGTCTTTTATATTTTTGTAACCATAGTTTTTATGAAAGTCAATCTGGTTGTTTTTGACGAGTACGACACTCAATCCTATCGCTTGATAGCGCTGCATAATGGCCTGCAATTTCTGGTCAATTTCTGATGCCCGCTGTCCGAACAATAGTACGGGGAGCAACAGTGTTAATGGAAGAAGGGAAATGATGGTTTTTTTCATTGTTTGAATCGGGACAAACCAGTCCTTTTTTTAATATGCTTTATTAAATTTAAGGTATTCCTTTTGAATACATTGAATGAACTCTCCGAGCGCACTGTTCTTACTTTTTATATTGGAAACCAAAATAACTTCTGTTTTGCTATCTATATCATCGAGTTTCATAATTTTTAATTTCAGATGGGGATACTGTTTTATCGTAGATGCTGGTACTACAGCTAATCCTAAGCCTTGTGATACCAATTCGAGGATCGAAGACATGGAATTGCTCTGGTGCACAATCTTGGGTTCAAATCCCATGCGATTACAAGTATTGATTGTTAAGCGATGGTATTCAGAGGCGTATTTTTGGTTGAAGGAGATGAAATTCTCGTTGAAAAAATTGATATCCTTGAAGTCTACTGCTGTGGATCCCACAATGACCATTGGGTCTTCGAACAGCGGTGTGATCAGGAGCTCGCTAGCGTATATGGGCGCACGCATAATTCCGAGATCCAATTTTCCGTTTTCTAACGCTGCTTTTTGTTTTTGTGTAGATGTCTCAAATAGGCTGACCCGTAGATAGGGGAATTTTTGCTGAATCTGTTTCAATACTGTTGCCAACATCTGTTTTGGTGTGGAACTGATATAACCTAATTTAAATTCCCCTGAGATATTGTTATGGATCTGTTTTGTGATTGTTTTGCTATGCTCTAAATTTTGAAGGATTTCGATGACCTCTTCCAAAAAGTATTTACCGGCTTCGGTCAGTTCCACCCTTTTGTTTGTTCTGAAGAAGAGAATAACACCAAGCTCATCTTCAAGATCTTTGATCTGTCTACTGAGCGGTGGTTGGGACATAAATAAACGCTCGGCTGCTCTTCCGAAGTGAAGCTCCTCGGCTACTGTTTTGAAATAAATAAGATGTCTGATTTCCATTGATACTTTTTTGGTATGAATCGATGACAAAATAAATATTTTTAATGAATTCGAGTTAACACTACCTTTAAATAATTAAAATTTATATATCCTATCTTATCGGAAAAAGCCCGACATGCTTTTCAAAACGATCCGGATACGATGTAGTCATTGAAAGACAACAGAGCATAGTCAGCTCGTAAATAAATATATTACTATGAATAAAGCAACATTACAGGAGATTGAAACGCGATTTGACAAGGATGTTGAACGGTTTGCTAATTTAGAGACGGGGCAGGCGACGACATTGGATGCCGTGTGGAATATGGAACTTATAACGGATGCAATTTCATCCCTTTACCCGGGGCTCGAGCAGGTATTGGATATTGGCTGCGGTGCAGGTAACTATGATGTCAAATTATTGCAAAAAGTCAGTTCCAATCCAGATGTTACCTTAGTTGATCTGAGTTTACCGATGTTAGAACGTGCTAAAGAACGTGTCGGAGCACTTACCAGTGGACGGGTGCATCAGGTGAAAAGCGATTTTCGACAGGCTGATCTGTCCGAGGGAAAATATGATGTAATAATTGCGACGGCGGTATTACATCATCTACGGGACGATCAGGATTGGGAGACTGCATTCCAGAAACTTTTTAGATTACTCAAAAGTGGTGGTAGTGTATGGATTTTCGATCTAATCGAACAAAATAGTGCGTCTCTCCAGCAGCTGATCTATCGCGAAAAATATGGAGCCTACTTAACGAATTTGCAAAATGAAGCATATCGCGATCATGTCTTTGCCTATATCGAACATGAGGACACACCGAGGCCGTTGGTATATCAGCTTGAGCTATTGGCAAAAGTCGGATTTAAAAATATAGATGTATTGCATAAAAATTTGTGTTTTGCCTCTTTCGTCGCATTCAAATAGGATCCGCAATTGTTGCTGTCGTTGCTGAGGTTTTAGCAGGTGTAGAGATCTCTAAAAAAGAAATGAGAGTGAGTCCCTGACCGTGCTCTCCGGATGTGTAAATACTCTAAATAAAGGCGACAGAGACAGCGCGTAATAAGACAAAAAATAAGGCGATACGGGGAGTATCGCCATAAAATCACACTAACTATTAAAAAACCTATAGGACTAGGAATTTACAAATTCAATAAACCAATGTCTGTTTGATATCGCTTTTCTCTTCACTCATCTCGTCTTACGAGATATCAAAAAAATAATAAAATGTAATTATTAAGGTCAATACTTTAAAAAAACAAAGTATTTCCATTGGTTTACGTAAAGATATGTGTTTATTTTTTAAATACAAATAAAATTGACGAAAATTAAAAAAAATCTTATCATCTCAGCGTTTTCAAAAATTCTGTCCAGGCAATTTGATCCGTTTTAAATGTTAGATCTGCTATCCTAAGCACATGGACAGGAACCCATCGGAAAGACTGACGCTTATTGTCTTCCACTTTCTCGTTCGGATCAAAGTCAAATGCCTTGGTGGTTGTTCTGATCTGAATGGCCGAAGTATTTTTGACCTGATAATAAATTGATATGATCTGGCTATCATTGAAACTTGATTTCTCGTAAAAATCAGTTGTGTAGATATGTTTTATGACGTTAATGTCAAATGCGCACTCTTCTTGGTATTCTCTGATTAGGGCCTCTAATAGCCCCTCTCCATATTCTAATCCTCCGCCCGGAAATTTAGTAAATGAAACATTTTCCGTCCTTTCGTCACTGATCAGCACTTCTTCTTTCTCGTTGATCAATATTCCGTATACTCTTACGTTAAATGGAAACATTATTTATTCGCTGTTTATATAATCAAATTTTTTCTTTTACAATGGCATAAAGCCATTCTCAATCGCAAATTCATCCAATCCGATATAGGAATAATGTCTGGGCAGGAACCAGCCGATTGCTTCCATGATATCCGTGAATTCTTTTTCTGTCCTAAATTGATTGGCAACGATATTAAAGACCAGATCTTGGGACACTTTTTCTTCGTCTTTATAGTTACGTGCAATAAGCATAATTTTGGCGTTCTTTACACCATAATAATCCAAAAACTCGCGAAGTTGTGTCCGGACGTGACGCGGTAGGATGGTTTCCGATGGTTGACCAACTAATATTTCTTCATCTTTACTAATGGTGGTCTGTTCATTTTTTTGTGAAAAAATGCTCCGGTCAGTATAAAACTCGTCATTCAAGAAATAATTAACCAAATCTCCATAAGTAAAGATCCAATCCGGGTTTCCATTTTGTGTATTGATGGCGATACCAAAACCTTTCGGCAATACAAAATCCTTCAAGCGGTTTTTGATGACGAAAGCCTGGAAATTTTGGTCCTTGGGCACACTTTCCAACTGAAAATAAGGAAATCCGTCCGGGCCGATCACAACTTCAGTTTCAGCAAGCTTTAGGGTGCATTCTGCTATGTTGTTTAAGAAAGTATCGCGCCATAATTCATCCCGCTCGTCAAAAGGAACCTCCATCAGATTATTCATGATGATGGTTTTTTCGAGATCCCCCAGGCGATTGTCGTTCGCATTATTACTATCGTCAAATAAATGTATTGTACTCATCTTGGACTGTGATTTTGTTAATTGCAGGTAAAAGTAAAAGAATAATTATAATTTAACGACGTTTTCTCGATTTTGATTGGCCTTTTCGGGTATTGCTTTGACTGCTGGACAGCATTTTTTCCCAACTCAATAAAAATGGATGCTGATCGTCAATCTGTATCTGTTTGTTTAGTGCTAATTGTAGCTTTATCCATTTCTGATTGTCTTCTGCGTCGCAGAGTGTGATAGCCATGCCGTCAGCCTGAGAACGGCCTGTTCTTCCGATACGATGTGTGTATGTTTCAGGGGAGTCTGGTACTTCATAATTAATAATAGCTTCAAGATTTGGGAAATCTATGCCTCTTGCTAATAAATCCGTCGCTATTAATACCCTGTTTTCACTGCTTCTAAATTTACTAACGATATCCTCCCGTTGCTGTTGCGACTTATCGCCATATAGAGCGAGAGCCGAAATGCCATTTCGCTGAAGGTCTGTGACAATTCGTTCGGCAGCATGGACGGTACGTGTGAAAATAAGCACTTGTGAATTTATCCTGTTTTCAAGCAGATGTCGGATGAGATTTTTCTTGTCATTTTTATCAACGTACATCACATATTCGTGTATTTTTCCTTTTTTAAGTTGATTTTCTACGACGATTTCGATTGGATTTTTGAGTCTTTTCTGAACGATCTTATCCATTTCAGCTGTGCGAGTTGCCGATACGAAAATAGACTGTCTTTCCGTAGGAAGTGCCTGCATAATTTTATTGATTTCTAGTGCGAAACCCAGATCGAGCAGTTGATCAAATTCATCAATGACCAGGGTGTTTATCGATTTCAGATTAATAACCTGTTGTTCCAGAAAGTCAAGCAGTCTGCCTGGAGTAGCCAGGATCAGGTGAGCGTTAGGGTAGTCCGCAAGTTGGCTTTCGTAAGTTCCGCCACCATAAAAGCATGCGATACCGAGGCTGGTACCTTCAATCAGCTTAGCGATTCTATCTTTCGTTTGGATGCAGAGTTCACGTGTTGGAAGCAGAATAAGGACGGAGGCATGTTCCCTTTGACCCTTTTCTAATAAATGTTGAACGAGCGGAATGGCGAAAGCTTCGGTTTTTCCGGTGCCCGTAGGGGCAATCGCCAGACAATCTTTGCCATCCAATAGGGCAGGGATAACTCGTTCCTGGACAGCTGTTAGTACCGAGAGCTTCTGTTTTTCAATGTTCGAAAAAAGAAGCTTATTGAGTTGAAGTGCTGAAAAATTCACAGTAAAAAAATAAAATTAAAAAGAAGATCTATCGCAATCTCATGTTTACTATCTGTTGAGAGAAAAGAAAGTATAATTTCTGATCCCTATCGCTAGACTTTAATCCTTATGTATAATAATTAAAAATCTACAAAAATTAGGAATTTTTCTCAAAAAGTACTAATTTGAGAAATTAGAATATTCTATTTCAAATACGAACCATTGATTGTCAATTTATTTGACAAACACCAATTATATAGAATAATATTTTTGTTAAATTTGTTGAAACAAAAAAGAATATGCTTGATACTGCATTTGACCAAAACAATGAATCTATTTCCACTTTGAGCTTTGACGAGTTCAAAAAGATTATTGTGAATGATTATCGAACTGCCTTGGAGAGTCGTTACGTGAGTTTATTGGGACGTAAAGAAGTGCTTACCGGTAAGGCGAAGTTTGGTATTTTTGGCGATGGAAAAGAGTTGGCACAAATTGCGATGGCTAAGGTCTTCAGAAATGGCGATTGGCGGTCGGGATATTACCGTGACCAAACATTTATATTTGCTTCGGGCATCAGTGATGTTTACCGTTTTTTTTCTCAATTGTATGCACATCCGGATGTTGAGGCAGATCCTTCTTCCGCCGGTCGGCAAATGAACTGTCATTTTTCTACGCGGGTATTGGATGATCAGGGGAATTGGCTTGATCAAACCGTGCAGAAGAATTCCTTCTCAGATATATCCACCACAGGAGGGCAGATGGCGCGGGTGCTGGGACTCGGATTGGCCTCTAAATTGTATAAGCAAAACAGAAATTTGGATTATTTGTCCTATTTCTCGAATAAAGGAAATGAAGTTACCTTCTGTACCATAGGGAATGCCGCAACTTCGGAGGGGGTATTTTTTGAAGTTATCAATGCTGCCGGAGTGCATCAGATACCTACAGTTATTTCTATCTGGGATGATGGTTACGGAATTTCAGTGTCCAATGAAATACAGACCACGAAAGGTGATATTTCTGAAATCCTAAAGGGTTTTCAAAAAGAGGAGCTGACCAACGGAATCGAAATTTTCAAGGTCAGAGGTTGGGACTATGCGGGCTTGTGTGAAACTTATGAGCAGGCTGCCAGCATTGCAAGAGAAAAACATATCCCTTGTTTGATTCATGTGACCGAACTGACACAGCCACAAGGGCATTCCTCTTCGGGATCCCACGAGCGTTATAAATCTCAGGAACGCCTGCAGTGGGAAACAGACTTCGACTGTATCGCCAAAATGAAGGAATGGATTCAAAGTTCGGGTATTGCTACGGATGAAGAGTTGGATCAATTGGATCGTGAGGCCAAAGATTTTGTTCGTCAGGAACAAAAAAGGGCTTGGGCTGACTATATCAGAACGTTGACGCTGGAAGCAAAAGAAGCCATTGATTTATTGGCTCGAATTCCAAATGAGAAAGCGGACTTCGCAGCAAAAAAACTGCAATCGATGGTAGAACCTTCGTTGAAAGAGGTGTATGGACAGGTCCGGAAGATCTTGCATGAGCTAAAGGGAAAACAGACAGAAGGTCGTCAGGAATTGTTGAATTGGTATAAAGTTAAGCAGGAGATTAACGAGAAACGGTACAATTCGAAATTATTTACTGATGGTGTTGATTCTCCCTTCAATGTCCCTGCAGTACCCGCGATTTATAATGAAGATTCTAAAATCGTGGATGGTCGGGAAGTGTTGAATCTTTGTTTTGAAGAAAATTTTCGACGTGATGAACGTTTATTGGCATTCGGGGAAGATGTGGGGAAAATAGGGGATGTCAACCAAGGATTTGCAGGTCTACAGGATAAGCTCGGTGCACATCGCGTATTTGATACCGGGATCCGCGAAAATTCAATTATCGGTAAAGGGATCGGATTGGCGATCCGTGGGTTAAAACCAATTGCTGAAATTCAATACTTAGATTATCTGATCTACGGTATCACGGTTGCCAGTGACGATTTAGCCAGCTTAAGTTACCGTACGTTCGGCGGGCAAAAAGCACCGGTCATTATCCGTACCCGCGGACACCGACTGGAAGGTGTATGGCATTCGGGATCACCGATGTCTGTGATATTGGGCTCCTTAAGAGGATTGCATGTCTGTGTACCTCGTAATATGACACAAGCTGCCGGAATGTATAATACGCTTTTCCGCTCAGATGAACCGGCTATTGTCGTTGAATGTTTGAATGGATATCGCCTCAAAGAACGTTTGCCAGAAAATGTTGGTGAATTTACGGTGCCGATCGGTTATGCAGAGCGTATTAAAGAAGGACAAGATATTACGGTAGTCTCCTATGGTTCAACGTTACGCGTTGTCGAAGAAGCTGCTGTAGAATTGGAACGTCTGGGGATATTTATCGAGATTATCGATGCCCAGACCTTGTTGCCGTTTGACAAAGCACAATTATGTGCGGAATCTCTGAAAAAAACAAATAAGTTGTTAGTGGTAGATGAGGATGTACCCGGAGGTGCTGCCGCATTTATATTACAAGAAATACTTGAAAATCAAAATGGTTATTATTTGCTTGATAGCCAACCTCGGACATTGTCAGCAAAAGCGCACCGACCTCCTTATGGTTCGGATGGTGACTATTTTTCGAAGCCATCTTCGGATGATGTTGTCGAAACGGTATATGCAATCATGCATGAGGCTAATCCAGAAAAATATCCATCTATGTTTGAATAGATGGATATTTCTTGGGATCTGTTATTTTAGCGATACTATTCAAAGAGCTGCTTGCAAGAAGCTCTTTGAATAGTATTCTTTTTCAGGGGGAACGCTATTTTGTGTTTTTAAGTCCCTGAACTAACTGAATATGCTTGCGGCGCCAATCATGGCTGCCTTTTCCCCCAATATAGCTGTATGCATGGTGAATCTATTGAATTCTTCCCGGTCCGCGATAAAGATAGGAAGTGCTTTTGCGATGTTGCCACCAATAATAAAGATATTCGTCTGGTATTTTTCTTCAAAAAATTGCATAAAATCAAAGAGATGTGTTGCGTATTCATCCTTGATTGTTGTGAATGCAGCCGTTTCTCTATGATTGTCCAAGATTTCCTTTAAACCGGTGACATTTTTCCCTGTGATCTCTTTGAAGCGTTTGACAAACCATCTTGTCACAAGATATTCTTCAAAGATACTTTCCTTGTAAGGTGTATTCCATAGATCTGCATCGAAAGCTTTTTCGCCGTTATTCCATACGGCAGACCCTAAGCCAGTCCCCAATGTAATCCCGAGTATCCTCGGGTTGGTCTGAAGGTGCTGTACAAATATCTCCCCTTGTAGGAAAGCCGCTGCATCATTGATAAAGTGAATGGCGGTAGGCGGTAAACCCAGCTCAGCAGATAAAAGGCTTTTAATGTCTTGATCGTACAAGTTGTCGTACTTGCTTTGTCCTAACATTTTAGAAATCCCATTTTCATAGTCAAAAGGCCCCGGCATTGCTATGCCAATGAATTGAATAGCTGTGGGTGAGGTGGTCATACAATCCCGTATTGCGGAGGTCCAGGTGTGTAAAATCGTTTTAGCATCTCCTTGAGAAAAAACGTGGTTTCTGACCACGTTCTCTAAATGTATATTCCATTGTTTGGTGTCAATGATACAGGCGGAAATATGAGTGCCTCCAATGTCAACACCTACGACATAATTATCTTGCAGCATGTTTGTAACTTTGATGTTTAAGTAGATGATCCGCAATTACAAGTGCCGCCATGGCTTCTACAATAATTACCGCCCTCGAAACAACACAAGGATCATGTCTTCCCTTTCCACTTGCGATGGCCGGGTTGCCATGGATATCGACTGTTTCTTGATCTCTCATGATGGTGGCAACAGGCTTAAATGCTACTTTAAAAGTAATATCCATACCGTTTGATATACCGCCCTGTATTCCCCCGGAGAAATTGGTATGTGTATGCACTTGATTTAAATCATGGTCATCTGCTACAAATATATCATTATGTTCGGAACCTCGCAACTCCGAACCCGCAAAACCTGATCCATATTCGAATCCGTGTACGGCATTGATACTCATCATTGCTTTGGCGAGGTCAGCATGGAGTTTGTCAAATACAGGTTCTCCAAGTCCAACGGGAACATGTCTTATCACTGCCGAAATGCGTCCACCTACTGTATCACCAGCTTTTCTTACGGAATCTATAAATGCGACCATTTCATTGGCTGTGGCCGGATCAGCGCAGCGAGCGATATTGGATTCGCGTAGCTCAAGCAAGGCTTTAAGATCTTTGGTGTCCAAATTCGGAGCTTCGATCGTGCCTACACCGGAAACATGGGCAAAGATTTCAATGCCAAATTGTTGTAGAAAGCTCTTCGCAACAGCACCTGCAGCAACACGGGCAGCTGTCTCGCGGGCCGAGGAACGGCCACCGCCGCGGTAGTCACGGATGCCATATTTCATCTGGTAGGTGAAGTCCGCATGGGAAGGTCTGAAGATATCTTTAATGTGGGTATAGTCCTTGGAACGTTGATCTTCATTAGGTATAACAATGGCAATCGGTGTTCCGGTTGACTTGCCTTCGAATACGCCCGATAATATCTGAGCAGTATCGCTTTCTTTTCGTTGTGTGGTAATCCTGGACTGTCCGGGTTTCCGTTTATCTAGTTCAGACTGTATAAACTCTTCGTCTATCGTTATATTTGAGGGGCAACCATCAATAATTACACCGATCGCTTTACCGTGTGATTCACCAAAAGTGCTGATTCTGAATAAATCGCCAAATGAGTTTCCTGCCATAAAAATTAAATTTCAATAAACTTAGATAAATTTGCCTTTAAATGCAATGAAAACACTATCCTAAAACCTTACTTTGTCAATTTTGATTATTTTAAATCATATCTACGTCCGTCTGCGGATAGTCTTCCTTTTGTCGTCATTAAAGCTATTAAAAGCGTGTATATAGGTTGTAAAAACCGGGAACTTATAATTATACTCTCCCGGTTTCTTTTAATATTAGTCGATGCTAAAAGATTGGGCCTGTAGATGTTTCCAGAAATCAGGATACGATTTTTCCACAACCATTGGCTCCGCAATCTTGATCTGGTCAAAAACCAATGCAAGGGGGGCAAAAGCCATTGCCATACGGTGATCCTCATAGGTATTAAAGGTCACGTCTTCTGGCCGGAATACCCCTGCTGTTTTAAGATGATAGGTTTCATTATCTGCGATCAGTTCAGCGCCAAATTTAGCTATTTCAGTCTGGAGAGCTGCAATTCGATCCGTTTCTTTGATCTTTAATGTTTCAAGACCTGTAAAGGAAACCTCACGCCCTAAAGCTGCCGCGACAACGACGACAGTCTGCGCAAGATCCGGGCATTCCTTGAAATCAAATAACGTTTTTTCCGAATCTATTACCGTTTTATGAAGATGCAAACCATCGGCTTCAAAACTGGATTGCACACCAAAATGGGTCATGATATCGACAATTGCAATATCTCCTTGCAGACTGTCTTTTTTAAGCCCAGGTAAGATAATGGATGCTCCGTCTTCCGCCAGCGCTACAATAGCGTACCAGTAGGAAGCTGCGCTCCAATCTGGCTCCACATAAATCGTGCTTTTTGAAAAAGTCTGCGGGGCAATATGTATTTCATTTGCTGTCCACTCATGCTTTATGCCGACACTTTTTAACATATCCAGGGTCATGGATACGTAAGGTCTGGAAGTCAGTTCGCCCTCAATTTCCAATGTGAGCCCCTTTTTCAATGCGGGAGCAATTAATAGTAGGGCAGAGATGTATTGGCTACTGATATTCCCTTTTATCCGGACACGGTCCTTCCCCTGAAATAAACCTCCGTCTATTTTTAGGGGCGGATAGCCGGATTTCTTCTCGTAATGAATGTCGGCGCCGATCTCCTTCATGGCATCAACCAATATACCGATTGGCCGTTGTTGCATGCGTTCGGTCCCCGTAAGGATAAAGTTTCCTTGAACAAGGTTCAGGTAGGCTGTTAAAAAGCGCATTGCTGTACCCGCCGGACCGATGTCAATCGTGTTGTAGCCAGGTTGAGGAGCTGATGCGATCTGTAAGACACGGTTTAACGTCACCGTATCGGCAGCCTCGGAAAGGTTTGCTATATCAACTTGCCCCTTGCTCAACGAGCGGATAATAAGAGCACGGTTGCTCTCGGATTTTGATCCTGTCAGTTGAACCGTGCCTTTTATTTTTTTCGATGGATGCGTCAGCTTGATGACTTGTTGATTCATTATGCTTCAGCTGTTGGTTGTTCCTGTGAATTCATGACCGCATTTTGTTTACGGATAGATTCGTTGTGAATTAATTCTAGGAATTTTGTTGCAAATTCACTGCCCAAAGATAGCGCTTCAGCAAGTTTTGTGCGTTTTTGAACAATCTCATCCCAACGGTTTACCTGTAAGATCGTCACATTGTTATCGCGTTTGTATTCACCGATTTTCTCTGCAATTTTCATCCGCTCACCGATTTTTTGGATAATTAAGTCATCCAATTTGTCAATGTTACTACGCAATTCGGCTAATTTATCCTCGAATGAAGGGTTGTTAGAATCAGCTTTACGTAATGTCAAATGATTGATCAACTCTGCTAGGGCTGCTGGTGTAACCTGTTGCTTGGCATCTGTCCATGCAACAGAAGGATCAATATGTGATTCAATGATCAAACCTTGCATATCCATATCCATAGCTTTTTGGGCGATGTACGGTAGCAATTCACGGTTACCACAGATGTGGCTAGGGTCATTGATGATCGGCAAATTAGGGCAAGCAGTTTTTAACTGGATGGCTAAATCCCACATCGGTTCATTACGGAATGCTGTTTTCTCGTAAGAAGAGAAACCGCGGTGGATCGCACCTAATTTTTTGATACCAGCACGATTGATACGCTCCAAAGCACCGATCCATAACGATAAATCAGGGTTAACAGGGTTTTTTACGAAAACAGGTACATCTACGCCCTGTAGTGCATCAGCAATTTCTTGTACTGTGAATGGATTTGCAGTGGAACGTGCACCTACCCAAAGTACATCAACACCAGCTGCCAAAGCTTCTTCGACATGTTTTGCTGTTGCAACCTCTGTAGCTGTTAATAAACCTGTTTCTTCTTTCGCTCTCTTCAACCACTCCAGACCAATGGAACCGATACCTTCAAATTCGCCCGGACGCGTACGTGGCTTCCAGATTCCTGCACGTAAAATATTTACTTTTCCAGTATTTGCCAATAGGTGTGCTGTAGATACCAATTGTTCTTCTGTCTCTGCACTACAAGGGCCTGCGATAATTAAAGGCTTGTCTCCAGTATCCAACCATGATTTCAAAGGAGTGATTTCTAATGTATTTTTCATCGGAATAAATTTTTAAAAGTATTTGAGTCTGTTAAGCTGTTAAGCTTGTTTTGTAAGTTTTTATAGCTCCAACAGATTCAGGGTAAGTTGATTGTTTTATAAGTATTAATTTGTTGATTATAGTTTCTCGTTTTTGATGTACTCGCCCATAATATTGAAATTGACACTATGTTTGAGTACTTTTCGGATCGCAGCTTCATAGTCTGATTGTTTTTTCCATTCAACATCAACGAAAAAGTCATATTCGTTGCGTTTTCCGATAACAGGCATAGACTGAATCTTGCTCAGGTTGATATTTTGCTCAGCAAAACACTGTAAAATTGTCGCTAAGGAACCAACAGTATTTCCCGTTTGGAACGATAAGGATGCTTTATTCGCATTTTTATGTTCAACCACCTCATTCGAAAGAACTAAAAAACGTGTTGCATTCTTTTTATTGGTTTCGATTCTTTTTTCTAAAATCTCAAGACCGTAAATCTCTGCAGCCAAGGTACCCGCAATAGCAGCGGTATCAGTCAATTTCCGTTCAGCAATCATCTTTGCTGTGGCCGCGGTGTCTGACCCTTCGGTAATACGTACACCTTCCAGCTCCGAAAGAAATTCTTCGCATTGACGGATGGCGATCGGATGTGATTCGATATGCTTGATGTCTTTCAATTTTACACCCGGTAATACCATCAGATTCTGTTGAATGTTGAGATAGACTTCACCTGTGATATGAAATTTATAATCCCGAAGCAGATTGTAGTTTGGTAATAGGCTACCCGCAATCGAATTCTCGATCGCCATAACAATGTAATCTACTTTTCTTTGCTTAAGCAATTCACAGGTTTTTTTGAATGAATCACATTCAACAATCTCGACTTCGCGTCCAAAATATTTAAATGCTGCTTCCTCGTGAAATGAAGCTTTTGCTCCTTGTATCGCAATTTTTAAACTCATTTTTTTTTGTTACTATTTTGCCCTTAAACAAGAAAGAGTCCCGATGATCTAAACCGGGACTCTTTCTTGTT
Organism: Sphingobacterium puteale; assembly: GCF_003627955.1. Classification (GTDB taxonomy): domain Bacteria; phylum Bacteroidota; class Bacteroidia; order Sphingobacteriales; family Sphingobacteriaceae; genus Sphingobacterium; species Sphingobacterium puteale. The sequence continues at coordinate 41,288 of NZ_RBWS01000020.1, read as the reverse complement.
ATATTTTAATGTATACACAATCTAATCCCGGCTCTTATTTTTAAAATAAAAGAAGTTAAAATAGAAATATGTATATGATCTGTTCATCCTTGTGTTGTTTGACATTTCAAATGTACGAATGTTTTTGGAATATCAAAGAAAAAATAAATTTTTTCATATAAAATATATCATTTATAGGTGTGTTTTTGGTTGTTTTTTTTCTGCTTTTTTTGTGTTAAAAATAAATGTTTTTTTAGGTTTTTTGAAGTTGTTTGTTTTTGTAATTTTCTTTTATATAGGCTTTTATTGTTTTTGTAATCTCTTTTATGTCTGTTTTTTTTAATGGTTTTTTAATAAAAAAAGCATATTAAAAACAGCTATTTTTTTTTAGTGTTTTTTTTATTGAAAATACCGTTTTTTTTTGTTGAAATATGGAGTATTTTATATGTTGTTTGCTGAAAAAGTATTTTATTACCTTTGCCCAAATTTGATTTTTATGCTAAAGCGATTTAATTTTTTGGTGAGTACCGCGATTATCTGTTTCTTGTTTTTAGGTTTTTCTTATAAAGGGGAGGAGCGGTATGTGAAAGTGAGACGGGTAATAGACGGGGATACCTTTGTGATTGAAAATGGTAGTAAAAAAGGAGAACGGGTACGCTTGATCGGGATTGATGCTCCCGAAACAAGGAAGACAGCACGTAAAGAGGTTGGTTACTATGGCATGGAGGCAAAAGAATATCTAAAAACTTTGTTGACCGGAAAAAATGTGAAGCTGGTATTTGATGTCGGTAAAAAGGATCGTTATGGAAGACTTCTTGCTTATGTGTATCTTCGGGAGAAATTTGTTAACGCGGAGCTGATCGAGCAGGGCTATGCGGTGACCTACACCTTGGCCCCGAATGTTCAGTATGCTGATTTTTTTGTGAAATTAGAACGACAGGCCCGTCAGGCTAAGCGTGGACTTTGGAAGTAATTTAGTAACAGAACAATGATTTTTGTCCTTATAAGTGTTATCTGTAGTGTCACTGTAGCCGTATTGTTAAAACTGGCGAAACAGTATGGCGTGGAAACAAAACAAGTGATCGTTTGGAATTATCCGATGGCGGTTGCTTTGACCTACTTTATATTACGGCCCCAAATAAAGGAAATTAGCTTGACGACCTTACCATTCCCGCTGTATACGGCATTGGCTGTCCTGTTACCGGGGATGTTTGTATTTATTGCACTATCTATCCGTTACAGTGGTTTGGTAAAAACAGAGGTGGCTCAGCGGCTGTCTTTATTTATTCCCCTGCTGGCAGCGTTTTTTCTATTCCAGGAAAAGCTACAGGGAAACAAGCTGTTGGGGATAGGGATAGGTCTATTGGCGATCATATGTTCCATCGGTTGGCGAAAATCTCTTCCTACAATAACGCAGTCAAATGCAAAGTATAGAAATGGCCTCTACCCATTGCTTGTTTTTATTGGTATGGGGATTATTGATATCCTCTTTAAACAGGTGGCATTGCATGTGACGATACCTTATGTCAGTTCGATGTTTATTATATTTGTTATGGCCATGCTGATCGCATTTGGTTTATTAGGTTATTTTATCTTCGTTGACAAGCAGACCTTTTCACCTAAAGCAGTCGTCTATGGTCTAATTTTAGGTGCTTTCAATTTTTGTAATATATTATTTTATATGAAAGCCCATCGGGCATTGCCTGAAAACCCTTCCATCGTATTCACCGGGATGAATATTGGTGTTATCTCGCTGGGTGCTTTGGTCGGTGTACTATTTTTTAAAGAAAGACTCTCATGGTTGAATTACCTCGGGATAGTTCTTTCCATTGTTTCAGTTTTAATTATCGCATATCAGTGAGTTTATTTGAAGATACTTATCGGACGATCGATGCAAACTATGAGGGAATTTTTAGAGATAAGGGAAGTAAATTTATCGCTTATGCATTTCCTTTTAAATCTGAGGAGAAATTAAAAGATGTTTTACAGGAAGTGAAATCCCTGCATCCGAAGGCAAGACACCACTGCTGGGCCTATCGGCTGACTCCGGATCGGAATGTCTTTCGGATAAACGATGACGGTGAACCCTCTGGAACTGCAGGGCGTCCTATTTTAAATGCTTTGCTCTCGGCAGATATTACAAATATAATCGTCGTTGTTGTCCGTTATTTCGGTGGAACCCTATTGGGTGTACCTGGCTTGATTAATGCTTATAAATCGGCTACACAGGATGCCTTGGACCAAGCTCAGATCATCGAACGTACAGTTAACGATAGCTATGGCTTGACCTTTGATTATCTAAATATGAATGATGTTATGCGTATTATTAAGGAAGAAGGACTGGAAATCGAAAAGCAGGAATTTGACAATAATTGCTATCTGGAATTTGAGGTACGTAAAATGCAGGTGAACCGTGTCGTGGAACGTTTTTCCAAAATTGAAGGTTGTCAATTGAATTATTTAAGAACGATATGATAAACAATTCAGAACTCATTTTGAATTCAGATGGAAGTATTTACCATTTGAATTTATTGCCGGAGGACTTAGCCCATACGATCATTACGGTAGGAGACCCGGACCGTGTCGCCAAGGTGTCGAAATATTTCGACCGTATTGAACTCAAAAAAGGGAAGCGTGAGTTTATCACCCATACGGGATATATTGGTGCCAAACGGCTGAGCGTGATCTCTACGGGTATAGGTACAGATAATATCGATATCGTATTGAATGAACTGGATGCTTTGGTGAACATCGATTTTCAGCGTAGGGAAGTAAGGAGCGAACTGACCGCTTTGGAAATCGTGCGTATCGGTACTTCCGGTGCTGTACAGACAGATGTTGAAATGGGAAGTATATTGGCTTCGGAATATGGGGTTGGCTTTGATGCATTGATGCAGTTCTACCAAAAACCTTATGATGAAATTGAATTGAATATCCAGCAGGCTCTAATTCGTTATTTTCCACAGTTAAGTTTAAAACCTTATGTAGCACGTGCCGGAGAGCGATTATTGGACCGAATTGCTTTCGATCTACCTAAAGGGATAACGTTGACGGCACCGGGATTTTATGCGCCACAGGGACGTTGTCTACGATCAGACAATACGATCCCGGATCTGATTTCTTTGATAAATTCATTTCGGCATAACGATTTCCGTTTGACCAATCTGGAAATGGAAACTGCCGGTATCTATGCGCTGGCGAACATGTTCGGTCATCAGGCTTTATCCATTAATGCCATTTTAGCAAGTAGGGTAGCGGGAGAATTTTCTGCAGATCCTGAAGCGGTCGTGGAAAAGGCGATTCAACTGGTACTGGAAAGGATTTAGTAAAATCTCTCCCAGTACCAACTGCAAACTATACGACCCCTTTTCTATTGGAGTCAAATTTGAGCATGATAAAGAGCAGTATCGTGAAACTCCAGAGTGAAGAGCCTCCATAGCTGACAAAAGGCAATGGAATTCCAATGACAGGGATGATTCCTATAGTCATTCCGATATTGATAAACAAGTGAAAAAATAGGATGGAGGCCACGCCGTAAGCGTAGATGCGGGCAAATGCCGAACGCTGTCGCTCCGCGATATGAATGATACGCAAGAGTAGGGTGAGATAGATTGTTATCAGTGTTACTGAGCCGACAAATCCCCATTCTTCCCCTACGGTACAGAAGATAAAATCTGTACTCTGTTCGGGAACAAAATTATACTTTGTTTGTGTACCCTGTAAGTAGCCCTTGCCCCAAAATTGACCTGAACCAATGGCAATTTTAGACTGGTTCAAATTATAGCCCTTTCCTCGGAGGTCTTGCGTTTTGCCAAGAATGATATCGATCCGATCACGTTGGTGTGGTTGCAATACATGGTCGTAAACCAAGTCGACGCATAGTATAAACGCGGTACAGGCAGCGAAAAGAATACTTAAATTAATGATGTATTTCCTCTTTTTTCGGAAACTCCACATAAAAAATCCAATGATAAGGGCTAATACCAAGATTAATATCCACGGGTTGAACAGCAAAGCCAAAACGAAAAGCAAAATACACAGTCCACCGAATATCAATAACTCGTTGTTTACATACCCTTCACGGTAAAATACGAAAATTAAGGAAAAGAAAGCCAATGCAGATCCCGTGTCGGGCTGTAGCATAACCAAGAATACAGGAAATAGTACAATACCTGCGCCCATGGCCAAGGTTTGCATAGTGGGTGCTTTATTGCTCTGGGCGCTTAAAAAATTGGCCAGCAACAGACAGGTTGAAAGTTTGGCAAACTCGGACGGTTGCAGCCGGAAGAATCCCAAATCAATCCAGGCCTGATTTCCACCTACATTTCGGCCCACAACCAAAACAATAACAAGTAAGATGGCCGTTATTCCGTAGAATATCGGCGAAGCTGAACTGAAAAACTTGGCATCTATAATCAAAATGGATATACCTAATATAATCGCCGAAACAAGATACAAAGACTGTTTTCCATAGTTGGTCCCCAAGCTGAAGAAACCGGGCATATCTGGATTAAAAACAGCCGCACGGATATTGAAAAGACCGATTATACACAACGAAAGCCAAAGCATGATTGTCAGCCAATCAATTTTTCCAAAGAAACTATTTTTTTGATTATTCATATCTTCTCTTTACCTCGCTATGGTGAACAATTGTTTCCTTTGGTTTTACCAGGGCTGCCACTTGACGCTTTGCTTTAACAGTATCTGTTTTTGATTTGATCGAATCCGCCTTCTTGACATCTTTACTTTTGGGATCTATTACTTTTTTTGGCGCCGGGAGAAAGTTTGCTTTATAGATCCGATCCTGAATATATTTTGGTGCCGTAATGGTATCTTTTAAGTATTTCTCCACCATCATGCTGGCGATTGGGCCAGCCCAAGTGCCGCCATAACCTGCATTTTCAACAAATACCGCTATGGCAATTTTAGGATTTTCCCGCGGGGCAAATGCGAAAAATACGGCGTGATTTTCACCATGTGGATTTTGTGCCGTACCTGTTTTTCCGCACATTTCAATCCCGGGAATACGATTTGACCAAGCTGTACCTTCAGGTGTGTTTACGGCATCACTCATCCCCTGGATCACGACAGGATAATATCGTTCATCCACCCCAGCGCTTATCTTTTCCGTGAATTCCTTTTTGGCGATTTTTTGCGCACCGATTCCTTTAATAAGGTGGGGTCTATAATAAAAGCCTCTATTCGCGACAATAGCCATGATATTGGCCATTTGTAATGGCGTGATGCCCATTTCACCTTGTCCAATGGATAAAGAGATATTAAAACTTGAACGCCACTTGTCATTGCCGTAACGTTTTGTATAAAACTCCGATGTAGGCAATAAACCTGCTTTCTCCCCCGGTAGATCTATCCCTAATTTGTGTCCGATTCCAAACTGTGTGACTGCATTTCGCCAGAGGTCGTAAGCTTTCGGGCCGGAAAGACCACGGCCATCGATCATCTTTGCATAAGTAAACCCGTAGTATGTGTTACAGGAAACAGCGACAGAACGTTGTAAGGTCGTTGATCCATGATAGTGGGTACAGCCCATCCAGCCACGTCCACCACCATAGCTATAACCGTGCGGACAGAAAAATACCGTATTGCGGTCGATTACTCCGGCTTGTTGCGCCGTTAAGGCCGAAACGACCTTAAAAACAGAACCTGGAGGATAGGATGCTTGAATGGGGCGGTTAAAAAGGGGCTTGGTCTCATCGTTCAGCAATTTCATGTAATTGTTGCCCACCTGACGGCCAACCATCAGATTCGGATTGTAACTTGGGCTACTCACATAAGCCAGGATTTCTCCTGTTGCCGGTTCAATGGCAACGATGGAACCTAATTTATTTTTCATGAGGTTTTCACCTAATATTTGTAGATCCTTGTCCAAGGAGGAAACCAAACCTTCACCGGCCACGGCCAAGGTGTCATATTTACCCTCCATAAATATACCTTTAGGACGATTCAATGCATCCACCATTAAGTTGTTAACACCTCTTTTCCCCCGGATCAGATCTTCATATGAACGTTCAACACCACTTCTGCCGATATAGTCGCCACTACGGTAAAATCCATTCGATCGCTCAATATCTTTATCATTTACCTCACTGACATAACCTAAAAATTGAGCAGCAATACTATCGGGATAACTCCGGATCGTTCTCTTTTGTACATAAAACCCGCGAAACTGATATTGATATTCCTGATACTGAGCCCAAGTCCGGACAGATAGCTGTTTTTCAAAAATTGATGCCCTGTACGGGGAGTGTGCCCTAGCTTTATCCATTCGTTTAATAAAGCCTTCTTTGTCGATCTCGATTAATTTGCAAAACAGAGCAGTATCAATTTCTTTCACCTCGCGTGGCGTTACCATCAAATCATAGACAGGCTCATTTTGTACCAATACCTTACCCTTGCGGTCCAAAATTACACCCCTTGCAGGGTAAACAATGACCTTGCGCATGACATTGCTATTGGCTGAATGTATATAGGAATCGTCAATGATCTGTAAATAAAATAGGCGGGCGACCAAAGTCAGCGCAATGGCAACAAAGATTCCGGAAACGACGTACTTGCGAGCAAAAAAACTATTCATAGAAATAAATTTCTATCCATCGATCTACTACAACCGATCTTTCTTTTTGTAGAATAATATGCTAAATAATAGCATGATAATTACTGTAAATATACAACTTAAAACAATACTGAGCAGTGTGTATTGAATATGTTGAAAGGAGAAAGATTCCAGCAGATACAGGAAAGTATGGTGAATCAATGTACCGAAAAAGATATAGGAAAAAAACCATCTCACATTCATCAATCCCAACATTGGGGTAAGAAAGGAGTCCCGTTCCTCCACTTCAAGCGTGATTTTCATAAAGAAAATGCGGAAGGCCGCCAGGGCTACACATGCGGCAGTATTGACCCCCAGCGTATCGTAAAAAGAATCTACCGTTAGTCCCGTTAGAAATGCGATCAGGTACACCAGAAAATTAGGTGTTCCCGTTGGTAGCAAGAAGACAAACAAAATATAAGGAAACGCTGCAACCAAGTTGTAATAACCGATATTTTGGAACAAAAATACCTGCATTCCAATCAAGACGATAAATCGAATAATGTTAAATATTAAAATCCTAGCCATTGTCCTTAGTCGATTCCTCCAATGTTTTTAATTCATTACTTAATAAATCTTTTACGACATATACATGTTGTAGATTGGAGAAATTGGTGCTTAAAAGAATGCGAAGATCCAAGAACGCATCCCCGGATGAAATACCCGTTTGAATAACTGTCCCTACAAAAATGCCCTTGGGAAAGTGTCCTGAATATCCAGAGGTATAGACTTTATCGCCTTTGTTTACTTTGATATGATTGGGAATTTCCTTCACTGTTGCGGCACGATAATCTATATTGTTGCCCCAAACTAAAGATCCAAAGACTTCACTATGGCCCAAGGTTACTGATATGCGGGTATCGGGATGTAGAAGGGACTGTACTGTTGAAAAATTCGGCGAAACGTTTAATACGATACCAACAACACCATTGGGTGCGATGACCCCCATTCCTTTTTCTATCCCATCTTTACTGCCCTTATCCAGGGTAATTGTATTCGCTTTTTGATGGATACTATTGTTGATTACATTTGCAATTAGAAATTGGTAGCGGTCGAATTCGCTGCTGTCCATAACCGGCACAGGGCCAATTTTGATACTGTCGGTCGATTTATATGCCTGGAGGTCTTTCCGTAACTGAGCGTTTTCTTTTGCTAATGCATCATTTGTCTCCCCTAGATGTAAATAGCTTTTCCAGGAGTTTATCTTTGCATAAAGACTACCGATTACATGATTGGAAGAGTTTAACACAGAATTGCGTTGAAACGAATTGTTGGTAATAATCATAAATAATGAGAATCCAAAAAATAGGATAAACCAAAAGAATGCATTATATCGTCTCAGGAATAACCAAAGGTTTCTCATTTTTTATTGCGGGTATTTAATAAGCAAGCGATATAATAGTTTTGCATATTATATCGCTCTTTAATAAAATCTTGTTAATTATCGAACGTTAATTATTGCATCAAGAATTTGAATCGGCCAATATTTTTAAGCGCAATACCGGTGCCTCTGACAACAGCACGAAGAGGATCTTCGGCAATGTGTACTGGAAGTTTTGTTTTCGCTTGAATACGACGATCTAAACCACGTAATAACGCACCGCCACCAGTCAGGTAGATACCTGTTTGATAGATATCGGCAGATAGCTCCGGTGGCGTAATTTCAAGTGCTTTTAAGATGGCTTCTTCGATTTTAGAAATTGATTTATCCAAACAATGGGCAATTTCTGTATAAGAAACCGTAATCTGTTTAGGGACACCTGTCATGAGGTCACGACCTTGTACAGCAAAATCTGCAGGTGGCTCCTGTAACTCAGGAAGTGCTGCCCCAACTTCAATCTTAATCTTCTCCGCAGTACGTTCACCGATCATGATATTATGTTGTCTACGGATGTATTGAACAATGTCAGAGTCAAAGTTGTCGCCTGCTACGCGGATGGATTGATCACAGACGATACCAGATAGTGCGATGACCGCAATTTCTGTCGTCCCGCCACCAATATCTATAATCATGTTACCCATCGGTTCTTCCACGTCGATGCCAATACCTACAGCAGCAGCCATTGGTTCGTGGATCAGATAAACTTCTTTGGCTCCGGCGATCTCCGCAGAATCACGTACAGCTCTTTTTTCCACCTCAGTGATACCCGATGGAATACAGACCACCATGCGTAAAGATGGGAAAAACCAACTCTTACCATTGTTGACCAATTTTACCATCCCTCTGATCAAATGTTCAGCAGCCGTAAAATCAGCAATCACTCCATCACGTAAAGGTCGTACCGTTTTTATATTGTCGTGTGTTTTACCTTCCATTTGCATGGCCTGTCGACCGATGGCAATCACTTTGTTTGTGGTGCGGTCAAATGCAACAATAGAAGGCTCATCCACTACTACTTTGTCATTATGAATTATTAGGGTATTTGCAGTACCCAAGTCAATCGCAACTTCTTGCGTAAACCAATTAAATAAGCCCATTTGCTAATTCTTAAGCTATTTTAAAATAATATGCAAACCTACACAAAAAAAATTAATCTTTTTGAGGTTATACATCAAAAAAAACTATATTCTGCAAGTAAATTCTATCTGGAAAAAACCGTTTCTAAATTTAACGAATATAATCTACAATTGTTACTTCTTGTGCTAACTTATTTTTTATTGGATGCAATACGAAATGTGAATTAAAAATGTGTCTTTGAAATATTTGCCATCTAAATAAGTGCTGATGTTCTCTAGATAGTAGCTTTGACAACTATATGAAATTGGCCGTCAATTTTTTTATTGAATAATTTTTTTTTGATCAGCTTTCGATCGTTTTTAGAGGTGGAGAGAAAAGAAGAATGCCATTATTCTTATTGAAAATAATGGCATTCTTCTTTGATTAAAAAGCAAGGTTATGCTGCTTTTTATAATGATTTGGTGATCGACTTTATTGTATCGTTTTAGCTTGCTCTTCCGGTTTAGGCTCATTATACTTATGGAAGATTAAGCGGACGCCACTGTTTTTTGTGAAAAACTTCACCGACCAATTTACAAATGTGATCAACTTATTTCTAAATCCATAAATGGACATCAAGTGGACAAACATCCAGGTCATCCATCCGAAGAAGCCGCTGAAGTGAATTTTGCCCATGTCAACGACAGCCTTGTTACGCCCTACTGTGGCCATTGAACCCTTGTCAAAATAGCTGAATTTTTCCGTGGGTTGATTGGACATTGTCTGAAGGATGTGTTTTGCCACATATCCTCCCTGCTGTTGTGCTACTGGAGCAACACCCGGTAAACCACGAGGTAGGTCATCTGTAATAAATGCAGATACGTCACCGATGGCATAAACCCCCGGCATGTCAATAACACGACATTGATCATCTGTCTGTATACGGTTACCACGCTGGATAACTTCCTTTTTGAATCCATCGGGATATTGACCTGCAACACCTGCACCCCAGATGACTGTTTTTGTTTCGATGCTTCTGCCATCGGCGAAAGTAATGGAGTTACCGTCATATCCGGTCACCTGTACGTTCAATAGTACTTCAACACCAAGATCTTTTAAATATTTCTCCGAATTTTTTGATGCTTTCTCCGAGAGATTGGCCAAAACTTTTGGTAGACCTTCCACCAGGTAAACAGACATTTCTGATTTCTTCAATTCAGGATAGTCTTTTTCCAGTACATTATTCTTAATTTCCGCAATAGCACCAGAAAGCTCTACTCCGGTAGGACCACCACCCACGATCACAAAGTTCAGGTTAGGCTTGCGGTCTTCAGGATTAGGGATCATTACCGCTTCTTCAAGATTTTGAAGAACGTAGCTCCGAATATTAAGGGCCTCCTGAATATTTTTCATCGGCAAAGCATATTTGGTGATCTGCTGATTGCCGAAAAAATTTGTCGTTGCACCAGTGGCGACAACCAGATAATCGTAGTCGAAATCTCCAATATCAGTCTTAACAATTTTAGCCTCGTTATCGATGCTTTTGACGTCGGCAAGTCTAAAATGGAAGTTATCCTGATTTTTGAACATTTTACGAACAGGGAAGGAGATAGAGTCCGCCGAAAGAGTACCCGTAGCAACTTGGTACATTAATGGTTGAAAAGTGTGAAAGTTGTTTCTATCTAATAAGAGAACTTCAACCTCCTTATTTTTAAGCTTTTTAGCAACTTCAATTCCTCCAAATCCAGCACCAATAATGATTACTCTTGGGAATTTTCTATTTGAACTATTGCTTGGCATATTTTTAATAGTTTGTTGTAAAAATTCGTACAATCGAATTAAGCTGCAAATATCTTAAATTTTGAACCAAAAAGCTAAAAAATATTTATTTATTATAGCAATACGTTGTGAAATTTATCGTTACAAGGTCAATTCTTTTAATAAAATATTTTGTAGTGTTTTGGTTTTAAGTCTTTTATGGACCGTAAATGCGTATAAAAAAAACTTGCACAGATAACCAAGTCATTGTGTATTTTATACACAATGACTTGGTTATTGCAACGAACCTTTCAGCTTGATTTTCATGCCATTGTTATTCGGATGGAGGTGCAGCTGACAGGCGAGCCGGCTTTGTTCGTCTGCATCAGGTAAGGTGTCCAGCATATCCAATTCCTGATCGTTGGCTTCCGGAAGATTATCCAGCCCCTCAAGGACTTCGACATGGCATGTGGCACATAGCGCCATGCCGCCGCAGGAGGCCAGTATATCGTATTCAGATGCTTTCAGAATTTCCATTAGGGAAAGGTTGATATCTGTCGGAACGTCTATTGTATTTTCTGTACCGTCACGATCGATAACGGTTACTTGGATCAAATTATCTTCCATGGTTAAAATGTATTTATACCATTAACGGTTGTATATTTAAAGGTTAATTTTTGATCCGGATAAACAAACTTAAAAGCACTTTGGCACATTAAGGCCGCCTCATGGTATCCGCATAGGATGAGTTTGAGCTTGCCCGGATAAGTGTTGATATCACCAATGGCATAGATGCGTTCGACATTGGTCGAGTAATCAAAGGTATTGACTTCAATCGCATTTTTATCAATATTTAGCCCCCAGTCAGCAATTGGGCCAAGCTTGGGTGTCAGGCCATATAACGGAATAAAATAATCCGCTTCGACCGCAATTGTTTCTTTTTCCTTACTTACGGTTTCAATAGCCGTAAGGCTTCCGTTACCTTGTAGATTACTTAAATTATGGGATAAAAGTAAATTGATTTTACCTTCTTGTGCCAATTTAAAGACTTTTTCCGCGGAATCGGGGGCGCCGCGGAAAGAGTCGCTCCGGTGAATAAGTGTAACTTGCTGGGCAATATCAGCCAAATGATAAGTCCAATCCAGTGCAGAATCACCTCCACCGGCAATAACGATCCGTTTGTCCTTGTATTTTGTAGGATCTTTTACCATATAATCCACACCGTTACCTTCATAGAGATGCAGGTTTTGAATTTCAGGCTTACGAGGTTCAAAGCAGCCCAATCCCCCTGCAATGACAATCACTTGCGCATGAACTTTTGTTTGATCGCCCGTGGAGAGGATAAAGGAACCATCATCCTGCCGTTCGATATGTTCGACACGCTCGCCTAATGTGAAACTAGGGGCAAAAGGTTTTATCTGCTCAAGTTGATTATTAATAAGTTCCTGTGCGGTGATGCTCGGGTAGCCAGGTATATCATAAATCGGTTTGTGTGGATATATTTCGGATAACTGTCCGCCAACCTGAGGTAAAACGTCAATCAAATGGCACCTCATTTTTAGAAGTCCAGCTTCGAATACAGCAAACAATCCTACCGGTCCGGCACCGATGATACAGATGTCAGTATTTATCATAGCTATTATGCATTTAAATTGTGATAGATCGTGTTTAATATTCTTGTAAAATCCTCGAAATCTTTTTCCGTAAGTTTCTCCCAAGCTTTCATCCGGATTTCTGCAACGATAGGGGATAGGGATGCAACCTTAAGTTTTCCTTCTTCAGTCAAATGGAGATAAAGGCTCCGGCGATCTGTCTCATCAATGAAACGCTCAGCCAGACCTTTCTTAAGCAGGATATCCACGATACGGGTCAACGTGGGCTGGTCTTTGCCGCATCGTTTGGCCAATTCTTTCTGCGATAGCTGTTCGTTTTCGTATAGCGCCTTTAAGACAGCCCATTGATCTACTGTAATGTCAAATCCCTTTTCCGTAAAAGAAGATTGTGCAAATTGTTTTACCTTCTTGGCGGTTTGATCCAGGATGAAGGAATAACGGTCGAATTTTTCGTTTAGCATACAAATATTTAGTATGACAAATATATTTAAAATATTTAGTACAACAAGTAATCTGAATGCAATAAAAAAGGCGTTCAAATTTTTGAACGCCCTCTTATGATATTTCAAAGCTTATTATGGTCTCACTACTTCAGCTTTTTTTGCAGCATTACCTTCAGCTAGATGCTTTCCTTTACGTAAGTCGTATACAGAAGGCGCAGCCAGGATAATGGAAGAATAGGTACCTACAATAACACCGATCAAGATCGCGAACGAGAATCCACGGATAACTTCACCACCAAAGATGAACAAGACCGCAAGAACGAAAATGATCGTCAATGAAGTAATGATTGTTCTACTTAATGTAGAGTTGATTGCGTGATTTACAACCTCGCCAAGATCTTCATTATGTGCATTAGGTTTTGATACGAACTCTCTCAAGCGGTCAAATACAACCACGGTATCATTTACCGAGTATGCGATTACCGTTAAGATGGCCGCCACAAAGTGTTGGTCAATGTCCAATGAGAATGGCACAATACCATCTAATATGGAGAATAAGCCCAATAGAATAATCGCATCGTGGATGGTTGCAATAGCTGCACCCACCGAGTATTCCCATTTGTGGAAACGGATTAAGATGTAAGCCGCTACGATGATAATGGAGAAAATTGCTGAACTGGTCGCTCTTGACTTGATGTCTGATGCGATACTAGGTCCTACTTTTTGTGAAGACAGGATCTCATGTTTATTGGAGGCATCTACCTTAGCTAGTCCTTGATTTAATTTATCCAATACTTCTTTATCGGCCGCATCGGAAGTTTCTTCAATATGATATGTTGTCGTCACACGAAGTTGGTTGGATGCACCAAATACTTTTACTTCTGTTGTTTTTTGGAAAATATCGTCCAAACTGGTACGAACCGCTTCCGGATCAACTGGTTTATCGAAACGAACAGTATAAGTGCGTCCACCTTGGAAATCCACACCTAAACTGAAGCCTTTTGTGAAAATTGAAGCTGCAGAAATTAATACTGCTACAACAGAGATCGCATAGAATACTTTACGTTTTTGAACGAATTTGAAGTTTGCATTATGCAAGGTATTTGCAGACCAAGGGAAAGATACTTTAATTTTGATATCTTTTTCCAGCATCCATTCAAAAATAACACGTGTTACAAGTATTGCTGTAAACAATGATGTGATAATACCCACCATCAATGTAGTTGCGAAACCTAAAATTGGACCACTACCAAATAAGAATAAGATGATACCAATTAGGAATGTCGTAATCTGTGAATCTAAGATTGAAGGTAAAGCATGTTTATAACCATCAGCAACCGCCTGACGAACTGATTTTCCTAAGCCCAATTCCTCACGGATACGTTCATAGATCAGTACGTTAGCATCGACGGCAGTACCCATTGTCAATACGATACCGGCAATACCGGGTAAAGTCAGTACGGCATTGAGTGAGGCTAATACCCCCATGATAATGAATACGTTCAACAACACAGCAATGTTAGCCACAATACCTGCAGTGTTGTAGTACGCAATCATGAAGATCATCACAACGATAATACCGATTACCGCTGAGTTGATACCTGCATCAATCGCTGCTTGTCCCAACGTAGGACCGACAACTGCTTCTTCAACGATTTTGGCTGTAGTCGGAAGACGACCAGCTTTCAATACGTTTGCTAAATCTTTTGTATCCTCAACAGTAAAGGATCCAGAGATCGATGAGCTTCCGTTTGGAATTTCACCATTAACAGATGGCGCGGAATAAACTACATTATCTAGGACAATTGCAATGGCATCTCTGTTTTGAGCAGCTTTTGCCGTGATTTTTTTCCATGCATGTGCACCTTCGCTGTTCATTTGCATACCAACAACAGGTTGGTTTTTTTCATCAAAGTTTGCATTGGCATCAGTGATGACGTCACCTGTCAATACAGCACCATTATCTGCCCCTACGGCTTTGATGGCATATAAGGAAAGTTGCTCTGGTGTTTTTTGCTCTGGTTTTACAGCCCATAAAAGCTTTAAGTTGCCCGGAAGGATTGATTTTACTTCTGGACGTTGCAAATAAGCGTTTATTTTAGCAGTATCTTTCAATGAAGCAATACCGACCATTGGACCTGGGGCCAATGTAGGTTGTTGGTTTTCATTTAAATAAGCACTAGGTTTTAATAAATCAAACAATGGTCTTTTCTGACCTAGATTAAGTGCCGCACTGTCTTTTTTCGCTTTACTGTCGTTTTGACCACCGGTTAAGTTAGATAGTAAATCGTCAGACTTTTTCGTTGTGTCAGCAGTAACATTGTTGGTCGCAGTCGGAGCAGCTTTTAAAGTAGTTGCTAATGTTCGGTCAATATTTTCTAATAACGGATAAACTTCTTGATTGGTGAAAGTTTCGTAGAACTCCAATTTAGCCGAACCTTGAAGTAGGTTACGGACACGGCTTTCGTCTTTTACACCAGGGAGCTCAACTAAGATACGGTTTGTCCCCTGTTGAATCTGGATGTTTGGCGAAGCAACACCGAATTTATCAATACGTGTACGTAGTACTTTGTACGAATTTTGAATGGCGTTGTCGGCTTCTTTTTGAAGGAATGATTCCACTTTTGAGTCAGAATCACCTGGTTTAATCAAAGAAGCGTTGTCTTTTGTCGAAAAGAATGTTGAAAGTGGGGTAGAAGCTCCAATGGATTTGTACTCTTCCATGAATAAAGCAACGACCGTTTTTTGACTGGTTTTGCTTTTTGCTACCGCTTGTTCCAACGCTTTGTTGAATTTCTCATCTTTTGGATTGTTGGCCAGATTACGGATCAACTCATCCAATGAGATCTCCATGGTAACGTTCATGCCACCTTTCAAATCCAATCCTAAAGCCAGTTCATTTGCTTTTGCTTCCCGATAGGTGTATTTCGCAAAACCTAAATTGTACACTACTTCACCTGCCATGGAGTCTAGATAGCTCTTCTCTTTTGCCAAATCTCCTTTGGCAAATTTCTCAGCATCCTGCTCCACCTTGCGGGTCACCCAAGTAAATGATAGGGAGTATAGACACGCTAATGACACCACTATCACTAAAAGTTTAATCAGCCCTTTACCTTGCATCGTCTGTTATTAATTGTATTAATTTTAATGTTAAATACTGTTTATGTAATTGATAATTAGTTCTTGTTTAATCACACTTTACCAAGAATGGCAAAGGTATAAAATTTTTGTAGAATGAAAAGCTTTATTTATGCCATTTAGGTCAAAGGCATAAAATTAGAAGAATTGCTGAAAAAAAGAAATACTTAATGGATTTATTTTACAAAAAAAGGCTCTGTTCAAACTTGAACAGAGCCTTTTTTTTCTTTTTTTTTCTACTATCTCAATGTATATTTAATACCGAAAGTGAAAGTTGAAGCGTCGAAATCATTACCGTGATTTAATCTCCAGTCAGGTTTCCAGTCTGCGTGAAATCCGATAGGAGCAGCAGGGATTTTAAATTCCAAACCCAATTGCGGTCTTAAACCAACAAGAGTCATATCGTCATTTCCAGCGTCAAGAAATGTCAACTGCGCACCAATACCTGCATACCATCCTAGTCCGTTTACACCACGGAACGGTCTAGCGTATTGATAGTCCGCACCTACAGCAACGACGTTGTCATCAAACATCACTTGCGCTTGACCATTATTTGTTCCGCCAAAAGATTGCTTGTATTGAACACCCCAAAGATCACCACCTGTTCCGTCAAAAACAACACCGATAGCGGCACGTTGTGGAGATTGAGCTTTCGCTTCTTGTGCTCCAAATGCTAATGCTGCAACAGCAGCTAATGAGAGTAATGTCTTTTTCATAATTATCTTTACTTTATATTTTCATTAATTAAAAATTACTTTTCGTGTTACACAAAAGCAAATAGCTTGCCAAAAAAAAGAGGCAATCCGTTGGAAGGGCTAATTGCATCAATTCATAATCGTTCTAATTTGTCTTAAGATTGTAATTTGTATATTTTATTTTTTAATATTGCTTATTTTTCTTAGATTTGCCTGGCAAATAGAAAACCCAATACATATTTGCCATGCAATTAGATCCACAAAAATTCGTAGCAGAAGGTCTCACTTACGATGACGTCTTATTAATTCCAGCTTATTCTGAAATTTTACCACGTGACGTCGATACGAGTACCTCGCTGACAAAAAAAATCAAATTAAATATTCCATTGGTTTCTGCTGCAATGGATACGGTAACTGGTGCTGATTTAGCAATTGCGATCGCACAAGCGGGCGGTATTGGTATGTTACATAAGAACATGACGATTGCAGAACAAGCCGCTGAGGTGCGCAAAGTAAAGCGTTCTGAGAGTGGTATGATCCAAGATCCGGTCACACTATTAGCGAATGCTAATGTTGGAGATGCCTTTAATATTATGAAGGAACATAAGATCGGGGGAATTCCAGTAGTGAATGAAAAAGGACAATTGGTGGGTATCGTGACCAATCGTGACCTTCGTTTTCAGAAAGATATGACTCGTCCGATCAATGAGTTAATGACAAAAGATAATCTTGTCGTAGCTCCCGAAGGGACGGATTTGGTCAAAGCAGAGGAAATCCTTCAGAACGAAAAAATAGAGAAACTTCCAGTTGTCAATAATGAAGGCATCTTGAAGGGTTTGATCACCTTTAAGGATATACAAAAATATAAACATTATCCAAATGCTGCCAAAGATAGCCACGGCCGTTTGTTAGTAGGTGCTGCAGTAGGTGTTACGCCAGATACCTTGGACAGGGTTGAAGCTTTGGTAAAAGCCGGTGTGGACGTGGTGACCATTGATACTGCACATGGGCATTCTAAAGGTGTAATCGATAAATTGAAATTGGTAAAATCCAAGTTTCCGGAACTACAGGTGATCGTAGGGAATATCGCAACAGGTGCAGCTGCAACAGCGTTGGCTGAAGCTGGTGCTGATGCCGTAAAAGTAGGTATCGGACCTGGTTCGATCTGCACAACACGTATTATCGCAGGTGTCGGCGTCCCTCAGCTTTACGCTGTATATGAAGTTGCTAAAGCACTTAAAGGAACGGGAGTACCATTGATCGCCGATGGTGGTATCAAACAAACAGGTGATATAGCAAAGGCTATTGCTGCTGGAGCAAGCACGATTATGGCGGGTTCTTTATTTGCGGGAGTAGAAGAGGCTCCGGGCGAGACAATCATTTACGAAGGTCGTAAATTTAAATCGTACCGTGGTATGGGATCGATCGAAGCAATGGAAAAAGGTTCTAAAGACCGTTATTTCCAGGATGTGGAGGATGATATCAAAAAGTTGGTTCCGGAAGGTATCGTCGGACGTGTTCCTTACAAAGGTACATTGGCTGAAGTCGTCTATCAGTATATCGGTGGCTTGCGTGCTTCAATGGGCTATTGTGGTGCTGCAACAATCGAGAAGCTACAGCAGGCGCAATTTGTTCGCATTACAGGCGCTGGCTTGAGAGAGTCTCATCCACATAATATCTCTATTACAAAAGAGGCACCAAACTATAATAGCAGAGGCTAAACAAGTGACACTATAAAAATCCGACGATTTTAAATTGTCGGATTTTTTTATGCAAAAATATTGGCTTGATTGCCTTAGTGATCGATAGGAAATTTGTACTTTTATACCCTATTCTCAGGTTTTAAAATTTAAGGAGTTAATTTGGATTATTTAGCGGGTTTAAACCCTTCACAACGAGGAGCCGTAGAGCAAACAGAAGGCCCTGTCATGATTGTTGCAGGAGCTGGTTCAGGAAAAACACGGGTAATTACGTTCCGTGTAGCACACTTGATTCAAAAAGGCGTTGATCCATTCAATATTTTGGTATTGACATTTACGAATAAAGCGGCCAAAGAGATGCGCGCGCGTATTGTTTCTGTCGTAGGAAGCGAAGCGAAAAATATTTGGATGGGGACATTCCACTCCGTTTTCGCAAAGATACTTCGGGTAGAAGCTGAACTGATCGGATACCCCCGAAATTTTACCATCTACGATACAGATGATACCAAAAGTCTGCTGCGTGCCATCCTAAAGGAAATGAACCTGGATGACAAATTATACAATGTCAACCATGTCTATGGCCGGATATCCCAAGCCAAGAATAACTTGATCTCGCCACAGGAATACAATAAAAATGAAGCCATATTAGCCGAAGATATTTCGAATGGACGTGGGCAGCTGGGGCAGATTTATATGACCTATGCACAACGCTGTTATCGCGCGGGTGCCATGGATTTCGACGATCTCCTGTTCAAGACAAATGTTTTATTGAACAAACATCCAGAGGTATTGCACAAATACCAGCATCAATTTCGTTACCTGATGGTCGATGAGTATCAGGATACGAACTTTTCCCAGTACCTGATCGTAAAACGACTGGCCGCTGTCAATGAGAATATCTGCGTTGTCGGTGACGATGCACAATCGATATATGCCTTCCGGGGCGCGAATATTCAGAATATCCTGAATTTCCAGAAAGATTACCCGGACGTGAAGATTTTCAAATTGGAGCAGAATTATAGATCCACCAAAATGATTGTCAATGCGGCCAACTCAGTGATCGCCAATAATCAGAACCAGCTGGAAAAGAATGTTTTTTCGGATAATGAAGAAGGTGAAAAAATTAAGGTTTCACGTGCTTTTTCCGATAATGAAGAAGGGAAAATTGTTGCAGATCAGATTATTGAAGAGAAATCCCTGAAAGGACTTAATTACAAAGATTTTGCTATTCTTTATCGGACCAATGCGCAATCACGGGCGATGGAAGAAGCCCTGCGCAAGATTAATATACCTTATAAGATCTATGGTGGAACGTCCTTCTACCAACGGAAGGAAATTAAAGACCTGATCGCTTATTTCCGTCTTACCTTCAATCCCAATGATGAGGAAGCATTGAAACGGGTTATTAACTACCCACGTCGGGGAATCGGAGATACAACCATAGAGAAGATTATGATTGCTGCCGATCAAAACCAATATCGCATTTGGGATGTGGTAGCCAATGCGGCACATTTTCTGGACGGTCGCAGTGCGACTTCCGTGGGAGGTTTCGCACAGATGATACAGAGTTTTCAGGCATTGGCTAAAAATAACAACGCATTTGATACCGCTATGCATATCGCACAGCACTGTGGTATATTGAAAGAACTATACGAAGATAAATCTGTCGAAGGATTAGCGCGTTATGAAAATATTCAGGAGCTACTTAACGGTATTAAGGAGTTTTCGGAACGCGAGGATATTGAAGACCGTGGTCTTGATATATACATGCAGGATATTGCTTTGTTGACCAATGATGACAACGATAAAGATCCAAATGCAGATACGGTTTCGTTAATGACAATACACTCTTCAAAAGGACTTGAGTTTCCAATCGTATTTATTGTAGGTCTTGAAGAAAACTTGTTTCCGTCTCAGTTGTCATTGAATTCCAGAACAGAATTAGAGGAAGAACGAAGACTTTTTTACGTTGCTGTTACCAGAGCTGAAAAAAAATTACTACTTTCGTATGCTACTTCGCGATATCGTTGGGGGACGTTGAATAACTGCGAACCCAGTCGTTTCTTGGATGAACTGAATCCTGCTTGTCTTGCATTGGATTTTAAACCCCGACAAACTTCCGCCTCAGCCGGAAGTTTTCAAGGCGAACGAGTTGCGTGGCAACAAAAGGACAGTGATGATGTGTTTTCGAAACCTAAGCCTAAGCCAATGGTTAAAACAACGTCTATACTGCCCAAAGCCCACAAACCTACTGCGGGTTTTGCTCCTTCTGATACATCAAATCTTCAGGTCGGCATGGAAGTTGAACATGAACGCTTTGGATTTGGTAAAGTTGTCAACCTAGAAGGAAATAAAGGAGATATAAAAGCAACTATTTTCTTTAAGGAGTTGGGACAGAAACAATTGTTGCTTAAATTTGCAAAACTTAGAATAATTCAATAATAAAATACCAAAACGAAATCTTAACCGTTTAATAGGTACTTATATTAGCTATATGAACTTTGACTACAACAGCACTAGGCCAAAATTGATCCTTGCAGAATATGGCCGCAACGTGCAAAATATGGTAGATTACATTTGTACTTTACCCACAAAGGAAGAAAGAAATAAACATGCCCAAATCGTGATCGACATGATGGGGGTGTTGAATCCACACTTAAGAGACGTTTCAGATTTTAAGCATAAACTTTGGGATCACCTACAGATTATCTCGGATTTTAAGCTTGATATTGACTCACCATATCCAATCGCTACTGCAAAAAGTGTGAAGCATGAGGTTGAACATTTGGGCTATCCGCAACATTCCATCAAATTCAAACACTATGGATTTACGGTGGAGAAAATGATTGATAAGGCCTTGAAGGTGACCGATGAGTCTAAACGGGAGCAGATGGTGATTGGTATCGCCAACTTTATGAAAATGGCCTATGTCACCTGGAACAAGGATTCCGTATCCGATGAATTGATTATTCAGGATCTGAAGGAATTGTCCGGCTACCAATTGACTTTACCCGAAGGTACGGTATTGACTAAACTTGATTTTAAAACTCCGCCTCCGGGAAACCGTGTCAAAGGCCCTACAACAGGCAATTCAAACGGAAACAATAATAATAGCAACAGCAACAATAACAACTCTTCAGGTTATCAGTCGAAAGGCGGCGGTGGCAGTGGCAAGCCTCGTATGTCAAACAACAATAACAACATGAAGCGGAACAATTTTGGTGGCAGCAATAACAATAACAACAATAGAAATAGAAAACCTCAGAATAATTACAATAATAATAAAAGGGGCTAGTTCTTTAAGTTTTTAATTTATAAGTAGCGGGCAATTGCGAAGTGATTCATATATTTCTTTACAATTGCCTTCTTTATTTATGGAATGGATTTGTTTATCAGTTCCGGTCAATAGGATCTGACTGAACCGAATCTGTGCATTGGAAAATTCCATAAACTTTTTTCAATACAATTTTGTTGATTTTAAGAAGTCCGGATTTTCATTTAGTGACATCAGGAAACTAAATTATACCTCGGGTTTTGTTGTAATAAGAAGATATCAGTTATATAAATGAATGCATTTGAAATAATCGGTGGAAAACCGTTAAAGGGAGAGATTATTCCACAAGGAGCAAAAAATGAAGCTTTACAGATTCTGTCAGCAGTTTTACTGACTGAAGAACCCATGACCATCAGTAATATTCCGGATATTAAAGATGTCAATAAGTTAATCGATCTGTTGGCTGCATTGGGTGTTAAAATTGATCGTATAGATAAGGATACTTACGTTTTTGAAGCCAAAGACATTAATATAGATTATTTCCAATCGGCAGAGTTTAAGGAAAAGGGTGGGGGCTTACGTGGTTCGATCATGATTGTAGGACCATTATTGGCTCGCTTTGGCAAAGCTGCCATTCCAAAACCGGGAGGTGATAAAATCGGGCGCAGACGTCTCGATACACACTTTCTGGGTTTTGAAAAACTAGGCGCTAAATTTGTCTACGACGCATCCACACACTTCTTTAACGTAGATGCTACCGAATTAAAAGGTAATTATATTTTATTGGATGAAGCGTCCGTAACCGGTACGGCAAATATAGTTATGGCTGCTGTATTGGCCAAAGGAACAACAACAATTTATAATGCGGCCTGTGAACCTTATCTGCAACAACTCTGTAAAATGTTGAATCGTATGGGGGCTAAGATATCGGGTATCGGATCTAATTTGCTGACCATAGAAGGGGTACAACGTCTTGGCGGAACATCGCATCGTATGTTGCCTGATATGATTGAGATCGGTTCTTTTATAGGTTTGGCGGCAATGACAGGTTCAGAAATTACGATTAAAGATGTCTGTTTTCAGGAATTGGGCATAATACCTTCGGTATTTTCCCGTTTGGGTATTCAATTTGAATTGAGAGGGGACGATATATTTATTCCAGCACAGGATTCTTACGAAATTGATACCTTTATTGATGGTTCTATCTTAACAATCTCAGATGCCCCATGGCCCGGATTTACACCAGATCTATTGAGTATCATTTTGGTGGTCGCAACGCAGGCGAAAGGGAATGTATTGATTCACCAAAAGATGTTTGAAAGCAGATTGTTCTTTGTCGATAAATTAATAGATATGGGGGCACAGATCATTTTGTGTGATCCGCACCGCGCGACCGTAATCGGAATGAATAAATCCCATCCTTTGAGAGGTATCGAAATGACATCTCCTGATATTCGTGCGGGAGTATCTCTATTGATTGCGGCTTTATCTGCGAAAGGAAAGTCCGTGATCCACAATATCGAACAGATCGAGCGTGGATATCAAGACATCGAGGAGCGTTTACGTAAACTAGGAGCAGATATCAAACGTGTAGACGTCGAACCCAAAGGCCACTAGTCAAATATTTGTATAGCACGCGTAAAAGATTATTGTGAAAAGCTAAAAAAGCCCCGGAACTTGTTCCGGGGCTTTTCTTATCCGGCTATCCGGACTATACCAAAGGAGCTGGTGCTTCTTCTTCAAATAATGGGAATTCCTTGATAATGTTGTACCAAGTGATTACCTTCTTGATATCTGATGTATATACACGAGATTCATCATGGCCAGGAGCAACTTCACGGAAAAAATCCCGCAATGTAGCACCATCTGATTTCGTGTCAGGTAATGTTAAACCTTTTTCTTTAATGGTTTCGAAGATATCCAAAAGACGGATCTCCTCTTCGTCACCATAAATGGTAATATCTTCCAATGTTGCCATTTTTGTCGAAGATAAACTTACCACAGTCTTAATTTTTGCTTGATCAAGGGTTTCTAAAATAAAACCACCTTTGTTTTGTCCAACCAATTTGAACAATCCTGGCTTACCAGTTACAGATACTAATGCTCTTAAATTCATCTTAATTTTTTTAAATCTCCAAGAATTAATCTTCGATTACTTCAATTGATAAAATACGGTCTCCTTGTCTGATATCGTCTACTACATCAACATTCTCGATTACTTTTCCGAAACAAGTATGGTTGCGGTCCAAGTGGGCAGTGTTATTGCGGCTGTGGCAAATGAAAAATTGAGAACCTCCTGTATTGCGACCAGCGTGAGCCATTGACAATACACCCCTGTCATGGTATTGATTTTCACCAGTTAATTCACAATCGATTTTATAACCGGGACCACCTGTTCCGGGGATACCTGCAGCACCTTCACGTGAATTTGGGCAGCCACCTTGAATAACAAAATCAGGAATAACACGGTGGAAAGCCAATCCATCATAATATCCTGATTTAGCAAGTTTAATAAAATTTGCTACTGTATTTGGAGCATCAGCTGTGTAGAATTGCACAGTCATGTCGCCTTTTTCTGTTTTAATAATCGCTTTACTCATGTTCAAAAATTTTTATGAAATACAAAGATAATGTTTCAGAGTGAAATGCGAAGTAAATCCCAATCTCCATTTTTCAAAATCGCGTTATTTGTAGCAATACGACCGAAAAAAAATGCGAAATATTTTATATATTTATGTTAGCTAGCCGGTTATAGTTTTAACAATGTCAAATCTACATAAATTAGTTATCAGGGAGTGGTCCGAGGCGGACCGTCCCCGCGAGAAATTATTGAATCAGGGACGAAGGGCCCTTTCCGATGCGGAGCTATTGGCGATTCTGATTGGATCTGGTTCAATGGAGGAAAGTGCGGTAGGACTTTGCCGGCGTATTTTAGCAGATGCCAACAATAGCCTGGATACACTTTCCAAGATGGAGGTCAATGAATTGAGTCGATATAAAGGCATCGGTGACGCCAAGGCCATATCGATTATTGCTGCCTTGGAGCTGGCGCGCCGTAAGAAAGAATCTCCGGTAGAGGAAAAGAAAATGTTAAATAGCAGCAAGCGGGTCTATGACTTTATGAAACCTATCCTGCAGGATTTGCCCCATGAGGAATTTTGGACCCTCTACCTGAATACGGGATGCAAATTGTTGGATCAACAGCTTATTGGTCGTGGCGGAAATGATTTTACACCGGTCGATGTCCGGATTATTCTGAGAAATGCCCTCGCAACAAAAGCACACGCGATCGTCCTGATCCACAACCATCCCTCAGGGACTTTGCTTCCCAGTAATGCTGACAGAATTCTGACGCAAAAAATTGTCGAGGCATCAAAAATTATGGATATTAGGGTAAACGACCACCTGATCTTTACAGACAATGGATATTATAGCTTCAGAGATGAAGATATAATCGATTAGCTATAGCAATCTGATATGAGCAAAAATAGTATTGAACGATTTACCGACAGGGTTGTGGATTATGAAAAATTCAGACCCAATTATCCCAAAGAAATTATTCAGATTCTTCAGGAAAAGATAGGTTTGAATAAAAGCTGGCTGGTAGCAGATATCGGCAGCGGTACCGGCCTATCCACGCAGTTATTTTTGGAAAACGGAAATGATGTGTTTGCTGTGGAGCCCAATAGGGAGATGCGTGAATCTTTGGTACACCATTTTAAAACATACCGGAACTTAATTGCATTAAACGCCACGGCTGAAGATACCGCTATCGAGTCCGGTTGCGTGGATTTAATTTTCGCTGGACAATCTTTTCATTGGTTCGATCGGACCGCCTGTTTCCAAGAATTTAACCGCATTCTAACGGAAACCGGTCATATTGTGCTGGCCTGGAATCAACGTGATCCGGAAGATGCTTTCCAGAAGGAATATGAGCAGTTTTTACACAATCATATTCCCAGCTATCAATCTGTCAGTCATAAAAATATATCCGATGGGGACCTTCGTATTTTTTTTGCCGATAGGCCAATGACGAAGGTATCCTTGCCCAACCAACAAGTATTTGACCTGAAATCCTTTTTGGGAAGGGTAAGATCATCCTCTTATTTTCCTAAAGAGGAGACGGAGAATAAAAATTTATACGATGACCTTCGCTCATTGTTTGAAAAATATGCGATCTCTCAACGTATCGTGTTTCGGTATATTACAGAGATTTATATCAGTTAAGATTAAGCGACAGGAATCTGTAGGGCTTCTTTCGATAGTTAAAAAAATGTTAAAGATATGACGGGAATAGGTGTGTGGCATTTTATTTGGAAGTGATTTAGGCATAAGTAAAAAAGATATGCTGAGAGTTGAATTGATATTCTTTAGACGCTGCTTATTTTTACTGCCAATTTTTGTGTTCGCAAGTAGAGTTAATGGTCAGCAGCTTACTTTCTTAAATAATTGGGATGAAAATTTCCCTATTGTAAATCATTGGATAGATCCTTTTTTTCCGGTAAATATGCAATCTCATGTCGTTAGTTTGGAACGAACGGAGGATAAAGATAAAAAGGCTATTGCAAAGGAGCAAACCATGGATAAAGTAGATGCGGCGGCTGTTGATCTTTCTAACGTGGTCGTTGCACGTAGTAGACATCGAGGAGATATCAGGTATTCTTCTTCACGTTCAGGTGCGTTATATCGTGTTGCTTTGGACAAACAGACCGATGAACGGTATGAGGGTAAGCCTGTTTTTTTGGATGCTAAGGGGGTAAAATATATAATTGACTCGAAATATAGAAAGCAAATTATCAGATAACAGAATAGCTAAGTTAAAACGCTGTTTAAAAAAATAATGCGGGGAAATTTTGGTATTTGTATTGTACTTTTACTTATAACTATTTAAATAGAAATTGGGGCATGACGGCAATAAATTCTACCGTAAAATCTTAAGTAAATAATCCTTATCAAGGTAAAAAGCATCTAAGCTTCCACCATCTTCTAGAATAGTGCTACTGATTTCCTTTTTATGCTGCTGAAGTGCCTGAATTTTATCCTCAACTGTATTTGGGCTGATCAGACGCACCGCGGTGACATTCTTTTGTTGGCCAATGCGGTAGATACGATCAATCGCCTGTTGTTCCACAGCCGGATTCCACCAGGGATCAACGAGATAAACCACATCCGCAGCAGTGAGGTTAAGCCCAGTTCCTCCGGCCTTGAGGCTAATCAGAAAAACCCGGCTATCTTCGTTCGATTGGAAATCACTGACAAGCTGCCCCCGGTTTCGCGACTGACCAGTGAGGGTGAGCGAGGGGATTCCATTTTTATCCAACGCTTCTTTAATTAGATGCAACATGCTGACAAACTGCGAGAACACGATGATTTTGTGCTGATCTTTTTTATGCTGAATTTGCTCGATCAGCATTTCAATCTTTGCTGAATCTTCGACAGATGTTAGATCTTCGCTCTGGAGCAATTTACTGGAATTGCAGATCTGCCGTAATTTCGTCAGACCTTTCAGAACATGCATCGGACTTTTCTTGATTTCATCCCCATCTTTAGCAGAGATAAACTCCCGAAATTCTTTTTCATAGAGATCATATATCCGTCGCTGTGCGGTTTTCATTTCGCAATAGAGTACCAATTCATTTTTTGCAGGAAGATCATCCAATACATCCCGTTTTGTTCTTCGAAGGATAAAGGGTTTTATTTTTTCCTTTAACATCTTCTTTCTTTTGCGGTCGTGAAAAGCATCAATTGGCGTCGTATAGACGTCTTTAAAATATTTTTTATTTCCCAATAAACCCGGAATGGCGAAAGAAAGCTGCGCGAACAAATCCATGGTATTATTCTCTATAGGTGTTCCCGTTAGTATGATACGATTTCGAGAGTGCAGTAAATTTACCGCCTTGTACCGCTGTGAATCCGGATTTTTTATGTATTGAGACTCATCGAGTATAACATAATTGAAGGTCAGCTTTTTTAACCTATTGATGTCGGTCAGTAGATTATGGTAAGAAATAAGCACGATATCCAGTTCTTCAAACTGCTCGCTTATGTCGCGTCGGTTTGACGCCTCTAGGACGACTGTATTAAAAGAGGGTAAGAATTGCTCAATTTCGTGCTTCCAGTTAAAAATCAGCGTCGTAGGGAGAACAAGCAATGTTGGTGTGGTTATGCCCTTTGCTTTTTGAGTGGCCAGAAAGGCAAGGATTTGGACTGTCTTTCCCAGCCCCATATCATCCGCTAGGCAGGCACCAAAATTTAATTTGTCCAAGAAGTTGAGCCATTGTAGCCCTTGCTGCTGATAGTGACGCAAATCGCCAACAAAAGTATCGGGTAATTGCACCGGCGGGTAGCTTGCTGATGCGGAGAGCTGATTTCTTAAATAATCGACCTCGACGGATACGGCATGATCGATCTCTTCGTTGGAAAAGAGCTGGTCGATTTCATTAAACTTGTATTTGGGAATCTGAATAAGTTCATCTTCTATAATTTCGGCAGCGTTAAAATAGGCTTCAAATTTTTCCAGCCATTCCTGAGGCAGGATACCAAGTGTGCCATCGTCCAGGGGAATAAATTGAGAACGGTTGCGGACTGCTTTTTCCAGTTTCTTCAGTGAGACACTTTTGGGACCAAATTTGACCTGAATATTGGCATTAAACCAATTTTGTCCACTTAATACCTCGATCTGTATGTTACCTTTGAACCGGCTAAGTTTATTGCCTCGTATGGTATTGAAGCCAATGATCTGGACTCCGTGTTGGTGCCACTCTTCAAATGCATTTAAAAACCAGTTTTTATCGAGAAAATATTTACGGTGTAAATAAAGGTGTTGAAAACTATCATCATCCAATTGCTCCTGAAAATAAGAATGCTGCTTGAGGAGCAGTGAGATGACTTTTGTTTCAGCCTCTTTTTTCCGCTCTACCAAAAATTGAGATCCTTTCGCATCTGTTCCAAATATATTTCTTTTACTCAGGATCGGAACCTCAACATCACCGTAACGCATGACAGGAATGATATTTACAAAATCTTCCGATTCCTCCAGGAAAATAAGTGCCTGCATATCCTGATAGTAGAGGTTTTCTTTCAGTTGCGGTTTATTCGCCTTGGGGATATCCTTAAAATTTAACGCTACCGAATTGGCCAAAGGAGCCAAGAATAATTCGTTAAACTCTTTAAACTTATTCCGGTGTATGCGCAGCTCATTTCCTTTGTTTCCAAACAAACGGATCAGTTTGAGATGAAGCTTATTCTCAACAAGATATAGGTGCTTTTTTATGGCGATAAAATGATTGAAAAGAATAGTCAGATCCTGTAGTTCGTAAGTAATGCCATGAAGGGATAATTCTCCTTTAATGCAATAAAAGGAACCGCTCTGTTCGATCAGCAGTTTGATTTCGCCTTTGTTCAGACCGATTTGAATCGGAGATAGGGAAGTAGCCGTTATATTTTCTGCTTTTTCATAATCATGAAGGAAAAAATCCAGACCCAAAGGATTCTTGGCAATGGCCCGCAGACTTCGGCCAATGGGTGTATCTGTCTGTTGTAACGGTTGTGCCAATTGGCTGATCGCCGCAAAGAACTGGGTTTCGTCAACGGATTCTGTTTGCCAGATCCGTGATTGGCTCTCCACTGTGGAAATGGGGTTTTTCGGCTTGCCCGATTTCGACAGTGGTGCCTGACATAGCAGGATCTGTAATTGTTTATAATAACGATTACGTGTCAGTACAATGAAGCTATACAGCTGTTCACTGTGAATTTTAGAGGGGCTGGTTTGTGGCTCCAGGAGATCAAAATCGTCTATGGATGTCAGGTGTTTATCTTTGAGAACAAATTGTAGCGTTGCATCTTTAATATGTGCTGAAAAATAGTTTTCCAATAAGGGCTCATGTTCTAAACCATATTGTACAGCAATCTTTTTTAAAAGATTTCGATACCGGTTAAAGTCAAAAAAAGACAACCAGTTTTCTTGTCCGAATAGCCTTGTCAATGTCGCTTTCTGGTGACTACAGAAACCTGTCTCCTCACAATTGCAGAAAAGCGAAGTTACAGGTGATCTGTAAATAACCGTCACCCGGAAATCCCTGTAATTTTCGAGGATCTGAAAGGTCGCCTGGTTGAATTCCATCTCCAGGACATTGATTTGGATATTCGCCAAGACGGTATCCATCCAGGGGAAATAAGAGTAACGGCTTACTGTACCGAAATCTATTGTTGTCAATGTATATTGATGGAACTCCATATAATACGGTATTAAAAATGAAAATTCATGCCACCATAATAATTTCGCAATGGAGCAGGATTGAAATATCTGCCTCCAAAAGCATTGATGTCATTGCCTAGGCTGTATTTTTGGTTCAATAAATTGTCAGCACCAACAAAAAAATTGAGCTGATATCGCTGGCCGATCGCTTTATTCCAGGATATTTTGCCCTGTAAAAGATGGTAACGTTTTGCATAAACGGTATTGGCGTCATCCAAGGGTATTGCAGCGGTTAAATTTGAAAGAAGATCCAATCGAATTTGGTATGGAAAAAGGGCATTTAAGGTATTGACCCAAACTGTTTTCGGTACCGCAGTTAGTTTGTTACCACTATAATCTTTATCTCCTATCTTATAATTTTTGAAAGCATAATTATTTAACGAGAAATTGCTTCCCACCTGTAAACTACGGATAATCCCCGAAGATTTTGGAGTCATCAAGTAGGTCAATATAGCGGCTTCAATTCCCTTTTGATCTATCTTTCCTGCATTCTGAAAATATTCTGCTCCTGTTTCACGTACTTGTCGAATAATGGCATCATTCATTTGATAACTGTACACTGAGGCATCAAAAATAACTCGACGGTTCCACAAATGCCATCGAATGCCAAATTCATGGTTGGTGCCGGTCTCCGGCTTGAGGTCGTTATTAATTATATTGTCGGATGAGCGTACTTCAGCAATTGTCGGCGCAGAAAATCCCTTTGAGATCGAGGCCCGAAGCGCGAAAGTTGCTGTAGCCTGATAGGAAACAGCTGCCCGTGGCATCCAGGTATTCCCGAAATCGATGTGTGATTTATCCATCTGGGCTACAGGATAGCGCTGTTGATAAGCGATTTTATTCTCATTGAGTCCGACAGATAATTCGACCTGAAGGCGTTCCAGCCAAGCTAACTGTGTGCGCGCAAAAAATGATTGCTGGCTGTTTTCCAATTTATCTTTCGCCTGGGGATTACCAATATTACCCTGATTATTATCATAATTGTCAATATCGTACCAGCCTTTTTGTGCCTCTAAACCAAATTGCAATTCATACTTTAGGTTTTTGCTGATCCGATCGACATAGGATAGGTACAATCGTGTGCCCAGATTTTTCTCATCCCTTTTTTCATAATTTGTGATAAAAGGATTTTTAATTTGGTTGGATGAACCGAATACATTAGCAAAAAGGGTTAATTTGGTACTGATATTCGTTTGGTTGCTCAGGCCGCCAAAAAATGTTTTATCGTAGATGGCTGCTTTTTGTTCTGCAGCACTTGGATTGGGCCCGGCCTTAGGGCGGGACTGCCGTCGATCGCTTTCCATTTGTGCAGCAGTCAGGCCGCCGGGAGTCTGATATCCCAGATCAGTGTAGAACCCTGTAAATTTCAGTTCAGAATGTTTGGCATATTGCCAATTGTAGTTTAGCTGAATGTTTTTCTTGTTTAAAGATGAATGCTGTCGATATCCGTCACTACGCGTCCAACTTTGATTGATGGCCAACTGCTGTGTGTGGTTTATGGGCAGTACGGCATTGAGCTGCTGCTGAAATAGGCCATAAGAGCCCCCTGTTAGCTGAAGGTTGACTTCGGGCTTGGTCAAGGTATGATAACCTTTGCTGTAGAGTGAAATTACACCACCGGCATTTGCACCATATATGGAACCATCAGGCCCCTTCAAAATATTGACCTGGTTTATTGTGTAGGGGTCAATCAAATTTAGATAGGTATTTCCCCCTGCATCTGTAAGCGGAAAGTCGTCAAGATAGATCTTTACATTACGTACGCCGAATGGAGAACGCAGCATACTGCCACGCAGTGCAAGTCGGTAACTCCCCGGGGAGCGTTCTTCCATACGTAGTCCGGGCACTGTATTCATAACGGAGACGAGCGCCGGCGATTGCTGTGATTGTAGATGTTGCTGGCTTAACACAGCCGCCGATGAGGTTAGTTTCAATAAAGGCTGTTTAGTAAAATAGGCTTTAATCTCCACTTGTTCAAGCCTATTGCTGGTGCTGTCAGTAGTCTGTGCATATAATTTGCCACTTAGACAAAGGGCGACGAGTACGTAATTTCTTTTCATGGCTAATGGTTCGATCGGCTAGTCCGCAAATTCTTGGCTAAAGTAAATTTCAAAAATCTCTTTGGTCTTATTGTATTTTAGGCATTGATAATTCGCATATACTGAACTTGTCGGTATACACAAGGTATTAGCCGTGGTATTTTTCGAAAAATCTTTGCTTAGGCATCCCCGTTTCAGATCGATGTTGTTATTTTTTGAGATATCATCAATGGAGAATGCCTTGTCATCGATCAAGTAATTTGATCGACTCGAACGTATATAGTCTTCCTGATAGATCAGTTCGGCTGCAATGCTATAATCTATTGTGCCATTCGTATAGTAACAATCGGATTGTCGCAATAAATTTGATACATGAACATCCCGATACAGTGTTTTAAACCGTTTGCTCTGCTTGTCAAAAAGAATGATTTCAATTTGATGTTTTTCTTTATCATAGACGACATAAGCAAAATCATTTTCCTTGTTGCCAAAGATATCCCCATTTGTGTGAGCCAGCAAATTGAGGTTTGTATGGCTTTCGAAATAATTTTTTTGGTTTTCAGCAAGGTCCTTAAGCAACTTTAGATGTAATTTTTCAAAGAGCCCCTCCTCAGCCAATTTGACGAGCTGTTGTCGTTGCAGATTAGCCGTCTCTTCGGTCCGTGGATTAGCATAGTTGGATGTATCAAGAAGAGGTTTCTCTGTGCGCGGGCTTTCAGCCACCTGTCGGTTTTGGTCGTTGACCGCACGGTCATGTGTCGGGATATTTTGAGAATTAGATTGAATTGTCTGCTGACAGGAAGCAAATCCAAAAAGCAAAAAGTATAGAAAAATCGTCTGTAAATTCATGCGTATTTATCTTCAATGGGAGACTCCGTCTATCGGATTTTAGGCGACGCCACAATATCGGCTAATTTAATGATTTTATAGAAAAGAAGTCTTGCTGCTTTCCATTAAATTAAAACGCTTCATTCAATCCGAGGAAGAACCCACGGGATCCATATTTTCCTATGGCGTAGTCCAAACAGAGATTTGTTCGAGTGGCTTTGTTAAACAGGACGCGTAATCCTGCGCCGCCTCCCGGCTGCCATCTTTCAAAAAGTTTTGTGCCTAATTCATCGCTAGCACTTTGGAGATTAAAAAATGCTGCACCGCTCAAAAAACGGTTTTTTAAAATTGGAAAGCGATATTCCGTTTCTGCGTAGGCAAAAGATATCCCCTTAAAATAACCAATTGTATAGCCACGGCCTGTTCTTACAGCGGCATCCCTTCCTGTCCCCGGAAGATCAAAGTAAGGGAGGACACCCCCCAGCTTATAGGAGCCCCAATACCAGAATGCAAGTACATGTGCGGGATCGGATTGCGATACACTAAAGTATTTACGAAAGTCAGTCGTGAGTTGGACGGCACTTTTGCTACTGCCCAGTAAGGTTGTATTCCATCGCAGGCCAATATCCGAATAGATTCCCTTATAAGGTCTGTTGGGATTATCGCGGGTGGTGTATTGCATATTTAGCAACAGTCCGTTTGAATTATAGCTATCTGGAGCAAAACCATGTTTTTCCGTGTAAATAGTATTGGGTGTAATATTCCCGTTAGGACCACTGCTCGTTATCTTTCGACGAAGGTCAAATGCCAATCCAGCTCCTAGAAACAAATCATCAGCAACCTTTTTGTAGACCTTCTCATTAAACGTAAAGGCATTGTATTTGGCTCCATATTTTTTATGTTCGGGATTCGCAAGCATTTCCTCTTCTTCATTGTTCCATTTGCCGTAAGGAGTCATCCCCAAACCCGCATCCAATGCAACCATTTTGACCAAAGCGAAAGCTCCTTGAAAATTCAGTTTATTGTTTGGGGTGAACACATTATGGCTGATGTAGAAAACCATAATGTTTTTGGTCGTGATGGACGCTGATGTTGCAGCAATTGACATGGTCGTCGTTTTTGGATCCCCCAATACTTTCCCCGCAACGGCTTTGACACCGATCTGCCCACCGATCGTAGGGTTATAGGCGATATTTGGCATTAGCGTAATCGGAGAACGTTTGCTCGAACGTTTCTTTTTGCGTTTAGGATGAATAATGCGACCGATTAAGTCCGATATATCATATTGGCTTGCCAAAATCGAATCGCGTTGTTTCTTATAGAATGAAGCGGAATCTATTTCGGTTTCAGATTGAGCTACAAGTGTATTGGATACCAGCAGGAGGCACGATAGTAAAAAACAGAAAGTGAATAAATAGTGATTACGTAATGGTCGCTGCATACCTTCGGGTTTATCTTAGATTTAAACGTCAAAAATATTAAAATGTTTTCTAATCGGGCAAAGCCAATTCCGTAAAACATAGATATTGGCATAAACTGATAAGCGTGTAAAGGTTATTGGTCCGGATAAATGATCCGGGATTACGGCCCAACGGTGCGGGCGGAATATTTTTGGCAGTAAGAGAGAATCCGGTAATTAAACTTGGAAGTAAGTGCAAATTTATCTTAGTTTTGATTATTTAATTCGGAGATATGATCAGACAAAACATATATCGCTTCAGTTTGGCCTTGCTGTTGCTAACGGGGTTTGCGCAAGCACAGGAACTCTATACACCCAGGAATATTAAACAAGCCATTGAAAAAGGCACACGCACCACCACCGGAGAGCCCGGTAAAAATTACTGGCAAAACTTTGGGAAATACGATGTAAAGGTACAATTGGATCCCGCGACGAGGACTGTTCGTGGAAATGAGACAATTTTATATACCAACAACAGCCCTGATACTTTGAAGCAATTGGCTATCCGATTTGTGAATAATGTACATAAGCCCAACGCCGTGCGTGCTAACTATGCCTCGGATGATTATTTGACCTCGGGGTTGAAAATAAAATCATTTACGCTCAATGGAAAGGTTTATGAGGTAAATAGTGCGGATTGGGGCACAGTCAAAATTGGTGATTTTGGGCAGAAAATTCTTCCCGGAACGGTGGCAACCTTAGAGATTAGCTGGGAATATCCGTTATCGGTTGAGAGTGATCGCGAAGGCCTGCTCAATGCATCTACTTTCTATTGTGCTTATTCCTATCCACGTGTATCTGTCTATGATGATTATAATGGCTGGGATGTTTTGGAGCATAACGGTAGACAGGAGTTCTATAATGGTTTCAATGATTATCAGTTTGAAATTGCTGTTCCTAAGAATTTTGTTGTCTGGGCTACAGGTGAGCTTCAGAATGCGGCGGAGGTATTGCAGAAGCCTATTTTAGAACGTTTTGAGCAATCGAAACAAAGTGATGTGCCTATTCATGTTGCTACAGCATCTGAGATGAAAGAAGGTCGGGTGACCGCACAGCAGGATTGGAATAAGTGGAAGTTTAAAGCGACTTATGTTCCTGATTTTTGTTTCAGTGTGAGTGACAATTATATTTGGGATGCTGGTAGTGTGGATTTGGGAACGAAACGCGTCAGTGTACAATCCAGTTACGTCGCCGGTACTCCCGATTTTGAACAGTATATTGGCTGGCAGCAGTATTGCATCGACTGGTTTTCCAAAAATTGGCCCGGTGTGACCTACCCTTATCCGACGATGACAGCAGTACAAGGGTTTGCGGATATGGAATACCCGATGATGATCAATGATTCGAGTGTGCCCGATAATTTTGTTGATGCCCGACAAACAGCGGATCATGAGATTGCGCACACCTATTTCCCATTTTACATGGGAATTAATGAAACCCGCTATGGGTATATGGACGAAGGCTGGGCTACTGCACTTGAATTTTGGATTGGTAATGCAGAAATCGGAGCCGAAAAGAACAAGGAGCTCTTTAAAGACTCACGTGTGAAACGATATATTTTTGACCCGTCCACCGAAGAGGATCAGCCATTGATTACCATGACCTCACAGTTAAATGGTCTGGGGTACGGAAATAATGCCTATATCAAAGCTGCCTTATCGTATATCGCGTTACGGGATTATTTAGGTGATGCGGTTTTCAAAAAAGCACTACATCATTATATGGATCTTTGGCATGGTAAGCATCCAACGCCATGGGATTTCTTTTACAGCATCAATGCCGGAGCTGGTCAGAATTTAAATTGGTTTTGGAAAAACTGGTATTTTACCAATAATTATATTGATTTAAAAGTGGATAGCTTTAAGCAATCTGGTAATAAAAACACTTTGTCGATCAACAACGTAGGAGGATTTGCGGTTCCTTTTGATGTCTTGATTACCTATACGGACGGCACTTTGGAAACAAAACATCAAACACCTGCAATTTGGCAACAGAATGAAAAACAGGCAACAATTACCTGGTCATCACCTAAGAAGATAAAAAAGATTACGTTGGATGGCGGTGTTTTTATGGACTATACAGCAAAAGACAATGACTGGGAAGCTGTAAACTAATGTATCAATTCAATTGGATCAATCGCTGCGCTAGGGGAGATTGATCCAAATTCTCACCCGATGAAGTTTATGTTTGCTCAAGTCATAAGTGTTGTGCTGATCTTCCTCACGACGTATATAATTCGGTAAATGAACTGGATTTATGATCCAGATGTATTTAAAAGAAATTATCGATAGTTCTGAAAGTAAGATTGACACGTGGTTTAAACACTTTTTTTGTCGGGGGTAGCCGATGTAGCCAATAGGTCTGCGTGAGATCTTTCATGACTAGAAGACTACCATTTTCCAAAATAAGATCTATCTTTTCTTTTGTGGTTTTATGTTTGAACGCAAATTTTCTTTCGGCTCCAAAACTTAAAGAAGCAATTGCCCCATTTTTTTTCAGGTCCTTTTCTCCGTCACTATGCCAGGCCATGCCTTCGTCACCATTGTGATATAAATTTAATAAGCAGGAATTATAGGTTTCCTGTGTTTTCAATTCAGCAAGAGCTTTTAGCTCGAGAAGTTCTTTTGTCCAAGGGAGAGCCCTTTTGGTGGTGTTGGAATAGCTATATTCAAAGGCCTGTTCGCCGTACCAGGCAACTTTGCGTTTGGTGATAATTTCATTTCCAAAAATAATAGCGCGATCATTTACCCATTCGATGGAATCCATTAACCGGTCGAAATAGTGATTTGCTTGGGCCTGATCTAGTATTTTGCCGTAGTAATTCACTGTCCCGTCATAGGGTAGTATATTTTTGTTTCCATCAAAAAGATTGTCGAAGAGTTCCATGATATCCTTGCTGTTTTGTTTTTTTATATTGCGGCATGGAGGCTTTCCCAGCCTATCATCGCTGTTTTCCGCATCGGATCCCAACGATAACCGCCAAATATACCACTGTTTTGAATAACCCGATGGCAGGGGATCAGATACGCAATCGGATTGCTGCCAACGGCGGTACCTACTGCGCGTGAAGCCTTGGGGTTTCCGATCTGAGAAGCAATTGAACCGTAAGTGCTTAAATTGCCCATGGGAATTTTTAATAGTGCCTCCCATACTTTCAATTGAAATTCCGTCCCCTTGAGGTGCAGTTTCACCTGACCGATACCGCCATCCTGTGGATTTAATGCTTTTAGTGCATTTTCGTGCATAATGTCTCTTTGTTGTATAAATTTAGCGTTAGGAAAACGACTTTGGAGTGCTTTGAATGCAGATTCTTTATCTTCTTCATAAGCGATATGACAGATACCTTTGGCGGTGGAAGCGATGATAATAGGGCCAAAAAGTGTATCATAGTAATCATACGAAATGAGCAGGTTGGCACCTTCATTCTTGTACTCAGCAGGTGTCATCCCTTCGATATTGATAAATAGTTCGTGTAACCTGCTGCTACTTGAAAGGCCCAGCTGAAAAGTGGTTTCTGCAATATTGTTTTCCTTCAGTAGTGATTTGGCATGATTTAAACTGATATATTGCAAGAACTTCTTTGGGCTTGTGCCTGCCCAGGAGGTAAACATCCGTTGAAAATGAGCTTCACTCATGTAGACATGAGAAGCGATCTGCCCCAATGTGGGTTGATTTCTGAAATTTTCTTGTAAGAAATGTATAGCCTTGGCGATACGTTGAAAATCTACTTCTTGTTGAATAGTCATGATTGTCCATTTAATTTATACAAAGTTGCTAAGAAGAAGAAGTTAATAAAATCCGATTTATGCTATATTGGAAGAATGCTAGGAAGTTTTATCCGAGTGTCCCAATGATTTTTCAGGAGCGACAATATCCCGGATCAGTTGTTTTAGCTCCTTTATCTCCGGAAATCGGCCTGCTCGCTTTCGATCGAAGATTTCTTTGCCGTCTATGCGTATGGTATAGCGGCCTGAGATTTCACTCGGAATAAGCAGGACGCCGTGGATATCTTCGGTGAATGAGCTCAGGATTTCTTGGGACATATAGGCCGCACGGAGCATCCAATTGCATTTTGGACAATACTCGATTTCAATAACAGGTTTTGTTGCCATGATTTAAACTAAGATGGTATACATTCTATATAACAAATGTACTTATCTCTCTGCTGTCATCAAAACGTGCATAAGAAATCCAGCCCAAACCGTTGACAAATAGTCGTTGAATAGTGTGGGCTGGAATCTTATTTCATTATATTGTTCTTCAGTTAACCGATCTTTAATGAGGTCATGGTGAGGGAGCCTGCTACAGAATTGTCATTGAACAAAAATAAATCTTCATTTTTTTCCTGTAAAGCCAGACTATAGATTAAAGGAAGATAGTGCTCCGGTGTAGGGATTGCCAGATCAAACTCTTTCCCCTGCTGTCTGAACTCAATTAAAGCCTGATGATTTCCATCCAGAATAAACTTTTTCATCTTATCATTGGCAATGGTAGCCCATTCGTAAGCATATCCTGTTGTATTGAGTTTATCCCAGGCTACCATTCGGAGATTGTGGACCATGTTGCCACTTCCGATAATCAATACACCTTTTTTTCTTAGCTCAGCCAGTTGCTGTGCAATTTCATAATGATAGGCAGCTGGTTGGGTGTAGTCGATACTCAACTGAATAATGGGCACGTCGGCATTTGGATACAGGTGTTTGACAACAGACCAGGAGCCGTGGTCCAAGCCCCACTTATCGTCCAGATGAACCTCTGTTTTTGTGACGATGCGTTTTGTTTCATGGGCTAATGAGGGGCTTCCGGGAGCAGGGTATTGCACGTCAAACAAAGCTTGTGGGAAACCACCAAAGTCATGGATTGTAGCAGGATGCTCCATGGCGGTAACAAATGTTCCACGTGTCTCCCAGTGTGCTGAGATCACTAAGATTGCTTTCGGTTTTTCGAATGTTTGTCCTATTTTTCTGAACCCTTGAACAAATTCATTGTCTTCAATGGCATTCAT
The DNA here is from genome assembly GCF_003627955.1 of Sphingobacterium puteale. Lineage (GTDB taxonomy): Bacteria > Bacteroidota > Bacteroidia > Sphingobacteriales > Sphingobacteriaceae > Sphingobacterium > Sphingobacterium puteale. Next base: position 2,050 of record NZ_RBWS01000020.1, on the reverse strand, counting down.
GGGGCTTCCATGTCCTAAAAAAAGAACCGGAAATTTGTCTGTAGCAGCAAGGTCAGTAGAAAATTTACGTAATGAACTTGCGGGACCTGCTATGCCTGATAGGGAGAGTGTTGCCATAATTTTGATAAAGTCCTTTCTACGCATTTGAATGATACGAATAGCGTTAATATTCCTACAAAATTAGACAGTCTGGAACGGTATCAGGTATTGTTTTTTAGCCAAATTGTTGTATTATTCGGAAATCAGTTTCTGAATCTCATGTCTAAATTCAGATGGGGTCATTCCGGCTTTCTTCTTAAAAACATTGGTGAAATAAGCTTTTTCCTGATAGCCTAATTCGAAACCTATTTCTGAAATGGTCTTATTGGTTGTTAGCAGCAGGTTTTTCGCCTCTATCAGTTTTCTTGTTTCGATGATCTCCGATACACTTTGCTGCAATATACTTTGGCAGATCAGATTTAAATTACGGGCAGACATAAAAAGTTTTTCTGCGTAATAGTTAACGCCCTCCGGTCGTCGATAATTTTCTTCCAGTATAGATAGAAAACTGGTGAATGTTGTACTTTGGTTTTTCAATTGTTGTTGTGCGGCTGGAAATTGTTTTTTTCGCTCAGACTCGATCATAATAAATATTGTACTTAGCAACTGCTTAACTACTGCATAGTCAGCTACGGCTTGTTGCATTTCCTGTTGCATCATTTGGCACAAAATCACCAGCCTGGAAAAACAGGAGGGCCGAAAAAATTTCAATGTCGCATTTTCGTGAAAATGTGCATAGAGCTGGAAGGTCGTTTCGGGAATAAATTCACTTTTAAATCTGATCACCCAAAAGTCGATCTTTTGGTCCAATAGGAGAGGTGTTACCCGATGATTTTTACCTTGCGCGACAAAACTGACGAAAGGAGCTGTATAGGTTTCCGCTTTAAAATCGATAAAATGTTTTAATTGCCCTTTGACACCAATAATCAGTTCTTCGAAATCATGTTGATGTATTTCGTTTTTCGATTCTTGGATGCGTAGTGCTTCATTTGCATCAAGCTGGTAAATTTTGAAAAGTTCGTTCAAAATCGGTGATGGTGATTAAATTTCCTTTTATCCGAATATACGGTTTAATTCGTGATTTTTGACTTTTAAGCTTCAAAAAGCTGTGTTTCTACTGAATTTTACGCGTTGCTAGTTTATGTCAGTTTTTTGGCTGCGGTCGGAAAACTGCTCGCCTCCGAATCAGGTTTGAATACGATCTAAATGGTTGATTCAAGCGAATTTTGAGAGGTTGGATTTGGTATCGTTCATGTCGCATCTCCGTCTTTAGTTTATGTTATGATCTGCTCAGGTATCGATTTTATAATAGTTTAGAAATAATCTAGACTTAGGTTAGGATTTAGTTAGGTATAGGTTAGCTTTTAGCTAAAGAATACCTAAACTAAACCTAAACAAAACCTAACTAAAACCTAACTAAACATAGGGTCTGTACCGACATTGTTGTTGGTATTGTTGCCTTATTTTTCTATGGGCTCCGCGGACTGCCCGGCTGCGGTTCTTATGCCTGCCCATGATTCGGTCTCCCCGGTCCCCCGTTCCGCCATAGAGCCCGTCGGAGATCCGCGGATAACCGTCCATTTTCGTCCCCCGGAGCCCCCAGGATCCTGTTTCACAAAAAGAATCCACCAAGTTCCCAGCGAGTTACAGGGATATTGAAAGAAAATAAAACAAAAGTCTTGGAAGTCTGCCCGAAATCTCCCTATCTTTGCACCACTCCGCAAGGGAGGTAGGGTTGCTTCGAGAGAGGTGACCATGAAAAAAGAGGGGCCTAACGGAGGTTAGGCGCAGAAATCGGGAAAAAAGAAAGAAAAAAAACTTGAGAAAGTTTTTTGGAATTCCGGAAAAGATTTCTACCTTTGCAGTCCCGACGGAAACGGCGGGAAAACAGAAAAGATAAAGAGGGACCTGGTGTCCATCGGAATATAGCGGATACGGAAGTTGAAGCGCAGAAAGTTCTTTAAGAAAACACAATCATGTAGCGTGACGAGTAGACAGACGAAAGTCGAAA
>NZ_RBWS01000019.1 GCF_003627955.1 Sphingobacterium puteale | reverse complement strand
ATGCGATCGTACTTTTTACGGACTTTAATCATTATTTCAAAATTAAGATATTTTATTGTTCTTAACTTGATCTGCCGACTAAGTTAGCAACTCCAATAATTTCCAGTCATGAATGGGAAGTTTTTCTAACTAATTTTTGGAAAGATGCCATAGAATTCGCTCAAATAGTTGAACAAATACCAGAAGAAAAGCTACAGGAAATTTTTATCGATGAGAAATATGGTACTTATCTTCTAAATATAGAGTCGATGATTGAACACTGCTATTATCATTTAGGGCAGATAGTGCTTCTGAAAAAGTATTTTGTTGTAAATGCTTAATTGACGACATGACTTTCTAGATCCCTTTCATGTAATATATCACATTTATGCAATTTACAAGACCATGATCTTCATTTAAATATGACTTTTCAAGCGCCCATCAAACCTTTAGTATTAAGCTTGACTCTATTATCTGCTTGCAGTAATCGTTTTTAGTCAGGATGTTTTGCTGATGGGCATTATTGAATTAAATCTATTAAAACATGTAATACTGTCGATTATTGCTCACAGAATCTATATATTTTTTGATCAGAAAGTCTTTTTACATATAATCTTCGTTCGCCATAATAGGTCTCAATCCGATTAATTACCGCGATCGCGGAGTCAATAACCGGCCTACTATAGATGGTATCATTCCGGACGAAATTATGTGTATCGTTAAACACAAGGATATCCTGTAGACCACTATTATCCCCACAATTTTTCCAAATGGAATTTGTTAAGCTCTTGTTTTTGCAAGAAAAAAGGAAAAAGCTCAGGCCTAAAAAGGTAAGGAGAAATTTTAGTCTCATCATAAAACTATTCACACAACATGTACTACAGCAATAACATGTAAAATACATAATTTTTCTAAACTTTTTCTGTAATCTCCCCTACAAATAGCTATTTTAGAAGTGGGATAGTTCTATGATTTCTTCTGACGAGGCGAAAGACTTTATTCAAAAGCATGAAGGTATTTCAATAACAAAAAGTCAGCTCGACCAATTTTCTGAACCTTATAAAACTTTAGGGCTTATAACCATCAATCAATTGGTAAGAGACTATTCCGAGCATTTTGCTGATGCCATTTAAGGACTATTTTCTAGGATAGCCTCTACTTTAGGCCCGATTATTTTAAGCATCCTTTCAAATCCTACATCTGTTGGGTGGGTGCCATCCACTGTTCCTTCGGAATCATCACCTATCAAATGATCCGTGGGTATATAATACAAATTTTTATACCCTGCCTGCAGCAATCGCTCATACTCCAATTTAAAATTTCTGTTCTGCTCGGTCAAGCGCGTGCGCCACTTTAAATTATAATTGCCGACCTGACGTGTAATGCTCTCGATTAGCAATATGGGTAACTGGGGATGGGATCGACGGATCCGTTCCACAAAATTAAACGTTCGTTCCCGAACTTCATCAGGGCTACTATTGGGCACACAATCCATAATGAGCAGATCCATGGAGTCAATAGCACTCAGCATATCGGCCACAGCAGGCTCCATGCGGGCATTGCCGCTCACGCCCATATTGATCACGTTGGCATTCAGCCGGCGCCCCAATTGCGCTGGATAGGCTAATCCCGGACGGCTTGCGGAAGCTCCATGGACAATGCTGGAACCATAGATCACGACCTTTTTAGCAAACGACTGTCTGGTACCAACAAAGCTGGCTTTGTCATCAATAATCAGGTCAAAATCCAATAGCTCTTTATATAGCGGAAAATAAATAAGAAATTCTTTTTCTGTCGCAGCCATATCTTCGACCAGCGTAGCCTTACTTTCCGCCAGGTTAAGATCTGGACGGGCTACCCCTGCAAATCGCCAGCCGCTGGCTTCTTTTACATATACATCAAAACCCCGCGACATAATCGGCGTGGAATTATTGCCCAGCGCGGCATCAACCGTCTTCCAGCGTAAAGATAATTTGCTCGTATTGCTCTTAAACGTGATAAACATTCCTGCAGCATGGGTATATAATTTCTTTACCGCAGCTGGAAGTTCGCTGTACTTCGCTGTATCTATCCGATGAAATTTTGGCGCATTTTCAAAAGCTCTTCCCTGCAGCGCAAATTTAGCAGACGGAATAACCTGTTGGGCGTATGAAGATACCGAGCCGCAAACAAGGGCGAGGAAGAATAGGATACCTGTCTTTTTTTTCATGATGTTTCAATTAATAGCAATAGAAATCATTATCACTTCATAGCGGCCATCTCATCTTATCCATGAGATGGCCGTCTACCTATAAAAGTATCGATTTTTTATTTCACTGTAAATACCGTGGCTACAGCGCGTTCACCTTCATGGTCAAACTTTCCATTATCTGAAGGATAGTTGACCACACCCTCGCCCTTCACCCAGGCTGTAGAGGAACCGCCACCATCGTAGTTTAATGCGGAAGTGCAACCCAATGCGGCCATTAACTCGCCCAGCTGGGGGATCGTCAGTCCCTGTGACTGCGACGAACGTCCATCGATAACAGCTACGATCAGCTTATTGTCCTTGGTAAGCCCTACTGCCGTTCGGGGATGTCTGCTGGTATTGAAATCTACATTCAACTGTTCCAGTACCTGACCATTCTGCATCAACAACGGGCCGCCAGCCAGTGCAGCGGTAGCGCTCAGCGTCCCCCAGCCCCCTGCCGGCTTAGGCACAATCTGATAGCTCTGCCCGGTAAAGGTAAATGCCCCGTTTTCACGGTAGCTATTAAATCCATTCACAGTCTGATTAATCACCTGGCCATCGTATTTGAAAAATACGGTTGATCCGCCTGTACTGGTATTAAAATAACTGCCATTGAATGCAACCAAAGCGCCCTTAGCCGTGGCAGCAGTACTTGTTTTTAGAAATCCGGTCTTCACATAGGGAATTTCCAGCTGCATGCCTTTCTTCAGATCGATCTCAAATACATTGACATATTGTTTGGAATCAAATATCCGCGGAAATTGGTAATACTTCCACACGACACCGTCGGCAACCGTTTTTGTATTCCAGGCAGTCGTATTGATAATCTCCGCCAGGTCTTCCTCCTGGGGAATACTGTAATCATAGGGCAGCTGCGTTCCGCCCTCATTTTTCTTGCATGAAATAACAAGAAAAAGCAGCAATAAGCTGTATATAAAATTTCTTTTCATCTGTTCTTACTTTATTTCACCGATCCACTTTAATTTTAATGGCATCGCTTTTTCAATTGTTTTCTGGTCAATAGTGCATACGGCAGACTCCATATTGCGGTAAAAGATGACCTTATTTTCTCCCGGCAGCAATCTTGCCGCACTGACATTGCCCGCGCCCCAGCTATAGGGCCAGTTGACAAAATAGTGTTGCGCCACGGTATCCCGGACGTACTGAAAGGCCTTTCCTTTTCGCTCCGCCAATAGTACCTTGTCCTTTCCGATCAGTACCAAGGATTTTCCCTGGATATATCCGGTATTGATTTGGCTCCAGTTCAATGTGTCTGGCAGCTTCAACCATTCCTGAATAGGCTGTTCATCCAATACCTTATAGTCTTTTTTTGAAACTTTGCGGCAATAGCCATCAAAGAGGATGTACCATGCGGTGGACTCGTCGATATATACTGGCGGATTAAACTCTGAGCTGCCTTTCAGAAAAGGAAACAGCTTTTCCACAGGACTGACGCTATAGCTGCTGTTAGCTGCATCCGTTGTGTAGACGATATCCTGCGTGAGATAACAAGTACTGTCTTTTTTTGTCCATACCGCTTCCGGTGTCAGCCAGGTTCCTTTTAACGTAAAAAGGTGATTGTCATCGTAAGCGTTAAATATTCCGGCATAATCAAGACGGTCTTCTTTTTTGGGCTGTATAGCACCTTCAATAAAAAACTTCGCTGTCACCCCATCGTATTTTTGCAGGCGGGCAGCGACAGCAATAGCATGCCAGTGGTTGGAAACAACATACACGGTATCTCCGGGCTGTATGATTCGCTCGCCAGCATTATTTTTGAGGCGCCTGCTAAAAATATAATTCTGCACCGTCGTCTTGGAGTTTTCCTCCTTGAAGATCAATGCCGCAGGCACGCCCTTGTTGGCCAATTGCAGCGCCATGGACGAAGCTTCACAAATCTTGGAACCGTGCGCACCACAACCTCCAGACACCACAATAGCATCCATCGGCCGGATACGGTAGAGCTGCGCAGCAACATCTACCCGCTGAGCCAGTACCTCAGGATCGGCTGAACCTAATAACAGTAGGATGTTTTTGTGCGCAGCAGCCCAGCTGTTGCCCAATAAAAGCATGGTAAGGATAAATAGACAGCTTAATTGTTTCATCTTATTTCACTTTTGCACCCATCCAAGTAGCGGAGCGCGGGTTATTATTGATATCTTGTTGCATGCGACTATCGTCCAATGCCGGCGTGTATTTCTTGGCAAGCTCCAGCAGTCCGGCTGAACTTAAACCATAGCTCATGGACGGATTTTCGGCACCGATGGGCAGGTAATCGGGATTGAGCATGGTCGCAGGTTCAAAACTTACTTTTGGAACAATACTTCCATCAGCAGCGTACACCGCTTGCGCAGCAATCGTGTGCTGTATCCGTGGCACGACAGCAATGTTATCTGAATAGGCATCAACATCGGTAGAACTGCCCGCCTGGGTATTGCCCGATACGATCGAATTGATCAAAGTCAGGTTGTTGACATTGCTGCGTCGATAAATTCCACCTCCTGGACCAACAACGGTATTCTTGGTAATAGTGGTACTGATGACGTCTGCCTGACTGTTATCATACAGCATCAGTCCGCCGCCGCCATTAGCTGATGTACTGGAATTTTCAGCCAGCAGGCAATTAACAAATACCCCTTTTGATTTTTCACGCAGATAAACCCCTGCTCCATAAGATGTATTTGAATTGCCAACCACCTCACAATTATAGAGTGTGATATCCGCGTTTGGATAGGCGTGTACGCCCCCTGCGGTGCCTTTTGCGCTATTGTGATTAAACTGGCTATCGTAGGCAATCAGTGAACCATCGGCGATCCATAGTCCCCCACCATTATTTCCGCTGTTGCTATTATTGTTGATGCGACAGTTTTCCAACCTGAGCTGAGCACCTGCAAACGCGTAGATGCCGGCAGCAAAGCCTGCAGTTCCCTTATCTGCGGTCGCTTTATTGTCAACCACATCCACATTTTTGAGCAGGACCCGAGCCATCCCAATCAACATACCGCCTCCTTGACCACGGCTGAATTTGACGTTGTCAATCGTCGTACCGGCACTGCGGTCGGTAGCATTCCCCCCTTTGATGCTGATATTTTCCAACACAACCTGATTTTCAGGATCTAGGCTTGCCGTCACCGTGACTGTATGAAATACCGATTTTCCACTGGAAAGCTTTCCCTGAAAGATGGTTTTATACAAAGCCGGATTGGGCTGATCTCCAGGTTTGGCATTGGCCGCATATCCGCCGATCAGGCTGACATTTTTTGCGATCTCTATGGTTTTGTCCGATTCCTCATTCACATCACCATTGCGAATGGTCCGCGTTGGAACATAGGTCCCCTCGGCCAGGAATAGCGTACTGCCTGTCGTTGCTTTTTCGAGTGCCTGATCGAGGTCAGTAGCACTACTCCAGGAACTGCCATCCCCTTTGCCCCCAGGAGTCACATAAAAAACGGGAACTTTTCCGGACTCCTGCAAAATCAAGATCTCCTGCGATAGATTATCGTTCAGCCTGAGCAGCAAAGTCGCCGAACGTTCGTCTTCCGAATTTTTCGAAACAGAAAACCGGATCTTATTTTTCCCTTTGGGATACACCGTACTATCGAGTTTGATCCAGTCTTTGTCACTGCTTACAGTAACCGCCGCATTCGCCAAGATATCCAACTGATAGGTATCGGCCCTACTGCCGACTTCCATATAATCTCGATCGATCAGGAGCCGCTGCTCACTTTCGATTTTATCTTTTTTACAGCTCTGTATGCCTAGGGCATACAAAAGAACCATAAAAATATATAACGATTTTTTCATTATAATCAATGTTTTTTGAACCTACTTATTGTTTTGTGTTCCTATAATTTTGCTGCAGCTGACGGTAACATTGGACCAGCTGGTCTGTGGTTTCATAATGACACTCAAACATGAATACACCTTTATATTTAATTTTTTCCAGAGCGGCAAAGATCTTATTCCAGTCATTCTGTCCCTTCCCATTACAGGGTAGATAGTGACTTTCCTTGGTTCCGTCCCCATCCGCGACATGCAGCGTCTTGACGCGCGGCCCAAAAGCCAAGAGCAGGTGCTCGGGATGCGCAATATGGTTCATGTCCACTGCAATGCCGACCTGATCAGGAAAGCGGGCGAAAAGTTCCTGACATTCTTCAACGGTCCGCAGCAGGGGCCGCTCCCGCTCACCCACCGTCAGCGAAGGCCCCAGCATATTTTCGATGACGAGCTGCCGCCCAGCCTTAGCCACTGCCGAGTACAACTCCTTGACAGAACGTACCAGCTGATCCTTCCGGGCCGCACGTTTGTTGGGCTCGAGGTAATAGGAAGGGTGAAACAGGATCACCTGCGGATGAAGGCGGTAAAGACCTTCCAGCAGCTGCAAATGCATACGGATCACCTGCTGCCGTTGCTGTTCGTCCAACGTAGAGATATCTATTTTGGAGGAAAAGGGCATATGAATAGACCATACCCCCACTCCCGCTTTTTTCAGCACAGTAGCCAACGAATCACATTTAAGCAACCATTCATCCTGTGAGATCTTTAAGCTGAGGTCTGCATTGACAAAGCTTCCAAGCCCAGCAATCTCGATGTAATCCATACCAGCTGCTTTGTCCGCCTTGAGTTTTTCCAATGCTATCTTCCTGATATCGAGCGAGTAGCCAACTGCATAATCAGGCCCACCCTGTTTTTGACAGTACGTATATCCTGGGATCAATAGACAACAGAGGATCGCTATAAAAATAAGTTGTTTCATGTTATCGGTATAATTTTTCCCATTCAGGATTTTGTTTCAAATTTGGATTTAACTGGATATCTTCGATTGGGATCGGTGCATAGTAATCACGTTTTTCATCAAACTTACCCCGTTGATAAAAGGGATCCAGGGAGCCTTTATTCGCATTCTGGGTATTTGAAACGGGATCCCAAAGCGTCCGCTGATTGATATTGATCAATGCGGTCACCGTACCCGGTGCACCCGATGTATTGCCTGTATGGACATACACATCGGCCTTGCCATCCCCTGTAAAATCATAGGCTCCAACGCCAGGAAAATAAACGCCGACAATAGGCTGATTGAGTTTGGAGCCAGCTTTCCAGCGCATTAAGTCATCCCAGCGCTGTCCTTCGTTAAACAACTCGATCCGTCTTTCGCGCCGTATTTCCAAAAGAACGCCCCTAAATGCGCCTCCGTCGATGTTCGGATACATAGTCAGCAGATAAGGATCGGGGTTGGCATTCGCTTCAGCCATGGACAGCATCGGCATCCCCGCGCGGCTACGCAGCTTATTGACGGTCAGGTCAAGGTCGCTTTGGCTGATCGTCCCCAGTTCGGCTTTTGCTTCGGCATTGATCAGCAGTGCTTCTGCATACCGGAATAAGATGACATCGAAATAGGAGGCCGATACACCCCATTGCAATTTGTCAGGTAAGGCCTTGATCAGGCGATAGCCTGTCGTGGTGATCGTCAAGTTGACAGGCTCATTTGCTGTTTCTCCATTGGCACGGAAATCAGGCCCCGCAGTTGTCTGTGTAAGCCTTGGATCTCTATTTTGCATTTCCTGATAGAATTCCATAGTCTTGTAACCCGATCTATCGGTAAAGCGGCTCCCATCCTTCATCAGATAGCTATTGATCATATCTTTGGCGATCCCGTAGGCTCCTGAAGTTGCTGAGGTAAAGGAATAGCCAAGGCCATGAACACGCATGCCCAGTTCAAAATCAATGGCAAGAATAGTCTCCACCTGATCCTGATTATTGCGGGCGAACAGATTCCGATAGGCTTGATCTGCTCCCCCCTGGCTGTACAAGGTATAGGCCCCGGTATTCATCAGTTCGGACGATGCACTGACCGCCGCATTCAGGAACTTTTCATGTCCTGCGATCTGATGATATTTTCTAAATGTTCCTTCAAAGAGTGCCACCCTGGCTTTCAGCAGCAGTGCCGTGTATTTGGTGATCAAATTAAGCTGTTTTTCGGCTGGTATATTTTCGATAGCATAGTCCAGGTCAGCCATAATGGAATCCATCACCAGCTGCCGTGAATCCCTCGCTTTGAAGAGATCTTCATCTTTGGCGGTCAGCACCTTTCCATACCAGGGCACGTCACCGAAAGTTTTCACCTTATCGTAATAAAAATTTGCTCTAAAAAAACGGGCTATGCCACTGTATTTCTTTTGAGCCGCAGCGTCGGGAACTTTATGGTAGTTGGCCAGAAAATAATTGATCTTGCGCAACTGGCTCCAGGACCAACCGCCCGCGCCGCTTCCCACGGGGACAGTTCGATTGCCCTTGATCCGGTCGGCTACCGTGAGGGGGATCATATTGTCCGAACTCCCATCGTTTGTATACCAGGATTCATTGGGCAGAAAGGTGTAAAAATCATTGGTGGCAACCTCCAGATCCTTTGCTGTATTGAAAAAATAAGGTGCTTCCACCTGGTCCTCCGAAGGACGGTCCAAATAATCTTTCTGACAAGCTGCCAGCGATAGCAAGATCAACAGACCAAGTAGTTTATAGCTGTTTGTTGTAAGTTTCATTATCATTGCGTTGTCAAATATTAAAGCGTAAGCATTAAACCAAAAGAATAGGTTTTACCCATGGGATAGTCCCGCAGCAGCCCCCGTTCCGAAGAGTCCGCAGGATCATTGGCACTTGCGGGCGAATTATAATTGATCATTGCACCTGCCTGTTCGGGATCTATATACTTGGTCAGATTGCCAAAGTTCCAGGTCAACAGATTCTCGCCACTGAAGTAAAACCGCAGTTTTTCAACTTTATAGCGCCGTGTCCATTGCTGTGGCAGGGTGTAGCCCAACGTAAAATTTTTCATCCGCAGGAACCCGACATTGGTCAGGTAATAATCGTTCAATTCATATAGAGACCTTCCGCTCTGCAAGGATGAGTATCCCCGATAGATCTGTGGATACCTGTTCGCTTTCTTGTCCGGCGTCCATGCATTATCTACCAGGTCTTTACGTACAAAGGAAAGATATGGCCGCTGATAGGAACCCCAGTATAAATCCCCTGTCGGGTACCAGTCCTGTTTGGCAACACCGGCAAATGCCGCCGAGAGATCAAAATTATTCCAAGAAGCACTCATATTGATACCAAATGGAAATTTCGGCATGGCATTGCCAATGGGTTTAATATCACCGTGGTTGGCAAGCGTGTTGTCGCCTTTGTCGATACGGCCATCACCGTTGAGATCTACGTATTTCACATCGCCACCGCGCAACATATTCCACTCACTATTTTGCGATACACTCAGAATATCGTTATATACTTTAGAGAGGGACAATTGCGGGTCCTGGAAACTATTCTGGTAGCTCAATGCCTCCGCATCGGACTGAAACTGTCCGTCGATATGGTATCCCCAGATCTGCCCCAGCACCTGTCCTTCGTAATAGGAGCTCAACAAGCCCTGCGGATTATTATATTTCGTGATGATCCCTTTAAAATTGGTGGTATTCACAGCGATGTTAAAGCGAAAGGGTGAGCCGGCAAGGTCAAATTTGTCTTGGTAGCTTACCCCCACTTCAAAACCTTTATTACGTAATGCAGCGTAGTTTTCACGGGGTTCATTAGCTCCAAATACTGCTGGAAGTGGCTGTCCCGGAAGGTACATGCCTTCGACATCTTTCCGATACCAGTCAAAATTGACGTTTAGCTTGTTTTGGATCAGTCCAAGATCAACACCGAAGTCAATGCTTTTGGTCCGTTCCCAGGTGACGACGTTCGGCAACGGTGCCGGCGTACTTGCCCCAATAAGACGGGAGCCCCCATTTAGCCAGGCCAACTGCTGCACGGTCATCAATTCCTTAAAGGTATTGACCCCTACAGTCTGGTTGCCGAGCTTGCCATATGAAGCTCTGAGCTTTAAGGTAGGTATGGTGCCTTTGATCGATTCCCAAAAGTGCTCACGATCCAGCTGCCAGCCTAATGAAACTGAGGGGAAAAATCCCCATCGGCTCCCGCTAGGAAACCGTGATGAACCATCATACCGTGAATTTATTTCCAGCAGATATTTATTGTCGTAGGCATAATTAAAACGGCCAAATACGCCCTGGATAGCCCAATTTTCAGCTGTTCCGCTCAGGCTGTACATGGAAGTACCCAGCGCCAGGTTGGATAGATCCTCGATCAGCAGATCGTCCATGGCCCCGGCGATACGGTCCCGGTCAAAGGATTCCTGATTGTAGCCCACCAATAATTTGAACTGATGCTTTTGCGCCACATTTTTTTCGTAGGTCGCAAACAGGTTCATCGCGTTATACTTGTCTTTCCAGCGGTATTCTGTCAGACGGTTGAGGCCGGCAGTTGTATAATTGAGTTTGTTGCCCGAGTAGTAACTGAAGGGGTTGAGGCGTGTGCTCCGTGAAAAGTTTTCGATACGGTTGCTATAATCAAAATTTACCTGTAGGCCTTTCAATGGCTTGAGCAGGACACGGAACGTATTGGTAAATTCTTCGCTATTGCGTACCTCCCAGCTTTTTCCCGATTCCAGTCCGGCATTGGCTCCCTGACCGCCAGTACCCACACCGATATCCGTTGGAATCCCATCGACAAAATTAGGGTAAAAAGGCATCAGATTATACCAGGTTGTCGTACTCCAAAGTCCCCCCAGACCATTAGTGTAGCCTCCATATTCTTTATCCTTTTCGTTGATGAACTGCGTATTGTTTGAAATTTCCAACCAGCTGTTGGGTGTGAATACCAAATTGGATTTCATATTCTGGCGATCCATATTCGCATCGTCATTGATATTGTTGATCGTTTCCCGTTTGAATACACGTCCAGAGAGATAGGCTTTCAACTTTTCACTGCCACCTGAAATGGCAATATTATGGAAGTTGGAGGGCTGATATTTTTTAAATAGGTAGTCCCACCAGTTGGTCTTATAGAAAAATTTATAGGTTCCGTCTGCCTGCTTCTCATGAAAGGGCGCAATCTCCCCTGCAGCCACCATTTTGATCGCTTCCCAGTCCATTGCATTGTAACGTGTATAGGAACTGCCGTTATAACCATACAGTGCAGCATCTACTGTTTTCCCGTAGACATAAGGATCAGAGATATAATCGGTACGGGAAGCCGGTGTAGTCCAGGCGAAATTATTGACATAATCCACCTTCACTGTTCCTGCCTTTCCTTTTTTTGTGGTCACCAAGATGACACCAAAAGCACCACGGGCTCCATAAATGGCCGCCGAAGCAGCATCTTTCAGCACAGAAACACTTTCAATATCATTGGGGTTGACCCGAGTAATATTCCCTTCGATCCCGTCGATCAATACCAGCGGGCCGCCCTCATTGATGGAATTGAATCCCCGCACATTGATATCAGGTGTTTTGGATGGATCACCGTTGTTGAGCTGGATATTCAAGCCGGGCATAAGTCCCTGGAGCGTACCTGCAATGTTCGCACTTGGACGTAGCGCGATATCATCCGCATTGACCTGCGACACAGCCCCCGTCAGATTGGCTTTTTTCTGCACACCATATCCCACGACGACCACTTCTTCCATTGCATTGATGGCCGGCTTCATGGTCACATGCAAGGTTGACTGCGGTGCCAGCGCTATTTCCAGCGGCTGATAGCCAACCATCGTAAATACAAGTATGGCATCACGGCTGCTGACCTGGATCTGAAAGCTGCCATCCTCGCGACTGAGGGTTTTCTCCTTTTTGCCTTTTTCACTGACCGTAACATTGTCCAACGGCCGGCCCTGCTCGTCTTTGACAAACCCTTTGACCGGGTACAGCTGCGGAGCCTCCGTAGCCGACGCCTGGCCAACAGCCTGATCCGTTCTTTTGTTCAAGACAATATTTTTATCCGCTTTGACATAAGATAACTGCAGCTGGGCCAATAGATCTTTCAAGGCTTCTTCAAAAGAGATATTGTGGTAGTTGACGCTGATACGGTCGTCTTTTGCGATCAGCGATTCGTTGTAAAAAATGTTGTATCCGCTTTGCTTCTGCAGTTCTTTCAGGACCGCACTCACCTTCACATTGTTCCGCTTCAGATTGACGGTCTGGCCAAAAGAAAATGCGTGCAGCTGTAAATTGGCTGCGAATAAGAGAGGAATTGCTAATGACAATTTCATAGAAATTGGTATTTTCTGGGATCTTACCTGACATAATAGGGTCGGTCCGATCAATTTTTTTTTATTAAATTGCATTCGGTTGAGATAAAATTTAACGGTTTTACTATTCATCCATGTCGAGAAAAAGACAAAACTTTCAGGGGCGTTGGCGCGCTCCTGATTGTTATATATGCTATCTTCTCATCAGCGTTAGTTTAGCACATATATCCTCCTTCCTTTACGTTCGAAATGTACGCCACCGGCGAAAGCAATTGTTTTCAATAGTTTATCGATATTTTCATAGCGGGAGATAGTCCCCGAGAAGTGCTGTCCCTGCAGCTTGTCTCCGTAACTGATCTCGACATCATACCAGCGTGCAACCTCGTCCATGACCGTTTGAATGGATGCATTATCAAAGGCGAAATTTCCATTTTTCCAGGCAAGACTATAGAAGGGATCCACCTGCTCCTTCTTTACATTCTTGCGGCTTTTATCGAAAACGACCTGATCATTGGGTGCAAGCAGCTGTTCTTTCAAGGCAGCATCGGCAAAAGAGAGCTTGACTTTCCCTTCTACCAAGGTGGTAACGATGTGATCACCAAAACTCTTGATGTTAAAGTGTGTTCCCAGGACCTCGAGTGTCTGTCCTCCACTTTGCACAATAAAAGGTATCCTTTTGCCTTTAACATCCATTTTAGCCACTTCAAAATAGGCTTCCCCTTCGAGCTGCACCGACCGCAGCTTCGCATCAAATTTTACGGGATATTTGATCTTACTGCCTGCATTGAGCTGCACAAGACTTCCGTCAGACATCCTGAGCGTATATTCCCCGCCTCGGGGCGTAACAATGGTATTGTAAACGATGTTATTTGTTGGTGTCAGGTTGTCTTTGAGCCTATAACTGATTTGACCTTTGTTGTCCTTGGTAATCAAATATTCGCCTTGGTCAAGTACCGTATCCGCACGGAGCAAACTGAGGTCGATCTGTTTTCCATCTTCAAGAATGATCATGGCTTTATCAGAGCCCGGTACGATCGACACATTAGACAGCTGCTCCTTCGGTGGCGTATCCACGGTATAAAAATTATAGTAGCCCCATAGCGCTGCACCGCAGAACGCAAGAAAGACTGCCGCAACCTGCCACCAATTTCTCCTGAAATTAAAATGTCCATCTGTCGTCCTTTTGGGAGTAGATGCCGCTGTTGCAATTCGGGGATCAGCCATTATGTTTTCCAGCATCCGATGTGGATCAGGGTATGTTGCGGGATGTGCGGGATACGAGTTATCCCGCCAGACTTTCTCCCAAGCCTGAAGAAATACGGGATCATCCATTAATTCCTGAAGCTGTGCCCGTTCTTCTTTACTGGCTTGATCAGCAAGATATTTATGTATTAATTGGCTGTATTGTTCAATTTGATTCATTCCTTTGGATCGATTTCAACTACATAATCGCGCGAACCTCGAAAAAGTACCAATGAGAAAAATATTTTTTTTACGGATTGTAGGTGAGCCATTTTTTAGCCTCCGGGAAGACTAAACAGGGCTAATAAAAAAATTGATGCACAAGTTGAGTTGCTTATAAAAAAAAGATAGATAGGATTTTGTCCAGCTTGAACCGGACAAATTTCGAGGCGAGGCTGAGGTGATTGCGTACCGTATTTTTCGAGAGTCCTTCCTCATCGGCAATTTCCTGATAAGATTGGTCTTCAAACTTGCTCTTTCGGTAAATTGCCTGTTGCTGTGGCGGCAACTGTTCAATAATGGATTCTAATATAACTTGTAGCTCTTTGCCATCTAGCTCATCCTGCAGCGAAAAACTTTCAGGCTTAATGTACTGAAGTGACTGCAGATAGTTGGACCGGACCAGCGATTTACGGAAATTGGATATGGCCATTCTTTTTGAAATAGCAAATAGAAAGGGGAAAATGGCTTCCGGACCGGAAAGCTGCATCCTTTTTAAATAAAATTCAATAAAAACTTCCTGGGTAACTTCCTCCGCGTCACTATCACTTTTACAGAGCTGCCTGACTTTAAAATAGATTATCGGCTGATAATACTTGAACACAATACCAAAAATAGACTGATCCCCAGCTTGTAATAAGAGGAAATCGTCCATTGATATGGAAATATGTTTCAGCCCAGCGATCATGAATTCGGTATATCTAATTGATACAAATTAACCTAACAGATGTTAATTTCGTATAAAATTAACATTAATATCCATAATTTCGAGTTCAATCACCCTATAAAAAACAGTGCTGTCCATAAAGATTGATCTCTATCAGCCCATGAAATAAGACAAAAATACTGCTGTTGAACCTTCAAATACTTAATAGAAGTATCTCAGCCCCCGCCTTTGGCAAACCCTTGTTAGCCGTTCGCCCAAATTATTCTTCAGTCTCTTCATTTTGGCCTTCTAAGTAGAAATTATATGTTTCAAATGTTATTTCGTCAGGAAATTCTTCTAGCAAATTCTTGTTAACGGTAGTATTTTTGTTGGTGGTAAGGTTTTTTGTTATCTCTTGGCGATATTTCAATTTATTTTTTAATTTAGTTACATTAAAATCTCTTTATAAAATATTGATTTTCGATTTATCAAAAGCTAAAAGGCTTTTGACAGATTCTTTCGTCTGCTTAACAGCTTACGAATGCTACTTCTATTTTCAAATTTTATAAAGAACAAAATGAATCATAAAATAAAAATCGCTGTGATTGGCGGTACAGGTAAGTCAGGAAAATACCTGGTCAAACAACTTATAGAACAAGGTTTTCAACTCAAAATTCTTCTTAGAGACCCTGATAAATTTCAAATTAAAAATTCACAAGTCGAAGTTATTAAGGGTGATGTACTAAATTATACTTCCGTCAATGCTTTAATTGAGGGCTGTCAGGCTGTAATTAGTACATTAGGTTTGGGTGTTCCCGCTAGTGAGCCCACAATTTTCAGTCGGGCAACTACCAATGTTATTCGTGTTATGAATGAACAAAATGTTCAGCGATATATTGTATCTACTGGCTTGAATGTTGATACTCCTTTAGATAAAAAAGGCCCTAAAACGCTCTTTGGAACAGCGTGGATGAAAGAGAATTTCCCAATTTCAACAGCTAATAAACAGTCAGAATTTGAAATTTTGTCAAACAGTACCATAGATTGGACTTTGGTAAGACTTCCTTTAATTGAGCAAACCGATCATAGCGGTGAGCTAATTG
This sequence comes from Sphingobacterium puteale, assembly GCF_003627955.1. Classification (GTDB taxonomy): domain Bacteria; phylum Bacteroidota; class Bacteroidia; order Sphingobacteriales; family Sphingobacteriaceae; genus Sphingobacterium; species Sphingobacterium puteale. Next base: position 142,325 of record NZ_RBWS01000019.1, on the reverse strand, counting down.
TCAGTTTAGAGGATTGTCCTGGCGATAAAATAAGTGCTACTGATTTGGCTAATTTTTTAATTAAACAACTGTTCGATGATAGGTTTGTTAGAAAATCTCCGTTTATTGCCAGTCTGTAATGTCGATAGTGAGCCTGAGAACGGCTCACTATCTTATTTGCGCAGGGTCGTTATAACATAATCGCTAACGTCTAGGGTATTGCCTAAAACGGCGATTTCTGGTTTTAGACTAACGGACAGGAAAACTCGGTAAATAGCAGGAATGGGCAGGTGAAAATATTGACAGCTATAGAAACTTACGCCAAGATGTATTCAGTGACAGAATGCACTGGGAAAGCAGGTAATATCGTATAACAACGGGACTGTCCAATCTTTTTGAACAGTCCCTTTTGCCTAAAAAACATCCGCTAATATCGCTATTTAAAACTTATGCGAATGATGTCACTGTACCTGTACTCCCAATAGTTTTAACCATCCGGTACTGGTCATATCCCCATTTACGGCAAGTTTTATTCCCGGCTGATTTTCATTTGTTGTATCTACGATGGCAACGGCCCAGGTATAGTTTCCGGCAGGTACATCAACATTAGCTTTCAACTCGTACGCGACTGGATTATTCTTAAGCCAGGTTGAGGGCTCTCCTTTGTCATCAACAAAAACTTTTTTCACCCTGTTTTCTTCATCCAGGAGTGCAAAAGCTACTTTATATTTATAATTCCACTGGGGAATATTGTTCGGAAAATATCCCCAGCCCATGTTCCGCCAGCGGTGGTTAATTGTCGTTTCTGTCCCCGAATTGACTTTCTCCGGTAAATAAACACGATCGGGATATAAACGATAGCCACCTTCAGAAATAAAACGCTGGCATAAGGTAAAAGATTTGGTGAACCAGCTTTCAATTTCACCGATACGGAAATCCATCATGTTTACGGCAGCTTCCAAGGAGCTGTCAAATTCGCCCTGCCGAACATCTTCGGGATGGTCTTGCCTATATTTACCGCTTGGATCAGTCCAGTAACGATGTGTACCAGTCGTAATCCAACCACCTTCCATAATAATCGGGCGTTTAAAATTCCAGACCTTGGCAAAATTCTTCTCCCAGCTTTGATAATAATCGGTCATTCCAAAGGCATCCTGACGCAGGCTGTACCCTTTGTTGATCATCTTATTCAACAGCTTCTCCGAATTAGGATTGGGAGCTCCATTGCCCGCAGGGTCGCCAACTACGCGATGATAATTGATCAGCAAGGGGACCTTTGTAAAATTCTTCGCATACACATCCGAAATCCAATCAACGACTTCTTCTTTGATCACCTCTATGTTTTGGCCGGAAGGATTATTAGGATCTTCGTAAATGACACTATGCCCTTCACCCCACAAGCCTAGTCCGTAGGCATCGACAAAGGAGGTTTTATTTAAATCATTAAAATCCTTCGCCAACTCTTCGATCAGCTTGCTATAATATTTTCTAAAAATAGGATCTTGCAGCACGGGTGTTTTTCTATCCGGAAAAGATGTATTGGCCACATAATACTTGGCGCCTGCATCGAACACAAACTGCGGCGTATTTGCCCCTTGATCGCGGCCGTCGATGACGATACGAAAGGCGATTGGCAATCCTTTATCTTGTGCCCCTTTGATCATTTTATAAATTGCCGTGCTGGGGTCCCGCCAGGCATATACGCCATCTACAGGATTAAAAGTTCGCCAGCTGGTACGGATATAACAGGCAGATGCATAGTCAATTGCTTTGACCGTTTTACCTAAGTCAGGTACATAGAATTGGGTATCCCAATAAGAAGGAGTCCCCGAAGCTGAAGCATACATGACCCAGCCGTTCAAAGGGTTACGAAACATGGAACTCCGGTTGTAGCTGGGTTTCACCAAGGTGCCCGCTATATCTTTTTCGTTATCAGCACTATCTTTCTTGCATGAAACCGCTAGAAAGCAAAGCATGATAGCAAATGCGCTGAGGCAGGCTTTTTTATAGTTTATATTGTTTTTCACTTTCAGAAATGTTAAAGTTAATTTAAATGCTTTTATGCAATTGCTTACCGTTTTAACCCCAGAATTGTCATGTTCCTTAGATCAAAAATCAGCACATTGGTCGTGGCCGGAATGGTGAAATAAGAATTGCGGTTGGCGCCAACGGTACCTCCGCCCAATTCTGCTATTTTCCCTAAAGTAAGCGTCAGGGTCTGAGCCACACCTTCAGTCGTAGGCGGAGCACTAAAAGCATAAGCCAGGTTTTTGTTATTACTGTTGTCTCCAGTCACGATAAACTTGGTGGTCCCGACTTTACCCCCGGTATAGACCAAAACCTGCGGATCGGCCAAACTTACCTGACAATCCATTTTTACCGGAGTTCCCCAGCCATTGATACTTCCGTGCATCCACAAATCCGTCACCGTGGTCGTATAAGGCTGATCCCCTGTCCATGTCACTATTTTGGGAGCAAGTGCTTTCGCTGGAGAATAAATGGTTGCTGTCGCTTTTTGCATATTGACCACAACGCGATACTCGCCCGCAGTTGCTATTTTCCAGGAGAATACGTTTTCTCTCATTTTGATGCCAACGGCATTTCCATCGTTTAGTTCAGCGCTTCCATCGGAGGTAACAACATAATTGGTTTCACCGTTAAATTCGACCGGAATTTCCAGTTCACCAGGCTGTAAATTCAATACATAAGCATACTGATCCAGATTTTCCAATGTTTTAGGCATCTCCACCTTGCTTGCTCCCACCGCACTTCCGCTTAAAAACACTCTATCGGCGTCAAAAACAACGGTCTTGATCGGGTTCACGGTAATCCTTACGGTCCGTACTTCGGGGGCTTCAAAAGTAGCGCCCCCCTCCCATTGGGCAACCACCCTAAACTCCAGCGTAAAACTCTTATTTGCGGGTATACCCCACTTTTCGTTGGCCCAATTTTGCAATTGTTCAGAAGTAAAGCTTCTACTGAATACATTATCATCCTCATAGTTGAATATGGCTGTACCGGTCCCAAAATTGTTTCCCACTATATCTAACATGGTACTGTAGCTGACCAAATGGTCATCTGACTGTGCCCTAGCGGGTTTCCAGTTAAATGTGACAATATCTTTGGTTATATTGACCTCGTCCAGCGTAATGTTTTCTGACGAAGGCTGAAGTTCCATCGTCTCATTGACTTTGGGTATATCCTGAATTTCCTGTTTGCACGATAACTGGCACATTACCATGCATAAGAAAAATAAAGCTTTGTATAAATAATTGATTATTTTCATTGATTTATGTTTTTGCTAACATTTTGGATAATATCATGCGCCTGACTGACGCAATTGCTGTTTTATCATCAGATAGGGAAACTGCCGAAATTCGAACGCCATTCGTACAGCTTCCCACTAATATTAATTATATCCCGGATTTTGAGGGAACGGTGCACCTGTATTTGCATCTATGATTACCTGTGGAATAGGCCACAGGATATTATTATCCGTAATTTTATCCTTGATCGCATTATTATACTTTTTGACACGCTCCACCAAAGTATTGGTACGTACCAGGGTAAATCTTCTGCTTTCTTCGCCCACTAATTCGCGGATACGCTCATCGAGCAGGAAATCCATATTCATCTGCGCGCCGGTAATTTCGGACGCTCCGGCTCTTTTCCGCACCTCATTGACGGCTTGGGCAGCTTTATCCGGCATATTTTGTCCCAAATAGGCTTCCGCAAGCAACAGATAAGTTTCGGCCAAACGGAATTTCATCCGGTCTTTATAGCTACCGGTCAAACTTAAGTTTTCGGTACGCCCGTAAAAGAATTTTGTAATCGCCGGAAATAAGCTTTTTGTCGTAAACCAGGTCTGTTCGGTAATATTGGCTTTTTTGCCATATAGCGAGGCCTCGTTCGCATTGTTGTAATACCAGTTGCGTTTAATGTTATAACCCGAATTACGGATATCATTTGCTTCAAAAATACCGGCCACATTGCCTGTCGCATTGGTACCCGTGGTGCCTACCCACCATTTCATAGGTACTAACTGTGCGATACCACGACCGCCCAAGGTGTCAGCCAAAACAAATCCTGTAATCGTCGAGTAATTGGGTATCCAAGCCCTACGCGTCCAGTCATCCGAATTGGTACCGCCGCCGATGGTATTAAACTGGAACTGCAATACCCAGATACTTTCTTTATTGCCGCTTTTCCTATTTTGATTATTTTCCAGAAATAAATCGCTGAATACATCGCCTGGTTTACTGCTATTTACGCCGTATCTGTTTTTCATCAGGTTATAATAACCGCTATTAATGACCGCCAATGCCGCTTTTTCGGCTTCGGCATGATTGCCCTGCAACAGGTAGATCTCGCTCAGTAAGTGGCTTGCTGCCCATTTGGTCAGCTTCCCTTCTTTGACGCCGTCTGGATTGGTAGGCAGGTTGTCCACCGCAAACTTCAGGTCGTCAACCATATGTCCGATAACTTCGGCCTTTGGTGTACGGGTAAAATTAAGCTGAAAATCATACAGAATGGTTTCCACGTAAGGTACATCGCCGTAGAGATAAACCAAGGTGCGGTAGGCATAAGCCCGAAAGAAGCGAGCTTCAGCCTGGAAGCGTGCTTTATCTTCCGGTGTATCCCAATTGGTGTTTTTTTCGGAATAAACCAACATGAGGTTTGCCGATGAAATAAGATTATAAGCCCAATTCCAGTAGGTGCCCACAAACCGCTCCGAAGCTGTAAGTGTGAGATTGGCAAAAGCCGTCAGCGAGCCGTCACTATTGATGGCATCCGCAATATCTGTAGAGACCTGTAAGGCTTCGTATGGACAGGCGCCATTGTGAATAAAAGCACCGCCTTCGCCATAGGTATTGTATTCTGAACGGGTGAGCGCATACAGGCCAGCACTCCCCACCTCGAAACCGTAGGTGCTGGTGTAGGTATTTGATGGTGCCAGTTCAGTTTTCAATTCTTCCTCCAGAAACTTCTTACAGCCTCCTAAGGTAAACAATACGATAAGCCCCAAACTTGTTGTGATAATATTTTTCATTTTCATGTCCATTCGATTAGAAGTTTACATTTAAGCCAAACATATACGAACGTGCCGTCGGATAGGAGGCCATCCAGGTGTTGTCGTAATTGAGTACCTCTCTGATATTAGAAATCGTATTCAGATTGTTCACGCTAGCGTTTATATCAATACCATTTACACCTACCTTTTTAGCAATTTTGTGTGGCAATTTATAACCAAAGGTGATGTTCTTCACCTGCACGTAGCTCACCTTTTTATAGTACCCGTGCCCTAATGGATTGAGATAGCCGGGTGAAACAATCGTCGCATTGGGATCCTCCGGTGTCCAATAATTGGCATCGTGTACATAGTTGGTAATCCCGAAAGTCCAGGCCCCAAGATTGGCCATGTGATCATCGCGCCATACATCAAAAACCCCAGTAACCAACGCAGATGCATAAAAATTTTTGTAAGCAAACCGGTTGGCTAAAGATGCTGTATAGCGTGGATTTTTAGATCCGATGACCACCCTGTCACTCGCTTCTATCTTGCCGTTACCATCGCGGTCGTACAGCTTGGCGGCTCCGGGTGCTGCCCCATCCACAGTAATGGTTTCTCCATTTTGCCATACACCGATCATTTTATAATCGTAGAATACTCTTAATGGCTTACCAATAAACCAGTTGTTGGCAATATCATCGATGCCATCCCCTCTCAACTCGACAATTTTATCGCGGTTTAAGGAAAACACTGCGGTCGTATTCCATTGAAAATTTTCTCCTTTCACGTTCGTCGAGTTTAAGGTGACTTCAATACCTTTATTTTGGGTAGCGCCGATATTATCCCAAATCCGGTTATACCCGTTCATGATAGGTACGGTACGGGTCATCAGTAAATCTTTCGTTTTAGAGAGATAGGCATCGATAGTTCCCCCCAATCTATTATTAAATAACTGAAAGTCCAGCCCCAGGTTGGTCGAATAGGTGGTTTCCCATTTCAGATTAGGGTTTCCCACACCATCACCGGCCAAATAGGCTGTCGTAACGGCAGTGCCATCATCGCCCCAGATATATTTTACATTGGAGTATAAGCGGTCTAACGTGCGGTAGGGTGTAATCGCCTGGTTTCCGTTGGCGCCATAAGAAAGACGGATTTTCAGCATGTCCAGCCATTTGGCGTTATCTTTCAGAAAACGCTCTTCTCCGATTTGCCATGCTGCCGCCGCCACAGGAAAGAATGCGTATTTATTGTTGACACCAAATACAGAGGCTCCGTCTGTACGTCCTGTCAGGGTCAATAGATACTTGCCTTTGTAAGCATAATTTATTCTGCCCATGTATGACAGCATCGCAGATTCCGATAAGGAAGCGCTGTTGGAAACAAGACGGCTGGCCGAACCGATCATAAAGTATTCGGTATCGTCAGTTACAAAACCTGCTCCGCTTTGCGCTGTTGACCAGCTTTTCGTTTTTTGCATACTGAATAAACCCGTCACGTCAAAACGATGATCGCCGATCTGCCGCTCGTATTTGAGCAGGTTCTCCCAGGTATAATCGTTATAATTGGAATTGTTAATGGAAGCACTACCTCCGGCCTGCGTACCCTGATCCCTGCCTTCAAAAGTATTGCGCCCGTAATAGGTTCCTGTAAATCCGTTCCGATAATTATAACCAAAATTTGATCGTAAGGAAAGACCCTCTACCGGCAGCAAAATATTGGCATAGCCAGAAAGAAAGAAGTTGTTATTATACCTATCCTGAATCGCATTGACGTTGCGCATCGGATTGACGATCAATGAATACTCCATGGGCTCGGGCACATACTTCCCCGATTCGTCTTTATAGCTTCCATAAGGACTTTGTTTTATGGCATGTTCCAAATTTGGCGTAATACCACCGTCGCTTTTTCGGGTATATTGCAGGCCAACACCAGTGGTTAACCATTTATTAAAAGTCTGGTCCACATTGGTGGTAATATTTAAACGTGACAACTTAGAATTGTATACCACCCCCTCTTGATCCAAAGCCGCGAGAGCAGCCATATATTTTGTATTCTCTGTACCACCGGAAATGCTCAGCTGATGATCCATGGTCATGGCTTTTCGAAAGACGTAATCCTGCCAATTGTTCGTAATGCCTTTCGCATAGTTGCCGCGCTCTGTTACACTAATAATATCACCAGCAATGGGATCTAATAAAGCGCCAGTATACCCTTGCCTAATTCGGGCAATATCCTGTTGAAAGCGGATATATTCATTTGGCCCCATCACATTGATGCGTTGCATAGGCTCGGCCATGCCGATCAAACCTTTATAGTTTACCTGGGCTCTACCCAGCGCCCCCCTTTTTGTTTGTATCAGAATAACCCCATTGGCCGCACGCGAACCGTAGATAGCCGAAGCCGAGGCATCTTTTAAGATCGAAAGGTTTTCGACGTTGTTTGGATCGATATCTGCCAGGGATCCGCTGTAGGGAATACCATCCAAAATAATCAATGGACTATTATTGGCCGATATCGAATTTTCACCCCGTATCAACAGGGTCTGTGATGCTCCTGGCGCAGCTTCTCCGGTCGTAATAGAGAAACCAGCCACCTGCCCCACCAAGCGATCCATCAGGTTTGAGGTAGATACCATGCTTAGCTGCTCTTTTCCGACCACGGCCAAACCTCCCGTCAAATCTTTCTTCTTGGCTGTACCGTACCCTACGACCACGACCTGATCCAGGACATTATTCCCTGACATCTTCACATTGATGACTCCAGATGGATTAACCTTTACTTCCTGGTTATTGGAACCAATGTAGGTAAAGAGTAGCGTAGCCGTGCGTGATGCCAAAATGGTATAATGGCCATTTGCATCTGTCTGAACACCGGTTTTCGCCCCTTTAATCATGACCGAAACACCCTTAAGTCCTTCTCCTGCATCATTGGTGACCTGACCTTTGACATTTATTTGATCTGTTGCTTGCGAATAAGCATAATTTGTCGCCACCACCGATAGGGCGGCACTCATTATCCAGCTCCTGAGCCAGATATGTATCTTTTGTATCATTGATTTATAATGGTTAGTTTAAAATTTACTTGCGTTCTTTACTTTCCCTTTCTCGTAAAGAATATGAGTTTAAAATAGGTCTGCTTCGATAGGCTTGGATTTTTAATTTAAATTTTGTGATACATACTATCTCATTGCTGCTAACGTACTTACAATGCTGATGGCAAGATTCCGTTTCAGGCTTATTGACGAAACCTAAAATTCCGTTGCGCCTTGCTATTGATTTTTGTAAAGTTCGGATTACCCTGCGTGAGCCTAATCACGTTATCGGGAGGAATTTTCATACACATATTTGCTTTTTTAAAATTGGTTAAGACAAAACTATAATCATCACCAATTCATAGGGTTCGTTTTTGTACGAAAATGGTTTGATTTTGTACAAAAGGCAAAAACATGTGTTTTTCGCTGTAAAATGAAGATTAGGAGCGCTTTATTATTCGTTTTTTATACACATTAAATGATCTAGGATAACAGTATCGCTTGGTTTCACATCGATAGCTTCACCCCGACCTTTATAAATAATATCGCGGAAACTGGCCTGCGAGACACCTTTGGCTTTTATAGGTTGATGACTGATTAAATTTCGTACAAATAAGCCCTGCACATGCTCGCCATACTCGACTACCAAACCCTGTTGCGCTAGCGGACTGATGACCATATTCTCGATAAAAACATTGCTGATACGAAGTTTACCTACAGGCATAATCCGTATTGATCGGTGTGAAATTGAATAGAAGTCCTGCCAGTTCTGGAGATAAATAGTCGAAATGTTGTCGATTTCGCCCCTATAAATCGAACCACTTACCACATTTACATTTTCTTCACCTGCTCCCACTCCGGTATCTGTCAACCCGATATTAATAAAGTCGTCACCGCTTTTACCTTTGCAATTCGCAATAATAATATTTTTACAGCCAAAACGTATGCCCATGCCGTCTTGGTTCAAAATCTGTTTGTCTACTCCATCAACAGTTACTGCCTGCCTCACGTTAAAAGTAATATCGCCTACCTTACCGTTGGTACAGCGTTCCAATACCAGACCGTGCCCATGATAATCCTTTAATGTAATGCCGCTAACCTCAAATACATCGATGTGAGCCAATATAATGGCGTGGTTCCGCCATCCACCTTTTTGATTCTCTCCGGGTTTACCTGCATCGGTACCATAAGATTGTCCAAATCCACTGGGATTTAAGGACAAAGTTTTATTATGGTCACCGGTAGCTCTGGGATGATCAGCTCCTTCTAAAAGAACATTTCCTTTTCCAATAATCTTGATATTCTTTGTGGGTGCTATATCTTTAATTGCCAGCCCTGCATTTGCCGAACGAATAAAATTATCCCGGCATTTATCCGATAGCTTAATGGTACAGTTATTCAATTCAAGTTCAAAATCGCCCGGAAGCAAAATGGCCTGATCGATGAGCCAGACACTTTTTTTTGTTACCGCATCGTATTTAGGGATCACAACTTTCCCAGTCGACTTTTTTGCCTCATTTATGGCTTTTTGTATACGTTCTGACTGGGAACCACTTTTGTATTTATTGGGGCTGATCGAAGTCTCATCTACCTTTTGGGCGACAGCCGCTGTCAGATAAATTACGTTAAACAAGCAAAAGCAACATGTAAGCAGAAGCGTTTTTCTAAAAATTGTCATTTTCATAATCGTTAGGATTTCAAAAATAAAGAATTGCCTTTCCCCCATCTGAAAGGAGATATCGGTCAAAATTGGCTGTATTTTATTTCTTTCCACCGGAAACCTTTTTCTTAAACTCTGAAGGGCTCAGTTCAAACTGTTTTTTGAAACAGACGCTAAAGTATTTGGCATTGTTAAACCCGGTTTGGTAAGCAACTTCCGCGATCGTCAAATCCGATTTTTCTAACAGATAGGCACTTCTTTTCAGCCGCATATTCAAAATAAATTCTTTGATGGACATTCCCACAATATCATGTATTTTTTGATAAAGGATGGTTCTGCCGACGTTCATATCAGCCACAAAATCTTCCACGGAATAACTGGCATTGTCAATATTTTCTTCAATGACCTGAATGGCCTTAATCAGCAGTTCCTCGTCCATGGAGGTAACGGTTACATTGGAGGGATCTACCTGAACGTGCTTGCTGTATTTTTCTTTTAGTTCCCGCTGATTTCTTAGAATGGTTTCAGTCTGTTGCAACAGATAGTCGACATGAAACGGTTTATCAATAAACACATTCGCGCCATATTCCAATGCTTTTATTTTATTCTGGTTGTCATCTCCCGTACCCGAAATCATAATAATAGGAATATGGCTAGTCTTAAAATTTTGTCTAAGGCTGCGACATACTTCCAAGCCATTGCGATTGGGCATGATCAAATCGGTAATAATAAGTTGCGGATAAATCTTTTCGGCTTTAATTAAGCCTTCTTCCCCGTCACTCGCCGTGTATACATTATATTTTTCGGCCAGACGTTGCTCCAGATAGACACGCAGCTGTTGGTCATCTTCAATGAGCAGGATATTATCTGTCTTTTTTATAGGGATAGATCCTTTTTCTGGGGCTGCAGTATCCTGCGTGATAATATCGTCGATTTCAGAAACGGTGTAATCATACACGTTAGGCTGCATGTCGCCTGCCCCGGCCTGTTTCCTTAACGGTAGTGAAATGGTAAATGAAATTTTATCAGTCTTATTGACCATCCATATTTTACCCTCAAGCACATCTATCAGTTCTTTCACAATAGCAAGTCCAAGTCCTGAACTTTCTTCAAAAGTTGGCCGATGAGAAGATAAGCGGTTGAAAGAAGTGTAAAGCGTCGCGATCTGTTCTTCAGAAAAACAATCACCAGTATTTATAACTTCAATGGAGATGTATTCGATTTCCGTCGGATTTAACGAAGGAAACCGTTCTTTTTCTTCTGCTGTTGCACTATAGATACGTACGCCCACATACCCATTATCTGGTGTATATTTTAGGGCATTGGAGAACAGATTAGTCAATATTTTTTCGATAACATCGTAATCAAAGGCAACATATAAATTGTCCTTGTACGCGGAAATATTGGTTTCAACACCTTTTTTATTGGCATAGAGCTCAAATAAGCTAAATATATCCCTTACAAAATTGATAAAATCACCAACCTGCGGATTGAGCGTAATTTTTTGGCTTTCTATTTCGCGAAAGCGCAGCAATTGGCTAATCATCCGCTGTATTCTGGATACATTTTTCTCTATTAAATCCATGTATACCAAAGCGGTATCATTAGCCACAATAGTGTCTCTGAGTTGTTTAAGCGGCTGTAAAACCAACGTTAGCGGTGTTTTTAAATCATGGGAGATATTGGTAAAGAAGTCGGTACGTGCCTGGTTCAGCTCTTGCATATTCTGTTCTTTTAAACGCTCGAGTGCTAATCGCTCTTTAAACACTCTTTTATTGCTGTAATATCTCATTATGAAAAAGAGCAGGGCAGAAACAAGTGCTGCATAGCAGCAATAAGCCCACCAGGACAAGAAAAATGGTGGATCGACATGGATATATAATCGTGAAATTTGATCGCTCCATAGCCCATCATTGTTGGAAGCCTTAATTTCAAAGGTATAATCTCCGCCCGGAAGATTGAGAAACTGTACAGATTTCTGATTGGCATGACTGATTTGCCAGTCTTCACCAAGGCCCAACATCCGGTAAGCGAACTGGTTCTTCTCTGCGGATAGATAACTATTTGCAGAAAACTTAATTTCTACATTGGACTGGCTACTGGAGAGCCTTATCTTGCCTTCTTTTTGATTGGAAAGACTACCAATGTCTTTCGTTAAAACGGATGAACCATCCCCTGGTTTCACGAGTTTATTGTTGACCAGAAATCCTGTAAAAAAAACTTTGGGTTTTTGCAGATTTTTATTGAGGTACGCCGGATCGAAAAGTAGAAATCCATTGGTACCACCAAACAGCATTTCACCCCTGGAGGTTTTGTAAGCGGCATGAATATAAAATGAACCAATCTTATTTTCCTGATAAAATCTCGCTTTCTCAAATTTACTGGATTTCCAGTTGAAACAAAAAAGACCATCACTGGTACTTAACCAAATATTTTTAGTGGCAACATCTTCTAATATGCCAAATACCATTTTCGCCGGAAATCCGTTATTTACACTATAGTTGACATATGTCCCATCTCTTTTGAGTACATTTACGCCTTTACCCAATGTTCCCAACCACACTTCACCATTTGAAGTCACTGTATAACTACACAGGTAATTTGCTGAATAGGAAGCATCTTTGAGCACGTAGTGCTTCAATACCTTTAATGTATGGGGATTTACAACAAGAAATCCTTGATGGCTAATTAAACAGAGCTGATCTTGGTTATTCACATATAATGCTTCGACTTCGAGTTCTATTTTTTTGCCCTGCGCATCAAGGACGCTCACCATCTCTATAGGACCTAGGGGATTCTTTCGATATAAAAATGATTTATCGGGGTCTGTCATCCACCAGGTGCCTTCCTTATCGTTTACAAAATCATAAACGGTGAGTGGTTGCTGGCTCTCCGGAGAGCGGAAATTGAAACTGCTGAAATGCTGATTGTCCACATCATAACTGCCAATACCGCCGTTATAGGCTGAAATCAAGAGTTTTTTGCTCATTCGTTCAAATTTCAGGCGTTTAATCATATGGGGACTTGACGAACTACCCTGCGATTTTTCTAGGGGGGTAAACTGATCCTTTTTTCTATTCCAGTAATTCAGGCTCCCCCCCTCGGTACCGATCCATATATTTCCCAGATGATCTTCCTGAAAACTACTAACTATGGGGTGATTGAGTCCCCCTGGGCTGGGCTTAAAGTAACGTACTCGGGAATCGTAAAGCGAACAATAAGCTATTTTACCACCGTAAGTACCTATCCAGGCCCCTTGGTCCGGGTCTGGATAAATCGTCCATATCGAGTTATTCGGTAGTGAATAAGCATCGTTCAAGTTCATTTGCAAGGTGCTGCTGCTTTCATTGGATGGATCATAAAGATACAATCCAGCTTGCGTAGCCACCCAGATCACCCCCGTTTGGTCCAAATATAATCTTTTGGTTAACACGGATGAATTTCCCATTATGCTTACCGGAATCTTCTGTTTTAAGGTACCTGTTAAATCTGTTACATGGATTCCCCCTCGTTGTGTTAAAAAGTAATATTCTCCCCCGTACGCGACCGCATCGTTCACCTGATTTGTCGTACTACCAAAATCCGCAAACTGGATTAGGCGTTTTTTCGTCATTTCAACTTGATACACGACAGCGCCTTGGCTTAGAAACACATGATCTTTAGCACTCAATATATTTTGGAAAGACTTGTTTTTGGGTAATAAAAAGCTTTCTGTCTGTTTATTTTGCGGATTATAGCGTAGTATGCTATTGTCTGACAGCATGTAAACCTGACCATCGCTATGCATACAAAGCGAACGGATCATTCCGGGAACCACGACATGAAAAGAAAACCGTTCGTAATCGAATTTTAATAAGCCGTGCCCCGAAGCTAGAAACAGATTTCCCTTTTTATCCCGAATTAAAGAACCATAACCCCATTTTTGTGCTGGTTTGATCGCAGAGACGATATCATTTAACTGATAAAAACTGTTGCCATCGTACATGAAGAGCGCATCGGGTCCCGTGTACCAAATACGTCCTAAACTATCTTTTGCGATGCTCTGTATACCGCCATAATAGGAAGTTTCGGGCATCAAATGAAACCTATACCTCGAAAGATCGATGCCGAGAACACATTGTCCCCATAAAACAACAAAACAAATTATCAGACTGTATTTATTCATTTACCGTGCTACTAAAGCTTTTTAAATTTCAATACAAGGTTTATGCTTGCCAGGTTCAATCAAAATCCCTGCTGCTAATTGTGAGCAGTGGTTCTATAAACTTCGATTATCATACTATTAGGCAAAGAGCTTCGTCGAAATTCTGGCCTTAGCCCTTTTTCAGCTGTTCAGATCCATGCGAAGCCCACAGTACCAATTTACTTAAAAACAGGCGTTGGGGACAAACTTATCTTCTTTTGCTGATTATTTTTGAGTTCGAAGATTACAAGTTCATTTTTTCCGGGTATTAAATCCGCCGAAGGAATTAATATCGACTGCTGTTTTTCTTCCTCCCAGTAAGATCCCAAATATTTTTGATTTAACCAGACCTCCCCCATTCCCCATCCTGTCATATTAAGATACTTGTTTCCGGACAGATGGTGTTCGAACTGACCTTTGTAAAAACCGGGGCTGTCATTAGCTGACCTTTGTTCAAAAACCAAATCCTTCAGCGGATAATTACGCACCGTTAAGGGGATCATTTTCCAGTCTTGAAGGTCGTTTCCGTTTAAAGTAATGGTGCCAAAAAGCCCTTTTGAATTATCTGTAATTTCTGGTCCGTAAGTGATCCGACCAATATTCTCGACATAAAATTGAAGCAAGTGTTTGCCTGGATTTGCTTTGATGGCTAGTTTTTTACTCTTATCTGTCAGGCTACCCTGTACCTTACCATCGACATAGACCACGGCATAATCGCGTACGTTTTCCAATTCCAGCTCTTCGCTTTCGGCATCAGTGTTTATCTCGGTCTGATAAAGTACATAGCCTGATTCGATGTCCAAATCATTAAAAGATAATGCATTTTCCGCCTCGACAGCCTTATTATAAACCTGGTTTACAGACGCTTTCTCCTCTAATCTAATTTCCTGTGCTATGAGGGGCTGACCAAAAAAAACAGTCATCATAGATAATATCATTGTTCTTACCATTGTGTAATCTTTCTTATTTCTCTAAAAATGACTGAATAAAAGTTTCGTCCACGGCCACTTGCGGCGAGAATTTCTCACTTTTCACATAATTATCGATACTGTACAACAATTGTTGGGTAGCGGGACGGTTATCCATATCATTTTTGGTATCCAATGCTAATACCAGCAGTTTCCCACCGTTCATTTTGGCTTCAAAACCTATACCCAATTTCTGGTTGTTGTCGTAGCTGTCGATGACCTGTATAAAGGGACGCAGTTGTTGTGGTGCATGTTGCATTTCGATTACTTTTGCATGGTTCAAGATATCCCACCACTGCCAATCGGTATGGTATGAAGTAAGAAAATCATTAAACATAGCCTGTTTATGATGGACCAGGTTGCCGATGGTCATGGGTGCCCATGCAAACATAATGGGGTTCCAAAAATGATTGTGAAACAGTGATTTTCGACCTTTCACCTGGTCTGGCGAAGGATAAAGAACCACGGTCTTACCCTGGGCCAACTGCCTTTTTGCAACATCATCGTAGACATCGGTGTACAATACATTAGCTGTAGACTGCATCAGATGTTGATGTTTTGGATATACCCAAATGTCCCAGCTATTCTTAATGCTATCGTTTACCGCAAGATGAACCGTAACTTTTTGGGTGCTGATGTTTTTTAGGGAAATCTCAAATTCACCTACCGGCGATACATTTTCGTTGGCAATGGTTTGCTTTTTCAGCGTTCCCTTTTTCAATACGTTACCAGCGGTATCGGTCAACCACCATTTAATTTTCGCATTTTCAAGTGCAGAATTGCTAAAGTTATATACCTCGGCTTTACCCTTAAATGTTTCGGTGTTGAAAAAACTGCTTTTGTTATAGCGTAGTAGAGCGACTGTTGGCGCGCAAAACTCCCTGAATTTTTCTGCCGTAACCAATCCTTTCGAATCCCAAAAAGGATCGAATATCCCCACGGGTGCGTAACCTTGTCCCGGAAAGTCGTTCATCGACAAAAGCTGAAATCCGGCAGATTTACCTGATCGCAACAGGGCTTCGATCACGGCTTTGTACTCCAGCACGGTCAGCGCACCAGATGCTCTGAAGAAATCCTTTGCCTGGTCCAGCATGCCATTTTTTTGCAATAAATCGCTAAATACTTCAAAATTGCGGGCCTCTACGGGGCTGTTGGCATATTTCTTTATTTCATCAAAATTTGGATAGATACAACGTTGTCCCGACTCATGTGAAATGACGGGCACATCTACATCAGATTCCGCATTCTTGTCCCAATCAGTACCCGGCTGACCTTCGTAAACCTTTACAGCCCCTTTGTTGGTTTGCTGGGACACGTAATATTGATCTGATTTAACCCTTGTCCGTGCAGTAGAACCGCTATAAAGATGACGAGGATCAGCTTTTCTTCCTTCGGCGGTCAGTTCTTCAATAAAGTCGAAGTTCCCTGTAATTTCATTGCCGTTGCAGTACAGAACAAACGAAGGATGATTGCCGTATTCTTTCAAAATAGCTTTAATTTCACGGCGGAAGAAGTTATATCTAGACTCGTCGGGTTCGGCATCTTTGCCCCACATAGGCATTTCCACTTCAAAATATATCCCATGTTTGTCTGCCATGCGAAAGGCCGCCGCCGGCGGGCACCATGAATGGAATCGTAAATGGTTCATGCCATACGTCTTCATCAGCACCATGATTCGTTCCCAAGAGGCATCGTCGAGCGGAGCATGGCCTGTTTTTGGAAACACTGCATTTTCTACATTGCCTCTTAAATGGATGGGACGATTATTGAGCAACACATGGTTTTTTCCTTGTTTTACTTCACGCATACCAAAGGTGGTAGCCTTTTCATGCCGATAGCTATTTTTGCCGTCGGAGGTATTCAGTTGACAATTTATACGATAGAGGTTTGGGTTAAACTCATCCCACAGTTTGATATGCTTACCTAATGGAATAGTAGTCTCTACGAAGTTCACCGAATCGGTACTTACCAATGCAACTTCATCCTTAAGGCTGTAGTTTGTTCCCTCGATGACGAAAGACACTTTACCCTTTACCTGTTTTTTTGTCGCATTATTTACTCGTAATTTTATATTTATGGACTGATCGGCTATATTTGGATATACCTGAAGATCTTCCAGATAAACTGGGTCTATGGCCAGCAGTTTTATTTCTCCTAGAATTCCGTTCCAGTTAATCTGCGTAAATTCAGTATGCGCATGGTTCCATTTATGGGTGTTATACTGAAATCGGTTATCAATACAAATAGTTATGCGATGCTTCTTTCCCGGCTTTACAAATGAGCTCAGATCGTGGTTGTGAGGCACACTTACATAATCGATACTGCTAACTTCCTTGGTATCTACAAAAACTGAACTTAACCAGTGGGTCCGTTCAAAGTATAGGAATATTTTTTTCCCTTTCCATTCGGCAGGGATTTCAATATCACGTTGGTACCATGCCGGTCCCATATATTCGTATTTTCGGGTCAGACGGTCGATATATTTATAGGGATTTTTATATCCTATCTGATAATCATCGGTAATACCGGGAAGCTTAATTGTTTCTTGCAAAAGATGGTTATAGCGGGGGGACAGCGAGCCTCTACGGAAATCCATCACGTCCGTCTGAAACCCCCAAGTGCCTGATAAATCGATAGCATCTTGAGCCTTTAACAAGGCTGCCTGCAGGAAAAGCCCTGTTAGGCACATCATTTTAAAGTATTTATAGATGCTTGTCCTGTATTCATCCATTTTGTGTTTCGATAGTTTATGTGCTTTCATTCTTTTCGGTATATTATTTTTGTAGGCATCGAAAAAATAGTGTCTATGTGATGCTCCTCTTTAAGCTCGTTTTCAGAATTGAAATCTTATTTATTATCATAATAATGCTTCATCAGAAACCAGGCTTTCTTTCGGTAGCCTTGGTCTGAGATTAATCCTTTGCGGTTCCAGCCATCTTGGTTGGTCGGATGAAAACGGAAAGGCGAACGGAAATCAAATAGCACCCAGGGTGAAGTTCCGCGCAGGTTTGGAATATGCTTAAACATTTCGAGGTTGTTTTTGTACAAAGTCTCTTGGTAATCTTCACTCCATGAACTGACGACATCCTTTTCGCCCGTTTTGCCATACAGCGCCTCGCCTCCAAATTCAGAAATAATTAAAGGCTGGCCTCTTGCCACATCCCATAATGCTATATCAGGAGAAACTGGCCAGGAATGGTACCAGCCTAAATATTTGTTGACAGCTACGACGTCCAATTCTTTCGTAAAAGGATCATCCATAACAAAGGTTTCCTTCTCCTTATTGAAACGAACAAGATCAAAAGCAGCGGTTATAAGTCTGGTCGTGTCAACGGCTCTGCATGTAGCAATCAAATGCCTGATAAAAGCATTTCTAGGCTCGGACGGTTGGGTTTCATTGGCTACCCCCCAAAAAGCGAGTGCGCAACGATTTTTGTCTCGAGCAACCATTTCCCGCATCATTTTACCGGCTTTATCTTTGGTCGATTCATTTTCAAAATCGATGCCCTGCCAAATGGGAATTTCTTCCCACAACAAGAAACCCATTTTTTCGGCCATTCTCACGATATATTCATTTTGTGGATAATGCGCCAAGCGAATCATATTACAGCCCAAAGCTTTCGCTTCTGAAAGCAGCATCACTGCATCTGCCTGTGAAAAAGCACGACCTTTGCGCTGAGGTATTTCCTCATGAAATGAAATGGACTTGAGAAAAATAGCTTCGCCATTCAGAAAGATATCTTCCCCTTTAACCCAAATATTTCGAAAACCTATTTCCTCCTCTATTTGATCATCGTGCGTTGAAATCTTCACGTTATACAGTTTAGGTGCAGTAGGCGACCAACGTTTGATTTCTCTTGATAGGAAAGAAGTTTTTACTTCTCCCTGTGCATCTGTTTTAAGCGTTTGTTTTAGTTGTAGTTCCGGTATTTCGATAGTTACCGAGGAATTGGCCATCGTTTCCGAAAGTTTGACCTTCGCATTGATTTTATCGGCTTTGGTTTTGTCCAATTGAACAAAATAATCATCGATAAAAACTTTTGGCGTGCTGACCAAAAAGACATCTCGGGTGATACCGCCATAGTTCCACCAATCAAAGGCCATTGCCGGAATGGCATCAACCTGCCGGCTATTATTTACCTCAACTGCCAAAAAATTATCGTTTTCTTTAGCTGCATCTGTTATTTCAATCTGAAAGGGGGTAAAACCACCTTCATGTTGTGCAATCTCTTGTCCATTGAGATATATGCGACAACGGTAACTTACCGCAGCAAAATACAAGAACAACCTTTTGTTATTTTCTTTCACTACATCGAACTTACGCCCATACCAGATGGTACCTTCGTAATATTTAAGTTCAGGCATTTGACTGTTCCAATCTGAAGGCACATTTAAACGGAGACCATTCTCGAAAGCGTATTCATAAAAATCAGTCTTGCTTTCGGCTTTTTTATTCAGGTAGATTTGGTTTTTTCTTCCCTGGTCGTACAAGTCTACAATAGCGTCCCACTTTCCATTTAATGATTGAGCTCGCCTACCATACACATTGGCCATATTTTGCTGTGCAACAAGGTTGGAGGTTATCAGGCTAAAAAAAAGGGACAATATCAAAGATAGATTGATCAGCTTTATCATAATAGGTGTTAGTTGTTAATAAAATTTTCTATTTTACCTGTAATGCCGAAAGCTTTGTCCACCCCTGAGCCGTCAAATCTCCATCAAGGGCAAGTTGAATTGCCGGCTTATTTTCCTTTGTCGTATCAACAATGGCGACTGCCCAGCTATAAATTCCTGCAGGTAGATCTACTTTTGCATTTAATTCATAACTCGCAGCAGTACCTTTCAACCAAGCAGACGGTTCACTCTGACGATCTACAAAAATCTTTTTAACATTCCCTTTGGCATCTAACAGTGCAAAAGCAACTTTATATTTGTAGTTCCATTGTGGAATATTATTAGGTAAATAGCCCCAGCCCATATTCTGCCAACGATGGGTGATTTGCGCTACTTTTCCCGTCTTGATATCTTGAGGGAGGTTGATTTGGTCTGGATATACACGGTACCCCCCTTCTGTAATAAACCGTTGAACCAAATCAAAAGACTTAAACCAGGATTCAGTTTCTCCTCCCGCTCTAAAGTCCATCATATTGACATGGGCTTCGGCCGACAAGTCGAACTCACCTTTCCTCACATCTTCATCATGACCTTCTCTATATTTCCCACTGGGGTCTGTCCAATAGCGGTGCTTACCTGGAGCGATAATCCAGCCTCCTTCCATAATGATAGGACGCTTAAAATTCCATTTCCTGGCAAAATCCTTTTCCCAATTCTGGTAATAGCCAGTCATGCCAAAAGCATCGTGGCGAAGGCTATACCCCTTATCAATAGCTTTATCCAATAAGCGTTCACTGTTCGGGTTGACTGCTCCCCAACTTTCGGGATGACCGACTAGACGATGGTAGTTGATAACCAAAGGAACTTTTGTAAATGTGTTAGCATATAAACTGGTCACCCAGTCCAGGGTTTCCTCCTTTATTTTTTCGGTATTTTCGGGCGTTGCCATTTTAGGATCTTCATAGACAACATAATGTGCTTCGCCCCATTTTCCCAAGCCATAGGCATCAATAAAGGAGGTCTTTTCAGGATCATTAAATTCCTTGGCCAAAGCTGTGATAAATTTGGCATAGTATTTTCTAAAAACCGGATCCTGCGGATAAGGTGTTTGTCTATCGGGATGATTTTCATTTTCCAAATAATATTTGGCTCCAAGGTCAAACACAAATTTGGGTGTATTTTGTCCCTGGTCGCGGCCATCTACCACAATACGGAGCGCTATGGGCAGCCCTCTCTTTTGCGCGCCTTTTAGGAGCTTTCCTATTCTGGAATTTGGATCATCCCAAGCATAAACACCTTCACTGGGATTCAGCGAAGACCAGCTCGTGCGTACATAACATGCCGAAGCATAATCGATGACCTTTACCTTTTTACCCAATGCCGGCACAAAATATTCGATATCCCAATACGTTTCATCGGCATTACGGGGAGCATACATTACCCAACCATTTAATGGGTTACGCAAGACTGAATGACCATCGTATTTCGGCTTTAATAAGGTATACCCGGAGTTCTTCGCATTGCTTTTCCCTTTATTTTTTTGAGAAAAGCCAAGCGATGCAGAAGTGCACAATAAAAGCGTTAAATAAATTTTTATTATCCAATTTGAGATTATCCGTTTGTTTATTGTTTCGTATTTGAACATATTTTCAAGTCTACTGGTTATTGGTTATTGTAATCCCATTGTGTCAGCCCCTTCTATAGTTTATCCTATATTGGTGTTGTTTCAACAAAACTGATTTATTGGGATATGGTACAAAATTAGCCATGGCAGGCTACCGCTATGGTATTGATTTGTTCAGAAATGGTTCGTTTTTGTACAAAAAATTGGATGTCGATGTCTTTCTTCATTTGTGATAAAGCTTTTCTGAGCGCTTTGATCTTTGCACAGGATAATATTTGCTTTCTGTTTAATTTCAAACTATAGCACAATAGACCTTAGCGCTGGAGCTTTTTCAAAAAAAATCAGTCCAATAAAACTATTTCAAATCGGCTATTGTTCTTATTATACAAAACGGCTACAAGCTACCTTTCGAGAGAAAGGATCAACATAAAAATTGGCGCCGTACAGTGAAAATCCAATTGTCTTTAAAAACATTGGATGCCGAAACAAAAAAGAGGAAACGATAAGAAACATAAAAGTTACTGTACAAAAAAACGCTAAGAGAAAGGGTCTGATGAGAATCAGCCCCTTTTGACGTAAAAAAGCCACATCCTAAGACGTGGCGCAACAACATTTATATATTTATTTTGAGATGCGCTTATTTATACGAATTGACCAAACTAGTTACTTTCAAGTCGTTACCTTCGCGAACCAAAGTCACTAGCTTAGTCTTGGTAAAGTCTTCAAACTTCAGGATCGCTTTGGCTACCATATAATCGGCAGGCTCTTCGAGAATATCGGTGCATACCACAGTTTAGTTCGCCAATATCCATTTCAACATTGGAAGACCACTCTCCAGACATACCCAAGGTCCAAAACGCGGCCAAAGTCCTTCGCCCAAACGGATCTGGAAGAGCGATTTTTTACAAATAAGCTTATCCTTAAGCCTATTTGTAAAAAATCGGATCATATTGACCAAACAATATCCTGATGAAGATTATTTATACCCCAGATTTTGCTTTAGATTGTCGCCGTCTTTATTATTCAGTTGAATCTCACTTAATGGAATAGGCAGTAAAACATTATAATCCTGAAAACCAGCCGTTATCTTATTTGCAGGACCCGTGTCCCCATTGCGTAAAATCCGTTCTTTAAGCTTATTCATTCTGACTAAAGTCATTCGACGGTTTTCTTCTGCTATCAGCTCGCGGGCGCGTTCATCTAGGATAAAATCAATCGTTAACTCACTTGCCGCCACTTTTCCTAATTGATTATTGCCCGACTCTGCACGCGCCACTTTAAATGAACGATCCCGTAGTTTATTGATATCCTCGGCAGCACCAACTGTATTGCCCTGCCGCAATCGAGCTTCTGCACGCAACAAATAAGTTTCTCCGAATCTCATAACAGGCCAATCTTTTACCAGGGCATAACCAAAATCATCCAGTGGATCATAACCGCCCCATTTTGTTGGAAATGGATACCAGACTTCCAAACTATCGGTACGGAAAGGGACTACCTTATCCCCTGTTTTGATAATGATATTTTTAGATCCTGTACCTTTTGCTACGCGATATCCATCCGCGTCGATACCAATTTCTGTACTGAAATTTGGACGATTATAGTTGGTTGTCCTCCGTATATTAAAATTGCTATTGCGGATATCGCCTTTTAGCCCTTTCCATACCGTATACTTCATAAAATTACTTAACCTTAAACGGCCATTTCCTCTTCCGCCCAGCGAATCGGCATTGACCATACCATCCCATTTGTGGTAAGCAGGCTGCCATACCCGACGTTGTTGTGGGTTGTCAATCGTACCGCCATTGACCTCTCGGTTATACTCCAACTCAAAAGTCCAGATGGCTTCGGTATTCCCCTGTCTACGGCGCATGTTTCCCTGACGAAACATATCCCTAAAGTAATCACCACCTTCGGCCAGGTATTTTCCATAACGTGCCTCAATCAACTTATAGTTACCTCCATTGATAATAGCGGTTGCCATCGTTTCAGCTTGTGCGAAATAGCTTGCGTCACGCATACCAATACGTAAAAAAGCCTCTGCAGCGAGCTGTCTCGCCATATCCTTATTGATTCGGCTAGGTGTGCTCGCTGTAGCAAGATCGGGGAGCTCTTTAACGGCATAATTCAAATCATCAGCGATAACCTTGTCGATTTCAGCAACAGCGTTTCGTGTATAATTAAATGTAGGCACCTTAATTGAACTGGTCAACAGAGGTACATCTCCCCACAATGTAACCAGCATATTATAGGCATATGCGCGAAAAAATCGTGCTTCGGCAGACGCTTTTGCGTTGCTATCCCCCACGCCGTCAATAACAAGATTGGCATTATTAATAAATGCATAACATTTTTCCCATAAAAAACTTACGCCTCCATTTTCTGAATTCAAATCGGCATATTGGTAAAAAGGATTTTCGACACCCTCGGTCGATCCAGCACTCGTAATATCCGTCCCAATCTGCCAACAGGAAAGAAACCCTTGCCGGCCACTGTAACCCCAAAGCTGAGCGAAATTGTAATGTAAGCCCAACAGCCTGTTTTCAACTGTTGTCGGATCAACATTTGTTGCATCGTAACTTGAATAAGGTTTTTCGTCCAAATAACCTTTACCACAAGAGCTTGCTCCTACGGATAACAAAGCCAACATGGAGAATAAGGTGGTATAATTGTTTATCGTCTTTTTCATGTGTATGTAATTGATTTTGAAAAATGATGGGTGAGCGTTAAAAGCTAAGGTTAATCCCCAAAACATACGTCCTCACCATTGGGTAGTTTATTGCGTCATTTGTGGATCCGCGTGTAATATCCCTTGCTTCAGGATCCCAGCCCAACCAATTGGTCCATGTATACAAATTGCGACCACTTGCATAAATAGTTAAGCCTTGGACTCCTATTTTTTCAACAAGCTGTTGTGGCATGGTGTAACTTAAGGTTATATCTTTCAAACGAGTGAAACTTGCATTTGATGGGAAGCCGTAGCCATGGATATTGGAGTGGTTACCCAAAGAGCGCCATTCGTTACTTTTATTTTCTGGTGTCCAATATCCCAGTGCTGCAGGTGTGCTGCGACGCCCCATCTCGTCCGAAGCACCGCCGATTTGTGGATTATTACGCAATGCACCTTGGACTGTATTAATAAAAACATTGAGTGTAAATGCTTTGTAGCTAAATGTATTGGTCAGACCTGCGGTCCATTTTGGCGCAGTCTGTCCGAGAACAGATCGATCGCCATCATCAATTTTACCATCAGCATTTAGATCTGCCAATTTAAGATCGCCCGCTTGCGCAGCATCATCCCAACCCTTGTTCGCTCCAGACGCAATCTCATCTTCCTGCCAGATACCTACCTTGGTATAATCATAGATGACCCCTAGAGGTTGGCCTATAAACCACCTATTGCCCAGGTCGTCTTTACCGTTGCCATATACTTCAGTGATCTTATTTTTATTACGGGAGAAGACCAGCGTACTGGACCAGTTAAAATTGTCCTTAACAATATTTTTGGTATTTAAGGTCAAGTCGATACCCTTATTCTCAATTTTACCAATATTCGAATACACTGTCGCAAAACCTGTTAGCTTAGGTAATCCCTGGGTCAGGAGCAGATCATAGGTACTGGATTTGTACATATCTATACTACCGGAAATCCGATTATTCAATAGTCCAAAGTCAACACCGGTATTGAGACCCTTTGTTTTTTCCCATTGCAAATCATAATTGCCCATCAAGGTTCTAATAGTTAAGGCAGTATTCGACAGGCCATTCATTGCCATGGGGTTTGAGTCCATTAAAAATTGAGTGCGATAAACAGGAATAGCTTCATTTCCAGAAAGACCATAAGAAACCCGCCATTTTAAACTGCTGAAAATATGCTTGGTATTCTGCATAAAGGATTCATTATGGATATTCCAAGCTGCAGCTGCCGATGGAAAAGCACCATATTTATTGTTTCTACCGAAAACAGATGCACCATCCCGACGAACGGTCAGGGTCAACATATAGCGGCTATCATAAGCATAATTTAAGCGGCCCATTTGTGAGATGGTACGGTATAAATCTGCCGTCGAAGAAACCTTTTGGGTGGATGCCGCCCCTAAATTACCCCAACCAAGTGCATCATTGGGAAATACTTCGCCCGTCGCAATCGCCTGTTGCCAATATTTGCTTTTCGCCGCATATAACCCCGTGAAGTCAATATGGTGCTTACCAAAGTCTTTGGCATAAGTCAATATATTCTCTAATGTATAGGTCTGTGTTTCATTATTGGTCATACGTCCGAGACCAGCAAAATTATAGACCGATTCGCCTTCATATTCATTGTTCCTGACCGGTACAAAAGAATAACCCGCATTCAATTTATATTTCAGTCCAGCTAATGGCTTATATAATTCACCAAAATTTAGCTCGGCATAGCCATTCAGTGAGATATTAAATTGTCGGCGTTGTGGATCTAAGGTCGTCGGCAGTAAAGGATTGGACCATAATTGTTCTGAGTACATCGGATATTGGGTCAAAGAACCATCTTCGTTATACATTCTAGCATAGGGACTCATTGCCGCGGCTTGCAACAGATTAGCCCGGCCGCCATCTCTATTGTGTGCAACAATAAATGAAGACGTACCCACAGATAGGTATTTGGTAGCCTTGAAATCGGTATTCGTCCGGAAGGAGTAACGATTGTAATTGTACCCCAGCAAGACGCCTTTTTCATTTAAATAATCGCCCGACACAAAATACTTGGCATTTTCACTTCCACCGGACAGACTTACGTTGTGATTTTGTATAACGCCCGTCTGCATCACCGCATCCAGCCAATCTGTCGTTACACCATTTTTATAATTGTCGTATTCGTATTGATTACGCACGGGACCGCCATTGTATAAACTTGTGTTGGTAATCCGTGCATATTCCGCATAACGTTTTAACAGTTCTTCGCCAGATACCGGTTCAAGAATATGCGCTACATTCTCTATACCGCCATAGCCACTGTAACGAATTGACGGTTTACCTGTTGTTCCTCTCTTTGTTGTAATCAATATAACACCGTTCGAGCCATTTACACCATAGATAGCCACTGCGGAAGGATCTTTAAGTATTTCGACTGATTCAATATCATTGGGATTGATATCATTGATAGAACCATCTGTTTTTGTCAGTGGAATTCCATCCACAACAACAAAGGGCTCCGTGGTCGCGCTGATTGAGTTTCTCCCTCTTACCTGCACCGACGGTGCATCGCCCGGAATCGATGATGCTTGAGAAACCGTCACATTGGACACGGCACCCTGAATTGCTTGCATCACATTATTCACAGGGATCTTCGAAAGTCGGTCCTTGGGAACTGAAGCAACCGAACCGGTTATATCCGATCGCTTCTGACTACCATAGCCCACCACAACAAGCTCTTCCAAGACATTTTCAGCTGGCACAAGTGCAATGTCTAAATTGGCTTGTTGCCCTACTGTAATTTGCTTCTCCTGAAAGCCAACGGATGTGATAATTAAAGTGCTGCCAGGAGATACCTGAATGGAAAAATTTCCCTGAGTATTGGTTTGAACTGTTTCCGCCTCCCCTTTCACCCTAATGGTAACACCTGCAATTCCCTTCCCAGAGCTATCTTTAATAACCCCCTTGACATTTGCACTCTGCCCATAACTGGACATGGCAATCAAAAAAAGACTATTCAACAAAAGACCTTTTTTTGAACATCTGTTATAGTAATGATTTAACATGATTTATTTAATAATTGATTTGGTTAGTTTGTAATTTTCTAAGTGCTTCTGGAATCAACCTAGCAATGCCAGAATGTCCGATGGATACTCTTCTCAATTTGAATTCATAGACTCTTGTTTATAATTGGTGTTCTCGATTCCTCACGAAAATAGCGCGCAAATTTTCTAAAGAAACAAGTGAATAATTTCGCCCAACAATGGATTGGATTTAAGACAAAAGTAGCTTTGAAGCGAGATTGGGGTGTTCGATTTTAGTTCAATTGAGTTGAAATTCGCTTCAAAATGCCAAAAAATCCGTTATCGAACAGTTATGTACCGAACTTAATGCCTTATTATAGCCGAAGCAGCCAAACCTAGGAGCCGCGACCAATTGAAAAGGCACGCCATCAGAATACCTTTAATCTGAAATAATAAAGGGGCTGCCCAAAAGTGGACAGCCCCTCACCGAAATCAATGCAATGTTTATGGCATCACGGTATGAAACGTTTGTTTCTCCCCATTACGCCAACGAATCTCAACTTTCTTAACCGTTGCCTTCAACTGCGGGAAAAGTTCTTCATTTGTCCATTTTTCCCCCGATTTCTTCCACAGTTGCAATGTGACGTACCATTTTGCTCGCGTTTTTGCCCCTCGTACAAAACAATTCAATACGGAACTCTCGTCCCTTACCGGATGAAGCCCATGACAACTGATATTTTCTATTCCCTCCCAGCCCATGAGCCCTACCATAGCCAATTGGTATTCCCCATTATCTAAAATCATCGCCTCCTGCCCTTTATACTCGATTTTTTGTGAATGAATAGGACGATCCTTCCATTTTGGAAGGGCATAATGCCCCAACCGAAAGGCCAAAGGCTTATCGGAAAGTAATTGATCACACCTCAGAATTCCATTCGTTATTGCCCGCTCCGATAAGGCTATATGTATAGTCGTATCCGAAGCTAAGGTCGCCATACGACGATAGACCCCTTGCTCGTATCCTTTAAATTGATAAATACGAAGTGATTCCCACTTCTCTGACGGGGTTTGAAATGCATAATTCATTGAAATTTCTCCGTTCTTTCCGTCTGCCTGCCAAGGAAATGCACTGTTATAGGAGAGTTTATTGTAATTTTCTGTTCCTTGATAATAGCCTACGATCTTACTTGTATTCCAAGATCGAATTTCGGAAGCACCTATCCTATCATAATCAGTGATTAACATTTCAGCACCTTCTACATAAGTGTTTAGTACCTTAGCAATTGGAATTTGATGATCCCAAGCACCCTGATTTTCTGAAGCAGTCCAAAATTTACTGTTTTCCGGAACCAATAGACCTAAAAAGAATTTTCCAAACCAATATACACTTCCCCGACAGCTATATTCCTGTACAGCAGGGTCAAAAGCGCCATAAAAGCCCAGGTTCGGAATACCATCTGAAAGAAAATCCGGGTTTTCTAAAAACTGTAACAAGGTACCTGATGCAATTCTTCGCATCCAACCATAATTAATGGACGGATCATCCAATAGCCCTAATAATGGAAATGGCACTGCAGCCCCCATACGATAAGAAATACTACGTCCCCACATAATCATTTCGCCATTACGGCTAAACAAATAGGGGTAACTTTTCACCACATCACGGAGGTTTGATTTGAATTGAACGGCAAGTTCGGGATACATTGTCGAACCATAGTTATTTGCCCATAGCGTTCCATAAAGCTGAAAGGCCCACATACTATAGTAATCATAGTAAGGACTATCATTGTACCAGCCATCACCATGATAGTCTTTAAGACATTTTTCCAATAAATCCTTGAGGTATTCTTCCCGAACAAGATAACCTCTACTTTTAAAAAAGCTCAGGATCATGATATTGAAAAAGCGCCAATTCATCTGTATCGTTGGTCCATTGCCATAACTCAACATGGTCTGTGCAAGTGCGTTTTTTATATTTTCCGGCAAAGGATCCCACAACACTTCTGGAGCTGCCATTAGCGCAACCGCCAAACCTCCAAATTCGACCAGCTTTTGACTCGGTCCTCCTTTTTCCGGGAGGGGTGCAATATAGCTTTCAGAAGTCTCATCCGATAGCAGTTCCAATTGATGCCTATAATAATCTGCTACGCGAATACCTCTAATCTCATAGTCAGCATTTTTCTTTAAAAGTGGTACTGCGATGAAAAGCGTACGGCACAGCCCCTCCAATCGTTCCGTTTCGTTATGCAAGCCATCTCTAGGATAGCTACGCCCGGGTTGCTTGGGAAATAACATGGGGCTATTTAAGTCCTGAACAACAGAAAATGCTCCTTCCAACAAATAGGATGCGGCATCCATCCAATGTCGGCGCGTCAGTCCAGTGTAAGGACTTTTGTTAAAATCTGGATTTTTTAGTTCGAAAACTGAACTATTCTGGCTTAGAGCGGTTGTTGCGAAAGCAACATAAACGCAGGTAACCCCCAGGATTCGAAGTATGTCCTGTTTTATTTTCATGTTGCTTAATTTTATCATTTTCTTCTCCCTTTGTCGCGCCATTCCAACACTTTTACTGCTGTTGGCCCCGTTTCTGCTAATCCCTCACCATCTTTCTGTACCGTAGCTTGTACGAATAGCGCAATTTTACGTTTCTTTCGCCACAACTCGGTATCGTAAGTTGGTTCCCATGCTTCTACAGATTCTTGACAAAGATCAGTAATCTCCGGGGATGCTTGCTGCATATCCTGTAACGTCAAAATCGAAGGCCGGCTGCCCCTCTCCTGATCACGAAAGATCAATGTTAATGCAATCTTTTTATCCTTACCCCGAACCAATAGCTGCGGTCTTGCAATAGGAATCTCCTTTGTACCACCACCACTTAAGCTAAATGGGGTTTTTCTAAAATCAAAAGATCGCACCTTCCATTCGCCATCCTGTAAATAAATAACTTTATACTGCGGAATCTGTGATTCAGGAGCACGCCAATAGCTTGCAATAAAAGGATTCCCCTTCTCGTCAGCAGCAATTGATGTTTGATTAATCAATTCGTGTTGCTGCGGAATCCGGGCAGCATACTCTACTGTGGACGCTTTCATCGGTAGATCATACCTTATCCCATTGCTTCGCTCCCATGTTAATCCGCCATCTTTTGAACAGGCATAAGCCATATCATGATTGCTCGCCACATTCGGGCTTTCACGCCAGACCCAAGAGAGATGTATCGTACCCCGAGTATCGACATAACTTTGCCAATACGCATTTCTCTTTCCCTCCCCATCAATCAAGTTACTGTGGACACGTTTCCACTGCTGCTGTTTTATATCATAGCTATTCACCACGAGATTGCCATTGCCGGATCCACCATCCCTATATAGAAATAATAGTCGACCATTGGGCAGTTTTAAGAATTCGGGATAAGTAACCAGTGTTTCATTTTGACCTACCATAATCTGCTCGTAACCAAGCACGAGGCTATTCGGATGGATGGAACGGGCATATCTCAATCGACCATTATGCTGATCCCAGCATACGTGAAGATATCCAGCCTGATCTACCATAATGCTAATCACGTTATGCGCATCTTTAGCATTGCCGGTATAACCTGTTCGACGCAGCTGCCAAACCTTTCCTGATAGCAGACGTCGACCTAACACGAGATATTCCTCGTTGTCGTAATAGGCTATATATTGATATTTACGGTTACTGATTAAAGAATTTTTGCGAAATACGGCTGTGTTGACCGTATTCTTTGCCCATCCGCTTCCGGCTATTGTTTCCTTAATTTTTTGTCCCTGCACCGGACACAGAAACAATAAGAATGCAACGCACAACATTCCTATTTTTAAAATTTTTCTCCGATATCTTTTCATTCATTATTTTAATTGAGATGCACTATTGGTTTTTAGAGCCACTATTAGTTGATAGTTTTACTCGAGTCCTTGGTCCAATCCTGCCCTGACCAAATACGCTTGGCACTCCAGTCTGTCACTTCACTTGTCCAGAAAGGATCTTCATCCGGCAAGCCCAAAGGCAAGAAAATTACTGCACAGAGATAAGGGCTACCTTGATTGTTATACGAATCTGCCAGGCCGGGCTGGTCACCATACACCCCTAATGTCAACCAGCCATTTTGGTAGGTACTTGGATTTTCTGTCGTCTTTTTCAACACAGCAGACAGCGCTCCGCGAACCTGCCCGTTGGTCAGTTCTTTAGGAAGTCGCTTCTTGAACGCCATATCAGCTAAGTGATGAAAAGCCGCAGCACGATAAACTACGGATCTTCCTGTTGGCGGAAAACTACCATCCGCATTGATTAATCGCTCCTGAATAATAGCATATCGTTCGTTACGGAGTCTGATTTTCACAAACATGTTATCGTAATTTTTGGTTTTCAATTGGATCATATCCATGATCCCCGCCAAAAAAGGATGAATAACATAACTATTATAGTAATCAAAGGCATAATGTGGACCATCCATATACATGCCATCGCCAACATACCATTGCTCCAGTTGCTGCAAGGCATAGTCGACCCGCATCACATCCCAATCATCTGCATATTTCGCCAAAAAAGCTTCATTCATCGCCGAAAAAAGCAACCAATTCGAATAAGCTGGACGAAATTGACGCGTTACCTTTATCGATGATATCAAATTCGTTCTGGTTTGATGATCGATATGCTCCCATAGCCACGGACTACGCATAAAACCTAAAGCAATAAAGGAGGCGTCCACAAGCTGCTGCCCGCCGAGATCAAAGCGCATAAAATCACGTGCATTACTATCCAACGCGTTTTTAAGCGCCAGAACAGTCCAAGTTCTATATTGCTCGCGTAGCTTTCTTTCCGCTTCCGACCCTCCATCCAATGAAAGCCAAGGAGCAATACCTGACAATACTCTTCCCAATACCTCAACATATTGCACTTTAATACGATGTTGTTTGTTGTCCACCTGTGCCGATACCATCTTAGGCATGTTTATTCGAAGACTGTCATGTGCTAAACTCCGCAATACAGGACGCAGCATACGATCCATTTCCTGAAGCCAGAAAGTTCTATTTGTCTCATCATTGCCTGTAGATTTCTTTTTTTTGATTTGTGCTTGGACAGCCCCTATTACTGACAGCAGCAATAGAAAGAATAATAAAATTCTATTTTTCATTTATATGATTAACTTATTTTCTATCCAGATAACGATACATTTCTGTACCGGCCAATAAGAATGCTCCTACCCCGAATGGAGCTGTAGAATTGGCATCAACCAACTGTCCGGGGATAGCCTTCTCACCGATAGGCTGTACGAAGCCGATTCTACCGTCAGCTTGTAAGGAAATTTCACTGAGGTAGTTCCATCCCTTAAGTGCCGCTTTCGAAAACTTCGGATCAAGTAGTATTCCTTGATTTATTCCCCAAAGTAGACCGTAGGTAAAGAAGGCAGTCCCACTAGTTTCCCTTCCGGGCGCATGTTCCGGATCCAACATGCTTCGTGTCCAAAACCCTTCTTCCTGCTGGCAGCTGACGATCGCAACCGCCATGTCTTTGAATCTTTCATGGTAATAATTGTAATGTTTATCCTGCTTGGGCAAATCTTGAAGAACCTTTGCCAAGGCTGCAAACACCCAACCATCACCTCGCGCCCAAAAATCCTTCTTGCCATGGAGGCTTTTGTGTTTTGGATAGACATATTTTGAATCGCGATAGTATAAATGATCCTCCTGATCGAACATGATACTATCTGCATAGCGCAAATAGGTATACATTTTATCAAGATAAAGTGGATCTTGGGTCAATTTGTACATTTTGGTCATGACAGGCATGACCATATACAAACCATCAGCCCACCACCAATAATCAGTGTTGGCTGAATGAATCTGATAGTCCATAACTTCTTTAGCCCGAGCTATCTTTTCCGGACTTGGCGACAAATTATAAAGATCAATATAGGTCTGGAAACAAATCTGCCAATCTCCAAAAAGCACATAATCATCCGTTTCACCATAGCCATATTTCCAATGCTGCTTGTTGGTTGATTTAGCACCTTTCCAATCATTGAATCTTGCCCAATCTTCAGAATATTTCAAATCACTTTGTGAATTTGAAATCTTATAGAATTCCATATTTCCAGTATGATAAGCCGCCTGGTCCCAAAATGCCCAAACTTCCGGATTGTGATGAGATTGCCAATAGCCGTTTGCTCTTTTGAGCTGAGAAAGAACAATTTCTTTTTTCAGTTTCTGTCCAAAAGAAAAATGTCCAATAAGTAATAGGCACAAAATAAAATTGATACGCATGTCTTGAGATTTATAAAATTTGATTCCCAACCGGGATAAACAAAACTACTTCAAATCGTTTTGGAAGATGTTTGAATAAAGACTAATCATAACCCAAAATGGGATCATTTTAGGCCTAAAAGGCTAAATGATCATGTTTAATGGCTTCACTCTAAATAAGCGTACAATATACACTTATTTGAAAAATATTTGTATCTTTAATCAATATAAACCTAAAAAATCTTAACGTGGTCTGTCTTTATTCGCAATATAATACGGATGTATTGAAGCGAAATGCTACCATACGCTAACGTTAAATCTAGGAGATCGAGCGCTGCAACTATGGTTGGGTAAGAATTTTACCAAAACTGGATTGGACAGGTCGAATAAAAGCTAATTAAGATGAGCGCATCTATCCGGCAAGTAATCGCATTTTTGCATCTATATCTATCCCTAATAACTGCTGTATATAGTCAACAGATGAGACTTGACCCCGTGCCAAAAAATTATGAGCTTCCCTCACTAACGATCAATCAGACGATACAGGATCGAGAGGGATACATCTGGTTTGCGTCCACACAGGGCTTAAGTCGCTATGATGCATATAATATCCTGAATTTTAAACTAAGGGATTCAGCGGGGAAAGTAACAAGCCAACAAGCTATTCGAACGCTTGTAGAATTAGAAAATAAACTAATTTTGGGAGGAGAGAAAGGTGTTTATGTATTAGATAAGCGCAATTATAAGGTCTTCCCGCTAAATGATCCACGTGTGGCAACTGTTCGTGTCAATACTTTGATGGTTGACCGTTCGAAACGGCTCTGGATCGGTACAGATGATGGCATTTTTATCTATGACAGTGCATTAATGCCTTTGACAGATGCGCAAAGCGCGCACTTCCTGAATAATAGGATGAGGGGCAAAACTATTAATACGATCTTTCAGGATAGCCAAGCTCAGATCTGGCTAGGTGTCTGGGAAACTGGCTTATTTAAGCTAAGTCTTGGCAACAATAAATTACAGCCTTATCCTAGACTTGGCCCACGCAACAATCCTTTCAAACTCATGGAAGACGATCATGGACAACTCTGGATATGTACTTGGGGAGACGGCATTTATTTATTCAATCCACAGGATCCGAATAATCCATACAAAGAAATTAAAATCAAAAATAAACGCCGTCATGGCGGTAAGGAAGATCTATTTTACAACATCATTCAAGATCGAAGCCGTCATTATATCTGGATTCTCTCTTTCTCAGGGATATCAACACTTCAATATCAAAATGGCCAATTGCAAGAAATCGATCTTTCTAGTTACTTCGACAATACGACGAATATCTTCAACGATATTTACCAAGATAAATATGGGACATTATGGCTTGCTGTCGGAGGC
Organism: Sphingobacterium puteale; assembly: GCF_003627955.1. GTDB lineage: Bacteria > Bacteroidota > Bacteroidia > Sphingobacteriales > Sphingobacteriaceae > Sphingobacterium > Sphingobacterium puteale. Next base: position 107,904 of record NZ_RBWS01000019.1, on the reverse strand, counting down.
AAAGGAGTGTCAATGTTTAGCTTTAACAAACCAATTGTTAAAAACTATAGTTTCAAACAGATCAAAGCATTATATAGTATTGCCCCGAACCTAAATATGCTCTATCGAGATCATACAGGTATTTTATGGTTTAATCTCGAACGCTTTGGATTTGGTAGCTTGTCCCCAAAAACAAATCAATTAAATACGTATAGTAATTCTAATTTCAGAGATTTGATTTCAATACGCGCAGTGACCTGTGCTACAGATTTTGGAAAAGAACTATGGGTAGGTTCAGCATATGAATCGTCAATAAATGTTTTTCAGAAAACCAACAATAATATTAAATTCTTACGGAAGATCGATTTAGTGCAACAGATCGAACACCGGGGAATTCCCTCTTTTTTCGTCTCAGATCGACAAAAACGACTTTGGATCGCAACGACACAGGGACTGCTATTAAAAAAGTCGGAATCAGAAAATATCAGGATCATCCCAGAGATAAAGGATCAACCAGTAGCTATTGCACAAGGTCAACAAAACCATATTTGGATCGCAACCAAAGAAAATGGAATCTATTGTATCGATAACCGTAATCTACGATCCATACTGACTCATCTTGGTAAAGAGACTCCCGGATTAAATAGTGACCAAATTGAGACGATGGATGTTGATCTAGACGGCAATTTATGGATCGGTACCAAAGATAACAGATTATTGAATTATCAACTTGCCACCCGAAAAGTATCGGAAGTCGCCAATAACACATTATTTGAGAAAAACCAGCTTCTTGATGTTATCTGTCTCAACCACAATACTTGGTTATCTACGACACGTAATTTATACAAGATCAACAACGCAAGCAAGAATATCAGTGAATTTTCTGCAGCTGATAGCCTCCAAGTCAATATGTTCTCAAAACGAGCTTTTGCTGTGGATACAAATTCCAATACCATTTATTTTGGCGGTTACAATGGTATCGTTCAACTCAATGATCAAAGTATCTTACCCATTTTCAAAGAAAAGGTCCTTATTTCCGACATAAAAATTAACAATAAGTCCATTATCCTGCAATCAAACCAGGAATTGTTCAGCGATGACCAGACTGAACTAACACTGAATCCCCAAGATCAAAACATTGAAATATCCTTTTCATCACTGCCTTTTACGCAGGAAGATAAGATACGTTATGCTTATAAACTGGAGGGGGTCGACAAAGATTGGATCTACGCTCCTCGAGATCGCATCTTTGCAACATATAACAATTTGAGTAAGGGAAGATATAGATTTTTAGTCAAATCAACTGACTTATATAACAAATGGAATCCCACTTTTACTCAAATTGAGATTATAAAGAAACCTTCATTCTATGAAAGTAATCTAGCCTATTTTATCTACGCCTGCATCCTCGGTGGCATCGTATTGTTTTTTATTAATTACTCCTTCAATCGCCTCAAGTTGAGAGGAGATTTAAAAATCGCTCAAATTGAAAAAGAGAAGGCTAAGGAACTCGCACAATCCAAACTCAGCTATTTTACCAATATTTCACACGATTTGCTGACTCCTCTGACTATTATCTCCTGTTTGGTTGATGATGTTCAGATGTCTACAAATAACAATTTGGAACAATATGATAAAATACGGCTTAATCTAAGTCGGTTAAAACGATTACTGCAACAAATCCTCGATTTCAGAAGAATGGAAAACAATAGCATGAAACTCCAAATCAGTGCATCAAATTTCCCAACTTTTGTTAATCAATTGGGGGATATGCATTTTGGCCCAATAGCCAAAAAGAAAAACATTGTTTTTGAAATTCAACACGGGGACTGTCCAGAAATTCTCTTCTATGACGTCGATAAAGTCGACAAAATTCTTTTTAATCTCTTATCCAATGCTTTTAAATATACAGACCAAGAAGGCAAAATTACACTTACGTATCATGTGGAGGAACGAAAAGAATACAGTTGGCTCCTAATCTATATTCGTGACAATGGTATTGGAATATCTCACGAAGATATAGAGAAAATTTTTACGGTATTCTATACCAATAAATCAACAAAGCATCTTGAAAGTAACGGCATAGGGCTATCCGTTACAAAGCAGCTGATAGAGGCGCATTATGGTGAAATCCGTGTGGAGAGTCAACTCCATATCGGGAGTATGTTTGAGATTACAATTCCTGTCGATAAATCATTCTATTTAAAAAAGGGAATTGAAGTTATGGAACAACCATTCGCCGAAGAAATAAAAAATACCATTGTCGAATCACATGAAACTGAAAAAAAATTATCGAACACCGTCTCAGAGCCAAGGCTGAACCTGTTGCTGGTGGAAGATAATGAAGAACTCAGTTCAACTATGGCCAGCATCTTAGGCCAAAATTACCAGGTACACATAGCTTATAACGGTGTCCTTGGCTTGGAAGTGCTCGAAAACACTGAAATAGACATCATAGTGAGTGATATCATGATGCCTGAACTCGACGGGCTGAATTTTTGCAGAACCATTAAATCCAATGCGGAATTTAACCATATTCCAGTTTTGCTGTTAACTGCCAAGAACAGCATCGAAGATCGTATCGAATGCTACCAAGCTGGTGCGGATGGTTATATCAGTAAACCTTTCGAGGTTAAAGTATTGGAAGCAAAGATCCAAAGCTTTATTATCAACAAACGCTGCAGACAACTGGTTTTCCATAACAATACGAAGATTAACATTTCAACACTTAACCACACACCGCTGGATGAAAAATTTGTTCAAAAAATGATTCAAGTTATCGAAGAATATCTGTCCGATGACCAATTCGACGTCATTAAACTTGGTAATATCTTGGGATTGTCCAAATCCACACTCTATCGGAAGACAAAAGTACTCCTGAATTTATCTCCAAGCGAATTCATAAAAAACATCAGGTTAAAACATGCTTGTCAAATTATGGAAAAAGATAAGTCTATTTCTGTTAGTGAGGTAGCGTTCGAAACAGGTTTCTCGGATCCCCGTTATTTTGCTACTTGTTTTAAAGCAGCATTTGGAATAACTCCGAGTGAGTTTCAAAAGAGATCGACTTCAAACTCCTTCGTAATCTGATAACTTATACTAAAGGGCTGCCACGGTAGTTTTACATTTCCGATCAGGGTACTTTCGAAAAAGGAACTATTAACCTGTGCATTATGCCCTTTTTAGTCAGATTTATATTTCTTAATATTCGATTTAATCAACATATTCTTCAACACCAGCCAAAATGATACAAAAAACTTAATTTTTAGAATTATTGAGAACCTAACAGCCACATAATTCGATGTGGCTTTACAACATTTATATATTTATTTAAACGATCCCTATTTATATGAGTTGACTGAACTGGATATTTGCCAGCTATCCCCGTCACGTACCAATGTCATAAGATCAGTCTTGGTAAAGTTTTCAAATTTTAGAGTCACTTTGGCAACCATATAGTCTACTGACTCTTCTAAGATGTCTGTGCTTACCGCACAGTTCAACTTCTCTCCTTTTTGTTTTTTCAAAGATTTAACCACTGCTTCACGGTCATGAGATTGTGAATAGGAAGTTTGAATCTTTTGCTTGAAATCTTCGGCAAACAACTGCTCTACTCCTGCTGACTCGCCTTCTGTCGTAACCGCAACATAATGCTCCAGAGCAAAGTCTGCGGTTGAAAAGTTAACGTCTGCTTTTTCAGATTTTGATGTTTTTTTGTCAGCTGCCATAGCGAAGGTAGATACGGCGATTAAGGTTGCTGTTACGAATGTTTTTACGAGAGTTTTTTATCGAAATGATTTGTTTTTTATTTGATGATAAAGCATGAGTGCTTTTTGAATACACTCATGATGGTTCATAATGTCTTTATTTTATTGTGTTAGTTTTTTATCTGTTCTTATTTGTTGACTCAAAACTACAACACAATCAGTCCCTAGCCTATGGGCATTAGACCAACGAGCAGGAAAACTCGGTAAATGGCGGGAATGGGAAGGTGAATTTACACTTCTACCATTGTTTTTTAGACCTTATAGCCCAGCCGGATTTTATAAATATCGTTCCCCTATATTGTGCTTGCTGTAAGGCTTTCTCTCAATGAAGCAAAAGGTATCGCCAAGTATATAGAACTAAAAAATCGAATAAATAAGTGCGAATAATAGATCAACCCCCACGAATACCAAACGGTCAAAATCATTTCATTTCCTTGCCCTACTTTTACTGCCAGAGAATTAAAACATGCCAAAAAAAAGCATGTATGGTTTAACAAAAAAAAGTAAAAAATGAAAAAATTAGTAATGAGTTTGGTCGCAGTAGCTGCGTTATCAACTGCGGCATTTGCCGGAACAGGTTCAAAAGCTTCTAAAGAAAATGCAAATGTAAAAACAACCAATTACAAGCTAGCTAAAAAAAACGCTAAGGTTAAAGTTACCGAAGCGTCAAAGGAAAGCAAAAGCATGTTGACAAAATGTGTTTATACCCTAAATGTTTACAATAGCAGCGGCCAAGTGATTGACACCTTCACTTCGCAAACTTACGTAGAAAATTCCTGTTCAGGATTCTTCGCCAACTGCAGAACGATTTATAGACATATGCTTGCAAGTGGCGAACTAGGGATATAGTCTGAGAACTATATTTCAATTGAATTACAATGTAAAAATTTAAGCGGGGCTAAGGCCTCGCTTTCTCCAATCCAACGACCATGTACAAATATTCTTTATTCTTTGTATTCTTATTGGCCACAGCAGTTTCTTATGGCCAAAAACTAAAGGCATTGTACGAATACCTGCCATCGCCCATGGCAACTTTTCGGGAAGAGGTTTATTTTCAGGATGGGACAAAAACGTCCGTTCGCGATTCGCTACCACAGCCCAAGCCCAAGGCTACTAGCAATGGTGATGATGAGGAACTGAGCGGCAGTATGTCGGTCACCCTAGATATGGGCAAAATCTACCGAAACATTGTCATCCAAAAAAACGATGCGACGCAACTGCTCGAAACCCGCTCGCTAAAAGGGAGCAACTACCTCGTTAACGACGAGCTTCCGCCCTTAGCGTGGAACACCAACTTCACTGACGTAGATACCCTAGGCAAACATATATGCCACAAGGCCACCGCCATCTACCGTGGTACCACCTTAGTCGCCTACTATACCAACGATATTCCGATACCTGCCGGGCCCTACAAATTTGGTGGCTTGCCCGGGCTTATCGTCATGCTATATAATGAAGGCGCCAACCCGCACTATTGGTTGCTTAAAGAAATTGAATACCCCTACACAGGTGATGTGCCCGTTAACGAAAAATACATAAATACGTTGCCCAAACTCAGCTTAGAGAACTACATAAAAAAAGAAGATTTAGAAACCGAGGAGCGGATGCGCATGATGATGAGCAAAATGCCCATGATGGAAGGTGTAACCGTAGAGCGTAAAAAAGTTCGTGGCAGTGTAGAACAAGTATATGAGTGGGAAAAAAATTAAGCATAGAATAGGATGGCTTTTCCTATGTCTATTGCCTATATTTGGGCAGGCACAGGTAGCCATACATGGGAAGGTCAGCGCCAAAGGCGAGCCTTTAGGCGGTGTACGTATTGATTTGCGCTTTGCCGACGATTCCCGAATGCTGACCTACACCTTTAGTGATGGCCAGGGAAATTACCGCTTGCAAACCACACAACGCGGAAAATTCATTTTGCAGTTCAAATCACTTGGCTCGGAACCGCTTAGCCTGGCTATTGCTCAAACACAAGCTGACACCCTTATTGACGTGCAAATGCGCCCCGGTGGTGTACAGCGCTTACAAGAAGTGATTGTACATGCCAAACAACCCTACCGAAATGGCCGAGATACCCTTGAACTGGCGGTAAGCTCTTTTTTGCAGGGCGATGAACGCAACGTAGAAGATTTGCTGCGCAAAATTCCAGGGATCAACGTAGGTAGCGATGGCAGCATCAAAATAGGCAAAAAAGAGGTGGAAAAGGTCATGGTCGAAGGTGACGATTTTTTTGAAAAGGGCTACCGCCTGCTTACGCAAAATATGAGTGTGCAGTCGCTGGAAAAAATCCAGATACTGCAGCGCTATTCCAGTAACAAACAATTAAAAGGCATCGAAAACTCGGACAAGGTCGCCCTTAATCTGCAACTGAAAGCGGATAGCAAAAACCAGTGGCTGGGTTCAGTGGGATTGCAGGGCTCACCAACTGGCCCAAAGTATTATCAAGCCAGCGCTAACCTCATGAATTTCGGCAAGCGCAACAAATACTACCTTTTGGCCAGTGGCAATAATAATGGCTACGATGCCGTAAGCAGCATCAACCACCTTATACAGTCCGGTTCGACTAATGAACCTGGACAAATTGGCGTGGATGTAAGCACGCCTATCCTAATTGACAATACACCCAACCTGCCCAACTTCGATTATCGGCGCACGAATTTCAACAACGACAAGCTTATCTCATTAAATACCATTTTAAATCCGATAGCTGCATTCAAAATCAAATGGCTGGGCTTTGCCAATCCAACAAAAAAATCGTTTTACCGCAATACCGTACAGGAGTATAACTTGGAAGACATTCAATTTACCACAAACGAAAACTATGAATTTGCGCGCAAAATCGACAATTATTTTACCAAAGTGGAACTGCAATACGAGCCCAGCCCCCATACCTCACTGAAGTATACCGGTACACTGGGGTCTCTGAACAGCAATGAGCTGGGTACCCTGATTTTTAATAACATAGCCAGCTTAGAAACTACCAAAAACAAAGGCTACCTCACCAACCACAACCTATCATACAGCTATAAGCTGTCCGAGCGCAAAGCGCTGGTCAGCTCCGTCCGCTTTATCAACCAGCAGTCGCCGGTTGATTACAGTATCAATCAATATTACTACCAAGACCTCTTCGGATCTAACTCGGTGAGCGAGGTGCAACAGCATATAGACAACAACCTGCGCTATCTGGGAGCTACCACGCATTATGTAAGCCGGCAACAAAACGGCAATTTTTTCGAGCTAGGATTGAGCTCAACCTATCAACAGCAAGAGCTCAACACCCTGTTGCGGCTACTGTCTGGCCCCAAAGCGGAGAACAAAACGGTAGTGTATCCACCAAAATTTGCTAATGAAATGACCCTCCGCTTGTTTCAGACTAACATCATTTCTAAATACACGGTTAAGCACCGCAGCTGGGAAATAACTCCCCGTCTGCAATTAGGTATAGCAAACAGCTGGCTGATTAATTTTGAGAAACAAAAACACAAAAACAGCTTGCAACTCTCTCCCGGCCTATCGGGAAAATGGGCCATACACCGCAAAGGGCGGCTGGAAACTGATTTGTTTTTTCAACAGCAGAACTCCAAACTTACCGACCTGATACCTAACTATTACACCACGGGTGTGCGCAATTTCATTAAAGGAATGGATAACATGGCAACCTTGAGCAGTTCGGGCGGAACGCTTCAATACACCTACGGTAATATGAGCGACCGTTTTTTTACCAACCTCTGGATCGGGCATCAGATCCTGTTTGACTATATTGGAACGGAAAGCGACCTCAACCCCAATTTTAACCTCGTGCAACAGCGCTTACTCAAAGACAAAACTCTGACCTATGGTAAGGCCGAGCTGAATTATTTTGTAAAATCCCTAAACGGAAATTTAAAGTTGGATGTGGGCTTCAACACGGTCGACTATGAAAATGTCGTCGTCGGCTTGGGACTTAGGAAAATTCGTACAAACAGATACGACTATGGGCTTTCGTTCAGAAGTTCGTGGAAATCCTGCTTCAATATGTATACAGGGTATAGCCTACAAACCAACAGCTACCGTATGGAAGGTGAGACAAATACCTTGACAAATAGTCAAGCTTTTTTAAATCTCTTTTTGCGCTTTGGCGACAATCTACAGTTCAGCCTCAAGAACGAATCTTATCGCTTTGGAGCCATGCCCCAACAAAAAAACCAAACTTATTATTTTTCGGACTTCTCAGTATTTTACGAACTCAAAAGATACAAGACCCGCTTTGACATAACAGCCAAAAACATCTTTAACACCCGCTCTTTCAGAAACGCCATGCTCACAGACGTTTCGCGTTCCACCACCGAATACCGGCTCTTGCCCCGGTACATAAGCTTTGGAATAGACTATAATTTTTAAATTTTTAGTAGAGGACTTTCGTGAAAATTGCCGGCCTAATTCAGCTATAAATAACTGGAAAGTATAACGTTACACTTCCATGCGGATAAGAGTGTTATACTCAATCAATATTCACTGCTCGAAGAAAGTTGATACAATAAAAATAAAAGCCACATCTTTCAATGTGGCTCTACTGCATATGTATTTGCTTGAGATGGCTCTTATTTATAAGTGTTGACTGAACTGGATACTTTCCAGCTATCGCCTTCTCGCGTCAAAATCACGAGATCAGTTTTTGTAAAGTTCTCAAACTTCATTGTCACCTTGGCTACCATATAGTAAATTGACTCTTTGATGATATTGGCATTTACTCCGCAATCCAAGCGTTTACCCTTTTCTTTTTCAAGTATTTAACAACCGCTTCACCGCTGTTGGTCTTTGCATTGGAAGCTTGAACCTTCTGGCTGAAATCTTCGACAAAAAGTTGTTCTACACCTACCGGCTCTCCCTCGATAGTTGCTGCAATATAATGCTCTAAAACGAAGTCTGCTCTTGAAAGGTCACTAGGAATAAATGGATATTATTTTTTATTTTTATATCAGACAATTTAACAAAAATTATCACTGTTAACCGTTTTATGAAAGTACAAGTATCAGCAAGTTTTAAAAAACATGCACGCAAAACAATTTTATCTATTTTCGTTTTTGCTTTTACCTATATTTTCCTGCTCTTATTTGCTATAGGAATAACAATTGGTTTTACCTTTTTAGGCTTATTAGTCTTTACCTCCAAACCGATGTTCTTAACGGCCATTGCCTGTATAGGTTTGTTCGCCTCCGGTCTTACTGTCTTATTTTTTCTTATAAAATTTATATTCGCTTCGACAAAAGTAGATACCGATCATCTCACCGAAATTACCGAGCATGATGAGCCTGAACTATTTTTGTTGATCCATCAGATTGTTAGCGAAGTCGACACCAGCTTTCCAAAAAAAATATTTTTATCTCACGATGTGAATGCTTCAGTATTTTATGATTCCAGCTTTTGGAGCATGTTTCTTCCAATAAGAAAGAATCTACAAATTGGTGTAGGATTGATCAATGCTGTAACTCAACAGGAATTAAAAGCTATTCTTGCGCATGAATTCGGACATTTTTCACAGAAAAGTATGAAAGTTGGAAGTTATGTTTATCATGTCAATCAAATTATCTACAATATGCTTTACAAAAATGAATCGTTGGACAATATATTTGAAAAATGGGGAAATGTTAGTGGCTATTCGGCTATTTTTATCGGTATATCGGTCTTTATCATCCAACAGATTCAAAACATCCTGAAATACTTGTATAAATATGTTAACCTAAATTATCTGGCATTGTCCCGGGAAATGGAATTTCATGCAGATGAAATTGCAGCTCACGTGGCAGGTTCTAAAGCCTTGGCAGACTCATTGCTGCGTCTGGGTTTTGCAAATCATGCTTTAAATTATATTTTTAATTTTTACGATGGAAAAATCAGCGAAAATATCCGGAGCAACAATATTTATCACGAACAGAATTGTGTGATGCTTCTTCTTGCGGAAAGATCTAGGTATCGAGTTCAAGAAGGATTCCCACAGATCGAATTAGCAACATTAAAAAAATATGATAAATCAAAATTGAATCTCGAAAATCAATGGGCTTCCCATCCGACCGATGAAGAACGCGTGAAAGCCTTGTGGAAACTTGATATCATAAAGAACAATGTTTCAAATGAACCTGCTATTGCTTTGCTTTCAAATGGTGCAGCAATAGCTGATCAAATTTCTGAGAAGTTATTTTCGCATATTCAATATCAGCAGGTACCAGCAACTTTGAACCTTAGTGAATTCAAAGATAATTTTGAAAGCCAGATCAACAGATATACAATCGATCCAAAATTTAACGATTTCTATGATTACAACAATCCTCTACTAAAGGGAGACTTAGCTACTGCTGAAGAACTTGAAGAGCTGACATTTGACGAATTGTTTGCAGATCGTAAAATCGAGTCATTATATGAACTCAACAGTCTAAAAAGTGACAAGCATATCGTGGAAGCCATACAAAAGGGAGACATCAAATTAAAAACCTTCGATTATGATGGAAAAAAATATCGGGATATCGATGCCGATGAACTCTTGATAAAAATTGAGAATGACATCCTGGATATAACACGTCAGGTAGATAGTTATAATTATCAAATACATCATTACTTTCTACGATTATCCATCGCACAGGAGCGTAAGGAAGAATTTGATCAGAAATATGACGATTTTGAAGCTTTCCACAAAACATTTGATGAATCTCAAATGATATACGATGATATGAACGAAAACACGGCATTTTTCTTTCAGACTCTGCCATTTGGAGAAATTGAAGCGAGAGTGAGTGATCTCAAAAGAAGGGAAGTATCTTTCAAAAAGAGATTGTCCAATCTTCTATCACTACAGGAAAACATACAGCCCCCAATGGATGCAACCTTATTGTCAACACTCAATAAATACATCAATACGGACTTACTATACTTTAATGTAGATGAGTACAAAGAGGAAAACCTTCAAATTTTGCTCCAAGCGATTGCAGAATATAAAAGATTACTAGATGATATCTATTTCTCAAAGAAAAAGACATATTTAGATTTTATACTTAGGCTTGAAGAAGACAAAACCCGACAATAAAAATAAAAACCACTTCTTACGACCTGGCCATACAACTTATATATCTGTAAGGAATAACTCTTATTTATACGAATGAAATGATCTGAAAACCTTCCAACCATCATTTTCGTAGGCAAAGGTCGCAAGGTCAGTCATGCTAAAGTTTTCAAATTTCAGTGTAATTTTTACAATCATATAATCTGCCGATTTTTCGACGATCTTGATATTCACTTTGCAGTTCAGAATTTCTCCATTTTGATTTTTCAATGATTGGATCACTGCATTACGCCCGTAGGTCAATATACTGGAAGCCTGTATCTTTTGACTAAAATCCTCAGCAAACAACCGCTCTACGCCCGCTGATTCACCCTTCGTCGTTACCGTAACATAGTGATCAAGGGCGAAGTCTGCTGTGGAAAGATTCACGCTTTCTTCCTTTGATCTTGAGCCAGGTCCTTCTGCTGCCATAGCGAATGCAGATATGGCGATTAAGGTTGCTGCTACAAATGTTTTTGCGAATGCTTTCATAATGTCTTTATTTTGTTAGTTATATTGTTCTTATCTTTTAATTCAAAACTCCTATCTAATATGCATGTAACCTATGGACTTTAGGCCAATGATCTTTGAAAGGTTTTATCACCTGCATGCCAAATACTATACCATGAGCCGAAATAAGTCCATTTATGGCTTCTAGGTCGAATAATGGTTTTTTCAAGGTTTTTTTCTAAAAAAGGAGATGTGCGGATTCGAACAGTTTAGAAACATTTTGTTCGCACGCGTACAATCCGCTCTCCACAAGGTGCTCTTATACGTCTAAGAAAATCAATGTTTATTGATGATAATATCACCTACCATCTCATTATTTTGAGCTGGATTCCGACCCATTTGTATTATAATCACGGACAAAAAAGCATTATATTGGTATTCAAAACAGATATTATGCAGAGAGTATTTGCAAAAATGTTGTTCAGGTCTTAAAAAGAGATCGGAATATTATTGGATTAGCAGTCGCTGGCTCCTGGCTAACCAGTCAAATTGATAAGTGGTCTGATCTGGACCTGGTTATAGTCACCAAAGAGGATCTGAACGCCGACAGCTCACGGATGGTCGAATATGCTAGCCTCTTTGGCAATCTCTTGTCGGCTTTACCAGGTGAACATGTAGGCGAAAAAAGATTGTTAATCTGTTTATATGACGCCCCTCTATTACACGTAAATATTAAGTTTGTCACTCTTGAGGAATTTTGCATCAGGATTGAAGATCCTATTATTCTATTAGATACCGACAATATTTTACAAAAAGTAATATGCACAATTTCCGGTTTCTGACTTCCAATGGATCGAAGACAGATTTTGGACCTAGTTACACTATGGGCTAACAAAAATTGGAAGAGGTGAATATATTGAAGCCCTCGATTTTATGGCATATTTGCGTATGGTAGTATTTGGTCCTCTACGTCATATCAAAAATAATAATCTTCCGAGGCGTGTACGTAAAGCAGAAAATCCCGTCTTAAAATATATGGAAGACTTACGCAACTATTGAAATAATAGAACAGACTCTATCAAATTTGCTAGCCAATGGAAACAATGCTTTTATTTTTCCTGCGCAAAAATTGCTCCTAGTCCGTCAGCTGCCATAGTGAACCGAAAGGGGAAGGTGAAACCTCTGTGGGCAGCACAGATTTCTAATAACCCTTTTTTAAGGAAACTTCGTTGAGCAAAGGTTGCCCAGCAGCCATTCTTCTATAATTATCCACCAATTGCAAGACCGAAGAGCCAATATTTGTCCTACTCGCGACATGAGGTGTTATAAAAATAGAGCTGCAATTCCAAAATGGATGCTCTTTGGGCAATGGTTCTTGTTGAAACACATCGAGGTAAGCGCCGGCAATCTGTCCTTTGTCGATGGCTTCTATTAAATCGTCATCCACAAGATGGGCGCCCCTACCAACGTTAAGTAAAACAGTTCCCATCGGGCAAAAGGAGAAAAACTCATGATTCAAAATTCCGCGGGTGGCATCAGTCAATGGCAAAACGTTCACAATAAAATCCGTCTGCTCAACTGCTGAACTAAGTCCTGCGATACCTGTAAAAGAAATTACCCCCTGTATATTTTTTGGAGAATTGGACCAACCATTAACCTTGAAACCTAGCTGAGCCAATCTTTCGGCGACATCCCCCCCTATTTCACCTAATCCTAAAACTGTTACACACGTTTGACCAATGGACTTATACACTAGGGGATGCCAATGTCTTTTCCTCTTTTCTGTAGAATAGGCTGAAAAATTCTTCATTGAATGCATCACACAGGTCAAAACATGTTCAAACATATCGCTTTTTAGCATGTGATCTACAATCCTACAGGTGTGAATATGTGAGGGAATGGTTTCAGGAAATAAATGATCGATCCCAGCTCCCCCAGACTGGATCACTTTTAAATTGGGAAAATGAGCATAATAACCCGCCTCAGGCTTCCAGCAAAGCGCAAACTCGACCTCATCATAGTTTTGGATATCCGGATAGATCTCGACTCTTGTTTCAGGCAAATGCTTATTGATTTCGAGCTTCCATTCTTCGGCTCGGCCGCTATTCAGTATCAATGCTATACTCATATTTCTTTCGTTTATACGAAAATAACATTTATCTTAAAAACAGCAATACGTCTTGATAAACCTCCTACTGAAAACTACCCGAGGAAGGCTATGGTTTTGCTTCCACCACGTTTTTCACCGTACCAAGTAATCCCGGTTTATCGAGCATACGGTCGACAACAGGATATCGGTGTCCATTGCATTTTTTGGAAGTACGACGGTATCAGCTATGGGTGCAGCCGAGAATAAGCAGTCGGCGGCAAGTTTCACAGGATTCAGTGACCGGCTATGCCATGTAACGCAGCTGATCATTGCGCGAAAATTCAGTTCGAAATTATCACTGACTGTTGTCCCTTCTTATCTTCATCGGAATTATATAGCGTACAATGACCAAAATGATCTCTTTGCACTTGGGATTGGCGGTCGGGGTCAAAGTCAGTAATCGGATGGCGCTTGTCGCAGACTATATATTTCCTTTCCGGAAAATCATCAAATAAAAAATATCGCGAGGAAGTGAGTGGTCAGCGCTATTATAATGCAGTGGGTGTCGGTCTGGAAATGGACACCGGAGGACAAAAGTTAACGCCGAATTGTCGCCATGCTGTAGCGACAATTCAGCGTTAATGCTCCTCATGCACAAATCGTATCACTCCCGATGGCAAGTGTCAATACCCGAATTTCGCCAAACGCCCATACATCTCCACGAAAGCACATTGGTCTAACAGCCATTTTGATTTTTTAGGATTCTCCATGGTCCAGTCGGTATCAAAAAGTCCATGCTGATCCCGCATCCGAAGCCATGCGAAATCAAGATTTTTCGCAAAAATGTCTAAATATTTTCGATCTCCATCCTGTTCGAACAGGCTGATATAACCGCGCATCATTACGGCATGGAACCATAAATTACTGTTTTTTAAGAGAGGAAAATCTTGTCCTGTTTTTGTCTCAAAAAAATAGCCCAGGCAAGCTTCGGCAAGCTGTTGCGCATCATCCAGGTATTTCTTTTCTTTGGTCAACTGATAGAGCAAGGCCGCAGCCTGCAGCATCTGACCTGAATTATAGGAATACTTGGCTTTGTCAACTTTACCATCGAGATGTATATTATCCCAATAAAGTTTATCATTTGGGTCCTGCAAACCTGCTTTTGTCCATTCATACAAACGTTGGCCTTCAAGAAGATAGTCCTTCTGTTTGGTCGCCTCAAAAAGTTTTAAAGCAAATACTGCAGCAGGCGCATTCGAACAGCTATTTTTAGATTCTTTTTTTTGCTCGCACCAATAAATACCACCGCCAAGCTTATCGTCTTCACCACTTTTTACAAAGGTCCAAATTTCCTTTGCATGCTTAAGATAATCCGTCTTTTTGGTCTGTATGTAGCTATCTGTAAAATCAATGCCCAACCAGATATTATCATCGTAAAAGCGATCCGATGCCGGCGCTGAATTGATATAGGAGGCATACCCCACTGGTTTACGCTTTTCGTCCCGATATTCACTGAGCCCTACGAGCACTTTCTGGTCCAATATTTTCTGATAGGCTGTTTTATTTTTTGACTGTTCCATCAGTGCATTGACCGCCGAAAAACTACCCGAGAAAGGCCAGAGATAGGCATATTTTTTTTGCTGTTCTGCCTGTGTAGTATTATTCAAATAGTCCGCCTTAAAATTTTCGTCAAAGGGATATTTCTCGGCCAGTAATTTATTTTTGGCGTTCCCATATTTGTCATAGATCACATCCAAAGTCTTCTGGGCATAATCAAAAAATTGACCGTTTTTAACCTGCGCCTGAGCTGTTAGACAGTATAAACCTGTCATGAGTGCTATCGTCGCTATCCTATTTATTTGTTTCATCAGCATCTATTATTCTAATATAGCCATCAGGACCTGACTGGTAACCTAATGGCTAGTGTATAATCTATTATTTTACCTTCGTCTGATAACGTGCCACACTCTCAAACAGCATTGCAGCGCTGGCATAGGCTGTAATTTCACTGTTTCCGACCGGCGGCTGCGACCAGGAAGAGCCAAAGAATAAGGTCGAACTATCCCTTTCGCTGAAAAGTAAAATGCTATAGCTTTATCGTATTTGGTTATCCCCTCTCCTAAGCGATATACAATAGATCTTTAGTGAACAAGAGAGGGATCGTGTCGGCATTTCCAAAATCTGGGCCCTAGCTGAACTATTGATACATCCATAGGATTGAGTAAAACAAATATAATGAAACTAAAACGGTTTTGCTTATTTCGGAAGAAAATTATAGGATAGAAGGCGAAGAACCGGCAAAGTATCGAACAAAAATGACGACTGAAAATAAAAAAACAACACAAAAAAGAAGGGACATTAAACCCAATTAACTAACTTCATCTATATAATAACATTTAAATCAAATATCCTAACATACATTCAGATTGACAATTTTTGTTTGATCAAGATATAAAACTACAACTGTATATGGAAACTACTATCTCAACAGAGAAATTGCTATTAAAGCCTGTCGAACTGTCCGATTTGCAAAATCTGCACAATCTCAGGACCAATCCTCAGGTTGCTAAATACATTGGCAGAGATATCAATAAAAGTCCTGAAGAGACAAGACAGTTTATTGAGATGGTCAGAAAAAATAAATTTTATTTTACGATTAAAACAATAGATCAAAATGAATTTGTGGGAACTATAACCTTGTGGAATATTGACCGGAGCAAAAAATATGCAGAACTAGGTTACGAATTACTTCCGCAATTCCAAGGAAAAGGATTGATGAGTGAAGCCGTAGAGGCCCTATTAAAATATGCTTTTGATGAAATGGGAATTGAGGCTATAGAAGCGTATACACATCGCGAAAATATAGCTTCCAAAAAGCTGCTGGAACGCCGCGGTTTCAAATTGGTAGCAGATAAAATTGATGCGGACAATTTAGACAATATTATTTACGGAATAAATAAAAATGAACAAGAAATCTCAATTGATCACTACTGATCTAATTTTATTAATTTCGTAGGCATTACATACCAGATAACAAAGGAACAGATGAAATTTAGCTTTCTAATTGTAGCACTATTTGTTTATAGCTTTGGCCACGCACAGGATTCAGATGCGTCAAAAAAAGCCAACATCAGTCATATTATCTCCCTGTTCAAACAAAAAAACATAGATGAGATTTCAACGGTCATAAACTACCCCTTGAAGCGGGAAAATCCCATTCCAGCGATAACAAAACCGAACGAATTCAAGCAAAGGTTTCAGGAGGTTTTCGATCAGACACTCGTGGATCTGATTGCGCATTCAAAACCGGACCAATGGACAGTAGTTGGCTGGCGCGGAATCATGCTGGATAATGGCACACTATGGATAGATAGCGAAGCCGGAAAAATAACCGCAGTAAATTATCAGAGTCCATTTGAAAAAAATTTAAGACAAACACTGATTCAAAAACAAAAAGAACACATACACCATTCTTTAAAACAATTCAAAAAACCAGTTTATACAATAAAATCTGAAAAATACCTGATCAGAATAGATGAATTAACCAACGGAAAATACAGGTATGCTTCGTGGAATTCCGAAAAAAAAGAAAACATGCCACCTGACATTATCCTGAGTAACGGCAAACTGGATTTTGAAGGAAGCGGAGGTAATCACGTCATCGTTTTTACCAACGGGATTTATACCTATGCTATCTACCGAAATATTATAGCGGAAAAAGATGCAACGGATATTACGCTTGTTGTCAAAAAAAATAAGCAAAAAATTTTAACGCAAGGGGCAACATTGATAGCGGAATAAATATTATTCCTCTTCTTTGTTAAACATCGTTCTGAAAAATTCCAAGGTTGATTTTCCTCCCATGGGAAGATAAATAAATCCATGACCACCCTTCGCTACTGATTTCAGCACCCATTTTTTCTGTTGTTTCTTATGCTATCTAGTTTTTATTTGTTGATTCAAAACTACCACATAACGCAATCTTAGCCTATTTTCTTTAGACCAACGGAAAGGAAAACTCGGTGAATGGCAGAATTTGGGAGGTGAATTGTATCAAGCACTGATGAATTCGCATACATTGATTTCCGCATGGAGAGAAGATACATTGGTGGACTGGGAAATGCAATTTCAGCTGGCCACCTTGTCGTTTATTACCCGAACCACTAGTCCATCTTGACTATCAAGGCAATGGGATAGGCCAGCTTATTCTGGAAAAAATGCAAGATATCTATGTTCATTTTTCATATGCAAATACTTACAGCAGACGGGAAATCTGTAGATTTCTACAAAAAGAACGGGTTTGAGAGAGCCGGAAAAACTGAATCAATGCGGATTTATAAGGGCAATGAACATTAATCAATAAAGTGCTATCTATTATGGCATAGCACTTATCAACTGCCTTAGCAAATGTGGACACTAGGGGTAAAACTGCTCTTATTGCTTATTTTACACCAAAACAAAACAGCAGGCTAGCATATGAGACACAGGCTAAACAATCGGTCAAATTAGAAGATACTGAAGACAATGAAAAATTAGGAATTCAGCTCAAATCCTCGATTTCATTTTGAATATTGAGTCGTGCCTTTTCTTCATATTTTTTATAGAAAAAATCCGTTTTAAATATTCTTTCCATCTCGAGAAAACTTTGTAAAACATGCTTTCTACCCTCATCAAAATAAATTGAATCTCCATATTCTTTACGGATACCAGCGACGTATTTTGCATAAGATACCTTATCAGCTCCCAATATAGACATGTCAGCATCAATAAAATAATTGATATCAGAACTGCTATTCATTGAATGTGTTTTTGTTGCCAGAATCATCTCCTGACAAATGTTGATCAAATCCGATGGATAGTTCAATCTACGTAAATGATCCACCGCAACCAGTGCACTTTTTTCTTCATTTGTACCATCCAGCATAAAGTATACGATATCATGATAGATCAGGGCCAAATAAGCCGTAGGATAATCTGACAAATGATGTTTACAAAGATCCAACTGCCGGCTAAAATGTTGCAGATGTGCCAACGTATGGTAGCCTCTTCGCTGATCGGAATATGATGCTGTGATTTCATTCCAACATGACTCCAATAGCGGGATATCATCGGTATATGGTTCCAAGCACGAAAAATATATCGCTCTCATTTTTAAGTGATCAACTATCATAAGTAAAGCTAACTATTTTTATGCGTATATTCTTTTTCAGACAATTTATGAAGGTAACTTTAAAAAGGAATTAAAAAAGAATGACGGATGTCCGTCCTATAAAATCTGTAAACTGGAATATGAAAACAAACCACCAGTATATACCTAAGCCGAAGATAGCTGGTGGAAACATAAAAAAGCCACATCTCACGACGTGGCTACTAAACTAAACTTATAAACTTACGATTCACTAATAGTCAGGCTACGAGCTCTAACTTGACTCACCATTAGTTTTTATTCTTTATCTTATTTATAGGCATTAACTGAACTGGACACTCTCCATGCTCCATGCTCATTGACCAGTGTCACAAGGTCTGTCTTTGTAAAGTCTTCAAATTGCATCGTTACTTTCCCTACCATATAGTCTGCTGACTCTTCGATAATCCGGGTACTCACTTTACAGTTGAGCTTCTCGCCGCTTTGCTTTTTCAGGAATTTGACAACTTCTTTTCGGTCATTTGTTGTTGCATTTCCCGACTGGATCTTCTGAGTGAAATCTGCTGTAAATAATTGCTCTAAACCGATAGACTCCCCCGCAGTGATCACCGCAACATAATGGTTAAGAGCAATGTCTGCCGTGAATAGATTAACTATGGATTTTTCGGATTTTGAAGAGGTTTTATCTGCTGCAATAGCCAAGGTGGATACTGCTATCATTGCTACTGCCAGGAATGTTTTTATAGATGCTTTCATAATGTTCGTTCTGTTGTGCTTATTTCTTAATTCAAAACTACAGCGCAATGGTTGTCTAACCTATCAACTTTAGGTTAACGGATATAAAAACTCGGTAAACGAAGGAAATAAATAGGTGAAATTTAAAAAGCAATCATTAACAAAGAAGGACTTGCGAATCAAACAGATCTAAAAGCAATACTTTTGCTCAAAACTAAAAGCAAATAGTAATTTCCCATAAGTTATTTGTTTTTAGTCCACTACTAATTTATGAACACCCATTCTATTCTGGGTTTGCATAGGACAAGTTTTCACATCTGCTTTTTAGCGATTATAAGATATGCGCCTCGTAAAAAATCTTTCCATTAGACAGGAATTGTTATCTAGCACTTATTAGGATCGATATTTGCCAAATTTTGTCTTCTGTGTTGATACGTCAAAAATATACAGGATAGTACATGACACTTATATCAAATTTATTTGTGATAATAGTGGATAATTCCGGATTTTCGGCTGACCTCAACCCTAAAATATGGCACCATTTATAAACACTCTGCTTCAAAAAGTTATGATATCAGGATTTATATGTATACTTTCTATCAGTACCTTTGCCCAAAAATTAAGCGTAACTGACCTTAAAGTAGAACACCTTAAAAATCCTATGGCAATAGAAACCGATAGTCCCCGGTTCAGCTGGAAAATACGTTCTTCAGTAAAGAATACCATACAGTCTGCTTATGAAATCAGAGTAGGCCGTGATAAAGCCGCAATGAATGCAGGAAAAGATCTGGTGTGGAAAGCGGCGGTATCAGGAGATCAGTCAGTACTGATTAAATATGAGGGGGCTGCCTTACAATCAAAAAAGAGATATTTTTGGCAAATTCGGGTAAAAGACAATCATGGCAATACTTCCGCCTGGTCTGAACCCGCCTTCTTTCAAATGGGAATAAGTCCCATGGATTGGACAGCGACATGGATCAAAGTGGCCGGCAAAGATACTGCGGCAAGAAGCCCTCTTTTCAGAAAAGAATTCGTCGTCAATAAAAAGCTTAAATCGGCAATTGCCTACGTGACTGCGAAGGGATTATACGAAGCGCGTATCAATGGTCAGCGTGTCAGCGATACCTATTTTGCTCCGGGATGGACCAGTTACAGGGATCATTTGCAATACCAAGTTTATGATGTAACCACGATCCTAAAAAGCGGTTCCAACGTATTCGGAGTTAGTCTCGGGAACGGCTGGTATAAGGGACGGATTGGCTTTGGAAATCAGCACAATTTTTATGGTGATACGCGGGGATTGCTCTTGCAGCTTGTCATGGAATATACAGATGGGACGACGGAAACGGTCCAAACCGATGAAAGTTGGAAATATGCTTACGGACCGATTATGGCATCGGATATTTATGATGGTGAAATCTATGACGCCCGACTGGAAATAAGCGGATGGGACAATATTGGCTATCGGGAAGATAATAAATGGAATGCAGTCGGCACGATGGAGAAAGGATCGGAAAAACTTGTGGCAATGAGCGGTCCACCGGTCAAAAAGCACGAAAAGTTCAAAGCGCTTAAAGTCTTTAAAACACCGGCGGGCGAGACTGTTGTGGATTTCGGACAAAATCTGGTAGGCTGGGTCATGCTCAAAGCCAAAGGTGCCGCCGGAACCAAGATCACGCTGAGCCATGCTGAGGTACTTACAAAAGAAGGTAATTTTTATACCACAAACCTAAGATCTGCAAAGGCTCAGGATATTTATATTTTAAAGGAGAATACCGAACAGGTCTTTGAACCTCATTTTACGTTTCAAGGCTTCAGGTATGTGAAGGTCGAGGGCTATCCCGGAGAATTGACAACCGAAGACCTTACCGCTGTCGCGCTATACTCTGCGATGGAGACCACTGGAAAATTTGCTACGTCCAATAGTCTACTGAACCAGCTACAACATAATATTCAATGGGGGCAGAAGGGAAACTTTTTAGATGTACCAACGGATTGTCCACAACGTGATGAGCGTCTAGGCTGGACGGGGGACGCACAAGCCTTTGCCAATACAGCGGCTTACAATATGGATGTTGCGGGATTTTTCACGAAATGGCTTAAAGATGTGAAGGCCGATCAACAGCCTAACGGTTCAATCCCCCATGTGATCCCCAATGTACTGGGTGCGAATGATGGGGCATCAGCAGGCTGGGCAGATGTAGCTACAATTATTCCATGGGATATGTATGTGGCTTATGGTGATCGGCAGATGCTGGAAACACAGTTTGAGAGCATGCGAAAATGGGTTGATTATATCTCCTCCGTGGCCAAAAATAATCTTTGGAACTCCGGTTTTCATTTTGGAGACTGGCTTTTCTACCGCCCTCATGATGACAATGACGGAAGAGCCGCAGTTACAGATAAATACCTGATTGCCCAGACTTTCTACGCACACTCTACCCAATTATTGATCAATGCAGCTAAAGTATTGGGCAAACAGGAAGATGTCGCGAAGTACAGCGCATTGCTGGCAAATATTAAATCCGCTTTTGTGAAAGAATATATGACCACTACGGGACGATTGGTTTCCGGAACACAAACGGCATATGTCCTGGCGCTACAATTTGACATGTTGCCCGAAGAACTTCGAGCAGCATCCGCAAATCGCTTAGTAGCGAACATCCGTGATTATGGTAATCATCTCACCACAGGATTTTTGGGTACCCCCTATTTATGTCATGTGCTGACCAGATTTGGCCATAATGATGTCGCATATGACCTCCTGATGCAGGAAAGCTATCCTTCATGGCTTTATCCCGTCAAAATGGGTGCTACAACAATATGGGAACGATGGGACGGAATTAAGCCGGATGGCTCTTTTCAGACGCCAGATATGAACTCTTACAACCATTATGCATACGGAGCAATTGGGGACTGGATGTACAGAACGATTGCGGGCATCAATTCGGTCGCCGAGGAACCTGGCTATAAATCCATTATTATTGCACCCAAACCAGGTGGAAAAATAACGAACGCCGCCGCAGAATTAGAAACCCCATATGGTCCAGTAAAATCGGCATGGACACTAGAAAATGGGGTATTAAAACTTGAGGTCACTATACCTGCAAATACCAAAGCAAAAGTAATACTCCCCGAGACAACAAGAGAAATCGGTTCGGGCACCTATTATTTTGAAAGTAAACTTTAATTGCTTAAGGTCACTTGTTATATCCTTATCTTCAGAAATTAGCTCGCGAACAACACATTGAAATGGATCTTCGCGTAGCCCCGTCGTGCTCTGGTCGTCCAATTTCGTTTCGGTAGATGACTTCACCGTTTTTATATGGCGGCGAATGGCGTCAGGTTGCCCCGTCTCGCGCTTCGAAAGGTTTCATTTTGAATTAATACCTTTTTTATATAAATTTAATATCAATTTTGTTTCTTTAGACCAACAAAAACCTATGTACTAATGGATTTGAAAGGATTTCCACTTGATTTAGAGGAATTTGAACGATTTCAGATGGCTGATGGGAGAGTTTTTCGAAAAATTTTTGATTGCTATAAACCCAGTTTACAGGAGAAAGTATGTCGTTTGACCTCTTCTCCTACCGAGGCCGAAGAAATTGTACAGGAGGTTTTTGTCCAGCTATTTCTCAAACGAAAGGAAATTCCGTCCGCTGAAGCAATATTTCCCTTTCTTTATGTGGTAGCCAAAAGATTGGCGATATCCCATTTCCGAAAAGAGGTCATCCGAAAACAATATCGAATGGATAGCGGAAACATCCAACTGAATACCACATCCTGCGCACACATACAACTGGAACAAAAGGAACGTGAGCAAATGCTGGAAAAGATTATTGACGCGCTTCCCGCACAACAAAAACGGATTTATCAAATGAATAAATTTGAGGAAAAGAGCTATCAAGAAATTGCGGAGCATATCGGTATATCCCGAAATACGGTCAGAAACCATTTGACTGCCGCCTGTAGTTTTGTCAAATTAAGACTTCAAAAAATCCTCTTCACGCTAGCCGTCCTGCTAGTGCTATGCTAGCAAACTGCTTTTTTGCGGCTTTCCACAATTTTTTATCATCCATTTCCTTTTTAAAAAATTTTATTTTTTGACTAGTACATTTTGATAGCTGATGCGAATAGATAGTAAAGCATGTAGAAATCAGCATCGATGTCAAAAATAGAAGCTTACAAAAGATTAATCCGTCAGTATTATGACGATAAACTCCGAGGAGAGTCGTTAACGCAGTTTGTAAAATATATGGACGATGAAGATTTTTTGGATGCTTGGGAGCAAATAAAGCATGAGGAAGAGACCGTAAACAGGTTCGAGTCCGAAATGAACGACCAAGATATGTTTGAAAAAATCATAGCTGATGAGCGTGTCAAACATCAGTTGCAGGAGCTGGCTCCGCCAAAAAAAACGGTTATGTTCCCATGGCGAAGTATAGCTGTTGCGGCCCTGTTATTAGTCGTCGGAGTCGGTTCACTTATTTATTTTATCGGAAGATCAAACGGTTCACTGATCAATGAGCAGCAGCTCACAACCCATGGGATCGAATCGGTTGTTCCGGGTAAAGATCGTGCCGAGATTATACTAGAAAACGGGCGGCGAATTGATCTGGAAAAAATCAAAGGCGACACCATTATAGACCATGGCGATTTTGAGATCATCAAAACCGCAGCCGGCGGGATTTCCTACCATATCAAGGATGGTGTTAATCCCCATAAACTTGTTTACAACAGCATTGTTACACCAAGGGGCGGTGAGTATAACCTCACATTGCCTGATGGCACACAGGTATGGCTCAATGCATCTACTACATTAAAATACCCTGTTGTCTTTGATAAATCAAAACGAGAAGTAGAACTATATGGTGAAGCTTTTTTTGATGTAGCAAAACGAACCGAACTGGGAAAACGAATCCCCTTTATCATACACACAGGTTCGCAATCCATAGAGGTATTGGGAACTTCTTTTAATGTGCAGAACTATGGAAAGAAAATCATAACAACTTTGGTAGAAGGCAAAGTAAAACTGAATTTTAAAAATACGACAATATCTGATCAATTCCTGCGACCCAATGAACAGGCTACATTTGAGCAGGTATCGCATCAGTTTTCGATAGATCCGATTGATCCCTTTTATTCTATCGCATGGAAGGACGGTAATTTTGCTTTTTATAAAACACCACTTGTCGAGGTGATGGATATTATCGGACGCTGGTACGACGTTCAGGTGGAGTTTAAATCTCAATTTGAAGATTTTCAATTTTCGGGTACAATATCAAAATATGGTGATATCAAAAAATTATTAAAGACCATCGAACTTGTCGGTGGTGTTCATTTTGAATTAATAGGGAGGAAAATATATGTAAAAAACTAACCTTTTACAACCAAAGGCTTCAGAAGCGTTGCGACCGCTCCTGAAGCTGGTCTCATAGAGACAGTTGACACATCTTATCAAATATTAACTTAAAATATCAACCGAATGCAAAAATACAAAAAAAATCGGTCTGTTCTTCCTATGGATTTTAGGGAGAATATCATCCTCAAACCATTGGTTATGAAACTGTCTATCGCAGTGCCTCTACTCCTCGCAACTAGCCTAAGCACGTATGCTAGTTCTTTCGGACAATCAATCAATCTCAAAAAAAATAAAGCAAGCCTCGAAACCTTGTTAAGGGATATTCAGAAGCAAAGTGGATATAATATCCTATATAAAGAATCGCTTTTGCCAAAAAAACGCACAGCGGATGTAAAATTTATCAATGCGCCGCTGGAATCTGTACTGGATGAATTGCTGAGCAAATATCAAATTGTCTATAAAATAGTCGACAAAAATATTATTCTTAGCAAAGCTGCCAATACGGCACATGAAGCTATTGAAGGAAAGATTACCGCAGTCCAACAGAAGATCGTAAAGGGGAAAATCTTGGACGCAAAGGGAGTTCCATTGGCCAATGCGACCGTAAATGAGGTGGGAGCAGTCAATAGGACTTCCACACTTGAAGATGGTTCTTTTACGCTATCGGTTTCCGGCAATACGCCCACACTTCATGTCAGTATGGTCGGGTATCAGGCGATAGACTATAAGGTCACATCAAACGAAAATATCGAGATCAGACTCCAACAAACCGTAACTTCGATGGAGGAAGTGGTGATTGTAGGATATGGTACTCAAAAAGCATCAACCGTCACAGGGTCTATTGTTGATGTCAAAGGGGATGTACTGGATAGAGCTCCCGTAATGAACGTCACAAATACGCTTGCGGGTCGGCTACCGGGTTTAGTGGCGACAACGACTTCCGGGGAGCCTGGGAGTGACAATTCCACACTTCGGATCCGGGGAGCCAACACCCTGGGAGACAACTCACCACTGATTGTGGTCGATGGTATCGCCAACAGATCTATTGAAAGGCTCAATCCGCAGGATATTGAAAGTGTGACGATATTAAAGGATGCATCGGCGGCCATCTATGGTTCGCAAGCCGCTAATGGCGTTATTCTCGTAACAACAAAAAAAGGAAAAAGCGGTAAACCGCAGGTCAGCCTAACACATAATCAGGGATGGTCCCAGCCCACTGTTATCCCAAAGATGGCAGACGCCGCGGAATATGCGCAAATGCTTAATGAGATCGGCCTCTATGCTGGCCAGAAACCAAAATATAGTGAAGAGGAACTAGCCTTATTCCGCTCGGGTACGGATAGCTGGAAATATCCAAATACAGATTGGTTTGCCGCCACATTTCATGCGGCTGCACCGCAGCATAAAACCGCGCTCAATATCACGGGCGGTTCGGAATACCTCAATTATTATATCTCGGGAGGGTACGATAAACAGGATGCCATCTATAAAAATTCAGCAACGAAGTTTAACCAGTACAATTTCAGGAGCAATCTAAACGGAAAATTCAATGATTATATAAAATATGGGGTTAATGCCGCATTGCGTGAATATAACCGAAATTATCCGACGCGCTCCGCAGCGGATATCTTTGGGATGATCTTGCGAGGTAAACCGAACATGCATGCCTACTGGCCTACTGGACAAAATGGTCCGGATATAGAATACGGAAATAATCCCGTCGTTATCACAACCAATCAGACCGGTTACGATCGAAATAAAACCATGATGCTCGAATCAAGGGCTAATCTAGAAATCACAGTTCCCGGAATCGAAGGTTTGTCTGTAAGTGGAAACGTTGCGTATGATAGGACATTACAGAGCGACAAATTATGGCAGACTCCATGGACATTGTACAATTGGGATGGCAAATCCGTGGACAATAACGGCACACCCATCTTGGTCGCCGGACTGAAGGGATTCACGGCACCACAGCTCCGACAAGACTTTGACACCAAAAACCTATTGACTTTAAATGCGCTGATTCGTTACGAACGAAATTTAGGTGAAAAACACCATTTCAATGGCCTATTGGGACTGGAAAAAATCAAAGGTGATAATATGGAATTTTACGCCTTTAGAAAATATTATGTATCTGCTGCCATCGAAGAGCTATTCGCGGGCGGCGATGCTGAAAAAGATAATTCCGGTCAATCCGCCATGCAGGCCAGACTCAATTATTTTGGCCGTCTGAATTATGACTTTGACAACAAATATTTATTGGAATTCTTATGGCGTTATGACGGTTCCTATAAATTTCCAAGCAACAAACGATTCGGTTTTTTCCCTGGAGTATCCGGAGGATGGCGCTTATCCAATGAGACATTCTGGCAGCCGATCAAGTCTGTGATTTCAGACCTAAAACTAAGGGCTTCATGGGGGCAAACGGGTAATGATCGCATAGATGACTATCAATTTATGTCAAGTTACGGTTTCCTCACAGGCGCTTCCAATGTCTACGTTTTTAACGGTACACAAGAAAATAAAGTACTGAATGAGCTCAGAATACCCAATCCAAATGTAACCTGGGAGGTTGCCAATCAATCCAATTTTGGTCTAGACGCCAAATTTTTGAATAACAAGCTAACGCTGACCGCTGAATATTTTTATAATATCCGAACCAATATACTATGGAACAGAAATGCCTCCGTTCCCGCCACTTCAGGACTAACCTTACCTAAAGAAAATATTGGCGAAGTGACAAACAAAGGATTTGAATTGCAGCTAGGTTATGCTGACCAGGCCAATGGTTTTCACTACGCTGTCAATGGAAATATCGCCACCAATCATAATCGTATTCGCTTTTGGGATGAAACTCCGGGAATCCCTGATTATCAACAGTCCACAGGCAGACCTATGAATGCTAAGCTCTATTACAATGAGATAGGTATATTTCGAGATCAGGCAGCTGTCGACGCTTATCCACACTGGGCCGGAGCAAGGCCCGGGGACATCATCTTTGAAGATGTGAATAAGGATGGTAAAATAGATGGTCTGGATCGTGTGAGATCCGAAAAAACAGAACTTCCGACATTGACCGGTGGATTTAATATTGACTTATCTTATAAAGGATTTTATACAAGCTTATTCTTCCAAGGTGCTGCGGGCGCCATTCGTAACAATTACTATGAGATGCAGGGGGAGGCAGGTAATTATCTCAAGCAAAATGTCGAAGGGCGATGGACAGCGGATAATCCTGATGCTTCAAAACCGCGTACGTGGAACAGATACAACGAATATTGGAGATCCAACGATAATACCTATTGGTTGCAAAGCTCCAATTATGTCAGGTTGAAAAATTTCGAATTTGGTTACAATTTCTCCGAAGATATCTGTAAAAAACTCCGATTGACCAGATTGCAGCTATATTTCAGTGGACAGAACCTGCTGACCTGGACAAAAGTAAAGGACTTTGATCCGGAAACTACCGCAGCAACGGCGTACCCACTAAACAGAGTCTATAACCTGGGCCTTTCACTAACATTTTAATCACCATGAAACGACAATTTAATCTATTCATATTGCTAGCAACGTTGGCACTTGGGTCTTGTCAAAAGGACTTTTTAAATACAGATCCTTCAACGGAATTTTCCGAAAACGCGGTCTGGACCGACCCCGCATTGGTAGAGACATTTATCAATCAATTGTATTTCCGACTGGACGAGCCCTTGACAGATGGCCGGTTCAAAGCCAACCTGGTCGATGAAGGGCATTACCGTGGAAACGCAGCTTCCCTAAATTTTAACCGTAGCATCCAGTCTCCGGATGACCTCCTGGGTTGGGGAGTATCGCGTTATCGATCCTGGGCTGATTTGTATAAAAGTATACGGTATTGCAATCTCTTTTTTTCGAAAGTTGATCAAGTTCCATTCTCCGCCAATCTCATTGATGGGAAAACGATGAAAGATCGTATGACTGGTGAAATGCATTTCATGCGGGCATATTACTATCACCTACTGACAAGTACTTATGGTGGTGTGCCGTTAATCACGGAGCCGTATGCATTGACTGATGAATTTCAGAAAGAACGAAGTTCGTATGCGGATTGCGTCAAATTTATGACGGCGGAACTTGACAAAGCTGCCCAACTATTGCCGCTCGACCATACGGGAGCCAACCTGGGACGCGCAACCAAGGGAGCAGCACTCGCATTGAAGGCCAGGATCCTGCTTTATGCAGCGAGTGACCTTTATAACAAAGATGTATTTCCGGGATTTGAAAAACCTGAATTGATTCGTTATATGGACGGAAACCGCTCAGCAAGATGGCAGGCGGCAAAAGATGCGGCCAAAGCTGTCATTGATCTGAACAAATATAGATTGTATAAAGCTATCCCGGCTGTAACGGATAATATTTCCCAAAACCTTACGGAACTTTTCCTTAGTAAAAACACCGAAGAAGATATTTTCATTAAATACTTTACCATTCCTATGGGCCAGCGTGTGGGCCTCTACTCTTCGCCCAATGGTTACCATGGCTGGGGTACAAATGCGCCGCTCGGAGACTTTGTCGATGATTTCGAAACCCTGGACGGTAAAAAGTTTGATTGGTCCGATCCAGCTATGGCGGCAGATCCTTACAACAATAGAGATCCCAGATTTGCAGCAACAGTGCTTTATAATGGTGCCTCCTGGAGACAAAGACCAGATGATGCGAAAGGCCTGGATCCTGAAAATAAAGTACAGACAGGAAGATGGGAACGTTGGAACGCTACTACTGGCAAAATTGACCTGGTTTACGGTGTCGATACTCGAAAAAGCACGATCGAAGATTGGAACGGCGCATATACAGGCTATTATTTACGAAAATATATCGATCCTGCAGTAAACGCGCAATACGATAAGCAAGCGGTGACCTGGCGTTTCATGCGTTATGCGGAAGTCCTTTTGAATTATGCTGAAGCCTGCATTGAATTGGGACTGGAGGACGAAGCCCGCATCTACTTAAATATGATCCGTAAAAGAGCCGGGATGCCGGTCATTACCGACGTAGGAGCCGCGCTAAAAGAAAGGTACCGCAATGAAAGAAGAATAGAGCTGGCTTTTGAAGAACATCGTTTCTATGATGTCCGTCGTTGGCTATTAGGGCCTCAAATTTATAACCGAACGACAAAGGTCGCAGACATTGTGTACAAAATGAACCCTGACCACAGCACGGCAAGCATACCGACGATCAGACATATTGATTTTGAGAAATACAGCTGGATGGATAAAGCTTATTTTCTACCTATCTTACGCGATGAATTAAAAAAGAACAATTTACTCATTCAAAACCCCGGATATTAACATGAAAACATTGCATCTCATGATCGCTTTACTCCTGTTCAATAGTTTGTTGGCTATTGGACAAGAAGATATCAAAATAACCCATCTCCCTTTTATCCAAGGACTGACCGAACATTCGGTGTCCATTGTTTGGACAACAGATCTACCGGCAACGGGATGGGTAGAGCTGGCACCGGAGGACTCGAGCCATTTTTACTTTAAAGAGAGACCCAAGTATTTTGCATCAGCCTACGGTTTTAAGAAAGTTGGCACGCTACATCAGGTTAACTTGAACAATCTGAAACCGGGAACACGATACCGATACCGTGTATACAGTCAACAAGTTTTAAAACATGAAGGTGTCAATGTACAATATGGAAAAGTTGTGGCCAGCAACGTCTATCGGCAGGCGCCATTATCCTTTCAGACACTTGGCAATGCTGCCTCGACTCATTTTACTGTTGTCAACGATATCCATGAACGCAACGAGGTTCTGGATAAACTATTGGATGTCGGCGATTTAAAAACAAGCGATTTTGTTGTTTTCAATGGAGATATGGTCAATAATCTCCTGAGCGAGAAACAACTATATGACGGATTCATGGACACGGCCATTAAAAGATTTGCGAGTGAAAAACCCATGTTCTATTCACGGGGAAACCACGAAACCCGTGGACCCTTTGCGACTGAGTATCCAAAATATTTCCCCACACCGACAGGCAAACTCTATTATCAGTTCCGACACGGCAACACAGGTTTCATCGTACTTGACTGTGGCGAAGACAAACCCGATACGGATATCGAATACAGTGGTATTGTCGAAATGGATAATTATCGCACAGAACAGGCTGCTTGGCTGGCACAGGCGGTTGAAGATCCGTCATTTAAAGATGCCAAATATAAGATAGTCATCTGTCATATGCCCCCTTTCGGAGGTTGGCATGGCGAACAGGAAATCTTAGAAAAATTTGTTCCCATCCTAAATAAGGGCGGTGCGCAAATTATGTTATCTGGCCATCTGCATAAACATATTATCCAAAATGCAACAAACAGCACCCATTTCCCCATTATTGTAAACTCAAACAACAATGTACTTCGGGTGGATCTAAACAATGAAAAAGGAACATTTAAAATCCTGGATCAGCAAGGGAAAGTCGTGGATCAGGTTGTGATCAATCCGCTCAACTAATTCCCATTAATTTTCTGACAAAAGAGGAGTTTCCAAAGTTTTTGAAACTCCTCTTTTTCTTGGATCTTGGCCCAATCATCTTTTGGCATATTTCAGCTATTTTATTCTGGACGTAAGTATTTTACGTTTCAGACCCCTCCTCTTCTTCGTCTTTAAGGGTTACATTAAGTTGGCTGTTTGACAAAAAGCGATGATTACATTTGATTTTTGTAACTTTGTAAAATCATGAGTGAAACATTAGAGACCATACAAGATTATTACAAGCGATTGAGCCATCTGCATTCCAACGATGGGACAATATTGGATGTGGAGCTCGGAAAATCACATTTTAATATATCACCCCGTAAGTACTGTGATTTTAAAACGCCTTACAATAGACGTGATTTTTATAAGATCAGTCTGATCTTGGGGAAAGGTTGGTTTAAATATGGTCCACATGAGTTGTATATAGATCGGCCTGCTCTTTTTTTACCAGCATTGAATATTCCTTACAGCTGGGTCTGTGACACAAATAAACAAGAGGGATACTTTTGTTTATTCAACCAAGAATTTTTCACTGGTAGTCAAACATTTGAACCTTTTAAAAAGACCTCATTATTCAAAGAATGGAGTAAGCCGATTGTTTTTCTGGATGCGGAGCAACTAAACCTAGTTACAACTTTTTTTGACAATATGTTCCGTCTGAATAACTCCGGTTATCCTTTGCGCTGCAGTGCGATCAAGAGCAATTTAGCTTCAATTCTCCACCTTGCACTGGAATGGCGAGTGGAAGATGTAGCCCCACAGGATCAATCCGGAAGTCTCCGAATGTATCGCTTATTCGACGAACTGCTACATAAACAGTTTCCTCTGGATTCCCCTGCATATCCACTGGCCTTACATACAGCGGCAGATTTCGCACGACAGCTGAATGTTCATGTCAACCACCTAAATGCTTCTGTCAAATCGGTTACTAATCTGACTACTACCCAAATTATCAAAAGAAAAATTTTTGAAGAAGCTAAAAATCTATTAATCTACACCGATTGGAATGTAGCCGAAATCGGTTATACACTCGGATTTGAAGAACCAGCTCATTTCAACAACTTCTTTAAAAAAAATGCAGGAACATCCCCGCTTAAATTCAGACATACAAACAAGTAATATTTGATTTTCGTAATTTTTACTTTATCAAATAGTACTAACGCTATCAAAAAAGTCTCTAGTTTTGTTTCATAAAAAAGAGCAAGACAATGTTGAGAGAAGCATCCGCACACCGCATTAAACTAGTTACGTTCATGGCATTTGTATCCATGCCCCTTTCTGGGTTTGTAACGGACATCTACCTGCCTTCGTTTCCGGCAATGGCTAAAAGTTTACATGTTCACGAGCGGGATATTCAATTGACGTTAACAAGTTATTTACTCAGTTATGGTATCTCCCAGTTATTTATAGGCAACATTCTTGACAGTATCGGCCGTTATCTTCCGAAAGTCTCGGCTTTGATACTGTTGATACTAAGCAGCCTTTTGATAACGCATACAGACAGCGTATTTTTGATTTGTCTCTTAAGAGTAGTCCAAGGTGTGGCCATATCCATTCTGGTGGTGGCCACGCGTGCGCTTTTCGTGGATCTTTATGCCGGTGAGCGATTAAAGAATTACCTGAGTTACTTTACAATTGTCTGGTCCTGCGGTCCGATACTTGCGCCATTTCTGGGCGGCTATTTGGAAAAAATATTCAATTGGCGAGCCAACTTCTATTTTCTTACTTTTTACGCCAGTGGCTTATTGTTGTTTGAAATCCTTTATAGTGGAGAAAGTATTGCCGAAAAGAAAAAAATCAACCTACGGGATAACTTGAACCTGTATAAAATGATGTTGCAGAATAAGCGTTTTATATTGGGGATTTTGGTGTTGGGATTTAGTTACTCCATTGTTATGCTGTTCAATATTACAGGCCCATTTATTATCGAAAATACATTTCATTTTTCATCCGTTACAATTGGCTACTGTACTTTGATGCTTGGTTTTTCTTGGATGATCGGTGGGTTTATCACAAAAAAGTGTATGCATCTTGACTTCGTTGCACGTGTGATTGCTCCAGTTCTATTGCAGTCATCTCTTATTATCGCTTTAATGGTGGTCGGCATATTTCAACAGAATCTATACATTATGGTAGGTTTTGCATTTTTTATTCATACGATTTCGGGCGTCTTGTTTACAAGCTTTTTTACCACTAGCATGTTATTTTTCCCAAAACATGCAGGTACTGCTGGCGGTTTAATGGGTGGAATGGTTTATATCGTAACATCGCTATCTAACATCATTGTTGCTATAAGCGGAAAAGTGACAACGCAAAATGGGCTGGCTTGGCGTTATTTTATCTTTTCGGCCTTCCTGATCATTATCATGCTATTTATGTGGAAATTACAGAAAGTTAACGCTGAGCAGAAGAGTTAATCACAGCAGTCCAATCAATTTCGAGGAGAGATAAGATGTTTTATTATTTTTAAACATGCCAAAATTACTTTCTATTGTAAGAAATCGAACTGTTTTTTACATTTAAAATCGAAAAATGTTCCTTAGGTATTGATAACTGATTATTAATGCGAGAAAAAATATCAAATAAATGGACTCAAACGATAATTTTGAAGCCCCTATCAATCCAGGATGTCACATCATTTTATACCTGGCTAAACGATCCGGAAGCAATTAAATATTCCCTTTCTTCATTTCAATCTTTGAATACAAGAGAAGCAATCGATAAATGGTTTATCTCTGTGGTCAACGATTCAAAAAATTATAACTGGGGGATTTTTCTCACTAATTCAAATACACTTATTGGCTATGCTGGGATCTGTAATATTTCGACAGCAAACAAGCTTGGCGAGTATTTTATCTTTATAGGAGACGCCTAAGCCAACCAAGGCTGCCGATATGCTCGATTTAGATAAAATCGTTTAATAACATCTTATTTAAGTCCATTTTTGGTTTCAAATTGCTTCCTTTTGGTATGGAGTTTTTCACTGCTTTTATAGACCTGTTGATAACGAATTTGTTTTTCTCGGGCAAGTACAAGCAGTTGATCCTGTGCATCATATTGTTGTTCCTTTGTTCCGCTACGCATTCGTTTCTCCTGTTCTATTTCTTTTCTGGTAAACATAAAAAGATCCTTTAAAGCTCTATAGTAATTTATAGCTTCCAACTGAACCTCCTTTCCTTCTACCAGACCGACAATGTCCGCCTTCTTAATATCGTTAATAATGGAATCAAACACCAGCTCCTGCTGATCAATGGTATGTAAAGCCTGACCATATTCGTGTGCAATAAGCTGCTTCAGTTTTGTAGATTCGAGCCCTTTCTCGCCCACGAGCATAGAAAATGCCCGGGATTCTTTAGTTGAAAGAAGGGAATTGAATGTTTCAGCTTTTTTATTACTACAAGAACTCAAGATTATTAGCACTGAGATGATGATAAAAATCTTTTTGAAGATATTATAGATCATGATGCTGTAAGAATTGATATCACTAAAAATACATATTTTTTCCATAACAAGTTAAACTGAACGCTAATCCAGTAACAAGGAACCAATAATATGTAATGAGGAAATCTCTGTTGCCATACCAACCCAGAAAAATTTTAGCATAAAAAAGCCACATCTCCCGACGTGGCTCCATATAAACACACGACCACTATTTTCGCGCCATTGATAGAAAATCAGCTGTTCTGGATGGGCTCAGCAACTCCCAAAGGGAAGCAACAGTCCAACCAGGGGCAAAAATATCGTTGTAAAATCCTTTCCCATTTTTTCCATAATCCCAATTCGTATGTTGTACGACCTCTGGATAATATCCTATTTTTGCGATATTAAAAAGATGGTCTTTAACCGGCATCAATTGTAACATGGAACTCTTAATCACACTCGAAAAAGCGGAGAGCCGCTGTTCTTTGGTTTCCTTGGCGAGCCAATCGAGAACAGCTGCGAATTCAAAGATAAAAACATCGACATGGTTGTTCTCAACAGAGACATTTCCCCAGCCACGGGATTTAAAACCAACATCGCCCAACATTTGTCCGGCGGCAAAAGGCACATCCCAGGTATAGTACCAAGTGAGACAAAAATAAGCTGCTTTCTTACACTGCTCCAAATAATATTGACGCTCTTTCCCTTTACTTACCAAGGCCAAATAATACATTGCTGTAGAAGCATATAAAGATGCTTCCTTATCCTCACAATTGGCATCTAAGGTGGACGAAAAGTAATCTGATTTAGAAATAATCTCCCGTTCTAAATATATTGCAGATTTTTGCGCCTGTTGAAGATATTCCCCTTGTTTAAAATAAACAGAAGCCATAACCAATGGAACCGTGGCCGAAGGTGTGCTACCGCCGCTGCCATCTTTTACCTGTAGCTGATCGTCAAATTTACGGGGAAAGCTTCCATCCGCCTGCTGGAGTTTTGCAAAATTGCCAAGTAACTTTTTAATACGCCGTTCCCATTCAGGATGCTTTCTACCCTTTTTCTGTTCATAACCGAGGTAATTTAGCATCGCAAAGATCCCCTCCGACTGTCGTCGAATACTGAATTCTTTTGTTTCGTTGTTGTGTGTAAAATCGACGAACTCCCTAAAAAATCCACTATCGGTAAAACCATGCTGTAGATAACTGTCAAATATTGCCTTAGCGTTGCTGACCAATTGAGTCTGCCCGTGAGTTTCTCCATATTCAAGTGCATTGTATGCGTTGAGCAAGACTCGCCCCACAAATCCCACTTCTGCGGATCCGGTATTGTTGCAATCATCTGTCCGCATATGTACTCCTGAATAGTATTTTAGTTCCTTGTCACCGACATAACTCTCCTTAAAGAAATTTGCTAAAATATCTTTGGCTTGATCCGGAGTATAAACAGTCGGAAACGTCGACGGCTTCTGCCTGTCGTAGGAATAAGTCCATGCCTTGGACACAAAATCACCATAATTATCGGCTTTACCTTCATTGATCTCCCAGGAAAGATGTCTTGTTTCACCTTTTTCAAGTTTTTCAAAGGCAACAACCTCGGGAGCTAAGGTTAATTTTCGGAGATAAGTCTTGGGTGCTTCGTGATAAGGAAACCCAAAGACCAAAGCTGAGGTTCCATCTACATTTTTAAATCCGGTAAATCCAAGATCAGTTTTACCACTTAGAATCACCTCTCCACCTTGAAGTGGGGTCAAGGCATCCCGTTCTATTTTATCTAATCGGATAACGGTATAATATGTATTAGAAGCCGCATTGAAAACACCAGTCAAAGGTGTGCTAAGGCGGTCTTCCCGTACCTGCCAGCTATCGCTGGTTTTAAAGGAAGGTGCCTCCTGCGGTGACCGCATATTTTTATGATACCAGAAACCCGGCATCAGAAACTCACTTTCGGTATGTGTATACTTTTTAATTTTAAATGTTTTTTCAAAATTAAAGTATACCCGTTCTTTGGCAGTTACAACTACATTGACAATTGTTGTCCCTCCATTTTTGACAATAGTCTGCTTCACATCCAAGGGCATAATCGTAGTGGACTCCAGTGTCTGCCCACCATTATCAAGTAGTTCAAAGCGTTTGGCCGGATTGCCCGGTGCCTTCAACAGGATCGCCTGGCTCATTTCCTGAGCGCTCAGGGCATACGAGTTTGCGACTAATAATAAAGAAATTAAAAAGTTTTTTTTCATTCGAATGATTGTTATTGAGTACCCATTTCTGGCTATATATATTTTGCTGGTTTATTTTCTTTTTATTTTCGGGCGAATAATTTCGGGGGATATCTTCATCAGGGGAACCGCATCCGTCGTCCAACTAACATCGGCAATGTACATCGCCCGTGGATGGATACTATCTTTGCTATGATGCGCATGGAAAACGATTTTGAGTTTCCCGTCTTTATCCCAAAAAAGCGCATTATGCCCTACTCCTACCAGATCCACGGGCAACTGCAGAATTGGATTGCCAGCATATTTTGTCCAAGGTCCTGTAGGTGAACTTGCTGTAGCCAGACCAATACCGTAGCGCTGGCTTTCGTAGCTATTCGCCGAATAGGTCATGTAATATAGGTTATTATGTTTAATGACAAATGGACCTTCATTAACCAATCCCCATACTTTTTCCCATTCCTGTGATACCGAGATATGCTGTTTCAGGGTGTTACCATCGATCGTTTTCAGGTCAGCAGCGAGTTTCGCCGACCACACTGCGGATCCATTATTAAAACGGACAAAATAGAGGTAGGCCGTACCATCATTGTCGATAAACAGGCTATTGTCAATGGCCTTTTCATTTGCTAGCATTGGTGTTTTTGGCTCCTGAACAAATGGTCCCAACGGGGAATCTGAGGTCGCAACACAAATATGTTCGTTGGCACTGTAATACATATAGAACTTCTTTTTATCCTTGATATAGTAGATTTCGGGAGCCCAGAACCAACGTCCACCCCAGGAATCCTCACCTTTCAGTGCCAGTGCATTTGATTTGCTCCAATAACGAAGATCATCCGAAGTATATACTTCGATACCATTTTCGGCATTTGTACCGTAAGCGTAATAAGTACCTTCATATAAGAGAATAAATGGATCACCCAACGGCACGGCAGGTTCGAATATAAAATCACTTTTTTCGGATTTTGAGCAGCTGAAGCTATACAGTGAAAATAGCAATAGTAAACAGATATAAATTAGTTTTTTCATTTCCTATAAAATTTATACGGCCAAGCCATTAATAATTTGGGTTTTGCTTTACATTTGGATTATTGTTGACCTCATCTGAAGGAATTGGCAATGAGCGATGTTTCCCTAAGGTAAAATTATTAAAATCGGCATCCCTTTGCTTCAATTCGGCAAGCCCTTCTTGGGAATCTACCAGACCCCAACGTTTTAGATCTGCCCAGCGATGTCCTTCCGTAGCTAGTTCCAATACCCTTTCGGTCTGCAATCTTTTCAGGAATGCGGTTTTATCAGTCGTTGCGCCGGGGTAATTCAAGGCTAATTTTGGCATATTTACACGTTCACGAACACGGTCGACAAGGGCTACAGCCTCTGTTAATGAACCATTTGAGGCTGCAATGCATTCTGCATACATCAACAACACATCGGAAAAACGAATTAAACGCACATTTGTTGGATTATAGTAGTCATCAAAATCACGGAAGTAATCTGACCCATATTTTCTAAAAAAAACACGTCCGGGCCAATTGCTCCACTGGGCGGCATCACTTGTCAATCGATAAATTTTGTTATTATTCGGAAAATCATCCTGCATTCCATTATAAAATGCCGTATACCGCAATCGTACATCAAATCCATTGTCCATATTTTTTTCTTTCTTAAATGCATCAACTAACCAGGGCCGAAGTTCTCCATCTGTCCAACCAATGCCCGGAGGGGCAAAAAACTGTCCACGGTTCAAGCCTAGATTAGGCCCCACATCTAAGTCACCATCGCCCGCAGGAGAGGGATTGGCGTCTGAATATTGGATTTCAAAAACAGACTCCACATTATTCTCTTTCGCTTTATCGAAATTATCAAAATAATTGGCTGTCAAGTTATAATACCCCTTCCCGGCCCCTGTTACCAGCCAGGCCAAATCTGCCTTTGCTTCATTCCATTGGTGCAGCTGCATATATGATTTTGCACGAAAAGCCAATGCCGCACCTTTGGTTGCCCTTCCTTTTTCGGAACCACCCCATGTGTCAGGCAATAAGCTTTCAGCTTTACTAAAATCTGCGATTGCCTGCGCATAAACTTCTGCTTCGGTATGCCCTTCCGGTTGAATTCCCGGGGTTGAAGGTTCCAATACAATTGGAAGACTGGGATTGGTACCACCCCATAATAGCGCGAGGTAATAGTAATACAATCCCCGCAAGAAATACGCTTGCCCGAGGATGGGATCCTTATCTGAGGGGTTGGCAAATGTAATATCCGGCGTATAATGCAGGACTTGATTTGCACGGAAAATAGCCTCGTAGCAATCGCGATAGGTCCAGGCATTTCCTTCCCAGAAGTTGTAGTTATTGTACCGAAACTGTGTCCATTCTTTGAGTTCGGCCCAGGGACTTTGACTAAATCCTTCGTCTGAGGTTAGATCCAAACGAAACCACATCCAGCGACTAAAGGTGCCCGGTTTATAGAACATATTGTACACTGCATTGACCCCGCGTACCGCATCCTGTTCGGTTTTCCAATAGGTCTTTACGGTAATGGTGTTGGGATTTTCGACATCCACTTTGCAGGCTTGCATTAGGCCTGCCGCCAAAAAAATATAGAGTAGCTTTTTCATTGCGTTCAAAGATTAGGTTAAAAAGTAATTTGGGCTCCGAAAGTGAAACCTTTGGCATTGGGAAATGCGCCACCATCATAGCTTCGATCCCAGATATTGCCATTCAAAAACTCGGGATCCAGTCCACGATAGGAGGTAAAGGTGATCAGGTTCTGTGCATTGACATAAAACCGGACCTGCTTCAAGGTCTTTCCTAACAACGTACGCGGCAGGTTATAGCCCAAAGCGAGCTGTCTGATCTTAACATAATTTCCATTCTCCAACCAACGGTCCTGATCGCCGCGAACATTTCGGGAATCCGCATAAATGGGACGCGGGTCTTTGGCATTGGGATTTTCTGGCGTCCAAGGATCATAATCGGCGCGGTAGTTTGAATTGTCATCAAAACGGTCATACGCACTGCGTGGCCCATTAAAGGATTTGAAGCCAAATGCACCTGTCAACTGTACCTGAAAATCGAAACCTTTGTAATCCAGGCCTAGATTCATCCCCAATTGATATAATGGTATGCTCCGTCCCAGATACTGTCGATCAGCATCTGTAATCTGTCCGTCATCGTTAAAATCTATATATTTTACATCGCCGGGTTTGGCGTTGGGCTGAATCAATTGCCCTTGACTATTTTTATATGCCTGTACTTCCTCATCTGAACGGAAAAGACCATCCGTTTTGATCAGGTACCAGTTACCGATGGAGCTGCCAACTTTGGATTTTGTATCCCATTGCGTAAACTCCTTTTTGTCATATCCTAATTTGAGGATCTTATTCTTAATATAGGATGCATTGACGCCAATCTGATAACCAAATTCACCCATATGATCACGCCATACCGTTGCAAGTTCAATACCTGTATTGCGCAGGGAAGCAGCATTTACGTAAGGATTTCCGCCGTTGTTGCCCGTAGCCATTAAGATCTGCATCGGTGTCAATACATCTTTGGTTTTTTTGATAAAATAGTCCACGGATAGTTGGAGCTTGTGCGAGAATAACTGGGCGTCAAATCCGGAATTGAACTGTGCTACCTTCTCCCATTTGAGATCGGCATTGGCCAGTTTGACCTGGGTCATCCCATTTTGCACGGTCTGATCAACTCCAAAAGCGACCTGAGGGAACACATTGATGAAAGAAACCCAGTCCCAAACACCGATATTGGAGGTACCCAAAACACCGTAATTGGCGCGCAGCTTTAAATCATTGATCCAAGGTACCTGAAAAAAATCTTCTTTACTAATGCGCCAGCCTCCGGAGAAAGATGGGAAATAGCCCACCCGATATTCCGGATTAAATTTAGAGGATTCGTCGCGGCGCATCGTAAAACTGAACAGATACTTATCATCATACGTATAATTAACCCGGCCAAAGACGGAAAATAACTTTTCGAGATCTTGATAATTACCGGTCTTTGGGTTGTCCAGTGCAGCATCCAAGTTGGTAAAATAGTTTTTTCCAGACATGAGCACATTATTTTTCGTTCCCCACAGCTGTTCATAATTGGAGGTCTGATAACTGATACCCGCAACGGCAGAGACATCATGCTTGTCAAACTTCTTTGCATATTCTAAGGTATTATCATACACCAATCCACGGTATTGGGCCTGGTTTTTATTTAAGGAGGAAGGATCATAAGGTTGGTTATAGGTCCAGAAACCTTCCTTCCGAAGGTACATGTGGCGATCGTTACTCAGGTCAAAACCAAAATTAAAACGGTATTTGAATGACTTGAACAGTTCCAATTCAGTAAATACATTTCCTCTGGTCCGCAGATTCCCATTCTCGGTTTGCTCAAAATCTTCTTTGGCAAAAGGATTGGTTCCAAAGGTGACATCCCGATTCCCATCGCCTATACCATATCCTCCTTTGGCAGCATTATTTTCATCGTAGATCGGAATGGTTGGCAGCATGCGATAGACATCGACAATTGGATTGGTATTGAGTTCATGCACATTAAAATTACTCAGCACAATATTCTCACCGATACTTAATTTGACGTGCTCTCCAAAGTTGCGTGAAGTAGACATATTGGAGCGTAGCGTAAAACGTTTACTGGATGTTCCGATCGTGGTCCCTGTGTTGGACTGATAATTACCCGAAATATAATAACGGCTTTCTTTGCTTCCACCTGAGAAAGCAATCTGTTGATCCTGCAGCCAGCCTGTTTTGAATACCTCTTCCTGCCAATCGGTATTCCCCTCGAAATGGTTGGCCGATTGCCTATTCCCATTGCTAAATGCCAGGTCATTCAAGCTCAGCCATAGATTTCGGTCGGCTAAGTTGTAACGTGGCAGCCATTGTGCAGTGGCCCGGGAGGAAAGTTCAATTTTCATCTGCCCCTCTTTGCCCTGTTTAGTTGTTATGATGATAACGCCATTCCCCGCCCTGGAACCATAGATCGCAGCTGCGGAGGCATCTTTCAACACCTGGATACTCTCAATATCGTTGAAATTAAAATCCCGGTTTGCTCCCGACACGACCCCATCGACGACATATAAAGGAGTGCTTGACCCAAATGTTCCTGTACCACGGATCTCAACCTTACCTTCTGCCCCCGGGTTGCCTGCCGTGCGTACACTGAGCCCGGGTAAAGTCGCCAGAGCATCCCCTACTGTCCCGGTTACCGTGGTATTTTTCATCTCCTTCGGATTAAAGACTGAAACGGCACCCGTCAGGTCCGATTTTTTGATCGTTTGATACCCAATCACAACAACTTCTTCCAGGTCTTTGTTTTCATCCTCAAGTGTGACATCCAAGGCTGCCTCACCGTTAAATAAAATTGTTTTGGAATGAAAACCGATCAGAGAGAAGATCAACTCCTGCCCGCTACTGGCAGCAATTGTATAACGGCCATTTTCGTCCGTCGTCTTTGCGGTTCCTGATGCTTTTATGGTAACGGTTACACCCGGCAATGGCCGCCCCTCTTCACTCGATACCCTCCCTTGAAGGTTGCTCGTTTGTGACTTTACCGTAAAGGACAGCAAGCACAAGAAAAGAATGAAAAATTTTCCCTTCATAATTTGATTTATTAGCGTAAAACTGGTTATTTATAATTGGTCAAAGACAAGAATCCATGGCGAACTTTTATCTTTAAACCTATTTTCAAATGTAACGGGCATTACAGTAACAAAATGGCAGATATGATCCAAAAAATGGTAAAAATAAGTCATTCCTGCTTTTTGACCAATTTGTACATCTTTTAACCGACAATTACCATTTATCACTTATCAGCCATATCAACAGAATCATTTATTAGTTTTATTTTAGTTGGTATGAAAGGGGCGCTCATTTTTAGAATTGTTTTTTTGTATATGCTCTGCACGATCACGTGCCTGGCACAACGCTATTCAAATTTTCATTTTAGAAAGCTGCAAGTGGAAGACGGTCTTTCTGAAAATACGATCTATTGCATTGTCCAGGACCAGCAGGGATTTATGTGGTTTGGGACGAAAGACGGATTGAATCGATACGATGGAAATAGTTTCAAAAATTACCATTACCAACCGGAAAAGAAACAGTCATTGGGAAATAATTTTGTCCGAAGCATTACTGAAAAATCGCCGAGTCACTTGTATATCGGAACCGACGACGGTTTGTATATCATGGACAAGATTACAGCATCCTTTCAAAAGATTGAGCTTAGCATAAGCGGCAAGGGAACGTTTAACTCAGCGATCAATGCCCTTCATATCGACCGGCAGGGAAGCCTTTGGATTGCAACCATGTCGCAGGGTATCTGGAAATATGATCCAAGTACAAATAAAGTTGCACAGCTACAACTCGACGGAGCCACGTTGGGTCAAAATGCGACCTGGGCCATTCTACAAGATCGTTCCGGTGTTATCTGGGCTGCCACACGTCTTGGACTCCTTCGTTTCAACAACCAGCAGGCACA
The DNA here is from genome assembly GCF_003627955.1 of Sphingobacterium puteale. Taxonomy (GTDB): domain Bacteria; phylum Bacteroidota; class Bacteroidia; order Sphingobacteriales; family Sphingobacteriaceae; genus Sphingobacterium; species Sphingobacterium puteale. The sequence continues at coordinate 64,644 of NZ_RBWS01000019.1, read as the reverse complement.
TTTTGACATCGTTGGTCCGCTGTTTAGCGAGGTTGGAGATTCCCAATTTGAAATTCTTTCGATGTGGGAAGACCCTAAAGGAGACCTATGGCTAGGTACCTGGTCACAGGGCCTGCTTCGTTATAACAAACAGTCCAACGAATTCAGTCGCTTTCTTAACAATACAAGGCATCCTTATGTCACGCATATCCGTGCCCTGCGAGAATTTCGCGAAAACCAGCTTCTCGTTGGTTCAGATGACGGACTCTTCCTGTTTCACACCGAAACGGGGACATCCGAAAGATTAGACGTACCCTATTACAAACATGGTCTCAGTGACCAGAACGTCTACTCCATAGCGAGGGATCGCGAAAATGCCATTTGGATCGGCACCTACTTTGGTGGAATTAATTATCTCAATACAGCATTGCTTTCCGTAGAGACTTTTTTCCCGGATGTTCTTCCCGGCTTTTTGTCCGGAAAAGCTGTCAGTCAGTTTTGTGAAGATACGAAAGGAAACCTGTGGATCGCAACGGAAGATGGTGGTATCAACTATTATGACAAAGAAAAGAAACAAATTTCGCAACCGATAAGAGCTTCTTACCATAATACCCATGCCCTGCTTTTGGATGGCGATCATCTTTGGATCGGGACTTTCTCCCGGGGGCTCGATCGTTACAATCTGGCAACCGGTCAACGTCAAAATTTCAGACATGATGCCAACAACACCGGAACAATTAACGATGATTGTATCTTTTCGCTGTTTAAAACAAAAAACGGGGATCTTCTGATAGGAACTCCTGCCGGACTTAGCCGATATGATCAGCAAAAAAAGAAATTTATCCGTATCCCTGAAGTCACCCAGTTTATCTATGACATCAAAGAAGATGATGAAGGTAATATCTGGCTCGCCTCGTACCAATCAGGCCCCATAAAATTTGACCTACGCAAGCAAGCCTGGATTCATTATAGCTCGATCCGCCCAAATGATCCCATTTCGTCCAGCAAACTAACCAGTATTTATGTTGATAGCCAACATCGATTATTATTTTCAAGTGAGGGAAAAGGAATATTTATTTATGATAAGGTGAAGGATAGCTTTCGCAATATCGGGCAAGCCCAAGGGTTGCCAAATAATGTGATTTACGGCATACTGGATGACGCCCTAGGCAACCTTTGGCTCAGCAGCAACAAAGGCATTATCTGTTTTCACCCCGACAATCCCAAAAACTACAAACTCTATACAACGGAGAACGGATTCTCAACGAACCAGTTTAATTTTAAAGCATCTTTCAAAGCTAAAGACGGCCGTTTTTATTTTGGTGGTATCAACGGGTTCACAAGTTTTTATCCCGATGAAATCAGTGCTGTTAAAAATCAAACCGTACCAAATGTTTTCATTACGCAGATACAATTACTGAACAAGCATAACCCCAATTTAGAAAAAGACATTCAGGTTCAATTGCACAAGAACGAAAAGATTGTTCTAACCCACCAATTTTCTTCATTCAATATCTCTTTTGTAAGCTTGAGTTTTGCATCACCTTCCAAGAATCAATATGCCTATAAGCTGGAGGGAGCCGATGACGAGTGGACCTTGGCTGGTAATACGAAAAGTGTGAGTTATGTTAACCTTTCGCCGGGAACATATGTTTTTCACGTAAAAGGATCCAACAATGATGGTCTATGGAATGAAAAAGGCACAGTGGTACAAATTGAAATATTACCGCCGTTTTGGCGCTCCATTCCTGCAAAAATAACGTATGCGATCTTGTTCATTGCATTGTGCTATGTCTGTTTACGGTATTATATTCTAGCGAACAAGCGTAAACAAGCCCGTCATTTAATGGCTTTCCAGGCTGAACAGGAACAAAAATCTTTCCGATCAAAAATTGATTTCTTCACAAATATCGCGCACGAGATCCGTACGCCTTTGAGCTTAATAACGGCACCTCTGGAAGAAATACTCCTGTACGAAAATGGAGATAAAGAAACCTCGCACAATCTCCGGATCATAGAGAAAAATTGTGAGCGCCTTACCTTACTGATCAATCAGCTACTTGACTTTCGTAAAATGGACGAAAATGGACAGCCGCTAACCCTGGAGCCTGTCAATTTGCGAAATTTGGTAGAAGATCTTTACGATAGATTCAGAAAGTCAATCCACCGCAACAAAGTTCGCTTTGATCTAACAATCTCTCAGGAGCAAGACCTCATTATCGAAACCGATTTGGATGCTGTCATGAAAATTGTGAGTAACCTCCTGACGAATGCAACAAAATTCGCTTATTCCTATATCTCGATCGGCCTAGAAAAAAACGCGGACAATTCTTTCACGATTACGGTCTCGGATGATGGTCCCGGAATACCGGATGACTTTAAAAAGCTTGTATTTGATCCCTTTTACCAGCTTAGCACAAATAAAGACCGCAGTGGAACTGGCATCGGACTGTCCCTGGTCAAGCACCTGACGAACCGGCTTGGCGCCGAGATAAAAATTGAAGATATGTTGCCCCAAGGCGCTAAGTTTATTTTCACGATCAGGAGCATACAACTCGCTCATGAAGCTACAGGTCCAATAATTGAGGAACAGCCCATTCCACTTGACAGGCCGGAATACAATCTCACCCAGATTTTGGTGGTTGACGATAATCCGGACATTACGGCTTTTATTAGCCATTCGTTAGCCGTATCGTACCATATTGATATTGCTGATAGTGCGTCAAAAGCCCTGACCATGTTAGACAATAAAGTTTATCATCTTGTGATCTCCGATATCATGATGCCAGAGATTGACGGAATTACATTTGTAAAGCGTTTAAAAAATGACATTAATTATTCGCATATACCCGTTATTCTACTATCTGCCAAAATACAAAATGCAACGAAAGTTGAAGGCTTACTCTCCGGCGCCGACGTATTTATTGAAAAGCCTTTTTCGATGACCTTCCTAAAAGCACAAATCAGCAGCTTACTACAAAACCGGAAATATCTATTGGAGAATTTCCATGCTTCACCATTATCTTCTTATTCTTCTTTGGCCACAAATGCCCATGATGATGCATTCTTAACACAGCTCAATGCTGAGATCGAAAAACATCTTTCAGACGAACAATTCAATGTAGAATCATTGGTAGATACATTTAAAATCAGCCGTTCTAATTTTCAACGAAAATTAAAAGCGATCAGCGGAACTTCTCCCGGCGACTACGTGCGAAATTACAGGCTAAAACGCGCCTGCACGTTACTGATTGAATCAGATTATCGTATTAACGAAGTGGCGTTTCTCGTGGGGTTTAGTTCAGCATCCTATTTCACAAAAGCGTTCATAAAAGCATTTAATTTGACTCCAAAAGAGTTTATTCAACAATCGCGTTTACAAGCCAGGTAAAATATAGGCTATGTAAAACAATAGTTCGATAAATTCAATGCACACTACAGCCCCCACGAAAGTGTTTAACCCAATTTATCGAGGATTATCTAGAATAAACTGTTTTTTGATATAATTTCCTGAACGCGTTATACACTCCTTGATGGATAACGGTTGAATGTAATTCATCGGGCATATAGTCAAAAATAACTTCCATCTTTTTATTGTTGCGCAAAATATCGTAAAACGCCACGGCATCCTGATACATTCTGAGATCTTCATCCTTATTAGGGACCCCAAGGTAAACCCTTACCTTTTTTCTTAGGTTGGCGGTTAATAGCTTTTCGGTATTTTTCAAAAGCTCCTGTTGCCCCCACCATAAACTCGGACTGATAATAATATAATTATCAAAAAGATCAGGCTGTTTAAGTAGGAGCTCTGCAGAGAAAAGGCCTGCCAAAGACTCGCCGATTACAGTTCTTTCCGCTTTTGCTTTATAGTGTTTACTGATATAAGGCAGTAATTCATCTTTAAGAAACGCGATATACTTTTGCGATCCGCCATAGGTAGGAAAGCTTGCTTTTTGAAATCCTTCTTTCTCCAAGAAGTTAATATCAGGAACTGCAAATGTAAAATCCCGTCTTCGGGTATTGCCCTCAATCCCCACGACAATGCTATTAGGAAAACGTGCTATCCAAGGTTGTGTATCAAAACGAACTATCCCGGCGATATGAAAAAAATCTTCTTCCATGCCACCATCGAGGACATACACAACAGGATAGGTCAACTTGTCATTTTCCCCATAATTATCCGGAAGGTAAATATTGATCTTTCGGTCTTCATTTAAAATATTTGAATGTAGTGTAGTAGATTTACCGATGGTCAAATCACGGTCTTTGGTCTGTCCAATAGCGCAATAATGACAGATGAGTAAGGTTAAAAAAAATAAAATTGTACGCTTCATTTCAAACGTTAATTAAAAATAAGCCCGATCCCGCACGGCAGTTCTCCATGACAAAAAAAACGGCGGCAATGTCCTATAACAACTTTCGAAAGTAAGTTTAAAAATCAATAAAAAAAATTTTTATACTTATTTCCTGGTGCCTTTATAGATTATGTCAAGCCATCCCCACAGCTCAAATGTTATACGATCCGTTCACATTCATACCCCCAGTCAAACATCTGCTTCATAACGCTACTGGCGTCGATATCCGACTGAGAAGACTCTATTCTTAAAATATTTTCATCATCATCAAGATCAAAGTTAATTTTATATGCGGAGAACAGCCCCAGAAGCGTTGTGACAATTTGTTGTGCTTCCCTGTATTTACAGACGTTCGTTTTAAATATTTCAACCCTTTTCATTGTATTATATTTCACTAAATTCACCGAATTCTATCACACGCGAATAACTTGCTCAGCCTTTCGAATTACTTTCAATCACTCTTTTTACGTAAGCCTATATCCTGTTGACCTGTCTTTCAGATCTCTACTATTTATTCTTTAATACCTGCTGTAAATCTGTAGGATACCTCGGCTCTGCTGTAGGCACTGAATCCGTATGATAGACTTGTAAAACATCATGAAAAACTTCGTTATCTTTCTTTTTCCCAGTGTTCGAAAACAACGCTATAATTGCCACAAATAACAAAAGAATCAATGCATTAAAAAGATGTGCCATACCTGTAGAAACTAAATTATTAATATCTAATTTCCAAAAAGAGAGCAAGTTCTCCCAGATACTTTCGGTGAAAGGCACATTTAGCTCGGTAAACGAACTCTTTTTTCCTTTTAACAACATAATGCTTTTCTTTATTTAATCATTCGTATCGAATAAAATCTACTGCATATTTTATCAAAAAAAAGAAGAGGCAATGCTTCTGATGCCAAAAGCCAACGGCACTAAATGAAGTACAAATTGCACAAAGAAAAAACCACATTAGAAAAAAATGTGGCTTCGTTGGTATATGGATTAAAATGGCCTCTTAGAAGAAACTGTTGTGTTAATATGCGTGGGTTATCTGATCTGATCGCCACCACGGCAAACTGCCCGGCACTACCATCTATTTGTCGCTGCGCATCTTTGGGACAATGTACCCAGCGCAAGTTGTCGCCTCCATACTTAACTCCCATTAGTGAAAACCAAGGGATTTGTATCCATTACATCGTTTTTTATATTATAAAAACACTGATCCAATGGCTAAGCAAATGTATACAATACCATTTTTATGATCACTTCACATTTACAATTCGTTTAAGGTGATTTATTATTCGTTTAAATAAAAAGAAAATACGAATAGCACTTTCATCAGGTTTCTGCAGAAACCGTAAACTAATTTGAAACAGAAAAAAAAGACACAAATGTGTAATTTTTAAATAAATAAAAACATTTACAAATTTTATAAGCACATTTGTTTATCTAACCAATAAATTAAAAAATGCTTCTGAAAAATTGGACATTACTTTTATTCGCATTTGGACTGGGTTTAATTTTAAGTTGTACAAAAGATCCTGTGATCAAACCCAAAATAGAGCCGCCCACGCCCACAGACACAACGAAGGTTACTGTTCCCAAACCCAAGGACTCACTTTTTGAACGCAAATCAGTCAGTTTTGTGGTCAAAGAACACTTTGTCGATGAAACGGTAGATCAACAACTATTTTTAGGTAGCCTTTGGAACCTTAAAGACACCACAAAGGGTTTATATTTGGAAAACATTCAGTCCAAAGCAAAGAACTTTCCTATTTATGTCATGGCGAATTCAGCAAAAGAAGAAATTGGACATTTTTTACCATCCTATGTGAGCATATTGAATTATGCCAATTTATTCAGGAACACTGATCTCTCGGGATCGCTAGAAATGGATTCAAGAGATTTTTCCGATTATGCTGAGATACAATTATATATTCCTCTAAACAGGGATATCGAAAAAGCGCTCAATCTTGTCAGGCATAGTGATTCGACAACTGTCCGAAAGGCTCACAGTACCTTCAGACACACCTTGGTGAGGAGATTAACCTTAGATACCGATCAAGTTGATTATTTCTCAAATTACCGGGAGTCAGATCTGAATAATCTGAAAAAATTGGGTTATTCCCCCTATTTTATTCTATCCGTCAATTATGGCTATCAACTTGTCATTGCAGCGGAAGGTGATTTCACAAGAGCTGACATGAATAGAGCTATTGATAAATTGTTGGAAGGAAATTCATTGGATAATATGGATGAGCAAGTTCTCAATGCAACAAAACTACTTATCTACTATAGAGATGGAGGTCAGGAAACCTTTATTCGACATGCTGTCAATTTTCAGGAGATCAAAAATACAATTTCTGCGTTGAACCTTCGAATGGAAAGTAATTTTGATAATTTTTCTTACCCGCTAAGTTATCTTGCCATGCATATCAGCACAGGCGAAATTTTGGGGTATACCAATTCCTTTGATTTACAGGTGAAGAAAAAAAGTAAATAAGGCCACCCGATCAGGCGGCGATTGTAAAAAATCAGATTCGACATTGAGAGAATATACTTTGTCATAAAGTACGTTCTCTCATCAGTACAAAATCATTCTTTCTTCAAAATACCCTTTTTGACTCCCGCATCAATCAAGTTTTCCGCATACCTCCATATTACCTTGGACCCCGCTTTGATGGCACTTTTTTTTGCATAGACCTTCGTATAGTTCACACCAGGCTCATTCCAGGTACCGCCGTTGTTGGAACTATTCTGTAAAAGTGGTTCTAGGCGATCCATTGCCCTTGCGAATCTTGCCTCAGGGGTCTCTCCAGCTTCAAATTCCTCCCATATGGTAATAAATTCTTCCGCTTGAGATTTCGGTAAAAGTCCGAATATTCTATGGGCTGCCATACGCTCATCCTCCGTATTGGTATGTGCTTTCTGCGTATCGTAGATAAAAGTGTCACCAGCGTCAATTTCAACAATATCATGGATCAACACCATCTTAATAACTTTCAATAGATCCACTGATTCGTCTGCGTACTCAAATAAAACCATCGCCATTAACGCTAAATGCCAGCTATGTTCTGCATCATTTTCACAACGGTCGCTATTGAAAAGCTTGGTCTTTCGCTGAATGTATTTTAGTTTATCAATCTCCTTGATAAAATCAATCTGTCTTAATAATTTCTCCGGTGTCATCGTTATGCTATGATCAGGTAGACGTTATACAAAATTAATAGATTTATAAGTTCCGTTAATTGCCAAATAGCAATTAACGGAATAGCTCTTCCGGTTGCAGATTTTATTGACATCCATAGGACAAACCCAGGCTCACAGATCCGTGTAGATTTATTAAATTTGATCAACATCAAATCCCATCTTGACGAATGAAGAAAATAGGATTTTTATCTTTTGGGCATTGGTCCAAACATCCGGCTTACAGTACGCAGACTGCAAGTGACACCTTGCTTCAGTCCATCGATCTGGCTGTAGCAGCAGAAGAAATAGGCGTAGACGGAGCCTATTTCAGGGTACATCACTTTGCGAACCAGCTGGCGTCTCCTTTTCCCTTACTGTCTGCTATTGGCGCCAAGACCCATACGATTGAAATAGGTACCGGAGTCATTGATATGCGTTACGAGAACCCATTATACATGGTGGAAGATGCCGGGGCTGCAGATTTAATTTCAGAAGGCCGGTTACAATTAGGAATTAGTAGGGGTTCACCCGAACAGGTGATAGACGGTTGGCGCTATTTTGGCTACGAACTCGCTGAAGGGGAAACCGATGCTGATATGGGGCGTAGGAAGGCACTGGAATTTCTGGAAAAGCTGAAAGGGGTAGGTTTTGCCGAACCCAATCCGTACCCGATGTTTCCAAACCCTCCGGGCCTGCTCAGACTAGAGCCACATGCAGCGGGACTACGTGACCGCATCTGGTGGGGAGCGGCATCGAATGCAACAGCTGTATGGGCGGCTCAAAACAGCATGCATTTACAAAGTTCGACATTGAAATATGATGAAAATGGGAAACCTTTTCATATACAACAGGCTGAACAGATACGTTTATATAAAGCAGCATGGAAAGAAGCAGGGCACCCCGGCGAGCCTAGAGTTTCTGTGAGCCGGTCAATTTTCGCATTGGTAGATGACTTAGACCGGTATTATTTTGGGCAGGAGTCGGACCGTGCAGATAAGATTGGATTTATCGAAGCGGACAGACGCGCTATTTTTGGCCGCAGTTATGCCGCCGAACCGGATCAACTTGTCAAAGAACTGGCTCAGGACGAGGCCATCCAAGAAGCAGATACCATTCTCTTAACCATTCCAAACACCTTAGGTGTAGATTACAATGTGCATGTGCTTTCCGCTATTTTGGAACATGTCGCACCTGAATTAGGGTGGCGTTAGCTATCTCATACAAATGATAAACAACATTCGTTACAAAACCAAAATCGCAGTAATCGGCGCGGGCCAAGCCGGTCTTTCTTCAGCTTACCACCTGAAAAAACTGGGACTGGAAATTAATCGGGACTTTATTATTCTGGATGAAGCCCCTTCCCCCGGCGGCGCATGGCAATTTCGATGGCCTTCACTGACACTAAGCACAGTAAACAGAATCCATGACTTGCCGGGGATGTCATTTGAAGAAACATTGACAAACAGTGAGACTGAAGTGCAGGCAAATATTGCTGTTCCACATTACTTCGATTGCTATGAAAAGAGGTTTGGGCTACAGGTATATCGTCCAGTCAAAGTAGATCGGGTATCTTTACACGGGGCACGTTTTCACATAGATACTGCGGAGACCCTATTTTCAGCGGAAGGCATTATCAATGCCACAGGTACCTGGGAGAGCCCTTATATCCCTCATTATCCCGGAGCAGATTTATTTCAGGGGGAACAATTGCATACAAAAGACTTCAGAACAGCGGACTATTTTCGAAATAAACACGTTATCGTTGTCGGCGGCGGAATATCGGCCATCCAGTTGCTGGATCAGATTTCAGCAGTAACAACCACAACCTGGGTTACCCGGCGACCGCCTCTGTTCCGCGAAGGACCTTTTGATGATATGGCCGGTCACAATGCTGTGGCGATGGTCGAAGAACGAGTCAGACAGGGATTACCGCCGTTGTCGGTCGTGTCGGTCACGGGCCTCCCCTATTCCACTGAAATCCAGGCGATGGAAAAACGAGGTGTACTCACGAGATTTCCCATGTTCAGCGAAATTACGGCGACGGGCGTAAAATGGGAAGACGGCCGAGAAGAAAGGGCTGATATTATCTTATGGAACACCGGATTTAAAAGTTCATTGAAGCATTTGGACGCAGTATTACCCAAAGAAGAAAATGGGGGCATTTTAATGGACGGTCGCCTTGCGACAATGGTTGCTAAAGAGCCTCGAATTCATTTAGTTGGTTATGGCCCTTCGGCCTCCACGATCGGAGCCAACCGAGCGGGAAGTGCTGCAGCAAGGGAACTTGTCAAAACATTGCATCTTTTGTAGTACTATTTTTGGTCGGCATCAAATCAGAATTGCCGTATCAGTAAAAATCTCTTTATATTTAAGCCTATTTAAATCTTAAACAGAAATAGTTATCACGATGGATATCCAAAATATTGTTCCAGATCAATCCATTGCCCTTTTTGTCAAAAATATTCTCGTATTCGAAGACAGCGAATCCTCAGAAACCATCCTGCCGTTTTTTGCGGATGGATATCCCGGACTTCTATTCCATCAAACCGAAAATGGTATAACCATACAGCCGCATGGAAAAAAAATGCCAACATTTTTTTTATATGGCCAAACGATCAAACCCATCAACATACATGTGAACGGCCATTTTCAAATCATTATTTTTCAATTGTATCCATTTGTTTTACGCGCTTTCTGGGGGATCAATCCCCGGGAGATCAATGACAGCTGCCATTATCTGACTACTGGGCCCGAAAACGATATCAACAAGATTATTTCAAACATCCTATTCGCCTCAACCATAGAAGAAAAGATCAGGATTATCGCGAACTTACTGCTCGATTATTTTAAACATAAAAGTAATAAGCTCGATTTCCTGGTAAGAGAAGCAATCCAATACATCATCGACAGCAGGGGGATAATTGCTATCAAAGAAATCGCCGAAAAAGAAAAGCTGAACATTCGTACACTGGAACGAAGATTTCTCAGAGAAACGGGTGTTTCCGCAAAGCAATTCGCAAAAATAGTCCAATTTCAGTCTTCACTCAACCAACTGGAGACAAAAGATTTCAGCAAGATAAATGATATCGTTTATGCGAATGGATACGCCGATCAATCACACTTTATCCGGGTATTCAAAGCCTTTACGGGGGTGACTCCCAACACGTTTGGCAAAATCTAGTATTGTCGTTTTTGTTCTATTTTGAATGTTTGTTGATTCCGAATTTTACATAAAGAAAATTAAATAAAATCGTTATCTATTTAAATTCAAAAGCAATGAAACTACAAGAGATCACTTTAGGAGCAGCAACAACTACTTCAGCATTAATAGCAGGCCTATTTTTCGCCTATACATTCTCCGTCAATTTAGGGCTCCATAAATCGGATGACAAGACTTATTTGATAGCGATGCAAAATATCAATAGAGAAATTTTAAATCCTGCATTTTATAGCTGTTTTCTAGGAGCACCATTATTATTAATTGTTTCATCGGTATTGTATTTTGATTTATCATCTCCGAAATTCTATCTGATCCTGACGGCATGCATAAGTTATATTGTTGGTGTATTTATCATTACCGCGGCTAAAAATGTTCCGCTAAACAACCAATTGGATTCATTCGATCTTTCAAAAGCATCATCGGACGCCATCTATCGGATGCGACTTCGTATTGAAGATCCTTGGGTATTCTGGAACAATATACGAACCGTATTCTCCATTATCACCTTAGTTTGTCTAATTATCAGCCTTATTTTTTTTAAATCCAAAGGTTAACAAAAAGCGCAGGATTCCGTTAAAACTGCTACATACCATTTTCTAAAAGCATAGGCGGACACCCCAAGCTATCATAGGAAACTGATCCCGCCAAAAGCGAAAAAAGCAAAAGAGCTTACGGATTTAAATTTATTTACAACGGATTTAAACCCTACTATATTGAACTGTAGATTCTATTGTACTTTTATGAAAAATAAGAGCAAAAAACGCAGTTAATATCATATTAAAATATCAAAAACAATAAAACATATTCCTATGGAAATACAAAGAATAATTCCAGCCTTGTTACTTGCATCCCTGGGTTTAACATCCCTATCATCATGCAATGGTACATCAGTGGATACGATTAAGGCAATGGAATCCAACTACGACAACCATAACAAGACCATTGAACTAATTGGTGAGTTCGACGCTCCATCCTTTACCTTTTCATCGGGTAATTCAAAGACAATGGCAATGAATTTTGTTGTGAAACCGCATGCGATCAGCTCCGAAAAATTTACAGCATTCAGCGTGATATTACCGGTTGGCACAGAAAACAACAGTGTTCTATTTGAACTTCCGGCGGACCAAAAGAACTATACACTCAAAAATTTCCACGTCATTGATAAAAATGGGGAGAAAACCAATCTCGACACACATACTACGTTTAAAATGACCGGCACCGTACATTACAATGAATTAGAAAAGCCTGAAGCTGAGCGCGACAAAACTAATTTCAATTACAAGATAACGGACGTAACATTTGAAAAAGACTAAAATACGATTACGCAAATCTGATCTAATACATTATTAAAAAACTAAAAATATGATAAATATTGAGCTTGGAAACAGCTTCTCATTTGGATGGATAATTATTGCAATTGCCTTGATCATGGCACTGGGGATTTACATTGCGTACCGAAAACAACAAGTGATTAAAGTAAAATACATCATCGCGGTGATCGTGATGTTGGTAGTAGGAATAAAATGGCTTTTTGAAAATTAAATGCAGCGTGGTATAACGTCCGGTAGCTGCGCTGCAAGCTATCTTCAATGACCTGTGGGATAAGTAAAAAACTTACAGCGTTGAATAGATTTATTTTTGTAAATTCAAATTTGAAGGTGCGCGCGATCGCCACCAAATGTCAAAAGTCAGTTTACGATGAAGTTTATTTTCGCTTTTAGTATTTTTTTATTTTTTTCCTGTGCATTCGCTCAGGAGCATCCCCAGTTTATTCCTTTCAAATCCGAAGGTAAATTAGGTTTATTAAAGATTTCCGAGACGGAACTTGTCCCGCCCGATGCTTTTGTGGACGGCCCCGGTAATTATGATGTGGTCGGAGATTTTCAAAGTTATATCATCGCGAAAAATGAAGGCGAGGACGAGGTCATTGATGCCCGTTCTGGAAAAGCGCAGTTTGTTGGACATCTGGATCGCACATGTGGCCTTTTGAAAATCAACAAAGACAGCTATTATCACTTTGAGGTAAATGGAAGCTCTATTCTGTTAAATTCGGCAAGTTCGCCAATACAACTTACGCACTCCTACAAAAAAATCGAACCAAATCAGGATGCTTGGGACAACGAAAGCGTGGATGGTAAACAGTATCTCTGGGCGTTAAAAGAAGATGAAACCTACGCTGTTTTGGACGCTAACAATAGTTTTGTTCCAATAAACTCCTTACCCAAATTTGAAAGCTTTGATCTCATATACCGAATAAACGAAAATGCACCTTTGACCCTGATCGGATTTGTGCTGGGAAGCAAAACCGCAATCCAACGTACTTTTGGTCAGAAATACGGTATACCTGAGTCGAGTCACACCGTGGAAGTCTACAATACCAGTTTTAAAAAAATAGGCAGCACAGTTTATAAACGTGAGGCAATTGCAAAACTATTCAACCAGAAAATTGAACTACGCGGCAGTATGATGCCACCTCCCAGTATGGCGAACCAGATACTTATTCCTCATAACAAAGCTATTGTACTGAACAATGAATTTAGCTTAATACCGGCAACGGACGATCCCGGACAACTGGTATTGGTTAACACCCAACAGGGAAATGCTCCCGTCCTGGGAAATGACCATTTTGATTACAGATATATCAGTATATCCCAAAATCTAAAAGCGCTCCTACAGATAAGACATGCCGAAACAGGAACTTTCTTTTATTTTGATTTTAACGGGCTATATTTCCCAAAAGGGCTTCCTTTAATCCCTGAGAATTACAGGAAATGGAAGTAACAGAAAGAAGAAAGATTTCAATGGAGAATAAACAAAATACGATCACAAATATCAATTTTTAACAGATGATTATTTTGATTTTAGTATTAAGTGCAATGCTGGCGACTGTAGCTTTTCTAGTCACCGAAAAAAATGCAGACGCATCACTTTCTGGATATAACACACTTTCCACAGCTGAAAAACAACAATTTGATATAAAGGCTTTTATTCCATATTTCCGAAAATTTCATCTATTACTAGCGGTTTCATATTTGCTGATTTCTATCTTCCTGCTCTTCGCTATCAGTTCGCATTGGGCGAAGATTTTTAGTATAGCTTATCCTCTGCTTGCTTATATATTTTTTATCTGGAAAGCCAATAGCTTTTTCCTAAAAAGGAATAAAAAACAGTATATTCTTTCAATTGTTGTCATTTGCTTTCTTTTTATTGTGCTTATAGCGATGATGGTTCTGTTTTTAAGGGGCTGATCCTTTGATAGCCATAATCAATCCTGGTAGGATCGAAAGTATCAAAAAAACTATTTCTAATTTTATAGGATTATCGTTGACTACATGGACAAACGCTCAGAACATATACAACAATGGATCGACACCTACAGTGAAACACTTCTCAATAGTGCACTTTTTTTGTTATCTGACAAACAGGATGGGGAGGATATTGTCCAGAATGTATTTATTTCCGCATTTGAATCTTACTATTCTTTCGAAGGCCGAAGTAGTGTGAAAACCTGGTTAATGGCTATTCTCAAAAATAAAGTCGCTGAATTTTACCGCAAAAAATATCGACACACAGAAAATGTTCCACTGGACCGATATTTTGATCAGGAAGGATCATGGAAACATGCCGATATCCTACAAGACTGGAATGAACAAGACGAAAACCTGCTTGACAACAATGATTTCAACAAAGTAATGGCGGATTGTATAGATAAATTACCTTTAAAATGGCTTATCCCAATAAAGCTTTACTACTTGGAAGAAAAAAAAGCAGACAAAGTATGTCAGGAAACAGGCATTACGACAACTAACCTATGGAAGATCCTTCAACGTGGCCGTATGCAACTTCGGGAGTGTCTGGAATTCAATTGGTTTAACATTTTATGATTTTGTAAAGGATGGTAAGACGACTCATACATCTGCTATTGATGCCCTGCAGGCAGGCAACCCTACTCATGGAAAAGCGAAACACGAACAGCATAACGTCCCTACAAAAAATCCGTCTAAACGCGCACCTCATGATCTGTAAATGGTGCCGCGCTTATAGCCGTAAGATCAATGTAATGGAAGATGCGATGAAAAAAATATTTACACAGGACGTTCCTGACAGATTCAACAAAACTGATTTACAACTATTTAAAGATAAATTAAAAGAAAAACTGAAATAATAAGATTTTTTTGTCAGGAATTTGAGGTGCATACTACTAAGAGAGAAACAATTTAAATGTTAGAAAAATGCATCCCATGACACAAACAAAAAATCCCACGACCCCATCATCGCAATGGGGGTTTTACATGTCCACATTTGGCGTTGTTCTCATTCTTCTGTGGCTTGGAATATTCAAGTTTACAGCGACAGAAGCCATGGCCATTAAGCCATTGATAGCAAATCATCCGCTTTCTTCCTGGTTGTATCGCCTGCTAAGCGTACAAACAGTATCCAATATTATCGGCATCTTTGAAATCGTGGTTGCCCTACTTATTTTACTAAGTTTAAAACTCAATCCGCTGAGGCGATATGCCGGTGTGGGATTATGCATTATTTTTACAATGACCCTCAGTTATCTTTTTACCACTCCCAATATGTTGAGATATGTAAATGGGGTTCCGGTAACGGACTTCTTTATCCTCAAGGACATATTATTTCTTGGATTTGGAATCAATTTACTACAATCAGCTAACAAATAAAAGATCATGAAAATTATATCGACCATTACTATGCTCATCCTTTTTGGCTTCGCGATAGTAAAAATAGGCTTTACAAAAAGTGAAGAAAAGGTATCAGTTTCGGGGGAGAGTACCGTAGATTACAGGCTAACCAAGGAAATTTATTTCGCTGGAGGGTGCTTTTGGGGAACAGAACATTATTTTAAACAAATAAGAGGCGTAACGGCCACCGAAGTTGGTTATGCGAATGGAAAACTAGCCAATCCCAGCTATGAACAGGTATCCGAGGGCAATACTGGTTTTGTTGAAACCGTAAAAGTCAATTACGACCCGGCCAAAGTTGATTTGAAATTGTTGATTGACTTATACTTTAAAACGATTGACCCAACAAGTTTGAATAAACAGGGGAATGACATAGGTACGCAATATAGAACCGGAATTTACTTTACAAAAAAAGAGGATGAAAAAACGATCCGGGGAGAAATCGAACAGCTCGCGAAAAACTATAATTCCAAACTTGTCGTCGAAATTGCTGCATTACGTAATTTTTATACTGCTGAAAATTATCATCAGGATTATTTAGGAAAGAATCCGGGCGGCTATTGCCATATTCCGGCGGACCTATTTGAAAAGGCCCGGCAAGCAAACCAGCCCACGCGTTACAAGAAGATAGATAAAAAAATTTTGAAGAAAGAATTGACACCATTACAATATGATGTCACGCAAAATAGTGCGACCGAAAAGGCTTTTGACAATGGCTACTGGAATGAATTTAAGGAAGGTATCTATGTTGACATTACAACCGGCGAACCCTTATTTATTTCGACAGATAAGTTTGAGTCAGACTGTGGTTGGCCGAGCTTTTCCAAGCCGATTAGCGATAGTTTAATTGCCGAAAAAAACGATAAATCTTTTGGAATGAGCCGAACTGAAGTGAGAAGCAAAACAGGTGATGCTCATTTAGGGCATGTTTTTAATGATGGTCCCCCCGAAAAAGGGGGATTGCGGTATTGTATCAATAGTGCCTCCTTACGCTTTGTTCCAAAAGAACAGATGAAAGCCCAAGGTTATGAGAAATTTATTCCTTTATTACAGAAGAGCGATAAATCAAAGTAGTATCCTACTCCCGATAGCCTTATTCGTAACGAGAATAAAAGTTTATTTATCTGTCTATAACTTGTTATTTTAAGATCTGCATAAGCTGTTATATTGCGGCTTTTTGGATACTACCTTATAGATCAGCTATCGTAAATGTATCGGAAGTATAGGGACAAAAAAGCCAGGTTAAAAACTGGCTTTAAAAATAAACATATGATGGATTAGTAAATGGCTTCGACTGGATTTAAAATACCTTTATAAATTTACTTTTAAAGGTTTCCACGGAAACGTGAATAAGCTGTTCGATAACGACCCTCGCGGAGTCTTTGCTAAACTCTTCTAGAAATTTTCATAAATCATTTACTCTTACAGGAACAAAATACTGATAGGTATCTTCTATACTATTCTCAGACTTAAGTATATTATAACCTTTACGTTTCAAGTCCTGAAGGATATCACTCGTCAATGGTATATTCATTTTACTATTATTACTATCTCAGACGTTCATCACGCTGTCCATTTAATTGTTCGGATTTATAGGAATTGAAAGCAATGAACATGCAAGAATAATGAGCAACCAATGTTCTTATATGTACAACGATATATCCTAGCGCATTATATATACTGTTCGACGCCGGGACATCATACATTAAACACATTCATCAGCTTTCAATCCGTGTTCAAATATAGCAAATAAAACTAATTAAATTAGCTTTATTTACTATATATTTTAGCTGAAAAATAAAAAACTATTACCTATGGCATTTAATTCGACGCGGCCGGTTTTTACAACAAACAAGACAAATCCCCGGAAATATCAATTGAGGCTTACCAATCCGTGCTTGCATACCGAAAAATACACGCTGCTAATATTTGGATGAACATGTTTTCATGATGGTCAATCGTCGTCAGGTAGTTTTGTTGCGAATACCACTTCAGCGGAGTCCTATAATGAACGGCTGATATCAACGACATTGAAGATCTGATCCACGTCATCCAAACTAACTTCAAAATCCGGATAGGTCGCTTTATCCGAATTTAGCGAACGTAATGTAAGGATTCCGTTCGCGACATCGTGATGGGCGATTTCTTTAATAATTACTCCTTCATATCGATGAACGATGACCCAGTATCTATATTTATGGGTATGGAATTTCGATTGCCAGAGCTCCCGTTTAATCAGACGCCCAGTAACAATATCACCATCCAGAACACTGGCGTCAGTCCCATCGGTCATACTGTCACCACTAACTTCAAAAGAACGGTAAGCCCCCTTGTGAAATTCATTCACCGTAATAAAATGTGCTGGTAAATCATCCATGTATTCGGCATCTGAGAATCCCGAAAGATAACCCGCTTTTGCCTTCTCAGTAACGAGCTTAGTTTGCATCAGATATCGTCCGGGCGATACCTCAAAGAATATATTGTTCTTATTTTCATCAATAAACTTAACGTCATTTGAAAAATACCCAATTGATTTTCCATTCCCAACGCTGACTGCTGCAAGAGCATCAGACTGAACGAATATACCTGACTGGGCTCGCTCCCCCTTCCCATACAGCAGCCAGTCGTATTGAACCTGTGGAAAGGCATTTTGAATCCGTGTTTTCATGGTAAGTCCAATTGGATATTCCCCTTTCTTAATGCGGGAATATACCTGCTCACGCACGCCCAATAAACTCGCGAATTCCCGATTGGTAATCCCCATCTCCAAGCGTAAAACCTCAAAATTATTATGTGGATAAGTTTCCATGTTTTTATAGGATAAGAATAAATGTTACACTAATTCATAACAATCTGACACTAAGTTACACAAGATATTAAACCTAAACAAATAAATAAACAAATAAAACACATTAAGCACTAATTATGAGATAGTTACAATTAAACAAATAAGTTTAACAACGGTAGTAAACAATAAAAAAATGCGTAAAATAAAATTCAAAACCCTTGAATGATTAACAATTTTGTTTAACTTTGTTTAACAATGAATTCACATCGGTAAATTATATCCGAGAAATTTATTAGACGGCAATGTCCCATCAATGGCTTCGCTTAACGAATAACAAAAAGACAGAGAAAAAAACAGGTATATACTTAAAAGGAACATCAATATGGAACGCTTCATCACAACGCATGCACAGCTAAACGGATCCGTCGGATTAAACCGGAAGGATATCAGAAATCAGAACATTATTTCAAAACAAGCACAGGAAATGGAGCTTATGTCAGTTCTATTTCCACAACAAAAATTAACTGCTGTAAAAATGCAACGAAATAACAAGACCAATTCCCGACGCATGAACACATTATATTACTCTTTCATTTTAAGCTTCTTAAAAGAAAATCATCCGGAAATATTAAGATCAATTGACAAAATTTATGAGCCTGATCTTTCCAAAATCAGTCAAGTCATCGACTGTTATTGTGAATTTATGGGTATACCCACCCAACAGATCATGGGTGAATATATCAATTATAAAGATATTCAACATCGCTACAAAGCAATCGCGGTAGTCTTGCGCATTTTTCAGCCAGAAAAATTAGACAACTTAAAAACTAAAGTAAAGAGCACAATATACAAGGAACTTGGACCGTATTTAAAGATTAATAGTGATACCTTACAAAAATCCATTATCTGCGCATGCAACCAATTTGACTTATATAATGATTTTAAGAAAGATATCAAACAGGCGTCAAATTACTATTTCATTCATAAACGTTTCAATGATAAGTAAGATGATTTTCCCAGAAATTATACCGATCATAAAATTAGTGAGCTCAACACTTTCTCTGATCGGTATAATAACCCTTAACCTTTTCGCCATATCTTCCTTCGCAGCCACCAGAGCATAAGGCTTGCCAGGACAAGTAGACCAGTAATAAAAAATAGCATACTTGTTACCATTGGTCGCTCCGTTCGCCTTGTCGTTCTTTCCGCTGACTTTAATTTTTCATCTTTGCGCAGTAGATTTTCAATGACCAGCTGACTTTGTCCGGAAATAGACTTCCGGAATACATTGCTGCTATCTGCATAAAGCGTCCGTTTTTTATTGACCTTCCCTTTACCTATCCGTACAATTCCATCCGGACTGATCTCGATTTCCGCACCCTCGATCTGCATAAGATCTTCAGATTGTTTCAGATTTCGGACGTAGGACTGCCCAACCTCCAAATGACTGCTACTGGAATCTATTTGTGACGATACCATCACTTTCCCCCTTGCCTCAAGCATATGCGATTCACTTGTCTTTACTGTTTTTTTAAATAGACCGCAGCTACTAACGAGTAGTAGCACTACGGTCAATGCAAGTATATTTTTCATTTTTCACTTTTTTTAATTCAATCTGCAACTCTTTATAAAGCTTCATCAGATCATCATATTTCACCTGTAACTCCGCCAAGGTCTTTGAACAGGCCATACGATCGTCATTGGCGAGCCTGAGTCCTTCATTGAGGTCTTCAATAATTGCTCTTAAATGTTCAATGTCTTTTTCGAGCCGGTTTGCGTAACCTTCCCATTTGTCGATGACTTTCCCGGCATTCTCTACATTCGTTGCTTCCACTTCCGCCTGCTGTTTAGGCCGTCCAACAAGGTAACCACCGATAGCCGTAACGATAGGGATAATCAATTTTTCTAAAATCTCAAGTATTTCCATAGTAGTTCTTTTTTATGAGTGATTTAAACTTCATCCATGGGAACTGTTTTCCCGGATCCTCTTTTCTTCCCGGAGCAATATCACTGTGCCCTAAAATTTCCTGAATAGGATAATTGGCAACGATTGCCTCACAGACTTCAATCGCCGCGGCAATCTGCTTCTCCGTATAAACCTCATTTCCTTTATTTTGCAGCTCGATCCCAATGCTATAATTGTTCAGATCTTTTAAACCAGCCCATGAACTCAGTCCCGCATGCCAGCATTTAATATTGAACGGTGCCAATTGTGTCACTATACCGTCCCGGCTGATATGCACATGGGCCGAAACCCTGCTCTGGGGATCCAACATCCAATGAATCGCACTAGTGGCATTGGATGCACCATCATAATGCATAATGATAAAAATAGGGCTGATAACACGGCCTTTATTAGATGTCTCGTGATAGGAAACTCCTACCAATTTGTTTTTTTCAATATCCATATCTTCTTATATTATTGATGATTTATTTCTATATTCAGCGCTTTTCCTTATTAAAATCCGGACTTTAGTTTTATTCAAATAAAAGCCGTCATGTATATTTCAGCTAGTATTTCAATACAAATTTATTTATGGGCAGCACCTGAAAAATGAAATATTACGCATATACAAGCGGTATGAAACAACTACCGAATATCAGTGAAAGGATGGCTTCTTTTTATTCCTGATGTAAAAATAAAAGCTACTTCGGACTGATGTGGCTTTAAAATAGATGCATGGATTCGTTAAGAATATATGATCATGATTGTTAAATGTTGGCAATAAAAGGAGCTTTACGAATATAACTTCTGGCTTCTAACCGACCGATAAGAAAATCCGCCAATTCAAAAGCGGTCATAGCATCACTGGGACAATCTACAAGACTTGCTTCCACTGCTCGTCCGTATTCATTTGTTGATTCGATCTTGGGCAGTCGGACCAGCATACAGTCAATACTGTTTTTTGCCAACAGCTCGTATCCAAGCTGTTTGTCCACGGTGGATAGAGGATAGTGTGTCTTCATCCTTTTTTGATCAAATGGGCTATCGACATCTACACCTGCAATAAAGATATAACGTTTTACTCAGACTCGTTTGACAAAGAAATGTATTGTCCCGAAATCGTTGACCGAAAATTAGCACTCCTTTGGCCGGATAAAAACATTTTTGTTACTTTTTTGTTATTTGATCGTTATAGCATAGGATGAGTTATACCGTGAAGGCTAGGAAATCGGTTCGCCTAGCCTTTTTCATCAGTCCCGCCATTTTCGGAATTCGATTTCCGATAAATAAATGAGGTCCCTAAAATAAAGCAAAAATTTAAGATTCCTTGTTAGCCACCCTAACCAAAAGAAGGTTTAAAAAGCCGCTTGACCTCCTTCGTTCTTTTTTATTAAATTAGAGACCGATCAATAATTTTCATGATGGAATTCATACTATCATAAATCGAAATATGCGTAAAACAATTAAATAGAACAAAAAATCTTCAATAGAAATTAATTACAAATGGATAAATTCAGTCTTTTAGTTGGGAATGATATCAACAATATTTCTCCGGGGATCAGTTGGAGCGATTTATTGACCAATATTAAAGCAAAATATCAGCTGACGGGATTGGAAAATGGGCAAAAACCTTTCCCAATGTTATATGAAGAGATTTTTCTAAATGCGATCAAGATGCAGCAGCTTAATGAGAGGGAACTTAAAACATATATCTCGGACAGCGTCTCCCAAATAAAACAAAATGAAATACACCAGTTAATCCGATCTCTTCCGACGAAGAATATCATCACAACAAATTATGAATTCAGTCTGGAAGGCCCCACAGCAAAGGTTAATACAAGTCTTGTCAGGGAAACAACCTATAGTGTTTTTCGCCGGCATGAAACAACAGATAAAACATTTTGGCATATCCATGGGGATTGTGACAACCCGACCTCCATCAATCTGGGCTACGAACATTATTGCGGACAGCTCCAAAAAATGAGAGATTATGTTGTCAATGGCACCAATTACACGTCTGATACAGTATTTAAAGCGGCATTAATAAAAAGGCTGAAGCAAAAAAAGAACCTGAAACTGCAATCCTGGATAGATCTTTTCTTTACACAAGACATTCATATCCTGGGTCTTTCACTGGATTTTGTAGAGATTGATCTCTGGTGGCTATTGACCTATCGTGCTCGAAATAAGTTTTATCGAAAGAGTAATTTTATTCAAAATCAGCTATTTTATTATACAACAAAAAAATGGCATCAAATCGCTGTGGATAAAATGCAATTACTCAAAGCTAATGATGTGGAAATTATTGTTATTGATGAATCGGACAAAACAAAGTATTACAAAAAGATATTGAAAGAGATCAAAAAGCGCTATCAGCTTCCACCAGATAAATAATCCTTTTTATATGAATAACCAGAACGGAGTTTTTATAAGATTTTTGTTTCAGCGTATAGCACACTTTTTGAAGGCGCACTATGCATAAAAAAGGCATTTCCTCAATA
Organism: Sphingobacterium puteale; assembly: GCF_003627955.1. Taxonomy (GTDB): domain Bacteria; phylum Bacteroidota; class Bacteroidia; order Sphingobacteriales; family Sphingobacteriaceae; genus Sphingobacterium; species Sphingobacterium puteale. The sequence continues at coordinate 41,976 of NZ_RBWS01000019.1, read as the reverse complement.
GAGTCTCATTGACAAATTTCAGAAAAGTTGATCTTAACACTTTTTCAGCGATCGTTTTCTCTCTATTCTTCAGTTTCAGTAAAAAAATCCAGCATCTGTTGCAAAGCAGTTGCCGAATGCATTCTGTCACTATTTTCCAATGTATCCTGTGTCGCTGCGGCTCCCCGTTGAACCATCTGTTTTTCAAAATAGGAAAGTGCAAGTTCTAAGCTTTCAAAATTGCCATCTGTCAGGCACGCCGCAAGTTCAAATGCATCTTGCATGGCAACATTTGCGCCCTCTCCCGCAAAAGGCGGCATACGGTGGGCAGCATCGCCAATCATGGTGAGATTAGACTGCGTAATCCAACTTTGATCGAGCGGAAAATAGTACTGTGGCCGAGGTATAAAATACACATTTTCGTTAGCAAAAAATTCCTCCCAGGCTTCCCCCCAGCCCGAAAAATTAACATTTAGCCAATCGGAAACCTGTTGTTTAAGATTAACATCATTAGACTGCTCTTTAAAAACATGTTCGGGCGCTTTTGTACTAGCGACAAACATAATGGATCCATCTCCTTTCGTTCCATACCCAATGAATTGTTCATCGCCAAAAGCCATCACCTTCCCTCCTTTTGTAAATTCAAATAGTTTAGGGGCATTTTTTTGCGCATCATAAATATTTCCCTCTACCAATGTAATTCCCGAATAAATTGGATTGGGTGCATTGAGATAAGGACGTATTTTAGAATTTGCACCATCGGCGGCAATAACGAGATCCGCATAGGCCGTTTGTCCATTTTTAAATTGCAATTTCCAGCCTTCGCCTTTTTTTTCCATTGAAACAAAATGACGATTCCAGACCACAGTATCTGTATTCAGCGAATTCAATAAGATCTCACGTAGTGGAGCGCGATCAATTTCTGGTCGGTTTTCGGCAACTGCGGCGATATGGTCATGATCGTCAAATATAACATGGAGTTTCTTATCTACGATACGTAACTTACTGGCTGTCGGACGATGATATTTATAGAATTCGTCAATAAGTCCAGCACGTGTTATCGCTTCAAGACCTGTTCCTTCATGAAGATCCAGTGTAGATCCTTGCACACGTACCCCGCGGTCAATATCGCGTTCATAAACTTGTATATCCGCCCCGCGCATCTGTAATAATCGGGCAAGGGTCAAGCCGCCTATTCCACCGCCAACGATGGCAATTTTTTTGTTTTCAATTAACATCATAGTGTTCTTAAAAATATTTAAGACAAAACTATTTCGATGTCAGGGAAGATAATAGTATAAATCGGTCATTTTTATTTTTTAGCAATTCCTTAGGAACCACTCCTGCGAATTTCTTGATTTCTTTGATAAAATGATTCTGATCAAAAAAATGCTCCTCAGGAAAGAGCTTGCCTTGTGCTATATGATCTAAAGAAGCCCGAAAACGTAAAATGTTGGAATACGCTTTTAGGGAGAGCCCAAACCACTGATTAAAATAACGATTGATCTGTCGACTTGTCCAGCAGACTTTTTCTGAAAGCTCAGAAACTGTTACAGAGCCTTTACTCTTGTATATAAGATCAAATAATTTCTGTTTACGCTTATCGATAACTGTCGGTAAAACTGACAGCAACAATTGGGTAGATTTTTCAATAAACCGATCAAAATTTTGTAGATCCTGCTCACTAAAACCCCAAAAATCTTCCTTCAATAATTTACCGGAATTTATAATATCAGCTATGCTCTCCTGTAAAATATATTCTACTGCAAGTAACTTTAAACTAATGCAAAACATTACGCAATCAACTGGAATTGATGCCTGCTCATGTGGCTGTGTACCCAGGCCGAGCAATAGAATCCGGAAACCATCTGCCGGAGAGCAAAAAAGAAACAAATCCACCCGCCCATCCGGTAGGCCTATTGTTTCTTTTACCTCATCTGAGTGGTTATATAGACACCAAAAACTATCCACAAAATTAGAAAGCGGGTCATCGGGTTTAATAATCTTGTAATATAGCCCTTCTTCCATTATATTATTCCACTTGTATGTTATGACGTTCTTATTTATTGATTCATGCCGCTTTTATCCTTTGTTAAATTTAAAAATTAATCTCACAACATCGGGGGATCAATTCTTTTATTAACACAGAAATATGCTACCGATTCCGACAGGCTTTGCGGAATAAATTTTCGTCTATTTGAAAAGCCGTTGTTCTCATAGCACGTTTATTGTTCGGCAGTATTTTCCAAATCTTCTTCAATAACTAATATCGAGTTCGGTGCCGTCATAGGATATAAATCAGGAGCCTTCGGTTATAGGGAATTTAAGTTAGACAAAAAGGTATTGGAAGATGGGTTAAAATAAAAAACAACGTGCGCTACTGGAAGCAATAACATACGGGACTCAGCAAAAAAAATTAGGATGCCATGGAAAAAAAACATAAAGAATAGCCTAGGTAGAACTATATTTTCCTATTTTATCTGGAGCGTATTACTTACTTTTATACCTTGACCTTAACACGCTAAAAATGGCAATCAAAGATATTGAAATTGTAAAAACAGAAATTCTATCCAATAATTGGTATACCTTAAAAAAGGTCACCTATCAATATACAAAACCAGACGGAACGGTGCAACAGCAAAGCCGCGAAGCTTATGATCGAGGAAATGGAGCCGTAATACTATTATATAATAAAGAATACAAGACTATCATTTTGACCAGACAGTTTAGAATTCCAACCTATATCAACGGAAATGAATTTGGAATGTTAATTGAAGCCTGTGCTGGTTTATTGGATCAAGATTCGCCACAGGATTGTATCCGTCGGGAAACAGAAGAAGAAACAGGTTATCAGATCAAGGAAGCAAAAAAGATCTTTGAAGCGTATATGTCACCCGGTTCGGTTACCGAAATTCTACATTTCTTTATCGCGGAATATACGAACGGCATGAAGATCAGTGATGGTGGTGGATTAGAAGAAGAAGAGGAAAATATAGAGATACTGGAGCTAAATATTCAAGATGCATTAGCTATGATCGAAAGCGGCGAAATCAAAGATGGTAAGACCATTATGCTACTGCAATATATTAGATTGAACAATATTTTGTAGCGATATCCTCCCAGCCGAACATCTTAATGGACTACCGCTGTAAAAACATACTTGGCCTGCTGAAAACTGATCGTTGATGGTATGTAATGTGGTATCCCCATATACACCTGTTCGGTACCCGTTCCTAAAATATATTGAGACCCTTTCTTAAGCAAAACAAAGGGTCTTCTTTTTTTCTGTCCCCAGCCAAAGGGAACATAGTAATAATCACCAGCCAGCGTATCTTTTTTGATATTCCCCTGAATCTCTCCTGAATCAATTTCACCACCCGGGCGATAAAATCGTAATTTCCCATGAAAACGGCTTTCAAAGAGATTAAGTTCAAGTTGCGCACTATCGCGATTACTATAAGCAACGTACTTCGATAGCTCTGCATCCCTTCTCTTTTCCTGGCAACCTGTAAATAGGAGGACAAACAGGATAAAACAAATTGCAATTAACCGCATTCTTCTGATAAAATTTGACTAGCCATTGATTCAGCTAAAAATACAATTCGTAAATCTAACACTAAAATATTAGCCGTTACCCACGTTTGTCACGATTTTATCTGCTAACGCTTTAAGCTGCTGCATATCGGAATAATCCAGCTTTAAAGCTTCAAAGATCTGCATGGGAATGCAACTCGCTTTTTCTTTCAGTTCTGTCCCTTGTGTAGTTAATTGTATCTTCACGACCCTTTCATCTGTTTTGCTTCGGGTACGGGTGAGCAATGACTTGCCTTCCAGCCGTTTCAGTAAAGGTGTAAGGGTTCCGTTATCCAAAAACAACTTTTCCCCAAGCTGGTTTACGGTTTGTCCGTCATTTTCCCATAGGGCCATCATCGTAATATATTGCGGATAAGTCAAATCTACCTCTTCTAAAATAGCACGATAACGTTGCATAATCTCCCGATGCAAAACATATACGGAAAAACACAACTGTTTGTCCAATTTCAATAAGTCATCCATTTTACAAAGATATTGTTTTCTTAAAGTCTGAAGATCAGGAAGTGCCTATTTATATTCGATGACAAATTCTTCTTTTGGCATTCTCACTTTTTTCATGGTAGAGATCCAATCACGAGAAGCGTCGGCAACACCGACATACATTAACGATACACTTTTCAGCCCAAGTTTATCCAACTGCAGCACCTCATCCACAACTTTATTATCAAAGCCCTCTGCCGGAGTACTGTCTACCCGCAATTCGGCTGCTTGTGCCAAGGCTAAACCCAATGCGATATAAGTTTGTCGGGCAGTATGGGCAAAATTATGCTCTGCTGCCTCATTTAGATAAATGGACTTCAATTTATCTGTATAAGATCCGAAGCGGCCCCGCGGCAAATCCCGCTCATCTGTTGTGAAATCATATACTTTATCAATGCGCTCTTCTGTATATTTATCCCAGGCCGCAAAAACCAGCACGTGAGAGCATTCGCGCATACAGTCAGGATTTAAGGCACCTTTTGCCAGTTCATCTTTCAAAGCCTGATTTTCGACCACCAATACTTTAAATGGTTGTAGCCCCGAAGATGTTGGCGCAAAGCGTGCTGCCTCCAATATCTTATCAATATTTTCTTGTGAAACCTTTTTTGTAGGATCATACGCTTTCACAGCATGTCTCCATTGTAAGTCTGTAATTAATGACATTTAATTGCTATTTTATTTTGAAAAAAGAACGGATAATATCGCCAACAATGCCGGAATCCCCTGTACAAAGAATATCTTTCTACCTGCCGTAAAACCGCCGAAAATGCCTGCAACAAGAACACAGCCCAAAAAGAATAGGCGAACATTATCGCTCCAGCCCGGATCGCTGATAAAAAACGACCAAGCCAAACCGGCTACCAAGAAGCCATTATATAAACCTTGGTTTGCAGCCAGTCCTTTTGTGGGCTTAAACAGTGCATCGGGAAGCGATTTCCCGAAACTACGCCGTCCTGCAGTCTCCCATGCAAACATTTCCATCCAAACAATGTAAATATGTTCTACCAGGACAAATAGAGTAAGCACAGTGGCTATATGATCCATATATTATTCGTTATTTGATACTGTTAATTTTACTTCGATATTACCTCTGGTCGCATTGGAATACGGACATACCTGATGCGCTTTCTCAATCAGCTGCTGCGCAATGTCCAAGCTAACCGCAGGGATATTCGCATGCAATTCTGCCGCAAGTCCAAAACCGCCATTCTCCAATTGACCAATGCTCACCCTAGCGGTAACGGCTGTCTCACCTGTTTGTATCTTTTCTTGTCGAATCACTAAATTCAAAGCACTGTCAAAGCAGGCAGCATAACCAGCCGCAAAAAGCATTTCTGGATTTGCATAATTATCATTTGCACCACCAAGCCCCTTCGGCATCCGAACCTCCAGGTCCAATATACCATTTTCACTTTTCACCTGGCCGTTTCGGCCGCCTTTGGCGGTAGCCCCTATTGTGTATAACGTTTTCATATTTTATTTTGTTTTCGTTTCAACATCACAAATATAGATTGAAAAATTATATTGTGCAAAATATAATTGCTCTATTGACATTAAAATGAAAATTGGCGGCAATCCGAAGGGATGGGGCGTGGATATTTTGAGTTAATGAATAAAAAAATCTAAATTTGATTCTTGCAAATTTAATCCATATGGAAACAACCTCAATTGAACAGTTCTACCACGAAATCAACGCAACGATACCCAAGGAAATAGCACGGGAGATCGGGCATTTTAATGTGTTTAGTTACGCAGAACTCGCTGCCGCATTGAAAGAGAAGCCCATTATGCCATACAACAAACGAACTTATTATAAAATCAGCTTAATCACAGGAAAGAATACCGCTGAATACGCCGATAAAGTGATTGAAATAGAAGAGTCTGCTTTAGTATTTGCGACACCGAAAGTACCCTATCATTGGATACCCAGAGACGAGCAGCAACAAGGTTATTTTTGCGTTTTTACCGATGATTTTTTAGCACGAAATAAAAGTGGCGTTGTTTTGGATGATCTGCCTATTTTTCAACCGGGGGGACTTCCCGTTTTTCAGATCTCCCCGGAGCAGCGTCTTGAGATTGAACACATTTTCGAAAAAATGAATAAGGAGTTATCTTCCGATTACGTGTTTAAATATGATCTTTTAAGGAATTATGTGCTCGAAATTATTCATTATGGACAGAAACTACAACCGAAAGGCATCAGCAACCCGACCCATAATGCCGCCTCTAGAATTACCTCCCTATTCATCGAGCTATTGGAAAGACAGTTCCCCATAGAATCTCCGATGCAGCGTTTGCAGCTACGGACAGCAAATGATTTTGCCGAACGCCTTGCAGTCCATGTGAACCATCTGAATAAAATTCTGAAAGACAGTACAGGGAACACAACCACCCACGTAATTAGTGCCCGAATCACACAGGAAGCAAAAATTCTTCTCAAACAGACAGACTGGAATATTTCCGAGATTGCCTACTCGCTCGGTTTCGAAGAAATAGCACATTTTTCTAATTTCTTTAAAAAGCAGACCAAGCTTTCTCCAAACAATTTTCGTTCTCAGCCGCTATAATTTGAATTTCGCAAATATTCATTTGCTTTTCACAAACGCATCGGATACTTTAAAAGCGAAATTTGTCCTATTAAATTTTAAAACAAAATAAAAATGGCTAAAAATAAAATCGCTTTAGTAACTGGCGGAAGCCGGGGGTTGGGAAGGAACATGGCAATTAATCTCGCTAAAAAGGGAATCGATGTCATACTGACTTACCATAGCAACAAAGAAGAAGCAGATCATGTGGTGTCTAACATTCAGGCCTTAGGACAGCATGCCGCTGCATTTCAATTCGATGCGGGTAACATCAATTCCTTTGATCAGTTTATAGCACAAATAACCGATCATCTAAAAGAACAAACGGGGCAGCCGAATTTTGATTTTTTGATCAACAATGCAGGTACGGCATTATATGCCCCTTTTATGGATACGACAGAGGAGCAATTTGACGCAGTATACAATATCCATTATAAAGGTGTCTTTTTTCTAACCCAGAAAGCGCTTCCCTTTATAAACGACGGCGGACGTATTATTAATATATCGTCCGGTCTTGCCCGTTTCGCTTTTCCGGGCTCTTCCGCTTACGGTTCGATGAAGGGTGCGGTCGAAGTTCTGACAAGATACCTGGCCAAGGAGCTTGGACATCGTGGTATTGCAGCAAATGTCGTCGCTCCGGGCGCAATTGAAACAGATTTCGGCGGCGGACATGTACGTGATAACAAGGAAACAAATGCACATATTGCGAGTGTAACGGCATTGGGGCGTGCCGGCGTACCGGATGATATCGGCGGCGTTGTTGCCTTTTTGTGCACAGAAGACGCCCGATGGATCAATGGACAACGCATTGAGGTATCCGGAGGAATGAACCTTTAATCATCTTAATAGAAAATAAGTATATATCTTACTGTTATAATACAGGTTATATACTTATTAAAATATTGTATATTATTTTCGCTGCTATCACTCATGATTCATCTTAATGAATATAATACCAATTTCATTTTCTTTTTAAAAACAATAAGCATACTGTTAATTTGCGCTTCGAATGGCTAAGTTTGTAGGATAGATGAAGATACAACTTGCAATAATAAGTGATATACATGCCAATATTGTGGCATTGGACGAAGTACTAGCGGACATAAAAAAGAGCGGGGTAACACAGATTTACTGTTTAGGTGATCTGGTCGATTTTGCCCCATGGGGAAATGAGGTTATTGCCCGAATACAGGAAAGAAATATCCCCTGTTTACTCGGAAATCACGATCAGAGGATTGCCTTCGATGAGCCTATTATCCCCTTACCACACCACGATGCGATCGAAACAGTAAACCGTGACATCGCCATCAATCTCAGCAAAAACGATATAACAGCTGCTCACAAAAAATGGCTAGCAACATTACCTTACAATATTGAATTAACGTTCAAAGTCGGTGATCGTCTTAGAAAGATCCTGCTTGTGCACGCCAGTCTTCATAGTAATGATGAATACATTCATGAATCAACACCCAAAGCGGACCTCTCAATTCAATTACGCGAAAGAGCCATTGATATCTTGGTCATGGGTCATACCCATCACGCCTATGTCCAACGGACTGAAGAAGTCCTGTTTATCAATTGTGGGTCTGTCGGCCGAAGCAAAGAAAAAGACAGAAAGGCTTCCTATACCTTAGTGACGCTGACAGAAGAAAACATAGAAGCCAAAATAGTTAAAGTAGATTATCCGATTGAGGAAGTCGCAGCGGCTATTTATCACAGTGATATTCCCGATTTCTATGGCGATTTTTTACGCACCATAGAAAGTAATTAACAAAAATCCCCGATTGCTTATCTTATATCGTTTCAAAAAATAACTTAACTTTTTTAGAACAATATTAACACATCGGGGATATACATTTTTATTTCAGGAACAATTTCCGAATCGCTTTATTCGCCACATCCATAAGGTAAATATTGCCCTCTTTATCCACCACAACATCCTTTACCGACGTGAATTTAGCTGTCGCCAATGTACCATCCGCATAGCCATAGTTTGCTTTTATCAAGGTTGTTACCTCTTTGGTTGTCATATTGACTTCACGGATAGCATAATTATTGTTATCAGCGACGATTAATCGGTTATTCAGGCCAGGGCTAATTCCACCGATACCATTAAACCTTGCGGCAGTTCCTATGCCATCTACGTATCCAGCATCCGAATTTCCAACAAATATTACCCCGCGGTTATCACCCGGTTTCACTATTTCAATCCCATTGTTGCTGCTTGTATTCTGATCGGAATAATACAGGTAGCCCTGGTTATCCACAAAGGGTTTGCCCAACACCCAGGATGGTCCCGTTACCCTTGTATAACTTCCAGTGTTATTGACTTTGTTGACCCCCAATCCAAATCCAGCAACCGAGACATACAAATTTCCTGATAAGTCAATACACATGGCTGTCGGCGAAAATCCGCGTGCGTGTACTGTACGTTTACCTGTAGGCGTAATTTTAAAGATCTGATTTGCACGTTGATCGCTGACGTAGATATTATTTTGCTGGTCAATTGCTATTCCTGACGGATAATCAAAAATTGCGTTGGCGCCATCGACCTGCAAGATGGAAACACTCCCTGTAGGCGATACCTTCTTCACTTGTTTATTCTCTGGATCTGTGACGTAGATATAGCCTTGTTGATCAATTGCCATTCCAGCCATGTTACTGCCAAAAGTGGTCATTCCGGGGCCACCTGCCAGAGTCGTTATTCCGGCCCTACGGAATGGTCGCGGTGCCAGGGCGTCTTGGTTGCCAACGACAACTTTCACCTGACCTGTTGTTACTCCTTGTGGTGCTTCCAGTACTAATTGATTCTCACTGGCACTGCTTACCCGCGTCAAAACTCCGTTAAAATAAACGAGATTTTCTGCCAGATTTGTACTAAAACCAGTTCCCAGGATTGTAACACTCGTCCCGGCCAGACCATTGTCCGGACTCATTGAACGTATCCCCAATGTCTGATCTTTGAATTGTGGGCCTTCGACCGATTGATCATTGACAACAACCTTTACCTTGCCTGATCCAGTCCCCCCTGGAATGATCAGCTTAATCTGATTTTCGCTAATTGAAGAAATAGCGACCTGCTTTCCATTGATGAATACCTGATTTTCGTCCAATATCTTACTAAATAATAGCCCATTAATCGTCATTTCGGCTCCCTTTGGACCACTTAAAGGTGAAACTGCTTCAATCACAGGCTTGCCGACCACTGTAAACACCGGACCGGAGATCTTCTGTTCATTGATATTGACGGACAAGAGTCCCGTACCCACTCCTGCTGGTGCAACAACGACAATTTTCTCAGGGCTGGATTCCAGGACGGTAGCAATTTTACCATTAAAATCTACCACATTGCCCGAATTCAGCTTCTCGAAGCCTTCTCCTGTCAACGTAACCTTTGTTCCTGCTCCACCAGTGGCTGGTTTAATGCTGCGAATAACCTGATAGGTAAAATTCTGTCCCTGAGACTTTTTCCCGTCTACACGTACTTCCACAGCACCATATCCAGCATCTTCGGGAACTTCAGCAATGATCACCTTATCGGTCACGCTTACCACCAATGCTTTCTTGCCATTAACGTAAACCTCCGCTGGAGTTTCAGTGCTGCCAAATCCCTCACCGTCAATCCGTAATTGGGTACCGAGGGTACCATTCGTCGGAAAAACTTTTGCTATAGACAGGTCCTGATAAGTATACGTGCCCACATCAAAGCTATTGTTACCATATTTCAAGACAACTGTTCCACTTTTATCACCTTTCGGCACACGTAATACGACTGCTGTGGGAGTCGCGCTGATTACCTCTGCCGAATTTCCAGCAACTGTGGCTGTAAATTCAGTTATTGAACTACTGAATCCCTCTCCTTCAATGGTAACCAATGTGCCCGCCTTGCCTGAATTAGGATAATAGCTATTTACTTTCGCTATCTCCTTATCTATCAATTCCTCTTTTTTACTACAGCTGATGAATGCAATCGCCATTGCTATGCATATCATTGTTAGTTTTATTATATTTTTCATAAGAATAAATTCTTTTTTTTACCTTATTTATTGAGTTTCACCACTCGAATCATTGTTTCAATTGTTACAATTTAAACTGTCTTCTAGGCGTCTTTTAATTAGAAAGTATAGCGAACACCACACTGTATCTGTGCCCTCGAGTTAAAATAATCTATGCTGTAAGGTTGGCCCGGATCGCTGAACGTAAATACAGGCCAGCTTTCCGCATTTTGGCTCGGGGGGAACAATGTAGGTGTTAACCCTACGCTACTCGTGGAATTAAATGTATTGGGCGAAAAGTATTGAATACCCCATTTTCTATAGATCAGATTAGTCAAGTTCATAATATCCACTGAAAATGTAATAAATTGTTTTTTTGACTTCTGAACAAAGAGATCATGGGCAATGCGTAAGTCAGCCTGCAGATTCCATGGTGTTCTTCCCATATTTCGTTCTGTGAAGTCACCTCTACGGGAACTTAAGTATTCGTTGCCGTCAATAAATCGGTTAAAAGCTTCCGCCTGCTGTTGGGCGGACATCCCACCGGCGATATCCTTGAAATAACGGATTGCTTCTGTTGCTCTCGGAATGTACACCAAGCTGACCTGCTGAGGCAATCCCTGAATACTATTGTTGACGATACCATAGGTGAATGGGCTACCCGATTGCGCACTAAAATATAAGGTAAAACTTGTCCGTCCGGCACTGCGCCATACTTGTTCATAATTTATGCTTGAAACGATGCGGTGACGTATATCAAAGTTACTATAGGCCAATTTCGGATTGTTCGGAATTAACGATTGATTGAGCTGCCAATTACTCTCCATAGAATTACGGACCCCATTGCTCAAATCTTTGGACTGTCCATAGGTATAGCTCAAAGTCGCATTCAGCTTTTCTTTGATCGTTTTCCCGATCGTCCCTGTGATGCTATACCGATAGCCTTGACTGGTATTGCTCAACAGATAAACATTTGAAAAACGATTGTCAACAGTACCACTGTAAACAGGTTGTTGCTTGCCGATATCATATCCATACCATAACGGATTATCTTTATTATTTAGCTGTTGGAATAATACATCTTTTATATTTTTTGTATAAATACCTTCCAGTGTGAACTTCCAGCCTTCCGCCTGATAGTCTATCCCTAAACTTGACCGTAGAACTTGCGGCAGTACAAAATTATTATCAACCAAGTCTACCTGTGTCTTACCCGTGCTTGGATCATTGATTATGGCACCGTTTTGTCCAATAAAGTCACCTATCCCATTCTGGCTAGGTTTAATGGGATCAGAGCCCGGAGCAAAAGGTTTTTGATCAGCTTTTTGATCAAATGCACCATAACTGTCACCCGTATTGTAATAAGCATAAGCGAGCCAAGCGAACGGTATACGTCCCGTAAATAATCCGGCTCCGCCTCTTATGATCAACTGTCGGTTGTCCATTGCTTCCCATCGAAACCCAATACGTGGGGAAAGTTGGATTTTATTTAAAAATTCGTTTCTAAGGCGATTGGCAGGGGTGTATGTATAACTTGTCCCAAAACCAGGATCCGCCCACATATCGCTGACTTTGTCACTTAACGTTGGCATATCGGGTAGGCTAGCTAAATCTGCTCTAAGTCCAGGGATAATTTGTAAATGATCATTTACACGGATTTCATCCTGAACATACAGACTATACATATTGACCGAGAAGTCCGCTGCGGGATGATCTAAAATATAGGATCGTGTATTGTCTGTATAATTATAGCTCCCTCTAACACGATAAGGTACATTGGCAACAAAATCGGCAATACTGTTGTAATCCACTCGACCATTCCAACTGTTGACAAAACCATAGCGAATACGATAAAGTTCATTATGTGTTCCAAACAAAAACTTATGTCTACCTTTCGTCCAGTTCAGGTTTGCTGTAATCTCCCATGTCCCTTGTCGCATATTAAAAATACTGGCTTCGCGATCAGTTCCGAGATAGATTGTTGTTCCTGGTGTACGTCCCTGAATCTGCACCTGAGGCAAAGAAGGGTCACTCAGCGGGTCACGACGGTCGTTTACCTGCGTATACCCCAATACAACATTGGAGGAGAGATTGTTACTAAATCTACTCTTTAATTCTGCAACAGTACTCGTTTGGTTATTTTCCTGTTCAAATGCCATTCCACTGAAACGAAAATCTTGCTGATCCCTGTCCATATGTGTCGCTTTGCTGAAGATCGTATTGTTACGAATAGCCAGCTGATGCAAGGCATTGATATTCCAGTCCAAGCGGTTAAAGAATTTGGTTGAACGTGACCAATTGGTATAATTATCAGCTGTTCCAATATTAAAAATATCTCCGTAACGCGACTGCGCCGCCGTTTTTATCGCCTCGACATCAGCGCGATCCAGAATATGGGCCGTTTCAACCGTTCCTACACGCAGTTGTGTAGGATCTTGACGTCGTGTCAGCTCTTCATTGCTGAAGAAAAACAACTTATCTTTTATCAATGGAAACCCAATTCGAAATCCCGTTTGATAGTCATAAAAATCTTTATTCATTTTCCCTAGCGTTCCCACACGATCTTTCCCAGTAAGGGCGGCATTACGTCCATAAGCGTACACCGAACCCTCGACCTGATTCGTCCCGCTCCGTGTTACGGCATTGACAGATCCACCCGTAAAATTTCCTATTTTAACATCATAGGGAGCCAGATACACTTGCATATCCTGGATAGCATCGATCGATATCGGATTGGTCCGCGTGCTGCTTCCTGCCATTCCCGAGGTACCCGTCTGTCCGCCTAGAGAAGGGCTAAAACCTATCGCATCATTATTGACAGCTCCATCCACAGTCACATTATTGTACCTGAAGTTAGTTCCGCCAAAGCTATTATCCCGGCTTCCCTGTGGTGTTAGTCTAGTCACATCCGTAATCGAACGATTTGCTGTTGGCATATTTCGTACCTGTTCACGGCTAATATGACTCCCTGTTCCTACTGTACCGGCCCTAGTTTCCCGTTTTCGGCCTGTTATGACAACTTCACCAAGGGTTTCTGTGCGCTGTTGCAGAATAAAGTCAATTTGCAAAGCTTCTCCCAGGCGTACAAAGATATCCTCTCTGTGATCGGCCTGAAGCCCTATACTGCTCACATCCACTGTATACGGCCCACCGGTACGAATATTGTTCAAAGTAAAATGTCCATCTTTATCTGTGGACTGTACGTAACGCGTGCCTGTGGGGGTGTGTACAATAGTAACTGTCGCTTTCTCGACAGCGCTTCCAGCACTATTTTGAACCTTTCCGATAAGTGCACCTGACGTTTCCTGTGCCGAAGAAACAAATCCTTGCACGAGAAGTAAAAAGAGGAAAATTAACTTGAGTGTTGACAATAGCGGATAGGCGATCCCGATTGATCTTCCTATGCATATATTGTCATATTGATATCTATTCATTTCTTGTTTTCCTAAATCGTGAGATAAAACTTTTTTATTATTGTGTAATCTGCAAGCCCTGATCGACAATATGCAGTACCCCCTCACCAGTTAATATATCCTGTTTATACAGGAGGACGTCACTGGTATTACCCAGGCCACGGAGTGCGATGCCCATAAATGATCCCGGAGAGTTTACATTGGGAATCAATCTTATTTGAATACTATTTCCATCCAGCATCGTTTGCTTAGATAAATTTGTGTTACCTGTACTTAGAATATAATCGTATACAAAGCGGCGATCGCGAACGATATGATAGTTGACTACTTGTTTCAACTCTGCCAAACCTGCTTTGTCAACCTCTTGTACCGAAGCGAATCCCAGTTTCGCCATCGCCGTATTGATTGGCGCGAAAACGGTATAAGGCCCTTGATTACCTTTATCCGATAACACAGCAGTTCTTTTGACAGCTCGGGCAAATATGCTGATGCTTGCATCTGCATTGATCGCGTCCACAATCTTATCATGTACATAAGGCGTCATCACCCGGTCGAGGACCTGTACCAGTCCATTCGAGGCTGGCAAATTTTGGGTCAAAATACGGGCACCATTTAATGTGAGTACCGTATCTGCGCCTTTGACCCAATGTGTGGCATAAACTTTACCTTTTCGTGTTTGCAGCTCTTGATTAAATAAAAATGGCAGTTTATCCAATTCATATTTTCCGTCCAATAGGTGATAGTTGGCGATATTCGAAATTATTGAAGCACGTTCAGCTAATATTTCCACGACACTGGTGTATCCCGCATTAGCAAAAGCTTCATCCGACGGTGCCAACAAGGTATAAGGTCCCTTACCTGTTTTCAGTTCCTTATCCAAATTGCTTACACGCAAAGCAGCATTAAACGCCGATAAATTAAAATTATCAGCAACGACAAGATTCACACTGTTATTATCGAAGCCAACAGCACTGTCCTCCTTTTTACAGGCAAATGTTAGGCTACTGATCAGCAAAAGCATTACATATCTGCTAGCGCTAAATTTATATTGTCTCATCTCTATTTAAGTTTAAAACCTTTCGGAACTAACAAATTATCAAGTACGTGAATAGGTCCATTGATGGTATTGATATCCGTCTCCACCATATTGACCGGCGCCTGTTCTGCATTTTTTATCTTCATCTGGATCTGGTTCTCATTCTGGGAAAAGGCGAATGGCATTTTATAAGCATATTGAACCTGACCTGAACCGCCTATATTCACATAATAATCGTTTAACAATACAGGATCCAGGTCATTGCTATAAAATACAGTGTTGTTACCCATCGCCATACCATATGCCGGATCCTTTGTCGCCACTATCCTTCCCCAATTGCGATGATAGCTGAACAGAGTATCCATCGGATAGGCTCCACGGGGCTCAAAGTATAATTCATCATATCTCACATCTCCTCTTTTGGCATTGAACGCTAAAATATCCTGTACACTGTTAAATCCCGCCCGTTTAAAGGCATCATCCGTAGGTGCAAATGTTGCGGTCAAGGTCAGATTGGCCTCATTTTCGTAAATAGGATCGCTTTCCGCCACCCAGCCACGGGTATAAGGTGCCCTGGCATCGGGATAATAGCTTAAAAACTCCTCTTTGCTCATTCGATAACCCCACAATGGTTCAATATCATCCAACATTTTCTCAAAAAATGCCTCCTCTGCCAATCGCTGAGATTCAATAAAAAAGGTAAACCTTCCGTCTGCCTTTAATGCATCCAATATGGTCATAGTCGGTTTTTGAACAAATTTCTCCATGAAATAGATCCCCCCATCTGTTGCGGATTCGTAAGTTAATTTGCCTACTGATTTACCATTAACCAGTAGCTCTCCATCTTTTACAGCTAGATAATGTCGGTAATAATAAAGGTCATAGCGTCGTCCTATAGGTTCCTCATTATCATAAAAAGGAACACGAAATTTTGAATTTTTCAACATCGAACGAACCATTAAACTATATTTACCAAGTTTAGTCTGATCAAGCTCACCCCAGAAGCTATAAAACTGAACAAATTCGATAAGTTCTTCGGTTGTCATTTTTTGAATAGTCTCCGCTGTAATTCCAGCTTGCTTGAGCGCATTATCGGTTGGAGCCAAAACCGTGACTTTCGTATGAATACCTTGCGCTTTAATAAGTGCTGAGATATTGCTTTTTTGCCAGGCACCTAAAAATACTTTCGTCTCGTTATGTTTAGCCAGTAATTGGCCTATATCTTGTGTTGCCTCGTTTTGATAAGGAACCTGTTCACCTACAATGTCAGGCATAAATTCGGTCTTACGACAAGAGAAGATCAGGAGCAAACCCGCAACCCACATCAGTACGATATGTCGAGTGACCTTAATTGATTTATTTTTCATTTTCTTCCTTTTTAATAACCTGATCAGGACTTACTAAGCCTTGATCCAAATCATGTACCACACCGTTACTACACAGATAGTCCATTTTAGCCCCGACCGAATAACTTATATCCGCCAGGATAATTGAATAAAATGTATCGTTACTTCTAAGCTTCATATAGTAACTCATTTTCCAGGTCGGATAAGTCTCATTCGCCAAGTATTCCATGTAATGGATATTATCTTTCAAATGATACTTATACGAACCGTTCGAATTAATAATGCTGAACACCTGCGAATCCGAGATAAAAAAATGTTTATCATACATGATATAGGCACCGAATAATACCTCAGCTATATATCTTTCAGGCACGGCGGTATCCAAAAAGTTCATCGTAATTCCTTTCTTTTCCAGTGCCTCATTTGTTGGTGCGAACACCGTGAATGGACCTTTTTCAGCAAGTTGGTCCCACAGTCCAAATTTTTTCAATCCGGCGACAAACACCGTATATTCCTTTTTATCACTCAACCATTCCTGAATATTCTTTTCAAACTGGGGCTTCATCAGCTTATCAAGCACATGCAGGACACCGTTGGACAGCACTACGTCTTTACGGATTGTCTTTGCACCGCTGAAAAACAACATGTTGGATGGTGCAGTTGCCCCGGGCATGATCGAACCTATGGAAGCATATAATTCTGACCCCTCAAGGGTTGCATACCGAAAATCGACAGCGTTGCTCGGAATATCACTCAAATAAAGGCGTCGGGGAAGGATATGGTAGGCAATGATCCGCCGTAGGCTATCTTTATTCATCCTGTCAAAATCAGTTGGCCTAAATATCCCTATTTCATTAAATGCAAGATCATTGGGTACGAGCACTGTGAATGGTCCCGCTTCATTGAGCTCCACTGCCATTCCTGTCTTTTGGAGCGCAGCATCAAATAGGCGCATTTCGTAATTATTATGAATAAAATCTGCTGCCGGCCGTATATTTTCATTCGGTACAGGCATAGTAAGATTGTCATGTTTACAGCTTTGTAGGATAGAAATAGACAGGTATACAAAAAAGCAGCCTATAAACCTCATCTTAGCCATCTTATATTTTATATTTCGATTCATCTTTGCTTATGTTTAGTAGATAGGAGGTGCATATTTCCGTTGTATTGTCGTTAAGTACACTCGACCATTAACAACTTCAATCGTGTTGACCGTAGCGAAAGTGCGCGGGTTGTCTTTTCCGGAATGGACATTGACCAATAAATTCGGAAGCAGCGTTCCATTTTCATTACTTGTTAATCCAACTTTTCCATTCAGAAGACAGTTAAGTACAGCCCAATTGCTTCCTGTATTGCGGTCACTATCGTAAAAAGGATTTGTAACCGGATTCATTCCGGGCGCAAAAAAGTCAAACCGTTCCCATATGGATGTTCGAATGCCATTCGCATGATTACTTGCCCATAGCGGAAAGCTCGCATAGGAACTTACAACATCTGAGTTCGTATTACGTCTGATTGTGGCCATAAACTTACCGCGATATCCTTTTACGGTGGCGGCATAGTGGCTCAACTCTTCCTGACTTTCATAAAGCGACATATACACGTTCATTTCATCCTTGATGCCATACTTAAAACTTGCGAGTTTGTAATCGTCATCTTTTAAACTGGCATCAGCTTCCCAGAATCCTTTTGCGCTCATATTGTAAAAATTGACGTAGACCAATGAATCCGATAAAGGGAGTTTATGGAAGTTTTCCTGCCTCAATAAAATCCCATGGTCTTTCTTGACAAAATCTTTTTGCAGCAGATGCAATGTATACACCTCCTTACTTTGGAGGTTAATCACCGTATCTATCAGGATGTCATTTCTTAAGCGTTCTTCCAATTCAAAGAACGGAACTGTATTTTTGGGTCGGTAAGCAAATACAAGGCGCACTTCTCCAGATGGAATCTGTGCCCAGCTGCTTAGATCAAATCCATTTAAAACCGGACCAACCAGTACATTCTCTTTTCCCGGATATTCTGGATTACTCAAACTTGTGCTGTTGCCGATATGTGAAGGATAAGGTGGCGCATAAGGATCACGCTTGTCCAAAAAATCACCTATGATTTCTGCTCCTGTAAATTTCCCGTCAGCTCCAGTCTTTGGATTGATGAGCATACAGAAATAAGGTACCTTATCATCCTTGCTGCCCATGGTCTGCACATAATTGATGTTATTAAATACCCTGAGGTAAGCAGGCTCATCGATCTGTGTATAGTCAATTTTGGTACAAGCTGTGAACAGGATGAGAAAAAGGCCTAATACACTTACGCCATGTAATATTCTTTGTGTTTTCATCGTTTAATTTTATTTTTCAGCTGTAGTGAAGCGATCAGATTTATTCATCGAGTGTTTGCTTTAAGCGGCATTCATGAGCTCGCTTCGCCCGGTTAACCATTCCCCTATGTGAATGAATAAATCGTGATGGTTTCATTACTTATTATGTTTGATAATGATCATTCTAGCTTTCTCTTTAGCAGATGCTCCTGCACCGCTTTTTCCAATTAATGCGACGGTATAAATTCCGGGTTCGTGAGCAGGTAATGCTCTTTTTATTTTTGTATAAAGAGATTTATCCGCAATAAAGTCAGTAGATTTCAATACATCAATATCTTCGGCCCACACGCCAGGAACCACATCAGGCTTAGATCGATAAGCCATAATCTGGTAAGGCTCCATCATCGTATTCATATTCGTGTAAGGCATATGTGTCGACGGAATTCCCGGCTGAAGATTCACATTGGAATGATTTCCGATAGCTTGCCCATTTGGAAGTGTAAACGTGATATAAGGATTACCAATAGATAGATTCAGGAAACGATTGAAAAAGAAAAACTTAAAGGCGAGCCTGCTATACGTACCATCATCTTCGGCAGGTAAAGGCAGCGTACCACTTAGATCATTGGCAATCAGTAACAGTTGAGCCCTTCCATTTTGATCCGGGTATATCCAAATCGTATAATTTTGATTACTGCGTAGCTCCGAGTTTAGGGAAGCGATAACATTGCCCGAATTGTCGACTGCCTCAATCGTATACCGTTTCTGGGTAAATACACCATACGCACTCACTTCTCCAAAATCAAGGCCCGATGCAAGTGTCTTTCCGTCTATCTTAAATCCGATGGACTGGTCTTTGTATGCATTGACTCCCTGTATCCGAAGATAACTTTGGTTCACCGGCGCAGCGATATCTGTAATAATCTGAAATGAATTCTGATAGACATTCACAGTTTCATCTATTTCATTGGAGATATAGCTAAATTTCTGCGGAGCAACTACAATCGTATATACCCCACCGGGCTTGAAGTCCTGAATGGGAGCATAGACCAGATTAGTTGATCTTGCATGATTTTCCGGGATGGTAGAAGTTGGCAGATCAATCAGACCATATTCATGTCGTTCGGATCCCAATGCGGGAAGCGGTCTTCCATCCTGAAGCAATACCTTGAATTGATAAGTACCGTAAGGCAATTCAATATATTCAGACGCCATACGTGCAACTGATATTGCATTGGTCTTTGGGCTAACCAGTGCACCGTCGGCATAGGCCAGCGATATCTCCCCAACCAAATTCTCCTGTGCCCCCGTCAATCCATTGGCTGGATTTTTAATTGCCCCAGCTAGATTCACAATCCTGATCTTGAAATGATCGGGTTTATCCGGGCTTGTCGCTGCCCGCGCTATGGAGACAACCTCAGGCTGACCATTCATGAACGTAGTTGGTAGCAAAAAATAATCTTTGGGTGTATCATAACTATTATTTACATTGATTTTAAGATCATGGTCTACACCAAATCCCGTATAATAACGTGCAGCAAAACTCAATTCAGCCTCTTCTTTCTGGTTAAAAAGATCTTGTGGAATAGGCCATATTTTCCCCAGACGTCCATCCGTTGGGAAATACGATGTCCCCGGATATTTGTAGTTATCCTGATTTAGCGGATGTAATACCACAAAATTGGTCAAGCTATCACCATTGGCAATAAGTTGGTTGTAGTCAAATAAGTTAACAATTCTCGAATTCGAATTTGGTCTATTTTCGGTTACAGAACGATTGTCGGTAATAACGTCCAGCTTTTCTTTTTTACAAGCGGAAAAAGAAAGGGAACATAAAGCCGAAACTCCCAACAACCGCCAATAACTATTGGTAAAGACATTGATTTTCATTGGATTAAAATAAGTTATAGGTAAAACCGATCATAATTTCCGCACCACGTTTGTAGCTTCGGTTGATGTATTCATTTCCATACCATTTCCCGCCGGTCTGTGGGTTTGCATACACTGTTTTTATGGCAGGATTCATAATATTTTTGGCATAGCCTTTAAACAAGATCCGTTTATTCAGCTTTTGTGAAAACACAAAATCAAGATAAGGCACGGGCTGCGTGTACAGATCAGGCTCCCCTGTCAGATTAATCTGTACCAAACGTTCGCCCACCATGTTGAAGGT
Source organism: Sphingobacterium puteale (assembly GCF_003627955.1). Lineage (GTDB taxonomy): Bacteria > Bacteroidota > Bacteroidia > Sphingobacteriales > Sphingobacteriaceae > Sphingobacterium > Sphingobacterium puteale. Next base: position 21,055 of record NZ_RBWS01000019.1, on the reverse strand, counting down.
CAAGGTCAGATCAGTGCCGGACTTGCCATTATCATAATTTAACCAAGCATTGATGGAATAAGGGGCTTGTTCAAACAAAGGGCTATTTTTAGGCGTGTACCGATCAAGGGAACGATTCGCTTCATAACGTTCGGCAGATTTTTTTATCTCGCTCTGTGCCAACAGGAGGTTTGTACCGAGGAACAGATTTTTCAAAGGATCATATAAGCTTCCTAAATTCTTGACTACCTCGAACTCCAGTCCCCACACTTTACCGACATTAGCATCATTTTGGAATTGAATTGTCGGAAATTCAGGGTAAGTGGCGGCCAGACCTTCCGTTTTTAAATTAAAAACTTTGACCAATTGATTCTCGATACGTTTTCCGAAAGCAGAAATAGCGATCACTTCCCCTTTTGCAGGAAACCATTCCCAACGAAAATCTGCATTTTGTGTATACTGATTTTTCAGATTAGGATTACCGACGACCAACCCCATCTGGAACGCATCAAATTCAAAGACGTTCGTAATCTCCCGCAGCTCCGGTCTTGCCAAGGTCGTATTGAAAGCTCCACGAAAATTCATATTATCGTTGAGCGTATAAGTGGCATTTACCGAATAAAAAGGTTTGTAACCTGTTTTATAGACAGAATTTGGATTAATTGGATCCAATGGAATACGTGTTCCATCCGGAGATGTTGCCGTAAGTGCAGGATCTAAAAATACATTGGCTGTATCTACCGCCGATCCGATATTGGTCAGCTCAAACCGTACTCCTCCCGCTATACGTAGCTGCTCCGCAATTTTAAGATCCAGCATACCATAAAGCGCATTGGTTTCGAAATAGCCTTTATAGTTGTTTGGTGATTTTTGGCTATTGTATAGAAATCCTCCTATTGGCATCATTCCTTCCCCCTGTCCGGCCTTGGGCAGCACAACGCCAACTATTTCATTGCTGACCAGGCGATCCAGATTTCCTTGCACATCATACAAAGGAATTGATTTATTGCCCGTAAAATTCGATCCCGGCAGAAACAATTGGTTTTCCATGAATTTGCGGTCTCTGAACAGGTAGTTAAAGCCCGTCTTTAACAATTGTTTCTGTCCAAACAGCTTAAAAGGAAAATTTAAATCCGCTTTTGCATTAAAATTGTCTTCATTTAAATTGCGCCATCTCCGACCATTGGGTTCGGCCTGGATAATGCCATAATTTCCAAATCCGTTGACATATCCCGATGTGAGTGCATACAGGTGTTCAGAATAAACATAATCATCGCTACCTGCCTGTTCTCCGACAATGGGCCGTCTATACCAGCCCCCGCCTCTGGGGGTGTAATCCACCAGACTTACAAATCTAAAATCCGGATCATTTTGGGTGGATTTTGATGTCGCCACGTTATAGCTCAATCGCGGGGAAAATTCATCTTTCAAAAACTTATGTTCACCTTGTAAATTAAATGTATTCAGATTTCGGAAAGTCTGTTTTAAGGAATGAATGGTGCTTCGGACCTCCCCCGGTAAACCTGAATATTCATAACGCCCATTCAGATTAGTTGCGATTGATTCACCCCCCCAGCTTCCGAGGTATTGCATGCTGATTTCATGCTGTGGATTGAAACGATAGGTAACACCGACAAGTGTACCATAGTTAAGAGTTTCTGTCCCTGTATTTTCTTGATAGGTTTGATATTTGCCCATAAATAAGCTATTGGGCGTGATATAATTGGGGATATTTCTAAAACTGAATATATCGGGATTGCCTGTAACGACACCTTGGTAGATACTGTATTGTGTCAGTTCGCCCTGATAAGTATCCGAGAACCTTCGGTAATAATTTCCACCGACAACAAGTCCCAATTTGTGTTTACCGAAAACGTCGTAGCTATTTCCAAAGGTAGCGGAATACAGCTGATTCATAGGTGCCCGACGATATCGTGTCGTCATGACAGGATCAAAACTTTTCATAATACCATTGATGCGGTTCACTTCCTGATATCCGGAGGGACTATAGTTGCTATTGGCGATCATATCCTGAATCGAACTGAGGCCATTGGGATATTGTTTCGCGAGATCCAGGAAATCCCGTGACAGGTCCTTTTTATTAATTCTTGTCCCTAACAATCCCATTTCGCTATTCCAGAAGCTATTATAATTACCGCCCAGACCGATATTCGAATTGAGACCGGTCTGCGCGATAAGTTCGAATGTCATCTTATCTGGTACAGATTTCGTTTTGAGTTCAACGATACCAGAAGCTGCATCTGCGGGCTTATCTGGCGTAACTGTTTTATAAACCGTAATATTGTCCAGCAGTGACGCAGGCACGAGATCCAGGGGGATCGCACTACGATCAGGATCTGAAGATGCCAGCCGCACCCCATTCAACTGTCCAATCACAGACCGGTCCCCTAGCCCTCTAACGGCAATATATTTATCATCCGTTACGGTCACTCCCGTGACACGCTGTAGCGCCTGAGTAGTTGTGATACTTCCTGTTCGCTCGATCATTTCAGCGGAAATAGCATCCTGTACAATGGATGCACGTTTACGTTCTTCCAGTACGGCCGTTTCCGTATTCGTTTTGCGCCTTGCCTGAACAGTGACCTCCTCCAGGGCTGTCGCAAGTGGTGCCAGACTGACCGCAAGATTTGCCTGTGCTTCTTTTATCTCCAGTTCTCTTGTCTGATAACCTAAATACGAAACAACCAATGTTGCCGGAATTCTGGAAACCGTTAAGGAGAAGTTTCCATTGGCATCGGAATTCGTCCCACCCGAGGTTCCCTTGACACGGATAGACACACTGGCCAGCGCGCGCTTGGTTTCCTGGTCGGTTACCCGCCCCGAAAGGAGCTGTTGCTGTACTATAGGAGTTGCTTTGCTGGAACCCGAAGGCGCAGCTGTCACAACAACTAATTTATTCTTCACGACATAACCAAAAGGCTGTCCTGCAAAACAGATCGCTAACGCCTCCTCCACAGTCGCATTTTTGAGGCTGATATTAATGGTTTTTGCTCGATTAAATAAGCCATTATCGTAAAAAAAATCATAGCCGCTCTGCTGCCTTATTTCTTTTAAAACAGTTGGGATATTGCTATTTTGCCTGTTGAGTGTAATCCGTTGACCATAAGTAAACGCACTGACTTTCACCAACAAACAAGTTAAAAATACCATGGTGATTTTCATAACACGCATGCATTGATAAAAACTCATATATTTGTTGTTGTTAATATTATTTGATGATTATTGAATCGCAACGTTATCGATAAGCTTAACACATTGACCAAAGGTGTTACCAGCACCTTTGGTTGTTTTCATTTGGCTTATCGCATGATTAGATAGGTCAATCTATCACAATAAGCCTCCTTCCATTAAGTTTTATTTTTACTTTTCCAGTGATTTCTAACATATCAATGATGGTGGATAACGGCTGAGAACGCGATACCATACCATCAAATCTGAGCTTTTCTAATCGTTGGGGGCACTCCACATCCACATTGTACCACCTCGAAATCTTACGCAACAAACTACTCAACTCTTCGCCTTTAAATACAAAATCGCCCTGTGTCCAAGCAATATCCTGCGAGCTATCGGTATCATCTATACGCAAGCGCTCATTTAACAATGACCTTTGTCCGGGTTTTAACAAAACAGATTCATTCCTTTTTAAAGAAGTGACGCGCACACTGCCTTCCAACAGCGTTGTCGTGGTATAAGGTTCATCGGGATAAGCATTGACATTGAAATGAGTTCCGAGTACTTCGATTTTTTGTTCTGCTGTTTCCACATAGAAAGGAATCCGTTTTCTATTCGCTCCAGTCCCTATTTCCAATTTTGAGATTTCAAAATAAATTTCTCCCGTCATACGCACAGTTCGGGCATTTTGAGCAAACTTCAATGGATAGGTTAGCGTGGAATTTGCATTCAAAAAAGCTTTGGATCCATCGGGTAGAATAACCTGATATTGATTGCCCCGATTGGTTGTAATTTTATTGACCGCAGCAGTGGCTGCAACATCTTGCTCAACGGCCCGATAGACCAATTCACCGTCTTTGTTCTTTTGTATCTCTACGCCACCCTGGAGCGCCACAACACTTCCCTTGCGAATATCTGCCAAAGAAATTACTGAACCATCTTTTAACGTGAGCACTGCAGCATCTTTTCCCGGAGAACCGACCTGTTGGACGGTTGCCATTGTTTCTTCAGGAACTTGTTGGCGGAATAAAAACAGTGAAATTGCCCCCACAGCAAATAAGGCGGCTGCAATTTTAAACCAGACCGTTTTGCCAATTTTCTTAAAACGGTGCTGGTCAGAACGCTTTTTTATCTGTTGCTGCAAACGGGAATAATTTGCCTGAACGGATTCTTCACCGGAATAATAGCCCAATGCCAGGATAGTTGTCTTTAATTCTCCAATGGACTGTTGATGTTCCGGATATTTTTGCAGCCATTTTTCCCATTTCTCGATGTCCTCTTTATCCGTTCTCTTGCAATAGTTGATAAAAGATTCATCTCGCAATAAAGCCTGTAAATTAAGTTCGTCCATTCTGCTCTAATTGTAATTTATCCAATAGAGCAAGGGACATCATTTTTTCACTACTTATTTTTAAGAAAAAATCAACAAAAATGAAGAAAGCAATCCTACGGCCACTTTAAGAAAGATTTCTTGTTCACTGGATAGATTATTTTTGATCTTTTCCAGCGATTTATAGATGGTATTATAAATGGTATGAATAGAAACTTGATTCGCATCAGCAATCTCTTGATAGGAAAGGTCCAGAAAAAAGCGCTGATAAATGACCAGACGTTGTTTTGCCCCCAGCTGTTCCAGGTGCTCTTGCACCAATTGCGCAACAGTGTTTGTTGTTACTGTACGAATATATTGTTCTTCGACAGACTGATGGACAGCCGGATCATGTGGTTCTTCGGTAAAGTCCAGATCTGTTAGTTGAAGTGTTTCTTTCCGAAAGAGCTTTCGAAAGAATACGGTGATGATATAATTGTGGTAATTCCGTATTTGTCGATTGCCTGTTTTTTTCTCCCACAGTTGTAAGAACACATCATTGATAGTGTCCTGAATGCGCTGCATCGACATTTTTTTCTTCAGCCCCAAATAGGAAAGATAATGGTAATAGTGTTTATATAAGGTATAAAATGACTCCTCACATTCATCTTCCACAAATTGGTCCCAAACATTCTTTAAATCTTTTCCGGTTAGTGCAAACATGATCTCCTGGTAACAATGAATTGAACAAAAGAACAAAAGTCTTATTAACAAGAGATTAACCCAAGATGAAGAATAAGGAAATTGTATGTAAATTAGCGAAGGAAGAAACTAATCAATAAACCACATAATAAGTCATGGATAGAAATTCCTTCATTGCAAACAGACTTAGAGAAGTTTTATTAAGCGGTCATTGGATTGCAAATACCAATTATCAGGAACAACTGTCGGATATCAGTTGGCAACAGGCGATCTTCAAGATCAAGGATTTAAATACAATTGCGGCCCTTACTTATCATATCAATTACTATTTAAGGGGACTGCTTGCGGCGCTTGAAACAGGAAAACTGGAAATCAGTGACAAATACAGTTTCGACCTGCCTGAAATAACTGAAAAGAACGATTGGGATAAACTTCGGTCTGATTTTTTGACAAATGCAGCGCTTTTTGCCGATAAAGTCGAACAACTTGATGCAGAAATTTTTGACCAGCCTTTCTTTGAGGAAAAATATGGATCCTATCTCAGGAATATTGAGGGTGTGATTGAACACAGTTATTATCATTTGGGACAAATTGTCCTGATAAAGAAAATGATCAGCCAATAAATCGCATTATCGAAGGAAATTTAGCTAATTTTGGCACTTATGATAGCAGCTTATTTTCAGTCATTAGGCCTCTTCAATCCGGAAGAAATTGACCAGATTGTTCAGCTTTTTGAATATAAAAGACTGAACAAGAACGATTTTTTTGTCAAAGAAAATCAACCCTGTAATGAGGTCGCGTTCATTGCATCCGGAGTCTTTCGTTCGTATTACAGTACCTCAAGCGCAGAAGATGTCACCTATTGTTTCCGATTTCCCAACAGCCTAATCGCGGCCTACTCTTCTTTTATCACCGGAGGACCAAGTGTTGAAACCATGCAGGCCCTCTCTCCCGCCGAATTATGGGTCATCAAAAAGAGCGCTATTGACAAACTTGCTGATGAAAGTCTAGTTTGGACAAAGTACCTCAAAATGATCGCTGAGCAACAATATCTGGAACTTGAAAAACGCATCTTTCAATTACAGAAAGAAACAGCTTTGCAACGCTATACGGTCTTACTTCGAGATCAACCCGAATTTGTCCAACAAATACCGCTACAATATTTAGCCTCTTATCTGGGCATTACACAACGGCATTTAAGCCGAATCCGAAGCGAAATCACTTTTTAGACATTTGTCCTATAATTCAAGGACCAGTACCTCTACTTTTGTGTTATCAGAAGAATAACATGATGAAGAAAATACTTGTCATCAACGGTCACCCCAATAGGGAATCCTTCAACTTTGGTATTGCGGCAGCATACAAAAAAGGCGCTGAAGAAGCTGGAGCAGAAGTCCGTTCGATTAATATTGCTGATCTGAATTTTAATCCCAATCTTCAGTTTGGGTACCAGAAGCGAACAGCGCTCGAACCCGACCTCCTGAAAGCCTGGGAAGATATCCAATGGGCAGATCATTTAGTTTGGGTACATCCCGTTTGGTGGGGCGGTCTTCCGGCTATCATGAAAGGTTTTATCGATAGGCTCTTTTTGCCCGGTTTTGCGTTCCAATACCGTGAAAACTCTCTTTTTTGGGACAAATTACTCAAAGGAAAATCTGCGCGGATTATCACCACATTAGATCAACCCGGTTGGTATTATGCCCTTATCTATGTCAGGCCGAGTGTCAATCAACTCAAAAGATCAACCTTGCTATTTTGCGGTATATCGCCTGTAAAAGTGACATACCTCGGAATTATAAAGACTTCCGATGCGACAAAGCGGGATAAATGGCTGCAAAAAATCAAACAGCTCGGACAAAGACAAGCTTAAACCCGCTTTGTTTCTCCGGCAAATTTTTCAAAGAGTAAATGCCCTCATTTGTCTTTTTGCCAAATGGCAATTGTCCCTTTCGCGCTATGCCCTAGTTTTGTTCCATCAATTCAATACAACAAGCAATATGGATATTTTAATTGGACTCCAGTGGGGAGATGAAGGAAAAGGAAAAATCATTGATCTGATCAGCCGTGATTATGACATTATCGCCCGGTTTAATGGTGGGGCAAACGCGGGGCATAGCATTTACCATAAAGGCAAACGTGTCACACTCAAACTGCTGCCCTCAGGAATCTTTTATCCCCATATCAAAAATATCATCGGTACCGGTGTGGTCATCGATGCTTTGGCACTTCGGGCGGAAGTGGAACAGCTTCAAGCCGATCTGTCTGATGCCGATTTAATCCATCGGATTATCCTATCAGCAAAGGCCCATCTTGTATTACCTACCTACAGGTACTGGGATATGTATTTCGAAGAATCCCCACAATACCGTACTATCGGAACAACAAAAAATGGCATTGCCCCCACCTATTCCAATAAAATACTCCGACACAATGTACGTGTTGGTGATATACTCTCCAACAATTTCGAAGCAGACGTGTTCCAGATCCTAAAAAAGCAGCACCTTGAGCTGCAAGCTCTGGGGCAGGATATTCCGGCAGTACAAGAATTATTTGATAATTTTCTGAACGCATGTAATTTTTTAAAAAAGCTACAGATTACGGATACCGAAATTATCATCAATGAAGCACTCAGCAACAATAAAAAAGTATTGGCTGAAGGTGCTCAGGCCACTTTATTGGACATTGATCATGGTAGCTACCCCTATGTCACCTCCTCAAATACCATTGCCTCCGCAGCATGTGTAGGTTTGGGTGTGTCGCCCAGACTAGTTGATAAGATCTATGGAGTTACCAAGGCCTATTGCACACGTGTGGGAAACGGTCTATTTCCAACAGAGCTAACAGGCCCCCTTGCTGATGAACTACGTGAAAAAGGAGGCGAATTTGGATCCAACACCAAACGACCCCGGAGGGTGGGCTGGCTAGACCTTCCTGCATTAAAATATGCGGTCATGTTAAACGGCGTGACCGATCTTGTCCTGACAAAGGCTGACATTTTAAACGGCATGTCCGAAGTACCGATTTGCACAGCCTATGAGATAAATGGCAACACAAAAACCTTAGCCGCTCCATCTTTTGTGGACGATGCTGCGCGGCCAGTCTGGAAATTTTTTGACGGGTGGGATACACCCCTGAATAAAATCAACCAGCAGGCACAAGTTCCGAAAGAACTGAAACTATTTATCTCCTTTTTGGAAGAGGAGTTAAAGATCTCCGTAAAATATCTATCCACTGGACCGCAACGGGAAGAAATGATTATCTTAGGTAATTAATGCACGTATTATGGAGCAGCTTTTAGCCTATATCCGAAAATTTGGTCAACTTGATAAGCGGGAGGAAGGCCTGATCAGGCAGGCCTTTGAGAAGAAGACTACTCCAAAAGCGACCTATTTTGTCGCCTGTGGAAAGGTTACCAATAGTATAGCTTTTGTAGAAAGCGGTGTATTTCGTTCCCTTTATTACAATAATAAAGGCGACGATTTTACAAGATACTTTATCTACGAAGGCCGATTTATCGGCGATTTTCAAAGTTTTCTGGACCGTACTCCGTCCAACGATTATATCGAATCCATAACAGATGCACAGCTATGGAGCCTTGATATCCATAATTTTCTGCTGTTGGAAAAAGAGATCAAAATCTGGCCCTTACTGATGGCTAAGCTGTACGGTTTTGTCATTGAAAGCAAGTTAAAAACAGCAAATACGATGATGAATCTCGACGCCAGAGAGCGCTATCTGCTGTTTCTAAAGCTCTATCCCGGGCTGGCAAACCGAGTGCCTTTAGCGATGCTGGCTTCCTATCTGGGCATTACCGCTTCATCCTTAAGCCGCATCCGAAAAAATATCGTATAAAGGATACTATTCATAGCGGGCCAACATCCGCCGTGAAGCCGGCGGGCTGTCACGGAACCATACATCAAACTGTGGTTTTGCGATATGAAATGTCAGTTATTACCTCATTTAATCTACCATCTGTATAGCAAGCGCGTTGTAAAAACGTTGTCTTTGAGATCATCAGAAAAATTCGGCAAACTAGTCGCCTCATTGGTTACATGCTCGTTATAGACGGTAAGTTTCAGACGATTGCTGATCTGATAAGCAACACCGTAACCCAATGTACTGAATTTTACATCTCCATCGGCCGTAAAATTATCAGGCATTCCGATGGTCATTCCGCTTGCCTTTGTATTGGGATCATACACATCGTAAGCTAACAAAGCTGTCACACCTGTTTTTGCGATTTCCTGCGTAAACCAAAGGTAATAACCGTTAAATTTCCGTTGGTACAAATCCGTTGTCGGCTGTGTCGTAAAACTTCTGCTGGCATACGGGCCTTTGATATCCGCCCCTCCTGCGACACCGGGCTGGTCGCCAGCGACATATTCTGTTTTGAAGCTGGATTTTCCAAAGCTGTTGTCCAGTTCAATCTGTAAGTTTGCCCCATAGTAATTTCTGCCAATTCCTTTGCCTTCATTCTCATCGCTGGTATGCGCAATATAACCGGCTCCATTAGAGGTATAATAAGTCTTTGTGTCGTTACGGACAGATCCTTTATAGAAAGAGCCCCCAAAACCAAGGTGCAATCTCTCATCGGCAAGACTATCGAATTTAAAAGCTAAGTTTCCGATCAGATCTTTTTTGGAATCATAGTCTTTTGCTGAGTGTCCACTTCCATTTACCAGGGCGAGGTCTAAATTCAAGAATTTCACTTTACCCCCAGGGTGATAGCTGACCATCCCGCCAAGATCACGCTCCCGTGGCATTAAAGTTTGAAAAACACGTGCTCTTTCCGGGAAATCACGATAACCTGAGGAGTAAACGATGGAATAACCAAAGGGTCTGTTGAAGAGACCGGCTGTAAGACTTAAGCCTTTCTGATCAGGATGTCTCAATTGGATAAAAGCATCCATTAACTGCACGCCGTCCTGAGTCGCATCGAGTTGGAATACAATACTTGAATAGGTATCCACCCGGTCGATCTTAAGGCGGCCACGTCGGATCATAAAACGATTGTCCGAGTTCTTGGAAAAATCACCACCGGAGAACGAAGTTATTCCTGGAGATTGCGCCTTTTGAAACTGTGTCTGAAGGTACCCTGTGATTTTGATATCGTGTGGATCATAACTTGAGGGCGCATTGTTATTTTGCGCCATGGCTACTGCCGGACCGATCAGAGTTGCGAGTAAAAGTGCTTTTTTCATTGAATAACTTTTTTGTAGCAATGGATATCATCAGAACTTGCGAACATGTCTATAAACAGATCTTATGTCCAGATGGTTCATTGGTATTATAATAATCTCTAATATAATGAATGAATCTTAAGAGGATTACAGGTTCTGATTAAATATTATAAGTCCTCTTATTTCAATGCCGTAAAAATAGATTCTCAATGTTAAGTTAGTATTAATAAATTGTTAGACTATTAATTTGTACACATAAAATTAATGATTTGGTAATAATACATCAAGATTAAATAGCCACAAAACATAATTGCCATCCCTTTTGATAAGGGATGGCAATTATTATTACAAAACAAAGGAATATTAGTATCCAGGATTTTGAACAAGATTAGGATTCTGTTGAACCTCAGCTTGCGGAAATGGTAATACGACAGTAGTTGCGCCCCATTTCTGTTCTTTGGCAGTTCCATGAGCAGGAATATCTCTCCCTGTTCTTAGGAATTCAAATGTTCCATGTCCTTCAAAAGCTAATTCGATTCTTCTTTCTTGTAAAATTTTTGAAATCAACTCACTTTTGGCGGAAGCAACTATAGAAGTTGAAGCATCAGATCTATGTCGTACTTGATTTACTATAGTAAGCGCCTCTGCACTAACAGAAGTTCCTGAAGCAAGATTTGCCAAAGCTTCTGCTTTTGTCAACAATACTTCACTATATCTCATCACAGGAGCCCAGTCTCCTATTGTGGTAAACTTTCCATTCCAGAAAGCGCCATCTTCATCTACAATTAGATCTTTCCTTCTTAAATCATTAGTAGTCATTAGATTAACAAAATCAGGACTTGCTTGAATATCCCCTCTTAATCCAGGAGAATAATGTTGTCCTAAAGCATGATTTGTATTCGGATTATCCGAACCATTATGCGCAACGGAGAAAATACTTTCCGGAGTTGTATATTTAGTAAAAATGTCTTTTGGAGACACTTCCAAAGAGTATTTACTAGAAGAAATTACCTTGTTAGCAAACTCCAATGCTTTAGTATAATCCTGTTTATATAAATAAACTCTAGCTAACAAAGCATCAACAGCACCCTTTGTAGCCCGCCCTACATCCGAAATGCTTCTAGTATTAGTAGCTTCTGGCAATGAAGGATATGCCTCTTCTAAATCTTTAATAATTTGGTCATAAACTTCTTTAACCGTATTACGAGGGATTCTGTTCGAAGGATCAAAGGGTTTATCAGAAACTGCTAGAACCAACGGCACACCTAAATGCGAGCCATCAGCAGTAAATTTATAAGGCTGAGCCCAAAGGTTTATCAAGTAAAAGTAACTTAATGCACGAATAAATTTTGCTTCGGCTTTATATTTCGCCTCGTCTTCTGGCGAAGCTATACCTGAATAGATTGCAATATTTTTTAGAAATAAATTTGCTTCGTTAATCGTTCTATACCCACCAATGAATGCGTCTTCAACTATTAGATCATCAGATCGCAATAACGAGAAATTAGGAATATTTCCAAAATTGGAAGGGACTCCGCAGTCAATACCTCTTATATCAGAATATATCAACACTCTTCCACCCAAAAACTCTCTATTTTGCAATGCATCATACATTCCAATTGCCGTTTTGGCGATTCTATCTGCAGAAGCAAAAGCCTCTGCAGGATCCAACTGTGCATAAGGACTTTCAAATAATTGTTTCTCACACGAAACAAACAAGGACCCAAATGCTATTGATCCCATCAAAATATATTTAAATTTTAACATAACTCAGATTTTAAAGTGAAACATTTAATCCAAATGTATACGTTCTTGGTTGCGGAACAGCTCTACTATCAACACCAATAGCAATATTTGAATTATTTCTATTAGAATTAACTTCTGGATCTTGACCCTTATAGCCTGTTATAATAAAAGGATTATAAACCTGAGCGAATAGCCTTAATCTACTAATTCCGATACGTGATAAAGTTGCTCCACCGAAATTATAACCCAAACTAATTGTTCTTACCCTCAAAAAGTCGCCTTTTTCTAAAAATTTATCAGAGGCAGAGTTCGCCTGATTATCAGTCAACACCACTCTCGCAACGTCTGTTTTCTGTCCAGGGGTAGTCCACCTATCCAAAATTTCCGTACTATTGTTTACAAAGAAATTTGAAAGTAATGCAGCTCTGGTAGAATTGTAGATATAAAATCCACCAGTATAAACCATAGAAACACCAAAATCAAAATTCTTATATGTAAAATTATTGTCGATACCTCCATAATACTTAGGTAAACCTGATTTGTCTGTGTAAACAGCATCAGCCCCTGTCATTGCGGTTGTTGCTTTCCCATCTTGCGTCCAAGACTGAGTATCTGGATTATACATCTTTACTGCTCCATCAGCTGTATACCAAGTTGGATTTCCAGTCTGTTCATCAACTCCAGCCCAACGTCTTAATTTATAGGTACCTAAAGACCTACCAACGCTTGCAACAGAATTACCTTCAATAATATCTACACCTTCAGTGATCAAATCTTTAACTTTATTGCTAATCGCTGTAAAATTAAATGAAGTATTCCAAGTGAAATTCTCTTTTTCGATGGTTTTCATATTAAAAGTGAACTCGACCCCTTTATTGACCATTGAACCAATATTCATGAATATCGAGCCTGCTTCACTTACTTCAGATGAAGGTACCCCTGTAGTATACAATGGTTTTGCTTGTAAAATTAGGCCAGAAATATTGTTGTTAAAATAATCGATTACAAAATTATATCGATTATTCATTATATTAAAGTCAATACCAATATCCAGCTTTTCTGAAGTTTCCCATTTTAAATCTGGAGTTCCAACTTGGTAAGCAGAGTAGCCGTTTAAGCTAGCATAGGATCCACCTTGGTATAAATCTCTTGAAGCATAGGATCCAATCCCCCTAGAATTACCAACTTTACCATAACTCGCTCTCAATTTTGCATAGGAAATCCAATCAACTGATTTCAAGAAATCCTCTTCTGATGCTACCCAACCCAACGATGCAGATGGAAAGTATCCCCATTTTGAGTTCTTACCAAATGCTGAAAATGCATCAGCACGTATGGCTAAATCAATTAAATACTTATTTTTGAATCCATACCCAACCCTTGAGAAATAAGACTCTAAACCATTAGAGAAAACCGTTCCCCCAGTCATACCCATTACATCATCTGTACCAGGAGCGACGCTTGTAAATGTTCCGTCAATAATATCGGTAAAGTATTCGTCACTAATATTACTAGCTCCGGCATAAACTTGCTTTTCTTTTGTAAACTGATATTCTGTCCCTAATGTTACAGACAATCGATGATCTTCATAAAAGGTCTTATCATAATTGATATAATTTTGCCATACCCATTGATTTCTATTTCTAAAATTATCCTGAATTAATCCTAAATAAGCTGTTCCAAGTCCACCAATGTTAGGGTGGCTGTATTGATGTTCATAGTTATTCAAATAATCTATACCAAACTTACTCGTCACTCGTAGACCCTGGACCGGTTGAACTTCGATATAACCATTAGCCAATATCTGCTCTGGAGTGTTCTGATTTAATTGCTTGTCCAACGTAGCAATTGGATTCGCTATATTTCCTCCTGTGACACTTGAATTGTTTATTTGATTTAGATTCTTTCCAAACCCCAAGTATCCAGATCCACTCAGATTGTACCCAATGATATTGTTTGGGTTTCTAATCGCAACATTTGGAAATGCATTTAATGCTGCAACGGTTGCCCCCGCAATATATCGATCTGTTAAAACCCCATCATTCACAGTTTTAGAATACGATAGTGAAATCCCACTCTTCAACCATTTGGTCGGTTTAATATCACCATTTAACCTAACTTGACCTGATTTCAACTCGTTTTTATAAATGATGCCTTTTTGATTCAAATATCGAGCAGACCCATAGAAATTTCCTTTATCATTTCCAGAAGATATCGAGACAGAATTATCATAGCCAATACCAGTTCTATAAACTTCGTCTAACCAATTTGTTCGATCATTTACACCGTCTCCATCAATATCACTTTCTTTCGCTATAACGTTTACAACACCCTTATAGCGCGGTGCCGCATTTTTTGCCTTTTCATTACTGATTTCTATAAACTGATCTCCATCCAACAGATCTATTAACTTCGAAGGCCTACTTGAGGTAATCTTGGATTCAAAACTAATATTTGAAACTCCATTAGCAGCTCGAGATCCATAAAGAACCGCAGCAGCCGCATCTTTTAAAACTTCTATGGACTCAATATCATTACTGTTAATTAAGGCCATTGGATTAAAACGAGTCCCGTCACCGCTATTAAATGTATTCACATTTTCAACAGCGTTCATTGGAACACCATCGATTACATATAAAGGAAGCGAGCTTGATGAAATTGAATTAACACCTCGAATTCTAACAGACATTCCATCTCCCAATGTACCTCCTGTTGAACCAATTTGCACACCGGCCATTTTTCCAGACATTGCTTGTTCAAAACTTAATGTTGGTTCTGCTGCAATTTTATCGCCTTTTATAGTACCTTGTGAACCTGTCAAATCTTTTATCTGCCGTTGTCCATAACCGGTGATCACAACCTCTTCCAATTCTCTATTAGAATCGTCTAAAGTCACATTAAAAGCAGACTGTCCTTCTTTTACAATTAAAGTTTTGTCTGCGAATCCAACTGAACGAAATACAATGACTTTTCCTGTTGGCACAGATAATGAATAATTACCATTCGCATCTGTTTGGGTAGCTACATTTGATCCTTGAACAGCAATCGTCACACCCGCTAATGGTTTACCATCAGCTCCAGTAACACGACCACTTACTTTCTTCTCCTGAGCAAACGCGACAGAAGTTAGGATCATACTACCCACGAAAAAACTGAGTAATTTGTGTTTCATATGTTTACGTTTATTTAAATAAGTATGTTTATTTTTTTATAAAATAATCTGGCTAGTATTTATTAAAACTTTCCATAATTCATATATGCTAGTTAGTTGCCATCTTCCCCAAGTGGCGGAGCCCGCTTGTTAAAAAATGTTAAATACAAAATTATAACTTTTTTTAACATTTGCAATGCATGCATAATTTTGTGATAACATTAAGCTAAAGAAAAAATAACAAACATCTAATAATCAGCAAATTATTTTCTTTAAAATTCTTTAAAAAAGAAAATAATTGTAAAGAAAATATACTCAATTCATTGAAATATAATAAAGCACAAATATAAAAGGGCTGTATCATTTTTTGATACAGCCCTTAAGAGCTTTTATAGAGGTAATAATTCTAACTCTTACATCCCCCACCAAACCGCAACATCCATCGGAATGTTTTTCGCATTTGGATTATATAGTGTAGTTGTTTGTGGAAACGGATAACGCTTTGGAATAATTGACAATGTTGCTCCAACACTTTGTGGTCTTGGTGTTAATGCTGGAATTCCAGTTCGTCTATAATCATTATATGGTTCAATTCCCTGATTATAGAGGGCAACCCATTTCTCCGTTAAGATATCTGTCTTAGTAGCGGTTGTATAATTTGCGACGGCATCAGCAGATTCTGCTCCATCTGTCACATAAGCTACGTTCGCCTTAATGGCCTCATTTAATAGTGTAGCCGCATTTCCTCCCTGCCGTTGTTTTACTTCGGCCTCTATAAATTTAGCTTCATAGTAGGTAACAATTGGAAAATTGTGATCTCCAGCAAAAAAAGATCCAATAATACTGATATCCGGATTAATATTTTCATCCATTATATTACCACCGATAAATTTATCTTCAGAATTTGGAGACAAGAAATAAGTTAATCTCGGATCCTTTTTTGCAACCAAGCGATCCACAAATAACTTATTTGAACCTAAATACCCTCCTCTTGAATCCTCGAAAGCTCCCCATTGATTTTGACTGTTTTGGTCATGTGGTGCTAACATATTTTCCGCGTTAGAAGAAATTCCTTTCGCTAGATACTCCAATACTTTAGTTTCTGTCCCTGAAACCTTGCTGGAAGTACGGTTAAGAAAACGTGCTCTCAACGTATAAGCAGCTTTAATCCATTTTGCGTTATCTCCTTTAAATATTAAATCTTCATTTTCAGGCAAATAATAGTTTTTATCTTTGGATACGCTAAGATCTGCAATTGCCTCCCCTAAAAGATTATCAATCGCTTTGTAAATATCCTGTTGTGTATCCAATTTCGGGGTTTTGTTACCACTTGTCCATTGAAAAGCTTCTGAATAAGGTACATCGCCCCAAAGGTCTGTAGCAAAACTAAGGTTAAGCGCCATTAAAACCTTGCCCATTCCACTATAATGTGGACTTTTTGTTTCAGCAATATTTGCTTTGTCAATCATCAATTTCAGATTGTACATGGTATTCGCGTATAATCCGATCCAAACATTATCAAAGTCGCCTTGAGTGATCCGATAATTCTGAACATCAGCATATTGCGCATTTAAGCCTGCCGAATGCTGCACCATAATGCTGCTCATCCTGGACAAATCTCCTTCCACATTCTGAAATGTATTTACCTCTGAAGCGGTTAACAACGAAGGTAAGTTTCCTTCTAAAGGATTATTGGGACTTATATATAAATCGTCACCTGTCTTACAACCAACAATAGCTGTAAAACATAAGGCATATAATAATTTCACTTTATTTTTCATGTTATGAATATTGTTTAATTAAAAACCAACTCTAAAATTAATCGAATAAGACTTTGTTCCCGGGTTATTAAAGAAATCATACCCCGCAAAATTTTGATCGGAACCGGTCAAACTCGTTTCGGGATCAATCCCTTTATATTTTGTAATTAAGATCGGATTTCTGAGATTGACCCCCACTTGTATATACTGGATTGCTTTGGAAACTTTATTAAAGCGATAATTAAGATCAATCGAGCGCAATCTTGCCCATGTACCATCTTGAATGGATACTTCCGAAGATGAATTTCCTAAGTAATTTTTAAAATAATTAAATGCTGTTAGTTCCGTTGTATTTTTCTGTCCCTCGTTTGAACCGCTACCGTAGACTCCATCTATCACGTATTTTCGTTCACGATCTTCAGTTATAGCCGCCTTACCTCGATTAATCAATACAGCGTTTGTGCCACCCCATAATTTTCCACCTTTTCTAAAATCCCATAGGAATGAGAATGACCAATTTTTATAAGAAAACTCATTGTTAATATTCATTAACCATTTCGGTATAGTACTTCCAACGTTACCCAAATCAGATTCATACATAGGAAGGCCACTATTGGGATCTATTAATACCTGCCCCTGTGCATTTCGTTGAAATTTTTGCGCATAGATCACACCAAATGGCTGTCCTACGATTGCAAAAGATTGCGGTGAAGAAAAAGCATCACCAATAGACAGCTTATCTACTCCAGGAGCTAACTCTGTTACCTCATTGGAATTTTTGGACCAGTTTAAAGTAGCATTCCAGTTAAAATTTTCAGATTTAACAACATGGCCGTTTAAAGTCAGTTCGATACCACTATTTTTCATTTTACCAAAATTATTATAGTAGTATGCAAATCCGCTTGTCGGATCTACGGGCATAGAAATCAAAAGATTAGACGCCCGTTGTTGATAATAAGTAAAATCAAAGCCGAGACGATTATTCAGGAATTTCATTTCCAAACCTGCCTCATAACCGACATTTCTTTCGGGTTTCAAATTTTCTGCGATAAATTCATTTGAAATAGCGAAACCTAATTGTCCTTGATATGGAAAGGAATAACCATTTGTCATACCATCAGCAATAAGCGGCGATGTAAAATACGTTCTGTCAGAATAGGGTTTAGGCGATATACCCACATTTGAGTAGGCTAAACGAACCTTACCAAAGTTGACAATCTCAGAATCTTTAAATAAATCTGAGAAAACATAAGAGATATCAGCTTTCGGGTAAAAGAATCCTTTTGCATTCCGGCCAAAGGTGGTAGACCATTCATTCCGACCTGTCAACGTCAAAAATAAAATGTTTCTATAATCAAAAGTAGCATCTAGAAAAATCGCTTTGCTATTTCTGTATTCTTCAGAATTACTGGCATAAAGGGTTCTAGCATTATTTAAATTGTAATAATCTGGAATAAGTAAGTTTTTCCCTCTTGCGAAATTAGCGATACTTTGAACATAGTTAAAGTTTCCACCTAACAAACCTGATACTGAGAAATCCTCTGAAATCTTCTTATTAAATTTCAACAATAGATCGGTATAGATATTGCGATAATTAACATTTGTTCGCTTGATTTCACCCCATCCAGCTGAATCATCATCACCATTAGAACCAATTGTATAAATCTGGTTGCCATTCGTTGCATAACTGTCTAATCCAGTTTTCCATGAGACAGAAAAAACATCATTTAATTTAATGTCCGCATAAACATTTCCAAGAAAACGATTATTCTCTTCTTTATAGGGGTTACGTTCGGTAGAAAAATAGGGATTATCGTAACTCGCAAAATATGTTTTCTGTACACCCAACTCATCTTTATAATCTTTCAAATTAAAATCTACAGGGGAGCGCAAGAGAGCGAGCATGACCCCTGCAATATTACTACCGTTTTGTGCAGCGCGTGTATTGGCTGTTGTGAAGCTAAAATTTCCACCTACAGTAATTCGATCATTTAATTTAGATTCAGCGTTTAATCTGGAAGTATAACGATTATAGCTTGTGTGAGGTATGATACCCGTATTATTTGTCGATCCTACAGAGAAGCGCATTGTGGTTTTTTCACCACCTGAAGTAATTGCTAAATTATTATTGAAAACGTTTCCGTTTTTGAAAAAATCTTCCACATTGTTATAAATAGGTTTTCCCGCCGCAATCAAATTCTCCCCCCAGCTATCCGCTGTACGGTCGGTATAGGTTCCACCACTTCCCTGTCCATATTTCTTTTGAAATTCAGGCAATTTATTGACCTTTTGCATTTCGTAGCTCGAGGAGAAAGTAATACCAAGACCAGAACCCAGTTTACCTTTTTTTGTGGTATAAATAACGGCACCATTACCTGCTGCCTGACCATATAGGGCTGCCGCCGCAGGGCCTTTTAATATGGTTACCGTTTCGATATCATCTGGATTGATATCCAGTGCCCTATTCGCAACCTGTACTCCCGAAAGACTTTGGTTATAGGGATCATCACCGGCCTTTGTATTGTTCAAGCCATTGTCAATAGGAACCCCATCCACGACGATAAGTGGTTGGTTATCTCCCGTGAATGACGCCGCTCCGCGTAAAACTATTTTTGAAGAAGCTCCAGGGGTACCTGCTGATGAAGTAATCTGGACACCAGAGGCTTTTGCCGCTAGCCCCTGAATAATATTCGCTTCACCAGACTTCACCAAGTCATCCCCACTTACTTTAGATGTGGAGTAACCGATGCCTCGAGAACTTTTAGAAATTCCCAATGCAGTTACTACAACCTCTTCTAATGCATTATCTTTATTGTCCAACACCATGTTAAAAGATGTTTGGCCTTCTTTTACGATCAATGTTTTATCTGCAAAACCTACAGAGCGAAAAACAATGACTTTACCGGTTGGTACCGTCAGTGTATAGTTTCCGTTCGCATCTGTGGAAGTCGCTACATTTGATCCTTGTACGGCAATAGTTACTCCGACCAATGGTTTGCCATCGGCACCTGTAACACGACCACTGACTTTCTTTTCTTGCGCAAACGCAACAGAAGTCAAGATCATACTACCCACAAAAAAGCTGAGTAATGTCTGTTTCATATAATTTATGTTTATAAAAATGTGTTTATAATCTTAGCAAGCCGGATAGCACGGGCCATTTACCGCTTAAATAAGTTGTTAGTTAGTAATGTATTTTTAACAAAATTTTATTCTGTTAAAAAATGTTAAAGGCAAATTTATAACATTTTTTATCTTTTGCAATGCATGCATAGTTTTAAAGATGAAACTTTGTAAAAAAAACAATTAAAACACTATAAATGAGTTTATTATTTTCTTTAAAAATACAAAAAATCGTAACATGACCTTACAATAATTAGTTCATCAACATACTAAAAGGTACCACAGTAAATTATGTATTCAAGTAAGGACAATTGTAAATCTTGCAATTTTTAAGAGGCTTTCTTGTAAATAACTTATGGACAAGTTCGCCCCAAGTTCGCCCTCTTCCCGACTTGTAAAAAACATACAGGTACATTGAAAGCACCTTAGAAAGTGGACGCAAGGCGGACTTACTGTACACTCGAACCGCTTAAAGGGCGAACTTGTTAATAACTTGGTCTTAATTTATCCCCATCAAAGGGCTCTATCAGCCGAAGCTAGACTACCCAATCCCACAATAATCCATTTCTTATTTTAATTTTCTATCTTTTTCAACTAATAATCGCATTGCAACCCTATCACGTTTATCCTCAGGACAGAAGCTGATCATCCCTTTCTCTTCATGCAGCAGCACACCTGCCTGGCGGATAGCACTGTATACTTCTTCCTTGCCGCTCTGATAACAGATCGCTGCCGAAATGTGCTTGTCCTTTGGAATACATTCCCATCTTTTAATCGTAAACCCTTCCCAGCGGCTCATTTCATCTACAAAGGCCCACAAAGGCATGTTTCTATAAATCCGGATTTTTCGGGTCCACATCTTGGCTTCTTTGAAATCCTGATTTGCCACATAGCTCATCGTATCACGCGGAGG
>NZ_RBWS01000018.1 GCF_003627955.1 Sphingobacterium puteale | reverse complement strand
AATAAACTCAGCGGGATTTTAAATCCTGCCGAACCCTCTTAAACCCTTCTTTTTTTCATGGTTCCTTCTTTCGAAGTAACCGTCCCTCCCTTGCGGAGTGGTGCAAAGATAGGGAGTTTTCGGGCAAACTTCCAAGCCTTTTGTTTATTATTTTTTAATATCCACGTTAACCTACTGTAACATTGGGAGATTATTTCAAGGAAAGACTATTGGAGATAGCTATAAAAGAGTACCTAAAACACAAATCAGAATCAATAAATACTTCCATTTCTTATCCGTTAGAGAATAAGAAGCTCTATCCTTCCGATATAGCGCATAACAGAAACGCGGGAGTTCATAACGATACCAAAATTTAACCAATATCCATTTCTGATCCTCACAGATTCCCAGACAATATATTAGTTAGTCCAGTGTTGTCCAAAAACAAAATCTTGATGATTTCGCAGACACCAGCAACAATGAAAGTGGACTGAAGGTTCTTTCGGCCAATGAAATCAGCCAATAAAAAAAGGTCCAAGCATACACTTGGACCTTCTATATGAAATAATCGATTAACGATTAATCTTCTTCTTTCGAAGCCAACAATTGATCGTACTCTTCGCGAGAGCCTACGATTAAATTGCTGTATTGACGGATACCTGTACCAGAAGGAATTAAGTGACCAACGATTACGTTTTCTTTCAAACCTAACAAGTTGTCACGTTTACCTGCGATAGCAGCTTCATTCAATACTTTTGTTGTCTCTTGGAAAGAGGCAGCAGAGATAAACGATTTCGTACCCAACGATGCTCTAGTGATACCTTGCAACAATGGACTTGAAGTTGCCGGAATTGCTTCACGCACTTCTACAAGTTTTAAGTCACGACGTTTCAGACTAGAGTTCTCTTCTCTCAACTTACGTAAAGAAACAATCTGTCCTGGACGTAAATTATTGGAGTCTCCTGCATCAACAACTACTTTTTTGTCGAACAAGGAATCATTTTCTTCCATGAAATCCCATTTGTTAACGGCTTCTTTTTCTAAGAAACGCGTATCTCCTGGATCTTCGATGTTAACTTTTTGCATCATTTGGTGAACGATGGTCTCGAAGTGTTTATCGTTGATCTTCACACCTTGCAGACGGTATACTTCTTGGATACCATTCACAATGTAATGTTGCACCGCTGATGGACCTTTGATCGACAAGATATCCGCAGGAGAAATCGAACCATCTGATAATGGCATACCAGCTTTCACAAAGTCATTATCCTGAACAAGAATATGTTTAGAAAGAGGTACCAAGTATTTCTTGATTTGACCATCACGAGACTCGATAGACATCTCACGGTTACCGCGCTTCACACCACCCAATGTTACCACACCGTCGATTTCTGTTACTACAGCAGGGTTAGAAGGGTTACGTGCTTCGAATAATTCCGTTACACGTGGTAGACCACCTGTGATATCTCGCGTTTTACCTGTAGAACGAGGGATTTTAACTAGGATACCACCTTCTTTCACTGTTACACCATTAGCAACTGCAACGTGGGCACCTACTGGGATATTGTAGGTACGAATAACCTCTCCCGATTTATCAAGAATCTTGATGGATGGGTTTTTCGTTTTATCACGTGTTTCAATAATTACCTTCTCTTTGTGACCAGTTTGCTCATCTGACTCTTCACGGAAGGTAACACCTTCGATAATTGCGTCAAATTCAACTTTACCAGCAAATTCAGAAATAATTACTGCATTATATGGATCCCATTCGACCAATTTATCGCCTTTAGCTACTGTACCGCCATCCTCAACGAACAACTGTGAACCATAAGGGATATTTTGTTGGAATACGATTTTATTATGTGCATCAATGATCTTAATCTCACCAGAACGTCCTAAGACTACCTGATGTGTGCCATTATCGTTTGTTTGCGAAACAGTACGTACGTTTTCAAATTCGATTTTACCGTCGTATTTAGAAATGATGCTTGAGTCAGCGGCGATATTTGATGCCGTACCACCCACGTGGAACGTACGAAGTGTCAACTGTGTACCTGGTTCACCGATTGATTGTGCTGCGATAACGCCGACAGCTTCACCCAATTGAACACGTTTACCAGATGCCAAGTTACGACCGTAACAACAAGCACACACACCACGTTTCGATTCACAAGTTAATACAGTACGAATTTCGACACCCTCAATACCTGATTTCTCGATAACTTCAGCGATTTCCTCCGTGATATCTTCGTTTGCAGAAACAATCAGCTCTTCTGTTTCCGGATGGAATACATCATGTAATGGAGTACGACCCAAGATACGGTCGAATAATGGTTCAACAACATCATCATTATCTTTCAATGCTGTTGTGTAGATACCACGCAAACCACCACAATCTTGCTCCACAACGATCATATCCTGAGCGACGTCATGTAAACGACGAGTCAAGTAACCCGCATCCGCCGTTTTCAACGCCGTATCCGCAAGACCTTTACGTGCACCGTGGGTAGAGATAAAGTACTCCAATACGGACAAACCTTCTTTGAAGTTTGAAAGGATCGGGTTTTCAATAATCTCACCACCTGAAGTACCGGATTTTTGAGGTTTCGCCATCAGACCACGCATACCACATAACTGACGGATCTGCTCTTTCGAACCACGGGCTCCTGAATCCAACATCATATAAACTGAGTTGAAACCTTGATTATCGTTCGAAAGAATATCCATAACGTGTGCAGTCAATCTATTGTTGATACGCGTCCAGATATCGATGATTTGGTTGTAACGTTCGTTGTTAGTAATGAAACCCATGTTATAGTTGTTCATCACTTCTTCAACTTCGTTCGTTGCTTGTTGGATCAATTCAGCTTTCGCAGCAGGAATGTTCAAATCTTCCAAGTTGAAAGAAAGACCACCTTTGAAGGCTGTTTGATATCCCAATTCTTTCATATCGTCCAAGAATTGTGCAGCACGAGCCATACCCGTTGTCTTCACAATCTCGCCAATGATATTACGTAAAGATTTTTTGGTAAGCAGTTCGTTTACGAAACCCATTTCATCAGGAACAACTTGGTTGAAGATCACGCGACCTACAGTTGTTTCTAACAAGGTATCAACGATGCTACCATCTTTTTGTCTCACTTTTGTTTTGACTTTAATCCAAGCGTGAAGATCGATCTGTTTCTCATTTAAAGCAATGATAACCTCTTCAGCGGAATAGAAAGTCATATCTTGACCTCTTACGATATGATCGCCAGCAGTTCTACGGCCTTTGGTGATATAGTAAAGACCCAATACCATGTCTTGAGATGGTACTGTGATTGGAGAACCATTCGCAGGGTTTAAGATATTGTGTGCTGCCAACATCAAGATTTGGGCTTCCAAAACTGCGGCATTACCTAGAGGTAAGTGAACCGCCATTTGGTCACCGTCAAAGTCGGCGTTGAACGCTGTACACACTAATGGGTGCAATTGGATCGCTTTTCCTTCCACCAATGTAGGTTGGAAAGCCTGAATACCCAAACGGTGAAGCGTAGGTGCACGGTTTAGTAATACAGGGTGACCTTTCAATACATTTTCGAGGATATCCCATACCACAGGATCTTTACGATCTACGATTTTTTTCGCGGATTTTACTGTTTTTACAATACCACGCTCGATCATCTTACGGATGATAAACGGTTTGTAAAGCTCAGCCGCCATATCTTTAGGAAGACCACACTCGTGTAATTTCAAGTGAGGACCTACCACAATGACCGAACGAGCCGAATAATCCACACGTTTACCTAATAAGTTTTGACGGAAACGACCTTGTTTACCTTTCAAAATATCAGATAATGACTTCAATGCACGGTTACCTTCTGTCTTAACAGCATTCACTTTACGTGAGTTGTCAAACAAAGAGTCTACCGCTTCCTGAAGCATACGTTTTTCGTTACGTAAGATTACTTCAGGAGCCTTGATTTCGATCAAGCGTTTTAGACGGTTGTTACGGATAATCACACGACGGTATAAGTCATTCAAATCCGAAGTCGCAAAACGACCACCATCCAAAGGCACTAAAGGACGCAATTCAGGTGGAATGATCGGAACGATCTTCACAATCATCCACTCTGGGCGATTCTCGATATTTTCACGTGAGCTACGGAAAGCTTCAACGACATGAAGACGTTTTAACGCCTCATTTTTACGTTGTTGCGAAGTCTCGTTAGCAGCTTGGTGACGTAAATCGTATGACAATTGATCCAAATCAATACGTTTCAACAAATCTTCCAATGCCTCAGCCCCCATCTTAGCGACAAATTTTTGAGGATCATTATCGTCTAAATATTGATTTTCTTTTGGTAAAGTATCTAAAATATCTAAATATTCTTCTTCGGTCAAGAAGTCCATAAAGTTGATACCATCTTCTTCCTTAATACCAGCTTGGATAACCACATAACGTTCGTAGTAAATGATCATATCCAATTTTTTGGTAGGAAGTCCCAATAAATAACCAATTTTATTAGGAAGAGAACGGAAGTACCAGATGTGTGCAACAGGAACCACCAAGTTGATGTGTCCCATACGCTCACGACGTACTTTTTTCTCAGTTACTTCAACACCACAACGGTCACATACGATACCTTTATAACGGATACGTTTGTATTTACCACAGTGACATTCGTAGTCCTTCACAGGAC
Source organism: Sphingobacterium puteale (assembly GCF_003627955.1). GTDB lineage: Bacteria > Bacteroidota > Bacteroidia > Sphingobacteriales > Sphingobacteriaceae > Sphingobacterium > Sphingobacterium puteale. Next base: position 161,858 of record NZ_RBWS01000018.1, on the reverse strand, counting down.
CAAAAATGCGCTCACAGAATAAACCGTCACGTTCTGGTTTGTAGGTACGATAGTTAATCGTTTCCGGTTTTGTAACTTCACCACTTGAGCGTTCCAAAATAGTTTCTGGAGAAGCCAAGCTGATCGTAATCGAAGTGAAGTTGCTTTTAATTTTATTATCTTTTTTGTAAGACATACTTATTCAAAAGTTAAAGCTTTATACAGAAGCTTTGAAGAACCGCAGTCCTTCAAAGCCCTAATTGCTTAATTAATCCAATGTGATATCTAGACCCAATCCACGTAACTCGTGTACCAATACGTTGAACGATTCTGGTACCGATGGTGTCGGAAGGTTGTTACCTTTTACGATTGCCTCGTAAGTTTTGGCACGACCAACCACGTCATCCGATTTCACGGTTAAGATTTCTTGAAGGATGTTAGATGCACCGAATGCTTCCAATGCCCAAACCTCCATCTCACCGAAACGCTGACCACCGAATTGTGCTTTACCACCCAGCGGTTGTTGTGTGATCAATGAGTACGGACCGATTGAACGTGCGTGCATTTTATCATCCACCATGTGACCTAATTTCAACATGTAGATTACACCCACTGTCGTTGGTTGATCGAAACGGTCACCTGTCAATCCGTTGTACAAGTATGTACGTCCAGATTTTGGTAAGCCAGCTTTCGCTACCCAATCCTGTACCTGATCCATTTCAGCACCGTCAAAGATTGGTGTAGCAAACTTCACACCTAATTTTTGACCAGCCCAACCCAATACGGTTTCGTAGATCTGTCCCAAGTTCATCCGTGAAGGTACCCCTAGTGGGTTCAACACGATATCAACTGGTGTTCCATCTTCTAAGAATGGCATATCCTCGTCACGTACGATACGTGCAACGATACCTTTGTTACCGTGACGACCGGCCATCTTATCCCCTACTTTCAACTTACGTTTTTTAGCAACGTAAACTTTAGCCATCTGCACAATTCCTGATGGAAGTTCATCACCCACAGATACTGCGAATTTATCACGCTTGAACGAACCTAGCTCTTCATTAATTTTGATGTTATAATTATGAAGGGCCATTTTGATCAACTCGTTTTTATCTTCGTCAGTTGTCCATCCCATTGGGTTGATGTTGTTGTAATCTAATTCAGCTAAGATTTTTTGTGTAAACTTAGCACCTTTAGCAACCAACAACTCTTTATATACATTGTAGACACCTTGGCTAGTTTTACCATTCACGACAGTGAATAACTTTTCAACCAAACGCTCTTTCAATGATTTAACAGCTCTATCGTGAGCAACCTCTAGTTTTTCTAAAGTTTTACGCTCAACCTCTTTAGACATTTTCTTCGCACGCGAGAATAACTTCGTATCGATAACAACACCTTTTAATGACGGTGGAGTTTTCAATGAAGCATCTTTCACGTCGCCAGCTTTGTCACCAAAGATTGCACGTAGTAATTTCTCTTCTGGAGAAGGATCAGACTCACCTTTAGGTGTGATTTTACCGATTAGGATATCGCCACCACCAACTTCTGCACCGATACGGATAATACCGTTTTCATCCAAGTCTTTTGTCGCCTCTTCAGATACGTTAGGAATATCAGCGGTTAATTCTTCCTCACCACGTTTCGTATCACGAACTTCAAGCTCGAATTCTTCAATGTGAAGAGAAGTAAACCAATCTTCTTTCGCTACACGCTCAGAAATTACGATCGCATCCTCAAAGTTATATCCTTGCCAAGGCATGAACGCTACTTTCAAGTTACGACCCAATGCCAATTCACCATTTTCAGTAGCATAACCTTCACACAGTACCTGTCCTGGTTCTACTCGTTGACCTTTTCTTACGATAGGCTTCAAGTTCATACAAGTATTCTGGTTGGTTTTCTTGAATTTGATCAATCTATATGTTCTGACATCATCATCAAATGATACAAGACGATCATCATCGTTTCTGTCATAACGGATCTTAATTTCATCAGCATCTACATACTCGACCACACCGTGACCTTCGGCATTGATCAATGTACGTGAATCTTTTGCAACACGACCTTCAAGACCAGTACCTACGATAGGAGCTTGCGGACGCAATACAGGCACAGCCTGACGTTGCATGTTCGATCCCATCAATGCACGGTTGGCATCATCATGTTCCAAGAAAGGAATCAATGAAGCCGCAATAGATGTAATTTGGTTTGGAGCAACGTCCATATAATCAAGCATATTAGGCTCGATAATTGGGAAGTCACCCTCATATCTGGCTTTTACTTTCGCATCTTCGAAATTACCTTTGTCATCATACAAAGCATTCGCTTGTGCGATTGTTTTTCCATCTTCATCTTCAGCAGATAAGTATACGACCGGTTCGTCAACCACAACAACTCCATCTTTTACCTTACGGTAAGGAGTTTCGATAAAACCTAAGTGGTTAATTTTCGCGTGTACAGCCAACGAAGAGATCAAACCGATGTTTGGACCCTCCGGTGTTTCAATTGTACAAAGACGCCCATAGTGTGTATAGTGAACGTCACGGACCTCGAAGCCTGCACGCTCACGAGAAAGACCACCTGGACCTAAAGCTGACAAACGACGCTTGTGCGTAATTTCAGCAAGAGGGTTAGTTTGGTCCATGAACTGAGACAACTGGTTTGTACCGAAGAACGAATTGATTACCGACGAAAGTGTACGTGCATTAATCAAATCGGTCGGTGTAAACACCTCGTTATCACGGATATTCATACGCTCGCGGATTGTACGAGCCATACGAGATAGACCAACACCAAACTGAGCATATAATTGTTCACCTACAGTACGTACACGACGGTTTGACAAGTGGTCAATATCATCGACCTCGGCTTTAGAGTTGATCAAATTGATCAAATACTTCACAATTGCGATGATGTCCTCACGTGTTAATACTTTCGTATCATCCGGAGTACCCAACTTCAATTTACGGTTGATACGGTAACGACCTACATCGCCCAAATCGTAACGTTTATCAGAGAAGAACAAACGGTCGATAATACCACGAGCAGTTTCCTCATCAGGTGGTTCAGCATTACGCAATTGACGATAGATATGCTCTACCGCTTCTTTTTCTGAGTTGGATGTATCTTTTTGTAAAGTATTATATATAATAGAATAATCCGCATTGTTTGAGTCATCGTCTTTCGCTAAAATAATAGACTTAACGCCAGCTTCGATGATCAAATCAATGTGATCTTCTTCTAGAACAGTTTCACGCTCAAGGATAATTTCGTTACGGTCGATGGATACTACTTCACCCGTATCCTCATCCACGAAATCTTCTACCCATTTTTTCAATACCCTAGCCGCAAGACGACGACCAACATATTTTTTAAGACCAGATTTACTAACTTTTACTTCATCCGCTAAATCGAACAATTCCAGGATATCTTTATCCGAATCGTAACCGATAGCACGCAATAAGGTAGTAACCGGGAATTTCTTTTTACGGTCGATATAAGCATACATGACGTTGTTTACGTCTGTTGCGAATTCGATCCAAGATCCTTTGAAAGGAATTACCCTTGCAGAATAAAGTTTAGTACCATTTGTGTGTCTACTTTGACCAAAGAAAACGCCCGGTGAACGGTGTAATTGCGATACGATGACACGCTCTGCACCATTTACCACGAAAGTACCTTTAGGAGTCATATAAGGGATAGTCCCTAAATATACATCCTGAACAATAGTTTCGAAATCTTCGTGTTCTTCATCATTACAAGATAACTTTAACTTAGCCTTTAAAGGAACGCTATAAGTCAAGCCGCGTTCGATACACTCTTGGATATCATAACGTGGTGGATCAATGAAATAATCCAAAAACTCTAGCACAAAAATGTTTCTTGAATCAGAAATAGGGAAGTTTTCCGAGAATACCTTGAACAGCCCTTCCTGATGGCGGTTGTCAGAAGTAGTTTCTAATTGAAAAAACTCCTTGAAAGATTCCAATTGCACATCTAAGAAATCTGGATATTCCAATACTTTCTTACTTGTCGCAAAGTTTATTCTTTCTTGTTGAATATTATTGTTTGCCAAGGGAATATGAATTTTAGTTTTAAAAAAACTGCGCTTACATGCATGCTGTAAACCACATGTCCACTGTGCCCAGCATATACACAGCATAGTGGCGTATTGATATAAATAGGAATAGACTCTGACGAAAAATCGTCAGAGTCTAAACCTTTTCGGGCTAATTAGTTGAGATTATTTAATCTCAACAACAGCACCAGCTTCTTCTAATTGTTTTTTCAAAGCTTCTGCTTCGTCTTTAGATACACCAGCTTTTAATTCTTTAGGTGCTCCGTCAACTAAATCTTTAGCTTCTTTCAAGCCTAATCCAGCTAAATCTTTAACCAATTTAACTACAGCTAATTTTTGACCACCAGCTTCTTTCAAGATAACGTCAAATGAAGTTTTCTCTTCAGCAGCAGCAGCACCACCTTCAGCTGGAGCAGCAGCTACAGCAACAGCAGCAGCAGCAGGCTCGATGCCATACTCGTCTTTTAAGATATCAGCTAATTCTTTAACTTCTTTTACTGTTAAGTTAACTAACTGTTCAGCAAGTTGTTTTAAATCTGCCATTTTATTTTGAATTTTTGAATGTACTTTGTAAAAATTGTTAATTAAATTGTAACGAATAATTCTTGTTCTAGAGGATTCGTTAACCTCTTTCTTCTAAAGCTTTTACCAAACCTGCAACAGTATTTCCTCCTGATTGAAGAGCCGAAATAACATTTTTCGCAGGTGACTGCAATGCAGCGATAACATCAGCGATAAGTTCGTTTTTAGATTTAAGATTAACTAATGCAGTTAATTGATTATCTCCAACGAATGCCGTTTGCTCAATATAAGCAGCTTTCAATACTGGTTTGTCACCAGCTTTGCGAAGCTCTTTGATCAATTTCGCAGGTGCGTTTGCAACTTCAGAAAATAACATTGTAGAAGCACCTTTAAGTGTTCCAAATATATCTTCTTCGTCAACACCAGCTTCGATCAATGCTTTTTTGATCAACGTGTTTTTTACCGCTTTGATTTCGATACCTTGCTCGAAACATTTACGACGAATGTTATTCACTTTTTCAACTGACAACTCAGCAGTATCGGCAATATAGAAGTTACCGTAAGATTTAATCTGTTCGGCTAAAGCTTGAACAATTTCTTGTTTTTCTTCTTTTCTCATGATTAAATACCTGCTACTGATTTAGTCTCAATATGAATACCAGGACTCATAGTTGAGGAAATGTGAATACTTTTAAAGTAAGTTCCTTTAGCTGCAGATGGTTTCAAACGTGCTAGAGTTTGTAATACCTCTAATGCGTTATCATATATTTTATCTGCATCGAACGACGCTTTACCAATAGAAGTATGGATGATACCGGTTTTGTCAACTTTGAAATCGATCTTACCACCTTTTACATCTGTTACAGCTTTACCAACTTCTGTTGTAACTGTACCAGTTTTAGGGTTAGGCATCAAGTTTCTCGGACCCAAAATACGACCCAATTTACCAACTTTAGCCATAACACTAGGCATAGTAATAATGATATCAACGTCAGTCCAACCACCTTCAATTTTGCTGATGTAATCATCTAAACCTACGTAGTCTGCACCTGCCGCTTTCGCTTCTTCTTCCTTATCAGGAGTACACAAAACTAAAACGCGAACAGTTTTACCAGTACCATGAGGTAATGTTGCAATACCACGCACCATTTGATTTGCTTTACGAGGATCTACGCCCAAACGAACGTCGATATCCACAGAAGCATCAAATTTGGTCAATGAGATTTCTTTAACTAAAGCCGAAGCTTCTTTCAAAGAGTATGCTTTACCAGCTTCAATTTTGGATAGTGCCGCTTTTTGATTTTTTGTTAATCTAGCCACTTTTCTTAAATTGATTTCTTAATTAATTGTTCCAAGGGGCATTACCTGATACAGTAATACCCATACTACGTGCTGTACCAGCTACCATTCTCATAGCAGCCTCTACAGTAAATGCATTTAAATCAGGCATTTTATCTTTAGCGATTGTCTCAACTTGTTCCCAAGTGATAGCCGCAACTTTTTTACGGTTAGGCTCGCCAGACCCACTTTTTAATTTAGCAGCATCTTTTAACTGAACTGCTACTGGTGGAGTCTTGATGATAAAATCAAATGACTTATCCGCGTAAACTGTAATGACAACAGGCAATACTTGACCTGGTTTGTCTTGCGTACGAGCGTTAAACTGTTTACAGAAATCCATGATATTCACACCTTTAGCACCTAATGCAGGTCCTACTGGAGGTGAAGGATTCGCAGCTCCGCCCTTAACTTGTAATTTTACTAACGCACTGACTTCTTTTGCCATTTTGTTTTGAATTTAATTTTGTTAAATGTCTGTTAGTAAGTTGGAAGCAAATAACGTAACATTCATCGATCGGGACGTAACACCCCAACCGAGGTGCAAAGTTAATAAGAAGATTTGGTTCCTGCAAGGATCTAACTTTTAATTTTTCAGGAAATTATACTTTTTTTAAAAAGCTGGCATCCATTCGTTTATTTTTCAAATATATCACCGACCTCTCTATTCACACCTAGCATAAAAGCCTCAAAATTACTTACCAATACAATAAAAAAACGATAGTAACCAAAACATATAGCATGTATTTATCGGGCTCGGTTTCAAATTTCTACTAATTCAACGGTACCCCCCGATAAGGCTACTCTTTAATTTTTAAAATATTTCCCAATTGATCTTTAATTCCTTTAGGCAAAGCGGGGATTCCGTACCTATCGAGATCATTCCAATATGTGCTCCTATAATTACTGCTTTCTTTCAGAAATATACTTTTTGCAAATTGCTTTTTGTATTTAGCAAACTCAGCTGCTGCTATATATTCCTTTTCAAGCACATAAAACTCATCATATGTTTCTATCGGCATATATTCAGCTTGGCTCTTTTTTTTAACGCCACCGACAGATGACCTGACCACACTGACCAGATGATCCATTGCTAAATTATCCGGAGTTACATTTGCATACGTTTCTATCGTTACGCCACTATGCTGACGCCCCTGTATTTTAAATATCTTTCGGTCAATTGAGGTACCCGGCGCTACCCGATTAAGATACACCTGTCCTCCCCTCTCGTTGGAAACTTGTACAAAGCCCATGTTTGTACTCCCCTGTTTTATAAACCGCCGACCTTTATCCTCCCCCAACCGAAATCCTTTCGGCAACTGATAAGCGATCGAAGTGCTTTTAAGATTGATCAGACTCGGATTATAGAAAAAAAAGGTTCCCATCTTATCAGCGAGGTCCTGCGTAGCACCTTTATTTTCAAAAATCCGGTACTCCTTCAAAATAAACCGAACCTTTTCTTTTTTATTTTTTAGTGGAATATAATACGATATTACGCCATCGACAAAATATCCCATCTTATTATTAAGTAAAGCAAGGTTCCGAAAATACCCTTTTAAGACAACATAGTCAGCCTTGCTCCGATCGCCTATAGCCACTTCATCAATCTTAATTGATCGGGGAACCATTTTGATCTTGCCCATTGTCTTTACTTCCGAAAAAGGTACCATCAAACTACTATAGGCAACATGTTGAAAAGTTAGATTAACGGTCTTTTCCTGTTTCAACGAATCCAACACAACTTCTCCAACTATATTTGTTGCACCAAGTAAGCTACCGTTATCCGCATACAGATTGACGCCACTTAGAGCTTCCTGCGTTAGACTATCAATGACTTTAATTTGTGCATTCGTCAAAAAAGAAATCATCGTTAATATCCAGATAATATATCCTATTCTTATTTCATATTTCATTTCAGTCCTTTTAATTTGCCGTTTATTTATTTCTGGTCCTATTATACCCCTCATTAAATGCTTCAATTAAGGCACTACCATTCATGATCGTGTAAACGATAAAAGCGAGCACCGCCACTATTGCTACAAATTTTAAAAGTTTCCTAATTTCCATAATTATTTAGATTTAACTACTGTCCCAAAAATAGACATTATGATATGGTCGTACCACAACCTGTGGTTATATAGCGACAAATTATTGCTAGATATCAATGAATCAATTGGAGGCCTTCACCAAGTTGTTTTGCTAAGCCGTCATTGATCACAGGAATATGATAATCTTCCAACTTTTCCCAAAATCGTGTCTTATAATTGCTTTTTTGGGGCGTTGTGTAAATACTCTTCATCAAACCCTTTTGATTGGATTTATATTCCTCTTCCGTTATATACCTACTCTCCATGATATAAAGTTCATTAAGCATCTCACAAGGGATATGGCCATATTCCTTTTTTCGTTTCAGAGACGCAACAATATTTTGGTAAAGAGCTGTTAAATTGAAAGGTGTAATGCTGTTTAATTCTGTTGCATTATAATTTTCGATTGTAACCTCATGAAACGTCTTCGCCTCGAGACTAAAAAGTTTTTCATTCACAACAGTATCTGGCAACACCTTATCCAAATACAATTGAACATTACTTCGATCAGCATCTGTCGTCAGGTACCCAACCTCATTCCCTTTTTTCAACAAGCGAATACGGTTCGACCTATCGTTTTCCTTAACGAGATCATTCAATCTATCCGCTAATTTCCTACTATCTATTTCCGTAAACCTAGGAATTTGAAAGAAAGGCCCCATTTTTGCATTATAATCCTTGACGACTGTGGAATCTATAAAAACACGATAATCAACCATTCTATATTTAGTTTTGCCTTTTTTCAAAGGAATGAAAAACTCGACGATTCCGTCCGCAAAATACTTATGTTGATGATTGAATGTTTCTAAAGAACGAAAATACCCTTTCAATACTACGACCTCCTTTGCTTTTGTATTAACAGCAACCTCATTTAGGACAAGAGGTCTTGGTGCAAGCGAGTACATCTGCTTACCATCCAATGATGCTAATGAAATGGATTTGGTCTCATACGATATATGTTGCACTGTAACTGCTAATGGTAGCTTCTGTTTCTTTACTCCATTATCCAGAAATCGAACAACACCATTTTTATTCGTAAATCCAATTAACCCACCTGTTCCATCATAGACATTTACCGACGGGATGGGCAATTTGTTCTGCTCATCTATAAACTGTATCTGAGCTTTGCATAATAGCCCGGCAAACAAACAGATCAGAATAAATGTAAATTTTAGTTTCATATACGTTAAATATCCCTTAAGCCAACCTACAAAGAAGCTACTATATTGGCCATGCCTTGTAGTGCAACTCATTATTCCTATTATTATATTTTCATGAGAACGGCTATAAAGTTCACCAATATATGTAAGCCCAATCCATAGATAAAACCATGTTTTAATCTTAGAAAAACTATTAAATACCCTAAAACTACCTGAGGAAGCACATATATTGGATAGAGAAACCAAATAGTCGTGTTGATAGGCGCAAAGTTTGTGATATGTACAAGTCCAAATGAAATAGCGCTTATTGAACCCACAACTCTAATAGGAATAAACCTATCAAGATACTGTTTCGGATGCTTATCTCTCAGAACTCGATAAACTAGTAGGCTGATAATTATAAAAAATAAGATGATAGTTACAGCCTTCAAATTTACGTGAAATAAGTCCTTAAGCCTGAAAGTCAGACAGGTCAAAATAGCAGAAAAAGATATTGCTATATGCCTTGGATTAAAAGACAACCAAAGTCGAAATATTGTTTCTTCAACTGTCGGCACAAAAAAAGCAGCTAAAAACATAATATAAAAGCTATTATCATGTGTCAGCACCCTGATAGCCTTTAAAACGTCATGATTTAATAAGCTCGGGATCTTATAATAATCGACGACTACAAATGCATCTATAGATCTAATAATCACTGTCAGCACAAGTCCAATTCCGATAAATAGAAGATAAGAATATCCAATGGCTTTTATTTTATCCTTTGTTAACATGATGATTTAGATTTTAGTTACTATGGCAAAAATAGACAATAGTATAAATTTGCACTACAACCTGTGGTTATTTTGTAATAAATTTCTCTTATAGACAAGATAGTCGTAAAACAGCTTATCAGGTAAGTGATGAATAAAATTAAAGGACCTCTTATTACGACAGATAGACTAAAGGAATGAGAAGGAAGTTAAGAACTAGTTACACAAGTATTTAGGCTAGACTCTCAGATTGGATATCCACTTATCATAAATGCGTTAATTACGTAATCTTTTTCAAAACAAAACATCCACCCTCTGTAGGATGGTCAAGTACGAGATTAGCTTTGTCCTCCTTATAGATTAAATTCAAAATCATGAAATCACCAGCTGCAGCACCTGAGAACAAAATCGCGAAAATTAAAAGCGGTAAACTCCCTATAATAATTGAATAAATCCCCGGTAACAGGCCAACTATGATAAAAGGCATAATGACAGCTAGCATATAAGCTCTAACCGGCAATGGTTCCTTACAATGAGCATATGGTGTGACCATCTTCCATAAAATGCCAAACTTTATCGACTTGAAACCATATTTTGCGAAGAACGCAAATACGATACCATGAATCAATTCATGAATAATAACTCCAGCAACAACCACAAGACCATATATCCACCACGCATTTGAAGCTTTATTGGATATATTGTCTTTCATCAGAGAAAAACTTTCCTTTATATCCCATAATAAATAAAAAGGTAGTCCATACAATAGGATAAAAACGGCAAAAAACAAAAAGCCTACTATATTCGCTTTATACAGATTAATTAGTCGGGATTCTACTACATATCCGGGATAGTTTTCAAATACATTCATAAATTTTCAATTTAACATCAAGCTATTATCCCTCAAAACTACAACCTCATTTCTCGCTAAACCTATAAAATATAAAGTGACAACCCTACTCGTTTCTCATGCATGACGAGCATATTGTCTAAATAATCGGCATTAATAATAAGTACTAAAAAAAGCAACTATATTGGCCATGGCATGTAGTGCAATCACCAATAAAATTTTGTTCCATCTTCCCTGCTGCCTTAATGCCATGTAGTAATAGGCAAATACAAATCCTGAGATAATAGTTGCCAGAATATACCAAATATTATAATAATGAAATAAACCGAAAATAACAGCAGCAATAACAACACTAATTGAGGCGGAAACTTTTAATTTACGCATGACTTCCAATATAAAAAATTGGGCAAAAAAGGTTTCCAAAATCGGAGCCACAACTACCAATAGAACAAAGGTAAATACTAATCCTTGTTTATGGTATTCCTCAATATTAGCAAACCCCGGTGAAAAAAGATCAAAAAGGTAATATGCCCCCCAATTTGTAATTTCTTCGATCAAAAAAAATATAAATAGAAAAAATAAGTTTTTTTTCTTAGGGATGCTTATTACCGGAAATATATCCTTCATAAATACAATATAAAAAGTCAATTTACCCCACCCTAAAAGCGAGAAAATAAGCCCTAACATTAGAAAAACTATGTTAAGGCTTATTGAAATCTAAAAATATACTGACAAGGAAACTAAAATCTCTCCAACAGTACGCATAATAACACCTATTTTACCTCCACCCTCAATTTCCGTTAATTCCTTAACATTCAAAGGCTCAAGATTCGTGCAATTTAAATCAAAATTTTTCATATTGATATATTTATTGTTAAAAATAATTAGAAAGGAATATTAATAATTCACCTGCAGCTCTCATAGCGTCACCAATTTTACCTCCACCTTCGACTGATACTAATTCTTGCTCAGTCAATGTTTCTAAATTTAGATTATTCATTTGTTTGATTTATAAAAAATTAGCTCCTACTCTATTCTTAGCATTTTCGGATTCCTGCTTTGTTATTTAATACTACTAAATTACTTTCACTCAATGCACAAAAAAAGCATTCAACATATAATTCGAAATAAAATTACCTCCTGCATTTGCTTGCCTCATTTGATTTAAATCTAACAAATGGATATTTTCCTGTTGAACCTCTACCTTGATTTGTATTGAATATTCTTTTTCATAATAATACGTATTAAGCGATCTATCAAAAGCAATTGGAGCACCTATATCCTTGAGATATTCAATAATACGGGCCAATCGTGACACAGAAAGTCCGAGACGGACCGCTAGTTCCGATTGTGTCCCCGTCCTTCTCTGCCGGATCAACTTGTCCAACAAATTAATCCGGTCTATATATTGAAAAAGTTTCATATGATTTTAGTTTATTGTTCCGTAAATCTGGTAGTGCAGCATCATCTTATTGAACACCACATTATATTTGCTACGGATAGTTTCCGACTCCGCTTTAATCAAATTACTTTTACTTGTATTGACATCATAAATGGATACCTTGCCCGCTTCAAAACTGCGCAAGGTGTAATCAAGAGATTGCGCTGTTGCCCTACTCGCTTCTACTGCGATACCATATTGTTTTTTATTCTCCTCCAGTTCAAGCAATAGCTTGTCTAAGATATGCTGTTGAGCAAACTTTTCATTGTCAGCCGCTAATTGTATATGCTGCCGATTCAAGTCGATCTGCTTCAACTGGCGTTTTGTTTTCCCTTTATTAAATATCGGCACCGAAACCGTCACAGCGAGCTGCTGGGCAAAATTGTCTTTGCTCTGCACAAAAAAAGGGCGTGTATTATCTGCTTTAAACGCATTGAAATAAGTACTTCCCAAACCTGCAGATCCTTTTACTTTCGGAAATAGTGCTGCTTTAATTAGCTTGGATTCGAGGTCAAGTCCATCCTTTTGATTTTGGAGTTTAGCGAATACCGGATTATGCAAATAGGCTTCTTCCCGCAAGCTCAATATTTCCGAAAAAGTACTGTCATGCTGCGGATCTTGTGCAGTTATCGGGACGGCCAATCGCAAACTACTGTAATCTGGATGGTTCATCAATTGAGCCAATTTGAGCAAGGACTGTTGCCTATCTTTGTGATACTGCTGATATTGCTGCTTTTCCCGTGCCAGATTGGCTTTTGCTTCTGCAACTACCGACACAGCTGTTGCTCCCACCGCCGTACTTTTCTCGGCTTTATCCAATAACTGCTGTGAAAACTGCATGGCCGAATCCTGTGATACCAATAGCGCCTGAGCCAGCAAGGTCTGCAGATAGGCTTCCATCAGCTGAACGGTAAGATTCCTTTTCAATATCTCTTTCTCGATACGTTCCTGTTCCGCTTCGGAACCAGCTTTTTTGGCTTGGTTTCGAAAATAATTATATTGGTATAGGGTCAGTTCCGCATTGATCCCCATGTTACTATTCAGGTTATCATTGCGCCGAATCGTACCGAACACATCCTGTGATGATCCAAAAGTGGTATAACCATTTGCGTAGCCATTGACACTTGGCAAGCGTTCCCGCAATGCCATTTCCTGATCGAGCAGTTTTATTTCAGCCTTGATGTCCTGCTGTTTGACCGGCAGATTATGAGCCACGGCATAATCGATACAATCCTGTAAAGTCCAGGGTCGCTGCGCCAGTACATTCGTTGATAACAGTACCGCTAAATAAACAAAACAGTACTTTATCCTATTTCTTTGATAATTGTTCATCATTGAATAAAAAACAACAGTTAGTTCAACACGATCGATTGCTTTCTCCACATATCCTTATAGGCAGACTCTTGGGCTAACAACTGATTATGCTCCCCCTGTTCGATAAGCACACCATCTTTAAGTATCATAATGGTATCGGCCTCGGCAATGGTACTCAACCGATGTGCAATCACGATCATCGTCTTACCGGAATCTTTAAAACGACGGAAAGCCTGCTGAATCACCTGCTCTGTTGAGGTGTCCAAAGCCGAGGTCGCCTCGTCTAAAATCAGAATGTCCGGATTGCGGTATAATGCTCTTGCAATGGCAATCCTTTGCCTCTGTCCGCCCGACAGCATAGATCCGTTTTCACCCAGCTGTGTTTCAAAACCGGCAGGAAGCTTTTCGATAAAAGACATCATGTCCAATTCATTGACCACCTGCAATAGACGCTGAAAATTGGGAATATCCTCCCCGACGGCAATATTGCTAATGATGTTACCTGAAAATAGATCGATCTGCTGGGGCACGATGGCGATACGTTCCCGAAGCGAACTCTTTGAGATATAATTTAGGTCATATTGCCCAATAGAAATCTTTCCTTCCTGTAGCGGATACAGCTGCTGAATAAGCGCTCCGAGAGTGGTCTTACCGCTGCCGCTCTCCCCGATCACAGCTGTCATTCTCCCCTGCTCTATTCGGCAGCTAAAATTGCGGAACACCTCCACCCGCGATCCATAGGAAAAACGCACATTATCAAAGACGATATCCCCAACCAAATCCGAGGTAAGCTGTAATTTTTCTTCAGATTCCTCACGCTCCAGATCCATAATTTCAAACAGGCGATCTGCTGCAATCAATGCATTTTGCAGTGTCTTGTTCATTCCGATAAGCTGCGTCACAGGCCCAGTAAAATAGCCGATCAGCGCATAAAAGGATAAGAGTTCGCCCGGCGTGATTGTGCGTTCGATCACATAATATGAGCCTGCCCATAAGAGGATAATGGTAAAGAGCCGCGATAGCAATTCACCAGAGGTGTTAGAAAACACTCCATTCATCACCGAGGCATAAATAGTTTTCAATAAATGTGAAAACCGGTTGTCTGTACCACTATTAAAATACGTTTCAATACCAAACTGCTTGATGGTCTTGACCGAATTCAGCGATTCGACCAGATGCGATTCTAGTTCGGCTCCCTCTTCCATCATCCGGCGCTCTACTTTTTTGTTTAGCTTATTGGAAAGCCAATATACCCCCAGATAAAAGGGGATAACAAGCAGCATGATCAAAGCCAGTTTCCAGAAGTAGGTAAACATGAGTGCAAAGGAAAATACCACGATCAACACATTGACGACAGCTTGTATAGCAACATCATTGATAAAAGCGCGAATTTTGACTGCATCGTTAACCCGCGATATAATCTCGCCAACTTTCATGGTATCAAAGAAACGTTGCGGAAGACTCAACAAGTGCTTATAGTATCCTAAAATCAAATATTTATCGATTCTTTGCCCCGTATGCAAGATCATCACACTTTTCAAAGTACCGATCAGGAGCTGAAAAACCAGAATGACCAACATGCCGATTGAGAGCAGATTCAGCAAGCGTACATTGCCGTCGACCAGTACATAATCGGTAATTTTCTCGATGTAAAACGATGTTGAAAGCCCCAGCAGCGTATACACCGCCGCCCCGACCAGTGCCTGAACGATCACCGAGCGATGCGGCCGGATCAGATTCCAAAATCGCTTGTAAACAGCGGTCTTCTCATTTTTCTGCTCAAAGTATTCATTGGGTTCCATTAAGATCAGCACCCCGGTCCAGATCTTCTGAAAGGCATCAAAGGTATATTTCTCCACTTTTCCCAAGCCGGGATCCATCACCGTAATTTTATCCTTTTCCACCTGATAAATCACTACATAATGCTGGAGCTGCTCTTTGAGCACAACATGGGCAATCGCCGGTAAAGGTATCTGCGGAATAGCATCCATACCGCCTTTTACTCCTTTGGCATTAAACCCCATCTGCTGCAATCCTTGGACCATCCCCAATACATTGGTACCACGTGTATCGGTATGACAATACTGCCTGATCTTGGCAATGGGAATATGGGTACCATAATAGCCCGCAATAGAAGCCAGACAGGCCGCTCCACAGTCACGGATATCGTGCTGTTTAATGCAAACAGGTGACTTTTTCATTCGTACAAATTATTTTTAACAGGTAATAAAAATGATTAGAAAGCGCTCGTTTTAGCGCCAAGATTTGGATTGAACAGATCGTCAGCCCGATCAAACAGGAGTTGCCATAAGGTGCGATCCAAAAGGTAAAATCGCGCATTGAATGTATTTCCTTTTCCTACAAAGACCTTATTTCCATTGGGGAGGCTCAGGAAATTTTGATCCATGTGGCACCTGACTTTAAAAAAAGATCCTTTTTGTTGGTCGCTTACCAGATTGTAGTCAATATCATTTACTGCCCCCGATAGAAATCCCCATTGGTTATAATTATAGGTATCCATCTGGAGTTTGACCGATTGATCCTTTTTGATATAGCCAATGGATTTGGCAGGCACCATACATTCGGCTATAAGCTGATCCTCTGGTGAAATTTCCAGAATATCCTGTCCCTGCACCAGCTGTCCCCCTTTTTGATACCCTTTAAAATTGACAACGGTTCCCGTGATAGGTGCCCGAACAATATAATTTTGACCATCAATCAAGATGGACTTTTTCTCGGACGACAGCGACTGTGCTTTCTGTTGCAGTTCGACTAGCTTAGCGCTCCATTGCGCCATCTGCTGCTTGCGTATCGTCAAAAACTGATTTTCAAGTTGCTCAAAAGAATATTGTGTTTTATCGAGTTCTGCTTGGGACACCACCCCTTGGCTGAATAGCTGATTATTTCGGTCCAGTTCGCGGCGTGCTAAGGCAAGCTGCGACTGTATTTCGGACATACGTTGTTCCATGGACAGATATTCCAGTTGATATTGTCCACCTTGCAGGCTCTTTGCCTTACCATCAAGAATTAATTTTAGATCAGCAATTTGCCTTGCATAGTCATCTGTTAAATCCTTGTTTAGAGACAATTTATTTTCCAGATCTTCAGATACAACGATCAGTAAAGTATCCCCCAGTTTTACCTGCTGATTGTTGCCGACAATACGATTGTCAACAATACGACCACTGACCAAGGATAGCAATTTTGTGTTCTCCATAGCAGGCCTAACAATTCCCTGTGCGGAAATTGAAATCGGCACTTTGATAAACGGCAATGATATCACCCCTATGACTATAGCCAATATTAGCAGTAAGTATATGATATTTGTTCTTTTCATCTTGGTTTTTAATCAATACCCAAAAATGTAAATTGCATTTTGTATCCACCACAACCTGAGGTTGTATTTTAAAATTTATTAATTATCTTCGTAAGCACAATGAATAGCCGTTGATGAAATTTTTTGATATATTTCCAACTTTTACGGAAGCTCCTTATTCTTACATTGTCATTCCGATTATATTAGTCTGTAGCATTGTTGGTTTTTATAATAAATCATTTTTCCATGCACTGATCCTACATCCCTACGAAATAGCAAGAGGTAAGCGTATTCATACCTTGCTTACCTCTGCTTTAATCCACCGAAACTGGCTGCATCTGCTATTTAACTGTGTTGTAATTTTTGGATTGGGATATGATACGTGTTCAGTATTAAATCAAGAATATAGTACTGTTATCGCATACATAGGTACAATATGTATTTTTTTTCTTCTAATTGTCCTCCCCAATCTCATTCAGACATTTTTCAAAAAGAACGATTTTACATTTACTGCCATTGGCGCATCAGGTCTTTCCTTTGGATTATTTGGCTATTCAGCTTTATTTTTTCCTTTACAAAAAATCAATCATCTATTTATACCTTCGATTCATAATGCAACTCACTATTGGATATATATGTTATTAATATCTTTCTTACTTTCATTCATCAAGATTTCTAGAATAAATAGAACCTTACACCTAGTCGCATTTGGTATTGGCTCCGCATTAGCATTAATAATTAGCCCTTATGCGATCGAATTGAAAGATGCTTTTTAGGGTTTAAAATAATTCAATATTGACTCAAACCAACTTGCACTTTTAGCATCCTTCCTTTGCGATCCCCCCTCAATTTCCACCACTTCATTTTCACCTAATTCCCTTACGTTAATTTCTTTTAATTTTTTTTCCATGATATCTGATTTCTATTTTTTCAAAATTCACGAAAAAGCAGTTCAGGTACCACAACCTGAGGTTATACCCTATAACCTCAGGTTTTATCATAGAAAAACTTTACAACTTCAAGTTATATTTATTAAATTAGGCGTTGGATAATTTGAGTGTTTTAAAGAATGGCAAAAGAGGAAATCGGAACAATTATCAGGCAGAAAAGAGAGAGTCTCAAGATATCACAGGAAGCTGTCGCATTTATTTTGAATATGTCACAGGCGGCTTATTCAAAAATCGAACGCAATGAGACGAAGCTAAAGGTAGAACAGGTTTACAAAATTGCCGAATATTTTGGTATTACGATCTATGAATTATTGCCGCCTGCCCTGGCTAGCGATATAACAGGAGAAAATATATTTGGCTTAATCTATCATTATATCAAAAATGTTGCAAAGAAAGTGATCGCTTTATTCCAAAAGAAAAGATCCCAAGGTGAAATCTGATGCTCCAATTGAGACTTTCAGGGACTGTTCCACTAAACGTGTAAATAAAAACCGCGAAGTCCTTTCGAACTCTGCATTTCAATAATTTGCACACTTTATGGAACATTTTCCGCCGATTACCACGGGAAGGTATCCGCCACTGTATCATTAGCGCCCCCAGTTTCCTCACCAACTAAAATGGCCTGCATCCGTCTGCTGGCCTTTTGATTAGCTTAAGAAACAAAAAAAAGCCTTCCAATTTTCATGGAAAGCTTTTCTCTATCGTTAATTACTAATCTTACTCTTTTTCTACTTGCATGTAGTTCAATTCAAGAGGAGTCTTGCGTCCGAAGACTTTAACCATTACGATCAATTTCTTCTTATCTTCGTGAACCTCTTCAATTTCACCTGTAAAACCGTTAAAAGGACCATCATTTACTTTCACAGTTTCGCCCACATAGTAAGGAACATTAATGGTTTCGCCTTGTTCTGCCATTTCATCAACCTTACCTAAGATACGGTTAACTTCTGCTTGGCGCAAAGGAACAGCATTACCAGCTTTATCTCCCAAGAAACCAATTACGCTATTGATATTTTTGATGACGTGTTCTAACTCTCCGTCAAGAGCGGCTTCCAATAAAACATAACCAGGATAATAGTTACGTTCTTTAGCAACCTTCTTGCCATCGCGCATTAAGTAGTATTTCTCCATTGGAATTAACACTTGAGGAACCAAGTGTTCAATACCTAAACGACTAACCTCGGCATCAATATATTGCTTTACTTTCTTTTCTTTACCACTTACAGCACGAACTACGTACCACTTTAAACCTTGATCTGCCATAAATAAATACGATTGAAAAATTAAGAAGCAATACCGTACAAGAATTCTAACCCTACACTTGAAGCTTTATCCATTACAAAGACAACCAATGCAATAAGAAGAGACGCAACAAGCACAATAACAGCTGAACTTTGTAACTGAGACCACGTAGGCCAAGTCACTTTCTCAGTGATCTCCACGTAAGAGTCTTTAAAAAAATCAAGTACTTTTGCCATTTTAGTTTATCTGTTTTTATAAGCACGGGCACCAGGACTCGAACCCAGACCAAAGGTTTTGGAGACCTTCGTTCTACCTTTAAACTATGCCCGTGTATTTCTTATTTTGTGATGCAAATATAGTGTTTTAAACCACTTTCTGCAAATCTTTTTTTACTTTTTTTTATTTTAATCCGATAAATCGCTTATCGAAAAAATAAGCTAATCAACCGCAGTCGATTAGCTTATTCTATGTGATTCTAAATCTTTATGTAAGACTAGATGATTTCAGTTACCTGACCAGCACCTACTGTACGACCACCCTCACGGATAGCGAAACGTAGACCTTTTTCCATAGCGATAGGAGAGATCAATTTAACAGAGATCGTAACGTTATCACCTGGCATAACCATTTCAGTACCTTCTGGTAAAGAGATTTCTCCAGTTACGTCAGTTGTACGGAAATAGAATTGAGGACGGTATTTGTTGAAGAATGGAGTGTGACGTCCACCTTCTGCTTTTGACAATACGTAAACCTCAGCTTTGAAATGATCGTGAGGAGTTACTGAACCTGGTTTACAGATAACCATACCACGTTTGATATCAGTTTTCTCAATACCACGTAACAATAAACCTACGTTATCACCAGCCTCACCGTAATCTAAGATTTTACGGAACATCTCAACACCTGTTACTGTAGATTTCAAGTTCTCAGCACCCATACCTAGGATCTCAACTGGATCACCAGAGTTGATTACACCTCTTTCGATACGACCTGTAGCAACTGTACCACGACCAGTGATTGAGAATACGTCCTCGATAGGCATCAAGAAAGGTAAGTCAGTCAAACGTGGAGGAATTGGAATGTAGTTATCTACAGCATCCATTAATTCCATGATTTTCTCAACCCACTCAGGCTCACCGTTCAATGCACCTAAAGCAGATCCTTTGATTACAGGGATATCATCACCTGGGAATTCGTAGAATGACAATAACTCACGAACTTCCATTTCTACTAAGTCTAACAACTCAGGGTCATCAACTAAGTCAGTTTTGTTCATGAATACTACTAACGCAGGAACACCTACCTGGCGAGCCAACAAGATGTGCTCACGAGTTTGAGGCATAGGACCATCAGTCGCAGCAACTACGATGATAGCACCGTCCATTTGAGCAGCACCAGTTACCATGTTCTTAACGTAGTCAGCGTGACCCGGACAGTCAACGTGTGCATAGTGACGGTTAGCCGTAGAATATTCTACGTGTGCAGTATTGATTGTGATACCACGCTCTTTTTCTTCAGGAGCAGAGTCAATTGAATCAAATGAACGAGCTTCTGACAAACCTTTATCAGCCAACACTTTAGTGATAGCAGCTGTAGTTGTAGTTTTACCGTGGTCAACGTGACCGATAGTACCAATGTTTAAGTGTGGTTTACTACGGTCAAATTTCTCTTTTGCCATGTTTATGCGAATTAGTAATTATAAATTATTTCTATTTGTTATATACTCTTGCTTAACTTTTACACAAGTACGAGCCAAAGATGGGATTTGAACCCACGACCTCTTCCTTACCAAGGAAGTGCTCTACCCCTGAGCTACTTCGGCTTACTAAAAAACCTTATTTACGTATTAATGCCCCCACCTTTAGATACATTATTATCAAAGAAGATAGAGACTAAATTTAATACTTGAAAAATTTGAGCGGAAGACGAGGTTCGAACTCGCGACCTATAGCTTGGAAGGCTATCGCTCTACCAACTGAGCTACTTCCGCTTAATAACTAGAAACTAGAGTAAATCTAAACTCCAATTAAAAAAAGTGTGGAGGGAGAAGGATTCGAACCTTCGAAGCCGAAGCAACGGATTTACAGTCCGTCCCATTTGACCGCTCTGGAACCCCTCCAGACCTGTAACTTTCGTTACATTTAGAGCCTCTTATCGGGATCGAACCAATGACCTACTGATTACAAGTCAGTTGCTCTACCAGCTGAGCTAAAGAGGCTTCTAATATTTTTAAAATAACTTACGTTCTATCAACGCTAATCCGACAACTTTATCTTTTCAGCGAGTGCAAATATCGAATTTACTTTTGATTTTTGCAAGTTTATTTTTTACTTTTTTTTCATTTAAAGAACTAAGCAAACTTCGTTGTTAAGAACCGTTGTTCCCTTGTTTGCTGATGCAAAGATAGACACAAAACTCACTTTACAAAAATATTTACCAAAAAAAAACAACACTTTTTGTCAATTATACTGATATGCAGCACAATAATTTTTAATTGACTATTTGCCTATTTTGGTTATTTGCCTAATGTGCTATCTTTGGGCATGCAAATTTTACCGCAATCACTTTCAAAACTTACCCGCTATACAGCACTACTTGCGCTGTTTATAGCTTGTAAAAGCGATTTGAAAGCTCAAAATATTATTCAAAAATTGAGTAAAAAATTTCTTTCGGCTGAAAAAGACTCTACCCGATCAGGCAGTTTTATGGTTTTACCAGCCGTTGGTTACGCTCAAGAAACGGGAGTAGAATATGGATTAGCAAGTTCATACAACTTTTACCTGGACAAGTCTGATCCCCATATCCGTACCTCCACAATGACGCTTATGGGAACGTTTACATCCAAACATCAATCCAATTTTAAATTTCAAACGGATCTTTGGACAAAAAATAACGACTACCATTTTGTCAGTGAAATCCGATACCGCAACTGGCCGTTTAATTACTATGGCATCGGCATGGATACCTGGAAGACAGATGAAGAAAGGGTTGATCAAAAGCTATTTCGATTAAAATTGGAGGCTGAGAAAAAAGTCGGTAACCATCTTTATTCGGGTATCAATGTACAGTACGACAATTTTTCAATCCGTAGTGATAGCAGCGACCATAAATTCAATCAATCGGGTCTTATCGGAAAAGAAGGTGGTCAACAATTGCTGCTTGGCGTATCTCAATTATTTGACAACCGAGACAATGTTTCCTATAGTACACGTGGTTATTACGCCAAATTACGCCTGGCTTACGCACCTAAGTTATGGACCAGCACAGACTTCAATGGAGCAAACCTGGATCTGGACCTTCGCGGGTTTATTCCATTGCATAAAAAAGTCACACTGGCACTTCAGGGGATCTTTCGCTCGACATTCGGAAAAACAGTTCCTTTCTATAATTACCGTGAACTGGGAGGTGACATGATGATGCGCGGATATTACCTCGGTCGTTATCGTGACAAAAATTACCTTGCTTCCCAAGCGGAATTACGTTACCGTTTTCATCCTCGTTTTGGTATTGTTGGTTTTTCGGGAATTGGATCAACCTTTTCAAAAGAAAACAGCAGCAGATATGTACCGAGTTACGGTGGTGGCTTGCGCTACTTCTTTAGCTTAGAACACAATAGCAGTATCCGATTTGATTATTCCTATGGTGAACAGAGGACCGGAGAGAAAAGACAATCTGGTTTTTACCTATCTTTAAGCGAAGCTTTTTAATTAAAAACGGGGGAGCCTCAGCTTCTGGCCTCTCCCTTTAGCCAGCTTCCCCTTTCATAAATATCAATAATAGCATCTGATTGATGCTATTATCATTCTGTGACCACAATAGATTTGAGTCCACGTCAAGTCCGCCTTTGTTAAGTGAGATCATTATGCTGACAAGATGCCCACGTTCCGGTCATAAAACGAAGCTAAAGCTTCAGCGATCTCATTAACTTTACGCAAAGCTTGTAGGAAGTAAAGAGAACAAACTAAAACCTGATCAGAAAATTTTCCTTTCGTTGTCCGGCCCTAAAAAAGACCAAACCAATTCGATACAGATCGATCGTGACAACTACGCGATCATCATCCCTGAGCTTGTTCCAATAGTCTTCCCGTTCGACCGACAAATGGGGCTCGTTTACAATCAGCATATCACGTTCACCGACAACAGCCAGAAAATCCAGATCGAGAGTTGTTTGGTCGATATAATAGATCTTCCTAAAAGAATAACTTCCGGCCTTCTGTTTAAATAACTTCTCATAACTCGCTGGAAGCTCTTCAGTCAAAAACATAAACTGATCATAGGCAAAAGTCTTTAGCAGACGGCAGACCAGCAGATATTTTTTTATCTCCGCCTTCCCTCCCATGCTGACCTCCTGGGGCAAGTTTAAGATCTCATCAGGATCATCTTGCTGATAAATTACTTCATCCACCAATTTATAAACAAACGGAGAATGTGTCCCATGACGGCTATGGGATATGAAATAATGGCGCCAGTACTTCAGGTGGTAGTTCATTGGCTGCAAACATCGAAAAATTTACATTGATATACAATTAAATTCGTGCGCTGTACTGCACTTTTCATTATCTAAAGCCTTATAAAAGCACTTTTCATATTCAAATTCCGGAAATAGTTGATCGTAGTTTGCACATAGCAATTTCGCTTTTACGAATTATTTCACATGGAACATTAAATCACAAAGACAGGAACAAACCGTTTAAGTCCCACCTGGAGCACGGGAAAATTCTGCAGGTAAAAATATATTGCATTTGTGAAATACGTTAAAATTGAAGTATAAAAGCACTACCTTCTCCCTCCACACTGTTAAGAAAAATGGTGCCCTTATGCAGCAACATAATTTGCTTGCTCAGCGTTAAGCCAACCCCTGTGCCCGTTTTCTTTGTCGTAAAAAAAGGGGTGAATATCTGTTCCTGGAGATCAGCGGGAATTCCAGAACCATTATCTTCGATGCGAACCTGCACCTTCCCGTCTATTTCCAATGCGGACAAACTAATGTATGCATCTTCCCTGGTCTTTACCGCATCGATGGCATTCAGCATCAAATTGATAATAACTTGTTCAATCAGATTGACATCAGCATAAAGTATCAAACGCGTATTCTTTAAGATAATATCCACATCGATATTTTTTTGAATCAATGTCGGCTCGAGTAGCTGATAGATATGTTCAAATAGCTGGGAAACCTGAATAGGTGCCACCTGTGGCTGATCCACTTTGTTGATCATGCGGTAGCTTTTTGCAAAATGCAGCAGTCCTTCACTACGGCGTTTGATGGTGGATATACCTGTTTTTAGGTCTTCAATATCCTCATGTCCTCTAAAATGATCCAAACGGCCATTGAGCGTTTCGGCCAACGAACTGATCGGCGCAATAGAATTCATGATCTCGTGCGTAAGCACACGCAATAATTTATGCCAGGCTTTTGTCTCAGTCTCGTCGATGGCTTCATTGATATTTTGATAAACAACAATACGGAATACAGCATCCTGGGTCTCAAAACTAGAGCTCTGGATCAACAGTTTGATCTTCCCTTTGCTTGATTGAATGGGTTCCATCTGCTGTTGGCCATTGTCCAGCAGCATCGTTTTTTCATAGAGGTCAGGATTCTTCTTTTTTAACCCCGCGATATTTCCGAGGTGTGGCAGATGAAACAGCTGTTTAAAAGCATCGTTCACCCACATTACTTTTCCCGTGTCCATTTCATAAAAGATAATGGCCGAGTTAAGCATATTGATGACACGATCGAGGTACTGGTGCTGTATTTCCTGCTTAATACTAATTTCCTTATACGTTTCGTTAATCTGGTTAAAAGCGCGGAAAAGCTGCCCTTCGACCGATTTTGGATTTTTAACCAAAAAGCGTCGTGTGAAGTCACGATATTTGACTGCTTCGGCAAATTCCACAAGCTGCCTTTCCAAAAAATTATATTGGGCATAGAGATTGAAACCTAGATACAGCATTATGCAAAGGATCAATGCAGCTTGCATGTACTCATGCGTCATCAACAGGTAGGCACCGACAACCGAAGCTGCCAAAAGCAAAATAATCTTAATTACATTTAAAACTTTTCCATGTCTCATAGACTAGATATCGTATTTCTCCAGACGTCTATAGAGCGCGGCGCGCGTTAGCCCCAATTCCTTTGCAGCTTTACTGATATTGCCGTTATAACGTTCGATGGCTGATTTGATGGCTTTCCGCTCCAATTCTTCCAGATTTTGGCTACTGGATACGGATTCAACAACGACCTGCTCCGCCTGTTGTTCAATGGGTGAGAAAAATAGATCATTTCCTGCAATGCTTACCTGATCAGCCATAATGACCGCCCGTTCAATGCTATATTGTAACTCACGAACATTTCCCGGAAAATGGTAAGCAAAAAGCTTTTTTATGGCATCAGGTTCAAACCCCTCGATCCGCTTATTATATTTTTTGGCATAGATATCCAGAAAATGTATGGCCAATAATCTAATATCTTCTCCTCTTTCACGTAAAGGTGGTACCTGAATCTCCACGGTATTGATCCGATAAATCAAATCCTTTCGAAAACGGCTTTCGTCAGCTAGGTGTTTCAGAGATACATTTGTCGCCGAGATGAGTCGTATATCCACAGGGATAGGTTGGTAAGAACCCAGCGGCGTAACCTGCCGGTTTTGCAGTACAGTCAATAGTTTGGCCTGCTGCTGCAAGGAGATATTACCGATTTCGTCCAGAAACAAAGTCCCACCATTTGCCGCTTCGAAACGCCCCTGACGATCCTCCCGAGCATCTGTAAACGCCCCTTTTTTATAGCCGAAAAGCTCACTTTCAAATAACGTTTCTGTCAGCGCTCCCACATCAACTTTCACATAGACCTGATCCGAGCGTAACGAGCGCCGTTGAATCGCCTGTGCAATCAAATCCTTACCTGTACCATTTTCACCCAAAATCAAGATATTGGCATCCGTGGGAGCTATTTTCTCCAGCTTATATTGCAGTTCGTCCATAACCGGGGAGTTACCGATCAGATCCAGCGTATTGCTCGAACGTAAAAGCGAATTTTTATTTTTCTTCTCTCTATTTTTTGATTCGGCCAGCACGCTTTCAATGGTTGCCAGCAACTGCTCGTTTTCCCAGGGCTTGACCACAAAATCAGCGGCGCCCTGTTTCAGCGATTTCACAGCAAGGTCTACTGCCCCATAGGCTGTAATCATAATCACATGAATCTGGGGAAACTTTTCCTTGATCCGGGACAACCAATATAATCCTTCATTTCCGGTATTGATGGTACTTTTGAAATTCATATCCAGAAGCACAAGGTCATAAGGCATTTTTTCCAAATGCCCAATCAGGTTTTCTGGATTAGGTTCGACTTGCACATGGCTAACTTTAGGTTTTAGCAAAATCCTTGCTGCAGTAAGTAAATCTTGGTCATCGTCGACAACTAAAATAGATGCTTTTTTCATATTCCCTGGCTTCTTTCAGACACTAAGATAACTATAAATTTAACGAGCCTGCGTAATAATCATTGATATATTTTTGTAACAACCATTCATACTGCTTGACAACCAATTGGATCTGGCTATTATCATACTTGGTCTTCGCCGTTAAAAATATAACTGAATTGCTGTTCCCCAGTTCGAATACAACTTTGGCAATGCGAAATGATTCGGCAAAGTTTGTGTTCTGCTCCTGCAATTGTGTGATTGTATTGCTCGCATTTTTCAGGTTAAAAACCGCATTTGCAGTCTCAGCTCTCAAGTTATTCAGCGCAATCTCGCGTTGAAATTTGCTTGATTCCAAATCTAATTTAGCCAGTTTAACATCATTCCTAACCTTAAATCTGTTAAAAATGGGGATTGAAAGATTTAATGATACATACTTACCAATATTATTTCGCATCTGATACCAATAATCCCCTTCCATTCCATTTTTGGAATAATTTGAGTTCAATCCACCATTTAACGATAAAGAAGGCCAATAGGAGGATTGTGCTATCTTGATATTCTTCTCGGCCGCTTTAATTTTCCAATCCAGCGCCGGAATATTGGGAAGATTCTCCGTTGCCAAGTTATAAAGTGTTGTAGGATCCATCTTTTGTGCATCAGCTTTTAATTCCAATGCCTGCAAATCGCCCAATTGCGCCTCATCTACATTTAAAAAACCAGCTAGCTTTACACGATTCGTATAAAGGATCTGTTTATTGCTTTCGATCATATTAATATCGTTAGCAAGTTGCCCTTTCAGATCATAATAATCTCCTGGGTTAATTGCACCTTCTTTTTGCATCGCTTCAGCACGACGTACCTGCTCACGCGTTACCTCTGTTTGCATCTCCGATTGCTTCAACACATCTTGTGCTGTCAACACTTGAATATAAGCTGTAATAACATCCAGTTTCAACGCGTTAACTTGCGAATCAAACTCAAGTTTTCCCGCGTTTTTCGCATCTGCTTTCATACGGATATCGTTCAATATACGAAATCCATTAAAAACAGGTATATTGGTTTCCAAACCAAAATAACCTGTGGAATTGTTTCTAGTAATAAATTGATTCGTAGTATTATCAATCGAGCGACCTGAATTTAGCTTTTGTTCAAGATTACCATTTAAACTTGGCAATCGATTCGATTTGGCCTGTGAAAGATTTACCTCTGCACGTTTAACAGCTAATTCATTTTGTAATAAGGTTGGATTGGCTTTTATCGCCAATTGGATACATTCGGCCAAGCTGCGTTTTGTATCCTGCTTATCTCCGTTAGTGGCAGCTTCTATTTTTAAAGCATCCCTCTCCCCTGTTCCTTGTTCAGTCTGCTGTGCGTCAACTTTCAGATAAGTCAGTAAAAAACACAATGTACTATATATATAGATTCTCTTCATATCCACTTTTTTGTTTTCCAAGCAGACCATCGCCATGCCAAACAATAAAATTTCTGATTATCAACAACATATACAAAGCCGCTATCCATCAATGTCCAAGTTCGTACAATCGACTGTCCGATATTGAACACCTACACAATCTTATTAAAAAACAATAAAAATAAACGGTAAAAATCATAGATAACTCCCAGGTTGTACGCCATCGTACATGAAGTGTCCGCTATCGAACACCGATCAGCAGCACAAACAAAATAAACAATTAAAAATCAACAGGTTAAATTATTGGCACAGCTTTCATAGTTACATAGCAAATTGATATTAAATTATGGACAGACCTTTAGAAAAGAAGAAGTGGAATAGCAAACGCATCATGACCATCGTAGGGATTGCTGGCATCGTTGGATTAATCGGTGCTAGTTTTTACTTTACCTCGGGCAAAAGCAAGCTAAATGTAGAAGCGGACCGTATCTCTATTGTCGAAATAAAAAATGGTAACTTTCAGGAATTCATTCCAATCAATGGTACAGTGCTTCCAATCAGCAGCATTTATCTAGATGCTTCTGTAGGTGGTCGTGTGGAGGAGAAATTTGTTGAAGATGGTACTGTCTTAAAAAAGGGTGATCCAATTATGCGTTTATCCAATACAGATCAAGAACTCACATTGGTTCAACAGGAAACTCAAGTATTAAACCTTTTGACACAGTCGCAGATCGCTCAGACCAATGCGCAACAAGCATCTATTAACAACCGTAACCAGATGGCAGATGTCGAGCAAGCTTTTAGAGAAGCCGAACGTATCTATAACTTAAACAAGAAATTACTTTCGGAAAAGGCTATTGGATCACAGGAATTTGAAAAATCAAAAAATGAATATAATTACCAAAAGGAACGGGTCAATCTAACCAAACAGATTCTAAAACAAGACGAAATATCCAACGCGCAAAAAACGAATCAGGACAGACAGACCTACCAGCGTACACAGAGTGCATTGGAGTTAATGAAACGGAAAATTGGTGACCTGATTGTCCGGGCACCAGTTGACGGTCAGTTAACAGCCTTTGATGCTGAAATCGGACAGAACAAAAATGCTGGTGAGCGTCTCGGACAGATCGACGTACTGACCGGATTTAAAGTACGTGCTGATATCGACGAACATTATATCAACCGCATTTTCCCAGACCTCCAGGGTGAGTTTTCCATCGGTGACAAAACCTACAAGCTTCGTATTAAAAAGGTATACACACAGGTAACCAATGGCCGGTTCCAGGTCGATATGGAATTTATCAGTGAAGTGCCCAAAGGAATCCGTCGTGGACAGACTTTACAGATACGTCTCGCCCTAAGTGATGAAACGAAAGCATTATTATTAGCCAAAGGTGGATTTTATCAACAAACGGGGGGCAACTGGATCTTCAAATTGGATAAAAATGGCAGCACCGCGTATCGTGTAGACATACAGCTGGGCAGACAGAACCCCGAATATTATGAAGTGATCAAAGGATTGCAACCCGGAGACAAAGTAGTTGTATCGAGTTACGAGACCTATGATAAAGTACAGGAATTAAGTATCAAGAGGTAAATTTGAATAAGCAACACCAATTACGCAATACCACAATGATAAAGAACTTTATAAAAACAGCCTTTCGCAACCTTTGGAAAACCAAAGGGTACAGCTTTCTCAATATTTTTGGGTTAGCAATTGGCATTGCTGCGGCAGCACTGATTTTTTTATGGGTAGAAAATCAGTTGAGTTATAACGATAACTTTCCCAACAAAAAGGATATCTACATTGTCAAGTCGAAACAGACCTATGATGGTGCAACCTTTGTGTTCGAATCAACCCCCGGTCCCCTGGCACAAAATATAGAAAAAGAGATTCCAGGCATTAAACATGCTGTACGCATGACATGGAATAGCCCAATGCTATTCTCTGTCGGTGACAACAATTTATTTCAAAATGGACTATATGCTGACGCGACCATTACAGATGTACTTTCCCTGGAATTTATGGAGGGAGATCGTAAAACTGCGTTTGACAAAGTAGATAACATCATTTTATCGGAATCTGGTGCGAAAAAATTATTTGGTAATCAACCCGCCCTAGGTAAGACAGTAAAGATTGATAACAAAGAACTTTACATCGTATCAGCTATTACAAAAGACCTCCCTAAAAACAGCAGTTATAATTTTCAATGGTTAATTCCCTTCAAAAAATTTGAGTCTACCCAAGACTGGCTGACCAGATGGGACAATAATGGTATCCAGACGTTGATTCAGGTTGAAGACAATGCAAACGTTGATCAAATCAACAAACAGCTCATGAACTATGTCAAAAACAGAACCAATGGTGAGGTTACTTTTTCACAAAATTTACTCTATCCAATGGAAAGATGGGTTACACATAACCGTTTTGATAATAGTGGAAATGAAATAGAAGGAAGTTTAAAAAATATTCGTCTGTTCAGCATTATTGCTTGGATCGTTTTGCTGATTGCCTGTATCAATTTTATGAATCTCGCAACAGCCAGATCCGAGAAAAGAGCAAAAGAGGTCGGTATGCGCAAAGTTGTTGGCGCAAGTCGTCAATCGTTGATCGGACAATTTCTTGCAGAATCGTTGGTACTAGCCTCTATTTCCTCTTTGGTCGCTATTTTATTCGTCTATATTTGTATTCGGCCATTTAATACCATGATTGGTCAAGACCTTCAGGTCGATTTATTCAAACCGATACATCTTGCCTTTGTCATCATAATTACTTTAATCTGCGGACTATTTGCAGGAAGCTATCCTGCATTCTTCCTGTCTGCTTTTAAACCACTATCTACGATCAAAGGAGCAAAGCAGAAAGCTGGGACCGGAAGTCTTATCCGTAAGGGACTGGTTGTTTTACAATATACCGCATCAGTTGTACTGATTATTTGTACCATTATCATTTATCAGCAGATACAACATAATAAAAATAAAGACCTGGGATTTGACAAGAGTCAGGTTTTGACCACCGCATTGCAAGGAGACATGGCCAAACACCTTCCTTTAATCAAAAACCAGCTCATAGCAACAGGATTGGTGGAGCAAGTTGGTGTCAGTGATGTGAGTATCCTCAACATTTACAATAATACCTCTGGTTTCAATTGGGAAGGAAAAGATCCCAACAAGAGTATTCTTATCGGCATGCTGCGCGCAGATGAAGGCTTAGTACCAGCATTAGATCTTAAAATGTTTGATGGAAGAAACTTTCACACCAACTTACTGGGAGACAGCACATCGGTTCTTATTAACGAAACCCTTGCTAAATTAATCCGCAAAGATGGTCATGTCGTAGGTAGTATCCTTAATTACGGCGAAGAGAATTACACGATAGCCGGAGTTGTCAAAAACTTTGTTTATAACAACGTATATGCCGATCCAGATCCGATGTTATTTATTCCTTTGGTCAGAGAGAGCGGCTTATTGAATATCCGGACAAAAGCAGGGATTGACCTTCCACAAGCTATTCAGCAAATTGAGAAGATTATTGTAAAAAATAATCCAGGATTTCCTTTCGATTACAAATTCTTGGATGAAACCTTCAACAGCAAATTTCAGGCTGAACTGTTTATACAACAGTTATCCAGCGTATTTGCCATCATATCCATTATCATTTCGTGCTTGGGACTATTTGGTTTAGCCGCCTTTGCCACAGAACAACGCGCTAAGGAAATCAGTATCCGCAAAGTACTCGGAGCGTCAGTCTCTGGGCTTATCCAGATGCTCAATCGCGAATTTATTATCCTGATAGGTATCTCCTGTATCATTGCATTCCCGATTGCCTGGATTTTTATGCACAAATGGCTGGCAGACTATGCGCATCATATCACAATTTCCTGGACAGTTTTTGTGTTGAGCGGACTAACCGCAATAGTAATAGCTTTATTGACAATAAGTTCACAGGCCTTTAAAGCTGCAGTTGCCAATCCGACCAAAACACTCCGAGACGAATAAACAGACAAATAAACACGATAAAGAATATTTTTAAACAGAATAATAACTGCCCAAAGCTGTTGCCAAGGGCCCAAAACATAAAACCATGAGCGCAAAAAATATGATTAAAATAACCAATCTTCAAAAGTATTACCGCACGGAAGAAGTAGAGACTGTCGCATTGAACAATTTAAATATTCATGTGAAAGAGGGCGAATTTGTTGCAGTGATGGGCCCTTCCGGTTGTGGTAAATCAACTTTACTGAATATAATTGGACTATTGGATGATCTGGATGAAGGTAGCTACCTGTTTAACGATATCGAGGTTGCTAAATTTAAAGAACGCGGCCGTTCAGATCTACGTAAGCACAATATAGGTTTCGTATTCCAGAGTTTTAATCTGATTGATGAACTGACGGTATTTGAAAACGTGGAACTTCCTCTTGTCTATACCAATGTCCCAGCAGCCGAACGTAAGAAACGAGTTGAAGAAGTACTGGAGAAAGTGCAAATCATGCACCGCCGCAACCACTTTCCCCAACAGCTTTCCGGAGGACAGCAACAGCGTGTGGCCGTTGCCCGTGCTGTCGTCAATAATCCCAAATTAATTCTTGCCGATGAGCCTACCGGTAACCTGGATTCCAACAATGGTAATGAAGTGATGCAACTCTTAACCGAACTGAACGAAGCTGGTACAACCATCGTGATGGTTACCCACAGTGAACATGACGCCAAATTTTCGGATCGTATCATCCGCATGCTGGATGGTCAGGTTATTATGGAAACGACATCATTAGGATCCTAGCCAGGGCCAGCTGATCCTTTTAAGGGTAAGGAATGTTCTTAAAAATCTAAAAGCGCTTACCCATGAAGGGCCGAGAGCTATTAAACGAGTTTAAAGTATAAAACGATGAAAGGCATAAAATTAATTTTGAGACAATGGGGACGTAACCGTCTGTTTACCTTTCTTAATATCATCGGTCTAGCGATCGGGATCAGCGCAAGCTGGATTGTATTTCGGATTGTCAATTACGAATTCAGTTTTAACCAGAATCATCCCGACAAGGAACGGATTTACAAGCTTTACTCGGCATTTAAGGAAGGTGAAAACATGCACCGTTTTGATGGGACCCCCTACCCTCTTGGTGCTTATCTGGGTGCTAATTTAAAGAAAGATCTGACCGGCTTGGAATTGGTTGCACCGATCACTAATCGATCATTTGAAAGCATCAAGGTTAAGCGTTCCGACAATGAAACCTTGGAGTTCAATGAGCAGGACAAAATTGTCGCAGCTACTACGGACTATTTCAAACTTGTTCCCTATAAATGGATCGTTGGTAATCCAAATACGGCGCTCAAAAACAACAATGAAACCATTCTGACGGCCTCCCGTGCAAAACAATATTTCCCCGATGCAGATCCAAAATCTCTTCTTGGCAAAACAATACAATACGATGATCAGCTTCTTACATTAACCGGTATTGTCGCCGACTTAGACTATCCGAGCAGTTTTGTCAGTAAAGAATTTATCCGTGTAAAACCCAATCCCCAGGAAGCAGACAATTGGGAGAATTCAAGTTCAAATTTCCATGTTTACATTAAATTAACTGAAAATGGGATGCCTTCGCAAGTAATTAAACTAGCTACCAAGAAGTTTCAGGAGATGGCTGGCGAAGAATTTAAGCAGTACAATATAACGGCCGGTTATGAGTTAGCACCACTGACGGACTTGCATTTCAATAAATTCATCTTGAACGGAAGTGACAAGCAGGTGTTGTTCGGATTGATAGGTATAGCCGTATTTCTCCTTATACTGGCAAGTATCAATTACATCAACCTGACCACCGCCCGTGTTCCGGCCCGGGCTCGGGAAATCGGTATTCGGAAAACATTGGGCGAACAACCCAGACACTTGACACTATCCTTTATCAAAGAAACATTTTTTACCTGTCTATTTGGGCTATTATTTTCCTGGCCATTGGTCAAAATATTTGAACTTACGTTTAGTTCATATCTCCCGGAAAATATAAATGCTTATTCTGATGGTTTATCCGTTTTTATCTTTCTATTGGGGCTTATTATCCTACTCACGTTGATTTCCAGCCTGTATCCAGCTTACCTCATCAATAAGGTACATGTCGTAGAAGCCATCAAAATCCATGCAGCAGACAAAATTTCGTTTGGTGGTATTTCGCTCAGAAAGATCCTCATTGTCTTTCAATTTGTAATCGCCCAGGCTTTTGTCGTATTGACAGTGATCATGGGTTTGCAGCTACAACATGCCTTAAATAGCGATGTTGGCTTTCAGGATGATGCTGTTATTACCCTCAAACTGCCGTATAAAAAAGCGGAAGATTCCGGCAAAAGTCCATTTCTGTTGAAAGAGCTCCTTCAAAAATATCCTGAAATCGACCAGGTTTCGCTAGGCCACCTCCCAATGAATAACGATCAATGGGGAAATAATATCATGATGCAGAGCGATACCGGTCAGATCTTGGTCAATATGCCTTTTAAATATATCGAAGAAAATTACCTGGATGTATTCAAAATGAAATTACTGGCCGGCCGGGCTCTCAAACTTTCGGATACAACATCAGGAATACTGGTTAATCAAAAAGCCATTAGTAAGTTTGGATTTAAAACTCCGGTGGAAGCACTCGGAAAAACCGTAACTGTAAACGATCGTCCAACCACAATTGTAGGCATACTGGCCGATTTCCACAACTTTAATCTACACGCTCCATTAGAGCCCCTTGCTATGCAAATATCAACAGACAAGGGCACGCTGCAGAATATTAATATCAAATTAAATGGAGACCCTAAAAAATGGCACCAGGCGATTGCATCCATCAAGACCGAATGGAAAAACGTATATCCCAATGCACCATTTACCTACCAATTTTATGATCAGCGGATCAAGGAACTCTATGAGAAAGATTATCGCTTTTATAAAATAATCAATTTGTCAACCTCAATTACCATTTTATTAAGCTGCTTGGGATTGATTGGTTTAGTGACATTAACGACGCATCAACGGACAAAAGAGATCGGTATCCGAAAAATTTTGGGAAGTACGGTCAGCGGAATTGTGTTACTGTTATCAAAAGATTATATCAAACTAATTGTTATCTCGATCCTAATTGCTACACCGATTGCCTGGTTGGCGATTGACAAATGGCTAACAGACTTTGCTTTTAAAATAGAGCTCAGCTGGTGGATGTTTATCCTTCCGGCGATAGTAACTATTGGCGTAGCATTTTTAGCCATGAGCTATCAATCCGTCAGTGCTGCCCGTGCAAATCCAGTAGATAGTTTAAGAGATGAATAAAGAAGCACTTTATAAAAAATAAACCCAATAAAACTGAATTGTAATGAGTAATATGAAATTGATATTTAGACAACTCTGGCGACATCGTCTTTTTACTTTGCTAAATGTATTGGGACTAGCCATAGGTATAAGCGCCTGTTGGCTTATCTTTCGTATTGTCAATTATGAATTTAGTTTTGACCGACAACATCCAGACAAAGAGCAGATATACAAAGTATTCTCGCATACACAAAGCGAAAAAGAAAGCGGAGATTTTGACGCAGTACCATTTCCCCTTCCTTATTACCTGAAAGAGAACTCAGAAGATGTCGAATTGGTTGTACCTTATTATAATCGTTATTTTGAAGTCGTAACACCAGCTTCCAAAAGTGAAACACCCACAGAGTTTACCGAACAGGAAAAAATTTTTGCAACGACTGCCGACTATTTTAAAATGGTCCCCTATAAATGGCTTGCCGGAAGTCCGCATCAGCTTTTCAAGCTCCAAAATGAAGTCGTTCTTACCGAATCGCGTGCGAAGGCCTATTTCCCAAAACTGCAAAGTCAGGATATTATAGGCAAGACCATTTCTTATGATACGACACAGTTTACTGTATCTGGCATTGTAGAAGACTTAAGTTATCCAAGTACTTTTATTGGTAAGGAATTTATCAAAATACCTAATCAGGACCCGAATTTAAACAATTGGTTGATGCTGATGAACTATTATCAGTTATTTGTCAAAGTCAAATCTGTCGATCATCTTAAAAATCTCGCCAATACCATCGATCAAAAATTAGTGCAGATGAATGGCGAAGAATATAAAAAAGAGAACTATAAGCAAACTACCCGTTTTTCACCATTAACTGAGTTGCATTTTAACCCAATTATACAAAATCACAGCAACATCAAGGTACTCTATGGACTTATCGGAATAGCCGCATTTCTACTTGTATTAGCTGCGATCAATTATATCAATCTAAGTACCGCGATGGTGCCTATGCGCGCACGATCCATTGGTATACGGAAAACACTGGGGGAGCGGGAAGTCTATTTGACCCGAAGCTTTTTAACAGAGACTTTTTTGGTCGCACTATTCGCACTCTTGCTTTCCTGGCCTTTTACAAGAATGATGGAAATACTGTTCAGCGATTTTATCCCTTCGGACATCAACAACTACAACGATCAGTTCAATCTGTTGTTGTTCATCATTGGGTTACTTGTCTTAATCACATGCTTCGCTGGAGTATATCCATCGATATTGATCAACAAAGTAAAATTGATCGAAGTCATGAAAATAAAGAGTTTATCCAATAACTCAAACAAAGGCGTATACCTCCGCAAAGGACTGATTATTTTTCAGTTTATTATCGCTCAGGTTTTCCTTATTGGCACTTTCGTGATCACCATTCAGATCAAACATATGCTCAAGAGCGATCTGGGATTTACTAAAGATGCTATTGTCACCGTATCAATTCCCAATCGGGCTGCTGATAAAGCAACAACAGATCCATTTGTATTTAAGCAGGCCTTATCCAAATATCCGGAAATCGCCCGTGTCTCCTTGGGACATTTTCCTATGGATGATAGTTATTGGGGAAATAGAATCCGTAAATATGGCGAAGAGGAAATCAAAAATAGAATCATGCAATACAAGTATGTTGATCAGGATTACATTGACCTCTACGATATAAAACTTCTTGCCGGCCGCAAATTAATGATGTCTGATACGAGTTCGGGGATCATAATCAACGAAAAAGCCATGACCGAACTGGGATATAAAAATGTTGACGAAGCAATCGGACAAGCTGTTATTTCCAGGGACAAAAATGTAAAAATTGTAGGTGTTATAGCCAATTTCCACAGCAAAGATCTTCATCAACAGTTTAACCCTATTGTGATGGAGGTTTCAACCAATAGAGGTCCGCTGGGACACATCAATGTCCGTCTGGACCATGATCCTAAAAAATGGTCGACTGCCTTGGCAAACCTCGAAAAAGAATGGAAAAGCATTTATCCACATGCAAAATTCAGCTATCGCTTTTATGACCAAGAGATCAAATCACTTTACGAAACGGATATGCGATTGTCCAAGATTATCAATCTGGCAACAGCAATCACCTTATTGCTGAGCTGCCTTGGCCTCGTCGGCTTAGTCACGATAACAACTGTACAACGTACTAAAGAAATTGGAATCCGCAAAGTATTGGGAAGTTCCGTTACGGGCATCATTGGCCTACTGTCTAAAGATTACCTCAAACTGATTATTATTTCAATTTTGGTATCAACACCAATTGCATGGTGGGTCATACACAAATGGTTGCAGGATATTACATTTAAAATTGAGATACAATGGTGGTTGTTTTTTATACCTGCGATACTCACGATAGGGATAGCATTTTTGACATTAAGTTTTCAATCATTACGGGCCGCACGTGCCAATCCAGTCAACAGTTTAAGAGATGAATAAAAGAGGCTCAATAGTGATCAGAGAAAGTGATGGGTCTCAATAATGAGCCCATTGCAATCTCTATTTAGTAAAAAGAGCAAACAGATATAACCAAAAATATAGGGTCTAAAATTTCAAAACTAATCCGCATGATTAAAAACTATATTATAACGGCCGTTCGGGAATTGAACAAAAAGAAATTCTACAGCATCATCAATATGGTAGGCTTGGCAATTTGTTTGGCAATCTCTACGCTTATTATTTTGTGGGTGCAGGATGAAAAGAGTTTTGATACCTTTCATAAGGATTATGAACAGATCTATACGGTCAATTCTATACTACAAAACAATGATAAAGAACAAGTTTGGCCGACCTCCCCGGCGCCCTTATTCAAGTTTGCACAACAGTTGCCTGAAGTAAAAAATGCAAG
Source organism: Sphingobacterium puteale (assembly GCF_003627955.1). Lineage (GTDB taxonomy): Bacteria > Bacteroidota > Bacteroidia > Sphingobacteriales > Sphingobacteriaceae > Sphingobacterium > Sphingobacterium puteale. The sequence continues at coordinate 123,827 of NZ_RBWS01000018.1, read as the reverse complement.
TCGTGTAAATCTAGAAGAGAGTGCTACATTAGTGGATGACAAAAAAAAGCAAACTTATTCGGATATAGATCTGGTCTATGTAGATCAAAACTTTTTCTCTCTTTTTAATTTTCCCTTACATGCTGGATCCATCGAAAATTTTCAACAGGATCTCGCGGCAATTCTAATTACCCAAAACCTTGCTAAAAAACTCTTTGGCGAAGAAAGTCCGATCGGCAAAAGTATCCGAAAAAATAATACCACCTTTATCGTCCGTGCCATACTACAAGATATTCCACAGAACTCAAGCATCAGGTTTGATGCAGTTATTCCACTCACCTTTTATGCCAAACGATTTACTGAAAACGGAGGGAATGGTGAATGGAAAACAATTGATGAAGACTTGGGAAATTTTTATTTCAGCAACTACATTCAAATAAATAAAAATGTAGACCCAGCACAGGTTGCCGCAAAAATAAGTGATTACTATAAAAAAGCACAGAAAACAGAAGTTACCATACAATATAGATTGGCTGCTTTAAAAGATATCCATCTCATTAGTCCAGAAGGAAACCAAACCGCACGTCGTACTGTACAGATCTTTTCGGTGATCGCAATTCTCCTGCTCATCATCGGAGCTGTAAACTATATTAATCTAAGTACGGCACGTTCATTGGAAAGAATTAAAACGATCGGCATTCGAAAAGTAATTGGAGCAAGCAAAAAGCAGCTTTTTTTTCAGTTTGTAATAGAATCTGTTATCATCTTCAGCGTAGCGCTTATCCTTGCTATTTTATTGATCTTACTGTTAATTCCAAGTTACAATGAGTTGGCCGGAAAATCTTTGGCCTTTACACTTAGCAATCCCGAAATCTGTATCTACCTTACTTGCACTTTATTAGGTACACTCGCCCTTTCGAGCATATATCCTGCGATCTATCTTGCTTCATTCCAACCGGTACAATCGCTAAAAGGACAGTCAACACAGCAAGACGGAACAAACAGACTTAGGAGAGCATTGGTCATTATCCAGTTTAGCATTTCCATTATATTGATCATCTGTACGATTGTCATCAGAAATCAGCTCTCCTATATGCGTAAGATGGATTTAGGTTATGCTAAAGACCAAGTATTTACAGTTCCGCTCTCAGATGAACATATCAAACATGCAGACGCTATTATATCCGAACTCAGACAGTCTACATCCATAGCTGCGGCCTCACTGTCTGGATTTTATTCCATAATGGATTATGGCAATGCTACTGGCGACATTAACTGGCCCAATAAAACGAAAGAGAATCAAGCTATAGTAGGGCGTGCGACCATCGACCAAAACTTTATTCCACTCATGGGAATGAAATTTGTCGCCGGCACCAACTTCACAGGACTTCCATCGGATTCGTCCAGCTATATCATCAATGAAACCTTAGCAAAACAAATGGGACTTAAACCGCCATATATTGGCGCTCAAATGAGCCTACATGAAGTTCCGGGCAAAGTAATCGGTGTCTTAAAGGATTTCAACTTTAAATCCGTGAAAGAAAAAGTAGGACCGATTGTATTGTGGACACGTCAATTTAAAGGGACATTGTATATCAAATCAAACGCAGATCATATTCCTGAAGCCATCAAGACAATCGAAAAAATATATAATACAACTCCGTCTGAAAGACCATTCAGTTATAATTTCATAGATGATCAATTTGACAAAATCTATAAATCTGAAAATCGGACAGCATTTCTTTTTAACCTTTTCGCTGGAGTTGCCATCTTCATTTCTGCTTTGGGTCTTTTTGCTTTAAGTACCTATTCTGCCCAAATAAGAATCAAAGAAATTGGCATCCGCAAAGTCCTGGGAGCCTCTGTATTTGGTATTGTCAAGTTATTAAGCCGAGAATTCGTTATACTCGTATTTATTGCTATTCTCATTGCCGCACCCATAGCCTACTATCTTTCAATAAGCTGGTTGCAGACGTTTGCGTATAAAATTAATCTCAATGTATTCACCTTTATTCTAGGTAGTATATTATCACTGAGCATTGCCTTATTTACGATTAGCCTGCAAGCAGCCAAAGCAGCATTGGCCAACCCGATACATAGTTTAAAAGACGAATAAATAAAATAATGATATGTCGGGAGGTTATAATATCTCGGAAAAAGATAGAAAGGATAACCCCAAACTTTCATAAAAAACAGCGATCATGATACAAAATTATATTAAAATAGCCTGGCGCAATATTCTAAAGAATAGAGGTTATGCCACCATAAATATTGTAGGTCTCGCCATTGGCTTGGCTTGCTGTTTATTAATTGTTATTTATGTACAGAATGAACTTTCTTACGATAAATATCATATCAACAAAGACCGTATTTTCCGCGTCGTACATGACTATAAAGAAGTCGGCAGCACAGAACAACATCAGATCTGGGGGAATGCTCCAGTTGGAGAAGCCCTGAAAGCCGACTTCCCGGAGATAGAGAAGATCGTTCAGTTCTCCGGCCAAACCTCCATCCTACTCAAACAAGGAGAAAATAGATTCCAGGAAGAGAATGTATTTTTCATGGATTCTACGGCATTCGATGTATTCAGCTGGAAAGTCCTTGGCGGAGATCCACATACAGCATTAAAAAATGCATATTCTGTTGTATTGACAGAAAGCACAGCTAAAAAATATTTCGGTGACCAGAATCCCATTGGCAAAACCATTGAAGGGGGATTAGCAGCAGGTCGGGCTGATGCAGGTCTGTATACCGTAACAGCTGTAATGGAAGATGTTCCTGCCAACTCACATTTTACCTTCGATGCGCTGTTATCTATGAGTACCTTCCGGAAAGCAAGACCTGATGTCTTCGAAAAAGAAGGCTGGGACTATGTAGATTTTTACACCTACTTTTTGACATCGAAAAAATTTGATCCTACAAAATTCAATCAGAAGATACCTGGCTTTCTCAAACGAAATGTCCCCGTACAAGTAAACGCCAATTCAAAATACAGTTTTCACCTCGAGCCCATGCTTCAGGCCTACATGCACTCCACTGCTGATCGCCAACCGGGAACAACGGGTAGCTTTCAAAATTTATATATTTTCGCGATCATAGGTGGATTTATCCTGCTGATCGCCTGTGTCAATTTTATGAATCTTGCTACGTCCAGATCCATGGAGCGTGCCAAGGAAGTCGGTGTCCGAAAAGCCATTGGTGCCAATAAAAGCAATCTGATTCTCCAGTTTATGTCTGAGTCGCTGGTACTCGTATTTATCGGCGGTATATTGGCTATCGCTTTGGTCATTGCCTTTCTCCCTTTTATGGAAGCTTTTTCCGGTAAACAGTTTGGTTATTCATCCCTCCTTAATGGCACGACCTGGACGATTTTCTTTTTGGTAACACTTATAACCGGGCTATTAGCTGCCAGCTACCCCGCATTGATCCTGGCAAATTTTAAACCGATTAAAGTTCTGAAGGGGACGTTTGGCAACAGTAAGGGCGGAACTTTGTTACGTCGGGGGCTCGTCGTCTTTCAATTCTGTCTTTCTATTGCATTAATTGCAGGTACTGTGATTGTATTCTCCCAATTGAATCAACTGCAACAGCAAGACCTTGGATTTCAAAAAGCACAACGTCTAATCATAGACTATAATTTCGATGAAAAAGTCAACAATAACCTAGAGGCGATCAAAAATACGCTCGCAAAAGATAAAGATGTACAGTCGGTGACAGCTTCGCGCACTGTTCCGGGAACATTTTTTCCAAATGCCGGAACAGAGATTATGTCAACGGACGGCAAAATGACCAATTTCGCTCCCTCACTCTATGAAATAGATATAGACTTTATCCCCAATATGGGCATCAAGATGGCTGCGGGGAGAGCTTACTCACGCGATTTCCCAGCAGATAGCGCCCATTCACTGGTGATTAATGAATCAGCAGCCAAATTATGGGGCTATTCAAATCCACAGGATATCATCGGAAAACAATTTAGACAGTGGGGCAAAGAAGGCACGGTCATCGGCGTTGTAAAAGATTTCAATTACCTATCCCTGCATCGCAAAATTGAGCCATTGGCACTACGACTTGAACCAAGTAGCAGCCGTTATCTGGCCGTGAATCTAAAAAATATCAATCAGCAAACAATCGACCGAATTGGCAAATTATGGACTGAACTCGTCCCTCACCGTCCCTTTCTATATAGTTTCCTAGACGATAATTTTAACCGTCAATACGAAGCCGATTATAACTTCAGAAGACTCTTTACAGCCTTTTCAAGCCTCGCTCTTTTTATTGCTTGCTTAGGTTTACTGGGATTGGTGACCTATACGGCTCAACAGCGTACCAAAGAAATCGGGGTGCGCAAAGTGCTTGGTGCTTCCATATACAATTTAGTGCTGCTGCTTTCTTCTGACTTTATCAGATTATTAGTCATCGCGATCTGTATCGCTACACCATTATCATGGATGGCAATGAACAAGTGGCTGGATAATTTTGCCTACCATATCGAACCAAAATGGTGGATGTTTGCTTTTGCCGGATTGTCAGCTGTATTCATTGCCCTGATCACCGTTAGCTATCAAACATTTAAAGCCGCTAAAGCAAATCCGGTAGATAGTCTAAGGGACGAATAAATAGTATACAAGCAAGAATAAACTTAATATATCAGCACGAAACAAATAGATACGATCATGATCAAGAACTACACAAAAACAGCTTGGCGAAGTATTCGGGCCAACCGATTTTTCAGCATCCTTAATATTAGCGGATTGGCGATTGGCATCTGTGTATCTCTTCTGCTATTTGCTTTTATCCGTCAGGAACTGAGTTTTGATACCATGTATTCAAAAGCTGATAATATCTATCGTCTGCACATGCAGCTTTCGGCAGAATACAATCGGGAGAAAATGATTAACCTGCCCAATGCGGTTGGGCCTGCCCTCAAATCTGATATTGCGCAAGTTGATAATATGGTACGACTTGTAAAAGATGGCTTTGGAGCTACGGCTTCTATCCGTGCCGGAATGGATAATTTTAGTGAGAAGCAATTGTATCTAGCCGATTCAACATTGTTCTCCATCTTTGATTTCCAATTTATAGAAGGGAATGTTCATACTGCGTTTTCAAACAAGAAAAGTATTGTCCTCTCCCAATCAACAAAGGAAAAAATGTTTGGAAGCAACGAAGCATTAGGGAAACTTATCTCCATCAACCAAAGAGATACCGTACAGGTAACCGGCGTATTCAAAGATCTTCCCGCCAATAGCACCCTGGACTGTAATATGGTCATGAATATTATGGATTCCTGGATGGGGCAAAATGTCTATTGGAGTAATGCCAGTTATGAAACGTATATATTATTAAAAAAAGGAAGCGATCCGGCTATGGTCGCTCAACAAGCGACAAAGCTGATTGACAAGTATGTTGAAAAAGACCACCGGTATTACACCCAGTTTTTCCTGCAACCCCTGTTAAAGGTGCATCTCTACTCATCGAATCTCGGAGAGGGCGTCACCAAACGTATAGGAAACATTGACACCATCCGAACACTATCCGTCCTTGCTTTTCTTGTCATCGCCATTGCCTGTATCAATTACATGAATCTAGCGACCGCAAAATCACAGAAAAATGCCAAAGAAGTGGGTGTAAACAAGGTACTTGGAGCTACTAGAAGCCAACTGATTGTCCGTTTTTTTGTGGAGACCGCAACGATTAGTCTATTTGCAATGACATTAGGCGTGGTCTTGGCCATTCTTTTGATCCCGCTATTTAATTCAATCGGCAATACAAACATTACTATTCAACAACTCCTGAACTGGGATATGCTCGGGATATTGGCCTTATCCTGGTTTATGATTACGTTTGCCGCAGGCAGCTATCCAGCCTTATTCTTATCGAAAATAAAATCGATCGCATTAATGAATAAAGGCTACAACAAACAAGGGAAAACAGTCCTGATCAGACAAATATTGGTGGTATGCCAATTTACCATTTCGATTATATTGATCATCGGCATCTCCGTGATGCTCACCCAGATGAATTTTATTCGAAATAAAGACCTGGGCTATCAACCGGAACATGTGGTCTCGGTCCCCATCCGTTCTTTCCGGAGTCTGGAAAAGCTCAACACGCTCAATCAACAGGTCCAAAGCTTATCAAATACGCTGTCCACCACATTCGCACAGTCCGTACCCGGAAGTAACGAAAGCGGAAAGACAACTTATAAGCTCGTCACGGATAAACAGGGTTTACCGACCCTGAGCTGTGTTACTTATGGAAATACAGTAAATACACTTGGATTAAAACTACTTGCCGGAACAGATTTACCTGACATATGGGGACGTCCTGACTCCACCTGTTATGTACTGATCAACGAGAAAGTACTGAAATATTTAGGCTATAAATCACCGCAAGAAGCCATTGGAAAGCATATTATCACTGAGATGAGTCCAACCAACTCAATCATCACCGGTGTCGTTCAGGATTTTAATTATACAAACCTTAAATCCGAAATCGGAGGTTACAGCTACTACACCATGAATGATCCCTCAGAATCACCACGCAACTTGTTGATCCGTTATAAAACCACAGATGTTCAAGGATATATCGACCAAATAAAGAAGATATATACGACTGTCGCTCCCGAAGCTGCTTTTGATTTTTCGTTTTTAGATCAACATGTCCAACGCCAATATGAAAATGAAATCCGCTCATCCAATATCATGAGCATGTTTTCATTTCTTACACTTTTTATAGCCTGTCTCGGTCTGTTGGGATTAGCAGCCTATACCACCGAAGCCCGAAGCAAAGAAATCGGTATCCGCAAAGTTCTGGGAGCCAGTGTTCCGGGTATTATTCATCTACTTTCATCAAATTATATCAAACTGATTTTGCTTGCTTTTCTTATTGCTGGACCAATCGCTTATTATCTCTTTAATAATTGGTTAAATGATTTTGTATATCATATTGAGATGCCTTGGTGGGCATACCTGATTGCGATATTAATAGTAACACTGGTCGCATTTATCACTATAGGATTTCAGACATTTAAAGCCGCGCTATTGAATCCGGTAAATAGTCTAAGGGACGAATAGATCTTCATCTGGTTGAATCAAATAAAATTAAACGACAATGATTGGAAACTCACTAAAAACAGCTTATCGTTTTTTGAAAAAGCACAAGTTGATTACATGTATCAATGTCATGAGCTTAGCCATTGGCATCACAGCGACATTAGTCATCTTTTTGATGATTCAATACGACTATAGTTTCGATAAACATGTTCCAAACAGGGAACAGGTTTACCGTATTGTTAGTGACGGTGAAATTAAAAACGCGGGGGTATACATGCCATTAGTACGAACTATGGAAGAAGAGCTACCAAACATCGACGCCATAGCTCCCGTTTATCGAAGTCATGTTCAAAAACTGAAAATCACGACTCCTAGCAACACAGCTCAAGTTTTTCCAAAAGAGCAACGCATTGTACTGACCAATAGCCAATATTTCAATATTTTGCCACGCAAATGGCTATCCGGAAATCCACTTAGCCTCAATACAGCAGGCCATATCGTGCTGACAGAAAAAACACTGGAAAAATTTTATGGAAATGAGTCTCCAGCCAATGTCATTGGCAAAACCATCGTTTATGCAGACAGTATTCCGCTCCAGGTTGTCGGCGTGGTCGAAAATGCAAAACAGAACTCTGACTTCAATTTTGACAGTTTTATCTCCGAAAAAACAATTCCCCAGAACAATAGTTTAAAGGAGATGTTTAATTGGGAAGCCTGGAACAGCATCTCTGACTCCCATCAAGTTTTGATCAAAACCAAACCCGGTACCCGACCAAACGTGGTAGAAAGTAATATTGCAAACCTATTAAAAAAGTATAAATTTAAAAATGGCGAGAAAATTACTGATCACCTGCTGTTACAACCGCTATCGGATGTCCATTTTAATACGACTTTCAATTATGAAGCTACTAAGCCTGAAACACTACGAAACCTGATCCTGCTGGCATTTTTCCTTTTGGCCTTAGGCGCGGTTAACTTTATCAATTTATCTACCGCGCAATCCATCGAACGGGCAAAAGAAGTGGGCATCCGCAAGACACTGGGAAGTTCAAAATCGACTTTAATTAAACAATTTCTGTTGGAAACTTTTCTGATCACGCTTGCAGCCACTGTACTGGCTGTTCTACTGTTACCTCTTTTTCTACAAGTCTTCGAAGGATTTATTCCTAATAACTTAAACCTGGATTTATTGGATAAAAAATTGATTATAATGTTCCTATTGGTGCAGCTTCTTTTGGTCACGCTACTGGCAGGTTTTTATCCTGCTTGGGTATTGACGGGATATGCACCAGTATTGGCCCTCAAAAATCAGCTGGGGAAAAACACCAATCTTTCCAGAAGTGCATGGATACGTAAAGCACTGACCATTTTCCAATTTGTGATGGCCCAGGCTTTTTTAATCTGTGTATTAATTGTGATTCGGCAAATCAATTACCTATCCCACAAAGACATGGGGTTTCAACGTGATGCCATCATCAATATCGATATCCCTGGTGCCTTTCAGAACTCGGACAAAGGACTACTCCTCAAAAATGAGCTATTAAAACTTCCCGAAGTAAAAAAAATAAGCTTTGGAAATATTGCGCCAGCGATGAATGGTTATATGACAACTTCAATAGTTTACGATCAGTCTTCGGACAAAAAATCCTTAACTTTTGATAACCGCTCAGGCGATGAAAACTATTTGGATGTTTATAATATTCCACTTTTGGCCGGAAGAAATATTCGTTTACTGGACTCTACAAGAGAAATACTAATCAATAGAAAAGGTTTAGAATTATTAGGTATCCAAAAACCGCAGGATGCAATTGGCAAAACCTTCGAAAATGGAGCATCTACGATTGTCGGTGTTATGGAAAATTTTGACATTGCTTCGGCGCGCCAAGCTGTCAAGCCTGTATTGTACATCGGAAGTAAGACAGGTTATGTGCTCCATATTGCTTTGGACCAAAAACATCCGGAAAACTGGAAAAAGGCAATCGACAAGATCACGGCCACCTACAAATCTACTTTTCCTGACGACGAGATCGACCTTCGTTTTGTAGATGAGATTGTCCAAAAATTCTATAACCAAGAAAAACGCCTTTCCAAATTGCTGTCCTGGGCCGTCGGGCTGTCCGTATTTATAGCCGGATTAGGCTTATTTGGGCTGACCATATTTACCGCCAATCAAAGAACAAAAGAAATTGGTATACGTAAAGTTTTAGGAGCTTCAATAGTGCAGATTACCTTTTTATTGCTCAAGAATTTACTTTCTCTGGTGGCAATAGCCTGTTTGATTGCATTCCCGATTGCTTATTACTTCATGTCACATTGGCTAAATGATTTCGCCTATCGCACCACTATGGAACCATGGATTTTTGGGTTGTCTGCCCTCAGCCTGATAGCATTCGCCAGTTTCGTGCTATCAACCAAAAGTATTATGGCAGCAAAAGCTAATCCGGTAAATAGTTTGAGAGACGAATAGATCAAGTTGATCTTTCATTTATAACATGAATTAAAGATTTAAATCTCACAACAATGATAAAGAACTTTATAAAAACCGCATGGCGCAATATTTTTTCCAACAAATTCTACAGCGCTATCAATATCCTCGGGTTGACTGCAGGATTAGTTGTGGGAATCTTCCTACTACTATGGATAAAGGATGAATTATCCTTTGACCGTTTTCACAAGAACCAAGGCTCAATCTACAAAATCGGAATCGAGGGCGGAACCGGGATCTCAAAACGAATATTTGGATCTATTATTGCCCCAGTTGGGAGTTTTGCCAAGAGAGAAATTCCTGAGGTTAAGGACGCTGTACGTATCTTTCGGATCGGTGACGCCGCCATCAAGTATAAAGACAAACGATTTAGAGAAAAGAATTTCGCTTTTGTAGATCCAAGTTATTTTAGTGTTTTTGATTTTCCGCTCATTCAGGGTAACCAGAAACAACCTTTTTCCGACAACAATTCCGTTGTTCTTACTGAGACTACCGCCCGTCGATATTTTGGCAATGAAAATCCAATCGGTAGAGCTGTCATACTGGGAATAGAAGATCTATGTGTAGTCAGCGGAGTTATCGCTGACTATCCCGAAAATTCTTCCTTTCAATTTCAGGTACTGCTTCCCTTATCACGCTTTAACGAATATGCCTACGTCAAAAACAAAACCACCTATGACAATAAAACTTATCTGTCATCAATGGATACCGATTGGTCCAACTTTTCTTTTGAGACCTACCTCCAGCTGAGACCTGATGCCAGCCCCATAGCAGTAGCCCAGAAATTACAAAAGATACACGAACGCAATAAACCGGAAGATACCCCTGTTCCATATGTTACCCAACAGCTATCAAAGGTACATCTGTATCAGATGGATGGTAGTGATGGTGGGATAGGCACTGTTCGAATCTTTATTGGAGTCGCTTTGATGATTCTTATTATTGCCAGTATCAATTACATCAATCTCTCTACCGCACGGTCCTTGTCCAGATCCAAAGAGGTTGGTATCCGTAAAATTATCGGGGCCGGAAGAAAAGAGTTATTTTTCCAATTTATGCTGGAGACGACACTGTACTTCACGATCGCCGCTATTCTGGCCATCAGCATCGTCTTTATCTTTCTTCCCTTTTTTAACAATTTCTCTGGCAAACATATCTCATTGCAGTTATATAGTATTGATCTATGGAGCTATATTTTAATCATGTTAATAGGTACATTACTGTTGACCAGCATTTATCCGGCATTGTTACTTTCAAACTTTGATCCGATCAAAGTACTAAAGGGCAGATTCGGAATGAAGAAATCAAATTTTAGAAAGATATTAGTGGTATTACAATTTACGGTATCTATCGTTCTCATCACCATGACGGTCGTCATCGGTAGACAATTGGATTATATACGCAACAAGAACCTTGGTTATGAAAAAAGCAATATCATAGCTGTCTCCATGGCACCGAAAATGGCACAACATTTTGAGGCCGTTAAAAGTGATCTCCTAAAAAATAAAGGCGTAAGTGATGTCATTCGGCTTGGGAGGGATATGGTATATGGTGGAGGATCTACGGGTGATAACGATTGGGATGGAAAACCCAGCAATTCGAATCTTTGGTTCAGCATTACTTATTCGGATCAATTTGCGCTTGATTTTTTCAAGATAAAACTGGCTCAGGGAAAAAACTTCACCGGCTCGATTGCAGATTCTACGCATTTTCTTATCAACGAAACCGCTGTCCGCGAGATGGGATTAAAGAATCCCCTTGGTACCCGTTTACGGATCCGAACTGTTCCGGGAACCATTATCGGTGTGGTCAAAGATTTTAATTACGCGAGTGTACGTCAAAAAATCGAACCCATGGTCTTTCAATTTAGCCCAAAAGATTGTCAGCAGCTTTATATAAAAACAAACCCTGCCGGAACCAAATCGGCATTGCTCGCACTGCAGCAGATCTGGAAAAGTTACTATGACGATATGCCGATCAGTTATAGCTTCTTAGACGAAAGCTACCAACAGCAGTATATGAGCGAGCAAAAACAAGGAACATTATTTAATTTCTTTGCCATCATAGCGATCATGATTTCTTGCCTTGGACTTCTTGGACTATGTACGTATACCGCACAACTGAAAACCAAGGAAATTGGCATCAGAAAAGTCCTCGGTGCGACGGTCTTCAATATTATCCAAATGCTGAATAAAGAATTTTTGCTTTTGATCATTATTGCTAATATTATCGCAATTCCTCTCGCGTTATATTTCACTTCGAACTGGCTGGACGGATTTGCCTTCAGAACTACAGTGCCGATAACCATATTTTTAGGTGCAGGCCTACTAACGATTATTATTGCTTTGTTTACTGTTAGTTTTCAATCGATTAAAGCAGCTATCGCTAACCCCGTCAAGAGTTTAAAAGACGAATAGCTTTTATTCATAAAAATCAACATATATTGAAGAATTAATCAATACACCAAAACAACAAACATAACCATCAAACACCGTCATGATTAAATTATTTTTGAAAACTGCTTTACGCAATCTTAAACGCAACCCCTTAAATACGGCAATCAATATTCTCGGATTGTCCTTGGGATTTACGGTTGCTTTGGTGAGCACCCTGTGGATCTTGAAACAGTTTTCCTTCAACCAGCATTACAAAAATTATGATACGATCCATCAGCTGATGATGACCGGCACTTTCAACAATGAAAAATCCACGGATGGAACTTCCACCCCCATCCCGTTAGCAAAGTTGATGGAATCTGATTTTAAGGATGAAATCCAAGATGTCACATTGATTACAGATGCTGAAAGCTCTGCCATTAAAATAGGTGAAAAAAAATTGAATGCGACAGGATTTTATGCAATGGGCAAATTTTCAGAACTATTTTCGTTCGAAGCTGTACAGGGAAATATCGCTACCCCAACTGCAGCATCCACCATGATTATTTCTGAATCATTGGCCAACAGGTTATTGGGGACTACTGATCTTATCGGGAAGACTATTCAGCTCAACGGAAACGAACAATATACGATACAGGGTATTTTTAAAGACATTCCTGAAAACAATACATTTCACAAACTGGAGTATATCCTACCTTTTGCTGATTATCTCCATAAAAATGAGGGTATCGAAGAAAAGTGGTCAAACTGCTTTTTTAGCACCTATGGTAAGATTGAGAACCCTCAAATTATCCCAGGACTCGAACAAAAACTAACCAACATCTTTAGAACAAATCTTACAGACATCAACCCTGAGATTCTGTTGCACCCCATGTCCAAATGGAATCTTTATGATTCATTTAAAAATGGTAAAAATGCAGGTGGCCAGATTCAATATGTGTGGATGTTTGCCTGGATCAGTATATTTATTCTCTTGTTGGCCAGTATAAATTTTATCAATCTCAGTACAGCCCGAAGCTTAAAAAGAGGAAAAGAAATTGGTATCCTAAAATCTGTTGGTGTAAATCGTAGGCAATTGATTGCCGGATTTTTAGTGGAATCCATCCTGTCTGTATCCTGTGCTTTTCTGATGGCGATCATATTAGCGACCTTGCTCCTCCCTTGGATAAACACCATCGCCAATACCATATTGCAAGTTCCTTTTACGCATATTCAATTCTACTTATATTCCTTTTTGGGGGTTCTCACTATTGGCGTTCTCGCCGGACTATATCCTGCGCTACTCTTATCCTCTTTCAACCCGATCCTTGCACTCAAAGGAAAGATGAACATCGGCAAAGGAGGATTCAAGGCCAGAAAAGGAATGGTAATCGTACAATTTGCCATTTCCATCTTTCTGATGATTGCAACCTATTTGGTGATCAAACAACTGCACTATACAAAGGATCGTCCGATTGGTTACAAAAGTTCAAACCTGGTCAACATCAACAGTCGAAGCGAGTTAATTGTCAAAAACTTTGATATCCTGAGAAAAGAACTGATCAATCAGCGTTTGGTGCAGGATGCCTCCCTTTCTTCGAGTTCGATTAATCGCCTCTCTTTGACGGGCGGTGGTTTCAATTGGCAGGGGAATGAAACAAAAGAAGGATCCATTATGGGCATTTCCACTGTAGATGAAAATTTCGCCAAAACGGTACAATGGAATTTTTTGAAGGGAAGAAATTTCTCCAAAGATTTCAAGACAGATTCCACAGGAGTAATTATCAATGAGGCTGCGGCCAAATTTATGGGAGTTACAGATCTGACGAGCAAACAATTATCTAAAAGAGGAATCAGCTATACGATTATCGGTATTATACAGAACACCTTATCCGAATCACCGTTTAAGTCGATTACACCTACTGCCTATTTTCTCGATTTTCTACCCAAAAACAAAATAACCCTCAAATTGAATGATCAGCAAGATATTAGCCAAACCATGAAAGCAATCGCCCAACAGTTCAATCGTTTTGATCCGGATCTCATCTTCGATTACACATTCACAGATAAAGAATATGCGAAGCAATTTGAACAAATGGAAATGATCAAAAGCCTGACCAGTATTTTTACAGGGCTTGCCATACTGATTTCCTCTCTTGGGCTATATGCTTTGGTCGCATTCCTAACCGAACAACGCGAAAAAGAAATTGGTATCCGCAAGGTCCTTGGGGCATCAGAAGTTGGCTTATGGAAATTATTATGCACAGAGTATGTCTGGTTGACATTGATCGGTTTTCTTGTTGCCGCTCCTCTAGCCTATCTATTAATGGAAACATGGCTCGACAATTACGTTTATCGCATTTCAATTAGCTGGACCGTATTTGCTTTTACAGGATTAACTGCACTGGTCATCACCCTCCTAACAGTTAGTTATCAAGCCATTAAAGCAGCATTGACTAACCCCGTGATCACATTACGGAACGAGTAGATCTACCTGTTCGGCGACGGACAGCAGACTGTCCGTTTCCGAACATACCACGCGACCACAACAATACAAAAACACCTAAAAATCAAAAACTTACACTTATGGCAAACGAATTGAATTAACGATTTATAGTATACATGATCAGCATAGCGCTATCAGCTAGGATAGATTGCTTGGCCTAACAGTAGATTATGAAAAAGTAAAAAACTCAATACGATGATTAAGAACCACATCAAAATCGCTTGGCGGAATCTTCAAAAAAATAAGAGTTATTCCATTATTAATATCCTTGGACTTTCCATTGGCATGACTGCAGTGTTGATTATCGGGATCTGGGTACAAAACCAGCTCAAGTTTGATAATTTTTATAGTGACCATGAGAACATCTATAAGGTTTTTAATAAAAACCGCAGCGCTGAAGGAAAGATTAATCTACAAGGATATACATCGGGGCATGCATCTCCGGCTTTAACGACAGACTACCCAGAAGTGAAACGCGCTGCCCGTGTCGGCTGGAGCACGAACAGGCTGCTCTCTTTTGATGACAAGAAGATCAAATCCAACGGGAACGAAGTGGATCCTGCATTTATCGACATATTTGATTTTAAAATTGTAAAAGGCAACCGCAACAGTGCATTAAAAGAAACAAGAAACATCATCCTGACTGAAAGCCTTGCAAAGAACATCTTTGGGGATAAGGACCCTCTCGATAAAACAATTAGACTGGACAATAAGGAACTCTATAAAGTTTCAGCAATAATGCAAGATCTTCCAGCCAATACAAATTTCAATTTCAGTTATTTAATTCCCCTCGTCAAAGCCGAGGAATATTCTCCAAACTGGAATACGATTGCATTCCAAACTTATATTCAGCTAAAAAAAGGAACAGATATTACCGCTTTTAACAATAAGCTCACTGATATTATCAAGAAAAAGACTAACAACGAGCTAGAAGGATCGCTATTTCTATATCCAATATCCAAAACGCACCTGTATTCAAAATTTGAACAAGGTATTCCGGTTGGTGGCAAAATCGATCAGGTTAAACTAGTCGCAGGGATTGGTTTATTAATTTTGTTGATTGCTTGTATCAATTTTATCAACCTCAGTACAGCACGCAGCCAAAAAAGGGCAAAAGAGGTTGCCATACGAAAAGTTGTAGGAGCACATCGCACCAATTTAATCATCCAATTTCTTTCAGAATCCATATTGGTAGCCATGATTTCGGGTGCACTTGCCATTCTCCTAACAATCATCACGCTTCCGCTATTCGACAAGATTTTTGACAAACCTTTGGTATTTCCATCATCAGAACCGTCAATTTGGCTTGCGTTGGCCGGATTTATTTTTCTGACAGGTTTGTTGGCTGGCTTGTATCCTGCATTTATATTATCGGCTTTCAAACCTATAAAATCGCTAAAGATATTCGGACAATCCAAAAAGATCCCTTTGAATTTTCGTGAACTACTGGTCATCTTTCAATTCGGTATTGCGATCATTCTAATTATTGCCACTATCGTCGTCAGGAAACAAATTGACCATGCAGGACAACGTGAAATTGGGTATAACAGCTCTCAATTGATAGAAATTTTTATGGAAGGTGATATTGGGAAAAACTATGAAGCGATTAAATCAGAACTTATCAATAAGGGTATAGCTACCGCTGTCACGCGTTCCGGCTCATCAGTGACCGGCAATGCGGGTAGTACTTGGGGCGGCATTTCCTGGCAAGGATCTACGCCTGAGCAGGAAAAAAAAATAGGCTTTGATGTAGGGAGAACCGAAAGTGATCTTGTCAAAACACTTGGCTTAAAACTCGTTGCCGGGCGGGATATCGACTACGCCAGATTGCCAGCGGACAGCACAGCAATCCTCCTAAACGAAGCTGCTATCAAGGAAATGAACCTAAAGAACCCAATAGGAACTTACTTCAAATGGGGAAGCAATACGTTTACAATCGTAGGAGTAATTAACGATTATATCAGCGGATCTCCCTATAGTCCCGTGACACCTTTACTTATATATGCTACGAAAGAATCCCTATACAATTTAATTATCCGAACTAATCCGACCTCCCCTGTGCAAGATCAACTCAAGCAGATCGAACAGATTCTAAAGAAATTCAATCCAGCGTATCCATTCGAATATCAATTTGTTGACCAAAAATTTGCAAGTAAATTTAGAGCGCAACAACAAACAGCTCAACTGGCATTCATCTTTTCGGGGCTGGCGATTTTTATATCCTGTCTTGGCTTGTTGGGATTAGCCTCCTATATTGCTGAACTCAGAACCAAAGAAATTGGGATACGCAAGGTACTCGGTGCTTCTGTTGGTGGCATTACAGCCATGCTTTCCAAAGACTTTATTAAACTGGTGATTATTTCTATCATTTTGGCCTCCCCCATTGCTTGGTGGGCAATGAACAAATGGTTACAGGACTTCTCCTACCGGATCGAAATACAATGGTGGATTTTTGCTTTGGCTGGACTTTCTGCTCTTTTTGTAGCTTTCTTTACCGTAAGTACTCAAGCCATAAAAGCTGCTAGTAGTAATCCGGTAAAAACCTTACGGGACGAATAGATTAAGACGATACAACTTAACGTAATAACAATGATAAACACATATATTAAAATCGCCTGGCGGAATCTACTAAAGAACAAGGCTTTTTCTGCAATTAATATCCTTGGTTTGGCCATTGGTATGGCAGGCGCCTTACTTATTGCATTGTGGTTGCAAAATATGTTAGGAATGGATCGCTTTCATGAGAAAGGTGACCGGCTTTATATCATGAGCAACCGGGATGAATATCAAGGCGAAAAATCCGCATGGACCTTCACCCCAAAGATATTAGGACTATCGATGGCAACTGATTTCCCCGATATTGAGGCGTTCACAAGATATGATGAAGGCAATCAATTCTTAACAACATTTCAGGATAAAAAACTAATTGCCAATACCGTCTTTGTCGATCCTGGATTTTTCAACATGTTTTCACTCCCCCTCTTGCAGGGATCCAATAACATTCGTTTTGACAATCCCAAAGGTCTCGTTCTCACAGAAAGTTATGCCAAAGCTTTATTTGGAAATGAGGACCCTATCGGGAAATCAGTGAAGATCGACTCGGTCAACCAAGTCACTGTACAAGCGATACTCAAAGATCTACCTAGCAATTCAAGCTTCAAATTTGACATATTACTCCCCTTTGCATATGCAAAAACAATCGGCTATGTAGATGAAAATTGGGGCAATAATTCGTTAAGGACCTATATTTTATTAAAAAAAGGAATTTCGCTTTCAGACTTCAATACCAAGATCAGAACTTATTCACGAGATCATATTAATGCGGCAAATAAAGCTGAAGGGAATAAAAGTGCAAAATATACTGGAGAAATCTTCGCATTTCCGTTTCAAGACAGTTTCCTCTACAACAATGGTAAAGGTGGTAATTATACATCCGGGCGTATTGATATCGTCAAGCTCTTTGTTTGGATCGGTATTTTTATATTATTGGTGGCGAGCATTAATTTTATGAATCTAAGTACCGCCCGTTCAGAACGAAGGGCCAAAGAGGTGGGTGTCCGGAAGGTCATTGGTGCCAATAAATTAGGGTTAATGGCTCAATTCTTAACCGAAAGCATACTGATTAGTGTGATTGGTATGCTCGTAGCTATAATTCTCGTTTTTATTGCCCTCCCTTTTTTCAACGAACTTGTCGGAAAACAACTCAACTTATCCTTATTGAACTTTGGCACCTGGCTATTTTTAATTGGATTCGCATTGCTGACAGGAATATTTGCAGGCATTTATCCCGCTTTTTTCCTTTCCTCATTTCAGCCTATCAAGACATTAAAAGGCAAATTTATTTCTAAGACCAAAGGGCTTAATGTTCGTTCTGTCTTGGTAGTTATTCAATTCAGCTTGGCCATCGTGTTGATTATCTCCACGGTTGTGGTAACTAAACAAATTCAATATACCAAACAACGTGAACGCGGTTATAATGAAAATGGCTTATTATATACCAGCCTCAAAGGAGATATGGAAAAAAACTATAAACTGATCCGAGACGAACTTTTAGCCAGTAATGCCGTCATTTCTGTATCAAAGAATATGTCACCAGTAACAGAGATTTACAGCAACGGCTGGGGATATACTTCAGGCACTCCTACAGAGGAGGACAAACGTATTTCATACAATCGTTTCAGTACAGATGCCGATGCCGTAAAAAACCTTGGGCTGAAACTCGTACAGGGCCGGGATATAGACATCTATAAATTTAAGACGGATAGCAATTCCTTAGTTCTAAATGAATCTGCGGTAAAGAGTCTTCATCTCAAAGATCCAATAAACAGCATCGTCGAAGGAGATGGGACAAAATGGACTGTTGTGGGAGTCGTGAAAGATTTTATAATGGGCTCCCCATTTGGTAACAATGTACCGATGATTATTTTCGGGCCAAGAACCTGGTTTACAACAATTCATTATCGTTTAAATACCAATCGTAATATAGCGGACAACCTCAAAACAATTGAATCAATTTTTAAAAAATTCAATCCCGATTATCCATTCGAGTACCAATTTATTGATAAGACTTACGAAGAAAAATTCAAAGAAACAAAAGCCATAGGCACGCTTTCTATGGTATTCGCAGGTTTGACCATCTTTATTTCCTGTCTTGGTCTGCTCGCTTTGATAGCCTATATGGCTGAGACGCGTATGAAAGAAATCGCCGTACGGAAAGTCCTCGGAGCCAGTGTCACACAAGTAACTTCATTGCTGTCCGTGGACTTTATTAAATTGGTAATTGTTGCAATCCTGATCGCTTCACCGATCGCCTGGTGGGCCATGGACAAATGGTTGCAGGATTATAGTTACCGCATCCAGATCCAATGGCACTATTTTGTTTTTGCCGGACTGGTGGCAATATTAATCAGTATGGCTACCATAAGTTATCAGGCAATTAAAGCTGCTTTAAGTAATCCTGTCGATAGTTTACGGGATGAATGATAATCAACATAAAAAATTAAAAATTTCGAGCCGCTATACCCAATACTAAAAAGATGATCAAAAACTATATCAAAACCGCATGGCGAAACCTTTGGAAAAGCAAAGGATACTCTTTTATCAATATCCTAGGGCTGACCTTGGGGATGGGAGTCTCTTTGATAATCGCCCTCTGGATCAATTCAGAAATAAGATTTGACCGTTTCTACACCAAAGCGGACCGCCTATATCAAGTATATACAAGAGACGTATTTGATGGTAAGCAGCATACTTGGGGAGGTACCCCGCATGTACTCGGTCCTATCTTACAACAGGAACATCCTGAAATCGAACACGTGGTGCGTACCTGGAATATTAACCACCTTATCCACCACGATGCTGAACCGGGCCTCGGCTCCTCTGGGATAGCGGTAGATGCAGCTTTTTTAAAACTCTTCGATTTCAAAATCCTAACAGGAAATTCCCCCACCCCATTATCCCGTCCCGACGCATTGGTGCTAACTGCTTCTACTGCTAAAAAATTATTTGGCACACTAGATGTCATTGGACGCCGGGTTGAGATGGACACCACCGTTTCCCTGACTGTCGAAGCGGTTATCGAAGATATTCCTTCTAATTCCAAATTCTATGGAAATGACTTTATCTGTTCTGTGGATTACTTGGACAAAACAGGCAAGACTTTTACGGATTCATGGACAGCCTATAATCATGAGACTTATGTGCTTCTAAAAGAAGAGGCACTATTGACCTCTGTCAATAAGAACATTGAAAATCTGGTTGCTAAACATACCAACAAAACTACAAAAGCAACGATCTATCTCTATCCCGCCAGCCGTTGGCATCTATACAACAAATCGGTCAATGGACAGATGGTTGCAGGCAATATTACCACGCTACAGCTATTTGGACTGATTGGCATACTCATTCTCCTGATAGCCTGTATAAACTTTATCAACCTTAGTACCGCAGGAGCCGAAAGGCGCGCCAAAGAAATTGGCCTACGCAAAGTAGTTGGCGCATCGAAAAAATCACTCATGCAACAATTTCTATTAGAATCCTTTATCATAACCTTTTTAGCTGGATTACTAGCGTTAGTGTTTATTCTCTTAACACTTCCATCTTTTAATAAACTCATCAACGGACATCTTGCAATTACAGATTACCCAATATTCTTTTATTGCCTATTTCTTGCCACTATTTTTTTCTGCTCTCTCTGCGCAGGATTATATCCAGCTTTTGTGCTATCGGCTTTTAATCCGGTAAAAACGTTAAAAGGGAATATTATAAAGACCAAGTCAGGTCTCCAGCCCAGAAAAATACTTGTCACTCTACAGTTTACCATATCAATAGGTCTTGGTATATGCACTTTTATCATCGGTCAGCAGATCCGCTTTGGAGAGCATCGAGAAAGTGGATATGATCGTAACAACCTAGTATACGTACCTCTAGAGGGAAATTTAAATAAAAATTACGAAGCGTTCAGGAATGAATTGTTCCAACAAAATATTATCACAAGCATGACTAAATCCTGGGGGCGAATAAGTCGTTCGGGAAGTAATAGCTGGGGATACTCCTGGCCCAATGACCGACCAGAAGACTATGATATCGTGTTTAACAATATGGCGACAGATGTTCATTTCACGAAGACAATGGGGGTCAAATTGATTCAGGGACGAGATATTGACATTTACACCTATCCCTCTGATTCCAGTGCGCTGCTACTTAATCAAGCTGCTGTTACCAAAATGAGATTATCCACGCCCCTTGGTACTCAAATTACGGCTGCCAAGGGTACTGAGTACCAGCGTACCTATCACGTAGTAGGCGTTATTGAGGATTTTGTTTGGCAATCACCTTATCAAGATATCGAACCAATGATGATCCAGGGCCCTATCGTTCCCGCAAATTATCTCCATATACGACTAAATACAGCTAAAAGCTTATTGGAAAGTATAGAGATGATTCAATCGCTACTTAAAAAATATAATCCAGATTACACGATAGACATTCACTTTATTGATGAAGAGTATGCCTTAAAATTTGCCGGTCAAAAACGTACGATGAAGCTGACAGGTTTATTTTCGGGGCTGGCGATCCTCATCGCATGTCTAGGTTTACTGGGACTGATCTCCTTCGCAACGATACAAAAACAAAAAGAAATCGGCATCCGAAAGGTCCTTGGTGCATCTGTATTCGGAATTATTAAGCTATTGTCCCGCGATTTCATTAAACTCATCTGTATTGCTTTGCTCATAGCCTCACCTACTGCTTGGT
Source organism: Sphingobacterium puteale (assembly GCF_003627955.1). GTDB lineage: Bacteria > Bacteroidota > Bacteroidia > Sphingobacteriales > Sphingobacteriaceae > Sphingobacterium > Sphingobacterium puteale. The sequence continues at coordinate 102,170 of NZ_RBWS01000018.1, read as the reverse complement.
GGATTATGAATCAATGGCTAGCCGATTATGTGTACCGTATCGATATACAATGGTGGATATTTGCATTAGCAGGCTGTTTAGCGACACTGATTGCTTTGTTTACGGTCAGTACATTGGCTATTAAAGCGGCAATAGCTAACCCTGTCGATAGTTTACGGGATGAATAGTAGAAATATGAACAGCGAATACAATCCCATTATGATAAAGAATAATCTAAAAATAGCGTGGCGGAATCTAAGAAGAAATTCTTCCACCTCGATCATTAATATCACTGGGTTAGCCTTGGGTATTGCGATCTGCTTGCTGATAAGCCTATATGTGGCTGATGAGTTCAGTTTTGACCGGTTCAATACAAATGCGGATCGAATTGTACGTGTGGTCTTTCGCGGTACGGTAAAAGGGGGAACGATGAATGAGGCGCATGTTATGCCCCCTGTGGCAGCCACAATGAAAGCTGAATTAGCCGAAGTACAGGAAACAGCACGTTTGAGACAAAGTGGAGCCCCCTTATTTACGGTTGGTGATAAGGTTTTTCGTGATGAACAGATGGCCTATGTTGATGCCTCCTTCTTTAAGATTTTCACCTTGCCTCTTATCAAAGGTGATGCGAATACTGCCGTGAAGATGCCTTATACGGCGGTAATATCTGAATCCATGGCACGCAAATATTTTGGAACAACAGACGTCGTAGGTCGGGATCTCGCCATAAAAGGTGACCAAAATATGCTAAAAATTACCGGAGTAATGAAGGATATCCCTAAAAACTCGCATTTCCATTTTGATATCTTCACCTCAATGGCGGCACTGGAAGACTCCCGTTCAAATTCCTGGATGACATCCGAGTACTATACCTACGCACTCCTCAAGGAAAATACCGCCTTAGAGAATCTAGAAAAAAACTTAACGACCTTATTTGACAAACATGTTGGGGCTCAGTTTATGGCCGGATTCGGGATGAGTTATGAGGATTACAAAAAATCAGGCAATACAATAGGTCTCTATTTACAGCCCCTGACCGATATCCATCTGCATTCCAATTTTGGCTACGACCTCAGTCCATCCGGTGATATCCGATATATTTATATTTTTAGTGCTATAGCGTTGTTTATGCTATTGATCGCGACGATCAATTTTATGAATTTGTCTACAGCCAGCGGTTTCCGGAGAAGTCGGGAAGTCGGTGTACGTAAAGTACTCGGTGCTGACAAGCAAAGCCTGATCCGTCAGTTCCTATCTGAAGGCATTTTGCTGACCTATTTGGCCTTGTTTCTGGCAGTCGGAATTGTTTTATTGGCTCTTCCTCTATTTAATCAATTATCGGGTAAATCCATTGCAATCCATCAGCTCGATTTTGCCAAAATCATTCCCCTCCTGCTCGCATTCGGCTTATTGGTAGGTCTATTTTCGAGTACTTATTCTGCATTATATCTAGCTGCATTCAACCCTTTGACTGTATTAAAAGGACGTTTGTTGCGGTCTACAAAACGGTTCAACCTCCGGAGCAGCCTTGTCGTCTTTCAGTTTATTATTTCCGTAGGCCTCATTTTCTGTACCGTAGTTGTCATCCGGCAGCTCGATTATATGCGGAACATCAAATTAGGTTATGAAAAAGAGAATGTCATTGTGATCCAGAGTTGGCCCTTGGGCGAAAACGAAAAAACTTACGTCAAGCTATTATCCGAAGACAGCCGTATCAAGCATATCTCCCGTTCATCTTACCTACCCGCTGGAGAAACCAACAACAATAACTTCTTTGTCTATCCGGACGGAAATACAGAAAAATGGGTCAAAACACTGCGTTATGATGTAGACGAGGAATATATTCCTGCAATGGGTATGCAGCTTCATGAGGGACGAAATTTTTCGAAAGCTTTTGGTAACGATACCTTATCCATTATCGTGAATGAAACCGCAGCAAAAGATCTGGGCTGGAAGGGAAAAAGCCTTAGCCGTACATTGACCAATAAGGATAATAAAACCTATCGCGTCGTGGGTGTTGTCAAAGATTTCCATTTTAAATCGTTACACGAACCCATTTCACCCTTGGTCATGGTATTGGGCGATCAGGCTGGGAGTCTGATTGTCAAAACAGAGACAAAAGATACCGAAGCGCTGATTCAAAAATTGAAAGCGGAATACGACGCCTTCCCTTCCGATATTCCATTCAACTATTCTTTCCTCGATGAGCGCTATGCCCAAACCTATCAGGCCGAAGTCAAAACAGGAAAATTGTTGAGCATATTCGCCGGACTGACGATTTTTGTCGCTTGTCTGGGTTTATTTGGATTAGCTATTTTTACAGCAAACCAGCGTCGGAAAGAAATCGGTATCCGTAAAGTCATCGGCGCTTCTGTTCCAGGTATTACAGGGATGCTTTCAGTGGAATTTATCAAACTTGTCCTGATCGCCATCGTGATTTCTTCACCGATAGCCTGGTGGGCAATGTACAAATGGCTGGAAAATTTTGCTTACCGCATTGAAATACAATGGTGGATGTTTGCCCTTGCAGGGCTACTTGCTGTACTGATCGCACTGTTGACAGTCAGTTCGCAAGCCATCAAGGCAGCTGTAGCAAATCCAGTTGACAGCCTGCGGGAGGAATAACCGCCAAGACGACCAAAAAAATGATATTGTAAACGCAACACAATAAAATTATGATTAAAACATATTTCAGATCAGCGCTACGGCAACTATTGAAACATAGCTATTATACCTTTTTAACGATTGCTGGTTTAGGGCTGGCAATTGCATGTAGCTTATTTATCTATAGTTATAACAGCTTCCAATATAGTTTTGATCAGTTTCATACCGATAAAGATCGCACCTTTCTGGTCGTACAGGATCTCAAACTAGAGCAGGTAGAGCATAGCAAAGGTGGATCCTATGCCATGTACAACGCTATTTCACGTGAAATTCCACAAGTGGAGCGAACAGCATTGTATATGGACAATAAAGATCTGACGTTGCGGATAGGGGACCAATTGTATAAAACAGAAGGTAAAGCAGCATTTGTTTCATCAGAATATTTCAACACCTTAAATTTCCCCTGGCTGGAGGGATTCCCAAAAGATCTGGACCAGCCTAACACCGTCGCGTTGAGCAAAACAATTGCCAAAACTTATTTTAATAACGATACCCCCTTAGGCAAAACGATCTTGGTCGACAGTAAATTCCCCGTAAAAGTCGTGGGTATCATCGATGACAGCAACAAAAATTCAGACTTCCGTTCAGAAATCTATTTTTCACAAAGTTCTGTTACCACCTTATGGCAAATCCCTCGGGATGATGGCTTCTTTAACAATTGGGGCTACTCCAACTCTAGTAATAATATTCTTGTCACCTTAAAAAACGCCGCCGATAAAAGTACCGTCGAGCAGACCATTCGTACGCTTGTTGCCAAGTATTGGCATAAAGATGTACTACAGACATTCAATTATAAACTCCTGCCATTGACAAGTTACCATTTTGACACCGATTACGGCAAGGGAACACAACGTACACTGCTGAATATTCTGGTCGCAATTGCCATAGGAGTCAGTATCATGGCTTTGGTCAATTACAGTAACATCACCTTTGCCAGACAAATGAACCGCAGTGTAGAAATGGGCGTGAGAAAGGTATTGGGCAGTTCCAAAAAACAGCTGTATATTCAGTTTCTGATCGAAACCCTGATCCTGACCGCTGCTGCTGTTATCTTTGCCTTAGTTTTATTGCTGATCTTTTCAAATTGGGCAAATCAGGCTCTTTTTCCGAATGAACCTATACAGATTATCCATCCCCTGTCATTTATAGGGATCATTGGTATTATATGGATTTTAACCAGTCTATTAACTTCCATCTATCCGCTGATTTTCGTCAACCGGATGAACATCCAGCAGGCACTGAAAAAGCTGACCATAGGCCCCTGGAGTTTTAGCCGCAAAACGCTTATTGTGTTTCAGAATGTGATCGCCATGACGCTGCTGATTGCCACTTTCGTTATTGTCTTACAGGTAAATCACCTCAAAAATACAGATATTGGATTCAGCAGGGAACAGGTTATCCTGCTTCCGTTCACAAAAAAAATGATCCAATCAAAAGCAAAAATCGCTCATTTCATCAGCAATAGAACCGATATTCAATCGTATACTTTTAGCGATAATCCCCCTTCATCTGAAAAGGTCTGGGGTGGAACCATCCAGTTCGACAACAGAACGGAATGGGAGAAATGGCCTGCCCGATATGCTATCGGGGATTCTGCCTATATCAGCACATTTAACATCAAATTATTGGCGGGAAGAAATTTCAACGATAATCCGCAGAAGCCAGAATTTCTGATCAATAAGAATATGGCTACCGCATTGGGCTTTAAGGATCCCAATGCTATTATCGGCAAGTCTTTAAACGCGGGTGGACTGAATGAAGAACAAGCGGGAACAATAGTAGGTGTTGTTGCGGACTTTAGCACTAATTCACTGAACGAACCCATCTCCCCTACAGTAATTGGCTATAACGAAACACGGTTAAAAAATGTAGCGATTAAACTAAAAGGTACCGATCATCAGCTGCTCGTGAAAGATCTGGAACAACAATGGAAAAACTGGTATCCCGATGAAGTGTTCCAATACAGATTCTATGACCAGCAGATTGCACAACTCTACAAGAAAGAAGCATTACTGGAAAAACTGATCTGGATCGCCGCTATCGTAGCGATAAGCATCAGTATGCTCGGTTTTCTGGGATTGCTCTCCATCAGCATCCTGAAACGAACAAAAGAAATCGGAATCCGGAAAGTGTTAGGTTCTTCGGTAACAGGTATTATTGTATTGTTGTCACAAGATTTCTTCAAATGGATCACCATCGCCTTTGTAGTTGCGACACCGCTGGCTTATTATCTTATGAACCGTTGGCTGGACAATTTCCCATTTCGGATCAGTATGGGCTGGTGGATCTTTGTATTGGCTTTTTGCGTTGGGCTTATTTTAACGATTGCCGTGGTATCCCTACAATCTATAAAAGCAGCTACAGCCGATCCTGTTGCTAGTTTAAGGGACGAATAGGAAAGGAAGCTGTCCCATATTCGAATAAATCCTGACTAAAGTACATAACTGCTGATGATATCACTATAATTTGGAGTCGGGTCTATTCCGATATAGGAGACCCTAAACTCATATTCCCGAAAGGACTCCAACCCATCGATAATACAGCTGCTTTTCGAACAGAGCTGCGTGTTCCAGTCTACATTGTGACCTTTGATACGGAACTGATACTGATACATGCGTGCTCCCCGCCATCGTTGTGTTTTTAGCTTCACGCGCCCACTGCCCACCTCCTCGGGACGAGCAATTAGTTGCCCCGCTTTGGGAACCACTCCACCATAGGAAGTCTTGGGTTTTCTGACAGCATAACCTGCAGCTAAAATAATCGTCGGATCAGTATTGGCGATCGTATCTACATATTTAGCCAGTTCTTTCAGTACGTACACCAGTTCAGCTCTTTTTTGATTACGGATCAGTATAGCACGTGTGTCCCGATAATAGGCTTCCGTTGCGGCATTCCGGAAAGCAAGGAGCGCTTCCTCCAAAATTGGCAATGCGGGTACAGGGGCCGCAAACAGTTCGGTTTCAGCAGCCATTTTACTCAACACCTGTTCCGCGACCTGCATTAACTCTACATCTTTATATCCTCTTTCATTAAGTGTAACTTGACTCATCTTTTTAAGAATTAAAGGGTTCAATAAAATTGTTTACATAAGCAAAGATACAGATAGGAGTCTCGGAGATAGGGGGTAAAATTGTCCCAAAATGCAGGAAGTCCAAAAAAGATTTTGGGACAATTTTACCCCTATTTTTGTTGATTTCAAACAAGATTTTGTATCAAATATTGCATTATATACCAATAACCATCCTTTTTCCGAAACGGAGCGATCCGGTATCATCCACATTAAGATTATTTGAAAAATCAAAAAACCAATTATATTTTGAAAAATACAGATGGAAAAGTTCGCAGTCTTAATCTGAAAAAACAGAAAACAATTGAGCTATCGGAGATCCCTCTTTAGGAATTCAATTTTACAGCTGAGCTAAAGCCGAATAATATAAACATAGTACTTATCATTCATTAAACATTTGCTGAATTCATCTAGGGAAGGTATAAAACCAATATGATGTCGACGCTTCCAAATTAAACATGACACAAATCAAATTGAAAAAATTGAACATCTCATTTAATGACTCCTTCTATTAACGAGAAACTCCCATTCTCAAGTAAAAAACAGGATATAGTTATTTAGTACAAAACGATTCTCCTCTTGAAAACCGAAATATATAATCTATAAAAGGGAACTGTTCATTGGATGCAGCCAATTGCTGCTATATTTTTACAATATTCCATTTAATTTTCCTACTTACCTGTCTGGTTATTTGCTATTCGTTCGAGGAATCGATCAGATCAAGGTGTTCACGGATGCACATCGACTGTCCGAAATCGGACAGTTCACGCAACGGAAACCACCTTAAAAAACTAACAGTCAAATAAATATACACTTGGCTAAGGATTTGTATTATCGTACACAAATTAGCAAAAGCCAAAGCCTGCAGACAGTTTGTTTGCGGTGATGGAAATAAACCTTATACGAGTGACAATGACTTTTACAAATTTCAAAATTGCCTGGCGGAATATCCGAAAGAAAAAAATTCAAAACCTGATCAACCTAATCGGATTAACTCTTGGCATTACTTTTTTACTGCTGGTCGGAGCCTATATCTGGGATGTTCATCAGGTAAACAGCAAGATCAAAAATATAGATCAGCAATTTTTATTGCAGAGCAAATATAAGAAGGAAGGATTTGGGATCAATTTGACTACAATCGGAGCGCTGCCCAAAGCCTTATATGAAGAATATCCAAATTTGGTAGCCGATTATTACCGTATCGATGGATTAACTGGTATTGTAGCCAATGGTGCTACGATCCATGAAGAAGGAATGGCACTCGGAGATCCTAGCCTTTTGACCATGTTTGGATTTGAAATTCTAGCAGGTAATCCGAATACCGCACTGAATAATCCCTTTTCTGTCGTGATCACTGACCGGGCCGCCTTAAAATATTTTGGAAATACACATGTTCTGGGAAAAACCTTGCAGATTAAAAATTTCAGAGGCGAAAAACATGATTTTGAAATTACTGCGGTTATAAAAAGCAGCGTACAAAATGCAGTCATGGATCTAACAAAGGATATGCATTCGGATATTTTCTTGCCCATTGCCAACGAACAATACTTCGGCAGATCCGTGGATAACTGGAATAATCCTTACATTGCAGGTTATCTCGAACTGAAAGCCGGAGTGACGACGCAACAACTGGATGCGGCGATCCAGACCCTGGTGCATAAAAACACTGATCAGGAATTCGCCAGCCAATACAGCCCGGACCTAAAACCATTGAAAAGCTATTACCTAGATGATAATCAGGGCGCTGTCCGCAAGATGATTCAAACGCTAATCTGGATAGCCATTTTTATCCTGGTCATGGCCATCATCAACTTTATCAATTTTAGTATTGCACAGCATATTACACGACTGAAGGAAATCGGTGTGCGCAAGATTATGGGTTCTTCCAGACTACAATTGGTAAGGCAATTGATGACAGAATATATCCTTATCGTAGCAATTGCGGCTTTGATCAGTTTGCCCATCTATTGCATCATACGCCCGCTGTTCGCACATGTACTGATGCGCGAACTGCCGTCACTGATCAATTTACCGACATACTTTTTTTGTTCATTGGGTCTGTTAACCATCGTGGTCGGTATCCTGGTGGGACTATATCCGGCAATTAAACTGTCCAATATCAAGATACTCCCCTCGGTCAAAAATCAGTTCTCCGCCTTGGGTGACAAGCAATTGATTCGAAAAGTGCTACTGTTCATTCAGTTTGCCGTTGCCCTACTACTCTTGGTCTGTACCCTGATTATCACCAAACAGGTCCACTTATTCATAAACAGCAACTTAGGATATAACAAAGACTATCTATTGACGGTACAGGCACCAAGGGACTGGTCCGAAAATGGCATCCGGAAGATGGAGAGCATCCGGCATGAGCTACTTCAGGAATCAGCTGTTAGGTCCGTGAGTCTTTCCTATGAAACACCTGGGCTATTAGGCTTCAATATGCAACCGGCTTTTGGCAATAACAACGACACGGACATACAGGTTCAACGGATCAACAGTGACGGCTATTTTCTGGAAACCTATGAAATCCCCTTATTGGCGGGTACCTTTTTACCTAAAAATGCGGTTATCGGTACCACTAATCGACCCGTTGTTATCAATAAAAAAGCAATGGAAGATTTTGGTTTCAGTGATGCTCAAAGTACGATCGGTCAACAGATCGCACTAAATGATCCAACAGATAAGTTGACCATTGTAGGCGTCACCGATAACTTTGTCGCAAATTCTCTTCACCGTGCATCTCCAGCCATTGTCTGGACAGATATCCATGAAAGTTTCCAATACCGATACCTAAGTATCCGTTTAAAACCGGGCCAACTGTCCAGCGCCGTGCAAGGACTGGAAAAGAAATGGAAACAATTAATGCCTGATGCGCCATTTAAATATCAATTTATGGATGACCGCATCAAAGGTTTATACGAAACGGAATTGCAACTGCACCGGGCGGCACAGATCGCGAGCGCTGTTTCACTTTTGATCGTTGTATTGGGGCTGACCGGCCTGATCTCCCTATCGATTCATCTCCGGAACAAAGAAGTTGGTATCCGTAAAGTACTGGGCGCCTCATTAGCACATTTGATGCTGTTATTTTCAAAGGAGTACTATGGCATATTTCTGTTGGCGGTTTTGGTTACCGCCCCATCAAGCTATATGCTGATGCAACACTGGTTGCAGAACTATATCATCCGGATAGAAATCAATGCATTCACCTACCTGTTACCACTTGGCATACTGCTGACCGTACTTGGCCTACTGGTGGGCTACATTGTATTTCGGGCCACCCGGTTTAATCCGGTCGAAAAATTAAGGGATGAATAATATCAGAAACCAATTCATATAAACCGTATGATAAAAAACCATCTTAAAACCGCCTGGCGAACATTGACACACAATCGGATCTATTCGCTATCAAACCTCCTTGGTTTAACCATTGCGTTGTTGGTATTTATGTTAATCAGTGCACTTGTTGTTGATGAGCTTTCCTTCGACAGACAATGGAGCAATTCCAGGGAGCTCTACCGAATGCGAATCGTACCCAAAGAAACGCAGGAAGGTTTCACAAACAATAGTTCAGGGTCTCCTGAAGGTATCTCAGCGGCTATGAAAACTAATTTCCCTGAAATACTAGGCTATACCTCGATCAACAGTAACTCGCAAAAATTAACGGTCAACAGGCTGTCAAAACAATTAGCTGAAATCAGCACACTAGAAATTGACAGCGGTTTTTTCAACCTTTTTGATACAAAAATAGTCGCAGGCAATCCGAAACAGATCATTGCCGGAGCAAAAAACATCACTTTGACAGCCTCTGCTGTACAAAAGTACTTCGGCGGAAAAGACGTACTCGAGTACATTCTATAATAAACCACAGGAAGGAGAACCGGAAGCCTATTTTGTCAATGCCATTATTGAGGATATGCCCCATAACTCTTCCGTTCAGGCAGAAGCCTTTGTGCTGATGTCTCAGGTGAATGAATTCAATCCAGAAAAAAGCGGTTCGCTGCAAACACAAATTCTGTTGCTGAAAAGCACAACAGATGTGAATAGCTTTTCAAACAAAGTCAACAAGTGGTACAACGCACAAAAACTGAATGACTGGGCGAAAAGTTTTAATCTTTTTATCGAGCCAATCAAGGATATACATTTACAAAGTATTACAGGATGGGAGAACCCTATGCAAGACATTTATCTGCTCGCAGGAATAGCCATCTTGATCCTTGTATTGGTCAGTATCAATTACATCAACCTAAGCTTTGCCCATGCCTTAAAACGTACACAGCAAATAGGTATCCGCAAAGTATTGGGAGCAAGCCGAAAAAACCTGATCTTACAAATGGGCATAGAGAGTACCATACTCTTTGCCGGCTCTTTTGTGATGGCATTTTTTTGTTATGTGCTTATCTGTCCTGCATTTGAGCACTATTTAGAACATCCGCTGACCATGAGCTACCAACATTCCTTATTTATGTTTGGTGGACTATTATCCATTTGGATCGTTCTTGGATGGCTTTGCAGTTTACCTACTGCTTTGTCCCTTTCGAAAACGCGGCCATCACTGGAACTTCGGAAGCAGCTTTCTATCTTCAAGCTCCCGCTAAATATGGCATTTACCAAAGTACTAGTGATTGTCCAGTTTGCCATTGCCATCGTCGTAGCGATATGTATGATGTCCATGCGGGCACAATTGCATTACCTGTACAACAAAGATCTTGGCTACGAGCCCAAAAATCTCTTGGCCATCAACTATACCTCCTGGGAGGGGAAGGATCAGGCTTTCAAACAGGAACTATTACAAAATTCTTACATCACATCGGCGAGCCTTACAAGCTGGACCCCCTTTAGCGGGAGCGCGGACTTTAAAATAGTAAACGCCCCCAATGATCCGAAGAAAGAGTTTCCTATTGTATTTGTCTATGCGGATTATGATTACATCAAAACAATGGACATAAAGCTGCTTGACGGCCGGCCTTTGAGTGCGGACTATGCGCTGGACAGACCATATACAGATTCGGTACACAATGGGCAGCCAGTATTTACAAATATGCTCATTTCCGAAGGGACCGCCCAGCGGCTACCTTTTAAACTCAATAAAAGTTTGGAACTCCTAAAAAATACACCAGTGGGTATATTTAGGGAGTTTAACGGTGCCAGTTTAAAGTTTCCGATCGGTCCTTTTGCGATTAAAGCGCAAAATGAATGGGAAGGCGGCTGTATGCTTATCCGCGTTCAAGAAGGCAAGAAAAAGGAAGCACTAGCGCTGGTAAACAATACCTGGAATAAATTTTTTCCAAACCGGACCGCGCAGATCAACTGGCAGGAAGACCAGGTACAGCATCAATATAACAAAGAGAAAAAACAGTACCAGCAATTGGCACTTTTTACGGGTTCCAGCATGCTGATTGCAATCTTAGGGATTGTAGCAATTGCCATTTATACACTAGAACGGCGGGTGAAAGAAATTGGTATCCGTAAAGTGCTTGGTGCTTCGGTAAATACGATCACCTATATGATTTCCAGATCCTTTATTAGACTTCTGCTGATCGCTATTCTAATAGCTTTCCCAATCGCATGGTGGTTTACACACAAATGGCTGGAAAACTTCTACTATCATATTGATGTTCCGATCGCGCTATTTGTTTTCACCGGAATGTTTATCGGATTGACAACTTTAGCCATTATCGCTGTCCGGATCTTCCAGACAGCCCGTATCAATCCCGCCAATAGTTTACGGGATGAATAAGAAAAAATAAGCCGTAGGTGTGCGAAATTCGAAAAGCCTGTCTATTATATTAACCGATTGGGAATGAAAGTTTATAATTGGTGTACCTACGGCTTAGGATCTTTGAAGCAATTTTTAACTGTTCGCAGTGAACAGCTAAAAATTGCTTATTTCTTTTAAGTCGATTTTGCGTGAGTAGCCAAAACATAGCCGAATCCATATCCAGTTTCTTTACGAACAATCCGTCTCTCCTCGTTACCTTGAAGCAATTCATCTAAAACTAGCATCAGATTTTTAGGCTGTATATATTTCTCAAGCTTCTCACAACACAAATTGTGGATCTCATATGCGATCCTTTCCTCACTAAAATATCCCGCATCAATTTGCTCATCTAAAAGAATCCTTATCTTTTTGACCTCCTCCGTTGTTGAATTTGTATAGGGATCAATATCATGTCTAATATCTATTAACTTAAATTCCTTTATTTTTTGATCCTGCTTTACATCAACTTTATACATTTCGTAAATAACCCGGTCGGCTAATTTTGTCACATGTAATTCATATGCATTGTCCTGCGATGAAATATCTTCCCCAAGATGCATCAATGAATTAATACTGTTTACAGCTAAAGCGCGGTGCATGACAACTACATCCTGAATAAAAATTTTTTTAATCCTGAACCTCTCGACTTTACTCATAAAATCCAATGGCTTGCCCATCAAAAATGAAACTTCCTCGGGTGACAGATGCCTTGAAATACGTTGTAATATCATCCTGTAGAATATCAATATTTCAAGTTCGTTGCATTCTCTCTTGTACACTTTTGTCTGAATTTTATTTGCTTTCATAATTGGCGCGTTAAAAATATATAGATTTTCAATACAAAAGAACAGGAAATATTTCAAAAACAAAAACATTTGTATAAATAAAAATAACATTATATATATTTATCTATACAAAACAATAAAATATTAAGATAACACAATGACCAAACTAGGCGAATTTTTAGCGAAGAAGTCTGTGAATAAATCCCAGATTGCCCGCAAAACTGGATTAAGTAAAGCGAGGATCAATGAATTAACCATGACCGAAACGGCTAAATTACGTTTAGATGAAATGTACTTGATCGCCCTGGCCATCGATACGGACCCAGCCAAAATGATGCTCGAACTCTGCGAACATCTCCAACTGAAAGAGATTGAGGATTAGGATACTTTCCTAGAGCCCTTTAACCAGATGATCTGTGCGGTATTGGACGTAAAACTGTTCGATATCGTACATCCACAAAACCCAACAAACAAGACAAAACACTAAAAAACAACAACTTAACAAAATGGCAATACAATTGACTTCAGTCTAATGTCTAGATTGACTGGTCGATTACCGATCGATCAATAAGATCTTAAAAATGTATTGTTATGATAGGAAATAGTCTTAAAATCGCTTGGCGAAACATGGCAAAAAATAAGCTCTATTCTTTTATAAAGATCGGAGGATTTGCTTTTGGTATCGCAATATGTATGCTCATCGTACTGTATATCAAGCATGAGACCAGTTACAACAAGTTTTATCCAGCAATGGATCGCACCTATCGTCTCGTCGTTCAGCTCCCGATCGAAGGTAAAATTCAACGTTGGGTATCACTCTCGGCTCCCGTTGCCCCGACACTGAAAGCCGAAATTCCCGCTATCGAGCAAACGGGCCGAATACTCCCTAACCCTTTATTTGGCGCCGGAAGTAACCAGCTCTCCCTGAATGATAACCCGCAAAGCTTTTATGATGATGGCTTTGTCTATATTGATCAATCTATTCTTGACATGTTTCCGACACCCATGGTTTCAGGAACTCTTGCCCATGCATTGGATCAACCCAATACACTTGTCATTACGAAAAGTAAAGCGGAAAAATACTTTAAAAATGATCCTATCGGACAGACCATTTATCTGAACAATAACAGATCCAAGCTCTATACCATTACCGGCGTGATCGAAGATATACCCAAAAACTCCACTTTAGCAGGTTATAGCTTCTTCATGTCGCTCGCAGGCGAACCCTTTTATCCCGGTGAACAGAACCAATGGCTCAGCAACAATTACACAGTCTACGTTAAATTAAAACCAAATGTCAATATTGAACAAACCGAAAAGGAGATTTTAAAAAATTATAAAGCGCACTATTTACCTGAATATAAGAAATCAGGCCGTAAGCTCAATCCTTTATTCGAACAGGCAAAAATCAACTTACAAAATGCACTTGACATCCATTTGAAGTCTTCCGATATCGATGACGATAAAGTCAGTACATTGAATCGGGGAGATATCCGCATGGTCTGGACTTTTGCCATCGTCGCATTGTTTATTCTTCTGATTGCCTGTATCAATTTTATTAACCTATCGACCGCCAATGCCGCTACACGGGCCAAAGAAATCGGCATCCGGAAGACAATTGGTTCGACAAGGACATTATTGATCGGACAATTCCTGCTCGAAGCGATTTGTTATAGTGTATTGTCTTTGCTTGTTGGTCTATTGTTGAGTTGGGTTTTGTTGCCTATATTCAACAGTCTCGCCAATAAGTCCCTGACCATTCCATGGACATCCCCTTACTTTTTCCCATCTTTATTGCTGGCAATAATGTTCATCGGCAGCCTGGCCGGAATCTATCCAGCGTTGTATCTATCCCGATTTAAACCGATTGCCGCATTGAAAAACAAGACCACCGGAGCCAAATCTTCATTATTCAGAAATGGCCTTGTCATTTTTCAGTTTGCTACGTCCATCATCCTTATTGTAAGTGCCTTGGTGACCAATCAACAGATACGCTATATCCTGGAAAAAGATTTAGGCTTCAAAAAGGAGCAGGTCATTGTCCTCCGTGGTATTGGTACATTGGGGAATCAGATCCCAAGCCTTAAAAATGAGCTGAAGTCCATTGCAAATGTAAGTTCCGTTTCCTTAGGCGATTTTATTCCAGTCCCCATTGATGGTGCCAAAAGAAACGGCAACCCATTTTGGAATGAGGGCAGACGGGAGATCGACATGGCCATACAGGGACAGTTCTGGGAGATTGACCAGGATTACCTTGAGACCTTCGGGTTGCAACTGACCAAAGGTAGAAATTTCGATCCCAAAATGGCCACAGACAGCACGGCTGCCATCATCAACCAAAAATTGGCGAATGACCTGGGATTAAAAAATCCCATCGGAGCAAAAATAACCAATGGCAATACCTGGACAGTCGTTGGTGTCGTGGACGATTTTATTTTTGAGTCGCTGAAAGGTAAAGGATTCGCTGGTTTATGTATGGTATTACGGGGTTATCCCTCACTTTTATCCATTAAAGTTAAACCCGAAAACCTACAGGAGACCCTGAACGGGATCAACAGCGTATGGAATAAATTTTCACCTGATCAAAAAATCAATTACAGCTTTTTGGATGAGGGTTTTGCCTCCCTTTATCAAGATGTTGAACGGACCAAGAATATATTCAGCTGTTTTGCAATCGTCGCCATTTTTGTGGCTGCCCTTGGGCTCTTTGGACTGGCCACCTATGTGACACAACAGCGGACAAAAGAAATCGGTGTGCGGAAGGTACTTGGCGCAAGTACGATCAGATTGCTCAAACTGTTGTCCGGAGACTTCATAAAATTGGTGTTTGTGGCCTTGGTCATTGCCTCACCTATTGCGTGGTGGGCAATGAACCAATGGCTCAGAGATTTCAACTATAAAATAGATATCAACTGGATGTACTTTATTCTTGCGGGTATGGGGGCAGTCCTCATCGCCTTAGGTACCATTAGTTATCAAACCTGGAAGGCTATCCGGACCAATCCGGTCGATAGTCTAAGGGATGAATAAAGTCAGAAGATCTTAAAAATTGGTGTTTGTGGCCTTGGTCATTGCCTTGCCTGTTGCGTGGTGGGCAATGAACCAACGGCTAAGGAGGGATGAATGTTCGATTGCGAACGAAAACTGTCCGAAATCGAACATTAAAAACGCAGCAAAACCACATAACAAACTCATAATAAAATAGTTAAAACACTGGCAAGGGGATTGTATTTTTGATAACATGGCACAAAATGATTTCAAACTGGCTTGGCGTAAACTCTTAAAAAATAAGGGTTTCACATTTTTGAATATTATTGGACTGACACTTGGTTTTACCGGTTTTATCCTTTCCTATCAATACATCAACCGGGAAACAAGCTTTGATAAATGGAATCCAAACTATAAGGAAATCTATCAGATTGGTCTGGAAGCCGAAGGTGCTTTTACGGACGAAACCTCGCCTTCCCTGGCTCCGCTGCTAAAACAGTATTTACCGGATATCGTATATGCCGGTAGAAAAATTGTCTACAACTATGGTAGCTACCCACTCTTTGGGGAGAAGACTGTGCTTATTAAAAATGCTGCATTAATAGATTCTTCTGCCGCCCGGATCTTTCAGGTAGAAAATGCCAACGGACCGCTCTACAAAAACAAAGATCAAAAGGATGCGACCATGGTCAAAAGTCCTATTGCGGAACAGCTTTTCAAAAAGGAAGATTTAACATTTGATACCCCCCATTCCATTCCGTCCATGAGCCTTGATCTGGGTATGCGTGAGACGATTTACGGCACCATCAAAAAGCAAGGTCTTTCGATGATTGATTACGACCTTCTTTTTATCCGTGAACCACAGGATCTCTTTGCTGAAAATAATCCTTTTTTATACCAGACTTTTATTCAGGTCAGACCGGGTACAGATATTGCTAAGCTGACCGATCAGATCAACACGATTTATCACAAGCAAATCGCCCCAAAAGATAAAATACGTTCTTCCGGTTATGCCAAAGGCAAGATCTATTTGGATCCATTGGCCAACCTGCACCTGCGGCCGAAAACCGGAAGCAACACGGCCTATATCATGACTTGGATTATCGGTATTCTTTCCCTGTTGATCCTTCTGCTTGCATGCGCCAATTTTGCCAATATGATTATGGCACAAGCCGATCAACGCCTGAAAGAACTTGCCCTCAAAAAAATATTGGGAAGTTCGCGCTGGGCCATTGTAAGGCAATTATTACTAGAAGTATTTATATTGACCAGCAGTGCGGCACTATTGAGCTTTATGACCTTGGCACTTACCGGAAACATATTACAAAGATGGTTCAATGATGATCTCAGAAGCTATATTCTAAGTTCTGAAACCATTACCCAGCTCTGTGTCGCCGTTCTATTAACAACAATCCTTTCCGCAATATACCCTGCCATCGTTCTTTCAGGTTTCAAATCCGTCAATTTGCTCAAAGGCGGATTATCCGCAATACTAAAAAAAGGAACATTCCGAAATGCTTTACTAACCTTTCAGATCAGCATGGCGATTCTGTTTATTTCAGGTATGCTGGTCATTAGGGCCCAGCTACAGTACATGCAGCATACAGATAAAGGGTTTGAGCCAGCGCAAGTGGTCAATTTCAAAGGAGTGGGCATGTATTACGACAACAAAATTGATGGTTCTTTCCACCAATTGAAACGGCGATTAGAAAACGATCCGAACATTGAGGTGGTGGCTTCCGCAACAAATATCCCGGGAGAAGGGGAACAACCGCCCAAAATGGAGTTCTCCTATGCACAAAAGAATATTTCCTTTGCTCATGTCGGTATCGATCCAGGCTATTTCAACACATTAAATATCCCCAATCTACAAGGGAATATCAATCTGTCAATAGATCAATTGCTCCGTGATTCCCTTTCCAACTATGCGGTCATCAATGAATCTGCTGCTAAAAATTTGGGACTTTCAAATCCCATTGGCGCAAAAATCAGTGGCTGTGACGCAAATTTCGAAATCGTCGGCCTTGTCAAAGATAGTAAAGCCTATGGCTTTGAAAATGCCGTTCAACCTACCATCTATTCATTTAAAAATGAGTGTGGGAGCATGCGTTTCCAAACGACACTTATGGTGAAAACAAAACCCGGAATGGTCGATCGGGCAATTGAAACGGTCAAGAAGGAATGGGAGAAAAATACAACTGCCAAGGATTTACCGTTAGACTATTCCTTTATGGATCAACAATATGCGTTACAGCATCAAAAACAACAGGAATTACAGGTTGCTTTTAATAGTTTCGCAGGCCTTTCGGTTATCATTGCTGCATTGGGACTATTCAGCATGGCCGCTTACCAGGCCGCATTGCGCAAGAAAGAAATGAGTATCCGGAAAGTACTCGGTGCCTCGGCACAGCTGCTCTTTGTCCAATTAAATAAACCATTTTTCAGGCTATTTCTGATCGGTATCGGCATAGCCCTTCCTTTAGCATATTTACTTATGGATAAATGGCTTTCCAATTTTGCATATCATGTCAATATACAATGGTGGTCGTTTTTGATCCCGATATTTTGCATATTTATCTTAATATTGATTTCCATTAGCTTCCAGTCGTTGAAAGTTGCAAGAACAAATCCGGTAGATAGCCTGCGGGATGAATAAGTAAAAAATAAAATCTCAATACTAGAAAATGATACAATTAAAACATTTATTCAAGTGGTATAACGTAGGTGGTACACGCTCATTTGTGCTCAAAGATGTCAGTTTAGATATAGCAGAAGGTGATTTCATATCCATTATGGGCCCTTCGGGTTCAGGAAAATCCACCCTGCTGAATATTATCGGCATGCTCGACGAACCCGATGAAGGTGAATATATCTTTATGGATGAAAATGTATTGGAGATGAAAGCAAAAAAACGGACGCAACTCTACCAATCTCATATTGGATATGTATTTCAGGCTTACCACTTACTGGATGAGTTGACAGTATATGAAAATATAGAAACACCGCTGATCTATAAAGACATTTCCAGCAAGGAGCGTAAAGCCATTGTGGCCGATATGCTTGACCGTTTTGGTATTGTGGGAAAGAAAGATCTATTTCCGGCTCAGTTGTCCGGAGGACAACAACAGATCGTTGGTATTGCGCGTGCATTGGCGGGCTCTCCGAAACTCTTGTTGGCAGATGAACCTACGGGTAACCTCAATTCCAAACAAGGCGAAGAGATCATGGAACTGTTCAAACAATTGAATGATGACGGTGTCACGATCATACAAGTTACCCATTCCGAAAAAAATGCGGAATACGGCAAAAGAATTGTGAATATGCTGGATGGCCAGCTCAAATAATTGTATGCCAATTTAACCTGAATAATCCCTACTTGGTACATGAATACTGTAGGGATTTTTTTTTATTATTTCTCAATTCAATTTTTTAACTTCGTTATGATGAATGAGAGAGCGCTGAAATCGTTAATATTCCTGTTGGACGATACCGATCAACAGATTATTCAGGAAGTGGAGCATCAATTGAAAAGCCAAGGCCCTGAAATTGTTCCTTATTTGGAGAAATTCTGGGAGTCGAGCTTTGATCCAAGGGTACAGGGACGACTGGAAAACATTATCCATGAAATTCAGTTCGACCAGACCAAAAATGAGCTACAGATCTGGAATCTGAGCAATTCCTTCAATCTCCTGGAAGGACTTATCATTCTCAATAACTATCAATATCCTTCTTACGAGGACCATAAAATCGTGTTGAAAATCGAAGATCTAAAAACAGAGGTCTGGCGTGGACTTCAATACGATATGAGTCCATTGGAGAAGGTGAATCTGCTGAACCATGTGCTATTTGGTTCCTTTGGGCTATCTGGCAATACAAAGGATTATCACCATCCGCAAAACTCCTATATCGGTCAGGTTCTGGACACAAAGCAGGGGAATCCGTTGACCTTATCCTGTATCTATAGCATTATTGCGCAAAAGCTGGATATCCCGATCTATGGGATCAATTTACCCAAGCATTTTATCCTGGCTTACATGGATACGGATGAAGAAGGAAATGAACATGTTTTGTTTTACATCAATGCATTTAACCGGGGGCAGATTATGCAAAAAAGTGATGTAAATTCGTTCCTAAAACAATTAAATCTAAGTGCAGATCGGGAATTTACCTATCCCTGTGACAATGTGACCATAATGAAGCGTGCACTTCGGAATTTATTGTCGGCCTATGAAGCACATGAAAGTGCAAGCAAGCAACAGGAGATCAGCGAACTGTTCGAATTGCTTGCTTGACAGTCTTTATAAATTAAAAATTTGGTCTTTCTCTGGCGTCCAAAAAGATATAATTTGGCGTCATTGTGCCATATGTTTTTGTTAATTCTGGTGCTGTATTTCCTTGATCCTCCAGTTTAAACCGGCTGATTGTCCTATTCTCAGTGTCTGAAACATAGAAAAACTTACCATTTTCAATACGGTCATCAATGGCAACTCCCGTAGGCTTTTTCAATCCTGTATTCGTACCACCGATCACATAATCAGGTTGGATGGTTTTATCGCCAGTTCCATCAAACAACTCCGTAGGATTTCTAAAGAACAATACTTCCCCGCCTTTCCCGGTAGCGACAGCAAATAGTTTTTTATTAGGTGCATAAGATACTGCTTGTAAGTCTGTTTTTCCCTCCACATAGACAGTCAATGCAGGCTGAAATCTATCCTTATTGATGATCGTATCGCGTGCTCGGTCTATCAATTCCTGCTTAAGTCCTTTGTAGACAGCAAAACCAATTCTGTTTTTAGCTTGATCATTAAATCCAATGAGTACCCATTTTTCATTTTTATCAGCTGTATTTCCCTGTAATAAATTCAATGAGACGGGTTCAATATCTCCCAAACTGATCTGTTTGTCGATGATCTTAGAACCACCTGTTGAACCTTTTCCCTCCGGACGGCTTATCGCATATAACATATTGCCACCCGTAGCAGCGAGCAGAAAATTGGTCACACTTGACCCTGTATTACCGACTTGCTGTGCATAGGTGTAATAGGCTAATCCTCTTACATTTCTAAACCCCGTATAGCCAATAGCGCTTGCATTTCCCGGAATCCCATAAACGTCATCCAGTGCAATACGCTGGATAAAGGTATCTTGAGCAATTGATCCTTCACTCGCCTGAAAAACAGCCTTTGCATCGGGGTCAAATATAACCGCTCCCCCACCCTTTGCCAGAGAAAGATATTGATAGATATTATCCAGATTATTGGTATCAGCAGGATCCACAATAAAGAGATTCTTGATAGAAGAACTATTCGGCTGATAATCCCTAAAAGAAATATACAATCTTGAAACAAGTGATACTTGACCAACATCGGGTTCATCGTCCAATTTTTTACAGGAAGCAACGCCTATTAAACTGGCAAATAATACTATAACACAGGTTTGAAATGAAAATTTCATATATTTTTTATTATAAATAGCTTATTGTGTCTAACATACAAATCTACTAATATATGCAGAATATCAATGAATTTATATGATTCTTTTGGGCATATATTACGGGAACTCAAACGGAAATATTTGTCATTCCGCTACTTTTTGATTAAAATTGCCTTTGTTTTTGATATCATATACATTATGGAAAAGAAGGAATTTGTACGGGAGAAGTTGGCATTACCGGGAGAAGGCAAGAAATTGCTTTTGCATTCCTGTTGTGCCCCCTGTTCCGGAGAAGTCATGGAGGCGTTGATTGCTTCAGATATCGATTTTACGATTTATTTCTACAATCCCAATATCCATCCTCGCAAGGAATACGATCTGCGCAAAGATGAAAATATCCGGTTTGCCGAAAAACACAATATCCCTTTTATTGACGCGGATTACGATGTGGACCATTGGTTTGATCTGGCTAAAGGCATGGAACAGGAACCTGAGCGGGGGATCCGTTGCACGATGTGCTTTGATATGCGTTTCGAGAAAACCGCAGAATATGCGGCGGCAAATGGCTTTGATGTGATCTCGAGTTCATTGGGTATTTCCCGATGGAAAAACATGGAACAGATCAATGACTGTGGCCTACGTGCAGCCTCCCGCCATGAAGGTATGGAGTACTGGACATTCAACTGGCGCAAGAAAGGTGGTTCGGCACGAATGTTAGAAGTCTCCAAAAAAGAGAAGTTCTACATGCAGGAATATTGCGGTTGTGCCTATTCGCTACGTGACACCAATAAATGGCGCATGGCAAATGGACGCGAAAAAATAGAGTTAGGTAAAAATTATTATGAATAAGTCGTGCCATGCGTATATATAAAGCGTTTGACCGGAATATTTAAAAAAATATTTCGATCCTAATGATTTTATACATACCTTTGCAGGCTCAAATGCAAGATTGTGAAACATCTAAAACAATACAGAATTCCCTTTTCGGGACTCAACGCTGGAAAGCACAATTTTGAATTTGACATTAATAAAAAGTTCTTTGACTGCTACGAACATTCGATTGTAAAAGATGGCAATCTGAAAGCAGAAGTTGAATTGCAAAAACAGGAAAACCTTTTGATTTTGCATTTTGATATCCAAGGCGAGATTCAATTGACTTGTGATACCTGTTTGAAAGAGTTTATGTCACCGATTTCAATTCAAGAACGGATATTGGTCAAATTCACGGATGAAGATTGGACAGACAACACGGATGAAGTGTTGATCTTATCAAAAAGCGACCATGAGTTGGATATAGCTGAGTTATTGTACGAATACATCAACTTAGCTGTGCCCTATATCGTGAAATGTGAGGAGCAAGGAGAAGGCATAGCATGCGATCCTGAAATGCTGGCTTTATTTACAAGCGAGCCAGATGCAGAGGAGCAAAAAGAAGAAGAAATTATCGACCCACGTTGGGAAGCATTGAGAAATATTAAAAATAACTAAAACAAAAATACGAGATGGCACATCCAAAACGTAAAACTTCTAAATCAAGAAGAGACAAAAGAAGAACACATTATAAAGCTGAAGCTCCTAGCTTGACAGTATGTAAAGAAACTGGCGCAGTTCATTTACCACACCGTGCATACACTGTAGACGGAAATTTGTACTACAACGGTAAATTGATCATTGAAAATACAGCTGTTGTCTAAGGTAAACCTTTCATAACACCAAAACATCCCAAACAAGCAATATTTTAGAAATTTGCTTTATTTTGGGATGTTTTTTGCGTATTATTGATTTACTAAATAATAACGGATGAAGATTGGTTTAGATATTTTAGGAGGAGATTATGCTCCTAAAGCAACGATAACAGGTGCTATTGAAGCACAAAAACAGCTTACTGGAGACCAAAAGATAGTCCTTTTTGGTAAAACTGAAGAGACTAAGCAATTCATCGATCAAGCCGGAGGAAATTCATCTGACTTTGAATATGTGGAAGCTCCAGAAGTCATTGCGATGGGTGAACATCCAACCAAAGCGATAACTCAAAAACCCAACTCAAGTATTGCGAAGGGATTTGAATATTTAAAAAACAAAGAAATCGACTCATTCGCATCCGCAGGTAATACTGGAGCTATGCTCGTGGGATCGATGTTCAGCGTAAAAGCTATTCCAGGCGTATTGCGCCCAGCCATAGCATCAATTGTTCCAAAATTGAAATCAGGATTCGGACTCTTACTGGATGTCGGCGCAAACGCTGACTGTAAACCGGAGATGCTGAATCAATTTGCCATGCTGGGCAGCCTCTTTGCCGAGCATGTATTCAATGTATCCAATCCTAAAGTCGGATTATTGAACATTGGAGAAGAAGAAGAAAAAGGAAACATCCTGACAACCTCTACCTACCCCCTACTTAAAGCCAACGACAAGATTAACTTTATCGGAAATGCAGAAGGCCGCGACCTGTTCAGTGACCATGCCGACGTATATGTCTGCGATGGATTTACGGGCAATGTAGTCTTAAAACTTGCAGAATCATTTTATGTAGTGACCCTGAAAAAAGGTTTTAAAGATGATTTCTTCGATCGATTCAACTACGAGCAGTACGGCGGTAGTCCAATCTTAGGAGTCAATGCTCCTGTTATTATTGGTCATGGTATTTCAACACCGGAGGCCATTAAAAATATGGTTTTATTTTCAAGAGATATGATCGAGTCTAAATTCATTGACAGCATCAGATCTATTTTCAATTAAGTATTTATGTCAAAGATTCATGCCGCAATTACGGCTGTAAATGGTTACGTTCCAGATTACATCCTCACCAACAAAGAGTTGGAAACAATGGTCGATACCAACGACGAGTGGATTGTATCACGAACGGGAATCAAAGAAAGACGCATCTTAAAGGGTGAAGGGCTTGCTACATCAGATCTTGCTGTGCCTGCCGTTCAGGGTTTATTGAAAAAGAGAGGGATAGAAGCGACGGATATCGATTTAATTATCTTCTGTACCAGTACACCAGACATGTTGTTTCCGGCTACAGCAAATATTCTGGCCGATAAAATCGGAGCGACAAATGCTTGGGGATTCGATCTTCAGGCAGCTTGTTCAGGCTTCTTGTTCGGTTTAAATACCGGAACACAGTTTATCACCGCAGGCACACACAAAAAAGTGCTTGTTGTCGGTGCAGATAAAATGTCATCGGTCATCAATTATCAGGACCGCAATACCTGTATCCTTTTTGGGGACGGCTGCGGTTGTGTGTTATTGGAACCGAATGAAGAAGGATTGGGGATACAGGATGCGATTTTAAAAACCGATGGTTCCGGTGGCCAGTACCTCAATATTAAAGGTGGTGGTTCATTAAATCCAGCCTCACATGCTACTGTTGACGCAGGATTGCATTATGCGTACCAAGAAGGCCGTACAGTATTCAAATTTGCTGTGACCAATATGGCGGACGTAGCGCATGAAGTAATGGAAAAGAACAACTTGAAATCAGAAGATATAGCCTGGTTGGTCCCCCATCAGGCCAATAAACGTATCATTGATGCAACAGCCGAACGTGTAGGTCTTCCAGACGAAAAAGTGATGGTAAACATCCAAAAATACGGTAATACCACCAGTGGGACAATCCCACTATGCTTATGGGAATGGGAATCTCAGTTGAAAAAAGGAGATAACCTGATCCTTGCCGCTTTCGGTGGCGGTTTCACTTGGGGATCCATCTATTTAAAATGGGCGTATTAATTGTCCATTTTATGGTATAATTTATTACTTTTGACAGTTAGAATTTTTTAAGAAACAAACAAAACCTAGAATACTATGGGTATGGATATCAAACAAATTCAGGACTTGATTAAATTCGTTTCAAAATCAGGTGTGAATGAAGTCTCGATTGAAGAGCAAGATTTTAAAATTACAATAAAGACAAATCAAGAGCCTACGTACGTTACAGCTTCTGTTCCGGCTGTTGCACCAGTTGCTGCTGCTCCTGTTGCGCAAGCTGCAGCACCAGCTCCAGTAGCTACTCCTGCAGCACCAGCTGCTAGCGCTGACGCAAACTTGATCACAATCAAATCACCAATGATCGGTACATTCTACCGTTCAGCTGGCCCCGGTAAGCCATCTTTCGTTAATATTGGTGATGATATCAATACAGGTTCTGTATTGTGCATTGTTGAAGCGATGAAATTGTTCAACGAAATCGAATCTGAAGTTTCTGGTAAAATCGTTAAGATTTTGGTCGAAGATGCTCAACCTGTTGAGTATGATCAACCATTATTCTTAGTAGAGCCTAAGTAATTTACAAACGTAAATGAATATGATGTAGCCTCCAAAGGGCTACATTTTTGTAAACTTCATAATTCAAGACAATGTTTAAAAAAATATTAATTGCAAATAGAGGAGAAATTGCCCTGCGCATTATCCGTACCTGCCGTGAGATGGGTATCAAAAGTGTTGCAGTATATTCAACCGCAGATAGAGACAGCTTACACGTACGCTTTGCTGATGAAGCGGTTTGTATTGGCCCTCCACCGAGTAAAGATTCTTACTTAAACATTCCTAATATTATCTCTGCGGCTGAATTGACAAATGCAGATGCAATTCACCCGGGATATGGTTTTTTGTCTGAGAACGCGCGTTTTTCGGCAATCTGTGCAGAGTATGGTATCAAATTTATCGGTGCTACGGCGGAGCAAATCGAGAAAATGGGCGACAAATCCCGTGCAAAGGACACCATGAAACAAGCTGGAGTACCTACTGTGCCCGGATCAGATGGTTTGATCTCAAACGTAAAAGAAGGCATCAAACTCGCCAATGAGATAGGTTATCCTGTTATTATTAAAGCTACTGCCGGCGGTGGTGGCCGTGGTATGCGTATCATCTGGAAAGACGAAGAGTTCGAGCCAGCTTGGGATTCTGCCCGTGTAGAATCCGCAGCTGCTTTTGGTAACGACGGTATCTACCTTGAGAAATATGTTGAGGAACCCCGTCACATTGAATTCCAGATCGTAGGCGACCAATTTGGTACCGTGTGTCACTTATCAGAACGTGACTGCTCGATCCAACGTCGTCACCAAAAATTGATCGAGGAATCTCCTTCACCGTTTATGACGCCTGAATTAAGGGCCGAAATGGGTGAAGCGGCTGTCAAAGGTGCAAAAGCCGTAAACTATGAAGGTGCAGGTACAATAGAATTCTTGGTTGACAAACACCGCAACTTTTACTTTATGGAAATGAATACACGTATTCAGGTAGAACACCCCGTAACAGAAGAAGTGATCAACTTCGATCTGATCAAAGAACAGATCAAGGTTGCTGCCGGTATTCCAATCTCCGGAAAGAATTACGAACCGGAAATGCACGCGATCGAGTGTCGTATCAATGCGGAAGATCCGTTCAACAATTTCCGTCCTTCACCGGGCAAAATCACGAATTTTCACTCTCCGGGGGGGCATGGTGTACGCGTAGATACACACGTATACTCAGGCTATACCATTCCGCCAAACTATGACTCTATGATTGCTAAATTGATCTGTGTCGCACAAACACGTGAAGAAGCAATCTGTACCATGGAGCGCGCATTGAGCGAATTCGTCATCGAAGGTATCAAAACTACCATTCCTCTGCACTTGAGATTAATGCGTGACCCTAACTTTAGAGCAGGCAATTTCACTACAAAATTCATGGAAACATTTGACCTAACTGAATATCCTGTAGAAGATTAAATAAAATTGTCTTTACATACATAAAAAATACCATTCTTTACAATAAGAATGGTATTTTTGTTTCCAAACAATTTTTATGAGTACACCAAATTCGAAAGATTTAATACAAGCTATCAAAAATAAGGGGAAGAATATAGAAGCAGAAATGTCTTTCTTTGACCATCTTGAGGTCTTGAGATGGCATTTGGTTCGTTCAGCTATTGCAATCTGTATCTTTGCCGGTATCGCGTTTACATTTTATGACTTTGTTTTCAACGATATTATCATGGGACCCAAAAATCTCGATTTTTGGACTTATCGCATGATGTGCAAAGCCGCAGATGCATTCAATCTAGCCGACTTCTGTGTCAAGAAAATACCTTTTAACATTATCAATACGGAATTAGCAGGGCAATTTATGCTCCAGATCAACTCCTGTCTTTTGATGGCTTTGATGATGGGTTTTCCCTATCTTTTATTCGAAATTTGGCTATTTGTAAAACCAGCATTGACAGATGTTGAAAGACGTTCTGCACGTGGATTTGTTTTTTACTCTTCCATGTTGTTTCTTTTAGGAGCACTTTTTGGATACTATATTGTTGTACCATTATCCATTAACTTTTTGGCGAACGTGTCCTTAAGTGACGAAATCGTGAATCAGATTACCATCGACAATTATCTGTCTACGATCGCTACATTGACATTAGGTTGTGGGATTGTTTTCCTGCTTCCGATCCTAGTGTTTATTCTGTCTAAAATAGGTATTATGACACCTGAATTTATGCGTGCCAGCCGTCGTTATGCAACCGTTATAATTTTGGTTATAGCTGCGGTCATTACCCCTTCTGCGGATATTATCACCATGTTGACTGTTGCTGCTCCGATGTTCTTATTGTATGAAGTAAGTATCATGGTTTCGGCAGATGTTAAGAGAAAAAAATTAGCACAAGAAAAATAAAATAACAAGAGAAATGAGCAGTGTAAAGAAAATTGCGATCGGAAGTGACCATGCAGGGTTTGAGTACAAAACGGCATTGGTTAACTTTTTAAATGAATTGGGTTATGAAGTAACTGACTTTGGAACAAACTCGCCAGATTCGGTCGATTACCCAGATTTTGCACATCCCGTCGCTTCTGCGGTAGAAAACAAGGAGGCTGATGCAGGTGTATTGATCTGTGGTAGTGCCAACGGAGTTGCGATCACAGCCAATAAACATCAAAATATCCGTGCCGCAATCTGTTGGTTGGAGGAAATTTCAGTATTAGCACGTCAGCATAATGACGCCAATGTCGTATGTGTTCCAGCTCGTTTTATCGATCTTGACCTTGCTAAAAAGATCGTATCAACTTTTATGACAACCGAATTTGAAGGTGGTCGTCATGCCAATCGTGTCAACAAAATAGCTTGCAGCTGTTAACAAATTAACATATTTTAAGGAGCGGATGAAAGGTAAAACATACTTTTCATCCGCTTTTTTAGTTATATTGTGTACTCATCATCTTATATACATATTGCGTACAGCATAGAGCCCAAGCTTACAGCAGCAGGTTCTCGAGACTCAATACAAAATACAAAATACGAAATGAAGAAAATACATAACCTGATCTGGATAGCGTTGTCTATGGTAAGCTGTGCTCAGGCACAGGATGTCAGCAGTAAGTACGCGAGTGAAATCACCGTAGAATCTACACAAAAACATCTGCGCACACTTGCTTCTGTAGACTTTGAAGGAAGAGGAACGGGGCAGAAAGGCGGTCAGCTGGCTGCGGATTATATCGCAAATGAATTCAAAAAATATGGCCTTTCAGCACCAGTAAATGGAACTTATTTTCAACCTCTTCGGCTTATACACAATAGTTTTAAAGTCAAGCACTTTAGCATCAATGACCGACCATTCTTAAATGGAAAAGATATCTTTGTCATCGGTAACAACGAGGATAAGCTCTTTGAAAGCAATGAGATTATCTTCATTGGTTATGGGATCGATGATCCAAAGTATTCCGACATCAGCGGTTTAGACCTGACCAATAAAATTGTCTTATTATTGAATGAAGGTGAACCTACGGATGACAAGGGAAATTCATGGATCACCGGAAAAAAAACACCGTCTGACTGGTCGACAAGCAGGAATAAAAAAATAAAGGAAATTCTCAAGAAGAAACCAAAGTTGGTGCTGGCTGTCAACAGTCAGCTTTCCCAACTACTTGAAGATGCGGGAGACCGTGCTACCGAAGGCCGCTATAACCTGGCCGTAGATCAGCCGGCACCCGAAAAATCCCCCATGATCCCCGTTGTCAACATCACCGATCATGCAGCGAATTATATATTCAATCTGGCACGTACAAATCTCGCGGCTGTAGTCGGTAAAATCAACCGTTCCGGACAGGCAAATTCCTTTGCGATCAGTACAAACCTTAAAGCTGAGTTCGGCACAAATGCAAAACCTTTAGCTGACCCCAATATCCTGGGATATTTAGAAGGAACTGATAAAAAAGATGAAATTGTCGTCATTGGCGGGCATTATGATCACGACGGCAAAGATTCAAAAGGAAACATCTTCTTCGGTGCAGATGACAATGCATCCGGAACAACGGCTGTACTTGAGCTCGCACGTAGCTTTTCCCGTGCAAAAGCCGCAGGCAATGGTCCAAGGCGTAGTATTCTTTTTATTACTTATGCAGCTGAAGAAAAAGGTTTACTCGGTTCTAAATTTTATACCGAAAACCCAGTTTTTCCATTGGCAAATACCATAGCCTGTATCAACATTGATATGATCGGGCGTGTTGATGACAAACATCTCAAAGGAAATCACGATTATATTCATGCGATCGGTTCAGACAAACTAAGCTCTGAACTCTATCAGATCAATAAAGATGAAAATGACAAAAACACCAAGTTGGAGATAGATTACATGTATGACAATCCAAAAGATCCCATGCGTCTTTATTACCGTTCTGACCATTATAACTTTGCAAAGAAAGGCATACCATCCATCTTCTATTTTTCGGGTCTTCATCCTGACTATCACACACCCGCGGACACCTATGACAAAATCGACTTCCCACTGATGGTAAAACGGGAAAAATTGATCTTTTTTACAGCATGGCAGATCGCCAATAGAGAAAACCGTCTGGCAATAGACAGCAACAAAGAATAAAAATAGTTTTCGCTATAATAAAAAAAAGGTCGGGTAAAGCAGTTTACCTGACCTTTTTTTATTACACAATCCCAGCTATTCCGCTAGCAGATAAATTATCCCTTTTGTGTTAAACTCTGTTAAAACACTGCCCTAATACCGGCTCTTATTTTTTGTTTCAGCTACTACTTAGTATAATTGTACCAAGTAATTGTACTAAGCCAATAACCAAAATAACCTTTATGAAAATACTGTTTATTTTCTACTTTCTGCTTCTCTTTACCATTCCCACGTTATCTCAGACAAAGGGGAAAGCAAACGGAACAATACTATCGCAAGCAGGTGAACCACTCGAAAAAGCAACAGTCACGGTGCTCTCTCCAAAGGATTCCGCTGTCATCTCGTATTTGCTGACAGATGCCAAGGGAAACTTCGAGTTTTTTCGGCTACCGGCCGAAACTAGGCTTATTTTGATTGTATCACACATCAATGCTTCGCCTTACAGCCAAGATTTTAGTATTCACAATGGATTACATAATTTTGGGCAATTAAAACTCGGGGCTAAAAGCCTCGATGAAGTTGTGGTCAATGTTGCCCCTCCCGTCCGGATGAACAAAGACACATTGGAATATAATACAAACTTCTTTAAAACGAGGCCAAATGCCAATGTAGAAGAACTAATTAAACAGCTCCCTGGATTACAGGTCAATATGGACGGGACCATCTACTATCAGGGAAAAGAAGTGTCAAAAGTCAAAGTAAATGACAAAGATTTCTTTTCTACGGATGTACGCATCGCTACACGAAATCTGGATGCTTCTTTAATAAAAACAGTACAAGTATATCGTGACAAAGGCGAATCTAAGATCAATGTCGAAGATGAAGACAGACTCCCAATTACGATCAATCTTAAAGTCAAGAAAGAGTTTTTAAAAGCGAGCTTCGGAAAAGCATATGGAAGTGCTGGCACCAGAGGGCATTACGAAGCAGGAGCACTGTTTAACACGTTTCGGGATACATTGCAATTGAGTTTTCTGGCTTTTGGAAACAATGTCAATAGACAGAGTTTCGATTATAATGAATTAAACCAGCAAGGTGGTTTGGGCCGAGCAGAAAGTTATGGTTTTGATAGCTTTGGCGGGCGAAATTATTCGGGGAAAGCAAATGATGTCGGTATCGGTTTCAATCTCAACAATGACTGGGGCACAAAAACAAAACTTAACATCATGTATATGCTGAAGCATAATAACACCGAAAATGCTAACCAGTCCAGTAATATCGCTAAATTCGATTCCATCGAGCAATTCAATAACAGTAATTATGAGGGACGCAAAAAACGCTTAGGTCATGATCTGAAGTCCCTATTCCGACACCGAATGGATACGACCGCCTATCTTGAATTTAAACCGAGTATTAGGATCAATAGAGATCACAGCGACTCGAAGTCCTTTTCAAAAACTGATACACAGCAAGATAGCATAAATAAATCACAGACAACGGGGGATTCTAAGCAGGCCCAATTTAACTATTCACATAGTTTTTATATTGAAAAACAGTTTAACAAAAAGCATAGCCTTTCTTTTCGCAATGAAATCAATTATAGCAATCATGATGTGGATGGCACCAATGAACAACTGAGTGAGATTTACAACAACCCTAATCCAAGAACCCTCCTATGGACAAACGAAGGTTCGGTAACGAAGTCCCGTGCATTCAATTCGACGATCAGTTATTTCAACAAAACTGTGAAAAAGTTAGATTTCAATCTATTTTTCTCCCTCAATAAAAACAGCCGCTCGCAGACCGAGACTTTCTATTTTGATCAGAACAACAGCGGAAGGGTCCATGGAAACGATCTCGAAAACAATTTTAATTACAATTATCAAGAATATGTCACGGGTCTTAAGTTTTATTGGAAACCCATCAAAGATATCTTTATTGATATAGGGACCACCTACGCCATAAAGGATGATCATTTCGATCTCAAACAGCTCAATGAAAATAAAAAGTTCAAAAATGGCTATTGGCTTCCTAATATTTCCGTTCGTTACAAAAGTCTGTCACTCAGTTGGCAGAAAAATATCCAATCGCCCGCCACAAATGGAATTCGCACGGTTGAAAATGACCTCAACCCATTACAAACCCGATTGAAGGCGTTTATTTTCGATAACATAGAAACGCAACAGGCAAGCGTTTCTTTTTATGCTTATAACGCGAAGATCCAATTCAATACCGGAGGAAATATTAACTACCAAGAACGCAGCATCGGCACTAGAAGCTGGCGTGATGCCAAAAATGGTCATTATACCGTTCAATCTTATCTAGCAGGTTCCAGGTATAATTCTTCTTTATATAGTTTCTTCAGATATAGTTTTAAAAGCGGTGAAAACTGGAATTTTTACCTTTCCCAGACCAGTACTGCTTATAATTTCGAAAATTACAGTACAATCAATGACATTTCCAATAAATCAAATAATGTGGGAATAGATCTATCACAGGAATTTTCCGTTACCTGGAGAAATCTGATCGGTATTCAACCCAAGTATACTTATAACAGGAATAAAAACTTAAATTCCGCCAAAAACCATCCAGACTTTGCTGAAACAGCTTATTCAACACATCAGATCGGCATGGGATTAAATATCAATCCTATTCAGGGGTTTTCGTTAGAGAGTACTTATTCATTGGATAATAGAGCAAGTGGATTAAATGGAAGAAAAAACTACCATATATTGAACGCTTCAATGTACTATACATTTAAAAACAAGTCTCAAGTTAAACTGACCGGCTTTGACATCCTGAATCAAAATACACAAAATTACTGGGGAAGTCAGGGGAACATGACTTATTTTGGAAGTTCAATGACCTTAAAGCAGTATTTTATGCTCGGATATATCCACAAATTCAATATCATAAAAACCAAATGATAAGTCTATCTGAAAAAGTTTGATTTGACCACAAGCAGAAACATTTTACCTGTATTTATTGTTATCTTTAGGATAAAACACGTATAATTTATGGCTTTTGTAGATTACTATAAAGTGCTTGGCATTGATAAAACGGCTTCGGCAGATGATATCAAAAAAGCATATCGAAAACTAGCGCGTAAATATCATCCTGATGTCAACCCCAATGATAACGAGGCTAAACAACGGTTTCAGGAGATCAATGAAGCGAATGAAGTGTTATCCGATCCCGAGAAACGTAAAAAATATGACCAATATGGCGAACATTGGCAACATGGAGAGGAGTACGAAAAAGCACAGCAGCAATACCGACAATCCCAATCGGGCGGTGGCAATCCTTTTGGTTCCGGCGGGAACCCATTTGGTGGCGGTGCGGGTTCCTACGAGTATACCGGAAATTTTGATGATGGTCAATTCTCGGATTTTTTCGAGCAGATGTTTGGCAGTCGACGCGGTGGCGGTAGACAAAGTACCTTCCGTGGACAGGACTTTAATGCTGAGCTGAGTTTAACGCTCCAACAGGCCTACACTACTCACCAACAAACCTTTAATATCAACGGCAAGAGTATCCGTATAACGATTCATGCAGGTGTTGAGGATGGTCAGAAAATCAAATTAAAGGGCTATGGTAGCGAAGGAATCAATGGTGGCCCTAAAGGCGATTTATATATTACGATCAACATCACGCCCGATGCAAATTTCAAACGTCAGGGAAATGATCTGTACACCTCGCTGGATGTAGACCTTTATACGGCGATTTTAGGTGGCGAGGCAACACTCGACACCTTTGGCGGTAAAATAAAATTAAAGATCAAACCCGAAAGTCAAAACGGTGCAAAAATGCGGCTCAAGGGCAAAGGTTTTCCGCTATACCGGAAAGAAGGCGAATTTGGAGATCTCTACGTAAGCCTAAACATCAAAATGCCCAGCAATCTTTCCGATGACGAAAAAGCGCTATTTCAACAATTGAAGGATCTAAAGCAATAATCTTATGGAAACGACACTCATAAAAGTGATAGACTTCTGTCAGTCCAGAAAGGTTGAAACAACTTTTCTACAGACCATGGAGGAATATGGACTCATTCATATTGTCATGCAGCAGGAAGAACAATATATCGACGAAGATGAACTCAAGAAACTGGAACGTTTCTCAAATCTATATTACGATCTCGAAGTAAATCCACAGGGAATTCAGGTAGCCAATCATTTATTGGATAAGGTCGAACAACTGCAAAATGAAATCTTATTACTCAAAAATAAATTAAAAGCCCTGGATTAATAATCCAGGGCTTTTATCCCCGTCAATAAAATAGAATAATTAGAATACCACGTCCTTCTCAGTATTGATTTTGGTCTGCCAGACGATTTTATCCTGCAGCGTCGTATAGAGAATTTCATAATCTCCTTTACAAACAACGAATGAGCCATAAAAATCTTTTGGCTTCATTAGCCGATAGACCACCAATGTACGCTTCCCTTCTACATTTCCATATGCTTTCATCAGCATATATCCGGTTTTGTTAATCTTTTCCTCAGGAATCTTATAGTCAAGATGTGAACGACTTCCATCGTCCGGGCATTGTATCGCCGTCCTGCTCGGCGTAAAAATATAGCGATTGCGGTACAAGGCCACGTTGGATTGCACAATATCCTTCGCCCAGGCAATGTCATTGAAATCAGCCGGAAGCAGAAAGATCATACTCACCATCTTTTCCTGCCAAAGCCTGTCATTGAACGGAATAACAAAATGCAACAGCTTTTGCCCTTTGAATTCATTTATGTTGTAGAAATATCGTCCTTCCCTGTTTTCTTCCCGCTGAAAGGCGGTCAAGTCCAATAAATGATTTCTTTTGCCTTTGACATTCGGAAAATTGTTTATCACAGCAAGCATGTCATAATTATATTTCCCTTTCATATGTCCGGTAAATAAGACCTTGTAAGCAGTATCCGGGTAATTTAGATGTTTGAGTACATTTTTGTATTTGGCAGTGACCTTACTCACATTGATCGGCCCACCATTGGATTGCCAGTTCTCTTCCTTTAAAATATCATCGCCTAAAAATACAGCCAGGTTTTTATCGATATTGATAAAATATTCATCTCCTTCCACTGTATAGCCATTTGGAGCAATCTGATAGGATCTGCAGGAAACAAGTGCAAAAATTAGCCACACGGTGATTAACAGGAGTAAGGGTTTCTCTTTTCTTAACATCCGGGCGGTCTCCTAAGATTTTAAGTTTTGCATCTTTAGTCCTT
This sequence comes from Sphingobacterium puteale, assembly GCF_003627955.1. Classification (GTDB taxonomy): domain Bacteria; phylum Bacteroidota; class Bacteroidia; order Sphingobacteriales; family Sphingobacteriaceae; genus Sphingobacterium; species Sphingobacterium puteale. The sequence continues at coordinate 67,438 of NZ_RBWS01000018.1, read as the reverse complement.
CCCAACGATAAACATCATAAAAATCGCCGTTCACCTTCATTACTTTTAATGTCAGCTCATATTGATTTCTAACAGGACTGCCATCGAGAATACCGGGTTTCCATTTTGCTCCAGATCGCAACAGTCGGACCAACTCGTCACCGGCCTTCGTATTAGGCGTGCTGACGACTTTAAAATTATTCAGCTGACCATTTTTTTCGACAACAAATTGCACAACGACATTCCCATCTTCACCAGTTGAGTTTGGGGCGTAATTTTTCATCACATAATCACGTAAGGCAATCATCCCTCCAATAGGTTCTGACGTCACGTCTACACGCGTATAATTCTTCACATAACCACCATTAGGGGCAAATTTGTAATAGAAGGCAGCTTTGGATTCAACAGGATTGCCATCCACCAGAGCAGGTTCCCATTTTGACCGGGACAATAATTTAGTCGCTTGATCAATAAACTGTTTGTCAAGATCCGTTCTGATTTTTAAAGACTTTATTGTACCATCGGGATTAATAATAAAGTAACTTTCAATCACGGGATCAAGGTCTTTATTGGATATTTTTCGGGGCATTTTAAAATTCTGGGCAAACCAGCTGCTTAAGCCATCAACGCCGAGCTTCGGCGTAGCAACTGCTTTTTTTGCTTTAGCTGGAGCCGGCGAGCTGTCCTCTTGCATTGTATTTAAACGGATAGGTAAGGTATAGGCTACACGTACTTTTCGACCATTTTGTAGGCCGGGATTCCATTTTGCCGCACTTTTCATTAGCTTCAACGCAGCTTCACCGGTACCATAGCCCAGATCTTTTTTGACTTCAAAACTCGACAAGTTCCCATTCTGTTCCACAATGAAGGAAATTTCAATAATACCATTCACTGCGTTTTCCAATGCGGCTTTCGGGTAGTCGTAATTGCTGCCAACCCACATCATAAATTGCCGCATTCCACCAACGGGTTCAGGAAGAACTTCGACTTCGGTAAAAACGATATCTTTCCGAGGATTCGTTGTATCCGGCTGGATCAAGGCGTTTGCGCTCTCATTTGCATAAACATTGCTTCCCGCCACAGCTAGTGAAGGTTCAGTAATCGCATTCCACCGTCCTCCCGGTGCTTGGTTCCGCGAAATCAATTCTTCAACAGACATCGCTGATTCTTTTGATCCGGGTATCTCCAACTGGTTAATGGAACTTTCCATATCGGTGACAAGATCCTTCGCCCGGGTCGTGTTAAATACCAGGGTCGAAGCCGTCACCACCAATAGCATCGGTAAAATGGTTACATACAAAAGCTTATGGTTCTGTGTTGATTTATTCTTAAATAACATCATAATTCTTTTCTTTAAAAACGAATGATTAGAAAACTCATGCGTCAGCGGAAGATGATCCGTCTTCAGGGCATGAGCAACCAACATTTCGGCATAGGCCACCTTATCTGTCGAACAGATTTCGTCGGCTATACATTCGTGCTGGAACTTTAACTCTTTTTGAAAGAAATATAAAATCGGATTAAACCAGTTGAAAATTTTCAACAGCTCCATCAAAAGCAAATCGTAAGAGTGGCCCTGTTCGACATGGACACGTTCATGTAATTCGATACTGCCGCTGTCTTTAATAGACTCTCCAATGATGATTTTATTGAAAAATGAAAAACTTAGATAGTCTTGTTCGTGACGTAAAGCATGAATTAACCACTTCACCCGAGCGATCAGGAAAGCACAGGCAATCGCAACCCCTGTCCAATAGACATAGGTCATAATGTCTATCAAATAGATCGGCTGCTCCTGCGGGCTGCTAATGGCAATATCCATGTAGCCACTCAGATCCACCATCGGTATGGAATACGCGATTATCTGGGCGTTCGGTAATTCAATAAAAATCCCAATGGGTGCCAGGAGCGAGAAAAATATCATCCCGATCAAATAAACCCGATTCCATTGAAAAAAGGTGAGTTTTCGAAAAATCAGCCTATAGAGCACAAAGCCGATAATCAATGAAACATTGACAATCAATAAGTAAATCATAATCAAGAGTTTATAAGAGGTGGTTGTTGCTATTTGTTTTGTCGGATAATCGAAAGAATATCATCTAATTCTTTGACATCCAATTTATTCTCTTCCAGAAAATAAGAAAGCATACTTTTGGGAGAATTATCAAAATAATTATTCAACAACTTACCAGTGATTCCTTTTTTATATTCTTCTTTTGAAATCTTTGGCAAATACTGATGGCTTTTACCAAAAGACTCATGCGATACAAAACCCTTGGTTTCGAGAATACGCACTATGGTTGAAACTGTATTGTAAGCAGGTTTCGGTTCAGGTAGACGGTCAATGATATCTTTGACAAAACCACGTCCTATTTCCCAAAGTTCCTGCATGATCTGTTCTTCTGCTTTAGTCAGTTCTTTGAAATCTTCCATAACTCCTTTATATTAACAGTACTGTTGTAATCGATTACCATACAAGTATATAACTAAAGAAATAGTTTTACAACTACTTCTTTAGTTATATAATTAAAACACTGATTTTGAGTTAAATAAAATTAAATTAAATACTACTTTATAACAGACTAATCCTCAAAATTCCGTCTGCGTGAAGCTTTCAGCTGGGCCTGCTGCTTCTTTCGGTCTAGTCTTTTTAACACACTGGAATAGGGTATTTTGGTTTTCTTTCTTGGTTTTATAGGCAAAAGTGCATCCTTCACCAGGTGAAGAAAACGGTCAATGGCAATTTCCTTGTTGCGTAGCTGCGAACGGTCTATATCAGCTTCCAGCTGCAAAATGCCTTCTTTATTTATGCGATTTGAGAGCTTTTCAGTCAGAATAGCCTTTTCCTCAGCTGATAAAACTGTCGACTGCTCCACATTCCATTGTAGGGTCACTTTAGAGGATACCTTATTGACATGTTGTCCCCCTGCCCCACCGGACCGTGAAAATTTAAACGTCAGCTCTCCTATTATTCCTGTTATATTCATTTGTTTTTAAATGCTTCTTCTATTTTTTCCATCTTCTTGAGCAGAAAACCTAATTTTTCGACTTGGTCACGTTGTACCTCAACGAGTTCCTGCTCTTTACGAATAATGAGATGGTCTATTTTTTCATGCAGTTCCCTAATTTCAAGTTCAGCTTTAAGGTTGACCATATAATCATTGCGTGCCCGCTCCCGGTCTTTAGCCTCTTGTCTATTTTGGCTCATCATAATGACCGGTGCCTGTAGGGCGGCGACGCAAGATAAAATGAGATTAAGCAAAATAAATGGATAAGGGTCAAAACCCTTATTATTTAGCCAATAGGTATTGAGCGCAATCCAGATCAGCAAAAATACGACGAAAGAAATAATAAATGTCCAACTCCCGCCGAATTCGGCAACTTTATCCGCTATACGCTCTCCCACCGAGGTTGCGCCGCCTACATCACTGTCTATACCTGCACTAATGACTTTATTATCCTTAAAGCTCTGTATCACTTGTTGATCCAATTGACTGAGCTGTCCAGACTCATCCTTCAAAAATTCGGCAATATAGGCTTCTTTAAACTTAGTCAATTCCGTTGCGGCAATATATTTGTCTTTCCCAAAATTGGGATATTCCTTTCGGATTAATCTATAAATAGGTTGTCGGATCGAAGCCCCCAAAATACACTGTTCGACAGGGAATTGCTGTCCTGAGATATCACTTGTGAAATTGTCCATATACCGCTTAAATGTCTACTTAAAGATAATGCTTTTTAAGTAATCAAAAAATTCACAAAACTATGGCAATTGGTTTTTGTTATTTTAGGCATAAATAGTCGAAATTTGCAGCACAAAAAATGAGTTATGAAATCATCAGGATTTATTCGCATACAGAAAAGGCGTTAAATCTGAAGCTTCATCACCTTTAAAATAGAACCGAGTGCAGCGAGTTCATTTGTACCAATGAAAGCGAACACTAAATAAAAATTATATCAATGAAAATAGGCATTGTTTGTTATCCCACATTTGGTGGCAGTGGTGTTGTGGCAACGGAGTTAGGAAAGGCTTTGGCGGCCAATGGGCATGAGATCCATTTTATAACCTACCGACAACCTGCACGCCTAGATTTCTTTTCGGAAAACCTATACTATCACGAAGTAGCAGTATCCCAATATCCGCTTTTTGACTTTTTACCTTACGAATCTGCCCTGGCCAGTAAACTGGTTGATGTTGTACGCTTTGAAAAGCTGGATCTGATCCATGTACATTACGCTATTCCCCACGCTTCGGCTGCGTTCATGGCAAAACAAATCTTGCTGACCACGTATGGCATTAATATTCCGGTGGTTACCACTCTTCATGGCACAGATATTACGCTGGTTGGAAAGGATAAGAGCTTTAGCCCGGTCGTCACCTTCTCGATCAATCAGTCAGACGGTGTAACCGCCGTTTCACAAAATCTAAAAGATGAGACACTCCGATATTTTGATATCTCCAGAGATATTAAAGTGATTACCAACTTTATCGATCTCGATAGATTCAGCAATAGGGATCGCTCCCATTTCAAAAAAGCGATTGCTCCGGGTAACGAACGGATCTTGGTCCATACCTCCAATTTCAGAAAAGTCAAAAATACGGAAGACGTTATTCGTATATTTAAGAAAGTCCATGATGTCATCCCTTCCAAACTATTAATGGTAGGTGACGGGCCTGAACGTCGCAACGCGGAGGAGTTATCCAGAGAATTGGATGTGTGTAAAGATGTTCGCTTTTTGGGTAAACAGGATGCCGTGGAAGAGATTTTATCTGTTTCTGATCTTTTCCTGATGCCTTCCAGTTCCGAAAGTTTTGGATTGGCCGCGCTAGAAGCAATGGCCTGCCAAGTTCCAGTTGTATCATCCAACACAGGCGGATTACCCGAACTCAATGAGAACGGCGTGACAGGATTCCTCAGTAATGTGGGTGATGTCGATGATATGGCCAAGAATGCAATCTATATTTTAGAAGATGCAGAACGGTTGGAAAAATTTAAAGAAGCGGCGTTAAACCATGCTAAAAAATTCCAATTGTCCAATATCATGCCTCTATACGAACAATATTACCGGGAAGTGATTGATCAAACAACAAAAGCACAATAAATATCATTTTTGGCCTTAAGGGTTGAAAAAAAAATTTTATCTTTGACCTTTGGAAAATTTCCAAAAAAACAATTATGAAATACAAACGTATCTTATTAAAACTTAGCGGTGAATCCTTAATGGGTGACCAAAGCTATGGTATCGATATTAACCGTGTATCACAATACGCTAATGATATCAAAGAAATTCACGATCAAGGTTTAGAAATAGCAATTGTTATCGGTGGTGGTAACATTTACCGCGGTTTAAGTGCTGAAAAATCAGGGATGGACCGTGTTCAGGCAGACTATATGGGAATGCTTGCCACTGTAATCAACAGTATGGCACTTCAGGATGCTCTTGAAAAAGTAGGGAAAAAGACACGTTTGCTAACGGCTATCAAGATGGAGCAGATCTGTGAACCATTTATTCGCAGAAGAGCTGTACGCCACTTGGAAAAAGGTCGTATTGTTATTTTCGGAGCCGGTACCGGAAACCCATATTTCACGACGGACACAGCAGCTTCTTTGCGTGCGATTGAAATCAATGCCGATGCAGTACTAAAAGGAACACGTGTAGATGGTATCTATACTGCTGATCCGGAGAAAGATCCTAGTGCAACAAAATTCGAAGAGATCTCATTCACGGAAGTGTATGAGAAAGGGTTAAACGTCATGGATATGACTGCTTTTACCCTTTGCCAAGAAAATAAATTACCCATCATTGTATTTGACATGAACAAACCTGGCAATTTGTTGAAACTTGCCAATGGTGAACATGTAGGAACTGTGGTAAAATAATTAAAATCTGTATAAAACGTAATCTTATATGAACGAACTAATTTCAATTGAATTGGACGATTGTAAAGACAAGATGTCCAAAGCAGTTGCTCACACGGAGTCTGAATTAACAAAAATTCGCGCCGGTAAAGCTTCACCATCTATGTTGGATGGTATCTCAGTCGATTATTATGGCAGCGCGACTCCGCTTTCGCAAGTAGCTAACATTAATACAACTGATGCACGGACAATTGTCATCCAACCTTGGGAAAAATCGCTCATCAACGCAATTGAAAAAGCTATTACGGATGCTAATCTTGGCATCAATCCTCAAAATGATGGTATCGTAATCCGCTTGAATGTCCCTCCTTTGACTGAAGAAAGAAGACGTGACCTGGTGAAAAAAGTAAAAGAAGAGACTGAAAGAGGCCGAGTAGCTATCCGTAATATTCGTAAAGATGCCAATGAGTCCATCAAAAAATTGAAAAATGATGGTGCCTCAGAAGACGAGATCAAAACTGCCGAAGGCGAAGTTCAAAAATTGACTGATGCATTTATTGTAAAGGTTGATAAATTGGCTGAACTGAAAGAAAAAGATATCATGACTGTTTAAGTTGCTATTCTTAAACAAACAAAACGAGGGTGTTCAAAAAGATTGAATATCCTCGTTTTGTTTATGGTATTCGTATTCCGGCACCCACTCTCGTTAAATATTCAGCAGGCGCCCCTTTTTTCTTTCCGGCAGCTTCTTCCTCATTTTCCGATAGTTCAATATGATCCGTTTACAAAATATTCCGCGACGTTTTATTGATATTTGACCAAAATAATTGTACATTGTACACTAACACATAATCAGTTATATGATGAACAATTCTCGCCGTCAATTTTTAAAGCAAGCTGGAATAGGTCTTTCGGCAGCTTATCTGATGCCCAACTTGATATCTTGTCAAAATAAAACGGACGCCGTCAGTGACAATCCCCTGCAGAACATAGGTGTACAGCTCTATTCCATACGGGATTTAATGGATAAAGATCCAAAAGGTTCTTTGGAGCAAATTGCAAAAATTGGCTTCAAACATGTTGAGCTATATGGTATTGATCCTGCCGCCAAACAATTCTGGAAATTACCTTATAAAGAGCTAAAAAAGATTTTGGATGACAACGGCTTAAAAACTCATTCGGGTCATTATGATATGTCTAAATATCTCAGTAAATCCCATACCGATAAAGAAGATTTATCTATTTACTTTGATGCAGCAAAAGAGCTCGGTCAGGAATATGTTATTGCGCCAGTTACACCAATGTTCGATATTAATGCACTTAAAAAAGACGATTATCTCTATGCCGCAGAACAACTTAATAAAGCAGGAGAACAGGCGAAGAAACTCGGATTAAAAATTGCATACCACAACCATTTCTGGGAATTTAGAGATCTGGGGAATAATACAATGGGGGAAGAAGTCATGTTAGCTTTCACAGAACCTGATCTAGTGGATTTTGAACTTGATCTTTTCTGGGCCGAGAAAGCCGGGAAAAATCCGATATCCATATTCGAAAAATTCCCGAATAGATTTAAACTATGGCATGTGAAGGATATGGACCGCACAAAATCCAATCCGATCGAATGGCCTAAGGACGGCGAGTTACCGGTTGAACAGATCTTTAAAGATATCAGATATACCGAAGTTGGTACAGGAAGTATCAATTTTACCGAGATTGTCAAAGAGAAAGCTAAAGCAGGGCTGAAATATGCATTCGTGGAGCAAGACAACATCTATATGCCAAATAAGATGGAGAGTCTTAAAAAGAGCTACGATTATGTGCAGGCAAATCTGATCAAATAGAAAAGGGAAGCAAATGCTTCCCTTTTCTATTTGATCAATTCCATTAGAACTGTGTATCCTCCACTTCAACGGCTGTCTCAATCACTTTACGCGCCAGTTCTTCCTTGAAGTCAATAATATTTTTACTGATCGTCTCATCATGAGTTCCTAGAATCTGAGCAGCCAAAATACCTGCATTTTTTGCAGCATTTAAGGCAACTGTAGCCACTGGAATTCCGTTGGGCATCTGCAGGATTGATAAGACCGAATCCCATCCATCGATAGAATTAGCGGATTTTACGGGAACACCGATCACAGGTAAATGTGTAATTGACGCGACCATTCCCGGTAAATGTGCTGCCCCGCCAGCTCCTGCAATAATCACTTTCAATCCGCGGGATGCCGCATCTTTCGCATAATCAAACATGCGTTGTGGCGTACGGTGTGCCGAAACGATGGTAACTTCAAATTCCACTCCAAGGACTTTGAGGACATCAATGGCATCCTGCATAACTGGAAGATCAGATTTACTTCCCATGATAATGCCTACCTGGGCCTTATTATTGATTGACATAGTATTATTAGGCTTTAACTTTTAATATTTCTTGTACTTTTCTTGCATTGGAGATTGCTTTATCCCGATCATCATTGATGATACATACGTGGCCCATCTTGCGAAAAGGCTTTGTATATTTCTTGCCATACAGATGCAAATAAACTCCTTCCATCGCCAATACCTCTTCTACGCCGTCATATTTTGCTAAACCTTCGTAGCCATTTTCGCCCAAAAGATTGATCATGACCGCATTTGTCCGACATCTCGTATCGCCCAATGGTAAATTGAATATTGCTCTTAAATGTTGTGCAAATTGAGAAACATAATTGCCCTCTATCGTTTGATGTCCGCTATTATGCGGGCGCGGAGCCAGTTCATTCACCAAAATATCTCCGTTTTTCGTTAGGAACATTTCTACAGCAAGCAGGCCCACGATTTGCAAATCGTCTGCAATTTTCTTTGCAATTGCTTCCGCGCGCTGTTGAATTTCCACGCCATACAAGGATGGCGCGATAAGAAACTCAACCAAATTAGCTTGTGGATTGAATTCCATCTCTACCATCGGAAAGGTGGAGACATCCCCCCGATCGTTACGGGCGACAATGACAGCGATTTCCTTTTCAAAATCTACCCACTCTTCAATTAAACTCGGTTCTTCAAAAGCATCCTGAATATCCGCTTCAGTAACAATTTTCTTAACCCCTTTTCCATCATAACCATCTTTACGCAGTTTCTGAATGTAAGGTAGGCTCAGGGCAGGATTTTTTAAATTATCCTTTGTTGATATCAATTGAAACGCTGAGGTCGGGATATCATTTTGTTTAAAGAACTGTTTCTGCAACCCCTTATCTTGGATCAGGCGAATGATACGCGACTGTGGGTAAACGACTACGCCTTCCTCTTCCAGTTTCTCCAGGGCATCAACATTTACTTTTTCGATTTCGATCGTTATCAGATCCAGATCTTTTCCAAAATTATATACTGTCTCAAAATCACTCAATGAACCACATTCAAACTTATTGCACAGCTTCCGACAAGGGGCATTCTTATCAGGATCCAACACATGAACGTTTACATTGTAATTAATGGCTTCCTGGATTAACATTCTTCCGAGTTGACCACCACCAAGAATGCCTAATTGCAGTTCGCCATAAAAATCTTTTGCCATAATTGATTTTAAAATCTTATAAAATTTATCTTCTAAGCTTTTTCCTTGAACAATTGTTCGCCTAATAAACTTTCTTTATCTATCTTCTTTTGCAGTTCAATAAATGCACCGATAAGGGCTTCTGGACGTGGAGGACAACCTTGAACATACACATCCACGGGGATGATCCGATCCACTCCCTTAACCACATGATAGCCGTGTTGCCAATAAGGTCCGCCACAATTGGAACAGGATCCCATCGAGATCACATATTTAGGATCGGGCATCTGCTCATATAGTTTTTTTATACGGTCAGCCATTTTGAATGTAACTGTACCTGCGATTATAATAACATCAGACTGTCTTGGCGAAGGCCTTGGAAAAACGCCCATCCGATCCAGGTCATAAGTCGAGGCCATTGCCCCCATCATCTCGATCGCACAACAGGCAATGCCAAAACTCATGGGCCACATGGACGAAAGTCTCGCCCAGTTTAGCAAATCATCCAATTTGGCAACGACGACACCATTATTTTGCAGTTGACTATCTAAACTCATGCTTACTCAGTTTTTTTAAATCGAGGTCTAAAAGCGATCTTTGGAGCAGCTGTCACTTCCTGTGCGACAGTATTCTCCATAGCCACGTCTGCCGGCTCCCTATAGTCCCGCACCTGATAGGTACGATTATTCAATGTGGAATAAGCACTTTGAGGAATATTTACAGGAACCTTAGGCAAAGATACATTGGGTTTCACCCATTCGAGATCGCCTTTTTTCCAGACAAAAACTAATCCCAAGATTAATATGCCGATAAACATGGCCATTTCAATCATGGTAAACCAGCCCCATCGACCATCTGCGGCAATGTATTCCGATTGCCCAAATACTGTTGCCCATGGAAAAATAAAAATAAGCTCCACATCAAACAACAGGAACACCAAGGCAATGACGTAGAATCGAGGATTAAATTGTACCCAAGAGGATCCGACAGGATCTTCACCACATTCGTAAGTGCCAGATTTAATGGGATTGTTCTTTTTGGGAGAAATTAAACGTGCTAGAAAAATGGTCGCACAGACTAACAGCGTCCCTATCAACAGAATGATAAGGATTTTGCCGTATTCCGATAATTGTGCGGGGTCATCCATAATAATTACAAATTTAACAATTATTTCGTTTACTCGAGCGAGGAACTTGAAATTACGAATTATTTATTAAAAAAATGGGGCATTGTATGCCTACAATGCCCCATACGATATAACTATACACTAAAATTACATTTTTCCTGGCATTTTAGGCATATTGCGCATCAGCTTAGCGGCCATCGCCGGGTTAGACATTTGCTTCATCACCTTTCGCATATCACCAAATTGCTTCAACAATTTGTTTACTTCATTAATGTCTGTTCCGGAACCTTTGGCAATACGTAAACGACGTTTTTGGTCAATTACATCCGGATTTTCACGCTCAAAAGGAGTCATCGAATCAATGATCGCTTCAATAGGTTTGAACGCATTGTCATCGACTTCAATATCTTTCATTGCCTTTCCTACGCCGGGGATCATGCCCATCAAATCTTTCATATTACCCATTTTTTTGATCTGTTGGATCTGGGATTTGAAATCATTGAAATCAAATTTATTCTTACGGATTTTCTTTTGAAGTTCAGCAGCTTGCTTTTCGTCAAACTGTTGTTGTGCACGCTCTACCAAAGATACCACGTCACCCATACCCAAAATGCGGGATGCCATACGATCGGGGTAGAAAACATCCAATGCATCCATCTTCTCTCCGGTACCGATAAACTTAATTGGCTTATTGACAACGGATTTTATGGATAGCGCAGCACCACCGCGTGTATCACCATCCAATTTGGTCAATACAACACCTGTAAAATCAAGGCGATCGTTGAATGTCTTCGCTGTATTGACAGCATCCTGACCCGTCATCGAGTCAACTACAAATAAGATCTCATCCGGTTTTGTTGCTTCCTTAACCGCAGTGATCTCTACCATCAAAGGCTCATCTATCGCCAAACGACCAGCGGTATCAATAATGACTACATTATGGCCATTGCGTTTTGCCTCTTCAACACCTGCTTTGGCAATAGCAATCGGATCCGTTGATTCTCTATTGACATATACAGGTACACCAACTTGCTCAGCGAGTACCTCCAATTGGTCAATGGCGGCCGGACGATAAACGTCACCAGCGACCAATAATGGCTTTTTGTTCTTTTTATCTTTCAGGTATAAGGCTAACTTTCCGGAAAAAGTTGTTTTACCGGCACCGTTCAGACCCGCGATCAAAATAACAGTAGGATTTTTACCAGTCTCCAGCTCGGTAACAGATCCGCCCATCAATGCTGTCAACTCATCATTCATGATTTTAGTCAACAATTGACCCGGAGAAATACTTGTTAAAACGTTCTGCCCTAAAGCTTTTTGTCTAACATCATCTGTAAAAGTTTTAGCAGTCTTGTAATTCACGTCGGCATCCAACAATGCCTTGCGAATTTCTTTCATCGTTTCAGCAACGTTAATTTCGGTAATACTGCCTTGCCCTTTTAATACCTTAAAGGCTCTATCTAGCTTATCTTGAAGATTTGAAAACATAAAATCTGAGTCTTATTCTATATAAACAGCAAAGTTAAAAAAATAGTCTGTAGTAACCTCATTAACACCCTATAAAAAATGCGACTATTAAAAATAATCGCATTTTTTATATCCTAAAGTTGTTAAATCGTTCTTTACTCGCTCCTACGCCCGCCAAATAACATCGACGCATAGTATAAAAGTGTTACCAAGGCACTCAAAGCAGCAACTACATACGTCATGGCAGCCCATTTCAACGCATCCTTCGCACCATCGTGCTCCTCACCGTTATAGGTAACTCCGGCATGGTTTAACCAGGCTAGCGCCCGGTCTGATGCATCGAATTCTACCGGAAGTGTGATAAATGAAAAAATTGTTGTAATAGCCAAAGCACCTACCCCTACGGCCAGCAGCCAAGGATTACCGCCTTTGGAAAATGCAAATAACATCACACCGAGCATTAGCACCCATGAGGTCAGTTTGGAAGCCACATTGACCATAGGTACCATTGCCGAACGGAAACCCAACCATTTGTAAGCCTTTGCATGCTGAACAGCGTGACCACATTCATGCGCCGCTACTGCCGCCGCCGCCACACTACGACCACTATACACTTCAGGGCTCAGGTTTACCGTTTTATCCGATGGATTATAATGGTCGCCCAAGCGATCAGGAATGGAGATCACTTTCACATCATATATACCGTTATCGTTGAGCATTTTTTGCGCAATCTCAGCACCCGACATCCCATTCCCCAACGGCATCTCCGAATACTTTTTAAATTTGTTTTTAAATCGTGTCTGGACAATCAGGCTTACCACCATTATTCCAATAAATAAAATCAAGTACATAGCTTTTATATTTTTATCGTTATTATCTTTTAATAGTTTCTATAATGACTATCAAACCCTATTCCAATTCCCATAAATTGATTAAGACATGAATTTCTAAGATAATAAAAAGCTTATAACTGACAAAAAGAACAAATTCTTCTGATGCCGACATGACATTGTTGCATAAAAAAGGGGTGAAAACCTCACCCCGTTATTGTTATTTTCTACATTATAGTATTTTTTCCACTATCCCATCTGAAAGACTAAATCAGAGCCTTCAATCATTTTACGAAGATTGCTCAAAGCATAGCGCATTCTTCCTAACGCAGTATTGATACTCACCTCTGTTATCTCGGCAATATCCTTAAAGCTCATATCACAAAAATGACGCATAATCAAAACCTCTTTCTGATCATCAGGTAGTTTCTGTATCATTTTCTTTAAATCGACATCGACCTGTTGTTTCAGCATTTTAGACTCAGCGCTTTCATCACTGAACTCCAACACTTCAAAAATATCAAAACCATCTGCATTTACAATATTGGGAGCCCGTTTGGCTTTCCTGAAAAAGTCAACGATCATATTATGCGCAATACGGATCGCCCAAGGCAAAAATTTCCCCTCTTCGTTGTATTTGCCCGATTTTAAGGTATTGATGATTTTAATGAAAGTCTCCTGGAAAATATCTTCAGCAAGATATTCGTCTTTTACTTTCATATATATAGAGGTGTAAATCTTCGATTTATATCGATTCAACAATGCCTCTAGGCCAGACTCCTGGCCACCGACATACATTTGGATCAATTCTTGATCACTCTTACTTTTCAAAAGTCTCATACGTCACTTACTTTTTTAGCAGTTCGCAATTAAATTATCAGTTCTGTTGTAAAATGTAAATGTTTAGCGTATAGTGTTCCTTTCTTATTGTAAAACAATCAATTAATACTATCTCAAAGTACCGTAAAATTATTGAGTAATCAAATTTTTACATTTTATTTTAAGACTTTTTAACATTTTAAAAATTAAAAACTTCCTTCCTTTTACAAAAAAAGCACCTGACATACTTAGGTCTGCTTCGACTTATCCGATGAATCACGCTGACCCAAATTGACAGATAACAGGGAGCTTACAAGAACCTGGTCCGGCCCCCATTGGATGAAAGCGTATCAAGCCTCTGTTAGTTCGTTGTTTTAATTAGTATAAAACGCCTATTATTCCAAAAGTTGTCTCCTAATTTCCAACAGGGAATTATAAACCGGTTTCGCAGTCCATACTGCCTCGAACATGACATCTTAAAAGAAGGGAACGAACATAGGCAGAGCCGGGAGTTGCAAATGTAGCTTAGGTCCAAAACGAAAAATAGCGGAACCACCCTGGAGTGATTCCGCTATTGTATAGCGAGGCAGTCGTCTTATTTATACAATGGAAACTCGGCCATCATGGCTTTCACCTTACCATGAATTTTATCCAATTCGGCATCGTTCGATGCATTTCGCAATGCTTCGTCAATCAATTCTCCGATTTGAACAATTTCATTTTCTTTGATGCCCCGTGTCGTGATTGCTGCAGTGCCAAAACGTACTCCTGAAGTCACAAAAGGTGAACGTGTATCAAAAGGAACCATGTTTTTGTTGGTTGTGATACCCGCTTTGCCCAATACTGCTTCTGCTTCTTTACCTGAAATATCTTTGTTGCGCAAGTCAACCAACATCAAGTGATTATCTGTACCGCCAGAGATAATTTTATAATCTTTATCAACGAAGTACTTCGCCAATGCAGCCGCATTTTTCTTCACCTGAACAATATACTCCATATAATCATCGGATAGCGCTTCACCGTAAGCAATTGCTTTTGCAGCAATGGTATGTTCCAAAGGACCACCTTGCGTACCTGGGAAAACAGCAAGATCCAACAATTGCGTTATTGTACGGGTCTCGCCTTTAGGCGTTTTGATACCCCAAGGATTTTCAAAATCCTTACCTACCATAATCATACCGCCACGTGGGCCACGTAATGTCTTATGTGTAGTTGTTGTCACAATATGACAATGAGGAAGTGGATCATTCAATAAACCACGAGCGATCAGACCTGCAGGGTGGGAAATATCTGCCAAAACAATCGCACCGATTTCATCAGCAACTTTACGGATACGGGCATAATCCCAATCACGTGAATAAGCCGAAGCACCACAGATGATCATTTTTGGCTTTTCACGAAGAGCAGTCTCCTCCAATTGCTCGTAATCAATCAAACCTGTATCTTCTTTTACACCATAAAATAATGGTTGATAGATCTTACCAGAAAGATTTGCCGGTGATCCATGAGTCAAGTGTCCACCGTGCGATAAATCAAGACCTAAAATTTTATCGCCGGGCTTGATTGTCGCCAAAAAAACAGCAGCATTTGCCTGTGCACCAGAGTGAGGCTGAACATTTACCCATTCTGCGCCGAACAATTGTTTCGCACGGTCAATAGCGATGGTTTCAATCTCATCCACAACTTCACAACCTCCATAGTAACGTTTTCCTGGGAGGCCTTCTGCATATTTATTTGTCAACACTGAACCAGCAGCTTCCATCACTTGTTTTGAAACAAAGTTTTCCGAAGCAATTAATTCAATACCTTCTTCTTGGCGTTTAAGCTCATCAGCTATTAAATTAAAAATGGCTTGATCTCTTTCCATTGTTTTTAAATGTTGTAAAGTAAATTTTGTTTTTATTTTAATGCCTCAAAGATAGCATATTCCATAAAGAATATCGACAAACAGCCATATTTTATTAAATATTCTTAGGAAAACAGCCTTATTTATGCGAATTACCTAATTCCCATACGATCTTTTTAAATATTAATTCAAGCGTTCCTCTCCCCAAAAATTGAATGTTTTGTAAATGTCAAAAAATGCAATACAGACAATTTGCGACTTAAAATATGTATTTTTGCTTAAGAATTGGCTAAAACAATATCAAAATGAGCACAGAACATACAGCAATTGCTCCCGTTACCTTAACGCAAGGAGCAATCAAGGAACTCAATAAATTAAAGGATCAGCAAGAAATCTCTGATGATTTTGGTTTACGTGTTGGTGTAGAAGGCGGTGGTTGTTCGGGTATGAGTTATATCCTGGGCTTTGACCAGAAAAAAGATGGAGACAACGAGTACGAAATTGAAGGCATCCGCATATTTATGAACAAAGCCCACGGCCTATATCTTGCAGGCATGGAAATTGATTTCAAATCAGGACTTGATGCGAGAGGCTTTACTTTCAATAACCCAAATGCGACAAGCACCTGTGGGTGTGGAAGCAGTTTTTCAGCATAAGTTGAAATCTATACATATTTCAATAAAAGCGGGATTGCCAGTAGCAATCCCGCTTTTATTTTAGCTTTCTAGATAGATGTGGATCTATTTTCGGTGTTCTTTTATTCGCCCGTTCCCACAACAATTTAGCGGTTTCTCAGCGTTTAACTCGATCTCAGCGCGGAGCATTCTCGCGTAATACTCCATTCTTACCCCTTGGCAATATTTTTGAAAATATTGAGTCCTTTATATAATGATATTACAGCAACAAAGGCCTCTTTCTTTTTCCATCATAATTCACTAAATTAGCGA
Organism: Sphingobacterium puteale; assembly: GCF_003627955.1. Lineage (GTDB taxonomy): Bacteria > Bacteroidota > Bacteroidia > Sphingobacteriales > Sphingobacteriaceae > Sphingobacterium > Sphingobacterium puteale. The sequence goes on along the minus strand of NZ_RBWS01000018.1, from coordinate 51,037 downwards.
CCTTTAGAAAAGAAGCATACAACAGTCTGATGTACAAAGAATATAAGCAGTTAAATTTACCGGAGATTGGTAAAGAGATTTTGACCCGTTGGGAACAGGAAAAAATATTCGAAAAAAGTATCAATAATCGCCCTGAGAGCAAGTCATATACATTTTTTGAGGGGCCACCTTCTGCAAATGGAATGCCTGGAATCCATCACGTGATGGCTCGTACGATTAAGGATATTTTCTGTCGTTACAAGACATTGAAAGGCTATCAGGTGAAACGAAAAGGAGGTTGGGATACCCATGGTCTCCCGATTGAGCTTGCTGTCGAGAAAGCCCTTGGTATTACTAAGGAGGATATTGGCAAAAAGATTACCGTAGAAGAATATAACGACGCTTGCCGCAAGGAAGTAATGAAATACACGGATGTATGGAATGACCTAACCAACAAAATGGGCTATTGGGTTGATCTTGAACATCCTTACATCACCTATAAAAACGAATACATCGAAACCTTATGGTATTTGTTAAAAGAACTTTACAAAAAGGGTTTATTATACAAAGGTTACACCATTCAACCTTATTCACCTGCTGCGGGTACAGGTTTGAGTTCACATGAGCTTAATCAGCCGGGCACGTATAAAGATGTGAAGGATACAACCATTGTTGCTGAATTCCGATTGATCAAAAGCCAGCTGCATCCAGCTATTGAAAAATTAGTGGATGATGAAGCCGAAGATGTTGCATTTATCGCCTGGACAACTACACCTTGGACCTTACCTTCCAATACAGCTTTGGTTGTTGGCAAGAAAATAAACTATGTCAAAATCAGAACGTTCAATAAATATACGGGTGCACCGGTATCTGTTGTATTAGCGAAAGATCTGATCAGTAAACACTTTAAAGCTGAAGGTGAAAATGCCTCTTTCCAAGACTACAAATTGGGCGATAAAGTAATCCCTTGGGAACTTGCGGCTGAATTTGTGGGCGAAGAACTTGTAGGCTTGCGCTATGAACAGTTGCTGCCTTATATCACCAATGAAGATCTACAGGAAAATGCTTTTCGCGTCATCCCCGGTGACTTTGTGACCACCGAAGATGGTACGGGTATCGTGCATGCTGCGCCTACTTATGGTGCAGATGACTTCCGGGTAGCGAAAGAACATGGTGTTCCGGGTATTTTGGTAAAAGACGAAAATGGAAAAGATGTTCCTACAGTAGACCGTACAGGCCGTTTCGTCAATGAAATCACGGATTTTGCAGGACGATTTGTAAAAGAAGAATACTACAGTGCTGATGAGCGTGCGAAAGAAGATTTCAAACCTACAGACGTATTGATCTCGATCAAACTTAAGGAGGACAATAAAGCCTTTGATGTTAAGAAATACGAGCACACCTACCCACACTGCTGGCGTACTGACAAACCGGTTTTATACTATCCATTGGATAGCTGGTTTATCCGTACAACTGCCGTAAAAGAGGACTTGGTTGCTTTAAATAAAACAATCAATTGGAAACCTGAAGCTACCGGAACAGGACGCTTTGGAAACTGGCTGGAAAACCTGGTAGACTGGAACCTTTCACGCTCACGCTACTGGGGGACTCCTCTTCCTATCTGGCGTTCGGAAGATGAGAATGAAGAGGTTTGTATCGGTTCGTTACCGGAGTTAAAATCTTTGTTGGAGGCTTCACTGACTTCGGATGTCCTATCGGCAGATGAGAAAGCGAAAAACCAGGCTTACCTGGATAAATTTGATACAGAAAAGCTGGATTTACACCGTCCATATGTGGACGATATCGTTCTTGTTTCTGATGCCGGTCAAAAATTATTCCGTGAGCCTGACTTAATCGATGTATGGTTCGACTCAGGTGCAATGCCTTATGCCCAATGGGGATTGGATCATGAGAAATTGGCAAAAGGTGAAGAGTTTCCTTTTAAAGACGGATTCAATCATGCATATCCGGCAGACTTCATTGCGGAAGGTGTTGACCAGACTCGTGGCTGGTTCTTTACGCTACATGCGATCTCCACGATGATGTATAAATCAGTTTCTTTTAAAAACGTGGTTTCCAACGGTCTGGTATTGGATAAGAACGGAAATAAGATGTCCAAACGTCTAGGTAATGGCGTTGATCCATTTTCAACAATAGATCAATACAGTGCCGATGCTACTCGTTGGTATATGATCAGTAATGCAGCTCCTTGGGATAACCTAAAATTCAACATGGAGGGATTGGATGAGGTACGTCGTAAATTTTTCGGCACGCTATACAATACCTATGCATTTTTTGCACTTTATGCCAATATAGACAAGTTCTCCTACGCAGAACCAGATATTGCATTGGAAAACCGTCCTGAAATCGATCGTTGGATCATCTCATTACTCAATTCACTAACGAAAGAAGTGGATGAATATCTAGCGGATTACGAACCGACAAAAGCGGCTCGTGCAATCCAAAATTTTGTGGACGAACACCTGAGTAACTGGTACGTCCGTTTGTGCCGCCGACGCTTCTGGAAGGGAGAATATACAGAAGATAAAATTTCTGCCTATCAGACATTATATACTTGCTTGGATACCATTGCGAAATTAATGTCACCGATATCGCCATTTTTCTCGGATAGACTGTTCCTGGATTTGAATACTGCAACAAATAAAGAGCAAGTTGATTCTGTACACTTGGCGAACTTCCCGGTATACAATGAAAACTTGGTAGACAAAGATCTGGAAGAACGTATGGCCCTGGCACAAGACATCTCCTCTTTGACACTTTCATTGCGTAAAAAAACGTCGATCAATGTGCGTCAGCCATTGAACAAAATCCTCGTCCCAGTACTGGACAGTGCTTTCCAGGAGAAAGTAGAAAAAGTAAAAGATTTGATACTTTCGGAAACTAATATCAAAGATATTGAGTTCATTACGGATACAACAGGTATTATCAAGAAAAAAATAAAACCAAACTTCAAAGCTCTTGGCGCGAAAGTTGGTAAGGATATGAAGTTAGTCTCTTCAGCTATCCAATCGTTGACTATAGAACAGATCAGTACCTTGGAATCAACTGGTGAATTGGCCTTAGCTGGCACACCATATACTATTCTATTGAGCGATGTAGAAATTATAGCAGAGGATGTGGAAGGATGGCAGGTTGCCAATCTAGGTAAATTGACCGTAGCATTGGATGTCCATATCACCGAAGAATTGAAGAAAGAAGGTTTATCAAGAGAATTGATCAACCGTCTACAAAATCTACGGAAGGAAAAAGGGCTTGAAGTGACGGATAGAATTAACGTAAAGTTAACAGCTACCTCAGAAGTAGTCAATGCTGCGAAAGAAAATTTATCGTATATTTGCACCGAAATTCTAGCCGATTCATTGGTATTTGAAGATTCACTAACTGAAGGAGAGACCATCGAGATCGATGGCAAAGAACTTAAGGCATTAATCCAAAAAAATTAAATTATGGCAAACAACAACGAGAAAACACGCTATAGCGATTCAGAATTACAAGAATTCAAAGATATTATCTTGGACAAGCTTAGAATAGCAAAAGAAGAGCTTTCCTCGTTGACAGCAACGCTTAATAACAGCAATGCGAATGGTACAGATGATACTGCGGGGACTTACAAGACCTTAGAGGATGGTTCTGCAACGTTGGAAAAAGAGCAAACCAACCAATTGGCTGCGCGTCAAAAGAAGTTTATCGACAACCTTGAAGCAGCCTTGGTACGCATCGAGAACAAAACGTATGGTATCTGTAGAGAAACCGGAAAACTGATTCAAAAAGAACGTTTGAAAGCTGTCCCGCATACGACATTGAGCATCGAAGCGAAAAACAAACAATATTAATTTTAAGCAAAAATATATGGTCTTTGCGCGGGCAAAGACCATTTTTATAGCACAATGAAGGGGTATACGAAACCAGTCGCACTAATTGTCGCGATTCTTTTAATAGACCAATTGTCCAAAATATGGGTTAAGCTCTCGATGACAATTGGACAAAGTCATCACATATTAGGTAAATTCTTCCAGATCCATTTTATTGAAAACAATGGAATGGCCTACGGAATGGAATTTGGTGGTGATTACGGGAAATTGTTCCTGACCGTGTTTCGGATACTGGCTGTAGCTGGTATTGGATATGGTCTACACTATATGATCAAGAATAAATACAACCGTGGTTTTATATTAAACGTAGCCTTGATTCTCGCTGGTGCTTTGGGCAATATCATTGATTCAGCATTCTATGGCGTAATCTTCAGTGAGAGCACCTTTTACGACAAAGCATCCTTATTTCCCGCCGCTGGAGGCTATTCGTCCTTCTTGCATGGAAAGGTGGTCGACATGCTTTATTTCCCGTTAATCGAAGGTACATTCCCTACCTGGGTGCCTTTTTGGGGTGGCGAAGATTTTCTATTCTTCAGACCAGTATTTAATATCGCTGATTCGGCAATCTCAGTAGGTGTTGTGTTAATATTACTATTCCAAAAACGGTATTTTAAAACGGAAAAAGAGGAAAAATCAAGTATCCATAGCGAAATCGTTGAAGATTAACGAAATATCTTACAAAAGCCTTGTTAATCGCAAGGCTTTTCTTTTAAAACGTTAAAAATAAATGGGGATCATAATCCGATTATCAAGAATCCAGTCATGTAGGTTATGGCGATCTCCATACTAAATATCAAAAATGAAAAACATAAATTTATTCCTAATCCTCTGCTTACTTTGTTTGACAAAATACGCACAAGCACAGCAAATTGAAATTTCAAACCTGAAAAAACATATCTACTACCTGGCAGATGACAAAATGAAAGGTAGAGGAACTGGTAGCAAAGAAGTATTCAAAGCTGCTGACTATATCGAAAAAGAATTCAAAAAATATAAATTGCAGCCTAAAGGTGAAAATGGTTACCGTCAATCTTTCAAAGCCAAAGTATGGAAAGTGAAAGTAGCCGACAGTATCCGTGATGCAGACAACATTATCGGCTTTATTGATAATGGAGCTGCCCTGACAGTGGTTATTGGAGCCCATTACGATCATTTGGGTACTGGTCACCAAGGTAGTTCGAAAGACTCCTTGGGTGTCGGCAAAATCCACAATGGCGCTGATGACAATGCTTCTGGTACTGCTGGTTTATTGGAACTTGCCCGTTATTTTAGCACCAATAAGGAAAAAGAACCTTACAATCTATTATTTATAGCCTTTGGCGCTGAGGAGCTGGGATTAGTAGGTTCCAAATATTTTACGGAGCACCCCACCCTACCGCTTGAAAAAATCACAGCCATGCTCAATATGGATATGATCGGCCGTTACAACCCTGATAATGGACTTGCCGTTATCGGATATGGCACAAGCAGCCAATGGCCAATAATTTTCAAAGATATCCAGGCGCCAATAAAATTCAACCTGAGCAAGGATGGTAATGGCGGTTCCGATCAGACTTCCTTTTATAAGAAAAATATTCCTGTATTATTTTTCCATACCGGAGGGCATCCAGACTACCACATGCCTACCGATGATGCGGAAAAGATTGATTACCAGGCATTGAAATCTATTCTCGATCTGGAGAAATCGGTCATTGAAAATGTGATGAAACAGTCCAATAAAATGGACTTTATCTGGACGAACTAAACGCACAGAATTCCGCTTGTTTTCTCGAAGCCCGGATTAGTCCCGAGTACAACTGGATCGGGATGAAATGATACAGTGTAAGTCCCTATTAAACTAAAAGACGGATAAAAAAATAACTATACGGATGAAAAAAATTCTTGTCACAGGATCCAACGGTTTTTTGGGTCAAAAGGTCGTAGACCTACTTGCCGGAGACGATCGCTATAAAGTTACAGCTATTTCAAAAGGCTCAAACAGAAATCCAAATCAAGCTGGATATGTATTTGAGCAAATTGATTTACTGGATCATACAAAACTGACCGATTTTTTATCCAGTCATACCTTTGATGCGATTGTGCATACTGCAGCGATGACCAGTGTTGAAGCATGTGAGGCCGATAAAGCAGCCTGCCAGCTAATCAATGTAGATCTGGTACAAACCTTGGCGAGCTACTGCGAAAAAAATCAGGCGCAGTTGGTCCATTTATCCACCGACTTTGTGTTTGATGGCAAAAAAGGCAGCCCTTATCATGAGCTAGACCTACCAAACCCGCAAAGTGAATATGGAAAAAGCAAATATGCTTCTGAGCAAGTGCTGGCTCGGTCTTCCTGTAATTATGCCATTTTACGTACGATTTTAGTATACGGTATCAACGCTGATCCAAATCGCTCCAATTTGGTCCTCTGGGCAAAGGGAAAGCTCAAACAAAAAGAAGCGATAAAAGTAGTCAATGACCAATGGAGAATGCCTACATTTGTAGATGATTTAGCGTCTGCTTGTCAATTGGCCATTGAACGAGAGGCTCGTGGGATATTCCATATCTCCGGGGCAGAATTGATGTCCATCAATGAAGCGGTTTATGCTATCGCAGATTATTGGCAACTTGACAAATCATTGATCTCGGAAATCAGTGCAGCAAGTATCGGACAAGCGGACAACAGGCCTCGTCTGACAGGTTTTGATCTCAGTAAATCCAAAAACGAACTGGGCTATGTACCGACCTCATTTGTAGAGTCCCTGGCAATAATTGATAGGCAATCTAAAGAACTTGGAAGATAATGACACAAAATAATATGATAGAGAAATTTGCGAGAGAGTCATATACGGAGATGAATGAATTGGTCCTTCCGAATGATACCAATACGTTTGGAAATCTCATGGGCGGCCGTTTATTATATTGGATGGATATCTGTTCGGCTATTGCTGCGCAGAAACATTGTAGCAATGTGGTCGTTACGGTATCTGTAGATAATGTATCTTTTAAACGTTCGATCAAATTGGGTGAAGTGGTCACCATACAGGCACAGGTCACCCGTGCATTTAACAGTTCGTTAGAGGTACGCATGGAAATTTTTGCATCAAATTTGCCGGAGGGCACTCGCGTAAAAACCAATGAAGCGTATTATACTTTTGTTGCCGTTGATGCCGACAATAACCCTAAAACTGTGCCGGTATTGATTCCTGAAACAGAATCAGAACACAAAGCTTATGAAGATGCATTGCAACGCAGAGAGCTTCGCCTTATTCTTGCGGGAAAACTAAAACCCGAAAATGCAAAAAAACTAAAAGCATTGGTCAGTCTGTTCAGCCAGAAGAACTAATACAGGACTGATACATTGCTATAAAATAAAACGAGGATATACATACATATCCTCGTTTTATTTTATATGCTGCAAAAAATGTGATTCTGCACCTTTTTATGTCGAATGGTTATTCCCCATTGCCTAAAGCCAAGATTCGGTCGAATTCCTCAGGCTTTAGCGGCATCACCGATAGACGCCCCTGTCTTACCAAAGCGATATCCTGTAATTGCTCATCTGCTTTGATGGTCTCCAGCGTAACAGACTTCTTCAGTGTTTCAACAGGAGCCAGATCTACGACAACCCAGCGTTCATCGTCGGTTGTTGGGTCCTGATAAAATTCTTTCACGACCTTGGCGACACCAACGACATCCTTTCCCTCGTTGCTATGATAGAAAAGGACCAAATCGCCTTCCTTCATTGCTTTCATGTTATTCCTAGCCTGGTAATTGCGAACACCGTCCCAAAACGTCCGTCCATCTTTATTAAATTGCTCCCAACTATATTTAAATGGTTCAGATTTCACTAAGAAATATTGCATAATCAACTGTTTGTTAAGCGTTAAAAACTATTGTTGTGGCATTAATACTTCCATTTTGTCTGCGAAATGCGCACAGTAATCGCGCAAGTCACCAATAACCTTCTCGGCCATGGGATCCCCGCCTGAAGAACGGATAAAGGAGTCGCCTAAAGTTTGTAAAGTTTCGTAAAAAAAACGCTTCATCTCGTCGTACGGCATGTCTTTTGTCCAAAGGTCGATACGCATTGAGTTTTTATAATGTGAATCCCATAGGGCTAAAAACATCGCTTTCGCGGGTAATTCTTCCGCATTATTCCCGTCTGTGGACGACCACATGATGTTTTCAGGAACATTGTTTTCGTCAAGCTCTACTTGTAATTTTATTTCTGCTTTTTTCATCTTAGTACTGAGTATTGAGATCTGAGTATTGAGATTTTACCTCAACCAGCCTAGGGCTTATACACTATCTCCATTTTTTAATTTTCACTTTTAAATATATCAACTGAATATCACTTTAACGATCAGGCTGGCAACGCAGACCAACACCAAAAATGCCAACTGTAACATCCACATTTTCTTATTTTCTTTAATGAGTACTCTAAACAAAATGTCTACCACTATCAGTAGCACCATCAAAGTTATAAATGCTCCCCATGTAAATAGTGCCCTTTCGTCATTGGGATTTTCCATGACAAACCAGGCGACCAAGCATGCACTAGCAATATTTAATGGGGTAAACCGCATGTTGGTTAACGTTTCTTGAAATTACGGCTTGGTCCTGTGGATTTTCCCCCACTGGACTTCCCTTTGCTTTTAGCCTTCGGCTTAAAGCCTGAGGCACGTTGTGCTTCGCGTACTTCCTTTTGTTTGATCACATATTTCTTCTCATGGAAAGCGCCCTGATAATCCGGGTTGTCTTTTTTCTTTTGGTTGTCAATATCGCGTGCAATATCCTGTTTCTCCTGAAAAGGCGTCTTCTCCACGAAAACCTCCTCTGGAATTGGATATACCGGAATACTCTGTTTGATCAATTTTTCAATTTTTCGTACATAGTATTTCTCGGCCTCATTGCAAAAAGTGATCGCATCCCCTTCATTAAATGCCCGGCCTGTACGTCCGATACGATGTACATAGTCTTCGATAACAATAGGCACTTCGAAATTGATCACGTGGCTTACATTGGAAACATCAAGTCCCCGTGCCGCAACATCCGTTGCAACAAGGATACGGATATTCCCTTCCTTAAATGCATTGATTGAGTTGATACGTGTATTCTGCCCTTTATTGGCATGAATAACACGGACTTCGTCTTTGCCATATTTACGTTCCAGGAAATGAAAAACATTGTCCGCAACTTGTTTCGTTTTACAAAAAACAATCAGTCTGCTAAAAGCTTCATCGTCTTTCAATAGATGCTGCAGTAAATTTAACTTAGTTTTTTGATTGGGAACAAAATATAAAGCCTGACTGACCGTTTTAGCCGGCGTTGCCTGTTCAGAAACTTCTATTACAGTGGGAAAAGCCAAAAAATCACCGGCAATCTTACGAACAAGTTCGCTCATGGTCGCCGAAAACAATAAATTTTGGCGTTTACGTGGCACGATTTCCAATACACGGTGAATCTTACTGATGAAGCCCATATCCATCATCTTATCCGCTTCATCCAACACCAAAAACTTGAGTGACTTCACGACAATATGTCCTTCCAAATATAAATCCAAGAATCGGCCAGGTGTAGCGACAATAATATCAACTCCTTTTTCAAGCGTTTCGATCTGTGTCTTAGGCCCTAATCCGCCATATAAAACAACCGAACGTAAATCGAGGTAAGTAGAAAATAGCCTGATATTCTCTTCAATCTGCATGGCCAATTCTCTGGTCGGAGTTAAGATCAACGCTCGCGCATCAATTCCTTGGGCGTATTTCAATTTCATCAGCATGGGCAATACAAATGCAGCCGTTTTTCCGGTTCCTGTCTGGGCTATTCCCATCACATCTTGCCCCGCCAATATCGGTGTAATTGCCTTCTCTTGGATCTCAGTCGGCTGTTCATAACCTGCTTCTGTGATCGCATTTAAGATCTGTTTATTGAATTTAAAATTTTCAAATGATTGCTGCATCTTACAAAGATAAGGAAAAGAGTCCATTTGACTTTCCCTGAAGGACATTCCCGCACACATTTACTTTTAATTGACATAAAAATTGGGAAAAAGCATAATATAAAGTCTAATATTTTGGTTTTTAACATAATTAAAGCATTTTTGTAGGGTATAAACAAACTTTTTATCAGGTTGATATGAAAAAATTATGGATGTGTTTGTTGCTGATAACAACAAGCTTTGCTGCATTTGCCGATGAGGGAATGTGGTTTTTAATGTATCTAAAGCGTCTGAATGAGGCTGATATGCAAAAGAAAGGTCTTCGTTTAAGTGCCGAAGAGATCTACAGCATTAACCACTCGAGTTTAAAAGATGCGATCGTACAATTCAACGGTGGATGTACTGCAGAGATTGTATCTGACCAAGGCTTGGTATTCACCAACCACCACTGTGGGTATGGCGCCATTGCCGAACTGTCCACACCAGAAAATGACCACTTAACAAATGGTTTCTGGGCAAAAACAAAAAGCGAGGAATTGAAACCAAAATCGCTATCTGTCCGCTTCTTCGTACGAATGGATGATGTTTCGAAACGCATCTTAAGTTTGGTCAATAATAAAATGACTGAAGATGAGCGCAACAAAATTATCGCTGCTGAGATCGCCAAAATCCAAAAAGAGAACAGCGAAAATGGTAAGTATGTTGTTGAGGTAAAATCTTTCTACCAAGGAAATGAATATTATTATTTTGTGTACCAAGATTATAACGATGTACGTTTAGTGGGAACGCCACCAAATAGCATCGGTAAATTCGGCGGAGACACAGATAACTGGGAATGGCCGCGTCACACAGGTGACTTTTCGATTTTCCGTGTCTATGCAGACAAAAACGGAAACCCTGCGGAATATGCACAGGACAATGTTCCGTTGAAACCAAAACATTTCTTACCTGTAAGCTTAAAAGGTATTCAAGAAGGCGATTTTGCAATGATCTTGGGTTATCCCGGCCGTACAAATCGTTGGATGCCTTCGGGTGGAATCAATCAAAACGTAAAATTTGCATACCCTGCTTGGGTAGAGGCCTCCAAAACGGGCATGGACGCCATGAAAAAATTCATGGACCAAGATCAGGCAGTTAAGTTGAATTATGCGTCGAAATACTCTCAGGTCGCCAATTATTGGAAAAACCGTCAAGGTATGATTGACGCGTTGACCTTACATAAAACAGCAGCGTCAAAAGCTAAAGATGAGGTTAAATTTGATAAATGGGCAAACAAGGCAGCCAACAAAGCGGAATACGGGGACGTGATCAAAACAATCAATGCTTTCTATACTGCAACCAACGAGAAAGCTAGACATGACAACTATCTCATGGGAATGATTCGTTCCAGTGCGATTGCAACACTACCTTACACTATCGGTTCCGGCTTAGAAGTTTATGCTGCGGGTGATGAAGCACGTAGAAAAGGTATTCTTCCTCGACTAAAATCGGCGATCGATGCTGGTTACGAAAAAATGTATCTACCCCTGGAAGAACAGGTATTGATCGACGAATTGAACCTATATGCCAAAAAAGCAGGGAATATTGCCCCTTATGTTGCTGAATTGGCTGCGAAAAACAATAATGATTTTACAGCTTACATCAAAGAATCCGTAAAAAACAGCATTTTTGCTTCTGCAGAGCGTTTGAATAATTATTTAGAGAATCCAAATGCTGAAATTTTGGCAAACGATCCCTTGTACAAATTATCTTCAGCTTTGATCAGTAAATACCGTGAGGAAGATCCGAGCTTAAAAGCTGAGCAAGACAAGTTTGATGGAGCTTACCGCAAATACGTCGCCGGTGTATTGGCTTCCAATCCAAAAGGAAAGTTCTATCCAGATGCAAACAGCACATTGCGTCTTTCATATGGTTCAATCAAAGGATTACCAGAAGACCCGCGAAATGACGCTGACAAGAACTTCTACACCACTTTAAAAGGTACTATCGCGAAGTACAAAAAAGGTGATGAAGAGTTCGATTTACCGCAACGTTTGATGGATCTGTACAAAAATAAGGACTATGGACGTTATGCTGACAAAAAAGGGTATCTACCAGTAAACTTCCTAAGTGACAATGACATAACAGGCGGAAACTCAGGTTCTCCCGTAATAAATGGCAATGGTGAATTAATTGGCCTAGCTTTTGATGGTAATATTGAGGCGATGGCCGGCGATGTGATCTTCGACCATAAGTTACAACGTACAATTTCAGTTGACATTCGCTACGTTTTATTTATCATTGATAAATTTGCAGGAGCAACCAACATTATTGACGAACTTAAGATTGTTGAATAGTTTTTTTTAAGCTTTTTCGATAAAAAAAAACGAAATTTATTTTCTATTTGATTCGTTTTTGTATATTTAAGGAGTGTTTAGGAAAAACCATAAAAACTAAAATTATAATTATAAAAAAATGGAAAACTACGTAAAATTAAAAGAGTTAGTAGCTTCTATCGAAGCTGATGCAGACAAGTTCTTCAACAATGGTAATTCTGCTGCTGGTACACGTGTACGTAAAGGATTACAAGACATCAAAACCTTAGCACAAGAAATTCGTAACGAAGTTACTGCTAAGAAAAACGGCGGAAAATAATCTTTCCTGAGTTTTTACATAAAAAAGGCCTTTCAAATGAAGGGCCTTTTTTATGTTTTCGGGGATCTGGGCTGGCTACAAGTAATAACAACCCATCACAAGGTTGTACACCTTAACGCCAAGATAGCCACCCACAACAGCATTTAGTTTGTCGTAAACCTGTTTTCTATTCAAAGGTTTGTCTTTTTTCTTAAGAAGATTGGCAGAAGAAATCGTTACTGGACTCAGTTCGACTTTAGTTGCGAACATATTATAGTGAAGCTCCGGAACAGCCAACCCCAAAATCATTCCCGGTAAACCATTGAACGCGGACGGTCCGCCAGATACTGGAATCTGATCCGTATAAAATGCTACAGCATAGATCGAGTCAAGCACAAGTCCGTTTGCCCGCCGACATTGATACCCCGCGATCTCCCGGTACTCGTTCGTAATTTTCCATTTTATCTTTAGCATCGAATCAGCTATTACGATCCGTTCTCCTCCCAATTCGAACGTGGATTTGAATTCCTTTGTTTTCAAATTCTGGTAACTGCTAATTCCGGATTCAAAAATCCCCATTTGCATCAACCCCTGTGTGACTTCAGGATAATCTTCAGCAATATGCTCATACATCACTTCATCAGGAGAAAATTTCAAGGTCTTTCTCAGCACTTGATTTTCTGGAGCCGCTTCCCCCAATCCTTTAAAGGCATTACGGTTCTCTTCATCTTTGGAATAGGCTCCATAACGCTTGATCAAATTTTTAAGAAATACGGTTTTCTCAAAAGTAATCGTTCCGCGGTCAGGGAAATAAGCGTATTGTCCTACCACCGTTTTCCCAAAAAATAGGACTAAAAATAGGGTTATTATATTTTTTATCGTTCTCATTTTATTTCGATTTAGCTAACATCTTATTGATTTCCCAGCTTAGTTTTACCATATAATACCTACCGATTGTATTAAATCGGCGCTCGGTAAGCAACGTGCCGTTTTGATTCCGTTCAAAGCCAATATTTTGATTCAATATGTCATTAACCATAAAGGTTGCTTCGAGCTTCTCGTCTTTCATAAACTTTTTCGATAGTGCGGGGCTCAACACAAAACGTTCGAACTTTTTACTATATACGGCCGTCGGTGCCTGATATCGATAGTTAAAGTCTGTCCGCAATACAAATTTGGCCGGAAGGAAATATTTAAGACTTCCATTAGAAGATAATGTAAAACCTTTACTGTCTTCCATTTTACCAATTGAATTATTTTGGATGACATAGCCCGGCGAAACTTCAAATTCAAAATCTAGACCTTTTGTTGTGGACTTTTGAAGCCCGTAATTCAATGAATAAGTTTGAAACTTCGCATTCGCCAAAATATTGTTCACATAATTATAATTGTTACCAATGGAAAGAGTAGGTCCTCCACCGTGTCTCAATTGATACTTTTTCCACAGGATTCCATAATACATAGGACTAATGCTAATCTGATTATTGGTATTGTGATTTAAGTTATCCCAGATAAACGTTGTCTTACCCACAGAATCTATTGTTGCATTTTGAACCAGGGCTTTGTTCGTACGGGAAGCATTGATGAAAATACCATAAAACTCACCTTTAAGAATTGAAAAAGATCTAAAACCTAAATTCAATTCATTGGTATAAGATGGTTTTAAGTTTTCATTTCCTAAATATTCATTCAACGGGTCAAGGTTTGACCGTAGTGGCTGAATCTGATTGAGTGAAGGTAATCCATTTGTTCCTCTATACACCATTGAAATCGACCTATTTTTTTTAATTTCATAATTTAAATCCAAGACAGGGTTATAAACAAAAAAGGACCTGGACAGATGTGCATTATCGGCTCGGTTTAACTGCGACAAATCACTATTTTCAAATCTATTTGCGATATTAATAACAAATTTTTCCAGCGGTTTATAGTTGACCGAAAGATTATAGGTATTCCTCGTGGTTTTATACAAAAAATCGTTACTATAAACTTCATCCGGATCATCGTATTTTCCCGTGACAGGGTTTTTGTTAGATGATTTTACCGAGTTATTGTCGCGGTTGAAATTGATGCCGTACTCAAACGCTAGAATAAGCTTCTTTGATAAGGGTTCAGAGTAAGACACATCTCCCCCTATTGCAAACGATTTATTTGCAATCACCTTCTCTTGATCTAAAATCGTACTGCCGACAGAATCACCATCCCTGTAATAGCTTAGATTGGAATATAGCTGCTGTCTTCCGTCCTGCTTGTTGCCTGATGTTGCATAGCTAAATGTTAATGAACGCCCCTTTTTCTTAAATCTCCTCACATAAATTGCGGAGGTATTATACTGCCCAGCCTCGGTATCATTCTTAAAATTTCGGGTATTTCCATTAATCTGTTGATCAAATTGGTTAAAGGTCGTTGAGATTGTTGCTGAGGAGCTAATATCCCTTCTCCTATTCGCACCAGCCCAAATGGTCAGATCCGATAGAGAATCTATTTTAAATTCATATTTCAGTCCGACATTGTGTTTTTTACTGTCGCTGGAAGCTGCCGTATTATTGTTGCTGATCAGAATGGTATCGCGTGCTGCATTTCTTGTGAATATACTTCTGTCCAGATCTACATTCGATTGACCATACTTATAATCAATACGCCATACATGTTTTTTATTCGCTGTTTTATCTGAATATAGAAAACCTGTGTTTAAGGATTTCGGAACCCCTTCGCCCTCAAAATTTCCAGAACCGTCACCATCACCACCTATACTTGATGCCTCTTGACCATTCAGTCCTGTTTTTCCGGTGTTACTTGCTATCAGATAAGTTGAAAGCCGAAAAGATTGATTAAAATAATTCAAAAAGCCTTGGCCAAGGTAAAATTTATTATTTCCGACACCAGCATCAGCTTTCCCAAATATACCACGTTTTGCTTCCTCTTTTAATTTTACATTGATGGTCTGTGTACGTACTCCATCATCAATACCGGTTTTCTCTGCTTTATCGGATTTCTTCTCATAGACCTGAATCTTATCGACCATATCCGAACGGATATTTCGGCTCACCAATTTTGGATCATCCCCGAAAAACTCTTCGCCATCGACAAGCATCTTTTCGACCGTTTTCCCCTGTGCGGTAATCTTCCCCGAAGCATCCACGGTGATCCCGGGCAGCACTTTCAAAAGATCTTCAACCTTTGCATTTTTCTCCACCTTGAAACTTCTGGCATCGTATTCCGTTGTATCGCCTTTAATTGTTATAGGGATACGTCCCGTTACAATCACTTCCTCTAATAAAGTTGTACTGCTTGTCAGTCCAATCGATAAATTTGTGTAATCCTTCCCCGGTAAGATATCTGCATAAAATTCACCATATTTTGGATAGGTAACGATAAGAATATATTGTCCGGTATCTGGTTTGGCCAAAGAGAATTTTCCGACTTCATCAGAGCGGGTAAAATCCGTTAGTATCGAATCTCTGGCTGTCAACAACATGATCGTTGCATTTTGTAACTTTAACTGATCTTTTACGTCGTTAATCTTTCCCTCAATTTTGGATTGTGCTTGAACTATTCCGCAGGAGCAAAGTAGGAAAAGTAAAAGTGGTAACCACAGGCTTTTCATAAAATTTATTGAATGGTGTATAATGATAAATTGTATTAGCAGGCAAAACTACAATTTTGCAACTATTATTTTTTACTTCGGTTAAAAAAAATAACCATGTAATGAAAAAAAATACAAAAATAAACATACTAAGTAGCTTTTAGCCTATCATATAGCAGCTAAATTTCTAATAAAGTTATCCCGATCAACATAGATTTAACTTTTTCTTACCAAGAAAGGGCTACCCTTGGGTAGCCCTTTCTTGGTAAGGCACATGAGTGCCTGACAAACTAAACACATTTATGCTTGACGTGTCTTTACAAATTGCCCAATTCCATGATAAACTGAACGGTTTCTTTATTCATGTGCTGTGACAAAACGCCCGAAATCTGATCGGTCATTGTCTTTCTGGTCATCCGTTTCACTTTACTTTTTTCGAACCTTTTTTTATCCATGATCACATCGTTGCTCAATTCGACTTTCGTGGCAAAATAGGAAACATGCTGGCTGGGGACCACCAAGCCCAAGATCATCCCAGGAAGACCGTTGATGGACTCAGGTCCGCCACTGATTGGAATCTCGTTACAATAATAGCCGATCACGTAAATCGAATCAGCTGTAAGACCATTGGCTCTCCGGCAATTATATCCCGCGATTTCCCGATACTCGTCAGTAATTTTCCATTTAATACGTTTCATCGTGTCCTCAACAATGATCTTTTCACCAACAATATCATTATATCGTTGAAAGGAACGTGTCGTCATATCGGACAACGTAATCGCTTCAAAGTCCAATGCAAACATCATGATATATTGCTTAACCATTTGATCCAGATTATCATCTTTGACTGGCTCAAACAAGGTTTCATTGGCATTGAATTTTAGGATCTTTTTCAATACAGCATTTTCAGGAAGTTTGGGTAATACCTGTTCAAAAAATATTTTTGATTTATCATCAGCCTTTGCCAAAAACTTTTTACCCACAATATTCTTCATGTACATGGTTTTATCATAGGAAATGCTCCCGGACCTTCCGAATAGCGTGTACTGCGCCTTGAGACTTAGAACTGTACAACAAAAAAAGAGAAAAACGATATATTTTAACATGGTATTTATCTTAAATTTTATAAAAACATTTTTGTGAAATCCCAGGATAACTTGAGCATATAATATCTACGGATCGTATCATAACGTCGCTGTGTAAAAATTGATGTTGATGCCGAACGGCTAAAACCTTTATTTTGATTAAGTACATCGTTGATCATAAAATCCAACATCAGAGATTCATTCTTCAGGAACTTTTTACTTACTCCGGGATGCAACAGGAATTGCTCAAATTTTTCGTCAAAAGCCTTCGTTGCTGCCTCGTAGGTATAGCTATAGTTCGTATATACTTTAAAGGTTTTATTGATAAAATATTCTACACTGCCATTCGATCCAAATACAAAGCCATTACTATTCGTATTACGTTCCAGGCTGGATTTCATTAAGCGATATTGTGGGCTGAAGTTTAAATCGAAATTCAATCCAGTCTTTGTATCTCTTTTAAAGTTGTATGTAAAATTGAAATTCGTTGTGTTGACCTTGTTTAATTGCTGGTTGAATAGATTATAATTATCACTCATATTCAGGTAAAACTGTGGTGAATTGGACAAACCCAATTTTTTGCTCAGTTTAAAATGGTATCCGGACCAGATATTCACGGAAGTATTTGTTTTACCCTTTACATTATTCCAGGTGTAGATATTGAGTCCTTTTACAGTATCAATATTTTGTGTGATCGGATTTTTATCCAAAGTGATATTCCCGCCTGCATAAACATAACTTCCTGTCAAAATCCGAAATGAGTTATAATTTATATTTAAGGAGTTTCTAAAAGAAGGTTTTAAATTTTCATTTCCCAAATACCGGTTGATCTGATCCGAATTATCCAGAATAGGCTGAATCTGACTCATGGAAGGTAACTGGTTCTTTCCCGTGTAATTCAACCATAATCCTTTGGTCTTCGTGAAGGAATATCCAGCACTCACATTAGGATTATAAGTAAAATAACTTCTGGAAAGCGCTTCTTGACTATAATAATTATATTGTTTCAGTTTATCATTATTTAAATTATTGGCAACGGTAAACTTCAACTTATCGGTTGTATGAACGATGGCTAATTTATATCTGCTGCTCCGTCTATCAAAATCATAATTGTTACTGAAACGACTGTCCAGATCATCATATTTCCCGTCAGCACCTTTGTTAAATGATTCAACACGGGAGGAGTTATTACTACTTTCAATCCCAGTTCCGACAACAAGATTCCACACTTTCGATAGAGGCTCAGTATAGGATACCGAAGCACCCAGCACATCATTTTTATTATTGCGTTCCTTTCGTTGATCTGTCCCGTCAATCTGTCTATGGCCCGCGGAATCCTTTTTAGCATAATTTTCAACAGTTGAGGATAAATGACCTTCTCCTATCATTTCACTTCGCCTGAATTGGCCGTCAAATGTAAAGGAACGCCCTTTTTTCTTAAATTTATGAGTAAAATAAGTACTAAAATTCAACTCGTTAACCGTATTCTTGATGGTCTCACGGGTGTTTTCAGCGACAGTTGTATCCATATTCTGGGTAAACTGATAGGCTTCACGTTTGTTGTCCGACCAAAGATTTTTGCGGGAAGCTCCGCCTCGGATGGTCAGGGTATTTAATGAATCAAAATTCAGATCATATTTTAAATTGGCACGATGCTGATCGTTTTCTGTATCTACGGATTTAGTTGACTTATTATTGATCAGCCCCGTACTGATTGTCTCATCATCCCCATCACTGCTTAGTCTTCCATATTTATAGTTGATATTGACATTATGTTTATCCTTGTTGAATTTATCTGAAAAATTGATTCCAGAATTGATAGCACGGGGTATACCGATTACGCCCTGCCCTGAAAAAGGATCTGTAAAACTAGACCAGGACATGGATCCGTCATCCCCGTATGAAACACCTGAATCACCACCATATTTCTGTGCATCCTGCCAGTTCATGCTTGTCGTCCCATTATTTCCAAAAAGGCCATAAACGGAGATCTTTTGAGATCCCTTGAATTTGTTTAACATCAACTGCCCCATGTAATAGTCACTGGTACCGCCTCCGAGTAAAGCTTTTCCGAACATGCCGTTTTTGGAACCATCTTTTAATTTGACATTAATCGTCTGTTCGCGCTGTCCGTCATCTACACCCGTTCGTTCTGCCTGCTCGGATTTCTTTTCATAAACCTGTACCTTATCAACCATATCTGATCGAATATTGCGGGTCACCAATGTCGGATCATCACCGAAAAACTCCTCGCCATCCACCAATACCTTTTTGACAGTTTTACCCTGTGCAGTAATTTTTCCGGACGCGTCAACGGTGATCCCCGGCAAGACCTTTAACAAGTCTTCCACCTTCGCATTTTTTTCCACTTTAAAACTACCAGCATCATACTCAGTGGTGTCCCCTTTTATTGTAATAGGAATTCGACCGGTAACGATAACTTCCTGCAATAAAGTGGCTGTTTTGGTCAACCCCACAGTTAACTTGGAATAATCTTTATCTTTAGAAATCTCTGTATAATAATCGCCATATTTGGGATAACTTACGATCAGTAAATAGGATCCTGTATCTGGCTTTGATAAAGAAAAAAGTCCATTTTCATCTGATCTTGTAAAACCTGTCAATATGGAATCTTTAGCGGTAAGCAACATGACTGTTGCATCAGATAGCTTGACCTGATCTTTTACATCACTTATTTTTCCGGCAATAATTCTGGACTGTGCGGACACTATTCCATGGACTCCGAAAACGAAAAACAAGAGAATATGCAAAACTATTTTCATAAAATTGTTGGATAGTATATTAATATCAATATAACATTAGTAGATAAAACCAATGTTTTGTTACAGTAAATTTAATTTTATTTCTCAAAAAGTATTTTGAAACGGTCTATGGCTAATTGAGACGAAATAAAGAGGTTATATAATCAGGATACAGCAATCGAATAAATTCCACAAAAGATTCGGAATTATTGATAGCTTTTATCGCGTTGTATCTTGATCAATTTCCACAATTGCAGGCAGAAAAAACAGATCAATACCACAAAAACAATCTGGGAGAATATCGCTATATAATTGCGGTATGTGGCCATCATCTCCATCATCTCAAGTTTATTCATCCAATAGCTATTGAGTAGAATACCACAGATTGATCCCAAAAGGAAAAATATAATGGCATATTTTTTATCTGAAAGAGCTTTAGATTTTGCGTTTTCTAAATCTGCGATCCTGCCCATAATACGTTGTTCGAAGTCATCAAAGGGCATGCTTACTTTGCTCATTTGTATGACCTGTTTCATTTTCTTGTGTTCGTTATCCATGATATTCGGATTTTTAATCAATTGACTCAATACCTGTTGCATATTTTTTCGGGCCCGATGCAGAATGACTTTCGTATTAGCGAGTTTCCAACCCATTATTTCCTGGATTTCTTCCATTGATTGTTCCTCCAGGTAGAATAGACGTAAGGCGACAGATTCCTTGGGAGACAAAATAGCAAGGGCATCATTAATCATTTCTCTTCGCTCATTGTCGATAATTGCATCAAGTATAGACTCATCATAAGCCTGATCATGGTCTGTGAGATCAAAGTCGATCAGCGTCAATTTCTTATACCGTATGCTATTAAAAGCAATATGAACAACGATACGATAAAACCAGGTGCTAAATTTTGATTTACCTTTAAATGAGGACAGCGACTGATAACATTTTATAAAAGCATCTTGAACAACATCCTCAGCCAAATGTTCCTGCTTAACAATGGAAAGCGCAACAGAAAAAGCCATATCTTGATACGTTTTTATAAAATACCGGTATGATTCCACATCACCGGACAGTACTTTCCGAATATAGATTTCATCCATTGGATGGTTAAATATCGTGTTTTTTATCCAGTTTATTCGCTACAATCATTGCAACACCGGCGGCTATAATTAAGATTGCGACAGCGAGCGAATCTGGTAAGCCGGGGCTCACATAGTTTTGTATTACGCCCACGATAAACAACCCAATACCTATTCCTAATACCAGAATCCCCGGTTTTTGCCAGTCAGTAGGCTGTCTTCTTCTTTCCTCTCCCGGGATATTGATTGCGGTACTGCGATAACGCATGACAAAATAAACACAAAGTGTGATACAGGTAAATAATCCTACAGCCACAACTGCTGCCATTGTCTGTTTTTCCATAATGATTTGATTCAGTTTTAACATTAGTCACTACCGACTCTGAAAAGGTTACAACAAATTGAGTTAAATGTGTCTATTTGTGTAAATTTGTTTCAAATACAAACAATATGCAAAACATTAAAGAATATGTAGAAGCAAACAAGCAACGTTTTTTAGATGAGTTGTTTGATTTATTGCGTTTACCTTCGGTCAGTGCTGATCCCAAATTTAAGGGCGATGTACAGAAGACTGCTGAATTTGTTGCTCAAAAATTGCGTGAAGCAGGTGCCGACAACGTAGAAGTTTGTGCCACTGCTGGTAATCCAATCGTTTATGGCGAAAAAATTATTGATCCTTCATTGCCAACTGTACTGACTTACGGTCACTACGATGTACAGCCAGCAGATCCATATGAGTTGTGGGACACCCCTCCTTTTGAACCGACTATCCGCGATGGAAAAATATATGCCCGTGGTTCGGCAGATGACAAGGGACAGTTTTATATGCATGTGAAAGCTTTCGAATATATGATGCAAAACAATGCTTTGGCATGTAACATCAAATTTATGATCGAAGGTGAAGAAGAAGTTGGTTCGGTTAACCTAGGAACATTTGTAAAAGAAAACACCGAAAGACTGAAGGCAGATGTGATCGTGATTTCGGATACATCTATGATCAGCTTGGAGCAACCTTCTTTGGAGACAGGTCTCCGTGGACTTTCTTATGTCGAAGTTGAAGTCACTGGACCAAACCGGGATTTACACTCTGGAGTATATGGTGGTGCGGTTGCAAATCCAGCAACGATTCTCGCAAAACTTATCGCCTCCCTGCACGATGAAAACAACCATATTGCGATCCCTGGATTTTACGACGATGTTGTTGAATTAACGGATGAAGAACGCAAAGCATTGAATGAAGCTCCATTTGATATCGAAGAATACAAATCAGATTTGGGTATTCAGAATATCTGGGGAGAGAAGGGATACACAACTTTAGAACGCACAGGAATCCGTCCTACTTTGGAGGTCAATGGTATCTGGGGCGGATATATCGGCGAAGGTGCCAAAACAGTATTGCCTTCCAAAGCAAATGCAAAAATCTCGATGCGTCTTGTCCCGAACCAAAATTCTGAACGCATTACTGAGTTATTCAAAAAACACTTCGAGGGTATTGCACCAGATTATGTTAAAGTAGAAGTGAAACCGCATCACGGTGGAGAACCGGTAGTCACACCAACAGACAGTGTTGCCTATAAAGCCGCTGAAAAAGCTTTACATGAAACATTTGGCGTAAAACCAATCCCTACCCGCGGTGGTGGATCTATTCCAATTGTCGCTTTATTTGAAGACGTTTTAGGATTAAAAACAGTGCTTCTTGGATTTGGACTAGACAGCGATAACCTGCATTCTCCAAACGAAAAATATGGAATCGAGAATTACCTCATGGGTATCTCTACTATTCCTTTATTTCATAAATATTACGCAGAACTAAGTAAATAATTTAGTTTTTCATTAGATAAAGGGTTATTTTTAAATTTTAGAAATAACCCTTTATCATTTATGGATTTTGATTTTCGCCTCATCGTTTTTTATACTGCAGCTCAGCATCTTAATTTCACCAAGACCGCTTCGGCACTTTTCATCTCGCAACCTGCAGTCAGCAAAAACATTCAGGAACTGGAAAAAAAACTTGGTGTCCCTCTTTTTGAAAGGAAGGGAAATAACCTCGACCTGACTGAGCCGGGGCAAATTCTCTATAAATACGCCCAACAGATTATCAACCTCTACAATCAGGCAGGGCAGGAAATACAAGAACTTCAAACGGGACGTAAGGGAAACCTTGTGTTAGGAGCCAGCACAACAATCTCCCAATATGTGCTTCCCACCTTACTGGCAGATTTTCTCTCCCAATATCCAAATAACCGCATCCAGTCTTTTCAATCCAACAGCCGTAGCATTGAAGAACAGCTTATTGACAAAACATTGGACCTGGGTATCACGGAGGGCTCAACAGACAACAGGGCATTAAAATATATCCCCTTTATGAAAGATGAGCTCGTTTTGATCACCAATAGCGAAAACCCGCTTTTAAAACAATTGAAAAATCCTATTCTTTCGGACATTACACGTCTACCTTTAGTCCTTCGTGAGCAGGGGTCGGGTACGCGTACCATTGTTGAAAATGCATTAAAAGAACAACGTATCAGTCTTTCAGAGATCCAGATAGAAATGATATTACCATCAACAGAAAGTATAAAAGGATACCTGGCCCGCCGCCATAGTTTTGCCTTTCTTTCTATTCACACGGTTCAACGGGAGGTACTGAACAATCAATTGACCATTGTCGATATTCCCCAACTGTCTATTGAACGTTATTTCTATTTCACGCATCTATACGGAGGTCTTGCCGGTACCCCCAACCAATTCTTGCAGTTCTGCCTGAAACAAAATTTCAAGATATAACATTTGGTTATATCTCATAAAAAAACTTCGTTTTAATCGCTGTTAATAGACCGGTAGATTTGTACAAACGAATTAGAGGCATGGAATACAAAAAACTAACAACTTACCTAAAGGCGCTCAGTTGGATCATTATTGCATTGTTCATCACCTGTACAACACTCTGTATATTTCCACTTAAGCATGGAAGCACCGGTCAATCGACCGATTCGCCCGCTGCAGACAATGATTCTCTCATTACACATGTGTCACAGTTCAGAGCCGTATCATTCAAAGACAGCCCAGAAGGTGAAATGGCTAGTTACGGCGAGAAGCTGATCAAAAACACTTATGACTATTTTTACGAGGGGGAAATAAAAATCGGAAATAAATTAGCATGCAGCAGTTGTCACCTCAACGGTGGGACAAAAGCTTTCGCAGCTCCGTATGTTGGACTCACAAATGTTTTTCCAACCTATATCGGACGAGAAAACAAAGTTGAATCCTTAGAGGAACGTATTAATGGTTGCTTCGAAAGAAGTATGAACGGCCGAGCTATTCCAGAAAATGGCAAAGAAATGCGTGCTATTGTCACCTATATAAAAAATATCAGTATCAATACGGTCAATAAGGGAAGATTAACTGGTCAGGGCTTTGTCAAAATGGGCATACCAAATCGTGCTGCGGATTTAAAACATGGTCAATTGGTCTTTGAAGGCAAATGTACAAGCTGCCATGGCAAAGACGGACAAGGGGTGCCACAGCCTACCGGCAAGGGCTATTTATATCCACCACTTTGGGGAAAAGATAGCTACAACGATGGAGCCGGCATGGCACGGTTGCTTACAGCAGCGCGTTTTATAAAAGCAAACATGCCTTTAGGGGCAAGTTATGATGCTCCGCAGCTCAGCGATGAGGAAGCCTATGATGTCGCCGCCTACATCAATTCTTTCGATCGTCCGAAAAAAGCGAACAAGGAATTTGATTACCCGAATCTGACTAAGAAGCCAAAAGATAGCCCTTATCCGCCATACGCAGACAATATTAGTTTAGAACAACATAAACATGGACCTTATAATTTTTAATATGATGAAAAAACAGATGACAATAGCGTGCATCCTCTTAGCGATGACAACAATACAGGCGAAAGCACAAAGCAATAAATTATTGCTAAACAACCATCAATATACAGGGGCTGTTTCCAAGAAAAAACTGTATAAGGCGATCTATCAATTGGATAGTAATGATCCAAAAACCATTGAGAAAGCCATTCGCAATATCAACAATGTACTGAAAGATCCGCGACTGAAAGGACATCTTCAAATTGAACTGGTGGCTTTTTCTGGTGGTACCGAAGCCTATTTAAAAAAGAATAGCCAGTATGAAAAACCCTTACAGGACCTTGTAGAAAAAGGTGTTATTGTCGCCCAGTGTCTAAACACATTGGAAGAAAAACATATTGCAAAAGAAGAACTGTTTGATTTCATCGGTTATGTCCCTAGCGGGAACGGCGAATTGATCTTAAGGGCAAATGAGGGATGGGTCATTGTTAAACCATAGTATGATGAAAAAATCAATCACCTTAAGTCTCGCCTTGGCATGCTTTACCGTTCCAAAAATCAGGGCACAGGAACATCGTTTTGATCCCCCTTGGAACAATCCACCCGAATCAGCATTAAATTTTACTGTTCCCGGGATAGACAATATTCCGGATCTGTACGGGGATATTGAAAACCCGCAGCTCACTGTCTTTTTTGCCGGCAACCAGTTTATGGTTGTGGATGATTTACTGACATCTTTCAAAAAAGAATATCCACAATACGAACGTATTTTTGTCGAAACATTGCCACCGGGAATCCTAGCGAAACAGATAAAAGGGGGCTCAATTACGATTGGCAATCTGCGTATTACGCACCAACCCGATATCTACACCGCAAGCAAACGTGCAATTAACGAGATGGCAGATTATTTCAGTCATACCCAAACCTATTGTTACAACAACATTTGCCTGATGGTCCCTCAGGGCAACCCTGCAAATATCAAAACATTGAACGATCTGGGCAATTCCAATGTACGGATTAGCATGCCTAACCCACAATGGGAAGGCATAGGTGAACAGATTAAGGCTTCCTACAAAAAAGCAGGCGGTGAACAGCTGGTCAAGAAGATCATGGAAGATAAGGTAAAGGATGGCAGTACGTATTTAACAAAAATACATCATCGCGAAAGCCCCATGCGTATCCTTTACAGTCAAGCCGATGTAGCTCCGGTCTGGACTTCAGAGGTCGTCTACCAAAAGCTTATCGGTCATCCTGTTGAAGGCATAGCCATTCCTGATGCGCAGAATACCACAGCAACCTATGTGGCCGCGAAATTGAAAAATGCACCACATGCACAGGCTGCAGATGATTTTTTAAAATTTATGGACTCCCCCACAGCAAAGCAGATCTACAAAAAGTACGGCTTTACAATAGACTAAAAGAAAATGGATAATTAATTATCCATTTTCTTTTTTTACTTTAGGTCAAAATTAGTTGAATTGTATGGTTCTATTGCTCAAAAAACTCCATCGTTACTGGTATTTTATTAGCGTTCTACTTGTTTTCA
Source organism: Sphingobacterium puteale (assembly GCF_003627955.1). Lineage (GTDB taxonomy): Bacteria > Bacteroidota > Bacteroidia > Sphingobacteriales > Sphingobacteriaceae > Sphingobacterium > Sphingobacterium puteale. Next base: position 24,750 of record NZ_RBWS01000018.1, on the reverse strand, counting down.
TCGTATTATTCCCCTATATCTATTTCTTGGCCCGGCATCCAAAAAAGAACTATGCCCAGATTGCGCGTATGCGACGTTGGGTATCCATAGGAGGATCAGCATTGGCAGGTGTATTTTTTAAAGTCACCTATGAATCAGAGATGGACTGGAACAGACCAATGGTACTTTGTCCCAACCATACCTCAGTGCTTGATATCACAGCGCTAACCTATCTATGTCCTGTTCCGTTTTCATTTATCGGGAAGGCCTCTCTTCTTAAAAATCCCGTAACCCGTATATTTTTCAAAACTATAGACATTCCTGTCACACGGAGGAGTAAAGTATCTTCATTTAAGGCATTTCAACGTGCCAACGAGCTTGTCCAAAATGGTCGCAGTGTTGTCATTTTTCCGGAAGGAAAAATAGATGACGGATTTCCACCTCAGATACATGCGTTTAAGTCTGGGGCCTTTCGTATTGCGGCACAAAACGATGTGCCGGTGGTTCCCATTATCATTGAAAACGCCTGGGATATCTTTTTTGATGATGGCGCCAAAAGAGGATCCCATCCGGGAATTGTCAGGGTCCATGTTTTTTCGCCTATTGAAACAAAAGACTTTGACGACAACAATGCCACAGACTTGGAGAAAATTGTTTATGACAAAATGCATTCCTATTGGATTATGAAGAATAAATCGTATTTTCATCAACCAGAGAACGTCCAAAAAATATGTCAGGAAAGATATTAATCGAAATCAAGGATATTGCACGTGAATACCAAATAGGCTCAGAGACAATCCATGCACTCAGCTCAGTAACGCTCAATATTCATAAAGGAGAATTTGTAGCGCTCATGGGGCCTTCAGGATCCGGAAAATCCACGTTGATGAATATTCTGGGTTGCCTCGATACGCCCAGTAGGGGTGAATATATCCTGAATGGGATTAATGTAAGTGACATGTCGGAAGACGAGTTAGCCGAAGTAAGAAATAAAGAAATCGGCTTTGTATTTCAAACATTTAATCTCCTTCCTAAAAGCACCGCATTGGAGAATGTGGCACTCCCTTTAATCTATGCAGGGTACAATAAAGCCAAGCGGGAAGAAAAAGCTACGGGCGCATTGGAAAGCGTCGGATTGGGACACCGCATGGATCACAGACCCAATGAGCTTTCAGGGGGACAGCGTCAGCGGGTGGCGGTTGCCCGGGCCCTGATCAATGATCCCTCGATCATATTAGCCGATGAACCAACGGGAAATCTTGATACAAAGACATCCATTGAAATCATGGGTTTGCTCGAGGAGATTCATTCCAAAGGAAATACCATTATCTTAGTCACTCACGAAGAAGATATTGCGCTACATGCCCATCGCATTGTACGCATGCGCGATGGTCTAATTGAAAACGATTACCCCAATACAGACATTAAATCCGTGTCACCACGGCTAAGTGCCTTAAATGAAAAAGGGAGCGACTTTGAGAATATTTAAAAATATTATTTCACTACAAATCAATCACTTATATTATTTATACAAAAATAACAGTTGATTTACTTGTTTAAGTTAAATTAAATGATAGTTTTGCGAAAATAGAGAACTTAAATTGTTTTTATATGTATTGGACATTAGAATTAGCTTCGCATCTAGAAGATGCACCGTGGCCAGCAACAAAAGATGAATTAATCGATTACGCTATTCGTTCGGGTGCACCAGTTGAGGTGATTGAAAACTTACAATCTCTTGAGGATGATGGTGAGCCATATGAAAATATTGAAGAAATTTGGCCCGATTATCCAACAAAAGATGATTTCTTCTTCAACGAAGATGAATATTAGCAAATAAAAAACGCCTTTAGTCAAAGGCGTTTTTTATTTCAGAAAATTAATCCATTGTCATGACATTCAGTCTTAAGCTTATGAAGATAAAACCAAATATATTGTTGTTAACGTTCATAAGCTGTATGCTATCTTTTTCTCTGTTCGCTCAGGAAAATCCTGCAGCGACAGAAAATATTGCTGTGTTAAGAAAATTCGTCCATCGTCTAAATGATCCCGATCTGGCGACTGACATCATTTTAAGTCAGGATATATTAACGGCGAAAAATCTAGATGAAGATCAACAGGAATATCTTTTGGCCAGCATAGACGAAATTCGAATCAATGTACAAAGCAAAGATATCCGTCAATTAGAATACATCAACTTTATAGCAGCTGGCCGGAAAGAAACCTACGATATTGATCTGGAAGGAATAGATCCGCAGCAAGTATATTTCGTGAGGTATCTCAAGCGTTTTGTTTTTGCCGCCGTTATCCGAGACAAAAAAATTGCCTCCTTTACCTTGGTCTCCAAAGGAAACAATAAAGCACATTTTGTGTTCTATTAATTTCCATAAGTGATCTTCGTTTTCAATCCTTTTAAAATACTCGCCATAGTTTGCACCTGATCATCCTATTCATGATATGGACAAGCACCATACACTTGACTTATTTCAGGATCTCACTCGCCTATACTTATGAGCCATCTTAAACCTAGACAGCTTTCTTAAAAATTTTTCAATAAAAACACTTGCATTTTAGAATTCTATCAACCATATTTGTAATAACAAAAATGGAAATGATAATAAGTATATTGAATAAGGCTTGGTGGTGGCACAACGAATAACGTTGTGGCAAACACCTATTGCATTATTTGATATATACATCAAGATATGATGGGCTTGCCTAAATAAGGTAAGCCCTTTTTTATTTAAAAAATATTATGAAAGAAATTTTAGCCCATTTATTTGAATACAAGACCTTTTCGCGGCAAGAAGCTTACGAGATTTTGACGAACATTGCCAAAGGTAAATATGATAGCCATCAGATCGCTGCTTTTATGACAGCTTATGGTATGCGCAGTATTCGGGTGGAAGAACTTGGCGGATTTCGAGATGCCATGTACGATCTGTGCCTCAAGCTGGATTTTGATGGCTATGACTTGATCGACTTATGTGGTACTGGCGGTGATGGTAAAAATACGTTTAATATTTCTACCATTGCTTCCTTCGTGACAGCTGGCGCAGGTTATCAGGTTGCAAAGCATGGCAATATAGGTGTATCATCGAGCTGCGGCTCCTCCAACGTAATGGAGTATCTAGGGTATCAATTCAGTAATGACAAAACCGAGTTGCAGCGACAGCTCGATGAAGCCAATATCTGTTTCCTGCACGCGCCATTGTTTCACCCCGCCATGAAAACGGTGGCCCCCATACGGCGCGCCTTAGGTGTAAAAACATTCTTTAACATGTTGGGGCCATTGACCAACCCGGCCAATCCGAAATTTCAATCGGTTGGTGTATTCAGCTTGGAGCTTGCACGCTTATACGGTTATTTATACCAAAATACGAACAAACAATATTCCATTATCCATGCACTGGACGGTTATGACGAGATATCGATGACCGGAGATTTCAAGGTTATCAACAATCAGGGTGAAAATTATTATAACATGGAGGAACTGGGCTTCAGCCCTGTTCTTCCACAGGAACTCGCAGGTGGGGACAGCATCGCCGAAGCAGCCCAGACCTTCTTGTCCATCTTGAACAACACAGGCACAGATGTGCAGAACAATGTTGTTTTGACAAATGCGGCGTTTGCCATAAAAACATTTCATCCTGAAAAATCTTTTGGCGACTGTTTCTATGAAGCCGAGGAATCACTTATGACAGGAAAGGCACTCAAAAGTTTCAAAAAAGTAATAAAGCAATAAGATGGCAATCAAGATAAAAGTTTGTGGCATGAAGCACCCTGACAATATCGTTGGAGTGACCGCCCTTGCTGTTGACTACATCGGTTTTATATTTTATGAAAAATCCAAACGTTTTGTTGGCGATGCTAATAAAGACTATATTAAAGGACTCCAAGGTGTTATAAAAGTTGGTGTTTTTGTCAATGCGAACCTCACGGAGGTCTATCGTAAAATAGAAGAGTTCGAATTAGATGCGGTTCAACTGCATGGTGATGAAAGTCCTCAATTCTGTGCAGAACTTAAGCAATGTGCACCAGTGACCGTGATCAAAGCTTTTGGTATAGACCCGCATTTTGACTGGTCAGTATTGGACGCTTACGTGGGAGCTGTAGACTTTTTTTTATTCGACACCAAAAGCAGTTCTTACGGCGGCACTGGGATGCGATTTGACTGGTCCTTATTGCAGCAATACAAACTCGAGTGCCCTTATTTTCTTAGTGGCGGATTAGATGCGGACAGTGTCCAAGATGCTTTACAAGCAAATGATCCCAGGTTGTATGCCTTGGATCTCAATTCAAAATTTGAAGTAGAACCAGGATTAAAAGATGTCGATCTTTTGGCCCGTAGCATAAATAGTATTAAAAAATGAGTATATATCAAGTCAATGAAAAAGGATATTATGGTCCATTTGGTGGTGCCTATATCCCCGAGATGCTCTACCCCAACGTGAAAGAGCTCCGTGAGGAATATCTCAAGATAATCGAAGAAAAAAGTTTTCAGGAGGAATTCAATCAGCTACTCCGTGATTACGTCGGACGCCCCTCCCCTTTGTACCATGCGAAGCGACTGTCTGAAAAGTATGGTACGACGATCTACCTTAAACGTGAAGATCTCAATCATACTGGAGCCCATAAAATCAACAATACCATCGGGCAGATCCTCTTGGCCGAGCGTCTTGGAAAAAAAAGGATCATTGCGGAAACAGGGGCCGGACAGCATGGTGTTGCTACGGCTACAGTCTGTGCATTAAAAGGAATACAATGTGCTGTCTATATGGGGGAAATTGATATCCAAAGACAGGCTCCCAATGTGGCGCGAATGAAAATGATGGGCGCAGAAGTCATTGCTGCTACCTCAGGTTCAAAAACACTTAAAGATGCGACAAATGAAGCGCTGCGTGACTGGATCAATAATCCTGTGGATACACATTACATTATTGGCTCTGTCGTGGGCCCACATCCCTACCCAGATATGGTTGCCCGATTCCAATCCATTATCTCCGAAGAGACGAAAAAGCAGTTGTTAGCAAAAACCGGAAAGGAGAATCCAGACATCGTATTAGCCTGTGTCGGTGGCGGCTCCAATGCTGCGGGGATGTTCTATCATTTTCTGGATGATGAAGCTGTACAGCTATATGCTGTGGAAGCTGCTGGACATGGTGTAGACTCGGGAGAATCAGCTGCTACGACAGCTTTGGGGAAAGAAGGTGTATTGCACGGAAGCCGATCCATATTGATGCAAACGGAAGACGGTCAGGTTATTGAACCCTACTCTATTTCAGCCGGACTTGACTATCCTGGGATCGGACCGCAACATGCTTGGCTATTTAAATCCGGAAGAGGAAGATATGTTAGTATTACAGATGATGAAGCAATGCATGCGGGCCTAGAGCTCACTCGACTCGAAGGTATTATCCCCGCAATAGAAAGTTCACATGCACTTGCCTATTTAGCGAAAATTCCTTTTAAGGGTGATGAAACCGTTGTGGTTTGTTTATCAGGGCGCGGCGATAAGGATCTTGATAACTATATGAAATACTTTGATTTTTAAAGCATGAATACGATTGAAAAAAAAGAAGGAAATCCCCTTCTATCGATATATTTTACAGCAGGATACCCAGCACTGGACAGTACAATCCAGATTGCTAAGAAACTGGAAGAAGCAGGTGCAGACTTTTTGGAAATAGGTTTCCCCTATTCTGATCCTGTTGCAGACGGACCTGTTATCCAACACAGTTCAGAAGTTGCTCTGGCCAATGGAATGACTGTCAAAAAATTATTTGAACAGTTACGTGAACTACGCCAACATGTACAGATCCCGGTCTTCCTCATGGGTTACGTCAATCCGGTGATCCAATTCGGCGTGGAGAAATTCTGTGAAGAGTGCAAAAATGTCGGTGTAGACGGGGTCATTATTCCTGACCTGCCCATGTATGAATATGAGGATCTCTACAAAGAAACGTTTGAAAAAAACGGTATCGCGAATATCTTTATCGTAACACCACAGACCTCAACCGAACGAATCCGGAAAATAGACAGTCTCTCCAATAGTTTTATCTACTTATTATCTTCCAATGCCACAACGGGCAAAACACTGGATGTGGGCGAAGACACCAATGCCTACTTTAAACGGATTCATGATCTGGAGCTAAAAAATCCATTGATCGTTGGTTTCGGAATTTCAAACAAAGAAGCTTTTCAGAAAGCAAGTCAATATACTGCTGGCGCAATTATCGGCAGTGCATTTGTTAAGAGGCTCGGAGAGCAAGATTATATGGATCAAATCCCTGATTTTATAAAATCAATAAAAGGGTAGGGACAACAGCAAGTACTAAAGCGAATTCACCGGAAAGCGATGGACTCGCTTTAGTACCCTGTTAACTATCTCAAAAAGAACTCCTATCGACCAGTTATAGAATTGCCTATAGTTCTATTCCCTTTAAAAGATATTTATTAACTTCATTGAGGTAAATAAGCATTCAGCCGAAAGTAACATTTCTTTCACTGAACGCTTATTTATTTTATAATCAGAGCGTAAAAGCCAATATTTGAAAAAAATATACATTTCGCTATATGACTAACCGAATAAGCTAACATATGGACACACGAAGAGATTTTTTAAAAAAGGCGGCCATGCTCGCGGGAGGTGCATCCCTTTCTCAGGTTATTCCATCGGCTATTGCAAAAGCAATGGCCATCAATCCTGCGGTGGGCAGTACCTTCTATGATGCCGAACATGTGGTATTACTCATGCAGGAAAATAGATCTTTTGATCACGCTTTTGGCACATTACGAGGCGTGAGGGGCTTCAATGATCCACGGGCGATCCGTCAGCCAAACAGACACAAAGTATGGTTACAGACGCAAAAAACAGGCGAAACTTATGCCCCATTCCGATTAGACATTAAGGATTCAAAAATTACCTGGATGGGCTGTTTGCCTCATAATTGGACCGACCAGACCGATGCCCGAAACAAAGGAAAGATGGACAAATGGCTAGACGTCAAACATTCGGGATTTAAAGAATTCGCAGACCTTCCATTGACCATGGGACATTATACCCGGGAGGATATTCCATTCTATTATTCACTGGCGGATTCTTTTACCATCTGTGATCAACATTTCTGTTCGAGTATTACAGGTACAAACCCCAATAGACTCTATTTTTGGACAGCTAATATTCGCGAAAATTTAAATGGAAAGGCATTGGTTTGGAACGGTGATTCAGAATTCAGTGGTAAAGCAAACTGGAAAACCTTCCCAGAACGTCTTTCAGAACTTGGCGTAGACTGGAAAATATACCAAAATGAGATTTCTTCAAGCAGTGCCGGATACAGTGGCGAAGCCAACGGTTGGTTGGCAAATTTTGGATGTAATCCCATGGAATATTTCCCACAATATCAGGTGAAATATAGTCCGCGTTATAGAGAACTACTTGCACGGAAAAAAGAAGAACTGGAACAGAAGATAGCCGCAACGACAAGTAAAGATAAACTTGACAAGCTGCATCAGGACCTTAAAAATGTGCTGGAAGAGCAGCAACAATATACCGCAGAAAATTTTGAAAAACTTGATGAACGTACAAAAGAGATCCATCGTCGGGCATTTGTGAATAATAGTGCACAAGCGGATTACATGGAGCTTGAAACGATGCAGTATCAGGAAGGTGACCATCAGCGGGAGCTGCAAATCCCAAAAGGCGATGTCCTGTATCAATTTAGAAAAGATGTTGAGGAAGGTAAACTTCCTACCGTCTCCTGGCTTGCGCCGCCGCAGCTTTTCTCAGACCATCCTGATTCGCCTTGGTTTGGGGCTTGGTATGTGAGTGAAATTATGGAAATCCTCACACAAAATCCAGAAGTCTGGAAAAAGACAATCTTTATTCTTACCTATGATGAGAATGACGGTTATTTTGATCACTTCGCCCCTTTTACGGCACCGAATCCCTACGAAGCCGATAGCGGTAAGGTATCCACTGGCATAGATCCCAAATTGGAGTTTGTCCGTCGTGATGAACAGTATTATCCAGAAAGTGGAAGAGAAAGTAATATAGGCCTCGGATATCGTGTCCCGCTGATCATTGCTTCCCCCTGGACAAGAGGTGGCTGGGTAAACTCACAGGTTTTTGACCATACCTCAAGTTTACAGTTTTTAGAGAAATTCATCAGCCACAAAGTCAACAAAGAAGTCAAAGAAACCAATGTCAGCAGCTGGCGACGTACCGTCTGTGGAGATCTCACTTCTGTATTTAGGCCATATCATGGGGAGCTCATCAAAAAGCCATTGGTACTGCAACGTCAGCCATTTATCAAAGAGATCCATGAGGCAAAATTTAAAGGTCTGCCAATGGGATTCAAGGCATTAACTGCCGATGAGATCGAACAGATCGAGAAGGATCCTAGCCGCTCGCCTTATTTTCCAAAACAGGAAGAGGGACTTCGCGACTCCTGTACATTACCCTATGAGCTTTATACCCATGGGGAATATCTATCCGGCGGAAAGTATCAGCTAACATTTGAAGCGTCCAATAAAATGTTTGGGACAGGTTCGGCGGGCGCTCCCTTTACAGTATATCATAGCATGCCCTATAAGGGAGAGATTGGCACTTCCCGCAACTACGCCGTAGCAGCAGGCGACAGCCTATCAGACAATTGGTCTATCAATGCATTTGACAACGGATTATTCCAGCTCGATATACATGGACCAAATGGGTTTTACCGGATGTTTAAAGGTGAGGCCAAACACCCCAATATTAAAATCCGTTGTACTTACGAAAAAAGCAAAGATGAAAACTCCTTTACAGGCCGTCTTTTATTTACATGTATAAATCAAGACAGTAGAAGTCATCAGCTCCTAGTGGAAGATGTCAGCTATGGACAGGGCAGAAAAGAAGTTCAGCTTAAAAGTGGTGTATCAACGACCATTCTGTTCGATCTTTCCAAACAAAGCTTTTGGTATGATTTCCGTATCAGCTGTAAAGATTACAGTGCATTCCAAGAGCAATATGCCGGTCGTATAGAAATTGGACATAGCGGAAAAAGTGATCCGTTATTAAGCAGATAACAATAAATTGAAACGGGGTTATTTTCGAAAGGAGATAGCCCCGTCTATCCATGATTCTTGTAACAAGTGGTCAATACGTCTGAAATCTTTTATTTCCAAAAATCATCATTCTACAAACCAACCTTTCGATATTACTCTTGTATACGACGAATAAGGTGGTAAAATCCTTTGTACAGTAAAACTGCACCAACAATCAAAAAAACAGCTAATAAATATAAACTGATGGAGTTAATAAATAGTAGACACATCATAACGGTAATTTTTGGTTTTTTATTTCTTATGTACAAGTTATAACATTTATCCAAAATATTACAAAAAAGAAATACAAATTTTCTCTACTTTTGTTGAGATGAGAAAAATTGCATTGTTTATCGGCTTATTTTTTTATTTGCTTGCGGCAAGTGGTGCAACTTTACATTTTCATTTTTGTCAGGGCGAGGCACAAAGTGTTTCATTAAGCCAAAATCACACAGCTCGTTGTCCACTGTGTGCCAAGTCAGAAAAAAAGCAGCAAAATCACTGTCATCAAGAAGGCAGTTGCAAGGATGTCACTATTGCTGCCCAAAAAGTGGGTGATTTCAACCGATTATCTCAAACACTCGATTTCAATCATTTTTCTCCCGCGATCATTACACTTTACTGGATACATCATTATCACCAATTTTCTGCTGATGAGGACAGTTCATCCAAATTAAGTGCAAACCAGAACAGCTTTTTCAGCAGATACAGTCCTCCTGTATTTATTCTAAATCAGAGTTTCAGAATTTGATTTCATGGCTTTTTGATTTTTAATCAAAAAAATGTCGAAGATCTTACCTTCGACCTTACATGCTATACCCATTTTTTTTAGCCCGTACATGATCAAAAAACTATGAATCAAATTTTTAAAAAAATATATACGACTACCCTTTTATTGTTATTCTCTTTCGCAATTGTGCAGGCACAAAGCGATAGCACCCGCACGCTTACTGTGGCAGGAAACTGTGCGATGTGTAAAAAAAGGATCGAAACCGCCGCAAAAATACAAGGCGTTGAAAGCGCAACCTGGAATGCGGGCGACAATTTGCTACATCTGAAATACAATTCCCAAAAAGTGGAACTTGAAACCATCAAAAAGAATATCGCGCAAGTCGGGCACGATGTTGAGAATTTGGTTGCAAGTGAGGAATCCTATGCGAAACTCCATGAGTGCTGTATGTATCCACGGTTGGAAAATGGGAAAGTCCCGGAAAAGAAAGCGGTACCTACAACGGGTGAACCACATGATCATCCCCATACCGTCACAGGTGTTGTTGTCGAAGAAAATGAAAAAGGAGATCTAAAACCTATCGTTGGTGCCAATTTACATTGGGCGAATTTACCGACAAAAAATACCAGAAGTAATGAAAACGGTGTATTTAAGCTCGAGCACAAAGAGGGTTTTGACAAATTAGTCGTCAGTTATGTCGGGATGAAATCCGATACAATCACGATCAAAGACCTACATGAGGTCGTCATGATCACTGCGAAGGGAAATGTACTCATGGAAGTCGAAGTCAAAGGGACACGTCGGTCCAATTATATTGACCGGATGACACCAGCTCGACTGGAAGTTCTTACAGGCAAAGAGCTATTTAAAGCCGCCTGTTGTGATTTAAGTGAAAGCTTCGAAACCAACGCTTCAGTGGATGTTATTAGTGCAGACGCCGTAACCGGCAGTAAACAGATTCAAATGCTGGGTCTTAGTGGTATATATACACAATTGACGGTAGAAAACCTTCCTGGACCACGTGGGCTGGCCTCCCCATTGGGACTTAATTCCATTGCTGGTACATGGATTGAATCCATTCAAATCGCCAAAGGAGTAGGATCTGTGGCTAATGGCTATGAAAGTATGGCCGGTCAGATCAATGTCGAGCTGAAAAAGCCACAAAATTCTGAAAGACTATTTTTTAATGCCTATGCAAATAACATGGGACGTACCGATGTAAATTTAAATCTATCTCAAAAAATAGGTCAACATTGGTCAACATCTGTGTTATTACACGACAACTTTATGTATAATAAATCCATGAACTTTAGCCACAATGGATTTAGAGATGTGCCCATTGGCAATCTTTTCTCCGGTGTGAACCGCTGGTTGTATGAGAACGGTAAAGGTCTGATGATTCAGTTTGGTGTCAAATATTTAAATGACGATCGTACTGGCGGACAAATAGATTTTGACAAAAAAACAGATAAGGGCACGACGAATCGTTATGGACTGGGATTCGACATCGAACGCGTTGAAGGATTTGCTAAAATCGGTTATGTTTTCCCAGAAAATAAACACCGAAGCATCGGTCTGCAATTGGCTGGTTCCAACTATAATCAAAAAAGTTATTTCGGCTTAAAAAATTACAACTCCGAACAGCAAAATGGTTATGCCAACCTATTATTTCAGGATATTATAGGTACCGTAGCCCATAAATATCGTGTGGGCGCCTCCATCAATTACGATAACTACGATGAATGGTATTTAACCGATCAAAATTTCAAACGTAAAGAAGTCGTTTCAGGTGCATTTGCAGAATATACCTTCAGTCCATCCGAAAAATTTGATGCGGTCGTCGGACTGCGTCAGGACTATAATTCATTATATGGCTGGTTCACTACACCACGGTTGAATTTACGCTATGCTCCTATTGCTGGAACGACATTACGTGCAAGCTCAGGTAGAGGTCAACGCACCGCCAATATTTTTGCTGAAAACACAGCGGTTTTAGCAAGCAGCAGGAGATTGATCATTCAGTCTCAGGATATCTACAATAAAGCTTATGGTTTGCAACCAGAGGTATCCTGGAATACAGGGATCGCGGTAGACCAGAATATGCGCATCTTTGGAAGGGAAGCCTCCGCCTCCATTGAATTCTTTCATAACAGCTTTTCCAATCAGGTGGTGGTCGACTACGAAAATCCAAGAGAAATCAGTTTTTACAACTTAACCGGAAAATCATTCTCAAATAGTTTGCAGACAGAATTTCGATTTATGCCAGCGCCACATTTTGAAACACGATTGGCTTATCGGCTATTGGATGTGCAGACCGACTTTCAGAGCGGAAGAAAAACAAAACCATTGTTGGCAAAACACCGTGGTTTCGTCAACTTAGCCTATAATCATCATTCCGGATGGAGCTTAGATTATACCTTGAATGTGGTCGGACCGAAACGTATCCCTTCAACCATGGATAATCCAGTTGAATACCAGATGGCCTCCGAATCAAAAACGTACGCAACGATGAACGCACAGATCAGCAAAACTTTTGGAAAAGATAAAAACTTTACCGTATATGTCGGTGGTGAAAACCTGTCCAATTATTTCCAGAAAACACCCATCCTTGCGGCGGATCAACCTTTCGGAAATTATTTTGACACCTCCATGTTATGGGGACCTTTAACAGGACGCATGTTTTATACAGGCGTTCGATATTTCATAAAATAGAATCATTTTAACATAAAAAAAGCGGCGAGCCGCTTTTTTTATGTTAACCTCTTCAATTCTTGATATAATCGCGCCGTCGGAAGGCCAACGACATTATTATATTCACCTTCGATCTTCTCGATAGCAATTAAGCCGATCCATTCTTGAATACCGTAAGATCCAGCTTTATCAAGCGGTGAAAAATGAGTAACATAATAATCAATTTCTTCTCGATCCAATACGTGGAAATACACTGTTGTCGTTTCGACAAAGGATTGCACGACACCATGCCAACGTATTGCTACCGCGGTAATGACCACATGTTTATTTCCGGATAGGTCTGCCAAAGTCTGCTTAGCTTCCGCTGCATTCTTCGGTTTCCCTAAAATCTCACCCTCGGCCGAAACAACAACGGTGTCAGCACAGATGACCAAGCCATCTGTTTTATCCGCAAAAGCCTGTATTTTTTGCAGTGCAATCTGACGAACAGCTTCACTGGCAGAAAGACTCGGATCGACATATTCATCCGTCTCCCGCACCTCTACTTCAAAGGTAATGCCCAGCCCAGATAAGAGCTGCTTGCGTCTTGGAGACTGGGATCCCAGGATAACCGTTTTGTTCTTTAAATTTTCTAACATCATTAAATACTTTTTATCGTTTCGTCCTCATACCAATTTCCCTGCACTTTAAGTACCTTTTCAATCAGTTCCCGTACAACCCCTCTTCCGCCATTGAAAGCCGAGATATAATGTGATATCTTCTTGATCTCTTCCACGGCATCTGCCGGCGACACAGCCAAACCAACAGATCGCATGCAACTAAAATCAGGGATATCATCACCAATATACATCAATTCATCAAGTCCCAGATGATAATCTTTAGCTAACACTTTCAATTTCGAAAGCTTATCTACGACTCGTGAGTGAATTTCTTTTACGCCCAATCCCTGTAAACGGCGCTCCACCCCTATGGATGCCCCGCCAGTGATGATAAAGATCGGATAACCTTTTTTAATGGCCAATTGTATGGCATAACCATCTTTTATATTAAAAGTTCGCAGCTGTTCCCCAGCTTCATTCACCTGTACAGTTCCATCTGTCAATACCCCATCCACATCCAATACAAATCCTTTTATTGTTTTAAATTCAGTCAATACCATTGAAATATATTTTTGTAAAAATAAAGCATTTCCCCTAAATATACGATTCCATACTCCTCCTTATTTTCTCTGTTTATGCCATAAAATTATTCAGATAAGCCAAAATATCATTTGTATGTCACAACATAGTTGTATCAGCAACTTATTATAAAAAACATTTGGACGGAACCTGATATTTAGCGTATCTTTGTAGAAGATAATTAAAGGTTATCTCGCTATGAAAACACTAACAGCACTGTTCAAATAAACAATTTTGTTTAAAGCAGCATAAGATTAAAAAAACAATCAATTTAGTTTTTCACAGCAAAAAACACGGCAACTAATTTAGTTTGGTCGCCCTTAAAAAGTCTTTTCATAATTTAGGTTTATAATTGGTTAGTAACAAACCCTGGTGCCCATCATCAGGGTTTTGTTTTATTAGAACCTTTTATTTCCTTACGTACAGTATTGCATATTTTTGCTTTTTTGACTATTTTAGGAATAGCAAGTTTTTTTGTTATTTTACATACATCTTTTTTCCCCAGGTACCATCAGGAAACTACTGACAGAAAAATGAACGATAGTTGGGCGATCAAAATTCATTAAACTCATTCTCGCATGGAGCAAAAAAACTATAGAAAGCAAATTACCATAGGAGTGATAATTTCTTTTTCGCTTATCTTTATTTCCGCTCTATACTTTTTTATTTCTCTGCATCATATCGTCGATAACGAGCGTAATATTGTCCGGATCGCTGAAAATAAATTTAATGTGATCAATGAAGTCCGATCAAACATTGATGAAGTGAATGATGTTAAACTTCATTACTTCATAAAGGAAGATCCGGACTTATTTCTTCCTTATCGAAACGAACGAAAGCACATAGATGAATTACTGCGATCTATTGTTCGAGCCGATGAGCTCTATCCGGTCTCCCCACTAGCGATTGAAACACTTCGTAAAGAAATTGTACTTTTCTACGATTTCGAAAAAGATATAACCTATGCTAAACTGAACAATGGTTCGCTGCCATCTTATATCCAGGAACAGAAAACAGCGATCTTAAATCAAATAGATATGCTATCCAGAGATCTGCTTGATCAAAGGGCAAGTCGGCTGGAAAAATCCAGAAACAGTCTCCAATTGGCGCAGAACATTACCTATTTTTTCATTGCGATCGGCTTAAGTGGTTTTTTCTATATTCTAGCAAAATTTTCCGGTATTTCAAAAGTATTGAGAGCCACTGTCAAAGGTCAAAGAGAATCTAATAGTCGTCTTCAGCATTTACAGGATCAAACCAATAATGATAACTGGATTTTGAATGCCATCAACCATATAGATGAGCAGCTAAGGGGCGATTACAACGATAAAAAAATAGCTGAGATCAGCCTAAATGCGATTACCAGTACAACGAAAGCGCTGGGAGGTACAGTCTATATTTTTGATGATAATTACCGGGAATATCAGTTATGTCATAAAATAGGAATCGCCGCGACACAGCAGATTAAAAAAAGTTTTAAAGAAGATGACGGTATTTTGGGGGAAGTAACAAACAAACATAATGTAGTTAAAATCAAGGATATCGACCATAATCATCTCGTTTTAGAAACTTCTTTATCCAAAAGAATAGAAACAGAAATCTACATTATTCCATTCACCTATGAAAATCACTGCGTTGGTTTAATGGAAATCTGTTGCCCGATCGTGCCGGAAAAAGAAGAACGGTTACGATTCAATTTCCTTGATAAAGTAAAAGGCAACATCGCGATCATCCTCAAAGTTGCGCAGACCCATGGCAAACTTGCCGATCTCTATGAAGAACTTCAGCAGCAAACGGAAGAACTTGAAGCTCAACAGGAAGAATTAAGAACCACAAACGAGGAATTAGTCCATAAGACTCATTTGCTGGAAGCTTCCGAAGAAGAGCTCCGTGTACAACAGGAGGAACTCATCCAAACAAACAATGAGCTCGATGAGAAGGCGAAATTACTCTTCACTCAAAATGAAGATCTGGAAAAAGCAAGACAGGCCATTGCACAAAAAATTGAAGAAGTCGAATTATCAAGTAAGTACAAATCCGAATTCATGGCGAATATGAGTCATGAACTACGGACTCCACTGAATAGTATTCTTATACTTGCCAAATTGCTGCAGGACAACAAAAAGAAAAATCTGAATGACGACCAGATAAAATATGCTTCAGTGATCCACAGTGCAGGTACGGATTTACTCCACTTGATCAACGAGTTATTGGATTTGGCAAAAATAGAATCCGGAAAAGTTGAAGTCCAAAAGGAACGTATCAATACAAGCGATCTTGTCAATTACATAAATGATTTCTTCCACGATACCGCAGAATCCAAGATGATCAAATTTAACGTTGAAATTGATAGCAATGCTCCCCAAGAATTTATTGGTGATGAACATCGCATACAACAGGTTCTAAAAAATTTGCTGTCGAATGCGTTTAAATTTACGGGTGAAAATGGCACAGTATCGCTCAAGATCAATATAGAAAATGAGAACATCTATTTTACGGTTAAGGATAACGGTATCGGCATCGCTCCGGAAAAACAAGAGCTCATCTTTGATGCATTTAAACAGGAAGATGGATCCACAAGCCGCAAATATGGCGGCACGGGGCTAGGCCTGTCCATATGTCGTGAGATTGCAAATCTATTGAAGGGAAAAATTACCCTAAACAGCAAAGTTGGTGAAGGCAGTACCTTTATTTTCAGCGTACCACTGGAGAAAGAAGCTGCAATTGAAAATATCCCAGAACTACCGGTTATTGAACAAAATAACGTACCATCCTATCCGCAATTAGAAAATATACCCCTCGAAAAAAATCGTCATACTGAAAATAGTAATAGAAACAATAAATTACTGATCATCGAAGACGACTTTATTTTTGCAGATATACTAAAAGATTATGCGATCCAAAATGGTTATGACCCCTATATCAGCTATGACGGACAAGATGGCCTTCATAAAGCGCAGAACTTAATCCCTGCTGCCATCATACTAGACATCATGCTGCCAAAAATGGACGGTTGGGAAGTGCTACGTAATCTCAAAAAAACAGATTCAACGAAGAATATCCCCGTACACATGATGTCAGCGGGAACTTTCCTGCATGATGAACCGATATCTGCGGGCGCTATCGGATTTATGTCCAAACCGGTTTCTGAAAACTCACTCGCGGAGACTTTTCAAAAAATTAAAGCGTCAACAAGCCATCCTATTAAGAAAATTCTATTGGTAGAAGATCAGGAAATTCAAAGTGATTTTATCAAGCAATCGCTCGAAGAACAAAATATTCAGATATTTCAGGCCTTCAATGCGCAACAGGCGCTCGATCTGCTGGACCAGGAAAAAGTATTTGACTGCATCATTATGGATCTAAATTTACCGGATAAATCTGGTATTGAACTGCTCAATGAGATCAAATCAAACAGCCAGTTTAAAGATTTACCGATTATTATCAACACAGCGATGGAGCTAAGTCCTGAACAAACCTCCGAGATTTTGCAGCATAGTCAGGCCATGGTGTTAAAATCAGCCAAATCCAATAATAGACTGATCGATGAAGTCAATTTATTCTTAAATAAAATCCGGAGCAGCAAAACGGAATACCTCACATTTAACAATAGCGCGTCGGTGCTCGTGGAGAATAATCTGGCGGCTAAGACCATCTTGCTGGCAGACGATGATATGCGCAATATCTTTGCACTAAGTACGGCTTTCGAAAGCTATGACATGAAAATCGAGATTGCAAATAATGGTCAGGAGGCATTGGATATTCTAGCACGCAACGAGCATATTGATCTTGTTTTAATGGACATAATGATGCCGGTTATGGACGGATACGAAGCGATCGAAAAAATAAGGTCAAACAAGAAATTTTCAAATCTCCCTATTATCGCCGTGACAGCAAAGGCAATGAAAGGTGACCGGGAAAAGACAATTGCTGTAGGAGCAAACGATTATATTAGTAAACCCGTTGATGTGGATAAATTGATATCCTTAATGCGTGTATGGTTGAGTTAACTACTAAAGTAGCAGTAATGATCACTTTTGAAGAGTTGGAGGAAATTATTGATGTTGTCAAAAATCTTCACGGCTATGACGTGTCCGGATATACGAGAGCATCCCTCAAGCGGCGTGTCACCAGAATTATGGAGCTAAACAAACTGGACTTGGTCGAATTAAAATCCAAACTGATTAACCAGCCAGGATTTAGCACTCATTTTTTACAGGAAATTACAGTCAATGTGACTGAAATGTTCAGAGATCCGGAATTTTACAAAGCATTAAAAAACGAAGTATTTCCCTATCTGGCCACCTACCCTCATATTAAGCTGTGGAGTGCCGGTTGTTCCACGGGTGAAGAAGTTTACTCTTTGGCCATTTTACTAAAAGAAGCAGAGCTTTATCAACGTTCTTTTATCTATGGAACTGACATTAATACCAAAGTATTGGAGAAAGCCAAACGAGGCATTTATTCATTGGCAAAAGTGAAGGAATATTCTGAAAACTTTATTAAAACTGATCCCAAAAGCTCTTTATCCGAATATTATACAGCAATGTATAATGCGGCCACGATAAATAATAGTCTAAAAAAAAATGTGCTTTTTTCACAGCATAGCTTGGTTTCCGATCGGGAATTTAATGAATTTCAATTGATCACATGCCGTAATGTATTGATTTATTTTGACACAAACCTCCAGGAAATGGTATTGGATTTATTTTATAATTCACTTTGTCACCTTGGTTTCTTATGTCTAGGTTCAAAAGAATCATTAATTAACTATAAAAATGCAGCAAAATTCAAGGTTGTAAATAACAAACACAACATTTATCAAAAAATCGGTTAGGTCAAGATGGAACGTAAAATTCTTTTATTAGCGGGTTCCGCTGGCGGGTTCAGTGTTATTTTAAACATCCTAAAGGCATTGGAACGTCCGGTTCAGATACCGATCATCGTCGTTGTTCACCGCAATCCCAAATACGCATCAAGTATAGAAGATACCCTTTCGAAAGCCCTATTACAAAAAGTAAAAACGGCTGACGATAAAGAGAGTATCGCGGACGGAACAATCTATTTTGCTCCCGCAGGCTATCATTTACTTATTGAGCCAGATTATAGCTTTTCGTTGGATATCTCAGAACCGGTTCAATATTCAAGACCATCTATCGATGTGACCTTTGAGTCGGCTGCCGAAATCTATAAACAAAATTGTATTGCAATTTTGTTTTCCGGGGCCAACCACGATGGCGCACAAGGATTGTTAATGATAAAAAAGTACGGCGGAAAAACCTATGTACAGAACCCACTTGAGGCAGAAGTTCCGATAATGCCTCAGGCTGCAATAGACCTTAATGCGCAAGATCAGATTTTGAGTATAGCCGAAATAAAAGATTACATAATGCAATTAACCTAAAGTTGTATTTTAGATTTGATATAATGAAGAAGATTAATATATTGATCGTCGATGATAAAATTGAGAATATTATCAGTCTCACAGCATTGTTGGAGGATATCGAATATGTAAATATAATTAGTAGTACAGATCCCAATGAAGCGTTAAAAATCTGTTGGAAAGAAGAAATTGATCTCGCTCTGGTTGATGTACAGATGCCCGAAATCAATGGATTTGAATTCGTCACCTTCCTGAAGAAAAACCCAAAGACGAATCACATCATCCCGATCATGGTAACTGCGATTTCCAAGGAGGACAAGTATCTTATTCAAGGACTTAACAGTGGCGCTGTAGACTATCTATATAAACCTCTCAATCCAGAAGCTACCATTGCAAAAGTCAAATCTTTTGTTCAGCAGCTGTTGATACAACAGGAAATTAAAGAAAAAAACATTGCATTGGAGGAGTCTAAACAAGCTATTCTTAAAGCAAAAGAAGAAGCTGAACTCGCCAGAAAGTCAAAAGAAACGTTCTTAGCCAATATGAGTCACGAGATTCGGACACCTATCAACGGCATTATGGGAATCACCCAAATGCTAAAAAATTCACAGCTTACCGTTGAACAGGAAAACTGGATCTATAAACTCGATTCGGCCTCTCAAAACTTACTTACGATCATCAATGACATTTTGGACCTCTCCAAAGTCGATTCGGGCATGATGAAGCTGAATATGGAATCCACCTCGGTGCATGATATTACCGATGATTTGAATAATCTGTTTATCGATAAGGCAAACTATAAAGGTTTGAATTTTAATATCGAGGTGGACGACCGGATAAACAGTTATTTTTTAACGGATCCGCTTCGCTTAAAACAGATTCTAACGAACTTCATCTCAAATAGCTTCAAATTTACCTCCGCAGGCTCGGTCATTTTAAAAATCCAGCTTCTAACGGAGAGTAATCAGCAAATTGGTTTACAGTTTCAGGTCATCGACACGGGGATCGGCATCGCAGAAGATGCATTGGAAAAAATATTCATCGCATTTGAACAAGGAGAAGACAGCATCACAAAAAAATTTGGTGGAACGGGCTTGGGCTTAGCAATTGTAAAACGTATTGCCGCCCTTCTCAACGGAAAGGTTTTCGCATCAAGTGAATATGGCAAAGGAAGCACATTTTCTTTTGAATGCACCTTTGATAAAATAGAAGATAAACCTAAAGAAAAAGAAACACAAGTGCTTTATACCGAGTTACCAAAATTTAACTCTCCGATGATCCTGATTGCCGAAGACAATGAATTAAATAGCTTTATGTTAGCAAATATCCTCAAAAGCTGGGATTGCGAGATCACCTTGGCGACAAATGGACAGCTTGCCCTTGAGGAAATAAACAGAAAAAAAATAGACCTGGTATTTATGGACGCACATATGCCACTGATGAGTGGTTTTGAAGCGATCAAAGAAATACGTCGCCATATGAATCCAGCTATAGCGAATATGCCCATTATCTCCATTTCTGCTTCAGTTTTAAAAGCAGAACAGCAAGAAGCCTTGGATGCAGGAGCCAATGAAGTGGTTGGAAAACCATTTGATCCCATCAAATTATACAAAACAATTGAAGCTTTATTGTCAAAATTGAAATGATTGTTTCGATTTACCGATGAAATCATTAATTTTAAAGAATTAACAAAACATAATAATGAAAAAACTTTTTATGATACCAGCAGTTGCAGTTGCCTTGTCAATTGCATCTTGTGGCGGAAACAGTGAGAAGTCTGGCAAATCAGCTAGTACAGAATCGACAACTTCAACAGAAAACCAAGCAACAGAAACAGTACCTGGAATTGAAAACGTAGCTATTTCCAACAGCTTATCTTTAGAAGGTAATGATCAGATGAAATTTGACAAGGATTTATTCCGTGTGAAAGCTGGCGAACCCGTAGAATTATCTTTCAAAAATGCAGGTACCATGCCAAAAGAATCTATGGGACATAATGTTGTCATCCTTAAACCGGGTGTAGATCTTCCGACTTTCGGAGCTGAGGCGGCAGCAGCCGCAGCTGATGAGTATATTCCAAAATCAGCATTATCTTCCATCGTTTCCCACACGAAATTATTAGGTCCGGGTGAAACAGATAAAATTACATTTACACTTGAAAAAGGAGTCTATCCTTTCATCTGTAGTTTCCCCGGTCACTACGGAGTAATGCAAGGAAAAATCGTTGCAGAATAATATACAAACAAAAAAGGGTATCTAGATATAGGTATCCTTTTTTTGTTGAGGTGTTACTTTTCGTTAAAATGATCACAAGTTGCTGCCCCTTGATCCCTTTCGCTGACTCAGTTGCCCATCATCTACAACCCCGCATCATGCCGATGCCTGCTCCTGTTAATTAGCAACTTATTTCCAAAATAACTTTATCACATAAAGATTTATCGAAAATAAGATTATTTTTTTGGGTTGTACATGCCTATCCATTTATCAAAAAAATGTAAAGTAAGTCTATTCGCCTACAAATCGTAAGTTTTGATTTCCTATCCCATTAATAATCATTAAATTTGTACTACTAAAAATTAAAACGTAATCAATGCAATACGACGTAATTGTAATCGGAAGTGGTCCGGGCGGATATGTAGGAGCTATCCGTTGTGCCCAATTAGGATTAAAAACAGCTGTTATTGAAAAATATAGCACATTTGGTGGTACTTGTCTTAACGTTGGATGTATTCCTTCAAAAGCGCTTTTAGATTCATCGGAGCATTACCACAATGCTGCCCATAATTTTGACGCATTTGGCATCAGTTTAAAAGACCTAAAGGTGGATATGGCAAAGATGATTGCTCGTAAAGACGATGTCATTGCTCAAAATACCGCCGGTATCACTTTCTTATTCAAGAAAAATAAAATTGACAGTTTCCAAGGTGTGGGTTCATTTGTCGACAAAAACACCATTAAAATAACAAAAGCAGATGGTTCTACGGAACAAGTTACAGCAAAAAATGTAATTATTGCCACAGGCTCAAAACCCACTTCTCTACCCTTTTTGCCGGTTGACAAAAAAAGAATTATTACTTCTACGGAAGCGCTTAACCTAAAAGAGGTCCCTAAACATCTTATCGTCATCGGTGGTGGTGTCATTGGTTTAGAATTAGGTTCAGTTTATGCCCGTTTAGGTTCAAAAGTTTCTGTCGTTGAATTTGCGAAATCCATCATTGGTACAATGGATGGTGGCTTAGGTAAAGAATTGCAACGTGTTTTGAAAAAATCATTGGGCATGGAATTCTACTTGGGTCACAAAGTCACAGGTGCAACAGCAAAAGGAAAAACCGTAAAAGTAACAGCTGAAGATCCAAAAGGACAAGAAGTAACCCTAGAAGGTGATTATTGTATCGTAGCTGTTGGCCGTACGGCATACTCTGAAGGTTTAGGCTTAGAAAATATTGGCATCACTGTCGAAGAAAGAGGAAAGAAAATCCCGGTAAATGCTCACTTGGAGACCGCTGTACAAGGCGTATTTGCTATTGGTGATGTGATCACTGGAGCGATGTTGGCACACAAAGCCGAAGATGAGGGTGTATATGTTGCGGAATATATTGCGGGACAAAAACCACACATCGATTACAATTTAATTCCCGGAGTTGTTTACACCTGGCCTGAAGTGGCTTCAGTTGGAAAAACGGAAGAACAATTGAAAGAAGCCGGCGTGAAATATAAAGCTGGATCTTTCTCCTTCAAAGCTTCTGGCCGTGCAAAAGCCTCAGGTGATACAGATGGTTTTGTAAAAGTATTGGCTGATGCAACAACAGACGAAGTATTAGGCGTACATATGATCGGTCCACGTGCAGCAGACATGATCGGTGAAGCTACAGTAGCCATGGAATACCGCGCTTCTGCGGAAGATATCGCACGTATCTGTCATGCTCACCCAACCTATACCGAAGCTCTTAAAGAAGCCGCATTAGCCGCAACAGCCAATAGAGCAATACACGCATAAGCGTTAATAGTATAAACCAAAGGGGAAAAGGAAACTTTTCCCCTTTGTCATAACTACCTATATAAAATGAATTTTTACACAAGAAAATGGGTCAAACCCGAAGATCTTAATCCGAACGGTACATTATTCGGCGGAACACTTTTGCGTTGGATAGATGAAGAAGCTGTCATTTATGCGATTGTACAATTGGGCAATCCAAAGGTCGTTACCAAATTTATATCTGAAATCAATTTTGTAAATTCTGCCAAACAGGGAGATATTTTAGAGTTAGGCATAGAGGCAACTAATTTTGGAAGAACATCATTGACAATGCGTTGTGAAGTCCGAAATAAAATCTCGAAGAAAACAATCCTATCTATCGACAAACTGGTATTTGTCAATTTAGATGAGGATGGAACCCCCGTCCCACATGGAAAAGATAGCATTACCTATGCTTACATGGGAATCGAGAAAACAGGAAGAGATGATTAACCATCTCGCCTGTTCCTATTGTATTGAAGCATATTTTTTATAAATCGCTACCCGCAAATTTACGCGCACAAATTATCGGGCACCATTGCCGTATGCTTAACTTAGGGATATTCAGAAAAA
Source organism: Sphingobacterium puteale (assembly GCF_003627955.1). Taxonomy (GTDB): domain Bacteria; phylum Bacteroidota; class Bacteroidia; order Sphingobacteriales; family Sphingobacteriaceae; genus Sphingobacterium; species Sphingobacterium puteale. The sequence goes on along the minus strand of NZ_RBWS01000018.1, from coordinate 1,117 downwards.
CCCCAACTATTTGATAAATAAATAGTTGGGGTTTTATTATCTTCGTGTATTCCCCCGAATAATAAGGTTAGCGGCCAAAATCGGGGTAACGGTCATCAAAAAGATATGCGAAAGATACAAAAACTTAGCGAACTTCAGCCAACTTTAGCCTTCAGCGAATACGATATTTTCAAACAGTACGAATCAAGTTTTCACCTGAGTGAACTAGGGCGGCTTTATCGGAGTATTCCATTTTCCGAGCTGGCAGCGAGCCTGGGGCAACGGGAAAACCGAGTTGGCCGCCGGTCCTATTTTAGCGGGGCGGGTAAAGTGGCGCTGATGGTGCTGAAATCCTATACGGGGCTTTCCGACCGTGACCTGGTCGCCCAGCTTAATTCCAACCTCCATTATCAGCTTTTCTGCGGTGTTCGGATCAATCCGTTAAAGCCGCTCGATAATTTTAAGATCGTCAGCGAGATCCGCTGCGAACTTGCCAGAAAACTTGATATCGGCACCCTTCAGCGGGTGCTTGCCGGTTACTGGAAGGCCTGGTTTAAGGACAGCCATGTACTGATGAGCGATGCGACCTGTTATGAGAGTGATGTTCGCTTTCCCACGGATATCAAACTGTTATGGGAATGCGCGGAATGGCTGCAGGGGCAATTGCGGAGCATGGCAAAGCTGTCGGGTCTGCGGATGCCGCGCAACAAATTTGACAAGCAGCGCCTGCGTTACCGTATCTATAGTAAAAAGCGCAAGCGTGGGAAATCGGAGACGCGCGTGCTGAAACGCAGCCTGCTCCACCTGGTTGGCAAGCTCATCGGTCAGTGCGGGGATATCATGTCCCTTGGTACAGCCAATCTTCCTGCCCGCTTTCACAGACGGCTGTCCATCATCAAAAAAGTACTCCATCAGCAACGGGAACGTTTTGCCGGGCGGGAAGTGAAGGGGCTGATCGTTAGTGTCGACAAAGATTATATCCGCCCGATCGTCCGTGGCAAAGAAAGTAAAGGGGTTGAGTTCGGCGCCAAAGTGAACAGTATCCAGATTGACGGCATCAACTTTATCGAGCACCTGAGCTTTGATGCTTTCCATGAAGGGAACCGGCTTCCACAATGTATAGACCTACAGCAGTCAC
>NZ_RBWS01000017.1 GCF_003627955.1 Sphingobacterium puteale | reverse complement strand
TCCCGCATGTCGAAGTAGGCTACTACCAACAGCATGGTAGGTTCTGTGTCCAGTTTCCTGGTTGAACAATTGGACAATGACCTTTGCAGGTCGCACTACGGCATAGCCATCCGTCTGGAGATACCCTTTAAAGTTTCCAAGCATGGGCACAGCGGCAATACCACCACGGGTGGGACTATAATCAAATAGCACTGTTCCCTCCAGTGGAGCATGATATACCCAATAATAACCTTGATGGGCAGCACCTTTTTTATCGCTGTCCAGTACTTTTATTGGCGTTTCATCGACTTGCAAATAACCCATTGCCTTGGTATCGAAGACAAGATTTTCATATAACGGTTCCAGTTTTTCCAGTGCCTGTCTGGTCCATCCTTCGATCGTTGATGAGGGGATCTGTATGTTTTCCCTTGCGAAGACCTGCTTCTGTCGGTATAGCGGCATATGGTCCATATATTTCCCGACCAATATCATTGCCAGTAAGCCCGGCCCTGCTATACCTTTGTCGATCACCCGTTCGGGAAGTTCGGCAATGGAGACGCCTGATCCGTCTTTGGGCGCATATTTATAGCGGATATAGCGTTTGATATAGAACTTTGCAGGTTCGCATTCCAGTTCTTCGGTGATCTCTTTGCCTATACACACCATTTCCGACAGATCTCCCTCTGGGTGGATCTCAACCTCTTCTATAGGAAGGTGTGAAGGCAATTTGGCACGTCCCTTATGATTGGGTCGTTTACGTACATACTCGATCTTTTTTTTGATTTCCTGCTGTTGCTCTTCTACTTTTTCGGGCTCCGTTTGAAAGGGAAGCATGGTCTGGTTGGGATCACCCTCAAAGCGTTCGCGCTTCTGCCCGAACTGCATCCGCTTGTACATGGAAAGCTGAGCTTCCAGATAAACTATCTTTTCATCTCGCTCAGAAAGAGTTTGGTCACGACTGGAAATGACCTTGAGAAGGTCTTCTTTCGAGAGGTTTTCCAGTGCTGTTTCCATAGCATAAAGATACGCAAAAAGTTGCTTTATACATATTTAAAAGCATTTTTAAGGAAAAGAAAAACGTCTTTTTTGAATACTTTTTACCACCTGTATACCTTCGACCATCAATACCAGGTCACTCCAGGACAGTTCACCGTCTTTTATGCCCGGCGGCAAAAAAGTACCGCTCTCCAGACGCTTATAATAAAGGACAAAGCCTCCTTTTTCCCAATGCAACAGCTTCATATGCGTACGGCTACGGTTCAGAAATACGAAAACCTCACCACTGGTAGCCTGGCGTTGCATCCCTGAACTGATCAGTCCGCAGAGCCCATCAAAAGATTTTCGCATATCACAGTGGCTATCGTAAAGATAAAAGCGATGCGATGAACCCAACGCAAACATCAGTACAGACGGATCAGTTGGGATAGAAGAGCAAGATCATTTTCGATCTTTATACGTACACCGTTGGGATAAATAACCTCAATATCGTTCCTTCTGGCCGCCTTATCGATTGTTATGAAGCTACCCCTGGAAGTGTCATTTTCTTTACTGCGCGAAAACCAATAATAAAAGGTCGCTTCGTTGATCCCATTTTCCGCGCAATAAGCTTTCTTGCTTTTTCCACTCTGCTGCCAGTCTGCTATCATAGACAGCATACGCACACGTTTTTCTTCTAAGTTGTTCATACAACAAAGCTAAAGCCTAATGGGATCTAAGTCAATATGTACTTCATAGGACGGATACGTTTATCAACGGTTTGCCTTTCCTGTGAGCATTCTCCCGTATCTTTCGCAACTCCAAATTCTGAATTTGTCACATAAATTGATAGCATTTTGGGTAAAGGTAAAGGAATGAAATTAGTCACGATATCAGGATTATTGATTTTTAAGGGTTTAGCATATGTTCGATTCCCTTTATGTTTATAATCTGGAAAATTTAAGCTAAACCATCTAGTGAACGATCGTTCACAACATTTTAGCCCTATATCATTTAAGGATCTAAACATGGCAGTAGGATTGATTTTCAAACTGCACATGTGTTTGATTTCGTTTATATATCTATTATAATTTACAGATGTACTCCTCTCCGTTGAAGGTATTCCGTGTTCTAAATATTTTTCAACGGTGCGCCAGTTAGTTTGTGTTTTTCGAGCTATTTCAGAAATGCTGCATCCATTTTCCTTCATTTTAATCATCTGAACAAGTTTTTCTTCTTTCTCCAACATACCAGACGAGATATTCTGCTTAATATTTTCTTTAGTATAGTTCTCGGAATCCAAATTCGTTTCAATATCAGGAGGTTTTTTTGATTCTGTCTTGGCATGAATAGCTTTAGAAACCGTCTTTAAATAGCTGTATTCTTGCCGAATTTCGTCTTGAATAGCATCACTTAAATTTTTTACTAAATGGAACCTGTCGGCAATCTGCTTTGCGTCCGGAATAGCTTTGGCGATGGCACTGGCATAGGCTGTGGCTCGATCCCGAGTTACATACTCTATTTCTTTATGACGGGATAGCCATTTGACAACATCACTGGAATCCCTACTGTCCAGAATATCTATGGGGCGTCCCGTATATGCGTCAACGATTATTGTTCCATAGTTCATTCCCTTTCTCTTTGCCCAATCATCAATACCGATGCAATACAATTGTTTATTTGTGGTCATAGGCATGGATTTGACCATCCTAAGACAAGTATTGTTGCTGACAGGGATATTCAATATTCTAGAAAAGTAAGCGCCTTTATTAGCCGAAATCTCAATGAAAAACTTCTTTAAATATTCGGAAGCTCTATTTGTACGTCTAGAATAAGGTTCAGTTAAATTATTGCACCTTTCTGAAAATATCTGCTTTTCACAGTCAATATTTTTGCAGGCAAAGCGGCGTACCTCAAGCATTATAAGAACTGAACTCGCCGCCAAGGGTAGATCTACGAGTTTTCTTACATAGGAAGAGCGCACAATGGCGCTGTATTTCATACATCTTGGACACTTAGAACGAGCTCCTGTTCTTTTTGCAAATAGACGTATTGTTGTACCATGTACATCTGAACTGTATATCTTAGTTTCTCTGTCACCATAAAATAGACCTGTAGTTTTTAAGTTAAAAGTATTGCTTGAATTCACTGAAAAATATCTGATTATCAATACTTTAAGCTACGAAAAAAGTATTACTTAAACAAGTTTTTAAGTCGTTATGTTGCTGATAATCAAACAATTAATTGACTTTTATAGGAAAGGGTATTAGATGCATCAAAATTGGCGAAGAACCATTCTGATTTACCGATTACAAATAGAGGAATTCCTGAAATTTTTTTGGATCAATTTTAAGAATTTAGATAGTAAAATCTAAGATTTCGTAAAAATTATTTTAAAATTATTTAACCACAATAAAGGTTAATTGGTAAAATAAATCATATGACTAGATTCCCAATATTTTCGATACATGATTAATATTATGTTTTTTATACTTTACTGAAATTTATTATTAAATTGCACTTGCCCTAATCTTTAAAACTATTAATCTATTAATATGACACCAAAATTCAATTATAAAATCAAAAATATTAATTCTCATACGGAAACGGCAATTGAAGATTATAACAGAGGTAACAAAGAAAATACCTTAAACAATTTAAGGAAGGCAGCTGAGGCTATATGTCGTGCAATAATCCTAAATAAAATGGGAGAAGTCGATGGGGAGAAGATAATTTTAGGCGAGGTAGATATTAATCTTAATCCAAAAAGCAAACGAGATATTAAAACTTTATTATTGAATGATTTGATTAAAATAGTTAATGATAAAAGATGGCTCAATCAGACTATTTTTCATAGGTTAAAAGATATTCATTGGGGAGGAAACTCAGGCTCTCATGATTCAATTTCTGTAAATCAAGAAGTAAGTGATGATGATGTAAAGCTCTGTATCATACAGTACAAGAATGTATTAGAATGGTTTTATAAAACATTTTTGAACAGTTCGGTCCCAAGTTCTCTATTAGATTTTGAAAATGGGAAAACTATCATTAAGTCGAATGATAGTTTAATTTGGAGTGATTTCTTTTTGGATTGCAATCAATTCAATAAAGACCGCAGTTATGTTTTAATTGTTCCACCGAATTTTGACAATTTAAGTGAAAATCAATTCTCAATTTTTTCTAGGATAAATTGGAGTATGATTATTGATTTCAATCCTGAAACTAAAGAAAATGGACTATTCAAAGCCTTATCAAAAAATCCAGGGAAATACCAAATCAGGCCGATTTCAATTGAAGAAAAAGATAAAAGGGAAAGAATAATTAATGTTTCTCATTATACCTTAAACTATATTTTCGCAAACGGAATTTCTTCAATTCCAGGTACTATCTCAACAGATCCAAGGAACTGGAGAAGCGATTTAAAATATGCCTCTTTTTTAAAGAGATTAATTGAAGAATATTTAATTGAAAAAGTTCAAAATACTACATATGTTTATTTATATGATGAACGAGATTATATTCAGGAAATAATAAGGGCAGTAGACGAAAGTATATCAAATCGTGGTTTTGCAAAACATGTAATAGCTTACAACGATAGCGAAAAATTAAATCGACTGGAAGATGAGTTCCGGTTTTATGATGTTTTGCTCCACAATATACCCTTGGAACTTATTATTGCAGGTATTGAGAGATCTCTAATACCAACTGTTGATACGTACGAAAGTAATTTGAAGCAGATTCCTTGTCGTGGACAGAACGACAGCGATAGCTTCGTTGATATTTCAAGTAGTTTCTACTCCATGCAGTCGAAAGGGGTTGAAATCTTACATCAATCCATAATAAACGTTGAAATAGACAATGAAGATAATAACTTTTACAAAGGCGAAACCATTAGTTGGAATGATTTGGTAGCTGATCTTGATGCTACCAGACATATTTCAACAGATTTAACAGCAATGTTACAAAAATGGTTAGATCATAATAAAGGTGGATTTGTTGTTGAATTAAGGCACAAGCCAGGTGCGGGGGGAACCACATTATCCCGGAGGATGGCTTATACTTTTATGAGGAAATATCCAACAGTAATAATAGATAAGTATTATCGGGACAAAACAAACCAAGTTCTTTTTGAATTATCTGAATTAACTCAAAAACCAATTCTGGCAGTTGTGGAAGCTTTTCTCGTTACACAAAACGAATTAAACGCACTCATTAGGAAGATAAATGAGGACAAAAAACATGTTGTTGTTCTTTATGTAATTCGTTCTTTTAATGGAGATTATAGGGGTAGCGATAAAAGCAAAACATTAATTCTTAGTGACAAAACTATTGATTTGATTGAGAGGGATAAATTTTACTCAAAATATTTTCAATCAGCATCTTCTATTGCAAAAGAAGAATTAAAGAAATTAAAATTAAAAAATCCTGGTGCATGTGAAGTTATTGATTTCGCAATTACTGCATATCAAGAAGAATACTCATCTTCTAAGTTAGAAGATTATATATTATATCATCTTAATAAATTGCCACAAAATCATTTGAAATTTATTGGATTTGCTTCAATGATTTATTATTATGCGCAAATAAGTACTATGGATTTGTGGTTCTCAAATTTATTTGAAAATGGTAGTCTAAGTTCTGATTACCTAAACAAAAAAGAGGACGAAAAATACATTCTAAAATTGTTTATTCATGAACTTGATGAAGAATATGAAGAAACGAATTATTGGAGACCAAGATTTAATCTATTTGCAGAGGAGCAAATGGCTTTAACTTTTGTAGGTTTAAATAAAGCCAAAAAAGGTAATTGGAAAGATTTCTTAGCACGTTGGTCAATAGACCTAATTAAAACATGCAAGGCAAATCACGCAACATTAACGGATGATCTTAGAGACATGTTTAAAAGTTTGTTTCTCAATAGAGATAATGAAGATGTATTAGGTCAGGATGATAATTATGAATATTCATCAGGAGCAGATAGAAAGTTCTCAACTTTAATAAGGCATATCGGTAAAAAAGAAGAACAATACAATGTTTTAAAGGCATTAGTTGATAGCTATCCAAATGAGTCCCATTTAAGAGGTCATCTTGGAAGATTTTTATATGAGAAGGCAACAGAACAACTTGATTTTGAAAAAGCGTACGATGAAATCACGCAAGCGATTGAATTAGGTGAAAATGATTATAATTTATGGCACCTTAAAGGAATGAGTAGTAGAAGGAGAATAGAATTTCTTATTCGGTCAGATATTTCAAAATTAAATGAAGATGAAATATCTGAGTTAGAAGAGTTTATTAAAGAGCTGACAGAGACTGCAAATGAAGATTTTGAGAAAAGTAGAGCGATAAACCCTCACAATTTACATAGTCACACAGCACAAGTCCAAATGCTAATTCAGGTAATAAATAATGGACGTAGATTAAGCAAGTCAAACAATCAATTTGATTTTTTGACTAATAAAGAATATAAATGGTATGACAATCAGCTGTCTGAAATTATGAATTTGATAGATGAAGCTAAATATATAATTGAGCTTTCTACCGATTTAGATCAGTCATTGATCATTGAAAAATCAAAAAGAATGATCCAAGATTGCGAAGGAAAGTTATTTCGACTACAAGGCGAATATTCTAGCTCTGTTGATAAATTTAAACAGCTTGCCAATTCTTCCGACAGGGATCTTCGTCCCTATTACAGAAGAATGTTTATCTATTCTACCTTGGCAAGTAAAGTAGACAATAATTTTAAAAAATTTCCAGAAGCGTGGAATAAATTAAGTCCTTTTGAGTTTGAAAGTATAATTAAGGTTATTTTGCAGAATATCGAGGATGAACCTGATAACACTGTTCATGCTAAGATGTGGCTGCAAGCAGTGAGGCATTCAAAAGGATACACGAGTTTGGATGATGCTATTAGTATCATCAAATTATGGTATAACAACAGCGGAAAATATGAAATTCCACACCTTGAAGCCACTTATTATTTGTATGTTCTATATGCATGTAAGGCAATTTCTGAAGGAGACAGCGTAAGTGATTTTACTTTGAACGAGGCGAAGGCTTATATTAAAGAATGTAAAGAAAGAAAAGTAAATGATAAATTTAGTTTTGAATGGTACGGAAAAGGAGAGGGTATTAAAATATTGACTAGTCATACAAAAGTCGGCAAAATGAATCCCAATACTAGATTTTTTGACAAAACCGAATTTTTAGGAAGGGTTGAGGGTACTATCGCTTTAATAGATGATAGACAAAAAGGAAGAATTAAATTAAGATGTGGCTTGGATGCATTTTTTGTACCATCAAATGGAGGTTTTGAAAAAGATCGGGATGAATTGACAAATGTTAATTTCTATATTGGATTTAGACAGGATCAACTTATGGCTTGGGAAGTGAAAAAAATAGGAATTGATAATATAGCAGTAAATTCAGATTCCGTTGATATTGAAGGTTATGATCTTATAGACGAATTAATTGAAGAACCGCTTGCTATTGAAAAAATAATTGAGCCTACCAAAATTGAAAAGAATTTTGAAGTTGAAAAAGTCTCAATTAAACAACCAAAAGTTTTAGGCAAAATTGACCTTTCTCAATTTGATAAATATAAAAAGAAACGTAAATAATATTTGATCTGAAGAATTAAGGAGCCTTTAAGTAGGCTCCTTTCTTATTTCTATTGACTTTGGATTAACCCACCTAACTACATATTGAATTTAGACATACGCTCTAATAATAGATTTTAATCCAATGACAACTTGGGTGTTATAATCCATTACCTTATTGAAGAATCGTGGCAAGTAACTTCTACGTATTCGATTTTCTAATTTTTTGAAGGGGAGAATTGCTGAATGTCTTCCATAGGAATTTTTTCTCTACTGCAAATATTATTATACGAAAACTGCAGAATGTTCATTACAGAATCTACCATTTGATATTTCTCACTCATTTTAATCAAAACAGGTAGTGTTTTTTTACTACCTATAGATGCAAAGCATTCTATAGCTCTACGTAATTGATTATATTCAGCTCCTGCATCAAATTCAAAATATGGTAGCTTTTCTAAAAGCCAATCTTCATCATCAGCTCTTCCTATCTTAGTCAAAGCACGAAGGGGTCTTTCAATTAAATGTGAGGCATATTTATTGTCAACTTTTATCTGATTTAGATAGTGTTCGGTTATGGTTTTAATCTTTTCGCGCATCCATTCACCACCTATATCTTCAGCAGTTTCAATAAAAACTTCAGTTTCGTAACTGAAGTTTTTAGATGGTGGAAGATACTCGTTATAAAAAGCTTTAGCAATTAAAACCGCCAATTCCTTATCAAAATACTTTAGCTTTTTCATTAGATTAGTCTGTAAATATTTATCCTTTTTGTAAAGGAACATTGAACCATCAAAATACTTTGCGATTATTTGACGTTGCCTTTCCTTTTCGCCAATGTAATTGAATGTCCCTGCTAATTCATATGCTAGAATATACTCACCTAAATACATTTTGCCGTAGCTTAATTCATCTTGAATAGTTTGTAGGATTGGTATTGCTTCTATTAAGTGAAATCTTCTAACAGCTTCCAATAGTATATGAGCAGTGGGAGTGTAAAAATGATTTGGGAATCTATTTTCCCTGATTAGATTTATAATCTTTCCATTATCGACTAGGATCTTTAATGCCCAACTTTGTAGTTGAGCCTGTTCACCATATAGGTGCCTTTCAACTTCTTTTTCGACATCCTGATAAGGAAATCGATTAAGCGCATGAAGACAATAGGAAGCTACGTTGGTGTTCTTATGGTTTATGAGTTCATGGAATATCTCTTTCGGAATGACTGCATTACTATGTTTCAGTATTTTTGACAAAAGTTCACACTTATAACTATCCAAATTTTCATTAAAAAGGGCATCTTTAATCTTTTCTACCAATTGAATATTAGGTGAATTTTTCAGTATTTTAAAAACACTTCGATAACTAGAAACCGAGTCTTCTTGATTCAAGAATTTATCAAGCACCTCTTCTGCAAACTTTAAGTTTGGAACTTTAGAAAGTATATCTGCAATTGCTTCGAGTTTGGCACCATAAGCGCTGTTCTTTCTGAGTTCTTTAAAAAATAGATTTTGCAATCTGTCTACAAGACCTTGATTTAAATTATTATTACGTTGAAGCCTTTGAAAAATCCTTTTGCAGGTTTCTTCCAAAGGGTAATTTGAGTATTTTTCCCAGTTTGATATTATTTGAATATAACCTTGATCCCCAAAATGTGACAGTGCTTGAACAATATAAGCTTGTGATGATCTCCCATGAAAAAAAGATGATTCATCCCAATCAACCTGACTAAATATTATATCCTTAGCTCTCATTGAAGTATTGAGGGCCATAGCTGAAAGACACATCATCTTTACATCTTTGTGCTGAGTACTCTCAAAGCAATCCATAAAGAAGTTTTGAACGCGTTCATCATTTATTTTTTCAAGAAATGAAATAGCATTAGACCTGTTATTGGGTACTGGAGAGCCTACCTGTTCGATCAATCTAGAAACAACTATATCCTTAATTTCCTTATTACAATTTGAATTTTCTGTTAGGCAATACGCAGAAAGCCAAAGCCTATTTTTTAATGACTTTATAATAATAGTAACATCATTAACCCGTGTTGCTAAAGTTATAATCGCAATGTCCCATTTCTCATCAGAAGATAACTCCTCAATTTGATTAAGGTTGTTTTGTAAAGACAAAGCAGAAAAATGATTTAGAAACAGTCTATGCCAGAAAAATAGATGATCCTCACCCACAATTATTAGTCCTGTTGTGGTAAGTTCATCAACTACCTCGTTAACGGTGACACCTGGTTTGATCTTACGTGTTTGCTCAAACTCATTAAGCATTTCTATAATAATAGGTTCTGCATCAAATAATTTTATTGATACCGCATTATGCTTCATAATCCAATATCCAAGTTCAGCAAGAATCCTTGATACTTGTTCCCATTTTAATCTACTAGGTCTCATGTTGCGGCTGTCTTGCCATAATTTTACACGCTCAACTAATTCATTTACAATCTTTGCGACCGAATCTGGAAGATAATTTTTCTCTTTATAAAGAGATATCATAAAAAGTAATAAGAGCGTATTTCGTGATTCTTGAGTTAGGTCATTTTTTTCTATTTGATTTTGAAATCGATAATAGCCAGATCCTAAATAGTGTCTGGCAACCTTTTCAACTTGTGTATCGTTTAAAGGACAGATATCAAATATTACTGCACTATTAAGCATTGGCAAGTTATTAGGTCTTGTCGTTATAAAACATTCATATTGAGAAGACAGGTTTTCTATAGCATTACACACTTCTTGCTTAAATGATTCTTCAATTTCATCAAAAGCATCTAAGAAAAAAACAAATTGGGTAATACTATTTCGTTCTTCAAAATCTTTTCCTTTATATCCATAACGAATAAGAGCAGAAGAAATTAGATTTTCTAATGTATATCCATTTCCAATTTCTTTTAATGCAATGAAAATTGGAATCTTTACATCAATTCCTTCCAAAGCATTCTCAGCAGTTCTGTGATGCAAAAATTTTAAGAATGATGTCTTTCCAGCTCCGGTTTCGCCAACAAATACTTTTTTGTTAATATTATATGTTGTTTCTATCTGCACAAATTTTAACTTATTCTCTTCGTTCTTGATTGGTTCATTTATTGAATGTAATTTAAACAGTAAGAGATAGTTCGGGTCTATCTTTTTAAGCTCAATATTATTAATTGCTTTAAACCTATCATTTGGAAGATGCCAGTTTTCAAATTTCTCTTTTACAACCTTTAGATAGTTTTTAAAATCAGAAATTTGCAATTCTTTCCGTAGCTTTTCATTACCAAATTTCTCGACCAAGTTTTGTGATACTGCCTCGTTAAAATTAAATTCCCTCAATATCTCTATTTGAGATTTAAATAATTGGTTTTTACGTCCAAGGAGATCATTAAGTACATCGAGTTTTAATTGCAATTCTTCTATTCCCTCAGCACGAAAAATTAAAGTATTGACATCATAGACCAAAAGAACTTTACCATTAGTTATCATTAAAAAGTTTTTACCAACGCTAGTAGCGTAGGACTTTAGTTGACCAATATGATCTTCTAAAGATTGTCCTGGTCCTTTGCTGTCAATTATGAACCTTGATTTTGATAAATCACCATCAATGCATATTATAAAATCTGGTCTATGAATCAATCCTTTTGAGCCACGTTCTGAAAATCTTACGCCAGAAAAGATATCCTGCGCTGGGAAATTTTTTTCTGGAATAATTTCGGTAATTGAATAACCAAGATATTGAGTAAGTAATGGTATTATGAAATTTTGACTTACCTCAGCTTCATTTGAATATACCATTCCTTTAAATTGTTCCAAAAATTTACCCATTATTACATAACTGAAGAGGATTAATATAAATTCGAACCAATTTATACAAAAATTGGTTTGCTGGCAATAATATCAAATATTTAAGATTATGTATTTAGAGAAAAAAATGGCCGTTTGAAAATTTAAACTGCCATTTGTATTTCTATCATATATGAAATCACTTTGACTCTATAGGTGGGAATAATACTGGATTAGTTTAAAAATATATCCTTATTTATTTGTAAAAAAAAATACATTTCCATGATTTCCAGGTTGACCATTAGAGCCATTTGTCCCTCCCATATTACTATATTGCGGACCAATCCCACCTTTCCCGCCTTTTCCACCATTTGTATAAACACCTGGATAATTTTTAATTGTGCCTTTAAAATAGCCAACTAGGTAGCCACCTTGTCCTCCAGGAGCACCTCCGCCGCCACCACCACCGCCACTTGAACATCCATATGGAGAATTTGGAGAGGAAGGCTGATCTCCTGCAAGGCCATTTTGACCATCACTACCTGACACATCTACTAAACCATTTGTTCCATCAAAATAGCCTATAACTTCTAAAAAGACAATCCCACCATTGCCGTTAGGATTACGTAAAACTCCATCCCCCCCGGCACCTCCGCATCTATTTCCACCTCCCCAGGTAGCTCCTCTCTCATCGATCGCATTTTTGCCTGGGTAATTATTTACTCCTGACCTATAACTTGATCTTCCACCACCGCCACCGCCACCACCACTATAATCTTTAGTTCCTTTTGCCCCCATACCACCACTAATAGATCCTCCGGCTCCTCCATAACCGCCAGTTCCACCCAAGTTTGAATTTGAATATTTTAATATTAGAGGTGATTGTCCTGGGATACTTATTACTTCTTGTCTTTCGTCCGAACTGAATTGTCTTGCTTCAATTCTACCATTAATAACTAATGAATCTCTAACAATTAAATGAAATATTGAACTACCTCCATTCACAATGAGGGATGCTCCAGTTGGAATAATTACAGAAGCAAATTCCCATCTCTGTGAATTAATGATGCGAGTTTCACCGAATTCCAACTTTAATGATGGTAAAATATTCTGACTGTCAGATTGCGCAGTTAATTGAAATGGAATTAGGTAATAACAAATAATAAGAATTAAAATTCGCATAGGTTAACAGTGATTAATAAAAGGTTATAAAATATGATTAAATTTATGTAATAAAATTAGATTGTAAAAATAAATTTTGGTAGGCATTATATTTTTCTCCAATTCTTAGCGTCGAATAAAGCCCATTGTTTAATTTGCTAATTTGAACATTTTATTGTTAAAAATCATTGGAACACATCTTTCCGTTTCAATTGGTCTTTTATTCAGTGAAATACTTAAACCTATCTGAGGACGAACATAATTGTTGAAGTTCTTCATTATCCTGTTTTTTCTAACTTTAGCATAACGCTGAGTAGTTCTGATGCTTTTGTGTCCTAACATTTTGCTTACGTCTTCAAGTGGCATGCCCAGGTTTAACATTATATCCGCGAAAGTGTGACGGGCGAGGTGCGTGTGTAGTTCACGTGGAATGCCACAAATAGCAGCTATTTCCTTTAAATATCCGTTGTAATTAGTATTTGAAAGAATAGGTAAGAGAGAGTTCCTCTTTTTACAAACAGGGTGATCTTTATATTTATCTATAAGCTGCTCAACTACTGGAAGCAATGGAACTATCTCCATAACACCAGTCTTGCCCCTATGCTTACATAGCCATCTTTCTTTTTGTGGACCTACAAGAATTATATTTTCAGGAGAAAGTGCGAATAGATCCTGATAGGCAAAACCTGTCAAGCATTGTAATACATACGAATCGGCCACTTCCTGTAACCTTTGTATTCCATAATCTTTTTTAAATATTGTGTCTACCTCTTCCCATTCTAGAGGAATTACTTCATTGGTGTCTCCGCCACAGACAAAGTCCGCAATAGGGTTTTCCATGATAATTTTCTTTTTAACTGCAATTTTTATAATCTGTTTCAGCTTTTTTATATGCTTTTTTGCAGTTGCGTCAGCGAGCTTTGATTTTGCTTCTAAGGTAAGGTAGTCATACATTTCGTCGCCAAAATCGTGCGAAATCTCAGGAAATAAAATATCAATTTTGTTTTCTTCTGTTTCAACTTCCTGTTTGGTATTTCGTTCTTTTTCCTTGTTTTTAGTGAAAAGCAGAAATTCAATTACTTTTTTCTTGCTTGATTTCCATTGACGTAATGTACCATCTGATCTTTTCTTCTCTTTTACTAGGTTAGCAAATTTTTTGATAAATTGATCAAAAGCCTGCATTAAGGTTAGTTTTTCCTTTTCTAGTTCCTTCTTTGGTGGTTCAATTGCCGGAATTCCTTGATAAACCCTTTTAATCATTAGGGGAGTCACTTTCTCATGTTCAATGAAAAGCTTATCATAGATTCTTTGTAAGTCAGTTTCCACCGACTTTATCTTTTGGTTAATCGTTCGGTAATTCTCTTCTTTTTTAGAAACTTGCTTTTTGTACGGGAAGCCAATTCTCGGGTGTTACATTTGCTGAGAAGAATACTTCTTCTTCTTGGCAATTGAGAGTAATTCGCATCTTCAAAGCCCCTTTTCCATCAGACCTTAATTTTGATTTCGTTCCCACTACCATAGTTAGAAGGTAGAGCTCATCCTTAATTTTTTCCATTTCTACACATTTAAACGTTAAAAAAACGGTTAACGCATTAACCAAACATCACTATCAATCACTCTTCGTAGTGTCCAAAAATAAGCCATTAGAATGGACACCACAATGGACACCATATGGTATGGTTTAATATGTTTTTAAATGAATTGAATATTAGTGCAGAAACGCAGAAAAGATATGCTTTAAACTAAAAGAGCGTGCCTTAGCACGCTCTTTGTGATCCCGCTGGGACTATAACCTTAGGCACCCAAATACTACTTTAGAATTTTCATACTGGACCCGACGATTTATTTTATCTACTCATATTACATAAATTTGTGCCTTAAATGTTCCATATCGTCGCTAATCTTTACATCTACGATTTTGGCGTAATGCTGTGTTTGTTTTAAAGATTTATGACCCATCATTTTAGATACTGTTTCTAAAGGTACTCTATTTGTTAATGTGACAGTTGTTGCAAAAGTGTGACGAGCCATATGAAAAGTGAGCGTTTTATTTATTCCGCATAGATCTGCTATCTCTTTAAGATAAGCGTTCATTTTTTGATTTGAAAAACATGGAAAAACTTTATCATCCAAGTTTATACCATTGGTGGTATATTTTTCTATCATTTGTATTGCTGGAAAAAGTAAGGGAATCTTTGTAAGACTGAGAGTTTTTGTTCGTTGATATGAAATCCATTTTTTTCCATCAACACCATTAAAAAATTGGTTATGTTTTAATTTGTAAACGTCAGTATAGGCTAGGCCAGTAAAACAGGAAAATGCAAAGATATCTCTTACAATTTCTAGTCGACTAATTGAAAAGTGTTTTTTTAACAGGCGCTCAAGCTCATCTTCCGTTAAAAATTCCTTAATCACTTCTTTTCTAACTAGCTTGAACTGGTGAAAAGGATCTTTTCTGAGCCATCCTGTCTTAATAAAATGAAGAACAATCTTTTTAAAATTTCTTATGTATTTTGAAGCTGTGTTTTGGCTGCAATTTCTAACAGTTTTCAACCAAAAATCGTATTCTTTTACAAACTCGTAATCCAGTTTTCTTATTTCTATATCCTCACATTTATATTTCCATTTTATAAATTCCCGTGTATGTGACAGACTAGTCTCGAATCTTTTAATTGTTCCAATTGCATACCCCTTTCCTTCAAGCTCTTTCATTTTATCATTCTCTTCCTGGAAGATTTGAATTATAAATTTTCTATCATCTGTATTGCCAAATAGCAATTGGAAAAGATTTTCTGTTGTAACATCTTATCCATTAGAAATGAGTTCCCTTTTGCTATCGTAGACTTTTGAAACTAAAGCATCAATATAGTGATTGATAGATTTTGCATCTTCTTTGTTTCCAATAGCACGATTTGCACCCTGATTCCATCGATCTTTGAACCAGTTTCTTTTGGTTGAAAATTCTTTCGAAATACCATTTATGGTAATTCTACCATATAAAAGTCTTTCTGTCCCTTTACTGAATTTTGTTTTCTTTAAAAAGAAAAGCAATCCAAAGCTTTTTTCTAATATAAATATTAATTTTATGGTGTAACAAAGTTCGGATTGATGCTACATTTTTACAAGATGTAAACCTGCTTAACTAGTTGCTTAGCAATGCTTTCAGCGTTTAATCGTGGCAACTTACCTAATGAAGATAGGTTGCCACGATTAACGCTTTTTATTTTTGTGGGTTTTTGTATTTTTTGTTGGATAGTAGTAAAAAAAATGCCTGCAAATAGTGTATTTACAGGTATTTTGTATTTAAGTAATATCGTCTAGACATAAAAAAAGGCGATATTTTCTATAAAATATCACCTTTTGTGGAATCGGCGGGATTCGAACCTTATGGGTCAAAGCCGCTTCCAGTGCGTATTTTACAGTGCTAAAAACAAAAATGCCACGAATAGCGATTATTCGTGGCATTTGTATCATTTGGCGGAAAGGGAGGGATTCGAACCCTCGATACTACCTTGCAATGAATGTTTCCAAGCACTATAATTTTATCACCTACTATGTCTGTTATTCGGAAAATACTATACTTCCAATTCTCTTAACAGTTTAGAGCCTTTATCGGTCAATTTATATCGCTGTTGACTGCTTGTAACTGGAGATTTAGTTTTAGTAATCAACTCAATATTTTCTAAGACGTTTACTGTCCTAACGACATTGTTCGTATCGTTTATCATCTCGGCTTTACTAAAAAGTTCTTTTCTTGTTTTCTCACCGTCATCCAATGATAGAAGCATAATAGCCATTTTTCTTAAAGAAGGATTGTTTTTTTTGTTCTCACTATTCACTAAGTCAGATTTGAATAGTTCACAAATTTGCTCTAATTTGGTCACTAAGTCAAAAAGGGGATCTATTTCTTTGGGAAACTTTTTGTTGGAACGCTTATATTTTATGGGTGATGTTTGGGTCTTTACTAGTAATCCAATATTTACCAAAGAATTTAAACAATTTTGCACTTTATTTGGTTCAATATTTATTTTGAACTTTGTGAAAATTATTGCTGTTAATTCCGTAGCAGTTGTAGGGTCTTCCAGTAGCTTTTCGGGAAGAATTCTTTGCATAATCATTTTTTTAGGTTTAGTCTCTTTACTTGAAATATCACAAATAGATGGGTTTTCGGGATGATTCTTTCTCAAAATTGCAGTTACCTCTCTCCATGTTAAATTGAAAGAAGGGCTACATAAAACGCTTTTTTCTATACCGATAAATTTTATATATTTCTCCTGCTCTTCTGTATTAAAGTATTTATGAGCCTTCTCAATTCGTTCTATTGATCCTCGGTTAATTCCTGACTTATTAGCCATTTCAATTCGACTAAACAGTAGCTTTTCTCTAGCTATTTTGAGATTTTTTCCGATTATAATATTGATATCCTTTGCCATGCATTAATTTATGGCGGTTTGTGAAAAAATGTATTAAATATTTCTATGTATTATTAGAGGAATTCACTAAGTTTGTATAAATAGTTTCTTCTCCGAAAGAGAGGATTTATGGTATTTAAAACAAAGAGTCTTGCGGTTGCAATTTCTGAAGCCGTAACGCAAGGCAGTAGTTTAAATACCCATGTCTATTCTTATATAAAAGCTTTTAGTATATTTGCTTGATAAGATAGATGTGGGCCTACTGTTAGTCCGTGTTACGTTAGGCTTCAGAAACTTTTTCGCAACCACGGCATGTAGGCCCGCATTTATCTAAAAATGTCTCATCCCAAGACTCGTTTAACCAATAACGAGTTATGATTATTAAAAACAAACATTCAAAAAATCCCAATCCGCCTTAATTCCATTAAGGCTAGAGGTCTGTATGACCATCCGAAAAAGTGTCATTGTAAATATATCATCTGCTTTGTAACCAATTAGAGACTACTATATCGGAACATTTTTACGAGTTATTCTAATGACCTGATCCATCGCCTCCGCGATGAAAGGGGAAGATTATGACCATTTTTAAAACCTTAAAATGAACAATTTTATAAGGACTGGGAGAAGTATAGCCTGTTCAAAGCAGGCTGCCCAGCAGGTAAATTTAGCAAATACACAAACTAATTGTATTACAAATAAAGCATATAGCTTAAGAGAACTATTAATTCTAAAGACTCTTTTAGTAATTGCTACCGTATTTCATATGTTTAGTTTATCAGCTCAGACGCCCCGCAAGGACAGCGAGGCCAATGGGTTGTTATCCATTAGCGGTACTGTCGTATCCTCCAAAGACGGAAAACCAATCCAAGGAGTATCCATCCAAGTGCACGGTGAAAAGGGTAGGGCTTCGTCCAAAAATGATGGTTCCTTTTCGTTAACAGTCTCCAATCCTAAAGGTACTGTTTCATTCTCACATGTCGGTTTCAAGCGCTTAGAAACTTCGTATAGTGCTGGAGTATCATTGATAGTGAAATTGATACCATTGGAGAATCAATTGGAAGAGGTGGAGGTGGTCTCTACTGGCTACCAAAAAATTCCGAAGGAGCGGGCGACGGGGAGCTTCGAGTTTGTGGACAACAAGCTGCTCAACCGCAAGGTGTCGACTGATTTTATAAGTAGGCTGGAGGATGTGGTACCAGGGATTGCCTCTACGAAAATATCAACCAATAAAGGTGATTTACTAAATGTAAATATTCGGGGTGCGAGTACACTACAGTCCGAGCGATGGCCGCTTATTGTCATCGATGGTGTACCTTATGATAATAGAATCGCAGACTTTGGCAGGGGACTATTTAATAATATCAACCCGAATGATATTGAAAATGTGACCATACTAAAGGACGCTGCTGCATCTTCGATTTGGGGAGCGCAGTCTGGCAATGGAGTCATCGTTGTCACGACCAAACGTGGAAAGTTTAAGGATAGGACAGAGCTTTCATTCAATTCAAACGTTACTGTACAGCAAAAGCCAGATCTGTATTATTATCCGCAGATGAATACCTCAGATTACATTGACGCGCAGCGCTTTTTATTTGATAAGGGGAAGCATAACGCAAATTTTAATCGCTGGAATGTCAATCTGCAGCCTATCTTATTGCTGATGAAGCAGCAACGGGATGGCTTAATGAGTACATCTGAGTTGGAAATCGAATTGGATAAATTGCGTTCAGTCGATATGCGGGATGATTTTGAAAAGTATATCTATAGGCAAGCCATAAATCAACAATATAACCTCCAATTGAGGTCCGGAGGAGAAAAAGTAAATACGCTGTTTTCTGTTGGGTATGATCATAATATGGGTAGTTTGGTCACATCCTCAAATAATAGGCTGGTTCTGAAATCTGCTAATCAGCTGCGACCGGTCAAAAATCTATTGTTGGATTTTTCTGTAACGTATACGCAGTCCAAGAGTAAAGACAGCTTTGTACCGGTAGGGTATAATAGGCTTGGATTAGGGGAAGCAAATTACCCCTACTTGCAGTTGGCGGATGGAGAAGGTAATCCGCTGGCTGTTGAAGCAATTCCTAGAAATTCAACATTTCGTGATACAGTCGCAGGAGGCCGCCTATTGGATTGGAAGTATAGACCTTTAAAAGAGCTGAATGATTCGAGGCAGACACAGACAGTTAGGGAGATGTTTATCAATTTATCGGGGAGCTACGCCTTTGATTTTGGGCTTAAGTTGAACGCATTGTATGCTTATCAGCGAACAACCAATCCAGTTGAATCATGGCGGGGGATCGGCACGTTCGAACAGCGGGATTTAATCAACTATTATTCGAGTTGGAATGCGGATCAGATATTCTGGGCATTGCCTGTGGGTGACTACCTGGAAATTGACAATTGGAATGGTGCTACGCATCAAGGGAGGGGCACGATGGAATTTAACCGCACTTGGCTTGATAAACATGAACTAAGTTTGCTGGCTGGATACGAGATTCGTGAGGTTGACAAAAGTTTGAATGTCGCCCAATACAATGGCTATAATCCCGAAACTGGTGCTTACCAATCTGTAAAGTATGGTATGGAAGTTCCAGTACTCAATGGTAAGGCTGGGGTGAATAATCTGATCGATAGAAATCGCTATGAAAACTTTTTAAATAGGTATGTCAGCTATTATGCCAATGGTGCTTATACCTTTAATAAGTGTTATACGCTAAGTGCAAGTTTTCGAAAAGATGCATCGAACTTGTTTGGAGTGAAAAGCAATGATCGCGGACAACCTTTTTGGTCTGTTGGTGGTGCCTGGTTGTTGACCGCTGAAAACTTTTTAAAGGATGGCATATTGTCACACCTTAAATTGAGAGCAACCTACGGTTATAACGGAAATGTGAACAACACATTGGCTGCTTATCCCGTGATGGCCATACAGAATGAGGCGCACTACCTTACGGGTAATAACTATGCGATGATGGTGGCTCCCCCAAATCCAAAGCTTAGATGGGAAAGGGTCGGTAATTTAAACTTAGGGATTGATTTTGCAACAGTATCGGGTAGGCTTTCGGGTAGTATAGAATATTATCGCAAACTACCGAAAGATCTTATTGCTCCGGCACAGGTCGACCCAACCGTTGGTTTCACCACCTTGACGGTAAATAGTGCTGATCTTGACACCAAGGGATGGGATATATCGGTTCGTGGAGTACCGCTTAAAGCGGAACAATGGCAATGGAACAGTGATTTTATATTTTCCTATACCCGTACAAAAGTGGTCAACTCCTATCTCGCCAGTGAACAGGGAAGTAGTTTTCTGAGTGGCGCCAGCTCGATGTTGATGACCGCCATAAACGGTATGGATCTTTATAGCCAATTAACATACAAATGGGCAGGGCTGAATCCGCAGACCGGAGCACCACGGGGATACGTTGATGGTGTCATTTCAGAAGATTATAATAATATCGTAAATGCAAAAATAACCGATCTGGAAAATCATGGTAGTTTGACACCGTTTTACTATGGTGCCTGGCGCAACACATTTCGCTACCGCATGCTTGAATTATCCTGTAATATCAGCTACCAACTGGGACATGTCTTTCTCCGTAGCTCATTTAACAACGCTAACTTTATAGCAAGGGGGATTGGCCATAGCGATTATG
The DNA here is from genome assembly GCF_003627955.1 of Sphingobacterium puteale. Lineage (GTDB taxonomy): Bacteria > Bacteroidota > Bacteroidia > Sphingobacteriales > Sphingobacteriaceae > Sphingobacterium > Sphingobacterium puteale. The sequence continues at coordinate 148,771 of NZ_RBWS01000017.1, read as the reverse complement.
CGTATCGTTGGCAAAAGGTGGGTGATGAATTGGCGACGGATGTACCTGCCTTTATGTACCCCAATAATGCACTAGCGAGCCAATTTTATGAAGGTTCATCAGCACTCGTGGAAAATGCGGGGCAAATAAAACTCCGTGATATACAGGTGAGTTTAAACCTCACTCAACGACCTCATTTTCCGTTAAAAAATTGCCGGGTATATGCCTATATCCAAAATGTGGGTACGCTTTGGCGTGCAAATAAGAAAGGTATAGACCCAGAATATGGCCGGTCTATACCGGAGCCCCTGAGCACGTCAATAGGATTTAGTTTTAACCTCTAACACAGCTATCCATGGGAGACGATAGTGTATAAAAATCTATTGTCCCTATGGATGGCTCATAAATATTGAATTATGAAATTTATTCAGTTATTATCTTTTTCAACACTAATGATCTGTTCATCATGCGATCACTTCTTGGATGAAAAACCGGATATTAAAATGGTTATCCCAAAGACTGTTAATGATTGCGATCTTTTGCTTAACGATTATGCCACCCTCAATATGGGGTATCCCGCCTATGGAGAGTGGGGGGCAGACGATTATTTTCTGACAAAGGAAAACTGGGAATCAATCTCCAATAATGACCAGCGTAATGCTTATATCTGGGCGGATGAACCTTATACTGATGTTGTTCAGTGGCAGCGCCCCTACAAAGCTGTTTATCTAAGCAATCAGGTATTGGAAACGCTACAAGCGCAAAAGGAGGGATCTGATGATGCCTTTTATCAAAAGGTATCAGGCGGAGCGTACTTTTACAGAGCCTTTGCTTTTCATCAGTTGATAGAAGTGTATGCACCCGCTTATGAGAAAGAGCGTGCTGTATCTGAATTAGGTATTCCTTTGCGTATGGATCCTGGCATTGATGAAATCTCTACGCGTGCTAGTCTGGAAGATAGCTATAAACAGGTTATCGCTGATTATAAGTTGTCTATCAATCAACTGCCTATACAAGAACCTAGGCGAGGACGCCCTGATCGCGCGGCTGCTTATGCAGGTATGGCGCGGGTATACTTGGACATGGCACGCTATGAGGATGCTTATCACTATGCAGACTCCTGTCTTAAACTCCGTGCTGAGTTGATGGATTTCAATACCTTGCCGATTGCGAATGAGTTGCCTATTTCTCGTTTTAACATGGAGGTTTTGTTTTCGGCAGTTAGCACGGGGGCAGGCCCGATGGCCTTTAATCTGGCTGCTGTTGATCTATCACTTATCAACCAATATGCGGCAGACGATATGCGGAAACAATTATTCTTTCAGCCTAATCAAAACGCTCCCGACACCTATAGCTTTAGAGGTAACTACGACAACTCTTACAGTCAGCTTTTTGTTGGATTGACCACGAGTGAAGTTTACCTGATCAAAGCAGAAGCGGCTATAAGAACAGGAAGAGTAAATGAGGCATTATCTGCCCTAAATGCGTTGCTCGAAACACGGTGGAAAACCAATACATATGTTGCCATCAAGGAGTCTGATCCTGAAGTATTGCTTGAAATCATCCTATTGGAGCGACGCAAGGAATTGCTTTTCCGTGGTCGTCGATGGGCAGATCTTAAACGGTTAAATTTAGAACCGCGTTTTCAAAGGACACTAATTCGCCATGTAAATGGTGAAAAATATGAATTGGCGCCAAACAGCACGAAGTATGCTTTCAGGCTGCCCGAGCCCGTGATTGACCTGGGGAATATACCACAAAACAGAAGATAAACATTAAATAACTAATATAACATGAACGTAAATTCACTTACCCTTACCGTGCTATTCCATCTGATTATAGCCGTGGGTACTTTAAAATCACAGACCAAAAAGGAAGTAGATCTGAGCAAGGCCCTAAAAGTAGGGGATAGTTTCATTCCACCTAAAGCTGTTCAATTTATGCGGGGCGAGCTGAAAGTAATCGACTGGAAGGCGCTAGAAGATAAAGTGGTGATATTGGATTTCTTTGATACGTATTGCGGTACTTGCATTGAATTGATGCCTAAGCTTCAAAAATTGCAGGATAAGTATGCTGATAAAGTCCAGATTATCAATGTAGGCTGGCAGGATAAACAAACACTGGAAAAATTTTATGCTAGCAATGCCTATCTGAAAGAAAACCATGTAAACCTTCCGGTAATCTATGCAGATACTTATCTAAAGGAGCGTTTCCCACATCAAGGGGCTCCACATGTCGTATTTCTTTATAAGGGAAAAATACATGCGATTACATTCTTTAGGCAAGTGACAGCAGAAAATATTTTAGCTCTTTATGAGACCGGGGCTATTAATCTACCGCTTAAGAATGATTTTGGTACGGTTGACCTATCTGCAGATATCAACATGGTAAAAAATTTAAAGACAAGCATCGTGATTACAGGATATCAGGATGGTGTGCCAATGGAAGCTTTTTCAACCAGGTTGGACAGTGTAACAGGTAAGTTTAAGACGACCATGATCAATAGGGCAATTTATAGATGTATAAGGCTGTGTACGAACAAAATGAAAAGGGCTGATTTTTTTGTGCCTAATGACCGGGTGGTATGGAAGGTGAAAAATCCACGAAAATACGATGACTTGGACCGGGTTGGCGAATCATGGTTAATTGAAAACGGGATCTGCTATGAACGCACTGACGAAGTATACAGACCTGATTCTATACAGGCACGTTTGGTTTTGAATGATCTGCATAACGTATTAGGGATTAAGACCTATTATTCGACGAAAAATATGAAAAGTGTGGTATTGAAACGAGGGGCTATGCGCAAATCAAAGGCTCCTAAAACAGGAAGTGGACGCATATATGAAAATAGTAGGGCATTAGCAGAATCTATTGAGTCCAGCGGTTTTTTTCCAACTGCTGTGGATTTAGTCAAAAGTAAAGATCACATTTACATTGGGAGTTTTAATAATCTTGATGAACTTAACGATCAACTGGGTCCTTATGGCATAGTCGCTGTCATTGAAGACCAAGACATTCCAGTGTTTGTTGTTGAAGAAGTGGATCAATAAAAAACAGAAAGGGTATGGTTTTAGCCATACCCTTTAACAAATCCTGTTATTGAGGAGTTGTCATGTAATCTTTAGTCCTTCATCTTTACATTAGCCGTGGGTTGACCATTTTGCAATGCCTGCTGAATTTCAGCTTTCAAAGGATCACTTAAGACTGGTCTATCCGAACCATTATTTGTCGCTTGTATCGCACAAAGTGACGTTGTGCCTGGACAAGATGGTTGTGTAGGTGCTAATGTATAGTGTGAGGGGTCGTTTTGATTAGTTCCGGTAAATGAGAACCATGCCATTTTTACCTCCTTATTCTAGATCATAATTTATTTAATTGGTCACATCGCACTTTGCAGTTTGATGGCCCCCGGCTTTCGCATGGAAAGCTTGATGGTACTGGCGGGGACTCCTTATTTGCCAGACCAATATTTTCGGCACCCACCCATGGGGGAAGAGCGCAAACTTACGTCTATACCTTGTCAGCGCAGACTCTTTGCGTACTCTTTTTCCGATCACAAACAAATACAGCTTGGTAAAATCCTGTCCCCATTGGGAATTGCCAACCTCAGAATAACGAAGTATTAGCATAGCAGTATGGATTGACCGTAAGATTTGTTTTGCGATATATTTAAAGTAACTCTTCATTTTCCTTTTGTAATTGTCTATTACAAAGGAGAGGATACTTGGTAGCCTATAATCGGGTCTGGCGGTATTATTTTAAATTTTATAGATCTTTTTTGCTTTCATATATCGTCTTTGGATCGATATATAAAAATTGGCTCAGCAACTTATTATTCAAACTGAGAAATAGCGCAGGCATCAGTGCTTTGAGTTTTGAGTATCTGTCCCTGGAATCTTGCGCCATTATAAGTGCCTTTTTATTGAAAAAGTCTGATTTGCGCTGCCGCATAATACTCACAAAGTGATGCATACTCGGATACCGATCTTGTAGCTCTTGTAGAATAGCCAAGGGTATACAGGCGATTGTGCTTTTGCTGAGGAACTGAATATTCAGTTCCTGGCTATTGAAACTGTACTCATGCTTAGTGCCGGTAAAGTAATGACCTTCGGCCGCAATCCAGTGCAGATAGGGCTTTTTGAGTTTCATCTCATAAGCGCCAACCCTGCCCTCAAGCACATAGCACCAATAGGGACGACTTTCATCCTCCCGGCAGTAGATCTGCCCACGCTTCCCCTGACGTATCTTGGTGTGCTGTATAAGTTCTTCGCGGCAGGGGTCGTCTGCATTGAAATAGCTATTTAAATGTTTTGTAAAACGTTTCATGGTTAATATATAGTAAATGAGTTTTTTATAAAAAAAAAGAAAACGCCATGAGAGAGATATGGCCCATGGCGTTTCGTTGAGTTAATCTAAGATAATTTATAGTAGCTTGTAGTAAATCCTGATGACTAAATGTCCTTCCAGTCGTCGACTGAACGCCTCGTTCGCTTCAGATTCGATAGGGATTTCCGGGGTATCCGACTGGATCTTGTTTGACTCATATTCTGTTACCTTGACAGAATCCCGCGGAAAGGTACTGGTGCTTTTTTCATTCGTCTGCTTGTCCAAAGTAATATCTGCCTGATTATTTATTGAAAAGGCGATCTGTTGTGCGAGGTTGTTTTTGAAGTCAGCGGAAAGGGATATAAGGTAATCAACCTGGCTTTCTGAAAGTTCAAAACGGGACATAAGCCAACTGCGTAGACACAGTAGGATCAGCTTTTGCTCCATCATCTGGAATTCAATAGTCGAGTTGTACAAGTCTTGGAGCCATTGCTTGACTCCGAGGGCATCGAGTGTGTATTTGTTCATACAGTTTAGTTTGTGTGGTAATTCCTAGAGCCGAAATAATAGTGGCATGCCAAGCTATGTTTCAGACAACCAGTAAATACCGTTGTTAAAAATTAAATTAGTTTTATAATTCGATTGAACAGCGAAGCTATGGGCTAATCGCTAAATAGTGAAGGAAATGAAGGTTCAAATCGGCGAGGTGGAAATCTTGTCCGTCGAAATGGATTTAAAACACGTTTAAAAGCCTCTTAGAGACGGTTGTCAAAACCATGAAGGTCTATATTTAATCTATAATGGAATGTAAAGGAAATGTTACGCTAGGTGGTTGTAGATATTATTAACTTGTTGATTAATTTATTATCACCCTTATTATGATAGCACTTAAACCTTTTTTTCGGTCGTGGTATGGGAACATGCGGATTATAGTATTGCTTGCAGGTATTTCATCTTGTTTCATCACCTTTTATACGACCTACGAATCTTTTTTTTCGAGTATAACCAGGGAAAGACATATTGTAATATTTCTTTTCAGTTGGTTATTAATGCTACTGGCGATAACACCTGTCGCTTACGTCGTCTACAAACTGGATGCGAGTACTTACTTGGGACAAAACGATAAAATACGTTATCCTATGCAGTTTTTAGTCCTTGTGCTTCTATTGGGAGCTATTGCACTCCGGGTAGTGTATAAAATCTATTTGGCGTTATTCGGTGTGGACTTGCAAAAACGAGATTATTTTGAACGGGATTTTGTCGTTGTGATGTTTTGCCTCATTATGGTTCAGTTTTACTATGCTTTTCGGAGGGAAAGAATAAGGAATAACTTTAGAAAAAAGCGATCAAAGGTAATGCAAAAATGGCTTTTACAAAAAGATGAGCAGATAAAAACGCAGGAAAGAGAGCATAATGAACTGCTTATGCATTATGAGCATGAACTCTCCGAGCTAAAAAGTCGGAAACAGCGATTGCGTGCAAACCACGATCGTTTAAGTAGCCATGAGATTAGATTACAGACTTGCCTCAAAGAGGCCACCCAACAGTTTGAAGTCATGTTCGGTGCTTTAAATGAAACAGTAAGAATTCCTCAGGTTGCGTATTTTCATTTAAAGGAAGGGTCCGCTAAATCTAAGTTGGTCGATGTCCGACTGCTAGACGGTCGTGAGGGTACCGTCGATATTGATTCGCTCGCCAAAATTGAAAAATTGTGGCCAAATCTATTTTTCCGTGCTGGCCGGGGGATGCTCATCCAGCATATGGCGATTAAAGACCAATATAGAGATGAAGGCGATTGTATCGTTGAATTATTTGGCGAATCCAATGAACGGTTAAAGGTATCAGTAGAAGCATACGATAGGCTTTTGGAGATCAAGCGGGAATGGATGCGCATATTACCTGAGGATGAGGATTAAAATTAGGGGACGGAAGACCGTCCCCTGTCTATTTAAAGGCGCTAACACTTAAAGTCTTTCGATAACCTCCGCCAACGGTAGGTCGTAATAGGCGGCAAACTCCTGAACGGTAAGGGGCTGGTGCTTGGCTTTGCCATAAGCATCTTTTGCCTGTTGGTATTTGCGCTGCGCCTGTCTGGGGCTAAGGTCGAGTACGGATGCGACGTCTTTTGCACTGATACATAGTCGGTATTTTTTAGTCATTAGAAATAGGGCTATGGATTGTCTATGGGCATAGCATGGCTATGCCGCGGACAATACCTAATGGTACCATGATTCTCCTGTCAGCTGGATACCTCTCTGTCCATATTCGCCAATGTGCGTTTATAGGCAGCCCTTAAGAAAGAAATTAATAATCTACTTTTAACGTTTGTGCAATTGTTTTGTTTTAAATATTTGTATCATAATATTTTGTAATCGGTCATCTGACCTATTACATAGGGTCTGAAATGGGATAAACGGCATAAAGATTCTTTCGGTATACCGGCACTAGTCTGACTGCAGATGGATACGGTTCATTCACATTTTACATACTGCTGTTATACTGCTTGCTGTAGCTCTTTGGTAGCTTCTTAGTAGCTTCCCAGTACCTTTTTGGTAGGGCATTGGTACCTTTTCAGTACACTCCCGGTACACTAACAGTACTTAAATGCTCCTTGACATTAGACATGTAATGCCATATTATGCCATTCCGAGCCTTACGCTGTCAGATTTCGCCATGTTGGCCATATGCGGCCATTTTGGACAGGGATCGCTTTGGCGCTCGACATCTTTGTGTTGTCATTAAAAACTCAATATCATGGCAAAACAAGAAAGTTTAATCAAGTTTAGAGGCAAGGTCGGGGACCTTTCCTTTAGCAAACACCGCAGTCGCGGTTACGAAGTCCGCATGAAAGGTGGTGTGGACAAGGCCCGGATCCAGACGGATCCTAATTTTCAGCGGACGCGTGAAAACATGGCCGAATTTGGTACTGCTGCGGGCACGGCCAAACTCTTGCGGATCCAGCTGAACAATCTTCTGCGCACATTTGCAGACAACACCATGCGCAACAGACTGACCTCGCTGATCCACAGGATCCAAAAGTCGGATTCGTCCAATGCGCGTGGCGAGCGCATCTTTCTGGAGGAAAATAGCACGATGCTCAAGGGATTTGAATTCAACCAGGCCAGCAGCTTAAAAATGCTGCTAGGGGAAAAACTGGCGCCTACCTATGATCGTGCCGCTGGCGAAGCGACACTGATCATTCCAGAATTCAATCCGCAGAATGATGTGATGTTGTTGCCTGGGGCAACGCATATGTTGTTTACACTGGCCGTTGCCGAGTTGAGTACTGATGAAGTACCGCCACGTCCGGTGATGATCAAATCGGGCTACATTCCACTGATTGGTGTGCACGTGGAGGAGACCCTACAGGCACCATTAGTAGTGGATGCTGCAAAGGTTGTTTACATCATCGTGGGAATCTCGATGTATCAGGAGGTGAATGGGGAATTCTATCCACTCAAGAACAACCCTTACAACGCGATGACCATCGCAGAGGTCGATATTCCTTAACCCATGATCAAGGAAAGACATACGCTCAAGCTCATAAGGAAATATGGGACTGAGGGAACAAATGGAACGATCACCTTTAATGGCGAGCATATCTGCCATACGATCGAACTGCCTGACCGCAATAACATCCGACGGATCAGCTGCATTCCGATAGGTCAGTATAAGCTCGAGAAAATCCGCTATCCGCGACATGGTGAACAGATCGGTATTCCGAATGTGTTAAACCGTGAGGGTATCCTTATTCATGCGGCTAATAATGCTGAAAAGGAGCTGCTTGGTTGCATTGCTCCAGTGACAACGCTGACAGGTGAAGGTCGGGGGGATTACAGCGGCAAGGCACTGGCCAAGCTCAAAGCATTGGTGTATAGCTTGTGGGATATGGGGGATGAAGTCTATTTGAGTATTCGATAGCAATTAGGAGGACATGAATAGGCAACTGCATTCCTTTGTGCCATCTTTTTAGCAAGCTGACGGCATAAATCAAACTCGCTATGCTCGGACAATGATTTATGCTAGCCTCATCTTGCGTCAGCGATAGGCAGTCGGAACGCAAGGCTTTCAATTCCATGATCTCCTTAGCTTAACGAAAAGTGTGTGTTAGAGGATGGGGATTTTTAAATACGTACAAAAATGAAAAAAATATTTAACAAAATAGGGCAGGTGCTGCAACTGGTGCTGGCGGCGCCTGTTAAATTACCGGGTAAGGTCGGGAATATATTAAAATACCTGGCTTTGGGACTGGGGATCGTGGAGACAGTGTTGGATCAGGAGGAGCCCCCGCCAGAGGCCGACGACATACCTGAGAAAGGCTCGAAGGAAGCAATGGAAAGGAGTGAAGCCGATGAAGCTCAATGATATCCGTATCTCCACTATCGGTGGAACAATCTGCTCCATCTGGGCGAGTATCTCGCTGGGTGATGTACTGCAGACGATCCTTACGGCTGCTCTGGGTACACTGGCAAGTTTTGTAACCAGTCGTTTACTGGGGCAATGGAATCGGCGGGGACATAAGTAGCCCTCTGTCTAGTAAATGAAGGGAGTACCGAATATGGAGCTCCCTTTCTTAATCAGCATTATTGCCTCAATATCCAACCTTATAGCAGTATATGTCAAAACAGGAGAGAAGAAAGCTGAAAAAAATCCTTTTTTCTATAACATGATGATGAATTTTCTGAATATTATATTGTCCAGTATCAATATTTCTATAAATTTTATCGTTTTTCCCCTACTATATTGATAATTGCTTGGTTAAAGTTTAATATTGTTGAAAATATTATTGCCAACTATTATCAGGATTATGTTCTCTAAATTGTTTATTTATGAATAGAAAAATGAAAACAGTAGCTTTTCTATCGCTATTGTTTATAACGACCGGTATTCAGGCGCAAGTCGGAAAATATCAGTGGAAAGAAACCTCAGAGGGAGGCTATACCTATAAATACGTGACCAACGACCCGGTCCAAACGCGGTTTTACAAATTGAAAAACGGATTGACTGTTATTTTAAGCCCCAATAACAAGCAACCTCGCATACAGGCTTATATTGCAACTAAAGCTGGTAGCAAAACAGATCCAAAAGATCATACCGGACTGGCACATTACCTGGAGCATATGCTCTTTAAAGGAACAGACAAGTTTGGTAGTTTGGACTGGTCCAAGGAAAAACCGCTGCTGGACGAGGTCGACAATCTTTATGAGAAATACAACCATAGTACAGATGCTAATGAACGCACTGCTATCTATAAAGAAATCGACCGTGTATCGGGGGAGGCATCAAAATATGCTATTCCGAATGAATATGATAAACTGATGAGCAGCATGGGCTCCAAGGGTACAAATGCGTTCACCTCATTTGAGCAAACGGTCTACGTCGAAGATATCCCTAGCAATGTGATCGATAAATATCTGACCGTACAAGCGGAGCGATTCCGCAATCCCATCCTCCGTTTATTCCATACAGAGCTTGAATCAGTCTACGAAGAAAAAAATATAAGTTTAGACAACGATAATAGAAAATCGATCGAAGCTATTTTTGCGGCCATGTTTCCCAATAATAACTACGGTAAGCAAACCGTTTTGGGATCTGTGGAGCATCTTAAAAATCCATCGCTCAAAGCAATCCGTGAATATTACAACACCTATTATGTTCCGAATAATATGGGCGTGATTATGTCGGGTGATTTTAATCCTACCGATGTGATTAAACGCATAGACAGGGCTTTTTCGGGTATGAAATCCAAACCCGTACCAGCATATACCTTTGAGCAAGAGCAGCCCATCACTAATCCGATTTCAAGGACTGTCAAGGGCCCTGCTTCGGAATATGTCTTAATGGGTTTTCGTTTCCCGGGGGCAGCACATCCAGATGCGCAGATCCTCAATCTAATGGCTAATGTACTGACCAATGGATCTGCCGGCTTGATCGACCTGGACCTTGTTAAGTCTCAGAAATTATTGGGAGCAGGTGCATTTCCTTATATTCTAAAAGATTATTCGATGCTTATTCTTCAGGGTAACCCGGGCACTGGCCAGAGCCTGGAAGACGTCAAAAAACTGTTGTTGGCTGAACTGGAGAAATTGAGAAAAGGAGATTTCTCCGCAGACCTGTTGACATCTATCATCAATAATGAAAGAAAAGCACAGATCAAACTCTTCGAAAACTACTCCAGTACCGCAGAACAGCTTATGTCGGGCTTTAACGCGGAGTTGGATTGGGCAAAAGAGTTGGCTTATACGGACCGCTTAGCTAAGATTACAAAAGAAGATATTGTTCGCTTTGCCAATAAATACATTTCTGACGTCAATTATGTGACGGTCTTCAAGGAAAAAGGTCAGGATACTAATGTAGATAAAGTAGTCAAGCCAGCCATTACGCCTATTACGGTCAATCGGAATGTAGAGTCTGCATTTTTGAAACAGATTAATGCAATGCCGGAGCAGAGTATCAGCCCCAAATGGATAGATTTTGATCAGGAGATTTCCAAGTCAAAACTGAAGGATTTGGATGTATTAGCTGTTCAAAACAAAGATAACGAACTGTTCTCCCTGACTTATCATTATGATTTTGGTAGCTGGGACAATAAGTTACTGGGCTTGGCCGTCGGATACCTGGAATTTTTAGGTACAAAGAATAGGAGCAGTGAAGAGTTTAGCAAAGCATTCTATAAGCTGGCGTCAGACTTTTCAGTTTCTTCCGGAAATGAAGAAAGCAGTGTTTCTATTTCCGGTTTGGGCAGTAATTTTAAGGAGTCAGTCGGTCTGCTGCAAGATCTGATGCATAATTGTATAGCGGATGAGCAGGCATTTACAGCATTCATTGACCGTATTAAAAAATCCCGCGCCAATGCCAAGGAGAATAAAGCTTCTATTATGGAGGGGCTAAAAGCATATGCTCGTTATGGGGCCAAAAACCCGTTTAATTACACCTATACGGATCAAGAATTGGATGGATTGAAAGCTTCGGACCTCGTAGCGGTATTGCATAAGTTAGCGAATGCGAAACACCGTATTCTCTATTATGGACCGCAGACTGTAAATGAGTTGGTGAAAAATCTGACACCGCTAAAAAACAATAACACGGCCTATGCAACAATAGAAAAGGGTGTAAAATTTGTAGAAAAGCCGACTGATGAGAGCAAAGTCTTTTTTGCTCAGTATGGCATGAAGCAGGTTGAAGTATTCTGGATCAGAAATTCAGGGTTATTTGATAAAAACCAACTTCCGACGGTTACTTTTTTCAATGGATACTTTGGAGGCGGTATGGGCAGTATTGTTTTCCAGACGCTTCGGGAATCTAAAGCATTGGCCTATACGACTTATGCTTACTATGGACAACCACAAAAGAAAGAAAATCATGGCATGGTCGGTGCTTATATAGGAACGCAATCTGATAAGTTTAAAGATGCTGTAGGTGGTATGAATGAGCTTTTGAATGAACTGCCTGAATCAGCTGTAGGCCTGGAATCGGTGCGTACAAATTTATTAAAATCATTGGCCAGTGAACGTATCACGGGGACCGGTATCCTTTCGAGCTATATGGCAGCACAACGCCGTGGACTTACCGAAGATTCAAGAAAAATGATCTTTGAAAAAATTCCTCAATTGTCATACAGTGATCTTAAACAATTTCACAGCGATAATATAAGCCGTAAGCCGTATAACTATTGCATTGTCGGAGAGGAGAAGGACCTGAATCAAGACAATATTACAGCACTTGGTAAAATCACTAAGCTTAGCTTAAATGAAATCTTTGGATACTGATCCACACGGAGAAGATAGATTTAATAGTTTATAGTTGTATTGGGGACCGCGTTGGCATACGTCGGTCCCTTTTTTTATAAGTGGCCTATTTCTTGACTCATGTATTGTGCCTGTATTGTCTTCCTAATTCGGTGTAATTGTATTCTATTAGAGTAAATTCATAGCAGTTGATCTTTGTAGCAGAAATGCCATTGCAACATCATGTTTACAAAAGCTTTCGTTACGTCAGTAATAGTATTGTGCAAAAAAAAATAAATGCCACGAATAATCGCTATTCGTGACATTAATATAATAAACACTTTAAAACTTGAGTTAGCTTGGAGCGGGGCACCGAATATTATTACTTCAATTTGTCTTTTACCGCTTTACTGTGCTCCAGATGTGTCCTCAAAGTCGGTAGGGTCTTATCCACAAATGCCTTTAATTCGGCATCTTTCAGATTTTTACTGGCATCCTCAAAAAGCTTTACGTCTTTTTCGTGATCCTCCACCATCTCATCGATATAGGCTTTGTCAAATTCTCTTCCCGTCTTTTTAGCCAGATCATCTTTTACTTTTTGCTGTTCAACGCCTATTGTAGCTGGGACAGTAATGTTTTTTCCCCGGGCGAGTGTAGTCAGTTCGTCATTGGCCTTGCTGTGGTCTTTGATCATCATTTCTCCGAAGGCTTTGACATCGGCATGCTGTGCTTTTTGCTGTGCCAACTGCCCGAGTTCTACTTCGGACATCCCGCCATTTGCCGCTTCAGTGACAAATTTAGCATCTTCTTCGCTGACTGACAGAGGCGTCGCAGCCGCCTGATTATCATCCATATTTTCAGGCGACTTTTCCTCGTTGATACTGTCTGCCGTTTCCTTACTGTCATTCTTTGCACCGCCGCCGCAACTTTGGACAGCAACAATCGATAATGCAATAGCTAGGGTCAGAAATATTCTTTTCATATGCTTATGAGTTTGATTTCAAAATAAACAGTACTCGAAACAATATCGTTCAAAAAAAAGTGATTATTGAAAGGGGATAGTTTTCTCAGCAGTCTGGATAGATCCTATGCCGCGAATGAAAGTATGCCATCTAAAGCGGAAATGGCTAAGATCATCCTGAATATGGAACCCTTGAAATGGAACAGCACGCAAGGTGAAATCTCGTTGCTCAAACTAAATGTATTTAAATCATTGTTCATTTAGCATATCCTCTTGGAGAACATATTTTGAAAAATATTGTTTCTTATACAGTCAGTAGATAAAAGTAGAAGATCTGCTGCTTCCGGATCAGATCGTATTGCTGCTGCTGGAAATAAAGTGATCAGGATCATGACAACCAATAGCAGTGATCATGGTCTGAAAATTATTATAAATCTAACTTTGACGTGTCAAACCATAAAATAAATTTATTATGAAAGCCAGCGAAAACTCCAATCAGATTGTTCAATAGATGATCGATTTGCCCTCACGTATCTCCCCAGGTTCTAGTTTTAACGGTTTAATATCCACTTTATGACGTATAATATCCCCAATCATCTCAAAGGTCTCAGCCAGAACGAAGTAAGTCAGGCGAGGGCAAAATATGGGTATAATCAGTTGACGACAACTCATAAAAGTACCTGGCTGGAGTTGCTGTTGGGTATTTTAAAAGAGCCTATGCTGATCTTACTGATAGTTATTTCACTGATCTATGTAATTGTGGGCGACTATGCTGAAGCAGCTTTTATGGTGGTGGCGATCGTGGCGGTCACTGCGATCTCGTTTTATCAGGACAACCGCAGCAAGAAAGCGTTGGAAGAGCTTGAAAAACTCAATGAGCCCCTGAGTGTGGTCATCCGGGATGCACAGGTGGTCAAGATTCCTACGCGGGAAATTGTCGTAGGCGATCTTTGTATCACAGAAGAGGGACGCATGATTAATGCGGACGGAGTAATCGTACACAGTAACGACTTTTCTGTCAACGAGTCATCACTCACTGGAGAGAGCTTCTCCGTGTTCAAGGATAGTACGACAGCCGATAATTTCGTTTATAGCAGCACAATAACAGTGTCGGGACTAGCTGTCTTTCAGGTACAAAGGATAGGCAAAGAAACGCGCGTAGGCAAAATTGGCGAATCCATACGAACGATTAAAGAAGAGATCTCGCCCTTGCAGATCCAGATCCAGAAATTTGTGAAAGCAATGGCAATCGTCGGAATTGTTATTTTCCTGCTCGTCTGCCTGTTTAGTTACCTCGATACGCACAATATCGTAGTGAGTCTGCTCAATGGGCTGACCTTAGCAATGTCCATACTACCCGAAGAAATTCCTGTGGCATTTACGACTTTTATGGCCCTGGGGGCATGGAAGCTCATGCGCGAAGGCATTATCATAAAAAGGAGCAGTATCGTCGAGACCTTGGGGAGTACCACTGTCATCTGCACCGACAAAACAGGTACCATTACAGCCAATATCATGCAATTAAAAAGCCTGTATGATTATCGTTCCGACAGGGTTTATACCGAAGCTGAATTTGAGCATGAAGCACTTCATGAACTTATTGACTATGCAATGTGGAGCAGCGAGCCAGTGCCTTTTGACCCCATGGAGATCACATTGCATAAAATATACGAAAAAACACAAAAAAATGATCTAAGAAGGAGTTATCAGCTGTTTCATGAATATCCGCTGGAAGGTAAGCCGCCGATGATGACACACCTTTTTGAAAATAACGAAAAGCAGCGGATCATCGCGGCCAAGGGCGCTCCCGAATCAATACTCAGCGTTTCACGGCTCTCCGATACCGATCGAGATAAGATAAGGGCGGTGATTAAAACTTTTGCTCAGCAAGGATATCGGATTTTGGCTGTTGCAAAATCACATTTTGAAGGAAATAACTTCCCTGCAAAACAGCAAGATTTTACGTTTGAGTTTTTAGGGCTCACGGTGTTCTATGATCCGCCCAAAGAGGGGATAAGGGAGGTCTTTCAGCAAATCTATACGGCCGGAATCAAGGTAAAGGTAATTACTGGCGATAACGCTGAAACAACAAACGCGATTGCATTGCAAGCAGGAATTGTCAACGGTACGCCGGCTGTAAATGGTAGCGAAATCATTGGGAATACCGAAGATGATATTATTAAGCTGGCTGAGCGGACCACGCTATTTACCCGAATGTTTCCAGAAGCCAAACTTGCGGTTGTCAATGCATTGAAAAAGAGTGGTGAGGTTGTGGCCATGCTCGGAGATGGGGTAAATGACGGCCCGGCGTTAAAAGCAGCGCATATTGGTGTGGCCATGGGAAAAAAGGGAACCGAGATCGCCAAATCAGCGGCGGCACTGGTCATCACCAACGATGATTTGCAAAAACTTATCGTTGGTATCGCTGCCGGCCGCCGGATTTATACCAACATCAAAAAGGCTGTGCAGTATATTATTTCCATTCATATCCCCATCATTCTGACAGTATCCTTGCCTTTGTTTTTGGGGTGGATCTACCCGCAGATATTTACCCCTGTACATGTGATCTTTCTGGAACTGGTCATGGGACCTACCTGTTCTGTCGTTTATGAGAACGAACCTATCGAAAGAAATACGATGAATCAACCTCCAAGGGCGATGGGGAAGACTTTTTTAAGCATCAGGGAACTGGGCATAAGCATCATCCAAGGGGTAGTGATCACGCTTGGGGTCTTATTTAGTTACCAGCTTACTGTCCAGCACGGCGGGAGCGAGGAAAAAACAAGGGCGATGGTGTTCTGTACCTTGATCTTTTCGAATATATTATTGAGCTATGCCAACCGCTCCTTCTATTATAGTATCATCGAAAGCTTTAAAAATCGTAATATTCTATTGTTGGGGATTTCTTTAGTTGTATTGATCTTGCTATTTGTCATCTTGTATTGTAGGCCAGTTGCTGCTTTCTTTGAGGTCGCAGCGCTCAGTGGATCTGAACTGGCGATTGCTCTCGCCGTTGCAGGTGTATCTGTACTTTGGTTTGAAATTTACAAGCTCATGAGGAGAGCATAGCTAGAGTTTTTATATAATTTAATACGAATCAATATGTTAGGAGAATTGAGTAAAAGAGAAATTATCACTTTGTTGGAGAGCAAGTTTATAGGTCGGATAGGCTGCCATGTGAATGGCGAGACGTACATTGTCCCGGTTAACTATGTTTACCATAATAATGCGATATATGCTCAGGCAGGAGAGGGTAAAAAAATTGAAATGCTACGTGCAAATCCTCGGGTTTGTTTTCAGGTTGACGAAATAGAGAGTATGTTCAAGTGGAAAAGTGTCATTCTGTGGGGAAATTTTGAAGAGCTGAGCGATATGGAGCGACAGCAGGTCATGCAAGGATTGATCTTGCGCATTATGCCCAATACAAATGAACCGGGACGCCACCCTGCGCATGCAATAAACCCGCAACTCCGTGATTCGCTAATCGTATTTCGCATCAACATCGAGCAAGGAAGTGGACGGTTCGAATCGCATGACGATTGAAGGTAGACCAAGTGTGCCCAAAAATTAAAGGTTTTTTCTGGACTGGCTATTGAGCAATTAAAAGCTTTCCCCAATCGTTCAATTTCCAAAGTACCGATACTAATTTTTCGCCCAGTGGTGTAAGTGAATATTCGACACGTGGTGGTAATTCATTAAAGTTCTTTTTATACAAAATTCCGTCCCGCTCCAATTCTTTCAACTGCTGGTTTAAGACACGTCTGTCTACCTTGGCGATACCCCGTAGCATTTCGCTTGGTCTTTTCTCACCTTCATTGATTCGCCATACAATCGGGATTTTCCATTTCCCGCTGATCGTATTAACGGCAAATTCCAATGGACAGATTTTTTCTTCTATTGCTCTTTCCTCTAATTTCATAAAATTGACTTTTTTATCCCATAGGGATAATTATATGCGGTATTGCAGTTCTGAATTTACTTTCAAAACTTTGCAAAAATATAAAACAATATATGAAAAATTTAAAAAATCAAATTGAAGAACTGAACGAAAACTTGATCAATCAACTACCCACGGAAGTTTTAGCGGCATTCTCTAAATCTATTGCGGATTTGAACATCATTAATATCGAAGAAAACAGTGCTGGCATAAACGATATATTTCCTGATTTTAGCCTGCCAAATACGGCCAATGAAATTGTGGAACTACATACGCTTTTGAGGAAAGGAAAAGTGATTGTAGCTTTTTTTCGTGGCAGTTGGTGTCCGTATTGCAATCTCGAATTAAAAGCTTTACAACACAATCTGAAACAGCTTACTGATAAGCACGTAACCCTCGTCGCCGTCTCCCCGCAAGCAAGAGATTATAGCAACGAATTAAAACGCAATTATCAATTGGATTTTGACGTATTGACGGACGAAGATAATGCCTTGGCCAAACGGCTTGGTATCTCTTTTGAGCTTCAGGATTATGTGATTCCTGTTTATGGTGATTTGGGAATAAAGCTGTCGGATTATAACGGAAATGATAATAATGAACTACCCGTTCCAGCTGTTTTTGTCATAGATAAAACCGGTAAAATTACCTACAAGTTTGCTGATACCAATTACATGAATAGATTAGATATTCAGGAATTGATAGAACAATTGTAAACGACATGAAAAGAAAAGGAGAGCGAAGCACGAAAGATATTCCAAGAGATATTTTGGAACAATTAAATCGTGGAGAAATGGAGACGGTCAACCTCGTGGAATGGCTGGCTGTAGACCAAAAACTTTTATTGGAAAATCTACTTGCACAAAATGGAAGATCAGCCTATTTAAACCCTCTTCGCATAAAAATTGACCAGCTGAAAAAGCAAACCGTAAATACGGTAAACGAGGCTATCGGAATAGGGCTTTTTGAGCAAATGATGCAAAATAATGATAATGAGTTTTTAGCAGTCCTGTCAGGTCATCGTGCTGACCTTGTTCGCTGCTGGGCAACGTATACAATCGGAAAAAATAAAAATCTGAACCTTTCCGAAACGCTAAAACAGATTCGGCCTTTTGCGGCGGATAAACATTTTGGCGTAAGAGAGATCTGTTGGTTGGCCGTGAGAGCCAAAATTGCTAAAAATCTTGATGAAAGCATCAATCTGCTTTCCGGTTGGACATCAGATCAAGATGAAAATATAAGAAGATTTACAACGGAAGCAACCCGGCCCAGGGGAGTTTGGTGCGAACATATTGAAATGCTCAAACAACATCCTGAATTAGGTTTGCCTATATTGGATCGGTTAAAATCCGATAAAGCAAAATATGTACGGGATAGTGTGGGGAATTGGTTAAATGATGCAAGTAAAACGCAGCCCGCATTTGTTCAGCAACTTTGCAAACGTTGGGAAGAAGAGAACGATACCAAAGAAACAAAGTACATCATAAAAAAAGCCTTGCGGACGATCAATAAGCAATAGACGATATGCATTCTTCTATTTCAATATACAACGCTTGGGTATCTCCTGCCTATGACTCCGTTTGCTATGCCCAAAAAGAAGGAATGAAGTGCACTATAGCGAATGGCCAGTGGTGGTTCAACGCTCGGGAGTGAAAGTAAAAGGTGCTTGAAACAAAAAAACGCTACCGAAAGATTTTATATTATCATTCGGCAGCGGAGGTCTGCCAGAGTCCGGAGGCAAAGGCAGTACCAGAATTTCTTTACGATTGTTTAGCGGTTCTGATATAACCAACGACTATTAGCATGGCTACGATACATAAGAGTCCGGCAGAGAAAAATGCGGTTTGAAAGCCTGCATTTAATGCATCGACATCAGATGTGGCAGCCATTTTCAAGGTGTTGGTTTTCGTCGTGGAAACAGCAACGATAATGGCAAGCCCCAAAGCCGATCCAACCTGATAACTGGTATTTACCAGTCCTGAAGCCAGTCCCGTTTCATCCGGACCGGCACCTGAGATCGAGGCTACCGTCCCGGGGATATAGGTAAGGGACATCCCCAAAGCCGCCAATAGAGAAGCCGGCAGTACATCTCGGAGGAAAGAACCATCTGCCGGAACCGTGCTAAATAGAAATAATGATCCCGCAAGGATGACCAGCCCCACTATAATATTGGTTTTGAATCCGAACTTAGTGACCAGTTTTCCAGTAAAACCTACCATCAGGAACATAATGGCTATGGTCATCGGCAACAGGGCGAGACCGCTGTGGAAGGCTGAATAGTGCAGAATCTGCTGTAAGTAAAGGTTAAGGAAAAACCATAAAGATATCCATGCCGCAGCCAATAGCGACATCATCAGGTTACCTGCGGATAAATTAGGAACCTTAAAAATAGCTATGGGTACAAGTGGATCCATTTTCTTCTTTTGCAACATAATGAACACCATAAATAATAGAATAGATATGCCCAGCAGGCCTATTGTCTGTAAGGAATCCCATCCAGCATGTTCTGCAGATACAATGGTGTACACCATCAGCACAAGTGCAGTGGTGGCCAACAATGCGCCGGTAAGGTCAATCCTTCCTTTTTTCGTATCGCCCTTGAACAACAATCGCTTGCTGAACAGCAGGACAATAAGCCCAGCAGGAATATTGATCAAAAATATCCAATGCCAGGAAAGCCATTCGGTAATCACACCGCCCAAAAAAACTCCGGCCGACCCACCTGCTGCTGCTGCCGCGCCCCAAAACCCAAAAGCGCGATTGATCTCTTTTGGATCGGTAAATTTGGACATAACAAGGGTCAGGGCGGCAGGAGCAATCAGGGCTGAACCCAGTCCCTGTAGCCCACGGCCAATATTTAGCACCAGTTCAGACCAGGCGATACCGGCCAAGAATGATGCCGCAGTGAGAATACCAAAGCCCCACATAAAGACCTTACGCGCCCCAAAGAGGTCAGACAAACGCCCTCCGAGCAACAGGAAGCCGCCAAATAGGATAACATAAGCGTTGAAGATCCATTGCAGACCAGATTGTGAGTAGCCTAGATCGGCCTGAATTGCCGGTAGGGCAACTCCAATAATGGAGGTGTCCATAATGACGATAAACTGTGCGGTACAAAGTAGGAAAAGTGCCGCCCAGCGTTTTGGATAGGGCACTGTCTTACCCTTCGGTTCTATTGATTTCGTATTCATGTTGTAGTTTTCTTTTAATGATCGGTGTAAAATTTAATGGTCTGTTTTTGAATGCAGATCCAGCAGTCCCAGGGCATGTTGCATTTCGGTATGGAGCATTCTCAGATTGTATGTGGCCCGTAGACGATTTATCCGTGCCTGTGTTAGTGCCAGGTCAGCATCCGTCAGCTCAAGGCGTGAACCTAAGCCATTTTTAAAACGGTCTTCGTTCATCTGATAGTTAAGTTCTGCTGAACTGACGGTTGTTTTTTGTATTTCCAATTGCGCAATGGCTTCTTCCCATTTGCTGATGATCGTGGCCAGCTGGGTTTTGATCTCATCTCTAAAATCGTCTAAGCGTATCTGCTCCTGTTTTAATTTAATATTCGCCTGAGTGATTTGTGATCGCGTCCTGTTGCCGTTGAAAATCGGTATGGAAAGCTGCAATCCCAAAAATGAGGTCCTGGGCCAGGCATAGTCTCCCAGCCGGATATTATCTGCCTGTGCCTGTGCCTGATATTGACCTACCAGGGCCAGTCTGGGCATTAGTCCGGCCTCATGGGCCTCCTTTTTTTTTCTGCTGAAGATCAATGAGAAGTTGTTTGATAGCGAGATCCTTCCGGTTTTGTACTGCAGTTTTCAATAGCTCGTCCAACAGATGGGGGTCGTGCTGGCCGCTAAATTCCAGTTTATCGCTCAATACAATGTTTTGGGATTCATCCATTCCAATTAATCTTTTTAATTCGATAAGTGAAACATTGATACTGTTTTTTAGATACGAAACAGATGACCTGATGTTTTCCACCTCAATAAAACTGCGCAAAGTATCGGATTTCAGTGCCCTGCCTTGTACAAATAGGGAGCGGGCATCATTCAGAGATCTGATATTTCGGAGCAGGTTTTGTTCAAATAACGCTAGCTGCTCACTCATAATCAAAATGTTAAGATAATCTACTGAAACCCGAAGCGCAACCTTGCTTTTAAGGTCGGCTGTTTTTTGACGTTCGATCTGCTCATTGATCAGTGCTGTTTTCTTTTGTCTATTGAGATCGGTCGCAAAAATAGGTTGATATAAGGTTAGCATGCCATTAAATGCATTTTTTCCACCAACAGCCACCTCTTGCACGGGTTTACTGGTGCCTGCAAAATAACCTGGTAGAAATATTGTTTGTCGGTCAAAGTAATAGGAATAGGATACATTTGCTGAAATGGTGGGCAGCAGTGCTCCTTTACTTTCCTTTGTAAGTGCTGTCGCGTGTATTTCCTCCAATAGCTGTGCCTGTACTGTTCTATTTCCTTTCTCTGCGATTTCCAGTGCAGCGGACAGGGATAGCGCTTTATGCTGCGCATGCAACTTGCCTCCGTACAGCAGCAGCGTGATAATACATGTATATACTGTTCTTCTCATGATAATGAACTTTGGGATTGATAATTAGTGCGTTGCGTTTTCATGTAGCCTTTCGGTATCTGCTTCGACAATGACTTCCCTGCGCTTATTACTTGACAGGTAGGAGTAGACGGCCGGAATAATGAATAATGTGAGTATACCGGAGAACACAAGCCCGCCGGCAATGACAATACCTAAAGACTGGCGGCTGTTTGCCGTCAGTGCGATAGGCAAAGCACCGAATATCATGGCCAGCGAAGTCATCAATATCGGACGAAAACGTTGTTCAGCCGCAGTAATTGCAGCATCATACTTTGAAAGACCGGTATCTTTAAGGTGATTGGCAAACTCAACGATTAGAATACCATTCTTGGTGATGAGTCCAACGAGTGTAATGATACCGATCTGGCTAAACACATTTAAGCTCTGACCAAACCAGTGCAGGCTGAGGATCGCTCCCGTTACTGCCATTGGTACGGTAAGCATAATGATGAGCGGATCTCTTAAGCTTTCAAACTGGGCGGCCAATATCATATAGATGAGCAGGAGCGCCAGTATCAGTGTGAAGGTGATATTGCCTTGACTTTCACTGAAATCGCGGGACTGCCCCGCTAAGGAGGACTTGAAATTTTCACCTAACACATCGGCTTTTATTTTTTCGATCTCCTGTATAGCCTCAGCAAGGCTTACACCCGGCATGGGTGCGGCAGATATGGTAGCGGAAGTGTATTGATCGTATCGGTAAATAGCCGCCGGACTTACCGCTTCTTTCGTGGTAATCAGGTTGCTCAACGGGATCATCTGGCCGGTTGTTGAATGCACATAAATACCATTTAAGTCATTGATATCATTTCTGTAAGGACGTGACAACTGTCCGATCACTTCATATTGTCGATCGTCGCGAAGGAAATACCCATAACGTTGCCCTGAAAGGGATAGCTGTAGGGTGCGGGCGACTTCTTCAATGGATACACCCATCAGCGCGGCTTTCTCCCGATCTACCGTTATTTTCACCTCCGGCTTGTTTATTTTAAGATCCGAATCGGCAAACATCAGTTTTTTGCTCTGACGTACCGCACCCAAGAATTTAGGCAACACAGCAGTCAGGCTGTCAAGATTTTGCGCCTGCAATACAAATTGGACGGGCATACCTCCGCCATACCGCGTACCGATGGTTGGCGGGAGATAGGGAAATAGGAGGAAACCCCGGAAATTGCCTGATGCGGCACCATATTGGTTATACAGATCCTGTATTGATACTTTCCTTTCTTTGGGGTCTTTTAGATAGATACTTTGCACCGCGACATTCACCGGGGCAGGAGCAGGGATAAAGGAAATGGCCACCATGGAATAGGTCTGGTACAAGCCATCGGTGGAGTCATTTACATACTTACCGACCTCGATCATATTCTTTTTCATGTACTCGAAAGAAACTCCCTCCGGAGCAACTGCAATCAGGTTCATATTGGAGCGGTCTTCTACAGGAGCAAGTTCAGATGGCAATTGTTTACCAATGAAATAGATCAGTCCCGTAGTGACGGCCAGAAATAGCCAGGCGAGCCAACGTGCTCGCATAAAAAGAACCAGCAATTGCGTATAACCATTATTTAAACGTATGAAAAAAGGTTCGGTCACGCGATAGAACCAGCCCGGACCGGCTTTCTTTTTGAGGAAATATGCACTCAGCATCGGCGTCAATGTCAAGGCCACAAAAGCGGAAACCAAGACGGATCCGGAAACGACGATAGCAAACTCGAGAAAGAGCTGACCGCTGATACCTCCCATAAATACAATAGGTAAGAATACCGCCGCCAGGGTAATTGTGGTTGAAATCACCGCAAAATAAATTTCTTTGGAACCTTTAAAGGCCGCCTGAATCGGGGACATTCCTTCTTCGATTTTCTTGTAAATATTCTCCAGTACAACAATAGCGTCATCGACCACAAGTCCTATTGCAAGCACGAGTCCCAAAAGTGTAAGTATGTTAATGGAAAAACCGGCAATATACATAATGAAAAATGCAGATAGGATAGATACCGGTATGGCCAATACCGGAATAATGGTTGAACGCCAATCCCGAAGGAAAAGAAAAATAATAAGCACCACCAATCCGAATGCTATAAATAGGGTTTCTTCTACCTCTTTGATGGATTCACGAACGGAGTGCGTGAAATCAAATCCTACAATAAGACGATAATCGGAAGGTATATCTTTTTTGAGCTGGGCCAGGCGCTTGTAAAATTCGTCCACTACCTCTATGGCATTGGCATCACGTTGAATCTGGATCGCAACACCGATACCGACTCGGTTCAGATTGCCTGTCTCATTGATAATGGCGGTACGTTCGTTCATTTCACCGAGCTCTGCCACACCGATATCCCTCAGCTTGATAACGCTATTGCCGGCTTTTTTGATCAGCATCTCATTAAAATCTGCTGCACTGTTGAGGCGTCCGAGTGTCCGGACGCTCAATTCACTATGGTTGCCTTCGATGCGACCCGAGGGCAGGTCAATATTTTCTCTGAGCAAGGCCCGTCTCACATCTTCGGGGGTAAGCTGATAGGAAGCTAATTTAACTGGGTCGAACCGGAGTCGCATGGCGTATTTATGCTCACCGACGATAGCAACGTTATTGATTCCCGGAATCGACTGCATCCTGTCTTTGATCACTGTGGATGCAATATGGCTGACCTCTTTGATATCTTTTGTATCACTTTCCACTTCAAGGAAGGCAACCAGGTTGTCTGCGGAAGAGGCTTTTTGCACAATAGGTGGATCTACATCTGCCGGCAGCTGCTTCCGGGATTTGGCCACTTTATCCCTGACATCATTTAACGCATCCTCAATGTCTGTCTGGCGGTCAAATTCGACCGAAATAACACTGACCTGCTCACGGGATTCTGAAGAGATCGTCCGGATTCCGCCGGCTTCGGCAATAGACTCCTCCATGGGACGTGTAAGTTTAGAGGCAATGACATCCGGGCTCGCCCCTGGATAGAATGTAATCACGGAGATGACAGGAGGTTCAGTCAGCGGAAACTCCCGCACACCCAACTGTTTCCATCCAACAATTCCCAATATGACCAACAAAAGAGAAAATACTCCCGCCAGTACGGGTTTTTTTATACTTAGTGACGATATACTCATGGCATCTTATTTAGTTGGAATAATGGCTTCTACGGGGGTACCATCCGTAATACGCAACATATTGGACACGATAATACTGTCTCCGGTACTCAGACCGGATGTGATAACGGCATCCGCTTCCGTGCGGGTACCGATAGTGACTGCAACAGGCTTTGCTTTTCCGTCGACGATAACAAAGGCATTGTATCCCCCGTCACCGGGCATAAGGGCCTCTGTGGGTACCTTGACGCCTTTAGCATCTTTTCCATTGCTGTCAAAATGTATTTTGGCGGACATACCCGGCCTGAATTTTTTATCGGAATTATCTACGCGTGCCTGCACTTCCAGACTGCGGCCCGAAGCATCCAGTCCCGGCTCCGTGGCGAGCACGGTCGCCTCGAGTTGTGCTGTGGACAAAGCTGTGGTGAAGCGCACTTTTGTCCCCTTATTGATCAAAGGCAGATGCTTCTCGGAAATAGAAAAGCTAATCTTGAGGCTGATCTGATCCTGCAGGGTAACCAGCGCTGTCCCCGGTATGACATAGGCGCCCGCATGCACTTTTGAAATACCGATTTTTCCGGAGAATGGAGCTCTGATTATAGTCTTGGCCAGTTCTACACGAAGCAGTTCCTGACGGGCGGTCAAAGAGCGAAAATGCATAAGTGCCTCGTCGTATTCCTGTTGTTTTATCGTTTCGGTTTTCAATAGGTTCTGTAACCGCTCTTTATTCAGTTTTGCCAGCTCCAATTCAGCGCCGACCTGATTGAGACGTGCCCTGATATCGGTATCATTGAGAATATAAAGTATGGATCCCTGCTCCACGTAGCTACCGTCCTGAAATGCGACCCGGACAATTTTTTGAGGCAATTCGCTCACAATGGAAACTTCCCGATAAGGAATCATGGTTCCTATGACGGTCTCATCCTGACGGAGTTCCTCCTCCTGCGCGATCAGTATATCGACAGGTAACCTGGTGACATCAGTCTTGGTTCCGGTCGATACCGCGGCTGTTTTTTCAGCCTTGCTCTCACAGGCTATTAGTATAATACCCAGTAAGGGAACGAACATGCCCGTTCTGGATTTTGTTAATTTGTATAACATGGTCTTGCTTTTTAATTGTGCAATAAATGATTGAACGCTACTATTTTTATCGATTGATCATTGGAATTTTCCCGGCATTGCGCCGGTGGTTTACCCGAATACAAAATTGATGATACTCATTCAGGCGAAGCGTATGCAACTCCTTATTCGATTTATAAGATTTACTGATTTTCACGGCAACTCCGATACCCTCTCGGATGCTGGCAGATGCCAGCTAAGATATATTGCCCGCGCATCAGAAGGTAAAGCTCTCTTTGTCGTTAATAGATTAAATGCACAGGTAGGATGTATAAACGTAGGGGAGTATAAACAAGGCGAGCTACTGGTGTTTCAGTAGCTCGGTTGAATTCCTAGCCTGTTTAAAATGGCCAGACGTGAAGCCTGTGTATTTTTTTAGTTGGTTGGATAAGTATGCCTGACTGCTGTACCCCATGGCATAGGCAATTTCTGTCAGGGACATTTCGGTGTAAATCAACAATTGTTTTACTTTTTCGAGTTTCCTAAAAATAATATATTTTTCAAGCGTTATACCTTCAGTCGACGAAAATAGGGCGCTCAGGGTATCGTATTGCTTGTTTAGCTGATCGCTGATCAAGGTGGCAAACCGGGTCGGGACCCCACTCGCTAACTGCATGTCGATACCTTTTTCAACATACTCTTTTATACCATTGACTATCTTCTGTTTTTTTTCGTAAAGTAATTCGAAGCCGTTTCCTTTCAGCATCAGTTCCATTGTATCCATCTTTTGCGGAAAATCATCTGTAGCCCTTAGTACGACTTGTCCCAGCATAATGTCCAGGACCTCAAAACCTAGAATCGTCATTTCTCTTTCCAGTACGTATATGCATCTATAGCACACCATTCCTTTTATTAACAGAGTCACAGTTTTCATCATGCATTTGTCCCTCTTTTTTATTCAGTTAAAATTCAGCATTTGTGCTAAATATGATTATATGATATTCCATCTTAGATTTGCGAAATTTTAGGTTATTCCTTTTGGCTACATAAAATGTTATAACATAAAGGGGGGAAAAATATATAGCCGGCCCCATTGATCTTTCGGAACTTTGAAACAGATAATAATAGGTTAGCAAGATGAATAACAGAGCAATTAATGAACATCAGATCAGCAAGGTGCTGAAAGACTATAATTCGGGAAAAAGTGGCTTGGAGCTTTTTGATAAATATGGGGTATATGGCGCAACGGTTTACGAATTGAAAGATAAATATAAGGATGTCGCAACGGATATTCTGGCGGTACTGGTGAATTTGAACGAGGAGAACAACAGGTTGAAAATGATGTATACGGAACTGTGTCTGCAGCATCGGAATCTTAAGGAACTGTTGAAGGAAAATTTTTGAGCCGTATGTGTTACTGTAGAGTAACACATACATCCCCATTTTGGGGATAACTTTGACAGAGCAATATTATTCCCGCTGCAATATCCTGCTCGGGCAACGCATCATGACGGAGCATATGAATTGTACCCGCTGTTTTGACCGCCCAGCATGCACCGCAAGTTCCGTTGTTGCAAGAACTTGCTACATTGATATCATGTATCTTCATGGCCTCCAATAACGATTGCCCCGATTTAACGCTGATAAGAGAAGTACATTCAAACGTCTGTATTTCATCACTGACATAAGTATCCTCGAAATGTGTGACGATAACCTCATTAGTGCAGCCACCGCTTTCAAAATTGACCGCATTTCCGGATATCGCGCTGAAATATTCCATATGGATATTTTCCTCCGGAATTTTCAGGCCTATCAGTGCATCCCGGTAGAGATCCATCAACGCAACCGGACCACAGATATAGTATTGCGTGTCATTAAGTTCCGGAACAAGCCTTTTGACAACCGACCGGAGCACAAGTAAAGAAAACCTCCCGGGGATATGGTTTATTTTTGTGGAAACAAATTCCGGATCCGTAAAAGAATAGAAAATATCCAGCCTGCGATCCGCTTCAAGTGATGCTAATGAATTCCGGAAAATAGTCTGTTCCGGTGATTTGCTACTGTAAATCAATAAGGGAGTATGATTTATAACGCCGATACTCTTCAACATCGAAAATAATGGTGAAATACCGCTTCCCCCTGCCAGCAGAACAACCTGCTGTCGATCTGCTATCTTTTGATCCAAAATAAAATTCCCAAATGGTCCCTCTATATTCCATGTCCCAATATTCGCTGCATGATCTACAATATAGGAAC
Organism: Sphingobacterium puteale; assembly: GCF_003627955.1. Taxonomy (GTDB): domain Bacteria; phylum Bacteroidota; class Bacteroidia; order Sphingobacteriales; family Sphingobacteriaceae; genus Sphingobacterium; species Sphingobacterium puteale. The sequence goes on along the minus strand of NZ_RBWS01000017.1, from coordinate 120,843 downwards.
TTACCTTACCGCCTTTAACCTTTTTAACCGTAATCGCCGGATAGTGATCTGAGGGTATGGAACTCAATGAATAAGGCCGTATGAGTGATTCGCCGTTGAAATTAAATCGGACATTCAGGTACTGTCCGGGCAGATAGGCCATAGGATGCCCCCTTGTATCGAAGGATATTGTTACGGTATCGTCTGTTTCCTTTACAATTGTATGTGTATGCCAGATATATTTTTTCATGTTATGATTCCTTGTGTGACCATGTTCATAAGTGCCAATCAGCTATATTTTGTTCTGCTGCCGACTGATGTTCTCAAGTTTGATTTTTCGAATACGCTTGAAGTGTGCTGATGTTAACCCGGTATAGTGCATTAATTGCTCCGATAGGTCATTTGATGTTTCGTAGCCTAGTGCTTTTGCGATCTGTGAAAGAGGCTGCTCAGTATACACAAGCAGCTCTTTAACTTTCTCGACAATCTGTTTAAGAAAAATCGCTTCCAGACTCATATCACATCGGGCAAGGAACAGACTGTTCAACTCCTGATAATCTGTTTTTAGTTCGTGGCTAAGTTCCAGTGCAAATTGGACGGATTTTCCGGTTTCCAATTGCGATTGAATGATCTGCTCCGCTACATGATAAACTTTCATTATCATATTCGGCCATTCATCTGAATTGTACATATTTATCATAACTTTTAATAAAAAGAGTCTTTCGCAAGAATTCCTATTAAATTCACACTTCTAGGCACTAACCACAACAGCCTGTTGTGCAGCTTGAAGAATTTTCATTACGCTCGGCAATTACAGTATAACCTGCGTTCTTGATCGCGGACAGCAGTTCTTCTTCGATTTCATTGCGTCCAATTAAGACAGTAAGCTTTCCTGCTTCCAATTTTTCAATTTTAACTTCCTCAAACGTGTTGATCACAGCGTTCACTCTTGCTTGACAGTGTGTGCTCTGCATATCGGGTATGCTCAATGTTACATTTTTCATCTTGAATTTGTTTTAGTCCTACAAATTTCCTGATTACATATCGGGGAATTACTATGGTATTCCGTATAAGAGTTGTGAAATTTACTGATATGCAAGGATGGCGACTATTGGTTGATTGTCTTATCTTGAAATAATGGCAGTAGTTTTATCCGGCTGTGGTCAGCTGCCATATGATTCTTTTGTTTTGACAAGATACTCATATACAATTGTTGCTCTTTTGTTGTGACGGCCTGTATTAACGTAGCATATCTTTTGGGCAGGGAAAATATGCCGTTGTAATAATTATAAAGTATGCTATTCTTCCTGAAATAGATTGCCCGAAGAAGATTGAGCTCGGCTATCAGATGCGGATTGTCCGGACCTGCCAAAAGAGTACGCGCAATAAGCTCATAACTGCGCTCAAGCTCCTCTGAGATGACCAGCTCCAAAATGATATTCATATTTCCAAAGAAACGAAAGAACTTACTTCTGGAGAGATTCAATGCTGAAATAAGATCGGATACTTTGAGCTGGCGGATTTTTCTGGTTGATAAAAGCGCCTTGGTATGTGTTATTGACTTCCTAACGAGATTCGTATTTTTTATATCATTTTTATCCATAAGAAATTTCCGTTAATACAGTTGAAATTAATCCTGTCAGAAACCTGAGGTATAACAAGTTTAATCACAGGTAAAATTCGCAATACTAACAAAATTTCGCCTATGGAATTGTTGAGGTGATTTGTAAGATTTTGTTTTTCGGAAAAATGTCTCTATGTCTTTTGGTATATTGTTGGTGGAACTACATCTGAAGGTCCCGATAATTTATCTTATGCCCGGAACCCCAAAACGGATGGCTTTGAGACCGATCAGACCCTGTAAATCCTCCTCCTCTAATTTTTCGACATCATCGTTCAATAAGTCTTTGTGCTGCAACAAATTGATATAATTCAAATACTCGTTTTCTTCATGTACATGAGAATAGACCCTTTTATTTTGGCTTTGTCGATGCGTTTTTTAGCAATTTCGTAACGGACGTTGTAGGATCCGTCGATATCAAACTGTTTTTCATCCATTTTGAAATGGATGGAGATCGGGGTGGATGCCGAGCACTGGCCAATATCCGGAACAACCAAAAGCCCTTGCGTTTTAAGCATGTTTTCTAAGGTTTCATTACAAAGCATTTCTTCACACTTGGCTATCGTTGATTCATAAAGCAGGTGGCTGTACAGCTGTTTTTCGACGATTCTCAGATTAAAGTCTTCCCTGATTTTTTCAAATGGCGTCAGTCCGATCCGCAGATCGTCTATTCTATAAATGGATCTGAATATGTCCCGAATTTCTTCTAGCTGGGCAGGCGTATCTTCACGCAGCAAGTTACTTTTGAAGCTGGATACAGCGTTCTCCGTCGTGGCATCGAAAAGGGTCATCAGGGAAAAACCTTTCAGGATCCAACTCTGTTCAGGAAATTTAGATTTCCACAGGGCGATATCCGAAAAATTAACAATCAGCTCAATAATGTCCTCCGAGAAAAGTTTCACTGCATGGTCCGTAGGAATAATATCCACAAAATCGGCATTGAACAGCACTCCTCAAAAGACCCGATAACCTTATGAAAGGCGATAAGAATCTTAAAAGGAATGAATTGATGTTATGTATAATATTTATTATTTTCGAACGAAACAGGTTATGCAGCATTCATTTCCCATATACTATCATTACATCGCCCGCAACAGAAAACGGATCAGCTGTTATCTGCACGAAGATAGCATATACTGTAAAGTGCAGACAAAAAATGGTCTGACAGAACAACATAAATTTTATTATGAAGACATCCATAAAATTCATTTAGGGCTTTCGGATATTACATGGCATACCATCGATATTTATTTTAAAGACAGGAAACATATCCATCTTAAGAGCGTGACGTTCTTTATCGAAAGGGACGGAGAAGAACTCGAACGTCCTAAGACAAACGAAATAGATATTGCCTCGGTAAAAGCCAATAGGATGGCTTATAGTAATTTTGTGACGGCTTTACACGAGCGCATCAGTAGGCATGGCATAAGTTATCCCATTAGCCTCACCCATGGAAACTCATGGAAAAAAATCCTGATCTGGATCCTGATGTCATTTATCCTTATTTTGTTGCCGCTTACCTGGAAAATAGGATCCTATGGTTGGAGTCTGTTCTTCGCTGTCAGTTTCCTGTTACTCCTGTTATTTAGCTGGAAGGTAAACTTCAAAAAACAATATAGACCTGATCAGCTGCCCGACAAATATCTGCCCTTTTAAACTCTTATAGGAGATACACTCTGGTCCGTATAGTGCGATACAATCTGAACTATTTTGCGTCATCCGATGTTCTTAAAGTAATCCGCCTCCAAATGTACAGGAGGTTGAGAACTAATAGAAGATAAAATGAATGTATTTAACAAGAATATGTTAGGTGGACTAATCGGAGCGATAATCCTCAATGTGGTCCACAGCGCAGCAAAAAGATTTGATGCCAAAGCGCCGGCAATTGATGAAATAGGTGAGGAGGCAATGAAAAAGACGGTGCGTGCTGCCGGATTTGAACCACCAAAGGGAAATGCCCTAGTAGCGGCTACCTTTGGTGCTGATGTTGCTTCAAATGCGATGTTATACAGCATGATCGGTTATGGCGGCGATAAACATACCCTTCTTCGCGGAGCGCTGCTCGGGACAGTCGTCGGGCTGGCGACATTGACAATCCCGGAGCAGGCCGGACTCGATGCCAAACCGATAAAAAAGACCGAACGCACAAAAATAATGACCGTCGCCTGGTATATTATCGGTGGAATGGCAGCGGCGCTGGCCATAAAAGCGATGCGCAATCATGGAAAATAAACCGAAACCTTTTATTGGTTATAGAATTTTACTGTTCCTTCCTTCATGGTATTATTATTCCTGTTTATAAACCATACTCAAGCGAGGACAATGTTCTTCCCAGGGCACTTTGACAAGACGGCAATGCGCGTTTTGCGGAATAATAGTTTTCGATGTCGGTAAGTAATAATGCTTTTTAGTTCCAGTTGTCAGGCTATTGCGTAAATCGGGAATCTTTTTCAAGTTTCGCTGTAATGCCGCATAAAATGCTTTTATAGATTTGTCCGGTTGCTTCATAATCTGCCGAAGATGAACCAAAAATATACGCTCATTCTTTACGCTTGTATTTAGTTTAAATTTCGCGGCGCTTCCTTCAGATAAAGTTTACACAACAGGTGCCCTTATCATAATTCTATGGCTATATCCAGATCGAAAAAGCCAACCACAATTTATATAAGAACCAAAATGAGAAAAAATTATTTGAATTTGCGCGTAAAACGAATCATGTTATTTAGATTTATTTAAAATAATGTATATTTGGCCCCGTTATTATTTTGAATTTAAATGGCGCTAGAATTATCTACCACACCTTTACCAACAAGAAAAGTCAATCCGTATGGCATGACTAAAATCACAGCCGCATTATTATGCTGTTCTTTTTCGTTATCTTCATCAGCCTCCACGGATTTCGGATTTAAATGCAAATCTCATTATGATCTATCTGCTCATAAGATGCAACAGAAGGGATCGGTTGTGGGTCTGGTGGTCGATGCACAAGGCGCTCCTTTAGCGAGCGTACATGTTCGGCTACATGGCGTCAAAAGTGTCAAGTCCGACAAAGAGGGGCGTTTCGAGTTAACAGATGTCAATTACGGGAAATACCACCTAACCTTGAGTGCGGTAGGGTTTGGCAGTGTATCCCGCGATATTGAACTACTTGATGCGCAGCATAGCCTCGGAACGATTACCCTGACGGCAGAGCAACGTAATCTGGATGAGGTAGTCGTCACAGCCAGCCGCTTGGCGGAACATATGGATGAAGTGCCATCCTCGGTCACCTATATCGGAGGTAAAGTGCTTGACCAACAGCGCCAGATAAACGATAATTTGCCTTCTATCCTGATGCAAAAAGTGCCTAGTATCTCACCGAGCGAAGAAAGCCAGAATAATTTTATCGCCAAGATCCGTGGCCGTAATTTCCTGGTACTGATAGATGGTATCCCGCAGTCTACTCCCTTGCGCAATGGGGGGCGTGATCTGCGTACGATTGATGCCAGCGCAATAGACCATATCGAGGTGGTCAATGGTGCGACAGCGATGTATGGTAATGGTGCCGCAGGGGGTGTGATCAACTATATCACCAAAAAACCTCAAACGGGCAAAAAACTGAATTCGTCAACTTACCTCAATAATTCTCTGAACCTGGTCAAGCCAAGCGAAACCTATGGTTACAATATTGCACAGGTCTTTTCCGGACAGATCGACCGATGGGATTATGTCGTCCAAGGCAAGATCGGGCGTACTGGTGTAGTACGAAGCTCAGATGCAGCGGTGGCCAGTCCGTTTTATGGGCTGGGTGAAACAAAGTCTTATAATGCGCTAGCTAAAATCGGTTATCAGATCACTCCGGATCATCGTTTAGAGTTTATGGGCAACTACTATCGTAGTCTGCAAGATAGCAAGTACGTGGGCACGACAGGTAAATTTGGTGAATCGCCGGCAATCGGTATTCCATCCGATACAGTCATCAATGGCGGTACACCCTACAACAAAGCATTGCATGTAAAGTATGATGGTCAATATGGTAAGACAGCTGCAAATTTGAGCCTGTATTATGAAGACATGAATACGGTCTTTGAAACCTATAATCAAAACTATTCGGATCACAAAGGAGCAAGGCTAAATTTCAACACTCCATTTCAACTGGACGCATCCTCCAAAATGTCCCTAATCTATGGCATGGATCTATTAAAAGACCATACGGTACAGAAAACACTGAAAGATGAGCTAGTGACGCCTGATATGAACATGAACAACCTGGCCTTTTACCTTCAGAGCAAAATAAACATCGGTACTGACTGGATTCTAAAAGGCGGGGTACGCTATGAAAATATAAGGTTCAAAGTCGGGGATCTGACCAAAAATGGCAAACTGACTCCGGGTGAAAATAATAATTCAGATGCCTTTGTGTTTAACATTTCGACCCGGTATAATAAATATAACTACGCCCAGCCTTTTGCCTCATTTTCGCAGGGATATTCCATTGGTGATGTCGGCCTTATCCTGCGCAATGGTGTGCCGTTGAGCCAGATCGACCCCAAGCCCGTTGTCGTTAATAATTTCGAATTGGGTTTCAATGGTAAGCTGGACATTTGGGACTATCAGCTGACTGGTTATTATAGTACTTCTAAGAAAGGTACTACATTCGCCGAGACTTCAACACCGGGTAATTATGAACTTTCTCAGGTGCCGCAACGTATTTATGGGCTGGAGTTTGTCGCCAATGTAAAACCTGTAAAATGGTTGTCCCTGGGTACAGTACTGGGCTATATGGATGGCCGCCAGGATTTGAAAAATGAGGGCAATTATAAAGACAAGCTGGACAACTCAATTATTTCGCCGTTCAAAATCAATTTAAATGCTGATGTGAAGTTGACAGAACAATGGAATGTATATCTGCAATACTTGCATTTGGGTGGAAGGGATGTTTTTCCGGCTGAAGCTTATAACTATGGAAAATACCCAATTTCGGGTTATGACCTTGTCGACGTACAAACCAGATACAAATATCAAAAGTTCACCTTTTTATTTTCTATAAATAATCTATTCAATGCGGATTATTACCCCATCCATGCCGAGGTACGTGGCGCGACCAATGAAGGCCGCTACTACATCAAGGGAACGGGAACAATGGCAAATCTGGGTATACAATTTGATCTGTAAGCTTTAAATCCATATCAGAAAACCACACTACTATGCTTCAGAAACCACTTTATTCGACTTTCTTGATCTTATTATTGTCTACCGCTATACTTCATGCTCAGGAAGGTTACTTAACGGGCTCGGTACGCGCACAAAATGGAGATGCATTAGCACACGTTACTGTTCGGATAGCTGGGCAAAGTAAACTTCAATCGGACTTGTCTGGCAAATTTTCGGCAGCGTTACCGGCTGGCTCTTATCGCCTCCAATTGAGTTTAATAGGTTATCAGACACTCGATACCTTGATTACAGTTCAACCCAAGGAAAATTATCCTATATCGTTTACTTTGCAGGGGAATAGCAGGATCAATGAAGTCGTGGTGTCTGCATCGAGACGAGTCGAGTCATTGAATGAGGTGCCGTCATCAGTGACAATTCTTTCACAGAAACAGTTGGATGCACAGCGTAGTGTCAGCAGCAATCTTAGTGATATATTGGCCTCCACTGTACCTGGACTTGGTTTCTCGACCAATCGTACCCAAAATTTGGGGCAAACGCTTCGCGGCAGACGCGTGCTGGTTATGATTGACGGTATTCCGCAATCAACCCCGCTGCGTGATGGCGCTCGCGATATCCGCGCATTGGATCCCAGTGTGATTGAGCGTGTCGAGGTCATAAAAGGGGCCACAGCAATCTACGGCAATGGGGCCGACGGTGGTTTGATCAATTATATCACAAAGAAAGCGCGACCGGACAGAGCATTTAGTGGAAGCACAGAAATAGGTACCAACTTTTCCCTTGTTAAGCCCGGACAGACAGGTGGTTATAATCTCGGCCAACTTTTTAGTGGACATCAGGGCCATTGGGACTATGTCGTGAGTGGCAGGTTTGAGCAAACGGGTTTGTACAAGGATGCTGACGGCCATGCATTATCGCCAGAATACGGAATGAACGACCTGAAAAATTGGAATGCATTTACCAAAATTGGTTATAATATCAATTCCGATAGCCGGTTGGAGATGATGTACAATTTTTATAAGAGCACGCAATATACAGACTATATTGCAAAGGCCGGTAAATATGGCGATCCCAATTCGCCTACAATTGGCATTCCGGGCGATAGACCAGGGGCGCCGGAAGGAACCCCATATAATCATAATGCGAGCTTAAAATATACAGCACAGGAATTAATTGGAAAAACAGATCTGGAAGCCAATGTTTATTTTCAGGATTATAAGACTTTGATTAATTATAGCAATTTCTTTGAAGATAATGGACAACCAAGTATCAGCAGCAAGAAATTGGGCCTGCGTCTGAATTTTAATACCCCTTATCATTGGTCTGATCAGGTCATGAGCCAGCTTACCTATGGCGTAGACGTCTTGTCGGATAAAACAAATACAATACTTACGGACGGCCGTACCGTAATCCCTGATATGAATATGCGTAATCTGGCCCCTTATTTTCAGGTCAAAACAACATTCGGACAATACCTCATTTTTAAAGCGGGCAGTAGACTGGAAAATGTCCATATCGATGTACCCACCTATACCACTATTGGAATTTTAAATTCGGTGAATGGAAATTATGTCGGTGGGGGAACAAAGGTCAATGCCGGTCAACTGAATTTTACGGCATTAATGCTCAATGCAGGGCTTCGTTACACTAAAATACAGGCGTTCAAGCCATTCGTTAGCTTTTCACAAAGTTTTAGTGTAGCTGACTTAGGACTCGTCTTACGCGCTGCAAAAGAAAATACAGTAAGTAATACATCCATCAAGGCCGTAAAAGCGAATAATTACGAAGCTGGGGTTTCAGGTGATATAGGCCGTTTTTCTTATGAAGCGGCAGCTTATTATAGCAACTCTACATTGGGCGCATCCTATGTGTTTGTAGACGGAAATCCGCAGATAGCCCGATCTCCGGAGAAAATATATGGTTTTGAATTGTCAGCCAACTATCGCATACATCCGATGATTGATCTCGGGGCTAGTTATTCCTACACTGAGGGAAAGCGTGAGCTGACAGAGGGCACTAAAATATATCTTGGCGGAGATCGTATCAATCCACCAAAGATTACAGCCTTTGCTACGATCAATCCAATATCTAAATGGTCAGTGACAACTCAGATGGTCAGTACAACAGGACGGAATCGTTTTGAGCCCGTCAATGGTTTGTACAGTTATGGTACCGGTCCTTTAAAATCTTTCACCATCATTAATCTATCATCAAGCTATGAAATTAATCGCAGGACGCTGCTTCGAATGGGGGTGGAGAATCTTTTTAATAAAGACTATTTTACAGTAATCTCGCAATGGCAATCTAACAATATGAATTATGTAAAAGGAAATGGTGCCCGCATAAACATTAGTCTTTCGCATTCATTTTAATAAAACGTTCTCCTCTGGCTGTAGTTCGATGCGGTGGGTTGGCTAAAAATGCGCAATTCGGAGCAACTTCGAAGGATAATTTTGCATTCAGGTTCGCCCGACAATAGATTCATCTTTGCTATTCCAAAAATTTGCTATTCTATGGCATGTTATAATAAGTAAATTTAATACTTTTAAGCTGTTTAAAAGTTAGCGTGCTTTTCGCTTGTTAAATTGAAGAATGCAACACAAAAAAGACATTCCTGTTAGGACGCTGCCCAAAGAATTTGGGAATGGTATTGCTATTGCAAAAGTCTCACCCGACACTTTTTGGGAGGATGAAGAAACGACGCAGGCACATCGGCACGATTATCATTTCTTTGTTTTACAGAAGAGTGGTATCACAGTCATGGAAATAGATTTCAAGCAGTACCGCACAGATAAACCTACCATTCTCTATCAATCTCCCAACCAGGTGCATCGCGCCTTGAAAGTGGAAAATATCGAAATGTTTATGCTGATCATGAGCAACGAAAATATTCCGGCCGACTACCTCAATATTTTGCAGAGCATCTCGCCTTTAGAGCCGTTGGAAATTGGATTGGAAGATCTTGATATTATTGAGAAGAGCTATAAACTCTGCATTGAATTTTATGGGCGGACAACAGACAAATTATATTCTTCCTCACTGCGGGACAGCTGCAATGCGCTGATTGCGCTTATGATTTCCATGTACTTGAAATATAGCAAAACAGCAGAATCACTATCACGGTTTGAACGGATCAATAGGGCCTTTTTCCTATCCTTAGAACAGAACTTTCAGAACTTGAAGCGGCCTGCTGAATATGCTGCCAAACTTAATATCTCTGTTTCCTATCTTAACGAATGTGTGAAAAACGTGAGCGGCTTTTCCGTTTCCTACCATATACAGCAACGCGTAATCCTAGAAGCCAAACGATTGCTTTATCACTCCGACAAATCAGTCAAAGAGATTGCTTTTGAATTGGGTTATGAAGATTACCCTTATTTTTCCCGCTTATTTACCAAAATTTGTGGTATGAGTGCCAAAACGTTCCGTAGCAAAAACCGCGATTAGTCCAATCAATACAGCTATCCATTCTTTTTTATGCTGACCTCGCTGGCTTTCTTTGTATTGAATAAAAACAGATGATTATGCCAAGCGCTCCAAAATGGGTTTTTGATACCCTGAATCTTTTCATAGCTCAAATTCCCGATGTTCAGGTAAGTCATATTGAACACTTGTCTACTTCGGTCAAACGTATTAGCCTACAGGGGAACTTTGAAAAATTGCAGTTTTCGGTCGGTGCTTTTTTTGACATACGTGTTTCAGATACCGATGCTCGAAGATATACAATCGCTGAGATAAACAGCGAAAAAGACAACTTAAAATTAATTGCACATATACATGGTCATGGTTGTGGTAGTGATTTTATGGATCAGCTGGAGATAGGTGATCGCATCGCACTCAACAAACCGCGGACTGAACAAAAGTATTATGACCATTCGGCGGAGAAAATCGTATTCTTTGGCGACGAAACGTCACTGGCATTGGCCTGTTCTTTCTTGCCGGTTATGCAAGCGCAAAAAAAGAGTTACCTGTTTCTTTTTGAACTGGACGCCGAAAACAACGCTGTTCCGGAGTACCTTGGTCTAGATAACTGCATAGTCTTTCCTAAATCAAGCGTGTTTGCACATCCGGATCAGATTAAGGATTTACCGCTTTTCAAAAATGAAGATTGGTCCGACGCTTACTTTGTGCTTACCGGAAATGTAAGTTCAGTGCAAAACCTTAGAAGGGTAATAAAAACACAGACCAATGCGCGTATCAAGCACCACGGCTATTGGCTGCAGGGAAAAAAGGGGCTTTAACATGAAATAGTAAACCATGCATTATTTAGTAATAGAAAATAAACAACAGGAGGAATTGACCTATGATATCGCAGGCTTTTTCTGGGACAACGGAAATGAAGTTTCAATTCAGAGTTCATATACACCGACGGATCACAACTACCGAAGTGCAGATTGTATTATTTCATTGGACAACAACAGCTTCTCGGAGCAGGACATCTTAACAACAAAACCGCTTATACATTTCTGCCATGACGGTGTTTACTCAAACCTTATTCCTCATCCATACAAGATATTTGAATTTAAGGGTCTGAATGAGCGTACACTCACAGCATTTTTTTCCTGGTGTACTCGTCTGAATCTCTTTAAAAAGTAAAAAGACGTTTTAAAAAAAAGGATATGGAGATTTTATAGTAAGATTCTCCATATCCTTTCTAAGGCTGTCTAGTGTGGTTTGAGTTATCAAAGCGCCGCTTTAATTGCAGCCAAACAATCGGACTGATATTTCATGATATTATCTTTGTCCGTAGCTGTTATTTTTCCTTCCACCGCGTCTTTCTCGATCTCATTTTTAATATCCAACAATGATTTTTCTTTATCTACTGCTTTCTCGTGCGTATCAGCATTGATACGGTCTACCCAAGTTTTACCTAATTTTGTATATAGCTCTTTTGCTTTATCATTGGATAGTGTAGGGGCAGGCACGGCCGCTATTGCAGCGTTGGCCGCAGCCTTATTTGAATAAACGACAGCTTCAGCATCTTTAGTCGCTGCATCTTCTGAAGTTTTCATCGCTTCTTCATTCGCATCAGCAGCTTTGTCCTCTGCTTGTTCCATGCTGTCGGCTGCTTTTTCCTGTGGTGTTTGATTGTTACATGAAAATAAGATTGCTGCGGTCGCTAATGATGCGAAAAATGTTTTGTTCAAATTCATATATCTATTTGTTTAGTGAAACTAATTAAATAACAAGTTATTTCGAGAATTCGTTTGTTATAATTTGTTTTTTAATTATCCAACTTATTCTTCTGCTCTTTTGGCAATTTTTGAACCAAATGAAATTATTTCAAACAGTTTTAGCTGAGTATTGTTAGTTATTAGCGGAAATGCTTGTCCATTCATGAAGATTTTTTTAAAGCTAGGCTCCTTTCCAACTTGGCTTTTTTCAGTTTGAAAGCTAGTGAGCATGACTATTGGAACAGGAAAAGCAAGATTCTGAAAAATAATAGGATTTAAAACAATCGTTTGATTCAACTCAGATAAATATTTTTTTGATATATTTAGCGATCAATATGATTTGTTTGAAGAGGGGTGCAGGATTTAACTATTTGTGGCAAAATATCTCTTGGAAGAATTCCTATTATGAGCAGATTTAATTACTAAAAATTAGCAGTATGCGGCAGATAGAATGCCATGAAGAGGAGATTCATCTATGTGGTAAGATTCAGTTTTTTGGTTTCTTATTTATTTTTGATGACAGTGGATGTATCGCGGCAAGTGAAAATCTAGTTGAACTCCTAGGGACACCAATGAAGAATATTTTGGGATTGCCAATGAGCCGGGTACTCCCGCTATTGTCGACGGAGGTGGAATGGAATCTCGTGGAGATTGACAAGCAGATCAATGGTGAGATATTCGTTCGTTTTGTGGAGCGGATACGTGTCCAGGAAGTGGATTATTACCTCAGTATCTATCGATATGACAGGAAAACATATCTTGAAATCGAAATATGTAATGAGGATCATTTAAAAGCAACCCGTTTATTTTATTATGCCAAATATTTAGAAGAGCAGCATGGCAATGCTTGGCAGTCATTAACGGTGCTGATCCGGCAGATCATTGGTTTTGACCGCGTGATGGTCTATCGTTTTCAGGAGGACAATAGCGGCCAGGTTATCGCCGAATCGTTGGCCGACGATATGGACTCACTGATAGGTTATCGCTATCCGGAATTTGACATCCCGGCACAGGCAAGGGCACTCTACACCAAGTTTCTTGCGCGGCATGTAGCGGATATCGATGCTCCCACAATATCTGTACAGGGACGTGATGCGACCGAGATTGACCTAACCCGCTGTAGCCTAAGGGCACTATCGCCGGTACATTTGCAATATTTACGCAATTCGGGAGTACTTGCCAGCGCAAGTTTTTCCATCGTTATTGAAGGAAAACTTTGGGGATTAGTAGCTTGCCAGAATCGTAAACCGCTTAATGTGGACCTAGCCCAACGACATTTATGCGCATTTTTGACACAATATGCAATAAATTATTACCTTTCAGAACATCAGAGAGAAAATCTTGTTGCACAAACGATAATGGGCGTCATGGAGCGCGATCTAAAATCTGAATTACTCGTAAATCACGATATAGCAGTGGTCCTGGAGCGCTTTGCTCCGCAGATCATGGAACTCGCGGTAGCCGATGGACTGATGATAAAACATGACGGTGGTTTCAAAACTTGGGGCGATGTTCCAACGGAGCAATTTCAACAGCAAATTGATCGCCATCTGGATCAACTGGGAGACAATGAGCTATTTGCCACATCAAATTTTGTTTATGATGTAGATGAAGCGATGGAATCTACCATATTCCCGGGGATTATTCGAATAAATATTTTGCCCAGCAATACCTGGTACATTTATCTTTTCCGAAAAGAACATGTATACGAGGATGTTTGGGCAGGCAAACCGGAGAAGATCTATCAGTATGATTCCGAAAGGAAGGTAGAATTCCCGTCACCGCGGACCTCCTTTGAAGCATGGCGTGAAATTATGAAAGGTAAATCCACCAAGTGGAGTAAGTCCGAAATTGCTTTTATAGAAAAAGTTGCACAAATAACTCAACAAGCTATCGCACAGAGAGGAGGTGAGATTGCGCAACTCAATAAGGAACTAATGCGCTCAAATAACGCTTTGGATACATTCGGATATACATTGACACACGATCTTAAAAATCCATTGTCATCCATTAAACTTGCGGCACAGATGATGCTTTTAAAGGATGATCTGCCCAAAGATTTACTGCGTAAAATGGCAAACAATATCATGGATGCCACAACACTGATCAGCGAAATGATGGATAAGGTCTACCAATTGACACAGTCCAATTCCGTGGCCTTCAAAACGGAGCTAATAGATCCCAAATTAAAAATTTTGAATATCCTGGAAAGTTGCAAGCAGCAGTTTGATGTGCCGCATCTGGAATTTGTTTTGGGTCAAACGTTACCCATACAGGCTGAGCGGACTTTATTGTACCAGTTGTTCCTAAACCTGATCGGAAACGCGATTAAGTATAGCAGCAAGAAAGATCAACCACGAGTGGAGGTTTATAGCCAACAACAGGGTAACTCGGTCTGCTATTATATTAAAGACAACGGAATAGGCATAGACATCCGGGATGGGGCCAACATCTTCGAGATTTTTAAACGTATGCCTAACTCCCAGGGTTTTGAAGGGTCTGGAATCGGTCTTTCCATCGTAAAGCGCATTGCTGATCGCCTTGCTGCTAAAGTTACCGTCGAAAGTGAATTGAATGTAGGCACGACCTTCTGCGTAAGATTTATCGCATAATAGTGTACTAACGCAAAACGAATGGATCAATTGCTTGTTCTTGAGTTATGATCAACTTGGAAAAAATTTTTGCGGATGGCATAGATACATCATTTTTGCTCGAAATAGGCCTTCGTTCGGCTATCATGTTTCTGCTTATATTAACGATATTACGACTGTCCGGAAGGAGAGGGGTGCGACAGTTAACACTTTTTGAGGTAGCGATTATCATTGGGCTGGGATCCGCAGCGGGCGACCCTATGTTTCAGGAAGATATTCCGATTTTTTATGCTGTCGTTGTCTTTATCTGTGTAATAGCCATTTATAAAATGATCACTTGGATTACATCAAAATCAGAAAAAGTAGCCCAGATGCTGGAGGGGAAGGTACTGCCGGTGGTTAAAGACGGTGTTTTTGATATCAAGCATGAGAATGACAATACCTTTTCACGCATGGAGTTTTTTTCGGAACTACGAAATCTGAATGTCGAGCACTTAGGTCAGGTTAAGGAGGGCGTGCTAGAGGTCGATGGAACCATGAGTGTGCTGTTTTACCCGGACGAAGAAACCAAATACGGGCTCCCTCTTTTCCCTTCTTCCTATAAGGAAGTGGATATCAATATGAATGAAGGGCCTTTCGCCTGCATGCATTGCGGCAATGTCTTAACTCAAATAATCGATGGTATGCCGCATTGCCCACGCTGTAAACGGACAAAATGGGCCAAGGCAATGAACAGCAAACGCGTCTAGCGGGATGATCATGAATTTTTCTTCACGACATCAACCATATGATCGAGATCAAAAGGTTTTTCGATAAAATCATCTGCTTTGCAGGCGTTTGCTTTGGCCGGTAAATCAACAGCTGTAGAAGTTAATACCGCCGAAATATCCTCGGTTTCGGGGTCGGACTTCAGTTCTTCAATCACCTTGGATCCTTTTTTAGTCCCCTTGATATGCTCATCAACTATGACAAGATTGGGATCAATCTCATCAATTTTCTCTATGGGTTCAGTGGTCAAAGATGAAGTGACATCAAATCCTTCATCTTCCAGCACTTCGTCCATTATATTGAGAATATCTTCATTATCCTGAATAAGCACAATCTTTTTTTTCTTCTTCTTCATTTTAAAAATTTGTTCAAATATAGAAAATAAGAACGCTTGTTTTATGTGAATTTTTAGGGCTCTTTTTAGTTGGAATATCAACGATTTTAACTTTGCTGTTGTTATGTATAAAAGTGATCGGCACGGCATATAAAACACTAAACATCAAGCGTAAAATTATGAATATAAATGACAATGGACCTAAGAAAAGCTTAGACGACGCAAAGAAAGAAGAAAAAGAATTAAAAAAAGAAGGAAACGCTTTTGCAAATACCCCGGATACGCGACCTTTGTCCAAGGCTATTGTGAAAGAAAAGAAGAAAAGAAACTGATATGCACCATGGGAAATATTTTCTGAGCGACGAAAAAGGTGTCATTCCTACTAAAAAGAATGGATATAGGCTTTTTTAATTTTAATCAGTATCTATGCGTTTCAACATTCGCTATCCTACAATGAGAAAAGGTCAATCGGGCTGTATGATATTCTTTAGCGCCAGATAAAAAAAGAAGGGAGATTTGCTGTATTTACGCAATTTTTGTATCATTGGGGATATCATAACCAATGCAGCAGCTCAAGCCCTTTTTATACGCGTATCTACAATTATTTCTTTTCCTCTTGCTAGGACAGTCAACGGCTTTAAGCCAGGTCAGTACTTATGCGTTTAAGACCTTAACATCTGACCAGGGACTGGTCCATAATCATGTAAATTGTGCTTTTAGGGATAAATACAACTACCTCTGGTTTGGTACAGAAGCTGGATTGAGCCGATTTGATGGTGTACAGTTCACAAATTTTAGGTACACTGCCAGTAAACGCTCAGGATTGAGTGGCAATGTCATTTCGGCAATCTTTGAAGGACCCGAAGGGAATGTATGGATTCGTGCAGCCAACCGGATGAATGTTTACGATCAGCGATCTGGAGTTATCATTCAACAGATCGATTCTATACTGGCTACCCTGAAGGTCCCAGTCAAGGATGTCTATTCCATCAGACCATTGGATGACCATAACTTTGCCCTTTTGTATAGCGATCGTTCGCTGATTTTGTACAATAGCCTAAAGAAAACGTATCGCAGGGTGCCTCAGCTGACCAAGGACAGTAGAATTACCGATATAATTACCGGTCAAGGGCAAACGATCTGGGCCATCTACGAAAATGGTATGTTCGGCCAGATCGATACAGAGTCGCTGCGAAGTACTAGGCGATTCATGCTCCCGATCGCAAATAAACAGGTAAATTATAATCTTTTTGCTGACAGGGATGGCGCAATCTGGATCTTCTCAAAAGATATCCCCATTGGCGTCTACTGGCTTGATCCCAAAGACTGGCAAATTCATCATCTTCAAAAAGAACTGTCCAATCCCTTTGTGGGTAATATCGTGCAAGACGACAAAGGACAGCTTTGGCTGGGGACCGATCATGGTGGCATCAACGTCTATGACAAGAAGAATAACAGTATCCAGCTCATTGGCAGTGATAAATATGATTTACGGAGCCTACCTTACAATAGCATTACATCGCTATATCGAGATAAATCCGGTATTATCTGGGCCGGGACGTACAAGGGGGGAATCAGTTATTATCATCCCAATTTATTATTGTTCTCACTAATCAAAAATTATCCCGGACTGCCGAAATCGCTTCCCTACGATGATGTTAATAAGTTTGTGCAAGACCGCAAGGGTAACCTTTGGATTGGCACAAATGGTGGCGGATTGTTATATTATGATATCGATAAAAAGACCTTCATGCAATACCTACATGATCCGGGCAATCCAAATAGTTTGAGCAGCAATGTGATCGTTTCGCTTTTACTGGATGAGATGAACCAGCTGTGGATAGGTACTTATCGTGGTGGCATGTGCCGATTCGACGGCAAAAATTTTAAAGTTTTCCACCGTGATACCGGACCTGGAAAACTGAATGATGACAGCGTATGGGAAATATATGAAGATAGCCAGCATCGTTTTTGGGTAGGAACCCTTAGCAGCGGTCTGTATCTGTTCGATAAAAAAAATGAGCAGTTTTCAAAAACGTATACACGAAATAATGAAATCCTAAAGAACACTTATATCTCGGCCTTGTTTGAAGATTCGAAAAAACGACTATGGATTGGCACTGCAACCGGCTTGGCGATACTGGAGCCGGATGATAAGATTACGTATATTGATACGGATAGTTCGCCAAGGAAACTTAAAAATAATCTGATTTATGATATAAAGGAGGATACAAATGGTCGCATCTGGGTGGCCACACAGGAGGGCTTACATATCATTGGTGACAAAAAAATAAGCTATCTGACACAGCAGGATGGTCTGAGCGACGATGCTGTAGTGGCCTTATTGGTGGATAATGAGGGGAACATCTGGGCTTCAACTAACAAAGGGCTTTCAGAAATCGTCGGCAAAGGCGAAGGACAGAAGTACATCATCCGCAATTTTACGCGGGAATTAGGACTGCAGGGGGATGTATTTAACGAGAACGCTGCCTTAAAATTGCGGGATGGAAGGCTTGTCTTTGGCGGGCCAAAAGGTTTTAATTTTATTGATCCAGCGAAAGTCAGGGGGGAAAGCGAGCTGATTTTACCCATTTTATCAAATCTTTATCTCTTCAATAAGCGGATAGCGGTAGGTGAGGAATTTTCAGGTCATGTTATTTACAATCAGTCGCTGAATAACCTGAAGGAATTGAAACTCCCACACAACCTCAATGCTCTCTCCCTGGAACTGTCCACCTTTGATTATCTGCAACAGCATAACGGACTCTACCAATATAAGCTTGGGGGTTTAAGTGATGAATGGTTTGACTTTGAACCGGGAACGACGCGTGCCAATTTTACCAACCTGGATAGCCGGACCTATAAATTGTACATACGGCATGCGATCGATTCGAACAGCTGGTCCGAAGGAGTGCTATTGCTGAAAATTGATGTACAACCGCCATTTTGGCGTTCGGCTTGGGCCTTTGTTTTATATACAGGATTGGTTCTGGCCATACTCTGGGCTTATTTTTATGTGACCAAACTGCGTGTCAAGACACGCAATCAACTCTATCTCGCGCAGGAGCAAGCCTCACAAGCCAAAGAACTGGATGCCTTGAAAACTCGCTTCTTTACTAATATAAGCCACGAATTTCGGACACCAATCAGTTTAATTCTAACGCCGACACAACAATTGTTGGATGAAGAACAGCATCCTGATAAAAAAGCGGATCTCAATTTGATCAAGAAAAATGCGGATCGCCTGCTGAGATTGGTCAATCAATTATTGGACTTCAGAAAGCTGGAGAAAAGTGAACTGGAACTGAATGAGGAATATGGTGATCTAATGGGATTTATACGTGAGCAGCTCGATGCATTTAACGTGCTTGCCCAGAGTAATCAGGTCATGCTCCAAGTTAATGTCGCCCCACAGGCTAGCGCTGCATGGTTTGACAAGAATAAACTTGAAAGCATTATCTTTAACTTGGTTTCCAATGCGATAAAATTTAGTCCAGCTGCGGGCATAGTAGATTTTATTGCTAACATTGAGGTAGGAGACAAAGAGAAAGTGTTAAACATAACCATAAAGAACACTGGTGCTGCCATTCCCGAAGCTCTTCAATCTCGTATATTTGAACGCTATTTTCAGCTGGAAGTTCCAAATGGTAAACTGAATCAGGGTACAGGGATCGGGCTTTCAATCGTTAAGGAATATGTGGATTTTTTGGGTGGCAATATCAGACTAAACAGTAATCAAGAATACACAACATTTGATGTAAAGCTGCCCTTACATACGATCGAGACTAACACGGAAGTGAACGAAAATGCCCTCCCGGGTAAGCCTTGTATTTTATTGGTGGAGGATGATGTGGATTTCCTGCTGTATATGGAGCGAACATTGAACTTGGAATATGTAGTTACTTCTGCCAAAACGGTATCTGATGCTAAAATAATCCTAAGCAAGCAACAGATTGATTTAATTATGACAGATCTCAGTCTGCCGGGCGAAAGCGGATTGGATTTTTGTCGCTATATAAAGGGTCAGGCAAAGTTGGCTCACATTCCAGTACTTATTGTGACCGCAGTTGTCAATCCGAAAATCGAAGTGGAAGCACTTCAAGCTGGTGCAACAGATTACATAAACAAACCCTTTAACATCAGTCTGCTGCGCTCTAAATTGGCTCAAATACTCCATCAGCAACAAAACTTGGTAAAACGCTACAAAAAACAGATCAATGTCAATCTAGTGCAGCCTGATATTGAATCTGCCGATGAACAGTTTATCCGATCGCTTGTCCAAGAAATTGAACGGGATCTTAACGACTCTTCGCTTTCAGTGGAATTACTTGCTAAAAGAATGAATATTACACGGGTAGGTCTCTATAAGAAGGTACTCGCTATTACAGGCTATTCTCCGATGGAATACATCCGTCATATTCGTCTTAAACGTGCAATGCACCTCGTTCAAAATTCGAAATTATCGATGGCAGAAATTGCTTACGAAGTGGGATTCGGAAACCCGAAACAATTCAGCAAATATTTTAAATCCGCATTTGGTAATTTACCCTCCTTTTACCGTAAAAATCTTTAAAACAGCGAATTGCCATAAATCCAATCTTAAAATAATTACTAAGTGTTAACAAAACAGCCCCCAAAAGTTAACAAATCGGCACCATTATACAACCGGTTGCATTCTATATTTGAATTGTTCTTTCAATAGGAAGGACTAATAATAACCAAGGGAATATAGTAACCAATAAATCTTATTTAAATGCGCAACTTAACGTATGCTTTAAGTAGTTTGATGCTCTTCGCAATGGTACAGCAAGGATTCGGACAGACCAACAAAGCACATTATGAAAAAACGCCAACTGGTGTCAAGGTAAGCTTCAAAAATTCGGACACATCAATCGATCAGGATGTCTATTTGGATGTTGTAACGGACAAGATCGTACGTGTCACGGCTGTTCCGGCCGGCGCCGCCTTTCCCAAGCAAACGAGTTTGGTGGTCGTCGATTCACTGCACCGACAGCTCAAGTCGCTGGCTGTAAAATCTACTGATTCTACCGTAAATGTACAAACAGCCGCTATACAGGCGATCGTCTCGTTGAAGACTGGTAAAGTTGATTTTTTTGATTCAAATGGCCAAGTTATCGTAAAAGAAGCGAAACGAAATTCAAGCTCTTTTACAGCGAATAGCTATAATGGCGATGCATTTTATCACATCAACCAAGACTTTATCGTCAATCCCGAAGAAGGGATTTATGGCTTAGGACAACATCAAAATGCGGTCATGAATTATAATCGCGGCAAACAGGTATCGCTGTTGCAGTACAATACAGAAATCGGAATCCCTTTTTTATTATCTACGAATAACTATGGATTGCTATGGCACAATTACTCCATTACCAAAGCTGGAGATGTACGGCCCTTATTGCCTCTCAATGCCCTTAAGCTCTCCTCAAAAGAAGGTGAAGAAGGCTGGCTTACAGCTACCTATGTGAACCGGAACAATATAAACGAGGTCTATCTATCCCGGCCTGAATCCATTATCGATTATGGTTATTTAAGCGATCAGCACAAGTTTCCCAAAGAAGTGAAGCTTGCGGATACTAAAGTAATCTATGAGGGAAGCCTTGCCTCGCCATATGCGGGCAAACATGTGCTGCACTTTAAATATTCGGGTTATATGAAGGTCTGGATAGACGGTGAGCTGGTGGCTGATCGTTGGCGGCAATCCTGGAATGCAGGGACCTTTGAACTCGAGAAAGAAATGGGAAAAGATCAGTCTCACAAAATCCGTATGGAATGGATACCAGATGGGAGTGAATCTTATTTTACATTGAATTGGCAAAGCCCCGTGCCCGAAACCCGTAAAAACTTATTTTCATTTAATTCCGAAGCTGGAGATGCAGTTGATTATTACTTTATTCATGGATCATCCATGGATGACGTCATCGCGGGTTATCGGAAACTATCGGGTAAGGCGCCCATTATGCCGCTATGGAGTTTCGGGTTTTGGCAGAGCAGGGAGCGTTACAAGACACAAGAAGAAATTGAGCAGGTTGCTACTGAATTTAGAAGGCGTAAGATTCCGATTGATAATATTGTTCAAGATTGGTCTTACTGGTCTGAACACGACTGGGGAGGCCAAAAATTTGATCTAAAACGTTTCCCGGATCCAAAAGCGATGGTGCAGAAACTACATGATCAACATTTGAATATCATGATTTCAGCATGGCCAAAAATTAATGAGGAGTCGACTGTATACAATGAATTTAAAAACAACAAATGGATCTATCCGCGCAATATTTATGACGGTCGCAAAGATTGGATCGGAAAGGGTTATACATCCACCTTTTATGATCCATTTAATCAAGGTGCCCGGGACGGATTTTGGAAACTGTTGGACAAAAACTTGTTTAAAATAGGAATTGATGCCTGGTGGATGGATGCCAGTGAGCCGGACATCCATTCCAATATCGACCTGGATGAACGCAAATCGGTTTTTCAACCGAGTATCGGTTCTTCGGTTCGTTATTATAACGCTTTTCCACTACAAAATGCAAAAGGTATTTATGAGGGCCAGCGTGCAACTGATCCCAACAAACGGGTTTTTATCTTGACACGGTCCTTTTTTGCGGGCCAACAGCGTTACGCTGCTGCCGCTTGGAGTGGGGATATTGCCTCCAGGTGGCATGATATGAAAGATCAGATTGCCGGGGGAGTTAACTTCTCGATGTCTGGTACACCGTATTGGACAATGGATGCCGGGGGCTTCTTGGTTGAAAACAGATTTCATAAGCCTAATGCAACCGACCTAGAGGAATGGCGTGAACTGAATAGCCGCTGGTACCAATATGGTGCTTTCTTGCCGCTGTTTAGAGCGCATGGACAATTTCCCTATCGCGAGCCTTATAATATCGCTCCCGACGGCCACCCTGCATATAAAAGCATGACTTATGTTATCAATCTGCGTTATAAATTACTTGCGTACAATTACAGCCTTGCAGCAAAGACATTTTTTGAAGATTATTCGATGATCCGCGCATTGGCCATGGATTTTCCGAAGGATAAGAACGGATTTGATAGCAACGATCAGTATCTGTGGGGGCCGTCCCTGTTGGTCAATCCCGTTACTGAAAAAGGTGCGACCTCGCGCAAAATGCACTTCCCAAAAGGAATAGACTGGTATGATCTATACAGTGGCAAGAAAGTGCAGGGTGGTCAGGACCTGCTTGTTGATGCACCTTACGAACGTATCCCGGTATATGTAAAGGCCGGAGCGATTCTACCAATCGGACCAGTATTGCAATACACAACAGAGAAAAAGCAGGATATACTGGACCTCTATGTCTATGATGGAGCAGATGGTCATTTTTCACTTTATGAAGACGAAGGAAACAATTATAATTATGAAAAAGGGAAATATAGCCGCATAGATTTCAACTATGACAATACGACAAAAACGCTGTCCCTGCGCGAACGTAGAGGTGATTTCGACGGAATGCTGACCAAAAGGGAGTTTAATATCATTTTTGTCAGCGACAAGAATGTAGTCGGGCTGGATGTACCATCAAAAAGATCAACAGCAGTATCCTATACAGGTAAAGCTGTACAGATCAAATTAAAATAAATAAAAACCAACTTATAAATCAATACGTATGATAAGCAAACAATTGTTGAGCAGGAGCGTGGCCGTCATGGTCATGACCAGCGTGACCTCTTTGGTCTGGGCACAATCCTTTACGGGATCGGTTGTTTCGGCTGATTCGGGCTTGCCAATCGGGGGAGCAAGTATCAAAGTAAAGAATCAGAAGATATCAACTAGCAGTGACGAATCGGGTAAATTTTCATTGACAGTCGGTACTGGAACAATTTTAACGGTCTCTTATGTGGGGTATAAAACGGAGGAAATTACAGTAACCGGCCCCAAAATGGTAATTCGGCTACAGCCACAATCTTCCGATTTAGAAGAAGTTGTTGTGATAGGCTATGGTGTGCAAAAGAAAAAATTGAACACAGGTGCCAATCTGAAGGTTGAAGGTGAAGAATTGCAAAAACGGAATCAATTGAACCCGCTGCAATCGCTCCAGGGACAAGCACCGGGTGTAGCGATCACATCTACCTCAGGACAGCCGGGGGCAGATATGAAAGTCGTCGTCCGCGGATTGGGAACAATAGGTAGCTCTGGGCCACTATATGTCATTGACGGTGTCCCGGGTGGTGACATCTCGGTCTTGAATGCTGCCGATATCCAATCCATTGATGTTTTAAAAGATGCTGCTTCGGCTGCCATATATGGCTCGCAGGCGGCAAATGGGGTCGTCCTCGTCACCACAAAGATGGGAGCCGCAGGTAAAAATGTGCTTTCCTTTGACGGTTATACAGGAATTCAAAACGTTTCGCGCAAAGCGAAATTATTGGACGCAACTCAATATAAGCTGATTATGAACGAACAATCGCTGAATTCGGGTGCCTCGCCAATCAATTTTGATGCTATGGAGGGCTTAGCTAATACAGACTGGCTGGATTACATGTTCAAGGATAATGCAAAAATGGACAATTACAATGTTGCACTTACAGGCGGTTCGGAAAAATCTACTTACGCCTTGTCGATGAACTACATTGGCCAAGAAGGAATAGTAGGTGGTAAAGATGTATCCAATTACCAGCGTTATGGTTTCCGAACAAACTCGGAACATAAACTCTTTGACAATTTTGTAAAAATCGGTCAGCATCTCAATTTTAATTATATAAAAAATCGGGGTATTGGTGTAGGGAATCAATACAACAACACGCTACGCGGTGCATTTGCCACGTCGCCTTTGTCACCGGTGTATTCGGACAATGGCCTGTACGGCAGCCCTTTCAACGACACCTCCACCTCGCCCTGGTATAATGGCGATAGCAATCCTTATGGAGTCATGATGACCAATTCAAATAATAACAACGATGGACAAAAATTGCTGGCCGATATCTTTGCAGAGATCGAACCAATGAAAGGGTTGAAAGTGCGCTCTTTACTGGGGTTCAACTATTATGCATCGGAATATAGAAGTTTTACACCCTTGTACCGCTTCTCGATTTATACCTATAACCAGGATCATACGACTACCTCCCAGAACATGAGTAAGGGACATACGCTAACCTGGACGAATACCGCGTCCTACGACTTTGATATCAACACAGATCATCGCTTTTCGGCTATGCTGGGAATGGAATCGTTACGTTACCAAGGAACCTTTCTTTCGGGGTCTAACTGGAACTTGCTTTCCCAGTTTAACGATTTTGCGCACGCTTACCTAGATAATACAACGGGACAGGCACATTTGGATGAAAAGGGTAATGTGGTGGAGACCAGGACAGTCTCGGGGAGACCTGAAAATGTCACTCGACGGGTTTCTTATTTTGGAAGATTGGGTTACAATTATAAAGAAAAGTATCTGCTGAACGCGACACTGCGGGCAGATGGCTCTTCCAAATTTTCGCGTAGCAACCGCTGGGGATATTTCCCTTCCGTGTCCGCTGGCTGGGTCATTTCTTCAGAAGATTTCTTTAAGGAGAATTTAGCTGGCGTAAACTTTTTCAAACTGCGAGCTTCATGGGGACAAGTAGGTAACCAGGACATTGCAGATTTCCAATACGCTGCACCGATAAGCACCTCAACAGGTATTACCTCTTCCAATCCCGGAGCGCATTATGTCTTCGGAACAAGCAACAACAATATTGCTGGCGCTTATCCGAGCCGTTTGTCCAATCCCAATTTGACATGGGAAACGTCTGAACAGACCAATATTGGATTTGACGCCAAGTTTGCAAGCAACCGTCTGGATGTGGTTGCCGACTTTTATGTCAAAAAGACCAAAAATTGGCTGGTTACAGCTCCAGTCTTGGCAACGACAGGAACACTACCACCATTTATTAATGGGGGTGATGTAAAGAATACAGGTGTGGAGCTTGGGCTAAATTGGGCTGACAAGATCAACGAACTCAAATACCGGGTGGGGATAAACGGTGCCTACAACAAAAATAAAGTTGGCCAGATCCCTACCGAAGACGGCATTATCCACGGACAGACGGCCATGTTGTACGATAATTCAGAGGAATTCTACCGCGCTGCAAATGGCCTGCCCATTGGTTACTTCTGGGGGTATAAGACCGACGGCCTATTCCAAAATCAATCCGAAATTGATGCTTGGCGAGCAGCTGGAAAAGGTATCCTGCAAGCGGATGTAAAGCCTGGCGACGTAAAATATGTGGACCAGAACAACGATGGCATTATCAATGCCTCGGACAAAACAAATCTGGGAGTGGGCATGCCTGATTTTACCTATGGCTTTAATATTGGTCTAGATTATAAAGGTTTTGATTTATCGGTGAACGCCTATGGTTCCCTCGGAAACAAGATTGTACAGTCCTACCGTAATCATACCAATAAACAGGCAAACTACACAACGAGAATACTAGATAGATGGACCGGGGAAGGTACTTCCAACAACATCCCGCGCGTCACTGAAACGAACGTCAACTGGCAGTTTTCAGATCTTTATGTTCAGGACGGGGATTTTCTGCGGATCAGCAATGTTACCTTAGGCTATGATCTTTCTAAACTTATCAAGTGGAAATATGGCAATCAGATCCGCTTCTATGTACAAGGACAAAATCTGTTCACGTTCACCAAATA
The DNA here is from genome assembly GCF_003627955.1 of Sphingobacterium puteale. Classification (GTDB taxonomy): domain Bacteria; phylum Bacteroidota; class Bacteroidia; order Sphingobacteriales; family Sphingobacteriaceae; genus Sphingobacterium; species Sphingobacterium puteale. The sequence goes on along the minus strand of NZ_RBWS01000017.1, from coordinate 94,556 downwards.
CGACGGTATGGATCCCGAGATTGGCTATGGTACGGACGGCTGGGTATCGGGCATTGATCTGGGCTATTACCCAAGACCCCGGACAGTTCTATTTGGCCTAAATGTTAAATTCTAAATCAAGAAATCATGAAAAAAACGAGCTATATCTATCATTCCATGTTATTGGGATCCTTACTATTAGGGTCATGTTCATCCAATTTTTTAGATGTCGAACCGATGACAAGCGTTTTGGAGAGCAATTTTTATAAAACAGTGGCTGATGCTGAAATGGCTTTGGTCGGCTGCTATGACGGTTATCAAAGGACGACGTCCAACGGCAGCCAAGCCTTTTATATCACATCTGAGATCGCCTCGGACAACTGTTTTGGCGGTGGAGGAACAACAGACGGCCGAGGATTTCAAGCAATAGACCGTTTTGATATTGCACAATCCCAATCGGACAATAACATCTTTGACGGCACCTGGTCAGATTACTATGCCGGTATTTTTAGATGCAATACGCTACTGGGGAAATTGGATGGCACCGACTTCTCGGGAAGCACAGCCGCACGCGCGCGAATTGAAGGTGAAACCAGATTCCTACGCGCCTTAATGTACTTTGATCTTGTACGCCTTTTCGAAAGAATACCTTTGTTAACGAGTCCGACCAACGAGAATATTCCACAGTCGGATCCTAAAGCGATTTACCAATTGATAGTTTCGGATCTCAAATTTGCGGCTGCGAACATTCCGGAGACAGCTTATCCGAAATCGGCTGCCGCCACCAATGACGGTCGGGCTACAACATTTGCTGCAAAAGCGCTGTTGGCCCGTGTTTATCTCTTTTATTCAGGATACTATGGCAGCGAGGACATCGACGTATCCAAAGCAGAAGCACTGGCGGGGTTGGAAGACGTGATCAGCAGCGGACAGTTTACCTTGGTGGCAGATTTTAAGAATCTATGGCCCGCGGCAAGTTATACCCCAAATGCCAGCAACAATACACTAGATATTTCCAAATATGCCGGCAAGGGAAATTCTGAAGTGGTATTTGCGCAGAAATTTAACAATACCTCTAACTACAGCGGTTATGTCGATGGTAATCGCTGGGTAGTATTTCTAGGCCTACGGGGCAAAAATTGGTCGCCCTATGGACAGGGATGGGGTGTATGCACAGTAAGTAAAAACTTCTTCAATGAGCTTGACAACAACGACACACGCAAGACGGCCTCTATCATTGATATCGAGGGCGAAAAAATAACGGGTTTTGACCTCAAAGATCAGCGCGAATACACGGGATACGCTGTAAAAAAATATGCACCAACCGCATTGCCGGATGGCACCACGAATACGGGAGGGGATAAGGATATGCAATTATCACAGGATCAGGATTATTTTGTGATCCGCTATGCCGACGTCTTGTTGATGGCAGCCGAACTGGGTTCCGTCAATGCACAAAAATATTTTGACGAGGTGCGTAAAAGAGCCTATAAAACCAATTTTGTAGCGCTGCCCGTATCAAAAAACAATATTCTAAAGGAAAGAAAATTTGAGTTTGCATTTGAAGGTATCCGCTATTGGGACGTGCTGAGACAAGGCCTGGATATGGCAGCGACCACGCTCCAAACATCAGAAGATGTGCTTAGTGGTTCGGTGCCTGAGAAAGTTATTGTAAACAGAGAGCGTTTTTTGACAACAAGAGGCTTTATGCAAATTCCAAACAAGCAGATTACACTATCCAACGGTATATTGAAACAGAATCCGGGATGGAATTAAGCCTAAACACCGTACAATGGACTATTGGTTTAACTATAATAAATTGATAAAAATGAAAAAGATACGAACAGTTATCATGTTCTTTGCAGGGATGATATTCTTTGGGAGCTGCACCCCGGAGAACTATTCACTGGGTGACATCGATGTCACATCGGCAGAATTGGCAGAAGGAAAGGCCTATACCGTTGAGCATGACGTCAATAATCCAAATATTGTTTATTTGACCAGTTTGATGGATCCCAAATATACGCCTTTATGGGAACATCCACAGGGACGCAGCCAGGAAAAAAAGGTAACGCTGAAAATGCCATTTCCGGGGGAATACACGATCAAATTTGGCGTCGAAACCCGTGGGGGAATTGTCTACGGAGAGCCGGTAACGTTTAAAATCGATCAGATGTATGCCGAATTTATCAGCGACGAGACCTGGACTTTGCTGACGGGGGGCGCAGGGGAGGAGAAAACATGGTATCTGGATCTGGACGCAGATGGCATATCCCGCTACTTTAAAGGCCCAGTGTATTTTTACGGCACTGGGGACTGGTGGGGAACGATAAACAAAACTGGTGAGCCGCTCAATAGTGACAGCTGGAGCTGGCAGCCCGATTGGAAAAGCAATAGCTGGCTAATGCCCGCAGGTGACTACGGTAGCATGACTTTCGACCTGAAAGGCGGGGCAAACGTCAATGTGATACACACGATGTTGGATAAAGTTCAAAAAGGGACTTTTAATATTGATACCGAAAAGAAAACCATGCGCATGACAGGGGCTTCACCTTTGCACGGTAAGCCGCAAGATGGGATGGTGGTCGACTGGGGGGATATACGCATTATGTCACTGACGAAAAACACCATGCAACTGGCGGTATTACGGGATCCGGTGCTGTCGAATGACAGTGCTGCCATGCTGACCTTCAATTTTATCAGTAAAGACTATAAGGAAAGTTTGATTGAAAATGAGGCGGAAACCAATAACGATAAATAAGATAATTGATCCTGACTATTTAAGCAAAACTTATTTATATATACGCAAATTATTAGCTAAAGACAGTACTTATGCGATCCATTTCAATCATGATATATCCTTGCAAGTAAATGTGAATGAAACAAATCGCTATATCATTGATCAAGTTTAGCGCTTACGCTTGGAGATAAATTTATGTTGAAACGACTATTTCATACAGGATATAGCCGGGTAATGAGCCTGTTGTTGCTATTGTTGGCAACGACAGGCTCTTCCATTGGGCAATCCAGACAGGTTATTAATTTTAATCCGGACTGGTGGTTTAAACTGGACAGTAGCCAGCAATATATCGATGAACAAAGAGGAGAGGGCTGGCGCCGCCTCGACCTACCGCACGACTGGAGCATCGAAATGCCATTCAGCGCAAACAGTCCTGCAGCTAGCGGAGGAGCCTACCTTGATGGTGGAATCGGCTGGTACCAAAAATCATTTAAGCTGGCTAAAGCTGACAGCGGACAAAGGATATTTATTGCATTTGAAGGGATATATGAAAACAGCGAGGTGTGGATCAACGGGCATTTTTTAGGAAAAAGGCCCAACGGTTATATCGGATTCGAATATGAAATGTCCCGCTATCTATACTGGGACGGTAGAGACAACCTGCTTTCAGTTAAAGTAAATAACAAGAACCAGCCAAACTCACGTTTCTATTCTGGATCGGGGATCTATCGGGATACAAAACTAATCATTCGTAATCCAATCAGCTTAACCAGCAACAGTACTTTTATAAGAGCCACCCAGCTCAATGAAAAGCACGCCGTCGTAAACCTGTCACTGGAAATTGAACAGACCCTTAAGGAAGCAAAAACGATCACGGTACTGACGCAATTGCTTTCGCCCGACGGCCTGCCTATTGCAAGTGAACATACAGTCTTGGCAAAATTCAAGACAGGGCTTCATCATATCCAGCAGCAGATATCCATTGACGATCCTCTTTTATGGAGTATTGAAACGCCGCAGCAGTATATGGCGCGCGTACAGTTGATTGCAGATGGCCAGGTGCTGGATGAACAAAACAGCAAATTTGGTTTACGTAATTTTAATTTTGATCCAGAACAGGGTTTTACGCTAAACGGGAAGCGTCTTAAAATCCGAGGCGTGTGTCTGCACAGTGATCTCGGCGCACTGGGTATGGCATTCAACCGGTCTGCAGCATTACGTCAACTACGATCCATGAAAGAAATGGGCGTCAATGGGATCCGTACATCGCACAACCCTGCAGCACCTGGATTTTTGGATCTATGTGACAGCTTGGGCTTTGTGGTGATGAGTGAAACATTTGATGTTTGGAAAGGGCACAAAAACCCGTATGACTATCATTTATATTGGGATCAATGGTACAGACGGGATTTTGTAGACCATGTCAAACGCGACCGTAATCATCCGTCGCTGTTTATCTGGTGCCTGGGTAATGAAGTTCAGGAGCAGTGGCATTCAAAACCGGATGGAATAGCTATTCCAATCGCTTTGGCCTCAATCGTAGACAGCTTGGATGGAACACGTCTGACTACCATTGCAAACAATGAACTTTCCAAAGCGAATCCAGTGCTGATGAGTGCAGCAGTGGATCTGATAGGCTATAACTACAACCATAAAAAATGGGCTAGTTTTCCAAAGGATCATCCCGGCAGAAAGTTCATCGTAACGGAAAGTACTTCTGCATTGGAAAGTCGTGGACAGTATGATTTGATTCCTTATGATTCTGTTCGCATGTGGCCCGAAAGATGGGATATACCTTTCGATGGAGGCAACAAGGATAAGAGTATATCGGCTTATGACCATGTATTTACGCCTTGGGGATCAGACCATCAGACGAGTTTGAGGTTAATGGAAAAGTACGATCATATCGCGGGCATGTATGTATGGACGGGATTTGATTACCTTGGTGAACCCACACCTTATACTTGGCCGGCAAGAAGCTCGTACTTTGGAATTATGGATTTAGCAGGCTTCCCGAAGGATGTATATTATTTGTACCAAAGCGTATGGACAGCGAAGCCTGTCCTACATGTATTGCCTCATTGGAATTGGAAAAAAGGGGATATAATAGATGTGGTGGTTTACTTTAACCAAGCAGACCGGGTAGAACTTTATCACAATGGCAAAAAGATAGGCGATCAGAAAAAAGATTCCGACCGTTACGAAGTCGTTTTTAAGGGCATAGCATTCGAACCTGGTACGCTTGAGGTTATCTCTTATCAGCAGGACAAAAGAGTGTTAAGTAAAACAATCCGTACAGCAAAAAAGGAACAGCGCATAGCTCTGATTGCAGAAGACGACTCAGTTAGTGCCGCGATGAATGAACTTTCTTTTGTACATGCCTATGTTGTGGACGAGTTTGGCACTCTTGTTCCCGATGCAGCAAATAATATTGATTTTGAGGTGGAGGGAGATGGGGCAAAAATTTTGGCGACGGATAATGGGAATACAACAGATCATACGCGTTTCCAGTCGACATCACGACGAGCATTTCATGGTAAAGTGTTGGTTATTGTGTCAAGTAAAAATAAAGGCCAAATTGTCGTAAAAGCGAAAAGTAAGGGGCTTATTTCAGGAGAGGTTCACATCAAAGTTGAATAAGGGAATTAGCTCTATTTTGTGGGGCTATTGGCAATGCCTTGTTATCTTACGAAGCAAAGCATTGCCCCACTTGTCCATTCGAATAATCCTGTTAATGACTTAATATTGTATTAATTTTGGAAGTAATGTCAACCAGATCAAAAGGTTTGGCAATAAATCCATTGGCACCTAAATCGTCTGCAATGGCCGCTCCATCGACACTCGCCGAAAGTATAACCACTGGCAAGTCTTTCACTTCGGGCGTATTTCGGATAATTTTTAGGACCTGATCACCCGATAATAGAGGCATCCATAAGTCCAATAACAAGATATCTGGCCGGTGCGTCATGAGCTGTTTAATCAGATTGGTACTGTTGATCTCGCATATCACATTAAATCCTTCTAATTCGAGAAATAGTTCAAGCATCTCTACTATTCCTTGGTCGTCATCACAGATCATTATTTTTCTACGCTCCATAGCTTTCGTCATTTATTTGTGATTGGTAATGTGAAATTAAATGTAGCCCCTTCTCCGGGTTCACTTTCTACCCATAGCGTTCCATTATGATTGGCAATAATCTCATGTGACACATAGAGCCCGATCCCTAATCCGGGAAATTTTTTCTGTATATGGCTGGCCCTGAAGAATCGTTCGAATATTTTCAGTCTGTCCTGATAATTGATGCCCATGCCGTAATCTCTTATGGAGATTTTTACAAAATTGGCAACTTTGTGCATGCTTACTTCCACCTTATTTGAATCGGGTGAATATTTAATAGCATTGGATAATAGGTTATTGAGTACTTGGATGATCTGAAGCTCGTCCCCTTGGACAATAGCGCCTGTGGTGCCCGATAGCTGGATCTCATAACCGGGCACAGCGAGCGTAATATTTTCAATTGCCTCGCGGATTGTTTGATCAATATTAAATGGCTCCATATGCAATTCGATATGACCAGACTGTATTTTTGAGGTATCCAACAGTTTAGTGATCAACAGATTCAAGCGATCGACATAGGCCGACATCTTATCGAGCGTGCTCACAAACTTGTCATTCGAATGATCTGGGCTCATACGTTGTAAAATTTGAACCAGACCTTTAATCGTCGTGAGAGGCGTCTTGAGCTCATGGCTAGCAATGGACAAAAAATCGTCTTTTCGCTGGTCTTGCTCTTTTTTCTCCGTAATGTCTTCGAAAGCTATCAATATCCGATCTTTGTAATGCCCCTCAAATTCAATGCGATAAGCATTTAATAGCATCACTTTACGGCCTATATGGGGAAATACATTGTCAACCTCGTAATCAATAACAGGATTGTTGGTCGGTAGGATCTGGGTCAGGAGCTCTTTCAAAGAATTGATATTCCACTGTTGCATCCCAAGTTCAAAGAGAGGTTTTCCTAACGTTTCTTCGGAGGAAACCTTAAAAGAATTTAAAAAATGTTTATTCGCACTCAACACGATATAATTGGCATCTAATACCAATAAACTCTCCCGGACAGTCTCAATGATACTGGAGAGAAAAATTTCCTTTTCCTGTAATTCTTTTGTTCGTTCCTGTATTTTAAGTTCAACATGTGCTTTCTCTTCCCTAAGGTCGTACTCGGCTTTCTTGCGCGCCGTAATATCATTTTGTACGCCTATAAAATGGGTGACCTGTCCCGCTTCGTTTTTAACAGGAGATATAAAAAGCTCATTCCAAAAAAGTGTACCGTCCTTGCGGTAATTACGAATTTCGACTTTACATTCTTCACCCCGCTGAATACTTTCTTTTAAAAGTTGGCGTTGGTGCTGTGAACGATCCTGAGCCTGCAAAAAACGGCAATTATGCCCAATAATCTCATTGTGCGAATAGCCACTGATAGTTTCAAATGCTTTGTTGCAATAGATAATCGGATTATCGTGTTGCATATTATCTGTAATAATAATGCCTGAATAGGCAGAATTCAAGGCTTTAAGATAGAGATCGAGATCATCGCTCGAATTATAAATGGTATGTTTCGATTTATCAATATATGTGTTTTTTTCTTCCATATACGTTTAAGACCCTAACGAATTAATGTCGTACAATTCAATTTTTAATTTGGAAATTAAATGCAAACCATATGCCCTTTTTTTATCGACCGTATTTTATATAAACAAAACAGGTATTTATCCCCAAGACATGTTCTGTAACAGAATATACAATTCAGGGTAATTTACAGACAGCTGACATTTGTGCCGTTCATTGGGTTGCTGATTTTTGTATATTGCGTTATCCGCTATTACCCCAAATTTACGCAGATATCATTGCACGTTAGAAAAAAGACATCAGGAATGAAATTAAAAATTAGACAGGCACAGGAACATGAAATAGATGTATTATTGGAATTTGAACAGGGAATCGTGGCAGCAGAACGCCCGTTTGACGATACATTGGAAGAAGGTGAAATTCACTACTACGACCTGCTGGAACTCATAAAATCACCAGAAGCAGAAGTATTGGTCGCTGTGGTCGGCAGTGAACTTGTCGGATCTGGTTATGCGAAAATAGTTGATGCCAAGCCGTATCAAAAGTTTGCCCGATATGTGCATTTGGGATTTATGTATGTAAAACCAGATCACCGCGGACAGGGGATCAATAAATTGATTCTGGAAGCATTGTTAAGCTGGGCAAAAGGAAAAAATATCTCGGAGGTGAGACTTCAGGTTTATGATCAGAACGACAGTGCGATAATCGCCTATAGTAAAGTCGGGTTTAAGCCCAATTTACTGGAGATGAGAATAGAAATTTAGAGATTCCACGTGCAGGAAGTGCGGCCGCCACTGTTGCTTCAATTGCGATTGTGATCAGATCCATGCAATCCACCGCCCGGATAAGGTATTCAGCAATAAATCGCTATTCGCTATTACAACGTCTGCTTTCAAATTGTTCTGTATCAACTTTGTGTTCTTCGAAATTCTTTAATACCAGTATTTTTATTTTTTCGAACTGTTGCGCCGATATCCCATCCTGTTCTTTTGCAACCATATAAAAATAGGTCCCGCGGTATTTTTTAAGTATTGAGCGAACGGAGGCAAAGTCCATATGATCGAGGATTTCTGATTTCGGTTCTCCGGCACGCGGTATTGCAATGGAAGTACTGTACCTGATCGGTCTAAAAGTCGAATCCACGACTTTCTGGCTAAATGGAGAAGGCAGGGATTCTTTGGGGTTATATACCGTGAGGTAAATCGGTACGGTCAAACTATCCTCCCGGCTGAATATACTTTTATTCATCACGGCATAAAATTTTTCCGCAGTATTGACAATCGTCAGATCATAGTTTACACTATCGGGGTGTTGAATATACTGTTCCAACAGTTTATTATCTTCGGCATGGCGCAGGCCGATCACATTGATTTCGGCACCGTAAGGATCCCGGGGAATATCGGGTCTAAACACCACCGTAGCGCGGGGGTCGTTGGTCCATAAAAATACCGGTCCAAAAGTAAGGCCATACACTGCAGCAACATCTTTGGCTTTTAACACATTAGTTTCATAGGTCTTTTCCATATCGAGGATCGCGTCTCGAAAACCCGCCGTTTCTTTATCCCGCTGTTGCTTAATAAAATCAGCACCGCAAGTACGAAAAAGCATCACGAGTGCAAATACCGCCGATATCGGAATGGCAATATATCTGTAATCGCGTTTTTTAGATTCTTCGATCTGGGAGACGAGGCTTGTTGCGGTATTTTCTCCGGGATTTCCGCCCTGAGGAGCTAGAGCCTGTTGTTCCAGATGATGCAGAAGCTCTTCCCTGAATGCGGCAAAGGTAATGGCCTCAACGGCGGATTGGGGATGATCCGGATTGAATAACCAAACGAGCTTTTTTCCATTGTTGAGTTTGATCCGCATGGAGGGCGGAGGGGCTTGAAGAGGACCATAGGGCGGTATACTGTGGATGTCCTTATAAAGAACCCGTCCATAACTTAAGGATGTAAATCCTTCCTTATCCAGGGTAATGGTATCTATCGCTTTCGATTTTTTGACAAAACGCCAGACACCGAATACCATCAGGCTAAGCATCAGAACAATATTGGGCCAAAAGATCCATTGTACATACTCCATGAGCCATACCGTCAGGAAAATGAGTCCGAATGGTATTCCAATGAGAACAAGTAGCAGATAGAGAAGTCCACTGTTATTCTGGTATTTGAATGTATATTCTTTCATCGTAAGTCCTTTTTGAATTAACTATCTATTTATGTTGGATCAATGGCCTAAAACTACGACAAATATCCACATGGAAAAATCCATGAAAACAGGGATTTAATAGCCAATGCTATTTATCGCTCCCGCTCTTTGAGGTATTCGATCATCGCATCCAAACTCTGCACTAATTTTTCGCCTTCAAATCCGACCTTACGAAAACGAATCGTCCCTTCGCCATCAAGGATACGGCTGATGACAAGATTGCGTACCGAGGCAAAGAGAAAAGTTTGATAAGAATGCTGGATTTCCAGTCGGTCCATTCTGTCCCAAAGATTTGTAAAGATCTCCTGTACTATGTCGCCCAATTTATGTTTTATTTCAACAATGCGCTGTCCTAAACGGCTATATCTTAGCCTGACAGTAGCAAATCATGTAAAACGCAATAATTTCGTTAACTTTAGCAGAAAGTTTTATTTTTGATACATCCTAATTTGTCCATGATTCGTGTCTGTCATTTCATTATCGGTTACCTGCTTTGTATTTCCATCGTGTATGCGCAAGAGTCAGATTCCTTTCTCCATAAAAAATATATACGTGACAGAAATACTTTCGAGACATTTGAAAACGGTCATCGGCGGTTTGTTCAAACAGCCAACCACCGGATTGCATACCTGAAGTGGGGACAACAAACCGACAAGGTGTTTATTTGGTTACCAGGAAGCCTTTTGTCGGCCTATGATTTTTATCCATTTGCAGAAAACTTGGTTAAAGCGGGATATTGCGTACTGTCCATTGATCATTATGGTCATGGGCTGACGAAAATACCCGAGCAAGATTTGGATTTCTGGGATTTTGCGGACGACCTTGCTGCGGTCATGGATGATCTGCACATTAAAAATGCTGTTATCGGCGGATTTTCCAGAGGCGGCTATATCGCAACAGCTTTCCATGACCGCTATCCGGATCGGGTGCGGGCCCTCGTGCTGGAGGATGGCGGTTCAGTCCCATTTAAATCGTTGTTCAAGAGGATGAATATCGCTCAAAAAGAAGCGTTTTTCAGATCGGTGGAACCGCCGGCAGAAGTCAAAAAACTACTATTTGATGTCTATAAATCTGATTTTGAAATCTATCGTAATATCGCGCAGCTGGATGGCTCAGCGCAGCAATGGCAAATCTTTGGATTTATCAAACATCAGGATGGAAATAGCCTACTATATAAAGGACTCAACGCCTATATGCATATGCAGGACAGTGTTCAGTATGTACAGTTGTTAGAGAGGCCCTTTGAAGTGAGCGGATACGCTTCTTCCATAATGCGTGTAGATCCAATAAAAAGCTATCGCTCGTTGCGTGTCCCGATGTTAATCATTGACGCTGTTGGTAAAGGTGATGCATTTGATACACGGGCCGAAAATCAACAGTTAAAATCCATGCACCCCGAACTGGTACAGCACCGACTGTTTGACTGTGCTGATCATAACGTCCACTTTGCCTGCCCGGGAGATTTTCTGAAAGCGCTGCAAGCTTTTCTGGCGACGCTTTAATAGCATACCAAAAAATCAAAATACCTCGATAATTATCCTTCTGAAGAGCGCGCTGCATACCGACAAAAAGTTTGCTTTATTTCAACGGTTACATTATATATCCACGACAACCTCATGGACACACTGTCCTTTTTTTTAACATAACACACGAAAAAGAACTCCGCTGATTTCTTTCCTGCCACGTACTTTTAGCATTTCGACATGATTTACTACCTAATTATCTTTTATCCTAATTAGTTAATTTATAGATAATATATAAGAAAATTGTTTCAAAATATAATCAGTACCGACTTAAATGCCGCAGTTTACCTGTAAAACGTATTTCTACGTTTTGTCACAGTAGAAGTATATTTTACAAAAAGGGGTCGGGATACTAGCACTCTTATTGATACGAAATGGCAGGATCAACCTTTAACAATGACATTATAAACAAGAGAGGAAAAGTTATGAACGATTTCAATTTAAATGTGCTGATCAAGGAAAAGCGAGGATTATTAAACCATTTTGCAGCCAAATTCACAAATGACCCAGATGAAAAGGAAGACCTTATTCAGGAGACCTGGATTAGGGCACTAAAATCCCTTGACAATTTTGTACAACACCCTAAATTAATGAGCTGGCTGTATGTGATCATGAAACACACGTATATCAATAAATACCGTAAGGCCAAACGGGTAAGTGAGATTCAGGATACGTATATTGGTTTGGAGGGAGCAAATAATGTGGTGCATAACAATGGGGTCAATAAATTTATGGCTGAAGACATTGAAAAAGCAATGTGCAGCCTAACCCCGGAAAACTATGAAATCTTCCGGCTGTTTTTGGAGGGCTATAAATACCATGAAATAGCGAGTTACTTTAATATGCCGGAAGGCACCATAAAAACACGGATTCACATGTCCCGAAAGAAGTTACAGAAACAGCTTAAGCTTTATAAATTGAATTAAAAAAACTGCTCCTTTTTAATAAACTGAAGCCAAACGTATTGACGTTTGGCTTCAGTTTATTTCGTTGGCAAATGGCTGCTGCTTCGCCGGGTTCGCTTTCCACCCAAAGCGTTCCACCATGATTAGTAATGATCTCATGAGGTACATACAATACGATTCCCAATCCTGGAAATTATCTGCTCAAATCTTCCGATTGAAAAAGAAAAGTTTAAATTGCAATTTTACCCCCTGTTACCGCGATTGTGGCTCCGGCGATATAGCTACTGTCCTCTGATGCCAAGAACACATACGCGGGCGCAATTTCCGCGGGTTGAGCGGGCCTTTTAATTGGACTATCCTTGCCAAAATTCTCAGGTTCGGGCATGGTGGACGGAATTAATGGTGTCCAGACAGGTCCGGGAGCAACAGCGTTAACACGGATACCTTTATCTTGTTCGAGCAGCATTTGAGCTAGGTTGGCTGTAAAATTTTGAATAGCCCCTTTGGTAGCGGCATAATCTAATAAAACGGCATTTGGATGATAAGAATTGACCGATGCGGTATTAATAATAGAACTGCCCGGTTTCATGAAAGGCACAGCAGCTTTACATAGATAGAACATGCTCCTAATATTCGTTTCAAAAGTACGATCCCATTCTTCAGCAGTCAGCTCTTCCAGCGTTTTATGCGCCATCTGATACGCAGCATTGTTGACCAGTATATCGATTCCCCCTAATTCACGGACACATAAATCAATTAACTCCTGACAATAATTTTCTTTTCGCAGATCTCCTTTTGAAAGCAAAGCCCGGCGACCTTCCTTTTCCACGAGTCTAGCAGTTTCAGCTGCATCTCCATCTTCGATGTCGTAGCCGTAATTAATAACCACATCGGCACCTTCCCGCGCATAAGCAATGGCGATGGCTCGACCAATTCCCGAGTCGGCGCCGGTAATAAGCGCTTTAGCATCTTTTAATCGCCCGCTACCTCTGAAGCTTTCCTCGCCATGATCGGCTTGTGGTTTCATTTTTGATTCGGTTCCCGGTACTTCCTGTTCTTGTTTTGGAAAGGGAGGAGTGGGATATTTCGTGTGTGGATTCTTAAATAGTGTCATAATATTGATTCTTCGTGTAACATTTATTTCGTTATAAGAACCCGTAGAAAACCTGAATAGTTCAATAAAATAAAAGATTCTCAAATTATGGCGTGTCAACCATAGGTTTGGTATAATGGGACAAAAACTCAACAGATAATTGTTGATTCCTCTACGGCCACAGGCGTAGCGACTGCTTGATTGTCACCCATATTTTCTGGTGCCTATGCCTCATTGATACTGTCAGCTGTCTCTGTGCTATCTTTATTGGCGCCACTGCCACAACTTTGAGCCTATTTCCAGGTTATCCGTACCATACCGGTACCAGAGAGCTCGAATTGTCCGGGTGCTTTCTCTTTTGCAGGATGATAAGTAGATTTAACTTTCTGTGCTATCTGAATGGAAGGAAGGCGGTTCCCGGGCAGCCCAAGGAGCCGCAGCTCGGCCTTTAGCACCTCGCTTCCCGCAAGAAGAAAGGTAGCTGAATTTTTACCTCTTCGAAAATTCGTTATTGGATAATCAACAAACACGATAGCATCCAGCTCCGGTATTTTAAAATATTGTCTCGGAACTAGTGCAAAGGCAAGGCCCGCTCCGTACACTTCCTGACCAACTGTGCCGCTTTTTTCCCAACCGTCGTGGATATCTTCGAGCGGGATCCATAAATCTCTTTGAATTTCTCCGGTTTTCACTTTTTCGGAAATCATGTCAACAGTTAATAGAGGCGGAAAATAACAGGCCAATCGCCCAATGGCATATTTAATAAACTCGGGAATAAGTATCCTTAATGCTGGCAGAATTTCAATTCTACTGCTGGCCTCGAGGTAATGGTGTAATGCAGCAAAAACCTCCAGTTCCTCATAGGCAGCGGTATAGGGTGCATCATTTAAGGGGAAAACGGCAAAGAAGTAAGGAAAACTTTTTCCGTAGCCATAATCGCAGTCCCAGATCTGGCAGTTTTTGAAAACGCCGGCGAGGCAGCGGTAACTTAATCCGAGGTACTTCGGCTCGCCGGTTTCCTTGTACATCTCTACTAAGGCCGCGGCGGCAAAAGCAGTATTATTGGCTTGATAAAAAATATCAAAAACTAAGCCATCCAAGCTTTCCAATGCCTTCTTAGCTTCACGGATAAAGCGTTTTTCTCCGGTCAGCTTCCAAGCCATAAGCATGATATGTGCATAGGATCCCGGTACATCTTTCTCGCCTCCTTTACCTGGAGCAGTTTCGGCTTTTAATACCTCTAATGTGGTCATCTTATAAAAAACGGGCCAATCATAGTCAAAGTGTTTTGCCACCTTAATAGCATAATCGACGGAGTCCAGAAACAATCGCTTTGCGGTGTTGTCTCCGCGCAGCGCCAATCGTGAAAGATTTAACAATGGATGATGCAGATACCAGGAATCCATGACCATCTCCCGCTTCTGTTCTTCGGATTTATCGAGATCATCTTCAAGTGCCGGGTGCCAGCGTACGATGCTTTTGATCCGATCGTCGTAAAATACACCCAGTCCACACTCAAGGTCGTCCAAAAGAGGATGGGTATCGCCACTCCAGGTCAGGTATTCCTGTAGCGGCAATAAGACGGCTAGCTGAACCATGATCTCGGAAGGAGTTTTATAATCGCCTACATAGGCATTAAGATAAGGAACTCCATTGGTCTGTGTCCAGCAACCTTTGTTTGTATACAGATCGTCCAGCACTCTTTTTGACGTAGCGATCCAGTCATGGGTAAGCGGTTCGGGCCGGGGTAGTAGCGTGTAGATGGTTGATAAATAACTGAGGTATTGTGTGGCAACCTCAGTCTCCTTTTCCGGAGTTTCCTGCGTCAATAGCACAAATGCATCTGATATGATGTATTCGGTCTCCGAAGGAAGCGGTTTCTCCGCATTGACAGGAAACTGAAACCCGAGTTCGGGCCAGCTCCCGCCGACTGTTTCACGGAGTGAAACTTCCGTCGCCTGACAGTATGGCGACATCGCTGTAAGATTCTGAAAATAATAAACCGAACCCACAGCTGGTTTTGTCATACTGAAATAAAGCTCCCCGGATCGGGCGCCCACCTGATGGGTGTGAATTGTACCGGCTGTATTTTCTATTCGACCATTTTCGGTAAGGGGCACGATATCACGCGGCCAAAAGGGGATCAGTAGGGGAAATTTACCCTGAAAACTGGTCGTATAACGAAACACCGCTTCCTCGCTCTCCGGAAGAGATATAATAATCCGGTAGTAACCTAATCTCGTGGCTGCAGTCACCAGAACTTCATCAATAGCTTTGCTAACGGTGATTTTTTCAAAATCACTATTCATGCCAAAAGCGAGTCTAAAAGCGATACGCCCACCCTTTGGCCAGCTCACAACCAGCCAGAGTGAATCTCCGGTATTGAATAGTGTCAGCGTGTATGCATGCAGCATGAGTTCGAAGATAGGCTTGCTGCTGGCGATATCGGACTGGACGGTTGCTGTCCATGGTGTTACTGGATGTATCATAATTTATAAATTAATACACTACTTCAGTTTTTATAACACGCACTGTAAATTAGCGATGTAATTATGCCTATCGGCATGGCAAAAGCTTTTAATTTTTACTATGCGAAATGGTGGTATTATAAGCGTCATCAAGTAATTTGGATAAGGGGCGGGAAATATGCCATATCTCTAATCAATGAAAACAACGTCGATGGATCTGAGTCCACCGAAAAAAGAGCGCTTACAGAATCTCTGCAGTGCTGTGAGGGTGAAAATTGCTGATTGTCAACCAGCAAAATAATCGGTATAGAAGGGAAATAGGTACGGGTTAACGCAAAAAATAGGCCGCTATCTTTGTAAACAATGCGGTAATCTAAAAATAATAACGCTATATCTGGCGGATAAAACAATCTGCTGCCAACCGTTTCAATAGAAGGCCCTTCAAGTACAATCCTTGCAGGGCTTTGTGGATCATGTTCAAAAGTATGCGGTAGGCGCATCGCAGCTTACGTACACTGGAAATAAGGGCAGTATTGATCTTTTCCATAGCAGTAAAGTATTTACTTTCTGATTGATTGTATTACTGTTAAAGCGGCTCATCTGGGGGCGGCGGTCACCTTATTTACTAAATCTGGGTGGACGGGTTCATACTGATCTACCGAGAAAATTTTTTTAGCTTTTGTCCGTTCTTTTTCACTGACGATCTCGCGCAGGGACTGACTAGAAAAACGATTTTTGCGTTTCGTATAAACGATTTCGATTCCTTCCGCAACGCAATAATCCCGACCTTCAAAATCACGTGTCTTATAATCTTCACTGACAAATATTCTGTGGATCGGAAGAGACTGTAGCATATCTGAAATATCATCGTCGGACTCGTAAGGAATGATCTCATCCACAAATTGACAGCCTTCCAATTTGATAAATCGTTCGACCATGGTCTGTGCAGCCACATAGCCAGTTGTATCTTCTTTCTTAACATCCGTTTTAAGTCCTACGATTAAATAATCGCATTGACGCTTTGCTTCTTGCAGTGCGACGATATGGCCGACATGCAGCATGTCAAATACACCAAATATTATTCCTATAATCATTTCCTATTATTTAATTTATTAAGCATTTCTTCTTTGTAGCGGATAATTGCCTGTGTCATTCAGCTTGACCACAGCACCTTGCACATGCTCTTGCTTCGTAGCAATAATCTTGCGGAGCGACGAACTTGAAAACCGGTTTTCGCGCCTATTAAAATATAATTCAATGCCTTTCTCCTCGCAGTATTGGCGTCCAGTAAACGCTTTGTCCATATACTCATCTCCCAGTATACGCACATGGATTTTGTAGGAACGCAGTACGTCCTCCAGATCTTGCTCGGTGGCGTAAGGGATAATCATATCGACGTGTTTACAGGCCTTAAGTTGCATATAGCGTTCAAAAACCGTCTGTGTCGGTTTGTTTTTCTCTGGGCGGTCCAATGTGGGATCCGTTTGTAGGCCACATATCAGAAAATCACACTGCTCTTTGGCATCCTCTAGCATTTTAATATGACCTGCATGTAAAAGGTCAAAAGCAGAAAATGTAATTCCTATCTTTTTCATCATCATATTGCTCTTAAAGTTTTAAAATCTATGTTGTTGTAGGAGAAGAACGCCGCATAAATTGGAATCGTTTTAATTTTAAATTATTTTTTTAACAATTTGACATTCAGTAGTTAAGATACTAACAGATGTTTTTTAATGGATAAATCGAACTAATTTCAACGGGAAGCGTTCTGATGTAAATTAAAAATCAAGCGAAGCCATGCATGCAAAAGGACTAGAATCTACTTACCCGCATACGACCTATCGGATCCAATTTCATAAAAATTTTAATTTTACCCATCTCGAGAACATCCTTCCGTATCTTCAGCAGCTGGGTGTAACGATGATTTATGCCTCACCGATCTTGACATCTACGCCTGGGAGTGGTCATGGTTACGACGGTACGGACATGAACCAGTTAAATCCTGAACTAGGCACACTTGCAGACCTGCAGCGTATCCGCAAAAAACTCGATCAATATGGGATCAAATGGCTCCAGGATATTGTGCCCAACCACATGGCCTTTCATACTGAGAATACCTGGTTAATGGATATACTTGAATTTGGTAAGGCCTCAAGCTACAGTAGCTATTTCGATACTTGTTATCATGGTCATATGTTTGCCCCGGGCAAATTAATGGTTCCGGTCTTGACAATGGAGCTAAGGCAGGCGATTGTGGAAGGTGAGCTGGCTTTAGTGCAGCATGATGCTAAATTATACCTGCGGTACGGAGATGATCGCTACCCCCTTAGTCCTGAATCGTATTGCAGCATTTTTGCAGATCACCTGAAAACAGTGCATAATGACTTCAATGGATTTCTGATTCGAGTTAATACTGCACAGGCAAATGGAAATCAGGAAGAATGGTCGGAGCTGCGCGGAATAATATTTTCGCATGTTCCGAACCCTGTGCTTGACCGATGCCTTGAAGCTATCAATAATTCACCTGAAAGCTTACAGGAACTGGCAGATGCTCAATTTTATGAACTTTGCCCTTGGTGGGACACGCAACAACGTATCAATTATCGTCGTTTTTTTACCATCAATGGACTGATTTGCCTGAATGTACATGAGCCGAATGTGTTTGAGCAGACGCACCAATTGGTGCGGCAACTTGTTCGGGAAGGTTTAATTGACGGTGTACGTATTGACCATATGGATGGATTGTATAACCCAACCCAGTATCTGACAGACCTACGCGCATGGCTGGGTGCTGGATGTTATATTGTCGTCGAAAAAATACTGGAACGGGATGAGGTTCTACCGCAGATATGGCCCATACAGGGGACAACTGGCTATGAGTTTTTATCCGCATGCAATAATCTCCTGACCTGTGCGAAAGGCAAGAAGAAACTAAATTCCTACTATAAGCAACTTCTTATTGAACAAAAGCCCCTGAAACTGCAACGGCTGGAAAAGAAAAAGTTGATCCTTTCGGAGTATATGCAGGGGGATGTAGCCAATCTCGTGAATTTGTTGGCAGATTTGCTTGACGATAAATCTGAGCTGAACAGAAAGCGTCTAAGAGCTATCGTACAGGCATTTTTGGCTAATTTTCCAGTTTATCGCATATATGATGATCGTTTTCCATTATCGCGGCAGAGCTATCGGATAATCGCCAAAATTTTTAAAAGGCTGAGTGCTGATTCTAATTTGGACCCGCGTACTTTAGCCCGAACCTGGGCCCTTTTCAAGATTGCCCAGGAGAGTGATAACCCGGCTTATAGAGCTCAGATAACGCAATTTTTGTTACGTTGCATGCAATTTACCGGTCCGGTCATGGCTAAAGGTATCGAAGATACGTTGATGTACACGTACAACCGCTTTATTGGTCACAATGAAGTCGGAGACAACCCAGGTAACTTTGGAATCAGCATCGGCCAATTCCATAAAGCGATGGAAAAACGCCAAAAATACTGGCCGCTTTCATTGAATGCCAGCTCAACACACGATACAAAGAGGGGGGAGGATGCGCGCTGTCGGCTTTCGGTACTCACGGCCATGGCCAGTAAGTGGACCAAGCAGGTGCAGATCTGGCAGGACATGGCCTGGAATGCATATCGTCGTGATCTTCCGCATCCCAATGACGAATATTTTATTTACCAGACTTTAGTGAGCTCCTATCCTTTTGGTGTACCTCAGGCAGAACCGGAAGAAGCATTTGAAAAACGATTTTTGGATTATCTGGTTAAATACCTGCGTGAAGGCAAAGAACGATCAAGCTGGGAAAAACCCAATGAATCCTATGAAGCTCTTGTGAGCGATTTCGCGCGTTTTCTGCTGGACAAAGAACGGCCTTTTTTTACCAATTTTTGTCAGTTTATGCAGGAGATCATAGATTATGGAATTATAAATTCCCTTGTCTTGCAGGTACTAAAATTTACCGCCCCAGGTGTGCCTGATATCTATCAGGGGGCTGAATTATGGAATCACAGTTTTGTCGACCCTGACAACCGAAGACCTGTTGACTATGCATGCCGCCAAAAATTACTGAATGACCTTGATACACTCCCTAAAAATCGTAGGCTGGAATCACTCTGGTGCGAACGGCAGAATGGCGCCATTAAACTAGCCCTGATTAGTAAACTGACCGAGCTTCGTAAAAGCTGCCCAGCATTATCTGCCCAAAGCAGTTATATAAAACTGAAGGTCGTGGGTGCGTATAAAAAAAATATATTGGCCTTTGCGCGTAAATATGGCGATGATTGGCTGATAATAGTTGTTCCGTTACACTTGGCAGCGATCGGTAAAGCATCGCACTTTATTTCGGGCGCCTTTGACTGGCTGGACACTACCGTACAGCTGCCGACAACACATCCATTGAAGTGGAAGCATTGGCTGGCGGCGGTAGAAGGGGAGGAAACGGAGATCGCTGTCGGAAAAATACTGAAGAATATACCCCTGGCAATTATGCAATATAAAGAAAAACCGAAAAAAAGAAGTGCCGGCGTCTTGATGCACCTCAGTTCACTGCCCGGAGCCTATGGTATCGGTGACATGGGATCCGAAGCTCGTCGTTTTGTCGATCGGCTGCAGGCAAGTGGTCAGTCTTGGTGGCAGATGCTACCTTTGGGGCCAACAGCAGAAGCGCAGGGGCATTCTCCCTATAGCACGCTCAGTGCCTGGGCCGGTAACCCGCTTTTTATTGATCTGGATGCATTGGTTAAACAGCAATGGCTGACAAAAAAGGAGTTAAGTATAGCCAAGGTATCAGATGCAGGTATGATTAATTTTCAGACCGTCAGCGAAATAAAGTATCAGTTGTTGGAAAAAGCTTATACAAGGTTTTCTGTCTACAGTAGCGCATTTGATGATTTCTGTAACGATGAAGCCAGTTGGTTATCGGATTTTGCCTTGTTTATGGTGTTAAAACAACAGTATCATAACCAGCCTTGGTACCAATGGCCCGAAAAATATCGCGCGCGGAATCAGGAAGCGTTGGATCTGTTCGAAAATGAGCATGCTGATCAGATTCGGATGGTCAAATGGTGGCAATATCTTTTTTCTCAGCAGTGGAACGATCTCCGTCATTACTGTACCGACCACGGCATCCGCCTGTTGGGCGATATGCCTTTTTATATGAATTACGACTCAGTGGACGTATGGGCACATCCTCATTTTTTTGCGCTGGACGAGCAACGTAACCTATCTTCAATTGCCGGTGTACCGCCAGATTATTTCAACGATCAGGGGCAGCTGTGGGGCATGCCTGTCTATCGGTGGGGGGCACTTAGAAAAGTGAAATACAACTGGTGGATCGAGCGATTGCGGCATAGTTGTAGACTATTTGACCAGGTTAGATTGGATCATTTTCGTGCTTTTTCGGCCTACTGGGAGGTCCCAGCCGGAGAACAGACGGCACAAGCGGGAAAATGGTCTGCGGGACCGGGAACAGATTTTTTCGATCAGCTAAAGGCCGAATTAGGGTTGATGCCTTTTGTCGCTGAAGATCTTGGTGATATAGATGCGGCAGTGTACGCGCTACGTGACCGGTACCAACTGCCGGGAATGAAGGTGCTGCAGTTTGCTTTTGGTGACGATATGGCGCGTTCACCGCATATCCCACACCAGTACGAAAACCATTGTTTCGCCTATACAGGTACACATGACAACAATACTACGCTTTCCTGGTATAATCAGGAAATTGATCAGCAGACACGCAGGAGAATAGACAACTATTTAGGAATGTCCATGGATACTTCAATGATAAATGTATCCTTTATCCGGATGCTATATGCCTCCATCGCCGATACGGTCATTATTCCCATGCAGGATTTGCTGGGTCTGGATGGTTCATCGCGCATGAACCGTCCGGCCAGTACGGCTGGCAACTGGCTCTGGCGCATGGAAAAACAGGCCTTTCACAAAAAATTGAAAAAAAAACTACGTCATTATACACAACTATACAATAGATAATTCATGATGGAACCAAAAATTTATACAGGATCGCCATATCCGCTAGGGGCAACATTTGATGGTAAAGGCGTAAATTTTGCGCTATTTTCAGAACATGCCGAAAACGTTGAGCTCTGTTTGTATGGTGACACGGAGGAAACGGTGGAAATTGCCAAAATCAGCTTAAAAGAAAAAACTCATCAAGTATGGCATATTTACCTGGAAGGACTTAAACCTGGGCAGCGCTATGGTTATCGCGTACATGGGCCTTATGAGCCCCAAAAGGGGCACCGGTTTAACCCGAATAAATTACTGATAGATCCTTATGCAAAGGCAATATCAGGTACCGTACAATGGAACGATGCCCTCTTTGGTTATGCTATCGGCGATACAGTTTCGGATCTGAGTTTCAGTGATACCGACAGTGCGCCATATGTACCCAAATCAGTTGTCATCGACACTGCCTTTGACTGGGAAGGCGATCGGCCGCCAAGTATACCCATGCATCAAACTGTTATTTACGAAGCCCATGTCAAAGGATTCACGGCCCTTCACCCGGATATCCCCGAAGAAATCAGAGGCACGTATGCTGGCATGGCCCATCCAGCGGCAATCGCCTATCTAAAAGAAATGGGGATAACAGCCATTGAGCTATTGCCTGTCCACCATTTCCTGACCGACCGACATTTACAGGATAAAGGCCTCAGCAATTATTGGGGATACAATTCCATCGGCTTTTTTGCCCCGGATGTGCGCTATTCATCCAATGGGACACATGGTGAGCAGGTAACCGAATTTAAAAATATGGTAAAATCGTTGCACGCTGCCGGAATTGAGGTCATACTGGATGTAGTCTATAACCACACAGGTGAAGGGAATGAAATGGGCCCCACGCTTTCCTTCCGCGGAATTGACAATGCCGCTTATTATCGTTTAGCGGAGGATGAACGATTCTACATGGATTTTACGGGAACGGGAAATACACTCCATGCACGCCAGCCCAATGTATTGCGCATGATTATGGACAGCCTGCGGTACTGGATCCAGGAGATGCATGTCGACGGCTTTCGGTTTGACCTGGCCTCTGCTCTGGCCCGCGAACTACATGATGTGGACAAACTGAGTTCTTTCTTTGACGTTATCCATCAGGATCCCGTTATCTCACAGGTAAAACTGATTGCTGAACCCTGGGACATTGGCGAGGGCGGTTATCAGGTGGGGGAGTTTCCGCCGGGATGGGCCGAATGGAATGGAAAATACCGAGACTGTATACGTGATTACTGGATCGGCGCAGACAGCATGATCGGTGAATTTGCCAATCGTCTTACCGGCTCTTCAGACCTGTACAGAGGGGATAATCGCACACCCTCAGCCAGTATCAATTTTATCACTGCCCATGATGGTTTCACGCTGAATGACCTTGTTTCCTATAATGAAAAACACAACGAAGCGAATGGCGAAGATAATAACGATGGGGACAATCACAACCGCTCATGGAACTGTGGTGCCGAGGGTCCCACCGATGACGCTGAAATCAATAGCCTGCGGGCAAAACAAAGACGAAATCTATTGACAACGCTTTTTCTTTCTCAGGGGGTACCTATGCTGGTGGCCGGGGATGAATTCGGCCGTACGCAGCAAGGAAATAATAATGCATATTGTCAGGATAACGCTATTTCATGGCTTGATTGGGAAAAAATGGATATTTCCCTGCTCAACTTCACCAAGTCATTGATTGCTTTCCGACGGGAACACCCATCCTTGTGCCGGCGTAAATGGTTTCAGGGAATGCCCATCCGGGGCACGGGACTGGAAGACATTGTCTGGTTCCTTCCGGATGCAACCGAGATGGACGACTCGCACTGGCAGAATGACTTTGCCCGGTCACTGGCCGTGTTTCTAAACGGTCAGGGTATTCGATCTTTTGATCACAATGGCGAAAAGATTACGGATCAGCATTTTTACCTTATTTTTAATGCCTATTGGGAAGATGTTGACTATAAGCTTCCGGATCATAATTATAGTTCCAGCTGGTCCAAAGTGTTGGATACAAATAGGGATACCCTAACGGAACATAAGACCTTTGCAGCAAACGAAATTGTGGTGGTTCCGCCACGCTCTGTATTGGTATTTATATCCGCCTAAATTAAAGTCGTACAAATTAATTGTTAAAACTATGCAACATACAGGAGTTACCCAACTCGGGGTGCGCTGGATAGACAATCAGGCACATATACGGATATGGGCACCCTGGGCAACCGCAGTAGATTGCCTATTAACCGAAAGGGAGATCGTCATACCACTTGAAAAACAGACGTATGGATATTGGTACGCGAATAGCAAGTTACCACGGCATGGCGAGCGGTATAAAATTATTATTGATGGAACCGCGTATCCTGACCCTGCATCATTATACCAGCCCGAAGGGGTGCATGGCCCTTCAGCGATGATTGACCTCGACTACCCCTGGACAGATCATCGTTATCATGCTCCTGCACAGCGTGAGCTTATAATCTATGAGCTCCATGTGGGGACATTCAGTGATAAACATGATTTTCACGGAGTTATTGATCGAATCCCTTACCTGAAAGCCCTGGGGGTAAATGCCCTGGAACTCATGCCCGTAGGACAGTTCCCGGGGGAACGCAATTGGGGCTATGATGGTGTTTATGCCTTTGCAGTACAAAATTCCTATGGTGGGGCCCGTGGCCTACAACAATTGGTCGACGCATGCCATCAGGCAGATATTGCTGTTATTTTGGATGTGGTCTATAACCATTTCGGCCCTGAAGGAAATTATTTACCTACCTTTGGCCCTTATTTTACAGCGAAGTATCATACACCCTGGGGGGATGCTGTAAATTACGACGACGAATTAAATTATGGGGTTCGTGATTTCGTACTGGCCAATGTACGGATGTGGTTTGAAGATTTTCATATCGATGGCTTAAGGATGGATGCTGTACACGCCATCAAGGATTTCGGTCCAGCACATATCCTGCAGGATATTAGGCGGCTAGCTGATGGCGTAGTAGCTAAAAGCGGAAAACAGCGTTACCTATTCGTCGAATGCGATCTCAATGACCGACGTTTTTTGGATCCCCTGGAGGTAAATGGTTTTGCGATGGACGGGCAATGGCTCGATGAATTTCACCATACGCTAAGAGTTGCTGCCGGTGAAGAAAGAAAAGGGTACTACAAAGAATTTGAGGGTGTCGCTCATCTTGCTAAAGCATACGAAAAAGCGTATGTATTTGATGGTTGTTATTCTAGCCATCGCAAAAGATTCTTCGGAACGGACAGCGACGGAATCGAAGGTGACCGTTTTATTGTATTTAGTCAAAACCATGATCAGGTAGGTAACCGAATGTTCGGCGAGCGTAGCAGCAGCCTCTATAGCGCAGAAACGACTCGCTTAATGGCCTTTGCCGTTTTTTTATCCCCCTATATTCCCTTGTTGTTTATGGGTGAAGAGTGGGGTACGAAAAAACCATTTCAATATTTCGTCAGCCACAGTGACCAGCAGTTGGTCAAAAATGTGCAGCAAGGAAGGGAAGAGGAATTCAGAGAATTCCAGACCAGCGGTGAGGTACCTAATCCCCAAGATAAAGCCACTTTTCAGCGGTCAGTATTGGACTGGAATGAACTGGAAAAGTCCCCCTTTCGCCAGCATTATCTTTACTACAGTACACTTATCGCCCTGCGCAAATCGCATCCAGTATTAAAGAATCTAAGCCGTGAAGATATCAACGTTGATTGTCTGTCGGAGCAAAATGTATTGCTGCTAAGGGCCGGAAAAGCAAAATCAAAGCTCTTAGCTGTGATGAATTTTTCCGGAGCAGCACAACGCATTTTGTTGGACGATGATCAGAAATGGCTATTGATCTTTGACAGCCTGTCAGGGGCAACAGATAGGATAACTCGTGAACTGACACAATCATCTCACGAGCTGACGGCACCCGCACATAGCGGGCTGCTATTTGAATCGATGGACTGATCAGATTTTTGCTGTTACATATAAATCCTGTGGATTTTTAAAAAATTTTTACAAACTAAACATCGGTCTATATTGTCCTTATACTAAAGACTGCTTGTCCCAGTCATGAAGAAAGTTTTTTTAAAGCTAGGCACCTTTCCAACCTAGCTTTTTTAATTGTACCTAGTTTTGTCTCCATAGCTTGAACGCTTCCGTCCATTATTTGCTTTTTTCCTAAAAAAGCAAACGATTTATTTCGGGCATCCGTTCATGAAGTAAACATCAGTTTATTTACTCTTCTAAACGTTGAATTATGAAACAAGAAACTGGAACTAAGCCAAAATTTAAAACTAAGGCTACGGCTAATGCTGAGCCGGCGTTGCAGGAACTCTTTTTGGATGAAATCATGGACCTCTACTGGGCCGAAAACCATCTCGTCAAATCATTGCCAAAAATGATAAAAGCAGCAACATCACCGGCGTTGGCCACTGCTATCGAAGATCATCTCAAGGAAACAGAAGAGCACGTTTCGCGGTTGGAGCAGATATTCAAGCTATTGGGCAAAGAAGCACTGGCTAAAAAATGTGATGCAATGGAGGGACTGACCAAAGAAGCGGAGGGCATCATCGAAAGTACCGGCGCAGGAACTGCAACCCGGGATGTGGGAATTATTTTAGCGTCACAAAAAGTGGAGCATTATGAAATCGCCAGCTATGGTGGTTTGCTCCAGCTTGCTGCGACACTGGGACTGCAAGAAGTAGCCGTATTACTTGAGCAGACGCTCGGCGAGGAACAAACAGCTGACGCACTGCTCACTGAGGTGGCGGAAAATAAAATTAACTATACGGCCGCAGAAGAATCATAACACATCAAATAACATGAAAAAGCGAGACACAGAAATAAAAAAGGGCCAACAGCCTGAAAACGAAAAAACAAAATCATTAGGTCAGCATATAAGCGATGCGTCCGGCCAACTGATGACAACAGATCAGGGGGTAAAGATTAACGACGATCAAAATTCATTACGCGCAGGTGACCGTGGAGCCACATTGCTGGAAGATTTTATCCTGCGGGAGAAGATTACCCATTTTGATCACGAACGTATTCCTGAGCGCGTAGTACACGCCAGGGGATCTGGCGCGCACGGGGTTTTTAAACTTTATAAACCGCTTGCGGAGCTGACCAAAGCCGCATTTTTAAACGATACGGACACCGAAACTCCAGTATTTGTCCGTTTCTCGACAGTGGCAGGGTCGCGTGGCTCAACAGATCTGGCCCGTGATGTACGTGGCTTTGCCGTCAAATTTTATACGCAGGAAGGGAATTTCGATCTGGTAGGTAACAATATGCCGGTATTTTTTATTCAGGATGCGATGAAATTTCCGGATCTGGTCCATGCCGTCAAACCTGAACCGGACAACGAAATTCCGCAGGCAGCTTCCGCACATGATACCTTTTGGGATTTTATTTCCTTGATGCCCGAATCTACCCATATGATTATGTGGTTAATGAGTGATCGAGCCATTCCACGCAGCTACCGGATGATGGAAGGATTTGGCGTACATACATTTCGATTTATTAATAAGAAGGGAGAAGCCACTTTTGTTAAATTTCATTGGAAACCGCTTCTGGGGATACATTCCGTCGCCTGGGATGAGGCACAGAATATTTCGGGTAAGGATCCTGATTTTCACCGGCGCGATCTTTGGGATGCTATCGAAAGCGGTGCATTCCCAGAATGGGAGCTAGGCGTGCAGATCGTTCCCGAAGCAGATGAGTTTAAATTTGATTTTGACCTGCTGGACTCTACCAAAATTATACCTGAAGAACTTGTCCCCGTGCAGCGAATTGGTAAAATGACGCTCAATCGTAATCCAGATAACTTTTTTGCGGAAACGGAACAGGCGGCTTTTCACATCGGCAATGTCGTACCGGGAATAGATTTTACCAATGACCCTTTATTGCAGGGGCGGCTATTCTCCTATACCGATACACAGCTCATCCGCTTGGGCGGACCCAATTTTCATGAAATACCGATTAACCGACCGATCAGCCCATCGCACAATAACCAGCGTGACGGGTTTATGCGCCAAAGAATTGACCGTGGTAAAACCAGCTATGGGCCAAATTCGCTCGGTGGTAACGATCCTGCCCAGGTGAAAGAGGCAGAAGGTGGTTTTACGAGCTATCAAGAACGTATTGATGCCAAAAAAGTGCGTGCCCGCAGTGATAGTTTCCGCGACCACTTTAGCCAGGCGGCGTTATTTTTCCACAGTCAATCAGAACCCGAGAAAAATCATATTATTGATGCGTTCAGTTTCGAATTGGGTAAGGTAAAAACTGTCGCCGTGAGACAACGCATGATTGGTATCTTGTCTTTAGTGGATAAAGGCCTGGCTGCTGAAGTGGCTTTTGCACTTGGATTAAAGGTGCCTCAGGAACCCGAAAAACCGATCAATCACAGTTTACCTGCTGATGCTGACCCCAAAGACTATGAACCTATACAAGTTGAAGGAAAGGTTAAAGTTTCACCTGCATTGAGTATGAAAAATACGATAAAAGATAGTATTCAAAGCCGAAAAGTAGCAATACTTGCCGCGGATGGAGTCGATTCTGTATCCCTGCAAAAGGTAAGTGACGCGATTATGGCAGCCGGTGGAGTGGTGCATGTTATTGCCCCGAAATTGGGCGAGATCACTGCCTCTGATAACACGAAAATCCCGGTCGAAGAGAGCTTCCTGACCGGGGCATCCGTACTGTATGATGCTGTATATGTGCCTGGTGGAAAAAATAGTGTGGCGACTCTGGAAGCAGAGGCAAATGCAGTACATTTTCTGAATGAAGCATTTAAACATTGTAAAGCCGTTGCAGCGGATGCGGATGCAATTCAAGTATTGGAAGCTACCTATTTCTTCAATAAGCTTCCCGACGAATTTTCAGAAAAAACTGTACTTGAAGAGGGAGTGATCCTCGAAAAAGACGCCAGTGCCTTGGCTGAGAAATTTGTCAAAGCAATTGCACAGCACCGCTTTTGGGAGCGTGAAAAACCGAAACAGGTACCGGCTTAGAAAAAGATAACCATAAAAAAGCCCGGTAATACGCCGGGCTTTCGCTATTTAAGATGGTATTTATCCGAACGATTCTTTATTTAGTTTGTCAGTATGGCAATCGCAGCTTCATTGCCCTGCTGGGCCGCGAGGTCACATACAGAAAGCCCGCGAACATCCAGAAGCGTTGGGTCTGCACCCTTGTCGAGCAACAGTTTTAACACCTCATTTCGGCCAAACATAGCCGCAAACATCAGCGCTGTACCGCCGTTGCCATGTTGTAGGTTTAAGTTTGCGCCATGTTGAATCAGAATCTCAGCAATATCTTTATAGCCTTTGAACGCAACCCCCATCAAAGCGGTATTGCCACCATTATCCTGCGCGTTGACATCGGCACCAGATTCGAGCAAGAGTTTAGCCGCGGCGAACTGATTATTATAGCAGGCGATAATTAATGGCGTGTAGCCTTTGGTGTCACGGCTATTTAAATCTACCTGCTGTCGAATGAGCTCCTGTAATACTTCGACATTGCCTAGCCGGGCAGCATGTATAATTACTTCTGTCATCTGTGTCATATCGGAATTGTCTTTATCTATAACTAAAAATTACTTGTTTATAAAAATTACGTATTTAGGTTATTATAGGAACAAAAGCTAAAGAACAAGGGTTTGGAAAATCTTAATATGCCACCAACCGAAAAACTATCGCGCTGTAGTGATAACAGTCGAAAATAGCTGGGTGACGAAAATATTTTTACAACTAGTGCAAAAAGCAAAAGCCCGAATCTTGGGCTTTTGCTTTTTATTAAGAAGCGGACTCATTGACGCCTGACATCGCTATCTCTGTAAGCAAAGTATCTGTCTGTTTCTCTTCGTCCAATGTTTGTTGGAGCAATTCCTCAACTTCAGTATGTTCCATTAGTTTTGCATACGTGACCAGGCAGCCGTAACTTGCAATCTCATAATGTTCAACCTTTTGTGCAGCAGAAATTAGGGCGGCATCTAGTGCCGGATCACCCTCAAAACTTTCAATAATCTCATCTGCTTCTTCCAAAAGGCCTTCCATCGCCTTGCATTTCTTGCCGCGGGCGGCCTTTCCAAGCGATGAAAATACTTCTTTTAGCCGTTCGATCTGACCTTCAGTTTGACTGTAATGTTCGTCAAAAGCCTGTCTCAGCTCCTCACTTTCTGCTGCTTTACTCATCTTCTTTAACCCTTTTAACAGCTGTTTTTCTGCACCAAGAACATCCTTTAATTCATCCACAAATAACTCATGTAAATGTGCATTGGGCATCTCTTGGTTGTTTTGATTTGATGTTGCCATAATCTTGATTTTTATGGGAAGAACAGCGACCAAAAAGAGATGGTTTGATTCTTTTTAAAATTCGACTATTGTCTATAAAAATCCAGAAAAGATCAATATTGAAAAGATAAATACATTGTTACCGATTTATAATAATTTACAGCCCAATCAGTTAATCGGAAAGAACAGACGTATTTCTGTCCCTCGGTCTACTCGGCTAAAAATCATAAATTGCGCATTCAGTCTTTTCATAAGCTCTTGAACAATAGCAAGTCCTACGCCTTGGTGTGGGGAATGTCCAGCGCTGTCGCGCCGGAGCCGCCCAAAGCGAATATGCTCCAGCTCATGTGGCGCAATACCAATACCATTATCTTTAATATAGTAAATTAGGCCATTTTTTGCCTTTTCACTATAAATCTCTACTTGCGCTTTTTTATTGGCAGCAGAATATTTCACAGCATTATTTATCAAGTGAGTAAAGATCTGATAAATGCTCGCCGGATCGCTATCGAGCGGAAAAAGATTTCCAAAAATAAATTGTATGTGGGGGGCACGAAATAGTACTTTCGCTTCGCGGCACAACAATGTAAGTGCATCGTCCAGATGGATAAACTGTCTTTTCAGTTGAGCTATTGGCCCTACTGTCAGCTCGATGACCCTTTCAATAATATCGTTGATGTCGTGGAGGGATTCATCAATCAAATTAAACAGCTCCTGGCGTCGTCTCACTGGCATATTCGAGCGTTCCTTCAACAAGGTAACAGCAAACTCAGAAAGTGCGAGCGGGCTTTTAACGTCGTGCGAAAGTGACCGGGAAATCATCTCCAGCTTGGAACTATTATTGAGCAGCTGTTCTTGTGCCTTCACTTCAGCCAGCTTTACTTTTTCCGTAACGTCTGTGGCTGTATGCAAAATGGAATACGTCTGACCTCTTTTGTCAACAAGCGGTTTATATTCGAAATTAAAATAACGCTGTATTTTTAAATCTCCATTATAGATATTTACGGGTGCTTCAAATGCGTTATAAGTTGTTCCACTTTCCCAGACATTTTTGAGCAAATCTGCATAACCATCTTGCGTAAATCCTGGAAATATCTCTGAAAAAGGATTGCCTATGATATCTTGATTACAATACCAGATCGCTAGCATCATTGGATTTGCGAAACCAATATTGAGGTTGGGATTGTCATAAATAGCTGTTGCTAAAGGCAACTCGCGGAGCGCTTCATTAAATAGAAAAGTATCTTGTTGATATTTTTTCATATAGGTTAACAAAAAGGAAAATAAATTGATGATCGTTCTCGGATGTGTCTTTGCAATAATCAAGCCAGTGCCAAAGATTAAAAGCTTATTACTTTAATAGCGAGCGCAATTTCTGTCCATTTTGAGTTGCATAAGCTTTTTGGTCATTATCAAAATAGAGGTAAACATCTTTTCCTTCGTTTCGATAGGTCATGCATTTATCTGCCCAACCTTCCAGTTGTTCGACATTATAGCTTCCCTCGTATTTGTCTCCGGGGCCGTGTAAACGTATATAAACAAAATCTGCCGTTACAATTTGCGGACTTTGATATCCGGCAAGATCATACATACAATAAGCACAATTGTACTGTCTAAGTTCCTTATAAACTTCTTCAATATTCCAAGTATGATCGCGAAACTCAAACGCAAACCGATGATCACTTGGTAATAATTTTAGAAAGTGATCCAGGCGTTCGAGATTAACTTTCCATTTTGGTGGCAATTGAAATAGGATAGGTCCCAGTTTTTCCTTCAGGGGGGATGCTCGTTGAATAAATTGATCGATAATATCTTCGTCAACACGAAGTTTTTTTAAATGTGTAATAAAGCGGCTGCCCTTCACTGCAAATATAAAATCAGCAGGGACCAGACTGTACCAGTTTTCATACATTTCCGTTGTAGGTAATCTATAAAAGGAATTGTTTACTTCCGCGGAGGAAAAATATTTGGAATAAAAATTTAATTGGTCTTCATTCTTCAGTTTTGGCGGGTAAAAAACAGCTTTCCAATGTTTGTAATACCAACCAGAAGTCCCTATAAAAATTTTGCCTTTTTTTATCATAATCATCAAAAGCTATACAGATGGAACAGCACAACAAGATCAAAAGTTGGCCAAATTTTAAAGACAGGGCAGAAGGATGGTTGACAGCAGAAAAAAGTCCTTGAAATTAGAAAAGGCGGATCAAATTTGATCCGCCTTTCGGGTAAGTAATCGGGCTCGAACCGACGACCCCTAGAACCACAATCTAGTGCTCTAACCAACTGAGCTATACCTACCGTGATTTTGATGTCACAAAAGTAGTACTATACCCCATATCCTCCAAATGTTTTTTAAACTTTTTGACTAAACGATTGTCTATCAAATGGTATATTTTTATCCGGACATGTCATCGGGCGATAAAAGCTAATATTCGTGTAACATATTCGGTTCAAATGTCCATTATTGGACCTTGGTCTATTATTTGTATTATACTATTTATGGGAAAATTTTTAAAATTTTTAATTGTTGTAGCCATTTTGGCAGTAGGAGCATGGTTTGTCTATCAAAAATATAATAGTGGCTCTAAGGTCGAAAGCAAACATCAGCTTTTGGTGGAACGTATTGAGGCCATGGGTAAGTTGGAACTTGTCAAATACCGTTATAGTGATGTTGTTGAACATAAGAATATCAACACATTTTTACCGGACGCTAGTGTACTGCTCATTGTAAAGGCGGATGCTGTGGGCTGTGTCAATCTGACAAAACTGACGCCTGAGGATATCAAGGTGATAGGGGACTCTGTTTCCATTAAATTGCCCGCTCCAGAGATCTGTTATACTAAGATAGATCATGAAGCCTCAAAAGTTTATGATACCAAAATGGCTTTTCTTAGAGAAGCCGAATTGGTTGATGAAGCCTATAAAACCGCGGAAAAAGCAGTAGCAGATGATGTGAAAAAATCTGATATTCTGCAGCAGACCAAAGCAAACGCAACTACGGTCTTCAAACCTTTATTGCAGGGATTGGGCTTTTCAAAAATCAGCCTGACTTTTGAATAGATCAGCTGTAAAAATGAGATTAAAAAAGCTAGACACAAGCGTGTCTAGCTTCCTACAATAAATCGATCTCCGTCCATCTCCCGACGGGGGAGCACATATAAATTATGCTATAATCAGTTAATAAACAACGCTCGGGATTAAATCGTTTTATTTTTTTGTTGATGTATCCGGTTGTGGCGTTGGTGGAATCTCTCCCCGCGATTCGCTTGACGTTGTATCCCTGTATTGAATCGTAGTGGTGTCATTCGCTACGGAGTCACGCATCAATTCCCTTGACTTTTGATCATCCGTCTGCGCGCCATTACAGGCAAACATGGAGAGTAAAATAGCACCCGCAAAAATTGATTTGATCATTTTATTCATTTTCTTTCGGTTTTGTTTTCAATACACTATATCCATTTGTTGAAAAATAGCTGTTCTTTTATGGAACAGGTGTAAATCAGGAAACGTTTGCCATTTAAAATTTTACCTACATATTGTTCGATGAAAAAATATACAGATTTAAATCACCTAAAAGGCTATCTCGCATTGTAAAAAACTTTTTACAGTTTAGCTATGTTCCTATTTTATTAGGACCTATTTCGATAGGACATTAAGTTCATTTAAAGAAAAAGCTATGATACAGTTAATGCTTGTAGACGACCATCATTTAGTTAGAAATGGTTTTCGACTGATTCTGGAGTCTCAAAAAGATATGGCTGTATTGGCTGATGTCGAGAGCGGTGAGATGGCCCTTGATTTTTTAACCAGAAATCAAGGGCCGGATCTGATTCTGACAGATGTTAAGATGGAAGAAATGGATGGAATTTCACTGATCGCACATATCAAAGAAAAGTATCCACAAACAAAAATCCTTGCGTTATCCATGTTGAATGATATACAAACCGTCTATGACGTATTGAACGCAGGTGGAGATGGCTATCTGGTTAAAGATAGTTCTGCCGATGAAGTACTATTTGGTATCCGCCAGATCGCAAATGGGGAAAAATACCTCAGCGTCTCGTTGGGCATATCTTGCGTAGAAAATTATCGTCAATACATAGCAAATACGTCCGATAAGGGCTATATCCTTGCCAAGTACGATATTTCTGAACGGGAACTAGCTGTACTTGAACTGATTTCTGAAGGCTATACCAATGCCGAAATCGCTGACCGCATCTTTTTGAGCAAGCGTACGGTGGAGGGACACCGGCAGCGGCTAATTGAAAAAACACATACAAGAAATACAGCCGGGCTAGTTCGGTTTGGCTTTCATCATATGCTTTTACACTAAAAATTAAACAATTATGGCAACAAAAAATGAAAATAGGCTGATTGGAAAGGAAATGGAAAAGAAGAAAAAGGTCAAACTCGGAGTAGAAGGAGAAGTGCAAAAAAAGGTGAATCATAAAGACGATGGTGATGCAGAGGCGGGGGTGGATCCGCAGGCAGAGCAACTTAATGATATGCCGAATGATCCCACGGACCAGCCCAGCGAAAAAGGTAAAAAAAGGTGACCTCTAACAGATCACCTTTTTATGCATTAATTCTTTTTGTGCTTGTCAATTGCCTTGATCAGTTCATCTTTGCTCATGTCATGGCGGCCGATAATCTCCAATTTTTTCGCCATTTGCAAGAGTTCGTCCTTTGTTTTACTAGCACTACCATTTTCGGCACTCTTTGGAGTAGATGAACTTTTTGCATGACTTGAGTTCATACTTTTACTTTTGTTGGTGTTGCCTTGCGCCTGTCCTTTGGACGTGCTGCTGGCCGTATGTTTTGCCGTATTCATAATATGTTGATTTATGTATTACTTATTACTTGAACAGCTTCATGACCTCAAACGTTGACCGATTTATTACGTAAATATGCTGTACTTCTACGCCTTTTCAAAGATCATACCTTTCCGAATGCTTTAATCATTGCTTTATTGAACTCAGGAAGATCATCTGGCGTACGGCTGGTTATCAGTCCCTCATCTACAACCACGGCACTGTCTTCCCAATCGGCCCCTGCATTGATCAGGTCCATTTTTATGGCTTCTACCGAAGTCATCTTTTTACCCCGTACGAGATCGGCGTTGATCAGCAGCTGAGGCCCATGGCAGATGGCAGCGATGGGTTTGTCACGTTCCCAGAATGCATTCACCAGTGCAATGGCAGATTTATTAGTCCGTAGTTTATCCGGATTGATTACCCCGCCTGGTAAGAGCAGTGCATCGTATTTATTTTCCTCTGCCTCTTGCAGATTAACATCTATGGGGTAATCGCCTGACCATTCATCACCTTGTTTAGCCCTGACTTTATCTTTTGAGGGGGATATAATATAGGTCTTGGCGCCAGCATTTTCCAATGCTTCTTTTGGACTGCTCAACTCGATCTCTTCAAATCCATCGGCAACGAGTATGGCAATTTTCTTGTCTTTTAGTTTTTCCATGTAATTATATGTTAGTGTATATACATGGAACGGATCTTTCCGTAGGAAAGTTTGTATAAATAGTAATTTATACCGTCTCGTGGCAAACGCTTTGTCCCCAGGTGATGTCCATTGTGTAAACAATCATGATGCATAAAATAGCTGTTTTCCGTACGCTTCAATTGGGTGATATGCTTTGTGCTATGCCAGCTATTGCCACAATGAAGTATAATTATCCGAAGTCGACCTTATACTTTATCGGTCTTCCGCACATGGAACCATTCATAAAGCGCTTTGATTATGTGGACAAATTTGTTGCCTTTCCCGGGCACTGCCTAATATGATCCTTTTGGTGCTATTGCACGTCATGACGGGAATTTCTACGGGCGGCATTAATCTGGCGCTCACCAATATCGGGCTGAAACTTGCACCAAAAACTGATGCCATTATTTATATTACCGTAAAAAATATGGTCGCTTCATTTTTTACGGCCTTGGGACCAGTATTGGGCGGTTTGTTGGTTGACTATTTCGCCACGCGTGAACTACAGATCAGTATCTCCTGGAAAAGCCCTAATCTGCAGTCGGTCGCAAAATTGATTTATTTGCATGAATGGAACTTTCTATTTTTGCTGGCTTCCATACTCGCATTTTTCTCGCTCCGCTGGCTTGGGAAAGTGCAGGAAAAAGGCGAGGTAAGTCACCAATTGGTAAAGCGCATTATGAAAAAACGTTTTCGGGCAGGATTAAAAGAACGGCTTCTTGTAGGGAATATGATCACTTTGCATGCCCAGTTGAAGCAGATCTTAAAACGAAAAGACGCTTCAAAAGGAGATGTAAATTGAGCTGGACCAGAAAGGTTATGTGTCACGCTAGATGTCGATAAGGGCAAAACTGGTTTCATCTCCGTGATGGGCCTTCAACACAGGAACAGCCACGTTATAGATGGGGATGCCTGTGGGCGACTGCGCCTTAAATTTTCCTGCATGGGCATGTCCATGGAAGGCGACATCGACATTCCGGCGCTGAAGTGGTTCCATCAGATGCGTTGAACCTAAAAAAGGATAAATCTCCTTGGGCTCGCCCGCCACGGTATCCGCAATCGGGGCATAATGAAGTAGTGCAACCTTTTTTATATCCGTATGTTCCTGCTCCAGCCTAGCCAGAGCCCGATCCAATAGGAGAGACTCATTAACTGCTTCCTGAACAAAGCTTTTCATGGCTTCCTCGCCAAACATTGAGAGCATATAGCGATCAAAGCCACCGCCAAACCCTTTGACGCCTGCAAAGCCGATATCCTCGACCACAATTGCCTCGCCGTCCAAGACGGTGACTTTATGGTCTGTTAGAATCTGACGGATCTGTTTTTGACGGCCTTTCTCATAGTCATGATTGCCCAGCACCGCGATAACCGGAAGTTTTAAATGCTGCAATTCCGTAACAAGCATTTCGGCTTCTTCTTCATCACCTGTATCTGTCAGATCGCCACATAAGAGCAGGACCTTGGCTTTCTGTGAAATCTCCTCAAATATCGTTTTCCATTTTCCATGCTGGCTCTGATTCATATGGATATCACCTATTGCTGCAATTGTTGTTTTCTTTGCCATTGCTATACTGTTTTTATGGTGTATGATTTATACTCCCATTCTTTGATATCAATTTGATATTGTGTCTGATCAATCAACGGGCCCAAACATACTTTTTCGAGACAGGGGGGGAGTTCATACTGTTGCTGCGCACGTTTGATCAATTCCTCAAATAAATGCCTTGGAATAATATCACGATAATCATGTGGATAAGTAAACTGGAAAATAATCAGCTGTGCGAGTAAGAGATGCCAGTGCTGGTCCATACGCATCAGTAGATGATCCCAGTCGAACTGTTTTCCATAGCGAAGCCACAAATGATTGATATCAGCGCTATCATGACGTTCCCTATTCTGCACATATAATTTGCACCAGACAAGTTCCTCAGCCGGAACATAGCGCACCTGTGTATCAAATAATATCCCTTCAGGTGCACGTTCATACCAATCCTGTTCCACCGTACAATTATGATTGACACTATCAAATATAATGTCAATAAAATAGGGAGCTTTATGGATTTTGGCAAGCCAACGGACATCGGTCAATTCGGTCTGATAACCATTGGCCGCAAAATGTTTTAGGATATTCGGATATTCACTGCTCTTGCAAAAAATATCCAGATCCTTGGTGGGACGAATAATCCCCGTATAATGAAACATCGCCAGCGCACCACCAACCAAAAATGGGCTGCCACTTGTGTGCAAAAGCTGTAGTGTATCCTGGAAGAATGCGATGCACTCCTCAGGGGGATTATCAAGATCTATCATAGTATCGTTTTTACCTTAAACAGCTATTTAATCTAGGTAGTTTGGATTTGGATCGTGAAAAGGTATTCCCCACATATGAGGTGAGTATAAGTACTTGATTTCCATTTACGCAAACTGTTTTAACGCTGAATGATGTTCTATTAAGAGCAAGATGAACTGTTTTAAAAAATAAATAGCGAGATAAACAGCTTTCTTTTTGCTTATTGAACAAATTAAAACTAAACAAAAAAATAATGGAAAGTTTATTTGGCATGGGCGAGGAGCTCAACATGGTTCAGATGGGCGTGCGCGCCTTTATGATGTTTATCGTTGCCCTGCTTTTAGTTCGTTTGGGGGGTATCAGAATATTGGGTAGAAAATCAGACGTCGATTTTGTCATTATTATTGTGTTAGGTGCGGTATTAGCACGGGGCATTGTGGGTGCTTCACCCTTTATGTCAACGGTATTTGCCGGTTTCGTGATGATTATTGTGAATAAAGTACTGGCGCAAGTTTCGACCCGCCTTCCTTATTTAGGGAATCTTGTTAAAGGGAAACCAGTAGTATTGTATAAAAACGATCAGATTCAATGGGACCAGATGGATCGCTTAGGAGTCAGCCGAACAGATTTGCTGACCAGTTTGCGTTTGGAAACCCACAGTAAACATCTCGACGAGGTTGATATTGCGCTCATGGAACCTAATGGCCGCATTAGTTTCACATTGAAATCAAAAGTATAGCATTTTATTCTAAAGTAACAGTTATGAAAACGAAAAAATCCTATTCCTTCTTATACCGGAATGGTTTAAGTCTGGTATTCTTAATGCTCTTTATTTTTGCACTTGGCATGCAATTTTTTACAGGTTGGAAGGTACATAACGAGGAACTACAAGAAGCCCACCAAGCTCCTATGGCATTATTTCCCTATCTCAACACAGGGCATTTTATTTCGGCCACTTTTGAAAATTTTGAAAGTGAATTTTTGCAGATGGCGCTTTATGTCATGCTCACAGTTGGACTAAGGCAATGGGGATCTGCCGAATCCAAAAAGCTGGATGAACCTGAGGCGGTGGACCGAGAACCCATACCCAGACCTGATGCTCCCTATCCGGTACGGAAGGGAGGATGGTTGTTGCGCATGTACAGTTCTTCGTTATTTATTTGCTTTGCTTTGCTTTTTTTGATCAGTTGGGCAGTACATTTCTACGGTAGCTGGCGCCAACACAATTTGGAACAGCAACTTGATGGTTTACCGCCCCATGCTGCATTGGCTTATCTACTGATGCCTGAGTTTTGGTTTGAAACCTTTCAAAATTGGCAGAGTGAATTTTTATCCGTATTATCAATCGTATTCTTTACCATCTATCTCAGACAAAAGGGATCGCCAGAATCTAAACCTGTGGACGCACCGCATGCGCAAACCGGAAAGGACTGATCTGTTAAAGCTATAAAAATTATCGACAAGATCTCAACCCACAGAGGCACTGCATCTGCGGAAATGGAAAGGTCTGGTCTCTTAATGATTCAAAAAATATCAACTATAAATTGGACATAATGAAAAGATCAAAATTAATGATAAGCGTTCTTAGTATAGCACTTTTACTGAGTGCGTGTCAGGAGAGAACGAATAAAAATGCCAATGAAACGATGACCACGACAGATACCTTAAAGACAAACCACGGTGTTCCGCTAGATAATATCCATCGTAGCCGTCCTGCGGATACACTTCGTGACAGCACGTCTATAGGACAAGGTGTTCCTTTGGATAATCTTGACCGTGATAAGAAAGGAGAATAAGCGTGGAATACAGATTGATTTACGATGGTATTGGCAGGTCGGCTTGGGCTGGTAGCTGGAAATTGGCGTAAGATATCAATAGAACATGGGATATTTTGTAATTTCCAGAAAACGTAGTACTACGTGTTATTGTTGATACTACCTAAAGTAGAAGTTCGAAGAACTTTTCCTTTTTCTATAGCGTTCAACATCCAAATAGTTTACACTTAAACAATTGCACATGAAAAAGATCAGTTTTTTAGTCGTATTACTTCTTGGATTATGGGGATGCGACAATAGTAGCAACAAAGGAACGGACGCAAATGTTTCTTATGATTCATCCATGACACCTGATGATGGGCGGACGGATCCGGCAGGTGGCGATACGCTCGCTTCGGACAGTACCGACAGTTTGCAAAGGCAGCCATCCCCAGCAAAACCTGAATAGCGAAACCTTCACCTGCTTATGGCTGCAAGAATAATTATAT
This sequence comes from Sphingobacterium puteale, assembly GCF_003627955.1. Lineage (GTDB taxonomy): Bacteria > Bacteroidota > Bacteroidia > Sphingobacteriales > Sphingobacteriaceae > Sphingobacterium > Sphingobacterium puteale. The sequence goes on along the minus strand of NZ_RBWS01000017.1, from coordinate 54,666 downwards.
CAAACTACACCATTAAGAGGCTTGGTAGCTTAGTCTATCTGAGCCTCTTTTGTGCATTGCTATACGGACAAACTCCTGATTTGAGTAGGACAGTTATAGACTCAACAAGTCTAAGGGACTCTTTACCGGAGACCCCGCTCGCGACAGTAAGGAATTATGTGCAACAGTGGCGTGCACAGCTGAATCGATATTACACCGAACTGGATAGCGTTAAACGTATCCTTGCCTGGCAACGACAGGAACATAGTCAAACCCTTCCGGGTCATCGATAATAAAGCCAGCCCTGTAGATTTTCTAATTCATCAGGCTTACTCAGATCAACAATCGTATTAAGTGCCAATTCGAGCGATTGTAGACTATCGGCATTGAGTTCATATAAGGGATAGAATATAGCGTGTTCGTTGGGCATATCGACATTTCCCTGTAACCATTTGTAGCCTTCAGCATGCAGATTATCGATTAATGTATCGGTGATCGCATTTAAATAGCGCATCATTTTCTGGATCCACATACGCTCATCGTCAAGGTGATCAGGGTAATATTCTTGTGTAAAATCCAGAACCAACTGTTCACCTTCATCATTCATTCCTTCCCGTATCATGGCAAGACCCATGCTACGAACTTCTTCTTGGTAGTAATCGTCAGCATAACGGAAATGAATTTCTCCGGCAATGGGACTGGCTTCAATTTTCGCCCGTAAAGCCATCTGTCTGTTTAAAAGTTCGTGGATATAATCAAATGCTTGTTCCATAAGTATTTTATTTAAAGGAGGAGGACAAAGCCTATTGCTTTGCCCTCTCCAATGGAAAGTTGGAGTAATACAATATTATTTTAAACCTGGTTTCGGTATTTTTGATTTTGCCGGATTGGGCACGCTAGGCCCCATATTTTTTAGCGTATCTTTTGGCGTGTTATTGTCTGCAGGTTGCATATTCTTGATTTGATCGAGATGCTTTTGAAAAGCTGGAATTTTATCGGTTGCAAATTTGCGCAGATCAGCATCTGTAGTTGCGGTACCAGTGCTCGCGTCTTTAAATAGTGTAATGGCGTCTTGGTGGCTTGTGGCCATCAGATCAACGTAGGTCCGATCAAAGTTGGCTGGATCAGCATTGTTCAGCTGATCGATCAATTGGCTATAGTTTTGGTTATCGGGTGTGCTTAATTGCCAGTTTTTATTTTTCACCAATGTAGCCAGTTCGTTGCCGGCTGCTGTATGGTCATCAACGATCATCTGTGCATATTGTTTAATATTTTGATCCTGCGACTTGGTCAACGCAATATTTGCAGCCTGGATTTCAAAGTTATTGCTTGCTGTCGCCTTGCTTGCAAAGTCAATATCCCCAGCCTGTGTCTGGTTTTGAGTGCTGTCCTGTGCCTGGATCACCATGCTCCAGGCCATAATGGCTATACATAAGCCAATGATTCTTAAAACGATTTTCATAATACAATTATTTAATATTAACGATTCTTTCTGTTTCGGGTACCGCTTTTTCGATGCCTATAATTAATGATAATGTAAGTGGCAACCAGAATAAAGACGATACCTATAATTATTGAAGTAAACATAAGCGCTTCCTATAATGGTTCATTTTCTTTAGGAACATGGTTCAATAGCTTAGCGTTTTGAAAACCATAATTTTACGTATTTAAAACAAAACTTGATACTGATACGCAATTCCATAGTAGAAGTGCGTTATCCATAGAAAAACAGTTGTCTACTTATAGCAATCGACTTTATGAACAACCGATAAAAAGTGCGGGATAATTAGTCTAAAAACTTTTTTGAGCGTAATGTTGTTTTTGTAAAAAATAATTTAATCATACTTAAACTACAAATTGATAGCTATGGCACAGTTACTTTTAGTAGACGACCACGCGTTGGTACGTTCAGGTTTCCGATTAATTTTAGAGGCTCAAGAGGATATAACTGTAATTGCAGAGGCAGAAAATGGTAAAGATGCCCTTGAGTATCTCGCCCGAGCCACTCAGCCGGACCTTATTCTTACTGATATCCATATGGATATAATGGATGGAATACAATTTATTAAGACGGTAAAAATGCGCTTCCCGGAAATAAAACTTGTTATATTGACAATGGATGCCAGTTTTCATCTTGCATCTGAAGCTTTCAGTATGGGTGCTGATGGTTACTTGCTTAAAAGTTCACATGTTGACGAAATTTTATTTGGTCTTAAACAGGTCCAACGGGGAGAGCGTTATATCAGTTCGGCACTCGCTTTTCAACTGATAGACTATTCTGCCTCACATATTCCCGAAGAAGTAAATAGAGATGATGTTATGGCAAGATATGAGCTTTCTGATCGCGAAATTTTAGTTTTGGAACGAATCGCAGAAGGGTATACCAATGCTGAAATAGCGGATCAAATATTTTTAAGTAAGCGTACCGTAGAGGGACATCGACAACAGCTGTTGGAAAAAACCAGTTCCAGAAATACGGCCGGATTGATCCGATTTGGATTTAAAACCAAACTTTTGAATTAATAAATTATTCTTCCATATAGTTTAATAAAACAGAGACATGGGCTAATATTGGTTATAAATATTAGCCCATTTGCACCTTTTCATGCTAAATTGTTGTTTCATTTAAGTCCGAAGGTGGATTCCGAGGTTCCAAAGGAACACCTTCAGCATCATTCGCTTCTTCGTCAATTTCCTGTTCATCTAATTCAGGAATTTCTTCCCCTTCATCTAGGTCTAGTTCTTCTTCGGAGTCCAAATCATCCTGATTAATTTCTGGTTTATCGTTTGGATCATTTTCAGGCAATTCTTCCTCGGGTCGCTCTGGGATATCAGCCGGAAAATCTTCTGGACCGACCTGGCTTATCACAGTAAATGCAACAATCAGTATGCCTTGATACTGTTTATGCGCTGATTGAATTTTATTCATCTTTTTTTGTTTTTAGTTCATCTAATAAACATGTGCAGTATCGATATAGTTAGAAGAATTAGTACTCATTCCGAACCGGTTTTTACTTAAATATAATGCACTTTATGCAATACGTTTTCATCGCGTCGATAACGTGTTTTTACTTTTTATGCTGGATATATGCGTGTTTTGGCGATTTCGAGGCTGGCGGATGAACGAATAAACTCTTGCCTCTCTTTATTTAACGAACCGCTCTTTGAGCATAAACATATAAATATTATGGCAACAGTAACCGCGATTTGACAGCACTTGCCGATACAAATCTGAACTCAAAGGCGGAATAAGCATAAAACAAAAAGATTTAGAAATTTTTAAATAATCACTAAACACAGATATTATGGCATTAACAACAGGAAACGAAGGTGAAATCACCAAAAAAATCGAAGAACAAACTTCTAAAATTCCCTCCACGCTATTTTTAGGCGCTGCACTACTTTCTATGGGCGTATCAGCCGCTTTAAAATGTATGATGCACGATAAGACAGCCTTGTTTGTAGGGCAATGGGCAGCGCCATTTCTATTATTAGGCATCTATAATAAAATTGTAAAAACGGAGGGACACGATTAGTTCTGACATTAAAAGAGAAAATTAGCATTCAATAGCTATTGGGCTCAACCAAGTTGAGCCCTTTTTTATACAAAATGATAAAATAAGGAAGATAAAAAATGCTCAGATTTATGGGGCTGCTGGTGGCGGTGGTCAACCCTAAAGGCAATATCCCCAGCCCTGGGGATTATTGTTGTTTTTTGTTCCGGTCACTTTCATTTCTTTTTTGACGGAATTTACTCTTAAAGTCATGATTTTCTTGAGCTGCATCAATAGAGTGGGTACAGGTTAGGTCACTTTCTTCAAGGGCAAGTTTGGCAATATGCGCATAAAATTTAGCGAGTTGATCCAACTCTGCCTCGCTCAGATCCTCTAGACTTACCATTCGGTTGCTCGTCCCTTCATGAGAAGCAATCAGCTCATTGAGTTTTAAATGAATTGCCTTGGAATCTTTATTCTGTGATTTTTGAATCAGAAATACCATGAGAAAGGTAATAATTGTTGTACCTGTATTGATAACTAGTTGCCAGGTCTCGGAGTAATCAAAGATGGGGCCGCTGACCGCCCAGACAACAACAGTGGATGTAGCCAGAATAAACGCTGCTGAACTTCCGGTTGCATGTGTAGCCCAGTTTGAAAATCGTTCAAACAAATTTTTCTTTTTTTTCATGTTTTCTAATTTTTATTGGGACAATAGTGCTGATCAATTTGTTTCGTAAACAGTCTGCTAAATTCTGTAGAGCAGAATTATTTAGTTTGTAAATCGATAATAACTACAGTCAAAGCCTGAGACACACGCTATATAATTTGACGTAGAGGTTTAACCTGCATACTGACAATTGAGGTGCGTATTGGCTGAGAAATCGTAAATACGATAGCTCTGGCGATATCTTCGGCGAACAGCATCTCCATGGTTTCAATTTTTTTGCGCTGCTCGTCAGGGGGGTAGGGTTGCATATCTGTTCCAACAGCACCCGGTTCAATCAAGGAAATCTGTATACCTTTCGGATTCGCTTCTTTGCGTAACGATTCTGTAAAGGCCTGGATACCACCTTTGGTACATACATAAACCGAACTTTGCGCCTCGCGTATATCTGCACTCATGGATCCTACATTGACGATATGTCCTGATCCCCTGGGTTCCATCCGATACAAGGCTGCCTGAGCACAAGCAAGGTACGCGAGGACGTTGGTTCGTAAAATGTAAGCCTGATCGTTATAACTACCATCTTTGACAGATTGAAAAGCGATAGCGGCATTATTAATAAGGATATCCAGCCGGTCATACATGCTGTCAAATTTTTTGAAAAGTTCCTGTATGCCTTCTTCGGTGGCTAAATCTATGACTATTCCTGTCAGTGAACCTCCAACATTCAATTTATCAAAATCACGCAAGGTATCCTCGAGTTGCTGTTCATGATGCCCACATATAAAAACGTCGTTACCCAAGGCTGCTAAAAGAAGTGCGGTGGCGCGTCCAATACCAGTAGTACCACCAGTGACCATTATTTTTTTATTCTTTATCCAAGTAGGGATAATGGAATTTACATAGTCGTTGAGATTATCTGTCATCACTTTTATTTTTTGTTTTCTGTTTCGAGAAGAACAATGCCTGAAATTGGATCGTTTGATTTGGTAGCGGATGACGTATTTCTTCCTTTTTTTAAGTATTTAATCGTAAAACGATTAGCTCTAGGGCTGGTTCTTTTCGTACAAATCATAATTAGTTATATCACCAAAGACCGGGAACTAGTTTCCCAGCCTTTAAACTGCATCCAATATGAAACGTGACGGTAGTAACAACAGCTTTTGGCAGACGATTGATGGGCAAAATTTTCCAACAGATTTCAGCGATTTGGAATTTGATACAATTATAGTTGGGGCGGGTATCACGGGTGTGACGCTCGCCAAGGAACTACAGGATACGGGTTTCAAATGTTTGCTTCTGGACAAGGAAAACCCTGGTTTCGGTACCACGGGTGGAACAACGGCTCATATCAATAATTTTTACGACGCGCATACTTTCAGCCCATCAACAATTGGGTGTAAAAACTACGCCAAGCAGTACTCTTCCTTTCAACCTGCCTTTTATAAAAGCTATCCGGATTGAGGGACAAGCACAATTTCATCCATTGAAATATTTACTCGGAATCTTAGATGCCTTTAGAAAAGGCGGCGGAGCAATCTTGACAAATCAGTCAATTGTCGATTATCAACATCACGATGACAAAATCACATTGAAAACGAGTGATAGACACATTTTTACAGCAAAAAATATCGTTTGGGCTACCCATATACCCCCCGGAAAAAATAGGTTTGACTTGTTGGTAGCGCCCTATCGGAGTTACGTGCTTACAGTGAAACTCTTACAGGAACCACAAATGCTTGCGCAGACAGCAGATTTGTATGACCCTTATCATTACTTTAGATATCACAGTGATGGCGACAAGTACTATCTTATTGCAGGTGGCTTCGACCATAAAACAGGGGATGAAAAAGATACCGAGCAGCATTTTGTTGACCTCAAAGCGTTAGTGGACAAACAATTTCAATACGAAGAAGTCGTTGCACAATGGTCATCACAGTATTATGTTTCAGCTGATGGTCTACCCTTTATAGGCCGCATGCCTAGCGAACATAACATCTATATCGCGACGGGGTACGGCGGAAATGGCATGACTTTCGGATCAATGGCGTCTCTAATTATTCCAGACTTACTACAGGGCAAAGAAACACCCTTATCCAAATTGTTATCTCCAGCCCGTATCAAGCCAATCGCGAGTGCTAAGAGTTTACTATCGGAGGGATGGAGTGCCGCTCAACATTTTGTTATGGATAAATTCGCAATAGACAAGATAAACGAATTTAAAGATATACATCCGGAGGAGGGCAGGATCGTGAATTACGACGGCAAAACCTTTGCTGCTTACCGAGATAAGCAAGGGGCGTTACACTGTGTTAGTTCAATTTGCCCCCATATGGGTTGTACAGTAAGCTGGAACGCCTCGGAAAGATCCTGGGATTGTCCCTGCCATGGATCCCGTTTTGATATCGATGGTAAGTTATTAAATGGCCCTGCTATATCAGGACTCTTGCGTGTAAACAAATAACCACTTATTGCTAAGCAGCAATAATGTGCATTTATGTAAGTTTTCTTTAAGTCTGTAGTTGCGTTCTATACATACTTGGCGTAATCCCTTTGATGGATTTAAAAATCTTGTTGAAATTAGAAAGACTGTTGAATCCACAGGCAAAGGCAATATTCGTTATCTGCAATTTGTTTTCAGCAATCAGTCGACATGATTCGCTGATACGTACTTCATTGACAAATTCCACAAAGGTCTTTTGTGTACGGGACTTAAAATACCGACAGAAGGAATGCTTGGACATATTTGCTAAAGTTGCAGCCTCATCCAACGAAATCTCTTTTGTAAAGTTATTGAATACAAACTTAAAGATTCGGTCAATTTTATCATTGTCCATCGAACTGTAATTATGTGTATACCCCGGACTGGAAAGACATTCATATTCATCAGTAGTAATTAGCAAGTCGATAATTTCAAGAAGTAAAATAGTTTTTTGAATACCATAATCGAGATGGATCATCTGTTCCAGTTTACCTTTCAGTTGTTCTTTTGTCTTGCCCTGAAATAAGAGGCCCCGTTTAGATGCGGTAAGAAATGTCTCTATTTTATGTGTTTTGAAAAGATGCCCTAACACCTCGACCATTAATTCAGGTTCGATATAAAGCGCCATAGAACGCGATACCTGTACAGAATCCTTATCCATGCTATCGTTATGCCATACATGTGGCAGATCGGGTCCTAAAAAAGTCAATTCATCCGTTAAATAGCTGTCTATACTGTCACCTATAATTCGTTTACCTTCACTTTGCACAATGTAAGTCATCTGGCAAGCACGATGAAAATGGAATTCAGTGGAAAAAGACGGCTGACAAACCTCCTTTGTTGCGAATGTCTCGATCTCTGATCCCGCTAATATTTTCGTGAAAACGGGTTTCATTTACTTGGTTATTTTTGTTTAAAGGAATTTAAATATAGCCTATTTTGTCATAATTATAAAACACTAATCCAAATACCGTTAATATAGTGTCAGTATTGAGCAATCTAAGTGAAGTTTTATTGTTTTGCCTGTCGTAGTTTAGCACTATGTCTAGCGGAGTATTGACAACAAGAATACCTAAATATGATGAAGATACTGAAAAAACGATTTCCCTTTAAGCGCTTTGTATTGATTGGTTTAATAGCCTTACTCGCTTTTGGTTGCACACAAGAAAAAAAACGTGCTGCAGTAAAGCGTTATGCTTCAATTACTGGTTTAAAAGCTGAAAAACTATCCTACTATAAAAAGCTACATGCGGAAGCCTGGCCAGCAGTGCTGCAAAAAATCAAAGAATGTCATATTCAGAATTACTCTATTTTTCTGAAAGAGATAGCCGGCGAGTATTATCTCTTCAGTTATTTTGAGTATACAGGAACAGATTTTTCCTCGGATATGCAACGAATGGCTGCCGATGCCGAGACACAGCGCTGGTGGAAAGAAACTGATCCTTGTCAAAACCCGCTTCCGGAGGCAAAAGAAAAAAGTGCCATCTGGTCCGATATGACAGAGGTTTTTCATACCGATTAGCCCAAAATATCGAAATAAGAACCTAAAATAAATTAATGATGAAAAAGCGTGTATTTTTTAATTTAACCCTATGCTTATTGGTATCTAAAGTCTTCGCTCAGACGAAAGCGATCGTGCCAACAGCTGCCGATAAACTCAATAGATTTCAGCAGGAGCAGATCGACAGAAGGTATGGCATGTTTATACATTTTGGTATAAATACATTCCATGATCAAGAATGGACAGATGGGTCAAAACCAACGAGTTCATATGCCCCGACAACGATCGACGCCAAACAATGGGTCGCTACAGCTAAAGCAGCGGGAATGAAATATATCATACTGGTATCTAAGCATCACGATGGTTTCTGTTTATGGGATAGTAAATATACGACTTACGATGTAGCTAGTTCAGCGAATAAGACCAATGTAGTGAAAGCTTTGGCCAAGGAATGTCGGGCACAGGGAATACGCTTGGGACTTTATTATTCGCTATGGGACCGCAAGCAGAATGGTGATGTCAAAGACAGAAAGGCTGATCAAGCCTATAATACCTATATGCTGAACCAATTGAACGAATTGCTCGATATGACCAAGAAGTATACAGATATTGTTGAACTCTGGTTAGATGGTGGCTGGGAAAAGGAGAATTACAGGTGGCCGGCACAAGAGATCTATACTTTGGTCAAAAGTAAGGTTCCGCAATGTCAGATCGGTATCAACTGGAGTATTGGTAGTCCCGAAAACGCAGATAAGCATACTGTACTCCCCAAAGAGCAACAGGATTTATTTCCGATACGTTATTTCCCGAGCGATTTCCGTCTAGGAGATCCGTATTTGCCTGTCGTGCCAGATCCCAAACTTTTTACCGCGCAAGGAAATACGTATTACATGCCTTTTGAGACCACAGTGGTACTCGGGGAGCGCTGGTTTTACAATACGACCGACAAAAAATATAAGACACTAGCGGAACTGGAAGAGATCTACCGAACAGCAACGGCGCAGGATAATATCCTGATCTTAAACGTCGGCCCAAATAGGAATGGACGTATCAAAGAGACGGATGTTGATCTGCTACTCAGACTAAAGGAAAAATTGAAACTACAATAGATCTATCCAAAAATTTTAAAACCAACGAAACAGAATGATTATAAATTACGATATACAGGACCGCCGATTTCCTTTAGGTACCGGAGCAGGGAGTGATGCTGTACACAAAGATCCTATATATTCCTATGCCGTCACACGGTTGAAAGATCACAGAGGACGTATAGGAACCGGACTAGCTTTTACGATAGGTGCGGGAAATGAATTGGTCTGTCGGGCAGCATCTTTTTACGCCGAACGCCTCAAAGGAATGCCGATCGAAGAACTCATGGCAAATTTCGGTACGATATTCAACACCTTGAGCAATGAACAGCAATTCCGATGGCTGGGGCCACATAAAGGTATTGTACATCTGGCATTAGCGTCTGTCACAAATGCCTGCTTTGATTTATGGGCAAAAACGCGTGATGTTCCGCTTTGGAAACTGTTAATAGATCTCTCTCCCGAAGAAATTGTCAATACACTGGATCTTTCCTACCTGGAAGATGAACTTACGCGGGAAGAGGCCATTGCGTTAATTGCTGAAAATTGGCAAAACCGGCAAGAAAGAATTCATATAATCGAAAAGGGGTATACCGGTTACGATACCTCTGTCGGTTGGTTTAACTATTCTGATGAACAGGTTCGCGAAAACTGTAAACGCGCAATCGCCAATGGTTTTACAGCCATGAAACTGAAAGTGGGCAGTGAAGATCCGCTCCGTGATATCAGAAGAGCACATATTGTTCGGGAGGTCGCAGGGGATCAGGCTACTGTGATGTTGGATGCGAACCAACAGTGGACTTTACCACGAGCGTTGGCAATATGTCAGGAACTTAAAACGATGAATCCTTATTGGGTGGAGGAACCCACTCATCCCGATGATATTTTTGCACATAAAATACTGACCGATACCATTGCGCCGATAAAGATCGCCATGGGTGAACATGTACCCAACCGCATTGTGTTCAAAAATTACCTGCAATTGGGTGCTGCTGGTTTTGTACAGGTGGACGCGGTCCGTGTGGGTGGTGTCAGTGAGTTTATAAGTGTCAGTCTCCTTTGCCGCAAATATGGGATTCCGGTAGTCCCACATGTAGGGGACATGGGGCAACTGCACCAGCATTTAGTCCTGTTCAACCACATAAGCCTTGGTCATCAAGCATTGTTCCTTGAACACATCCCGCACCTAAAATCTCATTTTGCACAGCCGGTAAGGATTGAAAATGGTGTTTATCAAACAACAATGGAAGCAGGAAGTAGTTGTGATTTAATATAGCATAATTTATGTTAGGAAATATAGATTTAGGTATCGCGATGGCTTATATCGCTCTTATTTTGATTGTAGGCATTCGTGCTGGCGTAGGAGGAGGCAAAAGAAATACAGGTACGGCCGAAGGCTATTTTCTCGCTGGCAAAACCCTGCGCTGGCCAGCGATAGGACTTGCGCTGTTTGCTACCAATATATCCACTGTACACTTAGTAAGCTTGGCACAAAGTGGATTTGATACCGGCTTGCTCAATGGTAACTTTGAGTGGATGGCGGCTTTTACATTGATCCTGTTAGCCCTGTTCTTCGTGCCATTTTATCTTAAATCCGGCGTAACAACCCTACCGGATTTTTTAGAAAGACGGTATGACCGCTCCAGTAGGGACTGGTTGACTTTTATCTCCATTGTATCTGCAATCGTGATCCATATTGCCTTTTCCATGCTCGCGGGCGGTATTGTACTGAAGACACTTTTTGGCTTTAACATGTATTTAAGCATTACCGTCATCTGTATTATTACTGGGCTATATACGATTCTTGGCGGATTGCGTGCGGTAGTTATCACGGAATCTATTCAGACTATTGTCTTATTAGCCGGCGCGTTTATCATTAGTTTTGCAGCTTTTGACCGTATGGGCGGATGGATGCCAATGAAAAATGTGCTGATTGCCGAAGGTGGGCTCGACCGATTATCTATGCTGCGCGGGGCTGATGATGTCAGCGGTATGCCTTGGTATGCGGTATTTTTTGGATATCCTATTTTGGGAATCTGGTATTGGTGTGCCGATCAAACAATTGTTCAACGTGTATTGGGCGCAAAAGACGAGAACCATGGCCGTGTTGGCGCGCTGTTCTGTGGTTTTCTTAAAATTTTACCCGTGTTTATATTCGTGCTGCCGGGCTTGTTTGCTTACACCTTGTTTAAAAGTGGACAGCTCGATCTCCATAGTTTGGGGCTAGATGCTTCGGGCAATGTGAATTCCAAAGGAATATATACACTGATGATAACGCAATTGTTACCTTCTGGTCTGATCGGTGTACTTGTGGCAGCACTGCTGTCCGGCTTGATGAGCCAGATTTCTGGCGCACTCAATTCCATCTCCACCATGGTCAGTTATGATATATTCAAACAGCGGAAACCCGATGCTACGGACAGGCAGCTGATACGTATCGGAAAAATATCCGCTGTGATCGCCATGGTCTTTTCCTTGTTTCTATTGCCATTATTAGATAAGTACGAAAGCATTTTTAATGGCATCAACGATGTAATCGCTCATATCGCTCCCCCTATAACCTGTGTTTTCCTTTTGGGGGTATTCTGGCGCAAAGCCTCTGCGGCTTCTGCAAAAATGACTTTATGGATCGGATCATTTTTGGGTATGGGTGTTTTTATCATCAATAAGATCATGCCACATTCATGGATCGGACAGACGCCGTTTATGATAATGGCCTTCTATCTTTTCTTGGTCTGCGCGCTTATGCAGATCATTCTATCATTTCTATATCCGGTACAGCATAATACTGAAAGTGAGCTGCTGTACTGGAAAAGTCCATTGGAACCGCTTGGTGGACCCGCATGGAAAGGAGTAGGGAATTACCGTGTGTTAACCGGTTTATTAATCCTTATTGTCACAATGTTATATGTAATCTTCAGGTAAATGCTTACTTGTCGTATTTTAGATTCTGAATTAATTGAATAACCTTTTATAGATTTATGTTGAACACATTAAAGGATAAAGTGATATTGGTCAGTGGGGGGACTGCTGGAATTGGTCTTTCATGCGCTCAGGCCTATGCAAAGGCAGGGGCAAAGGTTGTTTTTATCGGCCTTGATCAAAAGTCCGTTGCAGCGGCAGGCGAGCTGCTGGGGGCTCCGCATTTGGGCATCTGTGCAGATATATCCCAAGAGGAGGAAGTAAAAGCAGTCGTAGATCAGACCATAGCAACTTTTGGCCGGCTGGACGCCATTCACAATAATGCTGGCCTGGCGAGTCCGTCAAAACCTTTACATGACACCAGTGTACAAGAGTGGGGTAGGCTATTTGATATCAATGTAAAGAGTATTTTACTGACGACCAAGTATGGTTTTTCCCATCTAAAGAACGCCAAGGGATGCATTTTAAATACCAGCAGTCTGGTAGGCGAGATTGGTCAGGAAAACCATGCTGCTTATGCTGCGACAAAAGGCGCCGTCAACGCTTTGACCAAAGCGATGGCAATAGATTATGCGTCGCTGGGAATAAGGGTGAATTCGGTTATGCCAGCCGCAGTCATGACTCCCATGCTTCAGCAATGGGCATCCGAGCAAGCACAACCGGAACAGATTTTTGATTTTTTAAAAAACATTCACCTCCTGGGTTATTGTCCGGAAGGGGATGTCATTGCAGATGCATGTATCTTTTTGCTATCTGAAAGTGCCCGTTTTATCACGGGGGTAAACCTGCCCGTCAGCGGTGGGGCTGAGCTTGGCTACCGACGGAATACCTAGGATATTATTGGATAAATAGCAAACTATTTTCAAATTATATAGTATATTTGGCGCGCAGATAATTCACTGCCAATATTTAATACATCAATCATGAGCCAAAAGTTTACATATAATACGCGATTTCCTGCTGTTGAAGATCTAAGAAGACAGGCAAAGAAAAGAATCCCCAAATTTGCATTTGACTATCTAATAGGAGGTGCCAACGAAGAATTGAATCTCGCCCGGAATGAAAATGATTTTGATCATATTTTATTAAAACCTCAATATCTTCAAGCGAGCGGAGAAATTGATATGTCCGTCGAGCTCTTTGGTCGTCGCTATAGTGCTCCATTTGGTGTTTCGCCAATCGGTTTGCAGGGCTTGATGTGGCCTAATGCACCGGAAATTTTGGCAAAAGCAGCCGCAGAAAACGATATCCCTTATATCTTGAGCACTGTGTCAACAAGCAGTATCGAACGCATCGCTGAAGTATCGCAGGGGAAGGCCTGGTTTCAACTTTATCATCCGACAGAAAATAAGTTGCGCGACGATATCCTAAGACGTCTGACAGCAGTGGAATGCCCAGTACTTGTCGTTCTGGTAGATGTTCCTGCCTTTGGACTGCGGTATAAAGAGATCAAAAGTGGTTTGTCCATGCCTCCAAAGATGAATATCGCAAATATTCTGCAGACATTCGCCTGTCCAACATGGGGTATTGAAACGCTCAGACATGGTATCCCGTCTTTTGCAACGTTAAAACCTTATATGGAAAAAGGTCTTGACCTGGCCCAGCTGGGACAGTTTATGAACAGAACCTTTACCGGAAAAGTAGATGTCGAAAAGATCAAAGCCATTCGCGACTTGTGGAAAGGACCGCTGGTATTAAAGGGGATTGCAACCGATGAAGATATGCAGGCTGCCATCACGCTCGGAGTAGATGGTGTCATTGTTTCTAATCACGGCGGAAGACAGCTTGATGCCAGTGAATCGTCCATCAATTCATTGATTCACCTTGCGAGCAATCCGGATTATAAAAACAAAATCAAGATTATGCTGGACGGTGGTATCCGCTCCGGTGTGGACCTAGCCCGTGCGCATGCTGTTGGGTCTGAATTTAATTTCATGGGACGACCATTTATGTATGGCGTTGGGGCACTGGGGAATGCGGGCGGTGAACATACGATCAATATGTTCAAGGCACACCTGTTCCAAGTAATGAAACAGCTCAGTATTTCAAAAATAAGCGAATTTCCAAAACGTTTGCAGAAGGTACTATAAGCTCTTTATACAATCAGTAAAAGGCCGAATTAAACACAGATAAATGGTGCTTAATTCGGCCTTTTTGCATATCGATAGTGCTGATATCTATTACCAGTCTATTGTGCGGTTGTCATCGTCACCAAGTCCCCATTGTTCACTGACGTTACCATTTGAGTCTTCGGGTCTTACACAAGCAGACCCAGCAGCGATACCTTGCTCAAGTTCGATCCTTTGTACCTTAACCTCCGGGCTGATATAGGCAATTTTGTTTTTCATAGTCTTTTATTTATTGAATTATATATATTGAATCTATTTCTGTGCTTAGCTACAAGGTATTTTCTTCTTACCTGCACCTACGCCTTTAATAATTGTACGTCCGTCCACAAGTTGAGTCACCTTAACCGCATTGTCCTGTGTGCTTCCCCAAGGGAAAGTATTGAAAGAATTACCTTTGACCAGTACAAGCTCATATAGCGGTCCGCCATTTGTTTTGCTACCAAACATGGTCACTTTACCCGTTCTGCTGATCACCAGCTTGATCAGTGGATTAGCAGCTGTTCCCTGCATATTATAGACTTGATCAATTCTCTTACCTGTCTCCACATTCGTACCCGCATATTTACTTCCGTCGAGGAATTGAATATTTTGTGCCGAGGATGCACCAACTTCAAATTGGATTTCATTTTTTGCCAGTTTCACTCCATTGATTTCCATGTTGAAGGCGTTATCCAATTCAGTAATGTCAAATACAAACCCATAGTCGGCAGCAGGTGCCGTAAAGCTTTTGGATATTGTGGTACCACTGGGATGAAATACACCGTCAATTCGGATTCCTGTTTTTCCATTTACGGTCACCGCTGGGTAACTCCAATTTAATCCATTGCTGGTCACATCTTGTGTACAGGTTTTGAAATTTAGTTTCAGATCGTATTTCTGTCCGGGATTGATCTTTACGTTCGGAATTGTCAGGTTTGATTTTGTTTCACCATCAATGGTCAAGGTTCCCAATTTAAGTGTTCCCGCGCTAGTGGCTGGGTGGATCAATAGGGACGGAGTGCTGGCCACAGTTCGTAGTCCAATTCCCAAAGCCGGGAATTGTGCCCACACGCCTGCATCGTTTAATTCGTTGTAGGTAAGTGTCTCATCCGAAAGCTTAAGATTTGCAGATGAATGACTTGGTTTAAATACAGCATTTTCAAGTTTGGTAATTGCACCAGTCATATTGGCATCCATTGATAATGTTGTTGTGATCTGGCTAAAACGATGTTTTAAAACCACGTTCAAATTATTCACACCACTGTTTAATTTCAGCTTACTCGTAAAGTACATTAAATCTCCACTGATATTATCAAGGCTTGCAGATGACAGTGTGCCCTGACTATTGATCGCCGGCACTGTACTTGTGCTATTGGTTGAATAGGCAATAAAAGTATACGTTTTCCCGGCATCAAGAACAATACCCTCAGCGGCGGCTTCGCCACCGTAGCTATACGTTTTTTCAGTCACGTAATTCCCCTGGTCGTCATAAACAACGACTTTGTATTTCACACCGTTATCCAAAGGCTTTTCAGTTACTTGAGGTATTGCGGCTTTGGCTCCCGATGAAGCGACCAATCCTTTTTTGACTGCCGCAGTGGAATTGTTTGTCACTACCACATCAATGGAAGTGCCGTTGCCAAAGGGAATACTCATTTCCTGAACATCAGCGGCATTGCTTACGGCATTAACCTTTGTTGAACCCTGTTTTTGTCCTACGGCGCCAATTTCGTCTTCACCATAGGCTGCTACGCCCTGTAGATTGATTTTGACCATCGTTTCTCCGGCCAGACTTGTGTTTTCACCGCTCTTTTTACAAGAGTAAATGCTTGATGCAACCAGCATAATGCATCCCAACATTATAACATTTTTAAGATTACGGTAACGATTCTTTTTCATGTAAGTAGACATTTTGATTTTTCTTGGATTCCTAGTGATTTTGATTTATTTTATATTATTATTAATTTATATTTACAGAGTTAACATTATTCACACCAAAAACACGACTTATTTATTAGCGTTAAATTTTATTTTTACAATTATATATATAGCATCCTGTTTAATCATTATGATTTTGTATAAGTAATTTTTCCTGTAGAGAAATCCCTACAAATCCACAACGGTGTTTAAACACTGTTTTTAAACCCTTTAAAGCTTTTTATCTCTAGTATTGCCAATAGTTTTATTGGGTTATTATTATCGTAAAAGTTAAATAAAAGATTGCGATAGACAGATTTGTTTTTGATATGGATAAGTCCAAACCGGCACAGCTCCTCGTTTTCACACGGCATCTATCCGTCGGGAGGCCAAAAGCTTTAATATTATGATAGAACAGGATTTGTCGGAAGCGATATGATTGTTTATATTTTCCGAAATAACTTTTTTCTGGCAAGACCAATACTGTAGTCTATAGGTCTATAGACAAACAACGAAATGAGCTATTATTATAAAAGAATAACTTTTTAAAATATTTTTCTAAATTTGTATAACAAATGAGGTTAACTGTTATCATACTGATCGCCTATATTTTGGGACTTTCCTTTGTCCCATGCAGTGATGCGAATATTCGCACCGAGGGGGAAGCTATGGCAACACAATTGAACAAACCGCATAATCATAGTGAAGATACCACGGATGCTTGTTCGATTTTTTGCTATTGCAACTGCTGCAGCGGAAATATTACGATATTTGAATATCAATTACCAAAAATTGGGGGGATTCCGATTTCGATTTATTTTGACCATCGCATGCCGCTTTTAGACACCCCCATTCTATCAAACTACTTCGGAACTATCTGGCAACCGCCTAAGTTAGATGCTTAATTTTAATTTTTAATAGCCTTAGCAAACATGATTGGAAAATTTTTCTTTTCTAATCAATGCTAGCCGTAGGAGTTAACTGTAGCATACTGCTACATGGAAATAGGATATTCTATATATCTATTATTTAAGCATTAATCAAGCATATTGTGTTAGATAGTATAATTAAATTTAGCATCAAGAATAAGATCATTATCGCGTTAATGACCTTGTTACTTATTATATGGGGTGGCTGGAGTGCGACAAAGCTGCCCATAGACGCCGTTCCCGACATTACCAATAATCAAGTACAAATTTTTACTTCCTGCCCTACCTTGGCAGGTCAGGAAGTCGAACAATTGGTTACTTTTCCGATTGAACAAAGTATCGCTACGGTACCGAAGATCGAGGAAATCAGAAGTATATCACGTTTTGGACTTTCTGTCATTACTGTCGTTTTTGAGGAAGATGTAGACATCTACTTTGCGCGGCAGCTGATCAGCGAACGTTTAAAAGAAGCCGTTGACCAAATTCCCCGAGGTATTGGCAGACCGGAGCTGGCACCTGTTAGTACGGGCTTAGGAGAGGTGTACCAATATATAATCCACCCCAAGAAAGGAAATGAAAGCAAATATAATGCAAAGGACCTCCGGACAATGCAGGATTGGATCGTGGCTCGTCAGCTTTATGGTACCCCCGGTATTGCTGAGGTCAATAGTTTTGGAGGTGAATTGAAACAATATGAAGTTGCTGTTGATCCTAATCGCCTTAAAGCAATGAATATCACCATACCGGAGATTTTTGCCGCACTCGAGAAGAACAACCAAAATACCGGTGGTGCTTATATCGACAAAAAGCCAAATGCCTATTTCATTCGCGGCATCGGGCTGGCGACATCTTTGGAAGATGTAAAAAATATCGCCATCAAAAAATCTGGTACCGTTCCGATTTACGTCAAAGATGTGGCGGATGTACGTTTTGGACATGCGGTCAGATACGGCGCTCTAACCTATAATGGCCAAGTAGATGCCGTGGGCGGTGTGGTAATGATGCTAAAGGGTGAAAATAGCAATGAAGTTGTCAAACGTGTAAAGGAGAAACTACCAACTATCCAAAAATCCCTGCCTAATGATGTGGTCATTGAACCCTATCTGGACCGTACAGATCTGGTCGACCGGGCAATAGGCACCGTCGAAAAGAACCTCATAGAGGGAGCGCTGATCGTTATCTTTGTATTGGTGTTATTTTTGGGTAATCTCCGGGCAGGCCTCATCGTTGCCTCAGCCATTCCTTTATCGCTGCTCTTTGCATTGGGACTGATGAATGTGTTTGGCGTAAGTGCCAATTTAATGAGCTTGGGCGCTATAGACTTTGGGCTTATTGTCGATGGTGCGGTCATTATTGTAGAAGCGACGCTCCATCACCTTGGGCTACGCAAGTCTACCGAAAAGCTTACACAGACCGAAATGGACAACGAAGTGTTTGAATCGGCTTCAAAAATAAGGACCAGCGCCGCTTTCGGCGAGATTATTATCCTGATCGTTTATATCCCAATATTGACATTAGTGGGTGTGGAGGGAAAGATGTTCCGTCCGATGGCACAGACAGTGGGTTTCGCGATATTTGGAGCACTGATCCTTTCGCTGACCTACATTCCAATGATGTGTGCCCTGTTTCTGCCAAAAAAGCATCATGACAAGAAGACTTTCAGTGATCACCTGATCGAAAAACTTCAAGGTATCTATGCTCCGTTGTTGCAGAAAGCAATCCGCTTTAAATATCTCATTGTCGGTTTGACGATTACCTTCTTTGCCTTATCGGTTTTCTTCTTTAAAAACATGGGTGGAGAGTTTATCCCGCAACTACAGGAAGGGGATTATGCCTTTCACTGTATATTGCCCCAAGGGAGCTCGCTTTCACAAAGTATTGAAACTTCGATGCAAGCATCCCGGATCATTAAGGAGTTTGAAGAAGTAAAAATGGTTGTGGGCAAAACGGGAGCTGCCGAGGTACCGACAGACCCAATGCCACCAGAAGCTACAGATCTGATGGTGGTTCTCAAACCACAGAAAGAATGGACATCCGGGCGGAGCTATAGCGAACTTGGAGCAGCTATCCTCGAGAAACTGGAGGTAATACCGGGCGTTTTCTTTGAAAAGAACCAACCTATTCAGATGCGTTTCAATGAGCTGATGACTGGAATCCGCCAGGATGTGGCCGTAAAGATCTTCGGCGAAAATATTGACTCGCTGGCTTCCTACGCCAATATCGTCGCCACACAGATTCAATCCGTTAAAGGAGCTACTTCTCCTCAGGTGGAGCGGGTGTCAGGACTTCCCCAGATCAATATTGTCTATGACCGTACACGTATTGCCAATTATGGACTGACTATTCAGGACGTAAATGATGTGGTAAGCACGGCTTTTGCAGGCAAAAGCACTGGCCAGATCTATGAAAACGAACGACGTTTTGATCTTGTCGTGCGCCTGGATACAACACATCGTAATAGTATAGACGATGTACGCAATCTGATGATCCCAACAGACACCGGCATCCAGATTCCACTCTCACAGGTAGCAGCGATTGATTACAAGCTTGGTCCTGCTCAGATCAGCAGGGAGGCCGGTAAAAGAAGGATCGTCATCGGCTTTAACGTCGCCGGAAGAGATGTTGAAAGTGTGGTCAAGGATATTCAGCAACAGCTGTCAACAAAGGTTAAACTACCGGCAGGCTATTACTTCACCTATGGAGGTCAGTTTGAAAACTTACAGAAAGCAAGTGCACGTCTAATGATTGCGGTACCGGTTTCGTTATTGCTGATCTTTATGTTACTCTATTTCACATTTCATTCGTTTAAGCAAGCAACCCTGATCTTTACCGCCATCCCGATGAGTGCAATTGGCGGTGTTTTTGCGCTGATGTTGCGTGGCATGCCCTTTAGTATCAGTGCCGGAATTGGTTTCATCGCCCTATTTGGCGTTGCCGTACTGAATGGCATTGTTCTGATCGGTACCTTTAATCAATTGAAGAAAGATGGCATGGACGACATTTTGCAGCGCGTTAAAGAGGGGACACTCACCCGGTTACGTCCTGTACTGATGACGGCCACCGTCGCATCATTAGGCTTTCTACCGATGGCGATCAGCACAAGTGCCGGTGCGGAGGTGCAAAAACCACTGGCTACTGTCGTTATCGGCGGACTGGTTACAGCAACCTTCTTAACCCTATTTGTACTACCGCTATTATATATCATTTTTAATTCAAAAAGGAATATGAAAAAAGGAAATGCGGGCAAAGCTATTGCAACAATCTTGGTCTTCCTATTTTCTGTATCTGGATTTAAGGCCTTTTCACAGGAACGGATCGGAATAGATCAGGCGATCGCTACCGCATTAAAAAACAACCGCCAATTTCAGGTCAACGAGGCCGAAATAACCGGAGCGACCTACACGGTCAAAACTGCCAATGAGATCCCAAAAACGGGTGTTTTTGTGGAGAATGAAGATTACCGACCCAGCGATAAGACAGGGATCATGAAAATCGGTATTACGCAAAGCATTCCATGGCCGGGACTCTATTCGGCACGAAAGGCATATTTTATGCAACAGCTAAAATATGCCAATCTGAATACCGAAGTACTCAATGCGAATATCAAGAAAGATGTGCGCACAGCATATTATCAGCTCTGGTATCTTCAAGATAGACAGAAGCTCTATGTGGAGTTGGACAGTATCTATTCAGCGATGTTCAAGGCGACCGAGCTTCGTTTTAAAACCGGCGATGTTGCCGCCTTGGATAAAATAGCTGCAGAAGCGAAATTAAAGGAACTACAGGCGCAGCTGTTGCAGAATAAAAAGGATATGCTGGTTCAACAACAACAACTGATGATGCTCCTTAACCGCAACGACTGGCTATTGCCTGTCGAGAAATCACTGGAAAAGATACAAATGGACGTGGATGTACAAAATCCATCGGTTGATGCCTCACATCCTGTTTTAGCTTTGCAACAACAGAATGTCAATATTGCATCCTCCAATATTGCGGTACAGAAAAATACAAATAAGCCTGAATTTTCGGGCAGATTCTTTTCGCAGCGCCTTTGGGGGGCAAAGGATCCTTTTACGGGATTCTCGGTATCGGCATCATTTCCTGTATTTGGCCTGGCTGCTTATAAAAACAAAGTGAAAGCTGCAAACGCGGAAATGGAGGCGCAACAAAGGCAACTGGAATATGATACACAAGTTTTTCACACGAATAAGGTGAATGCATTGGCTGATATTGAGAAAAATGCTGCTCTATTGCAGTTCTATGAGTCCGCAGGACTCAAGCAAGCTGATGCCATCATCAAAGCCGCAAGCCTTGGCTACAGAACCGGTGAAATAAGTTTTGCGGAGATGAGCCAGTTCTTAAGTCAGGCGATCGGGATCAGACAGAACTATTTAGATGTGCTCAATCAATATAATCAATCAGCAATCCAATACAATTACTTCAATAATAAATAAGTCAACCATGAGAGTTATCATAAAAATATTCTTTGCACTAGCGATTACAACAGTTTTATATAGCTGCGGACCAGATTCAAAAGGTACTGGCGATGCCAAGAAGGAGGAAGGGAAAGGTGCTGCCGAAGAAAGCCATGAGGAAGGGCCAGTGACGGTAGCGGCGTTGAGCGAGCAACAGATCAAAGCCGTGGGAATTGTCTTCGGAAGCATTGAGGAAAAAGAATTGACAGCCACCATCAAAGCCAATGGGGTACTCAGTGTGCCCAATAACAATAAGGCCAATGCAACCACCCTATACGGAGGAGTCATCAAAACCTTAAATGTGCAGTTGGGCGACAATGTACGTAAAGGGCAGGTGATAGCAACCATTACAAATCCGCAATTTATTCAGCTTCAGGAAGAGTATATTGCTTTGGGCAGTAAAATCACACTTGCGGAACAAGAAATGGCGAGACAGCAGGAACTCAATGAAGGCAATGCCGGAGCGAGAAAGAACTTACAATCGGCGACAGCGGAGTTTAATAGTCTTCGCGCCAGAAAGGCATCCCTGCAACAGCAGATTCAGTTAATGGGCATCAATCCAAACAGTGTCAATCTGTCGACCCTGCGCTCATCACTTGTGGTTACAAGTCCAATTAATGGCACTGTGAGCAATGTTTTCGCCAAGATAGGTAGTTATGTAGATGTTTCATCTCCGGTCATTGAAATTGTAGACAACAGTCTCTTACATCTTGACTTACAAGTCTTTGAAAAGGACCTTCCGATGATCAAAATCGGACAGATCATTAATTTTCAACTGACAAATAATCCGGATAAAACCTATGCGGCTAAAGTCTTTACGATCGGATCTTCTTTTGAGAATGACAGCAAAACAATTGCCGTGCATAGCACTGTGATCGGCAGTAA
This sequence comes from Sphingobacterium puteale, assembly GCF_003627955.1. Lineage (GTDB taxonomy): Bacteria > Bacteroidota > Bacteroidia > Sphingobacteriales > Sphingobacteriaceae > Sphingobacterium > Sphingobacterium puteale. The sequence goes on along the minus strand of NZ_RBWS01000017.1, from coordinate 32,219 downwards.
GATTGGTCTGATAGACGGAATGAACGTTACCGGAATGATCGGAATAAATAATGTAACGACTCCAGCTGTTCCAAATGACGCGATCGTAGAGGCTGATGGTAAGTTCTATATTTTCGTAGAGACAGACAAGCAGCCCGAAGAACATGAAGAAGGACACGACGATCATGGTCATGCGCATGATGAGGGTGAGGCAAAACATGAACATAAAAATGAACAGGAAGCCGCTAAGCATGCCACAGATCAGGGCAAAAATATAAATTTTGAAAAAATTGAAGTTCAAAAAGGTGTCTCGGCAATGGGGTATACAGCGATTACGCCTGTACAGGAAATCCCTGCTCAGACCAGAATTGTTGTGAAAAGCGCATTTTTTATCAATGCCAAGATGAGCAATACAGGTGGACATGAACATTAACTATTGGCGTTTTTTAACGCATAAAAACATGGTAAGTTATGGAACACAAACATATTTATGATGCAAAAGGCAAACAGCTTTGTTGTACACAGACCGAAAAAATTTATAATCAGGCAGGCGCGCAACGTTTAATACAGGAAGCGCCTGCACAGGATCACTTCCATAGCCATAACGACGATGATGGCCATGATCATGCTGCAGTAGAAGGGAGTAAATTGCAACTCTTTCTACCTGCAATTATTTCATTTGTATTGCTCATGGCAGCTATCGCAATGGACAACTGGGTGCCTCAGAGCTGGTTCAAGGACTGGGTCCGGGTATGTTGGTATGTGGTTGCATATATTCCTGTTGGATTTCCCGTAATTAAAGATGCGCTGAAAAGCATCAGCAAAGAGGAAATATTCTCCGAATTTTTACTGATGAGTATTGCTACCCTGGGCGCATTTGCGATCAAAGAATTCCCCGAAGGGGTTGCCGTGATGCTTTTCTACGCAGTAGGTGAGGTGTTTCAGACGCTGGCCGTAAGTCGAGCCAAGAGCAATATTAAGGCGCTCCTGGACCAGCGTCCGGACGAGGTGACCATCGTAGAAGCAAACAATAGTCGGGTCATCAGAGCTGAAACAGCGGCAATTGGTGATATTATTCAGCTGAAACCCGGAGAGAAACTTGGTTTGGACGGTGAGCTGATCTCGGATACTGCTTCGTTCAATACAGCCGCATTAACCGGAGAAAGCAAACCGGATACAAAAACCAAAGGAGAAATTGTGCTGGCCGGAATGATCAACATGAACACGGTAAGCCTGGTGAAAGTGACAACCGCTTACAAAGACAGTAAATTGAGTAAAATATTGGAGCTGGTTCAGAATGCAACCTCACAAAAAGCGCCTACGGAACTTTTTATCCGAAAATTTGCGAAAGTATACACCCCCATTGTCGTGCTTTTGGCAATAGCGATCTGTCTTGTCCCTTACTTTTTTGTTGTACAATATGTATTTAATGACTGGCTGTACCGCGCACTAGTATTTCTTGTGATTTCCTGCCCCTGCGCTTTGGTGATTTCCATACCACTTGGTTATTTTGGAGGAATCGGTGCAGCAAGCAGAAATGGCATTCTATTCAAAGGCAGTAACTTTTTGGATGCAATGGCCAAGATTCAGCATGTCGTCATGGATAAGACAGGCACAATGACCGAAGGGGTTTTCAAGGTGCAAGAAGTTCGTTTAGAACCGGGGGTTGATGAAACGGTCATACTCAAATTGGTCAATAAGATTGAAAGTCGCAGCAGTCATCCTGTCGCAACAGCAATCAGGGAATATGTCGGCGAACCAGATGAATCACTAAACCTGATTGACGTGGAGGAAATAACGGGGCATGGATTAAAAGGAACTACAGATGGAAAAGTACTTTTGGTCGGTAACTTTAAGCTTCTGGACAAGTTTAATATTGCTTATCACATAGATCCCAATAGTATTGTCTACACGACAATAGCCATAGCGCTCGATAATCGTTTTATGGGCTTCATAACCATTGCGGATAGTATTAAAGAAGATGCCGCGATGACCATACGACTTTTACATAAATCAGGCGTACATGCGACTATGCTGAGCGGAGATAAGAGCACTGTCGTAGCTTATGTTGCAAAGGAGCTCGGTATAGACAAAGCCTTTGGAGATCTCCTGCCGGAAGATAAGGTTGACAAAGTCAAAGAAATAAAGGCATCGAACGAAAGTATTGCTTTTGTCGGTGACGGTATTAATGATGCGCCAGTAGTTGCTTTGAGCGACGTTGGAATTGCTATGGGCGGATTGGGAAGCGATGCAACGATCGAAACTGCTGATGTGGTGATACAGGACGACAAACCATCTAAGATACCAATGGCAATCAATATTGGTAAACAGACCAAAAAAGTAGTTTATCAAAATATAGGATTGGCATTTGTGGTCAAAGGGGTGGTTTTGATCCTTGGCGCCGGAGGATTGGCAACGATGTGGGAAGCGGTGTTTGCAGATGTTGGTGTTTCTCTTATTGCCATACTGAACGCCATCCGCATCCAGAAGATGAAGTTCTAATTCAATTTTTATTTATGATGTGCTTACCCTTCAAGTTGAAATATTGGAAGGGTAGGCATAATAGGTTTGTAATAAATACTATAAGGTTTTTAATAAACTGTTTATACACTAATTTCTATTAAAAGAGCTAATGGTCGGCTGTGATTCGGGTATCTTATAGGATTTGGTCGATCCTGCGTGTAGCTTTCTTCTTACCTACTTCGTACTGTGTCCACCATGCGTCCGACGTGAGTCCGTGGTGAGTCCGTGTTAAACACGGTATCACAGTGGTATGAAGCTGTACTCATTGTGGTCTTATGTCGAATGAGGGGCGAAGAAGGGCATATTCTGTCTCAAATCAGGTTCGAACTTATATCGAATAATGGATAAGACACGGACATCGTTCCGGAAAGCTAAAAGTATAGTACGTTAATCAATTAAAATGTATAATATATAAATATAATCGTATAAATATTAAATACATTAAAACTGAAATATTTAAACTTATCCATATATAAGTATAGATTTTATATATTTTTAGAAGATTGTTGAATTGGAAAGAGCTGACGTTTATTTCGCCACGAGTTTTTCATAGAGCGGCCAGAGCTCCGCGAGGTCATCATCTGATTGTGCTTCTGGGTAGTGTTCATCATGGAGATTGCGGATTTCGACACCCTGTCCCTGATCATTTACCACAACGGCGGCTCGAAGTTCGTCGGTTCCATCATAATAAATGCCCACACCAACAAGCTCGCCATTAAGAATAATTTCACTGACAATATACTTTCTTGCAGCCTTACCTTTGTGGGTACTATGACCACTTGAAATCGTGTTTCCTTTGTTATAATGTCTTTCCATAAACATAGAACACCGAAAATATCAATTTGTTGTTTCTTATAGCTTTTTTCTGCTTTCATGTGATCGAAAATAATTCGGAATATTCCATAGGAAAGAGGGTTCTTACCTTATATTTGTAATACAATGGAAAAGAAAACATATCTTATTTTTGGCATTAGTAAGGGATTGGGAAGGGCAATCACACTGCAGCTTCCAGATCCGTCTGATGTTGTATTTGGAGTGTCCAGAAGTGAACCCGATTATTTGGAAGACAACGCAAATGTGTATTGGGTGCCGGCTGATCTATCCAACCCTGTGGAGGCTGCTAACGTAATCAAAGACAGGATAAAAAATACGAAAATTGACTATTTTATTTATAATGTCGGTATTTGGGAGAATAACGCTTTTAGTGACGAGTATGATTTTGCGTCTTCTCCGGTAGAGGAGATTAGTGGCCTGATCAATGCCAACGTTACTTCATGTATTTTAAATATTCAATCAGCATTGGATAATTTGAAGCAGGCCGATAATGCCAAAATTATTTTGATCGGTTCAACGTGGGGGCTTGACAACCACAATGGAAGGGAAGTTGCGTTTTCAGCAACAAAATTTGCGCTGCGGGGTGTGGTTCATGCATTGAGAGAACAACTTCGACCCGATCAGATTGCAGTATCTATATTGAATCTTGGTTATCTGGCCACAGCGCCTGATAACGAGAATAATCTGGGAATGACCACTCAGGAAACAAATGACGATCTTATACCATTATCGGATGTCATTCAGGCGTTAAGATTTATTATCTCGACATCAAAAGCAAGTTGTGTGAAAGAGATTCATATGCCGGCAATGAATGACAGGAATGTTTAATAATCCGAATGCAGGAGATGTGGATCCCTATTGTTCTAATGGCCAGTTACAAACTTTAATCCAAGAATAGAAGCGATTAGCGTACCGATAAAGAATAGACGCCAGAAGCTTACGGGATCTTTAAATACAAGGATTCCTATAATGACTGTGCCGACAGCTCCGATACCCGTCCATATTGCATAAGCGGTTCCTAAGGGAAGTCCTTGTACGGATTTGATCAATAAAACCATACTAATGGCTAGGCATAACGTAAATGTTCCATACCAGACATAGATAGCATTTCCTGTGGCTTCCTTTACTTTGCCCAGACTGTAAGTGTAGCCAACCTCAAACAATCCGGCGATGATCAAAATTATCCAGTTCATATCTTGTTCTTTTAGACAAAGATCCGTATCACGGACGTACTAACATTTTACAAATGTTAAAAAACAGCAGTACTGATCATTGTGAAATTCTTTTGGATTCTATTTGATCCTGCGATCTATAAGCTCAAGGCTATCTTTTGGAAAGTGGTTTTTTAACCAAAGGCGTAATTTGATCTGTTGCGATTCAGCTAGAGGATCTTTTGACGAATAGATAAAGGCAATGAGATTCGCAAGGCTATCCTTTTTTGCATAATATTGTTGTTGTCCTATGCTATACGACTGTAGCTCTGGAAAAAGCACCAATAGATCCTGGTCCAATTGCGGACTTGCGACCTGATACCTGGCAAGTTCATTATTCAGTGCCCGAATCGTTAAATCCTTATCATTAACGGCAGCGCTTCGTTTATCAATTTCACTTAGAATCGTTGTCTTTAAGTCGAAGCTATCCTGACGGATGACCAGATCGGTATGTTCGATTCCAAATGACACCATGGATTTTTTCAAGGTGGCAATTTCTTGGTCACTAAATTTCTTCGCTAAAAAAGCTAGCTCTAAACGCTTTGGCTTGGTAAACAATTTTTCGTAGACCACTGTATAGCCCTTATCGCTAAACTGTTGCTGAACAAATTGTTTAACCTTGTTTGTATATTTCTTTTCTTGCAGGAGATTATATGCGAAATATAAACTTGGGACAACCAAGGCTAGAGTAATCAGCGTGATGCTTTGACTTATCCTTTTTTCTCTTCTTGGATCAACATAATGTTTCTTGGGATATCTCAGGTATTTTACGATCGTAAATGTAGCTATACAGATAAATACACAATTGATGATATACAAAAATAAAGCTCCTGCAAAATAACTCAGGTTTCCAATAGCCAGCCCATAACCCGCAGTACAGAGTGGCGGCATTAGGGCTGTAGCAATAGCCACTCCCGGTATGGGATTCCCTTTATCCACACGAGTTATGGCGATAACGCCTACTAGCCCTCCAAAAAGCGCAATAAGTACATCATAGATATTGGGTGAGGTACGGGCGAGCAGTTCGGATTGTGCCTCTTTAAATGGGCTCAGGAGAAAGTAAAAATAGGACACAATCAAACTAATCAATGTTGCGATCAACAAATTTTTTATTGACTTCTTTAACAATTGAAAATCAAATGTTCCAAGTGCAAATCCTGCCCCCACAATTGGCCCCATCAACGGGGATATCAACATGGCACCAATAATGACCGCCGTTGAATTCACATTGAGGCCAACTGAGGCAATAACAATGGCACAGGCCAAAATCCATGCATTGGCTCCGCGGAATGAAATATTGTTGATGACATTATCAAGCACAGCCTCTTTACGCTCTTCGCCCGGATGTAAATCAAAAAATCGAATTATTTTATTCATATGGATCGTTTTTTCCTATACGAATATACACAAGAGAAATCATTATTCTTAAAAGAGCAATTTTACTAACTTAGAATAATAAATAAGTAGTGTTACATATAGGATGAACTTGGCACTCTCGTGGTAAAATGTCTTTGCGGCTTAACCTCCAAGCCGCTCCTTAGTCTTACGTCTAAAAGCTGAATACACAATAATCACACTAATAGTCATTAAAACAAACGCCAGAAAAAACGGGGCTCCGGAGAATTTAAAGGGTGCCTTATCGTGTGTAAAATAGTAAAACAAATTGGTCATCATCGGCGGACCTATAATGGATGTTGCACTCATTAAACTGGTTAATGCACCTTGAAGTTCTCCTTGTTCATTTGACGGAACATTTTTGGTAATTACAGACTGTAGTGCCGGACCACAAATCCCGCCCAGGCAGTAGGGGATCAGAAAGACAAACATCATCCAGCCCTGACTGGCAAATGCGAACAGCAATAGCCCTAAGGCGTAAAATATCAATCCATAATAAATGCTTTTTTGTTCACCAAGTTTTGGTGTTGTCCAGCGTATCAGAACGCCCTGGACCAAGCCTATCAATAGACCAATAACACCAAGAGAGAGACCGACCATTCTTTCTGTCCAGTCAAATTTATACATGGTAAAAAAGTTCCAGTTGCTTTGTACAGCATGCCCCGCAATATAGATCAATATCAAAGCTACAATCAAGCCGGAAATTTCAGGATGTTTTCCTAAGAATCGAAATGACCCGATCGGATTGGCACGCTTCCAGTCAAATGCACGCCGCTTATCTCTATCCAAGCTTTCAGGAAGAATAAAATATCCGTAAAGAAAGTTCAATAAACATAATCCAGCAGCAGCGTAAAAAGGAACTCTTGCGCCATAATGTCCGAGCAATCCACCGATTACAGGCCCAATAATAAAGCCCAATCCGAAAGCGGCCCCAATGAGTCCAAAATTTTTCGCCCGGTCTTCATCCGTAGAGATATCCGCAATATAAGCACTGGCGGTTGTAAAACTTGCCCCTGTTAACCCGGCAATCACCCGTCCTAAAAATAACCAGCCGATCGAAGGAGCAAGGGCGAGAAATATATAGTCCACCGCGAAACCGAATAAGGAAATTAAAATAATCGGTCTCCGTCCATATTTATCGCTCAGATTTCCCACCACTGGTGAAAATATAAATTGAGTGAACGCATAAGCAAAACCGAGCCAGCCACCATACTTTGCGGCCTCACTGATATCACTATGGATAAGTTCCTCAATAAGCTTGGGAACAACAGGAATGATGATACCCCATCCTGTGATGTCAATAAGTAGAGTAATAAATATAAAGCCTATGGCGGCCTTCTTTTTCGAGCTGTCAATCATGGCCTAAAAATAGAAAAAACCTGAAAAAATTCGTCTGAATTTTAAAAACTTAATTTTTGATAAACTATCAGCTCAAAAGAGAAAGTCAATTAACAAAAGATCGAACTCGATATAATCTGTTTCAGTCGTGCTGAAAAGCGAATTCTGCGAAACGGTTATTTTTTGTCAGCAGACAGAACAAACTGCATGATGTCGTACGGGAAAATTACAGGAATTGGCTATAAAACAAAGCCGATTCGCTTCATGATGTAATGATAGCGCCAAAACGATCTTTGTGGGATCAGATATACTGACCTCTGGATATAGATCAACCTGAACAAACCGACCGCTGCCATCGGGACCGGTTTCTAAAACTGCTTCAGCATTGTCCGTATAGGAAATTACTTCAATGTTATTTTTAGAACAGACATATAGATAAGACATCATATGGCAAGAGACGAGACTACTCAACAACAGATCCTCCGGATTATATAATTTCGGATCACCCTTAAAGGCCTTTGCTGCAGAAAGCTGTAAATCCGTTTTGCCCTGGATAGAAATCCGGTGACTCTTAGGATATAACTTTGCGCCTGATCCAGGCTTTTGTTGATGAAACCATCTTAAAGTAGCCTTAAAATAATGTTTAAAAGCCATGTTATGAAAATTTTGGGTATTATTAGTTTCTACTGCTGGAGTTACGATTACGTCCTAACGAAAGAGATGTAATCGGTATTGATGGGATCAAGTCCATTCCTTCGCATTTCCACAGCGATTTGTGCCCGATGATATGTACCGTGATTAAATACATGTAAAAGAATATCTCCAAAAGAGTTCTGGAACTGCTCACTCTTGGTATTGGTATAGTTTACGGTTTCCATGATCTTGCACTCATCAGCGTAGACCTTCTCTGTAAACCCCAAGGAAGCTAACTGATGATATTGTTCACAAGTTAACAGAGTATGTTCATCCCATACCCCTACAGGAGGTTTTTCGCCATTCAGCCGGTATAGCCATATCAGCTGTGCATTCATGATATGGCTTAATAAGCGTAAACAGCCTGCAGGAATACGTTCAGCGTCCTGTTTCATTTTTTCGATCAGCAAATTATTCGCCCAATCGTTATATAACCATAATTGTATCAGCGGATTTGACATTATGAATTACTTAGTTTAGGCATTAAATATACACAAGAATATGTAAGTAAATACAGTTGCGCTAATTAATTTTGTGATAAGCCGGTTAGCTACAGTTGTTATTTCAAAGGCACATGCGGATGTCAAAAATGACAATTTCCTGAAGCCTATAGGAGAAACTTATCTTTATAACAGTTACAAAAATGGTATTGTTATAGGCGGACGAATAGAAATGGTAAGGATCTTTATCTGTATAGCCGCATTTATTTTACTGATTGCCTGTATCAACTTTGTCAATCTAAGCACCGCACAGAGTGAAAGAAGAGCAAAGGAGGTCGGGGTACGTAAGGTTGTGGGTGCACAGAGAATGTCTCTGGTCTGGCAATTTTTAACGGAATCAATCGCGCTGGTATCGGTGTCTGCTATTATCGCCATCTTGATCGTCATCCTATTATTGCCGAGTTTTAGCGATTTAATAGGGCGAAAACTAACGCTTCCGCTCAATCAGATCAAATTCCTGACTACCGGAGTTATATTTATTTTTTTAACTGGTTTGCTGGCTGGGGGATATCCAGCATTCTTTCTTTCCGCTTTTCATCCCGTCCGTGTACTAAAAGGTAGGTTTATCTATATCAAACAAAGGATAAGCCCACGAAAAGTACTTGTTGTCTCCCAATTTGTCATCGCTGTCGTGATGATCATCAGTACGCTGGTTATCCGGCAACAAATTCAGCATGCTCAAAATCGTGATGTGGGTTTTAAAAAAGATAATTTGGTCTATGTAGTGGAGATAGGGGCCATTGCGAAAAATATAGCATTAATCCGGCAAGCTTTACTTGAGCAGGGAATTGCGACTTCCGTAACCAGGACTATGTCACCAATGACAGAGAGGTGGAGTGGGTGGAGCGGCGCATCCTGGGAAGGAAAAGACCCCAATAGCATCATTCCGTTTAATCGACAGTCAGCTGATGACAGATTGATCGAAACCACAGGCCTCGAACTAATCAAAGGACGTGATTTTGATCTTCGACGTTTTCCTACGGATTCGATGGCCGCTATAATCAATGAAACAGCTGCAAAGGTTATGAAACTTAAGCAGCCGATCGGCAGCTATATCGTGGACGGAGACAAGAAGTATACAATTATCGCTATTGTCAAAGATTTTATTCAAGAATCACCATTTAACCCAATTACACCAACAGTTATAGAGGGTGCAGCAGCACCATTGGGGGTTGTTCATATTAAATTCAATACCTTATTAACGACGGCAGATGCGCTAAGCAAGACAGCTAAAATATTCAAAGAGTACAATCCTGATTATCCCCTCGAATATCATTTTTTAGATGGGGAGTATGCTAAAAAATTTCATGAAATACAACGGACGGAGCGATTGGCGGGTATATTTACTGCACTTACTATTTTTGTTTCTTGTCTCGGCCTGTTTGGACTGGCAGCCTATATGGTTGAAAGCAGAACAAAAGAAATCAGCATCCGTAAAATACATGGCGCATCTGTATTTTCAGTTGCCCGGATGTTATCTGGTGAATTTGTTCTATTGGTCTGTATTGCTTGCCTGATTGCGTTTCCAATTGCTTATTGGGCTATGAATAGTTATATTCAGGAATATGCTTATCGAATTGGCCCGGGATGGGAAATCTTTGCGATGACGGGAACTTTGGCAATCGGAATTACGATATTGACTGTAGGCTATCAGTCTATACGCGCTTCTCTTGCTAATCCAGTAGATTCCTTGCGGGATGAGTGATAGATGAAATGATTATCTTTACAGCTCGTTGAATCAGCATGAAAAATAAAAGAGTTTATACGATCCTAGCTTACAATATTTTATACGTTGCCATCAATCTTTTCATGTATTATTTGTTAAACATGAAAAAAACCGGATTAAGCTTCTGTGTAATTGGCACCGTGCTGATCAATGTGTATTATTTCATGAGCTGGTTTGAGGATACTAAAAAAATGAAGTTTATACAACGTTATGAAATTATTCATCAGCGTGCGTTAAGTAAAACCGTAATAAATTATAAAGTAACATTTACGGTAAGCCCCAATATATTATTTACGCTTATTTTTGGTTTGGTCATTTGCTTTTCCGCGATTGGTATATTTCGCGAGCAGTCAATTGCTGGTATTTTTGTCCTTTTTATTGGTGTAAAGTTTACTTTGATGCCATTCAAAGAGAAAACAGCAGTCAGATTGGCCCCTAACGGGATATGGACAAGCGATTATCAGTTTATCTTTATCAATGATATTCAGGAAATTTGTTTTAGGCGTTATCTTGGAAAAAATAGCTCCAAAATGAGCATGAAGATTAAAGATCCGGCATTGTATGGGATGAAGGATCCTTATCTATCAGTGCCAATTGGCGGGCAGAATCAAGTTACGCAAATGATCCCTATGGCAAAGAGGCTATTTTCCGACACACTTATACTCCAGGATATTTAGTTATTGGTCAGATTGCAATAAATTTACTATTTTTAGCAATAGATTGATTAATAGACCTAAAAAGCAGCTTAATGAAAACTCCCTTCCTATGCCTATTGCTATTATTTCCAGTTTTGGGCATCGCCCAAGATCACTACTCGATTACAGGCAAAGTAGAACAGCTGGAAGATGGCAGTAAACTTTTTCTGGTTTACAACAGTGACGGTGTTTCATATGTGGATTCAACAGAAACCAAAGCGGGACATTTTGCATTTAAGGGAAGGCTCAGCTATCCAATTTATTCCGCGCTTTACCTAAATAAAAATCCATACGTAACGAAACTGCAGCCCCGTGAAAAATTGGATTACTTTCGCTTTTACCTAGAGGCCGCTGATATTGTCATGAATGCCAAAGACTCGCTCAAAAATATCGTTTTGAGCGGATCGAAGCTGAATCTGGAAAATGAGGAATTCCAACGAATGAAAAAAGGTCTTGACGGAAAATTCGATGCGTTAAACAAAGAGTTCTCAAAACTGCCAGTTGAGCAACAGAAGGATTCTGTGCTATTCGCCCATTTTGTAGATCGGGAGAAGCTTCTTATGGATGAAAATTACAGTACCCATCTGGCATTTGCGAAGAAACACCCCAATTCATACCTCAGTGTCATTAGTTTAAGTTTTGTTGCAAGTCAGGAGAAGTTTGCCGAGGCAGTTGAGTCAGCATTTGAACGTCTTTCACCGGGTTTAAAAGAGAGTCCTCTAGGCCGGATTATTCCACTTCAGCTGGCTTCCCTCGCCAAAACAAAAATCGGGGAGATTGCCCCGGACCTCGCCCTCAAAAGCCCTGATGGGAAAACGATTAAAATTTCGGATTTTTTGGGAAAATATTTGCTCATTGATTTTTGGGCAAGTTGGTGTGGACCTTGCCGCGCGGAAAATCCCAATCTTGTAGAAGCATATAAAAAATACCATGATAATGGCTTTGAGATCCTTGGCATATCTTTAGATGATGCGGCACGCAAAGAAGCCTGGATTAAAGCGATCAAAGAAGATAAGCTGCCATGGTCCCAGGTTTCGGATTTGGGCGGGTGGGACAGCATAGCAGCAAAGCTGTACGGAATCAACTCCATTCCAGCCAGTTTTCTATTAGGTCCTGACGGTAAAATAATCGCACGAAATCTAAGAGGCGAAGATCTGCAAAATAAATTGAAAACGATCTTTACCCTACAAGCAATTAAGTAATATCCCTATCGTATGTCAAAAATGCCAGCAAATTGCGTTTTTTTGGAACATGCTCTATTGTTCCAAAAATAAGTGTAAAAAATTGCCTGCAATTGCAGCTGATTTTCTATCTTGCGCCTTTAATTAAAGATCACATAGCTTTAGGATATTTGGGCTGTAATCCAATTTGATCGGCGCAGCGTACTTTAAATTTGGAGTGAAGGCAGATTGTTTTGTATTTGATATTATTCGATTTATTTGATGGATGTTTTTTTTGAATTTTTAAATAACCTCACAAATCCAGACTGGATTGTTAACCATGGAGGTTTATATCTGCTGTTGTTTATTATTTTTGCCGAGACAGGTATCCTCATTGGATTTTTTCTTCCTGGTGATCCGATTCTTTTCATCGCGGGGATGATTGTTTCTAACATGACAATTCCTCCATCAGAACAAATACCGACATTGCTTTATTGGATTGTACTCGTGTCATTGGCCGCAATTCTGGGTAATTTTGTTGGCTACTGGTGCGGAAGGGTCTTTGGAAAAAGAATAATGAGTATGGAAGATAGCTGGTTCTTCAAGAAAAGTTATATCTATAAAGCACAGGAGTTTTACGAAAAAAGAGGTGGTGGAGCTATTATTCTCGCGAGGTTTCTTCCTGTTGTTCGAACTTTTGCACCAATCGTTGCGGGCATCGTTGGTATGGAGTTCAAAAAATTTGTACTGTACAACGTGATTGGAGCAATTATCTGGTCAGGAAGCCTAGTTACTCTCGGTTACTTGTTAGGTGAGAATGTTTGGGTAAAAGAAAATCTGGAGCTCGTCATTATCGTTATTGTTCTGATTGCGACAGCACCGGTCATTATAAAAGCTTTTGCATCAAAAGATAAGGCAAAAATTATTCAATAAGATCTGATCAAATATCTAGTCATTCTATAAAAAATCTAAAAATCTGAAAGATCAACGCAAAATAGATATTCCCAGTAATTTGCCAAAAATATCTAAAGAAATTATTATCCATATTCTCACTAATTTCACCTGTGTTTTAAACATTTTTTTTCACAGAAAAGAAATGTTTTGGTGTATTTTTCTTACATTTACAGCACTATTACAAAGCACCCTACAGTATACCTATCATAAATGGCTACAAATCAATAGATAAGTAGCCATTTTTCCTTCACAGCCTATAAATACCTTTACGTAAACCACATCGTCAATTACTTTAAAATATAGCATAAAGTAACAATTAGTGATTCCAAACGTTTATACCCTTCATATTTATAACAATAATTTACAATATTCCTTGTTTTGAGAAAATTTATTATTCAACACATCTAATATTTACTATTTTCTTACAGGGATGAAAAATATAATAACTATAGTTTTAAAGAAGAAATAGCAGACAGCAATATTTACCACATATAGTGTCTATGACTCGAATTACACATTTTTATTATTTTTTTTAATTTTAACACATAAGGGAAATTATTTTTATATATTTGTATATCATTGAGGCGTTCTTCACTTATTCAGCTCTTATAAACTGCTAAGTGGACTTATAAGGATGTATTTGTCCTATAAAAATGTAGATATGATATGTATACTGTAGGTAGGTGTATAATATAACAGGGGTAGCTGTAGGGGCTACCCGCTGTTGTTTTTAATAACTCCTTTTTTCATACAATGACGTAACTCAACCGCCTTCTGTTGAAGTTAAAGCTTTTGTTAATATATACTTCTTTTTTGTCATTTACTAGCATAATCCCTCATTTTATATTACCAATAGCCAAGACAAGATTAACATTGTCCTATACCTTATAAAGGTCTGTCAGGAAATTTTTATAAATGAATGTTTAATAAGATGAGTAATCTAATTTTTACTTTATATTTATAGTATTATTATGAATACCTAACAAGATATCAATGGAAATTAACCAACAAATTGATTTTGCTACAGCAAGTTTTAAAGAATTTGAAAATATTGCTGGTTTTGATATGATGGATGCTGCAAAGTATTTCGATTCTTATATAAATTACATGAAAGAAAATGAGCATCTTAACTTTAGATTTATAACTCAAGGCTGTGGGCCAACGGCTATTGTAACTTCTCCATTTTTAGCTAAACCGACTGAATGTATAAGTCTTGTATCAAACGATTACCTTAATTTTTCTCAACATCCAAAAGTGAAAGCTGCTGCAATAGCAGGAATTGAAAAATATGGCACGGGAGCGGGAGCGTCTCCGTTAATCGGAGGACATCATGAATATCATGTGGCTTTAGAACGGAAGCTGTGTGAATTTTTCAATCGTCCTGAAGGATCGAGTATTGTTTTTACAACTGGATATACTGCAAATAGCTCGACCTTACTAAGTTTATTGAAGCAAGAAGACTGCGCTATCGTTGACATGGAAGTACATGCTAGTGTATATGAAGGTTTGCCAAATACAAACGTCAAGCGATTTCCACATAATAGTATGATTCATCTTGAACGTGCATTAGCTGAGGCGCAAAGTAAATTTAGAACCAAATTGGTTATCATTGATGGCGTATATTCTCAGAACGGAGATTTAGCGAAGATGGATGAGATTCATACGTTGACAAAAAAATATGGTGCATATTTAATGGTCGATGACGCGCATGGTATAGGGGTTATGGGCGATCATGGCAGGGGCGCTATTGAAATCTACAACCTTTTGGATAAGGTAGATATTATTGCCGGTACGCTGAGTAAGGCGTTGGGTCATATTGGAGGTTTTATCGTTTCAACTCCGGAGATCATTAATTACCTTCGCTATCAATCCAGACAACAGGTATTTTCATCTACGTCAACACCGGCAAGTTTTGGTTTATTAAAAGCGATTGATCTAATTGATGAAGAGCCCTTTTGGCGCGCTAGGCTCAAAGACAATGTCACCTATTTTAAAGAAGGGCTATTGTCACTCGGTGCAGATATCGGAACCTCATCCTCTCCAATTATCCCGATAAAAATCGGTGACCCAATTCGAACCGCTCAGGTATCGCGGATGTTGTTACAAAATGGGGTCTATGCCAATTGCATCGTCTATCCCGGTGTAGCAAAAAAGGATGCCCGTATTCGTACAAGCCTGATGGCCACCCATACAAAAGAACACTTGGATAAAGTATTAAACGTACTGGAAGACATTAGCAAAGTAGTAAGTTTAAAAAAATCAAGATAAATTAATTATATAATTTTTTATTATTTATTATATTGATCTGAATCATTAATTTTAGGTATTCAGATCAATACCATATAGACAACAGATGCGTAAAACTTATAAAGGAGAGAAGAACGATAAAGAACGTACCATGAACAAACTTATCTTATCTGTAGGCCAAGTGCTTAGAGATAAAGGGTACACAGGTTTGACAATAGCAAACATTTCTAAAACTGCTGGTGTTGACAGGAAACTTATTTCACTTTATTTCGGTTCGGTTGACAATTTAGTGGAAACATACATCAGAAGTAAAGATTATTGGGTATCAGCAACTCTCGGTGCTGTTGAATACTTCGGCACCGCACCAACGGAAGGATCAAAAGGTTTTTTGGAATCGTTGTTATTAAACCAAATGGACAGTTTTTTGGAGAATACTGAAATGCAAAAAGCAGTTCTGTGGCAAATAAGTGAAAAATCTGAAATTATGTCTCAGATTACCAGAGAACGTGAAAAGATGAGCGCTTTGTTTTTTGCATTTGCTGATCAGGAAATGAAAGATAAAAATGTTGATTTAAGGGCTATTAGTAGTATTTTAACAGCAGGAATTTATTATTTAGTACTACATTCAATAAATACGGATAGCACCTTTTGTGAAATTGAATTAAATGAAGACGGATTAAACAGAATACGCAATGCGGTTAAAACAATTCTTTCCTGGGCATACGGAGAACAGACAAAAGAAACTTCATCTGAGAACAATTCACTGAAATAAACTTTATTTCTTAAATATATTGCTATGGCACAACAGAGCAAATTACTAAGAATGCACAATATTGGTATCGTCGTAGACCCCCTCGACAAAGCCATTTTATTTTTAACGGAACTCGGCCTAAAACTTGAAGGAGGCAGTATAATCTGTCATATCTGACCATCCGAACGGCCCAATGAATTCATTAGGTTACTTAAGAGCAATATTTATCGATTGCATATTGATAAGCGATTAAGTAGACTTGTCAAACATGGAGTTCAACTGTCGGAGAGTTTGTACAGTACGAAAATGCTTTCCGTCTTTGTTATATTCCTGGGGTGGAAGGATTATTTATAGGTTTGGCTCAGCCAGTTCATCAGTAATAATAGGCAGTAGACTGCCAATGATCAATTATTTCTTATTCATACTTCCTATCATGAACATGTATAAGAAAATGACTGTCTGTATAATATCATTTGCCCAGTTACCAAAAGGAACCGCTCTTTTTCTTATTCAAGTGCTAATGGAGAGCATGTCAATCTGTCAATTATCCCATGGGCATCAGGTGATTACACAACCTATTGTCACACAGAAATCAATATCTAGTGCAAGAAGACATTCATTTTCTCTCAGGCTATTTTTGGCATATCTTTCGCCCGCTTAGATTTAAACGATTCAAAAATGGCAAAGAGACTGATGTTTATATTCATGGTATTTATACTTGGTGATATTTATTTTTTTCAAGCGTTTACTACGGTTTTTCATAGCCCCTTTCTACACTACGCGTATTGGTGTATAGATATATTATTGCTCATTGGTGTCGCAAAGCTGATTTTTCTCCAACGACAAGGTCAGGATATTCAGCGGCAGGCAGGCGATTTAGTTACCACTTTTTTAATTGTGTATATACCGAAGCTAGTGGCCTTGCCAATTTTATTGACTGAAGATTTACTGCGTATGGTACAGGGCTTTCCACCTCGAAATATATATCTAAGCGAATTTGTTCTTATATGTGCAGCCCTGACCTTACTTGTTATCGCTTTCGGTCTTACAAGAGGAAAGCATTTTTATCGGGTCAGGAAAGAAATCTTAAGTTTTCCGGATCTTCCAGATGCATTCGACGGATTTAAAATCACACAAATTTCAGATATTCATTCTGGCAGTTTATCGGACGTTAATGGCGTGCGCAAGGGAATAGCCTTGGCAAACGCACAAAATAGTGATCTCCTAGTGTTTACAGGAGATCTTGTTAATAACAAGGCTGCCGAGATGGAAGCATGGATTTCAGATTTTACACTTCTAAAGGCACCATTTGGTAAATTTTCGGTACTTGGGAACCACGATTACGGAGATTATACCCGATGGGATAATGCCGAATTGAAGGCATCTAATCTCGACAGATTAAAAGAAATTCATCAGGAAATGGGATTTAAGCTCTTGCTGAATGAATCTATCAAAATTGAAAATAAAGGAGCGAGCATCGCATTAATCGGTGTGGAAAACTGGGGAAAGGGTGGTTTTCATCAATATGGAGACCTCGGTAAGGCAACGTCCGCTTTACCAGCTGAATCCTTTAAAATATTGATGTCACATGATCCCTCGCATTGGGACAGGGTCACCCTGACGCATGATCAACATGTACATTTGACGCTGGCCGGACATACACACGGCATGCAATTTGGAATCGAGCTTTTTGGGTTTAAATGGAGTCCGATCCAATATTTTTATAAACAGTGGGCCGGATTATATCAAAAACAGGGTAAATATCTGTATGTTAACCGTGGTTTTGGCTATCATGGACTAAAGGGCAGAATCGGCGTATGGCCAGAGATCACTGTCATTACGCTTAAAAAGTCTGTTTCTTAGTTTTTATGCTAACGATCCCAATATCTAAAACACCTAATGTGTACTTTAACTACTCAATTTTCCTCATTCTTGATTAATTGTAATCAACAATATCTCTTGTTCCGAAAATTAATTTGTTATATTTCAGGTAGCTAAGCTTGGCAATGTAAGTTGTCGGGCACAAGCAAGTAATGATAACCGATTAAATCTAGCGGAAAGAAAGAACCTACGCTTGATATAATATAGACGGAATTCGTAAAGAAGATGTCATACAGATTCTAGGATGCGTGAGTTCGATAATTAATAGGATTTATAACCAATTATTTAATTTGAAATATGGCACACAAAGTAATTTCCCTCATTTAGAAGAGGGCAGGAGCGTACGCCTAAGGGCTATATGCGTTTTGACTTTTATTGACTGACCTAATGAATCAGATATGTATAGGTATTTATACAATTCTTGCACAGGTTGTCATTAGTACTACCACACATAATACCAATAGGACAATAACTGTTGTAGTATAGGGTGTTCTTCTCATGATCTTTTTTTTATTTATTACTTATAAATTTTAGTTGACAAAAGTCATGCCTTGTTATAAAAGTGAGTATCTCGGTAGCCAAAACTGTAGCTTGAAGACTACAAACCCTTGGGATAGTTAAGTCTTGTAAAAAATCAGATTGCCGCTTAGGAAACCTGTTACTATAGCCATGGATCTACTTATAGTAAAAATACCCTGCTCAATTTGAAACCTTTAAACTTTTTTGCAAGAGAATAGTGTGAAATTGAAATTGCTCCAAAGATGAGCTTATCAACGCTTACGACAATACAATTGTACGCAGCACTAATTATATTTTAAATCTTCTGAATAAAAATTAAAGAAACTGAAGGAATACGATAGCGCCATGCTTTTAGTTTCCGATCATGGTGCATAATAAACCAAAAATCACCTAACGCTCAGTTTTGTTCACGGTTTTCTGGTTTATAATAAATGAGTAATGCTCCGCCATTAAAAGTTTTTGTTTTCAGGTGCTTGAGCACTATCTGCCGGTTTAGGTTCATAAACAGCGGTAAACCGCCTCCAACTATAACAGGATGGATACAAATTTGATATTCATCTATCAGATCGCAATTTGTTAATGCCACGATTAAACTTGGGCTACCTACCAAAATATCCTTACCAGATTGTTGTTTTAACGCAATAACTTCATCCAATATATTTCGGTGCGCTAATCTAGCGCTACTCCAATCCACGTTATTAAGAGTTCTCGAAAACACGATTTTTGATATTCTGTCCATAGCATGGGCAAATTCATCCATGGATCTGTTACCACTGGACTTTGTTAAAAATGGACGCCAATACTCCATAAGCTGATAGGTTATCCGGCCATATAGTATGGTGTCGGCCCCGAACAATAAGTTTGTATAGTGCGAATGAATTTCATCATCTGCAACCACCGAATTATGGTCACAAAAACCATCCAAGCTCATATTAATTGCCGCAATTACTTTTCTCATATCTTACTTATATCAGCGTGCAACTTAAATTTACGAAAAAAAAACGCGAAACAGCGTATACTATTCGTCGGTAATTGTAAGATTACCAACTACTTCAAATGTTGCCACATGGTAATCATCAGCAAAAAACAAGCCATTAATATAATGCTGGATTGGATAGAAGAGGTCTAGCGGAATGCCCTTATAGAAAGTTTTGAAGTCATTTGGGATAGAATAAGAATGACTGTACTTTCCTTTTCCAAGACTAATACCGCCAATTTTTTTCAGGTAACCCGTAATTCTGTGTTTATAGGAATTTGAGAACTTTTCACTTGTTTCCACAAAATAATCCTCAATATAAAAGTTTCTGATATCTTTTAGTTTGATCGGAGATGTTTTATCAGGTTTTATCCGACGAGAATAGGATACATCCGTTAAAATACAGCTCGCTTTCTGAACTGTAGAAACATCGATAAAATATTCTCCGTCAACCAGTAGATGTTTACTATCCTTATAGATTCCTAGGATCATCTCATTGATTTCCCTATCGGAATAGTCCATTATATTTGAAGATCTCCCAAACTTTTCGAATTGCAGTCCGCTATCTTTAACATTTTTCCTAATTTTATTTAGCTCATATTGCTGAAAAGTTCTTATTTTTTCCATTTTTGTTGCTCATTATATTTGGCACGTTAAAGATAATTTTAAAACTTCGCTTTCAGTCTCTTTATCAGGATCTAATTGCAATTTGAATCGAATCTAATTTAACACTAAGATAATTTTTAATGAACATTCCCTCAGCCACTATTCCTTACCAGCGTATAATGACCTTGTTAATCGGAAGACCATTCATCATATTTCCTTAATAATAATAGAAATACTTGATCATTTTCATATAGGTTTCGATACTGACGCATTCATTCGCACCATACATACTCTACTGCTCCTGATGAAAACTTATATCAGTTCAAAATCCGTCATCAATGTTTCCTGTCCATTGACAATAATGGAAATTTTGTGTCTACCCGTGTAAAATTTTCGTGTGGTAATCACTTTAAATGATTGTTTTCGTAAGATCCGATTGATTTCAGATCCCTGGTAGATCCGCTCACTAATTTTGAATACTTTGCGTGATAATAAGCCATTTGATTTTTGATAATACAGTCCATACTCCAGCCGGAGTGCTTTGGGGTGCGGCCGAGTATTTTCAATCTGAAAAGAGAAACTGACCTGCCCACCAATTTTTACGACCGGAGTTTCAATGTATAAATCGGTGATATTGAAATCTGCACCATCCAAACCATAATAGTGCAGAATATCGGGATGCCCTCGCTTGAGCAATGTACGGCTAGCATGTTTGATAATTGCGTCTGTATCTCTACTAATCCCTTTCCAATGTCGGGCTATATCCAATAAAATAACCGGATGGTCTTTCGAGATATCATTTAAATTATTGGCGACACTTTTTCTTACGCTTTCAGAAACATCATTTTTTAACAAGTTCAGAATGGGTAAAATTGGCGTCGGATCTTGCTTCAAAAAGGGGATAGCCATTGCCCAGGGCAATCGTGGTCGAATACCTTCACTTGCCAAACGACGAACCGCAGCATGCGGACTTTCAGCCCATTTTTCCATAACAGCGATCATCCGCTCTTTGTATTTGATGATAAAGGGACGAACCGCAAATTCACAGGTTATGAAGGTGGTAACTAATTCAAATGACTGTACTGCCAATTCAAAATGGTCAATACCGTAAGTTTCAATATAGTCGGGAAAAATAATATATTCGAGACCACCAGAATAACCCGCTGCAATGGCATTTTTAACAACCTGATTGATCAATTCAACTGCTTCTTCAAAATCGGGTGGCATAAATTCATGTAGGGTCTGTGTGCTGTGTTTTGTCCGTTCCTTCCACTCCAAATCATTAAAATTAGTGCTAAAAATTCGCTTGATAAATTGCTTGCCATCGAAATCAGGTTTTACGACGTTAAACTGATCTGCTAGTTGTTGGTAGAAGCTGGTGGAATAGACATCCTTGATAAGACTCATAAATACGCGCTATATAGTTTATATACATTTTCTTGATCGGGAAATAACCAAAAAGAAAATAACATCAGGGCATGGAATGAACGATAAAACCTAACTAAATTTTTGAATGGCCGCAGGACTTACCGGAGTGAAGAAGTTCAGCAGATTTCCATCAGGATCACAGAATAACAGTGAACGGTTTCCCCAAGGCATCGTGGTAGGCTTTTGAATGATTTTTTCCGTGATATCTTTTATCCGTAAATACTCTTCATCCACATCACTTACCCTAAATTCCATGATGATAGCTGATTTATCACTATGAATTGGCAAGTCATCGCCAAATAACTGTAATGTTTGCGTACTGCCAATAGCCAGTGTAAAGGCATTTATGGACAATTCCGCAAAATCTGCTGTAAACCAATGGGCATCAACTGCTAAAGCCTTTTCGTAAAATGCTACAGATCTCCTGATATCACTTGTAATAATTCTATTGGATTGAAATTTCATTGTATTAAATTTTTTATTGCTGGACAAAGTTAGATCATCGGACTGACAGCTGACTGTCAACATAAAAAGATTATGATTTAATCTCATTCTTCCTTACAACTTGTATGACGCGCAGCAAAAGTAGTGCAAGTATTTTCAATCCCTTAACTGTCAAGGATTTTGAAGTTTTCTCTGCAATATTTCCCCAAATTTTCCGGTCAAACAGGCCATAATTTTACAAATCAATCCCATAATTCCATAAAGATTTCCGAGCAGTTTGTGCGCACATTTGTATGGTAAGATTAAACATACAGATATGGCTACAAATAATTATAAAGAGACAATTTACATTCCATTGGAAGATGTCGAAAGCGAACATTGCGCATTAATTGTTGAGAAAGAACTGGCCCTGATAAAAGGGATTGAGAGCCACAACGTAGAATTAAATAATCGTAGGGCAGCTATTACTGTCAAGGGCACCGAAGTTGTTGCTGCTGCTGTAAAGGCTGTCAAAGACCTTGGTTACGGCGTATCTACGATAACAAAAACTTTTCCTGTATTGGGAATGACCTGTGCTTCCTGTGCAAGTAGCGCCGAGAGTATGGTTAAATACGAACAGGGGGTAGTTAATGCTTCCGTAAATTTTGCCACCGGAAACTTGACTGTCGAATATCTTCCAAATATAACTGATGCTACGAAAATCCAGAAAGCTGTTCAAGCCGGCGGCTATGATTTATTGGTAGAAGACGAAGCCACACAACAAGAAACCCTGGAGTCAATTCACGCTGCAAAATTTAGAACACTCAAAACCAAAACAATGTGGGCTGTCATCCTGTCCCTACCAGTGGTGGCAATTGGCATGTTCTTTATGGATATGCCTTATGCGAACCCGATTATGTGGTTCTTTGCGACACCTGTCGTACTCTGGTTGGGAAAAGACTTTTTTATCAATGCATGGAAACAAGCAAAACATGGTTCAGCCAATATGGATACCCTAGTCGCGTTAAGTACTGGGATTGCTTATATATTTAGTGTTTTCAATATGCTGTTTGCCAATTTTTGGCACCAACGCGGCTTGCATGCACATGTGTATTTTGAAGCTGCCGCTGTGGTAATTGCTTTTATTTTGCTCGGGAAATTGCTCGAAGAGAAAGCCAAAGGCAATACCTCATCAGCCATAAAAAAGCTGATGGGCTTGCAGCCCAAGACAGTGATGGTAATACAAGCAGACGGATCTGAAAGACAGGTTGCTATAGCAGCGGTCAATGTTGGCGATATCATTCAGGTAAAACCTGGTGAAAAAATTGCCGTTGACGGGACGGTCATATCGGGCGATTCCTACGTGGATGAAAGCATGTTGAGCGGTGAACCTGTACCTGTTCTGAAAAAAGAAAATGAAAAAGTTTTTGCCGGTACGATCAATCAAAAAGGCAGCTTCCAGTTTAGCGCTGTAAAAGTGGGTAAGGAGACCATGCTAGCTCAGATCATCAAAATGGTTCAGGACGCGCAGGGAAGTAAAGCTCCCGTACAAAAAATGGTTGATAAAATCGCTGGTGTATTTGTTCCGATCGTCATTGGCATTGCACTGTTCACCTTTGCTATGTGGCTTACTTTGGGCGGTAACAACGGCCTGGTACAAGGTTTATTGGCCGCGGTTACCGTATTAGTTATCGCCTGTCCCTGTGCCCTTGGCCTAGCAACACCTACCGCAATCATGGTTGGCGTAGGTAAAGGGGCAGAGCATGGTATCTTGATAAAAGATGCGGAAAGCCTTGAGCTTGCCAAACGCGTCAATGCGATCGTATTGGATAAAACCGGAACAATAACGGAGGGAAGACCACGGGTAACAGGTATCCAATGGTTAAACGATGATGATGCCACAAACGGTATCTTATTGAATATTGAGAAACAGTCAGAGCATCCGCTGGCGGAGGCAGTAGTCAATCATTTGGAAGGTGTAAGCGTCACGCCGATAGCTGCATTCGATAGCATAACAGGCAAAGGAGCAAAAGCTAACTATGGACCGGAAACTTATTATGTAGGAAATAAGAAACTTCTGATGGAAAATGGAATCAGCGTCGCGGCAGGATTGCAGCGTCAGGCAGACCAATGGAGTGGAGAGTCCAAAACTGTTATCTGGTTCGCGAATAGTACAAATACACTTGCGGTAATTGCAATTTCCGATAAAATCAAAGAAACCTCCGTATTGGCCATTCAAGAAATGCAGGCCATGGGTATTGAACTTTATATGTTGACGGGTGATAATGAATCTACCGCTAAAGCGATTGCCGAACAAACCGGTATTAAACACTACAAAGCGGAAGTTATGCCACAACACAAAGCTGACTTTGTAAAAGAACTTCAACAACAAGGGAAAGTGGTGGCCATGGTCGGCGACGGTATCAATGACAGCACGGCGCTGGCAACAGCTGACGTCAGTATAGCGATGGGTAAAGGAAGTGATATTGCTATGGATGTGGCAAAAATGACCATCATCTCCTCGGATCTAACTAAAATACCACAGGCTATCCGACTGTCAAAACAAACGGTGACCACGATTAAACAAAATTTATTCTGGGCTTTTATTTACAATGTGATCGGTATCCCGCTCGCAGCAGGCATACTCTTTCCGATCAATGGCTTCCTTTTAAATCCTATGATCGCCGGAGCGGCAATGGCCTTAAGCAGTGTTAGTGTAGTGAGCAATAGCTTACGTTTAAAATGGAAAAAATAGATAGAAATAGAATTAATAATATCAAAATTAAATAACATGGAAAGCAAAAATATTCAATTCAAAACAAACCTCAACTGTGGAGGCTGTGTAGCCAAAGTTAGTGCTGATCTGGACAATGCCGAAGGGATCTGCGAATGGAATGTCGACACATCGAACAGTGATAAAATTCTCACCGTGAAATCAAATGGCATATCCGAAGAAGAAGTTATCGAGATTATCAAAAAGAAAGGCTTTATTGCAGAATCACATTCTGCATAATTAACTGCAATCATCAGGGAAAAGTCGCCGTTTATAGCGGATGGCTTTTCTTTTTTTTACTAAATGAGGTAGTTTTTTAAGTCTATAGTTGGTATCGTGGTCAGGAAGTCTGCTCTATAGCAATCATTTTGAATGTTATAGAAAGCACTGTAAAATAAATAAAATAGCTTAAGTCACTTGTGTGCTTGCACAATTAAGCTTATTTTAGCCATTGATGGGCTATATTAAATCTAACATTTTCAAAAAAAACGGACAATACCTGATCACTTTACTTATGTTGGTCATCGTATCGTTCACATCCTGCCCAATTAGGAGTGGGATCAAACGTCTCATCGAGCTACCGATAAATACCGTCCAAGGAAGGCTAACGCAACCCGTAGCCCCAATCGAAAATGGATCTGAACGATGCAGTGAGTCGATAGAGAACAGAAATACACGAATCGTCTTTGCTCAAGGGAGGCTTCTTTTACCTCGGAATGTATGTACGGATATATTATTTCATGCATTTATCACACATAGATACCTGAAAATCAATTCAATACAGTATTCGAATCAGAGTACCACACGTACCTTACTTATCTTTCTCCAATACCAGACATTGCGCATTTAGGATTATCTTTATTTCACAAGTTTGAGTCTTATCAACAGAACGGCAGCAGCTGTATTCACATTTTTATACCACTGAAAGTTAGCAAGGTAAAAAAATTGAGGCAATAAATTTCGAATATAAACTATAGTAACTTACAAATACAATGATGAATATTAGATTTAACAGTATAACCATGCGTATTGGGCTTTTTATTATCGCGGCAAGTGTTTTAACTGCCTGCGGAAATCCAACACCGAGTAACAAACCCGAAAAAGAAAAAGAGCAGCCTATCCAGGAGATACAGCACCCAAAAGTAGCGGACGTATCTTTTAAAGATAAGTCGGGAAATGTCGTATCGTTGAGTGCATTAAAAGGCAAAGTTGTGTTTATCAACTTCTGGGCTACTTGGTGTCCTCCGTGTATACATGAGATGCCGTCCATAAATACCTTAAGACAAATATTCAAGGATAATAAAAATATTGAATTCCTGATGGTGGATGTAGATAATGATATCGATCAATCAGCAGGATTTATGGAAAAGAACAATTATGACTTACCTTTATTCACTCCCGCAGGAGAAATCCCACCCGAATTTTTAGGCGGATCAATTCCTACGACAGTAATTTTGGACAAAAATGGACAGATAATCGAACGCTTAGAGGGGAGTAGAGACTATGCTGCTCCGGAGATCGTAAAAGCATTGACGGAACTTACAAAGGCAAATTAATACACGAACAAATAGTTAAAGTAAAATGTCGTAAGAGAGCTAAATGGATTTTAATCTATTTAGCTCTTTTATAATACGATAAGATTTTAAGAAACTGCACTTACAGCCTCCTTGATCAATGCTGTAATTTCATTTGGATGAGTAGCCAGGGAAGCATGACTAGTTGCTAAATGAATGATTTTTTTTGCGTTGATCCGCTCAGCCATTTCTATTTGTGTTGCCGGTGGTATCATATGATCATTATCTGATACTTGGTACCAGCTTGGTTTTGTTTTCCACGCCGGTTCATCCGCCTCCGCGACGAAAATACTGCCATGAGTTGGCTTTTGAGCTAAAGACATCACAATTGCATCTTTTTCGTTTAAATCATGGGCAAAGCTTTCGTGGAATTTATCGTGCTTGATCCAAAGAAATCCTTTTGCATCAGGAACAATACTTGATGCGCCAGAAGGTTTCTCTCTGCGACTGAATATCCCGCTTAAACTTTCGCCCTTATCAGGAGCAAAGGCGGCAATAAACACTAAACCCGCAACTTTTTCATGATGCCCTGCTGCCGATATGACTGCTCCGCCGTAAGAATGCCCAACCAACACAACTTTACCCATCTGTAAATCAATTAAATCCTTCGTTTTCTGAATATCATCTTCCGCTGATGTCAATGGATTTTGTACGCTTCGGACAGCATATCCTTCTGCATGAAGGTTTTCAATAACATGTCGCCAATGAGCCCCGTCTCCCCAAGCTCCGTGGACTAAAATAATTGTTACATTTTGATTTCCCATATTCGTTGAAGTTTATAAACAAATATATGTTTAAGTTGCTATTGAACATATTAACTTAAGTTAACCTTTTAAAACCGGTAGACCGATTCCACTCAACCATGCCAGTTTGACCTTGATATAGCTGTCAATATGTTTTTTGAGCAACCAATTGAAATATCTGCCCGTTTTCGGCGAGCAAAATAATTTTATATTAAATTTATTGAAAACTTTTTACAATATGTCACAACATGAATCATATGCTTGCTTTGACATTGACAATAAAAGTTACCTTATTGCTATCACAACAGCCCAAACCCTGGACTTAATTTATCTTGGGTGGGATCATTATCTGGAAAGAAAGCTCTTTTCGAATCGTGATGAAGAAGAGCTGGGAGACCGAAGCCTAATGCAAATTAGCATGTTCGTATATAAAACAATGCCGTTCGTATAATTTTGTCTATCTGTATTTATTTTTCTTTTAGCTTTATCGTAAATAACAGCTTCCTTATTAAAAAATAGTTTTTTGTAAGCATTCTCCGTTTGTTGATTGCGGATTTGGCGGTATGTCAGCAGATATTCCGTTGTGTTGAAAGAATTATCAGGAGGAACTCAAATAGTAAATGACATTGTATGCCAAACAATAAAAGGAAGAAAATTGTATTTGCCGTAACAGTAATTTTTGGACTGCTGTCCACCCACAAAGCTTTAGCACAATTTGGAATGGGCATCCGGGCAGGGGGCAATCTATCAAGTACAGATGGCTCAGCCTTCCGCTCAAATAAGAAAGTCGGTTTTCAGATCGGAGGGGATCTTACCTATCATTTCAATAAAAACATTGCTTTACAAGCTGAACCGGTCTATAACTTGATACGGATCCAAAATAATGATCAGACAGCACAGCGTGAACACGGTATTGGAGCCGGCACCAGAAAGCTAGCCTATATGAGTGTACCACTCTATTTGAAACTAAACTTTACCCATACTATTGCAATTATGGGTGGTCTCGACTTTAATTTTCTACTCAATGATGATCGCTATAAATTGAACAATGGAGACAATGCATTCCGTAGTAGACCAAGAACAGGTTATAGTTTAGGGGCGGAATTGGGCGGAGTTTATTTTCGGTATCGAAAATTTAATAGGACAAATAATATTATTGACAATTGGATTGCTGATATTGAACAATATCAACTGGGATTCAAATTTGAATTATTTTAAATGAATTTCGGTGCAAAACCTGATTGTGGAAGACTTTGCTGAAAAGTTGGTTTTTCATGCATAAAAATTGATATTGGCAATATTAACAGGAGAGGCCATCCCGACGTAATCGGGATGGTTTTTTATATATCTTATCCTATGTTTTCCGCCGATAACATTTCGATCTGCCACCTAATGTGGTCAATTGTAATCGGATATTCAACATCATTAACAAGATTTTCATAGATAGCATTGAATAATAGATTATAATCTCCTTTATGTGGACGAGGATAAGATATATGCTTTTGATTTGAGCTATCGATGGTCACAAGTTTTCCTTCACTGCCGTCTGGCTCCACGCCATATATTGAATTGTCGGGAAGCATGCCATCTATTAATTGTTGTTCTTGTACATCTGCCATCGTTTTAATGAAGCTTCCCTTAGTACCGTGTAAAACAAAAGCAGGTAAAGGTTCGGCAACAGCAAGACTTCCCGTTAAAAATACATTCAAACCATCCGGATAACGCAAATGATAATGAAAGTAATCCGCGACTTTGGACCCCGGTCGATTGATTGAGGTTGTTTTACTGAATTTTAATGGTTTACCAAAAAGTGCGATAGCCTGATCTATTATATGAGGCCCTAAGTCGTATGTGAGACCGCTGGAGATGTATTGGTTATTTTCCTTGAAATATTTTTGACCCAATTCCAGTTTATAGCGGTCGAAGCGAAAAGATACTTCAGCCAGTTTGCCAAGATCACCGCTTTCGACGACTTTCTTTACGTCAAGGAAATGACTATCATAACGTCTGTTTTGATAAAAGAAAATCCGCTTCCCGCTTTTTTTGCTGACCTCAATAAGCTCATCGAATTGAGCAATATTTTCCACTGCCGGCTTCTCGATAAGAACATGTTTCCCTGCTTTTAATGCGTCGGTAGCGAACTCAAAATGGGTATGGTTTGGTGTATTTACAATCACAAGTTCTATTGTATCGTCTGCCAATAATTGAGCTACACTATCATAACTAATAATTTCCGGATAAAGTTCCTGCGCTGTTTTATTTGACCGCTCTACGACGGCGGTTAAGTTAAAATGTGGACTAATATGGATGAAAGGTGCGTGAAAGACACGCCCAGACATACCAAAACTTAAAATTCCTGTATTAATTTTTGTACTTGCCATTTATATATAATCTTGTTGTAGCGATGTTGTCCGAAATTGAATATTCTCCGCATATTCATGATGTCTAACATAGGAAAGACCCTAACATAAATATAGAAATATCCCGCTTATTTTAATGAATTTCCTTCAATATTTTGATCGGATTTTTAAGAAAATAACATGTATATGATCCTTGCCAACCTTACTTTATCCAATTACATATGCACTGAAGAATACATTCAGAAGAAAGATTTTGATTTATTTTGGAATAACAAGTATATTTGGGTAATTGACAAAACCGGTTTTGCTTTTTTATCAAACCTATAACCAATTCGTTTGCGTCAACTAGCAAAATAAATTTGATGTGTATTGACTCCATGGAGGCGATAAAATTTCGGTTAAGAACGAATTAATGAACCAATTTCAATATGAAACCTGTTTGGAAATTTACTTTGATCGCTTCCTTGGGTGGCTTTTTATTTGGGTTTGAAACTGCTGTCATCTCAGGTGCTGAGCAGATTATTCAAAAACTATGGCAACTCAGCCCAGCGCGACATGGTCTCACTGTTTCCGTCTCGTTAATAGGTACAATCCTGGGCGCCATTATTGCTGGTCAGCTCGCCAATCGATATGGTAGGAAGCCAATACTCTATGCTATTGCATTACTTTATCTATTATCCGCTATAGGATGTGCACTCGCATCTATGTGGGAAGTTTTTCTTTTATTCCGCTTTTTTGGTGGGCTTGCTGTCGGGATAAGTTCTGTTGTCGGTCCGGTATATACTTCCGAAATCGCACCGGCCAAGGATCGGGGAAAGCTGACCGGTACATTTCAGATTATGATCGTGACAGGGATTTTTACAGCCTATCTCACCAATTTTATTTTTTTAGGATTAGAGACTGATGCCTGGCGATATATGCTTGGTGTCATGGCACTGCCTGCATTCTTATTTGTCATACTTGTGCGAAGAATTCCGGAAAGTCCAAGATGGTTATTGCAGATGGGAGACCGAAGTAAGGCAAGTGAAAGCTATGCGCTGATAGGGGATCAGGAAATGATATGTGTGCCTATGACGGAGTCTGAGGATGTTCGTCCACCTAGGCAAGTTAATCTCTTTCAAAAACGCTATGCTAAGCCCATCACCCTAGCTATTCTATTGGCTTTTTTCAATCAAATGACGGGTATAAACGCAATTCTTTATTATGCGCCGCGCATATTCGAAATGGCAGGATTTAGTGCAGAATTATCTTATCTCCAACCCATATTTATCGGTGGAACCAACTTGCTATTTACCTTGATGGGGATGAGCATTATCGATCGTTTCGGTCGTAAGAAATTATTGCTGACAGGAGCAGTAGGAATGTTTTTCTTTTTATTGTTGTCAGCCTATGGACTAAAGGGTGTCCACGCCGATTACCTCTTGTTTTTCATTATCGGTTTTATTGCTGCCTTTGCATTATCACAGGGAGCCGTTATTTGGGTGTTCTTGGCAGAGATCTTTCCGAATGAAGCGCGTGCGCAGGGTTCATCTTTGGGAAGTACTGCACATTGGCTTTTTGCCGCAATAATATCCTGGCTTTTTCCAATCATCGTGGAGGGGACAGTTTTGGGCGGATTTTATGCATTTCTTTTCTACGCCAGTATGGTTGTATTATCTTTTATCTTTATTCTTTTCATACCAGAAACTAAAGGCAGACCGCTGGAGGAAATAAAATAGGCATTATGAAGACATTTATTAGGCTTTATATTATTATCCAATCTGTTATTTTACAGGGATGCAATATACAGCATGGAAAAAACTGGATAATGGGTGGATTTGAACGGCCTCCCGGCATTAACCCTGTTATTGCCCCAGATAGTAGCACCAGATTCTACGATCCCCTTAGCCAAACGACCGTCCGCTGGGAGGATAATGACACGTTTAATCCGGCGGCGGCTGTCATGGGCGATAGTGTTTATGTCATTTATCGCGCTGAAGATAAAACAGGAATAAAAATTGGGCATCGAACGTCCCGTCTTGGACTTGCGGCAAGCGGGGATGGATTGCATTTTGAGCGAAGCAAAACACCTATATTCTTTCCGGATGAGGATAGTCAACAGGCCAACGAATGGCCGGGGGGAACTGAAGATCCCCGGATTGCCCAGACAGCAGAGGGAACCTTTGTCATGTTCTACACGCAATGGAATCGTAAAGTTCCCCGATTAGGTGTAGCCACCTCCAACGATCTAAGAAACTGGACAAAGCATGGACCTATTTTCAAAAAATCAAACAAATTGCCTAATCTTGTTAACATGGCACATAAGTCCGCATCTATTCTCACAAAATTGGTAGGAGATAGGCAGGTTATTACTCAGATAAATGGTAAGTACTGGTTATATTGGGGCGAATACGGGGTGTATGGTGCTACATCAGACAATTTGATCGACTGGGAGCCCGTCGTGGATAAAAATGGAAAGTTGCAAGCATTTATTTCGCCCCGTGAGGGTTATTTTGACAGCTCGCTCACCGAATGTGGACCACCCGCGGTTTTGACTGCGAAAGGAATTCTACTGCTCTATAATGGCAAAAACCATGCAGACAAAGGGGATCCGAGATTCAATAAAAACACCTATTCAGCAGGGCAGGTGCTCTTTGACAAGAAAGATCCCACCAAAGTACTCGCTCGTCTAGCTACACCATTTCTACGTCCAATGGAAGCTTTTGAAAAGAGTGGCCAATATGTCGACGGCACTGTATTTATTGAGGGCTTGGTGTATTTTAAACAAAAATGGTTTCTGTATTACGGTTGTGCTGATTCACGTGTCGGTGTAGCAGTTTTTGATCCGCAAAAGGGATCATACCGAAAGTTTGGGGGGTACAATTTTTTAAGCATACAATTTCATTACTCTATATAGGAAGAATGTGGTGTCCCTTACGCCACGAAAGACA
>NZ_RBWS01000016.1 GCF_003627955.1 Sphingobacterium puteale | reverse complement strand
TCGTTAACGCCGGAGCCTCCTCCGGGTTGGGCCGACCCGGCCGAGCCTGCAGCCACACCTTCCTCCATCAGTACTTCTAACTGCTCGATTACGGGTGTCACGTAGATCTTTTTTTCAGTTTTCTTTTTCATGTGTATTTTTATTATTTGGTTTATGACTCACATCTATTAAATAGGACACCTTGCGCAACACTGGATTAAGCCGCTGTATCCTCCTAAATAAATGCCTTTTGTTAGTTCAGATTTCTACCGCTTGTACTGTTCTTGGCGCTTAAAATTAACATTGTGTATTTAATTGCTGTTTAATTTAAATAATTAGCTGTTCTAATGACTTCTCATAACTTAATATATTGCACTATTTTACATCAAAAATAATGCTAAAGTTTAAACGGTCACTTTATTATGATATCACATATATATCACATATATATCACACATTTTTACAACTATTTGATATGTAGTGTGTTCTTTTATTTATTTTTTTATATTTTTTTACCTTGTTAGATAGTAATTGCAAAAAAAAGCGAGTTCAAACACTGCTGGTTACCTTGTGTAGGGGGTAGTGTTGCTTTAAGATAATATATTTCTAATTAGTGTCTTTTATTTACTTTTGATGTGTTAATGTGTGATATATTTGTGATATACTAATCTTGTTTCTTTTCGAGAAATTATTTTCATATTTGCCGCTAATTAATTAAAATGTTTATTAATCATCAAAAACTAAAAAAGAAAATGGTTTTACAAACACAGACAGGAAGAAGTTTGAGGACATTTGTTCTATCAGCTTTAGTATGTGGATCGATGTATTCCTGTAAGGAAAGCAAAGACAGTGTGGCAGCAAGTGGCAAAGCTAGCGTCAATATTCAGTTACTTGGCGTAGAAAACCCGATCGTAACAACAAAGAAAGCAGGTAAGGGAAATACTGCTGGGGGAGCGATCCAGACAACGGTAATCCCATTGACAACATCAAGTTCTTTTGA
Source organism: Sphingobacterium puteale (assembly GCF_003627955.1). Taxonomy (GTDB): domain Bacteria; phylum Bacteroidota; class Bacteroidia; order Sphingobacteriales; family Sphingobacteriaceae; genus Sphingobacterium; species Sphingobacterium puteale. Next base: position 185,113 of record NZ_RBWS01000016.1, on the reverse strand, counting down.
GGCAACATTGACCAGCGAGTCGTCCGTGACAAGTGGCAACCTGTTGCGGGCCTCGTCCGGTAGCCGTGCAGCGGTAATCGAAGAAAGAACGCCCTTGGCAGCCAATGTCAAATATAAAGTCGTTGTATATAATGCCGACGGGGATTATGTAACCGAAAAGACGTATACCAATTCAGTCGACAATAGTGCTGAAATCACGCTAGATGCGGAAAAGACCTATACTTTTGTTGCTTATTCAGTCAATAGTACAGCAACAGTTCCGGCAGTGACGGCTCAGGCTGATCTGGCTAACGCCAGCCTGGACAACATTAGTGCAGATCTAATGTATTTCAAGAAGGATTTAACCGTTCATTCAGGTGATAATAACCTTGACGTGATACTGAAACACCAGTATAGTGAAGTAACCACTAACTTGACCATGGCGACCGAAATGACGGGCGCAATAACAGGTTTGGTTTCACCGACAATCAACCCTACATATTCGAATGCAAGTTTAAAATTAGCAGATGGTGCAATAACCTATAATGGCAATACAACGAGTACTGCGGTTCAATTCCCGGCGTTGGGTGCAGGTTTACGTACGGTGTCAAGCAATCCGACCTTGTTGATCCATCCGGGAGAAACTAATGGCGTATTTAGCTTTGGATCCATTACCATTGATGGAGAGACAAGATCAAATGTCGGCGTGGCCGGTCTGAAGATACTGCCGGGCCAACGTTATAATCTTAACTTAAATTTCAAGACTTGTACAGAACCGGTAACCGGTGGAGCTGACATCAACTGGACTTATCCAGCGTCAGGAAGCGGAGCTGTCGTCGATGGGGTGGCTCAGCCGGCAGGATATGTCGTGACCAAAGATCTTACTGCTCCGGGAGCAGATTATGGATTTGTCTTTGATATCCTTCAATTGGACAACTCCTTCAATATGGAAATCAATGGAACGAAATTGGCGACACAAGAGATTCAGTTTGAATCAGGCATTGCAATTGCGCCTAAGAATGTTCGTTTCGCGGATGGAAGTGAATATAATGGTGCCAATGCTGAAGGAGGAGCCACTATACCTCAGATCTATAATATGACAGGTACTGCAACAAATCCAATTATCCGTGTGGTCATTAGCCGTTCGGGAGAAGTACAAATGTATGGTAGCAAAAGTGCTGGAGGAGCGTTATATCCATTGGTGCTGACACAAGGACAATTTAACCTTGTACCATGGAGCTCTACTGCCAATAACGTTAAAATTACCCAAGTTGTTCAGGGAGCGACCAAAATGGTGGGATCTGGAAGCGGTAGAAAGAAAATTGCTTGTACACTATAATTATAGTCAAATTTCATAGACTCAGAAATAGTATATAATAAAAATAATTATGAAAACAAATCAGTCAAAAAATATATATGTTAGCCCAAAGATCGAGGCGCTAAATGTTGAATTGGAACAGGGGATCGCTGCAGGCTCAGCTGCTCCGGGAAGTACAACCAGCAACGACCCGCAGGAGTCTTGGGATAAAGCAGATGATGACGACCGCTTGATCAACTGGTAATTTATCTGAACTCATATTGTTTAAATAGCCAGGATTGCTCGACAGGATTCAATGGATGCTGTCGAGCTTTTTTATGGGAATTAAGATGTTAACAGCCGGTTCCCGAAACGGAATCGTTCGAACTCGATTTCGAATAGTAGTGGAAAAACAACAAAATTGAAAGCTTTGTTGTGGAAGATGGCTTTTTCTTTTAAAATAGTAAGAGGTTTATCCAACTTTCGTATTTAGATTATATGTAGTTTTTTTGTAATTTCAATGCATTGTTATTCAGGTTTTTACAAAATGTGATATTAATGTGAAAGGCTGTTTTTTTTGATTCTTTCTTTTAATGCAAATATTTGTCAAGCAGATTAGGGCAGCTATTCCGGTTAAGACGCTAGTGGAGAAAAGCATCGCTAAAATAGAACGTTAAAACGTTTGGATGCTCGCAATGCTAATTATCGCCCGGACCCGATTTGCGTAAGGGCCCGTGATAATATATTTGGAGTTACTCGGCAGGGATCATTTGAGCTCTGTCGAGTTATTTGTCAGCTGTTGATTGAGAGTTCTGTCAGGGGAAGGATATAAAGGAATGAAAATTTACCGAAAAACAATATATAATGGAAAGGAATAACTTTAATGATCTAATTGCTTTAGCGAAGAATAATAGTGCTGAATTTTTGGCTTTGTTCAGTGAAATCTATCCAGATTTTGTTGTCTCATTAAAGAAAATTAATCCTAAAATCCGTAGTAGCGAGTTAGAGTTTTGCGCTATGACCTTTCTTAATTTTTCGACCAAAAATATTGCTCAATATACTTTTGTCACGGTACGGGCTGTACAGGTGCGCAAAAATAGATTGCGTAAAAAGCTGAAGATCGCATCAGATGTAGATTTTAACAATTGGATGCGTGAACAGATTCAACGAAATCCAATTGTTGATGAGGAACATAGTCCTATCGTATCTCCCTCAGCAATAACGAAAGGATAGTTTTTTCTCCTTCAATATGCTATAGCTTCGGAGTGTGAACTTTAATTGAAGTGGATATTTTGGGAAAGCCTGAAGTTTTGTTTTTTACAATTTGTAAATAAAAAATATTCGGAAACTTCTAATTTATTGTAAAAAAAATAAAATTTAACAAGTTGATAATTAGTTGTTTATTTTTTGTGTGATATATCTGTGATAGGGTGATATTCATTGTTTTTTTTAAAAATATTAATCTTTGTTTTCAATAATTAAATTGATTTTGCTATTGATTATAGCTGGGTAGGTTTAAGCTTTGATAGATTGTTGACCCGAAGCTTAAGTTACAAAAAATCACACCAAATAAAAAAAAATAATTATGAAAACAAAGAGTCAAACAAAAAAGGAGGGGTATATGCCACCGACTTTGAAAATTACAATCGTAGAAATGGAAGAAGGGATTGCTGCCGGTTCTGCACAGGTTACCCCGGGGGGATCGGGCGGTACACCATTAGTTGAAGATTATAATGAGTCAACGGATCAGCAAACTTGGGATTTTTAAAACTACGAAATGATGAACAACAAATATTTTAATACCAAACGTGTATTCACTATAATTTCAGTATTCATTATCGCTTTGGTGATGTCTTGTTCAAAAGACAAGAATAATATTGCCCCGGAGATCAACGGTACCAAGATGGTTATAAAAGTTGACGGGATCTTAGGAACTGATATCGGGCAGGCGATTAGCACTAAAGCTGCTGCTTCGGTCGGCAGTAATCAGCAGTTAGGTACGTCTCTAAAGAAGACGGCGAGTGGCTTTACAATGGAAGCTATGGCTGAACAAAGTGCTATAGGGGCTGTAGGTGTCAACAATAAACTGGCCAAATCTGTTGCAACCAAATTAGGTAATGCCGGAACAATGGCTGCTACGCAACCCATGACACAAGACTTTACCTATCGTATTTTAGTCTATAACAAGACCACTGGTGCATTATGGAAAACGGTACAGGCTGTGGCGGGTACCGAGGTTCAATTGGATGTGGAGAAAGGTAGTAATTACACATGGTACGCCTATTCATACAATAACACAGAAGCTCTTCCAGAGCCTGCAAACACAGCAAACCCAACTATTGAGGCTCCTGTGAATAAGGATTTATTGTATGCTACTGGGGAAACCAGTATTCCTGTAACGCCGAGTGGCGAGAATCATGTATATCCTATTGCGATTACATTCCAGCATAAAATGGCACAGGTAAGCGTTAAGATCGACGCGACTATACTAGCACAATATGCCGTGATAAATGGTATTAAGGCGAATTTTGTTCAGGATAACTACTTAAAAAAGGGGACATTCGATATCAAAGGAAATAGCATGGGAAATCTTGAGGTTGTCCCAACAACAGCAATTTTCACGACTACATCCCCTACTAATATTTGGGAAGCGAATTATTACACTGCTGATCCGGGCGCACTGACTTCATTTCAAGTAAAAGTTACTGATCTGCCAGTGACCTTTAATAATGTTGACCCAAGTATGGCAAACCGCAATTTGGCAACATACAGCAATGCGACCACTCCAGCACCAAACATTGTTTTCAATTTTAACTTTACATCTCCTGCTGCCGGCCAGCGACTTTTGGGACTAGCCAATCTTTCCTATACAGCTACGCAAAGAAGGATACTTCACTATACGTCAACAGCTTTAACGAATGGATATGGTTATGCAGCTCAATCAGGCGAAGGATGGAAATTTATCAATGCAGATAATAATTTTGGAACAGCGGCAAATAGCTTGCTCCGAGTACAAAAACCTTGGTCGGGTACCACGGCAACTTCGACAAATGCTGGATCTGCCAACTATGCGAATACACAAGCTGAATTTAGGACTAAACTGGCTGAGAACCCTGATGTTGTAATCATCGGTTATAATGCAGGTATAGAATCTGCTTCTACAAGGACTGCTTTAATAGATTACATTAATCGTAAAGGGGTGGTTATTATGATGATCGAACGCTCTGACAATGCACCTTCTGTTCAATTATTTATGCGAGAGTTCTTTAACGACAATGCCATCACAGCTGCTCAGAGCTCCTATGGTAGCGGAGGAACAATGTATCGTATTAACAACGTCAACGATGAAATTGTTAATGGCGTATTTGGAGATTTGCGCGGCAAGCTATGGGGCGAAGATTTTGGTGAAACGATGGTATTGGGAAATATGTCTCCTACAACCTTGTCGCAAATTGAGGTATACTCTTCCGGTAGAGGTATCAACAGAACGCCTACCGCTGCATATGATAACTATGTAACAATGTTTAAGCATAAAACAAAAGGTTTGTTCTTCGTCGGCGACGGTGGGTTTATTTCTAATCCAAGAGCGCTTACTTCCAATCCGGATAATTTTACCGATGCCAATCGCTGTCCTTTTGGAACAGACGATGATAACAGGCCGAAACCAAGGTTGTATGGAACTGCCGGAAACGGTTATACGACAAGACAAGACTATGCATGGAACAGTAACCTGTTTGGTAATGCCGTTTATTGGGCGGTGAAACGTTCTGAATTTGATGGTTTTGGTACTTGGAAATATGCACCTGCACCATTAACACCTTAGCGAATTACAGTGTGTAGGCAATCATAGCAGTTATTATATAGCCATTATGATGTCCTATTGTAATCTTGTTATTTAACAGTATATCAGGTAGTACAGTTAGTACTACCTTTTTTTCGTTTTGAAATATAGACCGACCGGAGTATGACCTTATCGAAATAATCGAGCCGGGAATTATTTTTAATGGGCTGAATAACCAGGTGAAAAATGCCTGATGGAGTTTTACGATAGATTTTAAGACAATGAGCAAAAAGATCTTTTTATGTGACGATAACCTCGTGATTTTGGAGGCTTTGGAGCTGGTATTGAGTATGACTGATGCAATCATCATAAGCGAAAGCAACAGTTCGCTCGTCTTGGACAGGATAATAAGCGAAAAACCTGATATGTTTATCTGTGATTTACAGATGCCAGGAACAAATGGTGGGGATCTCATCAGACAGATTCGTATGCATAAAGAATTCAATGGTCTGTTTATCCTCTGTATTTCAGCCTCGTATAATGGTCGGGATATTGCACTCAATGCTGGAGCTAACGACTTTCTACCCAAGCCTTTTGAGATACATGAACTATTGTCGGTCGTCAATCAGGTTTTGATGCCGGGAACCGGTTGATTCACCATGCAGGCACAATGGAAATGTATTTTCGACGCTGGCATTTTGACTGCGTCTCATCGGATTTTAATTACAAATTTCGGTCCGCCCAGCTTTCCTTTCAGAAATGAACGACTTAGCGATGGAATGTAGGACTGAGCAAACCATTAACTTTCGCCTGCCTAGTTCATATTTTTAGAAAGATGAATAGGTAAACATAGGGTTAAAGGATAGTTTTTTGAGGCCGGAGCAGCAATTGTTCCGGCCTTTTTTTATTGGATAGGAGGATCCGTTTATTGATGTATAATCTCAAAGTTCGGTCTTAACAACTGATATGACTACACATTTAGATCCAATGCCATGAAGCATGAAGATTTTTGTCAAAAGCTTTATCCTTTGGGAAAAATAGATTTTAACTTGATCTTGCACGATGTACAATTTAATGTTATATTAACATCACAATTATAACTTTGCATAAATCCTCTGGAAATCCGATATCGCGTACATATAATTAATGCGTCATGAAAGAATTGTCTGATAAGGAACTGTTTGATATTGTAAAAGATGACAATACACAGGCATTTTCGGTGTTGTTTGAACGATATGGCAATACATTACTAAGCTTTATCCTAAAACGGGTCGGCTCAATTACGGATGCGGAAGATATCCTTCAGGACGTTTTTGCCTCTTTGTGGAACCGACGCCATAAAATTGAAATTGAGGCTTCAATCTACCCCTATCTTTTCAAAGCGGCCAAATATGAGGTGATCGACTGGATGGTCCAAGATCAGAAGCGGATCAAGCATTTCGAACGGCTTGTGCTTCCATTAGAAGATGAGCCCGTCGGCGCCAGTAGCAGCGATGAGAAACTATTGGTTCAGGAACTATCTTTTATGCTGGATCATGAAATCGCCAAAATGCCTACGACCATGCAGTCTGCATTCAATCTCAGCCGTGTGGAAGGCTTGAGCATTAAGGAGATCGCTTTCCGTTTATCCATATCCGAACAGACGGTTAAAAATAATATCTCCTTGGCTTTAAGTCGCTTAAAACTAAAAACAAAATAAAAATCATTTTTTTTCGGTACTTCTACAGTTTATCTGGGGTTATATAAATGTATGACAGAAGATAATCAAAGAGAACAAGCTCAAAAATTACTGAAAAAATATCTCAAGGGAGAATGTAATCCGGATGAGGAACGGATGGTTACCGAATGGTTCTTTTCATTTGATGAAGAACCAGCAGTTCCAATCATGGAAAAAGAGGCGGCCTTGGAACGCTCCAAAAATGTGCTGATGCACAAATTTGAAGGCGGGATAAATCAGGTAAAACCCAAAAAGAATGTCTTTGCGTGGAAACGGGTGGCCGTAGCTGCTTCTGTTCTTTTGGCATTAACGACCACGTTTTTATTACTACAGCAAAAACAGACAAGTTCTGTTCCACAGCTTGCCGCAATTACCGCGGATACTTCCGGGATGTTTAAAAATGATATTCTTCCGGGCGGACGCTTTGCTAAGCTATCCAATGAACGGGGAGAAACGCAGTTATTGGGAGGAGAAGCGCTGTCCGAAAATGTAAAACCCAGCGAATTTAAAGGGAATCTTACATTGGAGGTTCCAGCTGCCGGCACCTATAGTGTTGAGCTGAGCGATGGAACAACAGTCTGGCTGAATGCTGCTTCTAAATTAGAATATCCGGATCAATTTGCAGGTGACGAACGCAAGGTGAAGCTAGTGGGGGAGGCCTTTTTTCAGGTGGCCAAAGATGCCAGCAAACCTTTTCGCATTGAAGTCGAAAACTCCGTTATCGAAGTACTCGGTACCAGCTTTAATGTAAATGCCTACCAAAGTGAAATCAGCACCTCACTGGTGGAAGGTAAGGTGAAAATTATGAGCCACGGGCACGAAGCTTATCTTTCTCCGGGAAATGAAGCGATCATCAGTGCAGATAAAATACGCGTACAGCCTGCAGACATACAAAAGAATACAGCTTGGCAACGCGGCGAGTTTTTATTGGATGGAAGCAGCTTCGAAGAGATTATCAGTCAGATTTCGCGATGGTATAATGTGGATTTTGTCAATACCGAGAACATTAGCCTAGACAATCGGTTTAATGGGACTCTCAGTAGGGAATCCAGACTTTCGGAGGTCTTGAAAATTCTGTCGTACACAACAAACCGAAAGTTTGAGATCGATGGACGGCGTATCGTCATTCATTAATACAATTAATTCTATTATCAATTTAAATTTATAAAATATGATATAACCAGACGAATTAACCAAAAGGTTCAATACAATAGTAAAGGGGATGTTGACGCATCCCCTATTGTAAAGAGCCAAATTTATTGAAGTGCGAATTCTATAGATTATTAAACCCTTAACAATTCAAAGTTATGAAATTTTTTTCTCCATTAATAGCATGGGGGGACCGGAGAAGTCATTCTTATACCCTAAGCATTAAAGTCATATTGACTATGAAGTTGATTTGTGTACTGCTGCTGGCATTTACGATTGGTGCTAGAGCATCAGGATATGCGCAACAAGTAAATCTATCCTTGAAAAATGCTACGATTGAAACTGTTCTTAAAGAGATTTCCAATCAAACCAGATTGCGTCTGTTTTATGACGAAAGATTATTTGAAAATGCTTCGCGTGTGGATATTTCCGTGGCCGGATCCGATGTGCGGGCCGCCCTGGCAAAAACATTGCGCGGACGTAATCTGATCTTCGATATCATGGGAAGCACAATTGTCATTAAAGAAAAGAAGCAGACGGACCGTGAGATTACCGGGATTGTCAGGGATGCTTCCGGACCGATGGCGGGGGTGAACGTGACCGTATTGGGGGTAACTGGAATATCAACAAGGACCGATCGGGAGGGTCGGTACAGCATTCGCGTTCCGGAGAAGGCCATCCTGCTATTTCGGTTTATGGGCTATAAAGACGCTGAAGTTAATGTCTCTGACAGGAACAGCGCTGATGTATTGATGGAAACCGCGGAGTCTCACCTGGATGAAGTTATTGTGGTGGGTTACGGTACACAGAAGAAGATTAATCTCTCGGGTGCGGTTGATCAGATCGGCGAAAAGTTTCTGGAAAGTAGACCCATTACCAATGTTGGAACGGCTTTGCAGGGGGCCATGGCCAATCTGAATATCACACCGACATCGGGAAGGGCTAACAGTTCGCCGGGAATCAATGTGCGTGGTTACACCTCGCTATCGGGAGGTGGACCTTTGATCGTGATCGACGGAGTGCCGGCCACAAATGACGAACTCAACCGCATGAATCCCATGGACATCGCCAGCGTGACGGTATTAAAAGATGCCGCATCGGCAGCGATCTATGGTAGCCGCGCTGCTTTTGGTGTGGTATTGGTGACCACCAAATCGGGTACAACAAAGGATATCAAGGTGGCTGCCAACTCCATTTTTGGTGCCAAGGCGATTACACGATCGGTGGAGATAGAAGACGATCCTTATCAGGTCATGAAATACAGAAATATCATGTCCGCCCCCTGGTATAGCCTTTATGATGAGAAAATGCTCGAATATGGTAAAAAGCTGAGCGAAGATCCGTCATTGCCACGTGTGATTGTCGATCCACAAAACCAAAATGCTTATATCTATCTCGGATCTACGGATTGGTTTAAGGAAGTTTATAAAGATATACAGCCTTCCTATACCAACAATATCAGCATTTCACAAAAGAATGAACGTTCCTCGTTTTATCTTTCGGGCGAATATTATCGACAAAATGGTATGCTGCGCATCAGCCCGGATACGTATGACCGCTATAACTTCAGGGTAAAAGGTGATTATAAAATTACGGATTGGTTTACCTTGTCCAATAACACCACCTTTACGAACGATAAGTATGATCAGCCTTCGGCAATCGACCAAGGTTACCTTTATTGGCATAATGTCAACCGTCAGCCTTCACTAAATACGGTTTATAATCCGGACGGTACCTATACCGAGGCTGGGGTAAATATGATCGGTGCTGTAGCCGAAGGTGGCCGCAGCATAAGTCGTAATAATGATTTTCAGACCAGCTTTGGTGCAAAGATCGACTTCATTAAAAATGTATGGACTTTAAATGGGGACGCAACCTTTAGACGGATTTCAGGAAAATCGCATTTCTTTCAGCTACCCTTGGCCTATAGTACAGGACCAAATGTGATGAACAAGCAAAACTTTAACAGTTATGCCTCCAATGGAAGTAATGAAACGCGTTATAATGTATACAACATCTACTCGCAGTATCAAAGGACACTCAACGACCACTATTTTTCGATAATGCTGGGTTTCAACCAGGAAGAGCGGATCTATGAGTCTTTTTCGGCGTCCCGGGATCAGTTGATTTCCAATTCGTTGCCGACAATAGGACTCGCGACAGGTCAAACGCCTTCTGTAGGGGCAGCTGACTACGCCTGGTCTGTTCGGGGGGCTTTTGCCAGATTGAATTATTCGTATAAAGACAGGTATATCCTTGAATCCAATCTCCGCTACGATGGCTCATCAAGATTTCCTAAAAAAGATCGATTTGCATTCAATCCTTCGGTATCCGCTGCTTGGGTAGTTTCGCAGGAAAACTTCTTTCAGCCTCTGAAGGAAACGGTATCCAATTTTAAACTACGGGGATCGTACGGTTCATTGGCAAACCAGGATCTCAGGGACAACTATTACCCTTACATTGCTAATATGTCCAAGGGTAGTGGTGCAATTTTGGACGGCAAGGTTGTACCCATTGTTGGCAGTCCGGGCTTAGTGTCATCGACCCTGACCTGGGAAACCATTACACAGTCCAATTTTGGGGTGGATATCGGCTTATTTAAAAATCAGTTTTTCGGCTCATTTGATATCTATCGTCGCGATACAAAAGATATGTTGACCGCAGGCCGGATATTACCGGTCGTGCTTGGTACAGGTGTACCATTGGAAAATGCGGCAAACCTAAAAACAAATGGTTGGGAATTGACGCTTGGTTACAACAAAGAATTTATGGTGGCCAGCAAACCGTTCACAGTCTCGGCCAGGGTCAATCTCGCAGATAGCAGGGCTTATATTACCAAATATAACAATCCCATAAATAACCTAAACGATTACTACGTAGGCCAGGAATTGGGCGAAATGTGGGGATTGACCACATTGGGATTTTTCCAGTCGCAGGAAGAGATCAAGGCGCATGCCAATCAAAATGATGTCACTTCGTATCCCGGCACTAGGGGATTGGAACCGGGCGACCTTAAGTTTGCCGATATCAATGGTGATGGCAAAATCAACCGTGGTGATTGGACTTTGGACAATCATGGAGACTACAAGGTGATTGGTAATTCGAGACAGCGCTACAGCTACGGTGTTGATTTGAATTCAAGCTGGAATGGCATTGATCTGCGTGTTTTCCTGCAAGGTGTCGGAAAAAGAAACTATTATCCTCCGGGTGGCGACCATTATTTTTGGGGTATTTATGCGCAGCCTTGGGCGAGTCTGACCAAATTCAACCTGGACCATTGGACACCCGAGAATCCAAATGCATATTTGCCAAGACCCAAATCCTATGTAGCTGAGCAGAGCGGTATCGAACTGGCTGCTACACAGACCAAATATATGCAGAATGCAGGCTATTTAAGAGTGAAGAATGTGACCTTGGGGTACACCCTTCCGAAATTGATCACAGATAGATGGGGAATAGACCGATTGCGTTTGTTCGTCAGCGGTGAAAACCTTTTTGAGTTTACCAAACTCATGGATTATCTGGATCCTGAAATTGTCGGCGACCGGACGGCTTATCCTTTTCAGCGGACTTATTCGTTTGGCTTAAACTTTAATTTCTAAAATGACTATTATTATGCAAAACATAAAAAGACAACTAATCAAGATTGGAGCGCTGATAGGGACCTTGTTCCTGATCATGAGCTGTAACGATGATTTCATGGAGCGGTATCCCACCACATCGGTTACACCTGAAGTTTTTTTTAGCAATGTAAACGATCTAAAAACATATACAGACGGTTTTTATGGAAGTTTGAGTGCTCCGATAGCGGATCTGGGAACAGATAACCTGGCCCATCACAATTCGGGTAGCACGATTGATGAGATCATGCGGGGTGGAATAAGCCCTCAGAATGCAGCGGTATGGAGCTGGTCTGCCCTGCGAAATATCAATTTCTTTCTTGAAAATGCAGGTCGTGTAAAGGGAGCAAGTGCTGCCGATGTAAATCATTACCTCGGTATTGCCCGGTTCTTTCGTGCCCGGTTTTACATCGATAAGGTCAATCAGTATAGTGATGTGCCCTGGTATGGTAAGACCATGGGGACCTCAGATCTTGAACTATTGAACAAGAAGCAGGACAGCCGGATACTCGTGGTGGATTCCATTATGGCGGATCTCGAATTTGCGGCTGCCAATATCAAACCGGACGGACACAAATCGACGGTCACCAAGTGGGCAGCCCTAGCTCAATTGGCGCAATTCGCCTTGCAAGAGGGGACGTTCCGTAAATATCACACGTATTTGAACCTGAGCGGATCGGCAAATATTTTTTTACAGCGGGCTGTTTCTGCTGCTGAAGAGATTATGAAATCGGCCAAATTTTCGATCAGTACCACCGGCGGTGTCAACCGTGCCTATCGGGATCTATTTATCAGCCTCAATCTACAGGCAAATCCTGAAACTATCCTATTTATTGATTACGATAAAGATCTTAGAAGAATGCGCAATGCGCATACGGTATTGGACTATGAATGGGCGTTGAGCCAAACGTTGATGGAAAGTTATCTGATGAAGGATGGAAAACGTTTTACTGAACAAGCAGGTTATAAAACAAAGAATATTGATCAGGTTTTCGTTAACCGCGATCCGCGTTTTGAGCAGACCTTTATGAAACCCGGATTTCAGCCAATCAATGTTTCAACGCCACATCGTCTGAAACCAACATTGGGTGGTTACAATCAGATCAAGTTTTACCCCGAAATAACAGAAATGATCGCCTGGGAATCGGCCTACACAGATGCTTTTGTGTTTCGTTATGCCGAAGTTCTGTTAATCTTCGCGGAAGCCAAAGCCGAGCTGGGAATTCTCACGAACCAAGCTGATCTCGATAAATCGATCAATCTCTTGCGGATGCGTGTGGGAATGCCGGTCATGCAGCTGGGGGAAGTTAATGCCAATGTGGACCCGGTATTGCAAAACTACTATCCAAATGTGAAGGGAGGCAATGTGGGACTTATCCTCGAAATCCGCAGAGAAAGACGTGTCGAACTAGCCTGTGAAGGTCAGCGATACCGGGATGTCTTTCGATGGGAAGTGGGCGAACGCCTGGCCGATCAACAACAAGGGATGTATGTAAAGGCATTAGGCCCGATGGATGTAACGGGAGATGGTAAAATTGATATAGCGATACTCGAATCTGCAAAAGATACGGGTCCGATCAAAGAGCTGACCGAAGAGCAAAAGAAGAATATTTCCCTGTATTATTTAAAGGATGCCAATGGCAACAATACGACCATCTATCTTGAAAATGAAAACAGCGGCCATATTATGTTTACGGTGGCAAGAGATAAAAAGAAGACATTTGAAAAACCCAAATATTACTATTATCCAGTGGCCAATAGCCAAATGGTGCTGGATGGCAGTAAATTGGTGCAGACAAATTTTTGGTAACTGAGAGATTTTTTTTGAGAAAGGTAAAGATAGGTGAATCCAATTGTCGGAATAGATCCTATCTTTCCTTGTATATATAGCTAATGAATTTTGAATAGATAATTGATATGAGACGACCGATACAAAAGTTTATACTTCCACTCTTGCTTTTGTGCAGCAACGCGATGTATGCGCAATATCAGGGACATGTCTTTTTGGATCTTGATAAGAACAAAAAGATGGATCGCAATGAAAAAGGAATGCCGGGTGTGGTCATATCCGATGGTTACGATGTTTTACCGACTGCTGCTGATGGTAGCTTCAGCCTCAAGGGGAATGAGAAGGCAAAATTCCTCTTCGTGCGTATCCCGGCAGGCTATAAAGCGAGCGGTACCCATTATATAAAGATTGACCCCAAATTGAAACGTTATGATTTTGGCTTGACGCTGGATGATAAGCAGCAAGGAGATAATCTTCGTTTTATCCAGATTACGGATACCGAAACACCGCTATATGGCGACTGGATAGACAATATCCGTAAATTTTCGCAACAACAGCAGGCTGCGCTGATTATGCACACGGGCGATATCTGCTATGAACCGGGCATGGAATTTCATGCGCGGCAGGTCAATAGCCAACTGATGGGAGTGCCGACTTATTATACGGTAGGAAACCACGATCTTGTCAAAGGTGAATACGGCGAGAAGCTATTTGAAGATTTATTTGGTCCGGTGTATTATTCGTTTGAGGCCGGACCGGCACATTTTGTCGTTACCCCGATGCCCGGTGGTGACTATGCAGCGAGCTACAACCTGGATCAGGTAATCGCTTGGCTTAAAAAGGACTTGGCCCTGAAAGCGAAAGATAAACCACTTGTTTTTATCAATCATGATCTGATTGTCGGCAAGGATTTTGTCATGAAAGGCAAAACCGATTCCATCGATTTAAAACAGTATAACCTAAAAGCTTATCTGTATGGTCACTGGCACAACAACTACAGTTTTGGGAGTAGGGATGGGGTAGCGGTGATATCAACAAATGCACCCAACAAAGGTGGGATAGACAATTCTGTGGCGCAATTTATGGTCATTGATATGGATAAAAATGGGGTAAGGAACATCACACCCAAATATCCCTATCTGTCGGATCATATCGCTTTGATTTATCCGCAGAGCGGGCTGATGCAGATTTCAAACGGACAAAAGCTCGAGATTGGCGCCAGTGTATACCATACCGAAAAATCTGTTCTTTCTGTATATGCCAAGTTGTTAAATGAACAGGGCAGTGTCCTAAAAACAGCCACGCTGAATAAAGCGAGTGACTGGAACTGGCGTGGAACGCTAATGAGCACTGCGTCGATGAATCAGAAGCAAACGATCCTGCTGGAAGTGAATTATGGGGATGGCACGCAAGCCTTGAAGAAATTTGGATGGAATAACGAGCCTGCTTCGTCAAATTTGCTCCGGTTGACCTGGTCAAAAAACATTGGGTCTAATATATGGAAGAGCTCACCTCTAGTACAGGGACAGCGGGTATATGTGGCCAGTATTGATGATGCTATTGGTGGTAAAAGTAAAATCCAGGCCTTAAAAGCCCAATCGGGTGAAACCATCTGGACTTTCCACACCCAGAACTCCGTTAAGCAGAAGTTGGCCTATAGCAATGGCTTGATACTGGCGACAGACATGGGCGGAACAGTTTATGCGATTGGCGAAAAGGACGGTAAACTTGTCTGGAAAAAAGAGTTGAGTGGGGGAAGGCTCCCTGGATATGTAAGTGCTGGTGTCGTCCGTGATGGTATTTATTATACTGGGGCAGGAAATTATCTGTCGGCATTAAAAGCTGATGACGGTACGATCATCTGGCAAAACCGGGATTGGAATGGAGGTGAGGGTATGCCCGGAGAGCTGCTCATCACAAACGATTATTTAATTACTGGTGCCAACTGGAATAGCTTATTTGTACATGATCGCAGGAGCGGAAAACTACTATGGAAAAGAAATGAAGATGGTTTGCGTTTTAGAACGGGTGGAGCAAGTGCCGATAGCAGTTCTTTTTATGTCGCTGGACTGAACAATGTTTTTCAATTGGATCAAAAGACGGGGGCAGTAATCAATAGGACACAGAGCCAAGACGATTTTAAAGTGATGGCTTCGCCGCTCCTGACCGAAAGTTTGCTGATCATGCCAACGGCGACCGATGGGATAAAGGCTTTCGATCGCGGAAATTTAACCGAAAAATGGAATTTCCGGACCGGTGAAGCGCTGATCTATACTTCAGCATACTCTAGTCCGGATCAGCATAAAAAAGTGAGTACTGTTGAGTCGAGTATTCGTTATGCGGCTGGAAAATTGTTTTTTGGAGGGTCGGATGGTTACTTGTATGTCTTAAGCCTGGACGGAACTTTAGTGCAAAAAATTAACCTAGGCACGCCGATTTTGGCTGAAGTCACTATTCAGGGAAATGAGGTCTATGTTGCGGATTTTGCAGGTAATGTGTATTGTTTTACCATGACAAATAGCTAAACAGATAAATCCGGGTATAGCTTTTCCGCTGGCTTTGTCCTTAATAAAGGCTGATTTTTGCAATAGAAGGTATCAAGAGAACTTCATGAAAAAACTAGTCGTAAGACTAGTTCTTTTGCCTGATTAATACTGGTCGGGAGGCCGTCCGGAGCTTTTTGAACCGTTATCGCCAAGCCCCATGGATTGCATAGGCCGTTTTAGATAGGTAAAGGGGATTTTCTAACTGTACAGGAAGGCTTTCATCAGGCCGTGAAATTGGTGTCAGACCGTGATATCCAAGTCGTGGAGAATCAATTCGGTAAAAATAGTTGGTTTTAAAAAGGTCCGGGTACAGCTGATACCCGGACCTTATATGCGGCATTAACGTCTTACGCCTAGCAGTTTCTTATATTCATTCAGCAATTTTGATTGAGATCTTTCCTTTTTCCGCTTCTGATGTGATGAAGTACTAAAATGGTCGATTTCGCGTTCGAGTTTAAGATAATTTTGATAAATCTTCTGATCCAGGTTACCATTCTTGACTGCTTCCAATACGGCACAGCCGGGTTCATTGTGGTGCGTGCAGTCTTTAAAGCGGCACAATCCAACATAGTCTTTCATATCCAGTGTATCGGTCAACGTTTCGGTACCGTCAGTGGCCAGTCCAAATTCGCGGACCCCGGGGGTATCGATCAGTATCCCGGCATCAGTCATCTCAACCATCTGCCGTCGTGTGGAAGTATGTCGCCCTTTGCCTGTGGACTCGCTGATCGCGGAAGTGTGAACAGCCGGTTTTTCGCATAGGGCATTGACTAGTGAACTTTTTCCTACACCGGATGAGCCCACCAAGACAACAGTTTCGCCTGTTCCGATAGAGCTGCGTAAAGCCGTAATTGTCTCCGGCTGATGTATACTTGTCAGGTAAACAGGCATCCGTAGCTGAAAGTGCTTTGTCGCCTCTGCTATCGTTCCGTGGTCGAAATCCAGGTCGGCCTTGTTGAGTACCAGTATCGGCTGGATATTTGCCTCAAAAATCTGGACGGCAAAACGTTCAGCACGGCGCATGTTAAAATTTGAGTCGAGGCTCTGTACGATAAGTGCTTTGTCTATGTAAGCGGCTATTGCCTGTTTATCTGAAATAGTGCCGTTTTTTTTACGGACCAATACACGTTCTCTCGGTAGCATGTCTACAATAATACCCTTATCTTCCTCAAATTGCTGGAAAATGATCCAGTCTCCCGTGCAGGGAAGCTCATAAGCTGATTTTCCGAAAAGCATATTTCCGGTCAGTTCACATTGCAGCAGTCCATTTTCGGATACAATTTCATAGCAGGTCCGATGGACAGTCGCAATACGACCGTGGGGAAGCGATTTAAATAGAGAATTTTGTTTCAGTTGATTTAATTTATCGTTCCAACCATATTGATGAAGGTTAAAACTGAATTCGTCTCTGTTGACGAGATGCTCATTATTCATGATATAGCAAATTTTGGCGCATGCAAAAAGATTGCGTTGTTTGCACGGCATTTATAAAAAAAAATACGTAATTATTCCCGGATAGATTTATCCAGGAGCAGTTGGAGAGACACGATATACGGAGCGTACGACGTGTTTACTAAGCTATATCCGATTGATGTGTTTTAAGCATATGGCAAATATACACAATAGCATTGATTTATTTTCATAATATGCACTGATAAGGCCCATATAACTTACATCTATTTGGAGATGATTATCAATAGGGTACAAAGTTAATCTTTTTGGACCAACTCACGTAAATTGGGAAATCCCGGATCTGACTGGATACAAACCGGCCTCCGCTGCCACATTGTTAATTTATCCATTTTTTTTACCATAGATAATGACCGATCAGTAGCGGGGAAACGTCTACCTGGAAAAGACTGTCCGTGATACCACAATTGTACGGCCTGAAATTTCCGTCAGCAAAACCTAGGATCGGTTGACGCTTAGCTATGGCGCCATACCATTTAGTTGCCAAACCGATAACTCAATGACAATAATACTTTTCTGTTGTCCGGAAAATCGGAGTAAAATACCTTCAGATCTCCGTATTTACTGATTAACTGCGGATTAGCATTTCGGAGTAGACCATTGGCTGTAAGCTTGATCATGCCACGGTCACCAAACATCTTCTTTTCTGCAGCCAGATCCAGTCCGTACCTTTTGTCGGTCCGCGAAGGACCGGTGGTAATTCCCGAACGATAATAAAGTGCTATTTCAGCGCGCAAGCCATACTTGAATTGTAGCGTATGGCGGCTATTGGCCGTCCAGCTGGAACCTTTTGAATCTAGGTTTACATCGCCGATTTCACCGGAATAGTTGTTGTAGAATGCATTGATATAATGGCTTGCTGTCCACCAGGAGCGCAATGTCTGATTGTACATCACGCTGGCGCTGTAATTCAGATAGCGTCCTATATTCTCTGGCCGCGACAGATTTTCGCCGACTTGATCCCCTTGTCGAACAATCCAATTGATCATATCACGGCCATAAGAAATACCCAATGTAGTGAATAACTTATTTTTATAACCATGACCGATTTCAGTAATGTAACTCTTCTCCGGTTTTAAATCCGGATTCCCTTCGTTGTAACTATAGGCATCCTCATAGATCCGAAATATATTGATGTCGTGATCGCCCGGTCTCTCAATTCGACTGCTGAAGGATGTCCTTATGGTATTTTTATCATTGAGGTGATAAAGCAATGAGCCACTTGGGAACAGGTCGAAATAGCGTTGGTCATTTTTCTTGTCTAAGGTCACCTGATTGGCATCTATAAAGGTATATTCTCCACGTAGACCAGCCTGATATTCGAGTCGCTTGAATTTGCCAGAGTAGATGGCATAGAGTGCTTCAATATGCTGGGTGTATTGAAAACGGTTGGAAGTCGCATCATCACGTATCCATGTACCTTTATCCAATAGGGTATTGACCACATCATTATTAATGAAAAAGTAGGTCCCTTTCCAGCCAAGTTCGATTTTACCCGAATCAGTTAAGGGTTTGCTATAATCGAGTCTGCCGGAATAGGTCGTATTACTTAAATCCTGTACATTGGTACGTCCTGTACTCGTTTTCGTATCGGTTTGTAAATTGAACTTATCCGTTTCAAAACGATTGTTGTAATCGTTGCCATGGGGTGCGAAGTCAAAATTGAATTTTAAAAAATGATCTTCTCCTTCGTATTTATTGCTATAATTCACATTAAATGTCCAGTTTTTAAAAGTCTCGTCAAAGCGGTTCTTACTCAGCGCCTGTTCTGTCTGGATGTTCGCGGGATAGTTCCATGTATCCATCTCAATGGAGGCATAAGGTTGATAGTTGCCTTTCATCCAATGTACGCTTCCATCGAGGATTCCCCCGTCGGAAAATTCATATTTTGCTCCCGCCCGTAGGCTATGGAAAGAGGCGTCATCCAGTTTCTTGCTTTCATGCTGCCGTTGAAAGGAAGTTAAGCTGCCTTGGTTAAAGAAGCTTCTTTCGGTCAGATTATGGCTATTGCCACGGTCGTAACTTGTGTTGCCCTGCAGGTACATATCCAGGCCGTTTACTTTATAGTGGAGGCCCCCGCCAAAACCACCATGGAATTTTCTGCCTTGGCCGGCACGGACAAACGCATCGCCACAAAAGCCTACTTTCCCATTTCGCTTGGTTACGATATTGATGATCCCCGCTGTCCCAGAAGCATCTTCGCGGGCTGAGGGATTGCTGATCAGTTCAAGTTTTGAAACTTCGGCGGCCTGGAGGCCGCGAAGGATACTCGCGAGCTGTTCGCCCGATACATACATATCGCGCCCATTGATCCGTATATTAGCCCCGGCACGCCCCTGAATGGAAAAATTTCCCTTACCATCGGAGACTAGGCCGGGCGTTTTTTCTAAAAGCTCGAGCACATTGTTCCCTTCTGCTAATACGCTTCCTTCAATATCAACAACCATTTTATCGGCATATTGGCGCACAGCGGCTTGTTTCCCGGTGACATGAACCGTCTCCATGATCTGTGCGAGAGGTTGTAAAAATAGGGGTGTGGCAATTTGCTCTGCACCGGATAATTGATAGGACCTGCTGAATACCGTCGTGAATCCAACGGAACTGTAGCGAATCATATAATTCCCATTTTTAGCTGCCTGTAACAGAAATAAACCATCTTTGTCGGCATCGGATTGTGCGACTAATGTCGAATCTGGTAAGCGTAAAAGACTGGCGGTAGCTCCTTTAAGTGGCTGCCCGTCTTTGTTAAATATTTTTCCGGATAATTTCGTCTGGGCCAGGAGCCCTAGAGTTGAACTTGAAAGCAGAATCGCTAATAATGTGGATTTCGTCATAAATAATATTCCCTGTTCTTTCAAGAGAAAGAACCTTCTTAAGCATAAATTAAACAAGTTTTATTGTCAATGAATTCAAAATTTAGCCTTCCTTTTTGAACGGTGATTCCGGACCTATAAAATCTTATAAGTCCGTAGGCTTCGGTCGAAAACGGACCGGCGGTTTTCTTATCGTTGTAGGTGCGACCGTATCGGAATCGCGCTTATCTTCGGGGGTGGCAGTACCCTTTAACAATGTATTGCGTCCTTTTTTCTTTCCCCATTTGCGGTTGTACCAAATAATAAATCCTGTAATAGGTAAAGAACCAGCGATCAAGGTGAGAACAAAGGCCAGCACTTTCGTCGGAAAGCCCCAGATAGACCCCACATGAATATCGTAATTGAGCCGTCTGAATTGTTCCCCTGCCCGGAGTTCATAAAAATCCTTGTTAAAGAGTGTTATATTATTGGGCAGAAAGGCACCTGTATACCGGTCGAACGAATAATAGCGGTTGTTATACTGCCTATCCATGTCGTTGCGAATATACACCGAAATTGTAGCATCTTTTTTTTCAGCATCCGGATAAGTGATCGTCAGGTAATGTGGATCTTTATATTGTGTAAGTATGCGATGGATCTCTCGATCAAAAGCTTTCGGAAAATGTGCCAGCTGATCAATTTTTGTTGAATCGGAATGAACTGATGTTCGTTCGGCGAGGGGAGTTCCCCAGTTGGTTGACCAGTATAATGCGCGGTTGAACCACTCGATACCATAATACATGCCCGTTACCGCCAGTAATAACACCAAAAGAAAAGAATAAAAGCCTACTACATTATGAAGATCCAGGTTGACGCGTTTCCAGCCGGCTTTCCATTTTATCCGAAAGCTTTTTTCGCGGGTGGATTTTGTCCATTTTTTTGGATACCACCATACCAAGCCTGTGATCAGGGTAATACTGAATATCAGCGTCGCATAATTAACGATAGGGCGGCCGATATCCCTTGGTAGCCAAAGGAAGCGATGCCCGTTCAGTGTCCATGCAAAAAAGCTATTCAATTTCTCTCTTAACTGTGCTTCTTCGGAATTATCTTTCACTTGCAAACCCAGGTACTTACCCGTGTAAGGGTGCAAAAGATGCACCTGTGGTTTTACTTTTGGATTCCGACCCTTTCCTTTATCCTCTTTTTGTTGGATGGTAAAAGAAATGGGGTGATCGCGGGTATAAGTAATCTCCCCTACAACAGCATTCGGATCGAGCGAATCCGCGATCCCAATAATGCGCGACGGAGAAACCAGGGACTGACCGGATGCAGAGATATATTGGCGCTCTTTTTTCGGGATGAGGAGATCGATAATTTCATGATTAAACACCCAAAGGCAACCCATCAGGCAAATCACAAAGACAATACTGCCAGAGATTAATCCCATCCAGAGGTGCAGCCAGTTATTGACCAGTCGAAATACCGAATTATTTTTCTTTTTTCTTACCGCCATCTCGGATTTAGTTTACAGCAAAACTCATGGAGCTGGCACGGCTATATTCTTCAAAAGCCTGTCCTTCGATCTTTTCTTTCCGGGATACCTCGGCGTAGTATTTGCCTTGCCATTCCGGAATGAATTTGATGACACCCTGTGCATCTGTTTCCAACCATTTGATCCAGCCACTTGGGGCAATGATCTGAACAGCAGCATTTGGTGCGGGTTTGCCTTTTTGAAATAAGGTCAGCGAGACCTCTTTTTTATTTTTAAAAACAGTTTGGTCGGCAAAGACAAACAACTCATTGGCAAGATGTGCGGAAGTATGACCAAGGGTGACGCTTCCAACTTGAATTGTGGCGATTGCATTGATCTGATATTGTGTCTTGGCGCCTTCTTTGCGCTCTGTATCTCTTTTTAACGAAACATGATAGACACCATCCTGATCAGGAATAAATGTGGCCAATAGATGATTTCCCTGCGGGGTAGTCGTTAGTAATGCTGTACTCCCGTCCGGTTTGATCAATGTCAATGTAACCTGCATACCTTCTTTGTACCACCACCATTTGGAGATGAGCTCGTGTTCATCCGGTTCGCCATAAACCACTTTTACGGTATGGGATTTTCCTTTCGTACCTTGCAATGAAGTTTCAATAAATACGGCATGTGCCGATGCAGACAGGAAGATAAAAAAGCTTAGGATGCTGAACAGTAATTTTTTCATATGTTTAAATTTTGGGGTGTTGGATAGAGAAATGCCCCGCCTCGATTTCGCGTATGCTGAAATCTTACCCATCCCCTTTAAAAGGGATATCGGCAGGGTACTTCTTACGTTTTGCCGGAACTTATCTGAGCTTATTTAGGTGATAAACTTGGCTGATTCCAGGATCGATCTCAGCTCCGCGTTTTACAGAATTTTTTGCCGGATCATATTCATATACATACCATTTGGACTCGTCTGTTTTAAAGACATCGTATAGTTTGCCATTCTCCATAAAATTCATCGTGGTTTTTGACTCACCGCCACCCACTAATATTCTGAGGTCGGCAACAATCTTTTTATTTGCTGGATCGATGACAAAAGGGCTGATGTAAACTTTACCATCACCTAGTTTCTGTACCTGCGATATATTATTGCTGAATACGTTGTAATCTTTTAAATCGAAGAAATAATCTGGATCAAAGGTTGTCTGTCCCGATTTAATACGTAATAGGCCATAGGTCGCCGCATCTGTCTTTTTGGTTACAACATAGAGGTCCTTATTGTCATCGGTAAAAGTAAGTGTCTGCACTTCCCAATGGCCAGCTGCAAAACCGCCTCTAGCATCTTTTATAATTTTTCCGTTGGCCAAACTTGGGTAATCACATACATACATATAGGCGGTGTCGATAATATCCTTACGCGTTTCATTACTTCTATATTTGTGACCTACAAATAGTTTGTCGCCTCGTTGCGTGAAGCTTGTAGGTACGATATAAGGGTTATGATCTTTGCCCTCCGGTGTTTTGGGATTAAACGTGATCATCGGGATTTCGATACCGATGGTCTTGTTGATTGTCAGATTGTTGACGTTCATGAAATAGATTGGTTGTTCCAATACATTTTTGGTCTTATTGGTGGTCCCTGCTGTTTTGGTCATGACCATCTCATCTTTGGTGCTAATATCTTTTAGGACTTTGCCTAGGTAAAAATTTCCAGGGAATGCATAGTTGTTCGTTTCTTTCCAGGATTTACCGTTGACAACTTCAAATTGACTGAATCGTGTGCCATCGTTTGAAAGGTAATACTTTCCTTCGTAGGCATAGGCGTAAATCGCATAAAATGCTGCTGGCAAATGCGATGTGATATCGATGCCTTGATTGTTTGCGGCGGTCAAAAGGGTATCTTTCATCAGATTATCTGCTGTCAGTAGGTAGGATGAACCAGCCGCGGTTGTCACCCAAACACTGTACAGACTATTTGAAGTAGGTGTTGGTTCTTCCGGTGAAGTGATTTCAGGTGATGATTTCTTGCAGGAAGAGAATAATACAGTCGCAGCGAATATAGCGACGGCGAATTTGTTGATTTTCATAAAAATATGTATTTATTTGTTTTACATGATTGATAATCTCAGCTTGACGTAAAATGCACGTCCGGGCCGTTGGAGACGGAAATTGTCGTATGCTCTTTCATCTGTCAGGTTTCTTGCTTCAAAGGATACGTTGTACTTATTGCGATCCCAGGCATAGCTGAGCACAGCAGAGTGGATATTTTGGGACGGAATGAGATCTTTGGATTCAAGCGATCCTTGATCTGATTCGGTGAGATAAAACCAGTGGGTATATTGATATAAGTACGATAGTTGAACTCTGCTTCCCTGTTGAAACCAGTTATTCTGAATTAGGCTGATATCGGCATTTCCATAGACCCAAGGCCGGTTTATGAGTTGTTTGTTATAATTTGAACTGATTTGTTGCCTGGAGTCGTCTGTGTATTTTTTATTGTATAAGGCTTTATCGTAAGATCCATTAAGGGTAACCGCCAGCAGATCTTTAAAACCGTATTTGACTTCGGCCTCGAAACCATAGAGCTTCACCCCCTCTTCGTTGTAGCTTTGAAAATAGGAAATTCCATTCTGAATGACCGCCCGGCTGTTTATATAGTTTGCTGCCAGGCGATAGAAGCCTGTCACATCTACGTTCAGAAAATGATTTTGGTTGATGTAGGTATTGTAATAAAATCCGGTGTTGATGTTGTCACTACGCTCGGGTTTTACAGCCCAGTTCCCTATTGTATTGACACCATCGCCAAAAAGCGCAGTCATGGAAGGTAAGTTGTATGCCCTTTCGTAGGATAGTTTCCATCCGCCATCCTTGGTTATTCTATACCGGGAGGCAAGGCTCATGCTATAGTAATTACCTTGTTTTTTTTGATGAATTATTTCACCGCTGATCAAATTGTTGTTTCCATCGAATTTGCGCTCATCAATATCTTTCGAAGCATCCATGCGATAGTATTTTACCGCCAATACATTTGATAAGCGCTTGTCAAACCATTGGTTCTGCCAGGATAGCCCCAAAATATGTCTTCCCAAATAGGATGGTAAACCTGAGCGGTTATAATTGCCGACCAGATCATACTCTTTCTGATCATTGCTGTTAAAGTTGTAGTTGAAATTGATGCTTTGGTTACGGGCTTCGTCAAAGTCATAGTTTAAATTCACCCGCGCTAAATAGTTCGACAGATTATACTTCATGTCTTTTTGGGGATTTGGTGTTGTGCCCTCGTAATTTGAGACCCAGGCACCGGTCCAGTCGTAATTATACATGGCGGTATCTCTCACATATCGGGTGTCGTAGCTATAACTTGTGAAAATATCCGCATATAAGCGATTGACCAGAAAATTGCTTTTTTTATAGTTTAAGGTTGGCATCAGATAGTTGCTTTCGGACCATGCGCCACCAAATACCTTGCTGAGGGAAGCGCCGATCTGATTTTCCTTATGATTTTGGGAATAGGTGAAGCCTGCATAAAATTGATCTGCCCAGGATACATCGCGAAAACCAACCTCCAGTTGTCCCATAGTAGAGGTATAAGCATCGTTAAATCGCTTAGCTTTGGGGACGGCGAAATACTTGTTGTCGACCGTTTTCTCGATAAGAACATTGTACTTTTCGTTGGTATACATATTATAATCATTGTCTGAATGATTGTAATATGCATTCATTCGAAATGATAATTTGTTTTTTGGATTGGTAAAGGTGCCCACGATCGCAGCTTGATGTGTATTGAAGGAGCCATAGGAATAACTCAGGTCCAGGTAAGGTCGCGCGCGACGTTTGGTAATGATATTGACAGCACCGCCTAGTGCGTCGGAACCCAAAAAAGCAGGTACCACACCCTTATATACTTCAACACGATCAATCAAATTGACAGGAATATTATTTAAAGACATCGAGGAACCAAAATTCTCCATAGGAACACCGTCAATGTAGATCTTTGCATCGAGTCCATTGATTCGGAACACAAAGTTAGAACCGAGTCCACCATCTTCACGTATGGTAACTCCCGTAGCGCGCTTCAAAATCTGTGTCAGATTGGCTGCTTCGTTGGCATGTTTGTTCATGTCAATGACGCTAACATTGAATCCTGATCGCTTGATCTCGGCTACTTTCTTCTCATTTTCAGTTTTCCCATATGCCGATACGGTCACTTCCTCCATATAATTGCGATCTTCAATAAGCTGAAAATCCTGAATGAGTTTTTCGTTTACGGCTCTTTCTTCGCTGTGGTAACCAACAGCAGTGACATGTAAGATGGCGTCCGTTGAACTGTTTAATTGTAATTTATAATAGCCGTCTATATCGGAAGATGTGCCTGTATGCTGATCTTTTAAGCGTATGGTTGCTCCTGGAATGGGTTTCCCAAAGTTATCTTTGACAAAGCCTGAGAGGGCATGCTTTTTTGGGCTCTGTGCCTGTGTAAACAAGGTAAAAATTAATAATAGAATAAAAGTAGATGTTGACTTCAACATTTTATTTAGATTAAGTATATATAAGAGGGTTGCTTATACTTATCCTTTACCGAATGTTGATAGGGGGTATTTTTTTAAAAAAATATACAAATGGTTGATTGTGAGGTTGTTTTTTTTGTAGGGATAGAGCTCTTATTTTAAATAATCCATCCGTACGATAAAATTGGTGTTATTGGGAAGCTTAAGTCCTTTCGAAATTTCTTTCGTTTGTAAATCATATTTCCAGACACGGTGCTGGTCATTTGAGCCATCTATGGCAAAATACACGTACTTTCCATCCGCCCATACGTTTTCTTTCTGGGTACCTTTATCCAAGGGAATCTGGATTTTCTCTATAGAACCGGATTGTAGATCGACCAACCTGTATTCAAACTGATAGACAGCATGAAAATTGGAGAAATCGGTATAAAGCTTCTTTTGTTCGTTGCGGATAATTGCCTTTCCGTTGCCAACATACCAGATCCCATAGGCGTGATTTCCGATTGATCTGGAAATATTGATCATGTAGTCCTGGTCAACGAGCAGCTGACCTTTTCTTTTTCTAAAGATAGCTGTTGGTAATTTGGGGTTATTTCCCAGTGCTATGCCAGGATTAGTCATAAAATAATAATCACCTTCTTCGTCTTTAAAACTATAGGATTGTATGATATTGAAGCCGCCGGGATAAGTTGAACGTGTTTCTATCTGAATATTTTTAAGTTTAAAACTATCGTATTTTATGGTGGCGTAATAGGTTGTGTCAGATGTTGTATGCCCATACTTCCCCGTGGATTTAAAGAAGGAGTAGGCCAGCCAAAGATCGTCGTTTTCAATATTCACAAGCCCTAGGTGCAGCGCGCTATATTCCTTATTGGCAAAGGGGAGAACAATCGTATCTTGTTTCACGATTTTCATCCCCGCAACATTAATCTGATATAGTCTAGCTTGCGGTGTTCTATTTTCGGCATCCTCTCGGCAGACGGCAATTAGGTTGTCGTCATCTTTCCAGGTAATGGTTTCAAAATCACGGTTTTTTAATTGTATACTGTCTACAAGGACAAAGGATGAACCCTGTAATTGGTATTTTGTAAAGACACTCGTCTGACTCGATAGTCGATAAAAGAAGCCATTTTTGTAGATATATTCCCTCTCTTGAATACGCGAACTGGACAGTGGAATCTGAAAGATAGGGCGTCCGTCGTCATCTAAACTTTCGGTAAACAATAAGCTGGTGGGGTTTTCGTCTTTATTATACAGACAAAAGACAAAGTTGGGGTCTATATTTTTTTCTGAAATTTGTGTACATGAAAAAATGAAAATTACAAGGAAAAACAACACTAGTAATCGCTTCATACTTGTCAATTAAATGCTTTGAAATTGTTCCCTGATTTTAATTTGCATATTGTATGGTAAAAAAGCCAGATCAC
The DNA here is from genome assembly GCF_003627955.1 of Sphingobacterium puteale. Taxonomy (GTDB): domain Bacteria; phylum Bacteroidota; class Bacteroidia; order Sphingobacteriales; family Sphingobacteriaceae; genus Sphingobacterium; species Sphingobacterium puteale. Next base: position 157,555 of record NZ_RBWS01000016.1, on the reverse strand, counting down.
TTTTTTGAAATGCTACAATTTTACCAAAATCTGGAGAATTCGATACAAAATACTCTCTTCCGGCTTTAAATACCAATTTGTTGTGATGACTATCCAAAAGTTCAAAATCCCGTTTAGGTTTTATGATAAAGTCACCGGAGAATGCCAGTTTTTTATTGACCAAATCAATATTGGCCATACTATTTTTACTTAACTGCACATCGTAATAATCTTCGGTGAAGAACTTACTATTTTCAGCAGATGTATTGGTAAAGGTATGATTATCCAAAGCAGGATTGGAAAAATAGAAAATAGAAAAACCGATCACTAAAATAACCGCTGCTGCTGCTGCTGCAATTTTGCGCCATTTTATTTTGCCGTTTTGTGTAGCATCCGCCGTGATCTTATTCCACATGGACGATCCAACTTCTTCATTTACTTGAGTGCTTTCGGCGATACTGTCCCAGGAATCATTGTTCAACCATTTCTCAACTAAATGCCTATCAGCCTCAGAACATTGACCTGAAGCATATTTTTTTAGTATATTTTGGTTGATTTCCATTTGTTTTGATAATTCGGATACATTCAAAAGTACAAAAAAGTAAGCAATAGAAATCTAGTAATATTGATATTGCAATACTTTTTAAGTCTGATCTTAATAACTGATAATGCCTTGCTGATATGATATTCGACCGCTCTTTCCGAAATTAGTAAGTTTGTTGCGATTTCTTTATTGGTCAATCCCTCGTCACGGCTCAGTTTATATACATTTTTACATTGTCTTGGCAACGATTCAACTGCATCATCCAGATGATTTTTAAGTTCTTTGTAATAGAGATTGGTATCTTCGTACAATTCAGTTTTACTGCTTGACAGCGATTCATGGTGCCGTTGCTTAATACCCTTATTCCTTAAAAATTCCAGTGATTTTAATTTCACCGAGCGCAAAAGATAGCGTTCTGCATCCTGTAACTGAAGATCAGCTCTTCTTTCCCATAGGGATTTAAAAACATCTTGGACAATCTCTTTGGCATCATCTTCATCGCCAATGCTTTTTAATGCGAAAGAATACATTCTCTTCCAATACAATTGGAAAAACTCCTCAAATTGCCTTTTGTTGAGTGCTATTTTATGTACTGAGTTTTTCAAAGCGAACAAATATACGTTCTATTTAGACTTATTACAAATAAAAAAACAGTTGATTAAAGACCTACGGTCTAAGATTCTATTCCTGAGTATATGTTTAATTATTCTGGTGCTAATTTTTTAATTATAATTTTATTCGGTAGTTTTGGTGGCTGGTAAACCATACTATTATTTTCTTATTACTCTTTATTGTGGATAATCAAACTATTATTACACTGCTTATTGTCGGAATTGTTATCAGCAAAACACTTATCGGTGTACTGATTTACTTTTTGATTCGAAAAAACCGTCTGCTGAAATCCGAGCAGTTCAAGCTAGCCGCGGCCAACACTGCTCTGCATGAACAGGCCCAACGTATCCGGCATTATAATCAGGAACTTAAAATAGCGGAGAATTTTAAAACAAAGGTCCTGTCAATAGCATCACACGATCTACGCGCGCCATTTGCGTCGGTCGAGGTGCTATTGACGATCAACGATATTTCTTTAATCGAGAAGGAAGATCTCAGCCTGATTTTTACAAATTTGAAGGGGCAGGTTGCCCGATCCCGGAAGATGCTCGAAGAGGTGTTGCGCTGGACAGATGCCCAGTTGCGGGACAAACTTGAGAATACCGAAACCTGTAATATACTTGATCAAATAAATGACCTATTGGAAATGTATCGCCTAGAACTTCAAAAATCCAAGATGCTGGTTTTAAATACTGTGGACCGAAACTTTTCGGTCGATATACATAAAGAAATATTTTGTTTCGTGGTTAGAAATGTCATCAGCAACGCAACTAAATATGGGCGGACAGGCGGGAAGATACAGATCCTACTGAGGGATAATACGGTCGATCACTGGGAACTGACCATTATAAATGATGGTGATGAATTGTCTCCGGAAGTTCTTTATCATCTAAATTTTGTCAATAGCTGGGAACGTAAAAAAGCTGAAAATAAGAACGGTGCTGGATTGGGTATTTCCCTCTGTAGAGATCTCCTGAAGCGAATTAACGGAAGTCTGCAATTTGCGAACAGCAGTGGTGAGGGTGTTTCCGTAAAATTGATGTTTCCCCGTAAGCGTATAGGTGCATAACGCGAAAGAAATTGGACCGTCCAAAACATTTTAGTGCACATATTGTTGTAAATGCAGGGTATGGCCAGAATGATGAAAATATTTCTTTTAAGAATAAGACCTTTTCTTGTATTGCCTTTTCTGCTTTTGACCGGCTGTTCAACGTTGATCAACAATGTTCAGGTGCAGACACTGACAAAGAACTACTGTGCACCGAACGTAGCCTACGGATCAATTCCCGTACAAACAATTTCAGCTGCTGACAGTACCAGGCTCAGAGCTGTTTTTTCTTACCATGATTTTTTATTGGTTAAATACCTCAACCTTTGGCCACATATCATCGGTTATCTGGACAATTCCGGTAATCCCACGGTGAAGCTGGCGGCAAAACAAAAGGTGAACGACAGATACATGCTTTTTGAGACCGAATTGAATGCCATTGCGGCGGAACTGGACTGCAATGGAGAGCGCATTGATAAGCTCGCAGGCTACATGGACGAATTGAATTCGAATACACAGACCCGACTGACAGTGGCCTCTATTCTTTTGGGGGCTGTCACGGCGGTTACCGCAACGATTGTCAAAAATGATAAGCTCAATAATGGCTTGAGTATCGCCGGTGGGGTAGGCACAGCGGTTTTGGGATTTATGACCTTAAATCCCAAAGGAAAAAAGGTGAGTATGCATCTGACGCGCAATCTGCTCCAAAGCATCTGGTTTCAGAACAACCATGCGCAATTCTATCCAGCTTCGATATGGGGGATATTATCGGAAAAAGGGTTTAGTAACTCCGAAAATCTGTCGCTGGTAGAGACCACCCGGCAACGCTGGTTAAAATATGGCCTCGACGATCAGCAGGGCAGTCCTCTGGAAAAACTTTATTTTAGGGAGGGCGGCGTCTTTACGGCGGCGGAACTGCATGATCTGGCCAATATGCACAATGAACTGCAGGCAACCATACGGTCCGTACAACAGGATATGCGGAGTCTGATGCAGACCCTCAGTACACTGGACTGAGCTGTCGGTCTGTCGACACTGCTTTTGCGCTTTTTTGACTTTCTATTTTAGTTTGACGCCCCTATTTCCGTCTGATCTGCAATTTGACACCCAGGGCAAGCCCAATATAGTCATCAAATTTTAGGTATTTATTCTGAATACCACTGACCAGATACAGATCACTGGTATGTAGGTCATAATAAAATTTTATTCCTTCAAAATAGGAGGAATTGGATTTTAATTTATAGCTGAAGTCTTGACCAACAAAAATATTGATGCGTAGCCTGGTAGAGAACCTATAATAACTGTTCGGATATTTGTCGGGCTCCTTGTACCAGAACTGTTTGCCCAGCGTTGTGTTGAGGTAAACCCCGGTGCGCAGCGGATGGTAGCTGATCTGCTCATGCAGCTGTACTTTAAAAGGCGTATAGGTCTGACGCAGGGTTAAGGTGAGCTTGGCACGGTCGGTATCATATTTTGGGACATAACCCATTAAAAAGTCCGTCGACCACTGTTTCTGCCGACCATAATCCCAGCCCGCACCTGCCGAAAATAAACCGATGGATCCAGCATACTGAACCAAGTAACTGGAGGGTACAAGGCTGAAGGCCGCTTTTTTGAGTTCTTTGGTTTTGTTGCGTCCCGTAGGTGTTCTGCTGTCGGAGCCCGAAATTATGTCATACTCCCCGGCGAGTGTCTGGGCTGTCGTGATCGTGGAAAAGAAAAGGGAAACAAACGCGAGGAGTGATGTGCGTGCTTTAATAGGAAACAAGTTCATGAGCATAGTGATCCTTGGTGATTGTAAAAATTAGAAATTGGCGTTTGCCGATGTTGGGAGTGCCATAATAAATGATGCCGTCCTTGAAAATATCATCTTTCTGGTAAATATGGTCATGACCATTATTGCAGTAAAGCAGGTTAGGGTACTGTTTAATGCTGTATTGAAAGACAGAAGCCACATTGTTGTTGAACTGATCGGACATAGGCCTGGCATGCATGATCACTACACTCTGCTCAAAACGCTCTTTATCCGTCTGGCGCTCATGCTCAATAAATGAAAAATCAGGCACCGGTGTGGAATAATCCGATTCCAAGGCGTTTGTATTTAAGCATAGAAATTTTGTTTTTCCGGCTATAAAGCTATAATTAGGGCTGCCAAATACCTGTTGAAAAATCTCTTCCCCATTCGCCAGACAGTCGTGGTTGCCAAGCAACGCGACGTAAGGCTGTTTCAGTTTATCCAGAATATCGCGCTGCCATAGAAATTCTTTGGTAAGCCCAAAGTCACTGAGGTCACCGCCATGAATGATAAAGTCTATATCATTTCGAAGGTTGACTATTTTTACAAAATCGTCAAGTTCGTCATGCCATCGCTGCGAGTCGCTGATAAAAGCGTATCTTATGGTATCTCGATCTGCATAATCATGTTCTATTTTTGCGATATTTTCAGTGTTAATATGCTGCCTCCCATCGATTTTTCCAGAATAGGGATGGACATCAAACATGTCACAGCCTTGGATAAGAAAGAGGACGAAGAATAATGCGATGTATGTGCAATTTTTTTTCATGTGAATGCTGTTATTGACTTTTTGAACTCAAAAGTAAGTTTTAAACCCTGACCTCACTTTTTTACGGATTATTATTACCTCAATATGATATTACACGACATTGCATTAACATAAACTCATTCATTTTTTTTCTTTTTTTTATGGGTATATGTGTACATATACCTTCCATTTACGATAACGTTACCGCTACTTTATCCGGTAAATCTGTTGGATTTCTGTTCGTTAAGGTCTTTCTTTGGACTATAACGCAATTAAATAAACTCAAAATCTTACCTAAAAATGGATAAATTATGATAGTTCATATCCACAGTAATCGCAGAGTTGCCATTGGCACGACGCTGGGCTGTCTCTTCCTCTGGACAGGCATTGCCGCCGCGCAGACGACAACCATCAAAGGAAAGGTCAGCAGCACTACGGACCAAACTGCCCTGGTAGGTGCCACGGTTAGCAACCTGATGAACAAACTGGCTACAAAGACCGACAAACAGGGGAATTTTAGTATTAGCGCCAACGCAGGGGATAAACTCAAGATTTCGCTGCTCGGTTTTAAGACCATTGAAATCGCTGTTCCCGCCACGGGAGACCTCCAGGTCACGCTCGAAACGGAAAGCCAGCAGATGGAAGAGGTCGTCGTCACTGCACTGGGCATCAAGCGGCAGGTCCGGGGACTGACTTATGCGACACAACAATTGGATGGTGCCACGGTCAACAATGCCCGTGACAATAGTGGTAATGTGCTGAGCAGCCTGACGGGGAAAGTCGCCGGTGCTGTGGTCACCACCGCAGCAACAGGGCCTGGGGCATCTGCCAGGGTGGTTCTCCGCGGCAACAAATCTATTACGGGCAACAACAATGCGCTTATTGTGGTGGATGGTGTGCCCTACGATAATTCCAGTGCGCAGCAGGCCAGCGGCACCACCTACAATTATGGTACAAGTGACGGGGCAGCGAATATCAATCCCGATGATATTGAATCTATTAATGTGCTCAAAGGCCCTTCGGCAGCAGCGCTTTATGGAAGCAGGGCCGCAAACGGTGCCATTCTTATTACCACAAAACAGGGCAGAGCGGGGCGGTACCAAATTGACTACAACGGCAGCGCATCCCTGGACCAGGTCAACCTGCTGAGTAGATTCCAGAATAGCTATGGCCGTGGAAATGGGGGTGTCACGGGAACCAATGTTGGTGAAAGCTGGGGTCCCCAGGGCAGGACTTACAAAAATAATGTCCGTGATTTTTTTGAAAATGCAGCTACCTTTAACAACAGTGTCAGTACCTATGGTGGTACCGAAAAGGTCCAGGGCTACGTTTCCTACACCAATAATAAGATCGGCGGCATCATTCCGGGCAACGATCTCAAACGGAACAGCCTCAACCTGCGTGTCAATACGGAGCTGATCCCTAAGCTGAAAACCGATGTTAAGCTCAACTATGTCAACCAGCAGATCGACAACCGACCCCGACTGGGTGATATGGGAATCCCCGTGGAAGTCTATGTGATGCCAAGGGATATGGATAAGGCTGAACTACAGGATTATGAAACCATCGATCCCGTCACCGGCGAGCCACAACGGAAATATTGGTCTGGTTCTGCCGTCTACGACAACCCTTACTGGAGTACCAACCGTACCTCGGTCAATGAAGTTCGGGACCGCATCACCGCCATGGGCTCGGCAACCTACCAATTGACGGACTGGTTAAATGTCATGGGGCGGTTCAGTTATGATAAATACATCGATAAGACAGACGGTTCTTTCTATGCGGGTACAGTGTCCATAGGGGATGTCCGTCCCGGCGGTAAATATTTTGAAACGCATGCACGCTACCAGGAACGCAACTTTGATCTCTTATTTAATGGAAAGAATTCGATCAGTGAAGCCGTTAAAATCACTTACAACGTTGGCGCAAGTTCGTTAGACCGGCGGTATTCCAGCTTTCAGAATATGGCCAATGGGTTATCCATTCCCAATGAATTTAGCCTAAAGATGGCCACAACGCCTGAATTTTTGCTGATCAATGGCTATCAGCGCCGCCTCAATTCGATTTATGGAAGTGCGCAGCTAGCTTTTTTTGACAATATTTTTCTGGATATGACAGCAAGAAACGACTGGACCTCGACCTTGAAGTCACCGCACAGTTACTTTTATCCTTCAATCGGTGTATCTGCGATTTTTAACGAATGGCTCAAATTACCGGCTTGGGTCAGCTATGGCAAGCTGCGTGCCTCCTATACGCAGGTGGGCAATGACCCGGATCCTTATCTGCTCCAGCAGCTGTATTCTTTTGGCCTTGGTGCAGGAAAGGGCTTTATCTCACGCTCACCGATAAAAATGATCCCCGAACTGAAGCCGGAGCTGACAAAATCCTATGAAACAGGGCTGGATATGAAATTCTTTGCCAACAGACTGGGGTTTGACCTGACCTTGTACAAAAGTAATACGATCAACCAGCTGCTGACTCTTGGTCTGCCCATGGCGAGTGGTTATAGCCGGCAGTACATCAATGCCGGAAATATCGAAAACAGGGGAATCGAGGTCCAGCTGACCGCATCGCCCCTGAAAAAAGAAAATCTGGAATGGCAGACCACTGTCAACTTTGCCGCCAACACCAACAAGGTGATAGAATTGCACGAAAAAACAAAACGTGCGACGATCACAGAAAATACCAAATATGCTTCGGTGGTGGTTAATGAAGGGGAGCGATACGGTGATCTGTATGGCTATAAATGGAAAGTGGACGGGCAGACTGGCAAATATGTGGTGGACAATAGTGGCCTGCCCGTGGTTGAGGCCAATCAAAAACTGGGTAATTTTAATCCAAAGGCTTTATTGGGCTGGTCCAATTCAGTGCGGTACAAAAATTTCACGGTCAATGCTCTGATTGATACCCGTATCGGTGGTGAGATCGTATCGGGAACCTCGGCTTACCTGGCGGCTTTTGGTGTGGCGGATTATACCGCTGATTACCGCGATGGGGGGCTGGTGCTGGATGCCGTGGATGCCTCTGGTGCCGCCAATACCAAGGCCATCACGGCACAGCAGCTCTGGACCCGCGTATCGCAAAATGGCCGTGATGCCTGGGGTGAATTCTTTACCTATGACATGACCAATGTACGCTTGCGTGAACTGTCTGTCAGTTATAAGTTTAACCTCAAGAACACAGCAGCGATCAAAAGTGCGCAGCTGATGTTGACGGGCCGCAACCTATTTTTCTTTTACCGCGGAAAATCTAAGCTGGATATTCCGGGCATAGGCAAAACGGATAATCCTATCGATCCGGAAGCAGCGCTTGGCGCCGGTAATTTTCAGGGAGTCGAAGTGGGCCTGCCGCCTACAGTGCGCTCCTTTGGGCTGAATGTGAAGTTAACTTTTTAAATCCGTGAGAAAATGAAAAAGAGCACGATATATACCTCGCTATTAGCATTAAGCTTGCTGTCCTGTACCAAAGACTTTCAGGATGTCAATACTGATCCCAATAATATCACGGTGATCACACAGCGTGAATTGCCTTTTATGTTTGCCAAGGCCCAGTCTTCGGCTGCAATGAACAGATCTTTTTACCAGACAGTACAAAACCTGGGCGCAGATTTATATGCCCAGTATTTTGCACTTACCACGAATTCCTTCAGCACGGACCGCTATCTGCTGACGCCGGACTGGCAGCGCCGGTTCTGGACCGTTGTCTATGTGGATACGGCACCTCAGCTCAAAAGTATTCTTGAAAATACCGATCCCAAATCTGGGGAGGCTGCATTGGCCAATATTATGTGGGTCTATGCCTTCCATCGCCTGACAGACCATTTTGGACCGATCCCGTATTTCGGGGCTGCCGAAGCCAATGATGTCATTCCCTACGATCCCATGGATAAGATCTATGCGGATTTCTTTGAAAGACTGACGGTTGCAGTGGCCAATTTAAAGGCGCTGCCTGCGGGGACGAAGATTTTTCAGGGCTACGACCTGATTTTTGACGGGGATACCGATCGTTGGACCCGTTTTGCCAACTCACTCCGTCTGCGACTGGCCCTGCGCATTGCTAAGGTCGATGCGGGTAAAGCAAAAACCGAAGCGGAGGCCGCTGTTGCAGCAGGATTAATGTCAAACAATACCCACAATGCCAGCATGCTCAAATCTTTATCGGGCAATGATACCAACGGACTGGCCCAGGTCGCCGTATGGAATGAGTTTTCCATGAGCTCCACCATAGCCTCTTATTTAAAAGGCTATGCCGATCCGAGGCTAGGTATTTATTTTCAGCCCAGTTATACCGGAAAAGCATTTAATAGCGTCCGTAATGGTGCCACGGCAACCGACCTCGGCAATGTACGCAACCAGTCGGGGTCCAATTCGAATGTGGGTACATACTGGGTACGCTACAATGGTGCAGCCATTGAAGGCAATTTCACGCAGAACTTTCATGTGATGTGTGCCGCTGAATCTTTTTTCCTTCGTGCAGAAGGAGCGTTAAATGGTTGGAACATGGGGGGCGAGGCCCGGCAGCTGTACGAAGAGGGTATAAAAACCAGTATGGAGCAATGGGGGGTAACAGAATCGGCTCAGATCAACAGCTACGTGCTATCGGATCGTGTACCAGCAGCTCCGGGTGACTACCACAATTCAGCTGCAGTCGCCAGTATTCCTGTCAGATGGGCGGCAAGTCCGGCTGAACAGCGGGAGCAGATCGGTATACAGAAGTGGCTGGCCATATACCCCAATGGCATGGAAGCCTGGGCTGAATACCGGCGTACCGGATTCCCTAAAATGTATCCGCTGATCCAATCGGATAACGCGGATCTGCCTGTAGGGACGTTTATCAAGCGATTACCTTATCCATTGACTGAAGCGACGGACAATCTGACTGAACTTAACAAGGGACGCGCTCTGCTTGGCGGCACCGACAATGCTGCAACAAAACTCTGGTGGGATGTGGATTAATTTGGGTAAATTAAAATGATAGACTTCAAAATAGGGCTGATATCTTTAGGCATATTTATGGGATTAAATTCGAACATACAAGCACAACAACAGCCGGCATTACCTCGTGTGCTGGCGATGCCGGCAGAAATAGACCCGTTAAGGGTCGGGTTGGACGACCGGGTGGAACAGCTAATGGCAGGACTGGATCATCACACTACGGCAGATCCGCAGGAAATTATCCGGACGGTGAGAAACAACCTGAAGCTGGACGGATACGCCGTACCGCCACTGGATATGCAGCTTATTTCTTCGATTGAAAAGGGTAGCTACAGCATCCATACCCTGGTGTTCCAGAGCCTGCCCGGGGTATATGTGCCGGCAAGCTTATATGTGCCCAAGGGAAAGGGACCCTTTCCGGCGATACTGAACAGCCATGGGCATTGGCCTCCGGGACGGCGCAGTGAAATTGTCCAGCGAACAGCGCATATGCTGGCATCCAATGGCTATGTATGCCTATGCATTGATGCCATGGGCTCGGGCGAGCGCGGCCGCGGGCATCAGCATGAATATCATGGGGCCAACCTGGGTTCGGCGCTGCTTGATCTGGGCACGCCCCTGATGGGGATGCAACTGCTCGAGAATAGCCGTGCGATCGACCTACTCTGCGATCTGCCTGAGGTGGATCCCGAAAGGATAGGAGCTACCGGAGCAAGTGGTGGCGGCAATCAGACCATGTGGCTGGCTGCCATGGATCCTCGGGTCAAAGCAGCTGTCCCCGTCGTTAGCGTCGGTACCTTCCGCGCCTATATCATGAACAGCAACTGTGTCTGTGAACTCCATCCAAATGGATTGCTACATTTTGAAGAAGGGCAACTTTTGCAGGCAATGGCTCCCAAAGCAATCAAAATTATTACGGCACTCCGCGATGGTAATGCGGCCTTTAATGCGCAGCAGATGCTCAAATCTTTTCGCATTGCGAAGCGCGCTTATGAGCAGCAGGGGGTAGCGGAACGGCTCGACTATGAACTCTTTGATGAGCCGCATAGCTTTACCGAAGAAATGAACAGAAGTATGATCAGCTGGTTTGACGGGGTGTTTGCTATGCAGCGCAGGGGAGATAATCACCGGGTTTCCGACTTCCAGCCTTTGGATACCAATGCGCTGGCTGTATTGAAACAAGGGAGTAAGAGAGCTGGGATCCTCAGTATCCCAGCATTTGTCAGTCGAGAATTCAGCCGTGTAGAATCGCAGATAGCCACCTCGCCGCTGGACGAAGATGCATATAAAAAACAACTGCAAAAAATGGCCCTGATCGACACTGCTGACCACTTATTCCACGTGCAGTCGCTGGAGCCGCAGCAGGGCTGGAATCGGGTTATTCTGGAGCATTCCGCTGGGCAATTGATTCCGTTGTTGATCAGCCCGCCCCAGGCAGCGACGAATGCTATGCATGTCTACTTTCCTTCAAAAGGTAAACAAGAGACGCCATTGTCGGAAATTGACGCTCTACGGAGTAAAGGCGAGGGTGTTGTGCTGGTAGATCTATACGGGCTTGGCGAGCGCACCTCCATGAACGCTGATCAAATTGATGGCGCCCTGCCACGCTTTCATACGTTATCGCGCTCCCTGCTCTGGACGGGCAGCAACATGATGGGAATCTGGGCAGCTGAAATCGGGCTTATCAACAACTATCTGCAACAGGAATATAGTAGCTACAAACGGCTGCTTGTTGCTGATCGTGAGACCGCCATCGCTGCATTGATCAGCAATGTGCTGGCTGACACCGGACAGCCCTTGTTGCTGCGGCAGATGCCTGTCAGTTATCTGCCGGACGAGAGCGGTGTACTGGACAGCTACAATATGGCGATTCATATGCAGGGTATACTCCGCTGGGGTGATATCCCGATGCTACTGGCCCTCAACAAACAACAGACCAGTATCGAGGGACTCTATCATCTGAACGGTAAATTGTGTGAACAGTCCGAAAAACAGCAGTTACAGGACAAAGTACAGGGTTATAAAAAGCAATTGAGTAACGAAGGAGTACTCCTTATCAACTAAATACTATGGGAACAAATCGAAGATCATTTTTAAAACTGTCAGGATTGGCCGGCATTGGATTGATGACTGGCTGTACGCAGGAAAATAAGGCTCCGACAACGGCCAAACTGGATCATATCAGACTGGAAGCCACAAAAAAATACAGTTCTACCTTTAATATGTCGGGCTATGCAGCTCCAAAAATTCCCACGGTACGGGTCGGCTTTATCGGTGTTGGTAATAGGGGATCAGCTGCGGTAGAGCGTTTGAGCCAGATCGAGGGTGTAGCTATCAACGGCATCTGTGATGTACGGCCTGAGAAAGCTGCTGAAGCCAAAGGCCGGATCAAAACTGGCGGCCACCCTGCGCAGCTTTATACTGAAAATGCAGCACACTGGAAAAAAATGTGTGAACAGGCGGATTATGATCTAGTCTATATTGCCACGCACTGGCAACTGCACGCTGAGATGGCCATCTATGCGATGGAACAGGGGAAACATGTTGCCCTGGAAATCCCTGCAGCGACGAGCGTAGAAGATTGCTGGCGACTGGTACAGACTTCGGAGAAAACCAAAAAGCATTGCGTCATGCTCGAAAACTGCTGCTATGATTACTTTGAACTCCTGACCTTAAACCTCGCCCGGCATGGATTTTTTGGCGATATCGTTCATTGTGAGGGCGCTTATATCCACGATATCCTAGAGAGCTTTTTCGATGCTGAAAAGCGCTTTGATTTCTGGCGGCTTAAGGAGAATGCAGCACGCAACGGCAATCTATACCCTACACATGGTCTGGGACCAGTCTGTCAGGTGCTGAAAGTAAACCGTGGAAATAAGATGGAATATATGAGCTCCATGTCTTCCAAAGATTTTATGCTCCAGCAAAAAGCGAAGGAAATGGCAGCGAAAGATAAACAGTTTGAAGTCTATGCGGAAAAACCGCTTCGCGGAAATATGAATATATCCAATATACTGACCCATAGTGGCAGTACAATCATGCTGCAGCACGATGTGAGTTCGCCTAGACCTTATTCGCGTCTCCATCTGATCAGTGGCACCAAAGCTTTTGCGCAGAAATATCCACTGCCGGGCAAGATCGCCATCGGCCATGCCGACTTTCTGTCAAGCGAAGAGATGGTCAAGCTGGAACAGCAATATACCCCAGGGATAGTCAAAAGGATCGGGGAACTGGCCAAACAGATCGGGGGCCATGGCGGCATGGATTTTATGATGGACTGGCGCCTGATCGATTGCCTGCGCAATGGCCTACCGATGGACATGGATGTCTATGATGCGGCCAGCTGGAGTGTCATCGGACCCTTGAGTGAATGGTCCGTCGCCAATGGGTCCCAGCCCATTGAAGTGCCCGATTTTACCTGTGGCAACTGGAAAAATAATAAAGTACATGATATTGACCTTGCAGCAGCAGAGACCCAAGCTGCCCTATCATAAGTTAAATTGAACGAAAACAACGCTATAAAATCAAGAAACGTGAACATTAGAACATTTAAAACCCGGGAAGAACTCGGAGTACATGCAGGAACTGCAGGAATTGAAGCTATCCAAGCCGCCATTGCGGAAAAAGGCGAAGCCAACATTATCCTGGCGACTGGACAGAGCCAGTTTGAAACTCTTGAAACCTTAGTGTCCAGTGATTCCATCGACTGGAACAAGGTACGCATGTTTCACCTGGACGAATATATCGGTATGCCCATCAGTCATAAGGCCAGCTTCCGAAAATACCTGACCGAGCGTTTCGTGAATCAGGTAGGACCGTTAAAAGAAGTGGTACTGATCAACGGAGAGGAGGATCCGGCCGCGGAATGTATACGTCTGCATAACAAGATCAAAGCGCATCCGATCGATGTTGCCTTTGTGGGAATCGGGGAGAACGGTCATCTGGCTTTCAATGATCCACCCGCCGATTTTGACGTCAAAGAGGCCTATCTATTGGTCAACCTGGATGAACAGTGTCGACGTCAGCAGTTGGGGGAAGGCTGGTTTGGTTCACTGACGGAAGTGCCCTTGCAAGCCATCAGTATGTCTATCCAGCAGATTCTATCGGCCCGGAAAATTATCTGTGCTGTACCGGACGGGCGCAAGGCACAGGCGGTAAAAAACTGTCTGACAAAACCGATTTCCAACCTGAATCCAGCCAGCATATTGCAGCAGCACAGCGACTGCACCTGCTATCTGGACGCAGAATCAGCATCACTTTTAGACTAATTGGAATCATATGACAGCACCAGCACCCGATCGGAAAACCACTTGGGTATCCATAGGCATCATAGGAACGATGTTTTTTATCTTTGGATTTGTATCCTGGATCAATGCCATCCTTATTCCGTATTTTAAAATCGCCTGTGAACTGAGTAATTTCCAGTCATACCTCGTTGCTTTTGCATTTTATATTTCCTATCTGCTGATGTCGATGCCATCCTCTTATCTGCTAAAAAAAATAGGCTACAAGAACGGAATTATGGTGGGCTTCTGGATTATGGCCCTGGGGGCGTTTTTATTTGTTCCCGCGGCTTATAACCGGGCCTATCCGATCTTTTTGCTGGGGCTATTCACCTTGGGAAGTGGTCTGGCGCTGCTACAGACAGTGGCCAATCTTTATATTACGCTGATCGGCGAAAAGGAGCGGGCGGCGCAACGCATCAGTATCATGGGTATCTGCAATAAGGGCGCCGGAATACTGGCCCCCTTACTCTTTTCCTATGTCATTCTGCGGCCCCAGGACAATGAGCTCTTTAAGCAGTTGCCCCATATGGCGGATGCTGCACGTACCCTGGCTCTGGATGAATTGATATTACGTGTTGTCGGCCCTTACACCGTGGTTGGTATCATCTTGTTTCTGATCGGAGTACTGGTCAAATTCTCTATCCTTCCTGAACTCGACCAACAGCAGGGGACAGCGGAAAATAACAAGGGTGGCAACAAAAGTGTTTTACAATATCCGCACCTGATCTTGGGGGCTGTGGCCATATTTCTGCATGTCGGCACCCAGGTCATTGCAATTGATACGATCATAAACTATGCTGGTGTGATGGGGCTATCGCTGCTGGAAGCCAAAGCGCTGCCCTCTTACACATTGACAGCAACAATACTGGGCTATCTGTCCGGAATTGTACTGATCCCCAAGGTTTTTAGTCAGCGGACAATGCTGCGTTTCTGTACGGTTTTTGGACTGATTTTGTCTATCTTGGTGGTGACGGCACAGGGGCATGTGGTGCTCTTTCAAATGGACCTGGATATCTCCATCTGGTTTATTGTGCTTATCGGGTTTCCGAATGCACTGATCTGGGCAGGTATCTGGCCGTTGGCACTGGAGGGGCTTGGCCCACTGGCCAAGCAGGGGTCAGCCCTATTGATCATGGGGCTCTGCGGGAATGCGCTACTACCGCTGCTCTATGGGGTACTGGCGGATGCCATTGATCCTAAATCGGCCTATTGGATACTGACACCCTGTTTTTTATATCTGGTATTTTATGCCTTTAAAGGACACCGGATCCAGCGATGGACCGGACAAAAGAAAATAACAACTTAATATGCGGATCATTACGAATGCCAATATTATCATGCCTGACCACGTGATTGCGGGCGGAACACTATGGATTGCCGATGGGAAAATAGTAGCCATTAAGGCGGGCTATGTAGCCAGAGAAGCAGTCGATGCTGCCTGGTCGACTGCTGAATGGATGGATGCGCAAGGCTTTTATCTGGCACCGGGATTTATCGATATTCATGTACATGGCGGTGGCGGTGCAGATTTTATGGACAATACCGTGCCGGCATTTCTGACGGTTGCCGAAACACATCTGCGCCATGGTACCACCGCCATGCTGCCCACAACCTTGACCAGTGAACCCGAAGAACTGCTGGAGCTTTTTTCGGTTTATGAGCTGGCACGCGAGCGAAACACTTTTGGTAGCCGTTTTCTGGGCCTGCATTTAGAGGGTCCGTATTTTGCGATGAACCAACGTGGGGCACAGGATCCAAAATACATCCGCAATCCTGATCCGAAGGAATATTTGCCCATCCTCGAGCGTTATCACCCGATTATCAGCCGTTGGAGTGCCGCACCGGAATTGCCCGGCGCGCTGGACTTTGGACGTGCCGTACGCAAGTATGGCATTCTGCTGGCCCTGGCACATACCGATGCGGTATATGAAGAGATCCTGCCTGCAGTGGAGGTGGGCTATCGTCTGGCCACGCACTTTTATTCGGGGATGTCCGGTATGACGCGCCGCAATGCCCACCGTTATGCCGGAGCCATTGAAAGTTGTTTTCTTCTCGACCAGATCGACGTAGAGATTATTGCCGATGGGGTCCATTTGCCTGAACCTTTCCTGCGGCTGATCCATAAAGTGAAGGGCACGGACAAAATGATCCTGATTACCGACGCAATGCGTGCCGCAGGCATGCCCGAAGGGAAAAGTGTGCTCGGAAGCCTGCGTAGAGGGACCGAAGTGATTGTGGAGGAAGGGGTAGCTAAATTGCTTGACCGCTCTTCCTTTGCGGGCAGTGTGGCTACGGCAGACCGCCTGCTCCGGACGATGATTAATCAGGGGGGCGTGAGCCTGTCAGAGGCAGTAAAAATGATGACGGTCAATCCGGCGCGCCTGCTTGGACTAGATCATCAGATCGGATCGATAGCAGTAGGCATGGATGCGGATATCGTGCTTTTTGATGATCATATCAATATCCAGCACAGCCTGATCGGAGGTGAACTGCGGTATAGCAAATAAAGACTAGCCACTCGTCCGTCTAGTCGAATCCCTTTGGATCAACTTTCCGGGCAGTATGATGTCCTGAACTTCAAAATCCCGATTTTTGATATGACGGATCAGCAGCGCACAGCTTCTTCGGCCGATCTCCATGGCAGGTTCTTCGATGGTGCTTAAATTTGGCTCGACTACAACGGCGATGGGATCGTTTGTGAATCCGATGACACCAATGTCCCGGCCCACCCAAAGTCCCCGCTGTTTGATGGTCAGGATAGCACCTACAGCTTTGCGGTCATTGGCAGCGAAGATGGCGTCCGGAGGATCAGGAAGAGCAAGCAGTTGCTGCGTATCTGCAGCACCCTGTGCCTGTGAGAAGCCGGAGAATACAATGAGCTGTTTATCTACGGGCATATCATGTTGCTCCAATGCCCGAAGGTAGCCGCTTAGGCGCTGCTGGGTAAACTGCAAACTTTCGGGACCGGCAATGTGGGCAATACGACGGTAGCCCTGCTGGATCAGGTATTCGGTGGCCTGCATGGCACCGGCGAAATCATCCTGAACAACTTTTGAAGCGTGGATATCGCGGGGTACCCGGTCGAAGAACACGATGGGCATTCCTTTGGCCATGAGCTGCTCGAAATGCGCATTGGTCGATGAGTCGGAAGAGATCGAAATCAGAAGCCCATCTAAACTGCTTGTCGAAAGATTTTCCAGGAGCGTTTGCTCACGCGCTACATTATCGTTCGTCACATACAGTATGACATTATAGTCACGTTCATAGGCTTCCTCCTGGATACCTGAAATCACCATGGAAAAATAGTAATTGGTGATAAAGGGGATAATCACGCCAATATTTTTTGTTGAACCGGAAGCAAGCGCCGACGCATTTTTGTTGGGTTTAAAATTCAGTTTCTTGGCAAGTGCCAGTACCTTTTTTCGGGTTTCAGGGTTGACATCATGTGTATCCCGAAAAGCCCGTGAAACCGTTGATACCGAAATTTGGAGCATCCGGGCGATATCCTTGATGCCTAAAGGGTTCTTCATAGTGTTAGATAGGTTTAACCAAATTTAGGATACAAAATACTAAAAACTATCGAAATAAGCAGGATCTCTCTAGCTATAAATGACAACTTTATTGTTAGTTCATTTGAGGGGTTCTTCTTTTCGGAGATGTGCCTTGACTGTATATTAATCCTGTTTTTGTAAATGTCCCCTATGTGACTTCTTGTTGTTTTGGTGGGCCTACAAGGATGGCTCTGTTTACCAGTACCGCTTAAGAGGGCTTAAGGAAAGCGGAACTGGAGACTTATCCTGATAGTGGGAAGATCTTCTGGTTTAAGAATCTCGCATGCGAGTAGAAAAAGCTCATGATCTGAATCTAGCGAAATCCCTTTGTTATATGAATAATCTACTTTTATAGTCGGATGGCGTAGTGCCTTTGATGGATTTAAAAAATTTATTAAAGTTGGGTAAAGAATTGAATCCACAGGCATAAGCAATATGGGTGATCTGGTTTTCGTCTTGGCCCAACAGTCTGCAGGCTTCTTGTATACGGACTTCATTTACGAACTGCGAAAAGGTTTTTTTTGTACGTGCTTTAAAAAACCGGCAGAATGCGGGTTTTGTCAAGTTAGCTAACCTAGCCGCTTCTTCTAACGAAATGTTCTTTTCGAAGTTTTTAAAAACGTAATCGTAAACATTATCAATGGCCTCACCATAATTCTTTAAAGGACTAATAAGATAGGGTTCACTGTGTAGCAAAGTATACTCATCTGTATCAAGAAGAATTGCTAAGGACTCAAATAAACAGGCTGTTTTTTGAATGTCGGATGCCACAAGCATTTTTCGGAGCAACTTTTTTAGTTTACTTTTTGTATTGCCATACAATAACATCCCTTGCTTAGATCTGGCTAAGAATGTCTTGAGAGCTGTATTGTCGAATAACGACGAGCACAGTGAGCTGATAGCATCGGGATGGAAAAATAGAGATAAGGATTCGGGGACTGGGCTGTTTATACCCAGTTTTTTTTCATGGTACCAAACGTGAGGAAGGCCCGGTCCAATAAATGTTAGCTCGTCAGCTTCAAAATCATCGAATTGATTTCCTATGTATCTGCTGCCATTCCCTTCAATAATGTGAGTCAATTGGCATTCATTATGAAAATGATATGCTCCGGAAAATTGATTCTCTTTTCGGATTTCAAAAATACGGTGCTTATAATTTTCAAGCGCTTTAGCATAAACTGGCCTCATGGATTCTAAGATATTTTAATGGAGCGTCCAGCGATGTGAACTCCAAGCTGATTAATGATTTGACACCTTAATCAAAAGACGGGATATAAATCCAGTAGGCCATGTAATAAATGCTTAAAATCATGTAAAAAATTATTCTTCACGATAAAATTGAGTCGTCTTTTAAGTTCTCATTTTAGGCTGATAAAGCTTTAGGAAGATATTGTCGATTTTGTGAAAGTTTTGGTCGATAAAGTGGTTTTTATTCAAAGAGATTACTTCTAATTTTGCTAGTTAGATAAAACGAACCAATAGAAAAAGAAGGCATTTTATGTACTTTTGGTTGCCACGCCTGTGTCGTCGCAAAGTAGGGAGATACCTAAAAAGCATGAATCAATAATATCTGACTTAAAAAAACAAAATATCCATCAAGGGAATGAAAGCGATAAAAATTATAAAAGAAGGTCTTGTACAAAGCGTTGAGTTGCCACGACCTGATTTGCGGGTGGGGCATGTGTTGCTCAAAATAGATTATGTGGGGTTTTGTGGATCTGACCTCAACACCTTTCGGGGACTGAACCCGCTTGTCAGATTGCCCATTATTCCCGGCCACGAAATTGCGGGGACGGTAGTCGAAATAGGAGCGGATGTAGCACCTGAAATTCAAATGGGTATGCGGGTCACCGTAAATCCATATTCCAATTGCGGACGTTGTGCCGCATGTAAAAATAATAAACCCAATGCCTGTCAATTCAATGAAACCATGGGGGTGCAACGTGATGGTGCTATGGCGGCTTATATAGCGGTACCGTATGAAAAGGTAATCCCCGGAGACGGCCTGTCGGCAAAGGAGCTGGCACTTGTCGAACCGATGAGTGTGGGCTTTCATGCCGTAGATAGGGCATCGGTAACCGACAATGACGTAGTATTGGTCTTGGGATGTGGCATGATCGGTATAGGGGCAATAATTCGGGCCGTCAGACGTGGAGCTTCGGTTATCGCTGCAGACGTAAGCGAAAGTAAGCTTGCTCTGGCCAGACGTCTTGGCGCAAAATTCAGTATCAATACAGCTGCGGAAGATCTAAAGCAGCGACTGGATGAGCTGACCAACTTCATGGGCGCAGATGTCGTCATTGAGGCGGTCGGTAGACAGGAAACCTATCTGGCGGCAATTGATGCCGTGACGTTTACTGGAAGGGTGGTCTTTATTGGCTATGCAAAGGAGCCGATTCCTTTTGATACACAGTTTTTTGTGAAAAAGGAACTGGATATTATGGGGTCAAGGAACGCATTGCCAAAAGACTTTGAAGCGGTGATGGATTATTTAAAATCAGGAACCTGCCCAGTGGACCAACTGATTACCGCTGTCTGCACTCCTGACGGGGCACATGCTGCTCTTAACGCCTGGGTGAAAGATCCAGGAAGTGTGTTCCGGATACTGGTCAAATTCTAATCAAAAATATATTCTGAAAATGGAAGGTAGATTAAGCCAATCCTTTGGGAAATATCACAGATAGAAGTCCGAAGGAAATAGTAATTAGGTCCTAATGAAAACAAAGCTAATGATCGCTGTTTGTGTAGGTGTTTTTTTACACAATTTATATGCGCAAAATCCCAATTCGAAAGCACTGGATCTGAAAAAGACCTATGTCATCGAAAAGACAGACAGTAAGGCAGAAGTTGTTCGTAAAGCAGTGCATTTAATCCCGAATGATAGGCAATACCAAGCGCTCAAGGATGAATTTATAGCATTTATCCATTTTGGTCCCAATACATTTACCGAAATGTATTGGGGACGCGGAAAGGAAGATCCGGCAATATTTGACCTCAAAGAGTTAGACGCAGATCAATGGTATACGGCAATACGGCAAAACATCACGATGGTTTTGTCCTCTGGCAGAACCGTTATACCAAACATGGTATTATGTCTACAGGTTTTCAGCAAGAGCATGGGATACCTGATCGTCGCTTTTGAATACATGGACAGCCCTAAATCAATTCTTTAGGACGAATGCTAAAATAATTGTAGCTCAAATGGCAACAATTATTATATTTGCTACATTGTCAACTCATGAAAGCGAAACAATTCATATGGATCTTACTGCCTTTGATGCTCCTACAAAGCTTCTCAACTGTATGGATATGGACCGTTTTTCAGATCAATAGGGATTATATAGCCAAGTATGAATGTGTCAACCGCTTTAACGGACAAGCCCTTTCCTGTAGAGGGCAATGTATATTGATGAAAAAGATGCGTGAGCACGAAGAAAAGGAACAAAAAAACCTTGAAACACGCATTATTGATGTTGTCTTTATCAACAATCCCCTGAATTTTATCTTCGAAACTTCGGTATACGACGAAGCTGCTGCAACACGCGCTTTTCCGCAAGTGAACGAAGAATATGCTTACAGCCCTATCTTTTCTATTTTTCGCCCACCGCTCGTTTAATTTCTTTTTAAGGAATTTGCCGGATAAATCCATTATCTTTTTATACCAATGAGGCAATTCCTATGTGTTTTCCTTTTAGGGATGACTTTTCCATAGTTTTCTGTGGCATTTATCCCCCCCCCGATGTATGTTTGGAGGGCGATTGGGAGACCAGTTGTCTGCTTCGGATCAGT
Organism: Sphingobacterium puteale; assembly: GCF_003627955.1. GTDB lineage: Bacteria > Bacteroidota > Bacteroidia > Sphingobacteriales > Sphingobacteriaceae > Sphingobacterium > Sphingobacterium puteale. The sequence goes on along the minus strand of NZ_RBWS01000016.1, from coordinate 136,269 downwards.
AAGCTTGAATATCGAATTGTCTGATCTACGGTAGCAATACGGCTGGGAAAACTGATTTATACCGTTGCAAACAAAATTAAAAAAGAGAGCGAAATGAAAACTAGAATAAATATGGTAGGGTCAAACGCCGTACACCCGAATGGATCATGAATATAATGCTCGATCCTGCGACCATGCTTGACAAAGATCCGGATGCTAGGGCACTGCGTAAAGGGTGTGCTTCTCCAATGATAAGTCTGGGCTTGCAGCAAGAAGAAGCGCGCACAATTTTGGAATACCTCCGTGAACGGAATAGTGTGACAAAGTGATAAATTGAAGCGAATGAAATCCTACAAAGTGAAAGCACTATTTGGAGTATTGATGGCCTGGGCAATTTGCCTACAGGCAACAAATCTGCTGTGGGTATTTATTGGCTTTGAATGCAATCGTGATTATATTGAACAAAACGTATGCATCAATCGTTATGGCCCTGTAGCGACCTGTAAAGGTTTCTGCTACATCAGCGAAAGAACAGTCCAACAGAAAGATTTCAGCGATGTACTCGTTAAGGTGAAAAGTGCCGAAATACTGCTATTTGCACGACTCGACGATGCCGTAAGTTGGGTGCAGCCGTTTAGCCTGATTTTAAAAATACGTTATCCGCAATCAAGGGGTCATCAATTGTCTCAAGGTATTTTTATGCGGATTTTTAAACCCCCTATCGTATAACCATTTCCCTTTAAATTTTTTATTGAAGAAAAGAATAAGACAATGGTAATACGAAAAGAAAAACTAGATTTTTTAAGACTAGAAGATATTGATTCGGCTTCCAATGGGATTGTTATAATGCCCATCGCCGAATATTTACAGGTCAAAGGAAACCAGAACACATTGCATGCACGTTCGTTCTACAGTTTGCTGTCAATAAAGAGCGGAAACCTGATGATGGTGGCAGATAAAAGAATGTATGCCATGGGCAGACATGATATCGTCAGCATAAGCTGCAATTGCGTTTGTAGTTTCCAGCATCATGTACCTGTTGAAGGATGTGCTATCCTATTTACAGAGACATTTTTTATGCAGCGGTACAATAAGGAAGTGATACATTATTTTAACTTTTTAAAATGCAACCAGATGCATGGCTTTGTATTGACAAGTGATGAAATTGAACGTTGTATTCATCTAATGGAATTGATGCAGGTGGAATATGATACAGCAAACTTGGGTTCAAGAGAAGTGCTGCGCAATTATCTGAATATTTTACTTCAGATGCTGGGCCGTCAGATCACCAAAAACTTCGGCTTTGTGCAGATGGATGAAAAGGAGGAAAAAATAGTTGCATTTGAGGCCTTGGTTGATGAACATTATAAACATCAGCGATTCCCGTCTTTCTATGCGGAGCGATTGAATATTTCAGTGAATTACCTGAACCGCATTTGTCGTGAGAAGAGAGCCACAAGCTGTGGTGCACTGATCAGAGACCGGATCGTGATAGAGGCGGAGCGGCTATTGTATCATACCTTCAAAACGGTAAAGGAAATTGCCTTTGAACTGGGTTTTGAAAATGTGCCTTATTTTATCACTTTTTTTAAATCCAAGAAGGGGCGTAGCCCAGAAGAATTTAGAAAAAAACAGGAGGCATAAACGACGGCAGAAGCGTCTTTTTCATCGAATGAAAAAGACGCTTCTGCCGTATAACGGGCTAGAGTTACGAAAATGAAAATATATTGACTCTTTATTGAATGAGATCGGATAGAAACAGAAGGCATCGGAACTGTTATTTCTACTTTTTGGAGAGATATAGTTTGATCTTTGAAAAAAAGAATAGCGATGGATTTTCCAATGTTTCATTTAGATTGGTTGAATGATGGTTTTAGGACAGGTTATCTATATATTTTTGGAAATAGTAAATTAAACAGCATGAGAATGTTACAAGTTTCAAGAGGCTATCTGTCTTTTATGTATCTTTTAGAGATAACTATATTGATCGCCTCGGCCTGGACATGGTATCAATACAAAGAGCCTCTTTTGTGGTTGATGGTGCTGACAGGAATATTTTCTGCACTGACTATCGTTTTTCAAAGTATACATATTTCTAGTCTGTACTTATTGATGCTAAAGGACAATACGCTACGGCATAACGATGAATGTCTTGAAAAGAACTACCAATTTATTAAGGGACTTTATTAAGATCTTTTACATAACCTCAAGATTAGACAGCAGGCTAGAATTTAGCTCATTCGCCTGCTGCTCCAATCCCTTTTTTAAGTTGTTGGGTTATTCCGCCAGTTCGATTTTTGAGACCAGGTAGGTCTTTCCGAAATTTTACGGATCATGACTGACAGTCGCCCGGATGGATTTCCATTTAGATACAGGTCCATTGCCAGTATGGATATTTAGTTTGATATATTGCCAGATCTCTTCTAATTTTTCGCGACAATTTCATCGCTATAGCTGAGATGGATGGCGGTTCCGATACGTCGGAAGGGCCTCCGTCCATTAGTACGGGACCTTTATAAGGAACCATCTTTGCTTTAACTTTATAATTATTCCCCGGTTTTCGATCCTCAAAGCCCGACAGTGGTAGCCCCGGGGATACATTTTGTGGTAAAAGTAATAGGTTGGTCATGTATAGAGCCATAACGGTGGCTGACCAGAAGTTCGACCTCTTGCCCTTCTTTCAAGTTAAACCGGCCATATCCTTTCTCTTTTGAGCATGCTGAAAAAATAAATACGGTCACTAATAATAAAATGTGCTTCATGGCTAAATGAAAAGGTTTATAAAATTATTTCATTAACCTTTATAACGATAAGGCAAATCTTTATGCAACATCTACTCACTCGCACTCATTTTTTATTTTGATGTCATCCTTTTTCCATACCCCGTTTGACGAGATATAAAGTGGGGTGTCTAGCTCTTTGTTTTCTAAATACCAAAGAATAATCCCATTGTTTTTTTGAGATCGTGTCAGTGCTGCATTTGGTCAACGGACAGCAGCAATACGTCAAAATGTTTTCAGCTTCCGGGCGGCAAAACCTTCTTTTGCTGAAAAAACATGAAGAAAAAAATTTTATGTGCCATTTTGTTCAGTAGCTTAGCGACAATGACAGCACATGCTCAAAATGCAGTATCCGGACAGGTTGTCGTTGATTACGCCCCACTGTCAAACTATATCCGACCGGAAGATAGTGTAAAGACTGGTTCAAAAAGTGATTTCAAAAGGATACGGTTTAATCTGGAGATCCCCTTATCGACCAAGGTGGATTCCATGGGCAACATCAAACGCTGGTCATGGAAAGTGGGGGCTGCCTACGCGAAAATGGAAAACCGTAACTATGAGCAAGCTCTCTTTCCGACCGAAATGTTAAATGCCGAGATTGGACTGCAATATTTGACGTCTTTAAAGAAAAATTGGTCTCTGCTGACCTTTGCATCTGTTGGTATTTATTCTGATTTGGTCAAAGTAGACGGTAAAGATGTGCTGGGGCAAGGAGGAGCGCTTTTTATTAAACGATTTAAACCTAATTTGGCTTTTGGCTTCGGCCCGATACTGAGTAATAGCTTCGGTGTACCGATGATCCTACCTGGATTGTATTTCGACTGGAAGACAAATGGAAAAGTAAAATTCAATGTGAATTTTCCCCAAGGTCTTTCTGCTGCTTATCAAGTCAACAAGTTTATGGATTTGAGAGCGGTGGTGAATCTGGACGGGATGACGGCCGAACGCGAAAAGGACGGAAAGTCCACACTCGGAGGATTTATGCTATTGACAGCTGGTCTTCAGCCCCAGTTTAACCTCGGCAAAAACCTCAAGTTACAACTAACGGGGGGAAGCACACTCGCACGGATGTATGTTGAAAACGATAGATCCATAAAGAGTATTTTCAAAGACAAGAAACAGGCTGATCCCCGTTTCTCGCCAACGTTCTATGCCTCCGCTGGATTTAAATGGAATATGCCCTATTAACGGCTGAGGAGCTTCTTAAAAACGACGTTTTGGAGAAGCTCCTCTCTTTTTGTACGTGAAATGGGTAATTCTCGCTCAGCAATGTATACCCGTCCGCCGGAGATGATATCAATATGGTTGACATTGACTAGGTAAGATTTATGAATGCGAAAGAAATGATTAGCAGGCAAAGCCTCTTCTAGTGCCAGCATGGTCTGATGGATCGTAAGTGTTCGCTCTTTAAAATGTAATTTGGTGTAATTTTGCATACTTTCGGCATAAAGGATGTCGGTCCATGAGATTTTGACAAAGGCGTCGCCTTGTCGGACAAAGAGCATGGTGTCGTTGGGACTGGGATCCTGTAACGTTTTGGTACGTTGCACAAATTGTTGATAGGCTTTGGTTGCCGCCTGAAAAAAACGCTGAAAAACAATTGGTTTTAGAAGATAGTCTATTGCCTGTAAGCGGAAACCTTCTAATGCATACTCCGAATAGGCTGTAATAAAAATGCATAGGGGAGGATTGTCGAGTGACTCCAAAAAATCAATCCCATTGAGGTAAGGCATATTAATATCCAAAAATATAAGGTCGATATCACTCTGTTGTAACCTAGACGCCGCCGCAAGGGCCGAAGGAAAAGTATCCACAAGTTCCAAAAAATCAACTTGCTCAGTCATTTCGGCAATATGCTGCCGTAGCAACGGCTCATCGTCTACTATGATACATCTCATCTTTGTTTGTTCCATTTTTTTAGCAATTAAGATCAATTGTCAATTCGACACAAAAGCTGTCCTCATGCTTTTTGATCGCCAGGGAATATTTTTTTTCGTATTGCAGCTCCAATCTCTTTTTGACATTTTCCAATCCAATTCCGGAATGTCTGGTCGAAGCTTGCTGTGGATAGACCTGATAGCTGTTGCTGATTTGAAATCGGAAATGACCATTTTTTTCAATACAGTTAAGGTTGATTTTGCCTTTTTGATTTGGAAGCCGGTCCACATGTTTGAAGGCATTTTCGACAAAACAAATCAACATCAGCGGTACGATATGGAGATCTTCTGTTGACTGTGACCAAGTGCAGTTGACTTCCAGTTCATCTCCCCAGCGCATTTGTTCAATGCTGATGAAATTCTGTAAATATTGTAGTTCACGACTTAACAGCACGAATGACTGGTTGCACTCATAGAGCTGGTAACGTAGGATGTCAGAAAATTTTAATAGTAAATAATCGGCCATCTCTACATTTTTTTTCATTAGGATATGGATATGATTCAATACGTTGAACATAAAATGGGGATTGACCTGGTCTTGCAATAATTTGAGCTGGCTTTCCAGAAAGTTCTGCTGCAACTGGCTATGGTCTTGTTGAATATTGGCATGTTCCTGATAGAATCGGATGCCACAGGCTGTGCCATTGATCAGCAAAGAGGAAGGAATAGATTTATAGCATTGAACAAGTAATAGGGAGGCTCGTTCATCTTCCGGTAGTACTTGGCTATGCATAATAAAATAGACATCCACCACACTGATCAGTAGCGCTAAAATAACGACGAAAAAGATAGCTTTGAAAACAAAGGGCTTCATTTTTTGTGTCTTAATAGCTTTAGGCAAAATATTGTCACTCAGGAACTGCGAGATACTGATGGAACAGATCATGATTAATGAGCTATGGATCAGTGCGCTGGCTGTATCCATATCCTGCTTCACCTGTATCCACAGGGCAAACCAGAGGACAAGCCAGAAGAGTGTGAGAAACAGGTGCCGATGGAGGTAGTTTTTTTTGAGAAACATGGGACAAAAATAGTCAAATATATAACAAAAACCTTTGAAGGCGATACAATTGCCTCCAAAGGTTCTCATGTTAAAGGTTATGTTAGAATAAGAAATAACCTACCCCAATGGAAAATGCCTGCGGCTTGGATTTAAATGAATTGCTAAGGTCAGAAAATCCGCGTTCGTAACGAAGATCGATGCTGAACTTTTGGATATCTACACCAAGGCCGCCTGTAAATTGGATATTGGACTTATCGAAATGTTTGACTCCTTCTTTAATGGCTTTAAGCGGAGATAGGTTATCATTCAAGGTGTAATTGTATACCGCACCCGCAAATATTCGTAAGTTCATATCCTGTTGTTGAATGAATTTATAGCCGACCATCAGGGGAATATCGATCGCATTCCATTTGAGTTTGGTTTCGGTCTGTCCCTGTGGTTTAAGAGCGGCTTTCCGTTTGCTGAAGAGGGCCTCCCCTTGAATGTAGGCGCTACCGAAGTTGACACGTGCCATACCACCTAGATGAAGGCCCAAGGCGTATTTGTCGTCCAGATCCGCCAGTTCCGTATTGAGTTTGTTCAGGCTACTTCCACCTTTTATACCAATCTGAATGCGGGGTTGTTCCTGTGCGAATACCATTTTGCTTAACATCATCGCGAAGAGTACAACGCATGATAAAATTGTTTTTCTGTTCATTTTTATTGTTTTGATATGCGCAAAAAAACGAATGTTTGGGCCAGTACGGAAAAATCTTTGACGAATGGCGTCTTAGCGTTGACGAAAGCAAAAATGACGATGACGTCATCGGAGACTGTATTTTGCATGATATCGATATGTGCATACTTTAAGTCGATATAGCATAAAATATATTGTACTATTCTCCGTAAAATTGGTCTCTTAAAAAGAGAATTAATGACGTCTAAAGGAATCGGGAAAACGACTTTTGCATGGCTTCCAAAAGTCATTTATGGTACAAGTAGTTTAGGCAATTTGTATAAAGAAATGTCTTTTGCAGATAAATTAGCGATTATCCGAGCCTGTATTCAGCATGCCGAGGGCTTGGCTGTTTTCGATACGGCAGGTAAATATGGCGCGGGCCTATCGTTGGAATCCTTAGGTGCAGGTCTCAAGCAACTGAAAGTTGATCCGTCAACGGTGTTGATCAGCAACAAACTCGGCTGGTATCGCATTCCTTTGGAAACGGAAGAACCTACCTTCGAATCAGGGGTATGGAAAGGACTTCGTTATGATGCTGAACAGCGCATTAGTTACGCTGGGATCTTATCGTGTTACTATCAGGGAAATCAATTGCTGGGAGATTATCCAGCACAATTGGTCTCGGTACATGATCCTGATGAATATTTGGCAAAAGCATTGAATAAAGCCGATGAGAACCAACGCTATCAGGATATTTTGGAAGCTTACCGTGCGCTAATTGAATTGAAAAATCAAGGCAAGGTACGCGCTGTTGGAGTAGGATCCAAAAGTTGGAAAGTCATTCAGCGCATTGCTCAGGATGTTGAATTGGATTGGGTGATGATCGCCAATAGCCTAACATTACACGATCATCCGGCTGAATTATTGGAATTTATTGCCGAATTAGTGGCCGCAAATATTACCGTGATTAATTCGGCGGTATTTAATGGCGGATTTTTGGTCGGTGGTGATTACTACAATTATCAGTTGGTCAATAGGGAAACTTTGGCTGGTGAAACATTGTATAAATGGAGAGAGCAATTTTGGGAAACTTGCGAAAAATTTGCTGTTAAGCCCGCTGAAGCTTGTGTTGCTTATGGTTTCGGAATTGATGGTGTCAAAGCAGTCGCATTGAACACGAGTAAAGCGGAAAAAGTGAAAGACAATGTGGCCATGGTGAATCGGGTGATTCCAATGGAATTTTGGGATGAATTGGCGGTTTCCGGCATAATCTAATCAGGGGTAGATGGCTCATTTGTTAATGTTGCCACGCTGCGTTTGTAACTTGTCGGTGTCTCTCCGGTCACTTTTTTGAATAGCCTATTGAAGTAAGATATATTTTCAAATCCCAACCTAAAGCTCAGTTCCTGAATGCTGCTATCATCAACCAGCATCATTAACTGGGCTTTTTCTATTTTTTTTCGGTTCATATAGCTCACAGGGGTGTCATTCATGTGTTTTTTAAAAAGCCGGATAAGATGATCTTTAGAAAGAAAGATCAGATCGGCAAGTTGGTCAATGGAAATGGACTGGTGGATATGCTCGTCGATATAGTTCAATACTCGAGTGAGACGCTTTTCGACCTGAGTTATTTTATCGCTTGCAGCAGCTAAGAACCGGCTCATCAGTAACTGTATTATTGCGTGGCTTTCGGCTTCACGAGCAAATGGGGATGCTACCTGTAAGGCAATGCTTCTCATTAATTCGGTTGAGTTTTCATAACGCTGAGGGTCATAGATAGACAAAGCACTTCCGGGGTTGATCTGATGTAGGCGAATGATGAGTTCCTCCAACAGTTGATTGGCCTTGATAACCTTGGGAAATATGTAATGGTCAAAAATACTTGACATAATGTTAGGATTTTCATAGATATGGATATAATACAACGAGAATTTACCGTTACATTCATAGCTATGGTGGATATGGGCTGGTGTCAGGTATAGATATCCGGGCTGCATTTTAATCACTTCGTTCTGTAAAATTATCTGTGCTTCTCCTTCGCAGACATAGTGTATCCTGGCAAAAGGGCTTTTGATATTTTTAAAATTCCAGTCCGCATCATGCTCGGCATATCCGATGTTTAACAATGTAAAATCTAGTCTATTCTTTTCCCTTTTTATCATAATGAGCTAGGTGAGTTATTCGGTACAATAATAAATAATTAGATCAGAAATTGCTGCAAGATATTGCAAGTAAATGTCGATAATGTGCTATTTATTATCGGTAATTAAGTTTCTGTATCTGGTTAATTACGACTTCGTTCAGGGAGAAAGCTGTAACTAGCTGTTCGGTAAAATTATTAAAATATAAAAAAGGCATACTTTTTAATGCAACAATATTGCATTTAATGGATATTGTTTTTAATTTTGTTCGAGACAAAAGCAAGAGGTGTATTGCTGCAGGGAATTGGAGAGAAGCGATGTCCAAAGGATGAAAAAATTGAAAATTAAATTTTAATGGCAATCACAATGAGAAAAAAACTACCTGTAACTGTATTGAGTGGCTTTTTAGGGGCTGGAAAAACTTCTTTATTGAATCATATTCTACATAATAAAAATGGTCAGAAAGTTGCGGTCATTGTTAACGATATGAGTGAGGTCAATATTGACGCGCAGGCTGTAGAACGGGAAAATGTACTGTCCCGGACGGAGGAAAAGCTTGTGGAAATGAGCAATGGCTGTATATGTTGTACACTTCGGGAGGATCTTATGGTCGAGGTTGAACGTTTAGCAAAGGAAGAACGATTTGATTATCTTCTGATCGAAAGTACAGGAATCTCGGAGCCAATTCCGGTAGCGCAAACGTTCAGTTACGCAGATGCTGACAACAATATTGATCTATCTACATTTAGTTATATTGATACGATGGTTACTGTGGTCGATTGTTTGAATTTTGCGAAGGACTTTGGAAGTGCTGAAACTTTGCGGGATAGGGAATTGACGGACGATGATCATGACAATAGAGCAATTGTCAATCTTTTGACTGATCAGATCGAATTTGCCAACGTCATCATACTCAATAAAGTGGATCTCGTCGCTGAAGAAACAATAGGCACTCTGGAGGCCGCTATCGGTAAGCTTAATCCTGAAGCTAAGTTGATCCGGACACAATTTGGAAAGGTGAATCCGGAAGCGATTATGGGGACTGGTGCATTTGACTTTGAGGAGGCGTCAGCTTCCGCGGGCTGGATACGTGAGCTTGAAACTGAGCATAGGCCGGAGACAGATGAATATGGAATATCTTCGTTCGTTTTTCGGTCCCAACGTCCTTTTCATCCACAGCGTCTACATACTTATCTTAATGAGCGCTACCCGCGTAATATCATACGGGCTAAGGGACTTCTCTGGATGGCGTCTCGTCCTGATATCGCGATCAGCTTTAGCCAGGCAGGAGGAAGTGTGCGGATGGAAAGCGCTGGAGCATGGTGGTGCAGCATGCCTGAAGCGACACGCAGCCAGTATCCGATCTATGCTGAAGTGAAGAACGATTTGTTGAGGCGCTGGCATCCTGAGTGGGAAGACCGGAAAAATGAGCTGGTATTTATTGGGCAGCATTTGAAAAGAGAGGAATATTTGGCTGAATTGGAATCCTGTCTGTTGACAGTACAAGAAAGCGAGGATTGGCGCTTTACCTGGTGGAAAGATGAATTTCCTGAAAATCTTTAACCGATTTCAGGATACCGGTGCCCAGTTATTTTAGTAGAACAAAAAAACAAGTTGATTAGTGTATAGTTAAAGGCTGGATTGTTATAAATCGGAACTTTTTCTTTGATGTTATCTTGCTCATTAATAGTAACTAAAATTGTAATAATAGAAATCAGGACTTTTATAAATAATATAGGAGCAGTTCATTTTTTGAAACAATTTCAGATTATATATTGTCTTAAGAATAGTTAAATGAGTAAAATATATAATCTTATGAAAAAAATAATTCCTTTTGCTTTAATGTCGAGTTTATTGGTTCTTGTTTCCAGCTGCGCTGCCATTGAAGGTATATTTAAGGCAGGTGTCTGGTCGGGTATATTGCTGGTCGTAGTCGTCGTGGCAATTGTTATATGGATTATTAGCAAATTATTCGGCGGATCTAAATGATCGAAAGAGTGATCAGAGCAGGGCCGGGAGTAAGCGTGTTATTTATTGGCCCTGTGCTGATGATTACCTATTGTTTTTCGGTCAAGTATTTCCAATATCGCTTGGGAACATGTCTCAAGTGAAGTTTTAAATTCTGCCGAGATTCGATCGTAGTGCTTTTAAAATAGGTTTTCCAGAGATGCTGGAATTCTTTTTCCTTCGGGTCCAGATCTATTTCTAAACTGTAAGGATTCTGAACTTCATCCTCACCATAGCTAGATACCTCCTCTACATGGCGGCAATCGTAATAAAATCCGTATTTTCGCCGTATATCATAGATCAGCCATTGTTGATCAGTAAAGCGATTCTTAAAAAAGTCAACTACTAATGGGATGACATTAAAATCAGGTTCTACAATAGCTGTATACAAGCCATTGTCGGATTTGACAAATCGTATAAAAGCCTTCATCCGGTGTCTCTCCCGGCTCACTTTCTTAACCGTCTGATGTATGCGTAGCAAATCTGGTCGTCCATAATTCTGCATATTTATTTTTCCGGATCTGAAAAGTTCTACCATTAGCCGAAAGCCGTTGATCCATTCGGAGGGACTATCGCTTAGAAAATTGTGATAAAAGATCTTGCCATTTTGCGGTCCAATTATCTTATTCATTGCAGTCAAGATACGTAAGGCTTTAAGTTCATCTGTATGGATCTGCCGTTTCTGTGAAAAGATATTGATTTCCAGCTGCTGTGAAGTGGTTGGAATAGCGTCAAATTCTTTTCGTTCAAAAGCTTCGAAAACACAACATAGATAGCCATAATAACTTCCATCGAAAATATAATTCATCAAAATAATGTTAACTGCGTTTGAATGCTATTTGATTTGGTGCTGGTCTGGTGTCCAATAAGAGTTTTTCGAATCTGTTCCGGGTAATGAAATCCGGCACTTATGACGGTATCTACGCAAATCATAAAGTATTTGGCTCTGTTAAACGCAATTCCTAGCTTACGCAACTGGTATTCCTTTAATTTTCCGTATTGACGTGCCTGCACGATTTTGTTTGCGGACTGTCTGCCAATTCCAGGAATTCGAATAATTGAGCTGTAATCGGCCGTATTGATATCGATCGGAAAAAATTGGGGATTACGTAAGGCCCAAGCGAGCTTGGGGTCTATATCCAGTTCAAGCTGTTGATGTTTGGTATTTAGGATTTCATGAAGGGAGAATCCGTAGAACCGCAATAACCAATCTGTTTGATAAAGTCTATTTTCACGAACAAGGGGAGGTGTAGTGCCGATTTGCGGAAGCGTACTATCTGTCGCGTTTATGGGTATATAACCTGAATAGTAAACGCGCTTAAGTTTATAATCTTTATAAAATTCATCAGCGGTCCGCATAATCTGTAGGTCTGTCTCTGGGGTAGCTCCAATGACCATCTGTGTACTTTGGCCTGCAGGGACAAACAACGGTAGTTTTTTGACAATATTTTTATGCTGTTGAATGTTAAGGATTTCATTTTTGACAATTGCCAAAGGCTCACGGACGGATTGATGGTCTTTTTCTGGGGCAACAAGCTTTAAGCCCTCCTCCGTAGGGATCTCCAGATTGACACTCATCCTGTCAACATATAGGCCGGCCTGCTTCAATAGAGACTCGCTGGCTCCAGGGATAGCTTTTAAGTGAATATAGCCATTAAATCTCTCTTCGGTGCGAAGCTTTTTTACGACGAGCATCAATCTTTCCATCGTATAATCTGCGGATTTAAAAATACCGGAACTTAAAAACAGGCCTTCAATATAATTACGGCGATAGAAATTCATCGTCAGGTCGACGACTTCCTTAACTGAAAATGCAGCTCGTTGGACATCATTGCTACGTCTGCTGACACAAAATGAGCAATCGTAGATACAATAGTTGGTCATTAAAATCTTCAGCAGGGAGACACACCGGCCATCCTCGGTATAGGTATGGCAGATACCGCTCGCTGATGCATCACCAATGCCATTGGTATTTTTGCGCTTTCCCCCACTGGAGCTACAGCTGACATCATATTTTGCCGCATCAGCTAAGATTCTCAACTTATCGTCAAATCCAATCATGATCAATATTTTAGTAATTTATGTAAAATTACTATTTTTATTAGTAAATATAATACAGCAAGGGCCAAAAATAATTCTGTAGGTCTGTGTTGGCAAAACGAGTCCAAAGTTCTTTTTCCAAAGATGGTAACCTAAAAAGACTCGACTTCGAGTTGGAGGGAAACTATGGAAGTGCTAATAAGATCATCTCTTCCATTCCAATAGGTTGCTATTCTTTCAATCATCTTTTATTTGTTTATGTCTACAATTTATCCATATTACCCCAAACAAATGGTTGATTTAATGTCAGGAAGAATAATTATACATAGGCGATGATAATAGAAGTTATAACGGAATAGATTCTTCGAACGTATCCATTTACGGAAATGAACTTTATACGGTGGATTTCGCTGTTATATAAGTCGTTTGCGATAGCATAAAGTTGATGTAAGATGTCGATAATATTGTCCAGGAAATATAATCTTTTACCGGATATGTACCTGTAGCAAGTTTCAAACTTAATCGAACTATTTGATGGGAGTGGTTGTTCAATAGTAAACGACATATTATGGCAGAGAAAAATATGAAAAATCAGGAAGCATTGGATAAACTGAAAACAATCATTGATCAGATCGACGTAGGTACTATTTGTTCTTTTAGCAAAGAGTCTGTATATCCACATGGTGTTCCTATGAGTAGACAGGAGGTTGACCCTGCGGGGGACATATGGTATATTTGTTCCGCAGAAAGCGAAACTCATCAAAATATCGAAAACGATCCTAGAGTGTCGCTCTTTTATGCAGATCCAAAAAATTATACTTTTTTGAGCGTCAATGGTACGGCCAGTTTATCCAGGGATCAGGCAAGAATTGATCGTTACTGGAACAAAATGATGGAAGGCTGGTTTAAAAAGGGGAAGGAAGACCCCAATATCCGGCTAGTGCGTGTAACTCCTCAAGATGCGCATTATTGGGATTCGAATTCCAATAAGATTGTCAATATTTTTAACATGCTGAAGGCGACGGTAACTGGTCATTCCGAGGATATTGGCAAGGAAGGGGATTTAAATCTCAGAGCCGGAAGCTAAGATATCATTTACGCCCGCCCAATATAAGAAAGATAACCTTTTAAAGGGGTGGGAACAGCATATATAGGAATAAACATATAGCTGAATCGCAGGCAATGAATAGATCCAAAAGTCTACATATATTATTTCATGTAGACTTTTTTGTTGGCACGTTTAGTTTTTAAGATGATTTAATAACGGATTTTCCCGTTATCAATGCATAGGATCCCAGACTTTCTTAAACTCAAAAAGTTTTAAATTACATAAAAGAATTTAAGGTATCCATCTTCTGGAAAAAAAAAGAGTAGATATCCTTGCAGTGACATATGCGGATAATTTTTTGTGTGTATATTTGATTCATATGGACTGACCAAAATATTGACACTATGAAAGAACGAGAATTAAATGAATTGACTGACCAGGAATTATTGGAAAGAAAAAAGCAGCAAAAAAGCAACAAACTGATCAACGCCGTGCTAGTTGGATTTTGTGCCGGTGTATTGATTTATGGTATCGTGAATAAGGGTATTACTATTTTCACATTTATGCTCCTCGTCATGGGCGCTTGGGCATTTATGCGTTGGAAAAAAAATGACGAAGCTCTTGATGATGAACTAAAATCCAGAAACCTGAATAAAGAGTAATCTATATGTTTAAAATAATGATACCGAAGCATTTAGCGCTTCGGTATTAGGATTGTGAAGAAATCCAGATGTTAATTTAACCTTGTCAGTCGTTATTTATAGCGAAGCATTATCACGCAACATTTTTATGTTGTCATGCGCTTCCAGCTGTTTGTTTAATTGCATTGCCAGTACATTTTTTAAATTGGGCGTTAGCTCATCAGTGTCTTCCTCCAGCACCTTTTTATAAGTGGCTTTAAAGGCGTCCTCACCTTTTTCACAGCTTTCCAGCAGGCTTTTTTTATCGTTGCCAGTGACATTCACTTTTATACCCATCCAAGCTCTAAAAAGTTTACCACTGAGCATGGTACCGTCTGTAGGCTCTTTTCCTTCAAGTTCCATGTAAGGTGTCAAATCTGCAATAAACGATTGGGATTGATCGATGTATTTTCTAAAGTCTGGTTCCAGTTCATGCAGTCCGTGGTTGTGTGCAAGTTCTATCGCTTTGTTGTAGCCTTCGATTCTATCGTTATTGATCTTGATAATGTCATTGATAATTTCGGGGTTATTGATGTTATTTTCCATATTAAATTTGATTTATTTACATTTAATAAACCTATCAAAGGGCTGCTCCGTTTGCCCTATATGCGATTCAGGTATTTAATCCTTTGCTCAGTATTTTTACGAGCTGGTTATCGAAACTTTAAAAATGGTATGATAACAGTGAGATTCAATAATTACAATTCCAATGCATGGGCGTTTTTTAGACGTTAATGTCCCCCGATAAATCAGGTTTATCATTTTCTTTGTCTTCCTGCTCATCCTGAGCCTCATCAGGATCATGTGTGCGATCATCTTTAATACCTGATAAATCTGTATTTGGATTGTTATTATGATCGTCCGGATCTGCTGTGCGATCGTCTTCGTCTGTGAAAATGCCTTTATTTTGCTTACTTAGATCTGGGCTTGGTTCCCTTGGGTCCGGGTTGGGAATAATTGTCATAAGAAAGATGTACATACCCCGATGTACAATTTTTGGGTTATTGAATGGTTTCATATAATTGTCTTTTTTATATAGAACCGATCGAAGAGGTTTAAAGTTGACCGAAGTAATACGCAACTTGCTGCGTTTATACCTGAATGATAGGAATCGAAGAATCGCAACCTAAGAAATAACCATTTATTAGTAAACGTTTTTTATAAAAAACAATGCATGGTGCCATCGTTTGGATTTATAGAATTAATTTATAGTATTTCGTGCGGATGAATTATTAAATTAAGAGTTGGGATCAACAAACAAAGTAGCTCCATCTTTAGCGGCTTTGTTTGTTGATTCGTGAGGGGTAAATGCCAGTGAAATAGTTTATAGCAATATTACTCTTTTTTAATTGTTATTTTTTGGCATCAATATAAGGCTTGTGGTACTGCTCATTGAACCGTTTTTTGTCGTCGCGATAGCTACTGACGGCACCTAACTTGTGCATCAACTTGATATAACACCAGGCCAAGTCGATCTGGTAAGGCCTAAAGCCACTACGGGCGCTTTTGGGATAGAGGTGATGGTTGTTGTGCCACTCGCCCGCTACGATACCGGGCCAAAGTTGATTGATGGATTTGTCTTTTTCATTAAAATCTATCCCTTCCCGTTGTTTATCTTCACCTTTGGCATGGCCTTCATAATTAAAAGTACGTACACCAATGGCCCAAAATCCAGCCGCACCAAACAAGCAACAAGCCAGAGCGTGTCCACCGATCAAAAAGAATACAATATACCAAAATGACCAGTTCAACACCCAAGATAGAATCGCATGGGTCGGATTAACATAAGAGCCCCATTTTTGATATTGTGCATAGCTATTGGCGGTAACCCCAGTGTGCTTCATAAGCAGTTTTACACGGTTATAAGAGTTTTCGTTCAGATCTTTGGCAATGGGTTGATGGTTTACATCTGCTAAGAAGCAATAGAGAAATCCTGCCTGTGCATTGTACGGATCTCCGGGTTGATCGGATTTTGCATGGTGGACATGATGAGAAATTACATAAATTTCTTCGGGTATTACATTTATAGTAAGATTTTGCGTAAAGAAACGCCAGAAGGAGTTTCTAAATTTAAAGGCACCATGTGTGGAAAACCGATGATGCCAGATGGTACCATGCGTACCCATAACGATCATACTGTAGATAAAAGCTGCCAGGACCGTCCACCAGCTAAGGTGGGCAAAGAGAAAAACAAAGAAAAATGGAATAAGACAAGCTACTTTCAGCCAGCTAAAAAAGGGGAGCCAGTTGCGTTGGTCCTTAAAAACATTCAATCTTTTGAAAAATTCGCTGAATATCTGTTTTGGGCTCGGTTTAATAAGGTCTCCATTGTCGTCTTTCCATCCGTAGCTGGGGGTTTGGAGTACATGATCTAAAAAGGGCATTCTGTTGGTTGATTCTAATTGTTGATAAAGTGCTAAGCTACGGTATATATCGGTTAAAAAGTGTTAATTCAAAAAGTTTAACATAATAAGACCATACTTTTTAATGTAATCGTCGGGTTTTGAATGACAATAGGCATTTTTTGTCTTCGCCCTACTACCGTCTCTTTACCAATATGCTGTCCATTGGTAGTTGAGCTGTTTCATAAAGGGAGCGAACGATATGAAACGCAAAAAAAAGCTATTACGATTATATTCAAGAAAGATCCGGGCTTTTTGAATATAATCGTAATTGGCTTCTTGTTCGCTAACGGTTGTTATTGGACTGAAATAGTACCTATATCTTTAACGCTTCCCTTTACGACTTGAACGCCTTCAATAGTTTTGTCCATGTAACCTGACACTGTAGGTTGAATAACGATTTTGTATGTGCCTTCTGAAATACCCGGAAAATAGAATTTCCCGACGGAATTAGCTAAAGTTCCAACGGTATCGACTCCATTGATGGCGAACACATGTGCCAGTGAAGCTGCAGGATTAACAGTACCGGTAATTGCACCTGAAGTCGCTACTGGAATTGCACGGATGACCGGTTTAAGCAGGTATTTACCATTGCCAGTTTGTACGATTGACTTCGATGCATCAAAATCAAGTAAAAGAGTATAGGCGACATTAGGAATCAGTTCGTCTTGCACTTTTATCTTAACTCCCGAAGACTGACCGCTGGGCGTTGTGAGCGGATGACGGGTCCCATCAACCCAGATTTCATTCCCCTCATCTTCAAGTTTTAGTCTGATTTCCTGAATCATACCTGAAGGAACGTCATCACCCGCAATTACGGTATCTTTACCCATTGTATAATTGAGAATGTTAAATGGGTTTCCGTCAACATCTAAACTTTCACTGCCTGAACTTGTACGTATTTCAACTTCATCAATGTTTAGGTGAATGGCATCATAATAACCAGGAGCGTCCGTAATTTTAATGGTAACGGGAGTTGTGGGAGTAGATCGGTAATCATCCTCACTACAACTGCCTAACAGCATTGTGGCTGCTAATGCAGTGAAAATTAAATTTATTTTCATAGTTAGTATTTTTATGACACCCGATACAAATGCTGTGCCAATGTATTTAAAATGTTACATGGGTATTGGAGGTGAAATGAAAATTATAGCACCGTTCATGAGAAATATATGTTGTTTATTTAAACCTTTTTAGTTGCAGCATTGTGTTATGATTAACATTATTTATCATTAAAAAATGGTGCTATGGGATTAATGAAATATAGAGACAAACGCACTGCCGAAAAAACACCGGAACCCTTTGGCGGAAAGCCGAACGGCAAGGAACTGAGATTTGTTGTACAGAAACATGATGCCTCTCATTTGCATTATGATTTTCGCTTAGAGATGGATGGAGTGCTGAAAAGCTGGGCCGTACCAAAGGGGCCTTCTATGGATCCAACGATCAAGCGACTTGCTATGATGGTCGAAGATCATCCCTATGATTATCGAATTTTTGAGGGAATTATTCCTAAAGGTCAATACGGTGGCGGAACTGTTATCGTTTGGGATCAAGGAACTTATGAGTCCGTAGAAGGTGCAAAGGATGATATCGCCACCATGGACAAAAGTCTCAGACACCAGCTCTATTCCGGAAAGTTAAAATTTAGGCTTCATGGAAAAAAGCTGAAAGGAGAATTTGCACTGGTCAAGGTTCATGGACGAGGGGATAACGGCTGGTTGCTGATGAAACTTGAGGATAAATATGCAAGCGATCAGGATATCACAAAAAAAGATAAATCCGTTATCTCCGGTAAGACCATAGCGCAGATGGAAAAATCACCCGATAAGGTATATGGGAAAAAGATTGTTAAAAAAGATAGCACACTAAAAGATAAACACAGTACAACAAAAAAGGCTGCTGAAATGATTAGCGAACAGTCTGAAGCAAAGCCTGAAGAACCATTAGAAACTCAGATGGTGCCAGATAAACTGTTGAAAAAATCTCCCGCGCAAGCCTTTTATACCCATATTGAGCCTATGCTTGCAACCTTGGTTGATAAACCTTTTGATAATGGTGACTGGGTTTATGAGGTAAAATGGGACGGTTATCGGGCGGTTGCCTTTATGCATAAAGGGGAAGTGGAACTGAAGTCTCGAAATGACAAGAGTTTCAACGAAAAGTTTTACCCCATTTACGATCAGCTCAAGAAAATAAAAATCAATGCGATTATGGATGGGGAAGTGGTTGTATTGGACAAAAATGGTGTAGCAAATTTCGGAGGTCTGCAGAATTGGCGCAGTGAAGCCGACGGTGATCTTGTCTATTATGTATTTGATATCTTGTGGTATGAGGGTAAAGATTTAAAGAGCCTATCTCTTCTCGAAAGAAAAGCCATTTTAAAAACTGTACTTCCGCAGAACGAACAAATTCTTTTCAGTGAGAGTTTTGATACTTCCGGTGCCGACTTTCTTAAGGAAGCGAAAAAGCTGGGCTTGGAAGGGATCATGGCTAAGCGAAAATATAGTAGCTATCATGCGAATAACCGCTCACATGACTGGTTAAAAATTAAAGCCAATAAGCGTCAGGAAGTTGTTATTGGTGGTTATACCCTAAACGATGATTCAGGTAAGTTATTTAGTAGTCTGCTTGTAGGCATATACGAAGAGAAAAAACTCATTTATACCGGAAAGGTTGGTACCGGCTTCAATACTAAGATGCAAAAAGAAATGATGACATTATTTAAGCCATTGATCATAGAAGAGGCGCCTTTTGCAGAAGAACCTAATGTCAACAAACCTTCGCGCTTCCGTCCCAATCCACCACATGCATCGGTGACTTGGTTGCGGCCTGAACTCGTATGTGAGGTCAGTTTTACGGAAATAACGAACGATGGCGTTATGCGACATCCTTCGTTTGTTGGTATGCGGGAAGATAAAAATCCAAAGAAAATAATGCTCGAAAAGGAAGAGCCAGTACAACAGATTGTTGCAGATAAAACGAATCATATGGTTAAATCGCGTATGGCTGGAGGACGCAAGACCTTGTTAAATCCAACAGAGAAAACTCAAGTAAAAAACATCAATAAGCAGGAGCTCAGGTTTACCAATCTTGACAAGATTTTTTGGCCAAAGGAAAAGATCACCAAAGGCGACCTTATCAATTATTATTACCAGGTTGCACCCTTCATCTTACCATACCTAAAAGGTAGGCCTCAGAGCATGAACCGATTCCCAAATGGTATCAATGGAGAGGGGTTCTATTTCAAAGATGTTACCGATACCGCGCCGGAATGGGCTGAACTTTATTTATATCAAAGTGAAGCGGATAATCGGGATAGACATTATCTCGTCGGGAAGGACGAAGCAACTTTATTATACATGGCCAACCTCGGTTGCATAGAAATGAATCCTTGGAACAGTACAGTTAAAAAACCTGATCATCCAACCTACTGTATCATCGACCTTGATCCGGATAAAAACTCTTTCGATCAGGTGATCGAAGCAGCTCAGGTGACCAAGCAGATTCTGGACAATATGGGAGTGCCTAGTTATTGCAAGACAAGCGGTTCTACAGGGCTTCATATTTATATTCCTTTGGGAAACAAATATACTTATGATCAAGCTAAAGAGTTTGCGCGTATCATCGTGACTTTGGTGCATGCTGAAATACCAGCTTATACTAGTCTCGATCGTACTGTACGTGACCGAAAAGGAAAGATGTATCTGGATTTTCTTCAAAATAGACCTCACGCAACTATTGCGTCGGTCTATTCTGTCCGGCCAAAACCTGGAGCTACTGTGTCCATGCCACTCCACTGGGACGAGGTAAAGAAGGGACTGAAGATGACCGATTTTACTATTTTTAATGCCATAGAACGGATAAATAGTATGGGTGATATTTTTAAGCCTGTATTGGGCAAAGGGATCGACCTAAAAAAGATCATTCGTGCCTATTCTGCGAAATAGTCTTATTTCAGTTAATATAGCGTCACCTTTCATTGTTAAATAAAAACGCCATTATAATAGGACTGAGCCTATAATAATGGCGTTTATAGAATAAAGCAATGTGCAATACCGTTAAACTTAGTATTTCTTTCTGCTATACATTCGGTATTGGTATACTTTTCAATCGTCAGACGACTATTGCTTCAACAGAGTTAGCAGTTCTTTTGCAGCCTCTTCTGATGAGCCGGGATTTTGGCCAGTGATAAGCTTACCATCTTTGACCACATGACTGCTCCAATCATCACCTTTACTATACTGTCCGCCAAGATTGATCAATTCGTCTTCAACTAGAAAAGGGACAACATCTGTCAACTGTACAGCTTCCTCTTCGGAATTCGAAAAACCGGTAATTTTTTTGCCCTGCACCAATGGACTGCCATCAGGATTTTTTACAAATCGAAAGACTCCAGGGGCGTGGCATACAGCAGCAACAGGTTTATTGTGCTTCCAGAATGTCTCAATCAATGAAATAGAAGTTTTGTCATTTGCGAGATCCCACAGTGGACCATGGCCGCCCGGATAGAAAATTGCGTCGTAATCCTGTTCATTAATCTCAGACAAAACGACACTGTTGGCTAATTTGCGCTGAAGTTCATTATCCGCATCAAAGCGCTTTGTTGCTGCGGTCTGGAAATCAGGAAGTGCGCTTTTGGGATCTATAGGTGGTTGCCCGCCTTTTGGCGAAGCGATGGTGATGTCAATGCCTGCATCGGCCATAATATAGTAGGGAGCTGCGAACTCTTCCACCCAAAAACCTGTTTTAGCTCCTGTATCTCCCAGCTGGTCATGTGAAGTCAAAACGACCAATACCTTTAAATTCTCTTTTTTCATCTTTTTAAAAATTAATTGTCTAAATGGTAACACAAAATAGGGCATAAATCTTCAGACCCCTATGTGATATACATCACATTTTAAAGAATGGTTTGTTTTGGTGATATAGACCACATTATTTTTAGTGATAGAGCTGGCTGAGTGTCTCACGCCCCCCCGAGATAAGATGCAATCAAATGTTTTGGAACAATATTATACAATTCAGGATATTGGAGCACCAATTCCTCATAACGACTGCGCGAGTCGTTGTTGAGTAGGGATAGAATAATGGATGGTTTTATCGATATGTTGCCTGAGAATTTCGCGACCGTTCATAGCTTACAGTTAATTAATGGACTAAAATTAAGCAAAATCTCCTGATCTCAGCGTGCTGCGTCTTCTTTTGGAAGTGTGTCTACATATAATTGGTTATTTACTAAATATCAAGCGGATAAGCTCTACTGTATAAATAGGTTATTACCAGCTTAATATCACCTACTGAAATAAAAGTGAAATAATACTATTTTTATACTGTATTAATAAGGGGTTAATAGGGTATTACCCCTGATAAACCCCTGTTAATCCCTTGTTATATCCCTGTAATTACGATGTTACTATTGGCTTTGAGATTAATTAATTCCGGGTTTGTATACTAGATCAAGGAGATTATGTTATTTTTCAAAATCAATGTTTAACCGGTTTAGCGAAGATGAGAAATCCTATTTTTTTTATTTTTTATTTTGTTTATACAAAGTTTTTTTCTACTTTAGTGTTGCCCATCACGGGCACTTTTCATAAAATAGGTTAATAATATGGCTAAAACACCCGGAGTACCCCATGCTATCGGGTGTTTTTTTATTAAAGGCTTTTATTTTCTGTATTCATTCGGTGTAAGTCCTCTGTGTTTTTTTAATAATTTTGAAAGATGGTTTTTGTCACTGAACTCCAATTCGTGGGCGATTTCTCCAAGTCGCGTGCTACTATAACGCAGGTAAGTTTCGACCAATTCCAATCGATAAGCAAGCCGGTAATCTAGGGAGGATGTTCCGGTCTGTTGTTTGAAATACTCATCAAAATAATTTTTGGATATGCCAAAGTGTGAAGCGATCTGCCGGATTGTGGGTTTTATCTTTGTCCTTAGCATACCGCTGTATGTACGTGATGACCTTTAAAATAAAGCTTTTTGATCCTCCCGGATTTCGGATATTTCCTTTCGGATGAGGTTTGCCGTAAAATTCAAGTGAAGGGAGATGCTTTTCGGGTAATAAGGTAATCGTCTATTTTATGAAATGAACTCACGAGCGACCTGAATAACGAGTATTTTTGCAAAACTTTCATCCGAATGATCCGGAATACCGGCACGAGCATGGTAACTGTTGTTGGTATACTGAGAAGTATACAATAACTATTCTGATACAGTATTGTGAATAGTAGTGATTTTAAGTAAGTTTAAATACAAGGAACCAAAGATTACCATAAAAATTCCAAGAAAATATGTTTATTATTGACAAACAGACATTAGCAGACTTAAATGTTACGAATAATCAATATAGAGATTTGTTCGATTTGTTTGATGGTACAGTTACATTGGGCGGGCGTGATACCTTGTATTCCTATTTTCTTGATCCTCTTTCAGCTAAATCTAAGATATTGGACAGGCAATGGATTATCCGTTATATGCAAGAAGTAGATATCACAGATATTTTGGATAAGTATATGATGCAAGACTTGGAACAATATTTATCTTTGCCACTGGAGCCGTATTCACCGACCAGGACCTCCTATTATTTAGAGCTTGTCACCACAAATTTTCTTTCAGTGGATTTTAAAAAACGCCATCTATTAATTAGACGCTCCATTCATGAAATAGCTAAAATAATAGATTATCTCAATGTATTTCTTGGTGCTGTTAAATCTGCGCATCCCACAAAAAGTTTTATCGCTGATTATTTCAACAAAATTGATCGCGTATTGGAAGATATTGATTTAGGTGAGTTTGAAAAATTACTTGAGGATAAACTTTCACTGGAACTGATGATTAAATACGATTATCTTTTTAGGAATATCAAACGGAATGCGATACGTGAAGTCTTTGCTGTCTTGTATCAATTGGATGCGTTGTATGGTGTAGCTATATGTACTAAAGAAAGGCATCTTGTATTCCCCGATATAAAGGATCATGACCCAGGTTCCGATATGGTTCGAATTCAGGCCGGATATAATCTCTTTTTGGAAGATCCGGTTAAGAATGATATTGAAATAAAAAGTGGCGGTAACTTATGGTACCTGACGGGTGCGAATATGACGGGAAAATCTACATTGTTAAAAACAATAGGTACCTGCGTGTATTTGGCGCATATGGGTTTTCCAGTTCCTGCGGAAGCGATGGAAACAGTGCTCTTTGATGGCATATTGGCGACAATAAATTTAGGGGATAATATCAGCGCTGGAGCTAGCCATTTTTTTAATGAGGTGCTTCGCCTTAAGCACTTAGCTGAGTTGCTTGCAGCGGGTAACAAGATATTTGTCCTGATGGATGAGCTGTTTAAGGGAACAAATCATAACGATGCCAGTGAGGCGACGTCACAACTTATCAGCTGTCTTCGGGGATTTGAGAATAGTATATTCTTACTATCATCTCATATCACCGAAATTTCTTCTTCCCTGGAAGAAAAAGGGGCTGTAATGAAACATTTAGGCGTGAAACTGGATGAATCCAAAGGGCTCATCTTTACCTATAAACTCTTAGAAGGTGTCGCTCAAGATAAACTTGGTATGTGGCTATTGAAAAGAGAACAGGTATTTAACGTTTTACTTGCAGCCAGGTCACGGTATTAATCGTATCGGCGGATAATGGCAATGCAGTTGATTTTACTTCTTTCCAAAGTTATTTAAAGTATACAATGGAATGGCATTGATCATCGTAAAAGCGAAAAAGGAGAAACGAGCGAAATCCGTATTAAAGCATCAAGTAAAGAATTAACCCGGCATCCGTAAAAATAAAGGTCAATAACCGAATCTAAGTTTGTTGATCTGAAAATAAGTAATATATTTTACATTATTTACTCAGGGGGTTAGAATTTTTATACCTTGATCGTGGTTGAAAACGACGAATCATAAATTATCCAAGACGAATCGTAAGCGAGAGGAGAAGGGAGGAAAGAAGCTCTTTATATTTGTATCGAAAATTACTGTAGCTGTATCCCATGTATTAATATAATGGAAATTATTAAGGCATTTATCACTTATTTGGTTACTTACGCCATTACATATTATGGTATTAAGTATTCACTTTCCGATCATTTTTTGGTCATTACGCTAAATCTTGGAATTTCGGCGTTGACTGCGGCATCCATTACTGCTTTATTGTCAACTGATCTTTTAAAAAGAAATAAAAACGAATCATAAAGTCCTCTTGTTTGAAATCTGGAAAAGTTATCCAAGTAGTTGATAAGCCTGTTGTTGATCAGCTACCACCTCAACAACTGTGGTAGCCAGACAATCACCTGCGGGATACGGTAGATACGAATCGTAAATCACAGATACGGATTGTAAATAGATGGTACACAGGAGAAATAAACGAGATATATTTGGAATAGGAGATCAACACGTTACCGGTGGCGGTATAGATGTTTTTCATTAGGTTAGAAAGAAGCCGTTCGGAATTCCCCGTTCCAGCGGCTTTTACTTTTTAAGAATTTGCGATTTCCATGATTATCTCTATCTTCTGCTGGTTGCCCGGGATGTTGTACGTATACTTATGATGCTGTTTTTTGTCTTATCCATTTGTTATTCTGATTTTTATATAGGTTAGAATAGTATTTTTCTATATCTTTGATAAAGAGCCAAAAGCCTTTAGCCTTACCGCTGTATGTACGGAAATATTTTGACTTTTGGAAAGCGAGTAATTTTTGAATCATGAAACATCTTTTTGTACTGTTGCTCGGTTTGTTTTTATTGTCCAGTTGTGACAAGGAGGAAGTTGATCCTGATTCCATGGAGATCGATGGTAGTACATTATCAAAAAAATTTAAATTTATTAGTCGTTCTGTTGGTTTTTCGATAAACCAGTTCTACGTTGACCAGACCGTAGATAAAGATTTTTATTTAGGAACAGTATGGGGACTGAAAGATACTATGCCTACCGTTGGACTTGTTTCCTTGCGTAGTCACTATAAGCCGTTTAAAATCAAAATAGTACCAACCACTCCTGTTATATCCAGCGCGAAAATCGTACCTACGTTTGAAGGTGTTCGTTCATATGCCCGAAAAAATAAAAGTTCTGAGTTTACTATGTCGGGTTTTTCAGTGACAGATTTTTTTGATTATGAGTCAATTCGTTATCACCTCAATAATAGTCCTGATGTAGACAGTGTCCTAAAGCTTGTTGAACACCATGATTCAACAACCGTTATAAGAGCTTATAGCTGTTTGATGCGTAGTGAAAATATCGCATTTTCATTAATGGCACAATTCAATGAGTTTTCGTCTGCCTTTCCAAGTAAAGATGTTGTTCAACTCAGGCATGCCGGTTTTAATCCCTATTATACGAATGTTGTGAATTACGGTACTCATGTGATTATGATGGGGGAGAGTGATTTTCCGCGAGTTGATTTCAAAAACGCGCTCGATAAATTACTGAGCGGCCAACCATTGGTTGAAAAAGAGAAAACGATCCTTAATGCTTCGGATCTGTTGATCTATTTACGCGGTGGCAGAAAAGAAAGCTTTATCAGACGTGCGAATGGTCTACAAGAAATTTCAAAACTGGTAACGGAATTTAAAAAAGAGTTTGAAAAGCAAAGCAATTCATTTGATTTTCCCATAAGCTATTCACTCAGAAGTCTTGACAATTTTTCACTTTTAAAGTTTTGGTATTCCTATGATTTTCTTGTTCGCGAAGAAAAGAGTAATTAAATGCGCTAATGGGGGCTCGAAGATTTTTATTATTTGCTCTATAATCTGATGAATACCTTGGGTGTGTTTTTATTTCTGGGAACAATAGAAATCAGCTTTCCATTACGACGGATAAAACGCGTCGGGCCTCCCTGTTTGTCTGCGCTGCCAAATTAAACAAACGGTTGCGTTTTGATCAGAGTTGCCAATACTGATAATTCTCATTATTATCGTGTGGTTATAGTCTGCTCGTAAATAGATCAGCTATAGCTGGTTCTTTTATAAAATCAGACAATTGTGAAAATATATATATTTCTTGCCAGTATTCAGGTATTGTCAGCGCTCGGGCTATTGGCTCAAACGGCGAAATCGGACATACCATTACAACTATTGGGCACCCGGAGCTGGATCCGTGTGGATCTGGATGATAATCAACCGAACATGACCGGGACGAAGGTCTTTTGGGCGAAAACGAATAAGAAGCCGCAGACAACCAATGCCATATTAGCTGATGGAGCCAGACGTTACTATATTCAACAGGTAGACCCCGAAACGGCTTATTATATCTGGGTGGAATCTGCAACAGGTAAATCGTTGGCGAATGGAAAAGTGCATACGAGCAAGACATGGCAGCTTGATGATATGGAGCTAGGTGAAGTACAAAAAAATCCGAGTTCAAGAGCGGTTCCGCTTGGTATGGAAGTCTATTGGCAGGACGAGTTTAATGATCGACTTTTAAACCGGAATAAATGGACCACCAATTATTTCTCCTCATTGAATTATCTAAATGAAAAATCAAAGCAGGAGATGTTGCAGAATCAATTACCCCAGCCGGCCTATACGCTTGACGGATCCGCAATTAACCTCTATGTGAATGATACCATCCCAAAGCGAATCTTTACAGAAGGTGGAAACCAAAAGATTTCATCCATTCAGACCTATGACTGGAAAACGAATGAAAATTTGCTGGACAATAGTAAAGGTGGTTATTTTGAGGTAAAAGTACGGCGCAACCGCCAAGGTAACCCGAAAGGAACAAATACTGCATTTTGGTTCGATTCACCAGGACCGGATATTCGTTACTATCTTCAAGAGGGAGCCGAGGTTGATGGAATAAAAGGAATACGCCCAAAAGGCCAATTGTTTGAAATAGATGTGTTTGAATATATCACGGCTCAATTTGTCATCCACGGACATGTCGATACGAAAGGGGTATTTCAACGTAATCTTGCCACACATATTGCCGAAGGATATGAGCATGTAGGCCAGTGGGTTACCCATGGTGTGTTGTGGACTCCAACGAGTGTTAAACATTATATCAATGGTGATTTAATTAAAGAGTACGACGATAAAAATCAAATCTACTCACCCAACCATTTTATGAATGTGTTTTTAGGCACATACGGTTCCGAAGGTGGGGTAAATATGGAGGTCGATTATATCCGTGCCTATAACTGGCCTTTGCGTGATGGAAATGAGCTCCCTAATCCCGATTTTGAGGGAAAAGCTGGTCTCAAACCCTGGGAAGGAGACGGTACGATTGCGGAGGGTATAGGTGAAAAGGGAAGTAAGGCTCTTGTACTTGCGCAAGGGAAAAAGATAGAACAGTACATTTATCTGGACCCAGCGCAACAATTTAACCTTAGGTATTGGGGCAGAGGTGGCAGTATAGCCGTAACAGTAGACGATGTGAAGGTTGTGAGCGGAGAACTGTCGAATCTAAAGCAACAGACACTGGAGTTGGGTAAGAAAGGTAAAAAACAAGAAATTAATTTTGTGACTGGTCAGGAAATCAATCCAAATAAAAAGATAGTGCGAATAGCTTTTACGAACACAGGTAAAGAGACCATATATTTAGATAATATAACAGTAAAGAAGAAATAAAATAACTGAAACTTATCCTACCATAATTATGGAAATATGGCTCCATGTAGATGAATATCTTTTTTTAGATCTCCACTTTTTTGTTATGCCTGTTTCAAACATTGGCTTTTGGTTAAATATAGTAAAAAAAAGAATGATAAAATTAAGTAGACACGTTTTGTCTTACTTTTTCCATTAATTGTACCAAAAAAAGCAATGTACCCTTTCCAAAAGCTCTTCAATTGTGGAACTTTTTAACGGCTATTTGGATACTCCTGTATCCAATGGAAGGAGCGTTTCATTAATCCTGATTTTTGAGAATCCTGTTTGATAAGCTTAATTTTCTCAATACGGTTTTCAATAGTTTTCGTCAATAAGATATTTCCATTTCGATCGATTTCATAATCATATTGATAATTGTTCAATGTGAGTTTTTGTTGTTGGGAATCAATTAAGACAGATAGGGACAGAGGATTGTAGTCTATATCACGGACAAAGGCACGATCGTTATCCTGCTGAAAAATGATTTGCCGCCATTCTTTTGGAATGGTTTTGATATTCTCATCGTTTTTTTCAAAATGGTAGATTCCGTAGAGCGGTGATTTTTTAAAAAAGGCGTCGATTAACTTCTGGGTGTTAAAAGTCCCAATTACTTGCTGTACTCCAAAGATGGTAAGTATTAATATTTTAAAGACGACAAGTCCTTTTCTCTTCCATACTTTATTAAATAATGGTTGTTGAATGGTTAATAACTGTGCAGGTTGCCCTTTAATAAATAGGGAAACCAGTGTATGTGCGGAAGGTAGCAACAAAAACAGTGAAAACAAAAACAAGGCAGTCGAAACCATCTTCACTGGAACATCGTAAAAATAGTTGATGGACATGATATTAATGCTCGTGACAATGGTTACTAGAGCGCCCAACACAACGGTTTTCCGGAATAGAAGGAATCCCGACAATATTTCAGCTATTCCAATGAGAATATTGTAGCCTTTAGAAAAACCAATAAATGTCCATGCCAGTCCCATCGGAGTGTATTCTCCCAGTGGTTGCATCAACTGTGACAGTGAGGGCGGCTGCATTTGGAAATGCATCACTTTAATTACACCGTAGTTTATCAACATGAATGCAATATAATAACGTATTGTTGTGGTCAACCAATAATATAAGGTTTCATAGTTTTGACGCTTCAAATCAAATAAAGACCAGCTAATTGCGGCTACTGCGGCAACTATGACAAGCAAAAGTAACGATACCCAAGCATAGGAAGTATCCCCACTTCCATTGATAAAAATAGTATAATCGTACTGATATTGTAAAATGGTTTTCGCAAACCAAGGTGTGATCCAATGCATAAGATCAGTTAATGGTTTGCCGATGTATCCGAAAAGTGGAAAAGCACCATTATTGAAAACTAGTATGAATGAAAAGATGAAAACGAAAGAAAATCGGAAGAAGAATTTCTTTGATGGGGACCACGCTTTGATACTTTTTTCTGCAATAGAAGTCATAATAGAAGTTTATATTGATTAATTTAATATTTATCCATGAAATTAAGTGATTAAATAATTAAATAGATAATAAGATCGTGGTTTCTCTTGTTTGACCAGAAGTTTTTATCTTGTTTTAAAATATGGATAGAATGGATAAAATCAAGAATTATTTTGACTCACTCATTAAGATGGAGGCGGGGGACTGGGATATTTTTTCGTCAATGCTTTCCAAGGCAGTTTTTTCGAAAAGATCATTGATTCTCGAAATGGGCAAAACGGAGCGCTATCTATCTTTTATTGAAAAGGGAATTGTTCGGTTCAATATTCCAAAATTAGATTACGATTTTACCTTTGGTTTTGCGTTTGAAAACTCTTTTGTGAGTGCCTATGATTCATTCTTGACCCAAACTGCATCGTCTTATAATCTTGAAGCGATTACAGATTGCGTCTTGTGGCGAATATCTTATGATGATCTGGATACTGTGTACAAAACGACACAGGTAGGGAATTTTATCGGACGAAAGGCAATCGAAGATATCTTTTTGAAGAAAATGAAACGTGAATTTACCTTACTCGAAGATTCAGCCAAAACGAGGTATGTCAATCTGATGCGGGAACAGCCTGAGTTAATTAATAATATCCCACTCAAATACTTGGCATCTTATATTGGGATTAGACCACAATCACTAAGCAGAATCCGGAAGGAAATTTCTTAACAATTGTTCATTGATAGGGAATAGAAAGACCCATAACTTTGAATAAAAAAGATTATGAAACCACTTTTTGTTTTACTTACCGTATTTTTCATCAGCAATTTAGTTATACGACAGTATAAGGGCGATATGGATTATCATTTGGCTGGAAAAATAGCCCTTGCTACCACATTATTGTTTACCTCCCTTGGACACCTTATTTACACAAAGGGAATGGTGTTGATGCTTCCTGATTTTATCCCATTAAAAAAAGAAATAATTTATGTGACTGGACTATTGGAGGTCATGGGGGCCTTTGGTTTATTCATACCATCTATAAGTCGTCTTACAGGGATGCTTTTAATTGTCTTTTTTATACTGATACTACCGACAAATATATATGCGAGTATGAGGCACCTGAACTATGAAACTGCGACTTTTGATGGAAAAGGTACCGAATACCTGTGGTTTAGGATTCCATTTCAACTGCTGCTTATCGGCTGGACTTATTATTGTGTACTACGTTAATTTACGCTCCTCTTAACTTAAAGATAGCAATAACTTAATATTGATAAGTTTAGTGTTGTTTAACAATATTTTATTTTTGCTAAACATTTAATGGTAAATAAATGAGAGAAGCGATCAAGATGGTGGTATTTGATATGGCAGGTACTACTGTAAATGAGGATAATATAGTTTACAAGACACTTCAACAGGTGATAAATCAAATTGGTGGTTATCAACTTACATTGACAGAAGTGTTGGAGCACGGAGCTGGCAAAGAAAAATTACAGGCCATTAAGACTATACTAAAAAATTGCCTCAATATAGTTGATAGCCAATTGGCGGAGCAGATGTTCCAATCATTTTTGCAAGCACTTGAAAATGCCTATGAAGTAGCAGACATTTATCCGAATTCAAATGCGAATGAACTTTTTGCGATTTTGAAAGAGATGAATATACTTCGGGTATTAAATACGGGATATGACCGTAAAACGGCGGAATCCCTTTTGAAAAAGCTTAATTGGGCTGTCGGTCGAGATATTGATGCACTGATTACAGCATCCGATGTGCCTAAAAATAGACCTTATCCGGATATGATCGATCTTGCAAGAGTAAATTTTGCAATAACAGAGCCCACAGGTGTAGTAAAAATAGGGGACTCGATTATTGATATAAAAGAAGGTCAGAATGCGGGTTGTGCTTTGAGTATTGGTATTACGACAGGGGCGCATCTTGCTGACCAGCTAAAGTCAGCTCATCCGGATTACGTGATTGATGATCTACTGGAAATTGTACCCATTATCGAAAAATACAATATACCAAGTCAGGTGGTTTAATGAAATGAAGACCGTATAAAAGAAATAAAGCAGAAAGAGACCATCCAATCGGTCTCTTTCTGCTTTAATATGTCAAACTAAATGTAAGTGTCTATTGCATTTGTATACCTTCCATGGAATTTTGGTTTTTGTTTTTCTTGAACATATTCATGTCCATTTTGCCAAAACGATAGGAAAGGTTCAATTTGACAAGCTGCGGATTGGAGAGGCGATAATAGTCTTGGTAGAAACCATCCCCTGAAGAGACTATGGTATTGCTGCGGGTCCTAAAAATATCGTTTACAGCCAATGTCACGGAAGCAGCTTGATTTTTCAGGAAACTTTTCTTGATGGCAAAATCAATTCCATAAAAAGGCTTTATGTATCCCTGAGAGGAACTTTGAGCCTGATTCATCGGCGGACCAAAGGTTTGATTTTGTGTGACCGGCATATTTGTTTTCCCTTGATATTCAAACGCGAGCTGAAGGTTCCAATTCTTTTTTAGATTGAATGTATTATTTAATTTTCCAAATACAGTCCACATACCTTCCGATGGTGTCTTGTCATCTATTTCAATTTTTGAATTATAGAAATTGAGGTCTGCAGTCAGATCCCACCATTTTTTTAGGTTATTCGTGTACGTAAACTCTGCCCCATAGTTTTTGCTGGAATTTGCATTAATATAGGTATTGATAAAATCCATTTTATCGGTAATGGGATTGAGTTCCTGAGTTAGGTAACGGGTGATCAGGTTCGTGGTTTTTTTGTAATAAACCGAAGCCAAGAAGGTACCTTTGCCATGTGTCCGGCTATAGGATAATTCGCCTGAAGTTGTAAACTCCGGGACGAGGTCCGGATTACCACGTGTAATATTTAAGCTGTCCGTATAGTCAACAAATGGAATTAACTGAAAGAAGTTGGGACGATTCACACGACGGGTGACACTCATCTGTAGCTGATCTTTCTCGGTCAGTTTCTTGCTAAGGAATAGGGAAGGAAAGAGACTAAGCGGGTATTTATTGTGGAATTTTTGGTTTGTGTTGATTAATTCACCGTCATAGGTGGAATTTTCTACACGCATACCGACTTTATAAGATACCCAATCTCTGAGGTCGCCACCAAGTGAAGCATAAGCCGCATAGACCGTATTCTTGTTATCGTAATTGGCTGACGCAGCGCTGATATCCTCGTAATCATCTTTATCGCGGGCTTTAAGGCTGTTGTTATTCAGGTTTTTGAGTTTGTTGATCTGCGCGCGAACCCCCGTCTCAAGTTTCATCCCATTTTTAAATGGTTTAACATAATCTGCCTGTACGGTCATAAATTTATTGTCACCAGATCCAATGTTCTTTTGGATCTGTGAACCAATGATTCCACTTTTATCTAAATAATTGGTGGTGTAAGTACCATGAGAATTGTTTGTTCCACCGAAATAATTAAAGTCCGCGGTCAATTCTTCACCCTCGGTTTTGAATTTCTGAACAAGGCCTGCCTGTAAACCTCTAGGTTTGAAACTACGTTCGGATTCGGAAATTCTATTGCTATTGCCTTGCGTTTCCGTCGTTATCATCGTGTTTTCATTGGGGCGAAATTTACCTTCGACAAAGATTCCGGCAACAGATACTGTCGTGCGTTGACTAAGGTCATAGTCTACCCCGAGCCTTCCAAAGCTGATCATTCCCTTTGTTTTACCTTCGATATCCTGATTAACCTCAGAATTAACGCCACCAATTGTGCTGTTCCGATAGCTATCACCTTCGGTATTTGTCCGCATACGCATATTCATTCCCGTAAGGGATATATTGAATTTGTTTTGACGCAAATTGAGACTTCCCATAAAATTGGTCCCGCCAAAGCGATCTGCTCCAAGAGTAACCATACCGTTGTAACCTGTTTTTTTATTCTTTTTCAGAATAATATTTAAAATTCCGGCCATACTCCCCGAAGCATCATATTTGGCAGAAGGATTGGTGATGATTTCGATCTTTTCGATGACGTCAGCAGGTATTTGGTCTGGGGTTAATGTTGTGGGTTTGCCATCTACAAAAATAGTCGGTGCAGCATTCCGGAGCTTGACATTCCCATCAATATCAACTTGCACAGAAGGCATATTGCGCATAACATCGATGGCAGTACCACCCGCTGCTACGATATTCTTTTCTACATTGTATACTTTTTTGTCGATATCCATTTCAAGTAAAGCTTTACGACCTGTGACCGTTACTTCGTCTAGCTTTCGATTATCATTTTCCAATGTGATAGCACCAAGATCTTTATCCAAAACTTTGCTATCAGATCCATACTCGACCACAATATCTTTAGGGCTGTAACCTACCGAGCTTATTTTTAACTTCCATTTGTCTTTGGTGGATAGTGCCGTAAAACTAAATTTTCCATTTTCAAGCGAACTCGTGCTTTTGAATAAGATTTCCCGCTCTTTGCCTGAAGACTGATCATGGATCACCCGCAGTAGATTGACAGAAGCCTGTGCGATTGGTTTGCCCTGAAGGTCTATCAGTTGACCGGAAAGTTTGCCTTCAGCGACGGAGAAACTACCTGGACGGCTACCGGGAACTGTTTGGGCATGTAAAGAGGCAACCGCAGTTGCCAGTAAGAGTGCTGCTATAATTTTTTTCATTTTTTCTTTGCTATACGGATCAATAGCTGGTGTTGGACAAATTGACCCCAAGCAAATTTGTAAATGATTTTTATTTTACACAATCATCTGTAGACCGATGGGCTGAATGTGTAGACCAATGGCTGTTATCCTTTGTTCGCTGACCCTTTTGTCTGGAACTGCTCTATATTTTTGACATATTTTCTGCCAATTGGTAGTGCAACTTCAGGTAAGGTAAGTTTTGCCGGTGTGCAATGTTCGATTCTGGCTTTGTTGACAATAAAAGAATTGTGTATGCGTAGGAAATCGCTTGCTGGCAATAGCTTTTCCATACCACGTAAATTACTTCGGGTTAGGAGTGGGGTCTGCCGGTCAACCAAATAGATTTTTACGTAGTCTTTTAAACCTTCGATATAGCTGATTTCGTGGTGATAAATCTTGGTTTTTTTATATTCCACATGCACGACAATATGGTCTTTTTCGACAAGGTGTTTGTTCCGTAGTGTCATGATATCCGCTACTTTTCGAACCGCAGCCGTGAGCCGTTCTTTTGAAATAGGCTTCAAAAGATAATCTACTGCATTTAATTCAAATCCCTCAACAGCATATTGATGGTAGGCAGTTGTAAATATGATTAACGGTGGATCTTCGAGATCCCTGACAAATTGTGTTCCTAGTTTTTCCGGCATCTGGATGTCCAGAAAAATGAGATCTACCGAATGATTCTTCAGGTAGTTAACAACGTCTACAGGAGCATGGAATTTCTGTAGAATTTCGATTTGGTCAAAACTTAACAGATCATCCTCCAGCAAATTAAGGGCGAATGGTTCGTCGTCAATGAGTATACATTTAATCTTCATCTGTCATTAGTCTGAGTGCAACTTCAAAATAGTCGTCTGCTGTTCTTTTGATCGTGAGTTCATGGCGATTGGGATAAAGCAACTGTAATCGTCGTTTTACATTTGTCAATCCGATCCCTTCATTTGGCTGGTGCTCGGTATATTGTAATATTTTATTAACTGATTTAAAAACAAGCCCACCCGGAATATCTATGAATTGAAACTGTATGTAGGGGCTGTTTTTGCTATCCACCCCATATTTGAAGGCATTTTCTACAAAATGAATAAATAATAAAGGCGGGATCATTCTATTCTTGACGCTACTTTCGATTTGTAGATCAACTTCACCTGCAATGGGAAGCCTTAATGTCTGCAAAGCAATGAAATTACGCATATGATCAATTTCTTTGAAAAGTTCGACCTTCGGTCCATCAACTTCATAAAGTATGTAGCGCAGCATTTCGGAGAGCTTGACTATTGTCCCTTCGGAGTCAGGAGATTGCTTGCGGATCAGCCAGCGAATATTGTTGAGTGTGTTGAATAAAAAATGTGGACTAATTTGCAGTTTCAAAATAGTCAGTTCAGCTGTTGTCTTCTCTAATGCAATTTGCTTATTAAGTTCTTTCTGTCTCGCTTGTTCATTATAAAGAAAGATCATGGACGAAGTGATCATACATAGAGAGTAGATAATACCTGGACCTACTACAAGTCGCACAAATAGGATATTCTCTTTTTTAAAATGTGCTAATTCTCCGTTTGGGTTGAAATAAACGATGGCATAATTGAGCAGGACGTAGGCCACAAAACCTAGTGCGATGAATAGGATAAAAATCTTTCGGTGACCAAAGAAGTACTTCGGTGCAACAACATAACAATGCAGATAAAAGTTACTCGCCAGGAAGACGATATTGCTGAGATGTGATAGCGCTGAGTAGATTTTGAAATCAGCGATTTTATCGGGCTGATAGAGATAAGTAATAAAAGGGAGTAATAGCAGGATGGTCCATATCACTAGGTGTAAATAGAATTTTCTTAAGAATTTACTGATCATGATGCGCTCTTCAAGTTGTGCTATTATTGGAATGTAATCAAAAGTATAAAAATATTTGCGATAGTAATACGATATCGATGGCAGGGAATGGTATAAATTTTAGTTTAAATTGTTATGTCTCGAAATATTTCGGGACATTGGTTATTGCGTTTGCATAAACTCTTCAAAATAGTTTTGTATTTTGCATACATAAACTTGACAACGTGACATTCAATCCAAACCGATATAATTTAATGCCTTATAGGCGATGTGGGAAAAGTGGTATCCAGCTTCCGGCTATTTCCCTTGGTCTGTGGCAAAATTTTGGTGATATCGATCAAAAAGAAGTGTTTAGGCAGACGCTACGTACGGCTTTTGACAATGGTATCACACATTTTGACCTCGCCAATAATTATGGTCCACCTCCCGGTAGCGCGGAGCGAAATTTTGGTGCTATGTTGAGCTCAGATTTTGTTGGACATCGGGACGAACTTTTGTTGTCGACCAAAGCGGGATACACCATGTGGGATGGACCCTATGGCGATTGGGGAAGCCGTAAATATTTAATGGCAAGCTTACTTCAGAGCTTAAAGCGCCTAAAACTTGATTACATTGATATTTTCTATCATCATCGACCTGACCCGCAGACGCCTTTGGAAGAAACGATGACTGCCTTAAGTGATATTGTACGACAGGGAAAAGCCCTGTATGTCGGTCTATCAAACTATCCTGCGGATTTAGCGAGGAGGGCAATTGCACTATTACATGATCTGAGATGTCCTTGTCTGATCCATCAACCCAAGTATTCCATGTTGGTGCGTAAGCCAGAGGATGGACTGTTGGACGTGTTGGATGAAGAAGGGGTAGGAGTTATTGCTTTCTCTCCCTTGGCACAGGGATTACTGACCAATAAATATTTACAAGGCAATATTCCGACAGGTTCTCGAGCTTCAAAAGAACATTTCTTGAAGAGTACCACTATTACATCTGACCTGATCACAAAATTATCTGCTTTGGATGAAATCGCATTGCAACGAGGCCAATCACTGGCGCAGATGGCTATTGCATGGCTATTAAAGGATGAACGCCTGACTTCGGTTTTGGTCGGAGCGAGAAACAGTGAACAACTGACGGATTCGTTAAAGTCGCTTGATAATTTGAGCTTTAGTATAGAGGAACTCAACCGGATAGCGCATATACTTGATGTAGCTTAATTTTTAACGAATGATAAATAGCAATGTATATGTCGGTCTTTAAAGCCAAATTGGAGATAATAGGAATCAATCCTTTTGTTTTTGTGCCTGATGAAATTTTACATAATCTCTTCGCCGAAGCTGGAGTGGATAAGGGATATATCCCTATCAGTGGGAAGGTAAATGGTAAAGATTATAATCAGACCCTATTACGGTATAAGGGCGAGTGGCGATTGTATATCAACACCCAAATGTTGCCAAATTCACCTAAACGAATCGGTGAAATATTGGAATTATCTGTTGTTTTTGATCCGGAAGACCGAAGTCTGCTCCCGCATCCCGAACTAGAGCAGGCATTATTAGAAAATGAAGAAGCTAAAACAGTCTTTGACCGTTTGGCACCATCCAAAAGAAAGGAGATTATCCGTTATATTTCTTTTCTAAAGACCGATGACAGCCGACGTAAAAATATTGAAAAGGCAATTGGATTTTTGCTTGGTAAAAATGCGTTTATCGGGCGCCTGAAACCGGAATAAAAATTTTTGTTGGGGGATTAGTTCAAAAAATAAATAAAATGGAAGATGCAAAGGTAAGGTGGGGAATCATAGGGTGCGGTGATGTGACAGAGAAAAAAAGCGGTCCCGCGTTTAATAAAGTTAAAGATAGTAGATTATTG
Organism: Sphingobacterium puteale; assembly: GCF_003627955.1. Lineage (GTDB taxonomy): Bacteria > Bacteroidota > Bacteroidia > Sphingobacteriales > Sphingobacteriaceae > Sphingobacterium > Sphingobacterium puteale. The sequence goes on along the minus strand of NZ_RBWS01000016.1, from coordinate 98,177 downwards.
GCTGTAATGCGGAGAGATGCCGCTAAAGCTGCCGATTATGCCCATAGACACCAAGTTTCGCATTGGTATTCGAAGGTCGAAGACTTGTTGGACAATCCGGCATTGAATGCTATTTATATTGCGACTCCACCGTCTTCGCATTTTGACTATGCATTGAAGGCGCTAGCAGCCGGAAAAGATGTTTATATCGAGAAACCGGTTACCTTAAATGCACATGAAGCAAGACTGCTTTTGGATGTTGTCAGGAAGACTAATGGCAAGCTTGTCGTTGCGCATTATCGAAGACAGTTACCGCTATTTCTCAAAGTAAAAGAGTTGCTGGACACAGGGCGGATAGGAACAGTTCGTACTGTCCAGCTCCGGTTATGGCAGAGTCGGTCGCCGGATTTAGTGACCAAGGGGGCGGCAGACTGGCGCACAGACCCAACAATATCCGGAGGTGGATATTTTTTTGATCTTGCACCACATCAATTGGATCTGATGTTGTATTTTTTTGGCTTACCGATTTCTTTTGAAGGATTTAGCCAGATTCAGGATGTAGCCTCTGCTGTCGCAGATCAAACAACTGGAACTATATTATTTGAGCATCAAGTTGTTTTTAATGGAAGCTGGTGTTTTAATGTCAGGCAAGAAGATCAGGTAGATCACTGTGAGATCATAGGTAGCCGCGGGAAGATTACCTTTTCCATATTTGGCAATTCGGTAGCCGTTCAATCTGATGATGAAGAGAATGAATTTGTGTTTGAGCATCCTGAGCATATACAATATCCCATGATCGCTAGTACAGTGGCTTTCTTTGAGGGGAATGGTCCAAATCCTGCATCTATGGAGGAAGCAGTGACTTTAATGGAGATTATTGATTGTTTTGCCAAAATAAAATAAGTGACCAGTGACAGGCCGGCGATAGATTTCAACGCTTATAGGTATCAATTCCGATGCTATGGCTGGTCAAAATGAAAACTAGTGGTAGGCAGTCTTTAATCAAATGACAGTTACAATAGCAAATTTTCAACTCTTATAACAGGACAGCACTGAAGTGGAGTACTGTCATAAGAGTTTTTCTATGCCTAAAATTTAAATCTTGGCCAAGGCGCCATTGATAAATGATAGCTCATCTATCGTGAGATCGATTGCTGTAGCTTCTGCATTTGCAATAGCCTGGTCAGCGTTTCGCGCTCCAGCTAATACAACGGTTATAGCAGGTTGCAAGCTTGTCCACCGCAGTACCAATTGTGAGAGCGTAACGCCTTTATCAGCTGCCACTGGACTGATGGTATCTAAGAAGGTTTGTACTTTTTTGAGATCAAATTGCTGAAAGTAGCCGTTACGGTGATCATTTTCTTTCAATTTACCTTCACTAAAGTATTTACCTGTAAGTAGGCCACGTTCCATTGGGCTATAAACAATGATGCTCAAATCATGCTGTTGTGCATAAGGTACAAGATCTTGCTCAATGCCACGGTTTAGCATACTGTAACCGACCTGATTGCTTGCGATCTGGATTGAATTCTGAGCTTCCGAAACTTGCTCAACACTATAATTGCTTACACCCGCTGCACGAATTTTTCCTTGTTGCAAAAGTAAATCTAAGGCTTCCATTGTTTCAGCAATGGGTGTAGTATTATCTGGCCAATGGATTTGCAATAAGTCTATATAGTCCGATTGCAGGCGTTTTAGGCTGTTTTCGACTTCTTTAATCACACTGGCCTTTGAGGCATATTTGTAAACAGGGATAGTTTTGCCATTTTCCTCGGCATCAAAGAAAAATTCACCTTTACCCTGATTACTTCCGTCCCATAGTAAACCAAATTTGGTCAACAACTGAATTTTAGACCTATCGTAACCTTTTATCGCTTCGCCTATCATCTCTTCACTTAAACCGAAGCCATAGAAAGGAGCTGTATCTAGCGTGGTAACTCCATGATCAATAGAAGCTCGTACCGATTCGATAGAGTCTTTTTTCTCATTACCACCCCACATATTTCCTCCAATGGCGAAAGCACCATAGGTGATTACTGAAAGTTCCAAATCTGTTCTTCCTAATTTTCTGTATTCCATATTTTGTTATTTTAATCTTTACTGCCCTCTGAATATTTTCATCAAATCAAAAGAGGGCGACTTGCTCAATACGATGATTCCAAGGATTGATAGTGCAAAGGTAGAACAGTAATTTCTATCATTAAAATAAGTTAAATTACAATTGTATATAATTTTAATTATAGATTGACCTTCTTTTTACAGCTTGAATTTTATTTCTCTTTGTACATCAAAAGAGAAACAGGTAAATTTAGGGGAGACAAAAGTGAACTAACTGCACGAAACCTTAAAGAATATAGAACATTGATATATAGCGTATGCGGATAGAAGAAGAATTTAAACCTGATGCTATCATTATCGGGACTGGTCTGGCAGGATTAACTGCGGCAATGGAAATTACCAATGTAGGAAAGAAAGTACTTCTATTGGATCAAGAGACCGAAAGAAATATCGGGGGACAGGCATTTTGGTCTTTTGGCGGTCTATTTTTTATCAATTCACCACAACAACGTCGTATGGGGATCAAAGATTCTTTGGAGCTGGCGCAGCAAGATTGGTTCGGTACCGCAGGTTTTGATCGGGCAACTGATTACTGGCCCCGTCAATGGGTCGATGCCTACTTGAAATTCGCGGCCGGTGAGAAATACGCGTATGTAACGAAGCTAGGTATTAAATTCATGTTTATGGTAGGCTGGGCTGAGCGTGGAGATGGCCGTGCTTCCGGTCACGGAAATTCGGTTCCCAGATTTCATGTAAGTTGGGGTACTGGAACAGGAGTCGTTAAACCCTTTATTGAAAAGGCCTATACTGCGGAACAAAATGGACTCTTGCAATTTAAATTTAGGCATCGTGTTACCAGGTTGATTATGGAAAATGATGCGATAAAAGGGGTATTTGGTGATATTTTAGAAGATGATGATAAGGAAAGGGGGGCTGCGACCAATAGAAATGTCATTGACACCTTCGAATATCATGCGCCGCACGTTGTCGTTGCTTCGGGCGGGCTTGGCGCCAATCACGAACTTGTACGAAAGAACTGGCCTGAACGGCTGGGTACAGCTCCATCCGCGATGATCTCTGGAGTTCCCGCATATGTAGACGGAAAGATGATTGCGGTCGCTGAACAGATCGGCGCCCACACGATCAATAAAGATCGCATGTGGCATTATACCGAAGGTATCCAGAACTGGAATCCGATTTGGCCCAATCATGGTATACGTATTTTACCTGGTCCTTCCTCTCTTTGGTTCGATGCGAAAGGTAATAGACTTCCGGCGCCTTTTTTACCGGGATTTGACACCTTGGGTACGCTAAAGCATATACAACATAGTGGTTATTCGTATTCCTGGTTTATTTTGACACAGAAAATCATTAAAAAAGAATTTGCGCTTTCCGGCTCCGAACAAAATCCAGATATCACTAATAGGGATTATAAACTCTTCCTCCAACGGATTTTCGGTGCCAAGGCGCCTGGACCGGTTGAGGCATTTAAGGAGCATGGGGTGGATTTTATCGTTTCGGACACATTATCGGAGCTGGTACGAAGAATGAATCTCCTTTCCGGAGATGATCTGTTAAATTATGAATTTATTGAATCACAGATCCTGGCAAGAGACCGTGAATTGGATAACAAATTTACGAAAGACACCCAGGTCAATTATATCCGTAGTACGCGAAAATATCTCGGCGATAGGCTAGGAAGAGTTGCTTCTCCACATAAGATATTGGATCCGAGGAATGGACCATTGATTGCTGTACGGCTACATGTGCTGACACGTAAGACGCTGGGCGGGATTAAGACGAACCTTGATGCACAGGTTCTGACAGTAGAGGACCAAATTATCGAAGGACTGTATGCTGCCGGAGAGGTGGCTGGTTTTGGAGGCGGAGGCATGCACGGATACAGAGCATTGGAAGGGACATTTTTGGGCGGTTGCATTTTTTCGGGCATGAAAGCTGGAAGGCACATCGCGGGAAGACCGGCGGCTACTTTCTGAAAATGTAAAACTCATTTCAATGGAAAGAGAATTTCCTTATTTTTCCTGATCTTCATGATTAAATGTTATATTAGTTATCTGTAGGGAAAGTGCTGCATGAGTCGTCTTTACCAAAAAGATGATAGATCTAATCAAAATAAAACAAACTAAACCAAATTAAACAATGAAAAGAAAAGATTTTCTCCGTAATACCGGGATCCTGACGGCCTCAGTGCTATTTGCCAATACACCTGTTTTCGGCAGGGAATCTCGAACTGTGCGTGTCGGGCTGGTCGGCGTAAACGGAATGGGCTGGTCCAATCTAAATGCGATATTGAAAGTTCCCGGTGTCCAATGTACAGCACTTTGTGACGTAGATGAAAATATACTCAGCAACCGAGTGGAAGAATTAAAAAAACGAAATATTACAGTCAAAACCTATATTGATTACAAAGATTTACTCCGGGCGAATGATGTGGATGTTGTGATCATCGCTACACCCGACCATTGGCATTGTTTACAGATGGTAGATGCGGTTGCAGCGGGTAAAGATGTATATGTTGAAAAACCTATTGGAAATTCCATTCGGGAATGTGAAGTCATGGTTGCCGCTGCAAAAAAGTATAAACGGGTTGTACAAGTGGGACAGTGGCAACGTAGCCAACAGCATTTTAGAGATGCAATGGATTTTGTGCATGGGGGGAAACTTGGTAAAATTCGTTTGGTCAAAGCTTGGGCTTATCAAGGTTGGATGAAAAGTATTCCTGTACTGGCGGATGCTGCGGTGCCTGCAGGTGTTCATTATGATAAGTGGCTCGGACCTGCACCAAAGCGGTCTTTCAATCCCAATCGTTTTCATTTTAATTTTAGGTGGTACTGGGATTATGCGGGGGGGCTGATGACGGATTGGGGCGTTCATATGTTGGACTATGCCCTGATCGGAATGAAAGTTTCTGATCCGGTATCCGTTATGGCCGCCGGAGGAAAATTTGCTTATCCTGATGATGCGGCTGAAACTCCGGATAGTTTAACTACAGTGTACGAGTTTGACGGATTCAATGTCCAGTGGGAACAGGCAACGGGAATAGATCTCGGGCCTTATCAAAAAACACATGGGGTCGCTTTTATCGGTAATAATGGCACATTGGTGGTCAATCGTGAAGGCTGGGAGGTTATTCCTGAAAAAGGCCGTATGGAAGCTGTCGTATTTCAGCCATCAAAAGATAATGGACTGGATAAACATATGATCAATTTTATAGAAGCTGTTCGCAATAAATCCAGTGAAGAACTGCATGCGCCGATCGAGGCGGGTGCCCATATTGCCATTTTTTCCCAGATGGGGAATATTGCTTATCGAAGCAAAAAGAAGCTGTACTGGGATAAAAATAAGCGCACTTTCAATGATAAAGATGCAGATCGCTATCTGGCTAAAATTTATCAAAACGGGTATAGTATGCCTAAGGTATAATGTTGCATACGGATGTATCAAAAGTTTTTTGCGATGAGTTTTAAAACGATCGTATTCGGGGTAGCAATCAGTACATTATGTGCATATTATGCCCTTGCGCAACGAATGGAAGAGATGTGGGATGGTGGCAGCGGGAAAAGTGCTGTTTCACAAAATAGGGGAAAGCTGTTCCGGGAGGGCAAATATGCCCTATTTATTCATTGGGGTATTTATTCCCAATTAGCAAATAAATGGCAGGGAAAAACCTATTATGGAATCGGAGAATGGCTGATGAACAAGAGCATGGCGAATATTCCCCCTGCGGAATATAAATTGGCGGCGTCTTCTTTTCATCCGGATCAGTTTGATGCCACAGCGATTGTAAAGCTGGCAAAAGATGCCGGAATGCGTTATATCGTTATTACCAGTAAACACCATGACGGATTTTCAATGTTCCATTCGAAAGTTAACCCCTTCAATATTGTCAATGCGACGGATTTTAAACGCGATCCAATGATTGAATTGGCGCAAGCTTGTAAAGAAGGCGGCATCGGTTTTGGATTTTATTATTCTCAAAACCAGGATTGGACTTATCCCGGTGGAAACGGTGGCCCAAAGGTTGATGCACAGGGTAAAGCGAAATCTTTTGACGATTACTTTTGGGAGAAATGCTATCCTGAGGTACAGCAAATTACAACAGGCTATGGTCCTATAGAACTGGTATGGTTTGATACGCCGGGTGGAATGGATAAAAAATACGCACAGAAGCTTGTTGAACTGGTGCATAAAAATCAACCGGGAGCATATGTATCTGGAAGGGTAGGGCATGGGCTGGGAGATTATTCTACACTCGGGGACATGGAAGTACCTCGGGAGAATGTGGATGGCATTTGGGAAACGGTTGATGTGGCTAATGATTCCTGGGGCTATGCTTGGTATGACAATAATTGGAAGAGTAGCCGGGAGATATTACAACGCACACTATCAACTGTCGCACGTGGGGGAACATACATGCTGAATGTAGGCCCGAAACCGGATGGTTCTATTCCGGATCAGGCGGGTTTGGCTCTGCGCAATGCAGGTGCTTGGATCAAGCGTTATCCCGAAACGGTTTATGGTGCGCAAGCATCACCTTGGAAGCATGCGCTACCTTGGGGCGATGCCACCGTGCAGGGGGATCGTATTTCCTTACTGGTCTATCATTGGCCTGCAGATGGAACCTTATACGTTCCGGGCTTGACCAAAGGGGTTCAGTCGATTAAACTCCGGGGTTCGAAAGATCAAGAAAAATTGAATTGTACATTTGAAAAGGACTGGCTTAAAATTGATATTCCGAAAATTGCCCCCGAAAAGATGGTATCTGTCATCGAGATTAAATTAAACGGTACAGCTCAGGTCGAAGAAATGCTGGGAGTTGATCCAGCACTGGAAACCGTTATTCCCGTTGATTTTGGAGAGGTGGAGGGCTGTAATAAAGAAGGAAAATCGTGGATGGAGAAATTTGGTGAATGGAAACATGTTGTTCAGGTCCGTAAATGGACAGAAAAAAGTAAGTTCTCCTATGAAATAGCTGTCAAAAAACCTGGTTATTATCAGGTAGACATGAATTATGCAGGCGAAGGACGGATGGTATGGCGTATTGAAAATTCAGCGGGCGAGGTTGTTCAAAACCAACAAGAGTCGGCCCATGTCTATAATTGGTATCCCTGGGGCTGGATGAAATTTGAAAAGGCTGGACGATATAAAATAACTGTTTCGTTGGTCGAAGGCAATGGTGATAAGGCGAGTCTGACTGCTCTTCGGTTTAAATATGTGGAATAGGAAGGAGATAATTTGTGAAGATGGCTGTTATTTCCGGTATTTATTCGTCAGAAACCTGAAAAGTTCAGTCATGGCTTTGAAGGTAAGTAAACCTAATCCTATACCCAAAACAATGCCCAGGCCAATGCCGATTAAAATAGCCGTATTATTGCTGTGCCAATCATAGACGGCATTCAGGAAAATACAAAATATAACGGAAACTATAGTGCTGCCCACGATGGCTGAAGAAAGGAATAGAGTTTTGAAACCTTTGGTTATTGACCGCTGTTGTATTCCGACGATAACCGATGTTGAAATAATGCCGCCGCTAATAAGCAGGATGATTGTTGCTACAAAGAGTAAACCAAGAAGGATGCTGATGACCGTGAGTGCCAGAAACACGAAAGAACCCATCAGCAGCAGTACCGCTAAAAAGTCATCATCGTTACGGAAAGAGTCAATTATGTAATAATGACTCGATAAGAATTTGATTAGTAATGTGAATAATAATTCTGGCAAACCCATTCCGCTTCGTTTTACTGCATGATCAGATTGATTTTCTCAATGGAATCTTCGTTTTCAAGGAAATCAATATAGGGAATTAAGGGCTCGATATCTTGCTTGTCCATTGTATCCAAATCGTCAAATAATGCTTCTACAAAATCATTACAGAAAGATTTACCAAAACTGTAAGCTCTGATTCGTATTAAATCATCGTAATTTATCTCAGTTGCGTTCAGATTAAGCACTTCTTCGGGAATCTCATAGTCGCCATCGGCCGGATAGCCAATATACCTGAACATCCTTTCTTTCCATACCCTGAATAAAATCTGATGTGAAACATGGTTCCCAAAGTATGTGAAAACCTGAGCGAGAAGTTCAGATGCTATTTCTTTTTCAAAAATGCCTGAGATACTTTTGTCAAGCAATTCAGCATAAGCTAAGAAAATGGAGCTGTTGAAACGGAAGTCAAAATGAGAGGTCAACATGGAAACCACGTTGTCTTTGCCCTGGGCTCGTAATAATTGTCTTGCTGCTAATGAGGTGAGGTTGTGCTTTTGCTCGTGGCCGTGGTTATCGGGGATGAGTACAATATGATCCTTTTCAAAGAGAGAGATGACGAATTTCCAATCTTCAGGTCTCTTGAGGATTTTACAGTTGTGGGCTAAGTAACCGTTCCGCTTGGGGTCAGACTTTTTGTCTCCGACTATTACCTCAGCAGGCTGAATAATATGCTCCGGAGGAATTTTAAACCTGCGTATATGCACAAAGAGTTCTTCTCCGGAAGGTAACGCAAGGGTACCAAATCCTTTGTTATTGTCGAACCATTTGACAGCGCCGATAAACATGGCTGGTGTTGAGTTTTGTTTCAATGCTATAAAGGTAATGAATTAAAATATTTATTATGCATTGAAAATTAAATATTTGCGATTATCCGCTGAATAAAGAGGTTTTTTAGGAGCATTCGTCCATTCGAAGTGATTTTCCGCCGGTGAAAATACAGCGAAATCCAGTTAATTGAAGTGATTTAAGGAAACATAGCGTGCTGATCCCCAACTGGAATTTGTAGTTTAGAATAACTATTTATGGCGTTTTTTAGTATCGTATAATCAATGTGGTTTTGAAAAATGTATTATTATGAATAATTTCATAGCGAATAAACTGATCATTTTACTATGCACTATCAAGCCGTATATCAGAAGATAGATTATAAGCGCTATCAATTTTTAAGGGAACACTCAGGCTTATCTCCAAAAACGGAGGAAGCTGCACGTCTAGGAATGGAAAATTCCCTATGCTGTGTGGCTATTTTAGATGAGGACAACGATAATGAAATAGTAGGTATGGGTAGAATTGTAGGCGATGGTGCTTGCCATTGCCAGGTCGTTGACATCTGCGTGCTTCCCGAGCATCAGAAAAAAGGACTTGGAAAGCTGCTTATGCAGAAACTTGATGAATATATGAATTCAAACCTCCCTGAAAGCTGTTATGTCAGTTTGATCGCAGATGGTGTTGCTTCCCAGCTTTATGCGCAATATGGTTTTAAGGAGGTGTGGCCTGCATCGAGAGGTATGGGTAGAACGTTTTAAAGTGAATGGGATATTATGCGCCGTATAATTGCGAAATCCATTCTCAATAAGACCAAACGAAGAGATCCTTGGTTTCTTGACGATTATACGCTGAATCCCTATAGTGGTTGCTCTTTCAATTGTTTGTATTGCTATATCAGGGGAAGTAAGTACGGGATAAACATGGCTGAAAAGTTGAGTATGAAAAGCAATGCTGTCGAACTTTTGGAAAAACAGTTGTCTCTGCGTGCGCGAAAAAAGCAGTATGGAATTATCGTTCTTTCTTCTGTGACAGATCCTTATCTGCAGTTGGAACAGAGCGAATTGCTTACCAGACAGCTGTTGGAGGTCATCTTGCACTGTCGTTTTCCGGTACATATTATTACAAAGTCAAACTTAGTGACCCGGGATTTTGATTTGTTGAGAGCGATTAATGCCACGGCAATACTTCCTGAGGATCTTCAATCAAAATTAACACATAAGGCTTTTGTTACTTTCTCATTTTCAACAATAGATGACCGTGTTGCCGGTATTTTCGAACCAGGGGCTCCATCACCCTCGTTACGATTGGAAGCATTAAGGCAAGCGCGTGAACACGGACTCCATAGTGGGGTCAGTCTGATGCCACTGTTGCCCTATATTTCGGATACTGGAGCGAGCCTGGAACTGCTATTTCAGACTTTTCAGGCTATTGATGCTAGCTATATTTTTCCTGCCACCCTTGCTTTATATGGGAGTGATCCAGCAGATAATAGCGCGCTGGTCATGCGCGCTATTGAAAAGCATTATCCACAGCTATTGCAAAAGTACCAGCGACTGTTTGATTCAGATGGAAAATTGCCAGGTTACTACCGCCAAGCCTTTGCAAATAAGGCTAAGTCGTTGTGTTTAAAATATGGATTACGGGATAGTCTATTTTAGCAGCCGCTAACTCCTATTTTTACCCTTTGTTTTACAATTTTATAACGCGTTGGTGGTGTGTTGTTTATGTGTCCAAAAAGGCGATTAATTTATTTTTCGTACTTTTATGCTGCCAAAAGACAGCATGGCGTAAGTTTATTCCGCTAGTACTGAAGCCTTTTTTGAGCCCAGTCCAAGTTGTTCGTTGTATTTGCTGAAGTATATTTGGAGCTGTATTTAGCATAGCTCATCTTTAAAAGACTAATTTCTTTTTCATCGTTGCACTTATCGAACCGAGAGTAAAGCGTCTACACAGGACAATATATAACCATCGCGGTCAATTGGTTGACAGACAATCTGAAGCCGTTTTTTGATCTGATCAAAAACATCGGAAATACATCTATTCTTGGTCTTGAATGGCTATTGATCGGGGTATCATGTGGTGGTACAGACAAACCGCTCAGTTTGCTATCGTCTCTCTTTTCCTCCTGCAAATAGATCGCTAAAATATATCAGGAGTCGAAATATCGGCATCCGAGGCTGTACTTTGTGTGTTTTTTAAATATATACGTGCTAAATTAATTTGTCGTTTTTGTTCTGCGGAAAGTGGATAGCGTTCGTCGTGGACAAAGGTGTCCAAGCCTTTGGGAAATTCCCAGGCAAAGTCCAGCACCATTGCCTTTTCGGCCGCGTAAATAACGTCGAGCTTGCTCGCCAGAGGGTTGCCGACTTTGATATTGTTATAAATGCTATCCGGGATTAAGTGCATGTCGATGTGATCTGTTAAAAACTGCTCAATATTGCTATTTTTCTTTTGCATAAGCCAAATGGTATTAAATAATTAAGAATCATTCTAAATAAATTTGTAATTTAGCCAAAGATAATAGCTAAAGTGCTATTGTTGGGTATGCAATGAGGAGTAAAAAGTCCGCGAAAAGGAATAGTTGAAAACTTAAGAAATATGGAATGGGATTAAGGCTTTATGATATTGATTCGGCTAATTTGTTATTGGAAAGAAACTATCCACAGACTTTCTTTTCTATCGATGGCGGTATCCAGGAATGCGTCACACATCTGGGGGCTTCATTTGGTGAAGGTTATTACAAGGAGATTTTCTTTGACGGAATTCATATAGGCTATGGTCATGCGAATTTATATGAACGCGTACTTTTTCGTTTCGAAAGTGACTTTGAGACTGTTGAAATGCATTTTGCATTGAAAGGCAAGAGCCAGGCTACAGGAGGAACTTTATCTAAAACCATTAATTTTGAGACTTATCAGCATAATATTCTCTATGGCAATTCAATCTGTGGTCAGATACAATGGGAAGGTAATGAGATTCAATTGTGCGAAATAAACTTGTCACCAGTTTTTTTTAAGAAATTTATACCCGATAATTCGATCTTATTTAATGACTTTAGAAATATTATTGATAAAGGAAAATCTGGCTTACTTAAGGATGGTAATAGAAGAATTACCCATGAAATGTATGCTATTATCGATAGTATAGTAACCTGTGAGCGAAAAGGGATTTTTAAAAAAATATACCTTGAGTCAAAGATCATGGAATTATTGCTGCTTCAATTGGAACAGTTGTCCGATACAACTATTTTGAATACCACGCTTAAAAAGACTGATGTCGATAAAATCTATGCGGTTCGTGAATTTTTACTTGAAAATATAGATTCAAATAACACACTTGTCAACTTGGCCCATCTGGTCGGGACAAACGAGTTTACGTTAAAGAAAGGGTTTAAGGAGCTGTTTGGTACAACCGTTTTTGGCTTTTGGAATGATGCAAAAATGGAACATGCCAAAAAACTCATCTTAGACAAAAACATGACCATTGGTGAAGTCTCCGACGCCGTTGGGTATAAAAATCAGCGTCATTTTTCAGATGCTTTTAGACGAAAATTTGGATTTCCACCAAGCAAATTGAAAAAATAAAGTGACTTGGATATTTTAATTGTTCCCTGATGGAGTATGGAAATAGCTATTTTTTAAAATTGTTACTTAGAATTATTTTTAATATTGTTGGGTGTTATGAAAATACGACATATCATTTACCCTTAAATTTATTACACTATGGGCAGAGCTGAGATGAAAATTATACAAACTGAATTAAGAGTCAGCCGAAAAGAATACCTGACGCCGCACTATATTCGCATTTATTTGACTGGAGATGGCGTTTTGGAAATTGTGCCACAGCTCTTCCCGTATTAGGTGCTCTATTGGAAGGTCTGCCGGCATCTGTCAAAGGAACTTGTATCATTGAAGTTCATGGCCGTGAAGATGTACAAAAATTATATACAAAAGCAGCGATAGACTTTATCTGGTTGTATAATGAAGTACCGCAAGAAGGAAGTCTGCTCGCAGATCTGGTGAAGATGAGATCTCTTCCCCAGACAGCCCGGTTTTCTTATGTTGCTGCCGAATTTTCGACCGTTAGGAAGATACGCAACTATTTGCGTAAAGACCTCGGTTGGAGAAGGGAAGAACTTTACGCTTATTCCTATTGGAAAATCGGAGTTGCAGAGGATAAAATCTGCTAACGAGCGTCGTCAGGAGAGTGAAGAAGTCAATTCCCCCTTGGGCTCAGCTGAATAATATGATAACGTAGCCCTAGCCGTCATATACATACGAATGGGGCTACGTCTTATAGCCAATAAACCGTACACTGATACTCACTTCTTTTGATCGATATAGTCCTGATGCCCTTGATCAAGGCTAAGAGATTTGTGTCTATAGTATCAAAACAGTATTTTTATGGTTTGGATGAGGAGCGATAATAGGAAATATAGATTATGACGAATATGGAGGAGCAAAAAATTATTTTGGTTGAAGACGAGCAGGACGTTGCAGATTTGATCGTTCAGGGATTAGGAGAAGAAGGTTATAGGGTCATTCATCTCGGACGTTCAGAAGGACTCGAACAATTATTGGCTAAACAAGATGTTTCTCTTGTTCTGTTGGATATTCTTTTACCGGGCACCAACGGACTTGATATCTGTAAACAGATTCGGCAATGGGGGTACACCGATTTGCCAGTCATGATGTTAACAGCCCTTGGTACGCCAGAAAATGTGGTTCTTGGGCTTGACAATGGCGCCGATGACTATCTTTCCAAACCATTTAAACTCATCGAACTCAAAGCCAGAATACGTTCGTTGATCCGTAGACAACAATCCATTGTTCAGGCGACACAACGTGAAACTCTACCTCCGAAAGACACATTCAATTATGGGTTTCTAACGATTGATGATTACAAAAAAATTGCCTATTGTGAAGGTCAGGAGCTCAATTTGACAAGTACCGAGTATCGCTTACTTCTATTATTTATCCAGAGCCCTAAGAAAGTATTTGAGCGCAGTGAGCTGCTGGATAAAATATGGGGAATTAATTTTGATATCGGATCAAATGTCGTGGATGTATATGTGAATTACTTACGGAAGAAAATCGAGAAGGTCACCAGCAAAAAAGCGATCCATACCGTTATCGGAATGGGGTATGTGTTAAAAATTGAAGACTGAATAGGTTAAGCAGACAGAATAGGTTCAAATGAATAATTACAATAGGAAACTCATCTATTTAATTGCAATATTAGTCATATACGTCAGCTGTTTCGTTGGCTTTATCTTTTATTCGATTACAAACTTTGCTTTTACGGATTTTTATAAGCGCCTAGATCTGCGGAGAAATATTGCGGCAGAAAAATTCCTCAATGGTAAATCTGCATCACAAACGGATCAGTGGAGTTTGGATTTTATAGAAAATCTAAATAATCAACATGAATTTTTTGTTGAATTTGATAAGAACGGGGAGATTTTAAGAAGTCAGGGCTTTCATTCAGTGTTATGGGATAAAATTAATAAGACCGGAACATCAAATTTCAAAGCTGGACATCAATTCTATTCGACAAAGTATTTCTCAAAAAACAATAAAAATTATATTATCGGTGCGTCGGCTGAAAATTACTTCTATACACATCACTTGGCCTACCTGCGTAATTTGCTCATTATTAGTTTGATTTTGGGTATCCTCTTTATCTCGTTGGTTTCAGTATTCATGAAACGTTCCTTTTTGAAGCCTATTCTTACAATGATGAAAGAAGTCCAGCAGATTGGTTCTGAGAATCTCGATAAACGGCTTGACGAAGAGAAATATAAGGGTGAACTTCATGATCTGGCATTTACCTTTAACAGTATGCTGACGCGCCTAGAAACGTCATTTGAAACACAAAAAAACTTTATCAGCAATGCTTCACATGAATTAAATACACCCCTGACCTCTATTATCGGACAGGCCGATCTGGCACTCTCCAAAGAGAGAACAATCGAAGAATACCAACGCACGCTACTTAAAATTATTGAATCTGCTGAACATCTGGAAAAAAAGACCAAAGCACTTTTACTGTTAGCACGTACCGGCTTTGTGAGCAATTCAACAACATTCAATCCTGTTCGTATAGATCAGATCGTGATGGATGCAGAGTTGACGGTCAAAGCCATCAATGATAAATTTAAAATTACAACCGATTTTAGTCTGCTTCCGGATGATAGTATGCGACTCAAAGTCAATGGAAACGCAATTTTACTCCAGCTTGCATTATCCAATATCATTAGCAATGCCTGTAAATATTCTTCTAATAGAACAGCTTATATCGCTTTGGGGGCATTGGATAATAAAGTGTTTATTTTGATAAAAGATAAGGGAATCGGGATTCCTTCAAAAGAATTGGAATATATTTATGATCCCTATTTTAGGGCGTCCAACACCAGTGGTATAGACGGATATGGTATTGGCTTGCCACTGGCGAGAAATATTATTAAGCTTCACGGTGGGACGCTAAAGGTTAATTCTGTCGTTGGCGAAGGTACTACAGTAGAAATCGAATTGCCTACTTATCTTCGATTTTAATAGCATTCTAATGCCCCGGGACTGTTTTTAATCCCATTTTAATAAGTTGCTAAAATTCTAATGAAAAGCTAATTCTAGCTTCATTCAGTTGCCATTTGTGCCGACTAATTTTGTCCAAAAGAAGTATGGCCAAAATGACACGCATATTAATCCCGAGTGATTTCACCGTTGATTCACTCTATTTTGTAAGACAGAGTATTGAAGCATCGTCAGCTGAAGAAGTTGATGTAATTCTTGCTTATGGTAATAAAAGTAGTACATCCGCGAGCGAGCTCATAGGCATCGGAATGGAAGATCAGCTCGATGAACTTCAGTCTGATGCTTTTTTGAAGGCATGTGAAACAATATGCCAACGATTTAAGAACCGAAAGCTGACTATTTATGCGGATATTATAAGAACCGATAACGCCAATTATTTACAACATTACCTTCGAGGGGCGGGTGTAAACGAAATCAAGATACCAGCTAATTATAGCTATCAGAATAAAAACCGCAATTTTTTCGATGTAGGAAAAGCATTACGAAAACTAAAGGACCATGTTCTTCATCCCATTTTGGTCACTTAATATTACATTGATTATTTAAAGAAATTATCTCCGCATACTTTCAAACTATTTTCTATTTATATGGCTCACACACAAGGCGGCCCATCAGCTCTACAACGTTTAGTCAATTTATTGCATACTGAACGGAATACGATTAACTATATTTTTATTTACGCTATCGTTATCGGTATTTTTAGTTTAACCATTCCAATAGGGATAACAGCAATTTTTAACTTTTTGAGCAATGGTGCGATGTATAGTTCCACCTATATCTTAATTGCTTTTGTTCTATTGGGTGTTATCGTTGCAGGATCTCTTCTGATCGGGCAATTAGCACTTGTTGAATATCTAGAACAGAAAATCTTTCTAAAATCAGCAATGGAATTTGCCTATCGCCTTCCGAGGATCAAGCCCAAAGAATTAATTGGGAAAAACCTTGTGGAACTGGTGAACCGTTTTTTTGATGTGATTATTATTCAAAAGGGTATTATTAAGCTTTTGATAGATATCATTGCTGCGGTTGTAACCATATTCTTTAGTGTCGTGCTCTTGTCTTTTTATCATCCGGCTTTTTTAGCCTTTGGACTCGTGGTTATATTCGCTGTGGCTATAATACTTGTTTTGTATTATAAACGTGGACTGAAAACAAGTATTGATGAATCGGAACAAAAGTATGCCACTGTTGCTTATCTGGAACAGGTTGCGGCGGATATTGGCCACTATCGTGGAAATGATGTCAAAATGAATGAAGTTACTCAAGTCACTGATATGATTGTAAGCAAATATCTGAATTCCAGGAATCAGCATTTTAAAGTGCTAAAACGCTTCTTTGTTGGGTCCGTTCTGCTACGCACCGCATTATTTGGCATAATGCTTTTGCTGGGATCTTATTTTGTTGTTGAGCGGCAAATAACTTTTGGTCAGTTTGTCGCCGCAGAAGTGGTCATCGTCCAAATTGGCTATGCCATAGAAAAACTAATGACAAACTTAAATACCATTTTTGATATGTTGACCGGTGTTGTCAAGTTAGGCACCGTCACTGATCTGGCGTTAGAGGAGGGGGCAGCTTATTATGTTGACTAATGAGGAGCAACCTGTCAAGACAGCTGTCAGCTGGAAAGATCTTTCCCATCATTCAGTTCACGCCCTTTTAAAAGATAAAGGATCTTTGCTATTGGGCCGTATCCTGATCCTATCAGGACTGGTTTTTGCTTTTGCCTTATTTCTGCCCTGGAGACAGACAATACCCGGGAAGGGCTCCGTCACTGCATTACGGCCACAAGACAGACCTCAAACGATACAGAATCAAATTGGAGGCCGAATTGAACGTTGGGCGGTGACAGAAGGCCAGGAAGTCAAAAAAGGAGATACAATTTTAGTCCTATCAGAGACATCACAATCTTACTTTGACCCCAATTTGCCTTTACGATTAGAGGAGCAGTTGCTTGCTAAGCGAAGTGGAGAATCTGCTGCACAGCAAAAAATGAATGCGACGGAAGAGCAGATCAAGGCCTTGAACTATGGCCTGACTTATCAGTTGGAATCCGCTCAAAACAAGGTTATACAAGCTCAAAATCTTGTTAAAAGTGATAGTGCTGAAGTGATTGCGATAATGAGTTTTTTTGAAACAAGCGAAAAAAGACTAAAACGTTATGAAGAAGGTTATCAGGACGGCTTATTTTCCCTTACAGATATCGAGACTAGGCGCTTAAACCTACAGAATGATCGGGCTAAGGTGGTCAGTGCTGAAAATAAGTTGTTAAACTCAAGACAGGCATTATCCAATGCACACATCGAACTCAATAATATTCGGGCAAAATATAATGAGTCATTGGCTAAAGCGCAGTCGGATTTAAGTTCGGCTTTTTCCTCAAGGGCGTCTGTACAGGGCGATATCGCTAAATTAAGAAATGAGATTTCCAATATCGACATAAGACGCGGCCTTTATATTGTCCGGGCTCCGCAGGACGGCTATATTGTAAAAACCTTTAAGGCTGGCATCGGTGAAAATATGAAAGAAGGAGAATCCGTGGCAACACTACAGCCCAAAACGCCATTACTTGCCATAGAACTGTATGTCAATGCCATGGACGTGCCTCTTATCTTGCCGGAGAGTGATGTTAGAATTCAATTTGATGGTTGGCCATCGATCCAATTTTCAGGTTGGCCTTCTGTGGCGGTAGGCACTTTTGCCGGAAAAGTCTCGGTCATTGATAAAGTGAGTAGCACGAATGGTCAATTTAGAATCTTGATACGTCCGACAGATCCCGTTCCCAAGGGTGATGAACCTTGGCCTGCGCAGCTCAATCTGGGATCTGGCGCCTATGGTCGAATCATTTTAAATAAAGTCCCCTTATGGTATGAGATCTGGAGGCAATTAAATGGATTTCCACCAAGTTTGGAGCGTGAACCGAAAGAAGACAGGAAGAAGTGATTGTAATTATATGAATAAATTGAATTTTATCCTTATAGCCTTATGTGCTGTTCTTTTTCATAACCTATCCGCACAAGAGCGGGCAGATCGCTTAAAAATAGATTTTACAACAGATGATCTGGAAGAACTTTTAATGGCCCATCATCCAATTGTTAAGCAAATTAATCTATTGACTGAAACTGCTAAAGCCCAGGTTGTGCAAGCTGCGGGAAAATTTGACCCAACTATTTATTCGAATTTTAAAAACAAAAATTTTGGTAATACCAACTATTATAATCAGTGGAACAATGAATTAAAAATTCCATTATGGCTGGCCGGTGCGGACCTAAAAATCGCTTATGATCGAAATGTTGGAAATTACACCGATCCTCAATCAAGAACGAACAACGATGGATTGTCTGCCGTGGGTATCAGCATTCCACTGGGACAGGGCTTAGTAATTGACGGTAGAAGAAACACTTTACGGCAAGCAAAGGCCATGTTAAGTTATGTTGAGGCCGAGAAGATTAAACAGATCAATACCATTTGGTATCAAGCATTGTCCGATTATTGGAACTGGTATTTTGCCTATAGGCAATACGAACTTTTGCTGGAAGGCGTGAAATTAGCCGATACGAGATTTAAGGCGATCAGCGAACAGACAGCATTGGGGGATAAGCCACTAATTGATTCCGTTGAAGCAGCGGTTGTTGTACAAGAGAGGCGAATAGAACTGGTAAAATATGAAGTTGAACTTCAGAATGCAAGAATTGTGTTGTCCAATCATCTGTGGAATGCACAGCAACTTCCCGTTGAGCTTCCTGAGCATGCTGTACCTAATAAAACGGATAGTACAGCGATTTTGCCGGACAGTAAGGTGATTTTAGGACTTCTTGACTCCGCAAAAGTTGCACATCCCGAATTAATAAAACTTGCCAGTAAAAGCCAGCAATTAGTTTTTGAGGAACGTTACCGAAAGGAAATGCTCAAACCAAAGTTAAATATTTCAGGTACACTTATCTCAAGTCGTCACGGTTTCAATAATTTTATCCCCCCAGCATATGATTTTAACTGGCATAACTATAAATTGGGATTCGAATTTGCATTTCCTCTATTCATCCGTAGTGAGCGCGGAAAATTGAGGGAAGTAAGAATTAAACAAGATCATCTACAGTTTGAAAGACGTATTGAAGAGCGAAATATTTACAATGACATCATGAGAAAATATAACGATTTAAGTGCATATAGCAAACAAATTGAATTTCAGTCGGTAAATGTGCGTAATCAGGAGCGATTGCTTAAAGGTGAGTTGAATAAGTTCAGACTTGGGGAATCGACATTATTTGTTGTCAATAGCAGAGAAAATAAGCTGATCGAGATGAAGATAAAGCAGGAGAAACTTTTTACCGACTATCGGAAAGCGTTAGCAGAACTGTATTATAAGGCCGGAACTAAATTTTAATCTCATTTTAATTTTCCCCGTATTTTTAATCCTATTTTAATAAGCCTGTTTAAATTCTAATGAAAAGCTAATTTTAGCTTCATTCCGTTGCCATGCGTGGCCATTAACTTTGTTAAAAAAAATAATTGGGCATGGCAAAAACAACGCGTGTATTGATTCCAAGTGATTTTACAATTGATTCACTTTTTTTTGTAATCCATAGTATTGAGCAGTCTAAGGCCGAACAGCTGGATGTCATTTTGGTTTATGGAAATAAAAGCAGCACTTCAATCAGTGAGTTATTGGGAATAACACTTGAGGACCAGCTCAGCGATCTCCAGTCTGAGGATTTCTTGAAAGCCTGTCAGATAATCTGTCATCGGTATGAAAATCGCAAACTGAATATCTATACAGATATAATTGGTACAGACAATCCCAATTATTTACATCATTATCTGAACGGAGCCCGTATTGACGAAGTCAAGATTCCGACAGATTATCAATTTGAAAAAAGAACAAGACATTTTTTTGATGTTGGACAGGCTTTGTTGCACTTAAATGAAAACAAGCGTAAGCATGTAAATATTGTCGAAAAACCGGCAACAAACAAAACAGGAAGCAATGTCTTAGCGGATTTATTTTTTAACAAACAATGGGATGTTAACTATTAAAAGAAAAATACTGGCAAGATTCAACTTTGTCTTTTTGGCATTGTTGCTTTTTGGGGCATCAGCAATGGTCATGCTTTATGAAAACCCCGAACGACTTTTAGAAGGAGAGTGGGAAGAACAGGGCTGGTACTTTGAAAAGGTGGAGAAATCACCAACCTTCAAAAAACAGGCGATTATCCATGAAGGAATCAAAGATGCGGCCATCGCGCATTTGCCGCCATTACAGGATGGCCTATGGCATTTTGAAAAAATGGGTGAAAAGAATTTTGTGGCCCATCACAAGGATAAGCAGTATAACTGGTTTCTAAAAGGAAGGGGACATATCCTTGAGCTGCGTAAAAATAATGAGCTTGTGGAAAGCTTTATTATTCAGAAACTGAATAAAAACCAGCTCGTCTTACATCTCAACCTGGATATGCAAACGAAAGGAATAGCACGTATTGTGCTGAAAAAAGGAGGAAAGGAAAAATATGCTAAGGAAATATAGCAATCATCGAACGATTCAAGACAATATTAAGCTGGGCGGACTAACGGCATTTTCAGCTGGCATGGTCAACGTAGCTTCTGTTATTGTATTTTTTTCCTTTACATCTAATGTAACAGGATATTATGCCGTTTTTGCACAGGAGATAGCGAAAGGAAACTGGTATCAAGGGGCTGTCGTTTTGTTTTGGATATTGTTGTTTTTAATTGGAAGCATGTTTTCCAATTTGATTATCATCCATGGTAAGGGTAAGTTCAGCGCATACCTGACACATTCGATACCGTTGGTATTGGAGATTTTAAGTATATTGTTTGTCGGTATATATCTCGATATCTTCTATGAAGATTCGCTAAAGGAAACCGAAATATTGGTCGGGGCCTTATTGTTTGCGATGGGCCTGCAAAATGGACTGACGGCGAGTATATCCAATTCAGTTGTGAAAACAACCCATTTGACCGGCTTGACGACCGACTTGGCGATACTCATATCTATGTTTACCAAAGAATCCAATAGAAACAATAAAGATTTGGTAGATAAGTTTCATTTGCTGCTGACCATTGTCACTAGTTATGTAATGGGAGGGCTACTCAGCGGAATTTCATTTAATTATCTGTCCAATAAAACATTTTATGTCGTTTGTTTTGTGTTGCTGATAATTGGTTTGTATGATCACTACAAACTATATCTGCTCAAAAAGCAATTCGTAAAACGTCATCGCGAGGTATTGGTTTCCTAAATTTATTGGTGGTTATATAAAAAGGCCAATCATACCTCGTCGTATGATTGGCCTTTTTTATATAATTCTATCCAGGTGGTGCGGAAAGTCCTCATTCATCAACTGTTTATAATTGAGGCAGAATTGCTGAAATTTAATACGGGCATCATGCTGTTGATTGAGAGCAAACATCGCTCTTATTTCAGAAAATAAAGCCTGTTCATTTAACGGGTCCAATAGGAATACCGTATGCGCCAGCTCAATACTTTTTTTATGTTGATGTCCGAGATCCGCTTGCTGAAGTTCCGCCAGTAAAATGGGCAGCAAACTTTGCTCAACCTCAGCTTTTAAGGCATCAAAGATAGGCTGATCCAATCCCTGTAAAAACTTGCCTCTTTGGATGATCTGTATGAGTCTATTTTCATTGATATTGGAAGGATTTGCCATCAAATGGATGCATTCTAAATAATCACAATAGAATTCATTCGTCTCTTCGATAAAGAATCGGCCCTGTTTATATACAAGTTCTATTCCTGTAAACTCGCTCAGCACTTTTCGTAAATGATTGATCGTAACCCCTCTGGAGTTTTTTACCTTATCTTCTGATTTGTCAGGCCACATCATCAGGCTGAAATATTGTGAACTGATCCCCGACCTGTGGGACAAGATGAGGCAAAATGCCTGCTTCAGCTTTGTGCTAAATAAATGGGAAACATCACGTTTGTTTCGATCAAATGCACGAAACTCACCAAATAGAAAAATTGCATTTGCGCGAATATATTCATCATTTTGTCGCAATTGATTTGTCCCCGCTATTGGAGCGATAGGAAATGTTGATTCCTGTGTGATAGGAATAGTGCTTCTTTTCCTTCCGCTTCGTCCCCAGATAATGTAAGCGCCAAGCCCACATATTCCAAACAACATTAACAATAAG
This sequence comes from Sphingobacterium puteale, assembly GCF_003627955.1. GTDB lineage: Bacteria > Bacteroidota > Bacteroidia > Sphingobacteriales > Sphingobacteriaceae > Sphingobacterium > Sphingobacterium puteale. Next base: position 75,828 of record NZ_RBWS01000016.1, on the reverse strand, counting down.
AGTACTTTGTGGTTTGAACGGTATGTCGGGAAGCTATTTAATTCAGCGAAGGTTATTGGCATCATATTTAACGAATAAACCTTTAGCGTCGATTGTATGTCATCTTTTGACTCTTGAACTAATATCAAAAGCCGTCCTAATTGCTTATCTGAATAAAGTTGGGCATGTGTACTTATTTTATCTGAATAGATCGGGACAGAGTCTCCCAATATATCAAAACTTCCATCTTGAATAGCAAAACGGTAGAGCTGGATATTGGATTTAGTCAGATATTCCGGATAGCATAAGGCATAGAAGTGAGCGCTATCAGGGAAGACCAAACCACGGGCAGGTACAATATGTTTGTCTTTCCAAACGATATCCCATTTTTTTGTGATTTTCTTGCTGTCTAGATTGATCTGATAGAAATCATAAAGATATTTTCGTCCGACAATGTGTTCACCGGATTCATTTCCCATACCGCCGAATATATAAGCTGTTCGATCCTTAGGTCCTTGGCCTGCTGTCAGAAAATAGCGTGGAAAAATTTTATCACCTGACCATCCTTCGACAGTTTGCCATTTGCCGGAGTCGAGGTCATAGCGCCTAAACTCGCCACTATAGGCCATATTTCCGTAACCTCCAAAAATATAGAACTGCCGACGTCTTTCATCATAAAAAGACCCATGATGGTTTAGCTCCTTTTTTATCAGGTCATAGCTTTCAACTTTCCATTCTAAATTTTCAAGATCAAGGCTGGCGACTGTAGGACCTAAGTAAGGTTGCGTATAAAAAAGCTCATAGACATATAGTTTATTTGTCATCGAGTCTATAAAATTGTTTCCTAAAACCAGTTTGACGGGACAGGGGTTATAAAAAGCGAGCTTCTTTGTCTGATTGTTTTTGACATTGAATATGGTAATAGAGTCCTGATTAAAATAATAAATCTCTTTTGTTCGTTGATTGTAGCTAGAACCGGCCTGTGATGGGGAACTGCCAGTAAAAATATTTTTCCATTTGTAAGAATCCACAATCAGCCAAGTGGGGTTGGAGACACGTCCATAAGCCTTGCCGTTTTCATCGTGGACAATATGACCTGTATTCTCCTTTAATGGAAAGGAGTATCTATTCGTTGCATTTCCAATACGTACATTTTTGACGGACATCATGGGTACATCGATCAGGTAATCACTTTTTCCAAAAATAACCTCAGGGCTATATTGTTTTGGTAGTTTCACCTTTGGAGACTGAAAGGTCCGATCCTGTATTTTGAGCTTGAATAGTTGCTCCTGAAGATCGAAAGTCAATTGGACGTCGATCCACTCTTCTTTAAATAGTCGCTGTTGGTTTATTTTTGCAATAATCAAACTACTTTTGCCCTCTTCATTCAGACGGAAGATACAATTTCCTGCCTCCTCGTCATAAAATAGATTGTAAACCGTGTTATTGTGTTTATTCTTGACACGGAAGATGTTGCCTAACGAGTTTGATGCATATATGGATAGCTGGAATGTTAGGGTAAACTGCTTTTCAAAAGAAACGTCTTTATTGTTGAACAATTCATAGGAGGTTCTTTTATCTATGGGTTCATGTCCGGCTCTAAACTTGAGCCCCTGAGATCGGGAAAGTATCGGAATTAAAAGTAAAAAAACTATATATATACAGCGTCGCATAGCGCAATCAAAAAAACTTAAACCAATAGTTGTCGACAAAGAGCTGTTCAATATAGAGATTGTCCCTTGTCGGCTTTTTATGAAATCGTAACGGTTAGGATATATCCCTTATCAATATCTTACAGGATTAAAAGTATGCAAAAAAAAGCGCGCAATAAAATAAAAGCTATGTTACAATCACGACAGGCATGCTATCTCCAATGATGATATAAAAAAATAGTCGCTTGGGTTATCGTTTTATTTTACGTTTTAACCCGATTTTAACCCAAAAATTAATCATTCGACATTACCTTGCGTTAGAATTCCTGCAGGTATTTCCAGTAGGAACTCGAACTAATTATAAATCGAAATCTTACTTATGAAAGTCTTTAAAAAGCTGCAATTTATTGTTGTTGCTTCCGTGTCAATGATGATTGTTCGGTACGCACATGGTGAAACACAAACTTCCTTTTCTGTTATCAATATTAATATCCATCAGCCTGTCCAAGAGCAAAACTTGGTCCGTGCGATGGAACTCGTTGACCGGGCTATGGAAGTTTATTTCTCAGCGGATAGGCAAGCCATGTATCGTTTCTATAATCCGGATACGGAGGTGCGCCCCGAAGAAAAGGCAAGCGTATGGATGTATTCCGCTTCGATAGAAGCTGTCAATGCAATATTAAATGGTCTTAGGCTGCAAAAAGAAAAAGGGAGTCCTGGCCTATTTGATAAACATTATCAGCGCTATGTTGAGCTATTGGCCCAGCTCCATGAAAATGCTGCTTATTATTTGGGGAACTTCAACCTGATTTCTTTTACACAAACTAAGGACTGGACCGTATATGCGGTGGACCGGGCGAGCGAAAAAGGCGGAGCTAACGTAACCGGTATCCTGAATGTTTATGACGATCAAATGTGGATAATACGGGAATTGATAGAAGCTTACCATCTGACCGGTAAAGATACCTATTTGAAAGAAGCAGAATATCTAACAGCTTACGTCCTGGATGGATGGGACTGCACCCGCAATAGTCAAGGAATTGAGAACGGTGGAATTCCATGGGGCCCCGGATATGTGACCAAACATGCCTGTAGCAATGCTCCAATGATTAGCCCTTTGGTCTGGCTGCATGAAATCTATAGGAAAAAGAACGATCAGATAACATATAATTATATCGATGCACAGGACAAGCAATCTCGTCGTTCTAAAATGCTCCGAAAAAGTGATTTTTATTTGGATTTTGCTAAAAGGATTTATGCTTGGCAAAAAGATCATTTATTGAATAATAAGGGCGTCTATGATGATATGATGGGCGACTGTTATCCAGATTGTACCATTGCATACGAAATTGTTGACGGCGTAAAATACCGAAAAAATACCCAATTAAGGAAAGCCGTCGGAACTTCTTTTTCCTATAACAGTGGTACAATGATTTCTGGCGCTGCCGACCTGTACCGGGTGACGAGATCTAAGGTCTATTTGGAAGAGGGAAAGGAACTGGCGAATGCCAGTTTCCGGTACTTTGCCAAGCTAGGTTCAGAGGTTCCGGCGCATTATACCTATGCTTCAGAGGGGTTTAACAATTGGTTTAATGGCATATTACTTCGGGGATTTCTTCAGATTTCTCCAGTCTTTGAAAAAGTAGGAAGTTACATGGACTCCTTTCAGCAGAATTTGGACTATGGGTATACCCATTTTTTGCGCTCCGGTTTATTACCACAGAACCTTCTTGGAGGGTGGCATGCAGACAAAGACAAAAATAATCTGGAAGGGATGTTCATGTTCGCTTATGCGGCACAGTATGCGATGCTGTCTCAATATGAGGCTGGCAAAAAGTGAAATGAATAAAAAGATCGACATAAGCAATTGTGATAAAAAAACGAATACCAATAAAAACCGAGCTTTCGAGCTCATGAAATACATCAGATAGCATAGTAACTATTTAAAAACCAATTTATTTAAATGAAAAAGGATATAGGGAAATCAAGGCGGCGACTCAGCACACTGCTCGTGCTGCTGGCGCTGGGCATTCCGTCCGTCGGATTGGCGCAACAGAAAAATGTCAGCGGAAAAGTGCTCGATAGTAACAATAAGCCAATTGCGGGAGTGACAATATCGGTTCAGAATGCCGATACTCGGATTGAGACAACCACTGACGCAGATGGTAGTTATTCCATTAGCGTTCCTGAAGGGAAAAAGCTTTTATTTAAATCACTAGGATTCAACGCTAAGGAAGAGCTTACAGACGGAAAATCCACGATTAATGTTGTCCTGCAAAGCGATGATACTCAGTTGGAAACTGTGGTCGTGGTCGGTTATGGAACGCAGAAAAAGCAATCTCTTACCGGGGCTATTTCCTCCGTAAAGGGGACGGAAATGCGGCAGACGAAAAATGAAAATCCGCAGAATATGCTGACTGGTCGTGTGGCTGGTGTACGCGTGTGGCAGCGGAGTGCAGAGCCGGGTGCCTATAGTGCTAATTTCGATATTCGTGGACTTGGTGCTCCACTGGTTGTAATTGATGGTGTGCCCCGTACGAGCGAAGACTTTCAGCGTCTGAATCCAAGTGATATTGAAGAGGTTTCGGTATTAAAGGATGCATCGGCAGCAATTTATGGGGTGCGTTCGGCAAATGGTGTTGTGCTGGTCACGACAAAAAAGGGAAAAGAAGGAAAGACTACGGTCAATTACAATGGTTCCTATACCTTCCAACGACCTTCGGGGTTGCCTGTATTGGCCGATGCAATCAGCGCGATGACGATCTACAACGAGAAGTCCATGAACAACATCGATAATCCGAAACTTATATACACCGAACAACAAATTGAGGCGTATAGGAATGGAACGAAGCGCTCCGCTGATTGGACATCATTAATTTTCTCAAAATATGCCCCACAGACTTCGCATGATCTTAGTATCTCGGGCGGAAGTGAAAAGGTTCAATATTATATCGGAGGGGGCTATTCTTATCAGGAAGGATTCTTTAAATCGGGTGATCTCAATTATAATAAATATAATTTACGCTCAAACATTACTGCGCAATTGGCCAAGGGATTAAAACTGGATCTGAATATTAGTGGTATGGCCGACCAGCAAAATAATCCCTATAACAGTTCCGTTGATATTATCAGGAATTATTGGCGTCAAGGCGTATTGTTTCCCGCCTATGCAGATCCCGAAAATACCTTGTTAAATTATGAAGGACTGGATTTACAACAAAATACGGTCGCAATGATGGACGCGGATATTTCCGGGTATCGCAAATTCAAAAAGAAGACTTTTCAATCCTCCGCAGCGCTGAATTACGACCTGAGTAATTTATCTCCCGCTCTTCAAGGGTTTTCCGCAAAAGCATTGATTGGTTATGATTACCGTGCGGATAATAATGCTTTTTTCAGAAAGGAATATTATCAATACGCATTTAATGCAACTTCCAATACCTATGAACAAAGACTCTATACACCAAGTGGCCCAAGTCAGATGAAAAGGGAATTTTTTGATAAACAGCAGCTATTGGGGCAATTTATGGTGAATTATGATCGAACTTTTGGCAGGCAACATAAGGTTTCAGGGGTTATAGGTTTGGAATCACAAAAAAATGATGGTGATAATTTCTATGCTTTAAAAAATCTGGCATTTGACTCGGATCGACTGTCAGCAGGAGTGGAGGACGGTCAGATGAGTTCCATGTATCCCGGGATAGCGGATTACTATAATGAAGCGAAATCCGCTTTATTTGGGAGAGCAAATTATGATTTTGGGGGGCGTTACATAGCCGAATTCCAGTTTCGGTATGATGGATCTTCGCGTTTTGCAAAGGGACATCAATGGGGATTTTTCCCCTCTGCTTCTGTGGGCTGGCGTATCTCGGAAGAGCCGTTTTTCAAGTCTAATGATGCACTTTCTTTTGTTAATCAGTTAAAACTGAGAGCAAGTTATGGCGCATTGGGTGATGATCAGATTAAAGATTGGGATTTTGGTTGGCTTCCGGGATATATTTATCCCGCAACCAGTGGTAATGCAGAAAATGGCTATAATAATCAATATGCTCCGGGTTATATTTTTGGTGGTAAATACGTTACTGGGGTTACTCGAAAACCTATTGCAAACGAGTTGATTACATGGTTTACTGCAAAGACTTTCAATGCAGGTATAGACTTCGAAGGCTGGAATGGTCTGTTTGGATTTACATTAGATTATTTTGAACGTACGCGGAATGGATTATTTAAACGTCCAGAAAGCGAATTCCCTACAGTGATCGGAGCTGTTCCGCCCTTGCAAAATGCGGATAGCGATCGTCATATGGGACTGGAACTGGAATTGAAACATCGCAATAAGATCAATGATTTCTCCTATAATATTCGCGCGATCGCCACAGTGACAAGAAATAAATATTTGGTTTCCGTTGAGAATGGACCTTATAGCAATTCCTACGATCGTTGGCGTAATGATAATCTCAATAATCGTTATCAAGGGATAGAGTTCGGCTACGAGTCCGCCGGTAGATATGAAAATTGGGAGGATATCTGGAGCTACCCGATTTATAAGGAACGTGATGTATTGCCCGGAGATTATAAGTATCTCGATTGGAATGGCGATGGCGAAATCAATGGTCAAGATGAGCATCCTTTTGCTTTTAATCAGACGCCTTGGGTTAACTATAGTATGAACCTTGAGACTTCTTACAAAAATTTTGATATGAACTTATTATTGCAAGGCTCTGCTCTCGGTTCCATGCAGTATAAAGAGCCTCTTTATGCAATATGGGGTATAAATGGTGGTGGAACATTGGAACAATATCTCGATCGCTGGCATCCTGTGGATCCTTTAGCTGATCCCTATGATCCAGCAACAGCATGGGTGAAAGGATATTATGCCTTTACGGGGAGATATCCAAAGGAAAACTCTGAATTCAATCGCGTCAGTACAGCTTACTTGAGATTGAAGAGTGTGGAACTAGGGTATACTTTCTCAAATCTAAAGCCTTCGTCAACGATGCGTTTACGCGTATATGCGAATGCCTATAATCTATTCACAATAACAGGCGTACGATTTGTGGATCCAGAACATCCGGATGATGACTTAGGTCGGATGTATCCATTGAATAAGACCTATTCATTAGGCTTATCGCTTACTTTTTAGCACGCAAAAAAAATATTCCAATGAAAAAATTACTCATTATATTATCATTAGCTGGCTCAATCGGATTTACAGGTTGTGCCGATCTGGATATAACGCCCAAAAATGTGGTTACGGATCAAGATCTGTTGAGCTCGCCCGCCGGTATGGATATTTACATGGCCAGGATGTATAGCCTAATGCCTTTCGAAGATTTCAAGTATATGGCACAATGGGGTATAGAATTTAATGGTTGGCTGGCTGCCATCGGTATTGAAGGAACTGGGGAAGCTGTGACCAGGGATGGCATCAGCACTTCTTTTACAGGTGAAAGGACAGCCTATTGGGAAAGAGCATTCGAATTACTTCGGGATGCGAACCATTTAATCGAGAATTTACCCAATTACAAGGACAAGTTTTCTGAGGATCTTTACAATCATTATTTAGGTGAAGGATACTATGTTCGGGCAACAGTATTTTATGCCATGGCACGACGCTTCGGTGGCGTACCATTGGTCACCAAAGTCTTACAATATCCAAATACCTCAGCTAATCTGGAAATTCCCCGTTCGAGTGAAGAAGATACCTGGAACCAGATCCTTAAAGATTATGATGAAGCGATCAAATTAATGCTTCCAAAAAGTCCCAAAACAGGTTACTCCAATAAATTTGTGGCGCTTTCTTTTAAATCCGAAGCCATGCTCTATGCGGGAAGTGTGGCTAAATACAATGAAACTGTTTCCGGTCGCTTGACAGGCCTCGGAAGGAAAACTGGTGTACGGGTTATCGGATTCGATGCATCCACAACAAAAGCTGCTTCACAAAAGTACTTTACGGAAGCCTATGCTGCCGCCCGACAAGTAATAAAAGCGGGAAGCTATTCTCTGTATAAAAAGAAATGGGCAGCGAACGATAAAGAAGCACAATACCAAAATATGGTTGATATGTTCAGTGACCTCAGTAGTCCGGAAAATATCTATGTCAAAGAATATGTCTATCCGACATTGACGCATAGTTTTGATGCATTTAGCTCGCCTTTCACCTTTCGGTCGCCACTTTCTGCAGGCACCTGTCCTACGGTAGATTTTATGGAACTTTTTGATGGATTTGACAAGTATGCTGACGGAACAGTCAAAGTGACTACCGGACAAAGCAGCAAGGAGGGCGAGTATAAGCTGTACGACAAACCGATGGACTTCTTTAAAAATGCGGAACCCCGCTTGCGTGCTTATGTTATTTTTCCCGATGATATCTTCAAGGAAAGAAAGATGGATATCAGGGCAGGGATTTATACCGGTCAAACACCTATAAAACCTTTGTTTACAGATTATTCCTATGCTACGGCGGATACGCGTTATCAACATTTAAGTGCTTATACTGGTTCACCAAAGACCTTGTATCTGAGTCCAAGAGATGGCGGTGGTCAACAAACGGTGGATTATAATGGGCAAAAAATGAATGCTGCTGGAAACGAAGGACCATTCTTCGATAATGGTGAAGCGACATTAACAGGTTTTTATGTGCGTAAATGGCTTAACACAAATCCAGCAAAAGAAGTTGGAGAAGGAAAATCTGATCAGCCCTTTATTTTGATGCGTTATGCTGAGGTCTTATTAAATGCTGCCGAAGCAGCAGTTGAACTGAAAATGCTCGGAGCAAGTCCAACAGATGGAAGCGACCCTTTACAGACAGCGACTAGCGCTGTCAATGAGATTCGCGCACGTGCGGGAGCAGATTTATTAACAGGTACGATTACTGGTGATAATATCGGAAGAGATATTGTCAGAAGGGAACGTCGCAAAGAACTCGCATTTGAACATAAAGCGAAATGGGACTTACGTCGCTGGCGGGTACTGCATTTTGAAGGTCGGGATGGTTTCTGGGGAACACAAAAGGATAAAAATCTATATAGTAATAACGAGAACTTCAGGTTCAGGGGATTGTATCCATTTTTTTCCACCTCAACAGGTAAATACTTCTTTGATGCACGATTTCAATGGGTAAGTACCAAAACATTCCGCTACACACCTGTAGACTATTATTTTGAAATTCCTGGCGGAGAGGTGGCAAAAAGTTCGGTGATCGACCAGCAGCCCAACCGATAGGTATGTATACTGCGTTGTGAACGTAAATACGCTAAGCACATTTTGCTTAGAAGGAGTGAATTTTTAATATTAACGTATAATGAATTATGGTGGAGTGGGACCACCACTAAACATATAAGAGATGAAAAATAGCATTTTTGGCGCGATGGGTATATTATGTATGCTGAGTTCGTGCAGCCTTTTTGAGGCAGATAATTATGAAGCCCCTTCGGTGGCATTAAAAGGAATTGTCGTTGACGCACAGACTGGTGAGCCAGTATTGACCGATCAGGGGAGTGAAGGTATCCGTGTCCGATTGACAGAACTTAGTTGGGGAGATAATGTGGACCACAACCCTGACTTCTATTGCATGCCCGACGGAACATTCCAGCATACCAAATTATTTAAAGGTAATTATAACATCACCGTAGACGGTCCTTTTATACCATTGGTGCGAACAGACAGTGATGGTAAGGTGCTGTCAGATGATAGCAAGAACATGGAGCTGAATGGTTCACATGAGATCAAGATGGAGGTGCATCCTTTCCTCAAGGTGGAATGGGTTGGTGAACCGACGGTGGAGAAGGGCAAAGTTAAGGCAAAAGTTCGGGTTACTCGTGCGGTGACCGAACAGTTTTTTCGCGAAAAAATAGAACCGATGGGAAATTATAGTCCCGATTTTCTAAATGTTAAGGATATTCAGTTATTTGTTAGCTACTCTTCCACGGTAGGATATAGGACACGAGATGAGCGATGGTCAACTAAAATAGACTATAGTGGAAATAGTTTTGATACAAAGTTGGGACAGGTTATCGAGATCGAGTCTGCAAATGAAATTCCCGCTGGTCGCACAGTTTTTGTTCGGGCGGCGTCCAGAATTAACTATGATACCCCCCGTGGTACAGGAACTCAGCGGTGGAATTACAATGAAGCCAAAAGAGTAGATATTCCATAAGGGAATCTACAACCATGTTGAGCCGGTCTGTTTAAAAGATCAATGTTGCAGTTGGATTTTGAATAACTGGTTCAGCTGGTAGACCAATAAACATGATAAAATCATATTGCATAGTATAAAAAATGCAGAAGTAAACGATAAGTAATAGCAATGGAAATAAACAATAGATTATGATTAAAACGAATATACTCGCTTTATTGACGCTGACGACGCTTCCTTTGTTCGCTCAAAGAAAAGATCCCGTAAAGACGACATTTCAGAGTTCCAGAGAATGGCGCCCGACCATTGACAACCGGGCGGACGCGGTGATGGTCTATGGAACAGGGGGGAATCCATCTGACAAGTCTCGAAAGATTCCATTTGAAGAGCGCGTGAAATCTTGGCGTGATAAGGGATATATTACCCATTTTATGACCGGGATTGCCTGGGGCGAGTATCAAGATTACTTTACAGGAAAATGGGATGGAAAGATGCACTTGGATGAGGGGCAAGTTGACGTAAAAGGTGATACCATCTGGCATGGTCATATGGTTCCCTATATTGTTCCTACAGCAAATTATTTAAAGTACATCAAAGAGCTGCATGTTAAGCGGGTTATTGATGCTGGGATTGACGCCATATTTATGGAAGAACCGGAATTCTGGGCACGCGCGGGTTACAGTGAATCATTTAAGAAAGAATGGAAAAAGTACTATGGTTTTGAGTGGCGACCGCAGCATGAATCGCCAGAAAATACTTACTTATCGAATAAATTAAAGTATGCTTTATACCTCAATGCACTGAATGAAGTGTTTACCTATGCGAAGTCGTACGGGAAAACCAAGGGAATGGACGTAAAATGCTATGTGCCCACGCATTCCTTGATCAACTATTCGCAGTGGATGATCGTCAGTCCTGAAGCGAGTTTGGCTTCGCTTCCGTGTGTGGATGGTTACATCGCGCAGGTATGGACAGGGACTTCGCGTGAACCCAACTATTTTAATGGTGTCGCGAAAGAACGTGTTTTCGAAACTGCTTTTTTGGAGTACGGTGCAATGGAATCTATGACCGCACCCACCGGACGAAAGATGTTTTTCCTGACGGACCCGATCGAAGATTGGCCGCGAGATTGGGCCGATTATAAGAAAAATTACCAAGCTACGTTCACAGCGCAGCTGCTATATCCGAATATCGCTGATTATGAAGTGATGCCCTGGCCCGAACGTATCTATGAGGGACTGTATAAGACAAGTCCCGATAGCGACCAAAAGGAAAAAATACCGCGGCATTATTCGACTCAGATGCAGATAATGATCAATAGCCTGAATAATATGCCAAAAACGGCAAGTCAAGTTTCCGGATCGACAGGAATTAGTGTCCTGCTGGCAAATTCGTTGATGTTTCAGCGTTTTCCGACGCATGCCGGATATGACGATCCACAACTGGCCAACTTTTACGGTCTTGCTCTTCCTTTTCTAAAACGTGGGGTGCCCATAAAAACAGTTCATCTGGAGAATTTAGGAATTAAGGATGCTCTGGCGGAGACGAAGGTACTCCTAATGTCTTACTCCAATATGAAACCCCTAGCTCCCGAAGCGCATCAGTACCTTGCAGATTGGGTGAAAAATGGTGGTGTTCTGATTTATTGCGGTACCGATCTCGATCCTTTTCAATCGGTACGGGAATGGTGGAACACCCATGGCAAACAGTACCAGCGGCCATCGGATCATCTATTTGAGAAAATGGGGCTGAAGACCGGTATGGCAGAAGAGGGGAAATATAATTACGGAAAAGGTACTTTTTATGTGTTACGATCAGACCCCAAAGAATTTGTGGTCAAACCCGATAACAGCCTCAAACTGTTGGACGTGACGAAGAGCCTTTATGAAAATAATCCTAAATCCGAAAAGTTGCAATTTAAAAATTATTTTACGTTGACGCGCGGTAATTACGATCTGATTGCCGTATTGGATGAAAGTGTGAGCAATGATCCTTATCAGGTGAAGGGAAATCTAATTGATCTTTATGATCCGGCTCTGCCCATTGTTACTTCCAAAAATATCCAGCCGAATGAACAGGGGCTGTTTGTGAATATAGATCATATAAAAAACAAACAACAGCCACAGGTACTGGCCTCAGCAAGCCGTATTTACGATGAAACATCGGCTGGGTATCATTATTCATTTACTGCAAAAAGCCCGATTAATACCACAAACATTTCTCGGATATTATTACCTGGTAAGCCAATGAGTGTTCTCGTGAATAAAAAAGAGGAATTTTTGGAAGCAAATTGGGATACGAAAACAAAAACGTATTTGCTGGGATTTGAAAATAATCCCGATGGTGTACGTGTAGATATCAAATGGTAATAGGTTAGATGCTCGATTTTCAGATTAAGGAGAGGATAGCAAGCTTGATTTTGTAAACTAGAGATTAATTATACGTTAGTTGCCATATCTGGAAAAAAATAAGAACCATATTCCCCGTGAATTTGGTTCTTATTTTATAGTCGCATTTAAGAGCGATCTCCAGTGAATCTGGGTAAGTTTCTGCCCCTATCCGGCAATATACAGCCAATGATTTGATTTGATTTTCAGGATGTAAATTTAATCTGTATCAAAATGAAAGCCGCTGTTTGATAGTTTACTATTTCAATTGCGAGTCTTGGAATTCGGTTGGACTGAGTCCAAATTGTTTTTGGAAATTTCGGGAGAAATGTGTGGCTGAACTATAACCTAATAAATTTGAAATTTCATAGACTTTGTATTGTCTTAAACTAAGTAACTCTGCCGCTTTTCGAAGCCTTGTCAGGTTAATCAGTTCATTTGGCGACAGGCTTGAGACCAGATTTATTTTTCGATATAAGGTGGGCCGACTCATGCAGAGAATGTCTGCCATACGGTCTACATTAAATTGTGGATCATCCAGATGTTCCATTATGATTTCTTCGATCTTGAGCAGGAAATCCTGATCACTTTGATTTTGACCGATTTGCTGTATCTGGGACATCGGATTCTTGATGAAAAATTCCTTGACTTTAATCCTGTTTTTTAGCAAGCTAGCAATTTGAGCTCTTAAAAAAGCAGGCGAAAATGGTTTTTCGATGTATGCGTCAGCACCATATTCTAAGCCTTGGATTTTTGATCCTATGCTATTTTTTGCCGTCAGTAAGATGACGGGAATATGTGCATAAGCAATATCTGCCTTGATTTTCTGGCAAAGCTCATAGCCATCCATTTCGGGCATCATCACATCACTGATGATTAAGTCGAAATACTCCGACGCGAGTAAATTTAAGGCCTCATTTCCATTTGTACTGGTGGTAATATGGTAATCTTCATTAAGGTCATCTGCGATAAATTCAAGTAATTCAGCATGATCATCTACTACTAATAAATTGGCTTTTGCATTCATAATCATTGGTTTGAACTGTGGTCTAGCGGTAACGTCAAACGGAATACATTCCATCGTGAACTTTCGACTTCAAATACTAGATTGCCCTGATGTTTTAATGCCAAGGATCTTGTCAATGCTAATCCTAAACCACTTCCGGGAATATTCTTATTTTGTTTTAAGCGATTGAATGGTTCAAAAATTCGTTCCCTTTCTTCTGAAGGAATTAAATCACCGTCGTTTTTCACGGTCAATATAGCAATATTTTTCTGTTTCTCCGCTGCTAAATTCACTTCAATATCCTTTAATGAGTATTTTAAGGCATTATTGAACAGGTTATAACAGATTTTATCAAAAGCATCTATATCAATGTACCCCATGATATCGGGAGCGATGGTGACCGTCATGTTTCTTCCCATGGCTTGAACCGTCACACTGAAATCATTGCTGATTTTTTGTACTGCCTGACTAATGTTTTCCAGCTCAAAATGTAATTTAAAGCTTTCCGTTTCGACTTGCCTAAAATCCAGCAACTGGTTACTGAGAGCAATCAATTTTTCGGTATTGTTCTGCATGGTCGTCAAGAGCTTGTCTGTTATTGGATTATGTTCGACCTTGTCCATAAGTTTTTCCAAGGGCGCTTTAATCAAGGTTAATGGTGTACGTATTTCATGGACTACATCCGTGTAAAAATTGATTTTTGAGCGATAGAGCTCTTGTTCGCGAAGATTTTGAACGGTCAGTAAATGTTGACGGTTTCGTTGTTTTATCTTTTCATTAAAATGATAAATAATAAATATAATAAGCGCGATAAGAATAAATGCATAACAGATGTAAGCAGGTATACTTGCCCAGATCGGGGGAAGAATAACAATTTTAAGACTTGCAGACGTAGGAATAACATTTCCGTTGGGGTCTTCAGCTTTAACCGTAAAAATATAGTCTCCCGGTGCAAGCTTGGTGAAATAAGCCCGTTGATTGCTGGTGATATCAACCCAGTTATTATCTAGGCCTTCCATCTTGTAACTGTAATGGATAGAATGGGGGGCTTGGTAATGCAGTGCGGCAAAATCAAGACTAAAGGATGATTCATCGTGTTTCAATTGAATTTTATCCGTGAATAGGATGGATTTGGAGAGTATATTGCCATCAGTATACTGGTTAATCGCTTTGTTATTGATATAGAGGTTTGTGATATAGATCGGAATTCCTGTATTATAAGTGATCTGATTGAGTTTTTTTGGATCAAAACGGATTAAACCGTTGATCGTGCCAAAATAAAAATTGCCCTGCCCATCATTAAAGGAGGAATTGTAATTGAACTGGATGGACGGTAAGCCCGATTCTAAGTTAAAAACCCTTTTTTTTCCATTCGACAAATGATAACGGACCAGTCCTTTGGAGGTGCTTACCCAGAGGTTATTTTGCTGATCCTCAAGAATAGCCAGGATCACGTTGCTGGGCATACCTTCATGTATGCCTATTTTTTCAAACCCGTTACCTGTAGGCTGCTTTTTGGCCATACCGCCTTCTGTAGCAACCCAGATCTGTTTTTGGGAGTCTTCAAATAGACTATTGATTCGGTTGTTTGGTAGGGAAGTTTGATCTTCCTTATTATGCGTATAATGCTTGAAAGCTCCTGTAGTCGGATTGAAGTAGAATAAGCCATCCCTCCAGGTGCCTAACCAGATATTTCCCTGTTTATCTTCAAGCACGGTTGTGTAAAACATATATTCGGGAACGTTTCGGAGGATATGAAAAGATTTATTGGAGAAATTAAAACGATACAAACCACGGGTGGAAGCTGCTAAAATCTCTCCCTTCCTTGTTTTATACAGATAAAAGAGGAAATTGCTCTGTAGATCGGTGTTGGAATAACTATTTCGATCAATGTGGTAAACAACTTTTTCTTGTCCGGGATCAAAAATATCCAGTCCGTTGACAAAAGTACCGACCAATATTTTATTGTCAAAGGGTAGAATTCCATGAATATTATTGTTTGCCAGATTTCCCTGTTTTTCAGAGAAATTTTTGATTTTTCCGGAAATAGGGTCTAGTTTGGACAAACCGCCATTTTCAGTGCCGATCCAGACATTGCCTGTAGGGTCTTTGGTAATGATACGTACGACAGATCCCTTTAAGCTACCGGGTTTATCCTGAGGTAAAAATTTTTCGATTATGCTGTTATTCTTATGATAGTAATTAACACCACCAAAATACGTCCCAAGCCAGATTCCTCGATCCCTGTCCTGGAGAATGTTATAAACGGCATTGTCAGAAATACCCCATGGGTTCTCCTGTTCTTTTTGAATATTGATAAAACTTTGATCCGCAATTTGATAAATGAAAAGCCCGGATTCAGTTGCAAACCAATACTCGGTATCATTCGGCTGCAGGATATCCCTGACATAGAGAAATTGCTTTAAGCGGTCTGGGCCTAAGATGGATTTTAAGCTTTTTTTCGTTAAATCGTATATATAAACGCCAGATTTGGAAGTGCCGATCAATAACTCCCCTTTACGGTTCTCCGTTATTTTTTCGATACTGAACCAATCTTTTGCACCATATTTTAATTGAAAGTCTAATAGGAGAACTGGTTCGTCGGCATTATTGATCCGGAAAATTTTTCCTTCCGGAGTACCAAAGAAAATAGTTCCATTTTTCGTGCAACTGACTGCCGTAATATAGAGATCTGATCTGGTAATTTGTTTAATTTCGTTGCTGATCAGATGATGGTAATAGAGCATACCGTTCGATATAAACCAGATTCGTTTTTTTTGATCTGTAATGATAACGGGTACATCCGAATTTTCGAACTGTTTACTTAACAACCTAAACTGTTCATCAATGGGGTTGTAACAGTAGATTCCCTGGTCGGTGCCAATCCAGATCCTTCTCCTGAAATCTTCTTTCAGGGAGATGATATTGTTGCCTCCTAAGCTGTTTTTTTCAGAGGTGGAAGCGTCAAAATGTTTGAAACTATTTCCGTCAAATCGGTTCAGACCATCTTTAGTGCCAAACCAGAGAAATCCGTAACTATCTTGCATACTACAGATTACTGCATTGTTTGAAAGCCCCTCATTAATCTGATAATGGTTAAAATAATAAGGCTGTGCCCGGATCAGCAAAGGAGACAACAGCAAGAAAAATAAAAAATGCAGCGGCTTGAGGTTGATCATGATCATTTGGTTATTGATACAAAATAGCTTAAAATTGAAACAATTTAATCCAAAAAAAATAAAAAAAAATTGGATTTTAGTATCTGTATTGTAACCAATAAAATTATAAAAAATATAGATAACAACGCACGTTGTCATTCCATAAAGATTATAAACGATTTAAATCATAATAAATGAAAGGAAAATTGCTGTTGCTGGGTATTTCCGGTATACTGACTTGTTGTTGTCTGTCTTGTCAACAGACGAATAGTTCAAAAGGTACCCCAAAAGATACGATTGCAGCCTTGATGGACACTGCATCATTTAGTACAACAATCGATACCAAAAAAGTCTATTTATACGAATTGACCAACAAAAATGGTGTACAGGCCTATTTTACAAATTTTGGTGCACGTATTGTCGGTCTGTGGGTGCCTGACCATACGGGTAAATTGTGTGATATTGTTTTGGGATTTTCTAAAGCCGTTGATTATAATAATCCCAAAGAACCATTTTTTGGAACGATTGTAGGGCCTTTCGGAAATCGTATCGCAAAAGGAAAATTTAAGCTGGATGGCAAGGACTATACGCTGGCGGTCAATAATGGACCTAATACATTGCACGGCGGCTTTAGAGGCGTACATTTTGCGCATTGGACCCTGAAGAAGTCGGACCCATCATCGCTTACTTTTGCGTATACATTACCCGATGGGCAAGAAGGGTTCCCGGGAAATATTCAGATGGAAGTTACCTACACACTCAATGACAACAATGAATTGATGATCGCTTATCGGGCTGAAACCGATAAAAAGACAGTGATCAATTTAACAAATCATGCTTATTTTAATTTGAACGGCGAGGGTAGCGGAACAATTTTAGACCATCAGCTTCAATTGTTTGCCAATCAATATACGCCCGTCGATAGTACCTTGATACCTACGGGACAATTGGCCGAAGTAAGAGGAACACCGTTTGATTTTATCTCTCCCAAGACTATTGGAAAAGATCTCAATACCGATGACAGGCAGCTCACCTATGGAAAAGGATATGACCATAATTTTGTGTTGAGCAAGGAGAAAGAAGGTGAATGGTATAAGGCCGCACATGTCGTGGGAGATAAGTCTGGTATTATCATGGATATTTTGACCACCGAACCGGGGATTCAATTCTATAGCGGTAACTTTATGAATGAGCAAGTGCAGTTAAAAAATGGTAAAAAAGATTCGTTTCGGACAGCTTTCTGTTTAGAACCGCAGCATTTTCCGGATGCGCCAAATCAAGCCAGTTTTCCAACCACAATTGTAAACCCCGGAGAGATCTATCAAACAAAATCCCTGTATCGTTTTTCAATAAAATAGTATAGATTAATAATGATTGGTTTTGGAAGTACATCTCTATGGGGATGTGCTTTCTTCTTTTGATACAAATAGGCAGTTTTTTGAGAAAAATCAATCGTCCAACTCATTGATTAAACCTTATTTTTGGATAATCAGTTATAAAACTAATCAAGTCAATAATGACAAAAAAAATAGGTCTATTATCTTATTTAATTGGAATTTGTTTTCTAAGTTCAGCGCAGAGCAATGCCGTCGTCGCTGTTGATCAACTACCGGTAGAGGGTAAAAATCTAAACTATATTAATAACCGATTGCCGTTAAAACAGAATGCCCTGCTAAAATTGCCTGTAGGAAGTATTGTTCCTCAAGGTTGGTTAGGAAAATATTTGGAGTTACAAAAAAATGGTCTTACTGGTCACCTTGGTGAGATCAGTGCCTGGTTATCAAAAAAAAATAATGCCTGGCTGAGCGCAGACGGAAAGGGTGATTATGGCTGGGAAGAAGTTCCTTACTGGTTAAAAGGCTACGCAAATCTGGGCTATATTCTGAAAGATCCAAAAATAATCGCGGAGTCAAAAATATGGTTGGAGGCAGCCATGAAGAGTCAACGGCCAGATGGCTACTTTGGCCCCCTGATCCTGCGCAACAATAAACCCGATTTATGGGGAAATATGATTATGCTCTGGTGTCTACAATCCTATTACGAATATAGTGCTGATCAACGTGTGCTAACCTTAATGACAAACTACTTTAGATGGCAGGCGAGTTTGCCCGATAGCTTTTTTCTAAAAGACTACTGGGAAAATAGTCGCGGTGGGGATAATTTATTATCAGTCTATTGGCTTTATAATCGGACTCAAGGGAATGAATGGTTGATGGACCTCGCCGATAAAATCCATCGTAATACGGCCAACTGGAGGCAAAAAGATGACTTGCCCAACTGGCACAATGTCAATGTTGCACAATGTTTCAGGGAGCCGGCGACTTATTATCTCAAAAGTCAGTCCGCTGAAGATCTGAAGGCGACTTACAATAATTTTCACTTTGTCAGACAGGTATTTGGCCAAGTGCCGGGCGGAATGTTCGGTGCCGATGAAAATGCCCGTCCGGGATATACCGACCCTAGGCAAGGAGTCGAAACCTGCGGTATGGTCGAACAGATGGCCTCCAATGAGATCCTTCTGGGAATCACGGGCGATCCTTTTTGGGCAGATCATGCGGAAGACGTGGCCTTCAATACGTATCCGGCAGCGGTAACAGCTGATTTCAAAGCGCTACGTTATATCACTAGCCCCAATATGAGCATTAGTGATAGTCACAATCATGCTCCGGGCATTGATAACAACGGCCCGTTTTTGATGATGAACCCTTTTAGTTCACGCTGTTGCCAGCACAACCATAGTCAAGGATGGCCATACTATGCAGAACACCTGTATATGGCAACAAACGATAATGGCGTTGCTGCGGTACTTTATGCTGCATCCAACGCGGATATCAAAGTCGCAGATAACAAAAAAATTCAGATTCAACAAAGCTCCAATTATCCATTCGAAGAATCGATCCGTTTCGCAATAGGAACGAATGGAAAGGCTATTGATTTCCCATTCTACTTGCGGGTTCCTGCCTGGGCAAAACAGGCACAGGTCAAAATTAATGGAAAGACACAGAACGTAGCAGCTGGCGCGAAGTATATTCGGATTGACAGAAAATGGAAAGATGGAGATCAGGTTGAGCTTTTGTTGCCAATGTCCATTGAGTTGAATACCTGGACAACGAATAAAAATGCCGTGAGTATTCAACGGGGCCCATTGACCTATGCCCTAAAGATTAAGGAAAATTACGTACAAAAGGATAGTAAAGCTTCGGCAATTGGTGACTCAAAATGGCAGGAAACTGCTGATCCGACCAAATGGCCTTCTTACGAGATCCTTCCGGCAAGTGATTGGAATTATGGCCTTGTTCAAGATCAATTGCTTGCTCCGGATCAATTGAAAGTAGTCAAACGGGCCTGGCCAAAAGATGCCTTTCCATTTGAAGCAGATGCGGTGCCCATTTCTATTTTGGTAAAAGCGAAACGAATTGATGGTTGGAAAATAGATGAAAATGGATTGACAGGGGTATTGCCCTTGAGTCCGGTCGAAAGTCAGGCAGCCGTAAAAGAAGTTGAATTGATTCCAATGGGGGCAGCCCGTTTGCGTATCGCCGCATTTCCGACAGTAAAGTAATAAAGATATAAATGATATAACGATTTTTATGATGAAGAAAACATTGTTTTTTGCCAGTTTGATGATGGCTGCACAATTGAATTTTGCACAGGAATGGAAACCGGCTGGGGATCACATATTGACCTCATGGGGTGAAAAAGTGACTGCACATCAACCCCATCCGGAATATCCGAGACCACAACTGGTACGAACAAATAATTGGCAAAATTTAAATGGTTTATGGAAATATGCCATTACTCCTGTCAATGTGAAGGACATACCTCAACAATGGGATGGAGATATTTTGGTTCCCTTTGCGATTGAATCCGCACTTTCTGGAGTCGGTAAGGAAGTGGGTAAGGATAAGGCATTATGGTATACCAATACCGTTACCTTGGACAAGTCGGTCAACAAAAATAATGTCTTGCTGCATTTTGGAGCCGTGGACTGGCAATGTGATGTGTATGTAAATAGTCAACTGGTCGGTAGGCACGAAGGCGGTTTTGATCCTTTTTCAATGGATGTAACCCGTTTTCTCAAAAAGGGAGCCAAACAGGAAATCGCTATACGTGTATGGGATCCTACGGACGATGGTCCACAACCTAGGGGTAAACAGGTCAATCGTCCGAATGGTATTTGGTATACACCAGTTACCGGGATATGGCAAACAGTATGGCTGGAAAGTGTACCACAATCCTATATTGTGACTACAAAGCAGACGCCGTACTTGGATGAAGGAGTACTTGCCTTTCAAGCAACAGTAGCAGGTAGCCGGGCCGGAGATGAAATTAAAGTGCGGGCACTAAACGGGACTCAGGTTATTAAAGAACAGGTGGGGCAACCAAATACGCTTTTCGAGCTTGCCGTACCGAATTTGGTTGCCTGGTCGCCCAATAATCCGAAGCTTTATGATTTAGAAATTCAGTTAGTCCGGAAAGGGAAGGTCATTGACCAAGCAAGAAGCTATTTTGCGATGCGTAAAATTTCAATGGGAAAAGATGAAAACGGAATACAGCGGCTCCTATTGAATAATAAGTTTACCTTTCAATATGGACCACTTGACCAAGGCTGGTGGCCCGATGGCTTGCATACAGCACCTACGGATGAAGCGTTAAAGTTTGATGTGATCAAGACAAAAGAAATGGGTTTTAATATGATCCGTAAACATATTAAGGTTGAACCAGCGCGTTGGTACCGCTATTGTGACAGTATCGGTATGCTTGTCTGGCAAGATATGCCAAGTGGTGACCTGGGGGGAAATCATTGGGATATGCAACCAGGAAAAATATCCGGTGGAAATCGGGACAAAATACGTTCGCAGGAGTCTGAGGGCTACTATAGAAAAGAGTGGAAGACCATCATGGAAGTTTTGCATAATTATCCGAGCATTGTGATTTGGGTGCCTTTTAATGAAGCTTGGGGCCAGTTTAAGACAAAAGAGATTACCGAATGGACCATGGCTAATGACCCATCCCGATTGGTAAATAGCGCGAGTGGTGGTAATTTTATGGAGACGGGTCATATATTGGATATACACAATTACCCGGATGCAGCGATGCCAGACCCAAAATTATTTGGGGCTAACCAAGTGCTGGCACTTGGAGAATTTGGTGGATTGGGCCTTCCGATTGATGGCCACTCCTGGCAGCAAAAAGACAATTGGGGGTACCAGAGCTTTAAAAATAAAACAGAACTTCTCGAACGATATAAGCAACTCATCCGTGATCTGACACGACTTATTCCAATGGGACTGTCGGCAGCAGTTTATACACAGACGACAGATGTTGAGGTGGAAACCAATGGTTTAATGACTTATGATCGTAAGGTGGTAAAAATGCCTGAAGCGGAATTAAATACAGCCCATCAGCCCTTATACCATGCACCAACAAAATAGTATTAAATGGACGCAATGAATGGAAATCGGGATAACATAAAATTGATGAAATGCTGCAGTCGACCTCATTAAAATATTGGAGTGGAGTTTTGTGCCTGTGCCTGTTGAACTCATGTAGAAGTTCTTCAGGTTCAGTCACACAAACTGTTCAGACCATGCGGTCCTCCGTTAAAAACAAGATTTACATAAATCCTGTCTTTGAACCGATACTTGCAGACCCTACAGTTATACGTAATCCACAGAATAAGTTATTTTATGCTTATGGAACAGCTGACAATTGGGGGGATGGTAAGGGGCAGCGTTTAGTTTCTATTTTGCAGTCAAAAGATCTGGTGCATTGGACCTGGATAGGGACGGCATTTTCAGTCAAGCCAAACTGGAAGCCGGAAGGTGGGATTTGGGCGCCGGATGTAGTGTTATTGAACGGGAAATATATGATGTACTATGCTTACTCCACCTGGGGCGATCCTAATCCCGGTATTGGGGTGGCAGTAGCGGACAAACCCGAAGGACCATTTTTGGATCAGGGCAAACTGTTCGATAGTAAATCGATCGATGTCCCCAATTCGATAGACCCCTATTTTTTCAGGGTAAATAACCAGAACTACCTCTTCTGGGGAAGTTTTAGCGATACCGCTGCGCAGGGGACCTATGGTGTACCTTTGGATGACAATGGTATGCAGGTACCCGATCTTAACAAGAAATTTAAGGTTGCAGCCGGTGATTTTGAAGCTGTGGTAATCCACAAAAGAAAAGGTTATTATTACTTTATCGGCTCAAAGGGCTCCTGTTGTGAAGGCGAAAAAAGTACTTACCATGTCCTCGTTGGCCGATCAAAAACTTTGAAGGGCCCTTACTTGGATCAGGAAGGCCGTGATTTGAGACAAAGGGGAAGTGGAACATTATTGCTGAAAGGGAATGATAAATTTGTGGGCACGGGGCATACCTCCCGGATTATAAGCGACGAGCAGGGCAATGACTGGCTACTTTATCACGCCATGGACCCCAAGCGGCCCCGTGTTTCTACAGGGGGAAATCGCCGCATGTTATTATTGGATAGGGTAATATGGAAAGAGGACTGGCCAATGATTGAAGGAGCAACAAGTAGTGTTGTGGAAAAGATCGCCCCTGTCTTTAAATAGTTCTTATTGACATTTGAAGGAAATAGGATTAATATTGCTAATGTATTTCCTCTCTACTAGAAATCCGTGGAGCTACAGTAATGGCTTAGCCCAAATACTTAGGCCACAATTAATGTAAATGCTGGTCAAGCCATTGATCAATGCATTTAAAAACATCTTCTCTGCAATCCTCGTTGAGTATTTCGTGGCGCATTCCTTTGTACAGTTTGATGGTAATATCCGTCTGTCCCTGCGAGCGCAGCTGAGTGGCCGCCTGTTCCACTCCCTTCCCAAAATCGCCAATAGGGTCATCTTGTCCGCTAATAAATAATAAGGGCAAATTTTTCGGAATACCTTTTGTCAGCTTATTGTCTGTCGCACGTAGCGATAGACTCAATACCGTATAAAAGCCATTGTTGGTAAATAAGCCACCACATAGCGAATCTTCGATAAAAGCAATTCGATTCGCTTTGTTGACACTCAGCCAATTGCAGTTATTTTGATTGGGCTCATTTTTAAATCCGGCATTATTACGCTGATCAAATATGCTGTTAATCAATCGGCTTCGTTTTTTAGGTGCAAAGGAGTTGAGAACTGCCAACAGCATACGAAAAGCGGTGGATCCCTTTTGTCGCGCGCCCGTCCCAACGATTATTGCCCCTTTAAAACGATCTCCTGCTTCTTGTAAGGCGCAACGGGTAACAAAAGATCCCATGGAATGCCCTAAAATAAAATGCGGTTGATCGGGATAGCTTTGTTGCAATAAAGTGCTCATTGTTAGCGCATCCTGCACGAGTTGTTCCGCTGGATCAGATTCTTGAAAATAACCTAATCCATTCGCATTCAAGGCCGTTTTCCCATGTCCCAGCTGATCATAGGTGAGTACAGCAAAACCACGGTTAGCCAGATGATCGGCAAGCATTTGATACCGGCCACTATGTTCCTGCATCCCATGAACAATCAATATTGTCCCTCGTACCTTTTGATTCTCAGGTTTAAATATATTATAGAAGAGTTTATGGCTTGGTTTACCCTCAAAAGAACTTATTGGAAAAAGATTGGACGATACCGTATTCATTCTGTTGCTTCCTTAGTGTTAGCTTAAACTAAGATAATTTTGTTGGATTTGCAAGTTGGGCTTGTCGGGTTTGGAAAAAAAGCCTAAAGAGGTATACGATGGGGAAATTTAACCCGTATTAATTTTTTAGTACCGGAATATTTTATAGATTTGCAGTAATTTAGAATTAATTTAAATAAGAGGTTGGTTCTTCGGTTTAATAATAGCATTTAGCTGAGGTTAGCAAGAGCCATCCGATATTCACAAACAGCTAGCGGGAATAGCTATTGTTCATGATGACTTCATTATCAATAAAAAATACGTTTCTAATGAAAAAGACACTTTTAGCAGCTTTACTTTTAGCGGTATCTTACGCACAAGCACAGACAAATTCTTTGATGAATGGTGAGTTTTGGAAAGGTAAACCTACTTTGGCTATAGTTAAGGAGGAAATTACAAAAGGAAATAGCCCTTCACAACCGAATGCGGCATCTTTTGATCCCGTAACGATGGCTATTTTAAATGCAGCTCCGACAGATGTTGTCAAATTCATGATTGAGCAAGAAGGAAATAGTGTAACGAAGAAAACCCACCATAGCCGGAGTTATCTGCATTGGGCTGCTTCAAGTGGTAATGCTGAGTTGGTGGATTATCTCATTGCAAAAGGTTCCGATGTCAATTACCAGGATAGCCATGGCTACCCGATCGTCGCCTATGCTGCGTCGACAGGAAATACCAATACCGCTGTTTATGATGCTTTATTTAAAGCTGGTGTAGACCCAAAACAAAAATATGAAGGTGGAGCTACGTTAATGATGCTGGCTGCTTCTGCGGATAAAGATCTTGCATTGACAGATTACTTTACCAAAAAAGGACTTTCTATACAAGATAAAGATGAATATGGACGTACAATAACAGATTATGCGGCGAAATTAGGTAACATGCCGTTGGTCGAAAAGTTTATCGACCGTGGTGTAAAACCGACAAACAATGCGTTGTTTTTTGCTACACAGGGATCTAGACAAGCATCAAATGGACTGGAGACTTATACTTATTTGGTGGAGAAACTTAAATTGGACCCTAAATATATCAATAAAGACGGTGCGACTTTATTACACACGCTTGTACGCCGTCCAGATATGGCGGTGATCGATTACTTTTTAAATAAGGGAGTTGATGTTGCAAAAGCGGATAATGAAGGCAATACAGCGCTTATGGTTGCGGCGAATGGCAAAGACGCAAAATTAGTGGAATTGCTACTTTCCAAAGCAAAGAATGTGAATGCTGTGAATGAAAAAGGTGAATCTGCATTGACCAAGGCGGTGGGTAATGGTACAGCTGAGATCGCAGCACTCTTGATTAAAAACGGTGCGGATGCCAAATTATTGGACAAGGATGGTAACAACTTAGCTGTTTACTGGTTCAATTCTTTTAGGGAGGCTCCGCAGAGTGGACGTCCGCAACAGGCTACGCAATCCAATAGCCCACAGGTAGATGATTTTAAAGAAAAGTTAGCTGTGCTTAAAGCGGGTGGACTGGATGTGGTCGCACCACAGAAAAACGGTAGCACACTCTATCATCTTGCCGTTGCTAAAGAAAGCACAAACCTCATTCAGAAAGCAAGTGAACTGGGGGTAGATATCAATGCTCAGGATAAAGAAGGAACCACAGCACTACATAAAGCAGCTTTGATTGCCAAAGACGATTCATTATTGAAAACATTGGTCGCTTTGGGAGCAAAAAAAGAACTGAAAACCGAATTTGATGAAACCGCATACGATTTGGCCAAAGAAAATGACTTTTTGTCAAAAGGAAATGTACAGTTGGACTTTTTAAAATAATAAGATGAATACTATAATTAAGATCGCACTGACCACACTTTTGTTTTCTGCAGTTTCTGTCAGCACATTTGCCCAAACAGGTAAGTATAAATGTATGATCCAGATGAACGCCTATCAAGGAGAGGGAGCCTATGTCGTTATTTCACTCATAAACCCGAAGGGAGCGTACGAAAAAACACTTTCCGTATTGGGGCCGGATAAACAATGGTATAATACATTGAAAGAATGGTATAAATTTCAGGCTAAAACCAAAGAAAAGCTGAGTGCAGTGACCGGTGCTTCCGTTGGTGGAGGCGATCGTGCGATGCGTACATTGGAAATAGACGAGTCTAAATTCAACAAAGGGTATAAACTTCGCTTTGAATCTGCTGTCGAAGAACAGAAATATCATACCACAGATGTAGAAATCCCATTAACAAAAGAGGCGATCACTGAAAAAGCGAATGGTAAGGGATACATTAAGCTTGTCAAATTAAATAAAGTACAATAAGAAAAAATGTTGGTATCTGTCTGGAGGTATGCACATTTAGCCTTAGCTCTTGTTTCTTCTGTTTTTTTACTTTTATTATCGGTCACGGGAGTAATTTTAGCCATTGACGCCGTCAATGAAAAAATACCACCCTATCGAATAGAAAATATAGATTCTTTGGATCTTTCGCAGACTATTACTGGTCTGCGAAAGGTTTATCCCGAAATTATTGAAATTTCGGTTGACCACAATGAATTTGTGAGCATTGATGCCATAGATGCTGAGGGAAATACTGTAAAAGGATATATTGACCCGCAAACCGGCAAATATCTGGGTGCGCAAAAGAACAAAACACAGTTTGTTCAATGGACTACGGCCCTGCATCGTTCCTTATTCTTAAAGGTGACAGGCCGAATTATTATTGGCATCGCTTCTTTTCTGCTATTTTTGATTACAATCTCAGGTTTGGTGCTGATTATCAAACGTCAACAAGGCGTTCGACATTTCTTTGCCAAGATCAATCGGGATTTCTTCGCACAATATTTTCATGTTGTTTCAGGGCGGTTGTTTCTGATACCCATTTTAATTTTGGCTTTGACGGGGACCTATTTATTTATGGTCCGAATCGAACTGTTGAAGAAGACAAACCAAACAGTTGAATATCCAGTAAAGGAAAATGAGACCGAGGAACGGACGATATCCGATTTTCCGATCTTCAAGAAAACGAAACTTAACGATGTCGTGAAGGTAGAGTTTCCTTTTATGGAAGGAGATCCTGACGAGTATTATATCCTCAAACTGAAAGACCGGGAGTTGACAGTAAATCAATTGAACGGTGCTGTACATAAAGAAGTCAAGTATCCCTTTACTGCACTTGCAGAACAATTTTCGCTCGATCTTCACACGGGTAAGACCAATATGATATGGGCCATCATTTTGGGGCTTGCATCATTGAATATTGTGTTTTTTATTTATACAGGTTTTGTCATTACCTTCAAACGTACACGAACAAAGATCAGGAATAAGTATCAGGTGGCCGACGCTGAAATTATTATTCTGGTAGGTACTGAGAATGGAAGTACCTTGTTTTTTGCCAATCAGATTCACAAACAGCTGTTGGCGGACGGTAAAAAATCACTTTTGCTCGGGATGAACCACTATCAGTGCTTTCCAAAAGCAAAACATCTTTTGCTGTTTACGTCCACCTACGGTCTAGGGACAGCGCCTTCCAATGCGACTCAGTTTGAAAGAAAGCTTTTAGCCTATCCACAGCAGCAAACGATTAATTTCTCTGTGCTCGGTTTTGGATCGAAAGCATATCCTGATTTTTGTGCTTATGCGTATACGTTAGACAAGTTGCTCGGCGAGCAAGCATGGGCGTCCCGACTGATAGACCCACATACGGTCAATGACAAAAGTGTTGATGAACTGATTTCATGGGTACATCATTGGAGTGAATATACCAATATTGCCTTGGCTTCTGCTCCAGCGATATACAGCTCGAAAGTTGTTGGATTGAAGAAATTTAAAGTGATTGCCCGATCAGCTGTTTCGGAGAGCAACAGTACCTTTACACTTTTATTAAAGCCACTTGGAAAAATGAAAGCACAGTCCGGAGATTTGTTGGCCATCTATCCGGCGCAGGATCAACGGGAACGTTTCTATTCCATTGGATGTAAGGATGGGATGGTTCAATTAGTCGTCAAGCTATTTCCTGATGGTTTTGGTTCGGGATTTCTATACCAACTAAAAGCTGATCAGGTTCTGGAGGCACGTGTCATGGTCAATCCAAGTTTTCATTTTCCAAAGGCAGCACCTGCTGTGGCCTTGATTGCAAATGGAACCGGTATAGCACCATTTTTGGGTATGATTGCGGAAAATCAGCATAAAATACCTGTCAAACTCTATGCAGGCTTCCGCAAAAAAAATGAAATGACGGCAGAATACCTGGAATTTACCGACAAACAAAAAAAACTGGGGCAACTGAACGATGTACAGCTGGCTTTTTCACGTGAACAGCCGGGGCAGTACGTGATGGATCTGATCCGTCAGGATGGTAGATATTTTGTTGAATTGCTCGAACAGCAGGGTTGTATCTTATTATGTGGTTCACTCCGTATGCAACAGGATGTCGAAGCAACGTTAAACGAGCTACTGCTGGCAAGTGCAGGCAAATCGATCAGCGTCTACAAAGAAAATGGACAGATCCTGACAGATTGTTATTAAACATGACAATCTTATGCTATCATTTATTTTGACAATGTGTAATGAATTATTATAAGCAGTATCTACTGATTTCAATATTTTGGTTGATAGCCGCCGCTAACGGTTTTTCACAGGTAAAGCTCAAAAAGCAGGTGACCCTTATGGGGTCTGTTTTTGAGATCACCCTAGTTGATCGGGATAGCGTACAGGCTAACCAGCATATTGTCGAAGTCATTGCAGAGATTGAACGTATCGAAAACCTGATTTCGGAGTGGCGTCCATATACGCAGATTTCGGAGGTCAACCGCAATGCAGGGATTAAACCTATTAAAGTTGACCGCGAAGTATTTGACCTGACCAAAAGGGCAATTCAATACAGCCGGAATTCACAAGGAGCCTTTGATATTAGCATTGTTGCTTTAGATAAAATATGGAAGTTTGATGGCAGTATGGATACGATGCCTTCTGCCGATGTGATCAGAAGTTCGGTTGCCAAAGTTGGCTATAAACATATTGTTTTGGATAGTGCTGCTTCGACTATTTTCTTGGAACTTCCGGGTATGAAGATTGGCTTTGGCTCAATCGGAAAGGGGTATGCGGCGGATCGGGGAAGGGAGATCATGAAAGCCCGTGGAATCACTGCCGGAATCGTCAATGCTTCAGGAGATCTATCGACCTGGGGCAGCCAACCCAATGGTGAGCCCTGGAAGATTGGAGTGAATAACCCCTTCAAATCACATCAGATGGTCCGGGTTCTTCACTTAAATGAAATGGCGGTAGCGACCTCAGGCAGCTATGAAAAATATGTCGAAATCAATGGGAAACGTTATTCCCATATTATTAATCCCATCACCGGATATCCAGCTACCGGACTGACTTCGGTAACAATCTATGGACCATCGGCAGAAATAGCCAATGCCCTGAGTACGTCCATTATGGTACTCGGTGAAAAAGAAGGGAAAAAATTAATCCATAATTTTCCAAATTATCGTTTTATCTTTATTACAGACAAAGGGAAGGTTGTCTGGGATAAGCGGAAGCATGAGTAAATGAGTTCAGGAACACAGCTAAAAAACAAATTGTGAATGAATAATCACAAAGAAAGTGAATAACCGAGCGAAACTAGTTTATGAATGCCGCTTAAAACATACAGGCGATGAATAAATCTGATAGCTGTATCACAGGAACAAAATATACAGATGCAAATAATTTAGAGTAAAAGCGTTGTTGGTTCGTCTATGTAGCTATGGACATTGCATACCAAAATCATATGGCAGAAAAAAACTCCAGATCATTTACAGACATCGTCAAGACTTATGGGGGGCAGTTACTGCGTTTTGTAAAAGGAAAGGTCAAAAAGACCGAAGATGCCGAGGATATCTTGCAGGAGGTCTGGTATCAATTCAGCCGTTTGACCAATATGGACGAACTTGAAAATGCGGGGGCATGGTTGTATGCTGTCACGCGAAACAAGATTACCGATAGCTACCGAAAAAAGAAAGATGAATCGCTTGATGATTTAATGGGGGATGGAGAGGAAGCTGACACTGCTTTCCCGATACGTC
This sequence comes from Sphingobacterium puteale, assembly GCF_003627955.1. Classification (GTDB taxonomy): domain Bacteria; phylum Bacteroidota; class Bacteroidia; order Sphingobacteriales; family Sphingobacteriaceae; genus Sphingobacterium; species Sphingobacterium puteale. Next base: position 45,816 of record NZ_RBWS01000016.1, on the reverse strand, counting down.
AGTTTTTGCTGTCCGATGATTCGAACAATCCTGAACTTAAATTATTCAAAGACATTTTCTGGGATGAATTAATGAAAGCCCTCGAAGAATTGCCCGAGAAACAACGTCGGGTTTTTATGCTCAATGAAATTGAAGATAAAACCTTACAGGAGATTGCCGACATGGAAAATGAAAATCTGAAAACGATCATAAGCAGAAAGGGCTATGCTGTAAAACATCTGCGTTTACGTTTGCGGAACTTGTATGAAGAATTAAAATTTTAAAAATAAAGCTATGAATAGAAGAATGAGAAGACAGGGAAAAGGTAAATTTGCTTTCGTATTTGTTGCCATTATCATTGGAGTTTTCTTGCTGGTAGCCTTGTTGCAATATCTGTGGAATACATTGATGTGTGATATTTTCAGTTTAAAGGCAATCACGTATTGGCAGGCGTTCGGCCTGTTTGTGCTATCACGCATTCTATTTGGACGTGGATTTGGTAAGCCGGGAAGAGGCGGGTTCCGTAAAAATTTCCCCCCTGATATGGGCCGCCATGAAGATCTTTCAGAAGAGGAAAGGGAGCGCTTGCGGGAGGAATGGAAACGTCGTTTCAGTGGACGATGCGGATTCTAAAAAAAAGTAAATTTTTTAAAGTAAAAACCTGATACAGGCGTCTTCTTCTATAAAGGCGCCTTTTTTTATGCCAAAAGCTAAAGAAACACTGTAAAGGTAATGACAGGACGCGATGATCTGTTACTAGCGATATACAACAATTATACGGGTTGAGAAATTGACAACGAAAGAAGTATATCGGATAAGGAATAGGATTACCAATAGGTGGATTGACAGATTTTGGGTTTAAAGAACAATTTAATTAAAGAAAAATGAAAAATAAAATTCGATTTATATTACCACGCTTGATTGCATTGACGGTAATAGTGGGTTTAGCCAGCTTGATTATGGGAGCGATCTTTAAGCTGTTGTTGGTTGCAACGATCTTATTCGGAATAGGAAGCTTTGCAATGGCCAAAATGCGTAGGAGAGAAATGCATTCATTTAAAATGGACAGGGCTCCGGTCCATCCCGGAATGTACAGTGCGTCGAGGACGAATACTGCAATCGTTCCTTTACACAAACAACAACGCGTTAAGAATGCGACAATTGTTCCGGTATACTAATATCAGGACTTGGTATAAAACCAAATAACATAAAATAGCGGCAATAGTGAAGTCCCTTGGACTGCTCATTGCGCAATACACAATATTCATTACTTAAAAAATAAAGACATGTTTAAAAGAGATCATTATTCCAGCAGATATTCAAATCAAAATAGATTTTGCGGTCAACATTTCAAAGACCGTTTTGAAAAATTTCAACAGCATTTTTTTGAAGGCGAAGCAGGACAGCGCGGAGAGGGGCAGCAATTTGTTCCTGTAAATATTTCTGAAAATTCTGAGTTCTACGAAGTTCAGGTATTTGCTGCCGGCCGAAAGAAAGAGCAATTTCAGGTGAGTATAAATGAAGGAATCTTAACGATTTCCTGTACAGAAAATACAAACGATGCGACAGCTTATATCTATAAGGAGCATTTGGGTACTGCATTTGAGCGTGAATTTCAATTAAATGAACAAGTGCTTACAGATAACGTACATGCCAGTTTCGAAGATGGTGTATTAACTGTCATTCTTCCCAAGGATCTTGACAAGGTAAAAAGACCACAAGAGGTTATCATTGACTAGGTGAACAAACTATAACGGCTGATAACAGCCAAAGCAAGGTCCGGATTTTTTGGAAACCGGACCTTTTGTATACCAGCTAATCTCAACTCTTTTTGAACTTCTTTTGCAATTGTTTTTTTCCAAACTTCCCGAAGAAATAGAATAAGGCGAAAACGACCAAAATAGCCATAAAAGGAACGAATACAGCCAAAATGGTTAAGACTGAGGAACCAATGGTCTCCATAGTCGAAATAATGAAATTTCCAAGACCTGCCGTACCGATTGAGGAAGCTGCCCTCGTACCAGCCAGTACGGTACTGATCGTTGCAGCGGTTCCTCCGCCAGCAATAATGGAAGCTGACCAACGAAAAAATGGAGAAATATCGGTAAACTGTATGGCAAAAAGCAGGGTGCCTGCAATCATTGCCAAGGGGATAGAAATTGTGTCCAGGATATTGTCCACACCTGGGATGTAGTAAGCAGCAATTTCAATAATCATTGCTATACTTGTCGTAATCAGGACCAAATTAGAACCTGCCCAAGCCCATTCATTACCTACCTGAAATAATTCCAGACGACAGCCCAGGCTGAGCAAAAACAGAGGCATAAAAACTCGGAAACCTGTTGCCGCAGCCAGACTTATACCGATAAATGCACTGACTAGGTATGTGGATAATTCCCCCATGACAAATGAATGTTAGTTCTTTCTATTTGTAGAATAAAAAAAGCGTGTTTTTTGTTTTTAAAATTCTAGTGAACGGTCTGAATAAATGGGTATCCTGTGTTCGTTGTAACTGTTTGTATTTATAATGTTTAGTTATGTTTATAGATTTTGATTATATTATATCGAGTGATTCGATGAGCAGGGGATCGTGTATTTGTTTAATTTTATGAAAGTAAAAGTCAAACAATTTGATCATTTAAGGTATTATATAAATAAACTTTCTTTTAATATGGACAACAACGAAAAAGACATTAGCAAATGCCCATTTCACAATGGAACTATGCGCAACGCCGTTGCGGGAGGGGGAACCCAAAATCAAGATTGGTGGCCAAATAGACTTCGTGTGGATCTTTTGAGACAGCATGCGACACAATCAAATCCAATGGATGAAGGGTTTGATTATGCTGAAGCTTTCAAACAGTTGGATCTGGAAGCCGTTAAGAGAGATTTGCATGCATTGATGACAGATTCACAGGACTGGTGGCCGGCAGATTTTGGACATTATGGCCCCTTATTTATTCGAATGGCCTGGCACAGTGCAGGAACCTATCGTGTAAGTGATGGCCGTGGTGGTGCTAGTACCGGACAGCAGCGTTTTGCTCCTTTAAATAGTTGGCCAGACAATGTGAGCTTGGATAAGGCCCGTCGATTATTGTGGCCGATCAAACAAAAATATGGTAAGAATATTTCCTGGGCAGACTTATTGATCCTAACGGGAAATGTTGCATTGGAATCAATGGGATTTAAAACCTTTGGCTTTTCAGGAGGGCGTGTGGACGCTTTTGAACCAGAATTGGATGTATACTGGGGATCGGAAAAGACCTGGTTAGGTGGTGATGTACGTTATGCACATGGCTCTGAAGGGGTTGCTGAATCGCATGGTGTTTTATCAGCGGACGATGACGCAGATGGCAAACAACATTCCCGCAATCTCGAAAAACCTTTGGCAGCCGTCCAGATGGGACTGATCTATGTTAATCCAGAAGGGCCAGATGGAAATCCCGATCCTATAGCAGCGGCAAAAGATATCAGAGATACGTTTGGTCGTATGGCGATGGACGATGAAGAGACTGTTGCGCTAATTGCAGGTGGACACACTTTTGGAAAAACACATGGTGCAGGACCAGCCGATAATGTTGGTAAGGAGCCTGAGGCTGCTGGGATTGAACAACAAGGGCTCGGATGGAAAAGCAGCTATGGTACAGGGGTCGGTACTGATGCCATTACCAGCGGCCTGGAAGTTATCTGGACTCAGAAACCCACAGAATGGACGAACCTCTTTTTTAAAAACCTGTTTGAAAATGAATGGGAGCTTACAAAAAGTCCCGCCGGCGCACACCAATGGGTAGCCAAGGGAGTGGAAGCCACTGTTCCTGATCCTTTTGATCCAAATAAAAAACGTAGACCGACGATGTTGACAACAGATCTGTCTTTGCGCTTTGATCCCATTTATGAAAAAATTTCCCGTAGATTCTATGAAGATCAGGATGCTTTCGCGGATGCTTTCGCTCGTGCCTGGTTCAAATTGACACACCGTGATCTAGGTCCACGTGAACGCTATCTTGGAGCTGAAGTGCCAAGTGAAGAATTGTTATGGCAAGATCCTATTCCAGCTGTGGACCATGTCTTGGTCGATGCACATGATATTGAAGATTTAAAAGCGACTATTTTGGCTTCAGGTCTTAGTATCTCTGAGTTGGTGACGACGGCATGGGCTTCGGCTTCAACATTCCGGGGATCTGATATGCGTGGTGGCGCAAATGGAGCTCGAATTCGGTTAGCGCCACAACGTTATTGGCAGGTTAATAACCCAACCCAATTACAAAAAGTGCTAACTGTACTGGAAAAGATCCAACAGGACTTTAATGGTAAGCAACAGGGGGGTAAAAAAATATCTCTAGCCGATTTAATTGTCCTAGCCGGTGCCGCAGCAGTCGAGCAAGGGGCAAGAGCTGGTGGACACGCGCTTAAAGTTCCGTTTAATCCGGGACGTATGGATGCTTCTCAAGAACAAACTGATGTAGAATCAATGGGATATTTAGAACCTATTGCTGATGGCTTTAGAAACTATCGGAAGGGTTCCTACACAGTCTCTACAGAATCATTATTGATTGATAAAGCACAATTACTGACCTTATCTGTTCCTGAATTGACCGTTTTAATCGGTGGTATGCGTGTACTTCAGGCTAATTTTGATGGCTCTCAGACAGGTGTGCTGACCGAACGCCCTGGACAGTTGACCAATGACTTTTTTGTGAACCTATTGGATATGGGGACAGCTTGGACCGCAATTTCTCAAGATCGGGAGCTCTTTGAAGGAACAGACCGTAAAACGGGCGCAAAGAAATGGGTTGCTGGACGCGCAGATTTGGTATTTGGTTCTAACGCTGAATTAAGAGCTGTTGCTGAAATCTATGGTAGTGCTGATGCGAAAGAAAAATTCGCTAAAGATTTTATCGCTTCCTGGAATAAGGTGATGGAGTTGGATCGTTTTGATCTCCATCGGTAGTCAGTATGGCAATTGACCCATGAGGTAAGTTAAAAAAACAGAAATGGAAGCTTAAAAACCGACAGTAATAGGAGGGGTTGTACTTTTTAATAGGTGCAAGCCCCTTTTTTTGTTCGGTATTTGATGTGAGAGATAACACATCTTTAGATAGAAAATATAAATCTCTCCCTCGAGGTTTGCATTTCAGTAGATTAATTTGTCCAGAAAACGTGAATGTAGGTACTAATGTTATCGTTGCTGAGGCTTGATTGTTACAGCATCCCAAGCCAGGACTTGTACACCTGGAGAGTAGTGTATCAACGCAATATTTTCATTATGGAGATGAATACCTCCTATCGTATAGCCCAACTGACATTCTTGCAATTGTACTGAAAACAAGGGCCATTCCGGATGATGGATGTCAAAACAATATATCCCATCGCCTTTGTCCAGGTAAAGGCAATAGCGTTCGGTGAGCCAGCTGTCAAGACTTGATTTTATTTTAATCTCATCGGTCACCTCAAATATCGTTTTCAACCTAAATCCCTTTCCTTGGTTAAGATTCTGGTATCCTTGTGCATCCCTTAGTATCGTGGACTTTTCGTAAGGTAGACCAGACAATTTCTTTGCAACCAATGCGGACAAGTACTTACTTGCTTCAATATTGATGAAATAAACACCCTTTTTACCATCCTGATCGATATAGGTACGTACGTTGATCTCATAAAAGTCCGAGAGCGGTGGGAATGCAGGCAAATTTCTGGGGCGGATATTTTTCATCTTGAAAGCAACCAAAGAGACATAATAGCTCCCTTCGTGCTGATCGATTTTCAAGTCGGCAGGCACTAATGACCGGAGTAGATCATAATCGACTTGGAAATGTAAAAAAAGTAGATCAAGCCATTCCTGATAGTATCGCCAAGGGCGAGTTGGTATAGGCCATGGACGATGATTATAATCTCTTAAAATTGCTTTAATTTTTTGCGCCAAAATTGTCAATTTATGCCTCTAAGATCATTTTAATCTTGCTTTAACCAAATTTTAATTTAATATATGAAGAATTATGGAATTTTCTTTGGGGTTTTCCTATTTTGTGAAATAAAATTCAAGATTTGTGCTACTTTTTGTTGTTTGATCGGTAGTAACTTTGTGTTGTTTTCAAGGGGAAACTTGTTACTTTGTTAGTTTACAGCTATGTGGAAGCACTTTATTTTTCTAATTACAGTTCTGTTTGTTTCATTTAAAAGTTTAAATGCAAACAGTATTGTACCGAAAAGTGATAGTTTTCACTGCGAGATTTCTTCCCTAAGAACCGAACCAAATAAGGCTGATTTCCCGCTTTCAACCTTATTAAAAATAGACAATCCAGATTTAGATCCTTTATATCCATCGATGCAATCTATCGCCGAATTGGACGTCGAGAATAATCAGGATTGGTTGACAGATCGCTGGGTAGTTATCGTCGATTTGCTATGGCACGAATTACTGCCTTCAGCATCGCAGAATGACTACCGTTATCTGCATATTTTGGATATTGAACCAGTTCCCATAGCACGGTTCCTGCTTTTTGAGCAAATAAAAATTCCATTTTAGCAATTTTGAGCTTTCATGCTTCACGGAAATTGAACAAAAAACCGTATTGCTTTTCTAAATTTATTTTATTGATTTCTTAAAATATACCCATGCACGAGCTAAGTATAGTAAAAGATATCTTCGATACCTTGACCTCGCATTACGAGACTAGAGTGGAGGATATCCAGAAAATCCAGGTGACAGCGGGACTATTGTCCAATGTACAGCCTGTGTTGATCCAAAATGCTTTTGACGCATTTATCACTGAAAATACCCATTATAGGGATATGGAAATGGAGGTTGTGGTAAATGATATCATCGCCTATTGTGAGCACTGTCAGAAGAATTTTCCAGTTCATTTTCACCGATTTGTCTGCGGTTGTGGGCAGCCTTCGAGTACAATTGTTCAAGGAAATGAACTTTATATTTCCAAAGTAATTTTTAAACACGATTAAAAAATCATTTATTATGTCAGACAATACTCAAAATCCTAAAAGTCTAGGTAATCGCGTCGGTTCGGTTCAATGTGAAAATACAACCCTACATTTATTAAAAGCCAATGATTTTGTCGCCAAAAGTATCCGCGACAGACTAAAAGATGTATGTGTGGTTAATGTATGCTCTTCCCCGGGTTCCGGTAAAACAACGCTGATGCAAGAGACTGGAAAGCGCCTTTCCAAAGACCTAAACATTGCCGTGTTGGTGGGGGATCCTGAAACCGAACGTGATGCTGTCCGTATGCGAGAGGTGGGAATCAATGCTTTGCAGATTGTTACCGGCGGTATGTGTCATATTGAAGCTCAAATGATTCTACAGGCACTGGATCACATCGATATAGAAGGCATTGATTTGTTATTTATCGAAAATGTCGGAAACTTACTTTGCCCTTCGGCTTTTGATCTAGGTGAAGACTATCGGGTCACTTTATTAGCAACTACAGAGGGTGATGATAAGCCAAAAAAATATCCACGTATGTTTTTGACCAGTGAGTTGATGCTTGTTTCAAAAGCAGACCTATTACCTTATGTTCCATTCTCCGTAGACGCTGTGACAAAAGATGCACGTGAAGTCAACCCAAACCTGGAGGTGATCACGATCAGTACTTTGAATGGAGATGGCTTAGATAGCTGGTGCGATTGGTTGAAAGAGAAAGTTCAACTGAAAAAGCAACAACATAAAGTAGCTGAAGCGAAATAGTAAATGCACGAAGTCAATCAATCATCAGTCAGAACGATGATTGATTTCAGCGCAGAGTGTGATAACATACACTATATGACAATGAATAGATTGCCTATAATGATAGATACGATTGTGCCTCAGTCGCAAGTCAGCACTGATCAGGTAGATCGGGTGTACATCGAATGGTTTGAAATAAATAAACGTCGTTTGACCAGAGATACCTCGTCAGGTAATGCGATACTGATGCAATTGGAGCAGGGGCAGGAGTGGCATCATCGAGATGCCCTATATCACAATGGGCAACTACAGGCAATCGTCATTGTTAAGCCGACCTTGGCGATTAGGTTTAACCCTTCGGATTTTGTCCAACTGGCAGATTTTGGTTATTTCGTTGGTAATCGACATCTACCGATATTCAAGGTGGATCAGTTAGAATCTCTCCATTTGCCCTACGATGGTCGACTCTATGAGCAAATTGCAGCAAAATATGGTGCATCTATCCAATTGGAGGAAGCGATATTGCTATCCGAGAATCGAATTCGCCAACAGTTAAAGAATAGCAGAAAGCATGAAAATTAGAATATATACATTGCTGTTGCCATTGGTCTTTTTAGTATGCTTACAAGCCTGCCAAAACCAACAGGCCAATGCAAGTAAAAATGGGGTGAAGGCCATGGATAGCCGCGGCAAGGAAATCACATTGGAGCGACCGGCCCAACGTGTTGTTGTCCTGTATCCCTCTTTGGTGGATGAGGTTTATATGCTACAGGCTGGCGACCGATTGGTGGGCATTCCTGAGCAAGTCTATCAAATGGAAGATACCTATGCTTTTTTATCGAAATTGGACCCACGTATCGTTCAGAAAAGTATCGCTACACCAACTTTTGGTGGTCAGGCCAACAATGTAGAAAGCATCGTAAGCCTGAATCCCGATCTTGTTCTGACATTCAATACCGATCAGGATAATATCACACAGCTCGAAAATTTGGGTATTCCTGTCTTTACTTTTTCATCGAAAGATGAAACCAGTATCTTTAACGAATTGATCGGAATGGGAACGCTTTTGGACAAGAAAACTCGGGCTGAGGAAATTGTGAAATTTGTCGGCGATGAGGTCAAAAAGATGGCCGTTCCGCTCGATCAACCACAAAAGAAGGTCTATTATGCCTGGTCCAAAGGACGTGTACTTTCGACCTCGGGAAGAGGTAGTCTCATCGATATGGCCATCCGCCTATCGGGGGCGGCAAATGCCTGTCCCTTGGAAATGGAAGCGCCAAATGTAGGGGCTGAAACGATCTACAAGTGGAATCCCGATCTCATGATTCTATGGAATTCCAAAAGTTCTGATGTTTATAATCTGAAAGAATTGGCCGCACTGCCTGCCGTAAAAAATAAACAGGTATTTGTGATGTCACCGTCCTTTCCTTTTGATCCACATACCGTGAAATTTATGCTCTTCGCCAAACAGGTGCGGCATTGGTGTTTCCCGAGTTTTACTAAGGAGCAGCTCGATCAGGATATGACAATGGCTTTTGAAAAATTATACGGAAAAGCGGGGCTTCTGCAATGATACTTCAATTAAAAAAGCTTTTATTGTTGGTGATATTGCCACTAGTGCTACTCCTGCTTTCGTTATTGATTGGCTCAAGTCAGCATATCGGTTTTATTGAACTCTGCCAACGTATCGGATTGGAATTAGGGCTTTATAAAGGGACTGATACGACGGTATCGATGGGCAGCATGGATACCATTTTGTGGCAAGTACGTTTGCCACGGATTTTATTGACCTTTATGGTTGGTGCGGCTCTAGCCTCATCAGGGGGGACTTTACAAGCTATTTTTCGGAATCCTATTGTAGATCCATTTACGTTGGGAATATCTTCTGGTGCTGCTTTCGGTGCCGCTTTAGCCATGCTGTTTCCACTATTGTCTGTCAATGTTTCGGCATTCCTATTTGGTGTCTGCGCTGTGGCCTTGACTTACTTTGTATCCAATGCCGGTTTAAAAACATCGATCATTGGGATGGTTTTGGCAGGAATGGTTATTTCAGGGGTATTTACAGCAATGCTTACGCTGTTACAATATATCAGTGATCCGTATAAGTTGCAGGCTATTGTGCAGTGGACGATGGGAAATCTCCATACTGCATCCTGGTCAAAAGTGCAGAACGCCTTTTTACCCATATTGATCGGATTGATCATATTGGTCTTATTGCGATGGAAATTAAATTTGTTGGCATTGGGAGATCAGGAAGCAATTGCGGTGGGTGTAAATCCAAAACTATTGAAATTTGTGATGATCGGGGTTGCGACAATGATCACCGCATCAGCTGTTGCTGCAGTAGGCGTGATTAGCTTATTTGGTCTTATTGTCCCACATATCAGCCGCATGATTTTTGGACCCAACAACAATATTGTCGTATGGGCGAATATCAGTGTCGGTGGGTCATTTCTGTTATTGATTGATGATTTTTCACGTGCAGTCATGCCTTTCGAAATTCCGATAGGGGTATTTACAATGATTATTGGCGCTCCACTCTTTATCTACCTGATGCGCCGGAACGAAATTAACTGGAACTCATGAGCAAATCCATCCATATCGAAAATCTATTTTTTGCCTATGGTAAGGATACAATTTTACGAGACGTGAATGTGTCTTTTCCCGAAGGAAAGCTTTCGGTTATTCTGGGCCGGAACGGTAGCGGTAAGTCGACCTTGTTCAATGTTATTGCCGGATTGGAGAAACACTATCAGGGATCGGTATTGATCGGTGAAACGGAACGTAGAAACTGGAAGGTCGGTAAATCAAATACGCTTAAACTGGGTTTCTTAAACCAGTTTCATCAGACGACTTTCCCTTTTAAGGTGGCGGATGTTGTTTTAACAGGACGTGCATCGTTCTCCCGCTTTTCACCGCGCCGTGAAGATTTTGAGGCTGTGGATACAATCCTGGAGAAATTTAATCTCGCACATTTAAAGCATAAATCATATACATCCCTGTCAGGAGGGGAGCGGCAGCTGGTCTTGCTTTGTCGTGTATTGGTGCAACAGCCTGATCTGTTGCTTTTGGATGAACCGACAAACCATCTTGACCTGAACTATCAGATTACAGTTTTGCAGACTGCTAAAGAACTGGTCAAGGAGGGAACAACAGTGCTCTGTGTTATGCACGACCCCAATATGGCCTATCTTTTTGGCGATCACTTTTATTTGATGCAGGACAATACACTGGTGGATCTACAGGGGATGAACAGAGAGCAGGTTCGGAAAGTATTGGAACAGACCTATGAGTTGCCATTGATCAGTTTGGAAAACCAAGGGAAATGGATGTTTGCACCCATGCTTCATGCACATGACTGGGCTCCGATAAAATCCCTTGAACTGGAAGGCGTAAATAATAAGCTATAAAGGCTGTAAACAATGTGCGGATAAGGTAACAGATCCTAGTGGCGGCATGGACGCTAAAAACGAAAATAGTATGAATAAAATAGGCATGCAAAGGACAGATTCAATCAGAAATATCGCGATAAGTGCAGTCACTGTTCAGGATCTGGAAACGGTGTTACCTTATGTTATTGAATTTCGCAAACAGCTGTTTCCCATGCTTGACCCACAAAAGGTTCCCAGCGATTTGCTGAACTTTAAACAGCTGTATCTGGATGAAAAAGACGGGACATTTTTACAGGCAAGGGACAAGAGCGGAAAGCTGGTTGGTGTGATCGGTATGCTCACTTATGACTATCGTTTTCCGCATCTAGATTTAGACGCCAGGAAGACTGTCGAAGTCGCGCGTCTTTTTGTCGACCCCGATTACCGTCGTTCTGGACTTGGAACAGCACTTTTCCGCCAATTGACAAAGGTGGCCAAGGAGAAAGCGGTCGAAAGACTGTACTTACACACCCATCCTTTTTTGGACGGAGCTTATGAATTCTGGTTAAAACAGGGATTCTATCTCAAAGAATGCTGCGATGAATCGGGCTTCCCGACAATTCATATGGAGCAAGTGTTAGAACAGCGCACGGATCAGAAATATTTGGTGGAACAGGAATTGACAAAATAAAGGTTTTCAGTTTTGTGAACAAAATTCGCACGGAATACAAGAAATAAAATAATTCAGCAATAGAAGATAAAAATAATTCCAGAGGAACTGCTCTGTTTAGAATCTTATTTCAATAAGATCATCATAGGTGAGTTTTAAGCAGGGTATGTGCCATCTGATTAATGAACAATATACAGATGAAACCATCATGATTTATTCAGACCGAGCAAAGCGAGCTTATGACTGCCGCATAAAACATACTCTCGATGAATAAACCTGATAGCTTCATCACAATTGAAAAACAATTTATACAGATGAAAAACACAATGAAAGCACTCGCTTTCGCATTATTGGCAAGTGCTGTCACACCAGTGGCTGTTTACGCCCAACAGAGCTTTATGATTTTTGGGAAGATACAGGACGAAAACGGAAATCCAATTCCAGGAGTGACTTTGACACTTGAAAACCAGGGACAAAAGATCAGTACTGCGACGAATGGCGAATTTGCTTTTACTACCGCGACAACCTTTCCGGTACAATTGCGTGCCGAAGCGATCGGTTATAAATCACAGCTTATTCGTATTGATGAGACTACATGGAATCCGAAAAAAGGAATTCGACTCATGATGGAGGAGGGCGGGCGGACCTTGGATGAAGTATTGGTTACCGGCCGTCGTAATAATTCCTATTTGACCAACAACATGGAGTTGGGCGGTAAGTTTGCTGGAAAGCTGAAAGATCTACCGCAATCTGTGGCTGTACTGAGTAAGGAATTTATTGAAGATAAGCAGGCATTTACAACTGGAGCTCTGGTGCAGGACCTTGCGGGTGTCACTGAAGCTTCATCTTATGATGATGTGGTGATCCGTGGTTTTAAAAGCGGTTATGAAACTGGAGTCCGTTTGGTGAACGGTCTACGTTCAGGCTATGGCTACGGCAATAGTTATTATAATTCCCCGTTAACAATCAATCTCGAAAACCTTGAGGTGCTGAAAGGTCCTGGTGCTTCTCTATTTGGCGATATTGTACCCGGTGGTACCATCAATATGACGACGAAAAAACCTTTGGAAGATTTTAAAGGTCATGTCAGTTTTGCTGCCGGAAGTTTTGAAACGATGCGCACCACCGTAGATCTGGGTGGTCCGTTGGATAGTGCAAAACGAATTCTCTATCGTTTTAATGCTGGATATGAGGATACCAAAACCTTTCGCGATGTGAACCGTCAAAAACGGATGATGTTGGCACCTTCATTTACATTTAAGCCCATTGCAGGGACAACCGTAGACATCGATGTGGTATACAATCAATTCAACGGTTACCTGGATCGGGGAATGGGAATAAAGGAAAATAATTTTTATGCCCTCCCACGTTCCTTTACTTTAAGTCAGCCTTCTGATTTCTATAACTCCAAGACTTTTTCATTGAGTGGTCGACTGGCACAAAGACTGGCAGAAAATGTGAGCCTGAATCTGAGCTATATGAAATCCATCTATCAGGAAGATGTTAATGAGCATCGTACGCTTAATACTTTTGCGGATGCCCCACATAATACCATTATGAATATGCGTTTCTTCGACCGTCATGGTCGTGATTATACCGACAATATTGTCGGATATATCAAATGGGATCTGCTAGGGGATAAAGTTGACCATCATATTGTTGCTGGAGTCGACTTCGCACAGTATCGTGGTGACAAAGAAAATCAGTTACGGGAAGCCAGACAGCAAACTGTGGACGGAAAAGTGGTGCCATTGACTTTCGACATGAACAATCCCACCTATACCACACATGATCTGACTAACTACGTCTGGCGTACACAGGTCGCATATCCTTTTTTGAGCCCCTATAAAACGACCGGTAAATATATACAGGATCAGATCAGCATTGCGGATCGTCTCAAACTAATTGTGGGACTGAGACATGAACATTATGCTTCGGAAACTATTGATGGCCAGAATCGTTTTCATGCGACACAAAATGCATTATTACCCCGTTTCGGTCTGACTTATGGAATCAACAAACAGATGAATTACTTCGCAAGCTACTCGCAGGGCTTTGTACCAGTAGGCGCTAATTTTATCCAGAACTATAAAGACTATGGTGCCGATAAACCTTTTGAAGCTGAACGTAGTTTTCAAATTGAAACAGGGCTGAAAACGGACTTTTTTAAAGATCAGCTGCAAATGGATCTTTCCTTGTTTCAGATCGAGCGCAGAAATATGCTTATAGCGACAGGAGCAATCAATGACTCAGGATTACCGGAGTATAGACAATCTGGAAAAGCATTGTCACGGGGAGTTGAGTTAGATGTTCGCGGGCAGCTGACCAAAGAATTCCAGGTGATGGCAAATTATACTTTCAACCATACCGAAGTAAAGGCCTCTTCCGTTGCTTCTGAAGTCGGACAAGCGCTACCGGGAGCACCTAAAAATATGGCCAGCGCCTGGTTAAAATATGTATTCTCCAATACTTCCTTAAAAGGACTCGGCTTTGGTGCCGGTGTTTATTATGTTGATAGCAAACGTATGGACAATAGCATTGGGAAGGATAGCGAAGGAAATGCCCTTTGGGGACAATGGCCTTCATATACGACAGTTAATGCGGCCGCTTATTATCATATCGGTGCCATGAAAATGGCACTTAACTTAAACAATGTATTTGATAAATACTATTTTTTAGGGGGATTTGACTATACACGTGCCTTCGCTGGCGCGCCAAGAAACATTATGGTTTCAATTGGTTATTCCTTTTAACTAAAAAAGCAATCAAAGCAGGTCTTTCGACAAATTTAGACTATTTAATTCAAGATTTGTACTAGTGAAGTGCCTGCTTTGGTTGTAAATTTGGGCAACAAATAATAGAATTGTGAATTCAATGATTAGGCATAGTTTAGTATTTTTAGTTTTTCTTATGAGCGTCCTGCTCCTGAAAGGAATGACTATTTCTGAACAGCTCAAAGTTCATAATTCCTCAGGTACATATCTTGGTTTGTTCAGCACACATAAACAAATTGACAAAGCTGTTGATCAACCCGAAAGAGAAAATATAGTTGCTGCTATACACGATCATGACCTTTATGATGTCAGTGAACAGGTTGATCTAAAAGATGAATGGAGTAAGCTCCTTGGTTTGAGCGTATTGTATATTTGTCTTTTTATATTTTGCTATCCTGTATGTCTCAACATGCGGAATAACAGAACACCTTACATGGATCGATTGGTCCTGCCACCAAAATACATTCTTTTCCAAAGTTTAAAGATCCCATTTCAGGGATAATCTTTTCCTTTTCTTACAACGCTGAGAACTGAAACGCTATGCCGTAAGCATTTGCTATGGGCTTCGTCTATCAGGTTTTTCGAACGACTTTTTTTAAGTCGTCAGGGCTTGTACTGACTTATTTTCGACTGAAATAACAACAATTTAAATAATATTTTATATGCATTTATTACCTAGAGAGACAGAGAAGCTATTGCTTCATCTTGCCGGTGAACTAGCGAAAAAACGTAGAGCTAGAGGACTTAAACTAAATTATCCGGAGTCTATTGCATTGATCAGCAGTGAACTTCTGGAAGCTGCACGTGATGGCCGTACTGTGGCTGATTTAATGCAGTATGGCGCGACATTATTGACACGTGAAGATGTCATGGAAGGTGTGCCCGAAATGATTCACGATGTGCAGATTGAGGCGACCTTTCCGGATGGGACCAAATTGGTAACCGTTCATAATCCGATTCGATAATTGTTAAAAATAGAATTTATGATTCCAGGAGAATTTTTTATAGCGGATGGCCATGTCATCTGTAATGAAGGTAGAGAAGTTACGACGATTACCGTAACAAACACAGGAGACCGACCAATTCAGGTAGGTTCACATTTTCACTTCTTTGAAGTGAACAAGATGATGGAATTTGACCGTGCAAAAGCTTTTGGCAAGCGATTGAATATTATCGCAAGTACAGCAGTGCGTTTTGAGCCGGGAGAATCCAAAGATGTAGAATTGGTTCCTTATGCAGGTGCCAGAAGAATCTACGGGCACAACGACTTGGTAAACGGTGATACCGAAACCGAAGTCGCGAAAGAAAATGCAATGAAAAAAGTGAAAGAACAAGGCTTTAAAAACAAAGTATCATGAGTTTAAAAGTTAGCAAAGTAAATTATAGTGCCATCTTTGGTCCGACAAGCGGCGATAAAATCCGTTTAGGCGATACCGATATCATTATCGAAGTTGAAAAGGACTACGCTTATTATGGCGATGAAGCAAAATTTGGTGGTGGTAAGACCGTACGTGACGGTATGTGTCAATCTTCGGTTCACACACGTGATGAAGGTACCTTGGACATGGTAATCACAGATGCTATCGTGATTGACCACTGGGGAATTGTGAAAGGTGATATCGGTATCAAGGATGGTAAGATTGTCGGTGTCGGCCGTGCTGGAAATCCGGACACAATGGATAACATTACGCCAAATATGATTATTGGTGCTTCTACTGAAGTGCATGGTGGATCTGGCTATATCCTAACCCCTGGTGGTATAGATACCCATATTCACTATATCAGTCCTACACAGGTCGAAACAGCCTTATACAGTGGTATTACCACCATGATCGGCGGGGGTACCGGTCCAGCGGACGGAACAAATGCCACCACCGTAACGCCAGGAAAATGGAATATCCGTCGTATGATGCAAGCGGTGGAAGATCTACCGATGAACTTTGGCTTCTTTGGAAAAGGAAATGTGGGGACTGAACAGCCCATTATAGAACAGATTGAAGCCGGAGCTCTGGGGGTTAAAATTCACGAAGACTGGGGCGCAACACCCGCAACAATTGATAGAGCATTAACGGTAGCTGATAAATACGATGTACAGGTTGCCATTCACACCGATACATTAAATGAAGCGGGTTTCTTAGAAGATACGATTCAGGCAATCAACGGTAGGGTAATCCATACTTTCCATACGGAAGGTGCCGGTGGTGGTCACGCTCCAGATATTATCAAATCGGCCATGTATCCAAATGTACTGCCCGCTTCCACAAATCCGACACGTCCTTTTACAAAAAATACGATTGATGAGCACTTGGATATGTTGATGGTTTGTCACCACCTGAGCAAGGAAATTCCAGAGGATGTGGCTTTTGCCGATTCACGTATCCGTCCGGAGACAATCGCTGCTGAGGATGTATTGCAAGATCGTGGTGTATTCAGCATCATGAGTTCAGATTCGCAGGCAATGGGCCGTGTAGGTGAGGTTATCACACGTACATGGCAGACAGCGGACAAAATGAGAAAACAAGTGGGGCCGCTACCTGAAGACGAAGGAAAAAACAACGATAACTTCCGTGCACGTCGTTATGTCGCAAAATATACAATCAACCCAGCGATTGCACATGGTATCTCAAAATACGTAGGTTCTATCGAACCAGGTAAAATCGCGGATATGGTTATTTGGCGGCCAGCCTTGTTTGGTGCTAAACCGGAAATGATTATCAAAGGTGGTATGATCATCGCGTCCAAAATGGGAGATGCCAACGCATCCATTCCTACACCACAACCGATTATCTTACGTACAATGTTCGGCGGATTGGGAAAAGCTGTTCATAACACCTGTTTCAACTTTGTTTCCAAAATTTCATTCGAAAACGGCATTAAAGAGGAATATGGCTTAGCAAAAGGGGTACTTCCTGTAGAAAACTGTAGAAATATCTCCAAAAAAGATATGATCCACAACGATGCTACACCCGAAATTATCGTTAATCCGGAGAACTATGAAGTAAGTCTGGATGGAGAAATTTTGCGTTCTCAGCCAATTGATACCGTTTCTTTAGGACAGTTGTATTTCTTGTTTTAATCTGAATGGAGACTACCAGGGCTTGATCTTGCATCAGGCCATATAAATGAAAAACACATGAATAAAGCGGTCATGAGCCAAACGTAGCGCTGATGATCAATGAGCAAAGGAAGGCTCATGATCGTTTTATTGCCCTTAAAAACAACGATATATCAATGAAAAATTTAAAAACATTTTTGGGATGTTGTCTGGCAATAGCATGCTTTTCGATACAATCGGCCTCTGCTCAAAAAGGCGGAATCATGCTGTATGGTTCGCTCAATTACCATGAAACCACCGCTGGACACCAATTTAGTGCAGCACCAGTGGGCGTAGGCTATTTTTTTAATGACAACATGAATGTGGGGATAAATTATGGGTTCAACAACGCTTATACGAAGGCGCTTGACTTTACAGATCATTCCCATGAAGTTGGTCCATTCTACAGCAACACATGGCCGTTAGGAGAACATTTTATGTTGATCGGTCAAGTGGATGCACATTACATCTGGGGTGACCAGCATGTTGTTAATGCATCCGGAGGCATAGTGGATGGAAGCTACAATGGTTTCTTGTTCAGAGTGTATCCGTTGGTGGGTATTGATCTCGGAAAAGGCTGGGCTTTGAAAGCAAAAGTCGCGGAGCTCTCTTACAAGAAGAAGCATGGCAAGGATGCTGTTATTCCAGATGATCACGAAGTGATTACAGGGATCAATGGATCAACTGTGGGATTGGGATTGTCAAAAAATCTATTTTTTTAAAGCACGAAAATGATTATCACAGAAATCACAAGGAATATCAATCGCGAGCGGACCAATAAGCGTCATGATCTGCTGTCGATTGAATGGTATGAATCCACCAAACGCATTCAGCGTCTTCGTACAGCGGAGGGGATGGATATCGCTGTGAAATTATTGGGCAATACTTCCTGCTTGCAGGATGGCGATATCTTGTATGAAGATGAAGAAAAAGTTGTTGTGGTTACCATCAAACCTTGTGATGTTATCAAAGTGATGGCAATTGATTTTCTTCAGATTGCTTTTGTCAGCAGTGAAATCGGAAACAAACATTTGCCTCTATTTGTAGAGGCAAATGAATTGCTGATGCCCTACGAACGCTCCATGTACGAGTGGTTGACAAAAAATGGATTTGACCCTGTGTGCTGTATGCAGCAGCTGCTGAACCCACTCCATGCAAACGTAGACCCAAAGCCTCATCAAAAGTTGAAATTTTCGACAAAAAATATCCCGCTGTTCATTCAGGAGAAAGAGGATACTGGTATTGCGTCGACGGTCGCATCAACAAATAATGAATAAATAATTTATGTCAATGAAAAATACTTTTCTGGGCAAGTTGCTCCATCTCGCAGATCCGACGCTACCGATCGGTGGATTTACCCATTCAAATGGGCTGGAAACCTATGTGCAGCAGGGCTTAGTCTGTGATAAAGCAACTACTGACAAATATGTGCGCCATAATTTATGGTACAATCTAAAGTATAACGATGCTGCGCTGATGAAATTGGCCTACGAGGCCACCACATCCGAGGATTTAAATGCATTGATCGCTTTGGATCAGGAGTGTACAGCATTGAAGAGTCCAAAAGAGATCCGGGAAGCCAGTAAAAAACTGGGCGTACGCATTTACAAAATATTTAGCCGTTATCAACAACAGGATTTTGTTGTTGCCTGGGGCAAATTGATTCAGAAAAAGGAAGTAGATAGCCACTATTGTCTGATGTATGGTATGCTGGCTTCGTTATTGGAAATTCCTTTGGAAGAAGCATTACATGGCTTTTATTACAATGCGGCCATCACCATGGTGACGAATGCCGTGAAACTCGTGCCGCTCGGACAGCTCGATGGTCAGGATGTTCTTTTTGGCCTACACGATGATATACTTGGGCTCTGTCACGAGACTTTAGCAGTTGAACGAAATTTAGTGGGGCTGTGCAATATCGGATTTGATATCCGATGCATGCAACACGAACGATTATATTCTAGAGTTTATATCTCTTAAAATCAAATACAATGGAAAATAGAAAATATGTTAAGATCGGTGTCGGCGGTCCTGTGGGTTCCGGCAAAACAGCGTTATTGGAAAGATTGAGCAGACGTCTGGCAAATGAGTTAGATTTGGCGGTTATTACAAATGATATCTACACCAAAGAAGATGCGGAGTATATGGCAAAAAATAGCTTATTACCCCGTGAACGTATTATCGGTGTTGAAACAGGAGGTTGTCCACATACCGCAATACGTGAAGATGCGAGTATGAATCTGGAAGCTGTAGACGAACTGGCTAGCCGTTTTCCTGATCTGGAACTTATTTTGATCGAAAGTGGAGGCGACAACCTCACTTCAACCTATAGCCCAGATTTGGCAGATATCACCATTTTCGTCATTGATGTCGCTGAGGGTGAAAAAATGCCGCGTAAAGGTGGTCCGGCGATTACACGTTCGGATCTCTTATTGATCAACAAGAAAGACTTGGCACCTTATGTGGGCGCGAGCTTGGAGGTCATGGAACATGATGCCCGTATGATGCGCAAAGGTGCTCCATTTTTGTTCTCCAATTTGAAAACTGGCGACGGTCTGGAAGAGATTGTGGGCTGGATCAAAAAATATGCATTGCTTCAAGATATTGAAGAACCTAATTTACTTCGTTAATTATGATTTGTTCTTTAGCCGTCAAAATAGCACATCGTGAAGGGAAATCCTTTATGAAGGATGCTTATGTCACTCAACCTTTTCGCATTGTCCCTGTCGGTCAATATCAAAAAGACAATGCGGCTTATTTGATGATCATGAGTTCCTCACCGGGATTGTTGGATGGTGATGATCATCAGATCAAAATTGATATTGCGCCGGGAGCAAAATTACAGTTGCAGACGCAGGCTTATCAGCGTCTGTTTCATATGAAGGGGCATTCTTCGCAAACAATGCAGGTGACACTGGGCGAAGATTCCGTGTTTTCCTATGTGCCCCACCCAGTGGTGCCACAGCATTCCTCTCATTTTTTGAGTCACAACATTATCCATCTTGCTTCCAATTGCCATCTACTACTGAGTGAAATCGTGACCTGTGGAAGGAAAATGTCGGGGGAGGAATTTCAGTACAATCATTTTCAGAACCTGACGAAATGTTATGTGAATGGTCGACTGGTTGTAAAAGATAATGTGCTGTTACAACCGGATCGTATGCCCATTCAGGGATTGGGCATTCTGGAAGGATATACACACCAAGGAACACTGATCTATCTGAATAGTGCCGGGGTCAGTCCAGACGAATGGATCGAAGCATTCTATGAGAAATATGGGGAAACCAAGGATGTTGCCTTTGGTATCAGTGCTTTGCAACATGATGGTTTTATGGTGCGTGTGCTGGGCTATGGTGCCGAGCAACTTTACCTTCTTTTTAAAGAGATGCAAAGTGCTCTATGGGAAAAATTATTCCTGAATTAAATAACGGGGATTGAATACAATTTTTAAATAACAAATTATTCTAATGAAAAATAACATCCTGACTTTTGTTAAAGCTGTTTTTAAGGGATTCGGACAGATTATGTTACAGGGTAATAGCTGGACTGGAGTCCTGTTTATTGGGGCTATTATTTATGATTCCGCACTCATGGGATTTGCTGGGATACTGGCGAATCTTGTCGGGGTAATCACAGCGAAATTGATGAAGTTTGACGAGGAGCATATCAATGATGGGCTCTTTGGATTTAATGCCACATTATATGGGATTGCACTGGTCTTTTATTTTCAGGCTAATATCTGTGTATGGGCCTCCTTGATTATCGGTTCTGCATTGACTACGATTTTAATGGGCTTTGCGCTAAAGAAAAATATTCCTGTATTCACCTTTCCATTTATCATGATCACCTGGATTGCACTATATGTATTGAGTATTCCAGAATTGGCTTTACGGACGGTTCCAGAGCACTTTGTGGATATTGAGGAAATGGACGATTTCCTTATTGAGGGACATGCCTTTGGTCAGGTTATTTTTCAGGGTAGCTTAGTTGCGGGATTAATCTTTTTCATTGGTGTTTTTATCAGTAAGCCAATCGCGGCGTTATATGCTTCTGCCGCTGTAATTATTAGCGTTTATATCTCGCATCATGGGCATGAATCAACCGATATGACCAATAACGGGATCTTTAGTTTCAACGCAGTTTTATGTGGGATTGCTTTGAGCGGGCAACGCGTTAGAGATGGTATTTATGTACTCATTGCGGTTATTATCGCAACCTATTTTGACCATTTTCTGATCCACAATGGTTGGACGACGCTAACGTTTCCTTTTGTGATCGCGATGTGGGCAATTGAGCCTGTCAAACGACTGGACAATTGGTTGGTAGCTAAATTTTCCGCGACAGCGGAGACTTCCTAGTCTTTTTTTTGCTAAAATTTTATCTGATGTTGAAATTTCGTTTTATAAATCTATTCCCAATAATGTTGTTATTGGGAATCCATATAAACACTGTATATGGGCAGGTAAGTCCGCCTGGGCTTGGTAAAGCCAAAACGGCCTCCTGGTCGGTGTTGGGCCTGCGACGCAAGCTGGACAGTGCCGGAACAAAGGAAGCACTGACCTATATCGGCCTGGGAACCAAAAGTACACCCGAGGACTCTAATCCTTTTCATAAGCAGGCCATCTGGGTGTTGAATCATGAGGTCTATCACAAATTTGCGCCAAATCAGCAATATAGTTATGCGCTGAGCTACAGGCGTCAAAATGTATATGATGAAAAAGCACCCTACCACAATGAAGGAGTTGAACAGGAATTCCGATTGTATGGACGTTATGCATATACCTTTAAGCTGGCTGAGCGCTGGAAATGGAAAAATACACTACGACAGGAGTTCCGGAAATTTTTTACTGCAGACTTTCACAAAGCGGAAGAGAATTTTCAGTTTAGAACCCGACTAAAATCGCAGGTGAATTTTAAAATATCCGATAAAAATAAGCAGGAACTGGCGCTGAGTGCCGAAGGTCTTTTTGCAATCAGTAAACTGAACGAACCGGATGCTTGGTCGAGCTTTGGTTACAAGGAAACACGTTTGGGTTTTTACTATATGACAGATATCCCAAAGACGCCTTTACGACTGGATGTAGGCTACATGAATGATCTGATCAAAGGCTATGATCAAGTGGATTTTGGTGTGCATTATCTGGCGGTTGACCTCATTTGGAACCTGCCTTACCATAAACATTAGTCTGCCATAAACTTATGTTTTCGATAATCACTGGGTGAATACCCGGTGATTTTTTTAAATAGCCTGGTGAAATAGGAGGGCGATTGGAACTTCAATTCAAAAGCTATCCCCGCGATATCTCTCGTGGCGTCCTGCAAGAGGATCTGACTATGCAAGATGCTGATTTCAGTAATCCATTGCTTGGGTGGCTTATTGGTTGCCTCCTTCACACATTTGTTCAGGTAGTTTTCGGAGATATGCAATAGATTGGCATAAAACAATACATTTTTATGGTCAATATGAAACTTTTGGACATATTCCCGAAAGCGAAATGCAATATCAAGTTGCCTACTCATCGGTGCCTTGGTTTCGATATCCGATTTTATAACCTTCAATAAGATGCACTGCATCATCGAGATACATACCTCCATCACGCGGCCTTCAGTAAAAAGTTCTTCCTCCAAAAGAATCAGCATTTGCTGAATCCAATGGGCAACATGTGACTTTAGCGTAGTAAATGGATGAGAATTAAAAAATTTGATGTCATTGATTCCAAGTTCGATATCAGTAACAATTTCGTTTTCATACACCACAAAAAAACCTTCAACATCATCCGATATTGCCAATGTTGCGGTGATATTCCCTTGCTTGATATTGATGACTTGGTGTTCAGTCAGCGTATAGGAAGCTGATTCCAGATGTTGAGTCAGGGAACCTTTCGTTACGAAAATTAGAAAATTGAAGGTAGTACGATAGGGAATGACCGGCATTAAAATGCTTCGAAGATAATTTTCAATTCGATAAACCTGGATTTTACTTTCATTAAATAGATTATGTTCAGAAACATCAGGTAAGAATAACTTTTTATATTCGTAATTGTTGATGATCTTAATCGAATTTTTCATCGGTATAAATTTGTTTATTCATTAATCAATTTTCTCTTTAAGGCATTATTCATAAGCATTTATTTTCAATGGTATTCATGAGCTCGCTTTGCTCGGTAATTCAATCCCCAATGTGATTAAATAAATCATGATGGTTTCATCTGTAAATAATTATAAATTGCCTGTCTACGCTCTGGATCAATGAATTTTCCGTACTTGCTATCTGTTTTACACCTCTAAACAAACTAATCCCAATGGGATTGAATCGTAAAGGAATTAGTAATGGTAGATCACACAAATATAATCAATTCTTTGCTAAAGAACACCTAAAACAGTGCCTTGCATGTAACGTTTTAAACGGATTTGTGCGGCACGATTACAATTGAAAAATTTAGACGAAAACGCTGCCCAATCGACAATTGGGCAGCGAAAGTCGATCGCTATCAGTTATACTTTTTTGCTTTGACCAAATTTTTCCCGGTTAAAATCTGCAGATTTTCCCTTTGGAATGGATAGCGAAGTCCATTGCTCATCCTGGCACATTTTTCCGATGTAGACGATCTGTCCGACATGATAAGGGTAGTGGGCTAGCTGACGATGGATGGCCGCCAATACGCTATGGCCTTCGCCCCGGATAAAGATTGTTTTTGTCAGATCTTGCTCATTTAAAGATTCAAGTGCTTGAAATAAACAATCCCAGCCTTCGTTCCACAGTGTGAGTAGTTGTGCTCTACTCATCTCGGTATGCTCGAATTCCATGTCGCGGTTTCTTCCTTCTTTTTCACCGTCGGTATTTAAAAAATCAGTCCAACGCGAAAGCATATTCCCGTGAAGGTGTTTCACAATGAGGGCGATACTGTTGCTGGAGGAGTTGAATTGCCAGAACAATTGTTCATCCGTCAATTGAGTAAAAGTCTTGTCCCCCAAAGATTTGAATTCCCGAAATTGCTTGAGGCTACTTGCTAAAAAATTTTCCATTGGATTATGTGCTATGTATGCTTGTGTTTCTTAGCACAAGATACGAAAATACCAGGTGATATCCGTTGAATTGGCTCCCGTTAACAGGTTATTAGGGGGAGCCCAAGTCATTTTCTGGTCGATGAAGGTAGGGCAGAGAAAAAAAGGTGACACTGGGGAGGGTGCCACCTTTAGCTAACTAAACATTAAACATAAATAAACAGTCTTTTTAAAGACCTAAACTAAAATTAGATAACAATTCGGCCACTTGTCGATTTGTCAACTTGGACATTTCGTGGCTGATTTTTTAAGGAGATCTTTGCCGAGGTAGAAACTTTACCGCGCAGATTATCCTTAACACTTAGGGTTACACCTGAGGATGTGCTGGCATTGACCTCTGCATTGCTTGTTGTAAAGGAAGCCATGTCCACTGATGCGGAAGAGTTGGTACTTAAATCCAAATTCGTCGCACTTCCAGCAATTTCTTGTTTTGACGAACTTGTTGAATTTACCGTTAGATTCTTTGCACTTACCTCCGCCGTTAATCTGCTTGAGGAACTTGTCGAAAGCGCAATATCGTCGGCAATTAATTTTTTAAGCGAAATACGGGCGGATGAAGAAACGTTAACAGCTATTTTGCTAGCTTTTATGGTCTCGTTGCTGTAGATTGATCCACTCGAAGAAGCGGAAAAACTTGTCGGAATTTTACTTGAATATACCGTTACGCGGTTGTTTCTTGCATTTCTGATCTGTGAATTCCGTTTGTATTGTACATGTAATATACCATTCTTTACATTTGTTTCTATCAGTGACAGATGCTCCGCATTGTCTGCTTCAACCACAACTTCGTTTCGGTTGGAGTGAATATAGTCAACACGTAACGAAGTAGCTGCGGAAATGCCATCCGGAGCGGAAATCTTACGGATCTCACGCTCTTGAGCCTGAGCTACATACAAAAATGAAATAAAGGCGATGGTTAAGATTCTTTTCATGGTTTTGTCTATTATTAGTTTTTAATTTTAAGCAATTATAATTTCTATTTTAGTTTTCATTTCGAAAAGCAGCCTCATTTCCTGACTTACTAATATAATAGTGGTGCCAAAATGTAAAAACTATGTAAAACACTGATAGACATGCTTTTTTGTTTTATTGCATTTTTATCTATTGCCCATTTATGAACAATTGGTGTTCATTACCGAACAGTTTATTGTTGTTTTTGGTGGCTACCACATTCTCTTTTCGTAAGCTGCCTGCCAGAAATGATATTCCAATCGGGAGGCTGTTATAAATACTTGTCGCATTTTCTCCCGATTTGTTGCACTACTTTGTTCAGAAATTTGATCAACATAATTTTTGGCTTTTTTCACGCCCTCGGCGAAGTCCTCACCACTATAGGTATCGATCCATTTGGAATAGGGATTTTGGTTGCCACTGGCGATCGAAACGATGTGGTCGCCAACTTCTTTATAAATCCAAAAGCAGGGTAAAGTTGCGGCCATAGCAACTTCAATAGGTTCAAAGGCAGCTACACTTTTTAAAAAATGCACGTAATGGTGGCAAACGGGTTCTATCTTGTTGCCGTCTTCCGGATCCAGACCAAATTCTTTAAAATAGTTTTCATGCAGCGCTTTTTCGACGATAAGCGCATTGCGTCCAAATTCAAAATAATCCAGGGCTTGCTGATTGTCTGCACTCTTTGCACCGATAAAAGCTAAAACACGTCCAAATTCCTCCAGATAGAAAGCATCCTGACGCATATAGAATTGAAATTTGTCCAGCGGTAGACTGCCATTGCTCAGTTCAGAAATAAAAGGCATGGCTAGGATATCAGCATAAATTGGTCTTATAGCATCCCAGGCTTTATCGCTCCATTTCATGAAAAATAAGTTTAGAAGGGTTGTGGAAATGATTAAGTGGCCCATTTCCTTTGCCAATAACGAGGTCTTTGCTTGCCTTAATTGCCTCGTGGACATAATCTAAAGCGGTAGCGACAGCTTCAGCAAGAGGGAATCGCTGCGCTAACTGGCTCGCTATTGCTGAAGAAAGAGAACAACCGGATCCATGTGTATTTTTGCTGTCAATTTTTTGGGATTTAAATACCAATGGAGCTGTATTTTGCTGGAAAAGGAGGGTGGTCAGTTCGCTACTTTGAAGGTGTCCACCTTTGATAAGGACAGATTGACATCCTTTTTCAAGCAATGCGAGGCCTGATTTTTCCATTTCTTGTACATTGTCGATGGTGCTTCCCATCAGTACGCTTACTTCATCTAGATTGGGCGTGATAATGGTTGTTTCCGGAAAAAGTAAGTCCACGCAAGCCTGTATCGTATCATCATGAATCAATTTGTGACCACTTGTTGAAACCATCACCGGGTCAAATACGATTGCCCCTGGGTAGTCTTTTAAATAGGATGCGATCAGCTCAACAAGTTCAATGTTATGAACCATTCCGATTTTAATTGCGTCCGGATAAATATCGTCGAAAATCGCATCCAACTGCTCACGCACGGCTTGAGTCGGTATTTCATAGATATTCCGCACCCCTTGTGTGTTTTGTACGGGTAACGCTGTCAGGACATTCATTGCATAGCATCCCAGGGCCGATATGGTTTTTGTATCCGCTTGGATGCCAGCTCCGCCGCTGCCATCAAATCCCGCTATACTCAGAATGGTGGGAACTGTATATTTTTTCGTTGTGTTCATGTTAATAATTCCTTTAGTTGAGCGCTACGCTCCCTTGGTTTTTTACTTTGGCAAATTGCCGATACGACCGCTACGGAATCTGCACCGGACAGCCAGGCACTTGCGCTGGTATCCAGATTCATGCCTCCGATGGCGACCAGGGGTTTTTCGGTTAAATTCCGTAGCTCAGCCAGCCCACTGATTCCCCAAGCTGTAATGGTGTCTGTTTTCGTTTTTGTTGGAAAAATTGGGCTGACACCAAGATGGTCTACTGCGGCCATCTGTTTACTGTCAAGTTGTGTCCGATCTTCAAGCGACCAGCCAATTTGAAGACGCTGCCCGTATTTTTCCCTTATTGCTATAGGCGGACGATCGTTTTGTCCTACATGTACCCCCCATGCCTCGATTTCAATCGCAATATCCACGGCATCATTGATGACTAATGGGATTCCATAGCGATCGGTAAGCTGTTTTAGCTTCTTGGCTTTTTCCAGAAACCCTGTCGGCGTTTCGTTCTTTTCGCGTAACTGAATAATATCCACACCGCCGATTATGGCTTCTTCGGCAACATGGAGCCAAGATTGTGGGTAGCAGTCCTGTTCGGAGATAACCAGATACAAAGGGTAAGGAAATAGGGGATTAATTGCCATAATGCTTCAAGTTGAGATGCATCCGGATACGCTCTTCATTCAGTAGATAAAGCTCATCATAGAGATTCATCTGTAAGGAACCAGGACCAGCGGATCGCGTTGTTGCCAGTTCACCTGCTAGGCTCAAAAGGGACACACCGACGGTCGCTGCTTCATAAGGTTGGTCTGTGACCGCTAAAAACGCACCGATGAGTGCAGTTGCGCTACAACCAAGTCCAGTGACCTGAGTCATTAAGGGGTGCCCATTGTGTACCTCAGCGGTATGCTGTTCGGACAGGATATAGTCTACCTTTCCGGAGATGCAGATGATAGATCCTAATTGTTCTTGTAATGCTTTACCAAAGCCGACAGCGGCCTTGCTGTCGGCGGTGCTGTCTACTCCTTTGGTATTGACCTGGTTGAAATTGTAAAGGCTCATGATCTCTGATGCATTTCCCCGTATCACAGTTGGCTTTAACTCCAGGAGATTTGCCAATAGGTCATTGCGAAAAGCGGATATCCCTGCGCCCACCGGATCCAATACCCAAGGGCGACCAATGTTATTGGCGTGTTCTGCTGCCACAAGCATGGACTCGGCGGTAAGTTCACTCAATGTGCCGATGTTCAGTACCAACGACTGGGCAAGATCAACAACCTCGCGCACTTCGGATGGACTGTGAACCATGACTGGGGAAGCTCCGAGAGCAAGGAGTGCATTGGCGGTGCTATTCATCACTACCAAATTCGTAATATTATGTACAAGTGGTTTTTGCCGTCTGACCTGTGCTAACAGATCGATAATTAAATCTTCCATTCCTTTTTGTTCGCTATGTTTGTACGTGGCTTTGACAGGAAGAAATGAGACAGATGGGCTGTCCGGTATATTTCAATATACCTAAGCGGTTGCTTTTCCCTACGCCGGTATAAACCGGATCAGGTTCGAAGGGACTATCTCAATTCTATACAGAATACCCCCAAAGCCATATCAAATTTAGACAAAAAAAAGGACTTTTTATAACCCCTGTTTTATTCGGTCCCGGAATAGTAAAAATGACTGCGAGCGATTTGACCGACATTTTCAGTATGAGTAGGGAAATAGATTGAGCCGACAACGAGTAGAGGATGATGTCAAAATGATCTCGTGCAGCTAAGCTGCTTGTTAAGAATTTATATTGTCTTCAGCTGGCAATTCCGTGTAGTCAGGAGGGGTATAAGTGACGCGGGCAAAATTTTTCGTTAGGAGTTCCGTATCAACAACCTTTCCACCCTGAAATTTTAGGAATTTTTCTCGCCAGATTTCATTTTTTCGATAAAATTGATCACCTATTTTAAGGAATTGATGCTCCTTTTCAATGACGTGATAGGCAAAATCGAGCTCCTGATCGATCCTCAGTTCACCTTCAAGGCATTTTTCGGTAAACCAGAGATTGATCTGAAATGTATAGGGTGTATTGTTGGTAAACTGATAGTCGCGATAGTTGTAAAATACCGTTGCACCGCTCCCGAAAGGTAATACACGCCCATCATCGGGAAACGGATCAAAAGAATGGTGATAACGCTCCGTGACTGTTAGTGGGCTATGGATAACAAGCCAATGGATCAGATTGGAGATCTGGCAGATTCCACCACCGATACCTGCCTGTGCTTCGCCGAAAGACAATTCCATCCCTGGAAGATAGCCCTTTTTTTGTGTGGGTTGACCGACCAGTTTACAGAATGAAAAGGTTTCGCCGGGGTGGATCAGCACACCATTGATCTGCTTTGCTGCAATCTTTAGATTGGTCACTTTATTGATCTGCAGTTGCATATTGTTTTCTCCCAGCTTCTTTAATAAAACGGACTGGTGTTTTTTGATGCGGTACTGCAACGCTGTTGTAGACTTGATTTTTGTGTACTTTTTATTATCCAGTAACCAAATGGCTTTTCTTTGTGTCCTTCTTGCCCAGACTGCGAGAAAATACAGTAAAGGGTGACGTTGACTTATTAATTTCCGTTTTTTCACTAATGACAGATGATGGTTTTATTGCTTCCTTCTATTTCAGTTTGCGCGTTTGAATTATTGAGAAGTGGAGGAACTTTTCTTTGTTTGTATTGTTTTAGAGGTGATTTTATTCTGCTTATCAAATACAGTGCTCTCGTATTGATCGTCGCCTAAGTCTTTTGATACTATTTTCGTTTCCAATGTACCATCGCGATAAAATAGATAGGTCGTTTCGTTGCCCAGCACAGCTATTTTGGATTCAGCACTGAGCTTTCCCATTGCGTCAAATACCTGCCAGGAAGAGAAATTGTTTGCTTTTGGGTCATCATAATGATACAGTCTACGGTTTTCGATGACGTCATTTAACCCTGAAACTTCCTCAATAAGCTGCCCATTTTCATTGTAACGGTGGTCGACCCAATGCATCCGTTGGTAAACGAAGTGGATAGACTCCTCCCGGACCACTTGATATTGATCATTTATATGATGGATGGAGACGGACCGCCGCTCAGGGTCGGTAATGAGAATAGCATGTGGTAAGTATTGATAAATTGTACTAGAGGACCATTTGCTGTTTTGAAGCTGTTGTATCGAATCGATTAATCCCCATTTGTTGTAAAAATATTTGGTGTAAAAATTGATCCCATTAGACAAATTGTTTGCCGAGAGTTCTTTGCCTTGCTGATAAACGGTTGTTATAATGCCGCTGGGTTTTTTGAGGTTCTCCCCTGTAAAGGTCTGCGAAATATACGTTCCGTTATATTTGCCTTTTTTTTGCGTGGAGTAGATCGGAAGATTGGACCGCGAAATGATGGCGGCAGCATATTGCCTGGAGGGTTTAAACGGAATAGCAGCTATTGAATCGAAGAATAGTTTCCCATCGTATTTATGCATTTTTTGGGGTGTATTTGTCTGCCTATTATTTGTCAATATAGGCTTTGCGGCCTGGAGATAGCTTTGACTGTCATAGATCACTTTCGGTCGGCTCTGACCATCAAACAGGATCATGGCATTTCGTTGTTTGAGGGTCGGTACATCAACTGTCCACTTATGCTTGTTGACAACAAAAGTGATTTTTTGGGCATCTGTTTTTGAGACCAGGAGTTTGGTGGTACTATAGGGAACCTGTCTAATAATTTCATTTGCCTTTTGATCATGGAGGCGCATCGCGAAATCCGTTGATTTATCGGATTCATTGGTAACGAACAGGATCGCTTGGGTAGGTGCTCCGATTTCCATTGATTTTATCGTTTGGGATCGTGCCACAGTCGCACAGAACAAGAGTACCAATAACTGGAAAATAATGGGATGGGGCGCTATTGATCTGGAATGACAGTTCATTTAAATAGGGGAAGCTTTGTCTTTATATGTTTTAGTTTAGTACTTCTTTTAGGAATAGTAAAGTATGCTTCCAAGCACGTTTGGCCATGACAGGATTATATTCAGGTGATTCCGGATTGGTAAAGGTATGGCCAGAATTGGCATAGGTAATGATCTGCCAGTCCGCTTTTCCTTCATTAAGTTCCTTAACCAATCCATCATAATCTTCTTTTGATACACTTTTGTCAGCGGCGGGATGTTCAACCAATACTTTCACATTGATCGCTGCATTAGGTCTGTCGGCTGATTTGGAGAGTCCACCATGAATACTGACCACCCCTGCCACAGGAAAACCAGCGCGTGCTGTTTCCAGTGCTCCGGTTCCGCCAAAACAGTAACCGATTACTGCAATTTTTTCGGGATCAGCCCCAGCTTCCTTCAATTGTTTCAGAGCAGCCGCAATGCGCTGCTGATAGGCCTTGTAGTCTGCTTTATAATGGCCGGCGATTTTCGAAGCCGCTGTATTGTCTGTGGGGATATTTCCTTCACCATAGATATCGGCAATGAAAGCAATATAACCTTCTTTTTCAAGTTGCAATGCGGCTTGTTTCGCCTCGTTATCTATGCCTTTCCATGCGGGTAAAATAAGGACAGCGGGTCCTTTTTTGTCGGCGTTGGACGTGATAAGTCCGTTCAGTTGCTGTGTTCCGTCTTTGTAGGATACTTGTTTTAACTCCTGTGCTTTCATACCCATGGTAACCATAGTTAATAGAAAAAATGTCAAAGCTGTTTTCATCTGTTCTTAATTTTATTAGCCGTCAGATGGGCTGTGTGATTAAAGATACCTTTATGTCCTGTGAAAGTCCTTATTGCGCTTGATAAGCAAAATTGTGTCAGATAAACAAACTTAGACTCCGGATGGTTTTATTGATTCAATAATTCCGATCACATCTAATTGTCCCAAACCGTTGTCATGTGCCTTTTGATAGGTTTCGAGCAAGGTGTCCAGTAGGGGATAGGCTGCTCCCGCTTGCTGTGCCAGCCGGATATCTTTTAACATCAGATCCAGTGCAAATGCTGCGCTGTAATTTCCTTCAACAAGCAGAGGCGTTTTAACTTTCGTTGCTCCGCTGCCGCTGGCACTATCGTTGATAATCGCTAGCATTTCACTACGTTCAATTCCTAATTGATCGGAGAATAAGATGGTTTCGGCCAGCCCTTGATAGAGGATTGATAGAAAGTAATTGATAGCTAGTTTTGCGGCAATACCTTTGCCATTTTCACCAAGATGTTTAACGGATTTTCCCATCTTTTCAAGGTAAGGTCTGGCACGTTCGAGGTCAGTTTGTTCTCCACCCACCATAATGATCAATGTACCTTCTGCAGCAGGTTTGGTGCTTCCGGCAACTGGAGCATCCAGAAATGCAGCGCCTTTTGCTTTTAGCTTATTGGCAAGATTGATACTCACATCTTGAGCGATGGTACTCATATCCACAAATAATTTTCCGCTGATAGGCTGTTCGAGAATTTTACCATAAACTTCTTCGACAGCTTCGTCGTTTGTCAGCATGGTGAAAACAACATCACTGGCCTCGATCAGATCCGTGACTTCACTATAAACAGTTGATTGTGCTGCAAAGTCTGTCGTTCTGGCGATGTTTCTGTTGTAAACGGCAAGTGGAAAACCTGCTTTTTCTAGGTTTTTTGCCATGGGATTCCCCATGTTCCCTAATCCTATAAATCCTATGTTTTCTCTTTTCATTTTAAATTGTGTCATGTGAATCGAACATTCAGCTCACGATAAAGGTACAAATGTTTTTGGATCCATGGGGTACAAAGCTATGACAACAGCACAGGTATTGAAATCTGTCTCTGTAGACTTTATATCCGCTGGATATGAATTTATTTTTGTTGCTAAATCAATACCCTGATCTCATTCCTTAGCAATACGATTTTGTCTTCATTCTCCAGTTTTTTTAAGATCCGCGAAACGACAACGCGAGAAGTATTCAGATCGGATGCAATATCCTGATGAGTAAGGGTAAGGATTCGGTCGTTGGTCAGATTTACTTTTGCTTTTAGGTAATTGAGGATACGTTCTTCCATATTGGAGAATGCAAGATTATCTATGGCCTGTAACATTTCATTCATCCGGCTGGAATAGCTTGATATAATGAAATTGCGCCAGGAGGGGTATTTTGCCATCCAGTCATTGACCTGTTCATTGGGGATCATGGCTACGGTTGTGTCCTTTTCAGCCCGGGCACGAATTTCACTTTTTTTATTACCCAGACAACAGGCGATAGACATGGTACAGGTCTGTCCCTGTTCAAGATAATAGAGTAGGAGTTCGCCTCTGGCTTCATCCTCGCGGACGACTTTGATTGCTCCCGCTAGCAAGAGGGGCATTGCTCTGATGTATTGATCGGTATCGATGATGATATCGCCTTCACGGAAAGTTTTGATGTGGGCGTTCTGTATAATTTCTTCAATCAATGCAGGTTCAAGAACACCTGCGTAAGCTTGTTCAATGGACAACATAGTTTATTGTTATTAATTTAAATATAACGATTTCAATTGTATTGAAGATGCATGTCCACTGAAATGATGAGAGTTGATCGTAAAAATCGGTCAGTGTAACCAAGAGTAGAGGTGTTCATCATAAAATACGGAAAAGAAACCATAATTTGAGTTATTCAAATAAGACAAAATTTTATTTTGATTATTTTTTATGTATTGATATAAATAGGATATTTTTGTTGTGGTTGTGTTAATGGTGTGGCTTATCTGTTGAGTTTTTTGTTTTAAAATCGAATTTAACCTGTGGAAGATTAAAATCTGAAAGGAATATAAATACGGTATTTATAGCCCCACTAGTGTTAAAATTAGTTAAAAAGACAATCAATTCCTAATTTTGCGGCACAAAAAACAAAACAATCACATCTAACATGAAAAAGTCTTTACTTTTTTTTGCGCTTGTTTTTGCTAGTTATGGAGCGGTTCATGCACAAACGGCAAATACAAGTTCGGTTTCAGGAGTTGTAAAAGAGGCTACTGGACAAACAGTTAAAGGAGCAACCATTAAAATCACCCACCTCCCAAGTGGAAAAGTAGTAAGCGGCTCAGCTGATGCTCAAGGAAAGTTTCAAATTTCAAATCTTCAGGAGGGAGGTCCCTACAAAGTGGAAGTGACATACATCGGAGAAACTCCAGTGGTCATTGAAAACATCCTATTGAAATCGGGCGAATCGTTGAATATCAATCCGACATTTTCGGAAGACGCTTCAACGAATTTAGATGAGGTTGTTGTTGTTGGTCATGGTGTTGTTGACATAGCGGTAGGTAGAAAAACGCCTATTGCGGTTTCAACGATTCATAGAACGGAAATTGAAGAAAAAGTAGGTGCGCAAGATATCACGTCAACTTTAGCAAATACGCCATCAGTTTACATTACGGGACAGGCGAAAGGTTTCGGGGAATCTTCAATGACTACACGTGGTTTTGACCAATCCAATACCGCATTTTTATTGAATGGTCAGCCTGTTAATGGAATGGATAATGGCCGTGTATATTGGTCTAATTGGTCCGGTCTTACAGATATTGCATCTTTGGTACAGATCCAACGTGGCTTGGGGGCCTCCAAACTAGCGATTTCATCTGTGGGGGGAACCATCAACTTTGTAACCAAGTCCACGGATATGAAAGAGGGTGGTTTTGTGCGCACTACAGTCGGTAATGACATGCTGATGAAAGGAACAGTTGGCTATAGTACCGGAATGATGAAAAACGGTTTTGCTGTTTCAGCAATGTTTACACATTGGTCCGGTGATGGATACGTGAATGGTACAGAAGGGCAGGGACAAAATTATTTCTTGTCTGTGGGTTATAAAGCGAGCGAGAAGCATAACTTTAATCTGATGGTAACTGGTGCTCCACAATGGCATAACCAAGGTTTCACTTCGACATTGGATAACTACCTGAAAAATGGACGTAGATACAATAGCAATGTCGAGACCGTTAATGGTGCTGAAGTTAACTACCGTAAAAATTACTACCATAAACCGGTAGCCAATTTTAACTGGGATTGGACCATCGATGATAAATCCTCATTATCTACCGTTGTTTATGCTTCCATAGCAAGTGGTGGTGGCCAATCGAAAAGATCAGAGAAAACCAATAAGGGACCTTATTTGTCTGCGGATGTAAACAATCACCAATGGTATGGTATCGTTTCCAACTATAATCGTAAATTAAATGAGAATTTAAATTTCAACGTTGGATTTGACTTGCGCGATTATAAAGGCGAGCACTATCGTCAGGTAACGGATATGTTGGGGCAGTCATCCATTGCAAACGTAGGTAACGTAAACTTGGGCAACAATGTCTTTATTACAGAGACTTATTCAACCAATCCATGGAAGGCTTTCTCAAGCCAGCCTAAATCGACAGAAAATAGATTAGCATGGGATTATGAGCAGATGATCCGTTACGGCGGCTTATTTGGTCAATTAGAATATGCTAAAAATGGTTTTACCGCATTTTTCCAAGGATCAATTTCACAACAGCAAAATAGCCGTAGAGAATATTATCTAGAGAAACCCGAAAACTCAAAATCAGAAAATGTCAATAATTTTGGATATAATACCAAAGGAGGTGTAAGCTATACGCTAGGCAAACATAGTCTTTTTGCTAATGCTGGTTACTATTCACGTCAGCCTTATCAGAACAATATCTTTATGAATTATAGAAATGACGTGAACCCTTATGCGGAGAACGAGAAGATCTTAGGTCTTGAATTAGGGTATAAATTCGTGTCAAGGTATATTGATGTGAATGTGAATGCCTATAAAACGACTTGGGAAAATAGGGTAACTGGTAACTCAAAAAATGCTGTAAAAGCAGATGTTGAAAAATACAATCCCACCAATGATCCGAACATCTTAGTAGAGGGAGATTATCTTTATTTCTCGAATTATGGTGTAAAACAAAACCACAAAGGGGTGGAGTTGGATTTTGCTGCCCGTCCTTTCAGCGGATTTACCCTGAAAGGTTTTGCCTCTATCGGTGACTGGAAATATGATGGAAAATCCGTTACGATTGTCCGTAATGAAGACAGAGTGGTGTTGGCAACAGAAGAAACCGATCTAACAAATGGAAAAGTTGGAGATGCTGCACAGACAACCTATGGTTTAGGGGCCAAGTATTTTATCACGAAAGGTTTATCTGTTGATGGAGACTGGAGATCCTACGATCGGTTATATTCTTCAAGACAAGCTGGTGAGGGCAAAGTATTGGAATTACCATCGTACCAACTTGTTGATGCAGGTGTTTCTTATAAAATAGATATCACTGAGAAGAATGCAATAAGTTTTAGATTTAACATCAACAACTTATTCAACAAATTCTATATTTCTGAGGCG
Organism: Sphingobacterium puteale; assembly: GCF_003627955.1. Classification (GTDB taxonomy): domain Bacteria; phylum Bacteroidota; class Bacteroidia; order Sphingobacteriales; family Sphingobacteriaceae; genus Sphingobacterium; species Sphingobacterium puteale. The sequence goes on along the minus strand of NZ_RBWS01000016.1, from coordinate 9,213 downwards.
ACTACAAATATTTTTGAAAACAAGAAGGGTGAAACGAACGAATATTGGAATGGAATCAATACCTCTAACACTGTATTGATCGGTCTAGGTAGAACGTGGAATGCTTCTGTGAAGTTTACATTCTAATAAAATATCCTATTTAGTATTAAGAAGACTCACATTATTGTGGGTCTTTTTTTGTTTTTTAATAAAAACTTAATATTTTTAGGTGATCTAACTGCTAACCTGATGTTGCATAAATTAATTTGTCTGGAAAATTTACAGATAGGCACCGTTTATTTTTCCGCTTTTGTGGTAAACCTGGATGGTGGAAGTATCGGTTTTGCTTTATTTATTAACCAAGAAAATGACCCGATTTTTATTTTTCGAAAAGAGAAGAAAAATGAAGTGTCTTTCCATGTGAATGAAGATCAATTTTTTTGGATTGTAAAAAATAGTCAATTTACTGCTGGTGAACGCCAAAGCTTTTTCGCAGAGTTTGTTGAATTTTTACGTTTAATGGAAGACAAAGTTTCCAATTATGTCTTTAAACGTGAAAAACTTGTCAGATTTACAAATTCGAGGGATATCGTTCGGTACAAATATCTCTATTTGACCGGTGAACTGAATTAAATTGTTCCTATTTAAGCAAGATTGGGAGACGGTTAAATTTTTTTTGTATCGAAATTTAGTTTAGTTTTGAGTATGAAGCGAATGATGTCAAATCTATCTGTTACCCTTTGGGACAAAGCTGTTACTGAATCGGATTTTAAACTTCCGTCTCCTGTATTACTTGCTAAGTTTTCTTTTTTGCCCATTTCGTCATTTTTTCCAACGGATATCATTTCTTTACCCCAAGACCGCTTTGATCACATCCGGAGAGAAGACATCAAACTCCTATTAAAAGGCTTTTCGATGGGGATTATTGCTGATAATGATCCCGTGCAAGTCTTGGAAGAGGTCATCGCGCTGTCGAACAGTGTATTGGCATACAGTTACCTTGGGCTCTATTATTTTAAAATAAAAGCCTATGAAGATGCAATCGCTGTCTATAGCAGGGCAATTGAATATTTTAAAGAGGAACCCTATTTTTATGCAAGCCGATGCTTGGTCTATCGCCTGACTGGGGAAGATGAGGGAGCATTTTATGATTACCAGATTGCCAAAAGGTTAGACTTTAATTACCATAGCGTCTTGGAATGGCAAGAGAATCAAGCTGAAGTCAGTTATTTTGAAGCAGAAAATCTGGTCATTCAGGAGCTGGAATCTACGTCCAAAGAACTCAGTACGGATGAGCTGAATTCATTAGGGCTTGAATATGTACATTGTTATAATTATCTGAAGGCGATCGAATTGTATACCTCGGCCATTAATAAAAATACAACAGGAGATAGTAACCTCTTTGTTTTCAGAGGAAGTCTCTATCTAAAATTGACCTGCTTTGAGTTGGCTTTAAATGATTTTAATCGGGCGATCGAGCTGGATGAAAATCAAACGGCTGCCTATGTATTCCGTGCCAAGGTGTTTGAATCCTACCGTTATTCAGAAAAAGCACTTAAGGATTACGCGAAAGCGGAAGAAAATGACAGCAACTCATCTATTGTGTATGAGGAAAGAGCTTCCTTATTTGAACGTCTGGGCTGCCTGCCCGAAGCCTTGTCTGATTTTGACCGTTTGGTCGAATTAAATCCCGACGACTTTTATGTCTATTCTTTACGAGCTGATCTTAAGGAAAAACTGGCAGATATGCATGGTGCATTGAACGATTATTCAACAGCTATTGAGCTGAATCCTTATTATTCGGACTTATATTCCTATCGGGCTGCCATTAAAGAAAAACTCGGTGATTCCGTAGGAGCGAAGCTTGATTTAGATAAGTTTGATGAATTGGAAGATGAATAAAAAGAGTAAAGGCATTCAAAAGAAAAATACGTCCACCCGAGAATAGAATAATTGAAGCTAATTAGGAGGACGAATAGACGAATAAAATTAAATAGCAACGGGGCGGTCCAAAGTTTGGACTGCCCCGTTGCTATATTAGCTGAGCTCCCATCGAAGTATGGAATTGTTCTTCTTTAAATCTGCACGATGGCCGATCTAAAAAGAATTGCTGCTTTACTTGATGATGCGCTTAATTTTATTTGAACGCTTGATCAGTTTATGCAATTTGTCATAGTCTTCACTGGCAATGGAATCATGTAACGACTGTAGTTGTTTGATATGTTCTTCCAGAACTTCCAGTACATTTTCCCGATTTTGTTTGAAGATGGGGGTCCACATATCGGGTGAACTTTTGGCCAGGCGTACCGTGGATTCAAAGCCTGATCCTGCCAGCTCAAATATACGTCCCTGCGATTTCTCCTTTTCCAATACCGTTAATGCTAGGGCAAATGAAGTAAGGTGGGAGATATGCGAAACATAGGCTGTATGTACATCGTGTTCATCCGCATTCATGAAGCAGGTGCGCATTTCCAGTTGATCGGTGATTGCATCGGTGATTTCGAAAGCGTCTTCATCTGTTCTGAAGGCTTCAACATAAACCATCATTTTGCCTTTAAAAAGACCGGCAACAGCAGCTTCCGGGCCAGAATATTCTGTACCTGCCATAGGGTGGGCAGCGATATAGCGCCCTCGATTTGAATGATCTTTGATTTTGTTGAGTATGTTGGTTTTAGTCGATCCCATATCTATAACAACTTGATCGGTGACCTGATCAAGGATCTGAGGAACGACCTGCAAAATCGCATCAACAGGAATAGTCAATATAAGTACCTTACATGTTTTTATTGCTTCTTCCAAGGTCATTGCTTCGTCGATAAAGCCAATCTGCTTGGCTTTGTCAAGATTTTTCTCGCTTTTATCTACGCCAATAATCTTACTGCAGAATTTTGTTTCCTTTAGGCGAATGGCAACTGAGCCGCCAATTAAGCCTACGCCTACGATGGCAATATTCATATGTGAATAATTATTAATTCGTGTTGATTGTATGTATTAATGCTTTACATTTATTTTACGGGCTCTTGAAGCCTGATCTTTTTTTGCCAAATGAAATAGCTGTTTTATTTTTCGTCATCACGGCTATTTCATCTGAGACTGATATGCTATATTGAAATTTGCTGTTAGAAGCTTTCTTTGATGCGTTGGATGGATGCTTCAAGAACTTCCACAGTGGCGCAGAGACTGATGCGGATATACTGATTTCCACCATCTCCAAAGATTCCTCCTGGTGTGATAAACACACGTGCGTTGTTCAATGCAGCATCGCTCAATGCATAACCATCGTTGTAGGTATTCGGGATTCGTGCCCACACAAATAAACCCACCTGATCTTTTTGGTATGAACAGCCCAATAGGTCCATGATTTCATATACCTTCTGACGTCTAGCAGCATAAATTTTGTTTAAATCCTGATACCAGGACGCATCAAGTTGCAGGGCTTTTGCTGCTGCCAATTGAACAGGCAAAAACATTCCGGAGTCCATATTGCTTTTAAAACGTAACACCTGATTGATACGCTCTTCGCTACCAACCAATACTCCGACTCTCCAGCCAGCCATATTGGAAGATTTGCTCAAAGAATTTAATTCGATTGCGACCTCTTTAGCGCCTTCTACGCTCATGATACTACGTGGTTTATCAGTCAGGATAAAACTATAGGGATTGTCATGACAGATGAGAATGTTGTATTCCTTTGCAAACGCAATCAATTCCCTATAGAACGCATCTGAGGCCGAGGCACCCGTAGGCATGTGCGGATAGTTGATCCACATCAATTTGACGTTTGACAGGTCATGTTTGCGAAGTTCGTTAAAGTCAATCAGCCAATTTTTTTCCTGTGTAAGCTTATAGGTTATTGCTTCTGCTCCGCTTAATCTTACGGCCGCAGCGTAGGCTGGGTAACCGGGATTAGGGATAAGCACTTTGTCCCCTTCTTGGAGGTAAGTCATGCAAATGTGGACGATTCCTTCTTTCGACCCAATCAGTGGTAAGATTTCCGTATTGGGGTTAAAAGTAGCCTGATAATAGCGTTGATACCAATCTGCAACAGCTTGCCTTAAGGCCGGAGCTCCTTTATAATTTTGATAGCCATGTACATTTGGAAGTTGTGCATTCTCACTCAGTGTCGCGATTACCTCCGGGTGAGGGGGTAAGTCAGGACTTCCAATTCCTAGATTGATTACACGTGCACCCTGTCTGTTAAGCTCATCTATTTCCCTTAATTTTTTTGAGAAATAATATTCTTCAGTGTGCTGCAATCTTTTGGCAACGTCTATTTGCATTTTATTTTTAATAATTTTGGTACTTGAATGAAGCTAAATTAGGGAATTATCTATAAAAAGCAGCTATTTTTGTCGTTTTTTCAATCCAACATCCCGTTTTGTGTTTATCACTGAGGTGCAACAATTTTATTGAATAAAAGTGTATGAGTGCTTTTCTTGATTAATTTGTTATTTTTGTTCAATTTCCTCGCTTAACAGAATTTTAATGGAAGAGGAGAGGTCGACAAATTATTTTTTTGTATCAAATTAATTTGTCTTAGTTCAAAATAAATGAAAACATATTTTAGGCTCTTATCATTTGCTAAACCCATTGAGAAATTTGCAATTCCGTATGTAATTTGCACCTTGATAGCGGTTGTTTTTAGCACATTAAATCTAGCATTACTCGCTCCATTACTTCATACACTTTTTAATACAGGGGAAGCTACTGTCGAAACAGTAAAACCTGAGACTTATACCGATATTTTAGCTTGGTTTAATTACTATGCTAGTATAGCAAATGACCAATTGGGAGCTTATGGCGCATTGAAGTATGTTTGTATCGTTATTGTAATTTCTGTATTTATAAGCAATCTTTTCCGCTATTTCTGCCAGCGGATTATGGAGAATTTTCGGATACATACTTTGTTAAAACTCCGTAGAGCAGTATTTGATAATGTAATGGATTTACACGTTGGCTATTTTACGGGGCAACGCAAAGGAGATATTGTCTCAAAGGTGGCATCCGATGTACAAGTTGTGCAGTATTCGGTCACAGGTACATTGCAAGTGGTATTCAAAGAACCTTTGCAATTGATCGCTTATATCGTGATGCTGTTTAATATTTCAGCAAGACTGACCTTCTTTTCGTTGCTGGTCATTCCGATTTCTGCATTTTTTATTGCCCGGATTGTAAAGAATCTAAAAAGTCAGGCGCGCTCGGCACAGGAGTCCTATGGAAATATGATTTCCTATCTGGACGAAGCATTATCAGGTGTCAAAATCATCAAGGCCTTCAATGCAGTTTCTTTTATCAAAAATAGATTTCACAATGAGAATGAACGTTACGCTAATATCGGGCGTGCGATGGCTAAGCGGCAGCAAATGAGTTCACCTGTCTCGGAGTTATTGGGGGTCATCATGGTAGCCATCATCTTGTTATATGGTGGCCATTTGGTGCTTTCAGGAGATCAGAGTTTGACTGCTCCCGCATTTATTGCTTACATTGCTATTTTTTCACAGGTGATGCGTCCTGCAAAAGCATTGACCGATGCCTTTAGTGGTATTCACAACGGTCTTGCTGCAGGAGAGCGGGTATTGGAACTGGTCGATGAGCGGAGTGAAGTGACCGACAAGCCTAATGCGAAAAAGGTTGATAGCTTTAAACAGAATATTGTTTTTAAGGATGTGAATTTTGCCTATACGAAGGATAAGAAAATACTTCAGGGGATAGACCTGACGATTGAAAAAGGAAAAGTAGTGGCTTTGGTTGGTCCTTCAGGTGGAGGTAAATCGACATTGGTAGACCTTATACCTCGATTTATGGATGTCACTGATGGTCAGATTCTTTTTGACGGTGTGGATTTGAGAGAGCTGGATCAGGATTCTTTGCGTAATATGATCGGTGTAGTCAATCAGGAATCGATTTTATTTAACGATACCATTTTTAATAATATTGCATTTGCTAACTTGTCCGCCAGTCAGGAGGAGATAGAAGCTGCAGCAAAGATCGCCAATGCACATGAGTTTATCCTAAAGACAGATCATGGGTACCAAACCAATATTGGTGATCGAGGCGGTAAATTATCGGGTGGACAGCGTCAGCGGATCTGTATCGCACGTGCTGTGCTGAAAAACCCACCGATCATGCTACTTGATGAGGCGACTTCGGCTTTGGATACCGAATCTGAGAAACTCGTGCAGGATTCACTCTATAAATTGATGGACAACCGGACAACAGTTGTCATCGCCCACCGTTTAAGCACCATTCAGAGTGCCGATAAGATCGTTGTGATCGAAGCAGGAAAGATTGTTGAAGCAGGGAGCCATAGTGAATTGCTACAACGTGATGGCTTGTACAAGAAGTTGATCGAGATGCAGCAATTTACCGACTAAGCATGTCGTTTTTAGGAAGTTTTGTTTGTCTTTCCAGGACTAAACATGACGCAGTCCTGAATAAGTGTTATCACATTTTATTATAACTTTTGTCGCCTTTTAGGTACATTTGTCTAAGATAGGAGATACATTAATGAACGCAATAGATAAATTAAATTTCTTGATCAATGATAAAAATTTAGCCGTTGAATTAAGAAATATTGCTGAGAAAGTTTTGCGAGAGGAGCGTATCACTTTTGATGAGGGAGTTCTTTTATATGAAAAAGGTGAATTAGGCTATCTTGGTGTTTTAGCCAATTACATCCGTGAGAAACGTCATGGAGACTATACCTTTTTTAATCGTAATTTTCACATAGAGCCCACCAATGTCTGTGTATATGACTGCAAATTCTGTTCCTATTCCAGACTGATCAAAGAGCGTGCTGAAGGTTGGGAAATGGAGGTTGATGGCATGATGGATATTGTGAAGAAATATGACAATGAAGCCGTTACCGAAGTGCATATTACAGGTGGGGTGGTGCCGAAACAAAACCTTGAGTTTTATGCAGATTTCTTTAGAAGATGTAAAGCACATCGGCCAGAATTGCATATTAAGGGACTCACTCCAGTAGAATATTATTACATCTTCAAGAAAGCAAAGTTGAGCCACTACGACGGACTGAAATATTTACAGTCTTGTGGTCTGGATTCGATGCCCGGAGGCGGGGCTGAAATCTTCCATCCGGAAATCAGGGAACAGATTGCGCACGACAAATGTACCGCTGAACAATGGCTTGACATTCATGAGCAGGCGCATCGTCTAGGGATGCATACAAATGCAACGATGTTATACGGTCATATTGAGCAATTTTGGCATAGGGTGGACCATATGGAACGTTTGCGGCAGCTTCAGGATAAAACCGGCGGCTTCCAGACTTTTATTCCATTGAAATTTCGGAATAAGGAAAACCAAATGTCGCATATCCCTGAGGTTTCAGTTGTCGAAGATTTAAGGAACTATGCGGTTGCGCGGATCTACATGGATAATTTTGATCATATCAAAGCGTATTGGGCCATGATTTCGAGAGACACTGCACAATTATCGTTGGCTTTCGGTGTGGATGATATTGATGGCACCTTGGACGATACAACCAAAATCTACAGCATGGCCGGTGCCGAGGAGCAAAAACCCGGTATGACAACACAAGAGGTCGTGGAATTGATAAAAAAGGTAGGCCGCCATCCCATCGAGCGGGATACCCTGTATAATGTGGTAACAGACTATAAAGATGTTGTCTTTGACGAGGATTCCAAAAAGAAAAGTTATTACGCACTACCTGTAGTGAACTCATAAATTAGACTATACCCATTTTGAAAAAGACATTTTATTTTATACGACACGGACAGACTGATCTAAATTTAAAAGGCATTGTGCAGGGGAGGGGGGTTAATTCTCCATTAAATGAAACCGGAATGGCTCAGGCTCAGGCTTTCTTTGAACGGTACAATACAGTGCCATTTGACAAAATATACACCTCGACCTTATTGCGGACACATCAGACAGTAAAAGGCTTTATTGACCAGAATTTGCCTTGGGAACAGCTCGTCGGATTGGACGAAATTAGCTGGGGAATCTACGAAGGAAAGGAGCAGACTCCCGAGTTATTGTCGGGTTTTGAACAACTGGTTGCTGCATGGCGCAACGGAGAATTGGATGTCAGTATTGAAAATGGAGAGTCTCCCAACGCATTAATGGAACGCCAGCAGGCTGCATTGGATCATATGCTAGCCCAAGCAAATGAAGAAAATATCCTCGTTTGCATGCATGGTCGCGCACTGCGTATTATGCTTTGCCTGATGACTGGTATTGATGCCCGATATATGGACGATTTTCCGCACACAAATACTGCTTTATATAAATTGCTGTACGATAATGGTCAATTTGAAATCATAGATCATTACAATACAGATCACTTAGAAGCATTGATGAATGAATAAAATTAGAGTTTCAGCCGTATCTTACACAAACACATATCCGTTTTTGAACGGAATACGTAAATCAAAGGTTATGGATCAGATTGATCTCAGTGTCGATTATCCAAGTGCCTGCGCTCAAAAAGTAATAGATGACGAGGCCGATATGGGAATTATTCCAACGGCCGCACTATTAAGTCTTCCCGAATATTACATCAATACGGACTTTTGTATTGGAACCGAAGGCGCCGTTGATTCGGTGTTTATTTTTTCCAATAAGCCCATTACGGAAGTGGAAACCCTCAAATTGGACAAGCAATCGCGTACATCGAACGGTTTGGCCCGCGTGCTTCTAAAAAATTATTGGAAAAAAGATATTCAGTTAATTACTGACGACGGCGGGATGGAGCCGGATGCCTATGTCCTGATCGGTGACCGCACCTTCGGTAAAAAGAATAGCGTACCCTATGTTTATGATTTGGGAAAGGAATGGTTCGATTTTACTGGATTGCCTTTTGCGTTTGCACTCTGGGTAAGCAATAAAAAGTTGCCCGAATCATTTGTGAAAGATTTCAATGACGCGCTCGCCTATGGCGTAGCAAATGCGACCGATGTCATTGCCGGACTGCCCGAATTTGAAGGATTTGACTATACAAAATATTTAACGGCACATCTTGATTTTCACCTAACGGATAAAAAACGGGAAGCTGTACAACGTTATCTGGGCTATTTAAAAGATCTGGACTGATCAAATAAAACTTAAGCTGTTAGCATAAGAAAAGAGGTTTGTTGTAGATATGCCCCAAAAAGTTAGGGATATTCAGAAAAACCCCAACTATTTGATAAATAAATAGTTGGGGTTTTATTATCTTCGTGTATTCCCCCGAATAATAAGGTTAGCGGCCAA
>NZ_RBWS01000015.1 GCF_003627955.1 Sphingobacterium puteale | reverse complement strand
CTCTGTGGATGGCATAAAACCCTTTGACTCCAACTTGCTGTTCTCATAGCCTGTTGGAGCAATATTAAGCTCATCTAAATAAATGTGGAGTTGATTGCCAACCTGATCGACTTCTAAAATCTGAAAGTATTCTAAAAGCCCTTCGGGCATCAATAGTGATAGTAATTTGCGTTCGGCGTCTTGCAAGGGAGATCTGTATTAAAGATGCTAAATTAGCAAATTTTTGATATTCCCCCAAGAATTCTGATTGATCCCTTTAATGGCTTGATTCATAGTTTTTTATGGGTATAAAAAAAGGAGACACTTTCTGTTAAGTGTCTCCTTAAGTGGAGCTGGAGAGATTCGAACTCTCGTCCAGTCATGGTACTGTATATGCTTTCTACATGTTTAGCTTCTCTTTGATTGTCGGGCGAGGGAAGGTGAGTCGCTTACCTATACCGTACGCCGTAGTTGCTGTTTCTCACAAGTGCTTAGCAACATCACACTTGCAAGTTCTATCGTTCGATGCCCCAAATGTTAAACCAAAGAACAGGATCTAACGGGACAAATAGCTATGTTAAGTCTAACTTAAGCAGCTAAGGCGTAGTTTTCTTCGCCAGTTATAATTCTGAAAGTTCAGATTAAAGTGCTCTACTAACAACGCACTACATGCTTACATAACCGTCTCCATCCTGTCAATTCCGGTCAACCCCAATTATGTTTAGCAAAGATACGACTTTTTTGATAATAAATCAACTGAAGGTTCATTCTAGCTGATAAATTGAGGGAAACGAGGCTGTTAAGCCTGTTTATACGCTATAAGAAAACCCCAGCTATTTTATCTTCTGGGGTTTTATAAAAGTTGCATGCTGCTTATTTAAGTAAACCTGCCCGTTTGAGTAGAGGCTCAACAGACGGCTCCTGTCCCCTAAATCGTTTATAGAGTAGCATTGGATGTTCTGTTCCGCCTTTGGATAAGATATTATCTTGGAATTTATGGGCAATTTCGGTGTTGAAAATGCCATTTTGTTTGAAATAATCAAAAGCATCTGCGTCCAGTACTTCGGCCCATTTGTAGCTGTAGTAACCTGATGAGTAGCCGCCATTGAAAATATGGGAGAAGGCTGTGCTCATCGCATTCTCTTTGACATCAGGGTACAATTTGGTGGATGCGAATTGTTCATCTTCGAATGTTTTCAGATCAGCAATAGCACTTGGGTTTTGTCCATGCCAGCCCATATCCAATAAGCCAAAGCTCAATTGGCGCATCGTGGCCATTCCTTCCAGAAAAGATGCACTCTCACGGATTTTTTCCACCAATTCCATTGGGATCACTTCTCCTGTTTCATAATGTTTGGCAAACAATTCCAAGGCCTCTTTTTCGTAGCACCAGTTTTCCATGACCTGGCTTGGCAATTCAACAAAATCCCAATAGACAGAGGTGCCGGATAAGGTTGGATAAATAGTGTCAGCCAACATACCATGCAGCGCATGACCGAATTCATGAAATAGTGTTGTAACCTCCTGAAAGGTCAATAAGGATGGTTTTGTTGCCGTCGGGCGGGTGAAGTTGCATACAATGGAAACATGCGGACGCTCTTGTTTTCCGTCCTGTACGTACTGCGGCTTGAAGGAAGTCATCCAGGCACCATTTCGTTTCCCTTTACGTGGAAAGAAATCGGCATAGAAGATAGCGACGAGGTCGCCGTTATCTTTGGTGACTTCAAAGGTCTGTACTTCTTCGTGGTAGGTTTCAATATCCTTGACTTCTTTGAAATTGATGCCAAATAGGCGGTGTGCAACCTCAAATGCACCATGTAGCACATTTTCGAGCTTGAAATAGGGCTTAAGCTTCTCGTCATCCAGATTAAAACGTTCTTGTTTTAGTTTCTCCGCATAGTATGCACCATCCCATTTCTCCAGCTGTTCGATGCCGTCCAGTTTCTTAGCAAAAGCACTTAATTCAGTGAACTCCCGCTGCGCGGCTGGTTTCGCCTTCCCGAGCAAATCATTCAGAAACTCGGTTACCTTCGTCGGATTCTGTGCCATTCGTTCAGCCAGCACAAAATCTGCATGGGTGGCATATCCTAATAATTTAGCGCGTTCAAAACGTAGTTTTACAATTTTTAATACGTTTTCAACGTTGTTATATTCATTGTCCTGAAAAGCCTTTCGCCCTGCGGCCAAGGTGATTTCCCTACGCAATTCGCGGTTGTCGGCATAGGTTACGAAAGGGAGGTAACTTGGGAAATCCAGGGTAAATAACCAGCCTTCTTTTTCATTGGCCTTGGCCAATGCATGGGCTGCCTCAATGGCTCCCTCCGGAAGTCCAGCCAAATCTTTTTCCTCAGTAACCAGCAGTTGATAAGCATTGGTTTCCGCAAGGACATTCTCTCCGAATTTTAGTTTTAAAAGCGATAGCTCAGCATCAATTGCGCGCAGCTGTTCTTTCTGCTCATCGTTCAATAGTGCTCCATTGCGGACAAAATCCTTGTATGATTTTTCCAATAACGTTGTTTGCTCTGCTGTAAGTGTCAGTTGATCTTTTTGATCATAAACTGCTTTTACACGTTTGAACAGGTCAAAGTTTAAGGTAATATCATTGCCTAAAGCGGATAATTTTGGGGCAACGTCCTGTGCTATCTTTTCTAGTTCATCATTGGTCTCTGCGGAATGCAGGTTGAAAAAGATACTGGACAATCTATCTAAGGTCTGTCCGGAATAAGACATCGCTGCAATGGTATTGTCAAATGTAGCTTCTTCGGGATTATCGACGATGGCGTCGACCTCAGCTTTTGTTTTTTGGATTGCTGCGTCAAACGCAGGGATATAATCTTCGTTTTTTATCTGTGAAAACGGAGCGGTATCATGCTTCGTTTTGAATTTTTCTGTTAAAATACTCATAAAGGTAAATGTAATAAATATTTATATGAAGCGCTAAAATCAATGTAAATTATGTGCTGGGAATGATATTTCTGGGAAATGGGTATATTCGGAACATGAAACTGAAATCTATTTATCTCTTGATATTAACAATCGCACTGGTCATGATGATGATAACAGAGCTGCAGGCACAACAGAACTGTGATTCTCTAAAAAAGGAGGTACCCGCGTTCTGTAAGCTCCTGGATGACGATGCGCGTTTGGAATTTCCAAAAGATTATGTGAAAATCGCTGCTTGCATGAATATCGATTCTGTAACGGAAACGCTGCTGGGCTATGACATGGTCAAGATGAAAGCATTGCAACTGCAACGGGAAAAAAACAGAGTTTTCACTTACGGTGACTGGATGGATATGGTCGTAGAACTGAAAGCAGGAAAAGAATACCGTAATGCCGTGCAGATGATGCAATTGATCCAGCACAGCATTAACCGTGCCGACTGGGCGCAATTACTTAGATTGATGAAAGAGAGTCTGCTGCCTGGGCATTTAGAGGCTCTTGAACTGGATAAGGTAGAAAAAATGCTTTTTGACCCGAAGAACAAAGGAAGAAAATTTATTGAAGTGATGGAGCAGATTAAATGAGAGAATGTATTGGATTATACCGCTATAGGGAATACAGTGGGATTGATAAGACTGAGATTGATAAAAAAAGGCTGTCCAATTTGATTGAACAGCCCATTTTTTATAATATATACTGATTATGCTAATTTGCCTAATGCTACTTTGATGCGCTTTAATGCTTCGATCAGACTTTCGTCAGAAGCAGCATACGATAAGCGGATGTAGTTGTCATTACCAAATGAATCACCGCCTACAGTAGCGACATGGCCAACATTCAGTAGATATAAAGCTAGATCAGACGAGTTTTTGATGATATTACCATCCTGATCTTTCTTACCAAAGAAGGAAGAAATTTCCGGGAAGAAGTAGAATGCGCCTTCTGGAAGATTGGTACGTACTCCCGGGATATCGCTCAATAGATCGTAAACCAATTGACGACGGCGCGCAAAAGCTTCTTTCATTTTATTGACTGACGCTAATCCTTGCTCGTAAGCGACGATACCGGCACGTTGTGAAATAGAACAAGTCCCTGAGGTTGTCTGGCCTTGTAATTTATCATTTGCCGCAGCAATTGTTTTGTTTGCCGCAATATAACCCAAACGCCAGCCTGTCATGGCAAAGGCTTTTGAAAAACCATTGATGATAATAACGCGATCTTTGATGCTGTCAAACTGTGCGATAGATTCGTGTTTGTCCACAAAGTTAATGTGCTCATAGATCTCATCAGATAAAATAAATATCTGTGGATATTTTTCAAAAACTTTCGCTAATGCCGCTAATTCATCTTTACTATAAACTGTTCCAGTTGGATTGTTTGGTGAAGAGAACATGAACAGTTTGGTTTTTGGCGTAATGGCCGCTTCCAATTGCTCTGGCGTAATCTTAAAGTTATTGTCGATTTCTGTATTGATAAAGACTGATTTTCCCTCTGCTAAAATAACCATCTCCGAGTAGGATACCCAGTATGGTGTTGGTATGATTACCTCGTCACCTGGATTGATCAACGTTAGGATCACATTAGACAGGGATTGTTTTGCACCTGTTGAAACAACGATCTGCGAAATATCATAATCCAGATTATTCTCTGTTTTTAGCTTATTTACAATCGCCTGACGCAATTCAGGGTATCCTGGTACTGGCGAATAACGTGTCCAGTTTTCATCCAAGGCCTTTTTTGCTGCATCTTTTACATGTTCAGGAGTGTTAAAATCAGGTTCACCTACGCTAAGGCTGATTACATTAACGCCTTTTGCTGCTAATTCGCGGCCCAACTTGGTCATTTTAAGTGTAGCCGATTCGGACAAATTATTTATCCTGTCTGATAAGTATGATGATGTGCTCATGGTAAGACAAAGATATTATATACGTTGCAAATAATGGTCTTTATTTTTGAAAATTTACAAAGAAAAAGGTTGTTTTTGTTGGGGCTTTGCTAACAAAAAGCGATTGATGCGATTTAGCCCGCTAATAATTGACATCGCTGTGCTATTGATGTGCAAAACTAATCGAGTTGATTTGGCGTTATATATTTACCTTTGCCCTACAAAATACAGGTCATGTCGAAACAAACAAGATTGGTTTTATTATCGCTGTTTACAGGATTAGGCTTAATGCTCATTAAGTTCGTAGCTTATTTTTTGACAGATTCCAGTGCCATCTTTACAGATGCCGCCGAAAGCATCGTCAATGTGATCGCGTCTGGTTTCGCTTTCTATAGTATTTATCTTGCGGCACAGCCTAAAGATGAAAATCACCCCTATGGACACGGTAAAGTTGAGTTCTTTTCTGTTTTCCTTGAGGGGGGACTGATTTTTATAGCTGGAGCGATTATTTTAGCCAAAGCCTGTTATAATATCTTTTTTCCGGCAGAGATAACTCATCTCATACAGGGGATCTACTTGATCGGAATCACCTCGCTGATCAATTTTGCTGTGGGATTTTATATCATGAAAAGGGGACGCGCCCTTGGGTCCATTACCCTAATTGCCGACGGCAAACACCTGCAGGTGGATGCTTACAGTACAATTGGATTGATATTGGGTTTAATCCTGATGAAACTAACGGGATTCCAATGGATCGATGTGGTAATCTCTATTATATTGGGGCTCTTTATCTTGTTAAATGGCTATAAATTACTTCGGCAGTCTATCGGTGGCCTGATGGATGAATCAGATACCGAACTTGTGCAGGATGTGGTAGCGATTTTGGAACGTAATCGTAAGGATGAGTGGATTGACGTGCATAATCTTCGGGTGCAGCGCTATGGCAATGAACTGCATGTCGACTGTCACCTCACTTTGCCAAACTACCTTGACCTGGTAAAAGTTCATGATGAGATTTCGGCTGTTGATAAGATTGTCAATAAAGAAATGTCCGTGCGTACGGAGTTTTTTGTCCATGCCGATCCCTGTCTCCCGCAATGCTGCCGGTACTGTCAGGTCGCGGACTGCCCGATACGTTCAGAACAGTTTAAAGGTAAGATCGCATGGGATATGGATAAGGTGACACGCAACCAGAAACATTTTTCCTATGCCGTAGCGGATCAAAAATAAAATGCTTTTTGCTTGTGTCTCATGTATATAGCAAAACTCTTCATCAGACTAAAGTCAACTGATGAAAAATATACTTGATTCTATAAATATGTATAAAAAAAGGTATCTTTGCCCTTTAGCAAAAGAGTTTAAAAATCCTATATGAAGCACATTCGTAATTTCTGTATTATTGCGCATATCGACCATGGCAAAAGTACTTTGGCAGATCGCCTTTTAGAGTATACCAATACCATTAGTCAGCGCGAAGCACAGGCACAATTACTTGATAATATGGATTTGGAACGTGAACGTGGTATTACGATCAAGAGTCACGCCATCCAAATGAATTATAAAAAAGATGGTCAAGAATATATTTTGAACCTGATTGATACTCCCGGACACGTTGATTTTTCTTATGAAGTATCCCGTTCTATTGCTGCCTGTGAAGGGGCTTTATTGATTGTGGATGCCTCACAGGGTATTCAGGCACAAACAATTTCAAATTTATATTTGGCTTTAGAGCATGACCTCGAAATCATCCCGATTTTAAACAAGATGGATCTTCCGGGTGCGATGCCCGAAGAGGTGAAAGATCAAATTGTGGATCTAATCGGTGGTGAACGTGAGGCAATTATTCCTGCTTCCGGAAAGACAGGTCTTGGGGTCCCAGATATCCTGGAAGCCATTGTTGAACGTATACCACATCCTGTGGGGGAGGCTGACGCACCGTTGCAAGCATTGATTTTTGACTCGGTGTTTAACTCTTTTCGTGGGATCATGGCTTATTTCAAAGTTGAAAACGGCGAGATCCGTAAAGGGGACAGAGTGAAATTCGTAGCTACGGGTAAAGAATATTTTGCTGATGAGATCGGTACTTTGAAGCTTAACCAAGTGCCAAAAGAGGTTATTAAAACAGGGGACGTAGGCTATATTATCTCCGGTATCAAGGAGGCACGTGAAGTGAAAGTAGGGGATACCATTACACATAAAGATCGTCCTTGTGCTGAGGCAATCCAAGGATTTGAGGAAGTGAAACCAATGGTCTTTGCCGGTATCTACCCTGTAGATACAGAAGACTACGAGGAACTACGTGAATCAATGCACCGCCTGCAGTTGAACGACGCTTCTCTGGTCTTTGAACCGGAGTCTTCAGCGGCCTTAGGTTTTGGTTTCCGTTGTGGTTTCTTAGGAATGCTTCACATGGAAATTATTCAGGAACGTCTGGAAAGAGAGTTTGACATGACGGTAATCACTACGGTTCCCAACGTGTCCTATAAAGCGTATATGACGAAGGATAAGGAAGAGGTGATCGTACACAACCCTTCGGATTTACCTGATCCAAGTAAATTGGATTCGATTGAAGAACCTTATATCAAAGCGAATATCATTACTAAATCGGATTTTGTAGGACCGATCATGTCACTGTGTATTCAAAAACGTGGTACGATTATGAATCAGCATTACCTGACTTCGGATCGTGTAGAATTGGTCTTTGAAATGCCAATGGGTGAGATCGTATTTGATTTCTATGACAAGTTGAAAACAATTTCCAAAGGGTATGCTTCATTTGACTATCACCAGATCGGTTACCGTACTTCGGATCTGGTTAAACTGGATATCCGATTGAATGATGAGCCGGTGGACGCCCTGTCTTCTTTGATCCACCGAAGCAATGCCTACGATTTCGGTAAGAAAATCTGTGAGAAACTGAAGGAACTTCTTCCGCGTCAACAGTTTGAGATCCGCATCCAAGCTTCTATTGGTGCAAAAATTATCGCCCGGGAGACGATTTCTGCCTTACGTAAGGATGTGACGGCAAAATGTTACGGTGGTGATATCTCGCGAAAACGTAAATTGTTGGAAAAGCAGAAAAAAGGTAAAAAACGCATGCGTCAGGTTGGGAACGTAGAAATTCCGCAATCAGCATTTATGGCGGTATTGAAATTGGATTAATAAGATTTTAAATTATACAAAATAAAGGAGCTCTTGGGCTCCTTTTAAATACAATCAAATCTCCTAAACATGAATCTATTAGATGGTAAACTAGTTTCCGAAAAAATTAAAGAGCAGATTGCGTTAGATGCAGCTGAATTTACAACTCAAACGGGTCGGAAACCACATTTGGTAGCTATCCTGGTTGGTAACGACGGTGGTAGCGAGACTTATGTGGCGAGCAAAATGCGTAATTGTCAATTGGTAGGCTTTGAGTCGACAAACATCCGTTATGATGAGACGATCTCTGAAGAGGAATTGATCGCTAAGGTCAAAGAAATCAATAAAGATGATTCCATCGATGGTCTGATCGTTCAATTGCCTTTACCAAAACATATTGACCCGGACAAAATTACCGAAGCCATTGATTATCGCAAGGATGTGGATGGATTTCACCCGATCAATTTGGGTCGTATGCAACGCAATCTTCCGTGTTTTATCCCAGCGACACCCTATGGTATTATGTTGATGTTGGATTACTACAAGATCGAGACTGCAGGTAAACATGCCGTAGTCGTTGGTAGAAGTAATATCGTTGGTTCTCCCATGAGTATTTTACTGGCACGTAATGCCAACCCCGGAAACTGTACTGTGACCTTAACGCATAGCCGTACTAAAGATCTTAAGACCGAAGTATTGCGCGGGGATATCGTCGTGGCAGCGATCGGTAGAAAGAATTTCGTTACTGCGGATATGGTTAAAGAGGGAGCTGTAGTGATTGACGTGGGTATAAATAGAGAAACATCCACTGAAACAAAGTCTGGATTTAAATTATATGGTGACGTGGACTTTGAGCATGTTGCCCCTAAAGCTTCTTGGATCACTCCGGTTCCGGGTGGTGTAGGGCTGATGACAATTGTTGGATTATTGAAAAATACATTGGAAGCTGCCAAGGGAACAATTTATCCGAAACAGTAAGTTTGTCTATTTGGCATAGAAGTTGTAAATTAAAGACTAATTAATCATATAATTACAAACTTACATGGAGATATCATGTGGTTGTTATGACTCATAAATAGATGAATATAACCTCCTGATGACTTCTTGCCATTAAAAAACAAATATTCTAATGAAAAAAATTGCACTTTTAGCGGTAGTAGCAGGAGCATTGGTAATGTCTTCTTGTAACAATTCAGAGAAAAAAGCGTCAGATTCGACTGATACTGCACAAACAGTAGGCGAGCATGTAGATGCAGCGATTGCAGACTTAAAGAACGCCGAAGAAAGCGCGCGTTTGAAAGCTGAGGAAGCAAAAAAGGCTTTAGATGAAGCGATTGCCAAAGGTGATAAAGCTGCTGAAGAAAAAGCACGTGCTGCTTCGGAAGAGGCTAATACAGCTTGGGAAAAAACCAAAACAGCTTTACGTGACGCGGGGCAGGATGTGAAGGAAGGGTTGAAAGACGCAAAAGATGCTACGGTAGACGCTGCGAATACAGCCGCCGATAAAACCAAAGATGTGGCAAAAGATGTCGCGGATGGTACTAAAAAAGTCGCCGGTGATGTTGCTGATGGTACTAAAAAGGTAGCTAAAGATGTTGCTTCTGGCACAAAAGAAGCTGCTAAAGATGTGAAAGACGCTTTTAAAAAGTAGTACCGACCTGAGCGGCAAAGCCCAAAAAATGTATAGTTGAAAACCAATCCACGTAGTGCGGGATTAAGTTAAAAAAGTAGGGAACAGAAACGTTTCCTATTTTTTTACAACTTATACTAGGCTCAAGAATAGACCGGCAGCGCCCATGTCATCATGGTATAATCCAACGTATTTAAAATTTAAAGTATTCAATACGATGACTGGCCCTATTATTATCCTTGTAATCTGTTTGTGGTTCGGCTATCGCTCCACTTGGTTTAATTTATTTATTGTAATAATCCCATAGCAGTTTGGAGAGCTTACGTGTCAGCACTTCTGCTGCATTGGTTTTGCCCCAACTCTGATCCT
The DNA here is from genome assembly GCF_003627955.1 of Sphingobacterium puteale. Lineage (GTDB taxonomy): Bacteria > Bacteroidota > Bacteroidia > Sphingobacteriales > Sphingobacteriaceae > Sphingobacterium > Sphingobacterium puteale. Next base: position 177,638 of record NZ_RBWS01000015.1, on the reverse strand, counting down.
GATTGTTTTTAGTGAATATACTAAAGACATAATCGCCTTTGGGTGCATTGACCAACATTACTTCATTACGTACATCATCCAATGATCCCGTTTTGGAGGCGGCCTTTACGGTCGAAGGAATCTGGGAAAGCCCTCTTTCATCATAGAACATATTGCCCAGAAAACGATACATGCGATCGGAGGATTTTTCCGAGATGACCTTTCCCTGACGGATCAGGGTAAGGAGGTCGGCCATCTCTTTTGGTGTGGTCTGTCCCCAGCCATATTTTTCCCAGTCCGTTTTTCTTCCTTCCGTTTGTGAGTTTACACGCGTATGCCGCAATTGAAGGTCGGCCATCAGCGTATTGATAGCTATTCCACCACCTGCAAGTTTTTGATTCCAGATACTCGTGACATTGTCACTATAAGAAAGCATAAGAGCAATAAGTGTCTTGAGATCAACCTTGCTGCTGTCCTTAAAGAATTGCATCAGGCCCGAACCGCCATATTTTTGGCTCTCGCGGTAGACAAGCTCCTGATCTAATTGCAACTGTCCTTTTTCAATTTTATCAAAGACGCCCACTAAAATCGGGATTTTGACAACACTTGCTGTGGGAAAGATGCTGTCGGCTCCGATATTAACTTCCTTGTGTTTTTTTAGGTCATGTACATAGACACCTACTTCTCCCTGAAAACCATGAATAAGCTGTTTAATTTGTTGTTCGAGTTTTCTATCAGTGCTTCGTTTTTGCCCGAAAGAGCATAAGGATAGAAATAGTAACGTAAATGATAATAAAATTTTACTCATAGTCAAGGGGTTATGTGTATTAAATGTGATGAATAATCGTTATTTTTATTGTTCAGTGGGCTTAAGTTATGAAATATCCACGATCGAAAGCAAAAACAGGAATGAAAATAACCTGAATATTTGATATTCTCAAGAGACAGACTATTGCATATGAAATTATTTATGATTTTGATTGGTTGTAAACCTAAAAATAGACGTACGGAACAACATGATATTTTTTTCGGAATCGGAAATGAACTGAAGGATTTTATAGATCCAATTAAAGATTTTTGGCCTGATGCCGATGGAAAAATTCATATTGATGCTTATCGGATCGTCAATAAAATCGGCGAGTATGAAATTGCGGTCGTGGAAAAAAATGATGCGGCAATTTCTGACACGGAATTGAAGTTGTTTTTTGTCAATCTTGGCGGTTATAAACCGAATGAATTTGATGAATTTCACTATAAAGAACTTATTGTTGCGCCGAATTTGGGAAAGGCTACTGAGAAGGCTAAACGAACCGTTTTTTGGAAACACCATAGTACCGCTCATATTGATGATAAATATGGCCTCGATGTCGATGATATTTATGAAATAGAAGACCTGTTGCTTGATGCTGATAAGGAAAAATACCATATTCAGATTGTGCCTAAAACAGGATTGAAAGAAGATGTGATTGCAAATGGTTATTTTAAACTGAGCGCTTTATAAGCGATTTTGGAAGGATACGTTGGTAACTAAAAACAATATTGTCGGTATAAAAATAGCGGGCTTCTTAAAAAGAAGCCCGCTATTTTTATACCGAGACAAGTGTTACTGCATGGTGTTTGTCTGTATTATTCTATACCTTGTTGATCTCTATGTTGTTTACGGATGACACTATGCTTCTTGCCATAAACGAAGTAAATCAATAGGCCTAAAGCCAGCCAGATTGCCAGACGCTCCCAGCTTTCAATAGGTAATGAGGCCATCATCAGTACACAGACAAGGATACCCATGATCGGAACAAATGGAACTAAAGGTGTTTTGAATGGACGTTCCAGATTGGGATCTGTTTTGCGGAGTACCAATATCCCTACACAAACCAATGTAAACGCAAATAAGGTTCCTATACTCACCATGTGACCAAGATCGGAGACGGGAACAAATCCAGCGAAGATACTTACGAAGACCATAAAGATTGCATTTGTTTTCCAAGGAGTCTGTCTTTTGGAAAGGTCCGAAAATATTTTTGGAAGCAGGCCATCTTTACTCATGGAGTAGAATACACGGCTTTGTCCTAGTAACATGACTAGAATAACGGATGTATAACCTGCAATAATCGTAATAATTAATGCTGTATTTAGAAAATGGTATCCTGTTTTCGCAAATGCCGTTGCTACTGGTTTGGCATCGCCTTTAAACATGGTATAATTTTCAATACCTGTCATTACATAGGAGAACAATACATAAAGAAGGGTACAGATAACCAATGAGCCGATAATACCAATTGGCATACCTTTTTTGGGATTTTTTGCTTCCTGAGCAGCAGTACTTACTGCATCAAAGCCAATGAAAGCAAAGAATACAACACCCGCTGCACGCAATACACCGCTAAACCCAAAATGACCAAAGTCATCGCTCTTTAAAAAAGTCCACAGACTTTGTTGACCATTTTTGACCATTTCCTCGCCTGCATTTACCGGAATAAATGGGTCGTGGTTTGCAGGGTTGATAAAGCTCCAGCCCAATGCGATAAAAATCAATACGACACCTACTTTTAAGATTACCAGGATGTTGTTTACGCGTGACGATTCCTGTGTTCCACGCATTAATAGCAGAGAAAGCAAACATACAATAATGATTGCCGGTAAATTAACCATACCACCTTCCCAAGGGCCTTTCAGTAGGGTGTCGGGTAAATGGATGTGGAAAATCATCAGGAGCTGATTAAAGTATTGCGACCAACTGACGGCTACGGTGGCACCGGCGAGGGCATACTCCAGAACAAGATCCCAACCGATGATCCAGGCTACAAATTCCCCCATTGTCGCATAGGAGTAGGTGTAAGCACTTCCGGCGACCGGAATCATGGACGCAAATTCGGCGTAACATAGGCCGGCAAAAGCACAACCAACGGCAGCGATAATAAACGATAGGATAACAGCGGGACCAGCATTCTCTGCAGCGGCAATTCCAGTTAAGGAAAATAGTCCTGCTCCAATAATGGCTCCAACGCCTAGCGCAATTAATCCGCCACTCGTTAATGTTCGTTTTAGGGTATGTTCACCATTTTCATTTGCCTCAGCAATCAGTTTAGGAATCGATTTTTTAAATAGCATAGGGTTAATTCTTTACGATATTTAGCTTTTTAATTGTTTAATTAATGTCAAATATAAATGATATCAACGACAAAAGGGAAGATTGCGCTTCCCTTTTGTAATAAAATTTTGTATTAGATATAAATCAAATGATTGTATCCTATTAGTATGCTGCTGTAAAGCGTTTGTTTATAAATTGTTTATTTGCGATCTCGTCAACGATGGCAACAGCAAGATCTTCAACAGATAGTCTTGAACGCCCTTCGTGATCAAATACCGGCGCGTCCAATCCTGTACGGTACTTACCAGTTCGCACACCACCTGCCTGTGGATTCATTTCTATGGCAGGACTGATCATTGTCCATTCGAGTTGATCTTCTTTGCGGATGGTATCTAAGTAATCTGCGGCGGCCAGTGCTCCAGGTTTGATCTCTTTTGGAAATTCATGTGAATCGACAAGACGATTACCCTCGATTAACAAACTTCCCGCTCCACCGACGACAATAAAACGTTTCACGCCGGCATCTTTAACCGCCTCTTGAATGGCTAAAGCCCCTTTAGTAAAATCTTCGTAGAGGTTGGGGTTGGTCCAACCAGCGTTAAATGCCGAAACAACAACATCTGTGCCTGTCAGAGCGCTTACCAGTTGATCGTGATTATTGATATCAACAGCTAATTTTGTTATGCTGTCATTCGATCGAATGTTTTCTGTATGGCGAGCGAGTGCAACGACTTCGTAATTTCGGTCAACCAATTCTTTCACAAGATGTGTTCCTACATATCCTGTGGATCCAATTACTGCTACTTTCATGTGTTTTTAATTAAATGTTTTACTAAAATCAGCAAGCGTCATTTTTTCCAGACGCAATGCAATATCAGTGTCGACTTCCTGATAAAGCTCCTGCAATTTGGCATTGATGTTTTTACCGACAATACAAGCTGGGTTTGGGGTGTTGAATTTACCCGATAGCTCATTTTGTTTAGTACTTTGATAAATGTCGGCAAGGGTGATGCGCTCTTTTTCATTATTTATGCGAATGCCGCCACCTTTGCCCTCTTTACTGATTAATAAAGCGGCCGCTTTCAGGGAGGAAATTTCCTTTCGGACAACAACAGCGTTTACCTGGATACTTGAAGCAATATATTCAGAGGAAAGCCATTGTCCGGACTCCTCCAATTGTGCTAAGACCATAATATGTAAAGCTGTTGCAAATCTCAAGTTGTGTAACATCCCGTGCTGATTTTCTGATTTTGATAACACAAAAGTAATGGAAAAGGTTTTAAACTGAAATAAAAAATATTACAGTTTAAAACCTTCTGACAATCACATGATAAAAAGTCTTGTTTTTTATTTTTTCTCGTTAAATTTCTTGTAACTATCCATCACGTAGACCCGTAATGTTTCCTGGCTGCTATTTTGGATAAACTTATAAGAAGGTCTGAATCTTTCTTTAAATAAAGCCAGTTCGGAGCCGTCAAGCGGTGTTACTTCTTTAATGAGATTGTCTGTAAACTTGCGGTCAACCGTTCTTTTTTCGAGTTCCGCGACAAGAAGTTTATAATTTGAGCGAGCCTGTTTCCCTTCCTTGCTGAATATACGGCTTGGAGAGATACGGATCCCGCCGCGGTTTTGGCTGGCATCCGAATATTTTCCGGCGACTTTTTCGCGCTGGATTTCAGCTGCAAGTCTACTATCGGTCATCCGTTCAACAACAACTTGATTCAATTCAATGGGAGTATTTATTCTATTCAAATAAATTCTTCGTAAGCTCGAGTCATATATAAATACAGTATCCTGCTCGTATCCGGTTGCTTTAATCAAAAGTAGATCATTGATACTGGCATCAATCGCAAATGATCCATCCCTATTGGTCTGAACTTCTACCTTGCTCCGTAAATTCTGGATCTGTGCAGCTTCAATTTTTTCTCCGCTGACAAGCTCCATAATAATACCTTTGGTTTTTTCCTGTGCAAATAGCTGCCCGCTGATCAATATAATAAATAAGCAGCTTAGAATCGTTTGTGTGACTTTCATGGGGATATAATAAATATACATAAATGAGCTTGTTACCTTCCGTTTTATTCCTCTGGCACAATGAAACCATTATGAGCAATTTTTTGAAGTGTTCATAATGGTTTCATAAAGTAGAATTTCTTTACCAAAAATAACGAATAGATTTTGAATTAACGCTCTAATTTGCTTTCCATGTATTATTATCCGGATTCTTGTCGGGCATGACATCGTCAGGATCCAGCTGTACGGAAAGCAGGGCTTCGCCTGTAGGGATTTTAAACTGCCAAACGTTATTTCTTTCCCAGACTTCCACAGGTAATTTTTTTCTTATTTTTTTACCTGAAACTGTGGTTGCTTCGACGATAATGGGCATAGGTAATTTTTCGAGGTTCTCTACTGTGATCAATGCACCTAACATAGGTTGATTGTTGACATAGGAAACGGACTTGATCGCTTGGTCCATTTGCCAGTTATTGACAAACCATCCGCGCCAGAACCAGTTAAGACTTTCCCCGGTTCCATTTTCGATCGCTTTAAAGAAGTCCTCGGGTGTCGGATGTTTATAAGCCCATTCCTGAATATATTTTTTGAAGGCGTAATCGAAGCGTTCTTTGCCAATGATCTCATTGCGCAATAATTTGAGTCCATAAGCTGGTTTGTAATACACAAGGGCACCAATATTACGTTCCTTCATATTTTGTGGTGTACTCATGATCGGCTCGAGATTTTGCGATGTGAAAATATACGAACGACTGGCCTGTGGACGATGATACTCACCATTGTTGAATTCTTGAGTTGCCAGTTCATTGATAAAGGTATTGAACCCTTCATCCATCCAACCATGCTCGCGTTCGTTGGAGGCGACGATCATAGGAAACCAGTTATGGCCAAATTCATGATTAGTGACCCCCCAAAGGGAAGCTGCTTTAGCTTGATTGCCACAGAAAGACAAGGCAGGATATTCCATACCCCCCACATTGGAAGCAACATTTACGGCTACAGGATACGGGTATTCAAACCAATTTTTGGAATAAATTTCGATGGCGGCTTTGGTATATTCTGTCGAACGTTCCCAGGCATTGTTGCTATTGCTTTCTACTGGATAGGCTGATAGGGCAAGTGCCTTTTTGCCGCTTGGGAGATTGATTTTTGCGCCATCCAATATAAAGGCGGTGGAGGAGGCCCAAGCAATATCCTGTGCATTATTGAGCTGATATTTCCAGGTCAGTGTCTTTTTGGCCGGTCTTGAACTTTTTGCCGTCACTTCTTCGGCGGAGCGGATCAATACGGTTTCATCACTGCGCAGGGCGAGCTGGTATCTTTTGAACTGGTCCGCCGTGAATACTTCCTGTGGATTTAAAAGTTCACCCCCCAGCACAACGATGTGGCTGGCTGGCGCGGTGATTTCGACCTGATAATTTCCGAACTCGCGGTAGAATTCTCCGGGGCCTGTGTAAGGCAGGGTGTTCCAGCCTCTAATATCGTCATATACACAAAGTCTGGGAAACCATTGTGCGATGGCATAGATTTTTCCATTCTTAGTATCCAGGATACCTGTACGGTCGGCACCATATTGGGGTACTGTATATTGATAGGTGATTTTGAAAGTAATTTTTCCACCCTTACTTTTCAGTGCCGTCGGAAGTCGCAGTTGCATGCGGGTATCATCTATGATATGCTCTATGGCTTTTCCATTGACGTCGGTGACAGACTGAATCTGATACCCACCGTCAAATCTTGAATTTCCGTCGCCATATCGGCTATTGGTCAATGGAGAGATCAACTGCCCACGTCCATGCTGTGAAAACATATTTTGGTCCAATTGTAGCCAGAGGTAATCCATATTGTCAGGACTATTATTACTGTAGGTAATCTCTACTGCACCGGTTACCTGATCATTTTGGTCGTTTAATGAAGCCTGTATCTTGTAGTCCGCCGCATTTTGCCAATATCCGGGACCGGGTTTGCCGGCCGCGGAGCGATAATCATTGCCATTATTTTTGAAAAACAACGGCGCAAAGGCTTCAGTATAACTATAGTTGGATGTTTTTTCCTGGGAAAAGGACGGAAAAGCATAGCTCAGTGCAATAAGGCTGAAAGAAGCCAATGCAAGTCTTTTCATCATAGCTGTTCGAATTAAATTACGTTTATTGGTCACAATATACAATGAAAAGTAGATAAGGCAAAAAAAAGCTCCTTTTTAAGGAGCTTGTAACAACTATTTTAAGTTGATTTTATAGTCGTCTTCACTGAAACCGAGCAGGATGCCTTTACCATACTCAATCACTGGGCGTTTGATCATGCTTGTGTGGGCTTTGAGCACTTTATTGGCGCTACTGGAATCGACAACCTGCGCTTGCTCTTCGGCTGTCAATTTCTTCCAGGTTGTCCCTTTTTTGTTGACCAAAGACTGCCAGTCCACTTTTTTCTCCCATTCCTTAAGTTTTTCATCACTGACGCCTTCTTTCTTAAAGTCATGAAATTGAAAATCAATCTGATTTTCTTCTAACCATGTTAGGGCTTTCTTTACTGTGTTACAGTTTTTGATACCGTATACCTGTAGCATAATGATTCCAATATTGGTGAGCTCAAATTTAATCAATCCCTAATGTATTATAGAAGTATCCACTGCATTTTTTTGAAAGAAGGAGCGATATCCCTATGGAATGAACTGATTTAATCCCGGCGGTAGACCGGGGTAGGTCTATCGCGATTCGGGTGATTAGAGTAATAAACAAATGATAGTGTATTTAGTACACTCTAAAAATTAGGAAGTAATAATTATTTTTAATAATTTAGTAGCTTCAAGAGTTAATAAAGATTAAAATAAATCAATAACAGTAATATGAGCCTAAAAGATTTTAAAGGTGTATTGACGGGAGATCAAGTACAAGAGTTGTTTGAAGTTGCAAAGAAACATAAATTTGCTTTGCCTGCGGTAAACATTATCGGAACAAATTCTATCAATGCGGTAATGGAAACTGCTAAAGCAGTAAACTCTCCTGTAATTATTCAATTGTCAAACGGTGGTGCACAATTCTATGCTGGTAAAACATTAAATAATGATAACTTGCAAGCGTGTGTATTGGGTGCGGTATCTGCAGCACAGCACGTACATTTATTGGCAGAACACTATGGTGTTGCCGTAATTTTGCACACGGATCACGCGGCTAAAAAACTTTTACCTTGGATCGACGGTTTATTGGATGCGGGTGAGAAATTCTTCGCTCAACATGGTAAACCTTTGTTCTCTTCACATATGTTGGATTTATCTGAAGAACCGATCGAAGAGAATATCGAAATTTCTGCAAAATACTTAGCACGTATGAAACCACTGGGTATGACTGTGGAGATCGAATTGGGTGTTACAGGTGGAGAAGAAGATGGTGTTGACAACTCGGATGTGGACAGCTCTAAATTATACACACAACCAGAGGAGGTTGCTTATGCCTACGAAGAATTGTCTAAAGTATCTGACAAATTTACCGTTGCAGCAGCATTCGGTAACGTACATGGCGTGTACAAACCGGGTAATGTAAAATTACAACCGGTCATCTTACATAATTCACAAGAGTATATCCGCGAGAAATATAAGCTTACTGCTGAAAAGCCAGTTAACTTTGTGTTCCACGGTGGATCTGGTTCTTCACCTGAAGAAATTGCAGAAGCTATTTCTTATGGAGCGATCAAAATGAATATCGATACCGATATGCAATGGGCGTTCTGGGATGGTGTTAGAGCTTACGAAGCTAAAAATCACGATTATTTGCAAGGACAGATCGGAAACCCTGAAGGTACTGATTCTCCAAACAAAAAATATTACGACCCACGTGTATGGTTACGTAAGGGTGAAGAAGCATTTGTTGCTCGCTTGAAAGAAGCATTTGCTGATCTGAATGCGGTAGATGTAAACAGTAAGTTATAAGCAAAACAAAATATGAATAGCGGGGTGTCCTAAAAATTAGGACACCTTTTTTTTGTCAAAATAGGTTAAAAAGCAACGTGAGGATGATGATTGGCGTGTTTTTTGACAACCGAAAATACGGAATAAGTCAATATGCGCATATAATCCCTGTACACAAAATAAGTGAAAATACAGCGGGAAAGGGCATATCAAGTAATCAAAAAACGGATAATATAACTATGAAAATTTTAGGAATCAGTGCGTTTCTTTTATTAATGACCCAGGTGGGATTTGGACAGGCTAAACAAAATGTGGGGGATTTTAGTTCGGTAGTCGCGACAGATAAAATACAGGTAGAATTGATCAAGGCCAATGAGTCTCTGGTGACATTCGAAGGGCAGAACTACGAGAATGTGAAGGTGGTCAATACAAATGGTGCTTTAGCTTTAAAAATGAACACGCTAAATATGCTGCAGGGGGGCAATATCTCTGTGAAAGTTTACTACAAAAGTTTGAAAAATGTAGAAGCAAAAAAAGGAGCAAAGGTATTTGCTACGTCAAACAATACCGTGTTGGCTGATCATCTCAAAGTCTACGCTTCCGAAGGTGGTCTGGTCGATTTGCACGCGGAAGCAAAAAGTGCTGAAGTGAAAGTGACCTCCGGTGCAACAATAGCACTTTATGGTAAAGCGGACAAACAGGAGATTATCTCCAATTTTGGCGGCAAATATGAGGGGAAGGATTTTAAGACAACAACAACAACAGTTACGGTAAACGGGGGAGGGAAGGCAGAAGTCAATGCAGTGGATTCCATCGAGACAAAGACACGTGGCGGCGGTACGATAGATGTCTATGGCAAGCCTGAACAACGCATTGAAAAGAAAATGGCCGGCGGAACAGTCAACTTTAAATAGTAAACTGTCTTGATTTTGTCAATTTTGACTCTTGTGGGTTTGCGCTTAAAGCGTTGAAAATTTAAGAAAATTAGAGCTAATAGATCAAATAAAAGGTTTTAAGCTGTAAAGGATGTTAGCAGGTGTTTAACTTTTTTGTTGAAAAGGTCAGATATTTTGTTTTTCTAGCCTAGACCCTTCTTCATTTGTGCTTAAAATACTTATTTTTGTGAGGGAATAATAAAAATAGTATTATGGCAAAGCGTAATTATGTTTCAAATTCTACGGAATCTACACGCATGTTCAAAAATGACTTTTTAGAGTCGTTGACGAAAGTGCACTGGAGCGTACCTTTGATTTTCTATGTACCCGTAGTTGTTTTCTTTTCATATAAAGCTCTGGTCTGGGGTGATGTTGATCTATTGACATATATTGGTTATTTTGTTTTTGGTCTGGCATTCTGGACAGCATTTGAATATGCATTACATCGTTGGGTATTTCATTTCCACCCGACATCGGAATGGGGGAAACGGATCGCTTTTATCTTTCACGGTGTACACCACGACTACCCTAGGGATCGGATGCGTTTGGTTATGCCTCTTTCAGCCAGTATTCCTTTAGCGGCTTTGGTGTATTTTGGATTTACATTATTCTTTTCGAATGAATTTATCCTAGCTTGCTTTTTCTCGGGATTTATGGTGGGATATCTGATCTATGATGAATGTCACTACGCCATGCATCACGCAAATTTTAAGAGCGGAATCTTCAAGCGTATTAAGCAACATCACATGCTGCACCATTATTCCGATCCAGAAAAAGGATTCGGTGTGAGTTCGTCCTTATGGGATGAAATCTTGCGCTCAGGTTTTGAGGAAAAGGAACCAAAAAAAGAATCGTCGAAATTAAAAGAAGAAAAAGCATAACGCTTTTCTATTGATTATAAAAAAGCCTTTGGAGTAATTCCAGAGGCTTTTTTTGTGGGCAATATTTATATTAGTAGGCGAATTTGAATTTTAAAATGCCAACTAAAAGAGGTTGCTTTTTTTATCGTGTTTAATCCTTCCTCTAAGTTGTTTTTTTTAATGTTATTTATTGTTAATAATTTTGTTAGATTTGGCTAACTTATTATTTTTGTTTATAAAATAACGAAAAAAAACAATAATGGAATATGTGATCATCTTATTGGAGGAAAATAGAAGAAGATTAGAGCGTCATGTTCGTGATACCAACCTGATGAAGGCTGATATTCAATTGGCAACGAAAGAAATGCAGCAGATTGGTCAATTGAAACGAGCGATAAAAATCTTAAAACAGAAAACAAAAAGCTATGGCCAATAGCGATCTACGTGCTATAGAGCGGTATTGGCAAACGTTAACACTTTCAAGCAATTTGCTTTATAATGCAGATAAATTTGAGGAGGCCTTATTGAGTTATCAGTGTGCATTGGCCAGTGTGGAGCTATTAAATAACCATCTTACTGACTGTATTTATTTGGAAGTTCCTGTTATACAGGTCTATATTATCTCATGCAATAATCTCGCAAATACTTATATTGCTTTAGGCGATTTCGAGCAGGCTGATCGTATGCTTAAGCGTGTGTTATATTATTTGTTACATCTTGTTGTTCACGCTCAACTCGATCAAAATGAGATTCAATCCGAACTGAAAAGAGCGACATCAGCCTATCAGCAATTTGCAGAAAAAACAAATATGGAGAAGCCTAAGAGAGCGCTTTTTTTTGATTTATTCAAAGAACAATTATTTGAACGCGAATAATAAATAAAATTTATGCTATACCGGGTGGATTAGCTATCTCTTTAAAACAAAACACCACAAAGCATTATTTTATCTATGAATAGCTACAATAGATAAGATCTGGTAAGTGAAGATCCATATAGTACTCCCTCAATAAATCTCATCGATGTGGTGTGCTGGATGTAGGTCCACTTTGGGTAGCTATCCGCTAAAACAATAAATAATAGGAGTAATGGCAAAATTATTTTTAGTCCGTCACGGGCAATCACAATGGAACCTGGAGAACCGTTTCACAGGTTGGCAAAATATTGATATTACAGCTTTAGGACAACTGGAAGCAAAAAAGGCAGGAAAAGCATTGGCAAAAGAATCAATTGATATCGCATTTACTTCTACACTGATCCGGGCACAACATACTTTGGAGATCATTCTCAACGAGATCGCAAAGCCCAATATTCCGATTATCGTTGATGCTGCACTGAATGAGCGGAGCTACGGAAACTTAGAAGGACTAAATAAGGATGAAACCGCTGAAAAATATGGGGTGGAGCAAGTACATATCTGGCGAAGATCTTTTGATGTCGCTCCCCCGGGCGGTGAAAGCTTAAAAGATACCTACGATCGGGTGATATCTTATTTTGAGAATTTCATACAGCCAGAGTTGGACGCAGGTAACAATGTTCTTATTGTCGCACATGGTAACAGTTTAAGAGCGCTCATTATGTATCTGGAACATCTCACCCCGGCACAGATCCTTGAGCGAGAAATTGCGACCGGAGATCCCATTACATATCAATGGGATCACAATAAAATCATACGATAGCCGGATTTTGTCGCTAAGGTTTAGTTCGAATAGACTTAACTGTTTGCAAACAATTAGCACGGTATATGGGCAGGCATCATAGGTCAACAGATTAGGCAAAAAAGTACCAAACTTTTGTTACCAGGAAACATACGATCAGGCCATAAAATACGGGTAACAATGTCGCTACTGCGGTCCATTTGCGACTTCCCGTTTCCTTATAAATGGTGTATATTGTTGTGCTGCAGGGATTGTGTAGGAGACTGAACAGCATCAAATTAATGGCGGTCAATGTTGTCCACCCACCCGCGTGTAATAGGGTCGACACCTCGTTTGCTGAGCCTTCAAACAATACACCCGTACCAGCTCCGGTACTCCCTACCGTGAGCGCAGTTAACATGAGTATGGTTGGGATAACAATTTCATTCGCTGGAATGGCAACGATATAAGCCAATAAGATAACACCATTTAGACCTATAAATAGACCCATCGGGTTGAGGCCATGAATGAGCCAGAGCGCTATATTTTGATCAGCGATATGAATATTGCAGATCAACCAAATAATTGCACCAGCGGGTGCAGCAAAGATGATAGCCCGCCACAAGACGATCAATGTGCGGTCGATGAATGAGGTATATAATGTCTGAAAGAACCTCGGTGGACGATAAGGGGGAAGCTCTAGCGTAAAGAATGAGGATTCTCCTTTGAGTAATGTTTTTGACAATAGCCAGGAGGTTAAAAATGTAAATGCAATACCAAGTATCGCAATGAAAATTACAGCAAACATAGCGACGGAACTAGACCATTTGGCAGGAACCAAAATACCTAAAAAAAGACTGGCGATCAAAATCTGTGTGGGCCATCTTCCATTGCAAAGCGAGAAGTTATTGGTGACGATTGCAATCAACTTTTCACGTGGACTGTTGATAATCCTTGTTGCAACAACACCTGCGGCATTGCAGCCAAAGCCCATACTCATGGTTAGTGCCTGTTTACCATGAGCGCCGGCTTTTTTGAATATCCGATCTAGATTGAATGCAACTCTAGGGAGGTAACCAAAATCTTCCAATAATGTAAATAATGGAAAGAAGATCGCCATCGGTGGTAGCATGACCGATATGACCCAGGCAGTAGCCAAATAGATCCCGTCAATCAGAAACCCACCTAGCCAAACAGGAATATCCATGTCTGTTGACGCCTCCTTTAAAAACGGATAAACATAATCGAGCAATAAAGTTGATAGCATTTGTGAAGGATAATTTGCCCCCGTGATGGTAAGCCAAAGGATCAATCCGAGCAGCATAAACATAATCGGAAATCCCCAGATACGGTGGGTGACGATATGATCGATACTGCGGTCCACTCGAAATGAATAGCTGTCCGAATCTGTTGAAACATGGTCTTTTACCAGTTTGCTCGCTTTTGCATAGATCGCTTCAACCAGCTCATTTCGATAATTATCTCCTAGTTTAAACCGATATGCTGTGGCGTAATGCAATATGGGGGCTAAGTTTTCACTGTCAATGGAATTGGATAGTTGTCCTTTTTGTAAGGCATCAATAATGCTTTTATCATCTTCGATCAGGCGCATGGCCAGCCAATTCGTGTTGGTTAACTTGCTGTCCAGCGTGTCGAGATGGTTGGCTATTGTTGCAACAGCAGTGCCTGTTTGCTTTGTCAACTGAAAAGAGGTCATTTTTGCGGGGAGGAAACTACCGTCAGCCACTTGATGGATAGCCGCCAGGAGGTCTGAAAGTCCTTCTTTAGTACGGGCGCTGGTGGCAATAACAGGGATGCCGAGATCCTTTGATAGGGTTCGTGCATCAATCTCTATCCGATGACGCCGCGCCTCGTCCATCAAGTTGAGGCATAAGACCGCTTTGTTGCTAATTTCGAGAATTTGTAGAACCAGACTGAAATTGCGTTGCAGCCTGCTGGCATCGACGACAATGACGGTGACATCGGGTTGGCCAAATAGGATAAAATCTCGGGCGACCTCTTCATCTTCGGATGTTGAAAGTAAGGAGTAGGTGCCGGGGAGATCAATGATTTTAAATTTATCGCCTCTATGTGAATAACTTCCTTCAGCTCGCGTAACAGTTTTACCCGGCCAGTTTCCAGTATGCTGTTTTAATCCAGTTAGCGCGTTAAAAATGGAACTTTTACCCGTGTTGGGATTTCCGGCTAAAGCAATAGTGTAGGTGGAATTTCCCAAATCTGTTCCCCATTGTTTTAGATCTGAAGTGGGATTCAGCTGGCAGGTTTCACATGCTGTATGTTTTTTCATCGTCATCTATTTATGGGTAATCAATACCTGTAACGAATCCTCTTTACGAAGTGAAATCACGGTGCCGTGTATATTATAGGCGATCGGATCACCTAGGGGACTTATATTCTGGATGCTTATTTCCGCGCCCCTGACAAAACCTAGGTCAAGCAAGCGCTGTCGGATTTCCTGGCGACAGTCTGTCGCTATCCCCACAATGCTTGCAAGCTCCCCCTTTTTTAATAACCCCAATGCTATTACCTGATTGTTTATCATTGCTTATTTTATTTTTAGTTTAGCTAAATTATAAAATTAGATTAAACTAACAAAATTTTGTGCAATAAATCTTAACGAGGATTGTTTTGTAGGTTTATACTGGTTTGTTTTTTTTGCCATAGATGACAGCGGAGCCATAGAAGCTGGCTCCAGCAATTAGGATGATGTCGATTAAAATAGTAGTTAGCTATATTTTTAAGAAATAGGGCGTACAAGTAAGGTTGCGGTAACTTTGCTGCTGAGTACTTCTGCGGACCGCTTGTCATAACTAACTGTGATACTGCGGTCAAATGGTTCGATGGAGTGAATCGTTAATGTTGTACCCAATTCTAGGTTTTTAGAGTTTAGGTATTGTAACAATTCTTTGGAGGAAGGCTGTACAGCCATTAATGTGACCACATTTCCGATTTCACAGGTATCAAGGAAGACATAGTTCTCCGAACGCATTACACCATTATGGTCAGGAATCGGCGAGCCATGGGGGTCTACTGTCGGGTAGCCCAATAATTGATCCATCTTGGTGAAAAATTCAGGAGAATGGATGTGCTCGATCTGTTCCGCGATCTGGTGAACTTCATCCCATGCAAAGCCCATCTTTTCAACGAGATACATTTCGGTAAGTCGATGTTTGCGAATAATAAGCGCAGCTTCTTTTTTTCCTTCTTCTGTAAGCTTGAGGGGTTTATAGCTTTCGTAATGGACCAAACCTTTTTCAGATAGCTTTTTCATCATACTATTTACCGTTGGCATTTTGATTTCCAGTCGTTTACTGATCTCATTGACGCTAGCCTCGCCTTTTAGGTAGGTCAGATTGTATAATGCTTTTAAGTAGTTCTCTTCAGTCTGTGATATCATAGTACAAATTTACCAAATATTAGTTGTGTCTAATAGTCATGTTAGAAAATATTTTGTTAGTTTAATCTAACTTACTAGATTTGTGTATCTAAATTTATAATTAATCAAAACAAAACAATGATGACGGGATTCAGAGTTCTCTTGACAACAGTATTCATGCTGATCGGATTTATTTCCTTTGGGCAGACAGGTGGGGTAGTAGGTAAAATTTATGATAGCAATGGACTCCCGTTGAAATCGGTATCCGTGGTGATTCCTGCACTAAAGATGGGTACGAAGTCTAACAATCTTGGACGATTTACATTGGAAAAGATTCCCTATGGTACCTGGGGAGTGGAAGTCAAACATATCGGTTTTAATGTCCATCGTGATTCGATTCGGATCGATAGGGGTACTGTGGCCAGGAACATCCGTTTAGGCCGTTCCATTTTCTTTTTGGATGAAATTGTGGTCACGGGCACTAAAACATTCAAACGAAAAACGGAGAGTCCGGTAATTGTCAATATATTGGAGAGTAAAACCCTGGACAATCTGCAAGTATGTAATCTTTCTGAAGGGCTGAAGTTTCAGCCGGGCTTGCGGGTGGAAACTGATTGTCAGACCTGTAACTACACCCAATTGCGGATGAATGGACTCCAGGGAGGATATTCGCAGATACTGATCAATGGACGGCCTATTTTCAGTCCTCTGATGGGACTCTATGGTATGGAGCAATTGCCTGTCAATATGATCGAAAAGATTGAGGTGGTTCGCGGTGGCGGATCTTCGTTATATGGTTCAAGTGCCATAGGGGGCACAGTCAATGTGATCACCAAATTACCGAAGCAGAGTGGTTATGAAGTCAATTCTTTTTACCAAAGCATTGATGGCAAGACAAGCGATTTTAACCTTGGCGGAAATGCTACCTTGGTCAATGAAAAGGGGAATGCTGGAACATCCTTTTTCTTCAATAAACGGGATCGCGGCTTTTACGATGCAAATGGCGATAATTTTTCGGAAATACCTAAAATTGAAAATACCTCCTTCGGTATCAACTCATTCTATCAGTTCTCGGACAATCAAAAATTGCAGGTTTCCCTGAGCAATCTGAATGAATATAGATTTGGGGGTGAGATGACGAAAAAACCGGCCTATCTTACACTTCAGTCCGAGGAACGTACCCATAAAATATGGATGGGGAGCACGGATTACCAGATCAATTTTAATCAGGATAAATCGGCATTGATCTTCTATACAGCTTTTCAAAATACCAATAGAAAGCATTATACCGGGATATTTCCGGATAGTCCGGAAGAGATCGAAAATCATCTCAAAAACCCGCCTTATGGCGATTCAAAGACAACCACATTGCAGGGCGGTTTTCAATTGAACCACGAGGTTAGCAATTTTTTGAACCATCGGAATGTATTGACCGTCGGATCGGAATATGTGTCCGATAAAGTTTACGATGAAATCCCGAGTTATAACTATTTGGTCGATCAGCACACGAAAGATTGGGGGAGCTTTTTTCAGAGTGACTGGGACTTTGCGGACAAGTTTAACTTGCTATCCGGGCTTCGGGTGGACAAGCATAACCTATTGGACAAAGTGATCGTCAGTCCACGTATAGCGCTGTTATATAAGCATGCGGCCAATACGCAGTTCCGTCTTAGCTATGGAACGGGTTTTCGGGCGCCACAGGCATTTGATACAGACCTTCATATTGCCTTTGCGGGAGGTGGTGTTTCATGTGTTCAATTAGCTCCAGATCTTCGGGAGGAGCGATCAAAGAGTTTTAGCGGTTCGGTAAACTATGATAAAGCCACGGAGAAATGGATTGCGGGTTTTACATTGGAGGGATTCTATACACAGCTGAAAAATGCCTTTGTACTTGAAGAAATCGGTACGGACGACTTTGGTAAGGTGTTTGAAAAACATAATGGGAATAACGCGAAGGTAGCAGGAACTACACTTGAATTACGTGCCAATTATAATAAAAAGATGCAACTGGAAACAGGTTTTACCTTGCAACAGAGCAAATATGAAAATCCTGTATCTTACCTGGAGGGTATAGAAGCGACAAGATCATTCCTGAGAACACCAGATGAATATGGTTTTGCAAACCTCAATATCACACCGGATAAACGCTGGACAATCAATCTGAACTATGTGTACACGGGTAAAATGAAGATCGCTCATGCTGGTGGTGCGGACAATTTTCCAGAGGATGAAATGGTTCATACAAAAGCATTCTCAGAGTTAAATAGTAAAGTGTCGCATACTTTTAGTCTGTCAAAATTTAACAACATGATCGAAATTTATGGGGGTGTAAAGAATGTTTTTAACGCTTATCAACATGATTTCGATACCGGTAAAATCGGGATAGCAATTACATTTATGGTCCTAATATGCCACGAACGTTCTTTGTTGGTTTAAAGATAAAGAGCCTTTAAGTAAATTGATCAGCGTATTAGACTGGATCTGTGCAAAATATTATAATCTTGTCACGCTTAAAGAAATATTTTTAAATCAATTTCGTGTCACCTCAGTGGAGCGATTTTACGAATAACCAGATGCAAAAGAAGCAACTCCAGTATATATACAATTGGCTACTGACTATCTGAAAAAATAAGGGGTATAAAAGCTGTGTCTTGTTGTGCTATTATTACAAACGGAGGAGCATAGTAAAGCACTTGCGGGGCTTTCACCGAATAGTTCTGTAAGATTAAACTGTTTATAAGGAGCTCGATATAGCCAAATAGCCAATTAGAGGGTTGAAGATCAAGGACGCATGGGGCTAGCACGGGAAGCTCTGGTATTTAAAAGAATACAAAAAGGACAAAATACTATGGGAAGAGTGTAGTATTGAGACGCGAGAATTGTAAAACAAAAAATCCTGCATGGACATAGCGCCAGCAGGATTTTTTGTTTCTGGATATATTGTTTTTATTTCAATACGAATTTGAAACCCAATGAGAAACGGGATGGTTCAAAGTTAGAACCATGTGATAAGTTCCACCATGGTTTCCAGTCAAAATGCATTGCTAATGGTGCTGAAGGAATTCTGAACTCCAGACCCAATGCTGGACGGATAGCAAAAAAAGTTTCGGTATCACCATCTTTCCAATGGTAGTCATCGTCCCAGTAGCCATGCCATTTGCCATAGTCAACAAAAGATACTTGTGGCCCCACACCGACATACCACGATAAACCGCGTGTTCCAGAGATACGTTGGTTGTAAGAATAATCTACACCGACAACCGTGATGTTGTCGCCAAATAATACCTGTGCATTTCCGGCATCATTGCCACCAAAATTGTGTTTGATCTGTGGGCCGTATAATGTTGGGCCATCACCGACGTCAATGCCAAGGCCAAGAGCTGTACGGTAAGGAGTTTGCGCGTTTGCCTGTTGGTTAATGGCAAATACAAGTGTAAAAAGTGTCAGAAAAGGTAGAAGTACTTTTTTCATGATATTAAAAAAATGTTAGCGTTAAGTTTTCGAATCGAGAACTTTCGCTGTTTATACAAATACTCTGCCAATTATTCGTGTTTCGATGGGTCGAAATATCGTTATTTATTAACTATTTTATTTTAAGGGTGTTATTTTTTATTTTATTCTACTTTTAATCCTTGAGGATAGTTTTTTAGCTTCTTGTTTATATTGTAGTCGAATGCTTGCGGATTCAAATTCAGATTGCCGAAACGATATCTGCCGGAGCATTGTTTATCTTGTATATACATGGCGGTTTAACTTATTTAAAAAAGCGTAATGGAAGTATAAACTTAGATATTTTAAGATGGAACATATTCAAGTCAATAGGAAAAAAATAGAGCAATGGCTTGCGGAGGGCTATGACGTGCTGCAGGAAGGAAAGCTTTTAAAAGTTGAAGGCGACCTGCCGGAGTTTTTGGAACAATTTGATGACGAAGCTGAGCCAAAGACTTACTTGTTAAAAGAATTGGTCACTTGGCCTGAAGAAGAGCTTAAAAAACTGTAAGGAAATATGGAGCAAATGAAAATAGCATCGGAAAAGATAGTTCCGATAGATTTTGACGCAGAGGAACTACCCATAGAAATCAGGGAATTGCGTCCCGTGGTTTTTTATATCCGAGATAGCCTAAATGTATCTAATCGCGATGTTTGGTAAACTGATTTGATGTTTGGTAAACTGATTTTTCGTGTTGTATATATTTAGAAGATACAGGTAGTATGCGCTTAATATTTTTTTAAATTATATTAAGTTTTTGGGATTGAGGCCTCCCAAAAAATAGTTGTTCATTGTCAAAGGTGACCCATGTTATGACTTGTATGAACGATCTGAACCCGAAAGACAGGTACTGGAAAAAGTTATACTATTCTTTGCTGAGAATTTAGGGCAGTAGTATAGGAAGATTATGGTTCCGGATGAATCATTATGAACAAAGTCTAATATATTAATTTTATAGTTTTCAATAGGAAACTTAGTTAGCTGGCTCGGCACAACGGAATAAATTTTCTGAAAACCGTAGCTCTCTTTTTGGGGTCGAGAGCTGTTTTTTTTTATTAAGAATAGTTCAGTTTGACATGAGCAATAATTTACTGCACAAATTTAGAACTTATACCCCTTTTCTTGATATAAAAACTTAACGCTCTACCTGCCTCGATCGGACGATCAGTACTCAGTATATCTGCGCCACGTTCTATAAAGCTGGCATACAGCTGAAATCCTTTCTTTGCAGCTTGTCTGTCGAGATTACCCTGCGTGCCCAAGATACACATGATCCCATGATCATGCAATACTTTGGTTAGCTGCGGATCAGCTTCCCGTGTACCGACGAAGGCCAGTAACTTATTGTCCGGTACATCTTTTTCGTTGAGACGGGCGATATCCGCTAGGCTCTTCACTGAAGCAGATATCATCAGATCCCCGGCAAGATTGTGTACTTTTCCGGCCTGACCGGCACTATAAGTAATGATAACAACACTGGATTCGGCACGCTGTTTACGAATGACATTGATTACGGATTCGTAAGGTACCTCGTTTTTAATATCCAGTGTGAAAATAACCTTGCCTTTTCCCCAGGCCAGGGCTTCATCGAGTGTTGGGATTTTGTAGGGTGTTATTTTCTTGTCGTTGTCTACCAGACGCAGTTTTTTGAGCTCCGCCAAAGTACGTTCACTAACAGATCCCCGGCCTGTTGTCGTGCGGTTTAGGGTATTGTCATGCATGAGTACCAGTGCCGAATCTTTGCTTAATCTAACATCGCACTCTACAATAACAGGCTGCAGACTGGCATTATATGCAAAGGTTTCCAAAGCATTTTCCGGATAGCCAGAAGTAGGCCCGCCACGGTGTAGACTGACCAATGGATAGCGGTTGTCATCATAGGTCAGAAACTGATAAAGATCCTCTACTGTGGTCAGCTGGATGCGCTTGCCCACAGGTAAGCCTTCTGTATCACCACTATGGCGAAAACAGCTGCAAACAGCTATACAGGTCAGGAATAAAAGGAAGCAGTACAGGCGTATTCTCATTTTTAACTATTATGCGACTATAAATTATGCTGATTGATTAGGGCAACTAACGTTTCTACTGTGGTATTGAGCTGATCTATTGTCAGATGAGCCCGAGTATAGTAAGGCTCGCGTTCCGTTAATTTCTCTTCAATAAAAGCCCGTAGTTCTTCCGGTGATTTACCGATCAGAATAGGTCTTTTATGTAATTTTGACTGCGACAGGCGGTCAAATAAGGCTTTTGGAGTCATTTGCAGATAGACCGCATAACCATTGGCTTCGATCCAATCCATATTGTCAAAAAAACAAGGGGCACCGCCCCCCGTGGAGATGACCGCGTAGCTGCCCGCAAATTTACGCAACTGCTCGCGTTCCAGCTTTCGGAATTGTTCTTCACCATGCTGGCCGAAATAGTCGGTAATGCTCATGCCGATCTGTTTCACAATCTCCTCGTCGGTATCGATAAAAGGTAAATCTAATTTGCTGGCCAGCTTTTTTCCCAGTGTGGTTTTTCCACTGCCCATATAGCCAATCAAAAATATAGGTTTAGGCATATTGTATTATTTGTCCTTACTTAAAAAATTGTCTTCAATCGTCTTTGCATCCGGGAAATTATTGTAATGCCATTTGCCCATTACATTCCCCCCTTTTAACAGGATCACACCGGGATTGGCCCGGACCATACTTTTCAATGGAATTAAATCCGCATAATAGATTTCTGCAATCAATTGCATCTTGTCACTCAGGTATTGTGCATCTTTGGAAGCCGAGGCGGTCAGCAGGACAACGCGAAGACCATTGTAATCTTTGGTCATCTGTGTCACCGTCTGATTGATTTTCTGGATGGCATCTATATTGGTCGATGAAAGATCCTTGGCGACGATGATAATGTTATAATAAGGGTTGGCGATGATCTCCTGTGTATGATCAGCACCGTCCGCATCAGTAATCAAAAGGTCTGGAATAGGAATGTCATATCCTTTTTTGACGAGTTTGCTTTCTGGTTCGCCAATGATCTCCCAAGACTCATCCTCCCAGAGTTTATCTGCCATATACACTTTGTCATTCACTTTCTTAGTCTCGCCGGTCTTCTTGTTTTTCATGGTATAGAGCTGTTCAAAGACATCGGCCTGTTTTCCTTCAGGAAGGACCATCAGAGAAGGTAGATTGTTGCCGATCTTATAAGGCAAGAAATCAATAAAAGGGAGATAATTGACCGTATATACTCCTATACCCAAGGAAACAACAGCTGTAATCAATGTGACAACAAATTGATTGCCGGAACCTTTGATAATAGACCGGATCTGTTTGCGATTAAAAAAGATGATCAGGATCAAAGCCAATAACACCAGATCTTTAGAAAAAGATTGCCAAGGGGTCAGTGGTATGGCATCACCAAAACAACCGCAGGAAGTAACGACTTCGAAAAATGCGGAATAGAATGTCAGAAAGGTGAAAAATAGGATCAACAACAGTAGGCCCCAAGCCACCAGATTGGCGTAGACCCCAAACAACAGGAGCGCACCTAATAGGATTTCAAAGCCACAGATCACCACGGCCATGGCCGTAGCATATTCATTGAAGGCAGTCAGGTGGAACACTTCGAAATATTCCTGCAATTTATAGCCGAAGCCGGTAGGATCATTGGCCTTGATAAATCCGGAGAAAATAAAAAGAAGTCCAGTGAAAATGCGGCAAAAACCTAAAAGGTAATTTGTTTTTGTTGTCTGTTGTGCTGTCATCATCCGATTATTGTTGTGCGAGTCCTAACTTAATTAACGCAAAAACTGCGTAGTTGAGCATATCCTGGTAATTGGCATGAATGCCTTCTGAAACGATGGTCTGCCCGTCATTGTCTTCGATCTGTTTGACGCGGTGGATTTTCATTAAGATCAGATCTGTCATCGAAGAAACGCGCATATCACGCCAGGCCTCACCGTAATCATGATTTTTGGCTAGCATGAGGTCCCTTGTTTCGGTTACCTTTTCCGTGTATTTTTGATTGACAAAGGCAGGGTCGAGGTTTTCCTCTCCATCTTCACCAAGATCAATCTGGATCATGGCCATGATGCAATAATTAATGATACCGATATATTCATCCACGACACCTTCACCAACTTTAGATACTTTTTTGACTTCGAGGGTACGTATACGTTGTGCCTTAATATAAATCTGGTCGGTAATGGAGGAAAGGCGCATAATCCGCCATGCCGTACCATAATCTTTTGTTTTTTTTATAAATAAATCTTGGCAGTGCTTGATCACACTGTTATATTCCTGAATAGTATCCATATCGTTTTTGAAAAGAACTTGATGAGACAAGTCGAGATTATAGGACAAATATAATTAGAAAATAGTACTTCTAATGGTCAAATGAATGTACAATTTGCGCTGTTTTGCTAAAATATAAATAAATATTTAAGATATTTCCACGAATAAAAGGTTCGACCGTTGTGGGATAACAATAAATTTGTTACGGGTATGACGAACAAACTTATAAATAAAGGTAACTTTATCTTTGTTTGATATCATGTCCGGCGTTGGCGGTCAACTTTGAACAGAAAGAAAAAAGAAATTCATGAATTTTCAACAACCTATCATTCGCGAGGTAGAGATTATCCGATATGTTCAGCCATTTCGGGAAGGTGGATCTTTGCCTGCGCTGGTCGATGCAGACGATGGCTTTAGTTATGTCATTAAATTCAGAGGAGCAGGGCAGGGCCGTAAGGCACTCATTGCTGAACTCATCGGTGGAGAGCTGGCAAGGCTTTTAAGATTAAGAGTTCCCGAAATTGTCTTTGCATATCTTGATGAATCTTTTGGGCGCTCGGAACCGGATGAGGAAATACAAGACCTGCTCAAATTTAGTGTGGGGAAAAATCTCGGGCTTCATTTTTTGAGTGGGGCGATTACTTTTGATGCCAATGTTGACGTGATCGGCGCAGAAGAGGCTTCAAAAATTGTGTGGCTTGATGCTTTACTGATGAATGTGGACCGTACGGTACGGAACACCAATATGCTGATCTGGCATAAAGAATTATGGCTGATCGACCATGGGGCATCCTTATATTTTCACCACAGTTGGGACAATTGGGAAGAGCAATCGGTCAAACCATTTGTACAGATTAAAGACCATGTGTTGTTAAAAAATGCGAGCGTTGTCGGAAAAATAGATGCTGAATTCAGTTCTATTTTTACGGACGATGTTTTTCGTAAGATATTGGCTGTCGTACCGGACGAATGGTTAGTGGATTCTGAACGCGAACTGACTGCGGCAGATGCCAGAGAAGTGTATGTTTCCTTCTTGAAGCAACGTGTGGCGAATTCGTCAATTTTTGTAAAACAGATAGAAGATGCCAGAAAAAACCTTATATGAATATGCTGTGGTACGATTGGTACCGCGTGTAGAGCGTGAGGAATTTATCAATGTCGGTATTGCGCTCTATTGCCGTAAATATCGTTTTGCCAGGATGGTTTACGCCATAGATGAGCAGAAGGTAAGGGCACTCTGTCCAAAAATTGAACTGGAACTTATTGAAAACCACTTGTCTTCCTTTCAACGGATATGCAATGGAGATAAAGATGCCGGAAAGTTGGCTGCCCTGGATATCACCGAGCGTTTTCGTTGGCTTACTGCCAAACGGAGTACGCTCATCCAATGCTCGGCCTCGCATCCCGGACTATGTGAAGATCCCGAAGCAACATTGCAAAACCTGTTTGACCGCTTAGTGCTTTAAGAAGCATAAGCAGGTTTCTAAATTGCAACTTGCGTTGATGCGAAGAAGAAATGACGTCAATGAGACAGCAATGAGGAGGAAATCTTTAGCTATCCTAAAACTCAAATAAAAATAAAAAGGATTTAATCACATAGTTAAGTGGTAATAGGGCTTAATCTATCAATATTGTATAGTATCTTTGTTTAAGAATAAAGCTCTTGCAGATCAAAGAGAGACATTAAATTTGTATGTTTCTCCATTAGAATTCTATACAATAGAAACTTGAGCTAAGATTGTTTTAATATTTACTTTTGAAGATGCATGATTTTTATCAACATATCTACGAGCAGCAATTAGCTGTTTTAGAAATGCCTTCCAATAAGAAGATCTGCGGCTGGGCTACCAAAATTCTGGATGTGCTTTTTCCGGAGCGAAATTCGGGCGAGATGAAATCGGTGGACGATGTAAAGCTTGCTTTTGGACAATTTGAGCTGGAGCTGGAGCAGCTCCTGAGCAAATCAAAAGCCTGTGGTCATTGCAATCATGCGCAAGTAGCTCATCAGTTTTTTGAACGCATTCCGGCTTTGTATGAACTCATGTGCCAGGATGCTGATGCATTGATGGATGGGGATCCTGCGGCACAGAACAAGCGCGAGGTCGTACGTACCTACCCCGGTTTTTTTGCAATCTGTATTTTCCGGATGGCAAATGAGTTACATCGTCTGGGGGTCCCCCTGATCCCACGGATATTGACTGAGCATGCGCATTCCAAGACAGGAATTGATATTCATCCGGGAGCGACCATCGGTCATCATCTCCACATAGATCATGGGACCGGATTGGTGATTGGGGAAACCTGTACAATCGGAAACTACGTTAAACTCTATCAGGGGGTAACGCTGGGCGCTTTGAGTGTGGATAAGGTGTTGTCAAATGTCAAACGTCATCCAACAATCGAAGACCACGTCATTATTTACTCGGGAGCAACTATTTTGGGGGGTGAAACACGTATCGGCCACCATTCGGTCATCGGAGGTAATGTTTGGCTGACAAGTTCAGTGGAACCGTATACGACTGTGTATCATCAGGCGACCACAAAATTCATTGATTCAAAACCAATCATATAGATACATTATGGGAAATATTATAGATACCATCGGAAATACACCATTGGTGGAGATCACCCAATTTCATACAAATCCAAAAGTACGGATCTTTGCAAAGATGGAAGGGAATAACCCTGCTGGCTCTGTCAAGGACCGTGCAGCCTTAAATATGATCCGTTCGGCCATGGAGCGTGGTGAGATTTCGAAAGAAAGTAAACTTATTGAGGCAACCAGTGGAAATACGGGGATTGCCCTGGCCATGATTGCCGGGATATATGGTTTGAGTCTTGAATTGGTCATGCCTGCGTCTTCTACCCGTGAGCGTACGCTGACCATGGAAGCTTTCGGTGCCAAGGTTACTCTTCTGGAATCAATGGAGATATGCCGCGATTACGCCGAAGCAAAAGCAGCAAATGAAGGTTATTTTATTTTAAATCAATTTGCCAATCCTGATAATTACAAAGCGCATATCAAAACGACTGGACCTGAAATCTGGCGTGACACAGATGGGAAAATCACCCATTTCGTGAGTGCAATGGGTACAACAGGAACGATTATGGGAAATTCCATTTACCTCAAGGAAAAAAATCCGGCAATACAAATTGTCGGTTGTCAGCCTACCCCTGAGTCGTCTATTCCCGGAATCAGACGTTGGCCAGAAGCTTATCTACCGAAAATATTTGATCCGAGCCGCGTGGATCGTGTCATTGATATTTCACAACAGGAAGCAACCGAACTGGCGCGTGAACTGGTGAAACGGGAAGGGGTTTTTGCAGGTATGAGTACAGGCGGAGCATTTGCCGGCGCCCTGAAAATTGCCGATGAAATTGAGGAAGGTGTCATTGTTTTTATTGCATGTGATCGAGGAGACCGTTACCTGAGCTCAGACTTATTCGGTTAGTCCATTCTGAGACAGTAAACTCGTATATAAATTATAGCGCCTGTCATCGTTATACTCCGTTTTCGCGTGATGATGACAGGCATTTTTTTTATTTTTTCTTGTCGTATCTAATCGTCTGAACGGATATTTCCTCTTTGTATGTCGTGTCGTTTTCCATTGGACAGCATAGCTTCAATAAAGTGCCATCTGTTCAGTCTGCTTGTGTCCGATATAGTAACTACCTTAGCATCAGGTTGATGATCTTTGGGTCGAATGTTTAGCGCTAATCCTCCTGTCCGAACGTTAGCAAATTGTTATCCGGATCCAATATGGAAAATTCACGCTGACCCCAAGGTTTTGTCTCCAGTTTGCCATTCGGATGGATAGCAATGTTGCGTGCTAGAAAAGATTGATAGAGTGCATCAATATCATCGGTGCGGATATAGATCATGCCATAATTTTCTTCGGGAGACAGCTCCCTGAATTCAAAAAAATGAATCTCGATCTGATCTTTTTTGATCATCAGATACCCTTCATAATCTTCGGTGCCGCAAGGCATGAACCCTAGCTGGCCTAAGTAAAAATCACTTGTGACAGCTTTGTCGCGCATCGGTAGTTTGGGGTGTGTCGCAGTTAGTCTCATTGTTTTATTTAATTTTTTTGAAGCCTACTGAAATATAAGGGTTATTTTTATTCTTTATGTTAGCTTATACCTATTATTTTTCCGGTTGAGCAAACATAGTGCAATACGTCTCTGGATAATTATCCATTAACGCAATTAATCCGGCTCTCATCTAATGATATTAAATGCTGATTCTTCCATATTTAACTCTGTATAATTTTTAGTTATGACTCATTAGTTTTTGTAGTTTTATTCATGAGTAAAAGTTATTCAATTTTGTGCAAGATCAAACACAGTTATCATGTACAAAAAGATAAACTTTACGATGCGATACAAGCATATGCTCAATAAAAAGATCTCCATCCGGGAAATCATCTTTACTCTCTTACTTATCCTATGTCTGACACCGATCATATCGGCTCCTTTGGCGCTGCTGCTAGGTATTATTGTTGCCCAATGGATCGGACATCCCTTTTTGGCTGTTAATCATAGAGCCACGCAGATGCTGTTACAGCTCTCCGTTGTCGGCTTAGGCTTTGGTATGCATATTGATAATGCTGTTCAGACGGGCAAAGACGGTTTTTTGCTAACAGTTATTTCTATTATCGGAACATTGTTGCTGGGCTATGTATTGGCTGAATTGTTAAAGCTAGAAAAAATGACCGCTTATCTCATCACTGTAGGAACAGCTATTTGCGGCGGGAGTGCCATCGCTGCAGTTTCACCCACAATGGAGGCGAATGAAAAGCAGATCAGTGTAGCGTTGGGAACCATCTTTGTCTTAAATGCTGTTGCCCTATTTGTATTCCCGGTCATCGGTGGTTTCCTGGATCTCTCCCAGACACAATTTGGACTCTGGTGTGCCGTTGCGATACAGGATACGAGTTCGGTGGTTGGTGCGGCAAGTAAGTATGGTTCCGAGGCGCTACAGGTGGCGACAACCGTTAAATTAACACGGGCATTATGGATAATTCCGATTTCGTTGTTGAGCGCCCTTGCCTTTAAAAATAAGGGGACGCGTATCAAGATTCCATATTTTATCGGATTATTTATATTGGCTATTATCCTGAATAGCTATATTCCATTTTTCAGGAGTATGGGAACTTATGTTGTTGAGATCGCTAAAGCCGGACTCACCTTGACGCTCTTTCTGATTGGAGCCAGCCTGTCGAGAGATGTGTTGCTGTCTGTAGGTTGTAAGGCGATCTTGCAGGGGCTGATATTGTGGCTGAGCCTCGCCGTCCCCGTGTTGCTTTATATTTATTTCTGTCTGTAGAAATATAGTGCGCGTCGAATAGCAACAGAAAACCGACTTTAGGAATGTTGGGACTGGTATTTCAGTAAAACCATATCTTTTAACAATTGACCGTTTTCATAGATGGGCTGTTCGTAATTTTCAATAAAAAAATTCGGACGGATACCATATTTAACAAAACCATTGCGTTCGTAGAATCTGATCTGGTCCAGACCGCAATCTGCCGTTCCAACAATCAGATTTGTATATTGCGCAGAATAAGTTTGTTGGATATGACGTAATATTTTACTGCCAAGCCCGCTGTTCTGGTACGCGGGGGTGACGGCGATATTTTTGATTTCCAGGGTTTCACTATCGATGTGGTACAAACAAAATACAGCAATGGGCTGCTGCTGTTCCTCGACAACAAAGACAGCGGAATCAAAAAGATACTTATTGATAGCAGCGACTGTCTCATCTGCCAAAAGCAACAAATCATAAGGATAGTCCTTATGATTTGTGATCTGTTTTATTTCTAAATCAGCTAACATACAAATAGTCTGTCTAAATCCATTAAAATGGATGTTGTTCTGATTGACTTAATTGAAGTGGTATAAAAAGATGACATCCCCCACATAGGCCGGTTTGGCACTATCTTTAATTTTTAAGGTTGCCTCAATGGTTACTTTGACAACTCCCCTGAGGTTGGCAACAGATTTAACGTGTGTATGTAATTGTACTTCATTATCGACCAGCACAGGCTGCGCAAAACGCAGATTTTCGATACCATAATTGATTTCCATTTTGACATTCCGTACTTCGGCAATCTGCTTCCACAAATAAGGAATAAGTGATAATGTCAGATAACCATGTGCAATGGTTGATTTAAACGGACTCTCTGTTTTCGCTCTTTCGCTGTCGAGGTGAATCCATTGGTGGTCTAATGTTGCATCTGCAAACTGGTTAATCTGTTTTTGGTCGATTGTGTGCCATTGAGATTCGCCTAATGACTTTCCTTCAAAGGCTTTGTACTCTTCATAATTGTTAATTATTGTCATATGTTATGTCTTTATCGCTTTTCGTTGGAATTTGATCCGTAGGGTATATACTGGGACATCAAATTTTGGCTAAAGATAACCATTGTCGTTAGCAATCCAAGTATGTCCGTTATTATATGTCTATTCGTTGGGATGATCGTTGCCGCAGCAAAGGCCAATAACCGATGTATTTAATGCGTCTGTCCATAGGATGTGTTGCCGTATGTTTTTTCCACATAAGCTTTAAAATTGTCGAGGATGGCTTGCCAACCGTGGCGTTGCACCTCGATAGGATTTTCAGACTCGGCATCAAAAATAACCTCGATATCCGTAGCAGATTTTTTTGTATTAAAATTGATTGTTACCTGACGGCCATCGGGCATCACATAGGCGATTTTTTTAAAGGGCTCAAGTGCAGTATAGGTTCCTGTAAAATCGAAGCCGACCGAACCGTCCTTTGCTTCCATGCGATTTTTAAATTTTCCCCCGACGCGTAAATCGTTAATTGCGTCCGTGCAATGCCAGTCTTCAGATGCCCGGTTCCATTCCATGATGTCCTCCGCAGAGGTGTAGGCATTCCAGATGGTTTCCACCCGCGCAGCAATATGTGTCTGTATTTTTATCTGCTCCATATTACGTTAATAATTTTTTCTAAAGTAATTACAGTTTCCTTACTAATAACAGGAAAATTTATCTTTTGTTATGTCCTCCACGAGGTAATACTGAATATTCTCCGAAAAAAATGTATAGATGCTGTTGAACCGTTGCTTCGTATGGCAGGACAAACAATCTGTGCAGAGGAGAGAGGGATCTGAAAGGTTTTTGCTAACTTTATGGATATGAATCCTTAAACCCATTTAATATGTCTTCAAAATTTCTTATTGTATTCTTTTTACTCATTTCATCGAACCAAATTTTTGCGCAAAAATACCGTACCATAGAAAATATTAGCTATTGTAAAATTACTGATACCGACGGGTATAAAAAAGAACGTTGCAAGCTCGATCTCTATGTCCCGACCGATCGAAAGAACTTTTCCACGATTGTGTGGTTTCATGGCGGAGGACTGGAAGAAGGGAATAAATTTATTCCTTTGGAACTTAAGGAGAAAGGGCTGGCGGTGGTTGCGGTCAATTATAGACTGAGCCCCAAAGTGAAAGCCCCGGATTATATTGACGATGCTGCTGAAGCTGTAGCCTGGGCCTTTTCACATATTGCATCTTATGGGGGTGATCCGGCGAAGATTTATGTTTCGGGACATTCTGCGGGAGGATATCTGGCGCTAATGGTGGGACTTGATAGCAGTTACCTGCAAAAACTGGGGGTCAGCGCAAATAAAATAAAGGGGCTGATACCGATCAGTGGTCAGACCAATACACATTATACGATCAAAAAGGAACGCGGACAGTCGATGGCAATCCCGCAGATGGATCAATATGCGCCGATATCCTTTGCACGCAAGGACGCACCTGCTACTGTATTGATTACCGGTGATCCACAATTGGAACTTCCAGCTAGATACGAAGAGAATGCGCATCTCGCAGCGATACTAAAACAGGTTGGGCATACCAAAACGTCTTTGTATCAATTGCAGGGCTTTGACCACGGTGGCGTATATAAGCCCGGCTGCCTACTGATGCTTAAATGGATCAAGGAACAGGAGAAATAGATAGGTGTCATTTCGGAGACCGGAAATGAAATCTTATAAATAAAATAAAAAATAGTACAACAGCGATTTGGAAAAAAATTGCGACCTTTATTCCGTAATAGAAGATTTAACCTGACATTTGTAATCGGGTAGCTGAAAAAAGATAAATTTTAATCCGTTATGTGGGTAAAAGTCAACATCCTGTTGGTCATCTGTATATTGGGGCTGTTTTTAGCTCCGAGCCCGGTGTTTGCCTGCCATCTGAGTCCTGAAAAAACCAAGCAGGAGGACAAAAAGTCCTGTTGCTCGGAAAAAGAACCATATGTAAATGCGGCCGATAAGGGTGAAGGTATAAAAGCTACTGACAAAGGTCAAGATTTACATCATGCGCAGAATAGCCGCGATATAAAAGATATCGAAGGAAAGGATTGCTGTAAGGATAAAAGCGAGGATTCACAAACAACACAAGATCACGGTGATGACTGCAGTAAACATTGCGGCGAAAAGTCTTGCCGAACCTCCACGCAGTGTAATCCCATTATTCCTTTTTATGAAGCGGAACTGATCTTACTTTTTGATACGGATCAATTAAAACTATATACCCTGTATAAGCAATCTTTTTGTTCGGATGCTTATTTTTCGATCTGGCAACCACCCAAAATAGCCTAATCGACAATAGCCCATGCTATTCCTTTTGAATCGTTTTCTACATTCAAAATCTCTTTTAGTTATTCAATGAAAATTCCCATTGGCTGACATTATCCGATGCCAGTCAGCAGCTCAATTGCTTTGAAGAGCAGTTTTCATTGGTATTTATTTAATCAAATTTTATTTATCGTGAAATATCCCTATTTGAAAAGTACAAACACAGATCAAATATGCAGGGATTGGAAACGATGTTTAAAGACAAATCAAGCGTAACAAGCGCAAAATATATAATTTAACTATGAAATCAATTTCACTAATTGGTATGGTAAGCCTGGTATTACTGACCAATGTTACAATACATGCACAGATCAAAAATGCGAAAACAGCGACCGTAAAGGTGTTTGGAAATACGCCGGCGGCGAAAGCGGTCATTGAGGGAGAAGGTAAGTCTGGAAAGTCTGCCCAGGTGGAGTGGGACCGGGAAACGAATATGGCGACCATTACCTATGATGCGTCAAAAACAAATGCAGATGAAATCTTAAAACGGATTGCCCTGGCGGGATTTGATAATGAGAAATTTCTGGCTCCGGATGATGTTTATGCACAGTTGCCTAAAGCCGATCAATACGCCAGAACCTTGAAGCCAAAGGCAGAAAGCCAGCCTATGAAAGTCATTTCGCAGGACGGACAACGGAGCATGCCGGCAGCCGATCATTCAGCCCATCAAGCAGCGGCGGAAACGGACGCGGGTAAGGGAAAAGACACACAGTTGACCAATCTGCTCAATCAATACTTCGCTTTAAAAGATGCGCTGGTCAAAACAGATGCATCGGCGGCAGCAAATAAAGCTGCCCTATTGCAGGAGGCGATCAAAGCCGTGAATATGAATAAGCTTGCTCCCGCCGAACATACCGTATGGATGAAAGTGATGGACAACCTGACTACTGACGCCGCTGCCATTACTAAGAGCAAAGATGTGACCAAACAACGTGTGGCATTTGCCTCGCTTTCCCTGAAGCTCTATGAATTGGCCAAAGTGAGTTCTTTCGGGAGTCCTGTCTACTATCAACATTGTCCGATGTTTAATGACGGCAAAGGTGCAAACTGGTTGAGTAAGGAAAAAGCGGTTAAAAACCCCTTCTACGGATCGCAGATGATCACTTGTGGAAGTACAGTTGAAACGCTTAACAAATAGCAGACCCAATGAAATATTTAGTTGCTATTATAGCGGTGTTTGTCTTCTTATTGACGGCATGCACCAATCCACAAAGCAAATCGAAGGCGATACTTATGGAGTCCGAAAAGGATACAATAATGCAGTTGGCAGCTGCTACGAAACAATACAAAAAGGGAGATCTTGTGCCTACTGAAGAGGTGTGCATGGTCAACGATGCTTTTATGGCCAAGAAACAGCTGATGGTTAAACATGAGGGTAGGGTTTATTATGGTTGCTGTGACATGTGTAAGGAACGAATCCCTAACGAAGCCGCTGTTCGTGTTGCTATTGATCCTCTGTCCGGGAAAGAGGTAGATAAGGCCAGTGCCGCAATTGCGATAACTGGTGATCAAGGTGAGGTTTCTTACTTTGAGAACGAAGATAATTATCGGAAGTATGTTGAAAATTTAAATCAATAAATAGATTTAAAATGAAAAGAATCATACGGATTGTAGTTGCAGCAATGACACTTGCTGCCTGCAACAACTCAAAACCGAATCATACGCAGGCCGCACATACGGCGAAGGAAGATTTGTACTGCTGCTTTTAGCTTTGCTCAGTCAGGTGGTGGCTGTAAGCTATAACCGATACCGACGGGAGTTAAATATAGTGACTTTTGTCCTATTGCTTTTGGGAACAATAGGGGCTTTTGCAGCAATCCAGACAGCATCCCATATTTCGGGAGATGCCGATGGAGAAGCCTTTGCTGTGTTTGATATTCACCAGCGTTATGCCTGGCTTACCTTCTGGATGGCGGGAATTACCACAGCTGTTCGGTTCATGTCACTAAGGTGGAGTTCTGTCATCTGGGCAAACTGTTTGATCGTAATTTTGTTGATAAGTTTGTCAGTTGCAGTATGTATCACGGGGCACCATGGCGCATAGCTGGTCTATCAGTATGGTGCGGGACCTAAAAGTAATGGAGTTTTAATTAAGTAATTGCATGAAAATGAGTAATAAGAGAAATATATTAATAATTGTTTTACTATTGATGATACAGACTGCTGTGTTAGCACAGAAGGTGGTACGTCACGAACTGTATGTTCGGGACACCATTGTGAACTATGCAGGCAAAGCAAAACGTGCCATTGCCGTAAATGGACAGATCCCTATGCCAACCTTGACATTTACCGAGGGAGACACCGCGGAAATTGTGGTTCATAATGAACTGAAAGAGAGTACTTCCCTACACTGGCACGGTATCTTTCTGCCGAACAAAGAGGACGGCGTACCGCATCTGACACAGGAACCTATCAAGCCTAATTCAACCTATACCTATCGTTTCCCGATCATCCAGCATGGAACACACTGGTATCATTCGCACTCGGGTTTGCAGGAACAGATCGGTATGTACGGTAGTCTTATTCTGAACAAACGGGGCGATGACAAGACTTTTCGCAAAGGGATAGATGACTTACCTACTATTCCGGTCATCATAAGCGAGTGGACAAATTATAATCCGGATAATATTCAGCGGATGCTGCATACGGGAAATGACTGGGCAGCCATTAAAAAAGGGGCGACACAATCTTACGCGGAGGCGATCAAAGAGGGGAAATTTGGAACGAAAATCACCAATGAGTGGAAGCGTCAGCTCGCCATGGATGTCAGTGATGTGTACTACGACAAGATTCTGTTGAATGGTGCCCATTCCACGGATCTAAAGGAAGTGGACGGCAAAGTATTGAAGGCGGGAGATAAAGTGCGTTTACGGATTTCCAATGGTGGCGCTTCATCCTATTTTTGGTTGCGCTACGCCGGTGGAAAAATTACCGTGGTCGCTAATGATGGGAATGATGTGGTACCTGTGGAGGTGGATAGGCTAATGATCGCCGTATCGGAGACCTATGATGTCGTGGTGACGATCCCGAATGCGGGAACAGCCTACGAATTTATGGCGACAACGGAGGATCGGACCCAATCGGCAAGTTATTTTGTTGGTAATGGCATCAAGCAATTGATTTCACCACTCCCTCGTCTCAAATATTTTGAGGGAATGAAGATGATGAATGACATGATGAAGATGGATGGTAATCTGAATGATATGGGCATGAATATGAGCCTGAATCAGATGGATATGAATGTGGTCATGTATTCTGAAATTACCGGAGATGGAAAGAAAAAGGAAGATCACAGCAAGCATAGAGGTATGGATCATGGGAAGATGAAGGCCGATGAGGATCCAAACCGTTACAATGCGAATGCACTGGGTGATATCGTCACATTGAATTATGCGATGCTGGAATCTCCCCATGAGACCGAATTGCCGAAGAATGCTCCCGTGCGGAACCTTAAGTTTACGCTTACGGGAAACATGAACCGCTATGTGTGGAGCATGGATAACAAGATCCTTTCGGAAACGGATAAGATCCCGGTGAAAAAAGGGGAGGTGTTACGGATTACCATCTACAACAACTCGATGATGCGCCACCCGATCCACTTGCATGGCTTTGACTTTAGACTGCTAAATGGTAAAGGGACAAAGGCTCCGCTGAAAAATGTGGTCGATATCATGCCAATGGAAACAGATACCATAGAATTTTTGGCAAATGAAGAAGGTGATTGGTTTTTTCATTGCCATATCTTATACCATATGATGGCCGGAATGAACCGGGTATTTGCTGTGGATGACTATAAAAATCCATATCTACCCGATAAAGCCAAAGCATATAAGGAGCTGCAACATGAAAGCAATATGACGCATTTTATGGCGCAGAATGATTTTGCGACCAACGGAAATGATGGCCAGGCGATGTTCCAGAATGCGCGCTGGCAACTGGGATCGGAATGGCGATTGGGTTACAACGATATGCATGGTTATGAGGTGGAGACACACTTGGGACGATTTTTCGGAAAGATGCAGTGGTTTATGCCTTTTGTAGGCTTTGATTACCGCTACCGTCGGATGGGTGAAGACGAACATGAAAAAAACATCTTTGGTCAGGCCAATAAAAAAGATAGCCGCAAGGCGGTGAGTCTAGGTTTTATGTATACACTGCCGATGCTGGTAAATTTTCAGGCCGAAGTATATCATGACGGTATTGTCCGATTGCAAATGATGCGTGAGGATATCCCGATATCCCGTAGAATACGTGGTGATTTTATGGTCAACTCGGACCTTGAATATATGGCAGGGCTGAATTATGTCATTACAAAAAATATGGCTTTCAGAACGCATTATGACAGCGATATGGGATTTGGTGTAGGACTATCGTTGAATTATTAACGAACGATTTTATTTTTCTCTTTTACAGGCTAATAAAGGGGCAAGCGGGGATTATCTCCTTCAATAACATAGGTCTGATTGTGAAATTATTCGGACTTTTATATGCTTTCATCCGAATGAGGTCCGTATGGAGCACGGACAATGTTCCTATTAGCTCCCTGTTAATATACTTATTGAGATGAATTTTTAGACCTCTTGTTTCTCCGGAAGTCCAACGTTTTTAAGCAGATGTTTTCCATAATGGAAAGTACAAAAGAAAGCGCTAGAAATTTAACGATTTCTGGCGCTTTTTATATTGCTCAGGGACTTTTGACCGACGCTGTTTTGATTGTTAGATCATCCACTTAAAGATGCTCGCTCCCCAGGAAAAGCCTGCTCCGAAAGCAGTCAGCATCACTAAGTCTCCAGTATTCAGTTTTTTAATATTCTGCCAGATACACAAAGGGATTGTCGCTGCTATGGTATTACCTAGATATTCGATATTACTAAGTGCTCTATCTTCAGGGATATTAAGACTGCGGCCAACGGCATCGATGATACGTTGGTTGGCTTGATGTGGAATCAACCAGTTTATATCCTCAATTTGTAAGTTATTACGCTGTAAAACGGTATTACAAGCATCACTCATGGACTGAACAGCATGTTTGAAAACTGTTTTGCCGTCTTGCTTGAGAAAGCGGTTGTCGTTTACAGGAAGATTACTGTCAATCGGGTAGAGTGAACCACCGGCCTCGATTTTCAAAAACTCACGTCCAGCGCCATTGCTACGCAAGTAGGCATCCATGACGCCCCCTTCAAGTGAAGGTTCGAGCCATATAACTCCAGCGCCATCGCCGAAAAGAATATTGGTGGAACGATCTTTTAGATCGACATAGGTACTGATGTTATCTGCGCCGACAACAAGAATATTTTTGTAACGTTGTGTCTCCACAAGTGACGACGCCATATCCAGTGCATAGAGAAAACCTGAACAAGCTGCATTGACATCAAAAGCCCATACGTTGGACAATCCCAATTTTTCGAGAATAATATTTGCCGTAGCTGGCATAGGCATATCTGGTGTTGAAGTTGCGACAATAAGCGCATCGACATCCCGAAGGTCTTTATTGTATTGCTTTGCTAAATCCTGAATGGCTTTGACCGCCATGTCCGATGTGGCAAGATTTTCATCCAATATCCTTCGCTCCTTAATTCCCGTACGTTTGATAATCCATTCATCGGAGGTCTCGCAAAACTGCTCTAAATCGGTATTGGATCTTCTGTTTGGTGGAATATATCCTCCAACCCCAGTTATTGCTGCATACGGCCTGCTCGGTATTCTTTCAGTCATAAAATAATGTACTCTTTTCTCTCTTTTTATACAGCCAGATCTAACAAATTAGACAGGGTGTAATTTTGCGCCGTAAAACTACGGTTAATTTGTACAATTAAAAGCGGAAAAGATAGGTTTTTGACAAAATAATTACGTTTTGTGGCAAAATTAACCGTTTTTAACCTTTAGTCTATACTATTCTTTTAATTGGTCTTAATGGAGCGAAATTATATGTTGTTTGTTTCGTGTTTGCCGAAATATTAATCTTTTTGTTCTTTTCAGAATAAGGAAACGGTCTATCTGTTTTTGATACATTGAGAGCATTTTATGTCGAAATTCGGGCAAGCTGGAGGAGATCGGCTAAGATCTGGATTCCATCTTCGATCTGTTCTTCGGAAAGTGAACCATACCCTAGGCGCAAGCCTCCATAGCAATTGTCTTTATGGTA
Organism: Sphingobacterium puteale; assembly: GCF_003627955.1. Lineage (GTDB taxonomy): Bacteria > Bacteroidota > Bacteroidia > Sphingobacteriales > Sphingobacteriaceae > Sphingobacterium > Sphingobacterium puteale. Next base: position 139,235 of record NZ_RBWS01000015.1, on the reverse strand, counting down.
ATTGTCGGGGTGGGGGATATGAATTGATTTTTCTTTCAGCTTTTTGAACAATAATGTCCAGTTTACCTGATGTCTGAATTCAAGCCAGACAGCCAATCCGCCTCGAGGAGGTTGATAACTGATATGCTCCGATAGATGCAGGTCCAGCTGTTTGACCATAAAGTCGCGCTTGTTCCTGTAATAGTTGGTGGCTTTGCGGATGTGTCTTCTAACGGTACCATCCTGGATAAGTTCCAGAACTGCCTGCTCCATGATATTATCTCCCTGTATATCGACCATATAGCGCAGTTGCGCGATAGCCTGCAAAAGATGTTCATCTTTGCTGACCAGATAACCTATGCGAAGTGCGGGGGCGACCACTTTGCTCAATGTCCCGATGTAGATCGAGCTTTGTAGTTCGGTATCAGCAGCCAGCGGGTAACATGGCGTATGGTCGAAGTGAAATTCGTAGTCATAATCATCCTCGATAAGCGTAAATCCATACCGATTGGACAGTTGAATCAGCTCGGATCTACGTGCCTGACTTAATGTAGCCGTAGTCGGGTACTGCCGATGTGGTGTAAGGTATGCTGCCTTAATATTTTTGTTTTCTTTGAGATGGGGGATCATTTCCTCAACAAGAATTCCATCCTGGTCGACAGGGATTTCTATGAGTTGTGCGCCAGTATGCTCAAAAATCTTCCAGGCTGAATGATAACCAGGAGATTCAACGAAGATAAAATCGTCCTTTTTCAATAGGCATTGAGCAACGAGGTACATAGCCATTTGGCTACCACGGCTGATGCATAGGTTGTCCAGCGTAATATTCATATTACGCTCCTGATTGAGCATATCCGCGATCGCCTGCCTGAAATCAATATGTCCTCTCGGATCAGCATACCCCATCATTTTCCATCGGGCACTCCGTTTAAAAATCTGCCGATAGGCACGTCCAAGCTGATCTATGGGTGCGATTTTACTATCCGGATTACCATCATCAAAGATAATACGCAGTGGTACTGAGGCCTGTGGTTCAGTGATGCTGTGCGCTGTGTATTCGGTTGTGGCAATTAATTGTGGAAGCTGCTGGGCAACGAAAATTCCACGGCGTTGCTCACTCACTACCCAGCCTTCACTCAGAAGCTGCTGGAACGCTTCAACAACCGTATTGCGGTTTAGTTTTAATTGTGCCGCGAGTGCCCTGCTGCTGGGCAGCGCTGTTCCGCGGGTTAATCTGCCCGACTGTATATCCGCAGCAATACTATCTGCTAGCTGTAAGTAAATCGCCTTTGGGGAAGATCGGTCAATCTCCATTGTCAAATTCCAGGGTCTGAGCATGATCAATTATATCGGGTAATTCACCCAAAGATACAATTGTTCTGCAAGATTGAAACCTCTTACAGTGATCCGAGCGCATTTGTTGTTCATGCATTCGACTTGTGATGAGTAGCTTGCATTCGCTATCCGAGACTGGACTATTGACTTTAAATTGATACTGGACCACCTCTAAGGGGAGATTTAATCTGATTTTTGGGGTAAACCAAATCTTGATCATTTGATGAAACCATTTTCGGTATTTGAAAAATTGGCCATACAGATTGACCGTGCTGCTGGCTGCTTTGTGTACGACCAGTCGGGACAGGCTTACTTGGATATGTATGGTGGACATGCTGTTATTGCTGTAGGGCATACCCATCCGCATATTGTAGAAAGCACCTTGCGACAGCTCAATAAGATCGGTTTCTATTCGAATACGATATACAATGATCTGCAAAATAAACTGGCAGATCAATTGGGACTGATCAGTGGGTATGTAGACTATGGGGTGTTTTTCTCTAATTCCGGTGCGGAGGCAAACGAAAATGCCTTGAAGCTATCTTCTTTTGTTACGGGACGAAAAAAGGTTTTATCCCTATCCAATGCTTTTCACGGACGCACTTCGGGAGCTGTATCCGCTACCGATATAATTAGTATCCGAGCTGCGGTAAACGATAATCGTCATTATTTTTTTACACCTTTCAATGACCCGTCCAGTTTGAGAAAACAGCTGGAAACGGAGGAATACTGCTCCCTGATTATAGAACCGATTCAAGGAGTCGGCGGAATCCATGTTGCTTCCGCAGCGTTTTTACGAGAAATCAGGCAGATCTGTACAGCGACGGGAACGATGCTTATTCTCGATGAGATCCAGTCCGGATATGGCCGTACGGGGAAATTTTTTGCACATCAGCATGCCGGAGTAAAAGGGGATCTGATTACTGTGGCGAAAGGAATTGCCAATGGCCTCCCGATGGCCGCAACACTGATCTCTCCTGACATCACACCCATAATGGGGCAACTGGGAACAACCTTTGGAGGCAATCATCTGGCCTGTGCGGCAGCAATTGCTGTATTGGAAGTTGTTCGGGATGAAAAGCTGATGGACAATGCGGCAAAGGTTGGTACATTTTTAATGGAAGAATTACAGGACATGACGGGCATTGCCGAGGTGCGGGGAAAGGGATTAATGATCGGTGTGGAGTTTGACACTGATATACGGCAGCTGCGTCATGAACTGCTGTTTGGCGAGAAAATCTTTACGGGATATGCCGGTGCTTATACTTTGCGGCTTTTGCCACCGCTATGTTTTACAATGGAACATGCGCAGATTTTTCTTAGGAGCTTGAAAAGATTGCTTCTGAAAAATGATCACTATTCCAAAAATCGTTCGTATCAGATGCATTAATTAAACTTATCACAAGCATTAATTAATTGGAGAATTGTGTTTCGCCGTTCTCTGCGGAATTTTATTGATAAATCAGGGTGCAGCGGCATAGCTTGCCTCGATGAGGTGATAGAGTTGTACTTGGAAAAATGCCGTTAAAAAAGTAACTTCACGACAGGATACTTTAATACAGAACGATACTTTAAATTAGAATATACAAGGAAACGAATGTCTACAATTGTACAAGGTTTACCAACAGCTGGATTGATTAGTATAGCGGATCATAAAATATTACTTGCTTATAGCAACAATAAAAAAGCCTGGTATCTTCCCGGTGGAAAAATTGATGCAGGGGAAGATTCCCTGCAATCCCTTCGCCGGGAGATTTCAGAGGAACTGAACATCGACCTTGATCCCAAAAAGATTTCATACTACTGTCACATCACGGCCCCTGCGTATGGTATGGTACCCGAAGTGATCATGGAACAAGACTGCTTTCTATATCCGCTCACAGAAACGATACAGCCTAGTAATGAAATAGGAGAAGTGAAGTACTTCTCCCATGAAGATTATTTACGTGAACCTATTCAGGTCATCGGTGTATTATATGTCTTTGACAAATTGAAAGCTGATGGCCTGATCTAGGCGAAATGCCTCGGGCAGCCTTATTAGATGCCATAGCCTTCATTGGTACAATTGATTGTTTTAGTATGCTTTATCGGACTAATTTTTCCGGTCCTGGTATTCAATCGCCAGGCTTCGACAATCTGATCAAAGTATTCTTTGTTTTCTTCCACAACGCTAATGGCAACAATTTCACTGTCTACTTTTTTGCCTAACCTGCAATTACAGAGACTAAGCTGTTCGTTGGATTTCAGTTTACGGATATTGATCGTGTCCAGTATTTTATATTTTACCTGCCCCTTTCCATTCTCCTTGTCGTCAAGCAATTCGTTTAAAATACAGATGCCGTTTTTATCGTTGGTATAATATCCGGCGGCAAAGCGATAGTCTCCACTGGCACTTTTACCCGCATCTATTACTGCTCCGGAAGCATGGCCGTAACTGCCCAATCCGGGGATTTCATTTATTTCCCGAAATATCTTTCCATACAATGGATTTTTTTGATCTTGAACGGCGCTAAAACTTGACCAGCTACAGATGGCCAATACCGCAAATAATACGCTTGTTAGATATCGCATAGTTTCAATGTGTTTAAATGCAGTAATAAAGATAATAAATCCCACTATATTCTTAAATAATGGGATCTAGATTTTACTATCTATTTTTCCGCCGTGGTATTTTCTTTTTGGGATTCTTTATAGATTTTGCTGTCCTCATCGTCCATGTCCATGTCGAGATCCTCCTCTCTATATTTTCCCATTTTGAGTTGAAAATTATCAGCGGTACCCGTGATGCGCATTGGGATTCCGAAGATTCCAAATGGAGGCAGTCCGAGTCTGAACCCAAGATTCATCCGTCCATCTAATGTAACTTGACCTTCAAATCGTGGTCTGAATCCCATCATCTTCATTTTGGTACGTTCAATGGTCATGACATTGTTTTTGATATGCGATTTGATGACGACTTTTTTCACTTCGCCGTCTTTCAATTTTTCTTTTGAGGTAGATTCGCTGATGCCATTCAGTAATTTGAAACCTCTGAATTTAATCTGGTTCAATGTCAGGGTACCTTCACCGACAATGGAAGGCATGACAGGCTGCATATTACCGTTCAGTAACCCTCCTAATTTATAATCCAGCGATACAAGGCCATGGGCATTTTTGGCAGCAGTCACCATCTCTCTGAACATTGGAATTTCTTTATACGCACGTTGGATATCAAAGCTGTCCGCTTTTACGGCGTAGTCGAATGAGGCTCTACGGGGATTTATTGGTCTATAATTTCCATTCATAGCTGCTTTTAATCCTGCCAGTTCAAAAGTAGTGTTGTTGAGCGTCAGTTTGCCTTCTTTGATCTGTAGATCCCCCTTAAAATCTTTGATGTTCATGTTGTTGTAAGAAACATTGTTGACTAAGCCCAGTACTTGAACATCAAGATTTTTAGGCAAAAGGACCACACCAGTCTCCGAAGAAGAGGACGCTGCTGAAGGAGTATCTGCAAAAACCATGAAGTCATCCACAGTGATTTTTTTACTATTGAGTGTGAACTGTCCTTGTAAAGCGGCGTTGCTATTTGTCAGATAATTGATGATATTATTCATGTAACCTTTTATGGAGATCGAATTTCTACCATAGTTGACCAGGAATCTATCAAAGTTCATTTTCTCCTGATGAAAACTAAAGTCACCGCTTTTGATCGCTATAGGCTGAGAGAGTAGGTCTGTCTGTACCTGGATCTGGCCGATATTGATGCGTCCACGATTATTGAGTCTGGCATAGCGGCCACTGGTTGCATCGCTCTGGAGTCCCTTGAGGCTAAAATCTGTGTGGATAAAACCATCGACATTGGTTCCGTCCAAGGCGAAAAACTTATAGATGGGACCAAGGTTGAGTTTTCCTTTGGATTGAATATTATAGTTGATGTTATTGAAATTGCGCAGATCTGCATGCAGGAAAAAAGGTTCTCCGGCAAATGTGAATGAGACAGGTAGTATTTTTACACTTAAATCACGTAATGATCCTTTTTTGCTATTTACAAAAGCTTCAACATGTATATTTTCCATTGGAATAGGGTATTCCTTGGATTTGATAAAGCCGTTTTTCATCACAATGGAGGTATTGGTTTCCGGAAAAATATTCCGTTTGAGATCGACATACCCTTTTGCATTGAGGTTGACATCGATCAGGCCTGCCAGTTCGATATCTTTGACCGGATAGAAGCTTTTGATATCGGCCAAATTGAATAGGGCCTTAAGATCGGACTGTACCACAATTTTGTTGAAATCTGTTATTGAAACATAACCTTTAATATAGTTATTGAGCGCCTGAACTGAGATATCGTGAATAGAAATGGATGCGCTTTTCATTTGGCCGTCCGGATCTTTTGCTTCTAAGCGATATGCGATCTTTTCAAGTCCTTTAGGGAGATCGGCCAATTTGAAATGTCCATCCGTTAGGGTGTTTTTAATATCAAATGTCGGTATGGAAGCGATATATTCTTGCTCGCGTTTCTGGAGACCAACTCTGCGTGTTGCACGGGCATAGGTTCCGTCGATTTTTGCGTCAAGATTCCATCGCCCGCCCAAGGAGAATCCGGGAAATTGTAGGGAAGAATAGAGGATACCTAGGTCGAGATCGCTTTTCATGTCGGCATGTACAGTGACCGGATGGAGCCCCACGATCTGTCCTTTTGCATTGAAGTAACCTGATGCGACTTTAAAGTCAAATTGTCTGAGGTCAATCCGGAGCGAGTCGGGATTTAGTGCCGGAAGATCAATCTTTAATTTTGCATTCCAGTCTGTCAATGGATTATTGGATTGTTTATAAGCCATATATCCGTTATTGATGGTCAGTCCCAGGGATAAATCGGGCATCTCATTATTGTCAACAATATAATCACCGATTAAATTTACAAATACTTCGGATGTACCCTTTACGGATAGATCCTTTATCCATGAGGCGTAACTATTTGGAACCAGTGACAGCAATTCACTCAGGGTACTCTCCTGGGATTTTAACTTGAAATCAAGATGATAACCGTGTGAGATAAAGGATAATAATCCCCGGAATCTTACTGGTAGCCGGTTAATCTTGATATCATTTCGTTCAAATACAAAGGATAGATTATCGGTGTTGATACGGGTTAATAAGGTGGCGTCAATGGATTTTTTGTCGACATAGAGTTCATTGTCAAAGGAAAAAGAAAAAGCGGCAATCTTGGCTCTGGTATTCAAATCAAAGATATTCGACATCAGATCACCTTTACCCTCGTAGTCCAGATTTTTTGCGTCAATCCATAATGGGATAGATTGATCTTCGTAATGTAGATTAGTCTTTTCAAATCTGATCAGCTGAAAAGCCAGTGCGCTGCTCTCGGAATTATCTTTTGTCTTGGTGGAATCCGTTGGTGTAGACTTGTAGATATTATAGTTTGCATTACCTGAGGAATCAACCAAAATATTGATCTTTCCTTGGTTGACGATAAACTTGTCAATAATGATTTTTGATTTGAGCAGGCTCAGGAGGTCAATCCCAAAGCTTACCTGTTTGGCTGCAAGCAGGGTGTCTTTTTTGAATGGCTCAGCGCCCTTTAGCAACACGTCATCCATTGACGCTGTCAATAGTGGGAATTGATCAAAGAAGGTCAATCTGACCTTTGTATAATTGAGATCCCCATTGATATGTTCGTTTGCCAACGACTTGACTTTGTCGTTTACTTCCTTTTCGAAGATATAGGGAATAGATAATATACAAAGAACTAATAGTGTTATTAAACTTGCGAGACCGATAGAGATTCGTTTGGCAAGTTTTAGAAATGTTGCTTTTGACACAGTGTTGTTTTTTTGTGGCTACAAAATTCCGAAATTTATTGCTAAAGTTCGCTTATTGATAGATTTATTTTTGGCTTTTTACCTAAAATATGTCGTGATTCAATGACAAACGGATCGGCAAAAGTCCTTTCTTATCAGCTGGTTTTGTAATGCTCGGGATTTTTCCCGTATTTTTGCAGCGTGAAATTTCGATTTAAAAATGCTGAACAGAAAAGCGGTACCATCCTCATTTTCTGTTTGCTTTTGTTGCTGTTGATAGGTGGGGGACTGCTCGGTATGATTCATCATAAAATAGATCGACTGAATAAAAGAATATTGGTAGATTTTGCCGATGAAAATATGCTGCTGCTGAATAAGCAACTGGAATTGTTACAGCAGGAGTTATACACGTCTGAGAAAAGGTTGATTGAAACCGTGCCGTCAGGGGATATCGGTCGTGATTCCTTACTTATTCTCATTCCTGCAAGCGAGTTGGACCGTGTCGACAATAGGATGTGGATACTGCTCAAAACGCGTACGATACAGCATCGCTTATACCATATCTATGTCGATATTGAAAAATTAAATGCTTATTTCGCCAATCGCTATTTTGGCAGAAGGGCTTATTTTGAAATATTTAGCGATAAAGGGATCTGCATCGTTTCACCTGAAAACCGAAAATGGGGGCTTCCGAAGGACGGGGATATTATTACTCAGGGGAAGATCGTCAAATCGGATTACCTAAAGCTGGATGTGATGGTTACCTCCTATCCCTGTTCCATTATTTTTGTGGGGGGTGAAATTCGGGTAAGTACCCTGCTGTTGACCATTGAGGAGGAAGTTCAGGGGGTCATGACCTATAGTATATTACTTGGCGTAGGCCTGATGCTCGTAGCCATAGCGCTTATCTATTTTAATGTACTGGAGCGCCGCAAGACTCAGCAGCTCAAATTAATGGCGCTGCAACAGGAAAATGAATATACGCAGATGCGTCTGGTTCAACTGCAGCAGCAGATCAATCCACATTTTTTGTTCAATACCTTTGGCTCGCTCCAATATCTGATCGGGAAGGACAATGATCTGGCCAAGTCATTTGTCGGTAAAATGACCAAGGTCTATCGAAAAATGCTGCGTACGGACGAGTCGGACTGGTCTTCGGTACAGGAAGAGCTGGAACTGGCAAAAGCTTATTTCTTTTTGCAGCAGGTGCGTTTTGGAACTGCGTTGAAAGATATGGAAATTTCCATTCCAATGGATGTGATGGGTGCGCGGCTACCACGTCTGGCCTTGCAGATGCTGGTGGAAAACGCGATTAAGCATACACGTATTTCAACGGAAAATCCACTTCAGATCTATATTGTTTATCTATCGGAGGTCAATATCATCCAAGTAAGCAACAATTGGCAGCCGCGGCAAGGAACTGCAACGGAAGGGGAGGGATATGGACTTAATTACCTAGCGTCTATGTATTCCCATTATACACTGGATGGCTTTGGTTATGGAAAAGAAAAGGGCTGTTTTTTTGTCAATTTACCCCTACTGGATCGTTAGATTAGTACAGGAATAGTTCTGCTGGATACGTGTTCGTAGTTTTGAAGCGCGTGTTCATACGTATGAAATACGTGCTCGTCCCTTTTGAAGTGATTCTGTACAATATTTTTAACAAATTTGGCTCCTGATCTAGGAATTTAATTGCAAGATTAACCTAATCTTATTCGGATGAAATGATCTTCAGCTCAATAGCGCGTGATAAGAGAACTATCCTGCGCAGCTGATCGCTTCAATGCCATTGAAAAACAAAGCGGGTGCAACAAATGCATGGATGCTATTGAAAAACAGCACTCAGAAATAATTATTCTAAATGAACAACACTTATACCAAGCTAGCCCTAAGCCTCTTATTTTCGGCAGGCCTCATGCAATCTTGTTCTGTATTGCAAACTGTAGGTTTACGAAAAAAAGAGACTGTTACCTCTGCGAAAGATTCTACCGCCAAGAAAGATACGACGATTGCCTATGACAAACTGTTTAAAGATGCACGCGTGGATAGCGGCATGTTTGCTGTGATCCGAAAGGAAAATAATTATTACTTTGAAATTCCATTGAAAAAAATGGGACAGGACATTCTCCTGATCCAAAAATTGTCTTCCGTTCCCTTAGCACTGAATGAAGCTGGTGTAAATAAGGGAATGAACTATGAAAATAAGGTTATTCGGTTTACCCTGCGCAAAGAGAAAAAAGAGGTATGGGTTTCGGAGATTAAACCTCAGGTGGAAGTGCCTAAAGGGGATGCGATTGCTGCATCGGTCTATGATAATTATCGTCCCTCTTACATTGAATCCTTCAAGGTGGAGAGTTATTCAAAAGACTCCAGTGCCGTGGTGATCAAAGTCAATAAAGTGTTTGATGGATCAGAGAAGAGCTTTACGGATGTTTTCACCTCTTTGGGTTTAGGTACTTCTCCTAAAACCAGTATATCGACCATCGAAGAAATTAAATCGTACTCCAATAATATTGTTGTGAAATCGGTCCTGTCGACAAAGGTAACAGAGGGAAATGAATCGGTACCAGTTTCATTAGAGGTAACAAGTAACCTTTATGAACTGCCTGAAACGCCGATGGTAGCACGTTTTGCGGATCCGCGTATTGGCTTTTTTACCTCGCCGCGTTGGTATTTTAACGATAAACAACAGGAACTGGATAAAAAAAATCTGGTGAACCGCTGGCGGCTTGAGCCGAAAGATGAGGACAAAGCCCGTTACCTGAAAGGTGAATTGGTAGAACCAAAGAAACCTATTGTTTTTTACCTGGATCCGGCCACACCAAAACAATGGCGACAAGCCATCATCGACGGTGTTCACGACTGGCAGGAAGCATTTGAGGCAGCCGGTTTTAAAAATGCGATTTTGGCCAAACAACAACCGGATAGTGTCAAATTTGATCCGGATGATGCAAATGTATCTTCTATTGTATACGCTGCGTCAGCGCAGGCCAATGCGATGGGGCCATCTGTGGTGGATCCCCGTTCAGGCGAAATTTTAGAAGCGGATGTGATCTGGTGGCATAACGTGATGACGATCCTAAATAGCTGGATGCGCATACAAACAGGTATCGTGGATACCTCCGTGCGGTCGAACGTGTTCTCGGATGAAAAAATGGCCCATGCCATCCGTTTTGTTTCTTCCCATGAGATCGGACATACCTTGGGACTGATGCACAATATGGGGTCGTCGGCCAGTTTTCCTGTGGATTCACTCCGTAGCAAAAGCTTTACGGCAAAAATGGGCGGTACGGCACCATCGATTATGGATTATGCGCGCTTCAACTATGTCGCGCAACCTGAAGACGGTGTTGAACAGATTACACCAGTGATCGGAGCCTATGATAAGTATGCTATCGGATGGGCTTACCGCTGGTACGGCAAAGCACAACCTTGGGATGAAATACCGTTGTTGCGGAAAGAAATTGATGCTCATGTGCATGACCCGATATATCATTATGGTGAACAACAGGATTCCAAGAATATTGTCGATCCACGCGCACAATCCGAAGATCTTGGTGATGATGCAATGAAAGCTGGTGAATATGGGATGAAAAATTTGCGTCGAATGATGCCGAATATCATCAACTGGACCACAAATACGGGGGACGACTATTATCGTGCCGGTAAATTATATATGGGCGTCGTTGGTCAATGGTATGCTTACGCTGACCATGTGCTCAATAATATTGGTGGTATTTATCTTGAAAATGCTGTTTTGGGCGACCAAAAGAATGCGTATAGCCCAGTCCCTAAGGAGAAGCAGGTAGCTGCACTGGAATATTTAAAGAAAAATGTGTTCTATATGCCGGAGTGGCTATTTGTTCCGGAACTGATGGCGAAAACTTTCCCTTTAAGAGATTCACCTATGGGACCGTTTGAATATGCACCTTATAATCTTCAGCGCGAATTTCAGTATGCTATGCTCTATAAATTGGTCAACGATGAGCGTCTACTGCGCATGGTTGAAATGGGAAACCTCTTTGGCGACAAGAAGGCATGGAGTGCACCAGCATTTTTAGCATCGGTACGCAAGGAGATCTTCGCAAAAACGGTCAGTGAACAGGCATTGGATCTTAAAACACGCATGTTGCAGCAGAATTACGTGGATGTACTGATGGTCTCTACGAATAAGTCCATGGAGAAATTAAATGCCAAGAAATTAGCTGGTGTCGAACAATTGATTGAGGGAACTCAACCTAATCTGTGCTTGCATCCGCATCATGCAGCTTCTGCACAAACGGGTTTACGTAATGTACATGTCACAGGAATGATCCGTACATCGGATATGCTGACCTATAAACGTGCTGAACTGTATGAGATCTACCAATTGTTGAAACAGAAACACCGGACAGGAGATGCCACAACAAAGGCACATTATATGGATCTGCAATTGCGTATTGCAAATACCCTGGAATTGAACTAATATATTAACATCTATTATATCAACATCTACCAAAATGAATAAGTTTTTAATACCGCTGACCTTTATGTGTGTGCAAATGGCACAGGCACAGGAATCCAAGGAGCTGAAAGGAAAGGTACTGGATGCGGTCACATTAAAGCCCGTCGTGGGGGCGACGGTTGTTGTCGAAAGTTCGGCAGTAGCGGAGGACATTGGCGTACCCAATCAGGTACAGCAATCTGCATTGGGATCATTGACTGACGCTTCGGGCGAATTTCGCTTAAAAGTTCCGGGAAACTTAAAATACGTCACCATCAGTTATGTGGGATACCAACGTATTCAGGTTCCGGTATTTCAGGATCACAGAACGATTTTGCTACAACCGAGTGGTGAATCACTGGATGAAGTCATTGTAACAGGATATACCGATATCAAAAAACGTAAAAATACAACAGCATATAATAAAATCAATGTAGCTGATATCAAGCAGACAGGTGTTGCATCTATTGATGAAATGCTTGCTGGTCAGGTAGCAGGTTTACAATTGAGCAATTTTAATGGTGGTCCAAATAGTGCGCCACAGATCCGTATCCGCGGTACAGTATCACTCAATGGTACGCAGGATCCGTTGTGGGTTATTGATGGATTACCTATAGAAGGGACAGAATTGCCGAATCGGATTGATAAGGATAACCTGAATAGTCTGAATAATCTTCCGATCGCAGGAATCAATCCCGATGATATTGCAGATATCACGGTATTAAAAGATGCGGCAGCAACTTCGATTTATGGTGCGCGTGCAGCTAACGGCGTTATTGTGATCACGACAAAAAGAGGTAAGTCAGGTCCGGCGAAATTACAGGTCTCAGCAAATACCTTTGTTACCGAACGTCCCGACTTTGGCAAACTCAACTTGATGAACGCCAACGAAAAAGTGGATTTTGAGCTATTGATGGCTAATCGTACTGATTTAAATTATCGCACAGGCAAGGGGGCAGTTATGCGTATCCTGGATAAAGCGAATGCACTGGAAGCCTACCGTTCAGGCGGTTTAGCTGCTCTTTCGCCAGAGGTACAGCAATCCATTAATCAATTGCGCCTTCAGCAGACAGACTGGGGAAAAGAACTTTATCGTCAGGCACTCAATCAACAATATTCGGCCTCAATATCAGGTGGTAACGACGCGCATCGTTATTATCTGTCCAGCGGCTTTTATGATGAAAAAGGAGCAACTAAAGGAGCAGATCTACGCCGTTATTCATTGACATTAAACAATGATTTCAATATCAACGATCGGTTTAAAGCAGGAATTAATTTACTAGGGTCGGTTTCAAACAGACGAAACCCGATCCAGGATGACGATGCATTTACCAATCCGAGTAATTATATGCGTTTGGTTAACCCCTATTTGACTGTGCGCGATCAATCTGGGAAGTATAATTACGATCCGGATATCGAAGGCTATGAAAAAGATACCTACATTTCTTTCAATGCCATAGAGGAGCGGGAAAATACCAAATATGCATTGACAAATAAGGCGTTGAAAGCGATTGGTTACCTGGAATATACCATTATACCGCAATTGTCTTTACGTACCGAATTTGGCTTGCAGTTTGATGAAAATAGTATGGAGCGATTTGCCGATCAGGAAAGTTACAACACCCGTAAATTGCGTGCTGCAACAAGGTATTACGATTCCGTAAGTAAAACGTTTAAATATTTTTTACCTACGGGCGGTAAAATTGAAAATAACCATAATAGCATTTTTCAATACAACTGGAAAACTTACTTAAAATACAACAAAACCTGGAATGAAAAACATGAGCTGGAACTCATGGGCGGAACAGAACTGAGACGGAGTAAGAATACAATGGTTTCATCCAAAGGTTTTGGGTATAATCCATCAACTTTGACTACACAGAATATTGTTTTTCCGAATAGCAACTATCAGGATGATAAACGATTTAATCCCTATAAAAAAGGGTTTATAGAGAATTCATATGCCTCTTTTTATGGAAATGCGACTTATACCTTTGACCGCAAATATAATGTCTATGGTAGCATTCGTTATGATGGTTCCAATATGTTTGGGGTAGATCCGCAATATCGTTTTCTGCCGATCTGGTCATTGTCCGGATCATGGAATGTGCTGGAAGAAGAATTTATCAAGGGTAAAACAGCCTTATCTGATCTCCGTGTCCGTGCTTCGTATGGTATTCAGGGAAATGTGGATCGCAATACCTATCCGTTTATTGTTGGAAACTATGACAATTCAACCATACTACCTGGCTATCCAGAAGGAACAGTAGTGGTAGGTATGCCTGCCAATGACAAATTACGTTGGGAACGCACACAATCTTATAACGCTGGAATTGATTTGGGGCTTTGGAAAAATAGGCTGAATATTACAGTTGATTATTACAATAGAACAAGTAAAGACCTGATTGCAAATAGTGCCTTACCTATGGAAAATGGTTTCCAGGATGTCCAGGTAAACTGGGCTTCGGCAAGAAATCAGGGGGTGGAATTGACCATAACGAGCCGTCAGATTCAGACCGAAAAATTCTCCTGGTCAACGGATTTTAACATTGCCCACAATAATAATAAATTATTGAAGGTCATGAATAATCCCAAAGCTTATGCACCAGAGACACAAGAGGGGCGTCCCATCAATGGACTATATGTACTGGAAACAGCTGGATTGGATAAAGACGGTGTGATGCAATTCAGAAATCAGGATGGCTCTGTTTCGAGTTTCGAAGAATTCTATGGGCTATACGATCCATGGGCGGAGTTCTTACCGGGATATATGTCGCAGACGGATATGACCGCGGCAGTCTATCGCTCGAAATTTAAATATAAGGGCAGTAAAGACCCTAAGTTTACTGGTGGTATGACCAACCGTTTTCGCTATGCTAATTTTGATCTGGCGATTTCAGCTGTATTCAATTTAGAGCGTTGGGTAAACCGTGCGCCAACCTACAATCCGGCGCTCGTAGATCGTGGACAGAATTATACCAAAGATCTGTTGATGGCTTTGCAAGGAAATAAAGCGTTGCCGGCATTGGGAAGTATCAGTTCGGAACTAAATGACCGTTGGATGGCGTATGGCTGGATGGAAAGTAATGATCCGATCAATTCATTTAAACAGTACGATATCTGGGCGAAGAAAATGAGTTATGTCCGTATCAATAGTATTCGTCTTGGATATACCTTGCCTGCAGGCTTAAGCAAAAAGATCGGAGCAAACAATTTGCGTGTGAATGTAGAGGGGCGTAATCTATTTGTTTTTGGGGCGAATTATGAGGGATATTTTGACCCAGAAACCTATGGTAATTATTATGCGCAACCGATCAGCAAATCTTTTGCTTTTGGTCTTTCGGCAAGTTTTTAATTCTTTTAATTGATTATAAAATGAAGAAGATAGTTTATTTTGGAATGATCATGACAGCGAGTGTATTGACTTCCTGCAATAAATACTTAGATATACAACCGGTGGGGACTGTCATTCCTACCTCAGAAAGTGATTTTAGAGGCTTGATGACAAGTGGCTACACGAGTTTTCCGGCACATAAATCGTATCTGTCTTTACGTACCGACGAACTGCTTTTGGATGAAAGCTCTACAGATGCTGCCCGGACCAAAGATATTTATCTCTGGAACGATCAAAATCCCGATCCGGCAACCACTGCTTATCCGTATCTGGCCTTCTATAAGAGTATTTTCTACAGTAACCAGATCATCAGTACGATTGACGAAAAATTGACGGGTAACGCTAACGTCGATCAGATCAAAGGTGAGGCTTACCTGATGCGTGCCTATGCGCATTTTGAGTTATTGAATTGCTACAGTGAAGTCTATTCAACAAGCAATGCAGGTTTGCGTGGAGTTCCGTTATCGACCAAAATCGACCTGGAACAACGTTTTGTACCTGCAACCATTGGTGATTCCTATGCGCAGGTGTTATCAGATATGGAAAAGGGGACGGCATTGCTTACAGTAGAGGATCAGGCGAAAGGTGTGAATTACCGCTTTAGTAAACGTGGTGCATATGCAATGGCATCACGTCTTCATTTATATCGCGGGGAATGGCAGGAAGCAATAGAAGCGGCAAAGCAAGCTTTGAAAATAAACGACAAGCTAGTAGATCTCAATGTTACGGGAAGTTTATTACCTAATGATTTTGAGTCTGCCGAAATCATTATGGCGCTGGAGAAAGTATCTATCTCGGAAGTACGTTCGAGTTCATTTATTTCGCCTTCTTTATTGTCGTCCTACTCAGATGGTGATTTGAGAAAGGGACGTTACTTCCAAAAAAGAGGGGGTGACTATGTTTCCCTTAAAGGTGGAGAAAACCGTTTTAACGTGAGCTTCAGAAATGCAGATCTTTATTTGACAATTGCCGAATGTGATGTGCGTTTAGGAAATACAGCAGAAGCCTTAAAATATCTGTCCGCGTTAAAGAAAAAAAGATTTACGGCTGATGCTTATACACAGCAAGTCAAAGCTGACGCAAATTTGTCCAAAGAACAATTGCTGGATGCGGTATTACTTGAACGTAAACGTGAATTGGCTCTTGAAGGTCTGCGTTGGTATGATTTAAAACGCACAACAAGGCCTGCAATAACACATGCGAGTTTTGGTAGAACGGTGACCTTGCAGCAAAACGATCCGCGCTATGTGATCCGTTATCCACAGGAAGCGATCAATAATAATCCAGATCTATTAAAATAAGGTCAATTTTTTTTAATCCTTTATATATTAATCCATTTTCTTTCTTAGAAAATGGATTTTTTATTACATTCAACCCATGGGATGGAATATATTGATTGTCGAAGACGAAGACTGGGCTTTTGCAGGCTTAAAGGAGATGTTGACAGACCTTTATGGGGATGGCGCATTGACCTTTACCAATGCAAAGGAGATTCAGGAAGCGGTGAAGACTATCAATAAGCATCATTTTGACCTGATCTTTATGGATGTCCACCTGATGGATGGACTGAGTTTTGAAATATTTAAGCAGGTATCTATTGATGTGCCGCTTATTTTTACAACAGCCTATGAACAATATGCATTGGAGGCTTTTCAAAATCAAGGTTGTGCCTATCTGTTAAAACCTTTCGATGCAGAAGAACTCACGCAGACCATGAAACGTATTGAGCCGCTGTTACCCAAAGCAGAGGTTCGTTTCAAACAACGCTTCCTTGTAAAGTACGGTAACTTCTTAAAGTCCTTGTCGATAGCTGATATTGCTTACTTTATGGCGGAAGATAAAGAATTGTATGCGGTGGAGAGGGAGTCGGGGGTGGCTTATATCATTGAAGATAGCCTTGTTCACTTGGTGACGCAGGTAGATCCATTCGTCTTTTTTCAGATTAATCGGAAATTTCTTATTCGTATTGATTCCATTCATTCTATGTTAAAAATAAGTCGGAATAGAATTAAATTGGAATTAATTCCCCCAACTCCAAAGGGGATTGAGGTTATTGTTAGTGAAGAACGATCGCCGAATTTTCAGCGCTGGCTGGATCAATAACAATTGTTATCTTGCTTATTATTAGTTTTTTTTACCGTGATTACTTGTGTTAACTATTTGATTTTTGAAATATTATTTTCCTGTTGTAGTGGTAGCACTTTCTAATCAGAATATCTATATTTTGTTTAAATAAAAGCCGATATGGGAGTGTACCGGCTTTTTGATATCTATACTTGGAATGTTTTATGAATAGTGTAGTTCCTGTGCTATCTTATTTCTGAGGATTTTGGACAGGATAATTTATTTGCTCCTCAATGGCAACATTGTTAATGTACTTTTTCCACATTGTGTTGATAACTCTGTTAGTAACCTGTTTAAAACAAAATAGCTAGTTATTAACAGTGTTTATTAACATTATGTTGATAACCTTTTCTTCTTTTTCGCCTTCTTGCTTTTGTTCAGCCAGATAATATAACCAGTTATTGGCAAGGAAGCACAAAAAAGGCTTATAGTAAACGTAATGATCTTTGTCGTTAGGCCACCAATGCTACCGGTGTGAATATCATAATTGAGTGTTCCGAGCTTATCGCCCAGCCGTAAATTCTCACCGGATTTGATTTGTTTTAGAGCAGCTCGTTTTTTATCAAAATAAAGCCAGTCAAAGACGCCACTTCGTTTTTCATATCTTCTGATCTGGATATCTATTTCTGGTTCGGTCTCTTTTTTCAGTCGGATGGAAAGCATTTCGGCCTGCGGATAATTTTTGAGGCTATAGTGCAGTGCATTGTCCTGAAATTTTTCGTAAGCCAAAGGAATCGGTGTCGGGACAGGTAGCTTCGTAGATGTCGCTTCCTTTTGAAAAAGATTGAATGTATCGATATAAGTCTTTTTGAATCCTGGAAATGCAAATGCCAATCCTGTAATAGCAAAAGCCAGCGCAATAAAGAGACTATAAAAACCAATCACATTGTGCAGATCGTGATTTAGGCGCTTCCATTTAACCTTTGTGTCAACCCAAAAGCTTCTGCGGAAATTTTTTCCTTTCCATTTTTTCGGCCACCACAATATGATCCCGCTTAATAGAATGATAATAAATAGTGCTGTAGACCAACTTACTAAGGCATGGCCATATTTTTTGCCCAATAACAAGTTGAGGTGAAGTTGCAAAACGAGCTGAAAGAACTCTGTTTTTGTGTTTTCAACCTGTTGAACCTCTCCGGTATAAGGATTGATAAATACCCGTTTATAATACCGAAAGTAATTCCAATGCCCAAAAGCTTCTTCGTCTGTTTTTATGGCGCGGAATATCCAGGTCCGATCTTTGGCAGGATAGAGATCCACCCGTGTGATTTTCTGATTATTTTCAAGACTGCTTTGGGCATTGCTCAATAAGGTACTTAGCGGTAAGGGAGCGGTAGCATTATCTGCGTGTGCAATATAATACTTTTCAGGATAAACCCATAGTTTGATCTCATCCTGAAAGGTATATATACATCCCGTTAGGCTCAAAATACACACGACAATCCCTGTGATAATCCCGAGCCATTTATGCAGCCAAAGTATGCTCGACTTAATCATCTAAAATTTGTAATTGATGTTAAAGGAAGCCATCATTCCCTGACCTCTTACATATTCCTCATTTAGCGCACGGTATTGACTTACAACTGGGTAGTAATTCTTATTGAAAAGATTTTCAACGCCTAGTCCCAATGACCATTGTTTATTGATCTGATAATTACCATTTAAGTTAAAAAGATCTACTGGTTTAACCGGCCCCTCGCTGTTTTTATATACACCTTTGTCGTTAGGCAGGAATCTGTCACGAGCCCCGGTATGCACCCAGAACATTTGGAAGGTTAATGGCTTGATCGGTGTATAATAGATATATCCAGTTGCCTTGATCGGAGAAATACGCGAACCATTGAGGTAGGATTTCGTACCGTCTTCTTTTTTCGATTTTCCCTCCACATAAGCATAAGTTCCACCCACAGTCAGTTGCGGGCTGATGGTTGCACTAAGGGCTACTTCATATCCATAGACATCCTCGGGAAGTCGTTGTGGCATCAGATAACCGCCAATGTCTACAAGTTCCACGCCCATTTTTGAAGTACTATAATAGTAGGAAGCAGATAATTGGAAAATACTGTAGTTGCTGGAAAACCCGATTTCATAGTTATTGGTAATGATGGGATCTGTTTTTAGACTATCTAGATCGTTGTCGGTTGCCCTGCGGACAATTCGGCCAAGTTCATTGATGGCAAAACCCTGTGAAAAGCTTATAAAGGGATTAAAGAATGCATATTTATTATAGCGAAGGCCGGCATTGAACGTGGCTCCTTTATACGGTATTTCACCACCTTTAACAGCAATACTGCCTTCATTATTCGGTCCGGTAGCAATGGTGTTAAAATCTTTGATCTTGACTGTTGCATTTTCATATCGAACCCCACCTTTGAAAATTAGATTTTCGAGGAAATCAATTTTTACCTGGGCATAGGGAGCAACATTGAGCATATCCATATAAGGAATATAAACCCTGCCATCGGTCAGATTTTGATCCGTAACATCATTCAGGAGATCAAGTCCGTAAGTGACATCTGCGTTAGAGCCAAATACTTGAAATGGGGTGTTAAGATTGATCCGTAGCCCTTTTTTCTCGGAGTTGATCTGTGTCTGGCCGGGACCATACCAGGCCGATGCTTTTTCGACATAACGATTCATGGACCGAAAGGTGTTGTAATAGGCCGATGCAACGAGAGAGGTGGAGGCAAAAAGATTATTTTTGGTATACGTCAGCATTGCATTGTGATTGTATGGCGTACCGGCAGGTTTGCCAGGGTCATCTCCTTTTACTCCGATGGTAGGGGACTGTCCATAGACACCTGTTTGGCTGATGTATCTGTTGTGCTGGTTGCTTCGATAAAAATTATATACTGCGGACAGATTGGAACTGCTATCGATGGTGTAGCCGAGTTTGAGGAATGCGTTGTATTGATAGGTATTGGAAAGACCGTCGGTTTGACCGAGCGCTGTTCCATCGCCATCGCGTTGAAGACCTACGTAATCCGCTGATCCGCTAACGGTGTAATCCCATCTGTTTTTTCGCCCATAGAATGTTTGAGCGACACGATAACCCAACGTTCCGGCACTGTTTATGGGATTGAAGGTTGTCCTTAGAGTAGTAATTCCTTGGATAGGAGCTGAATCTTTTGCCAGATTGCGCGTGATATAATTGATGATCCCACCAGCTGAACCATTGCCATAGATGGAGGTTGCTCCTTTTATAACTTCCACACGCTCAATAACGCTAGGATCAATGGTGCGTAGATCACGTTGGCCGTTCATTAATGGTGTGGATTGGGGAATGCCGTCTATTAAAACCAGTACTGACCGTCCACGTAAGGTCTGACCCGAATTGGTTGCTTTATTGGTCGCTGTTCCTAGCCCTGGAATTGTATTGCCAAGTATTGTGGAAAGATTGGTGCTGATCTGGCTCTGTGCCTCGATCTCTTTTGTTGTTAAAATGGATACTGAGGAGGGAACTGTAGAGATACTTTCGGCTTTACGACCAGCGGTAACGATAATCTCGTCTAAAGTCTGTGTTGCATTTAACTGAAATAGGATAGGACCACTGACCGTATCTAAGCGCACCATCTTTTCAAGGGGCGAGAAACCGGTATAGGAAACACGAAATTTTAGCGGGGAATTTGTCGGTACTTTAGAAAGGTAAAATTGCCCCTGCTGATTTGAGTAACCAATGTTTTTTCCATTGAGTTTGATATTAGCTTGAGCCACTGGTTGATTTTCTGTATTTTTAACGAGGAGAGATAACTCTTGTGCATGTAACTGAGTCCCGAGAAGGACAAGGCTCCCTGCTGCGAACATCATATATCGTGTTCTATTCTTCATGGTAGTTTATTTAGATCAAATATAAATTGATGCAAATATAGAATATTTAATTTTTCTTCATCTAAAAAAACTGCTATTTTTTCGCTTATTATTCTATTTATACTGGTTATTTCATTCACACAATCTCCGACGATAAATCGGAATTCAATTTAGAGATCCTTTCTTGGCCGCTGTGAATATGAAAGAGGGGATGATTTCGTCAGCTTCTATACTATGACAAGCTGACGAGAAAGGATGAACCACAGCAAAAATATTGGACCATATTTGTCGAGGGAGCACCTATTCTTGAATCTGATTTACTTTTGAGATGGCAGATGCAATTGATTAATCTAACTCCACATTGTCAGCCAAAAAGTTAAAATAGTCCGGAGATTCTTCTTCAAAAATTTCCTTTCCTTCCATCATATAGGCGCGAAGAAGGTATTCTTGTGCAGATTCGGTATTCGCTGTTTCCAGGTAACACTGTCCTAACCGTAGCATGATAAAAGGATTTTCATAGGCATTTTCGATGATATTGCCTTTGGCGTTTTCAAAGTGGGTAAGTGCATTTTCGAAATCATCCTCCAAGAAATAAGCATCCCCGATGGAGGCTTCCAGCCAAAGACTTTCAGCGTGGACATTTTGTGGGCTAGGGATTAAATTGAGCGCTTCAGTCCATACCCTAATTGCTTCGCGAAAGTTCTCTTCATCACAATAGGCATTACCCTCTTCACTCAGTTGGTCGATTTTATCTAATATTTGATCATCCATGGCATTTACTTTTTTTACTCAATACGAAGTTAAGCATTCTATTAATAAAAAAGTGGAGAAATTATTCCTCCACTTTTTTATTTCCAATTAGCTGAATTTATTCCTTATCAAACCATAGCTTGGTCAGTAAGCTGTTGCTGCCCTGATGTTTAATGGCTTCCTGATAATTCGCTCCATTTAAAGATTGCTCCGTTCCAGGATATAAGAAACGTGTCGGGATCTTTCCGCCTAAAGCACCCGCTTTGGCTGGAGTAAGCTGTGGATAATCCAATCTACGCCATTCGGCAAAAGCTTCCAAACCTTGTCCATATAAAGCAATCCATTTTTGTTCACCGATTGACTTTTTATAGTTATTGGGATCGAAACGTACTGACGGTTGACGGAGATAGGCATCGATCAAAGTATTACTGATTTTATATTGCTCCAAAGAAGCACGGATGGCTTTTTGATAAAGATCTGCTGCGTCACCTGTAATAAAGCCTCTACTTACTGCTTCGGAGAGCCCAAAGAGTACTTCTGAATAACTTAAGATCACCGCTGGGGCTTTAGGCTGACGGAAATAGATACCGGGTCTTGATGTGAGGTCAAAGCCAATGCTACTTGCTTCACTAGATGTTAATCCATTCGGAAGTCCGATATATTTTTCTGAGGTTTTTTTTAATGTAGTATCGGCGTAAATCTCTAAGCGCGGATCCCTGAGAGTAACAAGTTTATCAACCATTGTTTTACTCACCCTGTAGTCTTCCCTTGCTTCAAAAGAACTGCTTACAGGATTCCGATTAGGGGCATCTTGATATATCAATTGAGCGATCTCATCGTTCGACTTAATGTATCCACTTCCTTCTGCAGCCACTTCTTGCAATGTCGTTTTGGCGAGATCCGGCAGGCGATCCGCTATGCGCAGTGCAAATCGCAATCTTAGGGAATTTGCAAACTGTTTCCAGTTTATGATATTTCCACCATAAATAATATCCCCTTGAATAGCTTCACCATCAGCTTTCAATAAACTTTGTGCATTTTTGAGATCATTCAAAATACCTCTATATACGGACTCCTGTGTTTCGTAACGAGGGGTCAGAAAGTTGTTGATATCTCCCGTTTCCGTATAGGGAATATCGCCATAGGCATCCGTTAGTAATGAAAAGATCCACGATTGTAATACAAGAGATACACCTTTGTAGTTGTTGTTTTCAGGGTTTGCAACCAGCTTTTGAATCAACTTCAATTGGCTGATACTCTTTGAATACCAAGTGGACCATCCTTCGTTAAAGTCATTGTTTGTGAAAATATAACGGTCAGGATCAGTATATTGAACCCTCGCCCAGTGCTGTACAAACAGTAGACTCGAAGCGAGATTATTACTTACTCCCCAATAACTGTCTGTCGTTGTTTTAATTGTGCTCGTTAGGAGATAAGCTGGCTGTGGTGTTTCCGCTTCATTCTGATTTTTATTTATTTTGGCCAATTCATCTTTACATGAGGCCGTTAAACCTAATAAAAGAAAGAGGCTGGATATATGTGTGATATTTATTTTCATTCTTAAATAATTATTTGTTCATCAATTGCTTATTGCCGCATCATTTACGCTGACTTAAGCGTAGATGATATCGATTACTTAAAACTTAAAATTTAAATTGAAACCAAAGCTTCTGGTAGTTGGTAACTGCAAACTTTCCAATCCTTGCGCATTACCTGTATTAAAAGCTGTTTCTGGATCAATATTCGGTGTGTTTTTATGGATAATCCATAGATTTCTAGCGACCAGAGCGAAAGAAGCACCTTGGAAACCAATTTTAGAAACCCAATGACCCGGAAGTTGGTAACCTAGTTTCACCTCACGAAGTTTTATATAGGAAGCGTCGAAAACATTTGGTTCATTGACCCGATATAGCGCTTTATAATATTGTTGTGCCGAGATGACCGTTGTATTTTTTGACCCATCTGCATTTACGCCATCGACAAGAATACCATCATCATGCGCTATCGTCTCATTTGTTAATTTGTCTACCGTGGTATAATTTAAACCGCCATGTTCGGCATCTCTTCCAGGGAGCGTAGATGCAAGTACTCCTGTACCCCTTCCTGTTGCATTGGTTCCCGAATACAATTTACCGCCATGTTTGATATCGACCAGAAAGCTTAGATCGAAGTTTTTATAGCGGAATTGATTCGTGATGCCGCCCAGCCAGTCTGGGGTAAATTTGCCGAAATAGTGATTGACAGGATCAGCGGTGGGTGTTCCGTCGCTTAGAACGAGACGACCTTGAGAATCGTGTAAGAATCCTGTTCCATAAAGTGTTCCATAGGGTTTGCCCACAGCTGCCAGGACTTGGACGGTACCCGAAGAGCCGATAATGTAACTTTGTAATAACCCCTTTTCGTCAAGTTCCACGACCTTACTTTTATTGGTTGCAAAGTTGACGTTGATATCCCATTGGAAATTCTCCTTTTTCACGGGTGTAACCCCTAGCTGGATTTCAAGGCCTTTGTTGTTGATTTTTCCGGCATTGACAAGTTGCTTTTTATAACCTGTTGAGGGGCTCACATCCACGGCCAAGATTTGGTTGATACTATTGATATTATATAAACTCAGGTCTAACCGTACCCGATTCTTGAAAAAGGCTAATTCAGTCCCTAATTCGGTAGAGGTTGTCGTTTCGGGTTTCAGGTCAGGATTTTTCTTAATATCATTGACTGAGAGTATCGGGTTATTATTAAAGGGGGTACTGAAAGGATAAGAATCAATTAAATTAAAAGGATCTGTATCCTTACCAACTTTAGACCATCCGCCGCGTAATTTCCAGAATGACAATATATCGCCTTGAATGGGGAAAGCGTCTGTCAGTACCACACTTGCATTTGCCGATGGATAGAAATAGGAAAGATTGTCTACTGGTAAAGTAGATGACCAATCGTTACGGGCTGTTAGGTTCAAAAAAGCGTAATTCTTATAGCCCAACTGAGCTGAGGAGAAGACACTGTATGCTTTTAATGGGCTATACTCACTTGTTGAAATCAGGGCATCTCTTGAGTTCGCTAAGGTGTATACATCTGGCACTGCCAGACGTGGTGCTTTTTGGTTGTTGCGTTGTCGCGATTGGCTACGTATATTTCCACCACCTAAGATGTCCAAAGTAAAATCATCGGAAAGCGGTCTATTGTAATTTAAAGTAAACTCTGTGTTATTTTCATTTACAGTATAAGCATCTTCCTCATAGGAACCATAAGGTGTACCATTGGTACCATAGGCAATCCGTATTTTTCGTCGATCTGTATAATAATCGTTGCCGGAACGGAAGTTCGCTGTCAGAAACTTGTTGATTTTATAGTTTAAACCTACGTTTCCAAATATACGGTCGCGTTGTTGCTGTACCGTATTTTCTTCTGCAATAAAATAGGGGTTGCTATAGTAGCTGTTATTCCAGTTTACAAGGTTCCCATTCTCATCACGGTAGTTTTTCAATCGCGCAACGTCAACTTGGCGTCCGAACCAGGTAAATTGAAGCATATAACCATTGGAACGGAACCCCCCAACACCAGGCAAATTGCCCGAATTTGTGCGTACGTAATTCGCATTAGCAGTCAAAGTCAGATCTTCCGTGATTTTGTATCGCGTGTTAATGTTAAAGTTATTCTTTTCGATTGAAGAATTCGGAATGATACCAGTTTGATTACTGTTATTGTATGAAAAGCGGTAATCAATTTTATCTGTAGCATCTGCAATGGAAATTCCATTGTTTAAAGTTCTGCCAGTACCGAAGAAACTCCGTACGTTATTGGGGTGCGGTAAGAAAGGTACTGCTTCTCCTTTCGAATAAAATTGAGGTATCAAACGTCCATCCATTTTCGGTCCCCAGCTTTCATCCACGCCATCATTGAGTCCGCCACCTTTTCCATCGACATAGCTGAATTTACCGTCTGCCCCCTGACCAAAAACATTTTGGTAATCTGGCAGCACAGCAAGACGTTCAATGGTATTGTTTGAGTTTACATTAATTCCCAGCCCTTTGCGCTTCTTTCCAGATTTTGTCGTAATTAAAATTACCCCGGCCGCCGCTCTTGACCCATATAGTGCAGCAGCATTAGGACCTTTTAATACACTCATGGATTCTATATCTTCACTATTGATATCTGATATCGCATTTGCATAATCCCTATTGCCGCTTGTCCCCAGCTGCGAGTTGTCTACCGGCGTTCCATCAATAACAAACAAAGGTTGATTGTTACCCGCGATGGAAGTTTCCCCGCGAATGATAATTCTGGAGGAGCCCATATTGCCTTGGCTATTTGTTATTTGAACCCCGGCCACTTTTCCGGCGAGTGAATTCACAAGATTGCTTTCTTTCGCTTCTGAAAGATCCTTACCTTTCAATTCTTGGATCGCATATCCCAATGTCTTTTTTTCTTTTGAGATATTTAATGCTGTCACGACGACTTCATCCAGTTGGGAACTCGCTGGTAACAGTTGAATAGTGGTAAGCCCATTTGGATTGGTTTGGACAGTTTTGGAATCAAAACCAATATATTGAACCTGGATGCTGATGGAATTACTATTTGACGGTAATTCGAATAGGCCGTTTGCATCCGTTTGCACCTGTTTTTTACTTATTATTTCTGTAATCGTTGCACCTTGAATAGGGCTGCTGTTGTTATCGACTACTTTACCTTTTATGGTAGATTGAGCGTATAGCGTGCCCGTGCTTAAGCAAAGCGCTGCCAGTACGACAAAATCTATGTTGTTTTTTGCCATATTAAAATATTAATAATGAGTTATTATTTTCTGTTTGAAAGGGTTATCGGAGACATTTAATAATTACCTGGAAAAATATCTCCTTGTGGCATTCGTTTTTCAGGCATTAGTAGATAGTTTAGTTTCATGTGTTAAAAAATGTTAATGCAAATATATAAAATCCACCTGATAACTATACTTTATTTTTGTGTTTTTTGTAATAAAAAGGTCAGAATGCTTGAATAGAACTCTCAGTAAGATGAAAGCCCGTTGCGCCCAATGTATACTGATGCGTTCATCGGTAAAAGCCCGATGCTTAAGATTTTGAAAAAGTGGCTGAATTAATAAACAAAGCTAATATCAACAGCATTTTTGGAACAGAAATCCGAAATTTGAGTTTTTCTTTTTATTCTGCATTTCGCCGAACCGATGTTAGGTGCAGCTTTATTGTTCTCCGAAATTGATTTTTCTTTCTAGCTCAGACTCTTCCTCGACGGCGGATAATGCAGGCGCAGTGAAGTGTTTGGTTGTAAGCCTTCGCTTCGCAGCAATCATTGCCTTTGTTCGCCCCGACTATGGGTTGTGGTCGCCAGTATCTCAGACTGGCACCTACCGCTAACCTATCTGGGTAGGTCATCGATAGGTGATCTCTCGGTCATAGCCGGATGAATGGTGGAATTTGCTCATAAGCAGTCTGGACAAAAGCCGGTATAAGGTTGGGGCAACCGGCGGCCAAGATTTCCGGTGTAGGCGTTTTTATTCCTAATTTCATTTATCGCTCTGTTCATTCATAAATTTCCAGCGGCGGATTCCCTCTTTTTAGTTACCGATCGATATTTACCTTATAAATCGCTTCGGCTTCCTTGTCATCAAATTCGCGCATTTGGCTGGCAAGTTTCTTTTTCATCCTGATGACAACACTTTTATACACCGGATCTTTATATACATTATGTCGTTCATTGGGATCTTTTTCAGGAATAAATTATTGATTTTAAAATAAGACAGATAAGGGGTACTTGGATTTAATTATCGACATTAGTTGTTGTAGAAAAAAACACCTGAAGCGGGGAGCTTCAGGTGTTTAACCTAACCAATTATTAACCTAAATTTATGAAAAGTATACTTTTTAAAGTATAGAAAATTATGGTCAATATTCATGCCATTTCGCTATTGGTCTTTTATTATTTTTCCTTTGTGTTATTTTTGTTACTCAAATGCATTGTGGATTTGTGTTGTTGTATTTATGGGCTATATTTATTATTTTTTACAATCACTAAATATATTGTTTTGCTTGTGAACAGCTTGTAAATAAAATTTAGGAGAAATAAACTAGAGGAGCTGAGGATACCCGCACAGGCCGACTAAGGGGCATCTTTTTGGGGTTAGAATAATGATGATTCGCGCTATTGGAAATATAGTTTGAATAATTCAGCCCATTCAGCCTCTAAACTACCTGTATAGACCGTTTGTTTGGCTCGGTTGTACCAATAACGGGCATTCCAAGGGTCTCCTTCTTTGCGGTGTAGATAGGCATGTACATGGGCGGCATCTAATCCATCTAGCTGATCAATGAGATCATGTGCTGTTTTCCAATCCCCTTTTTTGTCATACCACAACGATTTTTGTACCGCAGACCAATGATGAATAGGACTGTCTAATGATTGAAATTCTTCTATTGTCATCTTGTTAATTTGCTAATTCTTTGCTCCAGATTTCATAAATATCATCTCCCTTGGAACTTTTTCCACTGTGGTGCCATTCGTTATTTTCCAGTTTTCCGTTAAAGTGGAGCTCTTGTCCTACTCTTGTATTATCCCTTGAAAAGAAAAGTATTTTTTCTGTGTAAAGATTGTTTTTGAAACTATAGTATCCACCCCCTGTTCCATAAAATCCTTTTTGGGCTGGGTTAATGGCAATCCATTGGAAATAACCGTCTACCAATATCTTTATTGTCTTGCGGTCCGCTTTTGGAATCTCATGCATCTTGGCTTCTTGCTGCCTGCCCGTAATTCTCCATAAAGCATCTAAATCTTGTGCGATGGCTTTCTGCCTTTTGAAAATTCGCTCGGAGTCCGGTGTCTTTATTTGGATAGCGTCATTTTGTATTTTAAAGTAAAGATTGGCTGTCTTCCCAATATGGGTCGAATCTTTTGTGTCATATTCGATCATAATGCTGGTATTATTACCTTGTTGTTGTATGGGGCCACCCCAGGTATAACCAAATTGCTTTTTGCTGTCATCATAGTCGATGAAGGAGAGATAATGATCTTTGATCAAAATTAAGTTTTTGCTTGTGCCGGTTTGGGAAATATACGCTCCCTCGCCCAATTGGGCCTTCGCTTGAAAATGCAGCATTACCAGTGAAAGGCACAAGAGTATAACACCGTGTCTCATATCATATTAAGGCTTGTTGTCTTCTAAAGATACAAAATAAAAGTATTGAACTGTCTATTGAAGATTGAGAAGCAATAATAAAGGCTGATTCTTTAGCAAAGAATCAGCCTTTATTTAATCGTAGGATTTATTTGAACTTACTTGCCAACGCGGCCAGTTTACTCGCCATGTCTGTTTCTGGTTCCGCTTGCCGTTTGCTCTCATTTCGTTTATTCTTGGGGAGAACAGGTTTTTCATCTGTTTTCATCGATAGGGCAATACGGTTGCGTTTCTCATCCACTTCGGTCACCGTTACTGTCACATGCTGCTGCACTTTGACTACCTCATGTGGGTCGGATATATATCGGTTGGATAATTGGCTCAGGTGTACCAAGCCATCTTGATGTACACCGATATCAACAAAAGCACCAAAGTTTGTAATGTTGGTAACGATACCAGGAAGTTTCATCCCAATGCGTAGGTCGCCAATGCTATTGACGCCTTCGGTAAATGAAAAAGCTTCAAACTTTTCCCTCGGGTCAAGCCCCGGTTTGGCAAGCTCATTCAGAATATCATTTAATGTTGGTAGCCCAACTTCCTCAGAAATATAGTTTTTCAATGGAATGGATTTTCTTAATTCAGCATCTTTGAGTAAATCTTCTACTTTTTTACCTAAATCTTTGGCCATCTGTTCAACCAAGGCATAACGTTCGGGGTGTACGGCCGAGGAATCCAGCGGATTGTCCGCATGTCTGATCCGAAGAAAGCCTGCTGCTTGTTCAAAAGCTTTATCTCCGAGACGCGGAACTTTTTTTAATTCACGACGTGAAGTAAACGGACCATTTTCATTTCTATATTTAATAATCTGTTGTGCCAAGGATGGTCCTAGCCCAGAGACGTACGAAAGAATTTGTTTGGATGCCGTGTTCAATTCCACACCTACAGCGTTTACACAGCTGATGACAGTATCGTCCAAAGACGTCTGCAGCTTATTTTGGTCTACATCATGTTGATACTGTCCTACGCCAATTGACTTAGGGTCAATTTTGACAAGTTCAGCCAGTGGATCCATTAATCTCCTTCCGATTGATACGGCACCACGTACAGTAATATCGTGATCAGGAAATTCTTCCCGGGCTGTTTCTGAGGCTGAATAGATAGAGGCTCCACTTTCATTGACCATCACAATAGTAACGTTGTTGAGCCCCAGCTTTTTTATAAAATCTTCAGTCTCACGTCCCGCGGTTCCATTACCGATCGCAATGGCCTGAATATCATGTTTCGATACTAAATAGTTGATTGTTTTCTGTGCTTCTGCAAGTCCATTTGCTCCATTGTGTGGAAAAATTGCCGTGTTTTCTTTGAGCTGACCTTGTTCATCCAATACAACGGTTTTACATCCTGTTCGGAATCCGGGATCTATTGCAAGTAGTCTTTTCTGTCCCAATGGTGCTGCTAAAAGCAATTGGCGAACATTGTCCGCAAAAACTTTGATCGCTTCTTCATCTGCTTTTTGACGGGTCAACACACGAATTTCTGTTTCCATAGACGGTTTCAATAATCGCTTATAGCTGTCTGTCAATGCTAATTTTACTTGTGAAGCCGCCTCGTTGGAAGCTTTGATATATATAGATTCAATGGTTGGGAGAATATCTTCTTCATTGATGTCGATATCCAGATAAAGCAATTCTTCTTTTTCACCACGGCGCATCGCCAGAACACGATGGGAGGGAGCATCTTTTAATGACTCTGACCATTCGTAATAATCTTTATATTTAATCGCTGCTTCCTCTTTTCCGGGAACTACTCTTGATACAAATTCTCCTTTTTCCAGGAATATCGCTCTTGATTTAGACCGCACGGTGGCATCTTCAGCAATAATTTCAGCAATGATATCACGTGCCCCAGCTAAAGCCTCTTCAGTATTTTTAACCCCTTTTTCCTCGTCAACCAACGAACTTGCAAGTGCCAGAAAATCAACCTGGTCTTGGGCCAAAAGGAGATCTGCCAAAGGCTGTAATCCTTTTTCGCGGGCAACACTGGCTCTTGTTTTGCGCTTTGGCTTATAAGGTAGGTAAATATCTTCCAGATTTGCCATAGTCTCGGCGGTCATGACTTGTTGTTCAAGTTCTGCTGTCAATTTTCCTTGATCATTGATGGATTTTAATACAGCTTCTTTGCGTTTGTCCAGTTCCTTTAACTGTTGATTGCGATCTCTGATATTGGTGATTTGAACTTCATCCAGGCTGCCGGTCATCTCTTTACGATAACGGGAAATAAATGGAACAGTGGCGCCCTCGTCTAATAGTTCGATTGTCGTGCGAACTTGTTTTTCGCTTATGGATAGCTCGTTAGCAATTGTAATTTCGTGTGATAATAAGCTCATTATTGGTATACTTTAAAAAGGAAAGCTGTTGAATAACGATTCAACAGCTCTATTAAATATCTAATTGTAAATTAATGTAATAAGGTTAAGCAGGTTTGTTGGTGTTATCCTGTTCTGAAGGTTTCTTTTGCTCGCCTTCGTTATTTTTGCCCTCAGCAAAGTGGTCATTATATCCGTAAGTGATATGAGAAGGTTCTTCTCCGTAATCCAATTGCTTATGTGGATTGTGCTCCACCACCCCTGCGGGAGTTGAAAATTCATATTTTTTCTTTGCTGGTTCAGATTCCGTATTTTCAGCTGTTTCCACAGCTTGGTTTTCTTGTTCAGCTTTCGCTTGCTCTTCCGCAACTTTTACTTCATTTGGAACGGTCTCCTCTTTGACCTCTGTCTTCGTGTCTATGTCTTTTTCGAAATTATTGATCTGATCTGAAATCTCTCGTTTGATGCCTTCAGATGCATCTTTGAACTCTCGTATCCCTCTTCCTAAACCTCTGGCCAATTCAGGAAGCTTCTTGCCACCAAAAAGTAACAAGATCGCAAACACGATTAAAATCATTTCCTGTGTTCCGATGTTTAGGAATGTTATTACTGGATTGTACATACTCTTTTCCTCTTCTTTTGATTACTAACTAGATGCTAAGTTACATTTATATTTCTATAGTTCTTAGACCAACGGGTAAATTTAAGATAATTTTAAGGTATTTGAAACATAAAAATTACTTAACAATGGGTTGATACTTGTCGGGTAAATTTTGTTATATTTTTGCTAAATAATTTTTAATATGACGATAGATCGGAAATAACTTCGTATTTTTGTGCCTATTTTTTGAGGAATTGATTATGTTGGGAAAATTTAAAACATTCAAGCCGTATTATAAAAGTACAATTGT
The DNA here is from genome assembly GCF_003627955.1 of Sphingobacterium puteale. Lineage (GTDB taxonomy): Bacteria > Bacteroidota > Bacteroidia > Sphingobacteriales > Sphingobacteriaceae > Sphingobacterium > Sphingobacterium puteale. The sequence continues at coordinate 107,163 of NZ_RBWS01000015.1, read as the reverse complement.
ATTGGCCGGACCGGTTGTCATTTCGCAGCTGGGACATACCTTGGTACATACCGCCGATAGCGTTATTGTCGGACATTTTGCTGGAACGATTCCATTGGCTGCTGTGTCCTTGGTGAATGCTGTTTTTATGATCGTTATGGTCATTGGATTAGGAATTGCTTATGGTATCACACCATTGATTGCTCAGGAAAATGGCCGTGATAACAAGAAGGAGTGTGCAGTATTGTTATCAAATAGTTTCTGGTTGAATATCATTACAGGAATATTATTGTTCTGTTTAGTTTATTTTGGCTCTATGCTTGCAATTGATCATCTGAATCAGGATCCGGCTGTTGTCAAAGAGGCGAAACCTTATTTACTTATTCTAAGTCTTTCCATGTTACCTTTAATGGTATTCAGTACATTTAAACAATTTGCCGAAGGTTTGGGATTTACTAAACAAGCCATGAACGTAACCATATGGGGAAATGTTCTCAATATTATCTTGGCTATCATCTTCGTCAAGGGCATGTTCGGAATTACGCCCATGGGAGTGAAAGGTGTTGGATATAGTACGTTGATTGACCGTATTTTGATGATGTCAGTGATGATGACTTATGTCTTGCGTTCGAAGAAGTTCAATGGTTATATACAACATTTTAAAATTACAGTCATAGATCGGGTAAGATTTGGGAAAATATTGCGGATCGGAGCTCCGGTCGCGATGCAATATGTTTTCGAAATCGGTGCGTTTGCAGGAGCATCATTACTGGCGGGAACAATTAGTGCTACCGCACAGGCTTCTCATCAGGTCGCTATTCAGCTCGCCGCGATGACATATATGATGGCAAGTGGTATCGCTGCTGCAGCAACAATTAAAGTGGGAAATAGCTATGGAAATAGAAATCTGTTCCGCTTGGAGCGCTTTGCCATCACATCTTATCAGCTGGTTTTACTTTTTATGCTGATTACTGCTTCCTTATTTGCAATTTTTAATAATTATTTGCCATACATTTTTACCTCGGATAAAGCAGTGGTTGTTATCGCAGCTCAATTACTGATCATTGCAGGTCTTTTTCAGCTATTTGATGGTACACAAGTCGTTGGGCTGGGGGTTTTAAGAGGTATGGGAGATGTTAATATTCCAACCATCATCACTTTTATCGCCTATTGGATTATCGGGTTGCCGAGTGGTTATGTAATGGGGATACTCTTTGACTGGGGTATTAAAGGCATTTGGTATGGTCTTACTTTAGGCTTATTGACTTCGTCTCTTTTACTTTATTTACGCTTCCAATTGGTGATAAAGAAAAAGAAATTCCAATTTGAAAATAGTAAGCTATAAAAACGTATAAATATCTATAAATGTGTGTGATGTGTCGGAAATAAACTATTTGAGGTACCCTCGTGTAGAAATATTTTAAAATAAAAAAATGGCTGTTCAAAAATATTTATATCACTTTTTGACAGCCATTTTTTTGACGATGTTGTTGCCATTAGATTTCTCTGTTGCTATCCCAGTTTTCGAGATAGTCCGCAACCCGTTTTAAGAACATGCCGCCTAAGGCACCATCTATTGCACGATGATCGTAAGACAGGGAAAGATACATCATATGTCGGATTCCGATCATATCGCCGTATTCCGTTTCAATCACAGCGGGTTTTTTTGTTATGGTGCCGACTGCCAATATTGCAGCTTGAGGTTGATTGATAATCGGTGTTCCCATAATATTGCCAAAGGCACCTATGTTGGTAAATGTAAATGTTCCGTCTTGGGTATCATCAGGTTTTAGTTTATTGGCGCGTGAGCGTTGTGCAAGGTCATTAACCGATTTGCTCAGCCCTACCAGACTCAGTTGATCGGCATTTTTTATTACGGGGACAATGAGATTGCCATTGGGCAACGCTGCCGCCATACCTATATTGATATTTTTCTTTTTGATAATATTATAACCGTCTATTGATATATTAACCAAAGGAAAGTCTTTTAGCGCCTTGGTAATTGCTTCTATAAACAGTGGTGTGAATGTTATATTCTCTCCCTCACGTTTTTTATAGGCATCTTTTACTTTATTGCGCCAGAGCACGAGGTTAGTGACATCCGCTTCCACAAATGAACAGACATGTGGGGATACTTGAACGCTCTTGACCATGTGGTCAGAAATCAAGCGTCGCATACGGTCCATTTCAATAATTTCGTCATGGCCATTTGCCACAGTATGGACAGTTGCCGTCGGAACAGCTTGTACAGGTTCGTTCTCGATAACAGGAGCGATCTCCGGTTTTGAATGATCTATATTTTGGCGAGACCCTCGATTGGAAACATAAGAAAGAATGTCCTCTTTTGTTACCCGGCCTTCAACTCCGGTACCTTGGATGCGATCAAGCTCTCCGAGAGATAGTCCCTCGTGACGGGCTATGTTTTTTACCAACGGTGAATAAAAACGAGTCGTGTGCTCGTAATGAACCGGAGTAACTTCTTCTTTAGGACTCTCTAATTGATCTAGACCCGGTATTTCCAGATCTGAAGCTTCGCCTGAGCCTGTAGCTTGATCCCTTGGGCTTTCCTCCGCTTGAACGGCTGGTTCACTTGTTTCGTTGTCTCCTTCTACTTCTATAATTGCAACGACATCCCCAACCTGGACGATTTGGTCCTTGGTATAAAGTTGTTCTTTCAAAATACCTTTAACAGGAGAAGGTACTTCCGAATCAACTTTATCTGTTGCGATTTCCAATAAAGTGTCATCTTCTTCAATCAGGTCACCTGGTTGTTTTAACCATTTGGTAATTGTTGCTTCCGATACACTTTCTCCCATTTTTGGAAGTAAGAGTTTATATAAAGCCATATTTTTAGCAATCTCGTTATAGAAAAACGAAGTTAATTAAATTGTGGTTTACTTTCAACAATTTAAAATATTATTCCTTAAAAAACGATTTTATTGAAATATTATTTTATGTTCATCCGGTTCTTATTCTTCTTCTTTTATAAGCAGTTTCCAAAGTAGAAGAAGAGCATTCATGCGTGTGCGCTCGATATTGACGAGTCTGTCATTGTTGAATTGAAACTTTTTTGTGATAATTTCTTTTTTTCCGGCTACTGCAATCCAGACAGTTCCCACGGGTTTGTCCGCGGATCCTCCCCCCGGACCTGCTATCCCAGTGGTGGCAATGGCATAATCGGTACTAAATGTTGCTTTTGCTCCAGCTGCCATTTCGATGGCAGTTTGTTCACTGACTGCCCCGAATTGATCTAAAGTCGTTTCTTTGACTGCCAATAACTGTTGTTTTAGCCGATTGGAATAGGGGATAGTACCACCGACGAAGATCTCGCTGCTACCCGGATTGGCTGTTAATGACGCAGCCAAACTACCCCCTGTACAGCTTTCAGCGGTAGTCAATGTAAGCCCCTGATGCGTAAACTCCTTGATTAAAAATGCTTCAATGCTGGTGTCGTAATCCGCAATGACATAATTTTTTAAGCGATGCAGAAGTTTACTCTTAAAGAGTTTGACCTCTTGAAGAATATCTGCGCTGTTTTTACTTTTTCCAGAAAGCCGTAAGCGGATAAAGGCCAATGTGGGCAAATATGCTAATTTAATGGTTGAGGGAAGTTCGTCTTCAATATCCTTTATTTCTTCTGCAAGATAGGATTCTCCGATACCGCCAACGAGTATTGTCTCATGATGGATAAATATATCTTTACTTTGCTGTGCGATCAATGGAAAGACACGTTTTTCCATCAAATGTTTCATTTCGAATGGGACGCCGGGCATAAAGATATAATTCTTTTGTTCTTTTGAAACCAACATGCCGGGAGCTGTGCCATAATCGTTGAACAGTATTTCACAGTTAGCCAATACGTCAGCTTGCTGTTTGTTAATCTCTAGCATTTCCAGATTACGGGCTTCAAAGAAACTGGTGACATGCTGGAGTACTTTTTCGTCCCGAATTAAGGTTGTACCAAAATATTTGGCAGCGGTATTTTTAGTAACATCGTCTTTTGTTGGACCGAGTCCGCCTGTAATTAAAATCAAATCGGCTCTTGCGGAAGCACTTTTTAATGTATTGAAAATAGCTTCCTCTGTATCGGGAATGGATGTCATCTGGACAATATCAATTTCGAATTTTCTTAATTGTTGTGCAATCCAGCTGGAATTGGTATCGATAATCTGTCCTATAAGAATCTCGTCTCCAATAGTGATAATTTCTGCTTTCATAGTATAAACTTACGTAAAATTACGGATCAACGATAGGCTAAAATTGTTTTGATAAGAAGGGGTTTAAAATGAATGCATTCGAGTACAATGGAAGTGAATCTTGTATAGGAACTTAGGTAAGTGGAATAAAAAAAAGCGGTTATTTTAAAAATAACCGCCTCCAGAACTTGCTCTTTTTGTCAGTTTGAGGTCTTGCAAGATGGATGCCTTCGCCCGGATAGTGACATTATAACTCCGATATCGTCCGAATGGCATCCAACCAAAGGACATATCCCAACAGTGTAAATCTCGGTAGATATTAAAAGAAGTCATGACGACTTCTTTTTGTTTGAAATCGTAGCCGGATTGAAAGGTAACTTTCCATTTAGGGGTAACACTGAAATCGCCATGTAAATTCAACGTACTTGTAATCTGGTTGTCCATTCGACGTGTGCTTGAGTTGAAGAACTTAGACATGTTAAAGCTGAATGAAGCCGCTAGATTCCAGGGTATATTAAAGTCCACAAAGGCATTCGGATCGGAACTGATCCGGGCTAAAGCCTGCGCCTGCTCCGGGGTCATCCCGGCACCGGACATTTCTTTCCGCAGCGAATCAATATTGTTATTACGTGATTTGGCTGCTTTTGGATTTAGGCTATAGTCAAAGGATAGGCCGAAGTTCGTCAGGCGGGCCAAACTTCCATCTTTGATCGCATATCTGTTGATTCGGACGCCATTATTGTCTATAGAATAAGGATCAAAGGTCCCGTTAAAATTTACGTTCATCTTCTGGTCGAAAAAGGCCGTCCTGCCTGAAAAAGTTATCGGAGACAGTTTCAATGAATCTGCTACGAAATTGTAATTTCCGCTAAAGGTCAAACCCTGGAGAATTGGAATCTTTTTGAAACCGCCGTCGGTGGTGTCAGATTTGCTTTTTACTTTAGCCTCAATATTGTTGTCAATTGAGAAGCCTATACCAGCAGATTTTCCTGCAGAAGGAGATCCATAGATGCCCTGAGCGAAGATGGAATATACGTTGCGGTTGCCGTATTGGTCATTATAATGTTGGTAAAATCCATAGCGGGGATCCGAAAAATCTGGTCTGTAGTTCAGATTGATTGACGGGGTAACAACGTGTCTGATCGCTTGAATTTTTCCGATCTTTGGATACATACCATAGATTTTTGTAGAAAGACCAGTAGATACGGAATAATCATAAGCACGATTAAACCCCTGTAAAGTATCGAGTCGTTGTCTATAACCCGATGGCGTGTTATCAATACGTTGTCTAGTGCTTTGGAAATACCAACGTTCGGTATAATTTACACTTGTGTTGAATTGAAAATATTTAAATGCGTTAAGTGAGAGGCTAACCGGAATATTGTGTTGGAAGCCATTTTGGAACCTTTTGAAGCCTCCTGACGAGAAAAGAAGTGAATCTGCTGTGGAGACTGTATTTTGCGCCTGGAAACTATAACCAACGTTAATACGCTGATACCATTTTTGTTCGCCTACGCGATCTTTGCTGTCAAAGGGATTGAACGAAGAAACGTTTAAGCTGATATTTGGCAAACTTAATTGAATAGTCCTATTAGCCATATCTTGACTATGTGTTAAACTGGCTGTTAAGTTAACCTTACCATCGGCAAAGACTTTTCCGTAACTGATGGAAGAACCCATTCTGTTTTGAGCCAGGTTTTGATAGGTTGTCTGGTTACTTCCTGTACCTGTATTTTGAAAGTATGAGGCCGTACCAAAGTTTACACTTGCGGAGAACGATGTTCCAGGATTAGCTTCCTGGCGTTGGGTATGGTTCCAGGTTACATTGAAATCTTTATTTGAACCATAGTTATCGGTACCTTCCACACCGACTTTCGTATTGGCGTAGCGTATGTTAAATCCACCGTTGTATTTGTAATTGACTGTATATCGGGTGTTTACTGAAGCTTCCCAAGAGCCTTTAGAATATAATGAGCCTCGAATCTCACTATCCCAATAATCATTGAAGGCTAAATACCAACCAATGTCACGCATGGAAAATCCGCGCGTATAGTCCTCTCCGAAAGAGGGGAAAAGAAATCCTGAAGCTCTTTTATCCGGCTTTGGAAAAAATGCAAAGGGGAAGGCTACGGGCATAGGTACCCCCATAACCACCAGGTATGCAGGGCCAGAGATAATCTGATTTTTGGTCACTATCCCTTTCGAGATATGTATTCCGAAATGAGTATGTGGCTGTGGGAGGTTACAAGTACTGTATAGCCCCTTATAGATTGACATCTCATCATAGATATTTTTTCGAACGATATTGGCTTGGATAAAGCCTCCATCGACCTCAGTCATAATACCATAGGTGTTTCCTTCCTGTTTCTCATAATCATAATAAAGTGAATCTACTGTTTTGGGTGATTCACCATTACCCATAATGACAATAGGACGTCCTACATATTTACCACTTTTATCATATATCCCCGACGCAAAGATCTTTTTCTGATTGCGGTCAAGACGGATATAATCAGCCGAAAGCTCAAAATCCTGATACTTTACTTTTGCTCCGCGATATAAATGACTAATATTCTTTGCTACTTCCGATTTTTGAGAATCAACAGCAATAATGCTGACTTCCGCCTGCAGACCGCTGCCTTTTTTCTTGGAGGTGTCTTGAACGGATTTGGTAGAATCTATAGGCTTAATTTTTGTTGTATCCTGCAGTTTACTGTTCGCCGAGCCAGCGTCCTTACTTTGAAGTCCGTTCTGTTTTAATGGAATATTGCTCTGAGCCAACGTTGAATTGCTCGTTGCAAGAATGATAAATAGTGTTAAAATGTTGATTAACGACTTCAAAATTAAAGACAAATGTTATTTTTGTGAAATAATGTTAAACTTCGAAGGACAAAATTAGTCAAAAAACAAATAGAAAATATGTTAAATATCGTTATCTATTAAAGAAATAATATTGACTCATTTTGTTGCGTTTATAGTAGAGCAAATAATTATTCAATGAAATCAGATTTAAGAATTAGAAAATGGTGTAGCATTATAGTTGCTACTTTGGGATTTTTTTTATTGAATTCTTTCAAATTAAACAACGGTCAACCCGAGCCACCCGACTATCAGATCAAGACTATTGTTATTGATGCTGGGCATGGTGGAAAAGATACTGGGGCACAGGGCCGTCGATCCCTAGAAAAAAATGTAGCTTTGGATGTAGCACTAAAGCTCGGAAGGCAAATTCAAAAAGATATTCCAGGGATTAAAATCATCTATACGCGGACAACAGACGAATTTGTGGAATTATATAAGCGTATTCGCCTAGCGAATGCAAACAAAGCGGATCTGTTTATTTCGATTCACTGTAACTCCGGTGGCTCCAGTGCTCATGGAACAGAAAGCTTAGTGTCAGGTTCTCATCGTCTAGGACAGCAGGATGCTGCCGTTCGAGAAAATGCATCGCTTTTGCTGGAATCGAATTACAAAGAAAACTATCAGGGATTTGATCCAAAAGATCCCGAAAGTGCAATTATTTTCTCATTGATGAAAAACAGATTCCGGGAAAAAAGTATCCGGTTAGCACAAATGATTGAAGGTGAGTATGTAAAAGCAGGAAGGCATAGTCGAGGATTTTGGGAAAAAGGTTTAGCTGTACTTGCAGAAGCAGGTATGCCAGCTGTCTTGACAGAAATTGGATTTATCAGCAATAGGGAAGAAGAGAGTTATCTATTGTCAGAGGAAGGACAACAGGAGATTGTCGATAATCTGGTTTCAGCTTTAAAAATTTATAAAAATTCAGTAGAACGCTAAACAGATTTGCTTTTGTACTGTTTTAAACTTATATTAATGATGCATTACAAAAGAAATAATTTGTGAAAATATCAAACGAAACAAAAGTCGGCATATTAGCAACCGTTGCGATTGCGCTATTATTTATTGGGTACAGTTTTCTAAAAGGAAACGACGTTTTCAGTAGCGATAATACATTTTTTACTACTTATAACACAGTCGATGGATTAACACCTTCCAAACCGGTTTTAGTGAATGGTTATCAAATAGGTAGGGTGTCCAAAATGACTTTGCAGCCAGATGGTAAAATAAAAACAGAATTTAAGATCCATTCCCATTATCATATTCCTAAAAATACCATCGCCCGGATTTCAAGCACAGATTTATTGGGTAGCAAGGCGATTGTATTTGAAATGGGCAATAGTACGGATATGGCCAAGGATGGTGATTTTCTTAATTCAGGTGTACAGCCCAATATTATGGACAAGGTTGAGCCGATTCAAAAGCGTATAGAGACCATTACAATTAAGCTGGATTCTACACTTTCCGTGGTTAATACAGTTTTAGATAAGCAATTTCAGGACGATTTTAAAAGCAGTATCCATAGTATTTCAACATCGTTGAAGAATGTCGAAGGGATTACAAAAGATGTGGAAGGCTTGGTTGGAGATGAGAAGGGACGATTGAATAGGATCATGGCAAACCTGGAATCCATCACATCCAATTTCTCGCAAAATGGTGAAAAAATCAATTCGATAATGGCTAATCTTAACACTATAACAGATAAGGCCGCACGATTGGATTTTGAGCAAACCATGAATAAGGTGAATGCAACGATGTCTGATTTTCAGAATATTACCAGTAAGATTAACAACGGTAAGGGATCAATAGGTCTATTGCTCAATGATGAAGAACTATATAACAATTTGAATAATGCTTCTAAAGAAATGGATAATCTGATGAGGGATATTAAAGAAAAACCAGGGAAATATATTAAGCTTTCTATTTTTGGAAAAAAAGGTGAACAATAGTCTTCCCAAGATACTCGGTATAAAAAAAGAAATCCTGCTATATGCTAGCAGGATTTCTTTTTTTATAGGGTCTCTTTAAGCCAGGTAAAGAATTCCCTTTGCCAAACTTGGGCATTCTGTCCGGATAACACCCAGTGGTTTTCGTCAGGAAGATAGACCAATCTACTTTTTATCTTCTTTAGCTGCGCAAGTTGAAAGGCTGCCAAACCTTGGCCAATGGGAACACGGTAATCCTTCCCACCTTGAAAAATTAGAATAGGCGTGTGCCAGTTGTTTGCTTTTTCGATCGGATTAAATTCTGTATAGGATTTTTCATTTTTGTTATCCCAATATGCTCCGCCTAATTCATGATTTGCAAAGAATAGCTCTTCTGTGGTGCCATACCAACTTCTCATGTCGAATAAACCATTGTGCGCAATGAAAGTTTTAAAACGGTTTTGATGTACGCCAGCCAGTTGGTAAACCGAATAGCCGCCATAGCTGGCTCCAATTGCTGCACGGCGAGTTGTGTCAACATATGATTCCTTGGAAATATCATCTATTGCAGCCAAATAGTCTCTGATCGGCTGACCGCCCCAGTCTTGGGAGATCGCTTCGTTCCATTTGACTCCCCAGCCTGGCATACCTCTACGGTTTGGTGCGATAACAATGTAACCTTGGGATGCGATCAACTGTAGGTTCCAGCGAAATGAATAAAACTGGGTGAGTGCCGATTGCGGTCCACCTTCGCAGTAAAGTATTGTTGGATATTTTTTTGTGGGATCGAAATTTGGCGGATAGATTACCCATGAAAATAAATCTGCGCCATCAGATGATTTTGTAATCCGTTTCTCAATTTTATTTTCAGCAATTGTTGCATACTTGTCATCATTGACCCTAGTAATGGCTGTCAAAGACTTATTTTTGAGATCGAAGCTGAAAATTTCGGTCGCACGTGTAAACTTTGTCAACGTGACGATCAATTTATCCCCAGTTTGCCCTACAATACCTGTAATATCAAAATCTCCGGTTGAAATTTGCTGGATCTTTGGAAGACTTTTCGATTTGACATTCGAAGGGACTTCCAGTTCGAATAATTGTACGGTGCCTTTGGTTGCAGCAGTAAAGTAAATCTTACGATTGTCGTTGCTCCAGATAAAACTGTTGATCGTGCCATCCCAATGCGAAGTCAGATTTAAACGGATAGCGTTGTTTTTATCAAATAAGATGATGTCATTTTTATCAGATTCGTAGCCCTCGGTTTTCATGCTGAGCCAAGTGAGACTTTTTCCGTCCGGCGAATAAGTTGGTGCGATGTCATAACCATTCATGCCCTCAGTAATGTTTGTCGTGGCTCCGGAAGAAATCTCATAGCGGTAGATATCCGTATTCGTGCTTATGGCATAATCTGTTCCGAAGTTTTTCTTGCAAACATATAATACTGCTTTGCTGTCAGGAGACCAGATAAAATCTTCTGCACCGCCGAAAGGTGCCTGTGGACTATAATAGGGCTGATCTTTGAGCAGATCTACTGGTTCTCCTATTTTACCGTCGCTGTAACTGGCAATAAAAGGATGGTTGAATTTACCATCATTGAACGTATCCCAATGACGGTAATCTAAATTATCATAGATGTAGGCATCAGACTTCGGCAATTCTGGATATTTATCGGTACTATGGTATTTTTTGATCAATACGGGCTGGCTAAAAAGAATATGTGTTCCATCTGGAGAAAATTTAACATTTTCCAAAGCGATCTCACCGGATGTCAGTTGTAATGCTTCACCTTTGGTCAGATTCTTTTTCCACAGATGTCCTTTTGATAGATAGATCACATCACCATTTTTTTCGATTTGGACAACAGTTTCCCCACCCTTTTGATCGGTAAATTGGCTAGCTGCACCATTGGTCAATGAAGCTGTAAAAAGATTCTTCTCACTTGTATTGCTCTCCAGGTTGTAATTGGATACACCGTACACCAACGTTTTACCATCTGAGGAAAGTCCTTCAGCAGATACTCGTCCGAGATCCCAAAGCTTACTGGGGGTAATAGGTTGTGGGGTTTCTGCAACCATTTTAAAACTGGACTTTCCACCTTTGCTTTCTTGCGCATTGCCGAGGTTGCATGCCATAATCGCTAATGTAAATATTGTAAGTTTTTTCATATATATAATGCTGAAAAATATCCCTGCAAGTTACAGATTTTGCCAGTAAATGTTAAGTAAAGCACAAAAATAGCCGCCTTATTTGTGAAAAGGCGGCTATTTGGAGAGGTAAGTTTATTTTTTGATTAATATTCGGATAATGACCCAGTAAATTTTCAGATGTTGTCTATTGATCAGCATAATTATTGTCAAATTGATACCAATTGATTTTTGTGGAAACGCGCATCAGGATTGCCAAGATGATGAAAATGCCAATTGTTCCGGCAATAAGTGAGTAGTCCCGAAGTTGCATAAGCACGTAGATGAACAGATAAAAAGTGCTTAAGATAGTCCCGAACAAGAGGGACGTCTTACGGTCTTTTGTAATGGCTTTAATAAAACTTCCAATGAGCAGTACCGTTGCAATCGAAGCAATTAGATAGGCCAGATTAAATCCTATATGCTCTGATAAAGCTAATAGTAGCGTGTAAAAGAGTACCATGGCGGCACCGATTAATACATATTGAATAATATGTATTCTTTTTTTCTTGATTATTTCGGTGAATAGGAGCGAAGTGAAGGTTAGGAGAATAATCAATATACCGTATTTAGCAACTCTTGTTGTCTTTTGATAATTATTGATGTCCGGCAGAAAGTTTATCGTGATCATATCCGAATTAACCAAGATACCATTAGGTATGTTTGTGTCAGATGGCGTAGTCGGAGCGGCTTGAGTAGATTCAGCTTCATCTGTTAAACTTCCGTTATTTTTTTCGAAATGATAGATCGGAAGGATATCTCCTGCCCACTGTTGGGGTAACTTACGACTAAAAGAGGGAATTTCCCAAGAGGCTGAGAAATTAGATTTGTCAATCGTTCGTTTGCTTGGTAGGAATGCACCGACAAAACTTGGATTAACCCAATTCCCTTTGGCGGAAATATTCGTCTGATCACCGAGCGGAACAAAATTCAATGATTTGGAACCTTTGAGGTTCAGTGTGATTTTGAAATGGTTTTCATTTTCATTGGGATTGATGGAAATGGGGCAGACTAAATTTTGATTGAATAGTTTGAGGTTGTTAAAATCAGGATCAAAAGTCAATTCCTGTTCATTCCAGGTAAGGAGCGGGCGTTTGCCCAGTCCCTTAAAATCCTGTATGCCAAATACAAGCCGACTTCCTTTCCAATCAATCTTTTCGGTGGGAATTTCCAGTTTTGTTATATCAATTTTGTTGAAACGGCCATCTATCGAAATACTGCTATTATATACGACGGAATTATAGATACCACGTGATAATTGTTGCGGGCTGATGTCTGTGCTGATATTTGCGCTTAGGGGGAGGACGAAGATCCATTTTGTCTGTTTGTATTCTGATGCCGTAGTAGTATTAATTTTTTCAGCTGGCTTCTGAATAGGTTCATTGTAAGGGATTGCTAAGACAGGACCAGAAATAACCTGTTCTTGAGCCCAGTTAAGGGCGATGTCTTCCGATACGGTTTGCTCGCGTGTTTTGCGTTCCTCAATGAGATCACTGATGAGTGTCAGGGGGATGAGCAAGAGAAGGGAAAGAAATAGAATAACAAATAATTTTAGAACAGTTGAGTTGCTAATTTTATCAAATAGCGAATTTTGGGCGGTATCGAACGAAGAGTTCGGTCTATTATAATTTTCCATGATTTCACTTGTTTAAATCTACTTGTATATTTTTGCTATATAATGCAATTTGAAATTCAGTCAGTTGGTAATGAAGTATGGTCTTGAATTCGATGTGATGAAATTTTTGCAGGGACCGACCTTTTTGGAAAGTTCTCCTGTAATATTTGAAATGTTCGGGAAAAAGGATTCCTCCAATAGTAATCATTCCGATCAGATATAGGCTTATTTTTCCATTTCCCAATAAAAGATATTGCATGGCAATTTCATCTTGTATTTCGGTTCCCGTTTCCGTTATAATGTGAAATACATCATGATTTTCCAATTTCGCCATTACATCAAATCCCTTACTCGCGTAAAAGAGACCCAAACCATGACCGATGCTTCCGACTGGATAGGTTAAAAATTCCTCTTTGCTAATTCCCCATGCTTTTTTGTTCCATTTAAAAATATCTGCATACACGCTGGAGGACCAGCTGTAGAGATGGAGCATGAGTTTTAATCGAATTTTTTTCATGTTTTCGTTTTTAAAAGTACTTTGGTTTTCAAAGTAAATGGATAAAAAAATTATTTGTATTGTTGTTTTATTAAATTTTCTAATGCGATGAGATGATTTTCAAAAGCTTTTAATCCTTTTGGTGTTCTTTTATATCTGGTATTGGGTTTGCGATCAACAAAACTTTTTTCCACGACAATATATTCTTCTTTCTCCAATGTTTTGAGGTTTGAAGCGAGATTGCCATCCGTTACATCCAATAATTCTTTGAGTGAATTGAAGTCGTATTCTTCATTCGCTGCAAGAACGCTCATAATCTGTAAGCGGACTCTGTTTTCAAATACTTTGTCATATAAAGAAAGGTCTAATTTCACGATTCGTACTTTTTGTAAACGATAAAACCATAGATGATATGTAACACACCAAATCCCAATCCCCATAACATCAATCCGTGGTCGGGAAGACACAATGCCAGTACCCCCAAGCATATTTCCAGTATACCTAACCATCTCACCTCAGAGAAGGTATAAATGCTGCCGGCAGTTAAAGCCAAGCCATAGAAAACAAGCAGCATTCCGGCAATCAAATGATAATAACCCTGAGAAAGCAGAATTAAAGCTAATACACCCCCGGTTACCAATGGAATTGAAACTGCAAATAAAAGAGATTTGCTTGTAATGTTCCAAATAGATTGTCTACTTTTCTTCGCTTTCCTACGCGCCATGAGCCATCCGGTCAGTAATGAAAGCACAAGAATGACAATAGCAAGTATTAAAAAGATGTTTAATAGCGTAAGATTATCCCTTAGTCGATTCATCGAGGTTTCATGACTAGTGCTGATATAATAACCTAGTAAGGTACCCAATAATGCGTAAAAGCCAATGAGTACACCTGACAATCCGCTTATAGAAACAAATTTGGAAGATTTTTCCATCAATGATCTAATTTGTCCAAGCTCTTTAAATAAATCTTTCTGTTCCATAAAAGTACTTTGATATTCAAAGTAAATGAATAATAATGAATTATACAAGCGGGGAATAGGATATTGAAAAAAAATAAAAAAAAGAGTATAAAATACTTGCAAGATATAGGTTTGGTTTCTATCTTTGTGGCATCAAAAGAAATCCTAATGCGGAAGTGGCGTAATTGGTAGCCGCACCAGACTTAGGATCTGGCGCCGCAAGGCGTGGGGGTTCGAGTCCCTTCTTCCGCACTTGATGTCCTCCCGAACTTAAAACCTCGGGAGGATTTTTTTATGAATGCGATATAGCTAAAAAGAGTATGAATATTTCACACGAGAATGTAGATGCAATCAATGCGGTAATCAACGTCGCATTAGCACCTGAAGATTATAATCCTCAAGTCGACAAAGAGATTAAAGCGCAAGCTAAAAAGGCAAAATTACCAGGTTTCCGTCCAGGTCAAGTTCCTGTAGGACATATCAGACGTACCTATGGTAAATCTATCTTATTTGATGAGATCAATAAATTAGTGAACGATAAAATCACGAATTATATTTCAGAAAATAAATTAGAAGTTTTGGGTCAGCCACTTCCTTTAGAAGAAGACACGCAATATAACTGGGATTATAAAGATAATTTCAATTTTAAATATGAGATTGGTTTAGCTCCCGCTTTTGATTTGCCTTTTACAGCTGAGACTGAGTTTGCTGTTTACGATATCAAAGCCGATCAAGAGACGTTGGCGGATCGTATCAAAAACTTACGTCGTAGCTATGGAAAGATGACTAATCCTGAAGTATCAGAAGAAGGTGATGTATTGTATGCTACCTTAAAACAAGATAAAGAGGAAGGTCTTGAAAAAACAACTTCCATCCGCACGGATATCGTTGAAGATGCAAAAATCAAAAAGTCTTTGGTAGGACTTAAAAAAGACGATACTGTTAAAATCGATGTTAAGAAAGCTTTCAAAACTGAAGATTTAGCACGTATTTTAGGTATTACTGAAGAAGAAGCGACAGCTTTGGATGTAACTAAATTTGAGTTGACTGTTAAAAACATCAACCGTTTAGAAGAAGCTGATCTTAATCAGGAGTTTTTCGATAAATTATTTGCTGAAGGTGAAGTAACCGAAGAAGCTCAATTTACGGAGAAAGTCAAAGAAGAAGTGGAAAACTTATTCAAGCAAAATTCTGATCAAAAATTACGTAATGATATGTATACTTTTGGTATGGAAAAAGTAGACGTTACTTTTCCTGAGGAGTTCTTGAAAAGATGGTTGAAAGCTACTAACCCTAGCATTTCTGATGAAGAGCTTAACGAAGGTTTTGCTGATTTCTTGAACAACTTGAAATGGACAATCATTGAAAATCGTGTCGTTACTGAAAACGGTCTTGAAGTTAAATATGATGAAGTGATCAATTTAGCGAAAGAACGTATCTACGCACAAATTAAAATGTACAATATCAACGAAGAGCCTTCTGATGAGCAATTGAATCAATTCGCAATTCAATTGTTGCAAGACAGAGAGCAAGGTAACCGTTTGTTTGAAGAAGCTAAAGCTTTAAAAGTATTTGATCACTTAAAAGGTGTGGTGAAATTAAACAGCAGTGATATCGAATATAAGGAATTCGAAAAATTGGCGTAAGCAATTTTAAACACAAAAAAAGGCTTCCAAATATCTTGGAAGCCTTTTTTTGTGTCGTAGATCGCTTTTGTTTTATTGTTTTGGATCTCAATTGAATTTGATTAATGGGGTGCGGTATTCTGTCAACCACCCACATACTTTGTCGTTAATAGTAAACAGTCCAGGATTTGTCACTACTTATATTTTAATTCTCTGCTGTTAGTTTGGCTGGCTTTTCTTTATCTCTGTTTGTGCGGGAACAATGCTGTTATTTTTCTTTCCTAAAGGAAACAGCCGCTTTATAAATTCGGAGAACGAGTTAAATTCTTGCCGATATAATAGTCCAAAAGCGCTGATGTATTCCCCATCATTTGGGCTAAGAAGAAAATTTCTTGTATTTAAACGGTTTGATGCCCGAAGGACGAGACGACCGTCTTTGCGTAAATAAAACATTGCTTCTGCATCAGTGGAGACACGGTCTGAGAATACATTCAAGTCAGTTAGGGCCTGACTTCGACGATCTGAAATACCGCCAGTAAGAACCAGTCTGTCATTAAACAAACGAAGCGAAGCGGATGCATCATTCAGTGACTTGATATTGATGTCAAAGAAGTTGATATTGAGTGATTGCGCGATAATATTATTGATTTGATTAAAAGCAATTTCGGTTCCTGCAGATAGTAATGTGTTATTCACCTCTTTTCCAAAATCACTTTGTGTGCCCGGAGTGAAGCTACGCCTGACAATCAAACTAAGTGCTTGCTGGTTAACATTATTGGCATCAGAAAAATATCCCTGCAACTCATCCTTTACCCCCGGGTTTTGCGGGAAATTGATGTCAAATGTAATGTCTGGCTGACTCAATTGTCCTTTTAAAATCATATCTGCCTGCGCTAATACACGCTCGGGGTTTTCCTCCCTTCCCGCAGCATTATAGAGTGGTGCTAAGCTTGTTCTTTGTTGGTAAATTGCATTGATATTAATATTTGCCTCAGCCGGGTTACCCGCCCATCGCACCGTACCACCTTCCTTTAAATCAAAAATTTTGTTGATGTAATCCTGTGCTGTGAAATTGAACTTCCCGCTGTTAATGATAAAGTCACCGAACATTTCAAAATCTCCAAGCGAAGATATCCGCATATTGAGGTTACTATTTCCCTTTCCGGATAATTCTCCCATACTAGAAAAAAGGTTGATTTCAGCATTTGGTGTGATCAGCAGATCCATGTTCATTGTTAGACCGTCAAAATCGCGTTTCTTTTGATTTTTCTTGATTTTGGTGGAATCTTTTTCAATGAAATAGATAAAATCGCTATCCGAGATTGTACTGGCGCTATTAAAGGGTATATTGATGACGGTATTTTCTTCTGACTTAGCACGTATATTGATATTCATTGCAGATGTCAGACCCTTGAACTGGAAATTTCCAGAGGCATATGCGGTACCATAATAGATGTTGTTATCTTTTATGGTTGTGTTCAATACCATGAAATTTTTTGCTTCAGCAGTTACATCTATATCAGGATCACTTAGCTTATTGAGGTCAACAACGCCGTCGATTGTGGCCACATTATTTTTCTGATCATATATTTTGAGCCCCGTAAGGAATATCCTATTATTGGTCACATTAATTTCATCGGAAAGGCGATAAGGCGTCTTTAGGTAATTGATAATCATTGACGCATTGTCAAGCTTTCCAGTTCCGCTAATTTTAGGATTTAGGATATCGCCTGCAATCGCTAAGTCTGCATTTACTTTGCCCTTAATATTCGATACCAAGCTTCGTAGAAACGGTTGAAAAATGAATACGTCTGTATTTACTAAAGTAGCTTTAAGGTCGAGCTTATTACTTTCGCTTAAATGATTGTAAGATCCGGTGAGCTGAATTAGTTTATCACCTTCTTCTATTTTACTGTCGAGTTTGACGAGCTGGTTCTCCGGATCGTAATTGGCACTGAGTGCTAATGCGCCAATTGGGATATTGTTGTAAAGGATCGGAGAGGTCGTAATATTGGCGACGACAAATGGGGATTTAAAAACCGAGTTAACTTCGATCTTTCCATTTAGGTTGCCTGATAAATTAATCCCGTGGGGCTTCGTAATCCCATTTAGGGAGGTGAGATTGAAGTCCTGGAATTTTAAATTGATTTGATCTGAAATGTCATTTGACAGGATGCCATCTATATGTACTTTTTGCTCTGCATGACTTAACGTGAGTTTCTCGAAATACCATTTTCCCTTTGAAATTTTCAATTGTGCGTCGTTATTTACAAGCCATTGTTCTTTATTTATCAGTATATTAGATGGATAGAAATTGATGAAGGCTGGCCTCGCATGTGCAAATCGGATAACACCATTTAGATCTAAACTATTGCTTGCTTCCAATTCTGACATCTTAATGTTGAACTGTAAGCTGTCGTTGACCAAGGTGTTTGAAATATTAACATTCTTGATATATGTACTATCGGTAAAATTGATCTGATCTATGGACGTTTGTAACTCCATATTGTTTAAATTGGCGTTTTGGTCGATAATCAGATGGGTGAGACGAATACCGTTATATTTGAATTCAGGGGCATAAAAATTAAAATTTGCAGTTTGCTTCTCGCTGGCAAATTTGGCATTCAACGTTGCCCCGCTATCCAGAGAAATATCTTTTCTAAAGAATGTCGCAATGGGTCTGAATGATTTAATATTGACATTAAGGTCAAAATCCTGACGATTGAACGCGCTCTTTTCAAACCCTATTGCCGGCGCGTAGCGCATGGCGAGTGCTTTAAAATAAGGAACGATCGTATTTAGATCTATTCTCCCTTTGAGATCTATATGCCCAATAGCAGATTGTAGTGTAAGCGAACGCGCCTCTTGATCTCCTTCTGCAAGGAAATTAATATTTTTAATCGCAAATTTACCTTTGGAAGAAGTGAAACTTACACTGTCAGATTTAAATTCCCCGGTAATGTCATTGATGTTGTCTCCAATTAAGCTCGTGTGGAATTTAGTGTCAATAATATTGATCGAGTCTCCCTGGAAGAAATTGAGTTTTTTTAAATTAGCCTGTTGGATATCCGCATCCAGGTGATAGTCGGGACGGCTAGACCAATCTATGTCCGTTGTGAACTGTAATCTGAGATTTGGGTCGTATATTGCTCCTGAACCAAGAAATAATTGTTTGTCTATGTTTCCATTGACTCGTATTTGCTGATAGGTGTATTTTTTAAAATTGAAATTAGTTAGATTACCAGTTATATTGAGCTTTAGGTGCTTGGGATCGGTGCCTATTCCATCAAGCTGTAGATCGAAGCCCGAACTTCCAAGATCTTTTACTTTTGTTATTTTACCAAGATCAAATGTCGGTGACTGAAACTTACCAGCGTATTTTATTTCTTCCCGTAGATCCATTTTTCCGTCTGCTGTGATATCGCCGATAGCTGTGGCAAAGGTTCCTTTTGTTTTAAAGTTATTATATTGCCCATTTAGACTCCCTTTGAACGCGAATTTATTGAATAAGGTTACTACTTCAGGAAGTTTGAAGTTCTTTAAATGGCCAAGCTCTCGGATAACATTTTCCAGATCGCGATATTCGGAGGCAATCAAAATATTTGGAACAATAAACTCTGTTTTGTCAATGTCAGGTAGACCGATAATTCTGAGATTACCCGCTAATTTCGTATTTTTCCCGATGGTCAGATCTACCTGTGAAGCATTGATAGCTGAAACGGTACCTTCCAGATCGGATTTTTTAATCTTTACATCAAACTCGACCTGGTGCATGGGCGAAGAAAAGAAAGCGATATCTTCAGAGTGTATGCGCGAATCGCGCGCCTGTATCCTTACATTGACTTTGTTAATAAAGTCCGAAAAATCCGAAAAATTAGTATAGCTTAATTTTAAATAATTCTTGAATGTGGAACGGTTGGTTGTAAGCATAAGGTCAATCAGTTCAATGCTTTTCGCGCTGACTGAGGCATGGGCTAGGAGCCCTTTGATCACCAAACCTTTTTTCTCGTAAAGATTGAATGTTTTGATATCCGCTGAGATTTGATTGGAATCAATTTTTATATTCTTAAAATGTGCATTGAACTTGGATATACCCAGATCGCCAAAGTCCACAACTTTATTGTAGTGTTTTTGTTTGTGATTAACGTAGTTAAGGGAATTATTATTTATGATGAGTTCTCTAATATCAAAAATTATTTTTTTTGAGCTTTTCTTCTTTTCCTTTTTCGGTGGGTTGAAATACCGGATTAGAAATGAGATGTTGCTGCTGTCCTTAAATTGTTCGAAATTACTTTCCGTATTCTCAATTTTCAATTTGTTGATGACTACTTTATTTAATTCTATCAGTTGCGATAGATTGACACTGGCTTCAATTTTTTCGGACTTTATGATTTTTTTGCCTTCCGGTGTATAGATTTCGAATCCTTCTATGACAAGGGATTTGAAGGGTTTAAAATAGATGTTTTTTAAATTGATTTTGGTGTCGAGCTCGTTGGATAAATAGTTGACAGCCTTTTGTGCAACAAAGTTTTGTACGGGCTTTAGCTGTAGCGATAATGCCATTGCAAGCAGTATGATGAATATACTACCTAGGACTATTGACATTATTTTAATTATTTTTTTGATACTTTTGTATTCTAATTTATTACCTCTAGCTATGGCTATTATTTTAGGAATTGAATCTTCTTGTGATGAAACTTCCGCTTCTATTTGTATTAACGGTGAAATTCATTCAAATGTTATTGCTACTCAGGCAATCCACGCAAAATATGGTGGAGTTGTTCCCGAGTTAGCTTCACGTGCCCATCAACAAAACATTATTCCTACGGTGGACGAAGCCATCCGTCAAGCAAAAATAAGCAAAAATCAAATAGATGCAGTGAGTTTTACACGTGGACCCGGATTATTGGGCGCTCTTTTGGTCGGAACTTCTTTTGCTAAATCATTTGCGCTTGCACAGCATGTGCCGTTAATAGATATAAATCACATGCAGGCGCATATTTTGGCCCATTTTATTGAAGAACCAAAGCCAAATTTTCCTTTTTTGTGCCTTACCGTTTCGGGAGGGCATACACAAATTGTCTTGGTAAAAGATTACTTTGAAATGGAGTTATTAGGCGAGACACTTGACGATGCGGCAGGGGAGGCCTTTGATAAAACAGCTAAGGTTTTGAATCTCCCTTACCCCGGTGGACCGCTTATTGATAAATTTGCAAAGGAGGGTGATCCCAGTTCTTACAAATTACCTGAACCGCAGATACCTGGACTCAATTTTAGTTTTTCCGGATTGAAGACAGCTATCCTTTACCTTGTTCAAGATCAGCTAAAATTGAATCCTGATTTCTTGACAGAAAATATGGCAGATTTATGTGCCAGTGTGCAATCCCGCATTGTTTCTATCTTATTGAACAAATTGAAGAAGGCCGCGAAACAAACTGGGGTAAAGGATATTGCCATTGCGGGTGGTGTTTCGGCAAATTCTGGACTCAGAAAGGGATTGGTTGAAATGGGAGAGCAATATCATTGGAATGTTTTTATCCCAAAATTTGAATATTGTACAGATAATGCAGCAATGATTGCCATCGCTGGATATTATAAATATCTGAAAGGAGAGTTTGTTGGGCAGGATGTCGCTCCGATGGCAAGGATGCATCTTTAGAATAAAGTATTGTTCCTCTAACGGATGTGATTAACGGAACAATACTCTATTTTATAAGGGTGAGCTATAGCCATAGGCTTGCGCAGCTGAGCTAAATTTATCTTTCTTGGGTTGATAGAAATTTAATTCATAACCTTCAGCACCCCAAAAGATGCTCACAAAACTAACACCTATTTCTGATCGCAATACGGTGAGAATCTGAAAAGCCTCATTATCAAACTGTCCACCATCATCGACTCGCCAAGTACTAATGTCATCGTAAGTGGCCGGAAAATCCAGGTTAATCAGCTGGTCTTCTTTTGCATAAGAGAATACGGCTAGCGCCGAGTCCTGCTGATTTTCAAAAACTGTTAGATTGAATTCAGCTTTGTCTTTCAGTATAGCAATGGTTGTACTTTTATTTATTTTCCTATTGTATTTTTTTTCAAGTTTTTCTTTAATTTCCGGACTTGTTTCATGCTGAACTTTTGTAAAAGGTTCAATTTTATATTCATTCACGAACGACTGATTGACGAGCATTCCGAAATCGCCCGACTTAATTTCATTTTTTATCGTAAATAATGAACCTTCACTATTTGCAAAGTTCTGGGCTGTTTGTCTGCCATTACTCTCTTTATTATCCGTTTTGTTCTGTATAAATTCCAGCGGGCTAACTTGATTTTCGATAATGACATAATTGTATTTTTCGGGACTTTCCATCGCCTGATCCATCGGAAGTGCAATTAATGAATCTTTCTGTTGATTCAAAAAGCCAAAATAAGGTGAAATTATCTGTTTTTTATTTTCACTCTTAACCGATGGTTTGGATTGGTTCTGACTGTTGTCACAACCGTATAATGTTAGTAGAAGAATAGCTAAAAAAAGTGATTTCATAAGAGTGTGCAAAAATTTTATGAAATATAAGGGTTTCGCGCATCATAATGAAAAGATTTAAGCTTTAATGTTATGATGAACTCAAAATTGAATATCTATCGCAAAGAATGGCTGGATGTTATCTTTGCAGGCCGCAACAAGATGTATGGTGCTTATGAATTGCGGAATTTGTCAAATAGAGCTACGAATGTGGGGCTGGCCATCGTTGTTTCTTTCGCGTTCCTTTTGATTGCGGGATCTTATGGGTATAATAACTATTTTAAGAAAGATATACCTGTAAAAATTGTTACGTTTGACGATTTAACACCTGATGATCTCCATGAAATCCAGAAAGAGGCGGAGAAAAAAGAAGAGGTGAAAGAAGAACCTATTTTAATGCAGGAGAAAGCACCGCAACAGATAGCACAGGATCTTTCGAAGTTTGATTTGGTGCGTATGCCCGAGCCGAAGATCACAAAAGCAAGTAAAGTGACAGAGGATGTTGTTACGCAGGATGAGCTGAATAAACCCAATACGATGACTGCTCGTATTACATTAAAGGCGAATGCTGCCGGGACACATATTGCACGAGGTGAATTTGGTTCGTCTAAAAAGGATGGCGGAATTACCGGACATACAAAGGGGACTGTGTCAGGAGGGGGAACAGATGGAAATGCTGACCAACCTTTTGTTACGGTGGAAATCATGCCCACTCCGGTGGGCGGGCTGCCAGCTTTTATGAAGTGGGTTTCAGAAAATTATAGTTTTCCGCAGTCAGCTTTGGATCAAGGTGTGTCCGGCATCATAGAGGTTTCTTTTGTTGTGGAACGGGACGGATCCTTGACTGATATTGCTGTAAAACGCGATATGAAGTTCGGGACAGGGGAGGCCGCGATTAACCTGTTGAAAAAGGCGAGAAAGTGGAAGCCTGGTGTTCAGAATGGACGTGCAGTGCGGGTGGCTTATACATTACCTATCCGTTTAAGCGCAGTATCCCAATAATATCTTTCTTAACTTTATTTAACAGATCGCGTTTTAAACTTTTGGTGGTCAAGAGCACTCTTATAGATAAATAGGTTGAAAAGATGGCCTATTAAATTGATAGATTGTTGATTTATAAAAATAGAGAGATGAAAAAATTGATGTTAAGTTTGGCGTTATCCGGATTAATGTTAACAGGTTTCGCACAGGAGAAAGAGGATCTTAAATCAGATACCAATGAAATGAGTGCACTAATAAACAAGCATTCGAAAGGTAGAAAGCATGATGGCTTAAAAAATAAAAACCCTGAAGAATTGGCTAAGATCAAAACAGATCGCATGGACCAAAAATTGAAGTTTACAGATCAACAACGGAAAGAGGTATATGCATTTCATTTGAAGCAAGCACAGGATCATAAAAAAATAGCAGCAGAGCGTAAATTGTATCGCGAAAAAATGAGAAGACAACGTGCTGCTGATCATAAAAAAATGATGGCTTTATTGACTCCGGAGCAACAAAAGACATTGAAGGATTCTTACGCTGAGAACCATAAAATGCACAAAGAGCATTGGAGAAAGGATCGAAAAATGCGGAAAGGAGATTTTCAGAAAGGTGTGAACGAGAAAGCAGTTGACGCTGAAGCGAAAACAACATAAGGTTAATAAATAGAATAGTTTTCATATTAATAATTGGTGAGTGTTAGTTGAAAGGGGGATCATAGATCCCCTTTTCTATGTTGATATCAATCAAGTTTGCACACCACCTAGCTTTATGAATCTTTATTTTTTTGCTGTTCCTTCCATTGTTTGGAAAAGGATTTTTCCGCTAGTTTCGGTAGCTCCCGTTGTTCGCCCCAGGTTTTCTTAAAAAACTTTCTGAGGAAAAAGTTCTTGAATTTTCCGCCAAAAAAATCAATTAGTTTTCGGCGTTGTATTCCGTATGTGAACCAGCTCCAGACTTTTTGTTCTGTTTTCGTCGATAAGCCCTGTTCTACCGAATCCTTTCGGTTAACAAGAAGCATGCGTTGAATATCAATCCCTACAGGACACACTTCAGTACATTTACCACAGAGGGTGGATGCATAGCTTAAATGCTTAAACTCCTTCATCCCATTTAAATGAGGTGAAATTAAAGACCCAATTGGTCCCTGATAAGTTGTTTCATACGTATGGCCGCCGATATTTTGATAAATAGGACAGACATTTAAACAAGCTCCACAGCGGATACAATACAGCCCCTGACGTTGTTCTTTCTGCGCAAGGAGATTACTGCGTCCATTGTCAAGCAGGATAACATACATTTCTTCGGGGCCATCAGATTCATAAGACTGTTTTGGTCCTGTGAGTAGTGTGTTATAAACTGTTAAGTTTTGACCCGTACCATGAGTGGATAAAAGTGGCCAAAATACTTCCAGATCCTGTAGCGAGGGGATGATTTTCTCTATACCTACCACAGCAATATGTGTTTTTGGAAAAGTAGAGGTCAGACGCGCATTACCTTCGTTTTCTGTAATTGATATACTCCCTGTTTCAGCGACTAAAAAATTAGCTCCTGTAATACCTACTTCTGCTGCTAAATATTTGTCTCTTAACAATTCGCGAGCTTTCAGTGTCAACTGTTCTGCGGATGCATCTAAAGGAGTATCAAATTTTTCATGAAAAAGCTTAGCGATGTCTTCCAGGCTTAAATGCATAGCAGGTGTGACAAAATGGTAGGGTTTCTGGTCTAGGAGCTGAATAATATATTCTCCAAGATCAGTCTCAATGGCTTCTATGTTTTTGGATTCCAGAAATTGATTTAATTCAATTTCTTCCGTAGCCATAGATTTAGATTTTACAATCGACCGTGTCCTTTTTCGTTCGATTATTTTATAAATCTCCTCCCGTGCTTCGTCGGCATCATTAGCCCAGATTACCTTTCCGCCACGCGCCGTGAAATTTGCCTCAAATTGTAATAGATATCGATCGAGATTTTCCATTACTTTCCATTTGATCAAATTTGCTTTGGTTTTGGAGTTCTCGAGGTCCGCAAATTTGCTTTTCCCTTTTTCGAAAGCAATATTGTATTTGTCGATATTGTAATTGATAATATCGCGATGTTTGGTGTCAAATGCTTTCTGTGCACTTTCCTTTAAAAACGTATTCGCCGTACTCTCTGACATCTAATCTGCTGATTTTTCACGAAAAAAGTTGGTCGTTTCCTACCAACTTTTAAATATAGTGTTAATAAATTGTTTCTCGAAAAGCGAGCTTGAAATTTATTCTTTTATATTAATATTTAAGCTCAATTCATCCAATTGTTCTTGGTGAATAGTTGATGGAGCATCAATCATGATATCTCTTCCGGAGTTGTTTTTTGGAAAGGCAATCACGTCACGGATCGTATCTAAGCCGGCTAATAGCGAGACAAGTCTGTCAAAGCCAAACGCTAAACCTCCGTGTGGAGGAGCGCCATAGGTGAATGCTTCCATCAAGAAACCAAATTGTTTCTGTGCTTCTTCAGGACTAAATCCAAGGTGTTTAAACATAAGGGATTGCAGCTCTCTGTCATGAATACGGATAGACCCACCGCCCACTTCAACACCATTTAAGACAAAGTCATAAGCGTTTGCTCTCACTTCGCCAGGATTAGTATCCAATAATGGAATATCTTCTGGTTTTGGTGAAGTAAAGGGGTGGTGCATCGCATGATACCGGGCACTGTCCTCGTCCCATTCCAATAGCGGGAAGTCAATGACCCATAGCGGAGCAAAAGTAGCTTTGTCACGAAGGCCGAGTTGGGAAGCAACCTCCAAGCGCAATTCATTCAGTTGTTTACGAACTTTATCCTTGCTGCCAGCCATAATTAATAATAGATCTCCCGGTTTCGCGTGGAACTTGTCTGCAATCGTCATTAACTGCTCTGGCGAGAAAAACTTGTCTACCGAAGATTTCACTGAGCCATCTTCGTTGACACGTGCATATACTAAGCCTGTCGCCCCGATTTGCGGACGTTTAATGAAGTCTGTTAAAGCGTCCAGTTGTTTTCTGGTGTAATGTGCACAATTTTCTGCATTAATACCAACAACCAGCTCCGCTGCATCAAATACAGGGAAGCCTTTTTCTTTTGCAACGTCATTTAATTCGACAAACTGCATTCCGAAACGAATGTCAGGTTTGTCTGATCCATAGAGACGCATCGCATCTGCATAAGTCATACGTGGTACAGATCCAAGGTCTATACCTTTGATGGTTTTAAAGATATGTTTGGCAAGTCCTTCGAAAATATTCAGCACGTCTTCCTGTTCCACAAATGACATTTCGCAGTCAATTTGGGTAAACTCGGGTTGACGGTCAGCACGTAGATCCTCATCGCGAAAACATTTGACAATTTGAAAATAGCGATCAAAACCTGATACCATCAATAACTGTTTGAATGTTTGTGGCGATTGAGGTAATGCATAAAATTCACCAGAATTCATGCGGGAAGGGACTACAAAATCTCTAGCACCTTCAGGAGTTGATTTAATTAAATATGGTGTTTCAACTTCTAAAAAATGCTGAGAGTCAAGATAACGGCGCACTTCCTGTGAAGTTCTGTGTCTCAAAATAAGATTTTCGCGTACTGGATTACGACGTAAATCCAGGTATCTGAATTTCATGCGGATATCATCACCACCATCCGTTTCATCTTCTATCGTAAATGGAGGTAACTTTGCTGCATTTAATATTTCAAGGTTTGAAACCTTGATTTCAATATCTCCGGTGGATATTTTAGAATTCTTATTGGAGCGCTCAATAACCTCTCCGGTTACTTTTATGACATATTCTCTTCCCAGTTCACGGGCACTCGCGCGTAAAGTCGCATCATCGTCTGCATTGAACGTTAATTGTGTGATACCATATCGGTCTCTAACATCGATGAAAGTCATGCCGCCCAAATCGCGGGATTTTTGAACCCATCCACTTAGGGTAACCGTTTTCCCTAAGTCAGCCAATGTTAATTCTCCACAAGTGTGTGTTCTGTGCATATCTTAATTAAAATAAAATTTATGCAAAATTATTGGTTTTACTCGACAATAACGAATTCTACAGTTCTTATTTCAGCTCGGTTCTCCCACTTTCAACCACGCTTTCAATTTTTCATTTTCCAGAGCTCCACTTTCTCCCATTTTTTTGTAAAAATGAACCAAAATTAAGTTTCCAGAGAGGAAATTTTTACAATTCCTTTCCTATTTGCGGAAAAAAAATCGAAAAATATATGCCATTGTTTTGAGGATATACTTGAATGAAAAGCGTGTTTAACTGCTTGTAAATAAGGTTTTATGTGTTGTATGGAAAATGGATAGTATTTTTTCTTGTAGCGATTTTTCGATGTGGAAAACTTTTTTATGTTGCAAAGTGGGGGAAAGTGGGAGAAAGTGTATACTTTTACATTTAAATTAGAATAGGATAGTTGACTACATGACTCAATTAATCGGAGAATTCGAATGCAAGCTAGACGCCAAAGGAAGGATGGTGTTGCCGGCTGCGCTCAAGAGGCAGATGCCTCATGTTGAGCGCGATGGGCTTGTTGTGAATCGCGGTTTTGAGAAACATTTAGTTTTTTATCCACGCGAAGAGTGGGATTTGATGACAGCCAAACTGGCGAAGTTAAATCAATTTGATCCAAAGGTGCGGGCATTTGTGCGAGCGTTTACGCGTGGTGCAACTGAGTTGACATTGGATGCAGCGGGGCGTGTGTTGTTGCCAAAAAGTTTATTGGAATTTGCGGGCATAACAACGGAGCTGGTCTTGGCCTGTCAGTTTAATAAAATTGAAGTTTGGTCTAAAGAGGGGTATGATGATTTGATGGGAGATGGCGGAGTGGACGATATATCGTCTTTAGCGGCCGAGGTAATGGGGGATATTAATTTTGGAATATAGTAATATGGAGAATGTTTATCATGTTCCGGTCATGTTGCAAGAATGCATGGATGCTTTGGCGATTAAGCCAAATGGCGTTTATGTGGATGTAACTTTCGGTGGTGGTGGTCACTCTCGTGAAATACTGAGGAGACTGGGGCCGGAGGGAAAGCTATTTGCCTTTGATCAGGATCCAGATGCTTTGGGAAATGTGATTGATGATCCTCGTTTTACGTTGATTCATCAGAATTTCAGGTTTTTAAAAAATAGTCTCCGTTTGTACGGCGTGCGTACGGTGGACGGGATTTTGGCAGACCTGGGGGTTTCGTCGCATCAATTTGATGCAGCGGATCGCGGTTTCTCCATTCGCTTTGATGCCGATTTGGATATGCGTATGGATCAGGTGGGGGACTTGGATGCAAAAGCGGTATTGGCCACTTATGCAGAAGAAGATCTGCATCGGATTTTCGGGATGTATGGCGAAATCATGAATGCAAAGTCGCTGGCGAAAACAATTGTGACGGCGCGTTTGGTTCAGCCGATACATACTGTTGCTGGATTAAAGGAAGTTATTCAACGGATGGTTCCGAAAGGGAAAGAACATAAATATCATGCGCAGGTTTTTCAGGCGTTGCGCATCGAGGTTAACCGTGAGCTTGAGGCTTTGCAGGAATTTTTATTGCAAACTGTTGATATGTTGAAAAGCGAGGGGAGATTAGTGGTGATGTCTTATCACTCTTTAGAGGACCGTTTGGTGAAAAATTTTATGGCCAAAGGGAAGTTTAAAGGTGACGTCGAGAAAGACTTTTTTGGAAATGAAATCAAACCGTTCCATGTTTTAAGTCGTAAAGCTATTACGGCGTCGTCACAGGAATTGGCTGAAAATAATAGATCGCGCAGTGCGAAACTGCGTATTGCTGAAAGGTTGGATTTGTCTTAAAAAATGGAGCGAAAAGATGAGCAGGAATACGATAAGACAGAAAGAATTGAGTGAAGAAGTTCAAGAAGAACTACAAGAAACTGTCGAAGAAAAGGCGGAACAAACAGAAGCGTTTATTAAAACGCTTTTTACCGTTGGAGACCTTTCCTTAAACAAAATATTGGAGTATTTGCCTTTTGGAGCTTTTATCGCCTTTCTGATGCTGTTGTATATCTCCAATCGTCACTTCGCTGAGCGAACTATTCGGAGCATCGATAAAGTAAGCAAGGAAGTCAAAGAATTAGGTTGGGATCATAAGTCGCTGTCGGCAGAACTTATGAAAATGTCCACACAGACAGAGATTGCGAAACGTGTAGACTCCTTAGGTTTGAAAGAACGGTTGGAGCCACCGATCAAGATTGAAGTTGTAGAGAAAAAAGAAGAAAAATAGAGAGAGTTATGAGTATCAGAAACACGATTCTTGTTCGCGTCTATTTTGCCTTTGGACTTATTGTGCTACTTGCATTTATGGTGTTTGGGAAAATGCTGAAGCTGCAATATGTAGATGGGCAACATTGGAAAGCATTGGCGGATAGTCTTTCTATTCAGGAGCGCGAAGTTGAAGCTGCCCGGGGAAATATCTATTCCAACGATGGTAGTCTGTTGGCGACTTCTGTTCCAGAATATGAACTTCGTTTTGATGCTATGGCTGTACCTGAAGAGGATAGTGATTATTTCAATCTCAAAGTTGACTCTCTAGCGATAAAATTGGCTGGTTTTTTTAAGGATAAATCATCCCGGCAATATTTGACATTATTAAAACAGGCGCGAAATAAAAAACAGCGTTACTTGCTGATCAAGCGTAATGTCTCGCATCAGGATTTAAAGAAGGTGAAGCAATTTCCTTTGTTTAAGGCTGCTCGAATTGGTAAAGACCGTTATCCAAGTAGTTTGATTACGGATAGACAGAATAAACGGATCTTACCTTTTGTGAACCTTGCGGCTCGGACTATCGGTTACAAAAATGTAAAGGAAAATATCCATGTCGGTTTAGAAGGTGCATATGGTGAGTACATTGATGGGAAAAGTGGTAAGCGATTGATGCAGCGTATTGCTGGTGGGGTTTGGATTCCAGTTAATCGGGATATTGAAGTGGCACCAGTTGACGGTTCTGATATTATATCGACCATTGATGTGAATATGCAGGATATGGCTCAGCGTGCTTTGGAAAAACAAATGATCATAAGTAACGCGGATGAAGGCTGTGTTGTGATGATGGAAGTCAAAACCGGGGAAGTGCGTGCCGTTGCAAATTTCATGCGGGATAAAGACGGTGTTTATCGTGAAAAGTTCAATCTTGCGATTGCGCAAAGTGCCGATCCGGGGTCAACGTTTAAACTTGCTTCTTATCTGGCATTGATTGATGATAAGAAGATCGATTCAAGTACAACTATAAATATCGGAAATGGTAACTGGCCGATTTACAAGCATACCATTCGTGATTCGCATGCGCCCAAAAAATCTATAGTCTCGGCGAAGCGAGCATTTGAAGAGTCTTCAAATGTTGGGGTAACAAAATTTGTCTATCAAGCTTATAAAGATAACCCAGATCAGTTTACATCGAAACTACATTCTTTCGGTTTTGGAAAAACGTTGGATCTGCAGATTCCGGGGGAAGGTGTTCCACTGGTGAAAACGTCGAAAAGTAAATCATGGAGTGGTTTGTCATTGGTGCAGATGGCTTATGGTTATGAGATGAAGATTACACCATTACAGACCTTGACATTTTATAACGCGGTTGCAAATAATGGTAAATTGATTGCGCCGCTTTTTGTGAAAGAGATTAGGCATTTAGGGAATACAATTCAGCGTTTCGAGGCAAAAGTTATCAATGAAAAAATTGCCTCAGATCATGCATTGGCGGAAGTAAGAGGGATGATGGAAGGAGTGATGACAGAAGGAACAGGAAGGAGTGTTGCTAGTCCATTGTATACTTCAGGGGGTAAAACGGGGACTGCCCAGATGGCGGATGGTTCCAGAGGTTATGGCGCACGGAGATATCAGTCATCTTTTGCGGGTTATTTTCCGGCTGAAGATCCGAAATATTCGATTATCGTCGTGATTCGAAATCCGAGAAATGGATATTACGGTGCATCGATAGCAGGGCCTGTTTTTAAAGAATTAGCGGATATGGTCTATGCCAATGACATGGAGATGGAGGGCAAAAAATCATTCAAAGCTGTGAATGTAGGTGGAAGAATGCCTTTGACCTTGCAAGGATCAAGAGAAGCGAGTAAGAAAGTGTATGATAAGTTGGGAATTAATACGGTGAATTGGGATATGGTGGCGAGAGGCGAAGTAGATACATCGAATAGAGGTGTACCCTTTGTGGATTTAAAATATAGAGAGGGAATTGTCCCAAATGTAGTGGGCATGGGCTTGATGGATGCATTGTATGTGATGGAGAATGCAGGATTTAAAACGCATGTATTTGGAAAGGGAAGAGTGGGAGCACAATCATTGATTGCAGGTCAAAAACTTCCATTTGGAACGGCGATAAAATTAGAACTTAAGTAATGATGGATTTAAAAAAAGTATTGCATGCTATCCCTGTTCAGCAGGTGGTGGGAAACCTCGAAGAGGTCGATGTGTACTCTTTGTGCTTTGATTCCAGAAGAGTGGAGCTGGGAAGTTTGTTTATCGCTGTGCGTGGTGTTCAGACTGATGGGCATTTGTTTGTGGATAAGGCGATTACTTCGGGAGCGAGAGCAGTTATTGTTGA
Source organism: Sphingobacterium puteale (assembly GCF_003627955.1). Taxonomy (GTDB): domain Bacteria; phylum Bacteroidota; class Bacteroidia; order Sphingobacteriales; family Sphingobacteriaceae; genus Sphingobacterium; species Sphingobacterium puteale. The sequence continues at coordinate 75,245 of NZ_RBWS01000015.1, read as the reverse complement.
AGAACTTCCTGCTGAAATATTGGACTCTGTAGCCTATATTTTAGTTGCAGACTCTGCATATGCACTGGGGGTTGCTTCTGCCAATTTCTATGGTAATCCATCGGAACAACTTAAGCTAGTTGGTGTGACTGGAACAAATGGAAAAACAACGGTGGTTACACTGTTATTCCAGTTGTTTACTGAATTGGGATATCATGTTGGCTTATTGTCAACAGTACAGAATCAAATTGGTGCAAAGGTAATTCCTGCAACACACACGACACCGGATCCGATTCAGCTCAACAAACTGTTACGGGACATGGTCGATGATGGCTGTGACTATGCTTTTATGGAAGTGAGCTCCCATGCGCTAGTGCAAGAACGTATTGCAGGCTTAGTGTTTGCCGGTGCAATATTTACGAATATTACACATGATCACCTGGATTTTCATAAAACTTTTGATAATTATATCAAAGCAAAGAAGAAATTTTTTGATGATCTGGACATACATGCATTTGCATTGACGAATGCCGATGATCGAAATGGTCAGGTTATGTTGCAAAATACGGTTGCGCACAGAAAGAGTTATGGTTTGCGTTCTGGAGCCGATTTTAAAGCAAAAGTTATTGAAAGCCATTTTGATGGTATGCTGATGAGTATAGATGGGCAAGAAGTATGGGTCAAATTGATCGGCGACTTTAATGCGTATAATCTGTTGGCCGTGTATGCTGCTGCGATTTTATTGGAGCAAGAAACAGTGAAAGTGCTGACCGCTTTAAGTACATTAAAAGGAGCAGAAGGTCGTTTTGAAACGATGAAATCTGCATCAGGTGTTTTCGGTATAGTTGATTATGCCCATACACCGGATGCTGTAGAAAATGTCTTAAAAACAATAAGTTCTTTGCGACGTCCGGAACAAAAAATTATTACAGTGTTGGGCTGTGGTGGTGATCGGGATAAAACGAAGAGACCAGAAATGGCGGAAGCAGCTTTACGTTATAGCGACCGTTTTGTGATTACATCGGACAATCCGCGCACGGAAGATCCCTATCAGATTATCAAAGATATCGAGGCTGGTGTCGGAGCTGATCAAAAGGCAAAAACACTTTCAATAGCTGATCGTAAAGAGGCGATTCGTACAGCTTATCAACTGGCAGATCCGGGTGATATTATTTTAGTTGCAGGAAAAGGACATGAAAAATATCAAGATGTGAATGGTGTAAAACAGCATTTTGATGATAAAGAAATTTTAGAGAATACATTTAACGAAAAATAGAAATATGTTGTACCATCTATTTACGTGGCTTAGTGAATATATCCATATACCTGGAGGCGGATTGTTTCAATACATCTCCTTTCGGACGTCCATGGCTGTGATTGCTTCATTAATTATTACCACGGTTTTTGGGGGAAAATTGATCCAATTCTTGCATAATAAACAAGTTGGGGAGACAATTCGTGATTTGGGGCTAGAAGGTGAAAAAAAGAAAGCTGGTACACCTACTATGGGGGGGATAATAATCATCGCCGGTATATTGATCCCGACACTATTATTTGCCAAATTGACCAATATCTATGTGATTATCATGATTATAACGACATTGTGGATGGGTGCAATAGGTTTTTTGGATGATTATATTAAAGTCTTTAGACATAATAAAGAAGGATTGGCGGGTAAATTTAAAGTTGTCGGTCAAGTCGGTTTAGGGGCGATAATTGCCTGTACAATGTATTTTCATCCGGATATAGTGGTACGCAAAGGTGTGGACAAGCCGACATCTACTAAACCGGTGGAAGTGGTTATCAATGAGGGCACAGGAGAAAAAACATACGCTGAAAATGTAAAATCTTCTAAAACAAATATCCCATTTTATAAAAATAATGAATTTGACTACGCCAAGGTCTTCAAGATGTTTGGTTTGCAAAGCGACTACCTGACTTTTATCGTTTTTTTAGTTGTCGTCATTTTTATCGTTACTGCGGTATCCAATGGCGCAAATATTACCGATGGTATTGATGGTCTGGCAACGAGTACTTCGGCGATCATCGGAGTTACTTTGGCAATTTTAGCTTATGTATCGGGTAACGTAATCTTTTCTGATTACCTCAATATCATGTATATCCCCAATTCGGGAGAACTCGTAATTTTTGCTGGAGCATTTGTTGGGGCTTGTGTAGGCTTCCTATGGTATAATACGTATCCTGCACAAGTTTTTATGGGGGACACGGGGAGTCTGGCAATCGGAGGTATTATAGCGGCGTTTGCTATTTTGATTCGTAAAGAGTTATTGATTCCAATCTTGTGTGGTGTGTTTTTGTTGGAAAATCTTTCGGTCATCTTACAGGTTTCCTATTTCAAATACACCAAAAAGAAATATGGTGAAGGAAGAAGGATCTTTTTAATGTCGCCTTTGCACCATCACTTCCAAAAGAAGGGTTACCATGAAGCGAAAATTGTCACTCGTTTTGTCATTGTGGGAATAATTTTGGCCATTCTGACAATTGTAACATTAAAAATTAGATAACGATGTCAAATATTGCAACAACATATTATCCTCAATCCGGCAGCTTGGTCGTTCTAGGCGCAGGTGAAAGTGGTGTGGGGACTGCAATCCTGGGGAAGGAGAAGGGGTATGATGTATTTGTATCGGATAAAGGCCTGATAGCGGATCACTATAAGGAACAGTTGAAAGCGGAAGGCATCGCTTTCGAGGAGGGCAACCATGACGAATCACGCATATTGAACGCTGCACTTGTTGTTAAGAGTCCCGGGATTCCAGAAACAGTGCCATTGGTGATTGCCTTAAAAGAAAAAGGGATTCCTGTGATAGCCGAGATAGAATTTGCTGCCCAATATACTGCGGCCAAGTTAATTTGCATTACAGGATCTAATGGAAAGTCAACAACGACCATGTTGACTTACGAAATGCTAAAGCATGGAGGTCTTAATGTTGGTTTGGCCGGTAATATTGGAAAGAGCTTTGCGCTTCAAGTAGCACGTGAAAATTTTGATTGTTACGTGTTGGAAATATCCAGCTTTATGCTGGACGATATGTACCATTTTAGAGCAGATATTGCTGTAATACTTAATATCACTCCGGATCATTTGGATCGTTATGACCATAAAATGGAAAATTATGTGGATTCTAAATTCAGAATGATTCAAAATCAGACAGAGAAGGACTATTTTATATACTGTCTGGATGACCCTGAGACAATAAAAGGTCTGGAAAGACACCATAGTAAAGGGACGTATCTGCCTTTTACACAAGAACAGCTTGTTGAATTGGGCGCTTATTTAACGGCCAATAAAACAATGATTATTAATACACCAAATAACGATACATTCACTATGAGAACTGAGGAATTGTCATTGCAAGGGAAGCATAATATTTATAATAGTATGGCTTCTGGATTAATTGCAAAAGTACAGGAGTTGAGAAATCAAGCGATGAAGGAAAGCATGGGATCGTATGTGAATATTCCACATCGTCTTGAACATGTTGCTTGTATCGGAGGAGTCAATTATATCAACGATTCGAAAGCTACCAATGTCAATTCCGTATGGTATGCTTTGGAGAGTTTTTCGACGCCAATCGTATTGTTATTAGGCGGTGTGGATAAGGGAAATGACTATAGCATGCTGACTGATTTGGTAAAGGATAAAGTGCGCGCAATAGTTTGTCTGGGAAAGGATACTGCAGCGATTCATAAGGCTTTTGAACAAGATGTTGAAATCATTGTCAACAGTACTTCCATGCAAGATGCTGTTGTCCTGTCTTCACATTTAGCCAAAAAGGGAGATACGGTATTACTGTCCCCTGCCTGTGCGAGTTTTGACTGGTTTAAAAACTATGAAGACCGTGGTGATAAATTTAAAGCAGCTGTAATGGAATTATAATAAATGGTACAACCATAAAAGGGAGAAGGATATGTTACAGAACATAATGTCTAAATTAAAAGGTGATCGCTGGATATGGATCATTGTGATTATCTTATCGGGATGGTCACTTTTGGCCGTATACAGTTCGGTCGGGACCTTGGCCTATAAAGAAGGTAAGGGGACAGAAATGTATCTGTTGAAGCATTTTTCGATCATCGCCATTGGATTTGTTTTGATGTATCTCTCGCATAAACTGGATTATCGGTATTATGCGGGTATTTCTAAAATCTTAATGGGGATCACGATACCTTTGTTACTATTTACTTTATTGTTTGGAAGTAGTGTAAATCAGGCGAGCCGTTGGCTGACAATTCCGGGTATTGGGATGACTTTCCAGACTTCCGATTTGGCCAAGTTGTCATTGATTGTTTTCCTTGCACGGATGCTGTCTCGCAAACAAGAGGAAATCAAAGATGTGAAGAAAGCTTTTCTTCCTATTATGGGATCAGTATGTGGTGTTTTCGTACTGATAGCATGGGCCAACATGTCGACTGCGATTATGTTATTTGGTGTTAGCGTACTGTTGTTGTTGATTGGCCGAATATCCTTTAAACAGATCGCAATTGTTTCTGCAGGTGTGGTTTTGTTGGGAATTATTGTTGTCTCCATCGGACCGAGGCGGGCAACTTACTATAGTCGGGTAAAGACATTTTTGGGTGTAGAAAAGAAGGACGAGTCAGCTAGTCCGGTCTCATTTCAGGATGATAAGAACTATCAGGCTAATAACGCCAAGATTGCAATCGCGACGGGAGGACTCTTCGGTAAAGGTCCGGGAAATAGTGTTCAACGAAACGTATTGCCGCATCCCTATTCCGATTTTATCTATGCAATTATCATTGAGGAGTATGGGACAGTTGGTGGGGTAATCTTGCTATTTCTGTATCTGGCTTTTATGTATCGGTGTATCCGCATCGTCACGATGAGTCCCAAAGCTTTTGGGACATTCTTGGCCGCAGGCTTAGGATTTAGTTTGACGATACAAGCGCTGGCAAATATGGCGGTGGCAGTAGGGCTGGGACCAGTGACAGGTGTGCCGTTGCCATTAGTGAGTATGGGTGGGACATCCATTTTATTTACAAGTGTCGCCCTTGGGATTATCCTGAGTGTGAGCAGAAATATTGAAGAATTAAAAGGTAAAGAGCAGCTGGACGAAAAGCCGAAACCTAAGAAAGTGGTGATCGGTTCAATTCCTGCCTAAACAATATATTGAGCATGGCAATTCGAGTAATAATAAGTGGGGGTGGTACCGGAGGACATATTTTTCCGGCGATTTCAATTGCAAATGCATTGAAGACGATGGATCCTGCAAATGAAATATTATTTGTAGGTGCCAATGGCCGGATGGAAATGGATAAGGTGCCTGCTGCAGGTTATTCTATTGTTGGACTTGATATTCAAGGAATCAATAGAAAGCAACTTTGGAAAAATATCCTATTGCCATTCAAATTAATGAAGAGCCTGAATAAGGCAAAAAAAGTAATCCGGGATTTCAAACCGGATGTCGCCGTAGGTGTTGGTGGTTTCGCTTCAGGGCCATTATTGATGATGGCGAATAAATTGGGGGTTCCGACAGTGGTACAAGAGCAGAACTCTTATGCGGGCGTAACAAATAAAAAAGTTGGTGCTAAAGCGGCAAAAATCTGTGTAGCCTACGAGGGTATGGAACAGTTTTTTCCAGCTGATAAAGTATTGTTGACGGGAAATCCCATCCGGAGAGAGTCCGTCGCAATTGAAGGTAAAAGAGACGTGGCATTGGAGTTTTTTGGCTTGGAACAACACAAAAAGACAATCTTGGTGTTAGGCGGGAGCCTGGGCGCCAGAACATTGAATGAAAGTGTGGTCGCCTATTTGGATTCGCTATCCAAAGAGGATGTGCAGGTGATTTGGCAATGTGGAAGTTTTTATATCGACAAACTTCGTCTGGAACTCGAAGGAAAACTTCCTACGAATGTGAAGATGATGGCATTTCTTCAAAAAATGGATTATGCCTATGCTGCTGCTGACGTAATTATTAGCCGGGCAGGAGCAGGTACCATTTCCGAACTCTGTGTTGTTGGGAAGCCTGTTATTCTTGTTCCTTCACCTAATGTTGCGGAAGACCATCAAACTAAAAATGCAATGGCTTTGGTCAACAAAAATGCTGCGTTGTTGGTGAAGGATATTGATGCTGCACAACAATTAATTCCAGCGGCTTTGAATTTATTCAGGAACCTGGAGCAAGTAACGCAATTGAGTGAAAATATAAAAGAACTGGGCAAGCTGGACGCGGACGTTCAGATTGCAGAGCAAGTATATAAATTGGCAAATAAGAAATAGATGATGAGCATGAATCTAGATGCAATAAAACAAGTTTACTTGATCGGAATAGGCGGAATCGGAATGAGTGGCCTTGCACGCTATTTTAAGCATTTGGGCTGTGAAGTGAATGGATATGACCGTACGGAGACCGAATTGACCAAGACTTTGGCCGAAGAAGGTATTTCGATCACATATCAGGATGAGGTGGGTTCCATTGATCCTATTTTCCATCAGCCAGCGGCTGATACACTAGTCATATTTACACCTGCAATTCCTAAAGATTCCAAAATTAAAGCTTTTTTTGAATCTCAGGGACACGTGTTATATAAAAGATCACAAGTACTGGGTATCATCAGCGAAAGCCGGTTTACAATTGCGGTAGCAGGGACACATGGTAAAACAACGACGTCTACGATGGTCGCGCACCTGTTGAAAGATTCCGGATATGACTGTTCCGCTTTTTTAGGTGGTATCAGTTCGAACTACGGTACCAATGTGCTTTACGGCAACAATAATACAGTGGTCGTCGAAGCAGATGAATTCGATCGTTCATTTTTAACCCTCCATCCGAATGTTGCGATCGTGACTTCTTCGGATGCAGATCATTTGGATATTTATGGGGATAAGAGCCATTTACTTGAATCGTTCCAGCTGTTTTTGGATAAGGTTGTTCAAGACGGTACGCGTATTATAAAAAAAGGATTGGAATTTAAAGGACAGATCAGCTATTCCGGGCATGAGGTGGCCGACGCTTATGCATCAAATGTCCATGTCAGGGAAGGTGAATTTTACTTTGATTATCAGGATGTCCATGGAAAAATCGAGGACATTCATTTGGGCATTCCGGGAATTCACAATGTTGAAAATGCCGTAGCCGCTATTACCGTGGCTCGTTTGTTAGGTATTTCAGCGGAGGCAATTAAAAATGCATTGACCACATTTAAGGGGGTAAAAAGACGATTTGAATACATTGTCCGTAGACCTGAAGTGGTGTATATCGACGATTATGCGCATCACCCTGAAGAATTACGCGCGTTTTTGACTTCAATGCGCAAATTATATCCGACAAAGAAGCTGAACGTCGTATTTCAACCGCATTTGTTTACGAGAACCAGAGATTTTGTAGATGGATTTGCTGAAGTATTGTCCATGGCAGATAATTTACTCTTGATGGAGATATATCCTGCGCGTGAACTTCCGATTGAGGGGGTTAGTTCAAGCTGGTTATTGGATAAAATTACTGCACAGCATAAACAGATTGTGACGGCCGAAGAGGTACTGGATTTTGCCCGGCATGAAAAGCCGGATTTGATCGTAACGGTGGGTGCGGGAGATATAGATAAATTGGTGAAACCATTACAAGCTATTTTTGAGCATGCTTAGAAAATTACGTGACATACAATGGAATCGTGTACTTTACTTTACCCTATTTTTTATTGGGGTCATCGTAGTTGTTGTGATTATGACCATTGTGGGTAAACGTGATGAACAACAGCTTTGTAAGGAAGTGAAAATCGTTATAGAGGGTACAGAAGCTTTTATCGATCAAGCGGATATATCAAAACTGATTGCGCAAAACTATGGAAGTTTTGTTGGAAAGAAAGTCAATGATATTCCGTTTCAACGTGTAGAAAAGACATTGAAAAAATTGCCTTATGTGTCGAATGCAAGCATTCACGCTGACATGGACGGGACAGTACGGATCAATATAGATCAGCGCGAGGCGGTCATGCGGGTTATCAACAAAAATGGACGTGAGTTTTATGTTGACCCCAAAGGTTTAAAGATACCGACAACATTGAAGTATATTCCGCATATCATGGTAGCTACGGGTAATATTTCCGAAGGGTATAATGAGGCATTGGATACGATTTCGACCCCCTTGGTAAAAGATTTGGTGAAAGTGGCGGAATTTATTGGAAAAGATGAATTGTGGAGTAATCAGGTTGTACAGATTTATGTAAACGCGGATCATGATATCGAACTTGTGCCCCGTGTCGGAACCCAGCAGTTAATTGTTGGATCAGCCGATTCACTGGAACAAAAATTTGAATTATTAAAAACATTTTATACGCAGATCATGCCGAAAGTGGGTATTAACGCTTATGGTGTGGTGAATGTAAAATATGGAGGTCAAATCATCTGTGAGAAACGTGGAAATTGGAGTTTCTCGGATGATCAGACAAAAAAAGTAGCAAATAATACATTATAGTAATACAGCAACAATACAGGAAATTATGAACTCAAAGGCAGCAGAAATTGAAAGAGAGAATCCAATTATCGTGGGACTCGATATTGGTACTACCAAAATTTGTGTTACGGTTGGGAGACGTAGCTCAGGGAACAAAATCGAATTATTAGGTGTGGGTAAGGCCGACTCTGCGGGAGTAAGTAGAGGGGTGGTAGCCAATATCCAAAAAACTGTGGGAAGTATTTTGGAAGCGGTAGAAATTGCCGAAGCACAATCTAATGTCGATATTAAGGTTGTCAATGTGGGCATCGCCGGTCAACACATTAAGAGCATCCAGCACCGTGGAATATTTACCAAAACTGATGGTGATGATGAGATCATTCGAAGAGATATCGAACGATTGATTTCGGATATGTATAAACTGGTACTGCCTCCAGGAGAAGAAATTATACATGTTTTACCTCAGGAATTTACGGTAGATAATGAACCGGGGATCCGCGAACCTATCGGCATGGCTGGACGTCGTATAGAAGCAAATTTTCATATTATTTCGGGAAGAGTTACCGATATCAAAAATATTAAAAAATGTATTGATAATTCGAATCTGGAAGTTGCTGAATTAATTCTAGAGCCTTTGGCGTCTTCTGAAGCTGTATTGGATGAAGATGAAAAAAATGCTGGTGTTGTATTAGTTGATATCGGTGGTGGAACAACCGACGTTGCAATCTTCCATGAAGGAATTATTCGTCATACTGCTGTAATCCCATTAGGCGGTAATATCGTGACCGAAGATATTCGTCAAGGCTGTTCTGTATTGCGTTCACAGGCAGAATTACTGAAAACACGATTTGGATCTGCCCTGGCTGATGAAAATAAAGAAAACGAAGTCATTTGTGTGCCTGGATTGAAAGGTCGTGAGCCCAAAGAAATTTCCGTAAAAAACTTAGCTTATATTATTCAGGCGAGAATGGAGGAAATTATCGAACATGTGTATTACGAGATTAAGTCCTCCGGTTATGAAAATAAACTTATCGGCGGCATCGTTATTACTGGAGGTGGGGCTCAATTGAAGCACCTGGTACAACTTGTGGAGTATATTACTGGAATTGATTGTCGTGTCGGTTTTCCGAACGAATATCTCTCCAAGAACGAAGTACTGCCAAAACCGCTTTTTGAAGAATTGAAAAGCCCATTGTATGCAACAAGTATTGGCTTGTTAATCAAAGGTATACAATCGCACGAGGAAGAAGAAGACAGTCGTAGAGAAGCGCATACACCCGCTAAGAAAGTGCAGGCGACTACGACTACGAAAGAGGTTTCGGAGCAGCAGCAAAAAGAACAAGGATTGCTGTCATGGTTCAAACGATTTATTAAGGATGGGAACGAGATTGATGACGCAAGTTTTTTAGATAAAAAGTAAGTTTTCCACAATGATTGAAGTTTTCCACAATTTCACAAATGTGGAAAACTTTTGTTGAAATTATATTATTATTACATTACATATAGTGGGTTTGGTTCAATTTGATATCGTGTTCATTATAAGTTAAATAGGGATAAGTTATGTCAATACAGTTTGAAATGTTAAAAGAACAATCTTCAATAATTAAGGTTATTGGGGTTGGTGGTGGTGGCGGCAATGCCGTAAACCACATGTATAAACAAGGAATTAGTGGAGTAGATTTTATCGTGTGTAATACGGATGCGCAAGCGTTGGAATTAAGCCCGATCCCAAATAAAGTTCAATTGGGAATAAGTCTAACCGAAGGTATGGGTGCTGGAGCCGATCCTGATGTGGGTGAAAATTCTGCTATCGAAAGTATTGAAGATATCAAACGCATGTTAGGTACCAATACTAAGATGTTGTTTATTACCGCCGGTATGGGTGGTGGTACAGGTACCGGAGCAAGTCCCGTTTTGGCTAAGGCCGCTAAAGAATTGGGTATTCTTACTGTTGCGATCATTACTACACCATTTACATTTGAAGGTAAACGCCGTCGCTCACAAGCAGAGGAGGGACTTTCGGAATTGCGTAAATATGTAGATTCTTATCTTGTTATCTCCAACGATCGCTTGCGGGAAATCTTTGGAAATTTAACGATGACAGCAGCTTTCGCAAAAGCAGATGATATATTGACTACTGCTGCAAAAGGTATCGCCGAAATTATCACTATCCCCGGTTATGTAAACGTCGATTTTAAAGATGTTCGCACGGTTATGAATGATAGCGGTGTAGCGATTATGGGTAACGCGATTGCCGAAGGCGAAGACCGTGCATTACGTGCAGTAGAAGGTGCTTTGGCTTCACCATTGTTGAAAGACAATGAGATTGAAGGTGCTCGTTATATCCTGTTGAATATTACCTCTGGAACAAAAGAAGTGACGATGGATGAGGTGGCAATCATTACGGATTATATTCAGGAAAAAGCCGGACTATCTGCTGATTTGATCTGGGGTAACTGTATCGATGAAAACTTTGAAGATGAGCTGTCCGTAACAATTATTGCGACAGGTTTTCAGACTTCTGAAGAACGCGATAAAGAGCGTGAAAACACAAAAGTATCTATGCCCTTGACACCTGAACCGGTTAATTCTTTTGTGAGACCTGTTTCGCAGGTTGCCCCAAAGGAAGCACCAGTGGCCAATAGCTTTGTCACTCCGGTTCAACGTGTGGATACACCAGCTCCTTCAGCAAATACATCGACAACCAATAATTTGCAGTCCGACTTGTTTACTTCTCCAAAAAATGTTGTCCAACAACAGGTTGTTGTAGAAGAGCCGCAAGTGATACGTCATGACTTAGGTTTTGATGGCGCTTATGAAGAGGAAACCTCATTTACTGAAAGTGATTTTCAATTAAAAACTTCGCCTTCTGTTTTCCAATTTCAGATGCCAACGGTATTTGATTCATATTCAGGTCCGTCTGCTTCAGATTATGACGAAAAGCCGACGTTCTCTTCCAGCACAACAAATGAGCAAGTTGAAGTGCCTCAGGTGGAAGAAGAGCAGGTATCATTTGAAGATCAACTGGTACGCACCAAAGAGCGTATTCTGAGATTGAAAGAATTGAGTATGAAATTGAAATCCTCGAACGGTCTTCATGAGCTTGAAAATGAGCCGGCTTATAAAAGAAAGCAAATGTCACTGGAGGATACGCCGCATTCTTCTCAATCACAGGTGTCTCGCTTTACACTGTCGTTTGAAGATGGAAATACGGAAATTCGTCCAAACAACTCCTTTTTACACGATAATGTAGATTAATCGAATTGAGATAAAATACTAAAAAAGCCATCCGATCGGATGGCTTTTTTAGTATCTTTAAATTCCGATAGAATACAATTATATAAGCTATGACTACAAAATTAAATAACCCCGTATGGGTGATGAGTTCTGCCTTTGATAAATTGTCATTACCAGAATTGATTCAGACAACAAAAAAAATTGGTGCTGGTGGAATTGACCTTTGTGTTTTTAGAAAGGACGGCACACGTGAAGACCATACAGCTACGCATTTGGACTATGAAGGGTTTACACCAGCTAAAGCTAAAGAGATACTCGAGCTGTTTAATCAGGCGGATCTGAAACTTTCGCTCGGAGCCTTCGAAAATATGATTGGGGGAGATCCGGAACAACGGATCAAAAATCAGAATCATTTATTAAAACTGATTCGAATAGCGCATTTGTTGGGAGGTGATGAAAATAATGTTAAAGTCGGGACTTTCGTCGGTTATAATCATGAGTTGGGAAACCAGCTGGATGGATTTCAAAAAAATCTGGATGAATACAAACGTGTATTTGAACCGATTGTTAATTATGCTGAAAGCCTCGGGGTAACAATACTATATGAAAATTGTCCAATGGAGGGCTGGCGTTCTTCACGTTATAGCTCTACCTATAATAACCTACCCGCTGTTTTGGCCGCCCGTAAATTGATGTATGCGATGGTGCCTAGTAAGGCGCATGGCGAAATTTATGATCCTTCCCATGATGTTTGGCAAAACACAAACCCAATTGATGTTATTCGTAATACCGATATAAGTCGACTACAGCGTATACATGTGAAGACCACACGCAATCTACAGACGACCGCTCGCATAGATTGGGGGGGGATGTATCCCATGCAACATGTGGATGCTGAGTTAGCAAAAAAAGCAAATGTAGGTATTCCCGGACATGACTGGGATAGGCATCACTACGAAGCAATGCTTCCTGGCTTTGGGGGCTCAGATAGTATGGACTGGCGAGGCTTTGTGGATCTACTCCAGGAACGCGGCTTCAAAGGCCCCTTTGAAATAGAGAATGAGGCAAAGAATTCAAAGGATACGGGCGATTTCTCCGCAACGGTACAAGGATTTACGACTTGTCTTAATTTTTTAGCTCCTATGTTATGGGATTTGGAAGCGGAAGTTGGATACTCTTATAAGAAATCTGATCCGTTAAAAGATTTAAATGTAAAAGATATTCCAGTTGTTACAATGAATGATCTAATCTAAAAAAAATACACTCCATCAATATTCTAATTGTTGGAGTGTATTCTGAAAAGCTCAATGAGTTCGGGAATGTTAGAAACATTTAATTTTTCAAATATCCTGCTTTTATAGGTGCTTACAGTTGATGGACTTAGCTCAAGTAAGCCGGAAACTTCAATAATTCCTAAGCCCTTGATCAATTGTTTTGCAACATCCACCTCCCTGTTTGACAGACGTGCTAAAGGATTTAACTTTGTGAGTTCCGATTTGCTCTGCGTCAGCTTTTGGACATAGAGATCCTGAACATTACTTGACATGTATTTGCCGCGCTCCTGGATAGCCAGTATAGCGTGACTCAATTCTGCCATTGCAGTAGTTTTATTAAGATAACCTACTGCTCCTGCTTCAATATAACGCAATGCGTACAACGACTCATCATAGGATGAGAAAATTAAAATTTTAATAGCAGGTTGGATTTGCAGGATTTCCTCGACAACTCGAATATTATTTCCTCCGGGCATATTGATGTCCAGCAATAATAGGTCGAATTCTTCCAGTTTTATCTTTTCTAGCACCTCATCGAAATTTTCGGCTTGAAATATTTCCGCCTTTTTTAACGTTTCCTTGATAATAACGGAAGCACCTAATCGTACAATGCCATGGTCGTCTGCAATAAGAATCTTCTTCATAGATACTTTATCTTATTCTGGGCTTTAATTACCGTGTGAAATTTAAAGTACTATCAATATACAATATATCTTGATATTTTGCCCTAGTTAACGAGCAAATATAGTAAATTAAGTTAATAAAAAACTTTAGCGTACCGTTTTAAGCGGTAATTTTAAAAATAGGACTTAAGTTAGAAAATGCAGGACAATAAATGAACTAGTATAAAAAATTAGTATATTTTAATTAGATTTATGTGACAATTACTAGTTTTGGTAAAATTTTAAAAGATTAAATGGTTTAATATGGGATTTTTAAAAGAATTTAAAGAGTTCGCAATGCGCGGTAGCGTTGTTGATTTGGCTGTCGGTGTTGTTATCGGTGGGGCATTTGGCAAAATTGTTACATCATTGGTTGACGATATTATCATGCCTCCCATAGGATATTTGACGGGCGGAGTTGACTTTTCCTCAAAGAAAATTATACTTAAAGCTGCTGATGAAGCTGCCAAACAAGCCGAAGTGTCCCTTAACTACGGGAATTTTATCAATGTAGTGATCCAGTTTTTGATCGTTGCATTTTGTATTTTCTGTGTTATTAAAGGTTTAAATTCTTTGAAACGTAAAGAGGAAGCTGCCCCGGCTGCACCAGCTGCACCGACAAAAGAAGAAACATTATTGACCGAGATCAGAGATATTCTGAAAACGAAATAAGCCAAATTCTTATTTGATGTGAAATAAAACAGAGCAGGGCTTATTGCTCTGTTTTTATTTAAAGAATTTCTAAAATGGTTTTTTAGGCTGTCAATGAATTAATTAGCGCAGGCTTCTGACTTAAAGTCTAAATGTTCTTAATATTGTTTGTTTTTGTCTAAAATAAACTTTACTTTTGCATTCCTCTTGGGGAGTTTTGTATTAATTGAAGTAAGAACAAATTAGCATAATAGCGTCATGAAAAGAACATTTCAGCCATCGCAAAGAAAAAGAAGAAACAAACACGGTTTTAGAGAGCGCATGAGCTCCGCAAACGGTAGAAGAGTATTAGCTTCACGTAGAGCTAAAGGTAGAAAACGTCTTACAGTGTCTGACGAATACCGTCACAAAGGTTAATCTTTGACAAAGATCGGTGGCCGCTTATAAGAGCTTTTTCTGATAAGATTAAGTCATCGTATGAGAAATACATTTACAAAAGAAGAACGGTTATGTGCGAAAAAGCGTATTGATACGCTTTTTAAAAGCGGTTCTTCTTTTGTTTTGTATCCTTTTAGAATTGTTTTTGTTCTAGAAAAAAACAACGAGACTGACATTTTATCCCGCTGTCAGTCGATTATATCCGTTTCCAAACGTCGGTTTAAAAAAGCAGTTGATCGCAATACAATTAAACGTATGATGCGTGAAAGCTATCGTCTTCAGAAATCCAATGATTTGATTCCTTTTTTGTTAAAACATAATGTAACTTTGTATTTAGCTATTCAATACGTGGGCAAACAGATCTTAGCATATGATGTGTTTCATACTGCGATGAATAAAATGCTAAAAAAATTACAGGATGAATGTGCCGATGCTTATTTGGAAAAAGGGAATTAAACCTTTCTTTAGTTTTATTTTCTTAGCTATTATTCGTTTCTATCAACTATTTATTTCGCCCTTCCTGGGCGCCAATTGCAGATATACACCAACTTGTTCGCAATATGGCAAGGAAGCTATTTTGAAAAATGGACCATTTAAGGGCGGCTGGATGGCTTTGAAGCGAATAGCACGTTGTAATCCATGGGGTGGCCATGGCCATGACCCCGTACCTTGATTTCAATAAAACAATGAATAATTTAATTTTACAAATTGATACCTCAACCACTGTATGCTCGGTTGCTCTCAGTGAGAATGGACAGACTGTTGCTGTGATTGATCTGGACGAACCGAACGCACATGCTGCGAAATTGACTGTTTTGATTGAACAGATTTTGGATAAAACAGAACGTTCTATGCGAGAACTTAAAGCAATAGCGGTTAGCATGGGCCCCGGATCCTATACAGGACTTCGTATTGGGGTGTCTACAGCAAAAGGTCTTTGTTATGGCTTGGATATACCGCTGATTGCAATCAATACATTAGAAGCATTATTTTTAGGGTACAAGGAACAGTTCGGACTGCAGGAAGGGGAAGCTTTTATCCCTATGTTGGACGCACGTCGCATGGAAGTGTATTCCGCTGTTTATAACGATCAGTGTAAACTGGTGAAACCTACTTCGGCAGAAATTATAGATGCTAACTATTACGACGAATTGTTGGCTGCTTATAGCCGCGTCCATCTATTTGGCTCAGGGGCTGATAAATTTGATGTATTGTTTGCAACAAATGATCGTGTGCATGTACAAATGGAATTTAAAGGTTCTGCTGCATTTTTGTCTAAATTGGCATTTGATAAGTTTCAAAATAAAGAATTTGAGGACGTTGCCTATTTTGAGCCCTTCTATCTGAAAGACTTTGTGGTTATGACCAAGAAAAAGGGTGGCTCATAACCAGCCTTTTCTTTTGAACCAAAGATAGATGGCTACTGAAATTGCGATCATGATCGCAATCGCTATGGGGTAGCCATAATACCACTCCAGCTCTGGCATATTTTTAAAATTCATCCCATATACTCCAGCCACAAACGTAATTGGCATAAAAAAAACAGAGAAAATAGTCAAAATACGCATGATTTCGTTGGTATGGTTCGATGATATGTTAAAGAAAACGTTTAATAATTGTGCTACGTTTTCAGATAAGTTTTCATATAGCGTCGATGTACGTACTTGAAGGTCTTTTAAATCCCGAGTGTAAACATCCTTCTTCGAAGAAGAATGGAAATGTTCAATAACCTCTTTATAAAGAAAAATAACCTTTCTGGCGACATCTATCTGTCGTTTGATAAAATATAGGTTTTTCAGAACAGGCTGCTGTTTCATACGTTTCAGAAAGATCAGTTCTTCGTAGGAATCAATGCGTGTGGATAATTGTTCTAATGTCTTGCTAAAAGTGAACACCGCAGCTGTCGTAATAAATACAGAGAGTTTTCGGCTATTTTTTGTCTTTACGCTCGTAAATTCAATGTTTTTGAGTTTCTCCAGAAATTCGATGCGACGCTTATGGACGGTGATCACAAAATCACTGCCATAGAAGATGGTTAGACGATCCGTTACTTCTCCTATACTATCCGAATTCTCTTTAAAATTGTCGGACATGACGCGGAGAATAATAAAGGTATAATTTTCAAATTCCTCTATCTTAGGAAGGTGTTCCGGTTCTTTAGAATCTTTAATGGAGGCTTCATTTAGATTATATCTTTCCTTGATGAATGTAAAGTCTTCCGAGGTAGGTTCAAAGATATCAATCCATTCGTAGTTTGCGATTTCCTTTTCAACAATCGTTTTGATCATAAATCTAATTTTACAATACAAGATACTAAACAATTTTGTTAGCTGCGAATAGCTATAGCAAGGTAAATATCGTTCTTATTGTTTAGTGATGGGCTCACGAAGGCTTATCACTAAAAAAAGCCATCAAATGCTATGATGGCTTTCCTTAAATTATTATGGTCTTCTTATTTGTTCGAGGACTTATATTCTTCGTTTAACTGTTTGATAACTTCGTTGGTAATTTCCAGTGAAGGGTCAGCATACAATACAGTAGGATTGGATTTTGAATAGGTCAACACCAGTTTATAGCCGTTATCTGAAGCATGTTTTTTCAAAAACTCAGTGATTTTATTGTACACATTGTTGAACTCCTCTGATTCATCTTTGGCTAGGGATGAAGAGGCAGTTTGGTCTAATCGTGCTAGTTCATCTTGTTTACGGGCCAATTTCTGTTCGGTAGCTTGTCTGTCTGTTGCGGACATTGTAGCTGCATTCTTTTGGTAGTCAGCAACCTCGCGTTGAAATGCTGCGCTTTTAGCTTGAAGATCAGCCTGTGCTTTTTTTACTTTGTTTTCAAGTTTTGACTTAATATCTTTAAAGTATTGATATTTTTCAGAAAGCGAATCTGAATTCAGATAGACAATTTTATCCTTGGTACTACCTTGACTCTCTTTGCTTACGGCGTTTGAATCATTTTTTGAAGGCTCGCTTTGCGTTTTAGTACCTTGGTTACATGATACGATTGTTCCAGCCAATAAAAGACCAAAGGAAACTTTCGATACAATTGAAAATATAGTGTTCATTTTTTTATTATTTGCAAATTAATACTGAAACAAACCTAACATAAAAAAATCGAAATTTTAATTTTTAATCCTAAAAAAGTAAAATTATCGGCCATTTGATTGTTTCAGATTATCGGCTTAATACTTCACCGCAGACTTGATAAATCGGCCAAAATTTCGTATTTTTGAATATTACATTTAACAGTTTTTCAATGAGCGAAGAAAAGAAAAATGCATCCACCTACTCGGCTGATAATATTCAGGTATTAGAGGGTTTAGAGGCGGTTCGTAAGCGTCCATCCATGTATATTGGTGATACCGGTGTAAAAGGATTACACCACTTGGTATACGAGGTTGTAGACAATTCAATCGACGAAGCTGTAGCAGGGTACTGTACAGATATCTTTGTTACCATCCATAAAGACAATTCAATTTCTGTTCGGGATAACGGTCGCGGTATCCCAACTGGAATCAACAAAAAAGAGAATAAATCAGCGTTGGAGCTCGTGATGACGGTATTACATGCTGGTGGTAAGTTTGACAAAGATACCTACAAGGTGTCTGGTGGTCTACATGGTGTGGGGGTATCTTGTGTGAACGCATTGTCTACACTTTTGAAAGCTGAGGTACACCGTGATGGAAAAATATACCAACAGGAGTATCAAATTGGTAAGCCTTTATATGATGTTAAAGAAGTTGGGGTTTCGGATAAGACGGGTACAATTGTAACATTCCATCCGGATGCAACAATATTTACGCAGACCACGGTATATAATTACGATACCTTGGCCAATCGCCTTCGCGAGCTTGCGTTCCTAAATAAAGGCGTTAGCTTAACGTTAGAGGATGAGCGTGAAGCGAATGAAGACGGTTCGGAAAAGAAGGAGACTTTTCATTCTGAAGGCGGCCTAAAGGAATTTGTTAAATTCTTGGATGGTACACGTCAGGCCTTGATTCCTGAACCTATCTATGTCGAGGGAATTAAACAAGGTATTCCTGTAGAGCTGGCCTTACAATATAACGATACCTATTCTGAGAACGTCCATTCTTATGTGAATAATATCAATACGATCGAAGGAGGTTCACACGTAGCGGGTTTTCGTAGAGGTTTGACACGTACCTTAAAAGCGTATGCAGATAAGTCAGGTTTACTTAAAAACTTGAAAGTCGAAATTACAGGTGATGATTTCCGTGAAGGTTTGACAGCTGTAATTTCTGTTAAAGTTGCAGAACCTCAATTTGAAGGACAGACGAAAACTAAATTAGGGAACTCCGAGGTAATGGGAGCGGTAGATGTGGCTGTAGGTGAGATTTTGGGTGTTTACCTTGAAGAAAACCCACGTGAAGCAAAAGCGATTGTTCAAAAGGTTGTCATCGCTGCTCAAGCGCGTGCAGCAGCACGTAAAGCACGTGACCTGGTACAACGCAAAACTGTAATGGGTGGTTCTGGGCTTCCTGGTAAATTGGCCGATTGTCAAGATAATGACCCAACAAAATGCGAAATTTACTTTGTCGAGGGGGATTCCGCGGGTGGTACAGCCAAATCCGGACGTGACCGTAAACATCAGGCCATTATGCCACTACGGGGTAAGATCCTGAATGTGGAAAAAGCAATGGAACATAAGATCTATGAGAACGAAGAGATCAAAAATATGTTTACTGCTTTGGGAGTAAGTGTGGGCACAGCTGAAGATGCAAAAGCCTTGAATCTGGAGAAATTGCGTTACCACCGTATCATAATTATGACCGATGCCGATGTGGATGGTTCCCACATTACAACTTTGATTCTGACATTCTATTTTAGATATATGAAAGAATTAATAGAAAGAGGATATGTATACATTGCCACTCCGCCTTTGTATCTTGTGAAGAAAGGTAAAGAACATGAATATGCCTGGAACGAAGACCAACGTATCAACGCCATACAGCGCTTGAAAGGAACAGGTAAAGAGGATAGTGTACATGTACAGCGCTATAAAGGTCTTGGTGAGATGAATGCAGAGCAACTGTGGGATACGACAATGAATCCCGATACGCGTACTTTACGTCAAGTAACAATTGAAAATGCAGCTGAATGTGACCGTATTTTCTCGATGCTAATGGGTGATGAAGTAGCGCCTCGCCGTGAGTTTATCGAAAAAAATGCACGTTACGCAAAAATTGATATCTAATACCAATTTTATAACGAGAATAAGAGGTCTGATGAATTTTTCATCAGACCTTTTTTTATTTCAATTTATTTTTTAACTTCATACTGATGAATCATTTATCTGCCGGGGTAAATGTTTCTCAGCCAACAGATAGCCAATATTAAATAAAACCTATTATGAAATATTGTAGCAAGATTTTGCTCTTTATAGGTTATTTTATTGGGATAACCTGTATGGCACAAACAAATGAAAAAATCAATCTTGAAGAGTTATTTGAGAGCTTATCGGAAGAATTACCCGAAGATGCCGATTTAAGCGAATTAAGTGAAAAATGGTCCTACTATCTAAAGCATCCGATTGACCTCAATAAGACTGATGGGACAGAATTAATCGAATTACAATTTATAGATCCGCTGCTATTGCGGCGTCTGATCGATCATCGTCAGGTTTCCGGTGATTTTATTAACGTCTTGGAGCTCCAGTCTATTGATGGTTTCGACGCGAAGATACTCAACTTGCTGCTTCCTTTTATTAAAGTTGGTGAAACCGGTCCATTTGCGGGAAGTAAATTCAACGATTTTTCGCATGAATTTATGATGCGTTATGGGCGGATCCTAGAAAAGCAAAAAGGGTACCAAATTACGGATACAACGAAATCCCGATATCTTGGCGATCGCAACCGATATACTATCCGATACCGGGCGAATTTAAAAGATAAAATTCGTTTAGCAATTAATATGGAGAAAGATGCTGGGGAACCAATTTTTTACGGTGAACAAAAACTGGGATTTGATTTCTACGGATTAAGTCTATACATTAAAGCAATAGGTCCGGTCCGAAATCTTGTTATCGGAGATTACGCATTGCAGTTTGGTCAGGGACTTGGCATGTGGAATGGTTTGAGCTTTGGTAAAGGAGGACTGGTGCAGAATACTGCACGGCAGGGTATGGGGGTAAAACAATATACTTCGTTGAATGAGGTTGATTTTATGCGGGGAATAACAGGAACATTCCACTTAGATCGCTTTGAGATCACCCCTTATTTTTCCTATCGGGCTATTGACGGCAATGTTGAAGACAACATTGAATCCCGGGTAATTAAGACGATTTCGAAAACAGGACTACATCGAACCCCAACAGAACAGCGTTATCGAAATGCAGCTCATCAAATGACCTACGGACTGAATGTTTTATGGCGGCACAATCGTTTCAAGGTAGGAATAAGTTTTAATCAATCTCAATTGGACGTTGTCAAAGTCAAGGGCACGAGCAAAAGACAGCAATATGATTTTGAAGGAGATGTACTGCGGAATATCAGCCTTTACACAAATTATACTTTTCGTAATGTGCATCTGTTTGGGGAATATGCCAGTAGTGTAGATGGAGGATCCGCTCTGTTAATGGGAGCAGTCGCTAGTTTGCACCCACGTTTATCCACCGTAGTCCTTGTTCGTGACTATAAGAAAAACTACCATACTTTTTATGGACAGGGGTTTGGAGAATCGAGTAACACGGCTAATGAAGAGGGAATCTATCTAGGGCTTATATACCAATTGGGAAGAAAATTAGTTTGGTCCAATTACATCGATATGTTCCGGTTTCCCGAAGCTAAATATCAGGCTGACAGCAGTTCATTGGGAGCGGACTTCTTTAGCCAGTTTAGTTATATCTGGTATAAGAAGGGGCAGCTTAGTTTGAGGTATCGAACTCGGTTAAAGCAAACCAACTATATGGGGATGGGGCAGACGGAATCAGGATTGGTAAATAGCTCAAAACAACAGCTGAGACTAGAATTTCAATATAAGCTAAACCGTATCTGGACAATTCGGTACCGGGCAGAAGGTAATTTGTTTCAGAAGGAATATGAAGATAATAGCTTAGGTTATATGTTTTATCAGGATATTTTCTGGAAACCTGATAAGGGAAAGATACAATTGAATTCGCGCTTAGCTTATTTTCAAACAGACACCTATGATAATCGGATTTATGCTTATGAGAATGATGTCTTATATGCTTCGGGATTTGGCATGTATAATATGAGAGGCTGGCGTACATATCTTAATTTACGATATCGAATAAACCGTCATCTCGATATATGGACAAAGTATGGAATCTATTATTATCCTGACAATGAGAAAATAGGAACGGGGCTGGATGAGATCATCGGAAACCGAAAGTCCGAAATCAAGGTGCAATTAAGATGGCAGTTATGACTGAATTGAGTTTTTACCAAAAGCTGGAACGAATTCCTTTACTAAAGATTGCTACTATTTACGTTATTGGTTTATTTGTCGCCCCAATGCTGAAGTTTTCGTTCTCCAGCTTTCAATACCTGCAAGTTAGCTTGATTTTATTATCAGGTATAATCCTCTGTTGTTTCCTATTTAAGGGTACGTTGTTTAAATATTGCTATTTGGTAGGATATTATATACTCATCCTGTTATTTGGCATCTGGCAATTTTGGCGTAGTGACCCGCTTTATGTGGAAAACCATTTTTCGCATTTTCAGCTCGACAGTTATGTCGTCGAAATTGTACAGGAGCCCAGCACTAAATCAGAAACCACGAGATTCTCGGTTGAAGTATTAGGTGGTTATATACAGGATAGTCTCATAGTCACCACGGGGAAGCTGATGATCTCATTGAAGGCTACTACGAAAAGGCCATTGCGATATGCCGATCGGTTGTGGTTGAAAGGGACCATGTCGGCGGTGCCTCCTCCTTTCAATCCGTTCGAATTTGACTACAGGGAATATTTAAAAGGATCAGCTATCTATCATCAAATTTTTTTGCATCCAAGTAATTATATACGGATTGAAAGAGACGATTCACATTTCCCGGACGTCAGGGAGCTGGCTTTGCGGACACGCGAAAGCTTTCTGAAAAAATTAAGGCGCTATTGTAAGAATGGGGAATATTATGCTATTGCAGGAGCTTTACTGTATGGTTTTCGAGGTGAAATAGACGAAGCAAGCATAAAGGCATTTACAAACACGGGAACCATACATGTACTTAGTGTTTCTGGAATGCATGTAGCGGTACTTTTCGGGTTTCTATCACTCGTGTTTAGGTATATCCCTTGGCCGCTAAGATTGAACTGGGTACCTGTTGTTATTACTTTTTCTATTATTTGGATTTATGCTTTTATTGCTGGTTTAGATCCACCTATCGTCCGAGCAGCGATTATGATAAGTTTTGTTCTATTTGCACGGTATTTTAAACGAAATAGTTCGACTTTAAACGCCTTAGTTGCTGCGGCATCTATTATTCTGCTCTGTGATCCCCGTGCGATTACAAATGTGGGATTTCAACTTTCCTTTCTTGCCGTATTGGGCATGCTGTTATTTTTGCCGATCTTTGAGAAGATCGTTATTGTAAAAAATTCCTTCATACATTTTTTGAGAGATACGGTTGGTATTTCAATCGCTGCGCAGGTGTTAACGACACCATTGACACTATATTATTTTGGACAGTTTCCAACCTATTTCTTATTGGCTAATCTACTCGTTGGTCTTCCCTCAACCGTTACGATGTATTTGGGCTTTTTGATGACGATCAATCCCATTGATTGGTTGAATGAGTTTTTGGGCTATCTTTTGGAGAAATTAATCGGATATATACTCTATTGCCTGAAGGCTATTGACCAATTGGCATTTTCAACAATTCAAATTGATCTCATTGATGGGGTTCTTCTTTTTCTTTCGTATGCTGCTGTTTTTTCTTGGTTATATGCCTATCAATGGAAAGACAGAAAGTATTGCTACCTTGGGCTTCTTTGTGTGTCAGGGATCGTATTTATAACTATCGTCCAACAGATAATAGATGAAAATACAGAGCGATTCCGGATATATAATACAAGAAATGAGCTAACAATAGCCTATTTTAAAAATAAACAGGCTATTATTTATAGCACTTTTGATTCGCTGAATCACAAAGCGCTGCAATATGCCTGCGGTCGGGAAATCCGTGTATGGGCATCCGAAGAAAACGTTCAATTTATCCCATTAAAAAATAAAAGTGTAAGGAATAATTATCTGGTCGAACTTCCGGTCGGAAAAATAGTTGTGATGGAATATTTCAGCAACGAATTACCCGCAGCGGAATTATTGGTTGTCAGAAAGAATGCTATTCAAAAGCTACCAGCTGCAGTAAACAAAATTTTACCTAAAGAGGTGATCTTGGATGGATCCAATTCCTTGAAAAAATCGTTGCAGGCACGAACTATATTAGATAGTTTGGGGATGAAGAGTTATCTCATAAAAGATAATTTTGCGTATGTTTGGAATAAGGAGAGTTTATGACTTTAGATAGCATATCAATCTTAAGGCAATATTGGGGCTTTGAATCATTTCGGCCATTGCAGGAAGAAATTATTCAATCAGTTATTTCGGGTAGAGATACACTCGCTTTATTACCAACAGGAGGAGGAAAATCCATCTGTTTTCAGGTGCCAGCTTTGATGATGGAGGGAATCTGTATTGTCGTGACACCGCTGATTGCCCTCATGAAAGATCAGGTAGCACATTTGAGGAAAAATGGTATTCAGGCCGTTGCCATTTATTCGGGGATGAAAAAGAGAGAGGTGGATATTACCCTCGACAATTGTGTGTATGGGAAAATAAAGTTTCTTTACCTTTCGCCCGAACGTTTGTACAGTGATCTTGTCCGGGAGCGAATCCGGTTTATGAACGTTAATCTATTTGCCATAGATGAAGCGCATTGTATTTCGCAATGGGGCTATGATTTTAGACCCCCATATCTGGAGTTAATAAAGCTGAAAGAGCTTCACGCTAAAGTACCATTTTTAGCACTGACTGCAACCGCGACCGAACGCGTGATTACTGACATCCAGCAAAAGTTAAATTTTCCGAAAGAAAATGTCTTTGTCAAAAGTTTTCTTCGGGATAATCTGGCCTATATGGCTATCGAAGAAGAGGACAAAATGGGGCGGATGGTGCGTATTATTCATAAATTGGGGGGATCTGGTATCGTATACGTCCGGAATCGACGGGAAACGCAGGAAATTGCACGTATTCTGATCAATAATGGAATAGCATCAGATTACTATCATGCGGGGCTCTCAGGGCAGGAACGCGATCAAAAGCAAGACGCATGGATGACTAATGCTATTCGTGTTATCGTCGCAACAAATGCGTTTGGGATGGGCATTGATAAGCCAGATGTTCGTTTTGTTATTCACCTGGATCTACCGGATTCGTTGGAAGCGTATTATCAGGAAGCCGGTAGGGCGGGGCGGGATGGGAAAAAAGCATATCCTGTTATTCTTTATCAAGAGAATGATAAAAAAAAGCTTGTAGACACCTTGCAGGCTAGTTTTCCCGACATTTCTTTCATCCAGCAAACTTATCACTATCTATGTAATCATTTTCAGGTGCCTTATGGAGCAGGTGAGGGGCTTACGCTGGATTTTGATGTAGTCACATTTGCAAAGAAATACCAATTGCCACTGATACCTGTCATGAATGCTATGAAATTTCTGGAACGTGATGGATGGCTAACATTGTCAGAAGCAGTGACAATACCTTCCCGTTTCAAATTTGAAATTGACAGTACGGAATTGTATAAAATCCAAGTACAATATGCGAAATATGATAAATTAATTAAAGCGATTTTACGAACCTATGGCGGTATCTTCGAAAATTATATCTTGATTAATGAATATGAGTTCGCCAATAAGCTCGGTATTCCGTACGGTCGTGTGGTCGAGCTTTTGAAATCACTTGAAGCATTGGAGATTGCGAGTTATCTGCCTTCTACCGATTCACCACAGCTGACATTTTTACAAAATCGTGTTGATTATAAGCATCTGTATATCGACCATATATTTATTCGCGATCGTCACCGGGTGAAAGAGGAGGAGGTCAATGGGATGATAGATTATATTGAGAAAGCTCATTGCCGTAGCCAGTCACTACTGCTTTACTTTGGAGAGAAGAATGCCGGCTTTTGCCAGGTATGCGATTTATGTTTAATACGTTTACACAAAGAAAATCAGCGGACGCAAATCAAGGAAGAGATAAAGAACAGCCTGTTGAAGGCTCCAAAGAGACTACATGATCTGGTTGAAAGTTTAACGCTCGGAACCGAAAAACGAAGAATAGAGATTATCCGTGATCTGCTTGACGCCGAAGTAATTCGCCTGGAGGAAAATCTCTATTCTTGGAATACCTTATTTTGATTATTTTTCAATTGGAAGGTTGAGTTCCTCTCTGCCCCATTCAGACCATGAGCCATCGTATACCCGAATATTGGTATGACCTGAAATATACGATGCAAAAGCAAGTATAGAGGCAGTTATACCCGAGCCGCAGGAGAATATATATTCATTAGCTGTCGTTTTAAATTGATCAAATTGCTGCTGGAGTTCGTCAGTTGGTTTATAATAGATTTCTTCGAGCAATTCTTCAAAAGGTAAGTTTTTGGAATGGGGGATATGACCACCATTGAGTCCTTTTCTTGGTTCTGGTACTAAACCGCTAAATCTTCCTTTACTTCTGGCATCAAAAATAGTGACATTGGAAGCTCTATAATGCGCTAAAATATAGTCCTTGTCGGCATATAAATTTTTCTGAAAATGAGCTTTAAAATTTCCGACTTTGTCCTCTTGTTTATAACTGTCTGCGAGTTTATATTTATTTTTTTTCCATGCAGGAACTCCACCATTCAAGATATACACCTGATCAAATCCCATTACCTTAAACATCCACCACGCACGTGGACTCGAATAGACTCCCCATCTGTCATACAATACGACTGTACTATCCTGATCAATGCCCAAAGCTTGAACTTCGTTTTCGAAAACTTGTTCAGCGACTAAAGTATGCGGCAATTTCGATACGTGGTCGGAAAACTTTCCCTCGATATCAAAAAATAATGAATTTGGAAGTAATTCTAACTTTGCGTCTTTTAAAGATTGACCGACCTTATCGATGGTACAGTCTAATAGGATCACGTTTTCATCTCTTGTCAACGTATCCTGAAGATCGGATGGACTAATTAAGGCTGATTTGAATGACATAACAATTATTCTTATGTATACAAAATTACAAAGCATACCTTTAAAAACAAAGCGGCTGTTCTTTTGGAACAGCCGCTTTTTATGGATTGAAATGCTAATTATTTAGCGTTTTTATCATTTTCCATTTGCTCTTTCAATTGAGCTAACACGTCTAAGTCGCCTAAAGTAGATTTTTCAACAGAATCTTTTACTTTTTTAACAGCTGAAGACTCAGCTTTAGCGTCTTTTTTACGGTTGCTAGACTCTTCTTTGCGAGCTTCTTCTTTCTCTTCTTCCCAGATACGAGAGTGAGAAATTACCAAACGTTTGTTCTCTTTGTTGAACTCGATGATTTTGAATGAAGTTACTTCATCAACTTTCAAAGAAGAACCGTCTTCTTTAACAGAGTGTTTAGAAGGACAGAAACCTTCAACACCATATTGTAAAGCTACGATATCACCTTTGTCACCAACTTTGATCACAGTACCTTCGTGGATAGAACCTTCCGTAAAGATGGTCTCGAAAGTATCCCAAGGATTTTCTTCCAATTGTTTGTGACCTAAAGATAATTTACGGTTTTCTTCATCTAGTTCTAAAACAACTACGTCTAATGTTTCACCAACTTTAGTGAATTCGTTAGGGTGGTTGATTTTTTTAGACCAAGAAAGATCAGAGATGTGGATCAAACCGTCGATACCTTCTTCTAACTCAACAAATACACCGAAGTTAGTCATGTTTTTAACAACAGCTGTTTGTTTAGAACCTACTGGGTAACGCTCAGTGATGTTTTTCCAAGGATCTGGAGTCAATTGTTTGATACCTAAGCTCATTTTACGCTCATCACGATCTAAAGTTAAGATTTGAGCTTCGATCTCGTCACCAACTTTTAAGAACTCTTGTGGAGAACGTAAGTTTTGAGACCAAGACATTTCAGAAACGTGGATCAAACCTTCAACACCTGGGATGATTTCTAAGAAAGCACCGTAATCAGCAACTGTTACGATTTTACCTTTCACTTTAGAACCAACTTCTAATGCTGTATCTAAAGATTCCCAAGGATGCTCAGATAATTGTTTCAAGCCTAAAGCGATACGTTTTTTCTCATCATCAAAGTCTAAAACAACAACGTTTATTGTTTGATCTAAAGCTAAAACTTCTTTTGGATGCTCGATACGGCCCCAAGAGATATCTGTGATATGCAACAAACCGTCAACACCACCTAAGTCGATGAACACACCGAAGTCAGTGATATTTTTAACAGTTCCTTCTAATACTTGACCTTTTTCTAATTTAGCAACGATCTCAGATTTTTGGTTTTCTAAGTCGTTTTCAATTAACACTTTGTGTGATACGACAACGTTTTTGAACTCGTGGTTGATTTTAACAACTTTGAATTCCATTGTTTTACCTACATAAACATCGTAGTCACGGATAGGTTTGATATCGATTTGAGATCCAGGTAAGAATGCTTCAACACCTTTGATGTCAACGATAAGACCACCTTTTGTACGGCTCTTAACGAAACCAGTAATGATTGCATCATTTTCCAATGCTTCATTGATAGCTTCCCAAGATTTTTGAGTTTTAGCACGTTTACGAGAAAGTACTAATTGACCGTTAGCATCTTCTTGAGATTCTACGAATACATCAACTTTGTCACCAATTTTTAATTCTGGTAAGTCACGGAATTCGGATAAAGAAACTAAACCGTCAGATTTGAAACCAACATTTAAGACAACGTCTTTGTTGTTGATAGAAACGACAGTACCTTCAATAATTTCACCTTGGTTAACTTGGTTGAAAGTATCTGCGTATTGTGCTTCAAGTTTAGCGCGTTCAGCTTCGCTATAATTTCCGAAACCTTTATCATTTGCATCCCAGTCAAATTCACCTTCTGGTGTGATCCAAGTGTTTGATTTGATTTCGTCGATTAAGTTTGAATCAGCTTCTGATTCAATTTTTTCAGTGTCTTTCACTACTTTAGTGTCAGCACCTTGTAGCTCTGCGTTTTTCGCTGCTAATTCTTTTTCTGCTTCTTGTTTTTTTGCCATTAATTAATTTTCTCCTTTTTCCTACTTTGTAGGAGTTGCAAAGGTACAAAAAAACTTTTAATGCAAAATTTTATTTTTCTTATTTTATTGAAAGACTTTTAGTTATACTCAAGTCAGGAAGGTTATAGGCCAATTTGGCGTTAGGAGCTTCATGTGAATACCCTTCATTTGTCAGAATAGGAGGACTTTATATCTCAATGGCAATATAACTTCTTCTTTATGGGGGATGCTGTCTTTTTAGATTTTCCGAAGATTATTCGCTATCCTTTTTAAAGGAATTGAAGATCCGGGGTTTGGCAATCACAATGGTTTGCTTAGACAATGCAATGGCCGCATTTAGTTCATAGCCCAACAATAAGATCAGCGTATTCAGGTAAATCCATAGCATGATCACAATCAGGGTGCCTATAGAACCGTATAATTTGTTGTAGGCGCCAAAGTGATTAATGTAGAATGTGAAAATCGAAAAAGTTAAAATCGCCAATATGGTAGCCATGGACGCTCCTGGACTGAATAACTTCCATCTGTTGGAGGTAGAGGGGCCGAACTTATAGATACAGCTTACAGTAAAAAAATAGATAGCAAAAATAATGATCCATCGCGCGAGCTTTAATAGTGTCGCCCACATACTGGATTTAATACCTGTTGTTTCCTTTAGATAGTCGATTGTCACCCCCGCAATCGTGAATATGGTCATGCCCACGGTAAGGGCAAAGATGATCAAGAATGCCAGTGTAAGCGCAATGAGCCTTTTCCTCAACCAAGGTCTTTTTTCCGTCATTAAAGATGCTTTATTGAAAGCATTCATTAAGGAGGCCATGCCATTAGTCGCAAAATATGCGGCGAACAGAAAACCGAAAGATAACAGCCCCCCATTTTGGTTCTTGATAATATCTTCCAGGGTGGTTTCGACTACTAGGAATGCGTTTTTGGGGATAACAACCGCTAGGAAATCCAGTAATTGTTCCTGAAAATTGTTGATCGGAATATAGGGAATTAACGTAAATAGGAAGATGATACCGGGAAATATGGCCAACAGGAAGCTATATGACAATGATGAAGCCTTGCTTACGATTGAATCTCTGGAGAGTTCCTGAAAGAAAAATACTGCCACTGTATAAAGTGGAAGTGAACCGAACCCAGGTAAAACTACCCGTTTACTCCATTCGATTAATCTAAAATAAGGTTCAAAATTTAATAGCCACTGGTGGAATTTCCCCATATCAGTTAAAGTATTTACTCATCTTATCCAGAAAGATCTGCGGGGGCATACATGGTTTGTTTTTTTCCATATTGACAAACACCAATGTTGTCTCGCCTTGATTGAGTAATTCACCACTTTCGTTGAACAGTTCGTATTCAAAAATAATACGAACCGCTGGTTTCTTACGTATCGTTACCCGGATCGTTATCAGGTCGTCATACCTACCTGGTTTGAGATATTTGGTTTTCATCTCTGTAACAGGCAGCATAATGCCCATTTCTTCCAGTTCTTTATAGGATATTCCTGTACTTCTCAGCATTTCCGTTCGTGCTATCTCATAAAATGCAGCATAATTGCCATAATAGACATAGCCCATCTGGTCTGTTTCTGCATAGCGGACACGAATCTGATGATCAAATACAAACATTATTTTTTAATATTTCTTGCGTCTAAGGCTTGCTGGAATTTGCGCGCATTGATCAGATGTTCTGCTTCTGTCTTCGCAAAATTATGGTATCCGGAGAAATCATCTTTTGCACACATATAGATATAATCGTGTTGTTTAAAGTTTAGGACCGCATCAATAGCTGCAATACTTGGAATAGAAATAGGACCTGGGGGCAAGCCTCTATAGATGTACGTATTGTATGGGTTGTCGGTTCTTAAATGCTTATTTAAGACCCTTCTGATGGTAAAGTCATTGTTCGCAAAGATCACTGTTGGATCTGCCTGTAAAAGCATTCCTTTTTTTAGACGATTTAAATAGAGGCCGGCAATCATAGGCATTTCGTCTTGATGCAACGCCTCGCCTTTGACGATGGAGGCCAATGTGCTGACCTGTTGTGGCGTTAAGTTAAGTGCTTTGGCTTTCGCAATACGGTCCGTATTCCAGAACTTTTTCCATTCGTCATCGAAACGCGCAATAACCTTTTCTGGGCTTGTATTCCAGTAAATTTCGTAGGTATTTGGAATGAAAATTGAAATTAAATTTTCCTTGGTAAAACCAAATTTTTGAGCGGTAGCTTCATCATTCAATACCGCAATAAATTGTGCTGAATCTGCTTCAAAATTTTTGTCTAATAAGGCCGCCATATTTTCTTTTAGCCTTACATTGGCAAACCTGAATTTTACGGGTTCCTGATAACCACCTATTAAATTACCGATCAGACGTCGATTGTTCATTCCCGGACTTAATAGATAACGGCCCGGTTTTACGCTTTGTTCGTACTTTTTATATTGGGCGGCACGTTCAAATGAAGCGATATCATCCAGAAGACTAGAATCTTGAATTGATTTGAGCACATCCTCGTATTTTGCGCCTTCATGAATATAAAGGTATTTCTTTTCTCCAGAAACATTTGAGGCAAAAAAAGCCTTGTAAAATGTCCATGCAAAATAACCTCCGATAACGATGACAATTAATGCAACAATTTTTAACCAACTCGGTATTCCTTTTTTATTTTCCATCAGAATGATTTTTTATATCAATAATGAAACTTTCGCATACATCCGAATCATTTTTATGCAAACAATCTGATGTTTGTAAAGGTTTCAAAAATAATTTTAGAAGCCTAAACTATTACTTTTATTTTCCTTTTTCTGGCCTGCTGGAGGTGTTGTATTTGTCGCTTTGGCAGGAGGATTATTTGTTGTTGTTTTTCCCTGAGCCGCGGGTTTCGCCGCAGGAGGATTTGACGGTGTCGGATTTCCCTGTGGCTTAGGCGTTGTTGTTGTTCCAGGAGTACCAGTTGTAGGTGTCGGTGCCATCAACGAAAGGGTTACATCTATTTTAGCCCCTAAGCTCGTTAATCCCTTCTCTATACCCGGAGATTGCGCGCTGATAACGGCTGTTGTCGTATCAGTCACATTTGGATCGTAAGTGACCGTTCCCAGACCAAGTCCGGCACCCGTAAGTGCAAATTTAGCTTCATTTAGCGGAAGTCCGACCAAATTGGGAATTTCAACTTCATTTGCTCCAAGGCCATTTCCAAGGATAAGATCTATTCGTGAACCTTTCGGGATCATACGTCCATTTCGAATGGATTGACCCGCAAATTGGGCATCTAAAACAATATCTCTGGCGATATCTGCGACATAAGAGGTATCACCAATTTTAAGATTGTGATTTTTCAAAATAGCTGTTGCTTCGATCAGTGTTTTATCTTTGATATTTGGAAAAGAGACCTCAGGTGCTACTTGCGTGATAATTGTTAGATATATTGTACGACCGGATTTCACGTGAAATCCTTGCTCAGGGTCCTGTTCGATCACCAGGCCAGGTTTGGCATCCATCTGGTAAACGGAGTCAATCTGATATTCTAGTCCCGCATCTTCCAACGCTTGGATGGCTGCGTTGATATGAAGTCCCTTTATTTTTGGAACTGCAATGGATTCATCATGTTTGGTATATATTTTCAGCCCGACATATACCGCAAGAAATAGGCAGATTATCGCAACGAAAGCGGCAATGAGATTTTTTCTGAACGCGGGCGTCTGAAGATATTGTACGACTTTGGACATTACTGTATTTGATAAAAATGAATTCTGCATAGAACCGCAATATTGAAGCCAGTTTTACAGAATGATTAAATAAAATTATTCCTCACAAAATTATTCGTTTTTCCGTGTATAGCAAATTATATTTGCTATTCGAATCGCTAAAATTTATGAAAGCAAAAATAGCATTAATAACTGGAGGTTATACAGAGGAAGCCGAAGTTTCTTTTAAAAGTTCCGCTTTTGTCTATTCTCAACTTGATCATGAGAGATACGATGTATACCCGATTACCATATCAAAAGAAGCATGGTTTTATACAGATAAAGACGGTCAGCAGCATCCTGTTCTGCGCGAAAACTTTACCTTACCACTACTTGGAGAAACGATAAATTTTGACCTTGCTTTTATTATGGTACATGGCGTACCGGGGGAGGATGGACGACTACAGAGCTACTTTGATTTGCTGGATATTCCTTATACTTCATGCGATGCGCTGACTTCAGCTTTAACGATGAATAAAGGCTATACCAAAGCGATTTTAAGTAATATTCCTGAATTACATCTGGCCAAATCAGTTTTATTATTTGAATCACAGCGGGCGGAAGCAGTCAGCGCCGTGGAAAGCAATCTTTCCCTTCCGTATTTTGTGAAACCTAATGCTGGGGGAAGTAGTATCGGGATGACGAAGGTCAAAGAATCGGCTCAGCTACAGGAAGCTATTGATAAGGCTTTCGATGCCGAAAATACGGGAAAACAGGTTATTGTTGAGGAATTTGTGACCGGACGCGAATTCTCGGAAGGAATATTTCGAAATGCAAAGGGAGAATTGGTTGTATTGCCTGCAACGGAGGTTCGTACGACACGTGAATTTTTTGACTTTGAAGCCAAATATGTTCCTGGTCTGGCGGAGGAAATTACGCCTGCGGACCTGAGCGTGGAACAGCGAGAGCGCGCTGCACGTATTCTGAAGGAAATTTATGTTAGGTTGAACTGTAAAGGTATGGTGCGTGTGGATTTCTTTTTGGAAAGTGAGACCGACAATTTTTATTTCATTGAGATCAATACAATTCCCGGGCAGACAGCGCAAAGTTTTATCCCGCAACAGGTACGTGCTTTTGGTATGAAAGAAGGTGACTTTTATGGTGAATTGATCGAAAGCGCTTTGCAGGGACATTAGTGCTATGACGGATTTTTTTGAAAAGACAGGGAATTTTGGTTTAAACAAGATAAAACGCAGAAATTTACTGCCTTGGTGGATGAAGCTGTTTTGCTGGGTAGTTACTGTCAATGCGTTTTTCTTGATTCTGTTAATGTTATTGTCATTGGTTCAGGGCGAGGCGGTTATTCTTGGAGTGTATCAGCTACGGTTTGAAATTGTAAATTTTAAAAGTCCGGTCGTTGTGCTTGGCAATCTATCTATGCTATTTAAAGTCGTAGTGGCTTATATGTTTTGGTTTGAGAAAGGCAGGGCCATTTCGTATGGAAAGATAGATGTACTGATAAGTATTATTTTTTATAGCATTCTCATCGTTGATTGCCTGATAAATTCCGGTGTTATAAGGATTCCTCTCGAAGGACTATTATTAATTCCGTATTATTTTTGGCTGCATAAAAATGAATATCCCTGGATCAATCAGGAACAAGAATATATTGTATAGAAAACAGCTTTCAGATTCTGAAAGCTGTTTTCTATAATTTTCTGAAATCAAACCTGGACAAATCGGGTTTGATTTTTTTTGTTCGTTTTAGCTCTTCCTGGTAGAGAAGCTGACCGATGTTTTTCAAAAATGGATAGGTGACGGTTTCGTATTCATAAATGCCATCGTTGTAAATACCGTTTTCATTCGACTGAATTACTACAGCAAGGAGAAATTCTACGCCATGTTCAAAATCTACGATATAAGCATTATCAATATTATAACCATAGGAATCGCCATATTTATTGAATATTCGGATATTAGGATTCAGCACGGTATCTTTTTCACGGCCATAGAACAGCAATTTGCTATATGTTGGCCAGAATTCTATGGGATCATATTTTGGAAAGTCCGATTCAAACGGATAGCGGGACATGTAGTCATAGAGTAGGTTATAATCTTCCTTTTTTAAATTGAATCTCTCTTTGCTTTTGAACGCTTCAGGAAATAATAATTTTTTTAGGATCAATTGTTGATCCTCCAACGCATATACATTTAAACCTTCAAAGCTCCACGGTTCATGGATAAGCTGATCCTTATCATTCATGTAGCCCTTCCCCTGCAGGGTATTGGCTAACTTGATATCATAATCCTTGGGATCGAATTGCGCTTTTTGCTGATAGAGGATATGGTCGTCCAGATAGAAAGTGAACGGGTTGGTATGCTTGGCCCAAATTCCCTTGTCTCCAATAGCGAGGCGGTTGACAATTCGGCTATATTTTGTGCCATATTTTTTGAGTTTTGCATTTAATTCGGCACGGCCAATGAATTCGAACAATCTATTTTGGGCATCATTGTCACTGGTCAATAATATTTTTTTGACATATTGAGCGATAGATGGCAGCCCGTTGGCCGCAGATTCATCTACGGATACCTTGGTTTGCTTTTCAAAAGCGGAATCTATGCGCAGGGGAGTATCTCCAGTTAATCCTTCAATATGCAAATCATTAATTTTTTCCAATGCTAAGATTGCCGTTGGCAATTTTACGGTGCTTGCTGGATAGAAATACCAATTGGGGTTTAGTCGATAACTATAAGACCTGAAATGTGGGACATTGGATTGATCGCGATCAATTTGAGTGTAGAGGATCTGCACTTCATGTTTTGTCGGATGATTTAATAGCTGTTGAAATAAATCAGGACGGCTCTGAAGCAATTTTTCGAGATAAACCGTATCTACCTTCTGAGCATATGTCTTGGACATAAGTAAAATAAAAACGAGCGATAAATATTTAAACATTCCAATGGCTATTTGCGATTATACACTTCAAAAGTATAATCGAAGGCATGTTTATCATCGGCCTGGTGTGGTTCCGCGGAAACTAGTTCCCATTCTTCCGATGATAGTTCGGAAAAAAACGCATCTCCCTGAATTGTTGTGTGTACTCTTGTTAAAAGTACTTTGTTTGCCAATGGTAAAGCCTGTTGATAGATATTTGCTCCACCGATGATAAATACTTCACGCTCGTCACGGCAATATAGAAGTGCTTCTTGGATACTGTTGGCAACATCAATATCCTCTCCCTGAAAATTAGCATTACGCGTGATGACAATATTCCTACGGTCAGGCAATGCTTTGCCGATTGCATCAAAAGTTTTTCTGCCCATCAGGACAGAATGCTCAATGGTGTTTCTTTTAAAATATTTAAAGTCATTTGGTAAATGCCAAGGCATCTGGTTATTGATGCCGATTGCATTGTTTTCCGAGGCAGCTACGATTAATGTGATCGTTGGGTTACTCATTTTTGTGTCGTGTAGATTAGTTCTGTTGTATAAAGTGATGTTGCGTACAGGACAGCTTCTTAGCGGTTTTCCTAAACTGCAACCGGCGCCTTGATATGAGCATGTGATTCATAATTCAGCAATTCGAAATCTTCGAATTTGAAATCAAAAATATCTTTCACCTCTGGGTTTATCTTCATTTGTGGCAATGGCTTTGGATCGCGGCTCAATTGTAACTCCGTTTGTTCAAAGTGATTGCTATAAATATGCGCATCACCTAATGTATGGATAAATTCTGCTGCTTCCATATCACAGACTTGTGCCACCATCATCGTCAACAGGGCATAAGAGGCAATATTGAAAGGCACACCTAAAAATATGTCGGCGCTACGTTGATAAAGCTGACAGGATAATTGCGGCTTCAAAATCCCTTTCTCAGGCTGTGCTGGTGCTACATAAAATTGAAAGAAAGCATGACAAGGAGGCAAGGCCATGTTTTCGATTTCAGCAACATTCCATGCCGATACAATAATGCGGCGGGAATCCGGTGAATTTTTTAGCTGGTTGATAACCTGTGTGATCTGATCGATATGACGGCCATCAGGTGTTGGCCAAGAGCGCCACTGCGAACCGTAAACAGGGCCTAGGTTTCCCTGCTCGTCAGCCCATTCATCCCAGATACTCACCCCATTCTCTTTTAAATACTGAATATTGGTTTCACCTTTCAAAAACCAGATCAACTCGTGAAGAATTGATCGCAAGTGCAATTTCTTTGTTGTTACTAGCGGGAATCCCTCCTGAAGATTGAAACGCATCTGATAACCAAAGACACTTTTGGTACCTGTTCCGGTACGATCCGTTTTTACAACACCATTCGTATATACGTGTCTGAGTAAATCTAAATATTGTTTCATTTGTAAGTTTTATTTATTAAATGCTTAATATCCGAGGTCTGTATCTGTATGTTCTACTGCTTACTATTATAGGTGTGTGCTTTTAGCTGCACCAGCAGGATTTATGCTGTTCGGTTAAAACTTCCCTTGCTAGAAGCATCTAGCTTAGATGAAAATTTACACGCCCTTCTATATCCAAATTGCATTAAAACCATAACCAGTGGATGCAGTATCTGTCTTTAGCTATAAAATTTAAATCTTCTAGCGCATCCAACCTTTCAAGATAGTCAAAACTAAGGAAAATCCTTATAACGAGAAAGTCAAAACTTAAAATGATAAGAAGGGTTACTGAAAAAAAATGTAATTTTGCAAAATATTATGGAGAATAAAAAAGTAGCTTTTTATACACTTGGATGTAAACTGAATTATTCGGAGACATCATCCATAGGACGTTTATTTAAGGATGCGGGCTATGATACAACAGCGTTCAATAGCCGTGCGGACGTCTATGTAATCAATACATGTTCTGTAACGGACAATGCTGACAAGAAGTGTAGAAAAGTGGTCAAAGAAGCTTTAAAGCACTCTCCGAATGCCTATATTACCATTGTTGGTTGTTATGCCCAACTAAAACCAAAGGAGATCGCGGAGATTCCTGGGGTAGATATGGTATTGGGGGCTGCTGAGAAATTTAATATTATTGAACATATCAATGACTTGACCAAACAGGAAAAAACAATTGTTTATAATGGCCCGATTGATGAAACCAATCAATTTGTGTCGGCTTATTCCATTGGCGACCGTACGCGTACCTTTTTAAAAGTACAGGATGGATGTGACTATTCATGTACTTTCTGTACAATCCCTTTGGCACGTGGTGGAAGCCGTTCAGGAAAGATTGAAGAGATTGTCAAGCAAGCGGAAGAAATTGCTGCTTCGGGTGTAAAAGAAATCGTATTGACAGGGGTTAATATTGGTGATTTTGGTATTCGGGATGGTAAGCGTGAAGACCGCTTTCTGGATTTGGTAAAAGCCCTGGATGAGGTGGATGGTATTGATCGGATACGTATTTCTTCTATTGAACCTAATCTTCTTTCAAACGATATCATCGAGTTTGTGGCACAATCTAAGCGATTTGTTCCGCATTTTCATATGCCATTACAGTCAGGAAGCAACAAGATTTTGGGTCTGATGCGCCGGAGATACAAACGGGAGCTTTATACTGAACGTGTGGAATTCATCAAGTCATTAATGCCGAACTGTTGTATAGGTGTTGACGTGATTGTTGGATTTCCTGGAGAAACGCGCGAGGACTTTATCGATACCTATAATTTTCTGAACGATATGGATATTTCCTATTTGCACGTTTTTACCTATTCGGAACGTGAAAATACGATTGCAGCCCAAATGGAAGGAGCTGTGCCCGGAGCACAACGTAGTGATAGAAGTAAGATGCTGCATATTCTTTCAGAGAAGAAACGTCGCGCTTTTTATGAATCACAGCTTGGAGCTCAGGGAGATGTCCTGTTCGAAGCAGATGAAAAAGATGGTTATATGCACGGTTTCTCTAAAAATTATGTCAAGGTGAGGACTGTGTATGATCCGTTATTGGTGAACGAGGTTGTACCAGTCAAATTTATGGAAGTAACAGATACTTGTGAAGTAGAAGTCGAGGAGGTTCCTGAAACATTAGCACATTAATTTTTTAAGAATTATACATTCAAAAAAAGGCAATCTTCTATAAGATTGCCTTTTTTTACTAAAGAAAAACTCCATTGCAAGATCTTTCGATCTTAGGTGATATTCTATCCAATATGATTGTATAGAATATCTGAGCTCGTGTTTTGAAATGTACGCTTTTGATTAGTGCGCACTGCTTTTTGCGGCATTTAACCAGATCACTGTCCCTAAAATCAAAAGAACACCGATCCATTGTACCAACGAAACGGATTCATGTAATATAAAATAAGACATGCAGGTTGCTACAGGCAATTCTGCAGAACTTAATATTCCACCTAAAGAGAAGCCCGTTTTTGGTAAACCATAAGCGAATAGCAATGGTGGAATGACGGTGCCAAATAAAGATAGAATCAGACCAAAATGCAGAAAATTAGCGTCAAATTGACCATTAAATAAATAGTTCGGTGGAAATAACGTGAAAATCAAAATACAGGAACCTGTTACCATGATTGCACTTTTTTGGATCGGATGATAATCATTGCCTACACGGCCATTCACGATCATGAATACAGAATAAGCCGTAGCAGCCAAAAGTCCAAATAACAGGCCCGTTAAGTTGAGATCCTCCAGTCCTTTCTCAATGAGCCCTGTTGCCAATAACGTTGCAATCAATACGATACCAATACCGATCAAGTTGTTTTTTGATGGTTTTGTTTTGAAAAAGATAAATTCAATGACCACACCGATCCATATATACTGCATCAGTAGGACAATAGCAAGAGATGCCGGCACCAGCTGCACACATTTATAGTATAAGACACTCACAAGCCCCGTTGATGTACCACTGATCAATATTTTGACCCAAGATGATTTTTTAGTTGAAGATCGAAAGGTTTTTCCAGAAAATAGCTTGATCACGATAAAGATAAGCCAAAGCATAAGCATGCCAAATAATACCTGAATCCCTGTTACTTCTCCTAAAGTAAGCCCCTGGCCATATGCTTTTTTTACAAACGTTGATAGTATCCCAAAACTACTCGCACCTAAAAAGACGGCTAATGCCCCTTTTAATTTTTCCATTCTCAAATAAATTAGGCGGCAAAGTTACGATTTCTGGACAATTCTTTTTCCGATCCTTCGTTCTTGGTATGGAAAAGGATAGATCCGCAGCTATTGAGGATAGTTGAACTAAAAGCTTCAATGAAGATCAACCAATCCTAATTACTCAGTACATGGAAATAATCCTTTATAACGAATAGCTTATCAATAAAATAGGGAGAATGAATAAATTGTTTTTTATGAAGGGGGTAAATAGGTTGTATATCAGGAGCAATTTATTTAAGTTTGTCTTACAGGAAAGTAAATCGAACATAATGATTGCTAAGTCTTATTTTATCTTCTGTTTAAGCGCACTCCTATTCTTGAGCAGTTGTTCAACGAAGAAAAAGGTACTTACCTCCGGTTCTCGTTCCTCCAGTGGTTCGGTGTTGACAGATGCGAGCTCGGCGCGGGGAAAAACCTTTTCTGGATCTCGTCTTGATAATTATGCCTCCTTACTGAATGTAAATACAAAGAAGTTAAACCCACAGCTCTATTCATTTATCGACGATTGGATGGGAATACCGCATCGAATGGGGGGACAGACCAAAAGTGGAGTGGATTGTTCGGGTTTTGTTAATCTGTTATATATCGAAGTCTACAAAGGTAATCTTCCAAGGACATCACGCGATATGGAAGGCATTGTGAAAAGAAAGAAACCTCAGAAATTGGAAGAAGGTGATTTGGTGTTTTTTTCTTTTGGTAAGAATGGGATTGACCATGTGGGCGTATACTTACACAACAATAAATTTGTTCATGTCTCAACGCGTAAAGGGGTTATTATATCAGATCTGACGGATAGCTGGTACGCCAAAACTTTCGTTGATGCAGGTTCTCCAAAGATCTAACCTGGTGAAATCCATGTAGGTTTTATGTCATATCTTGACATAAACTTTTATACCCTATATAAATCCTTATTTTTGTCAAAATTTTATAGAAATGACAATAAAGAGTAAAAAGATTTTTTTAGGCCTTTGTATTATTGTGCCATTTTTAATGTATTGTGTTTATTATTATAGCAATATGATTAAAAACGCACCATTCCGTTTTGCTGATTTTGAATCCATTGAATTCAAATATGGCGAACCGAATCATATGGTCAATGAATATAATTCAAAAACGCGTATCTATAAATATTTAGACAAACAAGATTCATTAATTACGGATACTGTAAAGTTCACAAAAGATGATCTATTGTATTTGCACCGCAAAGCAATGGAATTGGGGTTTTGGAATTTGGATACAGATATGACAGGTCCGGAATGGAAGAAAGATTCAACAAATTCTAAAGTACCTCGTTTTTATCTGGAATATAATTACAAAGATAAATCAAAACGTGTCACTTTAGATGCGGACTTTGCAGGTAATCCACGGATGCATGATGCCGCCAAATCGATGATAGACGAAGTCAACCGTATGTTAGCGACTGCCCAAGCAAGATAATAAGGATAGATATATTTATTGAAAGAAGGAGAGACCAAGCATTTGGTTTCTCCTTCTTTTTTTAACGCTTTTTCCGATTTAATGGGATCCATTATCGATAAGCCAAACTATTCAAATAATTTCGCGCCATTATAATGCTAAAATTTGAATGAAATGATGTCGGAAAACTTTATATCAAGTAGGGGACAAATTCATATTAAACAGTAGACTAATAGGGACTTGATACGGATCTTATTCGGACTTCACTCGGACCTCATTCGGATAAACACGTATAAAGTCCGATTTAAATCCCTATTATATAAGAACTAATTAGGTCTTATTTGTTAAGTTGGTCACTGCTTGATACGGGTTTATATTTACGAATCCTTTATATTCAATTGATATTATCTTAATGCTAATAGGGTACTTTAGCGGCAAAACTAACGTTCGATATGAAAACATTTATGGCATTGGCCATTTCTTTGGCGCTGGCCCAGACAGTACAAGCACAAGAATTTGCAAAGGGAAAAGTTTTTCTAGATGTAAACAGAAACGGAAAATTAGATAAGAATGAGAAGGGGATAGCATCTGTTTCGGTCAGTAACGGTCGCGAAGTTGTTGCTACAGATAAAGATGGTAACTATCAATTACCAGTGGGAAATGATAATATCATTTTCGTTGTCAAACCTTCGGGATATGCAGTACCCGTAGATGAGAATAACCATCCAAAATTCTATTATATCCATAAAGTTAATGGTAGCCCAACATCAAAGTATCCCGGTGTTACTGCAACGGGTAAAATCCCTTCCAGCGTGAACTTTGCGCTATATCAACAAGATGAGCCAGCCAATTTTTCCGCTTTTGTCTTTGGTGACCCACAAGCATATACCGAGGAAGAATTGGGATTTTTTAAGGAGGGCATCATCAATGAAATCGCTGACAAATCTGTCGCTAAATTCGGAATCAGTCTAGGAGATTTGGTCGGTGACGATCTTTCCCTTCAACCAAAATACAAGTCGGTCATTTCTACGATGGGATTACCTTGGTATAATGTCATGGGGAATCACGACATGAACTATGATGCCAAAACGGACAGCCTTTCGGATGAGTCTTTTGAGCGAACTTTTGGCCCTAATAATTATTCCTTTAATTATGGCAATGCACACTTCATTGTATTGGACAATATTATCTATCCTAATCCACGTACCGGAAAAGGGTATCTTGGAGGTTTTCGGAAAGATCAATTGGATTTTGTTGAGAATGACTTAAAGCAGGTAGCTAAAGACAAATTGATTGTCCTTTCGTTCCATATCCCATTATATCATGAAAACTCAAATGTGTTTCGCAATGAAGACAGACAGCGTCTATTTGATATTTTGGCCCCTTTTGAGCACACACTTTCGCTTTCGGCACATACACATTTTCAACGCCAATATTTTTATGGACAGAAAGATGGTTGGAAACAGGAACATGCGCACCACGAATATAATGTCGGAACCACATCAGGGGATTGGTATTCAGGGGAGCTGAACGAAAAGGGAATTCCGGTTTCGACCATGCGGGACGGTACGCCAAAGGGTTATGCCGTTTTGAAAATTGAAGGTAATCAATATAGTTTCGATTATAAAGTGGTAGGTAAGCCAGCAAGCTATCAGATCGATATTTATGGAGCTTCTGTAGTACCCGAAAAGTATACGAAAAGATACCCCATTTACGCAAACTTCTTCATTGGTAGGGAAGGGGACAAAGTGGCTTATCGAATTAACCAAGGAGATTGGAAAGAGATGGAATATGTTAACGAGAGTGATCCTGCTTTCTTAAAGTCCCTAGCGAAATACGATACCGCTGAAAAGCTGATGACAACTCGCCGCCCATCTAATCCAGAAAAATCCAGCCATTTGTGGGTAACGAATTTGCCGAAACTTAAAGCTGGGACATATCAGTTAGAAATTAAAGCAGTTGATATGTTCAACAGAGAACATTTCGCGACGAAAAGTATTGTGGTAGAATAATTGAGTATTTACTATCCCAGGAAAGGCAATCTTCGGATTGCCTTTTTTTTGGAAATACCAGAGTAGCCCTATTGCAATAGGGGTAAGAAATTAATTGAAAAACAATTCCAGCAGGTTTGGCACACAATATTATAGGATTGGTTCAGTTGACGAACCAAGAGTTATTTTAAGCGTATTGAAGTCTGATTTATTGATAAAAGATGCGAATTAAATGATTTAAATAACTATTTGTCGAATTGTTTTAAGTTTAAAGTTCCCTTAAGATGGACTTAACATAGCAGTCCTATATTTGTGTAGAGTAATTTTTGATTCATAAAGAGTTAGGGTTAATGTGTAGATCTGTTGTGAAACACGTCTGAAAATTTAGTTTGTTTTTAAAGTGAAAAGGTAATCTCCCCGGATTACCTTTCACTGTTTTTATGGATCTTGTTTTCTTTTTTACTAATTCAGTACATTGATCTGTTGTTTCCTAACAAATTGTCTAAAATCATCCGAAGCCGGATTTTCGAATATCTCAAGGTCGAAATATTTTGTGGCGGCAAAGAGGTGATCAAAAACATCGGAGACAATACCTTCATAATATTCCCACCGTATGTCATTGACAAAGAAATACAGTTCGACCGGTACACCATGTTCGGTTGATGCCAATTGTCGCACCATTAAGGGCATGGTTTTGTGGATCTGAGGATTTTGACGCAGGTAGGCAAGCGCATAAGCTCTGAACATGCCCAGATTGGTCATTTTCCTGCCGTTTATTGGACTGGAAGGATCTATCTGATGAATACGGTTAAATTCGTCTATTGTCTTCGCGCGATCTTCTATATAGGCACGGAGAATCTGTATGTGTTTTAGTCTTTCGATTTCTTCGTTGTCCAAAAATCGGATCGTGGAAATTTTAATATTTATCGCCCTTTTCAGGCGCCTTCCTCCAGATTGCTGCATACCCCTATAATTTTTAAAGGAATCCGATAATAGGGTATGTGTCGGAATTGTCGTGATGGTCTTGTCAAAGTTCTGCACTTTGACATTATTGAGGTTGATTTCCTTTACCGTCCCATCTGCGCCGTATTTGGGCATTTCGATCCAGTCCCCTACACGTATTGAATCATTGGCCGATACCTGTATACTTGCAACAAAACCCAGGATCGTATCTTTGAATACCAACATTAAGATCGCTGATGCTGCTCCTAATGACAACAAAAATGACCAGGGAGAGCTTCCTGTCAAGATCGAGAAACAGATGGTGCCGCCGATAAAGTACATGATAATCTGACAGACCTGTAAGTAGCTCTCCAACGGTTTATCGGCAAAGGACTTTTTGGTACGCAGGATATCCCGGATAC
The DNA here is from genome assembly GCF_003627955.1 of Sphingobacterium puteale. Lineage (GTDB taxonomy): Bacteria > Bacteroidota > Bacteroidia > Sphingobacteriales > Sphingobacteriaceae > Sphingobacterium > Sphingobacterium puteale. The sequence continues at coordinate 30,737 of NZ_RBWS01000015.1, read as the reverse complement.
TTTTTAATAAGGAATGGATGATCAACAAACTGACGACGGTGGTTGCGATGGCCAATAATTTGTTGATATTTTCTTTCCAGTTCGGAAAGCCCATAAAAATAATGGGAATGATATATTGGGCAACTAATATGGGGACGAAATGCGCGATCAGTTTTAAGGTCTTATTCCGGATTAATAAGTCGTCAAATCGGTTGGCGCTTCTCCGGATCGCTTTAATGGTGAGTAGCAGAAGCGTTTTTTTGCTGAAGTAATCGACAATGAACAGAAATAAGACAACCAGCAATAATAAAACAATGGAATTGATAAAATGATTGGTCTGGTTATCCAAACCTAGCTTGTTAATCCATTGAAAAGTCCAGTTGTAAATTTGGGATTGTGAATCCGTTAACAATTCCATTGATGTATTTTGCATCCTGCAAATATACAAAAAGCCGCATTTGCGACTTTTTGTTATTTTGAATTTAGCGGCTCGCGCTCATGTTTATGTCTAAAGAATATTGCAAAAAGTACTGCGATAACCAGGGTGTAGATGGCAAAGGCTAGCCAGATGTCATGCCAGTCCTTGAGCATAATATTATTGTTCAGGGTACCATCAGGCAACAGCGAGATACTTTTCTCTTTTAAGAAATTCAGGAAATGCATATCATTGATATCCGTATCCAGGTAGTTGGCCAGATCCTGCCCATTCTGAAAGCTTTTGGTGAAATAATGGTCGATTATCCACCCGGATGCAAAACTGCCGAATACTGCTCCGAAACCATTGGTCATCATCATAAATAAGCCTTGAGCAGAACTACGTATACTTGATGTTGTGGATGTCTCAACAAACAAAGAGCCTGAGATATTGAAAAAGTCAAATGCCATTCCATAAACGATACAGGAAAGTACAATCATCCACAGGCCGCCAGCAGGGTCTCCAAATGAGAACAGCCCAAAACGTAATACCCAGGCAAACATAGAGATCAACATAACTTTTTTGATCCCGAATCTCTTCAGAAAAAATGGGATAGCCAAGATAAAAAGCGTCTCCGATATCTGCGAGATCGACATAATAATTGTCGAATATTTCACCACAAAGGATTCCGCAAATTTTGGATAGAATTTAAATTCGTCCAAAAATACATCCCCATACGCGTTGGTCAACTGCAATGCGGCTCCTAAGAACATGGAAAATATAAAGAACAGCGCCATTTTATAGTTTCCAAATAATTTAAAGGCTTCTAAGCCCAACAGCTGTATCCAAGATGCACTTTCCTGCTGTAATTTTTTAGGTGGGCATTTCGGTAATGTAAAGGCATAGAGACTCAAGGCCAAGGCCGCTGTTCCCGCAATATAAAATTGGTATGCTGTTGCTTTGTTACCTGTCAGATTTGTGATCCACATCGCTACGATAAATCCAACAGTTCCGAAAACACGGATAGGGGGGAATGCTTTGACCAGATCATAGTTGTTTTCATTCAATGCGGTATAGGCAATAGAGTTGGATAGAGCCAATGTCGGCATATAGAAACACATTGCTGCGAGCATCGCATTAAAAAAAGTGTTGGGATCATTAACTTGTGGTAAGTAGAAAAGAACAGCAGCATAAGATAAATGAAGGAAAAAATATAGTCTTTCAGCATTTATCCAGCGGTCAGCAATTATCCCCATCAATGTTGGCATAAATAGCGAAGCTATCCCCATTGTAGCGAAGATGGCACCGAATTGTGTACCATCCCATTGCTTTGTGCCAAACCAATAGTTAGCTATTGTAATCAACCATGCTCCCCAGACAAAAAACTGAAAGAAGCTCATAATGGTCAATCTTAATTTAATAGACATAAAACGATATTATTTAGAGTTTTTGTTTCGCTTTAATGAGAGGAGTTATTTTCTTTTGGAAATTTCATCCCTAATCAACGCGGCTTGTTCGTAGTTCTCTTCCGTTAATGCCTGGTTGAGCGCCTGCTCCAGTTGTTCATCTGTCAACGAAGAAAAAGGGTTGTTAGCGGATTGGGAAGGAGTCTTCTCTTCGACCTCGACCATACTGGGATCTTGTACCTTGTTGGCTTTGTCGAGATTTTCCAAAAATGCGAATTCATGTCCTTCAATAATAATCCCTGCAGATGACATAATAAATTCGTAGGCATAAATTGGTGCTTCAAAACGAACTGCCAAGGCAACCGCGTCGGAAGTACGCGCATCAATTTCGACCATCTTATTGCCGTCAGAACAAATGATCTTTGCATAAAAAATGCCTTCAATCAGATTGTAGATGAGTACTTCGACGAGTTTAATGCCAAAAGATTCTGCAAAGGACTGAAACAGGTCGTGCGTAAGGGGACGGCTTGGAATCATTTTTTCTATCCGAATAGCGATGGCTTGAGCTTCATGGCTACCAATAATGATGGGCAGTCTTCTGTTGCCCTCCACTTCTCCCAATACAAGGGCGTAAGCCCCAGATTGCGTTTGACTATAGGATAAACCAACGATATCTAATCTGATTTTCTTCATTTTAATTCCAAAGCGGTCTACAAACTTAGATAAATTTGCTTTTATATGCAATTATAATTACGTTCCGTGTGAAACAAATTTATCGATCTCCCTCGATTGCGCCGACCTTTTTAATCGAGGAAATTGCAATTAGGTAAAGGGTAAATAAAAACTCCCCAATCATGTTTGGAATGAATGGGGAGGAAAATATGCGGTAAAATCTTAATGACCTTTGTAAGCCTTTAAAGCCTGTGTCAATTTGGGTACAATATCAAATGCATCACCAACGATACCGTAATCCGCAACTTTAAAGAATGGTGCTTCGGGATCTTTGTTGATCACTACAATTGTTTTTGAAGAACTAACACCGGCTAAATGTTGGATAGCACCGGAGATACCGATAGCAATATAGAGGTTGGGACTTACAACGATACCCGTTTGGCCGACGTGTTCGGAATGTGGGCGCCATCCTGCATCAGAAACAGGTTTTGAACAGGCTGTCGCGGCACCAAGGACATCTGCGAGTTCTTCGATCATCCCCCAGTTTTCCGGACCTTTTAGCCCACGGCCAGCAGAGACAACGATTTCTGCCTCCGGTAGGGAAACTTTATCTGTTGCGCGCACAATTTCTTTAACAATTGTCGAGAAGTCCGTGGCAGCAATATTGGCTGCAAAAGGTTCAACAACGGCGGTACCTCCAGTTACCTTGGTTTCATAAGCATTGGGATTTAAAGCGATCACTTTGATCGCTGCGGTCAATTCCACTGTAGCAAATGCTTTATTTGAAAACGCGGTCTTTTTGACGGTTAACTTTTCACCTTCGATAGTCGGTAACGACAAAGCCCCATCAGCGAGTGCAGCATGAAGTTTTGCCGCGATGCGAGGTGCTAGACCTTTGCCGGAAAAAGAGTTGGAAAGTACCAGCAAATTAGCGCCTATATTCTTTGCGGCTTCCGCGATAATGCTCGCATAAGCTTGGTTGACAAAAGAGGAAAGCTGCTCATTATTGACCGTAAGCACTTTTGAAACACCGTAGCTGCCCAGTGTAGCGAGTTCATCCTGCGCGACGTTGCCGATCGAGATGGCAACAAGGTCGGTGCTGATATTATCGGCGATGGCTTTCGCATAAGAAACGACTTCAAAAGCAGACTTTTTGAATTTTCCATCGGTATTTTCTACATATACAAGTATTGACATAGTTTTTTCGGAATTTAATGATTAAATAACTTTGGCCTCATCATGTAATAGAGCAACCAGTTTCTCAACGTCTGCAGCATCAACTAGTTTTACAGTGCTGCGTGGAGCTGGAGTCTCATAATTAACAATGTGGGAAAGCGTATCAACTGCGGATGGTTCCAGCACATCCAATGGTTTGGTGCGTGCGCTCATAATACCACGCATGTTAGGTATCTTAGGATCCGCGACTCCTTCTGCTGTACCAATAACAATTGGCAGTTTGGCTGTTAACACTTCTTTGCCACCTTCTATTTCACGTTCAATACTGACAGCATCAGCAGCGATATCGATCTTCTTGGCAATGGATACCGATGGTATATTCAGTAATTCTGCAACGATTGCACCAACTTGCGCACCATTATAATCAATGGATTCCCGTCCGGTTAAAATAAGGTCAAAAGCATTTTCCCTGGCATAATTTGCGATTTGATTCGCAACAAACCAGGCATCTCTCGGAATGGCATTAATACGTACTGCATTGTCAGCGCCTATAGCCAATGCTTTGCGAATGGTCGCATCAGTTGATGCATCTCCGACATTAATAACAGTCACTGTACCTTTTCCTCCCTCAGCTAATTCAACTGCCTTTGAAAGGGCAATCTCGTCATAAGGGTTTATAATAAACTGCACCCCAGTTGTATTAAAGGCAGTGTTGTCATTTGTAAAAGTGATCTTCGATGTAGTGTCAGGGACATTACTTATACAAACTAATATTTTCATATACGATTGGTTTTACCCAAACTTACCATATTTTCTCCCAAATAAAAAGCCCCCAACCGCTTAAAATTTTGGTTTACCGCGTGGTTTTGCTATTACGTTATTTTGAATTTACAATGGTTTTTTACTACTTATTTTGTTTTATTTGTAAATTAAGTTCAATTTTATGGTTTTTTTAATAAATTTTGTTCAACTCTATATCTATTTTTTGAATAGAAACAATCCGTCAGCATAATGTCATTTTGTATGCTAGCATAGTATTTTTAATAGAATATATCTGTTGCGAAGTTATTGCTCGATAGGGAAGGACGGAGTGGCGACAAAGAAACCTAAAGTGTTAGCTAACACCTGCTATGTGTGGAAAATGCAGAAAAAAGGGGGAGCGATCAGATAATTTACATTTGGGAACGCGGGCGCAAAAAAATAATTGTTTACAGATGAGCCCAATTTTAATTAAGTTTGAAATAAAAAAGATATGTCAACACGATTGGATCAACTCAACGAATTTTTGAAAGAGAGCCCTGAAGATCCTTTTTTAAAATATGCCATTGCTGCGGAGTACCTGAAACAAAATAATGAGCAGGAAGCTTTGGACAGATTTGAGAAGCTGATCAATAGCCATCCGGACTACGTCGGAACGTATTATCATCTGGGAAAATTATACGAAAAACTGGACAAACAGGAACTTGCGATCAAAACATATAAACAGGGAATTGATGTGGCACGTAAAAGCCGCAATTTCCATGCATTGGGCGAGTTGCAGGGCGCTTTATCATTTTTGGACGAAGAAGAAGATGATGATTTTTAGTTCTTTCTAAATTTTTGGTATCTAATTTGTTATGAATTTTAAGGGTGTAACTAATAGATGCTGATTTTTTGAATTTGGAAAGAGATGAAAAGGTTTATTTGGACAGTAGGAGTGATGATAATGATTGGATTAGGAGGGTGTGATAATCCGAAACAGAGTGTGGCTGCCTATAAAGATAATTTGCAGGAATTAAAAGGAAGAGACAAAGCTGAAATTGTGATCGGAGAATATAAAGGGGTGATGCCCTGTGCGGATTGCGATGGTATAGAGACGCTTATTTCTTTACATAAAGACAATACCTATAAATACTCGTCCAAATATCTTAACAAAAGCGATGATGTTTTTGTGCGCGAGGGAAAATGGAAATTGGATGAAAATATAATCACGTTGGATGGTGTCGATTATAAATTCAAATTGGGCAACCATATCTTGAGTCAATTGGATCTATCAGGTAATGATATTACGGGAGATATTTCCAAATACTATGTGCTGACGAAGAATTGAAATCCGCCGCGGGAAATAACATTTATATAAAAGCAAAAAAATCCGAAGAGAATAGAGAATACTCTTCGGATTTTTTTGCTTTTATATTCCCACAGTTTTAGCTACTTTTTAAACAAAGTTCTTTTAACGTCGACACAACAAAATCCACTTCTTCTTTTGTATTGTTCTTGCAAAAGGAGAATCTCACCGAAGGCCGGTCAGAATTTGTTTTGATCGCCCCAAGCACATGTGAGCCAATATCGGTCCCCGAGCTACAGGCACTTCCACCGGAACAGGATATGCCTGCTATATCCAAATTGAATAATAACATATCTGCAAGATCACTGCAAGGGAAAGAGACATTCAGTACGGTATATAAAGATTTTTCTGGTTCGACAACGCCATTGAATTCGATAGCTGGAATAGCTTTTTGTAACTCTTCAATCATATAGGATTTAAGAGCTTGAATATAAGCCTGGTGCTCATCCATATGCTCATAAGCGAGTTCCAACGCTTTCGCGAGACCTGCTATCCCATAAACATTTTCGGTGCCGCCACGCATATTCCGTTCCTGGGCGCCACCATAAATCAACGGTTTGATTTTGTTATTGGCATTGATATAGAGGAAACCTACGCCTTTCGGACCGTGAAACTTGTGGGCTGCACCAGTAATAAAATCAATTTTAAGCTGTCCCAGATCATGCGGATAATGCCCCATGGTCTGTACCGTGTCGGAGTGAAATACGGCATTGTAGCGCTGACATAATTCCGATATACGTTGGATATCGTTGAGGTTGCCGATTTCATTATTGGCGTGCATGATAGAAACAAACGTACGGGGATTGCTACTTAAGAGCTCTTCCAGTTGATTAAGGTCTAAATTACCTTTGCTGTCTACGTTGAGTAGATCAAGATGAACTTTTCCCGCTTTCTCCAGCTCCTCCAGCGTATGCAGGACAGCATGGTGTTCTATTGGTGAAGTGATCGCATGCGTGATGCCAAAGTCCGTGATCGAACGTACGATGGCCATATTGTCGGCTTCGGTGCCCCCCGAAGTAAAGAAAATTTCTGCCGGAGATACATGGAGTAGGTTGGCGATCGTTTTCCGCGCTTTTTCTACGATTGTTTTTACTTGTCTTCCGTGACTGTGAATAGAAGATGGATTTCCAAAGTTGTTATCCATGACATCTACCATTACTTTAATAACTTCAGGATCTAAGGCTGTAGTCGCAGCATTGTCAAAATATACTTGCATGGTGCAAAATTACAAATCTCAAAAGTAAATCAAATGCATTAAATGACTTATTTTCATCAGAATTTGGTCGTTTTTTTAGGCTGTGCTGAAATCGTTGCGACAAATTCCGTATGAACCGGGGGAGCGTCGATCATTCCCGTTTTTGGGGAAATATTTTTTTGAACCCGCGTAGATTATGGTAAATGAGCATGTTGCCGACGTATAATTATAATAAGGAATCCACCCAGGGCAATTGCTAAGCCCAGGTAAGCAGCTATATCGCCAGTTTTGGTATATATTGTAATTTCTTCGTTTAAATTGATTTCCTGATTCAGTGCTGCGGGTTCCCACCATTTTGTCCGCTGTACAATATCACCGCGTTGATTGATAAAACCGGATATCCCAGTATTTGCCGACCGGGCAACCCAGCGTCTATTTTCAATGGCTCTTAGTTTAGCATATTGCAGATGCTGGTCTTTCCCCGAAGTATTGCCCCACCAGCCGTCATTGGTAATGATCGCGATAAACTGAGCTCCTTTTTTAACATATTTCGCTACATAGTCACCCCAGATGGATTCGTAGCAAATGACCGGGGCAGCACCGATACCACTCTGGGCATAGAAAACCGAAGGCTCGGCCTGTTTCCCGTAACCGCCTGTCGTGCCACCAAAAGCTTTAAATAATGGTTTTAAAAAATTCATCGCCGCGCCAAAGGGCATCTGTTCCACACCGGGGACCAATTTGGATTTATGATAAAATTGCAGTTTGGATGAGTAATCGATCAATGTTGCAGCGTTAAAGTTGTCCTGGTAAATATGAGGTGTAATTTCACGTGCTGTCGTTGTCTTCGCATAATTATATAATTGATAACTCTCTATGCCCGATAAGACATTGCCATTTTTGTACTGATCCAAAAATTGTAGAATCCGTTGATAGGAATAGGTCTCACGGAGGTTTTCTTCATCAAAATCACCGTTTTGTGAAAGGGCGGTTTCGGGCCAGATAAAAAACTCCGTGTTTGGTTTCGCTACAGAATTGGAAAGAGAAAACAAGGTGTTCAATTGTTCTTCAGGGCTGATCCGAAACTTAATGTAAGGATTCACGTTCGGCTGTACTACCACGACCTGGGCAGGGTTTTGATGCTCCTCGTAGCTGAAATAACGAAACAGAGAATAAGTAGCAGGAACCGCTAAAATCAAAACCAGGCAAAGGATAGGGACAAGCCTGTTTCTGAGCTGGTAGATTCCTTTCCGATTGAGGTATAGTACGAAAACCAGGATATTTACCAGCCAGATCCACATAGACCCGCCGTATATGCCGGTCATGTCGTACCATTGGATCAATTGATGAAAGTTGGCAAAGCCGTTTCCTAAAGTCATCCATGGAAACGCCAGATCCCAGGAGGCGTGGAGAAATTCATAGCTGATCCAGAATCCCATTAATCCAAAAAGGGATAATAGCAGTGAAGTTTTACGCCTTAATTGATAATATAGGGAAAACGCAAGCGCCATTAAAGCTGCCCCAAGGCAGAAAGGGATCAAACTGATCACAATAGCCGCAAAAGGAGGCATAACTGCGGAGATGGAATTGTATACCCAGTAAATGGATGCCGTATTCCAGACAACAGCCATAAGACCCGCCGTTAGAAAAATCTTCTTCCCTTTTTTTTTAATTGTTTCGCTGCGGATGATGTTTTCCAGTGCAATCAATAAGGGCAGAAACCCAATAAAGAGCAGCAGGCTGGAATAGGGGATAGGAGGCCAGCCCAACCACAATAAAAAGGCACTTAAAAGTGCCAATAAATAGTTATTCTTCACAATACCCACCTATTTTATAAACTGGATAAAACTTCTCTTTTCTTTTGCTCGTATTCGTCCTGAGTGATCAATTGCTTGTCGAAGAGTGTTTTTAGTTTTTTAAGTTTTAAAGTAATTTCATCATCTTCCTCTTCTATTATCGGAGCAACCGGAACGGGAGTCGCCGGAGGTGTAACCGGCGCAGAGGCCGCAGGTTGTACAGTAGCGGACGGAGGAGCAATGACCGGTGCCGGTGCTGCTGCCGGAGCCGGAGCTTGCTGGCTTGGTTCAGCTTTCTCAACAATGGTCTCCCGGGGACTGCTTGGCGCAATGACGATCTTTTCCTTTTCAGCGGCCAATTCCGCTTTTTTATAGTTTTCGAGAGCAGCCTTGATATATTGGTAGAGTTTTCTGGCTTGAACTTTTGGAATGTAGTCAATGCTTAAGTTTTCTCCAGTAAAAGGAATGACAGTGACCTTTGAACCAAAGATCTCTTCTTTGAACGCAATATCCTTAATATCCTGCCATCCGAAAATTTCAAAATCCGTCGCTAAGCCCAATTTGGTAAATTCACACATAAAAATGCGTTTATTACTAATGGTGATACTGTCCGGTAAAATTGTCACAGCAGGTTTTTTCTGTACCGCGATATAATCTATTTTTTCTCCTGGAGTAAGCATGTCCTGGACTTTAGTAATCAATTTTTCAATGATTTTTATATCCTGTCCGTCTTGTGCAAATTGTTCCATGTTCATGTCAAATACGTTTTAGTAATCAAAGATTGTCAAAATTTATTCCAATCCACCTACACAAAATACAAATTCTCCTTTGATTGGATTGTTTTCAAAGTGTAATTTTAAATCAGTTAAAGTTCCGCGGACATTTTCCTCGTACAGCTTACTTAATTCCCTGGAGATAGAGGCTTGCCTTTCTGCTCCGAAAACAGTAATAAATTCTTCTATTGTCTTGAGTATACGGTGTGGAGATTCATAGAAAATCATTGTTCTTTTTTCTTCCGCCAATGCCTTTAAACGTGTTTGGCGTCCCTTTTTTACGGGAAGGAAACCTTCAAAGCAGAAGCGGTCATTAGGCAGGCCTGAGTTGACCAGTGCCGGAACAAAAGCGGTGGCGCCGGGTAGGCATTGTACCTCCAGCCCTTCTTTGATGGCCGCGCGGACCAATAAAAAACCGGGATCGGAGATTGCTGGTGTTCCAGCATCTGAAATGAGAGCGATATGTTGCCCTTCTTTCAGAAATTTGATGATTTCAGAAACCGCTTTATGCTCGTTATGCTGATGGTGCGCAAAGACCTTTTTATCTATCCCAAAATGCTTTAAAAGAGGAGCACTTGTCCTTGTGTCCTCTGCTAAGATGATGTCTACTTCTTTCAGAACATTGACTGCACGAAAGGTCATGTCTTCCAGATTGCCAATAGGTGTTGGAACTAAATATAACATGGTCAAAGTTAAGTTTTTTTTACTATATAATATGTGCTAAAACATTCTGCCTCTTTTGGAGTTATTTTCTAATATAAATGCACGTATAAATTATGCAATACATTGAAAAAATACAAGCACATCTAGGTGCCGAATCAGATTACCTATTGGCGTTTGACAAACCGGCAGTTTCTAAAACGATGCTCCATCTTCCCGAAGGGAAATTTATCGATCAGGTATATGGTAGCAGTGACCGTACACCACAGGTTTTACGCAGTTTGGGGCAGCTTTTTGGAACCGGCCGCTTAGCCAATACAGGATACCTGTCCATATTGCCGGTAGATCAGGGAATAGAACACAGTGCCGGGGCCTCTTTTGCACCCAATCCGCAATATTTTGATCCGGAGAACATCGTGAAACTGGCATTGGAGGGCAACTGTAATGCGGTAGCATCGACTTTTGGCGTATTGGGCGCGGTATCCCGAAAATATGCCCACAAGATTCCCTTTCTGGTCAAAATCAATCATAACGAATTGTTGACCTATCCCAACCGTGCTGATCAAATTCTGTACGGAACTATACGCGAAGCTTGGAATATGGGAGCAGTAGCCGTTGGGGCGACTATTTATTTCGGTTCAGAAGAATCTGACCGTCAGATTATCGAAGTGGCAAAGGCATTTGAGGAAGCACATTCACTTGGTATGGCTACGGTATTGTGGTGCTATCTGCGAAATTCGGCGTTTAAAGCAGGAGACAAAGATTATCATTTAGCAGCGGATCTAACGGGGCAGGCCAATCATCTCGGCGTAACCATAAAGGCAGATATTATTAAACAAAAGCTTCCGGAATTGAATGGTGGTTTTAAGGCGTTGAATATGGGTAAAAGTAGCTATGGAAAATTAGATGAACGCATGTATACGCAGTTGTCATCAGACCATCCGATTGATCTATGCCGTTATCAGGTGCTCAATTGTTTCGCCGGTAGGGCAGGACTGATCAATTCAGGTGGGGCTTCGGGCCAGAATGATATACAGGAAGCTGTGAAAACCGCTGTGATCAACAAAAGAGCGGGTGGGACAGGCTTGATATCAGGACGGAAGGCTTTCCAAAAGCCAATGAGCGAAGGTGTAGAATTGCTTCATGCAATTCAAGATGTCTATTTATGTAAAGAAGTTACGATAGTATAAGATGTGTAGTGGATAATCACTGTAATTATTGCCAAAAAGCGGCAATTTTCACTATCTTTGTTCACTATTTTTTAAATAACACATTTATATTATGTTGCAATTAAATTATATCCGTGAAAACAGGGATACGGTTATCGAAAGATTGGCTGTCAAGCATTTCAAGGAAATTGGATTGGTCGATGAAATCATCAGTTTAGATGAAGACCGCCGTAAGATCCAAGCGGAATCTGACGCCCTTTCGGCAGAAGCTAATGCGGCAGCAAAACAGATTGGAGATCTGATGCGCCAAGGAAAAAAAGAAGAAGCTGAAGCCGTTAAATCCCAATCGTCCGGATATAAAGAACAGGTGAAGCAACTGTTGGATAAATTAGGAGCAATCGAAATCGAGTTGAACGATAAAATTGTTCAATTGCCTAATTTACCGCATCAATCGGTTCCTGCAGGTGTAAGTGCTGATGACAATGAGGTGGTTTTAACCAACGGGGAAATTCCCGTTTTATCAGAAGATGCGTTACCACATTGGGAATTGTTAAGCAAATATGATATTGTAGATCTGGAGCTCGGTGTAAAAGTTGCAGGAGCCGGATTTCCGATTTACAAGGGTAAGGGAGCAAAATTGCAACGAGCATTGATCAATTTCTTTTTGGATCAGGCAGCTGAGCAAGGATATGAAGAGGTACAGGTGCCCATTCTGGTTAATGAAGATTCTGCATTTGCTACGGGGCAATTGCCGGACAAGGAGGGACAGATGTATTACGTCAACAATGACAATTTATACCTGATCCCCACAGCGGAAGTGCCGGTTACGAATATCTACAGAGATGTGATTGTCAAGGAAGCACAGTTTCCAATTAAACATTGTGCTTATACCCCATGTTTCCGTCGCGAGGCCGGTTCTTATGGCGCCCATGTACGCGGTTTGAATCGTCTGCACCAGTTTGATAAAGTTGAAGCCGTACAGCTTGTTCATCCGGAAAAATCGTATGAAGTCCTGGAAGAAATGAGCCATTATGTACAAAGTTTGCTTCAAAAATTAGAACTGCCTTATCGCGTGTTGCGTTTATGTGGTGGTGATATGAGTTTCACTTCTGCACTGACTTACGATATGGAAGTATACAGCTCTGCACAAAAACGCTGGCTCGAAGTCTCTTCTGTTTCCAATTTTGAAACATATCAATCCAATCGTCTGAAAGTCCGTTTCAAGAATGCAGATGGAAAAATGCAATTGGCCCATACGCTAAATGGATCAGCATTAGCTCTGCCACGCATTGTTGCTGCGATTTTAGAGAATAATCAAACGGATAAAGGAGTGCGGATACCTGCAGTTTTGGTTCCTTATACGAAATTCGAATATATTGATTAATGAAACCTATCAAATAACAGATTCCCATCGTAGGATTTGTGATAGCAAGAGACTTTATCTGAGTAGGTAAAGTCTCTTTTTTTTGAGAATTCCATTCAACCGAACTTTAGAATCGTTATAAATTACTCTTTTTTTTAGGGATGAAAAATAAGGGAATGTCATGTTAATGTTTTCTTAATACATTGTTAATGTTTTGTTAAATATGTGTGATTCCGTATAAAATTCTGTTTTGAAATTGTTTGAAGAGTTTTTATTCTAAAATGAATCTTGCGTTTGAATTTGCAAGATACTGAAGGCTTTGTTGCCTTATTTTTTGTTTTTAGGAGAGAATGTTAAAAAACTTGTAAAAGCAACTTTGGCTTTCTATATTTGAGACCGTTAATAAAAATCGCACTAACTATTATATACTGTAAATGCTGAAAAGAGCAAATTTTACAGCTGAGTATTTTCAACGGATTGACTCTACATCTACCTAGGGTATATTTTTTCCATTAATATTTTCAACTGTTATCCCATGAATGGCGGTATGCTATTTTGCATATTGTTGTTTATTGTCTAAGCAATGTGTGTTTAGACAGTTATGTTGACGGATATAATTTATATCAATATATAGGATTAGAAAAATAATAAAATTAACTAACTAAAACATGAAACAAACATTACTAAGTTTTCTTGTTGGCGGAATGATCTTGACTTCGGTCGCATTCGCACAGGAAAAAAAGATTAGTGGTCGTGTTACATCTGCTGATGGTAAAGCAATACCTGGGGTGACAGTGGTAGTACAAGGCACTAATCAAGCGACACAAACAGATGCTGATGGTAATTATTCTTTGAATGTGCCTGCAGGCAAAGTTGTCGTCTTCCGTTCAGTTGGTTTTGATGATAAAACCATTATTGTTAACAACAACAGCACTGTGTTCAATGTATCTTTGTCAGGACAGGACAATGCATTGGAAGAAGTTGTTGTGACTGCAAATGCAATCAAAAGAGAAAAACGTACATTGGGATATTCTGCTCCGACTATCAATAGTGAAGAATTGACAAGTGGTAGAAATGCAAGTGCGATTAACTCATTGGCGGGTAAAGTAGCAGGTGTGAATATCACATCAACATCAAATTCTCCGGGTAGTTCTTCACGAGTGGTATTACGAGGTGGTTCATCTATTGCTGGAAATAACCAGGCATTGATCGTTGTAGATGGTGTGCCAATTGACAACTCAAGCGTAATTGGAGGAGCATCTTCACTTGCCAGTGTGGATTTCGGTAACCGTGGTAATGATATCAATCCAGATGACATTGCATCCGTTACTGTCTTAAAAGGCCCCGCTGCTGCAGCTTTATACGGTTCACGCGCTTCCAACGGTGCATTGATCATTACCACCAAAACAGGTAAACAAGGAGGTGGTAAAACTGATATTTCTTTTAGTTCATCAAATACGTTTTCATCTATTTTAAAATTACCTGATTTTCAAAATGAATATGGACAGGGTGCATCTACTTATGATAGTAAAGGGAATTTGGTATTCGTAGATGATCCAAAGGAAAACTGGTCTTGGGGTGCTCCATTTACTGGTGAAATGAAAGAATGGGGACAAGCTATCGACGGCAAACGTTTGTCGAAGCCGTATTCAGCTGTTAAAAATAATGTACGAGACTTCTTTTCAACAGGTATAGCTTCAGATAATAATTTAAGCCTATCTGGCGGTTCGGAAAAAAGCACTTTTTATTTAGGGCTGAATTCTTTGAATTCTAATGGTGTTTATCCGGGAAACAAAGATACGTATAACAAGTACGGTGTTAGATTTAATGGAACTACAGAGTTTTCCAATAAATTCTATGCTGGGATCTCAGCTAATTACAATAAGATCAATAGTAATAATATTGGTGGTGGGCAAGGAGATGCTTCGGTGTATAACAACTTGTTGCAAACACCAAGAGATATTCCTGTTACTGACTTAAAAGATTTAAATAATCCTTACTTTGGTTATGGCTATGTTGGGGCAGACGGCGTTGATCATAGTGATAGATTTGGTTACTATGGAGCCTACACAATGAATCCTTATTGGGTGCTTCAAAATTATAATAACTATAATGACGTTAATCGTGTACAAGGTAATTTTAACGTAGGCTATAAGCCTTTTGAATGGTTAGACATTAAAGAACGGGTAGGTGTTGATCATTATTCTGATCGCAGAAGATCTGAATCACCTAAATATACTTTTTTTCCAGCGGATAATACTACCGATAATTATTCGGATTCAAACGTTAGGACTAGCAATGGGCAATATCGTCTAGATCAATATAATGTAACCGAGGTAATCCATGATTTTATGGTTACTGCTAATCATAAATTTAATGAGGATTTTGACGCGTCATTAATGATTGGTAACAATATCAGACAACGTTATGCCACAGTCAATAGTACAGCGACAAATGCAAGTGGAGGATTGGTGAAGTCAGGATGGTATAATTTGGCAAATTCCTTAGGGCCATTGGATTTAATTGAAGATTCTTGGGAAAAGCGCCGATTAGTAGGGGTATATGCAGATTTAAACTTGTCATACAAAAACTTTTTGTTTTTGCAAGCTACAGCGCGTAATGATTGGTCATCTACTTTGCCAAAGAAAAATAATTCGTTCTTCTATCCTAGTGTGAGCAGTTCATTTGTATTTTCTGAATTGATGAGTCCAGATGCAAAGAGAATCTTGAGTTATGGTAAAGTGAGAGCCAATATTGCGAAGGTAGGTAGTGATACCGATCCTTATAAATTACTGACTACCTACCGTAGAGGTGAAATTGATGGAAATTTTGGTAGTACGACATTTCCATTTGGGAATGTGTATGGCTTGATGGCTAATTCAACTATCGGAAATTCTGAATTGAAACCTGAGATTACTACATCTTTTGAAGTGGGTACAGAGTTGGGATTTTTTCAAAATAGATTGTCTGTGGACTTTACCTACTATAAAAATAGTTCGAAAGATCAGATCTTAAGCATTCCGATTGCTAACTCCACAGGATTTGGCTTCTCAGTAGTTAATGCTGGTAAAATAACGAATAACGGTGTTGAGCTGGCTTTAAGAGGCACACCAATCAAAACACAGGATTTTACTTGGGAGCTGATGGGTACGTTTACCAAAAACAATAATAAAGTCGTCGAGTTAATGGAAGGTGTTGACCAAGTTACTTTGGGAGGTTTCTCGGGAATGTCTATCGTTGCGGCAAAAGGTCGTCCATATGGTGAGTTCTATGCAATTGCTAACCAAAAAGATGATCAAGGACGAACAATTGTTGATCAAGAAACAGGATTACCAATTCCTACGACGGAAGCTCAATACTTAGGAAGTTATAATCCTAAATTCCAGGCATCTTTGGGGACTACTTTAAGCTATAAGAATTGGTCTTTAAATACGTTGTTCGATATGAAACATGGTGGTGTTTTCTTTTCAAGAACAAAAGACATTATGGCTTTTACGGGTACTTCTGCTGAAACTGGTGGCGAACGTTTTGCTCAAATTTTTCCAAATTCTGTTTATTTGGATGAGAATGGCAATAGTGTAGTTAATACTACAGCCAAATACGATAAAGTCGATTATTATCCTTATCTGGAAGCGGGCGAAAATGTTGTAGATGCTTCGTACATCAAATTACGTAGCCTAGCAATCTCTTATAAGTTCAAAAAGGATCAATTGAAAAATACACCTTTTGGAGATGTAACTGTTGGGCTGTTCGGTAATAACTTATTTATTTGGACGCCTAAAGAAAATAAATATGCTGATCCGGAAGTTAACTCTGCCGGTGCAGGAAATGCGCAAGGATTTGACTATACTGCCCAACCCTCATTGCGTAACTACGGAGTTAATGTAAAGGTTTCATTCTAAGGTTTTTAAGATAAAAAGAAATGAAAAGAAATTTTAAAAAAATTGTATTTGCGTTCCTACTAGGTACAATAGCATTTACAAGTTGTAATAAATATCTGGATATCAACCAGAATCCAAATTATCCAGAGACAGCTGAGCCTCGTCTCTTGTTGCCAACAGTGCAAGCAAGTATCGGACAGATCATCGGCAATCAATTGCAGGTATATGGAGGATTATGGTCCCAAGTTTGGACACAAAATCCAACTTCCTCTCAATATATTACTATTGATCAATATAATGTTAAAAGTACAGCTACAAATAGCGTATGGTCTAACATGTATCGTTACGCTCTTTATAATGCACAGGTAATTACTAAATCTGAAAGTACATTAGATAATTATTATAAGGGGATAGCATACATCTTAAAGGCCTACACTTTTCAATTGGCAACAGACGCTTTTGGCGACGTACCTTTAGATGATGCGTTACAAGGAGTAGATTTCCGTAGCCCAAGATATCAATCGCAAAAAGAAGTATATACACAAATTTTTGCAGATATCGACAAAGGCATTGAATTGTTAAACAACAAAACGGGTACGAATCCCGGTCAACAAGATATGTTCTTCGGAGGTGATTTGGAATCTTGGAAAGCATTTGCTAATACATTGAAATTAAAAGCGTACTTAAGACTTTCTGAAGTTGATGCAACTACTGCTGCCGCAGGTATAAAAGCTTTGTATGCAACTAATCCAAAATTTTTGGAAAGAAATGTTTCTATTACTTATACCACCACTGGAGGAAATGAGAATCCGCTGTATAATGAAATGATTGGGCTGAGAAGTGTACAGAATTTGGTTGCCAGCGGAACTATTGTTAAAGCATTTTTAAACAACAATGATCCAAGAAGATTTAAATTGTTCGATAAGCTTTCAGAACAAGATACTATAGCTTTTATCGACCAAGGCGACTTTAGGGCTAATACTAAGAAAAGAGTATCTCCACCTTCTGCATTGGTAGGAGCTAATGTCAGAGATGCGAAATCAGCACTTGCTCCAGCTAATTTGTTTACTCAAGCAGAAAGTTATTTCTTGCAGTCAGAGGCTGCTTACAGAGGTTGGGCAACAGGTGACGCCGAAGTGAATTACAACAAAGGAATTCAAGCTAGCTTTGCAGGATTAGGTTTATCAGCTGAAGACTTGAAAGCCTATATGACAAATGCTACATTTCCTAAAGCTAAAGATGGACAATTGGAAGCGATCATTACCCAAAAATACTTTGCTTTGGCTGGCTTTCAGAATTTTGAGGCATGGAATGAATGGAGGAGAACTGGATATCCTAGTTTCTTTATTGTTTCAAAAGGGTCTGTGATTGGCAATGGTCAAATGCCGCAACGTTTGATTTATCCAAATAGTGAAGCAACCTCTAACGCGAACTTCCCGGGCATTAAGCCTTTAACAGATCGTGTTTGGTGGGACGTAAAATAATCGGTTATTAGGTTATATATTTTAAGAGCGGCAATTTCTTTCGAAATTGCCGCTCTTTGATTTTTTATATATTAGGACAGTCCGAACATGCTCTTATCTTTATGTTTTTTGATATTGTTTTTGTCATTCCGCATTTATCCGTTATTGTACATCTGATAATCATCAAGCCATCATAAGCACCTGCAGGGAAAGAGTCTGCTTGTATCTCCACAGAACTTGAATTTTTATCAGATATAATTCTTCCACCACTAACAGACCAGGATTGGGATACAACATCTTTAGCATTGAATAATTTGTATTGAGAAGAATTTCCGCTGAACACAAATGTATTGCCAGATATTTCTACGTTTTCTGTGTTACGAATAGCTATTTTAGATTCAATTCCTTTAGGATTATTATTTGAGCAACTATTGTAGCCCACAGTACCAGCGTTTGAACCTATGCTTTTTATTGTGACATTGTGACCAAAGCTATTTCCAACAATTTCCAGATCCCCTTTTACATACCAATATACAGGTTCATTTATAGTATAGCCAGATTTTGTTTTGTAAGAAATATTTTGAGTCGATCCTAAACACATTTCAGGTTCTCCATCTAGTAGCATTAGAGGTGTTGCAGTTATTTTACTGTGTTTTATATGGATACTTGCTTTTTCATCTAAACCATTAGATGCAGCTGTAAAACCTATGTATTTGAAACATTTATCTGGCGTGAATTTTAGTGTGAGTGTTGCTGACTGTTTACGGTTAATATCAAGAGGGCCTTGTCTGTACCATCTAGTCTCAATATCCTCACTTCCTTTATTTAATTTACTAATATCGGAAACTAGGGTAGCCCCAGAAACGTTTTTTAATGTGAAGAATGTTATTTCTGGAAAGTACGATTTGCTGCTGACAGCGAGAAAGCTTTTTTATCGATACCAACAATATCTAGAGGTATCGAGATGGTATATTCATTACCTCGCTGAAAATCACCTTTAATAACCCCATTTGCTTGGGTGTATGGATTTAGAGTTATATTAACGGATGTGTCGAGTTTCCCATTGGTCATGTTCCCAGTACTGACATAAAAAATATTCGATTTCATAGCATCCAGCGTGATTTGCTTATTATCAATAAAACCACTTAATGATTGGGCCGACCCACCGCTAGTTGGTATATTGGCGGCTTTTAAAGATGTTTTAGTTTGATCCAGATTTGAGTCCAATTTATTCACATTTTCGAGTTATATGAGATTTTGATAGCTTTTGTCCACGGTCGATATTAGATTAAGATAAGAGCTTTTTGTGGGTAATATAACCTTTAGATGAGCGGGTTGCTGAGATTGAAGTTATTGCAAACCAAAATATTTGGCATTCTTTGGTGCATCGGGTGAATCTACAGAAATGTACAGTAATATTTGTCTTTGGAAAGCATTGGGAGAAAACTGGAATTGATCTTAAAAACCCAGGTAAATTTCCATTACGCTTACCATATGGTAATGATGATACAACAACGAATCCAAATGTTCAGGCAGCATACGGTAACGGACAATATGTTTATACCGAAAATGTTTGGTGGGCAGGCGGTACTCGCTAGTACACTTAATTCAATATAAGGCAAAAAGCGATCTCGAAAGGGATCGCTTTTTGTGTTTTTATTATTTCTGATTCTCCGTGACCTCGAACTTGGGGAAATTACAATCCGAGTTGTTATTTTAGGTAAGGAGAATGAACTTTAATCTTAATAACTCCTCCAAAAAGTTTAATGTTTATAAAGTTTGATTTTTGTTTATTTTGTTTGTTTCGTTTATTTCGTTTAAATTTGTAGTATAAAATCTTATATCATGACTATATTTGAAGAAATACAACGCCCTACGAAATCGGAGCAAAAAGTAGCTAATGCTTCTTATACTACATTAGCGGCTGCGTTATTACAGATCCAGTCCGATAATACTGAGATCGAAATAGAAGAGACAAATGATCGTATCAAAATACCATTTAAAGCTCTTCGATTTTTGGGAGATATTCTAAAAGCAATGGGGGAGGGGAAGCCCGTTTCTATAGTTCCCGTTGCTACAGAGGTAACTACACAAAAGGCCGCTGAGATCCTTGGCTGCTCTAGACCACATCTTGTTAAACTTCTGGAGGGAGGTGAAATTGCTTATACGAAGGTAGGGAAACATCGCCGTATCCGATTTGAAGATGTTTTGAGATATAAGGAAAATATGAAGGAGGAACAAAAGAAACATATCATCGATATGATGAATGCCGATGAAGAAACCGGTTTGTATGATTCATAGTGTTCGGTTCAAGGCTGTTTTAGATACGAATGTCGTGTTTCCCATTGTCATTCGCGATCTACTTTTTTGGCTAGCCTATTATGAGCTTTATACGCCAAAATGGAGTGCACATATTTTTGACGAATGGAAAGATGTTATGCTGCGCAAAGATGTTTCGGTAGTAGAAGCTGAAAAAAGGATACAGCGCGCAAATAAAGCTTTTCCAGAAGCTCTAGTTAAGAACTATGAGGTACTGATTGAACATTTGAATTTGCCAGATCCAAGAGATTGTCATGTACTGGCAGCAGCAATAAAAACGAATGCAAACGTCATTGTTACCAATAATTTAAAGGATTTTCCAGCAGAGTACCTCACATCATTTGGATTGACAGCCAAGAGTGCAGACGACTTTCTGACGGATATTATAGATTTAAATCCGGAACAGGCAATATTGGCATTTAAAGAAATGGTACTGAACCGTCGTAATCCAGCTATGAATGAATTTGAGGTATTGGATAGCCTCCGTAAATCGGGTCTAACAGATACGGCAAACTATCTTCATGCATTACTTTAAGGATCACGCAAAATAAAAAAACAATCTCCCTATTGAAACTTTATGACTGCCCAAAGAGTGATTCGATTCTGAAAGTAGAATATAATTTTATCAGCAGTTTCCTTGGGAATATTCACGGGTGATCTTCGGCTCATAGAGAGATTTGAACTTTTCATAAAGCAATGTATATATCAAAATCATCAATTTCTGGATTTTCGCGCTTTATCGAATTATAATATAAATTTGTAGCTAGATTTTCTTTTTCAATATTCGGATATTGATATTCGTCCCCAAACGGTTTATAATTGATGTGTGATAATTGTGATGTATTGAGAAGTAGCTTGCTTCAAAAGACATAAAACGACCATAAAAGGAATTTTTATCGTATATCAATGGCAAGCAATTTTATTTCATTGTTTAGCCAAGTACTGGGTATATAGGTTTCAAGTAAATTTACCATAAGAATTATTTCATTAAAAGGGTATTTCTCTTAAATACCTAAACAATCAGCATCAGTACCTCAAATCTACCCACCAATTCCCTGAAATCAACAATAAACTTCGTCTTATCAAACGATAGTTCCTTGCGTTTTTTCGCTTTGAAGAGGTGATTATTGCAATAGTAATCCCAAACTTTTATTAGTTCTCCAGCTTCACGTAATTCGAGGAGGTCTTCAAATCTTTTATCTTGGCAACCCAGATCACCAACTAAATTGAAAAAGTTTACAAAATTGTTGAGTGTGTCCACTTGGACAGGATCTGCTTCAAAGCCTTCGATAATTTCTTTTGAAGAATAAATAATGGCTTCAATCGGAGGTAGTTCTCCTATACCGGACAACCATGCTTCTAAATTGAAAGGTGCTTTAAAATTCCCGCTGTTATTCATCAGTAAACTAAGCAAACTTTCTATCGATGAGGAGAGAAGCACTTTTCCATCGAAAGAAATAAGCAATTTGTCATTTTCGTCGGTGTCTTCATACCAAATGAAAAATTGGCCTGAGGGGGTGTCTAATGGTGCATATTGCGAAATCCAAATTCTATAATCTTGACAATGCTCCAGAAATTTTTCACTTTCGGTAAGAATCTTCTTGTATGTAATCCTCATATTGTCAACGCCTTCCTCCAATGCAAATTCAGGGTTAGTGCTTTTATTCGTCAATTTCGCCAGCGCAATTTGTAACTCTAAAGGGGTGAATGCACTTTTATAGTTTTTCTTGATCAGAAGATAGATTGTAAGCGCGAATTTAGGTTTATTAAAATAACCGCGTGAGACTAATATTTTTAGAATCTCTAATAATTCATGATTAACTTTTGAACGCCCCCCTTTTTTAACCTCTATTTTCCAACGATAATTTCTAATTGTGCGATCTTTATAGGTGACGGTAAATTTATAATAATCTAACTCTAAATGCTCGTCTTTTTGATGGAGGTGTGTGCCGTGAATATCAATAGTTTCTTTCGGCGCCAGATCGTTTGGTATAATTTTTCGAATCCCAGTCGATGCAATAGCAGGTAGGATATCCAAGTATTCCGTCTTGATATGCTCCTTAAAAAATGGATTGAGAATCTCTGAAAAGTATTTGTTTACCTTTCCCATTAAAAACGAAACTTCCCGCTCAGATATTTTTTTCTTTTTGCAGATCTCATAGAAACGGACAAGAATTTCGAAGTCAATTCTTGGGACTTTCTGCCTACTGAGTTGTTCCGTGGTGGAAATAATATGGTTATCTGTTTTCTCTTCCATTAGGTGGTAAATTTACTCGACCCAAAAGTAAGAAAATTTTAAATTATGCTATGTAATTTCCGTTTTGGAGCTTTAAAACGCTATTCGAAGTCAATTTTTCTAAAACGTCATTTATGACTTGGCGTTTTTCAATCATATCCTCTGTCAAATAGAGATACTCAAAAATATCTTTCAATGACTTTTTCTTTTTGAAATAGCCAATCTCTTTCATTCCTACGATTACTTCTGCTGCGTCTGATGGATTAATTAAGCTAAAAACTACCTTGTCAACCAGTGTGCCATCACTATATGGGGAATTATCAGGAGGTAGAAGATCATGCACTTTCCAATTAAGGGCAGCAGCAATTAAAGGGAAATCAATAGGATTGAAAACGGCATCCATGTTCTCGTTTTTAACGTTGTTGACATAAGTGTCTCTCTTTTCCAAAATTAAAGAAAACTTCGATTGCAATATTCCTAATACGTATAACCGATAGATTACCCTATTAATGATATACAACGACAAACTACTAATTTTCACCATTTGCGATAATACATTCAAATGGTGTATAGAGTGAAAAGTTTTAATCCGATAAAATTTGTATATTTGTACTAATTAATTGTTTATATTTGTATTGTATATTTGTTATATAGTATTGTATATTAATATCTTGAATAGCTTTTAACGCTGAATCTTGTTACAGAAAACCTAGGAAATTTTCAAAAGCGCAAGATCGGGAGTTAAAGGCCATATCTCTACCTTTGTAGATACAAAGGAGAGATGGGCTTACTCTTGATTCGCTTTTTGGCTTCCTAGGGCCGTCTGTAGAATTCATAGGTAAGTCCCATCTCTTTTTTTGAGATAGTTCAAAACCAACTAAGATTCATCGCTCAAGCTTTTTTATAAACTTAAAAAAGAGAGTTATGAACATCAATGAACATGGAATTTTCATGGGAATCCCTCCTTAGCTTATCCGTAGTGACAGGTCAAAGCGACCATATCCGAAACAGTGTCAGTGTATTTATATCAACTGCTGTGTTAACCAATTTTTAGACGACTATATCGGAAGAATTTTACGAGTTATTATAACAAGCTCCTCCTAGGTACTCGCTTAGGAAAGGGGTGAATTATGACCATTGTTAGAACCTTAAAAATGAACAATTTTTATAAGGCTGGGGGAGAACTGCCTATTACGAAGAGATATCCCAGTTCAAAACAAACAAGATGGAAGCGATCTATTGCTTTTTTAGATAAGACGATGAGCGTTCCAATCATACAGATTACAATTTTAGTAATCTTATATCTTTTAGTTTCTATGTTTAGTTTATCGGCTCAGACGCCCCGCAAGGACAGCGGGGCCGATGGGCTTTTAACAAATGCTAAAACCTCGCAGGTTGTTCTTCCTGCTGCGATTGAACCGGTAAAAGATACCACCAGAATCAAACCATTACAGCCCGGAAATAAGGTTCCGGAAGCATTCTGGAATGCTGAACATTCATTTTTGGTTGGAAACAAGGCGGTCAAATCGGCCTTATCTAAATTCCGTGGTAAGCTGCTGCTGCTTGACTTCTGGGAGCCCTACTGTTACGCCTGCCTGCTGAAATTCCCCGCACTGGATTCCCTCCATGCACAGCTGGGGGAGCTGGGAAATATCGTCCTTGTCAGCAGCAAACAATACCGGCGCGGTACGGCTGAGTACATAAGCCAGAAACTGGATGAGCAAGGACAGCGGCAGAAGCTAAGGTTAGACATGGATAAGATCGTTCAGGATGATACCTTAATGGATTATTTCCCCCATACCTATATCCCCCATTACATACTAATTGATAGCAACGGCACCGTGCTGGCACTGGGAAGTGTAGAAGTATTCGACACTATTGCTCAGATTATTAAAGATGAAGTAGTCCATAACAACAAAAAACAGTGCAGATGAAAACAGTTGTAATAGGGCTGATCTTTATACTGTTCCAGCTGAACGGTATGGCCCAGACGAAATCGATCCTGATAAAAGGAAAAGCCACAAACACAGCTAATAAAGGGATTTCCCATGCTACGGTCAAAACCGTCCTTTCCGGTAAAGATTTCAGGACAGACGGAAATGGATATTTCCAGCTTAACCTTGCGCATGCCGATACGCTCGTCATTTCGGCGCTGGGGTTTAAGACCCGTAAAATAGCAATAAACAGAGACGATCAGGATCTCATCATCCAGTTGGATACCCTGCAGCGCGTACTGGAAGAAGTACAGGTCAATACCGGTTATCAGACCGTTTCGGCAAACCGGATAAACGGGTCTGTGACGGTTCTTGGTGAGAAAGCCCTGAACCTTCAGGTGAGCCCCAATATCCTGGAACGGCTCGATGGGATTACAAACGGACTGACCTTTCAGGTGGGCAGGGAAAACCCGTATGGTCCGCAGAATAAAACCAATATCACGGTACGGGGATACAGCACCATCAACGGACCGCTCGATCCGCTCATTGTGCTGGATAACTTTGTCTATGAAGGGAAGATCGAAAATATCAATCCCGGTGATATTGCATCGGTCACTGTCCTCAAAGATGCCGAGGCGACTTCGATCTATGGCGCGCGGGGCGGCAATGGCGTCATTGTACTGACGACAAAAAAAGCAAAAGCAGGCGAGCCGCTCCGCATAGAAGCGAATGCGGGTACAACCATAGCTGAAAAACCCGACCTCTTTTCCGTACCGCAGATGAGCAGTGCCGACTATATCGCAGTAGAGGAGTTCCTGTTCGAAAATAAATACTTTGACCGTGACCTGGGCAGGACAACATTCCCGCCCATCACGCCACTGGTATATCTGCTCGCAAAGAAACGCAGTGGCCAGATAACGGAGCAGGAGTATACTGCCGAGCGGGCTTTTCTGGAAAAAGCTGATTTCAGAAAGGACTATACCGATTATTTTTATAAAAATGCCGTTACCAGCCAATATAACCTGGGGATCACCGGCAGTGGCAAGGGGATGAACTATGCCATCAGCGCCGGACATAACGATAGTAAAGATAACTATGGACAGGCAGGCGCAAAGGATAATCTCAGGTTCTCACTGGGTATGCAGCTGAGCGAACGGGTGAAGTTTTCCCTGTCCACGATGTATACCAACAGCCGGAATAACAATAGGCAGATCCCGACCTTCGCACAGCTGAGCCGAGTAGGAGGTCGCCAGTCTGTGCCCTACATGTCACTGTTTGACCAAAATGGCCGGGAAAATGCTTTTTACCGGGATTACAATCCATTCCTTATCGATACGGTAGGGGGCGGGCGTCTGCTGGACTGGCATTACTATCCCTATTCTGATCCACAGTATACGGACTGGAAATCACGGCTGTCCGAGCTTCTGGGAAATGCGGCAATAGAGGTCAAGATCCTGGATGGCCTGAACCTTGCTACCTACTACCAGCTCCAGCGGCAGGATATCGGGAATGAAAACCTTTACGGGCAGCAGAGTTACTACACGCGGAGTTATATCAATAGATTTTCAGAAATCAACGAACAGTCGGGGGAAGTGACCTACAGGTTTCCCAAGGGTGATATCCTGGCCAGGTCCATCGCCTATGTGGGCTCCCGGTCCTTCAGGGCACAGCTGAACCTCAATAAAACCTATGGCTCGCACCGTATCGTGGCCATGGCGGGGATGGAAGCCCGTGAATCCAGCAGTGGCGGCGAGTCCTGGACGTATGCGGGGTACAGAAAGGATCCGCTCGGTTATCTTCCGGTGGATTTTGTGAATGTCTACCGTACCCTTCCGCTCAGTGGCTACGAGTATATGCCGGGTGCGCCGGTGGTGGAGCCCTCGCTGGTGAACAGGTTCACCAGTATCTACGGGAATTTTAACTACATTTACCGGGACCGGTATTCGCTGAGCGGGAGCATGCGCCGGGATGGATCCAATATCTATGGCGTCAGTACCAACGATAAGTGGAAACCATTATGGTCGGTCGGCCTGGGCTACGATATCACTAAAGAAGATTTTTTCCGGTCCACGGCGGTTGACCAGCTCCGGCTGAAGGCAACCTATGGCTATAGCGGCAATGTTGACCTTAGCCGGTCAGCATTGCCGGTAGCGACATTCGGCAATAACCCGGCGGATGTGGGCGGACTGCCAAGCGCGGTGATCAATTCGCTGAACAATCCATCCCTGCGCTGGGAGCAGATCCGGCAGGTAAACTTTGGGATCGACTTTGCCCTGAGCCGCTGGGGGATCAGCGGGAGCATGGAATATTACCGCAAAGACGGAACTGACCTCTATGGTCCCAGTGACTTTGACTATACCACGGCAGGAGGCTTTCAGACCATCGTGATGAACGTGGCTTCCATGAAGGGGAATGGAGTGGACCTGCTATTGAAATACGTCCTGGACAAAGGAAATTTCAGCTGGATCAATACGCTGATCTACAATTACAACCAGAGCAGGACAAGCAAATATTATGGCCCTTCACGCAAGAGCCCATTGGCGCGCCTGGTCGTGCAGGGTGGCAAGATGATCACCCCTGTCGAGGGTTATCCCCTGTATTCCCTGGCCGCGTACAGATGGTGCGGATTGGATGCCAGCGGTAACCCGCAGGGGTACCTGAACGGGGAGCTATCCACAAACTACAGTGCCATGAGCAATATTGCCAGTGACGGGCAGGGCAGTATGGAAACCATCCGGTTTCTGGGATCCGCCATTCCGACAAGTTTCGGCTCCTGGCAGCATGAATTCCGCTACAAAGGCCTGTCGCTCTCTTTTGCGCTGACCTATAAAGCCGGTTATTATTTCAGGAAACCTTCCATTAATTATTCTTCGCTGATCAATTTTGGGATTGGGCATCCTGATTATGCGGACAGGTGGCAGCAACCGGGAGATGAGACCGAGGTGCCTGCATTTGAGTATCCGCTAAAAATGCCGGGACGCGACAATTTCTATCTGGCAAGCGAGGTGTTGGCCCGAAATGCAAGCCACGTGCGGTTAAAGTTTGTGAACCTTGTCTACGACCTAAAAGGGATCAGTAAGCTCCGCTATCTGAACAATGCTTCGCTCTACCTCAATGTCAACAATGTGGCCCTGCTCTGGACGGCCAACAGGGAAGGCCTGGACCCGGACTATTTCAGCGGTATTCCGCCACAGCGCATGTGGTCCGTTGGTTTTCGTACATCATTTTAATCACAGTCAAGATGAAAATAACACTAATCATAATATTATGCCTTTTTACATCCTGTGGTAAGTTTCTGGATGAAAAGAGCAGTAACAAACTGGCGGTGCCGGTCAGTATTTCTGACCTGCAGGCCCTGCTGGACAATCAGTCGATGATCAATGACAAGCGTACCCCAGCTTTTTTGCAGGCAAGTGCAGATGACTATTTTTTACCCGAAAATGTACTGAATGGGCTGGCAGCAGAAGAAAAGCTGCTCTATACTTGGAAACCCTTTGACTACTATTTCGGTAATGACTGGTCTGCCGCTTATCATGTAGTCTATACCGCCAATTACTGTCTGGAGCGAT
Organism: Sphingobacterium puteale; assembly: GCF_003627955.1. Lineage (GTDB taxonomy): Bacteria > Bacteroidota > Bacteroidia > Sphingobacteriales > Sphingobacteriaceae > Sphingobacterium > Sphingobacterium puteale. The sequence continues at coordinate 2,624 of NZ_RBWS01000015.1, read as the reverse complement.
TGGAAAAAATCCCGAAGACAGCGGAGAATACGGCTTCATGGGACAACGTCTATGGTTCGGCCCGGTTTCTGAAAGCTTATTGTTACCTTGGACTGGTCTGGGCTTTTTGCAGAGAATATGACCCTGATGGTTCAAATGACAGCAGGGGTATCGTGCTGCGAAACAGTTCCGATTTTAATGTGCCCAGTGTGTTTTATACTGTTGGAGAGAGCTATGCGGAGATCATCCGGCTGGCAGAAGACTGCCTGCAATATCTGCCGGAGAAACCGCTTGTTAAAGCGCGACCTTCCGTCCCTGCAGCCCATTCGCTACTCGCCAGAGCATTGCTTTCCATGGGAAGATACGGGCAGGCGCTGATCCATTCGGAGAAAGCACTCCTGATCGATAAGGCCCTGATCAACTTTAATAGTCCGGCCGATGGAATAGCGATAAACTCCGAAACACCATTTGGGAAGTTTACAAAGGAAACCATCTTTTATTCGGAAATGAGCCAGAACTTTAACATATTTCACCCGGGAAGAGCATTTGCGGATACGGCGCTGATGGCACTCTTTGAGGCCGGAGATCTGAGGCTAAAAGCCTACTACCAGTCTGATGGCGGGTACTATAAGTTCAAGGGCACGCATTCGAATACCATAAGTTCGCTCTTTTCGGGACTCACGACCGCCGAGATGTATCTGATCAGCGCGGAATGCCATGCCCGGGCAGGTAATCTGGCAGAGGGCGTCCGGTATTTAAATACGTTTCGGAAGAGCCGATGGGATGCTTCCACTGCATATCAGGATATCCCTGCCGATAGTAAGGAGAAAATATTGGGCAATGTACTGGATGAACGCAGGAGAGAACTGGCGATGCGTGGGATCCGCTGGTCCGATATCAAGCGGCTCAACCGGGAGGGGTATGGCATCACGCTGAAACGTGTGCTGGGGGAGGAAACCATAGTTTTGCAGCCCGGCAGTGACTCCTATATATTACCGCTGCCCAAAGATCTGGAGAAATTTTTTGAATGATCCAAAAGCAACAGTCCCCGGGCAAATGGCCGGGGACTGTTTTAAAACCTTTGAATAAATGCTTATCACATGAAAACCATTTAATTCAAGGGGCGGTTTACTGGATCAGAATATCCTGAGGAAGATGATCCTGTGATCACACGGTACTGGCCGGAGGAAAGATGCTCCTGGCTCTGAATGGATACCTTTGCGGGATCCAGTTCTGTTCCGCCGTTCATGGTGTTTGTAAGGGGCACCTTGATCGAACAGGCTTTATCCTGGGCGAGGCTATTGCTACATGGACTTCCGGGTTCCCAGTTTGCGGGATTTTCTACGGAACTCTGTTCGTATGGCGTATCGCCAGCTCCGGGCGTGTAGATAAAGGTTACCTCACTCTGGGTCGCCCGGTCAATAAGGTTGAACGAACTGAACCCGATAATTGCAGCGCCGGCTACCATAGCCATTGCATGCTTTTTGATGAAAGATATTGCTTTCATACCGAGGCCTTTTTTATAGTAGCAAAAAAAGTTTACCTCCACAAAAAACTCTATGTTAATTTTTTTTGACCAACACTTTGCTTTAACGAGGTGCATCAGTCTGTCCTGTGCCTCGGGATCTGTTTTTACGGGCTGTGCCTTCACGTGTCATAATTTATAGCTCTAACCGGCCAGGCCGGGAAGACAGCAAACCGCATTTTAAATTTTTTGACGCGCTCCAGCATAACCGCATAGACCGGAATACGTACCACCTGAGGCCTGGCTAAAAATAAAATGACCTGCTTTTTATATCGCTTACACCTAGCCATGGGGGCAGTTGGGCCAGTCAAGTACCACCCCAATATGGACAGCAGCAATAACAGCAGGTTGACAACTAGGTGTCCGCCCCAGGAGAGCCTACTCAGTACCGAAGCACAGCCGCAGGGCTTCTGCGCGTATAAACCGGCGACGCCAAGACCGATGTAGACAGTAAAGACCGTTAACAGCAATGCAGACAGCACAAACGGATCAAAAAATAGATGTTTTGTATTCCTGAAAGGATGAATAGAAAACAGTATCACTATACCCAGCTCCATCAGTGGCAGGGACCAGAACAATATTCCTGCCCACCAGCCGGGAAAGGGCTGCAGTTTCAGTGCCTGATGGAAGCCCGGCAGATCCCATAGCTTATCCAGCGCAACGTATGCCCAAAAGAGTATCATAAAGGCGCGGATACTGATGATGGTGATATGTGAAGCTCTTGTTTTCATTTTTTTTAGCATTATAATTCCAGGTCGTATATTTAATACAACTATTTATAAATCAGATATTTAGATTTGTTTATTCGGTTTTGTGTTTGTATCTTAGTTTTACCAAATTCAATTATTTCATTCCTGTTTATATATAACTACCATAAGTAAGCAATATGTACCTGCTATAAATGGTTTTATTTTTTAAATAGCTGTTTATTAGGTGTTTATTTTTTTATTTAGATGGTTATATAAAGCCTTTGTTATACTTAAATGATGAGATATGGGGGAAGATCCTTTTGAAATTTTAGTTAAAGAGCCCGAACGGGGTTTGCGGCTTATTATGGGTAAACATGGTAGCCAGCTAAAAAATCGTATCAGAAACATTGTTAACAATGATGATGAACTGG
>NZ_RBWS01000014.1 GCF_003627955.1 Sphingobacterium puteale | reverse complement strand
TCGTTAACGCCGGAGCCTCCTCCGGGTTGGGCCGACCCGGCCGAGCCTGCAGCCACACCTTCCTCCATCAGTACTTCTAACTGCTCGATTACGGGTGCCAAGTAGATCTTTTTTTCAGTTTTCTTTTTCATGTGTATTTTTATTATTTGGTTTATATTCAACATTTACTGAAACATGATACCCTGTTTAATCGTGGATTAAAACCGTTGTATTCTGTTGATAAATGCTTTTTTGAGCATAGATTTATTTGTTAGCACTTTTTGTGACAATCTAAATTTAATGCTGTATGTTAATTTCTATTTCATTTAAATAATTAGTCAATATATCGCGTTCTCATTATCTGAAATATGGCCATCATACAAAAAAAATACTGTACTCTTTTTGAACGGATAGATGAAGTTTAACAAAAAGAGATCATATTAATATTACATTACCATTCAGCAGTTCTACATTATGATGTAGCACTATAAACGAGTTTTTAGTTTTGTTATTTGTTTAATAAACAACAGATTATTTTAGTTATTAAGCGGTTTTTAAGCAATAATATTTAGCAATGTTACAAAAGAATATGTGGAGTTTTAGGTGAAAATATCGACAGAATGGCCATAAAATTTATAATGTAGATATTCAGCTACGGGCCACCTTTTCAAACAGCGGTATTTTCTATTTTAGAACAATCTCAATTTGGCTCTTTAATTCCGGTAGGTTACGCTGGAGTATTAGCGAGATTCCTTTGGGTATAAATATTCAATCGGATCATCGCCTATCGTTTTACACATGATGGAACCAATTCGATCAGTTTGAGCCCATTTTTGGCGTATCGCTATGTACGCATCTCCGGTGGGGGCATGGCTAGCCTTAAAAGAAAGGAGGCGACCTAAATAACAACTTGACGATAGAGTCGGCCCTAAAAGAGGGACAGTGATAATGGTATGGCAATCAAAAAAATAGCGTTATAAGGAGCAGTTATTGCTTACAACTTGTTGATGAAAATTTAATGTTATGATCCATCTCACGGAAAGGTTGTTTGCCGCAACAGATCTATAATTTCGGCCATTTCATAGGCAGGGAACACCTGCCTGGCGATAAAATTAGGATGCGGCAACGGACCCGGACGACCTGTTCCGGATGGCCACCGCGCTGGACCTCTGTTAGTTTTACGGGAAAACACTTCACCTGGTCAGTTTTGACCAAAAAGAAGATTTTTCTTAGGATCTCGTTAGCATCCGTATCGGTGAAGGTAATAAAATATAGGTCACAAGCTACAACAGGGGCCTGTTGTGTTACGACAGAAGCAAACCATCAGATTTGGCCCGGACAAATTATGCCGCCAACGTGAATCAGGGTAGAAAAAACTTACAATAGATTTTTAATATTATATAGTTTTATTTGCTAGATAGTGTGAGTATATTTATATTTAAGAAATAAAAGCCGATATATGAAGTCTGAATTAATAAAACAAGTTTTTATTTTGCTCTTTTTAATGATGATATTAATATTGGTTGAATTTTATGTTTCTTTCAAGGGTTTGGTGTTTTCGGGCTGGAATACCTTAATTATCCCCGCGCCGATAATTAAGCGCTCCATTATGACCATGTTATTGATTTCTTTGATGTGGCGGGGGAAACTTTTCTTTTCAGGTACAGCAGGGACTTGAACCTGATACATAATAGTTGACAAAATGGTTAAGGGAAATAATTTGATTGCCAGATTAAGTCTGATGCGGTTTTTATTCATCGCATTAAGTTTTTTTTGCCTACAATTAAGTGCCCAGGATCTGCTTGGATATAAGGCAATTCTTGATGGCTTCCCAAGTAATGTAAGCTTTATCAAAAATCACCCGCCTAGTGATCGAATATCCTTTGCCCGTATAACTGCTAAGGATATTGTTCTTTTAAAAGATCTTGTTGATAGCTTGCCTCAGGTCCGTTACCTTGGGCTAGAATTTGAAAACCAGCGCCAACTGGATAGTCTATGTCGATCGTTATTTCTATTTCCCAATTTGGAGGCTGTTGTTTTCAAGGAATTTAGTTTTCGAATAGACACTTTAGAGCCTGCAGGGACATTACATCTAGACAATGAATTTTATAAACAGAAACAATTAAGGGCCCTGGCATTCGAAGGAAACTCCAAGATAAACTTAGCAGCGGAAATTGCTAAGCTAAATAAGCTTCCAAGGTTAAATTATTTAATTTTCAGGGCTTTCCCCGCTCAGCATATCCCGAAAGGTTTGAAAGATAATAGTCAATTGAGGGGTATCTCGTTTGAATATAAACCCTTGATGGACCCATTTGAATTTCCGCCCCAAATAAGTGAAATTGCGATCAGCTCCACATCGCCAAGTGATCGCATTGATCATATATTGGAAATACTTCCCAATAAAAAAAGAATAGAAACGCTAAGTTTAAGCTCTTTTAAAAATAAAGATACGGTAACGTATTTTGATAGGGGATTCAAGTCCCTAAAAAATTTGGAATTATATTTCAATGATATCTATGATCTAGGTCAGTTTATGTGCAATTTTAGCAGCAGTGTCAAACTGGAGAAACTATCATTTATATCTGGTTCTCTCAAGCAGATTTCATCGGGCCTGTTTCAATTTAAAGAATTGAGGGAATTGCGGATTACAAAAACAAAATCGGTACTTTATTTTCCTGCGCAGCTTTCGCGATTGAAAAAACTACGTGTGCTTGATCTTTCTGAAAACGCAATTGACACCTTACCTTATGGTCTATTCCAGTTAAGTGAATTAACTGACTTAAACCTGTCAGGTAATCAGCTTACTGGACTTTCCAATAAAATAGGAACGCTTAAGCGCCTTAAAACATTAGAACTTCAAAGTAATAAATTGCATGATGTTCCTGCAGCTATTGGCAACTTTCATCAATTGCAGCAGTTGAATTTACAAGCTAATCCGTTAGATACGTTACCACCGCTAGGGGGATTGAAAAAGCTCAAAACATTAAATTTATCGTTTTGCAATTTGGTATCGTTGCCAGAAGATATCGGGGCCTTATCCAGTTTAAAGAGTTTTGATGCAAGTGATAATTTTTTAACAGCGCTACCAGAAAGTATAACCAAGCTCTCTAAGCTTGAAAACTTACGCGTTTCAACCAATCTCCTGCAAAAACTTCCAGATCACATAGGCGTGTTAACTAATCTTCGGGAGCTTTATGTCGACATCAATCAGCTGAAAAAGCTGCCAATTTCTATCGGCAGTATGGATCAACTCAAAATACTAAATATAAGCCATAACAATATAACTATTCTGCCAGAGTCCTTAGGTGAACTTTCCAATTTAACGGAGTTTTATGCAATCAATGACCGTCCTTCACATTACAATGTATACGATTATACTAGGAAAATTTTGCGTAAAGATAATCCGAAGACCGATAGGCAACTTGCAAGTACCGCGCTGCGTGAGTTTCCAAGTGATCTTAAAAACTGGTCAAATATTAAGATAATACGAATTTTCAATAACGATTTTTCATCTTTTGATATTCTTAAATCATTATTCACAATTCCCTCGAAATACTACGCTGTTGATCTGTCGAGCTGTAATATTTCTAATCTCCCATCTAGCGGATGGGATCGTTTTTTAGGTAAGGAGCTACGTTTGGCATCAAATAATATTCAAGAGGTACCCCGGGACATGATCAACAGCCCCCTTTTGGCAGAATTGAATTTCCGACAAAATAAACTTCCAAAATCACCTAAAAATCAGAATAGCCACGCGGAAAAGCGAGGTGGCGTGTTGCTTTACTTCCAGCAGATAGGGCTGATGGATATGGATGATCTACCTCATGATAATGATATGGTGCATGCTTTAGCAGACCGGAGCAACCAATGTTTTATCTATGATCAGGATTATAAGACGACAGTCGAATTGGCGGATAAAGCTATTGAAATTAATCCCGATTTGGCTAAAAAAAGAGTCAGCTTTGGAAATCTTGGTGAAGCTAGGTTTAGACTGGGTGATTTTAGAGGTGCGATTTCTGATTTGACCCAAGCTATTCAACGTGATACAGTAGGTCCGATCCGTATAATGAATGTTGTTGTCCCTGCATTCGACAATAGAGCGCAAAGTTACCTTGCCATCCAGGATACCATAGCGGCTTTGCAGGATTATCTTACCTTATCCAAGCGGTTTAGACCTGAAAGCTGGACCGATGTTGGAGCGTTGTATCAGAAGATGAATGCGGATGAGAAAGCGCTGGAAGCATTTCAAAAGAGCATAGACTACTATTTTGAACGTATTGTCAATGAAAAGGAAGGCTCAGTAAACAGACAGTTGTTTCAGCTCTGTATTCTGGAAATTTATATCATATCCAACCAGCATGAGAAAGCGGCAACATATGCCCTAAGTATTGGTGCCGACATGAAAACCAAAGATCTGATTCCAATATACCTTTATTTAAATTCCGTGATAGACATTACCGGAAATAAGAAACCCAATTTTAATCCGTCAATGGTCGAAGGAAAAGTGAGTAGGAGTTGGGGGTATGATCTGTTGCGTCAGTGGATTGATACTACTGCTTTAAGTAATTTGCAAAAACAAGCAATAAGAGATTTGACATTTGCGATGGAAAAACTACGTTAATTGCTATGTCAAGGGCATCTATATTAATAACGCTTTCTGGGCATATGTAACACGGTTATTGATTCAATGCTATAACGGCAAGTATCACAGGCCTTCCAATTGATGTATTGTTGCTGCTCTTGTGTGATGATTATTGTACCGAATTTATCTCATTTAACTGACTGTAAACCTATTCAAGCGGCATTTTTTGATAGATTCATCCAATATAGTTCGCAATGACCTGAATATTCCTAAAAACAGGATGATCAGGCGAGTCAATGTAAAGCCAATATATTGCACGGCCCAACCGATAAGAATTGCAACGATATGGATTTTGCCGTTTTCAGGCCTGAACATCTCCCCGTGAAAAGTTAAAATGAAAAGGTGACGAATGTGCAGTGACCAGCTGGAGGTTGACTTTATCCAAATAGCTTCTTAGCATGTTCATAAATGAACATACGTTGTTCGATTTTGAACATACTCTAAATATATCGTATGTGTAATTGATTCATTATAAGTTTTTTGTGCTTTTGGCGAACGAGTTGATTTAGTAATAAAATGAAAATTAAACTAAATTATAAGTTCTACGTTCTCCTTGTTTTGTTTCTGTTTTCAGTTAAGTTCTTGCCTGCTCAAGTTACTCGTTCCGATTACGATTCTTTTATGCAAGAGTTCCAAGGGCTTCTCAATGAAAAAAAATCGGGTGAGATCTACGGGCGATCATCTGCCATCTATCAGGCTAAAATCTCAAAAGAAAAGTTTTCACTGGGGATGAAGAAGTTTGTGGCAAATGTGGGCACAATGGAGCAGTTTTCTTTTGTTGATTCGACTATCAGCGGATACAATTATACCATTAAGTTCGAAAACTCTGACCAATTATTTTCTGTTCTGCTCAATAATGAAAAGCAGGTCCTAAGGATGAATTTCAAAGAAATACCATTTGTCGTACAAGATAAGAATTTCATGGTCGAGAGCAATAATCCATTAAAAGACTCCATAGATTTACTGGTGGAAAAATTCGTCAGACCGTATATTCAAAAGGGTGCTACCGCAGGTATTATGTTAGCGGTAATTAATGGAAAGCAGCAAAGAAAATATAGTTATGGGACTATCGCTAAGGCGAGCTATCAACTCCCGCACGCTTCTAAAAGTATTTTTGAGATTGGTTCGGTTACAAAAATTTTCACCTCACTTTTATTGGCAAAAGAAGTAGTTGGTGGCAATATGCAATTGGACGATCCGGTCAGTAAATATCTGCCAGATTCTCTTCCTCGTTTAGCATGGCGTGGTCATCCGGTTTCACTTGTGCAACTGTCCAATCATACCGCGGGATTTCCTCGGCTCCCGGAGAATATTTTTACGACCAATGTCATTCTGGCTGATCCATATAGTCATTACACGGTTGATTCACTCTTCCATTTTTTGAAAAAATATAAAGTTTTGTCTCAAACGGGAATTAAGTTTTCTTATTCAAATTTAGGCGCAGGTGTATTAGGTGTAGCATTAGAACGTTATAATAATAAAAGTTTTGAACAATTGGTCATTGATAATATTTGCTTGCCGCTTGGAATGAAAAATACATCATTAAAAGATGCCGGTGCCGTACAAGGATATAATGAAAAAGGAAGGCCAACGTCGTATTGGCACTTGGGATCTTTAGCGGGATCTGGGGCCATTAGATCGACATTGGATGACATGATTACTTTTATGAAGGCACAGTTAGGTTCCGAGAATCAACTGACAAAAGCCATTCACTTGACTCATCAGGTAACTTTTGTGGACAACGATCAAAGTATGGCGTTGGGCTGGCGTATTAAAAAAGCTGGAAACAGGAGGATATTTCATCATTCTGGAGGTACAGGCGGATTTAGGTCTTTTGTTGCATTTGATGATAAATCCCAAAAAGCAATTGTTATTCTGTCCAATGCTGCCTTAGATGTCTCGACTATCGGATTTTCGATATTTGAACATCGCTTATTGTATAACTAAGCCCAATGTACCGGCACATAAGCTTTTTTTTCAAGTTTATAGTGCTAGTACATGGACTTTTTCGTTACCTTGTTTTTAGAAATCAGCAATAATGATCTTTTTCATTCCCATCATTTTTTTGAATGCACCGGGTCTTTTGTTGAGTTCCGCCCAATTTTCAGGAGAAACCTGCCAGCTTAATCCGTATCTGTCTTTCAGCCAGCCACAGACGCTCTCTTGTCCCCCACCCGACGTAAGTGCTTCCCAATAGTAGTCTATTTCAGTCTGGTCTTTGCAGGGGATCATCAGCGAAATAGCTTCGTTAAATTTGAATACCGGTCCGGCATTGATCCCGATGAAACGCATTCCCAGAATCTCAAATTCAACGGTAAGTACTTTTCCCGCGAAATCCTTCTGGAAATCGGCCAGTCCTTCGGTTTCTGAATTCGGGTAATAAGTAATATTGATGATCTTACCATCTTTGAAAACCGACAGATAATATTCGGCGGCTTCCTGTGCGTTGTTGTCAAACCAGAGGTTTGGAATTATCTTTTGCATAGCTTTTTCATTATGGTTATTTTTTTATTTTCTTAGGACCTGAAAAATCGACTACCCCCGACTGTTTAAATTTATGTCAGGCATCTTCCGTCGATTTTTTAATATCCTTAAACAATTGGGGTTCTTCTATACATTCTATCTGAATTTTGATCATTTACAGTCTTACAAATTTAAACGATTTGTTTTTTGGACAACTTGGCATAGGAAAAGAAATTGAACAAGCGGCGGATAGGTGGCCAAAACGTTTAGTATTGCGATCATGTCAATCTTGGAAGATTTATTTGTTGAGTAGATGGACAATGGTGTTTGCATTTAAAAAGTGGGTGGGGCTGTATTTAGATCTGAATCCAAAAAGTCATTGATCATAGGCGTAAGCCAATCCATTCTATACATTATGCCAATATGTGTTGTACCGGGCACAATCGCTAGTCTGGACTTCGGTAGCCCATGTATATCGCCCATTTTACCACCTCCCAATGCTGTATATAATTCCAGTGCATGCTCATACCGTATTCCATCGGCGTCGCCGATAATTTGAAATAACGGCGCTTTTATCGCTTTTACTTCTTTAGACCAGTCATAAGGTTCGAGATCAATCTGGATTACCTTTTTTACAAATTCCGGAAAGTGTTTGGGATCATTGCCGAGACTGTCGTATTGTTTCTCAATCGGAGATCCCTTGAACATATCGGCATTTATAGTGGAATACATTTTCTCTACATCCGGCCACCAGCCATCATGCCTATAGCTCCCTGATAGAACAATGAGGCGGCGAACCTGATCAGGATGTCTTATTGCTAGCTGATAGGCAATTCCACCACCCATGCTGTAACCTAGGATGTCAGCACTGTCAATTTTCAGATGTTTTAACAACCCAGAGACATCGTCTGCCATACTTTCGTAGCTGATTTTGCGTGAGATATCCCTCGTGCGACCATGCCCCTGCATTTCAGCGACAATAACCTTCCGGTCGGTGAAATACGGAATTATATTTGACCAATTTAATGGAATCGTCATATAGGAGCCGTGCAGTAGCACCAAAGGTTTACCCTTACCATAAACTTCGTAGTACATTTTCAGCCCATTGACATCTGCATATCCGGTTGCCGACGCCGGGAGAGCTTTTCCACTCAATGAATCTTTTCGACTTGATTCCTGTGCTTGTTTCACAGGTGTGTGCACGCAGGACACTAAAAGTCCAAGAAAGATGGTAGTTGTAAACCACAATAGCGTTATTCTTTTCATATTCTTGATTTATTAAATTGTATATTACAAATATATCGACACAGCTGCATTCATCTTAGTCTATATATACGACAATTTCAGGGGGGAATAACGACAGCGGGGTAACTTTTTCACTTCTCATTTTATGAATTAATTAGATATTGGAATTCATGAATGCTGTAACGGTTGTTTTGAGATAAAGCTCACAATAGCGGTTAAAGTGTTCGCTCAAAAGCTATATAGCGAGCTATGGGAGGTATCTCATCGTTGCGAAAATAAACACTTTGGCAGCATAAAAAAACGATTTGCAATGAACAACGCACTTGGATTCCATGATGGTCCAATTTATTGTTCTTGGAAATGGCCAGATCACGGGACTTGAATCCGTGGGGCCGCTGCAACCTGACCATATAAATATGTTAAAAGCAATCAAACAACATTCATGTGTGTGGCCTGTTGTGTGGGAAAATAGGCGAGTTTTGTTATTTAGACGAAAAATGATTATTTTTTTCCATAGAGACAAAAAAGGAAAGATGAAGTCTTTAGATAGACTAGAATATCGGAACGATAGGAATGACTAAATCTATTAGGACCAAAAGAATATGATGAAGTATTTATCATTCAGATGATTATGTGTGTGCTTAATTTTTTATCTTGAGTCGTTTATTGAAGGTTAAAACGCACTAAAATAGCTGTTGAAAATGAGAATGAAAAAGTTTTGATAGAAAGATACTATAGGATAATTAAATGGACAATATAAACTCAAAATTTATCTATCTAGACTACAATGCGACTACCCCGGTAGATGAGCGTGTTTTGAATGAAATGCTTCCATTTTTTAGGACGGGATATGCCAATCCAAGTGGTTCACATCTATTTAGTTTAACCATACAGGATGCTATGGACCAGGCGAGCGAAGACATCGCTGATAGACTGGGTACGCAGCCCAAGAATATCATTTTCACTTCGGGTGCCACAGAATCAATTAACTTGGTCCTAAAAGGACTCCAGTTTTCGTCCAGGAAACATATCATCAGCATTTCCACAGAACACAAAGCTGTTTTGGAAAGCTGCGCTTTTATGGAGCGATCGGGATTTGAAGTTTCCTTTCTAAAGGTAGATCGTCAAGGCATGCTCGATCTCAGATTGCTTAAGGAAAGTATTCGCGAAGATACGCTGTTGATTTGTACCATGCTCGTGAATAATGAAACGGGTATTATCTTACCCATAAAACAGATCAGTGAAATAGCGCATCAAAGCCATGCACTTGTTTTATGTGATGCAACACAGGCAGTTGGAAAAATGCATATAAGTCTTCAGCATCTGGATGTGGATTTTATGGCTTTTTCAGCACACAAATTTTACGGACCTAAAGGGATAGGGGGGCTGTATATTGCCAGTCAAGTTCAAGAGCACGTGATACCTCAAATCCATGGGGGCGGACAGCAACAAGGCTGGCGTAGCGGAACTGTCAATACAACCGGCATCATTGGGATGGCAGCAGCTTTGCGAATTGCGCTGGAAGACTTAGAAGCAGATCAACTCCATATAAAACAGCTCCGAGATCACCTCGAGAACGAACTCCTCGCTATTCCAGATACATTCATAAATGGAAGTACGTCCCATCGGTTATTCAACACGACAAACATCTGCTTTAAAGGTGTGCTGTCAGACCAGCTGATTACTCGATTGGATACAATTTCGGTATCCAGTGGTTCGGCCTGTTCTGCGGTGACCTCAAGGCCCTCACATGTGCTCAAGGCTATGGGTTTGTCAGATTTGGATGCCTTATCATCCATTCGATTTAGTCTGGGCCGATTTACCCGTGAAGTGGAAATCAGCCAGACCATTATGCGGATCAAACAGCTTGTCGAAAAGCTGAGGACTTAATGTCCAACGTTTGCCCTCACTTGAAAGACATGCAGCACCTGTGGAAATAATGCGCTTATACTTTCACGTACACCATTCGGTGATCCGGGCAGGGTAAGTACCAACATGCGATCGGCAAATCCAGAAATACCTCTGGACAACATAGCCGTTTTAACACGCTGCTGTCCGTATTGTCTTGCCGTTTCCATAATTCCGGGAATATCTTTGGTAATATATGGCGCAACAGCATCTGGCGTAATATCTCGATCCGAGAGTCCTGTGCCTCCCGTGAATATCAGAAGATCTATACCAGCTTGCCCATAGTGTTCCAGACGTTCTTGTACCGCGGTCGTTTCGTCAGCAATTACCGCATAGGCAATATCGTGTAAGCCTTGCTGTTCCAAAAGATCGCACAGAAGCTTGCCTGAGATATCTTCTTTTTCTCCTCGGGTTACCGAATCGCTACAAACTACGACGGCAGCTTTAAGCGCTGCGATCCAAGGCAAGGATTCATTGCTCTTACCACCTTTTTTCTCAAGTAATCGGATACCACCTATTTCCACCTGTTTGTCTATGGGCTTTAGCATATCATAAATAACGAGCGCTGCAACAGAGGCGCCGTGCATGGCTTCAACCTCCACACCAGTTTTATAGATCGTATGTACTTCAACTTCAATATGAATTTGTAAGCCCGCTACGGTATATCGGATCGCAGCATATTCTACTGGCAAAGGGTGACAATCAGGGATCATATCGCCAGTTTTCTTGATCGCGAGTAATGCAGAGGCACGTGCAAATTCAAATATGTCGCCTTTCGGAACCTGTCGCTGTTCAATAAGCCTGACGGTATTCTCAGAAGAGACAAGTACTGTGGCCATTGCTATTGCTTTCCTCAAAGTCGCACTTTTATGTGTAATATCAACCATATTATCTATTAATTTTCCATTGATGCGTATCGTCTTCAAATAGTTCTTTACCCCAGATGGGTATTTCTTTTTTTATACGTTCAACAAGTTCGTCACAAGCATCCATCGCTGCACGCCTATGTACTGACGATGTGAATACAAAGAAGCAAATTTCGCCAACCCGTACTTCACCCTCACTATGATAAACATGCATACAGGATAATGGATACTTATCAAATATTGCTTCGCGAATTTCCGCCATTTTAAGGAAGGCCAGTTCCCGGTTTGTCGTATAATCGATAGATTTTACGATCTTTCCATCAATCTTATCAGCCCTAATCTGTCCGAGGAAGATGCTATGTGCACCAATTTCAGGTTTATTATGGTGCTTTGAGATCGCTTCCGCAACCAAAGTGGCCGGAATTGGTCCTTGAAAAAATATGTCGTTTTTTTGTTTAGTCATTTATATAGTTTTCTAAGGCGATCATGCCGCCGTCCAGATGGAATATTTGTTGTCCGGCATCTGTCTGCTCGTAAAAATACTGGGCAGCCAACAGGCTCCGTTTTCCGCTTTGACAGATAAAAACAACGCGTGTATTATCTATATTTTTGATTTGCGCGGGTAAAGTTGAAAGCGGAATGGATAGATGTGGATATGACAGACGCGGAAGTTCATTTGGATCACGCACATCGACAAGGACAACATCCCCTGTGGACCACATTTCAACAAACTCTTTTGCATCTATGGCCTGTATAAATCGGCTCTCCGAAGCACAGTATTGCTCATAATTAAAGGTACTCAACTCTGCTAGCGTTTGTGGGCAAATGGTTTCTGCGTATGCCGTTAAGGGTATTTCAAAGATATAACTGCTATTGTCAAGCATATTGACCGTCATTAATTTATTAATCAAGGCGCTACCGATGCCGGTTAATAGCTTGATGGCTTCGGTTGCTTGTAATATTCCGATCATACCGGGCAATACACCCAATACCCCCGCTACATTACAATCGGGAGCTTCCAAGGACGTGGGAGGTGTCGGGAACAAATGCCGATAATTTGTCTTTATCCCTTCTTTGTCGGCTACATTGAATGTAGCTATTTGTCCTTCATATTGGTAGATCGCAGCAAAAACCAAGGGTTTATCCAATAAACGGCAAGCATCGCAAAGCAGGTATCGTGCAGCAAAATTATCTGTACAATCCATGATGAGGTCGTACGAATGGATCAAATCTGCGACATTGTTCGAATGCAATTGTTCCACCCAGTAATGGATCTCAATATCAGGATTCTGCTGCTTGAGCTTATTCGCTGCTACCTCAGCTTTAGCTCGGCCGATATCGTTGATATCATACAGAACCTGGCGGTGCAGGTTGCTCAACCCGACATGATCATGGTCTATGATACCAAGTGTTCCAACCCCTGCTGCTGCCAGATATTGAAGTACAGGGCAGCCAAGCCCGCCAGCGCCAACGACCAGTACGCGGGCAGCTTGCAGCTTTTGTTGGCCTAATTCACCAAAACCGGGGAGGACATAATGCCTCGAATACCGTTCATTCCGCATTGCTTATCCTCCAGAATAGGGTGGCATTAAGGCAACGATATCATTTTCCTGAAATGTCACTGGTGTCTTAACAATGGTATTGTTCACGGCTATCAACAGGCTACGCTGTGCCAATTCAGCATGGTCGTGCGATAATGTTGCCAATAATTCTGTCGTATCGTTGGCTGTTATATAAAACTCCTTTGCCAATATATCTGTCAAGGAGCCAAAGGTCTTTACTTGGACTTTCATATTTTAATTCATTTTTTTCAAAGTTTCGCCTTTTTTCATTCTTCTTTGCTCATCCTACAATCGAAAGACGTGTTAACTATGCTTATTTTATCCAATTCGGAGAAATAGAGCCATATTGTTTTTCAAATTTATTAAGCCGAGGTAAACAACAATTTATAGGCTGCAACAAACAGAACTGTGGCAAGCACGTATTTTAAAGCATCCTGTTTTAGTTTTTTTGATCCGAGATAAGCCCCTAACAGGCCTCCAAGGAATGCTACGGCAATATACCCCCACATATGGGCATTGAACGATACACCTTTTGTCAGCATACCTCCTAGTCCCGACAATGAATTTACGAAAATAAATGCAGCACTGATAGCCGCAGTTTGTTTTTGATCTGTCCATTTAAGCAGGATCAGAAAAGGGGAGAGGATAATTCCACCGCCAATACCAATCATGCCTGAAAGTAGTCCTACAATGCCACCAATTGCCAGTGCACCATAACTATTGTACGGTTTGAGCTCATCTTCGGCTGGACTTCTGAAAAAGAAAAAACGAAAAATCGGAAAGAGAAGCAGTAGCCCCAGCAATCTCTTGTACAAATGATCTTCCAAGGTAATCATACCGCCTATAAATGCCATGGGAACAGAGGTGACGGCGACCATCAAAAACAAATTTCGTTTGAAATAATGACCCCTGTAATATTGTATAAAAGATGTTAAAGAAACAAAGAGGTTAAGTACCAATGCTGTAGGTTTCATCTCCTGCGGTGCAATTCCATAGAGTGCCATCAATGCCAGATAGCCACTTGCACCACCGTGCCCAACCGATGCGTAAAGAAAAGCCAGAATAAAAAGGAAAAAATAAAAAAGCTCAAATTGCATGGCTCGATTAGGTTAAAAGATGGATAAAAACTTCATCGCCAGCGGCACAACCATTGCTATCCTCTTCGAGAATCAGCAGGCAATTGGCCTGTGCGTAGGATTGGAGGCGATAAGATTCTTGCGCGTGTAATGGTTCAACAGCATGTCCATCGTATCGTGCCTTAAGGAAATGAGTTAAACCGGGCTTTTTACTATAAGCATGTGTTGTATAGGTTTTGATGGAGCGTGTTCGCTCTGGAAGTTGCATGATATGCTCTAATGCAGGAGCGACGTAGAGGTAAAAACAGGTTAGGGCAGAGGACGGATTGCCGGGGAGCCCAAACACCAGCTTTTCATTTCGAGTGCCAAAAAAGAGGGGTTTCCCCGGTTTTTGTCGGATACGATGAAAACGCTGTTTAATACCGCAGGCCTTAGCCACATCTACGACATAGTCATAATCGCCTACGCTGACACCACCAACTAAGAGAACAATATCAGCTGTATCCAATGCATTCTCCAAAGCTGAACGGAGTAGGTTTCTGTCATCCGGCACATGCCGACTCTCGACATGCAGTATGCCTTGCTGCCGCAGGGCGGCTTTTAGCTGATAGGAGTTAGACTCATAAACTTCTCCATATCCTAGTGTCGTACCAATAGGTTTCAGTTCGTCTCCGGTGAGAATAAGCTGTATCCGTGGTGGCGCAGTAACAAGAACATCCCTGCATCCAATGCCTGCGAGATAGCCAATAGCAGCCGGAGTCAATGTTGTTCCCGTGAGCATGGCGATGCTATCAGCCTGCACTTCTGACCCTTTGGGACGCACATTGTCCCCCAATTGGAGTGCTTCATCGCGAATCTGGATTGTATTTGTATCGCTCAAATCTACTTTTTCCTGCATCACTACCGTATCTGCACCTCGAGGCAGAGGAGCTCCAGTATAAATGCGCATCGCCTGTCCTGCTGTCAATATTTTTTCGACCGTGGTTCCTGCAGGAATTTTGTCCACGACAGGAAGTTCCCGCTCTTTGTCGCTATATCGAATTGCATAACCATCCATCGATGACTGCGGAAAAGCAGGAATTGACTGCTTTGCAACAACGGTTTGGGCCAAGGTATAGCCTAAAGCTTCGTCGAGGGGGAACCGTATCTGTTTTGGCGCAGGCAGATGATGATGGATAATATCTTTGGCCTGCTGAACACTGATAAACTGATGGGGGAGATTGAAATAATCGTCTAGCGTATCGATATCATACTTTGCGTCCTCATAAGAAAATACAACCCGATCGTCAGGAAATTGCTCGGCTACCTTTTTGGCCCCCTGTTGTCCCTCAAGACACATCAGATGCTCAAAATATTTTCTGTCAAAAAGTACGGGAGCGCCCCATATTCCTGAAAAACCGGTTGCTACAATACCTTTTTCAGTACTATCGGCCAATTGAATAAGCTGCTGAAAGACATGTCGGTCAACGAAAGGTTGATCGCATAGACTGATTATACAACGGTCCAGATTGGGATGATGTTTTAGCAGATCCCTTAAGCCTATACCAATAGAGGTAGACATTCCGGTTGCCCAATGCGGATTGATTACTACATAGACGTTACTGTCCTTTAACGCCGAGTTGATGGGGTCGGGGTAAGCACCTATCACGACAGATACCCTGGCATCGGGTATCGCCAGCGCTTCCCTACTGATACGCCGCAATAAAGTCTCACCTTCAAATTCGAGCAGCTGCTTCGGGAGGCCGAGCCGCGAAGAATTTCCGGCCGCCAATATGACTATACCTGTTTGCTTTATCATCCACCAATCGTTATCATACTCCGATTCTTGAGAAAATCGGTGTCTATATGTTCAAAATCTGTTGTTAATTGTCCCCCTAATTCCTTTGCTTTGGCACTAATGGTAGCTTGGATCAATGGAAGCACGTCATCGCCGGCCCGTAATGCTTTCAATAGATCGGTTTCACTTGAAGAGAATAGGCAATTTTTGAGTTTACCATCTGCAGTAAGCCGTATCCGGTTACATCCTGCACAAAAAGGGGCGGTCATTGTACTTATAATAGCAATACGCCCAGCATGTCCGGCAATCGAAAATGCTTTAGCGGTATCGTGTGGACCTGCAGGGATCGGTTCTATGGGATAGCTCCGTTGGATAGTCGCTAAGATGTCGGCCTGTGTATATACTTGGTTGCTGGTCCATTTGTTTCCACTGAATGGCATAAACTCGATAAAACGGATTTCTATTGGCTTCATCGCTGTCCATGTAACAAAATCTAAAATCTCATCGTCATTGATGCCTTTCATGACCACCATATTGATCTTGGTATGAATTCCATGTTCAAGCAAAAGGTCTATATTGGCACGTACAAGGTCAAAATAATCCCTTCGTGTGATCTGAAAAAATCTTCCGGGTTGCAAGGTGTCCAGGCTGATGTTGATGCTTTTGAATTTTGCGTCCACAATTTGAGGCAACATGTCCTTGATACGGATTCCGTTGGTGGTCATATGGAGTTCAACCGGAAGTTTGGACAAACGCGCTATAATATTGGCTGCATCCTTGCGAACTAAGGGTTCACCCCCAGTAAGGCGGATTTTGCTGATTCCTTGATCGACAAACAATCGAGCCAATTGCTCAATTTCGTCCAGCTGCATCAATTTATCATTCGGGGTAAAGCTATACTCTTCCTCCGGCATGCAATAGAAACAACGGAGGTTGCAATTATCGGTAAGCGATATGCGCAGGTAGTTGTGTATCCGTCCAAATGTATCTGTCAGCGTCATGTCTTCTAAATTATTGTGGGGTATTCAGTATGTATTTTCGTTTTGAGGAACTTTAATGAAGTTGCTGGCCTATTATTCAACACAGCCTTGATCTCTGCTACGATTGCTATAGCGATCTCTTCCGAAGTTTCAGCTCCGATATCAAGTCCTACTGGGCCGTAGATAATGCTTCGTTGACTTTCGGTAATGGTCATACCAGCCTCTTGCATATCGTCGAACATACGTAGTAATTTGATCTTCGGGCCCAGTGAGCCAATATAAGGTGTCGACGTGTGCATCAAATCTTTAAGGAGTGTGAGATCGTAAGCATAGTTATGTGTCATTAACACAAAAACAGTCCATGGGTGTATGCTTAGACTGGTCGCGATCTCATGTGCCGGAGATACAAGAAGCTTAGTGGCTTTTGGAAAGCGTGAGGCATTGACATGGCTGGCACGTCCATCAATGACCGTAGTTTCCCAACCGAGTACATGTGCTATCTCTACGACAGGTTTTGCATCATTACCAGCACCGGCAATAACCAAGTGCACGGTAGGAACGAGGTATTCAATGAGCACTTCGTTGTTTTTCCCTTTCTCCTGAAAGGAAGTGAGAACCGATTTTCGTTCTCTTTTGGCAAATTGGATATGCTCGTTCAGTGGTGAATAGTGAGCATCTAGGGCAAAAGCCTGCTCCTTCAGATCTTTAATAAGTAAGCGGGTTCCTTTTTGTTCTCCTTGTCTGTCCGTAGAAAAGAACGTAATCAACAAGCCTTCTTCACGCTGTTGAAGCAAGCGTTGCAGCAACGCGATGGGATGATCCGTTCGTTGTAGGTCTACATATTCAAAAAGGATATGAACTATACCGTTGCATCCCAGTTGTAACCCGATTGACGAACCCTCCTCCGTATTTGTATCATAACTGACGAGTCGATTTTTCTGTTGATGGATAGCTAAGAGGGCTTTTTTTAGGGCATCTCCTTCAAGGCATCCGCCGCTGATGGCTCCCGTCATTTGACCGTCTTCTGTTACCAGCATGCGGGCCCCTGGTCTTCGATAGGAGGAACCTTCAACCTTAACCACAGTGGCAAGCACCATCCTGATATTTTCGGAAGCAGCTACATCTGCAGCTAAAACAATGTCTTTAATCTCTTTCATGCAAATACGGGCAAGACAGTGGAACGCGGATACAATGATTAAATCGACAGCAATATGATACAATGCCGTTTATCAAATTTAATGAATTACACGTTAAAAAACACCAAAACTGTAATAATGGTAAAAACATCCGTGAAATGTATAATTATTTGATTAATTTAATTAACGATTTTGTACCACAGAAGAAACTGAATGCTAGCGTATAAGTGGGAAAGCTTATCCCATTTGAACCGATAAATATCGCTTACATAAACAAGAAAAAACAACGATTATGGCAAAATATTCAATTTTAGTAAATGGCAAAAAGCACGAAGTTGATGTGCTTGAGGATATGCCCTTGCTTTGGGTACTCCGTGATATCATTGGTCTTAAAGGGACCAAGTTTGGTTGTGGAAAATCACTATGTGGTGCCTGTACCGTACATCTCAACGATACTGCAATCCGATCCTGTTCATTTCCGGTCTCTGCGATCGGTGAGGGTAAAATTACAACAATCGAAGGGCTTTCAGAGGAGGGTGATCACCCTGTTCAGGAAGCCTGGGAAAAATATGTCGTACCTCAATGCGGCTATTGTCAAACCGGACAGATCATGAATGCAGCAGCTCTTTTGAAGAAAAATGCGAAACCTTCGGTTGCCGAGATCGAGCAAGCTATGCAAGGCAATCTCTGTCGCTGCGGTACATATAATAGGATTAAAGCAGCCATTTTAGAAGCAGCCGGTACACCCGTGACAAACGGCTAGGTATTATCAAAAATATAAACAAGATGAAAATATTAGCTCCTTTTCAAAAAAGAAAAACCGATCAGGTCGATTCGGAGATTTTTTCTGTTTCTAGACGCGACTTTTTAAAAGCCAGCGGCTTGCTTACTGGTGGCTTGGTTCTGGGTGTAAGCTTCTTTAGTTGTGATGACAAAGGAAAAAAAGTGGCTACTGTGGCTCCAAATGTGTATTTAACGATTGGTTCAGATAATAAAGTCACCATTGTCGCACATCGTTCAGAGATGGGGCAAGGTATCCGCACCTCTCTTCCTCTTGTTATTGCCGATGAATTGGGGGCCGACTGGGCTAAGGTGGAAATCATCCAGGCTGAAGGGGATGAGAAAAAATATGGTAACCAAAACACAGACGGTTCCTTTTCTGTACGGATGTTTTATAAACCCTTGCGGGAAGCCGGTGCTATAGCGCGACTACTCCTTCTCCGTGCGGCAGCCAAAGAATGGAACGTTGACGTAGACCAATTGGATACCAAAAATGGACAGGTTATCCAACGGGAATCTGGCAAGAAAAAGGATTTTGGAGATTTGGTAGAAACTGCAAAAACTCTCCCTATCCCAAAAGCCAGCGAAGTGAAACTAAAAGACAGGCAGCAGTTCAATATGATCGGCAAAGAAACACCGATCATTGATTTGCACAATATTGTTACTGGAAAAGCCGTGTTTGGAATTGACGCAGTTGTCGAAGGGATGAAAATTGCGGTCATTAAGCGATGCCCGGTGGTAGGCGGTAAAGTAAAATCCGTAAACGACAGTAAAGCCCTGGCCGTTCCGGGCGTTCTCAAGGTAATTACGATTAAGGGTGCCGGATTGCCAGCCACCTTATCCAAACCATTGGCTGGGGTAGCTGTCATCGCCGAAAATACCTGGGCTGCTATAAAAGCCAGGGACTTGCTGGAGGTGGAATGGGAAATGGGGCCCAATGCCGGCTACGATTCAGCCAAGCAGATCGAAGAACTTAAGCAGGTGGTGGCGCAGGCGGGAACACTCCGTCGTAAACGTGGCGATTTCAACGCCGCAAAAGCGAATGCAAAAAAAATTATTGAACACACTTATATTGCACCTTACCTGGCGCATGCAACCATTGAACCGCCCTGTGCTTTGGCTGTCGTGAAAAACGGAAGCTGCGAAGTGTGGGCCTGTACACAGAATCCGCAGGGAGCACGTGATGCGGTAGCCACCGAACTGGGGATAGCAGTGGACAAGGTGAAAATGAACGTAACCCTCCTCGGGGGCGGATTTGGCAGAAAGTCAAAACCTGACTTTATCCTGGAGGCAGCCATATTGGCCAAAGAATCTGGTCTGCCGATCAAGGTGCAGTGGACACGTGAGGATGATATTCGTCATGATTACTACCACGCCATGAGTGTACAGCGTATTGTCGCCACCATCGACAGCCAAAATAAACTAAGTGGCTGGGCCCATCATATTGCTAATCCGTCTATCTCTGCAACTGAGGATCTATCTGTGGTACAACCCAGTGATGGTGAATTAATGTTGGGAGCCTCGGATTTCCCTTACAATGTTCCGGCGATTAATATTGCCACGCATGATGCAAAAGCCCATCTGCGGATTGGCTGGTTGAGATCTGTGCGCAATATTCCACAGGTTTTTGCCGCTGCGACAATGCTCGACGAAATTGCTGAAGCAAGAGGTATGGATGCTGTTTCGAATGCCCTGGAGCTACTCGGTGAAGACCGCCACATTACTTTTGAGCAGGAACTGATCAAGACAAGCTATCCCAATTATGGTGAAAAGATCGAAGATTACCCTTGGGATACAGCACGCATGAAAAAGGTGATCGAGCAGGTAGCTAAGCTTTCTGGATGGGGTAAATCCATGCCGGCAGGGAGTGCACTTGGCTTTGCAGCACATAAAAGCTTCCTAACCTACGTTGCCTGCGTGGTGGAGGTAAATGTGGATCAGAACAAAAAAATCAGTATTCCCAATGTTTACTATGTTGTCGACTGTGGGCAAGCCGTCAATGTGGACCGTATCAAATCGCAATTTGAAGGTGGTGCGCAATTTTCGGCAAGTCTGGCACTCAAAAGCACGATCACGGTAAAAGATGGTCAGGTAGAGCAGGGTAATTTTGACGGTTATCAGATCATTCGAATGCCTGATTCCCCAAAACAGATCCATGTGGATATTATCGATAGCGACGCAAAACCGACCGGAGTAGGAGAGCCTCCTGTACCGCCATTTACACCGGCACTCTGTAATGCGATTTATGCGGCAACAGGGAAGCGGATCTACACCTTGCCAATTGATCTAAGTATTTAAAAAAAAAGAATTTGAACAAAAAATATAAAAATGAAAATAAGGATTAAGGATAATTCCGTTAGACTGCGATTGACGATGTCTGAAATCGATAAACTTGGCAATACTGGTGAGGTTGACTGTCGAACCGAATTTATCAATAAGCCCTTTGTATATCGTATTGTGCAAACGGATACTGCAGAACTCATTGCCTCTTTTGTTGAAAATGAAATTGTGATCGGATTACCTACCAATATGATAAAGGAATTGGTGGACACAGAAAGAATAGGTTTCGAAGGTCAGTCAGGACCGGTTAAAATACTCGTCGAAAAGGATTTTGTTTGCATCGACAATACCATGGAGGATCAGAGTGACAACTTTCCGAATCCGAGTCTCAAATGCTGATCATGTCGACAATACAGCGACGTATTTTCCGGAGGCAAATGTATTTGTGTCAGTCAGCAATGTAGTAAAAAAAAGCAATATGCCGGCGTCTAAATATGTGAAGATCAAAATTGAACAACAAAATTCTGAGAGATACAAAAAGGTAGACGAAATGCTTATTGCGAGGCACTTCAGCTGCTTTGACTTTTCTTTGTTATCATAGCCTCTGCAATTTTGGCTTCAGTAGGTGTATTAACGTTGGTAAGGGTTTGCAGATCAGGTGCTTGAACGCACAATGCATAATATTCTATCAGAACCTGGCGTGGAGATAATCTATTTTGCGCAAACATCTGCTGGATTATAGGCAGACTATAGGGTTCCCAAATCGCAAACAATGGCTCGGGCAAATTGTCCTTTGAGCTTATAAATGCAGTGGCAATCCTTCGAGGGTCACGTTTTTGGATTAAGTAATCGACTGCTTCTGGTCCCAGTATGGGTAAATCACAAGCGACGACAAGCCATGCTTGCTCTGACTGAAATTCAAAAGCGGTCAAAATACCGCCCATAGGACCTATATCTTTATAACGATCGGGAAGCCACGCGTAGTTTGACGCCATCTTTTTACCGACGGCTATTTCATCTAACTGTTCTGGACGACAAGAAATGTAAACGTCTTTACAGTAATTCCGTAATAAATCGGCTAAATAATATACTTGTTCTTTACCGTGCCATTTGATCTTTTCTTTTGGACTCCCCATGCGTTGACTTCTGCCGCCGATAAGCACCAGGCCATTTAAAGGATGTGTTCTATTATCATTAGGAATTATCATGATTGTTTTTAATGGATCAATCTTATTGAAGATACATATTTTACCGCAAATTTGAAACGCTTCCATCAACGAGGCAGTTGATGATTTTGTTAAACTTGACGGCATGAAATCCGTTGCAGCATTTTTTAAAGTTTACAGTGTATTGACTGATCGGCGATGTGAAACGGTCGTCAGGAAGACGATGTGCCTTTACTGGCTATTTTATCAATCTGCTGAAAGTAAACTTTTCGCTTTCACAAATACTACAGCAATATGTCGCAGGCAGATCTTCAAATGAGGTCCCTGCGGCGATACCCTGTGTACTATCCCCCCAAATGGGGTCGTAAATTGTCTGACAGGCTGGACATTGATAGGTAATACTAATCAGATCAGATTTTTCCGTGGTAGCCGGAATATGGATATTCGAAAATTCTCGAACTGCTTCTCGACCTTGAAGCTGATAAAAATCTTCACACAGCGCCAAAATTACACCTGTGAGTTCTCCGCGCTCCACGCGTTTACGGTAAGTGACAAAGTCTCTTGAATTGGGGTTAAAATCGTGCGTATGTTCAACTTGGAACCAAGATTTATTATCGCTGGAGTCAATGAAACGCAAAATTACCGAGCCCCAAATCCCGCTCTTGGGATGCATTTTAATTCCAAAACACAGTTTATAAGTACGAATGTCCAACCAGTTCAGATGGTGCACCAATTCCTGCTTAAGGGCTAATGCTGTGGGATCAAAATCTTCCGTCATCCAATTGAGCTCATTGAGGGCATGACGCAAGTTAATCCGATGTCGATCCAATACGACGTCCCAGGATGGTCTTGTGTTAACTTGAATATCTTTGATAATGATTGACTTCCATGGTGTAGTATAGAGTTGGCCAATCCTGTGTTGCATACAGAGGGCACATATATCGCGCAGAAAAATGATTGGGAAAGTTTCAGAGCGCCGATATACCCCCAACCAAAGTCTATCTTGATAAGTGTTAAATCCTTCATAATAAGGAAGTTTAAATGTGGTTTCCGAAAAGGGTTGCCCTATGGGCTGAAAAAGAAATTTTCCAGATGCAGCGGCTAATCCCTCCAATTTTTGACCAAGTTGTTGTCCTTCATCTGCTGTTGTAACCATTGTTTCAATCATCATCGATTCCAAAAATTGACTGAGTCCTGCAATATCGTCAGTATTTACTAAAGTTGACCAAGAATGAAATAACGTGCTTTTGGGAAATCGAAGCTGTAGATGCCAATAATTACTAAGTTCGGAAGTGATGAAATTTAGATTTCCAGTATAGTAGGGTACAAGAGATTGAGTAGAATCCACAATATTCACCTTTAACCTTGGGTTGAAATCAAAACTATCCAGCACATCTTTATATACCCCTTCACGTATCCACGAACTTTGATTGAAAAGCCCATCTGAGACATAAGAACTTACAATATTTGGATATACCTCCTGGCAAATTTCATAAGCAAACTCCTGATTGAGCAATGTGTACTCCAATTCTTCAAGTTGTACATCATTTATCCGAAAATACATTTGCTGCCTACTACCGAATTTAACCTCTGTTATACCCGCTTCTTCCAGCGGGATCAATAGGTTGGTAAGTTCTCCTGGAGAGATTGCACCCCCCGAGAGGTTAATCTTAACAAACTGTTCGTTTTTCATTGTTTTACTTTTTATAGGATTTTATCTCCTGATCCTTTTCTATTCTATAGTTTTCCAGAATGCGCTTAACCTCGGGTTTACAAGATCCACAACCCGTTCCCGCACCAGTCAATGTACATAACTCCTGAAGATCGATACATCCATCGCTCATACGTCGCTGTAGGTTTCCTTCTCCAACCTGACTGCATGAACATACCAAACGACCAATGACATCTTCTTTTGCGGCACCACCTCGTAGCAACTGCAGACGTTTCTCGCTTAATTCAATCTTGTTTGCTATCAAGTTTTTAAATTCGAGAAATTCATTTTTGTCTCCAATTAAAATGGCACCGACAAGTCTATCCTGATAGATAATACATTTTTTATAATAACGCTTAGCCTTGTCGATAAAAATAATCTCTTCATAGTCTTCATTTGGCGCTTCAGTCAAACCAATGCTACAGAGGTCAAAACCTTGTATTTTGATAATATTCATAAACAGGCTTCCCTTGTAATGGCTGCTGATATCACCTTGATGGTAATGGGCTACAATAGCTGCCTGTTCTTCGGCCGCTGCAGTAATACCATAGAGTGTTCCCTCAAATTCAGCAATCTCACCAATAGCATAGATTGCAGGGTCACTGGTTTGCATATGATGATCCACAACCACGCCACGCTGGCATATGAGATTAGCCTCTTTAGCCAACTCAATATTGGGAGTAGTGCCAATTGCCAAGATAACAGCATCGCATTTTATCTGTCTTCCGCTTTTTAATTCGATCTTTGTTAGCTTATTGCGGCCACAGTATAGCTGAACTTCATCATTGTAGAATATATCACAACCGAGATCTACCATTTGTTCATGAAGCAATTGGCTTCCCAGAGAATCAAGCTGCCGGTTCAGAAAACGCGAAACGCGTTGCACAATGGTGATTTTCGTTCCATTCTCACGGAGTGAAGCTGCCATTTCAAGTCCCAATAGACCTCCGCCCACGATAACGACATGTGCCTGTTCGGGAAGGTACCGTTTCAAAAGATCGGCATCCGTACGACGGCGCATTGTAAAAATACCGGGCAATTGCGGTACATGCTTTGGCAGACTGGGGCGGCTGCCTGTCGCAAGAATCAAGACATCATACTGTGTTTTAATTCCCCTGGAATCCCAGATGCACTTATTGTCTCGGTCAATAGTGTTAACCTGCACACCACGTATATGTTTTATATCCAGTAAGGGCTCCTCGGCATCTTTCATCTTGACCAATTGCTCCCATTTAAGTTCTCCGCTCACATAATGTGGTAACATAACACGATTATAGAAGGGCAGATCCTCATTGCTAAAAATGACAATTTCATCGGTCTTGTTTAACTCCCGAAAGGAACGAACAAAGCCATGTGCTCCAGCACCAGCACCAATAATAACAATACGTTCTTTCTTCTTCACATGGGCTTCAACACGTACAGCACAAAATTTAAAGTCAGGTTCCTTGGAAATAGGATCCACTAAATCGTTGGTCAGGTTATTGGCTCTATGAAGATCAGACCCCAATAGCTTGCCCCAATGCATCGGCAGAAAAACCACTCCGGGCTTAATCGTCTTACTAACCCGTGTCCTGACACGAACTTCCCCTCTTATGGAATAAACATTTGCCAATTGTCCGTCAGCCAAGTTCAGCGTTGCGGCATCGTTTGGGTGAACTTCCAAAAATGCAGCCTGGATATGCTGATTAAGCTTACTTACCTTACCTGTTTTCGACATCGTATGCCATTGGTCACGGATTCGTCCTGTTGTCAGGATAAGCGGAAAATTTTGGTCAGGCAGTTCGCTGTAATGCTGATCAGGAGGGCTATGTAATTGTGCACGACCGCTCGGAGTAAGAAATTCTTTGTCTTGAAAAAGACGTGTTGTTCCTTGTTTCTTTTTCAGATCAAAAGGCCATTGTACGGTTTGCAGGCTGTCAATAAGTGTATAATCTAAGCCGGAAATGTCAATACTTGTCCCAGAGGTTAACTGTGCATGTTCTTTATAGATATCCTCAGGTGTAGGATATGAAAAACCTTTAAAACCCATTTTCTGTGCAAATCGTGAAAAGATTTCTGCATCAGGAAGAGCTTCGCCCGGGGGTGAAATAGCCTTATGCAGGTGACTGATCCTGCGTTCTGAATTCGTCATTGTACCTTCTTTTTCGGCCCATCCAGCTGCGGGAAGAATAATATCTGCAAAGTCCAGTGTCTGGGGCTTATTTGATATCTCCTGAACGACGACGAATTTAGCCATTTGCAATGCTTTTTCCACAAGCCGTGCATTGGGAAGGCTGGTGAGGGGATTGGTGCAAATAATCCAAATTGCTTTCAATCGCCCGTCGGCTAATGCTTCGAACATTTCGGTGGCTGTTAGCCCCGGTTTGCCGCTCAGAGTAGTGCCAGACCAGAACTGTTGAAGTTCATCGCGATGTTTTTTATTATCTATATCACGGTGAGCGGGCAGGAGATTGGCAAGTCCGCCAACTTCTCTGCCTCCCATAGCATTGGGCTGCCCAGTTAGTGAAAAAGGACCACTTCCCAGCTTCCCAATTTTCCCTGTGATCAGGTTGAGATCAATTAGGCTCAGGTTTTTGTTAACACCTACCACACTCTGATTCAGGCCCATTGTCCACAAACTCAAAAAGCCTTTAGATTCACCAATATAGCTGGCTGCACGCTCAATATCCTCTGCTGGGACACCGCATATTACAGCAGATTCCAATAAAGTGCGTTCGAACACCCGCTCTTTGTACACTTCATAACCTTCGGTATGATCGTTTATAAAACCAAGATCTATATCTCCCTGTTCGATAAGCAATCTTCCTATCGCATAATTGAGTACGATGTCCGTTCCCGGATTAATCTGCAAATGCAGATCAGCCAATGCGCAGGTATCCGTAATACGAGGGTCTACAACAATAATTTTGGTTCTTGGATTTTTAGCCTTGTGCGCCTCAATACGTCGCCAAAGGATCGGATGGCACCAAGCGGGATTGGCTCCTTCGACCAGAAAGCAATCAGCAAGCTCGATATCATCGTAACATATCGGCACGCTATCTTCTCCCAGCGTTTTTTTGTAAGCAGCAACAGCACTGCTCATACAAAGACGAGAGTTGGTATCAATATTATTTGTGCCAATAAATCCCTTGACCAGTTTATTGAGGATATAATACTCCTCCGTAAGGCATTGTCCGGAAGCATAAAATGCCACCGTGTCAGGGCCATATTTTGCAATCAATGTACGAAAGACGGCTTCAGCACGATCCAACGCCTCATCCCATGAAACGCGTTGAAGCGGACTGGATCTGTGATGGCGCATCTGCGGATAGAGGAGCCTGTCTGAGCGATCGTTGACTGTATATTGCAGGTTCATGCCTTTGCTACATAATTTGCCTTGATTGACAGGGTGTTCGGTATCACCGGTAACGGAAATCAGCTGATTTTTCTCGACCGATATCTTCACCCCACAACCTACACCACAGTAGCAGCAGGTACTTTTATACACACTGTTCGACTCTTTATTCATAGGGGAAGGATGCTAATTTTATACTTCTAATGACACATTCTGAACGACAGTTTCAGTTCGGGGGTGAAAGCGAACGAAGAGGACAGTGAGGCCTATGACAAAAACACCGATACCAATGTACTTAAAAGCATCAGCGTAACTAAGCGTTTCAGATTTGAAAAGAAATCCGACTAACATGGCTCCTATATTTCCTCCGGCACCGACGATTCCACTCACACTGCCAATGTTATCCTTGTTAATGAATGGAACTATACCATACGTACAGCCGTTCGCCATCTTAAGGAAGAGTGCAAAGAGCAACATCGTAATTATAGCAAGAAGTAAGGTATTGGAAGTGGCGAACAGGCTGATACCAATTCCTTCAAGAAGCAACAGTATGCCCAAAATCAAGCCTTTACCTTTAATACCGTAACTCCGTCCTACTTTATCACTTACGATTCCGCCAAGTGCACGGGCGAATAGGTTCATGCCGCCAAAGATACTAGCCAGAGCTCCAGCCAAGATAATCCCTGTATCAAAACGATCCATGAAGAATGTAGCAGCGACGTTGTCTACTGTGATCTCTATTCCGAAACAAGCTGCATAGGCGAGTGTGAGGATCCAGACGCGATAGTCCTTTAATGCGAGCAAAAAAGAACCATTTTTCTTTTTGTTTGTTGCCTGACCTGCGGATAGTTTATTGAAATTACCTTGTGGTGTATCTTGTGTGTACTTATAATAGATATATGCCATAATGAGTAGGATAGTACCCGGAACAACCATGGCAATCCGCCAAGAATCAGATTGACTAACGAAGCCCATGCCAACGAACGCTGCAGCAATAAGCGGCATCACCAGGTTGGTGACCCCGCCGCCAAGATTGCCCCAGCCTCCCGTAACAGCATTTGCCGTACCAATAATGTTGGGCGCAAACATCATTGACGTGTGAAATTGCGTAATCACAAAAGATGCACCGATAATACCGATGAAAAAACGGAATAACAAAAATGACTCGTAACTATTACTTAATCCAATTAGTAAAACAGGGATGGAGCCTGCAACTAAGAGGATTGTGTATGAAATCCGTGGCCCCAGTGTATCACACATCTTCCCGACAAATAATCGTGCGATAATGGTTGCTGAAACAGATGCAATAATGATATTTCCGATTTCATTTTTAGTCAATCCGAGTTCCTCTCGCACCAGTGGCATAAGTGGGGCAATACCAAACCAGCCAAAGAAACAAAAGAAAAAGGTGATCCATGTGATGTGAAAGGTACGCATCTGTACCCCCTTAAAAGAAAAGATACGGAGCTTGTTAAGAGGTTGATCTTGTAGGTTCATGATTTAATAAGTTTATGGGTTGATGATTGAAATAATTAGCTAAATTTTCATTTTTATTGTTTTTTTTATTTGTGTATAGTTGGTTTTTGTTGAAATAAATTCTATAAAAATGTTTTTATCTTATTTTTTTAATAAAAACATGGTGTGTTATCTTTTTTTTTTGTCTAGGATAAATGGTTTTTTTTAAAAAAAAACTCACCATTTAACATAATAATATGATATTTATCATGTTATTATGTAATTATTTATATCAAATTTAATAATAATATTGTATAAAACATGTTTTTGTTATTTTATTTTTTGTTTTTATGCTTGTTTTTCTGTTATTTATAAGTGATAAATGCTTTTTTTGTGATAAAAAAAATTTTTTTATGTATAAAAATGATTAAAAATTGATTTGTATTGTTGTTTTAAAGGTTTTTGGTTTATTTTCACTTTGGAAACGAGAGTTTTTGGATTTATTTTGGTTAAAATTCTTAAAAATCTGCTGTATAAATGGCGTTAGTATTATCTGATGGATTTACAAAGGGATTTTTATCAGAATTTTTGATGTGTAAATTTCTAATTAGTATAACTGGTATTGTGTGTTAACTATTGATGCAAAGCCATGTAGATTTTTTTCTTTCGCTAAGTTGCATGATATCTCTCAGCTTTAACAATCATGTCAATAGCGTTCGTTGGTTTTATCGATCTATTGACCTATGGGCATAATAAATCTATTCGATCCAGCTTCTTCTAAATACTGAGTTTTCTAAAGTATTTTTTTACAATACACCTATTAATTAAAACACTTTCTTTAAAGGGTTAAATCATCAATTTGATTTCACTAATCATATTTTTAAAAAAACGGGAACGCAAATAATCACAAAAAAATTTAATGACCGTATGTCTTACCAAATGGTAACGGTGACTTGCTGAAGAGAAAGTTTGCCTTTAGTATTTTTGATCACGCGTATCAACTAATTAAGATTCAATTTCTTTCTTGTCTAAAACAGTTCGCAATGCTTTGTATACTCCCAAAAATAGGATGATCAGGCATGTCAGTGTGAGACCAAGATATTGCGCAACCCAAGCGATAAGAATTGCTACAATATGGATCTTGCCGTTTTCCGGCCTGAACATCTCCCCTGTGGAAAGATAAAAAGCAAAAGTAGCGAACACAGCCAACCAGATCAGGGCATAAATATAATGCAGTGGATTTTTACTGAATTGGTATTTGCTCAACATAGTTATCTTTAATTTAATTTTAAATATACAGAGGTTTGTGTTTGTTTATGAATGGAATTACAATTCGCAAGATGAGATTTATGAATCGTTGGGTAGTGACGGTGTCTTTTGAATAATCCAGTTCTTTTGGAGAGGTCATATTCGAGGTGAAAAAGATGGAGTATTAAAGGTTAATATTATTTGGAATAGATCTAAATAATTATTTATTTTGCGCACTTGGATGCAATACAAACATGGAACTCGATTAAAACCGGCGATAGCAACAGTTTTTTGGCCTTATACGACTCGTTATATACAGCCCTGTTCCGCTACGGATTGAAAATTAATGCTGACCGTGAAATTGTAAAAGAATCCATCCATATCGTATTCTGTGACCTATGGGAAAAACGGGAAAAATTACCCATACTAACTACAGATCCAAAATATTACCTTTTTGTATGGCTAAAACGCGTGATCTACAAACAGCGTGCTTACCAAAAAATACCACTGGAAGACCTGTTGCACACACCGACGGAAGATTCGATCGAATCGCAAAAAATCGCAATTGAAGAAACATTGGAACGAGATCAGGCGCTGCGCGCTGCAATGGACAACCTGACGAAAAAACAGCAGCGCTATATTGAGCTAAAGTTTTTTCATAATAAGAGTTATGAGGAAATCGCGGACATGGAAAATGCTGCACTGAGAACAGTTTATAACGTTGTTTATGAAGCGATCAAAAAATTAAAAGGCTCACTATCAGTTATTATTGTTGTTGTTTTAAATTTTTCCAAATAAAAATAGGTAAAAAAAGAGCCTTTACTGCACTATTATATAAACGCAATATCGAGCAATGGAACAACCTACTTTGGAAAAACTGATCTGTGATGAATCCTTTATCAATTATTGTCTGCAAGCCAGGCTTGAGGATATGGAATATTGGAAACAATGGGTTGATGCAAATCCACAGCACCGGCAGCTTGTAGAAGATGCGAAAGGATTAGTCGAATTGATGCAGACTGGTCCAAGCCGGGCCGAGATAGCGGAGGAACGTGCCCGACTTCAGGCCTTTATCCATAAAAATGACACTCCCGTACATCGTTTACGGAGTTACAGGTGGATTGGCTATACCGCTGCGAGTCTCCTATTCGTATCCATGGGTTTTCTGTTCTTAAAACAACAGTTGCCGCTAGCGGAAAATGCCGCTCAAACTGAATTTGTTAGCCAATTGGTACCGACCGGTAAGTATATGAATGTCCTTTTGAGCGATAGTACCAAAGTGAAGCTCGGCCCAACGTCTACACTGCGATATCCGAAGAATTTCAATGGCGATAAACGGGTCGTAAGCCTCAATGGTGAAGGCTATTTTGAGGTCGCACATAACGCCCATAAGCCTTTTATTATTCAAACAGGTGAACTTGAAATCAAAGTGTTGGGAACTTCTTTTAATGTACACGCCTTTGAAAACGATAAACTGTCAAAAATAGCATTGTTTACTGGAAAAGTAGAAGTTTCAAACGGAACAAAGAGACTACAGCTCATTCCGGGGCAGGCAATTGTGTATCATAAAAACAAAGCGATCTTTAGTGTTGAATCATTTGAAGCAGCTAAAGAAAAGGAAATTATGGCGGGTGTCCTGCATTTTGAGAAGGCTACTTACCAAGAAATAGCCCGACAGCTAAACCGAAAATATGGTATCATCGTGCCCGACCGGCCGGATATCGAACTGATGTATTCGGGGACCATAGGGCATGAGCCGTTGGAAATGGTGCTTGAAAAGCTTTCCTTGACAACAGGCTATCGGTTCAGCATCGAATCCAATACACTTATCGTTCGCAAAAAATAACATCATATATCTATGTCTTCTAAATCCATCCATAGAAGAGCCCTGCTTCTTGGTGTACTTCTTTCTTTTCAGGTCTTAGCCGTGGACGCGCAACAACTGAAGATTGAAAGCAAAAATCAACCACTGAGGTCTGTTCTGAAGCAGATCGAAGAAAAATCGGGTTACAGTTTTCTCTATGACGAGTCTCAGATCAATGTGGAGCGTCGTATCAATATCGAGGTAAATGGAGCCCTTCCGCAGGTTTTAAATCAGCTGGAACAGTTGACTTATCTCAAATTGCAGGTCTCAGGTAAGAATATTCTGATCAGTAAGACTTCCTGGGCTGTTTTATCAGGTAGAGTTGTCGATGAGAATGGAAAAGGAATACCATTGGTAACCGTGCATCTTAAAGAACTTAACCAGTATTATTTTACGGATAATAATGGCTCTTTTAAATTCCAGTTTCAGGCCCATCGGCTGAAGTCCGCAAATTTGCAGTTTTCCATGATCGGAAGACAAGGATCCTCCATGACAACTGTTTTAAATGGAGCAAATAATACTATTGCCGACATCACATTACCAACGTTGAGTGTGGGCCTGGAAGAAATAGCCGTCACTCCCCGCATTAACAGACGACTGGAAAGCAACAGCTCACTTTATATCAACCGCGAAGTGATCGAACAGTCGGGTGCATTAAGTATTAATGACTTATTGAGCCTTATTCCTGGACAAAAGATTGCCGCGCCCTCTTTACAACAGGTCCAGCAAGCTAATTTGAGAAGCGCAACATTGGGCACAAATTCTTTTTCCAACAAAGATCCATTTGCACTCAATAATTCTTTTGGTGTAGCGCTGATTATGGATGGTATCGCATTGTCCAACAACGCCAATATGCAGACCTTAAATGCGGGAATCTACGGTATGGGTAATTCCTATGTCAGTGGCAAGATATCTGCGCTTAGTGGCAGTGATGCCGCCACGGATAATTATACTGGCGACTATACTTTTGGAGGTATCGATCTCCGCCAGATTGCCACAGACAATATCGAAAGTATAGAAATTGCTGCCGGCGTACCTTCGGTGAAGTATGGGGATATGACAAATGGTGCGATTATCATCAATCGTATTGCAGGAAAAACTCCGCTCAATTTTAATGTTCAACTCCGTGATAATGCAACCGTTTACGGAATTAGTAAAGGTATTGATACCCGTAAGTTTGGTGCGATCACTGTTGGTGGAAATTTCACGCGCTCCTTTGAAGACAACAGGGATAAGATGAAATCCTACGATCGTGTTGGCGGAAATATCATGTGGAGCACTTTCGCCGGAAAAGAAAAAGCTTTCACCAATACTTTATCCTTAGATTATGGCCGCAACATGGATAAAGTCCGTCGTGATAGCGATGATCCAACGGCTGCGGTCATGCGCTTCAAATCATATAATTTCGCTATCGGAAGCCGCGCCAATTATCGGATTGACCGAGGTTTTCTTTCCAATATCGGGTTGAATGTCCGTTATAGCGAAACTTATCAGAATACATACAAGGAACAGGACGTCAACGGTACTTATATTATCTACTCAGATGCCACCGAAACAGGCATTCATCAAGGCCAATATGCAAGCGGGATCTATCAAGCTGTAACCAATATTGAGGGTAAGCCCATCGATTTAACGGTACGCCTGGATCTGACGGGCACATTTCAGACGGGCGTTCTACTGCATCAAGTGAATTTTGGGTCATTTTTCAATTACTCAAAAAATATAGGAAAAGGACAGATTGTGGACCCATCCAGACCACGCAATAATACCATCGCAGCAAATGCTGATCTTCGCAAAGAACGCTATTATGATGTCTCCCGTATTCATGGACAAAAACAGCTGGGATTTTATGCGGAGGACCTTTTTACGGCGAAAATTGCTGAGCGTGACCTGAACGTACGTATTGGTACACGGTTGGACAAATTTGAAAAATATCTTACATTTTCACCACGTACGAATATTAACTATGCCATTACCCCAGCGCTGACAGTGGGGGTAGCGTATGGCTGGGCCAGCAAGGCCCCCGCCTTGGCGCAATTGTATCCAGGACCGGTATTTTATGAGATTCCCTTATTTCAGCATACCGCCTTTAATGGGGGAAGTGTCGATGAGGCAAATAGTCTCTACCTAATGTATGTAGATAAATTTACACCGGATAACAGCAAGCTTAAGCCTTCGTTGTCCGAACAGCTTGAATTTTCAGCCACCTATGAATATAAAGATTTTAAATTGGGGATGAACCTTTATCATAAAAGGAATTACAGAGATGTCGTTACTGTTAACAGTTTTGAGAAAATCCTGCTGGACAAATACGACGATAATCCGGATCCCAATGCGGAAGTGCCCTATATTATTGAGGGGAGAAAACAATATAGGCTATCGCGCTATGAATTTATGAATGCTGGCGACAAAAGAACGCAGGGGATCGAATTCATGCTATCTACCCCAAAATGGATGGCGATCGCTACCTCATTTAATCTAAGGGCTGGATTGACCCAATCAACCTATAGACCCTTGCAGAACATGGCGACATTTACGAATAACACGGACAATCCCAATCGTGCAGAATCTGCAATATATCCCACACAGCGCAGGACGACTACGGTAAGCAATGCGGCAATTACTTCAAGTACGCATATTCCTAAGGCTAAACTGTTGATCAATTTCACGACCGAACTTAACCTCATGAATAAAACGGATACCGATGCGTCCGACGGTATTCCTATCGGTTATTATACGCAGGATGGAACCTATCATGCCATAGTCAATTTTGATCGCGACAATGTCAATTATGCCCATACACTAAGGCCAATAGAAGAAATCAATAATCAGAACCAGCCTGCTGTCTATACAAATTTCCACTTAAATGTATCGAAGGAAATCAGCAAACGGCTAAGCTTGGCTTTCCATGTCTATAACGTATTTAATTATCGTCCGCAGTACAAACGTTCTGATAATTCCATGATCATTCCGAATGGTAAACCGACTTATGGTGCGCAACTCAGACTTAAATTATAATGCCATGAAAATCATCATTAAACTTATACTTTTAATCTTTGGCTCCAGCTATCTTTTTAGCGGTTGTCAAAAAGATAGCTATGCCGAAAATGGATCGGTAGACATCTCGTTGAGTACGTCTTACGAAAGTGAAACCTATGCCAATAAATTACCGTTGGATGATATTATTTTAAATCTTTATACCTTGAAAGGCAAACTGTTGTTGACGGTAAAATCTGATGAAAATGGTGTAATTGAGTTCGTGGATCTGGCGCCTAATACGTATAATGTTCAGGTCGTGAAAAAATTCAGTGCTGCAGAATTCAACCAGTTAACAGGGCAGCATGAAGACAATGAGGTCACTTTTAGTTCGGTGATACGCCGGATCGAAGTCGTAAAAGGGTCGGCGGAGACACATTGGGATCTTTCTCTCCTGACCGGTAATAGTAATGAGGAGGGCCTGGTTATCAAACAGATTTATTACGCAGGTTCAGACGCCAATCAAGGCGCTAGTTTTAGGGATCAATTTATCGAAATATATAACAATTCCGATGAGGTCCGCTATGCAGACAGTCTCTATATAGCCGAAGCTTTTGGTACTACAAATGCAAGTACGACCTATGTATACCAGCCCAATAGTGGACAGTATGATTGGAGTAAGTCGTATCGTATGCCACAGGATATTGATGCCAACAGTGATTATGTCTACGCTCATTTGATCATACAGCTTCCAGGCAGTGGAAAAGAATATCCGATTCTGCCGGGCGAGAGTATTGTTGTCGCCTCAACAGCAGCTAACCATCAGTCGCCCTATATAGGAGCTGACGGGGTCGCGATCTCCGTAAAGAACCCGAGCCTCACCATTGACCTTAGCAAGGCAGATTTTGAAGCTTATTATGTACCCTATCTTGGAAGTACCAAACCTTTGGCATCTGACATCGATAATCCAAATGTTCCCAATATAAGCCTGATCAACCGGGGTAATGGTGCTGACATGATTATGAACCAAGCGGGCCAACGAAGCTGGATCATTTTCCGTGATCAGAACATGGGACCGGTAATCAGCTGGAAGGGCTATATGCCGCCATATGCTGATGGACGGGAAAATTTGGGCACAGATTATCTCCAAATTCCAATAGCTAATATTTTGGATGGCGTGGAAATTCAGTCCTCAACCTCTACACAATATCCGAAACGATTTACGGCAAAAATCGATGCTGGATCTATCGCTGTAGACGGAGGTGCGCGTTCCTCAAATTCAGTTATTAGGAAAACAAAAGAGATTATCAATGGAAGAAGAATACTGGAGGATTCTAATAACTCAAGTGACGATTTTGTGTCAATGAAGGCAATTCCAAAGGGATTTATTGATTAATCGAAGAAAAATGAAAAATTATATTCAAATTACCTTATGCCTATTTGTCGGGGCGTTGTCCCAGCTTCCGGTCAAAGCGATAGCAAGACAAGATACTATACCCTATACTCAATATATTGACCAGGACAGTATACAATTGCGCTTACGGCAGTATGCTGTCGATAATCCGATGTGGCTGGAAAAGAAGGTGCCGCAGCGCTACAGTTTGATTCGTATGGGATATAATTCCACCTCGGGCGATTATCACCGCGCCCAGGACGCACAGCAGGTAAATACGCTGAATTTTAGTTCGGAAGGAGCTGTTACTATTAAAGATGTACGCTTGTGGGGGCGTTTCAATTATACGCGATCTGTCGAGGATAGTACAAGGTTTGCCCATCAGACCAGAGAAAACACTTCTTCCCCCTGGTATTTTGGTTCCTACGGTTACAATCATTATGAACGAACAACCTATCGTATCCAGACGCGGGGTCAACGATATTTTGCAGACAGAAAATACGCTGTCTTTGGGGGATTCGATTACCAGGTAGCAAATCATTTTAGCAATAATGACCCGAGAGGTAGCATCCGCGTAGCACAACTTAACGGTACGGTGGGCGGTAGCATGCGAGTAGTCAAAAACGTTGATATGGGTGTCGAAGGGAGGTATGGTTATGGGCAGGAGGACTTTGAAATCGCTTATAAAAATGGAAATTCGGCCACAAGCGCTGTGGAATCGCCCTACATGAATTATATTATCAGAGGATACGGTTGGAAGGTCAGCGACTGGCTCCTGGAGCAGAAGATGTTCTATCAGAATGACATGAAGCGCTTTGGTGGTAAGGTTTACTTCTCATGGAATTCTTCAATAGGTGACTTTTATGCCAATGCAGCTTATTTGCGTGAAGAACAGAAGTATCGACAAACACTGCGCAATGAGTCTCGCATCCATGAACTCAGTCAGTATAATTTAAAGCGATTAGACTACAATTTAGTATGGCAGCTGTCAAAAGGAATTCATTCTTATATGGCATCGCTTGATTGGTCCAGTACACGTGGAAAGGACCAGGTAAAAGAAAGTGGAAATGCACAGAATTATGTTTATCAGAATGATAATGGAGCATTGAATTTATCTTATATGCTGGCCAAGAAAAGGTGGCGACACTATTACGGCGCGAAAATTAGTGTATTGAATGAAATCAGAAGGGATGGCGGCACGGGAACAAATCTGGATTACGAGCATTTAAACTATCAACTCAAAGGAGCGTGGACCTATATAACCGCTGCGAATCAAGAAATAGAATTTGGTCTCACAGGTTCCCTTCGCCAAAATATAGGTACATCCTGGTCGCTACCACTAATCAATGAAAATGTATTCCATCAATATGTGTTTTATCATGATGTTATTTATAATCGCGCAAATTTATATGGTGGCAAAGTGAAATTGGGTTTCAAACAACGTTTAAGAAAGGGAAATTTCATTCATTTGGTAGCAGATTATTGTTATCAAAAAGCGGAGCGTTTATCTGATCTGGATCGCACCAATCTTGCCCCTCTAGGGACAACCCGGAAACAAATGAATTTAATGGTAGCATATGGATTTTAAGAGGCTGACCTTGATGAAGAAGAATACACTAATTGTTATCGCCATCTTTATAGCACCTTTGTTGATTTCTGCATTTGCAAACCGTACTGACGAGCAGGAAGAACTACAGGCATTGCGCAAACGCTACAGTAGCGGGAATCAGGAACTATGGCCCAAACCATATATCGACTCCGCTGTGAGACCTGGTTTTATGGATATCGGGGTATTGCCCGAGGTAAGCTATCCGGCAGATAATCTTTATAGCAAGGAAAAATCGTTGCTCGGAAAGCTATTGTTTTTTGACCCCAGACTTTCGGCATCGAAGCAAATCTCCTGCGCAAGCTGTCATGACCCGCAATTGGGATTTGGAGATGGAAAGAGTCTGGCTCACGGTCATGGAAGGCGGGAGGGAAAAAGAAATGCGATGACACTGTACAATGTCGCATTTTACAAATCTTTTATGTGGGACGGCCGTGCTAAGAGCCTGGAAGATCAGGTCTTGTTGCCGACACAGGACCATTTGGAGATGAATACGTCTTTGGATACTTTGATAGCACATGTAAAAGCTGTGCCCGGCTATGTGGCATATTTCGAACAGGCTTTTGGTGATAAACAGATTACGCTGCTCCGAATACAACAGGCGCTTGCCACCTTTGAACGCGGTATCGTAAGCTATCCGACAAAATTTGACCGATTTGTGCAAGGGCAGGCCGATGCGCTGAATGATCAGGAACTTACCGGCTTGCATTTGTTTCGTACAAAGGCACGTTGTATAAATTGCCACAATACCCCTTTGTTCTCGGACAATCTATTTCATAATGACGGACAGACACTGTACGGAACCAAACAGCAGGATTTTGGCCACTATCATCTTACAGGAGATCAAAAAGACATTGGCGCATTCCGTACACCATCGCTTCGAAATACAGGCCTCACAGGACCCTGGATGCATCATGGTAACTTTCCAACGTTGCGTGATGTGGTCGAACTCTATAATCTGGGCAATCCGGCGCCTATACAAAGGCATGTGAAAATTGATGAAAAGACAAGACCTATACATTCACCATTATTAAAAAAATTGAATTTATCGCGACAGGAAGTTGATGCTGTAATAGCTTTTCTACAGGCTATAAGTACACCGACACAACGTCGGATTGCTATGCCTGAGCTTCCAGAATAAAAGGTGAAAATCAGTAGATATATCTATGTTTTTTTGTTGGCTGGGGAGTTCGTTTCGGCCTGAACATCCTTTTGTGAAAAGGTAAGAAGCAAAGGGCTCCTAAACTAAGATCACCCCATATTATTCGGTTCGTTTTAATATGTTATAGCCATGTAAATTTAATAATCTATAATAATGTAGTTGTCTTGTATTATTAATAATAATTTATTTTTTTATTAACATAGTTGTATTCTTTTGTGATCTATAACTGTTTAAGATAATATTTTGTAAAATCTGAGTTTTTGCTAAATTTGTTTAACCAGAAGACAATATTATGAAAGCATCAATTACAGATGAGCAATTTTTTTCAAACTTGTTACATTTGCCAAAACCTTCTTATCCTTTTCCTGATTTTATTCATCCTGATTTTCAAGTGCAGCGTGAAGAATACTATAAATGGATAGATACTGAATATATCATCCACAGTAAAGAAGCACGAGAGAAACATAAAAAGCATAACCTGACTGATATTGCAGCAAGAGGATGTCCATTTTTAAAATCACTTGTTGAGTTGCGGCCTTTGGCAAATTATACTGCAAATGGAGCCATGATGGATGATTATTTTGACCGTTGCTCACGTGAAGAAATGTACATAATTATGGATAAAATAATGGCACTAGTATCGGGTAGCGTTTCCAGGGAACCGGAAGAGCCTGGTATCTTCCATTTATTTTGGCAGTTAAGACAAGATGCTGTAAGGTGTGCAATTCCTGAGAATATATACAATAGGTTTATAAAATCAATGAAAGATGTATTTATAGGTTATGCTGAAGAAAAAGTTTATTACAGGACAAATACAGTACCTCCGCTATCTGTTTATCTCTTGATTCGTGCAGAAACTAGTGGCGTAAAACCTTATTGTGATTATGTTGCTTTGCAAAAAGACTATCGAAAACTACCAGATGAAATATTTGATCATCCTTTTATTAGGCGTCTTTATACTCTTTCATCTTTAATGATCGGTATCCATAATGATATTATTTCTCTACCAAAGGAATTGAGTCGCGAGGGAGATACTATGAATCTTGTAAAGGTACTACAACAAGAAAATAATATATCATTGAAAGAGGCTTATATGCGAGCGCTTGATATGCATGATGCTTACTTAAATGAATTTGAATTGCTTCAAAGGAAAATGTCTTTCTTTGGTGAATATCAGGAACTTGTGTCTAATTATGTACATGATTTGGGTGTTATGATTTCTGGTGTTTATGCCTGGCATACAAACGATACATCTAGATACGTAAATAATGGTTATGTGGAAGGTGAATATACTAACAAAGGATAGAGTTGGCTAATGAATGCTGCGTTAATATACACTTTATGAGATAATGTCTTCCTGAAATTTCTTGCCATTCCATATCCTAGTAAAAGTCCAGTATTAGCTTGCTTGATATTTTCTATGCGAATGATAAGGTATTTCTTTGCGATTTTATCTGCGCAATCAAAGGAGTTTCTTTCATACAGATCTTTATTGATCTAAGATAGATGGGTATGAAAAAGGCGTTTTTCAGCTAATCAGCTATGAGTCGGGTA
The DNA here is from genome assembly GCF_003627955.1 of Sphingobacterium puteale. Lineage (GTDB taxonomy): Bacteria > Bacteroidota > Bacteroidia > Sphingobacteriales > Sphingobacteriaceae > Sphingobacterium > Sphingobacterium puteale. The sequence continues at coordinate 172,852 of NZ_RBWS01000014.1, read as the reverse complement.
TTACCTACGGTGCCATGCTGCTGGCTTCAGAGGTGGTCTGAGATCCTCGTTATGCGGCATATACGCTCGACCGGCTGGAATTTATCGGTAAAGTATTACCCTACTTCCGGAAGCTCAAATCCGCTCAGCCCGGATACTGGTCTCCGGTATATTCGGTCATGTATCCGCATGCTTTGGATGACGCTGGATGCATGTGCGCCGCGATGATTAAGGCACCGCATGGAAGAACATTGCCTCTGGATATGAAACCGGCAATCGCCAATTATATCGATTATATCCTGACCAAAGAATTCCGCCTGAAGGATGGCACATTGGCCCGAAACAGGCCACAGCCAAAAACGCTCTGCCTGGATGACTTGTATATGAGCCTACCCACACTGGCACAGAGAGGGTACCTGTGTAGGTACAGGCATGGGCTTCGATCCGGAATTTCAAAAAGAATACCTATGTGATCAACGATAGTTCAGTGCAATTCTAAAAGAAGTAGCTGGCACTCCGGACATACGGCTGTCATGAGGAATGGCTATCTTTGTATGGAGGTCAACGAAAATAAAGAGAGGCAAACCAATGAAAACCACAGCAGAGAAGTTATCCATAGCCATCTACACACAGGCGGAATGGCGGTACTGGTTAGAAACCAACCATAGGAAGGAACAGTCCGTATGGGTGATCTGCCATACGAAAAAGTCCGGGCTACCGGCTGTCAGCTGGTCGGAGTTGGTGGATGAGGCGCTTTGTTTTGGCTGGATCGACAGTACCCGCAAGACGATCGACACGCATACCTTCAAGCAATTGTTTAGCCGCCGTAAGCCGAACAGTACCTGGTCAAAGATCAACAAGGAGAAAGTGCAGCAGCTGATCGACAGCAAGTTGATGTCAGCGGCAGGACTGGAGTGTATCCAAATCGCCAAGGAGAATGGCTCCTGGACGATCCTTGATACAGTGGAGGCATTGACCATTCCGAGCGATCTGGAGGCGGCCTTTGTGCAATATGAAGGTTCAAAAGCCTATTTTCTGAGCTTGAGTAAATCCATCAGGAAGATGATGTTACACTGGATCGTGCTCGCCCGTCGCCCCGAGACGCGCCAAAAACGAATTGAGGAGATCGTGGCACATGCCGCAAAAAATGAACGTCCCAAACAGTTTCAGCCCATTAATTCGACCAGCCGGCAATTATAAGTGCTTTTCTTTTACATCCGAAGTCGAAGGCTTTTCCTTGCAGCTGTGCCGCTGGATATAGTCGGTCGGGCTCAGTCCGTACATTTTCTTGAATAGCGTAGTGAAATGCGTCTGATTGGTGAAGCCGAGCGCATAGGCCACCTGCGAGATATTCATCTTTTTCTCCAGCAGTAGCTTTTCGGCCTGTTGCAGCCTGATATTGCGGATAAACTCGCCGGTTGAGATGCCGGTCAGGGACTTCACCTTGCGGTGCAGCTGTACGCGGCTCAGTCCGACTTCATCAGCCAGAAACTGCACATTAAACTCCGGATTTTCCAGATATTGGTTGACCGTTCTGAGGATACGTTCCATCAGTTGTTCATCGCTGGATTTGAAGCTGATCGTCTTCACCTTGCCGTCCTGCTGTTGCGCTCCCGAAAACTTCCCTTTCACCTTCATGCGGTTTTTGATCAGGTTGCCGGCCACCAGATGCAGTTCGTCAACCATAAAAGGCTTGGTCAGGTAGGCATCTGCACCCAGGCCGATGCCCTCCATACGATCTTCTGTATTGGTGCGCGCCGTCAGTAGGATCACCGGTATATGGTTGGTGGTGCTGTTGCTCTTGATCTTCTTGACTAAGGTATAGCCGTCCATGGCCGGCATGGCGACGTCAGAAATAATCAGGTCGGGCTGCTCGGCCAAGGCGAGCTGAAATCCTTCGCTGCCATTTTCGGCAACCAGAACCTTATAGCCACAGGCCAGCTCCTGACGCAAAAACTGCAGGATGTCCCGGTCGTCATCGACCACCAGAACCTTATAGCCTGTCTTCTGGTAGCCGTTTTTGGACAACTGCTGATCAGCAACGACGACTTTTTCAGACTGTTGTTCAATAGGCGCATGCAGCGGCTGAAAGGCGACCAGATCTTCCTTGCGAAGGTGTCTATGGCCCATCGGAAGGCTGAGCACAAAGCGGCAGCCGCTGCTGTCCTTTCTGTTTTCGGCATGTACCCGTCCACCATGCAGCTCGACCAGCACTTTGGTCAGATGCAGGCCGATGCCGGAGCCCTGACGCTGAGCGGCCCCACCCGAAGTGGACTGATAATACCGCTTGAACACATGTCGGATATCGCTCTCGGGTATACCGGTCCCCGTGTCGGTGACAACAAGCTGTAGGCTTTCGCCCCCGTTTTTCCCTGCTTGGACGGCCAGAGAAAGCCTGATCTGCCCACCGTCCGGCGTGAACTTAAACGCATTGGACACAATATTGTGGATGATCTTTTCAAAGCTGCCCGCATCGATCCATAACAGGATCTCATCGGCTTCGCTGTGTACTGACAGCTCGATCTGATGGGCCAGCGCCTGATCGTCAAAGGCCTTGATGACCTGCTTCACATAGTACACAGCATTGACACGGGCAAACTTGAGGTTCAGGTGTCCGCTTTCGAGCTTGCGGATGTCGAGCAGCTGATTGACCAAGCTGAGGATCCGTTGTGCATTGCGGTTCATATTCTGTAGCGTCGAGCTCGTCTGGGCATCTGGAGCATGCTTGATCAGTTTGTCGATCGGGCTCATCACCAGGGTCAGCGGCGAGCGGATCTCATGGGAGATATCGGTAAAGAGCTGTAGTCTGAACGCATGCAGACGTTCGAGCCGCCGCTCGCGTAGGTATTTGCTGATCAGGAAGACGATACCAGCAATCAGCAGGAAATATACGAAATAGGCCGTGCCGCTAAGGTACCAGGGCGGCAGGATATGTAGTAACACCGTACGGCTCGGTGAATAGGTGCCAAATTTACAGGCCCGTATCTCGAGCTCATGCTCCCCCGAAGACAGGTTGTTGTAGGTAATCAGATTGACTCCGGGAAGTGTGGCGTTCCAGCTTTTGTTGATGCCCTTGATGCGGTACTCGTAGTGGACGTTTTCGGGACTGTTGAAGTCCATAGTGGACAGTTCAAAGGTAAAACTGTCGTCGTTGTTGTGAAAAAAAAACGCGTTTGCAGCCATCAGGTCACCCTGATAGATGACGCTGCCGCTGGGTGACATGTCCGGCTTGATCGGCTGATTTTTGACATAGAGGTTGGTAATCAGCACCGGATAGGAGTAGGTTTGCAACTGAATCTTTTCGGGAAAAAAAGAGGTAATGCCCTGTCTGCCGCCATAGTATATTTTCCCATCATTATCCTGGAAGAAAACGCCGCGGTTGTAGGACCGGTCAACTAGTCCATCCCCTGTATAATAGCTGACGATTTTTCCCGACGTTGGATTCAGACAGTTGATTCCCTTGAAGGTGCTGCACCAGATATGGCCCTTGCGGTCCCAGCCCAAACCTGATATCACATTGCTGGACAGTCCATTGTTACTGGTATAACTGCTGATCTTGCCATTTTTTTTATTAATTTGATAGAGCCCATTGTAGGTCCCCGCCCAGATATGGCCGGCTCGGTCCTCGAGGAGTGAGATCGTGATCTGCTCGGAGAGCCTATGATCGGTAAATTGCTCAGAGAAGCTGTTGCGGACAGGATCATAGCAGCTGATGCCTTTGTGGTGTCCCAGCCACACGAGGCCATCCTGATCGCACAGGACAACCGAAATCCAGTCGTTGGCCAGTGCACCTTTTGTCGAATTGGCGGTGTTCATGCTGAAAATTCGCGACACTCCAGTCTGGCTGTCGTACTCGACAAATCCGGCACCGAAAGTAGCGATATAGATTTTATTATTTCTGCCCAGGGCAAATGCTTTGACCTGTTTGTTGGAGCAGATATTTAGATTATCGGTTTTACCAGTATGCGGATCGATGCGCCCCAGGCCTTTGGCGTACGAACTGAACCAGATCGTGCCGTCTGTCCCCGTTTCGAGTTGGGTGACATCCTGAACGGTATTTATTTGCCGGTGTGAGCTGCCTTGCGCATCAGTTTTGAATATGCCGCCGTGCTCCAAGGCATACCAGATGCTGCCCTCCCGGTCCCGGGTGATCGCGGTGATGTTCTTTTGATCGGTTTTTTCACGGCTCAGGATGCGCCAGAATTCAAACTGCTTGCTCTGCCCCGGAATAAAGACCAGTCCCCGCTGAAACCAGCCGAGCCAGAGGTTGTTTTCGCGATCCTGTAGAATCGTACGGATGCGCCCCTGCCGGTAGTCGTTGTCCAGATTAGGCAGTTCGGCAGGGGCCGCGATCAACGGCGTCCGCCCCAGATCCAGATACCAGAGACCGTCCCCCTCGGTACTGATCAGCAGATGGTTTTTTATGGTTTTGGAAAGCTGGATCTCCGTTACGGTAGACCGGAGTTTTTCCTTGAAGTCCACTGCTTCAAAACTGTTTTTCGCCGTATCATAACGGCATATTCTGGAAGGGGAGGCAAATAACAGCCTGCCATCGGCCTGCTCGACGATGTCGTAATTGCCACCCTTGGGCTGCGGCAGCAGGTCGGATACAAGTCGCATGGCTTGCTTATGGTCTGGCGAGATCCGCGATACGCCCACGCGGTCCACCGCTACCCAGATCGCGCGGTGTTGGTCTTCAAAGATGCTGCGGGCAAACATGCCGCCTACCTGCGAATTGATTCGCGGCAACGATGCAGCCTGTCTGCGGCCGACCTGGATATCGAAGATGCCCCAGCCCGAAGTGGCCACCCAGATGTGGCCGTCTTTTTTATGGATGATATCCGTGATGTGCGGCGCGATCTGGTTAGGAAAATGGATGCGGACAAACTGATCGATATTTTCATCATAGTATTGCAAACCGTTGTTGCAGCCTACCCACAGCCTTTTGTCACGGTCCAGATAAAGAATGATAATATTGTTGCTCGATATGGAGGTACTGTCCTGCACGTCATGCAGATATTGCACAAAACGGGTACCGTCAAATTTGTTGAGTCCATATTCGGTGCCGGTCCAGATGTAACCGTGCTTGTCCTGACTGATACTACTGGTGAGGTTGGAAGAAAGTTCGCCAAAGCCATAGTCCCGATTGTCATAAATACGTGTGGCCTGTCCATGTGCATAGAGTACAAAAGCAAATAATAGGATGACTGTCGAAAAAAAATCCCTCCGCATTGGTTTTATTGGTTTAAGTGTTGAAGATACATATTATTGCTCAACCCTAAAAACAAAAAAACGTTTGCGGCCCGGTAAACGCCGTTTCTAGCGCTGATGAAACAAATTGAAATAAATATGAAACATGACTGGGCTCTTACGCAACAAAGGCCAAAGGGAATGTAACAGATATGAATGTCGCTACTGCCTGGGACTACTAATTTTAGATTTTCCAGAATAGGGGAATGTACTGAATCCCAGGGGCCCGCCTTGCGCAGGGATAGGTTGCTGTATGTGCTGAGCCCAGGAAAGGGAAAAATACCAATTGTAAATAAGGTCATCATGTTATTATTGAATAAAATGGAGTTATCCGCTACACGGATCTGTACCGGTCTTTTGACCGGGTACCGCTACGGCAAGGCGCTGCTGGCTGCGACGGTGCTGCTTTGTTGTGCAGGCAATACCCAGGCTGTGTCCCATAGCACAATGGATACGGTAAAGACGGGCTTGGTGGTCCGGGATGCCCAGCCGGGTTATCTGGCGCTGGTCAAGGATGGCCTGCCGCTGCCCATGCTCGTAGATCCCCAGGACCATAAGGGGGTACTTCGGGCCTTCGATAATCTGAAAAAAGACTTTGTGCGCGTCACGGGCCATAATCCAGGCCAGCAGCAACAGAGCCGCTCCAAAATAATTATCGGTACCTATGGCAAATCGGCGCTGATCGACAGCCTTGTCCGTAAAGGCCTTCTGGACAGTAAAGAGCTGGCCGGAAAGCGGGAAAAGTTTGTCATGACGGTGATCAGGCAGCCCCTGGATGGGCTTGAATCGGCTCTGGTCATCGCTGGCAGCGACAAGCGCGGCACCATCTACGGCATTTACGAGCTGTCGGCCCAGATCGGCGTGTCGCCCTGGTATTACTGGGCGGATGTGCCGGTCCGCAAAGCGGCACAGCTGTATGTCAAGCCCGGCGTCTATACACAGGGGGAGCCAAAGGTCAGGTACCGCGGTATTTTCCTCAACGATGAGGCTCCGGCGCTGAGTGGCTGGTCCAAAGCGACTTTTGGTGGGTTTAACGCGGATTTCTATGAAAAGGTGTTCGAACTGCTGCTACGGCTCAAGGCCAATTACCTATGGCCGGCCATGTGGGGGAGCGCCTTTTACGATGATGATCCCCGCAATGGGCCGCTAGCAGATGAAATGGGCATCGTGATGGGAACCTCGCATCACGAACCGATGGCAAGGGCCCAGGCCGAATGGAAACGCTACGGAAATGGGGGCAGCTGGGATTATACCAAGAATAAAGCGGGGCTGCAGGAATTCTGGCGCGGCGGTATGCAGCGCGCGCGGGACTGGGAGTCCATCATTACCATCGCCATGCGCGGCGACGGAGATGAGCCCATGAGCGAAGAGCAGAATGTCGGGTTGCTCGAGCAGATCGTCAGAGACCAGCGCCGCCTGATCGGCAAGGCAACGGGCCGGCCGGCTGCTGAAACACCGCAGCTATGGGCCCTCTACAAAGAAGTGCAGGACTATTATGACAAAGGAATGCGCGTACCGGACGATGTGACGCTACTGCTCTGTGACGACAACTGGGGCAATGTCCGCAAGCTACCCGAACGGGATGCTAAGCCACGCCCGGGCGGTTACGGTATGTATTACCACTTTGACTATGTAGGCGGCCCCCGCAATTCCAAATGGATCAATGTGTCGCAGATACAGCGTGTCTGGGAGCAGATGAACCTGACCTACCGGCACGGCGTGGACCGCATTTGGATCGTCAATGTCGGCGATCTCAAGCCGATGGAATTTCCTATCTCATTTTTTCTGGATATGGCCTGGGATCCCGACCGCTTTGATGCCGGCAACCTGATGGCGTATACCGAGCAGTGGTGCCGGCAGCAGTTTGGCGAGGCTTATGCGGCCGATGCCGCCGGACTGATCAACCGCTACAGCAAATATAACCATCGGGTCACACCCGAATTGCTGAACGAAAAGACATTTAGTCTCACTCATTATAACGAGTTTGACAGCGTCGTCAACGACTATAAAACGCTGGCCATGGAAGCCTCGCGCCTTTATTACCTGCTGCCGGATTCGCTGAAGGATGCGTTCGACCAGCTCGTGGTATTTCCGATCAATGCCTGCGCCAACCTGTATGAAATGTACCATGCCAAAGCCATGAACGAATACTGCTACGCAAGAAATGACCGTAAGGCAAATGACTGGGCCGACAAGGTAAAAGCCTGCTTCCGGCGTGATTCCCTGTTCAGCGACCACTACAACCATAAGATCGCCGGCGGCAAATGGCAGCACATGATGGATCAGGTGCGTATCGGCTACAGCAGCTGGAACGAGCCACCACGGGCGATCATGCCCACGGTTCGCTATCTGCCGGAACCCGCTACTGCTTCTGTATCAAGGGTATTTGTCGAGGCAGACGGCTATATCGCTATGGAAGCGGCAAGCTATGCGGCAGCAAGCAGCGCTCCGGGCATTCAATGGACGGAAATCCCTGACCTCGGAAAGACCGTGTCAGCCATGACAACACTGCCGGTCACGGCCAGCTTGGGGGATAATACGGCTTTGGAATACAGGATTCGCGTGAAGGAAAAGCGCGAAGCGAAAGTCATCGCACTGCTGTCGCCCACGCTGAACTTCAATGGAAACCGCGGGCTGCGCTATGCCATATCCATAGACGGCGGCCCCGAAACGCTGGTCAACTTTAACGGCCACTACAAAGGGGAACTGGGCCAGTGGCAGGCACGCCGCATCATCGAAAGTGTTTCGGTCCACAGCCTGCTGCCAGGGGAGCATACGCTTAAAATCCGCTTCCTGGATCAGGGCATTGTCCTGCAGCGCGTCCTCATCGACCTGGGCGGGCTCAAGCCTTCGTACCTGGGACCGCGGGAGAGTGCGGCGCAAAGTCCCGCGAACTAGGGACCGATAGGGATAAACAGCACAGGCAGCGCAAATGCCTGCTAAAAATGAATGATTATACACATGATTTAATATATGAATGCAAAAACACAAAAGGTTGGTTTCTGGGAAAAGGTAGGTTACAGCATGGGGGATGGCTCGGCCAACCTCGTCTTCCAGATGATGATGATGTTTCAGCTGTTCTTTTATACCGATGTATTCGGCATAAAAGCGACCACAGCTGGTTTTATACTGCTGTTTGCAAGGGTATTCGATGCCTTTGTGGACCCTCTGGCGGGTATTCTCGCCGACCGTACGCATACCCGCTGGGGCAAGTACCGCCCTTGGGTGCTCTGGACTGCGCTGCCTTTTGCGGTGTTTTTTGTCCTTTCTTTTACAACACCTGACTTGGAGGAACGTGGAAAAATATGGTATGCGGGTATTACCTACACGCTGCTGATGTCGATCTATTCGTTCAACAACACGCCGTATGCTTCGCTGGGTGGCGTGATGACCAGCGACATCAAGGAGCGTACGAGCATATCGTCCATACGTTTTGTGACGGCGACCATCGCGACCTTTGTGGTCCAGGGACTCACCCTGCCTCTGGTGGCCAAGCTCGGTGATGGCGACGCGGCCAGTGGCTGGATGTATACCATCATGATCTATGCAGCTGTGGCCTTCGTCCTGCTGCTGGTGGCCTTTTTGTCGGCACGCGAACGTATCACCCCGCCGGTGGGACAGACGAGTTCGGTCCGTCAGGACTTTCGCGACATCTTCTCCTGCCGCCCTTGGAAAGCGATGTTTGTGCTGACTTTATTCCTGTTCATCACCTTGGCGCTCTGGGGAAGCAGCATGTCTTACTTCTTCAATTATTATGTGGATAAGGAAGCGCTGTTTGCCTTTATGGCACAGTTTGGTCTGGCCAGGGATGTGGCGGCTGAAACGGGGCTTGGACACCGCATATTGGATGCCTTCGGGTTGATTGTCTATAGTCCCGGACAGGTATTTGCGGTAGGCTTTAGCTTTTTCAATATGGTGGGCCAGCTGGTCACGCTGCTGGGCGTGATCTTCTTGTCCCGCTGGCTGTCGGGTATCTTCGGTAAGCGCAATGTCTTTATCGTCTGCCTGGCATTGACCGCCATTTTTACGGCTATGCTCTTTTTGGTGCCGGCAGATGCTATCGGCAGCCTGTTTGTGATCAATATCCTGAAAAGCTTGGCCTATGCACCGACCATACCACTGCTCTGGGCGATGATGGGGGACGTGGCGGATTTCTCGGAGTGGAAAAACCACCGCCGGGCAACGGGATTTGTGTTTGCCGGAATTGTCTTTGCGTTAAAAGCCGGACTGGGTATTGGCGGGGCGCTCTGCGGCTCGTTTATCGACGCATTCGGTTTTGTGGCAAACACGGTTCAGAATGAACAGGCGATACTGGGCATCCGGCTGAGTGCCAGCGTGATTCCGGCGATGACCTTTCTGGTCGGGGTGGTGGCCCTGCTGTTTTATCCGATCACCAAGCAGGTTAATGAAGATTTACAGGCGGAGCTCCACCTGCGGCGCACATCAGCCAGCAAAAGCCCTGAACAATCTTAAAAACAGCTACGCTATGCACCCAGATAATCATTTGAAATGAACTGAATTGAATAACAAGGTGGACGTTTCATGGAGACACATGAAAGCGGACACCTGATCAAATAGCTAATTTACGTATGAATACAACAAAAAAGCTGGCGATGCTGATCGCGGGATGTATGCTGCTGTCGGGCCCGGGCCTGTTGGCACAGCAGGCCGCACAGCGCGGAACGCTAAAAGCTGCTTTTGCTGACAAGTTTGACGTCGGCACAGCGCTCAGTCTCAAACAGATTTATGAGCGGGACAAGAAGGCCATGCCACTGATCGAAAGTCAGTTTAACGCGCTCACTGCCGAAAATTGCATGAAAGCCATGTACCTGCAGCCCCGTGAGGGCGAGTTTAACTTCAAGGATGCCGACCGCTTTGTGGAATATGGCGAAAAGCATGGCATGCGCCTGATCGGTCATACGCTGATCTGGCATTCGCAGGCGCCGGCTTGGTTTTTTAAAGGCAAAGACGGCCGGGACGTATCCCGCGAGGTACTGATCGAACGCATGCGCAGGCATATCCATACCGTCGTGTCCCGCTACAAGGGACGGATCAAGGGCTGGGATGTGGTCAACGAGTCTATTCTCGACAACGGCGAATGGCGTAGGAGCAAGTTTTATGACATCATCGGTGAGGACTTTGTGCGCCTGGCCTTCCAGTTTGCCCGCGAGGCAGACCCTCAGGCACAGCTCTATTACAACGATTACTCCATGTTCCTGGAAGGAAAGCGGAAAGGCGTGGTCAGCATGGTTCGCCAGCTGCAGCAGCAAGGGGTCAGGGTCGATGGCATCGGCATGCAGGGCCATCTGAATATCGATCATCCCAAGGTATCGGACTTTGAAGATAGCCTCCTGGCTTTTGCGGCCCTCGGTGTGAAGGTTATGATCACTGAAATGGATATTTCAGTGCTTCCCTCGCCGCGGCAGACCATGGGTGCCGAGGTCAGCACCCATTTCAAATACGACAAACAGCTGAACCCATACGCCAAGGGATTACCCGCGGATAAGGAACAGCAGCTGGCGCAGCGCTACAAGGACTTCTTTGCGCTGTTTCTCAAACACCGAGACAAAATCGACCGCGTCACGGTCTGGGGTGTCACAGATGGCGACTCCTGGAAAAACAACTGGCCGGTGCCCGGACGTACGGATTATCCCTTGCTGTTTGACCGCAGCTATCAGCCCAAGCCTTTTGTGCAGGACTTGATAGACATGGCCACCAAATAAATATAAATGAACTGAACAGATATAAACATGAAAAAGCAAGCACGTTACTTATTTCCTAAAGACTATATGGCTGACCCGTCAGCGCATGTATTTGAGGGTAAAATCTATATTTATCCGTCCCACGACCGTGAGAGTGGCATCGCCGAAAACGATAATGGCGACCATTTTGACATGCAGGATTATCATGCCTTTTCACTGAGCTCGGTAGATGCCGAGGCGACCGACCACGGCCGTATCTTGTCCGTGGGCGATATCCCCTGGTCGGGAAGGCAGCTCTGGGATTCGGATGTGGCGCATAAGGACGGAAAGTACTACCTCTACTTTTCGCTGAAAGACAAAAATGATATCTTCCGCCTTGGCGTGGCCGTCAGTGACCGGCCGGAGGGGCCGTTTGTGCCTTGCCCTGATCCCATCCGCGGCAGCTATAGCATTGATCCCTGCGCTTTTGAAGACAATGGACAGCACTATTTGTACTTTGGCGGTATCTGGGGCGGCCAGCTGCAGTATTACCGCAACAACAAGCTGACCATGCCCGGGCAGCTTCCGGAGGCAGGGCAACCGGCATTATCTCCAAAGGTCGTGCGCCTGTCGGACGATATGCTGCAGTTTGCCGAGGAGCCCCGGGACCTGCTGATCCTCGACGAAAAGGGCCAGCCCCTGTTGCAGGGTGATATCGACCGCCGTTTTTTTGAGGCTTCGTGGATGCACTGCTATCAGGGTAAATACTATTTTTCTTATTCTACGGGCGACAGCCACCTGCTGTGCTACGCGATAGGGGACAACCCTTATGGTCCTTTTACCTATCAGGGAGTCATTCTGACGCCGGTAGTGGGCTGGACCACACACCACAGTATCCTCGAATTTGAGGGACGCTGGTATCTGTTTCACCACGATTCGGTGCCTTCGGGCGGGCGGACATGGTTGCGTAGCATGAAAGTGGTGGAGATCGACTACGATGCGGATGGTCGTATCCTAACCGTGGAGGGCAGCTGATGGGGAATATCGTCTGGTATATCGTCTGTCTACTGGGGATCCTCTGCCATCAGCTGTGCCAAGCCGAGGACGGCAGCCAGCTGTGGCTGCGCTATGCCAGGGTAACCGCCAGTGAGGCTGCATTCCGTAAGATCCACTGCCCGTACCGGGATGCGGTGGCCAGTACGGCAGCGGCGGAGCTACAGGACTACTGGCGCCGGGGAGATGTGGATCTGCAGCTGGACAAAAAGTGGCCAAAGTGGCAGCCGGACGGATACCGGATCCGCTCGCTGGGCAGCAAAACGGTGATCAGTGCGGGTAATAGCACTGGGCTCCTGTACGGGGCTTTTCACCTGCTGCGGTTACAGCAGCAAGGCGCGGCGATGCAGGGACTCGACATTAGCGAAAAGCCCAGCTATGCACTACGGATGCTCAACCACTGGGATAATCTGGATGGCACGGTCGAGCGTGGCTATGCAGGGCATTCGCTCTGGAAATGGGAAGAGCTCCCCGGTGTAATTTCACCGCGGTACCGCGAGTATGCACGGGCAAATGCCTCGATCGGGATCAACGCCGTTGTGCTCAACAATGTCAATGCATCGCCGCTGATCCTGCGTGCCGACTACCTGGAAAAGGTAAAGACTTTGGCCGATATTTTTCGGCCCTACGGGATCCGCGTATTTCTGTCCATTAATTTTTCCGCTCCCGCACTGCTGGGAAATCTGCCGGATTCGGATCCGCTCCGTCCGGTGGTGGCAGGCTGGTGGAAGGACAAGGCCGACGAGATCTACCGGTTGATACCGGACTTTGGCGGCTTTCTGGTCAAAGCCAATTCGGAGGGGCAGCCCGGACCGCAGGACTATGGCCGTACGCATGCCGATGGAGCCAATATGCTGGCCGCAGCACTCAGACCGCACCGGGGCCTCGTGCTATGGCGGGCGTTTGTATACAACCCCACGGCGGAGGACCGGGCTAAACAGGCGTATCAGGAGTTTGTACCCCTGGATGGCCAGTTTGACGACAACGTGATCCTTCAAATCAAAAATGGGCCCATCGATTTCCAGCCGCGTGAACCGTTCAACCCGCTGTTTGGCGCGATGCCCAAAACCAGCCAGATGGTCGAATTCCAGATTACGCAGGAATACCTGGGCTTCTCCAACCACCTGGTCTACCTGGCACCGCTGTTTAAGGAAACACTGGATGCCCAGACCTATTCCCGCTCCGAGGCTGGCACAGTAGCGGGGATAACGCAGCGGGGGCCGCATCTGGTGTCGGCTATTGCGGGTGTGGCCAATATCGGTGAGGACCGCAACTGGTGCGGCCATCATTTTGCCCAGGCCAACTGGTACGCCTTTGGAAGGCTGGCCTGGAATACCGGACTGTCCAGCAATAGCCTGGCGCGGGAGTGGCTCTCGATGACCTTCTCGCCGGATCCGGCCCTAGTCAATCCGCTGTCGGAACTGATGGTGGAATCCCGAGAGGCTGTGGTCAACTATATGATGCCGCTGGGTCTGCACCATATTTTTGCTTTTGAGCATCATTATGGACCGGAGCCCTGGGGCGATATTCCCGGCGGAAGGCCGGACTGGATGCCCTGGTACTATCATAACGCGGATTTGCTGGGTATCGGATTTGACCGGACGGCCACGGGGAGCAATGCCGTAGCACAATACCGCAGTCCGCTCCGCGAGCAATTTGGCCAGATCGGTAGCTGCCCCGAACAATACCTGCTCTGGTTTCACCATGTGCCCTGGAAGCATCGTATGAAAAACGGCCGTTCCCTATGGGACAACCTCTGCTATGCATATCAGCAGGGTGTGGATCAGGTGCGTGGTTTTCAGCGGCAATGGGATAGCCTGGAAGGGAAAATGGATACACAGCGCTTTCAGGAGGTGCAGTCCAAACTAAAAATTCAGGCGCGGGACGCGGTATGGTGGCGTGATGCCTGCTTGCTGTATTTTCAGACCTTCTCCAAGATGCCGATTCCGGCTGCACTGGAACGCCCTGTGCACGAACTGGACGAACTGAAAAAAATCAGGCTGGATCTCAAGCATCATAATTAACTGGACCGGGCGCAATTTTTTTTACTGCGAGACCGTCCAGAGTGCCGTAAAAGGGCAATGGAGAAAGAAGAAAGGATGTGGTAACAAATTGAAATGTTTTTGTTACAAATTTTAATTGTTGCCTATACACTTAAAACTATGTTTGTAGGCAAATACACCAAATTATAAATAAACCAATCATGTTAAAGCGGAAGGGGAAAACGATGCTGGGCATGTCCGTAGTGATATTTGCTACATTAACAGCATTTAATACAAAAGAGCATAAACGAAAGTTACAGGGAGATCGCGTCTCTGGACCTGTATTTTCGGATTTTGTCTATAAAGGCGAAGATGCAGTTTACAAAGAAAATCCATTAAAACCGGGGCAGTTCTATTCGCCCATTCTACAGGGATGTTATCCCGATCCGAGCATTACACGCAAAGGTAATGACTATTACCTGGTGAATTCCTCCTTTTCGATGTTCCCGGGGGTGCCTATTTTCCACTCTGTGGATTTGGTCAACTGGACACAGCTGGGGCATGTTCTGGACCGTGAATCGCAACTGAAGGTGCAGTCGGCAGGTATCAGTGCGGGAATATATGCCCCAGATATCGTGTACAACCGGCACAACGACACGTTTTACATGATCACGACACAGATCGCCTCGGGTATCGGGAATATGGTCGTCAAGACCAAAGACCCCAAAGCGGGAAACTGGTCCGATCCGGTCAAGCTGGATTTTGACGGCATTGATCCAGCCCTGTTTTTTGATGATGACGGCAAAGCTTATGTCGTCCATAACGATGCGCCGGATAAAGGCAAACAGCGCTATGAGGGCCACCGCGTGATCAAACTCTGGGCATATGATACCGAAAAGGATCAGGTCATCCCAGGAAGTGACCGGATCCTGGTGGACGGTGGAGTCCATCCGGCTGAAAATCCCATCTGGATCGAAGGACCGCATATTTACAAAAAAGATGACAAGTACTACCTGATGTGTGCCGAGGGCGGCACAGGCAGCGATCACAGTGAAGTGATCTTCTCGAGTGACCATGTCGCAGGACCTTATACCCCTGCGCCCAAAAATCCGATACTCTCCCAACGCCATCTGGACAAAAGTAGGCCTAACCCAGTGGAATGGGCTGGACACGCGGATCTGGTCGAAGGACCGGACGGATCCTGGTTTGGCGTGTTTCTGGGTGTCAGGCCCAATGAAGTAAAAAGGGTCAACACGGGCCGCGAAACTTTTATCCTGCCGGTCGACTGGTCGGGTGAATGGCCGGTCTTTGAAGGGGGAATGAAGGCCCTCAAACCCAGTGTGCGAATGCCTGCGGGCGTCAACAACAAGACCCATGCCCGGGGCTACTTTCCCAACGGCAATTTTACGTTCACCGATCCGCTGACCGCCACAGCGCTGGATCACCGCTGGGTTGCCCTGCGCGGTACCCGTGAGAAATTTTTGCAGGCAACGGACAAGGGCATGGTCTTCAGGCCGTACGCCGTGGATATCAGCGAGCAAAAACCAATTTCGGCCTTATTTTATCGGCAGCAGCACAAAAATTTTGAGAGCAGTGTATCGCTGGACTACGTGCCGGCCTCGGATTCACACCTGGCAGGCATCACCTGTCTGCAAAGTGAAAAATACCATTATGTGCTGGGTGTCACCAAGCTCGATAACGAGGACCATATCGTCCTTGCCAGAAGCGAAAATGGCAGCACCCGGATCCTGGCCAAAGAGAAAATCAATCTGAATGCCAAGGTGCAGCTGCAGGTAAAAGCAGCCGGCGACGCCTATCAGTTTGCTTATGCCGTGGGGAAAGGAGCCTTCCGGAATATCGGCAACACCGTGTCGGGCGACATCCTATCGACGGACGTGGCCGGTGGATTCACGGGCGCGCTGATCGGTCTGTACAGTACGACAACGAACAGGGTCCGATAGATAGTTGAAATGTAAAGACTATTGAAATGACGATTATAAACAGAACTGAAAACAAAATTTTCTTAAATCCCTAAGTTATGAGAATGATGAAGTTTACGATTCCTGTGCAACGACAACGATGGCTACAGTATGGAATACTGCCCTTGCTCTTTTTGCTGGCAGCTCTACAGCTGGCCTTTGCACAGGATAAACTGGTCAAGGGGCTGGTCTCAGACCAGCAGAAACAGCCCATTGAAGGGGTGACCGTATCCGTCAAGGGCGGCACCAGGAGCACGACAACAGACAGTAAGGGCACATTTGCCATTGAGGCCGGCAACGGCGCTGTGCTGGTCTTCACCAATGTAGGCTACAAAACAGCCGAAGTGCCGGTGGGCGTTAATAACAGCGTGCAGGTGACGCTGCAATCCGATGATATTGCCATGGAAGAGGTGGTGGTCATCGGTTATGGTACGCAGCGCAAAGAAGCTGTAACGGGCTCGGTGGCCTCAGTAAGCGGTACGACGATGAACGAAGTGCCTGCAGCCAACATCAGCCGTGCCCTGCAGGGCCGTATTGCGGGGGTCAATATGCAGCAGAATTCGTCGAAGCCGGGCTCTCCGATGCAGATCCGGATCCGCGGTACACGCTCACTGACCGCCGATAACAATCCGCTGATCGTGCTCGACGGAATTCCGTTTGCGGGTTCCATCTCGGATATCAACCCCGCGGACATCAAGAGTGTGGATGTACTCAAAGATGCTTCGGCAACGGCAATCTACGGCTCGCGTGGTGCCAATGGCGTGATTCTCGTGACCACCAACAAGGGGCGCATAGGGCAGCAGGCACAGCTGGCGTACAACGGTTTTACTGGGTTGCGTACGGTATTTGCCAAATATCCAATGATGTCGGGACCGGAGTTTGCCGAAATGCGTCGCTATGTGGGACAGTTTCAGAACACCCTCGATGAGTTAGACGATACCAATACAGACTGGCAGGACCTTTTCTACAAAAATGGAATGGTCAATAGCCACGATATCAGCGTCAACGGTGGGGCAGAGAAAGGAAACTACAACTTCGGCGCCGGTTACTTCCGCGACGAAGGCGTGGTTCCCCTGCAGAACTATACCCGCTACAATCTGCGTGCTGCACTGGACCAGCAGGTGGGCAAGATATTTAAATTTGGCTTCAACCTCAACCAGAGCTACAGCATTACCAATGGTAACAACCTCGGGCTGTACGGCGTGCTGAGCGCTTCGCCGATAGCCAATCCCTTTAATACAGATGGCACACTCAAATCCCGTATCCAGCAGCAGACATCTGGTCAGCAGTGGGTGCATACCCGCGAGTCCTATGAGGCGCTGGGGGACAGCTATATTAATCAGCAGCGCGTGTTCGGTTCGTACAACAACATGTACGGCGAGATCCGGATTCCTGGCGTGGAGGGGCTGACCTACCGCACCAACCTTGGACTCAACTTCCGTCAGAACAATGACGGCAGCTATACTGGACAGGGTGTATTCAGTGGAACCCCGGACAATGTGTCCACAGCTTCGGTCGCAAATGGCAGAACAGTACAATGGGTAATGGAAAACCTGCTGACTTACGATCGTACCTTTGCGCAAAAACATAACCTCAATTTGGTGGCTCTTTATTCGGCGGAGCAGAATACCACCAACAGCACGCTGATATCCGCCCGCGATATTCCGATCGATGCGTTCCAGTTCTATAACATCGGCCGCGCCCAGGGGGAGATCATTGTCAACCCTGACCAGCAGGGCTATGCCAAAAGCAGCCTGATGTCTTTTATGGGCCGCGCCATGTATACCTTTGACAACCGCTACATGCTGACGATGACCATGCGCCGTGACGGCTCCTCGCGACTGGCACCGGGGCACAAGTGGCATGCCTATCCGGCGATTTCGGCAGGATGGAATATCCACAACGAGAAGTTCATGTCCGCCGTGCCATGGATAAACCAGCTCAAGCTGCGCCTAGGCTACGGTCAGACGTCCAATCAGGCGGTCGATCCGTACAAGACCCTGGGCTTGCTGAGTACAAGACCGTATAATTTCGATACGCAGTTCCTGACCGGCTACTACATGTCCGAATTGCCCAATCCTTCGTTGGGCTGGGAGTTTTCCAAGACCTACAACTACGGTCTGGACTTCGGTCTTTTCAACAACAGAGTTAGTGGTACGATGGAATACTATGTGCAGAATACTGACAATATATTGCTGCGCGTGGGACTGCCACCGACAAACGGTGGCGGCAGCTACATGGCCAATATCGGAAAGACGCAGAACAAAGGCTTTGAACTCTCCCTCAACGGCGCGGTGATAGACAATGAAAACGGCTGGAAATGGGATGTGGGGGTCAACCTCTATGCCAACCGCAATAAGCTCGTTGAACTGACCTCCGGAAGCCAGCGTGATGAAGGTAATCAATGGTTTGTCGGCCATCCGATCGACGTGATCTTTGACTATAAGAAAATCGGGTTGTGGCAGGCCGACGATCCCTATCGCGATATCCTGGAGCCGGGTGGCAATCCGGGGATGATCAAGGTGGAGTATA
Source organism: Sphingobacterium puteale (assembly GCF_003627955.1). Classification (GTDB taxonomy): domain Bacteria; phylum Bacteroidota; class Bacteroidia; order Sphingobacteriales; family Sphingobacteriaceae; genus Sphingobacterium; species Sphingobacterium puteale. The sequence goes on along the minus strand of NZ_RBWS01000014.1, from coordinate 154,396 downwards.
CAGGTGAATATGACGAAAATGGCGTGCCTACACGGGCGATCGGTGCTGCGGACCGGCAGATCATCAATATCCAGCCCAATTTTCTGGGTGGCTTCAATACGCGTCTGGCCTACAAAAATGTCGACCTGAATGTGGTGGGTACCTTCCAGAATGGCGGTACGCTGATCAGTTCGCTCTACGGAAGTACCGGCTACCTCAACCAGCTGAATACCCGCGCGGGCAACAACGTGAGCGTCGAATACTGGCGTGAAGACCGTACGGATGCCAAATATCCGAAACCTGGAGGCATACAGAGCGGTGACAATCCCAAATATGGCAGTACGCTGGGCTATTTTGATGCGTCGTATCTAAAGGTGCGTACGATTACGATGGGATACAACTTTAAACAGAAATGGGTGGAACGCATGGGTATTGGCCGCCTGCGCCTCTATGCGACGGTGGAAAATCCATTCGTCCTATTCTCGCCCTACCACAAGGAATCGGGCGGTGATCCGGAACCCAACTCCTATGGCGACGAGAATGTGGCCGTGGGTGGCCTGAGACGGATACTGGTGGTCGGTACAAATACACCGGCAATGAGAAGTTATATTCTGGGGCTCAATCTTTCATTTTAAAACATTCAGGCATGAAAACTTTCAATTCAAAACTTATTATAGGGCTCTGCCTTGGTTCACTGATGCTCGGCATGAACAGCTGCTCCAAATTTTTGGATGAACAGCCTAGAGGAATCTTTACGCCGGGGGATTTTAAGACACCAAACGGTATCAACAACAGTATTGTGGGACTCTATGCCCACCTGCGCTATATCTATGGACAGGCTTATTATTACAATGCCTGCCTGACCGGGACCGATGAGGTGACCTATGCGCAGAGTGCGGACGAAAACTTTCAGGTGATGGACTTTACAGGTCTCAGTACGATGACGGCTATAAATAGCAGGGCGGATGTGGCATGGCAGGCCGCCCTGCCCAACATCAACATGGCCTCGGGCATCATCGAGAATGCTCTGGCAGTGGGCACCTCGCCCGCGATCATCGCCGAAGCACACTTTTTCCGGGCATTTGATTATTTCCTGCTGGTGCAGACTTTTGGTGGCGTGCCGCTCGACCTGGGTGGGGGCGAACTCAAATACAGCACCTCTGTGGAGCGTAAATCCAAACGCAATACCGTGGCTGAAGTGTATACAAGGGCTATTTTCCCGGACCTGACTAAGGCCATTAGCGATCTGCCCGATGCACCGCGCTTAAAGGGGGCCGTGAGCAAGACTGTAGCCCGCTTATATTTGGCAAAGGCCTACCTGACCTACGCCTGGTGGCTGGAAAATCCGAAAAATATACCCACTTATCCGGAGACCGCACGGACGGATCCCGACGGCAAGACCAGTGCCTGGTATTTCCAGCAGGCTTACGACATGGCCGTGGCTGCTATTGAAAACCCGGGACCGTATGGCCTGCAGCCTACCTTTTACGATGTCAACGTCGGGACTAATGACCGCAACAACGAGATCCTGCTCTTTGCCGACCATACCGAAGACAGCGAGCTGTATAATGGCGGTAGCCTGAGCTATGGCAGTGGCGGTGCACCCGACAACTTTGCGGGCTGGATGATGACCTGGAATTACACGTCGATCACGAGCTCCAAAACAACGGCCTGGAATACCGCCGATCTGGTGAACTCGGTACAGCGGGAGGCCGCCCAGGCACTGGGGCGCCCATGGACACGGATGGCACCGACGATCAACGTGGTGACCGAAACCTTTGCCGACAAAACCAACGACTCGCGCTACGACGGCACCTTCACGACGGTGTACCGCGGCAACTGGAACAAGGCAAATATCAGCGACCCTTCGTTGTTTAACGCCAATAACATGCCCGTCAAACCGGGAGAGGCCATCCTCACTTTCTTGAATGAGGAGCCACAGATGCCGATCAACTATGACAACAAAACCTACAAGAGCAGTATCGGGGCGGGGGTACTCCCCGGCAGGGCCGACTATGTGATCTCTCCGGAGGGCATCAGCCGCCGTGTCTATCCTGGACTGTGGAAGCTGGGCCCTTACCGCACCGACAACGGCAATGGCTTGGGACAGCCCAATGCGGGCAGCACCCGGCCGTTCAATATTGCCAAGTTTTCCGAGCTGTACTTTATCGCTGCCGAGGCGGCAGTGAAGGGTGCGACGGCCAAAGCCGGCAAGAGCGCACACGACCTGGTCAATGTGATCCGCGGCCGCGCGGGGGTATGGCGCTGGGACAACAACGGCAACACGGCCAAGGAAGCCAACCGCCGTGCCGAAATGTTGGCTGCGACGCCGGCTCAGATTACGCTCAATTACATCTTGGCCGAACGTTCGCGCGAGTATTATGGTGAGGGCTACCGCTGGTATGACCTCGTGCGTACACAGACTTGGTCCGACATCGCTAAAACCTATCGTATTGCCGGTTCGAATGTAGGTGACCACACGGCAACAACCTTCACTCGGTCGATACAACCCTTCCACTACCTGCGGCCTATCCCGCAAGGACAGCTGGATGCCATGGATATGTCGGCAGCCGAAAAAGCAGCCTACCAGAATCCCGGATATAACTAATAGGGCTGCAGGACATGCCATCTGTACAGGATGAGCGGTCCTGCACTCTTATTTGTAGAATGTGCAATCGTATGAAGATGAAAAAAAGAAAAGCCTGTACTCTTGCCCTGACATTAGCCCTGTTCCTCTATGCTGTAGTCTCGTCCGCAGCGGTGCGGCTGCCTGCGCTGATAGCAGACCGCATGGTGCTGCAGCGTGATACCGAACTGAAAATCTGGGGCTGGGCCGACAGTGGTGAGAAAATAACGGTACGTTTTCGTGGCCAAAGCTACCTGACTGAGGCGGATGCAGCAGGTAACTGGGCGATCAGGCTGCCGGCACAGAAAGCCGGAGGTCCTTATCTGCTGCAGGTGAATGAGATCGCTATCCGAGATGTCCTGATCGGCGATGTGTGGCTTTGCTCGGGCCAGTCCAATATGGAGACACCGATAGAAAGGCTGGTAGAACGCTTTCCGGAGATCAATGAATCCAATAACCATATGATCCGTTATTTTAAGGTACCCACACAGAGTGCGCTGGACCGCCGCAGCGAAATAGCCGATGGCGGACGCTGGTACTCAGCTGTGGCTTCGGAAGTGATGAACTGGACGGCATTGGCCTATTTCTATGCACAGCAGAGCTACGCTCATACCGGTGTACCCGTGGGCATGCTCGTGTCGAGCCTCGGCGGCTCGAATATAGAAAGCTGGATCAGCCAGGATCAGCTAAAAGAATTTCCACGGCTGCTGCTCGACCGCCCCGCACTGGACAGCATGCATCTGGCGCAGCAGGACCGCGGTATCCGGGATTGGATAAAGCCAGACTGGAACGACAGTAGCTGGCCTACCTTTACCGTACCGGGATGGTGGCGCGACCAGCAACTGCATAACAAGGGAGTGGTCTATTTTAGAAGATCATTTGAATTGCCGGGCGAGCTGGCGGGGCGGTATGGCTTGTTGTACCTGGGGACCATGATCGACAGTGATTCGGTATTTGTCAATGGCCACTTTGTGGGTGCCACCGGCTATATGTATCCGCCCCGCAAGTACCCCGTAAGGGCAGGTATTCTGCGCGCTGGGCACAATACCGTGACGGTACGCCTGCGGTTTACTACAGGTAATGGGGGATTTGTGGAAGGCAAGTCTTATAAGCTGCTGGTCAATGACAACGAGATCAATCTGGCTGGACCTTGGAAATATCAGGTAGGCATGGATCCCGATCTGGCCAAAAGCTATCAGCCGCGACTTCAAAATATTAATGAAGTAGGGTCAAAGCTGTATAACGGCATGATCTATCCGATAAAAGATGTGGCCGTGAGCGGCGTGATCTGGTATCAGGGAGAGGCCAATACGGGCAGTCCGCAGACCTACGAACAGTATCTGCGTCTGCTGATCAAAGACTGGCGCCTGACGTTGGAGCGCCCGCAGCTGCCTTTTTTGCTGGTGCAGCTACCTAATTATATGCCCAAACAGGAGCGCCCGTCTGAATCGGGATGGGCGGGTGTACGGGAAGCGCAGTTTAAGGTATCCCGTGACGTTCCCTATACAGCGTTGACGGTCAACTATGATATTGGCGAGTGGAACGATATTCATCCCCTGAATAAAAAGGACCTCGCTGCGCGGCTGCTGCTGGCTGCCCGCAAACTGGTGTACGGTGAAAAGCTGATAAGTACAGGACCCGTCTATGAGCGTATGGAAATCAAGGACAACAGGATCGTACTCTTTTTTAAGGAGGTCGGCGCTGGACTGGCAAGCAGGGAGGGGCAACCACTGAGACACTTTGCCATCGCTGGGCAGGACCGCAAGTTTGTCTGGGCGGACGCTGTAGTCAAGGGCAATACCGTCGTTGTCAGTCATAGGGATATAGCCCACCCCGTGGCAGTACGCTATGCCTGGAGTGATAATCCAGAGGATGCTAATCTGATCAACAGGCAACAGCTACTGGCCTCTCCGTTCCGGACCGACAGCTGGTGATTTTTTAAGCGTGGAAATTTGTTTTACAAAATATGAATAATAACATAAAGGCGGCGATGATGCAGGGCTATATCGCCGTCGACAAAACCGGAAAGCTGCTGGTGCCATTCCTTACGTTAGTTTTACTCCATTCAAATTTAATTTTAAATTTTTCAATAATGGTACTACTGGGATTTGCTGATCGTTCATTGGTCGAGCCAATGAACGATATTAAGCAGAAATTGTGCATTTTGGTAAGCAGAAGGATGATTCATTCCCCTTTTTTCACTTTTGATGCCATGGAGTTGGGCAGAAAAAGGAGCGCCATCCCCGAATATCACCATTCTTCCTTCCCCAAATCGAAGGTAAGCACCATTTGCAAATCCTTTGCCAGGCAATCGGGGAATGTAGTCGGGCATAGGCCTTTTTATCAGATTAGCATCGGCAGGTAAATAAATCTCATATCCTTCGTCCAACGAAGAGATAATTTGTGCGGTTTCTGGTACCGTAAATCCCGTGCCGCCCCAGCACATGATACTGTCTATTTCCGTATCCGATCCAGTTGTTACTTCGTTGGATAAAAGTGTTCCTTTATCTTTTGAAAAGATTTCGGGCTTTCCATCTTTTCGTAAAGCAAAGCCATTAATGACGTGAATGCCGAATACAGCGGCTAGAGCTTGTACTGATCCGCCACAGGGCATATGATCGGTTACCAAAAATAAACATCCACCGTCAAATACCCATTGTCGGAGAATTTCTATTTCCTTATCTGTAAATGCCGAACGGGCAGGCAGGCTCCAGTTTTCTGGATCATGTAGCGCATTTACACTGATAAATATTTTTGCCTCTTTCAATCTTTCCAAATTGACCTTTTCTTTGGTACTTCGGAGACTATATCCGTCCGCTTGCAGAAGATCTGAAAATGCTGCATATGTTCCTCTCAAAGTAACCGCATTGTTGTGTGCCTCGTCAAAAAGGAGCAACGGTCCATTGCCGACCCGATGGTGCGGATCGGCAATGGGATAATAAAACTGTTCGTCAGCTACCTGCTGCGCCTTTAATTGTGCTATACTCAACAGTATAGCAGATAAGCAGATAATCATTCTTTTCATATCTTTTTTGAATTGGAAAATTAATCAGCCTTCAACCAGAGATCCTTTTCAAAACAGGTCATCTGCTCCACCTTTCCATTGGCAACAGAAAATGTCAAAGGAAAGGTGCCATCTTCGTTGAGGAAGAAAAGTTCAGAGCGAGGGGTAAATGAAACTGTTTTGTTGTCCCACAATTGTTTAAGGATTAAGCCCTGTGCTGAAGGTTCTATAGTAATTTTAAAATTGTTGTCGTTGGCCATTAAGTAAGTTCCGGAAAGCTGTTTCAATTGAGATGCGGTCAGACTTGCAATTTTATTGGGGTCAAATGGTACACGCTCACATACAATTCTGCCCAGGAGCTTTGCTTGGCTAAAATCTCCGGAACTATTTTTTAAGAATTCTATCGAATAGCCTTCGTTTTTGGATTCAAAGTGCGTGTTATCTTTACGGACGAGCTGATATCTTTTTTTCTGGTCCCATAGCTGTGTAGCGTGCAGCGCATTATCCTGCTCGTCGAAAGCAATGAAAGCTACTTTGTTGGGGAGCTGATAATAACCCTGAAATGATTTCAGTGGAGACTGATTTTGCTGCTGGGAAGCATTTGCAGGGGCGGTCTGTGCGAATGCACCATGGCCGACTAAAAGACAGTAGGCTCCCGTGAGAAAGCCATATGTTGCTTTGGAAATCTGGCGTATCGCTTTCGAGCGAATACTTGGTTTAATTTGTTGTATCATAATTTTTTTTGTTGATATGATACAAGAGTAGGTCTTTTTGATAGGTTAATTGTCCGAATGGATGCAATCGAACAAACTCCACTTTCCCTCGTTAAGATGATTTTTTACCATGGACTTTCATATATGCTGTCGGTGTCATTCCGTTTACCTTTTTGAAGCTGCTATAAAAAGTTGTTCTTGAATTAAAGCCGGCCCTTATCGCGATCCCAAACATATCAAGTCGCTTGGCCTCTTCGGATAATAGTAGTCTTTTCGCTTCTTCCGTGCGCAGTTCGTTGATAAACTGGTAGAAATTTTTTTGTAAGCCATTGTTTATAATATAGGAAAGATCATGCGGATTGATGCCGATATGGTCCGCGAGGGATGAGAGTGTTAGGGCAGGGTCTAGATATAACTTTTCAGCTGTTGTTTTCTGCACGAGTTTTTCTTTTAATGTGTCTACCTGTTGTTCTGTCAATCGCTCTTCGGTTTTAATATTCTTTGTTTTATCACTTTCATCAATCAGATTATCGCTAGATTCCACAGCATATATTGACCGCTGTGTTAAAGTTCCGTACCCAAGTGCCACTATGCCCATAAAATATAGAATTGGTGCAAGGGAGTCAAAGGAAAAATGAGCCAACGCCAGCAAACGGACAATGATCATACATAATAGAGCAATCAATAGATACTTCAACCAGATCATGTTGATCTTCTCCGTATAGGAAGACAGCTGGCGAATATTCTTTTGATGTATTTTAAAGAGCCAATAGCAGGCCATCCAATAAAAGATGCATTGCGCAAAGAAGAAATATTTAATAGCGAACATGATCCAATGCGGTAATTGCGGAGCGTGGATGTGTTTGTTAAAAAGTCCGGGTATTAAATAGATGACGGAGAAGAAAAGAAAAGCCAGGAATGGAACAAAATGTAATCCCCAGTACCGAATAGGTGTTGTTGGTTTGACGAGGTAATGAACTGCGAGATAAAAGCAGGGGAGAGTCGCCCAGCGGGGAAGCTCCAGAACATGGATCAAAGCTCCGTTGTCGATATGAAAACCTTCTAGAAAGAGCTGGGTAAATAAGCTCGCCAATAGACAATAGTATGCGCCCAGCCAGCGGTCTGCTTGGGGACCTGTCTTGTTTACCCCCATAAAGATCAAGGTCCCGAGCAACCATAATGCACCAGCTGAAAAAGCGTGAAAAGTATAGAGTATGTTGACCATGGTTTATATTAACCTATCTTTGTACTGTGAATTTAAACATAATTGGCCAAATGAATTACATCATCCAGATCGGCACACCAATCCAGCCATTGATAGACAACAGCGCAACCAAGTAGCATAAAAAGAAATTACAGAATGCTAAGAGCAGACGCAACCATCTCGGAGTTAGTTGAAACCAACGTTTATAGAGCAGCAGGCTACTGACAATAACTAATATCGCAAATGAGAGCATGCCCAGGAAAATCAAAAAACTTGTTATGTTAAAAGAAGTAAAGAGCTCTTTGTGACTGGCATCCGTCAATCCCATGAGACGATAGGCCGCAATAAAACAACAGGTTCCTACTATTGGCAATAGCGGGATTCCAACGTCGATCAATTTTATTTTTCGAAAGAACATAAGCACTATTCCCACCAGACTAAAGATCATATAAATCAAAATGGCACAAAAACCTAAATAGATAGGAATCTTTTGTATTAACAGGGAAGCCGGAGGCACTTTTCGATAGAAGTTATTGCCATAACCTTGAAAGAAAGGCTGGTCATTGGAATCTTTGGCTAATACAAAAGAAGGGAGAATATCATCTTTTGCGCGAAATATGCCATTGCCGATGTGGATCAGGGAATCCACCTGTCCGTTCTCTTTTTTGACGAGGAGTCGATCCTTGCTGATCCCTCTTAATTCAATACCGCCAAAGATCCGCCTATAGAATTCCCAACGGTCATTTTTTGGATTCATAAATTGGTAGTAGCCTAAAAGCGGTTTCAGTTTTTGTTTATCTATTGGGTGACTAGTGAGTTTTGGAGGGGATATATTTTTAGTTAGGAAGTCTTCGATTGCTTGCGAGATTGGCCACATATTGACCACACTGTTTGCTGCTATGGCATAAGCTATACCAGCATCACGGTTAAAAAATAACCAGGATACAAAACCTTCCCCTTTACCGTTGTGGCCACGTAGGCTAATCCTTTTATTATTCGGGAATAGATCATTGCCCAAAGCATAGCCAGTTTGTAATCCCGCCTGGCTGGCTAAAGTACTGTGGATGATCTCCATTTCATTGAGATTGCCATTATTTAGTAGTGTGCTGTCAGCACTACCATTGAGCAGATAAAGCATAAATTTGGCCATATCTTCTGCGTTTGATACCAATGCGCTGCCTGCTCCATTGCTACCTGGCTGATAGAAAGGCATCGGCCTGAATTTCCCATCTCGAAAATCGTAACCTGTGGCGAAGTTAGGCATACGGGTTCCATTACGATCGAATAGGCTCTTACGCATGTTCAGTGGTAAAAAAATCTGATCTTGTAGATACTTATCCCAAGGCATGTCCGTCACTTTTTCGATGATATAACCGAGTACATTATAACCGGGGTTGGAGTAGGACATCATCGTTCCGGGCTTCCAGCGAACGGTCAGTGAATTGCTGACAGCCTTGATCGCGTCAATACCAAGTAGCGGTTTTTCACCTATGGTTACCATACTATTGAGCTGCACGTCATCAAAGCCTGCTGTATGTTCTAGGAGGTGAACTACCCTAACTGGATAAGTATCTTCCCAAGGATTGTTAAAAGGAATTTCAGGTGCTATATCGCGAATGCGGTCGCTAAGTTTAAGCCTTCCCTTAGCGACTAATTGCTGGATTCCCATCGCCACGAAAAATTTTGTAACGGAGGCGAGGTGAAATTGGGTGAGTTGATCTACGGGACGACGTTTCCCAAGGTCGGCATAGCCCAGTCCACCAGCGTATAGAATGTTATCGTTTTTTACAATCGAAACCATCAGGCCCGGGATGTTTTCTTTTTGTATAACAGTTTCGAGCTGTTTATGCAGTTGGGCTATGGTGGTATTGGAATTTGTTTTGGATTTTACCTGTGCTGCTGCGGTAAAATAACTTACCGCAATGAGTATTGCGATATAGAAAGTTTTTAAGTTGATCATAAGCTTTTCTTTTTTGCAAATTAGCTATGATCTTTCCTGAACCTGTCCGTCTCCATCCAGACGGATTGATCAATTGCGCAGATTATCACAAAAGACATAAATGGCCGTATTATGCCCGGATGTTTAGCGGAAATTATTTATTTTAGTTCAGGTCTTTAACCAACTGGCGTTGTTAGCTTTTAAAAATATAATTGCCGACATGATTGGCTATGATTATGTTTTCGCGTTTTTATAATGCTTGTAAAGCAGACTGTTCACCGCTTCTTAACGATTCCCGCAATTGTATTCTCGTCTGTCGCGATCCTTGCTCATGAATATCTTATATCCTATAACATTATGACTATATAAAACGACATTATTTTAAAAAATGAGCTGTTACAATTCAATCGGTGGGTGGGTTATTTTTTACTATTTAACCATATGACAGCTTAGCTGCTAATGTATTACTGTCGGCTGGGAGCTATAATTTTTACCGGGCACAGGCCGATGTCAATGCGCCTTTGACAAAGGACAAAAGTGTCTTGTTCCGTGTGAATACCACTTATACCACAGAAGGAAATTTCCAGAATTCGAAAGTGCACAACAACTATTTTGCAATTACGCCCAGTCTGAGCTGGAAGGTAAACGATAAAGTGGATGTGAACGTCAAATATGAGCTATTTGATAATAAAGCGCAAGCTGAACAGAATTTTTCTCTCATGGGAACACTTTCACAATTTGGTTATTCGGGTATAAAAGATCTGGAGAATGCGGGCCTCGATTATAAAAAATCTTATGTGGGATCGGGGCTTTATAATAAGTGAACGTTTATGTTAAGACGAATATTTTTTTAACAAATTACAGGCTTGATTTTTTTAATAAAGAATAAAATACTGTGCATAATTTGCTTTGTACAAAAGATCATTCCTATATTTATAGCTCTACTTACGCAAAACTAACAATAAGAGTCGTATTGAAAATGAATTCTGATCTACAGATTTGGCAGAAGTTTCAGGTTGGACATGAGGCGTCGTTCAAAATTCTTTTTGAACGATACAACCAGCTTTTATTCAATTATGGCTTTAAGTTTACTCAGGACGAATCAATTATTGAAGACAGTATACAGGAGCTATTTGTTAAGTTGTGGTGCAACCGAGACAATTTAAGTATCGATGTTATTGTTAAGAATTATCTGTATCAAGCTTTTCGCCGCGTATTAGTACGAAAAATAGAACAATCGGCCCGTCGGATAAGCATTGCTAATTCTTCTATTGATTATCTGCCATTTACTATTGAGCTTCCGCATGACCTCAGTATGATTCGTCAGGAACGTGCTATGGAAATTCGCGATAAGCTCGATCAGGCCCTGCAGCAGATGACCGCTCGTCAGCGTGAAATTATACATCTACGTTTTTTTGAAGAATTGCCCTACACTGATATAGCGGAAATTATGGGATTGTCCACCAAAGATACCTATAAACTGTTTTACCGTGCGCTAGACAGTTTGAAAAAACACTTTGGTAGGTTCGGTCTTTTGGTTTTACTCTATTTACTGCAGCAACTACGCCCCCATTAAATCCGAATTCCACAGCAAGTTTCTTCACTATTTAAAATAACCCATTGTAAACCACCATAAGCGATGCATGCATTGTTTTTATGATGATTCGAATGGTATTAACTTTTTTTTGAAAAAAATAAAATTTGCTGGGGTAAAATTTAAAATAAAGGTGTTTATAATAAGAAAGAAACATGAACTCACGGTTATCAAAATATAAAGATTATAAGGCAGCAGATTTTTTTGCCGATGAGGACTTTGTTACGTCCACTCATTTAGATGGTACTTTTCAGCGGGATTTTTGGTCTGAACTTGTTGACCAATATCCCAATTTATTGGCTGAAATGGAAACAGCCCGCATGTGGGTATTATTGATTAAAGGCCAGCAACAGGTCCAAAGCAGTTTGAGTACTAATCAACGCTGGGAGAATATTCAGACTCAAATTCCGCGCTATGAAAAGAAACAGCAGCAGAGGCTATTTATCCATAGAACATTACGATGGTCAGCATCGGCGGCGGCACTGTTGCTTTTGGGAATGTTGATCTATGAAATCAATCAATTCGGAACGAAGGAAACAAATACGGCTTTTGGGGAAAGACGTGAACTTGCACTTCCAGATTCTTCTATCATCAAATTAAACAGCAATTCTAGCTTATCCTATGTACGTAACTGGAAAACGGATAAACCGAGGGAAGTTTGGCTCGAGGGAGAGGGTATGTTTGAGGTAAAGCATACTGCCGTCAAAAATCGTTTGCGTGAAAATGATCTCTTTGTGGTGCATGTAGGGGATCTCTCATTGACGGTTCTTGGAACTAAATTTAACGTAAAAGATCGACGTGGACGTATTGAAGTGTCCTTGTTTGAAGGTAGTGTCCGGATTCAGGGCGAAAATGGACTCAATCGTATTCTAGCGCCTGGAGAGACTTTTATTTATGATGAATCTGCAAAAGCTGATCAGACTGTCAAAAGTGATACAGACAAAGCCATGGCTTGGACCCATGGTGAGCTTAGCATCGAACATAGCAACTTAGCCAATATTGTAAGTGTATTGGAAGATAATTATGGTTATCAGGTGGTGGTTCAGGACTCGGCATTGCTCAATAAACGATTTACAGGTGTGATACCGGTAAAAGGAATTGATGATATCCTCTTCGTGATCAAGCACACGATGAATGTAGCTATTGAAGTGAAAAACAAACAAATAATAATAAAACCTAACTAGAAACTAACACTAATCAATCAAAATTTATGAAAACTAAACTTCTTGTGCCTCTTGTCTGCCTGATGAGCACTACAGGTAGCTTTGCACAAAAAAGGGCTAGTCTCAGCCAGGCTCTTAGTGAGGTAACTCGAATTTATGGGACCAAATTTTCCTATGAAGAGGGGCTCATCCGCGATGCTTTTGTGAACAGTGACATGATTCCAAAAAACAAAAGGCTTCCGGTAGAAACAGTATTAAAGGAATTGCTCTATCCCAACAATTATCTATTCCTATACGTCCAAAACAATTATTTTACGATTATTCGCGACAGCCGTGATAAGAGAGACAATCACAGCGACGACAGATTTTGGAAAGTTATCACAGGTAAAGTAAAAGATAGTAAAGGTGCGCCCTTAATTGGCGTTACCGTGATGTCGGATGGACATGCCGTGCGTACTGGTGTGACATCAAGTAGCGACGGTAGTTATACACTTCGACTGACTGATCCTGCAGATGCGCTAATTTTCTCGTACATGGGTATGGAGCCACAGCGTCGGGTAATCGGGAGCAGTAACCAGATCAATGTAACAATGGAGCAGATCGTCAATGTGTTGGATGATGTTGAAGTGGTGTCGATGGGGTACACGAAGATTCCTAAAGACAGAGCTACGGGGGCATTTGGAACAGTAACAGCGAAACAAATTCAGGAAACACCGGCTATCAATGTGATGGAGCGTATACAGGGGCTAGTACCGGGCATGTATGTAGATCCGAGAACAAATAAGATAGAGATACGCGGGATAAACAGTTATGGTACTGGCGGCGCACCCAGAGATCCGCTGATCGTGATTGATGGATTTCCAATGGCCGAAAATGACGACAACAGTTTTACGTTGACGAATAAAGGGAATACCCAGAGTTCGGGTGGTGCAATCCTAAGTAGGATCAACCCGAATGATATCGAAAGTATCACGGTATTGAAGGACGCCGCTGCTTCTTCCATTTGGGGTGCAAAGGCTGCAAATGGGGTAATTGTCATCGAAACAAAAAAAGGTCGGAACACTCCGCCCTCGATCAATTTCAGTAGCTCGCTGAGTATGGCATCACCTGCTGATCTTAACAAAATGGACCGCATGTCTTCAGCGCAATATATTGACTTTGAAAAGCAATTGGTTGATGAGGGCGTTATTGGAGATAATATCGAAAAAAGTGACTGGGAGCCCTTTAATACAAAAAGGCCGCATTCCGAATCACTGGAATGGATCTTCCGTGTAAAGCGTGGTACTGCCACGGCACAGGAACGCGACGCAGCACTTGAAAAGCTCGCCGCAACTGACAATAGGCAGCAAATCAAAGATTATTTATTGCAAAACGCAACTTCACAGCAGCACAACCTATCTCTTTCAGGAGGTGCCAATAAGAGTACTTATTTTGTGTCGGCAAATTATAGTAAGGATGTCCCGGTATTCCGCGCAAATAAGGCCGAAAGTTTCAACCTCACCACTAACCTAACTAACATGATGTTTAACGATCGCGTGAGGTTGGCTACAGGTGTTAACTACAATTATGGTAATTCCATTGGAAATTCAGCAGCAATCAATGCCTTATCTTCAAATATTAGTTCAGGCGGTCTTCTTCCTTATGACCTGTTGAAAGATGAAAACGGAAATAACATACGCCGCTATATTCAATTTAGACCTGAGGTTTCCCAGGATTTTGAAAATAAAGGCTACCTGGACTGGGCCTATAATCCTATTGAAGAACTCTCTGCTGCTAATTATAATGATCAGTCTCATGCTATACGTATGCATATGGACATCAATACCAAACTGACCAGTTGGGCAGATCTATCGGTCATGGGGCAATGGCAGCGGCAATTGAACAATACGGAAAATATTGATGGTGTAAATAGTTATGGCCAGCGTAATCAGATTAACATTGGTACTACGTTCAACGACAATGGTAATTATGTTTATGGTTATCCATTGGGTGGAAGGTTAGGCATAAGCAATTATAATGGCTCGCAATATGTGTTCCGAACCCAACTGAATATCGATAAAGCGTTTGGTCAATCTTCGCAGCATAATCTTAATTTCCTTGCCGGGGCCGAATGGAAGCAGAATAGCCGCCGTTCTTCAAGTGATGCTTACTTGGGATTTATCGAGGATACCTATTCTTATGCTGTTATAAATCCAAGAGGAAGTTATAACACCATCTATGGATGGGATAATTATTTCAGCTCCAATGGGTCAATTGCCAAAAATAGGGACCGGGCGCTTTCCTACTATTCCAATGCTGCATTTTCGGCCTTTAACGGCAAATATGTGCTTTCGGGTAGTATACGTTTTGACGATTTTACGTTGGTTGGGGCGTCGCGGGGCGAACGCGGAAAGCCACTATGGTCTATCGGCGGAAAATGGGATGCCAAGAAGGAAAAATTCTTAAAGGATGCAACTTGGGCTGATGCGCTCGGTTTACGGTTGACCTATGGCGTGAACGGAATATTACCTAAAAGTGTTGGCCGAGTAGTGGTCATAAATACCAGTACCGACAATATCTCAAATGAAGTCACAGCGGACATCGCCTATCCGGCCAATAAGCAGATTACTTGGGAAAAGGTGAAATCATTGAATGTGGGCTTAGACTACGCAATTTGGAACAACCGTCTTCAGCTAAATGTAGATTATTACACCAAGAAATCTTCCGATATTGTTTATTCGTTCCCTTTTAATGGCACTTATGGCTGGACTCTTCTTCAATTCAACAGTGCTACCCTGGAAGGACATGGTGTTGACATTGGGCTTAGAGCAGCTTGGCTTCAATCTACGGTTAAATGGAATACCTTATTTAATTTTGGCTATAATACCAATAAGGTTACAGATTCCAGATTCACCGATCCTGTAAACGTAATAAATTATACCGATGCATCAACACCTATCTTAGGTCATCCGACAGATTATTTATATGCGTACCGTTGGGCGGGATTGGATAATCAGGGACGTTCACAGGTCTATAAGAAGAATGGGGATATCGTCAATGCTGATGCTCCTGCAAATGCGCTCGTGGCGGAAGATTTGGTTGAAATGGGAAGAACTACCCCACCTTATGTCGGAGGTCTCTTTAATACATTCTCCTTTAAAGATTTTACACTGGGTGTTCGTGTAACATACGAAATGGGGCATGTGTTGAGACGGTTATCCGTACAGAACTATCCGGACTATGCAGGATATTCTGGCGCAATAGGAATGCAGTCCGATCTGGCAAAGAGATGGCGCCAACCTGGAGATGAAGCTTTCACAAACGTACCCGGACTAAGTACGCAAGGTTACCAGTACAATAGTCTGTCCCGGTATGCTAATTCGGATGCTTTGGTCATCAGTGGTAGCAATATCCGTCTGCAACAGATTGACCTTGGCTATAATTTTCCGTTCAAAACCTTGGAACATACCCCGTTTAAATCGGTTAATGTAAATGCCAGTGTGAGAAATTTAGGGCTTATATGGCGCAAAAATAAAGATGGTGTAGACCCGAGTTACAGAACGTTGAATAGTTATTCAAATCTTCCGCCGTCGCCGACCTATTTTTTAAGTCTTAATGTTTCCTTTTAATAATCTGCATCATGAAAATACAAAGTATCCTAATCTATAGTTTCGTTGCGTCAGCTACATTATTGGGCTCCGCTTGTCGAAAGTATGTTGAAATAGAACAGAATGATAGACGTACATTAAAAACAACAGACGATTACCGCTATCTCCTAAATAATAAAGGCAACTTTGAAACATCTTACTTATTGCCACTGGTAACAAGTGATAATATAGCACCCGAGGTTGCCAGCACAGCTGCAAGTGTTTGGGGGGGTAGTACGCAATTGGCCTATATATGGTCAGCTGAATTCTTTACGGGCGACCAGCAAGATGGAGGCTGGAATAATTTATACAAACATATCTACGTTGCCAATGAAATTTTGGACGGCGTGATGGATAGCCAAAATGGAACTCCGGCGCAAAAGCTGGCTGTAGCAGCTGAAGCCCGTGTTCACCGCGCATTTGCCTATTATTCATTGGCCAATCAATATGCGCCTGTATACGATCCTACGAAAGCGGAGAGTCAACAAGGATTGCCTTTGCTGCTAACAGTAGACCTTTTTCAGAATTTGAGCCGTGTATCTCTGGCACGGATATATGAACAGATTATAACGGATTTGACTACCGCAATAAACAATTTGCCAAACTATCCGAGCTTTAATTACCACCCGTCAAAAGTATCCGCTTACGCTTTAATGTCTAGGGTCTATCTGACGATGCGCAATTTTGAGGAAGCTGGCAGATATGCGGATCTGGCGCTAGCATTGGACCCGACAATTTATAATTTGGAAGACTTTACTAGAGATGAAACATTTCCGCGTCTCATCGACGATAAAGAGGTTTTGCTATCTAAGACGAGTGCAGGTTATATGATAGGCCCGCTTAATCCGGAGCTTATTTCTTTGTATAAAGAAGGTGACCTTAGGCTTAAACTATTTATTGACAATGAACCCGGGACATATAAAGGATATATATATAAGAAACCAGTCTTTAATAGCAGCGGCAATTATTATAATGCTTCCTATGTGGGTCTGAGCAGTCCTGAAGTCCTACTCAACCGTGCAGAAGTATACGCGCGCCAAAACAATGCTGCTAAATTGGTGGAGCTTTTGAACCTATTGCGGAAGAAGCGTTTTTCGGCAGATAAATATGTGGCGCTTACGACTGCTGATGTAAATAGCGATCTTTTACAGTCTGTTATTGATGAACGCCGTCGCGAATTTGTTGGAACGGACTTACGGTGGTACGATATGCGTCGCCTTACACTGGATGGTGGGTATTTTAAGACTATTACCCGGACTTTCAATGGGCAGACTTATAGCCTAAACGCTGGTAGTCCAAGATTGGTTTATCCTATCAACGAACGCGTGCTATCTTTTAACCCTGAAATTGGCCAGAACCCTAGATAATTTATATAAGATGAAAAAACAGACGATTTTTTTAGTGTTGTTGTTTGTCCAGGCTGTGTTATATGCGCAGCCTCGATTTGACAGCAGCGTTTTCAAGCCGGCAAAACCAAAAACGACAGACCTTGTTCAATTGGTTTACAATGCCAAAGACAAAGATCTGGAATTTAGCGATGCCATACATGCCGCATGTTTCCTCTTCGAAGAATTTGAATGGAGACAGATGAACCTTTCCCTGCAGAAAAATGCGGCAGGACTATGGACCGTAACGGTACCAGTTAAACCGACGACAGCTTTTATTGGTGTTAAATTTTATCAGGGAGATGCCGATCATCCGGATGCCTTGGATAATAATCAGGACCTTGGTTACGCTATTGCACTGAGTGATGCAAAAGGAAAACCGGTACAAGGTGCTTATTTGGGAGAGGCGGCTTTTCAGGCGCCAATGATTGCAGGCGGTGGCATTTTTGCGTATTATAACAATCAGCCTAAAAGTTTGCCAGCAGAATATCTGAAGGGTTTAGCCGATAAGGAGTTTGCATTATCAGGTAAACGCTATCTGGATTATTTTCAATCCTTGATGAACTTACAAAAATTGGCTTTGGGTGATGGTTTTCCTGCCTATGCCAAAAAGCTGTTGATCGATGGATTAAAGCAAAAAGACTTGTCTGACCAGGTTCTCAACCAGTTCTATACATTCGCTAGTGGACGTCTTCAAGATCAGGAGTTGACTCAGTTGGTTGAAAAAAGAGTAAATGCTGACTTTCCGAACGGTGCTACTGCACGTTTTATTGCTTATAGTAATACCAAAGGAAGCAGTGCAGACAAGAATGAAGTCATTGCTTCGTACGAGAACTTCCTAAAGCTTTTTCCAGTACAACAATGGCGCCAACGCCCAAATGCGCAGGGTTTTATCTACTATGCTGTATACCGCGGTCTTGGATCGGCTTACTTTGACTCCAAACAGTTTGATAAGTTTACTAAGCTGTATGACGATATCGATTTTCGAACAGGCAATGAGTTGATGCGTTGGAACATTATGCGCGCTTATATGTTCAAACTGGTCGGTAAAGATAGCCTTTATCAGGTGTCAGAAGCGATTTTGCCCAAATTGATCGCACGTAAGGGGGACAACTCTTATCAGGAAGATTTTGACCGTCAGGCACAGGCTGATTCCAATGTGGTTAAAAATTTGGATGATCGTTTGTTTACCCACATTTCTTTATTAAATGATCTTAAAAAATATGAGGAAGCTAGAAAATATTTCTTATTGCTATCTGAAGACGGTAAATATAACAATGCTGAACTAAACGAGATCAACCTACAGGTATTAGAGGGACTGGGCGATGATAAGCAGATCTTACCCATGCTTGAAATGAGCTTAAGGTACAATGCGATGACACCACGCATGTTTGACAAGTTAAAAGCGATTTACTTGAAAGGACACGCTGGGGATGGAAGCGGTTATCAAGCTTATCTAGATGGACTAAAATCTGATGAAGAAAAAGCAGAAATGAAAGCCTATGTGGATCATAATTGGGTAGATCACCCTATGCCTGATTTCCGTTTAGAAACTGCTGATGGTCTGTTTATTACACCGGATGACTGGAAAGGTAAGATTGTGGTTGTGGATTTTTGGGCAACATGGTGTCGTCCATGTATTATGGCATTTCCAGGTATGCAATTGTTGATAGACAAATATGCCCAGGATAAGCATGTTGCCGTCTATATGTTGGGAACGATGCAGACAGGAGATTATAAAAGTAAATCAGTGAACTATGTACGTGGTGAAGGTTTCCGATTCAACTTGTTACATGATGCTGTCAATCCAAAAACCAACGAACAGGACTTGGTATTTAAACAGCTCGTTCCTTTATTCGGCGACTCATCCATTCCCCGTAAGATTATCGTAAAAGATGGCCGTGTACGCTATTGCTCTGGTGGATATTCAGGAAGCCCAAGTAAGTTGATGGACGAGTTGTCGTTGGCAATTGAAATCCTCAAAAACGAAAAATAAAAAGACTAAATCATTAATACATTATGAATAGGAAAGCAACGAGCTTGCTCGTCGGGATGATCGGTCTGAGTATGTCTTTACAGGCTCAGATGAACCCTAAATATAAATTTGAGGAGGCATTGAAGCTTATTCAGCAGAATTACGTCGATCAGGTGAATGAAGAACATTTGGTAGATGCTGCAATCAAAGCGATGATCGCAGATTTAGATCCACATTCACGTTATACAAGCCGTGAAGAGGCTGAGCAGATGCGCGTGGCTATGAGTGGAAGTTTTGCGGGGATAGGCATTCAGTTTTTAAAAAATAATCATCAGACTTTTATCACCAAGGTCAACCCAGATGGTCCGGCCATGCGTGCTGGAGTACGTGTAGGGGATCAAATTCTCGCTATAGACGGTGACAGTATTACAGCGAAGGAATGGGGCAACCGGGAGATTATGGAAAAATTACGCGGTGAAAAAGACGTACCTGTGGTCCTTACCATTGCGTCGCCCGGAAGTAAGGACAGCAAGAATATCAACATTGTCCGCGAAAATATATTGGAGAAATCCGTTCGGGAAAGTTATATGGTAGATCAGGAGATCGGTTATATTGCGCTTTCAATTTTCAATAGGACCACACGTCAGGAGATGGATGCTGCTTTAAAAAGTCTGAAAGAACAAGGAATGAAAAAGCTGATCCTTGATCTGCAGAGCAATGGTGGAGGCTATGTCGAATCTGCGATTGGTGTTGCCGATGAGTTTTTGCCCAAGGAGAAAATTGTCTTTTATTCAGTGCCCAATGAAGGGGGAAAAGACTATTACTTTACGGGCGGATTTGGTCAGTTCTACGAAGGACAGCTTGTAGTACTTATTGACGAAGCCACAGCTTCATCCAGTGAAATTGTCACTGGAGCGCTTCAAGATTGGGATCGTGCTGTGATTATCGGCCGCCGCAGTTTCGGAAAAGGGTTAATGCAAAAACCTGTACCCCTATCGGATGGCTCAGAAATGCAGCTTACAGGTGCACGTTACTATACCCCGTCAGGACGTTCGATCCAAAAGCCCTACAATAAAGGAAAGGATGATTATTTTCAGGATTTTAACCGACGAATGGAATCAAAAGAATTATTGGAAGGAGGACATATTTCCTTTCCGGACTCTTTAAAATACACGACGCTTGGAAATAAAAGGATTGTTTACGGGGGCGGTGGAATTATGCCGGATCGTTTTGTTCCCATCGATACCAATGAATACAGTACGTGGATGGCACAACTGATGAACAGTGGGCTTGTAGCCAAAGGAGGGTTTGAGTTTGTCCAGCAAAATCGTGCGGCTCTCCTCAAAGCTTATCCAGACTTCAAGGCATTCAACCTAAAGTTTAAAGTTCCAAAAGAAGTGCATCAGCAACTGATCACTGCCGCAAAAAAAGTTCTTGTGGCAATTCCACCTGAACAACAGCAGGGCGCACATGCTGCTATTGATGTTGAATTTAAAGCACAGGTAGGTTCATTGTTATATACCGGCGGTGATTATATGGCACGTGTCAGAAATGAGTCGAACAAGAGTTTCAAGGAGGCCTTATTTGTCCTTCGTGATGATAAGCTTTATAAACAACTATTACAGACAAACATCGTTGGGCAAAGCGTAAAAAAAGGCGTGACGAAAGTATCTAAATAGATTTTAAGATAGTACAATAATTATTATATAAATATGAAAAATATGAAATGGGCGCTAGCTTTAGCGTGCATATTGCCAACATTTGGATATGCACAGCAAAATTATACACTTCAAGGAACAGTGGGCAAGTTAGATAAACCTGCGAAAGCATATCTGCGTCTTAATTACGATGGGAAAGAACGTATTGATTCCGTTGACATAAAAAACGGAAAATTTGAATTTAAAGGAAGTATCCCTTCTCCGATGGAAGCGCATTTGCGTATCATCCACGACAATGCTCCTTTTGATCCCGCTAAACCACCGAAACAAGATATACTTCCTTTTTTGATTGAATCAGCGACAATTAAATTTGTGGCAGCAGATTCCATCAAACATGCAAAAATCTCCGGATCCCCTTTAAATGCGGAAAATGAACAGATAAATGCCCGATTAAAACCGATATACGATCAATATGAAGTTTTAAATAACGAGTATAAATCCAAGTCGCTCGCGGATCAGCAAGACCCTAAATATATCAAGACGTTGGAGGATCGTGCGAATGCCATACAGCAACAGACCATCGATGCGAAATTGGACTATGTGGCCAAAAATCCAAAGAGCTATATGGCCCTAATGGCTTTTAATTCTACTTTACCCCCTGAGTTTGATGCCCTCAAAGCCGAAAAGATATTTGCTACGCTAGACCCTAGTCTGCAGAATTCGATCCTTGGTAAGGACTTGGCCAAACGTATAGCCTTAATCAAAAAAACAAGCGAGGGTGTAGAAGCCCAAGAATTCACACAGCCCGATGTTGATGGGAAACCTGTAAAATTATCCGATTACCGCGGCAAGTACGTGCTGATTGACTTTTGGGCGTCCTGGTGTGCACCATGTCGACGTGAAAACCCAAATTTGGTGAAATCCTATGCTAAATACCAAAAACAAGGATTTGAAATTCTAGGCGTATCCATGGACAAAGCCGCCGATAAGGCAAAATGGTTAAAAGCAATTCAGGATGATGGACTGACCTGGAAGCAGGTTGGAGATCTTAAAGGATGGGAAAATGAAGCTGGAGTCATGTATGATGTTAAAGCTATCCCCATGAATTTCTTGGTAGACCCAAATGGTAAAATCATTGCTAAATACTTAAGAGGTGAAGAGTTAGACAAAAAATTGGCTGAAATATTTGCCAAATAGCTTTCACCAGCGTTGGTAACCCCGTACCTGCGCTGGCATATGTTTAGTTAGTGTAGACGGCTGCCGCCTCTGAGCAGCCGTTACTCCTTTATGCAGGTAGGCTATCCATTCCCGCAAAATGTATTTGCATGGACAGATTCGGATTATAAGCTGGGCTGTAGTAGATTATTAAATTCGCGACCCAGATTTAACGGGCTGGCTCCCAGTGTTCCGATAGATCCCCAATGTGCTTTTTATCAGAGCCAAAATATAGGCTGATATTGTTATCTGTTTCATAGAACAAATTTTTATTTTCTTGGCATTATTTGAATTTGTGAAGGTTGTTAAATAATTTTGAGTTATCCAGTATAATTTCTACGTTGCGATTGGATTCCGATATTTAGCAGTCCTGTGATTAGGTCCTTAAATTCAGGTTGAACATCTAAATTCCAATCATAACTATATCCCTCTTCACTGTTATTCTCCTGCGCCCATACATCTCTTCCATTGCATTCAACACTCAACTTGAGACCATCAAGCATTAGGCTCTTTATACTTTCAAATCGCTTCTGAGGCATAGCAGGTTCTTTTATCTGTACATAATTACAAGCCCTGTTGAAGCTTATGATCAACCAGTTTTTATTATCTAAATTAGTACCGGCCTCCTTGATATTTTCTATGCGAATGGTAAGGTATTTCTTTTCGATTTTTATCTGAAGAGAATTAAAATGTTCTGTCGAAAGCTCCAGTTGATCTTCATTGTATTTTTTTATAAATTCAGCAATAAGGGGCGCTGCGTTATTTTTTGAAAGATCTACCTCAAAAAACGTATCGGTCTTTTGAACTTTCGCTTCAAAGGTCATCCTTTTACTATCTATATTTAAATTTGAAAATGGCACTAGAGATGCGTCAGCCAAAGGAGTTTCGTTTAACATAAAGGGGCATCCCTTTATAGCTCTGAAATTTTCACCGATGATTGTATCTATACGCGTCCACAGTTTATCGGGATCTAACAAAAAGTAAACTTCATTTGCAACTCGTTTTATTACTTCCATATTTTTTTTTGTGTTTATCCAAGGCTTTTAGAGGTACTTAAAACATCTTCTTTAAAGTTTTGACATCATTAAAAATCTGTATTCAAAAAAACTATATATGTATGCTAGATAAAACTTACCGATAATAAGATGGCAAAAGTTTTGGTCATTATGATAAGTTATATATATAAATATTACAAAAATTATGGAGAAATACTAGTTTTATCGGACTGAAACAACGCGAAGGTAGCATTCGAAATGACAGCTCCTGTGAGACCAACTTTCCAGCTAAAAAAAAGTGCAACGCAAGATGTAACAAATAAAATAGCGAGTGTCACTGTCACCCAATACGGAGGCCGTAGGATATGAAGTTTAAAGCCCAGATTATCTTCCAGTTTTTCTACCAGAGAACGTCTGTTTTGTTTCGGTAGAAGGTCTATGAGAGAAAAGTCGGTCGAGATTGTTTTATGATCTATTTGAAGTGTCGATGCAATAGCATTACGCAGCTTATAAAATGCCTGTTGGCTTGTGCAGTCATTCGAATGCTCTAGTTGGATTTTATCTGTGATGTGATCACACAGTTCGCCAAAAGTTGAAATGTTTAATAATTCAGTCTTTCCGAACTTAATGTCAAATGACTTTTCGACTTTAACGAGTAACTCGCTAATATCGTCCGGATCTACATTTTTAAGTTCATCGTCTTCCATACAGCATTTAGGGTAACAATTGGTTACACTATATTAGATATATCAAAAAAGTTTATACAGGAACAGCCTATACACAAGTAAGCAAGGCAGTAAATTTTAGTCACTTTACTTCTATTTTTTTAGATACTTATTTTTTTGTTGGTCTACTCCTATTGTATAGTTACCCTTAAGCTCTAGCACCCATCCCTCACCTTTAACTAGGTTGTTATCTATGGAGGTTGGCAGAGAGAGCGAAACTTTTTTCCAATCCGGACTTATTAAAGCACCTTTTTCAACGGTCAAAATACCCCATACATCTGTAATTCGAGTAGTGGGATAATATGTGCCAAAGTTTTCGACCGGAATAATGGTTCTTGGGTCAAAGGAATAGTTCATGGCCTCGAAGAAGATCTCAAAATGTGGGGACTCAACAAACTTTATTTTGTGTTCTTTGACAATGCGTTTATTTTCTGAATCTCTTGCATTTTCTTCATCAAAAATAACCTGACCACTGTATTCCAAGGCTAGACGTTTAAAATCTTTTTCTGTTGTCGAGGGGACCGAAATAGCAAACCCCTTCATGAAATAGCTTGTCAAGTCGGTTTTAGCATTGATCTTTTTGTTCCAGTTTTTATCTTGTTTAAAAAGAAGATAACCATAAGAGGGGATGGTTTGATACGCAAATGATCTTACAAAGGTGCGGTTATGTAGGGATCGGTCCATAGCCTTAGTGAGATAAGATTTTGTTGAATCATCATCACGGCCACTGACAATTATTCCTGTAAATTCAGCAATTCCTTCATTAAGTTCGAGCAAGTTTTCATTGGCAGCCGCTTTTTCGAACTTGGCATACCTATATTTTCTAAAAAATAACGCGCTACTGAGGTGCTTTTTCACCTCTTTTTTATCTGGCGCAGCCAACGCTTTTTTTAACGCTTCAAATTCAAGGCGTAGACTTATTCGTCCATCTTTTTCGTCCAGATGATTGTTATTCGCATTATTTAATTTAAATCCAAGCTCAGGTTGTATGCGATGAAATGATTCATGAGCGAGTAAATTGATACGGTCATCCCTATTTTCAGGAAGCGGCAACATAATCATAGCCCATCTTTTACCATTCCAGCCTAATGTCGTATTAGAAAAATTCACCTCCTGTGGAAGTATACCGACATATATATTCGTTGAATGTTGGAGGCCTCCTTCTAGATCAGGCTCATTTGCATATATCTTCCTTGTTCCCGGATCAACTAATAAGGTTGGTCCATATAGGTCTTTATTCCATAATTTAAAGGTGCTTGCTGAGGCTTGCTTTAGCTCTGTAAAAAACGTATTGATCTGTTCCTCATTATAGATTTTTGTCTGCGCCTGCAGCAGACCGACAAAACTTATAGGTAACAAGAAGGCAAAAAGTTTTTTGATCATTCTGATAGGTTATATTTAAATATTATAAAGATTGAGGGAAAATAACACTTTTATGGCACTAAAACAAGTAATCTAATTGTATATCTTCGATACTGCTTATATACTGGATTTGGCAATTCCATGGCTTTATCAATATTTGCGAAATCTGTTATCCAATGGTTAAACTAATTATTAGAATGACATTAAGGAATTCTCAAGGCTTTTTAAACGTTTTGCCCATATTATACACATTATCACTAGCTGAACCAAAAGCATTAATTCATTGATAATTAATGAGATAAACTTGTTTGTGTTGAAGTTTAATCCGTCGGTGAAAAAAAGGAGAAGTCCCATGAGATAAATCTGCCTTGAGATAACGAAAATGATTGTAAAGGATACTTATGTCGCAAATTTTTAAAATTTGTCTGCTTGAAAAATCAATGGAGGAGCTTAATCAAATAAAATAGGACAAGCAGATGTTGCTTTGGTATACCCATGATCTCTTTCAATGCTTCCATGGCACGATTATTCAATTTGTACAGGCTTTTGACAGAAATGTTGGTCAGCGTACTGATTTCCTCATAGCTCAGTTCTTCGAAGTACCTAAGAAAAATAACTTCTTTCTGTTTCCCCGTTAATTGTTCGAGCGCCTGAATCAGTCTTAACGCATTTGCCTGTTGTTCTTCGGTTGCTATATAAGCGGATTCGACATCATAGGTGAGCTGGAAATCATCTTTTTCGCCAAATGAAGAGAGTTTGCCGTCTCGCAATTGGGCATTCAATAGGCTATTTTTTAAGGCGACAAGCAGATAATGTTTTGGATTGGAAATACTTCGTAGCTTGCTGCGGTTTTCCCAAAATTTAATAAATACATCCTGAATGGAGTCTCTGACATAATCCTCATCGTTTACCCGGCGCATCCCATATTCATACAGGTTCGGCAATAGTGCACGATAGATCTGTTCGAAAGCCTGTCTGTCGCCCTCAATGAAATTATTCCAGTACCGATCTATGATGTTGTTCATCTTTGAATTTTGCCATTAAATGAAATAGATCAATTGATTTTCCAAAAATAGTAAAGATTTAATAACAATAAGGAAACCCTTATTTTAAATATAGCGGAATAGTACAAATACGTTTCATTTGTCCAAAAATAAGATGTTGAATTTAATTTGCGCTTTAAATGATGAATTTGATAAGTGTCGAAAACGGCTTTTAAATTTTTTTTAAAAAAACTCAAGATCGATGGGATAAAATCTAATTCCTGTTTGTCCTGTATTTAACAAAGGCTTAATCATGGAGAAATATACGGCTTACAACACGCAGGATTTTTTGGATGACCTGGATTTTGTCCGCTTTGCCAAAGAGCCGGATCGGGATGACCTCGGAAATTGGAAGGCATGGCGCGCAGGAAATCCGGACAATGCTGCCGCGTATGATGAAGCGCTCGCTTATCTTCATGCTCTGTATGGTATTATGCGCATAAAGCCTAGTCCAGCATTTACTGAAAATCTGTTTCGGGATATTGAGCATGGCATAGCCGGAAACAGAAAGAAACGAAAAAATAAGATTATCCGTTTGTGGGCAGCCGCCGCTACAGCGGCGGCGGTAGCACTTTTTGTAACTGCGGCTTGGTATTATCAATCGATGATTGTTATACAGACCGGAAGCGGTGTCTTACAAACCGTGTTATTGCCCGATAGCAGTACTGTACAGTTGAATGCCAATTCTTCTGTCGCTTATCGTCGCGCCTGGAAATGGTTGTCCAAGCGGGAAGTATATACGACCGGTGAGGCCCTATTGGAGGTTAAACATCTCAACAAAGATACGGCAGACATTCGTGAAGGTGAGCGGTTTATGGCTTATACCGGCGACCTCGCCGTGGAGGTGCTGGGTACAAAGTTTAACCTAAAAAATAGGGACAATAAAGTGACGGTATCACTATTGGAAGGGCGCATTGCACTGCACAATCGCAAACATGGTGGCGAAACCAAGATCCTTGTACCAGGAGATATCGTAGTCGACGGTAGTCAGGGCTTCCGCAATTTGAGTGCTAACAGAAAATCAGCACAAGAATCGGTTTTATGGACGCAGAAGACCTTGACAGGCGAAAACTTAATGGTCGCCGATCTAATCAATGAGTTTCGCTATGTCTACGGTAAAGAAATCATCATTGGTGATACATCACTTCTAAATCGAAAAATCGACGGTCGCGTATCGCTAAATTCGCAGGAAAGCATCATTTATACCATTGCGAATATCCTGCAAGCTAATATCCGGATCGGCAAGGATACGATCTACCTTGATCCAAAATAAGAAAAATACAATCAATCTAATACTACATTAACATCTAACCTAACAAAAAATGAAAATCACAGAAAACAGGTGGCAACCGATTCGGTGCTTATTGATGGTTCCGGTCACTTCGCTGCTATTTACTGCTGGTCAACAAACATTCGCCCAGCAGAAATTGTCGCTTAAGCAGGCGATCAAACAGATCGAACAGCGGTTTAATGCCAACTTGAGTTATGAGCATAATCTCTTGAATGGAAAAACTGTAGATCCAGAAATGCTCAAAGGAAATCGCTTGGAAGAAGTCCTTAAAAAAGTACTTTACCCCAACCAGTTGGTATTTCTGTATGTGGACGAGAGATCCTATTCAATTGTGCGCCGTTCTGCAGAGGACCGTGATGCCAGCACGGTAAGATATGGAACTGATCCGGAAATGATGGATCGCGTAGCCGGAACTGTACTTTCCGCGGGTGGCAAACCGATACCGCTAGCAAGCGTATGGGTAAAAGACACACGCAAAGGTGCTAAAAGCGATGAAAATGGCCGCTTTCTGATTTATGATATCAAACCAACGGATGTAATTATGATCACTGCTGTGGGTTATGAGAGTACGGCCATAACAGCTGGAAATCGCAGTCAGCTTACATTTACCATGCAAGAGAAAGATCACTTGCTGGAGGAAGCTGTGATTTCTACAGGTTATCAAAAGATTTCAAAAGAAAGGGCGACAGGCTCCGTCTCGCTCATTACGGCCAAAGAGCTGGAAAAAATCCCTTCTGCCAATCTGATCCAGCGATTGGAAGGACAGGTTCCCGGTGTTCAGGTTACGATTGGAACAGGCGACCGTACTTTTACGTATAATAACAACCAGTTGGGAATTTACTCAAGCACACGCACCATCGGCCAGAATGATTATGGACTAACTGTTCGCGGAGTGGGATCTATCGATTCCGATACCGAAAAATCTCCCTTGATCGTTATTGACGGCGCAATTTCCAGTATTGATCTGGCCATGCTTAACCCAAATGATGTCGATAATATCACTGTATTGAAGGATGCGGCTGCAGCATCAATCTATGGCGTGCGGGCTGCCAATGGTGTTATTGTGGTCACAACAAAAAAAGGATCTGTTACGGGTGTCCCAAAAATCAATTTTTCCATGAACACAACCTTTTCTGGGAAACCTGATTTGGGTTATCTGCGTACAATGAACAGCGCACAGATGATCGACTATCAAGAGGAGCTGGTGGCCAAGAATATTCTGAATGGCAATAATATTGCAACCAATCTGTACAGTTATAGTACCTATTATCCGGGTGAGGTTGCCGCAGCAGCCATTCGGCTGAAAAATGGGCAGATGACGCAGGCTGATTATGATGCATTGGTCAATCCGCTCAAGTCGATCGATAATCGTTCGCAGATTCAACAATACCTGTTGCGCCCGATGAGCAGTCAGCAGTACAATCTGTCGATCAGCAATGGAACAGAAAATAATAACTATTTCTATTCGGCATCTTACGCCAATGAAAATCCGTATACCAAGGGGGAAAATGGAAAAAGGCTGACCTTAAACTTAAACAACAATTGGAAGTTATTTAAGATTGCCACCTTGTCAACAAGTATCCGGGGAACTTTCTTCCGCAATAGACAAAATGGGATCGGCCTATCCCAGATTTACGATACCGGCGGGTCAACGTTGTTGCCTTATCAGCTATTGGCGGACGAGCACGGCAATGGCATTGCTTATGATCGTTTAACCCCTGGATTTGTCGATGTCCTCGGGCCGGCCTACAAAGACTGGCGGTACAATTACCTCCAGGAATTGGAACTGATGGATCGTTCATTAAAGAACAATAACTATTCGGCTGTGATCAATTTAGCTATACCAATCTATAAAGGTTTGAAGGGATCGGTGATGTATTCCAACGAGCGGTCTTTTGGCAACAACCGGACGTACAACGGCGAGGGCTCCTATGCCAACCGATCGTTGTTGAATCGCTTTACACCGATCGGAGCTTCAACAAATAGTATTGGTATCAACAAAGGGGGGATCAATAATATTATCAATACCGATGTTAACAATTATACCGTCAGGGGCCAATTGAGCTATGATGCCTTGTTGGGACAGAAACACGATATCTCGGCAATTGCCGGCTCAGAAATTCGACAGACTGAAACAGGGCAAGGCAATATCACCTATTATGGCTACAATATGCAGACAGGGTTTAATACGGCGGTGAGCTATTTGCCAAATGCTTATCCGAGCATACAGGGCTTCAACGAAAGCCTTGGCGGTGCACCGCAGCAGGCGGATCGCAGACGCCGTTTCCTTTCTTATTTTTCAAACGCTGCCTACACCTATGATGGCCGATTTACATTCTCAGGAAGTGTACGCTACGATGATTACAACAACTTTGGCCTCGACCGGAGTTTCCGTGCGACGCCTTTATGGTCGAGCGGTTTTAAATGGAATCTGCGAAAAGAATCTTTTATGAACAGCCTGCATTGGCTGAATCAATTGGGTTTTAGAGCAACCTACGGCGTAAATGGCAATATCACGCAAGATGTGCGACCATTCACTTATATATCTTTGGATGATGCTTCGCGCAACCCTACAGCGCAGCCATCGGCAAGTATCATCGCTATTGCCAATCCGCAGTTGCGCTGGGAGAAAACTTACGTAACCAATTTGGGACTTGATTTTGGCTTATTGGACAATCGCTTAAGCGGTACATTGGATTATTATGTTAAAAAAGGCCGTGATCTATTGTATGGTTTTCCGATCGCTGCGCCGTATGTAGGGACGATCAACGCTGGCTCACTCAAACGTAATACGGCAACCATGAGCGGCCGGGGGATTGACCTGGGATTGAATGGTATCTTGTTGCGTAGTGCCGACTGGCAATGGGACATGACGGCCAATTTCTCCTACAATACCAATAAAATAACGGATAACCGTTTTGATCCGGCAGATATCTCAACGTTTACGTATTCGTATACACCTATTGGTATTAGCTACCTGGAGGGCTATCCAAGCGACAAGCTTTTTGCATTTCGCCATGCTGGACTGGATGCCAACGGATTGACTCAGATCTACAATAAAGAAGGAGACATCGTTTCGGTCAAAGAGACCTTGAAAAGTGTGGACGACCTCAAATACATGGGCCGTACTGTAGCACCGTATTTTGGAAGCCTCAAAACGAATCTGCGCTACAAGCAATGGTCGTTTTATGCCTTAATGACCTATCAGTTTGGAAGCGTGTTCATGAAGCCGAGTATCGAGTCGTACATGACACCGAGCCGCGGTTTTACTTTGCCCAAATTTGATTTAAGTGCCGATATTGCCGATCGCTGGCGTCAGGCAGGAGACGAGGTTACCACCAATGTCCCTGCTGTAACGGCCGATATTTATGGACAGTATAGTCTGTACCGCTACAGTTATTCGGATATCAATGTACTGAAAGGAGATTATATCCGCCTGCGGGAGATTTCCCTGAGCTATGCTTTGCCGAAAGATTTTCTAAGAAGAATAAAAATCGAGCAGGTGAGCCTGACGGGGTCTGTCCGTAATCTGGGACTGATCTGGACCGCAAATAAAGAAGGGATTGACCCGGACTTTGCCAATTATGTGGGCAATACGACCAACCTGCGTCCGGTGCCTTCGTACAACTTTTCTATCAATGTTAACTTCTAATTGCCAAAATCATGAAAATAGCTATAAAACACAGCGGCCGTAAATTGGCAGTAGTGGTAGCCGCGCTAAGCATCGGCTTTACCATGACAGGTTGTGAAAAATATGTCGATATAAAAACCCAGGGACAATTGACACCGGGGACGATTGAAAACTATCGTTATTTGTTAAATAATACAACTGCACTGGAAGCTGCGCCGACCGTATCGGATATGGCTTCGGATGATCTGGAGATCATCGATGGTTCGCCGCAGCAAATCTCACTGGCGAGCAATGATTTTAATGGTTACTACCGTAGAGCGTATCAATGGGCAGATGATATTTACCCTATTGATAACCAGTATCATAAAGATGATAATTGGGGAGCGCTTTACAATGCGATTGCTTATGCGAATACCGTTATCAGTGAGGTTCCCAATGTCTCCGATGGTACGCCTGCTGAAATTAGCCAGCTGGTTGCGGAAGCTAAGATTCACCGCGCCTCGGCCTACTTGATGTTGGCCAATACCTATGCTAAACCTTACCAGCAGGCAAGTGCCAATACGGATCTGGGTGTACCCCTGGTTTTGCAGCCAACGACAGAGCAGTCTCTCGATAGAGGTACGCTGCAGCAGGTATATGATGCCATTTTAGCGGATATTGAGTCAGCACTTCCTGCATTGCCGGTGCAGCAACAGTTTACCACCTTACCTTCCAAGGCCTCAGCTTATGGTTTATTGGCGCGTACATACTTGTATATGAACCGCTATGCGGATGCGGCAAAAGCTGCGGAGCAGGCCCTTGCATTGAACGATAAACTGAATGATTTGACCAAGCTGACAGCGGCTACCATGGCCAGCTATCCGCTACGTGTATCCAATCCAGAAATCCTGCTCTCAAAAATACCGGTCAATGGTATTACTGCCTATACTACTACGGCCCTGCGCTTGAGCAAGGATCTTTTGGGACTGTTTGATGCAACAGACCAGCGCTACAATTTATTTACGGTACCGGGGTCGACAATATCGAGCTGGGAGGTGTATGATGGGCGCTACTTTTACCTGGACTATATCAAAAACGAAGGCCGCAATGTAGGCCCTTCAGTACCTGAAATGCTGCTGATCAAAGCGGAGGCTGCCGCACGGGACAATCAGCCTGCCGCGGCAATGGCACTGGTCAATCGTTTACGTGCCAGTAGAATTCTTCCGGGGTCAACGGTCAATCTGAGTGCGACAGATGCCGACGATGCATTGGTAAAAGTCATGCAGGAACGTCGTCGCGAGTTTATGTTCCGCATGCTGCGCTGGTGGGATATGCGTCGTCTCAAAGATGATACGCGCTTCCAGAAAACTTACACGCGTACATTCGGCGGAAGCACCTTCACATTGGCTCCGAATAGCAACCGCTATGTGTTTCGGATCGCCCAATATGAAATCAATTTAAGTCCCGAAATAGCACAAAATCCATAATATCGAATCAGCAGATCCATTATTGAAAAAGGAAGAATGAGAAATATGAAAAATAGGGTGATGAAAACTACATCTATATTGGCTTGGGCACTGATGAGTTGCTCCGTTGCCTTGGCGCAACAACAGAAACAGCCGCAAGTTTTTAAGGTGATTCCCGAGTTTCCAAAGGAACAAGATACTGTACAGCTCATATATGATGCTCGGAATACCGTGCTGAAGGATGCCGAAGATATCTCGGCACAGTTAACAGGCTATACCGATTTTAAATGGACGACGACGGACCTCAAGTTTACTAAAAATGACTCGGTATGGACTGCAAAATATATTCTGCCGGCACATTTGGGGCTGATGAATCTTGTTTTTAAATCGGGTACATTGGTAGATAAGGGTGGGGAGCAAACCTATTCCTATATCCTCTCAGCAAACGACAAACGCCAGATGTCGGGAGGAATGTTAGGCTGGGGCATGTTGCGCGCGCCGCATATAGTTGCAGGTGTACCTTACGTGGTGGATAGCACGTCTTATAAGACGGATGAAATTCTCTTGATGTGGGTGAAATATGAATTGCAGTATCATCCCGAAAACCGTTTTCGCGTGCTTTACGCTGCAGCAAGTGCCCTGAAACATATGAATACGCCAGAATCCTTGGCTAAGCTCGATAAGGAGCTGAACACCCTGGAACAGATTCCTGATATCAGAGAAGAAGATCTGCTGGAAATCTATCGTGTCTACAAAAATGTTTTAAAGGAAAGCACAAAAGCGGAGGAAATACGGCAAAAAATTGTCGCGCAGTTTCCAAACGGTCAATATGTCAAGGATCAGCAGCGCCTGGCTGATTTTAATCTGATCCAAA
The DNA here is from genome assembly GCF_003627955.1 of Sphingobacterium puteale. Lineage (GTDB taxonomy): Bacteria > Bacteroidota > Bacteroidia > Sphingobacteriales > Sphingobacteriaceae > Sphingobacterium > Sphingobacterium puteale. The sequence continues at coordinate 120,949 of NZ_RBWS01000014.1, read as the reverse complement.
AAGCAAAGACGGACGACGAACGCTTGAAAGCTGCGACGGATTTTATTGACAAACATCCTTATCAGGAAGCTGAAGTTGCTTTTAATGAGGCCAACCGGATCAGTTATATCAGCGCTTACTGGATCATTTCGGTGTATACAAGTATGAAAAAAGATCTTGCCAACTACAGTAAATATATGTCCAAGATAGCACCCTATGAAGCACTTTCTAATGTGATCTATCGTTCTTTGGACGTTCCCTATATTTCGCAAAAAAGTATGGGACCCGTCGAGATATTACCTTATGCACGTGTCATTATGGAACGTTTAAATTACTACAAGGATAATTTTCAAGGCGATAAATATGCGACATTGTATTATTCCAGTGCTCCTTTATTTGCCAAGATATTGGTGGACAATAAACTTTACGATGAAGCCTTTGTGTATGCTGCTGCTGCACAGAGCACGGCAAGCTACAAAAATGCGGACTTGAACGATACCTATGTACGCGTACTGGAAGGGCAGGGGAAGGCAAAAGAATTGCAGATGGCACTGGAGAAAAGTTATGCGATGAATCAGAGCTCGACGTATATGCTGGAACTGATGAAAAAAAGTTATAGCCTAAGACACAAATCGGATAAAGGCTATGATCAGTATCTTGCTGGTCTAAAAAATGCAGACAAAGGCAAAGAACTGAAGGAAAAAGTGCAGAAACTTTTAATCAACAAGGATATCGCAGATTTTGAGCTGTTGGATCAATATGGAAAAAAAGTACGCCTATCGGCCCAAAAAGGGAAAATTGTTGTGCTGGATTTCTGGGCATCTTGGTGCGCACCATGCAAGGGCGCATTTCCAGGTATGAAACTGGCGGTGGACCATTTCAAAAATGATCCGAATGTCGTCTTCTACTTTATTAATACACAAGAGCGCAAGTCGGATATGAAAGATTATGTGACCAATTATATGAAAGAAAATAACTACCCGTTCACGGTATTGCTGGATGCGGATAGTAAGGCTTCGAAGGCAGCTGGCGTGGGGCCAATACCGCACAAAATGGTGGTGGGTCCAAATGGTAAACTTCGCTTTTCGGAGGTTGGCTACATGGGCAGCACCTCAGAGCTTGCCGATGAAATCATTGAAATGGTCAACATTTTAAAAGCAGGGAAATAAGGACATGAAAACAATTAAATCACTGCTGCTGGCCGCACTTTCATTGCTTTTTTATGGCCATATTTCAGCGCAGGCCATCAAGCAAAAGGAGGTTGTCTTTAAATCAAAAGCAGATAGTATTACCATCGGTGCCACCATTTCCTCGCCTGTCAAGGCGGGGAAATATCCGGCTATTATTATTGTGTCAGGTACCGGTCCACAGGACCGTGACGGTTCGATGGCCGGGACAAAGATGTTTGCCCGCATCGCCAATTACCTGACGCCAAAGGGGTATGTGGTTTTGCGTATGGATGACCGCGGTGTGGGGAAAACGACAGGCGGCTACCGCTATGCGACCACGGCAGATTTTGCCCTTGACGTATTGGGCGCGCTGCAGTTTTTGAAAACGGAAAAGAATGTTGACTTGAGACATATCGGCTTACTGGGACATAGCGAAGGGGGCGCTGTGATCTCGATAGCTGCTTCCCAAAGCAAAGATGTTGCTTTTCTAATCAGTTTGTCGGGTCTGGCTTCAAACGGACTGGAATCGCTTTTTGTGCAGAACGAAAACCTGGTCAATACGTCGCCAATGACCGCGGTGGACAAAAAAAGATCCAATGAGATCAATCGGCTGATGTTTGCGACCGCCTTTCAATATGCCAAGTCGGACAGCATGGAGAGCAAGCTCAATGCGGTCTACAGCTATTGGAAGCAAAAGGATGATCTTTATTTTAAATCTTTAGGTATTGAACACGATCATTTCCGTTTTCCGATCTGGTCTTATGTGCAGCAGGCTATCGGACCTTGGTACCGCTATTTTGTCAGTTACGATCCGCGGATCTTTTTAAGTAAAGTAGATGTGCCGATCCTGGCGATCAATGGAAGTAAGGATGTTTTTGTGGATCCGGTTAATTTGGCTTATTGGAAACAGTATAGCAGCGCCGGTCAGCAGGGAAAAGTAACAACAATCCTGTTGCCAAATGTAAACCACTTATTGCAAGCCTGTCAGACCTGCCTGCCTGCGGAGTACACAAAACTTGGTGAAATGCCCGATAGTACTCTGGATGCAGTCGTGAAATGGCTAGACGAAACCGTAAAATAAAATGAAAAAGACCATGTATACGCTACTTGCTTTGTCGCTGATCGGAAATCTGGCTTTAGCACAACAGATTGATAATAGCAGGTCGATTGATCGGATTGTGGCGGCAATGAATAAGAAAGATGCGGCAGCGCTGTTGGGCATGATGGCCGATAGTGCAACGATCGGTAATCTGCCCAAAATGAATAACCAAGCTGCTGTGCCCGATATATTGAACAAATTCTCAACTATAAGTTCATTTCAAGTAATCGATCGGCATAAGCTTGCCAATGGGGATGAGCAGATCCAGCTTGAAGTAACCTATCAGGATGGAAAGCCCGGCAAACCAAGTTTCTTATTTAATCGTGCCGGAAAAATTATAAATCTTGGCATTGTTAAAGGCCGCATGAAAGGCAATCCTGAAAAAGCATTGGCAGATGCATTAGAGAGTGCGGAGCAACCCGTGACAATGGTCGTTCCTTTTAAATTGGTGAATGGTTTGGTCTACCTAGAATCGACGTTCAACGGCACAAAGGGTTACTTTCAATTTGATAGCGGTGCCCCCGTTGTTATATTGCGCAAAAAATTTGTTCCAACAGAACAAATTCGTGCCGATGTTTCGGTAGATTTCGCAGGGATCGGTGGGCAGATGCAACAGGTGGTCTGGTCAGCAGGCAATCGAATTCAGATAGGGGGCATTGCACTCCAGGGGCTTGAGGCTCCAGTTGCTGAAATGGAGGATATGCAACTTGAAGATGGTAGTCCTATCTTTGGCTTGCTTGGCATTGGCATCTTGAAAAACTATCAGTTCACATTAGATTATGGACGGCAGGAGCTATTGCTCGAAAAATTGGATGACCGCGGTGATCTGCTATCGAAAGCAGTCGACAAAGGACCTTTGCTGGCCCAATATCCTTTACGCTTGAAACGGCATATCCCGATTGTGGATATTACCTTCGGCGGAAAGGCGTATCCAATGGGAATAGATTGTGGTGCAAATGCCAATGTGTTGAAAAAGACGTTGGAAACGGAACTAAAATCTTATATTGATTTTGAAGAAGGGGAGGTGGATATCAAAGGGGTGAATGGAATAAGCCAAGGCAATCGAATAGCGTTTCTAACCCATGCGAAAGTAGGTGAGCTAGATTTGCAGGATATGTATACCGTAATTACAGATCAGGCTATCGGTGGCGGAACAGGTCCCGATGCCTTACCGATAGAAGGCTTATTGGGAACTCCGTTTTTAAATCAGTACAAGATGACAGTAAACTTTCCTAAGAATATGATCAGTTTTTATTGACATACACTGGAATGCCTTTAGGATAGAAAGCTCCATTTTTAATAAGGGAAGAATCCTGTTTGTGGCCTTCTGTACTTTCCTAGTTAAGATAAGCATATTTATAGGCTATCTTTTTGACGAGCTTTCCTTCAATGGTAAAATGATGTTGTTCATAAGAAAGCTGTCCTCTCAAAAGCAGAGCTAACATGAGGAACGGGAATTTGATAAATTTATATGTTTTACGGGTAAAGTTTAAACCGGATCTTAGATTAAACTCTGAACGCAAAGATTTAATTTCTGTACATCTTAAAAAAATTAAATGAACCTTTTAAAGCTACTATCCGAAGAGTTTAGAGGATATCATTATCATCCATTTTTTTGAAAGCGATACGCACGACCACGACACTGATGCCCATCAATAAAGCAGCAAGAAAGAAAGGGGCTCCAGTAAATTTGAACGGTGCGCTATCCTGCGTAAAGTAATAAAACAGATTTGTCATCATTGGGGGACTTACAATTGCGGTGACACTTGCCAAACTGGTCAACGCTCCCTGAAGTTCGCCCTGTGCATTTGCAGGTACATTTTTTGTGATAACCGATTGCAGGGCAGGACCACATATACCGCCGAGACTATAAGGAATCAGGAAAGCAAACATCATCCAGCCTTCACTGGCAAATGCAAATAAAAGCAGGCCTATTGCGTAACATAGTAGGCCATAGTAAATACTTCTTTGCTCACCTAATTTAGGCGACGTCCACCGGATCAGACCTCCCTGTACCAGTCCCAACAGTAATCCGAGCAAACCCAGCGAATAACCCACCATTTGCTCATCCCATCCAAATTTATACATCGTAAAAAAATGCCAGTTGCTCTGCACGGCGTGGATACCGATGTAAGTCAATATTAATGCCGTCACAAGACCGGAGATCTTCGGATATCTCCCTAAAAATTTAAAGGAACCAATTGGATTGGCACGTTTCCAATCAAATGGTCTCCGTTTTTCTTTATCCAAACTTTCAGGCAGAATAAGATAGCCATACATGAAATTCAGAAGACATAGGCCTGCTGCAGCATAAAATGGAACCCTCGCCCCAAATTGACCAAGCAGACCGCCGATTAATGGACCGAGTATAAAACCGAGCCCCAGTGCGGCCCCGATCATCCCAAAGTTTTTACCTCGATCTTCATCTGTTGATATGTCCGCTATATACGCACTGGCGGTCGACATGCTGGCACCCGTAATCCCTGCAATTATCCTTCCCAGAAATAGCCAGCTTATCGTGGGAGCTAGCGCCAGGAGAATATAATCTACGGCAAATCCAAAAAGTGAGATTAAAATAATTGGCCGTCTTCCGTATCTGTCGCTGAGGTTACCTACGATAGGCGAAAATAAAAATTGCGTAAAGGCATAGGCAAAACCGAGCCATCCACCGTAGGCGGCCGCTTCGCTGATATCCGCATGTATAAGTTCTTGAATAAGTTTTGGAACCACTGGAAGTATGATTCCCCATCCTGTAATGTCGATCAGCAGGGTCACAAATATAAAACCGATAGCTGCTTTTTTTGTTGCGATTTTCATGCTGTAAAAGTAGGCAGCAATCCATCGCTGATGGTTTACACTTTTATGGTCTGTATGTACAATTTGTAAGATCGGGCAGATTATTACGGTCGGTTTCTGAAAACACCGGGTGAGGTGCCGGAAAGACGTTTAAAGAATCGGCAAAATATGCTTGGCTCATCAAAATTTAGCTGGTTGCTGATCTGTTTGATCGACAGGCTGGTGGTTTTGAGTAAGGTCTTGGCATGCATGAGTGTGATATAATCAATCCATTGTAAGATAGACTTTCCCGTTTTCCGTTTGAGGAAAGTAGAGAGGTATTGTGGTGTGAGATGGAGTTTCTCCGCATAAAAATAAACACTACGCTCTTGGGTGGCATATTTTGAAATCAATAGATAGAAGTCATCAATAATTTCATGCGGACGGCTTTTTACAGGATTATTGTGATCAGCTAAAGCGGTATAAGACTCGGCGATCAGGCTCATCAGTGAAATGACAAGATGCCGTAGCATTTCAATTTTTTTAGGGCTTTGATTTTTGTGATATATCTTCTGTATGAGACTTAGCAATTCATCTTTTATGGTCATTTCTTCAGCTTGAATACTTAGTACAGGCTGCCAGCGAATCTGGTTGTTCATAACAAAATCATGCAGCATCGGAAATGCCGTAATAAAATCCAAAGAAAGACCGATGGAAATGATCTCCGCATTTTCAGTCATGGATAACGTCTCTATCATTAATTGAGGTTGCACAATAGCAATCTGGCCTGCACAAAGCTCGTGCTCCAAGAAATGGATACGGGCTTTCATAGAACCATTGACCATGAATGCAAGAATCAATCCATCAAATAGGCGTGGATGTTCTGCATACGCTTGCCCTTTGACTTGCTTTTGCTGGAGCACAGCAATTCCTGCTATCTTTTTGGAAAGATCAATATTGTATAGTTTATACACATTGTCGGAGGTAAGGGATAGAGCCATATTCAAATATCGTCAAATTCATTTGTATGGCAAATCTCGACTTTTCGTTATCTACCCTCTATGCAGATGAAAATGCTGGGCTACAAGGATACATTCCAATTATTCGTACGTGTAAATTTGTTTCGCTAGCTTTGTCGTTCACCCATCTTTCTCATTTGCCACAACTCAAACAAGACGAATTAGTCGAAAATCGTTGAAATTATTTGTGAGATTGCAAATCCAGCGAAGATAATTTTGTTGTGACAACGATGCCAGTATGGCCACCGACATTTCGAAGGAATCTCTTCAAATTTCCCTAATGCGGTCATTTTTTTAATTATTCTTAATCCGTCTGCATATTCGTCAAAGTTTTGAAAGCAGTCAAAGTCAAAATTACATGAGTGGCAAGGGGGGCTTTCGAAAGTACCTCCTTTTGGAAGTCCCGAATTCTAATATCATATAATAAAATGCTATGTAATCAATCATTAAAAAGTGTAAAGATGTTTTTTCAAAATTCGTCGAAATATATGAAGTCCAATAAACCTTTTACTTTTTTTTCCGCAATAAAAACCCTTCATTTGTACAGAAGAGAAAGTTGTGATGATAAGAAAAGATCTTTTAATCCAAATAGCTGAAGAGCTTGAAGATTACTGTACCAATGAATCTGCAGATGGTACGCTCACTGATTTTTTGAAATACATGTATCTCAAAAATTCAATTGGGATCACTCAAACACGCAAAGTTGGGGGCGAACATGCTATTGTCACAGAAAGAGATGTCCCAGCAGAAGATTTGGGTAAACTGCTTTTGATGATGAACCGTTATGCGAAACATTATATCAAGCTGGCATTCGATGGGACTCACCTACAGTCACCGGAAGATTTTACGTTCCTGATGGTGCTATTCTCCTATGATAAACTGCTTCAGACAGAGTTGATTAGAAAAAATGCAGTCGAAAAAGCTTCCGGCACGGAAGTCATCCGTCGGTTGATGCGACTTGGTTTAATTGAAGAAGCTCCCAAGGTCTCCGATAAACGGGCCAAACCAATCTGTATTTCTAATGCGGGCCGTGCCGAATTATTTAAGGTATTGCCTAAAATGAAAACCGTCGGTAATATTCTGATAGGCAACCTTTCCAATGAAGAACGAGATCTATTGATCATCTTACTGGCTAAACTTGATCATCATCATCACACCCTGATGGACAAAAAAGACGTGACCGACCTCGAGCAATACCTCAAAAAGGATTAGCTTAGGGCTAATTTTTTATCTCAAAAAATATTTTTACAGTTATTATTCTTTAAAACACTCCGCACCAACCGCATCCTTTTGGTGTTAAATTCTTTTTACCAAAAATTACTGGTACCTCCAAAACCAGGCATTGCTTTCATGTTTAAAAGCAGAAAAATAGTATTATTTAATACTAAATTAGAGTTTTAATAAACTATATTTGCTATTCAATACTTAAAGATTACTGTATGCTTAACACAAAATTCCTGTTGACAACATTTGTTATGCTAAGTACGTTAACTTGTCTAGCGCAAAAGAAAGTACTATCTGGTACTGTGAAAGATGCGAATACCGGCGAGACATTGATCGGTGCAGTTGTTGCAGAGCAGGATACGGAGCGGGCAACGTCGACAAACAATTATGGTTTCTATTCCCTAGTACTGGAAACGGGGGAGCGGACTGTGACCTTCAGTTATGTGGGGTACCAGACCAAGACCAAAACAATCTCCTTAAAAGAATCAGCAAAGTATGATGTCGAGCTGATACCTAACCAGAGTGCATTGGAAGAGGTGGTTGTTTCTGGAGTTCGTAAAAATCAACATGTGCGCAGTCCACAGATGGGATCATTCAAATTCAGTATGGAAGAGATAAAAAACGTACCCGTACTATTTGGCGAGAAAGATCTACTCAAGACGATACAGCTTCTACCTGGTGTACAGAGTGGGGGCGAGGGAAGCACAAATTTTTTTGTTCGCGGCGGAGGCGGAGACCAGAATCTGATTTTGTTGGATGAAGCTATCGTTTATAATGCCGCTCACCTTTTAGGTTTTTTTTCCACATTCAATTCTGATGCGGTTAAAGACGTGCAGCTTTACAAAGGTGGGATACCAAGCCAATATGGCGGACGAATATCTTCCGTTTTAGATATTACGATGGTAGATGGAAATCAGAAAGAGTTTTCTGCTGAAGGTGGTGTTGGTCTTATTGCATCACGCCTAAAGGTATCGGCACCTTTGCCTGATGATCGCGGATCATTCATGCTCAGTGGTCGGCGTACATATGCGGACCTTTTTCTTAAACTTTCAAATGATCAGGATGTGAAGCAGAGTAAATTATACTTTTATGATTTCAATGCTAAACTAAACTACAAGATTGACGAACGAAATAAAGTTTTCCTTTCGGGTTACTTTGGAAAGGATGAATTGGGTTTTTCAGATAAATTTGGTTTTAACTGGGGAAATACAACAGCTACTGTGCGTTGGAATCATATTTTCAATGATCGTTTGTTTAGTAATACTTCCTTAATTTACAGTGATTTTAATTATAATGTCAGTGTCAATGGAAATAGCGGGGACTTTGATATTGCTTCCAAAATTGGGAATTGGAATCTCAAACAGGATTTTTCTTTTTATCCATCCAATAGCTCCACAATCCGCTTTGGCGCAAACGCTCTGAACCAAACTATCCGACCTGCCAGTTTAGATGCTGATGAAGATGCCAATGTCAATTCGATTCGCATCGAACAGCGTAAAGGCTGGGATATCAGCGCTTACTTTTCCCATGAGTGGAAAGCCACTGATCGTCTTTCCTTACTGTATGGTTTCCGATTGTCGGATTTTATGGTGATGGGGCCAGGGACTTTCTATCGTTTTGATGACGACGGAGATGTTACTGGCGAACAATATTTTGGAAAGGGAACGGTCGCGAAGCATTACATCAATCTGGAACCTAGGCTATCTGCAAGCCTACTTTTAAATTCGCTGAGCAGTATTAAACTTTCCTATAATCGGTTGGCGCAGAATCTGCATCAATTAACCAATTCCACTTCGGCGCTTCCTACAGATCAGTATGTACTGAGCAGCTTGAATATCAAACCGCAGCTCGCTGATCAGATTGCTTTCGGATACTTTCGAAATTTCAATGGGAACGCTTATGAATTTTCAGTGGAGTCCTATTATAAGGCTATGGCCAATCAGATCGACTTTCGCACCGGCGCAGATCTGCAGGCTAACGAATTTCTTGAAGGAGAACTTCTATTTGGTAAGGGCCGTGCATATGGTCTTGAATTATTGTTACGGAAAAATAGTGGTAAACTAAGTGGATGGATAGGTTACACCTTATCGAAGAGTGAGCGAAAGTTTAATGGAATTAACCAGGGAGCCTGGTTTAATGCCCGGCAGGATCGCACGCACAATCTTTCTTTAGTGGCCATGTATAGGTTGTCGGATAAATGGTCTTTGGGAGCAAATTTTGTTTTCAACAGTGGTAATGCAGTTACTTATCCGGCAGGAAAATATGACTTAAACAATACCACATTATTTTATTATACCCAGCGAAATAGCCAGAGATCGCCGATTTATCATCGTTTGGATCTCTCTGCAACATATGAACCTCAAAAATCAAACAAACGTTTTACTTCCAGCTGGACTTTTGGACTATACAATGCTTATAATCGACGCAATGCTTACATCGTGGATTTTAGGGAAAATGAAAAGAATCCAAATATAGCTGAGGCTTATCAGATTGCATTATTTGGTATAATACCATCCTTTACCTGGAATTTTAAGTTTTAATGTTATGAAAAAAAAACTACTTATAATATTGGCGCTTCTGACAGTTTTATTTTCCGCCTGTGAAAAAGTGATTGATCTAGACTTGGAAAATAGCAAAGCGAGCATTGTGATTGAAGGCAATTTAAATGATTTAAACGTAGATCAACTCATTAGGGTTACTAAAACTGTCGCTTTCGGTACAGATAGAAAGAGTGACCCCATTTCCGATGCATCGGTAGTGGTGCGGTCTTCTGCGAATGAGGAAATAACCTTTGTTTATGAGCGCGATGGTTACTATCGTGCACAAAACTTTCAAGTCCGTCCGGGAATAAAATATAGCCTTGAAATAGCAGCAGAAGGAGAATATTATCGGTCTTCGGTAACTATGCCCAGCTACGTTGCCATTGATTCCCTGGGAATCTCAAAAGAAAAAATCTTTACAGAAGAGCGTTACTATCCAACCTTTAAATTTTACGATCCTGCACAAGTAATCAATTATTATCTGTACGAAATTGCTGTCAATAATTCTCCTATGCGGTTTGCTTCAACATATAACGATAAGTTCAACGATGGGAAATATATTACGCATGAAATCTCTGATCGTACCCTAGATTTGGAACTGGATGACGAAGTCAGGGTAATTCGGTACTGTGTTGATGCCAGCGTCTACAAATTCTGGAACGAGTTTCAATCTGCAAATCCGGGCGGGGCAGCTCCAGGAAACCCAAGCTCCAATATATCTAATGGGGCCTTAGGCTATTTCTCAGTAGCATCCGCTGTAATGTATTTGTTCAAAACCCAAGAATATATGGAGAAAGTAGAATAATAGGAAAATTCATAGTATGAAAATTAATCCGCTCATTAAATAACTGAGCATAATTTCATCACGCGTTTTTTATAAATAACGGATTGTTTAACGAAAATAGATATATAACAAAAGAGATGAATAGAAAAAAATACTTTATTATGTTGTTTTGTGTGCTGTTTGGATTGACAGCCTATGGTCAGAACAGTAAATATCAATTGTCGAGTCACATTCTGGATATTTCCAAAGGAAGCCCTGCTCCAAATGTTCAAGTTGATCTCGAGAGGTTGATGCCCAACAAGCAATGGACTAGTGTAGCCAGCGAAAAGACAGATAGTAACGGTCGTATCAGTAATTTTTTATTGGCTGGTGAGCATGAAAATAAAGGTATATATAAGCTTAAATTCTATACCGGAAGTTATTTTCTCATTCAAAGTCTCGAAACATTTTACCCATTTATTGAAGTTGTTTTTGAGATAAAAGATGAAAAACATTACCATGTTCCGATCACCATTAGTCCGTTTGGATATTCAACATACAGAGGCAGCTAACTAAAATGAAAATGAGAAAAAAAGTAGCAGTTATAGGGGCAGGTTTTTCGGGTCTTTCAGAGAGTTAGCAATAATCTATCTAATTGGTTACGGTCAGAAATATATGATGTGGCAGAAGGCAATCTGAACCGGAAAACCACTTTTCGCGGCATCACTACTGAGCAGGGCTATATGGGGAGAATAGAACATAACAACAATTGTTGCGGCTAGTCCAGTGATCGAACGTATAATTTGGGGATTAATGGCTTGCTTTAATTATGATTTGTATTTAATAAATTGTTTTTCTACATTTAATTAACAGCATTTACTTAATCAGTCGTATGGATATAGGAGATCCTCTGGAGAAATTACTTCTATGTCGTCTTCAAGAAGGAGACGAAAAGGCTTTTGAAACGATTTATTTGCGCTATAGGAAGGAAATCATTCTAAAAGCTCATCGAATCCTTAAATCAGCAGACCTTGTTGAGGAGGTTGTACAAGATGTATTTACTAAAATATGGACAAATAGAGCTAAAATTGATCCTAATCAGTGTTTTGGAGCTTATTTAAATAGAGTTGTCCGCAACCACATTATAGACTTGTTCAGAAAAATGAAGCGGGATGAATCCTTAAAGGATAAATTAATTCAGGTTCTGAATGATTCTTATGACCATATAGAACCTCTACTGGTAAAAAAGGAAAATAAAAAGTTGGTGTTAAATGCCCTAAACCACCTCCCTCCACTTTCGCGAGACATCTTTATTCTGTTTAAGATTGAACAAAAGAGTTATAAAGAGCTCATCGCTCAATATGGACTAACTAAAGCTTCAATTAATGCACATATTTATAGGGCTAATTGCCATCTAAAAGTCTATTTACAAAAATATCATCGGGAAGATCTGATGTTAATCTTGATGTTTTTTATATTTTCTGAATAATAGAGATTTCCTGTCTCTTCAGTCCCTATTTTTTTCCTATCATATATCTAAAAATATTGTGAGCTACTAGGAAAGAAAATATTTAAAGAAAATTATAAAAAGGTGATTACTTTTTTTTTTTCAAACGTATTATCTTGAAAAGGGCAATAGATTTATCTCATTGTTACTGAATGGCACCAAAATATGCGTAAAAACGAAATTCAATTTTTAATCCAGAAGCTAATGTCCAATGAAATTACTTTGGATGAGTTTGAGCGTTTAATTGCCGCTAGTGATGATGTTAATGAAACGGAGATAGTAGCACAAGTTCTGGACGAAGCGCTTCTTCAAGAGAATACTAATGAACTTTCGAGGGATGAGTATGAACAAATCCTATCTAATGTGGATTATTACGTTCTTAATTTGCCTAAAAAGACTAAGAAAATTTTTCCGATACATAAAATGGTTTGGTGGGCGGTGGCATGTTGCTCTATTATTGTACCCATTTTTTTCCTCATGACTAATAACAGCGAGATATCCAAGGAAGCTGTAGAGCTTATTCAAAAGCCTAAATTGAAAGATGAAAGCAGGGTATTATTTGGTAAATCAAGCGTCATATCTTTGGATAGCCTCCATCCGGGGGCTGAAATCGCAAGTGGTGGAATCATATTGACAAAGAAGGCCGATGGAGAAATTTCTTACAGAAACGCAGCAAGTGATAACCACGAAAAGCCATTTGTCGTTTCTATTGTCACTTCTGCTAAAGATAGTTATAAATGTACATTGCCTGATGGGTCAAAGATCTGGCTAAATGCTCAGTCCTCCTTGAGTTTCCCCTCAAAATTCGTGGAAAACGAACGTGTGGTCAATGCTACAGGAGAACTATTTTTCGAGGTTGTGCCTTCTGCTAGAGCTGGGTTTAAACCGTTTGTTGTATTGAGCGGGGAACAAAGGATTAGGGTGTTAGGTACTTCTTTTAATGTACAGGCTTACTCCGGCCGCCCGTATATCACAACCTCCTTAATCGAAGGAAAAATTGAGCTTACAACTAATAATCGTCGAATTGAACTGAACCCGGGACAGGAAAGTTTTGTTGAAAATAGCAATAAGCATATTACTATTAGAAAATTTGATTCCGAACGGGTAAAAGCTTGGATGAAAGGCTATTTTGTGTTCAATAATACAGCCTTAGAGAGTGCGATTGAAGAACTATCAAATTGGTATGGTTTTGAGATCAACAGTAATATAGGACGTCTGGCCAACGAACCAATAACGGCGACAATCAATCGAAATGTTCCAATTGAATCTGTATTGGAATCTTTGGAGAAGATTACGTCGCATAAATTTCAGTTGAAATCGAATAGACTGATCATTCATTAACTAAATTTTTAAGAAAGGAGGACTATAAGAAATATTCTATAAGACCTAAACTATACCTAATCGCAAAAAGTACAGCTGGAAGGCATTTTTCGAGAACCGGCCTACTTTCCAATTTATAAAAACTACGATTTTTTAACCTATTATTGGCGAATATTATTAATAATAATATCGCTGTAAAAACAAAAAAAATTTATGAGCACACTCCTAAAAAAAGTGATGACAGTTCTCCTTTTGGTTTTTGCTACAAGCCAGATTTGGGCAACGACGATAGCACAGACAATATCTTTCAAAAAAGAAAAGGCTACCATTAATCAGATTCTCAAGGAAATTCAACAACAGACCGATTATAGTTTTATCTATAATCCCGAAGATCTCAAAAATTTTCCTTTAAAAGATGTGAATTTTCAAAACACAAAAATTGAAAAGGCTTTACAATCAATTTTTTCCAACACAACTATTGGATATAGTATCAAGTCACAATTAATTACGCTCTTCAAAACCAAAAAGAAAATGATTACAAATTTATCTATCGAAGAGGTGATTGTTAGGGGACGTGTCACAAATTCCAATGATGTGCCATTAGAAGGTGTTTCTGTACGATTCAAGAATTCAAAGCTGCAGACTAGTACGAACAAAAACGGTGAGTATTTCCTAGCGCTGGAGCAAATGACTGGTACTTTGATCTTCACTTCTGTCGGTTATCGTATTCAGGAAGTTCCGATTGTCAATTCAGCCGTTATAAACGTTTCTTTGGTAACCGACTCGTCTACTTTGGATGAAGTTGTTGTAGTCGGTTATGGAACGCAAAAGAAGATAACCTCTATCGGGGCACAATCTTCAATAACACCAAGTGATTTAAAGCAGCCCGTAGGTAGCCTTTCTAGTGTAATCGCTGGTCGAGTCGCAGGAGTTATTGGTGTGCAACGAAGTGGCGAACCCGGATACGACGCGTCAAATATCTATATCAGGGGAATATCTACATTTACGAATAGCAGCCCTTTAATTCTGGTGGATGGTGTAGAGCGTTCTTTCAACAATATTGATCCTGAAGATATTGCCAATTTTACAATTTTAAAGGATGCATCAGCTACAGCTGTATATGGTATGCGCGGCGCTAATGGCGTAATACTTATTGAAACTAAAAAGGGTCAAGCAGGATCTCCAAAAGTTAATATACAATATAATCAAGGTTTGACGCAGTTTACTAAGGTTCCCAAATTTGCTGACGGAGTTACCTATCTACAAATGGCGAATGAGGCATATGCCAATTCATACCCAGGGAGGTCGCCTTTATATAGCGAAGAGAAAATTCAGAATACTGCCAAAGGGATTGATCCAGATCTTAATCCAAATGTTGATTGGTTTAATGAAATGTTTAATGACTTTGGTCAAAATAGAAGGGCAAATCTGAACATGAACGGAGGTACAGAACGTGCGAAGTATTATCTGTCTGTAGGCTATTTCGATGAGATGGGACTGTATAAGACTGATGAGCTAGCTCAGTATAACTCTAAAATCAAGTTTACAAGATTTAATTTTACGAGTAATTTAAGCTTGACTCTTTTTAAAAATACCAAAGTCGACTTTGGAGCAATGGGGTATGTAACAAATGGAAATTATCCGGGGGCGAGTTCCGGTAGTATATGGGATGCGGCATTTGTTATGCCTCCAACCGTGATTCCCGTGCGTTATTCAAATGGATATATTGCAATGCCTAGGGGCGAAGTCCGAAACCCGTACGAACTGCTTACCCAAAGCGGATACGTAAATAATATCAATAGTCAGTTGTGGTCCAATATTAAGGTTACCCAACCTCTTGATTTTATGATGAAAGGGTTAAGTGCATATGGAATGTTCTCGTTTGATAATAATAATGCCCATCAGATCTCTAGAACAAAAACTGTGGATACGTATTTTGCCACTCATCGGGACGATCAGGATAAGTTGGTATTCGAGCAGACGCGTATTGGTTCTAGCTATTTAGGATATGGACGAACGAATGGTGGCAGCAGACAGTTTTATATTGAATCTGGCGTAAACTATCAAAATAATTTTGGACAGCATGCGATGACTGGTATGTTACTGTATAACCAACGCGATTATGTTGATGCATTTGCGGGAGACTTTATATCTTCAATTCCTTTTCGCATACAGGGGATTGTATCACGTTTTACATATGCATATTCAGACCGGTATCTTGCAGAATTCAATTTAGGGTATAATGGTGCCGAAAATTTTAAGCAAGGTAGTCGTTTTGGGCTCTTTCCATCCTATGGACTTGGTTGGGTTGTTTCTAATGAACCATTTTTTCAAAAAGGAAAAAAATACATTCAGTTGTTAAAGCTTAGAGCTTCCTATGGTATTGTAGGTAATAGTAATATCGGCGGGCGCCGCTTCGGTTATTTATCGACAGTTATGAGTACGACGGGATATGATTTCGGACAATCCACAAATAATGGATATGCTGGTTTAGACATTGGGGATTACCCGATCGACTTATCCTGGGAAGAAGCGAAGAAAGCAAATTTTGGGCTGGAGTTAAAGGCACTCTCAGGAGACCTTTCTCTGACGACAGATTATTTTATAGAAAATAGGGAGGGGATATTTTTACAACGTGGAGATTTGCCAAATTATACCGGTATCCTAAATCGCCCTTATGGAAATTTAGGTGCAGTTTTCAATCATGGCATTGACGGAACTGTGGAGTTTTCAAAAGCAATCGGTTCCGATTTGCGTGTTCAGTTCCGAGGAAATATGGTTTGGAACCGCGCTACGATTAAAGAAGATTCAAATGCATTATGGCCTTACCAATGGCAACAACGTATAGGAAGAAAATTAGGCCAACGATTTGGAAAAATTGCTTTAGGACTTTTCCAATCTGCCGAGGAAATCGCCAACAGCCCAATGCAAACAGGAGATATCCAGCCGGGAGATATTAAGTACAAGGATTTGAATGGAGATGGCCGGATTGATTCTTATGATGAAGCTCCGATTGGATTTGGTTCTATTCCGGAGATTGTCTATGGATTCGGCCCATCTGTTACGTATAAAAACTGGTCTTTTGGAGCCTGGTTTAAAGGTATCAGCAATGTTGATATTTCAACTAATGGAGAAGGAATGCAGCCATTTCAGAAGGAAGGAACGCGTGGAAACCTCTTTAGTAATATAGAAGATCGTTGGACACCAGCTAACAACCCGTCTAATCCTACCTATCCACGGCTTACTTACCCCTCAACAAGCAATAGTAATTATGAGAACAGTAATTGGTGGATAGAAAACGGCGCATTTATTCGATTGCAGAATGTGGAAGTAAGCTATACCTGCAAAGATAAGGCTTGGATGAAGAAACTCGGATTAAGCAATTTTAGAATTTATGGAATAGGCTACAATTTGGCCACCTTCAGTGATTTTAAATTATGGGACGTTGAATTAGGCGATGGAAAAGGCGCGATGTATCCCTTGATGAAAACATATAATATTGGAATAGACTGCCGTTTTTAATACTAATCGAAATGAAAGCAATATTTAAACTTACTTTTTTAATCATTTTTCTGCTTGCCACACAGGCTTGCAATTCATTTCTGGATCAGGTACCAGACGATAGGCAAACGATTGAAGAGGTGTTTCAGAAAAAGAGACCTTCAGAAGAATATCTCGCCAATATCTACAGCTTTGTTCCGGACGAAAGTGATCAGTGGAACGGGAATCCGTGGGTTGGCAATGTAGATGAAATACATGTGGCCTGGGCCAAATGGACTGTCTATCAGTTGAACATTGGTAATTGGACACCGGGAAGCAGCCCTTTTTATAAGTGGCAAAATTACTACAACGGTATTCGGTCTGCGACCTATTTTATGAACCATATAGATGGGAATGCCGAAATTCTTAATATAGATGGACAAGGCCTGATCGACCAATATAAGGCTGAAGCTCGTTTTCTACGTGCTCTGTATTATTTTATGATTATAAGACAATACGGGCCATGTGTTTTACTTGGAGATACTGAAATTCCCGCAGACGCTACAGGTGGAGATTTGCAGCGTGAACGGTCAAGCTTCGATGAATGTGTTGAATACATTGCGTCGGAGTTTGCGGAAGCGGCGAAAGTATTGCCAGTAGTCAATAGCCACGAGCGAGATTTTGGTCGTGCAACAAAAGGAGCTGCATTAGCGTTTAGAGCTCGTCTGCTGTTATATGCTGCTAGTCCTTTATATAATGGCAACACAGCACAAGCTTCTTTTAGAAACAAAGATGGAAAGCAGCTTATTTCTCAGGTTTATGATAAAGAGAAATGGAAACGTGCAGCTGACGCAGCGAAAGAGGTTATCGCTTTAAATAGCTATCAGCTTTATCAGGACGAAACTAAAGATCCTATTAAATCCTATAGGGGAGTTCTTTTAACCCCATGGAATTCGGAAATGATATTCGGTCGGAAGGGTAATGATCTGTGGAATTGGGATTATAATTGCTCACTGCGATCTGCAGGTGGATGGAATGGTGTGGCACCACTTCAGGAAATGGTTGATGATTATTTTATGAAGGATGGCAAATCCATTCAAGAATCGGCCCTTTATTCAGAGGGAGGCACAACGAATGGTATATATAATATGTACGTAGATAGAGAACCACGGTTTTATGCATCTATTCTTTTTCATGGGACAACCTATAAGGGTGGAAATATAACAAAAGATCCCATTGGTGTTGAGTTGAATTATTCAGGAAGAGACGGTAAGAAGAATGGTGGAGAGGATTACTCGCATACAGGTTATCTGGTAATAAAAGGAGTTTCTCCAGAAACGAACCGTCTGACAGGTACCAGTGCAAGTAGACCGTTTGTTCTGATGCGGTTGGGAGAAGTATACTTAAATTATGCCGAAGCACTAGCCGAATATGGGGGAAATGATACCGAAGCATTACATTATTTAAATCTTATCCGTAGACGAGCCGGAATACCTGAATATGGATCTAAAGATCTGCCGGTACCGACCGGCGCAGCACTTATTCAACAAATTCGTCGTGAACGTAGAATAGAACTTGCGTTTGAAAGCCACCGCTGGTTTGACGTGCGCAGGTGGAAAATTGTTGATACTATTATGGGCGATCAACATGGTATGAATGTCGATGGGGATAATAATGAATTCTTTCGTCGAACTGTCATTGCAAATTATGCTTGGCGTCAAGCATATTATTGGTTTCCTTTAGCACAATACGAAATGGATCGGGGGCTTTTATTAGTTCAAAATCCGGGATGGTAAATACTATTTAATATGAAGATAATAACTATATTGAGCTTTTTAATTGCTCTTTTCACCTGCCTATCCTGTGAAAAAATCGATATTCCAAAACAGGAAGAAATTAATAACTACAATTTGGTTTATATGTCTGCGGCGACAAGGATCAACAACGAAATCATTCTTTACAAGGATTCTACCTATAGATTGACTTATGGAGCGAGCTTTGGAGGTGGAATAGACTATCCGTCAGATAATGTCAAAGTAGATTTCGAAGTAAATAAAGACTCTGTCGGGGCCTATAATAAAATTAATGGAACAAATTATGATATACTTCCCGAAAGTTGTTTTAGTTTGTCAGCTTTCACATCATCAATTGACAAAAATAGCCTTTCCACTATGCCGTTATCGATTCAGATAAATCCAACAAAAGGCATGGAACTATTTAAGACGTATCTATTGCCTGTTTCTATCCGTAAGATTGAGGGGAATGCCCAAATTAATCAAAATTTAGCAACAGCATATTATCTAATTACCTCAAGTTTGAATCTAGCTGACTTTACAGATTTCGATCGTTCAAAATGGACTGTTTCTCAAATGTCTTCTGAAGAAAAAACTGGGGAGGGAAATGGTAACGGAATGGCTATACATGCTCTTGATGACGATTTTAACACTTTTTGGCATACCCAATGGAATGGCGGAATTGCTCCGGCACCACACTATTTGGAAATTGACCTCGGAGAAACAAAAGTGATTCATGGTATCAGTATTGTTGGAAGATCAGGCTCTAACTCAGGGAGGCCTGAAGTACTGAAAGTCGAGATAAGGAATTCTAATAATACTGCATGGACCGTTGTTGGAGAAATGCCATGGAGTAATAACAGTACAGTACAACGACAGTTTTTTAGTAAATCATACGAAGCAAGGCAATTTAGAATAACAGTTTTGAAAAATTTTAATAATCAGCCATTTACTCATTTGGCAAACCTAAATCTATTTTAATAATTGGATATATCGAGACAATGAAAATGCGACAAAAAACCTGGATAATAATATTTTTAATAGGCTTTTCTGTAAATAGGAGCTACAGTCAAGGCCTAGGAATAGATACAAGTTCTCAGCACAAATCTATCGTTCCTCCCGAGACTATACAAGAATTTTGGCTGGAACATCGACAGTTGATCGACCGTGTATATTATGATGACGCTTTGGCAATCTATTATGATAAGGATATGCCCCGACGAATCAAATGGATCGCTCCATTTACTAAAAATGTGTGGAGTTATGTTTTAAAGACCTATGGAGATCTTCATGGAAAATCTCCAGACAAACACCTTTATGCGATTTTTCATAAAGATAAATATGGAGGCGGACATCCGTTTTTTTATGATAATGAAGACCATGGTTTTAGAAATGGGATTGACATCGGATCGTCCGGACAGGATGCTTGGGAAAAACCAGAAGGTTGGAATATTGATATCATTTGCCATGAGATTATTCACCTTATTGAATTTGTCTCACATGGAAAAAGCGGTTCGCCGTCCCGCAAATGGTGGAGCGATAGTAAGATTGCAGAGATCATAAATTATGATATCTACCTAAACTTGGGCATGCACGAAGACGCCGCTCGTATTTACACCAATGATTTAAAGAAGATAGATGATTTTCCAGCTAAGGGAACATCTTGGATGAAGAACTGGTTTGGTCCGATTTACTTTAATTATGGTAAAACAGCGGTATTGACACGTTATTTTAAGTTGCTGGCAGATCATTTTGAACAAGATTCCAACGGCAAGTATCTTCGTGATTTAACCTTTGGTGAGTTTATTCATTTTTGGAGCGGTGCCGCGAAAGCTGATTTGAAGAGTCAAGCCATTCTTGCATTTGGATGGAATGATCAGTGGGAGAAAGAGTGGCAGTTAGCACGTCGACATTTTCCCCATATAGGTTATTAGTTAGAAATATACTGGATATAACTAATCTTTTGCCTAAATCGAGATTAGGCGGATAAAAAACCTTTACGAATTTTCTCATCAGCTCTTTCATTTCTAATTTGATGTAGTCTAAATTTGGTGAGGCGGCCTGTTAGGTAGTATCTCCGCCTTACTTAGTATGGTTATTTATATACAACGATATATAAATAACCATGCGTTTTTAAGTAATAATAATTCTGTATTTTAGTATTTCCTGATATACGAAGTCTGATATGAAAATTAACCTTACATTTCATAATTGTCAATTTTCAATTTGGACGGAGCAGCATTCCCGGGACTATACTAATTTTTATACATCTTCCTTATGAAGCACAAACATTCAGATAACTTTGATCTGCTCAGATATTTAAGGTTTCAAAAAAATGAAGGCTATACGGCGCCTTATTATTTGGCATCAAAAACGTGCTTGGAAGAATTGCAAATCACCCGTCCCTTTAAAAACTATTTTTATACTATCGGTCTCTACTACGGTGAAGGGGCTCGCATCAGGATAGGCACTACTGATTATGATTTAACATGTGGAAGCCTGTTAACGATTGGCCCCGGAATGACTTGTCAATGGCTCAATACCAGCTTCCCCCCAAATGACACGCTATTTTTTTATGATGATATTTTTGTAAATAATTTTAGCAGGTCATTTTTCTATTCCCTTGAGTTTTTTTGCCCCGATGAAAAGAGTGTAATCCAACTTTCCGAAAGGCAATTTGAGGAAATGCAACAGCTTTTCAGCACGCTTCGGGCAATTGCTGATAGGCCCGAAGCAGTATCGGGAATACTATATTCAATCCTGATTATTTCACAGAAATATTTCTGGAACCTTTATCGGGGCAATAAAAAGGAACTCAACGGTAAAGAACATACCGTTGTAAAGTTTAGGGAATTGGTTTCAAAAAATTTCTCGCAGTATAAAGATGTTGCTTTTTATGCGGAACAGTTGCATATATCACCAAAATACCTGAGCGAAATTTTAGTTGAATACACCGGGCTTTCGGCAAAAAAATGGATTGAGTTTCATATCATGCAGGAAGCAAAGTACCTGTTGAGCTTTTGGAATATGTCTGTCAAGGAGGTGTCGTTTCAACTTGGCTACACAGACTCTTCTCATTTTTCCCGAGCATTCAGAAGCTATGAAGGTCAGCTCCCCACCGAATTCAAAAATACGGTTGAAAATCCAAAGTAATCGCGGGTTCTACATCAAAAACAGAAAAAACTACGTTTTTTACCGTGATACTTACTGTGTTGACGGCCAGGTTCCTTCATATCTTTGTATGGTGTGAAAAAATGTACAACAAAGTTTAGCTATCATGTTCTATCGGGATCAAAAACGCTGTCGAAAATGCCCCGTAGCATATCAGTGTTTCTTTCGTTAAGTAAGAAAATTACCCTAAATAAGTTGTCACGTTTTCAGCTTCTAACTTGTCAATAAATTAAACAGTGGCTGACTGTAATCATTTTCCGGCACGGCTAGACAAACACAAGGAGATCAAAAAGAAACGATGAAAGAAACCACGATAATAAAACACTTGTTGGCCTGCTTGTTTTTCAGCATGTGGTATTTGCATAGCGGGGCGCAAATACCTGTAGAAATCACTGTAGGGCATTCGAGTTACTATTATCAGCATATGTTTTCCGCTAAAATCATTGCGGAAAAGCCGTTTGGATTTTTTAATACGTCTTCTATTTTGCTTCCTTACCACAAAAAACGTGGGATTGAAGTGATGAGCCAATCCTATCTTACATACGAAATAAATAAACGCTGGTCAACCGGTTTGGGTTCTATTTATGCACCGGGAAATCGGTTTGTGCCTTCGGCTTTTGTTTGGTATTTCAATAAAAAAAATGATATATCGTATCTCATTTTTACGAGAATGGATGTTTGGTCTAAACCCAGTTTTGAGCTGTTTGGTTTTGTGGAATATCAAGGTAGCAA
The DNA here is from genome assembly GCF_003627955.1 of Sphingobacterium puteale. Lineage (GTDB taxonomy): Bacteria > Bacteroidota > Bacteroidia > Sphingobacteriales > Sphingobacteriaceae > Sphingobacterium > Sphingobacterium puteale. The sequence goes on along the minus strand of NZ_RBWS01000014.1, from coordinate 98,378 downwards.
AAATCAGGATTTCAATCTTTATGCGCGTTTGCAGCTTCAATATATTACTTCAATGCATTGGAATGGGCACTTAAAGAGTGTGCAATATGCAAGATTAGGAGTGGACAATAAAAGTGTACAATACGGTTTGGGTATAAATTTTGACCAATACGGGCCAGATTCTAAACACTACAGCAACTTTGGACTTTTTGTACGAAGAGTATTCTAAAAGAACTTTTAAAATACAATTAAAGATGACTATCGTTAACAACAAAACAGAAACACCTCACAACAAAAGGAAGAGCGTAACGGTACTTGGATCGGAATCGCAATATTGACAAATGTAAACCGTTGATCCGAGTAGGAGCTAAAACTGCAGAAACCCTTGTTGGAGCAGTTGCTGCCAGCAACACGATTGTGATTTGCCTGTTAGACAATAATCTCTGCGTATGCAAGAAATCAAGAAACTTATGGACCGTAGCATAGCTGACGGGCATGGGACGCTGGGATTTTCGAGTTTATTTGAACTATTAGGGAAACAATAGCAATTTTCTGCATTAACCTCAATAATTGAATGCAAACATGATATGAACTAGAATAAAAAAGAATAAAATGATGAAACAGAAATTTTTTAGTACACACAATGATTATACAGGTCTGATTATTCGTCTGACAATAGGTATCGTTATGTTTCCACACGGAGCGCAGGCCATGCTGGGCTGGTTTGGTGGCTTTGGGTTTATCCAAACTTTGGAAAATTTGCAACAGATGGGACAGCCATGGCTGGTGGGGCTATTAGTGATTTTAATTGAGTTCTTTGCGCCGGTTTTTATTATAATAGGCTTTGCCTCACGCTTTTGGGCGATCGCAATGGCAGGTCTTTTTACTGGGATAATTTTATTGGCAGGCCATCTTGAGCATGGCTTTTTTATGAACTGGTTTGGTGACAAGGAGGGCGAGGGATTCGAATATCATTTGCTGATGATTGGCTTATGCCTGGCACTATTCATCCAGGGCAGCGGAAAATATTCACTTGACAATTTGATATCCAAAAAATCATAGCTTAAATTTAATCAACGATGATTCCTATTCATGAACTTTTGTGGTTTGCTTTAGCAGCCCTCCTGATGGTTATCAGTCCGGGTCCAAATATGATTTATCTTATTTCCCGAAGTATCACGCAAGGCAAAACAGCCGGGCTTGTTTCCCTGTTAGGTGTTATAAATGGTTTTCTATTTCATATCGTCCTGGCAGGATTTGGGTTGACGGCTATATTATTGGCTGTTCCCTTTGCATACGGGATACTGAAAATTTCGGGCGCTATTTACTTGTTGTACCTAGCATATCAGGCCATTAAACCCAATGACAAGACATTTTTCGAAGTGAATGGACATGTTCCCAAAGATAGGCCTCGAAAACTGTTCCTGATGGGCTTTTTTACCAATGCGTTGAATCCCAAAATGGCTGTATTTTACCTGTCGTTTTTCCCTCAATTTATCAAGGCCGAATATGGTTCCATATTTGGTCAGAGCATGATATTGGGTATTACACAGATTATCATTAGCTTCACTATTAATTTTATTATTGTAATGACCGCCGCAAAAATGGCTTCTTTCCTTACAAAAAATCCACTTTGGGTAAAAGTACAAAAGTGGTTCATGGCCAGTATATTGACTATTTTGGCAATAAAGATGGTGCTTTTAAAAGCTAAATAATCATACACAAGACCAATAAATATGGAAAACAGAATAGACATACAACAGCTGGAGCCGGATGCATTCAAAGCAATGTTCGCTCTGGAAAATTACCTGCAACATTCGGGGCTTTCTAAAACGCATTTCTATCTGATTAAAATTCGCGCATCACAAATCAATGGTTGTGCTTTTTGTATCAATATGCACACTTCAGATGCATTAAAGCATGGCGAAACCGCACAGCGAATTTTTCTGCTCAACGCCTGGAAAGAAACCGGATTATTTACCGAAGAAGAGAAAGCAATTTTAGCCATAACCGAGGAGATGACCTTAATCAGCCAAGATGGGTTAAGCGATGAAACGTACAGACAGGCCGAACAACTTTTTGATGGAAACCAAATTGTACAAATCATCATGGCAGTTGTTACCATAAATGCTTGGAACAGGATTGTGATCAGTACAAAAAAACGCTAGAATAAACAGAAAACGAACTAAAAAGATACTAAATTATGCAAACAATTTCCAAATCGCTAAAAAGATTATTATCCGCCCTTATACTCTCCAATATCATTTTTATGGCGAGTATCGTCTACTTATACTTAGACAACAAGCAAAACATTAATGCGGAAAGAATAAATATTAATGATGCTTCGGGAAAAAATCGAATCGTTATTGCAAACACGGACCATATTCCACAACCCATCGTTGCTGGAAAAACCTATAAACGAGCTTACGCACCGGCAGGTCTTATATTTTATGACAAGAACGGCGACGAAAGAGGAGGTCTTGCCATAACCGATAACAAGGAGACCAACCTGAACGCGCTCGCATTTGACTATCAGAATGCCGATGCCATCGGTATACTGGCGCAGGACAATAAACACGACAACTATTTCAGGGCCGGTCTATTGATTAACGATAAAGACCTGTCCGGTAAACCCGGCCATAACATCAACCGGATCAACCTGCTTACTGAAAATGGAAATGCGGCTTTGGTGATGAAGGATAACAACGAAATACCGCGGATTATTCTAAAGGTTGATAGTCTAGGCAACCCGTCTATCGAAATGTTTGACAAAAGCGGTAACCTGAACTGGAAACAATAAATACAAGTCCTATGAAAAAAACATTAAAAACCATCATTCTTATTGTGTCTATCCTTATGGCGATGAAAACTTTTGGTCAACATAAAAATCAATTCAAAATGGAACAGAATAACAGAGAAGAGCACACTGTTACAGAACAGGTGGCCGTCATTGATAAAATTAGCATTCCCCAAAAAGCTATCGCGGCGTATTCCGAAAAATCACTTTTCATCAGGAATACACTAAGGCAGCAGCCCGGCTTTGTAAAGTATGAAATCTTTCAACAGAAAAGCGATAGTGGAAATCTTCGAGTCATTACGGTTGCCATCTGGTCAGATCGGCAGTACATGGATGATGCCAGATTGGTCATACGGGAGGAGATGCAAAATGCAGGTATTAATATGCCCGCGTTTTTAGAACAAAATGGCATTTCGATGGAAAGAGATATTTATCAGGCTGTCGAGGAGTAAGGGCAAGGATTTTAAAGCATATTCCGTAATTGACTTGAAATAATTGGATTACGCAAGAAACGGATTTTAATGAATGTCGGATATCGTTAATTTTAAAAAGAACAAAAAAGCTCAGTAAAAATCTTAAAAGGTACAATACATGCATATTAAAAGTTATCCCTCCATTTTATACTTCGGCACACCAGTAGTACTTATCAGTACTAAAAATCCCGATGATACGGCTAATCTTGCGCCTATATCTTCGATTTTCTGGTTGGGTTGGAGGTGCATCATTGGGCTTGGGGCTTCATCTCAAACTGCACAAAACCTTTTGGAAACCAAAGAGGCTGTCTTAAACCTGCCATCGGTAGACGAAGCAAAGGCCGTGAACCTATTGGCCAGAACAACGGGGTCTAATCCTGTTCCTCAGTCTAAAATATTAAAGGGGTATCGTTTCGAAAAAAATAAATTTGAAATAGCCGGATTGACAGGAACCCCGGCCGAAACCATCAACGCCACCCGGGTTAACGAGTGCCCTGTACAAATGGAAGCTGTTGTCATGGCCATTCATAAAATGGCAGAGGATCAACCATTACAGCAAGGGAAGATTATCACATTTGAACTAAAGATAAACACGGTATTTTTGGATAAATCAATTACTATGGATAATCATCCAAATCGGGTTGATCCCGATAAGTGGAAACCTCTTATTATGAGTTTTCAGGAGTTTTATACACTTGGCGATAAAGTACATGAATCGACACTCGCAGAAATTCCAGAAAATTTATACAACACCTACGACAGGCAATCAACTCAAGCAGAATTTTAATGAATATTAACAATGAATAAGAAATGATAACAAAGGATGAAATTTTAAATCTCGAGAACACACTTTACGGAGCCATCAAAAATAATGATACGGAAATACTCGACAACCTATTGCATACTGATTTACTTTTTGTAGTTCCCAGTGGTCAGACAATAACGAAGGAAATAGATTTGCAAACTTATCGCGAGGGAAATTTAAAAGTCGAGGAAATCATTTCCAAAGTAGAAGAACTGAATATTATAGCGGATTTGGCTGTTATTGTTTTGCAGATGGATTTAAAAGGAGACTATAATAATAAGCCTTTTGAAGCTAAATATAGATATATACGTTTTTGGAAAGAGTTTCCCGACGGCATAAAAGTAGTTGGTGGAAGCGGAATGGCTATTTAATCAAAATCTGGTAAAACGGTAAGTATTTAATAAAGATTTGTGTATGTTTCTATTTGCACTTTAGATGAATAAGATGAAAGAAAAATTCCTTATAGTTTTGATAATGATCCCAATCAGCTGGCAGTTTTGTACAGCCCAGATTAATTCTATCAAGGAGTACAATCGTATCGAATTAAATGGTGTCAGACACGGCGTATTTATTAAAAGTAGTAATTCATTAAATCCTGTTTTGCTAATATTGCATGGTGGTCCCGGCTTTTCCGATTTTTATTTTTGGCAAACACACAATAAGGAATTGGAACAGCGCTTCACGGTGGTTACTTACGACCAAAGGGGAACAGGCTTATCTTACAACGATACACTACCGCCCGGAAGCATAACCATTAAACAACTTGAAGATGATGCGCTAAGTTTAATACTGATCCTTAAAGAGCGTTTTAAGAAAGATAAAATATATTTGGTTGGTTATTCTTTTGGTTCTATTATGGGCATGCATCTGATTCAAAAATATCCATCGCTATTTCAGGCTTATATTGGTGTGGGACAGGTCACCAATATGTATTTGAATGAAAAGGTTTCGCTAGGCTATTCAATTCAACAGGCCACATTGAAAAAAGATAGTGTAGCAATGGCTCAATTGCAAAAGCTCCGTAAGCACTATCCGTCTCGCTCCAAAAATGAATTATCAGACCTGTATTTATCAAGAAAATGGCTCAGACACTTTCATGGTGATTTTTGCGAAGGCAGCAATGTTGGTAAGCTCTATGAAAATATGGATTCCTTTGCCGAGCAATATTATCAAGATAGCCTGATAGCCAAGGGGCAAGCCTTTACAATGAATGCAATTTGGGATGAAGTAATGCAGATAGATTTATTTAAAACGGTTCCGGCAGTAAAAGTTCCCGTTTACTTTATCGCCGGTCGGTGTGACTATAATGCCCCCTCCACACTTGCATATAAATTTTTCAGGAAATTAAAAGCGCCTCAAAAACAATTCATCTGGTTTGAAAACTCAGGGCATTATGCAGCATTTGTAGAACCAGAAAAATTTAATAGAATCATCTTACAGGAAGTGTTGCCAGATTAAGAAATTAAAGATACTAAGCTCGCTTCACATGTTACTCAGTTCAACACTCATCAATTTGAACTCTTTGGTATAAACTTTTCTTTCTCTTGACATAAGTCTGTTAAGTTATTAGATTCTCTTAACTTAATGTGCAGTTAAATGTAGTAAACTCAAACTGCGAAATGTAGGCTCAGGGGAAACAGCATGTTATGACGCTATCGTTTTCCTAAAAAAACACATGCAACGCATTCCTATTAGGGAAAAGTTACTGTTCATTTGGCAAATGAGAGCAATCACAAGTATCCCCTACGATTGGCCAATATTCCTCGGATAGTTGCCGGAACGATATTATTTGGCAATTCGCTATTTCCATAATATATTTTCTACAATTTTTTTCATTTCGTTGCATTGATCTTCATTTGTAAAATACACATAGCCAAACTTCTTGTCAGGATCAATCATAAATGAAGAAGTGTACCCCAGATTATTTCCTCCGTGCCAATAATTTACTGTATCATTTAATCTCACAACAGCCATGCCCAAAGTCCATGCGTCAACTCCGAAGTATTTCCTTACCGGATTGTTTTTGTCCATAGAAATTACAGGTTCAAACATTTCCTTAAAATCAAATTTACGGTTCATTAAATAGATCAAGAATTTTGAATAATTTGTAGTATTTGCAAATAAACCACCTGCAGGATCAAAATAACTTCTGTCTCTTTCGTCTTTTACATACTGCATTTTTTGATAACCATCCGCCAGATTTTGTTCAGCCTTTGGTGTGAGTATAAAATGAAAGTTTTTCAACTTTAGTTCTCTTGCGACTATATCTTGGAAAACAGCATCCAGGTTTCTGAACCTATTATTGCTGAGTTTTGCAATCACTCTGGCAAGATAAACATATGCTTCGCCTGAATAGGAGAATTGAGTTCCGGGGTCAAATTGTAATTGCATTTTTTCGTTGGTTTCGCTCCAGTTGGGCAAGCCGGTTGTATGACTTAAAACCATTCTCGTTGTAATTTTTTTGTAACGCTCGTCTTCGATATTATCAGCTGCCAAATATTCAAATAAAGGTTTGTCAATGTCTAGTTTGCCTTGTTTAGCCAATTTAAGTATGAAGAAGGCAAAAACAGGTTTTGATAAAGATGCTGCTTCAAAAAAGGTCGATCGGGTAACCCTTTTCTTAGAAGCGATATTTGTTATTCCAAATCCTTTATTAAATACAACTTTTCCGTTATTGATAATAGCAATGGACATGCCCTGAACCTGTAACGAATCCATCGCAATTTTTATTTTTTTCTCAAAATCAACCACTGTTAATTGAGCACCATTAAATGTTTTAATCTGACTAAAACTAATTTGGTGAATTAAAATACATACCAACAATACATACTTCTTCATAATGTTTCTAATGTCGTAAATGCCTCAGCCATTTGGTGTACCGACGGATAATTATATATCTATTTCAATGTATTTTTTATATCATTCAGAAAATCAACTATCGGGAAGGCATCACCTTGGTTTGTAAGGGCAATTATGGTGTTATTGTTTTTTAAATCTCTCCAAAATAGACTTCTGAAACCCGCCAGCCCGCCTGTATGTTGGGCAATCATCACCCCACTTGATTTTTCAATAAACCAACCTAAGCCATATTTAGAATTGCTGCCATTTTTCAAAATAGGTGTTTGATAGAGTAGCTCCGTACTTTTTTTTGATAATAATTGACCAGCCCTTAATGCTTTGTCTAATTTATACAGGTCATTTGCCGTAGAAAAAATGCCGCCGTCTCCTGTTGTCAGGATGGAATAGTCATCCACTATTTTATTTCTGTTATACCCGATAGCCCTATCGGGAATACTGGCATTTTCCTCATAAACAGTTGTGTGAGACATTTGTAGAGGTTTGAATATATTGGTTGTCAAAAATTGTCCATAGGACATTTTAGAAATATTTTCAATAATTAATGCCAGAATGATGTAGCTGGAATTACTGTATTGAAATTTTGTTCCGGGTTCAAATGCTAAACCATCCTGACTATGAAGCCAATGGATTACATCGCTGTTTGTCAGTCCTTCCTTGATGAGCAGATTTTCGTAATCTCTTATCCCCGATGTATGATTTAGCAATTGCTTTATGGTAATGCCATGAAAATAAGCGGGAAGATTATCAATGAGCTTTTCTATTTTATCATCGAACGAAAGAAGGCCTTTTTCTACAATAAGGGAAATGGCAACAGCAGTAAAGGCTTTGCTTAATGAAGCAATATATAACGGGGTTTCTTTTGTTAGAGCTGCTTTAGTATTAAAATCTCGGTATCCGAAAGCGGTATCAATAACGATTTGATTCTTATGAGCGATCAATATGCTGCCGTTGAACTTTCCATTCCGATAATAGCGATTAATGACATCATCCGGAGTTTGCCTCTTAGCTTGGCATCCCATTAGAACGAAAAATATCAAAAATGAGATAATATGAAAATACTTCATAAAATATTCATTTTTATTGATCACTTAATGGATAAAAGTCTTCTGTCATGACCACGCTTTCAAATTCCCCATCTTTGAAAGTATGTAAAAATGAACCTCCCCAAAGTGTGTTTGGGTACATTAAAATTTGTGCGGTTTCTTTCTTTAGCGCTTCATTACGAATGTTGTTAACAACATCTTTTATGGCAAACCACTTATATTCTCTATCAGGCTGTTTAGGTTGAATAATTTCCCCATTAAGATATTTAGCTGTGTAATGCGTTCTATACGAAACTTCTTTGTGGTCCGGCAGGTTCTTAAATTTATAGGTATAGACCCCCGAAAGTTTTACTATTTTAACCGTAAGACCGATAGCTTTTGCCAGACTGTCCAAACCTTCTTTTAATGACTGATTTTCGTTTGAGCGTAGCGCCGGAGTCATCCAACCGTTCTGTCCTTTTTCCAACAAAATTTGGTTGCCCTTATAGATAATAAGTCGCTGAATGGTGTAATTGTCAGCTTTTTTGATTACCTCTTGTTGTCTGGAGGAAGCCTTTGCCGTTTCCTGAGCGAAAGAGTCAACCTGCGCACTACAGAACGTCGTGGCAAATACCTGGAATACCATTAATACAACTATATTCTTCATCATAATCTTTAGATTTTAAGCAGCCCCTTGATCTAATTTAATGAAATTATTTCTTAAATTAGATAGATGAAGAATAACTTAATAGCCATTTTAAGTCTTTTAACTGTGGTATTATCTTCTTGTTCTGGTACACGCATTGCCACAATGAGAAGATCGAAAATGGAGCAGCTTGAATTGGGGATGTCTAAATTGCAAGTTGTTAATATTCTCGGATCATCCTATTCAATTGCGCAAAAGGAAGCAAACGCTACGGATACTATCGAAGTTATTTCCTACCGGAATGTTCCTTTTGATGAGGAATTCTATTTATTTAGGTTTAAGAATAATAAACTGGAGAAATGGCATCGCGAATTCCAGCCGATATACAAAGAAATAAAACCGTAGATTTTGATAGGCAGCTCTGCCGTCGCTACAAGCGGGCCACTTTTCATCTGGCACTAGTTACCACAAAGAGGGCGACAGCCTCAAACTATCAACTGCCAGTCAGGCACTTCTTAACTGGCTGACGGTGTACTATTTTTCCGTTTTCATCAATTTATCAAACTACATTAACAAGTGTAACTATTTTTAGGGGAGATTACAAAAATGAATATTCCCCTGTAAGAACTCAAAAATAATGTTCTTTATCCCGTTAATTAATCGTTATTGACAAAAATACTAATAACTTAGTAGCGGATTTGGGCTTATATAATGGGAGATTTAGAGTCACGAATTACATTCAATTGTAAACATTGTAAATATCAGCGAAAAGCAAAAGTATAAGCAGGTTGTATAAACGTAGAATCTCTTTATCAGTTCAATTTCTATAAATTCAGCTTAACATGTCAATAGATTTAAAATGTACCGAAGCGGATCTACTATCTGCCATTGCTCAGGGAGATGCTAGTGCATTTAAAGTTTTATATGATCGTTACTATCAGAGATTGTACAGGTTTGCTTTTCAACTGGTTTCTTCCAAAGATTTGGCACAGGATATCGTGCAAGATGTCATGATTATCGTTTGGCAAAAAGGACCAGAACTTACCCATGTTGATAATATAGAAAACTATATTAAATCCATTGCCAAACGCAGGGCGATCGATCTCATCAGACGAAATATTCACTTTCTAAAGATTGAAGAGAAACTCAGTTATACCTGGATTGAATCGAGTGAAACATTGCTTTCGAAAATTTCATTAAAAGAAGCCCAGGACCGTTTGAATAAAGGTATAGAATTGCTTCCAAAGCAACAGCAACTTGTTTATCAGCTTTGTCACCAGCAAGACCTAAAATATGAAGAAGTTGCCGAGAAGTTGGGAATTTCCAAAGGAACCGTCCATAAACATATGAAATTAGCCCTTAAATTTTTACGCAATTATCTTAAAAAATATCCTGATCTATTTGTGGTTCTGGTTGTTATGAAATTTTTGTAAAAAAAATATTTTTTTATTACCCCTCGTACTTTTCCTATTCGACTTACTATTATATATGCGATAGAAAAATTAGACTAAATGGGTCTTATGCAAAAAAAGGAAAGAATATATTATCTGTTTTCACAATTCCGGAAATCTCAACTGTCGGTAACCGAGCTTGCCGAATGGAAGCTGGTGTTGGAAGATCCTACCACCGAAAATGTGCTAAATGACCTTATGGAGGATCTTTGGAATAATGCAAATGATGATATTGCACCTTTAGATATTGAAAATGCTCAATTTATTTATCAACGCGTTGTCTTGCAAAAGCAAAATAGCAGCCGGCAAAAAATCCTTTATCTAAAATGGATTGCTGCAGCAGCAATCTTATTAATAGTTGGAGCAATAGGCTTCTATACTTTGACAATACCAAAGGGACATTTGACAAAAAAAGATGCGGTATTTTCGCTAGAACCGACCGATTATACAACAGTTGATCAACCAATCTTATATATCGAAGGAAATAAAAAAATAAAACTAGACGATGTAGCGCTAGGTAAGATTTATGAAGACAATGCTTTTGTTGTTTCTAAAATTAAAGAAGGAGCGGTCGAATATAAAGCGAAATTTCAAAATATATCAAGTAGAGCAATCCAATATAAACTCATCGTTCCAAGAAAAAGAACATATGAGATCTGTCTTTCCGATGGTACAAAAGTTCAGCTAAATGCAGAGAGTTCGATCTCATTTTCGGATGCTTTTAGGTTTGACCGTATTGTGGCTTTAGACGGTGAGGGCTATTTTGACGTTACCCATAAAGAATATCTGAGAAGTAAGCCGTCGCCATTTTCTGTCAAGACAGAAAAGCAAAAAGTAACCGTTTTGGGAACTGCTTTTAATATGCGAGCGTACCGCAAAGAGACAGAGAGCACAACCTTATTGAGAGGAAAAGTACTGGTAGAGCCATTGGCTGAAAAGACTTCACAAAAGCACGAATTGGTACCGGGACAACAATTGAAATTCGAAAATAATACCATTTTTGTTAATAGGGTAGATGTCGACCGGTCAATTTCGTGGTTAGATGGAGATTTCTATTTTAACGGTATCCGACTTGATCAGGTTATGCGGGAACTGTCACGTTGGTATGACATTGATGTTGATTATAAATCACTCCCAAATACAAAGAAATTTTATGGTAAAATACGCCGGACATCTAGTATAGAAGAAATTTTAGTTGCTATTGAAAGCACAAGTGATGTCAAACTAATAATGAAAGGAAGGAGGATTATGAGCTTGAACTAATTATGTAAACCTAAATACTATTAACCAAAATCGGCGATGCTACGAACATCACCGATCAGATGGTTAATCGAACGAAAAAACAATCAATTATACCATTAACTTAATAAAACAAATATATGAAAATACTATTTCATATAGGCTACTTTTTATTTCCCAATGAAGGGGTAAAAGGTCGACTCTACCGAAGATTATTTACCAAAAGTTACCTGATTATGAAGTTACATATTCTTTTATTGGTGTTTATTAGTCTGCAGGTCCATGCAGGTGCTTATTCCCAAGAAATAAATATGAAGATCAAGAATGGACAGTTAAAAGTTGTTATGCAGCAGCTGAGTAAACAGTCTGGCTATGACTTTCTCTACGAAGAAACCTATCTAAAAGTTGCAAGACCAGTGACATTGGAGGCCAAAAACATGGATGTTCGCAAAGCATTGGCTACAATATTTCGTGATCAGCCATTTTCTTATACTATACGAGGCAAGATGATTATTCTGAAACCTCGCGATATTAAACCAGCCAATCCAGGTGTTACTTCTCAACGATCAATTAAAGGGATTGTACATGATGTCAATAATGCTCCCCTGCAAGGCGTGAACATCAGTCTATCTGGAGGAGCCCCCATTGCTGCAAGTAATGAAAAAGGGCAATTTGAGATCGTCGATTTAAAGGGGCAGACAGAACTGCTCTTCCATTTGATCGGTTATGAAGAAAAGAGAATTTCAGTTGGTGATCAGACGTTTTTAGACGTATCACTATCCGCAACTATGAATAGTTTAGATGAAGTCGTTGTCGTTGGATATGGAGTTCAAATGAAATCTAATGTTGTTGGTGCGGTATCAACAGTTAAATCTGAACAGATCGCAAGAAAGCCTGTTACCAATCTGGCTGAAGCCCTTACTGGTGAAACCCCCGGTTTAACTATTGCTCAGTCTTCCAGTCAGCCGGGAACAGTAAATACAAGTCTTCGAATAAGAGGAGAAGGAACATGGGGAAATTCTTCACCGCTCGTCCTCGTAGATGGGGTTGCTATGAACATGTTTGATGTTATGCCTTCGGACGTTGAAAGCGTAACCGTACTTAAAGATGCTTCAGCAGCGGCTATCTATGGATCAAGAGCTGCCAACGGTGTTATTTTGGTAACGACCAAAAGTGGCAAATCAGGAAAACTCGCAATCAATTACAATGGAAGTATTGGACAGCAATATGCTACCCGTATTCCCAAACCCGTGTCGTCGTGGCAGTATGCCGAGATGTACAACAAGGTGACGGAAAATTTAACAGGTGTTCCCGGAACTACATTTTCTCAGGAAAAAATCGACCGGATGAAAAATGGTGGAGACCCAGATGTCCTAGAAGGAAATACCAACTGGTACAAAGAATTGATTAAACCCGCAACACAAACCATGCATAACCTGACGATGCAAAATGGGAGCGATAAGACCACCTATCTTGGTTCTTTAGGGTATACCAAGCAAAATGGGGTTATAAACTCTACCTATGAACGATATAATATGCGTCTAAACACATCGACTAAATTCAATTCTTGGTTGAAAGTTGGAGCCAATATGTCTTATATAAATGACGAAAGAAAGGAATCGGCTAATGGTGCAGCATCTTCCTATTATTATGTCCCTCGTTCGATGCCATATTATCCGGTAAAATACTCAGATGGTACTTGGTCATTTCTTTCTGCACCTCAAAATGCCGTCCGTCGTTCTACTTACGATTACGGCATGATGTCCATGCGTGGTGATAAATTATCGATGTTGGTTAGTCCTGAGATTTCACCTATTTCTGGTCTTTTGATCAAAGGAACATTTGGATATGAAAACAAATCGTTTCTGCAAAAGCGCTCAACAAAGATTGTAAAATATGATTCTTTTGCACCAGCTAATCAGGTAGAAAATACCGTTATCGCTCGGAATAGCCAGTCAGATACGTATACCCAAGAGCGAAATTTAACGGGTTTCTTGACAGCAACATACAATAAGCAAATTGCTGCTCATCATTTTGTTCTTATGGGCGGAGTTTCAGCTGAATCGACAAGATATAGCTCTTTGCAGGGCGACAGGAAAGACTTCCCAAATAATGACTTTTCTGAAATTTCTAGTGGTGATATTAACACCTCATTGACCTATGGATCATCTTACTATCAGTCTTTGGCTTCGATGTTTGGAAGGTTCAATTATAATTATGATAATAAATATCTTTTTGAAGCCAATATCAGAAGGGATGGGTCATCAAAGTTTGCGCGTGGAAATAAGTGGGGAACCTTTCCTTCATTTTCATTGGGCTGGCGTATGTCTGAGGAAAAGTTTTTCGAAAACTTAAAACCAGTGATTCCTGAATTCAAATTAAGATCGTCTTGGGGCAAGCTGGGAAATAATCAGATTGACAACTTTTTGTTTCTAAGTACTTATGGCGCTGGAGAGTCCTATATATTCGGGAGCAACCTTGAGTCCTCATTTTACGAGGCAGTGATGGGAAATAATGTGATCACCTGGGAAACGACAACCCATAAGAATTTAGGCCTTGATCTTGCCGCAATCAAAGGGAAGTTGAGCTTTTCTTTTGACTGGTTTAATCGAGTTACCGATAATATCTTACTCAATCTAGATGCACCTTCATTGTTGGGAATCACAGCTCCAATACAAAATGCAGGGTCAGTTCAGAATCGTGGCTGGGAAATATCATTTGGGTGGAGAGATAAAATAGGAAGTGAATTTAAGTATAATATTAGTGCTAATCTTTCTGATGTACGGAATAAAGTCTTGGATTTGAAAGGATACAAATCTTCTACAACTGCCTTGACTACCCGTATAGAGGGCGAACCTCTTAATTCATTATTTGGCTGGGAGACACTGGGCATAGCAACAGATCAGGCCAAGTATGATCAATATAGCGCGGTGATGAAAACCTTTATACCGACCTGGTCAATTGGAGATATCATTGTGAAAGATCGTAATGGTGACGGTCAGATAACTGCTGCGGACAAGACAATTATTGGTAATACCATTCCTCGTTACACATATGGTGTGACTTTGAGCGGAGAATATAAAAAGTTCGACTTTTCGCTCTTATTCCAAGGTGTTGGCAAGCGCGATGGATTTCTAGGAAGGGATGTTATAGAACCTATGGGAATCTTCTCCGCATTGGAAGAACACTTTCTGGAATCTTTTGATCCTACAAATCCCAATCCTAATGCTTATTACCCAAGACTATTAGGGGCAGCACAGCGACAAAACTGGCAAAACTATTCGCATTGGGTACAGGATGCTTCATACTTAAGACTGAAAAATATCTCTGTAGGTTACTCCTTCGGTATACCAAAGGCCAAAATTAAAAATATAAGAACTTATTTTAGCGGCCAGAATATACTAACTTTTACGAAGTATCGAATTTTCGACCCTGAAAATGGTCTGAATTCCATATCCTTTCCAAATGTTGCCACCTATACCTTGGGGCTAAATATCGACTTTTAATTTTTTAGCTAATAGACATGAAAAGAATAATCTATTTATATGTACTCGCAGGCCTGTTATTATCATCCTGTGAAAAATTTCTGGATTCCGAACCTACGACATCAATTACACAGGATAATTATTGGAAAACACAAAATGATGCTGTAAAATTTATAACAGATATCTATGCTTCTACTTTTCCGACCGTCTACGAAGGATCCATTTTTTTTGACGAAATGATGTCCGACAATGCTTTTTTGGTATGGTCGGGATGGTACACCGATATCCGTCTTTTGGCGAATGGAACCCAGGACGCCAGTGGAACAGCTCCCTACAATATTTGGACACAGCACTACGCAAATATTAGGAAATGCTATACAGTTTATGAAAATATAGACAAAATAACGGGTATTTCGGATCAAGATAAAAATACTTTGATTGCTGAGGTGAAATTTTTGGAAGCTTATAATTACCATAGGCTAGTCTTCTTTTTCGGTCATGTGCCTTTGATCACCAAAACGCTAACCGACCAAGAAAGCAAGACTGTTAAACAATCGGAGCGGCAGGATGTAGTGAATCATATTCTCAATAGACTTGATGAAGCAATCGCACAGTTGTCCGGAAAATCGCAGGCCAAAGGAAGGGCTGACTGGGGGAGTAGTCTCGCATTAAAAGCACGTGTACTGTTGCTTGAGAATAGATTTGTGGACTTGCTCCCTATCACCCAGCAACTTTCAGAAAAATACACCCTAAACACGGTCGGTGATACACCATACGAAGATCTATTCTCAGGAAAGGCAGAAAACTCAAATGAGATTATTTTTTCCATGGTACGAAGAGCATCCAGCGGCGGAGTTGCTGAAGGTCATTTTTCAAATCAGATCTTTTTCCTCAAAGGCATGTCCGGTGGAGATGCCTTGAGGGCTTGTACACCGACGGGTACGTTGGTCGATTCCTATCCGATGGCCGATGGTCGGTTACTAACTGAAAATGGTTCAACATATAATCCTGCAAAACCATATGTAAGTCGAGATCCTAGATTTTATCAATCCATTATTTACCCTACCGGAAATATTAACTATTGGAATGGCACATCTGTACAATCAACCTTGTATGATCCGGAGGATAAATCAACAATGATCAAACTACAACAATATGATGCTCCTGAACCATCATCAAGCGGTTATATGTGGAACAAATATGTAGACTGGTCTCCACATGCCATGGTTCAGATCACGGATTGTACAAACGACATTATCATCATGCGCTACGCTGATATTCTTTTGATGCGCGCAGAAGCGCTTGTTGAAATAAACGGTGCTGGAGCAAAGGCTGAGGTTATCGACATCATCGACCGGTTAAGGAATAGGGTGAAGGGAGGCGCTGTTCACCGCGAAAATTACAATACAAAAGACCAGTTGTTGGCCTTAGTACGCAATGAAAGAAGAATTGAACTTGCCAATGAAGGGTTACGTTATTTTGACCTTATCCGATGGAAAGCGGCGGAAAAATCGCCTGCATTAGATGGCTATGGCTTAAAAGGAGATCTTTATGGAGCCATGATGCGGAAAGATGGCGTAGGGAAATCCGACCGTACGATCTCAATTCAAGGCCAAGAAAGAAGATGGATTGAAGAGCGCTTCTTTAATCCAGCAAAGCACTATTTACAGCCTATTCCCCAAAAGGAAATTGATTTGAATCCAAATTTGGTTCAAAACCCCAATTGGTAGTTTAAATAAATCTATAAAAACATCATGTACAGAATTATATATTTTCTCATCTTATTTTTAATATTTTCAACAAATTGTCACCTGAGCTATGCTCAGGTGACAATTGTTAACCCTAAAACGGACAAAGAGCTATTGAAGAAATTCCAGGATGCAAAGTTAGGTATGTTTATCCATTGGATGGTATGTCATCGTGAAGGTATGGGCGATTCCTGGGCAATTGGTTCAAAGATTAAATCAAAAGCTCAATCCGATTCCATTACAATGTTGTGGAATCCAGTGGATTTTAACGCCCAAAGAATGGTAGAGACTGCACGGAAAGCAGGAGCTAAATATATGGTCGTCATATCCAAGCATCACGATGGATTTGCCATTTGGGATAGTAAATACACAAATTTTGATCTTGAAAAAAGTCTCTTTAAACGTGATATACTCTCAGAACTGGCCGTCGAATGTCGGCGGCAGGGGCTGCTTTTTGGAATCTATTATTCTATAGCAGATATAGAATATACTGGATGGAAAAGAATGCCGAGCTTGGGGAATGTTATTGCCGAACCAAAGTTTGGAAAAAAAGCATTTATAGATTTCGTGAAAAATCAAACTGCTGAACTGATAAAGAATTACTCTCCGGATATTCTATGGTACGATGGTCATTGGTTAGACCCGATTTGGGGACCAAAAGAAGGAAAGCTGCTCTATGATTTTGTTAAATCAATAAAGTCTGATGTCTTAGTTACTAGGTTGTCTGTAACAAAAGATTATGACAATGAGGAAACATTTTTTCCGTATGGTCATTCAGGTGATTTTTTTTCGATGGAAGCCAAGACTGCTGATGCACCACCCTTTCCCTGGGAAGCATGTACCAGTGTAAGCTATCCAGTGTATGCCTACGAGCCAAGTGCTGAGCTTATTTCAAAAGAAAAGTTGCTAACTGACTTTAGCAAAACACTTTGTGGTAATGGCAATTTTTTGCTCAATATTGGTCCAGATGAACAAGGCAAACTTCCCCAAAAATTAGTAGACAAATATATGGAATTAACAAATTGGATAGAGAAATATCCCGAAGCAGTATATAAGACCAGCGGTGGCCCATATAAACAAGGAGATTGGGGCGGAAGTACTTATCGCGGAAAGTATATTTATCTTCATTTAAGGAATCCAACTAAGCTACCTAAAGAGATTGCAATACCGCGATCTTATAAAGTTAAAGCTATTACTAGTCTCGATTCCGGTAGAAAATTGACTTTTAAACAGTCGGGGTATCAATTGTCGCTTCAGATTCCAGCGGCGCTATTTGATAAAACAATTCCAGTGATTAGAATCGAATTGGAAAGAAATTTCCTTTTTGATAGTTGGATGCCATTAAGGGAGGAACAAGATGAAAGGAATTAAGTTCTTTTGGATTTTGTTTGTTCTATTCTTGACGAACCAACAATTGATTGCGCAGATTGATTCCATTCATAATCCAGTTTTACCTGGCTTCAACCCTGACCCATGTATTGTAAACGTAAATGATGATTATTATATTGTCACTTCGAGTTTTGAGTGGTTTCCGGGAATTCCAATTTATCATTCCAAGGATTTGATAAATTGGAACCAGATCGGACACGTATTGACACGTAAAAGCCAGTTAGATATGCGTGGGATAGGTGACTCTGATGGTATTTTTGCCCCATCAATCACCTATCATAAAGGGCTTTATTATGTTATTTTTACCACTGTACAGGATGGGGTTAACTGGTCGCTCAAAGGCTATCCCAATTATATAGTAACCGCCAGGGATCCCAAGGGACCTTGGTCTGAGCCTGTGTTGGTAAATAGTCTGGGTTTTGATCCTTTTCTGTTTATTGATGATAACGAAGAGGCATACGTTCTTTTTAGAACATTTGATCATCGACCGGGGAAACCTGCTTCGGCTGGAATTGGAATGCATAGCATCGACCTGAAAACATTCCAACCGATAGGTGAACCAAAATTGATCTATACCGGTTGGAATAGAAACTCAGCAGAAGGACCAAAACTTCTAAAAAAAGACGGCTATTATTATCTTTTCACTGCTGAGGGCGGAACCAGCTATGAGCATTATGAGGCTGTCGCCCGCTCCAAAAGTATATGGGGAGAATATGAGCGTAGTCCCCAAATTTTTTATACCACGAGAGGTGATTCGTCGTCATCGATCCAAAAGGCCGGCCATGGCACCGTGTTTTCTACACCAAACGGAGAATGGTATACAACCCATTTGGGGTCACGTCCACTATCATCACTGGGCGCATGCCCTTTGGGTCGAGAAACATTTATTCAGAAAGTACGTTGGAATGCCGGGGCATGGCCAGTTCTCGACAATACAACTGGTTTTCCAGAGGAGGCTGTCGTTGCTCCTGTGAAAGCTACAGGAAATAAGCGGGAGAAGGAACTATATACTTTTTTTGATTCATTTGATTCCAAAAAAATAGATGTATCCTTTCAAACTCTCCGTGAACCTTGGGATAAATCATGGCTTAATTTAGAACGAAAAAAAGGAACTCTAGCTTTGAAAGGGAGACGAGCTTTAGGTTCTAGGTTTGATCAAAGTTTAGTCGTTCGACGCTTAACAAGTCTAACGCAGACCTATGAGACAGCTTTGGAATTCGATCCAAAAGATTTTAGGCATTTGGCAGGGTTAGCCTGTTACTATGATACGAAACATTTTTTTTCTTTGGGACTTACAGTAGACGATCATGGAGATCGTCAATTGGTGCTAACCGGAGTCGATAAGACTTATAAGCAGTTAGCCTTTAAGGGCTTAGAAGGGAGTGAAGCAAAAGTGAGATTGAAAGTGTCCTTTTCCAATAAACATTTTCAGTTTTATTTTTCTACCAAGGAGGGAGAGTGGGATAAGATTGGTCCTGAGATACAGTCTTCAATACTGTCCGACGATTACACTGATGGCTTTACGGGAGCGATGGTTGGGCTTTTTTCGCAAGATATGTTGTACGAGCGGGAATGGGCATATTTTGATTATTTAAAGGTCTATTGATAATTGGTTGGCCTTCTTATATGGAGGCCAACTAATTTTAAAATAATCTATAGATAGTTTTAAATAGCATTAAGAGTATTCGATATATAAAAAATTAAACCCCAATGTTATCAGAAATAAGTAATTATTTGAATCAAAAACAACATATCAGGTTGCATGAAATAGCTGATCTCGAAATGCGCATCCTCTATTTTAAGAAAAGGCCGTTCGTAGTTTTGGATTTTTGTAATGGAAAAATATATTTTAATGAGCGGGAATTAGAGTCGGTAAAGATGGACACACAAGGAAAGTTGGCTATTATTTGGATACGAAGTAAATATCTTCCCTCCAAAAACTGGATCGGTCTGGACATCGGTATAAGCGAAAATAATCTGATCATCCAGTTGATTGATGATTTTTATTTGCTACATACAATCTGCTTCTTCGAAATAAGTAAGGGCAAAAAGATTCGGTATAGTGCTTTTGCCTATAACAGCATACTCTCGAATATTACCTTTCTTATCTGGATTTGAATCTCTCCATTCTTTCGCTGTCATACCAAACAATGCAACATTAAGCAGATCAGCTTCACTCGTATAAACGGAACTTGCTTGTTGTTTGGTAATTTCTGTTGGAATAAGATTTTCTTTGATTGCATCGGTATGGATTTGGTAATTCACTTTGGCTAAAGTTCTTTGTAAACTCCAGTTTAACTTCAAACGGTCGTTTTCTTCATCTTTTAGACGTTGAAATTCTTTTCCCCTATACATTAATCTTTTTATTCTTTGCCATACATTTAGATTTGATAAATTATTCTTTGTCAGTTTGAGAAAACTAGACCTAATAATTGGCTACTACAGTTTTTATTTTATGTGAGTAAATATACTAAAAAAAATAGTAATATATAGATCGATGTATATAAAGATTTAATAACAACTTTAAGAAAACCTTAAAATCCTGACTTTCCGATACCTCCCAAATACCGCTTAGAAAGATGATCTTGAAAATAACATTGATGCGGTGATCGAAAGCTGTGTTGGAATAGCATTCCTCAATACTTAAACGGATTTTGTTAAGTTTTTTTTGAGATCGTTTGCGTAGAAAATATAAAGTAATATGTGAATAAAAAGCTAATTTTATGTAGTAACCAGATTTTCAAAAAGCGGGGGACAAGCCTAATCTTCATTATGATAAAATTCAGTAGTCCGTGGATATATTTATTAGCGTTAGTTTTCGCTTATATACCCACTGTTCTAGGTCAAGAGAACTTTAGATTGGATCATTATGGCGGAGAAAAAGGTCTTTCTCATGGTAATCTGACAGGTCTAATGAAGGATAAGGACGGTTTTATCTGGATTGGGACATGGAATGGAATCAACCGTTACGATGGACAACGTTTCAAAACCTTCAATTCGACTGAACTCAATAAGTCTGATATTGCAAGTCGTCGAGTCATTCAGATGATTGACGGTACCGAAAACGATATCTGGTTTCTTACCTATGATATGAAACTTTATCGTTTTGACAAGGCTTCTGAGGAGCTTTTTTCGATTTCGGAGAAGGTAGAAGCTACACAAAAAAAATCAATACAATTTAATAAAATTTTCGCAATTGATGCACAATCATTATGGGTAGGCAGTACTGATGATGGTTTATTTTGTATCGATGCGAAAAGTGAAAATTTTGACTATTCGATCTTTAGCTCAGATAGTAAGGCTGTAGCTAATCATTTATCGTCAAATAAATTGACTTTCTTCCATAGGAATGCTGAAGGACAGGTATGGATAGGGACAAAAGAAGGTCTTCATTTGCTTCAATTGACCTCAAACCAGAATAAGCCCCATGTTATTCAATCTTTTGAGTTGACGTCAAATGGAATCGATAAGATTGCAGAATCTTCAGGTTTCATGTACTTTTCTACCCTAAGAAATAACCTGTTGGTATATGATAAAAAAAACAAAAAGTTGCAGGTATTAGCTGTAACTAAAGGACGAATCAATGAAATGCTTATGTCACGCGATAAAAAGCAGCTGTTTTTGTCAACTTCTCTAGGAGAACTTATTGCGTTTGATGTCGTGAGACATACAGTACGGACAATATATCAATTTCGAACTAGCCTTACTGGTATTTATGAAGATAGTAAGCGACGTTTGTGGCTTGAGCCAGAGGGGAACGGCGTAGTGATGCTGAATTTGAATAATTTTAAAAGCAACTATTTTGGCTCCCCGTTCTATAAGAAGAGTTCAACGATGAGTTTTAAATGTTTTGAGGATGTGTCGCAAAGAGTTTGGATCAGTATGCGTGGGGGGGGATTTGGTTTTTTTGATGAACAGAATGGTCAGATCAGCTTTTCTTTTAGGTCAATCAATGGTCAACAGATTGACTTTCCACGTTTTGTCCATGATATTCTATATGACCCTGCTGGTGTAATTTGGTTTGCCGTAGAGGGGGAGGGAATGGCACGGATAGTCTTTTACAACAAGGGGGTATCATTCCAACCCTTTGGAAATGAACAGGGACAAGCAGGGGACCCCGAAGTGCGTAGCCTTTTATTTGATCAGTTGGGAAGACTTTGGGTTGG
The DNA here is from genome assembly GCF_003627955.1 of Sphingobacterium puteale. Classification (GTDB taxonomy): domain Bacteria; phylum Bacteroidota; class Bacteroidia; order Sphingobacteriales; family Sphingobacteriaceae; genus Sphingobacterium; species Sphingobacterium puteale. Next base: position 76,319 of record NZ_RBWS01000014.1, on the reverse strand, counting down.
TAAAAAATTTAGACGTATATCAGTTTTTGATCAAGGAAGAATTTCGCCAGTTTCTTTTAGCGGCGTGGATGCCGAGGCGCTTTCGTCTGTCTATAGCTTATTGGAAGACCAAAAAGGAACAATGTGGATGGGTACTAAAAAACACGGCTTATTAAAGGCTGTACCACAAAATAAGGCGAGAACCTCCTATAGAATCGAACAATTTAGCACAACAAACAAAAAATTAAGCAGCAATCAAGTTTATTCTTTGTTGGAGGATAAACAGGGGGCTATTTGGATAGGAACTTATGGATCGGGTTTACTGCGTGCCACTGAAATCAATGGAAGAACGCAATTTGAACGGATAACATTGCAAAAGCCTGGATTGCGGAGGGATGCATTTAGCAGAGTTCGGCAATTAACCCTTGATGATAAGGGTATGGTTTGGGTAGCAACAACGTATGGTGTTCTGGTTGTCAATCCAGTCAAAAAGGGGGATAATTTCTACTATGTTTACTATAAGGGAGACCAAATTGGCGATAATGATGTGCAATATCTATACAAAGATCATGATGGATGCATGTGGATATGTACCTCAGGAGGTGGATTGACAAAATGCACTGGCAACCCTTTTCGTACGCTACAATTTGAACATTATACTACCAAAGAAGGACTTTTCAATGATTATATTTTAAGCTGTATCTCGGATGAAGAACATAACCTTTGGATAGCAACAGAAGGTGGTCTGTCCAAGTTTGATCGTTTAAAAAAGAGATTCGTAAATTTTAATGCAAGCGACGGCTTTGGCAATATGCGATTTTCAGAAAAGTCAGTGGTTCAAAGTAAGCAAGGAATGATTTATTGGGGCACAACGAAGGGTATGCTTTGTCTGGACACCAAATCCTTTCAGCAGAAAAATAGCAAACCTCAGGTTCTGCTAACGGGGCTTTTGATTAATAATAAAGAGTTTGTAATTAACCCTCAAAAAAAGGGACAGCAAGTTGGTGTACAATATACCGATCGCCTTATTTTAAATTATAATCAAAATAACCTATCCTTTGATGTAACAGTCTCGGATCCACGCTACATGCATCCAAACTTTCAATATCGTATAAAACAGATTGATACCAACTGGCATCTTAATAATCAGATTACTCGTATTACCTATACCAATTTAAATCCGGGCAATTACACACTTGAGATAAAGGGTGAAGATGATTTTTATAAGGGAGTACCTTACAGAAAGATTGAATTGATGATTAATCCACCATGGTGGAAGACCAATTGGGCATATATAGTCTACGGTCTTTTGATTCTGGGAATCTCCTATGCTGTCTTTAAGATAAGTTTGCAAATGATACATTTAAAGCAGAAAGTACTCCTCGAACAGCATCTTGGAGCACTTAAAATGGAGTTTTTTACCAATATCTCCCATGAATTGCGAACACCATTGACACTTATCATAAGCCCGGTAAAGAAATTGATACGTGAAGAGACGGATACAAAAAAGCAGGTGTATATGGATATTATTCATCGGAATGCTACGCGAATGGAGCTTTTTGTCAATCAATTGTTAGACTTGAGAAAAGTACAGGAAAACAAGCATCAATTGCATCTAACACAATTCGACATCGTGGTATTGATCTCTGATGTGTTGTTCGCCTTTACTGCATCTGCAGAGGCAAAACAGGTGAACCTTAAATTTGTCACAGCATTTAAAGAATTGATTGTTCAGTTGGATCAGGGGAAAATAGAGATAATCCTTTTCAACTTGTTGTCAAATGCTCTAAATTATACACCTGACGGAAGTACCGTGGAAATCCAGTTAAACCTGCAACAAGATAAAATGTGCATTCATATCATTGACGAAGGACCTGGAGTTCCAAATGTATCACTGCCTTATATTTTTGAATTATTTTATACCGAAGATAAAAGTAAGGTGCATAAACGAAAAAGTACAGGAGTAGGCTTAGCGCTTTCAAAAGAATTTACCTTATTACATGACGGAAATATTTATGCAAAAAACAGGGAAAATCATGGACTCCATGTGAGCATTGAAATTCCAATTCGCAATAATTCAAATGCTCCGCAAAGTGTTCAAGAATTCCTTAGCATTAATTCTTTTGACCTTCCGCCCTCCAATACCGATAAGAATAGCAACGTGTCTTTTGAAATAGATAAAAATGAAACTCTATTGTTAGTTGAAGACAATGCGGATTTACGTATATTTTTAACGGGACAGTTGGTTACTCATTACCGCGTTGAAATAGCTACAAACGGTAAAGAAGGGCTTGAAAAGATTCGCTCCGTGATGCCTGATTTTATATTGAGTGATCTGATGATGCCCGAAATGGACGGAATTGAACTGTTAAAAGAAGTTCGACGGGATGCGCGTACTTGCCATATCCCTTTTGTGTTGTTGAGTGCTAAACATGCTGTTGAAACGCAAATTGAGGGATTGAGTTATGGCGCTGACTATTACATCACAAAGCCATTCGAACCTGCTTTTCTTTTGGCGGCTATACATAGTTTACTTCAGAAAAGAAGATCCTATTTTAAACAGGTTACTGAACGGAATACGGCAGTAGTTCAAGTATCAGAAGTTCAAATTGATGACAAGGATAAAAAATTCTTGGAAACAGTAGTCGAGGTGGTGGAACAGCATATGAACCAATCTGACTTTAATATTGATTTGATTGCCGAACAGCTGAATTTGGCTCGCAATACCTTTTACAAAAAATTTAAGAGCTTGACAAATATGGCTCCAGTAGAATTCGTCCGCGAGGTGCGCCTGAAAAAGGCAAAATTATATTTTGATGCCGGTCTGGAAAACGTATCCGATGTGGCTTATCGCGTAGGCTTTAACAACCCTAAATATTTCAGTACAAGTTTCAAGGAAATGTTTGGAATCTCCCCAAAAGAATATGCCATGCGAAAAAAAAATATATGATTTTATAGCACTTATATTGAATTTAAAATACTGATAATTAGTATTTTATAAAAATTAAACCTTTTTTGTCAATTATTGGACCTTTAATTTGTTGTGCTCCATTAGCTTTGATTATTGCTGACGACAGTCGTGCAAGCTTAATGTTAAACGAACCAATTATAGACTTCTGATGATAAGACAAATTCTTGTATCTATCCTATTGACCTATGTTCAATTTTGCAATCCTTTTTTTTGCCAAGCAATTACAATTAATACTGTCGCGCTAGATCACAGTTATAATGTAATCGTATCAGCCGATGGAACCGGCGATTATAAGACCATACAAGAGGCGATTGACGATGCGCCAAAATATTGCAGTGAACCTTACCGTATTTATGTAAAAAATGGAGACTATAATGAAGTCGTCACGGTATCCACAGAAAAAAGGTTCATCCATTTAATTGGCCAAGATAAGAAGAACACACGTGTTCATTTTAAATTAAATGTTCAGTCTTTACCCAAGCCGGATTCGAAGTGGTATCAGACAGACACTGCAGCTTGGAAATTTTCTGTTCACAATCCGAATGCAGCGGTTTATCGCTATCCCGGGGCGGTGGTATCAATCAATGGAGATGATTTTTATGCCGAAAATATCAGTTTTATAAATGATTGGGGACTTGAGCAGCAAAGCGGCCCACAGGCTTTGGCAATTCGTATCCAAGCGGATAGGGTAGCATTTAGTGATTGCATTTTCCGGTCATTTCAGGATACCTGGATGACCAGCACACGCCAGCCTAATGATCGGCTCTATGTGTACAATTGCTGGATAGAAGGGGCTGTGGATTATTTTTATGGAGGCGGCAATGCGTATGTTGAGCATAGTACATTGTATAATGTGCGTAGCGGCTCGGTCATTGTAGCTCCGAGCCATAAAGAGGAAACTAAATGGGGCTACGTGTTTAAGTATTGTACGATCGATGGAAATACTGCTGCTGCAGATGGTAAAGTAAAGCTTGGACGTCCATGGCACGATCGGCCTAAAGCTGTCTTTCTTTATACACGAATGAATATCCCGGTGGCTTCAGAAGGATGGACAGATATGGGGGGAATTCCCCAAATATTTGCTGATTACAAGAGTATCGATGCCTCAGGAAATGCGGTCGGTACCGAAAATCGTAAGACACAATTTAAAAACAGAAATAATGAGGTGGGCGTGTCTAAAGCAGTAATAACCGATGTGGAAGCCTCCAGCTATACCTATGATAAGGTAATTTTAGGTATTGATCAGTGGAATCCTCGCAAATTTATTTCCACTAAACCCCAAGTATGGAAGTGATTTCGCAGAAATTAAACGATATAGCCGAAAAATTATAAATCAAATCTTATGAGAAATAACAAATTGAAACCATTTGACGGAATAAAATCTTCTTTGTTTCGTTCTACCCAACAGCGAAAAAAACTGTTGCATTCAGATGGAGTCAGGGATGTACCATATTACAATTGGCGGAACTGTACGAATATTGGCTTCTTGCTGCTTTTTCTTTCAACTACCATTCAGGCAAACAAAAGTTATGCAACCACAACAGTACTCTTGGAGAGTCCCGATAAGCAGGTTCGATGGATATCTCAAAGGTCTATCGCTGTCATAGGCAAGGTGTTGGATGAAAAAGGAGTCCCGATAACAGGGGTAACTGTGCGAATAAAATCAAGCAGTATGGTGACATCAACTGATCAGTCGGGAAGTTATGCATTTAAGGATGTTCCCGAAAATGCTGTTCTTGTATTTGTTTTTGTTGGAAAAAAAAGCCAAGAAGTTCAGGTCAATGGACGTACGAAAATAGATGTTGTTCTTGCAGATAATACGCTAATGATGGATGAAGTTGTAGCCATCGGCTATGGTACCACAAAACGGAAAGATCTGACAGGTTCAGTAGCCTCTATCAACGCCGAACAATTGAAAGATCTACCCACCGTATCTGTCCTTCAAGCCATATCCGGCCGTTTACCGGGGGTCAATGTCACCATAACGGAAGGTTCGCCTGATGCCCAGATAAAAGTCCGCGTCCGTGGTGGAAGTTCCATTACCCAGGACAATTCGCCCTTATATATCGTCGATGGATTTCGAGTAGCCAATATCAACGATATTCCGATGGCAGATATTGAAAATATAGATGTACTGAAAGATGCGGCTTCCACGGCAATCTATGGTTCGGAAGGGGCCAATGGGGTCATTTTGATTACGACAAAGTCTGGAAAAGGAGGAAGTCCAAAAATTACATTCAACTCCTATCTGGCAGCCAGTAAAGTGTACAACCTTACTGAGGTACTGTCGCCCTATGAGTATGTATACTGGCAGCGTGAGCTCGATCCTTCTGTGGCTGCGAATAACAGTTTTAATTCCATGTATGGACTCTGGGAAGATGTGGATATCTATAAGTCCAAAGATGGACTTAATTGGCAGGATAAATTATATGGTAATACGGGGCTGCAGCAAAACTATAGCTTGGGAATGACGGGAGGTGACAAAGATGGAAGTCTGACCTATAACTTAAACTATACACGCGACGATGAGGATTATATTATGTTAAACTCGGCTTACCAGCGTGATTATGTGAGCGCAAAGCTCAATAAAAAGATTAGCCCTAAGCTTTCCTTTGAGTTTAACTCGCGGATGTCAAACACAAAAATCACGGGCCCCAGTATCTCTGACGGGCGCAAGTTGCGGGAAGCTGTAAAATATGCGCCCGTTCGCAGTCTTGCATCGCTGACCGAAGGAGCCCTTGGTGGAGCGGAAGATATTACTTCAGCTGAAGCACTGAGCTCACTCAACGACCCCGTTGTAAATGTTGTGAATGAGTATAAAGATCAAAATCGCTTTAATTTAAATTTTAATGCCGGGCTGAATTGGAAAATCGCCAGAGGATTGAGTTTCAATGCCAAAGGTTCTTATGGTTTCAATAAAAATTTTACGGATAATATCTGGATAAAAGGTACGGGGCAGTCCAGCGCCAACGGTGGTCAGCCCGTAGCGCGGCGAGAAGATCAAAAAGGTGCATTGTGGTCATTCCAAAATGTGCTGACTTACGATTTCAAATTGCAAGAAAATAAACATCGTTTTACAATCGTCGGGGGACAAGAGATGACAAATAGCGAGCAAAATGATATGCTGTTGGAATCTAAATTTTATCCCAAAGATTTCTCAACCGATGATGTGTTAGCGATGTGGAATTATGGTACTCCATCGCCTACTTACACGACCATTAGAGAACCATCACGGACGACCTCGTTCTTCTCCAGGATTAACTATACTTTCAGCGATCGCTATATCCTGACGTTGACGGGCAGGGCTGATGGTAAAAATGTATTTGCACCAGGCAACCAATGGGGATTTTTTCCGGGCGCCGCTTTTGCATGGAGATTTTCGGATGAATCTTTTATGTCTGGAACCAAAGCTTGGCTTTCTGACGCCAAATTGCGCTTGAGCCATGGCTCGGTCGGTAATGCGCGTGTGGGATCTTATTGGCGGCAGGATTATGATTTTATTAACGCAGCAAACCAATTGTATTATATTGGAGAGACACCACAGAGTGCATTACGCACCAAGACCACGCTGAAGAACGAAAACCTAACCTGGGAAAGCACAGTGTCTAGTAACATAGGTTTGGATGTTTCTTTGTTTAAAAGCCGGTTGAACCTCACTGTCGACGCCTATAATAATATTACAAACGACTTAATACTTCAGGTTCCGTTGCCATCGAGCTCCGGCTATGCCAACCAGTATCAGAATGTGGGTAGCACTTCCAATAAGGGAATTGAGTTTTCGGCCTCTGCGGTATTGGTGGAAAAAAAAGATTTTCGTTTATCAGCAGATTTTAATATTGCCTTTAACCGCAATAAGATTCGTAAGCTGATTGACGGTCTGAATGAAATGACAACGCCTGCCTCTCCATGGTTGGATTTTGGACGCGACGATTTTAGGGCCATTGTAGGACAGCCACTGGGATTGATGTATGGCTTTAAACAAGATGGGTTCTATTCTTTTGATGATTTTACTTTTGATGGTACGCAAAATAGATGGCTGTTGAATGAAGGAGTGGTGGATGCTTCGAAAGTAATGTCCAGGGGCGGTAATTATTTTGGTCCAGGTCATATTAAACTTGAGAAGCTGGGCGGAGAAGGTCAGGTAATTACATTGGAGGATGACAGGATGGTGATTGGCCAGGCACAACCAAAACATACCGGTGGTTTGATGTTGAATGTGCAGTACAAAAGCTTCGACCTGGCAAGTATGTTTAACTGGTCTTACGGCAACGACATATACAATGCAGATAAGATCGATTTCATGGCTTATGAAGGTTCTAAACGGTATCAGAATATTAGTAATGACATGCGGCTTTCGCAACGTTTTACCACGATTAATCCAGCCACTGGTGCCAATATCATGTTTGGAAATGATGCCAATCCCGAGCTTTTCCGTGCGCTCAATGAAGGAAAGACGATGTGGAATCCCATGGCGGCAAATGGTCGTATTTTAACCGATTGGGCCATCGAAGACGGCTCCTTTCTTAGACTGAGCAATGTGACACTAGGATACACTTTGCCTAAACATATTGCTAAGCGGCTTCTTATGCAGAATTTACGCATTTATATCGCTGGATATAACCTGCATGTCTGGACAAAATATAGTGGGCAGGATCCTGAAGTCGATACACAACGGAATCCATTGACCCCCGGGGTAGGATACTCTGCCTATCCGAAGGCGAGAAAGGTGTTGTTTGGATTAAATGTTACATTTTAAACACAAGAACATGAAAAATATAATCATCATTGCTGTTGTCATACTGGCCTGTATGAGTTCATGCAAAAAATATCTTGAAACCAGTTCTCCTTCTTCCCTAAGTGGAGAGACTGTATTTAAGACAAGTTCAATGACCAAGGCTGCGGTTATGGGGCTATATGGAAAAATGACCGATACCTATATCTACGGGCAGAAACTATCTGTCAACTGGCAAGGAGTATCGGATACGGAATCCAATGGTTCATTTAGCGAAACCGGATATATCTCCCAGACAGACGATTTTGGCGCCGGAAATTATTTTGGACACGCCAACAATTCTACGACAAGGTGGCAACGTTTGTTCGAGTTTGCGGAAATGGCAACCGCAGTCGTCGATGGCATCCGCAATTCACCGATTCTCGCGAGTGAAGCAAATAGCATGAAGCCTCTTCTGGGAGAAGCGCTCACACTTAAATCTCTCGCGTTTTTTGAACTTGCCCGGTATTGGGGGGATATTCCATATAAAAAAGAAGCTTCCAAGTCCGACCTATCTAATGTGTATTTGCCAAAATCCGATAAGGATACGGTGTATCATTATTTGGTAAAGGACTTGGAAGAAGCACAGTCTTATCTTCCTTTCAAAGGGGGAAATAGTGAGTATGGTTCGGTAGAACGTGTAACCAAAGGTTTCGCAAAAGGTTTGCTAGCACGTGTGGCATTATTTGCAGGTGGCTGGTCCCTCAGAGACAGTAAAGCATTTCCTAATTCTACCGCTGAGAAACATCCTACTATTCCATCCAGCAACGGTTATTATGTAGGGCGTCCCCAAAACTGGAAAGAATATTACCGTATCGCGGCACAACAGACAGCAGAATTGATCGGATCAGCAGAAAATCCACATCGTTTAGATCCAGATTTTGAAAATATATGGTCTTCCGTATGTGGCAATCGTCCAAATGCGTCAAATGAAAATTTGTTTGAGGTAGCCTTTGGTATGGGCAACAATGGAGATATTGGCTCTTTGATGGGCTATGCTGTGGATGGAAATTCAAAGTATGGTTCCCGTGGATTCGGTGGTAGTTATGTAACCTCGACCGCTTATTATTTTTATTCCTTTGACAGGGAAGATAAAAGACGTGACGTGACGCTTAGCTGGATTGGCTATGGAGCTGACAATAAGGAGAAGGTTAATGCTAACCCAAATGATGTCAAATTCGGTAAATGGAGGATTTACTGGATGTCTAATTCATATCTTGCTATGCACAAGACCGCAACAGGCCGTATCGCTACTGGAGTCAACTGGATACTTATGCGATACTCCGATATTTATCTCATGTATGCCGAAGCTCAAAGTCAGATTGAAAATCCTGATGCAGTACATGAAATGGCCAAAATATCACCAAGGCAGGCATTGGAAAAAGTTCGTGAAAGAGCATTTGGTGCCGGATCTTCTAAAATTCAAGCGTATGATGCTAATTTTTTGGATGCAGTAATTAATGAACGTGCTTGGGAGTTTGGCGGTGAGTCTGTCCGTAAACAAGATCTGATTCGTTGGGGATTGCTTTATAAAAAAATCGAGGATATGAAAATGGCGCTATGTCTTATGTATGATCATAGCAAACCAGTGAAAATATTTGATAAAACCTATCAGCCAGCACAATTTCCTTCGACAGTCTATTTCCGGTATAAAGATAACGAATATATTGATAAGGCTTCATTAAATTATTACGGTGATTTGCCTGCGGCTCCAGGTGGAGACTATGTTTCAGTAAGATGGTTCCCTCAAGATGCTGCCAAGCCAGAAAAAGTAGAATCCGGAAAAGTATACAATTATACAATTTGGCCGATCAGGGCATTATTGGCCGGAACAGGACTGATGGCTACATACAATTATTCGGAATTTCTATCCACCTTGACCTATGGCGCTGAAATTCAAGCGCAGCTTAACCAGTATAAAATGGGCAATGGCGTCTGTAATTATCGGTACGTATATCCGATATATATCGATGATATTCGGGAAGCAAGGGGCTACCTGAGTAATGCCTACGGTTATTAACATCAAGCAAATAGTTTTATGAAAAAGATACTTTTAAATAGCATAATGTTGTTGACCCTGGTTTTAAACCTCCTTAGTTGTAAGAAGGCTAACGATTGGGAGGTGGATGCTTCACATCAGCGGCTCTTTAAATCACTAAAGTTTACTACTGGTGTAGTCGGTGCAACTTCAGTGGAAATTACTTATACAAAAACAGTAGCTGCGCAGAAATATATTTTTGAATTTAGTAAGGATAGTTTGCAGTTTACCGAAATTGTTAAGACAGTGGAAATACTAGCTGATACGTTGACTCCTTTTGCACCATCCACCATTCCTGCAAGAGTTGAATATCGGACTTTATTTGATAATCTGGATGGTCTTACGGGGTATTCTGTCAGGATGAAAGGAGTAAATACAGAAACAGGTGAAGAATCAAATTATTCACAATTATATTTTAAGACAGCTGCGGAGCAGCTAATCAGTAAACTGAATATTGGTGTGGATCAAATCGAGCTCTATTGGCCTGCAACAGACCGTGTAACTCATGTCAGTGTTTTTGAACCGTTGAAGAATACTGAACTGCAGAAGATAACTTTGTCCGCTGCTAATAAAACCGATGGTCATGTCAAAATTGAAGGCTTACGACCAGGTACAAACTATCGTGTCTCAATTTTTAACGAGGAGAACGAGCGGGGAGCAAAGATCGTTAAAACCTTAGGTATAGCCGGAGGCGAGATGATAACGGTAAGCCCCGGAGACGATATTCCCGCTTTGGTCAGCTCAGCTGTTGCTCAAGGGAAAACCAATATCGTGCTGGTATTTACTGGTGGTAATACTTACGATTTGGCCAATTTGCTGATGCCTGCAGGAATAAGTAACCTAAATCTGACCGGCATCTCAGATGCTGGCGGCAATCATCCTAAGTTAAATCTTTCGGGTTTGCAATTGACCGATCTTGTTATGGGTGAGGTCGTGTTTGAAAATCTCGAAATTCATGCGAACGGTAGCTCTTTTTTGATCTCTCAGGATAAAAATGGTGCAAGTGTAGCTTCCTACACTTTTAAAAATTGTTATATAGAAAGACTAGGTAGTGGGGTGGTACGCCTTAACAATGCAGTAACTGTGAAGGGAATAAACTTTGACAATTGTATAGTCGATAAAATCGGAGGATATGGCGTGGTCAATATCGGCGGCAGTACCGCAAGCGTGGATTCGATCTCGATAACCAACAGCACCTTCACCGATCTGACAACGCAGTTGATGGACGTCCGCGTAGCCGTTGGAAAGATAGTTGTTGGCAATTGTACTTTTTACAATCAAAATGCAGCAATGGCTCAATTGCTCCGCTTTGATACAGCTCGATTGCCTTTATTTTTTGTTGGCAGCAACAATATTATCGCCGGTACGAACAGCGGAGGGCGTATAAACGCAACGAGCTACGATCATGCTGGCTCTTCGCTTAGCGTATCGTTTGCTGGGAGCTATCGTACAAATGAATTGCAGATAGAAAGAGCTTCCCGGGATTTTACGGAGATCACTATCTTCAGCGGAACCGCGGAAGACTTATTTGTAAATCCAATTAATAAAGACTTCCGAATTAAAGCAGGTAATGGATTTGGCGGGCGAGGTACTGCCGGAGACCCGCGTTGGTTTGAATAGATTAAAATAGCATAATGTTAAATCAGAAAAGGAAAGTATGAAAAAATTGATATGGCGCGGAATGTTGTGTTTGATATTTTATAACACACGAGTTTCTGCTCGGTAGCTTCCATAACAGAGGGGCAGATCTAATATTTTATAGATTTTGTATAACAGCATGAGTAAAACTAAATAGATGTTTAAAAAAAATAAGAAAAAAGGGCTAAAGCTGGCATGTATTTGTTTAGCACTCGGAGTATGCCAGCATATTAGCGCCCAGTCGGTAAAAAGTCAATATCATTGGAATTATCTTCCTGAAGTAACATCTCCTCAATTTCGAAATGATACCATAAGTATCGAGGGGTTTGGAGCAAAGGGTGATGGGTATACATTAAATACCAATAGTATAAATGCAGCTATTCGTGCGAGCAGCAAAAGCGGTGGCGGTGTCGTCGTGGTACCGGCAGGCTATTGGCTTTCAGGGCCAATAATATTACAGAGTAATGTGAACCTTCATTTGGAAGAAAATGCATTTTTACAGTTTACAGATGACTTCAACCAGTACAAAATTGTAGCAGGAAATTATGAAGGAAAAGTTTCGGCACGCAACGAATCACCCATCAGCGGTATAGAACTTGAGAATATTGCTATAACAGGCAAAGGTATTATCGATGGCAATGGAGATGCTTGGAGGATGGTTGGTAAAGGAGCGTTGACAGAAAGTGAATGGAAAACTAAAGTTGCATCTGGTGGCTTAATCAGTGCAGATGGCAAAACATGGTACCCAAGTGGGAAATCGAAGCTTGCACATGAAGAAAGACGTTCTTTCTTGTTGGCTGAGGGCAAAAAATTGACTGACTTCGAGGATATCAAAGATTATTTAAGGCCTAACTTGTTAGTTTTGACCAAATGTAAGAACGTATTACTTGAAGGTGTGACCTTCCAAAATTCACCGGCCTGGAATTTACATCCCCTTATGACACAGCATCTGACCATAAGAGATGTGAAAATCAAAAACCCAGATTATGCCCAGAATGGAGACGGCATTGATATTGAATCTTGTTCCAATGTGCTCATTGAGCATTGCGTTCTGGATGTGGGCGACGATGCGATTTGTATTAAATCAGGTAAAGATGAAGAGGGACGCAAACGTGGGATTGCGACCGAACGCGTTATTATTCGCCATAACAAAGTCTATAAGGGGCACGGTGGATTTGTGGTGGGTAGTGAGATGTCCGGTGGCGCCCGGGATATTTTTGTAGAAGACTGCACTTTTATGGGGACTGACAAAGGCTTGCGTTTTAAGACCACACGTGGTCGAGGAGGGGTAGTGGAAAATATCCACATCCGCAATATCAATATGAATAATATTGTACAGGAGGCTATATATTTTGATATGTACTATTGGACGAAGCCTCCACAGGCTAATGAAGTTCAAGAGGTGCCGCCTGTAAGTATTGAAACCCCACAATTCCGTAATATATCAATCGATGCAATTACATGTAGGGGAGCTAATGTCGGGATCTTTGTTCGCGGACTACCGGAGATGCCTGTTCAAAAGGTTAGCATGACTAATCTTAGTATTGTAGCCAACAAAGTGATTGAAATTAAGGATGCAAGTGGTATTGTGGTAAAAAATGCATTCTTGCATTCGAACGATACGGAGACACCAACTATTTATATTGAAAATGCTTCTAACCTACGTTTTGAAGATTTAAAATTTGATAAAAACATATCTCCTGAATTAGAAGTGAATGGACGCAATGCCACGAACATTGTATTTAGTAATTCGAACATAGATAAAAGGAAATTGAATTTTAAACATGGGGCAAAAACTGATGCTGTCAAAATTCACTAGTTTATGCGATTGTGTAAAGATCTAAAGTACGTGATGTACAAGCCTAACATTAATTTTTTGGCTTCAACCTCAATATAAATGAAAAAGTTATCGACAATCCTCTTATCTTTTGCATATCTACTGACACACGGTCAGGAATCAATTCTGTTATACAATAAAACAATGCCAAATAGTAAAGGGTTAAACCTTTTAGATAGTATTGCTAATGAACGTGTATATCAAGTTGGTGAACCCCGGATTATTCCTTTTTTGGTCTCAAAAGAAGAAAATTCAGGGACCGCCGTTTTGATTATTCCTGGAGGAGGTTACGCCCGTTTGGCTTATGTGATCAGCGGTACACAGTTGGCCAAATGGTTTAATACAATTGGTATAAATGCGTTCGTACTGCTTCATCGCTTGCCAAACTCGCCTGATGTAATCGATAGGTCGATAGTTCCATTGCAAGATGCAAAGCGCGCGATCCGTGTAATTCGATCTAAGACGGCTGAATGGCATGTGGATCCCGATCGTATTGGTGTGATGGGCTGTTCGGCCGGAGGACATCTTGCTGCTTCCTTAGCGAGCATAGATCAGCCTATCAAAGTATTGGGGGATTCAGTAGACGAGTTAAGCAGTAGGCCCAATTTCAGCGTTTTGGTGTCACCCGTTATTACGATGAAAGGTGATTATGCCCATCAGGGAAGTGTGGATAATCTATTGGGTAAAGCAGCCGACGATTCTCGAAAAGAGCTGTTTAGCTTGCAGGCTCAGGTGACAGCACATACGCCGCCCACATTTTTAGTACATGCCCAAAACGATAGGACTGTCTCTGTACAAAATAGCCTTTTATATTATCAAGCATTACTAGCGCATAACATAGCAGCCTCTTTACATATTTTTCCACAGGGGGGACATGCCATTGCAGTGGTCAATAATCCAGGATCGACGGCAACTTGGCCAAGTATATTGACAGCTTGGCTTCATGAAATTAAAATGATTAAACCATAAATCTATATCTGATATGAATATCAAATACCTTATATTTTCTAGTGTTCTATTGCTGCTTTGGAAGTTTAGTTCATCGCAGGAATTGAAATTAAACTATGATAAAGAAGCTACTAACTGGAATGAAGCATTGCCTTTGGGGAATGGGCGTATCGGTGCCATGGTATACGGTGGAGTTTCCCAAGAAGAGATTCAACTGAATGAAGAAACGATCTGGGCCGGACGTCCTGGGAACAATGTACCCAAAGGTAAATACTCGGATATTGTAAAAATTCGTCAACTTCTTGTTGAGGGCAGGAACAGAGAAGCGCAAGAATTGTCGAATCTCGCCTTTCCGAGAGCTGCACCAGCAGGACTGGACTATGGTATGCCCTACCAAACTTTCGGCAGCCTAATGCTTGGGTTTCCGACTCACCGTAACCCTGTTCAATATCAACGGGAGCTGGATTTAAATAAAGCGATAACTACTGTTTCTTATCAAGTCGATGGAGTCAATTATCGAAGGGAAATGTTTACGTCACTGGTCGACAGTCTGCTGTTGATCCGCATTACTGCGGATAGAGCGAAAAGTATCTCCATGGATCTAAACTGGAAAAGTCCACATCAAAATATTGGCTTAGGTATAAATAATGGTGCATTGTTTCTGCGGGGAAAAGGAAGTACAGTGGATTCCAAAGAAGGGCAGGTGGCGTTTTATGGATTTGTTTATCCGCAGGTTAAAGGTGGTCAGGTTAATCATCATGGTGAGCAGATTACGATCAAAGGTGCAGACGAAGTAATCCTTTATGTATCAATTGGAACAAACTTCAAAAATTACAAGGATCTTTCCATCGATCCTGAACGAAAAGCCACGCGAATTTTTGAAAAGGCAAAAGGAATTTCTTACACAAAAGCACTGGAGCAGCATGTGAGAAAATACCAGCAGTTCTTCCATCGGGTGAAATTGGACCTTGGCAGCAATGCGCAGGCAAACAAAACAACGGATGTGCGGATTCGAGAGTTTGCGACAAATTTTGATCCACAGTTAGTAGCACTTTATTTTCAATTTGGCAGATATTTGCTGATTTCCTCTTCGCAACCTGGAGGCCAGCCTGCCAATTTGCAGGGGATTTGGAATGCTAAACTTTCTCCACCTTGGGACAGTAAGTATACGATAAATATCAATACCGAGATGAACTACTGGCCCGCTGAGGTAGGGAATCTAAGTGAAATGCACGAACCGTTATTTAGCATGTTAAAGGATCTTGCTGTTACAGGTCAAGAGAGTGCACGGGAAATGTATCATGCCAGAGGGTGGAACGCTCATCATAACACTGATCTATGGCGCATTACGGGTGTTGTAGATGGCGGTTTTTACGGTATGTGGCCTATGGGCGGAGCTTGGTTGAGTCAGCATATCTGGCAACATTATCTGTATAAAGGAAACAAGCAATTTTTGAAGGATTATTATCACGTATTGAAAGGGGCGGCTTTATTTTATCTGGATGTTTTGACCAAGGATCCATCTGGAAAATGGCTGGTCGTAAGCCCATCCATTAGTCCAGAAAATAGCTATGAAACAGGTAGTGTAGGTGTTTCAGCCGGTACGACAATGGATAATCAACTTGTGTTTGATGTCTTTAATAATTTTATCCGTGCATCCTACGTTGTGGATTCCGATGGCGCATTGCGTGATTCTGTCAAACGCAGTCTTGAACAGCTACCGCCTATGCAAGTTGGACAGCATGGACAGTTGCAGGAGTGGCTTAAGGATCTGGATAGAAAAAATGACCGTCACCGTCATATATCACATCTATACGGATTATTTCCATCAGGTCAGATTTCACCTTTTCGCGACCCTGCACTTGCTCAGGCAGCAAAAAACTCATTAATCTACCGTGGGGATAAGTCGACAGGTTGGTCTATGGGCTGGAAAGTAAATTGGTGGGCACGTTTGCTGGATGGAAATCAATCGTATAAATTGATCAAAGATCAATTGAGCCCAGCTCCAGAAGAACAGCAAGGACAAAATGGAGGTACCTATCCTAATTTACTGGACGCCCATCCGCCTTTTCAGATCGACGGCAATTTTGGCTGTACATCTGGAATCGCCGAGATGTTGGTGCAATCATATGATGGAAGCATATTTTTATTACCTGCTTGGCCAGATGAGTTGCCGAATGGCGAAGTGAAAGGTTTAGTTACTAGAGGAGGATTTATTATTGATATGAGCTGGAAAAATCGAAAGTTAACGGGATTAAAAGTCAGCTCTACATTAGGAGGCAACTGCCGTATTCGTATGACCAATAAGAGTAGACTCTATTTAAAAGGGAAACCTTTGAAACAAGCTCATGGTAAAAATCCCAACCCCTTTTTTGATGTTGATGAAATCAAAAAACCATTGATAAAAACGCAAAATAGTTCATTTGAGGTTCCTGAAACAACGCTTTATGATCTTTCGACGGTGAAAGGTAAGATTTATGAATTTGTTGTGAAATAAAATTGGGGAAATGCTGAGGTTAGAGTCTTGGTATTAAAGAATTTAAATAAAAAAAATATAAGCGAAATTTATGCTCAAGAGCGATAAAAAGAAATTGAAATATATTTGCCTGATGGCCTACGTGACCTTAGGTAGTTCTTCATTGACTTTCGGACAAAATTATAATTCTCAGGTCTGGAATCCGGATCTTGGAAATGGAAAATTTAAAAATCCTATCATCCATGCGGATTATTCTGATCCCGATGCGATCCGTGTAGGTGAAGATTATTATATGATTGCCTCAAGCTTTAATCATAGTCCAGGTCTACCCATCCTACATTCTAAAGATATGATCAACTGGACGATTATAGGACATGCTTTGCAACGACAGTTGCCGGAAGAGGTGTTCAGTAAAGTACAGCACGGTGGTGGGGTATGGGCGCCTTCCATACGGTATCACAATGGAGAGTTTTACATTTATTATCCCGATCCCGATTTTGGAATTTATCAGATAAAGACGAAAAATATTCGGGGGCCCTGGTCTGCTCCTACGCTGGTTTTCCAAGGAAAAGGATTGATAGACCCCTGTCCTTTTTGGGATGAAGATGGTCGTGCTTATTTAGCTTATGCCTATGCAGGAAGCCGTGCAGGCTTGAAGAGCGTACTCGCTATAGCCAAGATGAATGCCGATGGGACTCGTGTACTGGACCGAGGTACAATTGTTTACGATGGACATGAGTTGGACCCTACAATTGAAGGCCCCAAGGTGTATAAAAGGAATGGATATTATTATTTATTTGCACCAGCGGGTGGTGTATCGACGGGCTGGCAATTGATCTTGCGTTCGAAAAATATTTATGGACCTTATGAGCGTAAGGTAGCAATGGCTCAGAATAAGTCGACTGTTAATGGTCCACATCAGGGTGCTTGGGTAGACACACCTTCAGGGGAAGACTGGTTCTTCCACTTTCAGGATAAAGAAGCAATGGGACGTGTAGTACACCTTCAGCCGATGGTCTGGAAAGCGGATTGGCCCATCATAGGCGAGGACACTGATGGAAATGGAATAGGGACACCCGTGATGAGCTATAAAAAACCTAATGTGGGAAAACAGGTTGTTGCACAGACGAATCCTCAAGAATCGGATGAGTTTGATTCTCCTCATTTAGGATTGCAATGGCAATGGCAGGCAAATCCGGATGGTACCTGGCTTATGCCTTCACAAAAAGGTAGGCTTCGGCTTTATAGTCAGCAACTTCCTGAAGGAAGTAAAAACCTGATGGCAGCACCTAATATACTTACACAAAAATTTCCCGCTGAAAATTTCAGTGCGACAGCAAAAATACGATTGCGTCCTAGCGAGAAGGAACTTGGTGAAAAAGCAGGATTGGTGGTGGTCGGTGAAGATTATTCTCAGCTTTTTATACGAAAGGATAAAGGTAAATATCAACTCTATTATGGTACTTGTTCGCGGGCATATATTGGCGCGGAGGAAAGCATTCAGCTCGTTGCCTCTTTGTCGGATGACTTTATGTATGTCCGCGTAGAGGTCAAAAATGGGAAATCGTGCCAATGGTCATATAGTTTGGATGGCAAAAAGTATATATCTGTGGGAAATCAATTTCAGGCTAAACCTGGTAAATGGGTTGGTGCTACACTAGGACTCTATGCCAGTCGGGAAAAACACAGCAATGATAGTGGTTATGCTGAAGTGGATTGGTTTCGAGTAGAAAAATAACAGTGTTCCTAATATACCTTTAGCCTAATAGCTAATTATGGAAGCTTGGAAAGAATAACGATATCACAATTTTTGAAACAGAGTTTTTTTAAAAACAAAGTAATGAAGATACAAATAAAGAAATGCTCGATGAAATGGGAAAATAAATATCTCTCACAGCCTCTTTTTTGGAGTTCGTTGTTATTGTTTATGCTGTGTAATCCAGTGCGGGGGCAGCGTCTTAATATTCCGAAAGATACGACTTATAACACGATGCACGTATGGCGGCAGATAAAGAAAAGCTATCCCCATGCACGACCAGCTACGGACAGCCTAGGAAGAGATCTAAAGATCACACGTAATCTGGTGTATACCCATCTAGCTCAAACCGATTTTGGTCCTCGGGACCTACATCTCGATGTTATCCGGCCTGATGACCGGAGAAATCGTGCGGCAGTGATATGGATCCATGGCGGTGGATGGCGTTCAGGACAAAAAGAAATGGATGTACCCATTGCACAGTTGTTGGCGAGAAAAGGATATGTTTGCATTCCAGTGGAGTATCAATTATCGTTGGAGGCGAAATATCCAAACGCCTTGCTCAATATCAAGTCAGCAATTTTGTGGCTTAAAAATCATGCAGATCAGTTCGATATAGACAGTAGCCGTATCGTAGTGGCGGGAAGTTCCGCCGGAGGTCATCTTGCGAGCCTGGTTGGATTGACAGGCGGTGTAACTAAATTTGAACCGCTTGTTGACTCCAAACACAGTACGCGGGTTCAGGCTATTATTAATCTGGATGGAGTGGTGGATTTCATGGCTCCGCTTTCACTTAAATTGGAGCGGAAGCCTGATTCTCCAGATGCTTTCTGGCTTGGAGGAACCTTTGCTGAAAAACCATTAATATGGAAAGAGGCTTCACCTATATTTTGGGCGAGAGAAGAACAGAAAATTCCGATGTTATTCATCAATAGTGGTCTTCCTAGATTCCATGCCGGACAAGACGAATTGATCGGTATGCTAAAGCGTTGGGGGACGGCATATCAAGTGTATACATTAGATGTGCAGGTACACCCTTTCTGGCTTTTCCATCCTTGGGTGGAAAAATGCGTCGATGTCATTGACGAATTTTTAATACGTAATCTAATAAAGAAGAATTAAAATTAGAAATTCAAATTTTCTACTTTTAAATGCTCCAGTTTTTTTTGGTGAGGTCAGTTTGTTTACGGTGAGTTGTTGTAATTTTGGCCATGAATAAAAAAATACTACTAATTTAGTAGTATTTTTTGTTAGGATGTTTTATATTTGTGATCAAATCGTATATCAATTGGCGTTGGCAGCGATACAACCTAACAAAAACAAAGTTCAAATGAGACAACAGAGATCAACCTTTTCCGTCATTCACAGCCTGAAAAACATTCGATTTATTCTTATTCCATTTCGAATGCGCTATTGCGCATAAGTTTTTTCTTCTAGAGCCTTCTAATGCATAATATGGGATCGCGGTTCTCTTATTATTCATCACACCACAAGTAGCATCATCCTACTTGTTAGTATTCACTTATTAAACTAATTCATCCCTATGAAAAAATACGAGGTATTTTTCCCGTGTTCGCTATTGCTTTTTTTTCTGTGGAGCAGTATTCCTTTTGCTTCTGCCCAGGGTGGCTCCGTTCCCAAAGTTTTTCAAAATGAATCCGGCGGGCAAAACTTGGAAAAAGATTATTATTTTCCGGCTGGAAGCCGTTTTGCAGCAAACATCCCTGCACCAAGTCAATTTTTCAATCATCAAATAGGTCATCGTCATACCCGTTATGACCAGATTGTTGATTATTTTAAAATCCTTGAGCAACGTTCCGATCGGATAAAGATAGATACGATTGGTCGTACCTGGGAAGGTAGACCATTGGTCGTACTGAAAGCCTCTTCACCCGATAATATACGCAATAGCGAACAAATTCGTCAACAGCATATTGAAACGATTAACAATGCAAAAGATAACCAGATAGTGTCCAAGGAGGCACAGCCCGCTTTGGTGTTTTTGGGTTTCAGTGTGCATGGTAACGAAACCTCCGCTGCCGAAGCATCTATTTTAACCGCTTATTATCTGGCAGCGTCCCAAGATCCTATCGTCGCGACGTCACTTGCAAACGGAATATTTTTTATAGATCCGGTCCGTAATCCGGATGGCTATGATCGTTATGTCAATTGGGTCAATGCTAATGCAACATTTCCACCAAACGGAAATGCCTTGGATAGAGAGCACAACGAAGCTTGGCCAGGGGGCCGAACAAATCATTATTGGTTTGACTTAAACCGCGATTGGATCAATCAAGTAAATCCCGAAAGTAAAGCGCGCGTCAGTTATTTTCAACATTGGTTACCCCATTTTCAGGGCGACTTCCATGAGATGGGTGCAGCATCTTCGTTCTTTTTCGAACCCACAAAGCCAGATGCTCAAGAATCTCCTTTAGTCCCTAAAAGCACCTATCAGCTAAATCAGAAATTTGCCGCTTACTATGCGAAAGCATTGGATGAAATTGGATCTTTTTATTTCACCAAAGAGCAATTTGACAATATCAATCCAACCTATGGATCTACCTACCCTGATCATGTCGGAAGCCTGGGAATTCTCTTTGAGCAGGCAAGTCCAAGGGGGCTCTTTCAGCGGACAAATAATGGCGATCTAACTTATCCCTTTGCTATTCGAAATCATTTCAGAATAGCATTGGCGAGCATTGGCGCATCTATTGATCATCGTACGGAGCTTCTGGAAAACCAATTGAAATTCTTCCAGTCCGCTTTCGAATTGGCCCAAAAAGATCCAATCAAAGGTTATCTGGTGGATCTAAAATACAATAATAACACAGCGGCACATTTCAAAGAACTTCTTACCAGGCATCAAATCCATTACATAACGAACAATCGTGACCGTAAGGTAGATGGTAAAGATTTTGAGAAAGGAACCTCAATCATTATTCCGACGGCACAGGCAAATTATCGGCTGGTCAAAGTCATCTTTGACGAGACAAAGACATATGTGGATAGCGTTTTTTATGATGGCTCCGGCAATTCTATTGCCTATCTCTATGGTTTCTCTTATGCTGGTCTTAGACAAGCGCTAGACGACGGAGATACTGATCGAAGTGCTGCCACCAATATACCCCCTGTTGCATTGACGAAGAGCAATTATGCCTATCTCGTAGACTGGCGGCAGGAGGGAGCACCTTGGTTATTATCCCAATTGCTACAGCGCGGAATCCTTGTGAAGTCCGCTGGCAGTCCTTTTGAACTGTCTGATCAGGGCAGGACAATTGGGTTTGATTATGGAAGCCTGTTGATTCCAATATATGGCCAGTCCATCTCAGCGGATGAATTATTTGACTTCTTACGGAAATTGAATGAAATGGGAAATGTAACTATTGTATCTGCTTCCACCGGATACAGCGCGAAGGGAATAGATCTTGGAAGTAGTGGATTTAAAAGTCTCGTACCTCAAAATGCATTGCTTTTGACCGGAAATGGGATCAGTGCCTATGAGGCCGGTGAAGTGTGGTATACTTTTGAGCGCCAATTGGAACAGCCTATTTTACGGTTAAATATTGATCAATTTAGTCGTGTAAACCTAGAGGACTATCAGGTACTTGTGTTGGTCAGCGGTGAGTATGCAGGATTGAGTTCGGCAGCTATAGAGCGTATCCGGGCTTGGGTAAAAAATGGAGGAACATTAATTGCTTTTGGACGTACCGGTCAATGGCTTGCAGGACAGAAGATTGCTTCTTTTGAATTTCTTGACGGAAGGAGCGATAGTGTAAAGCGGAAAGAAGAAAAAACAACGAAAACAAAGGAACGGTTTGATTATGCTTCCGCTCAAAGTCGGGAAGGAACAAAGCGTATTGGTGGAACCTATTTTAACACTGAAATTGATAGAACACACCCCATCGGTTATGGTTACACACAGAGGACAAAACCTGTCTATCGCAACCACACTCTTTTTGTTGAGCAGGGTGACCAGGCCTACAATAATGTAGCAATTTATAGCAAGTCTCCCTTATTAAATGGTTACGCATCGGCCGAAAACCAAAAAAACATCGCAGGCACAGCTAGCATCCTCGTAGAAAATAGCGGGAATGGACGCATTGTATACTTTGTTGACGATCCCTTGTTTCGGGGCATTTCCTTTGGCAATGCTCGGAGCTTCTCCAATGCTGTTTTGCTTGGACAGGTTCTCCAATCTGGGGTAAGAAGATAAACGGTTCCATTTATATCAAAGACACTCCTAAATAATTTAAATAGATGAAAAATAAACTCACATTATTTACTGTTTCGATGCTATTTCTTATCACACAGGCATCGGCCCAAAAAGTAGCAGCACTGCGTTTAACAGGAAAAATAGAAGGATTGAAAGAAGGTAAAATATACCTGCAACAATACGACAATAAAGTATTTAAAACGATTGATTCAGCCTTGGTCAACAAAGGTCAATTTAGTTTTGGAACTAAAGTACAGTTACCCGAACTCTTTGGTCTGAAGTTGAATGAGGAAAGCTATCCTGTCCAGCTTTTCTTGGAGGACGCTCCAATAGAAGTATTCATCCAGTCTGGAGAAAATGGCGTTCATGCGACCGTGAAAGGATCAAAAGCCCAAGCTTATTTTGAGCATGCAAATAAAGAGCAACGTAAGTATACTGCCAAGCAGTTTATTGAAGCGGATCCCAAATCTATTGTCGCTGCATATGCATTGTTTCGCAATTATTCTTATAATCTGTCGCCGGACGAACTCGAAGAGCATATAAAGTTGTTGGATGCTTCATTACAGCAAACACAATATGTGCGCATCTTGAAAGATTTGATCTTAAAACAGCGTGCCGTGTTGCCAGGCAATAAAGCCTTAGACTTTGTATCTACCGGTCCCGAGGGAAATAAAATACGATTCAGTGAGCATCTTGGTAAAGGATATGTGCTACTTGATTTTTGGGCAGCATGGTGTGGTCCTTGCCGTCGGGAAAATCCTAATATCGTTGCGGCTTTTCAGAAATATAAAGGCCGTGGATTTAACGTATTTGGCGTATCGCTGGATAAGAAAAAAGCAGACTGGTTAAAAGCCATTAAAGACGATGGGTTGGACTGGACTCAGGTTTCTGATCTTTCGTTCTGGGATACGGAAGCGGCAGCTTTGTATGGTGTCCGCTTTATCCCGAGCAACCTTCTTATCGATGAGCATGGCATTATTGTGGCCCGCAACATTAAAGGCGATGCCCTATTGCAGAAATTGAAGGAAATCTACGGCGAGTAAAGAACAAACAAAAAAACATCAAACAGAAAAACAATGAGAAAATCAAGCTTGTTTTATTTGCTTCTTTTGTTAGCTGGGACTGGAGCTGTGGCACCTTCCTTCGCACAGGAGCAAACAAAATCCATTATAAATGCTGTACTCAGTGGTGTTGTACAGGACGCCGCCAGCGGAAAGCCACTTTCTGGTGCAACCTTAAGTCTAAAGGATGTAACCCACCATGTAACCACCGATAAATTCGGGAAATTTCAATTTGTGACCGGACAGAAATTGCCCTTCACGGTTACGATTTCTTTTGTGGGGTATACAAGTCAGACCTTGGTTATAGATCACTCTCCAGTGGTTATTGAACTTGAACCTGTGGATCATACACTTGAAGAGACCGTCGTTGTAGGCTATACTACCGCTAAAAAATCAAGTTATACCGGATCTGTCGCTACAGTTAGTGGTAAAGAACTGGATAATCTACAGATTACGACGATCGGGAAAGCATTGCAGGGGACAGTACCCGGACTACAATCCATTGCCGCGGCAGGTCAGCCGGGGAGCGACGCCGAACTATTTGTCAGGGGGGTAGGCTCAGTAAACGCATCCACAGCACCACTTTATGTCGTAGATGGTACACCCGGAGCCAATCCCAATAGTCTCAATCCAAAAGATATCCTCTCCATTTCGGTCTTAAAAGATGCGACAGCTAGCGCACTATATGGCTCCCGGGGTGCAAATGGCGTCATCGTGATCACGACAAAATCCGGTGAACTGAACAGTAAGACTGCTGTTGATTTTTCGGCCAATTACGGTTATACCGGTAGGGCAGTGAAAGATTATGAATACCTATCCCAGCAAGAATACTACGAATTGCAATGGGAAGCAATCCGTAATACACAGCTCGATCAAGGGAAAACCGCTGACGATGCTGCCCAGTATGCTACAGATTATTTAGTGGACGGAGCGCTTAAAGTAAACATCTTTGGGACTAACTATCCAAAGCCCGTGGGGCTCGATGGAAAGCTTGTTGCGGGAGCAACACCACTCTGGAACGATAACTGGGGAAAAGCAATTTCCCGAAAGGGGGTACGCCAGCAATATGACCTTAGTCTGAGTGGCGGCGGGGCTAGCACACGTTATTATCTTTCTGCCGGTTACCTCAATGAACAGGGGTGGATTCGCACAGCTGATTTCAAGCGGTATAATTTCCGCACAAATATACAGTCAAAGGTCAACAACTGGTTTGAAGTTGGCGGGAATGTTGCCCTGTCGTCCGGTTTCCAACGTGCACCTACACAAAGTGACAGCAATACGGGCAACTTCGCTAACTTTCAGCGTTTGGTGTCTGATCTGTATCCCGTCTATCAGCGCAATCCTGATGGCAGCTATGTGCTGGATGAACAAGGCAATAAGATCTGGGACTATGGGCTATGGCGCCCAACCACAGCCGCGAGTGGTTCAAATATTTTAGGCAGCGCTGAAAATGCAATTTCCGGTACCAACAATGAATCAGTTTTGTTGGGTACCAATATCAAAATATCATTTACAGACAATTTATTTCTGAAGACCTCGGCCAATATCGACTACCGAAACACAAGTTCGCATACCTATTCGCATTCGTACTATAGTACAGGTGTCCTTACAGATGGAGCGGGATCCGCAAGCCGAAGTTCGAGCCGTACACTTAATTATACGGTCAATAGCTTTCTGAATTATGCGACGACCTTTGGTAATAAGCATAGCATTAGTGCTTTGGTCGGTCCCGAAATATACGTGGAGGGAGCTTCTTCGCTATCGGGTAACCGAACAGGCTTTCAGGTACTTGGTAAAACGGAGCCTTCCGCAGGTACGCTGAGCGGTGTTTTTAATGGGACTTCTTCCGATTACAAGCTTGCAAGCTGGTTGGGGCAGGTAAATTACGATTATCTTGACCGCTATCACTTTTCGACGAGCTATCGAAGAGATGGTTCATCACGATTTAGTAAGCAGTCACGTTGGGGCAATTTCTGGTCTGTCGGTGCGGCCTGGAACGTGAAAAAAGAATCCTTCCTGAAAGAAATCAATACGATTAACAACCTGAATTTAAGGGCGAGTTATGGAGCCCAGGGAAATGATAAAGTCGGTAATTACGCCTACGGCGGATTTTATTCTATTTATAACAGTTTGGACAATCTCGGACTTTTGCCTTCCGATTTGCCTACACCAGACCTAAAATGGGAGACAAATCTCAATCTCAACATCGGTGCTGATATCGCTTTTTTCAACAATCGGTTGGTAGCACAGATTGATGTCTATGACCGGCAGTCTAAAGACCTGCTTTTCCAAAAGCCACTTTCACCATCTACTGGCTATAGCGGGATCGATGCCAATATTGGCTCCTTGAGCAACCGCGGAATTGATGCGCAGATTACAGGTGTACCTATTCGAAACAGAGATTTCAGATGGTCTATTACGGCAAATGTGGGGCACTACAAGAATAAAATCACCAAACTGCCACAAAAGGAAATTCTCACTGGGTCCATTGGACAGTATGGAAATACAAAAAAAATGGTTGAAGGTGGTTCCATCTATGACTTTTATATCAAGGAATGGGCCGGAGTAGATCCGGAGACTGGGAAGGCAACCTGGTATAAGGATATAAAAGATGCATCGGGAAATATAAGCGGGCGAACGACGACAACGAATCAAAATGAAGCTTCGTTTTATTTTGAAGGAAGTTCATTGCCAGATCTCTATGGAGGTATTAGTAATAGCTTTAGTTACAAAGGAATAGATTTATCTTTCTTGTTATCCTATAGTCTGGGAGGGAAAATCTTTGATGGTGATCAACCCATGATAATGCATGTGGGGTCAGCACCGGGACGAAGCTGGTCTAAGGAGGCCCTCAATAGATGGACGCCCGAAAATAGAGAGACCGATTTCCCCCGATTGTCATACGTGAGCGATTCCTGGAATACTATCCCTTCCACGCGTTTTCTACGGAGTGCAAGCTATGGACGCCTAAAGAATCTGAGTTTAAGCTATACGTTTCCGCGTAACTTGGTGTCAAATTGGGCTCTTTCCGATGCCCGGATACGTTTTGTAGGAGAAAATTTATTGACGTTCTATGGGACTCAGGGCCTCGATCCAGAGCAAACGGTAGGTGGAGTAACCTACTATCGCTACCCGGCACAGAAGTCATATGCACTCGTCCTAAATGTTTCTTTTTAACACTCATATTTAATTTACCATGAAATTAAAATATATCACCATTGTTTTTCCTTTATTGGCACTCTCATCCTGTCGTGACAGTTTCTTTGAGACTGCTCCCGCTACCCAGATTACGACTCCTGAGGTGTTTTCTTCTGAGAATAATATTGATGCCTTTATCAACGGATCAATCCGTTTTTTGATGGAAAATAGCACCTCTCAAGACAATCCTGGTCTCCCGACCATATTCCTCACTCATGAAGTGATGGGAGAGGACGCTATAGCACGGGATGGCCGCTATGGTTTTCGGGACTCATATCCTTATAAAGACCCATTTGACAATACCACCCGACGGGCGCTTTTCTTTTGGACCTTGCAATATAAATCTATCGACCATGCCAATAATCTGATCGCCAATATAAAAATTGACGATAACAGTAAAGAAACTCTAAAACACCTCAAGGGGCAAGCCTATGCCTTGAGGGGACTCAATTATCTCAATCTTGTACGTCAGTACCAGTTTACCTACGTGAAAGATCCAAATGCCAAGGCAATACCCATTTATACAGAGCCGACGACACCAACGACGGTTCCCCGACCTCTGGCAACAGTAAAAGAGGTTTATGAACAGGTTGTTTCCGATTTGAAAGAAGCCGAAAAATTATTGGTAGGTTTCAAGCGAAAAGTGAAGAACAGACTCGACCTCAATGTCGTTTATGGTCTACTGGCCAGAACATATTTAACACAGGAAAACTGGCCCCAAGCACGGGATTACGCAGCGAAAGCACGTACTGGTTATCCGATTATGACGGCGGAGCAGTACAAGGAAGGATTTAACGATGTCAGTAATCCGGAGTGGATCTGGGGACATCCTCAGACCGCTACCCAAAATTTGGGTGGAGCTTCTTTCTTAGCTTATATTGAGACTACTCCCTATGCGACAGATGCCAAAGGTGTAAACCTATATTTTGGTTATAATAGCATTATTCCCGATCCCAATTTTATCAGCTTATTTACAGCTGGTGATGTGCGTAAATCGCTCTTTGAGATTGCCAGGCAACCTGCTGAGGCGATCTATCGCTCCTATCGCTATCGTAAGTTTAGAAATAAACATCCCAATCGCGATGGACATATCGTTTTAATGCGATCATCAGAGCAGCTGCTTATCGAAGCGGAGAGTCGAGCTCGCCTGGACGATGTAAAAGGGGCTATAGACCTCTTAAACGAATTAAGACGTAAACGGACTCTGCAAGATCTTGATGTCGCAAATTTCGATAAGGCAAAGGCGGTACAGGAAGTTTTATTGGAGCGCCGCAAAGAACTTTGGGGTGAAGGTTTCCGTCTTTACGATATTCTTCGGACACAGACGACGCCTGTACGTCGCGAAGCCAATGAGACCTTTTTGGATGATGCCGGCAAGACTGTAGCTGTAATGGGACATTATATTCTCAAGTTTCCGGATGGATCCAGCTTATCTCCAAATAGCAAATATTTTTTATTTCCAATTCCCCTAAACGAACTGAATAATAATCCAAATTTACAAAACTGATAGCTGATCAGTTGTTTTTTAGAGTCTCTGAGGCCACCTAGTAAAAACGCTGGGTGGCTATTGTATTTAGTCGTATCAGGTATAGTTACTTTTGGATGCGTTAAGCCGATTTAGTCCTTGTTCCTTTGCTTCACTTATCATGATGTTAATTTATTAAATTCTCTTAACTTAATGTCCAGCTAAATGTAGCAACTTCAGTTGGGTGTTGTTCAGGAAACAGACCACAAGGAAAACCATTGACTTTAGTGAATCGGTCTTTTATACGGGTGGGTATGGAAATATACCTCTCACTGACCATCAATTTGCTAATGCGGAGGAAGTGAGAAATTTCAGGCCTTTTCCTCAAATAAAAGCGTTAGCGCTTAATAATGAATTTGATTCAAAACTGGATCTGTTCTATTCTCGCATAGGTGGAGTTTTCATCTCTGCGGAATGGAGATCAGCAATTCAGTCTTCCGGGGCGAAAATTCTATACTTCAAGAACACTAAGTATACCACATGATACAATTTTCGTGAATGTTTCAGCTGTGTTGAAGTACAATATTCAAGTTTTGTATTTCTATTTAAATTTGTATTTTAGTACTATATTCCGGCTTCCAAATCGTGCCCGAACGAAAACCCCCGAAACGTTATCCGACATATATCCAACCCAACTGCTGCTAAATGAAAAATACTGATTTTGAAGATTTTTGGAATGGCTTAAGCCAACTTTGGAAAGCTGATCTATCTCACGGACTAGGTAATGATTATTCTCTACGGGGCAAAATTCCGGTATCATTTGAAGAACTTAATAAGGTAAAACTTTTGTATTTATGTCAGCACTCTAATCTAGAACCATTATTACACCTTCCCAATTTAGAAGCTTTATTTTTGTCTGGTTGGGTAAATATAGACTATACAAGCCTAAGTAAATGTGAGAATTTAAAAGAGTTAGGATTAGCTAATACAGATATTGACAATCTGAACTGGATTACTTCTCTGAAAAAGCTGAAAAAACTGAGTATAAGTAAAACAAAGATCAAGAATATTGAGCCATTGCTTACTTTACCTTCACTCACTGAACTTAATATATCGGAAACAGATATTGAAGACTGGAAACCGTTAACTAGCATACACAAACTCTCTAAACTTTATGCATTCTACTGTAAAAAGCCAATTGATTTAGAAACAGTTTCAAAACTTAAAAATCTTACACTAATCGACATTCGTGGTAATGATATTGAAAATCTAAATTTCTTGTCCGAGTTGAAAAAACTGAAATGTATTTGGGACATAGACTGTGTTACTAACAACTATGATGTATTAAAAACTCTTCCAAGTCTTAACCAAATTGGCTGCAGAAAAGAAATATTCGAAGAAATTAAAGATTGGTTTATTGACAGAACAATGCATTATATTGTGAATGGGAAAGAAATTATAATTAAAAAATAATACGTCGCATAACAAGGGTTTGCCAAACCGAACGGGAGTTTGCGAAAAATAAAGAGGAAACATTTCTCGAATCTCCTCACCGATTAGATGGGATACCGATGAAAGACTATTACCTAAATTTAGTACAAAGTAATTTTTCCTTGTTCAATCGTTGACTATGAAATGTATTTACATTGACAGGTTCGAGATTATAAGCAACATTATGGCAGATTATTAAATTTACAATAAAAAATAACCATTTTTGTCTGTTGAATTCTTATTTGAAGGTGAGTTCTCGGAATTGAGATTTAATAGATCATTATATTTTTCTAACAAGCCAATATATTTATTCATCCAGAAATAAACAGAATTATTATCGGCATCTGTATTTTTTACAGAAGAAGCATCTTGTGCACTAAGCACGTGACGATGGTTTTTTACTAACGTTTCAGGTAGTTCGGCCGTGAAATCGTGTCCAATTATATTACCAACTTCTAAGAGAATTTGAAGATTCAAATTTTCTTGTTCAAACCAATTATATATTGTTCTTCTACTTACTTTAAGCTTTCGGGATAATTCGCTAATCCCAATACGTTCCATTCGAAGAACCTGTTTTAGAATATTTCCTACGTGTATGCCCATAATAAAAAAATGTAAAAGTTGATCTAATTAGTCTCACACAAGTCTAGCTCTTCATATTTGGAATTATTACTGATGAAATCTGGTAGAATTTCTTTCATTTTTTTTACCATTTCATAGTCATTGTTCAAGCTATTTAAGCACAATAATTCCTCTGTAACCTGATGAACATAATTAAAGCTATAATCAATAATTTTAGATATTTTAATCTTTTGATGATGGGTCGGAATAGTTTCTTCTTCCAAAAGGAGTAACTCCTCATATAACTTTTCTCCTGGGCGTAGTCCGGTAAAAACAATTTTGATATCCTTATCAGGCGTCATGCCGGCAAGTTTGATCATGTTCTTTGCCAGATCAACAATCTTAACCGGGTCTCCCATATCAAAAATAAAGATTTCACCTCCATTTCCCATTGCTGCAGCTTCCAATACCAATTGTACAGATTCAGGAATAGTCATAAAATATCTGGTTATTTCGGGATGGGTAACTGTTATTGGGCCACCCTTTTCTATCTGAGCTTTAAATCTCGGAATGACAGATCCGTTTGACCCCATAACATTCCCGAAACGGGTCGTAATAAATTTAGTTTTTGGTTTAAGTAAACTCTTAAAATTTGCTCTAACGTTCTCCGAAGCTGATAATATATTATTGTTATTTAGCGATTGGATATACATTTCTGCAAGACGTTTAGAAGCTCCCATAATATTAGTGGGTTTTACAGCTTTGTCTGTAGAAATCATAATAAACTTTTCTACCTCATGATCTATCGAAAGCTCGGATATGTTTTTCGTACCTAATACGTTGGTTAATATAGCTTCTGCAGGATTATTTTCCATCATCGGAACATGTTTATAAGCCGCTGCGTGAAAAACAATCTGTGGTTTAAATTCTTCAAACAGTATTTTCATTCGGCTTTTGTTCTGGATGTTGGCCATGAATATTTTGGTTTTACCTTCAGGATAATAATCTTGAATTTCAAGCTGAAGTTCGTGTAAAGGTGTTTCTGCCTGATCGCAGAGGATGATATACTCTGGGTTATAGTTTAAAACCTGACGTACAATTTCGGAGCCTATTGAGCCTGCTGCTCCGGTAATCAAAACTCTCTTTCCGTTTATCTCTTTTGATACATTATTCTTTTTGAGGATAATAGGTTCCCGTTGTAAAAGATCTTCAATTTTCAAGTCCTGCATCTGATTAGGACTTAATTTACCATATAGCCATTTATCAGAAGACGGCACTGTAACCACTTTAATACCCAGATCTATACATTTTTCAATTGCTTTCTTTTTTCCATTAATATTTAGATCGTTGCCAACTAATAAAACTTTATTGATAGCATATTTTTTCTTAAGAGTTTCTATGCAAAATGACGGATATACATTTTTTTGTTCTATATGTTTGTTTATTTTATCCTGATCATCATCAATAAAACCAAAGACATTTATAGGTGTTTCCTGACAGGTATCCAATGCTTTTTTCACCAGAATTGAGGTGTTGTCAGTTCCATAAATTAAAATATTATCCTTTATATTTCCGGGTTGTAAATCTTTTAAATATCCAAAAATGTGTTTGACGGCTATTCTCAAAATAATTAACAAGGATGAAGAAATAAAAAAGTTCAATAACAGTACTTTGTCAAACCATTTCCACGGAAGTTTAAAATATGGAGCAACAAACAAATTACTGATAAGCATAAAACCAATACTGCTTATTAGCACTGCCATGAATACGCGGAAGATATCTTCTGTATTGGAATATCTTATGATTCCTGTATGAATTCTCATGTTGATAAACACGTAAATAGAGATCACACTGTAAAGTCCTATATATAGGATATCGCTGGTGTAAAACAATTCAGCAGATTCAATTTTTTTTGTCAGCAATAAAGACATAAAGAGTGTCCAGATTACGATTAACTGATCGATCAATAATATTAGCCATCTTGAATGTACTTTATTGCTAAATAATAACTTTTTCATAATAATAGTAATTTTAGATAAATGATAGAGAGGAAAATAAGGTGATGGATGCTCTGTATAAAGGGAAATAGTCGATTGCTATTTTTTTATCAATTCCTCGCTTATCAAGCAAATAGTTGTATGCTTTGCGGTTTGCAATGAACCGGAAACTTTTATAGTTTAAGAACAGATCTGAAAAAGCCGATTTCCATCGGAACAGGGAATCTTCTTTAAAGCCGAGCCCCCCACCTAGATGAAGAAACTTCATTCCCCTTTCCCGTCCAATAATGGTAATTTCATCAACTAGAAATTTTGCAGGAGATTGATTTAAATATGATGCTTTAGTAGCAACCAAATGTGCCTGAATAATGCCGTGAGAAAAAGAGATGATCATTGCACATGTTATTTCATCACCTAAATAAACCAATAATAATCTGCAGTCAAACTCTTTTGAATGAATTAGGCTTGTAAAGTATTGTTTGTCAAATAAATA
The DNA here is from genome assembly GCF_003627955.1 of Sphingobacterium puteale. Classification (GTDB taxonomy): domain Bacteria; phylum Bacteroidota; class Bacteroidia; order Sphingobacteriales; family Sphingobacteriaceae; genus Sphingobacterium; species Sphingobacterium puteale. The sequence continues at coordinate 43,426 of NZ_RBWS01000014.1, read as the reverse complement.
GTATTCAGTTGAACCGATTCGACGCATGTTTTCTGTATAGATATCAATAAATGTATCAATATCTTCCTGTCGTTTTGATTCCTTTACGAAGTATCCTTTATTCCGGCATCTTTTGATCGCTCTAGTGGCTGACCGATCGTACTTTTTACGCTGAACATCTAAAGGTAAATTCAGATCGAGTGCAACAGTAAGTCCATTTTCATGAACCCCCTCAAATTCTTTCATCAAAATATACTGATCAAAAAAAGGGTTCAATCGGGAGAATACGGAGACTATCTGTTCGTTTTTCAGAAATTTTAAAAATGACTTTTTAAAATTATCGATTAATCCTTCATCCAGGTGTTCGAATTTTTTACTTGCAATTGGTCCAGGATATCCATACACAGAGCTTAAATCAAAAAATGGCGAATCAGGGATAACTCTTTTGAGGAACGGAAAGGCTATGAAATTTTCACCTTCTTCATAAATCAAGAGTATAGGATTACCACTATTGTCTAAAGAATGATAATGCCAGGTATGATAAAAATCGTGTACAAAAGAGCGTTTAATGTAAGAATTCCATTCGCTTCTTTCGTTAAGGGTAAGTAATTTAATCATGGGGTACATTTTTAGGCGGTCACAAGACCAAGAGGTTAATCAAATACTAACATATATCAGCTAATATTGGAGTATTGCATTATTTAACGGCATAAAGTCGTATCTGTATAAGGGGAAATACTCAATCTTATTATTAGGATCGATTCCTATACGATCAACTAAGGAATTATATATTGGCTCATTGGCGCCATACGTAGGCTTTCCATTGCTCTTTGTGAAAAAGAGTAATTAATTTTCTCATGATAGTAAGTGAACTAAGGTTAGATGGGAAACTCTTTTTTATTTAATTTCATTTTAATAAATCCATTTACTTCATTGGAGCCTACTGCAACAAAACCCATTCTTTCGTAAGTTTTATAAGCAGGAATATTTAATGGATTTACCTCTAATAAGACACATTTTAAACCTAGTTCGAAAAAAGCATACTTTAATATAAGCTTTGTAGCTTGCTTGCCTATTCCGTTTCCCCATAAGCTTTTTTCACCTATGAATATATGAAAGGATGCCAGTCCATTATTTATAGTTAATAACTGAATATTTCCTATGTATTGATTGTTTTCTTTAAGACAAATTGCAAACCGTCGTTCATCCTTATTCTCTAATTTGCCTTTTATCCATTCCTGTTCAGTTTCTAAAGAAACGTATCTATCAGGTTTAAATTCAGTATATTTCCAGATGTCAGAATCATTTCTCCACTGATAAGAGACATTTGCATCGCTTAAAACCAATGGTCTTATATAAACTAAATTATCCATCCTATTTTTTTAAAAGATTTAAAGTAAATTCATAATGTGAATCAAAAAATAAAGAGGCTAGTAAATAGAACTAAGATGCTAGTTCATGTATTATATCTTTCAACACACAAACTATTCGTTCCATATCTTTTATAGTATACCGATGATCTATTGGTAGTGGGACAAGGTGCTTTGCCAGATGATTTTCAAACATCTGTTCGTTTGTCCACTTAAAAACATTAGGCCAATAGGTAGGAACAAATATTTTATTCGCTATAAGTTTAGTTTTAACTTTATCATTTGAAATAAGAAGAGGGTATACCATAGGAACAGCATCTAAAGGTATTTCAATATCAAGTTCATTTATTAGAGCCAAATTTTCCTGCAGATAATTATAGTTTTGTTTTCTTATTTTTTCACTGTTTTGATAATTAATTCCAGAAAGAATTTTCTGCGTTAGAACAGACATCTTTTTTATATCGTTGTTTTCAAGACTTTTATCGTTTTCAACAAAATCCCCATATGAATTTTCACTCCCAACATCGATACTCTTTATAAGATGTAACAATCTATCAAAAGATATGTCCGTTTCTATGTTCAATCGGAGACTACTATTAAGTTGCAAGTAAGCACCATCAGAGACGCCAAAAAACTTTCTGCATGAATATATTGTATCGATGTTATCTATTGGTTTTGAAAAGAAGGCCTGCGAATTATCAACAATTAAATTTTTAACGTTTTTGCTTAATTTTTCTACTGTATGCTGTTTTATGCCAAAATAGTTGGTATACAAAAAGCATTCAGTATATCCAATTTCAAAATCAACAATAGGGTCTAACTGTTTATCCAGTGTATAAAACTCATATGGAACTGCCAATTTTAACATAGGTTCCAATATCGTATCACACGTAAAATAGGGTATATAAATTTTAGTATACCCCTTAACCTTCAATATATATTCTAATGCATTTCTGGTTGTATTTAATTTTATGAGTGAAGGATAGTATTCTTCGCCATTTGAGAGTTGTAACTGAAAAAAGCCTCCAATGGTTTTCTGAAGTTCTTTTTGATCTTTCATAAAAATTGGAAGTTAAATTTTCTCAAAAAACTATTAACCTTGACTCGATAAATACATTCTTTTATGAGGAGGTTGATAAAACTCGTACAAATCTGCTGGAATTCTGGCGTTGTAACCAACAACTTGCCTTAAGCTTTCACTTAAAGATTCTCCAAATTCATAACCTAAATATCTTGGAAAATCAAACATCGGCTTAAAGAATGGTTTGGTGAAACTTAATGTTAATACTTTTCTAGCATTTTCAGTATAATTTTTACCGGCAGCATGCCATAAGTTAGAATCAAACAAGATAATACTGCCTTTTTTTGTTATCGCCCGGTCAGCGTGTTTGTAAAAATATTCCTCACTTGGTTTAATATCTTCTTTGTGTGAGCCTGAAAGTAAATAAGTAGCACCATTCTCTTCTGTAAAATGATCAAGCAACACAATCATTTGGATCATCATTTTCATATTTCCGGTAAAACTTCTCAAATCCCGATGAATATTTTGAACATACGGCCTATCATTTTTCATGTTAATAACCGCGCTAAACCCATTTAAAATATAGTTTCCACCTAAAAAGAAGCGTATTTCCTTATCACAAAACATTTGTTCTAAAAAATGTAAACTAAAATTGTCACATTCCAATAAATGATGAAGGGTTCCCTCCATATTTGTTTCAATACCGTTTTGGGTTTGGATTTCTCTTCTTTGCAAATAAGCCGGTTCCAGGTCATTAATAATTTGAGTAATCAGCCCTTCATTAAGAGCGTTTTCATATATAACCCAACCAAACTGATCAATTGCATTCTCAAAGTCACTAATAGTAGCTCCAGAGTAATTAAATATATTTTTCAAAGCATACAGATTTAATGGTTAAAAATTTATTTTTTTTAGAGAACCCGGTATTTTGAAATCGGATTGCTTTTATTTAATGTCCATTTCAGGGTAACGGTACAAGGGGAAATAATTTATATTTAAATCGTTCTTTCTTTCTTTGATCAGATCATTGTATACGACTGTATCCGATACAAATTTCCAGGTAGAATCTTCGAGAAACAGATTTGAAAAGGATGATTTGAATTTAAATAAGGAGTCTTCCCGACCTCCCAAACCACCGCCCAGGTGAAAATACTTCATTCCCAGCTGCCTACCTATTATACTTATTTCGTCCGTGAGTAACTTACTGGGTGATTGATTAACATAATCGACTGCTGTGGCAGACAGATGGTTTCGGATTATGCCTCCACAACACATAATAATTGCGCCGCAAATCATTTTAATTCCATCATACATCACGACTAACTTGCAACTATCCTCTTTAATGATTGCTGCAAAATAATCTTCGTTGAAAAAATAGCTTTTTTCTGCTTTCAGCCGGTGCATGTTCTCATTGTACATGGCCGTAAATAAACTTATTTCATCTCCGGTTTTAGCTTCTTTAATAATGTAAGGCATCTTTCTCAAATGTCTGATTTGTCTGCCCATCCTTTTTTCATAGCCTGTTCTTTGCTCTTCAATAGAAATGGATAAGTCCATGTATACAGTTTTACCATTGTTGGAAATACCTCCTATTTTTTCAATCAACACTTTCTGGTCAATAAAAGGATTAAGTCTACAGAAAACACAGATATATCTTCCAGTGTTCATGAAGTTTAAGAAGAAATACTTGAAATTTTCAAGTATCTGGTCACTTATGTCTGCAAATTTTCTATTGGAAATCGGCCCTGAATAACCATATACAGAAGTCAGGTCATATAAACCTGAATTTTCAATTTCTCTTTTTAGCAGAGGTAACGCAATAAACACATCCGATTCTTCGTAAACGAAAAGAAATGGATCCCCGTTTTTCTCTAGTGAATGATAGTGCCAGGTATGATAAAAATCATAGTTTACAGAATTATGGACATATGCTGTCCATTCTTCCGATTGTTGAAAATTGATCAAGCGATATGCCATGACTTATAGTATTTTTTAAGAACCACAGTTTTTTAGATGTACAAGCTAGCCAACGTTCATGATTTTCAGCATTTCTGCATTGACAAGGTTCACATCAAATTTCTCTTTGGCGAATTTTCGACCATTGATACCATATGAGATAATATCTCGGGTATTATTTATGTAGTGCTCCATTTTGGAAGCAAGCGCTGGAATATTTTTTACCGGAACTAAAAAACCATTAGTACAGGAAGGTGAAACATTTACAGTTTCACGACATCCAACAGAATCGCTGGTAATGATGGCCCTTCCCATGGCCATGCCTTCTAGGATACATCTGGGAACACCTTCTCCATAATACGAAGGGAGTACAACGATGGATGAATTTTTTATATACGGTCTTACGTCATCCACTTGCCCAATATATTCTAAGGTATCTCCAGATTGAATTTTGAAATACAGCTCTTTGTTAATGGAGTCAATGTTATCATCAAAAGAACCAATAAGCCTGAATTTTATATCCGGGTATTTGGATCTGATGGTTTTCGCGGCTTCAAAAAACTCATTTACACCTTTTGCATTGATAAGGCGAGATATCATTAGAAAGCTGATATTAGTAGTTTCTGGTTCAGAATAATCATAATGGCCCAAATCCACACCAGAACCATTTACTACAAATGCCTGATGTTTAATTCCGATTATACCTGATTCTATTAATTTATTATAATCATCTCGGTTCTGAAAAATGATTCTGACCCTCCGGTTTTCCATCAGGCTGAACTTAAGCAGTGTTTTGGTTATCAGGCTCACTATACTTTTTTTAGAACCATTATCGGTGAAATTATACCCCAGTCCGGTTAACATCGGAGTTATACAATCTATTCCACAAAGCTTTGCTATAATAGTTCCATAGATTACAGGTTTAAATGTGTAGGGAAAGAAAATATCCGGTCTTAGTTTCCTGATAACCTTGTATAATTGAATCATGTATGTAAGATCGGAGAGGATCGATACATTACTTCCGTTCAGATGATTTTCAAAAACAGTTACTCCAAGATTTTTTAGCTTTTCTTGAACATGCTGTTGTGAAATTTTTGGGGTATAAACAAACACCTCATTCTTCTTGATAAGTTCTTCAATGAGTTTGCCCCTAAAATCAAGTAATGTACGCGGAGAATCGCACGCTATCAATACTTTTTTTCTATTTTCTGCCATAATAATGGAATTAAAAAGAATTATACATGAACCAAAAGGCCATCTGACTTACAGTCAGATGGCTTTGCAATTAAATGTTTTAACTTACTTCTGTTGATTATAAAGTTGCGCCAGCACCTTTCATCACAATAGATGGAACATTTGCTGCAGCACTAAGTACTGATTTATATTCGTAAGTAGGTACCCAATTTGAAGGGGCCGTAGTAATTTTGTTTTTTCCAGAGTTATCAAATATATTGGTATTTTCACCGCTGATAACACCTGCTACAGGACTAAGTTCTGTTCTGATCGGAAGCGTAGTATTTTTGAAATAACTATTTTCCACTCTTACAATTGCCCCCATAAAAGAGCTAACAAATCCTGCATTGTCATAATAGTTATTGAAAGTATGAACAGTTCCATATCTTACATTCGGACAACGTTCTGAAACATTATAGAAATAGTTGTTATGTACAGTAACACGAAGTTTACCAACAGATTCAGGTTCGTTGTAACTAAAACCGATCAGCATAGCTTTATGGTTGTCGTACAGCTTATTCCATGATAGTGTAACGTAATCAGCACCAGTTCCTACGTCCAACAATCCATCATAGTAATCCCAGTCGCTTACCCGTTCTGATGAAAGGTCACAGTGATCTACCCACACGTGGTGTGCACCACCTTTGATAATTATATTTGAATATGTTTTAACTTTGCTGATTGTCATATTCCGGATAATGATATTGCTCTTTCCGTAGATAAACAAACTTGCACCAATCAGTTTAGATCCGTTAAGGCCCAGAATCGTTTTATTAGATTGTACTCTAAGTAATCCGGATCCTGTAATCGTACCAGAAACTTGTATAATTAATGGTGCCGAGGATGAAACAGCACTTTGAAGCGCTGAAAAAGTTGACACAGTTACCGTCTGACCGCCTGCACCTCCTATTGTTTTACCATTTACAGAAGCATATCCGATAGGTTCATTAGTAGATACTGGAGGATCTGTGGTACCGGTTGGCGGAACTACTGGAGGTATTGTAATGCTTTGATCGCCTACAGTGTAGGTGTATTTCTTACGATTGGTTCTCGGATCTGAGTTATCAGAAGCCGAAAGGAACAAGAAGCCCGATTTATGACTGAAACGACCTTTACCTAAGTTTCTGATTTCCTGGTGTACAGAGTGCGAAGGACCTATTTCAACACCATTTTCAAATACTCTTACGGTTGATGCAGTTGGCTTATCGTTTGTGTCGCTTATTAAATTGACGTCCATCGGAATTCGTACCGAAAATCCGCCATCGGAAATACCTTTTGAAACATTTACTGTGAATACAGAAGTTGAAGTTGTTGAAACAACACTTTGTAAATCCACATCGTTAGGCGCATCAATTGTTAGATTTTCTACCCCTTCTTTTTGACATTGACTAAAGGTGAAAATTGTAAACAGTAGTGAGCTAAATACTAGCACTTTTGTAATTAATTTTGTTTTCTTCTGCATGAATTTGTGTTTTAAATTTACATCTTGGGCGCAAACCTAAAGGATTTGTAAATTAAAACACAATGCAGATAATGAAGTCGTTATCTAATTTAGTTTTGAATATTTTTTCGTTAAGCCTTTATATTCAGTTGTTTGTATTTTTTCAAATTTTTGTTTTCAAGTAAAATTATTCAAGTTGTTAAAAAACCTTATGTTACAGTATTATGACAAACCATTTGCGGTTTGTATAATTTTTGTCTGATTTTGATAAGACACCGTATAATAGTTGTTGTACCAGTTTACAAAATTTTTCACCCCTGTTCCCACACTTGTTATTGGTTGATAATGAAGCTTATTGGTTAAATCATTAATGTCAGCAGAAGTTTCGGCAACATCTCCGGCTTGCATAGGCAAAAAAGCTTTATTGGCTTTAATTCCAGTATGTTTTTCGATTTCATTAATAAAATTTAGCAAACTTACCGGTTCTCCTCTTCCAATGTTATAAACAACGTAAGGTACTTTTGAAGTCGCAGGATCAGGGCTTTTCGCATTCCAATTTGGATTTGCTTGTGCGGGAGTATCAATTACTCGAACTATGCCTTCGACAATATCGTCAATATAAGTAAAATCTCTACTCATCTCACCGCTATTGAAAACTTCTATTTCTTCACCTTCCATTATTGCTTTAGTAAAAATATACAAAGCCATGTCTGGTCTACCCCAAGGACCGTAAACTGTAAAAAATCTTAAACCTGTCGTTGGCAAATTGAACAAATAGCTATAGGCATGAGCCATTAATTCATTACTTTTCTTAGATGCAGCATATAGTGAAACGGGATGATTTACGCTTTCATGTGTAGAAAAAGGCATTACCTTATTTAATCCATACACACTTGATGAGCTGGCATAAAGTAAGTGTTTAATTTTAAAATTTCTACAGCACTCTAAAACATTCAAAAAACCTTTTATATTAGTCTCTACATAAACTTCAGGGTTTGTGATACTGTATCTTACACCTGCTTGTGCAGCAAGGTTGCAAACAGCATCAAACTGAAAAGTTTCAAAACAAGTCGCTAAACTTTCACTATCACAAATATCCAATTTAATAAAAGTATAGCTTGGATATTTAGTACTTATCCTACTTATACCATATTCTAGTTCTGTCACATCTATTCCTGTTTCTATAAGTCTATCGTGTTTTAAGTTGACATCATAGTAATCATTGATGTTATCTATACCTACTACTGTATCTCCTCTTTCTAACAAACGTTTGGCTAAATGGAAGCCAATAAATCCGGCCGTGCCTGTGACTAAAATTTTCATAAGATATAAGTTTATAGATGAATTATAGATTGTTTGAGTCTTTTTATTAAAAGTTATAAGCTATTTACCCGGTGCACCTCTTCCAGAATGGAACTGATAAATAGCTCAGGACTGCGATCTTTGAGGTAGTCTTGTCTGCTATCGTTTTTCTGGCTGGGATAATCAGCGAGCGCAAACCCTATAGCTGATGTTAAAGAGTTGATATTATTGGGTTCAACTTTAAGAATAGAAGGTATTTTTTCAATGCCGCCGGCGCAAAGGGTTGAAACAACGGAGTCATTTACGACCATCATTTCAAGCAAAACATTTGGAAATCCTTCTTTAATAGATGAGACAACACATAGTTTTGCTTTTTTATAATATGGTATTGGATTATCAACATGCCCCATTAGGATTACTCGATCTTGTAGACAGGTGTCTTTTATTAAAGTATTGAGATTTTTCCTTTCTTTGCCTTCTCCTAATATCAATAACTTTAGGTTCTCATGCTGTTGTGCAATTTTTTCAAATGCATGGATTAGTATTGAAAAGCCCTTTTCAGGAATTAACCTGCCGGCTGAGCAAATAAATTCTGAATCTGTCAGACTTTCATCTATAGAGGCTTCTGCTTTTCTTAATATATGATTTAGGTCAATCGGATTTTTTATTATTACAGCCTTATCGTTTGGGATAAATTTATTTTGGGCTAATAGCTGATTACGCATAATTCCCGTTTGGCAGACGATTAAATTAACGGCTGGATAACCTAATTTATAAGCTATCCGATAGCTTAATTTTTTGAGACCTGTATAGCGGGTAAATACCGAAGTACATTCACGGACAATCAGGTTTGATTTTAGGTACCCAACGCGTTTGAGCAGGCCTAAATATGAATTTAGGTAAGGATGTGTGCTTATGATTGTGTAATCTTTTCTGTAAGGGTACAGCTCTTTAACAAGTTTTAAAAAGCCGATCAACAGCGCCCCTTTAGTTAAATGCTTTACCTCCTGTTTTTTTGGTATGAAAAGGCGAGAATCAAATACATGTTTCAGAAATATTAATGGACTGTTTGTTACACCTGCTGCCATACGCAGGATATTTTCTGCTCCACCTGCAGTATCAGACATTGAAACAAATAATAATCTATTTGAAATCGTATCCATCCTTTGAAAATAATCACATTTCTCAGCTAACATTATGCGCCAATAAGGGCATATATTTTAGTAAAGAACTTTTTTTAATAATCTATGTACGGGAGTAATGGGAGAATGTGTTCTTCTCTTTCCATCTACAACAATCAAATTGTTTCCAAAGCTGATATTATGCATACCTTCCAAATAAGGGGCTTCCGGTAATAATTCAAAATCAGGATCTGATTTAAATGAATGTTCAGAAAGTTCAGAAATCTTATTAATAATTATGGATCCTCCGTAACGGATTTCCAGATTCTGAGTTGGGCGGTAAAGTTGCCCGTTTACTATAAATAAGTTTCCGGCACTCCTGCAATTTTTTGAACTTACCGGAATGGGGTTTAAAGCATGTGGTTTAAATTCCTCCTCTAATGAATCTGAATAGTATATGTATAGATCATTTAACATGCCATCTATATTGGTAAATAGCCAATGTTTTCCCTTGTAGTAGATAATCGAAGTATCCACATAACGTGGCCCCACTAGCAAAACCCTTTTCTTCTTTAACTCGGTCGAGTTTTCATGATCCAGCTGATACAGACTTACTTCACCTGCATCTGCTGTTTCTGGAATGCAATAAAAATTTGACTTTTCTTCAAAAATATATGGATATGAAAAGTGTATCCCTTTTGGTGTAAGGCCAGATATTCTTTGTTTAGTGCTAAAATTAAAATTTTTAATTCTCGAAATTTTGCCTTTAATTTTCCAAAAGTTAAGCTCCTCATAGTAGATGAAAATACTGGAATTAATTTTGACAACAAAGGGGTCTGCCGAATAATGGGCTTCATCCTCCTCCAGCCATACTACTTTTCCGTTAAATCTTTTTCTCCGGATTAAATCTGCAGCAGATTGTTTAACAAATCCTATATTCCATTTGTCTGCACCAAAATACCTGTCAATTACGTTATTCATGTTTTCATCAAGATTAAATAACAAGAATTTCATTATCCAAACCTGATTATGCAAATTCTTAAAAGGTTCTGTTTATTTAGTATTTATATTTAGATCACAAGGTATGCATCTACATGTTTCTTACACGAAGTTCTTATATGGTAGTGCTGTTTAAATGAATTCAGGCTATTTTCTTTTATCTTTTGTTTATCTGGATAGAAAACGGCTCTTTTTATCGTTTGATAATATGAATCCACACTATTATCATTGCTCAAGAAGCCGGTGTCCTCATTCTTAATCATATCTTTAATACCACCGGCCTTAGTGCAAATCGATATACATCCAACTGATAATGCCTCAATTAAGGATATAGGCATCCCTTCATAAAAGCTTGATAAGCAGAAAAAGTCTGCCATACTTAGAAAATCAGCGATATTTTCTTTTCCTCCAAGAAACTCAACATAAGGGTCGTCTTTTATCATTGAATAAAGATGATGATATAAGGATTCATCACGAACATCACCGATTATTAATAGTTTGCATTTTTTCTCTTCATTTGCATTAAACTTTTGTACAGCTTCAATTAATAGCTGCTGGTTTTTCACTTTCATAATCCTTCCCACATGAATTAAAAGGAAAGAGTTTATATTTTCTTTATATCTTTTAATAAGTACAGGATATTCATCAGTCAGAGTTAAAAACGGACGACCATTTTCAATTACAATAACATTATCCAAACCATAATATTTCTGAAATGATTTGCCTCCATCATTTGAAACTGCGACAGGAATTACCTTATTCTTCTTGTAAAGAGTTTTACGAAATGCCTTAATTAAAAAATTCGGACATTCGGCTTGGGCTGTTGAATGGATGGTGTGAAAAAACTTGCAATTACCACTCATAAATCTATACAAAAGCAAATACTCAAAAGCATTTAAGTGCGTGTGAACTATATCCGCTTTTTGCTTAACCAGCCAACTGGTCAATTTAAAAAGTACCCGGAAATTTAGACCTTTGCCCTTGTGTAGGGATAAATAACTTATCTTCCCACTGATTTCATTAAGAAAAGTTGTATCAGCATCATTATCACAAAGAGAAATTATATATATTTGATACTGATCATTCTTTGCCAACTCATTACATAAGTCGACAACAAAACGCTCTGCTCCACCTCTTCTAAGTGCGCCTATAATGTGAACTATTTTCATTTTGCTGATGAGTTTTAGAATCGTATTAATTGACTGCTTTATCCAATCGCAATTTTTCTTAAAGTCAGAAATATGATTTTCAGATCAATCCATAAATCATGATTATTGATGTATTTCAGATTTTGTGTGATTTTTAATGGGATTATTTCTTCTATATAGAAATGCTCCGGATCATTGGATTTTTCCAAAAGTTCGCATTCGTCAGAAAATTCAATTGATGCCCAATCGGTAATTCCCGGTTTAACGGAGAGTACCCTAATTTGCTCCTCGTTATAAAGATTTACATATTTACGAACCTCAGGACGCGGACCAACAAAACTCATATGGCCTTTTAGTATATTTAATAACTGAGGTAATTCATCAAGTTTATATTTTCTTAACCAATATCCAATTTTTGTGATTCGAGTATCGTGATTGCCTATGGTAAGTAGTTGTTGATCTGTCTGATGCACATACATAGTTCTGAATTTGAACAGCGGAAAATCTTCCACGTTCTTTCCCACCCTGATCTGACGATAGAATATTCCTCCATTCGAATCTAGAAGTATTAGTATAGCAATTACTACAAAAACCGGACTAAGTACAATTAGGCCAAATGAGGCTAATAAAATATCAAATATGCGTTTGGTGTCCATGTCCAAAAATTCTTGTTGAAACGATTGCTTTTCTTGTTTTCTTATTTTTATCTTTAGCCTCTGCCTGTGCTGGTTTGTTTAATTGAATTTGTACGGTGGCAATTACCGATTCAATAATAAATTGTATTTCGGCATCTGAAAGCTGAGGGTAAAGAGGCAAAGAAATTTCACATGAGTATTGCTTATAGGCGACTGGATAATCTTCTATATGATACCCAAGGTTTTTAAAATAAGTAAGCATAGGCATCGGTATAAAATGTACGTTGGCGGCTACACCTAGTTGGGCCAAATCATCTATTATCCGATCCCGCTGTGCTTCGGTAATACCCATTATTCGTAGTGGAAACAAATGGTGGGAAGATTCTCTCTCATTATCCTGCAAAGGTGGCTTTATAAACCAATCCATTTGCTCCAAGCCCTTACAATATTTTGAAGCTATTTCTTTACGCTTAGGCAATAACTCATTAGTGTATTTTTTTATTTGTGCCAAACCAATAGCAGCACATATATCTGGCATATTAATTTTTAACCCTTGAAATAATATATCATAACGCCAACCACCACCTTTTGATTTAGCCAAAGCATCTTTGTTTTGTCCATTAAGTGTATATATCTTTAGATATTCATATTCTGTCATTGCATTAAAACTGCGAGGAAGATTTAAACAAATACAGCCCCCTTCAGCTGTAGTGATATTTTTTACTGCATGAAATGAGAATATAGCTATATCGCTCATTTTAGCCGAAGACAAACCGTTATACGTTGCACCGATAGAATGTGCTGCATCTGCGATCAATAAGATACGTCCTAAAAGTTGTTGTTTATCAGACTCTGCTGTAAACATATTATTCACCTCCGATTCCAGAATAATAGCTTTTAGTTCAACATAATTACATGGCCATCCTGCAATGTCTACAGCTATAATAGCTTTTGTTTTCGCAGTTATGGCTTTTCTGACTTTTTCAGGATCTATACAAAAATCATCGTTGATATCTACCATTACAGGAATAGCACCACAATGCAAAACACTTAAAGCGGTTGCACAATAAGTGTAAGCTGGTATAATTACTTCATCTCCCTCTTTAATCCCAAACCATTTTAACATCAGTATTGCTCCGGATGTCCAGGAATTTACACAAACTGCTGCATCAGAATTGGTAAGTTTAACTATTTCTTGCTCGAAAGATTTAACTTTAGGTCCGGTTGTAATCCACTTATCTTGAAGTGTTTGTACTACTTGGTCAATAACCGATTGATCAATAAACGGAGGTGAAAATGGAATATTCATAATTCTAAAATTTAAGGTGGTTAAATGTCTGTTTCAGTAAAAGAAAGGACATTGATTATGCATTATGCAATATCAAATCTTTCCATTTTGGCAGAATGTTTTCTATAGAATTTATTTGAGTTATTAACCGCGCATTGCTAGCAACTTTTACTCTAAGGCTTTCATCGGCTAATAAATTATCCATTGCGGAAGTAAGTTTACCAGTATTATTTGCCTCTATTAAAATTCCATTTGCTTCATTTTCTATTATTTCTGATGGGCCAAACTCACAATCCATGGCAATACAAGGACAGCCAAAACTCATCGCTTCTATTAAAGCATTTGGGTATCCTTCATTTCTGGATGGTAGAACAAACAATTCGGCTTGATTATAATAATCCTGCAGATTATCTTTTGGTCCAATTAATTTAGCCCGTTTTTGCATACCCAATTTTTCAATTTGGTTGGATAGGTTTTCATATTCACTTCCGCCACCAACAATTAATAAATCAACGTCATCAGCTTTAATTTTACTATAGGCCTCAATTAGTTGGTCAAATCCCTTAATATAGGAAAGACGACCAACTCCTAAGATGAACTTCTTGCTGTTTACCGGTTTAACAGAGGGCGATTTAAATACGTTTAAAGGATTTCGGATAATTTTAAAATTATTTAATCTTTTAAAAGATTTATGGTTTCTAATGCAGTCCTCTATTCCTTTGGCTGGTATAACTATAGCCTTAGATTTTTTATATATGATATAGGAAATTCTTTTTAAAAAGAAGTTGAATGAATTAATCGTGTGATCAGGGGTAGTTCGTTCCGAAACTATAAAGGGTGTTTTAATTAAAGAGCAAGCTAAACCGGTCCATAAATTTGCTGTGGTCATAAAAGAAATAACACAAGTTGGCTTTTCTTTAATAAGCAAATTAGACAATCGTAGAAATATTAATAATGCATATCTAATACGGTTAAAAATATTTTCCTTCTCCCTCTTTTCTAATAAATTAATCATCTTGACATGAGATGAAATTTGATAACCTGGTTCGGCTTCATTGAGACAAACAACAAAAACACTCAATCCTTGTTTACTAAATTCATTTGCCAATATAGATAACACTCTTTCTGCCCCTCCACTATGAAGGTTATTAATAACAAAAAATAACTTATTTTTCATATGTGTTTAATCTGTCTTTTATCTGTCATTAACTTGTTCCGAGTTACCGGAATGGAATACACACGCGGGCTTTGCTAACCATGAGTGTTTCATAGTTGACAAGTATCTGGAAAACTTCAATGATCAAAATATTTAATGGGGCAATACCAACGATTAAAAGCATTAAAAAAAGCCATACATGCCTGAAACAATGCTTTTTTTTAGTTAAAGAAGAAGTAATGGGTATTATTATTCGGTGCTAAAGGTATTTATTGGGTGCCAAATTTTTTATAAAATCCAAATTCTTGATACCACTTAGACAATATATATATTCTCCAAATAAAAGATGAATAGTCATGCTTTCCTTCTAAATGCTTTTTAAAAATATCTTTAAACCTGGGTACATTTAAGATAGGAATCTGACGTAAAAAATCGTCTGTTAGATTTTCTTCAAATTCACTACGCAGTTCATTTCTTATCCAGCCGGCTAAAGGCACAGCAAATCCTCTTTTGGGTTGGTCAAATACTTCTTCAGGAATGTATTCTTTCAGTATATCCTTTAATATTTTTTTTCTTCGGCTTTTTTCGTAACGAAATGATATGGGAAGTGTTCTTGCAAACTCAATGATATTATAGTCAAGAAATGGGCTTCTTACTTCTACTGAATGAGCCATACTGGCACGATCTACTTTTACATTACTATCGTTTTCTAACCACAATTTAATATTTAAATCAGCTGTTGCCTGTAACAAATCTTTCGACCATATTTTATAGCCATTATAGTGTGACAACCAATTAAAGTTTCTCTTCTTTAGAAGAGAGTCATATCCAACAAATATACCTGCAATGAAATCATATTTTGAAGCAGCATTGAGTATTCCTCTATAGGAAAGTGCGCGGGCCCCTAGAAAATTAAAACTTAATACGCTGGCGACCATTTTTCTCAAAAAATAGGGTACAAACGTAATTTTATCTGCGTAAGGCACTAATCTAAAATGGTTGTATCCAAAGAAACTTTCATCCCCCCCATCTCCAGACAAGACCATGGTAACAGATTGCTTCGTTATTTTATTCAACAGTAAAGAAGGCAATGCAGAGCTATCTGCAAAAGGTTCATCGAACACTTTTACTAATTGGGGAATCATTTCTAAAATATCTGTTGCTTTACAAATTGTTTCTGTATGTTCAGAACCTATAATTTTTGCATATTCTGCAGCGATCTTGCTTTCATCATATTCCGGATCCTCAAAGCCTATCGAAAATGTTTTGATGGGATCCTTTGAAACCGTTGAAGCAATACTGGATATTAGAGCAGAATCTATTCCTCCGGAGAGAAATGATCCAAAAGGCACATCTGCTTGCAATCTTATTTTTACGGCATCTTTTAACAGATTGTGCAACTTCTCTTTGGCCTCATTATAAGATAAGCCCACTTCGGCGACCTCCTTCAGATTCCAGTACTCTTTAACTTCGTATTTTTGTCTGTCCAAATCAATCTCCAGATTATTTCCGGGAGGTAATTTATAGACATTTTGATAGATCGTGTATGGGCTGGGGATATAACCGCAGTCCAAATACATCGATATAGCTTCATCGTCTATTTGTTTGTGTTGGCTTATTGGACGTAACTGGCTACAAATTTCAAGTTCACCGTCCTTCCATGAATAATAAAAGGGTTTTACACCTAAGCGGTCGCGTGAACAAAATATTTTTCTTGATGTGGCATCATATATAGCAAAAGCGAACATTCCGTTTAGTTTCGGCACTAAAGCAGTTCCCCATTCTTTATAACCTTTTAATAACACCTCCGTATCGCTGGTTGTATCAAAAGTATACCCTAGAGCTATTAAATCTGTTTTTATCTCCTGAAAGTTATAAATTTCACCATTGAACACTATAACAAGGTCTTCAAATGTCATAGGTTGATGTGAACGAACATTTAAATCTAAAATGGATAGTCGTAAATGTCCAAAAGTCAAATCAAATACTTTTTGAATCCCTAAATAGTCCGGTCCACGGAATTGTATAGATTCCAGTTTTAATTTTACGGCCTCCTCTTCAATAGGAATATTGGTTAAATAAATTCCACACATACTAAAATGCATTTATATTTAGATACTCAACCTGATAGTTCCTGACTTGGTGAAGATCTAAATGTTTCTTTTCAAATACTTTCTTACCCAGATCTATTTGAATATACAGCCACATCGAAACAAATAATACCAGGTTATTTTCAAAATAATTATGATTGGTAAGCATGTACATTACTAAAGAAAATGAAACCAGAAAAATTACCGGATTATCATGAAACATTCTTATGCCATTAATTAAAAATGACCCATATATCCATAGAAAATAGAGAAGGACAAAAAAGCCAGCTTCACCAATAACCATTAAAAAAGTGTTGTGTACACCATTTTTTACGGTGTAAGTATTGTATTCAGGTCCAAAAATTTCTCCGCTAAAGGAATGGTATCCATTACCCAAGATTGGATTGTTTAAAATTTGATTATAATAATGGGACCAGGTTTCTGTTCTCGATTCTTCTTTTAAATCATCATTTACTTTTCCTTCAAGTATTCCTGAAAATGCATGCATTCTTTTCGTACTTAAATCCAGTTTATCTCCAAATGAAAGAAACAGACCAAATAAAACAATACCTATTAGTATTTTATATACATTTTTATAATTGATTAGCAAAGATATCAAATTGACTAATATCCAGATAAATAAGAAAGTCCTGGAGAAAGTAAGAAAGCCGGCCATTGAAAATAGTAATTGGCCAATGATTTTTAATTTTTTGTTATTTATTGAAAAACTTAGAGAATAACCTAATATACAAGCATAGCCAGCTGCATTAGGGTTAATATAATACCCTCTATATCTGCCACCAATACCTTCAATAAAAATAGATTCAAAAATTATACTTAAACATCCTAGTAAAAGCACTATATATATATCTTCCTTTGTAGTATCGCTTATAACACTTGCTCCCATAACTACGACAATAAAATATTTAATAAGCGTTACTAAATAACCATCGTCATTTTGTGCACTGACTATTATCGATATCAAAAAGAATAAAAGACCGAATACGATAAATGGAACTATTGGCTTCTTATTCTCACTTAAAAAATAATAAACGATTATGAGAAGGAAGGTGCTGTAGCTTAAAAGCTGACCAATTGCGGCATTAGCTTTAACCAAGAAATAACTTGGAAGATTGCAGAAAACTAAGAATAAAATAATAATCTTAAGATATTTCATACCGGAAATTATTTAATGTATAATTATATTTTCTAACCGCTTACAATATGGTTCTTATTGTACTAAAAGCATTTTGTAGACTGTGATCTCTAACTTCAAATAGGAAATATTTTTTAAGATAATAGAGAAGCAACTTGATTTTTTGAACGCGGGAATATTTGAAAATTTCAATAATCAAGTACAAATCGTCAAGTGTTTTTTGTTTTAAACTTTTTGCTTTTAACATGCTCCAGATGCCTCCTGGATGTTTTCTATAGCAGCACATTATTTCGGGTAAAACATAGATTTTCTTTCCGGAAGTAAATGTTAAATAAAGTTTAAGAAATCTGTCTGGGGCATTAAATTTAAAGAACCAATCTGTTGAGTAAATTTCTCTAATTTCGGGCGTATTTCTGAAAAGAATTGTATTGAGTACTGTTTCAAAATCATTATCGAATAATATATCCTCAAACGAATAGATTATTGGTTTTGGATTTAAATTCATATAATATATTTCATTATTTTCTTTAATCCTTTTTGAATAATGACAACACATGATATACTCTTGATTTTGTTCTAAAAAATCAACTTGTTTTTGCAGTTTTAAAGGGTCTGTCCAATAATCATCTCCATCGCATTGGGTTAAATATTTACCTTTTACCTCTTTATTCAGTCTTACCGCGTTCTTGTGGACACCCACATTAGATTCTGAAGTAATTAATTTTATTTTGTCAGGATGTTTTAGCACATATTCCTCTACAATTTTTCTGGTATTATCGGTAGAACAATCTTCCCCGATAAGAATTTCAAATTTAAAAGAAGTTTGCTGCATCAAGTAGCCCTCAATAGCCTGTGCTATATACTTCTCATGATTGTAAGTTACACAGCAGATGCTAACCATCACTTCAGTTTCTATACTTTTCATAGCTGGTTTACTTTTTTTCATGACCATTTATGACTTTTTCTATTCGATTGGCAATCAATTCTCCAAAGCCTTTTTGTGTATTGATGGTTTTCACAGGATATTTCTGTGCTCTCAATAATATACGTGAAATCATATCCAGATCGGGGATGGTGAGTGTATCATACAGGGGCAGGCAAACAATTCTTTTTACCACAGAATCGCATACAGGCATTCTTTTACGGCTTACAAACGGTAATGTAGCCAAAGAAGGAAAAAAATACCTTCTGCAATATACACCTGCCAATTCAAGTTTGACAATACAATCATGCATCAGTTCTTCTGAATCAAACAGAATCGGACAGTAGGCGTAATTGTAATCGGGAGCAGAATCAATGGACTGAAATTTAACTTTTAACTTTTTCAGGTTCTCTCGGTAATGCAGAGACAAAGATCTTCTCTTTTCCAGAATGGCATCAATATGTCCCAGGTTACACAACCCCATAGCTGCATGAAATTCTGAGTTTTTCGCATTAATGCCTACCAGCGCAATGGTGTCCGGCCCGCTATATCCGAAATTACGTATAAATGCCATTTTCTCTAACAACTCTGGTTTTTTAGTGAAAACAGCTCCTCCTTCTATGGTATGAAACAATTTAGTTGCGTGAAAGCTTGTGATACTAATATCTCCATACGCAAAGACTGACCTGTTCTTATATTTTGTTCCGAAACAATGGGCTGCATCATATATCACCTTTAAACCATATTTATCAGCAATGTTTTGTATTGCATCAATATTACATGGGTTGCCATACACATGGGTTGCCAAAATCGCGGAAGTTCTAGGGGTAATTGCTGCTTCGATTTTACCTGGATCAATATTGAACGTATCCGGATCGATATCCACATATACTGGTTTGCAGCCCTGCCATACAATACTATTCGTTGTAGCAACAAAAGAGAATGGGGTTGTAATAATTTCTCCCTTCAATTCCAATGCTCTGATAGCCATCTGGAGAGCAATAGTACCATTGGATACATATAATAAATAATCCACATTTAGGTACTGCTTGAGTTTAAGTTCCAAATCATTAACTAGAGGACCATTGTTGGTTAACCATTGGCGGTCCCAAATGCTTTTTACATAGTTTTCAAATTCCTCTATTTTAGGAAGAAATGGCTTAGTTACTGGTATCATCTTTTTAGTATTAATTGTTTAAAATCTATTATTGCTGTAAGGTTTATAAGATTGCTGATACTTAAATAAGTAAGAGCGTAAAACAGAGCACTTATGATAATCCGTGTCAAATTGTTAATATTAAAAGAATCCACTAAGAAAGAATCAAGAAGATAAGTTGAAATACCAATAAAGACAGCTAAGATTATGGTGGGTAAAATGTCGAATATCTGTTCTTTGACCGGATAGTTAATCATCTTTCCGCTATAGATTGTGTTGATGTAAAATCCAATAAAATTAAAGGATAATTGAAAATATAACAGACCATAAATACCAAATGGTATTACACTCAAAATGCCTATTACACTTAGTGCTTTTTTTATAACCTCCAGTTTTAAAAACAAATCGCTCCGGCCTTTTACCTTTAAAATATTTAAATTATACGCATGAAGGGGTTGCATTACACCTGCAATGCAAAGTATTTGAAAATAAGGTACTGCTGGCAACCATTTATCGGTTAATAAAAAACTAAAAAGAGGCTGAGCTGCTACACTCATAAAAATCAATATGGGAGCATTCCAAAAAATAACCTGCTGCATCACTTTTTTGTTTACCCTTTTCAATTGCACATTATTATGGGATATTTCTGAAAACATCGGATATGTAACTTTATTGACAGCTGCTGAAATATTTGCTGTCGGTAGCTGACTGATAGAATCGGCCCGGGAATAATATCCTAGTTGAGTAGCAGAGTAAAATTTACCTATAATCAGTGTATATATATTCTGGTAAAGGGTGTCAAGTATTCCCGATAGGGTCATTTTATAACCAAAATCAAAATGACGGTTAAAACTTGTTTTATCAAATATCAAAGCAGGACGCCAGTCTGAATATATCCAATGAAGTATGGTAGATAAAAATGTAGTAAATAAACTCATCCATACCAGACTCCAAACGCCATATCCGATTTTAGCCAAAATAATTCCTAAAATTCCCCCTGCTAAAGATGAAGGGATTTGTATGTTTGTTTGTGTTTTAAACCTCATCTCTTTTACAAGACAGGTGTTTTGCACACCAAAGAAAGCATTTAAAATAAATATCAGACTATAAACACGAATGATAGTTGTAAGGACTTGCTGATGGTAAAACGATGAAATAAGAGGGGCGCAAGAAAATAATATAAAATAAAGTATTGTGCTCCCTATCAAATTAAAATAAAAAACGGTAGAAAAATCTTTTTGATCTGCATCGGCCGTTCGTATAAGCGAAGAAGTAAGGCCACTGTCTAGTAATGTATTTCCGATGGATATAAATACTGATAACATAGCTATTAACCCAAATTCTGCCGGGGTTAAAATGCGGGCAAGCACTATGGTTATAAAAAAACTAATTAGTTTAGAACCAAATTGCTGACCTACTGACCATATTAGGCCAGAGATGGTCTTTTCCTTTAAAGTCATTTGTTATAAGCGTGCACTTACCATGGTATTTGGCAAGACTGATTTGATGTCGTAAACGACTGCATTTTCTTTGCAGAGCTTTGTAAGGTCGAGGTGTTTAAATTCCTGATGAGCAACGGCTATTAAAATTGCATCGTATTGTCTCTTTTTCGATTCCCCGTTCTGACAAATCACGCCATACTCTTGTTTAACTTGATCTGAATTGGCCCAAGGATCGTGAATGCAGACCTTTACTTTATATTCTTCTAACCTCCTAACTATGTCGATTACCTTTGTATTCCTTACATCGGGGCAATTTTCTTTAAAAGTAAATCCTAACACCAACACTTCTGCATCTATGATATGCGTGCCGTTATAGATCATTTGTTTAATAAGCTGATCTGCTACATAAGCTCCCATTCCATCGTTTACGCGACGCCCAGCCAAAATAATTTCAGGATGATAACCAACTTCTTGTGCTTTCTGTGCAAGGTAATACGGATCAACACCTATACAATGCCCACCTACCAGACCTGGTCTGAAATTCAGAAAATTCCACTTTGTACCTGCAGCAGTAAGCACTTCAGTGGTATCTATACCCAGCCTGTTAAAAATCATCGCTAATTCATTAACAAAGGCAATATTGATGTCTCTTTGTGCATTTTCTATAATCTTTGCTGCTTCTGCGACTTTTATTGATGAAGCTTTGTGGGTGCCTGCCCCAATTACAGATCTATAAAGATTGTCAATTTTAGTGGCCGTTTCAGGTGTAGAGCCCGAAGTTATTTTTAATATATTGGCAACTGTATGTTCCTTATCACCAGGGTTGATCCGTTCTGGCGAATATCCTACGAAAAAATCTTCGTTATAAACTAGTCCTGATTTTTCTGCTAAAATAGGAACACACTCATCTTCTGTCACACCAGGATATACAGTCGATTCATAAACAACAATATCTCCTTTTTTTAATACACTTGCTACTAGAGTGCTAGCCTTTATTAATGGCGTTAAATCTGGTCTATTATTTTTATCAACAGGTGTCGGAACGGTGACGATAAAAACTTTACAAGAATTTAATTTGTCTTTTTCGCTCGTGCAATACAGTCCATTTTGAACTGTACAGTAAAAAGTTAGCACTTTTTTGAGTTCTTCTTCACTTACCTCTAAAGTACAATCTTTGCCTTCGTTAAGATCATCCACCCTTCGTTGAAGAATGTCAAAACCAATGACTTTATGCTTTTTGGCAAACTCTACTGCTAGTGGAAGTCCAACATACCCAAGGCCAATTACGGCTATTCTTGTGGGTTCTATCTTGTGCATAATGTTGTGTTTAAAGGTGAAGCTTTTACAAGATGATTAATCTCAATACAGGTTACCAATGCACATTCTATATGGTCAAGCGACATTAGGACTGTTTTTCCTTGTACTTTGATTATTTTACCTTCGTGATTATAGAATAAGCCACTTCTAATTCTTACTCTATCACCAGGCGAAAGATCATTTAGGTTAATTATTTCAAGGTTATTATATGTCTTCACCAGTTCCTTAAGTTGTTCAATTTCTGACTCCTTTATCACAGCTGGTTTCCCCATAAAATAGATGTAGTTAATTACGCCAAGCGTATATCTAACCTTTGTAAGCTCTCTATCATCTATTTTAACAAAAACATAACCGGTAAAAAGTGGTACACTAACCTTCTTTTTTCTATCCGCCCATTGGTTTTCGGTAGTTCTTAAGGGACAGAAAGTCTCAACCCCTTGTTCTTGCAATAGCCTATCAACCTTTTTTTCCCAACGAGGACGTACATAAATAACCAGCCAGTTTTTTTTTAGTTTTCTTTTGTAATTTAATCCCATTTCCATTGTTAGATTCGTTAAGAGGAAGTAAAAAAATGTGTTGTTTTATTAGACCCAATAGAATTTTCCGGACAATATGTAATTCCTGGTTTGCTACTTTGGGGTGCAGGGCTTCGCCATATCACTTACAGTGATGAGGATGTGTTTTTGTAAAGTAATTAGACAAAGGGTAAATTGGAATCGGCTAAAATTATTATTTGCGGATCATTTATTTCTAGTGAGGTGCAGCGTAAGTTTATTTATATAATGGCTATTGTTTTAATATTGCAATAGATCTATTTTCTTCTTTTAAGAAGTGTATTAGTTAGGCATGGCATATCCGTAGCCCCCATAACCATACTTTTGGTTCTTTTCTCTTTTAGCGTCGTTAAATACTACCATTAGATTTTTAAGCTTATTTTCGTCGTTAATATCTTTCAGGATACCTAATTGATAGTTATTCGTGTAATTATATCTTACCAGGTAAATGCTTACATCTACATAAGGCGCTAAACTGAAAGCATCAGCTACTTGTCCAACAGGGGATGTATCTACAATTATATAGTCAAAGCGTTTTCTTAATTCACTTAGGAGTTCACCAACTCTGGAGCTCATTATCATTTCTGCTGGGTTTTTTAGAATTTCTGAACAGCCAATTACACTGACATTATCTGATAATAGACTGGGTTGGATAATATCATCTACAGAAATACACTCATCATCAAGATAATCTGTAACTCCTAGCGTTGATGATAATTTTAACTTTTTTAATAGTACGGGGCTCCTTAAATCAAGTTCTACAATAACTACTTTTTTATTAAGCATTCCTAATGTAGTCGCCAAATTGATGCTAAAAAATGTCTTTCCTTCCCCTTTCATACTGGATGTAACCAATATCATTTTATGGCGTTGATTTGTCATAAAGCTTAAATTCATGCGTATGTACCTAAATAGCTCGGAAATAGTGGAGCGATGGTCTGTTTGAAAAACATTGGTACCTTTATCTAGATTGTGGGAAAGTTCACCTAGCAATTTTGCACCTGTAAGCTCAATTGTTCTGGCATCCCTCACTTTATTGTTAAAAAATCCCCTAACATAAATAAACCCTGCAGGTATTAAGCATCCGAAGACTAAACCACATAAATAAAGCATTTGTGCTTTTGGAGCAATAGGTGCTGTATTATAAGCTGGTCTATCTATAACTTGTGATGTAGGTACAGTTGTAGACAATGATAATGCTGTTTCTTCACGTTTTTGCAACAAGTAATGGTATAATCCAGTTTTCACACTTTGGTCTCTACTTCTTTCTAAAAGTCCTCTTTCTATTGTAGGGACAGATTTACTTTTACTATAGAATTGTGAATAATTTTTTTGTAAATTTTTGTTCTGAATATTAAACCCACTTTTAATTGACTTTAAGTTTTCCAGAATGTTGCTTTTTAAACTTGATAATTGCTCATTCAAATTTAAAACAAGAGGATTTTCAGCATTAGCTGTACGAAGCATTCTGTTTCTTTCTAACTGTAAATCATTAAACTTTCCAATCATTACATTTAGTATAGGATCTTCTATTCCCATGGCGCTTGGCGCTAAACTGCCTTGTGCCTGATTGCTTTGAAAATAATCTTCGATAGATTTTACTAGGCCGAGCTTTACAACTGATTCCGCTAACAATTGATTGTATTCAACCGATCTTGTTGCATTTAATTGTGCATCTATACCGAAATCGGTCACTTGATTTTGTTGTTTGAAGTTCTCTACATCTTGTTCCGCTCCAGCGAGGTCATTTACTAAATATTTTAATCTGTTATCTATAAACTTAATTGTATTTTGAGCGATAATATTTTTATTGTTTACATTATTAATATTATAGTTTTCAATGAGATTTGTTAAAATATCTAATCCCCGTTGCGGAATATTATCGTTCAAACTAATTGTAATAGTATTAGCATCTTTAGCTACAGGAACTATATTCAACCTAGCTAAGCTATATGACTCTGTCAGTTTATACAGATCTTGAAATTGAATATTTATTTTTCCATATTCAGGTTTAAAAGCAGGCCCTTTCTTTATTTGTATTGTATAGTTTTTATTTTTGATAGGTTGATCATAGTTTGCAATCATATTAATATTACTAACTGTTAAACGAAATTGGTTGTTGTTAATAGATGCAATTTCTATAGCTCTAGAATAAGCTCCTTTTTTCAATTCCTGTACTTCTACTTTAATAGGTAATGTATTACCGTATAACTCTTTTGTTTTAAAACCTACTTTCTGAAAGTATGATGTCTCAAGATTCAAATCTTTTAAAACTTTAGATATCAAATCTCTTGATCTGAAAATTTCAGTTTCATTTTCAACTGTTTTAGTGGTTTGGAACATGTTCAAATCGCTAAAAGCAGTGCCGTTAGACATAGAAGCGCCCTCTTTATCGTCTTGTACTAACAATGTGCTACTAATTTTATAAACAGGAGGTGTTATGAACAAGAAGCCATAAACGAAAGCTATTGCTGTCGTAATGCTAATTAAAAAATAGGGCCAGTTTTTGGTAAAACTTTTCAAAGCTTCTGCAACATCTTTAGGGCCGTTTAAGTTCTTTTCTGCAAACATGATCTTATTCCTTAAGTAATTAATTTCTTAAAATGGCTGAAATCAGGACGGCAACTGCCGATATAGAGGCAATAACAATAGGCATAATTCTCGTGCTAGGGCTATATTCTATAGCTTTAGATTTATCCGGCTCCACATAAACTATATCGTTTTGCATCAGATTAAAAAAGCGATCATTAAGCACATCTTCTTGGTTTAAATTCAACCTTTTCATTATTCTTTTCCCATTTTGCTCTCTAATGACTAATACTTTTTCTCGTTTACCATAAACCGTCATATCACCTGCCATACCAAGCGCCTCTAATAAATTAATATGATCGCTAGGTATGGTAAAGCTCGAGGGTTTATTTACTTCTCCGATTACGGTAATCTTAAAATTTAAAAGTTGTACTTCAACCATTGGTTCTTTGACATATTTAGCTAGTTTTTCTATTAATGCATCCTGGGTTTGTGTAATAGTCAAACCTTCCACTATAATATTGCCTATTACGGGGAGAGTAATCGTTCCGTCTTTAGCTACTCTATAACCTGCCGGTCCTTCATAAGTAGCTCCCGCTGCATTTTGGCGGTTAACCGTAAATAGTGTGTTTGATTCCGGGTTAAGACTATTTATATTTATCCTCAAAAGATCGTTTTGTTGTATTTTTATTGATTCGTCTCGTATCGTTTTCTCGGCGGTTTGCTGAGCTAAATTGCTGAAATAAGCCAACTCTCTTTTTTGCGCACATGAGCTAAAAGTGAGTATATATATAATAATTAACAGGTGTTTTGTTTTCATGATTTTATATCTTAAAATGTGCAAAACTTCTTGATAACTAAGGTATATATAAAACAATCAATAATTTATGCGGCAGATTACTTTGTATTTAAATTGTATAAATGGTATACCGGTTTTACAAGAGTTTACGGTTTTGTTCAACAGATTTAGCGGGAGTTGTAAAAAAAGTGAATTACTATATGTATAATACTTGGTTGTATTTAATGTGTGATGAATGTAATTTTTGTTGTATATCAATTTAAGAAAAGTTGTAAAACAGGAGATTTGCATTTCCCAGTTTAAACATTTTGATTTTTTTACAGTTTTAAACCACAGATAACCAAAAGAAAAAATGCATATAGCAGATAGAATGGGGGAGGAGCCCGTCAGGTATTGTGTAGTCTTTATGGTGAGGTATATAAAGACGGGTTCAAATCGGGCGTTATATCCTAAGCACGATCATAACCAAGTTTTAGTGACCTTAGTACATATAAGCTAACGGAAAAGATAAAAGGGATGTTTTTTTTAAGAAGATATCGAATTAAGAAAGTTATTTAGGGTGTTGAGATTGATTTATTAGAAACTCGTTATATTTTTCTAACAGAAGGATATATTTTCTTATCCAATAGTCAATCTTCTCATTTTCTTTGGATGGGTTTTGTAAAGGATGCTGTTCTATTTTAGCGTCTGAACTTGAGCGAAAAACTTCGGGAAAATCAGAAGAAAAATCATAATTAGTATAAGAGCCAATTCTAACTAATACATCAAAAGGTAAGGTATCATGCTCAAACCATTTGTATAACGTACACCTGCTAATCTTCATATATTTGGCCAGCTTACTTATATTATGACCTTGCTTTCTAATAATGGATTCTACAATATTACCTGCATGTTTTTGTGAAGAATCTTTTAAGGCAGCTCTGCTGCTTTCGGGATTTAAACCAACTTTAAAAAAATCCTTCTCCGATATGATAGCGTTCATAATTCTCTTAATTTTTAGGACACAATTAGTTTTCATTTAAATTTCTTTCAAATGTTCTGTATGTGAAATGATGCTTGTCAGGGTTTATAGTGACGATGGTCACATATTTTGATCGGTTTTGTAGCTGAAAGGTTACGTTTTTTAAGAAAAAATTGTCGCAAAGCAGAATTAGAAGTAGATTTATCAATTATCTTATACATGTATTGACAAAAATGAATAATATTTTAATTATCGAAAATGATCTGGATTTACTGGGTAAATATTCGGATGTATTAAAAAATTCAGGGTATGAAGTAACGGCAGCATTTAATAGCGAAATAGGGATTAATCTAGCATTAAGTAAACTTCCTAGTTTAATATTATGCAATACTGTGCTGTCAAATATAGATGGTTTTGGTGTATTATCTATATTGTCAAAAAATCCATCAACTACTAAAATACCCTTCGTCTTTTTAAATGCTTTATCCACTCCAGATATTGTAAAAAAAGGGATAGCATGTGGCGCTGATGATTTTGTCACAAAGCCATTTCAGGGCGATCAGCTTGTTAGATCTGTAGAAGGTCAAATTAACAAGAATAAGAATCAGATATCATTGCCGATTAGCGAGGCGAATAACAATCATCCCCATAATGGTACAGGCTTGGAAAAACTGTTCGATCTTATTTCTCAATGCAAAATACGACATATCAAAAAGAAACAAACGTTGTATTACGAAAGCGATCATTCGCAATGGCTTTATCTATTGATCGAAGGTTGTATTAAAACTTTGAAACTAACAGACGATGGTCGACAAATGATTACAGGGTTGTATAAACCAAACAGTTTTATTGGTTTGGATACTTTGTTGCTAGATGATCCTTGGCTTGAAAGTGCCGAAGCTACTCAGGATTCATCTCTTTATCTTATATCTAAAAGTGCAATTATTGACTTGTTAAACGAACATGTTGGACTTAATCAACACTTTATTAAAATATTATCAGCCTATTTACGCGAAAAAAAAGATCAACTCGTAGAGCTTGCTTACGAGTCTGTGAGAAAAAGACTTACACAAGTATTACTTAGGTTAAATAAGAATGCAGTCCCAATAGACCAAATAGATATTTGTAGGGACGAACTTGCTGGACTTGCTGGTATCGCTACAGAAACGGTTAGTAGAATACTTACCGATTTTAGAGAAAGAGGATTAATAGAAAGAAATGGAAGTCAGATCCACATTATGGATCTTGGCGGTTTAATAAAGATGAAAAGCTAAACAAACGGTTTACAGCCCCGTTTTCATCAGAACAATTATAATTACCTTCCCTAAAATGCCTGTATAAGGTGTTCTCTCCAAATCTTGAAAAATGTATATCATCAAATTATCTGTGAAGCATATTTTACGCTAACGATCAGTGTTTTAACTGATAGCCATCATTGTATCTGTATTATTCTAAAGGTAATTTTAGGGAAAAATGATGAGGATGTATGGAAAAAATTCTGGTAGCTACAGATCTTTCGGCTGGTTCTACTTCAGCTATTCATTTTGCCTATAAATTGTCACAGTTAAAAGGTGCTACTTTGATTATTGTGCATGTTTATCATCTTTTGAAACCCAAAAGCTGGAGACCTCATAGGTTTGAAAATTACCGTCAAGTCAGAAGAGATTTTATATTAACTAAGTTAAACAAGTTTTTAGATCGAATTTTTAGTAACATAGAAGCGCCTACCGTCAATTTTGAGATCGACCTTCAGATGAATCCAAATACAGTGACCACTATTTTGAGATGCGTGTCCAAGCATAAATGTACCTGTATATGCCATGGCATTCAGGGGGGAGGGAGATTAAAAAAGACGATCGGTGCCTCAGCAAACAAATTAATTGCGAAATCTTCAGTTCCCGTGATTAGTGTGCCTAGTTTTTATAAGACAAAAACTATAGATAGTATTTGTTACGCTTCAGATATGACTAATTATCAAAAGGAAATCAAGAAGATTGTAGAGTTTGTAAAAACACTTAATATTGAAATTAAATTATTGCATATTGTCTCTCCACAAGAAATTATGCTTAAAGCTACGCTTTTAGAAGGGCGGTTGTTCAAAAGAATAGGAGTTGCGGTTAAGGTTAAATATGCTCTCAGAACCTCGACGAACACTTTAATTGAAGATATTGATCTTGCGGTTAGAAAAATAAGACCGTCTCTAGTTGTTTTTTTTATAAATAAATCTAAACATTATTTAAACCCAATACTTTATGCTTCAACGACACACGAACTATCTCGCTTGAGAAAAATTCCGATATTAACTTATAAAAAGTAAATAAATCCCTAAACTTATCCTTTACTTTTTTAAAATCTTCCGAATACTTGAATTCCCATTCATTTTCATTAAAACGGAACTCTCCAATAGGGAGCTTCTCATATTTTAGAAGAAAAACTTGGTTGCGCTTTGAAATTTGGCGCAATAGAGGAACACTGATCTTATCAAGACTTTTCTTCTTATGGATCAATTTATTAATAATATTCAACATGACGCCTCCTCTCTTAAAATGCTAAATTTTCTTTTAATAATATGTATTATGGTATCAATTCTAATAACACTGAAAATTCATCTTTAATCATCGTAATAACTTCTTCTTTTAAAGGATGCAAAGATCGTTAATTATTTCTAAATATTCGCGAGGCTTGTGAACCTTTAGATTCAAAAGCGGATAAAGATATGCTGTGCTGTTGACGGAATCATTGATTATTGCCACTCAAATCCTGAAGAGATAGAGTTGAGGTGAAATTGGTCTAAAGTTGTAAATATCGTTAAATCAAAGAATGAAAGTAATTCCCACCTGGGTACCTTAAAAGGGCTTAAATTACTTCTTCGTAATGAATTTGTTTTCTCTTGATCAGTAATTTATGTTCTTTAAATAACTTTTGTTGGATAGCTTTAAATTTTTGGTCAGCAGCTTTGGGTACAGCACTAGAAACAATAATCCCGATAAAGTCTTGCGCTCTTTTCTTTATTTTGCTGTTTAATATGTCGAAAGTACTTTTTATTTGTTCGACAGCATCGTCAAGTGATTGTTCTTTAAGTTCTACCAGATAAAATTTTTGATCTTCTTTTATTGCAAAGAAAAAGTCACATTTACGGATATTATTGTCTTTGATAAGGCAATTATCGATGTGAATTTTACAGATGCTCTTCTTGCTTCGGTTGTTTATTACAAATTTTTTGCCGTTTTCAAAAGCGACGGACGAATTACTATAACAATCCATGTCACCTCCTAATATAGCATATATATCCTTGCACGGCATATTACGAATATCTTAGCGTTAACAGATTTTCAAACGTTTCACTTAGCTCCTCAGAAATATCATCTATATTGGATGGACCGATTGATTTCAATTCATTATCCAATGTAGACGTTGATTTTCCATTGCTGAAGTAGTAACAAGCGACATTTTCAAAATCTAACCATAATGGGGATGGTACAATATTCTCGACATCATTTTTAAGTTCGGGCTTTTCGCGAACCACATTTCCGGCTTGTACCAAATTATCAATTGATGTAAGCAAATATGGGCTATGCGTCGTCACGATCAGTTTATCCTCTGATTGTTTTATCCTTTCGATAATAAATTCTATCAGGTCTTTTTGGGAAGAAGGATATAAGTTAAGTTCGGGTTCTTCTATTACGAAAAGATCATCATCTTTCTTTTTTGAGTTGGTATTGTGCTGCACGACAAGGAGAAGTGGAACTATAGATCGAATGCCGCTTGAAGCCTGCGATAGTTTTATCGTAGTCTGATCTGATACCTGAATATAGTCTGTCCCATCTTTCCATTGATATTTTGTTTCCAGAAAATCAATAGATAGTTCTTTGATATGGCTTCTTGCACTTTCGAACTTGGCTCCAAATTCAATCAGCCATTTAGGCAAAGCGATATCGCTACTGATCAAGCTAAAAATAGATTGAGAAAAAGTCGCAAAAAATACCCTATCAGCAGGTATATAAATTGGATTTACACTTTTTATATCCTTTTCATTCAAGATATTTGAGGCGAATTGTTGATTCTTAATGGTATAAAAGTGATTGCCATTTTCATACTGAATTAAGGTATCTTCGTTTATTGCAAAATCGATATTATGGTTGCTGAGAGATTTTTTAAATGTATCTAATCGATTGTTGGTATTGAAGAAAATACCAGATTTGAGAATTGATAAAAGCTTTGCAACAGTACTTTTTCCGCTGGGATTAGATCCAATATAGATGTTAATATCCTTGATTTCTATATCAATATTCGATAAAGGACCAAAACTTTTGACGATTAATCTTTCCATAGACCATAATTTTTCTGTTTTGATTTCTTCACAACCGATATTTTCTACTATACCCGATGGTTCTACCAATACATTGCCACAAATATAATACATCTTTCTGCTACTGCTTCCTCTGTATCTACCTCGAATTCGTGGTAATTAAAATCGGAGTTATTATTTTAGGGAATTATAATTTTTGTAACGCTTGCGATTAGAAAAAAGAGAAGTTATCGGGCTAATTAAGCCAGATTAGTTGTTTAACACGGACAGCTAGCGTTGAGATTATAAGGAATTATCCTCTTATTTTGTAACCAGGAATATAGAGTGGTTCCACTTTCTCGAGGTCTTTAGACATACCTTTAAATCTGTTCTTGTCAGAAGTTACGGCATGCGTAGCCTTCGGAACTCTGTGAGTTACCTTAACTTCGTGCTTAGTTTGTTTCTGCAAAGATGTCTTCATATCGCTTTACTATTTCCTTGATACTTTTATTAAAAATATTAGGTATTACAAATATAACTGAATTTTTCCGGTTTCCGAAAATATTATACTTGTTTTGAAATGAACGTCTTAGGATCTCTATGTAGGTCCTATATCGTTTGTTATTATCATTAGAGTCTTCCCGTATGAGATTTGCCGCCAAGAATCCCCATATTCTTAAATTATGGTTGTTTTGAAACATTACCATAATGTCCATCAGCGTTCCTCCAATTTTACCAAAGGAATTTTGTTTTGTTAGCATACGATAACGAAGATCTTGTACCGTATCTTGTGCGGATACTCTAGGCGTTAAACTAATTTTAGGGTAATAATCCATAGTGAGTAGGCCTTCTGCATATTCTTTAACACTTACAATATATTTAATGCAACCTTTTTTGTTGTGAAGGTAAAATTTAAAAATGTATTCACGCAGAAAAGATTCGCTATTGACAAATCTATTCTTGCGTATCTGTATAAGTTTATAAGGTAGGGTAGTATCAAACATAGTTTACTATTGATTAATTTTTGTTGCTAACTATATCGCATAATAGCCCTTGTCATGATATCGCCAATCAGTTCTGGTTCATTGTTAGGATTCATAATACTTCTCCATCTTGTAGGATTCTTTTCACTATAACGAATTAAGTTGAGATCATCCATGCGATATTTTAACATCGCCTTGCTCACATTGAAAAATGCCGACAGTTCACTAGTGATCTTTATGTAATCAAATTTGTTGCATTCCTGATCATCTAAAAAGAGCTGTCCCACACGATTGATACCAAGAAGCTTCTGGTTCAGTATCAATCGCATTTTTAGGGCATCTTTTGGCATTAATAGGGCAGAAGCGAATTGGTTTGCTTGCCATTCAATCCAATTTTTGTCATTTTGAAGATTATGTTTCCTGGTCAAAGGATTAAATTTAGAATCTTCCAAGCTATTATAATCCGATTGATTCAGACCTGTGTCAGCGTGTAATAGAATATGTGCAAATTCATGCGCAAGGGTAAACAGATGACTATCCGTACCTACGATTTCTTGATTAATGTGAATTTCCCTTTTTTTAGGATCGCAATATCCTTTTATATCCAGATTAAACAGATTATAAACCGTTTGATCGTTGTATATTGATATACCGTATTCGGTTTTCAGAAAGTTGCTTAGCTCTTCAACGGAGAGATTTGAAATACCGTTTAAAATACTAGGGTTAATTTTGTAGAGTACTCTTTGAGCAAATTTTTCAATGTTTTCTTTGGATAGACGTTCAATTTGACTCAAGGACGAATTGAGTTCGCTTTTTTCTGTTGTTTTGCCAAGTGATATTGTAAAAGCTTTCTCTATTATTTCATCCCATTTCTGTTTATCAATATTTGCTGAATCAGCAATAAGGCCATTGTTATAATCTATTGATTCTGTCCAATCTTGTGTGATCTTGTAATTATTCTTTTTATTGTGAAGTATAATGTTTGTTAGGTTATCTTCTGTGACATTTATTAGCATAACACCTTTGTTTTTGGCATAAGTTTGCACACCTGATTGAAGTTCTCCTGAGAATACGAATACTGCCTTGACGTTCTTGCCTGACACTTGATTTACCTTTTCTACAAACTCTTCGATATTATCAATAGATATCTTGCCACTGTAGTTTTTACATTCTGCTATATAGAGCAATTGATAATTTTCAGCACCGATAGGAGTAACTTCGATACTGATGTCGAATTCGATAGGTTTTTCACGATCTTTCGAATAGTATTTAGGTTTCTTTTTAAACTTACAACATTGAAGAAGTAGCGGAATGCTTCCTTTTTCTACTTCGTCTTGGAGTATGTCAAATACTTTATCTTCAAACTGATTACCTTTTAATACTGTATTCATATCGAAATTTCTTATATACAATTATACTAAAAAAATGAGATATTAAAGCTAATATTTGTAGTTTTGTGTAGTTTTTTTTGTTGAAAAACCTACATGCCTGGCTTTTTTATTCAATCATAAAACCTACCTTATCAGTTATCTTAATAATTTTATTTATTTGTAATTTAGGTGCTTTGTTAATTTATTTAACAAGCATTAATAAAAAAAATGTTATCTTTCGCACAATAACTATATTAAACATCACGAATAAAAAAGATGAGCTATCCTGATATCCTAAAATATTGGTATAATTCGCTGGCGGATACAAAAATAGAAGCCTTTAGCCTCGATAAATGCGACAAAAGTTAAGCCATTTTGACAGAAAACCATATGAACTGAAAAGGATATTAACCAAATATCCATTTAATCAATTAAAAATATAAACACAGTATTATGCAAACTAACGATCAAATTCTTGTCTACCCCATTTTTTATCGCATTTTTTTTACTTTATTGTTAATATCAATCGTTGGAATTTCGCTATGGACATTTTTGTTTTCTCAATATCGACTAGAATATAACGGTGAAATATCCGTATTCCCGCTTATTATTGCTGTTTCTTCGGTCTTTGTTTGTTATAAACTTTTTCGGTATTTGTTATATATATACCGCTGGAAAGCAATATTGACGGCGGAAGGTATCACTATATATGATCCTTGGATGGGACAATTATCCTTCAATTGGGATACTGACGTTATCATCTTGGGCAATTTCAATTTGGAGCTGATGGAGGGACGATATGGTCTCCTTAGAGCTGCTTTAGATGGACAATATACTGGATACAAGATCAGTAATTGGGTTGTTGGCCAGCCTGCGATTGTAGACTCCAATTTAGCTTTCTTAAGGCAAAAGAGCTTTAAAAATTTAAAACTCTCGAGCAAAGAGTTTGCAGCTACATTGGAGAGCAGCCAGCAGCATTATTCGGACTTCTTTGAAACCAACCGTTGGAATTTAGCATTCCTTGCTTATTGGTTTTGTAGAATAGTAACGATTATGCTTATAGCCTATATATTTATTCTTGATATTTTTTATTTTAACACTGCCGTGGTCTTGTTTTTTTGTATAGCGGTTACCCTACAATTGGTTATGGTGCTGCAATATTGGAATAGATTTCCACGGGGTGCTTTAAAACGCCTGTTTTTGAGTGCGGGTATTTCGATAATAGCTTTTGCGTACTTAATGTTTGACGACGTACATCTTTTGGATGAGCTATTCTTTGTAAAATGGGGAGCAGTCTTGGGTCTTGCAATGACGTTATTGATTTGGGTATTTATCCAGTTGTACCGAAAATTTGCGGCCAATTATCTCAAAGGCATATTCTATTCCATTCTTTTTATTTTTCTAAGCTTATATAGCATTGCTTTTCTTAAGGTTGGTAATATGCTCAATCTAGGGAAAGTCGAGGGTTGGGAGATAGGAACCGTTTATAATCCTCAAATTATCATTTTACCGGGAATGGATCCACATAAAATTGTTCTTGATAATCCTCAATGGGGGAGCAGAAATATGATGTTACCATTAGTTCGATCCGTTTCGGAGGCTCGGGTAGAGGTGAAAGTCTTTGAGGGAAGATTGGGTATACCCTGGTTTTACAAGAATTATGCAAAAGATGATGTAGACAATATACGACTTATCAAATAAAGGGAATGCAGTTTATGAAGAAATTATTGAATTTTGAACGGCAGGCGTTTGTCTAATAGGATTTATTTAGAGAGTTTTCTACATTTTATTACCAATATATAATCATGAAAAGTACCAATAAACATAAAACAAAGTGGAAGGACTATATTGTTTGTCTTTCTGTAACTATTATATTTGTGTCAATTTGCGGATTTGCCGCCTATATTCCTGTCTTCGTATCTGCACCGCAAGATGTGTTTCTAGCGTTTATTTTAGATCGTTTGAAGTTGATTTTGCCGGCTGCTGTGTGTTTTTCTGGAATAGCACTCATTTTAACTATATGGAGTATAGTATCTTATTATGGATATAAACCAGTCAAATTCAAAGCATTTTGGACATTTGTACCCTACACATTGACCGTTTTTTTAATGGCAGGAATTTTATATCGGAATTCCCTGCCGATAGAAAAGCTATTTGTTCCAGGTTATATACGCGCTACTAGTCCTGATCTCACGTGTCACAATGTTCCGTGGGATATAATGTGGTTCTTATGTGCGGTGGCGAATGGCTATATATTTTTGCTTCAATATAGCCCTTACCGGAAAAGCTTGTTCAACGTTATTGGTAGTGAACTTCTTAATAAATCTTCATATTTTAATCCATAGATTATCAGGGAGAATGATCTGTTAGAAGAAGCAGAGAGATTAGCGAATACATTTAGTGCATCAAATAGAAAAGAATCAGCCAATGATGACCCAGCTGCTCTTCAATATGAATTTTATGCTTTTATCTACGGTGAAGGTTTTGATTACGTTATTATTGATGAAGGATATGCTGTACCTTTTCTCTTTGAAGATGAGGATACCATAGACGATCTTCACGGCGGTATTTATTTACAGATCAACAAGACACTCTATATTCGTTTTGATCACATTATGTTGTTGGATTTCGAGGAACTCTATATTGTTGTATCCCCTTCGCTGGAAGTACGCAGCAGAAAGAAAAATTATCATTCAGGCAATTACTTGAGCTTACTTTTTTGTTGCAAGCCATCAACTGAAAACCACTAATAAATAGCCATCCTTTATTGCCTGCTTGCATTATTGTTTGTTAGCTTTATCGGTGGATTAATTGTTATTTTACTAATTTGTTGATATATTGGATGTTTTGATGCCATTGACCATCCGGATTCGAAAACGGATGACCAGTAGATAGGGAAGATTATTTAATCGTACTAAGCTTCCCAAGTACCTTCATATTTAACCACCTTCCATTTGCCTTTTGTTTAAGCCCCGCCGAATGTCCGTTTTCCGTTTTTCTTCCGTCATAGATAAATCCGCCACATTCTATTCCTTCTTCGTTAAAGAATAACATTCCCGAACGTTTTTTTCGGTCTGCGTTGGTCGGGCGATTATTGATTTTGCTAGTTCCGTTCGGAAAACGATCTACATTGGTAATAACCATTTTTACCGTTCCGTCTTTTTCCACAATGTTGATACGTTCTACATCTATTTTACTAAATTTTTGGTTTTCTGATTTTTTAAATGCAGTTAATGAAATAAATGTAATTCCTATAACAGTTGCAACTGCGAAAATTCTTAAAAATACTAATTCTCTATTCATCTTTTTTGATTTTAATTGTTTGATGAAGCAAAAATATTATGGTGCTGTTTTTTATTCAATAACAAAACAATGAACGCAGGAAAAAATCGAATAAACTGAGGAAATTAGGCGTTGAGTTCAATTAGAGTGAAGCACAACTCGCAAATACACGCAATGCGTATTTTGAATTATCAAGTTCCCTAAAGTCTTCATCAGTAAATTGACTGAAATAAAAATATCCTCAACAATCGTAAAGATAAAAACCAACCATAATCAAGTGATGTTCTTTTGCTTCTTTTCTTTGGTGTAGAACTGAGCGAGTTGAATAGAGTAGTGACCATGTATCTTGATTTTGCGGAGAATATGGCTCACTGACAGGTGCGGATGAAGATGACAGATTGGGTTAGTAACTTACTTTCCTAAATCTATCAAATGGTTTAAAAGATGATGCCAAAATGATTTCCTTTCCAAAGTACAATTTACTAAATTCATGCATCAGGTTTTTATTTATGATACAGTATTTAACAGACGATCAAATCATAACAAGGCTGAAACTGGGAAAATCTGTAGAGCAGTGGCTAGGCCATGTTCAGGAAGAATATCGGGATTATATAAAACGCTAATTTAATCATCGTATTCAAAATCTATTGACTTGGGGTGGAAGAAAGTAAGGAAGTTGTTCCAAAATAATAATTATGAAGGACCAAGATTTATTTATTAAAGAGTTGATTCAATTGTTTCCGAGTTTGAAAGAAGAGTTTTTAGATGAAGATTACAGAGATTCTATGACCTTTCAAATAGGCCGTTTTAAACGATTTATACAGCAAGCTATAGCTAAAAATGATCTGATTACCTTCGATGTTATGGTAGATTTTTTAACCAAGAATTTGCCTTTAGTTGATAAACGGGTTCAAAATGCCATTTATCTAAGTTTTTTGGGTAAATTGGATTTTTCCAAAAATCCTGATTTTAAAAAACGCTTAGGACTGCATTTGGGTGAGGCTTATACTAATATAGAGAATTACAATAATTCTCCAAGAAACAATCGCGGCACCGAGTAAAAAGTCAAATATGCAAGATTCAATTATGATAAAAGACGCACTTTGGAGCCAGTTTGGAGCTAGTTTAGACATGCTCGAAAACGCGATCCATATGTGCCCCGATGAACATTGGGACACCGCACTAGATTTTTGGTACCTGTCTTTCCACTGTCTCTTTTGGACAGATTATTATTTATCTGTAGAACCCAATAAATTTGAGCCACCAAAACCATTTACATTTTCAGAATTTGATCCGACGGGCAAAAAGCCAGACCGGACATATACCAGGTCAGAAATTCTTGCGTATTTGGAGCAATGTAGACAGAAAGCTAGAAAGCATATAGAAGAACTCACACCGAGCAGAATGAATGCCCGTTGGATCAACGAATCTAAGAACTTTTCTTTACTTGAGATTCTATTGTATAATATGCGGCATATTCAGCATCATGTTGCACAATTGAATTTATACCTTAGACAGACAATTGATCGTGCGCCGAAATGGGTATCTCAGGTGAAAGAATAAACGTCGCAGAAGACAAACCTACTATTCGTTATCACTAAAGAAAATGACAATTGAAATTACAGTTTTATATACCAGAAAATGAAACCTTAAGGAAATACATCGAGGGCTATTATTTTATTGCTGACGATGCTTCGGAAGAAATTGAGGAATATTTTACCTTTCCTAACAACTACTGCATCGTTTCCATAAATTCTGATTCAAGCGTTACATTTAATGAAAATCAAATCTCAATTGTACCTTCAGCAAAAAAAAATATCTATGCTAACTTGATTTATAACTATACCAAACCAATAACAATACGTTACGAGCGGCCCATTAAAGAAATCACTATTTATTTTAAGCCGCTTGGAATTAATCGTTTTTTGGAGAATTGGGAGATTATGTTTTCTTCCTTGCAACCTGTGGAATTTGGATCTCATTTTGATGATTTTGAAAGGGAAATGAGCCGTATTTTTCATATTTCTGAGAGGCAGATTCAACGAAATGAATTTGAAGCTTATTGGCTTTCGAAGTTTAGATACAAAGATTTTCGAAAAATTGAAAATATTTTGGTTGATCTTGAATCTAATATGAAAATCGCAGACATCGCCCTAAAAAATAATATATCAAGAAAGCATCTTTACAAATTGATATACAAACATCTGGGAAAATCCCCCATGGATTACCGGAAGATATTTAGATTTAGGAATACAATTGATAGCAAAGCAAGGGTTAGAAATTTAACAGAATTGTCCTATAAAAACGAATTCTACGATCAGCCCCATTTTGTAAAAGACTTTAAGGCCCTTACCAAATCGAGTCCGAATTCTTTCTTTAAAAATGTAGATATCGAAATAAAGAATATTTGGCGTTTCATATAGTTGGTAACATTTTTACAATTTTTAATGTTTTTTTCATTGTTACTTTAAGCTACATTTTGACAATATAAACCATGAAAAAAAGAATATCTGAGTTTGCCTTAATAATAGTGTTGTTATTGATCGCACTTCCACTTTTCTCCCAATTATCTTATCAAAAGATAGACTCCCTTATGGAAGAAGCTTTGGTTAAATTGAATGTCGCTGGAGCCTCGATTGCAGTTGTGAAAGATGGCCAGGTGATACATCAAAAAGGTTATGGTGTTGCTTCAATTACTACGAAGGAAAAAGTAACCGAATATACCAACTTCCAAATAGCATCCAACACTAAAGCATTCACTGCGGCTGCGCTTGCAATATTGGTAGATGAAGGAAAGATAACCTGGGATGATAAAGTAAAAGATTATATTCCCGAATTTAAAATGTACAATGATTATGTGACCGACAATTTTAATATCGTTGATTTACTAACTCATCGTAGCGGTCTTGGACTTGGCGCGGGAGATTTAACATTTATTCCCGATGGAGCTGACTTTACAGTGAAAGATCTGTTTGGTATTTTCCAACATTTTAAACCAGTTTCTTCCTTCCGGACAAAATATAATTATGACAATTTATTATACATCATTGCTGGAGAAATTATCGCAAGGGTGAGCAAGATGAGTTACGAAGAATTTATTCAAAAGCGAATATTCAATCCTTTGCAGATGAATTCTTCATTTGTCGGAGATTCAAATATTCAGGATGCCAAGAATGTGGCAGCACCGCATTCTGCGGCAACCGGTGAATTAAAAAAGATAGACCGGTTTGCTATTGGAATGATTGGACCAGCCGGCGGAATATATTCAAATGTGGCAGACATGTCAAAATGGATGTTAACACAGCTTAATAAGGGGCGGTATGGTGATGATCTAAAATCATTATTATTTAGTTCTGCCAGTAGCGGAAAGATGTGGACGATTCAAACTGTTCTACCCAACTATATTTCAGAACGGTATAACACGCAATTTAACGGATATGGATTAGGTTGGGTGTTAAATGATATGAGAGGTCATCTTACTGCTATGCATACCGGTGGCTTACCCGGAATGTTGTCACAGGTGATGTTAGTGCCGGATATGAAGTTGGGGATAGTTGTTTTAACCAATACAGAAAATGGGGGCGGGGGGCTGGCATTTGCTATTACTAGAGCTATTCTTGACAGTTATTTCGGCTTAGATGATGCCGAGTGGATCGACAACCGAGCCCGAAATCTCTCGCGTAACATTGGTGCAACAGATGCGGTAACAAAGGAAGTTTGGGCACAGGTAGATTCTTTGAGTGGTATCAAATACAATCGTCAGAATTTAATGGGTATGTATAACGATAAATGGTTTGGACAAATGGAAATTTATGAGAAGAATGGTGAGCTTAGAATCAGGAGTTTGCGTTCGCCAAAATTAAATGGCCGCATGTTTTTTTATGATAAAAATACGTTTGCCGTGAAATGGGATTATCAAGATATGAATTGTGATGCGTTTGTGATATTTGATTATAGTAAAAGAGGTAAAGCACAATCATTTAAAATGAAAGGAATATCACCTTCAATTGATTTTAGTTTCGACTTTCAAGATCTGGATTTAAAGCGAATAGATTAAAGCAAGTGTTCCACTCTATATCCTTTAATTTTATCATTAGAATATAGAGTGGTTCTGCGTTTTACAGATTTTTGTGAATAGCTGTGTTAATGATCACCCAATATTGCTATTGGTCTTAACTATCCAAGTATCCTCATATTTAACAACCTTCCATTTGCTGGTCAAAAACTGCCAGTCACCATCATGATTATTGAAAACGCAATATGGGCTTGCTTTCTTCGAGCCACTGGCGCGTCGTAAATGTTGTCATATTTTTGGATTCATAGAATTTAAAGTCAGCATTTCTTTCCAGTAATCGTAGAAACTTTCTCTAAAAATACGTGTGATTTTCTATTTCAATTTTTTAACAGCCTTATTTTCTACGAGCGACTTCATTTGGGTTACCGCTACTTTGTTCAGTTGTATAAGTCTTTCATTTTGTGGTAGGTCTTGTTGGATCAGCAACGCATTTATACTTTCCATGTTGCTTAGCACGACCAACTGTTCTATAATCGTGTAGTCTCGAATATTGCCCTTTTTGTCAGGATTAGTATCTCTCCATTGTTTGGCTGTCATACCAAATAGTGCGACATTCAGTATATCGGCTTCGCTGGCATAAACGGAATTCGCTTGTTGCTTGGTAATTTCTGAAGGAATGAGGTTTTCCTTTATAGCATCAGTGTGAATGTGATAATTTACTTTGGCTAGTGTCCTTTGTAAGCCCCAGTTCAATTTCAAACGATCATTTTCTTCATCTTTTAGACGCTGAAATTCTTTGATTAAGTAAATTTTAAAATGGGGGCTAATCCACATGCCGAATTCAAAAGCTATATCAGGATGCGCATATGTCCCCCCATA
This sequence comes from Sphingobacterium puteale, assembly GCF_003627955.1. GTDB lineage: Bacteria > Bacteroidota > Bacteroidia > Sphingobacteriales > Sphingobacteriaceae > Sphingobacterium > Sphingobacterium puteale. The sequence goes on along the minus strand of NZ_RBWS01000014.1, from coordinate 1,034 downwards.
TCTTCCTGCGGTCGCTTTTAAGCCAATAGCATTTGTCTTCTCAACCCAATCTTTAACACTGATTTTATAACTGTTAAGTCCGGCCTGACTTTTAATTACGGCGAATTCGCCATAATTAAAAAGAGGGTTATAAATGCTTTCCCAAATACCCAGATATTTAACTGTGTTTCTGTTTCGAAGCCAATCAGAAATGAAAAAGTCTCCATCTTTAGCTTGTGCAGTCGTTCGAATGCGCTAGTTGAATTTTATTGACGATGTGATCACATAGTTCACCAAAAGTGATAATGTGCATCAGTTCGGTGCTCTCAAACTTCATGTCAAATGATTTTTCAACTTTAACAAGTAAATCGCTAATATCGTCTGGATCTACATTTTCTAGTTCGTCGTCTGCCATCATATTACTATTAACAGTTGGTTACAAAATACGAATATGCTGTAAAAATAGCATTTAGTATTATTTTTTTAATTTTTTAATACACAATTGAAAATACTCTTTTCATTTAAAAATCCGATAATCTATTCAAGCCGTGTTGTCGACTACTTCATATTGCTATTGATATTAAGCTATCCAAGTCCCCTCATATTTTACAACCTTCCATTTGCCTTTTATTTTTTCAAGAATAAAATACCATCCCTGGCCACACAATCCACCACATATATGATCCACGGACACAAATGCTTTTTGGCCGTCATATGTCAGAATAGGTAAGTGGAAGACCAGCTTTGTTAAAAAACGTTCTTCCATAGTCAATCTATTGCTGTCTTTAACCATATACTTATGAGCGATCGATTGGGGAATGTATACTGTATCCCTTGCTCTTGTCTGATTTAGGAAACCGATTGAATCTTGCATGCTATAACCAAGATGGCTAAACAATTCCCTGATTCCAATAGCATCTCCCAGAGGATAATCCTCCTTGTAAGTCGTATGTATCATATCTTTGATAAATTTGTTTTCAATATAAGTTTCAGGTTTTTCAGTTATGATCAATCGACTGATATAAGTGTCATGGGTAATTATTGCATCCAGTATT
>NZ_RBWS01000013.1 GCF_003627955.1 Sphingobacterium puteale | reverse complement strand
GAAGCCCTTGCTGGAAACAGTCAAGGGCTTCTTTCGTTTGGGTGCTCCCCAAGGACCTTTATTTATCCTCCGGTCCATTTCCTCCCTTTGCCGGTACCATGCCCCCGCTCCATGTTCGCTATCAAGAAGCGGCGGGGAACAACTACGGAACAGGGATCCTAAAGCGCATTTAGAATAGCATTGTTCCAAAGGATTGAGTAATCATCATCCTGACACGATCCATCTCACCTCATTGGCTTTTCCCTTTTCGTTGGGCACATAGATTTGATAGCTTCGTTCATTTAACTAACTTGATCGATTAACTATTTTCATTCTATGGCTGGATAGGCGAAGGGGAGTTTATTAATATTTAATTTGCTGCTAAACGTTCAAATCTGTAATCTTCAACACCAGGAATTAGTCGAAGATTATTTGAAAACATAATCATTAAATTTCGCTTTAATGATTCAATATTTTAGAAAACCATTCAAAAAAGACCCCGCAAAATGACCTATCGATGGAAGAGTACAGGGCTAAAGTTTTGTGTATATGTTTTTTCGGATTTTGCTCTGATATTGGAATAGTGTATTTACTGTGATGCGATACTTTTCATTAAAAAGACAAGATAGTAATAAATTAAGCAATCGTTTGTGTAGATTGAACAAACGATTGCTTTCAAGTTTGATTTTTTATTTTGAGAAAAGTGTTATATTATTGTTAAAGAGATTAAGTTCTTTAGTTAGAACCAAATATAAATCCAAATCCAAAGGGATTTTTCTTATTGACTGTTTAGTTTGTTTTAAAATAGGTGATTTTTTAGAGGGACCAATTGGTCCCTTTAAATTTACATGACTTTAAATTATGGATTCTAGAAGAGATTTTTTAAAAAAGGCCGGGATTTTATCATCGCTGGCTGTTTCACTTCCTACTTTGGTGAATGCCAATGCAACGGCAGAAGCATTTAATATGTGTGGTTACGCCGCACCCAAAATTGATAAGGTGAGAGTTGCTGTAATTGGATTGGGGATGCGTGGTCCCGGAGCAGTCGAACGACTGTCTTTTATCGAAGGTTGTGAGATCGTTGCACTTTGCGATAAACACCCTGAACGAGTTGAGAAAGCACAAAAGATTCTTACTTCGAAGGGCTTGAAGGCTGCAAAGCCTTATTCAGGAGAAGATGGCTGGAAATCATTGCTGAAAGAAGAAAAGTTAGATCTTGTCTATATTTGTACGCCTTGGGATTACCATGCACTCATGAGTATTGCAGCTATGAAAGCGGGTAACCATGTGGCTTGTGAAGTGCCAATTGCATTAACTATAAAAGATTGTTGGGAGGTAGTCAAAACATCTGAAGCGACAAAAAAACATTGTATGATGTTGGAGAATTGTTGCTATGACTTTTTCGAAATGTTGACATTGAATATGGTCCGCCAAGGTTTATTTGGTGAATTGATCCATGGTGAAGGTGCTTATATCCATGACCTATTGGACTTGAATTTCTCAAAGAATGGTTATGACAATATGTGGCGTCTAAGGGAAAATATTAAATACAATGGTAACCTATATCCAACTCACGGACTCGGGCCTGTCGCACAGTGTTTAAACATCAATAGAGGAGACAAGATGGATCATCTTGTCGCGATGTCGTCCAATGATTTTATGATGGGCGAGAAGGCTAAGGAACTCGCTGGAAAGGATTCGTTCTTTCAGGAATTCGTCGGAAAGAAATACCGTGGCAATATGAATACCACGCTAATTCGGACAGCGAAGGGTAAAACAATTATGCTACAACATGATGTGACTTCGCCTAGACCATATTCAAGACTACATACATTAAGCGGTACAAAAGGTTTCGCTCAAAAATACCCAACTGAGAATATTGCATTCGGTCACGAATTCATCAAGGAAGAAAAACTCAAAGAATTATATGATAAATATACACCAGAATTAGTGAAATACATCGGTGATAAGGCCAAAGAAGTTGGCGGTCACGGCGGGATGGACTTTATGATGGACTGGCGTCTAATCGACTGTCTGCGTAACGGATTGCCATTGGATCAAGATGTTTATGATGCCGCTTCATGGAGTTGTATTGTACCATTAAGTTTTGAGTCTGTTGAAAAGAACTGTAAAACGGTAGCTGTACCAGATTTTACAAAAGGTGCATGGAAGAATAATAATCCTGTGGATATCACCTTAAATGGTGGAGGTAATACACCTATTCGCTCAAAAAATACGAAAAAAGAAAATGTACAATTGGATGTATAAATTGTGCATCTAAGTCAATAATTGAAAGGGGAGCATTTTATTGTTCCCCTTTTATGTTTATCTTTAGGTATGTTAATCAATCTGACGCTAGTTACCTGTCTATCTATATTTTCCACAAAAGATACCCTTTCATGCTGTGTCGGTGAAAATATACCTACCCGGGCCGGAATGATCAAATCTCAGTTAGCCAAACAAAGCAGTAATGCTACGGGAAAGATGGTTTTAATTGAAGGTGGTAAATTTCTGATGGGAAGTTCGAATTTCGAAGATAGTAAACCTGTACATACTGTAGAACTCCATTCATTTTATATGGATGAGCATGAAGTTACAAATGCACAATTTGCTCAATTTGTAAAAGAGACTGGATATGTGACCGTAGCTGAGCGAAAGCTTGACTCAAAGGATTTTCCCGGTGTTGATCCGAATATGCTTGTCCCTGGTTCAGCTGTATTTTCAAAACCCAAAGAACTCAACTCTTTAAATAATTATCTGATGTGGTGGGAATATATTCCTGGCGCAAATTGGCAGCATCCTGAAGGACCCAATAGTTCAATAGAAGATAAAATGAATTACCCCGTTGTTCAAGTCGCCTACGAAGATGCTGCTGCTTATGCAAAATGGGCGGGGAAAAGATTGCCTACAGAGGCGGAATGGGAATATGCTGCCCGCTCGGGTAGGGATACGAACGAAGACCTGTACTATTGGGGAAAAGAACTTAAACCCAATGGCAAGTGGGCAGCGAATATATACCAAGGAAAATTTCCGGTTGAAGACTCAAAAGAAGATGGATACGAGGGAGCCGCTCCCGTAAAATCTTTTCAGGCGAATGCATTGGGACTCTATGATATGGAAGGGAATGTCTGGGAGTGGTGCTCCGATTACTACCGTCCGGATTATTACAAGAGTAGCGCGGTGGCAAATCCCAAAGGACCTGAAAACTCCTATGATCCACAGGAACCTAATCTTGAAAAACGTGTTCAGCGTGGTGGATCATTTCTCTGTAATGATCAATATTGTGAACGTTATAAAGCGGGGAGCAGGGGAAAAGGGGAGGTCAATAGCCCGACAAATAATGTCGGTTTCCGATGTGTTAAAGATATAAAATAGAAAGGGCTTGCAAAATGCAAGCCCTTTCTATTTTATAATGACGCGTTATTGTGCATTCAAAAACATTGATTTTTGATTGTACAATTCTCTGAAATATGGATCTTGAAGATCTTTGATAAAGCGGATCGCTTCACCGGTTGATTTCATTTCAGGGCCTAATTGTTTGTCTACTTCAGGGAATTTATTGAAGGAGAATACTGGTTCTTTAATTGCATATCCTTTCAATTTACGTTCGATTGTGAAGTCACTCAATTTATTGACACCTAACATCACTTTTGTCGCGATGTTGATGTAAGGAACATCATACGCTTTTGCGATAAAAGGAACTGTACGTGATGCACGTGGATTAGCTTCGATGACATACACATTCTCACCTTTTACAGCAAATTGGATGTTTAGTAGACCACGTACATTCAACGCTTTTGCTAATTTGATGGAGTATTCTTCCATCTTATCCTGAACAGCTTGTGAGAGGCCGAATGGAGGTAATACCGCCGATGAGTCTCCGGAGTGAATACCTGCAGGCTCAATGTGTTCCATCATACCGATGATATGTACATCTTCACCATCACAGATTGAATCTGATTCTGCTTCTTCAGCGCGATCCAAGAAATGGTCGATCAGGATATGGTTACCGGGAAGGTTTTTCAATAAGTTAACAACCGCTTTTTCCAGGTCTTCATCATTGATGACTATGCTCATCCCTTGTCCACCCAATACATAGGAAGGGCGAACCAATACTGGATAACCAACTTCGTTGGCTACTTGTAAAGCCTCTTCTGCCGAGGTAGCTACGCCATATTTTGGATATGGAATATTTAATTCTTTCAATAGATCAGAGAAACGGCCGCGGTCTTCTGCCAAGTCCATATTCTCGAATGATGTACCAATGATTTTTACACCAAGTTGCTCCAAACGCTCAGCCATTTTAAGTGCTGTCTGCCCACCTAATTGAACGATTACACCTTCTGGTTTTTCCAGTTCGATGATCTCACGGACATGCTCCCAGAATACGGGTTCGAAGTATAACTTGTCTGCCATATTGAAATCTGTTGATACTGTCTCAGGGTTACAGTTCACCATGATTGCCTCGTAACCACATTCTTTCGCAGCCAATAATCCGTGTACACAAGAGTAATCGAACTCGATACCTTGACCGATACGGTTTGGACCTGAACCTAAAACGATGATTTTCTTTCTGTCTGAAGAAATGGATTCGTTTTCTTCTTCGAATGTCGAATAGTAATATGGGGTCTGTGCAGGGAATTCCGCTGCACAAGTATCAACCATTTTGTAAACACGGTTGATGCCTAGTTCCTTACGGCGGTCATATACCTGATCTTCCGTTACATTACCTAATAACCAGGCAATCTGTACATCTGAATAACCTTTTTGTTTTAAGGTCATGAAGAAATCGCGTGGAATGTTATTCAATTGATAACGACGTAATTCTTGCTCAAGGTGTACCAACTCTTGGATCTGTACCAAGAACCATTTGTCGATACGTGTCGCTTTGCGGATAGATTCCAAAGGAACACCTAATTCGAATGCATCTTTGATATGGAATAGACGGTCACCGCTTGGATGCTCTAGGCTATCCATGATCTCGTCCAGATTTCTCCATTGACGACCATCAGCACCTAAACCTGCACGACCAGTTTCAAGAGACTGACATGCTTTCTGTAAAGCTTCGATAAATGTACGGCCGATCGCCATCACTTCACCTACAGCTTTCATTTGAAGACCTAATTCCTTGTTTGCACCTTTGAATTTGTCAAAGTTGAAACGCGGGATTTTTACGATAACATAATCTAGCGTTGGTTCGAAATATGCTGAGGTTGTTTTTGTAATCTGATTTTGCAACTCATCCAAGTTGTATCCGATGGCTAATTTAGCCGCAATCTTTGCAATTGGATAACCAGTTGCTTTCGATGCTAAAGCTGAAGAGCGTGATACACGTGGATTGATTTCGATCGCAATAATTTCTTCATTTTCTGGATTAACAGAGAACTGAACGTTACATCCACCGGCGAAGTTACCAATCGAACGCATCATCAAGATCGCTTGATTACGCATATCTTGGTAGCATTTGTCTGATAATGTCATACCTGGCGCAACTGTGATGGAGTCTCCGGTGTGGATACCCATCGGGTCAAAGTTCTCAATGGTACAGATAATGATGACATTGTCGTTGGTATCGCGAAGTAATTCCAACTCGAACTCTTTCCAACCCAATACAGCTTGTTCTACCAAAACTTCATGTGTTGGTGAAGCATGCAAACCTCTGTTTAAAGCTGCATCAAAATCTTCTTTTCTATGCACAAATCCACCTCCGGTACCTGCGAGTGTATAGGAAGGACGAATAACAAGAGGATAACCAATTTCTTGTGCAGCTTCTTTACCTTCAAGGAAAGAGTTAGCAATTTTGGATTTTGCAACACCTACACCGATATCAACCATTAATTGACGGAATTCTTCACGGTTTTCAGTTTTTTCAATGGCAGCAACATCAACACCGATTACACGAACGTTGTATTTTTCCCAAAGGCCCAGATTGGAAGCTTCGATACATAAGTTCAAAGCGGTCTGACCACCCATGGTAGGAAGTACTGCGTCAATGTTATGTTTTTGCAATATCTCTTCAATACTTTCGCATGTTAATGGAAGTAAGTAGACATTGTCTGCAACAACTTTGTCCGTCATGATTGTTGCAGGGTTTGAGTTGATGATGGATACTTCAATACCTTCTTCTTTCAATGAAAGGGATGCTTGAGATCCAGAATAATCAAATTCACAAGCTTGACCGATAACGATGGGACCTGATCCGATGATTAAAACCGACTTAATGGAAGTGTTTCTTGGCATTATATCTAGTTCAAAAAATTAAATTTCCTATTGTAAATCTGAGCAAAGACAATCAAAAATAGCTCATGGGGAAGGGTCATTCCGACTGCTTTGTCGGAGTGCAAAGTTACATTTTAAATTTTGAAAATGAAGTATTTATTTTAAGAATATTTCAAAATAAAATATGCTTTATTGGAAAAGTGGTCTTGAAAATAGGAATACTAGTTGGAAAACGTAAGGAATTGGTGCTCCAACTAGTATCGGGAATCGCTTATTTTCTGTTAATAAACAATGATTTCGTCTGTAAATAAATATCCTTTTTTCGGATTGCTAGCTTTGATTTTTATGTAGCGTGCCTGCTGCGCTTTATTGAGTTTCAGCTCGAAGCGTTTAAATGTTAATTTGGATTCTGTATCGGATACATCGTTTTTTACTGTCCCTATGGAACGGAATGTCCGACCATTGTCAGAAACGAGAACCTCCATTTCCCCGGGCATATAAACTCCGGGGCCTATCATTTGCATGAAATTCATGGCAACTTGATGGATTTCTTCCCTTCTTTCCAAATCAACGACCACATCGATCGGGCTGGTAAACCCCTGCCATTGACCATCGTGATAAGAAAGGCCTCCCATTAGTCCATTGGTTAAAGTCGAATCTTTTTGCGCTGGATATCCTGACCACTGGGTGTTGTATGTTACTTTTTTTCCAATGGCACGATGAATATCAATATCAAAGGATAATGTTGGGCCTATTTTGATAGAGTCCTGAAAGTATGCTGCATTAATATGCCCTGTTGAGCTCAGTTCAAACGGACCTGTATAGGGCGTAGACTGAATCGTAGGCTCACTCCCATCAATGGTATAACGGATCTGATCCGTTTTTAGTTGCTCCGTTGTAAGCGTAATCTTGCTGTTGTTTTTAATCGCATTATATGATGCTGTATAGGCAACATTGAACGAGGGGCGGTAATAGTTCAGATTCAGTTCCTGCAGCAGCTTATAGTGTGATTGTATTCTTCGTTGAAAGTCCGGCCAGCTTTTTGCGTCTTTATTTGTCCAACTGACTTCTGACAAGGCTAAAGCACGTGGAAATACCATATATTCGACATGCTCTGTCGTTGGGACATATTCTGTCCAAATATTAGCTTGTGCACCCAGGATGTGTTTCACCTTGTCCGTTTGTATCGCGTTTGGAATAGGGTCATAAGAATATACCTTATCCAGGGTTAGGTATCCGCCAATTGCTTCGGGTTGTGTCCTTGGATCGGTCTGATAAGAATCAAAATACAGGTGTGAACCGGGAGTCATAATGACATCATGGCCGGCATTTGCCGCTTTTATTCCGCCTTCTTCGCCGCGCCAGCTCATGACCGTGGCACCTTCAGTCAGACCACCTTGTAAAATTTCATCCCAGCCGATAAGCTTTCGGCCCTTTGATTGCAGGTATAAATCCATTTGCTTGATGGCATAGCTTTGTAATTCATCAACTGATTTTAAACCTTCCTTTTGCATCAGGGCCTGGTCTTTTGGACATTTTTCCCAATGTTTCTTTTCGGCTTCGTCCCCGCCAATATGGATGTATTGGGAAGGGAATATGGTGAGTACTTCATCCAGTACATTTTTTAGGAACTCAAAAGTCTTTTCATTGCCGATGCAAAACTCGCTTTGGCTGTAGGGTTTCCCTGAACAGGAAAGTTCGGGATATACAGCTAATACCTCTTCCGAGTGTCCGGGCATTTCTATTTCCGGAATGACATTGATGCCTTTTCGGGCAGCGTAGTCGACCAGTTCGCGCGCTTCTTCCTGTGTATAAAAGCCACCACTGGCATTCGGATTTCCTTTTTCTACATATTGACGGCCATTGTTCCACCAATCTTTCCAATGCGCATGTGTACGCCAGGCAGCCTTTTGTGTTAATTCCGGATATTTTTTAATCTCCAGTCGCCATCCGGCTCCATCTGTCAAGTGCCAGTGAAAGTTATTGAACTTATAAATGGCCATGACGTCGATATATTTCTTTACGAAAGAAAGCGGCATAAAATGACGGGAAACGTCTAAATGAAGCCCGCGATAGGAAAAACGAGGTTCATCAACGATTGTCGCAAATGCTATTTTGCTGGGCTCAGCTTGGAGGTAGCCTAACTGAATCAAGGTATAAATCCCATTGATGACCTGCGGCGTATCCCAGGCTTTGAGCAGAAGACCTTTTTCATCAATTTGAATTGAATAGGCATTTTTGCTGAGGTTGTCTGCATCAACAGCCTTTACGATACGAAAGCCTTCTTTCGGTGCTTTTTTGTTTTTCTTCAGTACTTCAACCGCTAAGCCTTTGATCGCGGGGTGCTCAGTAAGCAATTGTGCCGCAGCTTGAAAATCATCCGAAACAATAACGGAGAGCTGTGTGGGGATGTTATATATTCCGGACGCTACGGTCACCTTGGATGGCTTGGGAATTAGATCAAAATTAGTTTGGGCCTGAGCGCTAAAAATGCAGGTTCCCCCAAGCAATAAAAGGGATAAGGATCGACTCAATCGCATAGTAAAGTAGTTAGATCAATAGATAATCAACACAAATATCCTAATTTTTGTTTCATTATTCTATTATTGCTGTTATTCGATAAGCTTTTATGATATAAATCCAACAAATTGCCGGATAGAAATTACATTTTTAATCCTTAACTTTGTTGTATGATTGAACTTCCAGTTATTCCGGCAACTCCTGCACAACGCAAGCCCGATTGGTTGCGTGTCAAATTGCCTGTTGGTAAAGAGTATAGACATGTCAGAAGTCTTGTTGATGAACATAAATTGCATACCATTTGTGAGAGTGGAAATTGTCCAAATATGGGTGAGTGTTGGGGGGCGGGAACAGCGACCTTCATGATCTTAGGCAATATCTGTACGCGATCATGTTCGTTTTGCGCTGTGGCAACAGGTCGTCCTCTAGCGGTCGATTTGGATGAGCCTAACAGGGTCGCAAACTCAGTGAAGCTAATGCAGGTCAAACATTGTGTCATCACCTCTGTTGACCGTGATGATCTGAAAGATGGTGGTTCGACGATTTGGGCCGAAACAATAAATGCCATCCGTAGAGAGAGCCCCGAGACAACCCTGGAAACGCTATTGCCAGATTTCAAAGGGCAATGGGACAATCTGGACCGTGTCATTGCAGTTCGCCCTGAGGTCGTTTCACATAACTTGGAAACAGTTCGCCGTCTAACTAGAGAAGTGCGTATCCAGGCGAAATATGATCGTTCTTTGGAATGTTTGCGTCGGATTTCCGAAGCAGGCCTTCGTACAAAATCAGGCATCATGCTTGGTCTCGGTGAAACGGAAGAAGACGTCATTGAAGCAATGCAGGACTTATATAATGTTGGTGTTCATATTTTGACACTTGGACAATACTTACAGCCAACGAAAGCACATCATCCCGTTATTGAATTTATCACACCAGCTCAATTTGAAAAATATCAAAAAATTGGTTTGGAAATGGGATTCAAATATGTTGAATCTGGACCTTTGGTTCGTTCATCTTACCATGCTGAAAAGCATTTGTTCGATATGCAATAATAACGTGTTAAACAGTTAGACTTCAAGTCAAGGAAAACAGGTGCTGTTTTCGTGTTGATATATAAGAAGCCTGTGTGAGATTATATCATACAGGCTTCTGTTGTCATAATGAGTCGCCAAGTTCTTGCTGTTTCTTTACAGATAAAAGTGCGGCGCTGCGACAATTTGTACTTGCTCAGCATAAATAGCTTATGCTTACCGTGTAAAAACCGTTTCTCCGGCAATGACGGTGCGCAAAGTTTTCACGTTGCGCAGCTGCTCATTCGGTATTTTGAGAATGTCGTGTTCGAGGATAACAAAATCAGCGTCTTTGCCGGCTTCTATGCTTCCCCGTTTTTTCTCCTGAAAGCAGGAGTATGCAGCCCAAATTGTCATTCCGCGCAATGCATCTTCCCGACTGATAGCGTCTTGCATTTGGAAGCCCTGATCTGGGTAACCTTTTTTATCAACGCGGGCCACGGCTGCGTGAAAACCGTATAGCGGATTGAAATGTTCAACAGGGAAATCACTTCCTAGAGCGAGTTTACCATACGCTTTCAATAGGTGCTTGTATGCATAGGCTCCTTTCATCCGCTCTTCTCCCAGGCGGTCTTTGGCCCAGTACATGTCCGATGTAGCATGGATTGGCTGTACAGAGGGAATAATCTGGAATTTTCGGAATTTATCGAAGTCGAATGGTGAGATAATCTGTGCGTGTTCAATACGCCATCTGCGATCTGTATGTGGTTGTAGATATTTGCCATAGATGTCCAGGATAATTCTGTTGGCTGAATCGCCGATTGCATGGGTGTTGGCCTGGAAATTACTCGCGGCAATCGCTTTGATCATGTTTTCATATTCCTGTGGGCTGTGTAAAAGAAAGCCATGTGTAGGTGCATCATGATAATGAGCGAGGAGGCAGGCTCCCCTTGAGCCTAACGCGCCATCTGCAAGTAATTTAAACGACTTTATCTCCAGTCGGTCTGTTTCATAAAATCCCTGCGCTATAAATGAGTCGATATTCTGCGGATTGCCAAGGATCATGGCATAATCCCTAAATTTCAATTCCCCATCCTGGTAGTATTTTTTTAAGAGGTCGAGTCTTTCTTTTGATAAACCGGCATCCACAATAGAAGTAAGGCCCACAGAAAGCAATGAGTCCTGGGTTCGCTTTAACATTCTCAGGTACTCTTTTTCATTGGGTACCGGGATTGTTTTGTTGACCAGATCCATGGCGTTGTCGATCAAAAGACCATTTGGTGTATTGTTACTTCCACCGACAACGCCACCATGAATAAGGGGAATGCTTGTCAATTTGGCCCATTCTAAGGCTTTGGAGTTTACCACAGCGGCGTGATAATCTACCCGTATCAGGTACACCGGTATATCTGGGAAAGCTTTATCCAGTAGTTCTTTTGTAGGAAAGGATTTGTCTCTCCAGCGATTTTGGTCCCAGCCACTCCCGATGAGCCAGGTTTTATTGGGATTTTTTTGCTGATAACTTTTAACCCGTTGAATCACTTCTTCGAAAGAATCAGCTCCATTGAGGTCGACCTGATCCATCAGTTCGGCTTCATCAAATAGATGCGCGTGTGCATCATAGAATCCGGGATAGATCGCTTTCCCTGCAGCGTCTATTTTTTCTTTGGCTTTATACTTTCGTTGAATCTCTTCGTCTGATCCTATGGCAATAAATTTACCGTCCTTAACTGCAAATGCTTGTGCTGCGCTAAAGGTGGAATCAACGGTATACACTTGGGCGTTGTGCACTATCAGATCTACCTTTTCTTGAGGGGAACAGGCAATGAAGATCATGGAAAAGAGGAAAACGATAACTGGAAATTTTCTCATATCCTAAAAATAAAAAAAAGTGTTTATAAAGCGAGGGGATATTTCTTTGAAATATGAACTGGCTGGAATATCATAAGGTATATTATGGGAGGTACAAAAACGGCTATCCAAATAATTCGGATAGCCGTTTTAATTCAAAAATCAAAATACGTGATTAGCAGTACTCGTCAAATGCTGCAACTAAATTGTCAGCAATCATTTGTGCCGGGCGACCTTCAATCATATGTCTTTCAATCATGTGTACCAATTTACCATCTTTGAACAATGCCATTGCCGGAGAAGATGGGGGGTAGGGCAACATGTAGTTACGTGCTGTGTTAACAGCGTCAGTTTCCATACCTGCGAAAACAGTAACTAGTTTTGCCGGATGTTTTTCGTTTTTTACAGCCGCTTTTGCTGCAGGACGCGCATTTGCTGCCGCACAACCACAAACGGAGTTTACAACCACAAAAACGGTTCCTTCTGAAGCGATTGCAGTATCAACTGCTTCTGGAGTTTTTAATTCTTCGAATCCCGCATCAACTAACTCTTGACGCATTGGAGCTACTAAATATTCTGGATACATTATTTCTTAAGTAAAATGTTAATATTCTAATTTAATTCGGTAGAGTACAGCTTTTAGTTACATTATAACTTTCTTGTTTATTGCACTAAGAGGTATACTTTACAAGTACAAATATAGCTGTAAAAGGCTGCTTCGTCAAGGTGCTTGTCTCAAATCAATGTCAGAAAATCGTTGACAGCTGTTAAGCCATTTTCCAGTCGCTGCTGTCCCTCGCCTGAGATAATGTGATATTGACCATTGACAGCATTTAATTCCGTTTTCCATACCTCCATAAAGTATTCTCGTTGCTCCGGAAAATCTCTTAAGGGATCGTCCTGCCAGGGAAGGTCGATATCCATCAGTAAGTAGAGATCATATGGATGTTGCCGGATCTTGTCCGTGATTTCTTTTGGGGTATGCTTGAATAGATAGTCAGACCAGATTTTCACAGTCATAAAAGTAGTGTCACAGAACAGGATATTTCCCTTTGCTAAAGGGAGGAGTGCTTCTTCCAAAGCAACCTGTCCATAAAACATGTTGACCTCATCCTGTAAAGTGTATTTGTTATTGAGGCTCTGACAGTAGTAGCGCGAATATTCCGGAACGCAGACCGTTTGAAATTTTTCAGCGAGATACTGTGCCATGGTTGACTTTCCTGTAGACTCGGGGCCTACGACGGCAATTTTTATTAACTCTTTTCCCACATCTATCCTTTTGATAGGCAATATTACGCAAAATTTTTATAGCTTTTTTGCCAGTCACGATAACCATTCCAGGCAATTATGGAGAATACAAGATACAGTACAGCTGTTAGCATAAGTTCTTTGTGTATATACAATGGAATATAGCAGATATCCACGAAAACCCATAGAAGCCAGTTCTGAAGGATCTTTCTCGTCATTAGAAACTGGGCTAGAAAGCTAGCTGAGGTACAGAATGCATCGATATAAGGGACATCGGAATTCGTCTTATTGTCCAAGAGGTAACCTATTAGAGCTGTTAAACAGATGATAGCGAGAATGATTAGCATCAGCTGCTTTTTATTGGCCTTAACAATTGGTTTCTTATTTTCCTCCCTTCGCTTATGCCAATAATACCAGCCGTATATGGCTGTGGATAGAAAATAAAATTGCAATACGGTATCGCCGTAAAGCCTGGCATCATAAAAAAGAATGGCATAGGACAACACACTGATGATACTAATGGGCCAGTTCCATATGTTCTGCTTTGCCGCCAAATAAACACAAAGAAAGCCCGTCAGTGTACCTAACCATTCAAGCCAAGGGGTCTGGGCAAATTGACGCGCAACCTGCTGAAAAAAATCTTGCATCTGGTGATTAAAATTACACCTAAAGATACAAAGTCTGTCCAATAGTCAGCTACTGCACCTGTTTATTGGCACAGTTGGTACTCGCAAACGACTCTGGTTTGGCCTTAAATACAAAACCCATACCCATAATATACCCCATGGCCTCTTTGAGGGCAACATTTGACTGGAAATTTGGATTGGTGTTGATGTCGGCGTGGACTTCGAGGTCTACTTTGTATTTTTCGAGGAGGGGGCAGAGTTGGTAGGCGATGTCGATGGATTTTTGGACTTCGAGCAGCATCCGTTCTTTAATACTCATTCGGTGATGCCTTTTGTCCCGCTGGATAAACATAAATCCACCTTTATGTTCCCGGAGAAAGACGATGACGGTGGCGAAGTCGATGATTCCCCTCTTTACCTGGGAATCGGTGCCGATATAAACCTTGAGCTTATTCCCGAGGGCATCTTCTCGTTTAATGACTTCTTCAACAGCATCGAAAATCGTGGAGCGAATGGATTCGCCATTGTATTTTTGCCATCTCATAGTGGTATAAATTAGATATAAAAAAATTAAACTTCATCATTGACATAAATTTACTGAATTTCAATGAGCTAAGTGTTAATTTAATTTTAAATAATTATCCACATTAATGAAGTTTTTCACCATAGGCCAGATCTCCGGCATCGCCAAGACCGGGAACAATATAGGCTTTTGTTGTCAATTCATGGTCGACATCGCCTACCCAGATATGTGCGGTAGGAACGAAAGCCTTGACATGGTTTAATCCTTCTTCCGAGGCAATTGCTGCAACAATATGAAGTTCTTTAATCTCGTATTCAGCCAAAAGATCTTTGCAGCATAAGACGAGGCTCTTTCCGGTTGCCAGCATTGGGTCGACGATGATGACCGTTCTATTATCTAAATTGGGGGTATTTACATATTCTTTATGAACTTCAAACTCACCGCTCTTCTTAGTGTGGCGATACGCCGCGATAAAGGTGTTGTCTGCTTGGTCAAAGACATTTAATAAGCCTTGATGGAAGGGAAGTCCGGCTCTTAGGATGGTCGCCAATACCGGTTGTTCCATTAACAGATGTGTTTTGGCGACGCCCAATGGTGTTTCAACTTCCACAGGTTTAAATGTCATGGTTTTGCTGATCTCATAAGCAAATACTTCTCCGAGTCGTTCCAGATTCCGTCGGAAACGCATACGATCGCGCTGAATCGTAACATCTCTCAATTCTGCAATAAAATGATTTGCAATGCTATTTTGGGTAGATAGAATAGTGACCATGGCGTGCGTGCTAGTTCTGTTAAAGCTAAAGATAGTAAATAATCAACTGAAAGTAATAACATCTTCGGCATAATTATAGTTTGATATAAAATGGTAAAAAAATTAGTAAATTTGTGGGTAGACCATTTGATATATGGCCCTAGACCATTGTTGCACAATCGCAACGTTAGTAGATTACATCATGGAGTTTGTGTGACGGATTTTTTTAGCAGAAATGTAGTAACACACCTGTTATGATGTTTAGCGAAAGGTCGAAATAGTTTTCTTTAAGAAATAGGAATTGTATGAAATTTGAATTAACATCAGAGTATAGACCGACAGGTGATCAGCCAGAGGCAATCAAAGAATTGGTAGCAGGTGTGGAGCAGGGCGAGCAATATCAGACACTTCTGGGGGTTACGGGATCCGGTAAAACATTTACCGTAGCCAATGTAATTCAAGAAACACAAAAGCCAACGCTGATATTGAGTCATAATAAAACATTGGCTGCACAGCTGTATGGTGAATTCAAACAGTTCTTCCCGAATAATTCGGTCAATTACTTTGTTTCTTATTATGATTATTATCAGCCTGAAGCATTTATAGCCTCCACAAATACCTATATAGAAAAAGATCTGGCGATCAACGAAGAAATCGAGAAACTGCGATTGGCGACGACTTCTGCATTGATGTCCGGACGACGCGATATTGTTGTGGTCTCTTCGGTGTCCTGTATTTATGGTATGGGAAATCCAGAAGATTTCTCACGATCAATTTTTCGTTTTGGCGTAGGGATGACAATTACGCGAAATGCCTTTTTACATAAGTTGGTTGAAATTCTCTATTCCAGAACAACAACAGAGTTTAAGCGCGGTACATTTCGTGTTAAAGGAGATACCGTAGACGTATATCCGGCTTACCTGGATTTTGCGATCCGTATTTCATTTTTTGGCGATGAGATTGATGAATTGAGTGAGATCGATCCGGTATCTGGTAAGACCTTGAACAAAATGGAAGATCTAGCGCTTTTTCCTGCGAACCTTTTCGTTACACCGAAAGAGAAATTTAAGGAATCGATCTGGGCTATTCAGGATGAATTGATGCAGCGTAAGACGCAATTGGAGGAGGAAGGGCTTATGCTGGAAGCCAAACGTTTGGAAGAGCGGGTGAACTATGATCTGGAAATGATGCGCGAACTGGGCTATTGTTCCGGGATAGAAAATTATTCCCGATTCTTTGATGGCAGAAAACCGGGTATGCGCCCTTTCTGTTTACTGGATTATTTTCCGGAGGACTACCTGCTTGTTATTGATGAGAGCCATGTTACCTTGCCCCAGTTACGGGCCATGTATGGTGGTGACCGTTCACGTAAGGTCTCTTTGGTAGAACATGGTTTTCGATTGCCGGCAGCATTGGACAACAGGCCGCTCAATTTTCCGGAGTTTGAATCGCTGACCAATCAGACCATTTATGTTTCAGCTACCCCCGGAGACTATGAATTGCAGCAAACAGAAGGTGTTGTTGTTGAGCAGGTCATCCGTCCGACAGGCTTATTGGATCCTGTTATTGAGGTTCGCCCGGCGATCAATCAGGTCGATGATTTCTTGGAGGAAGTCGATAAAACAATTAAAGAAGGGGGGCGTGTCTTGGCAACGACCCTGACCAAACGGATGGCGGAGGAGCTGTCCAAATACATGACCAAGCTGAATCTGAAAGTGCGTTATATACACTCCGAAATTAAAACCTTGGAACGTGTGGAGATTTTAAGGGGATTACGTTTGGGTGAATTTGATATTTTGGTGGGAGTGAATTTGCTTCGGGAGGGATTGGATCTGCCTGAAGTCACACTTGTCGCTATTCTCGACGCTGATAAAGAAGGTTTTTTACGTTCTGAGCGCTCGCTGATCCAAACCATTGGACGTGCTGCCCGGAATGATAAAGGGCGGGTTATTATGTACGCGGATAAAATGACAGATAGTATGCGTGTTACGATAGACGAAACCAACCGGCGCCGGGATAAGCAGATGAACTATAATGTCGAACATGGTATTACGCCACGCACGGTTGGTAAGACCAGGGAAGAGATCCTGGAACAGACCTCTGTCGCCGATTTCTCAGGCGTTGAACAGAAGATTTACGTTGAGCCAGACCCTACACAGGCTATTGCAGCAGACCCAGTCATGCAATACTTGAGCGAGAAAGATCTGAAGAAAGCGATTGATAATGTACGGAAGAAAATGGATAAAGCTGCAAAAGAAATGGACTTCTTGGAAGCAGCAAAATACCGTGACGAAATGTTCTCTTTAGAGAAAGTGTACGAGGAAAGATTCTCCTCGTAACAGTTCCTTTGTGTTAATATCTATTAATTATTGTTAATCAATATTAAGATTTGTTAAACAACGCTAAATAGCATTTTAATTAGGATTTCGCGGTGCATATTTGTGGCAATTATAAATAAATTGACCACATATGAAACATTTAATTGGCAGCGTTATGCTGTTATTTGCGCTTTCCACAGCATTTTGTCAAAGTAAGATTTCTTACGGTATAAATGCGGGATATACGAACGCTGGATCGCTATTATCCAACAAACGATCCCACAATTATAGCTTTAGAAGCATCTCTGGGATTACGGCAGGTGTTTTTGTCGAAATCCCGCTCATTGCTGGGATTCTATTCAACCTGAAGTCAACTTTACCCAAAATGGTATGGAGGCCAAGCATACCTTGGAAAATAACTGGAGCAGCTACCGGAGAAATGCAATTGATATCCCGTTGAATATTGCTTATAATATTACTATTGGCGAAGGTCGAATTTACCTTGCTGCTAGCCCATATTACGGTATTCAAATGAACGTCAACAATAATGATGGAAAGTTTTATGACGCGACAACCAATCCATCAGATTATGGTTTGGGCTTTAATTTGGGCTACAAATGGAATGGTGGCTATGGTCTTTTCATGGGGGCCAATTATGGGATGAAAGACATGAGCGTCAATGAGAATGTAAAACTCTATAACCGCACGTTTAATATCGGTTTACGATTTGACCTACACCAAATACTAAAAAAATAACATATCCTACTATATCTTTAACGAGAAGCAGCGCTCAATCAAGTGTACTACCTCAGAAAGTGCCTGACTTTTTGAGAGTACACATAAGAGTGCCTGCTTTTTTGACTTTATACCTATTTGTATTTGAAGGGGCATCCGATCCCATCGGAGCCATCCTAATTTTCACAATCCGATATTTCCCCATTTTCGTTTTCTAATCCATTGTAATCCTTATAACTGAAGGAATGAACTGTTGAATTATATTGTTCAAATATTAACATATTTTGCAAAAATCAAATTCTTCTCACTAAATTAGAGCTTTAATCTAAACTAAAGCATACTTACAATGAAAAAGCCTATTCTCGTTATCAAATTTGGATCGGCTTCTATTACCACGAAAGAGGGAGAAGTTGATGAACGTATTGTTTTGGAGATTGCCAGGCAGATTGCTTCTTTGCAGAGGAAGTACAATATTGTCCTGGTATCTTCGGGTGCTGTTGCTGCCGGCAAGCGTTTTCTCCCCCGTTACACAGGCACGCTGTCTGAGCGGAAAGCGGCAGCTGCCATTGGGAATCCGATATTGATTAATACGTATTCCACCTATTTCAGGCCTTTTAAGATTTCATTGGCACAAAGCTTATGCGAGCGACATCATTTTTCCAATCGGGATCAGTTCCTGCAGTTAAAGAATACCTATGAGGAACTTTGGCGCAACAATGTAATCCCTGTAGCCAATGAAAATGATGTGGTGAGCAATAAAGAGCTGAAGTTTTCGGATAACGACGAACTCGCAACACTTATTGCTGTTGGATTTGGAGCTGAAAAATTATTGTTTAGTACTTCTGTTCCTGGGGTATTGGACGCGAATAATAAAATTATAGCGACTATTGAGACCATTGACCGGGATATTCTGGGATTGGCAAGAAAAGATAAATCTGCTGTCGGATTAGGTGGTATGACCTCTAAACTGAATTTTGCACGGCTTGCCAATCAGATGGGGATCGGGGTGGTCATTTTTAGCATGCAGACCGAAGATGCGATCACAAAAGCCCTCAAACATGAGACAGGTACCTTGTGTTTGCCTGAGAGTAAAAAGATCTCTTCGCGAAAAAAATGGCTAGCGAGCGGAAGTTTGATTAAGGGCGAATTGATGATTGATCGTGGTGCCGAAGAGGCTTTATTAAAACATAAAAGCTTATTGGCTGTGGGGGTAACCCGCATTGTTGAACATTTTGAGAAGGGGGAGGTGTTGAACATTGTGAATCTCGAAGGTCTGACGGTGGCCGTGGCCAGGGCGAAAATGGATTCATCTTTGTTATCTCAGTCCAGTAAAAAGAATTTAGAAATTGCGCATGCAAATGATATCGTATTGTTATGAGTGAAACAATAATTGAACAACTGAAGGCGGCAACGAAGGCAAAACAGTTCTTGCAGCAGCTTTCTCCAGAAGGTAAAAAGAAAACATTAGATGCGATTGCTGCTGCTCTTATTGAAGAAGAAGCTCCTATCCTGCAGGCAAATAAAATGGATCTGGATCGTATGGACGATGAAGATCCCAAAAAAGACCGCCTTCTACTGAATAGTGGTCGTTTGAAGGCGCTGTCCGATAGTGTAAAGCAGATTGCTGATTTGGCAGACCCAACGGATCAGCTGTTGCTGAAGAAAATGCTGCCCAATGGACTGGAAATAGAGAAAATTACTGTGCCCCTTGGTGTGGTTGGTGTGATCTATGAATCCCGTCCAAACGTGACCATTGATGTTGCAGCCCTTTGCATACAATCAGGGAATGTTTGTCTGTTGAGGGGTGGTTCTGATGCGCTCTATACAAATGTAGCCTTGCTGGAAGTCATTCATGCTGTCCTAGAAGAACAGGAGATACCAAAAGATATTGTACAATTATTGCCGGTCGATCGCAAACATGTGTCAGAATTGCTGGAGGCAACTAAATATGTGGACATTATTATTCCGCGGGGCTCACAATCTCTGATAAATTTTGTACGGACAAATGCGAAAGTTCCGGTGATTGAAACTGGTGCGGGAGTATGTCATACCTATGTGGATCAAACTGCCGATCTCGAAATGGCAGCAAAAATTGTCGCCAATGCAAAGATCTCCAGACCATCAGTCTGCAATTCTTTGGATACGGTTTTAGTGGATCAGCAGGTGGCACCCGAGTTTTTAATTAAACTGGTACCTTATTTTGAGCATGCCGCCGTGGAAGTTTTTGCAGACGCTTATGCATTTGAGCGATTGGAGCAGCATGGATTTTCAAATTTAAAGGCAGCAGAAGAAGCGGATTTCGGTAGAGAATTTCTAGATTTGAAGTGTTCGATAAAAACAGTCAATGGATTGGACGAAGCATTGGAACATATCGAAAAGTATTCTTCAAAACATTCGGAGTGTATTGTGTCTTCAAATGAGTTGGCTATTGAACGGTTTTTGAATGAAGTGGATGCTGCAGCGGTCTATGCAAATGCTTCGACGCGTTTTACGGACGGTGGGGAATTTGGACTGGGGGCTGAAATAGGTATTTCAACGCAAAAATTGCACGCCCGTGGTCCCTTTGCACTGGAAAAATTGGTAACAGAAAAATGGATTGTCCGGGGCAATGGACAGATCCGATAATAGATTTCAAAATGGGAGTAAGTTTTAAAAAAGATTTAATGGTGCGTTGGGTTGAAGATATCGGAAAATTTCTTCGTATTTGGATCGAAGGATATGATGCTTTTGCCGAGCCTAGTGACCCGGCTTTATTTGCAGATGCCTATAAAAAGTATTTTGACAAAGATCGCGATTTTTATTTGCTGCTCTCTGATGATGAACTTACGTCCTATTCAAGAGAAGAATTGCAAGCACAGCAGCTACATCCACTGGCGTTGACCTTCTTCTTTGATGGGTTGAATGTACAGGGTGAAGAACAGCAGAATTTATTGCGGAAAGCAAAGCTCCTCTTAAATTTGGCGATGGCTGAGACGGCGAGTTTTTCTTTTCAGGATTATCAGTACCTGTCGATGATAGATAGTAAATTGAATAATCAATAAAAAAATTCAGTTCGTTTCTTTAAATGCGAACTGAATTTTTTATTCTAAGCAATGTTGTACGTTTTTACCGCAAGATTTCCCGCGCAATGACCAGCCGTTGTATCTCGGATGTACCCTCATAGATCTGGGTGATTTTGGCATCACGCATTAGTCTTTCTACATGATATTCTTTCACATAACCGTAACCGCCGTGTACCTGTACAGCTTCGACGGTATGTTTCATGGCTACCTCAGAGGCATGAAGCTTGGCCATTGCGGCCTCCTTTCCATACGGCAGCCCCTGATCTTTGGTCCATGCAGCCTTATAGGTCAACAGTCGGGCCGTTTCGATATCGACTTCCATATCGGCCAGTTTAAATTGGATAGCCTGATGTTCCGAAATAGGTTTTCCAAATGTTTTGCGTTCCTTGGCATAGGCAAGTGCCAGATTGTAAGCACCGGCCGCAATACCCAAGGCTTGCGCCGCGATGCCTATACGACCTCCATCAAGGGTTTTCATGGCAAATTTAAATCCAAAACCATCCTCACCGATACGATTTTCCTTTGGAACTTTAACATCGGAAAATAGCAAGGAATGTGTGTCTGAACTTCGAATTCCCAGTTTATTTTCCTTTGGTCCAATGGTGAAACCCGGCAGTCCCTTTTCGACAATCAACACATTGATTCCTTTATGACCTTTTTCTGGATGAGTCTGTGCAATAACGAGGTAGATATCGGCGTGACCGCCGTTTGTAATCCAGTTCTTCGTGCCATTCAATAGATAATGATCGCCTTTTTCTTCGGCTATTGTATGTTGCGAGGAGGCGTCAGAGCCTGCCTCAGGTTCCGAAAGCGCAAATGCGCCCAGTTTCTCTCCCTTGGCAAGTGGAACCAGATACTTTTGTTTTTGCTCTTCGGTTCCGTAGGCGTTGAGTCCATATAGTACCAACGAATTATGTGCTGAAACAATAACGGCTGCAGATGCATCAATTTTCGCGATTTCCTCCAATACCAGAACATAGGCCAGGGTATCCATACCGGCACCGCCGTAGGCTTCAGGCGTCATGATACCCATAAATCCAAGTTCGGCCATTTGTTTGACAAAATCGGTAGGAAATTGGGCCTCCTCGTCCCGTTGTATGACACCTGCTTTTAGTTCCTGGGCAAACTCCCGCGCCGCATCACGGATCATTTTATGCTCTTCGCTTAATTCAAAGTTCATGATATCTCAATTTTTATGGTCTATAACTTATCATAACTGTAACTGTTTACAAATCACCGCGAAGCAAAAATGTTTTTAAAACCCGCAGTAGGAGCGCTAATTTCAATCCATTTGTTGGAGAAATAGATCACTTATACCCAAATATACTAAATATATGTTATGCTTGCATAGTATTTTAGATTTGTTTTTCATCTGAATCTAAAAAAATGGGGAATTATTTGTTTGCTAAATTTAATCTACTATATTTGTAGAGTATGTAGTTTTGAACATATTTAAATGATAAGATTATGAGTTTAAGATTAGGAGACGAAGCGCCAAATTTTAAAGCGCAAACGACTATTGGTGAAATAGATTTTCACGATTATATTAAAGACAGTTGGGTGGTGTTTTTTTCACATCCTTCTGATTATACACCTGTATGTACAACGGAGCTAGGTCGTACGGCGAAATTGAAATCTGAATTTGACAAGCGAGGAGTTAAAGCGATTGCCTTGAGTGTAGACAACGTTACCGATCATTTGAACTGGATCAAGGATATCAATGAAACACAGCAAACAGAAGTTAATTTTCCGGTTATTGCCGATGAGGATCGCCATATTTCCGAGCTTTACGATATGATTCATCCAAATGCTTCGCTGACGGCAACTGTACGTTCGGTTTTCATTATCGGCCCGGATAAAAAAATAAAGTTAACATTGACATATCCTGCATCTACAGGACGTAATTTTGATGAAATCTTACGTGTAATTGATTCACTGCAGCTTACCGCCGATTATCAGGTTGCAACACCCGCTGACTGGAAACATGGCGAAGATGTCATTGTTGTCCCTGCGATCAAAACGGAAGATATCCCAGCAAAATTTCCGAAAGGATTTAAGGAAATCAAACCTTATTTAAGAACAACGCCACAGCCTAATTTATAATCAATTAGGTGTGAAATTCTTATAAAAAGAGGGAGCGTCCTGTAAGAAAGGATGCTCCCTCTTTGATTTTGCCCAGGTCCTTCATTAGCTCTTTTCGAGTGCCTATCGCGGGGAATTTCCTTCTTAGGATAGTTTCTTTTGTTAGATCCTATGTCATAGGAACTGTGAACCTCAATTGGAGCTAGCGGAACAATTCATTATTTGCATCGAAATCACTGCTGGAGGCAAATATTGCCCCGGCAAAAAAAAGGCGATACTTAAGTACCGCCTTTTTTTATAAGCATTAATTGTTGGAGTCTTAGTAGACTTTAACCATATAAATATAGTCTTGTATTTTTTTGATCTGTTCTGTTCTTGGTAAACCTGCCAAAGCATTCTTTTTATTGATTTTTACGCCCGTGGTTAATGAGTCGCTCGGAATATCAGCAAGCGCATTCATGATTGACTTGGTTTTGATGGCAAAAGCAGCACCATCTATTCCTCTTTGTTTACCGGAGATAATACCAATCACATTGCCTCTGCTATCCAATACGGGGCCACCACTGTTTCCGGGATTGACAGGAACGGATATTTGATAAGCGATCGTGTCACCCGCGTAACCTGTTGACGAGCTTAAGTATCCTTGTCCATATACTGCTTCATCACGTGGAAAGCCTATGGTATAGATATCTTCTCCTAAATCTGAAGTAGACGTTTTGAAGGTATAAGGCAAGCTTTTGGACTTTTTGAAGTTTTTATCGGCAATATATAGGATTGCTAAGTCTTTGCTGGCGTCGGTGTGAACTACTTGCGCTTTGTAGGAGTTCCCTTTACTATTTTGCAGGTAAATGGAATCAGCACCGCTAACGACGTGATAGTTTGTTACCACATAGCCATCTGTTGTCAACATAAAACCGGTTGCTCCAAATTGACTTTCGCTACTTTTAACCGACTTTTTATCGTTGATATCTTTTATTGCGGCGTTGTGGGCATTGACATTTTTTTTGACATTATTCATGTCGCGGCGCAACGCGCTGTAATCCGAAGAGGCTTTTTCCAGGTTGCTATAATAGCCACTCAGCCATAAAGTGCCAAATACCGCAAATACTGCTACAACTGCAGCTACTAAAGAGCTTGCTTTGATCCGTTCCCAAAGTGATATAACGGTAGATTGTTTTATCGGAACCACTTTTGCAGTTGGACTTTGGGATGTATGATATTCCTTGGCTGAGTTAGCCAATACTTTTTTGAAATCAAGCCTTTGGCTGGTTTCCTTCATATGGGCAACAAAGTCGCGGTGTTGTTGTAATTGGGCAGCATACGAAGGGTTTTCAGCACAAAAAGATTCGAATGCGGCTTTTTCCGCAGCAGAGAGCTCCCCGCGCAGATATTGATCAGCCAATTCGAAAAATTCTTTTTGATTCATTGTTCCCATGGTGTTACTCAAATGTTAATCTGTTGAGAAAAATATTTTTTTCAGCCGTTGCAGGCATTTATATTTTTGAGTCTTGGCGTTGTCTGTGTTGGTGTAACCGAATTTTTCACAGATGTCCTGCATCGAGTGGTTTAAGATATAGAAATCATGTAAGATTGTCTTACAGGGTTCCCCCATTTTCTCTAGCGCAAGTTCCATTTGATCGAACTTTTTTTCAAGTTCCTGATGCTGTTGTAAATCTTCTTCCTCAAATAGGGAATCTTCATACCCGCTAATGTCACTATTGCCAAAACCCGCACGATTGAGTTGCTTAAGCCAAAGCCTTCGGCAAATCGAGTAAAGATATGTTTTGAGTTTGCTGCTGAGCTCAAAGTCACCTTTGGCAACTCTATCGTAGAGCACAATTACAGCCTCCTGAAAGATATCTTTTGCTTCATCCTCACTTCCATTGTTTTGCAGTATCATATGGCTTATGGATGGATAATATCGTTTATAGATACTATCTATCGCCAAGCTATTGCCTTCTTTGAGGCCTTCAATGATCTGCTCATCATTTTCTAGCAGGACTGATTTACTGAATTTACTCACCTATTAATACCTTAATGCCTAAATTGTAACCCTTTGAAAAATGAAAATCTTCAAAATATTTTCAAACGTAAACTTTTATTTGTTGAATGCGAAATCTACGCCCAAAAATACTGCTTATTCCCTGAAACCGAAAGCATTTGTTTTTACTTCGATTTTTCAGACAATCGATACATCATGCTTTTTTTAAATGTATCGAAAAAGTTTCGCAATCGAGTGCTTTCATAATCTGCTTGTTATTCATCCAAAATGAAGTTACATTTGGTTTCCTGAACTAAAATGCTTAAATACATGATGTTAAGAAAATCCGTTATTTTTCCAACCTTGCTGGCTTCGTTGCTATCCCTGCATTCGACTTCGACGACAGGACAGTCGGTCACGGCTCCTATAGCAGGCTTCCAGTATGAAAATATAGTAGCTCCAAAAGGTAATGAGTGGGAATCGCCCCAATTGCTATCTCTCAATAAGGAATTGCCACGCGCTTCGTTCTTTTCCTTTTCAAACGTTGAAACTGCGAGAAAAGTACTTCCCGAACATAGTAACTTTTGGCGCTCACTCAACGGTTCCTGGAAGTTTCATTGGGTAAAGACACCCGAGGAACGTCCAAAAGAATTTTACGATCCTCAATATGATGTCAATGCCTGGGAGTCAGTACCTGTACCAATGAGCTGGAACATCTTTGGTATTCAAAAGGATGGTAGCTTAAAATATGGTGTACCTATTTACACCAACCAGCGCGTGATTTTTCAACACCAAGTGAAGGTTGATGACTGGCGCGGAGGGGTGATGCGTACGCCTCCACAAGATTGGACGACTTATGTATACCGTAATGAAGTCGGCTCATACCGCCGTAATTTTACCGTTCCGAAGGATTGGGACGGTCGTGAGGTATTTCTCAATTTTGATGGAGTAGACTCTTTTTTCTATCTCTGGATAAATGGTAAGTATGTTGGCTTTTCAAAAAATTCAAGAAACCTTGCTTCCTTTAATATCTCTTCTTTCTTAAAAAAAGACGGGGAGAACGTGCTGGCGGTAGAAGTCTACCGTAACTCGGACGCTTCATTCTTGGAAGATCAGGATATGTTTCGCCTGCCGGGAATATTTCGCGATGTCTCGTTGACATCAACACCTAAAATTCAAGTCCGTGATCTGGCAGCAATTCCAACATTGGATGATCGCTATGAAAATGGTACCTTAAAAATTACGGGTACCGTCCGTAATTTGAGCGATAAGAAAGCTGAGGGTTATAAGCTTGTCTACTCCTTATATAAGAATAAACTGTATAGTGATGAGAATACACTTGTAGACCAGGCTGAAGTATCCGCTGTTGTTCCACAATTGGATGCGAAGGCTTCAAACAGTATTGAAGCGACATTAGCGGTAAAAAATCCAGATAAATGGTCCGCTGAACTTCCCTATCGATATACATTGGTCGCCGAATTGAAGGACAAGAAAAATAAAACGATCGAGACTGTTTCTACCTATGTCGGATTTCGGAAGGTTGAAATTAAAGATACCAAAGCGTCTGACGACGAATTTGGCCTTGCCGGACGTTATTACTACATCAACGGCAAAACGGTTAAACTGAAAGGTGTCAATCGCCATGAGACAAATCCTGAACATGGAAAAGTCGTTACCCGCGAGCAGATGGAAGCCGAAGTAAAGCTGATGAAAAGTGCCAATATCAATCACGTGCGTAATTCACACTATCCGGAATCACCCTATTGGTACTACCTCTGTGACAAATACGGCATTTATCTTGAGGATGAAGCCAATATTGAAAGCCATCAGTACTATTATGGAAAGGAATCGCTTTCTCATGTTCCCGAATGGAAAAATGCCCATGTAGCACGGAATATCGAAATGGTGCATGCTACCATCAACCATCCTTCTGTCGTGATCTGGTCACTTGGTAACGAGGCTGGTCCCGGAGATAATTTTGTAGCGGCTTATGATGCGATTAAAAAAATAGATACCTCAAGACCTGTCCAGTACGAACGCAACAATGCGATCGTGGATATGGGCTCAAATCAATATCCTTCGATTGACTGGGTCAGAGGGGCGGTCAAGGGAACCTATAAATTAAAATATCCTTTTCATATCTCTGAATACTCACACTCGATGGGGAATGCCGTCGGTAACTTAATTGATTACTGGGAAGCCATGGAGTCGACAAACTTCTTTATGGGGGGCGCAATCTGGGACTGGATTGACCAAGCGATGTATTATTACGATAAAAAAACCGGAGACCGCTTTCTGGCTTATGGCGGCGATTTTGGGGACAAGCCGAATGATGGCACTTTCGTCAACAATGGATTGATCTTTGCCGATATGAAACCCAAACCTCAATATTATGAGGTAAAAAAGGTTTATCAAAATGTAGGCGTTAAGGCCATTGATATGACTCAGGGGAAAATTGAACTATTCAATAAAAACTATTTCAAAGATCTTGGTGACTATCAGGTTCACTGGTCACTGTTCAAAGATGGGATAGCCCTTGCCGGATATACAGGTACAATAGCCACTGCTGATCTGCCCAAAGCACGTCGAAAAAAACAGGTTGTCCTGCCAATCGAATATACTAAATTGGATGCGGGATCTGAATATTTTGTCAAGGTTCAATTTCTGCTCAACGAGGATAAGCCATGGGCAAATAAGGGTTTTGTTCAGATGGAAGAACAGCTGTTTGTTAAAGCAGCAGAAAATAAACCGTTGATTTCGGCTGTTGTTAAAGGGAAAAATCCAGTTTTATTCAAAGAAGGTGAGCTGCAGATCGTTAAAGGAGATCAGTTTCTCGCGAAATTTGATAATAATACCGGATCAAT
This sequence comes from Sphingobacterium puteale, assembly GCF_003627955.1. Classification (GTDB taxonomy): domain Bacteria; phylum Bacteroidota; class Bacteroidia; order Sphingobacteriales; family Sphingobacteriaceae; genus Sphingobacterium; species Sphingobacterium puteale. The sequence continues at coordinate 194,352 of NZ_RBWS01000013.1, read as the reverse complement.
CTACAGCTTAACATATGCAGGTAAGCAAATTATACGCGATGGGGAAGGGCCTAAACTGGATGCATTGCGTGCGCCCGTCGATAATGATAATTGGGCTTACCAGCAATGGTTTGAAAAGGGCTTACACAACTTAAAGCACAAAGTCTTGTCTTCCAATAGCTATACCAAGAAAGACGGAGCTGTAGTTTTGGCATTTACAATTGAGTCACAGGCTCCCTACGGTGCTTCCTTGTTAGGAGGAACATCAGGAACCTATACACTCAAAGAGCATACGGATAAACCATTTGGCAAGGATGATTTCAAGTTTACGAGCAACCAGATCTGGACGATTTACCAAGATGGCTCGATTGAATTATCATCCAGCATTACTTCCAACAATGCATCTGTTGTATTGGCCAGGTTGGGTTATTCCTTGCAGTTGCCGGGTGAATTTGGCAACTATACCTACTATGGACGTGGTCCGATCAATAATTATGCAGATCGTAAGACGGCACAATTTATTGAATTGCATAAAAGTACAGTAAAAGATCAGTTCGTATCATGGCCTAATCCGCAGAATATGAGTAACAACGAAGATGTTCGCTGGACTTCGCTAACTAATAAGGAAGGACAGGGAGTGATCTTTATTGCAAAGGAACATCTTGCTACATCTGCGCTGGAATACAGTGAGCTGGAATTGACCTTTGCACCGCACCCGTATCAATTGCCAAAGAGCTCCGGCGTGCATGTGCACCTTGACGCTGCGGTCACCGGGCTCGGGGGCAACAGCTGTGGACAGGGCCCCCCATTGGAAAAAGACCGTGTGAAAGCGGCACCAAGGTCAATAGGATTTATTATCCGCCCTGTACAGCAAAATGATTATCTGGCTAAAGCAGGGGTGGCTACAGCTGGTGATGCGCCTATTTCATTCGCCAGAAGTTCCACAGGTGAGGTAGCTGTGCTTTCCGGAAATAAAGCAGAAACTGTACTGTACACGGTGAATAATGGAAAGGCAAATACCTACAAGAACCCTTTTGATCTGCGTCAAGGGGGAACAATAACGGCCTGGTACCTGGGGAATGAAAAACTAAAAGTAACACAGCAGTACAGCAAGATCGAGACGGTTCCGATGGAGGTCGTCTTTGCTTCCAGCCAGGAGACCGGTGAAGGTGATGCCGAGAACCTATTGGATGGAGATCCTTCGTCGATCTGGCATACGATGTATTCAGTTACTGTCGCTCAATATCCGCATTGGGTTGATTTTGATGCCGCGAGTGTCAAGACGATCAAAGGTTTTACATTTTTGCCGAGAGCGGATGGTGCCAATGGCGATATCAAGGATTATAAAATTCAGGTAAGTAAAGACGGTAAAAACTGGGAAGAGGTGATGTCAGGTACATTCGAGCGAAACAAGAAACTCAAAACTGTTCGCTTTGAGAAACCTGTCAAGGGACGTTATATCCGCTTTACGGCATTGAGCTCGCAGCGTGGCGATGATTTCGCTTCGGGGGCAGAATTTGCTGTTATTGCCGAGTAAAAAACAGGCTAAAAGCGATCAGAGCCAGTACCCTGTACACAGGAGTGCTGGTTTTTTTATTTTAGGAGTATGTGCCGCTAAGGAACTGAAACATGTCGAGGGCTCACGATATCCTAGTAGCGGATTTTGTAAAAAGGTGGACCTAAAGGTGTTAAAAGGTGTATTGAATAATTTTTATAAACTTATTGTACAGAATGTTCCAGCGCTTATGTATTTTTAAACCAGTTTAAACCAAAATCACTATTATCGTATGGAAATAGATCAACAGGCGAATGCACCCTTTACGGCGTACCAGAAACTCGTGGTGTTTTTGCTGGCGATAACACAGTTTACCGTTGTACTTGATTTTATGGTAATGTCGCCGATGGGTGATATTTTGATGAAAGCCATCGACCTAAAGCCGGCTCAATTTGGTGTCGCGGTTTCAGCCTATGCATTTAGTGCCGGTGCATCAGGTTTACTGACAGCGGGTTTTGCCGATCGTTTTGACCGGAAGAAGCTCTTGCTGTTCTTTTACTCCGGTTTTATTGTCGGAACTTTTTTCTGTGGATTTGCCAATGGTTATTGGACTTTGGTTGCTGCCCGCGTGGTGACCGGTCTGTTTGGTGGTGTCATCGGTTCGATTTCCATGGCTATTATAACGGATATATTTACGCTGCAACAAAGAGGTCGCGTGATGGGTTTTGTGCAGATGGGCTTTGGCGCCAGTCAGGTATTGGGGATTCCGATAGGCCTGTATATTGCAAACAACTGGGGCTGGCATAGTGCTTTCCTGTGGATCGCTGTGATGGCCTTGGTCATTGTCATTATTATTGCGGTTAAACTGATTCCTATTACTGCACATATCGGCCTGCAAAAACATCAATCGGCGCTGAAACACCTTTGGGCGACATTCTCTCAAAAGGAATACCGTATCGGTTTTCTAGCGACAGCACTACTGTCCATCGGAGGATATATGATGATGCCATTTGGAAGCGCTTTTGCCGTCAATAACCTGCATGTTAGCCACGAGCAACTTCCTCTATTATTTATGATTTCAGGTGTAGCCTCCTTGATTATTATGCCTATCGTTGGTAAATTGAGTGACCGTTACGATAAATTTAAAATCTTCGCACTTGCTTCGCTATGGCTGATGGTCGTGGTTTTGATCTATACCAATCTGGGAGTATCCCCGTTTTATCTTGTTGTCGTTTTGAATATTCTGATGATGGCTGGTATACTAAGCCGCATGACACCTTCTTCGGCTTTGATCAGTGCAGTTCCTCAGATGAAGGATAGGGGCGCATTTATGAGCATCAGCTCATCCTTGCAGCAGCTGGCTGGAGGAGTAGCCGCCTCCCTTGCTGGTGTGATCATTGTGCAACAGACAAAGGAAAGCCCGTTGGAGCATTATCCAACCTTGGGTATCATTGTAGTTCTGCTCTCTGTTGTGAGTATTCTTATGATTTATCGTGTCAGCAGAATGATTAAACGAAGACGTCCGATTTCGTAAAACAAAATCGTTCTTACCGCTATTAGTAATTTAGGAGAGATTTTTATTATGGAAGAAAAAATTGTTAAATATGCCCATCCCAATGGGGAGATCACTGTACTTTGGATTCCCGAGCGATGTGAACATGCAGCGGTCTGTGTTAAAAGTTTGCCACAGGTATATCATCCGAAAGATAGGCCTTGGATTACGGCTCAAAACGCAAGTACAGCCGAGCTGATCGACCAGATTAAACGCTGTCCTTCGGGAGCACTGCAGTATGAGTTGAAAAAATAGGCGTAGAGATTTTTGTAACAAAAAAAAAGCATCATTTGAATAAAATGATGCTTTTTTTTGGCGGTCTGGACGGGACTCGAACCCGCGACCCCATGCGTGACAGGCATGTATTCTAACCAGCTGAACTACCAGACCAACAAGGTGTGTTTTTAAAATTTTAGCGGTCTGGACGGGACTCGAACCCGCGACCCCATGCGTGACAGGCATGTATTCTAACCAGCTGAACTACCAGACCTAAAATCTTAAAGATTGTTTTTAATAATTTTAGCGGTCTGGACGGGACTCGAACCCGCGACCCCATGCGTGACAGGCATGTATTCTAACCAGCTGAACTACCAGACCTAAAAATCTTAAAAACTTATTTTGTTAAAGAACTTACCGAGATTACTCTCTTTTTTGAAGCGGTCTGGACGGGACTCGAACCCGCGACCCCATGCGTGACAGGCATGTATTCTAACCAGCTGAACTACCAGACCTCAACCCTTCTCCTCAGAAGGTGTGCAAATATAGCGTTTGTTTACGTATCTGCAAAGATTTTTTGAAAAAAACTAGTCTACTTGACCGTCTTTCATCTTCTCCGCATTCTCTGCAAATTGTAATGCGTCGATAATTCCTTGAATATCACCGTCCATAATCGCCGGTAGGTTGTACATCGTCATACCAATACGATGCTCTGTTACGCGACCTTGTGGATAGTTATAGGTACGGATTTTTGCTGAACGGTCACCTGTGGACACCAAAGTTTTTCTTTTTGCAGCAATATCACCGTTCTTTTTGTTCAGTTCAAGTTCATAAAGTTTGTTACGAAGCATCTCCATCGCTAACTCACGGTTGGCCAACTGGGAGCGTTCAACCTGACAAACAACAACAATACCTGTTGGTTTATGTGTCAATTGTACTTTTGTTTCTACTTTATTGACGTTCTGACCTCCGGCACCACCCGAGCGGGATGTCTGTAATTCGATATCACCCGGATTGATCTCAACATCCACGTCTTCTGCTTCTGGCAATACGGCAACTGACGCAGCTGATGTATGTACACGTCCTTGTGTCTCTGTATCAGGGACACGTTGTACGCGGTGTACACCAGACTCGTATTTCAGTTGACCATAAGCATCCTCGCCGATCACTTTAAGGATAACCTCCTTATAACCCCCTGAAGTTCCTTCGGTAACGTCCATCACCTCATTGCGCCAGCCTTTTGTTTCAAAATAACGGGTGTACATACGGTAAAGGTCTCCGGCAAATAAAGCCGCCTCGTCACCGCCGGTTCCACCTCGGATCTCGATAATGGCATTTTTGGCATCCTCAGGATCTTTAGGAATCAGCATCAAACGGATTTCTTCTTCTTTTTCTTCTTTTTCAACCAATAAAATATCCAGCTCTTCCTTGGCCATCTCACGAAGTTCCTGATCCTTCTCGTTCATGATGATGTCTTTATTGGTATCAATATTACTGACCATATTTCTATAAATATGGTATTGATCCACGATTTTGCCCAAATCTTTGTATTCTTTATTCAATTTGGCAAAACGTTTCATATCTTGCATGGTGTCAGGGTTGCTTAATTCAGCTTCCACTTCTTCCCATCTTTCTTTGATCGCTTGTAATTTATCTAACATATATCAAAAATGCTTCTTCCAGGAATTTATGACCTAGATTACTATTGAGAGTACAAAAGTAAGGAAATTTTGTTGCTTTTGAACTACCTAGCCAGCTATTAATGAGAGGAAACTGCTTTTAGTCCAACAATGGAAGCAATCAGCGTGAAAATAAAGAATATGCGCCAGAAATCTGCAGGTTCTTTAAAGAAGATAATACCCATTAAAACCGTTCCGACAGCACCGATACCTGTCCATACAGCGTAGGCTGTTCCGAGCGGAAGTGTCTGTGTTGCTTTGATCAACAAGCCCATACTTGCAAATAGGAAGACAACAAAGGCTCCATACCAGAGCCATTGCTCACTGCCCTCTGCATCCTTGGCTTTTCCTAGACAGGTTGTAAAACCAATTTCACATATTCCGCCAAGAATTAAAAATACCCAGTTCATATATCTGTTTTTTTGTTTCAGGAACAAAGGTCTACGTTTTTCCGCAGAATAATTTTAACAAATGTTAAAAATTTTAAGGGATATTTGCCCGGATGCGGCTGAGGGTCACTTGGCTAACGCCCAGATAAGAGGCAATGTAACCAAGTTTGATCCGTTGTATATATTGAGGATATTTTTCGAGCAACTCGGCGTATCGTTCCTGGGCTGTATTAAAAAGTTTGGACATGGTACGCTGTTCCGCTTTGATAAATTCTAGTTCAGCCATTTTTCTGCCCCAGTTAGCAATGGCTATGTCGCTCTCATAGAGACTAAATAGCTGTTTCTGGTCAATTTTGTAGACTATACTGTCTTCGAGGAGGTCTATGTTTTCGTAGCCCGGTGTGTCATGCACATAGCTGTTCATCGAGATTAATGTGCCGCCGGGAGAGACAAAATCGAGTGTGATCTGTCGGTCTGCAGTTTCGTAATAGACACGGGCTAATCCGGAAGCCAAGAAATAAATGTCTTTCTGGATTTTATCCTGCCGGATCAGTACACTATTCCTTTTACAGATAAGCTTTTCACTGATCTGCTCCAACCGGTCAATGCTCGTGGGGTTTAGAAAATGGTAACCCTGAAAGCAGTCTGCTAAAGAAATTACAACTTTTTCTCCCATTTTTCTAAACGTAAAGTTTCCCCATCCCATACTGCGTAAGTATAATAATTGATCCACTCCCCCAAGTTAACAATACGGCTTTCCGCATTGAGCCTTAGATCGTAGGGCAGGTGTCTATGGCCAAACAGATAGAAGTCGTGATGTTGTTTATGCTCGATTTCTTTCGCATAACCGATCAACCATTCTTTGTCTTCACCGAGAAATTTTTCATCTTCATTGTTGGCAAGCCTGCTATGTTTGGACCATCGGGTGGCAATACCTATCCCTAGATTGGGGTGCAATCGAGCAAATAACCATTGACAGAAACGACTCCGAAATACTTTCTTAAGCAATTTATACTTGTAGTCCCCGGAGCCTAGTCCATCCCCATGATGGATGTAGAAAAGTTTATTGCCAAGTTCAAGCTCCAGTTCATTGTCAATGATCTGCGCATTTAATTCCTTTTTGAGGTAATCAAACATCCACATATCGTGGTTACCCTTAAATAAAGTGATCGGGATACCCAGATCGGCAATTTCTGCCAGTTTGCCCAGAAAGCGGATATAGCCTTTGGGTACCACGGTCGCATATTCAAACCAAAAATCGAAAATATCGCCAACAAGGTAGAGCTGTGCTGCGTCGACCTTGATTTCGTCGAGCCACTGAATAATAGCCTGTTCTCTTTCGCGGGAGCGCTCCAGTGGATAGGATCCAAGGTGGAAGTCTGAGGCAAAATAGATTTTTTTTCTTGTTGACATGTGCCCAAATCTAAAGAAAATGGAAGCGAATACAAAATTCGCTTCCACAATATATTTTTTACAATTTGGACAGATCTGTCAGGAGGGATTTCAAATATTCCGAAGCTTCGGGGTCTATGTTCTTGGCTGCCTGCTGAAGTTGATCAGGATAGGCATCCTTAATGGCCATGAGTGAACTGGCGATAACCATATAAGACTGATCTTTAACTCCGTTAAACAGCAAGTTTTTATACTTTTTATCTTTGATCTGTCCCAGCTTGCGGATTGCAGAAGCGCGTACGACCGAGGCTGTGGATTTTTCAGCCAATGAAGCAATGATGTTCACCGTTGATTTCCTAACAGCAGGATCGGTTGGATCTGTGCCCTGAATGGCCATCGCTGCCAGATCTGCATCGGGATCAGCCAAGGCCGCTGTCAGTATCTCCTGTCCAACTGTTGTTTTCGGATTTTTCATTGCAAATAGTAATGCGGTAAAACGGTTGGTAAAAGATGGTGCATGTTTATATTGATAACGATAATCCGCATCGCTTTTGTCGATCCGGATCTCGCCGACAAGCGTTTTTTGGGGATCGATATCAATAAATTCAGGGGGACTTGCCAAGGGAATGGTCAGCTGTGTCGTACGTTTGTTGAGCTGTACCGTTTTGCTGATTTTGCCTTCTTTGGTATAGATGTCAATCGTGAGTGGTAATTGAAATGTTTGAACGCTGGAATCTTGTGCTTGATCGATGTTGAGGACAAGTGTGTTGTTCTCATTTTTGTGTGTTACGTTGAGGATCGGATGGCCGCCTTTGTAATACCATTGATTGAAATAAGGTGCCCAGTCCTTACCAGTAACTTCTTCCATGGCCAGACGTAATTGCTGTGGCTCGCCGGTTTTGAAAGAATTTTCCGTTAAGTATTTTTTGAGTGATTGATAGAACGCTTTATCGCCCATCTGTTCCTTTAAGGCGTATAATATCAACGAACCTTTGGCATAGCTGATATGATCAAACATATCTTCTTTGTCGTGGTAATAGTAACGTGCAAGTGCTGGGCTATTACCGTTCTGCGTTGATTTGAGGTACGACTGTAGCTTTTCGAATCTTGATTTATCCCCTTTTTCTTTGCCACCGTCATGCTCATGCCAGATGATCTCGCCAAAGGTTGCGAAAGATTCGTTCATCGTTAAGTTGGACCAGGATTCGGCGGTAACCAGATCACCAAACCATTGATGGAACAGCTCATGGGCAATGGTGCCTTCTTCATTTTCGTCCAAAAGTTCCCTTTTGGTCTTTTGTACATGTTCGCCATGCAGCGTTGCCGTGGTGTTTTCCATGGCGCCGGAGACATAGTCGCGACAGACGATCTGTGCATACTTGTTCCACGGATAGGGAACGCCCAAGGTTTTACCATAGAAATCCATCATGGCAGGGGTTTTACCAAAGATATCTTTCGCATATGGGGCATACTTCGGCTCCAGGTAGTAATCCACAGGAATATTATTGTATTTATCCCGGTAAATCTTAAAATCTCCTACGGCCATCATAAAGAGGTAAGGCGCATGAGGTAGGTCTATTTTCCAGGTATCGGTACGTGTTCCGTCGTTGTTTTTTTGCTGGTTGACCAGAGCACCATTGGACAGACTGACATAATGATCCAGTACGGTCATTGAAATTTCGGCTGTCGTCTTTTGGTTGGGGCGGTCAATGGTTGGAAACCAGGCCGAGGACGCCTCTGTTTCACCCTGAGTCCAGATTTGTCGCGGTTTATTCGCTGTCCGTTCGTCGGGATTAATAAAATAAAGTCCTTTCGCATCATTGATCGCTGCACTTCCCTGTACTTTGAGTAGGTTCGGTTTGGCGGTATAGTCCAGGTATACCGTATATTTTTCGTTTGAAAGATAATTTCGGTCCAGTTTGATCAGAAGAGAATTATCGTCGTAAGTATATTCTAGGGGAACGAGCTGCTGCCCATTGACCAGTGCAATCTGTTTGATATCCATGCCTTTGGCGTCCAGGCGAAGTGAGTCTGTTGGATAGAAATGTGGCTGCAGCGTAATCCATTCTTTCCCATTCAGAAATTGATTTTTATAGTCAAAACGGACATCGAGTTTGGTATGGACAAGGTTGTTGACCTTGGTCGAGGTAGTACGATATTGCTGATCTATCGAAAGCTGTTGCGCTTGACTCACACCGAAAGCAGAAAGGGACATGGCCAAGTAAAGGAAAGCGATTCTTTTGCGCATTGTTGGATATTTAAGAGATTAAATAAAGCTAAAAAAAATTCAGCTGATGTAAAAATAAGGATTCTGGAAATTTCATCAGGATAAGATCCGACCTTTGGTCTGAAGGCGAGAGTTATTGTTCAAGATGCCCTGATCATGATACTTACTTTAAGCTATCGTTATGAAATCTGAAATTATATTTGTTATTTTTGGGTGAAACAAGTATAAAGTTTTTTATGATAAACAAAAAAATTGGTCTTATCCTGATGGTGATCGGTATGGCTGGTACAGCAACTACTGTGTGTGGACAACAGTTGAAATATCCAACGACGAGCAAAGGCTCTGTTGTTGACGAATTCTGGGGCGAGAAAGTAGCAGATCCCTACCGTTGGTTGGAAGACGACCGGTCAGCAGAAACTAAAAGTTGGGTCCAAGCCGAAAATAAAGTCACTTTTGATTATCTAAATACCATTCCTTTCCGGACAAAATTGAAAGAGCAGCTGACGGAAATCTGGAATTATGAAAAAATAGGAACTCCTTTCAAAGAGGGTGCATATACCTATTTCTTTAAAAATAATGGACTTCAGCAGCATTCCGTACTTTACCGTAAACAAGGTGAGAATGGTACAGAGGAGGTTTTCCTTGATCCGAATACCTTTTCAAAAGATGGATCTACTTCTTTGGCTGACGTTTCTTTTTCAAAGGATGGAAGTCTGGTTGCTTATTCGATCTCTGAGGGAGGTTCAGACTGGAGAAAGGTGATTGTGTTAAATGCTAAGGATAAAGCTCCCGTTGGGGAGACACTTGTGGATGTGAAATTCTCGGGCATCGCCTGGAAAGGAAACGACGGATTTTACTATTCAAGCTATGATAAACCCAAAGGATCGGAATTATCCGAGAAGACGGATCAGCATAAATTATATTACCATAAGCTCAGAACGGCGCAATCTACGGATCAGCTGATTTTTGGCGGATCGGCAACGCCGAGACGTTATGTAGGCGCTTCATTAACTGATGATCAGCGTTATTTGATTATCTCTGCCGCCAATACAACTTCGGGTAATGAGCTTTATTACCAAGATCTGAGTAAACCCAATAGCAAGATCATCTGCCTACAGGATCATTTTGATGCAAATACGGGCGTAGTCGATAATGTCGGGGATACTTTTCTATTGGAAACAAATTATAAGGCGGCCAACAATAGATTAGTCAAAGTTGATCTGAAAAATCCGGCCAGGGAAAACTGGAAAGATGTGATTCCGGAAACTGAAAATGTACTTTCGATCAGCACCGGTGGTGGTTATCTATTCGCAAATTACCTGAAGGATGCCGTCTCGGCTGTCATCCAATACGACTATACCGGTAAAAAAATCAGACAGATCGAATTGCCGGGTGTAGGAACAGCAAGTGGTTTCTCGGGCAAGAAAAAGGAAAAAGAGATCTACTTTGGTTTCTCGAATTATATTACGCCTTCATCAAGCTATAAGTTTGATGTCAACTCGGGACAATCGACTCTTTATATCAAACCGAATGTCAAGTTTGACAGTGATCAATATGAATCTAAGCAGGTGTTTTATACCTCCAAGGACGGAACAAAGGTACCTATGATTATTACCTATAAAAAAGGCATCGCCCTGAATGGAAAAAATCCAACGATTGTATATGGTTATGGTGGTTTTAATATCAGCCTTACTCCGGCTTTCAGTACTTCCGTTGCGGTCTGGCTGGCAAATGGAGGTGTGTATGCTGTTCCCAATTTACGTGGTGGTGGTGAATATGGTCAAAAATGGCATGATGGCGGTAGACAGCTCAATAAACTGAATGTGTTTAACGATTTTATCGCTGCGGCTCATTATTTACAGGAAAATGGTTATACTTCACCTGAATACACCGCATTGTCGGGAGGTTCCAATGGTGGCTTACTTGTCGGAGCAACAATGACCATTGACCCTAAAGTAGCTAAGGTAGCACTACCAGAGGTTGGTGTGTTGGATATGTTGCGTTACCATACTTTTACGGCAGGTGCGGGCTGGTCATACGATTATGGTACGGTTGCTGACAGCAAAGAAATGTTTGACTATCTGAAAGCCTATTCACCCGTGCACAATGTGAAAGCAGGTGTTTGTTATCCGGCAACCATGGTATTGACCGGAGATCATGATGACCGCGTTGTTCCTGCGCACTCCTATAAGTTTGCATCCGAGCTGCAGGCGAAACAGGCCTGTGATAATCCAGTGTTGATCCGTATTGAAACCAAAGCAGGACATGGTGCCGGCCGATCTACCGAGGTGTTGATCAATAGTACGGTTGATAAGTATGCTTTTGCGCTCTGGAATATGGGAATTAAAGAACTAAAATAAGGTAGTAATACTCTTTCCTTTGAAAGTGACCGCTGAATATGGTTAAAGGAAAGGCCCCGATCAATGTAAATTGATCGGGGCCTTTCCTTTTTTTATAGACGATATATTATTGCCAGGTCTTTTCGCCTTTTTTCATTTTTTGTAAAGTTGCCACATATTGTTCTTTTTGTGTGGCATCTGTAAGAAGTGAGATCGCCTTTTCCTGTGTTTTAATGGCTTGCTCTTTGTTTCCTAATCGGTAAAGAAGGTTTGCAAAGGTATCTAAATACATCGGTGCATCTTTCTCTTTCTCAAGCGATAATTTGCTCCATTCTGCAGCGGCCTTTAAACAGGCAGGGTCATCACAGCCTTCAAAAATTGACCAGGCCATGTCGTTCAGTTGTCCTGCAGTAATCGCTGAACCATATTTTGCGATATATTTATTGAAGCTATCTCTTAGTCCTGGAAAATTTTTCGTGTAAGCAAAATAACGGGGCTGCATTTCCAAACTCGCTTTTTCGGTATTGATGGTAGGATATTTTTGAGCCAGTTCTTTTTCAATGGCCGCAAAATCTACCGCTTCTTTTGCTTGTATTTTGGTATTGACAGCCTCACCAATCAGTAGTTTCGACAGAAAATCATTTGCTTTGACTTTTTCACTGACTGCATCAAATTTAGCGGGGTTATCTTTTATCAAGTTAAACGCTTTTGAATCCTTTATGCTCGCCGAAGAAAGCAATAACTCCACATTGTCTTTTGTAAAGATTTGGTCTGTCGATAGGGTGGATAGTACTATACCTTCTGCTTTTGCCTGTGTTTCTTTATCATAGGCATCTTTTGCAGCTGCTGCCATGGCTTTTGCAATTGTTGCATTTTGTGGATCAGCATTGAATTTCGCCAATAGGGTTTCATATTGGGTGTTTGGATCTAGCGCTTTTTGGGCTTTAGCGATAAAAGCATCTGCTTCTCCGCCACCAACAATCCGATGGACAAGATTGCCTTTTGAATCGAAGATCAGGAATGTAGGATAGGCTCTTACTGTATAATCTTTGGCAAAACGATCTGCTTCTGCATACCAGGATTTTATTTCCTCGCTGTCGTCCTTGGTTTTATCCATCTGGATTTTGGCGTTGATAAATTTAGCATTGAAGAAATCTCCCACTTTTGCCTGTGGAAAGATTGTACTTGCCATATACTTACAGGGACCGCACCATGTGGTGAAACAATCCACAAAAATAAATTTGTTTTCTTTGGCCGCTTTTTCTTTTATCTGATTCCAATTGAGGCCATGCTCAAATTTTACACCTTCACTCTGCGCAAATAGGAGCGATGGAATCAGAAGTAACATTAAAATTAACTTTTTCATAATCCGTTGATATTTAGGTGTTAATTTACGGAATAAAAATTGCGATCAAGAAAAATATTGTGAAAAAAAATTAATCAAGGAGTTTACTATTTTGAGACATCGATGGATACATCTGTCGAATTAGAATCCTGGTCAATAAAATAAGGCAATGCCTCGGCGACATTGCCTTATTTTATTGACCACATGTTAGAGGTCCGGCCATTGCATTTAAAGCATATTCATTAAAAAGTCAAACGCGGGGATCCGTGAAGGAGAGCTTTAATTTTCCCAGGTTTTTATCCCCTTGGTCATTTTGTCCAATGTTTCCTGATAGATCGGTCGATCGTCGTCACTGGCCATTTCTATGGCTTTATTTTGCCACTTGATCGCCTTGTCTTTTTCACCTTTTTTATACAGTAGGTTGGCATATGTATCTAAGAATGCAGAACTGGGATCCTCTATGATCGATTTTTTGCTCCAGCTGATCGCTGCGTCGATACATTCGGGATCGCTGCTGTTATTAAAGATTGTCCATGCAAAGGTATTCAATTGATGGGCAGTAAAATCCTCTGACGATAGATAATCATTGATGGTATTTTTCATGGCCACATAGTTCTTGACCTGAAGATAATAGTGTGCCCTGATCTTTTTAAACATTGGGACAAAGTCTATGTCCGGATATTTTGCGGATAGCTCGCTTTGGTAACTATCCCAGTTAGGCTCGTGTTTGGCGTCTATTTTAATTTGAAAAAGCTCATTGACTACGACGTTTGCCAGTGTACGGTTGGCGATTCCCGGAGATTCCAGCAGAATATCTATTTTTTCCTTATTGTTGCGAATCAAGTTAAAAGCTTTTGAATTTGTAAACTTGGCAGCAGCCAATAGAATATGTACATTTTCTTTCTTAAAAAGCTCGTCGGTGCCCAAGGAGTTGGCTAAAGTATTCTCTGCTTTACGGGCGGTATTCTCATCATAAGCAATGTTTGCCGCTTTTAACATCTGTTTGGCCGTGTAGATATCCTGAGGCCTTTTTTCGAATTTTTTTAATAGGGTATAATACTGTGTTTCCGGATACAGTCCATCCGATACATGTTCGACAAACTCAGGGGCATCGCTCGCACCAACAATGCGGTGTACCGCTTCCCCGTTTGGATTGAAGATCAAAAAGGTTGGAAAGGACTGGATATTGTACTCACTGGAAATAGCACGGGCATCAGCGTACCATTTCTTGACAGCAGCATTGTCCGCTTCGGTGGAGTCCATCTGAACCCGGATACTGATAAAATTTTGATTGATGGGCTCACCAACCTGTTCCAAAGGGAAAATTTCATTACTCATGTATTGGCAGGGGCCACACCAGGTTGCAAAAAGTTCTACGAAGATAAACTTATTTTCTGCCTTCGCTCTTTCTTTGACCTGTTTCCAACTTAATCCTTCTACAAATTTCACCCCTTTGGTCTGGGACTGTGCTAAGTTCCCAAATAAAATTGCAAGGCATAATGTGATTATACTTCTCATACTCACTGAACAACTAGATTTATAATTTATGTTTAAGTTATCAAATTAATCTGAAAACAAAAACACCTCTGAAAGATTAATTTCAGAGGTGTTTTAAAGGGTCTTTAAATCGCTTATTTGATATTTATCTTTGATTTTAAATCTTTGGTCAGACCATCTTTATGTAACAGTAAAGATGTTGTTTTATAGCGTACAAATTCTTTGGAAGCATACAGATATCCTTTGTAGTCATTGGATGTTCCCCAGGAGTTTTTAACGATATAGTATTCTTTTCCGGTTTGATCTTTCACCAGACCTACGATATGCATACCGTGATCATCTGTTGTTTGCCAATTGTCGAAAGCTTTCTGGCGCTCCTCTGGCGTAATTTTCATTTCTGGTTTAGGGCCTACAAACATGCTGGCTTTTTCTTGCTCGCTCATTTGTTCGAATGGTTTTTCCGGTACATAAGCAACGCCGTTTTTCCAGGAGAATCCTTTTTCTGACACGTCAGTTGCCCATGCAACAGTATACCCTTTTTGTAAAGCATTATCGATGATGTCCGTTAAATCGTTCATTTTGACGTTATAAAAACGGTCAAATGACCAGTTGTCGGGAATTAAAAGAACAAATTGGCTGTAATAAGGGTGGTCAGTAACTGAGGCAATGCCAACATAATCATCTGGATTGATACCAATGACCTGGTCTGCGAATGTACGTGGCGTATATGATTTACCGTTGTAATCGAATTTTTCAGGAACTTCACCTAAGTAAGAGTCCATTGCTGCCGTATAGGCTTTTTCCCAGTTCGGAGTCAAAGTTTTACCTTTTACAATCGAACCTAACATTGCGTCAAGCATAGAGGTCATTTCACCAAAGTTATTGCGTGTGCTGCCATAGTGTAGACCAGTATAGGCCGATTGGGGCATCGTACCATATTTGCGGAATGAATTCAGCACATCGTGGAATTGACCGCCTTCGCCCAGAGATAATCCGCCATGAAGACGTACATAAGTACGTGCTTTATCTAAATACGTATTACGTGCTGTATATATCTGAGAGATCTCCACAGGTTTTTTACCCATACGGATCATCTCGGATTCTAAAAACGAGTTTCCTGAATAAGACCAACATGTACCTGAAGAACCTTGATCCTTGATCGAGGTGTTACCTAAATTGATAACTTCTGTAAATGTAAACCCAGATTTGCTATTGTCATTTTGATTTGCTTTTAAGGCATTGATCAAATTGTCCTGTGCTTGTACTTGGAATGAAGCTGCAAAAAGAGACGCGGCTAGTACAATCGATTTATTCCAATTCATTTGTTCGTATTTTGTTAATTTAAAGTGGTGCTAAATTAAATAAATTAAATTTAGTAAGGTAAATTCCTCTGTAAAATAATTGTTCTTAAAAAGAGGCTGTTATTCAGCCCTTTTTTAGGTTGGCTTATAGGCGTAAAAACTAGGCTTAAACTATTGAAAAGCAAAGGGCCGTAATTTTTACGACCCTTTGTTTGTATGTTTATTCTGCAATTTCTTTGTGCTTAGGAAAGAGCAGCGAAGCAATAATGCTTAAGGCAAGTATACTGATGATCACAATCAGAGAATGTGTCGTTGTAAAGCCAACTTCTGCCAGCCAGTGATGCAATAACATCTTCAAACCAATAAAGACTAATAAAAATGCCAGACCAACTTTTAAATATTGGAATTTATGAATAATATTGACCAATAAGAAGAACATGGAGCGTAATCCCAGGATGGCGAAGATATTTGAGAAGAACACCACATACGGATCTTTGGTCACCGAGAAAATGGCAGGGATAGAATCCACTGCGAAAATAAGATCAGTGAATTCAATTACTAATAAGACCAAGAATAAGGGGGTCATGTATTTTACACCATTCTCGATATGGAAAAAATGACCACCATCCAATTTTGGTGTTACCTTAAAATATTTAGAGGCAAATTTGACAACAGGGTGGTTTTGCGGATCGACTTCTTCCTCTTGATTGCGGTTGATAAACATTTTGACACCAGTGAAGACTAGGAAAGCACCAAAGACATATAGAATCCAGCCAAATTTAGCGATCAGGGTTGCCCCTAGGAAAATAAATAAGAACCGCATAATGATTGCACCCAAAATACCCCAGACCAAAACTTTATGATAATAGCGTTCAGGAATTCCAAATGAAGTGAACAGGAGTACCATTACGAAAATATTATCCACAGAAAGTGCATATTCAACCACATAACCTGTCAAATATTCCAAACCCAAGTTTTTATTATAGACGTCTAAACTTGCCGCCAGATCGCCGGGAATAATTTTGATCTCGTGGTGATGTTTGGTGATGACTTCTTGTAGATGATTTAAATCATGGATATTATGCAATTCAAATCCATAATGGCGTAGTAGCCAATAGAAGCCTAAAGAGAACAATACCCATACTGCGCTCATAATTGCTGCAGTCTTTAAGCTAACAGGCTTATCACCCTTGGAGAATAATCCAAGGTCAATGGCTAGCATCAGTGCAATGAAGATTAAAAAACCTCCAAAAAACATTAATTCGTGACTCATTATTTTTTTCTTTCTGTTGTATATTTTACCAATTGTAATAATCCTTCTTTGTATTCGTTATCAGGGAAATCCTCCAGGATCCGAAAAGCATCTTGTTGGTATTCCAGCATTTTGTGCGTTGCGTATTCCAGCCCACCGCTGTTGCGTACAAAATCAATCACTTCAGCAACCTTTTTCGGATCTTCATTATGGTTTCGAACCAGATTGATGATCCTCCGCTTTTCGCTGGAACTTGTCTGATTTAAGGCATGAATCAAGGGTAAAGTCATCTTTTTCTCTCTGATATCATTGCCGAGCGGTTTTCCTACATCATCTAATCCAAAATCAAACAAGTCATCTTTAATCTGAAATGCAATGCCAATTTTTTCGCCAAATTGATGGAGTTTGTTCACCGTCTCTGGATCTGCATTGGATGAAGCCGAGCCGCAGGCACAACAGGATGCGATTAACGAAGCTGTTTTTTTCCGTATGACTTCAAAGTAAATGGATTCTTCGATATCCAGTTTGCGGGCCTTTTCGATCTGAAGTAATTCACCTTCACTCATTTGGTCAACTGCTTCTGAAACAATTTTTAACAGGTGATAATCCTGATGTTTTACAGAAAGCAACAAACCTCTTGAAAGCAAGAAATCACCTACCAGCACCGCGATCTTATTTTTCCAGAGTGCATTGATGGAAAAGAAGCCCCTACGTTCATACGAGTTATCAACAACATCATCATGCACCAGTGAAGCTGTATGTAATAATTCAACCAAAGCGGCGCCCCGGTAAGTCGATTCATTAATCCCATTGCAGATGCCCGCTGAGAAAAAGACAAACATTGGCCGCATTTGTTTGCCTTTGCGTTTGATCAGATATTGCGTGATACGGTCCAACAATGGAACGGAGCTTTTCATCGATGCTTTGAATTTCTTTTCAAAAGCCTCAAGTTCGTGGATAATAGGGCGTTGGATCTCTGTTAATTTTGACATGAATTGGAATGAAATACCAAAAAAGTTAAAGCTTAAAGATAGTGATTTTGTTACAACTCGTCGACTGCCCGCTCAAGATTTTTGTACCATTCTTCGCCATAGGTGCGGATCAGGGGATCCTTTAGAAATTTATAGACTGGCACCTGAAGTTCCTTTCCAAAACTACAGGCATCTTTACAGATATGCCAGCGGTCGTAATGAAGTACGTCAAATTCTGGATAATGCGTCGTCCGGATAGGATAGAGGTGACAGGAGACTGGTTTCCGCCAGTGAACTTCTCCTAATTCATAAGCCTTCTCTATAGCACATTTGGTAATACCATTTTCCCAGGTGACGTACGCACATTCTTTGTTGCCATCAACACATGTTGTGGTTAGATCACCATCTACATCGACGACGTATTTGCCTTGTTCTTCGATAGCCTTGATACCTTTCTCGGTCATATATGGCTTTACCTTGGGATATATCTCTTCCAATACTGCCTTTTCGCTTTCCAGCAAAGGTGCTCCCGAATCTCCTTCGATACAGCATATACCTTTACATTTTGATAGATTGCACACAAAGTCATTATTGATCAGATCTTCGTGTACCAACACATTTCCTACTTCAATCATTCTATTTATTTTGAGTAGCTTGCTTTTTGGCCCAATTTATATTTTAGTCCGCTTGCTTCCAGGAGTTCTAAAGTGACAGAGCCAATTAATATATCGACATTGGCCTTCACAGGAATGCGGTTACCATCGTTGGTTACCCAAAGGTATAGCTTGCTATTTTTTTTAAAGATACGCCCCGGTTTAATTTCGGGACTGAATTTAAGGCACTCCAATGTACCCAATTCGGTTTTTATTTTTTCGATTCCGATATACTGAATGCCCAGTGTGGCAATTTCGTCATTCAGGAAATAGGTCAGTTTAAAGGATTCCCCGGGCTTTACCGAACTTAAGTCCAAATTACGGGCAAAGTAGTAGGAGGACAGCAAATCAAAGGTTTGATCCACCTTGGATGTAAATGTTCCCTTATTACCGACCACTGTATGTGTATCCTGATTGAAACGTACTTTATCGTTCCTTCTGTAACCACCTTCACGGATGTTTTCCGTATAATAGTAAGGTAAGAATGTCTTACTATTGATATACGAATTATATTCGTTTCTTACGGTATAAATGGCAAATGCTCCAGCTGTTTTACCAGCGGCATACAGATGAAAGGAAGGATTCCCAAATCCGTCTTTTGTATCACCGACAGTCAACGTTCCCGTTGCTGCGGAAATTATACCATAGCGGAGTTTGTACTTTAATTTCTCTCCACCTTTAAATGCCGATTCCTTTAAATGGGGTAAATCCTGAGCGAAAACTGTACTTACAAAAACTGATAAGTATAGGAGCAATGTCGATATAAGTTTCATGTACGTAAGTTTACGAAAATTGTTTGAAAAGAAATGTTAATTTCATCAGAATAAATTGTCTTTTTAAGGTGATGAAACCCACATGAGCCAGCTGCTTATACTTGTTTGTCAGCTGCTTTTGGCGCTTGAGGACTTCTTTTAAAAACTGGAACTGTGGAACAGGGTTCCCCGTACATAATACTTTTAGCTACTTTGCTAAGTTTTACCGTGAACTGAACAAATGACGATTCCGGAATGAAGGTGTCTCCACAGCCCTTCACGACCACCCGTTGATCGCGAAACTGCTCCATGTCAATTTGGTCAATAGCGGCGGCATACTGTATGCGTACGAGCTCATCTAAATCTCCGAAGATAACAGTAGCGGCATGAGGTTCTAGCTTATTTGCCAGCAGCATATAGGCCCATGTGGGTACAATAGCATCAGCGGTACAGGTGATGGCAACATGTTTGTTAGTATACAGTGACCAGTCATGTGTTTTGATGAACTCGCGGAAATCTTTTTCCCGTAACATCAGACCATGGAACAAATTATCCTTGATATCATATAGGACGTTGTCGGTCTTCGGATGATAATCCGCCAGATCAACGGTCATCAATCCACTTTGCGCAACTTTATTGACAATATTTGTTTGAATTTCCATAGTTATTTTATCAAAAAAAGCCGGACGATAATTCGTCCGGCTACAAATTTACTTAAAAATCTTCTAAAAGAATTTCACTCTATTGTCAATGATTTCAGCTTTGTCTTGCAATGCGCGGAAAATAGATCCCCAAGCGCGTTGTGCCTTAGCGGCAAGCATTTGTTTCTTTTGTCCGTTGATGTCAGAGATCGCTGATGGGTTTGTGAAACCATTCACCTGCACGACATACACACCTGTGTTCCCTTCAATAGCTTTCGAAGGTTTGTTTGGTTGAAGTCCAAATACAGTACCTACTACTGCATTTTCCAAGGCTACACCCGGAATAACAGGGTTGGCAAATACCACATTCTCCACATGGATCGCCGATTTGCCCACTTTTTGAGCCACTTGGTCAATGGAAGAAGCTCCAGCCAAAGCTTTTGCAAATCTTTCTTTTAATACTTTCGCTTTAACCTTATTTTTAACTGCAGGCTCAATGTCTTTTTTCACCGCGTCCAAAGAAAGCACCCCTTTGGGTTGTACATCCACTAGGCTCGCTAAGATATAAGAAGTTTCGGTTTCAAAGACTTTGTCGGAAATATCACCTTTTTTAGCTTCAAAAGCCCATTTTATCAAATCACGTGGCGCTTCAGTACCATCAAGCACATTGTCCATTGCTGTAACACGTGATGCTGTGCGCGCTTCCAAACCAAGTTTTTTAGCCTCTTGTGCAAAGTTTTGTGCAGTAGCTGCAGATAAGAATGCTGTCGCTTTGCTATGCGCATTGTTTAGGGTTTCTTTACCACTGTTGATTACCTTGTCGATGATCGCAACTTTCGCGTATTTCGCTGTACCGATCTGTTTTTCGATTTTGATAATATGTACGCCAAACTGGGATTTTACCACTTTAATGTCTCCGGTTTTGCCTTCAAATACTGCTTTTTCAAATTCAGGTACCATGCGGCCTCTTGTAAAAGTACCTAGCTCACCACCATTTGTTTTACTGCCCGGATCACTGCTGAACTGGACAGCTAATGCTGCAAAGTTATCGCCTTTTTGGATTAAGCCTTTGATAGAATCCGCTTTTGCCAATGCTTTGTCCACACCACCTTCGGCGGTAGCATCCAATAGAATGTGCGAAGCTTTTACTGAATCCGGTCCTACGACTGTTGAAACTACTTTTGCAATTTCGTAAGCATTGTTGCTCAAGAACGGACCTACTGTAGTACCTGCAGCTACGTTGAAGACTACAGAATCCAAGGATGGACTCAATTGGCCTTTTTTCACATAGGTGAATGGATATTTATTGTCCGAATTGATGGAAGCAAATAGTGAATCATCCTTCGCAACAATAAGATCTTGTTTTAACTTGTCGATCGCTTCTTTGACAGCTAATGAATCTTTAGCAAGAGGTTTTGCATCTACAGTAACGTATTGGATCGCACGTGTTTCCTCTTGTGTTTTGAACATATTTTTATGCTCATTGTAGTATTCCTGGAAATCCGCATCGGTCACTTTCGCTTCAGCATCTTTTACAGAAGCATAGTCTAAAAGGATGTATTTGAAATTGGCCAATTTATTGCGTTCCTGATATTCTTCGTTAGCTTCCAATGAAGTTACGTAAACACTGTTCGAAAGCAATTCGCCATACTTGCTGCTTAGGCGTTCGTCTCTTACACCTTCAAGTAGAACCTCCCATTGCTGGGCCACTGCTTGGTTACCGGATGTATTCATTTGACTTATAAAAGTCATCAATTGGCCATGGTCAAACTGTCCTGTTTGCGGATTGGTAAATGCTTGTACGATCTGAGGAGAAGGATTTGGTCCTTTTACTAGATCATTTAATTCATCTTTACCTACTGTCAAACCGATTTTTTCAATCTCTTTTTTCAAGATCTCTCTGGATAGGAATTGATTCCAAACCTGTTGTACGGCATAAGTTCTCATTTGAGGAGTAACTGCACCGCCCATTTGTTGTTTGAACATTTCTTCGGCCTGTTCCACTTGTTGGTTGAACGCAGGATACTCAATTTCTGTTCCGTTGACTTCCCCTACACGATTTTGATGTCTCGCCCAAAAAGGGGCTCCTCCTCGAACGACATCGCCTAGTAAAAATGCTAAAATTGCGATAGCCATCGCTGCGGTCAATATGACACCAGCTTTGTTACGCAAAAAGCCCATTAATCCCATAGTCTGCTTATTGTGTTTATATTGTGTAAATACTTGTATTTCGTTAATTTATGCATAGCATAGCAAAATGCGGTGCAAGATACAATTTTTATAAAAAAAAACGGAATATTTTCCTGAATGTAATAAAACAAATTTGAAAACTATTTGTATGCTGCTGTTTTTTTATTGAAAATCTCTCAATCAGGCGATGCCAATAGGCCGCAAGGGTTCTGTTGTTGAGTTACTTGTATTTTCCGGGGCTTTAATTGCTCAGACCACTTCGCGTGCCTGTGGGACTTGCACATACGAGCTATCTCCCTATCGATGGAAATAGACTATTGTCCTTGATAATGACAACACCGGTCGCATTCTGTATGTTGGCATGGAGCAGATCCTTGTCCGAACTAAAAGAAGAACCCTGTAAGTTGCCACGTTGATCCTTGAAGAAAGCCTGAACAGGAAGGTTGTTGTAAAAAGTCCTATTAGGATCTTTTGCACCTTCGTCATAGACGATTTCCTCCGTTTTCAGAATAGATCCATCAGCCATGGTCACGACCACATTTTTGGTAAAGATCGTTGTTTTTTCTTTTTCTCTCCGGACGGCATGGTCAGAAGTAATACGTTGGGTTTCCTTGAGGTTTTCATCATAGAATATGATTTTTATGCTCTTTGGAAATTCATAGATTTCAGTGCTATCGTGTCTGATCCGCATTTCGGGGGCCGTGAGGTTGGCTTTGACCCGGGTTGAATCACTATAGATGATATCCACATGACGTGAGATATCCACGGCTTCCTCTTTTTTTAGATTAGCGATCCGGTCAACTTCCTTTAGGTCCGGCTCACAGGAGGTCAATAAGAGCGCCCCTAGCAAAAATAGAATTACCAGGGGCGATATATTTTGAAATATGGAACTTGCGAATACTTTGCGTACCATTATGCTAATCAATTGGGTTTCTTCTAAACCAGCGGTCATTGAGTGTAAAGCCAATATTGAAGTTGATATAACGTTCCCGTAGGAGACCATTGGCTGCTTTTCCCATCTGTCCGAATTCTGCCGATAAATTGACTTTTGAAAATGCACCTAAATACAGCGTTCTAGCTAATGGTAATCCCACACCTACAGTTACAGCCATATCATTGATGTTTTCACCGGCCTGAAAATACTGTGTTTTGTTGTATCTGAATCCAAGACGATAGTCTACCTGTTTTAAATAGTTAAGAGACGATCTGTCCGGAGTCAATTGTCCACCAAGAGCTACACCATAATTTTTGCGGAGTCTATTTTCACCACTTCTGACCTGAAATCTCGACCAGTCTGCATATTTGAAATCTGCCCCGACTAGCCATTTGCCATTTCGAGCAAGTGTAACCCCCACATTGTGTTTTAAGGGAAGGGTTAAATGTCGGCTGATACGATCGGACATGTAGGTCGTATCGATCGGAATATTTTGATTGTCTGGATCAGATGATGGAGCGGTCCTTGTGTCGATAATTGTTGTGCGTTCCTTGATATCGTTGTTCAGTGATCCTGAATAACCGAAGCTCAATACATGCTCTTTTCCTAGAGGCTGTTCATATTGTAAACCGTAATCAAAGATAATACCTTGGATTTCACGCTTATTCTGGCGTTGGGGGTTTAAAGCTCCGGAGGTGACCGGAAATTCAACACGGCTATAGTCATTTAAGGTTCCGAATAGGTACGACATATTCGCACCGATGCTCAACCCTTTGTAAACACGTACACCCCATCCGGCGTAAGCTTTTGTCAGACCGCCTTCACCAGTAAATACCTTGTTATAGATTTCGGAATTAATACCCTCCGGCGAACTTGTTCGGTAACCAACATCCGAGAATGGCAATATACCCATACTGATACCGCCGAACTTTTTCATTGGAAAAGTCATCGTGATATGGCTAAAAGCAAAATCAGCGGTGTTGTCCGCTCTGGTAGTGGATTTGAGTTGCGTATAGTTGCCATATAGACCGGCATCAAAAACACTCACGCGTGCTGCAGAGTAAGACGCAGGATTGCTCGGGTTGGTATTGTATACTCCGTCAAATGTACGGATACCTGTATTAATTCCCCCCATAGCTCTGTACTGAGGCAATAAATCTTCACGGATTTGACCTATTCCCAGTTGAGAATATGGCGAAGCTGATGTTGTTTTTTGGGCAAATGCGGTAGTAGAACTAGCTAAAATTCCACCTGCTAACAACAGTTGGAGGGATTTATTTCTTAGAGAGCTTATAAAGCGTTTCTGCATGGTCAACCTATAAAATTGAGAAACTAATGTTTATTTAGTTTTTGTGAAATCTTTGAGTTTTTTGACTCCTGTAATTAAATGTTCTTTGCTTTTATTCGCATACAAAACTATTCAATTTTTGTGAGCTTGTTAAGCCGATTTTGTTAAAAAAGGTTAAACGCTTGTTGTACAATTGTTTAGAAAAATTGGAAGTAGATTATCGTTAATACAATAATGGCGTAAACGACTTCAAAAAACCATTTCTTTTTGGCATACGTGAAGTAATAGGCCATATAAATGGCGATTGGAGGGGCACAGAGTAAAAAATGAGCTTCTGTTAGCTTCTTGTTCCAATAGAAAGAAGCCACGGCCAGGCATAACATGAAAAACAACAATTGGAAAGATTTCCGGATGTGCACGATACTTTTGAAAAAATTATCCTTGAGGATCAACAGGAAAAGGATCAGGGTAAAAAGTACTGGAACCAATACGAGGTAGTCAACTAGTTGAATACGAATGGCTGTTGGAAACTTATAGGTAAAGGGTAACCATATGGTGTAAAATAGTTCCATTTTTCCTACCCATAAGTAGATTACTGCCAATATAAAATAGATTGTAGCCAGTCCCAATAATGGTGTGATCCACTCACGCCAATTAAATGGCCTAAAAATAAGAAGACTTATCCATAACAGGAAAAACATGCTCAAAAAAGGGAAGTAGATGAGACTTCCGATACCGACAATCATACCCAGGTCAAACATTTCCGCTTTCACATCGGTCTGACGATATAAGGAAAGCAATTTACTGAGCATCCATATTGAAATAAAGTTACAGATGAGCGTGGGAGACAGGACCAGAAAAGGTAAAAATAAACTGGCCAATGTCATGTACATCAAAGCAACCAGAAAACTAGGTTTTCCGAGCAAGTTAAAGTGACTTGTGATCCGGTTGAGTATGGTTGCCTGAAAAATGGTCAGAATGAGTGTGATAAAGACATTGGTTGCCGGAGATAGATTGATTAAATTGTTTTCCCCCAATAGATTACCAAGAGCCGGTTCAAAAATAACAGAATCCAGTTTATCCGGAAGGTGTAGGAATATGCCGAGGCATAATACAAAACCCACGAAGGATAAAAAAAGGATATTTACTGGTGTATAATTTCTGAACTGACTTATAATCATGGTATGCAATAGATAGCTGACTATTTATTCTTTTTTTCCAATTTCGTAATGCGGCGGTCGAGCAAGAAAAGAAAGAAGGCCAAACCTAAAAAAATGACCAGCATCACGAGCACAACCACATAGATTTTGCCTTCACTACGTAATCCTGTTGCCATATCAACGTCATCCTGAGCGAAGGCGCTTACAGTTGATAAGATTAATAATGCAATTGACAATGTTATTTTTTTCATTCTATTATTTGTCTTTTAATAACTGATGAGTACTCGGGTAACTCTCCTGTTTCATCAGAACTTTATTTTTGATCAGTGTTATCGCCATTTGATCCGCTATAAACATTAGTAACAAATGGCTTATGCTTGTTTTCCGTTTTATTTCATGAGCTTAGGACTTATTATTGTCGTAATGCCCATTTTTAAGGAGGTTATAGCCTGTTTCTGTTCTTTTTAAGAATCGATTTGCAGCTCTTTTCTTTCCAATAGACGTACTCTGTAACGCATTGAACAGATCCAAAAAGCAATCATTGGCCATCCGATCATGGCGGCATAGAATGTCGGACGGAGCTCGTTGCTCATTTGTAGCTGGCCAAAGGTAGCATTGCCACCGCTTCCGGGATGAAGAGAATCTGTCATTTTTGGAAGAATATAAAGCAATACAATAATGATCGGAAATGCAAAGATATTATAGACAGCAGATATTTTTGCCCGTTTCTGCTCTTCTTCGAGCGCATTGCGGAGTACGAGATAGGCTAAGTACATTAATGTCGCGATTGCCGAACCGTTTAACTTGGGGTCATTTGGCCAAGGTTCTCCCCAGGTAATGTTGGCCCAAAGCATTCCCGTTGCCAGGCCAAAAAAACAAAAGGTAATACCTGTATTTACGGCTTCTATGGCCATTAAATCGTATTCTGCTTTACCTGTATTAAGGTATTTGACACTATAAATAACAGAAATCAGGTACATCACAATCATTGCAGACCACATCGGAACATGGAAATAGACATTACGGATACTTTCGTGAAGGATAAATAGGCGGGGGACAGGGCCCAAAAGACCATTGATAATGACTGCGCAGATAATCAGAACAGCTAATATTTTCCACCATTTTTTTCTCATGGTAAATTGAATTTAATGTGTTTCAATCCTAAAATTTAATCTCGCCAAAGGTACGGAAATAACAATAAAGAAATAGTGATCGTGATTACATTAATTGCGAGTAATACAATTATTTCTCTCATACTTGCTGCTCTTTCCATGCCTTCTATTGCATTGCGGGAGAGTTTGATCAGTACGATCAACAGCGGTATAATTGCCGGAAAACTTAAAATGGCCATTAGCGTGCTGTTATTGCCGGCTTTCGAACTTATGCCCGAAATCATGGTAAATACACTGGCGAAACTGATGCTGCCCAAAATGACCGAAATGAAATATAGCGTGGGGTCCCCGAGAGGATTTTGAAATATGATCGAATAAACGAAATAAGCAATGGAGGCCAGGATAGTCATCAATAACATGTTGTAAATGACTTTGGCAAGGATAATTGCCCGTGGGTCAACTAAGGAGTAATAATAGAGTTGTCGGTTGGGATTTTCCTGAACGAAGCTCTTGTTGATGGCATTGATGGATGCAAATAACATGATAATCCAGAACAATGCGTTCCAAACTGTGGTATCTACTGACTTGAATGCTTGATAACAAACAAATACAGTAGATACGACATATAGTAGGATTCCGTTGATGGCGTATTTTGATCGCCATTCCAGAATGATGTCTTTAAGAATTAAAGTTTTTACCTGTTGCAGTAAAGTCATATTCCGCAAAGATACAAATGTATTTTAACCACCGAATGCGGTTAAACCACCAATTCTTAAAAAAACGTTTTTTTTACTTATGCATTAGAAATTTTTGATTTAGCAGCATCGGTTGTGTTGTCGATTTTATTTGCTAAATTTTGTGCCGCATTGTTGGCGTGGTCCAAAGCTTCTCTGCCTGCTTCTTTTGCCTTATTTTTCAATGCATCTGCATCGTCCGTCGCTTTGCTGAAAGCTGCCTGTGCTTTTGATTTTAAGTTGTCCAGCTCAGCTGAAGCTCTATTGGCTAACTTTTGGGCTTTTCTAGCTTCTTTTTTCGAAAGATCTTTCAATGACTTAGTTAAGCTTTTGATGCCATCATTTGCACGATCTAATTGCTTTTTCCCGTCATCTGTTCCTAAAAGATACCATGCAGCAGCTCCCGCAGCCAATCCTACCAAAGCAAATGCCACTAATCCATTTTTGCTATTTTTCATAATTCTTCTATTTTATTGTGTATTCAAATGATAATCAAGTATGATACCAAATGAACAATCACTGGGACAATTTGTTTAAAAAGAATCAATAATTAACAAAATTTTACATATCTACTTTTTGCTGTTTGGATTGCAGGGTATAGAGGTGGCGGTAGAGTCCGGTTTCTTTCTGTAATAATTCGAAATGTGTTCCGCTTTCCGAGACGATGCCATTTTCGACCACGATAATTTTGTCTGCATCGACTATCGTCGATAAACGGTGAGCAATGATGATGGATGTGCGGCCACGCATTAATTCTTCTAGGGCATCTTGTACCTGACGTTCTGACTCGGAGTCCAATGAGGACGTTGCTTCATCCAGAATCAGAATCGCTGGGTCTTTAAGTAAAGCCCTGGCGATGGCGATACGTTGACGTTGCCCTCCGGAGAGTTTTACACCACGTTCTCCGACTACGGTATCATACTCTTCAGGGAAATTTAATATAAATTGATGGGCGTTGGCGCGTTTGGCAGCTTCTGTTATTTCATTTTCCGTAGCGTCTAATTTACCATAGGCGATATTCTCGCGGATCGTTCCGCCGAATAACAGTACGTCTTGCGGTACTATGGCCACTTGGTTACGTATATCGCACAGCTCAAAGTCCGAGGCTGGCTTGCCATCATAAAGTACTTCTCCCTTATTGCTGGTATAGAACTGTAGTATTAAAGAGGCTATGGTTGATTTGCCGGTGCCGCTAGGGCCCACGATGGCGATTTTATCGCCAGCATTGGCGGTAAAGTTAATGTCTTTGAGAATTTCAATATCAGGACGGCTAGGGTACGCGAATGCCACATGATCAAAACGGAGATTTCCACTTATCTTTTTACTGATCTCCTTGCAGCTCGGTTCAACTTTGATATCCTCCTGTGGTTCATCAAGAATTTCCAGGATCCTTTCGCTGGCACCGAGTGAACGCTGTATGTTTGCGTATAATTCAGGGAAACTCCCCATAGATCCGGCAACAAACATCGAATAAAGGATATATGTTGTTAGATCACCGACAGACATCTCATGGATAGAAACCAATGCGGCACCATACCAAATAACGGCGATAACAGCACCGAAAATACAGAATATGATAAACGAAGCAAAGGCTCCTCGAAATGTTGCTCCCTTGACCGCTAATTTGACAACAGAATCCATCTGATTACTGTAACGGTTGAATTCAAAGTATTCGTTCACAAAAGCTTTAACATTGCTAATGCCTAATAAAGTTTCTTGAACTATGCTATTTGATTCCGCCATCTTATCCTGCGCCTGTCTGGATAATTCACGAATAAATTTTCCGAAGACAATTGCGGCAACCACAATGACAGGTAATATGCAGAGATTCATCAAGGCCAATTTGGGCGATACCCAAACGAGCAGAAATACCCCAAAACAAAGGCTGATCAATTGTCTTAAAATTTCAGCCAATGTAGTGGTCAAGGTGTCCTGGATCTGGGATAGATCTGCGGAAAGTCTGCTATTTAATTCTCCCACGCGACGATTGGCGAAAAATTCAATCGGCAAGGAGATAAGCTTATGATAGGTATCTTTACGAATTTTGGACAAAGCGCGTTCAGCGATCTCGACGAAGATACGGATTCGAAAAAAAGAAACGACGGACGTAAAAGATAGAATGATAAAGGCTATTCCTCCAATGTAATACACTTCAGGGGGCAGCCAGGTGTATTTTTGCTTGCCTTGGGCGGCATCAATCATCGCACCCAAGAGTGCAGGGAAAGCTAGCATGGAAAGACTGGATAATACCAAAAATAACATTCCGATTCCAAACTTAACCCGATAAGGCCTTAAATAGGTCATTATTTTCGAAGCCCGTAATAGGAGCTCCTTATTTAACTTTGGTTTTGGTAGATCTTCTTCTTGTTTATTACCACTATTGAAACCTCTTGCCATAATCCGCTACTTCAATGTTTTGTTGCGAGGACAAATGTAAAGAGATTAAAAATATTTTGCTATCATACTTTGGTCAATTTTTTGGCTTTTGACAGGTTTAGTTATCATTTGATCAATTCGCGCGGTACATGTCATCGCTACATGCCCAAAAACACAAAGCCCTAGTCCGTATTTTTAGGGATTGGGAGTGATTTTCGTGTACGGCTACGATACAATAAGAGTGCTAGCGCCATGATGACGAGCAAGGCCATGTAAAGCCATATATTGCCGGACAGTCCGTTTCCGGCTGATTTGTCCAATTGTGCCCTGAGTCTTTCATTTTCAAGCTGAAGTTTATTAATTGTACCTATATAGGATGAGATCTGCTTATCGTATTCCGTGGCCATCTGCCGAAATTTGTTCTTTTCGAAATCTTTGATTTTGAGTAGCTGCTGGGTTTCCAAAAAGATGTTGTTATCCGTGATCACGACATCTTTGAGGATATCGATGCTTTTCTGCATATCGTCCTTGGATTTAAACAGTCCAAAAAGCCCTGTTTTCTGAGTGAGGCTCGTATCGTAAGCGCCGAATTTCTGCTGTCTTGCCTCAAGCAGGTTATTGACACGTTTGCGCTGTACTTCAAAAGCACTGGAATCTGCATTTTCCTGCGCTATCAAATACCCGAGGTTAAATAATAAAAGAAAGGACAGTAGCGTGTATTTTAAAGACTTCATAAACAATGAACCAATCAATCCCATATTAAGTTTGCTGAAATTGCTTTGCCTTGGCAGCATAACTGCTACAAGCGCTACCCCTGTCTTGGAGCTTGACCCATGTGCGCAAATAATTTCTAAGAATGAATTTATGAAATTAATCTTTAAATTCGATACGGATGACATTGGAATCGTCATCGTGAAGTCCCAAAAGCTGGCTCGCGTTGCCCTTGTTGATGGCAATTTCCAAATAATTACTGATTCCAAAGAGACATAATTTTTCGCCTTCGCCGACCTCATTGTAATGCCAGGAAAGGTTGGTGATCGTTTCGTTGCGCTTGAAATACAAGACAAAATTTCGCCCTTTTTGGACTTTATTGAACAGGTCTTTTGAAATATTGGTAATGGCATTGCCAAAGGCGTCAACGTAAATGACATTGCCCCGTATCATATCCTTATCAAAGATCGGCTGTAATGTAACTTTTTCTATCAGTTGATGCATTGGCGTGCCCACATCTTTCAGTTTCCCTCCTTTTGCAATATGACAGGCTGATTTTGAAAGAATGTCAGCGAGCGGGAAATGGAGGTATCGCAGGTCCTGCATCAGATTGAGTTCATACAATTCCTGGGGCTCATTTCCATTTAACAGCAAACTGAAAATACCATTGTCCGCGCCGACAAAATAATGGTCCTTGTATTTCATGCCGATGTATTTGGATTCTTCATGAAACAAGGTGTTGATACCGATGATATGTACAGTTCCCTTGGGGAAATAATGATAGGCGTTGCCAAGTACAAAGGCTGCGCGCGGAATGTTGAATGCTGGGATCTCGTGGGTGATATCGACAATATTAACATCAGACAACTGCGTTAAAAGGCTTCCTTTTAGCGCAGCTTGATAAAAATCCTTATGTCCTAGATCTGTCGTTAACGTAATTACTGCCATTATAATCTAAAGTAGACCGAATTGCTGTCGAATTCCCTTTTTGAATGAATAGAAATAGATCTTCTGTTGCTTATTTGTTCTGATGCTAAAAAATCTATTTAAATAGAGAGCAAAATTACTATTTATCAGCTGATTTGTAAAGCTAATTGAAGAACTTATTTTGAATATATCTTTTTCCGGTTGATACACACAAACATAGCTTCGATTAATATAAAAAAGAATCGGTTTTCGCACCCTGAAGATCCACTTTTAAAAGCAAAACTCAGGTGTAAAATACAAAAAAAATAATTTGGTTTTCTTTTTGCAAAAATCTCTTTGGTATGGTCTATTTTCTCATTAGAATACGTTAATTTTGAATAGTATTACGCATAAGAGCTATTGCGTGGTAGCTACAGTCTAATTAATTCTAAAATAGGATAAAATTTGAACGAATTACTAATTGCATTAGATGGTCTGAATTTACCCGTATTATGGGGAGCAGACAATGAGCACTTTGATTATTTAAAGAAGCAATTCCCAAAACTGCGGATTGTGGCTCGTGGAAGTGAAATGAAAGTGTTAGGTGATGCGAAGGAGTTGGAGCTGTTTGAGCAATCGTTTAAGGAAGTCATGGCTCACTTTGAGAAATTTAACAACATTACCTTGTTGGATTTTGAAAATCTCCTTGGGGCAAGTGCAGGTTCTGCTGTGCAACAGGAAAAGGAAATTGCTGCCAAGCAAGCTGCCTTTGGGTCTGAGCCCATAGTTTATGGCCCCAATGGTTTGATTGTCCGTGCGCGGACAGCCAATCAGCGACGGATGGTCGATAGTATTTCGAAAAATGATATCTTATTTGCCATTGGTCCGGCAGGAACAGGAAAGACCTATACGGCTGTTGCACTTGCTGTCCGGGCACTTCGAAATAAAGAAATCAAACGTATTATCCTGACAAGACCAGCGGTAGAAGCTGGAGAAAACCTCGGTTTTTTACCCGGAGACCTGAAAGAAAAGGTAGATCCCTATTTAAGGCCTCTTTACGATGCATTGGACGATATGATTCCGGCCGAGAAATTAAAAGGATATTTGGAAAACCGTACCATCGAGGTTGCGCCACTGGCATTTATGCGGGGACGCACATTGGATAATTGTTTTGTCATTTTGGATGAAGCCCAAAATGCAACGGATATGCAGTTAAAGATGTTTTTGACCCGTATGGGGCCGACCGCAAAATTCATTGTTACGGGTGATATGACACAGGTCGATCTCCCTAAAAAGAATCAATCGGGCCTTTCGACATCGATCCGTTTGCTGGAAAATATTGAAGGTATTGATATTATCCACCTTAGTGGTGGCGATGTGGTTCGTCATAAATTGGTGCGACGCATTTTGGAAGCATACGGCGACATTTAGTCGTTCGTTGCAAAAAAGATCAATTGTAATATCCCCGATCAGAAGCCCAGTACGGACCAAGAGGAGTTAGGGATATTCATATCGTCTTTAAAAGACACAATAAACTGGTTCATTTAGGCCTTTAGGAAAGGCCATGGATGAACAATCGAGTCTTGTTTTCAGACATGGCTATGAAAACAAAGACTGATCAATAATTATTTATTTGAATTTTACTTTGAACATGAACGCTATAAAAGAAACAAATTTCAATTTCGAAAACCAGACTGCTTTTTACAGAGGAAAAGTACGAGACGTGTATACGATTGCAGATACCTACTTGGCTATGGTGGCTTCTGACCGTATTTCGGCATTTGATGTGGTACTTCCTCGTCCTATTCCCTACAAAGGACAGGTGTTAAATCAAATTGCGGCTAAATTTTTGAAAGCGACATCCGATATTATCCCGAATTGGGTCGTATCTGTACCGGATCCTAGTGTGACCATAGGTCAAATGTGCGAACCGTTTAAAGTTGAAATGGTTATCCGCGGTTACCTATCAGGACATGCCTGGCGTGAATATGCTGCAGGTAAACGGGAAGTTTGTGGCGAGTCTCTTCCTGAGGGATTGAAGGAGAATGATAAATTGCCTGAACCGATTATCACACCGACGACCAAAGCAGCAGTAGGTCACGATGAGGATATTTCCCGCGCGGATATCTTGAAAAAAGGGATTGTAAGTGAGGAGGATTACGTGCAATTGGAGAAATATACCAGAGCTTTGTTTCAACGCGGAACCGAAATTGCAGCACAAAGAGGGCTGATCCTAGTGGATACTAAGTATGAATTTGGTAAAAAAGACGGTAAAATAGTCCTTATCGACGAGATTCATACTCCGGATTCTTCCCGTTATTTTTATGCTGACGGATATCAAGAACGTCAGGACAAAGGGGAAGCACAAAAGCAATTGTCAAAAGAGTTTGTTCGTAAATGGTTGATAGATAATGGATTTCAGGGTAAAGATGGACAGGTGGTCCCAGAGATGACAGATGAGATCATTGCTTCAATTTCCGAACGCTATATTGAGCTATACGAGCACATCGTGGGCGAAAAATTTGTTTATCCTGATCAGGAAAATGTACTGGAACGCGTGGAAAGAAATGTGACAAAAGCCTTAAAAGAGCTAAATTATTAGTACATTGTATCCTCAAACTAAGGAAATAAACTTATGAAGTATACTATTGATAAACACGATCGCTATATTGTCATAGAGCCTCATGTCGAAGTGATAGATGCGGATAATGCAGCGAAACTCAAGGGTGAGTTTCTGTTGCGCAATACTATTGGCCAACGCAACATTGTCCTGGATATGATTCATGTTCAAAAGACGGATGAAGTTGGGATCCGTTTGGGCATATTGGCGCACCGCCTATGTCAGTCTGTTGGTGGTGTATTTATTTTGGTCAATCTTTGTCCTAAATTAATGGATATGGTTCGCGTGTCGCACCTGGATAAATCGATAAAGATCGCTCCATCACTGAAGGTTGCGGAAGATTTGATCTTCGCGCACGAACTGGAA
This sequence comes from Sphingobacterium puteale, assembly GCF_003627955.1. Lineage (GTDB taxonomy): Bacteria > Bacteroidota > Bacteroidia > Sphingobacteriales > Sphingobacteriaceae > Sphingobacterium > Sphingobacterium puteale. The sequence goes on along the minus strand of NZ_RBWS01000013.1, from coordinate 160,275 downwards.
TCTGAATACCGGGGGACAATTGAGGATTAATATGAAGTTTGAAGTTCTGATATTAGGAAATAGTTCCGCGACACCGATGTTTGATCGCCATCCGACTAGCCAAGTGCTGAACTTTAATGAACAATTGTTTTTAATAGACTGTGGGGAGGGGACGCAAATGCAGCTCAGCCGTTATGGAATTAAAAGCAATCGTATAGGACATATTTTTATTAGTCACTTACATGGAGATCACTATTTAGGTTTAGTGGGACTGCTCTCTTCGATGCATCTTGTTGGCCGCAAAAGTGATCTTCATTTATACGGACCGGCTGCCTTAAAAGAGATTCTGGATGTCCAATTTCTGCATTCGGAGACAGTCTTGCGCTATAATCTTATTTTTCATCCGATTTCACCTGACGGACCCGGTATTATTTTTGAAAACCGGACCATGAAAGTGAGCGCGTTTCCTTTAACACATCGTATTGCCTGCACAGGTTTTCGCTTTGATGAGGGACCACGGGCCAGGACCTTGCTTGGTGATGTGGTTCAAGCGTTGAATATTCCCACAGTATACTATCCCGCTATCAAGAAAGGGATGGATTATGTGGACGAAAAAGGGGATGTTTACCCAGCGGATCAATTGAGCCTGCCCGCACCCAAATCCAGAAGTTACGTATATTGTTCAGATACGGTACGCACAGAGGGTTATCTTCCCTATGTTCAGCATGCCGATCTCATGTACCATGAATCTACATTTTTACATGATATGGTCGACCGTGCAAAAGAAACTTTCCACACAACGGCATTGGAAGCCGGAGAAATTGCCAAAGAAACCCATGCAAAAAAATTATTGCTCGGTCATTACTCCGCACGGTACCGGGATTTGGCACCCTTGTTGGAAGAAGCTCGAACAGTATTCCCCAATACCGAACTTTCGATCGAAGGGAAGTGGTTTTTAGTTTAGTTTTTTGTGAATTTTATACCACATTTCTATGACCAAATGCTTTTAAATTGCTTATTATATTGCATTTGATAAACAATTTATCTAAGTTTACGGCTCTAATTTTTTTATAATGGATAATCCATTCAACTTAAACAACCTATTACGGGAAAATATTAAGAAGCTCGTACCATATTCGTCCGCAAGAGATGAATTTAAAGGGGAGGCATCCATATTGATTGATGCCAATGAAAATCCTTTTGGATCCCCACTTAACCATGATTACAACCGATATCCAGACCCACTCCAACATCAAGTCAAAGCAAAACTTTCAACAATAAAAGGTGTTCCTGCGGAAAATATTTTTTTAGGCAATGGAAGCGATGAGGCGATTGATATTTTGTACCGCGCATTTTGTACACCCGGTGTGGACAATGTTATCCTCGTTCCGCCGACCTATGGTATGTATGAGGTATCGGCGAATATCAATGATGTCGCTTTCAAAAAAGTAAACCTTACCGCAGAATACCAGTTGGATCTGGATGGAATAGCGAATGCCATAGATGCACATACCAAGCTGATTTTTATCTGTTCGCCAAATAATCCGACCGGAAATTCTATCCGTCGTCAGGACATCGAAACGGTATTGAATAATTTTAAGGGGCTTGTCGTCGTCGATGAAGCTTATATCAATTTTTCAGCAGTAAAATCATTTACACAGGAATTGGCTGAATACCCTAACTTGGTGGTATTGCAGACTTTGTCCAAAGCCTGGGGGCTTGCAGCGTTGCGATTGGGCATGGCATTTGCGAGCAAAGAAATTATAGCAGTTTACAATAAAATTAAACCACCTTATAACATTAATCAGGCAACACAAGATATCGTGTTAGAGGCCCTGAATAATGTGGATCAAGTCAATGACTGGATCAAAGAGACTGTTTCGGAACGTGAGAAACTGGTACGTGAACTACTCGAACTGGACTATGTACAGTATATTACTCCTTCTGATGCCAATTTTATCCTGGTCAAGATGGAACAGCCGAGAGAAGTTTATGACTATCTGGTTCAGTATGGGATCATCGTCAGAGATCGGTCAAAAGTCGAACTTTGTGAGGGCTGTTTGCGGATCACTGTCGGGACACCTGTTGAAAACAGAACTTTATTAGAAAAACTTAATCAAATCAATAAATAATACTATGCCTGATAACTTAAAACGTGTACTGTTTATAGACCGTGATGGAACATTAATTTTGGAACCAGAAGATGAGCAGATCGATTCTTTTGCAAAATTAAAATTCTATCCGGGCGCCTTGCAGTACCTGCCACGTATCGCGAAGGAACTGGATTTTGAATTGATCTTGGTTTCAAACCAAGATGGCCTGGGAACATCTTCCCATCCGGAAGAGAACTTCTGGCCCGTCCATCATTTTGTAATTGATACGTTTGCAGCAGAGGGTGTAGTATTTGCCAAAGAACATATAGATAAAACTTTTCCGCATGAAAATGCCGACACTCGTAAACCGGGGATTGGTATGCTCGGTGAATATTTCGATCCGTCAAAATATAATTTAAGTGAATCGTTCGTTATCGGTGACCGAGTCAATGATGTGAAGCTCGCTCAAAATCTTGGGGCCAGAGCAATATGGCTGCGTGCCAATGATCAATTGGGGGCTTTAGAGAACGTTGACATTGATCCTACAGTCGTAGCTTTAGAAACAATGGACTGGAAAACAGTTTATGAATTTCTGAAATTGGGAACGCGCACTGCCGAACATCATCGTAAAACTAACGAAACGGATATTTTTATTCAGTTAAACTTGGATGGCTCCGGTAAATCGGAAATCGAAACAGGATTGCCCTTCTTTGATCATATGTTGGATCAAATAGCCCGACATGGTGCATTGGACTTAACGATCAAAGCGAAAGGCGATCTTCATATAGACGAGCATCATACGATTGAAGATACAGGGATAGCTTTGGGTGAGGTATTTTTGAAGGTATTGGGAGACAAGCGTGGTATTGAGCGTTACTCGTACACCTTACCAATGGATGATTGCCTGGCACAGGTTGCACTGGATTTTGGTGGACGCAATTGGATCGTATGGGATGCAGAATTTAAACGTGAGAAAATAGGTGACATGCCAACAGAGATGTTCTTCCATTTTTTTAAATCATTTTCTGACGCCTCCAAATCAAATCTAAATATCAAAGCAGAGGGGGATAATGAGCACCATAAGATCGAAGCAATTTTTAAAGCCTTTGCCAAATCGATTAAGAAAGCGGTACGGAGGGATGCGGATCATATGCAGCTACCAAGCACCAAAGGTGTTTTGTAGTTTTGTTTAATTAATAAAGAGAACCCATGGGATACATGAGTAAAGATGAGCGATGACCGCATGATGCATAAACTTGTGGAGCCAAAGTCTTAATACTCAAATCTCAATACTCAAATCTCAAAAATGATAGGAATTATTAATTACGGCGCCGGGAATATTTTTTCCCTGACTGCTGCGCTAGATCGCGTGGGACTGACCTACGGCATGATCAATACGGCGGAAGAGATGGATCTCTACGATCGGATTATTATTCCCGGAGTAGGCCATGCGGGGGCAGCCATGAATAAATTACGGGAATCGGGATTAGTGCCTTATATTAAAGCACTGCGTAAACCTGTACTGGGAATCTGTGTTGGGATGCAGTTGTTGACCGATTATTCGGAGGAAGGTGATGCCGATCTGTTGAAATTGTTCCCGTTGAAAACGTTACATTTTGAAACCAGAGTAGCCGGCAAAGTGCCTCATATGGGCTGGAATAGCGTTTCGGTGCAAGCAAATAATCCTTTATTTGCGAATATAGCGGATCAGACTTATTTTTATTTCGTCCATTCGTATTATATTGAATATGATACGATATTTACGGCCGCTAAATGTGACTATGGGTTGCCATTTTCAGCAGCAATTTCCAAAGATAATTTCTTTGGCGTACAATTTCACCCGGAGAAGTCGGGAAAAGCAGGTGAGCAGTTGTTGCTCAATTTTTCAACTATTCAATTAGACTAAAAATATTCGATTATGTATATCATTCCAGCAATTGACGTTTTGGACAAAAAAGTTGTCCGTTTAAGAGAGGGTAACTACAACGACGTTACAACTTATGCGATTAGTTTAGAGGAGCAGATCGAGAACTACCATGCGAATGGTACAGAATTGGTTCATATCATAGATTTAAATGGCGCAAAAGGTGATTTTAGCAATCAGGCCTATTTATTTGATATCATCCAAAAGACCGATATGAAAATTCAGTATGGCGGTGGAGTCAGAAGCATTGATAAAGTAAAGGAATTGGTTGATGCCGGTGTATATCGTGTCATCGTGGGTACGCAAGCGATCACAAATCCTTCTTTTTTGGAAGAACTGGCAACCCTAAATGAAGGGAAAGTTAAATACGCAGATCATATTGTCATTGCAATTGATGTATTGGACGAAGTCATTAAATACTCCGGCTGGTTAGAAAGTTCGCCAATTAAATTGATCGAGTATATTGATAAATGCTTGGCTTTGGGATTTTTTAGGTTCCTTTGTACCGATATCAGTAAAGACGGTAAATTAGGTGGCGCAGGCGTGGAGTTGTATCAAAAATTGCTGGATCATTCTCCGATCATCAAGCTGATTGCTTCGGGGGGTATCAGCTCTATGGATGATATTCAAAAGCTTCAGGAGCTGGGTGGTGTAGAATCCGTTGTTGTAGGCAAGGCGATCTATGAGAATCGTATCTCAATTGATGAAGTCAAAGACTGGAATCTCAAATCATTAATCCGATTTTAACATGCTGGCAAAACGGATAATTCCTTGCTTGGATGTTAAAGATGGACGTACGGTAAAAGGGGTCAACTTTGTTGATTTGCGTGATGCGGGTGATCCTGTTGAACTCGCCTATGAATACTCCCAGCAAGGAGCTGATGAACTTGTGTTTTTAGATATTACAGCTACACATGAAGGTCGCAAGACAACGATAGATCTGGTAAAAGCGGTAGCTCGTCAGGTAAATATCCCTTTTACAATCGGTGGCGGTATCAATGAAATCAGCGATGCGGATATCTTATTGAATGCTGGTGCGGACAAGATTTCGATCAACTCTGCTGCGGTACGAAATCCGGAGTTGATCAATCAGATGGCTGCAGCTTTTGGAGCTCAGTTTGTGGTTGTCGCTGTCGATACAAGGTCGATCGAAGGAGAGGATTTTGTCCATTTAAGTGGGGGGCGTATCAAAACGGAGATCAATACCCTGGATTGGATCCGTGAAGCGCAAGAACGTGGAGCCGGAGAAATCCTGTTGACATCAATGGATCACGATGGCACGAAAAACGGTTTTGACAATAAATTCTTAAAGGCCATTAACGATCGTATTCATATTCCGTTGATCGCATCTGGCGGGGCCGGTAATCAACAGCATTTCATCGATGTATTTCAACAGGCCAATGTGGATGCCGCGTTAGCCGCTTCTGTATTCCACTATGGCGAAATATTGATTCCGGACCTTAAGCAGACTTTACACCAACATGGTATTGTCGTAAGATAATTGCGGGTAGAGATCCAGAAATAAAGCGCAAAGATCCAGAAATATGGATCAAAGAATAAAGAATTAAAAGAGGAGAAGATAGATAGTGAGTAAGCCTTGGGCTTGCGCTACCAGAGTCTCAATACTAGATACTAAATACTAGATACTAATACAATGTTAGATTTCGCAAAAAGTGACGGACTTGTTCCAGTGATTGTGCAAGACGCCCAAACCCTGGAAGTGTTGATGTTAGGCTACATGAATGAGGAGGCTTGGCAAAAGACACAGGCAGAGAAGCGCGTGACTTTTTTTTCTCGTAGCAAAAACCGTCTCTGGACTAAAGGAGAGGAGAGTGGAAACTTTTTAAACGTAAAGAGTATCCATATTGATTGCGATAAAGATACCGTATTGATTAAGGCTGATCCTATGGGACCCACTTGTCATACGGGAAGCCGGAGCTGTTTCAGCACAGAATTCAATCAGAATTTTATACTGGAGCTCGAACGTATCGTCAATCATCGTTACGAAAATCCTTCTGACGAATCCTATGTTAACCGTTTGCGGTCCAGAGGAATTAATAAGATCGCCCAAAAGGTAGGCGAGGAAGCTGTAGAAACGGTTATTGCCGCATTAACTGAAACTGAAACAGACTTTATCAATGAGACTTCTGACCTATTGTTCCATTTGATCGTATTGTTGCGTGAGAAGGGATTTTCGTTGGAAACAATCGCTAAAAATCTTGAAAGCAGACATCAATAACGCTGTTCCCCAAGAAAGCCTTTGTGACTGAATAGTATATGTGCCGAATTCGAATATACACGCAAAGAAATTTTATGGAAATCGGTAATTGGGCGAGGCTTTAAGGTAATATGACAAAATAGTCTTAGAAGTGCAGTATATTTGTGAATATGCTGCACTTCTTTTTTATTGTTTTCCGGCTGTTTATTTGGAGTTGGTAAATTTAAATTGATGAGGAAGCGAATTTCATTTGCAAGCAGGGCCACTTCGGTAATCATCCGGAGAATTTGAATAGATAACTATGAATATTAAATTAAGAGCAACATTATCGGGACATCAAAACCCAATTTTTTGTGTAGAGAAGGGATATTATCCGCATACTTTTTTTACGGGTGGCAACGATAAGGGCGTGGTGGAATGGGATATTGAAAAGAATGGTTTTAAGCGTATTCTGTGTGCGGTGACCTCCTCCGTGTATGCTTTAAAATTGATTCCTGGAACTGCGATACTGACGATTGCGCTGCGGGAGGGAAAGTTGCTTTTCGTGGATGTACAGGAACAGAAACTCGTGGCGAGTTTGCAGCTCGGCAATAGAGCTATCTTTGCACTTTCCTATATCCGGCAAAAGAATGAGTTGCTCGCCGTAGGGGAAGAAGGACGACTTTATGTAATCAACCTCGCCACATACAAGCGTATCTATGACGTAGAGCTATCCCAAACGACAGTACGAAGTATTGCAGTGGATGCCGATGAAACCAAGATTGCTCTGGGCGATAAAGATGGCTGGGTATATTTGTTGGCTAGCGAGGACTTTCATGTTATCGAACGGATGAAGTTGCATAGTCTGCCCACAACCTCTTTGGCTTTTCTTCAAAATAAACTGTTAAGCGGTGGACGCGATGCACAGCTTATTATTTCGGATGTCAATCAACTGAGCAATAACTTTTCCTTTGTACCACACTTGTTCACAGTGTATGGGATCTATCCACACCCTTTTGAACCATTTTTTGCAACAGTAAGCCGCGATAAGTCACTGAAATTCTGGTCTAACGCCGATTTTGCGCTTTTGAAGAACATGAGCCGCGACAAAATGCAGGATGGCCATCATCTGTCCGTCAATGCAGGAATCTGGTCCGAAGACGGCCAATATTTCTTTAGTGTCAGTGACGACAAGCTTGTTAAAATTTGGGAATTACAATAAGATAAAGACCGTGAGTGCTCCCGTAGAAATCATTTGTATGAATGATTCGACTTTGGATTATTAGGTTTTTGAAATATACCTTTTTGCTCATAATGCTTAACGTGTTATTTATCCAACAACTGCAAGATTTGGGTAAGGTACTTTTCGTCAATTTCGTCGAAGCTATCCAATTCACTGCTGTCCACATCAAGTACACCGATAATTTCCCCCTTTTTGTAAATAGGTAATACGATTTCAGAGCGTGACAGCGAACTGCAGGCAATGTGCCCGGGAAATTGCTCCACATCGGGTACAATAAGTGTTTTTTCCTGTGCCCAGGCTCCCCCGCATACACCCCTTCCTTTTTTTATGCGTGTACAGGCAACAGGTCCTTGGAAGGGACCAAGAACAAGTTCTTCAGCACCGTCTACGAGATAAAAACCAACCCAAAAAAAATTGAATTGTTCCTTTAATGCTGCCGCAATATTGGAAAGGTTTGCAATCTGATTATTTTCTCCCTGTAGCAATCCACCTATCTGTGGAAGTAAGTTTTGATATTGTTCTTCTTTGCTGCCTTTGGCAATTAACAGATCCTCAGCCATAGAAATTCTTTTTAAATTCTTGTAGTGATACCACACGTCAATTAAAAAGCGCTGATATCTGTTCAAAGTTAACAGAATATTAGCGCTTTCGCATGGACGAAATGATATTATTTCTTTGTATTGATAATGTTTACCCTAATGTAATTGCTTCTTTTTCCGGAAGGCGTTACAACTACGGCTTTGAATACCCGTTCTTTACTGTTTGGAACCGTCACCTTGACCGGCCCGGTATATTCAAGATCCAATTCTGAAGGGTCATAATTGTCCAGGGTATAATAGATTTTGGCACCTTCTACAGATGGCTTTAAATCCCGGATGGTATATTCTGATGCATATATCGTCGTGTCAGTGATACCATATGCCTCAGGTACACGATAGAATGTGTTTGTCTGATCGAGCTTTGCCAATTGGCGTGCCGCACGTTGTTCGGAAAAATTCTTCCAGTTTTTATTCTCCGGTTGTGTCCAGGCAATTTCCGAAAGAGCCAGTACACGCGGTAGGATGGTGAACTCTACTTTATTGGAAGAACCGATATATTCTGTCCAGATATTCGCTTGTACACCCAAAACGTGTTTCTTGTTGTTTTCCGAAATTTTGGTAGGCATAGGGTCGGCAGCATATACTTTATGCAATGTCGAAAGTCCACCGATGCTCAATGGCTCTCTATTTTGATCAGCACCTTGTTTGTGGTCAAAGTAAAGTCCATAACTGTTGGCTGTGATAATGACGTCATGTCCTTGGTTTGCCGCTTCGATGGCTCCTTGGTCTCCTCTCCAGCTCATAACAGTCGCATTTGGTGCTAATCCACCCTCTAAGATCTCATCCCAGCCAATGATACGTTTGCCTTTGCTATTAATGTATTTTTCCATACGTTGAATAAAATAGCTCTGCAATTCATGTTCGTCTTTGAGGTTATTATCCTTGATTCTTTTCTGACAATGTGGACAAGTCTTCCATTTGGTCTTAGGACACTCATCACCACCGATGTGAATGTATTCGCTTGGGAACAATGGAATGACTTCGTCGATAACATCTTCCAATAGTTTGAATGTCTCTTCTTTGCCAGCACAGAAAACATCATCAAATACACCCCAGGTCTGCGCTGCTGTGTATGGCCCAGGGTGATCACCACAACCTAGCTCTGGGTAAGCAGAAAGCGCCGCCAAAGCATGCCCTGGCATCTCTATTTCAGGAATGACAGTAACATACTTCGTTTTTGCATAAGCAACGACTTCTTTGATCTGGTCTTGGGTATAGAAACCACCATAAGGGGTATTGTCGTAGTCACCGTCAGTTTTATAGTTACCCAATAATGTCTGGTTACGATAGCCACCTATCTGTGTCAGTTTGGGATGGGATTTAATTTCAATACGCCAGCCTTGATCATCTGTCAGGTGCCAATGAAAAGTATTCAGTTTGTAGGATGCCAAAATATCAATATACTTCTTGACAAATTCTACGGGGAAGAAGTGACGGCCAACATCAAGATGCAATCCGCGGTAAGCAAAACGAGGTTCATCCTGAATGGATGCTTGCGGAATTTCGATACTTGCTTTTTTATCGACCGGAAGCAATTGAATCAACGACTGCATACCATAAAATAGGCCGGCTGCTTTTCCACTGACCGTAATTTGGTCAGAAGCGATGTTGAGATCATAGGCTTCCGTATTGGTTGATTTTGCACTTTTAGAAGAAAAATAAATACAGTTTTTACCTGCCGACTTTACCAGCGATAAATTGAGATTGTAGTTGCTTTTTAAAAAATCCTGAAATAAAGCGGCAACTTTTTTGTCCTCTTCACTATCAAAAGCAATTCTTGTGTTCGCATTGGTTTTGAATGAGCCATTTTTGATCTGGACATGTTGCGGTAGAGGCACAATATTCAATGTGACATCTTTTTTTTCCTGCGCAAATACTGCTGCTCCTATACTTAAAGCAAGCGCAAGTGAAAATAGTTTTTTCATGAGTGCGATTATAACTGAAATAAGAAGCCCTAAAAATAAAGGAATAAATACGATTTAGCAAAGGCTTAATGTAACAAATAGCGTGTTGAAATAGGATAGGATACTCTTCTTTGTGTTTTGTAGTGATTTGATTTACTGTGTTTTTAATTAAAACAATCGTTTGCATTGCCCGCTGAGGATACTGGTGATTTATCCCATTTGGATGCATATTTATTGTCGAATAAAGTTTATCTCATCCGTAATTTTATCTGAGCTTACAGTATTGGACGGCCCAGCTTATTAAAAAGCAAACGGTTCGATTCAATGATTGAACAAAATGCAGATTAGCTCTCGTTTAACATGTTTTTTATACGAGATTGATAAGAATATTATACGCTTTGATCCGAATGAAGTCCCTATAAAAGTCCCTATAAATCTTATGGCATTTATAAAGATACATCCTAGCAATCCTGAAATTGAAGTACAGCAGATGAAACTTTATTTGAGCCAAACCTGTATGCCTCTTTTTGTTAAGCGAATTGAGCCCGCCGTTTTTTAAAGCCTCTTTAGCGCTAATTTGATCATATCCTCCACAGAGAGGTTGGCTTCTGTTTTTAGAATCGTATTCAATACTTTTTCGGCCGCAGCTTTATTGAAGCCTAACATGACCAGGGCAGATAAAGCTTCGTCCGGTATGGATTGCGATTGAATCGTAGTTGAAAGTGCTTCCACGCCCTGTTTTTTCAATTTATCCTGAAGTTCAAGGATCAGACGCTGTGCTGTTTTGGGACCGATTCCTTTAATTTTTTGAATTAAGGCAACCTGACCATTGACAATGGCGGATTGTATTTCATCGGGTGTATTGGACGATAAGATCATCCGGCCCGTATTAGGGCCGATACCTGAAACGGAGATCAGGTTCTCGAACAGTTTTTTCTCACTCTCCGTGGCAAAACCATATAGCGTATGGGAATCTTCCCGAACTTGCAGTGAAATAAATAATTTACAGTTTTCCTGATCCTTGATTTGGGAAAAGGTATAAAGAGAGATGTGAACATAATAACCAATCCCACTCACATCGATAACAACATGAGTGGGGGCTTTATATGCTAATTTTCCATTGAAATATTCGTACATAGTACTACGAATATAGGAAGATTTTAAGCGATTCTATAAATTTTTGAGATGTGCTTGAACATCAACTACGGCAATGGTTACCATATTGACGATTTCGCGTACAGAGCTATCCAATTGTAGTACATGGATCGGTTTGTTCATCCCCAAAAGAATTGGACCTACAGCTTCCGCTTCACCGACTTCCTGTAATAGCTTATAGGCGATATTACCGGATTCCAGGTTCGGGAACACAAGTGTGTTTGCTGATTGTCCATTTAGACAGCTGAATGGGAAATTGTCGGTCAACATATCGCTATTTAAGGCGAAATTAGCTTGCAGGTCGCCATCAGCAATGATGTCAGGGTGCTGCTCATGAATGATCTGTGCTGCTGCCCTCACTTTGGTAGGAGTCTTTCCTTCACTGGAGCCAAAATTAGAGTAAGACAACAAAGCAATGCGTGGTTGGATATTCATGCGTTTAACCGCTTTGTCCAAAAGTAAGGTGATATCAGCCAGCTCCTGTGCAGTAGGATCCTCATTCACGGTAGTATCCCCCATGAAAATAGGACCTTTTTTGGTTAACATCATATACATACCTGCAACTCGGCTGCCCGGTTTGGCACCGATGACATGCAATGCCGGGCGGATGGTGTTTGCATAGTTTTTGGTCATACCAGAAATCAAGGTATCTGCCTCGCCAAACTCAACCAAAGAAGCCCCAAAGTAGTTGCGGTCAAACATCAGTTTGCGCGCATCGTAACGGGTGATTCCTCTACGTTGTCTTTTGGTGTAAAGGTGCTCGATGAATTTTTTCGAACGCTCTGATTCACTGTCAACCTCAGCCACTGGATCAATGATTTCCACACCGTCCAATTCAAAAGCATACTCTTGGATCAAGCGTTGGATTTTCTCTTTCTTACCTAATAGGATCGGTATTGCAATACCTTCTTCTTTTACGATTTGAGCAGCACGTAATGTTTTGTAATTATCTGCTTCAGCAAAGACAACACGTTTTGGGTCTCTTTTAGCGGCCATCGTGAGGTTTCGCATGATCGCATCATCTTTACCTAGGCGCTTACGCAATGCATCGCGGTATTTATCCCAATCTTCGATTGCTGTTTTTGCAACACCGGACTCAATTGCTGCTTTTGCTACAGCCATAGAAACCTCCGTAATCAGACGAGGATCGGTAGGTTTAGGAATGATATACTCTTCCGAAAATTTTAAATTGTTGGTATTGTACGCTTGGTTGACTTCTTCAGGAACGGGTTGTTTTGCCAGGTCAGCAATAGCACGTACTGCGGCAATTTTCATTTCCTCATTAATTGCTGTCGCGCGGACATCCAAAGCACCACGGAAGATGTAAGGGAAGCCCAATACGTTGTTCACCTGATTTGGATAATCCGAACGCCCAGTACCCATGATAATATCGCTACGGGTAGCCATTGCCAGATCGTAGGCAATTTCTGGATTTGGATTGGCCATCGCCAAAACAATCGGGTTAGCAGCCATTGATAACAACATCTCTGGAGACATGACATCCGCTGCAGATAAACCAATAAACACATCGGAGTCTTTGACAGCATCTGCTAGGGTGTGGATATCACGATCTGTAGCGTACTGTGCTTTCATGCTGTCCAGATTTTCTCTATCCGTACGAATGACGCCTTTACTGTCAAGCATCACAATGTTTTCTTTGCTTGCGCCTACGGAAATATACATTGCTGTGCAGGACATTGCAGCAGCACCGGCACCATTGACGACGATTTTTACTTTGGAGATATCTTTTCCGATAATTTCACAGGCATTGATCAGTGCTGCACCGGAAATGATTGCTGTACCGTGTTGGTCATCGTGCATGACCGGAATATTCATTTCCTCTTTCAGGCGGCGCTCAATTTCAAAACATTCAGGAGCCTTGATATCTTCCAGGTTGATACCTCCGAAAGTAGGTTCCAATGCTTTTACAATTTTAACGAACTCGTCAACATTTTTGGTGTCCACTTCGATGTCAAAGACATCAATGTCAGCAAAAATTTTGAACAATAAACCTTTTCCTTCCATGACAGGTTTACCTGCTTGAGCGCCGATATCACCTAGGCCCAATACAGCTGTACCGTTACTGATAACAGCAACAAGGTTCCCTTTTGCGGTATATTTATAAGCATCTTCTTTATTCTCGGCAATAGCCAAACATGGCTCCGCTACGCCAGGAGAATATGCTAACGATAAGTCTCTTTGCGAATTTGTTGGTTTTGTCGGAACAACAGCTATTTTTCCAGGTCTACCCATTGAGTGGTAATTTAACGCTGCCTGTTTACGATTAGTGTTACTCATTACGATTTTATTAATTTAAGGCTACAAATCTATCATTCTTTTTGATATTTGAAAATATTTGCCAATATCTTATTATAAATAGACAATAATATGTTATTTCAAAACGTCCAGCAATTTAAACATTTGCCTGCGCATATTTGCTCCTGATCCCGAATAATTATTGACCAATAAGGTATAGGTAAAAGACTGTCCATTTTTTGCTGTGTGCACGCCGGTATAGCCTAAGGCACCAGCAATTGTTCCGCTTTTCATCTTCATCTCATTGTAGGTCGGCAGGCTTTCGTAGAATACGGGATACCAGTTTTGCTTTTGCGCGTACTGCATGATTTTGTTCATGGCCAGGGTCGTAACTCTATTCTGTGGCGAAAGCCCCGAACCGTCCACGCTATTGATCTCGCCCGGTTTAATCCCTAACTTGGCGTTCCAGTATTTTTGGATATAATTGGCACCATCGTCAGTGCCCGTTTTTCCAGCGGTGGTATAGGCGATAGCCTTTAGTAAGGCTTCCCCATAGAGATTGATACTTTTTTGATTAAACCAATAGACAATTTTGTCCATGGTAGGCGATAGGTGCACATCCAGTGTTTGCTTTTGGGATACGTCTATCGAATCCATCTTCGCCCCTGTTGCAGGCGGTTGGATAGCAACAATGCCCTGTTTGTTGAGACCTTCATTCAATTGAAAGGCTAGATCATATGCAGGGTCCGGGGAAGCGAGTTCGATGGTTTTCTTTAAATCCTGACCATAGCTGCCACGGACAAATATTTTGGTCGAATAAGGTGCCGCATAGGCATACACATTGTCCCCCGTACCAGCTTTACCAGTGGTGGTTTCGTTGATAATGTTCAGGTAAGGAGCGCGGGTCGTGTCTTGGATAATTTCGGCTTTTGCCCCCACTTTATTGCTCGGACTGAAATTTATACCAAAAGCATTTTCGCGCCAGTTGAGCGATGAAATGCCTGCGCCGTAATAATTGCCCATGTCTGTCCAGATCCACCCCCCCGGTATTTGGTTGCCATTATATAGACGGTCATCGGCAATCACTGCTCCATTGATGCTTCGTATCCCTGCGTTTTGAATGGCCGTAATCCATTTGTTTAACACAATAGCTGCATTGGTCTCCGGATAACGGTCACTCCCCAGTGTAGGGTCACCGGTGCCCGAAACAATGATATTTCCATTGAGGACTCCGTTTTCATCGATTGAACCTGTATAATATAAGGTCGTTTTAAACTGATAGCTCTTGCCAAGAAAATCCAATGCAGTAGCAGCTGTAATGACTTTCATCGTTGAAGCTGTAGCCAGCCCGATATTTTCGTTGGCAGCAAAAATGGTTTGGCCTGTCTTTCCGTCAAATACTGTCAAAGAACTTATTGCGTTCTTCAGGCTTTCTTGGTTTTGAAATTGATTGAATGCTTCTTGGATCCCGGTTCTGATATTCTGAGCAAACAGGGAGCTTGTCACCGCGGTAAATGCATACGTCGATAGTGTTATGGAATATAGGGCGATTTTTTTCATCAACATGTAATTTCTTTGAAAATGAACTGTACGATTCTTTGATATTGCACCGTTGGTCCAATGTATATATAATTTTAACTAGCGTATATACGCATTTAATTCGTTTGTTTTATTTGCCTTAAAGTTAGGTATTCGACCCTAAAAAATCCTAACTTGCATAAAATTGTATAGACAACATGAAGCATATCGAAAAATTAGCTGCTATTCGTGAGGCTATGAAGATTCAAGGAATCGATGGATATATTATCCCGTCATCAGATCCTCATATCAGTGAATATTTACCGGAACGTTACAAGTGTATTGCCTGGGCCTCAGGTTTTACAGGATCTGCAGGTACTTTGGCTATCACGCAAGATTTTGCTGGCCTTTGGACAGATTCCCGTTATTTTGTTCAGGCTGTGGAACAATTGGAAGGAACCGGTTTTGAATTGGTTAAGCTGAAAGTCCAGGCAGCGGCGGAATATGCGGATTGGTTAGGTGAGAAATTGAATGCAGGAGCAAAAGTTGCTTTTGATGGTAATCTAGCCTCACTTTTGGTGGCTCAGTCTGTCAAAAATGCTTTGGAGCCTCTGGATATTCAGGTGGACGGTCATATCGATCTGTTATCTGATTTATGGGAGGGCAGACCGGACTTACCAAAGGAGCAGGCTTACCTGTTGCCAGAAAGCACCACAGGGCAGTCTACTGTTGCGAAGATTGAGGCTGTTCGGGCTGAAATGAAGAAAAATCGTGCCGATGCACATTTAATATCTTCCTTGGATGATCTCGCCTGGTTACTTAATATCCGTGGCCAGGATGTACCCTGCAATCCAGTTGTTTTAGGATTCGTATTGATTACAGCGGATACAGCAACGCTCTACATTGAGCTGTCGAAGTTGAGCACCGAAACAATTGCTGAACTAAAAGGCTATGGTGTAGAAATAGCTGCATACGAAAGCATCTATCAAACGATTGAAACATTATCGGCTAAGGCCATCTTAATCGACCCGAAGCGTACTTGCTTTGCTGTATTTGACAGCGTGCCTGATAGCATTAAAATCGTAGAAAAAATAAATCCTTCTACGACCTTAAAAGCCATTAAGAATAAAGTTGAAATTGAAAATAACAGGCATACTTTTGTAAAAGACGGTGTTGCACTTACGAAGTTTTTTAAATGGCTGGAAGAAAATGTTGCCAGCGAAGAGCTGTCTGAGCTGTCTATCGCTGATAAGCTGCGCGGCTTCCGTGAGGAACAAGACGGATTTGTTGATGTTTCTTTCACCACCATAGCAGGATATCTAGACCACGGTGCATTGCCACATTATTCGGCGAATGAGCAATCTAACTATACCTTGCGACCCAAAGGGCTGTTATTGGTCGATTCCGGTGGCCAATACAAAACAGGTACAACGGATGTTACACGTGTTGTTTCACTGGGAGGTCTTACGCAAGAGGAAAAAGAGGATTATACCTTGGTATTGAAAGGCACGATAGAAGGTTCGCAGGCTATCTTTCCTGCAGGTACACGGGGATATCAAATTGATGCCATTACCCGTCGTCCACTGTGGGAAACGTTACGTAACTATGGGCACGGCACAGGGCATGGCGTTGGATTTTTCCTGAATGTCCATGAAGGGCCGCAGACATTTAATGCTGCCGCAATAGATGTTGCTGTTGAACCCGGCATGATTACCTCTATTGAACCTGGTCTTTACCGTGTTGGTAAACACGGCATCCGTATCGAAAATCTGGTATTGACGCGTAAAGCGGGATCCTCTGAATTCGGTGACTTCCTGGATTTTGAGACATTGACAATCTGTTATATTGCGACGGACTTGATTGAAAAATCTCTTTTGGAAAAAAGGCATCTTTCGTGGCTGAATAATTACAATCAATGGGTATTTGATCAGTTATCAACACATCTTTCAAGTGAAGAAAAGAACTGGCTTGCAGAGAAATGTAAGGCAATCTAACAATGCAGATAAAAAAGGAAATAGGCATCAGTCTTTTAACTGATGCCTATTTTGCCTCTAAAGAACAGACTAATTGTCTGTTCAATGCTGTTATCCAGCATTTTGGAGATGGAGCGATCATCTTTAATGAGGCGCTCTCAGAATTTCATATAATAATTCTTTGCCAAAAGGTTTCAAAATAAAGCCACTTATAAAAGGATAATTTGCCAATTGTTCCTGGTCGCTCTGGCTGGTGGAAGAGCTTATGATAAATATCCTGGTCTGCTTGATAAAATCGGTTTTATCCTCTAAAACGTCCATCAGTTCCCAGCCTGTCATAAAGGGCATGCTGATATCAACAAACAGTACGGCTGGCCCGGATGATGCACTGATGTCATGCGATTCCATAAAATCCAGCGCGTCCAATGCATTTTTGAAAGGGTAAAATTCAATTGGATAATCCGAAAACCCCTGTAGCATGTAGCCAAAAATAGTGCGTAAGATCGCATTGTCGTCTATAAGGATGATTTTTCTTTTATTTTCCTGATTCATTACGTTCTTTCTAAAAATTTGACTGAAAAGACACTGCCTTCGTTCGGTTCACTTTGTACATCTATTTTCCCCCCCAGTGACTCCACCTGATAGCGCGTGAGAAATAATCCAATACCCTTACTCTCAAAGCCGCGATGGAAAACTTTTTTGAACATAAAAAGCTGGGATTTGTATTTAGGTAGATTGATACCTAATCCATTATCCTTAACGGTCAATAATGTTCCATTTTCCTCTAGGGAAGTCCTGATTTCAATACATGGCGCTTTATCGCTCGCTGTAAATCGAAGTGAATTACTGATGAGATTGCCAAGGATACTTTCCAGATAAATTTTTGGATAGTAGATATTGGTCACATTGAATTCGACAGAAATAATGGCATTCTTTTGCTGTATTTCTCCAATATACTGTTGTTTTACTTTATAAAATATTTGGAGAAAATCACAGTCTTCAAATACGAGCGATTTATTCGACCTCAATTCAAGTATCTCACCCAAGTCGTGTAACGTTTCGGTAAGTTGCTCCGTGCTGATCTTCAAAAGGTTCAGAAAATCAGCCTTTACCGCTTCATCTGTTGAGACTTTAAGCTCATCGATGAGCATCGGCATATTACTTAGCGGTCCCTTTAAGTTATGCGCAAGGATATTCGTAAATTCTTCCAGTTGTCTGACTTTGGTTTCGAGGTCCATTTTAACCAGATCAGATTCTATTTTTTGCCGCTTTAATATTTCGATATTTTTTTTTGATTCAGAAATATCCTGAACCTGAACGATCAAAAATAGGGGGGCATTGGCATTGTCAAAGACTGCTGCAATTGTCACTGAGCACCACACATAATGACCGAGTTTGTGTCGGTAACGTTTTTGTATGGTAAACGTTTCAATTTCACCACGAATAAGTTTTCTCCTGAGCTCGATGTCACGTTCGACGTCATCAGGATGGGTGTTGTGTGAGAATTTCATTGTTGACAACTCTTCCTGTGTGTACCCCAGAATCTTGGTTAATGTATGGTTGGATTCAATGCAATAACCATCTAGATTTGTCAAGGCAATGCCCAAACCAGAGAAATGGAAGGCCTGATTGAATTTATGTTCGTTAAATCGGATTTTTTCGGTTGATTCAATCTGCTTTGTAATATCGGAGACAACCAATGCGATCCGGTTTTGCGATCGATGAATAGGTTTGATCTGTAGACTATACCATTTGTCTATATGTTGTTCGGAAGGAGACTGAAACTCCATTTTAAATTCCCTGTTTAACCGTAAAGATTTCTGGATCAGTTGAATCGTTGGTATAGCCAGATCTGCCGGGAAAAGTTCGGTCAGGCTTTTGTTTAAAAATTCCTCCGGTGGGTAGAATAGTAAACCGGGATCATTGGTCCAATAGTTTTTAAACACTCCGGTATCGGTTACTTCAAAGACCAGATCGTTGAGGGAGGCAACCAGCAGTTGCAACTGCTGTTGTTTATCTTTCAGGGCATGGTTCTGATTGATAACTTTTGAAATATCGATGAAAGATATTAGGAGGCCGGTGTTACTTTCTTCGGAGAAAGGGCTGGTATGGAAAACAAACCATTTAAACATATCCCCTGTTGCAATTCCTAAGATTATTTCTTGGTCGTTAGGATTGTTTTTGAGCGCGATCTGAAAGCGAGTCTGTTCTGCTGTAAGAGGCGATACGTCCTCAGATGAATAAAATGTAATTAATTGATGTAATTTTTTGCCTTTTGCATCCTTAATCTCTAACGCTAAAAGCTCGCATGCGTGTTCATTGAGATGTAGAATGGTGCCGTCTTCCAACGTTGTAATCAATCCTTCCAACCCCGAACTTTGCGTTTGAGCGGAAGGCGCAGATAAAGAGTTCCGTTCTAGATGCATTAACCAACAATATTTAGGATCAATTTACTCATTTATAAGATATGACACTTGTCTGGCCTCAATTTACAAAATTGGTAACTTTTACCACAAAATAATAAAAAAATATTAAAATAGGTAATTTTTGCATAACGAGTTGCAGAGTAGGTTATTATGTGTAACACAGTAAAGAGCAAAAGGTTTCAGAGGGTATTCAATAAATCCTTTGTAAAATTATCCAATCAAAAATGATTTGAAAATATGGATTTAAACTGTTGAAGGAGGTTACATTAAAAAAATAAAACACAGTTTTCGAATAGTAAAAAAGGCTTATGAATACAAAAAATCATAAGCTCTTTTTTAAGTAGTTATTAATCTAAATAACTCAATTTTTTGTTTTTTCCAGCCATAACCAATTAAACCAGAGTGGAAGCCGCTGTTGACTTTTGTACGTCAGGATATATTTCCCCGGTTTATCAAATTTTAATGTTCCGATACGCTTTTCTATAAATTCTTCGGTGTAGTTATTTTCATTTGGCTCGACAACCATTTTATCTGTAGGATCAAAACTTCCCCTCAGTTGTTGGTTAGCAACGCTAATTTCGAAAGGAATATTTTCTTTATTGGGATTGTGCGCAGAGAAATCTATCGCATATGTTCCGGCCTCCGTAACCGTCACTTCCCAGTCGATCTTCGTATTTCCCGTGAGGACAGCATGGGTTGGATTTTTGCCGTTATAACGTACGATTTTCAGGTCATTATTGAGGCTATTGGTTGATTTTAGAGAAAAACCACCAAAAGTAGATTCAGGGACGGTATTTTTGTCCAGTTCCAAGGGACCATCGAAGGTCAATTTTACTTCCGAAACATAATGATCCGGTTGATCAACAGGCAGGTCAATATGGATTGAACTCAGCTTCTGCTCATAGTTCAAAGTCGTTGAACTGTTACCTTTCATCACTGCTATATTGGACGGTTTGGATTTGATACCTGTAATACGAAGTTTGTGATCCAAAGGCCAGTTAAATACATGCGCATAGACCACCGTTTTATTTTGTTCAGTTTTTGTGGTCAGGTAACCCCAGTCAAAATGGTTGTTTTTTAAAGAAAGACCCGTGGCACCATAGATGCTTTTGCCATAGGTATTTAACCAAGAGCCTACATCATGTAAGCGGCTTACGCTCTCGTAAGGAACAGTACCATCGGCACGAGGACCGATATTTAAGGTGAATCCACCGTTGAGACTAACGTTTGAAATCAATGACTGAAAGATCTGACTTGTAGATTTCCATTCGTTTTCCTGACCGTTGTAGCCCCAGGAGTGTGCGATCGTGCCCGGCGTCTCCCAAGGGTGAGCGATATACTTGCTGCCAAACTGATTGTCGCCAAGGGTTTCGAAATCTACGTTTTCAGCATCTGTTGGAAGGCCCAGTCGTGAATTGATCAGGCAGTTCGGTTGCAGCTCGCGGATTAATTTTACGACCTGAAGCAACTGTTCTTTTTTGATGATGGATTTTTGATAGGGGATCCACATGTCAAACCATATCAGTGAAATATCACCGTAGTTGCTCATGAGTTCACGAAGCTGGGGTATTACTTTTTCCTGCCAGTACTGATTATATTGTGCATCCGTAACATGTCCGGACAATTCTTGCTGATGATTCCAGCCATAGGGATGTTCCCAGTCGATCCAGTGTGAATAGTAGAAGCCGAGTTTTATACCATGCTTTTTACAGGCAGCTGCGATTTCTTTGATCACATCGCGGTTGGAGCTACTCAGTTTAGGTAAACTATAGGTTCCTACTTTGGTATCCCATAGCGCCACACCATCATGATGTTTGGTCGTGATAATCATATATTTCATTCCGGCCTCCTTTGCCAGAAGCACCCATTTTTCCGGATCTATCTTGTTCCAGTCAAAGCGCTTGGCCAAGCTGCCATATTCTTCTTTCGATACGCGGTTGCGGTAGCGTAACCATTCCGCATAATTATTCATATACCGTAAAGGCTCACCTTTCCACATACCTTCAGCAGCGCTGTATAAGCCCCAGTGGATAAACATGCCAAAACGGGCATCTTTAAACCAATCCGCCTTTCCATTGTCCTGAGCAAAAAGCGGTATGGAAGCGCTGACCAGTAGTAAAAATAAGATCGCGATTCTTTTGAGTCGTGGTATCATAAAGGTTGTTCTTGTTCGGATTACAAGATAAGTAAAAAATCGAATAACAATAAGCTAAATCGAATTTTGAGGGAAGGAGAGGTATTTCAGCTGCTTTGGTGGTTCCATAAAAATAAAATCCCCTGATTGTACAATCAGGGGATTTTATTTTGCGGATAGCATAGTACTATCTATGGGAATCTGTTGGGATCGGATACCCGATCTGTAAGCAGTATTTTTTTAGTTCAGCCTATAAGCCTTCAGAATCTTTTTGAAAATTTCAGTATTGTTGTAAACACCTATAAAATGCTGTGAACCGGGACCGTAAGCAAAGACCGGAACCATAATGTTGGTGTGATCATCGCTGCTAAAATTTCCTCTGACTGAACCTTTTCTATAATTGGCATCCAATAAGGATAGTCCACCCGTTTCATGATCTGCTGTCACAATGACTAGGGTTTCACCATCTTGGTCTGCAAATTTTAAGGCTTCGCCCACCAGTCTATCAAAATCATGTTGTTCTGTGACAACATAAGATAGGTCATTTGCATGTCCTCCATAATCGATCTGCGCACCCTCAGCCATGATAAAGAAGCCATGTTTATTTTTGGATAACAATTGTATGGTTTTTAAAAGCGAGGTTTTTAACATGTCTCCTCGTCCGTCTAGCACTTTTCTTGTCGCCGAATCCGCCAGAAGCACCAATTGTTTGCCCGAAGTGGCTTTTTCGAAGTCGCTCAATGTGGTCTGTAGTTGGTAACCTTTTTCATTCAATTTTTGCATCAGTTTACCGTTCTTATTCTTTAGAAAACTTTCCTGATGGGAACCTACCAAGATATCGACATGACTGTGGAGGAAGTCCGCTGCAATTTCTTGCGACATTGTCCTGTCCATTTGATGTGCGTAAAATGCTGCAGGTGTTGCATCGGTAATGTCTCCTGAGCTAATGATACCACTTTTGATACCATGGGAGGCCAAAGTATCGGGAATTGAGGCGATCAATTTACCATTTTCATCCACACCAATATATCGGTTGTTGGTTTTATGCCCAGTAGCAATCGCTGTTCCACCGGCTGCGGAGTCTGTAAAATCAGAGTTTGATGCTTCGGTGCGGGAAAAACCAATATGCTGCATATTGATGATATTTGATTGGCCAAAATTAGCGCTTAAACCAGCTTGAATTTGGGCTAAGCCCATTCCGTCTCCAATCAACAAAATAACATTTTTTATGTTGGTGGTGGCACCATCACTTTTATAGTTGGGTATGTAGGGACTGTAGGACTGTGGATTGCTGTATTCAACCTTGGCATTATTTAGATAGAAATTTTTTAATGCGGTTGGTTGGTCCGTATTGATCCAATCTACACCCATGTGCGCCAATTCTTTCCAGCTGTTAGGGCTATCTTTTGTAGCCCAAAAGCGGAAAGGTTTGCCCATTTTATGCGCTTTGTCAATGACGGTTTTCATTTTTTCGAGATCAGGTGGAGTAGGTGTTCCTTTGCCGTTCCAAACCGAATAGTGAGCAATACTCTGACTGATCATTCCAATGCGCTTCAACTGTTCAGGCGAGTAATCTTTTTCGGGCCTCCCGTCGAAGTAGATAAATTGTGGATAATGATTAAATTTTTCGACCGGAGGAATATTCCCACTGATAACAATCTTAATAGCTGAAGGATTTTTCTGCTGATCAAATACAGCCTCATATCCTTTTAGATTTTCCAACAAGTTAGAAAGTACCTGTTCGTAATTTTCCTTAATATCGATCACCAATTGCAACTTTTGACTGGGATCGGCATATGGACGGTTGCCATTTTCTTTGAAGAAGGCAATTAGAGGTTCGATGTAAAGCTTTTTTAAGGTCTTCCCGGGCTTGATTTCACTGCTTTCGTGTGCAACGTAGAGCTCTCCATTACGATAGAAGACATCAGCTTCGATAGAGCCCATACCAGCGTAGTAGGCCGCCAGCAATGGAATCTGTTGTTTGTAATCGTTATGGCTGTGCCCTGCATTAGCAGTCAGTTTCTGCTGAGCGGAAACTGACTGAATACTTAGACTGGCAAATAATAACCAAATTAACTTATTGCTTTTTACCATCCTGCATTTTGTTTAATTACACCTGAGCTGTTGTCGATTTCACGTTGTGGTATCGCCCAAACATCGTGCACCTGTGGGTTGAAGGTTCTGGCTGGCCAGATAACCGTACCATCGAAATCATGTAAAGGTTTGGCATAAGTGGCTTGTGCATCACCCCATCTGACCAGATCACGGTGACGGTCCGCCCATTCGCCAGCAAGTTCATTTCGGCGTTCACGTTTTAAATCCACTAATGTCATTCCGCTTTTCGGTAATAATCCAGCCCGTTTTCTGATTTTATTTAATTCAGTATCACCAGCACCTGAGCCATTTAAATTTATGATTGCTTCAGCTTTAATTAAAAGTACTTCCGCATAACGCATCAATGGTACATTTAAATCTGTTGTTCCATTATCACCGTTTGGGTTGACGTGTGTTGGAATAGGATCTTTGTATGAAAAAGGCTCCATGTACTTCTTGAATTGATAGTTGGATGTCGCACCACCATCTTTTGTAAAAGTACGTTCCGCACCGAAGAACTGGAATTTGTCGCCAGGTTTTAAGATCGTTGCTTCGCGACGCGAGTCACCCGTCTCAAATGAATCGTACAGTTCTTTGGTAGGCAGATAGTACCCCCAGCCGTTGTAAATTCCCCAAGCTTTATTGGTCAACATAACTCCCGGAAGCTTGCTTCCCCAGCCAGTTCCACCACCATCCGGCGTACAGACAACAGACCAGATATATTCTTGAGACCAGTTGTTGGCTGCTTTAAACACATCGACAAAGGTCGGTAGCAAATTATGTTTGCCTGAATTGATGACCATATCCGCATATTTTGCTGCGTTCGTATAGTCCTTTTTATAGAGATAGACTTTTGATAGGTAAGACCAAGCTGCGGTTTTGTGTCCTTTGCCATAATCAGATGAACTCATATCTGAAAAATAGGGTAGATTTTCGGCCGCTTTTAAAAACAAAGAGATAATATAGTCATAATTTTCGTTGACATTATTGGCACGCGGGACCGGTACTGTGGCATCTGTTTCTGGTGTGACAATTGGCACACCAGCTTTGTCGTTTCCGTAATTTGCTGCCAGTTGAAAGTAAACTAAGCCCGCATTAAAATAAGCATCGCCAATAATTTGCTTTTTCCGATTTTCATCCATTGAGATGCGCGGGACATTGATAATAATGTCGTTTGCTCTTTTGATGATGGCATAGCGCATACTCCATTGTGTTTCTGTGTAACCACCACCAATGTAGCTGCGGTTAAAATTCTTAATATTATCTGCTTCAGGTTTATTGCGTCCTGTGACCATATCGTCGCTTGCATTGATAAACCAGAACATCCCACGTCCATAGTAATCCTCTTCATTGTATTTTTCGTACATGCTGGCCTCTGCTTTGATCGCATCTTGTTCTGTTTTCCAAAAATTCTGTGAAGAGGGGGCGCCTTCTGGAGAAATATCCAATTGTTTCGTACACGATGCAAAGAGTGCTGTTGCTGCTATTGCAAAGTATTTTATATTCGTTTTCATCATTTGCTTATTTTCTTTTTTAATGATTGATAAGGGCCTAGACCAAATGGCTATAGATTGAACTATCCTTTGTTTAGATCCTGTTGGCATTATTTTAAGATTAAAAATTGACATTTAAACCGAAGATAAAGCTTCTGGCTTGTGGGTAACGACCAACATCAAGTCCATTGTTATCCATACCAATCTCTGGGTCGAATCCTGTATATTTTGTGAACGTGAACAAGTTGTTTGTAGTGGCGTAAACTCGTACGTTCCCAAGTTTAAATTTATCAGCCAAAGATTTTGGAAGGGTATAACCCAAAGTAACGTTACGGATGCGGAGAAAAGAACCATTTTCGATATAGAAATCTGAGGCATTGAAGTTACCATTGGCGTCTGAACTCGAGATAATTGGCACTTTTCCGTTCGGGTTTTCTGGTGACCAAGCATCAAGAATTCCTTCTAATTTATTGTACGAAGGGCCACTGGCGCTGTACGTCGTTCTCTTGACTGCATTGAAGAGTTTGTTGCCTTGTACACCTTGAGCAAAAATATTGAAATCGAAATTTTTGTAGTTGGCATTGAAACTTAGACCATAGGAAAAATCAGGATAGGCGCTGCCAGCGTAATAGCGATCTTCGGGACCAATGGAGCCATTGCCATCGATGTCTACAAATTTAAAATCACCGGCTTTTGCATTGGGCTGAACTTTTTGTCCATTGGCATTTTTGTAATTATCAGCTTCTGCCTGGCTCTGAAAAATGCCATCCGTCTTTAAGACATAATAGCTATAAAGTGGTTGACCGACAGTTATTGTTAGGGGAGCCAACTCATTTCTAAAGTTGGTACCTACGGCAATATTGTTCAATCCTGGAGCCAATTCCTCAACGTTGTTGGTTAATTTGGTTAGTGTCGCATTGATGGAGTACGAAAAGTCCTTGTTTTTCGCACTGCTATAAGTTAATCCTAATTCAAAACCTTTATCCTTTACAAGTCCCCCATTAATGGTCTGGGTATTCAATCCAGCTGTTCCCGGAAGCGTTCGTGTTAAGATCATGTTGTTTGTCTCCTTGACAAAATAATCCGCGACTAAACTCAAACCGTTCAAAATGCCAAGGTCCAAGCCTATATTGGTTTGTTTACTTTCTGCCCAGCGTAAATCCTCATTCGGTAAGACATTTTGTGCATAGCCATTCTGCAGCGTTGGTTTTGCTCCGAAATAACTCGTCGTACGTACTAGAAGTGGGCTGACGTCCAATGGGCTTAGATTGGCCAAGCCGCCTAAAACGCCATAACTACCCCTTAATTTTAATTCGTTTAACCAGTCTACTGAGCTGAGGAATTCTTCTTTGTTAAGGGCCCAGCCTGCTGAAACGGAGTAGTAGTTCCTGTATCTATTTTTTTCCTTTAACATGGATGATCCGTCCCGCCTTCCGATCAATGATAGTAGGTATTTTTCATCGTAATTGTAGTTTGCTCTTAAAAAAAGCGATGAAATTGCTGTTGAGGTATAGCCGCTTTCGGGCGGTTGCACTTCATTCGCATTATCTAAGTACCTATATTGTTTGGATTCGTCATCAAAATCACTCGCTGAGGTATTCAGATGCGTGCTTTTAGTCTTTTGAAAAGTATACCCACCGGTCAAATCAAGTTGGTGGGCATCAAACGAAGTTTTGTAATTTAGGACTTGTTCAGCGAGAATATCATTTGCGTCGCTAGCCCTTTCAACTAAGCTATTGTTCAATACCGGTTTACCTATTTCAGGACGTTTTGGTGTGAAGCTTTTATATCTAGCGTTAGTTTTGGTAATGCTTAAATTCGATCGGAATGTTAAGCCTTTGGCCAATTGAATATTTGCATAGGGATTGACGACTAATACATTTTCAGGTTGATTGATGTCAATACGCATCAGTTCGGCAACGGGATTAATAATATCCCCATAATCACCTGGAAAAGGACCTGGTAGACCTGCAAAACTGCCATCAGGATTATAAGGAGTTCCATTGGTCGGATAATAAACTGCAGAAAGGAGTGCCCCGGTGTAATCACTGCTGGTATTGGCGCCATTTCCATTGGTACTGCTATAGGACATGTTTTCCCCTACTTTTAACCAAGGGGTTATCTGATGCTCTGAGTTTACCCTGAAATTGTAACGTTGTGTTTTTGTATTAAGCACAATACCTTCCGCATTGCGGTAATTGAAACTCAAGTAAAAATTGGATTTATCATTTCCGCCATTGATAGCGGCATTGTAGTCCTGCAAAGTTGCATTTCTAAAGACTTCATCCATCCAGTTGGTTTTGGTAACCTGTCCGTCTGGATATTTTGCGGGGTCGAAAGCAGGCAAGATGGCCGTGCCACCATTTTTTGCGGCGGTGGCCGCTACTTCCGCACGTTGTTGGGCATTTAGAGGTTTTAGTTTGCGCCATGCACTTTGTTGGCCGATTTTAGCATCAACACTGATTTGCATCTGTCCTTTCTTACCTTTCTTCGTTGTGATGAGCACTACACCACCCGAAGCTCTAGCGCCATAGATCGCAGCAGAGGCATCCTTTAACACTGAAATAGACTCGATGTCGTTGGGATTTAATTGTGGGGTACCTAAGAAAATTGAACCATCAATAACATAAAGTACGTTTTCGCCATTGATACCTCCGGCGCCCCTAATATTTATACGTGGCGGTGAAGTTGGATCACCACCTTCGTTGGTCACAATCACTCCGGGAGATTTTCCTGCGAGCACTTCGCCAACACTGTTTACTGACCGTGAGGATAATTTATCAAGTGATACCACACTTACGGCACCAGTTAATGTTTCTTTTTTCTGTGTTCCGTAACCAACAACGACAACTTCAGATAATGTCGAACGTTCCTCGCTTAAGGTTACATTAATAACTTCATTGTCGCCCACAACCACCTCTTTTGAGCGGAAACCAATCATGGAAAACGAAAGTGTCGCCTGTGCCCCTGCTTCAATACGGAAAGAACCTTTGGCATCAGTCGTTGTACCAACTTGGGTTCCGACCACTTTTACAGATACACCGGCAATAGCGCTACCGAGGGTATCCCTAACAACGCCGGTAATGACACGATCTGCTTTGATGTTTGCTTGTGCGGTAAGTATAATATGACCATCTTTTTCTACCGCACTGATTCCAAGTTTATTCAACAACGAACGTACAGATTCCGTTTTGAAATTTCCATTGACAACAGTATTGTGTTCTTGCAGAAGGTCCGGATTGTAAACAAAACTTAGCCCTGAAAGATTCTCCATTTTATGCAGGATAGCATCAAGTTGTTGTCCCTTGCTTATTTTAATGTTTATTCTGCTTCTATCCAATTTTTGAGCCATTCCTGGAGATGCCATCAGAGAACTGCAGAATATGGAGGTAATTGAAAATGTTAGGCACGGATACTTCAGGATCCGATAAAAAGAGAGTTCTCTTTTGAGTGGAGGTGTTTTCATTTTTTTGTAATAATTAGGTAATGAATTACGCATGGTGACCAAGAT
This sequence comes from Sphingobacterium puteale, assembly GCF_003627955.1. Taxonomy (GTDB): domain Bacteria; phylum Bacteroidota; class Bacteroidia; order Sphingobacteriales; family Sphingobacteriaceae; genus Sphingobacterium; species Sphingobacterium puteale. The sequence continues at coordinate 131,776 of NZ_RBWS01000013.1, read as the reverse complement.
TTTTTGCGGTTATTTTTATACATTATTTATGGATTTTAAATATCTTGTGGTTTTCGGTCGCACTATATTTAATATGGTGTAGGCTACAGAGAATACCCAAAATCTCCTCTGGTTTTTGTGTGCTATTGAAGGTAGCTGTAGTTTTTAAGGTGGAAAGTGCTTTGTCTTTCAGTACGATTTCAATGTTGTAGACATATTCCAATTGTTGTATCACTCCTTGTAACGAAGTCCCATTAAATTCGATTGTCACTGGCGTGGTATCTTTTGTTAAACTACAGGATGCTTGTTCGGTCTGTGTGCTGTAGCGCAAACTCTGGTTTTTGGTCAGCAAGCCCAGGACTTTATCTCCCCGTTGTACTGCAACTTTACCTGTTGCAACGAGAACCTCTATGTTTTGGGAAGCTTGGTATGTTTTAATTCGAAATGAGGTTCCTAGCACTTTTACTGCTAGGTCGGAAGCTAACTGTACATGGAAAGGATGCTTTTCATCATGTGCAATCGTAAAAAACGCTTCACCTTCGGCAAGCTCAATTTCGCGTATGTTGCCGTTGAATTTACTTGGGTAACTAATTTTGGACGAAGGCTCTAGAATAATCTCCGAACCATCCACTAATGTAATTTTTTTACGTTCCCCAGCCTGCGTTGTTGTCACGATTTGGGAAACGGCAGAAACAGTCTGTTCGTTCAGTCGTCCAACAAGGAAGCTTGCGGACACTATGATTAAAACCGCTGCTGCTATTTTCAGAATCGGATAGCGCGAGAAGAAATGCTTTTTGATTTGTTTTTCTGAAATGGCAGACTGAATATTAGCTAACAATTTTTCGCGGAGCACAGTTTTGCGCTCTTCCGAAACCTTATTGTTCGTATTATCCAGTTGAGCATACCAATCTTCAACCTGTTTGATCTCGGCTGCATTGGCTTCCCCATTTAAATATTTTTGCAGTAGTTGCTTTGCTTTTTCTTCCATCATTTGAATACATGTCACTTCAAATGGCAAATGGTACTAGTAGAAAATATTAGGGATATATTAATTTTTTGTTAACTGAAAATCAGTGAGTCAGGCAAAAGCTATGAAAGGCTTTTTTTGAGCAATTTCATCGCTGAGGTAATCTGGTTTTTTACAGTTTGCACGGAGATATTCAACTCAGCCGCGATCTCTTTGATTGATTTTTCCTGCTTTCGGCTCATCAAAACAACTTGCCGCATACGTTCCGGAAGTTGCATTAAAGCTTCTTCAACTTTTTGTTGGGCATCTTGTAGGATGATTTGATCGTCGGCTGCGTCTGCATATTGTTGGTTCATTAGTGTAGCGAATTCCGCTTGATGCCCATTTTTAACCGTATTATTTCTGAAATAATTGATTACCTTGAATTTTAAAGCCCCGTGTAGATAGGCTGGGAGACCACCTGAGAGGGCGATCCGTTCACGATTTTCCCAAAGAGAGATAAAAATTTCCTGCGTGATATCCTGAGCTACATTCTCTTCACCGATTTTTTTAAAAGCCGCATCAAAAATGGTTTCCCAATACAGATTAAAAATCTTTTCCATTGCAAAATGGTCACCTTTCTTTAATAATGCTATTAATATTTCGCTCACAGGATCAATTTGATTGGGCAAAACTAGTAACCGTATGTTCCTTTAAAGTTAATAAATCTTAAAGAGTATATTTTGTCTGCTATGAATTAATCCTGCAAGTTTATTTTTAAATTATTTCATATTTCGACCCCCGTTTGTGTATCAAATTACAACGGGGCTTTTTTCAGGCGATCACCGGATGCTGTTCGCGTCCCAGCTCTTACTCGCGGTACGCTTTTCCGGTATAAATATCTATGTAATAGTAATTATCTTTATTTTCCGCATCTTTTTCCCGTACCAGTCCATTTGAGCTGATCGTGTCATAACTTTTGCTTCCGATCTGCTTTTTTGTTTTATTATCGTACAAGGTAAAAGGCCCATCTTTTTGCATCTGTAAGGAAAAGATTTGTTGTTTGCCATCCAAGATATCAATATGCTGAAAATTTGGCGGTAAATCCCATTTTTTGGTCTCGGCATTCCAGAGGCCCATGGTTGGATCCTGCTCTCCTTTTTTGATGTTGATGAGGTATAATGCCTCAGTTTGATAGACGTATTTTATTTTTCCCGTTTTCCAATCTTTTTCAAGGGTATTCTTCGTAAACAACATATGCTTATCAGGCCAGACCAGATAACCTACCTGGTCCAAAATAAAGAAATCCTTGACGTTGATTTTATCCAATAAATTGCCATCCTTGTCAAGATATAACCAGTCATAAGCCCAGACCTCATGGTCATAATTAAATCTCCCCAAAATAAAGTAAGGTGAATTGTTGACAGAATACACGAGAGAAACTTCTTTTAGAAAATCCAACTGTGCTGCAGTAGCCTGTTTGATTTGTTTTGGCAAAGCTTTCTCATATTCCGGAAAAACATAGATGGCACCTGTGCTGTTGTCTTTTAACAATTTAGGCACTGTTGGTTTATAGCGATCCTGATTGATGGAATCCAGCTGTAAAGGCTGGCCATTCCAAAGCAAGTCTATTTTATCGACACCGACCAGATTGGAAAAAATAGGCCGGTTCTGTTGAATATCGTAGATCTCAAAACGATTTTCAGCAGGAGGAATATATCGGCCATTTTCCAAAATCATATCAATTTTTGTATTAAGCTTTTTTAGATGCTGATTTTTTAGTTCATAAAGATTCCCATTTAGGACGAAATGTTTATCATCCAGATCGTATACAGCCGAACTGTATTCGTTTTCGTCATAGGGAACATCTTTGTCCAACAGAATCTGGTCGGTTTCTAGCACACGGATTTCTACCTTAACATAGGTCGCTGTTTTTTTTATGCCACCACCCATGATACTCCAGTCCCAGTTCCAGAAAGGCAGTTTTTTCTCATGCTCCCGACGTTTCATAAGCAGCGTCACTCGGCCTAGTGGTTGTAACCCAAGATCAGTATCAGAATAATTTTCGATAAAATCCCCCTTTGAATTAATTAAAGCCTGCTGGTTCTTCTCATTTGAGACGATAGCATAGCCAGCGGAAGTGAAAGGTTCGGCTCCATAGAATTTTTGTGTCAGCTGCTTCCGTAGCGAGCTGTCCACATAGACAAATTGTTTGTCCTGGGTCTGCATCGGAATCCAATGGATAGATTTTAGCGATGAATTTATGGTGGACTCTTGTGCACAGGCCGTCATACAAAGAATGGTTATTAAACCTACTAATATTGATTTGATCATCTTTTTTCTTTTTAATTGAAAGCGTTTGCTGTTAAAAGAGCAAAGAAAAGTTTCGTATATACTCATTATGCCAATGCAACGCTTTATGACAGGATCCATGTTAAATACAGGGATCCTGAGGCTAAAGTAGACGAAAATTGCCTTTGGAAAAATAGCCGAATTCAGTGATTACAAAGCGACTTGATTGGTTGCTGGACAGCCATGTTAAGCTCGTTTGTTCCTGTATTATTTTTTCGATGAGCCGATTAAATTGGCTAATCGGCTCAAAATTTTCTTATATTTGATCCGATTAGGGTTTAAAATCGGCTCAAATGTATAATTGGCAATATAAAGAATGGCCCCATTTCAGCTATAGTATCGAAGATATTCTACCTATAGCTGTTGCATTTGCTAAAGAAATGGGAGAGCTAAATGGTTTGTTAACAGGATTAAATGCGGAACTAAAACAGGAAGCGTTTATGGAGATTCTGATCGCTGAGGCAATGAAAACTTCAGAGATCGAGGGCGAATATATGAGCAGAGAGGACGTAATGTCCTCCATCAAAAGAAATCTTGGCATTAAAGACGACGTAGTCGTTCATGACCAAAGAGTTACTGGTGTTGCGAAATTGATGACAACCGTACGGGAGAGTGCGGTAAAAGAATTAAGCGTCGATTTGATCCAGCAGTGGCATGCCATACTTATGGCAGGATTTCCGAAAATTAATGCGGGAGTATGGCGTACAGGTGATGAACCTATGCAGATAATTTCCGGCTCATATGGTAAAGAAGTTGTCCATTATGAAGCTCCCCCATCTGTTGTTGTTCCGAAAGAGATGGAGCAACTGGTTCACTGGTTTAAATCCTATGAAATTAAAGAGTCGGAGTATATTATCGGTGCCCTTATCAAGACAGCTATTGTCCATTTGTATTTTGAATCTATTCATCCTTTTGAAGATGGGAATGGACGGATCGGAAGAGCGCTGGCAGAATACACTTTATCTAATACGCTACAGGCGCCTGTCTTGTTGTCGATATCAAAGACGATTGAAAAAAATAAGCAGACTTATTATGAAAATCTAAAAATTGCTCAGGCTAGCTTGGATATCACAGGCTGGATAGGCTACTTTACCCAAGTTATTTTAGAATCTCAAAAAGAAGCAAAAGAACTGATTGAGTTTAAAGTAATAAAAGCAAAGTTTTTTGATCGTAACCGGGATTTATTGAATGAGCGGCAAATGAAGGTTATGAATCGCATGCTCGAACAAGGGATTGAAAGATTTGTCGGTGGTATGACCGCAAAAAAGTATATGTCCATTACGAAGACCTCAAAAGCTACTGCGACAAGGGACCTGCAATACCTGCAAGAGCATGGTATAGTTGAACAAATTGGGCTTGGAAGATCAGTACGTTATGAACTTATACTTAGTTAGACGACCGATTTTAAAATAATAGCATCAAGCGATATCATTATTTCTTCTTCACCGGAATAAGTTCTGCACCTCCCTCCTTGGGCCGGTACCAGTACTTGTTGCCCAGATCATCCTCAAAATCGTGATTTACTTTTGCTTTATCTACACTTCTGAAGCTTTTGACCTCGGGACCTTCAAAGATTTTATTGCCGACGAAAATCTGCTTGGCATCTTTAGCAACGGCACGTTTTAGCACTTCAAAGGTTTTTGGGTCAGCTTCAGATAGGAGCTGTCCGTTATAATAAATGTGATTTTTGTCGCCGGACCAGAACGAATTCCCACCAATTCCTTCCAATATTTTGAAGCTTTCGGCATCTACATCTAAGAAGGGAAAACGCTTTCCCAGAATGATAACCAATTGATCAATAATAATTGATTTTCTGTCCAACAATCTGATTTTATTGACCGTGGGCAAAGCCACTTCGAGTACACCTATGCCTTGGTAAGGTTCGTAATACAGCAGTTTTTTGCCATCCAAAATAAGATATTCACTGTTGACAACCTTAACATGTTCTGTTGTATACTGGAGCGGATTAATACCTTTCTGTGTGACAACGTAGAGCCGGTTTTTATCTTTTACAAAATTTTCATTCAAAATTTCGAATGTTTTATAATCGACGTCTATGGGTAAGGATTGGTAGAAATATTGTGTTTTGTCTTTGGAGAGCGACTGAAGTTGATCATAGAGCGTGGTGTATGTTTCGGGATCCGCGCCCTTCACGACGGTAAGCTGTTGTTTGCTACATGCGCCTGTTGCTGATGGAGAGCCCGTGAAATGAAAGACATGATGTTGATCCACCGGTATATTTTCTTTGAGTTTAAAGGTCTTTGCGTCTACGAGCTGTTGCGGGCAACCCATAAAATAGATCGTATTTTTGTCGCGCGCATAGACATTTTTAATGACAGAAAAACTGCTGATATCGGCCTCCATCTTTCTCGAACTGCGCTCAAAACCATTGCCGCCCGGAATAAAGTAAATCGTTTCTCCTTTTTTATAGTAATCTTCGGACAACGGACTCACCTGCTTTTTGCAGGAAAATAATAAGCCGATGCAGGCACTGATCATTCCCATCTTAAAAATATATTTCATACTTCCTTGTTATGATTTGCTCCATGATGACGTGCTATCCAGCGTATTGTTTTGGCTTTGGCATACCTATCCCTCCTTAATTTACCTTAAAATACGATGCGTTTGCAATACATGGAATAACGGTTTACGATTCGCTTATGGCTATTTATGATTCGTTTACCGTATACTGTAAACTTTCCGTTCTTTAATTTTCTCCTGCGCTACCCATGATTAACCTAAGCATAAGTTAGTAAATATTTTTACGATTTAAACAAGCGGGATTGGTGATCTCCCCGGCTGGATAAAACGTGTTTGCAGTATAGTTGTAGTATCGATTAAGTATTGATCAGGTAGTTCAAGCTAGATACATATCAATACGAAAACCTTGCTGTACCATGTGCATAGCGTACCGGAGACTTTTAGTACCCCACGGACGCTTAGGCGCCTGTGATTCGAAATAAAATAATATTCTCTAAAAATAATTGGTATTATATTTTTAATTCATATATTTGTATATATAAACTATATTATTGTATCGTAATGGTGTTTTGGAATAACCTGTAGCACCAATATTTATCTGTCTCTTTGTCGGCAAACAGATAGCTATATTTCACAAGTGCATTAGAAATTTCGATACGATTTTTTATGTTGATTGCCGACCTTTCCTAAAATAAACCAAGGTGCAAACGCAAATGCATTTTACCTGTTGATTTTCTATTTAATCACCTTGGTAGTCACTTCTGTTTTTTTTCCAATATAGCTATTGTTTTTTTACAATAATAGGTTTTAACTATATGTTGTTCAATAGGCTATATGTTGTAAGTTTTTATACTCATTAAGTCATTATTATGGAAATTAATAACCAATTGATTATCGATCGTTTATCTCAGCGCATGGATCTCGACCGGGTTTATCTCGTTAAATATCAGTTTTTGGATCAAGAATACCAGCACTTAGTTTTGACACTTAAACCTGTGAGCGGACTTTCGCACAAGATATTAAAACCTATTGTGGAATTATGTCTGTTGGATCAAGAATGCATTTCATTTGAATTGATTTTTACGCCTGAACTGAAAAATAAGATCAAGATGGGAAGTTTATTCTATTGTTATGCGGCTTTACCCAAGCACGAGATTTTTAGTTCCGGTGAGAACATTACTGCAATCAGTAAACCGAAAGAGATAAGGGGAATACTGGATCTCTCCGATAAGCATTATCAAAAGGTGCAGGCCGCTTCTGCGGAATTTTTGCAGGCGGCACAGACATTTGCTGATACGGCAAACTATCTCCGTGCATTATTTATGGTTCATCAAAGTCTGGAAAGCCATTTAAAATTGCTGCAAGTGATGGTGGAAGCGAAAGGAACTAATGTACACAGTCTGGACAGTAGAATAAGAAGCCTTGACACACATTTCTCGATGTTTAAAAAAGTCTTTATAGGTGAAGGCGATGAAGAGAAAGAGCGCTTCCGCTTATTGGATACTTCCTTTAATGCTGTCAATCAGAATAAAGATCTGGAGATTTCCGCTATAACAGCCTCACAGTTATACGATCATTGTGTGGTTATGCAAACAGCAATAGAAAAACTCTACCGTTACTTTATGGAGGAATTGCAGGCCGTGTACGAAAAAAATATGGCGACTGAAGCGGCCGTCCAAGCTGATCTTGCAAAGGCTAAACTGGCGAAAGAAGAAAAATTTAAAATAGCACAACAGGAAACGCTTGTCGCAACGTCTACTTTTCATGCATTCCCCTGGCCTGAACAGTATCAGTCTGATATACAGCGGCTCCTCCATCAGATCCGTCAGGACAACCAGGCTGAACAGGTGATGTTGCTCAATTATTATGTGAGTAAAACCCATGGAAAAGGGTTATTCGACTATCCTCCAAAAGATGTCGGAAATGTCAGCATTTACTTGGTTGTTATAAAAAAACGGATTGGACAATGTTACTTCCATAAAGTTTCTTTTGGTCGGGCGACAGCAGTTATTTCATTTTTAAGCAGCAGCTTTATCGCAGCGAAATTAAATATGGGAAGTCGCTTTTCACAAACGATCTGGAACGACTCTGTTGTCCTTTACCGCAATCCGGGCTATAAGCCGACCTATTCGCTAACTCCTGTAAATTGGCCCGAAACGCTGTTGAAAACAACCAATGCTTGGACACGTAATGCAAAGCTGATGGAGGATCTGGTGGCCATATTTTCTGATGGTATTCTTTCCAGCAAGCAATTAGCGGTGCTGTTATTAAATCAGTTGGTCTTGATCGGAATACATAGCTACCTCTACCTGCGGATCGGTTACACACCAATGAATGCTATGTTGGAGGAGTTGGTCGAATGGAGCTGTATCTGTGATAAAAAAGTAAGCGATTTTTTCACCTCAAATGAACCTTCCGAAGCGCTGTTGTACCAGGAGTTATTAAAGGATATGAAAGGGCGGATATATGAGCTGCCTATCGAATTGGACCGGCTGGATATGGATTACTTTAAATCCTATGCTAGTCGAATTATAGCCTTTTTTGCTGACCTATGTGAGCAGAGTTTAAGGTATATGGAAGTGAAATCGGGTATAAAAATAAATTGAAGCCCGCTATGAAAGGCTAGACCCTCATCTAAGCATGGTAGACTTATAAAATTAAACCATTATAACTAAACATAAACCAATGAAAAATGAAATAGATGTAACGATACCATGGCAAAATAAGCAAGAAAAATCCCTGTCTATCGTTTATCTGAAAGGATTTTTTAACGAAAAACCGGCAAGATTAACTTCGAATTTTAAAATAATTCTGGAAGAGAGTGTTTTTAATAATAAATATGCGTTTGAGAGTTTGTGTAAGGAAAATATTCGTGTCCTGATCACGTTAACCGCCGATCATTTGAAAGCAAATTGTTCGTGTGGGAGAATGAACACGAAATTATGTGAACATGTCTATGGTTTATTGCGTGAAAAGTTAAGTGGGAATAAACATTATTTTTTTCATTTATACGATCCAAAATGGTTTTTAGTCCATCCTGACCAACGTGAATTATTTGGTTTATCTCTTAAAGATGAACATAAGAGAATACCGAAAGTTAAAATCAACGCAACAGCAGATTGTGGGAGTATCTACGGTTTTCATAACCCATCAGAATTATGCCATGTAGCTAGCAATAGAGTTTATGCAAGTGAACCTTCAATATCGAAGTCAGAGGGCAAATTTATCGTGGCAATTCCGATAAATAATACGATTGATCAATTACCTTTTTTACTCCCATTTTTAAGTGGAGAAAGGAAAAAAAATGTTTTCAAAGAAAGCTATTTGTTAAAAGATGACATGCCGCATCCTGAATATCTTACCAGCCATGAGATGATGCTTGATGCTGTAGCAAAAAAAATGATGCAGCTGGGAGCCTCTGCATTTAACGTTATCAGACCAAATGAACTTTCAGTCGTTGAACGGAATGAGAGGGATCATCGAATAATGGATTTATGGAGAGATCTTATTTCAAATCAATTGTCTCAAAATGAAGTGATTTTTTTCTACTCCCATACGAATAATTTTGGCCTAAGACACTACCAATTCCGATATAGCTCTGCTTACAATCAATCCCATAAATTGAAAATAGCTAATGGCGACTTTAAGCTTAAGATTCAAGTGGTAGAGAATCAAAAAGGTTTATTGATGAAGGTGCTGGGCTATTATAAAGGTAATTTGATAAAGAAAATTAAGTTTTTAAGTGATGTGCATAGTTTCTTTGTCGAATTAAGTTCCAAGTATGTACTTTTTATTGACGATATACAAGTCGGGAAACTTCTAAATCAATTCAGGCATTCCGCATTCAAAATTTTTGTATTGCGACAAGATATCGCTAAATTTTATGAAGAAATATTGCATCTAATAGCTCAACACTTTCCGATAGTGTATAAAAATGAAACGCTTCAAGATCATGCAGCAACTAAAAAGAGAATTGAGGAGACGAAAGTATTGGAGGTGTCGCTTCAAGATGATGCGTTGCTATTAAAAGCATCCATAGATTTTGGAACAGTTAGCCTACCCATTGTTGAGATGCCCAGTTCAACTGTTTTAACTTATGTTGATAATGAAATTCAGGTTCAAGTACGAGACGTTAACGATGAGCTAGCCTTTAGCGATTTTGTCAAAAATCAACATGAATCTTTTGCGGAGCAAACTTCCCCGCATACTTGGGAATTGCGAACATCTCTAATTGCTCGAACAAATTGGCTAAAAAATCTGCGCAAGACATGCCAAGATCATCAGATAAAGCTTAAACTTATAGGGCTTGTTAAAGGATCTTATTACTATCCTTTCTCCTTGAAATGGGATGTAGTGGAACTAAAGTCTCAATCAAATTTGTTATATATCAATATAAAATTTAAGCTGGGTAAACTACTATTGGAACCTAGTCTATTTGAAAATTATCTATTTGAAAAGAAAAATTGGTTCAAGATCGATACTGAGGATTATATCTATATAAGCGACTCGTTGAAATCACTTTTTTTACCTCTATTCGGGCAGGCGCGCATAGAAGATCCTTACATCATTTTAACCTCAGCGCAATTGATCTCTTTTCAAACGCAATTAGAAAAGATAGATCCTAGGATTATTAATGATAGCACAAGAGAAAGAAGGGATAAACTAGCCAATATGACTGAAATTCCTTTATTAGATGTTCCGGATACGGTCAAAGCAACGTTGCGTCCCTATCAGAGGATTGGTTTTAGTTGGATGGGATTTCTACAAGAATTTCAATGGGGTGGTATTCTGGCGGATGATATGGGACTTGGAAAAACATTGCAAGTAATTACTTTATTGGAATATTATTACCAAAATAATCCTGATGCAAACCCTTCTCTTATTATTGTTCCTAATTCATTGTTATTCAATTGGCAAAATGAAATTGAAAAATTCGTTCCGGAAAGAAATTATTATATCTATCATGGTATAAAAAGAAAAGGCCAAGAGACGTTAGCAAAAGCATCATTTGTGCTGACAACCTATGGGACAGCGATGGCCGACCTTTCCTTTCTTCAATCTAAATCATTCAGCTATATGATTTTGGATGAGTCTCAAATGATAAAGAATAGGAATTCTAAACGATTCGAAAGCTTGTTTACAATTATAGCCTCGTTTCGAATAGCAATGACCGGTACGCCAATTGAAAACGGCATTCAAGATATTTATGCACAAATGACTATGGTTAATCCTGGCTTTTTTGGGAATTACAGAAATTTTAATAAAATGTTTAAGTCTATGGGAGATGGGGAGGAGGTCGATACGCCACTCACGAATTTGCAAAAGATGATTGCTCCATTTATTCTGAGGCGAACCAAAAAACAAGTCGCAATAGACTTGCCAGATAAAACGGAGACTATTCTGTATTTGGATATGCAAGATGGACAACGGAGAATCTATGATAACTATCGTAAAAAATATCGAGATGAGATTGAAGAGAATTTAAACCGTGAAGAGTCTGCAAAATCCAAATTCTTAGCCATAGAGGCCCTACAGAAACTACGGCAGTTGTGTAATTCGCCTGTATTGATGAAAGAGGGTAATTTTGTTAACGAATCTGTCAAGATGGATTTTATAGACGAAATGATGGAAGAAGTAGCGCCAAATCATAAGATTCTTCTTTTTTCATCCTACACGTCTATGCTCAAGCTTGTAGCTCAACGGATCGAAAAGCACGATATAGGATATACCTATCTTGATGGTAGAATGAATCAGGAACAACGGCAAGCTGCGGTCAAAAGATTCCAAAATGACGATATGTGTCGTGTTTTTCTAATCAGTCTAAAGGCCGGAGGAACCGGCCTGAATCTGACAGCTGCGGACTATGTGTATATTTTGGATCCTTGGTGGAATCCAGCCGCTGAAGCCCAAGCGATCGACCGTTGCTATCGCATTGGACAAGATAAGCATGTGATGGCCTATAAGATTGTTTGTCGAGACTCTGTCGAAGAGCGAATCCTAGAACTTCAGGACAGTAAAAAAAGAATGGCTGAGGGTGTAATCTTGGACGAAGCCAATCTGATGAAATCTATTAGTAAAGAAGAACTACTGAAATTATTCGAGTAACCAATTATAAACTTAACTTATGAATACCGGATCTACAACCAAAACTTCCTATGCTGGAATGATGTATTCACATGATTTTCAGCTATGGTATACGTATTTCAAGCGGCGGATAGAAAAAGAATGGCGGCCCGAGGAGCTTTCATTCTTACTGGGCAAGCCTGATCATGCCTATCTGGATTTTGAGAAAATGTTTCAAGTCCGAAAGTTTTTAACGCAAGAATCTATTTTATTGGATGGAATATATGCTAGTTCGCGGATCGAAACTATGGAATTCCATAGAGAAGAATATGAAGTATCCGAGGAGCGTCTGGTACGTCTTAAAATTGAGGAGGATGAAGTGAAATGGAGTTATTCGATTGAGGTACCTTGGACTTTTGAAACGGGTAAAAAAAAACCTCCTGCGCCAGACTTACAATTTGAAGAATGGAAATCCGAGAAAGATCTTCAACTTGAATCGGACGCTATGCTCCATATCCGGCAAAAACTGGAAGCATTATTGGAGGGTGAATACTTTGAAAATGGTGCTACAGCGTTGCAAATGTTTCGTCAGGTCGAACCTACCGGTCTTGTTCATTTACAAATTTTCCCACGACACCTTAAAAATGTCTTGTATAGCTTCATCCAACAGAACAAACTCGTTGTTAGAAATATAGAAAATCGTTATTCTTTTTTCTTAACGGATTCTCAACAAGCTAGTCGCAAATAGTATTTATTAAATGGCTGGCGTTGAGAAAAAAACTATCATTATATTTATCCCAATGAATATAATGATTCCCGGACATAAGACAGCCATCGTACCAGCCCTTCTAAAAGGAATAGCTGGTACGATAGCTGTTTTTGCTGTTTTGACAGCGCTCTCTTATCAGAATCAACTGCCTGTAGATGGTAAACTGGTAATCGGATTTCCTTGGGAATTCTATTCAAGTGGCGCAGGCTACAATGTCGAACGCGATGAATATATGGGCTTTGAAGATTTTGAACCACTCAAACTGTTCGGCAATATCCTCTTCGCCGTCGTTGTGTACCTTATAGTACTGCTGTCGCTTCGTGCCCTTTTTTTGCGAAAAGGAAGCGCTAATTAATGTTATCCTTTTGTTAAAGTTCTATTGCTTGCTAACTCGGTTTAGTTAAGAACTATTAACCTTTTATTGATGCTATCTTCATATTGCATTTGTAATCTTGTACCCATAAATCAAATGCACTACTTATGAAAATTAAAACCAACAATGTCTTTTGGTTATTATGTGCTATTGCAGCAAGCTCATCCGCTGTTCAAGCTAAACCTCTTTCACTAACCGAAGTCCAGTTCAGGCAGGTACAAAATCCCGTTAGAGGCCGTGTGGTCGATGCGCAGGGTAATGCCGTTTCGGGGGCAACGATCCAAAATCTGAAAAGTAAAAAATCTGTTCAATCCGATGAAAATGGAAATTTTCAGATCGATGCGGAGATCAGTGATAGACTTAGTATCTCCTATGTAGGATTTAGTAACCTTATCCAGCCTATAACGCAATCCAATGGGCAGATCTTTGTCCTACAGACCAATGAAAACACGCTTGAAGAAGTAACGATTTCTATCGGTTATCAGAAAATACGAAAATCCGATGTTACTGGTGCCATTGCAAGTGTGAAGGCCGAAGAATTAAACCTAAGTGCGCCAAAACTATCACAAGCTTTAGTTGGTAAAGTAGCCGGGGTACAGGTGATGCAAACAAGTGGTGCCCCTTATGACGGGACCAAAATGCGTGTCCGCGGTATGGGATCGATCAACGCCGGTTCGGATCCATTGTACGTTATTGATGGTTACCCATCTGGAAACAATTTAAATATCAATCCCAATGATATTGAATCCATAGATATCCTTAAAGATGCGGCATCTGCTGCTATCTATGGATCCCGTGCAGCAGGCGGTGTGGTACTGATTACGACAAAGCGCGGTAAAGAAAGTAAAAACAATGTGGATTATGAAGTACTGGGTGGCTTTGGTCAGCTTTCAAAAAAAATTGATTTATTAAATGCCGAACAGTTTATTGATCTGCTGATCGATGGACGTAATAATTCTTATAAAGATCTTTTGGCAGCAAAAGGAATTGCATGGACCGATAGCAAGCGTTTTGATGATAACAAAACACGTGTAGCGAATGTGGGAAATGCAGGTTCGGTAAGTATTCCAGAAGAATATTATGATTTCCCAACAGGTACAGCAAAAAAATCAAAATACGACACCGATTGGCAGGACGCGTTATACCGTAATGCCCCTTTTCAACGGCATAACTTGTCAACCTACGGTGGCAATGAAAAAAACAGATATTTTTTAAGTGGTTCGTATCAGAATCAGCAAGGTATTATGTTGGGGACGGATCAAAAGACATTTAACTTCCGCGCCAATATAGATAGCAAAGTTAACGAAAGATTGACGGTGGGCGCCAATGTATCCTTCACCTACAACGATAACAATGAAGTGACCACGGGAAGGTACGACCGTAGCCCATCTATGGCGGCCCTTATCTATCTTCCAACATTGCCTGTCTATAACGAGGATGGTACCTATGCACAATTCTTAATGGGCGAGTTATCCGCTGGTAGTTTTGGTATACAAAACCCTGAAAATCCTTTGGCGTACGTGACCAAGATCAAAAATAACCGCCGTGGAAAAAGGGGACTTTACAATGCCTTCGCCGATTTTAAAATTATTGATGGACTGAACTTAAAAGTAAATGGTGGTTTATCTACCTACGATGAAAAGTACGATTATTACCGCCCAACAAGTATTTCAAACGGTGATAAAAGGCCTTATTCGCCTGAGGCCATTACTGCAGCTTACGCAGACGCCAAAACAAAAAATGAACTGGATAAGTTGTTGGAAACAACGTTGAATTACAATAAGACTTTTGGCGGGAAACATCAGATCTCAGCGCTCTTAGGATATTCTGCACAGCGCACTGATTATGACTATCAAGGAGTCAGAGCCAACGGCTTTAGTAATGATGCTATAGGCGAAATTACGGATAAAGGGGCTAACCCATCCAATTTCCAATTGTTGAAAGATGATACTTTTAAACGTATAACCACCCTTCAATCGTATTTCAGCAGGGTAAACTATAATTTTGATTCTAAATATTTCCTTTCAGCTTCGATCCGGACTGATGGCTCTTCACGTTTCGGCCCAAATAATAAATGGGCAACCTTTCCCTCTGTTTCTGGAGGCTGGACAATTTCCAAAGAAGATTTCTATACCGATTGGCTAGGACAGCAGTCGACGTTAAAGTTGCGGGCGAGCTGGGGACGTAGCGGTAATAACAATATCAAAGAGTATCGTTCCGTCTCGGTATTTAACTCGCCAGCAGGTGTTATTATCGGGAATGATGTAAAAACTGGTTATACCGCAGGTGACGTATTTGATCCCAATCTAAGCTGGGAAACAACCTCGCAATACAATGCGGGGCTTGATCTTGGACTACTGAAAGGCCGCTTAAACATTATGGCTAATTTTTATTTGAGCCGTTCCTTTAATTTATTATTCGATCAACCAATTTCCGCGGTATCTGGTTCAACGACAATATTGACAAACTTGCCAAATTCTCAGGTACAAAATAAAGGTTTTGATCTACAGGTCGACGCAACGCTAATTCGTAAGAATGACTTTGAACTTGGCTTTAGCGGAAATATCAATGTAAACCGTAATAAGGTGTTAGATTTGGGGGGATCATCGACGATCTTAACTAATGGTGCTGAGCGCTCTTACTTGACCCATATTACGCAGGAAGGCAGTCCTATTGGTATGTTCTATGGCTTTAAAGTGCTTGGCGTAGCAACAGAAGATAATTACAAAACTGTCGCGCCTTCTGCGGCTTCAACAACACCTCTACAACCCGGAGATCTTTACTTCGAAGATGTGGACGGCAATGGCATCGTCAATGACGCTGATAAACGGGTGATCGGCAATCCGCATCCTAATTTTACCTATGGCTTTGCCGTCAACGCACGCTATAAGGCATTCGATCTACGCGCATCATTTAATGGTTCCCAAGGGAATAAAGTGCTGGATGGCTATGATTATTACCTCTACAATATGGAAGGCTCCGGCAATCAGTATGCCGATGTCGCACAACGCTACCGATCAGCACAAAACCCAGGTAATGGTAAGGTGTACCGTGCTTCCCGGGGTGGCACGCAAAGTAACAGTACGCGTCTGTCAGATTTCTACCTGCAGGATGGTTCGTTTTTACGTATGACCAATATTGCTCTGGGCTATAATATGCCAAAAAACATCGCTGAAAAATTGAGTTTATCCGGAATACGGGTGTATGCAACAGTGGACAACCCTTTTACGATCTCCAAATACAAAGGTTATAATCCTGAACCAGATTACAACCAACGTGGTAATTTGACACCGGGTGTGGATTATGGTCTTTATCCATTGGTCAGATCCTATAACCTAGGTGTAAAAGTAACTTTCTAATATTCATGTTCATAAGGCCATTATGATTTGTTACAACATATCGAATGGCCACACTAATAAAAAAATATTTCAATGAAAAAAAGATATTTATTACCGTTTATGTTGTTTACGCTGTCTTCATGCAGCAAAGATTTTCTAAACCAGAAAGATCCTAATGCAGTACAGATTGATGATTACTTTAAATCTGAAAACGATGTATTGTTAGCTGTTAATGGTCTTTATCAAACGTTACGTTCAGGTAACACAATTGGTGAAGGTAGTACCCTCTACAATGAAGAACGCTCGGATAATACCGGACGAAACGATAACCAGTCCAATGCCGGAGAACCATTCCAGTTCAATGACTTTTCATTATTGCCGAGCAACACCTATCTGAAAACACACTGGGCTGCAATGTACGCTGGGATTAGTCGTTGTAATGTTATTTTAACTCATATTGACGAAGTCTCTTTTTCAAGTGAGGCACTAAAACAACGTTACATGGCCGAAACAAAATTTGTCCGTGCTTTATTGCTGTTCCATATGGTGCGTAAATTCGGTGATATTCCCATGGCAACTGTCCAGGTAATCAGCAAGGAACAGGCAAATGAACTGGCGTTTCGTCAGAAGGAATCGGCTATTTATGAACAGATTATTAAGGATCTTACCGAAGCCTTAACAAGTGATTTGCCCAATACTCAGCATGAGTATGCCGTAGGGCGTACATCAAAAGCAGCGGTGAATGCTATTCTAGGACAGGTATATTTGACTTTAGGAGCTACACAAACTACAGGGGCTGTAGAAAATCTTACAAAAGCGGAACAATATCTCAATGCGTCTTATCAAATGCGAACTTTTGACAAATTGAAAGAAATTCCTTATACACAGGTTTTTGATGTGAAACAAAAGATGGCATGCAAAGAATTAGTTTTTCAGATTCAATACCTACAGGGTGATCAAAATTATAGTTCAAGCATCGCCCGTAACTATCAGGCGAGAGGAGAGTCTATTAATTCGCGATTTACTTCAACAGGAGCGGGAGAAGTTGTAAAATTAGATCTGATCAAGGATTATGAACAAAATGATATCCGGAAAGATTTTTCGGTCAAATTTGCACCGGATGCGAAAGTAAATGACTGGTTTGTGACTAAATTTAGGGACAATAGTGCAGAGGCTGGAATCAACGGCTGGGGTGGAAACGACTGGATCTTGATCCGCTACGCCGACGTCATGTTATTATTGGCGGAGACCAAATACCGTTTAGGTAAAGAAGCTGAAGCTATTGCGTTGCTGGATCAGGTGCGTGAACGCGCAGGGCTACCTTCTTATGCAGCCTCAATGTTAAACAATGACTATCGCACAAAATACCCAACATTAAAAGAAGCGATTTTACATGAACGCCGTGTGGAACTGGCTTTCGAAAATCATCGTTGGTTTGACTTAATCCGGAACTATAATCCGCAGGAATTGGTGACGTACTTTAAAACTAAAAACCAGGCGGATTATGGGAATGCTAAAATCTCCAATATTTCCACAAAGGATAGGTACTATCCAATTCCTTTTGATGAATATAAATTGGATCCACAGCGTATGTATCAAAATCCTGGCTATTAATCTATCAGGGTATACGGGAATTGGGCTATGTTCCTTTGCCCGAATTTCGGATGTTATCGAATTTCGGGCAAAGGAAGAAACGTTGATGATAGATCCAGATGAGCCATTGAATCCCTGATGGATCGTTTGAGATATATTGGAAAAAGGTATATGGATGATGTCCATATACCTTTTTTTGTGCTAAGATCAATTTAATAAAATTGACTTTCCTTCCTTTGCGGAACGCTTGGCTGCCTCCAATATCTCAACAACCGTCACATTGTTGCTGATGGAACCTAAATCGCCTTCAGGCAGCTGATTTCCTCTTAATACATGTTCCAGATACTGGATGTGATTTTCGAAATAGTGCTGATCTGTTTGAATAACGGTCGGCTCCCCATTATGCTGTACATATTTCAATAGCTTTTTATCATTTTTTGCATAGAGCTGAGCCTTTGTTCCGAAAACTTGTAGATCCTTGACACTATATGGCCATGCCCAAGAGGCCTGGATAATACCTGTACTGCCATCGCGGTAATTTAAGATAATCGTGGCATCATCTTCGACTTTTGGATAAACTTCGGGCTTCAGTTGATGCGTAATGGCACTGACAGAAATAGGACGTTCACCATTCTTGATCCAGGTCATGAGATTGGCCCCATAACAGCCGAAATCCATTAATGCACCACCGCCATTTTTCTGTGGATCTGTTAGCCAATCGAGAAAATAGCTGCTACAGCCGATCTCTTTGGGCCCTTCATGTCCATCTTTTACAATCATCCGTGTCACTCGACCCACTGCATTTTGATCAATCAATTGCTTGAGCTGTTGGTTGCTCTTGTACCAGGTCGTTTCATAATTGACCAAAAAAGCCGTTTTGTTTTCCCTAGATAAAGTTGCTATGCGTTTGGCATCAGCCAATGTGGTTGCCATCGGTTTCTCTACCATGACGGGTATTTTGAGCGGTAGGCAGATTTCCGCTACATTGATATGCTCATTGGTGGGGTTGTAAGCAAGAACGACATCGGGCTTTACTTTTTTGAGCAAGGAACTTAGATCTGGGTAAAAAACGGACTTCGGAAGATGGTATTGTGCCAGAATTTTGCCGGCTAGGACACTGTTAGGCTCGGCTATTCCAATAATATCGACCTTCTTCTCTTTGTATAGGTTCAAAAGGAGGTATACATGGTCGTGATTGAGTCCCGCAACAGCGACTTTAAGTGGACTGTCCGCATAAGCAACATGCTGAAATAGCATCGTCAACAAAAAAAATATCTTTACTATATGTTTCATGGTATTCTGTTTAGGTTCGATAAAGATACCAATTTGAATTCTTTAAATCCTTTAGTAAATCCAGTCAATCTTTGGATGCGATTGTATTATTTCCGCTACGATATCGAAATAAGTCTGTCCTTTTCCAGCTTGTAAATCGGCTAGCTTTTGTTGGAAATAGGTATGATTGAATGGTGAATTGGCTGCAAGTTTCTCCTGGTAATAGGCGAGCGTGGTGGTCACACCTAATGCAGCCCGACTGTGAGCGATATCCCGCCAAATGATCGTATGCTTTTTTGCGTCCTGCAATTTCCCAAATCCCCCGTAAAGCAGGTCGTCGAAACCGTCCAAACTGCCAATTTTCCAATTCTCACCGGCCATATAGACCTTATTGATTTCGGTGTAAAAACTCGCAATATCTGCAATATGAGCCCCTTCGATAACAACAAAACCCCATTCGGGATGAAGGGAAATGAGTTTGGTAAAGTCTGCCCAGAGCTCCGCTATCGGGATCGGAAAAGACGCTTTTGACCATTTTTCCGCAAACCGAAAAAGGTTTGGCAAGAAGTGCTCCGGAGTACTTTCGCGTAGGCTTGTCAGGGACTCGGACAAAGCCTGCTCCTGAAGATTTCCGACCAGAACTTTAGCAATAATCACAAGTTGATTTCTGTCGTTTATTTCCATCAGCTTCACATTAGATTTACTTATATAAAGGACTAAAAAAAAATGAATTAACGAAATCGTTTTCGATTTTTTTACAAAAATACAATACATTTAAGGTTACATTTAGCTATAAATCTAATGCTATGGTCTATCGGAAAAATGTGCTTTCGTATACTTGCGGTGTTGAGTATACTTTCTCTAATCGAGATTCCTGTCTATGCACAACAGCGACCCAATGTTATTGTGATCCTGAGCGACGATGGTGGATATGATGATTTTGGCTGCTTTGGCGAAAAAGATGTTCATACTCCGCATATTGACCAATAAAAAACGAATGAAAATCATACTTATACTTTTACTCGCATTTGGAGCTGTCATGGCTAAAGCCCAGGACAGCCATACATTTGACCGCATCAAAAAACATGTGTACGACGACGAATTGCAAAGTTCGGCCGCGCCCAGTGATAAAGCCACAATTTGGAGGAGTCAATTGACTGAAGCTGGTACTTGGTCTGATATAGATTACACAAGTAAATCAATTTCACTCTGGCCTCCGGGAGAACACTTAGACCGCCTGAAAGCTTTGATCGTAGCTTATGTATCTCCCAAAAGTAAATTTTATCAGCAAAAGTCGCTTTATGACAAGATTGTACAGGCAGCGCAGTATTGGGCAAATAATCGCTTTGAATCAACGAACTGGTGGCACAATGAAATTGCCTCTCCCAAAGCAATAGGTGTCTGTCTGATCCTGATGAAATTTGGTCAGGAGAAAATTCCACCTACCTTGGAAATGCAGCTGGTGAAACTCATGGAGCGGGGAGATCCTTATAAAAAAACAGGTGCCAACAAAAGTGATATTGCCATGCATTACTTTTACCGGGCACTGATCCTGGAAGATGAGAATCTATTGGCTGCAGCAATGGAGCAATTGCTCCTTCCCATCCAGTTAGTGGATGGCGAAGAAGGCTTACAATATGATTTCTCTTACTTGCAACATGGCCCACAACTGTATATTGCGGGCTATGGTGAAGAATTTTTAAAGGGTATTTCCAAAGTCATGGCCTATGTCCGTGAGACACCTTATGCGGTTAATAAGGAGAAATTGGACCTCTTCGAAAAATTTCTTTTGGAAACCTACCTGCCGATCATACGCGCACGTTATATTGATTTTAATGTGCATGGACGCGGGATATCGCGACCAGATATATTGCGCAAGGATCAGGAGGTCGGCCTATTGCAGCAGATGCAATTGATCGATCCGGCCAACAATGCTGTTTGGAAGAAAGGAATGGCAAAATTAGATAGCCTTCAGGCTTTTGATGCTGAATTTACTCACCGGCATTATTGGAAAGGGGATTATACCACTCATCTCAGAAAGCAGTATCATTTCAACGTACGCCTGGCAAGTAAGCGAACCAACAAATCGGAATCGGGAAATGGGGAAAATATGCTTGGAAAAAATATGACGGATGGTGTAACCAATATTCAGGTTTTTGGACCGGAATACTATAATATCATGCCGGTATGGGAATGGGATAAAATTCCGGGTACGACAACACGGGATTATCCGGATGATCAGGAACTGAAAGAACAGTGGGGGGTTCTGGCGACCAATGCTTTTGCCGGTGGTGTCAGCAACGGTACGATCGGTGCATCGGCGATGTCTGTTCAATATGATGGTGTGAGTGCACAGAAGGCATGGTTCTTTTTCGACAGGGAGATCGTTTGCTTAGGAAGTGGAATTACATGTGCTGCGGTGGAACCGGTCGTAACAACACTGAATCAAACTTGGTTGAATGGCCCGGTCGTATGGAATGGAAAAGAGATCTCGACAAGGGATTCTCTGATCAGAAATGTAAAAGGTGGTGAATATGTACTGCATAATCGGGTCGGCTATTATTTCCCGGAAGCAATGAAAGTCGCTCTGACGGCAAAAGAACAATCGGGCTCCTGGTACCGCATCAATCGTTCCCGATCAAAAGATGCTGTCCGTGGTAAGGTATTTAAATTATGGGTTGAGCAAGCAGCGAAACCTGTAAATGGAAGTTATGCTTATATTGTTGTACCTGGTGTAGATCAGATAGATAAGAGGGCTATGCAGCAGCTAAAAATCTGGCACAATACACCTGCTATTCAAGCCGTAGAACATCAGGGGCTGGCTGCTATTCAGGCAGTGTTCCATCAGTCAGGTACCTGTCAAATTGGGGCTTGGTCTATTCAGGTGGATAAACCGGTCATTCTGCAAATTACAAAGGGAGATAGCGTATTCAAGCTGGATGTGGCAGATCCCTTACAACAGGAAAAAGCCATACATGTTCATCTCATCAATAAAAGTGCAAAAGTAAATCAAATCGTCGAGATAGCTCTGCCGCAAGCTGAGTACGCGGGTAGTACGGCGTCAAAAATAATCACGATCGGTAAATAAGTAAAGTCTTACCCCTTTCGTAATTGTCGTGAATATTAAAAAGGAAGGTCCAGGATCTGTAAGGAACCTGGACCTTCTTCATTTATTTGACCGTAGTTTGCTATTCACGTCGCTGGTCTATTAGAATTCTATTCTATAGTTAATCGTTGGGATGATCCCGGTCCATTTTTGTGGCTCAATGATACGTTTGCTAAAATTGTAATGCATACCGACCGTATTCTCTCTATTAAGGATATTTTGAATGTCCAGGATGATGAGGTGGCTCACTTTCTTGCGGTTGATGCGGTAGCTTGATGAAAAGTCAAGTCGGATATAAGGATCGGCAGTTAGGGTGTTAATCCGGCTTTGATCGATGATTTCCTCATCTAAACGTAAGGATTCATCTTCCAGCACCGGAGAGTATTTTCTTCCGCCGGCGTAGATCAGTTTGGCGTTCATCCCGAATAGGTTATTTTTATTTTTTCCCACTGTCCATTCTTTTCCCAATAATAGATTGCCGACATAGCGTGTATTGAATGTTGTATTGTATTCTTTGCCATTGAGTGCTTTGAATTTGGAATCAAATACCGAAGTGGTGGCCATAAAATAATAGCCCTTGCTGAGTGATTTTTCAACTGTTAGTTCAACGCCATAGTTTCTGCCTGTACCTTTATTGACCAATTGACGATAGGTCGACGTTCCGATTGCCGAAATATCCGATACGTTGAGCAGGGAGAAGTTCATGTCTGGATCTGAGGAGACAGGTACATTGTATAAATGTTGGTAATAGACTTCGGTTTTAAATCTCAGCGTGCGGCTTAGATTTTTTTCATAGCCCATAACAGCCTGCGCGGACTTGGTAGGGGATAGCGCTGTATTGTCTGTTGTATTTTGTCCGGTTCCTCCGCTCTTGGCAAAGTAATAACTGAGTGGTTCTAAACGATTGTAGAGTCCTGTGCCAAAGGATATCGTCTGATCTGCCGCGACTTTCCAGTTTAAGCCCAGTCTAGGTTCTGCAGTCCAGCTTTTACTTAAGGCAAAATAGTTGGCATGTACCCCCGTATTTAGTGTCAGGCGATCGGACAGTTCTGTTTTGAGCTGTGCAAAAGCGTCATAGGTACTGGTATTTCCCTTTTCATTGACCCGTTCTTTTAATGCGGCAAGTTCGGTATCATAGGTTAAGGCGTAGAGATCATAGCGAAGCAGACTGGCATTGATTCCCGCCCGGATCGTGTTTTTACTGTTTGCTCTGTAATTCAGGCTACCGGCATACCGTATTGCGGTATTTGTAAATTTATCTTTGTGATATAGGCTTGCCACGTAGTCCTGTGTCAGGGTATCTGTTTTATTGGAATTGCGGCTGATTGATGCTGAAATAATGTTATTGAAATACAATCTATCGTTAGCGATATACTGATGTTTTAGTCCGGCACTTCCAGCGTTAAATCCCAGGTTCATGTCCTGCGCATCTGTCCGTTCCTCCCATTCATGGAAATTGCGTTTGGCAGTTTCGTTTATCTTTCCGAGGCCGCCGATTCCAAAGAGCGAAAATGTTCCGGCCTTCTTGGTCGGAAAAACAAAATTAAAGGAGAGGTCCTGGTACTTTGGAATACCTGTATCCGAGACTTTTACACCTATTTTTTCCAATAGACTCAATGAGGAGTAACGATAGCTGATCAAATAAGAGGCATCGCTTCCTTTTTTGAAAGGGCCCTCTAAAGTTGCACCTACCCCCAACACACCGACATTGAATGTATATTCGCGTTTATCGGTATTTCCCTTTCTAAATTTAAGGTCAAATACTCCTGATATGGCGTTGTTGTATTCAGCAGCCAGTCCACCAGTATAGAAATCAGATTTTCCTAAAACCATCGTATTAAGCATACTTATCCCCCCACCAGCGGCACCTTCGGCTCCAAAGTGGTTGGGATTTACAATTTCGATGCCTTCCAATCGCCATTGTAAGCTTTTAGGCGAATTTCCACGCACAATGATCTCGTTGTCGTCACCACCGGCAACAACACCGGGAAAACTTTGCGCCATTCTGGCCGGGTCAAAAAAAGCTCCAGCATAACGGTTGGTCTCCTCTGGAGAAAAAGAGCGCCCGCTGGTCATCGCCATTTGATTTAATGGTTGCTTTCCAGTGTTGGCATAAACCACAGCTTCGTTTAAGGTGTTTGCCTGTGGTTCCATTTCAATATTAAGGATATTCTCACGGCCGGAGGTGATGAGCAGTTCTGACAGTTCTTCCTGTCTATAGCCCGCCATACGTACCCGTAATACTTGACGTCCAACAGGAACCTGCATTAGCCTAAATACTCCCTGCTGATCTGTACTAACGGATTTTGTATCACCGTCGGAGGAAAGGATAATGGTGGCACCGATCAGTGGTAGTCTTGTATTTTTGTCCAGTACAGTCCCTTTGACAGTCTCGGTCACCATCCGTCGGTTTGTCTTCGTCGAATCTTGTACCTGGGCAAGTGATTGCGTGGCCTGGGTCGCCATTGCAATTATTAAGATTGATGTTAGTTTCATATTGATTAAGCTTTATTTTTATGACAGCTAACTTTCGTTTTACCCTTAGCAACCGCGATAATTTTTTTAAACAGACTTTTTTGTCCTTGAAAATAGGATGAAGTAAAAACGTTATTAACATAAATAGCATTTATATAGAGCAAATTAACAGTGTTGTTAACATTTTTATGATTGCACGATACCTCGAAAGGATCGGGCGATGAATTGACTATTTCTTGTAAGCAAGCACAGAAAAATTACCCACCTCATGCTGGGCAGGTTTTCAACAAAATGTCTTTTAATGCTTAGGTACTTAACACGGTTATTAACAAAAATAAAGGCTTATTGTACAATATCGCTCCCATCTCATATAAATGGGAAGCTTGTGTTTGAAATCTTCCGGAAAAATTAACATTCCCGTAATCTTGCGCCACTATCTTTGTAAGGTGAAAACGACCAAAGGCCATGTAGATAACCATTATTTATCACGTTTTAAAGCGGGTGATCCCAAAGCTTTTACCTATTTTTTTGATTTGTATTGGGAGGAGCTGTATACAACGGTCTTTCGCCATCTTAGGGATGAAGCCTCCGCAAAAGATCTCGTACAGGAAGTTTTTATACACATCTGGGAAAAACGCCATCTCATTAACACCGATTATAGCTCCTTGAAATCTTATCTCTATACTTCTGTTAAAAACAAAGTACTCAATTATTATGCGACGGAGCGGGTGCGTAAACAGGTGTTTGATCAGGCTGCCGAACGAATGGAGCTATTTACCAATTTAGATGATCACAATCTGGCAAAGTACAAGGCGTTGGAGGTCATTGTGGAAGAGTCTATTGGACGGTTGCCTAAATTGATGCGATCGGTTTATTTGATGCGCTATGAAAACTATTCGATAACGCAAATCGCCAAAGAGTTAAACCTCGCCGAACAGACTGTCAAAAATTATTTGTCGGGTGCAAGAAGAATCCTGCGTCAGGAATTGACACAACGATTTGCTGATCGTGATTCTATTTTTTTACTCTTCGCCGGTAGTTGTCTGCTTCATTATTATTTAATATAAAAAACACATTGAATTAAAGTACTTCGAGGGTATTCACCTGTATTAGAATAAAAAATAATAACAGTGAATATCGAGAACTTTAAACGTATAATACAAGATTACCTGCAGGGAAAATTGACCGAAAGGGAAAGTGAACAGGTGGATAGTTGGTATCAGTCTATTACAGAAGAAGATATTAATCCGTTTCATGATGCAGCCCATCGTCATGCGGTAAAGGACGAACTGTCTAAACGGCTTGTACCAACCCTACGAGCTGAAAGAAAAAGCGCAGTTCGGATCCAGCGGTTTCGCTGGTTGTCTGCCGCTGCGGCAATTCTATTACTCGGTATCTCATCTCTTTTATTTTTGCGGAATCATCAACAAGCTCTTCCTTCTAGGAAAATATTAGCTGAAATGCAGCTTACGCAAACAGTGACGAAAGCTGGTGAATTGCGGGAGATTTTTCTTCCTGACGGAACTTCCGTTTTTCTCAATGGAAATACACAGATTCGTTATGATAAGATAAACTATGGGAAAAGTAGAGCCATTTTTTTAGATCGGGGCGAAGCTTTTTTCAAGGTCAAGCGTGATACCCTGCATCCATTTACGATAGCATCAGGAGCTGTCTCAGTCACTGTATTGGGGACATCCTTTAATGTCAATCGTTCGCAGGCTTCCGGACAAGTTACGGTTGAAGTTAAAACCGGACGTGTAAAGGTGTTCGCTGAAGAAAATGGGGAACAACGTATCCTGACTTGGGGTAAAGCTGCACGTTACAGTCTGGCAAAAAAATATTTTGAAATTTTTGATCAGAATCCAAATACCGTAAACCTATGGACACAGGGGGGAATGCTATTGAACAATGTGGGATTCAATGCGCTTAAAGAAATTATCTACAACCGTTATGGTGTTGTATTGATTGCAGACAACCTTGATACGGATAAATTCAATTACTCCCTGATGATTCCTCAGGTTGAGTCATTGGATCAGGTCTTGACTATGATCTGCACTATTCATCAAATCAAATTTAGGAGGGAAAAAAATGAAATAATCTTACACAAATAAGCTGCATTAGCAGGAAACGACGGAAAATCTAACAAAGGAAAAGTGCTCATCTGGCAAACCGCTAAATCGACCAGTGAGCACCTTAATAAGTCATGTTAAAAAACATTCGTACAAATATATGTATAAAATAACAAAGCTCACCAGCCTGGCAGCAAAGCTCGCGCTCTGTTCAGTGCTTTCTATTTCGGGAACAAATAGTCGTGCCGGGTCAATGGATAGCGTACATCTGATACCGAGCGATCTGATCAATATTCATCTTCGTAATGGTAATGCGGCTGAGGCTGTGCTCCAGCTGTCACAGGAAACAGGTCAGGCAATTGGTTATGATCGGAATATTCTCCAGCTGGAGCGTATAGCAATAACTGAAAAGGTATTCCGCAATGTGCGTGTCGATGAGGTATTGAACTATATTTTGAGAGGTACCGACATTCAATCAAGGAAAGTCGCGGGCGGGATTGTCCTTGTTCGAAATGCGAGCAAGCAAACCTCTTATCCGCTGAAGTTGCAGATTTTAGATGAGGACAACAAACCTGTAGCTGGTGCGTCGGTGCATGTGCTCCAGGCGGAACAGAAGAGCTTGTCCAATGCAAAAGGGGAGGTAACCATCAAGTTGCCCGCAGGTGAATATCATGTGGTGATTACACATGTTGGCTATGAGAAAAAGGAGCTTCATAATGTAAAACTGGACGATAACAATACTGCTGTACGTCAGGTGTTCTTAAAAGGAAATGATAGTGTGCTTGATGAAGTTGTGGTAACGGCACTAGGGATCAAACGTCAGGATCGTTCCCTGGGTTATGCCGTCGGAAAGATTAAAGGCGAGGATCTCAACCGTGTCAACAATGATAATTTTTTGGTTGGAATGGCGGGGAAAGTTCCGGGAGTCACGATCAGTTCAACGGGGCCGGCAGGCTCGACAGTCAATATGGTGATTCGGGGAGCTTCTTCGTTGAGTACAGACAATCAGCCGCTTTTTGTCGTCGATGGGGTGCCGTTAATGAATAGTCTGAATAATATCGGTCAAATAGGGGATGACAATAAAGTCGATTATGGTAATGCCATTGCCAATATCAATCCCGAAGATATCGAGAATATCTCGATCTTGAAGGGACCCAGTGCGGCAGCTCTTTATGGTTCCAGAGCAGGCAATGGTGTCGTACTAATTACAACTAAGACAGGTAAGAATGCAGAAAAAATGACGATTGCTGTCAATAGCAATACGGTATTTGATATTCCCTATAAGTTTATCGACTTGCATAACAAGTTTGCTAGCGGTACCATGCCCTGGAAACCCGGAGACCAGCCCGGAGATTTGATCATCGAGGAGGAGTCAAGTGCGATGGTCGGCCCGGCCTTAGACAAAGGATACAAAGCTGTTCAATGGAATAGCCCGCTTGATGAGCAGGGTAAGCCGATCCCAACGGAATTGAAATCGTATCCGGACAATATTAAGAATTTCGTACAAACGGGTATTACAAGCTCCAATGGTATTTCCCTGAGTAACCGTAGTGAACGATTGGATTACCGTTTTTCGTATTCTAATATGGCAAATAAAGGGATTATTCCCAATGCAGACCTTTTTCGAAATACGTTAAATATCAATTCAACAATGCGAATTCGAAATAGTCTGACTTTAGGTCTTTCACTGGATGCCAGCCGAAATAATTCAAATAATAGACCTGCAGGAAATCGGGGTACAAATCCCATTCAGGCAGCGTATGAGGTCGCTCCTCATATTAATATTCTCGATCTAGAAGAATATTGGCTCCCCGGACAGGAACAGATACAACAGCGTTCCCAATCCATTGGCAACCATAATAATCCATATTTTCTGGCCTATGGCGTCAATAATGCCTTCACACGGGACCGTGTATTTGGAAATCTACGACTGGATTGGAAGATTAAAAAAGACTGGACCGCGATGCTGCGCTATGCCACAGATGTTTACTGGGAAAATAGGGAAACGAAAATCCCTTATAGTTACACCAATGAACCCAGAGGTGCTTACGGTATCGTGAATCTGATGAATATGGAACAGAATATTGATTTTCTAACCACTTACACGCAGAAAATAGGCAATTTCAATGTAGCTGGTTCATTGGGTGGCAACCTCCGTTATAATCACGGTAAGTCTGTACAAAACATATCAAAAAATGGTGCCGGTCTGATCACACCTGGCTTATATACTTTGGCAAACATCAGTCCGCTGAATCTGGACTTCTACAGCTCTATCTCGGAAAGAGCAATAAACAGTGTGTATGGATTGGTGAATCTCAGTTATCGTGATATGGTTTATCTGGATCTGACAGGGCGTAACGATTGGTCTAGTACGCTTCCGGTAGACAACCGATCCTATTTTTATCCTTCGGCATCATTAAGTCTACTGGCCAATCAGGTATTGAAGCTACCTAAAGCTATTCATTTAATGAAGCTTAGAGCTGGAGTTGCACGTGTCGGAAATGACACCTATCCTTATAACTTATCCAATGTGCTGAGTAATCCGGGTAGCTGGGGTGATGTACTGCGCCTGACACGCTCCGGAGCGCTCTTGATTCCTGACCTGAAACCCGAGATCGCCACGTCTTATGAGTTAGGGATGGATCTGGGGCTGTGGAACAATCGCTTAAAGTTTGAGGGGACTTATTACAAGTTAGAGAATAAAAACCAGATCATCTCTACGACGCTCCCAAGTTCAAGTGGTTTCAATTCAAAAAATATTAATGCCGGCTTATTGAGTAGCCGCGGTATCGAGCTGGCCCTCTCGGGGCGGCCTATCGCCAAAGAAAATTGGTCCTGGGATCTCGGGCTCAACTGGCATCGCAACCGTACGCGTATTGATGAATTATCGGAAGGGGTCGAATTTTATACCTTTTGGACCGACGGCAGAGGCGGAGCACGAACCTACGTAGGGGAAGAAATCGGTGATTTATACGATTCGAAGCTGGTCACAGTTGAAGATCAGTCATCACCTTATTACGGATTTCCAATCCTGAACAAAAATGGTTCCTGGCAGGCTGTCCGGATCAATAATAGCCGGAATAAGATCGGAAACTTTAATCCGGATTTTACCATGGGGCTGCAGTCCAGCTTAAGGTATAAAAAGTGGACAATGAATATCGCGGCGGATATGCGTTTTGGTGGAAAATTCATGTCACAAACTTATCGGTATTTTGAATCCAACCTGACCACACAGCGTTTTCTTGATCAGCTGATCAACCCCAAAGGAATGACAGGAGAGACACTTCGAAATTACCTGATAGATAATAATCTGGTGCGAGTGGAAGGGAACCGCTATCCGATTGTGGGGGGGCCGGGGGAAGAGTATGGCGGTTATCCTGTGAATGTGGGCGGTGTCACCGGAAATTTCGGTGTATTTAACCCCGGGGTGATTGCCCAATACGATGATAAGGGAAATATCACAGGCTATACTGAAAATTTAGGCGCCGAGGGGACCAAATATATTGCTTACTCAGATAATTATCCCTGGGACTTTATGAATGCCGCAACATTCGATGCTTCATTTGTCAAACTTCGTGAACTTTCTTTTAGCTACGATCTGTCGGGAAAATGGTTGAAACGGCTCGGCATTGCGAATGGAAGCCTAGGGGTTTATACACGCAATCTGATCTTATGGACCAAAGCAAAAGTAGGAATAGATCCCGAAATGGCTTTCCAACCCGAAACAGGCATCGGATTTAAGCAAGGAATTGAGCGTTATAACGTGACGCCTTGGTCAATGCCGATAGGATTTAAAGTAAATGTGACATTTTAACACCGCTAATAACGATGAAAAAACAGTTGAAGACATTAACAACAATGATCATTGCCTTCGGGATGGTTTTGAATATTTCTGCTTGTAAAGACTTGACAGAACTCAATATCAATCCGAACGGAGTGAGTGAAGAGGATGCAAATCCCAATCTGCTATTGCCAACGATATTGACGGGAGCAGCACAAAAATACAATGAATTAAGTTTCTCCGATCTTGGTGGAGTGATGCAACATACGCAGTTTGATGCTTGGTTCAACTCGCACAATGACTATGAATGGACAGGGGGGATTTTGAGCTGGGACAGTTACTATGGTTTTCTGCGTGATAATGAACTGATGCGTAAACGGGCGGAGAAATTGGGGCTGGATTTTCATCAGGGTGTTGCCCTGGTGATGCGTGCCTATCTGTTTGGCCTGATCAGCGATTTATGGGGCGATGCGCCTTATACGGATGCCCTGAAAGCAGAACTTGGAGATACAAAATATAATTTTCCAAAATACGATAGCCAGGAGGTGATCTACAAAGGTATTATTGAAGAACTAAAACAGGCAAATGAACTGCTTTCACGACCGGATGCATCCTATGAGGTATTGGCGGGTGCTGATGTGTATTTTGGTGGTAAAGCCTCCAAATGGCGCCGTTTTGCCAATTCCCTAGCCTTGAGGTATTATATGCGTATTTCGGAGAAGGCGAATACTTTTGCTAGGCAAGGGGTTGAAAACATGCTGGCCAATCCCGATAAATTTCCACTGATCACCAATTCGGCAGACGAGGTACTGATGGATTTTGCTGGCAATAATGCCGCCGATTCGTGGCCGTCAAATACGGTGTATGATGCCAGTGGAAGCAATTTCAGAAGAATGAAAATGTGTGCGACATTTGTCGATCGACTTCAGGAATTGAATGATCCACGACTGGCTGTGTGGGCAAAAAAGGTCGAGATACCAATAGAAGTGAGCAGCACGGTACCCCCTGGTACTGATAAAATTGTTAACGGCATTCGCATCCTGTCACCCGATGTAGTCAAGGGGATACCTATTGATACAGACAAGGATTATGTGGGCTTACCACCAAGTGGATCGAAAAATCCTTCTGCCTATAATTTGAATCCAACGCCAGGACAGACTTCCATCAATCCGCATGTTTCTTACCTTAACGATATTTATCGCTCGGCCAAGGGAACTTTGCTCAAAGCGAGGTTGTTGACTGCGGCCGAAGTGGAGTTTATCTTGGCTGAAGCGGCCTGGAAGGGCTGGGCTGTACCTGAGACTGCGCGTGCATATTATGAACGTGGTATTCAAGCCTCGCTGACAAGCTGGGGAAAAGCGTCAAATTACGCAGATTATATTCGCCAAAAAGGTGTGACTTTTGAAAATACACAAGTACAGATTATGGAGCAAAAATGGATCGCTAGCTGGTCCACTGCTGCACAGGCTTGGTTTGATTATCGGAGAACGGGGTATCCAAAATTAAATGCTGGACCAGCAGCGATCCGTACACAGCTCCCGGTACGTGTACCTTACATGCAGACAGAAATGAGTGTGAATCAAAAGAATGCCGAAGAAGCGTTAAGCCGTATTGAGAAAACAGCGTATTCGCAGGCCGATAATGAAAATAGTGCCTGGTCCAAACCTTGGTTATTGCAAGGAACGGGCAAACCTTGGTAAAAATTACAGGATATATAGATTAAAATAACAAATGAAAATAAAACCTCTTTTTCTAGCAATAGCGTTATGTTGTTCCATGACGTATGGTCAGGCACAGTCCAGTGTGACAGATAAACAGCCGGATCGGATTATGTTGACCTGGTCTGACGATCCGAGCAGCACACAGTCAGTCTCCTGGCGCGCGACAGGTAATGGCGATAAAATAATAGGACAGATTGCCGAAGAGCAAAGCAATCCCGATTTAGAAACAAAAGCGCATACAGTTGAAGGTACCCGATCGTATCTGGAAAGGGGCGAGCAGAAGGATATTTACAACCATGTTAGCTTTCGGAATTTAAAACCCGGAACAACCTATACCTATCGTGTCGGTGACGGTATACACTGGAGCCCATGGAATCAATTTAGAACGGCGGCACAATCGGGTGATTTTTCCTTTATCTACCTGGGGGATGCACAGAATGATTTGCGTTCGCGCTGGTCAAGGACGATTCGTCGTGCTTTTCAGCAGGAATCAAACGCTCGTTTTATTGTTCATGCCGGTGATCTGATCAATCGTTCCAATACGGATGAGGAATGGGCTGAATGGTATGAAGGGACAGGGTTTATTCATCAAATGATACCTGCTATCCCCACGCCAGGGAATCATGAATACCGACGGGATTCGACAGGGCGTCTGGTTCTGGATCCGCATTGGAAAGTACAGTTTAACCTGCCAAAAAATGGACCTGAGGGATTACAGGATGCAGTTTACTATTTGGACTATCAGGACCTGCGCATTGTTTCTCTGAACTCCCAATTAATTATGCTGGATTCGGTAGCGGCTTCTACACAAGAAAAATGGCTGGAGCGTGTACTTTCCTCTTCCACAAAAAAATGGAATATCGTCGTGATGCATCATCCGGTATATTCTACAGCCAAAAGTCGTGATAATACGATATTAAGAGAACGATTTAAACCCATCTTGGAAAAATATGGTGTTGATTTGGTTTTGCAGGGCCATGATCATACCTATGCCCGGGGCAGTCTTGGCCGAAAGCGTCCTGTATACCTATTGTCGGTGGCCGGACCGAAGATGTATGAGTCCGATTCTGAACGATGGATGGATGTTGCAACGGAGCAAACACAGCTGTACCAAGTAATAAAACTCACGGCAAATAAGCTCTATTTTGCAAGTTATAAGCTGAATGGACAATTGTTTGATTCATTTGAACTGTCAAAAAAGTGATTTCACCTTATGGCTGAATAAAAAAATGCTTAAAAAATACCTGTATATGATGAAAAAGACGCTGTTTTCTACTCTCTTGTTGAGTATAATAATAAGTTTTACGACGAGTCTATATGCCCAATCAATTGATTTAATAAAAAGGCTGGACCAAAAAAGTCTGCATATCGTAGCACATCGTGGGGCACACCTGGAACAGCCAGAAAACTCGATCGCTGCTATTGAAGAAGCCATTCGGCAAGGCGTTTCAGTAGTTGAGGTCGATGTGAGAGCGACCAAAGACGGTGTACTGGTGCTCATGCACGATAAAACCTTAAACCGCACCACAACTGGAGAAGGTGAGGTCTCCAAACATACCTTCAACGAGATTCGACAGCTACGCTTACGTACCAAGGCTAACGGTGAAGCGTCGGAATATGCTGTACCCACGTTAGAAGAAGCTTTACGCGTAGCGAAAGGAAAAATTATTGTAGATCTAGACTTTAAGGAAGATCGAAAAGAGTTGATCGAGAAAACCTATGATCTTGTTGAAAAAGAAGGGATGGAAGATGAGGTGTTGTTCTTTCTTTATGATTATAAGGATATGCCTAGGATTTACAAACTCAATCCAAAGGTGACGCTCTTTCCACGGGCACGCAGCATGAATGATTTGAATGCCATTCTAAAGATGAAGATAACCTCAATCGTTCACCTTGATGAGTCGTTTACGGATACCAAAAGGCTTGATTCAATGCGGCAGCAAGGTATTTATTTTTGGATGAATAGTCTTGGTGAATATGACGATAAGGCAGGACAAGAGGGCGAAGACATTTATCGGTCTTTTTTGGAAAAATATCCTTTTGTACGGCTGATTCAGACAGATTATCCCAACCTTTGGCAAGAAGTCCTTAAAAGATTTTAATATGTTTTTATTACGTAGTATATTTCCTATAACATTCACTAGAAAGACGGCTTGCCGTCTTTCTCACTTTTTTATCAATACATTTGATATTTATTGCTAATTTTCAGTATCAGGGATCACAGATCACATTTTTTCGATCAGCTATGTAAACGAGAACATTCGTTGCCAAATTGATTATCGAGAGGACTAAGGAAACAAAAATATTAACTTGTTTATTTCTGCTAAATCGTTAATTTAGTGTTTTGAAACCGGTTGCATAAATCGTGTGATACATAAATTTAGGTTTCCGTATAAGAATAGAAAATAGAAAAATAATAATCTACTTATGAAAGTCCGCATATTACTTTTTACTGCAATGACAACATTGCTCTCGCCAAAAATTCAAGCCCAGCAATTTCCATATAAAAATAGCACATTGCCCACCGAAAGAAGGGTCAGTGATCTGTTGGGGCGAATGACTGTTGAAGAGAAAGTTGGACAGCTGAGTAAATTGCTTGGATGGGATATGTATGAGAAACAGGGAAAGCAAGTTGGGGTTAGCGATAAGTTGCGGAAAGCGGTCAAGGAGCAGCATATCGGCTTGTTGTGGGCCACGTTGCGCGCTGATCCCTGGACACAAAAAACCTTAGTCAATGGCCTTACTCCCACAGAAGCCGCACGGGCGACCAATGCCATCCAGCGATATATGTTGGATAGCACCCGCTTGGGTATTCCATTGTTACTATCTGAAGAAGCTCCGCATGGACACATGGCCATTGGTGCTACGGTATTCCCGACGGCAATAGGACAGGCGAGTACCTGGAACCCGGATTTAATTCAGCGTATGGCGTCGACAATAGCACAGGAAACCTACGCCGTAGGTGGAAAAAATGGCTATGGTCCTGTATTGGACTTGGCCCGGGACCCCCGCTGGTCCCGCACGGAGGAAACCTATGGCGAAGACCCTTACCTCATCGGACAGATGGGAAGTGCCATGATCCGTGGTTTTCAGGGTGAAAAGCTTGGGCAACAGGATAAAATTATTGGTACGTTGAAACACTTTGTCGCTTACGCGGCACCCGATGGCGGACATAATGGTGAGTCTGTATCTTTTGGTGAACGAAGCCTGAGACAGTATTTTCTACCGCCATTCGAGCGTGCAGTTAAATCCGGTGCGGGGTCGGTTATGACGGCTTATAATAGTATTGACGGTATTCCTTGCTCCGCAAACCCCTGGCTGTTAAAAGATATTTTACGTAAAGATTGGGGGTTCAAGGGATTTGTGGTGTCAGATCTATTAAGTATTTCTGGTCTCAACGGTGGGCATGCGACAGCGGCGACTGCAGCAGAAGCCGCTTCACAAAGTATACATGCCGGATTGGATGTGGACTTGAGCGGATCGGGATATGGCCCGAATCTGTTACAAGCGGTGCAACAAGGGCTGGTCGAGCCGGCAGTATTGGATACAGCAGTGGCGCGGGTGCTACGCATGAAGTTTAAACTTGGTCTATTTGACCGTCCTTATGTGGAGGAGAAGCTTGTTGCTCAGAAAGTTGCCACAGCACAGAATAGATCTGTTGCAAGACAGGTTGCACGCGAATCCATCATCTTGTTAAAGAACGAACAAAATATCCTGCCATTAAGTAAATCGTTGAAACGGATTGCGGTGATCGGACCAAATGCTGACAATGGCTATAATCAATTGGGTGATTATACTGCGCCACAGGCCGAAGGCAAGGTTCAGACTGTATTGACCGGTATTCGCTCGGCTCTGGGAAAAGGAACGCAAGTTGATTATGTCAAAGGTTGCGCCATCCGTGATACAGCAAATTCTAATATTTCAGCTGCGGTAGCAGCTGCTGAGCAAGCAGATGTGGTGATTTTGGTTCTCGGAGGTTCGAGTGCACGGGATTTTAAAACTTCCTATCAGGCTACGGGAGCAGCGAATGTAGATCCCAATACTGTCAGTGATATGGAAAGTGGTGAAGGATTTGATCGCGTTTCGTTGGATATGATGGGCGATCAATTAAAACTGATGAAAGCGATCCGGGCAACAGGAAAACCTCTAGTCCTGGTTACGATCATGGGAAGACCTTTAAATCTTAATTGGGCTTCGGAACATGTTCCTGCGATCGTCAATGCTTGGTATCCTGGACAGGAAGGTGGATTGGCTATTGCAGATGTGTTATTTGGTGATTATAATCCCGCTGGAAGGCTACCGATTTCTGTGCCGCGCGCTGTAGGCCAACTTCCTGTACACTATAATCATGCAAAACCCAAACACCACGATTATGTTGAAATGTCAGCTAAACCTTTGTATGCTTTTGGGTATGGGTTAAGTTACAGTAAATTTGAGTATAGCAACCTACAGGTCGCATTGACGGAAGGTGCAGCTGATTTTGTGTGTACGGTTTCCTTTGATGTCGAAAACAACGGTTCTGTAACGGGCGATGAAGTAGCACAGTTATATGTTGTCGATGAAGTCAGTTCTGTGGTAACCCCCATTATGCAATTGAAACAGTTTGCGCGTAAAAATATTGCGGCAGGGAAGAAGGAAAGTTATTCTTTTCAATTGACCAAAGAGGATCTTAAACTTTGGAATGCGAACCAGGAGTGGAAGACTGAAAAGGGAAAGTTTAAGCTATTGGTAGGCACTTCATCGGATGATATTCGACTTAAGGGAGAAATGGAATTAACGAAGGATTATTAATTAATCCTTCGTTAATTTATAGATATAGCTATTGTTTTGATAAGGAGCTTTTGACAAATTAAGATCTTTTCCATCGAAAGAATACGTGTAGTCATAGTTCAATATCAATGCCCAGTCGAAATCTGCAGTCCAAATATTTTTGTCTTTAAAAATAATTTGGTCTCCAACAATTTTGTACGTTCCTGAACCACCGGCAGGAAATCGGTTTTTGTTTGCTGTACAAAAGAAACTGTCTGCTTTAAATCGGACGGTTACGTCTCCAGTGAAGGTTTGGTCCTGATTTTTATAGTTGACTATAAATTTCCCCGAATAACTTCCTTCGAGATACCGGTTTTGATTAGAAGTTTCCTTTGAGCAACCTGCGCATACGAAGCATGCTAAGCATGTTAATAATTTTGATATTGATCTCATAACTCGGTTTTTAGAATATTACGAAGTTACTGCCATTTTTGCTACAACTATCCTACTTATTTGAGCACAACATGCTTAATACTCTTTCTATTCCATGTATACGTGATATGTATTAAACCACTGGTATCTTGAATAATTGTGGGGTAAGAATACTCGTCCCCCTTGACTCCGTCTTCAAGTATAAGAGCATCTTTCCATTGAAGACCGTCTTTTGAAATTGCTACATGAAGCTTTGTACGCCCTTCCCACCAATCCTTCCCAGCTATAGCGGGGTTGTAAACGATCATAAACAAGCCATTTTTTAATCGAATGGCATCAGTTGCCGAATTCGGATTGAGCAAGTTTGTTGCCTGCCAGGATCCCCAAGTAACACCCTTATCCGTCGAAAAAGCTGCCATAACCTTGTTTTCTTTACTTCGGCAGAGCACCTGAATGCGTCCATCCGAATGTTGGACAATGCTTGGCTGGATGACTTGAATGCTCGTATCGGGGCGTATGTTGCTGATGGACCAGGTTTTACCCTGATCCCGACTGATTTCTATATGCGCCTTCCATATTTCTTCTTTAGACTCTGTGCTGGAAGGAGATAGTATGTCACCGTTGGACAATGTAAATGGTTTATTTTTGATCGGACCCAAAATACCATCGGGTAATGCCTGTGCTGCAGACCAGTGGTAACCTTTATCGAGGGAGTATTTGACATAGCCTTTCCATTCGCGTGGATTAGGACCAATTTTATAGAATAAATATAGGGTGTCGTTCTTTGGGTGTTGATAGAGTACAGGGTTCCAGGTCGGATAACGCTTTTCTGCAAGAATCCCATCTGCGATTTGGACTGGTGTTTGCCATTTTCCATTTGTATAATGAGAACTCCATATCACCACATCAGGATTGGATTCTTGCGTGCCACCAAACCAGCAAGCCAAGAGGCTGTCTTTGCCGAAGGATTGTATGGTCGAAGCATGGCATTGTTTGAAAGCAGCCTGGCCTTCTTGAAAGATCTGCCCAGAAGAAACTATCTGTGGCTTGTAGGTTTTACATGAATAAAATGCTAAGAATAGGAGGGCTAAAAATGGGGTTATATTTTTCATTCGGTTACTATTTGCTGCCAAGTTCACAAGTGGCGTTTTTTATAGATAGTATATTTAGTTATTCGG
This sequence comes from Sphingobacterium puteale, assembly GCF_003627955.1. GTDB lineage: Bacteria > Bacteroidota > Bacteroidia > Sphingobacteriales > Sphingobacteriaceae > Sphingobacterium > Sphingobacterium puteale. Next base: position 93,099 of record NZ_RBWS01000013.1, on the reverse strand, counting down.
ATAATGATTAAGGGTAGAAATCGGGGGATTTGTATTTACTGGTTTTCAGCAGTAAAATGAAAGCCTCTGAAACCACCTGAAGTCGGATAACAAAAAAACAGCTGGATGTAATCCAGCTGCTTTTTTGTTACTTGCTTTGCAATTGAATCGCGGTAGCATAATTGAATCTTGTGCCCGGACTTCTCAGGGTGATCTGATTGTCACGTTGCGACCAGTCCAAGCGACCTTTATGGCCCAAAATTGCTATTTTTTTCACTTTAAAATTGTCTGGCACCTGAAAGACATATTCATTCGGTTGCTGATAAGTGTCACCTTCCGAAAGGTGAAATACATTGACGATTTTACTGTCCTTACTTCTGGTGTAATAGTAATCACCTTGATGGTAAGGGGCGATGGTACGCGTGGCATAAACGGCATTTTGGTTGATCTTCATCCAGCCGGCCAATTCGTTTAAGCGGTCATATGCGGCCTGATCATAATCACCTTTGGGACCGGGAGCGATGTTAAGCAGATAGTTTCCGCCACGAGAGATGATCTTGACGAGAGTCTCAACGATCTTCTTTGTTGGTTTGTAGTTATCATTGGGAACGTAGCTAAAAGAATCGCCCATGGTAATGCAGCTTTCCCAGGGGATATCCAGTGGATGTTCGGGTATAGCCTGTTCTGGTGTTACATAATTTTCCCAGTTTCCGGGAACGGTGCGGTCGACAACAATAATTCCCGGTTGATTTTTTCGGGCCATTCCGCCGATACGGTCCATGTCAATATCTTGTTCAACTTTAATGGTTTTTTGCCAGTCGACGGACTGATCGATCGTTTTGAATGGACGTACCCAACCACCGTCTAACCATAAGATATCGACCTTTCCATATTCGGAAGTGAGCTCGTTGATCTGGTTGTAGGTATAGTTTTTGAACTTTTCCCAACGCTCAGGATGTTTTTTGGGATCGTAGTTTACATTGCGATCTTTTGGTGGGAAATAATTCCACCAGTAAAAATCCGTATGCCAATCCGGTTTGGAGAAATAGGCGCCAATTTTAAATCCGTCATTGCGAAAGGTATTGAATATTTCTTTGGTGACGTTAGCTTTTGGGTTTGAAGAGAAAGGGGTTTTGCTGGAAGTAATTTTGTAATCCGATTCCTTGGTATCGAACATGGCGAATCCATCGTGATGCTTGGTCGTAAAGACGACATATTTCATGCCGGCTGCTTTTGCGGCGTCGGCCCATTTTTGTGGGTTGAAATCCGTAGGATTGAATGTTGTCTGTAGATTTTCGTAGTTCTTTACGTATTCGTTATAGGTTGCGCCGTGCTCTGGTTTACGCTGTGTCCATCCTTCATCTTCGGGACATAAGCTCCAGCTTTCCACGATACCCCATTGACTATAGGTACCCCAGTGCATGAAAAGACCAAATTTCATATCCTGCCATTGTTCGAGGTTTTCGATCACCTGTGGGTCGGTAGGTTTTTGGTAGCCACCCGACACATTGTGTGCTTGACCAAAGGCTAAAGTTGTGCTTGTCGTTAGCAGTGCGGTTGATATAAGGGTTGTCAGTTTTTGCATGTATAAATATAATGAAAATGATAAAAAGAAAGCCACTTGAAGGTGGCTTTCTGTAGGAGATGTAGTGTCGATTAATTGACGTCCCAGAAAATTTTAGTATCACGTGTATCTTTTGATCGTACAGCCTGATAGTTTTCACTATTGTTAGTAATCTCGGATGAAGGATATGTCAATCGCACAGGAGGACGTTGAAATCCATTTAAGCTGGAAGTTGGAAATGCTGGCAAAGTTGGATACCCCGTTCTTCGGTATTCAGACCATGCTTGTTCGCCCTGTAACCAACCAAAATGTAACCATTTTTGTGTTCCTATAAGCTTTAATTTTGCGTTTTTATCACCACTGAAGGCAATATTTGATTCAGTAACAAATTTATCGATTACATCATTACTTGGTTTAGTTGCTTTTGCGTTATTTGAAGAGCTTGCATTCAGATAATAATAAAAGTTAACAGACTGCTTTACTGCTGTTTCATATGCTGTTTTTGCCGCAGCATCAGTACCCCATCTTTCTTGGGCTTCTGCTTTAATTAAGTTTGTTTCAGCGGCAGTCATCAACACGCCAGGTAGTTTATTATTGATCCAAGCAGTTGCAGAATCAACAACTGAGTACTTCATGAATTGTGCATCTGCTTGAGCAGCGGTGAATGTAATTGGCATTGCTTGGTATTCCTTATTGGGAATAAATTTTTCACCTACTGTCTCTCCAAACTTGTCGAATAGCACAGCAGTCCGAGGGTCATTTGCAGTTTTTAAAACTGTATTTAGCATATAATCAGGAGCATAATAACTTGGAAGTTCTCTTACGGCATCTAGTAAACTTGAGGTATAGGTAGTTAAAGGTTTCAATAGAATATCTTCTGAACCTACACTATAATCGCCAGTGTTTTTACCATCAACTAGAGGATATTCTGTTGGGTTGCTTAACATGTCCATAATCTCAGTCTTAGCTTTATTTTCATCGACATTAGAGATTCTCATCAACAAGCGTAAACGTAAAGAATTAGTATATTTGCGCCATTTTTCTAAATCTCCAGAGTTTAATATGTCTGCTCTGTTAAATTCGGACGTACTATTTGCTGTTTTAAAAAAAGTATTGATTTCTTTTAGCCCATCGATAAATATAGTATACAACTCCTTTTGATCATCAAATTTTCCCAGCTTGATCACATCTGTTAAAGGAAGACTCCCAGCTTCTGAAAAAGGTATGTCGCCAAAGTTATCGACTAATTTCGAGGCTTGATCGTATAAAATGACTTTGGCAGCATTCATATATAGATCCCGGCTTACCTTTTCTTCAGTAGATAAGTTGTTATAAGATCTCTCCATTGATCTATAAACGCCGATTATGCCAGGTGAATAAAAATCTTTCCAATAGTCATTAATATAAGAATCACTTTGTTGATACATTGTGTTTTCATTTGCGAAATATGCAGTCTGCGTATATCTTGCTTGATGCATCAATATAAAGGTACGGTAATGCCAATATTCCGATCTTAAACGAGAATTATTCAGTATTTGTGAAAAAAATGCTGGTATATTGGGTAAAGTTGTCTGTTCTGGATCCGTATAGCGATCCTCTAATTCAGTTTTACAAGATTGAAAGCTTCCCAATGTTAAAAGAATACTTCCAAATAATAGTATTTTATTAAATTTTTTCATTGCTTTAAGTGTTAAAATTTAGCATTAAGAGAGAAACCAAAACTTCTTGTTGCTGCATTCGAGCCGATATCAATACCTTGCGAGTACCAATAGTTACCAACAGGTGCTTCTGGATCGATATCTTTGATCGAACGATAGAAGTAGAAGAGATTTCTTCCTATTAGAGAAACACGTAAACTATTCAATTTTAATTTTTGCGTAAATGATTCAGGGAGATTATATCCAATAACAACTTCTCTTAGCTTGATGAAATTATTATCTAGGACAGCAGCTTTCTCATTCCAAGCATTGTTGCCCCAATAGAAATTATTAATATAATATTCAGCTCCAGAAAGATGAACATCATTTTTAGCACCGGTATTTTGGTTAACTCCATCTAAAGTTATGCCTGATTCACGATATTCCAATGTGCTTTCTAGTCGACCAGCTCCGTAAGCATATTTGTGCGGCGTGGAGATCATTTGCCCTCCAAATCTGTAGTCAGCAGTAAAGTCTAAACTAAAGTTTTTGTAATTGAAGGTATTTGATAATCCTCCAATTGCTTTAGGCATAATATTACCCGCTTTAACATAAGTTGACTTGTCAATTACGTAATTACCTTCATCGCTGATTAAAAACTCTCCGTTTTCATTGGTAGCGCGAGGAAATACGTAAATATTTCCAAGAGTTTCCCCAGGTCTTGCTTCCATGCGGATAGAACTTTGATCCGCATCATAGAATATTAATTTTGGCACACCTGAAATTAGAGCGTCAAGTTTGGATTTATTATTCGAGAAATTCAGTCTAGCATTCCATCTGAAATTTTCTTTTTGAATAGGTGTACCGCTTAATGAAATTTCCCATCCTCTATTGGAGATTTTACCCACATTAAGGAATTGTGTTGACGCTCCAGTTGAATGTGCCGTAGTTAACGGCATAATTTGATCATCTATAAAATTAGAATAATAGCTTACATCTAAACCTAATCTATTTTTTAAGAATTTCAAATCTAATCCAATTTCCTTTTCTGTTTTTTTCTCAGGTTTTAAATCTTCATTTCCATATGCAGAATTAGTGGCCAAAGATGGTACTGGACCATTAACCGTTATTAATGAAGTTTGTTTAAAAGCGAGATTTGACGCATAAATTGGTGCATCATTACCAACTATGCCATAAGATGCTCTTAGCTTTCCATAGCTAAAGAAATCAGGTAATTTAAATGCATCAGAGAATACAAAACTTGTATTTACAGAGCCATAATGATACGGGTTATTTTTTGCTGGCAATGTTGAGGAATACTCCTTACGTCCTGTACCTTCCAAGAATAAATAGTTTTTATAGGAGAGGTTTAACAACCCAAAGTAAGCATATTTAATCAGCTCTTTTCTAACGTGTGTAGTAACAGCTTGACCGAAAGTGTTATTTAAACTAAACCAATTTGCTGAAACTAAACCACCTTCCGTTCTTGACATTTGATCATCATAGTTTTCCATACGTGACTGAAAACCTCCACTTAAACTAAAATCAAAGTCATCTGACAATTTGTCGGCGTAGGTTAATAATGCATCACCATAAATAATTTTATAGATTCCTTTTGAAACTTCAAATTTACCAGTGCTATTCGTTTCATTGTATTGAACTGCATATTCATTATGCTCTTTGTTTTCGATATTTAGTCCGGTGAAATCTGTACCTAAACGACCTCTAAATTTTAATTTGTCTAATATACCCCAGTTCAACGTTGCGCTTCCCAAGAAACGGTTTTCCTTCTCTTCATAGCTGTTTCGTTTTTGTTGCCAAAAATAATTTAGGAGATTGACGGCTCTATAATTGACTGGAAATGCCCCAGGTCGATTTGAACCAAAAGGATTGTATCTGTAGCCATCTGAGGTTTGGTAGAGTTGATTTTTCATTTTCTCAACGTCTTCGGCACCGCTGAAAAAACCAGCATAAGAACCCAGAACATCTCCCATTAAACCGGGTCTGTTCTTTGTAATTGTACTGATATAAGATGCAACTACATCCAAGTCCAAGCGATCTGCAAGCTTGATCGAACTGTTCAAATTAAAGGTACTTTTATTCATCTTACTTCCTGGTACAATTGCCTTGTAATCCATATTGGAAGCGGATAACCTATAATTTATTTTTTCAGTTTGATTGGAGATGCTTAAATTAAAGTTGCTATTGTGCCCTGTATCAAAAATATCACCGTAATTTCCTTTGTTAGCCGAGTATTTTCGAAGTGAACCATCCCACCAGCGGACATCCTGTCCGTCATATTTCGGTCCAAACTGGCCCCATGCGTTATAATTTAAAAGTCTATCGCCTGGGAAAAGCGGATTTGTCATCCAGCCTTCTTCCGTTGCGCCTGATTGTAAGTTCGTCGCAGCATCATAACCAGGTCCATACTCATACTGTAATCTAGGAAGGAAAGCGGCAGTTTCGATTGACCCAGTATAATTAAAGTCGATTCCAAGACCTTTCCCTTTTACTCCTTTTTTAGTCGTGATTACGATTACACCACTAGCGGCATCAGAACCGTATAACGCAGTTGCACTGGCTCCCTTTAAAATTGTCATGGATTCAATATCATTAGGGTTTAAATCTAACATACCATTTCCACGTATTCTGTTATCTGACCATATAGCTTGACCTCCGGGATCTGTTATACCGCCGGTGTTATTCAAACCTTTTGAACCCGCCTGTTGATCGTTTCTAATCATGACCCCGTCAACAACATATAAAGGTTGCCTATTGTTACTTAGGGAATTAATACCGCGGATTTGGATGTTAACCGCACTGGAAGCTCCTCCGGGAGCTGAATTAATTTGTACGCCTGGCGCTTTTCCATAAAGGGCAGAACCAATGTTTGTTGTACCTGCTTGAGTTAGTTCTTTTGAACTTATTGTAGATGAAGCGTATCCAAGGGCTTTAGCTTCCCTTTTTATGCCCATTGCGGTTACAACAACTTCGTCCAATGCGGAAGCATCTTCAGTCAATTTGATGTTAATTGCTTTGGTTGATCCAACGACAATCTCTTGAGCTTTGTATCCAACGATAGAAACACGTAATGTTTCGCCCTGTGAGGCTTGAATTGTAAAAGATCCATTGGCCCCAGTTTGCGTGCCCCTGGTTGTTCCTTTTACAGAAACAGTCGCGCCGGAGACTGGTCCCTTAGCATCTGAAACTATCCCAGTAATGCTTTGCTGCGCATAGAGAGATGTGGCACTAAAAAGTGTACATAACGCCAATCCTGCAGTTTTTTTGTAAAATAGACTCATGTTTTAGGTGTTTGTGTAAAATATTAGTTAATTATACTGTTCATAAATTTTTCGATAACTAAGGCTGTTGTACCAAGTTGCTGCGCACTTTGTAGTTTTGAAATTTCAATAGTTGTCTTTTTAGCAATCTTTGGAATACAATATTCATTAACAGCTACTTGAATATGAGGTGCAAGAATATCTCCGATTTCTGCCCCTTGTCCACTAATGATAATCTTATTGGGATTAAGTATATGGATTAATGTAGAAATACCTTTCCCTAATAAGTAGCCGATTTTTCCAATGTTGTTTATTGCAACTTGGTCACCTATCCTTGCCGCTTCTACCATCGCTTCGACTTTGTTGTTATATTCTTTTGCTAGTTTATCATAAATTGAATATTCTCCATTTTTTATGTCTTTTTCAATATTTTGAATCGCGGCGCTTAATGAAGCCTCAACTTCCAGACAGCCCCGTTTTCCACAAGAGCATAGGGTCTGCGCATCTGAAATTGGGATGTGACTAAATTCGCCAGCAAATCCTGATGTACCTTTGAAAATATTGTCGTTAATGAGTATACCTAATCCAACACCCCAATTGAGATTAACAACAAGGGAATGAGAAGAATCCCGAGCTTCACCGAATTTTTTTTCCGCCCAAGCGACACAGCGTGAATCGTTATCAATTACAGCCGGTTTATTGAATTTGAGTTCGATCTGTTCTTTGATGTTATATAAAGGTGATTGGCTACTATAAGATTCATTTAAACCGGAATCAGCATTTACGAAACCGGGCATACTTATTCCAATTCCAATGACATATTGCAATTCAATGGAATTGCTGGAAATAAACTGATCTATTGTTTCCATAATCATGTATGCTGCATCTGGATTCCTGAGATCAATCTGCATATTGTCTTGGGAGAATAGCACACCTGCATGAAGATTGGATAAGGCAATTGATGTGTAGAACTGATCAATTGATATGCTAATAATAGTGTATCGTAGATTTTCGTTAAGCATATATTGAATGGCTTTTCTTCCACCTGTTGAGGGTGCATAACCATTTTCAACGATAATGCTTTTTGAGAGGAGCTCATTGATCTGTTTTGTCACAGAAGGAATACTTTTGGACAGCGAACTGGCAATGTCTGCAATCGGTTGCATTGGCCGATAATACAAATTTCTTAAAATCTCGTCGACCATATCTAGTTAAACTTCATTAATGCGTAATTATTGGGTTCTAATATTCGTATCTGATATTTATTTATATCATAGGTAGCTAACTGTAAACGCTCCTATTTAACCTGAGGAAAACTAGGATATTTATTTTAGCTGTTGTTAGCATGTGAAATAAAGATATATATTGTTTATTTAAAGTTCCAAATTCTTTTTAAAAAATTTAAAAAGAATTTAATAGATTCTTTATTTGCAAGTCATATACCTAAGTCTTTTGTCTAATTAATAAATGTAATTGTAACAAATATATTTCCTTTACTACCACAAACAGAAAAGCCGGCTCAGGGCCGGCTTTTTTTATCAAAATGGAAAAACTTATTTTTGTTTTGCCCAATATAAGGGGGTGTACACATTATCGGCGCCACCTAAAAGTGTGACTGCTTGACTATATCCATCACTTGATCCACTTTTGAAATTTGAGGGGTAGGGTAATCTTTGTGGAAAGAATTTGATATTGCTTGTCATATAGTTGGAACTTGTTAGATCTGGCATATTCGTTAACGGAATCTCTATTGCAGGGTTTTCAAAGAAAGGAAGTCCGAGTCTGCGGTGATCATTCCATGCCTCTAATGGTAGCCATGGTAAATTTGCAATATATTTTTGTGTAATAATTTTCGTTAGGATGTCATTCTTAATAGTTCCATCTTTATAAAGATTATTTACAGGATACTTAATATTGACCGTTCCAGCAACGTTAGTGTAACCGTCGATGTAATTCATGGTGTGTGTGCTACTTGGTTCAGCTGTATGCGTAAACTTAACGGATGTTCCAACACGGTTGAAATCTTCAGAATTTAAATATTCACCAACAAATTGACTAACGCCCCAATATGCAAAATTTGCTTTTATACCATTTTCGTAAGCAGCTTGTGCTGTTGTTCCTGTATTCCAGCCACGCAATGAGGCTTCGGCTAATAAGAAATAGGTTTCCCAGTTAGCGAAGAAAATACGAGAGCTTGCTGAAGCCCGGAAAGCTTGCGATAACGCAGGAACTTTACCTACAATGATATTGAACATATTATTTTTACTTCCTTTATCACCCCAGCTTCCCAATGAAAATGCATTCCAAGTATATTTTGTGTCTAATTTAATTGTATCACCTGGAGCGTTGACAAGATAACTTTTAGTTGTCATAGCATCATTGGTCCAAGATGGATATTTCGAAAAGTTAGGGTTGGTAAAATCTCCTGGAGTGTAAAATGCTTTGTAAGCTCTTGGGTCAATTTTATTTGGAAGTCCATCTAGCCAATATCCAGCGGAAGGGTCATTCGTTAATGAAGTGAATTGTTTATCGTATTTTTTACCAATGTAGTTTTCAGCTTTAATTGAACCAATCATAGCCGCATTCACTTGTTTTGATGAGGATACACCACCTAAGCCAATAAAAATGTTATTCATAGTAGCCGACAATGCTTGTGAATTCCATTCTCTAGACATAACGCCAGTAAGTCCGTCCCACCCAGATTTTTCTGCTACAGTAAAGTTTTGTTCAGTACTTTCAATAAATTTACCAAATTTTACCGCGTCTTCAAACTCTGTTTTAGCTTTCCCGGGTTCAATTTCTGATAAGCGCATTGCTAAACGCAAACGCATAGAGTTGCCATATCGTTGCCATTTTTCCCATGAAAACTGATAGGCACGATCATATTTTTTAATAGCATCATCTGTACCAACAGTAAGATCCATTTTGTTGACTGCATCTTTTAATTCGGCTAAAGCGTAAGCATATACGTCTTTTACTGATGATGGAGTTGGATTTGTACCTTCGGAATTGACAATAGGGACAGGACCAAAATTGTCGGCAATCTCAGTCAAAAGGTAAGCGCGCCATATTCTGGCAGCTTGTAGCATGTTGGAAGTATAGGTAAAACCAGCGTTGCTCGCCAATTGGACTTCCGATTTGTTGATCGCTAGATTAATGTTGCCAATCCATTGGCTAGAATATTTCCAGTATTCAGCGGACCATGAATCGTTAGCGGACCCTGTGGCCAACCCATTACTTAAGTGTTGTCTACCTGCGGTTTTCCAATCCAACACAAATACCCTTTCAGCAATATTTGGGTCTTGCTGAGCATCAGTTAATGATTTATTAAAGAAATACTCAGGCTGAGTCTGTGAATCATTGACATTATATGGATGTGTATTGATTTCATCAAATTTTGAACAGCTAGCAGCTGTGGTGCCCATGGCTATAATGAAAGCTATTTTTTTTATGTTGTTTTTCATTTTTTTGTTGATTAAAATTAAAAGCCAATTGTTACGTTAAGGAAATAGGACCGTGCTGTTGGGGTTGAGAAGTTTTCGAAACCAACTGCATTAGAGCTGATTGCAAAAACAGATTCTGGATCTACGCCATTTGCATGACTTTTGATCATCCACACGTTGTTAGCTGTTAAGCTTATTTTTGCCCTTTGTACAATTGAGTTTTTAAGTATTGAATTGGGCAATGAATAACTCAAAGATAGGTTTCGTAAGCGAATATTTGTCGCATCATACATATTTCGCTCTGTAATTCCTAAATTTGGATTTCCAATAGCGGCCCAATACTGTTGTGGATTGACTTCTGTAGTATTGTTAACATAACCACCTTTGCCATCACTGACAACACCGTCAACAACGAACTTATCTCTACTTCCATTAACAACCGTTACAGCAGCAACACCCGCCTGTTGTAAGGCAGCATTAGTTCCAGAGAAGAACTTTCCTCCAAAGCGTCCATCAACTAGGAAGCTTAGCCCTATGTTTTTGTAGGAAAAGGAGTTTGTTACTCCTAAGAGTGCAGACGGGTTCTGTTTTCCAAGGAATGTTGAAGCTCCTTCTAATGGTAGACCGTTTGCTCCTAAAATCATTTTTCCGAAAAATTGGCTGCTGGGATCAGTTACTCGCTGATAAGTGGAGCCAAATATTTCTCCATAATCGTGCCCCTCATCAGCTTTTATTGAGATGTTTTCTAACGCAATCAAATTGTAAGTTTTTGTCACATCCGATAACTCTAGGATTCTATTTTTGTTTTTAGAAAAATTGATATCCATGTTCCAGTTTAATTTTTCAGGAGCATTCAGGATCTTTGCGTTTAAAGATATCTCAATACCTTTATTCTCGATGTTTCCGGCATTGATATATTGACGTTGGAATCCACTGAATGGATCCATTGGAACATCAATAATTTGATTTGTCGCATTAGTTTTGTACCAGGTGAAATCTAAACCTAAACGATTATTGAAAAAACGCGTTTCGATACCCGCTTCAATTGTTTTAATCAATTCAGATTTTATGTTTTCATTGTATTTTACATCTTCCCGGCTGGTTACCGTATTGCCATTTGGATCTTTTTCTAACTTATAGGTATTAACTAATTGATATGGATCTAAATCATTACCTACTGCGGCATAAGAACCTCTAATTTTTGCGTAATTCCACCAAGTTGGTAATGTACCCCCTGTTTTAGTGATAAGATCCGTCAGGATTAGAGATGTATTTACTGAAGGATAGAAGAATGATCGATTTTTCTTGCTAAGAGCGGAGGACCAATCGTTTCTGCCTGTAAGATTTAAAAACCAAAAATTATCATAACTCAATTCGGCAGTTGCGAAAAGAGAATTAATTTGCTTCTTTGATGGCGTCGCTCGTATAGCGGGATTTGAGATACCGTTATTTGGATTAAAGACATTAGGAACAATAAGTTGACCTATATCGGTAACTTTATATTCTGACTTTGTTGTCATTATTTGACCGAATATGGAAGCTGCGCCACCCCATTTTCCCCATAGGTTGTCTTTTCTGGCATTAAGGGAGAGCATGTAGTTATTTTCGTAGAAGTTATTTGACCCAAATGAATAACTGCCTTTCCCATCTGTTGTCAATGGACTTCCTGCGTAGGTTCTATTGTCTATGGTGGTGTAATACATATCAGAACCTAACTTGGCCTCTGTATTCAACCAATCATTAAATTGATATTTTAATGATCCACTCAATAAAAAGCGGTCCCTAATGTCATTGTTTAGCCTATATTTTTCCAACCAGTATGGGTTTACCTGATTTCCTGTGCCAAACCAAAGCATGTTACCATTTGGTTGGATCGCATCGCTAAACTGGGTAATATCTAGGGATCTTGGAAACAAGAATAGGGTATTATACATATTTGATTGATTCTGACCCGAGATCGGCCGATTTTTGGCATTCATTTTCATGTATTGAGCCTTGACATCGGAAAACCATTTTTTGTTGGGACCAAAGTTTGATGATACACGTGTCATTAAATTTAAACGTGTCATTGATGATCCTGGGATTATACTCTTGTCATTTAAATAAGTGGCTGATGTATATATGTTGGTGTTATTATTCAATTGTTGTTGAAATGCGATGTTTTGTGTATGGTTAATCCCTGTATTAAAGAAATTTCCAATATTATCGTAGCTTTTCAAAGGAATATTTGTCCCATCCCAGTTTGTTACATTCTGGCCTTCAATTTTTGCTCCCCAGCTATTTGTCGTGGTATTGACGAAACTGCCATCAGTACCTTGACTGAAATCGTTTTGCAGGTCTGGACGCATAAATAGTGTTTCAATACCAATAGTGGATGAATAGGTTATGCCAGAACCTTTTTGTGCTTTACCAGACTTAGTAGTGATCACAATTACACCATTTCCTCCCCTAGAGCCATATAAAGCCGCTGCCGCACCACCTTTAAGCACAGACATGCTCTCAATATCTTCGGGGTTTAAATCACCTAGACCATTTCCGAGGTCAGTAGAGGGATTCCAAAAATCGTTGTTCTTGTCGGGATTACCAGCTCTATTATTCATTGGTACACCATCAACGACAATTAATGGTTGATTATCTCCTTTCAGGGAATTAAAACCACGCAAGATAATTTTCGAGGAGGAGGCTGGCCCGTTGGATCCTTTTACTACTTGAAGCCCTGATACTTTCCCTGTAAGCGCATTGGAAATATTATTTTCCTTAGCGTCAACCAATTGATCTCCTTTGACATCTTGAAAAGAATACCCTAAAGTTTTCTTTTCTCTTTTTATTCCCATTGCGGTAACAACAACTTCATCGAGAGCAGAAGCCTCATTTGTCAAAGTGACATTAATCGTTTTAGTCGCTCCAACCAAAATTTCTTGTGTTTTATAACCTACCAAGGAAATACGGATTGTCTCGCCTTGAGCAGCTTGGATACTAAATGCCCCATTTGAATTTGATTGGGTAGCCCGAGTTGTCCCTTTTACAGAGATCGTAGCTCCCGATAATGGCCCCTTGGCATCTGAAACTGTTCCAGAGATGCTTTGCTGTGCAAAAAGCGATGTAGCACTGAAGAGTGTGCACAACGCTAAGCCAGCTGTTTTTTTGTAGAATAGACTCATTGTTTAGTGTTTAATTTGTTAATAATTATTTAGTTAGGATCCTGCTGATATGATTTTCTGCGACAATAGCAGCAGTACCCTTTACCTGGGCATGTTTGTTTAATTCAGACATCTGGATTTGTGTGGTCTTTGCAATTTCAGGTATACAAAACTCGTTGATTGCAATCTGAATCTGCGGATTCAAAATGCGCCCCAATTCGGCGCCTCTGCCACTGACAATAATTTGTTTGGGATTTAAAATGTGAATCAATGTTGAAATTCCTTTCCCCAGCATATAGCCTATCTTTCCAAGATTGTTAATGGCTATTTGGTCTCCCACATTGGAGGCTTCAATCAGCGCATCGATTTTGTTGAGATTACTCTTAACAAATGTGCTGTAAATGGAATACTCATTTTTCTCGATATCATTTTCGGTATTCCGAATAGCCGCATTCAACGAAGCTTCTACTTCTAAGCATCCGCGTTTGCCACAAGAACAGAGCGTATTGTTATCAGAAAGTGGGATATGACTAAATTCGCCCGCAAATCCTGATTCTCCCTTAAATACAGTTCCATTAATAATAATCCCTAAACCAACGCCCCAATTTAGGTTGATGATCAAAGAATTTTCGATGTTTTTTGCCAAGCCAAATTCTTTTTCAGCAAGTGCTATGCAACGCGAATCATTTTCGATTACTGTGGCGACCTTGTATTTTTTCTCTATTTTATTTTTGATCTTATAGAGTGGATGGGTGACGGGGTATGACTCGTTGACACCAAGTTCCGAATTCACAAAACCGGGCATGCTGAGACCAATACCAATAAGCCTATCAAGGGGTATGGCAGAGGAAGTTAAGATTCGCTCAATTTCTGAAAGAAGTAAGTCGGAGGAATTATCGGATTGTAGCTCCAATGGAATATCGCGATGTTCAGCGATTATATTTTGGCCTAAATCCGTCAATGTGAATGTTGAAAAATATTGATCGGCAGATATCGTTAATATATGGAAATTCAATGATGGGTTAAGTGCAAACTGTATTGGGCGCCTTCCTCCGGTGGATTCAGCAAACCCGCATTCGACAATTATCTTTTCCTGCAAAAGGTGATTGATAACCTTTGTAATTGAAGGTGTACTTTTCGAAAGCTTTTTTACCAACTCTGCTATAGAGAGTGCTGTATCAAAATAGAGGTTTTTTAGTATTTCTTTTTCCATTGGTATTTGAAATTCTTCATAAAAGCTGGTTAAACTTTTGTTAAAGATATGTTAAAAAGAATTCAAGTTCCAAATACTTTTTAAAGTTTTTTAAAAAGTATAGCTTTTTTATATAAAATCGGTGTGAACATATTTTTATTGTAACAATTCTATTTGTAAAGTATTCTTCCCGTTTATGCCATTTATATAAACATTATGCATAAAAATGAATTCTGTAATACCTATATTTACGAACTAATCACTTAATTTATGATGAAACAACGTTATTATTCCTTGGATGTATTTCGTGGAGCTACTGTGGCGCTGATGATTATGGTAAATAATCCGGGGACATGGGCGCATATGTTCGCGCCGCTGAAACATGCAGCCTGGCATGGCTGTTCTCCTACGGACTTGGTTTTTCCGTTTTTTCTATTTGCGGTAGGAAATGCCATGTCCTTTGTGATTCCCCGATTACAGGAAGCTGGTCCTGCGGTTTTCTGGAAGAAGGTGCTTAAACGCACGGTCTTAATTTTTGCAATTGGTCTTTTTATTAACTGGTGGCCTTTTATTAAATGGGAAGGAGCAGAGCTGGTTCTTAAACAATGGGTTGATCCCAGTGATCCGAGCCGGGGCATTCGTATTCTGGGCGTATTACAACGTATTGCGATCGCCTATTGTTTTGCATCCATATTAGCGTATTATTTTAAAGAGAAGGCGATTATTTGGATTTCTGCTGGTATATTATTGTTGTATTGGGCTGTTTGTGCAATGGCAGGGGGAGCTGATCCGTATAGTTTAGAAGGATGGTTTGGAACAAAGTACGATATCGCTATCTTGGGTGTGCCCCATATTTACAAAGGAGAAGGTGTTCCATTCGACCCGGAGGGATTGATGAGTACCTTACCGGCGATCGTGCAGGTTGTGTTTGGCTATCTGGTCGGTGTGTTTATCAAGAAGCAAGGACAGGTGGACTGGTTATGGTCTAAGGTGCCTGCTTCAAACGAACCTCATTTTAAATTGTTGGCGGGGATGTTTGTGACTGGTTTTATCCTTGTTGTTTTGGCTTGGGTCTGGGCGCTCGGTTTTCCGATCAATAAAAAAATCTGGACAAGTTCGTATGTGCTTTATACAACGGGGCTTGCTACAATGACTATTGGTGGTATGATCTGGTTTATAGAAGTGCAGGGCGTTAAAAACAAATTGACGCAATTTTTTGATGTGTTTGGCAAGAATCCTTTGTTTATATTTGTACTGAGTGGAATTTTGCCACGTTTTCTGGGGTTATTTCGAATTTCAGATGGCGTAGCAGAAGATGGAACACAAAAATATATAGATGCTTTCGCTTGGTTTTATAAATATGTCTGTGCCAAAGTTCCCGGAATTCCAGAAGTTGGTTCTTTCGTCTATTCGCTGTGCTTTTTGACACTCATGTGGGTGATTTGCTACTGGTTGGACAAGAAGAAAATATACGTGAAAGTATAGTAAAGGTGAGGAGGTTATGAAAATGGATTTGCCAATCTGAAAAAAAACACTACCTTTGCACGCAATTAATAAATTTTTTAACGCTTTAATATTATTCAAGAGATGTATTTAAGTAAAGAGTACAAAGCTGAGATCTTTGCAGAATTTGCTGGATCAGCTACTAACACTGGATCTACAGAAGGTCAAGTTGCTTTATTCACTAAGAGAATTGCTCACTTAACTGAGCATTTGAAAAAGAACAGAAAAGATTTCGGTACACAACGTGCCCTACAAATGTTGGTAGGTAAACGTCGTTCATTATTGGCTTATCTTTACAAAACTGATATTAACCGTTACCGTGCGATCATTAAAGCGCTAGGTTTACGTGATATCATCAAATAAGCTTTTGTACAAAGGTTTTTTAGGAAAGCCATCCAAATTTTGGATGGCTTTTTTTATAGAATATCTCGTTTTAGGTATCATACCTATATGATGGTGTCATTAATAACTATAGTCACACGTTTATCTTGCCCAAATGCAGGCTGTCTGTATTACCTCCACCATAGCTCTCTACAAAAAATATATACACTTCATAAGTCGCTTCCTTTCTATGTTCTGGAATGGCGATATCTTGTTTGCCAGCTATTAAGCTGTTTTTCGAGTCGTTCGTCAAAAGAGGATATTCAACTCCATTATCCCCTGCGCTATATAGTACTAAGAAGGAGTCGTAAGACCTTGTGTCAAACTTCTTCTCCAGATAGGCATCATATTCCCAAGTAACCTGAAGCACTCCGTTTTCTTGATCGAAATCCATCGTGTAAGAAGTGATGGGGTTGGGGCTTCCTTTGGCAACCATAAATTTCTTCCAGTCAACTACAAAACCGTCTCCTTCCTGCATAAGTGCTTCGTTCAGATTATAAGACATCGCACCATCATATGCCCGCTTTGGATAGCTGTACGCCTTATAGCCTATCTTGATGATCGGATTTAACATACTAATATGTGACCTCACAATTTTGAAGCGTGTTCTACTGAGCAGCTGTTCAGGACTGGGCTCCCGTTTTTTAACGCGAGGGAGAGAGCGTACATAATTTCCTGTTTTCGTCAACACAAATACAACAGAACCTGCTTTCCCGGAAACAGTTCCATTAACGCCATTTTTGATAATTGCCATAACTAACTGATTAGAAAATAGATAATCAAGATAGACATTAAAACCGAAACATCCTAATACCAAATTATACCTAATCACAATTTTTAATCAATTTTTAGACAGTAATCAGTCATTGATTATTCAGTTTATACTGAGTTATCACTGAACCATCACTGAACAAACACTGAACAATTAATGTTAAAAGGTAGAATTTGATCCCTATTTGATCATAATGTGCTGTCTTTAAAATTAAAAGAGGAAAAAGGAAAGGAGCTAGGCTTGTGTAACAAAAATGTCCAAATTTAAAATCACAATTTCTGGCTTGATAAGTTAGATCTAAATATATTAAAAGCACCCAAGGTCCGATCTTTTCTGGATGGGCCGTTGTTATTCGGAAAATATTCAAAAAAGAGTACTTAAAAAAGGCACTCGAAGGTGCTTTTTTAAGAGCAGATTTCCAAAGAATGTCATCGGATGCTTCAGCTCCCTGTGGCCTGAGTATTGGCTTTGCATATTTAGCCCGATGTTAATTGCATTAATCTTAATATTTTAATTTACCTTTGTGCTGAAATCTAACGTATTTAAAATATAGGCACGCTGCCAACAAGATGAAAAGCGTGTCAAAAATAAGATTAAATGAATTACAACGAAATTAAAACAACCATCGATATGGGTAATGGCACCCAGATCGAATTGTCTACAGGAAAATTGGCAAAACAGGCTGATGGTGCTGTGGTATTAAAACAAGGTGATACGATGTTGCTTGCAACTGTCGTTTCTGCCAAAGAAGCTAAATCTGGTGTTGATTTTTTACCACTTTCAGTAGATTATCAAGAGAAATATGCGGCTACTGGCCGTATTCCGGGGGGCTTCCTACGTCGTGAGGCTAGATTATCAGACTATGAAGTATTGATTTCTCGTCTGGTAGACCGGGCTCTACGTCCATTATTCCCTGAAAACTATCACGCAGATACACAAGTTGCCATCAGCTTGATCTCTGCGGATAAAGATATTATGCCTGATGCGTTAGCAGGTCTGGCGGCTTCCGCTGCTATTGCAGTTTCTGATATTCCTTTTAACGGTCCTATTTCAGAAGTTCGTGTAGCAAAAATTGATGGTCAATTGGTTATCAATCCAAAATTATCTGAACTTGAAAATGCAACTTTAGAATTTATCGTTGCCGGCTCTGCACAGGATATCGGTATGGTGGAAGGTGAAGCAAAAGAAATTTCCGAAGCTGAAATGGTTGAAGCAATTGCTTTTGCTCATGAAGCGATCAAAAAACAAATCGCAGCACAGGTTGAATTGGCGAATCTAGTCGGTAAAACTGTAAAGCGCGAATATAACCACGAGCCTGAAAACCTTGAATTGAGAGATTCAATATTTGCAGCTACGTATGATAAAGTTTATGCTATCGCAAAATCTGCTTCAGCGAAACATGAGCGTTCTGAAAATTTTGCGAAGATCGCTGAGGAATATAGAGCAACAATGCCAGAGGAATTGGATGATGATACTGCATTCTTATTCAAAAAATATTTCCACGATGTTCAGTATGATGCTGTTCGTAACCTAGTCTTGGACGAAGGAATTCGCTTGGATGGCCGTGATGTACGTACAGTACGCCCGATCTGGTCTGAAGTGGATTACTTACCAGCAGCACACGGTTCTGCCGTATTCACACGTGGTGAAACACAGTCATTGACTTCGGTTACTTTAGGTGCTAAAGACGATGAGCAAATGATTGATGGTGCTTTTATCAACGGTTATAATAAATTTATCCTTCACTATAACTTCCCTGCGTTCTCAACAGGTGAAGTAAGACCAAATAGAGGTCCGGGCCGCCGTGAAGTTGGTCACGGTAACCTCGCGATGCGTTCATTGAAACAAGTATTACCTGCGGATAGCGAAAATCCGTATACAATCCGTGTGGTTTCCGATATTTTGGAATCCAATGGTTCATCCTCAATGGCGACTGTATGTGCCGGTACATTAGCTCTTTTGGATGCTGGTGTGAAGTTGAAAGCTCCTGTATCGGGTATCGCAATGGGATTGATCTCTGATGAGAAAACTGGTAAATATGCAATTTTATCGGATATCTTGGGCGATGAAGATCACTTGGGTGATATGGACTTTAAGGTAACAGGTACTGAAAAAGGTATTGTTGCTTGTCAGATGGACTTAAAAATCAATGGTTTGAAATGGGAGGTGTTGACGCAAGCATTGGATCAAGCGAAAGAAGCGCGTTTACATATCTTAGGTGAAATGAAGAAAACCATTTCTGCTCCACGTGAAGACTACAAACCACATGCACCTCGTATCGTTCAGTTGTTGATCGATAAAGAATTTATTGGTGCTGTGATTGGTCCAGGTGGTAAGATCATCCAAGAAATGCAACGTGAGACGGGTGCAACAATCTCTATCGAGGAAGTTGATAACAAAGGTGTCGTTCAGGTATTTGCAGACAATAAAGCCGCAATTGACGATGCTGTAGGTCGTATCAAAGCGATTGCTTCTAAACCTGAGATTGGTGAAACTTACGAAGGTAAAGTAAAATCAATTATGCCATTTGGCGCATTCGTCGAGATTATGCCAGGCAAAGATGGTTTATTGCACATCTCTGAAATCGACTGGAAGCGTCTTGAAACAATGGACGGTATTTTCAAAGAAGGTGATAAAGTAACGGTTAAATTATTGGATATTGACAAACAAGGTAAAATGAAACTTTCTCGTAAAGCTTTATTGCCTCGTCCTCCAAAAGAAGATAAACCAAAACAAGATAAGCCGAACGGCGAAGCTCCCGTAGTTGGTGCCGGACAGGAATAAGCTTATATGAATTACTATAGAAAAGCCCGCTATGTAGCGGGCTTTTTTTTGTGGGCTTAATTTGATTAACTTAGTGCTATACTTTAATTATGATCCGAATATATTGTTTTCTGTTTTTATCGGTATTATATCGGCCGGTTGTGGCGCAGGTATCAAAAAATACTGATACAAGCCATATCTATACCGCCGTGGACATTTTCCTTGTACCGGGGAGCGGGATGGATAACTTTAAGATCCATTGGCTAAATTATCTAAAAGAAGCTAAGCGGGATGGCCGGTTGGACAAAGCGATACATGCTGACCATATATTTGAGGTATTCGTCACAAAAAACGGGGAACTATTGGGCAGGAAAAGTGGTTCTGAAGATCGAGTTCTACTTGATTTTCTAAGAAGGCAAAAAAGATGGAGTCCGGGGGTTCAATCGGGGCGCCCGATATGTTATCTTTTGAAGCTCAAAGTCCCGAAAGAATTGTTTGATAAGGTAAGGATGGAAGAACTGGTTGGTCAAGGCGATTTGGTCAGGCAGGAACTTCTTGAACAATAAACAAAAGAGGCTGTCATTTCGACAGCCTCTTTTGTTTTTATAGCATAATAACGCCTTTTATCTTGGATACTTCTTTGTAGAAGTAAATGACCTGATCTGCATCTTTTACATTTACATTAACCGTGATCGAGGTGTATTTGCCTGTTTTGGAATCCTTGAAGTCAAAACGTGCATCAGTATCATCAAATACACTTTGGATCTGATTGAAATGATCTTGATCTTTTGGTAAGATAAATTTGTACGTATAGTCTTTTGGAAAGGTTTCCAAGTCCTCTAATCTCTCTTTAAAAGTTTCATAGAAGTCTTTTGGACTATCACCTCCGTCGGGGATGTCTTGTATGTTGATGTTTTTGTAATCTGCCATTTTTTGTTCTCCTTAATTTATACAGTAAGGTGTTAACAAATATTAATCCACGAATGTTTTGCTGACAATTTTTCAGTTAATTATTGTCAATACTTGATGGCCTGTCTGCTTTATTCTTTCCAAAGTTCTTATTTGGCGTAGCGCTCATCTCAATTTCCATCTGACCACCCTGTAGCAATTGTGCATGTGTGATAAATGTCTTTGTATAAGGCTTTCCGTCCAGTTTGATGGATTTGATGTACTGGTTTGCTTTGCCTTGGTTTTTCACCGTTATTGCTAGGGTTTTGCCATTTGGCAAATTAATGTTGGCCTGTTCCATCATCGGCGAGCCAAATACATAAACACCGCTCATCGCATTCAACGGATAGAATCCCATCGCGGAGAACACGTACCATGCGCTCATCTGGCCGACGTCATCGTTACCACAGAGTCCTGCTGGTGTGTTTGTGTAAAACTCAGTCATTGCTTTACGTGCTAAGGCTGCGCCCTTCCATGGCTGTCCCGCATAAGCATATAGGTAAGGAATATGATGGTTGGGCTCATTACCCTGTGCGTATTGGCCGATTAGTCCCGAGATATCTGGTGAGGCTTCGCCGCCCAAATCCGAGGACATGGTTGTGAAGTAATCCAGTTTCTTCAAAAATTGTTGTTCGCCACCAAAAAGACTGATCAAGCCTGTCACATCTTGTGGTACCAACCAGGTATATTGCCATGCGTTTCCTTCACAGTAATCATTCTCACGGTGCTTGGCCATTAGCGGATCAAAGGGACGGCGGAAGTCGCCATTAACTTTTTTGCCGACAAAGTGGCCAACTTCTTTGTCGAAGTATTGTTCGTAAAGTTTATAGCGTTTTTTGAAATAGGCAGCCTCTTCGTTTTTACCGAGTTTCTCTGCTATTTTATAAGCACCAAAATCAGCGATAGCATATTCCAGTCCCCAAGCGACCGATTCATTCGGCATGCTGTCAATAGGGATATAAGTCAGGTCACGTGCGTATTTTAGGCCGTGATCATTACCCATTGCTGTGGTCTTGACAGCTTCCCATACCAAAGGATAATCTTTCTCGTCAATGATTCCTTTTAAGAATGCATCGGCGATCACTGGAATAGCTGGCAGGCCGACCATGGTATTGGTCTCATTTCCCTGCAGATGCCACATCGGTAACTTCCCTTGTTGTTGATAGATCGCAAGCATGGTTTTGATAAAATCCTGATTGATTTTGCGGTCCTCAAGGATGGTCATCAGTGGATGAAGCCCACGATAGGTATCCCATAGGGAGAATACGGTATGATTTACAAAATCTTGCTTTTCATAAACTTGCTTATCCGTACCCAAATAATCACCGTTTGCATCGTTGAAAATTGTAGGGGCGAAATAGGTATGGTATAAAGCGGTATAGAAGATTGTTTTTGTATCCTTATCTGCTTCAAACTGGATTTTGTTTAAGGTTTTATTCCAACGTTGATCGGCTTCTTGCTTTACTTTTTCAAAATTCCAGCCTGGAATCTCCGCATTGATATTATTTAAGGCATTGGTAGAGCTGACGGGTGAAATACCGACTTTCAGTTCAATGTTCTTGTTTTTAGCTGCATCAAAGAAAAGCGCTGCTTTGATGGCTTGTCCTTTGAAGGTTGTCTGACCGAATTTTTCGTCTTTGCCATCAAAGAATCTAACCTTTTGGATAGGCTGAGAAGTTTTTATAGCAAAGTATAGCTTTTGGTCACTGGCCCAACCGGTGGAAAAACGATAACCAACGAATGTAGAATCATTGACCTGTTTGATATAGGTATCAGTTGGTTTATCCCAATTGATGTGATACCCCAGATCTACTAAAATATGGGCATTGTCTGTTTTTTCGTATTGGTATTGGTGATAACCAACTCTTTCTGTTGCTGTTAGATTCGCCTGAACGTTATAGTCATCCAGATACACACTGTAGAACCCGGGTTTAGCGACTTCATTTTCTTTTTTGAAAGATGAACCATAACCTGTATTCATCTTATTGAATTCTGCTGGGGTTAATTGCAGTTTGCCATTGGCCGGAACGATCATCAGATCATTGAGGTCACCTATACCTGTTCCGCTCAGGTGGGTGTGGGTGAAACCCAGTATTTCCTGACTTTTGTAATTGTAGCCGCTGCACCAATCCCAGCCATTGAATTTGTCCCAGATCTGTGGGATCTGCGTTGGGCCAAGCTGTACTGCACCTAAAGGTACATTGGCTCCGACAAACACGTGCCCGTGATCTGCTGATCCAATAAATGGATTGACATATTGTGTTAAATTTTGCTGAGCTTGAACGCAAAATGGTAAAATTAGCGTGCCCAACACTGTTGTGATGAGTTTATTTCCTATCATAGGTTTTGTGTTCGGGTATTTGAAACTGCCTAAAATTAGTAAATAAAACCTTTTAGCGCAATTTTATTATTATTTTAGTAAATTGTCGTTAAATTTTTTACTTTAGTAATCTTCGAAATAAAAACTAAACAAACCTACTCTACATGAAGAAACGTATTCTGATCAGTGATATCGCAAAGGCGTTGGGAATTTCTGTAACTACAGTATCCTTTATTTTGAATGACAAGGCAAAAGAGAAGCGTATCAGCGAGGCGTTGACCAAGCGCGTATTGGATTATGTCAAGAAAGTAGGGTATAAGCCAAATGAATTGGCGAAAAGCTTGCGTACCGGAAAAACCAAGATATTGGGTTTGATTATCGAAGACATCTCGAATCCATTTTTCGGTAATATCGCACGTCTGATCGAAAGCAAGGTTTACGAGCAGGGATACCGCATTATCTATTGTAGCACAAATAACGATGTGGACAAGGCGAGGGAGTTAATTCAGATGTTTTACGACCGTCAGGTCGATGGCTTTATTATTACCCCATCAGATGGCTTGGAAGATACTGTTAAGCAACTGCAGCAAAGTAATATACCCGTTGTGCTCTTTGACCGCTATTTTCCGAACCTGGAAACAGATTATGTAGGGGCTGACAACTTTCAGGGGGCCTTTGATGCCACCAATCATCTGTGTCAGCAAGGGTATAAACGTATTGGCTTTGTGTCCTTATATTCTGACCAGACGCAGATGAAAGAACGCTCAGACGGTTACCTGAAAGCAATGGATAATAACAAACAGCAAAGTTTTATACAGAAGGTGCAAATGGATGCTTCGGATGACGAAGCAATGGAGTCATTAAAAGATTTTATTTGTGAAAACCGTCTGGATGCTGTTTTATTCTCGACCAATTATCTGGCGATTTCGGGATTAAAGGCTTCGAAGAAATATAATTTTGCCATGCCTGCGATGATCGCCTTCGATGATCATACTGTATTTAAATTACTGGAGCCATCCATCACTGTTGTTTCACAGCCGATCAAGGAGATCGCAGAAAATCTGATCAATATACTTTTACTTCGATTACAGGGAAAAATAAAAGCAACACGTAAGCTCGTGTTGCCTTGTGAATTGAAAATTCGTGAGTCAACGAAAGCAAAGGCTACTTTGTAGTATTCGCTACAAATTTCATTGAAATAGAATTGACGCAATGGCGCGTGTTTTTTGCCGTGAAACCTTCTCCAAGAAAAACATGCCCCAAATGCGCACCGCATTTAGTACAGAGAATTTCTGTGCGGCGTCCATCTGCATCTGTGATCCGCGTGATTGCTTCAGGGATCTCATCATCAAAGCTCGGCCAGCCACAACCAGATTCAAATTTTGACTCCGAACGGTACAGTGGACTATCGCAACGTCGACAAATGTAAGTTCCTTTCGCTTTGTTATCCAAAAGTGCACCCGTAAAAGGACGTTCCGTCCCTTTATGCACAATCACATATTCCTCTTCTTTGCTTAACGGGTTGTATTTTTTATTCGTTTCCATTTTCGTAGTCTGTTTAATGTTCTGCTGCCCCTGACAGGAATAGCCTATGAGGAACAAACAGATACAGTAGCTATATAATAGCGCTTTCATACCTATAAAGTTACGAAATTAATATGGAAAATGTTTTTTTTAGTCCGGAATGATCTTGATATTCAGGTATTTTAAATTGTCATAGTAATGTCTTATATTTGATTGAACGACGTAATGAAAAGTTGTAGCGAAAGAGCTACTTTTTACTATAATAGTGATTTCACGGTGGTTTAAAGGCAATTGTTTAGAATGATTATAAATTGATATTAAAGGTCACAAAATTGTCAGCGATTTATTAATAAATCATACTTTTGTGGCATTGTTAGGGGGGTAGTGGCTCCTTTAACCATGGGAGTTAATTTTTTACATTCACAAATAAATAGTATAAAGTGCTAAATATGAGAACTATCTCATCCGTTTTGGGAAGCCTTGCGAGGGTGGTGTCAACGAGTTTGATGCTATTATTTGCCGTTACGACGTTGCATGCGCAAGATGTCAAGGAAGGTGAAAAAATCTTCAAATCTAAGTGTACATCCTGTCACGCCATTGACAGAAAAGTAGTTGGTCCTGCGTTGAAAGGAGTTCCAGATACAAAATCTGAAGAATGGTTGATTAAATGGATCCGCAACTCTCAAGCTCTAATTGCTTCTGGTGATGCCGAAGCGGTTAAAATCTTTGAAGAGTACAACAAGTCTGTGATGACTTCTTTTACGGATTTATCTGATGATCAGATTAAATCGGTAATCGCGTTTATCAAAGATGCCTCTGTAGAGAAACCGAAAGATCCTACTAAAGATGGCGCAGCAGCAAAAGATGACAATGCATCTATGTTCATGATCTTGGGCTTGATCGCGGTTGTTGTTTTGGCAGTTGTTGTGATCGTGGTGTTGAACCGTGTGATCCGTACCTTAGAAAATGTAATTGCTAAAAATCAGGAAGCTATTGCAGCGCAACAAGAACCTGAAGACAATCAACGTTTTGTGAAGTTTGCGAAAGCATTCGTTAAAAACAAAAAATTGGTTGGATTTACCGTGTTGATGCTTGTTGCTCTCTTGGCAGTAGGTGGTTGGAAGACGATGTGGAACGTAGGTGTCCACGAAGGTTACAAGCCTGTTCAGCCAATCAAGTTCTCACACCAAATCCACGCAGGTGTAAATAAAATTGAGTGTCAATATTGTCACGGTGGTGCATTTAAATCTAAAAATGCGTCTATTCCATCGGCCAATGTATGTATGAACTGTCACAATACAATCACTGCATCAGAGCATTACGATGGTGAAATCTCACCAGAAATCGCGAAGATCTACCGTGCGTTAGATTGGAATCCTGAGACACGTACTTATGGTAACAATCCGAAGCCAATTCAATGGGTTCGTATCCACAACTTGCCTGATTTCGCTTACTTCAATCACTCACAACACGTTGTGGTTGCTGGAGTAGAGTGTCAGACTTGTCACGGACCGATCCAAAATATGGAAGAAGTATACCAATATTCTCCATTGACCATGAAATGGTGTGTGGACTGTCACAAAAAGACAGATATCAAATCGGATAATAAATATTATGAAGATCTGATCAAGGCACACGAAAGAATTAAGAAAGGTGAGAAAATGACTGCAGCCATGATCGGTGGTCTTGAGTGTGGTAAATGTCACTATTAATAATTATTTGAAATACGCAATCTTATATACAGCTTAAATGGATAGCAATAAAAAATATTGGAAAGGTTTGGAAGAGTTAAATCAAACTCCTGCTTTCGTTGAGGGAAGCAAGGGTGAGTTTGCCGAATCTATTCCTGTAGAAGATGTATTAAACGAAGCTGGCTTGAGTACTAAAACTCCTCGCCGTGACTTCTTGAAAGCATTAGGTTTTGGTTTGGGTGCTGTTTCTTTAGCGGCTTGTAACCGTACTCCTGTGCATAAGGCAGTTCCTTACTTGATTAAGCCTGAAGAAATAACTCCAGGTATACCTAACTACTATGCTTCGACATTCAATGGTCAGAGTATCTTGGTTAAAACGCGTGAAGGTCGTCCGATCAATGTTGAGCCTAATCCGAATGCGATTGGTTTGAACCAAGGTTTGGATTCAACGACCGCTGCTTCTGTATTAGATTTATATGATGAGTCTAAATTGAAGCAAGCACAATTGAAAGGTCAAGATGTAGAGTGGTCTAAATTGGATGGGGAAGTTGTTAAAGCATTGACTGCTGCTGCATCTTCTGGCAAACAAATCACGATCGTTTCGAATACCGTAAACAGTCCTTCAACTTTGGCAGCTATCGCTGCTTTCGCAACGAAATTCCCTACAGTTAACCACGTACAATACGACGCTGTTTCTTACAGCGGTATTATCGAAGCAAATAAAGCTTCTTTTGGTAAAGCTGTAGTTCCTTCATACAATTTTGATAAAGCAAATGTAATCGTTTCAGTTGCTGCTGATTTCTTGGGAACTTGGTTGGCAGGTGAAGAACATACACAACAATACGCTAAAAACCGTGACTACAAATCATTGAAAAATGGAAAAATGTCACGTCACGTACAATTTGAGTCCGGTCTTTCGATGACGGGTACAAATGCGGATGCGCGTATTGCGATCAAACCTTCGGAAGAAGGTGCTACGTTGATCGCTTTATATAATGCAATCACTGGTCAATCATTGGCTGGCGCGACTGCAAACAAAAAAGCACAAAAAGGTGTAGCCCTAGCGGCAAAAGAATTGGTCAACAGCAAAGGTGCTGCCGTAGTTGTTGCCGGTTCAAACGATGTGAATGTTCAGGTATTGGTCAACGCGATCAACGTTGCATTGGGTGCTTACGGTACAATCATTGATTTAGATAACTATTCGAAACAATACCAAGGTTCGGATTCTTCTTTCCAAGCTTTCTTAGCTGCTGCAAAAGCTGGTCAGGTAGGTGTAGCGTTCTTCTTGAACAGCAACCCTGTTTATGACTACTTCAAAGCAGAGGATGTCAAAGCTGTATTGAAACAGATTCCTTTCACTTTATCATTCGCACAACGTGCTGATGAAACTGCGTCGGAATTGACAGCGATTGCTCCCGCAAGTACTTTCTTGGAGTCTTGGGGTGATGCTAATCCGAAAGAAGGTTTATATTCAATCGTTCAACCGACAATCAATCCTGTTTTCCAAACACGTCAAGCTGAACAAAGCTTGTTGACTTGGGCAGGAAACACAACAGATATGTACAACTTTGTTAAGAACTTGTGGTCTACACAAATCTTAGCTGGTTCTACGAAAAACTGGGATGCTGTATTGCAAACTGGTTTTGAATATAAAGGTGCCAAAGCTTCAACTGCTCCTGCATTTACAGGAAATGCTGCTGCTGCCGCTGCTGCAATCGAAGCTTCTAGCAAAGCAATCACTGGCGAGTTTGAATTGAAACTTTACGAACCTGCTGCTCTTCGCGATGGTCGTTATGCAAACAATGCTTACTTACAGGAATTGCCAGACCCAGTATCTAAAGTAACTTGGGACAATTATGCAGCCCTAAACCCTAAAGATGCTGAAAAACTAGGCTTGGGTGAAGATGGTAAAGTAACAGTAAAAGCAAATGGTGTTGAATTGGAATTGCCGGTTGTACAACAACCAGGTCAAGCACAAGGAACGGTTTCAGTTGCAGTAGGCTACGGTCGAACTAAAGTTGGTAAAGCAGGTAATGAAGTTGGTAAAAACGCATTCCCATTCGCATCTATCATCAACGGTACAGTTCAAGGCATTGCAAAAGCAACTGTAGCGAAAGCTTCCGGAACTTACCAATTGGCACAAACACAAACACACCACACGATCGAAGGTCGTAACGTGATTCGTGAGACGACATTTGCAAAATATTTGAAAGATCCTAACTCTGAGGCAGGACGTTTTACAGATAATCACAAAACGTACGATCTGTGGAATAAATATGAGCAACCGGGCCACAAATGGGTGATGGCAATCGACTTGAACGCTTGTACAGGTTGTGGTGCTTGTATCGTAGCATGTAACGTGGAGAATAACATCCCTGTTGTAGGTCGTGATGAGGTTCGTCGTCGTCGTGAGATGCACTGGTTACGTATCGATCGTTACTATACAATCGAAGGCAAAGAGAAAGATCTGACAAAAGAGAAAGAGATTGCGAAAGCTTCAGCTGAATTGGATTTCGAAGATATCACTGTTGTTCACCAACCGATGTTGTGTCAGCACTGTGGTCACGCTCCTTGTGAAACGGTTTGTCCAGTATTGGCAACAGTACACTCTTCAGAAGGTTTGAACCATATGGCATATAACCGTTGTTTTGGTACACGTTACTGTGCGAACAACTGTCCGTTCAAAGTTCGTCGTTTCAACTGGTTCGCATACTGGAATGATTCACGTTTTGACAACTACTTGAACAATGAGTTCACACAATTGGTCTTGAATCCAGATGTGGTCACTCGTTCACGTGGGGTAATGGAAAAATGTTCAATGTGTATCCAACGTATCCAAGCAGGTAAATTGCAGGCTAAGATTGAAAACCGCAAAGTGAAAGATGGTGATATCCAAATGGCTTGTCAACAAGCATGTTCGGCAAATGCAATCATCTTCGGTGACGCTAACGATCCAGAATCAGAAGTATCCAAAGCATTGCGCAACGAGCGTGTTTATTACGTACTTGAGGAAATCAATGTTCAACCGGGTATCGGTTATATGACAAAAGTTAGAAACACTTTTGAGGCGTAATCTTGTACAATATTTGAAATAAAAATACTATGTCATCGCATAACGAATCAATATTAAGAGAACCATTAATGACCGGTAAAGACATCACGTATGCAAAAATTACGGATGATATCTTACTACCGGTTGAAAATAAACCAAATAAAGCATGGTGGATTGGTTTTACCGTTGCTGTATTGGGAGCTTTATTATGGGTAGTTAGCGTTAGTTATACCTTTTGGACAGGTATCGGCGCTTGGGGTCTGAATAAAACTGTAGGCTGGGCTTGGGATATCACCGACTTCGTATGGTGGGTTGGTATCGGTCACGCCGGTACGTTGATTTCGGCCGTATTATTAATTTTCCGTCAGAACTGGCGTAATTCCATCAACCGTTCCGCAGAGGCGATGACGATCTTTGCGGTAATCTGTGCGGCTACATACGTTGTCGCTCACATGGGGCGTCCTTGGTTGGCATATTGGATTTTCCCACTTCCAAATCAATTTGGATCACTTTGGGTAAACTTCAACTCTCCATTGGTATGGGATGCGTTTGCGATCTCAACATACTTCACAGTATCCTTGGTATTCTGGTACTGTGGTTTGTTGCCGGATATCGCGACTATCCGTGACCGTGCTACTGGATTAAAACAAAAGATTTATTCTGTATTATCATTCGGTTGGAATGGTTCTGTGAAGACTTGGCAACGTTTTGAAATCGTGTCCTTGATCTTGGCAGGTATTTCAACTCCACTGGTACTTTCTGTACACACCATCGTATCCATGGACTTTGCAACTTCGGTTATCCCTGGATGGCACACGACGATCTTCCCGCCATATTTCGTGGCAGGTGCGATCTTCTCAGGTTTCGCGATGGTACAGACCTTATTGTTGATCTTACGTAAAGTAATGAACTTTGAGAACTACATCACGATGTTCCACATTGAATCGATGAATATCATCATCATGACGACAGGTTCTATCGTGGGTGTGGCTTACTTAACAGAGTTGTTTATTGCAATGTACTCTCGTTCAGAATACGAAATGTATGCTTTCGAGAACCGTATGTTGGGTCCATACGCTTGGGCTTACTGGTCAATGATGACTTGTAACGTAATTTCTCCGCAATTATTCTGGTTCAAAAAAATCCGTACAAGTATTCCGATCTCATGGATTCTATCCATTGTAGTAAATATCGGTATGTGGTTTGAGCGTTTCGTAATTATCGTGACTTCATTGCACCGTGATTACTTGCCTTCATCGTGGGCAATGTTCTACCCAACTTGGACAGACGTAGGTATCTTTGTAGGTTCAATTGGATTATTCTTTACGTTATTCTTGTTGTTCTTACGTTTCTTGCCAGGTATCGCAATTGCCGAAGTTAAATTGTTGTTGAAATCATCGTCATTACAACATAAAACTAAATTGGCTCAAGAAGGTGCTTTCCCTGCAGAGCAAGTGGAGTACTTCCAAGAATCATTGGAAAAATATGATTCAGTGACAGAAGAAGAGATTAAAGAATTATCAGTTAGAAAATAATCAGCAATGAGCAATACAAAATATATATTAGGTAGTTTTGCGGATCCGGATGACATGATGCATGGGATCGACAAATTGCAAGCAAACAATATAAGTATTTATGACTGCTTTACTCCGATGCCTATCCACGGCATCGAAGCGAAGTTAGGTGTGAAACCTTCTCGCTTGCCTATCGCAGCATTTTGCTTTGGAGCATTGGGAACGACATTAGGTTTTAGTTTGTTGTATTATACTATGGTATACGATTGGCCAATGAATATTGGTGGTAAACCATCTTTTGCAATGCCAAACTTTGTTCCTGTAACATTTGAGGTTACCATCTTATTGTGTGCTTTGGGTATGGTTGCTACATTTTTCTTCCGTAACCACCTATTCCCGGGACGTGCACCACGTGTGATGGACTTGCGCGCAACTGATGATCGTTTCATCCTTGCAGTAGATGCCAAAGAAAATGCAGACCACGCTTTGATCGATAGTTTATTGAAAGAAGCAGGTGCTGTTGAAGTTAAGTACAATGATAGAAAATATGTTAGCTATGAATAAGAAGAATTTACTTGGAACTGTATGCGCAGCTGTAGCATTAACAGCACTCGTTTCTTCTTGTGGTGATAAAACAACTCGTAGTACAGGTTTGGAATTTTCCCGTAACATGTACGATCCGCTTGCGTTCAATCCGGATCAACCTAACGCGAATTTTGCTGATGGAAAAACAGCGCAAACTCCGCCAAAGGGTACCGATCCAGTTGGATTCACTCGTTTCGAGTATGCCAATACATTAGAGGAGTACGAACGTGCGGGACGGGAAGTTAAAAATCCTTTGGTTGTCAATGCAGAAAACCTTGAAAAAGGAAAAGCATTGTTCACCACTTACTGTTCGGTATGTCACGGACCAGAAGGTAAAGGGGATGGACCGCTGACGAAAGATCGTAGTGTAACTGATTCTAGAGGTACCCGTCAATTAGAGAACTTTCCGCCGCCACCATCTTACCATAGAACGGATAAGGCGAACTCTTCAAGAGGTGGTTTCATGGCTGACTTGACGGATGGTAAAATCTACCATACGATTTATTATGGACATAACTCCATGGGATCACATGCATCGCAATTGTCTCCAGAAGAGAGATGGAAAGTTGTTATGTATGTTCACGAATTACAAAAGAAATAATCTAACATCAGATATATAAATGGGAACTCACAGTCATCATCACGATTATAATTTCAACGAGCGATACGAGTTTGCTGGCAAAGCTAAATTGTACAGTATTATCGCTGTTGTACTAGGCGTAGCTGCTGTAGCTATCGGGTTGCTTTCGGGCGATCACGTTACTGTAGAGCGTACATACGCCAACTTGTTATTGATGGGTTATTACTTTACATGTGTATGCGCAGCTGGAGCATTCTTCGTTGCTTTGCAATATGTAACACAATCTGCATGGTCTGCAGGTCTGGTACGTATACCTCAAGCTATGGCAAGCACCCTGCCTATCGCAGCACTCTTGTTAGTGGTTATTGTTGGATTGGGTTTATCTACGCATAATCTTTACCACCATTGGCATGGCGAAGGTTTGTTGGATCACAATAGCCCAAACTATGACCCTATTATTGAAGGAAAGTCTGCATACTTGAATGTACCTTTCTTTTTATCTCGTCAAGTTATCTTTTTAGGAGTATATAGCATTTTTGCTGTTATCCTTGCTAAGCTTTCATACAAAGAGGATTTAGAAGGCGGTTTGGCTTCTTACAAAAAGTCATTCAAATTGTCTGCAATCTTCTTGGTTATCTTTGGATTTACAACACCAATTTGGGCATTCGATACGATTATGTCTCTAGAGGCACACTGGTTTTCAACGATGTTCGGATGGTATAACTTCGCAGCAATGTGGGTGAGTGGTATCTGTTGCATTACCATCATTGTTGTTGTCTTGAAAAAAGCGGGCTATATGAACTGGGTAAACGAAAATCATTTACATGATTTGGGTAAATTGATGTTCGGTTTCTCCATCTTCTGGACCTATGTTTGGTTTGCACAATTCATGTTGATCTGGTATTCAAACATTCCTGAGGAAACAGTTTATTTCTACAAACGTTGGGAGCCTGAATACAAACCTTGGTTTTGGTTGAGTATTATCATTAACTTTGTGTCTCCATTGCTTATATTGGTAGATCGCGATGCTAAACGTAAACAAAATGTTATGTTGTTCGTAGCGATTCTATTGTTGGCAGGTCACTGGCTTGATTATTATATCATGGTTATGCCCGGTACTGTTGCTGAACATAGAGGATTTGGTATCATTGAAATCGGAACTGCACTTGGTTTCTTAGGTTTGTTCATCTTTTTAGTGATGAGTAAATTAAGCAAACAAGCCTTGGTGCCTAAAAATCATCCTTTCTTGGATGAGAGTTTACATCACCAGATATAGTTTCACTTTTAAAGGAAGGTTACGTAAAAACGTTATAAAAGAAATGAGCTTTAAATTAAATAATAGATTCAAATCCATCTCGGGTTTTGTGCTTGCACTAGGGCTGCTTTTTGCAAATCCTATTCTTGCAAGTCAACAAGATACAGTAGCATCTGATTCTGCTAAAGTGGCGACTACAGCGGTAGCTGCCCCTGCAGCAACGGATTCGGTTGCAAAAGATACAACAGCGGCAGCAGGTACTGCTGCTGTTGCATCTGCTAGCTCGACGACAGAGGCTAGTGCAGCTGCTCCTGCTGTTGAAGAAGTGAAGCAAATAGACCCTCAGGTTTATAAAAACTTCACATACTATGTGTTATTGTTCTTGGTCATTTGTACAGTCATTGCTGTTATTGGCAAGGTACTTTCGATCTACGAATTGACACGGAAAATGAACGGTCGATACAATCCATTTGCGAATAACACATTCCAATCGGCATTGTTGTTTATCTTCTTGGTTGTATTTCTTTACGGTGTCTACTGGTCATACGTACATTGGGGCGCCGCATATTGGCGGTCTGCGGTGACAGAACATGGTGAACGTATTGATACCATGTTTATCATCACAACGGCAATTACAACATTTGTATTGGTTATTACACATATTTTGTTGATGACTTTTACATTCTTGTACCGCATGCGTGCAAAACGTCAAGCGTACTACTACCCGCATAACAATGCGATCGAGAAACTTTGGACAATTGTTCCTGCTGTGGTTTTGACCGTATTGGTACTGTTCGGTTTCTTTACATGGAGATCAATTACCAATATCCCTGAAGATCTTCAAAAATCTGCTTTGCAGGTTGAGGTGTTAGGTGAGCAGTTTCAATGGCAAGTACGTTACCCTGGTACAGACGGCGTTATTGGTAAACGTAATTACAAAATGACGACACCGACAAATCCTTACGGTATCGATTTTAATGATAAAAATTCATGGGATGATATTCAAGGTTCTGAAATCTGGTTACCAGTAAACAAACCAGTTCGTTTCCATATCGTTTCAAAAGATATTATTCACTCTTTCTTTATTCCAGATTTCCGTGTTCAGATCAATGCGGTACCGGGAATGACTAATTACTTCCAATTCACCCCTACTGTAACTACAGAAGAAATGCGTGATCGTTTGGGAGACTACAACTATGATTTTGTGATGTTATGTAACAAGATCTGTGGATCCGGTCACTACAACATGCAAAAGAAAGTGGTTGTTGTTACAGAGGCACAATATAAAGAGTGGTTAGCTAAACAAAATAAATATTTTACCGAAGATCTTCAAAAGGAATTCAGCGGTAAGACGGCTAACGTAAAAAAGGATAGCGTACAGGTTACAGCATCTTTGAACTAATTAAGAATTTTTGAATATAAAATCGAATATGTCAAGTACAGTAATATCGCATAGCGCTGAACATCACGATTCGCACGGACATCATCACGAGGAATCATTCATCAGAAAGTATATCTTTTCTGGTGACCACAAGATGATTGCCAAGCAATTCTTGATCACTGGTATCATCATGGCAGTTTTTGCGATGCTTTTATCAGTATTATTCCGTATCCAATTAGCATGGCCGGATAAAGATTTCCCTATATTAGAAGTATTCTTGGGCAAATGGGCTGAAGGTGGCCGTATTAAGGCAGATTTTTTCCTTTCCTTGGTGACCATCCACGGTACCATCATGGTATTCTTCGTGTTGACAGCGGGTCTATCGGGTACATTCAGTAACTTATTAATTCCATATCAGATCGGCGCGCGCGATATGGCGTCGCCTTTTATGAATATGTTATCCTACTGGTTGTTCTTCATTGCATCAGTAATCATGATCGCTTCTTTCTTTGTAGAGAGCGGTCCTGCTTCTGCTGGTTGGACAATCTATCCGCCATTGTCGGCTGTACCAACTGCGATCGCTGGATCTGCGACAGGTATGACCTTGTGGTTGGTGAGTATGGTTCTATTCGTTGCTTCGCAGTTGATCGGTGGTATCAACTACGTGAGTACGATTTTGAACATGCGTACAAAAGGTATGGATCTATGGAAAATGCCATTGACAATCTGGGCGTTTTTCTTAACTGCAATCGTGGGTATGTTGTCATTCCCGGTATTGGTATCTGCAGTGGTTCTTTTGATTTTTGACCGTGCCGCTGGTACGTCATTCTACTTGTCTGACTTGGTTGTACAAGGACAGATTTTACCTAACGAAGGTGGTTCCCCAATCTTGTTCCAGCACTTATTCTGGTTCTTGGGTCACCCTGAGGTATATATCGTTGTCATGCCTGCTTTAGGTTTGACTTCTGAGGTTATCGCAACGAACTCACGTAAACCAATTTTCGGTTACCACGCCATGGTTTACTCCTTGATCGGTATTACCGTGTTGTCATTTATCGTATGGGGTCACCATATGTTTGTGACAGGTATGAACCCGTTCTTGGGTGGTGTATTTATGATCACAACGTTGATTATCGCCGTTCCTTCCGCTGTTAAGGCATTTAACTACTTGGCTACGTTATGGAAAGGTAATATCCGCTTTACGCCAGCAATGATGTTTGCTATCGGTTTGGTATCTTTCTTTATCTCCGGTGGTTTGACAGGATTGTTCTTGGGTAACGCGGCATTGGATATCAACCTGCACGATACGTATTTCGTTGTAGCCCACTTCCACTTGGTCATGGGATCTGCTTCCATCTTCGGTATGCTTTGTGGTGTTTACCACTGGTATCCGAAAATGTTTGGTCGTATGATGAACACGAAATTAGGTTATTTGCACTTTTGGTTGACTTTTATCGGTGCTTACCTGGTATT
This sequence comes from Sphingobacterium puteale, assembly GCF_003627955.1. Classification (GTDB taxonomy): domain Bacteria; phylum Bacteroidota; class Bacteroidia; order Sphingobacteriales; family Sphingobacteriaceae; genus Sphingobacterium; species Sphingobacterium puteale. Next base: position 57,121 of record NZ_RBWS01000013.1, on the reverse strand, counting down.
CTTCCCAATGCACTTTATGGGTATTGATGGTGTACCGCGTCGTTACTATGCATTTACGGAGTTTGCTTTCATGGCAAAATGGGTTTCTGTGAATCAATTGGTTACTTGGGCTGCGATTATCGCTGCTTTGGGACAGGTTGCATTTTTATGGAACTTCTTTTACTCGATCTTCTTCGGTAAGAAAGCGTCACAAAATCCTTGGCAATCGAATACCTTGGAATGGACTACTCCGGTAGAACATATTCATGGTAACTGGCCGGGAGAAATTCCAACCGTACACCGTTGGCCTTACGATTACAGTAAGCCAGGTCATGGTGAGGATTTCATTCCTCAAGATGTTCCCTTCTCTGAAACGATGAGCTCGAATTTGCCTCATGATTTTGAAGGAGATGAGGAAGCTGAGCGTATCCAGGCAGAATGGAATGCTCAAAATGGTAGAAAAGACTAATAAGATTTAATCGAATAGAGTAGGGCTGGTACCTACTCTATTTTATACAAGTTTGTATTTTAAGAGGTAGGGGTTGTATTATGTTTCCAGCAGCTGAAAAGCGATTTATAAAGACCAATTTTATTACGATTATCGTATTGTTTATGGTCATTATTGCTGGAGGCGTTGTGCGGAGTACAGGTTCAGGCATGGGATGCCCAGATTGGCCAAAATGTTTTAACCGTATTATTCCACCCACTGATATTTCCCAATTACCACAGGGATACGAACAACATTATATTGAAGGGAGAGCAAAGAAGAATGAACGTTTCGCCAAGATTGTGGAATTTTTTGGTGATAAGGAAATGGCTTACAAGCTCCGGACAGACAAAAGTATTTTGCAACATGAAGAGTTTAATGTCGCAAAAACCTGGACGGAGTATATCAATCGCTTGGTAGGCGTTATTTCTGGATTCTGTTTATTGTTTACTGCAGTTTATTCTTTCACATATATAAAATCAAAAAGTTCGATCGTTGTTTGGTCAGTGGTTAATCTTTTTGTTGTGGTCATTCAGGCCTGGTTGGGTTCGATCGTTGTATCCACCAATTTGATGCCCTGGATTATCACGGTACATATGCTCTTGGCGCTTGTAATTGTTTGTATCAGTATATATACCTACTTTAAAGCAGTTACGTTACGCGACAAGACTATATTGGTTAATCGTTCTTTAGGCATAATAAAAGGTCTTGCGTTGATTTCCATTTTGTTGATGTTGACGCAGGTGATCGTTGGAACGGGGGTTCGGGAGGAAGTTGATCTGTTGACCGGCTCTAACATTGCCCGTGCCGATTTTATAACAGCTATTGGCCAACAATTTGAAATACATCGATGGTTGGCGTATTGTTCTTTGATTTTAGTTATTGTATTATTCTTTTTGGTCCGCACAAGTTTCAATACGGGATCTAAGCAATTGAAATTTGCTTTAATCACTTTGATCCTCGTGGGTATCCAAATGCTATCAGGAATTATCTTAGCTCGATTTGCAATACCTGCATTTGCACAGACAACGCACTTGGTGGTTGGGACACTTTTATTTGGTGCTCAATTTTACCTGTTGTTACTGTTAAATAAGCAAAGGCATTAATTTTGAAATTCGAGATGTTTATGTTAAAAACTATGTGTTTGAATACACTGGTAGTAGGAGGTCTCTTTTAATTATGAAAGAATTTATTTCAGATTTTAAAAAGCTCGTTAAGTTAAGACTTACGTTGACGGTGGTATTCTCCGCCTCAATTGCTTTTCTGATAGGATCAAAACAACAGGGTGAAATTTTCTGGGTCAATTGGTTATTGTTGACTGTGGGTGGTTTTCTGGTAACAGGTTCTGCCAATGGTTTTAACGAAATCATCGAAAAAGATCTGGATAAGTTGATGAAACGTACAGAGGATAGACCGCTACCTTCTGGTCGGATGACAACAGGTCAAGCTTTGGTAATGAGTGTCTTTATGGGCATCTTGGGCACCTTGGTATTGGTTCGCTTAAATTTTGTCGCTGGCCTACTTTCGGTTTTTTGTATCCTACTTTATGCATTCATCTATACACCTTTAAAAAGAAAATCACCAATAGCCGTGTTTGTAGGTGCATTCCCTGGCGCATTTCCACCATTAATTGGTTATTATGCTGCCTTTTCACAGGATGATCTGGCCTATTACAGTGGACACAACGAAGCCGCAATTATTATTATTCCCTTTGTGTTGTTCGCGATTCAGTTTTTATGGCAGTTTCCGCATTTCTGGGCAATCGCTTGGGTTGTGGATGATGACTATAAATTGGCTGGTTTTAGATTGTTACCAACTACAAAACGTGATAAGATATCGGCCTTTATGGTATTCATTACAGGGTTGTTAATGATTCCTGCTGGATTTATACCTTATTATTTTGGCTTTGGTGGAATTTGGTTTACGATAGTGTCGGTGATCGGTGGATTGATGTTTGGTTATTATGGCTATTTGCTTTTTAAGAATTGTGATATTCCTTCGGCAAAGAAAGTTATGTTTACATCGTTCATCTATTTACCTGTTACACAACTCGTATTATTGCTTAACTTTATTCCTTTGAAATAATGTTAGATATACAAGCACAAACTGACGAGAAGTTAGTACAGAGAAAAGCTCAGAAATTCAACCTTTGGTTGGGTATGTTGGGTATGTTCATGATGTTTGCTGCGTTATCCAGTGGTTTCATTGTTTATACAGCAAGTGGGGTGGACAAAGGGATCAAGACCTTACTGCCAGATACGTTTGTGTATAGCACAATCGTGATCGTGGTGAGCAGTCTTACGATATTTTTAGCGCATAAAGCTGCTAAAAATGGTGATTCATCCAAACAGAAGTTATTATTAATGGTGACTTTCGTTTTGGGTATCGTGTTTTTTGCATTACAGGTACATGCTTGGAATGTGTTAACTGAGCGAGGCGTTTATTTTGTGAATAACAATGCGTCTCAATCCTTTATCTACATTTTTACGGGAATGCACTTGGCGCATATTATTGCGGGGTTGATCGTTTTGATTGGCGCGATTATAGGGGCGAATAAGCTTTCTAAGGACGGCAATCTCTTCCGCATGGATCTTGCCAGTATTTTTTGGCATTTTCTCGATCTTTTATGGATTTATATATATGTTTTCTTACTTTTGAATCAATAATAGTAAACAATGAGTACAACAGTATCGCAATTGGATAAGGTAAAAACTGGTCCATGGAATGGTGGAAAATCACCTTGGAACTTAGAGTATGGAAAAATCATGATGTGGTTTTTCTTGGTAGGGGATGCCTTCACATTTTCTGCATTTTTGGTTTATTACGGCGCACAACGCTTTTCTCACCCAACATGGCCTGATCCTGATAAGATTTTCCAATCTATCCCGGGTATTGCGGAGCATGGTCAACCTTTGGTATTCGTAGGTTTGATGACCTTTATTTTGATTATGTCTTCAGTGACAATGGTATTGGCTGTAGAAGCTGGACACCGCAATCAAAAAAATGAGGTTGTAAAGTGGATGTTGTGGACGATTTTAGGTGGTATCTGTTTCGTTGGCTGTCAGGCTATCGAGTGGACTCACTTACACCACATGGGATTCTGGTTTGGTAAAAACCCAGCGACTGGTTTAGAAGGTGATGCAATTAAGACCGCATTATTGCCATACTTTACACACGATATTTCCTATACATCGGCATTGCAATTCGCAAACTTGTTCTTTACGATTACAGGTTTCCACGGTTTCCACGTTACAGTAGGTATTATTTTGAATATCATCGTTCTTTGTATGACCTTAAATAACACATTCGAAAATCGTGGTTCTTACCTAATGATTGAAAAAGTAGGTTTATATTGGCACTTTGTGGATTTGGTGTGGGTATTCGTATTTACATTCTTCTACTTAATCTAATCACTGAATTAATAATTTTAGATCGCTATGTCACAATATCAAGATAATATCGCTCACGGAGAGCATGCTCACGAAGGTGGGATGGATAAGAAAGCCATCTGGAGAGTATTTGGCGTACTTTTGGCGCTTACTTGTCTAGAGTTCTTAATTGCATTAGGTTTTGTTCACCACTGGCAAATTTTAGCCAAAGGTGCATTGGTAAATACAATTTACATTGTTTTAACATTGGTTAAAGCATATTATATTGTTGCATTCTTTATGCACTTGAAATTTGAGAAATCGAGCTTCATCGTTACCGTAGCAATAGTCTTTATTTTTATTATTTATTTTATCGTTCTGATGTTAGTTGAGGGAGGTTTCTTGGCGGGTGCGTTTCAAGAGCATCAATTGTTTCCAAATAAATAGATAAAAGTGAATAATGGATAATAATACTGGACAAAAGAAAGGTATTAAAACTATATTGATCCTGGCAGTAATTCTTTTATTGCCGGGATTTTTATATTTTATACTACATAAAAGCGGTTCCAATAGCTACGCTTCCCTACCGATATTTGGTCAGAAGGAAGTTCCGGGGACGACACACCGTAAATGGGGGCGGGATATTCCCGATACCATTTATCATACAGTGCCACCGGTAGATTTTGTGAACTACGATGGTAAGCCTGTACGCTTAATGGGCAGTGATACAACGCTATCGGTCGTGCATCTGATGTATTCAAGGGATGCTTCGTTGTCACGTACCATGGTGAAAAAGTTGGATCAGATTGCCAACCGTTTTATTCAGAACAAAAAGGTAAAACTGTATTCGATCACAGTAGACACAAGTTATGATACACCTGAAGTATTGGCGAAATACGTAAAAGTTTACAAACCCTGGACTAAATCTTGGTTTTTTGTGACAGATCCAACCGTTGATATCTTTAAATTTGCGAAAGAGAGTCTATTGCAGGATGCGTTGGTAAATACGGATAATAGCAAACCGTTTATTATTGGTTCGAATTATCTTTTACTTGATACGAAGGGACGTATTCGTGGGATATACGACATCAATGTAAAAACAGATGTGGATCGTCTGGAGGACGAAATTAAACTGTTGTTGGTGGAGGAAATCCGAAACCGTCCGGCAACAATAGAACAAAAGAGATAGATTAGTTAGCATTATGGAAGAGAGTCTGATCAAAGAGAAAAAGTATAGCAAATGGATCTGGCTATTGTCTATTGTGATTCCAATAGTAGTAGCGATCCTGTTTACGGTGAATTTACAAAAGTTAGGTTACGATGTAAAGCCATTGACGTTTTTGCCACCTATTTATGCGACGATCAATGGCATTACCGCAATACTGTTATTTTGGGCAGTTGCTGCTATCAAAAAAGGAAACAAAACTTTGCATGAACGTTTGATAAAATGTTGTATCGCTTGTTCTCTGGCTTTTTTGGCGATGTATGTTGCTTACCACATGACATCCATAGAGACAAAATATGGGGGTGAGGGAATTTGGAGGCCTATTTATTTCTTTATACTGATCACACATATTCTTTTGTCGATCATTATCATTCCCTTTGTGCTTTTTACTTTCGTAAGAGGTATTTCGGGCTCTTATGCGCGCCATAAAAAGCTAGCACGGATTACTTATCCCATGTGGCTTTATGTTGCTGTGACCGGTGTTATCGTGTATTTAATGATTTCGCCTTATTATATAGGTTAATTTAACAAAAGGAAAAGGAGTTTGCTTATGAAACGTATTTGGATTTACCAGGCTGATCGTGTCCTGTCGGGCGATGAAGGACAGCAAATTGCAGCTGAATTAACCACCTTTGCTGAGCAGTGGAAGGTGCATGGAAAGCCTTTATCTGCTTCTGCTGAATTGCGTGACAATCTTTTTATCATTCTAAAGGTTGATGAGGATATCGCTGCCGCCTCTGGCTGCTCCGTGGACAGTTCCGTTCGTTTTTTGAAAGGCATAGAGGAAAAATACCATGTTCAGCTCTTCGACCGTATGCAGTTTGCCTATAAATCAGCGAATGGTGTGGCTGTGGTCAACCGTTCGGGTTTTGAGAAACTTTTGGCTAACGGCGAAATAGATGACAATACACTTGTGTTTGATAATACGATCACTTACGATTATCAGTTGGATAGTGCCTGGGTAATTCCTTTTAAAGAAAGCTGGCATAAGAGATTATTTGCATAACGAAAATAACATGTATTTAAAAACGCCATTCCTAAAATGGCGTTTTTTTTATGTTGTCACGAGATAGCAATGAATCATAAGATAAATGAAGTGATCGGTATTCCATCCGCTGCGTCAAATCAATGAAATCTCCATCTTTAACGCTAATATTCAATGCAGGCTTAACTATTCCGGAATGGTATAATGATGCATGTACTTTGCAATGGCGTTTGCTCTTCTGTTGACATAAGAAGAAGGATTACGTGCGTCCCATTCGCGGGGATTTGGCAGGATTGCGATAATTAATGCCGCTTGTTTTTTGGACAGATTGCTTCCGGTTTTGCTAAAGTAGTATTCAGCAGCTGCATCTGCTCCATAAACTCCCTGCCCCATTTCAATGACATTGAGATAGACTTCAAGAATACGTTTTTTACTCCAGAAGGTTTCAATGAGTACTGTGAAGTAGGTTTCAAATCCTTTTCTTAACCAAGAACGACCTGGCCATAGAAAGACGTTCTTAGCGACCTGCTGACTGATTGTACTTCCGCCACGGAGCTTTTTACCCTGTGCATTTTTCTTGATGGCATTTTGAATACCTTTAAGGTCAAAACCCCAGTGGGTCATAAAATGGGCATCTTCCCCTGCAATGGCCGCTAATTTTAAATTGTCCGAAAGTTCGTCGTAACTCAACCAGTTTTTTTTCAGTTTAAACCCCTTCCCCTGTTCCTTAAGTTCAAACCCACGTTGAATCATCAGCCAGGTAATGGGGGGATTAATGAACCGCAAGCTAATTACCCAAAAAAGACTAATACCGATAAAATAAAGAACTACTCTGCTTGTGATACGGAGAATAGGTGATTTGATAGACTTCAACGGATTGAAGGAAGCTTTCTTAAAGGTATTTTTTTGTTTACTGGCTGTATTTTGCTTACCAGATCTCTTGATGGCCATATCATTACAAAATTTGTGCAAACATAACATCAAAAAGTTATACTTTCATACTTTACTTCATCATTTCTTTTAAATTTTCCAAAGTCACAGCACTCATCCAAGATATAGCTTTTGTATCTATTTCTCCATTCGGCTTTACAACAACATATGTTGGAAATCCGGAACGATTAAATAAAGTGAATAGTTCACTGATCACCGTATTTGCGACAAACAGATGTGTACCTGGCTGTTCCAGTTCTGCTACTTTGTTGATCCATTTTTGTTGGTTAGAGGAAGCGTCGGTGCATAGATAAATAAATTCTACAGGAAGTTTTGCCTCTTTTGCTTGGTGATGTAGTTTTTTGCTGTAGGGCATCTGATCAAGACAGGGACCACACCAGGTCGCCCATATATCCAATAAGATAAGCTTGTTTGGATATTTTGCTTTGATGGTTTGAAGAAGTTCGGCACCCGTTTTCGTATTGTTCAATAGTAATGCTGCATCGAAAGGGAGCTCTTTAATTAATGTGCCGAAAGGGGTTTGCTTTGATTCGGTAGGAGTGGAATCTAATATATCTTTCAGTTTTGCCTGTTTGGCAGTTAAATTTTCTATTTCAATATTGAGGTTGTCTTTGGCCCATGCACTCTTTAATTTTGGCAGTAAAGTACTATAAATCGTATTTTGTGTTTGGATATCATCATCATCGAATTTTAAGTTGAGGATATCTGCATAATTTTCTGGAAAAGTTTTGGTAATATAATCGGATACTTTAACAAAATCGCCACGACTTGCGTTGTCAGGATAGAGGACATATTTGGTATAGTAATGTAAAAATCGGTAATAATCGCTAACTTCATTGGAAATGGAGTAAATCGGGATTAACAGACCATCGCCGATTTCTTTGTTGATTTTATTTTGCATATAGTAATCCAGCAGTCTGTAGGTATACTGCGCATTAGTTGCTGCATCAATTAGCGGTTTGCAGGTTGTACCATAAGCTTTATAAAATGCTGTATTTGTATTTCTTTGAATCGTAAATAAGGAGTCTAGTTTTTGCTGAAACTGGGGATCTTTGGGATCGAGCTTTCGCAGGGGTTTGTAAAAATCAGGGTTATTTTTCTTATCGAATAAGATATACTCATTCATCTGTCGATTTACTTCTGCATCTTTTCCAGCGAAGGAAATACCATCACCGATCATGTAAACCTTGTTTTTCTTCAGCTTCTCTAAATCAAAGATGAGTTCTAAATCCTCATGAAGATAAAGACAGGTATAGGCATCATAATCACCCAAGTTAAACCAGACTTGCTGATAGGGAAGATTATGCGTTTGTCTAAATTCGAATGTGCCATCAGCGTTCACTGGTATCGTTGCTTTACTTTGATGAGTTCCTATTAAATTGACGATACTGTATTGTATTTGGATTTTGGATAGTTCTTCCTGATTAGCATTTATGATTTTACCAGTCACTTTAGCCAGTTGTTTTTTGCTCAATTGATCATAGGATTCATCTGTTAGGGAAATTGGTTCAAGGTCCTTTTGCGCATAAAGCATACATGGTAGCCATAGCGTAAGCAATAAAGCAATAAAATAGACTTTCATAACAAGTGGTTTATATGTAAGCCTAATATATTAATTAAAAAAAATCAATTTCTCTTAATTAATGTTAAAATTTGTTCGATATTGTAATTTGCCAAAGCGACGATATTATCCTATTTTTACGCTTCACAAATTTGATTTTAGAAGTTGGCAAAAGAAAAGAAAGTAACTCCGTTGATGCAGCAATATAATGCGATCAAGATTAAGTATCCTGGTGCATTATTGCTGTTCCGTGTTGGCGATTTTTACGAGACATTTGGTGAGGATGCAATCAAGGCGGCTCAGATTTTGGGTATCGTTTTGACGAAACGAGGAAATGGTTCGGAATCCGAAACGGCTTTGGCGGGTTTTCCACATCACTCTCTGGAGACTTATCTCCCTAAATTGGTGCGTGCAGGTCAACGGGTAGCAATCTGTGATCAGCTGGAGGATCCCAAAACAACCAAAACGATCGTCAAACGTGGCGTCACGGAATTGGTTACTCCTGGAGTCTCTTACAATGATAACATTGTTCAGCAGAAATCGAACAACTATCTGGCCTCTATTTTTACAGATAAAGATAAGATCGGTATTGCTTTTCTGGATATTTCGACTGGTGAATTTCTTGTTGCTCAGGGAAGTACATCCTATATAGATAAATTGCTTCAGGGCTTCATGCCGACGGAGATCATTTTGCCGAAGAAACAGAGCAAGGATTTTATTGAACAGTTCGGAGCACATTATTACACTTATTTTTTGGATGAGTGGCCTTATACCGGAGATTATGCTACCGAAGCGTTGCTAAAGCACTTTGAAGTCGCTTCGCTGAAAGGCTTTGGTGTGGACCGGATGCCGGCTGGCATTGTTGCTGCTGGGGTTGCACTGCATTACCTCAATGAGACGGAACACCGTAACCTACAACATATCTCTACGCTTTCGCGGATCGAAGAGGACCGGTTTATGTGGCTGGACCGATTTACAATCCGTAATCTGGAACTGATCGGATCCATGAACGAAAATGCAGTTACGCTATCAGATGTCCTCGATCATACAGCCAGTCCAATGGGCGCACGGCTTTTGAAGCGTTGGATCGTCATGCCGTTGAAAGACAAAAAGGGTATTCAGGAACGTCTGGACGTGGTGGATTTCTTTTTTAATAACCGTGAACTGCGGGACGAGCTGATCGGGCAGATTAAACAAGTTGGTGACCTGGAACGATTGATATCAAAGATCGGGCTTCAAAAGGCCAATCCGAGAGAGATCGTTCAATTGAAACGTGCTTTACATGCCATTGAAAACCTCAAGGAACTGACCGATCGTAAGGACGCGCAATCGCTGGCCCTGATATCCGATCAATTGGATGCCTGTGCCGCTATTCGAGAACGAATAGAACAACAAATACAGGCTGAGCCGCCCGTGGCCATCAATAAAGGCAACGTCATTGCTGCGGGAGTTGATGCTGAATTGGACCGCCTTCGTAAGATTTCTTTTGGTGGTAAAGATTATTTGTTGGAAATTCAAAAAAGGGAAGCTGAACTGACGGGTATCCCGTCCCTAAAGATCGCCTTCAACAATGTATTTGGTTATTATCTTGAAGTAACGAATACACATAAGGACAAAGTTCCCACGGAGTGGATCCGCAAGCAAACCTTGGTCAATGCGGAACGATATATCACAGAGGAACTGAAAGAATATGAAGAGCAGATTCTTGGAGCCGAAGAAAAAATCCAGGCATTGGAAAATAGACTCTATGCTGAACTATTGGTTGCTATTGCAGAATATATCAAACCGATTCAATTGAATGCACAGCTTATTGCCAAGCTGGACGTGCTACTTAATTTTGCCATTGTCGCAGAGAAGAACTACTACGTCAAACCGGAGGTAAGTGACAGCAAGATTTTGGATATAAAAGGTGGACGGCATCCTGTTATCGAAAAAAATCTGCCGATAGGTGAAGATTATATTACCAACGACACCTATCTTGACCCCAAAGCACAGCAGATTATTATTATCACGGGGCCGAATATGGCGGGTAAATCGGCTTTGCTCCGTCAGACAGGGCTAATTGTCCTGATGGCACAGATTGGTTGTTTTGTACCTGCCAAAGAAGCCAAAATAGGTCTTGTCGATAAAATATTTACCAGGGTAGGAGCTTCGGATAATTTGTCTTCCGGAGAGTCTACATTTATGGTGGAGATGAATGAAACCGCCAGTATCATGAATAATCTTTCGGATCGAAGTCTGATCCTTTTGGACGAAATCGGACGTGGAACAAGTACGTACGATGGAATTTCGATCGCTTGGGCAATAGCAGAATATTTACATAATCATCCTGCTGCCAAAGCGAAGACTCTCTTTGCGACACATTATCATGAATTGAATGAACTGTCAACCTCGCTTGAGCGCATAAAAAATTACAATGTTACAGTAAAGGAGGTCAATAATAAGGTGATCTTTTTGCGTAAGCTCGTACCCGGAGGATCCGAACATAGTTTTGGTATTCATGTTGCCAAGCTCGCTGGAATGCCGCCGAAGCTGTTGAACCGTGCCAATCAAATTTTGAAACGATTGGAACAGGAGCGTACAGGGGGAGAGCAGATTAAAGACAGCATGCGTAAGATTCAGAAACAGGCCTATCAGTTGCAGATGTTTTCTATAGATGATCCGGTTCTGAATAAAATCCGTGACATGTTGAACAACTTGGATGTTAACTCACTTACTCCTGTGGAGGCCTTGATGAAACTGGATGAAATTCAGCGTTTGCTAAAAAATTAGGTAAAAACAGATTGACTTATTGCGCACGTGGATCCCAAGGATCTGCTTCAACAAGAGGGAAAGAGGTTCAAATGGAGAAACTGATGATAAAGTGAATTAGAACCTGAAGAAGAACGCCGCAGTTCCGTAATTCGACTGTATCGGTGTCAGTACCTTGCTGCTCGCATCATAGGGAGCATAGTGGTAAGCCACTTCAATTCCAACATATTTCTTGTTTTTCATCTGAAAAAGGGAGGAAAAACCCAAGCCTAAGTGAACATTATTAATGGTTACCATACGATCGTTGTAACCACCCTCATAATAGTAACCGTCCGGGTCATAATATCCGTCTGAATAGACGCTCTCCGTGATGCCCGTATCTGTAATATCTATCCCTATTATGCCTTTGGGAATCAGGATGCATTTTTCGTTATCAAAAATTTTATAGCCTAGGGAACCACCTATAAACCCGGTGGCGGAGGAATTGACCGTAACATCGGATCCTTCATAATTATAGGCGATATTTTTATCATTTGAATTGATCCGCACATGGAAACCGCCTTCGAAAATAAATTTGCGTTCCAATGAACTCATAAGCATAAATCCAAACATGAAATTTGTTCCAAAAATCTTGTTTGAACCTCCAAGAGGACTTATCACACCGATGAGTGGAACATAGCCCAGTTTGGATCTACTTCTGTTTCCGTAGGCTTGAGGACGATTCTTCTGTTGTTCTGTAATTTGAGGTGCCGGTTCATCTTCTGGGCTATCGGTGTCGGCAAACAGATGAAGAATATCTCTTTCACGGTCATCGAGACTGTAGTTAGTTGAGGAGAGCAGCGCGCGGGCTCTTATCTTGATTAAATTGTCCAGGGGATGCCGAAGGGGAAAGAAATTGTATATCGATTTATTTTGTTCATATTGCTGGGCGAAGTCGTCCCGGTCAGCAGCATCTAAACGTTGAACAAATGTCTTGTCCAATTGATTACTGATATAACGTTCTATTTCTGTGCCACTATCCTTTTTCTCGATAATGAGCAGAAGAATGCGTAAACGCTGGCTGAATTCCGGTATACCACAGCTGGCCTGTAAGGTATTCAATAGGGACGGGATTTTGTCGAACTCATTGTTGTTCAACGCTCCTGTTATTAAAGGAAGGACCTCTGCTGTATATTTTTCGCATGTTTCTTGTGCCGAAGTTTTTTGTGGTGCAAGAAAACAAATGAAAGCAAATACTGCAAAAATGAACTGACGGATCATCATGGCTTACGGATTTATCAGAGACTAAATTAATAAATAAATTGAATGATGTCTTTGTTATTTGTGGCAAACATCTCAAAAGTTTTATCTTTGGCTCATGGCGTCTATATTTCGATTTAAACAATTTGAAGTTGATCAATCCAATTGTGCGATGAAGATCAATACAGATGGCGTATTGTTAGCGTCATTGGTCGATACGGATGGTGCGAGGCGGATGCTGGATGTCGGTACGGGCACAGGTGTGATCGCCCTTATGTTGGCTCAACGGATGATTGACAGCCAGGTGGAGGCCGTGGAGATAGATGAACTTGCAGCAGAGATGGCGAGAAGAAATTTTAATAATTCGATTTTTAAGGATCGGCTCGTATTGCATGCGACTGCTTTTCAACACTTACAAATAAGCGATCACTACGATCTGATTGTATCAAATCCTCCTTTTTACACAGATTCACTGCATAATCCAGATGTCCGGAAGAAATTAGCCCGGCATACGGATCTGGACTTTTTTCGAGAATTACTACAGTTCGCGTCGTCGTATTTAACTTCTAACGGTAAAATTGTTCTGATTCTTCCTACACAACTCGCGGAAACAGTAATAGCATTGGCAGTGGAACGTCGCTTGTATCGTACCGCTGAAATTGAAATAAGCTCATTCGTTGGAGAGCCCGTGATTCGAAAGATCGTTACTTTTGAACGTATGCCAAATACGACGGTTGACCGACGTGAATTTGTGATTTATAAATCCAGGGGCGTTTACTCGGATTCGTACAAGAATGCTCTGGCGCCTTATTTTTTAGCTTTCTAGACTATGACAAAAATTGGACTTCTTTCGGATACACATTCCTATTTAGACGAATCTGTATTCAAGTACTTTGCTGATTGCGATGAGATTTGGCATGCTGGGGATTTCGGCGACGCCGATATTGCGGACCAACTAGAAGCTTTTAGACCTTTGCGTGGGGTGTACGGAAATATTGACGGAAAAGATCTTCGCTTGCGTTTTCCTGAAGATTTAAGATTTACCTGTGAAGAGGTGGAGGTTTTTATGACCCATATTGGGGGCTATCCGGGGAAGTATGCTCCTCGAATCAAGGCCGACCTATTGGCTAATCCCCCAAAATTGTTTATCACTGGGCATTCCCATATCCTTAAGGTTGTTTTTGACCCGAAAATCCATTGCCTTCATCTCAATCCAGGTGCTGCAGGCAAACATGGTTGGCATAAAGTAAGAACACTTATGCGCTTTGAGATCAATAAGGACAAGATTGAAAATCTTGAAGTGATTGAGCTCAAGGGGAGATAGCCCATAAATAGACCTATCATTTATTGACGTTTGCAGATGAGATTTTATCAGACCGAACAAACTGCTGCCCGTTTTATATTAGGTTTTTTGTTTGGCGTTATCAAACTCTAAAGGGGCGTGCTACAGCTCTTGTCTTAAGATGGATATATAGAAGATATTCTTATAAAGAGTCACGGACTTCCAGCAAGAAGCTCTTCAGGCGTTCTAAAGAATCCACAACACGTTGATTTTCTTTTGCCTCGGATTTGTTGTCACGGAGATAGTCTCTTGCACCTTGTAACGTATATCCTTTTTCTTTTACCAAATTGAAGATGATTTTGAGGTTTGCGATATCTTCCTGCGTAAAAAGTCGGTTGCCCTTTTTATTTTTCTTTGGTTGAAGAATGTCAAACTCACGCTCATAAAAACGTATCTGGGATGCATTTACATCAAACATCTCTGTAACTTCCCCCATTGTATAATACAATTTATTTATTTCACGCTCTTTGTACGGCATATCATCGCAATTAATCTATAACAAACTTAATAAAAATTCCAATTCAAAAAGAAATTTTGCGGTTTCTTATTTTAGGTTGCCGGGAAACAAAGCGGTGAAAGAGAACCGGTAATTGAAGTTCTGATCTATACATGGTCTTAGCCACTTTGGGACTGGGACATTGCAAGTTGTTGTTGTGGCGCTATGGTGCGCATTGTAAATAAGGACTAAATTAGCTAAGTTTGACTGGGGTTGAACCTATATGGACAGATCGGATGATTATCGTTAGCAAATTTTGGACAAATTTATTCTCTTTTGGGAAAGCCGATGCAATTACTATTTTTCCAATTATATTTCTGAAACATGCATTTTTTAAAGATAACAAGGAGCTGATCCGCCACGAGCGTATCCACTTGCGGCAAGCTTTAGAACTGGGGATTGTGTTTTTTTATCTCTGGTATTTATGCGAATTTATGGTTCGCTTTGCCCATTTTCAGAATTTTGACAAAGCTTACCGCCAAATTTCCTTTGAACGGGAAGCTTATCGTCACGAAGATGATCCTGCCTATTTATCCAGAAGAAAGATCTGGGCATTTTGGAAATACATATAAACGACACGATCAGCAATTTAAATTGCATAAAAAAGGCTCTTAAAATATGTTAAGAGCCTTTTTGTATATTTAATTTTTACGTTTTATCCGACTAATTTGAGATAAGTGGCTACTTTGTCTTTTAATTGTCTACGGTCAACGATAAAATCCAAGAATCCATGTTCAAGTACAAACTCAGATGTCTGGAATCCTTTAGGAAGGTCCTTTTTGATTGTTTCTTTAATAACACGAGGGCCGGCGAATCCGATCAACGCGCCGGGTTCAGCAATATTAACATCGCCCAGCATGGCATAAGATGCTGTTACTCCGCCGGTGGTCGGGTCAGTCAGTAGACATACGTAAGGAAGCCCTGCTTGTGCCAGTAACGCTAATTTGGCTGAAGTTTTTGCCATTTGCATCAAAGAGAAAGCGGCTTCCATCATACGAGCACCGCCTGATTTTGAGATCAGCATAAAAGGAATTTTATGCTCGAGGCAGTAATCAATCGAGCGCGCGATTTTTTCTCCAACGACAGATCCCATCGATCCGCCGATAAAGCTAAAGTCCATACAAGCGATCACGATGTCTTGGCCATTCATTTTACCGTGACCAGAGCGTATCGCATCTTTAAGGCCCGTTTTTGCTTGACTTTCTTTTAAGCGTTCAGGATATGGTTTTGAATCGAAAAATTCCAGCGGGTCACCAGAATTTAGGTTGGGAAACAGTTCAGTAAATTCGTTATTGTCAAATAAAATTGAAAAATATTCTTTGGAGCCAATTCTTAAATGATGGCCACAATATTGACAAACATAGTCGTTTTCTACTTGTTCAAGATGCAGCAGTGGTTTTTTACACGTGGGACACTTGTTCCACATACCATCCGGTGCTTCTTTTTTATTAGCGGTAGCTGTGCTAATACCAGCTTTTTCTCTTTTAAACCAACTCATACGATAGTTCTTATTCGATTACAAACTTAGATAAAAATGCTTTTATATACAATTATAATTGTGTTGAATGTAAAGGGCAGTAAATCAATTGTTTCGTGTGTTAAGGGACACTGGTCGGCGGATAAGACACTCGATTTGAGAGCATATTGTTGGGCTAAATTGGGGTGGCTGAGGTTGAGGACGATCCCTGATCAAAAATTTGGGCACAAAAAAAGGGTAAGCTACTTCTATCGCACCGCTCAACCAAATACCCTTGCTTTGTTCCCAACCTGGGGGAGTCAATGGGAGCTGGTCGTAGAAGACTTACCCAGCACAAAAGTAGAAAAAAAAATAGTTTTAGGAAAGAAAAAATGCCTTTTTCTCCTACTTTGCTGATTCTCATTAGAATAAATTGTTCAAAGGGCCATCTTGTTGGTATAAATAATCCTTTAAGATGGCCATGAAGCCTTTTTTTATGCATTACATCTTCTTTCTGTCGTATTCGCCCAGCAAAGAATAGTAGCCAAACAGCCCCAAACCGAGGGAAATGATCGGTGTTAAGATACAGAGGATAATGATACCAAAGACCAGATCCTCTTGATGTCCTGTAGCAATTTTAGGTAATGCCAATTCAAAAATGGAAAAATATGCCGTGTATATGGCTAGTATGATCCATACTATACCGAGAAGTTTTTTCAGATTATTCATGGTTCGGAGGTGTTGATTTGTTGTTGATGTATAGACTACCGATAATAAAGCAGACTGCAGCAATAAGGATAGGATACCCTAGTCCCGCCAGATAAAACTGTGGCGTATTCGAGGCTTCTGCATTTGTGGTAAGGTAGGTGGAAACTGCCGGAAGGAGCCCTCCAAATATACCGTTGCCCACATGATACGGTAAAGACATGGAGGTATATCGGATTTTTACAGGAAACAGTTCTACTAAAAATGCTGCAATAGGTCCATAAACCATCGTAATATAGATGACCTGTATAAATATAAGGACAACGAGCAGTATGTAATTTTTGCCTGTTAAATGTACGGTTGTTTTGACCGTTTCTTTTCCTTTAAGTTCTCCTTCCTGATGTTGTATTTTTGAACTGGTCATTTCTGTCCCATCGGCATATTGGCTTTTTGTGATGGTAACAATGGTCGAATTCTGCTGTATGCTCGGTACTGTTGTTTCGTCGAGCTTGTTTTTTTGCTGTACATTTGATAGCTGATACATCGCTTCGTAAATGGGGCGATAGGTCAGCACCGCCAGGAGCATACCACCCAGCATAATCCACTTGCGACCAACCTTATCGCTAAGCCATCCAAATACGACAAAAAATGGAGTGCCTAATAATAACGCGATACCTAAAATGGTATCTGCCTGATCGGATTGCAGGTGCATGACTGTTTTCATGAAACTCATGGAGTAAAACTGTCCTGTGTACCATACCACTCCCTGGCCCATGGCGGCTCCAAATAAGGCGAGTAATACAAATTTGAGGTTATAGCGATTTCCGAAACTTTCCTTGAGTGGGTTGGTACTTGTCTTACCTTCTGCTTTCGCTTTGCTAAACTCAGGCGATTCCTTCATTTTTTTACGGATCAGGTATGAAACATAGACCATTACTAAGGAGAGTAGGAAAGGGATACGCCATCCCCAGCTGTCAAATTGTATCTCACTCAGAAAACTTTTGGTTAAAAGAATCACCACAAGGGATATAAACAGCCCAAATGTGGCGGTGGTCTGTATCCAGGATGTCCAATAACCACGTTGCCCCAACGGAGCATGTTCGGCGACATAAGTCGCCGCACCACCATATTCGCCGCCCAGAGCGAGTCCTTGCAGAAGCCGTAGGATCAAAACAATCAATGGTGCCCAAAAACCGATCGTTTCGTAACTTGGAATACAACCAATCAGAAAGGTTGCGCCACCCATCAGCATCAGTGTTACCATAAAGGTGTATTTGCGGCCGATGATATCGCCCAAGCGACCAAAAAACAATGCTCCAAAAGGGCGTACGACAAATCCAGCGGCAAAAGTAGCCAATGTCGATAGAAAGGCCGCTGTGGGATTATCGGCAGGAAAAAATTTGGTTGAAATTACGATGGAGAGACTTCCAAAAATAAAAAAGTCATACCACTCAATGAGAGTGCCCATGGATGAGGCGCCGATGACTTTCCAGATGCTCTTTGTACTGTTTTCGTTCATTAATAATCGGTTTAGTGTTATTGAATTAATTTTTACGTTTATTAGGTCGTCCTTACATTTACTTGGCCACCAATGGTGACGCCGCAAGCGATTTATATACTTTTCCGGGGAGTGAACGGATCAACGATTGCATTTCCAGTTCTAATAAGACCAGGGCCAGCTTACTCTGCGGCCAGCTCAGCAGCTTGATCATTTGATCAAGTTCCAGTTGTCCGCTTTGGTGAATGAGAGTGAAAAGGCTTTCCTGATCTTTAGTCAAACTCAATGGGAGGGCTAACTGCTGGTATACGTCATTTTTTTTACTGATTTCCCAATTCATGACATAGGCGAGATCTTCGGCATGTCTGATCATGTGGGCACGATTTGTTTTGATCAGATAATTGGTTCCTTCACTGCTCTTCTCGTATATGGATCCCGGAAAGGCACATACGTCTCTGTTATAACTATTCGCTATTTCGGCTGTAATTAATGCGCCGCCCTTAATTGCCGCTTCTACCACGATAGTAACATCTGCCATCCCGGCGATAATGCGGTTACGCATTGGAAAATTGACTCGTTCGGGTATGGTCTCAGATGTGAATTCAGTTAATAGTCCACCATTTTCGAGCATTTTTGATGCGAGTTCGCGATGAGATGCTGGGTATATCCGATCCAGTCCATGAGCTAGTACCGCAACGGTCGGGATATTATTTTTTAAGGCATTGCGGTGTGCCAGAGCATCAATGCCATAGGCTAGGCCGCTGACGATCAGCGTGTCCCGGTTTTCATTTAAGTCACTGATCAGGTCCTCGCATATTTTCTGCCCATAATGTGTCGCATTTCTTGTCCCGACGATGCTGATGACTTTTGTTGCGTTGAGCACTGCATTTCCCTTGTAATATAACATGAGGGGGGCATCATCACATTGTTTTAGTCTATCGGGGTATTCCTTATCTTCGATCCATAGCGCTTTAATGTGATGTTTGTCGATAAAAGCGAGTTCCTTTTCGCAGGCTGACAGGTAAGTTTTGTTACGGACAGCATCGGCGATAGATGCCTTCACCCCCGGGATCTGCATCAGTTCTTTTTTTGAGTAAGAGAAGAAATCCGCTAAGTTGTCGCAATGGTCCATGATATTACGCGCTGTTCTAGGGCCAATGCCCTTGATCTTAGTCAAAGCTATGGGATAGATTAATTTCATAATTGGGTACTCTAAATATAGTGAAAAATTATAAATCTTGTAGTGCTTTTCATTAGAATTAATCATTTGATTTTGTGGCCGTTTTCCACAAATCTTAGTTGTGTTGTTCTTCTGATAAGCCGTAACCCTGAGATCGTATTGCTGGTTGATTTCAGAACCGTTCCTTTTAGGGGAACAATTTGAGGCTGTTTTTGCGAAGAATGGTTTGATTTGGTAGCTTTGTTGAATTAACAATATTTTTAGTATGGAAATGAAAGAACCTTTTGATATAGAATTGGGCGATATAATTTATTCTGTTTTTCCGGAAGAAGAAGATACCTATGTGATCTTTAAAGAAGGAATGGAATATGTGAAAATTATAAAGGATACCGATACCACTTGGCTAAAACTAAATCCAGAAACCGAATTGCCGATGTTTGGAATGGATGAAGAGATTAATCTGATCGGGGAGGAGATCAAAAAAGAACTTAACCAATAAGTCTTGTAAGTTAAAGATCGTTAAAATTATTTTGCTCTTATCTGAGGTTGATTATTTTAGGATAATCAATTATAGATATGGCACGTATTGGTTTCCTATTTTTAATCGCTTTTTGTGTTTATTTTGCTTGTGATCGGCCGGTTTTCGCTCAGCCTGTAGAATTCGTTTTGCAGGATACCGTAAAAAAGAAGAATGGAAAAGATACGCTTCGGTTAGATACAGTCCAGGTGAAGCGTAAAAATAACCCAGCCGACGACAGGCTTAACGAAAAAAAAGAAACTTACAAATCCATTTACGCCTTAGGGGATAGCAAGGAGATGGTTACCTTACCCAAGAAAGGTGGGATAGGGCTTAGTATTAATAAGCTTTATAATAAATTAAGTCGAAAAGGGCGGAATGCGAGAAAGCTTCAGCGACAGTTTGAAAAGGAATACCAACAGGATCTAATTCGGGAGGAATGGTACCCGCTGACGAAAGAATACAGTAAGTTGTCGGGAGATTCATTGCGCAAATTTAGGATATATTATGAACCCACTATAAAGTGGTTCCGTGAGCACGATCGGTATGAGAAGATCGCTTATATACATAAGTGCTTAACATATTATCTAGATTCTGTAGACATTATCCACAGGCGGCTTCAACTGCCTATGGATAATGCTAAACTTTGATTACATCGGTACGTATACCAAATATTTTGTTTCAAAAAAATCTTCCTTAAAGTAGCCCGAGAGCGGGTACAATTCGGCTTTTAGTTTGGATTCTTTGATTTCTTCGCTCAGGTCACCACCTTTTAGATAAAGAATTCCGTTGGGAATACCGTTTTTATCTTTCTTTGCGAATTTGTTTCGGATCCAGGGGGTGAATTCTCCAAGTCTAGTTACTGCCCGCGAGATGACAAAATCATATTTGTCATCCAATTGTTCTGCGCGAATATGGTCGGCTTCAACATTTTTAAGGCCTAGTCCTGCGGCGACTTCACGGACTACCTTGATTTTTTTTCCGATCGAATCGACTAAGTGGAACTTGACGTCGGGGAAAAGGATCGCCATGGGGATGCCCGGAAACCCGCCACCGGTACCGACATCCAAAATCTGTGTTCCCGGAGTCAACTCCTGAACAAATTTGGCGATACCCAATGAATGTAATACGTGATGAAGATATAGGCTATCAATATCCTTACGTGAAATTACATTGATCTGACTATTCCAAAAAGTGTAGAGGTCTGCAAGTTTGGCAAACTGTTCTTTTTGTATATCCGTTAATTTCGGAAAATAGGAGTATATGATATCGACTGTAGGATTCAACATGTGATTTTTTAAAGGGGTGAATTATTTCCAGCTTATTTTTTTCTTTTTTCGGCTGAACAAACCATTGATACAAATATAGAAATAGTAGATGAAGTCTACCAAAGGAAGCCACCAAATCAGTTCTTTCACTTCGAGTTTCCTGTAAATAGATGAAAAAATGGCCCATTGGGTGAATAGTCTGAGCAGGTAAGCTGTAAGCGGAACGTACCAGAACATCGGAAAAGCAATAGCAACAGCAATCAAGGTTACGTAAAACAATACTGCAGAGACCAGTTGTATACCCAACATGCGCTGGTGACGTTTTTTATAAATGGTAGAGGCTCCTGAATGTCTTGCTTTTTGTTTATAATAGCTTTTCCAGGTTGTTTTGGGTACCGAGTAAACAATTGCGGTTGGTGCGAGGACGATATTGACATTGGTTGCGGTGGCATTTTGGTTGACAAAAAGATCGTCGTCACCGGATTTGACATGCATGTGGGCGGCGAATCCCTTGTTGCGGAAGAAGAGTTCTTTTTTGTAGGCCATGTTTCGGCCAACACCCATATAGGCGTCTCCTTTGAGTGCATAGGATAAATAGCTCATCGCGGTATGGCTCGTTTCAAACCGAATCAGCAAATTGAGTAAGCTTCTTTTTTTTAAATAAGGCGAATAGCCCAATACGATTTCGGTCTCTGGCCTAAAAGCCGATGCAACCTCTTTCAGCCACTGATCAGATTGAGGAGCACAATCTGCATCGGTAAATACCAAAGTCTGATGTTTTGAAGCCTTGATCCCCATACTTACCGCGAATTTTTTGCCATGTTTCAATCGGATATGCTCTTTGATATCGACAATTTTTAAATGGGCATATTGCTCATCAAATTCCTGGAGTATCCATGGTGTTTCGTCGGTCGAAAAGTCGTTGACAACAATAACCTCAAAATTGGGATAATCTTGTTCAAGGATACTGGGCAAGTATTCACGGAGATTATCCTGCTCGTTGTGCGCACAGATAATGACAGATATTGCCGGGAGATCCGTTCCATCTTGATAAGCTTCAATTTGGTACCTGCTTAATTTGCTGTAAACAAATAAGATGTAATATAATTGTGCCAATAGGAAAAGACCTAATATTCCAAATATAATATATGGAAGATTGGCCAAAAATACATGTAGGTCAAGCATAGCCCACAAAGATAAGCGCATTCATAATCTTTTTATAAAGGAAAATGATAATTTATTCGTGAAACATCCTGTTTGCAAATCTTTTTGTAGTATTTTTGCAACATATTTTAGGAAAGGACGGGCGTAAACACACTGGCAAGCGGAACCATATTTCCGTTGTTGAAAACAGTCTTGCCCATAATTAATGGGAAAAACACATGCAGAGGCCTGTCTACTAAAATGAAATTAGTCTCAGAGGAAAATATTAATGAAATTTACGCTACAAGCACAAGATACATTATCAAAAGCACGTGCGGGTGTTGTCGAAACTGCACACGGTCCCATTCAAACTCCCATCTTTATGCCTGTTGGCACCGCCGGTACGGTGAAGGCCATTCATCAGCATGAGTTGAAAAATGATATTGAAGCACAGATTATTTTGGGGAATACCTATCATCTTTATTTGCGTCCGGGATTGAACGTCTTGAATAAAGCTGGTGGATTGCATAAGTTTAACGGCTGGGATCGTCCGATTTTGACCGATTCTGGCGGTTATCAGGTGTACTCCCTGACGGAAGTGCGTAAGATTAAAGAAGAAGGGGTAACTTTCCGTTCGCATATTGATGGTTCAAAACATCTTTTTACGCCAGAAAATGTTATGGATACGCAGCGTATTATCGGTGCGGATATCATCATGGCCTTCGATGAGTGTACACCTTACCCTTGTGATTATGGTTATGCACGTCGTTCATTGGATATGACCCATCGTTGGTTGAAGCGATGTGTCGATCGTTTTGATAGCACGGATCCGCTATATGGATATGATCAGACTTTGTTTCCTATTGTACAAGGCTCAGTTTATAAGGACCTAAGAATAAAATCCGCAGAGACAATAGCCTCCTTTAACCGGGACGGAAATGCAATCGGAGGATTGTCCGTGGGTGAACCAGCAGAGGAAATGTACGCGATGACCGAAGTGGTCTGTGATATTTTGCCTAAAGAAAAACCGCGTTATTTGATGGGAGTAGGTACCCCTGTAAATATCCTGGAAAATATCGCTTTGGGAGTCGATATGTTTGACTGTGTCATGCCAACGCGTAATGCAAGAAATGGGATGCTTTTTACACAAAACGGGATCATCAACATTAAGAATGAAAAATGGAAGGACGATTTTTCGCCTATTGAAGCAGAAAGCGATTTACATGCAGATCAGTTCTATTCAAAAGCGTATTTACGGCACCTGATAAAATCACAGGAAATTTTAGGTGCACAAATTGCTTCATTACACAATTTACATTTTTATCTTTGGTTAGTCAATCAGGCCCGGGAGAAAATCATAGACGGTACATTCTATGACTGGAAAAATAAAATGGTGAAAATTTTGGATCAACGTTTGTAATGGAGTCACATAAAAAAATAAAACATAGATAAAGTATGTGAGCCCTGGGCTTGCAGAAGTAGAGTCTCAAATCTCATATCTTAATACTCAAATCTAACAATATGCTTTCGTTAATCGATCGTTACATCATCAAAAAGTATCTGACAACATTTGTTTTCACGATGGCCATATTCACTGTGGTGATGGTCGTCTTTGATGTGTCCGAAAGATTGGATGATTTTCTGAAATACAAAGCACCATTGGATAAGATTATCTTTGAGTATTATGCCGGGTTTATTCCATTTTATCTTAATTTTCTCTGTCCGTTAATTAACTTCATCGCGGTGATCTTTTTCACTTCGAAAATGGCGGACCAAACCGAGATTGTCCCGATATTAAGTGCGGGTTATAGTTTCAACCGTTTGTTGCGGCCTTATATGATAGCTGCAACAATAATCTTTGCTGTATCTTTCGTATTCAATATATTCATTATTCCGCATACCAATAAAATGAAGGTGGATTTTGAGAATATCTATGTGAAACCATTGAAGGACAACTCCCGGGTATCAACACATATGCAGCTGGATAAAAACAGTTACGTGTATATTGACAATTTTGATAATGCTACCAAGACTGGCTATGGTTTCGTCCTGGAGATTTTCAAAGGAGATACATTGAAGGAGAAGATGATGGCAGACCGTATTACCTGGGATTCAGTGGCGACGAAATGGAAAATAGAGGGATACACCAACCGTATTATCAATGGCTTACGCGAGCGAATGGACAAAGGAACAGTCAAAGATACGACATTGGATATGAAACCCTCTGATTTTGAGTTAAGGGATAATATGTTTACTGCCATGGATACGCGAGAACTCAATATCCGTATCCATAAAGAAGAAACGAGGGGAACGGGGGTAATGAATGACCTATTGCTGGAAAAATATAAACGCTATGTTTACCCATTTTCGGCTTTTGTTCTGACGCTCATGGGGGTAGCGCTTTCCTCCAAAAAAGTCAGAGGTGGTATTGGTTTAAGTCTTGGTGTCGGAATCGGCTTGAGTTTTACGTATATTGTTTTTATCCAATTTGCCACCATGTTTTCACTGAAAGGCGGATTGCCGCCGATAATTGCGGTATTGATTCCAAATGTGACTTTTTTATTAGTCGCAATTTATCTGGCGATAAAGGCGCCAAAATAACTCCGATTACGATCATCAGCTTAAGCAGCGCACAAGAAAAGGGAAAATAAGTGCTGCGCATGGTGATTTTTCATTGCCATTACAAATAATTTATATTCTATTGAATATGTCCAAAATTCATCTAAATCGGAATATCTTAATTCTGCATTTAACAATCCTGATTTGGGGATTTACGGGGATTCTAGGGAGTCTCATTTCTGTTTCTGCGATTCATCTGGTTTGGTACCGCGTGGCGATAGCTTCTATTTCTTTGCTGGCCTATTTCCTGTTGACCAAACAAACGGTAGTAGTTTCCAGAAAACAGTTTCTCCAGTTTTTTATGGTAGGGGCCGTGGTTGGTCTACATTGGGTTTTATTTTTTTATTCCATCAAAGTATCTACGGTCTCGGTCACGTTGGTAACCTTATCTTCGGTGACATTGTTTACGGCAATATTGGAACCGATTATCAATAAAAAGCGGATCGCGCTATTGGACATTGTAGTTGGTCTGGTGATCATCGTGGGGATTTATACCATATTTTCCTTTGAAACGCATTATTTGGTCGGCTTACTGGCGGGGCTTGGCTGTGCTTTTTGTGCCAGTATATTTTCCATTGCCAATGCTAGGATGGTCAAGAAATCCAGTCCGACACTGATTACGTTTTATGAAATGCTGGGTGCCTGTTTTTGGATCAGTATACTTATGCTGTTTACAGGAGATTTTAATGCTGAGATGAAATTGGGACAACAGGATCTGATTTATCTTTTATTATTAGGTGTAGTTTGTACGGCGGTGGCCTATGTGATGGGGGTAGCAGTAATGAAGGAATTATCCGCTTTTACTGTTGCATTAACCACTAATCTGGAGCCTGTCTATGGTATACTTTTAGCAATGTTGATCTTTGGTCAGAAAGAAACGATGAGTGGTGGGTTTTATCTTGGTGCTTGTATCGTTCTCGGAGCTGTGTTTACCTATCCTTATGTGAAAACGAAACTGGAGAAAAGACAAAAAGATCTTATTATCCGAAAACTACATTAAAAATTACCGGGCTGTCCAAAAAGGCGGACAGTCGGTAATCTTTTGTTGTACACACTCCTATTCCTGACAGTAGTTCGCTTTGATCGTTCAGCATA
This sequence comes from Sphingobacterium puteale, assembly GCF_003627955.1. Taxonomy (GTDB): domain Bacteria; phylum Bacteroidota; class Bacteroidia; order Sphingobacteriales; family Sphingobacteriaceae; genus Sphingobacterium; species Sphingobacterium puteale. The sequence goes on along the minus strand of NZ_RBWS01000013.1, from coordinate 31,256 downwards.
TCAAGAATTCAATTGGCGGGCAAATTAAAAGGTAAATTCACCTACCAGAACATTTCTCTCCTGATCTCTATCAAGGTAAATCGTCGTGAGTTTCCGTTCCTGTCTTCCGGTGCTATAATAGGTGTATATTTCTGCCAGAACAGCAGCTGGACCGGCCAAGGTCAGAGAACTGTCGTTGTAGAAATCAACTTCTATTTTATATTTTCCTTTTAATGCTTTCTTTAATAAAAATTGTTCTGGACCGTAGCCTCCGGTAAAGTCGTTACTGAGGCGGCCGCCGATTGCTGTTGCGGGGTTGCTGTAGAAGCATTTTTCTCCGTTTGGATCAGTTACCCAAAGATCGATATCGGTGTTTTGGGAATTCCAGTTGATGACTACGCGCATGTCAACGGGTAGGTCGGCAATCAGCTTTTTCTCCACAGCAACTTTTGCAGTTGCGTTTTTCTGAAGTTTAATGAGGTTATTGATCTCCATCACAAGAATTTCTTCGATACCATCATCTCTATTTGCGGCCTCGGGTGAATAGCTTTGTGTCAAGATACCATAAAGTTCATCCAAGGCTTCTTTATAACGACCTTTATCCTGTAATACTAGGGCATAATCACGATGGCTCTGTGGATCCATTGGTCGCCATTTCAGTACTTTACCGGCTATGTACAAGGCATTGTCGACATCACCCCATTCACGGAGCTTGTAGGAAATGGTCTTGTAAAGATCTGCATTTTCAATTTGCAGGTCTGCCAACGCACTTAGGATAAGTAAGGCCTTTTGCCTATCTCCCTTTTTGAAAAAGAAGTTGGCAACATCGAAATAGAAGGTAGGTGTTCCCATATACTGATCCCGTAGCTGAAGATAGCTTCTGTAAGGATCTTTGGATTGATTGAGTTCCTTTAGGTAAGCATTGTCTTCCTTAATTTCGGGAATACTTATTTTGCCGGTTGTGCTGCCGAGGGGACTGGTGGGTTGTACTCCAGCAACGCGTCCTTCTAGTGCCTGAACAGCATCTACAGTAGCGGTTTTTTGAAGTGCGTCGTTGGATGAGATTCCCTCCAGCATTACTTTGCTGGCCGCTTCGGTAGCAGCTCCTGAATTGGCGACTGCAGACATGCTCTTGTCGTCACTAGTCCCTACTGATGATCTGGCTTCCACAACCGGCGGTGTAGCCACTGGGCTTGCGACGGGACGGGATGGTGTGGGGGGAACAGCGATATTTACAGTGGGAGCGTCTTGAGCAATAGCTGTACCAGTAGACCGACCTGACCGATCCCGTTGTGGATATTTCGTTTTTTGCTGAAAGTCGGTATTCCACCAAGATTGAAGTTGTTCGGTGATATTCTGGGCCTGTGTCAATAAATCCGCTACGCGTTCTTCCTTTTCGATGCGCTCTTCTTTTATGAGTCGATTGAATTCGGGAAGCAACTCAGCTGGTGGCGTGATTGCATAACGTATATAATCTTCCAAATTTTCCAAAACAATTAAACTGGTGTTCCGTGTCACAATGCCAAATTGTTTTCCGATTGCTTCGATTTCATCCCGATGGTCGTCGTATTGGATGTCCAGTGTATTTATTTTCTTTTGTGCCCAGATCTGTTGCAGATCGATCTCGCCATTGTCGGACTTTAATGGAACTTTGATCTCTTTAATTATCTGTGTTCCATCACCGACTAAAAGTGTGATTTCTTTTGCATCACTGTTTTTACCAAGTCCCGAAACAGAAAAATAGGATTGAATAGGGGAGCCCTTTTCGGGATAGATTTCGGTAAAAGCATATTGTTCTTTTACACCCAAGAAGAGGAGGTCAATTGTGTTTAACGCGTTATAGGCTTGATTGGCTGTTGTTGCTGTCAAGTTGACCATTTTTCCAAAATGCGTCTGAGCAATTTGTTTGAGGTTCGCATAATCTGAGGCTGTTGACGAAGTAATGCAATAAGTGGGCTTATCCAGCACAATTTTACCTTGGCCAAATGTAGAAAGTCCGTCACTGAAAAAGAGGTAATTTGCGCCATGCAGAACTCCGCTCTTCACTTGGCTATAATCAGTACCGCCGTCATAAACAGTCTGTTTTAGGTAATCCTTCAATTCTGTCCAGTTTCCGTTGTTGATCTGAAAAGTGCGGGCTTTACTGAAACGAATATCTAGATACCCTAGATCCACAGATATATTCTGATTTTCATTGAAAAACTGATCCAGGAGACTGAATTCTTTGTCCAGATCTCTATTTTTTGAACTTAGTGAACGATCCCAAATAATGGCGAGGCTGTTGCCCCATTTTTTTTGCGTCTGCTTTGGGATTTCCATTTTTGCATTGGCGAGAAAGTAAAAACTACCATCTTGGTTGAATTGTTTTAATCCGGAGACGGCGTTTTCGTTTAAAGGGAGCTTAATCGCCAGATTTTTTGAGGATTTAAACTGTTGCTTGTGTAGTGTAGCGGCGTAGTTATGATTTTGTTCAGCAAATGCCAAGGAACCATCGGGTTGCTCAGTAAAGCTTGGTTTTTTATTGCCTTGGTAAACGTTGATGTTCAGCTCGACGTTTTCAATAATGGAATTATAGTTCAAAGGCAGATAATAGTATAATGCCTGATCGGATTCCGGTGTTAGGTTTTCGGAATAACTAATCTGGACCGTACGCTGTCCTTTTGAAGGTAGGGGATAGATTCGGCTTCGGAAATTGTTTCCTTCTACTTTTTCAAGCAATCCGGGGTCTACTCGTCGTGTTTCTATACTTTCAAAAACTTCGGTTCCTTTATTTTTGTCCACAGGTACCGCCTGACGTAGTTTTCCATTGATATCCAGCGCATAACCGCTAACGGAAACGCCTTCCGGCATCGGGAAAGTAAGTTCTCCTTCAAGATCCCGATTTGTCGTGTTTTCGAAAGTCATGGTTATGGATGTTTTTGCAATATTTCCAAAAATACTAACAGCTACTTTTAGGTCGACGAGTTTTGCTGCATCTAGACGTTGCTCATTTTTTATTTTTAAGCTGGGGACCTCACGGGTTGGTTTTATTTGAGACTTTGTATCCACATTGGAAAATACCAATAAGGTGAGGAGGGCTAATATTGTCTTTTTCATCTTTGAAATGATTTGTTTATCAATTATTTTCTGAGTGATGCAATGAAAAACGAAATTCCATAAAGTCAATCTATTTTTATTTGTCATTTGGTTTGGTCGGTGGATGTAAGTTATTTAAACGTTTGTTAATGATGCCCTAATATGCGAGGTTTATGTTTGCAGGATAATAGAATAAATTATGAAAAGATTATACAGTGTATTGGGGATTGCTCTTTTGTGTGCCTCCTGCAGTAAGGATGATGTATCAAAGATCATTGATCCGATTGTCAATTTAACTTATCCGGATAAGGCTGTAGCCATGGATCCAAAAGTATTGAGTACGATTGGTGAGGTAAAGGTATATAATGGTGGGTATGGCTCTTCCATGGTTCAGGATCCGAATGATAAGACAGTGTTTTACCTCTTAACAGATCGCGGGCCAAATATTGATGGTACGGAAAAAGATAGTAAAGTTTTTGCTAACCCGATGTTTACCCCTCAGATCGGTAAATTTCGATTAAAGGATAATGTGCTGGTTTTTGAATCAGCTATTGAATTAAAGAATAAGAACGGCGTAAAATTGAACGGCTTGCCGAACCCTGAGGGAAAAGGTGGTTCGGGAGAGAAAGCTTTGGATACGAATGGAAAGGATTTGGGAAAAAGCGAAGATGGTATCGATTCGGAGGGCTTGGCAAGAGCCGCTGACGGTTCTTGGTGGGTAAGTGATGAATATGGACCACATATCGTTCACTTTGATGCTTCTGGAAAGGAGATTGAGCGGATCAATCCTTGGACAACAGGAAAGAAATTACCATTGGTATTTGCTAAGCGCCGGGCAAATCGAGGGATGGAGGGATTGACCATTACGCCTGATGGAAAGACATTGGTAGGTATTATGCAATTTCCACTCTATAATCCTTCAAAAGATGCGGTGAAGAATTCTTTGGTTATCCGTATCGTAACCATGGATATCGCAACAGGAAATACCAAGCAGTATGTGTATATGATGGAAAAGACCGATTTGCAGGCTGTCAGTGAAATTGCTGCGGTGTCTAACTCTACCTTTATTGTATTGGAACGTGACGGTGCATATGCAACAGAAGCAACACGTGGTGATGTGTTCAAAAAAATCTATCATATCGACCTTGCGGGTGCAACAGATATTTCTGATCCTAATAATGGTGTTAATGGTTTGTTTCCTGGGAATGGTACAAAGACGGTCGAAGAACTGAAAGATGCAAAGACCCTGGCGGAATATAATATTAAGCCTGTAACCAAAACCTTGGTTGCTGATTTAATGACCGATATCAAAGAGTTATATCCGCACGACAAAGCAGAGGGTTTGGCGGTTATCAATTCATCTTTAATTGCCGTATGTAACGATGATGATTTTGGGGTTACAGGAGAAGGTTTTTACGAGTCGAAGATATTACCGGCTATAAAGACGGTAGATCAGAATAGCATCTATTTTATTAAATTAAAGACTCCTTTGAAATAACGACTTTGGTTGATATCAAAAAATACCTGTTTTAAAAAGTCAGGTATTTTTTGATATTTCCATTTTGAAACTAGTAAATTGCTGAAGGATTCTTTTTATTGTGATAAAAAGAATCCTGATCCATTTTTTATTTATGTCTGTCTATAGTAGACTACAATTAAGCTTGTTGGGTAGCCAAGAAATCCTTGCTTTCAAGTTCGGAATAGCCCATGAGGTATTCGTCTACTTTTCGTGCGCACTCCCGGCCTTCAGAAATCGCCCAGACCACCAAGGATTGCCCTTTGCGGCAGTCACCCGCTGTAAAGATATTTTCCACTGAAGTTTGGTAATCTTTATCATTAGCCAGAATATTTCCTTTTTCGTCCACGCGCACACCGAGTTGCTCCAATAGTCTTTGCTCGGTATGTTTGTAGCCAATAGCCAATAAAACTAGATCAGCTGGAATTTCCCGAACTTCGGATTCACCCAATCTCGTACGGCGTCCAAATTCGTCGACTTCGTATTGAACTTCTTTAATTTTTACCGCTTTGACATGGCCATTTTCGTCGTGAACAAATTCTTGCGTCTCCGTTGCCCAAAGACGCTCACAACCTTCTTCTTGTGAAGAGGAGGTTGCGAAGGTCACTTTGTCCATCGGCCAGGGATTGTTTCTTAAACGTTCTTTTGAAGGTGTTGGTTTACGGGCGATCTGTGTAATACTTTTGGCCCGGTGGCGGTTGGAGGTACCTATACAGTCCGAGCCTGTATCACCGTCACCAATCACGACCACATGTTTATCTGTCGCTAAAATGCGTTCCTCGTCAATACTGATGCCACTGACTTCTTTGTTCTGCTGTTTCAAGAAGTCCATGGCGAAATGGATTCCTTTGGCTTCATGTCCGGGCAACTGCATGTGCCAGGGGATGGTCGATCCAGTAGCCAATACTACGGCATCATAAGCTTTCAATTCGTAAAAGCTAATGTCTTTTCCTACCTCTGTATTTACGCTAAATTCAATCCCAGACTCTTTCATTAAATTAATCCGGCGGTCGATAACAGACTTCTCCAGTTTAAAATCCGGAATACCATAGCGGAGTAAGCCGCCTACCTGATCGTCACGTTCAAAAACAGTGACGTCATGGCCCGCTTTATTCAATTGTGCTGCGGCAGCAAGTCCGGCCGGGCCGGAACCGACCACGGCAACACGTTTTCCTGTTTTTAAATAGCTCTTATGGGCCTTTACATAGCCTTTTTTGAATGCAATCTCAATGATATGCTTTTCAATTTCTTCAATTGTGATCGGTGTGCTATGGATGCCCAATACGCAGGCCGATTCGCAAGGAGCAGGACATATTCTACCTGTAAATTCAGGAAAGTTGTTGGTCGAGGTCAGGATCTGATAAGCCTCTTCCCATTTACCGTCGTATACGGCATCATTGAATTCAGGAATGACATTGCCCAGCGGACAGCCTGAATGACAAAACGGAATACCGCAATCCATACAACGCGCGGCCTGTTTATTCAGCTCATTCTCAGAATATCCTTTATTAAATTCTTTGAAGTGCTGCACACGGCCTTCAACAGCTTCTTTTGTTGGAAGCACGCGCTCAAATTCTTTAAAACCTGTAATTTTTCCCATGATCTGTGCTTCCTATTTTATGCTTCAACTAATTTTTGACGAATGACATTTTTATATTCCCTAGGGAATACTTTAATAAATTTATTTTTTTCCCGGGTCCAGTTCTGTAAGATGAAATCTGCTCTACGGCTATTGGTAAGTAATACATGACGTTTCAATAGGGCAATAATTGCAGTTTCATCTTCACTTTCCAAGGGATCCAGGTCCACCATCTCCTGATTGCAGTTTTCGCGGAAATCATCATTGATGTCATAAATCCACGCAATACCACCGCTCATTCCGGCTGCGAAATTGCGTCCTGTCGCGCCGAGGATCAGCGCGCGACCACCGGTCATATATTCACAACCATGATCACCTACTCCCTCGACGACAGCGGTAGCTCCCGAGTTACGAACAGCAAAACGTTCACCTGCTTGTCCATTGACGAAGAGGTGTCCTGAGGTAGCTCCGAATAGTGCTACGTTGCCGATAATGATATTATCTTCAGGTACAAGGGCACTTTCCGTTACTGGATAAATGGCCAACTGTGCCCCTGATAAGCCCTTGCCAACATAGTCATTGGCTTCGCCCTGCAGCTCAAAAGATAGTCCTTTTGTTGAAAATGCACCAAAGCTCTGACCCGCCGATCCTTCAAATTTGAAATTGACCGTGTTATCCGGTAATCCTTCAGACCCGTATAATTTGGAGATCTCATTGGATAACATTGTTCCGATGGTACGGTCGGTATTTTTTACTTTGAAAGTTCCAAAAACCGGTGTTCTGCTTTCTAGCGCTAGTTTGGATTGTTTCAATAATCCCCAGTCCAAAATCATGGCCATGCCGTGATCCTGCTCTTCCGTATTGTACAACGACTGTCCCGGTTCATTGCGTTCCACATGCAGGATGTCTGTAAAGTCGATTTTCTTTGCTTTCCAATGGTCGATGTTCTCCCGTTTTTTGAGGAACTGCGCACGACCTACCATTTCGTTGATGGTGCGGAATCCGAGGTATGCCATGGTCTCGCGAACTTCCTCGGCAAGGAAGGTGAATAGGTTGACGATATCTTCGGGTTTTCCGGAGAAAAGTTTACGCAATTCGGGATCTTGTGTGGCAACTCCTACCGGACAAGTATTTAAGTGACACTTGCGCATCATGATACAGCCTCCAGCGACCAATGCAGCTGTGGATACCCCCCATTCTTCGGCGCCTAAGAGTGTTGCGATAACGATATCGCGACCTGTTTTTACCTGACCATCGGCCTGTAAGACCACACGGCTACGTAACTTGTTTTTCACAAGGGTCTGATGTGCTTCGGCAAGGCCCAGTTCCCAGGGTAATCCGGCATGTTTGATCGAACTGATTGGTGAAGCTCCTGTTCCGCCGTCGAAACCTGCGATCAGGATGACGTCGGCATGTGCTTTGGCAACACCAGCGGCTATTGTTCCTACACCAGCTTTAGATACCAACTTTACGTTGATTCTTGCTTGACGGTTCGCGTTCTTTAAGTCAAAGATCAACTGTGCCAAATCTTCGATGGAATAAATGTCATGATGTGGTGGCGGTGAAATCAGCCCCACACCAGGGGTAGAGTGTCTGGTTTTTGCAATCCAGGCATCTACTTTAGGGCCTGGTAATTGACCGCCTTCACCCGGTTTAGCACCCTGTGCCATTTTGATCTGTAACTCATCCGCTTGTGTCAGGTAATTGGAGGTGACACCAAAGCGTGCAGAAGCGACCTGCTTAATTGCCGAACGCATGGAATCTCCATTTGGAAGAGGTTGATAACGCAATTCATCTTCCCCGCCTTCACCGGTGTTAGATTTTGCGCCGATGCGGTTCATGGCAATGGCAAGGGTACTATGCGCTTCGTGGGAGATAGATCCAAAGGACATCGCTCCGGTAGCAAAGCGTTTTAGTATTTCACTTGCCGGCTCAACTTGCTCCAATGGAATGGAATTGCGATGTTTAGCAAAATCCAATAGTCCACGAAGGGTAAACATATGTTCTTTCTGTTCGTTGATCTTGGTCGCATATTTTTTATACGTGGCGTAGTCTCCGGTCCGGCATGCCTGCTGCAATAAGTGAATGGTGTCTGGATTCCACAAGTGACCTTCGCCACGACGTTTCCATTGATAGATACCACCTTCCGGCAATAGGCTCTGTGGTGTACGGCTTTTTTCAAATCCGCGCCAGTGTTTAGATAAAGCCTCTTTAGCCAGATCATCCAGTGTCATACCACCGATACGGGATACTGCGCCACAGAAGAATTTATCAACAACAGATTTGTCGATACCAAGTACTTCAAAGATCTGTGCCCCGTGATAAGATTGTAATGTTGAAATCCCCATTTTGGAGAAAATTTTCAATAAGCCATTGTTAACGGCTTTTACGTAGTTTTTGGATAGTTCCGGCCAGGTAAGTTCGGTATCTAAGGTATTCTGTTCCTTCATGGTACGAATACTTGCTAGTGCCATATATGGGTTGATTGCCGTAGCACCAAAAGCCAATAGACAGGCAAAGTGGTGTACTTCCCAGGCATCGCCGGCTTCGACGACTAGACCAACAGCACCACGGTTACCGGTTTTGATCAGGTGGTGGTGGACCGCTGATACGGCAAGCAAAGAAGGGATAGCCGCGTGTTTGGAATCTATGGCACGATCTGAAAGTATCAATACCTGAAAACCATCCCGTACAGCATCATCGGCATATCTGCACAGACGCTCTAAACCAGCTTCCAGCGAACCCGGCTTTCCGTCTGAACGGAAATAGGACTGAATGGTTTTTGCCTGAAATAATCCGGTATCAATAGAACGCAATTTTTCAAGTTCTTTGGATGTAAGGATCGGATGAGGCAAGGTCACACAGTGACAGAATTTTTTGTCCTCGATCAGGATGTTGCCTGCATTACCGATAAAGGTCGCCAAGCTCATGACCAAACGCTCCCGGATGGGATCGATCGGTGGGTTGGTTACCTGTGCGAAAAATTGCTTAAAGTAGCTTGAGATATGTTGTGGCTGATCAGAAAGAATAGCCAAAGGAACATCCGAACCCATCGAACCTGTTGGTTCGTATCCGGTCAATGCCATTGGTGTCAGGATTGTTTCGAGGTCCTCTCTGGAGAAGCCAAATGTCTTTTGATATTTGAAAACGGATTCTTTGGAAAGATAAGTATAGGTGACGCGCGGTTCTTCCAGTTCTTCTAACTTGATTTTATAGTTGTCCAACCAATCGCTATAAGGTTGTTGGTTGATCAATTGATCTTTTACTTCTTCGTCCGTCAAGATACGACCTTGTTCCATGTCGACGAGAAATATCTTGCCTGCCTGTTGGCGGCCTTTTTTAATAATGGTCGATTCTTCGATCGGAAGTGCGCCGGCTTCGGAAGCGACCACAACACGGTCATCCGAAGTTACAGCATAACGTAATGGGCGTAAACCGTTGCGGTCTAGTGTTGCCCCGATATGTTTACCATCGGTAAAACATAGTGCTGCAGGTCCATCCCAAGGTTCCATTAAAGTTGCATGGTACTCGTAGAATGCACGTTTCAATGGATCCATTTGGGTATTACCATCCCATGCCTCAGGTACCAACATCAACATAACGTGTGTCAGGCTACGGCCACTGTGTAAAAGCAGCTCGGCAACATTGTCTAGACAGGCTGAATCCGACTGACCCCGATCAACAACAGGAAGCAAGATTTCCATTTCATCCTCGGTGAAATATGGAGACGAAAGGGAGCGCATGCCTGCATAAAACCAATTGAGGTTACCGGTCAAGGTGTTGATCTCACCGTTGTGTGCCAGCATACGGAATGGTTGCGCTAGCGACCAAGAAGGAAAAGTATTGGTCGAGAAGCGTGAGTGTACCAATCCAAATGCAGATACCACACGGGGATCGCGTAAATCAAGGTAATAGGTGCCGACTTGGTATGTTGTTAATTGACCTTTGTAAATGATAGTTTTGCAAGAAAGTGATGCAAAGTAAAGTGGGAGCGGGTATTCTTGTTGTTGTTTAACTTTTTGAATGATCAGGCGACGTAGAACAAAAAGCTTGCGTTCAAATTCTTCCGTGTTTGAAACTCCGTCCGGTCTGCTAACAAAAAATTGGACGATTTCAGGTTCGGCACTGAGCGCTGTTGGTCCAATACCTTCTCGATTGACTGGTACTGGACGGTAGCCAAGGAATTTCATACCCCTTTCGGCTGCCGCTTCCTCAATCAAGTCCCGACATATTTTGTTCATGCCTTCTTCTTTCGGAAGAAATACCATTCCTGTTCCATAATATCCCGGTTCCTCTAATTGTATTCCTAAGCTGATACATTCTTCCCACAAGAATTCATGTGGCAACTGAATCATGATACCAGCTCCGTCTCCACTTTCGGGATCACAACCACAGGCCCCACGATGCTCCATGTTCTCCAGCATGGTCAGGGCGTCTTTTACTTGTGCGTGTGATTTATTCCCTTTGATATGGGCGACAAAGCCTACTCCACAGGCGTCATGCTCAAAATTAGGGTCGTAAAGGCCCTCCGTTTTCGGTCTTTGTTGAATCATCTTTCCTTTTCAAATATTATACATTGCTAATATAGGAATAAAAATGAATAAAATTATAAATATTCTAATAAAAATGTGTTTGTTTTGATTTTATTGTTTGTTTTTAATGTTTTTGTTACGGATATTGTATTTGCTGTTTGGTTGTGTTAACACGCTTTTTCGACCCTTAAATAATGCATCATTTGGCGATAAATTTTTACTGGATATGGAAAAAACATCGTGGGATTGCAATAATATGTATAAATTAGGCAAAGTATTGCATATCGTTTGTGCTTTATCAAAATGACTTAATTTATAGACAGAAGATGAAAATAACTGAAATTGAGATATATCGGCTGAGTATTCCGATGGAGCCATTCGTCATCGCGACCGGAACCATGGATTATGCCCAGAATACTTTTATACGGGTACATACCGATACGGGAATCTACGGTGTCGGTGAATGCTCGGCATTCCCCATGATTGTGGGAGAAACACAGGATACCTGCTTGGTTTTGGCGCGTGATTTTGCCAAGATCTGGAAAGGAAAGGATCCATTGGCTATTAGTGAACGACTGGCTGAGCTGGATTTGTATATTGCAGGGAATCGAACGATCAAATCAGCTTTTGATATCGCATTACATGACTTAGCGGCCAAAGATGCGGGTATTCCTTTGTATCAATTTTTGCGCGGAGCCAAACGGGAGATAACAACGGATATAACGCTGGGTATAGCATCTCCAGAAGAGATGGCGATGAAAGCTAAGCGTCTGCAGGAAGGTGGCGCTGTGCTATTGAAAGTAAAATTGGGTAAGGATCCGAAAACAGATGTCTCACGTATCCGTGAAATTCGTAAAGCGGTAGGATTTGAGATGCCTATCCGGATAGATGCCAACCAAGGTTGGTCCTACGAAGAGGCAGTGGAAGCTTTACAAGGCTTAGAACCGTTTAAAATTCAGTTTTGTGAACAGCCCATGCGCACATGGAACGATGAGTTATTACCTCAGCTGCGTACCGAAACGATCGTCCCAATTATGGCGGATGAGTCGGTCTATTCCCATCATGACGCCGAGCGGCTCTGCAAAGCGGACGCCTGTGATTATATCAACATCAAATTTTCAAAATCCGGTGGTATCCAGGAAGCCTTGAAAATCAGTCAGGTCGCCGCGGAGTATGGCATCAACTGTATGATCGGTGGGATGTTGGAATCTCGTTTAGCATTAGCTGCTAAAGTCCATTTCGCCTATGCGGCTCCCAATGTCAAATTTTTTGATCTAGATACCTGCATGGTCGGACACCTGAAAGATCCGGTCGTCGGGGGGATCCAATATGACGGTTACAAAATCCATCTATCGGACCAGCCGGGTATCGGCGCTGATATAGAACAAGCATTTTTGGATGGCTGTGAAAAATGGGTGATTTAACTTATATACATAAGGTATGAATAGCATGAACTGGGGGATAGGTGGTCAGGAGATTGCCGTCCTTTTTGTTATCCTGATTTTCTTGGTGGCCGCCTATTTCTTTTTCTCCAAACTGTTGAAGAAGTAAAATTGTCTATTTTTTTACATTTGTTAAAAAATAAGCAGTCAATAGCTGTTTTGGTGAGAGAGGAAGCCTAAAATAGATAATATTCAGTACCTTTGCGGTACTTATTATTTTATAAAAGTTAGAAAATATCATGAGTACTCAAAAAGGACCTATTTCTCAATTTATTGAGCATAATTACCGTCACTTTAACGCAGCAGCATTAGTAGATGCTGCAAAAGGTTACGAGGAACATCTTTTGGATGGTGGAAAAATGTTGATCTCCCTGGGGGGTGCAATGTCTACTGCCGAATTGGGTGTTTCTTTGGCAGAAATGATCCGTCAAGATAAAGTACATTTTATTTCATGTACTGGGGCTAATTTGGAAGAGGATGTGATGAACCTGGTTGCTCACTCACATTACAAAAGAATCCCGAATTATAGAGATTTGACAGCGGAACAGGAAAGAGAATTATTGGATAATCACTATAACCGTGTAACAGATACTTGTATTCCAGAAGAAGAAGCTTTCCGTCGTTTGCAGAAACATCTTGAAGATGTGTGGCATGCCGCTGAAGCGAAAGGTGAGCGTTACCTGCCACATGAGTTTTTGTATCAGGTCGTTAATTCTGGTGTATTGGAGCAATACTATGAAATTGATCCAAAAGATTCATGGATTGTTGCTGCTGCTGAGAAAAATTTGCCTATTGTATGTCCGGGATGGGAAGATTCGACTACAGGTAATATCTTCGCGTCAAATGTAATCAAGGGTAAATTGAAAGCGAGCACCGTTAAATCAGGTATTGAGTACATGATTTATCTGACAGAATGGTACCGTAACAATTCCGCTGGAAAAGGCGTAGGTTTCTTCCAGATTGCCGGTGGTATTTCCGGTGATTTCCCGATCTGTGTAGTTCCGATGATGTATCAGGATTTAGAATGGGAAGAAGTGCCTTTCTGGGCTTATTTCTGTCAAATTTCTGATTCAACGACTTCTTATGGTTCTTACTCTGGGGCGGTTCCAAATGAAAAAATCACTTGGGGTAAATTGGATATTGATACACCTAAGTTTATTGTGGAATCTGACGCGACAATCGTAGCGCCTTTGATTTTCTCTTATATCTTGGGACATTAATCTTTTTATAGAGAAAGGGGAGTGAGGAATAAAGAATTTGACTCGGGCAAGTTCTTTATTCCTCACTCCTTTTTTCTTTTACTCTTTTCTTGTTTATCTTTACTTTCCACTATTTTTTTTTCAGACGATGAGCAATTTAACAACAGATAATCCGGTAGCCCTTCAAGCCTTAATGGATGAAACTATTTTTTCCAATGGGTATGACTTCCGGTCGGAACCAGAAGCTTTAGCCAAAGCAAAGGATACGGAATATGTGGCTGTTGGAATTCCCTCGGTTGATCATCTCTCTACACCAGTTATTTTAGACAAAAATATTGAATCAAGTGCATTAGAGAACGAAAAAGATCAAAAGGGTACTGTCAATGCGCTGGAGGTATTAGGCGGAGAATTTATTTATCAGGGCAGCAAAGATCAAGGGATACTCTTTATTCTGCGTTATGTAGCATATCCTTATTTCTCTCCGGCGGCTCTCGACGCATTTGAAAAAACGATTGGTGCCTTAAAATTGACCAAGGAAAATGTTGCGGTGGTTAACTTGGCCAATGCACATAACCCAAACGATTTTAAACGTATCATGCAGTTTTTTGAACCCAAAAAGATTATTCTATTAGGTGTGGAGCCCGCATCCTTAAAGCTTCCTCCGATCGAACACAATTCTTATATGAAAGGGCGCATAGCGACGGTATTCAATACCTTCAGTTTTGAGGAGATGTTTGCCGATGTCAATAAAAAGAAACTGTTCTGGAACGAGTTTAAAACATTTATCGTTTCGTAATTTTTAAAAAAGATTTGTCCCGTTACAATGATTGCCGTCTTTTAAATAAGAATTTCTACTTTTGGCAATATAATTTGAAGAAAATGCTAGAACTTGTATTTGCAACGAATAATGCCCATAAACTGGAGGAGGTTCGGGCAATAGTGGGAGATGCTTTTGTTATTAAAAGCTTAAACGATATCGACTGTCAGGATGATATACCGGAAACCGGGGAGACATTTGAAGAAAATGCACAGCAAAAAACGGACTATTTGGTCAACAAATATGGGCTTTATTGTTTTGGTGATGACTCAGGCCTGGAAATAGATGCCTTAAATGGAGAGCCGGGGGTGTATTCGGCACGTTATTCGGGCTCTAGGGATATGGAAAAGAATATTGATCTTGTGCTGGAAAAATTAGGCGATAATCCAAATCGTTCGGCCAGATTCAAAACCGTTATTTCGTTGTACCTGAATGAACAACAGCATTTTTTTGAGGGAAGTATCGAAGGTCAAATCATTAAAGAGCGTAGAGGAGTGGATGGATTCGGTTATGACCCGATTTTTATCCCTGATGGCTATAACACAACTTTTGCTGAGATGAGTGCCCAAGAAAAAAATGCAATCAGTCATCGTGCGATTGCTGTCGGCAAACTTGCCCAATATCTAAAAACAAAATAATGCTTAGACGTAGTTTTAGTTGATAAACTTTATCCTTGACGGTAAACACAAACGGGGCAAAATATTTATTTTGCCCCGTTTAGTTTTATCTTTTTATATGGTCTATTTCGGCTCTTTCTTTTTGGACTTTTGGGTACTATCCGGTGCTGCTACTGTCAACGGTTTTAAATTCGTTGAATCCCGTTTTACAGCTGTTTTATCGGTTGTTGGCGCAATGTCGTTTTCTACTTTTTGCTTGGCTGTTGTTGCTTCGGGGGGTGTTGCTTTAGGCGTACCGCCTGTTTTATTCGAAACAGCTTTTGCTCCGGCTTTCGTGTCATTCCCTTTCTTCTCCTGGCCCTGCTTATCCTCTTTAGGCTTGGATTTCATTTTTCCATTTTCCTCCGTTTCCTTTTCTGTCGGAGCGGTGAAAGATGATTTGGAAAGGTCACGTTTTCTATTTAATAGATCCGCTTTCGATTTAGGACGGTCTTCAGGGCGCCATGTAAAGTTTGGTAGAAACTCTTTGTCTGCGGTAACCTCCGCTATCGGATAGACCTTGCCATCGACTTTTCGGATGGAAACGTATTCTTTGAGTTTATTGTCCTCCATCAGAATTTTAAAACGACTGCTCCGATCATGTACCAATTCTGTTGTTACATTTGTTTTCTCATCGATATTATAGAAAATGTTTTCAGCATTTCCATCTACAAAGAGGCGTTCCATCCGGTTATTGGTAAAGAAACTGGTAATTTTTCGTCCTTTGATCTGATTGAATTTCAATGAATCGCTTGTGGCATTGACCATAAATGCATTTCCGACTAACAGCGAATTGTCCAGTTTTTGATTTTTGACCTGCAAGAAGATCGTATCGCCGGATATTTGCGAATTCTCAGCCCACATCATCGGTTTTCCCATCAACCTAAACATTGAATCCTGCATACCATAATACATCGAATCGGCAACCGCCTGCAGATCGGATTTGAATAATCGGGCATTATAGTAGGCTTTCAGAATTCTGGTTTTTGCGGTATCCTGAGCCAAAGAATCTTTTTTCCCGCCTTGTGCATTTTTTAATGCAGCATCCATAATCTGATCCGATTCCCCGCCTTTTGGGATGATGGCTTTTTTACGTAACACACTATCGGCTTTCAGGTTTTTTTCAATCTCAATCCGATTTTGATCACCTACGATCACCGGTTGTTTCTTCGCAATATTCTGCCTCTTCGTGGCACTGGTATCTGCTGATTTCTTGATTTCCTTGCCGAGGGCAGGTTCCTTGATTTCTTTCTTATGGAGGCTGTCTATACCTTTTTTTAAGCTATCGGCTGCTTGTCGTAAATTATTGGTTGAATCTATATCGGCGGACATAGAATCTGTATCACCGTAATCGACCTCATTGTCTTCTTCAATGGCTCCCCCTTCTCGGTTTAATTTAAAATCCCGCGCGATATAATCTCGCCGGAAGATCATTTGTGAGAATAGGGTGTCTGCAGTCATAAAAACAGAATCCATCTCGGACTTTTCTTTTAATTCCTCATCCTTTCCGATGACATTCTTATTTTCTGCTACGGTCTTCTTAGGATCCTTATCGGTAATAAGTGCTGCTTTGTTATTTTTTTCCTTGTCTTTCTGTTCTTCTTTTTCAGCTTTCTTTAATTCTTTTGCTTCTTTTTTTAGTTCCTTTTCAGACTTTTTCTGTACAGGTGAAAACGAGGAGACAGAATCTTTTTTTGTTGAATCCTTTTTTACCACGGAAATAACCAAGGGTTTGTCTGTCATCGTAATGGACTCATTTTTTCCATTATAGAGTCCATATCCACCATATGCATAAAATTTATCAAGGGTGTCCACGAAGACGACATTTTTCACGGCTTTACCGATGCCGACCTGTCTATCATAGAAAAGACTATCTCCCTTCAGGAATTTAGTGCCTTCTGTATAAAGATTGTTCTTGGAAAAATAGGCCTGACCGGTAGCCATATGGTAACGGCCTTTCTCGGTATATAGATTTTCGCCCTTATTCCCTTTCATATTTGTAGGGCCGTAGAAATCCGTTATTCGGGTGTTGCCATTGTATTTCATGGAGTCCGTATAGACTTTTACGTTCGGCGATCGGACAACAACCTTTTGGTTAAAATATGATTCGCCGGTATTTTCGAAATAGGTAGCACGCTGACTGGTGATGGTGTCGCTTCCGGAGAGAATACGTCCACCGCTATAGTAGTTTCCAATTTTACTACGCATGTTATAAACGAGGTGATCGGTGGTCAATATTGATCCGCTGGTACTGACCATACGCACTGCTCCGGTTAATGTCGCTAATTGCATAGCTGCTTCATAATGCAGCTTATTGGAAAATATCTGTGTGCCATCAGGTTGGGTGATGATTACATTTCCATAAGCCTCAAAGAATTGCCGACCCAGTTTATCATTATGCAAATATCCACTGTCAGACGATAAGGTCGAGCCAACGTGCTCATAGACCGGGCGGTAAAAAACAACATTGCCGTTCTTTCCAGTAATAATATGTGACGAAGAAAGTAACTTTAATTCGTCCTGTTTCTGCGCTTGGACCGTCAAGCCAGTTAAAATAAATACAATCAGGGTAAAAATGTATTGTCTCACAAGGGCAAAAATATGGATTTTAATTGCTACTTTATTGGATTTCACAAATTTTAAGATGTGAATTTATCATTCAGACAAATATACCGTAACTTTGTTTATATGAATGTGCTGGAAAGATTAAAGGGATATATTGAAAAGGAGCATTTGATGATGCCTCATGACAGAATATTGCTTACGGTAAGTGGGGGAAAGGATTCGATGCTGATGGCACATTTATTCGCAAAAGCCGGCTTTAATATCGCTATTGCACACTGTAATTTCCAGTTGCGTGGAGAGGACTCCGAACTAGATGAAGCTTTGGTTCGAAAATTTGCTGCTGATAATGGGATTCCAATCTTTGTCAAGCAGTTTGATACCAAGACCTATGCCAAGGAAAATCAAATTTCCATTCAGATGGCTGCGCGCGAACTTCGTTATCGCTGGTTTGAACAACTTCGTGAGCAACTTCAGTTTGACCGAATTGCTGTCGCTCAACACCTAAATGATCACATTGAAACCGTCTTGTTAAATCTTTCACGTGGAACTGGCCTGCAAGGGCTTCAGGGCATCTTGCCTATAAGAGATCGTATCATTCGGCCACTTTTATTTCTTAAAGCAAGTGAAATCGAATATTACGTTCAGGAATATGCCATTGCTTATCGGGATGACCAATCTAACTTTTCGACAAAGTATGCGCGCAATAAGATAAGAATCGATATTATTCCGCATTTCAAAAAGCTACAACCCGATTTTGAACAGATTTTCGAACAGAATATTACACACTTTAAGGAATCTTATCAATTGCTACAACAATTTGTCGAACCGATCCGGAATAAACTTTTTCGGTCTACAGGCGATGGTTGGGTAGTGCGCAAAGAGGATTTGGAAGAACATTTGAACAATTTGCCTTTATTGTACGAGTTGTTTTCCGGTTTTAATTTTTCTAAAGCTGTGTTAAGTGATTTACAGCAAGCTTGGGGACGGGAATCAGGGCGTATCTTCCAATCGGATTGCTATCATATGCTTTTGGATAGAAATGAGCTTTTTATCAAAGAAAAGGAGTTTATATCGTCGGACGAGGCGATCATTACCTCTGAAACATCGACGGTGGAGTGGAAACAATATTGTTTCCATGCTGGGGTCTCTACAGAACTTACGATTAACAATAGTAGGGAGATTGCAAAATTCGATTATGATCTGCTTATCTTTCCATTGACAATCCGTTCATGGAAGATCGGAGATAGCTTCTATCCTTTGGGCATGGATGGGCGAAAAAAGCTGAGTGATTTTTTCATCAATAAGAAAATCAGTTTATTTGAAAAGGAAAATATTCCGATCCTGGTGAATGGAAATGGCGATATTCTTTGGCTTGCCAAATATCGCATGGATAATCGCTATAAGATTACCAGCAATACAAAAAAAGTCCTTACTTTAGTCTGTAAATGTGGTTAAGGATTAAGGAGCAAGAGGAAATTGTCCCAATACCCTATTATAAAAAAAGAAATGAAAGAAGGTGTATTCTATTCGGAAAATCAATATTTAGGACGTGACCGTGTTTGGATAAGCGTACGTTTGGTACTTGTGTTATTTTGTTTTACCGCATTTTATCTGAATTTGGACCATTTGATTTCCAGTCAATTGTTTTTCATTGTCGGAGTGGGAATCATCATTACATCCATTGTTATGATGTATATGGTCTTGTTTCGTATAGAAGTATTCCAGGATCATATCCTGATCAGTGGCCTCTGGTCCACTCGGGTGGTGAAAATAGATTTGGCTTCTATTTCGAAAGTTGAAAAGGGGCCATACAGCACATTCTTTTTTAATAACCCTGTTTATAACCTGCATTCCAAAGGGAAGATTAAGTTTTTTGCAGGGGGTAAAAATGCAGTTTTCCTAACGGATAAAGATGGATTGACTTATGTGTTGGGAACCCAGCGACAAGAGGAGCTTTTTCGTACAATCATGGAAACGAAAGGAAAACTGGCGAAGTCTTAAAAATTGTTAATAATTTCTTATCTGACATTTTAAAGACAACAGTTTATTGAGTTATTGGTTAAATTTGAGAAAATAGCAACGAATTAACTATGGCATTTTTAAAATTTATACTTATTACATTTGCTGTTTACTTTGTAATAAGATTCTTATTCAAATTATTATTACCGTTTGCAATGCGTAAAGCAGCTGAAAAGCTGATGAAAAAAGCGCAGGAACAGGGGGGAGCATATAGCGGCCAAGGGCAAGGTGGTACTTTTCACTATGAATTTACCGGTCAGGGGCAGCAAGAAAATAAAAGATCTCAGCCTGAAGGCAAAATCAAAGTTGATTATATTCCACCGAAGGAAACACCCGAGCGCAAAGGGGCGGAAACGGCTGGTGAGTTTGTCGATTTTGAGGAAATAAAATAATTTTTAGCGGCCCAAATAGCGTATCTTTGTGCTATGTGGCTTAAGCAACTTTCTGTTCTAAATTTCAAGAATTACTCGGAAACTTCTTTGGAATTTCTCCCTGAAGTAAACGCTTTTACAGGGAATAATGGTGTTGGCAAAACCAATCTTTTGGATGCAATCCACTATTTATCGCTTTGTAAAAGCTACTTTAATCCTATAGATTCGCAACATATCAAATCCGGTAACGATTGGTTCATGGTTCAAGGTGAATTTGATAAAGAATCGAATAGCGATGTTATTTCCTGCAGCCTAAAAAAGAATCAAAAAAAGCAGTTTAAAAAGAACAAAAAAGATTATCCTCGACTGGCCGATCATATCGGACTTTTTCCTTTGGTTATGATTTCTCCAAATGATAGCATTATCATTACGGATGGGAGCGAGGAACGTCGAAAGTTTGTGGATAATGTGATTTCCCAAACGGACAATAAGTATCTGGATACGCTAATTATCTATAATAAATTCTTAGCCCAACGAAATAGCCTGCTCAAACAGGCCCGTCAATCCAATGTGCTGGACTTGGGATTAATCGAAATTCTTAACTTTCAACTGGAGGAAGTCGGCAATATTATCTTTGCCAAGAGAAGAACATTTATGGAAGAGTTTCAACCTGAGTTTGATCGGCATTATGAATTTTTGACCGAAGATGCTGAGTCTGTCCAGCTGCAATATGAGTCTCCCCTAATGTCGGATTCCTTCTTGAATATTCTGGCAAAGAACCTTGAGCGTGACCGTATTTTGGAACGTACTAGTCAGGGAATTCATAAAGATGATCTGATATTTACTATCCATGGTGGAATGCCGCTGAAAAAGTTTGGCTCCCAAGGACAACAAAAATCATTTCTCATTGCGTTAAAACTTGCTCAATATTCCTATTTACAGCAAAAAAAAGGATTTAAACCCTTACTTCTCCTGGATGATATCTTTGATAAACTGGACGATCGTCGTACGCATAAATTGATGCAGATGGTCTCTGATGATGATTTTGGTCAGATTTTTCTGACGGATACGGACTCAAAAAGAATTCAACGAATCTTTGATGAAATCAATCGGCCTGTTCGTATATTTGGAATCGAAGGAGGACAAGTGAATGTATAAGAAGCAACCAACGAAGAAGAGCCTGGAATTTATTCGGTCAAGCGATGACATGACCATTAAGCAGGGGGTGGAGCGTCTCCTCGAAGCTTATAAACTACGCCGAAAATTTGATGAGACCTCAATCGCTTCGGTATGGCCTCAACTGATTGGAAAGGCAATTGCCAATCGCACACAGCAGCTATATGTACGTGACAAAAAGTTGTTTGTGCGCGTAGAGTCTGCCGTGATTAAAAATGAACTGGCATTAATGCGTCGTCAGATTCTCGGAAGGGTAAATGAGTATGTCGGACATGTCATTATCGAAGAGGTCGTGATTTTGTAGCCTGTATTCCTAGCTAAGTTTAACCAGTTGTTTGATAACCTATATCATCTCCCTGAAACCGCAGGGACAAAGCTGTTTGCACGTTTTGAACACACTGAATCCAAGCGGGATGACTATCCCATCAGAGAAGGAGATTACTTTTTCATTTTATTTTTATTGGCCGGTTTGATCCATCAATACAGCTGGAGTAACAAGTGAATTTACACAGTGGATCGGTACAGCCAATCTTTTCATCACTGATCTCGCATCTTTTATTTTTGATGTTCCTTCCATATAGAATTTTCAATGCATCAATGATTGTCGTATATACCGTTTATCAAAATGAGATTGTCAACAGATGGAAGCAGATATCGTTTTATTTTATCTCCACTGGCAGGTCTCGTCCTTTGTGATCTGTGTAAAGCTTGAGCTTGTATTATAAGGCATTCGATACCATAAAGTGACAGGCGTAGGTTTGTTTTTATATCGTAAATCCAATGACACTTTTTTAAGATGTCGCGATTGCCTATGCGATTCGAGTGAGCACACAGAGAGCCCGACGATTAAAAGTTTTGAACAGGAGCCTGTAATCATTCACCACAAGACAAGAATTTGAACTCTTTAATAGGGCAATAAAGCAGCGAGTGGCACTTGGGGCTATAGCTTTCAACATTGAGATGTTAATATAGGATGATTATACACAATGTATTTTGGCTGGGAGATGCTTTCAGCTGTGTTGTTAACATTTTTGTGTGGATAACCTCGTAGTTTTGCACATTTTGCTGAGATTTTTAATTTTGCCTTGTTGTGTTATTCACATTTTAATGTTGGTAAGCGCTGAGTTGTTCACATTTTTAGGTAACGAATGGGTATGGGTATCCCACTTATTAACATTTTATATGTTAATAAGTGGCTTGTTTTGTTAATAAGTCCACGCTGAAATACTAAAGAGTCAATCTTATGCACAAAATACCAACAGTCCGTTAGGGTTGGTATCGCATGTTTATTGGTCGACTGGATTTCCCTGTGGGAGTATGGAAGCTACTATAGGTACTGTTCCAGATCGCCTTTGCCTTCACGGATAACGTCAAAGGTTCCTTCCGTCAGATCTACTACCGTGGAAGCAACATTGTCCCCATAACCACCATCGATAACAGCATCGACAAGATCCTGATATTTCTCGTAGATCAATTCGGGATCAGTTGAATATTCGATTATTTCATCTTCATCGTGAATGGAAGCCGTCACAATCGGATTGCCCAATTGTTTCACAATTTCCCGAACAATGTTATTGTCTGGCACGCGGATACCCACAGTCTTCTTTTTCGAACTTAATAGCTTGGGAACTTTTGTTGTTGCGTTAAAAATAAAGGTAAAGGGGCCGGGGAGCGCTTTCTTCAGGACACGAAATACGGTGGTATCGAATGATTTGGTGTACTGGGAAATATCGGTCAGGTCATAACAGATAAAGGATAGATTGGCTTTATCCGGTTTTAATCCTCTGATCTCACAGACACGTTCTATTGCTTTTTGTTGTGTAATATCACAGCCGATACCATAGACGGTATCGGTAGGATAAATGATTACTCCGCCTCTTTTAAGGATGTCAACAGCCTGTGCAATGGCTTTTGGATTGGGATTGTCGTTATATATCTTGATAAGCATATTGCGTATAGTATATTTATTATAACGTATGAAAATCATAGTTTTTAATCTGGGAAGCCCTGAGCGAGGTGCTTACCATTTCAAGGGGGCAAAACTATTATTCAGATACGTATCTTTCTAAAAGAACAACAGCCAAAATATTTTGTTTTGGCTGTTGTTCTTTATGTTAAAATTCTGCGTTCTTCGGAGTACGGGGGAACGGTATTACATCGCGGATATTGGTCATTCCGGTAGTGAACAACACCAAGCGCTCAAAACCTACACCAAATCCTGAATGTGGT
This sequence comes from Sphingobacterium puteale, assembly GCF_003627955.1. Taxonomy (GTDB): domain Bacteria; phylum Bacteroidota; class Bacteroidia; order Sphingobacteriales; family Sphingobacteriaceae; genus Sphingobacterium; species Sphingobacterium puteale. The sequence goes on along the minus strand of NZ_RBWS01000013.1, from coordinate 8,101 downwards.
ACAGAACCAAAACGGCGGGTATCCAAGAACCATTCCATTTCTTCTGCTGGTATGCCTACTTCTGCCATACGCGCCAATAGACGATCCAGATTTTCCTCACGTTGTGAGCCACCGACCATCTCACCGATACCTGGGAAAAGAATATCCATTGCACGTACGGTATTACGCCCCTGCGCATCTGGCTCGTTCTGTTTCATGTAGAAAGACTTGATCTCTCTTGGGTAGTCAGTCAGAATAACAGGTTTCTTGAAGTGTTTCTCGACCAAATAACGTTCGTGTTCAGATTGCAAGTCTGCTCCCCAATCGTCAATTAAATACTTAAATTGTTTCTTTTGGTTTGGCTTACTGCGTTTTAGTATTTCAATAGCATCTGTATAAGTTACACGCTCGAAATCATTGGCTAAGACGAAGTTTAACTTTTCAACCAAATTTAATTCAGAACGTTCTGCTGCTGGTTTTGATTTTTCTTCTTCCAATAAACGACTTTTCAAAAACTCGATTTCCTCAGGACAAGTTTCTAAAGCGTATTTGATCACGTATTTTAATAATGCTTCGGCCAAATCCATGTTGTCTTCCAGTTCATAGAAAGCCATTTCCGGTTCAATCATCCAGAATTCAGCCAAGTGACGTGTAGTATTTGAGTTTTCTGCCCTAAAGGTCGGACCAAAAGTATAGATATTTCCAAAGGCCATTGCTCCAAGCTCGCCTTCTAATTGACCGGAGACCGTCAGGTTTGTCGATTTTCCAAAGAAATCCTCTTTAAAATCAATTTCTCCGTTTTCTTTACGCGGTGGATTTTTTAGATCCAGCGTAGTCACCTGAAACATTTCACCAGCACCTTCGGCATCAGAACCTGTGATAATCGGTGTGTGCATATACACAAAATCATTTTCCTGGAAAAATTTATGTACTGCGAAAGCCAAGGCATTACGAACTTTGAATACCGCATTGAATGTGCCTGTACGGAAACGTAAGTGCGCAATTTCACGTAGAAATTCTAAGCTGTGCTTTTTGGGTTGTAAAGGATATTTTTCAGGGTCTGAATCACCAATAATGCTTACCTCAGTAGCTTTAACTTCTACTTTTTGTCCCTTACCCAGTGATTCTATCAATTGACCTTTTACGCGAACTGCAGCTCCGGTAGTGATACGCTTCAGGATATCTTCAGGTGTATTTTCAAAATCGACTACTGCTTGAATATTATTGATTGACGAACCGTCATTAATTGCTATAAATTGATTGTTACGGAAAGTTCTTACCCAACCTTTAACAACGACCTCTTTGCCGAATTCTGTGGCATTCAATAGTTCCTTTATTCTTGTGTGTTCCATCTTAATTTTTGGAGAATGACTTGTAAAAGATGCTTTGTTTAAAAAGCAATACAAAAATAAGCTATTCTGTTGATTTATTGGGTATCAATGTTGATTTAATTCGCTGACTGAGGGATCAATGAGCTTTTAAACTTAATTTTTCCGGACGAATATTTGGATCAAAATCAATAGAAAGGGGGCGGCATTTAGAACAAAAAAGCGGATCAACTCAGTTGATCCGCTTTTAAGCTTTATGACGATCGAAGGAATTATCCTTTCAATACTTTGGTTACTAATTCAGCAGCTTCCTTCAATAAGATTGCAGAATAAACTTGTAGACCTGACTCATCGATTAATTTTTTCGCTTCTTCAGCATTTGTACCTTGAAGTCGTACGATAATAGGAACAGGAATATTACCAATTTCACTGTAAGCATCAATTACCCCTTGCGCAACACGGTCACAACGAACGATACCACCAAAGATATTGATTAAAATAGCTTTTACATTCGGGTCTTTCAAAATGATATTGAAACCAGCTTTCACCGTTTCAGCATTTGCCGTACCACCAACATCCAAGAAGTTCGCAGGTTCTCCACCCGCTAATTTGATGATGTCCATTGTTGCCATTGCAAGACCGGCACCATTTACCATACAACCTACGTTACCATCTAGTTTAACATAGTTAAGGTTTGATTCGCCAGCTTCAACTTCTGTAGGATCTTCTTCGGTTACATCGCGCATAGCAGCGTAATCAGGATGACGGTACAATGCGTTCTCGTCAAGATTAACTTTGGCATCAACGGCTAAGATCTTGTCGTCGGAAGTTTTCAATACTGGATTGATCTCGAACATCGAAGAATCAGTAGAATCGTATGCTTTATAAAGCGCAGCAACAAATTTTACCATTTCTTTGTGTGCAGCACCGGAAAGACCTAGATTGAAAGCGATTTTACGTGCTTGGAATCCTTGTAAACCTACTTTTGGATCGATTTCTTCTTTGAAAATCAAGTGCGGTGTTTTTTCTGCAACTTCTTCAATGTCCATACCACCTTCTGTAGAGTACATAACGATGTTACGTCCTGTAGCACGGTCCAATAAGACAGACATGTAGAATTCTTTTGTTTCGCTTTCACCTGGATAGTAAACGTCTTGAGCGATCAAAACTTTGTTTACTTTTTTACCTTCAGGTCCAGTTTGAGGCGTTACTAATTGCATACCAATGATGTCAGTTGCCCTTTGTTTGACTTCATCTAAGTTCTTAGCTAACTTGACACCACCACCTTTACCACGGCCACCAGCGTGAATTTGAGCTTTGACAACAACCCAGTCGGAATTGTAGTCTTCTTTCATTTTTTTAGCCGCTTCCACAGCTTGCTCTGGAGTATCTGCTACGATACCTTCCTGTACGCGCACACCAAAGCTCTTTAGTATTTGTTTTCCTTGATATTCGTGAATGTTCATTTGCAAAAATATTTGGCGTAAAAATATGTTTTTTTGAGGGATAAGACAAGGGATAAATTGCTCTTTTATCTATTTTTTGACATTTGTGAAAAATAAAATGGCTGAAATAGAGAAATAACTGCTTATTTATTCAAAGACGTGATATCGTAAATTTATTTATCTTTGTCCTATGATGTTACAAGCCAAAGGAATTCACAAAGCTTATGGGGCATTGCCCATCTTAAAAGGCGTTGACATAAGCGTGGAAAAAGGTGAAATCGTGAGTATTGTCGGAGCTTCAGGAGCAGGTAAGAGTACACTTTTACATATTATCGGAACATTGGACAAACCTGATCAAGGTTCAATATTTATTGATGGTGTTGATATCCATAAACTGAATGCCAAAAAGCTGAGTGCTTTTCGAAATGAGCATATTGGTTTTGTTTTCCAGTTCCATCACTTGTTACCTGAATTTACGGCATTGGAAAACGTGTGTATTCCTGCTTTTATCCATGGGCAGAAGCGGGCAGAAGTGGAGACAAAAGCAAAGGAATTATTGGAGTTACTTGGAGTTTCACATCGTATTGACCATAAGCCTGCTGAGATGTCAGGGGGGGAACAGCAACGTGTTTCTGTTGCACGGGCCTTGATAAATGATCCTTCTGTTATTTTGGCGGATGAACCTTCCGGAAACTTAGACTCTGAAAATGCTGCGGCACTACATCAGCTGTTTTTTGATCTTAGAAACAAATTTCAACAAACATTTATCATTGTAACCCATAATGAAGAATTGGCCCGCATTTCAGATCGGACAATTCATATGCGGGATGGATTGGTTGTTTAATTTATATCATGTTACAAGCATCTTAGATTTAGATTGTCTTGTGAGCGACCAAAAACTGATTATTGGGCATCGTGGATCACTAGTCCCCTATGAATAACAAATTATTTTGATGAAGAAAATATTAATAACTTTCGGAACCAGACCACTGGCGATGCGTATTGCCAAAAAGCTTGCAGGTAAATTTGAAGTTTTGTACGCCAGTTCGGAAGAGATTCCGGAGTTACTATTAAAATCGGGGAATTATGAGTCTATCCCCAAAGGATTACTGCCTACCTTTGCCCACGAGTTGCTCAAATTGAGCCTAGACCAGCAAGTGGACTATGTGCTGCCTTTAGGTGTTTTTGAGCTCGAACCATTGGCTGAAGCCAAAGTATTATTTGAGGAGTACCAGATAGCCGTACTTGTTCCGGATAAAGATATGCTAGGCACTTTTCCTATCATTGAAAATCCTCCTGCCGAACTCCCCTATGTTTTGCTTTCCAAAGGCAATAATTTATTGGAAGACGATGTTGCTGAAAATACCTTGGATGGACTATTGGTCAGATCGGATTCTGAGGAAGATTTTGCGCTAGTCTGTGTATCGAAATAAGGCGACTGTACTATTGTTCGCCTCATGCTGAACCTGACTTGTGCGACGTTTTTTTAATTTAAAGGTTTATTAGTGATGCTGTTTCCAGAAGAAAAGAAAGTCTATGTGTTTGAATTGGATGATGTTATTTTTCCAAAGAAAGACTACTTGCTCCAAGTTTATTATCTGTTTGCTAATTTTATTGAATTCACGGAGACCTTTCCTCCACAGGGTGATTTGGTTAACTTTATGAAAAACCATTTGGAAAATCAGGGTGAAGAATCCCTATTTGAACATGCGCAAGCAACATTTGGATTTGACATGAAGTACAAGGAAAATTTTGAACGATTGCATGTAAATGCCGTATTGCCGTTAAAGCTGCATCTTTTTGATCATATCTCCACATTATTTTCTCAATTGAGTGCTGCTGGTAAAATGATATGTATTCTGACGAAGGGAAATCCACTGGAGCAACTGAACAAAGTGAGATTTGTGGACTGGGGGCCTTTCAGCGATCGGATAAAAATTTATTTTGAGGATGAACTTGTGTTTCGTAAGATAGATCCCATGTCATTCTTAGCCCAGGAATTTGCGGTAGATAGTTCCGCAATTCAATTTGTGGACTAAGTTTTCATTGATTATCTTTGTATTATCTACCAACAATGTTTTGACTTTAGAATATACTGAATAAACATTGTTGAAAAAAAATTATGATTAGGGATATAAAAGCCCTATTTTTATATAAAGCCCTTGGATTTATGAATAAAGTGAACAAGCCTGCCACGATTAAGGAAATTGCCAAGAAGCTGAAAATCAGTCCTTCCACGGTGTCGAGAGCATTGAATGATCATCCAAGTATTGGATTGGTAACGACAATGCGTGTCAAAAAAATGGCCGAAGAATTGAACTATGAACCCAATCAGACAGCTATTTTCTTTAAACAACGCAAGACATTTACCATCGCTGTTATCCTGCCTAGTTTATCGGAGCCATTTTTTTCCTTCGCGATCAGCGAAATAGAAAACGTTGCTTCGGCTCAACGGTATACTGTTTTAATGGGGCAATCATTGGATGATCCGGATCGGGAAGAACAGATATTAAAAACATTTAAAAATCATCGTGTAGATGGTATATTAATGTCGATTGGGAAGAAGACAACAAATTTGGAATTTATCGAAAAGCTGGAGTCATCTGGAATACCGGTTGTCTTTTTTGATTGTGTCCCTAGTTTACCGAATATCAATAAAGTCCAGAGTGATCTGTCGACCGGCATGAATGAGGCTGTGGATGCTTTTGTGGCACGAGGGCACAAAGTAATTGCTTTAGTTAATGGACCGAAGACATTACCTGCCAGTGAGGACCGAAAAGTAGCGTATTTGTCTGCAATGAAGCGAAATGGAATGGACATTCTGGAAAAGAATATTATTGAAACAGACCTGAGCACAGAGGGGAATGAAAAAGCCATGGAAAGTATATTTGCAATGCCTGAACGACCTTCAGCGATTATTTCTTTTAATGACTTTGTTACACTGGATCTGATGAAAGCAGCGCGCAACAAGGGATTGGTTCTAAATCAAGATATCTTTTTCATTAGTTATGCCAATTATCCACTGTGGCAGTATATGGAAAATCCACCCATGGGACGTATCGAACAGTTTCCGGGTATGCAGGCACGTAAGGCGGCCGAAATTCTATTTGAGCGAATTGAGAATTCAGATGTAGCAGATCAACAAATTGTTTTTAAGTCGAGATTGGTGATGTAATTTTTTAGCTAAATGAATAACAACATAAAAAAGAGGGGAAAATCATTCGATTTTCCCCTCTTTTTTATGTTATATGCGACTATAGATGGATCACTTCACCGTATGCATCGGCACATGCTTCCATAATAGCTTCACTCATCGTTGGGTGTGGATGGATTGATTTGATCATTTCATGTCCTGTTGTTTCCAATTTACGGGCAACAACAACTTCTGCGATCATTTCAGTAACGTTAGATCCGATCAGGTGTGCACCTAGGAATTCACCATATTTTGCATCAAAGATAACTTTGACGAAACCGTCTTTTGCTCCAGCTGCAGAAGCTTTTCCTGAAGCGGAGAATGGGAATTTACCAACTTTAATTTCATATCCAGCTTCTTTCGCTGCTTTTTCGGTATAACCGACAGAAGCAATCTCAGGAGAACAGTAAGTACATCCAGGGATATTGTTATAATCGATAGGTTCTACGTGAAGACCTTTGATTTTTTCGACACAGGTAATACCCTCTGCTGAAGCAACGTGAGCTAAGGCCTGGCCTTTAACGATGTCACCAATAGCGTATACACCTTCAATATTTGTTTTGTAGAAATCGTCTACGACAACACGGCCACGATCAGTTTTAACACCAACTTCTTCCAAACCGATGTTTTCGATATTGGGAGCAATACCTACCGCAGACAGTACAACTTCCGCTTCGATGACTTCAATACCTTTTTCCGTTTTAATGGAAACTTTGCTCAATTCTCCGGATGTATCAACGGATTGCACCTCTGATTTGGTAAGGATATTAATGCCTTGTTTCTTTAAGCTTTTTTCTAATTGTTTTGAGATTTCTTCATCTTCAACTGGAACGATTCTATCCATAAATTCAACGATAGTCACTTTTGTTCCAATTGCATTATAGAAATAAGCAAATTCAACACCGATGGCACCGGAACCAACAACAACTAAAGATTTTGGTTGTTTAGGTAATGTCATTGCCTGGCGGTAGCCTACAATCTTTTTACCATCTTGTGGTAAGTTAGGCAGTTCACGTGAGCGTGCTCCTGTGGCTAGGATGGTGTGTTTTGCCGCATATTCTTTGGTCGAACCGTCTGCACCTTTTACATCGATCTTACCGCCTTTTTTAATTTTTGCAGTTCCGTTGATGACATCAATTTTATTTTTTTTCATCAAGAACTGAATACCTTTACTCATTCCTTCAGCTACGCCGCGGCTTCTTTTGACGATAGCTTCGAAATCAGCCTCACCACCTTGAACATTGATGCCGTAATCTGCGGCATGGTTTAAATATTCAAATACTTGAGCACTTTTCAATAATGCTTTTGTAGGGATACAGCCCCAGTTTAGACAGATTCCGCCTAATGATTCGCGTTCAATAATCGCTGTTTTGAACCCTAACTGAGCGGCTCTAATGGCAGCAACATACCCGCCTGGACCACTACCGATTACAATGATGTCGTAATTCATATAAATAAATATTCTGTAGTTGAGTGTTATAGCTTCAAATACCAAGGTACTGAACCTTATATTCATTCAAAAGTACATATTTTTTCTGATGAATATGAACTATTTATTGTAAAATTGGCGGTTTTTGATAAAACAATGTCATTGTGTACAGCCTAATGTCACGTGTCGGTAAAAGGAAGAAAAATAATGGAGTAAACGTGTTTAGAGTGTTATTTTTGATGTTCACAATACACAGTTTATCATTATGTTAAGAATATTTAGACAAATTGCGCTGTGGGAGGCTATTTCCACGATCTGCTTGTTTTTTATTGCAATGCCCCTGAAATATTTTGCCGGAATACCCGAGGCAGTGAAGATTGCGGGATCCATTCATGGCTTTTTTGTCGTTATATTTGTCGTGATGCTCATCATGTCTACCATCGAATATAAATGGCCCATTCTGAAGGCAATTAAGTACTTTTTGGCCTCCTTGGTTCCCATCCTTGGATTTTGGGTAGAATTGGATTTAAAGAAGGAGATCGAAGGAAAAAGACAGAAATCTTAATCATTTGGATTTGAGATATTAATATTGAGATCTTAAAATCATTACGCTTAGGGATAGGTTTAAGTTAGGGATATTCAGTAAATGTTATAAAAAATGGTGGTCAGAATAATTTCGGTCACCATTTTTTGTTCTGTTATCCCGATCTTTGTAAGATTTTTCCGC
>NZ_RBWS01000012.1 GCF_003627955.1 Sphingobacterium puteale | reverse complement strand
CCGCGTTTAACTCTCGTTAAACCCTTCTTTTTTCATGAATACCTGCTCTCGCGGTAACCGTCCCTCCCTTGCGGAGTGGTGCAAAGATAGGGAGTTTTCGGGCAAACTTCCAAGACTTTTGTTCTTATTTATTTCGTTTTGCCGCTAACTGGCTGTGAACTTGGGGGATTATTTTTGTGGAACAGGATCCTGGGGGCTCTGGGATGCAAAAATGGACGGTTATCCGCGGATCTGCGGCGGGCTCTGGGGTGCGACGGGGGCAGGAGCGGCGACCGGAGGACTGGAAGAGGATACAGAACGCCGTGAAATCCCAGTTCGGTCACCTGCATCCTTGAACGGAGCATCGGCGGCGCCGACGCTTTTTTAGTCCAGAAGCACAGGACTGGCCAACAGAGATCCCTAGGGGGATCCCGTGGGAAGACCGGAGGACTGGAAGCAGGCGTGGACAAAACAGTAAGCCCGCCGGGAAGACAACGGTACAAAACAAAAAAATCCGATGAGCCGGCCCCACCCGGACCGGGGAGACCGAGTCATGGGCAGGCATAAGAACCGCAGCCGGGCAGTCCGCGGAGCCCATAGAAAAATAAGGCAACAATACCAACAACAATGTCGGTACAGATCCTATGTTTAGTTAGGTTTTACTTAGGTTTTACTTAGGTTTTGTTTAGGTTTAGTTTAGGTATTCTTTAGGTAAAAGCTAATAGATACCTAACTAAACACTAACCTAAGTCTAGATTATTTCTAAACTATTATAAAATTGATACCTGAGCAGATCATAACATAAACTAAAGACGGAGATGCGACATGAACGATAGTAGGACTGTGGTTGCGAGCCGTGGACCTGGATCAGAATATTTACCAACTTAAACATTGTATTTCTTATCTAACGCAAAAACACTTCATTAGGATCAAGCTAAGCAAACCACAATTCATCACCGAGGGCAACTACAACTAGTCAGAATCAGGTAAAACACATAAAAAGGTAGAGGAGAAGCTACCGCTTATCAAACTAACCCGAGGAGCTTAAAAGAACAACAGCAGGACATGGCATCCTAAAAATCAGAAATGCTCGTGGTCCCACGGCATCGATAGCAGCAATTACACTTAAGTAAAAACTTAAAGGACGCACGCTGTACAAAAAAACAATGATTTTGTCTGCTTTCTGGTCTATCAAACTTGATCTAGATCAAAAAATTACGAAAAGGGATCACATATATACAAGATGTTAAAGATATTGAATACTTTTATTCTAAATAAACATCATATTGGTCATGATAGATTATAACGAGCTTTTAAAACAAGTAGAGCACTATTCTAATACTTATATTGTAGAAAACATATCTTCTTGTCATTGTTTTCACAACAGCCTACACACACATTCAGTAGTACAGGCGGCAGAAGAGATTTCGTCGTTCTATAAGTTAAACGATGAAGATCATTTTATTGTGATCAGTGCTGCTTATTTTCATGATCTAGGCTATGTAGAATCTGACAACGCGATTGGCCATGAGAAAAGAAGCGTAGAAATAGCTTTGGACTTTCTGAAAGATAAAGACATATCCGAAGATGTTAAAGAAAAAATCAAAGGTTGCATCCTTGCGACGAGAATGCCTCAGGACCCAAACAATCTACTGGAACAGATTCTTTGTGATGCCGACCTGTTTCATTTTGGTAATGACGACTTTGAAAAGAGGAACAAACTTATGAAAGCCGAAGCGGAAGCTGTATTGGGAAAAGAAATTGACAAAGATGTCTGGCGTGCAGGTACAATAAAACTTTTGGCCGGCCATCATTACCATACGGATTATGCGCAACAAAAGCTCAATGCAAAAAAAGAACAGAACTTAAAAGAACTCGAACGAAAACAGGAAAAATCTAACGCCAAGAAAAAAGAAGACAAAAAAGAAACAAAAAAAGAGAAAGACAAAAGCGCCAAACCCGAACGTGGCATAGAGACGATGTTTCGGATAACATCGTCCAACAACCAGCGCCTGAGCGACATGGCTGACAATAAAGCGAACATATTATTAACCGTCAATTCCATTATTCTATCCGTTGTCATTGCGGTACTGTTTAGAAAATTAGATAGCAATGAGCATCTGATCTTTCCAACGATTATCCTCACTCTAATTGTTGTGGCAACTATGGTGATGGCCATATTATCGACTATACCCAAAATACCCGCTGGAAAATTTTCAAAACAGGAGATTGAGGATAAAACCGTCAATCTATTATTTTTCGGAAACTTCTACAAAATGAAACTCGACGACTATAACGAGGGGATGCAAAAAGTAATGATCGACTCCGAATTTTTATACGGCATGCTTACAAAAGATGTTTATTCCCAAGGCGTCGTTCTGGGCAGAAAATACAAGTTATTACGTTATGCTTATGGAATCTTTATGTTTGGCTTGGTCATCTCTGTTATTTCTTTTGTTATTGCAACACTCTTATAAAATGGATACTGCTTTTCTAACCGCATTATTCCTTAGATTATTTTTTTGAATGAAAAAAAAAGACCTATATATCAACAGAGATATCAGTTGGCTTTCCTTTAATGACAGGGTACTTAACGAAGCTGGACGCCCGGCAGTACCATTGTTGGAGAAATTACAGTTTCTCGCTATTTTTTCCTCAAACTTAGATGAGTTCTACCGTGTACGGATGCCCGTATTAATGGCTTGGAAGAAAATTAAAAAAAAGACTACTGACCAGGTCGTCCCGAATCTTGACATTGGGACGTATAAAAAAGCATCCAAAATTATCCATAAACAACAGGAAAAATTTGGACTCTTTTTAACTGATATTATTCAGCAGTTAGCTGCGGAAAACATTATCCTAATCTATAACCAAGAGATTCCATTAGCGGTAAAATCTCTTGCCGCAAAATATTTTTTTAGCACGATTGCTTCTTATCTGCAAATCATTCCTGTTAACGAAGAATTCTCTTTTTTTCCGATCAACAACCGTCTGTACTTTGCTCTGACAGACAATAGTGCGTCTGATCTGTTCATTGTCAATATACCCGCAGATCGCATTAATCGGTTCTTCACCTGCCAGGTCAATGCCAAAACATATGTTGTCTTCATCGACGATATCATTAAATTATTTTTACCCAACTTCATAAAAGACAAGAGTTTAAATTTCTACACCTTCAAAATTACCCGGGACGCTGAGCTTAATTTGCAAGATGAATTTGAGGGTGATATTGCTCAGAAAATAGAGGCAGAAGTCAATAAAAGAGATCTTGGTTACGCAACCCGATTCTTACATCAGCCGGGTTTTCCAGAACAGCTCATCGAAAGACTTGCGGTTCTTTTTGACCTGCGGAAAAGTAGTATTGTCGCCGGAGGTTATTACCATAATCTAAAGGACTTTTTCTCCTTCCCAATAAAAGAGGAAGCATTGTCCTTCCCGAAACAGCGACAGATAGAGGTACATCAGGATTTCGAACATTCCCTTTTTGATCAGCTCGATCAGAAGGATATATTGATCTGTACTCCTTATGAATCGTTTGATCCCATTCTTCGATTTTTTAACGAAGCGGCTATCGATCCTGAGGTTGTGGAAATCCACACGACACTCTATCGAATTGCCGGTGATTCGCATATCGCCCAAGCGCTGGCCACTGCAGCAAAGAATGGAAAGAAAGTAAATGTGTTTGTTGAATTAAAAGCACGTTTCGACGAAGCCAATAATATACATTGGTCCAGAATTATGAAGGAACAGGGGGTAAGAATCAGTTATAGCATTCCTAATCTCAAAGTGCATGCTAAAATTGCACTTGTCAGACGAAAAGATGGAAAAGAAAGCGCACTATTTGGGACTGGCAACTTAAACGAGAAGACCGCCACCGTATATACTGACTATTTTTTGATGACATCCAACCGTTTACTGACAGCGGAACTAGGTCAGCTATTTGAGTTTTTACCCAATAGAAAGAAACCAAGCAGTCCAACAGATATTTCATTTCGGCACCTATTGGTAGCGCAATTCAATCTAAAGCAGACTTTCATCGGGCTGATCGACGAAGCAATCGCTCAGCTCAGCCAAGGAAGAACTACTTTGATAAAAATTAAGCTAAACAATTTAGAGGAAGAATCGTTAATCAATAAATTGTATGAGGCTAGCCAAGCAGGTGTAAAGGTACAATTGTTGGTCAGAGGAATATGCCGGCTTAAGCCTCAAGTACAAGGTTTAAGTGAAAATATCAAAGTTAAACGGATTGTAGGTCGCTATTTAGAACACGGGAGAATCTTTATATTTCGGTACGGCGATGATACAAAGGTATATTTAGGTTCCTCAGATTGGATGGATCGCAATATCTACCGTCGGATAGAAACCTGTTTTCCGGTACTGGAAACAGTATTATCCAAAAAGATTCAGCAGCTCTTCGAAATCCAGTTCGCTGACGATATCGAAGCTACTTTTATTGACGACCTAGGGCAAAACATACCTATAGCACATCCGCTTGGCAATAAATCGCAGCAACAAATTGTTGATTACTTAAACAACTAAATTGATGAAAAACTCAACACGACTATCAGTTTTTGCTTTGGGAATAATTTCCTCGGTATTAATAGCTTGCAACCCCAGTAACGCAAACAAAGAACGCACAGCTCATTTTACGGACACAACAACAGACAAAAAACCGCAACAGGCAATTCCTTATCAATTGCTGTCCGGCGAAAAGATAAGTTTACCCAACGAGCTGCTCGAAATATCAGGGATCGCATTTTTAGAGGGGCAGGATGAAGAGATTTATGCCATTCAAGATGAACAAGGATTACTTTTTAAATACCATTTGCCTACTCAGAAGCTCACATTCAGCCAATTCGGAAAAGATGGTGATTACGAAGACATTGGTATTAGTAAAACACATTTCTTTGTTTTAAAGAGCAATGGCAGTGTCTATTCCTTCCCAATGACAGATAAAGATAACATACAGGCGGTCGCTGAGCAAAAAGACATTCTTCCTAAGGGCGAATATGAAGGACTTTATGTCAATAAAGCAGCTAACCTCGCTTATGTTCTCTGCAAAGAATGCCGAGTAGACAAAAAACAATCACAAACAACCGGATATATTTTTTCCATTGGAGCGGATGGCAAATTCAGTCCAAAAGGCGAATTTGCCATCCAAGTCGATGAGCTAAAGAAACTTGATCCCAAGATCAAAAAGACCTTCAAACCGTCAGCGCTTGCAAAGAAAACCGATAGCAATGAATGGTATATTTTATCCTCCATTGACAAGGCGCTCGTTGTAACGGACGAAAACTTCAAGGTCAAGTCCTTAACGCCGTTGGATCCAAAGCTATTTCCTCAACCAGAAGGGATCAACTTTGATTCAAAATCCAATCTTTACATCAGCAGTGAAGCAGGTGATCAGGACAAAGGAATCATTTATAAATTTGAAAAATAATCAGCATGCAACGGGTCTTACCATTTCTTTTACTTTTTTTTACCGCACAAGCTTATTCTCAGCAGAAGAACAAGTCGACCTTGTCAGCTGAAGCATACAAAGACAAGTCTTTGACGCAAGCCGTGATAAAAGATAGTATTACTGTTGTCGCAAATGCAAAGTATGGACAGGCGGGCAAATTTAAAAAATCATTTCTGGGAGAAAACTACCGCAAAGAATGGGCTGCCGAAACCTCATTACCCATACTTCAGCTATCTAAATTATTCGGAGGTCTAACGCCGGTCAAACAAGGAGGAGGCATGCAATCCGTGTCACTCCGATTGACAGATCCAACAGGAAGAGAATGGGCCCTTCGATCAGTAAATAAACGAACAGAATCTTTGATTCCAGAAGAATTGCACGGAACCTTTGTTCAGGATGTCCTGGACGATGCGACAAGTGCGCAACATCCTTATTCTGCGCTGATGATGCCCGCACTGGCCAATGCTGTCAATGTCCCACATGCACATCCTATTATTGGATTTGTCGCACCGGATCCGATCCTTGGCCAATACGCAGCGCTATTCGAAAATACTGTAGCCCTATTGGAAGAACGGGAACCGCTGGGCGACTCTGATAATAGTGCTAAAGCGGTTCGCAAACTCCAGGAAGACAATGACGATGATTTTAAACCCAAGGCATACCTCAGAGCACGCATGCTGGACGTGATGGTAAGCGATTGGGATCGTCATGAAGATCAATGGCGCTGGTACAATGAAAATCAGAATACGGATGACAAAGATAAGGACTATATTCCCATTCCACGTGACCGCGATCAGGCTTTACGTGTTACACAGGGATTTTTGATGAAAGATATTTACCAGCGATTTGTAAATCCTGTTATGCAAGGTTTTACTATGGGCATTCCAAATATCAGATATTCCCTTTTCAAATCCAGGTTTTTAAATGCACACCCCAGCAATCAGCTCTCCCACAAAGAATGGACAAAAGAAGTAGACCAATTTGTCGCCCGATTGACCGATTCGGTACTCCGGCAGTCTGTCAACAGCTTGCCCCAATCATCCATAGCGATTCGGGGCGAACAGATTTTCCGCACCCTTCAGAGCAGACGTGATGCTCTGCCTACTGCGATGGAACAATATTATCGCTTTATCAATAATATTGTAGATATCCATTTCAGTGATAAGAACGAGAAGGTAGAGATCGTCAACACCAAAGACAGGGGATTAAATGTCAAGGTATCCAAAATCAACAAAGATGGAAGGGTGACTAAAACAATAATGGACAAAGTTTACGAAGAAAATTTGACGAAAGAGATTCGGTTATACCTTTCTGAGGGGCAGGACTCGTTGTTAATAAATAATACAAATTCTCCGATAAAACTGCGAATAATTGGCGATAGTTTGCCAAAAACCTATGTAATCGACAATAGCAGATCAAGAATAAAGCTCTATGAAAACACGTCCAATTCAACGATTTTAGGAGAAAAAAAACGAGTCAAGCTACATCGCGGTAAAGATAGCGTAAATACAACATTTGTTCCCGTAAATTTATACAATTCCTGGCTACCATTATTAACAGCTGGCTACAATGCTGATGATGGTTTTTCTTTGGGGCTTGGCGCAGCATATACCCACCAGCGGGGATTTAGGAAAGCGCCTTTTACCTACAAACAGCAGATTACAGTCGCTACGGCATTCCGCACAGGTGCCTATAAAATACATTATCGCGGTGAATGGGAAGATGTCATAGGCAATGCCGACTTCGTCATTGACGCACTGGCAAAAGCTCCCGACAATACACAAAACTTTTTTGGCGTGGGCAACAATTCATTGTTTTTAGAAGATCAGCATGGGGCAAAGTACTACCGTAGCCGATTCAATATTTTTAATATCAATCCGCTACTGAGGTGGCATCCATCATCAACGTTAAATTACGCGATTGGCCCCCATATCCAGTTCTATCATCTGGATCCCGTTGAAAATCAAGGTCGTTTTATCCTAAATCCGCAGGCGCTGCATTCCTATGATAGTCTCTCCATTACCCATGACAAGGCCTTCGCTGGATTAAATGCTTTTCTAACACAAGATACACGTAATCGCAAGATCAATCCCAGTAAAGGAGTATTTGTCAAGGCTGCAATGCATTCCTTTTTAGGTTTAAATAAATATTCGCGTCATTCGGCACAGTTAAGCGCAGAAATGACCGGTTATTTTAGTGCAATTAACGAAGGTATTATATTTGCCAACAGGGTAGGAGGAGGAACGGTGGTAGGTAACCCAACATTCTATCAATATCTTTTTCTTGGTGGTCACGAAAATCTACGTGGTTATCGACAATACCGTTTTGCTGGGGAACAAATGGTCTACAATAACCTCGAGGCTCGTGTTAAGATCCATGATATAAAAAGCTACGTTCTGCCCGGTGAGCTGGGCCTCATGGGCATGTATGATATTGGAAAAGTCTGGGCAAAAGACCATAACAGTTCCACTTTCCACCAAGGATTCGGCGGTGGGCTTTATTATATCGTGGCAAATGCCTTGCCCCTGCACTTCGTGATGGCCAAATCCAACGAAGGCTGGTATCCTTATTTTAGTACAGGCTTTCGCTTCTAAAGTATGTTCAATAAATGGAAATAAGGAAAGTACAACTGACAAAAGGCAAAAGCATAATCTATAAGCTCGAAAAAAAACTTCATTTTGAACCTTTCTTTCGATACCTAGAATCCTTTACCGAAAGTGGTATATCTTCTGATGATATGATTCCATTATTTGCCCTAGAGCGGATAAAAGAAATTGAAAGTGTCAGCGGTAAGCTATGTAAACACAACTTAAGTGCCTATAAAGATATTTTGCAGCTCATCTATAGCCTTTCGGTATCGCTTATAGATACAGATCCCAAACGATATTGGGCGCTCGCTACGCCGCTTGCAGAAGAAACGTTTTATGGGACAGATGCCTTTTTTGACCTCTGGAAAAATAGATTGGAGGAACAGGATATCCCAGGTCAAATGCAAGATGGAAAGACCCTAAGCAACCAGGAAAAGCTGATATATGCGCTTATTCTCGAACGTCTATACGGACTGCCTGCCAAAGAAAATAATACAATTGTTTATCATCATTTAAATGAAAAAGGCGAAATCATCGATTATTATGATCTAACTATAGATTTCAAATTTGTTGATATTAAGCAAAAAAAAGAACTTCCGCAATTTGACTTGAGAAATCTGAGCAAAAACACCAATGACGCTTCTTTGTTCAATTGGGATCATGTCATTAATGCAATTAAGCTAGAAGATTTTGAATTATCCGGGTTCACTATTCTCACTGTCAAAAAAAGTAGTCTTGAACATACTATTAACAGAATTCAGTCTATTTTATTGGATCTTGCCACATACAATTATCATCTTTTTTTATCAGATGTGGAGAAAATTATCACTCCGATCCTAAAGAGTACGGATACAATCTTTAGTCTGTTTCCATTGTTTCAGTTAAATGGCCTGCCTTTTTTTGATTATTCCATTACAAATAAAAGTATTTTAATCTCCGAAGCACACGCCAGCAACAGCTATACCAACATCAATCCGCAAGTTGCAAACTACTTAAAACACCCGCATCTTATTTTTTATAATACCCTAGATGCCATTAAAAATACAACATCCATTTTTGATGAACGAATTAAGGCGTCCGGGGTTAAGACCTATCTGTGTATTCCATTGATACATAACCACGCCTTGTCCGGGATTATGGAAGTCTACAGTCATCGGCTGGATCAATTGGATAATGAAACCATTCAATCCCTTCGCGCGCTTGTGCCGCTATTGTCTCAGCTATCCTATGATATCACGGCAGAGTTCAAGAAACGCATTGACGAGATTATTATTAATCGGTTTACAACAATCCAGCCGGCCGTACAGTGGAAGTTTAATCATATTGCAGCTCAATATATTCAGGAACTGGAAAATGATGAACAGAACGCCCATATTAAACCTGTTATTTTCGAAGAAGTCTATCCTCTTTATGGTGCTATAGATGTAAAGGATTCTACCGTCATCCGCAATGCATCTATTTTAAAAGATTTTGGTTTCAAAGTGAAACAACTAGCTCTTCTCATTGACGAACTATCCAGGGACGGCAAACATCAGCTCATTATTGATTTTTCAAAACGGGTAGACCAGATTACTTTGTCACTCGACCAAATCTCCTTTGATGAATCCATGGTCAAGATCATTGAATTTTTCAGAAAAGATGTACAGCCATTTATCGAGGCCGCGAGACGAGAATTCTCAACAAAGCACGCCATTATTGAGCATTATGCCAAGCATTTTTTCACGAATCGTGAAACTGGAGAATTTTACAGAAATGAATTTGAGACCTCATTATGGAAGATAAATCAAATCATCAGTAAGGAACTCAATCATTTCAACAGTTTTATCCAGGGCAATTATCCATCGTATTTTCAAAAATTCAGAACCGACGGTATTGAATACGATATCTATATAGGAGAATCCATTACACCACAGCAGACCTTTAGCAAAGAATTTATCAATATCTTTAGACGACAGCAGATTATCTCCATGGCCCGTATTGCACTGAAAGCACATCACGCAAAACAGGATTTACCAATTCCCTTAGAGACCACACAGCTTATTTTCATCAACCCTCACAGTATTGACATCAGCTTTCGTGAAGACGAGCGTAGATTTGATGTCGAGGGCTCATTGAATATCCGTTACGAAATCATCAAAAAAAGAATAGATAAAATACGGGTAAAACGGACCAAGGAAAGGCTCACCCAGGTCAACAAGATTGCCATTGTCTATCTTTCGGACGAGGTGTTAGAAGACCTTAATCTAAGTATACAGGCTATCTATGATATGGGCATCATTGAAAGTACCATAGAGCATCTCAAACTGGAGGATGTACAAGGAATAGTAGGTTTGAAAGCTATTCGTCTTACAGTAAACCTAAACTATCGGGATTTCTCCTAAATTTGCATAAATCTCTCTCGATCTAGTAGAGCGTAAATAGGGGAATTATTTTAATAAAGTATTACGATGATAACTGATGCCAACTATTTTTATTTAAGCGATTTGCTTGGCACCTTATTTTTTGCGATATCGGGCACCTTATCCGCAAAGCGTAAGGACATCGATATTTTTGGAGCTGCTTTCTTGGGCTTTGTGACAGCTATTGGCGGCGGATCCATGCGCGATGTATTTCTAAATTTACGCCCCGTTTGGGTAAATGACAGCAATTATCTTATTGCGATATTCTTAGGCATCTTAATTGCAATTGTCTTCAATAGGCAGCTCTATGGCTATTATAGAACCTTGACACTTTTTGATGCAATAGGAATCAGCTTCTTCACCATCTTAGGCGTGCAAAAGTCATTGAACTATGAAAGTAATGTCTATGCAGCCATCATCTTTGGTATGTTTACAGCTGTATGTGGGGGTATGATACGAGATATCCTTCTCAATGAGACGCCTTTGATCTTCAAAAAGGAGGTATATGCTACGGCCTGTTTGGCGGGCGGATTAATTTATATTCTGCTTGTTCACCTCGATCTGGATTTGTCCTGGGCAGCCATTATTGCTGCCAGTGTCGTTTTTCTGATTCGAATGACCGCGGTTAAGTATCGGTTATATCTTCCCCGATTGGACTGAGTGGGAAGATTGGAAAACTATCGCTACTATAAAATAAGAAAAGCGTTAGTTTGGACTAACGCTTTTTCTTTTGCTGTGGAAATTTCATTTTATAGCTCACTCGGATATTGCCTTTGGCAATCGCATCCAACTTACCCTTTAACATTGTTTTCTTAAGTGTACTCAATTTGTCTGTAAACAGCTTCCCTTCAAGATGGTCATATTCGTGTTGAACAACGCGTGCCGCCAATCCGGTCAGATCCACTTCGTGCTCCTCAAAATTCTCGTCCAAATAATTGATACGAATATTTTTATGACGAAGTACGTCTTCATTAATATCAGGAATACTTAGGCAGCCTTCGCCAAAAGCCCATTTTTCACCAGATTCCTCTACCATAATCGGGTTGATGAAAACTCTTTTGAAAGATTTGAGCATTTCTTTATTCTCTTCGTCGTCGTCAGCAAACGGCGTCGCATCAATAACAAACATACGTATTGGCAAGCCTACCTGCGGCGCCGCAATTCCTACACCATGTGCAGCATACATGGTGTCAAACATATCATCTATCAATTTCTTTAAATCAGGATAGTCTTCATCTATTTCCTCGGCAACCTTTCTTAATACAGGATCGCCATACGCCACTATCGGAAGTTTCATATATAAATAATTATTTATAAGTGTCGATTGTCATTGGTACAAATGAAGTCGTCGCACTTAGTTTGTTTTTTAAAGTCCTATGAAATATGCTGTATAAATTATATACCACACATGTTTTTTTATGCCCTGCAGATGCTCAGTCAACATCGGTGTTATGCTTTTTAAGCATGGATATTTCACAGTACAATCATATTTTGCACAAAGATACGGATAATTATTAAAAGCGAATATTTCGTCAGAACTTCCATAAGAGTTACTTTTGTTTTATGAATCCAGCTTTTAAAGATCTTGTTATTCGGTTCAAAATCGAGCTTGAACGGCACCTGGCAGTGCGATTACCCCTGATCGAACTAGATGGATATCTACAAATTGAATCTTCTGAATTAACAAAAAAGATCTTTCTCTATCCTAACGAAAGACGTTCACGGTTTCAGGGGCCCGAAGAAGGCATCCATATAGACGAGGATATATTGGCACAAAAATTCGACCTCATTGTGCAGCGCATCGTTGCCAAATGGAAGAATAATCGTCGTATTTACGCACGGAAAACAATCGTTGCGCGGATTGATAAAAAAGTAAGCCAGCAGTTCCTCGTGGAACACCATCTACAAACTCCACTTCCGGGAAAATACAGATACGGACTATATGAGCAGGGCGAACTCGTGTCCATAGCTGTTTTTTCCGGAGGGCGCCGTATGAGCGATAAAAATGACGAATACCGATCTTTTGAGTTATTGCGCTTTTGCAATAAATCTGGCTATAATGTGATTGGCGGACTAAGCAAATTAATCAAGGCTTTTGCGAAAGACTTTTCCCCGGGAGATATCATGACTTATACCGACAGAGATTGGAATCAGCATTCTTCCTTAGAAAAAATCGGTTTCACGATAAAAGACATTACAGCTCCTATCACTTTCTGGGTTGCAGGAGCGCATAGATATACTTATCGTAATGAAGAAGAGCTAAGTGTATTAATGGATCAGGCTCCACTTGGCTTTCCAAAGGAAAACATGGGAAGCATCAAGATGATTTTGTATATAAAATAAGCTAAATTGTGTATATTGTACACTGTAATAAATTTGAAAAATAAATAATCAAAAATAATAACGTTATGAAGAGAAAACTTCGCATGGGTATGGTCGGAGGCGGAAACGACGCCTTTATTGGAGCTGTACACCGCATTGCCGCTTTTATGGATGGAAAGATTGAATTGGTTTGTGGCGCATTTAGCATTGATCCACAGATTTCAAAACAATCTGGAGAAGACCTATTTGTAGCTCCTGAGCGTGTCTATCTAAACTACGAAGAGATGATCGAGAAAGAATCTTTACTTCCTGAGGGGGAACGTATGGATTTTGTAACGATTGTTACTCCAAACTTTCTACATTTTGCTCCTGCTAAATTGGCTATGGAAAAAGGTTTCGATGTTGTTGTTGAAAAGCCAATGACAGTATCTGTTGAAGAAGCAAAAGAATTACAGGAGACTGTAGAACGTACAGGCCGTACATTATGTCTGACACATACCTATTCAGGTTATCCGATGGTAAAGCAGGCCAAAGCGATGGTAAAAGAAGGCCATTTTGGTAAAATAAGAAAAATTGTTGTTGAATATCCGCAGGGCTGGTTGAGCCGCTTAACTGAACGCGAAGGCAATGCTGGCGCGGCTTGGCGCGCAGATCCAAAACGCTCGGGCAAGTCGTTGGTCATGGGTGATATCGGTACACACGTAGCTCATCTTGCGGAATATGTTTCGGGATTAAAAATCGAAGAGTTATGTGCTGATTTAACGACATTTGTTGAAGGCCGATTATTAGATGATGATGGCTCCGTATTATTGCGTTTCCAAAACGGCGCCAAAGGTGTATTAATGGCATCACAAATCTCGGCAGGAGAAGAGAACGCTGTTCGCATACGTATTTATGGCGAAAAAGGCGGATTGGAATGGGCCAACGAAGACCCGAACAACCTGATCATCAAAATGCTTGATCAACCTCGCCAGCTGTACCGTACAGGAAATGCATACGCTGCGCCGTATACATTGAGCTCGTTTGCAACGCACAATACACGTGTTCCTGCTGGTCACCCAGAAGGGCTATTGGAATCCTTTGCCAATATCTATCGTAACTTTGCTGCAACAGTTACCGCAAAACGAGAAGGAAGAACTCCAACCGCGGAAGAACAAGACTTTCCAACAGTTTATGACGGGGTCAGAGGTATGGCTTTCATCGATACTGTCGTAAAAAATAATGAAGGAACAGAAAAATGGACTAAATTTGTTCTGTGATAGACAGACTAAAACCTATACTTTCTCTTTTGGAACAACAATCGGTTCCAAAAGAGAAAGTTATTGTTATCCTAGGCCCAACAGCCTCTGGCAAGACCAAACTGGCAGTACAACTAGCCCAACAAATTGATGCCGAAATTATCAGTGCCGATTCCCGTCAAATTTATCGACGCATGGATATTGGAACAGGAAAAGACCTGACTGAATACCAAGGCATTCCATACCATCTCATTGATATACGAGAACCGGGAGCTAAATACAATCTTGGAAATTTTATTGCGGACTTCCATCAAACCCATCAGTCCATTTTAAAAAAGGGCAAGCACACGATCCTCTGCGGCGGAACGGGTTTATATTTGCAGAGTGTTATCCAACAGACACCCTATGCACTAATTCCCAGTATAACAGGCTTCAAAGAGTCTCTCGCCGGGAAGACAACACCTGAATTGATGGAACGGCTGGGCGCCTATGTATGTCCGTTGGATTTTCAGATAGACCATTCCACAAATAAACGTATTGTCCGTGCCATTGAGATACTGGAATTCCTGCAACAGAATCCTGAGTTCAAACCCAAACAGCAAGCTCCAGAAGCTCTTGTCATTGGTTTAAATCCACCATTAGAAAATAGGCGGGAAAGTATTAGTAAGCGATTGAATGAGCGAATCAAAAGTGGTTTTCTACAAGAAGTCGAACAATTACTGACCGAAGGAGTTTCTCATGACCAGCTGCAATATTATGGTTTAGAGTACAAGTATGCCTCCTTATATCTCCTTGAGCAAGTGGATTATACGACCTTTTTCACCAAACTGGAAACAGAAATACACCGGTATGCCAAACGTCAAATGACTTACTTCCGAAAAATGGAAAAAGACGGGATCAAGATCCATTGGATATAAACAAAAAAGGGCTAGTATGACTACTAACCCTTTTCGTTAATCTCTTTCTATTATAACTTGATTTCCTCGTCCTTCGCATTGAAAAAGTGGAATTCAGTTAGATAATATGACGTCATTGGATTTACTTTAATCCATTTACCGTACTTCATAAACCATTTCATTCTTTTAGAAATCAACCCAGACTTAATGTAGGCGTCTATGTACGGGTGAACACATAAGGTCACCTTTTTCTCATTCTGTTCTTGAAGAATAAAACTCAAATTATTTTCAATATCATCCATTAGGACAATGCTTGACCGGATTTCACCTGTACCATCACAAGCCGGACATTTCTCGTTTGTGACAATATTCATTTCAGGTCTTACACGTTGACGGGTGATCTGCACCAGACCAAATTTACTTGGCGGCAAAATCGTATGCCTCGCCCTATCCGACACCATACATTCTTTTAAGAATGTATACAACTCTTTTCGGTGATTGGGTTTATGCATATCAATAAAATCGATGACTACAATTCCCCCCATATCACGCAGGCGCAGTTGCCGCGCAATTTCCTTTGCTGCTTCCATATTGACCAGCAATGCATTATCTTCCTGATTCTCCTTATTGGCAGAACGGTTACCACTATTGACATCGATTACGTGCAGGGCTTCAGTATGCTCAATTACGAGATACGCGCCGCCGGGCAAAGTAACAGTCTTGCCAAAAGCTGCCTTGATTTGCTTTTCAACTCCGAAATGGTCGAAAATTGGTTCTTTATGTTTGTAAAGCTTTACAATTTTCTCCAGATCCGGAGATATATCGTGTATATATGATTTTGTTTCTTCGAAGATCGAAGGATCATTAACATAAATATGCGAGAACTCATCCGTTAGGATATCCCGTAGAATAGTGGACGCGCGATCCATTTCGCCGAGAACCTTTTGTGGTGGTTCAGCATTACGAAGACGTTTGGTAAACAGCTCCCATTTTGAGATCAGGTCCAATAAGTCGCGTTGCAGTTCTTCAACACCCTTTCCTTCAGAGACTGTACGGATAATTACACCAAAATTAGCTGGTTTAATACCTTCGACAATCTTTTTGAGGCGGTTGCGCTCGTTACTGCCTTTTATACGCTTGGAAATGGAAACAGTACTTGAGAAAGGCACCAAAACGACAAAACGACCTGCAATTGATAGGTCTGAGCTCAGACGAGGTCCTTTTGTTGAGATGGGTTCTTTGGCGATTTGCACTGGCACGAGCATATTTTTGCTCAAGACATCAGAGATCTTACCAGCTTTATCGATATCCTTTTCAAGTTTTAAACTATTGAGCAGTTTTTCTTGATAACTGCCATTCTTTACGATACGCGTAAGCTTTAGCAAAGATTGAACTTGGGGACCCAAATCTAAATAATGTAGAAAAGCGTCCTTTTCGTAGCCTACATCCACGAAAGCCGCATTTAGCCCCGGCATAATTCGCTTAATCCGTCCGAGATAGATATCCCCAACGGCAAAATTGTTATTTGCGGGCTCACGGTTAAGTTCAACGAGCTGCTTGTCCTGTAGTAAAGCAATAGTTACCCCTTTATCAGGAGTCGAATCGATAATTAATTCCTTTACCAAAAGCTACTCATTTTTGATACCTATGCAATATCCTATCGCAATTTTCGGTATCCGATTAAACATTTAAAGAACGTTGTTACGAAAAAAACAATCTACACATCCATAAAGACATGTAGATCGTTTCGTAAAGCTATCTCAGCAAAATGGGCCAAGATGTTTAAAAGCTCATCACAAGATTATTTTTTCTTGTGTCTATTTTTTCTTAAACGTTTTTTACGTTTGTGAGTAGCCATCTTGTGTCTTTTTCTTTTTTTTCCGCTTGGCATAGCTAAATTTTTTAATGATTATAAATAATAAATTAATTACTTGCTCAATTCCGCAATCTTTCGATCGATGAATTGTGATAGGGATGGATCAGCAGCCAGCTCTTTACTTTTTTGAAAAGCAGTGACGGCCTCTTTTTTCATCCCAATATTTTCATAGCCTGTGGCTAAGTAAAAGTATGACTCTGCATCGGGCTTCTGATCGATAACGGTCTTAAAACGCTCGATGGCTTTGTCAAACTGACGGGACTGTAATGAAAACAATCCCAAAGTTTTATTCGCTTCTAAGTTTTTAGGATCAGCAGCAACAACTTCCCGTAATAAAGCAATGCCTGCCATTGGGTTGTTTGTTCCTGATACCATTGCGGCACCTAATCCTGTCTTTGCATCCAGACTACTTGAATTCGCTTTTAGCGCTGCCTCATAAGCATGAATTGCATTTTGATTGAGAGCTTGGGCTAAAGTAGAATCTTGCAAATTCGTATAAGCAGCACGATAAGCATTGCCGGCTTTCAACCAATATTCAAATTGAGGAGAAACCTTTGCCATTTCCTCATACACAAATGCTTGAGGGGCTGGTTTTGCGACATCGTCCCACTTATCTGCCAACTGTTGCAACAGCTTTATCTTATCTTCACCTGAAGCTTTTGCAACTTGGGCCTCAATATCGGAAATTTCTTTGACTAAACTAGCATCTAAACCTTGTTTTGTCATCGAAGAGATATTTTCCAAGTTTACTTCATTGGAAGGTTTCGATTCAGATGCTGCAGCAGTTTGTTTTTCTTTGTCCACCAAACCTTTAATAGGCTGCGCAAATAGCACAGCAACCAAGGCTACAACTGCTCCTATGACTATTATCTGTTTGGTTTTTGCCATTTTAATCTATTTTAAGATTATTTATTGCCATTTTTTACTTTCTCTACGAAAATCTTAGCTGGCTTGAAGCTAGGGACAAAATGCTCCGGAATAATGATTGCTGTATTTTTTGAAATGTTTCTTGCAGTCTTCTCCGCTCTTTTTTTGACTACGAAGCTACCAAAACCTCTTACATATACATTTTCTCCTCCGATCATTGCGTTTTTGACAACTTTGAAGAACGCCTCTACGGTCTCTTGAACATCTACCTTCTCTAAGCCAGTTTTGTTAGAGATTTCTGCAATAATTTCTGCTTTAGTCATATCTATTTTACTGTAATTATTTATTTTTCAACCCTTAAGCCAACTAATGTTTGGGGATGCAAAAGTATTGTTTTAAAATGAGGAATGGAAATTATTTAAATACTTTTTTGATAAATAAGCTTCCAAAAGCCAAACATTTACAATCAATTAACGCGATTTCACATCCAACAAATACTGAAATAAATATCAAAAATAAAAACAATTTCCTAATTTACAACAAGTTGATTCATTGGATGTCATAGAAAATTCAAGATATGCCAATTGCATGACTAATACGGTCCAAATCTTCAAATGTATGATGTGCATTGACCACAATCCTATTCAATAAGGAGTCCGTAGGAAGCGGATAGGGGAAACTCGAGACCAGTATACCAGACTCCATCAGCCTTGCATATAGGCTGGTATCCTTGGAAGAAAAGACCGGAAAATTAGCAATGCTATTTAAATATCCATCAGAAAGTGATTCGAAATAACGAATATTTGCCTGCAGTTTTTCAAATTGTGTACGATAGATGTGTTCCCCATTTAAAAAAGCAAAGAGGCTCGCCGGGGAACTGGGGGAGGCCCCCGTATAAAAATTTGATTTCTTAAGCTGTTCAATCCGTTTCGCACTGGCTAAGATCAGCCCTGCATCTGTCGCTAAGCCTTTTGCCAAGGAGGCCACAACAATCAGCTCGATATTTAATCCCAGAAAATCACGCCCGGTTAAAGAAATGCCATTTTCAGACAGTACACCTATACCATGAGAATCATCCAAGATTAAGGCTACTTTTTTCGCTGCCGAAACGTTCCTAAAAACCGAGAAGTCATAGCGTTCTGGAGTCATATTATCCAAGCTATTGCTAACGATAACAAAAGAGGCCGCTCTGGATTGATTGATATACTCGACAGTTCGCAGACCCCAGCCCCTAAAATCGCCCGTTACAGCAGGATTTACGTCAAGCCATAAAGAGGGATGGCAGGAAGGAGCGTAAAGCAGTTCACCCTCCTTTGATAACATTTTGACAACAAATTGGGTCGCCAAATAGCCGCTTGACAGCAATAATCCCGACTCAAATTCAAATCGCTGCGCCGCATATTGTTCTGCTTGATCAAATATAGCCTGTTGAACATTATTATTCCGCGAAGTACCGTTATTAACACCATACCGTCTCACTCCCTCAATAAAAAGTTCGGCATATGCTTTATCCGTGGCCAGCCCCAGATAAGAGGTTCCCCCAAAAAAGAGGTACTCCTTTTCATCCAGATATATGGACCGTCCGGTGGGCTGATCAAGTTGTGTGAAATTTTTCATTTTAACCATGGAGTCCCTGCTGCATGCAGGGTATTATAATCAATAATACGCATTTGGATTGGTCTATCAAATTGTAACAGAAACATTCGGTTCTAATTTTCAGCTCTGTTTATGACCAAAGAGTAGCATCACAGGCGCCATTTACTTGCGTCATTTACTCATGAACGAAAAATCCATTAGCACTACAAAAAGCAAGTTAACAGCTCGGGCCGGTCGATCTAGGGTAAGCTTTAAGTACTTCCGGATTGGCGATATGCTGCGGTTTTCCTTGCGCGAAAGCGACAATATTTTCAAAAGCCGGCTTAAACAGCTTTTCGTATCCATATTCTTCCACATAGCCCAAATGCGGAGAACAGATGACATTTTGCATTTGCAACAATGGATAATTGGGATCGGTGACTGGTTCGGATTCATAGACGTCCAGGCCTGCAGCGCCCGGAGTTCCCATTCGCAACGCGTCCAGCAATGCCCCCTGTTCAACCAACTCCGCACGTGAAGTATTTACAAATAGCGCCGTAGGTTTCATGGACCGTAGGTCTTCCAATTTTACGATACCCCGGGTTTCTGGCACCAATCGTAGGTGCAAGGTTACCACATCCGCAAAATGGAAGAAATCTGATTTACTGGCTGCTGCTAATAGCCCATCCTTCACTGCCTCTTCCCGTGAACGTTCGCTGCCCCAAACGATCACTTCCGCGCCGAATGCTTTGGCATATTGGGCGATCAGCCTACCTATCTTACCGTAGCCCCATATCCCCACTGTTTTTCCTGCCACGGACTGACCGATATTCGTCTGCCATTGCCCCCGTTTCATCGCAGCAATCGCCTGCGGCAGCTTCCTTAAACCATTCATAATTAACAACCAGGCCAGTTCGGCAGGTGCAGTCGGGGCCCCGACACCTTCTGCTACAGCAACCTGATAAGCAGTACAGGCCGCTAGGTCAAGGTGATTGGAAATTTTACCGGTCTGACTGATAAGCTTCAGGTTTGGAAGCTTATCGAGCAGATCCGTAACGATTTTCGTTCGCTCCCGGATTAGCACCAACGCCTCTGTATTTTTAATCTTTTCGGCTAGCAGAGCCGGATCTGTATAGGATTGTTTCAATATCTCAACATCATGACCATCAAGTATTTTGAAACAATCCAACTGTCGGACAGCATCTTGATAGTCATCTAAAATGGTTATTCGCATCTCTATGTGACTTAATTTTCACCGCTCGTCAACACGATCGGTTCTCATTCCAAGCATTAATTTACAGCATAAAATCGGAATCCGACATTTCATCATCATATTTTGACATTTCATCCACTCTTTTTCTTGAAAGCAAGTGCCCCGTTTCATTTTTGGATAAAAGTCAATAAAATGAAGCTGGTATTAACCTTATTATTTTTAAGTATCACCACCGTTTTCGCTCAGTCTATTCTCAAGGGCAGGATAGTAGAGAAAAACGGTAAACCTATCTATTTAGCCAATGTTTATATAGAAGGTACCTACGATGGGAGTACAACAGACTCGCTCGGAAATTTTACTTTTGAAACCAATGAGCGGGGTGCCAAGACAATCAAAGCGTCAGTTGTAGGTCGTCCACTGTATAGCAAACTCATTGAATTACCACATAAGGAACTTTTGGTTATTCAATTACAGGCCAGCGAGAATCGCTTGCAAGAGGTCAGTATTCAAGCCGGAGTCCTTCAAGCCAACAGCTCTGGTAGAAACACCGTGATGAGCCCTTTGGATATTGTCACCACGGCTGGGAGCATGGGCAACATCATTAGTGCCCTGGCAACATTACCGGGTGCACAAGTTGCGGGAGAAAACGGCCGCCTCATGGTTCACGGCGGAGATGCCTCCGAGACACAGACTTACATCAACGGGATACGAGTCGCACAACCCTATACCGCAACCCCAAATGAAGTTCCTGTCAGGGGTCGATTTTCACCGATGCTCTTTAAAGGGGTGAATTTTTCCACTGGCGGCTATTCTGCGGAATTTGGCAATGCCTTATCCAGCATTTTGGCCCTTAGTACAGAAAACACCATTGAGCAGCCCAAAACAGAAGTTTCCTTATCATCTGTGGGCCTTGGTCTGGGGCATACATTACAATGGGGTAAAAACTCACTGACATTCAACAACAGCTATACAAACTTAAAACCCTATTCAAAAATCATTACCCCCGACATCAGATGGACCAAGCCCTATGAAAACGCTTCCGGAGAACTGATCTATCGCCATCAGTTTAAAAAAGGCTTTCTAAATATTTATGGGGCGTACAATTTTGAGAATATGGGGCTTTACCAATCCGACATCAATTACGAAGAGCCTATCCCATTGAAAAAGAAGTCCAACAATAGCTACGCTAACATCACCTATAGTCAAGACTTAGGAAATCGCTGGGCATTCCATTCAGGTGTTGGGATAGGCTACCTGATAGACAAGTTCCATTACGGTAACATTTACCTCCCCAACAACGAAAAGAGCCTCCATGTAAAAGGAACTTTAAGGAAAACCTGGAAAAACAGTATAAAAAGCATTTGGGGAATAGAATATTTTGACAACAATTACAAGGAAGAATACCATCGTCAAGAACTCGCCCACCCCTATGGATACCATAGCAAAATGACTTCACTGTTTACCGAAACCACCTTTGGCCTATTACCAAACCTCATCGGAAAGATCGGTCTACGGGGGACTACGTCCAATTTACAAAGCAAAAAAACAATAGAGCCAAGGGCATCCTTGGGCTACGCGTTGAACAAGTATACTCAGCTCTCGTTGGCCTATGGAACGTTTCATCAACAAGCTCCCAGTCCACTATTAAAATATGATCCCCAGCTGGATTGGCTAGCCGCCAGACATTATATCGCAAATTACTTTTACGAGAAAAGTGGACACCTCTTGCGTCTGGAAGCCTACCACAAAACATACGATAACCTGATAAAATACAACAGCCAAATAGCAGGGTATGACAGTCAATATGACAACAATGGCAACGGCAAAGTCAAAGGCTTTGATGTATTTTACAAAAATACCAGTAGCGTAAAGAATCTACAATACTGGATTTCATACTCCTACACAGACAGCAAAAGAAATGAAGCGAACTATCCCCATACAGTTACTCCCTCATATGTCTATAAGCATAGCCTTTTTATTGTT
The DNA here is from genome assembly GCF_003627955.1 of Sphingobacterium puteale. Classification (GTDB taxonomy): domain Bacteria; phylum Bacteroidota; class Bacteroidia; order Sphingobacteriales; family Sphingobacteriaceae; genus Sphingobacterium; species Sphingobacterium puteale. Next base: position 205,406 of record NZ_RBWS01000012.1, on the reverse strand, counting down.
GGAAAATACTGGTTTGCAGGTCTCAGATCACAGCTCAGTTTGACAAATTCGTTTGTTTCAGGAAGAAATTACAATGACCCGAACCAAACCACTTTTATGAATGGCCATACCAAAGGATATAATAATCTATCCATGAGTTGGTCATTCCTGTACAGTCAGCAAAAAATTATCCATTTCTCTGTCAGCAATGTCCTCGGAGCTTCACCAATCTATGGATATCAATATGCAGGCCGACCGAATATTCAGGGCATTTATGATCGTAGACCTATTGTGCCTACAGCTAAACGCTTTGTCTTTTTGGGCTATTTCTGGACGATAAGTAAAAATAAAAAAGACAATCAACTGGACAATCTATAACAATCAACAACTCATCATCAAAATATGCCGGTTCATCCAAAATTATTCCTGTTTGTCAGTTGCTATCCGCAATTTCACTGGAGTTCAACAAAATATGAACCCACTATAGAAGAATCAAAAATGTTAACCACTAAACAAAAAATCATGAAATCAATTATTATCGTCATTATCTGCTTCATAAGCAGCACCGCATTTGCACAAAACAATTATGAAAAAAGTATGGGACAAGCCATGAGCTTATGGCAGTCTGGGGAGATCGAGAAAGCGTCCGGACTACTGGAACGAATCAGCCAAGCCGAAAAGGACAATTGGATTCCGAACTATTATCAAGCAATGATCCTGACGACAGCCGCCTTCAAGGAAAAAAACAAAGAAACACAAGCAAAATACATACAATCTGCTGAAGACATCCTGAACAACAGCACGCAGGACAACAACTCAGAGTGGCTTGTCTTAAGGGCAATGAATAAAACCGCCTTAATGTTAACCGATCCCATGACAAAAGCCAAGGAATTATCACCAATCACCATTGGTTTTTACAAAAAAGCTTTGGCAATCAATCCAAATAATCCCCGTGCGATATTGGGGCTTGCCGAGTTTCAGATGAACGCCAAAAAATATTTCAATCAAGACAGCAGTAAAGAATGTGAGGATGTCAAGAAAGCGGTATCTTTATTCAATGAAGAAAAGCCTGCTGCTCCCTTTGCACCTTCTTGGGGTAAAGATCGGGCAGAGCAGATACTAAAAGCGTGCAAATAATATTGCTGTGAAAAGATTCCCAATTAAATCCATTATTCAGGCCATATTAGCAAGTGTGGTTGTTTCCACCTATTTTGTCGTGGTGGCCAAGCTCGATCATAAAGACATCCCTTTACTATCCATCATCTTGCATCCTAATATGGCAAGAGGTTTATTGTATGGATTTATTCTTTTTCTGGGTCATGGTTATTTATCAAAGTGGGTCACAAAAAAATATCCAAGCAGTAAGGCTTTTAAAAAGAAGATGATTGCTTTTTATAGTCTCAGTTTCATCTTGACCATACTGGTGTTTTTTTTAGTAAATGCTTTTTTTTCCGGCCTGTTTATCCCGACCGGATCCAAAGACTTTCTCCAGCGCTTCAATCATTTTATTAATCAACAGCGTGTTGCTTACTACTTTCAACTTGCGATTATCTCCTGGTTCATTTCAATGCTGTTTTTTGGTTTCTATTTTTATAAAAGGTTCAAAGATTATCAGATTAAAGAATCGGAACAGGAAAAACAACAGATCACAGCACAGTTCGAATCTTTAAAAAACCAATTGGATCCCCACTTTCTGTTCAACAGCTTAAATGTGCTGAATGGACTAATCGAAGAAGATCCCAAAAAGGCAAGCCTGTTTACAACGGACCTTTCAAGGATATACCGCTACGTACTGGAACATAAAGACAAGAGTCTTGTTAGCTTGCAGGAAGAGCTGACCTTTTCAAAAGCCTACTTGAATCTCTTGAATCTGCGGTTTGAAGCAGGCATCCAGATTGATTTGCATATCCATCAAGACGAGAGCAGTGGTTGTATTTTACCGCTTTCTCTCCAATTGCTCATCGAAAATGTAGTCAAGCACAATATTATTTCGTTAAAGAGTCCACTGATGTTGAAGATTTATCGTAAAAACGATTATTTATATGTCGAAAACAATCTCCAGAAAAAGAAAGTATTCAACAGCACCCCTGGCATCGGTTTAAAAAATATCCAGGAACGTTATGCATTACTGTCCGATCAACCAGTTTACATTCAGGAAAGCGTTGATTTGTTTTCTGTGGGGCTGCCGATTATTGCCGAAACAGTAGCATGAAAGCCAGCTAGTTCAAAAACAAGTCAATGCCGGTAGTATTTGATGACAAGGATCAATCCGGTCCAAGAGACCATTAAATAAAACAAAGAAAATACCAGTAGCAATTAAATTTCATAAGCAGGCAGGTATGACCTGAATGCGAAATAAATAAACCACTCAGGGATCAGACGATCAATGGGAACGAAAATATCCAATGAAAATATTAATTATAGAAGACGAACTTCCCTCCGCAAGATTGCTCCGAAGAAAATTGGAACGACTCGGTTACACGGTAGCAGCAACACTGCAGACCGTTGAAGAATCGATTGAATGGTTTAGGTCAAATGCCGAACCTGATCTACTTTTTATGGACATTCAACTTGCTGATGGCATATCGTTTGAGATCCTCGAACAGATAAAACCTAGCTCGGCCATCATTTTCACGACAGCGTATGATGAATATCTATTACGGGCATTTAAACAAAATAGCATTGATTACCTGTTAAAGCCGATTGAAGATGAAGAACTGGAAAATGCGATTGAAAAGTTTCTGCAGTTTCGGCGCCCAGTCTCTCCATTTGACCTAACAACTTTTGAGACATTATTTAAAAATACCACTCAAACATTTAAGGAGCGTTTTACCATCAGGATCGGCCAAAACCTCAAGATTGTAACCAGCCAGCAGATCGAGTGTATCTACAGCGAAAACAAAGGGACCTACCTGTATACCAATGAAAATGGGAATTACCTATTGGACCAAACCTTAGATGCTTTGACGCCACAATTGTCACCCAAAGACTTTTTCAGAATAAACCGAAGCAGCATTGTTCAATTTAACGCCATCAAAACTATTGCGATACACTCCAATGCGAGATTAAAAATATACCTCAAGCATTACGAATCTGACGAACTGATCGTTTCGAGGGAGAAAGTCGTTGCTTTCAAAAATTGGCTCGATCAATAATCTCGGGTCGAGCGTACACTTCACTATCCATGAAGTTATTAAATTACATGCAAGTGATCCAGGATCAAGTCATCGAGCAAGCATCTGCCGGCTAGGAAAAGGCAGATATAATGGTAGCGGTTACATATTGAGCCTATAGTTCAGCGGAATACTAAATCTCAGGGATACAGCAAACCCTTTCATTGGACGATAATCTTTTTTGTCTTTGATGGAAAAGCCATATCCAAAATCGATATCCAACAGTGTCGCCAAGCTGGCCCCGACTTTTGGAGTGAAAGTATACGGGGTCACCTCCGCACGTACAAATGGTGTTAATACATACGTTTGCGGATAATAGGTTAACGCTGCTTCTGGAATAACGGCAAATTTCTTTTGTGTCCAGGTAAAGTTGGCTGTGGCATCCGCCCGCAAGATATTATCACCTAAAAATGGAAATGCAAAATAGGCTCCTGTTTTAACGATGCTTCCTTTTTGGAACTGGTAGCTCAGTGTTGGACCGATCAAATGATCTTGTGCAGTGGCCTTTCTTCCAAATGCAAGCAATATGATCATACAGGTTATCCAAAGTGTATTTCTATTTTGCATGGTTCATCATTTTAATAGAGATGAAAATTCAAGGGGATATTCACTCCCACAGATACCGTAAAACCATCTATAGGCTTAAAATTCTTCTTTGTGTTATAATCAAAGCCATAGCCTATACCCAAGTCGACGATAGAAAACAAACTTGCGCCAACTTTAGGCGTTATCGTATAAGGAGTCAGCTCGGCCTTTACAAAAGGAAACAGTACAAAGTCATTCAGATAATAGGTAAAGCCCACTTCCGGAACCACTGTTGTCTGGTTCTCCATCCAACTAAAATTGGCACCAGCATCTATTTTCATATACTGAAAATCGTTTGGAGCAAATAAACCCCATCCTGAAACTTTTAAGAAATTGCCACTTTGGTATTGATACCCTACCGAAGGTCCCCAGATCCATCTATTGTGTTCTTTCCAAGATTTATCTTGTGCCTTTACGAGGAGAAAAGAACAACATAGCACAGCAAATAACAGTAGTGTTTTTAGTTTCATTCAGCTAAATTACAAACTATAATCTATTTTATGGAATACAACAGGTGCGTCCCAGAATAGTTTTACTTAAAACAGAAAAATAGTGTTCATGCAGTCTGATATTCGCAAATTGAATCGGCAAAACTCCCTCTTTGGCACCGACTAAGGTTTAAGCAACTTGATTCTAATAAACTGAGATCTTTCACTCAAACTTCCTTCCTCGCCCCAATAACCATTCACGTGGTTGGCTGCGGTATAGATATACCCATCTTTACCCCAGAACATCAGTTCCTCTTTCCAGGTCGGCATCCATTCTTTAAAACTAACTGAAAGCATTGGGATCACTTTTCCCTGTTTCACGTGGAAGACTTGCAGATCACCTGTTGATTCATAGGGATCAGCATGCAACGTCATCAAATATTTTTTATCCGCGGAAAAGAAAGGATAATCGCCGCATTCCACAATAAGATGACCATCCTGCCGATCAAAAAGGCGTACATCAGCACTTTCCCAATAGTTGCCCGCGACGGCAAAAGCATTCAGAAAATCGTAATGCCCCATATACGAATAGCGAGATTCCAGCTCATTATCTATATCCTTATCTGTAAATGTCAATTTTTTTCCGTTTGCCAATGGCAATTCAAAAATCTTTCCGTTTTTAATATATGAAAGTGTGTCTTTGATCAGATAGTCTTCTGCCGTATTTCGAGCGGCCAAAAAAGTTTGCTCATCTATTAATTCCAAAAAGAGATGCTGATCCAAAGGATGCCCTTTTTCGTAATAGTTTTCCTTTCCGTTCACCCTCTGTGAGACAATAATATTTAAATCTTTGGGTGATATTGTTATTTTATCCTGCTTACCCAATTTAGATTTCGCCACATATCCTTTTTCCCATTGTGTTACATCATTGGCTTCACCATTGGGGCCTTTATAATCCCGTTGTATGCGATCCATCACTGCAAGCCATTCCCCCTCTTCACCGATCACGTCCAGTTTTGTCCCATACGGATATTTTCCAAGCGCCGGAGCATTGTCATCTGCCCCCTGACGCAAAACCACGCCTGCACGGTCGATCACATACAGATTTTTCAAGACCTTCGTCTGATCATAATTGATCGGCAAGGGCGGAAACTTCTCCGCTACCGCGGTATCTTTGATCGCACTCACATCCATTTGCACCGAATCCGCCTTCTGGATAGCTTTCTTTTTTGCTCCGTCACCACAGCTTAACATTCCCATCAAAATAGTACTTCCGACAAGCATATACGCAGGTAAAAATAACAGTCTTTTCATATAGGTGAAGATAGCGATTCCTGTGCCGAAAAAAATACTGGTATTCAGGGGTTCTCCCATATTGCTATAAATTCGGAAACGTCCATATACCGTCCCTACCGATATCACACAAACGCCAATGTATACTCCGTAACTTCACGCTTCCTAATTTTATAACTTGCGCCAGAGTGTCTTTCGATTTACCCGTAGACCGATCTTCATATTCTTGGCTCTTATTACTGTCAATACGATAACCAAAGCGATCGTCAAAAAGCGGAAGATATTAGCATACAAGTTGCCCGCAGCATTGTCGTCCACATTAAATAGCATCCAGGCCAGATTCATCAATATATGTAAGGCTACCGGAATCCAAAGATTAAACTTCCACTCCGTATATAACCAGGCAAACAATACCGATCCCAAAAATGTTGTCATAAAAATGAGAACCAATTCCATCGGATCCTGACTTTGATATAGATGCAGGAATGCAAATACCAACGAAGTTGCCAGAATAGCGGGAATAAACCCAAGGCGTGTATAGCGGTAAACAAGACCAAAAAAATAAGCCCTAAAGATAAGTTCTTCAAACAATCCCGCAGAGAAGGTATTAATGACCAATGAATTGAAATCGGGCTCCCTGATCAAAGAAAACCTAAATGCATAACCGATAAACATCGGGAGTGTTGCCAACGCGGCGATTCCTATCCCTAAAGCAGGAGAACCATTTACTCCAAATTTAGACACCAGTGTATCCTGATCTTTAGGCTTGAGTAAAAGTGCCCCTAAGAGCAAAGGCAGCAGGCTGAGGATATAGGCTACCATATGGGCCAGGGCCCTGTTGTGAATAAAGCCGATTATCCGGGACTGAACAGCCGCAAAAAATAGCTGGTCCAAGGCAAAGTAAATCCCGAAAAAGAAAAACAAAACAAGCAAGTTGAAATTAGTGCGATTCATATTTTTTTGGTGACAAAACTATATGGCAATGTCAGGACTGACAAAAATATGTGGCGGTTCGCCAGATTTAGGGACGAATGGTACAGTTTATCGCAAGCCAATTGAACCACATCATTTCAATAAATAGGCTTTTACAGCCGGGAGCATCGAACGCGATACCAGTGCATATTCGTCCCTATCAGCGAAACGCAACAGATAGCCTTTTGCATTGCCCTCCTTGACCAGAATCTTGTCGAAATTAACCAGATAGGATCTATGGCAGCGGTGTATGTTCGCATCTGTCAATTGCTCCTCTAACTTTCCCAAAGTGATCCGTATAATCTCTTTTTTGGCTATTTTATTTTCATAAAAATAGACCTCACAATAATTATCCATGGATTTGGCAAATATAAAATCCTGTCGGCCAAAACATACAAGCTGGCTTCCATTAGCAAGACAAGCAATAGCGCTGTTATCAGAAACAACGGCATGCTGATCCGTTAAGCTCCCCAATAGTGGAGTTGCTGGGGCATGAGCACCGAGGTTCGATATACGCTGCGCCGGTAAACTCACCCGTATCGGCAAAACTTGCTTCTGGGCGACAGGGACCGATACAGACTCGGTCGGTTTACCCCGATCCGTTTTTATGAGTATTAAAAAATAGATCAGTCCGATGGGCACATAAAGCGACAGGGTATAAAGTCCCATATACAGCAAGTTGATCCATTGCATGGACACCCGGCTCACAACACAACTATTGTATAAAAAATTCAATATTGTCGCTGCTACGTATACCAATAGCATACGCAGGAATTCTTTTTTTACCGTCCATTTCTTTCCGTTGGCCAATAAGGCGGAAGCGAATAGATAAGATAAGGCGAAAATACCCCCATAGCCCATCAATAGTATATATTTGGCTGAATCCTCAAAATTGTAGGTACCAAAAGGCTGAAAAATGATTAAAAAAAGATAACAGGATCCTCCCAGCAAAAAAGCGTACCGCAGCGAGGCCCGGAGAGAAAATATGCCAGGGATGACCTGTTGATACTGCCCTAGCCATCGAGTTAGATTGATCATAATCAGCAACAAATTTACTAAAAATTTAGCGCTGATTATAGCACTTTTTGATCGTACAGAAACACTTATCGACTAATTATGGCGAAATATTATTACACTATAATAAAGAAATATCCAAATTATATTTAACTTAGGAAATAGCTTTCATCAAACAGGCCTTTTATATGGTCTGATGACTATAGTCATAGTATTATTTAAACACATTATATTTTAATAATTATGCGTTTACGTCATGTACTTACCTTCTTTTTCTGTGTTTGCAGTATCCATGCTTTAACAGCACAGCAAAAACAGATCCTTTTGGAAAATGTCAAACTCATAGATTATAAAAACCAGAGCCTTAGCGGCCTGAAGCACGTTCTGATCAATGGCAACACGATTCAAACAATCAGTGCTGAACCCATTAAAACCACGGGAGCCGAAATTGCAAAGATAGATGCCAAAGGCAAAACATTATTGCCCGGCTTGATTGATGCCCACGTGCATTTGGTTTTTGGGGCACTTACTATGCCACAGATGATGACAAACGATCTTTCTGAGGAATTTCTGGTAAACAAGGTTGGCCAATCAGCGCGGAAAATGCTCATGCGTGGATTTACGAGTGTGCGCGATGTGGGCGGGCCGATTTTTCCATTAAAGGCTGCGATTGACAAAGGTAAACTAATCGGCCCCAGGATCTGGCCTTCCGGGGCTACAATAAGCCAAACTGCGGGGCATGGTGATTTTAGGACGCCAGAGGAAAAATCGCGCAGATTCTTCGGCATTGTTTCACGCGCTGAAAGATATGGAGCCACTTTTATAGCCGACGGACGCGATGAGGTACTGACCGCCGTCAGGGAAAATTTACGGTTCGGCGCCAGTCAGATCAAACTCATGGCCGGCGGGGGAACTTCCTCAGCGTATGACCCCGTGGATGTTACACAATATACCCTGGATGAGATGAAGGCGGCGGTCGAAGCAGCAGAAGATTGGGGCACTTATGTTACCGTACATGCTTATACGCCCAGGGCGATACGCCGGGCGGTCGAAGCAGGGGTAAAGTGTGTCGAACACGGACAGCTATTGGATGAGGAAACGCTGCAACTTCTTGCAGAGAAAAATATCTGGCTCAGCTTACAAAATCTGGTCGAAGACACTCCTGATATGGATCCGCAAAGGCGAATAAAACGCAAGCCCGTTATCGAAGGACAGGAAAAAGTATGGCCTTTGGCCAAGAAACACGGTGTTAAGCTCGCCTGGGGAACCGACTTCCTTTTTGAACCAGATCTGAATGAACTGCAAAATTCATTTATCCTCCGTCTTCAAAAATGGTTTACGAATGCTGAGATCATTAAAATGGTTACCCAGGACAACGCGGAGCTTTTACAGCTTGCGGGTTTACGGAGCCCATATCCCGGTAAACTAGGCGTGATCGAAGAAGGAGCCTTGGCCGATATGCTTCTGGTCGATGGCGATCCGCTCCGAGACTTGACACTGCTGGCCGATCCGGACAAGAATTTTCTCCTTATTATCAAAGACGGACAAATTTATAAGAATAGTTTACAAAAACGTTGATAGGTCATTCCAAACTGATCCGCGATCTTTATTTTTATAATTGACTTTTACATATAGGACCAGCCTTACACATATTTTTTGTAAACGGCAGATCATAAAGGTGTTTATTTGTCAAAGCTTTAAACACCTTTTGCTTTTTATTGATTAGTTTTGTGTTTCAACGATAAATTAAAGCATTTCGGTGGCATTATTATTCAACGATGGACGTCCGGTAGTTAGACTGAGAGCATTTCGTGCTATCGACGATCCTACGACCTGTGAACGTTTTATAGAAGGGCACGCCCATGTCTTGACAGCGATAGGCGTCAAGAAAGTTACTTCATCCAAGAACGAATGGATGTATAATCCGGCGTCATTCGTCCTTATTGTAGAATCTCTTGATGGTGAGAAGGTATATGGAGGTGTCCGGATACATGCCGCCGGAGGAAGTGAGCCGTTGCCGATAGAACAGGCTACAGGTGCCATGGATGCGCGGATTTACGATTTAGTATACGACTACGCTTTACACGGTACCGGCGAAGGCTGCGGGCTATGGAACTCCCGTGAAATCGCAGGATATGGAATCGGCAGTATTTTCCTCACCAGGGCCGGAGCAGCCATCAGCACACAGATCGGGATCAAATCGTTATTTGCACTGTGTGCTCCATATACGGTAAAACTGGCAGAAAGTGTCGGTTACCGCATAGATACCAGCGTTGGTAACAATGGTACTTTTTACTATCCAAAATTAGACTTAGTGGCGACAGTCATGATCATGAGAAATCTGGATACGTTGACTGAAGCAGATCAGGAAAATAAGGAAGCCATTTTCTCCCTCCGAAACAATTCCAATATTGTCCGGATAGAAACCCTGCGGAATAAAGAAATTGAAATTCACTATCAAATAGACATCCCTAACCTAGACCGGTGGGATCTTGAAGAAGTCATAAAAAATTTGCAACACACATCGGCAGATCACAATACAGATCAACGTAATCTAAATATTTTTTAATGGACACTAAACACTATGGCGCCGGTTATTTACAGGATACCGGAGAGTTTCTCAAGCAATTAAAAATACAGTCCTATTCTCCTTTCACTACGATCAAAGAAGGGCTCCTTGCCGATTTGGGTTGCGGTACTGGAATGGATGCTATTAACCTGGCCAATATGCTGGGAAGCGAAGTACAGGTGATCGGCATTGACCATGATGCGAAATTGATTGATCATGCGAAAGCAGGTAGCGACGGAATCAGCAATGTTAATTTTGTTCAGGGTGAGGTATATCAGCTCGATTTCGAAGATGAGGAGGCTTCCGGAGTGCGGATGGAACGTCTTGTCCAGCATTTGACTGATCCACAAAAGATGTTTCGTGAGGTATATCGCATATTGGGCAAGGGGCAACCTGTGGTTATCGTTGAAACCATCTGGAATAGCCTGACTTTCTACACCCAACATGTAAGCATAGAAGCCAAGATCTGCCATTATTTGACCGAAGAGAAGGTCAACAACGGCTGGGCGGGCAATAAGCTAACAGCAGACCTCCTTGCAAATGGATTTCAAGATGTTCAACTGCAAACGTTGTGCATGGTGACACGTTCAAAAGAAGAGGCCAACCGCTATCTTTTTTTAGACAGCATCCTCTTGGAAATGTTCGAAAAAGGCAAATTGAGCCAAGCAGAATTTGATGAATTCCAACAAACCCTGAAACAATTGGATGAAACCGGCTGTTTTTTAGTGTCCATGAATCTGGTCATCGCCCAGGCAAAAAAATAGCGTCCTAAACATGAAATGCTGGTTTTCCTTGATCTGTCTGTATATTCTCCCCTGCCTCCCATCACGAGCACAGCTCACTGTTGACCATTCCGGACAACGGCTACTGATCGGTCGCCAGCTGGAGCGCTATACGGGACCGGGAAATCCTGAATTTTCAAACATTTTATCTTCATCGGACTTTCAACCCCTAAATAGTGCAGTACCAAACTTGGGCACCTCATCTGACGCTGTCTGGTTTCGCCTTCCTATAAAAAATGCCAGCGAACAAGATTTATATTTTCTATTAGAAATTGCCTATCCGCTATTGGATGAAGTTGAATTATATAGCCCGTCCGGGAATGGCTCTTACCAATCGATCAAACTTGGGGAACATCAAAATTTTTCCATACGAAAATATAAAGTTCCGAACTATGTATTTGATATTCATCTGCCCAAACGGTCGGAAAAGACCTTTTTCATTTGTATAAAAAGTACCGAGCAGATTATATTACCCATCTATCTGAGTAGCGAGCGACAATTTGTGACGCAGATGAATAACGATAGCCTCATTAGTGGCATCTATATCGGAATAGTACTTATTATGGTGATATATAATCTCTTTCTATTTTTCTCTGTAAGGGACAGGGGGTACCTTTATTACGTGTTATATGTCCTCTGTGCAGGTGTCACCCAAATGGGCATCAAAGGTTATAGTTTTCAGTATCTGTGGCCTTCCTGGCCTTACTTTGCAACCAAAGGCCCCATCATATTTGGTTGTTTATCGGGGCTTAGTGCGCTTTTATTTGCAGATTCATTTCTCCAATTAAAGAAAAATGCACCGCGATCAAGACGGATAATCACCATTTTTATTATTTTGTTTGCCTTTGGTACCATCCTGGCGCTAGCCAGTTTAACGCAATCCGCATTTTTCGTGATGCAGGTGACCACCGGTGCTGGCTCTTTATTTGTCCTCTATTTATCCTACCGAATTATGATAAGCGGTTATAAACCAGCAAAATACTTTGTTTATGGCTGGACCGTCTTACTCCTGGGGTCCGTTGTGTTTTTGTTAAAAGACTACGGAATATTAGACTATAATAACTTTACAAGCAACGCTGTTCAGATTGCCTCAGTAATCGAAATGGCATTGCTATCCTTTGGTCTGGCCTACAGCATCAATATACTCAAGCAGGAAAAGGAAGAATCTAGGCTACGAGAATTAGCTATCTCTTTAGAAAACGAGCGGCTCATCCGTGAGCAGAATGTGGTGTTGGAGCAAAAGGTCAGTGAACGGACACATGAACTAAAAGAATCCAATGCGTCATTGCAAATGACACTGACACATCTGAAAGAAGCTCAGTCACAACTGGTTGAAGCCGAAAAAATGGCCTCGTTGGGACAGTTGACCGCAGGAGTCGCACACGAAATCAACAATCCAATCAACTTCGTCACCTCGAATGTAGCCCCCCTGAAAAGAGATATCAGGATGATCTGGGACACTTTGGACGAAGTCGAACGTATTGCTTTTGCACCGGAGTTTTCTGATGACGAGAAGCAATTACAGATCAAAAAATTCAAGGATGATCTGGACCTTGACTATCTGAAGACAGAAGTCGATTTCCTATTGAAAGGAATGCATGATGGGGCCCATCGTACCGCTGAAATTGTAAAAAGTTTACGTATCTTCTCACGTGTCGATGAGGACACATTAAAATTTGCCGATATCAACGAAGGCATAGCGTCCACGATGGTGATACTGAACAGCTTGATCAATAATACGATTGAAGTTGAAAAAAAATATGGCGACCTACCGATGGTAGAATGCCATGCAGGGAAATTGAACCAGGTATTTCTGAATATTATAACGAATGCACTGTATGCCATCAACAAAAAATTCGGTGATAACGGAGGAGGGAAATTAGGGATAGAAACCGGACTCGCTGCGGATCAGTCCAGTATTTTTGTTAAAATAGCAGACAATGGCATCGGTATTCCAAAAAATATTCAGGAACGTATTTTTGAACCTTTTTTCACGACAAAGGACGTCGGCGAGGGGACAGGGTTAGGGATGTCCATCGCCTATAATACCATTGCCAAGCATCATGGTAGGATTATTGTAGAATCGGAAGTAGGAGAGGGAACAGTCTTTACGCTACAAATCCCCATACAACAAAAGAATTGACGTAAAAGTAACCCAATGAGTTCGATAAATTATGATTAATTTCGGTCATTTTGGGAAAGTAAACCAGATTATAAAAATTATGCAGACGGAGCTTGAAATACTATATATTGATGATGAAGCAAATAACTTAATTGGTTTTAAAGCGAATTTTAGATACGATTATGTCATTCATACTGCATCAAACACAGCTGAAGCCGAGAAAATACTTCTCGCCAATTCAAAGATCCGTGTGATCTTTTGTGACCAGCGTATGCCCGAAGAACTGGGAATAGATTTTCTGCACCGCATCAAAAGAGATTTTCCGAAGCCTATCCGTATTTTATTGACTGCTTATGCTGACATGGATACAGTTATTGACGCGATCAATAAGGGGCATATCTTTCGCTTTGTCCGCAAGCCTTGGATGAGGGAGGAGATTATTTCAGCAATTGAAGAAGCAAATAAATTTTATGTTGCAAATTCGCTGTTGGAGACCAAGAATCAAGAACTACAGAAAGCGTACGATGAGCTAGATAAGTTTGCCTATAGTGTCAGTCATGATTTACGTGATCCTTTAACAGGGGTACTCTCCGCCGTAAAACTTGGGCTAGAATTTGACAATATAGACCGCATCCATGAATTACTTACTTTGATGGATAGTTCATTGGTCAGTCTAGACGCTTATATTGATAGTCTAAGGGACTACTATCTGTTGCGGAGAGGTGAGCTCTTGCTCTCTGAAATTAATTTTGACGAACTTTTCGGCAATGTGAGACAGTTCTATAAAATGTATACCCAAAACAAAGACGTAACCTTTGATATTTGTGTTGACCAAAAAGAACCATTTAAATGTGACAAAGCTATCCTGGAATTGATTTTACACAATTTACTATCCAACGCCTTCAAATATCAGCGAAAGGGGCAGGCGGAGCCATTCGTTAAACTATCTGTTGACGTATCTGACAAGCAGGCGAAGATTGTGGTGAGCGATAATGGTATCGGTATTTCTCCCGAACACATTCATGATATTTTCAAACTGTTTTTTAGGGGCAGTGATCAGGCCAAAGGCATGGGATTTGGCTTGTATAATGTACAAAACGCATTACTAAAGCTGCAGGGAAGCATTGATGTACAATCGCCACTGGGTGCAGGCACGACATTTACAGTCAGTATACCGAGTAAATAGCTCTGACTTTCCTAAAAGCTTTTGTTTTAGGAAAGCAGTTTTTGGCGCAGCATAAACTCAAGTTGATCATTGGATGATTCGAGTTTCGCATTCGTTTCGATTATTTTTTGCCGTTCCAGATATACCTCATACGCACGCTGAATCGTTTCGTCCAGTTCCGCTTCGCTCCAAGGTTTATTGAGGTAATGGAATATCTTTCCTTTATTGACTGCATCGACCACAGCAGCCATATCAGTATACCCCGTTAAAAGTATCCGCATTGGAGCTGCATCAATCTTAATGATCCTCTCCAGAAACTCGACACCGGTCATTTCGGGCATCCGTTGATCTGTAATAATGATATTAATCGAATTATTTTTAACAAGATCAATTGCCTCCGCTCCACTAATGGCCGTAAATATCTTATATTTTAAACGGAATGTCGCCTTGAAGGAAAACAAATTATTCTCCTCATCATCAACATACAATATTGAAATCTTCTTGTTTTCCATAAACTTATTGCCTCCGATACAAATTTACGGAATAAATTTACTGAATTAAGTAACAGGAAGGTAGTTTTTACGGATTTGACAATTTATCGAGTACGGCAAAGATCCAGGTCCTGAAAATCAAAGCTAAAATAATCGCATGTCATGACATCGGTGTCATTCCTGGAATACACAGACTTTTCGACCTGCAGTCTTGTAGACCAGATTTTACATTTTAGGTTCCATCCGCGTTGTTATGGTATTCGTAATCCTTTCGTCTACGGCTACCCTAATCTTTACCACTTTGTAATAGATTTGAAAATAATTTGTAACATTTTATAGCTTCCTGTATTTATCTGTTATAATGGAATTTGAATATCTATATAAAAATTATTCAGGCAAAATATTTAGAGTTTGCTTGGGGTATTTTAATGATGCTGAAAAGGCGAAAGATGTGATGCAAGATACATTTATTACAGTATTCACACACATGGATGAATTGAGACATCATGAGAATATCCCTGGTTGGATATATAGAATTGCAAGCAATAAATGCCTGAGACAGATAGAAAATGAAAAGAAAAAAGAACTTGTTAAAGATTATAGATTTCTAAAATCCAGCGAAGTAGATCCCTATAAGGAAGAGAAAACCTTTATTAAACTCCATCAATGTATAGCTGATTTGCCTGAATTGGATAGACTTATCATAGGCTTTTTTCTAGAAGACCTGAAACAGGAAAAGATTGCTGAAATATTGGGAATTACCCATTCCAACGTCAGGGTGAGGATCCATAGGATAAAAGAAGTTTTGTCAAAAAAAATGAAAGATGATGAATAATGATATCACAGCTTTAAAGAAAGTTTGGCAGACCGCCGAAACAGATACGGATAAAAATCTCAAAGAATTCCACCAAGAGTTGCGTCGCTGGAGAAAAAAAAAGAAAAGAGCAGTATTCTTCTGGAGTATTTCAGTCATCCTATTTTCTAGCATTTCCCTCGGCTACATCATCTATACGGATGAATTGAATAGCATTTCTAAAAGTATCTCCGAGATAATTGTGCTCTTGATCTCTGTTTATCTTTTCAGTTACTCCTGGCAAAAGATCAATAAGGAGCGAAAGGAGTATTTGTCAAACAGTATTGATTTTATAAAGACTCTATCAGCTATCCACTGGAAGCAGAAGCGCCAAGAGCTGAACATATTCTCTATTGGAATGACTCTTTTTCTCATTGCGATTTTTCTCTATTGTTTAGACTCCTTAAATCATTCATCAGCTCTGATAATATTTGCACTATCAGTTCTGCTCATTCTTATCCTCACTTTATGGGTGATAATTAAGCCCTTACTTTGGAAAAGGGTAAAAATAAAGAACCAGACATTGTCAGCCAAAATAGCTAAAGTCCTTAAGCATGATTAAAAAATTTTATGCCTACGTTCAATTATCGCACACGTGGCAGAGGATGCCAAAATAGGATCTTACAGTTCAAAAAATCACTCTTTTTATCGGATATGAAATTTTTCCTCCTTACTGTATTTATTTTCCTGTCATTATTTGTAATTGGCCAGCCCATACAAAATAAGATAGACCATCTTCTAAAACAAGAAAATTTATCAGGAGCCGTTTATTCGGTTGTGAATAATGGTCATATTACATGTTATAGTTCCGGTTTAAAAAATATGGAGACCCGTGAACCTATGCTTAAAGATGCCAAAATACACGTGGGTTCTATCACCAAAACCCTTCTTGCAATGGGGGTTTTGCGACTGGCCACCGAAGATCGGCTTAATCTGGATGATCCTATCAAGAAATATCTGAAAGATTTACCCATGAACAACCCTTGGGAAAGCTCACATCCTGTCACAATTAAACATTTACTTAACCATACCGCTGGTCTTTCCGACATTCGGCTGTGGCATTTTTTCAGCACAGAAGTTAGTCCCCAAACACCATTAAAGGAGTCTTACAGAAGAAATCCCCACGTATTGGATATACATGTTTTACCCGGAACGTTGTTCTCCTATTCTAATATGGGGTACACTCTATTGGGAATGCTGATAGAAAGTATTGTGAGGGAACCTTACGAACACTATCTTGATAAAAATCTCCTTCAACCTATTGGGCTACATAACAGTACATTTCGATTCATTTCCCAAAATGAAGATAAAGAACTGGCTATGGGACATTTTGAGAATGGTCGGCTAGCCCTTGCCATGCCAACCTATGTCCGTCCGGCAGGTCAATTCACCACCACTGCTCAGGATATGGGGACTTTTTTGCAATTTATTCTCAACGAGGGGCGGTTAGATGGTAAAGAATTCATCAGAAGCGAATTTATTAAACAATTTGGACGGCCCGAACAGACCATCGCCGCAAAGAACGGGCTGAAGCTCGGCTACGCATTTGGCGCTTTATCCAGAGATCGCCATGCCGTAGTCGGAATTGTTCATTCGGGGAACACAATCGGCTTTCGGGCAATGTATTACATTTTCCCAAAAGAAAAAAAAGCTTTCTTTATAGCCCATAATATGGACAGTGAGACAGCGAACTATGAAGTGTTTAATCAAGCCTTGATCGATAATTTGCATATACATCCGATGCGAACATCCTTTCCTTCAAAAAAAGAAACGGCCCATGCTCTGTGGGACTTGGATCGAAACGGATACTATGTGCCCGTAATTACAAAGATTTTCCCAATGGAACTTTTGGATATCATCAGTTCTTATACCAAGGTAGAAAATCACAAATCTGCCATTTCGATCAAACCATTCCTAAAGAAAGAAACCCTCATAACAGCTGAAGATGGTCTGCTCTATATTGCTCAAAATAAGACAGAAGCCTCTCACTTATTCTATAAGGATGAACATGGGGAGTCATATCTTACGACAGGTATAATGACCTTAAAAAAAGTTAATGGCTGGAAAATCATATTACCAGCTCTTTCTATTACGCTTGGAGTGCTGGCGGCTCCGACCTTGTTGTTACTTTTCATTTTTAATATTTATGGAAAGAAGTGTAACTATTTCAAATCAGCAGAAGCTCCCAGTTCAATTGCCTTATTACTATTCGTGTTTTCGGGGCTTATCGTATTCAGCAATGACATTACCCAGATAGGGGATAAATCTTTTTCAACGATCCTGTTGTATTGTGCAACAATTTTATTTCCCGTGGGGAATTTCACATCCATAATACATTACGGACTGAACCTAAAAAAGAGCGCAAAACGCTTTGATTTTTGGTTGGTTGTCCTGATCGCACAATGCCTGGTAACGCTTTGGTGTTATCATGTGATCCCTTTTGCCACATGGGAATAATGGGCTTTAAATATGGATAAAAGGAGTTCCGTTTTGTAAGGTGGAACTTTTATGGTCACCTGTTTATTTAGTTTTGAATCTCTAATTAAAAATAGAATAATATGAAAAAGACAAATTTAAAAATTAGGTTTAGTAGTGCATTGATCATTATTTTTGCGTTGATATCTTACGTTGGCTGCAGCAAAGATAAGGATGACAACCCTGGTTCAGATAGTGGCTCCATCGATGTGGCAACAGGAACATATAAGGGTATTTTAAGTATTGGCAGAACTAACCATACAAATGCCATATTTATTGTTACTAAGGTGGATAATAAACGACTAAAGTTTGAAGCAAAATCAGGAGAACCTTACTCAAGCGTGCCCCCCAGGACAATTCAGGCAAAAGCAGATGTCCCAGGATTGGTTGATGGTGATGATCCTCAAGGGGTGTTTTCATATCAAGTTTCAGAAAAGAAATTAAGCTTAGTGGTTAATGAATTAGAAATTCCATATACTTTTGTGGGTGAAAAACAATAGCTTACAATCTGAAGTGCAGATCTATCTTACTGAAGAATTTGTTGTGTAAAAGATATTACACAACAAATTCTTTTTTTCCAGTTAATTTCAAACCAATTAAATTAATTTTGTAGTGATGTCTGGATATGGAGTACTCATTGATGGAAAGTTAGCTGGACAATTGGCTTTTAACGAGTAATTCATTAAAAAACAGCAATTATTTCTGCTTATTTATACCCCGTTATGAACTTAGCTTGGCTATTTATTTATTTTTTTGGCGTTAGCATCTCACTATTTCTGTTTCTTTTACTCCTTACCAAGAAACAGAAAAATGTTGCAGACAAAATTTTAGCCTCTTGGCTTTTTTTTGCTTTTTTTGACCTTATTCTCATAGGGCTTTACGGTTCGGGCGAAATACAAAAAATACCAAAGTTAATCGGCTGGGAATTACCATTCCCATATTTACATGGCCCATTTTTGTACTTATATATTGTTTTTATAAGTGGTCAACAGAAATATACATGGCATTATTTGTTTCATTTTATTCCCGCTATTATAATAGCTATAGTATTAGTTTTTTTATTGCCTGTTGCAATCGTTACCACAAAAGGGTATCATCATGTTGCACCTGAATTTGACCTTGTGTTTTTGATAATGGAGTCCGGTCTTATGATTTCAGGAGCTATATATATTATTTTATCCACAATCCTTTTATATCGACACAATCGAAACATTAAAGCGCAGTTTTCCAATACTAGCAAAATTACGCTGAATTGGATGCAGTATCTCGTTTTCGGAATGGGGGTTATCTGGGCAATTGTAATAACAGTGCAGATCCCCCCAGTCTTATTTATAGGGATAACACTATTTATTTTTTTTATCGGATATTTTGGTATCCGACAGGTAGGTATCTTTTCAAATGCATTGTCTACACATGAAGTACTTCTTCCTAAAGAGATCGAGTTAACTATAAATCCACTGTATAGTGCAGTGGTTGATAAAGAGAAAAAATCTGACAAAATTAAGTACGAAAAAACAAGATTAGAAGATACCGAGAGGAACAGAATTTATGCTGAGCTTACCCAGTTGATGGAAGATCAGAAATGTTACCAAAATCCAGATTTGACATTAGGTGATCTGGCAATCCTCCTTACTATTCCACCTGGTTCACTTTCTCAGGTCATAAATTCGATAGAAGGCAAGAATTTCTATGACTATGTCAATTCATTTAGGGTAGAGACATTCAAACGAATAGTCCTAATACCAGAAAATCGAAAATATAATCTAGTGTCATTGGCATTTGAATGTGGATTCAGTTCCAAAACAAGTTTTTACCGGAATTTTAAAAAGATTACGAATATGTCGCCTAGTGATTATCTACGGCAAAACAATATAAATGTTAAGATTTAAATAGTTCTACTACGGAATCCTATCTTCAGTGCATCCGAAGTCTACTATGAGACTCCTTTGTGAAAAACTAAAAATTTTATAATTCCTTCCCATAAGCCAAGCAAGGCTTTGGTGCGGCTATTTTGTAGTAAACCTGAACGACAAGTACGGCTGGCGACCGATTTAATCAACCCACTGCCATTTAAAAAAATGAAGAAAGATAGTATGCCCGTTCAAAATTTATATCAACAATTATTATGATAGACTAAGGCACAATAATTACTTGGTTTAAACCTAAAAAAATCATGTCCTACTTGGAAAACAGTCTAAAAAAGTGCGCCAAAAATGCGCCAAAACTATAACTTTTACATCAATTATGCCCTAAATGTTGTATTTTAGGACATAGAATTAATTAACAAAAATATTAACCAGCAAAATGCTACGATATACACTAATTCATTGTAAATGAACGGATAACCCACAAAAAAAAACCGTCCTACTCACGTAAAACGGCTTTTTTGAAAGTGACCCCGCTGAGGCTCGAACTCAGGACCCACAGATTAAGAGTCTGTTGCTCTACCAACTGAGCTACGAAGTCATTCGATAAATCAAATGTAAGGTTCAGCAAAGAGAAAGTCAAGTATAAAGTCGATTTTTTATTTTTTGTCTTCCATTTTTTGTTCCATGGCTTCGATCGCCTTAAATGTACATTCATACATTGGTTCCACAAAATTATATAACATGCGATAACGATCAAAACCTTTTCGGAAAAGCCCAGATTAGACATATAAGCACTTAAAAACTGTCAAAAGAGTCTTCTGGGCATCTCGATGCATCGACCATTACTCACTTACAGCCAAGCAAAAAATAGAACACCTTCAGGTGGCCTAGTTTCTACCGATCCGAAGTAGCAATAAGCCCCATGATCATTGGTCTAACCTCCATCTTAATAGGCTTATTTATAGCTTTCGAGTTGCCCTTTTTTAAGCGAACAACAACAGTCTTATACCCGATCATTTGTGCACGTAGTTCCTGGTCTTTACTAAATAGGGATTGTGGTACCCAAAGCTCAAAGCTGCCATTTTCACCAGCTTTCGTATGGTGATCTCCAATTGACACGTCAGTTCCCGCCATGCTGCCCTCGCCAGAAGCACATACAATTTTTCCTGAGATCTTTACCTTAATGCTATCCTGATTTGACAATGCAGGTTCACTTTTGAGAGCTTGGCTCGGAATTGTCTGTTTTTCGACAGATTCGATCGCTGCTACGTCTTTTGAATGTACCATAGCCACTTTTCCTGTTGTGAAGGTTTGTGCCTGCACCACAGGCAAGCTCAATGAACCGATCAGCATCAGTCCGGCAGCAATACCATTCCACTTATTAAGCCATACCGGATTTTTTGCAAAGGAAAAACTGGCATCCAATTCACGTAACAGCTGATCTTCATAAAAACGACCGCAAAGCCCTTTACTGGATCTTTTGATCTGATCAACGATTTCCTGATCATTCATCTGAGAGAAATCAACGACTATCTTTTCGCACTTGCCACAAAAGCGCCCTTGTTCCTTTGCTGTCATTTTTCCCCAATCCGCCATGCAGGATTCTTTTACTTGTAATATGATCTTTTCCATGTCTGTTCTTTTTATGTTTTGAGAAGGGATGCACAAAAGATCAAGATTTCACAAGAGCGGGATAAAATAATTTTAAATAGCTGTAAAGAGGTCGCAGAGGAATTAATCTTGCTATAGCCGGAGGGGATTCCCCTCCAGCTTCCAGCCTTGTATTGTTGTGCAGTATTACTTGAGATCGGCTAAGATTTCTTTCACTGCCCGCTCCAGCTGCGGATCTTTATTTTCCATACGGTCCTGAACTGTATTTTTCACAAAAATATCAGGTGCGACACCTGTCTGCTCCAGATCCTGACCATCCAGCGTATAGCAACCCCAGGAAGGTAGGCGGTAGAAAGACCCGTCGACCAGTCCCTTACCTGAGGTAAAGATGATCCAGCGGTAAGTTTCATTACCAATGATTTTACCCAGTTTCAATGCTTTGAATCCAGCTGCGGTCATCTCTGCGTCACTCAGAGACTGTTCATTGATCAACAGCACGATCGGCTTGGCAGCGGGTGCAAAATTACTCTGTGGCGCTCGTTTTCCACCACGATACTGCCATTGTAGATAGGGCCGCTGCGATAAAAAGCGTAAGACCTCATCATGTACATTTCCTCCGGTATTATACCGCAGGTCTAAGATGATGCCCTGCTTGTTATTTTCCTGCTCAGCCATATCGATAAGAAAACGCTGTAATTCTCCGCCCGACATATTCTTCATATGTGAATAAGCAATCTTATTGTCACTAAGTCTGTCTACACGGCTGCGGTTATCCTTGATCCATTCATCGTAAATCAATTCCCTAAAAGCTGTACTCGAAACCGGCCGCACATTGGTATGGACCTCTTTGCCATTACGGCTTAATGTCAGTTGCACTTCCTCTTCCAATGATGGTCCTGTAAAATAACTGTCCCGATCTGCCGTAGTATTCAATTTAACACCATTGACCGCGACCAACACATCACCCGCTTTAATATCCACCTCTTTCTTTGCTGCAGGTCCGTTGCCTACGATCCGGCTGATCTTATACGGGTTTTCGCTATCATATTCCACTCCGATTTCGTTGGTCACGAAGCCAAAAGGCTTCCGTTCTTCGGCACCCGTGGAACTAAAGCCCAAGTGTGATGAGTTGAGCTCGCCCAGCATATCGTTCAGGAGAATACGCAGATCATTGCGGTCGTTAATGCCGGGCAGATATTTTTCGTATTTCTTTTTGGTTGCCGTCCAGTCTACCCCATGAAAATTACTGTCATAAAAGTTCTCTTCCAGATTGGCCCAAGTCTCATAAAACATCTGGTTAAACTCTTTCTCCAGATCTCGGTTGAATTTAAAGCTCATGGTTATCGCATCGAGCTTGTTTCCCTCCAGACTGTATTTCTGGATGGTGCCCCTGTTCAGCACAAAGTATTTACCTGCCGATTCCTGTACCTGTCCCATGCCACCTTCGATGACCTTTTCAGTTTTGGGCGCCGTGAATGGTTCATATACGGTACGGTAAGCACTGAATTTACCCTCATGGTCAGACGAATAGAACACATAGGTCTTATCTGCCTTTTGGATCACCAAAGGGTTGTACTGTGTCCCGGATGCAGGACTGACCTGTTCGATACGATCACGCAAGCCCTCAAGATCAAGCTGTACCAAGATCGTCTTCTTCGATTCTGAACCGGGAGCTGCCGGCTTATTCTTATCTGCATTTGACTTACTCTTATCCTTAGCGTCGTTTTCTTTTTTAGGCGCTTTCGGCTTATTTGCGACCGAATCTTTTTTTACTGCGGGCTGGGCAAATAATTCGTCAAACTTGGCACTGCGATACGGTTGGTCAAAATTGGTCAGTGCCATACGGAAGATGCTCGAATTTTGCATTCCTGTAGGGTATGAGGGTTTCGTTCTGTTGCTCGCAAAATAAATATACTTCCCATCCGGAGACCAATAAGGGCTGGTTTCGGAGACACCGGTATTGGTTAGGTTGGTCGTTTGTCCGCTCTTGAGGTTATGGACAAAGATATCCTGCTCAAAATTACGCATTGCCGTAAATAACAGATAATTGCCGTCGGGCGAAAATGAGGGAGAAGAATTCTGGAAGCCCCAGATTTCGTCTTTAACCACGGTCTGGCTTTTGAGACTCCCTAGATCCAATGTTCGTACCTCATCGCGGCCGCTTAGGTATACTGCTTTCGTTCGGTCGGCGTTAAAGCTAATGTCGCGGTTGTTTCGAAGGTCTTCGGTCAGCTGCTTCACCTCACTTTTTCCATCCGCCGTACGTGAAAACCAGTTTTGATATCCCCGGTATGTTTGACTATAAAGCAGGGTTTTACTGTCCTTAAGCCATTTGACTTCCATGACACGCTCGCCTGAGCCCGGCATCTGACGCACAAACTTGCCTTCGCTATCGGAAACAAATAGCTCTCCTCTGGATACAAAGGCTATTTTTTTGCCGTCGGGCGAAACATCAAAATTGCTGATATTGCCCGAAATATTGAATTCCTTCAGCTTTCCAAGTACTTGATTACGGTTTAAAGCGATATTAGGCTGTACCGTTTTTTTTCCGGCGACATCATAAATATAGAGTTGATACCCCTTTTCAAATGCAATTTTATCGCCATTTGCTGACACAAACGGTCTTTTAATGGATTCTGTAAAGCTTGTCAGTGCTGATTTGGTCGTACCGCTGAGCTGATACAGGTTGTATTCGCCGTTGTTTTCATCCGAAACATAGTAGATGTTTCCCTTTTGATCTGCCGTTGGCCAAAGATCTTTTCCAACATAGTCTGTATATTGCTGAAAGGCTTTTGTTTTGGGGTTATAGGAACGGATATCGGGGTTGAATGCTCCTTTATATCGCTTGCGGTTTGCCGAACTATATCCTTCCCAGCTATCGTTAAATAGGAGCTCTCCTGAAGGTGTAGGAACGATACCGCTGATATAGTTGAAAAAATGTGGAAATAGGCGGGTTGCCGTCCCCCCGTCCAATGAGACTTGGTAGCCTCCCATGCGATTATAACGTGTCGAAGTAAAATAGAGTGATTTACTGTCCCAGCTCCAGCTGTCCACCTCATCGGAGGCATCATGTGCGGTCAGCTGACGGATATCCCCACCGGCCAAAGGCATGACATACACATCCATATTCCCATTTTGATTGGCCGAGAATGCTAACCATTTACCGTCCGGAGAGATTCGGGGGTTGATTTCGTTGCCCTCCATACCCGTAAGCCGGACAGCAACACCTCCCTGGCTCGCTACTTTCCAAAGATCTCCTTCATAGCTGAATACCATCTCCTTCCCATCGGGTGTCAATGTTGGATGAGACAAAAATGTCGGTTGCTGCGCAACGACATAAGCAGTTCCGCCGTAGGCCAGAACTGCACTCAAAAGCAGTTTTTTTATCATTTATCTAGGAGGCTAATAATTGTTTGCCTTTAACAAAAATAGAATACGAAATCGAAAAACTACTGACGTATTGCGAATTTTACATTTTGATTGTATTTTAACCTGACATGAGTAGGTCTTGTTTGGACAACTTCGTATATTTAAGTAAAAAAGGCAGGTAAATTCTACATATGCCGTCTTGATCAAGTAGAGTAGGGTCAAGTTTGGTTCTGGAAAATGTATCAATCTAATAATAAAGCGTTTAACATAACAAAATTTACACAAATGCATAAAAGAAGATAATTATCGCAACCTTGGCCACCATAAAGCGAAATTAAAGAAGATAATTATCACTTGTTTTAGATATAATTTTCAACAATCTTTATTATCATTTTCTACTCTTGCCAAGCCTTAGCGATTATGTTCCTTCGGGACTGAGTGATTAAATTTCTTTATTGATGCTGTCGTAAAATGAAATACTTATCCGTAACTTTGCACCCTCAAAATCAGGAACTATGGACACTACGCTAACTCTCTCAGAAGAAGATCTTTATAATAAACGTAATCGCATTCGGATTGCAGTATCTCTTTTCTTTTTTTGTCAGGGTATTGCTTTCGCCTCCTGGGCTAGCCGTATTCCGGTCATCAAGGAGCGTCTTCATCTGAGCGAAGGGCAGCTGGGAACCATTTTATTGATGCTTCCCATAGGACAGCTGGTCACAATGGCTCTTTCGGGTAAATTGGTCACCAGATATGGTAGCGCCAAAGTGCTGCGTATCGTACCGATTGCATATGCATTGGTCCTATGCTCCATCGCCTTTGCTCAAAATGCCTGGCAACTGGGAGCTATTCTCTTTCTTTTTGGCGTAACGGGAAATATGTGTAATATCTCCGTCAATACGCAAGGGGTAGCTACCGAACAGATCTATAAAAAGTCCATTATGACATCTTTCCATGGCGCATGGAGCATCGCCGGCTTTACAGGCGCTTTGGTCGGGCTGCTCACCATGAACCTTGGTCTGGATACCTTATCACATTTTTTGATCATATTGGCCTTGGTCATCGGCAATACATTCATCAATCAACGCTATCTGGTTCCTGGAAAATCACCACAGAAAGAACGGCGAAGTTTTTTTTCCAGACCTGAGGGCAGTCTTTTACAACTGGGCATCATCGGTTTTTTCAGCATGGCAACCGAGGGCGCCATGTTTGACTGGAGCGGGGTATACTTTAAGGAAATCGTTCATGCGCCCGAAAAGCTCGTTGTCGTGGGCTATGCTTCTTTTATGATCATGATGGCGACGGGCCGTTTTGTGGGCGACGCCGTGATCCGTAAGCTGGGACGCAAAAGAACCTTACAATATAGCGGACTCCTGATGTTCGTAGGCATGATGACCTCGGTCATTTTTCCTCAATTTATTATATGCACGCTTGCTTTTATGCTCGTGGGTATCGGTGTCGCCTGTAATGTACCGTCTATCTATAGCATCGCCGGTCAAAATAAAAATGTGCCATCAGGCGTGGCCTTGGCCATGGTTTCCAGCATTAGCTATCTCGGGTTTTTAATGGGTCCTCCACTGATCGGCTATATTGCAGAAGCATTTAGTTTGCGCTATTCCTATGGTGTTTTCGCCTGCTTCGGCCTACTCATGTTTGGCATGGTCGGAAGGCTATCCCTATTTAAAGAGACGCCGTCCAACACCTAATTCAACTACATTAGGGAATACAAATAGCGAAGATGATTATCCATTAAAATAAAACAGGAGAAATTACTTTCATCGTATTTCTCCTGCAATTGAAAAGCGAAATTGCTGACATCACTTCTCCTTATGTAGCCCCGAGCAGAATCGAACTGCTATCAAATGTTTAGGAAACATCTATTCTATCCGTTGAACTACGGGGCCGTTTCAAAAGCCAAACTTAGGTTTATTTTATAAATAAGTCAATAGTAAGTTGAAAATCCATACTATATTTTTTTCCGGACGCTGTGATCAGAAGCAAAATGCAATTCGGTGAGGATTGCCGCCAATAATCTCAACTGCCACCGCACACTGTTATAAACCCCATAATACATACAATGGCAGTTCCAGCTATACCTTAATAGATTCACCGAATTTTTAAAAGACAGTACTTAATACACTTACAATATGCTTTATAGGGCAACAGCAGTAGACTCCCATCAATGGAGTTATATAATTTAAAAATCCATCTTTAAATGGTGCCGTTGGTCCAATATGCTCATCTATTTTGGCGGGGAAATTTAAGTCAATTTTATAAAGGAAAAAATGTGGAGGGAGAAGGATTCGAACCTTCGAAGCCGAAGCAACGGATTTACAGTCCGTCCCATTTGACCGCTCTGGAACCCCTCCAGCATTGCCCTATTTTGATATAGAACGTCGCAAAAGTAGCTTTTGCACATCAATTGTGCAACTATTTTGACGCATTAATCTGTAACTACCCCAGTATGAATTGTTTTATTTTTTCAAGAAATCCCCGTTCGGGCCGTCTCCCCTCAAACGCACTATATTAATATAATAAAAACTTATTGTTATATTCCAGTCATAATAGATTTTGATGATAGTGTATTGGTAAAATCAATTCGCTTTTTGAACCGGGTTACCTTATCTTTGTGTCAACAAAAAAAGAAAGATATATTATGAGTTTCACAGGTAAAAGTTTTCCAAGCATTACAGTAGATGCGATTGATTATTTAGGCGACAATTTGCAGATCAACATTTTCGAAAAAGCAGTTAAAGAAGGTAAAAAAGTACTTTTGTTCTGGTATCCAAAAGATTTCACTTTTGTATGTCCTACAGAATTACACGCGTTCCAAGAGGCTGCTGCTGAATTCGAAAAACGCAATACAATTTTAATCGGTGCTTCTTGCGACACAAACGAAGTTCACTTTGCTTGGTTAAACACTGCAAAAGATAATGGTGGTATCGAAGGTGTTGAATATCCTATTTTAGCTGATACGAACCGCAACTTATCTAGCGTATTGGGTATCCTGGACGTTCAGGAAGTTGAGCATCCTCAGTACGGTACATTAGCACAGGGATCTGCTGTTACTTACAGAGCTACTTATTTGATCGACGAAACTGGCCGTGTATTCCACGAGTCTGTAAACGACATGCCTTTGGGCCGTAACGTAAAAGAATATTTACGTTTGATCGACGCTTATGCTCACGTGCAAAAATTTGGCGAAGTGTGTCCTGCAAACTGGGAAGAAGGTAAAGATGCAATGAATGCAGACAGAAAAGGTGTAGCTGACTATTTAGCTAAACACTAACAATAAAGGACCTCAGGTCTTATCAACAGGGGCCTTTATCCCGGCTCCTGTTGATTTCTCCATCAATCACCTTAATAATAAAATCATGTTACAAGAATTAGAAAGCGATAATTTACAAGAAATTGTAAACAATAACGATATTGTGATGGTTCAGTATGCTGCTACATGGTGTGGTAACTGCAAAATCATGAAACCAAAATTCAAGAAATTGTCCGGCGAAAACGAAAGTGTTCCTTTTATCATCGCTGATGCGGAGAAATTTCCTGAATCACGCAAATTGGCAAACGTCAATAATCTGCCTACATTTGCTGCATTTAAAAATGGTAAATTGGTAAATCAAGTACAAACAAATAAGTTGGACGCATTAGTAGAATTATTCAATGAAGCTGCCGGTAATTAAACATCTTACAGAATTCATCGAACAAAATGATGTTGACTATGTCCTGGAGACCATCGAGACACTGGAAGCTCTTACAGAGGCTCCATTGAAAGATGAGGAACTCGATGTGATCGGTGAATTAATTTCTAACCTATACGGTGCCGTGGAGGTTGATAAATTGATAAAAGAAGGCAATTCGAAGAAAGATGCCTTAAATATGTTCATGAAACGTGTTCTAGGAGCAATAGACAAATAATTTTGCTTGACTTAACACACTGAAGTGAAACTTTCTTTTCATATTTTTAGTTGCTCAAAAGCTAAATTGTTGACAAAATTTAGCAATGTGGAAAACTAATTGAAGGAATCTGACAGAACTAAATATTTTCTACATATATTTACTATGTTAAAGGTTGCCACTTGGAGCGAAGCGACAAAATAACTATTCTCTAAAAATTCGTTTCAGGAAAAAATATTTTAATTGTTAAACGGAAATTTCAACTTGGTTGGAATTTCCGTTTTTTATTTTTGGACGAATTTTAAGCTAACCTTCTTATTTCCTCAGATTTTCACCTTCTTTAAATCAAATAATATACATTAATATTACAATGCGTAACGATGCTGTTTTGGATGAAATCTTTATCTTTAGGCATGCGAAAACCCTTTCTTTCTGTCATTATTCTATTGGCCAGCATGCTGTCAAAGTCAACTGTACAAGCACAAAATCCACAGTGGAATGCCGCCGAGATTAAGCTCAACCTGGAAAAATTGAATGTTTTAGGCTCCGTTCTGTACTTTGCAGCACATCCGGATGACGAAAATACCCGTCTGATCGCCTGGCTGGCCCAGGAGAAAAAATATAGAACGGGTTATTTATCCCTGACCCGTGGTGACGGAGGGCAGAATCTTATCGGCACCGAACAAGGCGTTGAATTGGGACTGATCCGCACGCAGGAGCTTCTTGCTGCGAGAAAGATCGACAAAGGGGAACAATTTTTCTCCTCAGCTTACGATTTTGGCTTTTCAAAGACTCCTGAGGAAACATTTGACTTTTGGGACAAACAACGGGTGCTCGCCGAAGCAGTATGGTTGATCCGCAAATTTAGACCTGATGTGATCATAACGAGATTTCCACCCGATGCCAGGGGTGGCCATGGCCATCATCAGGCCTCCGCAATGCTCGCACACGAAGCATTCAAAGCCGCCGCTGACCCCAAGCAGTTTACGGAACAGCTTCAATATGTAAAGCCATGGCAGGCGAAACGCCTTCTCTGGAATACCTTTAACTTTGGCGGACAGGACAATACGCGTGAAGATCAGCTCAAAGTGGACATCGGCAACTACAATGCGCTGACAGGTGCCTCATACGGTGAAATTGCCGCACATAGCCGCTCTTCCCATAAAAGCCAGGGTTTCGGATCTGCCGCCCAACGCGGCTCTTCCATTGAATATTTTGAATATGTCGACGGCGCACCCGCAACAGCTTCTCCGTTGGAAGGAATAGATACTTCCTGGAAAAGAATACCAAATAGCGGAACAGTACAATCACTGATCACAAAAGTCAATCAAAACTATCAGATCGACAAACCGGAATCGGCCTTACCAGAACTGCTGCAGCTCTATAAAGCCCTCAATCAGATCAAGGATGATTACTGGCGGGATCAAAAGAAAAAAGAAGTCGAAAAACTGATCCTTGCCTGCGGCGGGATCTGGCTTGAAAGTATCGCAAAAAAACCGGATTATGCTGTAGGTGATCAGATCAATGTCGACAACGCCCTTATTGCGAGACGTCCGGATGTTACCGTACAGCTGGTGAAGCTCAATGGCAAAGAGATCCATAAAAATCTGGTCAGCAACCTTCTTTTAAAAGATACTATTGCGGTAAATGCGACAAACTCCACACAACCTTATTGGCTTAATGAACCCCATGCCAAAGGGAAGTTTAATGTCAGGGACTTCAGCCTCACCGGTTACCCCGAAAACCCCGATCATCCAAAAGTACGCTTTGAATTAATGATCAACGGTACCACCGTCACATTTGACCAGAATATACAATATAAGTATACGGACCCTGTCCGTGGTGAAATCTATAATCCGGTCGTCATTCTGCCACAGCTCACAGCAAAGAGTTCGAGCCCACTGGCTCTGACCCAAAATGCCCGATCTGTCAAAGTAAATATTTCATTCCAAAAAAATGGACAGGCACCCGCACAATCATTTCGCATAACGCCAATTAGCATAAAAGGCTGGGAAATAAATCCGCCTTCATTTGATCTCCAGTTTAACCCGGACGTTAGCAGCCTATCAAAAGAAATCACAATAAGCCCTTTGAATTCGGCTATTTCATCCATTGATACGCTACTCTTCCAAGTTGATCAAAAAGATCGACTAAAAGAGATAAAAACCATAGGCTATAACCATATTCCGGAGATCGTTTATTTTCCTGATGTTGCTATAAAAATGAGCAATATAAATCTCAGCAATGAAGTCAAAAGAATAGCCTACATCCATGGTGCTGGAGACCTTATTCCCGAGTCGCTCAGTGCTATTGGCATCAAAGTGGATGTATTAACAGGTGAGCAGCTCTTAAAAGGAGATCTATCGGGTTACGATGCGGTCATCCTGGGTGTCAGGATATTCAATGTCAATAAAGATATCGCACAAATTCAGAAAACACTGCTGGACTATGTCAGTAGTGGCGGCACTGTTCTCGAGCAATATAATGTAAGTAACGGATTGGTTTCCAAAAATTTGGGCCCCTACGCTTTTGGCCTTGGGAGGAACCGGGTTACCGATGAACTTGCCACGGTTCATTTTGACGAAAAAGATCCGGTTTTCAATTATCCCAATAAAATTACAAAAGCAGACTTTGACAATTGGGTGCAGGAGAGAGGTCTGTATTTCGCCGAAAATATCGACAAGAGATACCGTACACCGATCAGTATGCAGGATCCGGGCGAGCAACTGCACAAAGGATCTCTTTTGATTGCTAACTATGGGAAAGGGAAATTTGTCTATACATCACTATCTTTTTTTAGACAATTGCCTGCGGGAATTCCCGGAGCTTACAGATTATTTGTAAATTTGTTATCAAAATCAAAATAGAATATCATAATGGAAAATCAGATTGACAACAACTGTACAACAATAGATGCAGGAAAGGCTAAAGGAATTATCCTTTTAGTTGCTGTAGTATTTGGTGCATTAATTGGCTTCACTGCAAATGAGACATTTTTAAGTATCATTGGTGGTGCTGTTATCGGATTGATTATCGCTGCATTTTTTAACAGTGTGATCTATCCTCAAAAGGCCTCAGATAGATAAAAAACAAGATGAATAGCTGGAAACGTTACTATTGGATAGTCGTTATCTGGCTATTTATATTTATCCTTTTTCTGTACTTTTTTACGAATCATTATTCATGAGTACGGTAGATTGGATTGTTCTATTGCTAACACTTTTGTCGATTGTCGTCTATGGCATCTATAAAAGTAGAGGGATCAAAAATATTGATGGTTATCTTCTGGGCAATCGTTCATTGCCCTGGTACCATGTCGGGCTTTCGGTAATGGCCACTCAGGCGAGTGCCATTACTTTTCTGTCGGCTCCGGGATTAGCCTACTCCTCGGGAATGAGTTTTGTACAGTTTTATTTTGGCCTCCCCTTGGCCATGATTGTACTCTGTATCACTTTTATTCCGATATTTCACAGACTTAAAGTCTTCACGGCTTATGAATTCCTGGAGAAAAGATTCGACGTCAAGACCCGCGGGCTCACGGCATTACTGTTTTTAATCCAGCGTGGTATTTCAACGGGTATCACCATTTTTGCCCCATCGTTGATCATTTCGGCCATTCTGCATATCGACCTGACACTAACAACGCTGATTATCGGAAGTTTTGTAGTTATCTACACCACCTACGGAGGCACAAAAGCCGTATCCCATACACAGTTGCTCCAGATGAGCATTATCTTTGGATCACTACTTATCGCAGGTATGCTCGTCATCCATTTGCTCCCGGAGGATATCGGTCTTTCCAAAGCGCTTCATATAGCCGGTAAATCGGGTAAAACCAATGCACTGGACTTTACTTTTGACCTGAATAACAACTATACGCTGTGGACGGGGCTGATCGGAGGTTTTTTCCTGCAGCTTTCTTATTTCGGAACTGACCAGAGCCAAGTAGGCCGTTATCTCACCGGTTCATCCATAAAAGAGAGTAGAATGGGACTAATTATGAACGGGCTTTTGAAAATCCCCATGCAATTTGCCATCCTGCTGATCGGTGTCCTGGTATTTACGTACTATCAATACCATCAACCACCGATTTTCTTTAACCAGGTCGAAGTACAGAAGTTGAAAGAAAGTCAGTATGCTGCGTCCTATCAAGAGCTTGAACAAAAACATACACAGCTATTCCAACAGCGTGAATCGCTCGTCAATGGCCTAAGTACTGCGCTGGATCAGGAAGATCGGGATGACATCGAGGCCTCACGCTCGGCATTGCATCAACTGAATGCACAGATGCAGCAAGTGAAAGACAGTACACTGACACTAATCAAGAAAAACAATCCGGCAGCCGAAACAAACGATAATAATTATGTATTCCTTTCGTTTGTAACCAAAGCATTTCCGAAAGGCCTGATCGGTTTACTGATCGCCGTTATTTTTCTGGCATCCATGGGTTCCACGGCCAGTGCCATTAATTCCCTGGCCTCAACCACAACCATAGATATCTACAAACGTTTTATAAACCGCAACGCAACCGAAAAGCAGGATCTCTTCTGGTCACGAATATTTACCTTGATCTGGGGTATTTTTACCGTCGTTATCGCACTTTATGCAAACAGACTGGGCAATCTTTTGGAAGCGGTAAATATCCTAGGTTCTTTATTCTACGGCACGATCCTCGGTATATTTATCGTCGCTTTCTATCTACACAAAATTCAGGGGAAAGCCGTTTTTATCGCTGCGGTCCTC
Organism: Sphingobacterium puteale; assembly: GCF_003627955.1. Classification (GTDB taxonomy): domain Bacteria; phylum Bacteroidota; class Bacteroidia; order Sphingobacteriales; family Sphingobacteriaceae; genus Sphingobacterium; species Sphingobacterium puteale. The sequence continues at coordinate 172,011 of NZ_RBWS01000012.1, read as the reverse complement.
TCTGAAATCATGGTCATTGGCATCTGGTATCTCGATAAGATTCCTTTTCTATGGCTAAATCTCATTGGTTGTGTGGCGGTAATGATAATCGGGTATCTTATACAGCTTTCGCTCGGAAATAATACTGCGGCATCAAACAGGAGCAGTAATCCATAAAAATAGGGTAGCGGTAGATGGCCCGTAAACAGAAAATCTGATTACGAATCGGAGTTTTATTTGAAGAGGGGATTTTAATCGCCCCGCGAATATTACATGAAAAGTCCGGATTCATGGCTCACCCGGACTTTTCATGTAATAAACCGAGATACCAACGTCTTATTTGGCTTCACGGCTCATGATTCGCTTTTAGAAAGCCTATTCGTATTTTTTATAAATATTGTAAAGTACGCTCTTATCATACACCGTCAGCTCGGGTGTTGTGTCGCGCACGATAAATTTCCGCTTAAATGCGACGATCGCTGCCTTTAGGTTAGAGGTGTCATACCCGATGATTTTAAGCGCATCTCTGGCATTAAAACTATCAGGAGGGGTAATTAGTTGGCCTTCATCATACCAGATACCAAATCCTCTTTCCGCAAGCTTCTTCCAGGGGAAGAATACACTGGGGTCATTCTTGCGCGACGGAGCGATATCTGCGTGACCGATAAAATTATTGTCAGGGATCAGATAGCGTGATTTTAAAGTATCCAACACCGTCATCAGTGAATTGATCTGGGCATCTGGAAAAGGCTCCCTGCCATTATTGTCCAATTCTATTCCAATAGAGCAGGAATTCATGTCTACAATGGATCCCCACTTTGCAACACCGGCATGCCACGAGCGGACATAGTCATTCAGCATCTGGATAATCTCACCGTTGCGGCCGATCACATAATGTGAACTCACCTTGGTCCGTGGAATCTGGAATGTCTTGATGGTCTGAGCGACGCTATCTTGTGCCGTATGGTGGATGATCACAAAGTTTGGCTTGCGAACATCATAGTGAATAGCTTCTGCTTGACGCCATTCGGGGTGAACTCCGGTTTTCTGCAGGAAGATTACCTTTCTCTCCTGGGGTGTCAATAGATTCGTATCGGGCTTGGCAACAACCTTTTCTTCCAATACAACTGCAGGCGCAAAAGAAGCGACCAATGGTCTGGACACAGCGGCATGTCCCTTGGACTTACAGCTCGCCAAGGACATCAACACAGCAAGTATGATCCCAATTGACACTGGTCTAAACATTATTTTGGTAAACTATAGACAATTCCCATGGCCAACGACTGGCTTAACTGAACTTTTGAAATAACATCCGGATCATAGATCATAATGCCGTTTAAATTGACGTTGATCACCCGGGTCACTTTTGCTGTTACGGTAACATCCAAACGATGGGTCGGATCCGAAATCTTCTCATAGTCAGCGAATAGATTGTAACGTGCCTTCACATTCAATTTATCCGTAAAGTTCTTGTCCAGGTTGCCCGTAAGCTGAAAAGCGAGTGCATTCGCAAAAGTACGGTCTTCTTTCACCCCAAAGCGTTCCCCTGTTCCTACCGTAGGGTTGTTAGGGTCTCTATAATAACCGTATTTCTGAAAAAAGCCTTCTCCCGAACGAGGTTTTACACGCTCATCCAAAATAAAGGTCTGCCGTGCGGTACCCGTACCAAAACGCAACGAAAACTCATTGCTTGGCTTATATTCAAGACCGAATGATTCCGTTAGATAGGCGGGCGCCATAAAGGCATTTTCAATATAATCAATGGTGTCCTTACCATTCACCGTTTTATATTTATAACCCGCATCGAATTGTGACTCGAAGGTAACAGATGTAAACAGGGCCCAGTTTGCCGATAATTTATAAGATAACTTGTTATCCCAAAATATCCGGTCATTATTCTTTTTGGCGATATTATTTGTATTCTTGATCTTACCGTAACGAAGGTCTACTTCGGTCACAAAATTAAAGTTGTCCCGCGTATAGTCTGATTTATGATTGGCGTTGAGGCCAACAGCGATGGAACCGACTCCACCACCTTTCCAGTTATCATTAAAGGATGCCTGGTTTAAATTGATACCAAACTTGGTCCAATGCTTCCAGTAATCTACTTCAAGATTGAGCTTGGGTACCACCGGACGAATAGTTTTGATATTTAAAGGTTGCTCTTTTTGTACAGAAATTATGGTATCTGGTTTTGCTCTAAGATCCTTCAGATCCTGTGCCCTTATGTTCGTAAAAGAAAGGCAAAGCATAGCCATGCCCACAACATTGAATAATTTCATTCTGAAAACGTCTATTTTTTTGTTTACGGTACTAATTTATAATTAATTGTTGGAAAAGGCTCTATAAAATATTGCGAAGGGTTCAATCGGTAGCGTGAATAGCAGTCTTTGATGTAATTTGTTACTTCGTAATCGCTTGCTGCCAGAATGAAAAAATAGGACGGTCTAAATATTCGCCTAAATTTTTCGGCTTCCTCAAAACTGAGTCCTGTCACTTTACTGATGAGTTCCTTCGTAAATTTATAATCAATCACATTCTCCTTATAATCGTTTTCAATGGTTTTAGTCAGCCTACGCGCTCTCTTAGCCTCTTTGCTAAATAAACTGTAAATGGAGTTTATACTCAGTCCTGCTCCGGTAGGGCCAACGGAAAAAACATCACCATATCCTCCCAACCGATAGGCCTTTTCATAATCTTCTTTTGCTTTTTTCAGAATTTCCTCGGGGCTCTTTCGTGCGGACACCTGAACTTCATCAATATAAATGGATTCACGCAATAAATGAAACAATAGCAATCCCTTATTGTCAACAGATAGGGTATCTGAAAAATAGCCTTTGCTCATCGCGACAACCTGATCACCTATCCGGGCAGAAAAGTCAAATTCGCCTTTGATATTATTATAGATTACTTCACCTGTACGGAGGTTCGCAAGTCTCACATTTCCGATACGTTGTTTGGTATTTTTGTCAAATACGATACCTTCAACTCTTTTTTCCTGACAAAAAAGTAGCGGGATACAGCCAAGTATGGCCGAAAATAGAAAAATATATCGTAATAGCTTCACTTTCGTAAAACTACTATATCGCCATACAAAACTGAAATATTTAACATCTTTTAAAGCGTAACTATTTAGATATAACCAATAGCTGTCCTAAGGACAATGCTTCATCTGTTAGGTCATTTAATGATTTGATCTGTTCGACAGAGACATTATAGCGTTTGCTCAGCGAATAAAGGGTATCTTGTGCTTTTACCTCGTGAATACGCATCGCCACGGGGCTTTTGATTTCTTCGGTCTTGACGGCAGTAGGAGGAGCCTCCTGAACATGCTGAACGATTTCCTCTTTCACAGTCTCTTCACGTACCACTTTCTCCTTCGGCGTTTCTTTACGGTCATATTGGTCGAGCTGATACCGTTCGATCATTTCTATCAATAAATCCGGATAACGGGGGTTGGTTGCGTATCCTGCGGCTTTAAGCCCTTTGGCCCAGCCTTTGTAATCGTTCTTATCTAATTTAAACAATGCGGAATATCGGGGACGCAACAGGAATTCGGAATGATCCCTAAACGATTGTTCGGGGTTTTCATATACGCGAAAACAATCGTTGATATTATCGTCAGGGCGAGTTACAGACTTACCTTTCCATACGCCTCCGCACTTTATGCCAAAATGATTATTTGCTTCACGCGCTAGATAACTATTGCCATTACCTGACTCTAAAAGCGCCTGAGCAAGTTTTATACTGGCCGGAATACCATACTTGTTCATTTCCGCAATTGCGATATCTTTATAATGCGCAATGTAGTCATTTCCAGCCATGGAGGGCCGACCTGTAGTAGAAGATGAAGAAGTTTTTGAATTGGAACCGGATTTAGCTGATGATAATGTGCCTCTCCGGCTTGAACAGGATGTAATCAACATCATGAATACAAACATGCCATAAAAAAACTTCTTCATGCAGTAATGTCGTGCTTATTTTTTTGTTGACGAGAATTTATTTTGCTTAGAATCGTTATCAAACATATCAAGGTGATACCGTTTTATGGTAGCGATTACTTTTGCTGTCCAACCTTTACTCGTGGAGTATCCCGAACGAGCTATCGCCTTGACCCAAGCTTCATATTTTTCTCCCGGATGTTTTTCAAAAAGGCTTTGGGTAGTCTTTTTTCTTTTTACTATCCCTACAAAGTCATCGTACGAGTCCAATACAGACCGATAACCTTTGTAAGCTGACCGAATAACGGTACTGTTGTTTTTTCCTTTGACACCAAAATGGTTGTTCAAATTCTTTGCTACCCTGCTACCACCATTTCCACTTTCATGCATGGCGATGGCTAAGATAACCGATGCCGGAACTCCATGTTCCTCCATCATTTCTTTTGCAATTGGACTGTACTTATCGACATATGCCGCACTTTGAGCTGAAACCTTTGATATTCCAAAAGTTGCTAAAGCCAGTAACAGTACAAAGCTTTTTAATTGTTTTAAATTCATGAAGAATGTTTTAGTTCACAAATTACTTCTTGCGCAACGCAAAAAGTCCGTCTCGAATCGGTAATATTACCTTCTCTACGCGCTTGTCCTGAGCTAAACGTGCATTCAAATCAATGATCTGCTTTGTTTGGTTGTCTGGTTTTGAATCTAACACCTTACCTTTCCATAAGACGTTGTCAATCAAAATGAGTCCCCCAGACGGGACTTGATTTATTATCGTTTCGAAATAATATAAATTTCTCTTTTTATCAGCGTCAATAAATACCAGATCAAATGTTTCATTCAATGTGGGTATGATCTCCGCTGCGTCACCAATATGGTACTTGATTTTATCCGCAAATTCAGATGCATCAAAATACCCTTGGACTCTTTCCTGTTGCTCTTCATTGATATCAATGGTATGTAAAATCCCATTTTGCTGAAGACCTTCTGCGAGACATAATGTGGCATATCCCGTAAAAGTTCCAATCTCCAAAATGCGTTTCGGAGCAACCAATTTACTCAATAAAGAAAGAACTCTTCCCTGGTAATGACCAGATAACATATGGGGCATTGTTTCCTTCAAATATGTCTCCCGATTTACCCTTTTCAGTAACGAATTTTCTTCGTCTGTAGTATGTTCCAAATAGGACTCTAAATCGTTGGCAACAATTTCCATAACCACAAAGGTACCAAAAAACATTTTTATGATAAAAATATTTTTTTATAAAAAACTGATAAACAGAACGATATATTTATCAGTTTGTAAAGAGATTTTTGAGCGACTTGCCCTAAAAGCCCAAAAACGCACTATCCCCATTTTTTGATTTTTGCATTTATTTCCCGAATTCATCAAAAAATAAGCCCTCTTGAAGACATGCTTCTCGAGGGCTTATTTTTATTATTTAGCGATAAAAATACTAAGCAAGATCGGCCGTGATCAGGCGTAAAAATTCGGATCGGGTTACGTCATTTTGAAATGCACCTGTAAATGCGGAGGTCGTTGTAACGGAGTTCTGCTTTTGTACCCCACGCATCGCCATACACATGTGCTTGCACTCCATCACCACAGCGACTCCACGGGCGCCCAAGGTTTCCTGGATACAATCTCTGATCTCATTGGTAAGGCGTTCCTGTACCTGCAGACGACGGGCAAAGATATCCACGACACGAGGAATTTTACTCAAGCCTACAATATGTCCATTTGGAATATAGGCGATGTGTGCCTTGCCAAAGAAAGGTAACATATGATGCTCACACAAGGAGTATACTTCAATATCCTTTACAACCACCATCTGGCTATAATCTTCCTCAAACATGGCTCCTTTAAGCACTTCTGCAGCATCAATATCATATCCATGTGTTAAAAATTGCAGGGCTTTAGCGACACGCTCAGGAGTCTTTACCAGACCTTCACGCTTGGGATCTTCGCCCAAACATTCCAATATATCTGTATAATGAGAAGCGATGCGATCTACTTTTTCAGTATTGTATTTGTCGATCTTAATATATCCATCCAACTCTTCGCTGTCAAATGAGTGTTGACTCATAGTTTCTACTATTTAAATGTATTAAAGATTAATCGCCAAAATATTCGACGTAGTTATTTTCGGTTTCATGCAAACGTACACTATGCAATGCAACTCCTTCTTCCTCAAAAAGCGGTTTGAGGATTTTGAATATCTCAATAGCGATATTTTCTGTAGAAGCCATGACGTCTTTCATAAAATCAACATCCAAATTGAAATTACGATGATCCACTTTGTCAATAATGCTGCGGTTGATAATTTCTTTCATGATCTTTAAATCGATCAAAAAACCAGTTTCGGGATTTACTTCCCCCTTGACCGTGACAAAAAGGTCATAATTGTGCCCATGCCAATTTGGATTAGAACAAAGCCCAAACACCTGTTCGTTTTGTTCATTGCTCCAATCTTCACGATACAGCTTATGTGCTGCACAAAAACGTTCACGACGAGTTATAAATATCATAATAATACAAAGATACGGCTTTAAGGCCAATTTTAACATTTCTATTTTAGGAATGCCGTCAGAATATGGTAATATAATTAAGGGAGAAAGATCATCCGCTGATTTTTACTTTAAAGTACCTGAGACCTGCTCGATAATTCGTAATTTTCGCACACTATAAAAGAAAGTTCATCATGAAAATATTAATTGTTTCCGCCACGCAGTTCGAAATTCAGCCTTTTCTGGAGGTTGCCGCAAATTACCCCGACTGTGACACAATAATCACAGGCGTAGGAATGGTGGCAACAGCATTTGAATTAGGAAGGGTGTTGCACGAGAATAAATATGATCTCCTTATCAATATAGGTATTGCGGGCTGCTTTGACCGCAACCTGAAAATAGGAGCGGTTGTACAGGTCGTCTCAGAATCGTTGGTCGAATTGGGGGCGGAGGATGACCAACAATTCATTCCGATCGAACAATTGGGTTATGGAAAATCCAAATTTCAATCGTCTTTGCTTCATGGCGAAAATATAGTGCTTCCGTTTTTACCCCAAGGACAAGGCATCACAGTGAATAAGGTACACGGGAATGCAAATACTATTGAAAAACTTAAACAGCTCCACCCTGACAGCTGTATCGAGAGCATGGAAGGCGCTGCAGTTTTCTTTGCGGCGGATAAAATGGATCTTCCGGTGATCGAGCTTCGTGGTATCTCCAATTATGTCGAAAAAAGAAACCGTGCCACGTGGAACATTCCGCTGGCAATAATGAATAGTAATAAAGCACTTATACAAACATTGGATTTCCTGCCGGACTTATTTTCCAAAATTTAATACAAAAGTCATTTACTTATTAAAAAATGACATAAAACTATACAATTAGGCTGGTCAAATCTTCAAAATATCAATTTTAAATAGTAGATTTGTAATCTAAAAATTGACACTATTTTACAACTGATGAGAGAAATACAATTCAGAGAAGCACTTCGTGAAGCAATGAACGAAGAAATGCGTAAAGACGACAAAATATTTTTATTAGGTGAAGAAGTTGCTGAGTATAACGGTGCTTATAAAGTAAGCCAAGGTATGCTTGATGAATTCGGTGCAAAACGTATCATTGATACACCTATTGCTGAACTTGGTTTTGCTGGTATCGCTGTTGGTGCAGCAATGAACGGTCTAAAACCGATCGTTGAGTTCATGACATTTAACTTTTCACTTGTTGCGATTGACCAAGTTATCAATGCTGCTGCAAAAATCCACTCCATGAGCGGTGGACAATTTTCTATCCCTATAGTATTCCGTGGCCCGACAGGAAATGCAGGTCAGCTAGCAGCACAACACTCTCAAAACTTTGAAAACTGGTTTGCAAATACACCGGGTTTAAAAGTGGTTGTTCCTTCAAATCCTTACGAAGCTAAAGGTTTATTGAAATCTGCCATTATTGACCCAGATCCAGTTATTTTCATGGAATCCGAGGTTATGTACGGTGATAAAGGTGAAGTGCCTGAAGAAGAATACTACCTCGAAATCGGAAAAGCAAATATCATTCAGGAAGGTACTGATGTTACTGTTGTTTCTTTCGGTAAAATGCTTCCTCGTGTTGTAATTCCTGCTGTTGAAGAATTGAAGAAAGAAGGTATTAGTGTAGAATTGATCGATTTGCGTTCTGTGCGCCCAATTGATTACCCTACACTTATCGAATCTGTTAAGAAAACAAACCGTCTGGTTATCGTAGAAGAAGCTTGGCCTTTGGCATCAATCTCTACGGATTTGGCATTTAATGTGCAACGCAATGCGTTTGATTATTTGGATGCTCCTGTTATCCGTGTGAACTGTGCTGACGTACCTCTTCCTTATGCACCAACCTTGATCGAAGCTGCTTTACCGAGTGTAGAGAAAGTGGTCAAAGCCGTGAAAGAAGTATCTTATATCAAAAAGTAATTCAGTTACTTTTCGAAGCAAATAAAAAAAACCCTTTTACATCAGTAAAAGGGTTTTTTTTATATATTTATTTGTCCTGTTATTAACAACAAAAAATCCAATAGATGAAAACACTAAAAACAATGGCTTTGACTGCTCTATTTGCATTTATAGTCCTATCTGTATCCGCACAAAAAAAATACACCCTACGGGTAAATCCCGACGAAGGAAAGAAAATAGCGCAAAATGTGATCATGGCAATGGACATCGAAACCGGGGAACAGAAAATTGTAACCGATTTGACGATGGGGTTTGATATTACAAACACTGCCAAGAAAGACAACTCCTTTCTATTTGAGCTTAAATACACTGGTATCAATATGAAAATGAGCGGAGAAGCTATGGAAATGACCTATGATTCCAAAAATCCGGAAGCAAATGAATTTTCAAAACAGATGCATGCTACAGTAGGCAAGCTAGTAGATAGTAAGATCAGCTTTTCAATAGATCAATTGGGAAAATCTTCCGATATACAATTGCCAGAAGGGGTCAATCTGCCTTTTGATCGAAGTATGTTTGAAAATATTAGCACAGTATTGCCTGAACAAGCCATTGCTGTCGGCGAATCATGGAGTTCAAAAACCGAATCGGAAGAATCAGGCCTACTCATCGAAAATAAAATGACACTCGCCGAAGTGAATGAGCAGGGATATAAAGTAAATGTGGAAGGAAAAATGTTTGGATCGGACGCAAAGCAGGTGGGTAGTATTCAGGGATTCTATGTGTTGGATAAACAGAGCTGTCTGACCAAAATAACAGAGATGACAAGTGATGTCGATATGCCCGAGGCAAAGATCAAGACGGTCATAAAATGCCAGTAGATGGCAACAAAAAAGGGGCTTAATTTTAAAATTAAGTCCCTTTTTTGTCACGCAGATATTAAGCGTTGATTTCTTCTTTGTATTGATCCGCAGATAACAATGCATCTACATCAGCTGCATTATTCAATTTAATACGAACAATCCAGCCTTCACCATAAGGATCAGAATTCACCAATTCAGGAGAAGCATCAATTGCATCATTAACCGATAAAATTGTAGCTGCTACAGGTAAAAACAGATCAGAAACCGTTTTTACAGCTTCGATTGTACCGAAAACTTCATTTGCGGCAACTTCTTCACCTACAGTGTTAATGTCAACAAAAACGATGTCACCCAATTCACGTTGAGCGAAATCGGTAATCCCTACAACTGCTTCATCACCTTCAACACGAATCCATTCGTGATCTTTGGTGTATTTCAATTCTGCTGGAAAATTCATTGTATCTAATTTTTTGATTTTTAATGCCGTGAAGTTACAAAATATCTTCAATTGTCAAAAATGTTATAATGAATATCATTTTTGTGTTTATTTTTAAGCTATGAATCCTCAAATCGAAAAACTTTATCAGATCGGCCTAAAAAAAGAGCGCTTTATTATTGGTCTGATGTCCGGAACCTCATTAGACGGCCTTGATATCGCATTATGCCGTATTGAAAATGCCGGAAAGACGACCAAAATCAGTTTGGAAAAGTTTATCACAATGGACTACGAGGAAATTTTTAGGACCAAAGTCCGCGAAATATTCGCAAAAAGAACCATCGACCAGCAGCTACTTTCAGGCCTTAATGCATACATAGGTATCACCCATGCAAATCTGATTAATCAAGCGCTCAAAAGTTGGCGTATTTCAGCTGCCGAAATAGACTGTATCGCCAGTCATGGGCAAACGGTCTACCACGCACCGCAGTCATTGACAAAAGACCTTAATTGGCCTAACAGCACATTGCAGATCGGTGATGGAGATCATATTGCCATGCATACGGGCATAATTACACTGTCAGATTTTAGGCAGAAACACATTGCCGCAGGGGGAGAAGGGGCGCCATTGGCAGCCTATGGCGACTACCTACTTTTTTCTCATCCTACTGAAAACAGATTTTTACTGAATATAGGTGGTATTTCGAATTTCACCTTTATTCCGAGTCATCAAAGTCAACTGGAGGCTTACGCTACGGATCTGGGACCTGGAAATACCATGATGAACCAGTATATGAAAGCACATTTTGACCTGGAGATGGATCGAGACGCCGGGACCGCAAAAAAAGGAAGTGTCAATAAGGACTTGTTGGAACAGCTTCTGGCCGAAGAATTCTTAGCCTTGCCCTTTCCCAAAACAACAGGACCGGAACTGTTCAACCTAACTTACCTAAAAGAGGCTCAAAAACGTTCAGATACAGTAGCACTTCCGGATGAGGATGTCATGGCTACACTCAATCGCTTTTCGGCTCAGGCCATGATCAACGGCATACGCCGGCAAGCAGCCGGATTACCGAACGTCTCGGTATATATCAGTGGTGGAGGATTACATAACCCTTTGCTTTTCGACGGTATCAAAGCCAGTCTGCCCGACTGCAAAGTAGAAAGCTTCGCAAGCCTGGGGATTGACCCAGATGCCAAGGAAGCTGTTCTCTTTGCTTTGTTAGCCAATGAAACCCTCGCTGGAACAAGATCGAATGTTGAACACATTAAAGACTCTCCGGCGGTTTGCATGGGCAAAATTAGCCTGCCAGAGTAGACTACTCACTTTCTATCGCCTCTTGTAAAAACTCCTTGAACGGCAACATCTTTTTATAAGAGGCGATAATATTATCCAGCGCATTTTTGTTTGACAGGTCTTTAATGGTCAGGGGCTGATCCAGAACAAAGCTTTTTAGCTTGATAAAATCAATATGGGGATTGTCCTCGCCATAACCAGCAGGAGCACGCTTAAGCAGATCTTCTTTGAACAGCGTTATTTTCCCATCATCCAAGGCTCCGTTGAGAATTTTTGCCAAATGCTCACCACTATAGTCAATTTCCTGTCTTATCGCTTCCAGATGAGGTTTCTCCGGCCGCCAATAACCACAGGCAATAAATGAATTTTCTGCACCGATATGAATATAATATTCAGGACCGTGCAACTTCCTTCCGTCAACAGATATCCCAGCCCCAAACCAAGTCTTATAAGGCGTCTTATCATTTGAAAAACGAGTATCTCTATAGATACGGAACAGACATTTATTGGCTTGAATGGAGGTATTTATTTTGGGGTCAAATTCACTCAGCGCAGCTATTAAATCGGTTAGAAAACTCCGTACATCCGCTAATGCAGACTCATATTTCTCGCGGTTCTCCGCAAACCACTCCCTTGAATTATTTTCCTTTAATTCCGTCAAAAAATCAAAGGTAGATTTCTGAATGTGACTCATAATGCTATTAACTGATTAAAATTAAGAAAACATAAACTATAGGTGCTGCCAATAGTAAGCCGTCAAAACGATCTAAGAAACCTCCATGTCCCGGTAGAATACTGCCCGAATCTTTGACGTGCAAGCTTCGCTTTAACATAGATTCAACCAGATCACCCAATGTTCCAATAATACTGATAATCATGGCAACAGTAATCCATTGCCACAACGGCAAACTTCCAAAATATTTTTCCAGATTTATAGCAACAACAATGGCCAAAATGAAACCTCCAAAAAAACCTTCCCAAGTCTTTTTTGGAGAGATACGCTCAAACAATTTATGTTTACCAAAACTCCTTCCGGCAAGATATGCCCCCGTATCATTGGTCCAGAGCAATATTAAAAACCCAAGGGGAATATAATGATTATATACCCCATTGATAAATCCCAGTTTAGCAAAAAGAAAGAAAGGAAATGTGACATAACAGATACCCAAAAAAGTATAGGCGATATCATTAAAGGGAAAACTTCGCTTTTGAAAAAGTGAAATGATATAGGTCAGGCCGACCAATGGTGTAATGAGCCATAGAAATTTAGGTTCCAAAAGGTCCATTGCCACCATAGCGCCTATAGCAAATCCTGTCACCGCCAAAATGATCCCCAAAGTCTTGTTGGGCGCTCGATCTTCAGAAGACACAATACCATAAAACTCATACAGACACCATGCACTTAACAGTGTGAAAAAGATACTGTATAGATATGGCCCGAATAAAGTGGATGCCACCATGACAGCTACAAAAATAGCACCTGTTATCGCTCTTGTTTTCATTTTAATTCTCCCCCTCAGCTTCTTCAATCAATCTTTCGGCAGTATCAACCGAGTTTTCACTAACATATAGTTCTATTTTTCCAAACAGATAGGAAGAATCCTGTTTATTTAATACCACCGTTGGGATACCATTCTCTTCCAGCATCTGTTTTACTATTTCAGCCTGAATAGCATTTGTATATGTTTTAATTTTCCTCCAATCGTTCTCCATGGTTTCCTTTTTGTGTTGACAGATAAAATAAGAATACAAAAATAGCAGTAAAAATGAAGCCTACAACATATATCCACCAAGATTGCAGCTCGAATGCATTGATCTCTTCATAACTTTTACCATTTCTTGTATAATAAAAAGACATCACTGTCGCTCCGGCGTTATTGACAAAATGACCAAAAATAGGCAACAGAATATTTTTGCTCCAGACATAGAGGTAACCGAAAAATGCCCCCAGCAGCATCCGTGGTATAAAACCAAAAAACTGCAGGTGTATTGCACTGAAGACGATTGCAACAATCCAAATAATAACATGAGGATTGGAAATCCACCGGCCGACGATATTCTGGAGGACACCGCGGAATAAAAGTTCTTCGCCTATGGCCGGTATCAGCGCCAGAACCACAAGATTAAACAGAAATCCGAAAAAACTTGTTTCAACGATAATTCCTTTGATCAGATCTCCTGATTCTCGCTCACTGCGCTCCATCCATAACTGCACGGATCTCATATTGTCCGGCAGCTGTAACGATTCGTTCCAATGTCCGATCAAACTCATCAGCGGCATAAAGGCAAGCATCGCAAAAAAGATATAAGCAAACTGCTTTGCCTGTGGTGTATATTCCTGTTTAAAATAAGTGATTCCGTACCCCTCACGTGTATGCATCAGATATGCCGGTACAACAAAGGACCCCAGACTACTCATCAACAACAAAAAACGCATTTCATTTGCGGAACCTTGCATGAGGGTCGCCAATGAAAATACTTGTCCTGTAAATTTGTAATAGAAAAAGAGCATAAGGATACCGATGACCTGTGAGAGAAAGGTAAATCCGATGACCAACAGGACCAGACGCAATAAGGATTGAAATGGGGAAGTAGTTTGCTCGGGATACATAAAATTTTAAATATGTTTTAAAGATAACAATAAAAGCATGCTACTTTATAAATTTCGCGGCAATTCAATAAGACATCCCAGACCGGATCAGTAGAAAAAACGTTATTATGAAATGCTCCGGATCTGTTTGAAACTATAGAAATAATTATCAAAATCTAGTAAAAAGCGCTGAGATGGTATATAAAAAAGGTTCCGAAATAATTCCCGGAACCTTTTTTATGCATTATCGATATTGATCTATTAATTTACCCGTATCGGATCTGCCGGTTTTTGTAGATTTTTGTAAGGATAGGTTTTCATTTCTTCCAATAAAATCTTCACCGTTCTTTCCAGTTGTGGATCACGTCCTTCTAAGAGATCCTTCGGCAATTGCTCCACAAAGATATCTGGAGCAACACCTTCATTTTCTATAATCCAGTTACCTTTCAGGTCGTATACCCCAAAGTTTGGCGAGGTAATGCGGCCACCATCCAACAACGGTGGATATCCGCTGATACCGACCAAAATACCCATTGTAGTGCGGCCAACCAGCTTACCTAAACCTTTGAAACGGAACATATATGGCATCATATCACCTCCCGAACCCGCATTCTCATTAATAATCATTGCTTTTGGTCCGTAAATACCATTGCCAGGAGTGGTAAACCCTCTACCATCACGGATCCCCCACCCAGCAATTAATTCACGGGATAGTAAATCAATGACATAGTCGGCTACCCAGCCACCACCATTGTTTCTTTCATCCATCAGAAGGGCCTTTTTATCCATCTGGGAGAAGTAATAACGGTTGAAGTAGGTGTATCCCTCCGGACCGGTATTTGGCATGTATACGTAAGCTATTTGTCCATTGCTTAGCTGATCCACTTTCTTGCGGTTACGTTCCACCCACTCCATACTGCGCAAACTCATTTCGTCTGCAAAAGAAATCGGTTTCACAATGACTTCGCGCGCGCCAACCAGCGATGGTTTAGAATTAATTTTTAACGTCACCTGTCTGTCTACAGTATTATCAAATAAACTATAGATATCCTTGTCTTCCGTTAATTCAATACCATTTACAGCGACAATGTAATCGCCCTCTTTGATATTCAATCCCGGTTCCGCCAACGGTGCCTTAAAGGAAGGATTCCATTCCAGGCGTGTAAATACCTTCGCGATCTGGTAATAGCCATTTTTGATCGTATAGTCGGCTCCTAATACGCCCACCGACACAGATGGGGTAGAAGGCTGGTCACCCGGATAAATATAATTGTGTCCAACAACCATTTCACCCATCATTTCATTCAATAAATAACCCAAATCTGAACGATGGCTAACAAAAGGGAGAAACTTCTCATATTTTGCTTTCATGGCTTTCCAGTCTGCTCCATGCATATTCTCCACATAGAAATAGTCTTTCTGCATTGCCCAGACTTCATTGAAGATCTGTTTCCATTCTGCGACAGGATCCACCAACTGTTGAATACCATCCAATTTGATAACTCCTGCTGTCGGGGAGGCTACTTTCTGTCCGGCAGTCACAATATTATAACCGTTAGCTGTCTGATATAACATCTTCTTCCCATCGGCACTGATCACAAAACTACGGGCATTCTCCACCAATGTTTTATTTTCCAGATCTTTGAAATCATAGGCTCCGATGGTACCTCCGCGCTGATACGTCAACTGGTTTGGAACCAGTCCGTTCAGATTCCAATAAGTACCTACCGGCAAAGGTAAAGCGACAATGCGACTCTCAATACCGTCAAAATCGACCTGAATTTTTTTGTCTTCAGGCTTACTGGCCGGAGTTTCTTCCTTTTTATCCTTTTTCGGTGCTTTTTTATCGTTTTCTTTTACGCGAGCTGTTTTGTTGCTTTCTTTATCCGTCGGTTTGTCCGCTTTATCTTCACGGATCTGCTCTTCGTCACTTTCATTCTTAAAGAACGAAGGGGTTTTACTTGACAAAATAAAGGCATATACGGCATAATCAACATTACGTTGTGTAGCCGACATATGCAGACCAGAATTGGTCAATCCCGTATTGGTACTTGCCGTGAAGAAAAGATATTTCCCGTCCTGTGAAAAAGCAGTGCTGCGAACAGAACTCATGCCATCTGTAATCTGCTGCGTTTTCTTGGTATCCAGATTGTACATAAAGACTGCCGGTACGCCGTTTTCTAAGGTACGAGTAAATGAAATCCATTTGGAATCCGGAGACCAGCTCGGTTGAAAATGATTCGAAACTCTGCCGGTTTGGCCACTCAGTTTATCATCCGCGACCTTCACGATGGCTTTAGATGTTATATCAATGTAGTACAGATTGAGGTGAGCATCGTTATAAAACAACTTTTTCGAATCTGGAGACCAGGTAGGTTCAAAATAAAAATTGGTTTCGCCCAGATTGAAATATAACGGCTGGTCCTTTCCAAACTGATCCACTAAAACTAACTGGTAAGAACCGTTCTTATCCGAAATATAAGAAACCCATTTTCCATTGGGTGACCAATCCGGAAAACGTTCGTGTGAACCCGGAGAATTCGATAAATTGCGTGCTTCACCTTTCTCCTTGGGAACAGTAAAGATTTCTCCACGGGCTTCAAAAAGGGCACGTTGCCCTGTGGGAGACAGGGCCGCATAACGAATGTCGTCCTTGATATTTTTATAGAAAGGGCGCTTAAACATGGCATCCGTATTTACACGAATGTGCAGGGCGGTTACCTTATTATTTGTTAAGTTTAATGTATTCAATACACCTGCGTATTCAAAAATCAGTTCATTGCCGTTTCCATTTAATGAGCGCACATCGTAATCCTTGAAATCAGTTAGCTTTTCGACTTTCTTCGACTTGGTATCGTAACTGAAGATGTTGACTATTTTATCGCGATCCGACAGGAAATAAACCTTATTACCTAACCAAAGGGGCTTAACATCGTTACTTTTTACCTGGGGAATTGCTTCTATTTCCTTGGTTTTTGTATCAAAAATCCAGATAGTAGGTGTACCACCGCCTCTATAGCGCTTGAAAGCCACGCGATCCCGCTCTGTCGGATCGGTATTTTTGATATAGGCCCAATAGCGTCCATCCACGGAGGGGCTACCCTGTGTTGCTTCAGGCATCAGTAAAGCCTTATCCATACCAAGCCGCTGAATATTAGAACTGTATAATCGTGGGCTTAGTGCATAGGTAAAATCACGGGATGTCGTATAATAAACTTCATCATTATTCAGCCAGCCACGTAATACATCCGAAGAAGGATGATAAGTAATGCGTTGCGGTTCCCCTCCTTCAATAGGAAGAACATAAACATCTGTGTTACCGTCATAATTGCCCGTAAAAGCCACTTTCTTTCCATCAGGAGAGAACATCGGGTTTTGTTCGACACCCGGATTTGTTGTCAGACGTCTCGGATTAGCACCATTTTTGTCTGCTATCCAGATATCTCCACCGTACACAAAAGCAATATTACTGGCGCTGATACTTGGATTTCGGAGTAATAAAGTTTCCTGGGCTTTTACCTGTAGAAATGAAGTACCAATCAAAAATGACACAATAAACTTAAAAGGAGTTTTATTCATAAAAATATAAAGGTTAAAACTTACCATACAAAGCTACTATTTTGTCCAATAAATAACTTCGTATATCAACAAAGTTGCATAAAAAATACTGTAAAAAAAAAGCCCTGCTTTATGGGCAGGGCTTTATCCTTTTATTAACGATTAAAAACCGTATTCTTGCTCAATTTCCAATACGATACCTTCGTCGACCAAAACGCGACCGCAATGTTCGCAGATAATGATTTTTTTACGTTGACGAATCTCAGATTGCATCTGAGCAGGGATTTTATTGTGACATCCTGAACAGCTATCACGATCGATAGAAACGACCGCCAAACCATTTTTGAAAGAATTACGTAAACGGTAGTAAACTTTTACCAAACGTTCTTCAATATTCGCTTCCGCTTCTGCAGCTTTAGCCAATAAAGCATCTTCTTCCTTTTGAGTTTCTGAAGTAATTGTTTCCAATTCTTTCTTTTTACCCTCAAGTTCGTTTTTGCTGTATTCCAGGTTACCTACAGTTGCATCGTAGTTTTCTGTTTTGTTACGAATCTCGAATTCTGCTTCTTTGATTCTTTTTTCACAAACCTGAATCTCAAGACCCTGGATTTCAATTTCTTTCGAAATAGCGTCGTATTCACGATTGTTTTTTACCTCATTTAACTGCGACTCATATTTTTTGATGGCAGCTTGGGCATCCTTAATCATGTTTTTACGCTTAACGATCGAATCTTCTAAATCGTCTAAGTCTGTTCTGATCTTCTCAATACGAGTTTCTAAACCCGCAATCTCATCTTCAAGATCTGCAACTTCCATAGGCAACTCACCACGAACCTGGCGAATTTTGTCTATTTTAGTATGTATGGCTTGCAAAAGCCATAGTGCTTTCAATTTTTGTTCTACGGTTTGTTCCATCAACTGTAGTATTTTATAGGATTTGTATCTATTTCTGTTGTTAAGGTTGCAAAGTTAGGAAATTTTTTCGTAATAATGTCGTACAATAATTCTTGCGTAAATTGTTCGCTCTCAAAATGTCCCGTATCCGCAATGACAATTTCACCCTCCGCATCAAAAAATTCATGGTATTTATAATCAGCCGTTACAAAAAAATCAGCTCCAGAGCGCTTTGCCGCCCCTAATAAGAAACCGCCAGCACCACCGCAAACAGCAACCCTGCTTACCTTTTTGCCTAAAAGCGCCGTATGACGAATAACATTTAGTTTGAGATTCGCCTTCAGATAAGCCAAAAAATCCTGTTCATCCATAGGCTCCGATAAATTACCGATCATTCCGGCTCCAATTTCTGTGGCTGTATTCTGCAAATCAAAAAGATCATACGCAACCTCTTCGTAGGGGTGTGCTTCATAAAGTGACAGAAGAAGTTTTCTTTCAATTGAACGTGTATAGATCACTTCAATACGCGTTTCCTCGACACGCTCCTGTGTTCCTATTTCGCCGATAGTAGGTGCTGATCCAGCCAAGGGCCTGAAACTTCCATAACCAGCCGTATTAAAACTGCATTGGTCATAATGCCTACCGATCTGGCCCGCTCCGGCATCAAATAGGGCTGTCCTGACTTCTTCTACATGACTCCTTGGCACAAATACAACCATCTTGCGCAGCACATTGGGTTTCGATTCCAGTATCGCCTGATTAACCAATCCAAGCTTATCCGCTATTTTTGAATTGACTCCGCCGGTAACATTGTCCAGATTGGTATGTATTGCATACAGGGCAATTTTGTTTTCTATAGCTTTTATGACTGTACGTTCCACATAGTTCTTTCCGTTGAACTTTTTTAATCCTTTGAAAACAATGGGATGATGTGAAATAACTAAGTTACAGCCCTTGTCGACCGCTTCCTGTACAACTTCCTCCGTACAATCCAACGAAATTAATACTTTGGTAATCTCTTGATCTGCATTGCCGACAATAAGTCCGGCATTATCGTAAGATTCCTGCAAATCCAATGGAGCCAGCTGCTCCAGGTATTGAATAACTGCTTTAATTTTCATCGTTTATAATCACCTCCTTTTCTCTAAATTTATCGTGTTCTTCTAAAATTCTACGGTTTGCACTGATGTTGAACCAATAGTTGGCCAATGTGACAAAGTGCATAATACCCAAAACACCTAGAATAGAAATCGGCAAGGGGATATTTGCAGCCAAATAAACCCATGCATATAATGATCCTTTCCGATAAGTTGGGTTTTCCTCTACAGCTATCTTACGATCATAGAACTCATTGATGAGGGAATCTCTCAGGCGGGAAGCGACCTGAAAATTCCAATAAATATTGACTAATGGAATCGCCACCAACCAAGATTGATTGGGTGTCATCAATCTATTTTCCACCGCGACCAAGTTTAAAGTTTTGCGAATCGTATTCGCAAATAATAACCAAATAATGGTGCGTATAACGATTAGACCTAAAGCCGGATAGAATATTTCGGGTTTACTTAATTCATTTACTAATTCTTCTTGCGTCATTGAAATATCTTGCTCTTATTTATTTTTCCTGTAATAACAAATCTACTAATTCTTTCAGCTTTTTTATTTGCGGATTATGATCTCCGATCAATTCAACGGTTTTAAAATGACGTTGCTTAGCTTTTGCGTAAAATGGATAGAAGTCATCTTTTTCCATTGTCTTACCTTCTTCGTAGGTCAAGATATAAGTAGCGGGAATTCTCTCCCTTTCTGAGTTTCTTAAACTGATTTTATCAGTCATCGTTTTCAAAGGGTGGGGGACATCCCGCGGAAACTTGCGTTCATCCTTTACCCAAAATGGAATAATAAAACCGTCCTTCTCAAATTTTAAAAGACCATTGTCCCCATCAGGCTTTACCATCAAACTCAGAACGGACTCCTGATTATCCGGAAGGATAGCATCTAAATATACCAACTTTTTTATCCGGTCCGGAAGACTGTCTGCTACACCCGTTATGATCATGCCTCCATAGCTATGTCCAACCAATACAATATCCGTAAGATCTTCAAATAATATCGTATTGATCACATCGTTGATATGAGTCTGTAAACGAATAGAAGTGTCCGCTAAATGATAACGTTCTCCCAAACCGGTTAGTGTAGGACGATATATTCTATGCCCTTCTTTCTCTAATTCATTTGCTGTCTTTTTAAATTGCCAGGCGCCACCCCATGCTCCGTGCACAATAACATAAGTAGTTTGCTGTGCATAAGCGGATTTTAACCCCACAACTAATGAAAAAAACAATATAAAATAACTTAATACACTAAATTTCATTGTATTATATTTCTGTAAAATAAATATGTCACCATTTCTAAATCTACTCAACAATTTGCTATGTTCCAATATGCATTTACCATTTCAATAGCAAAAACATTAAATGTAAGTACTCACTCATTATCCATTTCCTCAATTAAACGGGTTTAAATACAGATTTCATATTAAAACTGTTATCACAATTAAGCAGGGTAGGGGAGAACACCACAAAAAAAGTCAGACATATAATAAAAATATGGTTGGCTTTTTATGATAATCCACTTTCTGTTTTTTCCATTCCGCAATGGTCAGGCTCCGTATAGATTCATCAGCAGAGGTCACATTACAGGCTACACAGAGCTGGGTATTCGCTTTACAGGTTTTCAGAAGATCCTCGAGCAGGTGATTGTTTCGGAAAGGTGTTTCAATAAAAATCTGGGTTTGCTTTTCCCGCATGGATTGCAGTTCAAGATCTTTGATCTTCTTCGTGCGTTCATTTTTATCAATAGGTAAATAACCTTGAAAAGCAAACTTCTGTCCACTAAATCCTGAAGCCATAAGTGCCAATAGGATCGAGCTGGGACCAACCAATGGCACCACTTTTATCCCGAGCTGATGAGCACGGGCAACAACAGAAGCGCCGGGATCGGCTACGCCCGGACAGCCGGCCTCCGACATTAAGCCGACATTTTTACCTTGCTTCAAGCCCTCAAAAAAATCGTTGATATTTCCTTTGTCCCGCGCATGCTTCCCATAATCATGTATTTTCAATTCGCTTTGGGGTATTTTTAAACCAGCCAGCTTTAGAAACTTTCTTGCAGTCTTTTCATTTTCCACGATATATTCGTCCAATGCATTGATTGTTTCGACCAAATAGGGAGTAAAAGACTGGAATGCAGCATCATCGCTCAGAGGAACGGGAATTAAATATAATATACCATTTGCCATATACAAACCTACTAATTAACGATCATTTGATTGTAGTAATTTTAAACTTAGCATAATTTAACCTTTAAAAATGATTAAGTTTGCAAATTTTAAACTCATTATTAGTATTTTAGCATAAGTATTTGTTGCAACAATAAACATCATCCAAATGATCACACAAATTACAGAAGGCGTAAAAATCTCGGTTGAAACCATCTATCAATCGGAGTATTCTAATCCCGACCGTGAACATTTTATGTTTGCTTATCACATCAGCATAGAAAATCTGAGCGATTACACGGTACAATTGATAAGTCGTTACTGGAGAATTTTTGATGCAAAAGGCGACTATAGGGAAGTATCAGGTGAAGGTGTTGTAGGCGAGCAGCCCGTCATCGAACCGGGCCAGATACATCAATATACTTCGGGATGTAATCTTAACAGTGAATTTGGTTTCATGGAAGGCCATTACAACATGATCCGTTCTTTGGATAATAGCAGTTTTCAGGTTGAAATACCACGTTTCAATCTGATTGCGGATTATGCATTGAATTAAATTTATCAAGGTAATATCATTATTGCCGATTTATCACACAACGACGCTTTTTTCGCATCGAATAAGAAACTATTTCTTTATTTTTGCGTGCATTCTAAATCAACTTGTTACTGAGACCATGCTACACGGCGACAATTTACGCCTCATGCACCGGTTAACATCATATAGAAAGCCACCCAAAAGATTTAATTAGTCAGCAATCAAAACAGATTATTGATTCACTATATAAATAATTGAAAATCAAAAAGAAACAACACAACTATTTGATTTTCAGAACATTAAAAACTATCAAGGGTAATGAATTCTTGAAGGAAATTTTATTGTATTAAAATGACTAAAATTAATTTTTGGGTGATATAACGTGAGTATTTTAGCTACAGAACAAGTAAGCCATTCCTTCCACGATAGGTGGCTTTTTAGAGATTTACACTTCGGACTTCAAAAAGGAGAGCGGGTGGCTTTGGTCGGAATAAATGGTACGGGCAAATCAACATTGCTTTCTATTTTAGCAGACCGTACCTTGCCAACAGCAGGAAAAGTTGTCAAAGAAAAAGGTATAAAAATAGGTTTTCTCGAACAAGATCCTGATTTCACAGGATTAAAATCAATCAATGATTTTATATATAGTGCGGACAACGATCAGCAACGTCTAATCAGGGAATATGAAGAACTTCTTGAAAGCAGTGATATCGATCAAAAAAAATTAGAAGACCTTACGGAAAAAATAAGTTCACTGAATGCCTGGGAATATGAGCATAATATAAAGACGATTTTAAATCGCCTAAACATTATGGACTTTCAACAGGATATAAAAAGTCTCTCCGGAGGGCAGCGCAAAAGACTGGCACTAGCCAAGCTTTTGATCGATGAGCCGGATGTATATATCCTCGATGAACCAACCAACCACCTGGATATAGAGACCATTGAATGGTTAGAGAAGCTGCTCACAACAGGAAATAAAACTGTACTTTTGGTCACACACGACCGCTACTTTCTCGATAATATCTGTACGGAAATCCGGGAACTGGATAGGGGCAATCTATATATATATAAAGGTAACTATTCCTATTTTTTGGAGAAGAAGTCAGATCGCGAAACTATAGATGCAGTCATGGTTGAAAAGAGCAGAAATCTACTACGTAAAGAGTTGGAATGGATGCGGCGCCAGCCCCAGGCTCGGGGTACCAAATCGAAATCCCGTATCGAAGCGTTTTACGATCTTGAGGAAAAATCAAAATCAATCAAGGGAAACGACTCTGTTCAGCTTAGTGTAAAAGTAAGTAGACAGGGAACTAAAATTCTTGAGTTGGAAAAGATCTCTAAACATTATGGACCAAAAGAAATCATTACGGATTTTTCTTACACATTCAAAAAAGGAGACCGCATAGGTCTAGCAGGAAAGAATGGCACGGGTAAATCGACCTTTCTAAATCTTATCACAAAAGAAGAAACCCCGGATGCCGGAACCATAGCAGTAGGAGAGACCACCGTATACGGATACTATAAACAAGGGGGACTCGAAGTAAACGAAAATGACCGCGTACTTGATGTTGTGAAAAATATTGCGGACTATATTGAGATGGCAAACGGAGAGGTAATTACGGCATCTCAATTACTCACGCACTTTTTGTTTCCTCCGGAGAAGCAGTTTGGCTTTGTCAACAAACTGAGCGGCGGAGAGCGAAAACGTCTCCAGCTGATGCGGGTATTGATGAAGAATCCAAATTTTCTTATACTGGATGAACCTTCCAATGATTTGGACATCGATACCCTAAATGTACTTGAAGAGTTTCTCGACAACTACAGAGGCGTACTGATATTGGTATCTCACGATAGATATCTATTGGATAAGTTGACTGACCAACTTTTTATATTTGAAGGAACAGGCAAGATCCGTATCTATAACGGAAACTATGCCGACTTTAAAATAGAACAAGACGAACTTCAAAAGTTAGAAAAGGAAAAGCAAAAAAAGAATGTTCAGGAAATAGCCAAGCCTCAGATTAAAGAGGAAAAGAAAAAGCTTTCTTATAAGGAGCAACTCGAATACAACAAACTCGAAACAGAAATACAAAACCTCGAACTACAGGTGAAAGCCAAGACTGAAGAACTAAACCAACTGACAGATCATACCAAGCTTTCAATAGTCGCAGAAGAGATAAAAACGATGCAAGAACAAATAGATCAAAAGTCCGAGCGGTGGTTATATCTTGCCGATTTTATGTAAAATTTTCCATTAGGTTTCACGTGGAACGTAAAGAAAAGAGTAAATTTGTAGATAAATAAAAAGCCACGTTTCACGTGGAACAAGGAAATAAAAATGTTTAAAAAATATAATGTAATTGTAGTAGGTGCCGGACATGCCGGATGTGAAGCAGCAGCAGCAGCAGCCAACCTGGGTTCTTCCACATTACTTATTACAATGAATATGGGTGTGATAGCTCAGATGAGTTGCAACCCAGCTATAGGTGGGGTAGCCAAAGGACAAATCGTAAGAGAGATAGATGCTATGGGTGGATACACCGGGATCATTGCAGATAAATCAACGATTCAATTCCGCATGCTTAATCTTTCAAAAGGCCCAGCAATGTGGAGTCCACGTACACAAAATGACCGGATGCGATTTGCAGAGGAGTGGAGATTACAATTGGAATCTTTACCTAACCTGGACATGTGGCAAGACACCGTAAAAGAGGTCATTGTTAAAAACGGAAAAGCATGCGGAGTAATCACTTCTATGGGAATAGAAATTGAATCGGATACTGTTGTCTTAACAAATGGAACATTCTTAAACGGGGTGATACACATTGGTGATAAAAAATTTGGCGGCGGCAGGACAGGAGAGAAGGCGGCTACAGGACTAACCGAACAGCTCGTTTCACTGGGCTTCGAATCGGGCAGAATGAAAACCGGTACTCCACCGAGAATTGATGGTCGCAGTCTAAACTATGCGCTCATGGAAGAACAGTGGGGCGATGAAAAGAAGGGACGATTCTCTTATACAAATGTAGAGATGCCTACCGAACAACGCTGTTGCTGGATTACATATACTAATGAAAAGGTACACGAAATGCTCCGCACCGGATTTGAAAAATCACCCATGTTTACTGGACGGATCAAAGGATTGGGACCACGCTATTGTCCTTCCATAGAAGACAAGATCAACCGTTTTGCAGAACGTGAGCGACATCAGATTTTTGTGGAACCGGAAGGATTCAAAACAGTGGAAATATATGTAAATGGTTTCTCTACCTCTCTTCCCGAAGATGTACAGCTAAAAGCACTTCAACTCATCCCGGGTTTTGAAAATGCAAAGATGTACCGCCCGGGATATGCAATAGAATACGATTACTTTCCGCCAATGCAGCTTGACCTAACATTGGAAACTCAATTGGTAAAACATCTCTTCTTCGCCGGACAGATCAATGGAACCACAGGGTACGAAGAAGCAGCAGCACAAGGTTTCCTTGCTGGTATAAATGCACATCAACGTGTCAATGACGATAAAGAACTTATTCTAAAAAGATCTGAGTCCTATATCGGGGTACTGGTGGATGACCTCGTCACAAAAGGAACCGAAGAACCCTACCGTATGTTCACTTCAAGAGCAGAACACAGGCTGTTATTACGTCAGGATAATGCCGATATCCGCCTTACGCCTTTAGCTTACAAACTAGGGTTGGTCAGTGAGGAAAGACTAAGGAAAGTGCAGGATAAAATAGAAAACTCGAATAACATCATTGAATACCTCAAGCAGAATTCGACAGATCTCGAAAAGATGAATACTGTAATGGCCGAGGTTGGTTCAAGTGCGCTTCCACAGAAAACACGTTTAAGTAACGTTCTTGCCAGACCGCAGGTTAATATACAGGACATCGTCAAAGGGGACGAAGGCTTCGCTCAATACGTTTCCCAATTTGATAAAGAAACCATAGAGCAGGCTGAAATTAATCTCAAATACGAAAGCTATTTCGAAAAGGAAATCGAAATCGTCAATCGCATGAAGAAGATGGAAGATAGAGAAATAAATCCTGATTTCGATTATAGTTTGTTAACTTCACTGTCCATAGAAGCCAGGCAGAAATTAGCGAAAGTAAAACCGAGAACATTAGGGCAGGCTTCCCGAATTTCAGGCGTATCACCGTCAGATATCAGCGTTTTGATGGTACACATGAGTTAATTAACTGATTATCAGATTATTATAAATAAAAATAAACAAGCTTAAAATAAGCGATTTAAGACAATATTCTATTTTTTATGACAACTTCTTTAAAAAATAATAAAAGTAGTTCAGAACGGCTAAAAAGTAGCTTAAAAACGAGATTACTTATTTTAAGCATGTTTATAATGCTCATTGGCTTGTCAATACAATGTGCGAGCATACAACAGCCGACAGGAGGGCCCAAAGATTCTATTCCACCAAAAATACTACAGGAAAGTCCTACGAACTTTTCGAAGAGTTTTACGGAGAAAAAAATACTCATTACATTTGATGAGTATGTCAAGTTGGCCAATCAACAAAAGGAATTTAGTGTCACACCCGATATGGGGACTGCTCCCCAATTCAAAGTCAAGAAAAAAAATCTGGAAATCACTTTACCCGATTCCCTGGAAAAAAATACAACCTATAGCATTTATTTTGGTAAAGGTCTTGTCGATTATAATGCAGGAAATGCATTGGTAAATTATGCTTATGTATTTGCAACGGGCGATAAAATTGACTCACTCAGCATATCGGGCAATGTAAAGAGCGCAATCACAAAAGAAGTCCTGAAAGAGGTTAAAGTTCTTCTAATCCCCATCAGTCAAGATTCAATTTTCGGAAAAAAGAAAGCGAATATTTTTACAACAACGGATACTGCCGGAAATTATAAACTTAATAATCTCCGGGAAGGGACATATCGTATCTATGCACTCCAGGAAAAGAACAATGACCGGATCTATAATGCACCTGATGAAGAAATAGGTTTTCTAAAAGATTCCATCGTATTGGGGCAAGATCTTACCAATATCAATCTCGAAATATTTAAAGCAATTCCAAAGAAATTCCGTACCCAGGAAAAGAAGTTTGAAAAAAATGGTAGTGTACTCCTCATTTTCAATAGAAGAGTGGACAAACCCAAACTCCATATTCTGAATGACGAAGTCAACAACAAGGATAAAATAGTACGGTTCTCGAAGAGTTCTGATTCCGCAACTTTATTTCTGCCAAACCTGAAAATAGACTCTTTAAAACTCGTTCTAACGGAAAATGAAAAACCGTTGGATACCATTCTCGTCAGAAAGGGAAATGTAAAAATCGAACAGGTAATTGACCCTCAATTTACACCAAATAATGGAAAAGTGGACAGAATCAATCACCTTCAGGTATCAGCCTTTACACCAATAAAAAATATAGACAAGGCAAAGTTAAAATTCAAAGAAGACTCGCTTGTAAGAACAAATTATCAATTGGCAGTGGATACAAATGATGCCAATATTTACCACATCCGTTATAATTGGAAAAAGGATAAAAAATATCAAATAGAATTTACCGAAGGTGCCATAACAGGATATTTCGGGGAACAAAATAAAGAGAAAAAATTCGATCTGACATACGACGATAGCGAAAACTATGGGGATCTAACATTTGATTTCACCGATCTGGATAGCAACACAACCTACCTGGTCGAACTGATCAATGAGAAAAAAGATAAAATATATAGAATTGATAAAATTACCAGCAATAATGCTTCTGTAGCTTATAAACAATTTCCGGGGGGAAAATATACCATACGTGTCATTCGGGATGACAATGACAACGGCATATGGGATACCGGAGATGTTGAAAAGAAGACTTTTCCAGAACCCGTTGTGTATTTAAACAAGGTTTTCACGATACGTGCAAACTGGGAACAAAAAGATAGCTTTTCAATAAGTGCGCTCAAAAAGGAATAAAGTCAAGGTCACTGCTAAAGAAAAGACAAAAAATGTATTTGCTAATACGTTTAAGCTAAAACCAGGAACTATATAATACGTAGTTGTGCGGCAATTGCTGCAAAAGCGCTTTCTGCTCCTCAGTCAGCGCTTTTATCTTTTTAGCCGGAACGCCGGCATATAAAAAACCGGACTCACAACGCGTATTCTCCAAAACAACAGCGCCAGCCGCGATAATTACATTGGATTCTACTACAGCATTATCCATTACGATAGCTCCCATCCCGATCAACACATAATCTTCCACGATACATCCGTGCACCATTGCCTGATGCCCAATATTCACGTAACTACCAATGGTAGTCCCGCACTTTTGATAGGTACAGTGAATAACAGCGCCATCCTGGATATTTGTATAATGACCTATACGAATATAATTAACGTCTCCGCGGATCACTGCATTGAACCAAACCGAACAATGGTGCCCAATCTCCACATCGCCAACAATCGTCGAATTGGGTGCTAAAAAGCATTCTTCCGCGATCAGTGGAGACTTGTCCAGAACAGGTAAAATAAGTGCCATAGCTCCTAAAATATAGTGTCTTGTAATACAGTTGAGTGCTGTGGATAATCCGTCGTATAATGCAGGCCCCTACTCTCTTTCCTCAACATAGCCGACTTGGTTACAATATAAGCTACCTGGATCACATTACGCAGCTCACAAAGCTTCACAGAGAGCCTTGTGTTACGATAAAAATCCTCCGTTTCCTCATATAATAAATGTAGACGCTTTAGGGCTCGTTCCAATCTAAAATCTGATCGGACAATACCTACATAGTCACTCATAATTTTCTGACATTCACGCAGGTTATGACTAACCAAAATATCCTCATTAGAAAGTGAAGTTTTCGAGTCATCCCAATCCGGAACATCAGTAACGTAATGTATGGACTCGATCGCTTTGGTCCCATCCAAAAAGATGCGATGAGCATATACAAGGGCTTCCAGCAAAGAATTCGAAGCTAAACGATTTGCCCCATGTAGTCCGGTTGACGAACACTCACCACAAGCGTACAGGTTGCGTATACTGCTTCTTCCGAAATCATCCACATAAATTCCCCCGCATAGATAATGTGCTGCCGGAGTGACCGGTATAAAGTCTGTCGCCATATCCAATCCTATGGAGAGACACTTCTCATAAATATTTGGAAAATGCTTAATGATATCCTCCTTATCCCTATGGGTAATATCCAAATACACATAATCTATACCCGATTTTTTCATCTCGGCATCTATGGCCCGTGCGACAATATCCCTGGGAGCCAATGATGCTCGCTCATCATATTCCTCCATAAAAGACTCTCCATTCACACGTCTAAGAATTCCTCCGAAACCGCGAACGGCTTCAGACACCAAAAATGCCGGAGAATCTTTAGGATTATATAATGAAGTGGGATGAAACTGCATAAATTCCATATTACGCACCTTGCCCTTGGCCCGGTAAACCATGGCTATACCATCACCGGTAGCAATAGTCGGGTTCGTTGTACTCGAGTACACATGGCCAGCTCCACCGGAAGCCATGACAGTCACCCTACTTAAAATTTTGTCCACGAGGTGCGATGAAGTATTGAAAGCATAGATACCATAACAGGTAATATCTTCCCTATTTTTATCGACATATTCCCCCATATGATGTTGGGTAATCAGATCAATGGCAAAATAATGTGTTACTATTTCAATATTGGGATCGCTATGGGCCTGTTCCAACAGCGCTCTTTCTATTTCGTAACCTGTTATATCCTTATAATGAAGAATACGGTGAGCTGAATGCCCGCCCTCTTTAGCCAGGTCATATACCCCGGATTCTTCCTTGTCAAATGAGGTTCCGTAGGAAATAAGTTCAGCAATACGGTCCGGTGCTTCCCTAACGACGTTTTCCACAATTTCCACATCACATAATCCATCCCCAGCTATCTGAGTATCAATGATATGCTTTTCGAAGCTATCAGACTTATCCACAACGGCAGCCACTCCCCCCTGCGCATATTTCGTATTAGACTCATCCTCATTGGACTTGGTGACTATCAACACTTTACCAAATTTAGAAGCTTTTAATGCAAAGCTCAATCCGGCAATACCTGATCCAATGACCAAAAAATCTACCTTTCTATCTGCCATATATATTAATTTCACAAACTATCCCCAAAAATGATGGTTGAAATTAACGAAAAATGTGGAAAACGTGTAAATAAAAGGTTAAATAAAAATGAAAAGTATTTAACATTCCACAGATCCCCTATTCACAGCACGAATTCCAATTATTTTTCCGCACAAAATTTGATAGATTTCCACATTTTCTAGACATGAACTATTCAACAAAAAATTATGGAAAATAAAAAACAACAAAAATTAGATTTTTAAAAATCAGCTCTTTAATGCAAAAAATCTGTTGAAAAATTGTTGAAAACTCTATAAAAACGGTAAATCAAAATCGATTCAGATCAATTTATACCACTTTTCCACACCCTAATAAACAATAAGAGAATCTTTAATTTAAAATATTAGTATTTATTGAAAAAAAAGATTGTGGAATACGTTCGAGAATCTTTGTTTAGCTTTGTCAACATCGAATCAAACCTATTTAGGATGCGATATTTGAAAAGGGATAAACTCCCCTTTTCAAATATTCAATTCTAAACGGCTTTATTTTCGATAACTGAATTCTTGAGGTATTTTAGACCTTTTTAGAATGGAATATTTTTTTTAAAACTTTTTAAACAATTTTTTATGGAATTTTAAACAGGTTTGTAGCAGTATTTTTATGTCGCTTATCCCAGAAATCGGTTTTTGAGTCGTTTAGACTAAATTATTTAGGCTTTGCTGGCTTTATTTCAATTTTATGAAAGTCTGAAAGCGTTTGAAATTGAAAAAAATAGGAACTGGAGTCGTTCAGGTTTGTATATTTCTTTTTTTTTTAGATAAAAATAAAAATATACGATGCTGAGAGCGCTTTCGCTGATTTTTTATGGAATCTTCAAATTGGAATGTTATCGATATCTAGTTTTTCGTTTCTCTGGAGCGATTTAGATTCACGTATAGGATTTTTTTTATAATTTTTGTGATTTTATGGCATTTTGAGAGACGTTGGATCAATCTAATTTAATTTTCGCAATTGCAGATTTCAAAGTGTCTATTGGCAAAAAATCTGGTAAATGTGTTCGGAGATCAGTTTTTAGCCGATTTCCTTGCAATATTTTACATTTTGCAAGATCTGTTTGTAATTATGCGATTTCTGAAGGGTTTGTCACCAACTTTAACATAATTAAACTCAATTAGAATTGAATATTTTTTTTGTCAATGCTGTTTTTATTAATTATTCGATTTTAAGAAGCTTAGTGATAGGTTTTACGACAGATCTTTGAATCCTCTCCACTAGCAAATGGCAAATGGATCAAATTCTGGGAGATTATTTATAAAAAATTGTTGTGGATTGAAGATTCTTACTATATTTGCGACCCAGTAATGATTGGGGAGCTAAAAAAAATATAATTTAGTCTTTTAGATTTCGATAATTACCATTATCAGATATAATAAATTTTTTAGACGAAAGTCAGGCGCTTTATTTTAAAAATAAAGTCCTTGTGATTGCGATAGATTTTTATTTTAAATGCTTTATAGGATTAAATGGATTGTAAATCGCTATTTTGCTGTTAAAAATAAACTTTTATAAACTTATTATAATTTTATTATTTTATAAATTAATAAAATAAGGATTAAATTAACTATTCTCTATAAATGTAGGATATTACTAATATTTCATAGTAGAGATTTCTTCAATTTTTCATTTCAAAATTTATTGAACCGGAAAGATAATATTTTTAAGGCTCTTCAAACAAACCAGCTTAGATTTTTATAAAATTTTGTTTACTCAATAATAGCGTAAATATTGCATTCTAAGGGCGTTAAGCTTACTTCTTTTGATCTCATAGATAAAATAAAGCCCGCCAGTTTGCGCTGTAATTTTTCGTTATCAATCTTTACGCGATAATCGTATCCTAAATGACCTTAAAGTACGATGGCATCGAATAAATTATAAAGCTGATCTGCCTATTCAAAGCTACTCGAAAACTATCTAGGCCCCGATAGCTGTCTTTGCCCGATTATCGCGAATATTATCGCTTTTAATAGGTTAAAGTATATGCTTTACAATTTTTCAATTTGAGTGCTCTCACAATCAATTGTACGATATGATACTATAATTCATTGAAAATATCCGATTCTCATAGACTTTAATAGCGATTTGGTAATTGAAAAGAGAAAGCTAATGGATTTTCTTCCAATTTTATGGACCTAAATTTTAGATTTTATCGAAATAAAGCCCTTTAGGTTTTCTTAAATGCATCCCGTTAGGCTATTGTACGAAAATATTCCATTCTAAACGAGTTTATAATGGAAGCAGCCTTATCTTCTCGCATTTCATTCTCTGTCGTTAGATACGACAGAATGATATCTGGTACTTGACGTTTGAAACAGCATAGAGTAACTTTTTACTAAACCCTTTGAGCTTTTCATATATTTTTTCTTTCTTTTTTTCTTGGTAAATTTTAGATTCTAGAGGGCACAAAACCATAACAGCGGGAGAAATGTTAATAAATAAAGCTTCCGTTTGTGCTATATTTTTGCTTGTTTTGTATTATGCCTAAGAACGTTCAATAAGCGGAAAATGGAAGGAAAGTCATTTTCTACCTTGGAAAGATTTTGGTACAAACCCGCTGAGATTTTGATATATGATATATTACCTGGCAGTTTTCTGTATATCTGACTCAAAAAAGGTTTAAAATGGATCATATCTTTGTTTATTTATTTTAATGATAATTATTTAATTTTAAATTTATATTATCTTTTTCCAATTGCTCGACTACATATTTGATTAATTTGCTTTTTATTGACTTTTATATATGTAACAATGCGTATTTTTGTTGTTCATAAACTGTTGAAAGTACCCGCATGGAAATTGTAAATTATGAGCTTCAGGCAAAAGGATATAATGATGCTCCGATTGACCCCTCATTGGATTTGGTAGCTGAAATCCAACGATTAAAGAAAGAAAAGAATGCTGTAATTTTGGCACATTACTATCAGGAATCTGAAATTCAAGATATTGCAGACTATATTGGAGATAGTTTAGGCCTGTCCCAGGAAGCTGCAAAAACAGATGCCGATTTAATTGTTTTTGCCGGAGTACATTTTATGGCGGAGACAGCGAAGATACTTTCGCCAACAAAAAAGGTTATTTTGCCGGATGCTAAAGCAGGCTGTTCGCTGTCGGATTCATGTCCACCACACTTGTTTGCTAAATTTAAGGAACAGTATCCGGATCATTTGGTCATCACTTATGTCAATTGTACTGCCGAATTAAAGGCACTTTCGGATATAGTATGTACGTCGAGCAATGCAGTTCAAATTGTGGAAAGCCTTCCGATAGATCAGAAGATCATTTTTGGACCCGATCGTAATCTTGGGGCTTATGTAAAGAAAAAAACCGGTCGTGATCTAGTATTATGGAACGGTGCTTGTATGGTTCATGAAATTTTTTCTCAGGATAAAATTGATCGCCTGAAGAGTGAATATCCTGAAGCGAAGTTTATTGCGCATCCTGAATGTGAAGATCATATTTTAGCGAAGGCGGATTATGTGGGTTCCACATCAGGTATGCTTAAGTTTACGCAAACAGATAATGCACAAGCTTATATTGTAGCCACAGAATCTGGGATTCTTTATCAGATGCAGAAAGCAAGTCCTGGCAAAACTTTTATTCCTGCGCCACCGAACAATGCCTGTGCATGTAATGATTGCCCTCACATGAAGCTTAATACGCTTGAGAAGCTTTATAATTGTTTGAAATATGAATCGCCTGAAATTTTACTTCCTGAAGACGTCATACTTCGCGCACAACGCCCTATTGAGCGTATGTTGGAGATATCCGCAAGTTTAGGATTGTAATAAATTGTATAATTTTTGATGATAATCGATATGATAACAGGTTGGTTTTCATATCGATTATTATTTTTATAGTGCTATTAACGAAGCTAAATCATAGCGGTATGAGATACCTGTTTGGGCATTATATGATAGTTTAATATTTTAAATTTTTTAACATGTTCGATTTTGATAATACTGAACGCACCAGTCTGGAGGAAATGGGCGAGTTCGGTTTGATTGACTATATCAGTAAAGCAGTGGAACTGACCGAAAAATCTACCATTAAGGGAATTGGTGATGATGCAGCGGTATTGGATTTTGAAGGAAAGAAAACCTTGATTTCTACTGATTTGCTTTTGGAAGGTATTCATTTTGATCTGCGGTATGTCCCTTTAAAGCATTTGGGATATAAGGCAGTACAGGTCAATTTGAGCGATATCTATGCGATGAACGGAATAGCTTCCCAGATTACGTTTTCTATCGGGTTATCTTCCAAATTTCCACTGGAAGCCGTAGAAGAGATCTATCAGGGAGCTTTGATCGCCTGTAAGAAGTATAATGTCGATTTGGTTGGGGGGGACACTTCGGCTTCGGCCCAAGGTCTTGTTATATCCGTTACGAGTATAGGTTATGCCGACGCAGATAAGATTGTCTATCGCAACGGTGCAAAGGAAGGCGATTTATTGTGTGTATCCGGAGATTTGGGAGCAGCATACATGGGACTGCAGCTATTGGAAAGAGAAAAAGATATTTATTTGGAAAACCCTAATGTGCAGCCTGATCTGGAGG
This sequence comes from Sphingobacterium puteale, assembly GCF_003627955.1. Classification (GTDB taxonomy): domain Bacteria; phylum Bacteroidota; class Bacteroidia; order Sphingobacteriales; family Sphingobacteriaceae; genus Sphingobacterium; species Sphingobacterium puteale. The sequence goes on along the minus strand of NZ_RBWS01000012.1, from coordinate 137,494 downwards.
GTAAAGACTATATTGTTGAACGTCAGTTAAAACCGGAAGCACGAAAGGATATTGTTGAATTATTTGCAAAATTAGATATCCTACCTACATCAATGATGGATATTTCTGACGGTTTAGCTTCCGAAATACTTCACATCTGTCGACAATCTGATAAAGGTTGTAGATTGTATGAAGAAAAAATTCCATTGGACCAGATGACCTACGATACCGGACGTGAATTCGGTATTGACCCGACGGTTGCAGCATTAAATGGGGGGGAAGATTATGAACTGCTGTTTACAATAGCACAGGCAGATCACGATAAGATCAAGAATTTACCTGATATCAGTATTATAGGCTACATGACGGCAGCATCAGAAGGCTGTGAAATGATTTCTAAGTCCGGAAATCTTTATCCAATCACGGCGCAGGGCTGGAATGCTTTTAAAAAGAAAGATTAAATTAAGATAGCTAAAGAAAACAGCCAAGTTTTCAATGAATGAATATTGAAGAAGTTGATGTTAAAATATTCAGTCGATAATAAAAAAGGTTGTCCAGCTGGACAACCTTTTTTATTGTTTTAGTTCTTCTTCGAGTACCAGATCCTCTTGCTTGGGATCTCGCTCCTCGACATTGAAATTGTTGTAGCCTAATCCTACTTCAATCTGCAGAAGACGCTGCTGTAACATTTCTAGAATTGCCAGGAAATTATAGACAAATTGAACCTTGTTTTCGGAGTTTTTCAATAGTTCCTGAAAATCTAATTTCTTATTGATTTCAATAAGCTCAGCTATCGCTTTCTTTTGTTGTTCGATTGTATAAGGATATTTCACAACGGTATGCGTTACCTCGGGTGGCCTATTGCGAAATTGATACATCATTTGCTCATAGATCATCATCAGGCCATATAGATCAAAGCTATCCAGGTTTTCACCTGTAGCATCCAATTGAAGCTGTTGGCGTATATCATAATGGATATTGCCTCTGCTATATAATTGGAGACGGTTTTCTTCCATCACCCGGAGGCCTTCGCAGACCTCTTTGAACTGCTTATAGAGAATAAGTTTCTGAACGAGGTCTTCCCTCAGATCTATTTCGTTCTCATTTTCATCCAGATCCGGTCTCGGCAGTAACATCTTTGCTTTGATACGCATCAATGTAGAGGCGACAAAAATAAATTCGCTGGCCATCTCCATATTGAGTGCCTGCATCTGACTTACGTAAGACAAAAAATCATCCGTAATTTTCGAAATAGGGATATCATGAATGTTCAGTTCGTCCCGCTCGATAAAAAATAGTAATAAATCAAAAGGTCCCTCAAATTGAGGAAGCTTGATTTCGTAACCTTCTTCTACTTGCATATCTTATTACAAATTTACATAATAAAATCTGTTGGAATTGTTCATATGAAAACTATTGCTGTTTTTATTTGTTGTAGCTCAATATGGAAATGCGATTTATTTTAAAGATTAAATAAAATTGTCGTTACTTTGTGTGAACATTTAATGTAAATAGCAGTACTATGCAATTGGAGGCTGGAGAACTATTAAGTAAAATAAACGATCCCTCTGATCTAAAAAAGCTAAAGGAAGACCAATTAGAACAACTAAGCCAGGAATTACGTCAATTTATTATTGATCAGGTTTCGGTGAATGGTGGTCACTTTGCAGCAAGTTTGGGAGTCGTTGAGTTAACGGTGGCGTTACATTACGTAATGAATACCCCCTATGATCAATTGATATGGGATGTAGGCCATCAGGCTTATGGTCATAAAATTCTGACTGGACGTCGCGAGGTATTTCATACGAATCGTATTGAAAACGGTATTTCGGGTTTTCCGAACCGTTTTGAATCAGAATATGACGCATTTGGGGTAGGCCATTCTTCTACCTCAATTTCAGCAGCTTTAGGGATGGCTGTTGCTTCCCAAATAAAGGGAGAAAAGGATCGTCAGCATATTGCGGTTATTGGGGACGGAGCTTTGACCGGTGGAATGTCTTTTGAAGCATTAAACCATGCTGGTATCTCCAAATCTAACCTATTGGTTATTCTGAATGACAATTGTATGTCGATAGATCCTAATGTTGGCGCGCTGAAAGAATATTTGACAAGTATTACGACATCAAAACGATACAATAGATTTAGGGATGATATCGCTGCTGTGCTGACAAAAATTTCTGAGGTAGGGCCAAATGCACTCGGTATTGTTAAAAAACTGGAGAAAAGTATCAAAGGGACTTTATTAAAGAATGCTAATCTTTTTGAGTCATTGAACTTTAGATATTTTGGTCCGGTTGACGGACATGACGTAAAGAAATTAGCTAAGACGCTTGAAGATCTTAAACATATACCCGGTCCCAAATTGCTACATGTTGTAACAATTAAGGGAAAAGGGTTCGCACTTGCTGAAAAGGATCAGACGAAATGGCATGCGCCTGGCTTATTTGATAAAATTACCGGAGAGATAAAAAAATCTTCCAGTGAAAAACCGGTAGCACCCAAATACCAGGATGTTTTTGGACATACGATGGTCGAGCTTGCTGAAGCAAACAAAAAAATTGTTGGTATCACACCGGCGATGCCTTCAGGCTCTTCAATGAATATCATGATGAACGCAATGCCTGATCGGGCCTTTGATGTCGGTATTGCTGAACAACATGCCGTCACATTTAGTGCCGGTCTGGCGACACAGGGGCTATTACCTTTTTGTAATATTTATTCGTCGTTTATGCAACGTGCCTATGATCAGGTTATCCATGACGTCGCGTTACAAAATTTGAATGTTGTTTTCTGTCTGGATCGTGCGGGGGTAGTTGGAGCGGACGGAGCCACACATCACGGAGCTTATGATATTGCATTTATGCGTTGTGTCCCCAATATGACCGTTTCTGCTCCGATGAACGAAGAGGAGCTCAGAAACTTAATGTATACTGCACAATTGCCTGATAAGGGGCCTTTCGTCATTCGCTATCCGAGAGGAAATGGAGTAATGCCGGATTGGCGCCGTCCATTTACGGAAATAGAAATCGGAAAAGGGCGTGTGATTACCGAAGGTGAAGAACTTGCTATTCTAAGCTTCGGCGCTATTGGTAATGAAGCCGTCAAAGCCGTACAACAATTGAATGAATTGGGAATACATCCTGCACATTATGATCTGCGATTTGCCAAGCCTTTGGATGAAGACTTATTGCATCTTGTCTTTAAAAAATTTAAAAAGATAATCACAGTTGAAGATGGCTGTCTACAGGGGGGGATAGGTGCTGCTGTATTGGAATTTATGGCAGATCATGGTTACAACAGTCAGATTGTACGGTTAGGTATTCCCGACCGAGTTGTAGAGCATGCCGAGCAGAGTGCCCAATGGCGAAATTCTCATTACGATGCCGCTGCAATTGTGCAAGAGGGAAAGAAAATGTGTGATGGAAAATTTACCCATACGATGGTTGGATAGATACGAGTATTTTTATTTATACCATAAAAAGGAAATTCTTTAAGAGGGTTTCCTTTTTTTATGATATAAAACCAAGTCTTTTTTTAAATTTTCACGTCGGCTATGTTACAAAATGATTTTCCAATAACTTGTTGATACGAGATTTTTTTATTTTCCAATGGCTCCAGAATTGGTTAGAAAGATATTTGGTAATGTTGTTAAGTAGACTTTAAATTCTTATAAATTTAATATTAAAAATATATGAACTAAAGGTTGTATTTCGCTTTTATTTTGGTTAATTTAGTTCTAGACCTTTAAGACTGATCTGTAGTATGTTTACTACTTTTTTTGTTCTTTTTTTTGAAATAAATTTGGAATGTTAATAATTATTTTTAGAGATCAATTTTAGCGCAAGTTTTCCACAATTTTACAAGTTAACTAACTGATATATAGATTTTTATTAATTATTTTATATTTTAGTTTTTTAGCTGATTTTTTTTTGTCATCTTCGTTCTCAGAGAAAGTTATCAACATATTTTTTGTCGCGTATTGTAAATCAACTTATTAACAATTTTAGAATGGAAAAAACGTATTCAAGTGTCTGGAATAATTGTCTTTCGATTATCAAAGATAATATACCGGCGCAAAGTTTCAAGACCTGGTTTGAACCTGTGAAAGCAGTCCGTTTGGAGGGTGACGTTTTGACTATTCAAGTTCCTAGCTTATTTTTTTACGAGTGGCTGGAAGAGCACTATGTAGGTATTCTTCGCAAGACCGTAAAGAAGTTTCTGGGAGAGCAAGGTAGATTGGAATACAATATTGTAGTGGAGAAGTCATCGGCTTCTCATCCCTATACGACTAATCTTCCATCGAATGGCAATGGAGCAGAGGGTAAGAGACAATCTATTCCTGTGCCGGTATCTTTGAATAGAGATATCAAAAATCCATTTGTTATTCCTGGATTAAAGAAATTGCAGGTTGACCCGCAATTGAATCAAAACTACACATTTGAGAATTTTATTGAAGGTGAATGTAACCGTCTTGCTCGTTCTGCAGGTTATGCCGTAGCAAACAAACCGGGAGGTACTTCATTCAACCCTTTAATGATCTATGGTGATGTAGGTTTGGGAAAGACACACCTTGCCCAGGCTATCGGTAATGAAATCAAAAGAAATCTTCCCGATAAGTTGGTCATTTATGTGTCCTGTGAGAAATTCTGTCAGCAGTTTGTGGATTCATTGAAAAATAACACCATCAATGATTTCGTAAATTTTTATCAGGCAATGGATGTTATCATTATGGATGATGTACACAATTTTGCCGGTAAAGAGAAAACACAGGATATCTTCTTCCATATATTCAATCATTTGCATCAATCTGGAAAGCAAATCATTTTAACTTCCGATAAGGCACCTAAAGATTTAGCTGGTTTAGAGGAACGTTTGCTCAGTCGTTTTAAATGGGGATTATCTGCAGATATTCAAATTCCGGATCTTGAAACAAGAATGGCGATTTTGAAGAAAAAAATGTATTCTGACGGCATTGAGTTACCTGAAAATGTCGTGGAGTATGTAGCCACACAGATCGATAACAGTGTTCGTGAATTGGAAGGGGCAATGGTGTCTCTATTGGCTCAATCAACATTGAACAAAAAGGAAATTGATTTGGGACTGGCAAAATCGATGTTGAAGAATTTTGTGAAAAATACACATAAGGAAATTTCAATGGATTTTATTCAGAAATTAGTTTGTGAATACTTTGAAGTTCCTGTGGATATGGTAAAGTCAAAGGTCAGGAAGCGTGAAATCGTGCAGGCCAGGCAAATTTCGATGTATTTAGCAAAAGCCCACACAAAATCTTCACTTAAATCGATCGGTGCATTCTTCGGAGGAAGAGATCATTCAACAGTCATCTATGCCTGTCAAACCGTTGAGGATTTAATTGAAACTGACAAGAAATTTAAAACTTATGTCAGCGACATTATGAAGAAATTGAAATCTTAATGTAGCTTGATATCGAGTTAAAGTAAAAAGGCTGTCCAGATAGACAGCCTTTTTTTGTAACCAGGGAGGACGATATAATAAAAAACCTCTGAATACGCCTAAACGTATCCAGAGGTTTAATACATTCCTCTTAATTGAGTAGAATGATTATTGTTGTTGATTGCTGTTTTCGTTATTATTTTCCTTTTGTTCTGTTGGTGGTGTTGGGGTTGCGGGAATGTCTATTGCTGGCCGCTCTTCAATATATTTTTGAAAGGCTGCTTTTTGCTCATCAGTCAATAATAGCGCAATCTTGCTATCTGATTCACCTTGGAGTTTTGTAATGCGCTCTTTTTTAACCTCGGCAGTGGTGGTAGAATCCTGTATAAGCGCCGCTACCGCCTTCTCCTGATCCAACACAATTGTTGATACGGCTGTTTTTTGTTCGTCATTCAGCGTAAGCTTTGTGACTAATTCGGTCACAATTTTGGTTGCATTTTCTTCTGGAGTCGCTTGCTGTGCGAAGGTTAGACTCATCGCCAGGAAAAATCCTAGACCGGTTAAAAATAACTTTTTCATGATGTTTAATTTTAAATGAAATTATTCAATGAATTTATTAACGTCTGTTTTTGGTTGTTTAATTAGTACCGGGTTCTGTTTTAGAAGCTTCAGTACGTGTAGGGACAGCTTTTGCCGGGCGTTCGGCAATTACCTTCTGATAGATGGTTTTTTGATCTTCCGTCAGTAATTGACTCACTTTGCCGTCTACTTCCGTTTGAAGTTTATTGAGGGTTTCACCTTTCGCAGCCGTAGTAGAAGTACTGTCTTTTAAAATTGTTTCTTCTGCTTTTGCTTGATCCAATAGAATGGAGGATATGGCAGTCTTCTGCTCATCGTTCAGATTCAGCTTTTGTACCAGTTCGGTAGTGGCTTTTGCCGCAGTTTCCTCCGGTGTGACCTGTTGGGCAAATGTTAGGCTCAGTGCCAGACACAGCCCCATACCTGTTAAAATTAGCTTTTTCATATCTATTGTATTTAAAAAGTTACAACTATGATGTCTTGCTATAAAAACTATCAAAGTCAATTTATATTGTATCAAGTATGTTACTTTAACAAATTTTTAACGCTAGATTTGGATATATGTTTCTTATTATCAGCTTGATAAATGTTTTTCACGTTGTATAATATAGACCTGTTATTGTTTTGTTTGAATAAAGGGCTGAGAATGACGATCAGTGTAAACTTGGGGAAATGCTTGCTTGGATAGATAAATAATGCTGGAAGGCTTTATAATGGTATTTATGGCTAAATATTAAGGGTAATTTAGTAACAGAAAACAATAGTTATGTTTATGTAATATAATCGCACCATAAAAAAGGTCGATTATAAATAACCGACCTTTCGATGCTAATTAGTTTGAAGAACGTTTAGACATCCTATCTTTCATTTTTTCTTGCTGCTCATCAAATAATTTGATTTGATCAGGAGTAAGCCAAGACTTTATTTTGGTCGCCTGAGCTTCTTGGAGCTGTTTGATTTTTTCCATATTGGCTTTGCGGTCTCCTCCATCATTTTTTTTCGCTGCGCGCTGTTGGGCATTGGCTAATGTAAGATTATAGATGGAATCTTTTTGCACTTGATTAAGTGTAAGTAGTTTGTCCAGATGTTCTACACGCATCTTCGCCAGTTCTTCTGGGCTCCGTTGTTGGCGTTGCTGCGCAAAAGCGACTGTTGTCGCCAAAAGCAGGCCGCTTATTGCCATTAAAGTTTTCTTTTTCATCGCTTTATATTTTAAGTCTACTTCTATTTTGAATATAAATTTGACGAAAAAGTTTACTAAAATATTAGCCCTTAACAAAATTTAAGGTTGATTAACACTTGAGGCGACTGTATCACTTAAAATATGACAAAAATGGGTGCTTTGTCGGGAGTCATTAAATTTAATCCCTATCGGCAGATAAACGAGTTCTACCGTATCAAATAGCGCTTTATATGGTTTTAGCCTTTGATAGTCCTTCTCCGTGGTCAATACTATTTTATTGTCGCTATTTAGGGAGTGGAATGTTTTAATGATGCGGTCAATGTCTGCCTCGTCAAATGTATGGTGATCCCCAAAAGAAATATGAGTGACTGATTTCGCTTTTTGGGTAATATGGTCTATCAAGGGTTGTGTTTTAGCAATACCTGTCACCAAGACAATATCTTTATTTTGGATATCAATCTGTTTTCCATTGGTATTCACTGGTTCAAAATAGGTAATATGGCTAAATGTGATCGGAGCTTCTCTATTATAACGGCGCAGTTTTTTTTCTATACGTATTTTGTCTTCACTAGAAATATTGGCGGGACATTTAGTAATGACTATAATCTGAGCCCGTTTAGATTCCATCAATAAGTCTCTGAAATTTCCGGCGGGAAATACAAACATCGGTTGCGAAAAGGACCGGAAATCGAATAAGAGTATATTAAATAAAGGTGATAATTTTCGATGTTGATAAGCATCATCCAAGATAATCAGCTGATGATCCCCCTGAAGTTTTTCTATGCCCGTACAACGGTCTTCGCATACTGCTACAGTGATATTTGGAAGTTTGTTTTTGAATTGTAAAGGTTCATCGCCTACATCTGTCGCCAAAGAATCTATTTGTACGGTCCGGAATCCTTTTGTCTTTCGACCGTAACCTCTGCTGAGGATAGCTATAGTGTACTGCTTGCTAAGATAGGAGACAACAAATTCGGTCATGGGACTTTTACCGGTACCACCAACAGCTAAATTACCGATTACGATGGTAGGAATTTGGAAAGATCGAGCCGGTAGCAACTGAAAATCATAGAGCCGATTTCGTAACCATACGACTAATCCATAGATCAGCGAAAAAGGAAGAAGAAGATATCGTAGAAAAAGCCACATTATTTTGGTATTACTGTCAATCCAATATCTGTAATTTCTTTTAAAGGATTGTCTCGCATATTCTGTTCAATGGATATCGTATATAATCCGGTGTCCGGAAATATATAATCTTTATGGAGAATAGCTTGCTGATTGTAAAGACTACCCGATGATTTTCCGGTCCACTTTCCATCGGATTTTGCCAATTTAACTTCCTTACGGAAGGTATATGTTTTTTTATTGGGATGCTGTTGATAGATTAAAACAAAGAGATTGGAGAAAGCATATTCTGGTGTATGGCGTACATTCATATATACATCGTATTTCTTCGTATTGTCACTAATATGGAATTGAAAACTAGGATGTGAAGTATACAGCCACGTCTTATTTTCAATGGGTTTATTTTCATTTATAATGGCAGTTTGGTCACAAGATGCCCATAAACCAATACTTAAAATTCCAAAAAGAAAAGCCTTTAGTTTCATTTTAAATCTATAAAAATAGAATATGCCTAACATTTTAACATTAGGCATATTTGTTTTATTCTGTTTTTGAGGAAGTGTTGTTGTTGCCTCTGTTTTTATTTCTATGCCGATTAAAGCGTTTTTTAGGCCTATTATTTTGCGCTTCTTTATTTTCTTTGCCAGCTGTTGCCGTAACAGCACTATCCGGATTGTTCTGCTGTTTAGCTACTGCCTGTTTTGGTGGATTTTGTTCAGCTTTATCGCTTTTCTGGCCATTCTTATTTTCCGGTTTAGCGTTATTATTGCTTTTAGTTTTCCGCTTTTTCTTTCTTTTGTTTCGGTCATCCAGCCGTGTTAAGCTATCCTGGCCGACGACATTTTCATAATCGTAATTGACAATCTTTTCTTCCCGGATATCTTCAGTCTCTATTGCGCTTGATATGGCCTCTGGTTTAATACCCTGCTTATTCATTTCGACAAGTTCTTTGACCTGTTGAACTGGCATCGCAATCCAGTTTTCTGCTCCCGGGAAAGAAAACCACATCATTTTTTTGAAGATATCGGTTTTCTGTAGATAAGCCACACCTTTTAGTGTTTCAATACGATCAATATTGTTAGGAATGTCTTTCAGCGCATCCATGTAGCTATCCAATTCATAATTGAGGCAGCATTTCAATTTACCACATTGTCCGGCTAGCTTTAACGTATTCAACGATAGATTCTGATAGCGCGCTGCTGAAGTGGATACGGTTTTAAAATCCGTCAGCCAGGTAGAGCAGCAAAGTTCACGGCCACAGGATCCGATACCCCCGAGACGGCTTGCCTCCTGGCGCATACCGATCTGGCGCATTTCTATCCGTATACGGAATGCTTCGGCCATCTTTTTGATCAATTCACGAAAATCCACACGGCCTTCGGCGGTATAATAAAACGTCGCTTTTGTTTTATCGCCCTGATAGTCTACATCAGAAATTTTCATGGATAAACCCAGATCCAAAGCAAGTTTACGTGCCTTATGCATGGTTTCCCATTCAAGATCTTTTGCTGCATTATACTTTTCTACATCCACTTCATTTGGCTTCCGATAGATTTTTTTTGTAACCGATTCTGCGGTAACATTGTTCTTTTTCAATTGCAGCCGGACTAATTCACCCGTCAAAGAAACGTGGCCAACGTCATATCCTCCCGTTGAGGGTTCTACAACGACCATTTCTCCCATTTCGAGGTATAAGTTGTCTACATTAATAAAGAAATCTTTTCGAGATCCCTTAAACCGTATTTCTACGATATTGAATGGTTTATAGTTTGATGGCATATCCATATCGGAAAGCCAGTCATATACATCTAATTTATTACATCCGCTGGTCATGCAAGAGCCATTATTTTGGCATCCTGCCGGTGTCCCACTTGCCGTGGTAGTACCGCAACCTCCGCCGGATGAGCAACTGCCACATCCCATAGTTTTCTATTTATATATATTGAGTTCCTTTCGGAAACGTTTTGTATTTGTATATTAATGTTAACTGCAAAGATAAATCTAAAAATAATATTTTGGGATTTGCATTTCTTTCTACAAAATAGTGCGTTTCCTCAAATAGATTTATTGTTGCTTCAATTTGTTCGACTGTGTAATGTACTGCAAATTTTTGGACAAAATCCAATTCTTTTGCGGGTAAAAATACAAGACTGGAGAGGCCTTCCTTAATCAGAATAATCTGTCGCATCATGTTGATTGCGTAAAAAAGAAAGCTTTTCTGATTTTCACGGCCCATTTTGGATAAATCCTCTTCCACTAAAGAGATCATATTTGTGCCAGCATCCGAGACGATAAATCGCAGCCAGTTTACCAAAATACCAAAATGATTATTGGTTTGTGTATTCAACTGGTTAAGCGCTTCCTGCAAGTTGCCATCTGCTATAAAAGCTATTTCGGAGGCCTCCTGATCGGACAGGTGATGCGTTGTTTTCAAATATTGTGCGACTTCGGTATGGTCCAGTTTTTTTATTTTGACCAGTTGTGTCCGTGAGATAATGGTGTTTAATATTTTATCCTGGTTTTCAGCCACCAGAATGAACAACGTTTTTTCGGGCGGTTCTTCAATCAATTTCAATAAGGCATTGCCTTGGGTATCCAAGTATTCAGGCAACCACATGATCAAAACTTTATATTCAGCCTCAAATGCTTTAAGGCTCAGTTTTTTGATGATACCATGTGCTTCGGCAATATTGATATTGACCTGCTTATTGTCTGCATCCAGCTGATTGCGCCAGTATTCCAATCCCATATAAGGGTTGGTCAAAAAGGACTTTCGCCAGTTTTCAGCGTAATCAGCTGCTGTATCTTCTTTGTGTTTGGCAATAAACGGATAAGACATATGCAAATCCGGATGAATCAGCTTGCTATATTTTCGACAAGATGGACATTCACCGCAACTATCCGTAGCGTGTTTATTTTCACAGTTTAAAAATTGAGCATAGGCATAGGCCAGTGCAAGGCTTCCTGAACCCTCTGGGCCTAAAAATAATTGCGCATGGCTCACGCGGTTTTCATGAACCGTATGAACAAGATGTTCTTTGATGTCTTTATGCCCAATGATATCTTTAAACTGCATACACTATTGCTATTATACAAATGTAATAAATATTGTGATTTATCAGGGCGTATTTGTTTTCTATACTTTTGAAAGCGTGCTTATTAATTGAAATACAATTGCTTAATTAAGTGCTCTAAATCTTTGTTTGTGGAAAGAAAGGCGTTTACAAAAGGGAAAAATATTGATTAATTTGTGTATTATTGCACATAATAATTAGTAATTAGGAAATGAGATTCATTGTATCAACATCAATTTTATTAAAGCAGTTACAAGCTATCAATGGAGCATCTAGTACAAGTACTGTTTTACCAATTCTGGAAAACTTTCTTTTTGAAATAAAAGACAATAACTTGACTATTTCTGCTACGGATCTACAGACAAGTATGGTTACTTCTTTACCGATTGAGGCGAAAGAAGAAGGAAGAGTAGCTATGCCTTCAAAGATCTTGATAGAAACATTAAAAACTCTTCCCGATCAGCCCGTTGCTTTTTCGGTAGACATGAATACATTGGCTATTGAAATCAGTGCAGGTGACGGTAAATATAAATTGAGCGGAGAAAATGCAGATGATTTTCCTAAAATACCTTCAATTGATAATGGATCAATTATCCAGATGCCAGCTCCAGTACTTTCCGAAGCGATCAGCAAGACCATCTTTGCGGTAAGTAATGATGAATTAAGGCCGGCGATGTCTGGGGTTTTGGTCCAATTGGCTGAGAAAAATGTGACTTTTGTCTCTACAGATGCACATAAATTGGTACGTTACACCAGATCGGATATCAGTGCTGAAAAACCGGCTTCACTTATTTTACCTAAGAAGGCACTTTCTTTACTAAAATCGTCATTGCCTTCGGATGATACAAAGGTATCTATTGAGTATAATCAGACCAATGCATTTTTTAGCTTTGGCAATATCAATCTGATCTGTCGTTTGATCGATGAGCGTTATCCTGATTATGCCGCGGTGATTCCCCAGCTCAATCCCAACAAACTGACGGTTGATAGATTGCTTTTCTTAAATACATTAAGAAGGGTTGTTATTTTCGCCAATAAAACGACACACCAGGTACGGTTGAAGATATCAGGTAGTGAATTGAATATCTCGGCTGAGGATCTGGATTTCTCCAATGAAGCACATGAGCGTTTGTCCTGTCAGTTCGAAGGGGATGATATGGAAATAGGTTTTAATGCCAAGTTTTTGGTTGAGATGTTAAACAACCTTGAAAGTGAAGAGGTCGTTATTGAAATGAGTACGCCTAATCGTGCAGGCTTGTTGATTCCTGCTACTTCTGAGGATCATGAAGATATTTTGATGCTGGTTATGCCTGTAATGTTGAATAACGCTTAATCTTCTGATCAGCTTTGGAACTAATTACACATCTTCTTGACTTTATTCTCCATATTGATAAACATTTGGTTGAGATTGTCAATGACTATCAGCTATGGACATACCTTATTCTGTTTCTGATCATTTTTGTTGAAACGGGAGTGGTTGTCATGCCCTTCTTACCCGGAGACTCCTTATTGTTTGCTGCGGGAATGCTTGCTGCACAGCCAAATGAATTGAATGTCTGGTTAATGATATTGATCTTATTGATTGCTGCGGTAACTGGTGATTCGCTCAATTACTCCATCGGAAAGCATTTTGGAATGCGATTGACCAAATTCAAGCTTTTTGGCAAACAGGTTGTCAAAGATGAGCAGATTGCCAAAACACACGCTTTTTATGAAAAGTATGGCAGTAAAACAATTGTAATTGCTCGTTTTGTACCTATTGTACGCACGTTAGCACCATTTGTTGGTGGTATCGGAAAAATGAATTATGGTACTTTCATTACTTACAATGTCGTTGGGGCAATATTATGGGTAGGAGGTATTACATTAGCGGGCTATTTTTTGGGCAATATCCCAATTATTAGAGATAACTTTTCTAAGGTGGTACTGCTGATCATTTTCCTATCAGTATTACCTATTATATTTGAGTTGATAAGAGAGAAAATAAAAACTAAAAAGGGAGTTCATTAGGACTCCCTTTTTTTCTGAAAGCGTCTGGTTTCTATTAGTCAGAAAGAACCCACAGTTGATTTTCATAGCTGTGGAGCTTATAAGAGTATGAAGGTTTTATTTATCGAATATGGAGTTTGTTTCTCAACTGGTTGATTTTATCCTACATATTGATCAACACCTATTGCAGATAGTTAATAGCTATGCTGGATGGACTTATTTCATTCTATTCTTGATTATCTTTGCTGAAACAGGATTTGTGGTTACACCGTTCCTTCCGGGAGATTCGGTTTTATTCGCTTTAGGTGCCATTATTGCGCGACCGGAAAGCAATCTTTCACTGTCCCTTTTCTTGTTTATTCTTATATGTGCAGCGATTTCTGGCGATTTTGTTAATTATGAGATCGGCAAATATTTTGGAATTCGAGTTTTTAAACCTGACTCAAAAATTTTTAAACCATCCTATCTTCGAAAAACGCAGGATTTCTATGCTAAATATGGCACTAAGACCATTGTTTATGCGCGTTTTGTCCCCATTGTCCGGACCTTTGCCCCCTTTGTAGCGGGTATTGGCAAGATGCCATACAGCATTTTCGGTAAATATAATATAATAGGAGGCATATTGTGGGTATCCTTATTGATTCTAGCGGGTTACTTTTTTGGACAGATTCCTTTTTTCAGGCATAACTTTTCCTGGGTTGTATTAGCGGTCATATTTATCAGTCTAATACCCATGCTGATACAGTTTTTAGCTGTTAAAAGGTCAAAAAAAGATTAAACGTTAAATACTAAAATCAGTCTTTTAAGGTTAAAGGATTGGTATGAAATATTTCATTTTAGCGTTTACCTTATTTGTCGCACAGCTTGCATTGGCACAACGTGTCAAAGTCGATCGTCATCAAGCAAAAGAAGCCTTTGATCTGCTGAATAAAATTCGAACAAATCCAGAGAGATATAAAAAGGAACTGAAACTTTTTAATTTACATAAGATTACCCGAACGAAGCTTAATTGGAATAAACAGCTTGCCGAGGTAGCAGAATACCGAGCTAAGGATATGGCTAAACGGTCTTATTTTGATCATGTTTCTCCTGAGGGCTATGGACCCAATTATTTTATTGAAGAAGCGGGATATCATTTAAATCAGTCTTGGGTAAAAAAAAGGAATGCCAATAACTTTGAATCCATTGCTGCTAATCGCGCCAGTGCGACTGATGCGATAAAAGCGTTAATCATTGGAAAGGAAGCCCCCGGTTATCATCATCGTACGCATCTGCTAGGGATGGATAAATGGAACGCATCGCTGTATGATATCGGAATCGGTTATGTAAAGTGTAAGGGGGCCAAACCTTATGAAAGCTATCTCGTTGTTATTATTGCAAAGCATGATTGGTAAAGAAAATGAAAAATCATACCTTTGCATATGATAAAATCCATGACAGGATATGGCACGGCTTCCAAAGAAAACGGTAAAGTCAAGTATAGTGTCGAAATAAAGTCCTTAAATTCAAAATTTCTTGAATTAAATCTTCGTCTGCCCAAAGTCGTTTCGGACAAAGAACTGACCTTACGTACAGAGTGCAGTAAGCTGCTTGAACGCGGCAAAGTTAATCTGAACGTAACTGTAGAATATACTGATCAAACGGCCAAGGCTTCATCTATCAACGCTGATTTACTTAAAAAATACTACGGTCAATTGCAGCAGATCGCAAATGAGCTAAATGATACGCATGTCAATCTATTTGAATTGGCGTTAAATATGCCTGAAGTTGTCACCAACAACGATGATACCGTTGATGATGAAGAAGCCAGCGTATTGATGGATGCTTTTTATGATGCGGTCCAACATTTCAATATATTCCGTGAGGACGAAGGAAATGTATTGGCTCAAGATCTAAAAAAGCGAGCTGAGCTGATCTTGACTTATTTGAGTGAGGTCGAAGGGCTGGAAGTTGAGCGTATCCCATTGATCAGACAGCGTATAGAGCAATTTCTCAATGATAGTGTGGGTAAAGAGAACGTGGATCAGAATCGTTTTGAACAGGAGCTCGTTTACTATATAGACAAATTAGATGTCACTGAAGAGAAAGTTAGGTTGCGTTCCCACTGCAACTATTTCCTGAAAGCCTTTGATTCTGCCGATTCCAATGGTAAGAAATTAGGGTTTATCTCTCAAGAGATGGGCCGTGAAATCAATACCTTGGGATCCAAAGCTAATCATGCCGGTATACAACAGATCGTGGTTAGAATGAAAGAAGAATTAGAAAAAATAAAAGAGCAGTTGCTCAACGTATTATAAGGATGAGCGGTAAATTAATTATTTTCTCGGCACCATCAGGAGCGGGAAAAACAACTATAGTAAGAGACCTTTTAAGTAAACATGGGGATAAAATAGAATTTTCTATTTCTGCGAGTACCCGCGATCCAAGGGGGCAGGAGGTCGATGGAAAAGACTACTACTTTATGTCCAAAGAAGAATTTTTGCATAAAGTTGCCAAACAGGAGTTTATCGAATTTGAAGAGGTCTATTCGGGTACATTTTATGGTACGTTACGTTCCGAAATCGAACGTATCTGGAAAGAGGGTAAAAATGTTATTTTCGATATTGATGTCGTCGGAGGATTACGCCTGAAATCTAAATTTCCGGATCAGGCCATCTCTATATTTGTACAGCCACCTTCATTAGAAGTGCTGAAAGAACGTTTAACCGGACGTGGCACAGATTCGGAAGAAAAGTTGCAGGAAAGATTTGCCAAAGCGGAACTGGAGCTAACCTATGCGAATAAGTTTGATGTGATCTTGAATAATTTTGATCTAGCGACAGCTTGTGCTGAGGCAGAAGAAATTGTAATGGGTTTTATCAATAAATAAAACGCTAAATGAAAAAGATTGGTTTGTTTTTTGGTTCTTTTAATCCGGTGCATGTCGGGCATTTGATTATAGCAAATTACATGGCCAATTTTACCGGGCTGGATGAAGTCTGGTTTGTGGTATCTCCACAAAATCCATTTAAGAAAAAGTCAACTTTAGCGGATCCTTATGATCGTTTGGAAATGCTCAATCTAGCAGTGGAGGATTGCGAACATTTGCGCGTGAGCGATATTGAATTCCATTTGCCCGTACCATCCTATACCATAGATACCTTAACGCATCTGAAGGAAAAATATCCAACGCGAGAATTTGTGCTTCTGATGGGGGAGGATATCTTGGAATCATTGGAAAAATGGAAGAATGCCGATATTATTTTGCGTGACTATCACATTTATGTGTATCCCCGGCCAGGCTACGATGGAGGAAAACTAAAGGATCATCCGGCTATAACCATGACTGATACGCCATTAATGGAGCTTTCTTCAACGTTTTTACGAAAGGCAATCAAAGAAAATAAGAATATTCAGTTTTTTACACCGCAAAAAGTTATTGATTTTATAGACAAAAAGGGCCTTTATTCATAAGGACTGCAAAATATACAAAGCGAATCCCCGGATCTCTTAGGAAGTCTGGGGATTTTTGTTTTCTATGTCGTAAGAAAGCTAATTGTGTAGCATATAGCGTTGGAAAATGTAGATATATCAAAAGTGATACACTTATAGCGCAGAAGGAAATAAAATTTATGGTATTAGATTTAACAAATGGAATTGTTTTTGGTAGGAATAATTTCCTTACTTTTAAATAGCATTATGTATACTTTATGAGAAGTTTAATTTTATTATTTATTTGCTTAATTAGCTGGACTCATGGCTTTGCACAGACAGAAAATGAGACAGAAAGTGATTATATTATGGATCCTGCCGCCATTGAATTCAGGACTAAGATGACAATACCTCCATATGGTTTGGCAAAGGTGAAAGCTTTGATTGCTAAATTATCTCCTGTAGCGGATAACGATGGGACAGATACTGGCGTGCTTGCTCTTTCTGCAACGGATTTTAAGAATTTAAGTCTACGTGAAAAATTTACGTATACCATGATTCATGCGGAGGTGTACGCCCAGAATTGCGATATACCAGAAAACCAGAAAGCTATCGACAAGAAAATATTTGGTAAGTTGCTCGGTGGTTTTAATGAAGCTTGGTGGTCGGAAAGACAGACTGATTTTTTGCAGGAAAACAGAGATTCGGTTATGAAACTGATCCAGGAATCTGTTTTGAGAAGCAAACGAATGGGGGTGAATTATAAGGAGGCGATCGAACAGATCAATGGCTGGCAAATGATTCCATTTATCATTGAATATGCAAAGAAAACCCCGAAAGATAAGGATGCATTGACTTTATTGCTGTTACTGATGAAACGTGGCGAGTATAGTGAATTTATGAAGTCCACATCTTTCAAAAAGCTATATGGAGAGACGAGTAATTACTACTCCTATTTAGACTATAATAAGGAGAATGAAACTTTAATATATCGTAGAGCAATGGGATACTACAATGAGAAAAAAGGTAAATAAAATTTGGAGCTTGCTATAGAAAACGTCAAGTCAGTGAGAAAAGCGTTATACATACTGCTTATTTTTTTATTAAACTGTTTAACGTTAGCGGGGCAGGATAAGGGATATATTTTAATTCCGGGGGGAGACTATCAATTGGGTGACACAATGAGTCTGGATAACCCGAGAAGAACGGTACATATAACGTCGTTTTGGATTGCTTCCTATGAACTGACGAATGCTGAATTTGAAAAATTTGTCCTGGCAACGAACTACCGGACTTTGGCCGAACGCTATCATAATGCCATGGTATTTGAGCCCGGTCTTGCGGAGTTCAGGTGGCTGCAGGACAGCACCGCTTATTGGCGTTTTCCAAATGGAATAAGCCGTGGCGGTATACAGGACAAAATGGATCATCCCGTTACCTGCATATCTTTTAAAGATGTATTGGCTTATTGTGCTTGGGCTGATTGCAGATTACCTACTTTTGAGGAGTGGGAAGTCGCTGCGCGAGCCGGAAATGACGGTCGTTATTTTGAAGGGGTGAATAAAGAAAATATTGGGCAATATGCGAATATATGGCATGGTAGCGATCATCTTAAAGCAGACTACTCGGATGGCTATATGTATACTTCTCCTGTAGGGACTTTTAAACCGAATCCATGGGGGCTTTACGATGTATTTGGTAATGTATTTGAATTCTGTTCGGGCAAGCTAAATAGAGATGGGGAGCGCGATGTGGCTCATGCTAGAGGTGGTTCATGGTGGTGCAGCAAAAGGAGCTGTTCGGCCTTCAACACGGTTTATATTGGCTCTGTTAGTCCGAACGCCTCATTCAGCAATCTTGGGTTTAGGGTCGTAAAAAAAGCCTTTACCACTCAGGATAAAGACTTTTAAAACAAAAAATCCAAAAAGGTTGATTTTTTATCTTCCCATCCATCCACCGTCGACAGTAAGAATGGTACCGTGTACATAATCTGCTGCTTTTGAGGCAAGGAACACTGCCGGTCCTTTAAAGTCTTCCGGAGTACCCCAGCGTCCTGCGGGGATACGGTCCAAGATGGATTTCGAGCGTTCGGGATCATCTCTCAGTGCTTCCGTATTATCCGTTGCGATATAACCTGGCGCAAAACCATTTACATTGACTCCTTTGGAGGCCCATTCGTTGGCAAAAGCCTTGACCAACGATCCTATTGCACCTTTGGATGCAGCATATCCCGGAACATTGATACCGCCTTGAAAAGTCAATAGGGATGCCGTGAATACGATTTTGCCAGTTCCACGTGAAATCATATCTTTTCCAATTTCCCTTGTCAGAATGAATTGAGCATTCTGATTGATTTCGATGATTTCGTCCCAATATTCGTCAGGGTGTTCCGCGGCCGGTTTACGAAGGATATTCCCGGCATTGTTGAATAGGATGTCTATTGTTGGATGCTCCGATTTTACTTTTTCAATAAACTTATATAATTCTGTTCTTTTTGAAAAATCACATTGATACGCATAAAAGTTGCGGCCCGATGCCCGGATAGATCTTTCCACTGCGGAGCCCGTGGCCTCCAACGATGCCGACACACCGATGATGTCCGCTCCGGCTTCCGCTAATGCTTCCGCTATAGCCTTACCTATTCCCCTTTTACAGCCGGTTACCAAAGCGACCTTTCCGGTCAGATCAAAAGATTGCAGTATAGACATTATTTTGCGTATTTTATCGTTAATGGTTGATTTAAATTATTTCTGAATTCTTTGATGTAGGATTGCCATTGATCAAAACTGGTTATTTTACCCGCCTTATTAAATGCTGCTCCGGCAAAATAGACCAAAGGTTGGTTGTTTTTTACCGTAGTCGCCAATAAAAACTGTTTTGGACTATCTTTAAATACATAGTTTACTTTCGGTAAGATCAGGGCTGTTCCGGTGATTTTATCTCCTTCAGCAGGCTCCCAATATGCCAAAATACCATTTTTGGGATCGTTTAAGAATTGTGGTTGATCCTCTTTTCGTTTGGCAAGACCAACGACTATTGGGGTACTGCCTGAACTTGTATTTTTGACTGCATAACTTATTTTGTTGAGCTGACTTCCAGCATCCAGAGAAATTGTTTTTTCGACTTGTAACTGTTGTCCTTTTACATTTTCCGGTTCATAAGTAAGTTTAAATGTAGTGCGTAAAGGCCCATTGTCCAATACTTCATATTGACGATAATGTTTATGATAGACTACTTGCTGGTCAATAAATGGAGTTGCATCGCCCACTCCTAGGGTCTGACCTACAGAATAATAATCTAAACCTTTACCGTGATCGGCGTGGTAATCTCCTGTTTTATACCATTCGTCAATAACAAGGTCGTTACTACGTTTAGCCCAAAAATCAAATCCCTGGGCGTCCTCGGAGCTACCTTCCAAAGCTTTTCCATAAGCTCTGAATGCGGCAATGTCATTTTCCCAGGCAAAGTCATCCTTACGTTCGGGGACATAACGTGCATAAGCCTTTGGAGCAACGGCTTGTGGGGTATTTCCGGTTATGCCAAAAGTTAGCGAGCTTTTAGGGGCAATCGATACCTGTATCAGTACATTTTGCGGTGCCGGCTGTCCCAATTTCTCCAATTGGTAAGCCAGTTCAGCCTTATCCTTGCTACTGACAATCGTAAAGACATTTTTCTTCAGTTCGAAATGTTTTTCGAACGTTGTATAAGGAATACTGATTAGCTCTGTTCTAGTTACCGCTGAGGGATTATTTATTGTGATCGTCTTATTGTTTTGGGCAAAGGCGATACTTGAAAGCCCGAGCGTCATACTTAATATGAATGTTTTTTTCATTTGGTATTTTTGTTAAAGTCCAATCTCATATCTCCAAAATACTACTTAAGCTCAGTGATAGCACATTTATCCATGTCATCGTAGTCCAGGTTTTCACCAGCCATACCCCAGATAAATGTATAATTGGACGTTCCTGCCCCCGAGTGAATTGACCAGGGCGGAGAAATGACCGCTTGATCATTATGCATCCAGAGATGACGTGTTTCATCTATTGGTCCCATAAAATGAGATACCGCCTGGCCTTCCGGCAATTCAAAGTAAAAATAAACCTCCATACGACGATCATGTGTATGCGAAGGCATGGTGTTCCATACCGATCCTGGCTTTAGTTCTGTCATTCCCATTTGTAATTGACAGGTTTGTACAACTTTATTCAGCAGCATTTGGTTGATGGTACGGTGGTTGGCTGTTTCCAGTGATCCTAATTCTATTTTATTGGCATCTTCCTTGGTCACCTTTTTAGTCGGATAACTATGGTGAGCGGGGGTTGAGTTTAAATAAAATTTTGCCGGATTAGCGGCGTCTTTGCTTTCAAAATAAACTTCTTGAGCCCCCTGTCCGATATAAAGTGCTTCTTTGGTATTTAGATCATAAGTAACACCATCCACTTCGACCTGACCATTGCCGCCGACATTGATGATACCCAACTCTCTTCTCGAAAGGAAATAAGGTTCTTTTAGTAGTTCCGGAATGGTATCTAGTTTGATTTTTGTATTTACTGGCATTGCACCACCGGCCATATAACGGTCATAGTGCGTGTAGACAAAGTTGATTTTGTCGGTTTCAAAAACTTTTTCAATGAGAAAATTATCTCTTAGCCCTTGTGTATCTAAGGTTTTGTATTCTTTAGGCCCGATAGCATAGCGGGATTCAAAATTGATGCTCATAACTGATATTATTTTCTTTGTTTGAATGTTAAATTTAGGGCTAATATTTGTCAATAACGAGATAATCTTACGCAATCGATGTCGTAATTGAATTTCGGTAGAATGTTAAATACATCGGTTTTAATGAAACACAATATAACCGATGCTTAAAGAAGACAGTTTGCAATTTTGTATTCCCGTTGATTTCTGGTCTATCGATATATAGATGAGATTTTTCAGGATCACCGTTATACCTTAGCAGCAAAAAGTTCAGGTTGGGCAATTTTCCTTTCCAATAGAATGGGAATTGTTGCGACGTAATAGGAGCGTCCATGCTTTGTTATTAGCAATAAAGTTATTAACTTTAAAACAATACACCAATTATTAGCATGCTCAAAACCAATTTTGTTCAATCGCTATATACACGATCAAATACCCATAGGCAATACGACGGCTATCTGGCATTTTTGCCCGAAGGCGAACGACAGTTGTTTCCCGTAGCACTGGCAAGTCAGCGCATATTCCAGACTAGTGACTTCGTATGGATCGAATGCAAGGAAAACGGTATCGATACACCAGGTTTCACGACTATTAAGGTAGGAGACTATTCGCTTTGGCTTCATCTCCATTTCATTGGACAGGGAAAACTGAAGCTGACCGAATCATTGATGATGTCTTCGGGGCAGGCCCATTGCTATTATTTAAATGAAAGAGAGCCAGAATTGTTCCTTGATGAAGGAAAATCATGGTTTCTGATCCTTGGGGTTTCGGGAAAACACCTGGACAGTTTAATGATTGACTATCCGAGATTGAAGGAGTTGATGCCCGACGGCAACCAGCGTCCGGAATCTTATCTCGGATACACACCGATTCAGAGTAAGCTCTATAATGTTTTGGCATCGCTGCGACGCTATGAATTTCATTCTTTTGGAACAGCCTTTCAACTCGCAAATTGGAACTTGCGCTTATTCCAGCAGCTATTTCAGGACCTAAAGCCTAATCAGCCTGCCATAGATCACAGTGATACGTTGCTCTATCAGAAAGCTGTCATGTATATCCGTCGGCATTATGACGACGAAGATATGTCTGTCGCAAAAATTGCGGAAGCAATGAACGTCAGCCCCCGTAAGTTGTCCCGTAGTTTTCAGGGAAAGTCGTTCACGGTTGTGGGTATGATACTCGAATACCGATTGATGGATGCGAGGGAAAGCCTAATTCATTCAGATGATTCGCTGGCAGGGATAGCTTTCGCATTGAATTTTGCTTGTCCCAAACATTTTGCCCGGGCGTTTAAGAAACGGTTCGGAATAGGTCCCAATGAGTTTAGAGCGCAACGTCGTAAAAAGGAATCCTTTGTTAAGCGATCATACCCCCAGGCTTAACACGTTATCACATTTTTCATTACCTGGCCGACAGCTTTTAATCCATGTTCATGTAAACGATGTTCAGTTCGTCGCTCTGCTGTCAACTTATTGGGACAAGTAGCGCTGTTCTCCTGTATTGCTCCAAAAATTCGGGTTTTGGAAGATCAGCACCAACTGTAATACGCCAATCATTTGTATAAATGAGATCAGCGGCGGCGTATTGCTAAGGACATTTAGTAAGATGCTAAGGACATTTAGTAAAATGCTAAGGACGTTTAGTAAAATGCTAAGGACGTTTAGTAAAACGCTAAGGACATTTGGTAAAATGCTAAGGACGTTTAGTAAAACGCTAAGGACGTTTAGTAAAATGCTAAGGACATTTGGTAAAATGCTAAGGACGTTTAGTAAAACGCTAAGGACATTTGGTAAAATGCTGAGGACGTTTAGTAAAATGCTAAGGACATTTGGTAAAATGCTAAGGACGTTTAGTAAAACGCTAAGGACATTTGGTAAAATGCTAAGGACGTTTGATAAAATGCCAAGGACGTTTTGTTCATCTCTCCTTAGCAACGGTAAGTGTTTGCTTACCACTAAAATCTGTGTTTAAAGGGATATAGACCTTGATTTCTGTCTGATTTTAGGTGCTAGGTGTCAAAATCGGCAACAAAAAGTCCTGTCCTGCCGGAAAGTTGGCCGATTTTGCCCCCTAGTTCGTCAGCCTTCTGTCGTAGATTTGAGCCATTAACAAAATTAATTACATTTTTAATTATTTCAATTATGGCAAAGCCAACATTATCAAACCAAATCAAGACAGAAGCAACATTGCTTAAGTATGCTGAAAATGTTTTCAAAAAATCTACTGAAAACGCAAGTCTATTTCCAGAAGCCACAGCACTTTTGGCAGAACTCGGTGTTGTACTCGAACTTTTTCGGGACGGTATTACCGAAGCGAATTATCGTGACAAACGTCAGGTCGTGATCAAAAATCAATATGGATCCCGGCTAAAACAGGCCTTATACCATCTTTCCCTGCACGTGGAACTTGTCGCAAATGGAGATGCCAATCTGATTTTGGCAGCGGGATTCATCCCATCGAAGGCCAAGGTAAGCGGTAGCTACTATGGACTTTCTCCGAAGCCAAACGGACTGGTTGTACAGCTGGCTGTGCAAGGATTGCTGATCGCCGAAATGGCGGTCAAATCGTGGAAAGGGGCTCGATTCTATCAATTTGAATACCGCGCGGTCGGTACGGTTCCTTGGACCACGGTCATTAGTCCAAAATCAAAGATAACGATTAAGGACTTGGAGCACCTCAAAGAGTACGAGTTTCGTGTAACCTATCTGGGGCCTGATCCGACACCGGTCTACAGTGACGTTGTCCGCTGTTATATCGTGTAACGTATAAGAGCGGTGATTTTCCATAGCTAAGATCAAAGGCACGGAAAATTACCGCTCTTTTTTACGGAAAATATTTTTTTCTTTATTAGCTTTAAAAAACAATGACCAATTTAAGCGTAACCATGGATTTTAAGAGCATCACAATCAATCATCCATTACGGAGTATAAATTACCTGACAAAAGATATCGGTTTTCCAAGTAATCTGGAAGAACAGGCTTTATTGAATTACCGGAAAGCACATGACCAAGCTTGGTTCATGAAAATCCGCTTTGAACAGGAGCGGGGAAATGCCCTGCTGGAGTCTATTGCGCTGTCAGATCTAGATGCCGAGATTGCCGAATTAGTAGCTATGTTAGATTGGTACAGCGGTACAGGTGCTTTGAGCAAGGAATTGCCTTTGGCCGAGGTGGATATCAAATTGCAGATCGAACTGCGTGACTATTACCTCAAGATTGAGGCGGCACACCGCAATACTATAAAATTCTATGATCGTATCGCGCTGCGCGAACAGGAATACAATGATATAGTAGATAAGTACTATAGATTCGACAAACCGCTTGATCCTTTAAAATTTGATGTACTGGATGATATATTTGAGTTTGCAGACGACATGGATGCCGATGTAGCTTCGTTGGGCACTGACCTTGAAGATTTTTTATCCGTATTGACACAGCTATATGATCTGCTGGAAAAGTACTTTGTGGCCTATCACGATCTGCATGCAGCTTATGGTAAAACAGTGCATAATATGGCTGAACTTACCAAGGCGGCCCAAGTGCTTCGGCCATTCTGGGAAGCTCATAGTTGATTCTTTCGCTACTGAGACCCGGACACTGCTGCTCAGACAAGTGAGTTGGGGCCGTAGTAATTATCATATTTTTTACTTCTCGGTTTTAGATTTATTAACTTCGTATATGGTAAAGAAAAAACCGAATATTTTAGTTGTTAATGACGATGGTATTACAGCTCCGGGAATTAAGGTGCTGTTGGAGGAAATGCAAAAAATAGGAAATGTCGTTGTCGTGGCACCGGACTCCGCTCAATCGGGGATGGGACATGCGATCACGCTTGGTAGGCCGCTGCGATTAGATAAGATCAATCTCTATGAAGGGGTTGAAATGTATCAATGTTCGGGAACACCGGTAGATTGTGTCAAGCTTGCCGTTAATAAAGTCTTCAAAGGGCAAAAACCGGATATCTGTGTGTCTGGTATTAATCACGGGCTCAATAATTCGATTAATGTTTTATATTCTGGAACAATGTCTGCTGCGGTCGAAGGGGCTATCGAAGGAATTCCTTCTGTCGGTTTTTCGCTGGACAATTTTTCCCATGATGCGGACTTTAGTTACTGTAGACCTTATGTGATTTCCATAACGGAACAAGTTTTGGCCAACGGTCTGCCCAAAAATACATTGCTCAATGTCAATTTTCCGCAAACACAAGGATTTAAAGGTATTAAAATTTGCAGACAGGCTGGAGGACACTGGGTAGAGGAATTTGATGAACGTATTGATCCGCATAACCGTGACTATTATTGGACCACAGGAAAATTTGTCTTGCAAGACCGGGGAGAAGATACGGATAGTTTTGCATTAGCAAATGGCTATGTATCCGTTGTTCCTACACAATTTGACATGACTGCACATCATGCTATTCCGGAACTGAATTCATGGAGTTTTGATCATTTGGATGGTATGGACAAATACAGCAAGCGTGAAAAATAATCTTTGGATAGGCTTGGGCATAGGCCTTATATTTCCCTCACTGGCATTTTTGCTGGTGCGTTTCACCGATCTTGAACTTCATTTTCTGCCTGAGAAGCCAATGGCAACATATACCATTGCCATATTGATCAATTTGATTTTTTTAAGGTTTGCATACCGCTCAGGAAATGATCATGTAGGGAAAGGAATTATCATCATGACATTTTTGGCCATGATATTATATTTACTGACACATAAAGTGACTGTATAAAACAGAGCTGTCAATCACAGTGGCTATACCACAGCGATTGTTTAAAATGTTTTATCTGTCTATTTTTTAAAAAAGAATAAAATGAAATTAACATTGGGGTTTTCTCCCTGTCCGAACGATACATTTATTTTTGATGCCTTGATCCATCATAAAATAGATACGAAAGGATTGGATTTTGACGTAGCTTATCAAGACGTTGAGACATTGAATTTAAGGGCTTTTCATGGAGAACTGGATATCACCAAATTGAGCTATCATGCTTTTGCTTATGCCGTTGAAGATTACGAACTGTTAGATGCGGGAAGCGCCTTGGGCTTTGGCGTAGGGCCGATGCTAATCACAAAAGATGCTGCTTTGGCAGAAGTGCTCCGGGAAAAGCTAAAAAATGCTGACGGTCTGGGCGAATTTGATAAGTTAAAGGTGGGATATCCGGGGAAGTTTACAACTGCAAATTTTCTGTTGGGCTTGGCATTCCCGGAATTAACCAATAAAATAGAACTGGTTTTTTCTGATATAGAAGGCGCGCTTTTGGATGGTTCCATTGATTTGGGGCTTATTATTCATGAAAACCGGTTTACCTATGCAGAAAAAGGACTGTATAAAGTCGTCGATTTGGGAGAATATTGGGAAAGTACGACAAAATTTCCGATTCCACTGGGTGGTATTGTCGTAAAACGTTCGTTGCCCAAGGATGTGAAAGACACGCTTAATGCAATTTTAAAGGAGAGCGTCGAGTTTGCTTTTGCAAATCCAAAGTCCGGGTTGGAATTTATCCGTAGCCATGCGCAGGAGATGAGTGAGGAGGTGATGTATAAGCATATTGAACTTTATGTCAATAAGTACTCCATTGAACTAGGCACCGAAGGACGTAATGCAATTACTAAAATGTTTGAAAAGGCGCAGGAGATGGGCTTTATCCCGCATTCGGATAAAAAATTGTTTCTTTCATAACACCTTCTTAATATTTGGTAGCCACAATAGCAGTAGGCTTGTGCAGCAGCGCTACCTGTTTGGTTTCAAGTACGACTATTTTGGGCGTGAAGAGCGAATAACCGGGATAGGGAAGCAGGACGGCCTCGGTAATGGGATAAATTGAGACAAGTAAATAAGATGTGTATCCAATTGAAAAAAATAACGCAAAAAAAATAGTGGTAAGCTGTTAGATATCATATCTAATAACTAAATTTGCCCGATTAGTGTCAAATTGTCTGCAATTTTACTTTGGAGTCATTATTGTACAAAATCTTTAGTTGAGATAGAAAAAAAATTATGTTAAAGTTTTTAAGTAAATTATTTGGAAGTAAATCCGAAAGAGATATCAAGGGGATTCAGCCGGTTGTAGAGCAAATCAAGGCTGAATATGATAAGCTTTCAAATCTAACCAATGACGAGTTACGTGCCAAGACCGCTGACTTCAAAGAAAGAATTAAGAATTACCTCGCAGATATTGACCAAGAAATAGATACGCTAAAAGCAGAGGCGGATCAAGATGAGGACGATATGGCTAAAAAGACTTCTATTTACGAGCAAGTTGACAAGTTGTCTAAAGACCGTGATAAGAAGTTGGAAGAGGTATTGAAGGATATTTTGCCCGAGGCATTTGCCGTGGTGAAGGAAACTTCAAGACGTTTGACAGAAAACGAAGAACTGGAAGTTACTGCCAGTGATTTTGACCGAGAATTGGCTGTCTACAAGCCAAACGTTATTATCAATGGTGATAAAGCGATTTGGAAAAACAAGTGGATGGCTGCAGGTACTGAGGTAACCTGGAATATGATACATTATGATGTACAGTTGATCGGTGGTATTGTACTGCATAGCGGAAAGATTGCGGAGATGGCTACCGGTGAGGGGAAGACATTGGTCGGAACTTTGCCAACATATCTAAACGCGCTTTCTGGACAAGGGGTACATATCGTGACCGTGAATGACTATCTTGCCCGTCGTGACTCCGAATGGAACGCACCTTTATTTGAATTCCATGGTTTATCCGTAGATTGTATTGATAAACACCAACCAAATTCGCCACAACGCCGTAAGGCATACCAATCGGATATCGTATATGGTACGAACAACGAATTTGGTTTCGACTATTTACGTGATAATATGGTTCAGACGCCGGATGCATTGGTGCAAGGTAAATTGCATTTTGCCATGGTCGATGAGGTTGACTCGGTTTTAATTGACGATGCCCGTACACCATTGATTATTTCAGGTCCGATCCCACGTGGCGATCAACATGAATTCTATCAATTGAAACCACGTATTGAACGTTTGGTACATGTACAAAAAGCTTATATCAATACCGTATTAAATGATGCTAAAAAGGCATTGGCTGCAGGTGATTCTGATGTTGAAGGGGGTGGTCTAGCTTTATTGAGAGCGTACAGAGGTCTACCTAAAAATAAAGCCTTGATCAAGTTCCTAAGTGAAGGCGCCAATCGTTCTATCTTGCAAAAAGTAGAAAACTACTATATGCAAGAACAAAATAAAAATATGCCTAAAGTAGATGCAGAACTTTATTTTGTGATTGACGAAAAAAATAATCAAGTCGAATTAACAGAAAAAGGTATCGAGTTGATCACAGCGACGGGTGAGGATCCTTCCTTCTTTATCTTACCAGATGTGGGTACAGCTATTGCTGAAATTGAAAAATCTAGTTTGAGCCTAGAAGAGAAAGCTGCACAGAAGGAGGATTTATTACGTGATTATTCGATAAAAGCGGAACGCATTCACTCAATCAACCAGCTGTTAAAAGCGTATACCTTGTTTGAAAATGATGTGGAATATATCGTGGATGAGGGTAAAGTGAAAATTGTCGATGAGCAAACAGGCCGTATCATGGATGGTCGTCGCTACTCAGACGGTTTGCACCAGGCTATCGAAGCGAAAGAAAATGTAAAGGTCGAAGATGCGACACAAACGTACGCGACGATTACTTTGCAGAATTACTTCCGTATGTACCACAAACTTTCAGGGATGACTGGTACTGCGTCAACAGAAGCTGGCGAGCTTTGGGAAATCTATAAGTTAGATGTTGTAGAAATTCCTACCAATCGCGTTGCCCAACGGGAAGACCGTCAGGATCTGATTTACCGTACTGCGCGCGAAAAATACAACGCGGTAGCCGAAGAAATTCAACGGTTGACAGATCAGGGACGCCCTGTGCTGGTTGGTACAACATCGGTAGAAATTTCCGAACTATTGAGCCGTATGCTTCAATTACGTAAGATCAGACATAATGTATTGAATGCAAAGCTTCACCAAAAGGAAGCGGATATCGTTGCTGAAGCCGGTCGCCCCGGACAAGTGACTATTGCCACGAATATGGCTGGTCGTGGTACGGATATTAAATTGACCGAAGAAGTTAAGAATGCCGGTGGTCTTGCGATTATCGGTACTGAACGACATGAATCCCGTCGTGTCGACCGTCAGTTACGTGGTCGTGCAGGTCGTCAGGGAGATCCGGGATCATCACAATTCTTCGTTTCGTTGGAAGACAACTTAATGCGTTTGTTTGCTTCTGAAAGAATCTCCAATATCATGGTGAAAATGGGTGTTGAAGAGGGTGAAGTGATGCAACATAGCATGCTGACCAAATCTATCGAACGAGCACAACGTAAGGTTGAGGAGAACAACTTTGGTATTCGTAAACGTCTATTGGAATACGATGATGTCATGAACTCCCAACGTACCGTAATCTATACTAAACGTAAAAATGCGTTGTTTGGTGAACGTTTGGATGTGGATTTGAATAATATGATCTTTGACGTTGCTGAAGAGATTGTCGCTGAAGCGAAGGAGCAAGGAAATTACGAAGACTTCCAAATTGAGGTTATCCGTATCTTTGCTATTACACCAGAAATCACTGCTGAAGAGTTTGCGCAAGGAAAGATCGAAGGATTGACAGACCGTCTTTTTGATCAAGCAAGTAGAGCATATCACCATAAAATAGATGCTATTGGTGCATTGACAGTTCCTGTATTAAACAATGTATACGCAGAACGTGGTCAGATTGTTGAAAATGTAGTGATTCCATTTACGGATGGTATCCGTGGTATTCAAGTTTCAGCAAATTTGAAAAAAGCGATTGAGAGCAACGGTAAAGAGGTGTTCAAATCCTTTGAAAAAGGCATTGTATTGGCATTGATAGACGAAGCATGGAAAGAACATTTGCGTGAGATGGATGATCTAAAACAATCCGTTCAAAATGCTGTTTATGAACAAAAGGATCCAATCATTATCTATAAAATGGAGGCCTTTAACTTGTTCAAATCTATGTTAGCTTCTATGAACAAGGATGTCGTGAGCTTTATTTTTAAAGGTGAGATTCCCGGACAAGAAACAACCTCATTACAGGCGAGACAAGTGACTCAAGCACCTGTAAAGACAGTTGAGACAAAAGCAGATTTGGTGTCACCTACTGGTGTCAGTGAAGAGGATGTGAATGATGGTCCGAAAGAACCTGTTCGTAATGAAAATACAGTGGGACGCAACGACGAATGTCCTTGTGGTTCCGGTAAGAAATATAAAAATTGCCACGGCGCAAATAACTAATCGACAAGAAAGGTTAAACTATGCTGAAGAGAGGATTGATTTTCATATATGCACTTGTGCTATTTACGCTTGTTCATGTAAAAGCACAGGAAAAAGGTGGAGTTATTGTAACCAAAGATTCTTTGATTACACAGCTTCAAAATTTTAGGGCAGCAATGGGAATCAATCCTGTCGAAAGCAAAACCACTGCAGTTCCTTCGAAACCTGTTGTACGTTCCGCGGCAACAAGAATCAAGGTGAGAGGTTTTCGCGTCCAGATCTTTGCCGGATCCAGTCGAAACCAAGCTTTTTCGGAGCAAACTCGTTTTCGGGGAATGTATAAAGATGTTGATACCTATATCACTTATGATGAACCCAATTATCGGGTGAAGGTGGGCGACTTTAGAAGTCGTTCCGAAGCGAATGCGTTTATGCGTGAGCTCCGTCAATATTTTAGTAACGTTTTCGTCTTTTCAGAAAGCGTTTTTGTTTATCAATAAATCAAACAACCTTATGGCAAGTACGAAAGAAAAAGTCCTGGCCTTAGCCCATCAATATTTTCAAGATACAGTTGCTAACCGCAGACATCTTCATCAAAACCCTGAACTTTCCTTTGAAGAATATAATACCTCGGCATTTGTAAAGGTACAGCTGGATCAATTAGGAATCCCTTACGAAACAAAAGCAGATACAGGTATTGTGGCGTTAATTAAGGGCGAACTCCCTTCGGATGAGGTCATCGCCTTGCGTGCGGATATGGATGCATTACCTATTCAGGAAGTTGAAGGCCGACCTTATGGATCCAATACTCCGGGGGTCATGCATGCTTGTGGCCATGATGTACACACGTCCTCGTTGTTGGGAACCGCAAAGATATTACATAGCCTGAAAGCTGAATTTGGCGGGACGGTGAAATTAATCTTTCAGCCCGGAGAAGAGCGTTTGCCTGGCGGAGCGTCCATTATGATCAAAGAAGGTGCCCTACAAAATCCCGCACCTTCCGCTATAATAGGTCAACATGTAATGCCGTTTATCGAAACAGGCAAAGTGGGATTTCGTGAAGGGAAGTATATGGCTTCTTGTGATGAGTTGTTTATGACCGTAAAAGGAAGAGGGGGGCACGGTGCACACCCGCACCAGAATATTGATCCGATTGTGATCACAGCGCATATTATTACCGCTTTACAGCAGGTAGCAAGCCGTTTTGCGGATCCACGCACACCGACTGTGCTGTCTTTTGGCAAAATCATCGCTAATGGTGCGACAAATATTATTCCTGACCAGGTTTATCTTGAGGGTACATTCCGTACATTCGATGAGAAATGGCGTGCTGAAGCGCATGAGACAATGGTCAAAATGGCTGTCGGAATTGCCGAAAGTATGGGGGCTACTTGCGACTTCGAAGTTCGCAAAGGTTATCCATTTTTGATCAATGCTCCTGAACTGACCAAAAGTGCACGAACTTTTGCGGAGGAATATCTTGGAAAAGAGAATGTCGTGGATTTAGATCTCTGGCCAGCTGCGGAAGATTTTTCCTATTACTCACAAGAAATCAATGCTTGTTTCTACCGATTAGGTACAGGAAATAAGGCGAAAGGAATAACTTCTGCGGTACATACACCCACATTCGATGTCGATGAATCCTCATTGGAAATCAGTACGGGCTTGATGGCTTACATCACCTTGCGCAGATTAGGTTATTAAATTTTTCGAAATGTCATCGCATCATATCGTTCGTGAGAACCAAGAGCCTGCTCTGCTGATTGAAGACCTTTTTCTGATAGGCGAAGAAGATTTGGGGCAATTGCTTGAATGGAGTCCAACAATTGTTATAGAAAACAATATGGTTGATCCATTGGACGCTAGAGGATACAAATTTGATATTGTTTTTGCGCAGACGCAAGCGAATCAAACACAGGAGAATTTGAAAGTAATTCCATATATCGATAATTTTTTAAATTCAGCCATTGAGTATCTCGTCGAACATCAATATAAAGCGGTTAATGTTGTTACGGATCAAATAAGTCTTGCGCGCTATCAGCGCTATTTGGATCTGATCAATGTGGTATTATTGGCTCAGGGAATGCGCTACTATTTTGTCACTACCGGTTTTACAAAATGGAAAGCAGGAGGTGAACAGCTAAAGATCGACAGCCAAGGCGAAGAAATCACCACAGAAGGACTTCGGAAAATAGGTGAGAATCTTTATGAAACAGAAGAGGATGGCTTATTTACCCTCGGATTTTCGAAATCAAAATATATTTTAATAGGAGAGACAATCTCATGATAACAATAGAATTAGCCGAACAGACAGATATCCGTAGTATTTCTAATATGGCGCACATCATATGGCCAGACGCTTATGGTGAAATACTTTCAAAAGAGCAGATTGATTTTATGCTGGAGAAAAGCTATACCGTTGAAGGCTTAGCTGAAGGCATGGTAGGCGGACAGTTCTTTTATATTCTGAAGGAAGACGGGATTGGCCAAGGCTTTGTTGCGCTGAAAACTCTTGCAGATAAACTTCGTATTGAAAAGCTGTATTTGATGCCCGATGTTCAGGGAAAAGGTTTTGGGAAAGCATTGATTGACTTTGCTGTTGAAAAAGCGAAAGCCAAGGGCAAAGATATTTTGGAACTCAATGTCAATAGAAATAACCCTGCTTACCATTTCTATTTAAAGCAGGGCTTTCAGGTTGTCGAAACTGTTGATATTCCCTATTATGACTATGTGCTCAATGACTATGTCATGCATCGGGCAATAGATCGTGCAGCCTCTTCCTAATCTTTTAATTTTTCCACACGTGAAGGCGTTTGCTTGCCTTCTACAATGCCTGAAGTACCGATAGCAATTGCTTCTATACTGGAGATAATATTTTGAACGTTTAACGTGGCGACTTCATCCTTTACCGTGTGGTAATACTCATCCTTGTCCATTTGGGAAGTAGAAAATGAATGGGCGGGAACACCCTTTGCCGCTAACACGGCATTATCACTGCGGTAGAATAAATTTTGTTTTGTATAAGGATCGGGATAAAATTTAAAGGTTGTATTCTTTAGGTTTTCCTGCATTAATTTACCTAAGTCAGATTGATCATAACCTGTTATATAGACCGTATTAGGGCCGAACTTTGAATCTTTTCCGATCATTTCCATATTGATCATTGCCACGACCTGATCCGCATTGATATGATTAGAAAAATATTTTGAACCATACATGCCGAGCTCTTCGGCCGTAAATGCCACAAAAATAAGTGTCCTTTCATTGTTGTTTTTCTTTTTGTAATAATCCGCCAGGGTCAACATCGCTGTTACTCCCGAAGCATCGTCATCTGCTCCATTGGCAATTGAATCTTGTCCTACGGCAGGCAATATGCCAATATGATCATAATGTCCTGAAAAGATTATATATTCATTTGGTTTGCTCTTTCCGGGGATAATTCCGGCAATGTTAAAAAGCGGGAAGTGCTGAAGATCGCGCTCGATATGGACTTGAAATGTTTTTGGTGTTTCTGTGCTTAACAGATAGACTATTGAAGGTTTTTGTATGTTCGGATCTTCTATGAATTTAGGCTTGTTGAGCATTTGCCCAAAACGGACAAAAGAGGCTTCAAAAGAAGGGTCTACCAGTACAAGCGTGTTTTCTTGGGATAGGGAATGCTCCCGAAAGGCGTGGGAGAAATCTGCACCGGATGCAATATAAGCGACTTTCACAGGACTGTTTTCATCCCATTTGAGCGTTACATGGTTACCCAATGATATCATATGCTCAGCGGGAACAGCCTTTTTATTGATCGTCGCGACGTTGCTTTTGGGCGAGAGCTTGTCCAATTGGAATGTCTGTCTGAAAGATTCTTCCGCATAAGGTTTGAGACCTATTTTTTTCATCTCTCCGGCGATAAAATCTGCCGCTGGCTCAATGTCCTTTGTCAGAGCCGATCGTCCACGCATATCATCCGAAGCCAAGGTATTTAAAATACGGCCCACATCCTGACGCTGTTGTTCAGAAATAACTTGCTGTCCAAAGGCAATGGAAGATAAGGCAACTAATGCGAATGTTAAAAATATTTTGGGTACTGAATTCATAACGTTAGTAATGTTCGGATGAAGATACTGATTTCGCCTGTAATTTTTGTGAAAATTCGTGCTATCCTCCAACTAAGGCCTATTATCGTTCCCCTTAGGACGATAAAAGTTGGAATGAAGTTGTCATTGTCCTTCAGTAAAAAGATGCATTCAATAGAGTGTCCGTGGTTGTCTTGAATTCGTAACAGGCACGAATGTTCCTGATGGCCGTTGAAGACAGACAATTCAGAAAAAAATGTAGTATATTTGATTATAAATTTTTTGACAATGAAAGAAGTATCTGTACAGGAATTAAAGAATAAGATCGATAACAATGAAGATTTTCAATTGATTGATGTGCGTGAGTCATTTGAATATGAGGTTTCAAATTTGAACGGTTTGAATATTCCACTATCAGGGATCCTGATCGAGGCAGATAAAATCGCCAAAGACAAACCTGTTATCGTTCAATGTCGTTCCGGAAAACGTTCAGCGCAGGCAATTATGTTATTGGAACAACAAGGTTTTGATAATCTTGCAAATTTAAAAGGCGGCATTTTGGCCTGGAAAGAGGAAATCGATCCAGAGTTAGACGTTTATTAATATGACAAATTTGGAGCATCAGACTAAACAGGCTTTCTTGTTTAGTCTTGCTTTTTATATCGTAGCCCTATTTGCCCGGCTATTAAGCTTAAGTATTTTCCCCATATTAGGCAGTCTTTCTATTCTATTATCCCTTTTATGGGTGATATTGATCTTACGGGAAATTATGCTTTCTAGGACAATTCCCAATAGCGATCGGATGTTGATGGCACTGGCTATCGTACTGCTCAATATTATCGGTGGAGCTTTCTATTTCTTTGCTGGATGGAGAGAACGGGTATTGGGATTAACAAAAAAGTAATATGACAAAATATTTTATACTGAATATTGTATTGAACTTGGCCATTGTGTTTTTGGCGTATTGTGGATTTGAAGGGTATAAAGCCGGAAATATGCTGGTGACGGGATTGTCTATCGCATTTTTGGTGGTACTTATTTACCTTAAGGTTGTCTTAAGCAAACGCATAAAAGTTGTGATTCAGGAGAAAGATCGCGAGAAAAAGCAGCAATATGCTGCTAAACAGGGAAAGGGGAAAAGCAAATAGGAGCGAGTTTCTTACTTATAACATACAAAAAGAGCAGAAAACGATTGTCTTCTGCTCTTTTTTATATCGCCTACCCCGTTCTTATTTTACAAATGGAGGTTTCGTTACTTTAGCTTTTACTTTTTGATTACGGATATGGATAAAGATATCTGTACCGTCTTTTGCGAATGCAGTATCTACGTAACCCAAACCAACCGATTTTTTCAATGTCGGAGATTGTGTTCCCGAAGTAACCCGACCGATTACATGGCCATCAGCATCTACGATCTCGTAATCATGGCGCGGGATGCCTCTGTCGATCATTTCGAAACCGACCAGTTTCTTTTTAAGTCCGGCTTCTTTTTCGGCTTTAAGTGCAGCGGAGTTTACAAAGTCTTTCGTGAATTTCGTTACCCAACCTAACCCAGCCTCCAAAGGCGAAGTATTGTCGTCGATGTCATTTCCATAAAGGCAGAAACCCATTTCTAAACGTAAAGTATCGCGGGCACCTAATCCGATCGGTTTGATTCCGTAAGCTTTTCCGGCTTCAAAAATAGCGTCCCAAACTTTCTGAGCATCTTCATTGGCCACATAAATCTCAAAACCACCTGCACCAGTATAGCCGGTTGCCGACACCAACACGTTATCTACTCCTGCAAAAGTACCTTTGGCAAAAGTATAGTATTCCATTGGAGCAAGCTCGATATCTGTCAGTGATTGTAAAGCATCCGCTGCTTTAGGGCCTTGAACAGCAAATAAAGAAGTCTGGTCAGAAATGTTTTTCATTTCTACACCATCGGTATTGTATTTGGAAATCCAGTTCCAGTCTTTCTCAATATTGGACGCATTGACAACCAGAAAATAGGTCTTATCATCTATACGGTATGTTAGAAAATCGTCTACTACACCGCCAGTTTCGTTTGGAATATAAGCATATTGGACTTTACCGTCATATAGTTTCGACACGTCATTTGAAGAGATTTTTTGAAGAAGGTCCAGGGCCTTTTCACCTTTGAGGATGAATTCACCCATGTGGCTTACATCAAAAACTCCTACACCTGTACGAACTGTTTCGTGCTCATCATTGATACCAGTATATTGTACTGGCATGTTGAAGCCTGCGAAGGGAACCATCTTTGCTCCTAAAGCAATGTGCGTCTCCGAAAGGGCAGTATTTTTTAACATAAAAATTAAGTTTTAATCAGTTGCAAATTTAATAAAATATACGTGATTCCTAGCTTTGAATCTATTTTAGAACAAACGATTTAATTCGTTACATTCAACGAATAAACAGTCAGTTCAGCGTCTTCTGTATCCGTATCTTCGCATAGCAGGAAAATTAAACCCTTATCAGTTTTCTCCTTGAAGGTAATGCCCTCGAATTTATGATTTCCGGGGATCTGGAATACTTCAGGTTTGGACGACAGATCCGCTGGTATTTTTCCAAGTAAAGACCCGGCGATCTCGCCGTCAAGATAGGTTGATTTTGCATCCTCCGCGGTCGCGATGAAATAAATGTCTTCACCCACCAGTGCGGCATCCGAAAAACCGGTACTGATTCCCTTTATCGTCGGTAATTCCACTGGAATACACCGTGATTTATCTTCAGCTTTACCGTTGTATTCTAAAATTGCATTGACTCCTTTGGGGCCATTTCCTCTGTTGAAAAACAAGATCCGATCGTCAATATGCAGCACTCCCTCGATGTTGAAGTCCGATTTACTGATCTTAAATTTCTGCATTAAATGCGCGTAGATTTCGCTATAGTCTTCCTTCACGACTTTGTTTCCGTCCCAAATAAACCGGTTGTTTCTCTTTTCAGTTGACCCCGATCCATACAGGTAGTAGCACTTGCCGTCGAAAGTAATGGATTCAAGATCCATTTTATTCGCTTTGCTGATATTTTCCATGGGTTCAGTGTCCAATAAGGCCGTTTTGGATAGGCGGTGCTGAGCGAGGTTATAGCTATACAGGTAATTGCTGTTGTCCGAGACAATATGGAGTTCATCGTTATTATAGACGATACCAGATGCCGCGGTGATACCAGTTATACTAATAAATGCTTCGAGGATTAATTTTAACATCATTCATGTATGTTTAAGATTCCAAGAACTTTCCGGAAATCGGATTGGATAGCTGCTTTTATACGAACGGTCTCGCCCGACAAAGGGTGATTGAACGTTAATTCTGATGCGTGAAGTAACATCGTGTCCATCTGGTAGTTCTCTTTCCAGAATTTATTTTGTTTATTGCAGCCATGCGGACGATCACCGATAATGGGGTAAAATATGTGTGCAAAGTGACGCCGCAATTGATGCATGCGACCAGTCAGTGGATTGGCTTCAACAAGACTGTACCTTGAAGTTGGAAATTTCCCGAAAGGAATATCGAGCTCACTTTTGGCCAGCAGTCTGAATGATGTCTGGGCATCTTGTAATGTGCCATTTTCTTTTTTCAGGGGATAGTCAATAATTCCTTCCTCAGGAGCGAATCCTCGGAGCACAGCAAGGTATTTTTTATCAATTTGATGTTCCTGAAAACTTTTTTGTAAGTATTGATCCGTTTCTTTGTTCAGAGAAAACAAAAGGACTCCACCAGTTTTACGGTCGAGGCGATGAGCAGGGTATACCGTTTTGCCCAGCTGGTCACGTAGTATTTGAAGGGCAAATTCGGACGTGTCACGCGCAATGGATGAACGATGTACCAAAAGACCATGCGGCTTATTGATCGCCACAATGGATTCATCTTCGTAAAGAATTTCTAAGGACATATTAGATTTTTTTCAATGCAGCAATAATTTCATCTGCTTTTTCATCAATCTTGGGGCTCAGCCAAATCTGTTTAAACGCACCACCTCCGATAATCTGTTCTGTGCCTTGCCATTTGATCTTGGTCAGAGAGAAAAGATAATAATTGTCTATAACAACGGAATTCTGGACAAAGCTGTCCACTAATTTGTTGCCGAAAAGTTGCATTCCCAATCCGAAAAAAGCCTGGTCTTTTGCATGAAGCTGACTTTTTAGTAATTGCTCAGCCTTTGCACGGACAATTTTTTCATGTTCCTCTTTGCTCGGGTTTGTCAGTATAGCCGCCAGCATGATGACAATCAGAAGCAGGGCAAATATTCTTTTTTTGCTCATTTTTTTATGCTAAAATTAATGTTGAGAGATCGTTTCACAACTGGATCTACCGCTATCAAAATTATTAAATAGATATTAGATATGCGCAATTGTTTTGATATCGAAGCTGTGCAGCGAAGGGAAAACGGTGTGAAAAGGTTGGATCTTAGAAAGAAATTCCATTTAACAGCGAAAACGCCCAGGAAAAGAAATTCCAGATTAGGTAACAAACACCAGCTATTAAGATAAATAGGATCAATACGATCGATAAGATAATACCGATGCCCGAACCTTTGTGCCGGCCTTCATAATAGTGCTCGCGTAGCAATTTGATATTCTTTTCATTGGCTTTGCTATAGAAATCGAAGATATTACCTAGAAAGGGGATGCTTCCTAAGATCGCATCAAGGCTGATATTGAGTAGCATACGGATAACTAATTTTGGGCTGGCCCCATTTCGCCACATGGCGATAACCAGAACCAGTGATGTGCCAAAGCCGGCAACAGCGCCACCCAAAGGAATCAGATTCAAGATCGGATCCAGTCCGAACCGGAAGTTGCCAATCTTGAACTGATTATCCATTAACCAAGATATTCGGTTGATCCAACCGAAATCCTGGTCTATTTGTTTCTTCTTATCTTCCGGAGATAATTCCCTCTGCATGATTATAATAGTTCGAAAGAAGCGCTGATTTCGCTCGTTACTTTCATTGGTCTGATATTTAAGTCAAGGCCATTTTCACCAGCAGCGTCTGCCGCTTCAGCCATGGCGCCTTTATACATTGCATTACGCATCATCGGCTGAACACCAAAGATAATCTGTTGCGGTGTCTCAGAAAGCACGATCGCTTTACCGATTTTCTGCCCTGCTGCTTCGGCAAGAATCTGCGCATTTGCTTTCGCATCCAATACCGCTTTCGTTTTTAAGGTCTTTTCAAGTTCTTTTTTCTTCGAGTAATCGTATTCACTGATGTAAGTGCTTTGAATACCTGCTTTATCAACTCCATCCAATAACTGATCTAAGTTGTTTAAGTTCGTTACTTTAATTCGGTATTGTCTGGAAAGTAGGATATCCGTATCCTTTTTCTTTTTTTCCGGTGTATTGTAACTCCAGATATTCTGGATCGTAAAATCTTCTTTTTTAACACCGGCTTTTGTTGCAGAGTCGAAGAGATCTTTTTCTAACTTGTCTATGGCAACCTTTTTCTTGGTGTTTCCATTGTCATAAAATTCCTTCAGTGTAACATCTATATAGATGATGTCTGGGGTTACTTCTTCCTCTGCGCGACCCACTGTGGATACAAATTCTTTATTTACCATTTGTTGAGCGTTTAGTTTTGTCATCAAACCTAAAAAAGCCAGTCCTAATAATATTTTTTTCATGTTTTACTATCTTAAAGTTATTATAATAATACGATTCCTATTATCGCATTGCTACAAGATTGGAGCCAAAGTAGACAAAAAAGTTTAACGGATAAAAAAAATAAAAACGTTAAGATTTTTGATTTTATTTCTATACCTTTAGGGAAATTAATAAAATAGTGCCATGCAAGAAGGTAAAGTAAAATTCTTTAATGAGACCAAAGGTTTCGGTTTCATCATCCCTAATTCAGGCGAGAGCGAGATTTTTGTTCACGTTTCTGGATTAGTTGACAAAGTTCGTGAGAATGACAATGTATCTTACGAAGTTGAACAAGGCCGTAAAGGTCTTAATGCGGTAAATGTAAGAGTTATCTAATTAGATTCAAGATATATTTATTGTGAAAAGGCCCATGCGATAAGCATGGGCTTTTTTATTGAAAAAAATTTGGACTGATAATTGCATAAATGTTTCAAATAGATAGTTTAACATGAAACGTACTTTAATAGTGATCCTTTCTGTGGTGATGGCAATTTCAATGTCTGCGTGTTATTCCACCCATCATGGGCATAGACATGGCCGTGGACCAAAAGGTATGCCTCCAGGTCAGGCAAAAAAATATTATGGAGAACAATCCGCGAGGGATTTTGCGCCTGGGCAACAGAAAAAGAAGCATAGACATTGATCTCGATGACTTTTCACTTTTGAGGAAAATTTCGCAATCGAAAAAACAAAAAAGAGCTTTCATTATAATGAAAGCTCTTTTTTTGTTCCGTTAGAACGACCTATGCAAATGGATCTTTATCTGCAGGTGGTGTTGAAGGTGAAGGAGGCGTTTGTGAATTTCCAAACGGATCATCATTGTTCCCCGCATTTTGTGCAGGCTGTGAACTTCCAAAGGAGTTATTCGGTTGTGAAGAACCAAATGGATCTTGTGCTTGATTGAAGGGGTGATTTGTTCCATTTTCCTCTGCCTTTGGATCCGGACCATATTGATTAGACCCCTTGTCGCCCTCAATGACCAATAGGTAAAATAAATAAATCCACCCAATAAATGGAATAAAGACGACCAATATGAACCAGCCTGATTTATTGGTATCATGCAGTCTTCGAACCGCAGCAGCCAAACCTGGGATAAATAAAGCCAAACTAACTAAACCAGAGATATAAGTAAATACGCTAGCAATTTTTCCCAGTATTCCAAATACTGCTGTAATAATGAAGACTGTTAGTATATACATCCAATATTCTTTTCGGCGGGCTCTACCCTCAAAATTTGCATAGTTGTCTCGAACAACTTTTAAAAAGGCTTCTTTAAGTTCCATATCGTTCAGATTTTTTAGGTGAAAATATAAGTTAGTAAATCAATTGTTCACAATTCTGTTACAATAAATGTACCAAGAATTTATCTGGGAAAACAATTATTATAGATATATTAAGTGTCTGAAGATAGGCTCTTTGTCGAAACCTGAACAAGCAACAAGTATTTATTTAGGTGAAAAGCCTGTGAATTGCTTCTGAGTAAGATATAGGCAGCTATTTTGAAGGAAAATCTAAGGACAAATGTTTTATCGAAAGATCTCTTCGAGTATATAGAGCGATTTTATCTCCTTGAAGTTTGTGCGGTGAAGGCGGTAGAAATCCAGTAATTTTTCCAATAAAAATTGCCTGTCTGTACTTGACATTCTGATGCGGTCACAATTTGAATATTCAGCTTCGGTTAGGCTCCGAAAAATTGACGTGTGAGGTTCCTGAAGCACGAATGGGTGTTCCGGCAGTAGATTTGAAAACGTTGCTTCATGTAGGTTAAAATAAGGAAGAGCTTGTTTGGAAACCGTTGGATAAAACCCAAGGAATCGCGTCAGTTTGATTAAAAATACCAAGTGAAAATTGGCCAGGTTGAGATGTGTTTCGTCTAACCAGCAGACAGACTGATGGATGAATTCAAACAGATAAGGATCACTTTCCTGTTCTTTCAATATTTTGTACAATATTTCATTTAAGAAAAGAGCCAATGAACTTTTTATAATATCGTAAGGTATCTCCTGTAATACTGGTGTCTGCCGGGCTTCGGAAATACGCTGTAGTGAGCCATTGTCCTTATGTGTTGCTATAATTTCAAGTAGATGCAAAGGCTGTAAGATATTGGCTTTGATTTTGGCCTTTGGCTTGCGTGCGCCGGCAATGAGGTACGATTGCATACCAAAGGATTCAGTATATATCTGTGCAACGAGGCTGCTTTCCGAATAATTCGTTGTTTTTAAGACGATACCTCTAGTTTTGTTCAGCATCCCCTTCCTTTTCTTTTTTATGAATTTCCTCCTTATGAGCCTCTTCACGCATTTCAATAAGTGCATTGCGGTCTACTTTCCGAATCATTCGATAGATTAATGTCAGGACACCGATACCGAATGTAATAACTCCGATGATCATGGCTAACTTGTACCAGTTAGATCGTTGCTCCATCAGGTAATAACCTAGGATAACGAACAACGTGCCGATGATTATTTCTCTTAGGCCCTTGCGAAGATATTTGTTCATAAATGTGAATTGTTGAAAACTATTTTTCTTTACAGAGCAAATATAATACAATAAAATGCTTTATTTTTGCCCGTACCGTTCCTGTGTAGAACTATTTTTAAAAATAATTCCCATAATGTTGTTGCTTATCTAAAAAAAAATATAGATATTTGCAAACTCTTTGCAGAGAGTGCAAAGGATTAATATATTGTAATAAAGACAACAAAAAAGATAATATCATGTCAAGAATTTGTGATTTAACAGGCAAAGCAGCGTTAACAGGAAATAACGTTTCTCACTCAAACGTTAAAACTAAACGTAAATTCTATCCAAATTTACAAACTAAACGTTTTTACATTCCAGAAGAAGATCGTTGGATTACGTTGAAAGTATCTACTTCTGCTATCAAGACCATCAACAAGAACGGTATTACAGCTGCGATCAATAAATTTATCGTTAAAGGATCAATTTAATATTGATTTATCGCCTGTTACATTAAGATTATTCATGAATTTCAATCCTATATTAGGATTCAAAATAAAGTAAAACAATGGCTAAAAAAGGAAATAGAGTACAAGTTATCTTAGAATGTACTGAACACAAAGAAAGTGGTCTTCCGGGAATGTCTCGTTACATCACTACTAAAAACAAAAAGAACACAACTGAGCGTTTGGAGTTGAAAAAATTCAACCCAGTATTGAGAAAAGTTACTGTTCATAAAGAAATTAAGTAATTCACCCATCTTAGCACTTGCAAATAGCGGGCTGAGTAAAAATATTTAAAATACCATGGCAAAGAAAGCAGTTGCATCGTTACAAAAAGGTGGCGGTAAAGAATTTACAAAGGTTATTGTTACTACTAAATCTGCAAAAACTGGCGCGTATACTTTCAAAGAAGGTATGGTTCACAACGATAAAGTGAAAGACGTAGTTGCAGAAGCTCAAAAAAATAACTAGTAGCATTTTCCTTTTTTAAAGTTTTTCTTTAAAAAGAATTCGATAAAAATAGCCGTTTTGGTATCCTACCGAAAGGGCTTTTTTTGTTGAGGACATTTGTTTATATTTGGACATCAATTTTCACTAAACACTCCATGGGATTATTTGATTTTTTTAAGAAAAAGCCGCA
The DNA here is from genome assembly GCF_003627955.1 of Sphingobacterium puteale. Lineage (GTDB taxonomy): Bacteria > Bacteroidota > Bacteroidia > Sphingobacteriales > Sphingobacteriaceae > Sphingobacterium > Sphingobacterium puteale. Next base: position 93,453 of record NZ_RBWS01000012.1, on the reverse strand, counting down.
AACACAAGAAGAAGAGCAAGCCTTAGACAAGGGTTTGGAAAAAACCAAAGAAGGATTTCTTTCCAAGATAACGAAAGCTGTAGTGGGTAAATCTACTGTAGATGACGATGTGCTTGATAATCTGGAAGAGGTTTTGGTTACTTCTGATGTGGGGGTTACGACGACTTTAAAAATCATAGACCGCATACAAGCGCGTGTTGCCCGAGATAAATATGTCTCCACTTCAGAGCTAAACAATTTACTGAAAGAAGAGATTCAGACCTTACTTGCCGAAAATAACAGCTCAGATTTTGAAAACTTCAATTACGGAGATCATAAGCCTTATGTCATTATGGTCGTCGGAGTGAATGGTGTTGGTAAGACGACAACAATAGGCAAACTTGCCCATCAGCTCAAACAAGCTGGAAGTAAAGTCGTGTTAGGTGCTGCAGATACATTTCGCGCCGCAGCTGTGGATCAGCTTAAACTGTGGGGTGAGCGTGTTGGCGTGCGCGTTGTGGCACAGGCAATGGGTTCGGATCCCGCTTCGGTCGCTTATGATACGGTTAAGTCTGCTGTTGCAAATGGGGAAGATGTCTGTATTATTGACACGGCAGGCCGCTTACATAATAAGGTTGGTCTAATGAATGAATTGACCAAGATAAAAAATGTCATGCAAAAAGTCGTTCCCGGCGCTCCACATGAAATTTTGTTGGTCTTAGATGCTTCTACAGGTCAGAATGCCATCGAGCAATGCACACAGTTTACACAGGCTACGGATGTGAACGCTCTGGCACTGACGAAATTGGATGGAACAGCCAAAGGCGGTGTTGTTATAGGGATATCCGATCAGTTCAAAATCCCGGTGAAATACATTGGTGTGGGCGAAAAAATAGGCGATCTCCAATTATTTAATAAAAAGGAATTTGTAGACTCCCTTTTCAAATAGAAAATTAAAATTATTGTCAGAAATAAAGTTGTCATCTTTTGCTTGTGCATGATGATTAATCAGATTGAGGAAATAAATGGACATGTTTAAAACCTTGTTTCCTTAGTCAGGTGCTCCTTTTTGTTTCTTGACAAACCCTTCTAATCATATGAAGACAAAATATACGAAACCTGTCCCATTGATCAATAAACCACGTGTCAACGTCGTTACTTTGGGCTGTTCGAAAAATATTCACGATAGTGAAGTGCTGATGGGCCAACTGAAAGGTAATCAGATGGAAGTTGTCCATGAGGCCTCAAATATACAGGAGAATGATATTGTTGTCATCAATACCTGTGGATTTATTGACAATGCTAAACAGGAATCCATTGATGCAATCTTACAATATTCAGAATTAAAGGATCAAGGTAAGATCAATAAGGTGATTGTTACCGGATGCCTTTCGGAACGTTATAAGCCGGAACTGCAAGCTGAAATTCCGAGTGTGGATGCCTATTTCGGGACAAATGATTTGCCTGATTTACTCTCTTCTATCGGAGCGGACTATCGCCATGAATTATTGGGCGAACGCTTGTTGACCACCCCTTCACACTTTTCTTATTTTAAGATCGCGGAAGGCTGTAACCGTCCATGTTCATTTTGTGCAATACCATTAATGCGCGGTAAGCATGTTTCCAAATCAATTGATGATTTGGTTAAGGAAGCGAAATTTTTGGCATCAAATGGAACCAAAGAATTAATTTTAATCGCGCAAGATTTAACCTATTATGGATTGGATATCTATGGGAAACGTAATCTTTCAGACCTGATGCGTCATTTATCCGATGTGGATGGTATTGAGTGGATCCGTTTACAGTATGCCTATCCTTCCGGGTTTCCAATGGATATTTTGGATGCAATGAATGAGCGTTCAAATATCTGTAATTACCTGGATATGCCATTGCAGCATATCTCAGACCCAATGTTGAAGTCTATGCGTAGAGGGACAACCAAACAGAAACAGATTGACCTTGTCAATGCGATCCGGGACAAAGTGCCTGATATCGCGTTGCGTACGACATTAATCTGTGGATACCCCGACGAGACGGAACAGGATTTTCAAGAGATGTTGGAGTGGGTGGAAGAAACTCGTTTTGACCGTTTGGGCTGTTTTACCTATTCCCATGAGGAAAAAACCCATGCGCATACATTGGAGGACAATGTTCCACAAGAAACAAAAGAAGAACGAGTTGAGGCTATTATGGAGGTTCAACAAGGAATTTCTTACGATATTAATCAATCGAAAGTGGGCAATACATATAAGGTATTAGTCGATCGTGTGGACGGAGATTATTTTATCGGGCGAACAGAATATGATTCTCCGGAAGTGGATAATGAGGTCTTGATTTCAGCGGCGGATTCTTATGCACGAATCGGCGATTTTGTTCAGGTAAAAATCGACCGTGCGGAAGATTTCGATCTCTATGGCCAAATTGTCAAAATATAATATCCGGTTGACCGATGAAGGTCATTAAGAATATACGGAAGAGCCTCCCGGAATACAAGGGAGGCTCTTTTTTTGAACCGTCGGGAAAGAACTTCTGTGGATTTATGTCGCTGTTGGTGTCTGTGAAAGTATGAAGGTTTTATTTGGACATTTGTCAATAGAATGATATAATTTAAAAGTGGAATGGGCTTTTTATTAAAAATCAGTATTTTGTCCGCTCAAACTAAATACATTTGTATATCGTACAATAAGCATATATGAAAGCAACTTATATCGAATATAGTGAGACAAATAGTTTCTCCAAAACATTGTTGGCCTATCTGGCTCATGACGAGACGCTGAAACCGTTTGTTGGACACTGGCCTACATTTGACGGTTTTGAAAAGCAATTGCACGAAAAAAAACATTTTGACCACCGTGCCATTCTCGTGGAGCGCCTAAAAGCTCAATATGCGACATTGTTGCAGGGGTCTCCCGCCGTCGCCGAAAATATAGATTTATTGTTGCAGGAGAATACCTATACGATTACCACGGGCCACCAACTGAATATCTTTACAGGGCCTTTGTACTTTATATTTAAGATCATGACGGCAATACGTCTATCCGAAGACTTACATGCCAAACATCCGGACAAAAATTTTATCCCGGTATATTGGATGGCAACTGAGGATCATGATTTTGAAGAAATTAATCATACAAAAGTCTACGGAAAGAAAATTGCCTGGGAGACACCACCAGTGTCGGCGACAGGGCGTATGGATACAGCTTCAATTGTCGATGCAGTAAAGCAATACACTAATATCCTTGGTCTTTCTGACAATTCTGCTAAACTCACGGATATTGTGGAGCAAGCATACCTTAAGCACTCGAGGTTGGCTGACGCAACACGCTATATGGTAAACGAACTTTTTAAAGCCTATGGTCTTTTGATTATTGATGCAGATGATAAAGCACTGAAGGAGTTATTTAAACCGATTATCAAAACGGATATTTTATCCGAAAATAGTTTTAAAGCGATCACGGACAGGTCGAAAGAACTGGAAGCAAACGGGTTTTCTACACAGGTACATGCGCGGGAGATCAACTTCTTTTATCTGACGGATGAATTTAGAGAACGCTTGGTGCTGACTGCAGACGGCCGATATGAGGTTCTGCATCAAAACATATATTTTACCAAGGAAGAGCTGGAAAAAGAAATAGATGCCCATCCTGAGCGTTTTAGTCCAAATGTGGTGATGCGTCCGATGTATCAGGAAATTATCCTTCCTAATTTAGCTTATATCGGCGGTGGAGCTGAAATGGTCTATTGGATGCAACTGAAATCTAATTTTGATCAGTACCAAATAGACTTCCCCATCCTGATTCCGCGAAATTCAGCAATGATTACCGACGATAATGTGGCCGCGAAGCTTTTTCGTGTTGATCTAACCTTCAAAAGCATCTTCCGGCCAGCAGAGGTTTTGAAGAAGGAGTATGTACGTCGTCATACCAAAGAGAGATTAAACCTTAATGATGAATGGATGGAACTGAATGCGATCTTTGGAAAGATAAAATTGCGCACGCACAAAATCGATCCGAGTCTGGGACCCAGCACGGAGGCGATAAAGGCTCGCTTGAAAAAGGCGATGAATAACCTGGAAAAAAAGCTGATGAAAGCAGAAAAACGAAACCATCAGCATGCATTGGCAGATATAGACAATGTAAAAGAAAAGCTCTTTCCCGGAGGGGGACTACAGGAGCGATCGGAAAACTTCGCCCTGTTGTATGTAAAATATGGTGACAACCTCTTTAGAGATCTTTATAAATACTTTAATCCCCTGGATTTTAAATTTACAATCTTATATTAAAGTCAGTGTTTCACTGACTTTTTTTATGATTAATTCCCTCTTGTCTTTGCTTTTTGCTTCGTTATTTTTCCTTAAATTGCTTTGTGATGTTTTGTTTATAATTTCATAATATTTCATTTAGCTTCTGTTAATACTGTCGAAGTAGTTTTGATGCCATATCACAACCAACAACTAAATGAAAGAAATATTACTTACGACTTGTGCCATTGCGATAGGAACAGGTTTGTATGCGCAAACAACCCAGGCAGGATTTTCCGGGAAAATTACAGACGAGAATAACAAAGGGGTTCATGGAGCTTCAGTAGAGGTTCGTAACGAATCGACAGGTTTTACCACCAAAACATCGACCAATGCCAATGGTGATTTCAATTTCAAGGAGCTTCCATTGGGAGGTCCGTACATCATTAAAGTGACTTATATCGGTTACGGTGAGCAGATCCGTTCAGGCTTTACGTTAAACCAAGGGGATATGATCCGGTTAGATATTCCGATTCAGAATGCTTCAAATGTACTGGAAACAGTTGAGTTGACTGGTGTAAGCACCCTCAAGAATAAGATAGAGAACTTGGGCGCTGCAACAGCGGTTACAGCCCGGGATATTGCGAAATTACCCGTCAATGGCCGTAACTTTACCTCTTTAATGGATCTGTCTCCATTAAGCAAAGGCGATAATATCGGTGGTCAGCTCGGGTCTTCTACCAATTTTACGATAGACGGGATGAATGCGAAGAACCCGACTTCAGCAGGTTCGACAACAAGTCGGAGTGGCGCTCCTTTTTCAATTTCTATTGAAGCAGTCCGGGAGTTTAAAGTCGTGACCAACCAATATGATGTGACTTATGGGAGAGCCGGAGGGGGGACGGTCAGTGCAGTGACAAAACAAGGAACAAATAAGACACAGGGGAGTGCTTGGTTATATTCGCGAGCAGACTGGTTGTCAAGTCCATACGATATTCGGGGGAACAAACGCAGCAACGATTTTTCCACTTATCAATATGGCTTTACTTTGGGCGGTCCCATTATAAAAGACAAGCTCCATTACTTTGTTGCCTGGGATCATCAGCAAGACTCCCGTCCCTTGATTATTGCTGATATCAACTCTGAAGCCGATGAAAAAAGGTTTAATGTTACAAACGCGACATTGGATGAATTTGTCAATATTGGGCGGAAAAAGTACGGATTGGGGAACGAACGCCAATATGGTGCCTTTGACAAGAAAAGAGGCTCCGATGCGATTTTTGGGCGTATTGACTGGCAAATCAATGATAATAACTTGTTGACAATCCGTAATAACTTTACAAGTGACAACAATAAGCTTGGGCTACAAGACAACAAGCCAATTACTTTGTATGAATCTTACGGAAATGACAAGAATATTGACAACAGCCTACTGGCTACTTTGCGTACCACCATTTCCCCGAGGGTAACCAATGAGTTAAAAGTACAACATCTTTATACTTATCAGAAAAGTAGCCCGGGAGACCTTTTACCGGGTCAGAATATTCCACGTGCAATTGTAGAAGATGCGATCTCCAAAGTTGCCGGGGAAGATAAAAAGACCACATTGCAATTGGGGGGACATCGTTTTGCGCAGGAATCTTTTAAAAATAATGTATTTCAGCTTGTCGATAATATCTATTACAGCACCGACAACATCAATTACACCTTTGGTGTGGATCTGATGTATACCCATGCCAATTCCATTTACGGGAGTGAGGTCAATGGGCGCTTCCACTTTAGACCAAGTGATGGAAAAACGGCTATGCAGAACTTTGACGACATGAAGCCGTATGCTTACTATCGTGAAGTTCCTTTGGTGAGTGATCCGGCTGTGGTCGGTAAGATATTCAATGCCGGTGTGTATGGACAATTGCAAACCAAGCTAGCGCAGGGATTGGACCTGGTCGCCGGCTTACGATTGGATTACGGACATTATCCTACCTCTCCTCTAAATGAAGAATTGCTAAGAGAAGTCGGTGTCCGTACAGATCATAAACTCAAGTCTTTTGTGGTACAACCGCGTTTCCAAATGACCTGGGATGTGAACGAAGAAAGAAAAGATTTCTTTCGAGTGGGGGGAGGTATATTTGCATCGGATATCAATAATTATATGACGATCAATAACCTTACTTTCGATGGGAAGCATTTTGCTACTGTTGATGTTCGCGGTGCGGATGTACCTACACCAAATTTTGTCGGCTACAGAAAGGATCCATCATCCACACCCACTTTAGCCCAGTTTCAGGTCCCGACCATAAATACTTATGGTCCCGATGCCAAAATCCCGGTCGTGTATAAAGCAAATATTTCCTACACCCACTTTTTTACGGAGAAGCTAAAAGCGAGTCTTTCAGGATATATGAATTTGGGTCGTAATAATTATATGTATGTCGATCGTAATATGGTGAAAGATCCTTTCTTTAGACTGGCAAATGAAGATAATAGAGGTGTATTCGTTCCTGCGGGATCCATCGTTGATGGAGCTCCTGACTGGAAAAAAGGACGGATTTCAGATAAATTTGGCCGGGTTTTGGAATTGAATTCTGAGGGCAAAGTCAATCAGTTTGCTGTCGTATTCGATGCAAGTTATCAGTATTACAAGGATGGAACGATCTCGGTTAGTTATACCTGGAACGATGCGAAAGACAATACATCCTTCAACGGGAATGTGGCCAATACGGCTACCTTATCCTTAGCTGTGAAAGATGATCCTCGCGATTTGAGCAAAATGAGCTATTCGAACAATCAATTCCGCAATAAGATTGTTATTTACGGAACTTTGCCAACATTTTACGGGGTTAGTGTCGGCGTTCGCTACTCGGGTATCGGCGGGACACGGTATAGTTTACTCGCAGGCGGTAACATCAATGGAGACTTTGTCGCCGGGGACAATGATTTGGCCTTTATCTTTGACCCGAATAATCCGAACACTTCAAAGCAGCTGGTCACCGGGTTGAATAATCTGTTGAATAACCCGGAAGCGAGTCAGAGTCTTAAAGATTATATCAAGAAATATCAGGGTAAAATAGCAGAACGTAATGGTGGGGTGAATGGTTTTTATGGTTTGATCGACCTACGAATTGCCAAAAAATTCAATTTATATAAGAACCACGCATTGGAAATATCGGGTGATCTTTTCAACGTTGCCAACTTATTTAAGAAAACTTGGGGCATAAATGAGTCTCTAGGCAATCAAAATCTGTATGCGTTAGGCGGGAAAGATGCTGCTGGGGAAAAGCTGATCCCTTTTGATGTTGCCAAGCAGCAGTTCAATTACAATGTAAACAATTCAGGTATCGTTACCCCCTCCGGCAACCCATACCAATTCCAGCTGGGCTTACGTTATTCTTTCTAAACATTTAGAAAAGCAGGACACGGCGATCTGACTAGATAGCCGTGTCCTTTTGAAATTGAATCAAAAAATAACAATAAAGAGGCAAAAGTCTGATGTAATACCAGGTTCAGATACAAGAAAGATCCAACAAATTAGTAACTAAAGGAGGTTCAATAGCTGCATGCTGATGGAGTTTGAGTCTCAAAAAGTGATGAATGCCTTAAGCATTCATCACTTTTTCTTTTGGAAGGAATACTTCCGCCATCATATGGCGGACACTACCTCCGCCACAGGTTTCGATAACATGTAAATCCTGATGGATGATTTTTCCATGTTTTTCCAATTGTGCCGTTTGATAAAGGGTCAATGAGGATAATGCTTTATCGCTTAATACTATAAAACGGTTTCCATATTTATTTCTGACCTGAAGGCAGTTTGCCGCAAAATTTTCCAGTTGGTTTTCGTTGATCTCGATGATTTCTTTTCCGGTCTCTTTTAGTTTCTTTAACAACCCTTCCCGTTCGGATTGATTATCAATCGCAGCCGGACATAAGATTGCAAAATCTTCTCCCACGGCCAATACCACATTGGTATGATAGATAGGTCTGCGTTCGCCATTGACTGTCTGAAATGCATGAAAGACGATCGGAGTGTAATTTTCTGTTCTGCAGTATTCGTCCAACATGCTGCGGTCTGCACGTTCCGACAGTGCACAATAAGCAATCCGGTGTGTTCGGTCCAATACAAGGGCCCCGGTCCCTTCTAAATATTGTCTGTTATTTTCGGCCTCACTTAAGTCTTTAATCAACTTTACATAGTAACCGTTTTGTTTCAATGGGCCCTCAAAGTCCAATAGATGCTCTTTTCGACGGTTGGGGGCAAACATCGGATAAAAGATAATTTTTCCGTCCTGATGAAAAGAGACGATATTGTTCGGAAATATGCTGTCCGGGCTTTCCGATTTTTCATCGTCCTGAATGACCGTCACTAAAATGCCGTGTGATTTTAATTCATTGACAAGGGCATCAAATTCACTTTGTGCCTCCCTATTTACATCTTCACCGCTTAAGTTTTCAATGTCCTTTTGAAAAAAATTATTGACTGCGGTCTGCTCATTTTTGCGGAAGACAGAGGGTCTCACTAGGAGTACACTGTCTGTTACCTGTTTTCTCATGATTTATAATCGTTACTTCCCTGGTTTATATTTGTTAAAAAGAATGATATGCTTATTTTTAGAGTCCCATTGCAGTAAAAGCCCGATTTCTCTTTTCGATTTTTCAGCGATGCTGTAATATTGTGAAATCCCTTTGAATCATTGAACAGTGTCAGAAATCACTTTACAATTGGTACTTATACTAATGTATTGAAAAATCAGCGCCATTGCAAAAAGAATATCTTCAAAAAGAAAAAATGGCGGTTGAAAAATAGCAGCATAATCTTTCATTTTTTATTATTCTGTTAAGTTATCTTTGATTTGGTTGGTATATTTTCAACATGAACTTTGGTTGTTTGTTTTTATTTGAATTTTAATGCATATAGGACAATCGATTGCATATCTGCGCGTTGTTAAAACTGACTTTTTATACACTTTTTTGCTTCGTTTTCAGTCATTTATTTTGCTATCTTTGCTCATCCAAAAAACGACTGTTTATAAGAGAGTTAATTACCTAATTATTATGTCGCTAACTGTCTATAAGCGTTAACTTTTTGCACACATGAGCAATATACACTTCCAAGAAAAATTCGAAAGTCGCCACAATGGCCCAAGTCCAGTTGAAGCGAATGAAATGTTGGCCAAATTGGGCGTAACGTCAATTGACCAGCTAATCGACCAAACGGTCCCTTCTCAAATCCGTGCGCCAAAACCTTTAAATCTTCCAAAAGCATTGTCTGAGGTTGCCTATTTAAAGCGGATAGCGGAAATTGCAGAAAAAAATAAAGTTTTTAAATCTTTTATTGGTCAAGGATACTATGACGTGATCCTTCCGGGTGTAATTCAACGCAATGTGTTTGAAAATCCGGGATGGTATACGCAATATACTCCTTACCAGGCGGAAATTGCACAAGGTCGTTTACAGGCACTGTTAAACTTCCAGACCGTTATTTCTGATTTTACTGGATTGGAAATTGCAAACGCTTCATTATTGGATGAAGCCACGGCTGCGGCTGAAGCAATGTTTATGCTTTACTCAGCGCGTAAAAACAAAGATGCCAATGTATTCTTGGTTTCTGAAAATGCGTATCCACAGACGATAGATGTATTGAAAACGCGTGCCCTGTCTTTCGGTATCGAACTAAAAATCACTGCTATTCAAGAATCGGAATTGACAGATGATGTTTTTGCAGCATTTGTACAATATCCCGCGGCAGACGGTTCAATCGTTGATTACAAATCATTTGCTGAGGCTGCACACGGTAAAAACATTACGGTATGTGCTGCTGCCGATCTAATGAGCTTGGCGCTGTTGACTCCTCCGGGAGAATGGGGAGCAGATGTTGTTGTCGGTAACTCACAACGTTTTGGTGTACCAATGGGATTCGGAGGACCTCATGCCGCATACTTCGCGACGCGTGATAGCTTCAAACGTAATATCCCCGGACGTATCATTGGTGTAACTTCTGATTCGAATGGAAAGTACGCCTTACGTATGGCTTTACAAACTCGTGAGCAACATATCCGTCGTGATAAAGCCTCTTCTAATATCTGTACGGCGCAGGCTTTATTGGCGATTATGGCTTCTTTCTACGCTGTTTACCATGGCCCCGAAGGAATTAAAAATATTGCATCCCGTATCAATGCTTTAGCCAATTTGTTGGATCAGGCTTTACAATCATTGGGTTATGCCCAATTGAATACCGCATACTTTGATACCCTACGTGTGGATTTAGGTGCACATGCGGGCGCATTAAAATCTGAAGCGTTGAACAATGAGTTGAACTTCTATTACAATGGTTCACAGGTTTCCATTGCGATTGATGAAACAACAACTTATGAAGATATCAAAACAATCGTAAAAGTGTTTGCAAAAATTCAGGGCAAGACATTGAACGATGTAGATTTCGATACCTTAGAAGAAAACTTAAGTTCTTCGATCCCTGCTGAATTGGTTCGTACCTCAGCGTACTTAACTCATCCAAACTTTAATAGCTACCATTCTGAACATGAAATGTTACGCTATATTAAATCATTGGAAGCAAAAGATCTATCGCTTTGCCATTCGATGATCCCATTGGGTTCATGTACAATGAAATTAAATGCCACAGCTGAAATGACCCCTGTTACCTGGGCGCGATTTGGTGGATTACATCCATTTGCACCAGCAGACCAAACTTCAGGTTATATGCAGATGATCGGTGAATTGAACGATTGGTTGTCAGAGATCACAGGTTTTGCTAAAATGAGCTTCCAGCCAAATTCAGGAGCACAGGGTGAATACGCGGGGCTAATGGTTATCCGTGCTTATCACGAGAGCCGTGGCGATCATGGTCGTAACATCTGTTTGATTCCAGCTTCTGCACACGGTACTAACCCTGCATCGGCTTCAATGGCTGGTTTGAAAGTGGTCGTGGTAAAATGTGATGAACTTGGAAACATTGATATACCAGATTTAAGAGCAAAAGCGGAAGAGCATGCTGCTCATCTGAACTCTTTAATGGTGACTTATCCGTCTACGCATGGTGTATTTGAGGAATCAATCATTGAAGTTTGTGAAATCATTCATGCCAATGGCGGTCAGGTATACATGGACGGAGCAAATATGAACGCACAGGTAGGTTTGACTAGTCCGGGGCATATTGGTGCTGACGTTTGTCACTTGAACTTGCATAAAACATTCTGTATTCCACATGGTGGCGGTGGCCCGGGTATGGGGCCGATCGGTGTTGCTAAACATTTAGTGCCTTTCTTGCCAAACCATCAAGTTGTTTCTACTTCAGGAGAAGAAGGAATTACAGCTGTTTCGGCGGCACCATTTGGCTCAGCATCAATCTTGATTATCTCCCACGCTTATATTTCGATGATGGGTGGTGAAGGCTTGACAAATGCGACACGGACAGCAATATTAAATGCAAATTATATTAAGGCGCGTTTGGAAAATGCTTATCCAGTACTTTATTCTGGTAGCAATGGCCGTTGTGCGCATGAGATGATCTTGGATTGCCGGGGTTTCAAAAATGTAGGTATCGAAGTTGCTGATATCGCGAAACGTTTGATGGACTATGGTTTCCATGCGCCAACAGTTTCTTTCCCTGTTGCAGGCACATTGATGGTCGAGCCGACGGAGTCTGAATCAAAAGCGGAATTAGATCGTTTCTGTGATGCATTAGTTGCTATTCGTCAGGAAATTGCTGCAGTGGAGGCTGGAGAAGCTGAACAGACAAATAACGTTTTGAAGCATGCTCCGCATACAGCGGCAGTAGTTACCGCAGATGAGTGGGATAGACCTTACAGTCGTCAAACGGCTGCTTATCCGTTGGAATACGTGAGAGAACGTAAGTTCTGGCCTTCTGTAGGCCGTGTAAACGACTCTCAGGGAGACCGTACATTGATCTGCTCATGTCCTTCGATCGAGGAATATGCCGAAGCATAATTGGCTTCGAAAATAATATAAAAATAGAGCCTCCGTATTACGGGGGCTTCTATTTTTACTGAGAATTTAGAGAAAGCCATTATATTGTTGTTGTCCAAAATGTATTGACTTTTAGTGGAAGACGAATTGGGGATAAGTTGGAGAAGAACGGATCAGACTATTTTACTGCTATATTTTAATAGTTGTGCCTATTAAATCATTTTTTTATCTTTCTAACGTTTTATCTAAAAAAACTGATAATCATGAAAAGACAATTGAGCGTAATGTCTCTCTTATTGAGCGCGGCTATTTTGATCGCAGGTTGCGGAAACCGTAACGAATCCAAGGATGGTTCGGCGGATGAAAATGAAACAAGTACGGGAATCTCGGATGTGGTTAAGGGGGTGTCTAATCTAGATAACCTGACTGACGGAGCAAAGAAAATGGAGGAACTCCAGGCCAAGCTAAAATCTGAAAAACCGTTGAGTTCGGAGGAGTTAAAAGCATTTCTTCCAGAAAGTTTAGACGGCTTGAAAAGAACATCTTATTCTGCGGGTTCTATGTATGGAGTCAGTGTCATTTCTGGGGATGCAACATATACCGTCGATGATCAAAAGGATATTAAAATAAGCATTATTGATGGCGCTGGTGAGACGGCTTCTGCTATTGTTAGTCTCGCACAGATGGGTTTTATGGTTGATTCAGAAAATATTACTGATACGGAAGTAGAAAAAACAGGTGATTTTGAAGGTAAGCGGGCAAAAACTACCGATAACAAAGGTGTGGAAGGTTCAACACCAAAGAGTTCTGAAATCAGTTATCTTGAAAAAGACCGTTATTTAATCACATTAAGAGGAAATGGGTATAGTTTGGATGAGCTAAAGGCATTTATGGGTAAATTGAATGTAAGCGCTTTAAAATAAAATATCAATACCTTATAACGATCTCAAAAAGTCCAGATGTTCCGTCTGGACTTTTTTGATGATCAGCTGATGTTGGAAAACAATCGGGCCTGTGAATAAGAAATGATTTCATGAAAAGCGCCGCAGAAACGGAAGAATATTGTATCAATTTAAGCTACAATCGCCCTGATATGGTATTTTGGAAGTATATTTGTGTTGAAACATTTCGATATGAAGATAACATCAGTATCCAATCTCTTTATTGCTGCGGCATTGATTACATCCTGTGCGGGCAATAAATATGCGAAGACCGAGAAAGTATATAAGAATCAAGCGAAGGAGTTTTCTAATTTATATCGTCAGTCTCCTGTTTCCGGGCAGCTGGAAAAAGTAAATGTGAAAGATCAGCAGTGGATTGCCTCCATCAATTTTGGTGTCCGAAAGCCTAATTTTGTGGTTATTCATCACACTGCTCAGGATTCTCTGGGGCAGACCATTCGTACCTTTCATTCTGCAAAAGCAGGCGTAAGTTCACATTATGTTGTTGGTAGGGACGGTAAGGTTGTGCAGATGGTGAATGATCTGTACCGTGCGCATCATGCCGGTCTGGGGAAATGGGGAAATGATACCGACCTGAATTCTTCGTCCATAGGTATTGAACTGGATAATAATGGGACAACAGATCCCTGGACGGATGCGCAGGTAAATGCGTTGATACAACTATTGACTTATTTAAAAAATACCTATAAGATTCCACAGGCAAATTTCATTGGCCATATGGATCTTGCCCCTACACGTAAAAATGATCCGTCACGATTCCCTTGGAAAAAGCTGGCCGATCAGGGCTTTGGCTATTGGTACGAAGAATTTTTGGAAACACCTCCTATTGACTTCAATCCGAAAATGGCGTTACGTATCATTGGTTATGATGTCAGTAATCTGGATGCGGCAATAAAAGCTTTTAAACTCCATTATATCCAACAAGATGTGAATACGGCATTTTTAGGGGAAAACGATTTAAAGATTATGTATTCTATCTATAAAAAGTATCTCTAGGGAGGACAACGATATAAACTTGAAAGGAGCAATTTGTGAAGGAATTGCTCCTTTTTATTTTCAGAATCGACAGCTCATAGCGCTCTTATTATAGCGTTGTTAATTTTAGCCACGATAGGAAGGGGAAAGGCTTCGGCATACTTTTTCGCCGTAGGCCTTTTTGAATCTTATTTTTTGTATTTCTCTACATAGGTTTCAAATACACGTTGATAGATTAGCTTGAACCAAGGAGTAAATTTTTCAGGGAAGTGCGTGATTTCGTCCTCGATTTCCTGTTGACCCATATACTGTACAGCGGCGACTTCTGCCGGATTAAAATCAGGCTCTCCACTGAATTTTCCAATCAGGACATGATCAAATTCATGTTCGGTAAGGCCATTGTCAAATCGGGCGCTGTATACAAATGAAAAGGCATCATAGAGCGCTGTTGCCTCAATCCGTAGCTCTTCTGTCAGGCGTCTCGTTGCAGCGTCCAGATTGCTCTCTCCGAGGCGTTGATGCGAACAGCAGCTGTTTGTCCAAAGCCCGCCACAATGGTATTTATCCAGGGCCCTTTGCTGTAGGAGAAGCTGATCCCGGTCATTAAATAAAAAAACACTAAATGCCCGATGCAATAAGCCCTTTTGATGGGCTTCAAATTTTTCCATGCTGCCAACCACGGCATCATTAGTATCAACGAGTATTACATTTTCGTGCTTCATAAGGACTGGAAATAAATATAGTCCAATTTAACTAAATTGGACTATATAATAAATTAATTTTTAACGACGTGTTATTATACGGTTTTTACAAATTTCTCGTCGTAATTTTCAATATCAATGATATATCCGTTCTTGATCAAGAAATCAAATAGAGGTTTTGCCTCTTCGGAAACGGGCATATTTTTAGTGGTGATGATTTTATTTTCCTTTTTCAATAGATAAGGATAAGCGTAAAGCTTTACGTTTTTATTGAACATGCCGGAAATATACGATAATAGCTCATTGGTGTACAGCTCTTTATTGTAGTTGTCCGAATTAAAGATGTTCTTTAAGTTATAAACGTTTGTTGCAATTCCGATATTCTTAGGTTTAAAGTTGCTTATAAACTCAGCGAGATGATTATTTCTGCGGAAGTTGCTGACGATAATGTTGTTGCCTGTCGCACATAATTCATCCGCTCTTGATGCGAATTCTTGTAGATCTTCATCCGTAATTTCATGAGTATCCTCTAGCACATTCCCCATCAAAACCTCGATTAAAACAATGGTGTCACTATCCGTAGCCCCTGTATTTTTCTTAAACTGTTCGACGGCAAGGTTAAACAGGTCGAAGTTAGGAAGTGATTTCTGACGGTATTTCGTGCGAAGTAAGATGATGTTTTTTTTGTATAAATAATCCTTGATCTGTACCGCTTTACCATCGGGCTGGAAAATAGCAGCCTTCGCGAAGCCTTTGGCAATGAGATATAAATTAATCAAGCGCTGGTTGACATTTTCAAAAAGAGGACCATTTAACTTAACCAGATCAATTTCGACAGACCCAATGGATAAATTATCGACCAGGGATTCGATCATGGTCTGCACATCCTCTGCATAATAGTAGGCTGCAAACAACAAATTCACACCGATAATGCCCAATACCTTTTGTTGCAGCTGATTGTCGCTATCCAAGAGTCTGATGTGAACAATAATATCGTTTGTAGGCCCGCCGACCTCGTGCTGAAAACGGAGGCCAATCCATCCATGGGGTTCATTTGTTTTGGTGAAATTCAGCGTAGTGACAGTGTCCGCAAAGGCAAAGAATTTTTTATTGCAATACTTATCGCCGTGCAATCGTTGGGTCAGCAAGTCAAATTCATGGGAAAGCATCTTCTGTAAACGAGTTCTGCTGACATATCTGCCGTCTTCTTCTTCACCGTATATGGCATCGCTGAATGCCATGTCATAAGCTGACATTGTTTTAGCAATTGTACCTGATGCAGCTCCTGCATTGAAAAAGTTACGTGCGACTTCCTGTCCAGCACCGATCTCCGCGAAGGTTCCGTAAATCTCGGGGTTTAGATTTATCTTCAGGGCCTTTCGCTTGGTTTCAAAAATTTCTCTTGCCATGGCACAAAGGTACAAAAATCAAAAGTCTAGTGAAAATTAAAGTATGAAAGGAAAAAACAGAATAAAATTAGGCTTGTCTTAAAACAAGCCTAATTTATTAAAAGCATAGAACAATGCACTGCTATGCAGGGCTTGGCTAAATTTGTTTTCCAGCAGCATGGCTTTTGCTTCCTTAAGCGGTATAAGGAAAACGTCAATCTCCTCGTGTTCATCCAGTTCCTGTTCCTGAACTTTCTGTCCTCCTGTCATGAGATAAGTATACGTAACATTACCACTTGTTGCCGGGTTGGCATAGAGTGTTGCTATCTCTTCGATTTTTTCAAACTGATACCCTGTTTCTTCGAGCATTTCCCGTACAGCAGCTTCTTGGGGATTTTCACCCGGCTCCATTGTACCAGCCGGAATTTCCAAAGAAAGTATCCCTGCTCCGTGACGGTATTGCCTGATTACCAATAACTCGCTTTGTGCCGTAATCCCGACCATATTGACCCAATCTGGATATTCCAGCACGTAATAATGGTCGTTGATGCGTCCATCGGGCAGTTCGCATGTATCCCGCCGTAATGTCGCCCAAGGCTCCTTGCAGATATATTCAGATGATAGTAGTTTCCATTTTTCCATTTAACCAACAATATCTTTCATCATGCGGTCCACTTTTTCTTCCAATATATGTTGAAGATTCAGATAGTCCTTTTTATCCTGAAGTATTCCCTTAACGGAGCAATAAAATTTGATTTTGGGTTCCGTACCTGAAGGTCTTGCCGAAATCACGTCACCATCCGTCGTAATGAATTGCAAGACGTCCGACTTTGGAAGTGTAATCTCTTTCTTATTTCCGGTCTTCATGTCAGTCGCCTGGGAAAGTTGATAGTCCCGAATTTCCTTGACTTCGATTCCTCCGAGTTTCGTCGGTAAATTTTGACGCAACCCCGTCATCATGGCCTGAATTTCCTCGGCTCCGGCTTTTCCTTTTTTCGTTAAGGAAATCAATTTTTCCTGATAGCAGCCAAACTCCTGATAGATCTCCAATAATACGTCATAGACAGTCTTGCCTTTTGATTTAAAATATGCGGTCATTTCAGCCAGGAAAGCACATGAATTGGGTGCGTCTTTATCTCTGACCAGGTCACCGACGAGGTAGCCATAACTTTCCTCTCCACCGGCTAGATATTGGGCCGAATCTCCTAATTTTGTGATCAGTTCGCCAATATATTTAAAGCCAGTAAGGGTTTCATAGTGCGCTACATGATAATGATCGGCAATATCCGCCTGAAGGTTGCTGGTTACAATCGTTTTAACGATATATGGGTTGTGTCCCAATTGCTGTAGGTCACTCTTTGCACTCAATACATAGTAGATCAGCAAACTGCCGATCTGATTACCATTGAGTAGCTGAAATTGGCCCCCGCTGTTTTTAACGGCGATTCCCACACGGTCAGCATCGGGGTCAGTCGCCAAAACGAGATCCGCGCCAATCTCTTCGCCTTTTTTCTTCGCCAAAGCCATTGCGTCCTCCTCCTCCGGATTTGGATAGATCACCGTTGGGAAATTTCCATCCGGTGTCGCCTGCTCGGTAACTACCGTAACGTTTTCAAAACCCCACGATGCCAGCATTTTGGGGACAATTGTAATTCCTGTGCCATGGATCGGAGAATAGACTATTTTTAAATCCTTCTGCGCCAGCACCGCCTCGGGGTGTATGCTCAATGACTTATTGGCATTGATATAAATCTCGTCAATTTCTTCACCGACAGGGATAATATTTTGGTTATTTCCTTCAAACTGGATATCCTTTACCGAGGTGATTGCATTGACTTCATCGATCACATTTTTATCATGTGGTGCAGTCAACTGCGAGCCGTCGTTCCAATAGGCTTTATAACCATTGTATTCCTTCGGGTTATGTGAAGCCGTTAACATGACGCCGCTTTGGCAACCGAAATGACGGATGGCAAAAGATAACATTGGTGTAGGACGTAATTCGTCAAAGAGGTAAACCGTGATTCCATTTGCAGCGAATACCTGGGCGACAAGGTGGCCAAACGATTGCGAGTTGTTACGGCTATCGTATGCTACGGCTACCTTGATTTCCTGATCAGGAAACTGCTTTTTAAGATAGTTCGATAAGCCCTGTGTCGCCTTTCCAATCGTATATTTATTCATGCGATTGGAGCCAACGCCCATTATTCCTCTTAATCCTCCAGTTCCAAACTCGAGATCCTTGTAGAATGAATCAATCAGTTCCGTTTCTGCCTGATCATCTATTAACTTCTGAACCGCCCCTCTTGTTTCCACATCATAACTTGAGGTTAACCAGTCATCAATTTTCTTTTGTATGTCTTTATCTAAATTTCCCATTATCATTAAATATGGCTAAATGTAAAAAAATATTTTAGGCGTCGCAACCCGCATATGCACGATCAATAACTGTAATGTACCATTTTTCCCCTTCTTTTGTAACGTGAAAAACAAATGGTTCTTCGCTTTCATTGGAGGTCATTATCGCGCGATAACTTCTGATTTCTATATTTCTTAACCGTCGTAATTCGTTACCTGTAATTTTGGCGTCTAAAATCTCATTCATAAATTTGGCTGTTTGTGACAATTCATTTGGACGGGATTTCTTGTCATAAAAAAAACCAAGTTTATCCCATTTCATTGTGCCGCAGTCGAAAACGGGAAGCTTTCCAGCTTTTAAAGGTCCTTTGTAGCTCAGTTTTTCATATGAGTGATACTCCGGCACCGGTTTGGCAAAGCTAAAATTATTTTGGTGCACATACGAGTCCAGTGCTCCCGGGCGATAGATAATATAGATACCTAATTTGGGATGTATATAATCATTGATTGTTTTGCTGTCTTGATCAATATATGCTTTGGCTATTTTTTCCAAAACTTGTTCTAATGTTTCTGTATCCTCTTTTTTGACTTCCTTTTCGAGTGTGTCGGGTTTGCTTATCGTATCTAAGGGGATAGAATCTTGGGCAATTTTTACGGCCTTGTCTTCCTTTTTATTGTTTCTACAGGAGAATACACCTATCGAGATACAGATCAGAACAAAGAAAAAGAGATTTCTCATGTTGTTTTTATTTATTTAGTACTATTTTTTGAAGTCAAGTTATCTATGATCGACTTTAATATTGACCTTGTTGATGGCAGCCACCATTGCACAAGGATTTCCTGAATAGTTTCTTCTCTATTCTCGCGCAATTTAAGAATTATTTCTTTTCTGAAGTTCAGCTTGGAGGTCTGCCAGGTCTTTTGATTAAACTGTGTGATCTGTTTTATTTTCTTTGCTGCGGTATTAAAAAGCATGTTTGCCGGAACGACATCGTCTACCAAGCCTTGCGATTTTGCCTCATCTGGAGTTAAGAGTTTTCCCTCAAGCAGATTTTGATACGCGTTGTGTCTTCCAATCCAGAAAGCATACAGTTGAAAAATACTTTCGGGCACAATCAATCCAACGGGTATTTCATTGAGCCCGATGACGAAATTACCTTCAGCCATGATCCTATAGTCGCAGCATAGGGCAAATACGCAGCCTCCGGCGGGACTATGACCGGATATGGCCGCTGCGATTGGTTTTGGAAATGACGCCAATAGCGAGGTTGCCTCCAAAAAGAGATTCCAAAATTCCCTGATTTGATCCTCATTATAGCCAAATAAGGTGATGAGATCAAGCCCCGCACTGAAAAAGTTTTCTTTACCAATAAGAATTGCGCCGTGAACGGCTTCGTTTTCCCGATTTATCTCCAACGTCTCTATCAGCTCTTTCAGTAATAGCGTATCGATGGCGTTTGACTTTCCGCGATCCAGAAAAATGCTTAAAATATGGTCTTCTACTTGGGTTTTGATATGCTCCATAATGAGTTTATTTAAATTTATAACGGTTTGTTCGGCTTGCTATTGTGGCTTTACTTCCATTAAATATTCTAGGTGTGCAATTTTTCCCTCCATGTCAACTCCTTCAATCGTGATTTTATATGTTCCGGGTTCATCCGAAGTGTAGAAATCAAATTTGGCTTCTCCATTTTTAGTTGTTACCAGATTTGGTTCCCAGGAGATTGTTGTTCTCAAATCACGATTAAGCACCTGTTTCTGTGTGGTGTTATATTGTGGTTTGAAAAAGTTGCGGTTGACATGCAAACCTTTGGGTAAAATGGTTATTATTCCTGTTGGTGTATAGGCGGATGACATTGCATCGCCCGATTTACTGGTGATTACCAAAACACCGTTTCCGCCGTACATTCCATAAATAGCGGTGTTCCCGACACTTCTCAAGACTTCGATACTCGCGATATCCGGGACGTTGATCATACTAATCTGGTCAGGCTCAATATACATGCCGTCGAGCACTACCTGCATGGGGCTTCCTCCATTTAATCCCATCGATCGCGTACTGTAAGGGACTCCGTTTCGGAAAATAACTCCCACTAGTCTTCCCGCAAGGCATTGCTCCAGGGTCGCACATGTGGACAGGTCCTCAGCCGTCAGCACCTGATCTGCATTGCCTGGGCCATTGAGGTTTCTTGAATTTTTATCTGCTTTATTGACTCTGACTCTGTTGACCTGAACTTCTTCCAGTTTGATGCTTTTTTGAATAATACCTGCTGCTTCAAGTTCGGCCAGGAATTGCTGATTATCTTTAAGCTGGTTGATTAGTTTGGTGTTGATATCATTCAGCATCAGAGGTTTGTCTTTACTTTCCCTGACTGTAGGAGAAGAAGCATTGTCAACAAGAATATCGACTCTATTCTTCTCTTTTTGACCATTCCCGGTGACAATAAACTTGATACTATCCGCAAAAAAAAGGTTATCAAAAGTAAATCTACCCTCATTATCTGTTAGCGTATCTAAACTTAGCATCATATTGCTCGTGGGGACTAAAGTAACTTTTGCATTCGGAACTACTGCCTTTCTTCCGGTTTTTTTAACAGTACCCGAGACCGTGAGGCCCTTCTCCGGAAGGTACGCATTATTCGTCGTATTAAGGTAATTTTTCCAATCTAGCTTACGCCAGCCCTGGATCAGCATAAGGTTGTCAAGCTCATTGAACTTGATATTGTTGAGATCTTCAAAGTAATAATTTGGACGTTCTATAAAGCCCCTGAGATCGGATTTTAAGAGGAGCTCGGAGACAATTGAAGAATAATATTGCGCTGTAGCAGAATCGGCTTTATTGAGATTGATTACCGAAGCTGAGAGGGCGGCGATTTTTGAGGTATCACTGCTACCTTCCTTAACCGAAAGATTTGCGATTACCTGATCCCGTGTTGTAAATGTTGGCTTGTTCAATTGTAAGGTTATTGGCAACATTGTTTTTGGCGCATTGTAACTAAATACGAGCCTTTCGATGATCGGAACCAGCTGTTCATTCAGTACTGATAATTGGATTACTCCCGAAGGAAGGTCTTGTTTGGGAATGTTGAATAATATTTCCGGCCCGTTTAACTTTTGTTTAACAGCATGTAAAACAAGTCCATTGTATTGTGCAATGAGGTAGACTTCTTTACCTGTTACGAGGTCATCTGTCGCCGATAATTGGGCGGCGATTTTATCTTTTAAACCCGAGTTGACAGTGAGTACGTAGCCTGAGGCAGCTACCGGAGGCAGAGGGCTGCTCACCGAATTCCCGTCCGGGAATACCGCCGTGGCAATATATTTTTTTCCTGTGCTTAAAATAAGCGGCATACTGCCCATGCCGAGGTCATTCGTCTCAAATTCGATGATGGGAGCCTGGTTTTCCTCTCCGATTTTGATTTTGGACTTCAGGCCCAGTCCGGCGGGTGTAAGTACTTTAACCCCGGTTTTGCTCAAAATATTGTTTACGAGCTCACCACTTTCAGGGAAAATCTGGATACTGTTCTGTAGGTTGGGATCTGGAATTGTAAAATTCTTTAATACCCGTCTTTTATCTGATGATAAAAATTGTAAGGATAATGTTCCGCCCCTAAAATTATCTTTGAGCTCAAGAGCTATCGTTCCATTTTCATTGGATTTTAAGCGCCCCTTCTTTTCTTTTAGGCCGTCCTGTTGGAAGGTATAGCTCACGCTGCTGTTTATTAGCGGCGCGCCCTGAATTGTCTTTAAGTTGATCTGGAAGAGGTTTTCAGTTCCATTTTGAAGGAGAGTACTTTCAGTAATGACATTGTCTGCCCGACCATTGGTAACCGGTACAATCCGCTCATAGAAATTGGAGACGGAATCGTTTTGCATCCAGCGGGTGTATGCTCTGATACGGTATGATCCTTC
This sequence comes from Sphingobacterium puteale, assembly GCF_003627955.1. Taxonomy (GTDB): domain Bacteria; phylum Bacteroidota; class Bacteroidia; order Sphingobacteriales; family Sphingobacteriaceae; genus Sphingobacterium; species Sphingobacterium puteale. The sequence continues at coordinate 70,994 of NZ_RBWS01000012.1, read as the reverse complement.
CACGAGTGTGTCCGATAGGCTAAAATCACCGATGCCAAGGCCCAATGTGAGAGGGATTTTAATGCTTTTGATGATGCTATTTGTCGGCGAGATCAATTCGATATTCGCAATCTTGCTGATATTGCTCAAGTAATTAAATGGCGCCGTGGTACAATATAGTTTGAACCAGATATTTTCACCCGCTGAATAGTCATTTTTGTCCAAGTGTAGATAAATTTTCTCCGTAACATGACTTTCGTGATAGGTCTCCAATTTCTGTATGGTCTGATCAATTTGAGCGGAGGCCAGAAAGGGAAACAGAAGGCAATTGATTAACAACAATAAGCGAGCATACATATGACTAATGTTTCTTGAAAATTAGAAAATATTTTTCCTTTAATCAACTTATAAATCAAAATATTATCGCATGAAAGAGATCTGGCAATTCCTATTACTGGGATGAGGGCGCTTTTGAGTTGGAAAATAAATATAAAATCCGTTTTTGAATGATCTTATGTCTGAAAATTAGCATAAAAAAAATATCTTTGTGCTATGAATATCCTAATAATCGGTTCAGGAGGTCGTGAATCCGCCTTCGCCTATAAACTATCGAAAAGTCCACGTTTAGATCAATTGTTTATTGCTCCAGGAAACGCTGGTACAGGAGCATATGGACAAAATGTAAATATTAAAGTTACTGATTTTGAAGCTATCGCATCCTTTGTTTTGGAAAATGCGATACAAATGGTGTTGGTGGGACCAGAAGAACCTTTGGTGAAAGGTATTCATGATTATTTTTTGAACCGGACAGATTTAAAAAATATTCCTGTCATAGGCCCACAACAAGAAGGTGCCCAATTAGAAGGTTCAAAAGATTTTTCGAAACAATTTATGGATCGCCATGGCGTGCCTACCGCCGCTTCTCGTTCTTTTGATGCAGACTCGCTTGCTGAAGGATTGGTTTATCTGGAGAGCCAAAAATTACCGATTGTGCTTAAGGCTGACGGATTAGCTGCGGGAAAAGGTGTTTTGATCTGTGAAACACTCGAAGATGCAAAAGCCGAACTGAAAGCAATGATTGCTGACTCTAAATTCGGAGAGGCAAGTCGCGTCGTTGTGGTGGAGGAATTTTTAAAAGGAATTGAACTCTCGGTATTTGTCTTGACGGATGGAAACTCCTATAAGGTACTTCCTTCTGCAAAAGATTACAAACGTATCGGAGAGGGTGATACAGGTCTAAATACAGGCGGAATGGGCTCTATTTCTCCTGTACCTTTTGCTGACGAAACATTTTTGAATAAAGTGGAAGAACGTATCATCAAACCAACTGTAGAAGGGCTGAAGAAAGATGGTATTCCGTATAAAGGCTTTATTTTCATCGGTTTGATGAATGTTGATGGTGAACCCTATGTCATTGAATATAATGTGCGTATGGGTGATCCTGAAACAGAATCTGTATTGCCACGAATTGAATCTGATCTGTTGGATCTGTTGGAAGGCGTTGCGCAAGGAAATTTAGACCAACGTTCTTATACGGTTTCTCCAAAAACAGCTGTTACGGTGATGTTAGTGGCTGGAGGTTACCCTGGAGCCTATGAATCTGGAAAAGAAATCGCGAATATCGAAAATGTCAAAGAATCTATTGTATTCCAAGCAGGAACCAAGGAGCAGGATGGTAAGGTTGTCACTGCCGGTGGACGTGTAATTGCCGTTACGACATTACAAGACTCACTTTTTGATGCTCTTCAACAGGCTACTGCTGATGCCGGAAGAATTTATTTTGAAGGAAAATACTTCAGACGTGACATCGGTTTTGACCTCATCTAAAAAATATTTAAAATTATTTTTGTAATAATAATTTTAAGGTCTATATTTGCAACTCCAAAAACAAGAAAGCTTTTGGAGTTGCATTAAAAATGGCCCGTTCGTCTAGGGGTTAGGACGCAAGATTTTCATTCTTGAAACAGGGGTTCGATTCCCCTACGGGCTACAAAAGGAGACACTGCTTACCAGGTGCCTCCTTTTTTTTGTTTCTTACTTTTCTGTTAATCAGGAGAATAACTTCTAGAAGGCCATTGTGTCAGGGTACTCGATAAGTCAAGCCATCCAATTTTGGTTTTTCAGGGTATAATAGGCAAACAATATAGCGTGTATTGTAAATATAGCGTGTATTGTAAATACCCGCATTTATGTAAAGTAAATCCAGTTTTAATAAGCCAGCAAATAACTTATCTACAGCATATCAACTCTAATTTTCACAAGTAACTTATCTTTGAGGTTCGGCAATTTGACCTCTAAATGACAACCTGGTCGTCTAACTATACTGCTGCTAAATTTTCTTAGCGACCATATCACTATTCTGAGTTTTGGTCAGACTAATGACTGTTCCTTTACCATCTACGTTAAAAACAATGACCGCATCCAAATCCCGAGCGTAGAACTTGTGTTTGTCAAATGGTACCAGTTCTTTTCTGTCGTTACCTACTTTTCCATAAAGGATATTGTTTTCCAGGAGCACTTCAAATACCGGCCCAAAATTGAACTGATACTTTCCGATGTATTTCTCTAATTGTGCCTTGGAAACTTTGATTTTCGGCTGAGCTTTCAAGACGATGTTTTCTCTAACAGCCGAGCTAGGCATACCTGTACCGCTTGTCGTAAAACCATCTAAGTTACCTTTTTCATCTCTAGTAAATTTCAACGTGTTCAGACTATTTCCCATCACGAACTGATCCTTTCCGTAGGAAACCAAACGAGTTTTTGGGCCACCTAGATAATAATACATTAGGTTTCCGTCTTGCAACCGTACAGAATGTTTGCCGCTATTTTTAACATTATATACACCCTGAAACACCTCAAGTTCAGACGATTTTAATTTAACGGGCTTATAGTCGTATGGTTTTCCTAAGGCCACGGCTAGGAGTTTGGAAGCCAGGATATCAGGTTCATAGGGGCTATCGCAATTCCTGAGTATGGAAATAGAAAGGTTTTCCAATGGTAGATAAGCTGCATAAGCAAAAAAACCATTGACCACGCCTACATGTTTTACGCTAGGACTTCCTTGGACATTTCCTGTTTCCCATCCATAACCATAGCCTGTTAAGCGCCCGTTGTTCAGTTTAAACGATGTTTGCGCTTTTTTCATAGTCTCTTGTTTCAGCAACTTGCCATCATACAGGCTGCTGTACCATTTCTGCAAATCCCCAGCAGTTGACATCAGCGAACCGGCAGAATAGGGAAGATTCATGCTCAGGTAGTCTGCGTTACGGTATGCACCATTTCGCTGGACATATCCTGATACCCTGCCTGGTATGATCCTAGTCGGGCTATCATAATAGGAATGATTCATTCCTAAAGGCTTGAAAATCGTTTCATAAGTAAATTCCGCATAGCTCTTTCCCGTTATTTGTTCAATGATATAGCCCAGCAAGACATACCCAGAGTTGGAATATTCGTAATCCGAACCAGGATCATATTTCAGTGGTTCCAATTTGAATAAATCCACCAGCTGTTTTGGACTTAGGTCTTTCCGTTTAAGTTCTTCAGTAAAGCTCTGCAGTCCGGTATAGTTAATGACTCCCGAGGTATGGGTCAACAAGGCTTCAATCGTGATCACTTTCTGCTTCTCGGGGAAATCTGGTATGTATTTGCGGATGTCGTCCTGGATCGACAACTTGCCCTGCTCTTGAAGGAGCAAGATTAGCACTGCGGTAAACTGCTTGGTCACTGACCCCAGACGAAACACGTGTTCCGACGTCATCGCGACATCAAGTTCTATGTTGGCTTTACCAAACGCCTTCTGATAAAGAGTCTCGTTGCCTCTGCTTAGGTATACTACAGTGCCAGCTCCATCTTTATGGAATTGGAGATTAGTAAGAGAATCAAACTGCTGCTGGTTGGTTTGTGCGAGCGTTATAACTTGGATGAGAAGTGAAAAAATAAAGCATAGCGATGCTAGTAATGAGGTTTTCATTTATTTATAGGTTATTGTAAAAACTAAATGTTAATTGTAAAAAAGTGCGTTTACCCTTTTTTTTGAGTATTTTTCAGTACCAGATAAGACATGATGAGCGAGAGGCCGAGCCCCATGAAGATGCAAAGTCCGATGATTAGGAATTTTTTTGTGGGGAAGAAATCGCATAGGGCAAGCCCCACGGCCAGTCCAAGTGCAACTCCGACACTGCTTAAGCCGAGTACCAATAGCATCGGCAAAAAGTTAGATTGGTTTTTAAAATAGTCTGGTGAAAGCCCCCTTTCTATGATTTCCATACGCTCCTTATGTCTAGTGGTAAAGTAGTAGTAGCTAATCCCAAATACGACCAGAGAGATGGATATAAATAATGCTGCTGATGTAGTTTCCATTTCAATTTTTTTTATTAATTTCCTGATAGGACTGAATTTATGGACAAGTGGTCACATTGTGACCACTATTTTTTTCTGATAGTCTAAGTAGTAGTACTTATAAATAATTTGGCTACAGGCATGCTGTTCGGAAAAAACCGTAAAGATGAAGATTATTACTTAAAAAAAGCCATCGGTGGTAAGCGTGAAGGCTTTGAATATTTGGTAGCAACTTATCAAAAGCTGGCATATACCTTAGCGATTAAAATCTGCGGAAATAACGAAGATGCTGAAGAAGTGGTACAGGATTCGTTTATGAAAGCCTTCCGGGCATTGGATCAATTTAGAAGTGCGGCTAAGTTTTCCACTTGGCTATATAAAATCGTTTACTATACCGCCCTGACTAAAAAAAACAGTAAGCGGTTGGAAACGACAAAACTAGCGGAGGACTCCGGGACCGAAAGCTATCTGCTCGACGAAAAGAGAGAAATTAGCAGCCTTATTCAGTCAGACAGGAAAAGATATATTGACCTGGCTCTTTCTAGACTCGGAGAAGAAGAAAGGTCGGCCGTTACACTCCATTATCTGGGGGAAAAAAGTATCTCAGAAATAGCGGAGATCCTAGGAATTGGAAAGTCGGCGGTCAAAATGAGGCTGATGAGGGGACGAGAAAAACTGGAACAATCGCTAAGAAGCTTATTAGGGAATGAAATAAAAGATTTATGATGAGTCGTGAGAAAATGAAAAATATTGATCCACTAGCGGAGTTATTGAAACAGGAGCTTTTGGATGCGCCTTCAGCAAAGTTTTCCGATCAGTTGCTACATGCATCTATGACCAGTTATCGGATTAGTTACAGTAAGAGATATCAAAAAGAAGAGCGGCTGGGAAAAGTGATCCTTGCTGTTTTGATATTTTTTAACCTGATGATACTAGTAGAGCTAAACCCGTTCGGGGCTGACTCCGCATTGCTGATTGGCGTATTGGCTTCAGTTCTATTAGTATTTGGATGCAGCATCCATTATTTGACCCAGTATCCGCGTGCAATTATAAAATAACAATTCTGAGTATATGTCTCAGCATGCTCAGGGGGGATTGTCCGTATAAGTGTAAACATTGGCAACACTCAAAATAGGGCATGTTCAATCTGTTCCTTGTATAGCTGTTCCTAATCCGGTACAACCAGATAGGTATACATTCGTTAGATTCTGACTGGGAAATGCCCCTTTTTATTTATCACAGTGGTTCAAATTAAAAAATAAAATATTCAATTTGCAAGTCTATTTTTTTGTTTCAACTGATTGATTTACATTTCTTTGTGTTTATGAGTTTTGTTTTGATACAAATACGCAGATTATTGAGATAATTCGATAGTCTCAAAAATTTTACGTTGGCTACTTTTGAGTAATCAATTATATGAATATAACGCCTTAGGGAAACACTTAGAGACACGGATTAGAGAAATACTTATTAAATTTTTGCTGAAAGAATGAATGTTATTATTATGCTAGTAATCGATATAGCTTAGATGTAGCAACGATTTGAACGAGTGAAGAGCATTATGCTAAGAATTGCAGGGATTATAATCCTTGGAGTCTGAAAAAGGAAAATAGAAAATAATAGAAAAGTAATTTAAATAAATTAGGAAGACTTTGAAGCTATTGCAATAAAGTCTTTTTTAGCTGTCAAAAGCTAATACCATTTAGCTTTAATTTTAAATAATCAATTATGTATACATTTTTAAAAGGAGTTTGCCCTTCAAAAGGGCGGGCATCGATTCGTTCGTCCTAAAATTTCGATGTAAGAAAAACTAGTTAAGTCCCTGAGATACCTTCAAGGAGGTAAACCTAAAGATAAAATATCCGGAAGCGGTCCACAGGGATACTGAAAAAGAAGTATTCGAAATAAATTTTAACCAATTAATAACTTATGAGAACAAAACAAGTAGCGAGTAGAGCCTTGTGCCGATTTGGTAGACTCTGGGTCTTTATGATTCTCACCTTTGGTATTTGGGCCTGCAAGAACGATACAACAGCAATTATTGGAGAATCTAAGCCTTTTGATCCTACTAAACCAGTTATCGTGTCTGATTTTAGCCCAAAATCAGGTGGTATGGGACAGCGTCTGATTATTTATGGACAAAATTTTGGTAATGATCCTAAAAATGTCGCCGTCTATATCGGCGGAAAAAAGGCTGTTGTCATCAATGCCTTGGGCGAATCTCTTTATTGCCTGGTGCCAAAGCAGGCTTTTAAGGGGGATATCGAAGTGCGGGTAGGGGGAGAAGATAAACCCGTAATCGGGAAAGCGGAGAATAACTTTGAATACCAACGTAAACTGGTTGTATCCACGCTCGCTGGTTACAGAAATGCCCGCGGTGATGAGCCTTGGAAAGATGGTAAGTTTAATGATCCGGACCAGACCAAGATGGCCAGTGGTTTTTGGCTTTCTTCTTTTATGAAGTTTGACCCGATCAATCCAAAACATCTTTGGGTAACATTTGACAATAATAACGGTCTATATCTGATCAATTTTGAAGATAGTACCATAACGACGAGGAGATCGGATTTTGATCGTCCACGCAGTATAGATTTTACTTTGGACAAAAATTATATGATTGTCGCCCAGGATAGGGGGGGAGAAAATGACGACTCTAATTTATTGTTTTCGAGGGCGAGGAATTTCTTGGATAAAGAAGTCTTGACAAAGAGCCGGCAATGTAATGGTGCTTCCGTTCATCCTGTCAATGGTGAAATGTATTTTAATAGCTACGCGAAAGGGGAGTTTTATCGTTTTGATCTGAATCAATATTTCAATGGAGGTTTAGGGCAAAAGGAATATACAAATCCCTTTCTGATTCAGGATCCGGAATGGGAATATAGGATCTTGATCCATCCAACCGGTAATTACGCCTATATTATGATCGTTAACCGGGGTTATATTATGCGGGCGGACTACAATTGGGAGAAAAAAACATTTAACCAGCCCTATTTGGTTTGTGGAAAGGTACGAGGAGGCGGTTATAAGGATGGGGTTGGATCGTCAGCTCAGATCGACCAACCTTACCAAGGGGTTTTCGTGAAAAATCAGGATTATGTAGATGCAAATAAGCCTGATCTGTATGACTTCTATTTTACGGACCTTAATAATCATGCGATTCGTAAACTTACACCGGAAGGTGCCGTAACCACTTTTGCTGGTAGAGGGAGTGCAAGCTTGAACAGTAATCCGTATGGGTACGTCAATGGTGATTTGCGTGAAGAAGCTCGCTTTGACCGTCCGTCGGGTATCGCTTATAGTGAAGAGGAACATGCCTTTTATATTGGAGATCGGGAAAACAGACGTATCCGAAAAATTGCATTGGAAGAAATGGATGAAAGTAACCAAAATTAACTAGGATAAGATGATAAATAAAATATTACTAACCTGTTTGTTGCTTCTCTGTGTCAGCTTTGGGGTGTCGGCACAAGATATGCTGGAAGTAACAGGCGCCGTTGTTGACGCTAAAAGCACACCGATTATTGGTGTCAGTATTTCGATTAAGGACTCCCCTGGTCTTGGAACGACAACGGATAATAAGGGTAACTTTAAGATAAAAGTAGCACGTTACAAGACACTTGTGTTCTCGTCTGTAGGTTATGTAAAGCAAGAAGTACTTGTCAAAGATAATCGTTCTGTAAATGTAACGCTGAAAGAATCAGAGAGTAGTGTGCTTGAAGAAGTCGTAGTGACTGGTACAGGTACACAGAGAAAGTTGACATCGACTGCTGCGACCAGTAGCGTTGATTTAAGTACCATGACAAAGAATCCAACATCAAGTATAAGTAATGCGTTAATCGGAAATGCGCCGGGTGTCTTGGGTATGATGCAGTCTGGGCAACCGGGTAAAAATATTACCGAGTTTTGGATCCGAGGTATTTCGACCTTTGGTGGCGGAGCTTCCGCTCTGGTATTGGTGGATAATATTGAACGTGATATAAACGATATTAATATTGAAGATATTGAAACCATTAATATTCTTAAGGATGCAGCTGTAACCGCGATTTATGGTTCAAAAGGAGCTAACGGTGTTGTTTTAATTACAACCAAGCGCGGTAAGGACGGTAAGATTAGTATCAACTTCAAAGATGAACATATTTACAATACTAGAACCATTACGCCTGAATTTGAAGATGGGGTTACCTACGCCAATCTTTTGAATGAAGCACGTATTACACGGAATTTTGAACCGATTTATCAGCCCGAGGAATTGGAAATCCTACGTTTGGGGTTAGACCCTGATCTATATCCCAATGTCAACTGGAAAGATCTTTTGTTAAAAGACGGGGCAATGACTTACCGTGCAAATCTAAATATGACAGGTGGGGGAGCTACCGCACGTTATTTTTTGTCCGGAAGCTACATTAATGAGGGGGGGATGTATAAAACAGACGAAACCTTGCGGAATGATTACAATACGAATGCAAACTACAAAAGATATAACTACCGCTTGAATACGGATATCAACGTGACTAAAAGTACGGTGTTAAAAATAGGGGTCTCAGGTTCGTTAAATAAAAGGAATAGCCCAGGTTTAGGAGACGATGATTTTTGGGGTGTATTGTTCGGTTATTCACCAATTCGTACACCGGTGCTGTATTCAAATGGTTATGTTCCGGCAATTGGAACGGGAAATCAGACAAATCCTTGGGTAGTGGCGACTCAAACCGGGTATAATGAAAACTGGCAAAATAAGATTCAGACGAATATTTCCATTGAACAAAATTTTGATTTTATAACCAAAGGACTGCGGTTTAGAGGAATTATCGGTTATGATACCAATAATGATAATAATATTTACCGACGTAAATGGCCTGAACAATGGCGGGCAGAACGGGCACGGGATGAAAATGGGAATCTGATATTTACACATATTTCTGATCCACAAGAATTGTATCAGGCAAGTAGTTCTGGTGGTGATCGTCGCGAATTCTACGATATGATGTTCAATTATGATCGCAGTATAGGAAATCATAATATCGGCGCAGTTGCTCGTTTTACGCGTGATGCGCTTGTTCGTACAGTTGATCTTGGTGATGATATTAAAAATGGAATTGCAAAAAGAAATCAAGGATTAGCTGGACGTTTGACCTATAATTGGAAATCAAGATACATTGCTGATTTTAATTTTGGATATAATGGTTCTGAGAACTTTGCTCCAGGCAGACAATATGGCTTTTTTCCTGCTGTTTCAGCAGCATGGAATATCGGCGAGGAACCTTTTGTAAAGGAGAATATCTCCTGGATGAACATGTTAAAGATTCGTTATTCTTGGGGAAGAGTGGGTAACGATCAATTGGCAAATGATGTAAGATTCCCTTATCTGTCTACCATCGGAGAGATAGCAAATAATGGTTATCAATGGGCCGATTATGGATTCGACCGTTACTTCACTGCATTGCGGTATACACAGGTCGCTTCGCCAAATGTCACTTGGGAAATGGCGACGAAAAAGAACCTGGGATTTGATGTAGCACTTTTTAAGGATAAAATTATTGCTAATCTAGATTTCTTCAATGAGGCACGTACCGGGATCTATATGGCAAGGAATTATCTGCCAATCATGGTGGGACTAGGGAGCGTGCCAAGTGCGAATGTAGGGGCTGTGAAGTCCAGTGGTTTTGATGGGCGTTTAGAATATAAGCAAAAATTGGGCGAAGTAAATTTAACCGCCAGAAGTAATATAACCTATAGTAAAAACGAAATCACTGAGATCGATGAGGAAAATAATGTATATGGATATCAAAATCAAAAAGGGTACCGCGTAGACCAAGCAAAAGGACTTATCGCGTTAGGTTTATTTAAAGATTATGATGATATACGTAATAGTCCGGAGCAAACATTTGGTACTTATCAGCCTGGAGATATTAAATATAAAGATATCAATGGTGATGGTGTTATAGATGATGGTGACCGTGTTGCGATCGGTGCAACGCGACGTCCTAATTTGATCTATGGCGTGGGCTTGTCAGCGAGCTGGAAGAGTTTAGATTTTAGCGTCCATTTTCAAGGTGCAGGGAAATCAACTTTTTTCACCTATGGGAAAACAGTATATGCCTTTAGTGAGGGAGAATGGGGACAGATCATGAAAGGAGTAATGGGTGATAACCGCTGGATTTCTGCGGATATTTCCGGTGATCCTTCAACAGAAGACCCCAATGCTTCTTATCCAAGATTAAGTTATGGAGCAAACCCGAATAACTTTAGAGAGTCTACTTTTTGGTTGAAAAATGGTCAATATATTCGTTTGAAAACCTTGGATATTGGCTACACCTTGCCAAAAGCACTGACGAATCGAATTAAGACCAATAGCATTCGTATTTTTTTAACTGGTTCAAATTTATTGACTTGGTCAAAATTCAAACTTTGGGATCCAGAGTTGGCGACACCACGAGGAGAGGATTATCCCCTGCCTAAGTCGTTAACACTTGGCATCAATGTTAACCTATAAAATTTTAAAAAGATGCAAAGAAAGAAACTATATATAGTGTTGATGCTCGTATTGGGGGCAAGTGTTGTCTCTTCCTGCAAAAAGGATTATTTAAAGTCTGATCAGTATTTTAAGGACAGGCTTAATATTGAAAAAACATTTAAAAATAAAAAATATTCGGAACAATGGCTGGCCGATATATTTCAGCAATTTAAAGGGGAAAATGCAGATGTAGCAAGCAAGGGCTTGACGCCGCATTGTTTTGCAGATGATATGTACTACGGTGATCGTGATAAAGATTATGATCCATCGAAAAATGAGCTGTCTTACAATATGTTCAAGATGGGTGAATATACTGAAGCCGATAAACAAGGGACATGGACACAGTGCTATTTGGGTATTCGTGACGCCTCAACTTTTATTCAGAATATCTATATGAACACGGAGATGTCGGCTGCTGAGATAAATGATTATCGGGGACAAGCACGTTTTGCAAGGGCATATTTGTATTGGCTATTGCTCCGTAAATACGGCCCGGTTCCATTATTGCCAAATGAAGGGCTGGATTATACCGATAGTTATGACAATTTGGCGATTCCGCGAAACACCTATGAGGAATGTGCAACCTATATAAGCGATGAACTGTTGCAGGCTGCTAAAGAAATGGAAGCACTGGGTATGAGGCGTGGGCAAGACGGTTCTGCACGGCCAACTGTTGGGGCAGCATTGGCCGCTCGAGCTAAAGTACTACTCTATGCTGCAAGTCCGTTGGCAAATGGTAATAATTCAGGCTATGCTTCATTATTGGTAGACAAGCAGATGAAGCGCCTGTTATCTGCCGATTATAAAGAAGAGAAATGGGCCAAGGCGGCTGCTGCAGCGCGTGATGTCATCGAATTGGGGGTATATCGACTTTATACCGCGCCTTTTCAGGAGACGGGAGATGATGCGACAGTGCGGCCTCCTCAGGATCATAATTTTTCGGATAAAAGCTGGCCTGCGGGCTGGGCAGACATTGATCCCGCCAAATCATATGCTCAGGTCTTTAATGGGACATTGACAGCTTCAGGTAATCCGGAGTTAATATTTACGCGGGGTAACAATCAGCCGAATGAAGGGATCGACCAGATGGTCATTCACCAGCTTCCACGTTCTGCAACAGGATGGAATACGCATGGACTGACACAGAAACTGGTGGATGCCTATTATATGAATGATGGGACGGATGTGCCGGGTAAGGATAAAGAAATCGGTCGTGGAAATGGTTCAAACCGTATCAGTGGTTTTGTGTCCCAAGAGGATTATGACAACAAAAAATACAGACCATTGCGTCCTGGTGTGTCCTTGCAGTATGCAAACCGGGAACCGAGATTCTATGCTTCGGTAGCTTATAATGGAAGTTTTTGGACATTGCTTAATGAAACAAAAGAAGAAAACCGCAACAAACAAATTTTCTATTATAGCGCTGACCCAAAAGGAAACGGCTTCAATTCAGCAAACGGGTATTGGTTACGTACGGGTTTCGGGGTTAAGAAGTTTGTTCATCCCAGTGATACTTACGAAGGCGGAGTAGGTTCACGTATTGTTCCTAAGGCCGAACCGGCCATCCGTTATGCAGATGTGCTGCTGATGTATGCTGAGGCGCTAAATGAATTAAGTGGCTCATATACGGTTCCGTCTTGGCGTGGCGGATCCTATAGCATCAGCCGGGATATAGCTGAACTGCAAAAAGGGATACACCCTGTCCGGATCCGTGGTGGTGTACCCGATTATCCGGCAAGCATATATGGGAATAAGAACGAATTGCGAAAAACAATAAAACGGGAGCGCTTTATTGAGCTTATGGGCGAAGGGCAGCGCTACTATGATCTGCGTCGCTGGATGGATGCGCCTGTTGAAGAAGCATTGCCAGTTTATGGCTGTAATGTATTGATGAACGAAAACGAGCGTGACCTTTTCTATCAGCCAGTCGCGATTTGGACCTTAAAAACAACCTTTGCTGATAAAATGTGGTTTTGGCCGATTAGCCATACTGAACTTAAGCGCAATAAGAACTTAACACAAAATCCTGGTTGGACTTACAATGATTAATCAAATACGCATATTATGAGCAAGCCCTATATAAAGTTTTTATTACTCACTATACTCGCGGTCTGCGGATCCTGTAATGATGAGTGGAAAGAAGAACAATTTGAACATTACGTTTCTTTCAAAGCTCCCTTGGAAAGTGAGGGAGTGACGAATATTTATGTCCGTTACAAGGATGGACAGAAGACCGCCTTTATGCAACCGTTGGAGGTGAGCGGGTCGACAACCAACGATAAAAATCTTTCGGTCAAAGTGGGAGTGGATACCGACACATTGGGTATTCTGAATTACGAGCGATTCCAGACACGGACGGACTTTTATTACAAACAGTTGAACATCAGCTATTTTACCATGCCTCAAACGGTAAATATCAAGTCTGGAGAAAATACCGGATTGATGGCCATTGATTTTTCACTGAGAGGGATTGACATGACCGAAAAATGGGTGCTTCCCCTGACTATTTTGGATGATCCGGGGGGGCTATATAAAGTCAATCCCCGAAAGCATTATAAAAAAGCATTGTTACGCATCAACCCTTTTAATAATTACTCAGGGACCTATAGCGGCACAGCTCTGAAGGTTGTTATGGAAGGACATGAAAATGAAACCCCGATCGTAAAAAGTCAAATCAAGAGTTATGTTGTCGATGAGAATACGATTTTCTTTTATGCGGGAAATATAGATGAAGAGCGAAAGGACCGAAAGAATTACAAAGTTTTCGCGACATTTAATGAAACAGGAGGTGTGACGTTTCGTGCAGAGAATCCAGAGATGAAATTTGCAGTGAAAAAAGATGCAAGTTATACCATCACAGAGCAGATGGATGCCGTCCGCCCTTATTTACTGCATCGTTACATCACAATCAATAATGTGGATTACGAATTTACGGATTATACCCTTGTTTCTACGACGGCAATCAAATTCAAGGTCTCGGGCTCATTGATCCTGGAGCGTCAGCTCAACACGCAGATTCCGGACGAGGATCAGTCCATCGAATGGTAAACTTTATGAAACCATTCGGCGAGCTATTGGTTATATCATAAGGTATAAAAAATTTGTTATGATTGGTATAGTAGGAGGTCTTGGTCCTTATGCGGGCTTGGATATAGCCAGGAAAATTATAGATGAGACAGTGGCAAGTTCCGATCAGGAACACTTGCCACTGTTGTTGTTTTCCTGTCCGAATCTGATTCCGGGTCGTTCCGCATATTTATTGGATAGATCGAAGGAGAATCCCGGAAAGGCTATAGCCGTGATTTTAAAACAGCTGGAACTGGCAGGGGCAACTATTGCGGCAATTCCGTCGAATACAGCGCATGCAGAACCGATTTTTTCAGTTATTCAGGATGAAATGGCTCGTTTAGGAAGTGAACTAAAGTTGCTTCATATTGTCCATGAGACAGTGCGTTTTGTCGATGAGAACTATCCAGATAGCACTATAGGTGTGTTATCGACAGCAGGTGAACAGGCTTATAGCCAGTATCGGGAAGCTTTTATGAAAAAAGGATTTCCTGTCGTAGAACCTGAAGGTGCACAGAAAGAAAAAGTAAACAATGCTATTTATGATAAAGATTATGGTATTAAGGCACAACCAGAACCAATAGCCAATAAGGCAAGAGAAGATTTGTTAATGGCTATGGATGATTTGAAAAAACAGGGCGCACAGGTGATTATTTTGGGATGTGCCGAATTGCCATTGGCCATTCCCGAAAGAGATCACAATGGAATGACCGTAGTGGATCCCAATCGAATCCTCGCCAGGGCACTTATTCAGGCTGTAGCTCCCGGTAAACTCAAAATACTTTAGTGATGTTTTTTTGTCAAATTGGCAGATTTTTCACTAAAAAGCTTGTTGGTATGAGTTTTGCCCTCTGATTAATAGTTATTTATATAACAGGGAGAACAGATGCAAAAGATCATACACCGAGAAAACGATCGTGGCCATGTTGATTTTGGTTGGTTGAAAAGTGCCCATTCATTTAGCTTTGGGCAGTATTTTGATCCTGAAAAAATAAATTTTGGAGCATTACGAGTATTAAACGATGATCAGATGGAGGGCGGTCAGGGTTTTGGTCGTCATGGCCATGACAATATGGAAATCGTGAGTATACCTTTGGAGGGAATACTTTCCCATCAGGACAGTATGGGCAATGTCCGTAATATTGAAACAGGAGAAGTACAAATTATGTCCGCGGGTAAAGGGGTGAAGCACTCAGAGTTTAATGGAGATCAGAAAGATCTTGTTAGATTTCTGCAAATATGGGTTATACCCAATGAAATGAACCTCACACCGGGTTATGATCAAAAATCTTACCTGCATTTAAATCGCCATAATACGTTTGCAACCATTGTATCTCCTGATAGTTCTGATCCGGACGCCGTTCATATTCATCAGGATGCGTATTTCAGTCTTGCGGATTTGGATGAAGGGAATACAGTTTCTTATACTGTTCATTCGGAAAGAAATGGTATGTACCTTTTTGTGCTTGAAGGAAAGGTGAAGGTGGCCAACGAAACTTTATCCCGAAGAGATGCTATTGGCATCTACGATTCGGAAAACATAGAGATCACAGCAGATTATAATGCAAAATTGCTGCTGATTGAAGTCCCCATGTTCTAATACAGCTCATATCTTATTAGGATTTAGCTGGACTGATGTCATCATCCTAATTATATCTTGTACTTTGGTGTGCAACCTTGAAAAAGTGTGGCTGATGAAGTACGGGAGGAAGAAATCTAAACGCATTGAATATAAAAGAGAGCCCTCGTAAATAATGGGCTCTTTTTTTGTAAATTGGGGTAAGAATAGTTATCACATCCATGAATGATTTATTGTACGCTTTTGAAGGCCGCGATGTCTTACTGATTATGTTATCCGTTCTGATCGGACTTTTAATTGGTATCGAACGCGAGTACAGGAATAAATCCGCAGGATTGCGGACTTTTATACTGGTGAGTTTTGGCTCATGCCTATTTACAATTCTTTCACTGAAAATTGGAACTGGAAATCCGGATCGGTTAGCCGCCAATATTATTACGGGTATCGGTTTTTTAGGAGCTGGTGTAATCTTCAAGGAAGATAACAAAGTTAGCGGCATAACAACGGCGACCACAATATGGGCAACCGCATCTCTGGGTATGTGTATTGGTGCTGGTTACATCTTTCTGGCTTTTATCGGCGTGGGGTTGGTTTTAGTGATTTTAGGATTACTGACTTATTTGCAAGCCTATATTGATAATTATCATAAAATTAAAGATTATGAGCTTCAGACCTTATCCGAAGCGGACTTTGAACATACTGATCAGTTGATTAAACAGATGAAGTTTAAAGCAACTATTGTCAATCAGCGGTATACAAAAGAAAGCCTAAATACCATATGGCGCTTGACTGGAAACATAAAGCAACATCGAGAATTCATGGAGATTTTGCGAAGAGATAAACAAGTGGTTGCCTATCAATATTAGGAGGGGTAACCTGGATCTGACTCCTGTGCAGGAGAGATTTTTTGTAACAATTGATTCACCTCGTCTTCGGTCGCGGTCAATTTTGCGCGGCATACTTCAATGAGGTCGGACGCACGTTTTATTTTTTCAGCAAGCTCATCAATATTTGTTGTGCCGTTTTCAATTTCTTTCACAATTGTTTGTAATTCGTTGAAGGCGTCGGTATAAGTATATTTTTGCTCCATTTTATTTTATCTTCTTAAAATTTTTCAGTTTAAAATAGTTCCGGTTAGCTGTTTTCGGAACTGTCGCTATGCGCTTTCTTATGCGTTACAGTACTTATAATTTCACCATCTTCCAGAATCGTTTGAATCAGGTCGCCCGGAGATAGTTGATCAAGAGATTGGAGTAACTTGCCATTGACTTTTGTGATGGAAAATCCTTGTTTGAGCATTCGCCGCGGATCAGAAAGCTGGATAATCCGTTCGGTGTGTGCTAAAGCCGTTTTATGTTCATAAAAGCGTAGTTTGATTAAGGCACCCAGCTCGTGCTGTATATGCTGAATATTGGCGCGCGCTGTCTGAAGTTCTCTTTTTCCGACCCATTGGATATGCGTTGCCATTTGAGACAAGAAGTTTCTTTCCTCCTTAAACCGTGTCAAGATCAGCTGTTGGATTCCTTCCGCTGCCTTTTCGATTGGGACAGAAAAATTGTGGAATTTTTGAATAAGGAAATCTGCCAGCTCACTCGGTGTGATCGCATTTTTGTAGGCGACCATCTCACTCACAGTATAGTTGGTGGAATGGCCAATGCCGGTCAATATAGGAATGGGAAAGATCGCTATTGCCTTTGCCAGCAAATAATTATTGTAGCTGGATAGGCCAACCTCTCCGCCGCCGCCACGAATAATGGCAACCACGTCAAATTCAGCTATTTTATCCGCAATGACCGCGAGTTGATTGATAATTGAGGGAATGGATTTATCTCCCTGTAAGAGCGCTGGAAATAGTGTGCATTCCAACTTGTAACCCCAGGGATTTTGATTTATAATTTTGTAAAAATCAGAAAGACCTTTGCTTGTCTCCACCGAAATAATTGCTAGCTTTTTTGGAAGCATTGGAAACGGAATAGATTTATTGGCCTCGTAAATGCCTTCTTCTTTGAGCTTTCTAATGCTGTCCAGTTTTTCTTTCTCCAGTTCCCCTAAGGTAAAAGTAGGATCAATATCAACAATCCTTAAGCTTAAACCATACATCGGATCATAGGAAATGCTCGCCTGAAATAACATGGTAATGCCTTCCCTTAAGGGTTCTTGGGCAATTTTCAGAAAATTGTTATTGATTCGGGTGAAATCTGCTTTCCACAGAGTTGATCTGATCTCTGCAACGACTTTGCCATCTTGTTTTTCAACGAGTTCGGGGTAACAATGTCCGGAATGTGTATAGTGGTTGAGCTTATTCATCTCCGCCTTGATCCAATATAAGCTCTTGTAACGCTCTGCAAGCGTTTTTTGGATACTTTTGCTCACCTCTAACAGGGAAAATATTGTTTTATTTTGAATCAATTCCGGCATTAATCAAACTTACAGAAAAAAAAAGATTTATACTTGCTCATCCCGAAAATCCCTAACCGGGGCCTTTAAAAAACAAGCGTAACAAAATTGATTTTTTTACTGAAATGGACTTGGCTTTTTTATTTTATTCGTATTTTTATTTGATAGAACCTAAAAAACGATAAAAACAGAATGAAAAAAGGATTTTTCGGGGTGTTATTTGCAGGTTTGTTCTGTATTGCCCCCCTGTTCGCTCAATATAAGTCGACCATAAAAAACGAAACCATACTTTATAATAATGTAGATCAGCTGCTGCCACTCACAGGGCTAGATCAACGGCGTATTGCTGTCGTTGTTCCAAATGTGGACAAATATGCTGCGTTTATAGGCCAGCTGACGCGTTATGCGAATACAGCGCTTTTTGATTTTAGTAAATTTGACGAAGATATCAAGTATTATAATACGATTATTGTAGCTGGCAAGGAAGATGATTTGGATGCAGATTGTTTGGCGCAGCTCAGGCAGGCAGTCCTGAACAATAAAAAGGTTGTGCTCTGCCATTTCTTTGAACATGAGCGAAGCAGAAAGACTGTGTCTGAGCATCCGCAATCCGATTTGATTGAACTGCTGGCGCCTTTTACCGCTGTCGGTCAACGCAATGCCGCCATGTCTATTTTTGGCGGAGCAGCCATTACTGAAGGAAACGTCAAGACGGCTCAAACGCGACTTCAATACAGTTTTGGTGAAAACTCAAGTCTGAACTTGGGTAAATTGACCAAAAAAATTGATGCCATTGCACAAGAAGCAATTGAGAAACAGGCGACTCCGGGAGCGGTCGTGATGGTTATCAAAGACGGGCAGGTGTTATTGGAAAAATCATACGGTTATCATACCTACACGAAGGCAGTTCCAACGAAAACGAGTGATATCTTTGATCTGGCCTCAGTCAGTAAAATCGCGGGTACTACTCCAGTTATTATGCGTCTGACCGAACGTAATATCATTAATCTGGACAGTACCATGGGGCACTATCTGTGGCAAGCGAAGTATACAAATAAAAAAGATATCAAATTGCGTTCCGTAATGCTGCATGAAGCTGGCTTTACGCCATTTATCCCATTTTATAAATATTTGAAGGCCGGAGATGTTGTTGCCAGTCCAGATCAACAGCATCAGGTTAAGATGGCCGACAATAGTTATATTCTCAACCATTACTATCGGGATGTGATGTGGCCCGAGATGTTAAATTCTCCAGTTAAGCCAACAGGAAACTATGTGTATAGTGACATCAGCATGTATGTGATGAAGGAAGTTGCCGAACATCAGACGGCAGTACCTTTGCAGGATTATGTTCAGGAAAATTTCTATCGGCCATTAGGAATGACACATGCGGGGTATCTTCCAAGGGAACGATTTTCAAAAGAGCAGATTGTACCTACGGAGCAGGATACTTCATTTCGCAGGACATTATTGGAAGGGTATGTGCACGATCAAGGAGCAGCTATGGCGGAGGGAGTCGCCGGACATGCGGGGTTATTTGCCTCCGCCAATGATCTGGCGATATATGGACAACTGTTGCTGAATCGGGGTGAATATGGCGGAGAGCGCTATTTTAAGACTGAAACGATAGATCAGTTTACCAGTAAGCAGTCCACCTCAAGTCGGAGGGGACTGGGGTTTGACCGCTGGGATCCAAACCCGAAAAATGAATATCCATCTAAATTGGCCAATAGCACTGTCTTCGGACATACTGGTTACACAGGTACCTGTATCTGGATAGATCCGCAAAATCAACTGGTCTATATCTTTTTATCCAATCGGGTGCATCCGCAGGTCAGTACCAAATTGTTGGATCTCAATATCCGCAGCCGGATTCAGGATGCGATTTATGAAACAATCAATGAGGTGAAAAAATGACAAAAAAATTAGTGCTTATGGGCTTATGCATGTTATCCTTAAATCACTTGAGCCATAGTCAGGATTATAAGCAAATTCATGCAGACATGGTTGTTGTTGATGGGCATAATGATGTGATCTATGAATCTATTTTTCAGGGAAAAGATATCGGTCGGCGTCTGAATTCCGGCGCCACGGATTTGCCACGGCTAAAGGAAGGTGGAGTGGATGTACAAGTATTTGCTGTTTGGTCCGATGATGCGAAATGGAAGACCGGAGCATTTGAGCATGCCAATGCGCAGATAGATTCGCTGGAGAAAATGGTAGCGACGAATGCGGGAACTATTGCCTTGGCTAAATCAGTGGATGATATCGACACAATTCTAAAGACTGGAAAAATTGCCGCAATTATTGGTGTGGAGGGCGGTAATATGATCGAGGAGAGTATTGATAATCTTGTCCGGCTCCATGAACGTGGCGCGAAATATTTGACCTTGACCTGGAACTATAATCTACCGTGGGCAAGTTGCGCTGCGATGGAGTCCAAAAAGATGGATTCGAAGGCAAAGGGATTAACGAATCATGGGAAAGCGATCGTTAAAAAAATGAACGAACTTGGCATGCTAGTCGATCTCTCCCACGGTGGCGAGCAGACTTTTTATGATGTACTTGCGGTTTCCAGTAAACCAATATTAGTGTCTCACAGCAATGCCTATCGTTTATGTCCACATTTCCGAAACCTGAAAGATGAACAATTGGAAGCGTTGAAGAAAAATGGCGGTGTGATCGGTGTGAACTTTTACTCTGGTTTTTTAGACCCGACCTATGAAACAAGGTTAAAGAAGATCTACAAAAAACAAGTTGGAGAGGAAGCCGATATGACAAAAAGCACCTGGAGTATGTATGATCAGTTATCCAAGGAGGCGAAATACGAAGTTGATGCACCATTATCCAAATTATTGGATCACATTGATTACCTAGTAAGGAAAGTAGGTATTGATCATGTTGCGGTTGGGTCGGATTTTGACGGCATCGAATCGTCACCTCAGGGCTTAGAAGATGTTTCAAAATTTCCTTTATTGACAAAGGGACTTTTGGAAAGAGGTTACAACAAAGCAGATATCGCTAAAATCATGGGCCAGAATTTTTTGCGGATTTTAAAAGAAAATGAAAGGTAAGGTAACGGATAGAAATTTGTAATTTCGTAGATGGCAAAAACAAAATCGGCATATTTCTGTCAAAACTGCGGCTATGAATCTCCCAAATGGATGGGACAGTGTCCTTCGTGCAAACAATGGAATAGTTTTGTTGAGGAGGTGGTCGAAAAGTCAAGCTCAAAAGTTCCTGAATGGCGAAGCACGACAACAACAGGGAATGCAAAGCGGGCAAACAAAGCTGCTATTATTCATGAAATTGTATACCAGGATGAATCGCGTATCCTAACTCCAGATCAAGAGTTCAACCGTGTATTAGGTGGCGGCATAGTTCCGGGCTCCTTGGTGTTGATCGGTGGTGAGCCCGGAATAGGAAAGTCCACCTTGATGCTGCAGCTGGCTTTGTCCATTCCACAGGTCAAAACACTCTATATTTCCGGAGAGGAGAGTGAGCAGCAGATCAAGATGCGGGCCGAACGATTGTCGCAGTCCTCTAAAGCCAATTGTTATATTCTGACGGAAACATCCACACAAAATATTTTCAAGCAGATTGAAACCGTACAGCCCAATGTTATTGTCATCGATTCCATCCAAACGCTGCATTCATCACAGATTGAATCGGCACCGGGTTCGGTTTCCCAGGTGCGGGAATGTACAGCCGAATTACTCCGGTTCGCCAAAGAAACCAGCACACCTGTATTTATTGTAGGGCATATTACCAAAGATGGTTCCATTGCAGGACCGAAAGTCTTGGAACATATGGTCGATACCGTACTTCAATTTGAGGGTGACCGCCATCACGTCTACCGTATATTGCGTGCGGTAAAAAATAGGTTTGGCTCCGCTTCGGAATTGGGTATATATGAAATGCAGGGTTCCGGATTGCGGGAGGTGTCCAATCCGTCCGAAATTATGATTTCACAACGTGATGAGCCCGTGAGTGGGGTTTCCATTGCGGCCATGCTGGAGGGCATGCGGCCAATGATGATTGAAGTTCAGGCTTTGGTTAGCAATTCCGCATTTGGAACTGCCCAACGCTCATCTACAGGTTATGATACAAAACGATTAAACATGTTGTTGGCTGTATTGGAAAAGCGATTTGGTTTTCGGTTAAGCGCACAGGATGTATTTTTGAATATTGCCGGAGGACTTCGCGTTGAAGACCCAGCCATCGATCTGGCAGTTATCGTGGCTATTATTTCGTCACAACAAGATATTCCGATACGGAGCAACTTGACTTTTGCCGGCGAGGTCGGCTTATCGGGAGAAATCAGGGCAGTCAACCGGATTGAACAACGTATCCAGGAAGCTGAGAAGCTGGGTTTTGATGGAATCTTTATTTCCAAGTTTAATACCAAAGGACTGGATGCCAAGAAATATAATATTGCCATTAGGCCAGTGGCTAAATTGGAGGATATTTTTAGCGCTTTATTTGGCTGATTTGCTAAAACATATATTAAAAAGAATAGGTGCCTGATTTTTGGGCACCTATTCTTTTTAATATGGTTATTATTCCCCTATAGCCTCATTTCTGATGCTTACTTTGAAGGAGACAGCAGCCATGTATACCGAAAACCTACTTTAAAACTTCTTTTAGCTTTTCACGTAAAGCATCGCCATGCAAGTTTTTGGCAATGATTTTTCCATTGGGGTCAATCAATACATTTTGAGGGATAGACTTTACTGCGTATAATGTGCCGACATCATTTTGCCAGCGTTTTAAGTCAGAAACATGTCTCCAGTGTAGCTTATCCGCATGAATGGCTTTGATCCAGGAGTTGCGGTCCTTGTCAAAGGATATACCCAGGATTTCAAAGTTGTCTCCTTTGAACTGTTGATAAGTTTTTACGAGATCAGGACTTTCAACGCGACAGTCCGGACACCAGGAAGCCCAAAAATCAAGCAGTACATACTTGCCCTTAAAATCGGATAGTTGTACGGGGTTGCCCGTTGTATCATTTTGTGTAAAAGCAGGTGCGACTTTTCCGATCTGAACAGTCTCCAGTGCATTTAAATATTCCTGGAATTCTTTTCCTTCACTGGAGTTCTTGACATTATCGCTCAAAGTGTTATAAAGGGCTTGTAGCTCAGTATAGACAGGGTCGTAGCCGCCTACACGACGCAAATCAACTAATGTTGAAATGGAATCCGGTGCTGCTTTAACACGGGCAATGTATTCCTGTTTGGTCAATTCTTTTTTCTGGGCTGAACCAAAGAGCGGAAGAACCAAAAAAAGTAGTGTGATGTATTTTATCATGTTGCTATTCTTCTATATATTTACAAATATAAGAAAATCCACTAATTTAGTAGATTAATAAAATGTCAAAAAATGAACTTCAACCTAATAGCTAAACTTCCACATGTCGGTACATCGATCTTTACCCAGATGACCACGCTTGCTAATGCGGAGCAGGCCCTGAACCTTTCACAGGGATTCCCGGACTTTGAAACAGATCCCAGGCTAACCCAATTGGTTTCTGCGGCGATGGAAAAAGGACATAATCAGTATGCGCCGATGATCGGCGCACAAAGTCTGCGAGAGACGATCGTAAATAAATACAAGGTTGTATATGACGTGGATGTAGATCCTTCAGAGGAACTCACGATAACAGCCGGGGGAACTCAGGCCATCTTTACAGCACTAGCAACAGTGGTCGGGGCTGGAGACGAAGTGATTATATTCGAACCGGCATACGATAGTTATGCCCCAACGATCGAATTGTTTGGGGGTAAGGTTATTCCGGTTCGATTATTGGCACCGGATTTTCAAATTGACTGGGATTATGTGGCCACGTTGATCAACGAAAAAACACGACTGGTGATTATCAATAATCCGAATAATCCTACGGGAAAAGTTCTCGGAAATGAAGAATTGAATAAACTTGGCAAGCTTCTGGAAGGTACGGGCACTCTGCTGCTCAGCGATGAAGTCTATGAGCATCTTGTCTTTGATGGCGTTGAACCGCAATCAGTTTTGAGCATTCCGGCCTTGCGCGAGCGGAGTTTTGTTGTTGCTTCTTTCGGAAAGCTGTTGCATACGACAGGCTGGAAGATTGGGTACTGTGTAGCTCCGGCCATGCTGACACGAGAATTTCGAAAGATTCATCAGTTTAACGTGTTCAGCGTCAATACACCAATGCAAATTGCGATCGCGGAATATTTAAAAGATATTGCGTACATCGATAATCTCGCTGGTTTTTTTGAGAAAAAAAGAGACTTGCTCAAAAATGGTTTGAAGGAATCCCGTTTTAAAGTACTACCCTGTGAAGGTACCTATTTTCTGAATCTGGATTATAGTGCAATCAGTCAGGAGAAAGAATTCGATTTTGCCCGTTATTTGACAACACATCATAAAATAGCGACAATCCCGCTCTCTGCATTCTACAAACAGGCTACAGATCAACAAGTTTTGCGCGTTTGTTTCGCCAAGCAGGACGTTACTTTATCGGAAGCGGTAGCTATTTTGAATAAAATTTAGCCTGTTTTAGATGCTAAATTTGGGGCTAAAAGGTTTTATTTAAAATATTGTTAAGAACAGGGCACTTTATTAAAATTTTACTTCAACTTAACTCACTAATTTCATAAATTTGTAATTCACGTTTATCAATATATCCATAAAATGGCTAGATTAAATTTATTGGAAGAAACACGCTTCGAGAAAGTCCCCGTAAGCGTCTATCCAGATCAAAATTCAGCTTCGAAAAACGTTGCAAATCGTATTGCTGACATTATTCGTGCAAAGCAAGAGAAAGGTGAAAAAGCTGTTCTGGGTCTTGCCACTGGTGCCACACCGGTGCAGGTCTATCAAGAACTGATTCGCTTGCACAAAGAAGAAGGTTTAAGCTTTAAGAACGTGATTACCTTCAATCTTGACGAATATTACCCTATGCAACCTGACGCCGATCAGAGCTATGTGACCTTTATGAACAAAAACTTGTTCGATCATGTGGATATTGATAAGGCGAATGTAAATATTCCTGATGGTACCCTGGCACCTGATCAAGTCAATGCATTTTGTGAGGCATACGAGCAAAAGATTACAGCTGCTGGAGGTTTAGATATTCAATTGCTAGGTATTGGCCGTACCGGACACATTGGTTTTAACGAACCGGGTTCTGCGCCCAACTCCGGTACTCGTATTGTAACCTTAGATGATCTGACACGTCGTGACGCCTCTCGCGCTTTTGGTGGAAAAGAAAATGTGCCAAGAAAAGCCATTACAATGGGTGTGGGTACAATTTTCAAAGCACGCGAGATCATTCTGATGGCATGGACTGAAACGAAAGCGGAGATCATCAAAAAAGCTGTTGAAGGCGAGATTTCAGCAGAGATTCCGGCTACATATCTTCAACTGTCGGATAATGTCGAGTTCATTTTGGATGAGGCAGCAGCGTCGTTGTTGACACGTTTTGATCTTCCATGGTTAGCCGAAGATGTTACCTGGACACCCTCTTTGATTAAAAAGGCAGTTGTTTGGTTGGCCTTAGAGATCAATAAGCCGATTTTGAAACTTACTGACGAGGACTATAATGCCCATGGCATGGCAAAACTGGTAACTGAAACTGGTCCTGCCTATAACATCAATATCCGTATTTTTAATGAACTTCAGCATACGATTACAGGATGGCCGGGCGGTAAACCTAACGTAGACGATTCGCAACGTCCGGAGCGTGCCAACCCAGCTAAGAAAAATGTGATCGTATTTTCTCCTCACCCAGATGACGATGTCATCTCTATGGGCGGAACATTTATCCGTTTGGCAGATCAAGGGCACAATGTGCATGTTGCATACCAAACTTGTGGTAATACGGCTGTATGGGACGATGATGTGGTGCGTTACCTGGAATTTGCGGAGGATCTGGCAAATCAAATTGGTGCGAAGACAGAAGCTGCGCAGATTAATCAGATTTATGATGAGGAAAGAGCAATTTTTGCGACTAAAAAGCCAAATCAGATCGATACCGAGCTTGTTCGCAAGATAAAGGCATTGATCCGTAAAGGGGAAGCCATTGCCGGAGCTCGTTTAGTCGGATTGCCAGATGAAAATATCCACTTCCAGGATCTTCCATTCTATGACAGACAAAAATTTGCGAAAGAAGTATCGTTTGAAGATGATATTCAACAAACAATGGAATTGTTGCGTCAGGTAAAACCGCACCAAGTATTTGCAGCGGGAGATTTTGCCGACCCACATGGTACACATAAAGTATGTTTCGATATTTTATTCGAAGCCTTGAAAAGATTGAGCAAAACAGACGAGTGGACAAAAGACTGTTGGTTATGGTTGTACAGAGGTGCATGGCATGAATACCCAATCCATGAGATTGAAATGGCCGTTCCCCTATCACCACAAGAGGTGTACCGCAAGCGTTTAGCGATCTTCAAACACCAATCCCAAAAAGATCTACCTGTATTCCCGGGTGATGATCCACGTGAATTTTGGGTACGTGCTGAAGACCGTACGAGTGACACCGCGTCGTTATATGACAGGTTAGGTCTAGCTAACTACGAAGCGATAGAGGCTTTTGTACGATGGAAATTTGACTAAAATACACTGAGTTAATATTAGGAAAGCTCTGAATCATAAGCGATTCAGAGCTTTTTTATTTTTAATTATTCTAAATAATCGAGTTTTTATATCTTTGCCCTGTTATTTAGAATAATTAAAAATAATTACCCAAAATTATTAACATGGACAAACACTTACTTGCTCTTGCCTCTACGTTGTTAATCGGAAGCGCTGTATATGGTCAAACTTCAGGGATCGTAAAAGGAAAGGTTGTTGATGCAAACAACAATCCATTAAGCTCAGTGACCGTTTCAATCGGCGATAAAACCGTGCGGACAGACCACAGAGGTCATTTTAGACTTCAGGGTGTCGATCAGAATGCGGTTATCCGTTTTACCTATCTAGGATATCAAACAACCTCGGTTGATTATGTATTTAGCTCCGCTAGCCGTGAAGTGGTCATAAAACCGGTGGTGCTGGTGAGCAATGAGCAGGCTATCGATGAAGTGGAGGTGTTTGGTGAGCGGAATAAAAAGCCAAAGGGGCTTGAGATGATTACCCGTATGCCTTTAAAACCTTCCGATCAGATTCAGAGTATATCGGTGATATCCAATAAAGTAATTCAAGATCAGGGTATATTAACATTGACTGATGCTGTTCGAAATATTCCGGGCGTTACGCTATTTGGTTCTTACGGCGGTGTCAAAGAATCATTGTCTACAAGAGGTTTCAGAGGAGTGCCAGTTTTGAAAAATGGGGTACGTATGGACTCGCAGTTCCAGACCGCTTCTGGCGTTGTTGATATGCAAGGGGTAGAGTCCATCCAGATGATCAAAGGTTCTGCTGCGGTAACACAAGGTGTTATTACTGACCTTGGTAATGCCGGCGGGGTGATTAACGTCGTGACAAAAACGCCTAATTTTACAAACTCCGGCGAGGTTGGGGTACGTGTAGGAAGCTGGGGACAGTTTCGGCCGACATTCGATTTTCAGACGGTACTGGATAAAAAGGAGACTGTCGCTTTTCGTATGGATGGTGCCTATGAAAGAAATGATAGTTTCAGAAAAGGGCTTTCAGCCAACCGTGTCTATCTAAACCCATCACTGGCTTGGAAGCCAACCGATAGAACAACGATCACATTGGAAGGAGACTATTTCAACGATAATCGTACCCCAGTGAATTCGGCAGTTAACTTACACAAATCTCAATCGGTAAATGCGTTGTATGTCATCCCAAATAATAAATTCTTGGGTATGAATTCTGATAATGTGAATACAGAGATGAAGAGCTTTATGGGGCAGATCAATCATGAATTGACCGATCGTTGGAGTATTCGCGCTTCCATAGCAACCTCATCTTATCAGGTCGATAACTTGACAACATCGGCGACTCTTATAAAGGACCGTGAGGAAAAGTTCAATACCTTTTCACGGAAGATGAGCAAGAGTTTGCGTGATGATAAAAACAAGACCTTCCAATTTGATTTGATCGGAAAGGATTTGTATACAGGCAAAGTAAAGCATTTGGTACAGGCTGGTGTAGATTATCGTATTGCGGATGCAACAACAACTTCGTTTGATACCAAATTGAATCTGTTAGAAGATAAAGTTCTTTTAAAAAAGACCGACCAGGCGGCTTTAGCTGCAGGGGTGATTGATGTTATTGATATTCATGGCGACTGGGCTAATGATTTGGATCAAGTATCTTATGTGGATTCTTTGGGAAATAAACGGACAGGAAAGAAGGTGGCTTTTGAGGCTAAAACGCCGGTGAGAAATTACTATTCTTCTGTTGGCTTTATGGCACAGGATGTTATTGAATTCAATAAATACATTAAGGCAGTATTGGGTTTGCGTTACTCTGAGATGACGACAAAGGACTTTACATCAAACGGAAATAAGAGGGTATCAGCCTGGAATCCGATGGCGGGTGTTATCATAACGCCTTTCGAGAATTTCAATGTATTCGGATCCTATACGAATTCCACAAGTCTTAGAAGTGCTGCCAATCCAATGGTTGATGGGACCAAGGCAGGTGCTTCAACTACCGAACAATTCGAAGGTGGGATTAAATCAGATTGGTTGAGCAATAGACTACGTTTCAACTTAACGTATTTCCATATTTATACGTCTGACTTAACCAATGCGGAATATAATGAGGCAAATCAACCGACGGGTCTTTATTTTAAAGCAGGTGATTTAATCCGGGATGGTATCGAAGCTGAATTAAATGGTCGTGTATTGGAAAATCTAACGGTGATGTTGGGCTATGCATATTTGGATGCCCGATATAAAAATTCTCCGTCTTACATGAATGGCTCCGCACCAATGAATGCGCCAAAACATACGGCCAATGCCTGGGTGCAATATGTCTTTAATCAAGGTGCTTTAAGAAATCTGAGCTTAAGTGCCGGAGTTTATTATGTGGGCGATCGTCCAGTAAATGAATATAGTCTAACACCGCAAGGCCACGGTGAATATTATGGCGAAAAACCATTCAATATGCCAGCCTATACAACTTTAAACGCACAGGTGGGTTATAAATGGCAGAGGTTTGATGCAAAAGTATTTGTTAACAATATCACCAATGAGATTGGCTTGAACTCGTATTTCCGAGGCGGTTTTATCAATCAGATCGACCCTAGAAATGCTGCCGTATCATTAAGCTATAAGTTTTAAGCAGATAGCATTTAATCGTTAGCACAAGTAAAAAGGGATGATTTCGAATAGAAATCATCCCTTTTTCAGTTTTAGAACTGCTATCGGCCGTGCTATTTCACCGATGAGCTTGAGCTTATTGGATATCACTATTTATTGTAATAATCCAGCTCAGTTTTTAATAGGCAATAACATCTCCAGATCTACCTTTGGAGTCAAATACCTTGAATAGATATTTGTTGCCCGCTTGAAAAGGAATTGCGCCATTTACTTCTTTTGATTTCAAATTCGGTGTGCTTCCATTCTCTGTATAATAGACTTTGAATCCGGGATAATCAGTGTTGATATAAAGTTGGTTACCCTCTTTTTTTATTCCAAGCTTCGGAAGGCGATAGGTATACCCCCCATTAATAATATCCAGTTTCCTCAATTCATCCTCGCCTAATTTCTTAATAAAGGCTGTATACGACTTACGATAGGTTGCTTCATCATAAGAATTACCTTTTTCCCAAGCTTGTTCTTGCGCCCAGGCGCGATCGGCAATAGCAATTAACCGGGGGAATATCATCTCCTCAAGGCGTTGGTCTGTGGATACTTTTTCAGCCCATAGTGCACCCTTGATGCCGAGCAGATTTTTCTTTCCTTCAGCAGTAAGCTGCACTTTGTTAGTATAAGCTTCTTTTACGAGATCTTTTCCGGTGTCATCTTTACGAAGGTTGATGAAGAAGTTTTCCGGTGCGAACGAATAGGTTCTGTTCAAGTTTACAGTACCCACCCAGCTATGGCCCGGATCAGCAAAGTCTCGATCCCATGACATATCCAGGTAATTGTTTGCTGCGCTGGTATAGACAACTTTATAGCCTGCATTCGCTAATTTATAGGCTAGATCTTCCTGTCCTTGTCCAGGCAGGTTATTCCATACATTGAGATGAATGCCGGATTTACCCAATTCAGCGTTAACTTCCATTCCTTTCCCTTTATTACGCATCCCCATTTCTTCCCATCCCGACATAGTCAGACCTTTACTTTGGACAAGTTGATTTATTTTGGCGATATATATTGGCCATACATCAAGTACATTACTGATGTTATTTTCCTTCATGAAAGCAAGGATCTTCGGCGATTTTTCCCAGACTCCGCTTGGTGTTTCATCACCTCCCAAATCGATAATTTTCAATGGTACTCCAGCTTTTTCATGGATAGCTTTGATTTCATCGACCACTTTGCCCAGGAAATGATAGGTTGAAGGTAAGACAGGGTTCATCACATTGTCATTCCAGTTCTGTGCAGAGTTATAGAT
This sequence comes from Sphingobacterium puteale, assembly GCF_003627955.1. Lineage (GTDB taxonomy): Bacteria > Bacteroidota > Bacteroidia > Sphingobacteriales > Sphingobacteriaceae > Sphingobacterium > Sphingobacterium puteale. Next base: position 40,605 of record NZ_RBWS01000012.1, on the reverse strand, counting down.
CGATTTATCATCCGCATCATCCAATAGGAACTCTTCTGCTTTCTGTTTGTCGCCCACCTTAGTGAAGTGAGCATAACGCGCGCGCATTGCTTTGATCGCCGCACGGGCATGCCCCGGTGTTTCTACTTCAGGTATCACATCGATATGTCTTGCTTGCGCATATTTTAAGATTTCGATATAATCAGCTACGGTGTAGAATTGATGCGCTTTTGCAGTGGCACCAGAACCATAAGCGGGTTGAATTCCTTTACCGTCTTCGAAATTAGCGGTGCGGTTAGCACCCACAGCAGTCAGTTCCGGTAAGGATGGAATTTCCAATCGCCAACCTTCATCGTCAATAAAGTGGAAATGGAACTTATTTAATTTATAGGCGGCCATCAGGTCTAAAATGCGCAACACTTCTGCCTTGCTATGAAAATTACGGGCTGCATCCAACATAAATCCACGATAGCCATAACGAGGACTATCCTCTATTTTTGCGTAAGGTAAGGCAATTGATTTTGTGGTTTTATTCCATTGTTGATGATTAATCAAGGATTTCAAAGACTGTATGGCATAAAATGCACCTGCTTTATCCGATGCCTCTATGTGTATCCCCTTTGCATCAATGTTTAGCCGGTAGGATTCAGGTTTTAGATCATTTGTTTTGACGATAACAATTCCATCTTCTTTTGCCGAAGAAGGAGATAGTTTGATTCCCGTGTACTTGTTTAGAAAATCTGTCAGAAAATTCGCTTCTGAAGCAAATTCGCTGGCAATTAATACCTTAGTATCGTTCGTTATATTGAACTTTGCGTTATTGTCGATGTTAATATTACTGGGTAAAGGAATAATGCTTTGTGCTTCGATTCCATCCGTAAGTTGGTTCTGATCATACTTATAAGACCAATAATCCGCTTTTTCAGTGTCAGATTGAGGTGCGGTTTTCACTGCTGTATAGTTCAGAATATCTGTTGAAAGCCCGGTTTTGCTGTTTTTTACATACAAACCGATTGGTCCGTCGGTATAATTGACGAGTCCAGTTGTGGTAAAATCAATATGGATGGTGTCCTGTGCTTTTAATAGAAAATTGTTTTTCTTAAAGCTAACCTGAAATAGGTCACCATTCCTGTGGTCAATGGCAAATCTATTATCTACTTTATCAGGATCAATAGACCGGATAAAATTAAACCAGAGGCTCCAATCATTCAGCTGTATGGCACTTCTGCCCTTATTTTTCAGAATGATTGTTGAGACAGGATTTTTACGGATATTCTGGCCATCCTTGACTTGCCAGGTGATTTGCAGCTGATCGGCAATTGAGCTCGATTTTTGAGCATATGCTGCTTGGCTAAAAAATGCCATGCCAAGACCAGCATAGAGTAGCGGGTTTTTAATTTTTTTAAAATTAGTCATGTTGGTTACTTTTTCAATGAGTCTAAATATAGCCATTTCAGAGGGTTTTGTGATCTATTTAGAAAAAAATGAATAAAAATTCCGAGAAAATTTTGACAGATACAGAAAACTTTCTATATTTGCACACCGAAACAAAAAACGGCCCGTTCGTCTAGGGGTTAGGACGCAAGATTTTCATTCTTGAAACAGGGGTTCGATTCCCCTACGGGCTACAAAAGTGACTTCAGAGGAGTCGCTTTTTTTATGCAATTCAATCGTCCAATCCCGTCGGGAGCGATACTGTCGCACTTATCTTACTTCATTTAAATTGCGGGAAATAGCCCAGATTTAAATTACTCCGAAAAGAAGATCCTGTCTGTCAACGTTCAGATGGTTAATTTTGGTCTGTACCAACATGTCCAATTGCCCCCAAATGATCTTCTCCTTTTACATGAACTCGCGGAAACAAAGATCAGGGACAAAAGAAGTGATTAATACGATGGCTTTTGGATATGTGGATTTTTCGGGATCTCGACCAATCTGTATCCTTCTTCGATAAGGGATTTCTTTAGGGAATCATCGGGCATATTCTTAAAGACGGCAATGGAAAGTGTCTGGCTCGGCAATATCCCCCAATTGGAAAAAAGATCACGTATTTTCTTTCTGAAAAGAATACGCCTGAAAAGCTTCTCCTTTCTATTAGCTTTGATATGCTCACTGCCCGGAAACCAAAAGTTTGGGTTGAGTTTTTTTATTGCAATCATAGGAAGATTAAGCCCAGCTGCAAATTTTTCAAATTCCCGTTCCGAAACCTTGTAGACAAAGTTTCCCACCTTTTCATAGGAGAACCTATTTTTCCAGATCTTATTGATCGTCCTGTCGTTGATTCTTCCCAGTAGATTGGCCAAATACAATAAGGAAGGCATTTTTGATATCGGGTCCTGTGGCTCAATAATTATAATAGCTTTTCTGGCTACCCGGATCATTTCGTAGAGTGCGGCGTAAGGACGTGGAAAATGATGGTAGCTTTCCTTACAGAGTATATAATCCACGCTCTCATCTTCCAAGGTTAATGATTCAGCGTTCTGTGCGGAGAAATCCTTTATAAATTCTTCTTCATGGGAAACTTTAAGGAAACTGTCATCCAGATCACTTGCGGTGACATCCTGGATATTCTGGTCAAGTAGATGTCGCGCGTCATGTCCATAAGCATCACCAAGGGTAAGCCATTTCGCATTTTTATCCTTGGTAAAAGGATTCAGACAATTGAAAAAAAGGTTCTGTAACCAATGGTTGATACTTCCATTGTAACTATTTAAAGATTTGATTACCTTAATCTTTTGTTCTTTTTCTGGATAGAGGGTATTGTACCAATTGGCATGGAGGCCGTAGCTGTGGTCATTAAATTGATCTGATTTTCGCAAATTATTTTCCATGATTTAGTTTATAGTAGTTACATTATCTGATATTGATCAGACAAAGGCGAATTTTCCCTTGGCCTTAACCTTATTTTAGGTTTTATTAATAGTACGGATAATTATTGGTAAATGCTACACATAAACAAAAAAAGGTATTATTCAATTGGAGATCAGGTAGATGTATAGTTGCATATTTAGATGTATGCTTAGTTATATCGCTATTTGCCGGGATAATTATTGGATAATTTGTTTATCAATTCCCGCCATTTTAGTCAATTTTTTAGATAGAATAGAATCACGACAAACCCGGCGCCGTATAATGCGGAAAAGGATCTCTGAATAGCGATTGACTTATTCAGAAAAAGCATAACGGTTATCCGGTTGAATGCTAGTGAATAGCTCGGTGTCGCCTAACAGTTCCATAGTTACCGCAATTTGTGCCAAATAGCGCTTAATTTAATGAGATCAGATCTATAATTGTGGCGTTAAGTTAATTGCGAAACAAAAGATTTGATGAAGATTTTTCTTAATCAAATGATTACATTGCCTCCAAATATGGAAAAACCTTCAGTTTTCGCCATATTTGGCGGTGAGAACTGAAGGTTTTAAAAGAATGCTACCTAAAAATAGTATCAAATAAATGAGACTACAAGCGGGCGTCTACCAATTTTCGGTCAAGTATTCCTTTGATGTCAAATACGACAGAAGGATCCTTTTTTAAATTTTTGAGATCCAAGTGTAAAAACTCACGATGCCCTACAGCCAGAATGATGCTGTCGTAATTACCGGTTTGCGGTAGAGTCTCCAATAATTCGAGTCCAAAATGCTTTCTTAATTCATCTGTATTTACCCAAGGATCATAGATATCGACTTCCAGACCAAATTCTTTAAGATCATGGATCATGTCAATGACCTTGCTATTACGGATATCAGGACAGTTTTCCTTAAACGTTACCCCCAACACTAAGGCTTTCGCGCCGTCAAATTTGATGTTCTTCTGTATCATCAGTTTGACCACCTTGGAAGCAATAAAAGAAGCTACCTGATCATTAACCTCGCGGCCAGACAAGATCACATGCGGATGGTAACCCAGCTGCGTCGCCTTTTGCGCTAAGTAATAAGGATCTACTGAAATGCAATGTCCCCCAACTAGACCAGGTTTGAACCGGAGAAAATTATATTTTGTTCCGGCAGCATCGAGCACATCCTGTGTATCTATGCCAACGCGATCAAAGATCAGGGCCAATTCGTTCATAAATGAAATATTGACATCCCGCTGCGCGTTTTCAATCACTTTTGCTGCTTCTGCTACCTTGATGGAAGGAGCTAGATGTGTGCCGGCATGAATAATTTTTTTATAGAGCGCATCAACCACAAGTCCCGCTTCGGCAGTGCTTCCGGAAGTTACTTTCATTACTTTTTGCAATGAATTCACCTTATCGCCAGGGTTTATACGCTCTGGAGAGTAGCCAACAAAGAAGTCTTGATTAAATTTCAAGCCCGAATTTTTTTCCAAAACAGGGACACATTCCTCTTCGGTACATCCCGGATAGACTGTGGATTCATAGACGACTAAATCCCCAGCCTTTAGCAGTTCTCCAATCATTTTAGATGCTGCCAAGAGCGGCGATAAGTCAGGCGAGTTATAACGATCTATGGGCGTCGGGACTGTGACGATATACACATTGGCATCTGCGATATCATGAACGGTTGAACTTGCATCGTAGCCCCTGCGCTGTTCCGATGCGGTAAATAGATTCCGTGCATGCAATAGCTCATCACCATCTGCTTCAAGTGTACGGTCTATACCAGCTTTAAGTTCGTCAATACGAGTTTTATTTATATCGAAGCCAATCACCGGAAAGAATTCAGAGAAAGCTATCGCTAAAGGCAATCCCACATAACCCTGACCAATAATGGCAATTTTTTTAATCTGAAAATCTGTCATATTTATATTTAAAGTAAAGATACGTTCTTTCCGTCGAAACTAGCCTCTTGTCAACCAACCTTTACGCCCAGCCGTAGCAATGGCATAAGGTGTGATCCAAAATAAGCTGAAAGCGTAAAATATGCTATAACTATAAGCCCAGAAAGCTTCTTTTGCATCTGAATTTTTGGATGCAAAGAAATAAGCCTGAATACTTGAGAATATAAGGATTCCGACTAGCGTTGAGCTCAAAAACATCAATGGATAATGAAATACGGTCCAAAACATTAATAACATCATTGGGTAGGAAAGTAGTACTTTTTTCCATTGCATGATCAATAGGATACGTGCACCCCATTTCGGCCCTTTACGGAAATTCTTAAAAGCAAACTGGCTCATCATAATATTTTCACGCACATTACTTCTTTCCCAACGGATAAACATCTTATATAAATTTTTATAACGTACAGGTGTATCGGTGTATACGTAAGCATTCGATTGGAATAATACATGATATCCCTGTTTTAATATCATATTTGTCATGGCGCGATCTTCTCCGATATCAGAAGGTTGTCCCATAAAAGTTTGATTGATCCAATCCTCCAAGCAGTGCATAACAGCTTCTCTGCGGTACCCAGATAATGCTCCAGGGGTACACATCACTGTTCCAAGCATACTTTGAGCCGAACGTACAAACTCAAAACTGAAGACAAAACTCACATTTAACATACGAGGTATGATTGCCTTTTTATTATTCAGTACACGCACATTACCTGCTACTGCCCCACATTCGGGGTTGGTCACAAATGGACTGGCCATATTGCGAATGGTATCTTTGTTGACCACAGAATCGCTATCTACTGTAATAAAAACTTCGCCTGTCCCCAATTTAAATCCACGGTATAATGCATGGCGTTTACCCATGTTTTTGGGTTGTTGATAGATTTCAATACGATCACCCAATTCCATCTTCGCACGTTGTATCCAGGCAAAAGTGTTGTCCTTACTTCCGTCGTCAATAGCAATGATCTGGAGTTTTTTCTCCGGATAGTCGCTGCTTGCCAAGCTATGGAGTGTGTCGTATACCAGTTGTCCTTCATTATAAGCCGGAACAATAATTGTACAGGTAGGTAGCTCTTCATCCGAAACAGACGCAATTGGTTTGTATCTTCGATGAAGCACAATCAAAAAGATCAAAAAACTTAGGGCGACAACGGCTAAAAATATTCCTAAGCCAATTAAAAATATTCCGCCGATACTGTCTAAACGTTGGAAACGTAATGCATCAAAATCTGGCTGAAGCATATATACACCAAAGACTGATGCAAATAACACAAAAAAAGTCGCTCCAAAAATAACGTATTCTTTCGTTCCAAAATTGCTTTCTTCGACTTTGTTTACTGTTGTCTGAGCTTGTTGCTGTTCTTCATTGACGTCGTACACGGCAGGTTTCCATTGTTTGGCCATCTGCTTTGATACGATTGAGTTTTCTTTCATGTAATTCATAACCGTTCTATTTTTAGATATACATTCTTCTTTTTATTTTCTTTGCTGGCCCAAGCATAGGGTCTTTTGTAATGAAAATATTACGAATGCATAAACGCAAAATACATGCCTTTATTTTGTGCCAAAAATTGAAGAAACTTATGCTTTGTAACGTTCTTGATACATTTTTAAGTTTTGTAAATCATTGTTTTTTAATTGTTTATAGTTGATTGTTCATCTGTTTAATCAATTATTTGCTACCCTGTGTACACAGTCGACATTTAAGGTTTTTTAACGTTTTTGAGATTTTTTTAAAGAGTGATTGACAGCTACAGTGACAGACTGTGTATGAAAGAAGGCAGTGATTGCTTGACAAAAAAAAGACGCCCATCAATGGAGCGTCTTCAATTTTCTAGTTTTTTATGGCAGATTAACCTCCAAATTCCATTAAATAATTTTTCAGGAAATCGTTCAAGTCGCCATCCAGTACCGCTTGGGTATTTGATGTTTCGTAATTTGTCCGTAAATCCTTGATTAATTTATAAGGATGCAAGACATAATTACGAATTTGGGATCCCCATTCGATTTTCTTTTTATTTCCTTCGATTGCAGCGGAGGCCTCCTGCCGTTTGCGCATTTCAATCTCATACAGTTGCGATTTCAATAAGCGCAGCGCATTTTCCTTATTCTGTAATTGCGATCTCGTCTCCTGATTTTTGATAATGATGCCAGTGGGTTTATGGTGTAGCCTGACGGCTGTCTCCACTTTGTTGACATTCTGGCCACCGGCACCTCCTGAACGGAAGGTGTCCCATTCAATTTCCGAATCTTTAACGTCTATTTCTATGTTGTCGTCAATCAATGGGTAGACATATACCGATGCAAATGAGGTATGTCGTTTGGCGTTGGAGTCAAAAGGCGAGATGCGGACCAGTCGGTGTACGCCATTTTCACCTTTAAGGTAACCATAAGCAAATGCTCCGGACAATTGAAGAGTAACACTTTTGATTCCCGCGACATCGCCTTCCTGGGAGTCCTGCTCGGTCACTTTATATCCATTTTTCTCACCCCACATAATATACATGCGCATCAGCATGGCTGCCCAGTCACAACTTTCGGTACCTCCGGCACCAGCTGTGATCTGTAGGATGGCATCCAATTGATCCTCCTCGGCGCTGAGCATATTCTTGAACTCCAGCTCTTCGATCTTTTCCAATGCAAGTTTATACTGATCGTCCAGTTCTTTATCTGTTGCGTCCCCGGATTGAAAAAACTCATACATGACATAAGTGTCTTCAACCGCTGACGCTACGTCATCAAAATGATCAGTCCATACTTTTTGGTTTTTGATCGCAAGCAATATTTTCTCTGCAGCCTTCGAATCATCCCAGAAGTTTGCTTCCAGCGTAATTGCCTGATCTCTTTCTATTTCATTTTTGCGGACATCGATGTCAAAGATGCCTCCTCAGGGATGTAACACGATCCCTCAAGTCTTGAATTTGTTCTTTTGTCATATCTGCTAATGTAGAAATTAAAAAGTAGAAATTGAAAATTAAAAAAAATGGAAACAATTGGTAAGCACCGGGGCTTGGGGAAGCAAAATCTTCAATCTAATATCTCCATACTAATATTTGGCCTTTTTTTTTTAGTTTTGATAGTGTCAACAGTATAAACCTTTGTTTAATGAGCTTCAATGCATGTGGTAAAAAGATGCTGAAGGTTCTTACTGTGATTTAAAACAAATAATTTCAATAAAAACAGTATGTTTCCAAAAATTAATTTTACAACGACCAAAGCCTACCAATATTTGGTAGATCATTATATTGATATCAATCAGCAGGGCTTACGTGAGCTTTTTGCAGCGGATCCACAGCGATTTAAGAAGTTTTCGATTCTCTTTGAGGATATTCTTTTAGATTATTCCAAAAATCGCGTCAACGAGGAGACCATGGCATTGTTGGTTCAGCTTGCCAAAGAATGTCATCTATCCGAAGCAATAGCGGCGATGTTTGCCGGAGAGCGGATCAATGTGACCGAAAATAGACCCGTCTTGCATACCGCCTTGCGGAATCAGTCCGATAAGCCTGTCTTTGTGGATGGCAAGGACGTCATGCCTGCGGTTAGAAGTGTATTGGCACAGATAAAAGCCTTTACAGAAAAGATACTCTCTGGCGAATGGAAAGGTTATACAGGAAAAGTCATTACTGATGTCGTTAATATCGGTATCGGAGGTTCTGACTTGGGGCCGGTGATGGTAACCGAGGCTTTAAAGGCATATAAAACCAGGCTGAACGTGCATTTTGTGTCTAATGTAGACGGAACACATATTGCCGAAACCCTAAAAGAAGTTGACCCGGAGACTACCTTGTTTCTAATTGCATCCAAAACATTCACTACCCAGGAGACAATGGCCAATGCACATACGGCAAAAGATTGGTTTCTGAGTAAGGGAGCCGGGCAGGAAGATGTCGCCAAACATTTTGCGGCATTGAGTACCAATACAGAGGCTGTAACGGCTTTTGGTATAGATCCGCAAAATATGTTTGTATTTTGGGATTGGGTTGGTGGGCGCTATTCACTATGGTCTGCCATTGGGCTTTCCATCAGTCTGGCGATCGGATTTGATAATTTCGAGGAACTCTTAGAAGGTGCCTATGAAGCAGATGAGCATTTCAGAACCAGCGCTTTTGAAGAAAATATTCCGGTAATATTGGCTGTGCTCGGTATATGGTATAATAATTTTTTTGAGGCTGAAAGCCATGCCATCCTTCCTTACGATCAATACCTGCATCGCTTTGCAGCTTATTTTCAACAGGGAGACATGGAGAGCAACGGAAAATACATTGACCGCAATGGCGAACGTGTCGACTACCAGACCGGGCCGATTATTTGGGGCGAACCCGGAACAAACGGTCAGCATGCTTTTTACCAGTTGATCCATCAGGGGACGAAATTGATTCCATGTGATTTTATCGCGCCTGCAAATAGCCTTAACCCGATCGGCAATCACCATCAACTTTTATTGTCTAATTTCTTTGCACAGACAGAGGCCTTGATGAATGGTAAAACCGAGGAAGAGGTTGTTGCTGAATTCCAAAAAGCAGGTAAGTCCAATGCCGAGATCGAAGAATTAAAAGCTTATAAAGTGTTTGAGGGCAATCGGCCAACAAACTCCATTTTATTGAAAAAAATGACTCCACGGACATTGGGCAGACTTATCGCGCTCTACGAACACAAGATATTTGTACAGGGGGTGATTTGGAATGTCTATAGTTTTGACCAATGGGGGGTTGAACTTGGTAAACAGCTTGCCAATAAGATTCTACCGGAGCTGAGCGACGATAATCTGATCACCAGCCATGATTCTTCCACCAATGGATTGATCAATGCCTATAAATCCTGGCGCGATTAATTCATCCATATAGTACATCCGGCTGATCTTCAAACAAGGTTGGCCGAATGTATTTTTACAGTTTTTCTTGCTTTTAAACAGTCCTTTCTGGACTGTATTATATCGTTTTATTCTGAATTCGGATGGCATTTAAAATCGCCAATAGCGCCACACCAACATCAGCGATCACAGCTTCCCATAGTGTGGCAACCCCTCCGGCCCCGAGGATCAGCACAATAATTTTGATACCCATTGCCAGGACGACATTCTGCCAGACAATATTACGGGTGATCTTACCGATTTTGATGGCAGACAAAATTTTATGCGGTTCATCATTTTGGATTACAACGTCTGCCGTTTCGATAGTCGCGTCTGCACCTAATCCGCCCATTGCGATGCCTACTTGAGCCAAAGCAACCACAGGAGCATCGTTGACGCCATCGCCCGCGAAAGCTACATTTCGCCCTTCGTCGATTAATCTTTGGACATGGCTTACTTTATCTTCTGGCAGAAGGTCGCCGTAGGCTTTATCTATCCCCAGTTCCCTCGCCACATCACCCACTACCGCTTTTTTGTCACCGGACAGCATGACCGTGTACAAGTCTTGTGCCCGCATGGCTGAAATTACCGATTTAGCGTCTGGTTTATTTCGGTCTGCAACCGTAATGTAACCTGCATATTGGCTGTCTATTGCAATCAGTACGATGGAATGGACAATTTGCTTTATTTCTTCCGGATAGGAGACGTCAAACTTGTCCAGCAGTTTGCTGTTGCCGGCAAGGACAAGCTTATCGTTGATCGTCGCTTTGAGCCCATGACCAGGTACTTCCACGATTCCTTTGGTAATAAAAGTGGGATCTCCCGGATGGTAGCGCGCTATCGCTTTTGCAATGGGATGGGTCGAATTGGATTCAATGGCTTTGGCATAATCCAATAGTTCCGCCAACTGTCCATTGACAGCAACGACCTCTTTGACTTCAAAAACACCTTCGGTAAGGGTACCCGTTTTATCCATGACAATGGTATCGACAGCAGTGATGGCATCCAGGAAATTACCGCCTTTGAACAAAATCCCGTTTCTGGAAGCTAGTCCTATTCCGCCGAAGTAACCTAAGGGGATCGAGACGACCAGGGCACAGGGGCAGCTGATCACAAGAAATACCAGACTACGATAAAACCAGTCTCTAAAGCTGTAGTCACTGGCAATAAATATCGGGACGATAAGGACAAGAACAGCAAGTGCGAAGATAATAGGGACATAGATTTTTGCAAACTTGGAGATAAATAGCTGTGTTTTGGATTTGCGCGCCGTCGCATCCTGCACCATCGCTAATATCTTACTCAGCTTGCTGTCCTTGAACAGGCTGTTTACGCTGATTTCACAAACTGATTCTAAATTGATCAGACCCGCAAAGACGGCGTCCCCCTTATATTTCGTGTCGGGCTTGCTTTCTCCGGTGAGCGCTGCGGTATTGAATGCAGCCCGTTCATTCAGCAGTTTCCCATCCAGTGCAACTTTTTCGCCTGCTTTAACAACAATCACTTCACCGATGTTGACGGTTTTGGGATCTACATCCAGTTGTTTTCCATCCCGCAAGACCGTGACTTTATCCGGACGGATGTCCAACAACGATTTTATGGATTTTTTGGCGTTATCTACAGCTGTATCCTGAAACCATTCGCCGATCTGGTAAAAGACCATTACGGCAACCCCTTCTTCAAATTCCCGGATAGCAAAAGCCCCTAAGGTTGCAACACTCATCAAAAAGAATTCATTGAAGAAATCGCCGCGTTTGGCCTTCCGTAAAGCCATCTGCAGAACGGGTATACCTGCTAGTAGGTACGCTACACCATTTAAAAATAAAGAAGCATAAAAAGGAGGCGTGATCTTAAAGGCGTATTTGAGGATCAACAGTGTGATCAATAGGATAAGTGCAATAAGAAGTTTGCGTTGTGATATCCACCAGGGAGTCTCTTTTTCTGTATGGCTATGCTCGTGGTTGTGTTCGCACATATATCGGAGGATCTGTTAAATAATTTAAATTTAGCTATTTTAAGCTTAAAAAGCGAGGGGAGGGGAATTAAAATAGCGCATAAACAGCTTTAGAAATAGTCTTTCCGTCGAAAGATCATCATTCCTGCTGATATCGAAAAAGGCTGTTTTCCCCAATCGGAAAACAGCCTTTTTTATATATAATTATATAATTTTAGTCTTTTGAAGTGCTTCCGATGATCATTTCCAATACGGCAACGACTATGGCGAACAACGCTGCTGTCCAAAATCCATCCACATCAAATTTGGATCCAAGGAGCGAGTCTGAAAGTAATACCATCAAAACGGTGATAATAAAGGAAACCAGCCCAAGCGTCAGCCAGTTTAATGGAAAAGTGAACAATCTCAAAATTGAACCTACGGTTGCATTGACAAATCCGATTACCAACCCCGCGACAATAGCCCAGCCGAATCCTGCTACATGTGCACCTGGAACAATCCAACAGGCAACTGCGACGACTACGCCAGTAAGTAGAAGACTAATAATAAATTTCATAATATGTGCTAATTTATAAACAGTGAATAAAGTAATAATATAATAACTATCGTGCAAACGCAATGCCAAAGTTTCGGCCCGTTCCTTCGCCTTTTTGCCATGCCAGGTCGGGGACTGCTTCGGATCTTGTACGGTACTTCTCCACAGAAAAAGGGTATAACATTTTCGAATCAGGGGCGAACAAAGGGCGAAGCAGTTCCAAAAAATCTCCGAACCCTACGTCAGCTGGCTTTATATATGAAAAATCGAGTCTCTCTTTTATCAGCCAATATGAGAGCAGAAAGAAACAGCTCTTTTATCTATTTAAATCAGTAGGGGATATGGGAAATAAATATATGCAAGCATAGTAAATATTTTGTATATTTAACTTATAAGTCCACAAGCTTTAATGCGCCGGACTCCATTGGAATTGGTTAGACGGTTTTATTTTTCTTTTCTAGAATCTTTTGGAGATAGGCGATTAGAGAGATAGGCAAAAAAATGTTAAAATAAATTCATAAAAATAATATAGACCAATGAAGAAAATTATGATGTCATTCATCATGTTGCTTGTTACAGTAACATTGTTTGCGCAAACAGATCCGATTATCGGAAAGTGGGAAAACCCGAGCGGCGAGGGCCGTGTGGAGATTTATAAAAAAGGGGACAAATTTTTTGGTAAGCTTTATTGGCTTAAATTTCCAAATAATGAAGCTGGACAGCCCAAGAAAGATATTAAAAACCCAGACAAGGCGCTTCAGAGCCGGGCAATTCAGGGATTGGAGATCTTGACCAATTTTGAAAAAGATGGAAATACCTATGAAGATGGGAAGATCTATGATCCAAAAACAGGGAAAACCTATAGTTGTAAAATGACTTTAAAAGGGGACAAACTCGACATACGTGGCTATGTGGGGGTTAGTTTGCTCGGACGGACAGAGACCTGGAAAAGGATCAATTAATCATCTAATTAGGGCTGAAAGTAATAGGATGTAAGCTATTTAGAAAGCTAATGACGACCTTTCTGTCGGCGTTGACCTGTTATAAAAAAGGCAATTTATTCCATTAGAATAAATTGCCTTTTGGTTTTGTGGAGGAATAACAGTATTTTCATCTGCAAATTATAAAAGTCGCCGCATGTCCGTAAAAATGTCTTATGTTGAAAATGTAAAACTTGCACTGCAATCTATTGTAGGTAACAAGTTGCGGACATTTTTAACGGCATTGATCATTGCGATAGGGATGATGGCCCTGATCGGTGTATTGACATCTATTGACGCCATGAAAAACTCCTTAACGGATTCCTTTTCTTCCATGGGGTCCAATTCATTCAATATACGGAATAGGGGATTGAATGTGCAGATCGGTACAGGAGGTACACGGTCTAAGGTATTTGCCAATATTACCTATGCCCAGGCCGCAAGGTTCAAACAGAATTTTCATTTTAATGCGACGACATCCATCAGTGCCAACGTAACATGGAATTCAACCGCAAAATTTCAGTCAAAAAAGACAAACCCAAATATCGGCCTTATTGGTACCGATGAAAATTATCTTCAGACCTCGGGCTATATCGTCAGTGAAGGACGTAATTTCTCTGTCCGTGATGTAGAGACCGGGGGAGCGGTGATTATCATCGGCAGTGAAGTCAGTAAAATGCTTTTTGGGGAGATCATTGACCCCATCGGGCAGTTTATTACGGTCAATAATATCCGATACCAGGTCATCGGAGTGCTAAAAAGCAAAGGCTCTTCCGCGGGTATGGGTGGCGATAGGGCCTGCTTTATTCCCCTGGTGAAAGCAAGATCGGTCATGCAGGTCGTAGAGCCATCCTATGTGATCACCGTATCGTCCAATGATCCCATGCGTTTGGAAGCAGCTATTGGTGAAGCTTCCATTGTATTTCGGAATATCCGCGGCCTATCGGCAAGGCAAACCAATGATTTTGAGATTACCAAGTCCGATGCGGTGGCACAAATGCTGATGCAGAATATGGCGATGGTGACCTTAGGAGCAGTAGTGATCGCCTTTATCACCCTTGTTGGTGCATCCATCGGACTGATGAATATCATGCTGGTGTCGGTTACTGAACGGACAAGAGAGATCGGTATCCGGAAGGCAATAGGTGCTACGCCCAGTGTGATACGCAAGCAGTTTTTGATGGAAGCCATTGTCATCTGTATGATGGGCGGTGTCGCGGGTATATTTATCGGTATCCTGATCGGTAATTTGTTGGCCCTTCAGCTGGGAACATCCTTTATTATCCCTTGGGCAGCTATTATTCTCGGATTTGCAGTATGTGGCCTTGTGGGAATGCTATCCGGTTATTATCCGGCATCAAAAGCTTCAAAATTAGATCCGGTGGATGCCCTGCGTTACGAATAAGCCAATCCGTATTAAATCATATGTTGTTGACCTAAAACAAAGGAATACAAAGCGCCAGATCTAAATTGGCTAAGGACTGCGTCCATCTTAAGTCCGTATAGCGTCCACGTTAAGTCCACCTTGCCATGCTCCCGACGATCCAATGTAGTTTGCCTATTATCTCCTCTTGATGGAGCCATTATTCGTTGCGAAAAGAAAGAAGCCAAAGTGCTACGTAAATTTGTGCAAACGGTTTAATGTTATCAAAACATTGATTTGCGGTGAATTCTCAATAAACAGGCTGTTTCCACCAAAGAAAAACTGTAATATTGTATAAAAAAATAAAATCAAATTATGTACAATACATTACAACCAGTTTTACAAAAGGAATTGGAAGCAATCAAAGAAGCGGGATTGTATAAACAAGAGCGGGTGATCGTTACTCCACAAGGAGCAGACATCAAAGTAAGCACAGGACAGGAAGTTGTCAATTTTTGTGCTAACAATTATTTGGGCCTGTCTTCTCACCCAAAAGTAATCGAAGCGGCCAAGAAAGCGATTGATACACACGGATATGGCATGTCATCTGTACGTTTTATCTGTGGTACCCAAGATGTGCATAAAGAATTAGAAGCAAAGATTTCCCAGTTCTTAGGAACAGAAGATACGATTTTATATGCGGCGGCATTCGATGCGAACGGTGGTGTTTTCGAACCTTTGTTTGGTGCTGAGGACGCAATTATTTCGGATGAATTGAACCACGCTTCGATCATTGATGGGGTACGTTTGTGTAAAGCACAACGTTTCCGTTATAAAAATGCGGATATGGCAGACTTGGAAGCACAGCTACAGGCAGCATCCGGCGCAAGACACAAAATCATCGTGACCGATGGGGCTTTCTCCATGGACGGATCAGTGGCGCCATTGGACAAGATCTGTGACCTGGCCGACAAATACCAAGCGTTGGTAATGATCGATGAATCACATTGTACGGGCTTCATTGGTGCTACCGGTCGCGGGACACATGAACTTTTCAATGTGATCGATCGTGTAGATATTATTACTGGAACTTTAGGTAAAGCCCTCGGCGGAGCCTCTGGCGGTTTCACATCCGGTAAAAAAGAGATCATTGATTTGTTACGTCAGCGTTCTCGTCCGTATTTATTTTCAAATACATTAGCGCCGGCGATTGCAGGCGCTTCTGTTGCCGTATTGGATATGTTGAGCGAGACAACAGCGTTGCGTGATAAACTGGAATCCAATACAAAATATTTCCGTGAAAAAATGACGGAAGCCGGATTTGATATCAAGCCGGGTTTCCACCCGATCGTCCCTGTGATGCTTTACGACGCGAAACTTGCACAAGAATTCGCGGCTAAAATGTTGGACGAAGGCATTTATGTAATCGGTTTCTACTATCCTGTTGTGCCTCAGGGAAAAGCCCGTATCCGTGTTCAGATTTCGGCAGGACATGAGCTCGCACACCTGGATAAAGCGATCGCCGCCTTTACCAAAGTAGGTAAAGAATTGGGTGTAATTAAATAAAATACACATAGTTATAAATTTTATGGTGCAAAATGTTTATCTTTGCACCCTAAAATTTTATAAAATTATTCTTGCTCAATGCAAAACATTAGAAACATTGCGATCATCGCTCACGTCGACCACGGTAAAACTACGCTTGTAGACAAAATTTTATATTTTACCAATCAATTCAGAGAAAATGAAAATGCTGGTGAATTAATCCTAGACAATAATGATTTAGAGCGTGAGCGCGGGATCACTATTGTATCTAAGAACGTATCAGTAACATATAAAGGTGTTAAAATCAATATCATTGATACTCCTGGTCACGCCGACTTTGGTGGTGAAGTGGAGCGTGTATTGAAGATGGCCGATGGTGTAGTATTACTTGTAGATGCTTTTGAAGGTCCAATGCCTCAAACACGTTTCGTTACAGGTAAAGCACTTGGATTAGGTATCAAACCTATCGTTGTTGTCAATAAAGTGGATAAAGAAAACTGTCGTCCTGATGAAGTGTACGAAAATGTTTTCGATTTATTCTTCAACTTGGGTGCTACCGAAGAACAATTGGATTTCCCAGTATTATACGGTTCTTCAAAACAAGGATGGATGTCTACAGATTGGAAAAATCGTACCGAAGACTTCACGGATTTGTTAGAAGCAATCATTAAATATATTCCTGCTCCGGTGGTTACTGAAGGTAATTTGCAGATGCAGGTAACATCATTAGATTACTCAACTTTCG
Organism: Sphingobacterium puteale; assembly: GCF_003627955.1. Taxonomy (GTDB): domain Bacteria; phylum Bacteroidota; class Bacteroidia; order Sphingobacteriales; family Sphingobacteriaceae; genus Sphingobacterium; species Sphingobacterium puteale. The sequence continues at coordinate 23,849 of NZ_RBWS01000012.1, read as the reverse complement.
TAGGACGTATCGCTATCGGTCGTGTTGCCCGTGGTACTATCAAGGAAAACCAACCAGTATCATTGGTAAAACGTGATGGAAAAGTGGTTAAGTCACGTGTTAAAGAACTTCAGGTTTTTGAAGGCTTAGGTCGTATCAAAGTGCCAGAAGTACATGCAGGTGATATTTGTGCTGTCGTTGGTATCGAAGGTTTCGATATCGGTGATACCATCGCGGATTTTGAAAATCCCGAGCAATTGGAAGTTATCAGCATCGATGAGCCAACAATGAACATGTTGTTTACAATCAACAACTCCCCATTCTTTGGTAAAGAAGGTAAATTGGTAACATCTCGTAATATCTACGATCGTTTACAAAAAGAATTAGAAAAGAACTTGGCGTTGCGCGTAGTTCCTACCGAATCTCCTGATGCGTGGTTGGTATACGGACGTGGTATCCTTCACTTATCTGTATTGATCGAAACAATGCGTCGCGAAGGTTATGAATTACAAGTAGGACAACCTCAAGTTATCGTGAAAGAAATCGACGGTCAAAAATGTGAGCCGATTGAAGAGCTTGTTGTTGATGTCCCTTCTGATGTTTCTGGAAAGGTAATTGAGTTGGTAACACAACGTAAAGGTGAATTGTTGATCATGGAAGCTAGAGGTGATATGCAACATCTTGAATTCTCTATTCCTTCTCGTGGTATCATTGGTCTACGTAACAACGTATTGACTGCAACAGCTGGTGAAGCTGTAATGGCTCACCGTTTGAAAGGTTACGAGCCTTGGAAAGGTACAATCCCTGGTCGTTTGGCAGGTGTATTGATTTCTTTGGATACAGGTTCAACTACAGCATATTCTATTGATAAATTGCAAGATCGTGGTCGTTTCTTCGTGGATCCAGGTGTAGATGTATACGAAGGACAAATCTTGGGTGAGCACATCCGTGATAACGATTTAACAATCAATGTTACTAAAGGAAAGCAATTGACAAATATGCGTGCTTCCGGTTCAGATGACAATACACGTATTGCTCCAGCAATCAAATTCTCATTAGAAGAATGTATGGAGTATATTCAGGCAGATGAATATATTGAGGTAACACCACAATCTATGCGTCTACGTAAAATCTATTTGACAGAAAATGAGCGTAAACAAAACGCGAAAAAATTTCAATAATCAATAGATAAGGATAATAAAGATAAAAGAGGCCGTCTCGTAAGAAATTATGAGACGGCCTATTCTTTATAAGCTTTGTTTGTTGTTTTTGGGCCAACTAAACAGAATTTAGTGGCTATTATTTTTTCTTTTCTCTGACTTCAGCAGCCCGATAGGTATCTCCATCTGTTGAATAGATTTTGAATTGTGCCTCATATCCTTCAGGGACATAAATAACAATAGGCATCCGACCGTTGTAACGTACTGTTTCGGGTTGGGCGCTTACAAAAAGATTTCTCTTGGCTTTATCCGGGCAGGCCATCATGGTACTTGCTACATTTCCGTTGGTTTTGAATACATAGTAATCATACCCCCAGCCCTGAAGATCTTTTTTCTCAAAAGAACCAGCTAGATTAAAATTGTTACAACCATCTACCTCCATCCATTTACCTACAGAGAATTCGATCTTCTTGTTCTTGTCATTCTCCGAATATGGAACTTCGATAACCATTTTTTTGTATCCTTTTTCCGCTGCAGGAAAAATATTTAAGTCTATTTTATCAATCACCATTTGTGCTTTACTTACTGTTGTAGATGCGACGAAAACGAATAGCATCATGACCATAACTTTAAATACATTTTTTCTCATAACCTTTTTTTTATTTTATTCTTTAAACGCAATCTCTATCACTATTGCTACTTTGCTTTTTCAAAACTATATTTTTAAGACATGTAAAAAATTAGAAGGATTAATTGAAAATGGTTAAATATTTAAAATAATTATTCGAAAGTATTGGATAGCACCTATTAAAAAACATCGTTAGATAAGACCCCGTCGATGTAGGATATCCAGCATTTATTTTGTAACAAAATCATGTAAGTTGCTTAGAATATTTGTTGCAATACCATTATTTACAGTATATTAACTTTTCAAATACGACCTAAATATAAAGATGAATAAGGAAAATCATTTTGACACTATTGTGATCGGTTCGGGCATATCTGGCGGATGGGCCGCTAAGGAATTTTGCGAGAAAGGATTGAAAACACTTGTTTTGGATCGAGGTAAAGATGCCAAACATATTCAGGATTATCCCACAGCGTATATGGATCCTTGGCAGTTCAAGCATGGGGGACAGGTGGAACAGCAGACCAAGGATGAAAATCCGATTGCTTCAAAATGCTATGTCTATCGGGAAGACGCCAAACACTTTTTTCTGCCGGATGCTGCCCAGCCTTATATCCAGGAAAAACCATTTGACTGGATTCGGGCTGATCAAGTTGGCGGTAAATCTCTCCTTTGGGCCCGTCAGACCCAGCGATGGTCTAAGTACGATTTTGAAGGGCCTGCAAGGGATGGCTTTGCAGTGGATTGGCCTATTCGTTACGATGATATTGCACCTTGGTATTCGTATGTCGAACATTTCGTCGGAATATCGGGTAACAGGGACGGAATTGATGCGATGCCAGATGGTGATTTTCTTCCCGCTTGGGAGATGAACGTGGTGGAGAAAGCAATACAACAACGTATAGAGCAGCAGTATAAAGATCGTCCGGTGATTCAGGGGCGCTGTGCTCATTTGACCCAACCTCGGCAGATCCATATCGATCAAGGGCGGAGTCAATGTCAGGCACGTAGCCTATGTCATCGTGGATGTCCTTTTGGTGGATATTTTAGCTCCAATGCATCTACTTTACCTTGGGCGGCGAAAACAGGAAAGTTGACCATACGCCCCCAGGCGATTGTCGAATCCATACTTTATGATGATAGTTTACAGAAAGCGATCGGTGTCCGTATCATCGACACAGTCACAAAGGCGAGTCAAGAGTTCTTTGCGAAAATCATTTTTGTCAATGCCTCTGCATTAGCGACAAACCAGATTTTATTGAATTCCACTTCCGATCGTTTTCCGAATGGCCTTGGAAATGATAGTGGCCTGTTGGGTAAATATGTCGCTTTTCATAATTATTTGGGCTCAATATCGGGTACAATGGAAGGCTATGAAGATAAATATTATTATGGGCGTAGGCCAACCCAACCTATTATTCCCAATTTTAGAAATGTACATCGGCAGGAAACTGATTTTTTGAGAGGTTATGCTTCGTTTTTTGGCGCTTACCGTTCGCGGGGAGGGGCTTTTGAGGGAGTGTCAGTTGGTGGGGCTTACAAAGACAGTTTAGCTGAACTGGGAGGCTGGGGTGTTTCCATGATGATGCAAGGGGAGACGATTCCCAAGGAAAGCAATCATGTGCGATTGAGCAAAGACAAGAAAGATCCTTATGGTATTCCACAATTGATTACCGCTGTCGGTTACGAGGAAAATGACTACAAATTGAGAGATGACTTCTTTCAACAAGGACAGGAGATGCTGGATATTGCAGGAGTCAAGAATCTCAAAGTCAGTGACAGCAACCAAAATCCGGGTTTGGATATCCACGAAATGGGTGGAGTACGTATGGGATTGGATCCCAAGACCTCTTTGTTGAACAAATGGAACCAGTTACATTTGGTGAAAAATGTATTTGTCACCGACGGTGCCTGTATGACCTCAACAGGAACGCAGAATCCGTCGCTGACCTATATGGCATTAACAGCTAGAGCCGTAGATTATGCTGTCTCTGAAATGAAAAAAGGCAACCTCTAAATCCATAGAACTGCACTGGGATAGGGACTATATTTTTTCGCAAGAGCTTTTAATTCGTAGGGACTATAATCAGCCAAGATTGCGTAACTTTGTGTGAGATAAGGATTATTATGAGTAAAAAAGTGGAGCGTACTCCAAAAGAATATATTCAAATAAAAGGGGCTAGAGTCAATAATCTGAAAAATATTGATGTTGATATTCCCAAAAATAAATTGGTTGTCATTACTGGAATGTCAGGTTCAGGAAAATCTTCCCTCGCTTTTGACACCCTATACGCTGAAGGACAACGACGGTATGTTGAAAGTCTTTCTTCCTATGCACGACAGTTTATGGGACGGATGAATAAACCCGAAGTCGATTACATCAAAGGGATCGCCCCAGCGATTGCAATTGAACAACGTGTTATTACCAGCAATCCGCGTTCCACTGTCGGAACTTCTACCGAAATATATGACTATCTAAAATTACTATATGCAAGGATCGGGAAGACGATTTCTCCTGTTTCAGGTAGGGAGGTGACCAAAGATAGCGTGAGCTCGGTGGTAGATTTTGCCTTGAAATTTGACGAGGGAGAATCTGTTACGCTATTGGCTCCGCTGGTGCCTTCCCATGAGCGAAAACTCAAAGAAGAGTTATCTCTCTTACTGCAGAAAGGGTTTGTCCGTGTCGTCTATCAGGATAAAATGCAAAAAATCGAAAGTATTATTGACGATAAGAGCATGGCCAATGAAACGATTCAGGACGGCGAGGTATTGATTGTCGTGGATCGGGTACGTATCGAGCAGGATGATGATACCATGAATCGATTATCCGATTCCATTCAAACGGGATTTTTTGAGGGTAAAGGTGAATTGTATATCGAAGAAAAGGATAAAAGACATCATTTCTCACACAAGTTTGAACTCGATGGAATTACCTTTGAGGAGCCTAGTCCTAACTTCTTTAGTTTCAATAATCCCTATGGTGCCTGCCGTCGGTGTGAAGGCTATGGGAAGATCATTGGTATAGACCCAGATCTTGTTATACCAGATAAGAGCCGCTCTGTTTATGATGGCGCTATTGCTCCTTGGCGAGGAGAGAAAATGAATGAATGGTTACAGGTGCTGGTAAAGAATTCTCTAAAGTTTGATTTTCCGATACACCGCGCCTATTCCGATCTGACAACAGCCCAAAAAGAATTACTTTGGACGGGAAATAGTTATTTTACAGGGCTTAACAAGTTCTTTGAAGAGCTCGAAGAACAGACCTATAAAATTCAATACCGCGTGATGTTGTCACGTTACCGAGGTAAAACCGACTGTCCCGATTGTAGGGGAACAAGGTTGCGTAAAGATGCGACCTATGTCAAAGTCGGTGGTAGGTCAATTACCGATATCGTATTGATGCCTCTTGAAGAAGCTTTGGCATTTTTTACGGATTTGTCACTGGAGGGAAATGAAAAGGTGATTGCCAAACGCCTGCTGGCCGAAATTAATAACCGGCTACAATTTCTATGCGATGTAGGGTTAAGCTACCTTACCTTAAACCGTCTGTCCAATACGCTATCCGGAGGGGAATCCCAACGGATCAATTTGGCAACTTCGCTCGGAAGTTCGCTCGTGGGCTCAATCTATGTGCTGGATGAGCCGAGTATTGGGTTGCATCCACGCGATACTCAGCGTCTGATTTCGGTACTGAAATCCTTGCGTGATGTAGGTAATACAGTTGTTGTGGTTGAGCATGAACAGGAAATGATGGAGGCTGCAGATTATCTGATCGATATTGGCCCCGAAGCAGGGATCAATGGCGGTGAGATGGTATTTGCAGGAACATATAGTGAGATTCTAAAAGATGATAGGAGTTTAACAGGTCAATATCTGAGTGGCAAGAGCAAGATCGAAGTTCCAAAAAAACGACGAAAATGGTCCAATAGCATTACTGTAAAGGGAGCGCATGAAAATAACCTTCAGGGGATCGATGTGCAGTTTCCTTTAAATACATTTACCGTTGTATCAGGGGTATCGGGATCCGGAAAGACATCCTTGGTGAAACGTATTCTTTATCCGGCTTTGCAGAAATCAATCGGTAATTATTCTGGTGAACAAACAGGTGTATATGATTCCATAGAAGGCGATATTGCACAAGTGGAACAGATCGAAATGGTTGACCAGAATCCAATCGGTCGTTCTTCACGGTCCAATCCAGTAACTTATGTTAAAGCCTGGGATGAGATCAGAGCTTTGTATGCTAATCAGGCTGCATCCAAAGCTGCGGGATTGAAACCTGCTGCGTTTTCTTTTAATGTCGAGGGCGGCCGCTGTGATGTCTGTCAAGGTGAAGGGGAAGTGAAGATCGAGATGCAATTTATGGCGGATATCGTACTTCCATGTGAGGCCTGTGGTGGAAAACGTTTCAAGCAGTTTGTGCTAGATGTGCAGTATAAAGGTAAATCCGTAGCGGATATACTTGAGCTGAGCGTGGATGAAGCCATTGTATTCTTTGGCGATCAGCCTAAGATATTGGCCAAGTTACAGCCACTACAGGATGTAGGTCTGGGCTATGTGAAGCTCGGGCAGTCTTCCAGTACACTTTCTGGCGGTGAGGCACAACGAATTAAACTTGCTTCTTTCCTGATCAAAGGCAATAACAGCAAGAAGACCTTATTTATTTTTGACGAACCGACTACAGGCTTACATTTTCAGGATATCAAAAAGCTCTTAAAATCATTTGATGCGCTGATCGCCCTTGGGAATAGTATTTTGGTCATCGAACATAATATGGACATGATCAAGTCGGCCGATTGGGTGATTGATATTGGGCCTGAAGGGGGCAATAAAGGTGGAAAGTTGGTCTTTGCAGGACTTCCAGAAGATCTTGCGCATTGTAAAGATTCTTATACAGGGCAATTTTTAAAAACACATTTAAAAGATTAAACCCTACATTAGCATTCGTTATTAAACAATGGCGCCTGCACAGTGGCTGCTGAATTTAGGGAAAAAAGATTAAAGAGCAAGGAATGAAAGATCATGTTAGTAAACCAAAGGTTTGCACAACTAAAATCTAAATACTAATTACTCAATACTCAATACTCAATACTATTATGATTAAAAGATTTTTTTTAAGTGTCGTATTTGGAATAGCTGCACTCTCCGCCATGGCACAACAACCGGAACGACCCAAATTGGTCGTCGGTCTGATGGTGGATCAGATGCGTTGGGATTATCTATATCGCTTTGCGGATCGATATGGAAATGATGGTTTCAAGCGACTTTTGAAAGAAGGCTTCTCCTGTGAGAATACCCTGATCAATTATATTCCGACCTATACAGCTATAGGACACAGTTCGGTATACACTGGTTCTGTTCCTTCAATCCACGGTATTGCGGGTAATGATTGGATCGAAGAGCTTACAGGTAAGAATATGTATTGTACCCAAGATGACAATGTCGTTGGTGTAGGTACTACGGAGAAAGAAGGAAAACAGTCCCCACGTAATTTACTGGCGTCTACAGTAACGGATCAGTTGAAACTGGCTTCAAATTTTAAATCTAAAGTCATTGGTATCGCAATTAAAGACAGAGGCGGTATATTACCTGCCGGTCACTTTGCGGATGCTGCCTATTGGTTTGAGGCAAAATCTGGCAATTGGATTACCTCCAATTTCTATATGGATCAATTACCAAAGTGGGTCGTTGACTTCAATAAGAAAAAGTTAGCGGAAAAATACCTTAAGGCAGACTGGAAGCCGATGTACGATGTGAGTACTTATGCAGCGAATAGTATTGCTGATGATAATATCTATGAGGGGAAATACCCCGGTGAAGAGAAGCCAACCTTGCCGCGTGCGACATCTAAGTTGATGAAAGATGAAGGTCTTGAGTTGATAAAAACAACACCAATGGGTAATCAGTTTACCTTAGATCTGGCAATGGAAGCCATCAAGAATGAGCAGATGGGAAATAACCCAACTAAAAATACCGATTTCCTTTGTGTCAGTCTTTCGGCGACAGATTATGTCGGACACCGTTACTCATTGACAGCTGTAGAAATTGAAGATATTTATCTGCAATTGGACAAACAACTGGCCGATTTCTTTGCTTATCTGGATAACTCTGTTGGTAAAGGCAATTATACCTTTTTCCTGACTGCTGACCATGGCGCTTCTTACAACTCTAGATTCTATATGGATATGAAAGGAAATGGCGGTTATTTCTATTCCCGTCAGATTATCTCGGATCTAAACAAAAAGTTGAAAGAGAAATTTGGACAGGAAAAAATCGTCAAGAGTATGATGAATTATCAGGTGCATCTGAATAATCAAATCATTGATTCGCTTCAATTGGATCGGGATAAAATAAAAGAGACCATTATTCGCGAGTTGCGCAAGACTGAAGGTGTTGCTTATGTTGCGGATATGGAGAAAGGTGAAAGCCTAATGATCCCGGAGCCTGTCCGTGAAAAAATGATCAATGGCTATAATTACAAACGGAGCGGTGTTATCCAGATCGTTTGTGAACCACAATGGTATGATGGTACGCCACGTTCTACGGGTACGACACATGGTACTTGGTCGGGATACGATTCTCATATTCCACTGGTATTTATGGGCTGGGGTATTAAGCCCGGTGTGTCCAATACCGAGGTCCATATTGTCGATATTGCGCCTACGATTTCATCACTATTGCATATTACCGAACCCAATGGAAGTATCGGTAAACCCATTACAGCAGTACTGGGCCAATAGCAATTAGATTATCAGATAATATTCGCCCTTAGCATAAGGATATCCAATAGGTAAATTGTGCTAAGGGCTTTTCTTTTACAGGCTAGTTTTATAGGTTTTATTCTATTGAATAAAAAACGTAAATTTGCAATTCAACAGGGGGTTAACAAATTATGCTTTCCAAAAAGACAAAATATGCAATTAAGGCACTTATGGTGCTCGGTCGTAACTACGGAAATGAACCTATGCAGATCGTTAAAATTGCACAGGAAGAAAATATTCCAAAAAAATTCTTGGAACAGATTCTCCTTGAAATGCGCAACGCAGGTATTCTCTATAGTAAAAAAGGAGCGGGGGGAGGCTATAGTCTGAATAAAGCTCCGGAAGATGTATTTTTATCTCAGGTAATGCGTCTGATCGATGGACCGATTGCTTTGCTCCCTTGTGTCAGTCTAAATTTCTATCGTTCCTGTGAAGAGTGCACCGAAGAGCATGCCTGTGGCATCCGTGATACATTTGTGGAAGTCAGGAATGCGATGTTGCAAATTTTGAATGATACGAGCATCGCCCATTTAATCAATAAAGAAAAAGAATTGAATCTAAGCGTCGAATAATTGACGTGTTCGACGCCGTCTGCAGACTAGACAAAAAAGCTTGTTTGCAATGAATAATATAGACAGCAGTGGCGCAAGCTTACTGCTGTTTTTTTATACTGAGGGTATTTCTAAAAACATATCTTGGCAGAATAAGCCCCCTTAGCATGATTTATTGGTATAGACAATAATTGGAGTTTTGCTTTAGAATAAGATAAATTTTATAATTTTGGAGCATTCATAATATACGGACAGATCACTTGAAAAACGATGAAAATGATGAGTTTAAGCTGGTTTCTCTTTTAATTAAGGGAGATAAAACGGCTTTCTCTAAGCTTTATGAACACTATTCTCCCACTTTGTTGCACAAGCTGAACAGATTGCTACCAGACGAGGAGCATGTGCTGGAAATACATCAAATTGCCTTCGTACGCTTATGGGATATGCGCGCCAAAATTATTCCCGAGAAAGGCGTTTGGTCATTGCTACATACAATAGCCCGTAACCTGACCATTGATTATTTTCGCCAATCAGCTACAGATGAGGCTGTGCGTAAAGCGCTTCTGACACAGGCAACCTTATATTATGAACTGGACGAAGCTAATGATACGTTGGAACAGCTATCTGATGAACTATCAAAAGCGATAGAAAAATTGCCTCCCAAGCGCAGAGAAATCTTCCTGTTGTGCAAATTCCAGGGAAAGAGTTATGAAGAAGCCGCAAAGATCCATGAAGTTTCAGTTGGTACTGTAAAAGATCACATGGCCAAAGCGATGCGCTTTTTAAAACAGGAGCTCGGAACCAAACTTTTTATGCTTTTGATGACACTTTTGGGGCTTCTTAACTAGGGATTTGCTTCCCATAAGACTAGTCCCAATAGTCTTTTTTATCCTCCTTAAACCTAATTTTAGATTTTTAAAAAAAAAAGATTTTCTAAGCATAGACTTTCTATGTCTTCTCCGTATTAAGGTTATTAAGGCTGTGATTTGAGCGATTATTATGTACGATAAAAAGGAGATTTTCGAGAAATACTTGGCCGGCACCTGCACACCGGAGCAGGCCGCTTGGTTGGTAGCATTATTCGCTGACGAATCTTTTCGTGAGGAACTGGAAATGTATATGGATGCAGCAATGGATGATCAGCTGGAGGAAGGGGACATTATTGAGGAATTATATACCCAATCGAAAAACCAATACCCAATCTTAGAATCGTTGCTCACTGGAGGAGAGATTAAAACGAAACCATCCATTTTGATCCGCTTATGGCCATGGGCGGCCGCTGCGGCAGCAATACTGATTCTTTATGTAGGAGGGTATCAATATAAAGCATCTGAGGAGGCTTTAAGCACTACCGGTGTTACTGTCACGAATAAATATATGGAAAGCTCCAAAGTGGAATCACTGATGACATTGACGCTGCCGAATGGTGAGAAAATTGAGTTGACGGATAGTAGCAAAACGCAATATGCTACTGCTAAAACAACAAATAAAGATTCTTTTTTTGAGATCAAAAAACTTGAGAATGCCTCCGAACCTATGGTACAGGAAATTAACGTTCCAACGGGTAAAACTGGAGCAATCGTGTTGACAGATGGGACCAAAGTTTGGCTGAATACGGGTACTAAATTACGTTATGATGCTAATTTTGTTGGATCCGAACGTATCGTTTATCTGGAGGGAGAAGCTTATTTTGAAGTTTCGCACAATAAGCAGAAACCTTTTGTGGTGGTTTCAAATGATCAAAAAATCAAGGTGCTGGGGACGCATTTTAATGCTAAGGCCTATGCGCATAATCGGACCACAACAACATTGATGGAAGGTAGTGTTGCCGTTTCTACAGCATCGAAGCTTCGTATTTTGACCCCCGGAGAAAGCAGTGTTGTCAACCCTGGGAATACTAATATCGATGTTTCTCCGGCCTTATTAGCCAATGTGAATGCTTGGCGAAATAATGAATTTTCATTTTTTAATGCAGGTTTGGAAGAGATCGGAGTGGAGTTGTCGCACTGGTATGGCATAGATGTTAGGGTACTCGGCCAAGCCGACGAATTGGGCTTTACTGGAGTCATTTCCAAAGAAAAGACATTAGAAGAAGTGTTGTCCATCTTGCGGAGAACAGGACAGATAAAATATCAAATCACTCCTTGGGGAGCAAAAGAAAGGAGGGTGATTCTGATGATGTAGTTTTACCTATGAAATCTAACTAACCACTGCTGAGCGGGGGACAGCAGTATACCTTAATTATTTGACCAATAAATTACGACCAAATGAATTTATTCAATTCCAGAGACCTATTGAAAAGGAGGGCTTTGGGCAAACGCACTGCAATTTTATTTGTTGCACTGACCTGTGCGCAGTTTAGCCTGACGGCTTTTGCACAACGGGTCACTATAAAGAGAAAGGGAGTTCCACTTTCTCAAGTATTTAGTGAAATCAAGAGACAATGCAATTGTGATTTCTTCTACAATGAGTCTCTTGTCAAATCCAATACAGCGGTGGATATCGACATGCAGAATGCTACTGTGCAAGAAGTATTGGATCACTGTTTTAAAGATCAGTCGCTGCAATATAGCATCGATAATAAAACAATTGTAATTACCCCTAAGCCTCGTTCAGCCAAACAGCAGAAAGTACAGCTACGTGGCCGTGTAATGGATTATAAGGGAAAACCACTGGTCGGTATTACAGTGACCGAAAAAGACAATCCAAAGAATGCTGTTGGAACGGATACCGATGGGACATTCATCCTATCGGTAACAAATGCAAATACAACATTGATTTTCAAAAGCATGGGTTTCCAGACTTTGCAGATATCCATGCAGGGTAAGACCTGGACAGAGGTGCGCTTGACCCCCATAGAAAATCAGCTGGACGATGTGGTCGTCACAGGGTACCAAAACCTACAGCGCAAATCATTGACCGGTTCGGTCGCTACGGTTAATATGGAGCAGTTAGAAACGATATTTCAGCCGAATATTGATAAACTCCTACAAGGACAGGTACCTGGGCTTATGGTCATGAGTACTTCGGGCGCTCCGGGCGCTATGCCGCAAATTCGCATTCGTGGTACTGCTGCGTTAAGCGGGAATGTACAGCCTTTATGGGTTGTCGATGGTATTATTCTGGATGATGCAGTGAATGTTTCCGTAGATGATATTATGACTAATCGAAACCTGATCGCTTCTGGTATTGGTGGTGTCAATGTAGAAGATATCGAAAGTATCAATGTCTTAAAAGATGCAGCGGCAACAGCTATCTATGGAACTAAAGCCGCTAATGGTGTCATTGTAATTACTTCCAAGAAGGGACGGGCAGGTAAAACCCGGGTGAATTTTTCAAGTACTTTAACTATGGGGGAACGACCACGGATAGAGGACGCCTATATGATGAATTCCAAGGAACGGGTGGACGTCAATTTAGAAATGTTGCAGCGGAATTTGTTTAATGCAAACAGCCCTAAACCTGGCGAATATGGCACTGTTACTGATTTTGAACGTTATTTTATTGATGCAAATGATAAGCGGATTAGCTGGGGTCAATTTGAAGACAAAATAAAGTACCTGGAAACGGTCAATACCGATTGGTTTAAACATCTATTTAGGAATTCGCTGTCTCAACGGTATAATGTAAGTTTTTCTGGAGGAAATGAAAAGACGACTTTTTATGCCTCAGGAAGCTACAATAATGATCAGGCGACCGCCAAAGGTGTGGGACAGAAAACCTATACGGGATCATTGAAAGCCTATACTTTCTTAACACCCAAGATGCGATTGGGAGTCATGATGGATATCAATGCACGCGACAATAAGAGTTTTTTTGCTGTCGATTCGCGCGAAAACCCCTATGAATGGGCGATCTATACCACACGTGCGCAACCCGCTTTTGACAACAATGGAAACTATAGTTATTTCTACCATAATACCTTGAAATATAACTTTATGGAAAACAGGGAACAGGGCTGGAGAAATGCGAATAACTTCGGACTACGGTCTTCAGTGGATTTTGAATGGAAATTCATGAAAGATCTGACATTCACCTCCTTGTTTAGTTATACAAAACAAAATACACGTGATGTAGATATAGCTTTGGAGGATAGTTATTTTGTGCGGAGCCGGAAAAAAGATTATTATGATATCGTCGACTATACAGCAGTGCAGATCTGGAAGGATGGGGGGTATAGAAGAGGAAAGGCATCAATTAACGGTTCGATTACCTTTCGGAATCAAATAATCTATAATCCCCTTTTTAAAGACAAGCATTATTTGAATGTGATGCTAGGGCAAGAGATCCGCAAATCTAAAACTGAGGAGGAAGTAACGCAGGTCTATGGATATGCACATGATCGGGGCCATCAACAAGTGCCACAGTTTGAACTGATGAAAAAGATGGGTGTTCCCTATTGGACAGAACGTCTGGATGAAGCTGCTGCGGTATCTTATTTCGGTGCATTCAATTATACCTTTGACAATAGATATACTGTCAGCTTTAACGCCCGTACAGATGGTTCCAATAGATTTGGGCTGAAAACTAATCAGTTATTTCAGCCACTTTGGGCATTGGGAGCGAACTATCAGATGAAGCAGGAGCGCTTCCTAAATCAGATTGATTGGTTATCCTATTTGACACTAAGAGGATCCTATGGCAGCCAGGGTAATGTTGCTTCTCAGGCCTACTCCGACTTGGTTGCGACGATCGGTGCCGTGAATGTAGATAATCCGGTCAATTATTTAATTATCAACGCACCGAAAAATCCTTATCTCAAATGGGAAAAGACCTATACAACCAATTTGGGACTTGAATTTGGTTTATGGAAACGGCGTTTAATGGGCTCTATCGAATTTTATAATAAAAAAGGCACAGACCTGTTGGGATCAAAACAAGTGTCGCAAGTGACCGGATTCGAATCGCTTCAGGTGAACTGGGCGACAATGCGCAATAGGGGTTGGGAGTTTTCTGTCAGCTCAATCAATATGGATTCTAAGAATTTTAGATGGTCATCAAATATCAATTTTGGCTTGAACAGAAACGAGGTGCTCGAAGTCAATTCCAAACCAACAGTAACCACACTGACTGATGCAAATCGGACGAATTATGCTGCATCAGCCGTTGTAGGAAAACCTTTGGATGGCATGTGGTCCTACCGCTATGCCGGACTCAATACAGACGGCAGAGCGACATTTTATACCAATAAAGAGGGCGAGAAGGTGCTCTATGGGATGACGAATTTGGACGGACTGAAATATGAAGGGCCTAATCTGCCAACGACGCAGTTGGGTTTTACAAATACATTCTCCTATAAGCGTTTTTCGTTGTCAACCTTATTTATCGGCAGCTTTGGCAATATGATGCGACTGCGTAACCTTTCTCAAGGTTATGCCCTGACTTTTCCAGAGCCTACACAGAACTTATCCAAAGAATGGGTAAACAGATGGCGCAAACCTGGAGATGAACTCAACACGAATATCCCCAAACTAGAGGATTCAGCATTTGAGGCTGCTGTAACAGGTGTCGCACCATTTAATGGCCGAATGTATGATAATTCCGATCTGAGAACGGTGAAAGGCGATTTTATCCGAATGCAGAATCTCTCCATATCGTACGATTATTTTACGCCTAGATTGCGGGCATTAGGAATCCAGAATATTCGTCTTATGTTACAGGGAAATAATCTCTATGTATGGAAAGATGCTAAACTGAAAGGTCAGGATCCAGAAGCGCAAGGAAGCAAAATGTCTTACACAGACTCGAGATCCGTTCAGGTATCGTTTGGAAATACATTCCTCCCTGTGCCAAGATCATACACTGCATCCCTACAAGTTCAATTTTAAACCTAAAAACTATGATGAAGATTACATCTAAATATTTGTTGTTGGGCCTGTTTTGTTCAGCAATAGGCCTGACATCTTGTACGGGCTTATTGGACATCACACCTGTCAATAGCATGACACCCGAAACAATCAATGACTATGAATCAATTTTATTAGGCGGATATCCGCGCAGCGATTATTTCTATAAAACAGAGTTGATGACTGATAATGCTATGGTAAATCTCAACACGACCTATAAGCCAGGAGCCGTAGATGAACCTTGGTTTTTATTCGCTTCATCCCATCAATTGGACAATACACCGAATGATCCCTATTGGGGACAGCTTTACAAGACTATTTTTTACGCCAACACAGTATTGGACAAGTTCAAAGAAGTCATACCTACCAGTGAAGAACAATCTAACTATGATAAAATAAAAGGTGAAGCCCTAGCACTACGAGCTTATGCTTATTTTTATCTTGTCAATATGTATGCCGATGTCTATTCGGCAAATAATCTCGAGCTCCCCGGGGTGCCCATGCCGCTGAATGCAGTTGATGTCAACGAATTTAGTAAGAACAATGTACGTGAGCCCTTGGGCAAAGTATGGAGTCAGATCAACTCAGATCTAGAGTTAGCAGCAGGTCTGTTACGTGGAAAACCTACAGATGATCGTTTTCGACTCAATATTACGACTGTGCAATTATTACGTGCCCGTATTGCATTATTTATGGGTCAATATGATCAGGCGATAGCCTTTGCCGGAGAAGTGATGTCAAGCGCAAAACTTGCTGATCTGAACAGTATGCAATCCTATATCGATAGTAAATCCAATAAGTATGCTTTTTCGGGCAATACAGGCTTTATTGATACGGATTATAATAGGGAAATTTTGTTCTTTACAGCCGGGAGAGCCAATAATAATCTCTTTTACTATTCACAGTCAGCATTTAAGCCTACCGAAGAGATCTTGGACCTAACGAAAAGAAATGGTAATCTGGTAGATTACAGGCAGTACTTGTTTGATTCATTTGAAGACTTTTCGCAACCTGATGGTATTATGGTTGGAAAGACGGTATACCATATGTTTGCCACACAGGAGAAATATTGGTTTTATATTGGCTTTAAAGCCAGTGAGGCCTATGTGATCCGCGCTGAGGCCTACGCTAGAAAACAGCAATATAGCAATGCTTTGAAAGACCTCAACGATCTGTTGGTGACGCGTTACAAAAAAGGAACGTTTATCGGGTTAAAGGAAAGTGACTATAGTGATAAAGCAGGTATTTTGAAAAGAGTACTCGAAGAGCGCCGTCTGGAAACCGCATTCGACGGTGGATTGCGATTTTTCGATCTGCGTAGACTTGGAAAGCCTGAAATCAAGCATACTTATAAAAATGGACAGGAGTTTGTCATGCGTAAAGATGATCCAAAATATGTCTTGCAGATTCCTCAATCAGAACAGAATAATTCACCCAATATGCCTATTAATCCACGATAATCAATTCATCAATGAAGAAGATATTTTCAATCGGCCTAGTCAGCATGTTGTTACTGGCCAGTTCATGTACAAAAAATGAATCAATCAATTCCTCAGAATCTTTCGGATTTCAAGAGCGTTTTGGCCCAAAAGAAGAGGAGTTACCCGCTGTTAAGGAGATGTTCAAGACCTATGATTTATGGTTGCGTCTTAATTTTAAGGATCCGAAGGAGGTGACAAATAGTATTTTGGTACAAGATGTCAATAATCGCTATGGGGCAACACCAATGGATGATAAAGCCAAGCCAAGTGCCATTATGTTTGTAGATACCTTGCTACATAATGTTTCTACGGATTTTGTGCGAAGGGTATTTCCCCGGGAGTTCTTTTTCGTAAAGACCTATAATGGCTCTTGGTGGAAACAGGATATTTATGTGCTGGGACGTTCACGCCTGATTGTTTGCTGGCCCAATGAACGATTAAATACCCAACCTATTACCGTGCCTGAAACACATTATTACCAGGATTCTGTACTTACCCGTATGGTCTGGGGCAATTTGTCCGGGATGCTCGCGCAGCGAATGGAAGGAAAGGTTCCTGGATTTGAGGCTGCAGGAATGCCTTATGACAATGGAAAGGCACTCGATGAAATTGACAAAAATTTTCCGGGCAATAGTGATGAAGATATTGAAGCTCGTAATCGTGAGGTTTCCAAATTAGCCGCCGAACGTGGTTATATCTCTGGCTCTGGCTCGAGGGGTTACGAAGTTGATTTGGGGCAGTGGTTTAGTCTGTTGACAACGGAATCCTATCCAAACATTAAAAAAGTATACTTAGATTCCAGTGAAAAAAGAGCCGCTAAATACAAGATTTTGACAGATTTTCTCAAAAAGGAATACAATTGGGACATTCAGGCTGCAGGTAATAAGTATCGCAAAAAATTAGATAGCTTCCATTAATGAGACTGGGATAGACGCAGAAAATACCGCAAAAATAGCCGTTCATCATAGGTGGAATTAAGACATTCACCTATGATTCATAAAGTAAGAGTAAAATAGCAAGTACAACCATTAAAAAATCAAATTTATACACATGAAAATTTTAAAAATGATCGCCTTGTTGGCCCTTCCTGGAGCAGTAATGGCGCAAAAGTCGGATTTCAGCATTGAAGGAAAAATACAACAGCCCAAAAAAGAAGGGCAGGTATTTATGTCTATTCGCACACCCAATAGCCAAGTGTTGGACTCTGTGAAGGTTACCAAAGGGACTTTCTCTTTTAAAGGGCAGGCTAATGGACCTACTATGGTTTATATTGTATACGATCAGGAGAACAAAGGTTGGGATAAGATCGGATATAAAGGGGACATGGTCGGTATTTATGTCGATAAAGGGAAAACGACAATCACGGCAATAGACTCTGTTAAAACGGCCGTTATTAAAGGTTCGCCGTTACAGGATGCTCACGCAGCGTATAAGAATCTTATCAAGGAAGCCGAGGAAGGAATTAATGCAATCAATCTGAAATACAGCAGTGCGACTGCAGAGCAACGCAAAGACGATGCTTTTGCGGGACCACTTCGGGAGCAGTATATGAAATTTGCTGAGCAGAAGAAACAGTTGCAACAAAACTATATCGCAAAGAATCCAAACTCTTATTTCAGTTTATTGGCGATCCAGGATCAACTCTATGCTGGGACCGAAATTTTAGCTTTGGAGCCTGAATTTAATAAACTTTCGGCTTCGGTACGGGCTTCTGAAACCGGAGAAGCTTTCGCGAAACAGATCATGGCGGCTAAATCAACTGCAGTTGGTGTGCTTGCACCCGACTTTACTCAACATGATGTCAATGACAAACAGGTTAAGTTATCTGATTTTAGGGGTAAATATGTGTTGTTGGATTTCTGGGCGTCTTGGTGTGGACCTTGTCGGGCGGAGAATCCAAATGTTGTAGCAGCTTATGATAAGTTTAAGAATAAAAATTTTACAGTACTGGGTGTTTCGTTGGATCAACCGGGCAAGAAAGACAACTGGTTGAAGGCTATTGAAGCGGACAAATTGAGCTGGACAAATGTAAGTGATCTGAAGTTCTGGAATAACGAGGCAGCTAAGCTCTACGGTGTACGCGGTATCCCACAGAATTTTCTAATCGGTCCTGATGGGAAGATTGTTGCCAAAGACCTACGTGGCGAACAGCTGCATGAAAAATTAGCAGAACTATTGAAATAAGGATGATGAGATTAAAGTTTATTATACGAACGATAGGGACGGTTTTATCCTTGTTCTGCATTGCTGCTGTTCATGCGCAGACAACTTCTAAGGTTGTTTTTGTAGGAAAAGCTGATCCGAAATTTGATGGTACCAAGATCTATCTTTATAATAATATTACGGGCGATAATGATACAGCTACGGTTACAAAAGGGACCTGGCAAATAGAACGGCCATTTACCGTAGCCACCAGGCACATGTTGGCCTCGGAGGCAGAATCTAAAAAACATGGCGGTTACGCACCATTTGGTATTCTTGTTGATGCTCCAACAACAATCCATATTGCGGGTGACCTGGAGTCTTTCTATACCGCCAAGGTTTCGGGATCCAAAGCTCATGATGTGCTGAATCAATATTTCACACGCATGCAGACGAAAGGGGCGGATGAGGCTGCAGTGATTGCGCAGGTCGTTGCTCAAAATAAGAGTTCTTTTGGAGCCGCTTTTTTATTGGATCGTTATGGAAAGGCCATGAAGCCTGAAGTGGCATTAGAAGCCTATGAAAGTTTGAGCCCTGATGTCAAACAGTCCTATTATGGTAAGTCTGCCGGTAATCAGATTCATGGGGCTTTGTTATCAAAAGAAGGAGCTCTGGTGGCAAATTTTTCGTTGCCAAATGAAAACGGTCAAAAAATTGATTTTGCTTCCATGAAAGGCTCCTATGTGTTATTGGACTTTTGGGCCTCTTGGTGCGGTCCCTGTATCGAAGAATTTAAAACACTCAAGGAGATTTACGGAAAATATAAGGGTAAATCGGCGTTCGAGATTTTAAGTATTTCTACCGATAAGAGTGAAAGTGCATGGAAGAACATGCTTAAAACCCAACAATTGCCTTGGATTCAGCTGCACGATAGCCCGGTGGAAAACAATATTGCAGTTAGTCGATTTGCTGTGACAGCACTGCCTACAACTTTCCTGATAGATCCGGATGGAAAGATTCTTGCTAAAAACCTAAGGGGAGAGGAGTTAAAGGCTTATTTGGTTAAGCTATTCGGTTACTAGCAGCTCCCTTAGCCACTTTTAAATGTAAGCGCCAGCATCGAAAAATGCTGGCGCTTTCTTATGCCTATTTAATCAATAAAGAAAAAGAGTTGAACTTGAATGCGGTCGAGACGAAATAAAAAGCGGATTTAAAAACTCTAAGGGGGTATAATGAATAATTGTGTCTTTTTCTTATAACAAATAAGCAAAAACATAAAGATAGTATTTCTTCTCATGTTAACCGGTATGTCATGTATTCCTCCTTTCTATTGTTTAATTGCTGTATCTTGCTTGTTTTCAGTGTTATGTGCTTGTTTTGTTTGTTTTTTTAATTTCTTAATTATTTAACATTATTTTACGAATTTTCCGTAGCAACATTGATATCTTTATTGCGACAATATATAAACGGAAATTTATGAGACTAACCTATACCTTAGTTTTGCTTCTTGTACTTTCGGCCATAAGCGCTATTTCCCATGCCCAACAGAGGCTTACAGGTCTAGTTGTTGATGCTAAAGACAAAGCCAAACTCCATCAAGCGTCTGTTGCTTTACTTAACCCAAAAGATTCTATTTTAATTAAGTTCGATCGAACAAAAGAAAATGGGACTTTCCAAATTGCCAATCTGGATACAGGTATTTATAAAATAGTCGTGTCTTATCCGCAATATGCTGACCTTGTGAAGGAGATCCATATGACAGCTCAAGGTCTTGATCTTGGCATGATATCGCTGTCAAAGGCAGCATTACTTTTGGAAGAGGTACAGGTCAATGGACGAATTCCAGTCGTTATTAAGGGAGATACGATAGAGTACGATGCCGGTAGTTTTAAGGTGGAGAAAGATGCCAAAGTAGATGATCTGCTCAGGGTGTTGCCCGGCATTACGATCGACGGGACAGGTAAGATTACGGCGCAGGGAAAAGAGGTCAAAAAGGTACTGCTTGATGGGGAGGAATTTTTTGGAGATGACCCCACCCTGATTACGAAAAACATCAGGTCGGATATGGTGAGCAAGGTACAGGTTTACGAAAAGAAATCAGATCTGGCCGTACGTACCGGTGTGGATGATGGGGAGCGTACACAGACCATAGATATCAAGCTGAAAGAGGATAAGAAGAAAGGGATGTTCGGTCAGGCAATTGCTGGGGCCGGAACGGATAAATACTATGGCGGCAAAGTCATGCTCAATAAATTTAAAGGAGCGCAGAAAATTGCGGCTTACGGTATCCTGGCCAACGATGGTATGGTGGGACTGGGGTTTGAAGATAGTCAAAAATATGGTGTCGGGGGGAGCGGCAATGTTCAGATGATGGATGGAGGGGGCATTATGATCTCTTCGGGCGGAGACGAAACGGAAGGTGGATGGGATGGGCGATACCAGGGCGGCGGCGTACCTAAGGCACTAAATATGGGGGTAAGTTATTCCGATAAAACCAAAGATGACAAACATAAAATCAATGTCAACTACAAGCGCAGCCAGATCAATGTAAATAATACAAGTACTTATAATGCGCAGAATAACTTGCCGGAGCGCGCGCAGATAGACAGTAATATCACCAGATCAGAAAATGAGAACAGAGCCAATGTTGCCAATCTTAGATACGATTATAAGTTGGATTCGTTAGCTGATCTGACGGTGAATATGGGCTTTAATAAATCCAATAGGGATAATATTTCCGAAGCGGAAGCTTACCAGAGCACCTTAGGTGGACAGCCGATTACAAAGACCACGTCGAGCACGGATCTGAATAGTGATCAGGATAAAATCAACGTGAATGCACTATTGACACGACGCTTTAAAAAAGAACGTCGCTCCATTACATTCAATGTGAATGTAAATACGGATCAGAGCCGGTCAGATACAAAGTATTTTTCCGAAAACAGATTTTACAACGATTCCCGTACCGACACAATTGATCAGTTCAAAGAAGATAAGCTCAGCAATAACACCTACGGAGCCTCAGTCACCTATACCGAGCCGCTCTCAAAAAGGATCACTGGATCAATAGGATATTCCTTTTCCAGCAATAAATCAGAGACACTTAATCAATCCTTCAATAAGGATCCTAAGACACAAAAATATACCGTGCTGGATGAAAGTGTATTGAATGATTTTAATTTTTCCAGTTTAAAAAATAGTGTCAATACGGCATTGAATTATAAAACAAACACATGGACGGTCAATCTGAGCAACCGTACTGATTTTGAGGCTGTAAAACGGACTTATAACAATTTGAATACCGTATTGCAACGTGATCAGATATCCATTAGACCCTCACTTAATGTGAACTATAAGATTTCAAAAACCAAGAATATATGGCTCAATTATTACGGGCAGACTGTTCAGCCTTCGCTCACACAGATTGAACCGCTCAAACAAAATAGTCAGCCGCTTGTCGAATATTTGGACAATCCGGACCTGAAAGCCGGTTTTAATAATTCCTATTCCATCAATTATAATTCCTACAAACAGATCAAAGACCAGAGCTTCTACTTTTATGTCAGCGCCAATCAGGGGAAACGAAACATTAACAGCAGTGTTCGTTATAATCTGGAAGACGGTACCCGACAGATTTCTTTTGTAAATATTGATAAGGACAACTGGCGTTTTTACGGAAGCGGATCATATAATTTCATGTTAAAGAAGAAATGGGGTTTGAAAATGAATATGGGCATGAATGCAGAATATAATACTCAATATAGCTATCTGTCGCTGCTTAATGAAGAACCAAGGCTCAACCGTAATAAGACCTGGAGTATCGGGCCCGAAATTGGCTTTAATCGGTATAAGGCCAATAAAATGGATTTTAATATTAATTTAAGTCCCGGGGTCGAACAGATGGACTCCTATCTGCAGCCCGAATTGAACCAGACCACATTTAAATTTAATTCCTATGCACAAGTCACCTATTACCTACCCCAAGACTTTAAAATTTCGCTATCCATGCAACAGAATTATCAGGCTGCAACAAAGACTTTGCAATCCATTAACATGATGAACATGAATGGCTATATCTCTAAAAAGTTTTTAAAGGACAAATCTTTAGAAGCGCAATTATTTGTCAACGATATATTAAATAAAAATATTGGGGTGAATCGCTATCAGGATGGTACGGCATTTATCCAGACAAGCAATGATGTATTGCGTCGTTATGGGATGTTAAAAGTGATCTACAATTTTACAACAATGAACCGTCCATGATTAAATTATCAATTTTATTGTCCAAACTCCATCTTGCCGATGGAAGAAAAAATTATTTACAGATGAAAGGAGATGCTAAATGAGGAAGCAAATAATATTAGTAATGTGGTTTGTATGCTTGTCCGTTACTGCTATACAGGCACAGCATGCATTCTTTCCGAGCAGTGGTACTGTGACTTTCGAACGGAAATTTCATGTGCAGAACTATCTGAAACGGACGTATCTCAGTAAGCCAGATCTGGATACCTGGGATAAGCTGGGGGTAGACAATGCGGTCAAAAATGGGCCCGTTGAAGTGATCACACATCATACATTAAAATTTTACGATCAGGAAACGTTGTTTGAAACAGTAGAGGAAGATTATCCCGCGAATTATCGAAATGTTTCTTGGTACAACCCCGCACTGACGGATTCAAAGACTTATATGAATTTTAAGAAAGGGGAGTTTACCAAGTTACTGCCCTTTGGTGATGAGCAGTTATTAATGAAAGATTCTTTGCCGGCGGTGAAATGGAAGTATACTGACGAATATCGCAACATAGCCGGATATGATTGTCGACGCGCAAATGGGATCATACAAGATTCTATTTATGTTGTCGCATTTTTTGCGGGACAGATTCCGATAGCAGGCGGTCCCGAATTAATCCATGGCTTACCCGGATTGATTCTAGGGATATCCGTCCCTAGCATGAATATCAATATGTTTGCAACCAAAATTGAACTTACCAATGCCCCGGTCTCCAATGTACTTACCAAAAAGAAAAAGGTTGTTGCAGAATCTAAGGCAGAGATCATAAAAAAAATGAAAGATACGGTCTACGATTGGATGGATGACAAGGATTTTAAAAAACGTTTACAGAACGTATTATTCTAAGATTTTTACATGATTTTGCATCATTAGTGAGCACGAAGAGGCTTGAAATATATTGATACCTTTAATAAGGGATATTCAGTAAATGTTATAAAAAATGGTGGTCAGAATAATTTCGGTCACCATTTTTTGTTCTGTTATCCCGATCTTTGTAAGATTTTTCCGCT